>JAIOOS010000029.1 GCA_021414305.1 Burkholderiales bacterium | reverse complement strand
GCGGTAAATTAGGGACGAGCGATCTTTCACACCAGCTATCACTCGCCCACCTGGCGGAAAACTCCATGTTCCATCTCAACGTGATCATCACCGTCACCGATCCGTCCGACGTGCCGGCTGTGCGGGAATTGCTCATTCAGCAGGGAGAGCATTCGCGCAAGGAGCCCGGCTGCGCGCGGTTTGAGGTCTATCACTCGACCGCCGACCCGACGAAGTTCATTTTGAATGAACACTGGGAATCGCAAGAGGCCATCGACGCCCATCGCAAGGCCTATGCCTACACGAACATTTACCAGCCGAAAGTCCTGCCGCTGGTCACACGCGAGGGTCACCCCTCGAACCTCTTGTAGTCCGCCGGTGTCGGCCTATCCGCTGACCTGCCCGCGGCGCTCGCAAAGCGCTGGCGGCCGGGCCTTGCCCTGCTGACAGTTCGCAGGGACAATGGACGTTTCGTTCGGCGTTGTCCGACCCTGGCCACCCTGCGTAGGTCCGGATTGGCGCGACCCAGCTTGGATTTTTGTGAGTTGTTTATGCCCGCCAGTTCTCACGTCCCCGACGCCGCCGGCCGCTTTGGCGCTTTTGGCGGGCGCTTCGTGCCCGAGACCCTGAGCCGGGCCCTGGATGAGCTGGCGGCCGAGTACGAAAAGGCCCGCGGCGACAAGGCCTTTCAGGCCGAGCTCGACGACCTGCTGACGCATTACGTCGGCCGGCCGTCGCCCCTGTATCACGCCAAACGGCTGACCGCCGAGTGCGGCGGGGCGCAGATTTATCTGAAGCGCGAAGACCTGAACCACACCGGCGCGCACAAGATCAACAACACCATCGGCCAGGCGATGCTCGCCCGGCGCATGGGCAAGCCGCGCGTCATCGCCGAGACCGGGGCCGGCCAGCACGGCGTCGCCACGGCGACGATCTGCGCCCGCTACGGCCTCGAGTGCATCGTCTACATGGGCTCCGAGGACGTGAAGCGGCAGGCGCCCAACGTCTACCGCATGAACCTTCTCGGCGCCACGGTGGTGCCGGTCGAGAGCGGCTCGAAGACGCTGAAGGACGCGCTCAACGAGGCCTTGCGCGACTGGGTCACGAACGTCGAGAACACCTTCTACATCATCGGCACCGTCGCCGGCCCGCATCCCTACCCGACGATGGTGCGCGACTTCCAGCGCGTGATCGGCGACGAGTGCGTGGTGCAGATGCCGGAGATGATCGAGACCCTCGGCGGCCCTGCGGGCCGGCAGCCCGACGCGGTGATCGCCTGCGTCGGCGGCGGCAGCAACGCGATGGGCATTTTCTATCCCTACATCGGCCACGCCGGCACGCGCCTGATCGGCGTGGAGGCGGCGGGCGAGGGCCTGGAGACCGGCCGGCATGCCGCCTCGATCTGCGCCGGCAGCCCGGGCGTGCTGCATGGCAACCGCACCTACCTGCTGCAAAGCGCCGACGGGCAGATCGTCGAGACGCACTCGATCTCGGCCGGCCTCGACTATCCCGGCGTCGGCCCCGAGCACGCCTACCTGCACGACATCGGCCGGGCCGAGTACGTGGCCATCGGCGACGACGACGCGCTCGCCGCGTTCCATCGCCTCTGCCGCACCGAGGGCATCATCCCGGCGCTCGAGTCGAGCCACGCCGTCGCCTACGCGATGCAGCTCGCGGCGACGATGCGCCCCGACCAGCACCTGCTCGTCAACCTCTCGGGCCGCGGCGACAAGGACATCGCCACCGTCGCCGGGCTCGACGCGGAACGGGCGCTGCGATGAGTCGCATCGATGCCACCTTCGCCGCCCTGCGCGACCGCAAGGGCACCGCGCTCATTCCCTACGTCACGGTCGGCGATCCGCACGCCGACGGCACCGCCGAGATCCTGCTGGCGATGGCCCGGGCCGGCGCCGACATCATCGAGCTCGGCGTTCCGTTCAGCGACCCGATGGCCGACGGCCCGGTGATCCAGAAGGCGAGCGAGCGGGCGCTGGCGCGCGGCATCGGCATGGCCGAGGTGCTGGCCGCGGTCGTCGCCTTCCGCAAGGAGGACACGAAGACGCCGATCGTCCTGATGGGCTACGCCAACCCGATCGAGCGCTATGGGATCGAGCGCTTCGCCGACGCCGCGCGCGATGCCGGCGTCGACGGCGTGCTCGTCGTCGACTACCCGCCCGAGGAGTGCGAGGACTTCGCCGCGCTGCTGAAGGCGCGCGGCCTCGATCCGATCTTCCTTATCGCTCCCACCTCCACCGACGAGCGCATCGCCGCCGTCGCCCGGGTGGCGAGCGGCTACGTCTACCATGTGTCGCTCAAGGGCGTGACGGGAGCCGGCCACTTCGACATCGCCGGCGTCGCGGCCATGATCCCGCGCATCAAGGCGCACGTGAAGCTGCCGGTCGGCGTGGGCTTCGGCATCCGCGACGCGAAGACGGCGCGGGCGGTGGCCGAGGTCGCCGACGCGGTCGTCATCGGCAGCGCCCTGATCCAGCATCTGGAAGGGGCGGGGCCGGCCGAAGCGGCGACAATGGCCGGGCAATTCGTCGCCGAGATCCGCGCCGCCCTCGACCACCCTCACCCCGGCCCTCTCCCGCAGGCGGGAGAGGGAGCAAGACAAGGAAGCAACCGATGAGCTGGCTCGAAAAACTGCTGCCGCCGAAGATCCAGCCGACCGACCCGAACGAGCGCCGCACGGTGCCCGAGGGCCTGTGGATCAAGTGCCCCGCGTGCGAGACGGTGCTCTACAAGACCGACCTCGAGAAGAACCAGTACGTCTGCCCGAAGTGCAGCCACCACCACCGGATCGGCGCCCGCGCCCGGCTCGACGCCTTCCTCGACCCCGAGGGCCGCTACGAGATCGGCCAGGAGGTCATTCCGGTCGACGCGCTCAAGTTCAAGGACAGCAAGAAATACCCAGAGCGGCTGAAGGACGCGCTCGAGAACACCGGCGAGACCGACGCCCTGATCGTCATGGGCGGTGCCCTGATGACGCTGCCGGTGGTGGCGGTCTGCTTCGAGTTCGACTTCATGGGCGGCTCGATGGGCTCGGTGGTGGGCGAGCGCTTCGTGCGCGGCGTGCACACCGCGATCGAGCAGAAGACCGCCTTCATCAGCTTCACCGCGACCGGCGGTGCGCGCATGCAGGAGGGCCTGCTCAGCCTGATGCAGATGGCCAAGACCAACGCCTCGCTGACCCGGCTGGCGAAGGCGGGGCTGCCCTACATCAGCGTGCTCACCGACCCGACCATGGGCGGCGTCTCGGCGAGCTTCGCCTTCGTCGGCGACGTCGTCATCGCCGAGCCGAAGGCGCTGATCGGCTTCGCCGGGCCGCGGGTGATCGAGAACACCGTGCGCGAGAAGCTGCCCGAGGGCTTCCAGCGCTCCGAGTTCCTGCTCCAGACGGGAGCGATCGACATGATCGTCGACCGGCGCGAGCTGCGTTCGGTGATCGCCCGCCAGATCGCGATGCTGGAGCGGCTGCCGTCGGACGCCGTCGCCTGAGGAGCCCCTTGCGGGCTCGCCGCGCGTGACCCTCGACGAGTGGCTCGCGCACTGCGAGCGGCTGCATCCGAAGACGATCGAGCTGACGCTCGAGCGGGTGGCCACCGTCAAGGCGCGGCTCGGGATCCGCTTCGACCCGGCGACGCCGGTCGTCATCGTCGGCGGCACCAACGGCAAGGGTTCGACCTGCGCCATGCTCGAGGCGATCGGCCTCGCCGCGGGCTATCGGGTCGGGCTCTTCTCCAAGCCGCACCTCGTGCGCTTCGAGGAGCGCTGCCGGATCGATGGCGAGAACGTGCCGGCCGAGGCGCTGGTGCCGCACTTCGAGGCGGTGGAGGCGGCCCGCGGCGAAGTCTCGCTCACCTACTTCGAGTTCACCTTCCTCGCCATCGCCCGGCTCCTCGCCGCCACGCCGCTCGATCTGGTGATCCTCGAGGTGGGCCTGGGCGGTCGCTTCGACGCGGTCAACGTGTTCGACGCCGACTGCGCGGTGCTGACCAGCATCGACATCGACCACGCCGAGTTCCTCGGCCCCGACCGCGAGACGATCGGGCGCGAGAAGGCCGGCATCCTGCGCCGCGGCAAGCCGGCGATCATCAGCGATCCGCTGCCGCCGAAGAGCGTGATCGACGAGGCCCGCGCGATCGGCGCCGACCTGCGCCGTGCCGGCGTCGACTTCCGGACCAGCGGCGACCGGCAGCAGTGGAGCTGGGAGGGAAGGGCGACGCGCTTCAGCGGCCTCGCGTATCCGGCCCTGCGCGGCGCCAACCAGTTGCTCAACGCCGCCGGCGTGCTCGCCGCCTTCGAGTCCTTGCGCGAACGGCTGCCGGTCAGCGCCCAGGCGGTGCGCAGCGGCTTTGCGCGGGTCGAGCTGCCCGGGCGATTCCAGGTGGTGGCCGGCGAGCCGACCTTCGTGCTCGACGTCGCCCACAACCCGCATTCGATCGCCGCCCTGGCAGCCAACCTCGACCAGATGGGTTTCTTCCCGCGCACCCATGCCGTGTTCGGGGCGATGCGCGACAAGGACATCGCCATCATCCTGGCGAAGATGGCGCCGCTGGTCGACGCCTGGCATTTCACCGACCTGCCCACGCCGCGCGCGGCCCGTGCCGCCGAGCTGGCGGCGAGCCTCGCGACGCTGCCGGGGCTGAAGGCCGAGGTCGTCGTCGCCGAGCACGCCAGCCCGGCGGCAGCCCTCGCCGCAGCGGCGGCCGCGGCCGACCCGGTTGATAGAATCGTTGTCTTCGGCTCCTTCTACACCGTGGGCGGAGTGCTCGCCCAGGGCCTGCCGCGCCAGGGCAGCCGTCATACCGGCTAGCGCCGGGCGGTCCCCGACCCGGTAGCGCCCAACAGGTCCCAAGTGTTCAAGCAGAAGAGCGATACCGCATCCCCCGCCCCCGCGCCGACCGATCCGGTGCAACAGGCGCGAACCCGCGCCCGGCAACGACTGATCGGCGCCGTCGTCCTGCTGGCGATCGGCATCATCGGTTTCCCGCTCGTCTTCGAGACCCAGCCGCGGCCGATTCCGGTCGACATTCCGATCGAGATTCCCAAGCGCGATGCACTGCCGCCGCTCGCTCCTCCGCCGGTCACGGCGGCGAGCACGGCCCCTGTTGCCACGGCAGCGGCGTCGCGGCCGCGAACGGCCCCGGCGGCGTCGGCTGCGGCCAGGCCCGACGCCGAAATCATCACCGAGTCGCGAACCGAAGCCGGCCGGGAGATTCCGCCGCCCCGCGCGGCGGCTTCCGCGGCGTCGCGGGCGGCCGCTCCGGCCTCCGAGCCGCGCCGGGTGGCCGCGGCGGCGTCTCCGGCCGTCGCCGCTTCCCGGACGGCGCCGCCTTCCAGCGGCGACGGCGACCGGGCGCGCGCGCTGCTCGAGGGGCGTCCGGTCGCCGCCGCCTCGGCCGACGGGCCGCGCTTCGTCGTGCAGATCGGCGCCTTTGCCGACGCCGACGCCGCCCGCGATACCCGCCAGAAGGCCGAAAAGCTCGGCCTCAAGACCTATACCCAGGTCGCGCAGACCCCCTCCGGCAGCAGGATCCGGGTGCGGATCGGCCCCTTCACCTCCCGTGCCGACGCCGATGCGGCGCACGCCAAGGCCGCGGCCGCGGGCCTCGCGGCCGTGGTGCTGACCCTGTAGATCGTGGAATGGCCTGCGCTCGGCTGGGTCGACCTCGCGATGCTCGGGGTGGTCGCGTTCTCGGCGCTGGTCGGGCTGCTGCGCGGCTTCACCTACGAGTTGCTGTCGCTCGCCGGCTGGTTCTTCGCCTATTTCGCCGCTCGATGGCTGGACCCCTGGCTGGCGCCGCAACTGCCGATCGGCGAGCCCGGGTCGCTCTTGAATCACGGCGCGGCGTTCGCATGTGCCTTCCTTGTCACGCTGATCGTCTGGAGCGTGCTGGCGCGCGGCATCTCGGCGCTGGTCAAGAAGACGCCGCTCAGCCCGGTCGACCGCCTGCTCGGGGCGGGGTTCGGGGTGTTGCGGGCGGGGATCGTGCTTCTGGTCTTCGCCACCCTGATCGGCTACACGCCGGCGGTGCGCTCGCCGGCTTGGCGCGAGTCGACCGGGGCGGCGATGCTGGAGGCGGCGCTGCAGGCGCTGCTGCCGTTGTTGCCCGAAGGCGCGGTCCTGCCCAAGGGCCGCGTCGCGTGAGAGACTGAAGTCGAGGATACGAGCCATGTGCGGAATCGTCGGAGTGATCTCGAAGGCGCCGGTCAACCAGCTGATCTACGACGCCCTGCTGCTGCTGCAGCATCGCGGCCAGGACGCGGCGGGCATCGTCACCATGCAGGGCACCAAGTGCTTCATGCAGAAGGCGCGAGGCATGGTCCGCGACGTCTTTCGCACGAGGAACATGCGCGCGCTGCCCGGCAGCGTCGGCCTCGGCCAGGTGCGCTACCCGACCGCGGGCAACGCCTGGAGCGAGGAAGAGGCGCAGCCGTTCTACGTCAACGCGCCCTACGGCATCGTCCTCGTGCACAACGGCAACCTGACCAACGCGCAGGCGCTGAAGCAGGAGCTGTTCGATGTCGACCGCCGGCACATCAACACCGGCAGCGACACCGAGGTGCTGATCAACGTGCTCGCGCACGAGCTCGAGGGCGCGGCGCGCGAATGGCAGCTCACGCCCGACGAGATCTTCGCCGCCGTGAGCGCGGTGCACCGCCGCATCAAGGGCTCGTATGCGGTCGTGGCGCTGATCGCCGGCCAGGGCCTGCTCGCCTTCCGCGACCCGTACGGCATCCGCCCGCTCTCGTTCGGCGAGGGCGTCGGCCCCGACGGCCCCGAGGTGATGGTGGCAAGCGAGTCGGTCGCGATCGTCGGCACCGGCCACACCCTGACCCGCGACGTCGCCCCGGGCGAGGCGATCTTCATCGACCTCGAGGGCCGGATCCATTCGCGGCAGTGCGCCGAGAACCCCAGCCTCAATCCCTGCATGTTCGAGTACGTCTACCTGGCGCGGCCCGATTCGATCATGGACGGCGTCTCGGTCTACCAGGCGCGCCTGAACCTCGGCGAGACGCTCGCCCAGCGCCTGATCTCGACCATGCCGCCGAACGAGATCGACGTCGTCATCCCGATCCCCGAATCGAGCCGCCCCTCGGCGATGCAGCTCGCGCAGAAGATCGGCAAGCCCTACCGCGAGGGCTTCGTCAAGAACCGCTACGTCGGCCGCACCTTCATCATGCCCGGGCAGGGCGTGCGCAAGAAGTCGGTGCGGCAGAAGCTGAACGCGATAGAGGTCGAGTTCAAGGGCAGGAACGTGCTGCTGGTCGACGATTCGATCGTCCGCGGCACGACCTCGAAGGAAATCGTGCAGATGGCGCGCGACGCCGGCGCGAAGAAGGTCTACCTCGCCTCGGCCGCGCCGCCGGTGCGCTTTCCGAACGTCTACGGCATCGACATGCCGACCAAGGACGAGCTGGTGGCGCACGGCCGCACGATCGAGGAGATTCGCCAGTTCATCGGCGCCGACGCGCTGATCTACCAGGACGTGGCGGCGATGAAGCGCGTGGTCGCGGCGCTGAACCCGAAGCTCGACGGCTTCGAGGCGTCGTGCTTCGACGGCCACTACATCACCGGCGACGTCAGCGCCGACGAGTTCGCGGCGATGGCGGCGCAGCGCGGCGCCCAGGGCGAGGAAGAAGAGGCCGATCCGCGCTCGCGCCTGGCCTTGCAGAGCGCCGAGGCTGCCTGATGACCGAAGGCAAGATTCCCCGCGTCAAGTTCCCCGAAGGGACGCGGCTGGCCACGCTCGCCGTGCGCGAGGGCCTGCCGCCCAGCGCCTGGGGCGAGAACTCGGAGGCGCTGTTTCTCACCAGCAGCTTCGTCCAGCCCGACGCGGCCACCGCCGCCGCCCGTTTCGCCAACGAGGAAGAGGCGTTCATCTATTCGCGCTTCACCAACCCGACGGTGACGATGATGGAGCGCCGCCTGGCCGCGCTCGAGGGCACCGGGGCGTGCATCGCCACCTCGTCGGGCATGAGCGCGATCCTGCTGCTCGGCATGGGGCTGCTCAAGGCCGGCGACCACGTGATCTGCTCGCAGAGCGTGTTCGGCTCGACCGTGATGCTGTTCGGGCGCGAGTTCGCGAAGTTCGGCGTGGAGACGACGTTCGTGTCGCAGACCGACGTGGCCGCCTGGCAGGCGGCGGTCAAGGCGAACACGAAGCTGCTGTTCGCCGAGTCGCCGACCAATCCGCTGACCGAGGTGTGCGACATCCGCGCCCTGGCGGCCATCGCCCGCGACGCCGGCGCCTGGCTCGCCGTCGACAACTGCTTCTGCACGCCGGCGCTGCAGCGGCCGGTCGAGTACGGCGCCGACCTGATCATCCACTCGGGCACCAAGTACCTGGACGGCCAGGGCCGGGTCATCGCCGGCGCCATCTGCGCCAGCGAGGCCCTCGTCAACGAGAAATTCGTGCCGGTGATGCGCAGCGCCGGCATGTCGCTCTCGCCGTTTAATGCCTGGGTGGTGCTGAAGGGCCTGGAGACGCTGGCGATCCGGATGCAGGCGCAGAGCGAGCGGGCGCTGACGCTGGCCCGCTGGCTGGAGACGCAGCCGACGATCGCGAAGGTCTACTACCCGGGCCTGGCCTCGCATCCGCAGCACGCGCTGGCGATGGCGCAGCAGAGCGGCTCGGGCGGCGCGGTCGTGTCCTTCGTCGTCGCCGCCCCGGCCGGCGATCCGGCGGCGGCGCGGAAGAACGCCTTTCACCTGATCGACTCGACCGAGATCCTGTCGATCACCGCCAACCTCGGCGACACCAAGACGACGATCACGCACCCGGCCAGCACCTCGCACGGCCGGTTGACCGAGGCGCAGCGGCAGGCGGCCGGCATCGTCCAGGGCATGGTGCGGGTGGCGGTCGGCCTCGACGACGTCGAAGACATCCAGGCCGATCTCCTGCGCGGCCTGAGCGGCCTGTGAGCGGCACCTCCCACACGCCGGCGGTGACCGGCCCGGTGCGCACCCGCATCGCGCCATCGCCCACCGGGTTCCTCCACCTCGGCACGGCGCGCACCGCGCTGTTCTCGTGGGCGTTCGCGCGCCACCACGGCGGCACCTTCGTCCTGCGGATCGAGGACACCGACGTCGCCCGCTCGACCCAGGACTCGGTCGAGCAGATCCTCGAATCGATGCGCTGGCTCGGCATCGACCACGACGAGGGCCCGATCTACCAGATGCAGCGCCTGGACCGCTACCGCGAGGTGGTCGATCGCATGCTCGCCGAGGGCAGTGCCTATCGCTGCTACGCCTCGCCGGAGGAGCTCGAGGCAATGCGCGAGGCGCAGCGCGCCCGCGGCGAGAAGACCCTGTACGACGGCCGCTGGCGGCCCGAGCCGGGCAAGACGCTGCCCGCCGTGCCCGAGGGCGTGGCGCCGGTCATCCGCTTTCGCAATCCCGAAGAGGGCGCCGTGACCTGGGACGACCTGGTCAAGGGCCCGATCACGATCGCCAATCACGAGATCGACGATCTCGTCATCGTCCGCGCCGACGGGGTGCCGACCTACAACTTCGCGGTCGTCGTCGACGACTGGGACATGAAGATCAGCCACGTGTTTCGCGGTGACGAGCACGTCAACAACACGCCCTGGCAGATCAACATGTTCCATGCCCTCGGCGCGCCGCTGCCGGCATTCGCGCACGTGCCCGTGATCCTGGGCGACGACGGGCAGAAGCTCTCCAAGCGCCGCGGCGCGGTCAGCGTCACCGCGTACGAGGAGGAGGGCTTCCTGCCCGAGGCGATGCTCAACTACCTGGCGCGCCTCGGCTGGAGCCACGGCGACGAGGAGCTGTTCAGCCGCGAGCAGATGGTCGCCTGGTTCGACGGCAGCCACCTTGCCCGGCACCCGGCGCAATGGGACGCGGCCAAGCTCGCCTGGGTCAACGCGCACTACCTGAAGGCGCTGGGCGACGAGGCGGTGCTCGCGCTGGCGCGCCGCCAGCTCGGGCGCCGCGGCCTCGCCCACGACGGCGTCGCCGACGCGCTGCTCCTGCGCGCCTGCACCCTCTTCAAGGATCGCTGCAACACCGGCGCCGAGCTTGCTGGCTGGCTCGCCATGTTGTTCGAGCCGGTCGAGGCCACGGCCGAGGACCGCGCGCAGCACGTCGGTCCCGTAGTCCGTCCGGCGTTCGCGACCCTCGCCGACAAGCTCGAGGCGGCGGCCTGGGCCGCGCCGGGTATCGCCGCCGCGGTCAAGGAAACCCTTGCCGCGCACGGCCTGAAGATGGGCCAGTTCGCCCCGGCGGTGCGGGTCGTCGTCTGCGGCCGGGCGCAGACGCCCTCGCTCGACGCCGTGCTGTCGCTCTTCCCCCGCGCCGCCGTCCAGGAGCGGCTCAGGGCGGCCGCGCAAGCCCCGCTATAATCTTGGGTTTTCCGATGAATCCGATGGGGGTATAGCTCAGCTGGGAGAGCGCTTGCATGGCATGCAAGAGGTCAGCGGTTCGATCCCGCTTACCTCCACCAAGATTCGTTAGTGAGTCCCCTTCGTCTAGAGGCCTAGGACACCACCCTTTCACGGTGATTACAGGGGTTCGAATCCCCTAGGGGACGCCAGTAGCGTCGAGGTTCAGAAGTACCAGGAGTGGTAGTTCAGTTGGTTAGAATACCGGCCTGTCACGCCGGGGGTCGCGGGTTCGAGCCCCGTCCACTCCGCCAGCTAAATCAACGGGTTGCAGCAGAAATGCCGCAGCCCGTTTTCTATGGCGCGACGCTTGCGCCCTGACTCGGGAATCCTTGATCGGATGCCCGGCGATGCCAGCGCATGTTCGCGGGCGACAAGGTTTCGCGGACGAAAACATCGTTCCTTTTCGATCCCTGCCGAAGCGCTCTGCCTTCAACCCGCATTTCGCCGGGCGGTGCGCGAAGGGTCGACGAGAAGCCGGCGTGTGGCCGCGTTCCCTTTCCGCGGCCGTGAGCTACCCGCAGGTCGATCCCCGCGATCGCACGCTGGCCCTCGAGATCCTCGAGCAGGCGAATCTGCAGGCGGTCCAGGCTCAGGAGGCTTCGCTCCAGGATGCGATCGTCCACGAGGAAGAGCACGCAGGCCGGCAGGTTTCCGGCCTCGTTCCAGACGTTGCCCAGCAAGGAGTCGAGGCGCTCGAGCACAGCGGCGCTGAGGGCCTCGTACAGCTGTTCGAGCGCGAGGGACTCCGAAACCCGGACTTGCCACTGGCGAAGGATCAGGAAGGCACCCGTTTCCCGAGCGTCGCAGCGAATCGAGCCGCAAACAAAGAGGTCTGCTTTCGCTCCGAAGGCGAAGGCGCTGCTCGCGCCCGGCAGACTCACTTCGAGGCTCCAGCAGCCGACGACACGGTCGTTCGACTTGATCTCGACTTCGATCCCGATTCGCCCAGCCGCCGACAGCAGCCTGGCGGCGATGAACTGCCCGGAATTGCTCGCGGAGTCGGCGGCGCGCGTTCTGAGCGGGAACTCGATGTCCAGCAAGGGAAGAGACATGGTCGTGAATCGCGCGCAGGTCGTATCCCGCTCATGCAGTCTGCGGCGTCCGCGGGCCAGACGCCTTGATGCAGCGCAAGGAGTCGGCTGGTCCGACTGCCCGGGCGCCATCCGGACATTGGGGCCAACCACTACGCCGCCTTCGCCGGAAATTGACTCGGGTCAAGAGTCTTTGAAGAGAATAGGCCCGACACTCAGCGCCGTCTCGACTCGCGGTTGAGGACGAGATTCCATCCGGCGACGCAGGGCAGATCGCACTGACCGGCGGCATGAGCACTCTGGAGACTTCGATGATCGACCACACCGTTTCGCGTTCCCCGGTACGCGTGGCAAGAGCCTGCGCAATCGCCGTTCTTGCGCTCGCCGGCACGGCCCCGGCCTTCGCCTGGGAGCCCAGCAAGCCAGTCGAATTCGTGGTGCCCGCGGGCACCGGCGGCGGCGCCGACCAGATGGCGCGCCTGATCCAGGGGATCATCGTCAAGCACAAGCTGATGAAGGAGTCGATGATCGTCGCCAACAAGTCCGGCGGCGCAGGAGCCGAGGGCTTTCTCGCGATCAAGGAGGCCAAGGGCGACCCGCACAAGATCGTCGTCACGCTGTCCAATCTCTTCACGACGCCGATGGCCACCGGGGTGCCCTTCAACTGGAAGGACATGACGCCCGTGTCGATGATGGCGCTCGACCAGTTCGTGCTTTGGGTCAACGCCGATACGCCGTACAAGACGGCCAGCGAGTACATCGCCGCGGTCAAGGCCGGGGGTCCGAACAAGTTCAAGATGGGCGGAACCGGGTCCAAGCAGGAGGACCAGATCCTCACCGCGGGCATCGAGAAGGCCACGGGCACGAAGTTCATCTACGTGCCCTACAAGGGCGGCGGCGAAGTGGCAGTGCAACTGGTCGGCGGTCACGTCGACTCGAGCGTGAACAACCCGATCGAGGCCGTCGCACAGTGGCGCGCCGGCAAGGTGCGGCCGCTGTGCGTGTTCGACGACACGCGCATGCCGTACAAGGAAAAGGTGACCGACACGCAGTCGTGGGGCGACATCCCCACCTGCAAGGAAGCGGGCGTGCCGACCGACTACGTGATGCTGCGCGGCATCTTCATGCCGCCGGGCGTCACGCCGGACCAGGTCGCGTTCTACGTCGATCTGCTGAAGAAGGTGCGCGAAACGCCGGACTGGAAGGACTTCATCGAGAAGGGCGCCTTCAACACGACCTCGATGACCGGGCCGGAGTTCCGCAAGTGGCTCGAGGGTGCGGAGGCGACCCACAAGCAGCTGATGACCGAAGCCGGTTTCATGGCGAAGTAGCGGTCCCCTCGAGCCGCTGCCACCATGTCAGACCCGCATTCACCCGACGCGCAAGACAGCCCGACAGTCGCCAAGAACCACACCGTCGACGCGATCGTCGCGATCGTGATCCTCGTCTTCGGGGTGATCCTCACGATCGAGGCGTGGCGCCTGGGCGCCCGCTGGACCAGCGACGGTCCGGGCGCGGGCTATTTCCCCTTCTACATCGGCCTGATCACGATCGTCGCGAGCCTGGGCATCTTCTACCAGTCGGTGTTCGGAAAGTCGCGCGACACCGGCACCTTCGTCGACCGCGCCCAGGCGATGCGCGTGCTCTACGTGCTGGTTCCCGCGACCCTCTACGTCGGGGTCACCGTGTTCCTCGGCCTGTACGTGGCCTCGGCGATCTACATCGCCCTGTTCATGGTCGTCCTGGGCAAGTACCCACCGGTGAAAAGCGTCGTGCTGTCGGTGGTCATCGTCGCGGTCTTCTTCCTGATGTTCGAGGTCTGGTTCAAGGTGCCGCTCTACAAGGGCACGCTCGATCCGCTGCGCTTCCTCGGCTACTGAGGCTCGAACGGCATGGTTGAACTGAGCGCACTCCTGCACGGCTTCAGCGTGATCCTGACGCCGATGAACTTCGGCCTGATGCTCGTGGGCATCATCCTCGGCGTGGTGATCGGCGTCCTCCCCGGCCTGGGCGGCGCCAACGGCGTGGCGATCCTGCTGCCGCTCACCTTCACGATGTCGCCGACCTCGGCGATCGTCATGCTTTCCTGCATCTACTGGGGGGCGCTGTTCGGCGGCGCCATCACGTCGATCCTGTTCAACATCCCCGGCGAGCCCTGGTCCGTGGCCACCACCTTCGACGGCTATCCGATGGCCCAGAGGGGCCAGGCCGGCCAGGCCCTGACGGCGGCGTTCACCTCGTCGTTCGTCGGCGCGCTGGTGGCGGTGATCATGATCACCTTCCTCGCCCCGCTGGTGGCCAAGTTCGCGCTGAAGTTCGGCGCCCCCGAGTACTTCGCCGTCTACCTGCTCACGTTCTGCAGCTTCGTCGGCATGGGCAAGGGGTCGCCGTTCAAGATCCTGGTCTCGATGGCGCTCGGCTTCGCCCTGGCGGCCGTGGGCATGGACACGATCACCGGGCAGCTGCGCATGACCTTCGGCATCACCGAGCTGATGCGCGGCTTCGATTTCCTGATCGCCGTCATCGGCCTGTTCGGCATCGGCGAGATCCTGCTCTCGATGGAAGAGGGCCTGCAGTTCTCGGGCAAGTCGGCGCGCATCAACGCCAAGGTCGTCTGGGAGACCTGGAAGGAGCTGCCCAGGTACTGGGTCACTTCGGTGCGCAGTTCGCTGGTCGGCATCTGGATGGGCATCACGCCCGGCGGCGCGACGCCGGCCTCGTTCATGAGCTACGGCCTGGCCAAGAAGATGTCGAAGAACGGGCCGAAGTTCGGCACCGGCGAGATCGAAGGCGTGATCGCGCCCGAGACGGCGGCTCATGCCGCCGGCACCAGCGCCCTGCTGCCGATGCTGGCCCTGGGCATCCCGGGCTCGCCCACAGCCGCCGTGCTGCTCGGCGGCCTGCTGATCTGGGGCCTGCAGCCCGGACCGCTGCTGTTCGTCGAGCAGAAGGACTTCGTCTGGGGGCTGATCGCCAGCATGTACCTCGGCAACGTGGTCGGCCTGATCGTGGTGCTGACGACCGTGCCGCTGTTCGCCTCGATCCTGCGCATTCCCTTCTCGATCATCGCGCCGGTGATCATCGTCATCTGCGCCATCGGCGCCTACACCGTGCACGGTGCGATGCTCGACGTCTGGTTCATGCTCGGCTTCGGCGTCGTCGGCTACGTCTTCAAGAAGCTCGACTACCCGCTGGCGCCGCTGGTCCTCGCCCTGGTGCTCGGCGACAAGGCCGAGGACTCGTTCCGCCAGTCGATGCTGGTCTCGCAAGGCGACGTGCTGATCATGTGGTCCAACCCGCTGGTCGGCTCGATCACGACGCTGGCGCTGATCATGCTGCTCTGGCCGCTCATCTCGAAGCTGCTCGGCGCGATCCGGGCGCCCAAGGCCAACCCGCTCGCCGAGCAGCAGCCGGTCGACTGAACGCTCGCCGGTTCCCGCAGGGTCAGACCTTGTCGCTGTGCCTCAGCCGGCTCAGCGTCTCTGCGGAGAGGTTGAGGTACGCGGCCAGCTCCTTGCCGGGAATCCGGTCGACGAGCTTGGGGTGCTTGCGCAGGAAGCGGTGCAGCCGCCCTGGCGCGTCGAGCAGGTGCAGCGTGATCGTGTGCGCCATGATCTCGCTCATGCCGCGCATCACCGAGTACTCGAACAGCTCCTTGGCTGCGGCGCGCTTCTCGAGAAAAGCGACCCACTTCTCGAGCGGCATGCGCGCGACCCGCGCCTTGGTGACGCAGACGATGCCGTAGGGTGTCGGGGTTCCCAGGCGCCAGGCCGCGTAGCTGGTCTCCATCTCGTGCTCGTCGGCGAAGCGCAGGATCATCTCCTTGCCTTCCTTGTTCTGCACCACGCGCTTCAGGATGCCGTCGAGGATGAAGTACTGCTCCATCTCGCGCACGCCCTGGTACAGCAGGAAATCGCCCTTGTGGCCGTCGACGATGACGAGGTGGGGCTCGAGCTCGGCTCGGTCGTCGTCGTCGAGGCCCTGCAAAACCACGTTTTGCTTGAGCTGCAGGCGAATCACATTTCTCTCAGGATGATCCCCGAGCATCGTCATGGCGTTTTTCAGTACCGAAGAGCGTGGCGGCGGGGTTGCAGGGCGTTCCCGCAAGGCCAATCCGGGAATCTTGACGGAGGTCAATGGGCCGCGCGCGGCTTGGGGCCCAAACTGATCGATTCGATGATACCGCGACCTCCAAGGAGACATGCATGTCCGCAGTCCTCAAGCCGGGCACCGCCTCGACGAATGAAAACCAGGCCGGCGGCGAAGCCAGCGTGAACGCCGAAGAGACGATCGACGGCTTCCACCTCGTCATCGAAGCGCTGAAGCTGAACGGCATCGACACCATCTTCGGGCTGCCGGGCATTCCGATCACCGACCTGACGCGAAAGATGCAGGCCGAGGGTCTGCGCGTCATCTCGTTTCGCCACGAGCAACATGCCGGCAACGCCGCCGCCGCGGCCGGCTTTCTCACCGGCAAGCCCGGCATCTGCCTGACGGTGTCGGCGCCGGGCTTTCTCAACGGCCTGACCGCGCTCGCCAACGCGACGACCAACTGCTTCCCGATGATCCTCATCAGCGGCTCGAGCGAGCGCGAGATCGTCGACCTGCAGCAAGGCGACTACGAGGAGATGGACCAGCTCGCGATCGCCAAGCCCCTGTGCAAGGCCGCGTACCGCGTGCTGCACGCCGAAGACATCGGCATCGGCATCGCCCGCGCCATCCGCTCGGCGGTCTCGGGCCGGCCCGGCGGCGTGTACCTCGATTTCCCGGCCAAGCTGTTCTCGCAGGCGGTCGACGCGGCGGCCGGCCGGCGCTCGCTGGTCGAGGTGGTCGATCCCGCGCCGCGGCAGATTCCCGCGCCCGACGCGGTGCAACGTGCGCTCGACGTGCTGAAAGGCGCCAGGCGCCCGCTCATCATCCTCGGCAAGGGCGCAGCCTATGCGCGCGCCGACGCCGAGATCCGCGCCTTCATCGAGAAGAGCGGCATCCCCTACCTGCCGATGTCGATGGCCAAGGGCCTCCTGCCCGACACGCACGAGCAGTCGGCGGCGGCGACGCGCTCCTACGTGCTGGCCGAGGCCGACGTCGTCGTCCTGATCGGCGCGCGCCTCAACTGGCTGCTCTCGCACGGCAAGGGCAAGACCTGGGGCGGCGCGAACGCGTTCGGGCGCAAGTTCGTGCAGATCGACATCTCGCCGATCGAGGCCGACAGCAACGTGCCGATCGCGGCGCCGCTGGTCGGCGACATCGGCTCGTGCGTCGGCGCGCTGGTGAACGGCCTGGGCGCGGGCTGGGCCCGGCCGCCGGCCGAATGGACCGCCGCGATCGTCGAGCGCAAGGACAAGAACCTGGCCAAGATGGCCGAGACGCTGGCGAAGAACCCGTCGCCGATGAATTTCCAGAGCGCGCTCAACGTCATCCGCGACGTGGTCAAGGCGAACCCGGAGGCCATCGTCGTCAACGAAGGTGCCAACACGCTCGACTTCGCGCGCTCGATCGTCGACATGTACGAGCCGCGGAAGCGCCTCGACGTCGGCACCTGGGGCATCATGGGCATCGGCATGGGCTTCGCGGTCGCCGCGGCGGTGACCACCGGCAAGCCGGTGATCGCGATCGAGGGCGACAGCGCCTTCGGCTTCTCGGGCATGGAGGTCGAGACGATCTGCCGCTACGGCCTGCCGGTGTGCGTGATCGTCTTCAACAACAACGGCGTCTACAAGGGCACCGACGTCAACCCGCGCGGCGGCGACGTCGCGCCCACGGTCTTCGTCAAGGGCGCGCGCTACGACAAGATGATGGAAGCCTTCGGCGGCGTCGGCGTCAACGCGACCACTCCCGACGAGTTGAGGAAGGGCCTGACCGAGGCCGTCGCCTCGGGCAAGCCGACGCTGATCAACGCGGTGATCGACGAGACGGCAGGCACCGAGAGCGGCCGCATCACGAGCCTGAACCCGACGGCCGCCAAGAAGAAATGATTTCCCCGATTCGATCCCTCAGGAACCCACGATGAGCAAAGCACTAGACGGCGTTCGCATCCTCGACTTCACGCACGTCCAGTCGGGCCCGACCTGCACCCAGCTGCTGGCCTGGTTCGGCGCCGACGTGATCAAGCTCGAGAAGGCGGGCGAGGGCGACGCCACCCGCGGCCAGCTGCGCGACATCCCCGATGTCGACAGCCTCTACTTCACGATGCTCAACCACAACAAGCGCTCGATCACGGTCAACACCAAGGACCCGAAGGGCAAGGCCATCGTCGACAAGCTGATCAAGTCGTGCGACGTGCTGGTCGAGAACTTCGCCCCGGGCGCGCTCGACCGGATGGGCTTCACCTGGGAGCACATCCAGGCGCTCAACCCGCGCATGATCGTCGCCTCGGTCAAGGGCTTCGGCCCCGGGCCTTACGAAGACTGCAAGGTCTACGAGAACGTCGCCCAGTGCGCCGGTGGCGCCGCCTCGACGACCGGCTTCGACGATGGCCCGCCGCTCGTCACCGGCGCGCAGATCGGCGACAGCGGCACCGGCCTGCACCTGGCGCTCGGCATCGTCGCCGCGCTCTACCAGCGCAACGCGACCGGCCGCGGCCAGAAGGTGCTGGCGGCGATGCAGGACGGCGTGCTCAACCTCTGCCGGGTGAAGCTGCGCGACCAGCAGCGGCTCGACCGCACCGGCGTGATGAAGGAGTACCCGCAGTTCCCCGACATCGGCTTCGGCGAGGCGGTGCCGCGCGCCGGCAATGCCTCGGGCGGCGGCCAGCCGGGCTGGATCCTGAAGTGCAAGGGCTGGCAGACCGACCCGAACGCCTACATCTACTTCATCACCCAGGCGCCGGTGTGGAGCGCGATCTGCAAGGTGATCGGCGAGGAGGGCTGGATCACCGACCCGCACTACGCGACGCCGACGGCCCGCCTGCCGCACCTGAAGTCGATCTTCGCCCGCATCGAGGAGTGGACGATGACGAAGACGAAGTTCGAGGCGATGGACATCCTCAACAAGTTCGACATCCCCTGCGGTCCGATCCTGTCGATGAAGGAGATCGCCGAGGACCAGTCCTTGCGCGCGACCGGCACCGTGGTCGAGGTCGACCACCCGACGCGGGGCAAGTACCTGACCGTCGGCAACCCGATCAAGATGTCGGACAGCGAGACCGAGGTCAAGCGCTCGCCACTGCTCGGCGAGCACAACGAGGAAGTCCTCGCCGAGCTCGGCTATTCGGCGGCCGAGGTCGCCTCGCTGCGCGAGGCGAAGATCATCTGACCGGCCACGACATCATCGGCACGCGATACGGAGAGAGAACATGAGCAAAGACAAAGCCAAGGTACGCCAGCTTCTCGACGCGCTTCGCGCTTCGGGCCGCGACTCCCTGACCGCGCCGGAAGGCAAGCAGATCTGCGACGCCTACGGCATCGCGGTGCCGGGCGAGGGCGTGGCGACGAGTGCCGCCGCCGCCGGCCAGCTTGCATCGGGCATGGGATTCCCGGTCGTGATGAAGATCGTCTCGCCCGACATCCTGCACAAGACCGAGGCCGGCGGCGTGATCGTCGGCGTGAAGAGCGCCGACGAAGCGGTCAAGGCCTACGACACGATCCTCGCCAACGCGAAGAAGTACAAGGCCGACGCGAAGATCGACGGCGTCCAGGTGCAGCAGATGCTCAAGGGCGGCCAGGAAGTGATCGTCGGCGTGGTGACCGACGGCAGCTTCGGCAAGCTGGTCGCGTTCGGCCTCGGCGGCGTGCTCGTCGAGGTGCTGAAGGACATCACCTTCCGCCTCGCGCCGGCGACGAAGAGCGATGCCCTGTCGATGCTCGACGGCATCCAGGCGGCGGAGATGCTGAAGGGCGTTCGCGGCGGCGACGCGGTCAACCGCGATGCCCTCGCGGCGCTGATCGTCAATGTGAGCGAGCTCGTCAGCGACTTCCCGGAAATCTCCGAGATGGACCTGAACCCGGTGTTCGCCACCAAGCAAGGCGCGGTCGCCGCCGACGTGCGCATCGTCGTCGACTTCAACCAGAAGCCGGCGCGCTACCGCCCCGCCGAGGCCGACGTCGTCACTTCGATGAACAGGATCATGCAGCCGAAGGCGGTGGCGGTGATCGGCGCCTCCGACGAAGCCGGCAAGATCGGCAACTCGGTGATGAAGAACCTGATCAACGGCGGCTACAAGGGCCAGATCTATCCGATCCACCCGAAGGCCGCGGAGATCATGGGTCACAAGGCCTACAAGAGCGTGAAGGACGTTCCTGGCGAGATCGACACGGCGGTGTTCGCGATCCCGGCGAAGCTCGTCGCCGGCGCGCTGACCGAATGCGGCGAGAAGCGAATAGCCGGCGCCATCCTCATTCCTTCGGGCTTCGCCGAGACCGGCAACCACGAGGGTCAGGAGGAGCTCGTCGCGATCGGCCGCAAGTACAACATCCGCCTGATGGGGCCGAACATCTACGGCTTCTACTACACGCCGGCCAACCTCTGCGCCACGTTCTGCACCGCCTACGACGTGAAGGGCTCGACTGCGCTGTCGTCGCAGTCGGGCGGCATCGGCATGGCGATCATCGGCTTCTCGCGCTCGGCGAAGATGGGCGTCTCGGCCATCGTCGGCCTGGGCAACAAGAGCGACATCGACGAGGACGACCTGCTGCTCTACTTCGAGCAGGACGACAACACCAAGGTGATCGCGCAGCACTGCGAGGACCTGAAGGACGGTCGCGCGTTCGCCGAGGTCGCCAAGCGCGTGTCGAAGAAGAAGCCGGTGATCATGCTCAAGGCCGGCCGCACGTCGGCAGGCGCTGCCGCGGCGAGCTCGCACACCGGTGCGCTGGCCGGCAACGACAAGGTCTACGACGACGTGCTGCGGCAGTCGGGCGTGATCCGCGCCAAGAGCCTGCGCGACCTGCTCGACTTCGCCCGCGGCGTGCCGATCCTGCCCACGCCCAAGGGCGAGAACATCGTCATCATCACGGGCGCCGGCGGCTCCGGCGTGCTGCTGTCGGACGCCTGCGTCGACAACGGGCTGAAGCTGCTCAAGCCGATGCCGGCCGACCTCGACGCCGCGTTCCGCAAGTTCATCCCGCCTTTCGGCGCGGCCGGCAACCCGGTCGACATCACCGGCGGCGAGCCGCCCATCACCTACATGAACACGGTGCGCCTGGGGCTGGAAGACGAGCGCATCCATGCGCTCATCCTCGGCTACTGGCACACCATCGTCACGCCGCCGATGGTGTTCGCGCGCAACATGGTTCAGGTGGTCGAGGAGATGCGCGCCAAGGGCATCGTCAAGCCGATCGTCGCCTCGCTCGCCGGCGACGTGGAGGTCGAGGAAGCGGCGCAGTACCTCTACGAGCATGGCATTCCGGCCTACGCCTATTCGACCGAGATCCCGGTCGCGGTGCTCGGCGCGAAGTACCAGTGGGCGCGCGGCGCGGGGCTGCTCTGAGCCTTTCCCGACCCGTCATTCCCATCGCGCCGGAGGCGTCGACGCGGCAGCGCAAGCGCGCGGCGCCGAAAGGCCGCCGCGTCGATCCCGACGCGCTGGCGCAGGTCCAGGCGCTGCTCGGAGCCGCCTCCCGCCAGCGCGACCTGCTGATCGAGCACCTGCACAAGATCCAGGATCGCTTCGGCCATCTCTCATCGGCCCATCTCGCCGCGCTCGCGCAGGAGATGCGCCTGCCGCAGGCCGAGGTCTACGAGGTCGCCAGCTTCTATCACCACTTCGACATCGTCAAGGAAGGCGAAGACGCGCCCGCGCGGCTGACCGTCCGGGTCTGCGACAGCCTGTCGTGCGAGCTGGCGGGCGCCGGCGATCTGCTCGCCCGGTTGCCGCTGCTTCTCGGTCCCGATGTTCGGGTCGTCGCCGCGCCCTGCATCGGCCGCTGCGAGCAGGCGCCGGCGGTGGTCGTCGGCCAGAACCCGATTCCGCGGGCGAGTTGCGAAGGCGTCGTCGCCGCCGTCCAGTCCGGAGCGACACGCGACCCAGGCGAGGTCTTCATCGACTACGCGAGCTATCGCAGCGAGGGCGGCTACGCACTGCTGAAGGCCTGCGTCGCCGGCGAGCGCGACGTCGAGTCGGTCATCGGGACGCTCGAGGAGTCGGGCCTGCGCGGCCTCGGCGGTGCCGGCTTTCCGGCCGGGCGGAAGTGGCGCATCGTCCGCGCCGAACCCGCGCCCAGGCTGATGGCGGTCAACATCGACGAAGGCGAGCCCGGGACGTTCAAGGATCGGGTCCTGCTCGAGACCGATCCGCATCGCTTCCTCGAGGGCATGCTGATCGCGGCCTGGGCGGTCGGCATCGACCGCGTCTACGTCTACCTGCGCGACGAGTACCACGGCTGCCGCGACATGCTCGCCGCGGAGATCGCGGCGCTCCAGGCCGATCCGCCGGTTCCGGTTCTTCCCGAGATCTCGTTGCGCCGGGGCGCCGGCGCGTACATCTGCGGCGAAGAGTCGGCGATGATCGAATCGATCGAGGGCAAGCGCGGCCTGCCGCGGCTTCGCCCGCCGTACGTCGCGCAGGTGGGCCTGTTCGGCCGGCCGACGCTGGAGCACAACTTCGAGACGCTGTACTGGGTTCGCCAGCTGCTGGAGCAGGGCGGCGCCTGGTTCGCTTCGCACGGCCGTCACGGCAGGAAGGGCCTGCGCTCGTTCTCGGTCTCGGGACGGGTGGCGCAACCCGGGGTGAAGCTGGCGCCGGCAGGGATAACGATCCAGGAGCTGATCGACGAATACTGCGGCGGGATGCAGCCCGGCCACCGCTTCTACGCCTACCTGCCGGGCGGCGCTTCGGGCGGTATCCTGCCGGCGACGATGAACGAGATTCCGCTCGACTTCGACACGCTGCAGGCGCACGGCTGCTTCATCGGCTCGGCCGCGGTCATCGTCCTCTCCCACCAGGACAGCGCCGCCGACGCGGCGCGCAACCTGATGCGCTTCTTCGAGTACGAGTCGTGCGGGCAGTGCACGCCGTGCCGCAGCGGCACGGCCAAGGCGTCGGTCCTGCTGGCCGAGCCGACCTGGGACGTGGAGCTGCTCCGGGATCTCTCCACCGTGATGCGCGACGCGTCGATCTGCGGCCTCGGCCAGGCGGCGCCCAATCCGGTCGACTGCGTGATCCGCTACTTTCCGCAAGAGCTCGCGGCGCAAGGCCAGGCGGTCGCGGTACAGGAAACGCCATGAACGCCATCACTCGCGCCGAGGCGGCGCTGATCCAGGGGCCGACGGTCGCGTTCGAATTGAACGGCCGATCCGTCGAGGCGCGCGCAGGCGAGACGCTGCTCCAGGTCGCCGATCGGGAAGGCGTCGCGATCCCGCGCCTTTGCTACAAGGAAGGGTTCGACCTCGCGGGCAACTGTCGTTCGTGCATGGTCGAGATCGGCGGCGAGCGCGTCCTCGCGCCTTCGTGCTGCCGCACGCCGAGCGCCGGGATGAAGGTCTCGACCGACAGCGAGCGCGTCCTCAAGTCGCAGAAGCTGGTTCTCGAGCTGCTGCTTTCCGACGTCGGCGAGGGCGCGTACACGCTGAACAGCGAGCTCTCGGCGTGGGCGGCGAAGCTCGCTGTCGGCAAGCCGCGGTTCCCCGCCCGCCCGCCCGTCGCCGCCGACCTGTCGCACCCGGCGATGGCGGTGAACCTCGACGCCTGCATCCAGTGCACGCGCTGCGTGCGCGCCTGCCGCGACGAGCAGGTCAACGACGTCATCGGCCTGGCTTTCCGTGGCCAGGGCGCGAAGATCGTTTTCGACATGGACGATCCGATGGGCGCCTCGACCTGCGTCGCCTGCGGCGAGTGCGTGCAGGCCTGCCCGACCGGCGCGCTGATGCCGGCCCGCGACGTGGCGCTGACGGTGCCCGACAAGAAGGTCGAGTCGCTCTGTCCGTTCTGCGGCGTCGGCTGCCAGGTCACTTACCACGTCAAGAACGACCGCATCCTCTTCGCCGAAGGCCGCGACGGTCCCGCCAACCACGAGCGGCTGTGCGTCAAGGGCCGCTTCGGCTTCGACTACGCCCATCACCCGCACCGGCTGACGAAGCCGCTGATCCGCCGTGCCGACGCGCCTCCCAAGCGCGGCGACTTCGAGATGGATCCCGAGCGCGTGATGGACGTGTTCCGCGAGGCGACCTGGGAAGAGGCGCTCGCCTTCGCCGGCGGCACGCTGAGGAAGATTCGCGACCGCGACGGCCCCGCGTCGCTGGCCGGCTTCGGATCGGCCAAGGGGAGCAACGAAGAGGCCTACCTCTTCCAGAAACTCGTTCGCACCGGATTCCGCAACAACAACGTCGACCACTGCACGCGCCTCTGCCATGCCTCGTCGGTGGTGGCGCTGCTCGAAGGCATCGGCTCGGGGGCGGTGTCGAACCCGGTGATGGACGTGACGCTGGCCGAGGTCGTGATCCTGATCGGCGCCAACCCGACGGTGAACCACCCGGTGGCCGCGACCTGGATCAAGAACGCGGCCAAGAGCGGCACCAAGCTGATCGTCTGCGACCCGCGCCGCTCCGACCTGGCACGCATCGCCCACCGCTTCCTGCAGTTCAAGCCCGACACCGACGTGGCGCTGCTCAACGCCATGATGCACGTCATCGTCGCCGAGGGTCTGGTCGACGAGGCCTTCATCGCCAGCCGGACGATCGGCTACGACGAGCTGCGCAAGAACGTCGAGGCCTATTCGCCGGAGCTGATGGCGCCGATCTGCGGCATCGAGGCCGAGGTGATCCGCGAAGTGGCGCGCCTCTACGCCACCTCGAAGGCGTCGATGATCCTGTGGGGCATGGGCATCTCGCAGCACGTGCACGGCACCGACAACGCGCGCTGCCTGATCGCCCTCGCGCTCATGACCGGGCAGATCGGCCGGCCCGGCACCGGCCTGCATCCGCTGCGCGGCCAGAACAACGTCCAGGGCGCGTCCGACGCGGGGCTGATCCCGATGATGTTCCCCGACTACCAGCATGTCAGCGGCGCCGAGGCGCGCCAGCGCTTCGAGCGCGCCTGGAAAGTGCCGGCGGGGAGCCTCGACGCGCAGCCCGGGCTGACCGTCGTCGAGGTGATGCACGCGATCAAGCACGGCAAGGTTCGCGGCATGTACATCATGGGCGAGAACCCGGCGATGTCGGATCCCGACGCGAACCATGCCCGCGAGTCGCTCGCTGCGCTCGAGCACCTCGTCGTGCAGGACATCTTCCTCACGGAAACGGCCTATCTCGCCGACGTCATCCTGCCGGCCAGCGCGTTCCCGGAAAAGACGGGCAGCTTCACCAACACCGACCGCCTGGTGCAGCTCGGCCGCCAGGCGGTCAATCCGCCCGGCGAGGCTCGCCAGGACCTCTGGATCATCCAGCAGATGGCGCGCCAGCTCGGCCTCGACTGGGGCGATGTGCCGGTGTCCGAGGTGTTCGACGAGATGCGGCACACCATGCCCAACATCGCCGGCATCACCTGGGAGCGGCTCGAGCGCGAGCACGCGGTGACCTACCCGTGCCGCCAGGAGGGCGACCCGGGAGATCCGGTCGTCTTCGTCGACGCGTTCCCGCGCGAGACCGGCCGGGGCCGGTTCGTTCCGGCCGACATCATTCCTGCCGACGAGCGGCCCGACGCCGAGTATCCGATGGTCCTCATCACCGGCCGCCAGCTCGAGCACTGGCACACCGGCAGCATGACCCGGCGCGCGACCACGCTCGACGCGCTCGAGCCCGATCCGGTCGCGTTCGTCCACCCGCTGGACCTCGTCGCCCTCGGCGGCGTGCCCGGCGACGTCGTGACGATCGAGTCGCGCCGGGGAACGGTGGCGCTCTACGCACGCGCCGACGACAGCTCGCCGCGCGGCGCGGTGTTCGTGCCGTTCTGCTACTACGAGGCGGCGATCAACCGCCTGACGAACGCGGCGCTCGACCCGTTCGCGAAGATTCCGGAGTTCAAGTACTGCGCCGTCCGGCTCTCGCTGGGCGGCGCCGCGCCGGTGCAGGGCAGCTTCGGCGGCGGCCGCGCGCTCGCCGACCTCAGGGCGGCGTCGGCGGCCTTCAATCCATAAGTCATCAGTGATGATGACGATTTGAAACTTAAACTATCGCTTATTGATTGCCCTCACTACATTCCTCCTGCAACGCATGGCCGAAGCGGTCGTTAAAGGAGGATTTCATGGGCTACGGGAGCGATATCGAAAGCGGGTCGAGCGGAGCCGAGCTCGAGCGCAACGCCTACAACGCCGCGTTCTACGAGCTCGGATTCAGATGGCACTGGGACAGCGCGACCTATGACGAGCTGGCACGCCGAAGCGCGAACGAGGCCGAGCGGATCCGCCACTACCTCTCGGCGCGGCAGCCGCACCTTCTCAAGGCCTACGACGCCGAGTTCCTGGTCGAGCTCATCGGGCAGAAGCAGCTCCAGCACCGCAGCCGCAGTGCCGCCGCGCCGGCGAGGCCCTTCGACTGGTCGCAAACGCTCTCGGGCGAACTCGGCGCCTGAAGCCAGCGGCGGGTGCCGCCGGTGAAGAACGCGACGCTGCGCCAGCTGAAGGTCTTCGAGGCGGTTGCGCGCCTGCTCAGCTACTCGCGTGCCGCCGAAGAGCTGTTCCTGAGCCAGCCGGCCGTCTCGCTGCAGGTCGGCAAGCTCGAAGAGCACGCCGGCAATGCCCTCTTCGAGCAGTTCGGCAAGAAGATCTACCTGACGCCGGCGGGAACCGAGCTGCTGCGGATCAGCCGCGTCATCATCCAGCAGTTCGAGGCGGCCGAGAACGCGATGACGCAGTTCAAGGGCGTCTCCGGGGGCCGGCTCAACGTCGGCGTGATCAGCGCCGGCGACTACTTCTTTCCCCGCCTGCTTGTCGAGTTCGCCGGCCGCCACAGCGGCGTGGTCCTGAACTTCACGATTCACAACCGCGAGGGGCTGCTCGCCCAGATCGCCGACAACCTCACCGATCTCGGGATCATGGTGCGACCTCCGGCCGACGCCGACGCCGAGAGCCAGCCGTTCGCGCCGCACCCGTACGTCATCGTCGCCGCGCCGAACCATCCGCTGGTCGGCAGGAAGAAGGTTGGCATGGCCACGCTGATGCGCGAGAGCTTCGTCGTGCGCGAGAAGGGCTCGGACACCTGGAAGTCGATGGAGGAGGGCTTCGGCGAGCACATGGGCGACATCCGCATCGCGATGGAGATTCGCAGCACCGAGACCATCAAGCAGGCGGTGATCGCCGGCATGGGCATCAGCTTTCTCTCGGCGCACACCATCAGCCAGGAGCTGAAGGCCAAGAGCCTGTGCCTCGTGCATGTGCGCGGCTTTCCGCTGATGCTGAACTGGTACGTGGTTCATCGGCGCAACAAGCGCCTGCCGCCGGTGGCGCAGGCCTTCAAGGATTTCCTGATCAGCGACGGCGCGGCGCTGATCGGGCAGATCGTGCCGTTCGATCCCTCCCTGTAGGGCCGGCAAGGTTTAACCTTTCCGTTCGACCACCTTCGGAGCCATCCATGAACGACGAGAACTTCAACATCAGCATCCGCAAGTTCCTGAAGATGGTCGGCGTGAGCTCGCAGCGCGAGATCGAGCAGGCCGTCGCCAAGGCGCTGGCTTCGGCCAGCGTGCCGGGCAACGCCCGCCTGCCGGCGACGATGACGCTCGACATCCCGGGCCTGGCCTTGAGCGTGACGTTCGAGGGCGAGATCAGCCTCGACTGAGCGGGTCGCTCTGGCGGCTCGCGGGCGCCGCCGCCTGGGCGGCGGCGGCCAGCGCCGCGAGGCACCACACCACCATCGCGCCCGTCGGCAGGTCGAGCGCCGCGGAGAGCAGCAGCCCCGCCGCATAGCCGGCGACGCCGACGCCATAGGCCACGGCAAGGCGCCGGCGCTCCGGGTGCTTGCGCGCGCCGAGCGCCGGGACGATGAGCGTGGCGAAGACCAGGTAGACGCCGACCAGCTGCACCGAGGCGGTGACGACGAGCGCGAACAGGAGGTAGAAGCCGACGCGGGAGAGCCGCTCGCGCAGGATCCGCAGCACGGCCAGCGCCACCAGCGTGACGAGCAGCGGCAGGGCGAGCTGGGCATAGCTCACCCAGAGGATCTGGCCGGCGAGCAGGTCGCGCAGATGCTCCCCGCCATGCGGGTTCTTCGCCAGAAGGAGGATGCCCGCCGTAGCGGCGAGAACGAACAGCACGCCGATCTGCGCCTCCTGCACCTCGGGCCACTTCTTCTCGGTCCAGGTGAGGAGCAGGGCGCCGAGGCAGGCGGCGATCGCGGCCGCGAGCTGCACCTGCCAGCCGCCCGGCGCGAGCTCGAACATCCCCGCGACGATGACGCCCAGGCCGGCGATCTGCGCGATCGCCAGGTCGATGAAGACGATGCCCTTCTTCAGCACCTGCGCTCCCAGCGGCACGTGGGTCGCGAGCACCAGCACGCCGGCGGCGAACGCCGGCAGCAGGATGGCCAGATCGATCTCGGACCAGCTCACTTCGCCGCCGCCAGAAGCAGGGACAGCGTGCTGTCGAAGAGGCCGAACAGATCGGCGGCCTTGTCGTTGCCGCCGACCGTGAACGGGAGCACGACCTCCGGGATGCCGGCCTGCTCGGAGAGCCAGCGCGAGGCGCGCGGATCCTCGTATGCGCCGCGCACCACCATCTTCGCCGGCTGCGCCGCGAGCTGGGTCTTCAGGAGGCTGAGCTGCCCGCCATTCGGCTCGACGCCGGGCTTGGGCTCTAGCGTCGCGACCTCTCGCACGCCGAGCCAGCTCCAGAGGTAGGTCATGTTCTTGTGCCGCGCGACCACGGGCAGCCCGCGCAGCGGCTGCGCCTGCTGCTCCCACTTGCGCGTCGCCTCGCTCCAGCGGCTGGCGAAGGAACGGAAGCGGTCCCGGTAGACGGGTGCGTTGGCGGCATCGATCTGGCCGAGGCGTTCGCTCAGCGCCGCGGCCACCTTCAGGATGTTGCGCGGATCGAGCTGGATGTGCGGATTGCCGGCGGCATGGACGTCGCCGTCGCTGCGATCGAGCCGCGCCGGCACGTCGAGCGGCGTCACGAAGCGGCCGGCCTCGAAGTTGCCCGGCGCGCCCGATGCCAGCTTCGTATTCGCCGACTGCTGGAGCAGTACCGGCAGCCAGCCGACCTCGAGCTCCATGCCGGTGCAGACCAGCAGGTCGGCGCCGCGCATGCGCGCGATCAGGCTGGGCCGCGCCTCGATGTGATGCGGGTCCTGCAGGGCGGTGGTCGTCGAGCTGACCTTGAGCTTGTCGCCGCCGAGCTCGGTTGCGAGCGCGGCCCACTCGGGCTCGCAGGCAACGACGTTGAGGACGGCCTGCGCTTGAATTGATACCGCCGCGAGGGCGGCGAGCAGAAGGGATCGCGAATGCAGCGTCATGGCGCTTCTCCTAGAACTGGTGAGCGCCGTGCGCACCCAGGCTCATGATGTATTGAAGGAAGACCTGCCGATCGGTCTCGGTCGAGCGGCTGCGGTCGGCCGCGAGCTGAAGGCGCAGCCGGCTGAACTCCGAGGGCGACCAGTCGAGCATCAGCGTGCCGCGCGACGGCCGGGCCGGCTGCAGGATCGAGAAGTCGGCCGGCGCGAGCGTGCCGTCGCTGACGAGGCCGACCTTCGGCGTGCCCGAATCGAGGCGGTCGTAGCGGGCGCCGAGGCGCCAGCGCGGCATGAACTGGTACACGGCTTGCGCGTACCAGCCGCTCTGTGCGGAGGCATAGCTGCCACTCGCCGGCCCGCCGGCCTGCGCCTGCGTGTCGTAGCTCAGGCTGCCGCTTTCGGCGCGCCGGAAGTACTCGCCCTGGAGCGTGAGGCTCGTGCTGCGGGCGTTGCCGCCGGGCGCCCACTTGTAGATCGCGTCCAGCCCCCAGGTGCGGCTCGTGCCGGTGAAGGCGTTGCCGACCGTCGTTCCCGCGGCGTTCACGTCGTCGTAGGGGCGATCGTTGGCGCGGTAGTGCTGGAAGGACGCGCCGAGGCGCCAGCTCGCGTCGCTGCCGAGGTCGTCGCCGACGTGAGCAAAGAGCGCGGTCGATCCGATCCGGTTGCGGCCGCTGTCGCTGCCGGGGAAACTCGCGCCGGCGCCGATCTCCGCGCCGAGCTCGAAGAAGCGCTCGGTCGGCGCCAGCCAGCGCAGCTGCAGGCCGTCGGTCTTGATCGGCCCGCCGAAGAAGGCCTGGTAGGCCAGCGGCGCGTCGACGAAGTCCCAGGTGTGCGCGTGGTGGTCGTTGAGGTAGCCGATCGACGACAGGAACCGGCCGGCGCGGATCGTCGCGCCTTCGAACAGGCCTTGCCCTTCGAACCAGGCCTCCTCGACGCCGACGCTGTTGTCCGCGGCGAGCGCCGCGGTGAGGCGCCCGGAGAACATCGGATCGATGGCGGCGCTGATGCCGAGCTCGGACTCGCCGACATTGAATCCGCGTCGCCCCGGGCCGACCTCGCCGCCGCTGGGGATGAAGCCCTGCAGGCGATAGGTTGCCGGGTCGAGCGACAGGTTGGCGTAGGTGCCCGCGAGGATCAGCGAGATGGCGGGATTGAATGCCGAGGCCGAGCCGCCAGCCGGTGACGTGGCGACGGGTGCCGGCACGGCCGCGGGTGAAGGTGCGGCCGCCGGCGCGGCTGCGGACGCGACCACGGGCGCCGACTGGGCCGACGCGCCGGCCGAGGGCGACCTGGTCGCGGCCGACTGGAGCTCGGCGATGCGTCGCTCCAGTGCCTGCAGGCGCAGTTCGTAGCCCTGGCGCAGCTCGGCGACCTGATCCTTGAGCTGCTGCAGCTGGAACGCCGCATCGGCCTCGTCCGCGGCGACGGAGGAGAGCGGGATGCAGCACGAGGCGGCCACGGCAAGGCCGACGACCGTGTGAACAGAGGACATGAAAGGCTCCTGTGCAACGACATGACAGCGGCGCGACGGAAAGCGCGCCGCACGAGTCCCCGAGGGGACGCTCAGTCAGATCGTGGCGAGCGGAGGAGCCCTGGCCTGGAAGACGGCCGCATGACGCGCCGGCGAGGCCATCGCCGGCATCGCGGCCTGCTCCACCTGCTCGTGCGTCTCGAGCAGCCAGGCGAAGCGCGAGGGCAGCGAGCCGCCGACCTGCGCACCGGCGAGGCAGGTGCTGCAGACCTTGGCGACCGTGTGATGGCGCTTCTCGCCGGCCTCGCTCGAGGTTCGGCCTTCGAGGTCGTGCGCCAGTGCATGCAGCAGCGCCGCCTCGGGCGCGATCAGGACCGCGGCCACGAGAACGAGCAGACGCCAAGTGCGCAGCAATGCCTTCATCGCGGCCGCGAGCGTAGCACCGGCGCCGCCGGCGTGCCCGGCCCCGGGCTCAGAAGTCCACGCGATCGACGTAGCACCAGCGCCAGCTCTCGCCCTTCTCGATCGAGCGGATCAGCGGATGACCGGTCGCCTCGAAGTGCGCCGTCGCGTGCTTGTTCTTCGAATCGTCGCAGCAGCCGACCTGGCCGCAGGTCAGGCACATGCGCAGGTGGGTCCAGGTGTCGCCGGCGGCGACGCACTGCAGGCAGGCGTGGCCGCTCGGCTCCTCCACCTGGACCTGGTCGAGGTGCGAGCAGGCGCTGGCCGCCGCGGCGGCGCCCCGGGAGCGATGCGGCAGAAGCCACGATGCGAGCCCGGCGGTCCCGAGGATGAAGACGATGATCGCGAGCGAGAGGGTCGAAGGGATGTGGACCACGTCGGACAGCACCAGCTTCAGCGCGACGAAGCCGAGCAGCGCCGCCAGCCCCACGCGCAGGTACCAGAAGCGGGCGAACAGGTCGCCGACGACGCCGTACAGGGCGCGAAGCCCGAGCAGCGCGAAGATGTTCGAGGAGTACACGAGGAACGGATCGCGCGTCACCGCGAGCACCGCCGGGATGGAGTCGACCGCGAACACCAGGTCGGCCGACTCGATCGCGATCAGCGCCACCAGCAGCGGCGTGGCGAAGCGCTTGCCGTCGATCCTGGCGATGAAGCGCTCGCCGTGAAGCTGGCCGACGATCGGAACGAAGCGCGATATCCAGCTGCTGCACAGCGCGCAGGTCGCCTCGACCCACGGCCGCTTGCCGGCCTCGCCGCGCAGCGTCTGCACGGCGGCATAGGCGAGCAGGGCGCCGAACGGATACACCAGCCAGTGGAAGCGCTCGAGCACGTAGATGCCGACGGCGATCAGCAGCGCCCGCATGACGAGCGCGCCGAGCACGCCCCAGACAAGCGCCCGCGACTGCAGCGCGGGGGGAACGCCGGTCTGGGCGAACACCACCGCGAACACGGCGAGGTTGTCGATCGACAGCGACTTCTCGAGCACGTACGCGGTCAGGTACGCGAGCCCGGCCTCCGATCCGAGGCGCAGCGCGATCCACGCGCCGAAGGCCAGCGACACGCCGATCCAGATCAGGCTCCAGGTCCAGGCCTTCCGCACCGAGCGGCCGCGCTCGCCCCGGCTGGCATAGGCGATGTCGATGACGAGGAGCGCCGCGACCAGCACCCCGAACGACGACCACTCGAGCCAGCCCGCCTCACGCATGCGGCTGCGCGGAGGACTCGACGAACTCGACGTAGCCCTGGAGGAAGGTGGTGAGCGCCGTGCGGATCTTCGGGTCGGAAAGGGTGCCGTCGGCGGCGAACACGGTGTGTGCGCGCGGCACCATCAGCCGCCCCTCGGACCAGAGGCGCGCACCCAGCGTGCGGAACACGGGCAGCCAGGCGTTCTGGCTCAGGATCGTGCCGAACCCGCCCGGCGAAGCGCCGATCATCGCGATCGGCTTGCCGCCGAACACCCGGGCGATGTCGCTGGCCGGCCGCGACAGCCAGTCGACCGCGTTCTTCATCACGCCGGGCATCGAGTTGTTGTACTCGGGGGTGACGAACAGCAGGCCATCGGCCGCGGCGACCCTGTCCTTCAGCGCCTGTACCGTCGCCGGCAGGCCCTCGGCCGCCTCGACATCGCCGTCGTACAGGGGAATGCCGCGGATGGTGGCGATGTCCAGCGCCACGCCGGCCGGCATCAGCTCCGCGGCGGCACGCAGCAGCGCGCTGTTGAGCGAGCCCTCGCGAAGGCTGCCCGACAGGCCGACGAGGGTTGTCATGCCCGGGGCGCGCCGCCGCCCTCAGCAGGCCCGGCGCTGCGACTCGTCGCCGTTGCGGTCGCAGCGGTTCGGGTCGTATGTCGAACCGCCGCCCGAGGTGACGCAAGCGCCGAGCATGAGCACGACCAGGAGGCAGAGGAATGAACGCATGGCGGGAAGCATACCCGTGCCATGCGCCTCAGGCCTCGTCGGCGCGGGTCTCCGGAGACTTCGGCGGCCCCTGCCGGGGTTCGCGCTCGATCGTCGCCGCGTACGCCCGCCGCGCCGCGTCGACCTGGGCCTGGGTCAGGTGGCCCATCGAGAACAGGTGATCGACCTCGCGCAGCGAGGCGACCAGCCCGTCCGGATCGATCCGCGAGGGGGCGGCGAGATGCCGCAACAGGTCGGTGTAGCGCTCTTCCTCGGGTCGGGCCATGGTCGGATCTCCTGGACGCCTGATCCTAGCGGTTCGCTCTTTCAGTGGATGCACACGGGCCGCCAGTAAACCTACAGTGGCACAAGACCTGCACCTGCGCCGCCATGCACTCCCCGTTTGTCGATTCCGCCTCGTCCCTTTCCGGCGAATACGCGCGCGAGCCGCTCGAGCCTTCGGCCTGGGGCCGGCTCCTGACGGTCGCGGTGGTGCTCGCAGTGGCCGCCTGCTCGGCCGCCCTTCTGGTGCAGTGACGTACCGGCGCGCAGCGCGCGCCTTCCCGTGGTAAGTTCGCCGCGACTGCGCGACGAGACTTGCCATGGCGACGATTCCCGGCCTGCCCCAAACCGACGAGCCCGAGCCCGACGCGCTTCCGGTCGAGCCCGATGACGGCACCACGATTCCCGGCCGACTGCCCGAAGAGCCGCCGGGTCACGAGCCGATCGATCCGCCGAAAGCCTGAGCGGACGCGCGCGCCGCTCGTCGGTTCACCCGTTCTTACCCCCACTTTGCGCGCCTGACCGGGGTGCACAATCCGCTCCGCCGTTCGACGGTGCCGGGGGTCTTGCCGATGGTTCGTGTCTGGGGATTCGTGATCCTGATCCTGGCCGGGCTCGGCTTCGCAGCCTGGGCTTCCGACTTCATCACGATGCAAGGCGAGCGCACCATCTACACCGTCGAGTGCCGCAGCGGCGCCTGGGCCGGCGACCGCTGCGCCGGCACCCTGGTGGCGGGCCAGCGCTATCGCTACCGCGCCCTGCCGCCGCACAACGAGGTCATCTTCTGGACGGCGGGCACGAACGAGCCCTCGGGCAAGTTCGGCGACTGCACCGTCAAGGACGGGCGAAACTGGGTGTGCAAGGCCAACGCCGATGCGGCGCGCTCGATCACCCTGCAGATGGTCGAAGGCTCGCCGGTCGCCGGCCCGGCGTCGGTGACGCGGCCGTTCCGCGCGGTCTCGAAGTGGCGCTGGCTGCTGCTGCAGCGCGGCTGGTCGACGCACGGCGACGTGCCGCCGGCGCCCGCCGCCCCGCCGGCCGGCTGAGCGGCCGCCGCCGTTCCCGCGACGGCCGCATCGGCGGTCCGGGAAAACGCGGGACGGCCCATCGGTAACGATCGTTACCATCGATCGGCTGGGCGGCCGCGTGACGCCGCCGCGGGGAACGTTCCTTGAAGTCGCGTCCGAAGGTCGAGGAAGTGCTGGGCGTTGCCTGCATGGTCGCGCTGACCCTGATCACGCTTGGCAACGTGCTCACCCGCTACTTCAGCGACCAGTCGTTCGCCTGGACCGAGGAGATCTCGGTCTTTCTCATCGTCGTGATGACGCTCGCCGGCGCTGCCGGCGTCGCCCGCCGCGACGGCCACATCCGCATCGAATACTTCTACGAAGGCGGCAGCGCCGCCCGGCGTCGGCTGCTGCGCCTCGTGGCCGCGGCGGCGACGGCGCTGGCCTTCCTGGTGCTCGCGGTGCTGTTCACGGCCACCGTCGCCGGCGAGATCCGCTGGGGCGAAACGTCGATGGGCCTGGGCGTGCCGCGCTGGTGGTTCACGGTCGCGATTCCGCCGCTCTGCCTGGCGATCGCCGCGCGCGCCGCGCAGGCCGGCTGGGCGGCCTGGCGCGATCGATGATCGCGACGCTGCTCGTCGTTCTCTTCATCGGCCTGATGCTCGCCGGCGTGCCGATCGCGGTGGCGCTCGGGCTCGGCGGCATGATCGCGATCGGCGCGGCGAACGCCGCCTCGCCGTGGTGGGGCCTGCTTGCCGCGCCGCAGAACATGCACGCGAGCATCGCCAAGTATCCGCTGCTCGCCCTGCCGATGTTCGTGCTCGTCGGCTCGATCTTCGACCGCTCCGGCGTGGCCCGGCGCATGGTCACGTTCGCCGAGGCTTGCGTCGGCCGCGCGCCCGGCACGCTGCCGGCGGTGGCGATCCTGGTGGCGATGGTGCTGGGCGGCATCTCGGGCTCGGGCCCGGCCAACGCCGCCGCCGTGGGCGGCGTGATGATCGCGGCGATGGCCAAGGCGGGCTACCCGGCGGCGTTCTCCGCCAGCGTCGTCGGCGCCGCGGCGGCGACCGACATCCTGATCCCGCCATCGATCGCGTTCATCGTCTACAGCGTCAACGTGCCCGGCGCCTCGGTGCCGGCCCTCTTCGCCGCCGGCATGGTGCCGGGCATCCTGGCCGGCCTCGCGCTGATCGTTCCGGCGGTGCTGATCTCGCGCCGCCACGGCTTCGGCGAGGCCGAGCGCGGCCTGCCGCGGCCGCCGTTCTGGCGCTCGCTCGGCGAGGCCGCGTGGGGTCTGGCGGCGCCGGTGCTGATCCTCGGCGGCATGCGCCTGGGCTGGTTCACGCCGACCGAGGCCGCGGTCGTCGCCGTCGCCTACGGCCTCTTCATCGGCATCGCGATCCACCGCTCGATCGCCTGGCGCGACCTCTATCCGATCTTCCGCGAGGCGACCGAGATCTCGGCCGTGATCATGCTCGTGCTGGCGCTGGCCGGCATCTTCGCCTATTCGGTCAACACGCTCGGCGTTGCCGATCCGCTGGTCGCGTTCGTCAAGAACCTGGGCCTCGGATCCACCGGCACGCTGATCCTGCTCTTCGTCGTCATGACGGTGGTCGGCATGGTGCTCGACGGCGTCTCGATCTTCCTCGTGTTCCTGCCGCTGCTCTATCCGCTGATGATCGCGTTCAATTGGGATCCGGTGTGGTTCGGCGTGCTGCTGACGATGAAGATCGCGATCGGCCAGTTCACGCCGCCGATGGCGGTGAACCTGATGGTCGCCTGCCGGCTCGCGCACGTCCGCATCGACGAGACCGTGCCGTGGGTCGGCTGGCTGATCGTCTCGTTCGTGCTCGCCACGCTGTTCGTCCTGTTCGTTCCCGAGGTCGCGCTCTGGCTGCCGCGCTACCTGGGCTATTGATTCCGTCCAGCCAATCCAAGGAGCCCTTCATGAGCACACGTCGCATCGTTCTCCTCCGCTCGCTGGCCGCGGCCGGCTCCGCCGCGATCGGCCTGCCGCGCTTCGCCCACGCGCAGGGCGCCTACAAGGCCGAGTACAAGATGTCGACGGTGGTGCCGCCGGCCTTCGCGTGGGGCAAGGGCGGCGAGATCTTCCTCACGCTGGTGAAGGAGCGGACGAACGGGCGCATCGTCATCAAGCAGTATCCCGGCGCCTCGCTCGTGCAGGGCCAGCAGGACCGCGAGTTCTCGGCCATGCGCCAGGGCGTGATCGACGTGCTCTGCGGCGCGCCGATCAACTGGACCTCGACCGTGCCGCAGCTCGGCGTCTTCACCCTGCCGTTCCTCATGCCCGACCACAAGGCCTGGGACGCGGTGATGGCGAGCTCGCTCGTCACCAAGGACTACTTCGAGATGGTGAGGAAGGCCGGCGCCGAGCCGCTCGCGATCGGCGAGACCGGCTACCGGCAGATCAGCAACAGCAAGCGGCCGCTGCTCAAGCCCGACGACCTCAAGGGCCTCAAGGTGCGCGTCGTCGGCAGCCCGATGTACGGCGAGATCATGAGCTCGATGGGCGCCAACCCGACCTTCATGAGCTGGGCCGACGCCCAGCCCGCGCTCGCCTCGGGCGCGGTCGACGCGCAGGAGAACCCGCTCGAGGTGTTCCTCGCGGCCAAGGTCCACACCCTCGGCCAGAAGTACGTGACCAAGTGGAACTACTCGAACGACATCCTGCTGTTCGCGATCGCCCAGCCGGTGTGGGCGAGCTGGACGCCGGCCGACCAGCGAATAGTTCGCGAGGCCGCCCTCGACGCCGCGAAGCAGCAGACTCTCCTGGTCAGGAAGCTCTTCGCCGAGGACGTGGAGCGCGTGTCCGCGCTCGGCGTCAACGTCCACGTGCCGACGCCGGCCGAGATGGAAGCCTGGCAGATCGCCGCGCGCCGTCCGTACGCGCGCTACAAGGCGCAGACCGAGCCGCGCATGGTCAGTGGCATCGAGGAGATCGTCGCCAAGACGCGCAAGGCATGAGCGGTGGCGACGCGGCGGCGCCGGCACAGCGGCCGCGCGGGGCGGCACTTCCCGTCGACGACTCGATCTTCTTCAAGCTCGTTCGCGTGGTCAACCTGACCGCGCGCCCGTTCTCCGAGTCGATCGGCAGGGCGCATCACCTGAGCCTCAACGAGTGGCGCGTCCTGCTCGTCCTCGCCAACCACCCGCGGGTGGTGGGCAGCGAGGTCGCCGCCCTCACAGGGCTCGACAAGATGACCGTGAGCCGCGCCATCGCCGCGCTCGAGCGCCGGGGCAGGGTGGTGCGCAAGGTCGACACCGCCGACCGGCGACGAATGCTGCTGCGCCTGAGCGCTTCCGGCGAACGCCTCTACGAGCGCATCGGCACGCCGGCGAAGGCGCGCGAGCAGAGCCTCTTCCGCGGCATCGACGCCGCCGACCAGGAGCGGCTGGAACGCCTGCTCGATCGACTTATCGACAACCTGCTGGCGGCCGACGGCGTCGGCGCCTGAACGGATCCGGCTCAGGCCTTCGAGTCGACGATCGCCGCGTTCACCATCGTCCGCAGCTCGCGCCGGATCGGGTAGGTGCTCGAGGGAATGAGCTGGGTGAGGAAGACGACGCTCACGTCCTCGACCGGGTCGATCCAGAACGCCGTCGACGCCATTCCGCCCCACCAGTACTCGCCGGGCGAGCCGGCGAGCCCGGTCTTCACCGGATCGGTCGTCACGGCGAAGCCGAGGCCGAAGCCGACGCCCTGGTAGATCCCTTCGGAGAACATCGAGGTCGACATCTCGGTGAGGTCGCGCCGGCCGGGGAGGTGGTTGCTGCGCATCAACTGCAGCGTCTTCGGCCCGAGCAGGCGGATCTCGCCGAGGGCGCCGCCCGAGCGCAGCATCTCGCAGAAGCGCAGGTAGTCGGCCACGGTCGAGACCAGGCCGCCGCCGCCCGAGGGCGCACCGGGCGGCCGGCGGTAGTCGTGCGTCGCCGCCGGGGCGAGGCCGCCCGAAGGCGACTTCACGTAGCAGTCGGCAAAGCGCCCGGCCTTGTCGTCGCTGACGTGGAAGTCGGTGTCGACCATGCCGAGCGGGCGCAGGATGCGCGAGCGCACGAACTCGTCGAACGGCACGCCCGAGATCAGGCCGACGAGGTAGCCGAGCACGTCGGTCGAGACCGAGTAGTTCCAGGCCGTGCCCGGCGAGAACTCCAGCGGCAGCCGGCCGAGCGCGTCGATGAAGGCCTCGAGGCTCTCGGCCTCGAAGGCGTCGACATTGCCGGAACGGTAGGCGGCGTCGACGCTGGTGCGAAGCTGGAAGCCGTAGGTCAGGCCCGAGGTGTGGCGCAGCAGGTCGACGATGCGCATCGGCGCCTCGACCGGCCGGGTGACGAAGGCGCCCGGAGCGCCCGAGCGGTAGACGGCCAGCTCGCGCCAGGCCGGGATCCAGCGGTGCACCGGATCGTCGAGCGCGACCTTGCCTTCCTCGACCAGCATCATGAAGGCGACGCTGGTGACCGGCTTGGTCATCGAGTAGATGCGAAAGATCGTGTCCTCGGCGAGCGGCTGCCGCCGCTCCAGCGAGGCGTGGCCGAGCACGCTCCGGTGCACGACGCGGCCTTCGCGTGCCACCGCCAGCAGCGCGCACGGCAACAGCCCGGGGCCGACGTAGCGCTCGGCGAGGAAACGGTCGATGCGGGCGAGCCGTTCGGCGCTGAAGCCCAGGGCGGCGGGTGAGGTCGTCATGCGCGGATTCTCGCCGCGCGGCGCGCGGCCACCGACCGCCCGATCAGCTTGCGAAGCCGAACAGGTCGCCCGCGGAGCCGCCGGCCGCCCAGCGCTCGCGACCTTCGGCCCAGACCAGGGCGAGCGCGCCGAACGGCGAGTCGATGCGCACGGTGGCGCCGGGCTCGATCACGACGAAGCAGTTGGCGAACGCCTTCTGCCCGTTGACCGCGATCTCGCCGCCGCGGATCCAGAGCTCGACCCAGTCGCTCGCCTGCCAGGCCGGCACTTCGGTCTCGGGCCGCAGCTTCCATTGCAGGAGGCGGCGCACCAGGCCGCTGCCGGCGTAGTCGTAGACCGGCTGGCGCGACAGGCCGAAGACGCCGCTGGCGACGCCGGGCACGCGGTCCACCGGCACGTTGATCTCGGGCGGCACGTCCGGGTCCGGGTTGCGGAAGCTCTGGTAGGTGGAGCCGGCGTGCACGCCGCTCAGCAGCTTGTCCTCGGGCGGATAGGTGACCGGCCCTTCGAGTTTGGAGACGAGCACCGTCGGCACGTACGACATCGCGTCGTGGGTCGAGCCGCGGTAGTTGATGCCGACCTCGTTCTGGGCGACGTGGCCCATGTAGTCGGTGAGCCCGCCCTCGAGGATGAAGCTCGTCGCCACGCCCTGGTGCTGGTGCAGGCCGCTGCGCACGTAGGGGTCGAAGGCGATCTGGCCGAGGAACTCGCCGCGCTCGTCGTCGATCCGGATCGACTTCAGGCGCAGCCCCGGACGCGCCGTTTCTTCCCACGGCATGGTGCTGGCGTCGAAGACGTGGACGCGCTCGTTCGGCTGGCGTTGGTAGGCGGCGGTTCGCATCGGCGGTCCTCGGCGGCGGCGGTCGGCCCACTGTACCGCAGGCCGCCCTATCGTAACGATCGTTACGGTATCCGCGGGCGCAGGATGCCGGTCGCGAGGGCGGTGCCGAGGAAGACGACGACGCAGCCGGCGAGCAGCGGCCAGGTGATCGCCTCGCCGAGAAAGAGGCTGCCCCAGGCGATGGCGAAGATCGGAATGAGGTAGGTCACCGAGATCGCGTTCGCCGGCCCGGCGTTGGCGATAAGCCGGAAGTACATGAGCAGGGCGAGCCCGGTGCAGAAGAAGGCCAGCGCCGCGACGACCAGCCAGTCGGAGAGCGTAGGCGGCGTGGCCGGCCAGGCAAGCAGCGCGGGCAGCGCGAGCAGTGCCGCGCCGACGAGCTGGCTGCCGGCCGCGACGGCGAGCGGCGCCACGCCCGAGAGATGGCGCTTGGTCACGCTCGGCGAGACGCCGTAACAGACGGTGGCCAGCAGGCAGGCGAGGACGGCGAGCGGCGTGCCGCCGGCATGCAGCCCGGCCTTGTAGACGACGATCCAGACGATCCCGGCGAAGCCGATCGCCAGCCCGGCGAGACGGGCCGGCGTCATGCGGTCGCCGAGCCACAGCCAGGCGACCACCGCGGCGAACAGCGGCGCCGCCGAGTTGAAGATCGCCAGCACCCCGGAATCGGTCGTCTGTGCCGCATAGGCGAAGCCGAAGAAGGGCAGGGCCGAGTTGGTCACGCCGAGCACGGCGATCGGCCGCCAGTGCCGGCGCAGCAGGCCGAGATCGCCGCGCGCCGCGAGCAGCGGCACGAGCAGGAGCGAAGCGCCCGCGACGCGCAGCGCGGCGATCGCCACCGGGCCGAACGCCGGCACGGCGATGCGCATGAAGAGGAAGGATCCTCCCCAGAGGGCGGCGAGGGCGATCAGCTCGGCGACATCGCGCGGCCTCAATGGATCTCCATCTGCGCTTTCGCGGCCCGCTGCCTGCCGCCGTGCGCCGCCTCGAGGCGCAACAGCGCGGTCTTGCGCTCGAGGCCGCCGGCGTAGCCGGTGAGGGCGCCGTCGCTGCCGAGGACACGGTGGCAGGGCACGATCACCGAGACCGGGTTGCGCCCGACCGCGGCGCCGACCGCGCGCCCGGCGGTCGGCGAGCCGAGCTTCCTGGCGATGTCGCCGTAGCTGCAGGTGCGGCCGCGCTCGATCGCCAGCAGCTCGCGCCAGACGCCGACCTGGAACGGCGTGCCGAGCAGGTCGAGCGGCAGGTCGAAGCTTGCTGCGTCGCCTTCGAAGTAGGCCGCGAGCTGCGCTGCCGCGCGCCGCAGCAGCGGGTCGTCGTCGCGCACCGGTGCGGCCAGGGCGGCCGGATGGTGCTTCTGCGCCTCGAACCAGGCGCCCGCCAGGCCCCTGGCCGTGCGCGCGAGCAGCAGCGAGCCGAGCGGCGAGGCGTAGCGCATCTGCGCCGTGCAGTGCGAGCGGAGGGTGTCGGTGGCGTAGCTCATCGGGGATCTCCAGCGGAAAGCGAATTCCAGAGGCGCAGCAGCGCATAGCTGCGCCACGGCCGCCAGGCCGCGGCGCGGGCTTCGGCCTCGCGCGGCGTCGACGTGGCGAAGAGGCGCTGCATCGCCTTCAGGGCGGCGACGTCGCCGGGCGGAAAGGCGTCGGGCCAGCCGAGCGCGCGCATCGCGACGTAGTGCGCCGTCCAGGCGCCGATGCCGGGCAGCTCGCGCAGCCGCTCGACCAGCCGCTCCGGATCGCCGCCGCGGGCGATCAGCGGCGTCAGCGCCGACCAGTTCCGCGCCAGGGCCTGGATCGCGCCGGCGCGGCTGCGGATGATGCCGAGTTCGGCGATCTGCTCGATCGCCGCGCTCGCCAGCACGTCGGGTGCGGGGAAGGCGCGATGCACCTCGGGCCACGGCGTCGCGACCTCGCTGCCGAAGCGCTCGACCAGGCGGCGTGCCAGCGTTCGTGCGCCGGCGACGGTGACCTGCTGGCCGAGGACGGCGCGGACCGCGAGCTCGAAGCCGTCGACGCTGCCCGGCAGGCGCAGCCCCGGCGCGCCCGGCAGCTCGGCGAGCGCGGCGTCGATCGCTTCCGGCGCGGCGTCGAGGTCGAGCCAGCGGCGGACCGCGGCGATGACCGCGCCGCTCGCCGGGCCGAGCGCCGGCGCGAACGAGAGCCGCACGCGCGAGGCCTCGGACAGGAAGCGCGCCTCCAGCCAGCCGGCTGCCGCGCCGTCGGCGCCGTCGATAGCGCCGGCGCGCAGCGTCCTGCGGATCGCCAGGCCATCGACGACCTCGATCCCGGCGATCGCTCGCTGCGAGAGGAAGGCGAGCAGCGCCGCCTCGTCGTGCGGCGGGCGGTAGCCGAGGGTGACCGTGAAGGGTGCGTCCTCGCTCGTCGTCGGCGCATCCGCCGGCGATTGCCGGTCCGCCTTCGAAGTCCGGCGCAGGCGCGTCGGGTTCATCCTGTACCCGCCGGCGAACGCGGCGTTGAAGCGGCGCAGGCTCTTGAATCCGCTCGTCAATGCCACCTGCGAGATCGGCATCTTCGTGTCGGTCAGGAGCTGCTTGGCGAGTAGCAGCCGGCGCGTCTGCAGGTACTGCAGCGGCGTCACGCCGTGCTCGGCGAAGAAGATCCGGCGCAGGTGGCGGTCGCTCACGCCGAGGCGCGCCGCGAGCTCGGCGACGCTCGGCGTCTCGCCGCTCGCCGCGCTCGCGTCGAGCGCGGCCGCCGCCTGCACGGCCAGGGTGCGCGAGGCATCCATCACCGTCCACGCCAGGCCCGGACCGGGCGCGATCTCGGGCCGGCACTTGAGGCAGGGCCGAAACGCCTCGGCCTCGGCCTGCGCCGGTGTATCGAAGAAGCGGCAGTTGCGCCGCGCCGGCGTACGTACGCGGCAGATCGGCCGGCAATAGATGCCCGTCGAGGTCACGCCCACGAACAGCCGGCCGTCGAAGCGCGCGTCGCGTGCGAGAAGGACTTGGTAGGCAGCATCGCCATCGATCGTCATGCCGTGATTATCGCGGCCGGTTAGCTCGTGGCTGGCCGTTTTCGGACACGTCGAATCGGTGTCCTGGGCGCGCCGGCCTGGCCGGTTCCGGCCGGTCGCGAGAGCGATCAGGCGTCGCCGAAGCGACCGTGCTTGCCGGCGCCTTCGACGAAGCGGCGCGCGCCGCCCTCGGCCTCACCCGAAGCGAGCGTGTCCAGGCCGAGCGCGAACTCTTGCGCCAGCGCGTCGCGCAAGGGGAGGCCGTGCTGGCGCCGCGCGCTCAGCCGGTCGTTGCGCAGGCACTGCTGGGGAAAGCCGGCGATCTGCAGGGCGAGCGCGAGCGCGGCGGCGAGCGCCTGCCCGTCCTCGACGACGCGGTTCGCGAGGCCGAGCTGCAGCGCCTCGGCGGCGCCGACGGCCCGGCCGGTGAGGATCAGGTCCATCGCCCGGCTCTCGCCGATGAGGCGCGTGAGGCGCACCGTGCCGCCGTCGATCAGCGGCACGCCGAAGCGGCGGCAGAACACGCCGAAGGTCGCACTCGCCGCGGCAACGCGCAGGTCGCACCAGAGGGCGAGCTCGATCCCGCCGGCGACGGCATAGCCTTCGACGGCGGCGATCACCGGCTTCGTCAGCTGCAGGCGCGAGGGGCCCATCGGGCCGTCGCGGTCCATGTCGGCGTCGAGCGCGAGCGTGAGGCCGTCGCCCGCCTGGCCGAGCTGGTCGGGCGAGGAGCCGCTCGCGACGGTGCGCAGGTCGGCACCGGCGCAGAAATGACCGCCGGCGCCGGTGAGGATCGCGACCCGCGCGTCGGCGTCGGCATCGAAGGCGCGAAAGGCGTCGGCGAGGGCGCGCGCGGTCGGCCCGTCGACGGCGTTGCGGACCTCGGGGCGGTCTATCGTCACCGTCCAGACCTGCTCTTCGCGCTCGACGCGGATCGTTGCCATGTCGTCGGTCTCCTTCAGGCCCCGGGTTGCAGCACCAGCGCGACCGTCTCGTCGGCGAGGGTGTCGAGGTCCACGCGCTGCGCGCTGCGCGGCTTCGAGCGGTACCAGGTCGCCGAGAAGTTGATCGCGCCCAGGATCATGAGGCGCGCCAGCCTCGGCTCGGCGGCGAGCCGGCCTTCCTCGTGCAGCTCGTCGAGCGTCGCCTGCCAGATCGCGTCGTAGTGGTCCTTCAGCTCGATGATCCGGCGCCGGTACTGCGCCGGCAGCGACCGCCAGTCGTAGAGCATCACCGGAATGAAGTCGCTGCCCGTGTCGTGGAGGATGCCGTAGTGCGTGCGCACGAGGCGGCGGAAGCGCTCGACCGCGCTGAGGCCGGTTTCGTCGAGCACGGCCCGGGTGCGGTCGAGGCCGAGGCGCAGCCCCTCTTCCATCACCGCCATCAGCAGCTCGTGCTTGTTGGCGAAGTGATAGAACGGGCTGCCCGACTGCATGCCCACCGCGCCGGCGATGTCGCGGATGGTCGTGCCCTCGAAGCCCTTCTCGCGAAACAGCTGCGCCGCGGCGCGCACGAGTTCACCGCGCCGGTTGTCGGGCGCGCCGTTTCTGGGGTTTGTACGCTGACGTGTGCCGGGCATCTTCGCTACAAAGCAACTGCTTGCTTGGCAAGCCAAGAATAGCTGACGGCGGCAAGCGAACGCAACGCTGTTCCCGGTTCCCCAGAGGCCCCCGAGGAGACCCGTGCTTCAGGCAGTGCAGATCGTCATCAGCGGCGCCGCCCAGGGCTGCATCTACGGCCTGATCGCGCTCGGCCTGGTGCTCATCTACAAGACGACCGAGACGGTCAGCTTCGCCCACGGCGAGCTGATGATGCTCGGCGCCTTCGCCGGCTTCGGCCTGATGACGCTCGCCGGCTTCCCGTTCTGGCTCGCCTTCATCGCCACCGTGCTGGCGATGGGCGTCTTCGGCATCGCCCTCGAGCGCGTCGTCATCCGGCCGATCCTCGGCCAGCCCGCCTTCACCCTGGTGATGCTGACGATCGGCATCGGCTACGTCGCCCGCGGCCTGGTGACCATGATCCCCGGCATCGGCACCGAGACGCACACCATGCCGGTGCCGTACAAGGACCAGACCTGGAACGTCGGCGCGCTCGTGCTCAACGTCGAGCAGATGGTCGTGATCGTCGCCACCACGATCCTCTGCGCCGCGCTCTACGCGATGTTCCGCTACACCCGCGTCGGCGTGGCGTTGCAGGCGTCCTCGCAGAACCAGCTCGCGGCCTACTACATGGGCATTCCGGTGCGCCGCCTGAACGGCCTGGTCTGGGGGCTGGCGGCAGCGGTCGCCGCGGTCGCGGGCCTGCTGCTCGCCCCGATCACCTTCGTCTACGCGAACATGGGAATCATCGGCCTGAAGGCGATTCCGGCGGCGGTGGTCGGCGGCTTCGGCAGCCTGCCCGGGGCGATCGTCGGCGGGCTGGTGATCGGCATCGTCGAGTCGGCCTCGGGCTTCTACCTGCCCGAGGGCTTCAAGGACATCGCGCCCTACGTCGTCGTGCTGCTGATGCTCGTGGTGCGGCCGAACGGCATCTTCGGCGAGAAGCTGCGCAAGAAGGTCTGAATGCGCTTCCTCTTCAAGACCAGCTACCTGCAGGACATCCGCCTGGCCAAGCACGGCGGGCACGTGTTCTGGTACGGCCTGCTCGTGCTGGCGATGCTCGCCGCGCCCTGGGTCGTCTCCGAGTACTGGCTGGCCCAGCTCACCTTCATCCTGATCTATTCGGTGGTCGGCCTCGGCCTGATGCTGCTCTCGGGCTTCACCGGCCTGTTCTCGCTCGGCCATGCCGCCTTCCTCGGCGTCGGCGCGTACACCGAGGCCGCGCTCGTCGGTGCGGGCGTGCCGTTTCCGCTGGCGATGGCGGCGGCCGGGCTGGTCTCGGCGGCGGTCGGCGTCGTCGTCGGCCTGCCGGCGCTGCGCGTCAAGGGCATCTACCTGGCGATCGCGACCATCGCCTTCGGCTTCATCGTCGTCGAGGTGTTCGCCCGCTGGGAGAGCATGACCGGCGGCAACGCCGGCAGGCACGTCAAGCCGCCCGAGTTGCTCGGCTGGAGCGCCGATTCGGACCTCTCGTTCTATTTCGTCTGCCTCGCCGTCGCCGTGCTTGCCACGCTGGCGATCCTCAACCTGCTGCGCTCGCCGACCGGCAGGGCCTTCGTCGCGATCCGCGATTCGGAGGTCTCGGCGCAGAGCATGGGCATCCACCTCGCGCGCTACAAGACGCTGTCGTTCGCGATCTCGGCCGCGCTCGCCGGCGTCGGCGGGGCGCTCTACGCGCACAAGCTGAAGTTCATCTCGCCCGACCAGTTCGACATCCTGCAGTCGATCGACCTGGTGCTGATGATCGTCGTCGGCGGCGTCGGCTCGGTGCACGGCGCCTTCCTCGGCGCCATCTTCCTGATCACGATGCCGCAGGTGATCGCGCTGGCCAAGGACTATCTGCCGGCCGTCGTTGGCCAGGCACCGGGGCTGCAAGGGGCGGTCTACGGCATGGTGCTGATCGCCTTCGTGCTGTTCGAGCCGCTCGGCATCTACGGGCGCTGGCTCAAGCTGCGCACCTACTTCCAGATCTTCCCGTTCTACCGCAAGGGCATGTTCAAGCGGCAGAAGAGCTTCCTCAAGTCCGATCGACTGAAATGAGCACGATCGACAAGCCGCTGCTCTCGGCACGTCACCTCGGCGTGCGCTTCGGCGGCGTCGTCGCGGTCAACGACGTCAGCTTCGACGTTCGCCGCGGCGAGGTGTTCACGCTGATCGGCCCGAACGGCGCCGGCAAGACGACGGTCTTCAACCTCATCAGCCGGATCTACACGCCGACCACGGGCGAGATCGAGTACGAAGGCATCCGCCTCGCCGACAAGGCGCCGCACGAGATCGCCGCGCTGGGCATCGCCCGGACCTTCCAGAACATCGAGCTGTTCGAGAACGCCACCGTGCTGCAGAACCTGCTGATCGGCCGGCACACGCACCGCGCCACCGGCGTGTGGAGCGACCTGCTGTTCCTGCCCAAGGTCCGCGCCGCCGAGGTCGCGGCACGCGAGGCGGTGGAGCGGGTGATCGACCTGCTCGACCTTCAGCATCACCGCGAGTCGCTGGTCGCCGGGCTGCCGTACGGCGTGCGCAAGGTGGTGGAGCTGGCGCGGGCCCTGTGCACCGAGCCGAAGCTGCTGCTCCTCGACGAGCCGTCGTCGGGCCTGAACGTCGAGGAAACCGACGACATGGCGTTCTGGATCGACGACATCCGCCACGAGCTCGGCATCACGGTGCTGATGGTCGAGCACGACATGACGCTGGTCTCGCGCGTCTCCGACCGGGTGCTGGCCATGAACCAGGGCGAGATGCTGGCGCTCGGCACGCCCGAGGAGGTGCAGCGCGACCCGGGCGTGATCGAGGCCTACCTCGGCAGCGCCGAGGACGTGTCGTCGCTCCGCAGGGTGGAGGTGCCGGCATGAGCGATGCGGTCCTCAAGCTGCTCAACGTCGAGAGCGCGTACGGGCCGATCCGCGCGATCCGCGGCGTGAGCCTCGAGGTCGCGCGCGGCCGCATCGGCACGGTGCTCGGCTCCAACGGTGCCGGCAAGACGACGATCCTGAAGACCATCTCCGGGATCATCGACCCGCGCAAGGGCTCGATCGAGTTCGCCGGCGAGAACATCACCGCCAAGGACCCGGCCGAGGTGGTGCAGCGCGGCCTGAGCCACGTGCCCGAGGGGCGCGAGGTGTTTCCGCTGCTCTCGGTCCACGACAACCTCATGATGGGCGCCTACACCCGGCGCGACCGCGACGCCGTGGGCCGCGACCTGGAGGCGGTCTACGGCTACTTCCCGATCCTGCGCGAGCGCTCGAAACAGGAGGCGGGGCTGCTCTCCGGCGGCCAGCAGCAGATGCTCAGCATTTCCCGCGCCCTGATGGCGGCGCCGCAGATGATCCTGCTCGACGAGCCCAGCCTGGGCCTCTCGCCGCGGCTCACGCGCGAGATCTTCGAGATCGTCGTGCGCATCAACCGCGAGCGCGGCACCACCCTGCTCGTGGTCGAGCAGAACGCGAACATGGCGCTCAACGTCGCCGACTACGGCTACGTGCTCGAGAACGGCCGGATCGTCATGGAAGACACCTGCGCGCGCCTCCGCGAGAAGGACGACATCAAGGAGTTCTACCTCGGCATGAAGCAGGCGGGCGCGCGCGGCGAGCGGCGCTGGAAGAAGAAGAAGACCTGGCGATGAACCTCTGGGACGTCGACAAATTGCAGCCCCGGCTCGACATCGTCGTGCCGGGCGAAACGGTCACGGCCGTGTTCTGGAATGCCGCCGAGCGCCGCGCCGATCGTGTCTTCATGCGGCAGAAGGAACTCGGCCTCTGGCGCGAATGGACCTGGGCGCGCACGGCGGCCGCGGTGCGCGAGATCGGCGACGGCCTGCTCGCGCTCGGCTTTCGCCCCGGCGACACCGCGTCCATCCTCGCCAACACCGTCGTCGAGTGGGTGCTGGCCGATCTCGCGGTGCTCTCTGCCGGCGGCGTCTCCAACGGCATCTACCCGACCGACGCCGCCGCCCAGGTCGAGTACCTGTGCTTCGACTCGCGCAGCAAGGTCGTCTTCGTCGAGGACGACGAGCAGCTCGACAAGGTGCTCGCGGTGCGCGAACGCCTGCCCGGGCTCGAGAAGATCGTCGTCTTCGACACCGAGGGCCTGCGCGACTTCCGCGATCCGCAGGTGCTCTCGCTCGCGGCCCTGTGCGAGCTCGGCCGCGCCCACGGCCAGGCGCATCCGCGCGAGCTCGACGAGCGCGCCGCCGCGTGCCGGCCCGAAGACCTCGCGATCCTCGTCTACACCTCGGGGACGACCGGCAAGCCCAAGGGGGCGATGCACTCGCACGGCGGCATCGTCTACACGGTCCGTGGCTACAACACGATCGTCGGCCAGGACGAGAACGACGAGCGGATGTGCTTCCTGCCGCTCTGCCACATCGCCGAGCGGCTCGGTGGCGAGTACTTCGCCGTCTACACCGGCTCGGTGCTCAACTTCGTCGAGAACCCGGAGACCGTGCCGGAGAACGTGCGCGAGATCGCACCCACGGTCTTCACCGCCGTGCCGCGGATCTGGGAGAAGTTCTATTCGAGCGTGGCGATCGCGGTGCGCGAGTCGGGCCGGCTGCAGCAGGCGGCGTATGCCTGGGGCCTGGGCGTCGGCAACCGGGTGGCAGACAAGGTGCTCGCCGGCGAACCCGTCGGCCTCGACCTGCGGCTGAAGTTCCTGCTGGCGCGAAAGCTCGCCCTCGACAACGTGCGAAAGCTGATCGGCGTGCACCGGGCGCGCTTCTGCGTCACCGGGGCGGCGCCGATCTCGCCCGACCTGGTGCGCTGGTACCTCGCGCTCGGCATCCCGATGGTCGAGGTCTGGGGCATGACGGAGAGCTGCGGCGCCTCCACCTACACCCCGGCGACGCGCATCAAGCCGGGAATGATCGGCCCGGCCTGCCCGTACAACGAGGTGCGGCTGGACCCGCAGACCTCGGAGCTGCTGATCCGCGGCCGGAACGTCTTCATGGGCTACCTCAACCAGCCCGAGAAGACGGCGGAGACGATCGATGCCGAGGGCTGGCTGCACACCGGCGACGTCGGCACGCAGGACAGCGACGGGTACTTCCGCATCACCGACCGGATGAAGGACATCATCATCACCGCCGGCGGCAAGAACATCACGCCGAGCGAGCTCGAGAACGAGCTGAAGTTCTCGCCCTACATCACCGACGCGGTGGTGATCGGCGACAAGCGCGCCTACCTCACGGCGATCGTCATGATCGACCTCGAGAACGTGGAGAAATTCGCCCAGGACCGCGACATCCCGTTCAGCAACTACACCAGCCTGACGCGCGCCCAGCCGGTGAAGGACCTGGTCTGGGCCGAGATCGAGCGGGTGAACGCCAAGTTCGCCCGGGTCGAGCAGATCAAGAAGTTCTGCCTGCTCGAAACCCAGCTCAGCGCCGAGGACGAGGAGCTCACGCCGACCATGAAGCTGAAGAGAAAGCTGGTCGAGAAGAAATACGCCGATCGCATCGATGCGATGTACGGCGCCTGAGGCGCCGCAATTCGCAAGCGTTGCGCCTGTTCCGGCGGGGCGCCCGCCTAGGATTCCGGGCTTGCCCTCACGGAGATCGGCGATGCAGCTCAGGGTCCTTCGCTGGCTTTCGGTCGCGCTCTTTGCAGCCCTCGCCGCGGCCGCAAGCCTTCCGGCGCGGGCCGCGGAGACCTTCGCCTTCGCCGACATCGAGGGCTGGTGGTCGGCCGAGCCGAGCTTCGGCGGCGAAACCTCGCGCGTGGTCCTGCACTTCGTCGAGGACAAGGGCAAGCCGACGGTGCGACTTTCGCTGCTCGCGATCGGCGGCTACGAGGTGCCGGTGGCGACGGTGAAGTTCACCGGCGACACGCTCGACATGGAGCCCTTTTCCTTCCCGCTCCGCTACGACCGGGCCAAGGGCACCCTGAGCGGCGTGCTGCCCGAGGCGGCAGTGCCGCTGTACCGGATCCCGGTCGAGTTCCGTCGCATCGAGCCCCTGGCGAAGCCGACGCTGCCGACCTGGACCGCCGCGCCGCCGCGCGTCAAGTGGCGCTTCGACGCCAAGGCCGCGGTCTGGGCGGGCCTCGAGCACGACCCGCAGACCCGCAGGCTGTTCGTCGGCACCGATGCCGGCGTCCTCTACGCGATCGACACCGCCGGCAGCAGCCCGGGCTCGGCCGCCTGGAGCTTCGACGCCGGCGGCGCGATCAAGGCGCGCCCGTTGCTCGCCGGCGACTCCGTCTACGTCGTCTCCGACAAGGGCTTCGTGCATCGGCTCGAAAGGCAGACCGGCACCGAGCGCTGGCGCGCCCGGATCGACGCCGGCTCGCCGCCGCGACTGCCGGCCAGCGACGAGAAGTCGCGCTACGACCGCTACGGATCGAGCGTCGTCATCGACGGCCAGCGGCTCTACGTCGCCGGCCGCGACAAGAACCTGTACGCGCTCGACGCCGCGACCGGCAAGGAGCTGTGGCGCGTGGCCGCGCAGGACCTCATGACGGCGACGCCGGCGGTCTACCGCGACCTCGTGCTCTTCGCCGACTTCGCCGGCAAGGTGCAGGCGGTCGACGCCCGCGACGGCAAGCCGCGCTGGAGCTACGACGCGCGCCTGGCCGTGGCGGGCGACCTGGCGGTCGAGGGCGGGCGCGTCTTCGTCGGCAGCCGCACCTACGACCTGATCGCCCTCGACGCGGCCACCGGCAAGGAGCTGTGGAAGCACTACTACTGGTTCTCCTGGATCGAGTCGCCGGCGGTGGTGCGGGGCGGCACGGTATACACCGGCTCTTCCGACGGCGTCGGCATCTATGCGCTCGACGCGGCCGACGGCGCGCTGCGCTGGAAGGCGCGCGTGCCCGGCTGGGCCTGGGCGCGCACGGCGGTGGACGAGCGTCTCGTCGTTGCCGGCACGGTCGGCATGGGCGCATATCCGGGCTCGCGCAGCGGCTCGCTGGTGGGCATCGATCGCGCCAGCGGCACGCTGCGCTGGATGTACCTCGAGCCGCCGACGCCGGCACAGATAACCGCGAAGGCCGAATGGGGTTTCGCCGCGGCGCCGGTGCTGGTCGACGGCACCGTCTACGCCGCCGATCTCAACGGCGCCGTCTTCGCGATGGAAGGCGCCTAGCGAAGGGGTATTTCCGGATCACGGAACGAACGAACCCCCGCATCATCACGCCCGGCGGCGCAGATCGCGCCGGACGCGACGACAAGGGAGTTTCGATGACCAAGACATGGCTCGCGGTAGGAGCCGCCACCCTCGGGCTGGGCGCTGCCGGCGTTCTCGCTGCCGAGCAGCAGGGCGTCAGCAAGAACGAGATCGTGATCGGTTCGATCCAGGACCTGTCCGGGCCGATCGCCGGCTTCGGCAAGCAGGTGCGGCTCGGCATGATGTTGCGCGTCGACGAGATCAACGAGCAGGGCGGCATCAACGGCAGGAAGCTCAAGCTCCTGGTCGAAGACTCGGCCTACGACCCGAAGAAGGCGGTGCTGGCGGCGCAGAAGCTCGTCAACCAGGACAAGATCTTCATCATGGCCGGGCACATCGGCACGGCGCAGAACCTGGCGGCGATGCCGGTCCAGTTCGAGAAGAACATCGTCAACTTCTTCCCGGTCACCGCGGCGCGCGAGATGTACGAGCCGTTCAACCGCCTCAAGTATTCGTTCGCGGCGACCTACTACGACCAGATGCGCACCGCCTTGCCCAAGCTGGTGAAGGACAAGAGCGCGAAGAAGGTCTGCACCATGTACCAGGACGACGAGTTCGGCCTCGAGGTCGTGCGCGGCGCCGAAGCCGGCCTGAAGACGATCAACGTCGAGCTCGCCGAGAAGACGAGCTACAAGCGCGGCGCGACCGACTTCTCCTCGCAGGTGGCGCGCATGAAGGCGGCGGGCTGCGACCTGGTCGTCCTCGGCACGATCATCCGCGAGACCATCGGCGCCATCGCCGAGTCGCGCAAGACGGGCTTCTCGCCCACCTTCCTCGGCTCCAGCGCCGCCTACACCGACCTGATCCACAAGCTGGGTGGCAAGGCGATGGACGGCCTGTACGCGACCATGACGGTGCAGAACCCGTACGCCGACGAAGCCTCGCAGCAGATCAGCTTCTGGGCCAAGAAGTACAAGACCAAGTTCACCGACGACCCGACCGTGTTCTCGGTCTACGGCTACAACATCATCGACACCTTCGCCCGCGCCGCGGCCAAGGCGGGAGCGAACCTGACGACCGACACCTTCATCAAGGCGATGGACTCGATGACGATCGAGAGCGACATGTTCGGCAGCGCCCCCGCCACCTTCACGCCGACCAAGCACCTGGGCAGCGACCTGTCGCGGCTGTCGCAGCTGCAGGACGGGCGCTGGAAGGTCGTTTCCGACTACATCAAGCCGAACTGAGCGGCAGGCTCAGGAGACGATGTAGGCCGCCGCGCCGCTGGCGAGCAGACCGCCGGCGGCGTCGCAGAACTCCATCCGGGTCGAGGCGACGCGCGAGCCGAGGCGCAGCACCTCGGCCGAGAGCGTGAAGCTCGCGCCGGTGGCCGGGCGCAGGTAGTCGATGCGCAGGTCGATGGTGCCGAGCTTGGCGAAGCGCTGCATGCGCTCGGCCGGGGTCTCGTCCATGTGGCGCGCGCCGATCGCCGCCATGATCGCCAGGCCGGCCATCGCGTCGAGCGAGGCGCTGATCACGCCGCCGTGCAGGCGGTGATGGGCCGGGTGGCCGAGCAGCTCGGGCTTGGCGGCCAGGCTGCCGTGCACGCGCTGCGGCTCGATCGTGTCGATCCTGAGGCCCATCGCCCGGTTGAAGGCGATCCTGTCCTCGAACAGCGCGCGCAGCGCCGCGACGTACTCCGGCTCGAAGACGACGTTCGCCGCCACGGCCGCGTCAGAGCCCGAGCTGGCGCGCGGCCAGCTCCTTCATGATCTCCTCGGCGCCGCCGCCGATCATCATCACCTTCACCTCGCGGTAGATGCGCTCGCTCTTCGTGCCGCGCATGTAGCCCATGCCGCCGAGGATCTGCACCGCCTGGTCGGCGCAGAACTGCATCGTCTGCGTCGAATGGTTCTTCAGCAGGCAGAGCTCGGCCACCCATTCGGCAGCGTCGGCCGCGCCGGCGTCGTGCCGCTCCGCCAGGTCGGCGAGCCAGGCGCGGCTGCTGGCGATGCGCATGCGCATGTCCATCAGCTTGTGCCGGATCGCCTGGTGCTCGACCAGCGCGGCGCCGAAGGTCTTGCGCTCCCGCGCCCAGGCGAGCGCTTCGTCGTAGCAGACCTGGGCGAACGCCGTCGCGCCGGCCGACATCAGCAGCCGTTCGCCGTTGAAGTTCTCCATGATCGCGCGAAAGCCCGAGTTCTCCTCGCCGATCAGGTGGTCGGCGGGCACGCGGCAGGCCGCGAAGCGAAGCTGCGCCGTGTCGCTGCACCACCAGCCCATCTTGGCCAGCGGCGTGCGCTCGAGGCCGGGCGAATCGCCGGGCACGGCGATGAGCGAGATGCCGGCCGCGCCCTTGCTGCCGGTGCGCACCGCGAGCGTGATCCAGTCGGCGCGAACGCCCGAGGTGATGAAGGTCTTCTCGCCGTCGATCAGCCACGCGTCGCCGTCGCGCCGGGCGCTGCAGGCGAGGCGCGCGACGTCGGAGCCGCCGCCCGGCTCGGTGATCGCCAGCGCGGCGATCTTCCGGCCGGCCAGAACGTCGGGGACGATCCGGCGCTTGAGCGCCTCGCTGCCGTGGGCGACGATCGGCGGCAGGCCGATCGAATGCGAGAACAGGCTCGCCATCAGGCCGCCGCTGCCGGCACGCGCGACTTCCTCGGTGGCGATCAGGCGCAGGCGCATCGGCGCCGGCGTGCCGCCGTATTCCTCGGGGTAGCCGAGGCCGATCAGCCCGGCCTCGGCCGCCTTCGCATAGAGCGCGCGGGGGAAGGTCTCGGCCTCGTCCCAGGCGGCGACGTGCGGCGTGATCTCGCGCTCGACGAAGCGACGCGCGCTGCTGCGAAAGGCGTCGAGCTCGGCGGCGTCGAGCCGCGGCGTCGTGCCGGTCACGGCTGCATCTCCACCAGGCACTGCCGCGCCGCGACCTGGTCGCCCTCTTTCGCATGCAGGGCGCCGACGATGCCGGCGCGCGGCGCGCGCAGCTGGTGCTCCATCTTCATCGCCTCGATGACGACGAGCAGCGCGCCCGCCTCGACCGCGTGGCCGGGCCCAACCAGCACCTGGGTGACCCGGCCGTGCATCGGCGCGATCAGGTCGCCCGAGGCGCGCGCCGAGGTGCCGGCGCGACCTCGCAGGCGGGCGTCGACGACGGCGATCTCGGCGCCTTCGGCGAGCCACCAGCTCGCGTCGCCGTCGCGGCCGAAGGTGGCGCGGACCTGCCGACCGTCGACCCAGGCGTCGATCTCGCCGCCGGCGCCGTTGCCCCGGCGCTCGGTCAGCGCCGCGATCCGGTGCGTCGTCTCGCCGTGGCGGGCGACGAGCGCGGCGTGCGTGCCGCTCAGCTCCCACTGCCGCGGCTCGCCCGCGACCGTGAGCGGCACTGCAGCCGCGACGGCCGGTGACGACGACCAGCCGCTCCAGAGCGCGGGGAGGTGCTCGCGCGGCAGCAGGGCGCAGGCGGCGGCCGCGAGCGCCTCCAGGCCGGAGGGCGCCGAGTCGCGGCGCGACGCGTCGTCCGGGAAGTGCTCGGCGAGGAAACCGGTCGTCGCCTGGCCGGCGGCGAAGGCCGGATGGCGCAGGGCCCTGGCGAGAAAGGCGCGATTGGTCGCGACGCCGAGGCAGACCGTGCGATCGAGCGCTTCGGCGAGCTGCTCCACCGCGGCGGCGCGGGTTGGCGCATGGGCGATCAGCTTGCCGAGCATCGAGTCGTAGAACGGGCTGACCTCGCAGCCTGCGGCCAGGGCGTGGTCGCAGCGCACCACCGGCGGCGCCGACCAGCGGACGATCCGGCCCGACTGCGGCAGGTAGCCCTGGCCAGGATCCTCCGCGCACAGGCGCGCCTCGATCGCGTGGCCGCCGGCCTCGTAGCGGGCGAGCGCTTCGTGCTGCGCCAGGGGCAGGGCCTCGCCGGCGGCGATGCGCAGCTGCCACTCGACCAGGTCGATGCCGAGCAGCGCCTCGGTCAGCGCATGCTCGACCTGCAGCCGGGTGTTCATCTCGATGAACCAGAACGCGCCGCCCGGCTCGAGCAGGAACTCGACCGTGCCGGCGCCGACGTAGCCGACCGCGCGCGCCACCGCGACCGCGGCATGGCCCATCCTGCGGCGCAGCGCCGGCGAGACCGCAGGCGAGGGCGCCTCCTCGATGATCTTCTGGTGCCGGCGCTGCACCGAGCAGTCGCGCTCGCCGAGGTGAATGCCCTGGCCGTGACTGTCTGCGAACACCTGGATCTCGACGTGGCGCGCGCCCGTGACCGCACGCTCGAGCAGGAGCCGCGCATCGCCGAATGCGGCGCCGGCCTCGGCCGCGGCGGAGGCCAGCGCCGCGGCGAGATCGCCCTGGGCCTGCACGAGTCGCATGCCGCGCCCGCCGCCGCCGGCGGCGGCCTTGACCATGACCGGAAAGCCGATCCGCGCCGCTTCGCGCTGCAGCAGCTCCGGGTCCTGCGCCGCGCCGTCGTAGCCCGGCAGCACCGGCACGCCCGAAGCGGCCATGCGCTGGCGCGCCTCGGACTTGTCGGCCATCGCCCGCATCGCCGCCGGCGGCGGGCCGACCCAGACGAGGCCCGCGGCCTGGACCGCTTCGGCGAAGGCCGCGCTCTCGCTCAGGAAGCCGTAGCCCGGGTGCACGGCGGCGGCGCCTGAAGACAGGGCGGCGGCGACGATCCGGTCGATGCGCAGATACGAGTCGGCGGCGCGCTCGCCGCCGATCGCGACCACACGGTCGGCGACGCGGGTGTGGGGCGCATGCCGGTCGGCGTCGGACGCGACCGCGATCGACTCGACGCCGAGCCGGCGCGCGCTGCGCGCGATCCGGACCGCGATTTCGCCGCGATTGGCGATCAGGAGCGGCGACACGGTCTGCACCGCGGGTCCTTCGCTTCGCTCAACCCCGCGCCGGCAGCGTGTGCATGTACTTGGCGATGATGCCGAGCATCACCTCGTCGGCACCCCCGGCGATCGAGCCGAGCCGGCCGTCGCGGTAGTGGCGCGAGATCGGGTTGTCCCAGGTGTAGCCCATGCCGCCCCAGTACTGCATGCAGGCGTCGGGCACCTCGCGGCCGAGGCGGCACGACTTGAGCTTGGCCATCGACGCCCACTCGGTGACGTCGGCGCCGGCGACGTACTTCTCGGTCGCCATGTAGACCAGTCCGCGCAGTGCCTCGACCTCGGTCTTCAGCTCGGCGAGCCGGTAGTGGACGACCTGGTGGTCGAGCACGCTCTTGCCGAAGATCTGCCGCTCGCGGGCGTAGTCGGCGGTGAGGCGGATGCAGCGCGAGAGGCTCTCGATCGCATTCGCCGCCGCCCAGAGGCGCTCCTCCTGGAACTGCATCATCTGGTAGGTGAAGCCCATGCCTTCCTCGCCGATGCGGTTGGTCTGCGGCACGCGCACGTCGTCGAAGTGGATCAGGCCGGTGTCGCTCGACATCATCCCGATCTTCCTGATCTTCTTCGCCTTGGTGACGCCGGGCGTCGACATCGGCACCATGATCAGGCTCTTGTTCTTGTGCGCCGAGCCTTCCGAGGTGTTGGCGAGCAGGCACATCCAGTCTGCCTGCAGGCTGTTGGTGATCCACATCTTGGCGCCGTTGATGACGTAGTCGCCGCCGTCCTTCTTCGCGGTGGTCTTGATGCTCGCCACGTCGGAGCCGGCGCCGGGCTCGGAGACGCCGATGCAGCCGACGGCATCGCCGGCGATCGCCGGCACCAGGAACTCCCGACACAGCGCCTCGGAGCCGAAGCGGGCCAGCGCCGGCGTGCACATGTCGGTCTGCACGCCGATCGCCATCGGCACGCCGCCGCAGTTGATGTGGCCGAGTGCTTCGGCCATCACCACGGAGTACGAGTAGTCGAGCCCCATGCCGCCGTACTTCTCGGGCTTGGTCAGGCCGAGCATGCCCAGCTCGCCGAGGCGCTTGAAGACCTGGTGCGCGGGAAACTCCTCGGCGGCCTCCCACGCGTCGACATGCGGATTGATCTCGTCGTCGATGAAGCGCTTCAGGGTGCGGGCGATCTCTTCGTGCTCGTGGGTGATCTGCATGGGTCTGTTCCTGCGGAGGGCGGTGCTAGGGGCGGGCGACGCCGAATTGCATCTGATGAAGTGTGCGCCGCTTCGCCTCGTCGCAGACGGCGAGGCAGAGCGCGAGCACGCGGCGGGTGTCGCGCGGGTCGATCAGGCCGTCGTCGAGGAGGCGGCCCGAGGTGTAGAAGGCATCGCTCTGGCGCTCGAAGCCGGCGACGATCTTCGCCTTGAGGGCGGCGAGCCGGGCCTCGTCGACCGGCTCGCCCTTTCGCGCCGCGCCTTCGCGCATCACGATCTCCATCGTGCCGGCGGCCTGCTCGGCGCCCATCACCGCGGTCTTCGCCGTCGGCCAGGCGAACACGAAGCGCGGATGAAAGCCGCGCCCGCACATGCCGTAGTTGCCGGCGCCGAACGAGGCGCCGCACTGGATCGTGATCTGCGGCACCGTCGCGTTGGAGAGCGCCTGGATCTGCTTGGAGCCGTGCTTGATCATGCCGGCGCGCTCGGCCTCGGTGCCGACGATGAAGCCGGTGGTGTTCTGCAGCCAGACGATCGGCAGCCCCGCCTGCTCGCAGCTCTGGATGAAGTGCGTGACCTTGGTGCTGCCGGCGGGATCGAGCGGGCCGTTGTTGGTGACGATGCCGACGCGAAAGCCGGCGATGCCCGCGTAGCCGCAGACCGTGGCCGGGCCGTAGTCGGCCCCGAACTCGAGGAACTCGGACCGGTCGGCGACGCGGGCGATGACCTGGCGCATCTCCACCGGCTTTTTCATGTCGGCGCCGAACAGCGCGAGCAGGTCGTCGGCGGGCAGCAGCGGTTCGGGCCCGTCGGGCCAGCTCGCGCGCGGCTGCCAGCCGAGCGAGGCGATCAGCTCGCGCGCCGTGGCCAGCGCGCTCGCGTCGTCGTCGGCGACGTGCTCGACGAGGCCGGAAACGCTCGCGTGCATGTCGGCGCCGCCGAGCGCCTCGTCGTCGGCGATCTCGCCGGTGGCGGCCTTGAGCAGCGGCGGTCCGGCGAGGAAGGCGCGGCCGCGGCCGCGGACCATGATCACGTGGTCGGAGAGGCCGGTCATGTACGCGCCGCCCGCGGTCGACGAGCCGTGCACGACGCCGATCACCGGCAGGCCGGCGGCCGAGAGCCGCGCCAGGTTGTAGAACGCGCTGCCGCCGTGGATGAACTGCTCGACGCGGTAGAGCAGCAGGTTGGCGCCCGCCGATTCGATCAGGTGCACGAACGGCAGCTTGTTCTCGAGCGCGATCGCCTGCGCCCGCTGCAGCTTTTCCAGGCCCATCGGCTGCAGCGCGCCGGCGTCGATGCCGGCGTCGTCGGCGACGAGCATGATGCGCACGCCCGAGACGACGCCGATGCCGGCGATGACGCCGCCGCCGGGCACCGACTTCTCGGCATCGTCGCTGTCGAGCAGCCAGCCCGCCAGGGTGGAGAGCTCGAGGAAGGGGACACCCGGGTCGAGCAGGCGGGCAACCCGCTCGCGCGGCAGCAACTGCCCGCGCTTCGTGAAGAGCGGGCCCGCGCGTGCGCTCGCCGCGCGCGTGCGCGTTTCGATGGCGCGCCAGCGCTCGATCAGCGCGAGCGTGTGTTGACGCTGCGCAGCCCGCGAATCGGCGTCGCCGTCCTGAGCCGGGAGCAGTGCCGGCATCAGGTGCCCTTCAGCACGCCGGGCGACGAGGCGAGGTGAAAGCCGTCGAAGGCGTCGGTCGTGCCGCCGGTGCCCACCTCCGGCCAGATCCGCTTCGCATTCGGCGCGGCGCCGTCGACCCGCAGGCAGCTTCCCGAGACGAACGCCGCCGCCGGCGACAGCAGGTAGACGATCGCCGCCGCGACCTCGCTCTCGGTGCCGAGGCGGCGCAGCGGCACCAGCTTGTGCAGGCCGCGGAAGGTCTCGGTCATCTCCGGCGGGTACTTGTCGAGCCCGCTCGAGGCGATCCAGCCGGGGGCGACCGCATTGACCCGCACCGGCGCCCACTCCAGCGACGCCGTCTCGGTGAAGTTGAGCATGCCGGCCCGCGCCGCGCCCGAGTGGCCCATGCCCGGCATGCCGTTCCACATGTCGGCGATGATGTTGACGATCGCCCCGCCGTGCGGCGCGCCGCTGCCGTCGTCGTCGAGCATCCACTGGGTGATGCACTCTCGCGCCATCAGGAAGCCGCCGGTCAGGTTGTTGCGCACCACCGCGTCCCAGCCCTTGGCGCTGATCGTCGCCAGCGGCGCGGGGAACTGGCCGCCGGCGTTGTTGACGAGGGCGTCGATCCGGCCGTGCGCCTCGAGCACCGCCGCCACCGCCGCCTTGACCGCAACCTCGTCGCGGATGTCGGCGGCGTGCACCGAGCAGCTTCCGCCCGCCGCCTCGATCTCGCCCCTCACCGCCTCGAGCTTCTCGAGCGTGCGGCCGACGATCGCCACCCGCGCGCCCAGCGAGGCGAGCTCGTGCGCGGTGCAGCGGCCGATGCCCGAGCCGCCGCCGGTGACGATGGCGACCTGGCCGGCGAACAGGTCGGCGCGAAAGACGGAACGGTAGGAAGGCATCGGGCGGGGGAGGGGATCAACCAAGCGCTTGCTTGGTAAGGATGACGGCGAGTTTGCCCAGTCGGATAATGGTCTGTCAATGCGGGAGACGACCATGACGCACGCGATGATTTTCGACGCCGTTCGCACGCCGCGCGGCAAGGGCAAGAAGGACGGCAGCCTGCACGAGGTGAAGCCGGTGGACCTGCTGGCGGGCTTGCTCGTCAAGCTGCAGAAGCGCCACGGCTTCGATCCGGCGGCGCTCGACGACGTGGTCATGGGCGTCGTTTCGCCCGTCGGCGAGCAGGGCTCGGTGATCGCCAAGACCGCGGCGCTCAAGGCCGGCTGGGACGTCAAGGTCGCCGGCATGCAGATCAACCGTTTCTGCGCCTCGGGCCTCGAGGCGGTGAACATCGCGGCGCAGAAGGTGGCGAGCGGTTGGGAGGACATGGTCGTGGCCGGTGGCGTGGAGAGCATGTCGCGGGTGGCGATCGGCTCCGACGGCGGCGCCTGGGCGCAGGATCCGGCCACCAACATCGCGATCGGCTTCGTGCCGCAGGGCATCGGCGCCGACCTGATCGCCACGCTGGCCGGCTGGGGCCGCGACGACGTCGACCGCTATGCCCTCACGTCGCAGCAGCGCGCCGCGGCGGCGCAGGCGGCCGGCCGCTTCGACCGCTCGGTGCTGGCCGTCGACGACGAGATCGGCCTGACCTTGCTCGAGCGCGACGAGTTCATCAAGCCGCGCACCACCCTCGAAGGCCTGGGCTCGCTCAAGGTCGCGTTCGCCGAGCTCGGCGCGATGGGCTTCGACGCGGTGGCGCTGGCCCGCTACCCGCAGGTCGAGCGGATCGAGCACGTGCACACCGCGGGCAACTCCTCGGGCATCGTCGACGGCGCCGCCGCGGTGCTGATCGGCAGCGAGGCCAAGGGCAAGGAGCTGGGCCTGACGCCGCGCGGCCGCATCGTAGCCACCGCGCTCTCCGGCGCCGACCCGACGATCATGCTCACCGGGCCGATGCCGGCGACGAGGAAGGCGCTCGCCAAGGCGGGCCTGGCGATCGACGACATCGACCTGTTCGAGGTGAACGAGGCGTTCGCCGCGGTGCCGATGCGCTTCATGCGCGAGCTGGGCGTCCCGCACGAGAAGGTCAACGTGAACGGCGGCGCGATCGCCCTCGGCCATCCGCTCGGCGCCACCGGCGCGATGCTCGTCGGCACCTTGCTCGACGAGCTCGAGCGGCGGCAACTCAAGCGCGGCCTGGTGACGCTCTGCGTCGGCGGCGGCATGGGCATCGCGACCATCGTCGAGCGGCTGTAGGGCGAACGGGAAGCACGATGGACACGATCCGCTACGAGCTCGATGCCGACGGCATCGCCACGATCACGTTCGACGCGCCGGGCTCGCCCGTCAACACGATGACGCCCGAGTGGCAGGCCGACCTGGCCGAAGCCGCGGCGCAGCTCGGCCGCGACAAGGAGCGGATCAAGGGCGTGCTGCTCGCCTCGGCGAAATCGACCTTTTTCGCCGGAGCGGCGCTGAAGAGCGTGATGACGCTCACTGCCGCCGATGCGGCGCCGGGCTTTGCCAGGATCGAGGCGATGAAGGCAAGCTTCCGCGCCATCGAGACGCTCGGCGCACCGGTCGTCGCCCTGCTCAACGGCACGGCGCTGGGGGGCGGCTGGGAAGTCGCGCTGATCGGCCACGCCCGGTTCGCGCTCGACGATCCGAAGATCCAGTTCGGCACGCCGGAAGTGACGCTCGGGCTGATTCCCGGCGCCACCGGCATCACCAAGACGGTCCGCAAGCTCGGCCTCCTCGCGGCTCAGCCCTACCTGCTCGAAGGCAAGCTGTTCGGCCCGCGCGAGGCGGTGGAACTCGGCTGGGTCGAAGCCCTGGCAAGCAACGCCGACGAGCTGCGCGCCGCGGCGCTCGCCTGGATCGCCGCGCATCCCGCGCCGAAGCAGCCGTGGGAGGAGCGCGACTACCGGATGCCGGGTGGTGCGCCCTCGAGCCCGAAGATCGCCGCCGGCTTGTCGGTCGCGCCGGCGGTGCTGCTGCAGAAGACGCGCCATCTCTACCCCGCCGCCGAGGCGATCCTCGAGACCATGGTCGAGGGCGCCCTCGTCGACTACGACACCGCGACCCGGATCGAGAGCAGGAAGCTCGCCAAGGTCATGGTCTCGCAGACGGCGAAGAACATGATCCAGGCGTTCTTCTTCGACCTGAACGCGATCAAGTCCGGCAAGTCGCGGCCGGCCGGGTTCCCGGCGTGGAAGCCGCGCAAGGTCGGCGTTCTCGGTGCCGGCATGATGGGCGCGGGCATCGCCCACGCCAACGCGGCCCGCGGAATCGCCTGCGTGCTGAAGGACGTCTCGATCGAGAAGGCCGAAGCCGGCCTGGCGGCGGTGAGGAAGATCACCGCACCGCAGGTCGCCAAGGGCAGGATGGACCCGCTCAAGGAGGCGAAGCTGCTCGGCCTGATCACGCCGGCGGCGGAAGTGGGCGCGCTCGACGGCTGCGAGCTGCTGATCGAGGCGGTGTACGAGAACCGCGAGCTGAAGGCGAAGGTGACGCGCGAGGCCGAGCCTCTGCTCGCGCCGGGCGGCGTGTTCGCCACCAACACCTCCACGCTGCCGATCAGCGGCCTGGCCGCGGCCAGCGCTTCGCCCGGGCGCTTCGTCGGCCTGCACTTCTTCTCGCCGGTGCACAAGATGCGGCTGGTCGAGATCATCCGCGGCAAGCAGACCAGCGAGGAGACGATCGCCCGCGCCTACGACTACGTCACCGCGCTTGGCAAGACGCCGATCGTCGTCAACGACTCGCGCGGCTTCTTCACCAGCCGGGTGTTCGGCACCTTCGTGATGGAAGGCGCGGCGATGCTCGCCGAGGGCGTGCCGGCGCCGCTGATCGAGCATGCGGCGCTCGCGGTCGGCATGCCGGTCGGGCCGCTCGCGGTGCTCGACGAGACCTCGCTTTCTCTCTCGGTCCACGTGATGGACCAGACCCGGGCCGACCTCGCCGCCGAAGGCAGGAGCCACGTGCTCTCGGCGGGCGAAAAGCTGGTCGAGCGCATGGTCAAGGAGCTGAAGCGGCCGGGCCGGGCCGGCGGCGGCGGGTTCTACGACTACCCGCAGGGCGGGGCGAAGCGACTGTGGCCGCAGCTCAAGACCCTGTTCGAGACGCCGGCGGGCGCCGCGGGCGCGGAGATCGAGCTGCTCGGCCGGCGCTTTCTCTACCGACAGTCGATCGAGACCGCGCGCTGCCTCGCCGAGGGCGTGCTGACCAGCGCGCACGAGGCCAATATCGGCTCGATCTTCGGCATCGGCTTTCCGGCCTGGACCGGCGGCGCGATCCAGTTCATCGCTTCCGAGGGCCGCGAGCGCTTCTTCGCCCGCGCCCACGACCTCGCGGCGCGCTACGGCGAGCGCTTCGCGCTCGCACCGGCGGTGCGCGAGGCGATTCTCTAGAGGCGGCGGCCCGGGCGCGGGCTCACTTGGTCGTCAGGATCCACTGCACCAGCTGCTTCGCCTCGGCCTCGTTCACCTGCGGATTGGCAGGCATCGGCACCGCGCCCCAGACGCCGGAGCCCCCCTTGATCACCTTCTGCGAGAGCTTGGCGACGGCGTCGGCCTGGCCGGCGTACTTGGCGGCCACGTCCTTGTAGGCGGGGCCGATCACCTTGGTGGCCACCGCGTGGCAGGCCATGCAGTTCTTCTTCTGGGCCAGCTCCGGGTTGGCCCACGCCGGGGCGGCGGCCATGCAGGCGATCACGATAGTGGCGAGAGCGTTGCGGTTCATGCGGTTCCTGGAGGGCCAAGCGGCAATCCGCTCGGATACCATCAGCATAACGGCGACGCGGCCCGTACGTTGACCGGGCGGCTGCGGCCGCCGGCACGCGTCCCCTCGGGAGAAGTTCATGCTGTTCGTCCTCATCGGGCTCGTGATGATCGGTCTCAACATCGCCGAGATCGGTCCGATGGGCCGCTGGAACTGGGAGTTCTTCGGCGACCTCTGGAAGTTCTGCGTGCCGTTCGTGTTCGCCATCCTCTGGTGGATCTATTCCGACAAGTCGGGCCTCAACAAGCGGCGCGAGATGGAGCGGATGGAAGACCGCAAGAAGTCGCGGCGACAGGAGAACCTCGTGGCGCTGGGCATGGATGCGCGCTCGAGGCGCAAGGGACGCAAGTAGCGGATCGAGCAGCCGCTAGTCGCCGTCGAGCACCGCTCCGCGGCTCGCCGTCGAGGCGTTCTTCGCGAACTTGGCGAGCACGCCGCGGGTGTAGCGCGGCTTGGGCGCCACCCAGCGGGCGCGGCGTTTCTCGATCTCGGCCTCGGCGACGTTGAGCTGCACCAGCAGCTTGTGCGCGTCGATGGTGATCGAGTCGCCTTCTTCCACGAGCGCGATCGTGCCGCCGGCATAGGCCTCCGGCGCGACGTGGCCGACCACCATGCCCCAGGTGCCGCCCGAGAAGCGCCCGTCGGTGATCAGGCCGACGGTCTCGCCGAGACCCTGGCCGATCAGCGCCCCGGTGGGCGCCAGCATCTCCGGCATGCCGGGGGCGCCCTTGGGCCCGAGGTAGCGCAGCACCATCACGTCGCCGGCGACGATGCGCCGGTCGAGGATCGCGGTCATCGCCGACTGCTCGTCGTCGAACACCCGCGCCGGTCCGGTGATCGAGGGATTCTTCAGGCCGGTGATCTTGGCGACCGCGCCTTCGGGCGACAGGTTGCCCTTGAGGATCGCGAGGTGGCCCTCGGCGTACATCGGGTTGCCGATCGGCCGGATCACGTCCTGGTCGGCGCGCGGCACGGCGGGAATCTCGTCAAGAGTCTCGGCGATCGTCTTGCCGGTGATCGTCGTGCAGTCGCCGTGCAGCAGGCCGGCCTCGAGCAGCACCTTCATCACCTGCGGAATGCCGCCGGCGCGATGCAGGTCGACCGCCATGTAGCGGCCCGAGGGCTTCAGGTCGCAGAGCACCGGCACCTTCTTCCGCATGCGCTCGAAGTCGTCGATCGTCCATTCGACGCCTGCGGTGTGGGCGATGGCGAGAAAGTGCAGCACCGCGTTGGTCGAGCCGCCGGTGGCCATGATGACGGCGACCGCGTTCTCGATGCTCTTCTTGGTGACGATGTCGCGCGGCTTCAGGTTCTGCCGCACCGCCTCGACCAGCACCTTGGCCGAAGCCCTGGCGCTGGCGACGATCTCGTCGTGCACGTTGGCCATGGTGCTGGAGCCGGGCAGGCTCATGCCGAGCGCCTCGATCGCCGAGCTCATGGTGTTGGCGGTGTACATGCCGCCGCACGAGCCCGGGCCGGGGATCGCGCGGCGCTCGATCTCGCCGAGGTCGTGCTCGCTCAGCGTGCCGGCGGTGAACTGGCCGACCGCCTCGAACACGCTGACGATGCTCAGGTCCTTGCCCTGGTAGCGGCCCGGCAGGATCGTGCCGCCGTAGACGTAGATCGCCGGCACGTTGGCGCGCAGGATGCCCATCATGCCGCCGGGCATGTTCTTGTCGCAGCCGCCGACGACGAGCACGCCGTCCATCCACTGGCCGCCGACGGAGGTCTCGATGCAGTCGGCGATCACCTCGCGCGAGGCCAGGCTGTACTTCATGCCCTCGGTGCCCATCGCCATGCCGTCGCTGATGGTCGGCGTGCCGAAGATCTGCGAGTTGCCGCCTGCCTCCTCGATGCCGGCGACGGCGGCGTCGGCGAGCTTCTGCAGGCCGGAGTTGCAGGGCGTGATCGTCGAGTGGCCGTTGGCCACGCCGATCATGGGCTTGGCGAAGTCGCCGGCCTCGTAGCCCATGGCGTAGTACATCGAGCGGTTCGGCGCCCGCGCCACCCCCTCGGTGATGTTGCGGGAGCGGCGATTGATCGGCATGGCGGTCTCTGTCGGCTGAGCGGAGCGAAGGATCGATGGTAGCGCCGAGACCCTTCGCTGCGCTCGGGATGACATTGCTCCTCGATATCATCCCTGCATGCTCGTTCATCCCCAGTTCGACCCGATCGCGCTCGACCTCTCGAAGATCGGCCTGCCGATCGCGATCCACTGGTACGGCCTGACCTATCTGGTCGGCTTCGCGCTCTTCCTGTTCCTCGCGGTGCGCCGCTCCCGCCTGCCGCACTACGCCGCCACCGGCTGGACCCGGCGCGACGTCGAAGACCTGCTTTTCTACGGCGTCATGGGCACCGTGATCGGCGGGCGGCTCGGCTACGTGCTGTTCTACAAGCCGGGCTGGTACGCGGCCCATCCGCTCGAGGTGTTCGCGGTGTGGAAGGGCGGCATGGCGTTCCACGGCGGCCTGCTCGGCGTGATGGCGGCCCTGGCCCTTTTCGCGTACACGAGGAAGCGCCCCTTCCTCGAAGTCACCGACCTGGTCGCGCCCTGCGTGCCGACCGGCTTTGCCGCCGGCCGCATCGGCAATTTCATCAACGGCGAGCTGTGGGGGCGCTTTTCCAGTGCCGACCTGCCGTGGGGCATGGTCTTTCCGCAGTCCGGCTCGCCGCTGCCGCGACATCCTTCGCAGCTCTACCAGTTCGCCCTCGAAGGCCTGCTGCTGTTCGTCGTGCTCTGGATCTACGGCAAGAAGGCGCGCGGCCTCGGCCAGGTGTCCGGCGCCTTCCTCGCTGGCTACGGGTTGCTGCGATTCATCGCCGAGTTCTTCCGCGAGCCGGACAACTTCCTCGGCCTGCTCGCGCTCGGCATGAGCATGGGGCAGTGGCTGTGCGTGCCGATGATCGTCGGCGGCGTCGCCCTCTGGGCCTGGGGTCGCGGCCGCTCGCCGGGCGACGCCAGCGGCCTGCCGCTCGCTGCCCGGCAGGCCTGAGAACCCATGCGCCAGGTCTTCCTCGACACCGAAACCACCGGCCTCAGCCCCGAATCGGGCGACCGGGTGATCGAGATCGGCTGCGTCGAGCTCGTCAACCGGCGGCTCACCGGCCGCAACCTCCACTTCTACGTCAACCCCGAGCGGCGCAGCCACCAGGACGCGATCGCGGTGCACGGCCTCTCGGAAGAGTTCCTCGCCGACAAGCCTCTCTTCGCGCACATCGTCGACGAGCTGCTCGAGTACGTGAAGGACGCCGAGATCGTCATCCACAACGCCGCCTTCGACGTCGGCTTCCTCGACGCCGAGCTGCGCCGGATCGAGCGGCCGGCGTTCACGAGCCACGTCGGCCGCATCGTCGACAGCCTGTCGATGGCGCGCGACAGCTTCCCGGGCAAGTCCAACTCGCTCGATGCCCTGTGCAAGCGCTTCGAGGTCAACAACTCGGCGCGCGAGCTGCACGGCGCGCTGCTCGACGCGGGTCTGCTGGCCGAGGTTTACGTGCGCATGACGCGCGGCCAGAACTCGCTCGTCATCGACGCCGCCGATGCGCTCGCCGCCGACATGGCAGCGCGGCCGATCGATTTCAGCGTGCTCGAGCTGATCGTCGTCGCCGCCGACGAGGCCGAAACCGCGGCCCACGAGGCGGTGCTGGCCGAGATCGACAAGGCCAGCCGCGGCCACGCCGTGTGGCGAGCCGCTGCCCTGGCCACGCCCGGTGCCATGGCACAATGACGCCCTCTCGAAGCGGCCGATCCGGCGCCGCGCGGGGCGGTTAGCTCAGGGGTAGAGCACGACATTCACACTGTCGGGGTCGGGGGTTCGAAACCCTCACCGCCCACCAATCGATCGCAGCGCCTTTCGGCGTTCGTCCTGGCGATGAAGATCGCCACCTGGAACATCAACGGCGTGGTCAAGCGCCTGCCGCTGCTGCTGGCCTGGCTGGCGAGCGCGAAGCCCGACGTCGTCGCGCTGCAGGAGACCAAGGCCACCGACGGCGAGTTTCCGGCAGCGGCGCTGGCCGAGGCCGGTTACGGCTCGGCCACCGTCGGGCAGCGGCCGTGGAACGGCGTGGCCCTGCTCGCGCGCGACGCCGATCCGGTGGTCGTGCGCCGCTCGCTTCCGGGCGACGCCAGCGACACCCAGGCCCGCTACCTCGAGGCGGCGATCGGCGGCACGCTCTTCGCCGCCATCTACCTGCCGAACGGCAACCCGCAGCCCGGCCCCAAGTTCGCCTACAAGCTCGCCTGGTTCGAGCGGCTGATCGCGCACGCCGCCTCGCTGCAGGCGAGCGGCCATCCGGTGGTTCTGGCGGGCGACTTCAACGTCGTGCCCACCCAGCGCGACATCTATCCGACCACCTCCTACCGCGACAACGCGCTGCTGCAGCCGGAGCCGCGCGACGCGTTCCGGCGGCTCCTCGCGCAGGGCTGGACCGACTCGATCCGCGCCATCCATCCCGACGAGACCGTCTACACCTTCTGGGACTACCTGCGCCAGCGCTGGCCGCGCAATGCCGGGCTGCGCATCGATCACCTGCTGCTGAGCGCGAGCGTCGCGGCGCGGCTGAAGGACGCCGGCGTCGACCGCGACGAGCGCGGCCGCGAGGGCGCCAGCGACCACGCGCCGGTCTGGGCCGAGCTCTCGGCCGCCCGCTCGCCCCGTCGCAAGGCCTGATCGGCCGCCGCGCCGCTGTCGATTTCGGAGCCGCGCTGCGTCAAGGGTTCGGGGCACCCGAGCGGTGCCGGAACCGAAAGGACGCGGCGTGCGGCAACGAACCTCTCTTTCTCGCCATTCGCCCTGGCTGGCGCTCGTCCTGCTGCCGCTGCTCGTGTCCTGCGCCGGGCTGCCGAGCCGCCTCGGCGCAAGCTCGTCGTTCGCGGTCGCGGTCGACGGCGGGACGCGCCTGCAGCAGGTCGCCGCCGCATCGATGCAGGGACTGCCCGAGTCGGGCTTCCAGCTCCTGCCGGTCGCGACCGGCGCGCTCGAGGCCCGGCTGGCGCTGGTCGAGCGGGCCGAGCGAAGCCTCGATCTGCAGTACTACGAATGGCACGGCGACGCCACCGGCCGCTACCTGATCGCCAGCCTGCGCCGCGCGGCCGAGCGCGGCGTGCGGGTGCGCGTTCTCGTCGACGACCTGCACAGCGACAGCGTCGACGAGCTGCTTTCGGGCCTGGCCGCGTTCGACAACGCCGAGGTGCGCCTCTTCAACCCGTTCGTGCGCCGGCGCGGCTCGCAGCTCTGGAAGCTCGTCAGCTCGCTCGACGATCTGAGCCGCGTCAACCACCGCATGCACAACAAGATGCTGGTCGCCGACAACGCCTTCGCCGTGTTCGGCGGGCGCAACATCGGCGACAACTATTTCATGCGAGCGCCGGACCGCAATTTCATCGATCTCGACATCTTCGCCGCCGGGCCCGTCGTGCCGGCGCTGTCGGCGTCGTTCGACACCTACTGGAACAGCGAGTACGCCTATCCCATCGACCTGGTCATGCCGGCTGCGGCGGGCCGGGCGGAGCGCCAGGCCGGGTTCGACAGGGCGCTGGGCGCCACTTCGCCACCGCCGCCTGACCTGACCGTGCCGCCGCGCTATCGGCCCTACATGAAGGTCCCCGCCGACCTCGATGCCGGGTTCGTGCGTCTGGCCGCGGCACACGCCGAGTTGCGTGCCGACCCGCTCGACAAGGCGGCGGGCACGCGCCTGATCTCGCGGACCGGAACGGTGCGCGGCTTCGTCGGAGAGTTCACCCGCGCGGCGCGGACCGAGGCGGTCTCGATCTCGCCCTACTTCGTCCCCGGCGACGCCGGCATGGAAACGATCACGATGCTTGGCAAGCGCGGCGTGCGGATGCGCGTTCTCACCAACTCGCTCGCGGCGACCGACGAGCCCGTCGTCTACGCCGGCTACCGGCGCTACATCGTGCCGATGCTTAGCTCCGGCCTCGAGGTCTACGAGCTGAGCCCGTCGCTGGCGCGCCAGCGCGCCCGACTCGGCCGCTTCGGCGACTCCATGGGCATGCTGCACGCGAAGATCCTGGTCATCGACCGGGCGCGCCTGTTCATCAGCTCGCTCAACATCGACGGTCGCTCGGAGCGCTACAACACCGAGCTCGGCGTCCTGATCGACAGCGCCGAGCTCGCCGAAGACGTGCTCGAGATGCTCGATTTCGAGGGCAGTTCGTACGCGCTCCGGCTCGACGCGACGGGCGAGGGCATCGAATGGGTCTCCGGCAGCGGCGAGAAGCAGCAGGTACTGACCACCGAGCCCGAGACCGATGCGTGGCTTCGCTTCAAGTCGCGCCTGCTCGGTGCGCTGCTCCCGGAAAACTGGCTGTGAGGCCGGCCTCGGGCCGCCCCGGCGCGGTCAGGCGCCGCGCGGCTTGATCGGCGTGTAGAGCTGCTCGGCCGCCGCTTCCGGCTTCATCAGCCTCCAGCGCTCGAGCGCGGCGAGGTCGCCGACCGAGCGCCGGGCCTCGTCGGCCTTGATGATCGGGTCGAGCTCGAGCACGCGGGCGACGCAGCGGGCGATCCACTCGTCGCTGTCGCGCACGTATTCCTCGGCGGTCTGCATCCGCTCGACCGGGATGCGCTCGGTGCGCTCGAAGCGCTCGTTGTCCTCGTGCCGGCCGACCGGAGCGACGGCACGGTCGCGGCGCGATGTCGCCTCGGCCTCGGCCGCGGCCTCGGGCGCGAACTGGCCGCGCGTCGGCCAGAGCCGCTCCGCGGTCTCGAGGTAGGTGGCCGGCTGGGCGCCCGCCTGCAGCGTGCTCAGGCGCAGGACGAACCGGTCGATCCATTGTTCCCGGGTGACGTTGAACTCCATCGCTTCAGTTCTCCGCCGCGGCCGCCGCGGCATCGGTACGTTGCCACACACCGCCCACCAGCAGCTCGTGCGGGCCGAACTGCGCCTTGTAGGCCATCTTGCCGCTGCGGTCGATCCAGTAGCCGAGGTAGACGTGGGCGAGGCCGAGGAGGCGCGTCTGCTCGATCTGCCAGAGCACGTTGTAGGTGCCATAGCTGGTGCGCGGCTCGGGCTCGAAGAACGTGTAGACGGCCGAGAGACCGTCGTTCAGCACGTCGAGGATCGACACCATCTTCAGCGCGCCGGTGCCGTCGGCCGAGGGCTCGCGGAACTCGACCAGGCGCGAATTGACGCGGCTTTGCAGCAGGAACTGGGTGTACTGGTCGATCGAGTCGTGGTCCATGCCGCCGCCGATGTGCCGGCCGGCCTGGTAGCGCAGGTAGAGCTGGTAGTGCTCGGCGACGAAGCCCAGGCGCAGGACCCGCGCCTCGAGGTGGCCGTGCGCGCGCTGCGCGCGGCGCTGGCTGCGCTTGGGCACGAAGGTGGCCACCGGCACGCGCAGCGGCAGGCAGGCGCGGCAGCCGTCGCAATACGGGCGGTAGGTGAACATGCCGCTGCGCCGAAAGCCGTTGGCGACCAGCCCGGAGTAGGCGTCCGCGTGGATCAGGTGGCTGGGCGTGGCGACCTGCGAGCGCGCCATGCGGCCGGGGATGTAGCTGCAGGGGTACGGCGCGGTCGCGTAGAACTGCAGCGAGGCGAGCGGAAGTTCCTTCGGGTGTGTCATCACGACGCGGCGTCCTCGGCGGGCGTGCCCGGGATGTCGAGCTGCCGCCACAGGCGCAAATCATAGGTCCAATCCACCATCGGAGGCATCGCAAGTGCCGTGCCGAGACGGGCCATGAACTCGCCGCGTGGCAGCTCGCGGCCGCCGAAGGAGGCGAGATGGGCGGTGCGCTGCTGGCAATCGATGGTGGCGATGCTGCGGTCGCGGCAGAAGGCGACCAGCGCCGCGAGCGCGATCTTGGAGGCGTCGGTGCGGCGCGCGAACATCGACTCGCCGAAGAACATGCGGCCGAGCGAGACGCCGTAGAGGCCGCCGGCGAGCTCGCCGTCGATCCAGGTCTCGACGCTGTGCACCGGGCCGGCGGCGTGCCAGGCGGCATAGGCGTCGATCATCTCGGGCACGATCCAGGTGCCCGACTGGCCCTCGCGCGGCGCCGTCGCGCAGGCTTCGATGACGCGGCGGAACGCGCTGTCGATCCGCACCTCGAGGCGACCGGCGGCGAGCAGGCCGCGGATCGTCTTCCTCAGCGAGCGGGCCAGCCTGAACTCGGCCGGCAGCAGCACCATGCGCGGATCGGGCGACCACCAGAGCACCGGCTGGCCGACGCTGTACCAGGGAAAGATGCCCTTCGAGTAGGCCTCGGCGAGTCGCGCCGGCCCGAGCTCGCCGCCGGCGGCGACGAGACCGGGCGCCTCGCTCGCGGCGCCGAGCGCGAGCTCGGCCCGGGGCAGCGGGTCTTCGGGTCCGCGCAGCCAGGGAATCACGAGCGGGCCGGGGGCGCCGCGGCCGCGCTCACGCCGCGGCCGGGACGGGCTTCTTCTGCTTCAGGGCGACGCCGTTCCTCACGGCGACGATCTCGGCCAGGATCGAGACCGCGATCTCGGCCGGCGTGCGGCTGCCGATGTCGAGGCCGATCGGCCCGTGCAGCCGGGCGATCTCGGCCGCGCTGAGGTCGAACAGGGCGAGCCGTTCCTTCCTCTTCGCGGTGTTGCCGCGCGAGCCGAGCGCGCCGACGTAGAACGCGGGCGACTTGAGCGCTTCGAGCAGCACCAGGTCGTCGAGCTTGGGGTCGTGCGTCACTGCCACCACCGCGGTGTGCGGGTCGAGCTGCATCTCGATCGCCAGGTCGTCGGGCATCGCCTTGCTGAAGAGCGTGCCCGGCACGTCCCAGGTGAGGTGGTATTCCTCGCGCGGGTCGCACACGGTGACCTCGAAGTCGAGGCCGAGCGCCATCTGCGCCAGCGCGCGCGAAAGCTGGCCGGCGCCGATGACGAGCATCCGCCAGCGCGGCCCGAACAGGGCACGCAACTGCTTGCCGTCGAAGGCGAAGGCGTCGCCGCGCGAGGCGGCCTCGATCCGCACCGCGCCGCTCTCGAGGTCGAGCACGCGCGCGACCAGCTCGTGCCGGCCGGTGCGCTCGAGCACGGCGTCGATCCAGCCGACGTCGCCGAGCGGCTCCTGCACCAGCCGCAGGTTGCCGCCGCAGGGCAGGCCAAAGCGGGCCGCTTCTTCCTTGGTCACGCCGTAGGCGACGAGCGAGGGCTTGCCGACCCGCTCGCCCTTCCTCACCCGGTCGATCAGGTCGTCTTCGACGCAGCCGCCGGAGACCGAGCCGGCGACCTGGCCGTCTTCGCGCATCGCCAGCAGCGCGCCGGGCGGGCGCGGCGCCGAGCCCCAGGTCTCGATGACGGTGACGAGCCAGACGGCATTGCCCTGGCGACGCCAGTCGCGGGCTTGTGCGAGCACTTGCAGATCGAGGCTGTCCATCCCGCCATCGTACTCGCGGGCCGGCAAGCCGCCTCTGCCGCCCGGCTGCGAAAAGGCCCGCGCTGGGCGGGCCTTCTGGCGGATCAGGGCAGCGTCGTCAGATCTTGCCCATGACCAGCAGCACCACGACGATCAGCACGACCAGGCCGAGGCCACCCGTCGGGCCGTAGCCCCAGGACCGGCTGTGCCCCCAGGTCGGCAGCGCGCCGATCAGCAGCAGGATCAGCACGATCAGCAGAATGGTTCCGAGAGTCATCAATGTTCTCCTCTTGAGCGGCCCGCGAATCCGGGCTCGAGTGAGGAGAAGCCTAGGGCCGGCCCATGCTTCGGCGCGTCGGCCGACCGGCACGACGCGCTGTCGGCCTGCAACGGTTTCGAGCGCCGCCCCTGTCCTACAAGCCGCTACTGCATGAACCAGCCGTGGCTCACCACCAGCGACTGGCCGGTCAGCGCGTTGCTCGGGAAGCTGGCGAACAGGAGCGCCACCTCGGCGACGTCGGCGACCGTGGTGAACTCGCCGTCCACGGTCTCCTTCAGCATCACCTTCTGGATGATGTCGGCCTCGCTCATGTTGAGCGCCTTGGCCTGCTCGGGGATCTGCTTGTCGACCAGCGGCGTGCGCACGAAGCCCGGGCAGATGACGTTGGCGCGAACGCCCTTTCGGCCGCCTTCCTTGGCGATCGTCTTGGCCAGGCCGATAAGGCCGTGCTTGGCGGTGACGTAAGGCGCCTTCAGCATCGACGCCTCCTTCGAATGCACCGAGCCCATGTAGATGATCGAGCCGCCGCGGCCCGAGGCGTACATGTGCGGCAGGCAAGCCTTGGTGGTGAGGAAGGCGCCGTCGAGATGGATGGCGAGCATCTTCTTCCACTCGGCGAACGGAAACTCCTCGAGCGGATGAACGATCTGCACGCCGGCGTTGCTGACCAGGATGTCGACGCCGCCCCAGGCCTTGACGACCGCGTCGACCGCGGCGTTGACCTGGGCCTCGTCGGTCACGTCGGCGGCGACCGCCATCGCGCTCGCGCCGCCCGCCTTCAGCTCCTCGGCCGTGGCCTGCGCGGCGGCCATGTTCACGTCGGCGATCGCCACCTTGGCGCCCTCGCGCGCGTAGATCTCGGCGATCGCCTTGCCGATGCCGCTGGCGGCGCCGGTGACGAATGCGATCTTGTCCTTCAGTTTGCTGCTCATGGTGCGGGTGTCCTCGGAGGAGTGCTGGGGGTGATGGTCTTGGTGGCGCGCTCGGACGGCGACGTCATGTCGAACACGTGCACGCCCTGGTCGTGGCGAACGCGCGCCAGCCAGCGCGGGTCTTCGAGCGTGGTCTGGGTGTCGGTCATGCCGGCGGCCCAGTGCTCGAGCATCGAGGCGCGCGAGAACTCGTAGTCCTTCGACTGGCTCTCGTAGTGCTTGCTGCGGTAGATCAGGTGGACGACGCTGACCGCGCCCTCGCGCGGCAGGGCGGCCAGCGCCTTCGCGTCGGGGTCGTCGCGCAGCGCCGCGGGCAGCTTGTCGACGAGGCGGCGCGCCGCCTGCAGCGTCGCCTGACGGCGCAGCTCGTAGGTCGTGGTCAGCCGGGTCCGGCTCGAAAAGCGGATGTCCTTCTCGCGCTCGCTCGCCTCGCCGAGGTTGGCGGGCATCTCGCCGCGGGCGGCGAACAGGTCGACCTGGAACACGAGCCGGTCGCGGTGGCTCGGCTGGTCGAGCACGTACTGCAGCGGCGTGTTCGACACCAGGCCGCCGTCCCAGTAGAACTCGCCCTCGATCTCGACCGGCGGAAAGCCGGGCGGCAGGGCGCCGCTGGCCATGATGTGGCGGGCGTCGATCCGCTGGTGCCGGGTGTCGAAGTAGACGAAGTTGCCGCTCCTCACGTTGACCGCGCCGACCGAGAGCCTCATCGCGCCCGAGTTGAGGAGGTCGAAGTCGACCAGGCGCTCGAGCGTCCGCCGCAGCGGCTCGGTGTCGTAGTAGCTGATCGCGGCGGGCGTGCCCGGCGTCTGGAACGGCGCCGCCGGCACGCGCGGCGAGAAGAAGCCCGACACGCCGAACAGCATCGCGATCGTCGCGTTGGTCTCGTTGACGATGTCGCGCGCACCGGGGGCATGCGCCGGCGCGCCGTAGGCCGGCGCGTCGAACGGGAACGAGGACACGGTTTCCCAGAACTCGCGGATCCGCTCGACCCGGCGCTCGACCGGGTTGCCGGCGATCAGCGTCGCGTTGATCGCGCCGATAGAGATGCCGGCGACCCACTCAGGCGTCTGTCGCATCGCCGCCAGGCACTCGAAGACGCCCGCCTGGTAAGCGCCGAGGGCGCCGCCGCCCTGCAGCACGAGGATGCATTCTTCACGCCCCGGCGCTGCCGCCGGCGGGCGCTTCGCCGCCGCAGCCGGCGCGGTCCGCTTCGGGGCGGAGCTCCGGGCTGCGCGGGCGGCCGGCTTCTTCAATGCCGCCAACTGTCGTCGGCGCGATCGAGACGGCGCAGCAGGCCCGGCCAGGCGAGGCTGCCCGGCGCCGTGCCCAGCGTCGCCGCCCGCGCCTGTTCCGCGCCGAGACGCACGATCGCCGCAGGAATCTCGATCAGCTCGCCGCCCTGGATCGTGCCTCCGGCCTGGGCGCGGAGCTGCGCGGCGCAGCTCGTCTCGAGGAGGTACATCGCCTGGAACGCCGCCGCCACGGTCTTGCCGACGGTGAGCAGGCCGTGGTTGCGCAGGATGAGGAAAGTCTTCTCGCCCAGGTCGGCGACCAGGCGCGGTTTTTCCTCGTCGAACAGGGCGACACCTTCGTAGTCGTGGTAGCCCAGGCTCGCCAGGACGAAGATCGAGAACTGCGAGATCGGCAGCAGGCCACGCTTTTGCGCCGAGACGGCGACGCCGTTGAGCGTGTGCGTGTGCATCACGCACTGCACGTCGTGGCGCGCCGAATGCACCGCGCTGTGGATCACGAAGCCGGCGGGGTTGATGGGGAAGGGCGTCTCCTGCAGCACCTTGCCCGCGATGTCGATCTTGATCAGGCTCGAGGCCGTGATCTCGTCGAACATCAGGCCATAGGGATTGATCAGGTAGTGCTCGGTGCCCGGAATCTTCGCCGTGATGTGGGTGAAGACGAGGTCGTCCCAGCGGAACAGGGCGACCAGTCGGTAGGCGGCGGCAAGGTCGAGGCGGGCCTGCCATTCGGCGGCCGAGACCCGGCCTTCGAGGCTGGTGATCATGCGCGAGAGTTCGGTCGGGGCATTCATCGCGGGCTCCGGGAGACAGCGGGATTCAAAGTATCGCCGAGGCGGAGCTCGGGCGTAGGCCGGCTCGAAGGCTGCGCGCCGGGCCTAGACTGGGCGCATGACCGAAGCGAAAGACCTGCCGCTCGCCGGCATCCGGGTCGTCGAGTTCACCCACATGGTGATGGGGCCGACCTGCGGCATCATCCTCGGCGACCTGGGCGCCGAGGTGATCAAGGTCGAGCCGCTGGGCGGCGACAACACCAGGAAGCTCGTCGGCGCCGGCGCCGGCTTCTTCGCCCTGTTCAACCGCAACAAGAAGAGCATCGCGGTCGACACCAAGGACCCGCGCGGTCGCGAGATCGTGCTCAAGCTGGTGGCCGGGGCCGACGTGTTCAGCGAGAACTTCAAGGCCGGCGCGATGGAGCGGCTCGGCTTCGGCTACGCCGCGCTCTCGACCCTGAACCCGCGCCTCGTCTACGTCTCGCACAAGGGCTTCCTGCCCGGCCCCTACGACCACCGCACCGCGCTCGACGAGGTGGTGCAGATGATGGGCGGCCTGGCCTACATGACCGGGCCGGTCGGCCGGCCGTTGCGCGCCGGCAGCAGCGTCAACGACATCATGGGCGGCATGTTCGGCGCGATCGGCGTGCTCGCAGCGCTGGCCGCCCGGCATCAGACCGGCAAGGGCCAGCAGGTGCAGAGCGCGCTGTTCGAGAACAACGTCTTCCTCGTCGCCCAGCACATGATGCAGGCGGCGGTGATGGGCACGCCGCCGGCGCCGATGCCGAGCCGGATCTCGCCCTGGGCGGTGTACGACGTGTTCACCGTCGCCGACGACGAGCAGATCTTCCTCGCGGTGGTGAGCGACACCCAGTGGGCCGTGTTCTGCGAGGCCTTCGGCTTCGCCGACCTCCGGTCCGACCCGCGCCTGGCGAGCAACAGCCTTCGCGTCGCGAACCGCGACACCATGATCCCCTTGCTGCGCGAGCGGCTCGCCTCGCGCAGCGCCGCCGAGCTCGGCGCGGTGTTCGAGCGGGAAGGGCTGCCGTACGCACCCATCGTCCGGCCCGAGGACCTGTTCGACGATCCGCACCTGCTCGCCACCGGCGGCCTCGCGCCGGTGACCGTGCCCGCCGACGGCAGCCTCGCCGGCCGCGAGATCGAGACCCGTACCGCCTTGTTGCCGCTGACGATGGACGGCGAGCGGCTGGCCCTGCGCCTGCCGCCGCCCGGGCTCGGGCGGCACACGCGCGAAATCCTCGCCGGCCTCGGCTACAGCAGCGCCGAGATCGCCGCGCTGCACGCCGACGGCGTGGTCGGTGCGCATCCCGAGCAGGCGCCGCCCGCCGCCGAGCCCGCCGACGCGTGAGCGCTGGCGGCGCCGGGGCCGCTCAGGGCATGTCGACGTGGGCCGTGACGGTCTGCAGCCGCTCGAGCAGCGCCTTGGTCTCGACCAGGGAGGTGTCGGTGCGCTTCCTGATGCCGTCGAGGCGGTGCACTTCCTTCTCGAGCAGGGCGCTCGTGTTCTCCAGCGCAACGATCCGTGCCGCGCCGTTGGCGAGGTCGACCTTCAGCGCCCTGTTGGTCGTGCGCAAGGTCTCGGTCTCGGCCTTCAGCCGCTTGCAGCGCCGGTAGGCCCGCCGGAGGCGCGGATTGACCGTGCCGAAGAAGAAGGCGAACAGCAGCGCGGCGGCGAAGAAGAGCGCCGCCAGCGACGCCAGGCCGATCAGCAGCAGCTTCATTTCCGAAGCGTAGATGGCGAGTTCGATCGGGGTCACGGCGGGGGCGGGAATCGGGGGCCCGGGGAATCTGCCACGAGTCGCGGGCCAGCGCGCGCCCCGCCGCGCCGCCGCTGCCAACTGCGACACGCTTCAGCGCCGGCCCTTGAAATAGGCGTTCAGCGGCGAGCTCAGCACGTTGCCCAGCACCAGCATCTTCAGCCGCCGCTTGAGCGCCTTGAGCGAGCGCGTTGCCGAAAAGCGCCGGCGCAGGTCGGGCAGCAGCGCCGCGGGCAGGGGCGGACCGTCCTTCCGGATGCCGACGAAGTAGAGATCGAAGCTCTCGGCGGAGACGACGAAGCCGTGGTCGCTGAACCATTCGCCGAGGTCGAAGCGGCTCTCGACGTCGGCCCGGGTGAGGTTGCGGTAGTAGTTCCAGCCGTGCTTCACCGTGAACGGCGACGAGTCGGGGGCGCTGCGGGTCGTGCCGTGTTCGCGCCGGCCGGTGGTGGCGCAGCTCATCAGCACCAGGCCGCCGGGGCGCGTCATGCGCAGCATGTTGGCCCAGGTCTCGACCCAGTACGGGTTGTGCTCGAAGCACTCGCACGAGAGGGCGACGTCGAAATGCCCGGTCGGGAATTCGAGCAGCTGGCCGGGGCAGGCGATGTCGACGCCGGGCCCGGGCGAGAGATCGGCGCCGGTGTAGTCGCAGGCCTCGAAGGCGCTGCGGATCGAGCCGTTGATGTCGAGCGAGCCGACCTCGAGCACGCGGCGCCCGCGAAAAAATTCCGGGAGGACCGCCTTGACGGCGTCGATGAACTCGAACTGCTGGTGGTGCGCCATGCGAGGACCTAGGCGGTCAGCATCTCGCGCTGGAAATCCACCACCATGCCTTCGGAGACGTCGTCGCGCACGCCCTTCCAGGCGGTGGGCTGGGTCTCGATCTCGGCGATCAGCGAGCGCGGCACGCGCATCTCGTCGCCGACCTTGCGGTCGAGGGCGCGCACCCAGGCGAAGATCAGGTCGCCGTGCTCGTCGCCGATCAGGCGCAGCTCCATCTGCCCGGGCACCGGCGACTCGTCGCTGTTCTGCATGACCAGGATCTTCGCCACCTCGAGCGTGCGGTCGTCGATACCGGCCTGCCGGGAAAGGATCTTCTCGATCAGCGCCGGCCAGCCGAAGACGACGCGCGGATCGACCCTCTTGCCGAGCACCATCGCCTCCTTGGTCGAGCCGCGGCCGAGGGTCGAGTCGAAGATCGCGGTCGCCTTGCCCGCCCACTCCTGCCACGCGGTCCGCTTCGCGACCGGGTAGACGAAGATGTACTGGCCGCGGCCGAAGTCGATGTAGGTGAACTCGGGCTCGGGGCGGAAGGCCGTGGCGCACGCCGGGCAGACCTTGCGCTGGAACGTGCCGTCGAGGATCGCCGCGCGCAGGTCGGGCCGCCGGTCGGCGCTGATGCTCATCACGAGATCGAAGCTGACCGGCGTGTTGCAGGCCGGGCAGTTGAGATCGTAGGTCCTGAAGATCGACATGGTGGCGCCTCCCGCGTCAGAGCTTGGTGAGCCACTCGAGGGCGGGGTGTTTCTTGCCGAGCTTGCCGCTGCGGTAGCCGGCATAGAGCTCGGCGAACCACTCTCCCGGTGCGCGGAACTGGTAGCCGGTGAGCGCCTTGTTGCGCGCCGAGGCGGCATAGCTCACCCAGTTGCGTGTGTAGGCCTGCTGGTAGATGCGCCCGCCGATGGTGATCGCCTCGCACTTCGACTGGCTCCACCATGGGTTGCCTTTGGCCGCGATCTCGTACCAGTCGTCGAAGTCCTGCTTCGCCTTGGCCCAGTCGCCCGGCGCGGCGGGCACGGGCGGCGTCGTCGTCGGCTTGCTGAGCAGCGTCGAGAGCACGTATTCCTTCTGCTCGGGCGTCGTGTAGAAATTGAAGTGCGGGCCGACGATGTCGGCCACGGGCTTCATGTCGGCGCCGTGCTCGATCCAGTTGCCGAAGGCCGCCTTCGAGCAGTTGGTCACCATGAAGCTCTTCGAGTCGTCGACGCCGTGGCCGACCTCGTGGGCGGCGGCGAAGGCGAGAAAGTCGACCTCCTTTTCGTTCGCCGGCTGGCATTCGGGATCGATCTTGGCGGGCAACTGCCCGACCGGCTTGCCGTCCTTGGTCTGCGAGAGCGCCGAGCCGAACTTCTGCGCCGAGATCTCCGGCCGGCCGGTCATGCCGATCGCGCCGGTGGCCGGCGTGAAGCCGCCGCCGACCCGCCTCTGGGTCGAGTCCTTGTGCGAGACCTTGGTGATGCTGGTGTTGCCGACGATGTCCTGCGGGATCTTCGAGAACATCTCGCACACCACCTTCATCGACTTCACTTCCTGCTTCGGGTCGGCGGTGGGGTCGACGGCGAACGCCATGCCGTAGCGGCCTTCGGCGAGCGCGGTGAGGATGCGCGGATCGGCGCCCTCCGCCTGGCCCTTGATCAGCGCGTCCAGCGTCTTGGCACCGCCGTTGGCGGCCATCTTCTTCGCGATCGCCAGGACCTGCGGATCGCCGGGGTTGGCAGCCGCGGCGCTCATCAGCTTCGCCTCGTCGATCTTCACCTCGATCGCCTGCAGCGCCGACTTGGCGTCGCCGAAGCGCAGCTTGTCGGCGAGCTTCTTCGCCTCGTCGAGCGCCTTGCCGTGCTCCTTCTTCGCCTTGGCATCGGCGAGGGCGTTGATCGTCGCCAGCGACGTGGTCGCCAAACCGTTGAACTCGGTGCGGTCGCGATCCGCCTTCTCGGCGGCGGCGACGGCGTCGTTGCCGCGGCGCAGCGCGGCGAGCGCCTCGACCTCGGCCTTCTTCTTGTCGGCGGCGCGCGCCTCGGCCAGCGCCTTCGTGATCGGCTCGAACGTCGACTTGATGCCCGCGGCGGTGGGCAGCGCCTGCAGTGTCTTCAGCCTGCCTTCGACAGTGGCCAGCATCGTCGCGTACTGGCCGTGGCCGGACTGCACCGACCTCGCCGCGGCGAGCGCGGCGGCTGCGTCGGCGAGCGCCTTGCCGCCAGCCTTGCCGTCGTTCTTCGCCAGCGCCTTGTCGGCCTTGTCGGCGGCAGCGGTGAAGCTCTTGAATTCGGCGGCGGCCTCGGCCGCGAACGGCAGCTTGCCCGCCGCGGCGGCGTCGCTGCGCAGCGTGGCGAGCGCCGCCTTCATGCCGACGACATCGCCCGGCTTGGCGGCGGCGGCCTGCGCCGCGACCGTGGGGCCGAGGTTGTCGGCGACCTTCTTCGCCTCGCCAAGGTCGGCGCGCGCGCGCTGCACCGCGGTGAGGGCGGTGGTCCACGCCTGCGCGTTGCCGGTAGCGAGGCCGACTGCGGCGGTCGCGTCCTGCAGCAGCTTCCTGACCGCGGCGAGCTGCGGTGCGACCGAGCCCGCCGCCGCATGCGTGGCCAGCGCCGCCAGCTCCTTGTCGGCTTCCACCCGCTCCGTGTTGTACGCGGCGACGGTCGGTGCGGCCGCGACGATCGCCTTGGCCCGCGTCTCTGCGTCGAGCAGCATCCGGTTGCCGCCGGTGAAGTTCATCGTGTCGTGGTTGGCGAGCGCGTCGGCCTGCACGACGAGCGCGTCGAGCGCGGGCGCCTGGCCCTTGACCGTGGCGTCCGCCTTCACCGCGGCGCAGGCGGCGACCGTCGCCGTGCGCTGCGTCTCGTAGGCCTGGCGGCGCGACGCCATCCGCGCGGCCGGGCCCATGACGTCGGAGATCGCCGACCAGGCGCTGAGCAGCACGCTCCACTCACCGCTGGCGAACGACGACTCGAGGGTCGCGACCAGCGATCGCGCCTTCGTCAGCTCGGGCGCGAGGAAGGCCTTCACCTTCGGATCCAGCGCCTCGAGGGCGACGAGCTTCGTCTTGTTGCCATCGACCTTGCCTTTCAGATTCGGCCGGATCGTCGTGTCGATGGTCTGCAGCAAGGCGGTGGCGGCGACGAAGTTCGGCGGCGTCAGCGCGACCAGCTTGTCGGCCTGGTCGATGGTGGTCTTCAGCGAGGCGGTGACGGTGGCGTCGTCGAAGCCGGTGAAGGCCCAGACCATCGCCGCACAGGAGGCGCGCAGCTTGGCGTAGGCGGCCCAGTCGTCGGCGAGCTTGCGCGCCGCGGCGCAGATCACGCCGGTGGCGGTGAGAGCTGCGTTCGCCTGCGGGAACTCGAGCTTCCCGGCATGCGCGTCGGCTTCGGCCAGCTTGGCCGTCGCCTGGTTGATCTGCGCCATGATCGTGCCGCGCTGGGCATTCGCGTTCAGGTCGTCGATCAGCTTCTGGATCGCGTCGCGCGCCTTCTTGTAGTCGCTCTTCGCCTTCTTCTCGGCCGGCGTTTCCGCGGCCTTCTCGACGCCGGGCCCGCTGTCCTCGACGCCGGTCTTCGAGACTTCGGGCGCGACCGTCGTGGGGCTCTCGTCACCGTCCCTGACGCCACTCTTCTCGAGCTCGGGCTCGACCGCGACCTGCGCCACCTTGGGCGCGTTCGTGCCGCCCTTGTCGCCCTTGCCGCCGCCGGCCTTCTCGGTCTCGACCATCCGCTCGGGGAGGTCGATCTGCTTGAGATTGAGTACGGCCAGAAGCCCCATCACGCACCTCGGTTCATCGGGAACCCGGCGAGTCTATGCCGCGCCCTGACGGTGCGGAAGCTCGCCTGCATGGGGGCGTGCAGGGGCTACCATGGCCGCTTCGAAACAGCAGCCGACGACTGGCGGTTCGGCCGCCCTCGCCCGGGAGTTGCGCGATGCAAGAGACTCCGATGCGGCCCCTCCTGGCCGCTGCCCTGCTGGTGCTTGGCACCTGCGCCGTTGCGCAGCCCAGGCCGGCCACCGACAGCACGAGGAAACCCATGACGACGACGCAGCAGTCCAACGCTTCGGCCCCGGGCGGCCTCTTCACCCTCGGCGACCTGAAGCCGCTGCTGCCCGCCAAGGCCGGCATCTGGCACCAGCAGAACTTCGGCGTGAAGAACACCGACGATCAGGGCCTCGCCGGAACCTGGGTCTCGGGCGACTACAGCGCGGGCAAGAAGAAGGCGACGCTGACAATCACCGATCTCGGCGATGTGGCCGCGACCGCCACGCCCTGGACCGGGCCGCCGCTCGAGCGGGACGGGCAGAAGACCTACGGCGAGGCTGGCCGCACGGTGCGCGAGGAAGAAAAGCGCGGCGGCAAGCGCGAGGTGACCGTCGTTCTCGGCAACGGCATCGCCATCGGCGCCGCCGGGACCGACGTCGCCATGGCCGAGCTCAAGCAGCTGGCGACTGGCATCGACCTGGCGAAAGCGGAACGGCTGGCGCGGCCGGCGAAGTAGGCGCGTCGCCGCACCGCCGCCCGATGCCCACGACCGCTGCCGAGATCCGGGGCCACGAGCTCGACGGGCGCACCGCGCTGGTCACGGGCGCCTTCGGCGGCCTCGGGCTGCACTTTGCACGGGTCCTCGCCGCGCATGGCGCGAAGGTGGCGCTCGCGGGCCGGCGCATCGACCTCGGACGCGCCGTGGCGGCGGAGCTCGGCGCCGCCGTCGGGCGCGCCGGCGAGGTGCGCGCCTATGCGCTCGACGTGACGAGCGGGGCGAGCGTGGCCGATGCGTTCGCGCGGATCGGCGCCGAGCTCGGCGTGCCGGCGATCGTCGTCAACAACGCCGGCACCGTTGCGCGCGCGCCGAGCGTCGCGCTGAGCGAGGCCGACTGGAACGGCGTCGTCGACGTCAACCTGTCCGGCGTGTTCCGGGTCGCGCAGGCGAGCGCGCGCGAGATGCTGCGCACCGGCACCCGCGGCACCATCATCAACATCGCCTCGATCCTGGGCCTGCGCGTGCGCGCCCAGGTCGCGGCCTACGCGGCCAGCAAGGCCGCCGTGGTGCAGCTCACCAAGGCGCTGGCGCTCGAGTGGGCGGAGCACGGCATCCGCGTCAACGCCATCGCCCCGGGCTACTTCGAGACCGACATCAACCGCGACCTGCTGCGCTCGCCGGCGGGCCAGGCGATCGTCGCCCGCGTGCCGCAGCAGCGCGTGGGCCAGCTCGCCGAGCTCGACGGGCCGCTGCTGCTGCTCGCCTCCGACGCATCGTCGTACATGACGGGCGCCGTGATCCCGGTCGACGGCGGGCACCTGGTCAGCACGCTCTGATCCGCGGTGCGACGCCCGGGCGCGTAGCGCCCGGCTCGCCGTTTGCCGGAAGCGCTGGCCCACCCGGAGATAGACAGACCCATGAAGCAGATGGTCGCCCTTGCATTGCTGGCCCTCGCCGGCTGTGCCGGTGCTCCCGAGGCCGCGCCGCCAGCGGGCAAAGCCGCGCCTTCCGCCGCCGCGGACCCGCGGGCCAAGGCATTGAAGCGCGCTTCCGACTACTGCAGCGAGAAGGGGCTGGTGATGCAACCGGCGCGCAACGCCGACACGCCCACCCGACCCGGACAGCTCGCCGCGGAAGTGCAGTTCCGCTGCGTCAAGCCGGCCAAGTAGCGCTCGGCCCCGACCACGGTCTGGCTAGCGGTACAGCAGCGTCCCGTCGTCCAGGTCGGCCGCGGGCAGCTCCGACTTCTCGCTTTCGTAGTCCTGGTTGTGCAGCCAGGGCGCCCGGCTTCCCTGGCGCGGCAGCAGGCCGAGGCCGCGCGCCAGGTAGCCGGGGTTGAAGTTCTCCGGGTCGACCCAGGGCCGGAGCGCCATGTCCCGGTCCTGCGGGCGCAGCATCGGCACCACCACCCCCGCGCCGCGCGCGTCCATGTGCGCGAGCAGGCGGCAGACGAAGGCGCCGAGCAGGTCGGCGCGCAGCGTCCAGCTCGAACGCAGGTAGCCGAAGACCCATGCCAGGTTGGGCAGGCCGGTGAACATCGTGCCGCGCCAGGCGACGGTCGCGCCGAAATCCAGCGGCTCGCCGTCGACGCTGAAGGCGATGTCGCCGAGGACGCTGAGGTGAAAGCCGGTGGCGGTGACGACGATGTCGGCCTCCAGCGCCTGGCCCGACTTCAGGCGGATGCCGTGCTCGGTGAAGGTCTCGATCTCGTCGGTGACGACCGAGGCCTTGCCCTCGCGCATGCACTTGAACAGATCGGCGTCCGGCACGAAGGCGATGCGCTGCTGCCAGGGCCGGTAGCGCGGGCTGAAATGCTTGTCGACCTCGGCGTCGCGGCCGGGACCGAGCGCCATCCGCACGCCCGTCAGCAGGTCCTGCCGCGCGCCCTCGGGGTCGGCGGTGCAGCAGCGGATGAACGCGGCCTGGTCGAACAGGACCTTGCGGCGGACGATCTCGTGCGTCCATTCGGCGGGGATCTCGAGCTGGCGCAGCGTGTCGGCGAGCTCGTTGGCGTTGCGGCCGGTGATGAAGAAGGTGGGCGAGCGCTGCAGCATCGTCACGTGCGCGCAGCGGCCGGCGATGGCCGGGATCAGCGTCGCCGCGGTCGCGCCCGAGCCGATGACCACGACCTTCTGCCCGTCGAGCTCGATGTCCTCGGGCCAGGTCTGCGGATGGACGACGCGGCCCTGGAAGCGCGCCATGCCCGGCCACTCGGGCGTGTAGCCCTCGGCGTGCCGGTAGTAGCCCTGGCACATCCAGAGGAAGCCGGCGCTGAGATGCACCGACTCGGGCTCGCCGTCGGCCCCCGGGCGAGTCGCATCGACACGCCAGCAGCGCTCGGCGCTCGACCACGCGGCCGAACGGATCGCGTGTCGATAGCGGATATGCCGCTCCAGCCCGTTCTCGGCGATGGCCTCGCCCAGGTACTCCAGGATCCCCGCGGCCGAGGCGATCGGCGGGCCCATCCACGGCTTGAAGCCGTAGCCGAAGGTGAAGAGGTCGCTGTCGGAGCGGATGCCGGGGAAGCGGTGCGTCCGCCAGGTGCCGCCGAAGCCGGCCTGCGCCTCCAGCACCACGAAGGACTTGCCGGAACAGTGGTGCTGCAGGTGCCAGGCCGCGCCGATGCCGGAAATGCCGGCGCCGACGATCAGCACGTCGAAGTGCTCGCGGGCGGCGTTGGAGCTGGAGGCCATGAGACTGCCGGACGTTACCAGCCGGCGGGGCCGGATCTCCGACCTTCGGGGGGAGCGATTTGCGCAGGGGGTAGGGGATATGCTCACGGCCGCTCGAGGCATCGGTTCACCCTGCTGGCGATTCAACCCGCGAACTCCTATGGCCACCATCACTGAAGCGCAACGCAAATGGCTCGAGGGCCTCGGCGTCGATACCGCCGCGGCCGATGGGGCGCCGGAGAAATCGGCCGGCCGTGCAGGCGCCGGGGTGCCTGGCGCCGCCGACGAGTACGACTCCCCGGTGGTGGCGAAGCCCGCGTTCGATCCGCTTCGTCCGTCACCGGACCAGCTGCGGACGATGATGCAGGGGATCAAGGAACAGGACGAGCTGAACAAGAAGGAGGCCGAGCAGGCGCTGGTGAAGATGAACAAGGTGCTCGCCGACGTCAAGGCGTACGTCGACGCGATACCGCACGACGAGCTGGCGCGGGCGAGCTACGCGAAGATCATCACGGAGGTTCGCAAGCGCTTCCCGGAGGCCGCCAACCTGTCGCAGTGGGTCAAGCAGACCGCGAACAAGGTGCCCGCGCTCAAGGGCAAGCTGCCGTCGGCCAAGGCCGTGATGGACATCGTGCAGACGACGGTCAAAGCGCGCGGCGGCGAGATGGGCTGGGCGCTGTCCACCGGCAAGAACCTGATGACGGTGAACTCCGACCGCCTGCTCGCGGCCTACATGTCGGAGCTGCCGGCCGGCGTCAGCGTGCAGATCGCCGGCGGCGTGGTCCAGCTCACTCTCGAGGGCGCCGCCCTGACGGTGGCGACGCCGGCGGGCGAGGTCGACGCCAGCGCCGGCAAGGGCGGCACCAAGGTGTCGTTGAAGAACAAGGACTTCACGATCCAGGTCTCGAACGACGGCTGGAAGGAATTCGATCCCGAGCTGCGCGGGCAGTGGAAGAAGATCAGCGAGGAAGCCACCACCGCCCTCAGCCTGAAGGCCGACCGCGACAAGGTGAAGCTCGAGCTCGAGCAGAAGAAGAAGAGCGGCGAGGAGATCACGGCGGACCTGACCGCCGACTTCGACAAGCGCGAGGCCGAGTTCAACCTCGCCTGGAAGAAGCTGCAGGAAAAGATCACGGTCACCGCCAAGGCGACCGAAGACAAGATCACCGCCAGCGTCGTCTACCTGAAGAAGGACAAGAACAACAAGGACGCGGTCAAGGCGGGCGTCGACGCGGAGGTGGACCTCAAGGCCCTGCAGGGCACCCTGAAGGCCTACTACGCGACGCCGACCCTCGAGGCGGTGCTGAAGGTGACGGCCGCGGCCGACAAGGTCTCGGCCAAGCTCGAGCTCACCGCGGTGAAGACCGGCGTCGTCGTCACTGCCAGTTTCGAGAAGGCGCTCGACGAGACCAAGGCCGCCATCGAGGTCATGCTCAACGAGGGCAAGACCAAGATCGCCGCCGAGCTCAAGCAGAAGGCCGACGACCTCACCGCCAAGCTCAAGATCGTTCACGAAACCAAGGACCTGAAGCTGGCGGCCGAGCTGGAGAAGACGCTCAAGGAGGTGCGCGGCAGCATCGAGGTCGCGTACACGAAGGGAAATACCACCGTCACGGGCGGCGGCAACGTGTCCAGCACCGGCGAAGCCGGCGGCAAGGTGCAGATCGACATCGCCCTGAAGGACGGACGCACGTTCAAGGACACGGGCGACAAGCTGTCGTTCGCCGCCAACGTGTCGACCAAGGGCTACAAGTTCGAAGTCACCTTCTCGATGGGAGAACCGGTGGAAACGGCGAGCCTGCAGGACCTGTTCGCCGACGCCGACCGGCAGATCAAGGAGCTCTACAAGCTGGCAGGCGACAAGGGCATTCGCAGCATCGAGGACGCGCAGGTGCTGAACGCCAAGATGCAGGAAGTCATGAAGCCGATCAAGGATGCGGCCAACAAGGCGAAGACGCTGAAGAAGAAGTCCGAGATCGCGGCCAGCTTCGGCTTCAGCATCGAAGGCGACTGGCCCGCGGGCGGCAAGGCTGCGCCGCCGGCCGCGGTGTTCAGCGTCACGCTCTCGTTCTGACAGAAGGGGAATCGATTCATGAGTCTCTTGCAGGCGCTCAAGCTCACGCCGCCGCCGAACCTGGCGTCATCCCCCGCGACCGCTGCGAAGGGCGCTCCGGCTGCCAAGGCCTCGGCCGCGCCGAAGACCGGAAAGCTCACCGAGGCCGCCGAAGCGTGGCGGCAGACGCATCGCCAGGCCGACGAGCGCATCGCCGCGCTCAAGGCGGCCGTGAAATCGCATTGCGCCGATGCGCCGCCGGCGCTGCTGCAGGAGATCGAAAAGGGCCTGGTCAAGCTCGACGAGGTGCTGGCCACCGTCGATCACCGGCTCGCCGACTCGCTGGCGAACGCCGGCAAGGCGGCCGACGACGCCGCGCAGAAGGCCGAGCTCGACAAGGCGAAGGCCATCCTCACGGAGTACATCAACTACGTGAAAGGCGCGACCCTGGTCGCGCACGTCGACCAGAACCCGTTCAACGTCAAGACCGACCTCAAGGGCCTGCTGGCCGGCGGCCTGACGCAGGCCGCCAAGGTCATCGGCTGAGGGGCCGCCCGGCCGCGCCGGCGACTAGGCCGGAACCTGCCGCATCCGCACCTTCTTCCATACCGTCGCCGCGGGGTGGCCCGCGTTCTTGACCGGGTCTTCGGCGATCGCGTCGACCACCAGCTTGCCCCCGGGCGGGAGCAGCCATTCGGCCTCGGTCGCGCCGTAGATCGACATCTCGCTGATGTCGCGCGCGTCGTGGACGTCGACCTCGACGAACACGCTGACCGTCGCGTCGGGGGGCAGCACGACGTTGCCGCCGCCGTCGGCGAAGCCGCGGGCGACGTCCTGGCTCACCGACTGGCTGATGAACGCCTCGACCGGAATCTGCTTGCCGACCGCGTATTCGCTGTTGAAGCGCTGCAGGTTCATGCGGGCGCCGCGATAGAGCGTGCCGGCCTTCTTGGGCAGCTTCTTGAACGCTTCCATCACCATCCCGGCGTGGAGCGACCCTTCCTCCTGCAGGCTCTTCTTCTTGCTCGCTTCGTATTCCGCGAGCGCCTTCTCGAGCTGCTTCTTCTCGGTCGCGTTCTTCGCCTTCGAGGGGTCCGGCCGGTGCTGCGCATCCATCCAGGCGATCGGCTTGCCGTCGGCGCCGAGCTTCTGCCGCTCGGGGTGGTCCTTCTGGTTGGCGACGGCCGGATTGATGTACTTGTAGTCGGCGGCCGTGTAGGTGCGGATCGCCAGCACCTCGGCTTCCTCGAGCTTGTATTTCTTGGCGAATTCCTTGAGCTTGACCGGATCGAGGATCCGGTCCTTCTCGTTGGCTTCGCGATGCTTGGGGCCGAACTTGTTGCCGGGGTTGTACGGCGAGGAGGCGTCCTCCTTCATCTGCGCCTCGTAGGCCTTCTTGGCTTCGGCCACGCCCCAGGCCTTCTTCGCTTCGGCGTAGATGTCTTCCACCTGCGCGCATTCGGCGCCATGGTCGGCGTGGGCGCCGAGGAAGGCTTCGCAGAACCGAATGCGCTTGACGACGTCCTTCTCGTTCTTCAGCTGGAGGAACTCCAGCGCCACCTTCAGCTCGGCTTCGAGCTTGTCGAGCTGGCCGAGGCCTGCATCGAATCTGCCCGTCTTGGCGGCGTCGATCACGTCCTTCATCAGGAGCTCGAGCTGCGCCTTGTTGAGCGGCGCCTTCTTGAGGACTTCCTGGTATTGCGGCGTCATCACGGCGAGCCGCTGCTTGAACGTCACGCCCGAGGGCTTGGCCGGCGTGGACGAGGTCGGCCGCGGCGGGGGCACGGAGCTCAAGCCGCTCTTCAGCTCGGCGACCTTGTCCTTGGCGAGCTTCAGGTCGCCGCCGGTCGCCAGCTTGAGGGCCTCGTTGAAGAGGCGAAGCAGCGGGTCGCGCTGCGGGCTCTTCAGCTTGGCGACCTCTTCGACGAGGCGACCCTGCAGCTCGGCGGTCAGCGCCTTGCGCTCCGCCGCATCGTCGGTCGGCTTGTTCGCCCCGAGCTTGCGCTTCAGCTCCTGCACCTTGAGCTTGGCGGCGGCGACGTCGCCGTCTTCGGCCAGCGCCTTGGCCTCGTTCAGCAGGGGAAGGAGGGCCTCGCGCGCTTCGCCGGGGAGGCCGCCGACCTGCTCGACCAGGGAGCCGTCGAGCTCGGCCTGCAGCAGCTCCAGCTCGGCGTTCTCCTCGGCCTTCACCGGCTTGAAGGTCATCGCCTTCGGGTTGGCCTTCAACTGGGCGGCGAAGACGCGGGTCTTGAAGAGGGTGATCTCGGGTGTTCCGCCGATGACGAGGAGCTTCAACGCGGCCTGCGACCGTTGGCAGGTCGCACGGATCATCGTGTCGCCCTTGCCGGCAACCGCCTTGGCGAGATCGGCGCCTTCGTGGAAGGTCCAGGTCGTGCCCTTGCCGACGACGGCGAATTGGGTCCGGGGGCGCTTCTGGGCCAGCTTGATGAATTCGTCGCTCTTCTTCGTCTTCATGAAGGTCCTCCCCTGTCTCGGCGAAATTCGCGAGCACTCTACCTTCCTGACGAGAGAAGGCAACGACCGCGACGAGAGGGTTTTCCGCGATGGATTTCGCAACGCCCGGCGGCTTCCGCGCCCGGCAAGCGTCCGCCCGCCTTGCGCTGGATCAAGTGCTCTGCGCGCGGCCGGTGTCGAATCGGGCTTTGGCGACATTCATGAGCAACAGCATGCAAGCCGGGTCCACCGACCACGGGCGTTGGCAATGACCTGGCGCAACACCGCCGGCCGGTACGGATCGTTGTCGATCGGACTTCACTGGCTGATGCTGCTGCTCATCGCCGCGGCATATGCCTGCATGGAGTTGCGCGGCATGTTTCCGAAGGGAAGCGACGCCCGCGAGGCGATGAAGACCTGGCACTTCATGCTGGGACTGTCGGTTCTGCTGCTGGCCGTCTTCAGGGTGGGAGTTCACTTCATGGGGACCGCGCCGCGCGTCGAGCCTGCCCCCCCGCGTTGGCAGAGCCGCCTCGCGCGCTGGATGCACGCTGCCTTGTACGGCCTGATGATCGGCTTGCCCCTCCTGGGATGGCTGACGCTCAGCGCGAAGGGCGCCCCGGTTCCGTTCTTCGGCATGCACTTGCCGCCTCTCGTCGGCGAGAACCGGTCCGTTGCCGACTGGGCCAAGGAGATCCACGAGATCGGCGCAACGGTCGGCTACGTCCTGATCGGGCTGCACGCGGCGGCTGCGCTGTTTCATCACTACGTCGTTCGCGACGACACACTCCGGCGCATGCTGCCCAACCATGTCTGACGCAAATGCTCATCGTCGCCAACGCACGAATGCCGGCCGGGCAGCCGCCTCGGGCATCGTGCGGGCTCTCATCCCGATCGTCGCGATCGGCCTGGCCGCGGCCCCGTCCGCGATGGCGCAATCCCGGGGCGAGTTGCTCTACACCACGCATTGCGTCTCCTGCCACACGACGCAGATGCACTGGCGCGACAAGCGGTCGGCGAAGGACTGGAGCAGCCTGAAGTTCCAGGTCCGGCGCTGGCAGGACGCGGTCTCGCTGGGATGGTCCGACAGCGACATCCAGGAGGTGGCCCGCTACCTGAACGAATCCATCTATCGATTCGAGCAGGGGGATGCCTCGCGTTCCTCGTTGCGCGTCCCGACCGGCCTTTCCCGCGAACTGGATGGATGACGTCCTCGGGGCGCCAGGAACACCGCCAGTCGCCCGCGGACTGAGCAACGCGGAGGCCCGGCGGCGCCTGGCCCGGGACGGGCCGAACGAATTGCCCGCGTCGAAGCGTCGCAGCGTGCTCAGGCTGGCACGCGAGGTCGCATCCGAGCCGATGTTTCTTCTGCTGGTGGCCTGCGGCGCCATCTACATGGTGCTCGGCGACAGGCAAGAGGCGCTGATGCTGCTCGGCTTCGTTTTCGTCGTCATGGGCATCAGCTTCGCGCAGCAGCGACGCAGCGAGCGTTCACTGGACGCCCTGCGCGACCTGTCGAGCCCGCGCGCGCTCGTCGAGCGCGACGGCGAGCCTGCGCGCATCGCAGCGCGCGAGCTGGTGGCGGGTGACGTCGTGTTGCTGGCCGAGGGCGACCGGGTCCCTGCCGACGTGCATCTTGTCCAGGTCTCGAACTTCGCCGTCGACGAGTCGCTGCTGACCGGCGAGTCGGCGCCAGTCGTCAAGGAGTTCTCCGACCCGACCCGGGACGGCCCCCGGGAAGCCGTGCGGCCCGACGGCATGGACGACAGCTCGCATGCCTACTCCGGCACGCTGGTGACTCGCGGTACGGCGCGTGGCTGCGTCGTGGCCACCGGCGAGCGAAGTGCGCTCGGCCGCATCGGCCAGTCGCTCGCGGGAATCGTCGTCGAATCCACACCGATCCAGCAGGAGACGCGCCGGGTCGTCAAACGCGTGGCCCTCGTCGGCCTGGCCCTGGCCGCCGCGCTGGCCGTCGCCTACTGGATTGCGCTCGGCGACTGGCTGCACGGGCTGCTGGCGGGTCTGACGCTGGCCATGGCGGTCCTTCCGGAAGAGCTGCCTGTAATACTGACCTTGTTCCTCGGCCTGGGCGCGTGGCGCCTGGCAGGCGAGAAGGTGCTGGCGCGGAGCATCCCGGCCGTGGAACTGCTCGGGGCGACCACCGTGCTCTGTGTCGACAAGACCGGAACCCTGACCGCGAACCGCATGACGGTGCGGCGCCTGTGGTCGGAGCAGGCCACGTACGACACCGCGCAGGCAGGCGCGGGCTTGTTGCAAGAGGCGCTGCACGGCGTTCTGGAGTACGCCGTGCTGGCCAGCCATCGCCGCGCCTTCGACCCCATGGAGACGGCCATCGGCGAAGCCGGCAAGCGCCTGCTGGCCGACACCGAGCACCTGCACGGCGACTGGACGCTGGTCGACGACTACCCGCTTTCGCCCGCCATGCTGGCGATGTCGCGCGTGTGGCAGTCGCCAGACAAGGCCGAACGCCTGATCGCGGCCAAGGGCGCGCCGGAGGCCATCGTCGATCTCTGCCACCTGGATGCGGCGCAGGGCGCACGCATCATCGAGCAGGTCCGGGCGATGGCGGGCGAGGGCCTCCGGGTCCTGGGGGTGGCCCACGCCACCTTTCCCGCCGGCGCGCTGCCCGGCCAACAGCACGACTTCGATTTCGCATTCCTCGGGCTGGTCGCGCTGGAAGACCCGGTTCGACCCGACGTGCCGCAGGCCATTGCCGAGTGCCGGGCTGCCGGCATCCGGGTCGTGATGATGACGGGCGACCATCCGGCCACCGCGGTCTCGATCGCACGGCAGGCGGGCCTGAGCACCGAGGCGCCGGTCATCGCCGGAACCGAGCTTGCCGCGCTGAGCGACGAAGCGCTCGCCGAACGGCTGGGCGCGGCAAGCATCTTCTGCCGTGTCCAGCCCGAGCAGAAGCTGCGCCTGGTGCGGGCGTTCCAGGCACGCGGCGATGTCGTCGCGATGACCGGCGACGGCGTCAACGACGCCCTGGCCTTGAAGGCGGCCGACATCGGCGTGGCCATGGGCGCCCGCGGTACCGAGGTGGCGCGCGAGGCCGCGGCGCTGGTGCTGCTGAACGACGACTTCGCGTCCCTGGTGACGGCGGTCCGCTACGGACGCCGCGTCTTCGCCAATCTGCGCAAGGCGATCGTGTTCGTGGTGGCGGTGCATGTGCCGATCGTCGGCTTGTCGATCCTGCCGGTGGTGTTCGGCTGGCCGATGCTGCTGATGCCGGTGCACATCCTGTTCCTGCAGCTGATCATCGACCCGGCCTGCTCCGTCGTCTTCGAGGCCGAGCCGCTGGAGGCCGACGCGATGAAGGCGCCGCCGCGCCGGCCGGACCAGAAGCTGTTCGACAAGGATGTGCTGGCCCGGGGTCTCTGGCAGGGCGCCGGCCTGCTGCTGCTCCTGCTCGCGGTGTATGCGGGCGCCAGGGCTTGGCTGCCCGAAGATCCCCAGCGTGACGACATCGCCCGCGCGCTGACCTTCGTCGTGCTGGTCCTGTCGAACCTGGGCCTGATTCACGCCAACCGGTCCTGGGGCCGTAGCGCGCCGCAGCGGAACAAGGAATCCAGTCGGCAGTTCGCCTGGATCGCGATCGGTACCGTCGTCGTCCTCGGCGCCGTGCTGGGCATCCCTGCGATGAGCCGACTGTTCGCCTTCTCTGCACCCTCATCCGTCATGCTGCTGGCGGCGCTGGGGATTGCCGGACTGAGCGTGGTCTGGTTCGAGGGAGTCAAGCGGGTTCATGGCCGCCGACTTCGGGTGGCAGGTTGACCGCGCTGCAATTTCGGTCACGCGTGACATGACGGCCTTGCACCTTCTGGCGTACATCTGCGCCGCGCTGCTGCTTCAGGTCGTCGCAGGCGTCGGCGTGCTCGTAGGGCGCAGGCATGCCCTGGCGGCACAGGCGACGCGAATCGAGGAGCCGGAGGTCCGCGCGCCGTCCGCGGCCGCGTGGTCGGGGTGGCGCGACTTCCGCGTGGTGGGCCGCCACTTCGAAGATGCTGCGCAGAGTCAGTGCTCCTTCCACCTGCAGCCGGTCGACGGCATGGCGCTTCCGGCCTTCAACCCCGGGCAGTACCTCACTTTCTCGCTCCGGGTGGGCGGCGGAGCAGGCGGCGTTGCCGGCGGCGAGCGCAGCCTCACCAGGTGCTACTCGCTGTCGGACCAGCCGGATCCGGCGAGGTATCGAATCACGGTCAAGCGCATGCCGCCGCCGCCGGGTCGTCCGGATCTGCCGCCGGGTGCGTCGTCCAACCACTTTCATGACCAGGTGCGGGACGGCGACGTCCTCAGGGTCAAGGCGCCGTCGGGCCACTTCTTCATCGATCCCGATGCGACCGTGGCCGCCGTGTTCATCGCAGGCGGCATCGGCATCACGCCCATGATGAGCATGCTGCGCTGGTGTATCGCGAATCAGCCCGAGCGCGCGGTCCACCTGTTCTATGGCGTGCGCAACAGCGCCGATCACGCCTTCAAGGAATTGCTGGAAGAACTGGCCGGCTCGCATCGGCGTCTCCAGCTCCACGTGGCCTATAGCAGCCCTGCGCCCGACGACGTTCAGGGCCGCGACTATCGGCACGTCGGGTACGTCGACCTGGACCTGCTGCGCAACAGCCTGCCGCATGGCCGGCACCAGTTCTATGTCTGCGGGCCGCCGCCGATGATGCAAAGCCTGGTGCCCTCGCTTCGCGAATGGGGAGTCGAGGAGGACGACATCCGCTTCGAGGCATTCGGTCCGGCGTCGGTGCGACCCGCCGGGCCAGCGACGAACGAATCGTTGGCCGCCCCGCCGACTTCGCTCGAAGTTCGACTCGATCGTTCAGGCCGCACCCTTGTCTGGGACGGCCAGGACGCCAATCTGCTCGACTTCGCCGAGCGGCATGGCGTGGCGGTGGACTCTGGCTGCCGGTCGGGGAGCTGCGGCACGTGCGAGACGAAAGTGATCTCGGGCAAGGTTCGCTATGACGACAAGCCCGACCATGACATCGCCCCGGGCCATTGCCTGCTGTGCGTCGGCAAGCCGCAGTCGGCACTGGTGCTCGAGGCATGAGCTCCATGAAGGCTCGCCTCCTCAGCCGCGAGGTCGTGCCGTTCTACCTGTCCCTGATTGCGCTGGCCGTGGCGGCGCTGCTGTGTGATGCCGCACTGCATCTGCTCGATGCCGTGTGGATCGGCAGGTGGCTGGGCATTCCCGGCACCTTGCTGATCCTCGGTTCGCTGGGCTATTCGCTGCGCAAGCGCAAGCTGATCCGGTCCGGCCGGCCGGCCACGCTGTTGCGGCTGCACGAGTACATGGCCTGGGCCGGTTCCTTGCTCGTGCTGGTGCACGCCGGGATCCACTTCAACGCCATCCTGGGCTGGCTGGCCGTGTGGGCGATGCTCATCAACGTGGCCAGCGGGCTGACCGGCAAGTACCTGCTGGATCGTTCCAGGCGCCGCCTCGAAGGTGCCCGGCAGAAGATGCGCGAGCAGGGCCTCTCACCCGAGCAGCTCGCCGAGCGCACCTACTGGGACAGCCTGACGTTCGACGCGGTCAGGCAGTGGCGATCGGTGCATTTCCCGATCACGCTGGCCTTCGCCGTGCTGGCGCTGGCCCACATCGTGGCCGCGCTTCTCTTCTGGAGCTGGAAGTGAAGGGCCGCTGGCTGTGGATCGTGATCGTCGCCAACCTGTCGGTGCTGGTGGGGCTGGTGTTCGTCTACCCGCAGCTGATGGTGAGCCCGGGAGCGCTGGCGCCCGGGCATGCCGCCCTCGCCACGGACTGTTTTGCCTGCCACACGCCGTTGCGCGGCGCGACCGCCGATCGCTGCATCGCCTGCCACGCACTATCGGACATCGGCCTGCGGACGACCCGGGGCGTCGCGATACGGGCGGGGTCGAACAGTGGGTCCGCCCCGCTGAAGAGGTCGTTCCACCAGGAGCTGACCGAGCAGAACTGCATGGCCTGCCACAGCGAGCATGCCGATCCCAGGCTCGCCCAGCGCAGCAGCAAGCCGTTCTCGCACGCACTGCTGCGGGTGGAGACGCGGGCCCGCTGCGACTCGTGCCACGTGGCGCCGAACGACACGCTGCATGGCCAGATCAAGGGCTCCTGCGGGCAGTGCCACACATCCGAGGCCTGGAAGCCTGCCACTTTCGAGCACGACAAGCTCTTCGTGCTCGACAAGGACCACAACGCCTCCTGCGCAACCTGCCACGTCGCCAATGACTACGGCAAATTCACCTGCTATGGCTGCCACGAGCACACGCCGGCCAAGGTGCGCCGCAAACACCTCGAGGAGGGCATCCGGAACTTCGAGAACTGCGTGGAGTGCCATCGAAGCGCCGACGGGGAGCCGGAGGGCAGGGGCGGCCGTGAGGGCAGGGGAGACCAGAAACGAGGCAAGCGCGATTGAAACGCCGTGGCCCGGCCGGACTCCGGACCGTCAGGTGCACTGTTCGCTATCGCACGGACGGGCCCGCTGAAACAAACGAAGATCGTGCATCTGGATGACCTATCCATTGGGGATGTCTCACATGAAAAAGCGCACAGGAATCATTCCGGTCGCCGCCTTGATGGCCGCGACGGTGGCGATCGGCGGCTGCAGCAAATCGCCGGAGGCATCGGCAACGCTGCCCGCGGCATCGGCAGCCGTCGCCAACGTCACGGACACCGACGTGACCGAGCACGTGAAGACGGCGCTGCTCCAGAACGAATCGCTCAAGGGTTTCGACATCAAGGTCGTGACGCTCAAGGGAGATGTACGGTTGATCGGCGTGCTCGACAACCAGGCACAGATCGACGAGGCAATCAAGATCGCGCGCGCCTCCGACGGCGCACACAGCATTCACGACGAACTCACGATCAGAAAATAGGGCGGAAGCAGGAGCCTTCTTCGTCATGCGTACATTGATCGCCGCCATCGCCTTCGGCGTCATGGCCACTCCGTCCGCGATGGCGCAGTCGCGCGGCGAGCTGCTCTACACCACGCATTGCATTTCCTGTCACACGACGGAGATGCATTGGCGCGACAACCGCTCGGCCAAGGACTGGAGCGGCCTGAAGTTCCAGGTTCGGCGCTGGCAGGACGCCTCTTCGCTGGGGTGGTCCGAGAGCGACATCCAGCAGGTGACCCGCTACTTGAACGACACCATCTATCGCTTCGAGCCGACGGATGCTTCCGTGTCCTCGCTGGGCAAGGGTCGATAGCCGATCAGCCGGGCGCGCCGCCGCTCCGCTCGGCGACGCACTTCTTCATGAAGCTGGTTCTCGCCGACCCCGCCAGCTTCTTCTCGACAGCCAGGGCGTCGCACGTCGGGCTGGAACTCTTCAGCGCGGCGTCCTCGAGGCACTTGTTGATGAAGTTCGCACGGGCCGCGTCGGCCAGCTTGCGGTCCACGGCCTGCGTATCGCACACCAGCAGCGCGGCATCCGTCTCGCACTGTTTCACGAAGCGCGCCCTGGCCGTACCGGTCAGCGCCTTCTCCGTGGCCGACGCCTCGCAGGCGGGATCGGACGCCTCCGCGGCCGACAGGGCGAGGGCGGCCGCGACGGCGGCGCCCAGGCGGAAGATGTGCTGCATGGCCACCGCGCCGGTGGCGGCGCTCGCCTTCAGGAACCGCCTGCGGTCGGCTGCACGCATCGTGACCTCCTCTGCGCACGCGGGTGCGCGGCGCCTCTAGCTTGCGCTCCCTGTGGCCGCGCTTCATCGAGGGCAAACGCGAATTCTTCCTTGCGGCGGCTCGGCTTGTTCACGCGCGCTCGCTGTCAGCGCGATCTCGAAGTGGGGCGCCGGCTCGAGTGAACTGCTTGCGGGGATGAACGCGGGCGTCAGCGACTCTTCTTCCGCGACTTGCCGGCCCGCGCCGCCGCCTCCTTGATGCGCTTCAACTCCTCGGGCGTCTGCTCTCTCGGCGGATGCCCTGGCGGGATGGCTCCCCAGGTGCGCAACATGCCGGGCTCGCTGGTGACCGTGCCGGAGGGCATGGGCGGTCCCGACCGTGCCGCGGCAGGCGCCGCCCTCGGCAAGGGCGAGTAGTACACACAGCGGCACTCCACGCACGCCACGAGGTCGGTGACGACGGGACGGGCAAGGACGCGCTCGACGATCACGCGTTCGAAGTTCTCGGCGCCGCAAGCGCAAGGAGCGCCGAATTCTTCGAAGGTTGCCACTTGCGACCGGTACTGTACGGGCATACAGTATTACTCATGGACCGACCGGCTGACAACTTGATCGACGTGACCTGGGTGGCATGGTGTGCAGAACGGCTGCGGGCGCAGTGGCCGAGAGCGGATGCGACGAGCCTCGAGGAGACGGCACGGGAGCTCTGGGCCGACGAGCGCTTGCGCGCGATGGGTCCTGGCGAAGCGGCGGAGAAGTGGCTGCGGCAGGGCATGCCGGTGCCGCCCGTCATTTGAGTCTGTCGCCCGGTGCTTCGTGCTTGCTGCCATGGGTCGTGGGCTCCTCGATCCTCGGCGAAGAGTCACAGGCCGTCCCCCGACTCGTACGCCGCGCGCCGGGTCGTTTGCGCTGTCATCGAAGCCATGAAGGCGGCCGAGGTAGGAAGGTTCCTCCGACGGGGTCGCGTCTCGGGGATTGCACGCTGACCTTGGCGCTCTAGCGGGCGTTCCGACCGTTTCGCACCCGGGAGTGGGACCGGGGCGCCCGGCTCTTGACGGAGATCAACCGCTGCGCGGAACGTTTCACTAGGCTCGAGTGACCGTTCGATACCGCCCATGCGAAGCACGCGCGCCCTCCAGCAACCCAGCAGCAAGAACCCGCGCGTCCAGAGGGGGCCGCGATCCGGGCCGCTGCCGTTCGGGGAAAGGAACGTGCGCGCCGTTCGGTCGCCCGACGGGCTCGATCGCTGGGTTTCGAGGCAAGCCGCGGCTCTGATCGTCGGCTGCCTGACAGCCTGGGGCGGCCCGGCGGGCGCGCAGTCGCTGCCCGACTTCGCCTCCCGCGTCGCGAGCGAGCAGGCGGTTGTCGTGAGCATCACCACGGTCTCGTACAGGACGCCGTTCGCTCTCGACCCCGACGATGCCCAGCTTGGCACGGCCGGCCCGTACCGGGGACGCGCGGTGCCGACCTCGGCCGCGACCGGGCGCGTCCGGCGCAGCCTCGCTTCGGGCTTCATCGTCTCGCCGGAAGGCCACATCGTCACCAGCGCCCACGCCGTCGGCCCCAAGGAAGAAATGACGGTCCGCCTTGCCGACGGACGCGAGTTCGTCGGCAAGCTCCTCGGTGCCGACGAGACCAGCGATGTCGCGCTGCTGAAGGTCGATGCGGCCGGCCTGCCCAGCGCCGAAATCGGCGGCAACGCGGCGCTAGCCGTCGGCGACTGGGTGGCGGCGGTGGGCGCGCCGTTCGGCCTCGAGAGGAGCCTGACCGCGGGCATCGTCAGTGCCAAGCGCGTGCTCCCCGAGAGCGGGAATTTCCTGTTCATCCAGACCGACGTGGCGATCAACCCGGGCAGCTCGGGCAGTCCGCTCTTCAACCTCGGCGGGCAGGTGGTCGGGATGAATTCGATGGTCTACACGACAAGCGGCGGCTACATGGGGGTGTCGTTCGCCTTGCCCATCGACATGGTCATGGAGATTGCGAACCAGCTGCGAGCCCAGGGCCAGGTCGTTCGCGGGCAACTCGGGCTGAGCGTCCAGGAGCTCACCGTCGGATTGGCGCATGCGTTCGCTCTCCCCGGGGGAGGAGCCCGAGGCGCGCTGGTCGCGCGGGTGAGGCAGGGCAGCATGGCCGAGCGTGCGGGCGTTCGCCTGGGAGACATCATCCTCGGGTTCGAAGCGCGAAGCGACATGAGCTACGACGAGATCCAGCGCGGCATCGGCGCCAAGCGCGCCGGCGACATCGCCGCGCTCAATGTCTGGCGCGCCGGCGGAGTGAAGCGGATCGAGGTCCAGGTGACTGCCCGGACCATGCCGCCAGCGCTCACGGCACCGGCGGTTGCCCGGGCGCCGCGCGGCGATCGCCTGGGGCTGGTGTTTTCCAGTCGGGCCTCGGGACCGAGGAACCCGGCGGACGAGGAAGCGGGCGTCGAGGTCATCGACACCCATGGCCCGGCCCTTCGCGCCGGGATCGGTGCCGGCGACCGGGTCGTGGCTCTCAACGATCTTGCGATCCGGAGGATCGAAGACTACGACAAGGCGATCGCGCGCCTGCCTCGCGGCGCAGTTGTCGCCGTTCTGATCGTGCGCGACGGCCGTCGGCGCTACTTCGCACTGGCGACGAACGAAGAGCGGTAGAACGCAGTCGCGAAGGATCGAAACCCTCGCCATCGATGTGAGCTGGGCCAAGAACGGCGCCGCTGCTGCGCGCAGAGGCCAGGCGGCGCGCCGCGGCCTTGTCGCAGATCAAGCGCGGCGAAGGTTCTCCATGCCCAATGGCGACCGGGCTCGCGCATGCTTCCTCCTTTCGACCCCTGGCTCACGGGCGCCGTTGCCGCCGACGTCGTCGCGACGACGCGCGCCGATGACGACGCTCTCGCCGCGTGTCGGAATCGCCGGCTCCGCCGGCTCCTCGTCGCCGCCGCGGCGGGATCGCCGCTGTACCGCAGACTCCTCGCGGGTCGCGATCCGGGTCGCGTGGCGCTCGCGGATCTGCCGATCGTGCGCAAGCCCGAGCTGATGAGACGCTTCGGCGAATGGGTTGCCGATCCGCAGGTGCGGCTCGAGGAGCTGCGTCGCTTCGTTGCCGATCCGGCCAGAATCGGCGAGCCCTTTCTCGGCCGCTACGTCGTCTGGGAGAGCTCGGGCAGCAGCGGCGAGCCGGCGGTCTTCCTCCAGGACGCGGCTGCGATGGCCACCTACGACGCCCTCGAGGCGGTCCGCAAGCCTCACCTGCGGCCGCTCGACCGGATGCTGGACCCGTGGGGTCTGGCCGAGCGCCTCGTGTTCGTCGGCGCCGTCGGCGGGCACTTCGCCAGCGCCGTCTCGATCGAGCGCCTGCGCCGCCTGAACCCGCTGCTCTCGCACCGCCTGCGCAGCGTCTCGTTCCTGCAGCCTGTGGCCGACCTGGTCGCCGAGCTGCACCGGCACATGCCCACGGTCGTCGCCACCTATCCGAGCGCCGCGGTCCTGCTCGCCGAAGAGCACCTCGCGGGTCGGCTCCGGATCGCGCCCAGGGAGATCTGGACCGGCGGCGAAACGCTCTCGCCCGCGATGCGGGCCTTCGTCCGGGAGGCCTTCGGCTGCCCGGTCGTCAACAGCTACGGCACCTCGGAATTCCTCTCGCTGGCGTGCGAGTGCGACCGGGGTTCGCTGCATCTCAACAGCGACTGGGCGATCCTCGAGTCGGTCGACGCCGACGGCAACGCCGTGCCGCCGGGAGTCCTCGGCGCCACGACCCTGCTCACGAATCTCGCCAATCACGTGCAGCCGCTGATCCGCTACGACATCGGCGACCGCGTCCGCCTGCGCACCGACCTTTGCCCGTGCGGCTGCCGCCTTCCCGTGATCGACGTCGAAGGACGGTGCGACGAGTCGCTCCTGCTCGGCGAAGCCGGTCGGCGCCAGGCGCGGATCCTGCCGCTCGCCCTGAGCACCGTGCTCGAGGACGAGGCCGGGCTGTTCGACTTCCAGCTCGTGCAGAAGGGCCCGGCGGAGCTCGAGCTCTGCACGGGAGGGCATGGCGGCGCCGCCGAGGCTGCGTTGCGCCGCGGCCGTGCGGCCCTCGTCGCCTTCCTGGAGCGACAGGGGACGGGCGCGGTCCGGATCCGATGCGTGAGCGGCCGGCCGATGCGCCGCGGCCGCACCGGAAAGCTCATGCGCATCGTCGCCCTGCCGTGACCGGACCGCGGCGACGGCAAGCAGGTCGAAGTCGGAGTGTCCCGGTTGCCGACGCGTACAGCGCGCGCAGCGCCTCGTCCCATGCCGCGCAATGCGCCGTTCGATGAGGACAAACCCCCGACCGCGGTGCGTCTTGCGCTAGCTCAAGGCGTGCCCGCAAGCACTTCGTAAGGTGCTCGCAGACGTCGGCCGAAGGCATGCCGGAGTTCATCCCGAAGGAGTCGGCCATGCAGATCAGCGGCGAGCACTTGCCGGCGCCCCCCAGGGCGCCGGGGTTCTCGTCGCCTGCAGGGCCTCGGATCGCGCGAGGCATTCGATCCGCGGGCCCATGCCCGCAATCACGACCATGTCGACCGACTTTGGCGCGGAGTTGACGGCGGCGAGCCGCTCCAGCGGCTCGGTCACGAGCGAGTTGCGCTGCCACGGCAACTGGTCCGTGCACACGGTCGCGGCGCTCGAGCGCGTGCTGACGCAGCTGCGCTGGCCGGAAAGCGGCGACGCGGTCGTGGATGGCTCGGGGATCACGGCGCTCGACACCTCCGGTGCGTGGCTGCTGCATCGCACGATCGCCGAGCGCGGCGCGCGCGGCGGCAAGCTGCGCTTGCAGGGATTTCGCGCCGAGTTCACTGCGCTGCTGCAACTGCTGGCGGCGCGCGGCCTGCCGCTGCAGGTCCCGACGGCTCGCGTTCCCCCCTGGCTGGAGCGCGTGGGACGGCGGGTGTGGTCGGGCGTGACGGGCTTCCGGGGCTACCTCGCGTTCGTGGGGGAGAGCGCCCTGGCCTTGGTCTCCGCGCTGCGGCATCCGCAGCGCCTGCGCTGGCGAACCATCCTGCACAACGTGCAGATCGCCGGGGTGGATGCGCTGCCGATCACGGGGCTGCTGTCGTTCCTGATGGGCCTCGTGATCGCCTACCAGGGAGCCGACCAGCTGCAGCGCTTCGGCGCCAACATCTTCGTGGTCGACCTGGTGTCGCTGGCGATGCTGCGCGAGCTCTCGCCGCTGCTCACGGCGATCATCATCGCCGGACGCTCGGGCTCCGCGTACACGGCGCAGATCGGCACGATGAAGGTCACCGAGGAGATCGACGCGCTGCGCACCATCGGCGTCGGCGCGCAGGACCTGCTGGTGGTGCCGAAGGTGATCGCCCTCGTGATCGTGATGCCGCTGCTCACCGTCTACACCGACGTGACGGGCGTGCTGGGCGGCATGGTGATGGCCAAGCTCAAGCTCGGCGTGGGCTTCGAGGCGTTCTTCGACCGCCTGGACGAGGCAATCCAGCTTTCCTCCTACTGGACCGGCCTGGCCAAGGCACCGGTGTTCGCGCTGATCGTCGCCCTGGTGGGTTGCTATCGCGGCTTCCAGGTCGGCGGCAGCGCCGACAGCGTGGGAGCGCAGACCACGATGAGCGTGGTGCAGTCGATCTTCCTGGTGATCGTGACCGACGCGCTGTTCTCGATCGTCTTCCTGTGGCTCGACCTGTGACGCAGACATCACCGCCCAGCCCGTCCCCCGGCGTCGTGGTCGACGTGCGCGGCGTCTGCACGCGCTTCGGCAGCTCGGTCGTGCATGACGGCGTGGACCTGAGCGTCCATGCCGGCGAGGTGTTCGCGCTCGTCGGCGGCAGCGGCTCCGGCAAGAGCACGCTGCTGCGCGAGATCATCCTGCTGCAGCGGCCGGCGGCCGGATCGATCAGCGTGTTCGGCCAGGAAGTCGTCGGCCTGACGGACGAGCAGGCCTTGCCGCTGCGCCGCCGCTGGGGAGTGATGTTCGAGCGCGGCGCGCTGTTCTCCGCGCTCACCGTGGCCGAGAACGTGGGCATGGTGCTCGCCGAGCACACCGACCTGCCGCCGCACCTGATCCGCGAGGTCTCGGCCGTCAAGATCGCCCTCACCGGCCTGCCCGCCGACGCCGGCGCCAAGTACCCGAGCGAGCTTTCCGGCGGCATGCGCAAGCGCGCCGCGCTCGCCCGCGCGCTGGCGCTCGACCCGGAGCTGCTGTTCCTCGACGAGCCCACGGCGGGGCTCGACCCCCTCTCCGCCAGCGGCATCGACGAGCTCGTGCGCAGCCTGCGCGACGCGTTGAGCCTGACCATCATGATGGTGACCCACGACCTCGACCTGCTGTGGCGTTCGGCCGACCGCGTGGCGGTGCTCGGCCACGGCCGGATCGTCGGCATCGGCTCGATGAGCGAGCTCTCGCACTCCGACGATGCCGTGGTGCGCCCGTACTTTCACGGGCCGCGCGGCCGCGCGGCACTGGAGCAGGCATGGAAAACAAGGTGAATCTTTCCGTGGTGGGCGCGTTCGTCATCGTCCTCACGGTGGCGATGATCGCCGGTGGGCTGTGGCTGACCAGCGGCATGTACAACCGCAAGGCCTACGACATCTACGAGACGTACATGACCGAGTCGGTGTCGGGGCTCAACCTCAACTCGACGGTGCGCTATCGCGGCGTCGAGGTGGGCTTCGTGCGGCAGATCATGCTGGCCCCGGGCGACGTCGAGAAGGTGCGCGTGAGGCTCGAGATCGAGCGCGGCACGCCGGTGAAGACCGACACGATCGCCATGCTGCAGACGCAGGGGCTCACCGGCATCTCGTACGTCGAGCTGAGCGGCGGGCGCAAGGACTCCCCGGCGCTGCGGGCGGCACCCGGCCAGCAGGTTCCGGTGATCACGGCGGGACCGTCGCTGATCGCACGCCTGGAGACGGGCGCGCCGGTGTTGATGACGAACCTCTCGGGCGCCGTCGAGAACCTGAACTCGGTGCTCGACGAGCCCAACCGGCGAGCCCTGCGGACGACCCTCGCGGACCTGGCGACGCTGACGCAGACGCTGGCCGATCGGTCCGCGACCATCGACGCCGCATTGCTCAGCTCGGCGCAAGCCATGGAGAGCGCGGCGCGTGTCGGCGCCCGGCTGCCGCAGACGGTGCAGCGCTTCGAGCGCACCGCCGACGCGCTGGAGCGCATGGCGATCGACGTCTCCGCTGCCGGCGCGAGCGCGCGCGGCACCCTCGACAGCGCTCGCGGAACGCTGGACAGTGCGCGCAGCACGCTCGACGGCTCGCGCGCCGACGTGGCGCAATTCACCGGCACCGCGCTGCCCGAGACGCGCGAGCTCGTGGCCGAGCTGCGCGGCCTGACGGCGACGATGCACCGCGTGGTCGACGAGGTGGAGCGCAATCCGGGCGTGCTGCTGCAGGGGCGCCCGCCGGCCAAGCGGGGGCCGGGCGAATGATCCGGCGCGCCGTTCTCGTGCTGGCCGGGTCGCTGCTCGGCAGCGGTTGCAGCCTGGTGCCCTCGGCCCCGACCGACCCCGTCTCGCTGCACGTGCTCGATGTCAGGCCTGTCGTGGCGGCGGCCCCCCGGCGCGATCTCGTGCTGGCGATCAGCGCGCCGCAGGCGGCGCCCGGAGTCGATTCGACGGACATGATCTACGTGCAGAAGGCGCACGCCCTCGACCGCTTCGCCACGCATCGCTGGGCCGACACGCCGGCGCGCATGCTGTACCCGCTGCTGACGCGCACGCTCGAGGACACGGGCAGCTTCCGGGCCGTGGTGCAGGCGAGCAGCGGTCTCCCGGCCGACCTGCGGCTCGACACCGAGATCGTCCGGCTGCGGCAGAGCTTTCTCGCGCGGCCGAGCCGCGCGGAGTTCGCCTTGCGCACGCAGCTCGTCTCCGTGCCCGGCCGGCGCGTGCTGGCGACGCGCTACGTGGAGGTGGTGCAGGAGGCGCCCTCCGAAGACGCCGCCGGAGGCGTCACCGCCGCCAACGCCGCCGTCGAGCGCGCCCTCGCGCAGGTGGCGGCATTCTGCGTCGAAGCATCCACCGCGGCGCGCCCGTAGCCCTGCCTGTTGCAGGTCGGCGTTCAACTGGGCCAGCCAGGCCGGCACGCGGGGGATTCGGCCGGGCGCATTGACGCAGGTCAAGGAAGGGTCCGGGCCGGCGCCGAGAATCGTCCGCATCGTCGCTCGCGCCTGCTCGTCAATCGGCTGGTCGAGGTGCCGGCCGATCCCGATCCCATGTTGCCGTTCACGCACCAGCAGTTCGTCTTCGTCTTCGCCCTGTACAACGGGGTGATCTGGCCGCTCCAGTGGCTGGCGCAGGCCATGGGGGTCGGGATGCTGGTCCTGCTCGCGTGGCCTTCCCCGTTGCGCGATCGAATGAATGTCCTCGCGCTCGCGGCGATGTGGATCTGGACCGGCCTCGTCTATCACGTCGCCTTCTTCTCGCTCATCAATCCGGCGTCGACGCTTTTCGGCGCGGCCTTCGCCCTGGAGGGCCTGCTGCTGGCGGAAGCCGCATGGCACCGGCGCCTCGTGTTCGGCCGGGCGAAGGGCCTTCGTCGCGCCCTCGGCTGGGCCCTGCTCATCTACTCCGTGGCGCTCTATCCGGCGCTCGGCCTCCTGCTCGGCGAGCGTGCCCTCGACCTGCCCGCCTTCGGCCTGACGCCTTGTCCCGTCGCCCTGACCACGCTCGGCCTGCTGATGCTGGCGGGATCGGCCCCGGTGTGGCTCTACGTCATTCCCGTTGCCTGGGCACTGATCGGCGGCAGCGCTGCCGTCCTGCTGCACATGCCGCAGGACTGGCCGCTGCTTCTGGCTCCGTTGCTCCTGGTCGTCCTCGTGCTGCGCGAACGCCTGCAGCGTCGCTCCGCCGCCAGTCCGGCCTGCAGCGTCGCTCCGCCGCCAGTCCGGCCTGAAGCGTCCGGGCGCCCGGCTAGCTCGGGCGAACGCTCCTCGGCCGGACGCGGACACCGTCGGCCACGGTGGAAGGCGGGTAGACGATGACCGTCTGCCCGGCCGCGATGCCTCCGGTGAGCCAGGCCTCGCTGCCATTGCGCGCGCCGACCTCGACCGTCATGCGGCGGGCGCGACCGTCGACCAGCGCGAACACCGCCATGGCACCGCCCGGCTGGCCGGGCGCCTGCGGCAGCGGAAAGACCGCGCTCACCGGCACCTTCAGCGCTCCGTCGCGCGCCAGCGTGACGATCCGGACGCTGACCCGAAAGCCGTCGCCAAGCGCCTGCCAGCGCTCAGGCGGGCTCGTGATGTCGATCATGACGCGGACGCGCTGCTCCTCCACGCCGAGCGCCGAGACCTTGGTGAAGCCCCCGGGCTCGACCAGTCGCACGCGCCCCTGCAGCGTCGCCTCGCCACCCCAGCGCTCGATGAGCACCGGGCTGCCCGGGTCAGCGCGCAGCGCGTCGGTCGTCAGCAGCTCGGCGACGATCTCCAGGGCATGCGTGTCGCCCAGCTCGAGCAGCGGCGCACCCAGGGCGACCGCGCCCTCGTTCGGCTGGACCACGCGCAGCACCCGGCCGGCGATCGGCGCGCGCAGCTGGAAGGCGCCGCTACCCTGCCGGTCGCGCCCGCGCACGGCGACGAGCGCTGCCTGCGCCTGCGCCCGGTCGTGCTCGGCCACGTGACGCTCCTCGACCGCGCCCTCCACCTCCTTCTGCGCGGCGAGCGTGGCGAGGCGGTCGGCGTCGAGCTTGGTGGGCGAGACGAAACCCTGGGCGGCGAGCTGCTCGCTGCGCAGCAGATCGTGGTTCGCCTGCAGCAAGGCCACGCGCGCTCCCTCGACCCGCGCCGCGGCGCGCTTGACCTGGGCCTCCGCGCCCTCGATCCGCGCCTGCTGCTCGCGCAAGGTCCGCTCGTCGAGCATGGGCGAGAGCGTCGGCGACAGGGTCCCGACGACGTCGCCGGCGGCGACGGCATCGCCTTCGCGCAGCGTCACCCGGGAAAGCACTCCGGACAGCGGCGCCGAGACCACATAGCGGTCGCGCAGCCGTGTCTTCGCATCCTCGTCGACCGTGGTCGCGAAGTGGCCGGTCGTCGCCTCGGCGATTTCGACTTCGACCGGCCGCGGCGCCAGCGCCCAGGCGAGCAGGCCGATCGCCAGTACGGAGGCGGCGGCGGCGGATATCCAGGTGCGCGGCTTCATTTCAATCCCGGGTCTTGAGGGCGGTGACCATGTCGAGGCGATCGATCCGGCGGCGCACGACCAGCGCGCTGGCGGCCGCCGCCGCGAGGACGGCGATCGCCGCCCAGGCAAAGGTTCGCGGCTGGATGACAACCGGAAAATGGAACTGGTCCGACTGGATCAGCTCGGCCACGCCGTGCGCCAGGCCCCAGCCGAGCGCCATGCCGAGCGGCAGGGCGAGAGCGACGACGATCGCGAGCTCTCCGAGCAGGAGCGCAGAGACCTCGCCGAGCGTGAAGCCGAGCACGCGCAGGCTCGCGAACTCCCAGGCGCGCTCCGCGAGGGCGATCCTGGCGTTGTTGTAGACCACGCCGACGGCGATGACCGAGGCGAACAGCGTCAGGATGGTGCTCATGATGAGGACGTTGCGGGCGCTGATCTCCTGCAGGTTGCGATGCATGGTCGCCTTGCTCCAGGCACCCGCCACGCCCGGCAGGGCCTTGCTCGCCTGCAGCACGGCCGCTTCGCTGCCGCGCTCGACTGCGAGCGTGAATCCGGTGGAGAGATCGCCGTCGCCGAGGGCCCGGTTGAGGGCGCCGCGCTCCATGTAGGCATTGAGCCCCATCGCCTCGCGGACCGTCCCCCCGACCGGCAACTCGAGAATGCGCTCGCGCCCTTCGAGGACGTCGACCCGGACCGTGTCGCCGACGCGCAGGCCCAGCTTGTCGGCAAGTCGGTCCGTCAGGACGAGGCCGCGCCCCTCGAGCAAGGTCTCCTTGCCGTCGGCATCGATCACCCGGTTCAGATCGGAGCGCCCGGCGTAGCCGCGGATCATGCTGCGCTCGGCGCGGTTGCCGTTGACGAGGCGGACCGGGACGAAGCGGGTCGACTCGACCATCGTCGTGGCCGGCAGGCGGGCCAGGTCGTGGCGCGCGGCATCGTCGATGGCCTCGGCGGTCCAGAGGGTGACGTCGCCGCGCAACACGAGGTTGAACTGCCGATCGACGATGACCTCGATCGCGTCGCGGAAGAAGTTGCCCAGGATGACGATCGCCACCGCCGCCGCCACGCCGCCGATCGAGAGCGCGGTGCGCAGCGGCGTTCGCTCCATGTTGCGCACGATCATGCGCAGCGCCGGGCTCATCTTCTCGATGCCGATCCGCTCGAGCAGGGTGCGGCGATATCGACCGGGCGCCGGCGGACGCATCGCCTCGGCGGGCGCCAGGCGCACGGTCGAGACGATCGCGTTGAGCGTGCCGGCGATGGCCGTCGCGACGGTGATGCCGCCGCTGGTGGCGAGCAGCCAGGGCGCGATCCGGTGCTCGAAGGTCGGGAAGTGGAACATGTCGGCGTACAGGCCGGTGAGCATCGTCCCGAGCCGGTCGCCGACAAACACGCCGAGAACCAGCCCGCCGGCGACGATCACGAGCACGAACTTGAGATAGTGCGCGCCGATCGCCGCGTTCGGATAGCCGAGCGCCTTCAGGGTGGCGATCTGCTCGCGCTGCGTCGCCACGAGGCGCGAGACCACGACATTGAGGAGAAACGCGGCGACGGCGAGGAAGATCGCGGGCAGCACCGTGCCGAGCACGCGCTGCTCCTTGATCTCGTTGTCGAGCATGGCGTGCGAGGGCTGGTCGGCGCGGCCGTGCGCCTCGCGTCCGCCGTAGGCCGAGAGCAGCCTCGACAGGGCATCGGTCGCGGCCTGCTCGGAGGCGCCGGGCGCGAGCCGGATCGCGACCCGGTTGAAGGCGCCTTTCATGTCGTAGGCGGCCTCGAGGATGTCGCGGTCGATCCAGAAGATGCCGTAGCCGCGCGTGTCGGGCATGCCGAAGAGTCCGGCGAAGATGAACTCGGGAGACAGGGCGGTGCCGCTCATGACCAGCGTTCGGCGCCGACCGTTCACCACCGCCGTCAACGTGTCGCCGGGCTTGAGACGGTGAGCCTGCGCGAATCCCTCGGACACCAGCGTGGGGATCGCTGCTGCCGAGCGCGCGCCGTCGCTCGTGTCCAGGGCCTGGCCGCTGGCCACGATCACCCGGTTCAGCCGCGGCGCGGCGCGCGGCTCGAGACCGACCAGGTGGCCGACGATCGGATCGGAGAGGCCGGGAATCTCGATCCGAACCATTTCCTCGAGGCCCGTCTGCACGTCGGCGACGCCCGGTGCGTCCCGCAGGGTTTCGGCGAATGCGTCGGGGGCCCGCTTGAGGGCGGCGAAGACGTCGGCGAAGCGTCCTTCGGCGTAGAAGCGGTCGCGGGCCAGGGCCAGCGAATCCACCGCCGACAGGCTGGTGATGAAGCCGCCGAGGCCGCTGGCGACGACCAGCGCGATCGTCAGCGCCTGGCTCCACATCAGGCGCAGGTCGCGAAGGAGCTTGCGGTCGAGCGCCTTCACCAGGAGAGCTCCGACGGCTTCAGCTTGTGCGCGTTGACCTCGACCCGCTGGATCCGGCCGTCGCCGAGGTAGACGACGCGGTCGGCCATGCCGGCGATCGCGGCGTTGTGCGTGATCACGATCGCGGTCGTGCCGATCTCCTGGTTGATGCGGGCGATGACCTCGAGGACCAGCTTGCCGGTCTGGTAGTCGAGGGCCCCCGTGGGCTCGTCGCAAAGCAGCACCTCGGGGCGCTTGACGATGGCGCGGGCGATCGCGACGCGCTGCTGCTCGCCGCCCGAGAGTTGCGAGGGGAAATGGTCGCGGCGCGGCGTCAGGCCGACGCGGTCGATCGCTTCGTCGACCGGCATCGCGTTGTCGACGATGTCGGTGACCAGGGCGACGTTCTCGCGCACGGTCAAGCTGGGGATCAGGTTGTAGAACTGGAAGACGAAGCCGACGTGGCGCCGCCGGTAAGTGGTGAGCTCCGCCTCGGAGGCGGTGCTCAGGTCCTGCTCGCCGAAGCGCACCTCGCCGGCGCTCGGCACGTCCAGCCCGCCCAGGATGTTCAGCAACGTCGACTTGCCGCTGCCGGACGGGCCGAGCAGGACGATGAACTCGCCGCGGCCGACGTCGAGGTCGACCTCGCGCAGGGCCCGGACCTCGATCTCGCCGGTGCGATAGGTCTTGGTCAGACCTCGGGCGTGGAAGACCGGGACGGCGGCTGGCAGGCCCCGCTCAGGCGTCAATCGGGACGCCGCCTGCATATCGGCACGCCCACTGCTCCCAGAAGTCCTTGCTGAACGTCGCGAAGCCTTGTTGCCACGCCGCCAGGGCATCCCACTGGAGGCGTTGCAGCCGCAGGCAGTTCTCGACGAATTCCGTCGACCAGGCGGCGGCCGGATCGGCGATCGCTGGCTCGGGCTGGGGCGGTTCGTTGCGGGTTGCTTGCGCCACGTTGGATCTCCTCGGTGATCAGGGCGCCAATCTAGGGCGGGGCGATGCCGGGGCACTTGACCCAGGTCAAGCGGCGGCCGGCCGATGTCGCCAGCATCGGTGCATGAGCGACGAAGCGGAAGCCGAGGCGACGGCGCGCGCGCGAGTGTCTGCGCTGCGTGCCGCCCTCGAGGCGCAGGAGAAGGCGCCGGTGCGGCTGATCGAGACCCACATCTCCTGGGTGCTGCTGGGCACGCGCGAGGCGTGGAAGATCAAGAAGCCGGTGTGCCTGCCGTTCCTCGACTTCACCGCGCTCGCCGACCGGCGCCGCTTCTGCGAGGAGGAGCTGCGTCTGAATCGCCGGCTCGCGCCGGAGCTGTACCTCGACGTCGTCGCCTTGCGGGACGGACCGGCCGGCCCGTGTCTGGGCGGCCAGGGGACGATCGTCGATTTCGCCGTAAGGATGCGCCGCTTTCCCGACGGCGCGCTCTGGAGCGAGCGCCTGGCCGCCGAAGCCCTGCACGCAGGAGACATCGATGCCTTCGCTCGTCGCCTCGCCGGATTTCATCGCGAGGCGGCGGTGGCGCCGCCTTCCCTGGGCTTCGGCGGGGCGCCGACGCAGGAGCGGGTGACGCGTCGGCTGATCACCGGGATCGATACCTGGCAAAGGTCCCTGGTCGTCGCCAGCGGCGATTGGCCGGACCTGCGCGCATGGCTGGACGCCGAACGCGAGCGCCTCGAGGACCACTGGCCGCTCCGCCTGCGCTCGGAGCGGATTCGCGAATGCCACGGCGACCTCCATCTCGCCAACATCGTCCAGCCTGGCGATCAGGCGACCGCGTTCGACGCCATCGAATTCGACCCGGAGATGCGCTGGATCGACGTGTTGCAGGACCTGGCCTTTCCCGTCATGGACCTGCTCGCCCATGGCCGGCGCGACCTGGCCTTCCGCCTCCTCGATGGCTGGCTCGAGGCCAGCGGCGACTTCGGCGGTCTCCCCGCGTTGCGCTATTTCCTGGTCGAGCGCGCACTGGTTCGCGCCCAGGTCGAGGCGCTGCGCGAGCTCACGCCGGCGCTGCCCGCGAGCGCGTGCAGCGCACACGCCTACCTGCGCCTGGCCGCCGAGCTCGCCGCCGCGAGCGACCCGCGGCTGCTGGTCACCCATGGGCTGCCCGGCTCCGGCAAGACCTTCCGGTCGCAGGGCCTGCTCGAGTCGGTCGGCGCGGTGCGCATCCGCTCCGACGTCGAACGCAAGCGACTCTTCGGCCTGACGGCGCTCGAATCCTCGCGCGAACGTGCCGGGCCGGACCTCTACGGTGCTTCTGCCACCCGCGCGACCTATGCCCGATTGCTCGAGTCCGTGCAGGCGTCGCTGGACGGCGGCTGGCCGACGATCGTCGATGCTGCCTTCCTGAAGCGTGGCGAACGCGGGGACTTCGCGGCCCTCGCGGCGGCAACGTCGGCGCCGTTCACGATCCTCGACTGCCGAGGGTCCCTGCCGCTGCTGCGTCGGCGGATCGAGGCCCGCCGAATGCGCGGCGGCGATGCTTCGGAGGCCGACGTCGCCGTGCTGTATCGCCTCGCGGTCAGCGCCGAGCCGCTGGACGCGCAGGAGCGGGAGCGGGCGATCGTCGTCGACGCCGAGCACGCGGCGCCGCCGGGCGAACTGGCCGCGCGCTGGCTGTCGGCGACGTGACGCCGCGCTCCTGGGCGCCGTGGCGCTTGTCCGGCGGCGTCGGGCCGCGGCATCAACGCTGATGCACGTATCGACCCGGCGCCGGCTCGAGGAGTCCGAAGCCGGCCTGCGCGGCGCCTGGCATCGGCGGTGTCGTCCGTCGGGACGAGTGCCCGCGAAGCCATCGGACCCAGGGCGTCCACCACGACCCATCGACCGCGGGCGTTTCCTCCAGCCATCGATCGGGCGTGAGCCGGCGTTCGCCCGCGCGGCGCTCGCGCAGGCGATAGCTTGACGGCGCCTGGCCCGGCGGATTGACGATGCCGACGTTGTGCCCGCCGGCGGTCAGGACGAACGTCTGCGGCGCGTCGGTGAGCGAATTCAGCTTGAAGACCGAGCGCCACGGGGCGACATGGTCCTGGACCGTGCCGACGTTGAAGATCGGCACGCGGATGTCCGCGAGGTCGACGGGCCGGCCCGCGACCTTCCATTCGCCGCGTGCCAGCGCATTGCGCAGGAACATGCCACGCAGGTACTCGATGTGCATCCGGTACGGCAGGCGCGTCCCGTCGGCGTTCCACGCCATCAGGTCGGTCATGGGCCGGCGCTCTCCCAGCAGATAGCTGTGCAGGCGGTAAGACCAGATCAGGTCGTTGGAACGCAGCATCTGGAAGGCGCCGGCCATCTGCCGCTTGTCCAGGTACCCGCGCCGCGCCATGCCCGACTCGAGAAAGGCGATCTGGCCCTCGTCGATGAAGAGGCCGAGCTCGCCCGGCTCGGTGAAGTCGGTCTGCGCCGCGAGCAGGCTGAGCGTGCGCAAGGGGGATTCGCCTTCCCGGCCCAGCGCCGCGGCGACCGTCGCGAGCAGCGTGCCGCCGAGGCAGTAGCCGGTGGCATGCACCTTCGTTCCCGGAACGATGGCGGCGATGGCGCGCAACGCCGCCCGGATGCCGAGCTCGCAGTAGTCGTCCATGCCGAGATCGCGGTCGTCGGCGTCGGGGTTCTTCCAGGAAATCGCGAACACGGTGAAGCCCTGGTCGACCAGATGCCTGACCAGCGAATTCGACGGAGACAGGTCGAGGATGTAGTACTTCATGATCCAGGCCGGGACGAGCAGCACCGGCTCGGCATGGACGGTGGGCGTCGTCGGCGCGTACTGGATCAGCTCCATCAACCGGTTTCGCAGGACCACCCCGCCGGGAGTGATCGCGACGGTGCGGCCCGGCTCGAAGGCCTCTGCGCCGGCGGGCGGCCGATCCGCGGCCTCGCGCCAGGCATCCTCCCAGGCATGACCGACGCCGCGCACGAGGTTCATGCCTTCTTCCTGCAGCGTTCGTTGCTGCACAACCGGATTGAGCGAGACGAAGTTGGAGGGCGCCATCAGGTCGAGCCACTGCCGGGCGGCGAAGCTGACCATCTGCTCGTGGTGGCGCGTCACGCCGGGCACGCCGGTGGTTGCTCGTTGCCACCACTCCTGCTGCAGGAGAAAGAGCTCGGCGAACGTCTTGTAGGGCGGTTCGAGCCAGGCGGGATCGGCGAAGCGCTTGTCCTGCGGCAGCGAGGGCAGCGCGGCGCCGCCCTGCGCCGTCAGCGCCTGCCAGCCGCGCAGCCACTGCTCGACGGCGAGCTGGCCGAGCTCGCCCGCCTTGGCCGGCGAGCCGGCCAGGTGCAGTGCCCAGTCGAGGAATGCGCCGGTCGGAGTGGCCGGCGCCAGGGCACCGCCCGGCACCTGCGAGCCCGCCGCGGCCTGGCGCTCGATGGCCTGCCAGGCAGCGAACGCCTTCGAGGGCGCGCTCTCGCCACCGAGCCAGGGACTGTTGCCGCGCTCGCTTGTCCCGCGCCGCGGCTCCGCTTCGACCGATCTCTCAGTCATCTTCGCCGATGCGCATCACGACTCGGTCTTCGACGTCGCCGAGGCGACGACCTTGACCAGCACCTGGCCGGCGGGCACCACCGCGGCTTTCATCGTCTTCATGCTGTCGTCGAGCCAGGTATTTGCCGCCGTTGATCGACAACGTCGTGCCGTCGAGGTGAGGTCGTTCATGGTTCGGGTCGTCCGGGTGCCTCTGGCAGGAAGGCTCACGATAGGGAAGCCGCGAGCCCCCTCATTGATCCCGCGCAAGGTCGGCGCCGCGGAGCTTGGGCGTTGACGTGAATCAACGGTCCGCAAGGCCGGCGTACCGACACTGCATGCCTCGCAGCTTCCCGAGGCCTCCATGTACGCGAACATCCTTGTCCCGGTGGACGGCAGCCCGACGTCCATCCAGGGCGTGGACGAAGCCATCCGCCTTGCCAAGCTCGCCGGCGGGAGCATTCGGCTGGTTCACGTGCTCGACCAGCTCGTGTTCATCTCCGGCTTCGAGACCTACCCGCTGGACGTGCTCGGGATCCTGAAGGACGCCGGCGAGCAGATCGTGAAGCAGATGAAGGAGCGGGTTGCCGCGGGCGGGGTGGACGCGTCGACCTTCGTTTCCGGATTGTTCCCGGGCCGCGTCTGCGAAGTGGTCGCCGAACAGGCCCAGGCGGTCCATGCCGATCTCATCGTCATCGGCACGCACGGCCGGCGCGGCGTCGGCCGATTGCTCATCGGCAGCGACGCCGAGCAGATCGTGCGCACCTCGACCGTGCCCGTGCTGCTGGTCCGCGCCGCGGACAGCGGTGCCGGGCGTGTTGCCCCGGCCAAGGTCGAAGCCGCGGCCTGTGCACCGCGACACGGCAGCGCGACCATGTACAAGCGGATCCTCGTTCCGGTAGACGGCAGCCCGACATCGATGTCCGGCCTCGGCGAAGCCATCCGCATGGCGACGCTGGCGGGGGCGAGCCTTCGTCTCATGCACGTCCTGGATGCCTGGTCCTATGCGAACGGATTCGAGACCCCGGCGATCTATTGCGAGGAAGTGCTGCCGCACATGAAGCAGGAAGGCGCGCGAATCCTCGACGAGGCGCGCGAGTGCGTCCTGAAGGCTGGCCTGGCGGTGAGCACCGTACTGATCGAAAAGGTCACGCAGCGCGTGTCGGAGCTGGTCGTCGCCCAGGCGAGCGAATGGCAGGCCGATGTCATCGTCATCGGAAGTCACGGTCGGCACGGCTTCGATCGCGTCATGATGGGGAGCGACGCCGAGCAGATCGTGCGCCACGCGCAGGTCCCTGTCCTCGTCGTACGGGAACCGGAAGACGCCGGACCGAAGGAAGGCCGACAAGCCGCTCGAGCGATCGCGAGCCCTTGATCCTCGCGGCGCGACGCGGACCAACGGGTTCGGGAGAGCACGTGCAGGGGAAGAGAGACACCATGCTTCTCCCGGCGGCGCGCGGCTTGCCGGATTGATCTTCATCAACTGCGACCCGCATCGAGCAGCGCCCAATCGCGAATAGTCGCAACCCCTTCTCGCCGGCCAGCCGGTACCCACGAGGCGCTCGCATGGAAGTCACCGTCCTGGGGTCCGGATGCAGCAAGTGCCGCGCCACGATCGGGATCATCGAGCGCGCTGCGAAGGACCTGGGCGTCGAGGTCGCCATCGCGAAGATCGAGGACCGCGAAGCGATCGAGCGTCACGGCGTTCGATCCACCCCCGCGGTCATGATCGACGGCAAGGTCGTCCACAGCGGCGGTCTTCCTGCGCTTCAGGAAGTACAGGCGTGGCTCAGGCCCCGGCCCCCGGGCTTCCTCTGCAAGCCCACCCGTCATCTGTTCTTCACCGGCAAGGGCGGGGTCGGAAAGACGTCGCTGTCGACGGCCGCCGCGCTGGCGCTGGCGGATGCCGGCAAACGGGTACTTCTCGTCAGCACCGACGCGGCTTCCAACCTGGACGAGATGCTCGGAATCGAGCTCCGGAACACGCCCACGGCGGTTCCGGGCGCGCCCGGCCTTTCGGTGCTGAACATCGATCCCGACACGGCGGCCGAGGCCTATCGCCGGCGCGTGCTGGCACAGATGGGCGGTGGCGCGAGCGACTCCGAGCTTGCGACGGTCCGCGAGCAGTTGTCCGGCGCCTGCACCACCGAGATCGCTTCGTTCGACGAGTTCGCGTCCCTCTTGTCCGAGGGTCCCGAACAGTTCGACCACATCGTCTTCGACACCGCGCCCACGGGCCATACGCTGCGCCTGCTCAGCCTGCCCAAGGCATGGAGCGGATTCCTGGACGGCAATGACCGGGGCGCCTCGTGCCTCGGTCCTCACTCCGGCCTGAAGATGCAGGAGACACGGTTCAAGGCCGCCCTCGCCGCCTTGAGCGATCCCGCCGGGACGACGGTCATTCTGGTGACCCGGCCGGACAGGGGTGCCATCGCCGAGGCGGCGCGCACCTCCGAGGAGTTGCGGGCGCTCGGCTTGAGCAACCAGCGACTCGTGATCAACGGCGTGTTTCATGCCAGTGGGCGCGACGACGCGGTGGCGACCGCGATCGAGACCCTGGGGCGGCAGGCGCTGGACGAGATGCCGGAGTCGCTGCGTGCCTTGCCGCAGGATCGGGTGCCGTTGCGGGCGTTCGATACGGTCGGCCTTCTCGCCTTGCGTGCGTTGCTGTCCACTGAAGTTCACCCTGCTGGCCGGGACGAGGTACCGGCAGTCGAACGCGTCGATCATCTTCCGGGGCTGGCCGCGTTGGCCGACGAGCTCGCCGCCACTGGGCATGGGTTGATCATGGTGATGGGCAAGGGAGGCGTCGGCAAGACCACGGTCGCGGCCGCGCTGGCGCTGGGGTTGATCGAGCGCGGCAAGACCGTGCACCTCAGCACCACCGACCCGGCTGCACATCTGGCGGGCACGCTCGCCGGCGAAGTGGCCGGGCTGCGCGTCGACCGCATCGATCCCAAGGTCGAGACGCAGCGCTACGTGGAAAAGATCATGGCGGCGAAGTCGTCGGCTCTCGACGCGCAGGAACGGGCTCTGCTGCTGGAAGATCTGCGCTCGCCCTGCACCGAGGAGGTCGCCGTCTTTCACGCCTTCTCGCGCATCGTCAGCGAGGCTCGCAGTGCCTTCGTCGTGCTCGACACCGCCCCGACCGGTCACTCGCTGCTGCTGATGGACGCGACCGGCGCCTACCACCGGCAGATGATGCGCGAGTTCGAAGGAAGCAACGCCGCACGGGTGGTCACGCCGTTGATGCGGCTTCAGGACGCGGCGTACACGAGGATCATCCTGGTGACCTTGCCGGAAGTGACGCCGGTGTCGCAAGCGGCCGCACTGCAGGACGACCTCAGACGCGCGGGCATCGAGCCCTATGCCTGGGTGCTCAACAAGAGCGTTCTCGCGGCTGGAACCCAGGACCCCCTGCTGGCCGCGCGCCTTGCTGGCGAACGCAGGCAGATGGCCCGCATGGCTGGGGGCCTGGCCAAGCGTACTTTCCTCGTCCCCTGGCTGACTCGCCCGCCGATAGGAGTCGAGGAATTGTCGAATCTCGTCCGCGGCCCTTCGGTTGTCGACGCGCCTGGGGGTGTGGATCAGGTCGCCGCGCTGACCTGACCCGCACTTGCCCGGACGGCGTGGGGGATTGCCGTCACGCTCCCGCGCGCGCGCCCAGCTTGCGCACGATGGTTTCCATCAGGCACCACTTCGTCAGGGCGCTCTGCAGCAGGTTGGCGCCGACAAAGGCGGTAAAGGCCAGCCACCATTGACTGACGAAGATCGGACTGCCCGGAACGCCGAGTGCGAGCGACAGCAGGATGAAGGTGCCTGCGACGAGACGAACGATTTGCCAGGATGTCATGGAGATGCTCCTTGAGTTGAAAGGGAAGAAACGCGGTCCGCCGACTCCGTGATCGCTTCCAGCCGGTTGCGATAGGCCACGTAGTAGAGGAGGGGAATCACCACCAGCGTGAGCACGGTGGAAACGAAGATGCCGAAGATCAGCGAGATCGCCAGGCCGTTGAAGATCGGGTCGTCGAGGATGAAGAAGGCGCCGAGCATCGCCGCCAGCCCGGTCAGCACGATCGGCTGGGCGCGGGTGATGGCCGAGCGCACGATGGCGTCCTTGAACACCACGCCCTGGCGTACCTGCAGGTTGATGAAGTCGACCAGCAGGATCGAGTTGCGCACGATGATCCCGGCCAGCGCGATCATCCCGATCATGCTGGTGGCCGTGTACTGCGCGCCGAGCAGCGCGTGGCCCGGCATCACGCCGATGATCGTGAGCGGAATCGGCGCCATGATGATCAGCGGCGTCAGGTACGAGCCGAACTGCGCCACCACCAGCAGGTAGATCAGCACCAGGCCCACTGCGTAGGCGAGGCCCATGTCGCGGAAGGTCTCGTAGGTGATCTGCGACTCGCCGTCCCACTTGAGCGCGTAGCCGCGGTACGGATCGCCCGGCTGCTGGATGAAGTACTCCTGCAGCGTGCCGCCGCCCGGGGTGGCGATCTTGGCGATCTCGCCGCGCATCGAGAACACGCCGTAGAGCGGGCTGTCGAGCGCACCGGCCATGTCGGCGACGACGAAGTTCACCGGCAGCAGGTCCTTGTGATACTGCGGCTGCTCGCGCACGGTGTCGCTGACCGTCACCAGCTCGCGAATCGGCACGAGCCTGCCCTCGGCACTGCGAACCGCCAGCTGGAGCAGCGCGTTCAGGTCGCCCTGGCGCTCGGGCGGCAGCTGAACGACGGCGGCCGCCGGGTACTTGGTCTCGTCGTGCAGGTAGGCCGTGGCCTCGCCGGCCAGCCCGGCACGCAGCGTGGTGACGATGACCTGCTGCGGCACGCCCAGCATGGCGGCCTTCTGGCGGTCGACGACCAGCACCGTCCTCGCCGCCGTGGCGATGCTGCTGTCGTCGACGTCGACCACGCCGGGGGTCCTCTCGAACACCGCCCGGACCGCCCTGGCGACCTGCTGCCGGCCCGCGGCCTCGGGGCCGTAGATCTCGGCCACGATGGGCGAGAGCACGGGAGGACCCGGCGGCACCTCGACGACCTTGATGTTGGCCCCGAAGCGCCGGCCGATCTTCTGCAGCTCGGGCCGCACGCGCGTGGCGATGGCGTGGCTCTGCGCCTTGCGCTCGTGCTTGCCCACGAGGTTGACCTGCAGGTCGCCGACGTCGCCGCCGGCGCGCAGGTAGTACTGGCGCACGAGGCCGTTGAAGTTGATCGGCGCCGCGGTGCCGGCATACGCCTGGTAGTCGGTGACTTCCGGCACCGTCGTCAGGTAGTTGCCCAGCTCGTGCAGCACGGCGGCGGTCTGCTCGACCGGTGTTCCGGCCGGCATGTCGACGATGACCTGGAACTCCGACTTGTTGTCGAAGGGCAGCATCTTCAGCAGCACCAGGCCCGTCGCCGGCAACGCCAGCGAGACGCCGATCAGGGCCGCGATGCCCAGGCCCAGCAGGCGCCGGTTGCGCGTGCCGCGCCGATCGTCGAGCAGGGGACGGAACAGGCGCTCGAAGGCCGGGGCGATCCTGGCCGTCAGGCCGTGGTGGGCGGCCGGATCGATCGCGGGCGGCGAGTCGTCGGCTGGTGCGGCGGGCGTGGCCTTCATCCAGAGACGCGCCAGCCAGGGGGTGACGACAAAGGCGATCGCCAGCGACAGCAGCATGCCCATGCTGGCGTTGATCGGGATCGGGCTCATGTACGGTCCCATCAGCCCGGACACGAAGGCCATCGGCAGCAGGGCGGCAATGACGGTCAGCGTGGCGAGGATGGTCGGGCCGCCGACTTCATCGACCGCGCCCGGGATGATCTGCGCCAGCGTGCGGCCGGGGTGCAGCGCCTGGTGGCGATGGATGTTCTCCACCACCACGATGGCGTCGTCGACCAGGATGCCGATCGAGAAGATCAGCGCGAACAGCGACACCCGGTTCAGCGTGAAGCCCCAGGCCCACGATGCGAACAGCGTGACCGTGAGCGTCAGGATCACCGCGCTGCCGACGATCGCGGCCTCGCGCCTGCCCAGGGCCAGGAAGACGAGGGCGACCACGGAGGCGGTGGCGAACAGCAGCTTGGTGATCAGCTTCTGCGCCTTGTCGTTGGCCGATGCGCCGTAGTTGCGCGTCTCGGCCACCTGCATGTCGCCTGGAATCACGGTGTTGCGCAGGGCCGCGACGCGCTGCATCACGGCATTGGCCACGTCGATGGCGTTCTCGCCCGGCTTCTTGGTGATCGACACCGTGACGGCCGGGTACTCGGCCGCGGCGCGCGCACCGCCCGCTGCGTCCTTGCCGGCGACGCCGTGCCAGACATAGCGGCTAGGCGGCATCGGGCCGTCGCGCACGGTGGCGACGTCGCGCAGGAACACCGGCTTGGCGGCGCGCACGGCCACGACCAGATCGGCGACCCCGCTCGCCTGGCGAAGGAACGGCCCGGACTCGACGGCCACCGAGCGGTTGCCGCTGATCAGCTCGCCCACCGGCAGCCCCAGGTTCGCCGACAGCAGGGCCTGGCGCAGGTCGGAGACGGTCACGCCGACACCGGACATGCGCGCCGGATCGATCTCGACCATCACCGCGCGGCCCGGACCGCCGATGGTGCCGACTTCGCGCGTGCCCGGCACGCGCTTCAGGTCCGCCTCGATGCTGTGCGCCACGCGCTCCAGGTCGTAGGGGCCCGCGGCCGGATTCTTGCTGAACAGCGTCAGGGTGACGATGGGCACATCGTCGATGCCCTTGGGCTTGATGATCGGATCGAGCACGCCCAGTCCCTTGGGCAGCCAGTCGGCGTTCGAGTTGACCGCGTCGTAGAGGCGCACCAGCGCCTCGGTGCGCGGCACGCCCACCTTGAACTGCACCGTGACGATGGCCAGACCCGGGCGGGAGACCGACATCACGTGCTCGACGCCCGAGATCTGCGCCAGCACCTGCTCGGCGGGCCCCGCCACCATCTGCTCGACGTCGCGCACGGCCGCCCCGGGGAAGGGGATCAGCACGTTGGCCATCGTCACGTTGATCTGCGGCTCTTCCTCGCGGGGCGTGACGCCCACGGCGAACAAGCCCAGCAACAAGGCGACCAGCGCCAGAAGCGGCGTGATCTGCGCGCGCTGGAAGTAGGCCGCGATGCGGCCGGAGACGCCCAGGGCAGGGGAGCGAGAGTCCGAGGACATGACGAGTCGTCGCGGAAGGGTCAGTGCGCTCGGGCGGCGGCCTGAGGGTCGGTGACGACGCGCTCGCCGGCCATCAGTCCCGACAGCACTTCGACCTTGTCGCCGTCCGCACGTCCCAGGCGGACCTGGCGCAGCACGGGCTTGCCGGCCGGATCGAGCACATAGAGGCCCGTCATCTCTGCCCGGCGAACGACGGCCCCGGCCGAGACCGACAGCGGCGCCGCCCCCGCGGACGCGGCGCCCGCCAGGGGCAGCCACAACCGGGCGAACATTCCGGGGGCGACGCCCGCCAGGCCCGCCGGCAGGTCGGCGCGCAGCTGAACCGTGTGCGTTCCGGGATCGACCGTCGGCAGGAGCTGCGCGCGCACCGGCGTCACCCACTGGCCGGCGGCGGACAGGCCCGGCAGCTCGGCCCGCGGCAGCTGGCCCGCCGACATGCGGGAGGCGATCGTCTGCGGAACGGCGGCCGTGACGCGCAGTGCCGAAGGATCGTAGAGCGTGAGCAGCGGCCGGCCAGGCATCGCCATGTCGCCCAGGGAGACCGGTACGTCGGCGACGACGCCCGCAAAGGGCGCCCGGACGACGTAGAAGCCGCTCTGGGTGCGCGCCGCTCCCGATTGCGCCAGCTGGGCGTTCACCTGCGCCTGCGTCGACTTGAACTGGGATTCGGCACGCTCCAGCGCGGCCTGGCTGATGAAGTTCTTCTGAAAGAGCTGCTTCTGGCGCTCGAAGTCCTTGCCGGCCACCTCCAGCGCTGCCCGCGCGGCCTGCACTTGCGCGTCGCTCGAGGCGGCGTTCTGGTCGGCGGCCCGTGCATCCAGACGCAGCAGCACCTGGCCCGCGACGACACTGTCGCCGACCTTGACGTCGAGTTGAACAACCGCCCCCGGAACCTGCGCGGCGATCACCGTCTGCCGAACGGCCTCCACCACGCCGTCGAACGCGGAGGTCGCGGCGCCGGCGGCCGACGCTGCGGGTACTGCGTTCAGCTCCGCGGCCGCGGCCCCGAGAGGCATGGCCAGCCCGAACGCAGCGGCCGAGGCCAGGCAGCGAAGCAGGCGGTGGCTGAAGCGGGGTGGGTTCGGTTGCATGCGGGCTTCCAGGTGACGCAATCTAGTATTTGCGCAAATGCGCAAATAGTCAAGTAGAATAGTGCACAAGGACGAGCAAAGGCAACCGCTTCGAGGCATCATGGCGACGACTCAACAACCGGCAGTTCCGAGCATGGAAGGCCTTCCCGACGAAGCACTGGCCCAGGTGGCGGGGTACTTTCAGGCCCTGTCGGAGCCGACGCGCCTGCGCATCCTCAATCTCTTGCGGCAGAGCGAGCGCAGCGTCGGCGAACTCGCGCAGTTGTGCGGCTACAGCTCGGCCAACACCTCTCGCCACCTGGCGGTGCTGACGCAGCACGGACTTGTCAGACGCGAAAGCAGAGGAAACAGCGTCTTCTACAGCATCGCCGACGAGTCCGTCTATGCGCTGTGCAACCTGGTCTGCGGGAACATCGCGCGCCAGTTCGAGAGAACGGCGTCAGGACGCGCGGCGTTCGTCTTGCCGGCAGCGAAGCGGGCAAGGTCGCGTTCGGCGGCCTAGGCCGGCCTCACCTTTCGTCGTCTCATCGCCGTTTGTCGTCGGCGGCGGCCTTGCCGGCATCGGGCTTCTCGACCGGGGTATAGCCCGCCTGCTGGATCGCTTCGAGCAATTGCGCCGGGCTGGCCTCGCCCGGGTCTACGTCCACGCGATGAGACGCCAGCTCGATTCGCACGACGGCCGCCGGATCGATGGCCTGCACTGCCTTCGTGATCGCGCCGACGCAGTGGGCGCAGGTCATGTCGATGACTTCGAATGTGATCATGGGATTCTTCTTCAAGGATGCGCTTGACAGATGCCATGCTGCACCTTGCCATAGTTGGAATGTCAAGCAGTCTGGGAAGCCTGCTGCGATCGCCCGTGGCCGCCGCAGGGAAACGCTTGACATTGCCAAGATTGGAAGGTTCATGATGAAGGAACCTCTGGACGCAGATCTGCGCACGATTTCATGAACCTCGCCGCCCCCGCCCGCTCCCCCTCTGCACTTCAAGTGCAGATCCTCGGCATGACGTGCGCTTCCTGCGCGGTCCGAGTGGAGAAGTCGCTCGCCTCCGTGCCCGGTGTCATCCGAGCCAGCGTCAACCCGGCGACGGAGCAGGCGACGGTGACGCTCGAAGGGCCTGCCACTGCGGCCCAGCTGGCTGCGGCGATCAGGACTGCGGGCTATGACCTGATCCTTCGCGAGACGACGCTGCGGGTGCAAGGCATGACCTGCGCGTCGTGCGTGTCGCGCGTCGAGAAGGCGCTGGCATCGGTGCCGGGCGTACTTTCCGCAACGGTGAACCTGGCCACCGAGCGGGCAACGGTGCAGGCAATATCGACGATGACGCCCGGGGCCCTCACCGCGGCCGTCGCGAAGGCCGGCTACGCGGCCGAAGTTGTGGAAAGCGGCCAGCCGGACAAGCCGCATCGTCAGCACGATGGCTGGCCGGTGGTGGTCGCTGCCGCGCTGACCCTGCCACTCGCTGCTCCCATGCTCCTGCAGTGGCTGGGAATCGACTGGATGCCCAATGGCTGGCTGCAGCTCATGCTGGCCGCACCTGTCCAGTTCTGGTTCGGCGCGCGCTTCTACCGCGCCGGATGGAATGCGCTGCGTGCCGGCGCCGGCAACATGGACTTGCTGGTGGCGCTCGGCACCTCGGCCGCGTTCGGCCTGTCGCTGTACTTGCTGTTCCGGCATGGCACTCACGGCATGCCCCACCTGTACTTCGAGGCATCGGCCACGGTCATCACGCTCGTCCTGCTCGGCAAGTGGCTGGAGACGAGGGCGAAGAGGCAGACCACGGACGCCATCCGGGCCCTGAACGCACTTCGACCCGCCACCGCACGGGTGTTGCGCGCGGGCGTCGAGGTCGACGTGAAGGTCGAGCAGGTCGCTGTCGGCGACCTCGTGCGCGTGCGGCCCGGCGAGCGCATCGCCGTCGATGGCGAGGTGACGGAAGGCCGGAGCCACGTCGACGAATCGTTGATCACCGGCGAAAGCCAGGCGGTGGCCAAGACCGTCGGCGACCGGGTCACCGGCGGCGCCATCAACGCCGAGGGCGCGCTGACGGTCAAGACGGCGGCCGTCGGCGCCGAGACCGTGCTCGCTCGTATCGTGCGCATGGTCGAATCGGCGCAGGCCGGCAAGGCACCGGTCCAGCGGCTGGTCGATCGGGTCAGCGCGGTGTTCGTGCCTGTCGTGCTCGGCATCGCGCTGCTGACTTTCGCCGCCTGGACCGTCGCGACGGGCGACTGGCAGGGAGCGCTCATCAACGCCGTGTCAGTGCTCGTCATCGCCTGCCCTTGTGCCCTGGGGCTGGCCACGCCGACCGCCATCATGGTGGGAACCGGCATCGCGGCACGGCATGGCATCCTGATCAAGGATGCCGGCGCGCTCGAGTTGGCTCATCGGGTCACCACTGTCGCCTTCGACAAGACCGGAACACTGACCGAAGGCCGGCCTTCGCTCGTTTCGGCCCTGCCTTTCGCCGGCATCACGCGCGAGCAGCTGCTCAGCCAGGCAGCGGCGCTGCAGAAATCCAGCGAGCATCCGCTGGGCCGGGCGGTGATGGACGCCGTTCGAACCGAAGGCCTTGCGATTCCGGATGCCGTCGACACCAAGGCCCTGCCAGGGCGGGGCTTGCAGGCGACTGTCGACGGCGTGTTGCTCGCCTTGGGCAGCAGCCGCCTGGTACACGAATGCGGCGGAGAACCCGGGCCGCTGTTGAGCGCCGAAGCCGGACGGCTGGAGCGCGATGGCCGCACGCTGTCCTGGCTCGTTCGCCACGAAGGCACGAGGATCGAGGTTCTCGGCCTTCTCGCCTTCGGCGATGCAATCAAGGCGTCAGCCGCTGAGGCCGTAAGGCGGCTGCGGCGCATGGGTGTCGCTACCGTGATGCTGACCGGCGACAACCGCGGCAGTGCCGAGGCGGTTGCCCGCGAACTGGGCATCGTCGAGGTTCGCGCGGAGGTCCTTCCCGGCGACAAGGCTGCCGCTGTCGGTGTGCTGCGGGACGCCGGGCAAGTGGTCGCGATGGTCGGCGATGGCATCAACGACGCACCGGCGCTGGCGGCTGCGGACGTCGGCATCGCCATGTCGACGGGCACCGATGTGGCCATGCAGACGGCCGGCATCACGCTGATGCGAGGCGACCCGGGCCTGGTCGCCGATGCGCTGGACATCTCCCGGCGCACCTACGCGACGCTGAAGCGCGGACTGTTCTGGGCGTTCGCCTACAACGTGGTCGGGATTCCGCTCGCGGCGTTCGGGCTGCTGAACCCGGTGATCGCAGGGACCGCGATGGCGTTGAGCAGCGTCAGCGTGGTAGGCAATGCGCTGCTGCTTCGGCGCTGGCGCCCGGCCGGAGTGGCAGGGGCATTGGTAGACGATCTGCGAGGTCACCTGTCGACGAAGGCGCGCTCGATGACGTAGTGGCCGCGGCGGCTCATGTTTCCCTCGCCGAAGCCACGCTTCTCCAGAACGGCGCGCGTGTCTGCCAGCATGGCCGGGCTGCCGCACAGCATGAAGCGGTCGCGATCCAGGTCGATCCGAGGAAGGCCGATGTCGCTGCACAGGCGACCTGTCTCCAGCAGGGCAGGGATACGCCCCTCGTGCTGGAACGGCTCACGGGTCACCGTCGGGTAGTAGACAAGCTGCTTGCTGATCAGCTCGGCAAGCAGGTGCTGCTCGGGCAACTCATGTCGAATCAGATGGTCATAGGCGAGCTCGCTCACCAGCCGGCAGCCGTGCACCAGGACGACCTTCTCGAACTGCTCGTAGACCTCGGGCGAGCGGACGATGCCCATGAAGGGCGCCAGGCCGGTCCCGCTCGACAGCAGGTAGAGCGTCCGGCCGGGAAGCAGGTTCTGGAGGAGCAAGGTACCGGACGCCTTGCGGCCGACGAGCACGGTGTCGCCGGGCCGGATGTGCTGCAGCCGGGAGGTCAACGGTCCGTCCTGGACCTTGATGCTCAGGAACTCGAGCGTCGGCTCGTACTCGGAACTGGCCATGCTGTAGGCCCGAAGCAGCGGGCGACCGTCGACCGGGAGGCCGATCATCGTGAACTGTCCGCTCTGGAAGCGAAACGACGACTCGCGTGTCGTCGTGAATGAGAACAGGCGATCCGTCCAGTGATGGACCGCGAGGACGGTGGCGTCGAAAAGCGCGGCTGAACTCTTGCGTGGCGGCGTGTCCGGGGCCGGGACTTCCTCGAACGCCACGGCCGAGGGTGGGCTTGGATCGTCGTACGCGGCAGTCATCAAGGCTCCCAGGGGTCGATTGTCGATATATTGATCAACATTATATTAACCAGTACAGTGTAGTCAACGCGAATCGAGCACCAACTGCATGAAGGTCTCTCACCGACGCGGCATCGATCCGGCGCGCCTGCGCGGCAGCGCCGGCCGGGCCGTCACCGCATTGAAGCTTCTCGCCAACGAGGACCGCTTGCTGCTGCTGTGTCAGCTGTCGCAGGGCGAGATGTGCGTGAGCGAGCTCGAGGAAGCGCTGGACATCCATCAGCCCACGCTGTCGCAGCAGCTCGGCGTGCTGCGATCCGAGGGCGCGGTCGAGACACGCCGTCAGGGCAAGAACATCTTCTACAGCGTCGCCGACCCCGCGATGCTCGACATCCTGGCGCTCCTCTACCGGCTCTATTGCCAAGGAATGAAAACATGACCATCGACTGGAACGCGTTCACCCCCTGGCCTGCGCTCGCGGGCGGAGTGCTCATCGGCATCGCCGCGGCCATGTTCGCCCTGTTGAACGGCCGCATCGCCGGCATCAGCGGTGTCATCGGGGGCTGCTGAAACCCATGGCAGGCGACGTCGCATGGCAGGCCGCGTTCGTCATCGGGCTGGTGGGTTCACCGCTCGTGTACGCACTCTTCGCCGTCGTGCCGGAGCCGCAGATTGCGGCCGAGTACGGCGCGCTTGCAGTCGCCGGTCTGCTGGTGGGGGTCGGAACAAGCTACGGCTCGGGCTGCACCAGCGGCCACGGCGTGTGCGGGCTTTCGCGCCTGTCGCCGCGTTCGCTGGCGGCCACCGTCACCTTCATGGCAGCCGGCTTCGTCACGGTGTTCGTGACGCGGCATGTGCTGGGCCTCTGAGGAGCGCATCCATGCTCGTCATCGCTTCCCTGCTCGCGGGCCTGGTCTTCGGGCTGGGCCTCATCGTTTCCGGCATGGCCAATCCGGCCAAGGTCATGGGCTTCCTGGACCTCGCCGGCCCGTGGGACCCGTCGCTGGCCCTGGTCATGATCGGCGCCATCGCAGTCGGGGCGGTGGCGTTCTTCGTCGCCAGAGATCGCACCGTCTCGTTCCTCGGCGCCGAGATGAAGCTGCCGAGCGCTCGTCATATCGATCGTCGCCTGGTGATGGGCAGCCTGCTGTTCGGCATTGGCTGGGGCGTCGCCGGCTTCTGCCCGGGGCCGGGGCTGGTCGCACTGGGCATGGGTGAGGCGAAGGCGGCAGTGTTCGTCGCGGCCATGCTCGTCGGCATGGGCGTGTTCGAGTGGCTCGAGCGGCGCAGGCAGGCTGTGATCCTGCGAGCGGCCTGAGGTCGTCATGGCCGACGACCCGACCTGGCTCGCCTCTGTCTCGACGATCGCGATTCCGGTGTGCTACCTGCCGACGAGGGTGCGCGAATGACCAGATGCATTCGGGACAGGAGGCTGGTCACTGCACTTCACGCATGGTTCGACGCTCAGCTGTCGGACCACGGTGCAGACGCAATGGCCGGACACGACCACCACCGCCAAGGCACGCCGTCGAAACCCTGAGGTCAGATCGCGCGCGAAAACTCGTCGAAGGCGGAGATGGCGCTGGCTGCGTACATCAACGAAGGTCCGCCGCCCATGTAGGTGCTGACGCCCAGCGTTTCGTCGATCTCCTGTCGAGTGACTCCCAGCTTCACCAGCGTCTGCATGTGAAAGCCGATGCACGGATCGCACCTCGCGGCGACGCTGAGGGCGAGGGCGATCAACTCTTTCGTCTTGCGGTCGAGCACCCCGTCGACGGTCGCGGCCCGACCGAGATCGTGGAAGCTCTTCATGACCTCGGGCGTGCTCGACCGCAGCGTCGCAAGGCGGGAAGAGACCGACTGCGTCAGCTCGCCGAAGTGGTCGGTCGGATCGGACATGGCATTCTCCAGGGCGCTTATCGCTTGATGCCAGCCGTCTTGGGGGAACAAGTGCTGAGGCCGAACGGCAGGTAGGCGGGACAAACCCGGATCAGGCCCGTGGCGAGCGGGACGATGCCGATCCAGCCCCACGCGCCGATGTAGCCCAGCAGGCTGGCGGCGATCAGCGCTGCGCCGGCAATGATCCGGATGACACGATCGACGGTACCGACGTTTTGAATCAAGTCGTTCTCCAAGAGCTTGGCGAAATGATCGTCGGATTCCTCAGATGCGGGGTGACATGGATCAAGAAGTTCGAGTGACCGATGAGTTCCGACACCAATGAAGACGATGCGGGCGATGTCCTGCGTCGTGGGATTCATGGAAAAGTCCTTTCCGTTGACGATGCGAGTGCGGCAAGACACTATGCAAGTTCAAGTCAACTTGAAGTCATGGACAGGAAGATGCTGTTCGGCAAGGCCGACGAAATCGACGGAATGGTCAAGCGGCTGAGGGCAATGAGCAAAGGCCTCAGGCACGCGGCCGTCTGTCCTGCAGTGAGACCTCTTCCATCCGCGTGCTAGTGGCCCGATGGCTCGACCCCATGCTCTCCCGGCGCTGCGCGGCGGCCTCACCGCGCTAGCGGCCGCCGTGCTGTTCGGCATCAGCACGCCGCTGGTGCAGCGCTTCGGCGCGGGGATCGGCAGCTTCACGACGGCTGCCCTGCTTTACGCGGGGGCCGCGCTGGTGGGTGCCGTGCTACGCCGCCCGGTCGAGCGCGAGGCCCGCGTCCGGGGCGGCGATGCGCATCGACTGTTCCTGATGGCAGTCTTCGGTGCGGCCATCGGTCCCGTCGCCCTGGCATGGGGGCTGCAGCACACCAGCGGAACGAGCGCCTCCCTCATGCTGACGTTAGAGGCCGTATTTACCGCGTTGCTGGCACGACTCTGCTATCACGAGACACTGGATCGTCGGACGATGCTGGCGCTTTCACTGCTCACTCTGGGTGGAATGCTCCTCGTCCTCGATGGAGCGCAGTCGGGGCGGAACCAGGTGGTCGGATTGCTCGCCGTGGCTGCTGCGACCCTTGCCTGGGGCATCGACAACACGCTGTCGCGCGCTCTCGCGGAGCGCGATCCGGGCCAGGTCGTCATGTTCAAGGGCGCCGTCGGTGCCCTCGCGACGGCGACGCTCGCCCTCTTGTTCGGCGAGCCGGTTCCGGGCGTCGCAGCGGGGCTCGCGCTGCTCGCCATCGGCGCGACCGGGTACGGGCTGAGCTTGCGGTTCTATCTCTTGGCGCAGCGCGCCTTTGGAGCGGCCCGAACCGGCTCCGTGTTCGCCTTTGCGCCTTTCGTCGGTGCGTTGCTCGCCTACGGTCTCGGAGAGCGCGGCGGAAGCTCCTGGATGCTCTGGGGAGGCGGGTTGATGATCCTGGGGATCATCCTGCACGGGATCGAAAGGCACTCGCACGAGCACGCGCACGAACCGCTCGAGCACGAACACGCCCACAGCCATGACGACGGCCACCACGGCCATACCCACGAGCCGATGCCGCGAAGCCCTCACAGCCATGCCCACACCCACATGCCGATCCGACATGTCCATGCGCACGTGCCCGACGACCATCACTCGCACCGTCATTGAGTGGCGTCGCCGGGCAGCCTCTGGAGGCCCTGCACCGAGAGGCTCACTCAGTCCTATCGCAACGAGCGAGACCTAGAAAGCAGAAGGGGTAGCAGGCGCTAACCGGCTACCCCTTGCAATTTCTTGGCTCCCCGACCTGGGCTCGAACCAGGGACCTACGGATTAACAGTCCGGCGCTCTACCAACTGAGCTATCGAGGAACAGCCTCAAATTATAGCCGGCGAGTACCTCGCGGCCGCCTACAGGTCCGCCTGCAGCGACATCCGCCACGTTCGCGGCGCCAGCGGGAACAGGTAGGCGTGGCTGAACTGGTACGGCGACTCGCGCCAGGCGCGGCGATCGAACAGGTTGTCGACGCCCGCCCGCAGCGTCCACGCCGCCCCGGCCAGGCGCCGCTCGAGCCGCAGGCCAAGGTCGAAGCGCGTCACCGACGGGATCTCGACGCTGTTGTCGGGCAGCACCTCGCGCTGGCTCTCGTAGCTCGCGCCGCCCTGCACGGCGAACCCCGGCACGGCCGCGACGGCGTAGCTCGCCTGCAGCCGCAGCGTCAGGGCGGGAACGTTGGTCGGCCGCTTGCCGTCGAGCGCGCCGTCGGGCGTGTCTTCCACGCGGGCCCGGAGCCATTGCGCGCCGCCGCGCAACTCCAGCCCGCCCTGGCGCCAGGCGCCGCCGGCCTCGATGCCGCGGTGTCGCTGCGCGCCGGCGAGCACGCGGGTGCAGTCGGGCGCGTCGCCGTCGCCCGCGGCGCAGTCGCCGGTGTCGTCGAAGCGCGGCTTCCTGATGTCGAACGCCGCCAGGCTCCACTCGAGTCGCTCGCTGCCGCCCTTCAGGCCGATCTCGGTCTGCCGGCTTCTCGCGGCGGCAATCGCCTGGCCGCGATTCGTGTAGCGCGGCAGGTCGGGCGCGACGTCGCTCTCCACGCCCTGGCCCCAGCTCGCGTAGACGATCTGGCCCGGTGCGAACGCGTAGCTCGCCGCGGCGAATGGCGTGGTGAATGATTGCGAGTAGTCGGTGTGGCTCGATCCGTCGGTCGCGTCGGTGCTGCGCTGCAGGCGCGTGTGCCGAGCGCCGAGCCACACGGTGGTGCGCGTGTTCAGCGCGATCGCATCGCGCAGGTAGAGCTCGGTCGAGCGCTCGTCGCGGTTGGTGCTCGGCGTCGTGAGCGTGGGATCGTCGGGCGTCGCCGCGGTGCCGTCGACGTTGCCCGTGCCCACGAAGTTGAAGGCCTGCGCCTCGAACCGCTGGCGCACCCGGCTCTGCTGCGCGCCGGCCACCAGCGTGTGGCTCACCGCGCCGGTGGCGAAGCGCCCGTGCAGCGAAAGGTCGAGCACGTCGTTGCGCCGCTTCTCGTTCTCGCTGCGGAAGTCGTAGAGATCGAAGTTGCCGTTCGGGCAATAGCGATCGGGGTAGTACGTGCCGTCCGGCGCCGGCTCGGGGTCGAAGCAGCCGAACGGAAACGCGATCCGGTCGTCGGTGCGCAACCGCTGCACCGCGCCGTGCGCGACCACGCGCCACTGCTCGTTCAGCTCCTGCGTCACGCGCAGCGATGCCGTGGTCGCGTCGAACACCACCGGCTGCGACCACGGCTGGTTGTTGAGGTTGAGGCGCGGGTTCGGCACCGAAGGCAGCACGTCGCCGAGCAGGCTGAAGCCCGGCACGCTCGGCTGCGAGCGATGGCTGGTCTCGACTTCCGCTTCGAGCAGCGTGCCGCGCGCCACGCGCCAGTCGCCGGCCAGCGCCAGCAGCCGACGGTGGCCGTTCGAGTCGCGCAGGTTCGGCTCGATGTGCTCGGCCGCGGCGTTCAGGCGCAGGCCGAAGGCGTCGTCGTTGCCGAAGCGCCGGCTCAGGTCCACTGCGCCGAGCACGCTGCCGCGCTCGCGCCATTCGAGGAACGCCGAGCTCAGCGGCGCGGCCAGCGGCCGCTTGACGACCAGGTCCACCAGCCCGCCCGGCGCGCTGGTGCCGGCCTGCATGCCGCTCAGGCCCTTGAGGATGTCGACCCTTGCCTTGTTGTCGAGCGGGATCGAGGTCTCGGCGTTGATCGGCAGGCCGTCGCGCCGGTAGTTGAAGCGGTTGTCGATGACGAAGCCGCGCACCGTGAAGTAGTCGATGTAGCCCTCGGTGTCGTAGGCGTCGGACACGGAGGCGTCGAAGCGGCCCAGGTCGGAAAGGCGGCGCACGCCGCTCTCGCGGATCTGCGCGGCGTCGACGGTCGTCGCCTGTAATGGCGCCTGCGACACCGGCACGTCGCCCCAGCCGGCCACGCCCGCGCCGGCCGGCGCGCGGCCGGTGATGCGCACCGGCGCCAGCGTCTGGGTCGCCGCCGATGCGGCGGCCGCGGTCGACGGCGCGGGCGCGGAAGCCGGCGCCGCGACCGAGGCGGGCGGTGTCGACTGCGTCGTCTGCGCGCTCGCCGCAGCCGCGAGCAAACCCATCAGCGGCACGAGCGTCACCGCGTGCCGTTTCGTCTTCCTGGATCTTGAAATGTCAGCCATCGTCGTCCGATGGCAGGTCTCTGGGCCGAACGATCGACCGACGCGAATGAAGGCGGCCGATCCGGCTTGCTTCCCTGCGCGAGGATTACCTCAATCAGGTTCAAAGGGACTTTCTCAGTCGATGGGTTCGATTCTCGAAACCATCAACACCCCTAGCGGATACGCCCGGCCTTCAAGCCGGAGCGCGAGCGGATTATCGCAAAGACGGCGGCACGGGATGCGCCGGGTCCACGCCGAGCAGCTTGTGCAGCTTCGGGCTGGTCGTCGTGTAGAGCAGCGGCTGCGCCCGGTCGGGATGCACGCGCTCGGCGATCGCATAGGCGGCGAGCGTCGCCTCGTGGAAGCCGGAGACGATCAGCTTCTGCTTGCCCGGATAGGTGACGACGTCGCCGATCGCGTGGATGCCCGGCGTCGAGGTCTCGAAGCGGCCGGTGTCGACGACGAGCTGCTTCCTCTCCAGCGCCAGGCCCCACTGCGCGATCGGCCCGAGCTTGGGGCTCCAGCCGAGTAGCACAAGCAGCACGTCGAGGTCCAGGGTTCGCGTGCCGCCGTCGCTCGTGTCGACGACCAGGCCTTGCAGCCGATCGCCGTCGCTGGCGAAGCCGCTCGCCTGGGCCGCGACGACCTCGATCCGGTCGAGCGCGCGCGCCGACTGGAAGCGAAGCAGCATCGCCGTCGGCGCGTCGAAGTCGTCGCGCCGATGGACGACGGTGACGCGGGTTGCGCCGCTCTCCACCGCGTCGAGCGCCGCCGCGACCGCGGCCTCGCCGTTGCCGGCGATGACGACGCGGCGGCCGGCCGTGACCTCCTCGCCCGGGTCCCGGTAGAACATCTGTTTCTCTCGCCAGGCGTCGAGACCCGCCACCTTCAGCCCCCGCGGCTGGAACGAGCCCACCCCGGCGGCAATCACCACCGTCCTGGCGATGAAGCGCTGCCCGGCGTCGGTGGCCACGTCGAAGCGGCCGTCGTCGCGCAGCGCCACCTCGCTGACCTGCTGCCCGAGATGAAATCCCGTGCTGAACGGAGCGATCTGTCGGCGCAGCCGGGCGATCAGCTCGGCGCCGGTGGCATGGGGCAGGGCGGGAATGTCGTAGATCGGCTTCTCGGCGTAAAGCTCGACGCATTGCCCGCCGATGAAGGGCAGCGAATCGACGACCTCGGCGCCGACCTCGAGCAGGCCGAGCTCGAACACCGCGAACAGCGCGACGGGACCGGCGCCGACGATCAGCGCGTCGGTCGCTATCGGCTCCGCGTCGGCGGCGGGCAGGTCGGCCATGGGCTCGGCCGATGAGGGGTCAGCGAACCAGCTCGTCGAGCTTGCCGGTGCGGTCTTTCCACTCGTCCGCGTCCGGCAACGGCGCCTTGCGCCGGGTGATGCTCGGCCAGCCCTTGGCGAGCTCGGCGTTGAGCTTGGTCATGTGCTGCTGGTCGCCGGGCACGTCTTCCTCCGGAACGATGGCGTTGACCGGGCATTCGGGAATGCAGACGGCGCAGTCGATGCACTCGTCCGGGTCGATGGTCAGGAAGTTCGGGCCTTCACGGAAGCAATCGACCGGGCACACGTCGACGCAGTCGGTGTACTTGCAGCGGATGCATGATTCGAGAACGACGTGGGTCATGATGCGGGAGTTCGGAGAGCACGCTGCTCCCCGGCCCGGGCCGGGGACGAGGAACGAGGCGAAGCGCCGATTTTACGGGCGCCCGCGCCGACCACCACCACGGCCGGCCGGCCGGCGTGCAATACCGTCGCCTGGCCGAGGGTGGCGAGCCTGTGGTCGCTCGCCAGCTCGTCGGGCCAGCCGGCGCGCGACACCACCGACACGGGCACGTCTTCCGGCCAGCCGGCGGTGGCCAGCCGCCGGGCCAGCGCGGCGAGCTGCTTGCCGGCCATGTAAAAGACCTCTGTGTCGGCGTGGTGGCCGACCTCGAGGCCCTTGTCGTGGGTCATCGCCGTCGTCAGGGCGACGCTGCGGCCGCTGCCGCGGCGGGTGAGCGGGCGCTGCGTCGCCGCCGCCGCGGCCAGCGCCGCGGTGACGCCGGGCACCACCTCGCACTCGATGCCGGCCGCGGCGAGCGCCTCGAGCTCCTCCTCGAGCCGGCCGAACACGCTCGGGTCGCCGCCCTTGAGGCGCACGACGTAGTGCCCGGCCAGGGCGTGCTTCACGAGCAGGGCGTTGATCGTCGCCTGGCCGGCGTTCTCCGCCCCGGGTTCGCGCGCGCCGTGCGGCACGCCGCTGAAGCCGCGCTTGCCCACGTCGATCCAGCACGCATTCGGCGCGAGCGCGCGCAAGTCCGGGTCGGCGAGCGAATCGAACAGCACCACCTCGGCCAGGCGAAGCCGCTGCGCGCCGCGCAAGGTGATGAGGTCGGCCTGCCCGGGGCCGGCGCCGACGAAGGCCACGCGGCCCGGCGCGGGGTTCGCTGCCTTCATGCGGTGGGGCGCGCGAACCGCGGGTCGGTCTCGTTCACGTCGCCCTGATAGTGGCCCTGGGGGAAGAAGCCGAGCACGCGGCGCGCCGTCGCCAGCGACTGGTCGGCGCGCAGCACGGCGGCGCCGAAGCCGGTGCGAACCATCAGCGGCAGCATGTCGACCAGCACCTCGCCGGTGGCGCGGATCTCGCCGCCGAAGCGAAAGCGCATGCGCAGCAGCCGCGCCTGGCTGTAGGCGCGGCCGTCCACCCACTTCGGAAAGCAGAGCGCCACCAGCTTCAGGCGCCACAGGTCGGCGACGACGCTCTCGACGTCGACGTCGTTCGGCACGACCAGGCCGACCGGCGCATCTGCGGGCCAGCTGTCGCGCACCGCCTGCCACTGCGCGATCGTCAGCAGGCTGTAGGGCTCGGGGGCGGGCACGGCAACGAGCGAATCGTCGGCCGTTACCTCGTGCCAGCGGTCGTGGTTCGAATCGATGAACTTCATGGCCGGCCCGGCGCTCACGAATGCACCGCCGTGGCCCGGCGCACCGCGTTGGCGGCGGTCTTGAACGGGTCGAGGCCCACGCGCTTGACGGTGTCGATGAAGCGCTCGGCGGCGGCGCTGCGCTGGCCGCGGTAGGTGTCGATCACGGCCTCGATCACGTCGGGCACCTCGTCGGCGGCGAACGAGGGGCCGATCACCTTGCCCGGCGCCGCGCCACCGCTCAGGGCCGAGCCGTCCATGCCGCCGAGCGAGACCTGGTACCACTCCTTGCCGTCCTTGTCGACGCCGAGCACGCCGATGTGGCCGCTGTGGTGGTGGCCGCAGGAGTTGATGCAGCCGCTGATGTGCAGGTCGATGTCGCCGATGTCGTGCAGCTCGTCGAGGTCGTCGAAGCGCTCGTTGATCGCCGCGGCGATCGGGATCGAGCGCGCATTGGCGAGCGCGCACAGGTCGCCGCCGGGGCAGGCGATCATGTCGGTGAGGTAGCCGATGTTGGGCGTGGCGAAGCCTTCGCCGCGCGCCGCTTCCCAGAGCGCGGCGAGCTCGACTTCCTGCACCCACGGCAGCACCAGGTTCTGGTCGTGCGAGACGCGCAGCTCGCCGAGGCTGAAGCGCTCGGCCAGCGCCGCGGCGCCTTCCATCTGCGCCGCCGTGGCGTCGCCGGGAGGCAGGCCGGCGCGCTTGAGCGAAAGCGTCACCGCGCGGTAGCCGGCGATCCGGTGCGGATGCACGTTGCGCTCGAGCCAGCGCCGGTACGCGGGAGGGCGCCCGGCGGCCTCGGCAAGGAGGTCGGTGCGCGGGCCGGTGGCGGGCGTCACGCCTTCGGGCATGAGCTCGAAGCCGGCCGAGACCCGCGCCAGCTCGGCGTCGGTGAGCAGGTGCGCGCCGCGGGCGACATCGTGCTCGAGGATGTTGGCGAACTCGGCCTCGACCGCGTCGATGAACTTCTGCCCTTCGGCCTTGACCAGGATCTTGATCCGCGCCTTGTACATGTTGTCGCGCCGGCCGTAGCGGTTGTAGACGCGCACCACCGCCTCGATGAAGACCAGGATCTCCTTCCACGGCAGGAACTCGCGGACCACCGTGCCGATGATCGGCGTGCGGCCCATGCCGCCGCCCACGCGCACCTCGAAGCCGATCTCGCCGGCCCCGTTCTTCTTCAGCACCAGGCCGATGTCGTGCCAGGCCGTCGCCGCGCGGTCCTCGAGGGTGCCGCTGACCGCGATCTTGAACTTGCGCGGCAGGAAGGCGAACTCCGGGTGCAGCGTGCTCCACTGGCGCAGGATCTCGCAGTAGGGCCGCGGGTCGACGATCTCGTCGGCGGCGACTCCGGCGAAGCAGTCGCTGGTGATGTTGCGGATGCAGTTGCCGCTGGTCTGGATGCCGTGCATGTCGACGTCGGCGAGGATGTCCATCACGTCGGCGGCGTCGGCCAGGGCGATCCAGTTGTACTGGCAGTTCTGCCGCGTGGTGAAGTGGCCGAAGCCGCCTGCCCGGTCCTCGTAGGGGCCGCCGGCGCGGCCGTCGTACTCGCGGGCGATGCGGGCCAGCGCCCGGAGCTGCCTTGCGCTCAGCTCGCCGTAGGGCACGGCGACGCGCAGCATCGGCGCGTGGCGCTGCACATACCAGCCGTTCTGCAGGCGCAGCGCCCGGAAGTCGTCGTCGGGAAGCTCGCCGGCCAGGTGGCGTTGCAGCTGGTCGCGGAACTGGGCGGCGCGCTGGTGAACGAACTGGCGGTCGAATTCTGTGTAGCGGTACATGCAGGGTGCGGGTGGCTGGCCGGGGCTCCGGCTCCGGACAGCCAGAATGCACGGAGCGCAGCCGCGCGAAAACACTCGCCTGGGCGACGGAGCCGGGGACTGTAGGCGACCGGGCGTACGGTCGTGAAACACATATTTGTTGGGTTGGTATCCCGATGCGGAATATATGAACGACGGCGGGAACGACGCGGCGGCATCGGCCGCGCGGCGCCGCGCCGTCGCCTGGCTGGCTGCCAGCGGGGCGCTGAGCGCGCTCGGACTGGCCGGATGCGCCAGTGCGCCTGCGCCCCCACCCACGCCGCCCCTGCCCCCCGTGGCGGCGGCACCGCCACCGCCGCCGGTGCCGCCGCGCCGGCCGCGGATCGGCCTGGCCCTCGGCGGCGGCGCGGCGCGGGGTTTCGCCCACATCGGCGTGATCCAGGCGCTGGAAGAGAGCGGCCTGGCGCCCGACCTCGTCGCCGGCACGTCCGCAGGCAGCCTCGTGGCCGCGCTCTATGCCTCGGGCCGCACCGGCGCCGAGCTCGCGGTGCTCGCCGACTCGATGGACGAGACCGCGTTCGCCGACTGGGCCTACCCCGGCCGCGGCCTGATCCGCGGCGAGGCGCTCGCGAAGTACGTGCGCGACAAGACCGGCAACCGGCCGATCGAGCGGATGAAGATCCCGCTCGGCATCGCCGCCACCGACCTCGACAGCGGCGAGGGCATCCTGTTCCAGCGCGGTGATACCGGCACCGCGGTGCGTGCCTCGAGCGCGGTGCCCGCGGTGTTCCAGCCGGTGAAGATCGGCCAGCGCGAGTACGTCGACGGCGGCCTTTCGGCGCCGGTGCCGGTGCATCACGCCCGGGCGATGGGCGCCGAGTTCGTGATCGCGGTCGACATCTCGGCCGTGCCGCAGGGCAACCCCACCAGCGACCTCGCCCGCATGCTGATGCAGACCTTCTCGATCATGGGCCGCAGCATCAAGGGCTACGAGTTGCGCGACGCCGACCTGGTGCTCGCGCCGAAGCTGCCCGGGGTCTCGGGCACCGACTTCAGCACCCGCAAGCAGTCGATCCGCGCCGGCCGCGAGATCGCGCTGGCGAGCCTTGCCGAGTTGCGCGAGCGGCTCGCGGCGAAGGGAAGGGCGCTCTCGCCAGCTTGAATCGAACAGTCCTTGTAACGTTCATCACACTATGAGATATTCGTTGCATGGACTGGCTGGTACTCACCGCCTCGCTGCCGACTTCGCCGAGCGGCCTGCGGGTGCGCATCTGGCGTGCGCTCAAGGCGACCGGCTGCGCCACCCTGCGCGAAGGCGTCTACATCCTGCCGGCGAGCGCCGCTTCTGCGGCCGAGCTGTGGACGATCGAGCAGGCGATCCGCGAGGGCGGCGCCGAGGCCCACATGCTGGCGCTGCAGGCGCGAGACGCCGCCCAGGACGCGACCTTTCGCGGCCTGTTCGACCGGAGCGAGCCCTACGCTGATTTCGCCGCCTCGCTGAAGGAGGCGCGCAAGGCGATCCCGTCGGCCGGCGAGCCCGGGCTGCGCAAGCTCGTGCGCAGCCTCGAGCATCAACTGCAGGCGATCCAGGCGAGCGACTTCTTTCCCGGCAAGGCAGGCAGGAGCGCCACCGAAGGCTTCGAGCGGCTGCGGGTCGAGGTCGAGCAGCGGTTCTCGCCGGGCGAGCCGAAGTTCGCGAGCGGAGCCGTGCCGCGCCTCGCGAAAGCCGCCTACCAGGGCAGGACTTGGGCGACGCGCAAGCGCCCCTGGATCGACCGCCTCGCCACCGCCTGGCTGGTGCGGCGCTTCGTCGACCCCGGCGCGCGCTTCGTCTGGCTCGAGGACGCGAAGAAGTGCCCGAAGTCGGCGCTCGGCTTCGACTTCGACGGCGCCCGCTTCACCCATGTCGACGACAAGGTGAGCTTCGAGGTCGTCGCCCATGCATTCGGCCTCGAAGGCGACCCTGGCCTGCATCGCCTCGGCGAGCTGGTGCACTACATCGACATCGGCGGCATCCCCGTCGACGAGGCCGCGGGCCTGGAGACCCTGGTGCGCGGCCTGCAGGCCCAGCATGCCGACGACGACGCGCTGCTCGCCGCGGCGTGCAGCCTGTTCGACACCCTCTACGCCGCCCTGGGCTCAGCAGCATGAGCGAGACCGACGACCGCACCGCCCTGGCCGCACCCGAGCCGCCGACCCTGCGCCAGGCCTCGGCCTACTGGTTGCAGCTCGGCTGCATCAGCTTCGGCGGACCGGCCGGGCAGATCGCGCTGATGCACGAAGAGCTGGTCGAGCGGCGCCGCTGGATCTCCGAGAAGCGCTTCCTCCATGCGCTCAACTACTGCATGGTCCTGCCCGGGCCCGAGGCGCAGCAGCTCGCCACCTACATCGGCTGGCTGATGCACCGCACCTGGGGCGGCCTGATCGCCGGCGGCCTGTTCGTCCTGCCTTCCCTGCTGCTGCTGATCGCGCTCTCGTGGGCCTACATGGCGTACGGCAACGTGCCCGTCGTCGCCGGCCTGTTCTACGGCATCAAGCCGGCGGTGACGGCGATCGTCGTCGCCGCGGCGTGGCGGATCGGCTCGCGCGTGCTCCGCAACGGCTGGCTCTGGGCGATCGCCGTCGCGGCCTTCCTCGCGATCTTCGCCCTCGGCCTGCCGTTCCCGCTGATCGTTCTCGGCGCCGGCCTCGCCGGCTGGCTGGGCGGACGCTTCCTCCCGGCCCGGTTCGCGGTGGGCGGCGGCCATGGCGCCGTGCAGAAGCGGGCCGGGCCGGCGCTGATCGACGACCAGACGCCCACCCCTGCGCACGCCCGCTTCGGCTGGGGCCGCCTCGGCCGGGTCGTCGGCGCCTGCCTCGCGCTCTGGCTCATCGCCATCGGCGCCCTGGCGTTCGCCTTCGGCTGGGACGCGGTGCTGACGCAGATGGGGTGGTTCTTCACCAAGGCGGCGCTGCTGACCTTCGGCGGGGCCTACGCGGTGCTGCCTTACGTCTACCAGGGCGCGGTCGACCACTACCACTGGCTCACCGCGCCGCAGATGATCGACGGCCTCGCCCTCGGCGAGACGACGCCCGGCCCGCTGATCATGGTCGTGTCCTTCGTCGGCTTCGTCGGCGGCTGGACGCATGCGCTGTTCGGCGCGGACTCGCTGTTCGTCGCCGGCGCGGCGGCGGCGGCCGTGGTCACCTTCTTCACTTTCCTGCCGTCGTTCCTTTTCATCCTCGCCGGCGGTCCGTTCATCGAGTCGACCCATGGCAGGCTCGGCTTCACGGCACCGCTCACCGGCATCACCGCGGCAGTCGTGGGCGTGATCGTCAACCTCGCGGTCTTCTTCGGCTACCACGTGCTCTGGCCGGCCGGCCTCTCGGGCCGCTTCGACGCGCTCTCGGCAGTGATCGGCGTCGTCGCCGGCATCGCCCTGATCCGCTTCAAGGTCGGGGTCATCCGGGTCGTGCTCGTCGCCGGCCTCGTCGGCGTCGCGGCGACGTTCGCGCGGCCCTTCTTCACCTGAGGAGAAACAGCATGGACATGGTTCCGGCAATGGCGCTCGCGCTCGACGCGAGCTTCGGGAGCGTCGCGCGCTGGCGATCGGAGTTCGCCGCTCTGGCCCGGGAGGAGGCTCGAAGCGGGAACGTGACGCTGACCTTCCTGGCGCGCGAGGGCCGGCTGGTCAACCTGGTCGCGGCCGATCCGGCGCCGGCATGGGCGGCCGAGGTGCCGCTGCTGATCCTCGAGCGGAATCCGGAAGTCGACGCGTCCATCGCGGCGATCGATTGGGCGGCCGTCTACGCGCGCTACCAGCACGCCGTCGAGCACGCGAGCGAGTCGTTCGCGGCGGGCCATGACGACGTCGCCGGCGCGCTGGTGCTCGACGTCCGCCGCCGGGCGATGTTCGAGCAGGCCGCGACCCGCCTGCCCGGCGCTGCCTGGCGCGATCCGGCCGCGGTGGCGCAGTGGGCGAGCGAGATCCCGGCCGGCCGCGAGGTGGTGGTCTATTGCATCTACGGCCACGAAGTCGGGCGGGCCACGGCGCTGCGCCTGCGCGCCGCGGGCGTCCCGGCTCGCTACCTGCAGGGCGGCATCGACGGCTGGCAGTCGGCGGGTCGCGACCTCGAAGGCAAGGAGGTCGCGCCATGAAGTGGATCACTCGCGAACGGCCAAGATCGACCGCATCGCCTGTCCCTGGCTGGTCGCCCGGTTCATCGACCGCGAGCCCGAGTTTCTCTACGTGCCCGCCGGCGACGTGCTGCCCATGGCGGCGAAAACCGGCGCGATCCCCTACGACATTCCCGGGGTCGAGATGTCGCACGTGGGCGAGCGCTGCAGCTTCGACGCCTTCCTGGCGAAGTACGCCCTGGAGAGCCCCGCCTTGCTGCAGCTCGCCGCCATCGTCCGCGGCGCCGACACCTCGCGGCTCGAGCTGACGCCGCAGTCGGCCGGGCTCTATGCGATCTCGCTCGGCCTCTCGAAGACCTTCGCCGACGACCACGAGATGCTCACGCACGGCATGGTGCTCTACGACGCGCTCTACGCCTGGTGCGAGAGCTGCCAGGAGGAGACGCACAACTGGCCGCCGCGCATGTCGTGAAAACGTGCTGCTCGATGAAAAAAGGCCCGGACGGATCCGGGCCTTTCTCTATCGCATCGCGGCTGCGATGCGACTCTCTTCAGCGAAAGCTCAGGCCTTCTTCGACTTGGTCGCGCGGACGGCGCTCGTCGACAGGGCCTGGAAGTTCGCGTCGGCGACTTCGGCGGCTTGCTTGCCGGCCTTCTGCACGCTTTCGAAGGCGTTGTTGGCAGCGGCGACAGCCGACTTCACCAGGGCAACCGCGTTCTCGGTGCCGGCCGGCGCGTTCTTGACGGCGTTGTCGACGACCGACATGAACTTCGCTTGCGCGTCGGCGGCGGTCGCTTCGGCGACACGGCCCACTTCGGCGCCGGTCGAGGCGGCGATTTCGTACACCAGGCGGCCGTAGGAGGCAGCCTTCTCGGCGGCGGGCTGGAGCAGGCCGGCTTGCAGGGCCATCAGCTCTTGCGCGTCCTTGACCGACAGGGCGGCCTGGATCGTCGCCGAGGCTTCGGTCAGCGCGGCCTTGGCGGCTTGCGTGTTCAGCTCGATCAGCTTCTCGACGCCTTCGAAGGCGAGGCCGGAAAGGCCGAAGAAGGTTTCGATGTTGGCCTTCTGGGCGGAAACGATTTGTTCAGCGGTCATCATGAGGGGTCTCCTGGAACGAATGGGTGGGCAGTGCAGTTCAGCGATTTATGTTGCAGTGCAACAAGAACGAAGTATAGAGGTAAACCCGAAGCTTGCAAGCGTTTTATGCTGCGCCGCACCACTTTAGTCGGGAGCCCCTATTTCCGGCCCGCGGGGGGCCTCTGCGGCCGGCTCGAACCGGCGCGATGAAGGCCTTCCATGCCGACCGGCAGCCGCTCGCCCTGCCGCCGGGGCACACCTTCCCCGCGACCAAGTACCGGCGCCTGCGCACGCGAGTGGAGGCCTGGCCGGAGCTCGACATCCGCGAGGCCGAGCCCGCCGGCGACGAGGTCCTCGTTCTCGCCCACGAGCCCCGTTACGTGCAGGCGGTCGCCGGCAACGGGCTGAGCGCGGCCGAGCAGCGGGCGATCGGCTTTCCCTGGAGCGAAGCGATGGTCGAGCGGGCGCGCCGCTCGGTCGGCGCCACCCTCGCCGCGGCGCGCGCCGCGCGGGTCGAGGGCGTGGCCGCCAACCTCGCCGGCGGCACCCACCACGCGAGCGCCGGCCGCGGCAGCGGCTACTGCGTCTTCAACGACGTCGCGGTCGCGGCGCGCGCGCTCCAGGCCGAGGCACGGGGCGCGGCGGAGGAGGGCGGCGGGGCGCTGCCGCGCATCGTCGTCATCGACCTCGACGTCCACCAGGGCGACGGCACCGCGGCCATCTTCGCCGGCGATTACAGCGTGTTCACGCTCTCGCTGCACGGCGAGAAGAACTTCCCGTTCCGCAAGGCGACGAGCGATCTCGACGTCGGCCTGGCCGACGGCTGCGGCGACGCCGACTACCTGGCCGCGCTCGACGCCGCGCTGGCGGTGGTGTGGCGGGCGCACGCGGCCCGGCCGTTCGCGCTCGCCTTCTACCTGGCCGGCGCCGACCCGCACGAAGGCGACCGGCTCGGCCGCCTGAAGCTGAGCGCGGCCGGCCTGCTCGAGCGCGACGTTCGCGTCCTGACCGCGCTGCGCGAACGCCGCATTCCGGTCGCGCTGTCGATGGCAGGCGGCTACGGTCACGACATCGAGGTCACGGTCGGCGTCCAGGCGGCGACGATCCGCGCCGCCATCGATTCCTGGCAAGGATGGAAGAATGCCCGCCCATGAGCGACAGAGAACAGAGTGCCTCCAACGAGGCCGCCGCCCTCGACCGGCCGCAGCCGCTGCCGCGCGCCGCCTACCGCCGGTTCGTCCCGCTCGCCACCCGCTGGCTCGACAACGACGCCTACGGCCACATCAACAACGTCGTCTACTACGCGCTGTTCGACACCGCCATCAACGGCCTGCTGATCGAGGCCGGCGCCCTCGACGTCGCCGCCGGCGAGGTGATCGGCTTCGTCGTCGAGACGCGCTGCACCTACTTCTCGCCGCTCGCCTTTCCGCAGGCCCTCGAGGCCGGCATCCGGGTCGGCCGGATCGGCGGCTCGAGCGTGCGCTACGAGATCGGCATCTTCGCCGCCGGCGCCGCCGAAACCGCGGCCCGCGGCCACTTCATCCACGTCTACGTCGATCGTGCGACGCAGCGGCCGGTCGCCTTGCCCGAGCGGCTGCTGCAGATCGTCAAGGAGCTCGCTTGAGTCAAGTTCCCCCCGTCCCCGTGCTCGACGTCGAGGCGGCGATCACCTCGCGCCGCTCGATCCGCGCCTTCCTGCCGAAGCCGGTGCCGCGCGAGCTGCTCGAGCGGGTGCTTTCGGTCGCCGCGCGCGCGCCCTCCGGCACCAACACCCAGCCGTGGAACGTCTATGTGCTGACCGGCGCGGCCAAGGAAGCGCTGTCGCAGCGCATCCTCGCCGCCTACGACGACCCCGAGCAGCGCGCGGCCCACACCGAGGAATACGACTACTACCCGGCCGAGTGGAAGTCGCCGTTCATCGATCGTCGGCGAAAGGTCGGCTGGGACCTCTACGGCCTGCTCGACATCGCCAAGACCGACAAGGCCCGGATGCACCTCCAGCACGCGCGCAATTACCGTTTCTTCGACGCGCCGGTCGGCCTGATGTTCACGATCGACCGGATCATGGGGCAAGGCAGCTGGCTCGACTTCGGCATGTTCCTGCAGAGCGTGATGGTCACCGCCCGGGGCTTCGGCCTCGACACCTGCCCCCAGGCCGCGTGGACGCCGTTTCACCGCATCATCATGCCGGCGATCGGCGCGCCGGCGAACGAGCAGCTCGTCTGCGGCATGGCGCTCGGCTACCGCGACCCCGATGCGATCGAGAACACGCTGGTCACCGAGCGCGAGCCGGTGGCCAGCTTCGTCAAGTACGTCGAGGGAGTCTCGCCATGAAGCCCCAGGTCCTCGTCTGTCGCCGGATCTTCCCCGAGACGCTCGAGCGCCTGCGCGAGCACTTCGCGGTCGAGGCCAACGACGCCGACGTCGTCTGGAGCCGCGACGAGCTGATCGCCCGGCTGCAGGGCAAGTCGGGCGCGTTCCTCACCGGCACGCAGCCGATCGACGCCACCCTGCTCGACGCCTGCCCGGACCTGCGCGCGGTATGCAGCATGGCCGTCGGCTACAACAACATCGACGTGCCGGCCTGCACCGCGCGCGGCGTGCTCGTCTCCAACGCGCCCGACGTGCTGACCGAGACCACCGCCGACTTCGGCTTCGCGCTGATGATGGCGACCGCCCGGCGCATTGCCGAGAGCGAGCATTTCCTGCGCCGCGGCGAGTGGACGAAGTGGTCGGTCGACCTGTTCGCCGGCGCCGACGTGCACGGCGCCACGCTCGGCATCCTCGGCATGGGCCGGATCGGCCGGGCGATCGCGCGGCGCGGCGCACGCGGCTTCGCCATGCCGGTGGTCTATCACAACCGCTCGCGCCTCGACCCGGCGGTCGAGGCCGAGCTGGGCGCCCGCTGGCTGACGAAGGAGGAGCTGCTCGCGACCGCGGATCACCTCGTCATCGTCGTGCCGTATTCGGCCGAGTCGCATCACCTCGTCGGCGAGGCCGAGCTGAAGCGGATGAAGCCGACGGCGACGCTCACCAACATCGCCCGCGGCGGCATCGTCGACGACCGGGCGCTGGCGGCGGCACTGCGCGCCGGCACGATCGCCGCCGCCGGGCTCGACGTGTTCGAAGGCGAGCCGGCGGTCCATCCCGACCTGCTCACGGTGGCCAACGTCGTGCTCACGCCGCACATCGCCAGCGCCAGCCTGCCGACCCGGCGGGCAATGGCCGAGCTTGCCGCCGACAACCTGATCGCCGCCCTCGACACCCGCCCCGGCGCGGCGCTCCCGCCGACGGCGCTCAATCCCGAGGTGCTCGGCCGGCGCCGACTGTAGGATCGAACCGACAAGGGCCGCCGACACGGGCCGATAGGAGGGGCGCGGCAGCGGCAACAGAATGGCCCACAAGCCCTCACTCCGATTGCGCCGCGCCGCACCCCGCCCATGAAGATCGAATCCCAGGCCACTCCCGATCTCGTCCGCCTCGGCGAGCTGATCGCCGACATGCCGGTGGCGATGCTCACCTCCGCCTGCGACGACGGCGCGCTCGTCAGCTGCCCGATGGAAGCGCTCGAGATGGACGCCGAGGGCGCGCTCTGGTTCTTCACCGACCTGCGCTCCGACCTCGCCGAACGGCTGCGGGTCGTCAACCTCAGCTTCGTCGGCGAAGCGCGCGGCACCTACGTCTCGCTCTCCGGCCGCGGCGAGATCGCCAAGGACGCGGTGCGGATCGAGCGCCTCTGGACGCCTCTGCACCGCGCCGCCTTCCCCGACGGGCCGGCATCGCGTCATCTCGCGCTGCTCAAGGTCGTGCCCGACAAGGCCGAGTTCTGGGACGCGCCGAACAGCCGCACCGTGCGCCTGCTCGCTCGGGCCGCCTCGGCCTTCGCCGGATTGCCGATCAGCCGCGCCGAGCACGACGTCCTGACCGACCTCTCCCTCCCCGCGGCGGGCACGGCCTGGACCGGATGAGGAATCCGCTCGCTGCATGGCGGGCGGGCGTTCGCTGGCCGCTTGCGACCCTTTCGGTCGTCGCGGCGCTGGTCGTCGCGGTCTTCGTCTGCGAGGCGATCGGCTGGCCGTTCCTCGTTTCGCCGGTGCAGCACTGGCTGGCGAAGACGATAGACCGGCGGGTCGAGTTCAACGACGAAGGCGGCGGCCAGGGCGGAGTGCGCGTGTCGCTGTTCGGCGGCTTGCGGATCACGGCGCAGCGCATCGAGATCGGCGCGCCGGCCTGGAGCAAGGAGCCGCACATGCTGCTCGCGCGCGACGCCCGGCTGGAGCTCAGCTACCTCGATCTCTGGAGCGCCGGGCGCGGCGAGCCGCTGCGCATCCGTGACCTCGAGGCGAGCGAGCTGGACGCCGCCCTCGAACGGGCCGCCGACGGCAGCGCCTCCTGGCAGTTCGGCAAGAAGGCCAAGGCCGACACCAGCGAGGCGCCGCAGGCCCTGCCGCGGTTCGGCAAGCTGCGCGTCGGCCAGGGCCACCTCACCTACCGCGACGAGCTCCTGCCGGCCGCGATCGACGCGAACTTCGCCCTCAACGACGGCAGCACGCCGGCGCCGGCGACCGGTGACGCAGCGAGCGCGGCTTCGGCGCCGAGCGGCATCTCCGTGCGCGCCGGCAACGCGGCCAGCGGCGCGGCGGCTGCGGCCTCGGCGGTGGCGCTCGCACCCGGCGAGCGCGGCCTGCGCCTGAACGCCACCGGCCAGTACCGAAAGCTGCCGGTGCGCATCGAGCTCGGCACCGCCGGCGTTCTCGGTCTGCTGGCCGAAGGCAAGGAGGCGACGGCCCAGCCGCTGCACCTGATCGCCAGCGTCGGCCGCGCCCGGCTCACGTTCGACGGCCGCACGACCGATCCGATGCACTTCGCCGGCTTGCAGGGCCGCTTCGTGGTCTCGGGGGCATCGCTTGCCGCGATCGGCGACCCGCTCGGCATCACCCTGCCGACCACGCCGGAGGTCAAGGCACGGGGCAACGTGGCGAAGGACGGCGGCATCTGGAAGGCGACCTTCGACGAAGCGACGATAGGCAGCAGCCGCCTCGGTGGCGAATTCACCTACGACAGCCGGCGCAAGGTGCCGCTGCTGGCTGGCAAGCTCACGGGCTCGCGCCTGGTGCTGGCCGACCTGGGGCCGGTGGTCGGCGCGCCGGCGAGCGGCGATGCCGCGGCCGCGGGCGCCAAGGCCGCCTCGAGCGAGCGCGTCATTCCCGACCGCAAGTTCGACCTGCCGTCGCTGCGCGCGATGGACGCCGACGTCCTGATCGACATCGCGATGTTCGATCCGGGCACGACCCTGATCGAGCCCCTGCGTCCGGTGCGCGGCCATCTGCTGCTCGCCGACGGCGTGCTGACGATCGCCGATTTCGAGGGCCGAACCGCCCAGGGTCGCGTGGTCGGCTTCCTCCAGCTCGACGGCCGCACCGACAAGGCGCTGTGGACCGCGGACCTGCGCGCCCTCGGCGTCGACCTCGCGCACTGGCTGCGGGTCAAGCGGTCGGCCGCGGACGCGCCGCCTTATGTTTCCGGCAAGCTCGACGCGCTGCTGCAGGTCAAGGGCGCGGGCCGCTCGACGGCGGAAATCCTCGCCAGCCTCAATGGCGACATCCGCATGCACGTGCGCGAGGCGACGATCTCGCACATGGTCGTCGAGTTGCTCGGTCTCGACGTCGCCCAGGCGCTGGGCCTGAAGCTGACCGCCGACAAGTCGCTGCCGATCCTCTGCAACGTGGTCGATCTCGACGTTGCCGGCGGCCTGGCCACGCCCAAGGTGTTCGTCCTGAACACTCCCGATTCGACGATCTTCATCGACGGCAGCGTATCGCTCAAGAGCGAAACGCTGGACCTGCGCGCGGTCGTCTCGCCGAAGGACTTCAGCCCGTTGACCTTGCGCACGCCGATCCTCGTGCGCGGCACCCTCGGCGAGCCCAAGGTCTCGGTCGACGTGAAGAAGCTGGCGGGCAAGACGGCGGCGGCCACGCTGCTCGGCGTCCTGATCGGCCCCCTGGCGGCAGTGATCCCCTTCGTCGACCCGGGGGCGCGGGATGCGGCCAAGCAGACCGCGGCGCAGTGCGCTGCACTGGTGCCGACCAGCGGCAAGATCGGCACGGCGACGCCGGTCGCGAAGAACGTTCGCACGCCCCCCGCCGCGGCCAGCGCGGCGAGCGCGGCGCGCTGAAGCTCAGCTCTTGCTCTTGCCGCCCTCGGGGCGGTCCTCGCCTTTCGAATGCGACTTGCCGATCTCCTCGGCGCGCTTCATGGCTTCGGCCTCGCTCGCAGATCCGGGCGCGGCTTCGTGCGCCGCCGGCTGGACCTTGCCGGACTCGGCGAACTCGCGCGCCGCCTTGTCGTAGCGGCGGCCGGCCTCGTAGTCGCCTTCGCCCTGGACTTCGTCTTTCTTCGCGGGGGTGCTTGCCATCGTGTTCTCCTTGGGTTGTGGATGCCGGCCGGTGCCGGCTCAGGCGGCGACCCGCTCCTCGACGACCTCGTCGGTGACGACGTCGAAGCGGACCAGGCTGTTCGGGCCGAAGCACATCGTGATCGGCACGTCGCCGGCGTCGCGGCCGCGCGCCATGACGATGCGGCCGATGCGGCGCCGGTTGTGGCGGGCGTCGAAGGTGTACCAGCGGTCGCCGAGGAAGGCCTCGAACCAGGCGCTGAAGTCCATCGGTCCGGGCACCGGCGGGATGCCGATGTCGCCGAGGTAGCCGGTGGTGTAGCGCGCGGGGATGTTCATGCAGCGGCAGAGCGTGATCGCCAGGTGCGTGAAGTCGCGGCACACGCCCTCCTGCTCGCGAAAGCCGTCGAGCGCGGTCCGGGTGGGGCGGGCCGACTTGTAGTTGAACTTCAGGTGCGAATGGACGAAGTCGCAGATCGCCTGGACGCGGGCCGGGCCGGGCGCGATGCCGCCGAAGCGGTTCCAGGCGAAGGAGAGCAGCTCGCTGTCGACCTCGCAGTAGCGGCTCGGCAGCAGGAACTGCAGGGTCGAGGCGGGTAGCTCGGTCGGGTCGTGCTGGCGCGCCTCGGGGTTGAACTCGTCGAGCTCGCCGGAGTCGCGGATCAGCGCGTCGCTGGTCAGCCGCACGGTGCTCATCCCCACCGGCACATTGACCCGGCCGCAATGGTTGCCGAAGCTGTCGATGTACTCCTCGGGCTGCAGGCCGCCGCTCACCAGCAGGTTTTCCGGGGCGACGAGGTCGTCGCGCCGCGAAGGATGCACGCGCAGCAGGTAGATGAGGGCCATCGGCGTGGCGACGGACAGCTCGATGTCGAACCCGATCCTGATCAGCATGGAAAAAGCTCCCGGACACGGCCTCCTGACCGCCCGGGAAATTTGCCATGTGGCCCGGGGGCGCTCCATGCGACGGCGCCGGAGCGCGGTGTAGGAAATGTCCGCAGGTCGGCCGGAGTAGGCGGCGTCCGACGCCAGTCGGCGGGATCTGCTGCTTCGCCGCACTGCTGCGCGTGCGTAAGGTCGCTTCCAGGAGACCTTCATGTCCACGCTCACCGACCGGATCGACCATTTCGTGCGCTGGTTCTTCGACGTCTCGCCGACGTCAATGACGCCCGAGACCGCTCCGCAGCGGTATCGCACGGCGACGACGAAACGGGCGGCGCGGCCGGCCAGTCCCAAGGAACGGCGAGAGCCGCGCAACGGCCGCAGGGCCACCACCTCGCGCTCAGGAAGCAAGGAGAGGACATGAGCACGCTCGATATGCAGAGGCCGCTCGTGCGGCATGGCGTTCTCGGCAGCGCCGTGCTGATCGGGATCGTGTTGCTGGCGGTGTTCTATTCGGTCGTCGTCGGCGCGGTGGACCGGGCCAAGACGCAGCGCCGCGCCGCGATCCAGCTCGAGGCGGCAGCTCGTGCCGCCGAGGACGCGCGCTTCGTTGCCCGGCCGGTTCTCGCCGTCCAGACGCAGCAGGCGCGCATGCAGCAGCGCTACGCCCCGCGTACCGTGGCCTACATCCGATCGGTGAATTGACCGCCCGGCGCAGCCGCGAGGAGCGCGTCCCCGGGCGGCCGTGATAATCGCCGCCAGTCGCGCAGGGTGCGCGCGGAGTCGGGATGAGCCGTGAACAGGGTTCGCTGGTGGTGTGCGAGCAGTGCGCGATGGCGCACCGCTGGCGCCCGCTCGGCCACGGCTCGATCGCCCGCTGCGTTCGCTGCGAGGCCGTCCTCGGCCGCGGCCACCGCATGTCGCTGACGACCATCCTTGCGTTGACGATCACCGCGACCGTCGTCTTCCTGATCGGCATCAGCAGCGACGTGCTCGTGCTCGAGCTGCGCGGCGTCGCCACGGCAACGACCCTGCCGGGGGCGATTTCCGCGAGCTGGGAAGAGGGCCAGGAAATCGTTGCCGCGGCCACCGCGATCACGGCCCTGATCGCGCCGGCGCTGTTCCTCGTCTTGCGCCTCTACGTGCTGGTGCCGCTGGCCGCCGGCAGGGTGCCACGCGGCTTCGCCACCTGCGTTCGCGTGCTGCACCAGGCCGGCCGCTGGAACATGATCGAGGTGTTCACGATCGGCGCGCTGCTGTCGCTGGTGCGCCTCGCGGGCCTGGCCGATGCCGTGCCCGGACCGGGGCTGTTCGCCCTCGGCGGGGTGATGGTGCTGTTCGCGGCGATCGAGTCGGCCGGCCTCAAGCACCTGTGGTGGCACGTGCAATGAGTGCCGCCAGCGACGTGGCCTACGACGATCCGTCCCGGCCGCCGGTGCTCGGCTGCGAGAGTTGCGGCCTGACCTCGGCGAACGCGTTCGCCGACGAAGTCGAGCGGCCCGGCGACGCACCCCGGCTGCAGAAGTGCCCGCGCTGCGGCCACGTGCTGCACGTCAGGAAGCCCCTCAGCCTGCAGCGCACCTGGGCCTCGACGGTCGCGGCCGCGGTGCTCTACGTGCCAGCCAACGTGCTGCCGATCATGACCACCGTCTCGGCGCTGCAGCACGACGACCACACCCTGCTCGGCGGCATCCGTGAGCTCTGGATCGACGGCTCCTGGGGTCTCTCGATCATCGTCTTCATCGCCAGCATCGCGGTGCCGGTGCTGAAGATCGGCGCCCTGGCGTTGCTCGCCTGGAGCACGCAGTACGCGCCCGCCTGGCGCCGGCTCGACCGGGCGAGGCTGTACCGCCTGATCGAGGCGGTGGGCCACTGGTCGATGCTCGACGTCTACGTCGTCGTCCTGCTCGCGGCGACGATCCGCTACGGCTCGCTCGCCAGCGTGCAGGCCGGGCCGGGCCTGCTCGCCTTCGCCGCGGTCGTCGTGCTGACGATGCTCGCGACCTACGCCTTCGATCCGAAGCTGATCTGGGACGATCCCCGGCCCGCCGCCCGGCGCGGGTCGGCGCCGCCGAACACAGGAGTTGCCGAACATGCCGGACGATCCGCCTGACCCCGCGCAGCCGGCGGCCGAGGACCTGCCGCAGCCGCGTGTCGTCCAGGCGCGACGCTGGAACGTCTCGCTGGTCTGGCTGCTGCCGGCCGTGGCGGTGGCGATCGGCGCCTCGCTGCTGGTGCGCAACGTCTTCCTGACCGGCCCGCGCATCGACATCGAGTTCGCTTCCGCCGAGGGCGTGGAGCCCGGCAAGACCGAGGTTCGCTACAAGGAAGTGGTGATCGGCAAGGTGCGCACGGTGTCGCTGCGCGACGACCGTAAGGGCGTCGTCGTCGGCGTCCAGCTCGACCGTTCCGCGGCGGGCATGGCGGTGCAGGACACGAGCTTCTGGGTGGTCCGGCCGCGCATCGGCATCGGCGGCGTCACCGGCCTCGGCACGCTGCTTTCGGGCGCCTACATCGGCACCGATGCCGGCGTGTCCACCACCGCGCGCAGCGAGTTCAAGGGCCTGGAGGCGCCGCCGTTCGTGCTGCGCGGCGAGCCGGGCGCGATCTTCGTGCTGCGTTCCTTCGACCTCGGTTCGCTCGACTTCGGCTCGCCGGTCTTCTACCGCCGCACCAACGTCGGCCGGGTGGTCGGCTACACGCTCGACGCCCAGCGCGACGAGCTCTCGGTGCGCATCTTCATCGAGGCGCCGTACCAGAAGCTGGTCGGCCAGGACACGCGGTTCTGGAACGCGAGCGGCATCGACCTCAGCGTCAACGCCAGCGGCCTCACCCTGAACACGCAGACCCTCGCCTCGGTGCTGGCGGGCGGGCTGGCGTTCGAGAATCCGCCCGGTCCGCGCAAGCCCGTGCCGGCGAACGCGGTGTTCACCCTGTACAACGATCGCCCCTCGGCGATGGCGCCGCCGGACGGCCTGCCGGTGCGGGTGCGGATGGTGTTCGACTCGTCGGTGCGCGGCCTGGCCGAAGGCGCGGCGATCGACCTGTTCGGCCTCGAGATCGGCAAGGTCACGTCGATCGCCTTGCAGTACGACCCGGCGCGCAAGCGCTTCCCGGTCGAGGTCTTTGCCGACGTCTTTCCGCAGCGCCTGGGCGTCGTCCGCACCGCGCTGCTGCAGGCGGCGCCGGCGAAGTCGCCCGCCGAGACCGGCGACGCCGCGGCCCTGCAGCAACTCGTCGCCAACGGCATCCGCGCCCAGCTTCGCACCGGCAACCTCCTGACCGGGCAGCTCTACGTCGCCCTCGACTTCATCGGCAAGGAGTCGGCGCGGGCGTCCCTGAACGACGGCACGCTGACCCTGCCGACGGCGAAAGGCACCCTGAGCGAGATCCAGCCGCAGATCGCCGAGATCGTCGAGAAGGTGAGCAAGATTCCGTTCGACGAGATCGGCAAGGACCTGCGCTCGACTCTCGCCGGCGCCAACGCCGCGATCAGCCGGCTCACACCGGAAGCGCAGAAGGCGATGGCCGAGGTGCAGAAGACCCTGGCCCGGGCCCAGGCCTCGCTCGACAACCTCGACCGCAACGTCACCGATCCGGGCGCACCGGTGCAGCAGAACCTGCAGGAGACCCTGCTCGAGCTGCAGCGCACCGCGCGTTCGCTGCGCGTGCTGTCCGACTACCTGCAGCAGCATCCGGAGTCGCTGCTGCGCGGCAAGCCGGCCGACGCCCCCGTTCCGCAACGTTGAGCGACCCGACAGGCCCCGCCATGACAGAGAGATTCCTTCCGCTCGCCGCCGTCGCGCTCGCTGCATTGCTCGCGCTCGCGGCTTGCTCGACCTCGCCGCCGCCGACCCGGCTGCACACGCTGATGCCGGCCGAGCCGACGCCGCGGGACCCCGCGGTGCGCGCCGCGCCGCTGTTCGTGGTGCTCGAGCCGATCCGTCTGCCGGCGCAGGTGGATCAGCCGCAGTGGCTGGTGCGCCTGCCGGACGAGAGCCTTGCCAGCCTCGAGCAGGAGCGCTGGGCGAGCCCGCTGCGCGACGAGCTGCGCCAGGCGCTGCTCGAGCAGCTCGGCGCGCGTTTCGGCATCGTCGAAGGGCGAGGCGCCACGCCGCCGCTGCGGGTGGCGCTCGAGCTGCGGCGCTTCGATTCGGTTCCCGGCCGCGAGGCGCGCATCGAGGCCGCATGGAGCGTGGTCCCGGCCAATGCCGGCGCCACGCTGCGCTGCACGTTGCTCGTGCGCGAGGGCGCCAGCGGCGGCATGCCGGAGCTCGCCGCCGCGCATCGCCGCGCGGCCGTTCGCCTGGCCGCTGCGATCGGCGCGAGCGTTGTCGCCTTGCAGGCGGGGTCGCCTGCGTGCCCGGCCTGACAGCGGGCTGAGCCAAGTCGCTCCCGCCGACCGGGAGTCGTCGCCAACGAAAACCGCCCGGGCGTCTCGCGACGGCCGGGCGGCATGCTGCCGAGGCAGCGATCAGCCGGCACGGAGCGCCGGCTCGATCACGATCACGGGCGAACGGCGATCTGGTTCTTGACCCCCTTCACGCCCTTCACCTTCATGGCGATGCTTTCGGCGGTGTTCTTCTCGACCGAGTTCTTGGCGAAGCCCGACAGCATGACCTCGCCATTCAGCGTCTCGACCTTGATGGCCGAGGCGTCGACGTTCTTGTCCTCGACCATCTTGGCCTTGACCGAGGTCGTGATCGACGCGTCGTCGACGTAGGAGCCGACCGATTCCTGGCCGCGCGTGACCGCGCAGCCGGAGGTGACGATCAGGGCGGCGGCGGCAACGAGCGCCGCGAGAGGGGTGCGAAGGTTCATGGTGTGACTCCAGTGAGGAAAGGACGAGTTATGGAACGAGTGACGGTGGATTCGAAGGCCCCACCGAAGCAGGCCTGAAACGTCAGGGAGTGAGCCAGTCGCTGAGCTCGTCGGCGTGCTCCTGCTCCTGGCCGAGGATCGATTCGAGGATGCGGCGGGTGGTCGAGTCCTTGTCGCCGATCAGCGCGATCATCTGGCTGTAGGCCTCGATGGCCACGCGTTCGGCGATCAGGTTCGAGCGGATCATGGCCTGCAGGTCCGACGATTCGTCGTAGTCGGCGTGGCTGCGCTCGAGCAGGGTCGCCGGTGCGAAGTCGGGCTCGCCGCCGAGCTGGACGATCCGTTCGGCGAGCTGGTCGGCATGCGCCGTCTCTTCCTGTGCATGCACCAGGAACTCGTCGGCGATCGCCGGCGACGCCACGCCCTTGGCGGTGTAGTAGTGCCGCTTGTAGCGCAGCGTGCAGACGATCTCGGTGGCGAGGGCGTCGTTCAGCAGCTTGATGATGTCTTCGCGCCACGGACCGTAGCTCGGCGTCACGGCGCCCTTCTCGAGGCTGCGCTTGGCCGCCTCGAGCGCGCGCTCGTCCAGCCGCAGGTGGGTGCCGTCGTCGTGCAGGCTCTGCACCTTGCCGACCGAAGGATTGTTCATGGTCTTTTCCGCGTTGCTCATTTGCTGGCCACCGCCTTGGCGCCGAGCAATGCGAACAGCAGCACGGCGACGAACAGCACCAGGAACACGACGAACAGGATCTTGGCGATGCCGGCCGCGCCGGCGGCGACGCCGGTGAAGCCCAGGCCGCCGGCGATGAGGGCGATGATGGCGAAGATGAGGGCCCACTTGAGCATGTTGTTTCTCCCTGCGCCGTTCCGGTCCCGAAGGTCCGTGCGGCTGTGAATTTCGATGGGAGAACTTTAGGCAGGCGCTCGCGCCGCGGCCATCGGAATGCCGCGTGCGCCGCTGTAGGACAGACGGACAGCAACCGGCGGGCCGGCGGCCCGGTCGGCTCTCAGCCGACCCGTAGCAGCGCGCTTTCGGCGTCGTCGGCCGAGGGAGCCGACGCCGGGCCGAGAAGCATTCGATAAGCGGCCGCAGGCGGCAGCGCCGACCAGCGAAGACGCTCGCCCGGCCGCAGCGCGAGCGCGCCGGCGGGCAGCGCTGCCGGGGCGGTCCGTGCGAACACCACCTGCAGCTTCTTGCCGGCGCGCGTGAGGACGATCTCCACCTCGTTCCATGCGCTGGGCAGGCAGGGCCGGAACTCGATCTCGTCGCCGTGCTGGACGAGGCCGAACATCGACTCGATCGCGGCGCGATGCAGCCACGCCGCCGAGCCGGTGTACCAGCTCCAGCCGCCGCGGCCGACATACGGCGGCGCGCTGTAGACGTCGCCGGCCATCACGTAGGGCTCGATCGCATACGCCGGCCCGCGCCCGGGGTGGCGCGAGCGATGCGCGGGGCTGAGATAGCCGAAGTAGCGGTAGGCGGCGTCGCCGTCGCCGCGCTGCGCCTGCGCCATCAGCGCCCACACGCCGGCGTGCGAATACTGGCCGCCGTTCTCGCGCACGCCGGGCGGATAGGCCTGGATGTAGCCGGCGCTCGGTTGCGCGTTGCGCAGCGGCGGGTCGAGCAGGCGAAGCAGGCCGGCTTCGGGGTCGACGAGCTGCGCCTCGAGCGAAGCCATCGCCTGGCGCTGGTGCGCCTCGGGCGCGGCCCTCGAGAGCACCGCCCACGCCTGGGCGATCAGGTCGATCCGGCCTTCCTCGTTCGTGGCCGAGCCGAGCGGCGTGCCGTCGTCGAAGAAGGCGCGCCGGTACCACTCGCCGTCCCAGCCGGCCTCCTCGAGCGCGTGGCGCCAGCCGCGAGCGGCGTCGCGCCAGGTGGCCGCGCGCGCCGTCTCGCCGCGGCCCTCGGCGACCGGGGCGAAGCGCTCGACGATGTCGACCACGAACCAGGCGAGCCACACCGATTCGCCCCGGCCTTCGTGGCCGACCCGGTTCATGCCGTCGTTCCAGTCGCCAGTGCCCATCAGCGGCAGCCCGTGCGCGCCGGCGGTGAGGCTGCGGTCGATCGTCCGCGCGCAGTGCTCGTAGACGCTCGCGCTCTCGGCGCCGATGCCGGGCGCGTAGTACGCGTCCTCGGCGCCGGGCGGCACCGCCATGCCTTCGAGGAAGGGCACGCTTTCGTCGAGCACGCCGGTGTCGCCGGTGGCCACGGTGTAGCGCAAGGCGGCGTGCGGCAGCCAGAGCAGGTCGTCGGAGAAATGGGTGCGCACGCCGGCGCCGGTGGGCGCGTGCCACCAGTGCTGAACGTCGCCTTCGGGAAACTGGCGCGAAGCGGCGAGCAGGATCTGCCGGCGCAGCATGTCGGGCGCGGCCCAGGCGAGCGCCATCGAGTCCTGCAGCTGGTCGCGGTAGCCGTAGGCGCCGCCCGCCTGGTAGAAGCCGGCCTTGGCCCAGAGACGGCAGGCAACGGTCTGGTAGAGCAGCCAGCGGTTGACCATGGCGTCGAACAGCGGGTCGGGCGTGCGGACGACCGTGGCGTCGAGCAGCTCGTCCCAGCGGTCGCGGACCGCGAGCTTGCGCTTCAGCGGCGAGACCCGCGCCGCGCTGGCGGCCAGCGCCTGCGCGCCTTCCGGGCTCGGCGCCCAGCCGAGCAGGAAGGTGCGCTCCATCGTGTCGCCGGCGCGCAGCGCGATCCGGGTCGCGATCGCCGCGCACGGGTCGAGGCCGCCGCCGCTCGCCTGGCCGTACTGGTCGGGGATGACCAGGCGGCCGCGCGCGTCGAACGACTCGCGCCGGTCGCAGGTCCAGTCGGTCAGCTCGTCGGCGTCGCCCGAGAGGCCGAAGAAGGCGGTGCCGCCGCCGAAGCCGCCGGAACGGTCGCGCTGGGTGCAGAACAGCGTCGTCATGCGCAGGTCGTCGCCGCGCCCGTCGTCGGCCTGCGCCGCGGCGCCGCTGTCGTCGCCCGCCGCGGCGCGCTGGCTCGCCACGCTCGTGAGCGTGGTGCCGCGATCGGCGCGGTTGGCGCCGAGGATCCATTCGGCGATGCCGACGATGCGCAAATTGAGCGTCTTGTGGCCGCGGTTGATCAGGCGCAGCCGCACCTGCTTGAGCGCGGCGTCGGGGTCCACGCACCAGGAGACGCTGACGTCGAGCGAGCCGTGGCGATGGCTGATCGTGCTGTGCCCCTGGCCGTGCGAGACCCGGTATTCGGCGCGGTTGTCGCCGGCGGTCGAAGGCGTCACGCTCCAGGCTCGCATCGTTCGCGTGTCCTGGAGCAGGAACCATTCTCCGGGCGGGTCGGCGACCGGATCGTTCGACCATGGCGTCAGCATGTTGAGCCGGCTGTTCAGCGCCCAGCTGTAGCCGCCGCCGGCTTCGCTCAGCTGCGCGCCGAACACGGGATTGGCCAGCACGTTGACCCAGGGCCGCGCCGGCCGGATCAGGGCGGTGACGTCGAAGCGGAACTCGCCGCTGGTCTGGGCGAACTCGCCCGCGGGCGCCTGCGGCACGATCTCCGAGCCCATGTCGGCGGGCAGCGAGGCCGAGGAGATTGCCTGGCGGTCCTCGAGGGCGTGGTCGTGCTCCTCGACCAGCTCCTGCACGTGATGCCAGAGCGGCCGGCCGTCGGCGTTGAGGCGCACCCGGGCCAGGGCGCGCAGGGTCGAGAGCTCGTCGCCGTGCAGGTCGCTGGCGGCGAGGATGAAGAAGCCCGTCTCGGCGGCGCAGGGCTGGGCATTGCAGGCGGCGACATGCGCCTCGCGCAGCGCGCCGATCTGCCGGGCGACTTCCATGAGGTAGGACGTCGGCTCGTGGTTGACGACGACGAAATCGCAGGCGACGCCGCCCCACGCCCAGAGGCGCAGCGCCTGCGCCAGCGAGCGCAGCAGGCCCAGGCCCTGGTCGACGCCGGCGGAGACGAGGACGATCGGCCGGTCGCCGGAGATGCCGAAGCGCCAGAGCAGGCGCCGGTCGCAGACCTCGCTCGCCTCGGCGCGCAGCGCGTGCGGCCGGGTCAGCGTCAGGGCGAGCAGGGTGCTCAGGGTCTGGATCGCGGCGAAGGTCTCGGCGCCGATCCGCATCTCGCGCAGGCGGATGCCGGCGAGCGTGGCCGACATCATCGAGGCGCGCTCGACGTTGCTCGGCTGGCGGTACTTGTCGATCACCGCGCGCAGGGTCGCCCGGCTGTTCGCCGCCGCGGTGCAGAAGGTGACGCGCGCCTGGCCGCCGGGGGCGATCTCGAGGCGCAGCGCGAACGCCGCGACCGGGTCGAGGCCGGTGTCCAGCGGCGCGCTTTCCCCGCCATCGGTCGCTGCCGGAGGCTCATCGAAGGAGGCGAGCGGATGGCTGGCGCCGCGGTTGCGGCCGAGCCAGCGCTGCCGGTCGACCTGCAGCCTGAGGCCGGCGACAGGCGGCTCGGCCTCGGCAATGAAGTGCGCCGCGAGCACGCTCTTGTCGTGCGCCAGTCGCGGCGTGCGCTCGAACACCAGCGCCTGGTGGCCGGCCTGCCACTCGGCGCCGACGAACAGGTTCTGGAAGGCCGGATGCGCCTCGTCGGCGCGGGCGTCGGCGAGCGAGACCTCGAACGCCGACATCAGCTCGAGGTCGAGCGTCCGGTCGCCCTTGTTGCGCAGGACGACGCGCCGGAACTCGATGTCGTCCTCGGGGCTGACCCAGACCGTGGTCTCGGCGTCCACCTCCGGCCAGCTCGCGCCGAACCAGGCGCGGTCGGCATGGAAGCTGGCGTGATAGTGCGCTGCGCGGTCCGGCGCCGGATGCTGGGTCAGCGAGACCGCCCGCGGCTGCCGGTCCCAGCGCAGATGGAAGAAGCTGCCGTAGGCGTCGCGCAAGGCGTCGTCGCGCGAGCGCGTGATCATGTCGCGGCCCCAGCGGCTGCTGCCGGCGCCATTGGCGCGCAGCATGACGGCGTAGCGGCCGTTCGAGAGCAGATGGGTCGGCTCGATCGCCGCCATGCCGGGCAGGACGTCGCGCAGCACGCCCGGGCCGCGCTTCTGCAGCGCGCCCGGCGCCGAGCTCGCGGGCGCTTCGTGCAGCACCGTGACCTCGCGCGGCGCGCGCTCGTGCAGCAGCGACGCCACCGCTTCGATGCGCGGATCGCGCATGCCCCAGCGGCGCGGCGCGCCCGCCAGCAGCACGTTGGCGAGCGCGACCACGCTCATGCCCTGGTGGTGTGCCATGAAGGTCTCGACCCGGGCGACGCCTTCGGTGCCCGACTGGCGCGCCGGCGTGTAGTCGAGCGCCTCGATGAAGCCGTAGCGGCCGCGCGCCCGGATCCGCTCGAGGCGGCGCAGGTTGGCGGCGGCGCGATGCGGTGCGACCTGCGCCGCCAGCGCCGTCGCATACGGGGCGACCACCAGCTCGTCGATCGGCGTGCGGCGCAGCGCCAGGGACGGAATGCCCTGCGGTGCGTACTGATAGGCGAGGGTGTGGTCGCTGCCCGCGTAGGCCGATTCGGAGATGCCCCAGGGCACGTGATGGCGGCGGCCGAAGTCGATCTGCTCTTGCACCGCCGCCCGCGCGGCCGAATGGAGAACGCTGCCGTGCGGCTCGTCGAGCACCAGCGTCGGCATCAGATACTCGAACATCGAGCCCGACCAGGAGCGCAGGCCGGCCAGGTCGCCGGCTGCGAAGAACGGCCGGCCGAGCGCCGCCCAGTGCGCGGCCGGGACGTCGCCCTTGGCGATCGCCCAGAGGCTGGTGGCGCGCGCCTCGGACGCGAGCAGGTCGTAGAAACCGGCGTCGAGCTGGTGCTCGGCGACGCGAAAGCCGATGTGGAAGAGGCGGCGCTTGCGGTGATAGAGGAACTCGAAGTCGGGCTCGCGCGCCAGCCGCTGGCAGGTCGCGACGACGGCGCGCAGGCGCGCCTCGGCGTCGTCGTCGCCGGCGAGGTCGAGTCGCGCCGAGCGCAAGGTCGCGATGGCATCGGCCACCGCCCAGGCGAGCCGGTGCGCGACCGTGACCGGCGCATCGGCCGCGAGCGGCGGAATCCAGGCGGCGAGCTCGACCTCGGCCGCGGCCAGCTGCTGCTCGGCGCCTGCCGGGTCGGCCGCGAGCCGCGTGAGCGGATCGTCGCCTTCGAGCAGCGACGCCAGCGCGTCGGCCGCGGGCAGCGCCTTGTCGCTCGCCGCTCGCAAGGCGCCGATGCGTGCCTTCGCCGCGCTCAGCTCGCGCCGCAGCGCCGAGTCGTCGCGGCGCGACCCGGCGAGCTCGAGGCAGGCCTGCGCGACCGCGAGCAGGTGCATGCAGAGATTGCCGCTGTCGACCGTGGAGACGTATTGCGGCAGCAGCGCCTGCGCCCGCTCGGTGTCGTACCAGTTGAGGAAGTGCCCGCGGTGCCGGGGCAGGGCCTGCAGGCCGGCGAGCGTCGCCTCGAGCCGGGAGATCGTGTCGTTGCGGCCGATCCAGCCGAACTCGCGCGCGCAGACGGTGGCGAGCAGGTACAGGCCGATGTTGGTCGGCGAGGTGCGGTGCGCGACCATGTCGTGCGGCGCGGTCTGCAGGTTGTCGGGCGGCAGGTCGTGGTCGCCCGGGACCACGCAGCGCTCGAACAGGCGCCAGGTGTCGCGCGCGACCGCGGCGAGGTAGTCGCGATCGGTCGGCGACAGCGCGTCGGCGCGGCGCTGCGGGCGCGGCCGGCTGACCCACCAGCTCCACACCGGCGAGAGCGCCCAGGCGACGCAGAGCACGGTGGCGAAGAGTGGATGGGGCGCGCGAAAGGCGGCGAGCAGCCCCCACAGCACGGCCGCGGCGAGGGGCACGCCCCAGTGCTTGCGCGCCAGGGTCGGCAGGTCGGTCGAGGCCGACGCCTGGGCCGCCGCGGCGGTGGTCCACTCGAGCAGGTGGCGACGGCTCACCGCGGTGCGCCAGACGGCGCGCACGATCGCGTCCACCGCCATCAGGGCGAGCTGCATCAGCTGCGCGAGCAGCCAGGCGCCGCTGAGCAGAACCCGCGCCAGGTCGGCGAGCCACTGGCGATAGAAGTGGGCTCGGGCGACGTCGTCCCGGCTCGGCCAGAAGCCGGCGATCGTGCCCATCAGCGGGCCGGCGGTGAACGCCAGGCCGATCAGCGCCAGCACCGCCCAGGGCGACACCACGGTCGTCGCCAGCGCGAGCGCGAGCAGCGCCATCGACGCCGGCGCGACCAGCGAGCGGCGCAGGTTGTCGATCATCTTCCAGCGGTTGATCGCGCGCAGCGGGTAGCGGCCCGGGCGCAGCAGGATCGGCAGCAGCTGCCAGTCGCCGCGGGTCCAGCGGTGCACCCGCGAGGCGGCGACGTCGGCGTGGAACGGCGCGTCCTCCATGATCGAGACGTCGGTCACCGCGGCGCAGCGCGCGAGCGAGCCCTCGAGCAGGTCGTGGCTCAGCACCTGGCTCGGCGGCAGGCGCCCGCCGAGCACGGCGTGCACGGCCTGGACGTCGAGCAGGCCCTTGCCGGTGAAGGTGCCTTCGCCGAACAGGTCCTGGTAGACCTCGGAGCTGGCGATGCTGTACGGATCGATGCCGCTCTGGCCGGAAAACAGCCAGTGGTAGAGCGTCACTTCCTCGGGCGCGCACAGGGGCGTGGCGACGTGAGGCTGCAGGATGCCGTAGCCGCGATCGACCCGGCGCCCATCGGCCGAGAGCCGCGGCCGGTTGTGCGGATGCGCGGCCACGCCGACCAGGTCGCGCAGGCGTCCGGGCGGAAGCCGGGTGTCGCTGTCGAGCGTCAGCACGTAGCGCACGCCGGGCTCGACCCGCGAAACCCGGCCGAGATCCACATACGGCGAGGCCGTTCCTTCGGCCAGCATCGCGAGCAGCTGCTCGAGCTTGCCTCGCTTTCGCTCCCAGCCGATCCAGCGCTGCTCCGATTCGGAGAAGGTTCGCTCGCGGTGCAGGAGAAGGAAGCGCGGCGCTTCGCCCTCGCCGACCGGGTAGAGCGCGTTCAGCCGCTCGATCGCCTGCACGGCCGCGTCGAGCAGCGCGGCGTCCTCGGGGGCATGCTGCTGCGGCGCGTCGGCCCAGTCACTGAGCAGCGCGAACTGCACGCCGTTCTCCGGATTGGCGAGGTAGTGGAGCTGCAGCTGATGGGCGAGCGCCGCACCCGACTCGGGCCCGAGCAGCATCGCCGGGATGACGACCATCGGCCGGTGCTCGCGCGGCAGGCCGGCGAGGAACGCGAGCCGCGGCAGATGACTCGGCCGCGCCGATTCGCTGATCAGCCGGTTGATGACGGCGACCGCGGCCTCGGACGCTGGCAGGAGCATCAGCGCCGCGGCGAGCCCGCCGAGCCATGGCGCGACCCCCGGTGCGAGCGCCGCGCTGTGGCGCAGCAGCAGCCAGGCGACGATCGCGCCGGTGGCGAGCGCGACCGCACCCAGGTAGGCGGGCAAGGCGAGGCCGCGCAGGCGCGCGTGGCGTTCCCAGGCGTGGCTTTGGGGCAGGCCGATCGCCGGCAGCATCGTCGCCTGGCCCGGACCGAGCAGCCAGTACGCGGCGACGCTGCGCGGATCGTCGTCGCTGCCGGCCGGAGCGGCGTCGGCCGCGTCCATCAGGCCGAGCAGCGTCTCGGCGACGGCGCGCTCGCTCCTGCCGCTTTTCTTGGCGAGCTTCTCGATCGCGTGCAGGCTCCGGTCGCGGGTGTCGTCGCGCTCGGCGGCGAACGCGGGCGAGCGCAGCATCAGCTGCATCAGCACGCTGGTCTGGCTGACGATGTCGGGCCAGTCGGCGTCGCCGATCGAGCGCAGCGAGGTGATCGCGTTGCCGACGCTCAGGTTGTCGGCGGCCTGTGCCGCCGGCAGGCGAGTCTGGATCTCGGCCAGGTGCGGCGCGACCCGCCCCAGCCACTCGCGCGCCGCCTGCTCGGCCGGGGTTCGCGGATCCTGCAGTCGCTGCGCCATCTGCGCCAGGAAGGTCTCGCCGACGCCGCGCCGGTTGAGCAGGCCGAGCACGGCGTCGAGCTGCTCGGGGGGGTAGGCCTCGAGGCGGTCCGAGCACAGGTTCGCGACCTCGCGCGCCGCCTTGTTCGCGGCGACCCGTTCGGCCAGCCGGCGCAGGTTCTCGATCAGGACCACGCGCACCGTCGTCGGCAGCGCCCAGAGCTCGCCGAGCGTCAGCTCGCGCGCCTCCTGGTAGGCCTTCAGGAAGTGGACCAGCAGCTCTTCGTCGAAGGCGCTGTCGGTGTGGGCGACGAACGCCCAGGCGACGCCGTAGACACGGGGCAGGCCGACCAGCGGCTCGTCCTGCAGGACCGGCAGGTCGCGGAAATAGCGTCGCGGCAGGCCGTCGTTGATCTCGCGCAGCTGCGCTTCGATCAGGTGGAAGTTGTCGAGCAGCCATTCGGCCGCCGGGCTGACGTCGTAGCCGGTCGTGGCCTGCCGGCCGATGTAGCGGTGCGCCTCGCGCAGGATGCGGATGTTGTCGCGCAGGCGCGGGAAGAAAGCGGTCGATCCCTTGGCCGCGAAGCGCGCCGCATGGGTGTCGCCGAGGCTGCGCCCGTGCTGGGCGAAGCGCTCGGGGCCGAAGATCTCCGAGCGGTTGGGACGCTCGAGCGGACCGCGAGCCGGGTCGAGGATCGCTCCTACCGCCGGCGGCGCATCGGGCACCAGCCGCAGCAGTTCGGTCGCCGCCATGGCGGGATCAGACGAGGAGCGAACCCACCCCGAAAACGATGGCGAGGGCGACCAGCGTGGTCACCACCCGTGGCGCGAGAAAGCCGGACAAGGCATCGGCGGCACAGCGCAGGCCGAACATCCTCTCGCGCGAGCCATTGCAGCGGTCGACATGAGCGCCGAGCGTGGAAAGATCCATCGGCGAGGTGTCGGCTGCGCCATCGATCGCCGAGGTGGCCCAGATCGGGCGGCGCCGCGCCGGAGCTGCGCCGTGGCCAGCGGCTTGGGGAGTCAGATCGCTGAACAGGGACATTGACGGAATCATAGGAAGCGACCCTCTCACGGTCTGTCGGTCGGGTTGACCCACCGTTGTAGGAGCCGTCTGATCCAGCAAGATGCGGACCAGAGCGCTGCCTGGCAAGGCCGAGGAAAAAAAGAAACGCGCCGAAGCGCGTTTTCAAGACCCCACGGAGGGAGACCGGCCGAGATCCGCGCGGGCGGGTCGGCAAGGGGCCGTTGGGAGGTAATCGTCAGGAATCCTTTGGCAAGGGAGATGCCTGCGGACCGGCACCTGCCTTGGCGGCGGGCCTCTTCGCGGTGAGGCTGGAAAGCATGCGCAGCCACGAGTCCAGAGGCAGGCGCTTGAGGGTTTGCGAAGCGAGCTGCGGCAACAGGCCGGCGAACAGGGCAGGGCGGAGCAGCCAGCGCCACGGCTTGGAGAACGCCAGCAGCACGCCCAGGACGACGCCGCCGACGATGATGGCCAGCGGATTCTTCTTCGCGAAGGGTCCGATGTAGCGGCGCGACGCCTGCTCGGCGAGCGCGCCGGCGGCGTGCAGCGGATGCTCGGCCCACCAGTGCTCGAGGATCTCGAGGGCGAGGGCGGCACCCGGCAATGCTTTCAACCGGTCGAAGATCTGCGTGCCGAAAGTGCCGAGCTTGAGGTCGTCGAGCAGCGAAGGCTTGGCCGGCGGATGCGCGATCGTCATCAGGGCCGACCGCAGGCGTGCCCGCGACGCTTCGAGCCGCTGGGTTGCAGAGGCGAGGTTCGGGGCGAGGATGGGCTGGCTGACGCTGCCGGCGGGGCCGCGTGGCGTGGCGGCAGCGCCGCCCGGAAGCACCGCGCTCATGGCGCGCTCACTTCACGCAGCATCGCCATGTCGGCGCTCAGCTGCTTCTTCACGTTCTCGAACGCGTTCTCCACCGGGTTGCGGCGGGCGACCAGGGCACACGCAGCCGCCGCCACGAAGGTGACGGCGGGAACCGCGATCAGCGCCCACGGCGCCTGGAAGCCGCTCGCCGGCAGCGCCGCCCAGAGCATGACGGCGACGCCGGTCAGGACCAGCGCCACGCCGAGCAGGCAGAGCGCCGCCGCATAAAGCGCCAAGCGCTGGCCCCAGGCCGAACCCGTCTTCCTGACCTCGTCGCCGACAAGCTCGGCGTAGGCCTCGACGTGATCGCCGAGAACCTGAGGCTCGGTGGCGATCAGGCGAAGGAGCGGGTGGATCACGGCCAGACTCAGTCGCGCGAGGAGCGGCTGAGCAGGGCGACCAGGCCCATCAGCAGGGCGCCGGTGGCGGCAGCGATCAGCATCGCCTTGATCGGCTCGTCCTTGACGTAACCGACGGCGCTGTCGGAAGCGCGCACGGCCTTCTCGCGCAGCTGCTGCGAGGTGTCGCGCACGGCTTCGATGCCGCGGCGCGCGGCCGCTTCGGCCTGCGACGAGACCCGGTTGAGCAGGGGCGCGGCCTGGCCACGCAGGTCCTCGACCTTGGACGACAGGCTCTCGAGCGCGCTGTCGGCGGCGCGCTGGGTGGAGTGGATCGCGTCTTGCGCCGTGCCGGCCGCCTTGTCGGCCGCTTCCTGGCCTTGTTGCGCGAGAGGTTTGCTGCTGACGGTGTTCATCGCGATTCCTTTTTCGAGTGACGGGTCTGAGGGTTCAGGGTTGCCGGCGGGGATTCAGTAACAGGGCGAGTGTGAGTGCCTTCCCGGCCGAGGACGATAGGGTACGCGCGCGCGGCCCTGTCGGGGGAGCAACCCCGCTATCGTAGGACGCAACCGACAGGCCGGGGAAGGGCCGTCACGCCGGCACCGGCTCGGGAGGTGCGTCCGAAGGTGCCGGGGAATCGATGTAGCTGGCCGGAAGGATCGCCTCGATCAGGGTGCCCTGGCCGGGGGCCGAGACCAGGCGCATCGAGCCGCCGTCGGCCTCGACCCGATAGCGCATGCCGATCAGCCCGTGGCTCGCCGAGCGCTGTGTCTCGGAGTCGAAGCCGACGCCGTTGTCCTGCACGGCGACCCGCACCTGCTGCTCGTCGAGGCCGGCCAGCGTGACGTTGACCTGGGTCGCCTTGGCGTACTTGGCGATGTTGGTCAGCGCCTCCTGGACCAGGCGATAGACGGTGAGCTGCGCCGCCGGGTTCAGGTCGACGTGCTCGAAGTCCTCGCTGACGGCGATCTCGCTCCGCTGCGCGAACTCGCGAATCAGGATCTCGAGGGCGGCCACCAGGCCCAGGTTGCTGAGCGAGGACGGGCGCAGGTCCTCGATGATCCGGCGCTTGAGCGCGATGCCGCCGTTCAGCGTCTCGTTGAGGTGGGCGATCCGCTCGAGGACCTCGGGCGTGGTCTTGCCGAGCCGCGACTTGAGCCGCGCGGCGTCGAGCTTGGCTGCGGTGAGCAGGGCGCCGAGCTCGTCGTGCAGCTCGCGCGCGAGCCGGCTGCGCTCGTCTTCGCGAATCGTCTGCAGGTGCTGCGCCAGCTCCTTCAGCTGCCGCGTCCGTGCCGTGACCTCGGCCTCGAGCCGGTCGCGCTCGCTCTCGACCCGGCGCGCCTCCGCCTCGGTATGGCGGTCGAGCGCCGCGGTCTGCCGCAGGTACATGAAGAGGGCCAGCAGGCTCACCGCCGCCATCGCGGTGGTGCCGATGCGGTTGAGCATCAGCGTCTGGTAGACGCCCTTCCTGCCCTTGGCGACCTGCGCGCTCTCCTCGGCCAGGAGCTGCTCGGTCAGGGTGCGAACCCGCTCCATCTTCTCCTTGCCGATGTCGCTCAGCAGGAGGTCGCGCCAGGCGCGGTCGGAGCCCTTGTCGTGCAGGTCGATCGAGGTCGCGAGTTCGCTCATCTTCTCCGTCACCGCCGTGCTGAGGTCCTTCATCAGCGCGCTCATGTGCGGATCGGCGGCGTAGTACCGGGTCAGCCAGGCCGTCGCCTCGTGCAGCCCGTCCTGGGCGTCGCGGTAGGGGTCGAGATAGGCCTGCCGATTGCTGAGCAGGTAGCCGCGCTGGCCGGTCTCGGCGTCGAGCAGGCTCTTGGCCACCTGGTTGAGCCGGTTGCGCGCGGTGGCGCGGTCGCCGAGCGAGTCGAGCGCGGAGGTCGCGTCCTGGTACGACACTTCGCTGATGACGAACATCGCCAGGGCCGCGAGGGCGGCGAGCGGGAACGCGACGACGCTACGCCGGAAGTAGGATAGGGGACTCATCGCCGCATGCAGAACACAGAAAACGCACCATCATGATCAGAATCGCCATCATCGACGACCACGCCATCGTTCGCGCCGGGCTGCGCCAGTTTTTTTCCGAACAGGTGGACCTCACGGTCGTGGCCGAGGCCGCCAACGGCCGCGACGCGATCGACATCGTGAGGAAGGGCGACGTCGACGTGATCCTGATGGACCTCTCGATGCCCGACCAGAGCGGCGTCGACGCGCTGGCGGCGATCAAGGCGCGCGCGCCCGACCTGCCGGTGCTGATCCTCTCCGGCTTTCCCGAAGAGCACTACGCCACGACCCTGCTGCGGCAGGGCGCCAGCGGCTACCTCAACAAGGACTGCGACCCCGAGGAGATCGTCAAGGCGATCCGCACCGTCTACCGCGGCCGCAAGTACATCACCGCCGGCGTCGCCGAGCTGCTCGCCGACGGCCTGGGCGGCGGTGCCGGCGACAAGCCGGCGCACGAGCAGCTCTCGGAGCGCGAGTTCCAGGTGTTCCTGCGGCTCGCCAAGGGCGAGACCATCGGCCACATGGCCAACAGCATGTCGCTCAGCGTGAAGACCGTCAGCACCTACCGCACCCGGGTGATGGAGAAGATGAAGCTCGAGTCCAACAGCGACCTGACCTACTACGCCCTGAAGAACGGGCTGATCCAGTAGCGGGCTGCTGTCGACGCCGGGTCGCATCGCCTCAGGCAAGCGCGTCGAGCTCGCCGGACCCCGTGCCGCCGTCGGCGAGGCGGCAACAGTAGAGGATCAAGGCATCGATCTCGTTGGACTTGTCGAACACCCGGTCGGCGCCGAGCTCGAGGCATTTGCGGCGCATGTCGGGCGTGGCGTAGTTGCTGAGGACGACGAGCTTGGTCTGCACGGGCAGGGAGGAGGCGGCCTTGAGCACGCCCAGCCCCGACCCGCTCTTCAGGAAGATGTCGACCACGACCAGGTCGCAGCGGTTCTCGCTCCGGCTCAGCCAGTCGATCGCCGACGATTCGTCCTCGGCGTTGCCGATGACGCGGATCGGCGCCATTTCCTCGAGCGCGGCGACGAGGTTTTCCCGGATGACCGGACTGTCCTCGACGATGAAGGCCTTGAGCTGCGTCATGGGTAGCCGCTCTTGCGCCGCGCCTGACGCCGGCTGCGGGGCGGCACGGGGCACTTGCGAAGGGCCAGAGAATGAAGGCAAGACAGGGGCACGCTCGGCGAAGGTGAACGACCGTGTCAGTTTCCGGCACCGCTCTGGTTCAGGCCAAGGGCGAAGCACCATTTCGGTTGTGGGAATCGTCCTACAAGGCCTTCTTCTTGGCTTCTTCCTGGCGTTGCACGGTCCGGCCGTCGCCGCGCCCGAGCCGCCCGCGCTCGTGGTGGGGTCGAAGCGCTTCACCGAGTCGTACGTCCTCGGCGAGATCGTCACCCAGACGCTGGTCGCGGCGGGGCGGCCGGCCCTGCACCGGCAGGGGCTGGGCAACACCGGCATCCTCGAGCAGGCGCTCGCCAGTGGTGCGGTCGACGTCTACCCCGAGTACACCGGCACGATCGTGCGCGAGCTGCTCAAGCGCGACGGCAACCCGTCGCTGGCCGAGCTCAATCGCTGGCTGGCGCCGCGCGGCCTGGTAGCCGCGGTGCCGTTCGGCTTCAACAACACCTATGCGCTGGCGATGAGCGAGGCCCGGGCGAAGAGCCTGGGCATCGCGCGCATTTCCGATCTCGCCTCGGCCCAGGCGCGCGAGCTCAAGCTCGGCCTCTCGCACGAGTTCCTGCAGCGCGCCGACGGCTGGCCGGCGCTGCGCCAGGCGTATGCGCTCGCGGCGACGCCGGTCGGCCTCGACCATGGCTTGGCGTACGACGCCGTCGCCGCCGGCCGCGTCGACGTGATCGACGTCTACTCGACCGATGCCAAGCTCGGCCGCCTCGGCCTGCGCGTGCTCGAGGACGATCGCGCCTTCTTCCCCAAGTACGACGCGGTGCTGCTGATGCGCGCCGGCGTCGACCCTCGGCCGCTGCAGCCTCTGGCGGGTGCGATCGATGCGGCGACGATGATCGCGCTGAACGGCGAGGTCGAGCTCGACGGCCGCAGCTTCGCCGAGACCGCGGCGAAGTTCCTCGCGGCCCGCGGCATCGCCGGCGCGGCCAGCGGCGCCGTCGGCACGACGGGCAGCGCGCGCCCGGCGAGCGCCGACAGGCAGGGCCTGCTCGCCCGCCTGTTCGCGCCCGACCTCGGCCGGCTCGCCGTCGAGCATCTGCTGCTGGTGTTCGGCTCGCTCCTCGTTGCGGTCGTCGTCGGCGTTCCCGTCGGCATCGCGGCGTGGCGCTGGCCGAAGGCGGCGGGCCTGCTGCTCGGCGTCGTCGCCATCCTCCAGACCGTGCCTTCGCTCGCCCTGCTGGCCTTCCTGATCGCCCTGGTCGGCTCGATCGGCATCGTGCCGGCGCTGATCGCGCTCTTTCTCTACGCCTTGCTGCCGATCGTGCGCAACACCCACGCCGGACTGCAGGGCGGCTCGCGCGAGATGGCGCAGGCGGCGCTGTCGCTCGGCCTGACGCCGCCGCAGGCCTTGCGCCACGTGCAGCTGCCCTTGGCAGCACCGACGATCCTCGCCGGCGTCAAGACCGCGGCGGTGATCAACGTCGGCACGGCAACGATGGCGGCGTTCATCGGCGCCGGCGGCTTCGGCGAGCGCATCGTCGCCGGCCTTGCCGTCAACGACAGCACTGTGATGCTCGCCGGCGCGCTGCCTGCGGCGGCGCTGGCCATCGTCGTCCAGGTCGGCTTCGATGCCGCCGAACGCTGGGCGACCGGCGGTCGCGATTCCGGCCGCGACTGAGGCTTGGCACGGCGGCCGGCAGCGGCCACCCGGCGCCGACTGCGACAATCGCCGGATGTCTTTCGAATGGGTGACGCCGGGCCTGCTGGTGCTCGTGGCGGCCATCGTGCTGTGGATCGCGCTCCGGCCGCCGCCGGTGGACCCGGACGCCGAGCGCCACGCCCGCGAGCTGCGCGACGAGATCGCGCGCAGCGCCCAGGTCACGCGCCAGGAGATCGTCGCCACGCTGGGCGATTTCCAGCGCTCCTTGCTGGCCCAGCAGGCTGACGTTGCCCGCGTGCTCGGCCAGGCGACGCTGGCCCAGGTGGAGCAGGCGCGGCTGGCGCGCGAGTCGCTCGACCAGACCCTCGAGACCCAGGGCGGCCGCCAGGCCGCTTCGCTCAAGGACCTTTCGGCGACGCTCTCGCTGCAGCTCGAGGCGCTGGTGCGCGCCAACGACCAGCGCATGGGCGAGGTGCGCCTCGCGGTCGAGAACCGGCTCGCGGCGATCCAGCAGGACAACGAGAAGAAGCTCGAGCAGATCCGCGCCACGGTCGACGAGAAGCTGCACGCGACCCTCGAGCAGCGCCTCGGCGAGAGCTTTCGCCAGGTGGCCGAGCGGCTGGAGCAGGTGCACCGCGGCATCGGTGAGATGCAGAAGCTCGCCAGCGACGTCGGCTCGCTCAGCCGGGTGCTGAACAACGTGAAGACGCGCGGCGTGCTCGGCGAGGTGCAGCTCGCGGGCCTGCTCGAGCAGGTGTTCACGATCGAGCAGTACGCCACCAACGTCGAGACTGTTCCGGGCACCGGCGCGCGGGTCGAGTTCGCGGTCAAGCTGCCGGGCCGGCGCGACGACGGCAAGCCGATCTGGCTGCCGATCGACTGCAAGTTCCCGCGCGACGACTACGAGCGGCTGCTGCAGGCACAGGAAGACGCCGACCGGGTCGGCATGGAAGCGGCGGGCAAGGCGATCGACAACCGGCTGCTGGCGGAGGCGCGCACCATCCGCGAGAAGTACGTGTCGCCGCCGCACACCACCGACTTCGGCATCATGTTCCTGCCGACCGAGGGTCTCTACGCCGAGGCGCTGCGCCGCCCCGGCCTGGTGGAAAAGCTCCAGCGCGAGCACAAGGTCATGCTCACCGGGCCGACGACGCTGCTCGCCACCCTCACCAGCCTGCAGATGGGCTTTCGCACCCTGGCCCTCGAGAAGCGCTCGTCGGAAGTGTGGGAGACGCTCGGCCTGGTGAAGACCGAGTTCGGCAAGTTCGGCGCGGCCCTGGCCAACACGCGCAAGAAGCTGCAGGAGGCGAGCAAGACGATCGACGATGCCGAGGTGCGCTCGCGCGCCATGGAGCGGAGCCTGCGCAGCGTCGAGGCGCTGCCGGACCCGCGCGCCCAGGGCATGCTGCCCGGCCTGCTCGACGACGATCCGCGCGCCGATGCCTGAGAGCGCGCCGCCCTCGGCGGCCGTGGCCGCGGCGCCGGTCGAGTCTTACGGAAGGGCGCTGGTCGCCCTCATCGGCGGGCAGATCGCGCTGCACTCGTGCATGGCGGGCGTGCGCATGGCGGCGCCGCTCGCGGTGCTGCGCGAGGGCCATGCCGCGTGGGCGGTGGGCATGTTGCTCGGATTGTTCGCGGCTGCGCCCATCGTTCTCGCGCTGCGCGCCGGGCGGCTCGCCGACCGGCACGGTTATCACCTGCCGATCCGGGTCGCCGTCGGCCTCACCGTCGCCGGCGGACTGTGCGCGGTCGCGTCCACGTTCTTCGCCGCCGGCGGCTTTCTCATGCTCTGCCTCGCCGCCACGCTGTGCGGCGCCGGTGCGAACTTCGGCCTGATCGCGATCCAGCGATCGGCCGGCCGCATGGCCGGCGAGGCGACCGAGCTGAAGCGGATCTTCAGCTGGCTCGGCCTGGCGCCGGCGCTCTCGAACGTCGTCGGCCCGGTGCTCGCCGGCGTGCTGATCGACCTGAGCGGCTTCCGCCTCGCCTTCGCCGCGCTCGCGCTGCTGCCGCTGGCGAGCCTGGCCTGGGCGCGGCGCGTGCCGCGCGAGGTCCGTCCGGTCGCGGCGGTCAAGGCGCCGCGGCGCAACGCCTGGAACCTGCTTCAGGCTCCTGGATTCACGCGGCTCCTGCTGGTGAACTGGCTGCTCTCGTCGAGCTGGGACGTGCACAGCTTCCTGGTGCCCATCCTCGGCCACGAGCGCGGCTTCTCGGCCTCGGCGATCGGCCTGGTGCTCGGCGTCTTCGCCACTGCGGTGGCGGCGGTGCGCCTGGTCATCCCGTTCATGGCGCACCGCCTGCGCGAAGGCACCGTCCTGGTGGCGGCGATGCTGACGGCGGCCGCGGTGTTCGCCGTCTACCCGTTCGCGCAGGCGGCCTGGGTGATGGGCCTGTGCGCGGTCGTCCTCGGCCTCGCCCTCGGCTCGGTGCAGCCCATGATCATGACGACGCTGCACCAGATCACGCCGGCCGAGCGCCATGGCGAGGCGATCGCGCTGCGCTCGATGGCGATCAACCTCTCCAGCGCGGTCATGCCGCTCGCGTTCGGTCTCGCCGGCGCCGCGCTCGGCGCCTCGGCGCTGTTCTGGATGATGGGAACGGCGGTCGCCTCGGGCAGCCTCGCCGCGCGCCGGGTCGGCCCGCAGGCCGCGCCGCCCTAGCGACTCGGCGGCGAGCCCCGGCCGTTCGCCAGGGAAGGCGGCGTCAGAAGCGGATGCCGCCAGGCGCGGCGGCGGGCGCCGGCGCAACCGGCTGCTGCGTCCGGGCCTCGGCGCGCGGGTCGACGCGTGCGCTGGTCGACTCGCGCCGATCGACCACCGGCGCCGCTGCCCGGTACTGGTAGGTCGCGGGCAGCTTCGAGTCGCGCGGGTAGCCGGCGGTGTCGAGGTACCAGGCCCAGGTCTCGGCGGCATAGCCGCGCAGGATCTGCGTGCCGATGCTGAGCGTCGGCGCCTCGCGCGCGCCGGAGAGGCGCTCGAGCGCCTCGCTGTCCTCGGCGCTGATGACCAGGCGCTCGTTGAACGGAATGCCGCGCGCCTTCAGCATCTGCCGGCCGGCGTTGCACGGCTCGCAGGCGGTCGAGGCGACGTAGAGCGTGACGGGGTACTTGCTCGTCGCCTGGCGCAGCTCGAACGGCAGGTCGGGCTCGGGGGCGGCGGGCTGCACGACCGCGCGGTTGCCCAGCGGAACGACCTTGCCTTCGGCGGCGTTCGGCTCGCGGTCGGTGTAGGTGACCTTGCCGTCGGCGCCTATCACCTTGTACTGCGCCTGGCCCGGCAGGGCGACCAGCGCGAAGGCGAGCGCGAGGGCCGCGCGCGGCAGGGCGCCGGTCGGGCTGAAGCTGGCGCGCAAATTCATGCGGTCTCCGGGGTAGCGAAAGCGAAGGGCGATTCTCGCCGACGACCCGCGTCGCTTCAAGCGACGTTCTCGCTCACAACTTCACAGATGGCCAGCCACGGAGGCCGCCCGTTCGGCCGATTCGACGGTATTGGCGAGCAGCATCGCGATCGTCATCGGCCCGACGCCGCCCGGCACCGGCGTGACCGCCGAGGCGACCTCGGCGACGCTCGCGAAGTCGACGTCGCCGCAGAGCTTGCCGGCGTCGTTGCGGTTCATGCCGACGTCGATGACCACCGCGCCCGGCTTGACCATGTCGCCGGTGAGCGTGTCGCGCCGGCCGACCGCGGCGACGACGACGTCGGCCGTCCGCGTGTGCGCGCCGAGATCGGGGGTGCGGCTGTGGCAGATCGTCACTGTCGCGTCGGCCTGCAGCAGCATCAGCGCCATCGGCTTGCCGACGGTGTTGCTGCGGCCGATGACGACGGCGTGCTTGCCGCGCAGGTCGATGCCGGTGCTCTCGATCAGCTTCATGCAGCCCCAGGGCGTGCACGGCCGAAAGCCGGGCAGGCCGGCGACCAGGCGGCCGGCGCTCTCGACCGAGTAGCCGTCGACGTCCTTCGCCGCGGAGATCGCCTCGATCACCTTGGCCGCGGCGATGTGCTTCGGCAAGGGCATCTGCACCAGGATGCCGTGGATCGTGGGGTCGGCGTTGAGGGCGGCGATGCGCGCCAGCAGCTCGCTCTCGGGCAGGTCGGCAGGGCAGGTCTCGAGCAGCGAGCGGATGCCCGCTTCCTCGCAGGCCTTGACCTTGTTGCGGACATAGACCGCGCTCGCCGGGTCGTCACCGACGAGGATGACGGCGAGGCCGGGCCGGTGGCCGAGGGAAGCGAGGTGCGCCGCGCGGCCGGCGAGCTCGGCGCGCAGCTGCCGGGCGATGCCGGTGCCGTCGATGCGGCTGGCGGTCAAACCTTGGAAGGCGCGCCGAGCGCGATCTTCAGCAGGTCGGCGACGGTGTTGGCGTTCAGCTTTTCCATGATGTTGGCGCGATGCGCCTCCACCGTCTTGATGCTGATGCCCAGGTCGTCGGCGATCTGCTTGTTGAGGCGGCCGGCGACGATGCGCTCGAGCACCTGCGCTTCGCGCGTGGTCAGGCGCGAGAGCAGGGCGTCGCGGCTCGCCGCTTCCTGGTGCTTGGAGAAATCGACCCGGGCGCGCTCGAGCATCTTCTCGACCAGCGACACCAGCTCGTCTTCCTTGAACGGCTTCTCGATGAAGTCTTCGGCGCCCTTCTTCATCGTCGTCACCGCCATCGGCACGTCGCCGTGGCCGGTGATGAAGGTCACCGGCAGCGGCGAACGGCGTTCGAGCAGCCGGTCCTGCAGCTCGAGGCCGCTCATGCCGTCCATGCGGATGTCGGCGATCAGGCAGGCGACCTCGCGCGGGTCGAAGCGCGAGAGGAAGGACTCGGCCGAATCGAAGCACTTGACCCGGTAGTCCTTGCCCTCGAGCAGCCACTGCAGGGAATCGCGCACGGCCTCGTCGTCGTCGACGACGTAGACGGTGCCTTTCTTGGGAATCAGGCTCATGCAGTTATGGCCGCGGGGGCTTCGCTTCGGTGGGGTTCGACCGGCAGCGTGAAGGTGAAGCGGCAGCCGATGGGGGTCTCGCCATTGTAGAGGTTGACCGCCTTGATCCGGCCCCGGTGGCTCTCGATGATCGAGCGGCAAAGGCTCAGGCCGATGCCCAGGCCGTCGACCTTGGTCGAGAAGAAGGCCTCGTACATGCGGGCGATCACCTCGTCCTTCAGGCCCGGGCCCTTGTCGGTGACCGAGAACTCGATCACGTCGCCTTCGTCGGGCGTGTGCCGCGGCACCACGCGCAGCTCGATCCGCCGGCGCGCGCTCGGCAGCCGCGCGTTGTCGATCGCCTCGGCGGCATTCTTGAGAAGGTTGAGCACCACCTGCTCGATCAGGATGGGGTCGACCATCAGCGGCGGCAGCCGCTGCGCGACGTAGGTCTGGATCGCGACGTTGCGCCGGCGCAGCTCGATGCCGGCGAGGTCGACCGCGTCGTCGACGATCGTCTGCGCCGACGCCTTCTGCCGCTGCGGCTCGCTGCGCTTCACGAAGGCGCGGATGCGATGGATGATCTGCCCCGCGCGCTCGGCCTGGCGCGAGGTCTTCTTCAGCGCCGCGATCAGGTCGGGCTTGTCGATCGCGTTGTTCTCGACCCGCGTCACCATGCCGTTGCAGTAGTTGGTGATCGCGGTGAGCGGCTGGTTCAGCTCGTGCGCCACCGAAGACGCCATCTCGCCCATGGTCACCAGCCGGCTGGTGACTTGCGCCTTCTCCGCCTGGTGCTCGGCCACGGCCTCGGCGTTGCGCCGCTCGGAGATGTCGGTCGCGATCAGCATCTGCGCGAGGCGGCCGTCGGTCCACTGCAGGTAGCGGGCACGGACCTCGAACCATTTGCCCGTGGCCTCGACGAAGATCTCGCGCGAATCGGAGCCGGCGGCGGTGAGCTCCTGCGTCGGCAGGCCGCCGAGCGCGTCGACCGCGTCGTCGCCGTCGAGCGGCATCGGCAGCGACGCCTCGCCGCCGGAAAGCTGGGCGTGGCCGCGCGCGTCGGCGCCGAACCAGAGGCGGTACGAGCGGTTGGCGAACAGCAGCTCGCCCTGCTGCACCGAGAGCACCGAGACGGCGGTGTCGAGGCCCTCCAGCACCGTCGTGAAGCGCTCGTGCGAGGCGGTGAGCTGGTCGCGGATCCGCTTGGCCTCGGTGATGTTGGTCATCGAGGTCATCCAGCCGGTCTGCTGGCCCTTGGGATCGATCAGCGGCGAGACGTACATGCGCGCGTCGAACACCGAGCCGTCCTTCCTCATCACCTTCACCTCGATCCCGCCGGCCGGGCTCTGGCCGCGCAACTCCTGCTCGAGCAGGCGCGCGTTCTCCTCGCGCCGGTCGTGCGGCCAGTAGGGGAAGGGCGGGTGCTGGCCGATCAGGTCGGCCTCGGAGAAGCCCGTCATCGCGCAGAACGCCGGGTTGACGTAGCTGATCTGGCCTTCCATGTCCATGGCGCGCATGCCGGTCAGCATCGAGTTCTCCATGGCGCGGCGGAAGTTCGTCTCGGAGACGAGCGCGGCCTGCATCTGCAGGCGGCGGCGCATGTGCCGCCAGGTGCCGAGCAGCATCCAGACGGTGAGCACCGAGAGCGCCATCACCATCCAGAACAGGGTGTTGCTGATCAGGCCGACGGAGGTCCGGTAGCCCTCGCCGCGCAGCACCAGGCCGTTCTCCGCCGGGGCGACCGGCAGCTCGAAGACGATCGACGGGCGCTTCACGGTCGTGCCCGGCGCCGTCATCACCGTGCTGGCGAGCGAGCGGTCCTGGTCGAGCAGCGAGATCGCGTGCCGGCGCGATACCTCGGTCGGCACGTAGTAGCGCAGCAGCCGCTCGACCGAGTACTCGGCGATCAGCGCGCCGTTGAAGGCGCCGCGTTCGATGAGTGGAATCACCACCTGGAACACCGGGTTGCCGAAGCTGTCCTTGAACGGGCGCGAGTACGCGGTCTGCCGCGTCTCGCGGCCGTGCAGGAACGCAGCCTCGGGCGCGCTGCCGGAGTTCTCGATCGGCAGCGAAGCCGGGGTCTCGATGCCGCTGATGCCGGTCTCGGGCGGAAAGCTCGTGCCCGAATACGCGGCGATGGCGTTCCGCTTCGGCCCGACCCAGATCAGGTTGGTGGTCTCGGGCCTCTCGCGCGTGAAGCTCGATGCCTGCACGAGGAACCCGTTGCGGTCGAGCGAGCGCGTGGTCAGGTCGTGCGCGGTGCGCACCAGCTGCTCGTGGTTGTCGATCAGCTTGAGGCGGAGCTGCTGCTGCGCGACCTCGGTGTCGCGGCGCACCGCCTCCTGCTCGCGCTCGAGCTCTTCGTTGCGCAGGTACCAGAAGGCGGAGACGATCGCGGCGAGGAACAGGAGCACCGAGGCCAGCGGCCCGAGCGTGGCGTAGCGGTCCTGGCGGGCCGCCGACTGGCGCCGCCACCAGCGCCCGAACAGCCGCTCGGCCCAGGTGCGATCGGGCCGTGGGGGAGCTTTGGTCGTCGCCGTCACGGCACGTTGCATGCGGCAATTATCCGTTGCCCCCCGGAAGAAGGAGACTCTGCGCTCTTGCATACCATAATACGAAACGTGATAGCGTAATGCGAAAGTGACCAATTCTGTGCGACACTTGCGCGCAGAGAAAACAACGACTCCGGAGACGCCCATGTCAGCCCTTCCCGAGCTTCCGGTCGGCGCGGCCGCGAACGACGACACCGATGCCGGCGAAACGCGGGAGTGGCTCGACGCGCTGTCGGCGGTCATCGCCTCCGAAGGCGGCGAGCGCGCGCACTTCCTGCTCGAGCAACTCATCGACCATGCGCGCCAGGCCGGCATCGACGTGCCGTTCTCGGCCAACACCGCGTACGTCAACACGATCCCCACCGACCAGGAGGAGCGAACGCCCGGCAACATCGAGATCGAGGAGCGGCTGCGCGCCTACATGCGCTGGAACGCGATGGCGATGGTGGTCAAGGCGAACCGCCTGCATCCGCCCGACGGCGGCGATCTCGGCGGCCACATCTCCAGCTTCGCCTCGCTGGCGACGATGTTCGGCACCGGCTTCAACCACTTCTGGCATGCCGAGACGGCAGACCACGGCGGCGACCTGCTCTACATCCAGGGCCACTCGTCGCCCGGCGTCTACGCCCGCGCATACATGGAAGGGCGCCTCAGCGAGGAGCAGCTCCTCAACTTCCGCCAGGAGGTCGACGGCAAGGGCATCTCGAGCTACCCGCATCCCAAGCTGATGCCCGAGTTCTGGCAGTTCCCCACCGTCTCGATGGGCCTCGGGCCGCTGATGGCGATCTACCAGGCGCGCTTCCTCAAGTACCTGCATGCCCGCGGCATCGCCGACACGGCCAGGCGCAAGGTCTGGGTGTTCTGCGGCGACGGCGAGATGGACGAGCCCGAGTCGCTCGGCGCGATCGGCCTGGCCTCGCGCGAGAAGCTCGACAACCTGATCTTCGTCATCAACTGCAACCTGCAGCGGCTCGACGGGCCGGTGCGCGGCAACGGCAAGATCATCCAGGAGCTGGAGAGCGAGTTCCGCGGCTCCGGCTGGAACGTGATCAAGCTGATCTGGGGCAGCTACTGGGATCCGCTGCTCGCCCGCGACAAGGACGAGGCGCTGCGCACGGTGATGATGAACACCGTCGACGGCGACTACCAGGCGATGAAGGCCAACGACGGCGCCTTCGTCCGCAAGCACTTCTTCGGCCAGGACCCGCGCCTCCTCGACATGGTCTCGAAGATGACGGACGAGGACATCTGGCGCCTGAATCGTGGCGGCCACGATCCGCAGAAGGTCTACGCCGCCTTCCACAAGGCGGCGAACCACCAGGGCCAGCCGACGGTGCTGCTGGTGAAGACGGTCAAGGGCTTCGGCATGGGCAAGAGCGGCGAGGGCAAGAACACCGCGCACCAGACCAAGAAGCTGATCGACGAGGACGTGCTCGCCTTCCGCGACCGCTGGAACATTCCCGTTCCCGACGACAAGGTCGGCGAGATTCCGTTCTACAAGCCGGCCGACGACACGCCGGAGATGAAATACCTGCAGGAGCGGCGCAAGGCGCTCGGCGGCTACCTGCCGCACCGGCGCACCAAGGCCGACGAGAAGCTCGCCGTGCCGCCGCTCGACACTTTCAAGGCGGTGCTCGAGCCTACGGTGGAAGGGCGCGAGATCTCGACCACGCAGGCGTTCGTGCGCTTCCTCACCCAGCTCCTGCGCGACAAGGACCTCGGGCCGCGCGCGGTGCCGATCCTCGTCGACGAGGCGCGCACCTTCGGCATGGAGGGCCTGTTCCGGCAGATCGGCATCTACAACCCCGCGGGCCAGAACTACACGCCGGTCGATCGCGACCAGGTCATGTACTACCGCGAAGACAAGGCGGGCCAGGTGCTGCAGGAGGGCATCAACGAGCCGGGCGGCATGAGCAGCTGGATCGCCGCCGCGACCAGCTACTCGACCAACAACCGGATCATGGTGCCGTTCTACGTGTACTACTCGATGTTCGGCTTCCAGCGCGTCGGCGACCTCGCGTGGGCGGCAGGCGACATGCAGGCGCGGGGCTTCCTGCTCGGCGGCACCTCGGGTCGTACCACCCTCAACGGCGAAGGCCTGCAGCACGAGGACGGGCACAGCCACATCCTCGCGGGCACGATCCCGAACTGCATCAGCTACGACCCGACCTTCGCCCACGAGGTCGGCGTGATCCTGCACCATGGCCTGGTGCGCATGGTCGAGAAGCAGGACAACGTCTACTTCTACCTGACGCTGCTCAACGAGAACTACGCCCAGCCGGGGCTGCGCGCGGGGACCGAGGAAGAGATCATCAAGGGCATGTACCTGCTGCAGGAAGGCGCGAAGAAGGCGCCGCGCGTCAACCTGCTTGGCAGCGGCACTATCCTGCGCGAATCCATCGCGGCGAAGGAGCTGCTCGAGAACGACTGGGGCATCGCGGCCAACGTCTGGAGCTGCCCGAGCTTCAACCAGCTCGCGCGCGACGGCCAGGCGGTGGAGCGCTGGAACATGCTGCATCCGACCGAGCGGCCGCGCACCGCCTTCGTCGCCCAGCAGCTCGAGAAGTTCGCCGGGCCGGTGATCGCCTCCACCGACTACATGAAGAACTACGCCGAGCAGATCCGCGCCCACCTGCCCAAGGGCCGGACCTACAAGGTGCTGGGCACCGACGGCTTCGGCCGGAGCGACTTCCGCACCAAGCTGCGCGAGCACTTCGAGATCGACCGCCACTACGTCGTCGTCGCGGCGCTGAAGGCGCTGGCCGAGGAGGGCAGCGTGCCGGCGGCGAAGGTGGCCGAGGCGATCGCCAAGTACGCGATCGACGCCGACAAGATCAACCCGCTCGACGCCTGAGGACCACGCGATGGCCATCGTGGAAGTGAAGGTGCCGGACATCGGCGATTTCAAGGATGTCGAGATCATCGAGGTCCTGGTCAAGCCGGGCGACCGGGTCAAGGCCGAGCAGTCGCTGGTGACGGTCGAGAGCGACAAGGCGTCGATGGAGATTCCGTCGAGCGCCGCCGGCGTGGTGAAGGAGCTGCGCGTCAAGCTGGGCGACAAGATCAGCGAGGGCTCGCCGCTGCTGGTGCTGGAGAGCGAGGGTGGGGCTGCGGCAGCGCCGGCACCCTCACCCCAGCCCTCTCCCGCTGCCGCGGGAGAGGGGGCCAAGGCGCCGCCTCCTCCTCCCTCTCCCGCCCCGGCGGGAGAGGGCCGGGGTGAGGGTGGGCCTGCGTCCACCGCCGGGCCCATCGACATCGTCGTCCCCGACATCGGCGATTTCGACGAAGTCGCCGTGATCGAGGTCCTGGTCAAGCCCGGCGACAAGGTCGCGGCCGAGCAGAGCCTGATCACCGTCGAGAGCGACAAGGCGTCGATGGAGATTCCGTCGTCGCATGCGGGCGTGGTGAAGGAGCTGAAGGTCAAGGTCGGCGACAAGGTGGCCAAGGGCACCTTGATCGCCAGGCTCGAAGGCAGCGGCGTGGCCGCTTCCGCGCCCTCTGCGGCGCCCGCACCGGCGGCGCCGGCTGCCGCGCCGGCAGAGTCTGCGCCGGCAGCGTCTGCGCCCGCTGCGCCGACCGAGAAATCCGTTCCCACCGCGGCGTTGCCGGCGCACGAGCCGACCGCGCCGCAAGGCGCCCTGCCGCATGCTTCGCCGACGATCCGCAAGCTGGCACGCGAGCTCGGCGTGCCGCTGGCCGAAGTGAAGGGCGGCGGGCCGAAGGGCCGGATCACGCAGGAAGACGTGCAGGCCTTCGTCAAGGCCGTGATGGCCGGCACGCAGCAGACCAAGGCGCAGGGTGCGAAGGCGCCGGCCCCCGGCGCGGCGCCCGGCGGCGGCGCATTCCCGGGCCTGCCCGCCTGGCCGCAGGTCGACTTCGCGAAGTTCGGGCCGGTCGAGAAGAAGGAGCTGTCGCGGATCAAGCGCATCAGCGGCCCGGCGCTGCATCGCAACTGGGTGACGATCCCGCACGTCACCAACCACGACGATGCCGACATCACCGACCTCGAGGCCTTCCGCGTTTCGACCAACAAGGAGAACGAGAAGTCGGGCGTCAAGGTGACGATGCTCGCCTTCCTGATCAAGGCCTCGGTCGCCGCGCTGCAGAAGTTCCCCGACTTCAATGCCAGCCTGGAGGGCGACCAACTGGTGCTGAAGAAGTACTTCCACATCGGCTTCGCCGCCGACACGCCGAACGGCCTGGTGGTCCCGGTGATCCGCGACTGCGACAAGAAGGGCGTGCTGCAGATCTCGACCGAGATGGGCGAGCTGGCGAAGAAAGCGCGCGACGGCAAGCTCTCTCCGGCCGACATGAGCGGCGGCTGCTTCTCGATCTCCTCGCTGGGCGGAATCGGCGGGCGCTATTTCACGCCGATCATCAACGCGCCCGAGGTCGCGATCCTCGGCGTCTGCCGCAGCCTCATCGAGCCGGTGTGGGATGGCAAGGCGTTCCAGCCGCGGCTGATGCTGCCGCTCTCGCTGAGCTGGGACCACCGCGTGGTCGACGGCGCTTCCGCGGCGCGCTTCAACGCATTCCTGATCCAGATCCTGGGCGACTTCCGGCGGGTGCTGCTATGACGGTCGATGTACAGATACCGGACATCGGCGACTTCAAGGACGTCGGCGTCATCGAGGTCCTGGTCAAGCCGGGCGACACCGTCAAGGTCGAGCAGAGCCTGATCACGATCGAGAGCGACAAGGCGTCGATGGAGATTCCGTCGTCGCATGCCGGCGTCGTCAAGGAGATCAAGGTCAAGGTCGGCGACACCGTCAACCAAGGGTCGGTGATCCTGAGCCTGGATGCGGAGGCCACGGCGACACCCGGCGCGGCCGCGCCGCCACCCTCACCCCAGCCCTCTCCCGCCCCGGCGGGCGAGGGGGCCGCGAAGGCGGCGGCGGCTCCGACGCCGGCGCCAGCACCCGCACCCACACCCGCTGCGAAGCCGGTCGCCGCGGTCGCCGCGGGCGCTTCCTTCGGCGGTGACCTCACGTGCGACCTGCTCGTGCTCGGCGCCGGGCCTGGCGGCTACTCGGCGGCGTTCCGCGCCGCCGACCTCGGCCTCAAGGTCGTGCTGGTCGAGCGCTACGCGACGCTCGGCGGCGTCTGCCTCAACGTCGGCTGCATTCCTTCCAAGGCGATGCTGCACGTCGCCGCGGTGCTCGACGAGGTGGCGCACTTCGACAAGGTCGGCGTCAGCTTCGGCGCGCCCGCCATCGACCGCGGCAAGCTCGTCGCGCACAAGAACAAGGTCGTGGGCCGCCTCACCGGCGGCCTGGCGCAGATGGCCAAGATGAGGAAGGTCACGGTCGTCACCGGCAGCGGCCGCTTCACCGACGACCATCACGTCGCGGTCGAGCTCGCCGCCGGCGGAACGACGACGATCGGCTTCGCCCGGGCCGTCATCGCCGCCGGCTCCGAGGCGGTGAAGCTGCCCTTCATGCCCAAGGACGACAAGCGCGTGGTCACCTCGACCGGCGCGCTCGAACTGCCGAGCGAGCCCAAGCGCATGCTGATCGTCGGCGGCGGCATCATTGGCCTCGAGATGGGCACGGTCTATTCGACCCTGGGCGCCCGGCTCGACGTGGTCGAGATGCTCGACGGCCTGATGCAGGGCGCCGACCGCGACCTGGTCAAGGTCTGGCAGAAGCTCAACGCCCCGCGCTTCGACAACATCATGCTGAAGACCAAGACGGTGAGCGCCGAGGCGAAGGCCGACGGCATCCTGGTGAGGTTCGAAGGCGAGGGCGCGCTCAAGGAGCAGCTCTACGACCTGGTGCTGCAGGCCGTCGGCCGCATTCCCAACGGCAGGAAGATCGGCGCCGAGGCCGCCGGCGTGAACGTCACGGACCGCGGCTTCATCCCCGTCGACATCCAGATGCGCACCAGCGTGCCGCACATCTTCGCCGTCGGCGACATCGTCGGCCAGCCGATGCTCGAGCACAAGGCGGTGCACGAGGCGCACGTCGCCGCCGAGGTTGCCGCGGGCGAGCAGCTCGGCGACGCGAAGCTGGCGAAGTCGGCGTTCGACGCGCGGGTGATCCCGAGCGTCGCCTATACCGACCCGGAGATCGCCTGGGTCGGCATCACCGAAGACGAGGCCAAGGCACGCGGCGTCAAGGTGAAGAAGGGCCTGTTCCCGTGGACGGCCTCGGGCCGCGCCATCGCCAACGGTCGCGACGAGGGCTTCACCAAGCTGCTGTTCGACGAAGCCACGCACGCGATCGTCGGCGGCGGCATCGTCGGCACGCATGCCGGCGACATGATCGGCGAGATCGCCCTGGCGATCGAGATGGGCGCCGACGCGGTCGACATCGGCAAGACGATCCATCCGCATCCGACGCTGGGCGAATCGATCGGCTTGGCCGCGGAGGCGTTCGAGGGCACCTGCACCGATCTGCCGCCGGCACGCCGCTGAGGGCGAAGGCTCAGGAGATGGCGAGGGTGTGAAAGCCGAAGCCGGCGGCGGCGCGCCGGTCTTCGAAGTACAGCTCGAGCGTTCTCTTCGTCGTCCGGAAGGCGATCTCGTCCCAGGGGATCTCGTCCTCGCCGAAAAGGCCCGCCTCGATCGTTTCGGGGCCGGGCGCGAAGTCGGTGTCGAGCAGACGCGCCCGATAGAACAGGTGCACCTGGCCGACGCGAACGACGTCGATCAGGGTGTAGAGGCCTTGCATCTCCACCCGGGCGCCGGCCTCCTCGATCGTCTCGCGCAAGGCGCCCTCGATCGTCGTCTCCCCGAGCTCCATGAAGCCGGCCGGCAGGGTCCACAGGCCCTTGCGCGGCTCGATGTTGCGGCGGCAGAGGAGCACCTTGTCTTCCCAGACCGGCAGGGTGCCGACGACGTTGAGCGGGTTCTCGTAGTGGATCGTCGTGCAGACAGTGCAGGTGGCGCGGTCGCGGTTGTCGTCGGCCGGCGTCTCGTAGCGGACCTCGCCGCCGCAGGACCGGCAATGCTTGATGCTGCGCGGCAGGAACATGACGCCAGTTTATGGCCTCGCGCCGGGGCCGAAAGTCGCGTGGCATGATCGCGGCACACCCCCACCGAGACGCCCCGATGAGCCACGTCTTCGTCCCGCCCGCGCCCGCCAGCGTTCCCGTCGCCGCCTCCGCCGACAGCTTTCCGGTGCATCGCATTTACTGCGTCGGCCGCAACTACGTCGAGCATGCGAAGGAAATGGGCTTCACCGGCCGCGAGCCGCCGTTCTTCTTTCTCAAGCCCGCCGACGCGGTGCTGGCGGTCGCCGAAGGCGAGACCGGGCGGATGCCGTATCCGAGCCTGACCAAGAGCCTGCATCACGAGGTCGAGCTCGTCGTCGCCATCGGCACCGGCGGCCGCGACATCAAGGCCGCCGACGCGATGAAGCACGTCTGGGGCTACGCCGTCGGCCTCGACATGACCCGGCGCGACCTGCAGGGCGAGGCCAAGAAGCTCGGCCGGCCGTGGGACATCGGCAAGGGCTTCGACCACTCGGCGCCGATCGGGCCGATCTACCGCGCCAGCGACTGCACCGTCAACGGCGACACCCGCATCACGCTCGAGGTCAACGGCGTGATCCGCCAGCAGAGCACGATCGGCAAGCTGATCTGGGACCTGGGCGAGGTCATCGAGCACCTCTCGGCCGCGTGGGAGCTTGCGCCCGGCGACCTGATCTTCAGCGGCACGCCGGAGGGCGTGGCCGCGGTCGAGCCCGGCGACACGCTGCGCGCCAGCGTCGACGGCGTCGGCAGCCTGCAGGTGCAGATCGTCGCCCGCTGACACTCGCGCCGGCGGGATGAAGCTCTACAACTACTTCCGCTCCTCGGCCTCGTACCGGGTGCGGATCGCGCTCGCGCTCAAGGGGCTGAGCTACGAGTACGTGGCGGTTCACCTGGTGAAGAACGAGCAGCTCGGCGACGCCTTTCGCGCGCTCGCGCCTTCGCAGCTCGTTCCGGCGCTGGTGCTCGACGAGCCCGGCGTGGCGCCGCTGACCCAGTCGCTGGCGATCATCGAGTACCTCGAGGAGGCGCATCCCGAGCCGCCGCTGCTGCCGAAGGATCCGCTCGCCCGCGCCCGCGTGCGCGCGATCGCGCTCGACATGGCGTGCGAGATCCATCCGCTCGACAACCTGCGCGTGCTGCGCTATCTGGTCAAGGAGATGGGTCTCTCCGAGGACGACAAGAACCGCTGGTACCGGCATTGGGTCGAGACCGGCCTCGAGACCGTCGAGCGGCAGCTCGCCGGCCACGCGGACACCGGGCGCTTCTGCCATGGCGATACGCCGGGCCTGGCCGATTGCGTGCTGGTGCCGCAGATCCACAACGCGCAGCGCATGAGCTGCCGGCTCGAGCACGTGCCGACGGTGATGCGCATCTTCGAGACCTGCATGGCCGAGCCGGCGTTCGCCACCACCCAGGCCTCCGCCTGCCCGGACGCGGCGTGATCCCGCCGGCGAGCTGGCTCGCCCCGGCGTGGGCGAACCGCCGGGTCGGCGCGCTGATGTCGACGCGCGAGGGCGGCCAGAGCGTCGGCCCTTACGAATCGATGAACCTGGGTGTCGCGGTCGGCGACGAGCCGGAGCGGGTCGCCGCCAACCGCGCCCGGTTCGCCGCGGCCTGCGGCGCCGCGCCGGTGTTCCTGCGCCAGGTGCACGGCACGCGGGTCGCGCGCGTCGTCGCCGCCGACGCGGCGCCTTCCGCGGAGGCGCACGAAGCCGACGCGAGCCTGACCACCGAGCCGGGGGTCGCGTGCACGGTGCAGGTCGCCGATTGCCTGCCGGTGCTGTTCGCCGCGCCCGAGGCGCGTGGCGTCGCGGCCGCCCACGCCGGCTGGTGCGGCCTGGCCGCCGGCGTGCTCGAGGCGACCGTCGACTCCCTGTGCACGGCCGCGGGCTGCCGGCCCGGCGAGCTCGAAGCCTGGCTGGGTGTCTGCATCGGGCCGACCGCCTTCGAGGTCGGGCCGGACGTTCTGGAGGCCTTTGGCGTGGCGCCCACGGCAACCGGCAGCGCGCGATTCCGGGCGGCGAGTCCCGGCAAGTGGCTGGCCGACCTGTCCGGCCTGGCTCGCGATCGGCTGGAGGCCTGCGGCCTGCGGCGCGTCAGCGCGGCGAGCGGCTGCGCGTTCGAGGACCGGTCAAGGTTCTTTTCCTACCGGCGCGACCGGGTCACCGGCCGCATGGCCGCCGCCGTCTGGATCGGCGGCGCCGCCGGCCCCGGCTGAAGCAAGCTCGGCCCGGCGCCTCGCCCGGCGGCGCGCGGGCGTCGCCAGCAGGTAGAGCGAGATGCCGAGCGGCAGGGCGCCGTAGAGCAGGAAAGTGAAGGCCGCGCCGAGCCAGCTGCCGCCCACGGCCGTGCCTTCGGCAACGGCCATGAGGACGACGACGTAAAGCCAGGCGATCGCGAGCAGATACATATTTGCGCTGGAGGGTTTTGCCTCCGCGCCACACGATAATCGCTGCATGCAATCCCCGGGTGATATTGGCGAGGCCTTGAAGGCGCTGGGCGGCATCGGCCTGCCGGGCGGTGCGATGGCGAAGCTGCAGGCCGACTACCTGGCCGGCGCGATGGCGGTGTGGAACAGGGTGCTGCTACCCGCCGGCGCACCGGCCGGCACGCCGGATCGTCGCTTCGCTGCCAGCGAATGGTCGGCCACCCCGGGCAGCGCCTTTCTCGCCGAGATGTACCTGCTCAATGCCCGCACCCTGCTCGGCATGGCCGACGAACTGCAGGCCGACGAGAAGACGAAGGCCCGGGTGCGCTTCGCGGTGCTGCAGTGGATCGACGCGGCGTCGCCGAGCAACTACCTCGCGCTCAACCCCGAGGCGCAGAAGAAGGCGATCGAGACCCAGGGCGAGAGCCTCGCCGTCGGCATGCGCCAGCTCTGGCACGACGTGCAGCAGGGCCACCTTTCGCAAACCGACGAGAGCGCATTCGAGGTCGGGCGCAACGTCGCCACGACCGAGGGCTCGGTCGTGTTCGAGAACGAGTTCTTCCAGCTGCTCGAGTACAAGCCGCTGACGGCGAAGGTCTACGAGCGGCCGCTGCTGATCGTGCCGCCCTGCATCAACAAGTTCTACATCCTCGATCTGCAGCCCGAGAACTCGCTGATCCGCTACGCCGTCGGCGAGGGTCATCGCGTGTTCGTCGTCAGCTGGAAGAACGCGAAGGAAGACCTCGCCCAGCGCACCTGGGACGACTACATCGAGAACGCGGCGATCAGGGCGATCGGCCTGGCGCAGGAGATCTCGGGCAGCAAGGAGATCAACACGCTGGGCTTCTGCATCGGCGGGACGATCCTCGCCACCGCCCTCGCGGTGCTCGAAGCGCGCGGCGAGCGGCCGGCGGCGAGCATGACGCTCCTGACCTCCTTCCTCGACTTCTCCGACACCGGCATCCTCGACATCTTCATCGACGAAGGTTCGGTCAAGATGCGCGAGATGACCATCGGCGCCGAGAGCGCCGGCGGCGGCAGCCTCCTCAAGGGCCAGGAGCTGGCCACGACCTTCAGCTTCCTGCGGCCGAACGATCTGGTCTGGAACTACGTCGTCGGCAACTACCTCAAGGGCGAGACGCCGCCGCCGTTCGACCTGCTGTACTGGAACGGCGACGGCACGAATCTGCCCGGGCCGATGTACTGCTGGTACCTGCGCAACACCTATCTCGAGAACAAGCTCAAGGAGCCGGGCGCGCTCACCGTCTGCGGCGAGAAGATCGACCTCTCGAAGATCACGGCCCCCGCCTATCTGTACGCCTCGCGCGAGGACCACATCGTGCCCTGGGCCGGTGCTTACCGGAGCACGGCCATCCTGAAGGGCAAGCGGCGCTTCGTGCTCGGCGCCTCGGGTCACATCGCCGGCGTGATCAATCCGCCGCTGAAGAAGAAGCGCAGCCACTGGATCGGCAAGACGGCGGCGCTGCCGGCAACGGCCGAAGCCTGGCTCGCCCAGGCCGAAGAGCACCCGGGGAGCTGGTGGACCGACTGGTCGAACTGGCTCAAGCCGTTCGGCGGCAAGCAGGTGGCCGCGCCCAAGGCGCCGGGCAGCCGCAAGTGGAAGGCGATCGAGCCCGCGCCCGGTCGCTACGTGAAAGAGAAAGCCTGAACGCACATCCTGGAGCAACCGACATGAGTACAGACATCGTCATCGTCGCCGCCGCGCGCACCGCGGTCGGCAAGTTCGGCGGCACCCTCTCGAAGACGCCGGCCCCGGAGCTGGGCGCCGCCGTCATCGTCAGCCTGCTCGAGCGGGCCCGCCTCACCGGCGACCAGATCGGCGAGGTCATCCTCGGCCAGGTGCTGACGGCAGGCTCAGGGCAGAACCCGGCGCGCCAGACCGTCGTCAAGAGCGGCTTGCCGCAAAGCGTTCCCGGCCTGACGATCAACGCGGTCTGCGGCTCGGGCCTCAAGGCCGTGATGCTTGCCGCGCAGGCGATCCGCGACGGCGACTACGAGATCGGCATCGCCGGCGGCCAGGAGAACATGAGCCTGGCGCCGCACGTGCTGCTCGGCTCGCGCGAAGGCCAGCGCATGGGCGACTGGAAGATGGTCGACTCGATGATCACCGACGGCCTCTGGGACGTCTACAACAAGTACCACATGGGCATCACGGCCGAGAACGTCGCCAGGAAGTACGACGTGAGCCGCGAGAAGCAGGACGCGCTCGCCCTCGGCTCGCAGCAGAAGGCGGCCGCGGCGCAGGAAGGCGGCCGCTTCAAGGACGAGATCGTGCCGTTCTCGATCGCGCAGAGGAAGGGCGATCCGATCGTCTTCTCCGCCGACGAGTTCATCAACCGCAAGACCTCCGCCGAAGCGCTCTCGGGACTGAAGCCCGCGTTCGACAAGGCCGGCTCGGTCACCGCCGGCAACGCCTCGGGCCTGAACGACGGGGCCGCCGGCGTGGTCGTGATGACCGCCAAGCGCGCCGAGCAGCTCGGCCTGACGCCGCTGGCGCGGATCGCCAGCTACGCCACCGTCGCGCTCGATCCGGCCCTCATGGGCATGGGCCCGGTCCCGGCGTCGCAGAAGGCGCTGCAGCGCGCCGGCTGGAAGGCGCAGGACCTCGACCTGCTCGAGATCAACGAGGCGTTCGCGGCGCAGGCCTGCGCCGTCAACAACGAAATGGGCTGGGACACGAGCAAGGTCAACGTCAACGGCGGCGCGATCGCGATCGGTCACCCGATCGGGGCCTCGGGCTGTCGCATCCTCGTGACCCTGCTGCACGAGATGGGCAAGCGCAACGCGAAGAAGGGCATCGCGTCGCTCTGCATCGGCGGTGGCATGGGTGTTGCGATGTGCGTCGAGAGATGAGCAAGGGAAAAATCGCCTACGTCACGGGAGGAATGGGGGGCATAGGCACCAGCTTGTGCCAGCGCCTGCACCAGGACGGGTTCAAGGTCATCGCCGGATGCGGCCCGAGCCGCGATCACGCCAAGTGGCTGGGTGAGCAGGCGGCGCTCGGCTTCGAGTTCCACTGCTCGGTCGGCAACGTCGGCGACTGGAACTCGACGGTCGAGGCCTTCGCCAAGGTCAAGGCCGAGCACGGCCCGGTCGACGTGCTCGTCAACAATGCCGGCATCACCCGCGACGGCATGTTCCGCAAGATGACCCGCGCCGACTGGGACGCGGTCATCGAGACCAATCTCACCAGCCTGTTCAACGTCACCAAGCAGGTGATCGACGAGATGGTCGAGCGCGGCTGGGGCCGCATCATCAACATCTCGTCGGTCAACGGCGAGAAGGGCCAGTTCGGGCAGACCAACTATTCGGCCGCCAAGGCCGGCATGCACGGCTTCACGATGGCGCTCGCCCAGGAAGTGGCGAGCAAGGGCGTGACGGTGAACACGGTGAGCCCGGGCTACATCGCCACCGACATGGTCAAGTCGATCAGGAAGGAAGTGCTCGACAAGATCGTCTCGGGCATTCCGGTCAAGCGCCTGGGCACGCCGCAGGACATCGCTTCGATCGTCTCGTGGGTCGCTTCGGACGAATCGGGCTTCGCGACCGGCGCTGATTTCTCGGTCAACGGCGGATTGCACATGGGCTAGTCGGGCACGACGGATGCCGGCTGGAGTGTCCCAGCCGGCCCGAGACCCTGCCATGTCCGAACAAAGCCTTCCCAACCGCGAAGGGCAGACCGTCCCCGAGGTCAGCTTCAGGATCCGCCGCGACGACGGCTGGGCGACGCTGACGACCGACGAGCTGTTCGCCGGCAAGAACGTCGTCGTTTTCTCGCTGCCCGGCGCCTTCACGCCGACCTGCTCCTCCACCCACCTGCCGCGCTACAACGAGCTGGCGCCGGCGTTCGCGAAGGCGGGAATCGACACCATCGTCTGCGTCGCGGTCAACGACCCGTTCGTGATGGAGGAGTGGGGCAAGGACCAGGAGGCCGAGAACGTGCTGCTCCTGCCCGACGGCAACGGCGCCTTCACCGAGGCGATGGGCCTGCTGGTCGACAAGAGCGACCTCAATTTCGGCAAGCGCTCGTGGCGCTACTCGATGCTGGTGCGCGACAAGCGCATAGAGAAGATGTTCCTCGAGCCGCAGAAGCCCGGCGACCCGTTCGAGGTGTCCGACGCCGACACGATGCTCGACTACCTCGCGCCGGGCATGAAGCGGCCGGACCAGGTCGCGATCCTCACGCGCGAGGGCTGCCCGTTCTGCGCCAAGGCGAAGAAGTTGCTCGACGAGGCCGGCTACGAGTACGCGGAGGTGCCGCTGCCGCACACCGTGCGCAGCAAGGTCCTGGGCGCGATCGCGAAGGCGGGAACGGTGCCGCAGGTGTTCGTCAACGGCGAGCTGATCGGAGATTCGGAGAAGCTGGAGAAGTGGCTGGGAAGCCGCGCCAGGTCCTGAGTCGATAGCTGCCCGCCTAGGGCGGCCAGAAGGGGTCGCCTACCCCTGTTCATGGGTAGCGCGCTGCTCAACCCGGCCCGCAAAGTCCGCATCGCCGCGGATGCGCCGCGTGGGAGAGAGCGAAATGGCGAGGACGAACTGCGCGGCGTGGCTTGCGGCCACGATGGTCGCCTGCGCGCTGACCGGATGCGGCGGCGGGGGTGGAGGTGCTGACGCCGGTGTCCGGGCGACGATCGGCGCCGCAGGCGGGACGCTGGTCTCTGCCGACGGTGCATTCACCTTGACGATTCCCGCGGGCGCCCTCGGCAATCCCACGGACATCGTCATCACCGAGCTCAAGGGCAACGACATTCCCGCGCCGCTTCGGCTGTCGACGCTGGAGAAGGCTTACCGGCTGGAGCCGGCCGGAACCCGCTTCGCGGTGACCGCACGTGCCAAGGTGACGCTGCCGCTCGGCGCGCCTGACGATCTGGTGGCGCTCGCCCTGGACAGCGCCGGCACCGGCAGCATCGAGCTGGCGGCGGGGCAATCGATCGACGAGCGCGTCGACGGGCTCGTGCTCGAAGCCGATGTCGCCCACTTCTCGTACGCCATCATCAATCGCTTTCCCGGCGTCGCTTCGACGCTGACGGCCGTGCCGCCGTCGGTGATGGTCGGCGAGACGGTCCGCATCGAGATGGTCGTCTTCGGAACCACGACCGAGAACCTTTCGCTGACGACATCCGAGACCGGGGGCGCCGACTACGGCGGGCTGCTCAACGCGTTCGAAGTCGTCGCTTTCACCGAACTGCCGGAACATGAGTTCACGCGCGGCGTTCCGAGCGAGGCTCGCGGCACGCTCACGCTCAAGTGCCTGAAACCGTTCGACGGGGGCATGGGCTGGTCGTACAAGGTCTACAACATGTTCATCGATGCGTTCTATGGCGGACTGCTCAGTCCGGCTGGCGCGCATCAGCTCACCACGATCCGCACGAAGGGCGTCGGCGTGACGTGCACGGCGCCGCCGGTCGTTCCGGGCCCCGTGGTCGCCGTCGGCCTGTTCCCGCTTCCCGGCCTGACCGCGCCCGACGGCATCAACTACTTCGCCGGCCCGCTCGCCAGCATGAGCGGAACCGGCCCGCATGCGGTGGTCGCTGGCCTGGAGGGCTTCAAGGTCCTCGACCTCGTCACCCGCCAGGTCGTGCTCGACCGGACGATCTTCGGCAGCGACGGCGCCAACCTCGGCGCCAGCCTCCTGGGCGTGCTGCCGTTCGCCCAGGCGGCGTCCGCCGGGGCGCCGGCCGGCCTCTATGGCTTCGGCGCCGCGGCCGGCTCGGTGCAGAACTGGTCGGCCGCCAACGGCTGGGGACTCACCAGCCAGACGCTGGGGGCGTACTTCGACGTCGTCACCGCGGGCGGCGGGCCCGTTTCCAACACGGTCGCCGCGCTCGGACCGGTTCGTGGCCTGGAGTTCGTCGAGTTCGACGCCAACGCGCAGGCCTATGCCGTCCAGCCGGCACGCTCGGTGCCGACCTCCGCTTTCCCCGGAACCGGTCAGCTCGTCTCGTTGCAGATGCCTTATGCCGGTGGCGGCGTGCTCGTGCTCGGGCGCTCTTCGGGACCCAGCATCAGCACGAGCGGCAAGGTGTTCTACAAGAACCTCGGCGACGCGCTGCCGGCGACGACCCTGACTTCGTGGGGCAACGTCGACGCGCGGCGCCTGCGCTGCGTTCCCGTGGGCCCGAAGCAGGCCTGCGTCGCCACCTTGTTCGAGGGCCAGGGCCGGGCCTTCCTGTTCGATCCGGCCAGCCCGAATGCGACGCCGAGTGTCATCGTCCTGACGGCCGAGGCCGGCACGCTGGGACTCGCCTTGACGGTACTGCCGAACGGCCACGTCGGGGTCGTCATGGCGAACTTCACCGCCAACTCGCTGACGGTGGCGGAGCTGTCGACCGACCTGGTGACGATCCACTCGCTCAACACGATCGCGGCGCCGGCCGGCTGCACGGGAACGGCGCATCCGGCGCTCCTCACCGACAGCGAGGGCCTCAAGGCCGTCGTCACCTGCAACGGCACCGACAACTACTGGGTCGTCAAGCCGTTCTCGTGAGCGCGGCGACCGCCGCCTCGGCGGCCGCCCGGAGCCCTTCGTCGCTGCCGTCCCAGGTCACCCGGGCGAGCGGCGCTGCGCTGCCGGTGAAGTTGCGCGCCATCGACTGCAGGTAGATCGGATCGTAGTGAGAATGGAGCAGGTCGCGCACGACCGCCGCGATCCGGTCGGCGCGTGCGGCCTCCTGCCAGGCGTTGACGATCGAATGGCCGCGCAGCACCCGGAGCGCGTCGAGGCGAGTGCAGAAGGCTTCGACGTCGCGAACGAAGAATGCGTACTCGCGCAGCAGGAGCGCGACACGCGCGTCGATCGGCAGGTCGAGCAGGAGACACGGAGCCCCGCGCATGCGCTCGACCAGCGCCGGAGGCACACGCAGATCACCGACCTTGGCGCTCTCGCTCTCGACGAACACGGGTCGCGTCGGATCGAATCGGCGCAGCACGTTCCAGACGGCGGTGTCGAAGGCCTTCTGCGACGGCTGCACCTCGCCCGGCACCAGGCCGAGCACCGACCCGCGATGGTTCGCCAGCGTCTCGAGGTCGAGCACCTGCTCGCCGCGCTCGGCGAGCGCGCGCAGCAGCAGGCTCTTGCCCGAGCCGGTGGTGCCGCAGACGACGATCAGCGACAGGCTCGCCGGCAGCGTCTCGAGCGCGGCGACGACGGCGCGGCGAAACGCCTGGTAGCCGCCTTCGAGCAGGTGGACGCGAAAGCCGATCTGACCGAGCACCAGGCCGAGCGAGCCGCTGCGCTGGCCGCCACGCCAGCAGTAGACGAGCGGCGACCAGTCGCGCGGCAGCTCGAGCACGTGGCGCTCGATGTGCGCGGCAACGTTGCGCGCCACCAGCATCGCGCCCCGCTTTTTCGCGGCGAAGGGCGAGACCTGCTTGTATTCGGTGCCGACCGACGCCCGCTCGGCGTCGTTCAGCGAAGGCCAGTTGACTGCGCCCGGAAGGCGGTCGAGGGCGAACTCGCTTTCCGAGCGCGCGTCGATCACCGCGCTGAAGGAGTCGAGCTGCTGCAGCGCCTCCGGCGCCGCGATGGTCGTCAGCGGCACGCCGGCCGGCCGCCGGGCCGCCCCAAGGCCGGCCGCGCCCCCTCGGGGGGCAGCGACCGCAGGGAGCGTGGGGGCTCCATGTCAGGCGCTGATCGCGTCGAGCATCTCGGTCTCGATCTGCAGCTGCAGCTTGTTCTGCTGCAGCGCCGAGCCGTCGATCAGGAAGGTGTCCTCGACCCGCTCGCCGAGCGTCGTGATCTTGGCGAGCTGCAGGTTGATGTTGTGGTTGGCGAGCACCCGCGAGATCGCGTAGAGCAAGCCCGAGCGGTCGCTCGCCGAGACGCCGAGCAGCCAGTGCTGGGCACGCTCGTCGGGCCGCAGCGTCACCCGCGGCGTCACCGGGAACGAGCGCACCCGGCGCGAGATCCGGCCGCGGCTGGGCTCGGGCAGCGGCCCGGTCGAGTTCAGTGCCAGCGTGAGCTGCGTCTCCACGTAGGCGATCAGGTCGCGATAGTGGCTGTCGAAGTGCGCGCTGACGACCAGGAAGGTGTCGAGCGCGTAGCTGGTGGTCGTGGTGTGGACCTTGGCGTCGAGGATGTTGAAGTTGGCGCCGTCGAAGTAGCCGCAGGTGCGGGCGAACAGGTCCTGGCGGTCGGGCGCGTAGACGAGCACCTGCAGGCCCTCGCCGAACGGGCTCACCCGCGCGCGCACCACCGGCGTCGGCGAGTCGACGAGGTCGATCAGCGAGCGCGTGTGCCAGGCGATCTCGCCGGCCTCGTGGCGGGCGAAGTAGCTGAGCTCGAGCGTGCGCCAGAGCGGCACCTCCACGGTGCCGGGCAGCGAGGCGAGGTTGAGCAGGAGGCGCGCCTCGAGCTTGGTCGCCTCGATCTCGGCATCGAGGTTCGGCCGCGCGCCGCCGAGGGCGCGCAGCGTCAGCCGGTAGAGGTCCTCGAGGAGCTTCCCCTTCCAGGCGTTCCAGACCTTCGGGCTGGTGCCGCGGATGTCGGCCACGGTGAGCAGGTAGAGCGCGGTCAGGCGCCGCTCGTTGCCGATCGCCTTGGCAAAGGCGGCGATCACGTCGGGATCCGAGAGGTCTTCCTTCTGCGCGATGCGCGACATCGTCAGGTGCTGGCCGACCAGGAACTCGATCAGCTGCGTGTCCTCGCGCTCGACGCCGTGGTCGCGGCAGAAGCGTCGCGCCTCGCGCTCGCCGAGCACCGAGTGGTCGCCGCCACGGCCCTTGGCGACGTCGTGGAACAACGCGGCGATGAACAGCACCCACGGCCGGTCGAAGGTGGAGGCGAGCTGCGAGCAGAACGGGTATTCGTGCGCGTGCTCGGGAATGAAGAAGCGGCGCACGTTGCGCAGCACCATCAGGATGTGCTGGTCGACCGTGTAGACGTGGAACAGGTCGTGCTGCATCTGCCCGACGATGCGGCGGAACACCCAGAGGTAGCGGCCGAGCACGCTGGTCTCGTTCATGAGGCGAAAGGCGTGCGTCTGCCCGGCATCGGCGCGGAGCATCTTCATGAAGGTGGCATGGTTCACCGGGTCGCGCCGGAACTTGCCGTCCATCAGGTTGCGCGCGTTGTAGAGGGCGCGCAGGGTCCGCGCCGAGAGCCCCTTGGGCCCGACCGTCTGCTGGTAGACGAGAAAGGTCTCGAGGATCGCGTGCGGATCGCGCTGGTAGAGATCGTCGCTCGCGACCTCGAGCATGCCGCCCTTCTCGAGGAACTTGTCGTTGATGGGCCGCATCGGCGCGTCCTGCAGGCCGTTTACTCGCTCCTCGATGTTGAGCATCAGGATCTGGTTGAGCTGCGTCACCGCCTTGGCCGCCCAGTAATAGCGGCGCATCAGCCGCTCGGACGCGCGCTGCCCGTGCGCCGACTTGTAGCCGAAGCTCTCGGCCACGGCGGTCTGCAGGTCGAACACCAGCCGGTCCTCGCGCCGCCCGGCGATCATGTGCAGCCGGGCGCGGATCAGCTTGAGCACGCCTTCGTTGCGCTGCAGCTGCCGTACCTCGAACGGCGTGATCAAACCGTGCGCCGCAAGCTGCTGCCAGGTGCGGCCGAGGCCGGCTGCGCGCGCCACCCAGATCACGGTCTGCAGGTCGCGCAGGCCGCCCGGGCTTTCCTTGCAGTTCGGCTCGAGCGAGTAGGGCGTGTTCTCGTACTTCTGGTGGCGCTGGTTCAGCTCCAGCGACTTGGCACGGAGGAACGCCTTGGCGTCCATCGCCTTCGCCGCCGCCTTCTGGAAGGCGGTGAAGACCTTGCGGTCGCCGCCGAGGAAGCGCGCCTCCAGCAGGGCGGTCTGCACGGTGACGTCGGAGAGAGCCATCGCCACGCATTCGTCGACGGTGCGCACGCTCGAGCCGATTTCCAGGCCGGCGTCCCAGCAGTCGGTGATGAAGCGCTCGGTGGCGCGTCGCATGCGGTCGAGGCCGTCGGTGCCGTCGACCGGCAGGATCACGAGCACGTCGACGTCGGAGTGCGGGAACAGCTCGCCACGCCCGTAGCCGCCGACGGCCACGAGCGAGGTGCCGGCCGGCATGCCCGAGCGCTGCCAGAGGCCGAGCAGGGTCTCGTCGACCTGGCCGGCGAGAGCGCGCAGCAGGGTGAGCGCGGCGCGCGCCGTCGGCCGTGCGGTGGCGAAGCGCTCGAGCAGGGCGGTCTTGCCGTCGCGGTAGCGGGCGCGAATCTCGGCCAGGCCGGCCGGCGAGGCGGCCGACGTGTCGTCGGCGACGCCCGCCGGAGCCACCACCGCGCTCACTGGACAACCCTTCGTGCGCCGCACTCCAGGGTGAGCGCTTGGGAGCGGCCCGGCGCGCTCACGTGCCGGTGACGAAGGCCGGCGGCGGCGGCGAGCCGGCCGAGAGCGTCATCACTTCATAGCCGCTGTCGGTCACGAGCACCGTGTGCTCCCATTGCGCCGAGAGCGAGCGGTCGCGGGTGACGATGGTCCATCCGTCGCCGGTCTCGCGGATCTCGCGCTTGCCGGCGTTGATCATCGGCTCGATCGTGAACATCATTCCCGGCTTGAGCTCGTCGAGCGTGCCCGGGCGTCCGTAGTGCAGCACCTGCGGCTCCTCGTGGAAGCGCGCGCCGATGCCGTGGCCGCAGAACTCGCGCACGATCGAGAAGCCGCTCGATTCGGCGAAGGTCTGGATCGCGTTGCCGATGTCGCCGAGGTGCGCGCCGGGCTTGACCTTGGCGATGCCCTTCCACATCGCCTCGTAGGTGATCTGGATCAGCCGCTTGGCCGCGATCGAGCCCGTGCCGACGACGAACATCCGGCTGGTGTCGCCATGCCAGCCGTCCTTGATGACGGTGACGTCGATGTTGACGATGTCGCCGTTCTTCAGCGGACGGTCGTTTGGGATGCCGTGGCAGACCTGGTGGTTGATCGATGTGCAGATCGACTTGGGGTAGGGCGTGTAGCCCGGCGGCGCATAGTTGAGCGGCGCGGGAACCGCGCCCTGCACGTTCACGATGTGGTCGTGGGCGAGCTTGTCGAGTTGCTCGGTGGTGACGCCGGGCACGACGTGCGGCGTGAGCATGTCCAGCACCTCGGAGGCGAGGCGGCCGGCGACGCGCATGCCTTCCACGTCGGCGGCGCTCTTGATCGAAATCGTCATCCTCGAATTATCGCATCGGGGTCATAGAATTGCGGGTTTACACGGGGGCTCCGGCCCGCCGCACCCACCGCCCGAGATGTCCAGCCGCAAGCACCTGCATCACTTCGAGGGCGGCAACGCGCTCTCCGATTTCCGGGCCCGCGCCCTGCTCGAACGCCTCCGTGCCGCCGTCGGCAAGGTCGAATCGGTTCGCGCCCGCTACCTGCACGTCGTCTGGAGCGACGCGCCGCTCGCCCGGGCCGACCTCGACCGGGCGGCCGCGCTGCTGAGCTACGGCGAGCCCTTCGCCGAGGACGGTGCCGCCGACGCGACCTTCATCGTCGCCCCGCGCCTGGGCACCGTCTCGCCCTGGGCCTCGAAGGCGACCGACATCGCCCGCAACTGCGGCCTCGCGTGGCACCGTGTCGAGCGCGTCACCGAGGTCCGGATCGGCCTGAAGCACGGCCTGCTCGGCGGCGTGAAGCCGCTCGATGCGGCCGAGCGCGGCGCCGTCGCCGCGCTGCTGCACGACCGCATGACCGAGAGCGTGCTCGGCGACCGCGCCCAGGTCGCCCACCTGTTCGACGAGCAGCCCGCGGAACCGCTGGTGACGGTGGACGTCGCCGACCGCGGCGAGGCGCTGGCCCGCGCCAACCGCGAGTTCGGCCTGGCCCTCTCGGACGACGAGCTCGCCTACCTGCACAAGTCGTTCAACGAGCTCGGCCGGGCACCCACCGACGTCGAGCTGATGATGTTCGCGCAGGCCAACAGCGAGCACTGCCGGCACAAGATCTTCAACGCCGACTTCACGATCGACGGTGAGCGCCAGGAGCGCTCGATGTTCGCGATGATCAGGAACACGCATGCGCTGGCGCCGCAGCACACCGTCGTCGCCTACAGCGACAACGCCTCCGTGATGGAGGGCGGCGAGGTCGAGCGCTGGCTGCCCGAGGGCTTCACCAACGCGCCGCCGTACCGCGCCCGCAAGGAAGCGGTGCACGTGCTGATGAAGGTGGAGACGCACAACCATCCGACCGCGATCTCGCCCTTTCCCGGCGCCTCGACCGGCGCTGGCGGCGAGATCCGCGACGAGGGCGCGACCGGCCGCGGCTCGAAGCCCAAGGCCGGCCTCACCGGCTTCACGGTCTCGAACCTGCACCTGCCCGAAACAGACGAGCCGTGGGAGCGCGATCCTTACGGCAAGCCCGGGCACATCGCCAGCGCGCTGCAGATCATGATCGAGGGGCCGATCGGCGGCGCCGCCTTCAACAACGAGTTCGGCCGGCCCAACCTCAACGGCTACTTCCGCGTCTACGAGCAGACCGTCGGCGGCCAGCGGCGCGGCTATCACAAGCCGATCATGATCGCCGGCGGCCTGGGCGCGATCGCAGCGACGCAGACGCACAAGATCGAGTTCCCGGCCGGCACCTTGCTCGTGCAGCTCGGCGGGCCGGGCATGCGCATCGGCATGGGCGGCGGCGCGGCGAGCTCGATGGCCGCGGGCGCCAACGCCGCCGAGCTCGATTTCGACTCGGTGCAGCGCGGCAACCCGGAGATCCAGCGCCGCGCGCAGGAAGTGATCAACCATTGCCAGGCCCTGGGCGAGCTGAATCCGATCCTGGCGATCCACGACGTCGGCGCCGGCGGCATCTCGAACGCCTTCCCCGAGCTCGTCGACGGGGCCGGCCGCGGCGCCCGCTTCGACCTGCGCAAGGTGCCGGTCGAGGAGAGCGGCTTGGCGGCCAAGGAGATCTGGTGCAACGAGAGCCAGGAGCGCTACGTGATGGCGGTGGCGCCCGGGTCGCTCGCCACGTTCGCGATGATGTGCGAGCGCGAGCGCTGCCCGTACGCGGTGGTCGGCGTCGCCACCGAAGAGCGGCGGCTGGTGCTGAGCGACGACCCTCACCCCAACCCTCTCCCGCAAGCGGGAGAGGGAGCCAGCCCGAGCCACCCTCTCCCGCAAGCGGGAGAGGGCCGGGGTGAGGGCGGTGCCACGATCATCGACATGCCGATGAACGTGCTCCTCGGCAAGCCGCCGAAGATGCACCGTGAGGTGCAGCGGCACGCTATCGATCTGCCCGCGCTCGATCTCGACGGCGTCGCCCTGGCGCAGGTCGCGTTCGACCTGCTGCGCCACCCGACGGTCGCCAGCAAGCGCTTCCTGATCACCATCGGCGACCGCACCGTGGGCGGCCTGTCGAGCCGCGACCCGATGGTAGGGCCCTGGCAGGTGCCGGTCGCCGATTGCGCGGTGACGCTCGCCGACTACGCCGGCTTTCGCGGCGAGGCGATGGCGATGGGCGAGCGCACGCCGCTCGCCGTGCTCGACGCGCCCGCGGCCGGGCGCATGGCGGTCGGCGAGGCGATCACCAACCTGCTGGCCGCGCCGATCGAGCTCGAGCGCGTCAAGCTGAGTTGCAACTGGATGGCGGCATGCAGCGACGACCCGGCGGCACCGGGCGACGACGCTGCGCTCTACGACACGGTGCGGGCGGTCGGCATGGAGCTCTGCCCCGCGCTCGGCATCAGCGTGCCGGTCGGCAAGGACAGCCTGTCGATGCGTACCCGCTGGCAGGGCGACGACGGCGAGCGCAAGCAGGTGACCGCGCCGGTCAGCCTGATCGTCAGCGCCTTCGCGACGCTTTCCGACGTGCGTGCCGCCTCGACGCCGCAGCTCCAGTCGGGCGACACCACGCTGCTCCTGGTCGACCTCGGCCAGGGCCGGATGCGCATGGGCGGCTCGATGCTCGCGCAGGTGCTCGGCCAGTTCGGTAGCGAGGTGCCCGATCTCGACGCCCCGGCGCTGCTCAAGGCGCTGGTCGAGGCCGTGAACCGCCTGCGCGCCGCGGGCCTGGTGCTGGCGTACCACGACCGCAGCGACGGCGGCCTCTGGGCGGCGGCCTGCGAGATGGCGTTCGCCGGGCATCGCGGCGTGAGCCTGAACGTCGACCTGCTGGTGACCGAGGGCGACGGCATCGCCGACAGCCGTGCCGAGTACGGCGACTCGAAGAACTGGGCCGCGCAGGTGAGCGGCCGGCGCGACGAGCTGACCCTGCGCGCCCTGTTCAACGAGGAGCTCGGCGCCGTGATCCAGGTGCCGACGGCGCGCCGCGACGAGGCGATTCGCCTGTTGCGCGAAGCCGGCCTGGGGAAGCACAGCCACGTCGTCGGCAAGACCAACGACGTCGGCCGGATGGAGGTCTGGCGGGATGCCAGGGCGGTGTTCGCCGCGCCGCTGCGCGAGCTGCACCAGGCCTGGGACGAGGTGAGCTGGCGGATCGGTCGCCTGCGCGACAACCCGGCCTGCGCCGATGCCGAGCACCAGGCGGCGGGCCGCGAGGACGATCCCGGCCTCCATGTCCACGTCGTCGAATCCGAAACCTCCCTCTCCCGCGAGCGGGAGGGGGCCGGGGTGAGGGCGGTCGGCGCGCGGCCGAAGGTGGCGATCCTGCGCGAGCAGGGCGTCAACAGCCACGTCGAGCTCAGCTACGCGATGGATCGCGCCGGCTTCGACACCTACGACGTGCACATGACCGACCTGCAGGCGGGCCGGGCGCGGCTCGACATGTTCTCCGGTTTCGTCGCCTGCGGCGGCTTCAGCTACGGCGACACGCTCGGCGCCGGCGAAGGCTGGGCGCGCTCGGTGCTCTTCAATCCGAAGCTCGCCGACCAGTTCGCGAGCTTCTTCGCCCGGCCCGACGTGTTCGCGCTCGGCGTCTGCAACGGCTGCCAGATGCTCGCCGCGCTCGCCGGCATGATTCCCGGCGCCGACGCATGGCCCCGCTTCACGCGCAACAGGAGCGAGCAGTTCGAGGCCCGGCTCAGCCTGGTCGAGGTGCTGCCCACGCCTTCCATCTTCTTCAGCGGCCTCGCCGGCAGCCGCATTCCGATCGCGGTGGCGCACGGCGAGGGCTATGCCGATTTCTCGCAGCGCGGCGACCCGGCCGCGGTGCATGCGGCGCTGCGCTTCGTCGACCACCACGGCAAGGCGACGGAGGACTATCCCGCCAACCCGAACGGCAGCCCCGGCGGCCTGACTGCGGTGACCACCGCCGACGGCCGCTTCACCGCGCTCATGCCGCATCCGGAGCGGGTGTTCCGCAACGTGCAGATGAGCTGGACCTCGGGCGACCGCAGCGAACCCAGCCCCTGGCTGCGGATCTTCGAGAACGCGCGGCGAGCCCTCGGCTAGGTCGACCTTCGCTCAGGCCGCTTCTTTCGTCGCCATCGGCATCGGGAGGTCGATGGTCGCGGCCTCCGGCAGCCATTCGCGCACGTCATCGGCATGCGTCATCGGGCCCATGTGGCCGATGCCCGGCAAGGTGACGCTGGCCGAGCGCGGCAGCACCGAGGCGAGCAGGGCGTTGATCGCCCGCACGGGCGCCGGCGAGGTCTCGCCGCCGAGCAGCAGCACCGGCATCGCGAGCGCCCGCCAGGCGTCGAGCGGCAGCGGATCGGCGAAGGCGGCCAGGAACTCGGCCCCGACCTTGGGCATCTGCACCGCCAGCCGCTGCTGCCGGCCGGCGTCCATCGCCGCCCAGGTGCCTGCGCCCGACCAGTAGTCGACGAACAGCTGCGCCGCCTCCGCTTCCTGCCCCGCGGCGGCGCGCTGCTGCGTGCCATGACCGATCGCCAGGATCTCGCGAGCCGCTTCGCCCGGGGCGTGTCCGGGGCGGAACAGCAGGGCGAAGCGGGTCGGCTCGTACAGCGTCAGCCGCGCCACCCGCTCCGGCCAGCGCAGCGCCATCTGCATCGCCACCGCGCCGCCGTAGGAATGGCCGAACAGGTGCACCGGCCCGGGCGCCGCGGCGAGGGTCGCCGCGAGATGCTCGGCCTCGGCGTCGAAGCTGGAGGCGCGGTCGGCGGGCCAGCGCTCGCCCGCGGCCTGGCCGAGGCGATCGGGCGCGAGCACCCGGACCCGGTCGCGCAGCGGCGCGGCCAGGGCGTTCCACGACTTGCCGGAGACGGCGCTGCCGTGCACGCAGAACAGGGTGCGAAAACCCGCCGCAGGAAGGACGGACGAAGGGCGAAGCGACATGGCGTATCCTCGGAGCTCGCAGGGCGGATGCCGCCATGATCGCCAGCCGGTGTTGCATCGGCGTTCCACCGGCCGGTGCCTGTGTTGCGCGGGTGTTTCAAGGCGCGGCGGCGCGCCGGCGCCGCCTCAGGGCGGCGGCAGGCCGAAGAGCGCGGCGCCGTTGTCCCAGGCGATGCGCCGCGCGATCGGTGGCGGCAGGTCGCCGAGCCAGCGCCGCGCCTGCTGCATCAGGGCTTCGTAGTCGTCCCAGCGCGAGTTGACCCAGGTGTCGGAGCCGACCAGGAAGCGCTCCGGCATCTCGAGCATCAACGCCCGCCAGGCCGGGCTCAGCCGGCCTTCGCCTTCGGTCAGTCCGGGTCGGTAGGACAGCTCGCCGAGCAGGGTGGGGTGCCTGGTCAGCAGCGACCGCACCCGCTCCACCGCGGCGCCGCCGATGCCGGTGTGGGCCCAGATCAGCCGTGCCTTCGGTGCGTGCGCGAACAGCCGGTCGATCGCCGCGTCGTCGACGTGCGCGAGCACGACCAGGCCGCGCTCCTCGGCCAGTTGCATCAGCCGCCGGGCGGTGGGCCCGTCGGCGTTGGCGCTGTCGTAGAGATGGAACTCGCCGAGGCCGCGGTACGGTCCGGCCTCGGTGCCGGCGGCGAGCTCGCGCAGGACCATCTCGACGATGCTCGGATCGGCATGCCAGCCGCTGTAGTCGGCGCGGTTGCGGTACAGGCGCACGAACGGCACGACCGTGACCCCGGCGCGCCGCGTCGCTTCGCGCGCCGCGGCGAGCGCCTTGGTGCCGTCGTTCGGCCGGCTGTTGGCGACGATCGCCCGCACGCCGCTGCGCTGCATGCGGCCAAGCACGTCGGCGAGCGGGTAGCGCTCGGCGGCTTCGTCGTTGTAGTGGAGGTGGGAGTCGAACAGGGGCCCGGCGTAGACCGCCGGGCCGGTGCGCGGCACCAGGGGCTGCGCCTGCGCGAATGCGCCGGGGAGCCCGGCGGCAAGCAACGCGATCCGGGCGACGAAGACGCGCCGCGTCGCCCGGATCGGCGGACCTCGTCCCGCGTCGCTCAGGGCCACGTGTTCGACGAGGTCGTCGCCCGGCCGGCTACAGCGTGGGGCGGTACTGCTGGTGCAGGCTGTCCATGCGCGACACCTGACCGCCGCTGAACGTGTTCATGCACGAGTCGTCGGTGTAGTCCATGAAGTTGGTGATCGGGTCCAGCCCGGTCTGGCCCCGCCGCGAGCAGGAATCGCGACCGACCGGGCAACCGAACGCCGCCGACTTCTCGGCCGGCGTGTCGCTGACCTGGTCGTTCTTCCTCGTGCAGCCGCCCTGGAAGGTGTGATACAGGCCGAGCCAATGGCCGATCTCGTGCGTGGCCGTGTCGCCTTCGTCATAGGGCACCGCGCCCCCGCCCGGCACCGAGGTGTTCAGGATGACGACGCCGTCCATCTTCGGATTGGCGGTGTAGTCCTGCGGGAAGGTGGCCCAGCCGAGCAGGTTCTGGCCGATGCCGGCCATGTACAGGTTCAGCGTGCCCGGGCCGCCCGTACGCAACGCGTTCTTGGCGGCGCTCTCGGCCGAGGAGCCCGGGGTCATGGTGTACCAGGTCGCATTGGTGGTGCGGTTGGTGCTGGCCAGCGTGAAGAAGAACGGCGAGCCGGTGGCGGCGTAGGCCGCGTTCAGGACGCTGATCTGCGCAGAGATCTGCGAATCGGGCACGTCGCCGTTGGCGATGCCCGCACCCTTGTTGATCACGTGTACGGCAACCGGGACGTTGACCGACCCGGCCGGCCGCTCGGCGACGCCGCGGCCCATCGAGGCCCGCTCCATCTTCCAGGTCTCGTGACTCAGGTCGTGCAGGTACTGTTCGAAGTCGGTGACGTGGCGCGTCGAGCAGCGGGCGCCGCTGTCGATGAACGCCTTCTTGTTGGCGAACAGCTTGCCGCGCCAGTTGAACGCGGGTCCGTAGTCGGGATCGGTCTCGCCGATCTGCGAGCGGACGTCGGCCTGGGCGCGAGCGTCTTCTTCCTCATCGGCGAAAGCGGGCGACGTGGCGAGCAGGGTCATGCTCGCCAAGGCAGCAGCCAAGGCAGCGAACTTGTACTTCATGGGGCCTCCGTGGGGGTTGGGCTGCGTGGGTTGCAGCGCCGGCGCGAAGCATGCAATCCGGGGGCCAGCGGCTCCTTCCGGGTTAACCCGGCGTCCCCCCTTCTTCGGGTGGGTGCTGCAGCGAGCGCCATGCAGAGCAGGGGCAGCGACTTCCTCGCGCAGGGCTGACGCGGCGGATTGGCGATACTCCGAGCACCGCACCCCTGATTGACACGATGTTTGTTCGCGGACTCGGCACCGCCATCCCGCCCCGTCGCTACACCAAGGCCGAGTGCCTGGCGGCGTTCGAGCGCTCCGACTGGTTCGCGCGCCTCGACTCGCGCTCGCACATGATCGCGCGCCTCGTCCTGCAGCGCGACAACGGCATCGAGGCGCGCCGCCTCGCGCTCGATTCGCTCGACGAGGTCTTCACGATCGACCCCGACACCCTCGACCGGCGCTTTCTCGCCCATGCACCGGCGCTGGCCGCGGACGCCGGCGCGAAGGCGCTGGTCTCGGCCGGGCTCGAGGCGCGGGACATCGACGCCGTCGTCGTCAGCACCTGCACCGGCTACCTCTGTCCCGGCCTCTCGGGCTACGTGGTCGAGCGGCTCGGCCTGCGCGCCGACGTGCAGGCCTACGACCTCGTCGGCCAGGGCTGCGCCGCCGCCTTGCCCAACCTGCAGCTCGGCCGCGCGCTGCTCGGCGCCGGCGCCGCGGCGCACGTGCTCTCGATCTGCGTCGAGGTCAGCAGCGCGGCGATGTACCTCGACAACGACCCCGGCGTGCTGATCAGCGCCTGCCTGTTCGGCGACGGCGCCGGCGCGGCCGTGCTCTCCCGCGAGCCCCGGGCCGACGCTGGATTCCGCTCGATCGAGTGGCGGGACTCGGCCTCGCTGATCGAGCCGGCGCAGCGCAAGGCGCTGATGTTCGAGCAGCGCGAAGGCATGCTGCGCAACATCCTCACGCGCGAGGTCCCGGCCCTGGCCGCGGAGTACGCCGAGCATGTGCTCGAGACCGTGCTCGTGCGCGCCGGCCTGGTGTCGACCGACATCGCCGCCTGGATCATGCACGCCGGCGGCCGCGACGTGCTGCTCGCGCTCGAGAAGCGCTTCGAGCTCGGCGACCGCGACGCCTTCCGCTACAGCGCGGCGATGCTGCGCGAATACGGCAACCTCTCGAGCGCCTTCGTCTATTTCGTGCTCGAGGCGGCGCTCGCCGACGACGCACCCAGCGGGTGGTGGTGGCTGTCGTCGTTCGGCGCCGGGTTCAGCTGCCATGGCGCGCTGCTGAAGGTCGACTGAAGATGCTGCAGCGCGTTCTCGAGCCCGAGACGCTCGACCACCTCGCGCCAGACGACCCGGTGGCGCAGCGCTCGCGTCGCGACCTGCGCCGCGTCAACGCCTTCATGGGCGCGCGCGGCATTCTCGAGCGGGCGCTGTCGAAGGCGCTGGGGGCAACAGCGGAGACGGTCGGCGGCACCGGCCGGCGGCTGCGCATCATCGAGCTCGGCTGCGGCGACGGCAAGCTGATGCTCGACGTGGCCCGGCATCGCGGCGCCCGTTGGCCCGAGGTCGAGCTCGACCTGCTCGATCGCCAGCCGATCGTCGAGCCGGCGACGATCGCCGCCTACGCCGCCGCTGGCTGGCAGGCGCGGCCGCGCATCGCCGACGTGCTCGACTGGGCCGCCGAAAGCGACCCGGCGGAGCACTGGGACATCGTCGTCGCCAATCTCTTCCTTCATCACTTCGACGCCGACGGCCTGCGGCGCCTCCTCGCCGGCTGCGCCCGCCGCGCCGATGCGCTGGCCGCGTGCGAGCCGCGGCGCAGCCGCTTCGCGCTCGGCGCCGCACACCTGATCTTCTTTCTCGGCGCCAACGCGGTCACTCGGCGCGACGGCGTGCTCAGCGTGCGGGCCGGCTTCTTCGGCCGCGAGCTGAGCGACGCCTGGCAGGCTGGACCGCCGCCGGGCGATGCGGCGCCAGCCGAGGCGCCGAGCGCCTGGCGCCTCGACGAATACGACGACGGCCTGTTCACGCACTGCTTCTGCGCCACGCTGGTCGGCGGCCGCGACCGATGAGCGTTCCCGCACGGCCGCTCCGAAGGGAGCGCTCTTCCCGCTCGGCGGGACCGGCCGCAGGCCGTAGGGTGCACCAATGAGCCTCCGTTTCGATGCCGTCGTCGTCGGCGCGGGTCCGGCGGGTTCGGCGGCGGCGATCCTGCTCGCGCGCGCCGGCTGGTCGGTGGCGCTCGTCGAGCGGCAGCGCTTCCCGCGGCGCAAGGTCTGCGGCGAGTGCATCGCCGCTAGCAACCTGCCGCTGCTCGATGCGCTCGGCGTCGGCGCCGAGGTCGAGCGCCTGGCCGGCGCCGAGCTGCGCCGCGTCGCCCTGCTGCATGGCAGCGCGACCATCGTCGCCGCGCTGCCGCCGGCCGAAACGCCCGGCCGCCGCTACGGCCGCGCGCTCGGCCGCGAGCAGCTCGACACCTTGCTGGTCGCCCAGGCCCAAGCGGCCGGCGCGACCCTGTTCCAGCCCTGCGCCCTGCAAGCGATCGAAGGCGAGCCCGGGCGCTTTCGCCTCCGCCTGAAGCCCGCTGGCGAAGGCGGTGCGGAGACGGTCGTCGAAGCCGGCCTGGTCGTCGCCGCGCACGGCTCGTGGGAGCCGCTGCCGTCGGAGCGTGCGGTGCGCCGCGAGCAGCGCCGGGCGAGCGACCTGTTCGCGTTCAAGGCCAACTTTCGCCGCACCGCGATCGAGCCCGACCTGCTGCCGGTGCTCTCTTTCGCCGGCGGCTACGGCGGCATGGTCGTTGCCGACGACGGGATCGCCACGCTCGCCGGCTGCATCCGCGAAGACCGGCTCGGCCGCGACCGCGAAGCGAGCCCGGGCGAGCGCGCCGGCGACGTGTTCGAGGCGATCCTCCTGCGCGAATGCGCCGGCGTCGCCGCGGCCTTGCGCGGCGCCGAGCGCGAGGGCGCGTGGCTCGCGACCGGGCCGATCCGTCCCGGCGTGCGACTGGGCCAGGGCGACGGCATCTTTCGCGTCGGCAATGCCGCCGGCGAAGCGCATCCGATCGTCGGCGAAGGCATCAGCATGGCCCTGCAGTCGGCGTTCGTGCTCGCGGCCTTGCTCGGACCGCAGAGGCGGCCACTGGTGGCTCCCGACTCGGCGGTCGCTGTGCAAGCGCGGCTGCTGCGCGAGTACGAGGCCCTCTGGCGGCAGCGCTTCGCCCAGCGCCTGCGCGTCGCCGCGGCGTTTGCGCACCTGGCGATGCGGCCCTGGGCGGCGCGGGCCGCGTGGCCCGTCGTTCGCGCCTGGCCCGGGCTGCTGACCCGCGGCGCGCGCTGGAGCGGCAAGACGTGCGCTGCACCCGAGGCCGTGCGGCTCGCCGCGAGCGGCGGCTGAGCCTTATCCGGCGGCGCCGCGCAGGGCAGCCTGCGTCGCCGCGTCGGCGGGCAGCAGCGTCTCCAGCGCCAGCTCCGAGAGCAGCACGTCGGTCGGCATGCCGAAGACGGTGGAGGTGCTGATGAACGACAGCCGACCGAACGCGCTGTCGAACACCAGCGGGATGACGACGTCGCTGCCGGTGCCGTGCGACGCCACCCGGTCCGTCTCCGGCACCGGATAGCGGCTCAGCTCCTCGTGCAGGCCTTCGAGCGCGGCGTCGCCGCTCGCCGCGATCTGCCGATCCAGGCGCGAGAGCAGATGGCCGCGCCATTCGCGCAGGTTGGCGATCCGCGGCGCCAGACCGCCGGGGTGCAGGCTCAGGCGCAGCACGTTCACGGGCGGCTGCAGCAGCTCGGGGGCGCAGCCGGCCATCAGCACCGGCACGACCGCGTTGTGCGCCACCATCGTCCAGTGCCGGTCGACCGCCAATGCCGGCCACGGTTCGTGCGCCTTCAGCACCAGCTCGATCGCGGCGAGGGCGGCGGCAAGCACCGGGTCGTCGAGACGTCGCTCGGCGAACATCGGCGCGAAGCCGGCGGCGGCGAGCCAGCGATTGCGCTCCCTCAGCGGCACGTCGAGCCGGTCGGCCAGGCGCAGCACCATCTCGCGGCTCGGCTCCGCCCGGCCGGTCTCGAGGTAGCTGAGGTGGCGGGTCGAGACCTCGGCCTCGCCGGCGAGGTCGAGCTGGCTGAGGCGGCGGCGCAGGCGCCAGTCGCGCAGCAGCGTGCCGATCGGCGGCGGAGTCAGGGAGGTCTGCATCGCTTCACGATAGCGGAGGCCGCGCGGCGCTTCCATGACCTCCGAGGTCATCGACGCGCTGACGCGGCGAGCCGACGATGCCGACCGCTTCTTCGCCGATCGGCGACCACGGGGGTCGCGACGGCGCGGAGGGATACGGAGACCCAGCCATGAGCACCGCCATCGTTCCTACCCTGTTCCTGCGTCGCGTCTGGTGGGCCGACGCCGTCGTCAGCGCCGTCGTCGGCGCCGCGATGGCCGCGGCCGCCGCACCGCTGGGCGAGCTGATCGGCCTGCCCGCGCGGCTGCTTGCCGTCGCCGGTCTCTCGCTCCTTCCCTACGCCGCCTTCCTCGCCTGGCTGGCGACCCGCGCCGCCGTGCCGCGCGCCGCCGCCTGGGCGCCGGTGCTGCTCAACGTCGTCTGGGCGATCGACTGCGTCGTGCTCGCCGCGATGCAGGCGGGCGCGGGGGCGATGCTGATCGGCGCCGTCGCGGTCCAGGTCGTGACGGTGCTCACCTTCGCCGAGCTCGAGTTCGGCGGGCTGCGGCGCTCGCCCGCTGCCGCCGGCTGAGAGGCGCGGCCCGGAGCATCGGCTATCGTCGCCGCGTGAGCCGCGCGACGACCGATGCCCTGCCGCGAACGCGCTTCGATCGCCTCGACGCGCTGCGCAGCGTCGCCATCGTCTGGATGGCGATCTTCCACTTCTCGTACGACCTCAACTACTTCGGCTTCATCCACCAGCAGTTCCTCGCCGATCCGAAGTGGACGCTGCAGCGCACCTGCATCGTCACCCTGTTCCTGCTCTGCGCCGGCGCCGGCCAGGAGATCGCGACCCACCAGGGCCAGCCGCTGGCGCGGTTCTGGAAGCGCTGGGCGCAGATCGCCGGCTGTGCGCTCCTGGTCAGCGCCGCGTCGTGGTTCATGTTCCCGCGCAGCTACATCAGCTTCGGCGTGCTTCACGGCATCGCCGCGATGCTGCTCGTCGTTCGCTTCACCGCGTCGTGGGGCGCGTGGCGCTGGCCGATCGGGCTGGTGGCGGTCTTGCTGCCGCAGCTCGTCCAGCATTCGTTCTTCGACACCCGGGCGACCGACTGGATCGGCCTGGTGACGCATCTTCCGGTCACCGAGGACTACGTGCCGGTGCTGCCCTGGCTCGGCGTCATGTGGTGGGGCGCCGCGGCCACCGACTGGCTGATCCGCCACCGCCGCGAGCTGCTGAGCGGGCCGCTGCCGCGTGCGCTCGCGCCGTTCGCTTTCCTCGGCCGCTGGAGCCTGACCTTCTACATGACGCACCAGCTCGTGCTGCTCGGCGGCGTCGGCGCGGTGGCGTGGCTGCTGCGCCGGCCAATGTGAAGGCGATGGCGGCCCCTCGGTGGACTAGGATCGGCCGATGACGGCACGCATCCTGTTCGGCTTCCATGCGGTGGGGGTGCGCCTGAAGATGGCGCCGCGCTCGGTGCTCGAGCTGCACGTCGATCCCGCGCGGCGCGATGCCCGCATGCAGCACTTCGTCGCCCGTGCCGTCGAGGCCGGCGTCAGGCTGGTCGAGAGCAGCGACGATCGGCTGGCGCAGCTCGCCGGCTCGCACCGCCACCAGGGCGTGGTCGCGCGGGTCGAGCCGCTCGCGCTCGCCAAGTCGCTCGACGACACGCTCGACCGGGTCGAAGGGCCGCCGCTCGTGCTGGTGCTCGACGGCGTGACCGATCCGCACAACCTCGGCGCCTGCCTGCGCGTCGCCGACGGCGCCGGCGCGCACGCCGTGGTCGCGCCCAAGGACCATGCGGTCGGCCTCAACGCCACCGTCGCCAAGGTGGCGAGCGGCGCCGCCGAGACGGTGCCGTACTTCATGGTCACCAACCTGGCGCGCACGCTGGGCGAACTGAAGGAGCGCGACATCCGCATCATCGGCACCGCCGAGGACGCGCCGCGCTCGATCTACGCGCTCGACCTGAGCGGGCCGCTCGCCCTGGTGTTCGGCGCCGAGGGCAAGGGCATGCGCCAGCTCACGGCGAAGACCTGCGACGAGCTGGTGCACCTGCCGATGCACGGCGCCGTCGAGAGCCTGAACGTCTCGGTCGCGAGCGGCGTCTGCCTGTACGAGGCGGCGCGGCAGCGGCACAAGGTCAGCGCGGCAGGGAATTGACTTCCTTCTCCCAGCGCTCGAGCAGGCGCTTGCGCTCGGCCGCCTTGCCGAACTTCTCGAAGTCGTACTTCATGAGGCGCACGTTGTCGAGGGTCGGAATCTTCGGATCGACCTTGAAGGTCTTGTTCGCCGGGTACTGCAGCGAGTTCGCCTTCGCGCCCAGGCTCTGCCCGGCCGGGCTCATCAGCCAGTCGTAGTACTTCTTCGCCGTTTCGCGGTTGCGCGCGCCCTTCACGAGGGCGATGCCGCCGATCTCGTAGCTCGTGCCTTCGCACGGCGCCGCGCTCTTGACCATGGTGAAGCCCTGCTGGCGCTCGTTCTCGAAGCCGAAGATGAAGCTGAGGCCGATGCCGACCTCGCCTTTGGCGATGCTCTTGGCCTGCGCCGTGCCGCTGCGCGTGTACTGGGTGACGTTGCGGTGCAGCTTCTTCAGGTACTCGAACGCGGCGTCCTCGCCCATCAGCTGCACCAGGCCGGCCAGGATGGTGTATCCGGTGCCGCTCGAGCCGGGGTGCGAGGTCTCGATCTCGCCCTTGTACTTCGGGTCGATCAGGTCCGACCAGCACTTCGGCGCCGGCAGGTTCTTCTTGCGCAGCACGTCCTCGTTCCAGCCGAAGCCGATGGCGCTGGTGTAGAAGCCGCCGACCAGGTTGCCGCTCATCGCGTACTGGCGCACCGCCCAGCCGTGCAGCTGGTCGAGGTACGCCGGGCGGTAGGCCTCGAGCAGGCCGACCTCGGCGGCCTGCAGGAACGGATCGCCGGTGCCGCCCCACCACAGGTCGGTCTTCGGGTTCGCGGCCTCGGCGCGGATCTGCGCCAGCGCTTCGCCCGTGGCCTTGCGCACCTGCTGCACCTTGATTCCCGTCTGCGCCTGGAATTCCTTGGCGGCGAGCTCGCACCAGCTCTGGTCGGTCGAGCAGATCGCGACCACCTGCTGGCCCTGCGCCGAGGCGCCGCCGGCAAGGCACGAGGCGAGGCCGAGCACGGCGAGCAGGCGCCGGAACGAGTGGAAGGTCATGGGGCGGCGCTCCCGGTTGCGACGCGCCGATTATCGGCACGCGACGGCTCGAGCCGCGCTAGACCCAGCCGAGCGCACCGACGAGAGCGCCCAGGCCCACCAGCCACATCGGGCTGAGCCGGGTGCGCACCATGACGCCGACGCTGACGACGACGAGCGCGATCGTGCCAAGCGCGTGCGTGCTGTCGGTCGCATAAGGCGCCGCGAGCAGCCAGCCGGTGGCGACGAGCAGGCCGATCGTCAACGGGGTGAGGCCGGTGGTGAAGGCGCGCACTCCGCGCGATTCCTTCCGGCTCGCGCCCCAGCGGGCGACGGCCAACGTCAGCACGGTGGAAGGCAGGAGCGTGCCGACCATCGTCACCAGCGCGCCAAGCGGGCCGGCGACGCTCCAGCCGAGCGTTGCGACGAACAGCACGTTCGGCCCCGGCGCCGCCTGGGCGATGGCGATCGACGAGGTGAACTGGGCATCGCTGATCCAGTGGTGCTCGTCGACGATGTAGCGGTGCATGTCGGGCGCAGTGGTGATTGCCCCGCCCACCGCGAACAGGCTGAGCACGAGGAAATGGACGAACAGGCCGAGCAGGTCGGCCGACGACAGCGCCGTCGCGAACCAGCCGCTCATCGCCAGCGCCTCCAGGCGATCGCGATCGCCAGCGAGCCGAGGCCCGCCAGCACCCAGACCAGCGGCCAGCGCAGCAGCGCGATCAGCACGAAGGTGACGACGGAGAACGCGGCCGCCAGGGGCAGGCCGAGCCGGTTCGTGCGCAGCGTTCCCATCAGCCTGAAGGCGGTGGCGATGACGAGGCCGGCTGCGACTGCGCCCATCCCGCGCAGCGCGCCGGCGACGACGGCGACCTTCGAGAACTCGGCGTAAGTGGCGGTGAGCACCAGGACGATGACGAGCGGCACCGCCAGCATGCCGCCCATCGCCGCCAGTGCGCCGCGCCAGCCGAAGAAGTGGTCGCCGAACATCAGCGCCAGGTTGACGACGTTGGGTCCCGGCAGCACCTGGGCCAGGGCCAGCATCTCGACGAACTGCTGCCGCGTCAGCCAGCGCTGGCGCTCGACCAGCTCGTTCTGGGCGATCGCCAGCACGCCGCCGAAGCCCTGCAGCGCCAGGCGGTTGAAGGTGAAGAACAGCTCCGAGGGCGACGCGGGCTGCGCCAGCGCAGGTTCGGCGGGTGCAGTTGCCAGGCTCATGCGACAGCTTGCTTCGCCGCGCGGGTCGCCCAGACGCTGACCGCAACGCAGGCGACGAGCCAGCCCAGCCCGGCATAGCTCAGCGCGCCGTAGCCGCGGTGTGCGACCAGCCAGCCTCCGCTCGACGCGCCGACCGCCTGGCCGAGGTAGATGGCCGACGTGTTGAGGGCGAGCAGGGCCGAGGCCAGCGCTGGCGCGGCGGCGCTGAGCCGCGCCTGCTGCGCCGAGTTCGAGGAAAAGCAGCCGAACGCCCAGGGCGCGATCGCCAGCCCGACACCGAGCACGCTCGAAGCCAGCGGCCAGGCGGCGAACGACGCCACCATCAGGCAGACCATCGCGGTCGCCGCGGCATGCGCGCCGATCCGGTCGATGAACCGGGCCAGCGCGATGTTGCCGATCACCCCGAAGACGCCGAAACAGATCAGCAGCAGGCTCGACTGCGCGGTGGTGGCGTGGAGGACGTCGCGGAAGTACGGCGTGAAGTAGGCGAACAGGGTGAACTGGCCGGCGCCGAACAGAAACGTGACGGCGACGATTCCCATCAGGCTGGGGGTCGCGAAGGCGTGCTTCCAGGCGGCGAAGGAGACCGCCGGCGGCCGCACGCCGTTTGGCATCGCGACGTACACCCAGGCCGCGGCCAGCAGCGAAAGCGCGGCGATGGCGGAGAAGGCGTAGCGCCAGCCGAAGGTCTCGCCGACCCAGTTGGCCATGGGCAAGCCGAGCACCGAGGCGAGCGACCAGCCGACGAAGATGAAGGCGATCGCCCGTCCGCGATGCTCGGGCGGCGACATGAAGCCGACCGCCGCACCCGCCTGCGGCGTGAACACCGCGGCGCCGAGCATGGTGACGGCGCGCAATGGCAGCAGGGCCGCATAGCTCGGCATCGCCGCGCAGAGCGCGTGGCCGAGCGCGTAGCCGAGGAGCGAGAAGGCGAGGAGCTTGCGTCGGTCGAACCCCGAGACCCAGCCGGCGAGCAGCGGGGCGCCGAAGCAGACCGTGGCGGCGCCGACCGCGAACAGCTGGCCGGCCAGGGCGATCGAGATCTGCAGCGACTCGGCCAGGTCGTTGAGCGTGCCGGGCACGACCATGATCCCGCAGCCGATGACGAAGTTGCCGAACAGCAGCGCCCAGCGTACCTGGTCGTGCTGCGGAGCGGCAACCACGGCCGGGCTCGCCGCCGTCACCGATGGACCTTCAGCGCTTCCGGATTGACGATGTGCGTCGGGCTGCCGGCGATGAAGTTGACGACGTTGGCGAAGGCCGCCTCGAAGTAGAGCTCGTAGCTGTCCTGCTCGACGTAGCCGATGTGCGGCGTGCAGACCGCGTTCTCGAGGCGCAGCAGCAGGTGACCCTGCAGGATCGGCTCGCTCTCGAACACGTCGACCGCGGCCATGCCGGGCCGGCCGCGGTTGAGCGCCGAGACCAGGGCGCCTTCCTCGATCAGCTCGGCGCGCGAGGTGTTGACCAGGAGCGCCGTCGGCTTCATGCGCGACAGCGCTTCCAGCTTGACCACCCCGCGGGTCGAATCGTGCAGCCGCAGGTGCAGCGAAATCACGTCGGCGGTCTCGAAGAACGACTCGCAGCTCGCGGCGGCCTCGTGGCCCTCGGCCACGGCCCGGTCGCGCGCGCCCTCGCTGCCCCAGACGATGATCTTCATGCCGAAGGCGCGTCCGTAGCCGGCGACGAGCTGGCCGATCTTGCCGAAGCCCCAGATGCCGAGCGTCTTGCCCTTCAGCACCATGCCGAGGCCGAAGTTCGGCGGCATCGACGCCGCCTTCAACCCCGACTGCTGCCAGGCGCCGTGCTTGAGGTTGCCGATGTACTGCGGCAGGCGGCGCATCGCCGCCATGATCAGCGCCCAGGTCAGCTCGGCCGGCGCCACCGGCGAGCCCGCGCCCTCGGCCACGGCGATGCCGAGCCGGGTACAGGTCTCGATGTCGATGTGCGGTCCGACCCGGCCGGTCTGCGAGATCAGCTTGAGCTTGGGCAGCTTTTCCAGAAGCTGCCTGGGGAAGTGCGTGCGCTCGCGGATCAGCACCAGCACCTCGGCATCGCGCAGCCGCACCGAGAGCTGGCCGATGCCCTTGACCGTGTTGGTGAAGACCTTGGCGTTGAGCTGCTCGAGGATCGCTGCGCACTTGAGCTTGCGCACCGCATCCTGGTAGTCGTCGAGGATGATGATGTTCACGGGAACGGTCAGGTGGCCGAGGCCCTTCGCAGCGGGCCGTGAACCCATTGTGCACGGCTCGCGTGCCCCGGGTAGCATGCTCGATTCGAACCGATCAAGGAGACTTCATGGCGATCTCGATGCACACGGCCAGCGTGCCCGTCTTCGTGCGCATGCTCGGCAACATCGACGGCTGGCTCGACAAGGCCGAGGCCCATGCCGCCGAGCGCAAGTTCGAGCCCTCGGTCTACCTCACGACCCGCCTCGCCCCCGACATGCTGCCCTTCACGCAGCAGATCCAGATCGCCTGCGACGCGGCCAAGTTCTGCGTCGCCCGGCTGTCGGGCACCGAGGCGCCCAAGTTCGAGGACAACGAGACGACGCTTGCCGACCTGCGCCAGCGCATCAGGAAGACGATCGACTACGTGCAGTCGGTGCCCGCGGCGCAGGTGGACGGCAGCGACGACCGGGAGATCTCGGTGCCGCGCCGGGCCGGGCCGATCCTGATGAAGGGCGAGATGTACCTGAAGCACTTCGTCCTGCCGAACTTCTTCTTCCACGTCACGACGGTCTATGCGCTGCTGCGCCACAACGGCGTGAACCTGGGCAAGAGCGATTTCCTCGCCGGGCTGACGACGGCCGCCTGAGCGGCCGCGGCGCTTCGCTCGCGCCGCCAGCGAATCAGCTGCGGTCGCGCCGGGGAAAGTGCAAGTCGAGCTCGGCCAGGCGACCTGCCGCCCGGGCCTGATCGTGGCGGCAGGCCACCAGGCTGAAGACTTCCTCGCGGAAGTGCCAGAGCTCGTGCAGCGAGCGGGCGACGGCGATGCGCGAGCGCAACTCGATCGCCCGCGCGGTGCGCACGTCGCCGAGCGCCTCGTCGAAGTCGAGGCGGGCCGTGGCCAGGGCCTCGCCGCGGCTGCGCTCGCCGAGACGGCGGATCCAGGCGGTGTGTCGCACCCGGGCGAGCGGCGGCAGGCTTTCCGAGCGCGGGGCCGAGCCGTCCTGCACTGCCGAGGGCAGGTAGGAGCTGAGCAGGCGCTTGAGGGCGGGGGCAGGCATGGGACGCTCGGGATTCGGCCGAAAAGGCCGAGCGACCATTCTTTGCCGCGGCCCGCGTTGCCGAAGGCGCGAAAAGCCAGCCTTAGCTGGGCCAGTTTCCCGCCCAGCGGCGCGCCCCGCGCCAGGAGCCCCTAGATCGTGCCGAAGGTCGCCTTGCGTTCGGCGGTGTACTTCCACCACGGCGCCGCCGGGGCGCCGCGCATGAAGTCGGTGGCGGCCATGAGGGTGTCGAGGACGCAAGGGTCGTGACGCTGGCCGGTCTTCTCGCACAGCGCGCGGTAGAGCATCCAGGCGTCCTTGTCGCGCAGATCGGCCGGGCGCTCTATGCCGATCAGGCGCAGGTCGGCGGCGATCGCCGGGCCGACGTTGGGCAGTTGCTCCAGCCTCAGGCACTCGGCCGCGCTCGCGGCCTTGGGCGACTTGATGACCACAGTCAGCGCCCGCCCGGCCGCCCGAAGGGCGCTGAGCTCCCCCTCGGGGGGCAGCGAACGGAGTGAGCGTGGGGGCCCATGACCTACATGAGCATGTTGTTGCGGATCAAGCCGACGGCGAGGCCCTCGATCTCGAAGCCGTCGCCCGGGCCGACGACGATGGGCTCGAAATCGGGGTTCTCCGGCAGCAGCTCGATCGTTCCGCGGCTGCGCCGGAAGCGCTTGACGGTGACGTCGTCGCCGAGGCGGGCAACGACGATCTGGCCGTTCTTCGCCTCGCTGGCCTTCTGCACGGCGAGCAGGTCGCCGTCCATGATGCCGGCGTCCCGCATGCTCATGCCGCGCACCTTGAGCAGGTAGTCGGGCCGGCGCGAGAACAGGCTCGCCTCCATGAGGTAGGTCTGGTCGATGTGCTCCTGCGCCAGGATCGGGCTGCCGGCGGCGACCCGCCCGACCAGCGGCAAGGAAAGCTGCGCCAGGCTCGGCAGCGGCAGCGAGTACTGCTTGCCGCGGGCCTGGTGCAGGGCGCGCAGCGTGTCAGACTGCAGCCGTATGCCCCGCGACGTGCCGCCGATCAGCTCGATCACGCCCTTTCTCGCCAGCGCCTGGAGGTGCTCCTCGGCCGCGTTGGCCGACTTGAAGCCGAGCTCGTTGGCGATCTCGGCGCGGGTGGGCGGAGCGCCGGTGCGCTCGATCGCGCTTTGCACCAGGTCGAGAATCTGCTGCTGGCGGTCGGTGAGTTTGGGCATCTCGTTCATGCGCGCCTCCGGCGTTGGCTCTGAGTTCGGCTCAGGCTGAATTTCCATCCAGCGCTGTATTTTCATCCAGTCCGGGAAATAATGCAAAGCCCCGTGCAGAACACCGTCGTCGTCCTCGGCACCGGCGGCACGATCTCGGGCAGCGCCGCCTCGCCGGACGACAACCTCGGCTACGTTGCCGGCACGGTCGGCGTCGATGCGCTCGTGGCTTCGGCGAACGGCCCGGCCGGGGTGGCGGTCGAGAGCGAGCAGATCGCCCAGCTCGACAGCAAGGACATGGACTTCGCCACCTGGCGAAGGCTGGCGGAGCGGGTGGCGCACCATGCGGCCCGGCCCGAGGTCGCCGGCATCGTGATCACGCACGGCACCGACACGCTCGAGGAAACCGCCTGGTTCCTGGCGCGGGTCGTCGCCGCTGCCAAGCCCGTGGTGCTGACCGGCGCGATGCGGCCGGCGACCTCACGCGAGGCCGACGGGCCGGGCAACCTCGCCGACGCGATCGCGGTCGCTTCGCAGGCCGGGCGGGCGGGTGTCGTCGTCGTCTTCGCGGGTCAGGTGCACTCGGCGCACGACGTCCGCAAGGTGCATCCTTCCCGCCTCGACGCGTTCGCTTCCGGCGACGCGGGGCCGCTCGGGCGGCTGGAAGGTGGGCGCCTCGCCTCGGCCCGCCCGTGGCCACGGGAAGCCGCGCTCGGCCTCGGCGTGCTTCCCGCGGAGGGCGCGGCCTGGCCCTGGGTCGAGATCGTGAGCAGCGCCGCCGGCGTCGACGGCCGCGCCGTCGCCGCGCTGGTGGACGCGGGCGTGGACGGCCTGGTGGTCGCCGCGACCGGCAACGGCTCGGTGCACCGCGATCTCGCCGCGGCACTCGCGCGGGCAGCCCGGCGGCGGCCCGTCGCGATCCTCCGGGCGACGCGTTGTCTCGATGGCGCCGTCGCCGAGAAGGGCGAGCCGGAAGCCTTCGCCTCCGCCGGCGACCTCGTGCCGGTGAAGGCGCGGGTCGAGCTCGTGCTGCGGCTGCTGCAGGCGAGGGCGCCGGCAGCGAAGGCGGACTAGACGACTTCGAGCGAGACGTCGACGTTGCCTCGGGTCGCGTTCGAATACGGGCAGACCTGGTGCGCGGCGTCGACGATGGTCTGCGCCTGCGCCTTGTCCATGTCGGGGATGTGCACCTTCAGCCAGACCTGGATGCCGAAGCCCTGCGGGATCGGGCCGATGGCGACGCTGGCGTCGATCGAGGTGTTGTCGGGGAGCTTGATCTTCTGCTTGCCCGCGACCGCCTTCATCGCGCCGATGAAGCAGGCCGAATAGCCCGCGGCGAAGAGCTGCTCGGGGTTGGTGCCGACGGCGCCGTTGCCGCCCAGGCCCTTGGGCGTCGTGAGCTTCAGGTCGAGCACGCCGTCGTCGGACTTCGACGTGCCTTCGCGGCCGCCGGTGGAGGTGGCGTGCGCGGTGTAGAGGATCTTCTCGGGCTTGATGGTCATGGCTTTCCTTTCGGGTCGAATGCGTTCAGCCGACCGATTCTGCTATGTCGTCGAGTTGCGTGCTGAGCTCGAGCCAGCGCGCCTCGAGCTGCTCGATCTGCTCGAGGATCGCCTTCAGGCGCTTGCCGCTTTCGGCGAGCCTGGCGGTGTCGACGTCGGGCTCGGCGAGGCCGGCCTCGAGCGCGTCGCGCTCGGCGAACAGCACGCCGAGCTTGTTGTCGATGCGGTTGACCTCCTGGCGCAGCGGCTTGGCCGCGTCGCTGCGCTGCTGGCGTGCCGCCGCGGCGGCCTTGCGCTCGTCGCGGGTGTTGCCGGCCTCGCGCGCCGCGGTGGTCGGCGGCGCGGGCGTCGCCGGTCGGGGGGCGGCCGCGGGCGTCGTCTTGCGCTTCTCCTGGGCCGCGGCGCGTGGCGCTGCCGCCTCCTGGCGAGCCGCCTTGGCCGCCGCCTTCGACTGGTCGAGCAGCCAGCGCTGGTAGTCGTCGAGGTCGCCGTCGAAGGGCTCGATCGCCCCTTTGGTGACCAGCCAGAACTCGTCGCAGACCTCGCGCAGCAGCGCGCGGTCGTGGCTCACCAGCATCACCGTGCCCTCGAACTCGTTGAGGGCGACGCTCAGCGCCTCGCGCGTCGTCAGGTCGAGGTGGTTGGTCGGCTCGTCGAGCAGCAGCAGGTTCGGCCGCTGCCAGACCAGCATGGCGAGCACCAGCCGCGCCTTCTCGCCGCCCGAGAGCGTGCCCACCGGCTGCACCACCATCTCGCCGATGAAGCGGAACGAGCCGAGGAAGTCGCGCAGCTCCTGCTCGCGCGCCGGCGGGCCGAAGTCGCGGGCGAGCCGCACCATGTGCAGCAGCGGCCCGTCGGCGGGCGAGAGCACGTCGAGCTCCTGCTGCGCAAAGTAGCCGATCTTCAGGCCCTTGCCGGCGGTGATCTCCCCGGAGAGCGGTGGCAGCGCGCCGACGATCGTCTTGACCAGCGTCGACTTGCCCTGGCCGTTGGCGCCGAGGATGCCTATGCGCTGGCCGGCGAGCACCGAGCGGTTGATGCCTTCGACGATGCGCTTCTCGGCGCCTGCATCGGATCGATAGCCGCAGGCCACGCCGCTGAACGCCAGCATCGGATTCGGCAGGCTGAGCGGCTCGCGGAACTCGAACTGGAAGTCGGCGCTGGTCAGTACCGGGCCGATCTTTTCCATCCGCGCCAGCGCCTTCACCCGGCTCTGCGCCTGCTTCGCCTTGCTCGCCTTGGCCTTGAAGCGGTCGATGAACTTCTGCAGGTGCGCCATGCGCTCCTTCTGCTTCTCGTAGCTCGCCTGCGCCTGGTTGAGGCGGATCGCCCGCATCTCCTCGAACGCCGTGTAGTTGCCGGTGTAGCGGACGAGCTTGGTCTCGTCGAGGTGCAGCGTGACCTTGGTGATCGCGTCGAGGAACTCGCGGTCGTGGCTGATGACGATCATCGTGCCGGCGTAGCGCTGCAGCCAGGCCTCGAGCCAGACCAGGGCGTCGAGGTCCAGGTGGTTGGTCGGCTCGTCGAGCAGCATCAGGTCGGCCGGGCACATCAGCGCCCGGGCGAGCTGCAGGCGCATCCGCCAGCCGCCGGAAAAGCTGTTCACCGGCAGGTCGAGCTCGGCGCTCCTGAAGCCCAGGCCCATCAGCATCGCCTGGGCGCGCGGCCGGGCGTCGAAGCCGCCGGCCTCGCTGATCGCGTGGTGGGCGTCGGCGATGTCGTGGCCGTCGCCGCTGGCTTCGGCGCGCGCCAGCCAGGCGTTCGCCTCGGCGAGCACGGTGTCGCCCTCGAGGACGAAGTCGGTGGCGCCCTCGGCGGTTTCCGGCATCTCCTGCGCCACCTCGGCGATCCGCCAGCGCGGCGGCAAGGAGAGATCGCCGGCGTCGGCCGAGAGCCTGCCTGCGAGCAGCGAGAACAGCGAGGACTTGCCGGCGCCGTTGCGGCCGACCAGGCCGACCTTTTCGCCGGGGTTGATGGTGACGCTGGCGCGGTCGAGGACGAGCTTGACGCCGCGGCGGAGGGAGAGCTGGGAGAGAACGAGCATGGGTCGATTTTCACCGCTGCCGCCGATGCGCGCTCGCGGGCGCGCGGCCGGCCCGCGCCGGGCCTCAGCCCAGGAGGGCGCGACGCTCGATCAGGACCACCGCGTCTTCGCCGGCGCTCGTCTCGAGCCAGGCGCATTCGAGGCGCGGGAATGCGGCCTCGAATCCGGCGCGCTCGTGGCCGACTTCGAGCACCAGCACCGCGTCGTCGGTCATGTGCGCCGGCGCTTCGGCGACGATGCGCCGGATCAGGTCCATGCCGTCGGCGCCGCCGGCGAGCGCCAGCGCCGGCTCGGCCCGGTACTCGGCTGGCAGCGCGCCCATGCTCGCCTCGGTGACGTAGGGTGGGTTGCAGAGGATCAGGTCGTAGCGCCCCGGTAGCGCCGCGAACAGGTCCGACTGCAGCACGCGGATGCGCGCGCCGAGGCCGTGCCGGGCGACGTTGATGCGGGCGATCTCGAGCGCTTCGGCGCTGATGTCGGCGGCGTCGACCTCGATCTCGGGATAGGCCATCGCCGCGATCACCGCGAGGCTGCCGTTGCCGGTGCACAGGTCGAGGACGCGGCGGGTCCGGTCGGAGAGCCAGGCGTCGAGGGTGCCGGTCTCCTCGCCGTCGGCCAGCAGCTCGGCGATGTACGAGCGCGGCACGATGGAACGCGCGTCGATGGTGAATGGCACGTTCTGCAGCCAGGCTTCGCCGGTCAGGTAGGCGGCGGGCTGGCGGGTCTCGATGCGCCGGGCGATCAGCGCCTCGGCCTGGGCGACGTCGTCGGGTGCGATCTCGCGCTGGCCGCGCGTCTCGAGCGCGTCGAGCGGCTGGCCGATCGCCCAGGTGACGAGCCAGGCGGCCTCGTCGAAGGCGTTGCCTGTGCCGTGGCCGAAAGACACGCCGGCCTGCTTCAGGCGCTCGCTCTGGGCGACGACCAGCTCCACCAGCGTCATGCCACCAGCCTCTGCAGCGCGCCGAGGTACACGTTCTTCAGCACCTCCAGGCTCGCCACCTCGATGCATTCGTCGACCTTGTGGATGCTCTCGTTGACCGGGCCGAACTCGATCAGCTCCGCGCAGATCTTCTTGATGAAGCGGCCGTCGGAGGTGCCCCCCGAGGTCGAGAGCGCGCAGGCGACCCCCGCGTGCTCGCGGATCGACGCCGCGAGGGCGTCGCTCAGGACGCCGGGTGTCGTGAGGAAAGGCTCGCCGCCGAGCGTCCAGGCGATCTCGAAGGAAAGACCGTGCTTGCGCAGCAGCGAGTCGACCCGCGCCTTCAGCGCCTCGGGCGTCGACTGGCTGCTGTAGCGGAAGTTGAAGTCGATCACCACCTCGCCGGGGATGACGTTGCCGGCGCCGGTGCCGGCGTGGATGTTCGACATCTGCCACGAGGTCGGCTGGAAGTGCGCGTTGCCGCGGTCCCAGTTGACGCCCGCCAGCTCGGCCAGGGCGGGCGCGACGAGGTGGATCGGGTTCTTCGCCAGGTGCGGATAGGCGATGTGGCCCTGCACGCCGAAGACGCGCAGCTTGCCGCTCAGCGTGCCGCGCCGGCCGTTCTTGATCGTGTCGCCGATCCGGTCGACCGACGTGGGCTCGCCGACGATGCAGTAGTCGAGTTGCGTGCCGCGCTCGACCAGCCAGTCGCAGACGCGCGCGGTGCCGTCGATCGACGGACCTTCCTCGTCGCTGGTGATCAGGAGGGCCACGCCGCCGCCGTGCGCGGGCCGGGCGGCGACGAACTCCTCGGCGGCGACGACCATCGCCGCGATCGAGCTCTTCATGTCGGCGGCGCCGCGGCCGTAGAGCTTGCCGTCGCGATGCGTCGGCACGAACGGGTCGCTGGTCCAGGCCGAGACCGGGCCGGTGGGCACGACGTCGGTGTGGCCGGCGAAGACGAGGAGCTTGCCGCCGGTCTCGCGCCCGGGTCGGTGTGCCCACAGGTTGCTGACGCGCTTGCCCTCGGGGCCGAACGGCAGGGCGGTGCAGTCGAATCCGAGCGGACCCAGCCGCTCGGCGATCAGCCTCTGGCAGCCGGCGTCTTCGGGCGTGACCGAGGGCAGCGCGATCAGCTGCTCGACCAGGCGCAGCGTGGCCGACATGGAGCGGCCGGCTTCAGAAGCGGCGCAGATTCGGCGACAGGCCGGCGACTTCTTCCGGACGCACGTCGATCGTGATCTCGGTGAAGCTCGGCTGGTCGTCGTTGTCTTCCTTCTTCGGCACGATCCGCGAGACCGGGGTCATGTCGTTCTGCATCCGCCACATCAGGTTGGTCGGCGAATCGGCGTAGGCCAGGCCTTCGTCGCGGGTGATCAGGTTCGAGTTGATCATGCGCGCCAGGTCCTGCTCGAAGCTCTGCGAGCCCTCGGCCATCGACTTCTCCATCGCCTCCTTGACGCCGCTGAAGTCGCCCCGCTCGATCAGCTCCTGGATCAGCTTGGTGTTGAGCAGCACCTCGACCGCCGGCATCCGGCCGCCGGCGACGCTGCGAATCAGGCGCTGCGAGACGATCGCTCGCAGGCCCGCGGCCAGGTCGGCGAGCAGCGCCGGCCGCGCTTCCGGCGTGTAGAACGAAAGGATCCGGCCGAGCGCGTGGTAGCTGTTGTTGGCGTGCAGGGTCGAGAGCACGAGGTGGCCTGAAAGCGCGTACGAGATCGCCGCGGTCATGGTCTCGCGGTCGCGGATTTCGCCGATCATGATCAGGTCGGGCGCCTGACGTAGGGCGGTCTTCAGCCCGATCTGCAGGCTTTGCGTGTCGCGGCCGACCTCGCGCTGGTTGACCACCGACTTCTTGTTGTTGAACAGGAACTCGATCGGGTCCTCGATCGTCAGGATGTGGCCGGCCATGACCTGGTTGCGCTGCTCGATCATCGACGCAAGGGTCGTGCTCTTGCCGGCGCCGGTGGCGCCCACCATCAGGATCAGGCCCCGCTTCTCGAGCACCAGCTGGTTCAGGATCGAGGGGACGTTCAGGCTCTCGAGCGAGGGAATCTCGAACGGGATGCAGCGGAACACGGCGGCGATCGTTCCGCGCTGCTTGAAGCCGGAGAGACGGAAGCTGCCGACGCCCGAGAGGCCGACGCCGACGTTGAGCTCGCCGGTGTCCTCGAGCTCCTCGAGCTGGCTGGGCGTGAGCAGCTCGGCGAGGAGCTGGCGCGGCTGGGTGTGGGTGAGCGGCTGGTCGGAGAGCTGCAGGAGCTGGCCGTTGATCTTGATCAGGATCGGCGAGCTGGCCGAGAGGTACACGTCGGACGCGCCCTTTTCGGACATCAGGCGCAGCACGCGCTCCATGTTGCCGCTACTCATTGCCGTTCCTTCGGGAGTGGTTCATGGACCGGTGCGAGGCTAGCTTCGCAGCAGCTCGTTGATGCTCGTCTTGGCGCGGGTCTGCGCGTCGACGCGCTTGACGATGACCGCGCAATACAGGCTGTGGCTACCGTCGGCCGCCGGCAGGTTGCCGCTCACGACCACCGATCCGGCGGGAATGCGGCCGTAGGTGACGGTGCCGGTTGACCGGTCGTAGATCTTCGTGCTCTGGCTGATGTAGACGCCCATCGAGAGCACCGAGTTCTCCTCGACGATCACGCCCTCGACCACCTCGGAGCGGGCGCCGATGAAGCAGTTGTCTTCGATGATCGTCGGGTTGGCCTGCATCGGCTCGAGCACCCCGCCGATGCCGACGCCGCCCGAGAGGTGCACGTTCTTGCCGATCTGGGCGCAGGAGCCGACCGTGACCCAGGTGTCGACCATCGTGCCCTCGTCGACGTAGGCGCCGATGTTCACGTAGCTCGGCATCATCACCACGTTCTTCGCCAGGTAGGAGCCGCGCCGCGCCACCGCCGGCGGAACGACGCGCACGCCGCTGGCGCGCATTGCCGCCTCGTCGAGGCCGGAGAACTTGGTCGCCACCTTGTCGTAGAACGCCAGGTCGCCGGCGTGCATGGGTCGGTTGTCGGTCAGGCGAAAGCTGAGCAGCACCGCCTTCTTGACCCACTGGTTGACGCTCCACTCGCCGACGCCGCGCTTCTCGGCGACGCGGATCGTGCCGGCGTCGAGCCCGGCGATCACCTCCTCGACGGCAGCACGGATCTCGGGGCTGTTGGTCGGGTCGAGCGACGTGCGGTTGTCCCAGGCGAGATCGATCAGGCGCTGCAGGTCTTGGGTCATCGGCATCGGGGCTGTCAGGGCAGCTCGCATTGTAAGGAGCGGCCACGGCGCGGCGGACGTGACGACCCGTCGGCGCGGCACTTTTGCCCACAATCGGAAACAGGCCGGCCTCCGGGAGGCGCTTCCCGCGTTCGGGTGGTATTGACGGGGTCATGGCACCTGCCCATCATTCCGGCCAGCCGAGGTGCGGCTGATCATCACGAGAGGCAAAGGGCAATGAACAAGGTCGAGATTCCGAGCGCAGCCAGCGTCGCCGGCTGGAACGGCGAGAAGGCCGCTTTGGCCAAGGACAAGGCCGTCGCCTCCAAGCTGACGGCCGAGACGACGAAGCTCACCGACGCCATCAAGGCGTTCGAGGCGGCGGCCGGCAAGGTCGACTTCAGCCTCGGCGAGACCAAGGGGCTGGCCTCGGCCGCCGCCGGCGCCGCCGCCATCGCCCAGCTCGAGGAAGCGAGGAAGGGCGCGGTGAAGAACGCGATGGGCGCCGCCAAGCTGGCGGCCGCCGCCGCCGACACCTTCGCCGCCGCCGCCCAGAAGGCCGAGAAGGGCCTGCCGGCGGCCAGCGCCAAGGTCGTCGTGGCGGCCAAGAGCGCCGCGGCCGCTGCTTCCAAGGCAGCCGACAAGTACGCCAGCGACCTGTCCAGCGCGGTCGACGCTGCCATCAAGGAGCTGCAGGCCGCGGCCGGCAAGCTCGGCAAGGCGGGCGAGAAGGACAAGAAGCCCGAGCCGCCCAAGCTCAGCCCGAAGGCCTTGGCCGACGGCAAGAACCTCGCCGCCCTGATGCGCAAGTCGATCGCATTGCTGCGCACGCCCAAGGGCGCGCCGTTGCCGGTGAAGTTCATGGTCCTGTACAACAAGGCCAATCCGAAGGACCTGCGCCTCTACCTCGGGCCGAAGCCCGAGAGCGGCCTGGCCAAGCTGAAGACCCAGTTCCCGGCCGAGGTCAAGGTCAACCGCGTGAAGGACCCGAAGGGCAAGGTGGTCTGGGACAAGGGCGCCCTGACCTTCATGAGCGACATCCTGAAGGGCGGGCTCGCCAAGCAGATCCAGCTCTCCATTCGCCAGCAGACCAAGGTCACGGTCAAGGTCCGCATCAAGAAATCCAGCGGCGAGGTCGACGAGGCCGATGCCAAGGACGTGAGCGACGACGAGCTCGCGCTGAGCCCGGCCGAAGAGGCAGCGATGGTCGCCGGCGGCAAGGAATGGGAGTCGGGACTGAAGGAGCTCGACTCCGCGATCCAGGCCGCGCTCAAGGGCGCCAAGGCCGACCAGGTCAAGAAGCTGGTCGCCGGCATCCGCTCCGCCGGAGGCTCGGGCAAGTTCGACGCGGCTGCCGACGGCCTCGACGAGCTCGCCTCGCTGCTCCAGGAAGCCGACGTCGCCGACAGCGACGGCAAGGACCTCGAGTCCGACACGCCGGTCGCAGGCCCCGGCGAGAAAGGCGTCGATCCGGCGACCGCCCTCAAGGCCAAGTTCGAGGCCTTGCGCGGCAAGATCGACGCGGCGATCGCGCTCAAGGACGCCGCCTCGAAGGAGATCAAGCAGTTCAAGGACGGCGCCGAGCAGTTCCTGAAGAAGACGGACAAGGCGGCGGTCGAGAACGCCGGCAAGTTCGTGACCAAGATCGAGCAGCTCCTCGCCAACGCGTCCAAGCCGAAGTCGACGCTGCCGGTCGCCAAGCTGGAAACGGCCCGCGCCAACTTCGTCAAGTCGCGTGACACGACCATCAAGGAGATCACCCGGCTGTCGAAGGCGATCGTCACGGCCTTCGCGGCCGAGGCCTCGCAGAAGGCGGCGGTCACCGACGCGATCAAGAAGCTCGGCGAACTGCAGATCAAGCTGCAGACCGGACTCGAGCGCGAGCTCAGCATGGCGATCAAGGCCAAGGATCCGGACAAGCAGGCCGACCTGGTCGACCGGGTGAAGGACTCGCTTCAGTCGTTCCAGGACTTCCTCGACAGCGACGACCTGATGAAAAACCTCGACAAGAACGAGGTTCTTCAGGACATGTCCGTGGTCGGGCCGATGAAGACCAGCCTGAAGGAGATCGAAGCCGCCCTCGGCTGATCCGCCCTTCGCCGAACGGCGCGCCGGTCTCAGGCCGGCGCGCCGTTTTCCTTGCTGGCGAGCAGCGCGACGGGCGCGGCCGGCTTCCAGCCCTTGGCCCGGTACTCGGCCGTCACGTTGGTGTAGATCCCGCCACGCACGTTCCAGCGCGCGTGGATGCGGGCGAAGCGCGGCCGGGCGGCGGCGACGATGTCGTCGAGGATGCGGTTGGTGACCGCCTCGTGGAACGCGCCCTCGTCGCGATAGCTCCACATGTAGAGCTTCAGGCTCTTCAGCTCGATGCACAGGTCGGCGGCGATCATCTCGATCGTGAACCGGGCGAAGTCGGGCTGCCCGGTCAGCGGGCAGTTGCAGGTGAACTCCGGGATCACGAACTCGATCACGTAGTCGCGTCCGGGCGCCGGGTTGGCGAAGACGTCGAGATGCTTCTGCGGCGCCGTCGGTGCTTTCGCGGGGGCTTTGCGGGTCGATCCGGCGGGGGCTTGGCGGGCGGTCTTGGCCATGGAGAGGGGCGGGGGACAGGCCCGGTCCGGGCGGGGTGGCGATGCTATCATCGCCGCGCTTCTGGCTCGAACTCTCGGTGGCGTTTTTAGCCATTAAATCAATAACTTAGCTTCGCCGCCCCGGCGCCGCCCATGCGTCTCAACTCGATCAAGCTCTCGGGCTTCAAGTCGTTCGTCGAACCGACCCAGTTCCAGCTCCCCGGCCAGCTCGTCGGCGTCGTCGGCCCGAACGGCTGCGGCAAGTCGAACATCATCGATGCGGTGCGCTGGGTGCTCGGCGAGAGCAAGGCGAGCGAGCTGCGCGGCGAGTCGATGCAGGACGTGATCTTCAACGGCTCGGGCCTGCGCAAGCCCGTGGGCCGCGCCAGCGTCGAGCTCGTGTTCGACAACACCGCCGGCCGCGCCGGCGGGCCGTGGAACCGCTTCGCCGAGATCGCCGTCAAGCGCGTGCTGACCCGCGACGGCACCAGCAGCTACTACATCAACAACCAGCCGGTTCGTCGCCGCGACGTGCAGGACGTGTTCCTCGGCACCGGCCTCGGGCCCCGCGCCTACGCGATCATCGGCCAGGGCACGATTTCGCGGATCATCGAGAGCAAGCCCGAGGAGCTGCGCTTCTTCCTCGAGGAAGCGGCCGGGGTCTCGAAGTACAAGGAGCGCCGGCGCGAGACCGAGAACCGGCTCAAGGACACGCGCGAGAACCTCACGCGGGTCGAGGACATCCTGCGCGAGCTCAACCTCAACCTGACCAAGCTCGAGTCGCAGGCCGAGGTCGCCGGCCGCTACCGCACGCTGCAGCAGGACAGCACGCTCAAGCAGCACCAGCTCTGGTTCCTCAAGCACCGCGACGCGGCACGCGAGCAGGAGCGGGTGAAGGCCGCGGTCGTTGCCGCTGCCGCAGCGCTGGAGTCGCGCACCGCCGACCTGCGCCATGCGGAGGCCGAGCTCGAGGCGATCCGCCAGTCTCATTACGAAGCCAACGACGCGCTGCACGCGGCGCAAGGCGCGCTCGGCGAGGCCGCGCTCGACGTCAGCCGGCTCGAGGAGCGGATCCGCTACGTCGCCGAGGGCCGCGAGCGGATCGTCCGCCAGCGCGCCGATCTCGAGGTCCAGCACGCCGGCTGGCTCGAGCGCGAGAAGGTAGCGCGGGCCGAGCGCGACTCGGTCGGCGCGCGCATCGCTGCGGCCGAGCAGGCGGCAGCCGGTTTCGCCGCCCGCATCGCCGAGCACGCGGCCACCATCGATGCCGCCCTGGCTGCGCTGCGCGCGGCGCAGGCGGGCAGCGACGGCCAGCGCGAAATCGTCGCCGGCGTGCAGCAGCAGATCCAGGTCGCCGCCGCCGAGATGCGCGGCGTCGACGAGCAGGCGGGCCAGGCCGAAAGCCGCCGCGATCGGCTCGTTGCCGAAGAGAAGGGCCTCGCGCCGATCGACCCCGCGCGGCTCGACGCCGCACGCCAGCGCTCGGCCGAGGCCGAAGCCGCGCATCACGCCGCCGAAGCCCGGCTGGGCGAATGGCAGGAGCGCGTGCCTGCGCTCGACGAAGCACGCCGCACGCTGCAGGCCGCGGCCAACGAAGAAGCGCGTCGCCATGCCGATCTCGCCGCCCGCCTCGGCGCGCTGAAGGCGCTGCAGGAAAAAGTCCAGATCGAGGACAAGCTGCAGCCCTGGCTCGCCAGGCACGGCCTCGAATCGCTGCCCGGCCTGTGGCGGCGCGTGCGCATCGAGCCCGGCTGGGAGCCCGCGCTCGAAGCCGCGCTGCGCGAGCGGCTCGGCTCGCTCGAGATCGGCCGGCTCGACACCGTGCGCGCCTTCGCCGCCGATGCGCCGCCGGCGCGGCTCGCGTTCTTCACCACGCCTCCGGCGCCGATCGCCAGCGCGCACCGCACCCTGCCGCGGCTGGCCGAGCTGCTGCACCTCGGCGACTCCGGCCTGACCGCGTTGCTCGGCGACTGGCTCGAAGGCGTCTACACCGCGACCGATCTCGACGCGGCCCTCGCGGCGCGCTCGAGCCTCACGCATGGCGAAGTGATCATGACCCGCGAAGGGCATGCCGTCAGCCAGTTCGCGGTGAGCTTCTACGCCCCCGATTCGCAGCAGGCGGGCCTCCTGGCACGCGCGCAGGAGATCGAGAACCTCGAGAAGCAGACCCGGGCGCAGGCGATCCTGCTCGACGAGGCGAAGAGCCGCCTGATCCGCGCCGAGGCCGAAGCCAGCGACGCCGCCGAGCGCCTGGCGGCGAGCCGCAAGGAGAGTGCGAATGCGCAGTCGCTGGCGCACCAGCAGCAGGTCGAATTGCTGCGCCTCGCGCAGCTTGCGGAACAGACGAGCCAGCGGCGCGAGCAGCTGAGCGGCGAACGCGCCGCTCTCGAGCGGGCGATCGAGGAGCTGGGCACGCGCCGCGCTGCCGGCGAAGCCCGCTTTGAAGCGCTCGACGCCGAGCTCGGCGTCGCCCAGGAACGTCATGCCGAGCTCGACGAAGCCGCCCGGGCAGCCGAGCGGGCGCTTTCCGCGGTTCGGGAAGAAGGTCGTTCGCTCGAGCGGCAGGGACAGGAAGCGCAGTTCGAGCAGCGTTCGCTCGTCGCCCGCGCCGCCGAGCTCGCCCGCTCGATCGAGACTGCAGGGCAGCAGCTCGAGGCCAATCGCGGCAGCGACGCCGCCCTCGCCGCCGACCTCGAACGCCTCACCGATGCCGAGGCCGAGGGCGAGCTGCAGGCGGCACTGGCGAAGAAGCTCGAGCGCGAGACCGCGCTCGGCGAGCGGCGCAGCGTCTATGACGACCTGTCGCAGCGCCTGCGCGCCGCCGACGAAGCGCGCCTTGGCCACGAGCACGCGCTGCAGCCGCTGCGCGACAAGGTCATCGCCCTCCAGCTCGAGGAGCAGGCGGCGCAGCTCGGCGGCGCCCAGTACCTGGAGCAGCTCGAGGCGGCGGGTGCCGATCGCGAGGCGGTCGGCCGCGGCGTCGAGGAGGGCAACGTCAGGCTGCCAGGGCTGCAGGGCAAGATCGACGCGCTCAACCGCGAGATCGAGTCGCTCGGCGCGGTCAACCTGGCGGCGCTCGAGGAGCTGGGCCAGGCGCGCGAGAGGAAGGGATTCCTCGACGCGCAGAACGCCGACCTGTCCGAGGCGATGACGACGCTCGAGGACGCGATCCGCAAGATCGATCTCGAGACGCGCGACCTGCTCGCCACCACCTTCGAGCAGGTCAACGAGCACTTCGGGCGCATGTTCCCGACGCTCTTCGGCGGCGGCACCGCGCGCCTGGTGATGACCGGCGACGAGATCCTCGATGCCGGCGTGCAGGTGATGGCGCAGCCGCCGGGCAAGAAGAACAGCTCGATCCATCTCCTCTCGGGCGGCGAGAAGGCGCTCGCCGCGATCGCCCTCGTGTTCGCGATCTTCCAGCTCAATCCGGCGCCGTTCTGCCTGCTGGACGAGGTCGACGCGCCGCTCGACGACGCCAACACCGAGCGCTACGCCAGGCTGGTGACCGAGATGTCGAAGGTGACCCAGTTCCTGTTCATCAGCCACAACCGCATCGCCATGGAAATGGCCGAGCAGCTGATCGGCGTGACGATGCAGGAGCAGGGCGTCTCGCGCATCGTCACGGTCGACATGCCGGGCGCGATGCGGCTGGCCGAAGCGGCCTGAGCGTCGGGGGAACGACCGCATGGACACCCTGACGGTCGCACTCGCATCCCTGGGGGGCGTGGTCCTTGCCGGCGTCATCGCCCACGGCGCATGGCAGGCGCGCCGTGCCGGACCGAAGCAGGCCAGCGACCCGCGCGAGGAACCGAGCGCCTCGGCCGCGGCCCGGCGCAGCGAACCCGGCTTGGAAGAGGGCGACGCCGTCCCGGCCGACGATGCCGCGGCCGAAGCGCCGCGGCGCCTTTCGAAGCGGGTGCCGTTGCAGCTCGACGCGCTCATCGACGCCTTCGCCACGTTCACGCTCGACGGCCCGGTTTCGGCCGAGGCGATCGCGCCGCATCTCGCCGCCCGGCGCTTCGTCGGCAGCAAGCTGTTCCTGGTGGAAGGCCTGAACGGCGAGAGCGGGCGCTGGGAGGCGCCGGCCGCCGGCCAGCGCTACACCGAGCTGCAGGCCGGCGTGCAGCTTGCCAGCCGCACTGGCGCACTCAACGAGATCGAGTACTCCGAGTTCGTGCAGCGCATCCAGGCGATGGCCGAGGCGATCGGCGCATCGGCCGATTTCCCCGACATGCTCGACGTCATGGCGCGGGCGCGCGAGCTCGACGCCTTCGCCAGTCAGCACGACGCGCAGCTCGCGGTGCACCTGCATGCGCAGGGCGCGGCCTGGAGCGTCGGCTACATCCAGCAGCATGCGCGCCGGCACGGCTTCGTGCCGGGCGTCGTGCCGGGCCGGCTGGTGTACCCCTCGACCGAGGAGGGCGCGCCGCCGGTGCTGACCCTGACCTTCGATTCGCAGGCCGCGCTCGCCGACGAGCCCGATCGCGCCGCCGTGCGCGACGTGACCCTCTCGTTCGACGTGCCGCAGACCGACCCGTCGGTCGAGCCGTTCAAGGCCTGGCAGGCGGCGGCACAGGCGCTCGCCGTCGGCATGGACGCGGCGATCGTCGACGACAACCAGCGGCCGCTCAGCGGCGAGGGTTTCGCCACCATCGGCCGCGAGCTCGGCCAGCTCTACTCGATGCTCGAAGGCCGCGACCTCGCGGCAGGTTCCGCAGCGGCGCGGCGCCTGTTCAGCTGAGACTCAGGCCATGCCGGTGGCCGGCTTCCAGTTCGCGTCCTTGATCTCGATGACGTAGGCGTGCGCTCCGGCGCCGCCGACGTTCTCGGTCGTGTGCGTGACCGCGGGCTCGTAGAACACGGCACCCGCCGGGACGTCGAGGACCTGCGTGCGGTTGTCCGCGGTGAGCTTCACCTTGATCGGCGTCAGCTGCACCGTGACGTGCGCCGGATGCCAGTGCCGGCCGATGCCGCAGACGCCGCTCCCCGGCTGGCTCGCGTAGTCGAGCACGCGAACCTTGTCGTTCTCGAACAGGACCCGATAGTTGCGCGGATCGACGCGGGCCGCGTCCTGGGCCTGCAGTGCATTCGGCGCGACGCCGAAAGCGGCCAGCAATGCCACCAGGTGGCGGCGAGAGAGAGGGGTCGGGGAAGTCTTCATCATCGTCTCCTGGATCACATCTGACGGAACAAGGGTTGGTACGGCTCGCTGATCGCGAGCAGCTCGGAACGCTGCTTGAGCCGGATCTGCATGCCGCCGCGGTCGTCGCGGACGACACTGTCGATAGCCGCGACGTTGATCAGCGTCGAGCGATGGATCTGCCAGAACATCGTCGGATCGAGCTCGTCGTGGAGCTCGCGGATGGTCTTGCGGATCAGCGACTCGCCCGACTCCTCGACCACCAGGGTGTACTTGTTGTCGGCCTTGAAGTAGCTGATGTCGTCGACCATGATCATGCGCACGCCGCTGCCGCGCGAGGCGGTGATCCATTGCAGATGGCGGCGTTCCTGCGCCGGCCGTTCGACGAGCTGCCGCAGCGCCGCGTCAATGTTCGCCGGCACCGTTCCCAGCCTTTCCTTCAGCCGCTGCACGCTGGCCGCGAGGCGGGCCATGCGGATCGGCTTGAGAACGTAGTCGATCGCTCCCGCTTCGAACGCCTGCAGGGCGTGCTGGTCGTAGGCGGTGATGAACACGACGTGCGCCCGGGCGCCGATCTGGCGGGCGACCTCGATGCCGTTCAGCTTCGGCATCTCGATGTCGAGGAAGACCACCTCGGGCGCTTCGCGATCGATCGCGTGCAGGGCGAGCGCGCCGTTGCCCGCGATCGCGGCCACCTCGAGCTCGGGCCACAGCTGGGCCAGTGCCTCCTGCAACTCGGCCGCCAGCAAGGGCTCGTCCTCGGCGATCACGGCGGTGGCCCGGCGCGACGGGGCACGCTTCTCTTCAGTGGTCATCGGCGATCTCCATCGTGACGAGGCATCGGCGACCGGCTCCGGGCTGGTCGACGACAAGGTGTGCTGGTTCGCCATGCGCCTCGGACAACCGGGCACGGCAGTCCGCCAGCGCGCTGGCGGGTGGAGGTGAGTCGCCCTCGATCTCGATGCGCAGGAGGCGCTCGTGTCGCCTGGCCGTCAGCGAGAGGGCGCCGCCAGCCTTTCCGGTCGCCAGCCCGGCCGTCCAGTCGCTCAGCAGAGGCCCGAGCAGTCCCGGCGGGAAAGGTTGCAGCGCCGCTTCCGGCGAGAGGGCGACCGTCACTTGCGCGCCTCCCTCGGGCGCAGCCAGCGCCATCGAGGCCAGTGCGACCTCGACCGCCTGAGCCAGGCTGTCGATGCCTTCCCGGGTACCGGACAAAGTGAGCCGCAGGTAGTCGGTGAGCCGGTCCAGCAGCCGGTCGGCGCGCGCGCCATCGAGGCGGTACGCGGCTTGCGCCTCGCCGAGGCAATCGAACAGCACCTGCGGATCGAGGCGAGCCTGGGCGGCTCGAGCGGCGGCACCGTCGATCCGGCGTCGCGCCAGGCGCCATTGCATCTCGTGCTGGTGGCAGCGTTGCTCGGCTTCGATCGAGCTGCGTTTGCGGGTCAGGTAGACGAGCGCGACGATAGTGAAGACGGCGTTGTTCCAGAGCGAATGCAATTGGAGCGAGCGCTGCGATGACGACAGGCCGAGGCGGATCGCGGTGCTGCCATCGATCAGCATCACGCTCAGCAGGACGACGGCGCATGCCGCCGTCCACAGCGTCGCGACGCGCAGTGCCGGTCCGCCCCATGCAGCGCGTCGCTCATGGAGTTCGAGCACGACAGCGAGTCCGAGGCCGAGCAGCAACGCGTTGGCGCCGATCTCGCCGGCGAGGGCAGCGGCGTCGCCGAACGACAGGGGGAGCGCGACCAGGAAGATCGGCGGCATCTGCAGGGCCAGCTCGGCTACCGTCAACGCCAGCACGCGCAGCAGCAGGCGACGCGCCGCCGGCGCCGCAGGGGATGGTCCGGGCCGGACCGTCGCCGGCATGAGAGGCGGCATCACGCGGGCAGTCCCACGTGAGCTACGGAGGCAGCGCTTGCCGGGCTCGCCTGCCGTGGGTTCGGCGCGTTTACGGGGTCGGGCGCGAACGGCAGGCGGATCGTCGCCTCGACGCCGCCGCCTTCGCCCGCCTTCAGGCTGAGGCGGGCGGCGCGCCCATGTTGCGTCAACAGGCGAGCCCGAATGTTGGCGAGGCCGATGCCGGTGCCGGCCGTGTCGGCGGCGCCGAAGCCGACGCCGTCGTCGGACACGCTGACCACCAGCGAGGCGCCTTCGGCCCGGGCGCGAATGGCGATCGTGCCGCCCTGGTCGCTGGGCATCAGACCGTGCTTGATCGCGTTCTCGGCCAGGGTGATGAGCGTCATGCGCGGAAAGCACAGCCCGTCGAGCGACGGCGACAGATCGATCGTGAAGCGCAGCCGGGGCCCCATGCGCAGCGCGAAAAGCTCGAGGTAGGCCCGGGTCAGCTCGACTTCCGCGCCGAGCGTGCCCGACGATGCCCGCATCTGCGGCAGGCTGGCGGCGAGGTAGCGCATGACGTTGTCGTGCATGCGCTCGCCGAGTGCCGCATCGATGCGCCAGGTTCGACGCAGGTTGGCTATGGTGTTGAAGAGGAAGTGCGGCTCGATCTGCGCTTCCAGCAGGCGCAGCTGCGAGAGGTCGGTCTGCGCCTCGAGCGCAGCCCGGGCCATCTGCAGCTCGAGTTCGCGCGCCGTGGCCACCTGAAGGCGGCGCTTGAAGCCGTCGACCAGCGCAAGGACCACGCCCAGCAGGGTGAAGCGAAGCGTCTGGCCGGCAAGATAGGGAGCCGCGTCCGCGAGGTTGCCGCGGTAGCTGAACGCGGCCCCGAGAAGGACCCCGATGGCGCTCCCGGCGAGGACGCCCAGCGCCAGCATCAGCGTGTAGCGCCAGGCCTTGGGTTCGCGCCGTCGTTCGACCAGGGCCACGGCGATCAGGATCGCGCCCGCGATGCAGAAGCCTTCGGCGAACAGCGTGGCGACGGCGACCGCGATTTGCCCGGTATCGAACCAGGTCGACACGTCGGGCTGGAACAAGACCTCGCTGGCGTAGGCGAGGGCGATCAGCGTCGCAAGCGCGAGCCTGCTCCAGGCCGCGCGAACGTGGTGCGGGCCGGCCTGGGTCTGTTCGGTCTTGCCCGTAACCACTCCCTGCAACATAGGACAACGTCGGCGTCGACACAAGCGGGAAGTCACCTTGCGGGCCGGGGTGCGACCCTGGGCGGGTTTGCGACGGATCCCGGCCGGAGCGCGACGAATCCGGCCTGGCGCCGACGAAAGGGCGGCAAAGCGACGGTCCGGGGCGTGCCGTCGGTTTTGCGGATTCGCCGAAAATGGCCCGATGTCGACCCGACTCGAAGCAACCCAGGCTGCCGCGCGAGCCGCGGCGGTGCGCCAGCAGCTCCTGGATCACGCCCGCAGCTACTACGTGCTCGACACACCGACCATCCCGGACGCCGAGTACGACGCCCTCTACCAGGAGCTGCAGGCGATCGAGGCCGCGCATCCCGAGCTGGTCACGCCCGACTCGCCGACCCAGCGCGTCATCGGCGCGGTGCTCGATGGCCTGCAGCCGGTGCGCCACGTGGTGCCCATGCTCTCGATCGACACCGAGACCGACACCACCGCGGCTGGCGCCGAAAAGTTCGACGCCCGCGTGCGCAAGGCGCTCGGCCTGACCGAGGCCGATCCGCCGGTCGAGTACGCGGCCGAGCTGAAGTTCGACGGCCTGGCGATCAACCTGCGCTACGAGGGCGGCGACCTCGTGCAAGCGGCGACCCGCGGCGACGGCGAGACCGGCGAGGACGTGACCCATACCGTGCGCACGATCGCCGCGGTGCCCAAGCGGCTGAAGGGCGTGAAGGCGAGGGTGCTCGAGATCCGCGGCGAGGTCTTCATGCGGCGCGACGACTTCGAGGCTCTCAACGAGCGGCAGCGGAAGCTTATCGAAGGCGGCGCCAAGGGCGAGAAGACCTTCGTTAATCCGCGCAACGCGGCCGCCGGCGCGGTCCGCCAGCTCGATGCCCGCAATGCCGTCAAGCGACCGCTCAGCTTCTTCGCCTACGGCCTCGGCGAGGTCGACGGCTGGACCGTGCCGCCCACGCAGACCGGCCTGCTCGAGGCCTTCGATGCGATCGGCCTGCCGGCGAGCCCCATGCACCAGAGGGTGCAAGGGGCGGCCGGGTTGATCGACTTCCACATCGCAATCGCCGCCCTGCGCGACAGCCTGCCCTACGACATCGACGGCGTCGTCTACAAGGTCGACGACCGGGCGCTGCAGGAAAAGCTCGGCTTCAAGTCGCGCGAGCCGCGCTGGGCGGTGGCGCAGAAGTACCCGGCGCAGGAGAAGACGACCCTGCTGAACGCGATCGACATCCAGGTCGGCCGCACCGGCAAGCTGACGCCGGTGGCCAAGCTCGAGCCGGTGTTCGTCGGCGGCACGACCGTCTCGAACGCGACCCTGCACAACGTGTTCGAGATCCGCAGGAAGGGCGTGCGCGTCGGTGACACGGTGATCGTGCGCCGCGCGGGCGACGTGATTCCCGAGGTGGTGGGCCGGATCGCGACCCGGCGCAAGAACTACGTCCCCAACTTCCGCATGCCGCACGCGTGCCCGGTCTGCGCCAGCCGGGTGGTGCGCGAGAAGGGCGGCGTCGACCACCGGTGCAGCGGCGGCCTGTTCTGTGCGGCGCAGCGCAAGATCGCGATCCTGCACTTCGCCGGCCGGCGCGCGCTCGACATCGAGGGCCTCGGCGACAAGATCGTCGACCAGCTCGTCGACGGCGGCCTGGTGGAGACGTTGCCCGACGTCTACGCGCTGACGCAGGAGCGGCTCGAGGGCCTGGAGCGCATGGGCGACAAGAGCGCCGCCAAGCTCGTCGCCGGCATCGCGGCGAGCAAGGCAACGACGCTGGCCCGCTTCCTCTACGGTCTCGGTGCGCGCCACGTCGGCGAATCGACGGCGAAGGACCTGGCGCGCCACTTCGGCAACCTCGAGCGGCTGATGGCTGCGAGCGTCGAGCAGCTGCTCGAGGTCGCCGACGTCGGGCCGATCGTCGCCGAGAGCGTGCACGCCTTCTTCCAGGAGCCGCACAACCGCGAGGTGATCGCCGGCCTGCGCCGTGCCGGCCTCGCCTGGGAGGAGAGCGAAGGCCAAGCGTCGGCGGCGCCCTTGCCGCTCTCGGGCAAGACCTTCGTCCTGACCGGCACGCTGCCCACGCTCGCCCGCGAGGACGCCAAGGAGATGATCGAGTCGCTCGGCGGCAAGGTCGTCGGCTCGGTGTCGAAGAAGACCGACTGGGTCGTGGCCGGGGCCGAGGCCGGCTCGAAGCTCGCCAAGGCGACCGAGCTCGGCATCGCCATCCTCGACGAGGCCGGTCTGCTCGCCTTGCTCGACGCCCCCTGAGGTAGGACCCGGTAGGTTCGGGGCGGGCCGGCGTAGAGAATCGCGGCCATCACACCCCCGGAGTCGTCGTCCATGGCCAAGCCCGAAACCGCCGCCCAGTTCGCCAAGGCGAAGGTCACCGCTGTCCAGATCGGCAAGGTGCGCGCCGCCTTCGATCCGAAGTGGAAGGACGTCGTCACCAAGCTCCGGGCGGCGATCAAGGCCAAGCAGAACGACAAGATCGACCTCTACCTGGTGGCGCTCGAGGGCCGGCTGAAGGAGCTCAACAAGATCCTGCGTGCGGCGACGCTGGCGCGCGGCAACCTGCGCGAGATCGAGTTCGACGAGGACTTCGTCGCCGAGAACCTGAGCGAGGTCGAGAAGGCGGTGACGACCGTCAGCGAGGCGGTCGACGGCTTCACCGAGGAGTACGACGAGGGCAAGACCCTGCAGAACGAGGCCGAGGCCGCTTCCACGAAATTCCAGGGGGGCGCGAATCAGGCGATGACCAACCTCTCGGCGCTCGACGGCGAGATGGACGACGCGAAGGACGATCTGTCGGCGCTGTTCAAGAAGCAGGACGCGATCTACTCGCGCGCCGCCAAGGCGGCCGAGTCGCGCGATGCGAAGGGCCTGGAGAAGGCGCAGAAGGAGCATGCGGCGCTGGGCATCGACATCGCACTGACCTTGCACGAAGGCCTGGTGAAGCGGGTCAAGGAGTTCGGCGACAAGGCGGCGGCGAACTCCGCGTACTCCGACGACCTGAAGAAGAAGCTCAAGGACGGGGTCAAGGACATCCAGAACAAGGCGGTCGGCGTCAACGTCTACGTCGAGCAGCTCGGCGCCGCGTCCATAGGCGTGAAGGCACTGTCGATCGGCCAGATCGACATCGCCAAGGCCGCCAAGGCGCTGTCGATCGACCGGGCCGGCGAGGCCGGGCTGAAGAAGGTGCTGAACGGCCCGGCCTCCGGCTTCGAGTCGGGCCTCGAGCAGATCGGCAAGAACCTCGATCCGAAGCAGAAGGGCAAGGACATGCTCGCCAAGCTGAAGACCGCCGGCGTGCTTTGAGCCAGAGCGAGCCGCCCACCAAGGCGCCAGCAGCCGTCGCCCCCGCGTGGCTGCTGCACGCCCGCTCGGCGGCCGCGCTGCCGCCGCCGGCGAGTCGGGTGCCGCTGCGCTACGGCGGCGCCGGGCCGGTGATCGGCAGCATCGAGCCTGCGCTTGCCGAGCGAGCCCGGGCCGCGGGCCTGCCGTTCGTGCCCGGCAGCGAAGGATGGGCCGTGGCGGATCCGGGCGACGCGGCGCTCGCCGCGATCGCGCGCTGGCTGCACGAGGAGGGCGTCGCCTCTCGCTGGCGCGACGAGCTGCTGCCTGTCGTGGACGCCGAGGACGGCTCGCTCGCGGCAATCGAGCGCAGCGTGGTCCGCGTGCTCGGCCTGAAGACCTTCGCGGTGCACCTGGCCGGACGCAGCGCGGACGGCGGCTTCTGGGTCCAGCAGCGCGCCTTCGACAAGGCGACGGACCCGGGCCGGTGGGACACGTTGATGGGCGGCCAGAGGGCCGCCGGGGAATCGATCGAAGAGACGCTCCGACGCGAGAGTTGGGAGGAGGCAGGCCTGGTCCCGGACGAGCTGGCCGGGCTCGGCCGCGCCGCCGACGTGATCGTGCGCCGGCCGGTCGCGGAGGGCTACATGGACGAGCGCATCGTCGTCTTCCGGGCGGCGCTGCCGGCGGGCGTGCAGCCGGTGAACCGCGACGGCGAGGTGGTCGCCTTCGAGTGCCTGCGCGAAGCCGCCCTGCGCGAGCGCCTCGCCGCCGGCGCATTCACGCTCGAAGCGACATTGATCCTCGGCGCCGAGCTCGAGCGCCTCGCCGCCGAGCGGCGCTAGGCGCTTGCCAGGAGCGCCCCGCGCACCGCGGCGAGCAGCGCCTCCGGCTGCTCGGTCATCAGGGCGTGACCCGCAGGCAGGGTGACGATCCTCGCGCGCAAGGCGGCGGCGATGGCGGCCGTCTGCTTCGGCCCCGTCATCTGATCACGCGCGCCGAGCACCAGCGTCGTCGGGCAGGTGATGCGCGCGGCGGCTTCGAGGCCTCCGCGGTAGCGGTCGCAGACCTGGAAGTCGTTGACGAACAGATTGGTCTCGCCCTGCGCCGCCTGCAGCCGCCGCATCAGCATGCGGTTGCCGCCGTGCAGCCACGAGCCCGGGCCCGGGTAGGCCGGCTTGGCGGCCAGGGTGGAGTGCGAGAGGGCGTTGACGTTGTCGATCGCCGCGTAGGGGTCCTGCTCGCCGGCGTCGAGCAGCGCCTGCGAGACGGCCATCGGATAGGCGGTGCCGATCATCACCAGCCGGCGTGCCCGGGCCGGCGCGCGTGCAGCCGCTTCGAGGGCGATCAGCGAACCCATGCTGTGGCCGACGAAGGTCGCCTCGTCGACCCCGGCCGCGTCGAGCAGGGCGAGCAGCCAGTCGGCGATCGACTCGACGCTGGCCAGCGGCGCGCCCGTGCTGCGCCCGTGCCCCGGCAGGTCGGGCGCGAGCACCGCGTGGCCGTGGTTCGCGAACCAGCGGGCGAGCAGCGTCCACACGCTGTGGTCGTGCATCGCGCCGTGCACGAAAACGATGGCCGGCAGGCTGGCGTCGAACGGCTTGCCGCCGGTGTAGGCGTAGGCCTCGCGCGCGCCGCCCGGCTGGTCGACGGCGAGCCTCATGCCTTGGCGGCGACCTTGAGCGCCCGCTTCAGGTCGTCGAGCAGGTCGTCGGCGTCTTCCAGGCCGATCGAGAGGCGGATGGTGCCGGGCCCGATGCCGGCGCGCGCCAGGGCCGCGTCGTCCATCCGGAAGTGCGTGGTCGACGCCGGGTGGATGACGAGCGAGCGGCAGTCGCCGACGTTGGCGAGATGCGAGAAGAGCTTCAGCGCCTCGATGAAGGCGCGGCCCTGCTCGCGCGACCCGCGCAGGTCGAAGCTGAAGACCGACCCGCAGCCGCGCGGCAGGAGGCGCTTGGCCAGCGCATGGTCGGGATGGCTCTCGAGCTCCGGGTAGCCGACGCTCGCCACGCCCTCGTGGCCGGCGAGGAAGGCGACGACCTTGCGCGTGTTCTCGACGTGGCGGGCCATGCGCAGGGGCAGCGTCTCGATCCCTTGCAGGATCAGCCAGGCGGTGTGCGGGCTCATGCTCGCGCCGAAGTCGCGCAGCCCCTCGCGCCGCGCGCGCAGCAGGAACGCGCCGACCGTGCTCTCCTCGCTGAACACCATGTCGTGAAAGCCGGCATAGGCCCGGGTCAGTTCGGTGAAGCGGCCGGTCTTCTCGGTGGCGGCGTCCCAGTCGAAGCGGCCGCTGTCCACCAGCACGCCGCCGATCACGGTGCCGTGGCCGGACAGGAACTTGGTCGCCGAGTGGTACAGCAGGTCGGCGCCGTGCTCGAAGGGCCTCATCAGCCAGGGCGTGGTGAAGGTCGAGTCGACCAGCAGCGGCAGGTGGTTCTCGTGCGCGATCGCGGCGACGGTCGGGATGTCGAGCACGTCGAGCCCGGGGTTGCCGAGGGTCTCGCCGAACAGCAGTTTCGTTTCCGGGCGGATGGCGGCCCGCCAGGCGTCGAAGTCGCCGGGACGGACGAAGCTGGTGGCGATGCCGAAGCGCGCCAGCGTGTAGTGCAGCAGGTTGTGCGAGCCGCCGTAGAGCGCGCTCGAGGCGACGATGTGCGAGCCGGCGCCGGCGATGGTGGCGATCGCAAGGTGCAGAGCGGCCTGGCCGCTGGCAGTGGCGATCGAGCCGGAGCCGCCTTCGAGGGCGGCGACGCGCTCCTCGAGCACCGCGTTGGTCGGATTCGAGATCCGGCTGTAGACGTGGCCCGAGCGCTCCATGTTGAAGAGCGAGGCGGCGTGCTCGCTCGACTCGAACACGAACGAGGTGGTGAGGTGGATCGGCACCGCGCGGGCGCCGGTGGCCGGGTCGGGCGCGGCGCCGGCATGCAGCGCGAGGGTGTCGAAACCGGGGTTCGCGTAGCCGGGCATGGGTATCCTTTTGCGGACGATTGTGGGCTATATTGGGTCGCAAACAGACCGGAGACAGCCATGAAGGTCAGCGACATCCTGCGCGTCAAGGGCGGAACGCTTTTCACCGTTTCGCCTGGCGAATCCCTGAGCGCGGCGCTCGACGTCATGTCGCAGCACGACATCGGCTCGCTGGTCGTCATGGACCACGGCGAGCTCGTCGGCATGCTCACCTTCCGCGAGGTCATCCAGGCGATCGTCAAGAACGGCGGAACGCTCGGCACGACGCGGGTGCAGGCCGTCATGGACGACCACCCGCTCACCTGCACGCCGGAAACCGACCTCGACGAGGTGCGTCGCATCATGCTCGGCCGGCATGCGCGCTACACGCCGGTGGTGAGCGACCGCACGCTGATGGGCGTGATCTCGTTCTACGACGTCGCCCGCGCCGTGGTCGACAGCCAGGACTTCGAGAACCGCATGCTCAAGGCCTACATCCGCGACTGGCCGGTCGAGAGTCGCGACGAGCTGCCGTCTTCGCAAAAGCCGAACTGATTGATGGCCGGAAGCACCCTCGGCACGCTGTTCCGCGTCACGAATTTCGGCGAGAGTCACGGCCCGGCGATCGGTTGCGTCGTCGACGGCTGCCCGCCCGGCCTCGAGCTCTCGGCCGCCGATATCCAGCCCGACCTCGACCGGCGCCGCCCCGGCACCTCGCGCCATGTCACCCAACGCCAGGAGGAAGACAGGGTCGAGATCCTGTCCGGCGTGTTCGAAGGGCGGACCACGGGCACGCCGATCGGCCTCCTGATCCGCAACACCGACCAGCGCAGCAAGGACTACGCGAACCTGCTCGACACCTTCCGCCCCGGTCACGCCGACTACACCTACCTGCACAAGTACGGCCTGCGCGATCCGCGCGGCGGCGGTCGCGCCTCGGCCCGCCTGACCGCGCCCACCGTCGCCGCCGCGGCGATCGCGAAGAAGTGGCTGAAGCTGCGGCACGGCACGAGCTTCGTCGGACACCTCAGCCAGATCGGCGAGATCGTCGTGCCCTTCGAGGGTCTGGAGCACATCGAAAGCAACCCCTTCTTCGCCGCCAACGCCAGCGACATCGCCCGGATCGAGGCCTACGTCGACCAGCTCCGCAAAGACGGCGACAGCTGCGGCGCTCGCGTCGACGTCGCCGCTCGCGGCGTGCCGGTCGGCCTGGGCGACCCGCTCTACGACAAGCTCGACGCCGACATCGCCTTCGCCATGATGGGCCTGAACGCGGTCAAGGGCGTGGAGATCGGTGCCGGCTTCGCCTCGGTCGCGCAACGCGGCAAGACGCACGGCGACGAGCTCACGCCCGAGGGCTTCCTGAGCAACAACGCCGGCGGCGTGCTCGGCGGCATCTCGACCGGGCAGGACCTGCTCGTCTCGATCGCCATCAAGCCGACCAGCTCGATCCGCAGCCCGCGCCGCTCTATCGACCTCGCCGGCGAGGCGACGGTCGTCGAGACGCACGGCCGGCACGACCCCTGCGTCGGCATCCGCGCGGCACCGATCGCCGAGGCGCTGCTGGCGCTGGTGGTCATGGACCACGTGCTGCTGCAGCGGGCGCAGTGCGGCGACGTCCGCGTCGCCACCCCGCCGATTCCCGCGCGCGCGCCTTGAGCGTCGACGTCCGGAGCCCCGCACCGCGTGCCGGTGTGCTGCCCTTCGCCGCGATCTCCCTCTGCTACTTCGGCTTCATCGGCCTGTTCAGTCCGTACGCGCCGCTCTGGTTCCAGAGCCTGGGCTACAGCACCTTCGCCATCGGCGCGCTGACCTCGATGCAGAGCGCGACCCGGGTGCTCGCGCCCTACGCCTGGGGCTGGTCGGCGGACCACTCGGGCCGGCGTGAGCCGCTCCTTCGTCTGGCCATCGGCGGCGCGCTGTTCTCGTCGTTCGGCTTCTTCCTGTTCCGCGACTACGCCTGGATCGCCGCCGTCTGCGTCACCCTGATGCTGTGCACGGCGGGGGTGGTGCCGATCAGCGAGGCGGTGCTCGCGCACCATGTCAGCCACCAGGGGCAGGTCGACATCGCCCGCTACGGTCGGGTCCGGCTCTGGGGCTCGGTCGGCTTCGTCGTTGTCGGGACCGTGAGCGGGTTCGTCCTCGAGTCGGCCGGTGTCGAACGCTTTCCTCTGCTCTGCAGCGGCGTGCTGGCGCTCCTGCTCCTGGCTGCCTTCCAGCTGCCGCCACCGAACGATCCGGCGCAGGCCGAGCGGGTAGTGAAGGGCGCGCTGGCCGTCCTGCGCGAGCCGGTCGTCGCCTGGTTCTTCACCGGCACCTTTTTCACCGTGCTGGCGCACACCAGCCTGTATGCCTTCTATTCGCTCTACCTGGCTTCGCTCGGCTACGGCAAGGGGGCGATCGGCCTGCTCTGGTCGGTGGGCGTGGCGGTCGAGGTGGCATGGTTCGCCTTCCAGGGCCGCTGGGTCAACCGGCTGCCCGTGCACGGCTGGTTGGCGCTGGCCGCCGGAGTGTCGGCGCTGCGCTTCGCCGCAATCGCCGCCTTCGCCAGCGACGTGGCGGTCCTGGTCTTCGCCCAACTGCTGCACGCCCTGACCTTCGCTGCCCAGCACTCGTCGTGCGTCGCCGTGCTCTCGCGCCACTTTCCGGGCCGTCTGCGCAGCCGGGGCCAGGCGCTTTATACGGTGCTGGGTTACGGTGCATCCGGCGTTCTTGGCGGCGTCGCCGGCGGGGCGCTGAGCGAGCGCTTCGGATTCCCGGCGGTGTTCTGGGCCGCCAGCGCGGTCTCGCTGCTCGCCGTGCTCAGCTGCTGGCGCGCCCTCGTGCTGGACCGGAACCGGAGCTGATCAGTCGTATTGCTCGTCCGGGCAGCCAGCGCTTTGTCACGCCGGCCTGCGGCCGAACCCCGGGAATCCGCAGTTGGTCGCACGCGACACGGTGCCGACGGCCTCCAGTCCTACACTCCCGGCCATGAAAATTTCGTCCAAGTACACACGCCGGGGGATCTGGGTCGGAGGGGCCCTGCTCGGGCTGGTCGTGATCGCGCTGGCGCTCGCGCTGGTGCCGCGCCCGGGCAACGGCTCGGCTCCGCAGGGCGGCGCAGGCAAGGACAAGGAAAAGGCGGTCGTGCCGCTCGAGTTCACCCCGGCCGAGGTGGCCCGTCCGGTGCTGGCGAAGATGCCGGTCGTGATCGAGTTCTCCGGCCCGCTGGTCGCGCCGCGCACCGCGGTCGTCCGCGCCAAGGCCTCGGGCACCCTCCTGTCGCTCGCGGTCGCCGAGGGCAGCCGGGTCAAGGCCGGGCAGTCGATCGGCGAGATCGACCTCTCCGACCTGCAGACCCGTGTCAGCGAGCGCTCGGCGATGGTCGAGTCGGCGCAGGCCTCGCTGCTCGAGGCCGAGCGCCAGCACACCGCCAATGTGGGGCTGGCGAGCCAGAACTTCATTTCCTCGACCGCGCTGCAGACATCGCAGGCCCGGCTCGACGCCGCCCGCGCCCAGCTCAAGTCGGCGCAGGCGCAGCTCTCCGTGTCGCGCATCGGCGTCAAGGAAGCCAGCCTCGCGGCGCCGATCTCGGGCATCGTCGGCAAGCGCCACGTCGTCCCGGGCGAGAAGGTGAGCGCCGAGCAGCAGGTCGTGACCATCGTCGATCTCGGCTCGCTCGAGCTCGCCGGCTCGGTCGGCACGCACGAGGTGTCGCTGCTGCGGGCGGGCCAGGAGGTGCAGGTCCGGGTCGAGGGGCAGCGCGAGTCGGTGCCCGGCAGGATCGACCGGATCTCGCCCGCCGCCGAGACCGGCACCCGGGCGATAGGCGTCGTGGTGTCGCTCGACAACAAGGGCGAGCGTTATCGCGCCGGCCAGTACGCGCAGGCCCGGGTCGAGCTTGCCGACGACGCGTCGCGGCTGACGATTCCCGCCGGCGCGGTCGGCCAGGCGTCGGGCCAGGACTTCGTGTGGGCGATCGAGAACGGCGCGCTCGTCCGCCGCATCGTCATCACCGGCCGAAAGGACCCGGCGGGCGGGCGGATCGAGGTGAGCAAGGGCCTGGCGCCCGAGACCCAGATCCTCGCCGCCCGCTTCGACAACCTGAAGGAAGGCGCGCAGGCCAAGGTCGTGCCGCAGCGTGCGGCGGCCAGCGCCTCGGCGGCGACGCGGGCGAGCGCGCCGGCGTCCTCGACCCCGCAGTCCTGAGCAGGGGAGCGCCGCCATGTGGTTCACCCGCGTCTCGATCAACAACCCCGTCTTCGCCACGATGGCGATGGCGGCGCTGTGCGTCCTCGGCCTGTTCTCGTACATGCAGCTGCGGGTCGAGCGGCTGCCCGACATCACGCCGCCGATCGTCTTCGTCGCCGTCGCCTATCCGGGCGCCTCGCCCGACGCGACCGAGAGCGAGCTGACGCGGCCGATCGAGCTGGCGCTGAACGGCATCGCCGGCATCAAGATGATCCGCTCGAACAGCCTCGAGGGGCGGAGCGAGACGGTGGTCGAGTTCCAGGTCACCGCCGACATGACCCGCGCCGTGCAGGACGTGCGCGACAAGGTCGCGAGCGTGCAGCCGAACTTCCCGCGCGACGCCAAGCAGCCCTACGTCTCGCGCTTCGACGGCGACAACGCCCAGCCGACGGTCTACCTCTCGCTCCTCGGCCACGACCGGAGCGCGCGCGAGCTGTCGCTGCTCGCCGACCAGATCGTCAGGAAGCGCCTCGAGCGCTCGACCGGCGTGGCCCGGGTCGACGTCGGCGGCCTGACAGTGCGCCAGGTGCGCATCGACCTCGACCCGCAGCGCCTGCGCGCCTACCAGCTCACGCCCGGCGACGTGTCGCTGGCCCTGCAGCGCGCCAACTCCGACATGCCGGTCGGGCTGCTCACCGGCACCAAGGAAGACGCCACCATCCGTGTCGAAGGCAAGGTGAGGGACGCGAAGGCCTTCGCCGACGTCGTCGTCGCCAGCCGCAACGGCATGGTGGTCCGCATCGCCGACCTCGGCACGCTGGTCGAGCGCGAGCGCGAGCCCGACTCGATCTCGCGCGTCGACGGCGTGCCGGCGATCTCGTTCCAGGTCTACAAGCAGCAGGACGCGAACATCGTCGAGACCGGGCAGGCGATCAAGGACGCCGCCGAGGAGCTGAGGAAGGGCCTGCCGCCCGGCGTCGAGCTGCGCCTGGTGTACGCCGACAGCGACTGGGTGGCGCGCTCGCTCGACGGCGTGAAGCACACCCTGATCGAAGGCGCGCTGCTGACGATCGCAATCGTGTTCCTGTTCCTGCACAGCTGGCGCAGCACGGTGATCACCGGCCTGACGCTGCCGATCGCGGTGATCTCGTCGTTCATCGCCGTCTACCTGTTCGGCTTCACGCTGAACTTCATGACGATGATGGCGCTGTCGCTCTGCATCGGCTTGCTGATCGACGATGCGATCGTGGTGCGGGAGAACATCGTCCGCCACGTGCACATGGGCAAGGGCCACCGCGAGGCGGCCCAGGTCGGCACCGAGGAGATCGGGCTGGCGGTGATGGCGACCACGTTCGCGATCTGCGCGGTGTTCGTGCCGGTCGCCTTCATGAAGGGCATCGTCGGCAAGTTCTTCTTCCCGTTCGGCATCACGGTCGCGGTGGCGGTGCTGGTCTCGCTCTTCGTCAGCTTCACGCTCGACCCGATGCTCTCGAGCATCTGGCGCGACCCGCCCACCAATCGCCTCCTCAAGGTGCCGGTGCTCGGCCACATGATGCGCGGGACCGACCGCTTCCTCGACGTGATGCACGGGATCTACGAGCGGGCAATCCGCTGGATCTTCTCCGGGCGGCACTATCGCGTGCTGGTGCCGCCGATCCCCGCCTGGGGCCGGCCGTTCGACGCCGCCGGCCAGCGCGACCGGAACGCGCCGCGCCGGTTCCGCTTCGCCACCGTGACGCCGCGCGCCCTGGTTCTGCTTGCCGGCATCGGCAGCTTCGTCGGCGCGATCCTGCTGGCGCCGCTGGTCGGCACCGAGTTCATCCCGGAAAGCGACAACAGCTACATCCAGATGAACGTCGAGCTGCCGGTCGGCACCAGCCTGCAGCGCGGCAGCGACAAGCTGCGCCAGGTGGAGGAGATCGTCGCCACCTTCCCGGAGATCCGGATGGTCTCGACGACCATCGGCGACACCGGCAATGGCAGCCGCAACTCGGCGCAGCTCAGCATCCAGCTGACCAAGCCGCACGAGAGAAAGCGCAGCCAGCGCAAGGTCGAAGGCGCCCTGCGCGACGCCCTGAAGCCGATTCCGGGCATCAACGTCACCCTCGGCAACCAGCCGATCTACGTGGCCCTGCTCGGCCCCGATCCGAACGTGCTCGAGACCGAGGTGCTGCGCCTGCGCGACAAGGTCGCCAAGATTCCGGGCATCGCCGACCTGACGACCTCGGTCAAGCCGGGCATCCCGGCCTATGCCGTGCGCCTCAAGCCCGACGCGGTGCGCGAGCTCGGCCTCACGACCACCCAGCTCGCCGCCAGCCTGCGCAGCTTCGTCAACGGCGACGTGGCCACCTGGTGGACTTCGCCCGACGGCGAGCAGGTCGACGTCGAGCTGCGCCTGCCGCAGGGCGAGCGCGAGAACGTCTCCCAGCTCGACGGCCTGCCGGTCGCCTACGCCAAGGACGGAACGCCGATCACGCTCTCGCGCATCGCCGACATCGTGCCGGTGGTCAACCCGGTGGTGATCAAGCGCCAGGACCTGCAGCGCCGCCAGGCGATCTACGCGGGCACCCAGGGCCGGCCGAGCGGCGACGTCGGCGCCGACGTGCAGAAGATCGTCAAGGCGACGGAGCTGCCGCCCGGCTACCGCTTCGATGTCGGCGGCCAGACCAAGGAGCAGGGCGAGGCCTTCCAGGGCGTCGTCCTGGCGCTCGGCGCCGCGGTGATCTTCATCTACATCGTGCTCGCGTCGCAGTTCGGCAGCTTCCTGCAGCCGCTGGCGATCATGGCCTCGCTGCCGCTGGCCCTGATCGGCGTGATGCTGGCGCTGCTCGCGACCCGCTCGACGATCAACCTGTTCTCGATGATCGGCCTGGTGATGCTGATGGGCCTGGTGACCAAGAACGCGATCCTGCTGGTCGACTTCGCCAACCACGGCCGGCGGGCCGGCCTGTCGGTGCCCGAGGCGCTGCTCCAGGCAGGCTTGGTGCGGATGCGGCCGATCATCATGACCACGGCGGCGATGGTCTTCGGCATGTTGCCGCTGGCGCTGGCGCTGAACGAAGGCGGCGAGATCCAGGCACCGATGGGCCGGGCGATCATCGGCGGCGTGATCACGTCGACCCTGCTGACCCTGGTGGTCGTGCCGGTGCTCTATTCCTACCTGGTGCGCGACCGCAAGACCGTGCCGGCGAAGGAGGAGGCGGCGCCGACCTCGCTGGCGAGCGGCGGCACCGGCGCCTTCATGCCCGCCTCGAAGGAGTGACCGGTCGCGGGCCGCGCGCCCGCGACCTCACTGCGAGGTGTGGATCACGCCCCGGACCACGGGGTAGATCTGGTTCTGCCAGCGCTTGCCGCTGAACACGCCGTAGTGGCCGACGCCCGCCTGCACGTAGTGCGTGCGCAGGTAGGGTCGCAGGCCGCTGCACAGGTCGTGCGCCGCCAGGGTCTGGCCGACGGCGCAGATGTCGTCCTTCTCGCCCTCGATCGTGAGCAGGGCGGTGCGGCGGATCGCCTTCAGGTCGATAGGCCGGCCGCGGTAGCTCAGTTGGCCGAGCGGCAGGGCATGGTCCTGGAAAACCAGGCGGACGGTCTCGAGGTAGAAGTCGGCCGAGAGGTCGGAGACGGCCATGTACTCGGCGTAGAACGCCCGCGTGACTTCCGCTTTCTCGCGCTCGTCGGCGACGAGGTTCTGGTAGTAGGCCCGGAAGGCGTCGACATGGCGCTCCTTGTTCATGCTCATGAAGGCGGAAAGCTGCATGAAGCCCGGGTAGACCCGGCGCCCGGCGCCGCCGTGACGCCACGGCACCTTGCTGATCAGGTGCTTCTCGAACCACGAGATCGGCTTCGAGGTCGCCAGCACATTGACCGCGGTGGGGCTGATCCGGCAGTCGATCGGCCCGGCCATGAGCGTCAGGCTGACCGGCGTGGCCGGGTGCTGGTCTTCCGACATCAGCGCCACCGCGGCGAGCGCCGAAACGCAGGGCTGGCAGACGGCGACGAGGCTCGCGCCCGGACCCATCGCCGCCAGGAAGTCGACGATGTGCTCGGTGTACTCGTCGAGGCCGAAGCGCCCGTCGGCCATCGGCACGTCGCGGATGTTGTGCCAGTCGGTGACGTGCACGTCGTGGTCGATGAGCAGGGTGCGGACGGTGTCGCGCAGCAGGGTGGCGAAGTGGCCCGACATCGGCGCGACCACCAGCACCTTGGGCTGGGCGACGGCGACGTCCTTGCGGAAGCGGAGCAGGGTGGCGAAGGGCGTGGCGTGGACCGCTTCCTCGACGACCGGAACCCGCTGGCCGGCGACTTCGACGCCGTCGATCTGCCACGCCGGACGGCGGTGCGTCACCTCGGCCAGCTCCAGCACCCGGCAGGCGGCGGCGGCCTGCCGGTGCGCCGACGGCGCCGCCGCCCCCTCGGCTTCGAGGAAGGGCAGCGACAGCTTGGACAAGGTGCGTACGGGCCACATCAGATCGTTGTGGGTCTGGTACGCCTGATACATCATGGGGTGGGGGTGCCTTATGGTTGTGCGCCGAAAGGAGCAACTTGTGCGCCAGCGCCCTTGCATCGTGGCACAGCGATTGCGTCATAAGCGTGCATGAGTGAAGCCGCAGCGCCCAGCCGGTCCAAAGTCGCACGAAAGATGCCGGCGCCGAAGCCTTCGGCCAAGGCAGCCGCGCCGGCTAAGGCGCCTGCGGCTCGGAAGAAGGCGGCGGCAGCCGTCGCCTCGCTGACCCTGAGCAGCAAGAACTACTCCTCCTGGTCGCTGCGGGGCTGGCTGCTGGCCCGCTTCGCCGGGCTGGCGTTCGACGAGGTGATGGTCTCGCCCGACGACGCCGACGCCCGGAAGGAGCTCCTGCTGCTCGCGCCTTCGATCCGCGTTCCCTGCCTCACCCACGAGGGCATCAAGGTCTGGAACACGCTGGCGATCGCCCATTACCTCGACGAGGTGCGGCCCGAAGCCGGGCTGCTGCCGGCCGACCGGGTCGCCCGCGCGCACTGCCGCTCGGTCTGCGGCGAGATGAACTCGGGCTTCGCCAACCTGCGCTCGGCGCTGCCGATGAACCTGAAGGCGCGCCATCCGGGCTACAAGATCTGGGCCGGCGCCCAGCCCGACATCGACCGCATCGTCGAGATCTGGACCGAGTGCCTGGCCACCTACGGCGGGCCTTGGCTGTTCGGCAAGCACCGGACGATGGCCGACGCGATGTTCGCGCCGGTCGCCACCCGCTTCTTCACCTACGACGTGAAGCTCAACAAGCCCTGCATCACCTACTGCCAGACGGTGATGGCCATGCCGGAGATGCAGGAGTGGATCGCCGCCGCCAGGCTCGAGCCCGACGACATCGAGGAGCTCGACATGGATTTCTAGGCTAGGCCGCCTTCGCCGCCATCGGCCAGGGCGTCGGCTCGGGCACTTCTGCCGGTGCAGGCATGTCGACGGTGCCGAAGTCGGCCGGCCCGACGATCTCCAGGTACTCCATGTCGGGCGAGTAGTCGTAGAGGTAGTGCACGATCCCGGGGCGCTGGTGCACGCAGTCGCCGGCCTCGACCAGGGTGTCCTTGTCCTCGTACATGAACCGGGCCCAGCCCTTGAGCATGAGCACGATCTGGAAATCGGCGACGTGGCGGTGCCAGCCCGTGCCCCTCTCCGGTGCCTCGTTGGCCTTCACCAGGTGGGCGATCACCCGGCCGCCGGTGGCGTCCTTGATGCCGAGATCCTTGTAGAGGAAGAAGTCGCGAAGGCCGCCACTCGTCCACTCGGCCTGGCTGCCTTTGACGTGCGAGAAAAGATTCGTGACAGGGGTGTCGGTCGTCATGGCGCTCCGGAGCGGCAGTTGCGATGGTTCGCCCACGCATAAGCCGTTCCAGAGTTGCTGCGCCGCATCATTCCTCGTAGGCAGACAGCGGCGGACACGAGCACGACAGGTTCCGGTCGCCCCAGACGTTGTCGACCCGGCCGACCGGCGACCAGTACTTGGCGGCGCGCAGCGACGCCAGCGGATAGGCGGCCTGCTCGCGCGTGTACGCATGCGGCCACTCGGCGGCGAGCAGCATTTCCGCGGTGTGCGGCGCGTGCTTGAGCGGGTTGTCGTCGCGCGGCCAGGCGCCTTGCTCGACCTGCGCGATCTCGCCCCGGATCGCGATCATCGCCGCGCAGAAGCGGTCGAGTTCGGCCAGCGATTCGCTTTCGGTCGGCTCGACCATCAGCGTGCCGGGGACCGGAAAGCTCAGTGTCGGCGCGTGGAAGCCGTAGTCGATCAGCCGCTTGGCGACGTCCTCGGCGCTCACGCCGTGGACGCCGCCGGTCGCGTCTTTCAGCGGCCGCAGGTCGAGGATGCACTCGTGGGCCACGCCGCCGCCCTTGATGCCCGGCACGTTGCCGCTGTAGTGCACCTCGTAGTGGTCCGAGAGGCGGGCGGCGACGTAGTTGGCCGAGAGGATCGCGGTTTCGGTGGCGCGCTGCAGGCCTTCAGCGCCCATCATCCGCATGTACATCCAGCTGATCGGCAGGACCGCGGCGTTGCCGAGGGGCGCCGCCGAGACCGCGCCCACGCCCTGGCTGGCAACACCGCCGGCGGCGTGGCCCGGAAGGTAGGGCACCAGGTCGGCGACGACGCAGACCGGACCGACGCCCGGGCCGCCGCCGCCGTGCGGAATGCAGAACGTCTTGTGCAGGTTGAGGTGGCTGACGTCGCCGCCGAACTCGCCCGGCGCGGCGACGCCGACCAGCGCGTTCATGTTCGCGCCGTCGACGTAGACCCGGCCGCCGTGGCGGTGGACGATGGCGCAGAGCTCCTTGACCCGGCTCTCGAACACGCCGTAGGTCGAGGGGTAGGTGATCATCACCGCCGCCAGGCGCTCGCGGTGCTGGACGCACTTGGCCTCGAGGTCGGCGAGGTCGACATTGCCTTCGGCGTCGCACTTCGTGACCACGACCTGCATGCCGACCATCTGCGCGCTCGCCGGATTGGTGCCGTGCGCCGACTCGGGGATCAGGCAGACCGTGCGGCCTGACTCGCCGCGCGCGGCATGCCAGGCGCGGATGGCCAGCAGGCCGGCGTATTCGCCCTGCGACCCGGCGTTCGGCTGCAGGCTGACGCCGGCATAGCCGGTCGCCTCGCAAAGCCAGCCTTCGAGCTGGCGGCGCAGCAGGTCATAGCCGGCACGCTGCTCGGCCGGGGCGAACGGATGAATGTTGGCGAACTCGGGCCAGGTGATCGGGATCATCTCGCTGGTCGCGTTCAGCTTCATCGTGCACGAGCCGAGCGGGATCATCGAGCGGTCGAGCGCCAGGTCCTTGTCGGCGAGCATGCGCAGGTAGCGCAGCATCTCGGTCTCGGAGCGGTGCCGGTGGAAGGTGGGATGGGCGAGGAAGGCGCCGGCACGGCGCAGGCCGGTCGGGATCAGCGACTCGACGCCTTTCTCGCTGCGCGCCCAGAGGTCGGTCGGCGCCTTGCCGAATCCGTTCGCCGAGAACACCGACCATAGCGCCTCGATGTCGGCGCGGGTCGTCGTCTCGTCGAGGCTGATGCCGACGCTCGTTGCCGATGCGCGGCGCAGGTTCATGCCGCCGCTCGCGGCGGCGGCGATCACCGCGTCGGTCCGGCCCTCGGTGCGCAGCTCGATCGTGTCGAAGGCGTCGTCGTGGGTCCGGGCCAGGCCCATCGCCTCGAACCCGGCGGCGAACACCGCGGTGTAGCTGGCGACGCGCCGGGCGATCCGCAGCAGGCCCTGCGGCCCGTGGTAGACCGCATACATGCCGGCGACGACGGCGGGCAGCACCTGCGCGGTGCAGATGTTGCTCGTCGCCTTCTCGCGGCGGATGTGCTGCTCGCGCGTCTGCAGCGCCAGGCGATACGCGGGCCGGCCGTGCGCATCGACGCTCACGCCAACCAGGCGGCCCGGCATCGAGCGCTTGAACTCGTCCTTGGTGGCGAGGAAGGCGGCGTGCGGACCGCCGTTGCCCATGGGCATGCCGAAGCGCTGCGTGTTGCCGACGCAGATGTCGGCGCCGAGCTCGCCGGGCGGCACGAGCAGGGTGAGGGCCAGCAGGTCGGCGGCGACGATCGCGATCCCGCCCTTGGCGTGGACCGCGGCGATCACCGGCTTCAGGTCGTGGACCGCGCCGCCGACGCCGGGGTATTGCAGCAGGACGCCGAATGCGTCGGCCTGGGCCGCCGCGCTCGCCGGGCCGGTGACGACGACGATGCCGAGCGGCGCCGCGCGCGTGCGTACCACCTCCAGCGTCTGCGGCAGCACGTCGTCGGCAACGAAGAAGGTCGAGCCCGCCGTGCCCTTGCCCGGATGGCCGACGCGCAGCGCCAGCGTCATCGCCTCGGCGGCGGCGGTGGCTTCGTCGAGCATCGACGCGCCGGCGATGGCCATGCCCGTGAGGTCCGTCACCATCGTCTGGAAGTTGACCAAGGCCTCGAGCCGGCCCTGCGAGATCTCCGCCTGGTACGGCGTGTAGGCGGTGTACCAGGCCGGGTTCTCGAGCACGTTGCGCAGGATGACGCCGGGCGTGTGCGTGCCGTGGTAGCCTTGGCCGATGAAGCTCTTCAGGACCTTGTTCTTCGCTGCGACGGCGCGCAGCTCGGCGAGCGCCTGCGCTTCGGTCAGCACCGCCGGCAGGCGCATCGGCGCGGCGCGGGCGATCGATGCCGGCACGATCGCTTCCACCAGTGCGCGACGCGAGTCGGCGCCGATCGCCTTCAGCATCGTCGCCTCCGCGGCAGCGTCGATGCCGATGTGGCGGGCGACGAACTCGGACGGGTTCTCGAGCTCGGAGAGCGGCTTCAGGGCGGACATGAGCATGGCGGAAGTTCCGGTCGGTGCGGCGCGGGGGCGAGGCGGGTTCAGGCGTTCTTGACGAGCTCGTCGTAGGCGCCCTGATCGAGCAGGCCGTCGGTCTCGCCCGGGCTGGCGACCTTGATCTTGAAGAACCAGCCGGACGCCTGCGGGTCGCTGTTGGCGAGCGACGGGTCCGCGCGCAGCGCCTCGTTCACCTCGACGATCTCGCCGCCGACCGGCATGTACAGATCGGCGGCGGCCTTCACCGACTCGACCACGCCGGCGACATCGCCCTTGGCGAAGGTCTTGCCGAGGGCGGGCAGGTCGACGAAGACGACGTCGCCGAGCGCGTCCTGCGCGTGCTGGGTGATGCCGACGGTGGCCGGGCCGGCCTCGTCGAAGCTGATCCATTCGTGGTCACTGGTGTACTTGACGGTCATTGCTGGGCTCCTGAAGGAAGGACGAAGGTTGAGATCAGCCGCGGAAGTAGCGATGCGGCGCGAAGGGCATGGGAGAGACGCGCATCGGCTGGCGCTTGCCACGGACGTCGGCATGGACCACGGTGCCGGGCACGGCGAGCGCGGCGGGCAGGTAGGCCATCGCGATCGGCTGGCCGACGCTCGGCCCGATGGTGCCGCTGGTGACGCGGCCGATCGTGCCGCCGGCGTCGTCGACGATGGCCGCGCCTTCGCGCACCGGCACCCGCTCGAGGCCGACGAGGCCGACCCGCTTGACCGCGGCGCCGTCGGCGAGCTGCGCCGCGATCGTGCTTTCGCCCGGGTAGCCACCGGCCCGCGCGCCGCCCGGCCGGCGCACCTTCTGGATCGCCCAGGTGAGCCCGGCCTGAACCGGCGTGGTGGCGGTGTCGATGTCGTGGCCGTAGAGGCAGAGGCCCGCTTCGAGCCGCAGCGTGTCGCGTGCGCCGAGACCGGCGGGCGCGACCTCGGGCTCGGCCAGCAGGGCGCGGGCCAGCGCCTCGGCCTCGGCCGAGGCGACCGAGATCTCGAAGCCGTCTTCGCCGGTGTAGCCGGAGCGCGTGGCGAAGCAGGCGATGCCATGGATGATCGCGTCCCCGCCGGTCATGAAGGTGAGCCGGGCCAGCTCCGGGGCGAGGCGGGCCATCACCGCGGCGGCTTTCGGCCCCTGCAGCGCGAGCAGCGCGCGCTCCGGCAGCGGCTCGATCAGGCAGCGGGTGGCCAGGTGCGCGCGCAGGTGCGCGGTGTCGGCTTCCTTGCAGGCGGCGTTGACGATGAGGAAGAGATGGTCGTCGCGGCGCGTCACCATCAGGTCGTCGAGGATGCCGCCGGCCTCGTTGGTGAACAGGGCGTAGCGCTGCTTGCCGGGGGCCAGGCCGGCGATGTCGACCGGCACCAGCGACTCCAGCGCGGCCGCGGCGTCTTCGCCCTGCAGGCGCAGCTGGCCCATGTGCGAGACGTCGAACAGCACTGCCGAATCGCGGCACTGCCGGTGCTCGGCGAGGATGCCTTGCGGATACTGCACCGGCATGGCGTAGCCGGCGAAAGGCACCATCTTCGCGCCGAGCTCGAGGTGAAGCGCGTAGAGCGGCGTGTGCAGCAGCGGCGCGGTCGGGGCTGCGGTCGGGTCGGGGGAGGTCATGGCGGCTCCGGAGCAAATTGCACACCCGTGCCGCCGAAGCCGCCCGGGATCATTTGCCCTTGCTGTCCGCTCTACCTGAGAGATTGGCGGCATCGCGAACGACACCGCTTGCCCCTTCGGTGGACCCGCTCGAAACGGGCCTCTCTCCAGCGAGGAACGCCTGCTTTCGCGAGCGCTTGCCAGTCCTTGGTGCCTGAGCGTTCGACGCGACCCGAAGGTCCCATCTGCGCCTTCGGCGGCTCGTTCGACCGAGCACTCTCCTGGCGCGGCGAGTTTAGCAGCGCCTCCCGAGGCTCGGGATAATCCCCCCCATGACGAGCACGGACGAGTGGCTTCGCATCGAGTCGCTCGACCTCGAGGCGCAGGGCGTGGCGCACAACGCCGAAGGCAAGGTGGTGTTCGTCGAGGACGCGCTGCCGGGCGAGCAAGTCCGGGTGGCGGTGCGCCGGAAGAAGAACAACTGGGAGCAGGCGGCGCTGGTCGCGCTGCGCCGCGAGAGCGCGCAGCGGGTCGTGCCGCGCTGCCCGCACTTCGGCGTCTGCGGCGGCTGCGCGATGCAGCACCTGCACGTCGGCGCGCAGGTGGCGACCAAGCAGCGGGCGCTGGAAGACGCGCTCTGGCACCTGGGCAAGGTGAAGGCCGAGCAGGTGCTGCGGCCGATCGAGGGGCCGGCCTGGGGCTACCGCCAGCGGGCGCGCCTCTCGGTGCGCCATGTGGTCAAGAAGGGCGGGGTGCTTGTTGGCTTTCACGAGCGCAAGTCGAGTTACGTCGCCGACATCCGCAGCTGCGACGTCCTGCCGAAGCACGTGAGCGATCTGCTGCTGCCGCTGCGCGAGCTGGTCGGCGCGATGCACGCCCGCGACCGCTTGCCGCAGATCGAATTGGCCGTCGGCGATGCGACCACCGCCCTGGTGCTGCGCCACCTCGAGCCGCTGGTCGAGGAAGACCTGGATCGGCTGCGCGCCTTCGCCACCCAGCACGGCGTCGAGTGGTGGTTGCAGCCCAAGGGGCCGGACACGGTGCGCCGGCTCGACGGCGCAGCCTCGAGCCTGGACTACCGGCTGCCTGAGTTCGCGGTCGTCATGCCGTTCCGGCCGACCGACTTCACCCAGGTCAATGGCGACATCAACCGGGCCCTGGTGTCGCGTGCCGTGCGGCTGCTGGCGCCCGAGCCCGACGACTCGGTGATCGACTGGTTCTGTGGCCTCGGAAACTTCACGCTCCCTTTGGCGCGGCGAGCGGTGTCGGTGCTCGGCATCGAGGGCAGCAAGGCGCTCGTCGAGCGTGCCGGCGAGGCCGCGCTGCTGAACGGCCTGGCCGGGAGAACCCGCTTCGAGGTGCGCAACCTGTTCGAGATCACGCCCGAGACGCTGGCGCAGATCGGCGCCGCCGATCGCTGGCTGATCGATCCGCCCCGCGAAGGCGCGTTCGCGATCGCCAAGGCGCTGGCCGACCTGGCGGAAGCGCCGGTCGCAGGCTGGTCGCCGCCGAGGCGGATCGTCTACGTGAGCTGCAACCCGGCGACCCTGGCGCGCGACGCCGGCCTGATGGTCCACCGAGCCGGCTATCGCTGCTCGGCGGCGGGGGCGGTGAACATGTTCCCGCACACCACCCACGTGGAGAGCATCGCCGTCTTCGACCGGATCTGACCCCACAAAAGAACAAGGCCCCCGCAGGGGCCTTGTCGATGCGGCGAAGCGCCGGCTCGTCGAAGCGTCTTACTCGCGGCTGCCGCCGATCCCGAAGATCGAGAGCAGGGCCGAGAAGATGTTGTAGACGCTGAGGTACACACCGAGCGTGGCGGTGATGTAGTTCGTCTCGAGGCCGTTCTTCACACGCTGCAGGTCATAGATGATGAAGGCGGAGAAGATGCCGATCACCAGGACCGAGAGCGTGATCATCAGCGTGCTCGACTGCAGCCAGATGTTGGCGATGCTCGCCACCAGCACCAGGATCGCACCGATGAATAGGAACTTGCCCATCGCCGACAGGTCGCGCTTGATCACCGTGGACAGCGCCGCCATGCCGAAGAAGATGAGACCCGTGCCGGCGAACGCCGTCATGATCAGTCCGGGGCCGTTCGAGAGGCCGAGCACGAAGCTCAGCATGCGCGACAGCATCAGGCCCATGAAGAACGTGAACGCCAGCAGCACCGGAACGCCGGCGGCCGAGTTCTTGGTCTTCTCGATCGCGAACATGAAGCCGAAGGCGCCGCCGAGGAAGACGATCGCGCTCATGCCTGCGCCGAGCGTTGCCATCGCGCCGGTCGCGACGCCAACGTACGCGCCAAGCACCGTGGGCAGCATCGACAGGGCGAGCAGCCAATAGGTATTGCGAAGAACCCGGTTGCGCTGGTCGACGCTGCCGACTTCGCCGACATACCCGCCACCGACCGTTTGCAGACTTTGAGCCATTCGACCTCCGAACAACGTTGACGAGACTGTGAGTATCGCGGCGGATTCTAGTTCCGCCGATTGCCCTTACAAATCATGGGCTTGGCGCGGCCAGCCGTGAACCGCCACAGACCCAGATGGAGGCCGCGGCGGCGATTGCAATGACGCCGCCGGAGCGCGCTCGCCAAACTGCGCCGGGCGTTCGGCCGGCTACAATTTGCCGCCTCGGCCCGCTCCAACGCGTCGGCCGGAGCGGCCGCGACGAAGGCCCCGGACGGCGGGCTTCGCTCAGCCCGTCCCCGCACCGCCGCCTCGCCTCGACCTGGAGCTCGTCCTTTGTCCCCGCAACTGCTGCCCGACCACGCCCAGGCCCTCCTGGCACTCGCCGACGGCACGGTATTCCACGGGGCAGCCATCGGTGCCGAAGGCGAGACCGCCGGCGAGGTGGTCTTCAACACCGCGCTCACCGGCTACCAGGAGATCCTCACCGACCCGAGCTACTGCCGGCAGATCGTCACCCTGACGTATCCGCACATCGGCAACTACGGCTCGAGCCCGGAAGACGTCGAGTCGCGTCAGGTGTTCGCCGCCGGCCTGGTGGTCAAGGACGTGCCGGCGCTGGCCTCCAACTTCCGCAGCACCGCCTCGCTGCGCGACTACCTCCGCGCCGCCGGCACGGTCGCGATCGCCGGCATCGACACCCGGCGCCTGACCCGGCTGCTCCGCACCGGTGGCGCGCAGAACGGCTGCATCGTCGCGCTGGCACGCGGCACCGAGGCCACGCCCGCGATCGTCGACTCGGCCATCGCCAAGGCGCGCTCGGCGCCTTCGATGGCGGGGCTGGACCTGGCGCAGGTCGTGAGCGTCGAGGCGCCCTACGAGTGGCAGCAGACGGTCTGGGCGCTGGAGCGCGGCTACGGCACGCAGGCGGCGCCGACCCGGCACGTCGTCGCCTACGACTTCGGCGTCAAGTTCAACATCCTGCGCATGCTCGCCGAGCGTGGCTGCCGGATCACGGTGGTGCCGGCGAAGACGCCGGCCGCCGACGTGCTGGCGATGCGGCCCGACGGCGTGTTCCTCGCCAACGGTCCGGGCGACCCCGAGCCCTGCGACTACGCGATCGCCGCGACCCGCGAGTGCATAGAGCGCGGCGTGCCGACTTTCGGCATCTGCCTCGGCCACCAGATCATGGCGCTGGCCTGCGGCGCCCGCACCTACAAGATGAAGTTCGGACACCACGGCGCGAACCACCCGGTCAAGGACCTCGACAGCGGCCGGGTCTCGATCACCAGCCAGAACCACGGCTTCGCGGTCGACCCGAAGTCGCTGCCGGCAACGCTCCGGCCGACGCACGTCTCGCTCTTCGACGGCACCCTGCAAGGGCTGGCGCACGTCGACAAGCCCGCGTTCTGTTTCCAGGGCCACCCCGAGGCCTCGCCCGGGCCGCACGACATCGGCTACCTGTTCGACCGCTTCGTCACGCTGATGGAAACCGCCGGGAGGGCGCATGCCTAAGCGCACCGACCTGCACACCATCCTGATCATCGGCGCCGGGCCGATCGTCATCGGCCAGGCCTGCGAATTCGACTACTCGGGCGCGCAGGCCTGCAAGGCGCTGCGCGAGGAGGGCTACCGCGTGGTCCTCGTCAACAGCAATCCGGCGACGATCATGACCGACCCGGAGATGGCCGACGCGACCTACATCGAGCCGATCACCTGGAGCATGGTCGAGAAGATCATCGCCAAGGAACGGCCCGACGCGGTGCTGCCCACCATGGGCGGCCAGACCGCGCTCAACTGCGCCCTCGACCTGCACCGCCACGGCGTGCTCCAGAAATACGGCGTCGAGATGATCGGCGCCAACGAGAAGGCGATCGAGAAGGCCGAGGACCGGCTCAAGTTCAAGGACGCGATGACCGGCATCGGCCTGCATTCGGCCAAGTCGGGGATCGCGCATTCGATGGAAGAGGCGCTCGCGGTGCAGCGCCGGATCTCGCACGACATCGGCGGCAACGGCTTTCCGATGGTGATCCGCCCGAGCTTCACGCTCGGCGGCACCGGCGGCGGCATCGCCTACAACCCGGACGAGTTCGAGGAGATCTGCAAGCGCGGTCTCGACCTCTCGCCGACCAAGGAGCTCCTGATCGAGGAGAGCCTGATCGGCTGGAAGGAGTTCGAGATGGAGGTGGTTCGCGACAAGGCGGACAACTGCATCATCGTCTGCTCGATCGAGAACCTCGACCCCATGGGCATCCACACCGGCGACTCGATCACGGTGGCGCCGGCGCAGACCTTGTCCGACAAGGAATACCAGCTGATGCGCAACGCCTCGATCGCGATCCTGCGCGAGATCGGCGTCGAGACCGGCGGCTCGAACGTGCAGTTCGCGGTCAACCCGAAGGACGGCCGGATGGTCGTGATCGAGATGAACCCGCGCGTCTCGCGCTCCTCGGCGCTGGCGTCGAAGGCGACCGGCTTTCCGATCGCCAAGGTCGCGGCCAAGCTAGCCGTCGGCTACACCCTCGACGAGCTGAAGAACGACATCACCGGCGGGGCGACGCCGGCGAGCTTCGAGCCCTCGATCGACTATGTCGTCACCAAGATCCCGCGCTTCGCCTTCGAGAAGTTCCCCGCCGCCGACTCGCGCCTGACGACGCAGATGAAGTCGGTGGGCGAGGTGATGGCGATGGGCCGCACCTTCCAGGAGAGCCTGCAGAAGGCGCTGCGCGGCCTCGAGACCGGCATCGACGGCCTCTCCGAGCGCAGCAGCGACCGCGAGGAGATCGTCCAGGAGATCGGCGAGGCCGGCCCGGAGCGGCTGCTCTACGTCGGCGATGCGTTCCGCATCGGCATGAGCGCGGCCGAGATCTTCGAGGAGACGGGGATCGATCCCTGGTTCCTCGCGCAGATCGAGGAGATCGTCACCGCCGAGAAGGCGATCGCCGGCCGCAGCCTCGAGAGCCTGTCGATTCCGGAGATGCGCTTCCTGAAGGCCAAGGGCTTCTCCGACCGGCGTCTGGCGCGCCTGCTCGGCAGCCTCGAGGAGGAGGTGCGCTCGCAACGCCATGCCCAGGACGTGCGGCCGGTCTACAAGCGGGTCGACACCTGCGCCGCCGAGTTCGCGACGCAGACCGCCTACATGTATTCCACCTACGACGAGGAATGCGAGGCGGCCCCGACCGACCGGAAGAAGATCATGGTCCTCGGCGGCGGCCCGAACCGGATCGGCCAGGGCATCGAGTTCGACTACTGCTGCGTCCACGCGGCCCTCGCCATGCGCGAAGACGGCTACGAGACCATCATGGTCAACTGCAATCCCGAGACCGTCTCGACCGACTACGACACCTCGGACCGTCTCTACTTCGAGCCGGTGACGCTCGAGGACGTGCTCGAGATCGTCGCCAAGGAAAAGCCGGTCGGCGTGATCGTCCAGTACGGGGGCCAGACGCCCCTCAAGCTCGCGCTCGCGCTGGAGAAGGCCGGCGTGCCGATCGTCGGCACGACGCCCGATTCGATCGACATCGCCGAAGACCGCGAGCGCTTTCAGAAGCTGCTGCACGAGCTCGGCCTGAAGCAGCCGCCGAACCGCACCGCCCGCACCGAGGAGCAGGCGCTGGTGCTGGCGCAGGAGATCGGCTATCCGCTCGTCGTGCGGCCGAGCTACGTGCTCGGGGGCAGGGCGATGGAGATCGTGCACGGCGACAAGGACCTCGAGCGCTACATGCGCGAGGCCGTGAAGGTGAGCGAGAAGTCGCCGGTGCTGCTCGACCGCTTCCTCGACGACGCGATCGAGGTCGACGTCGACTGCATCAGCGACGGCACCGAGGTGATGATCGGCGGGATCATGGAGCACGTCGAGCAGGCGGGCATCCACTCGGGCGACTCGGCCTGCTCGCTGCCGCCGTACTCGCTGCCCAAGAGCCTGCAGGACGAGATGCGCCGGCAGACGACGCTGATGGCCAAGGCGCTCAAGGTCGTCGGCCTGATGAACGTGCAGTTCGCGATCCAGGGCGACATCGGCGGCGACGGCAGCCAGGCGGTCGTCTACGTGCTCGAGGTGAACCCGCGCGCCTCGCGCACCGTGCCCTTCGTCTCCAAGGCGACGGCGCAGCCGCTCGCCAAGATCGCCGCGCGCTGCATGGTCGGGCAGAAGCTCGCCAGCCAGCCGCTGGTGCGCGGCGAGGTGATCCCGGAGTACTTCTCCGTCAAGGAAGCGGTGTTCCCGTTCAACAAGTTCCCCGGCGTCGACCCGATCCTCGGGCCCGAGATGCGCTCGACCGGCGAAGTCATGGGCGTCGGCCGGACCTTCGGCGAAGCGATGCTGAAGAGCCAGCTCGGCGCCGGCTCGCGCCTGCCGACCAAGGGCACGGTCTGCATCACGGTGAAGAACGGCGACAAGCCGCGTGCGGCGGCGGTGGCGAAGGAACTGCACGCGCTCGGCTTCCAGCTCGTCGCCACCCGCGGCACGGCGGCGGCGATCGTCGAGGCCGGGATTCCGGTGCGCGCGGTCAACAAGGTCAAGGACGGCCGGCCGCACATCGTCGACATGCTGAAGGCCGGCGAGATCCAGCTCGTCTTCACCACCGTCGACGAAACCCGCACCGCGATCGCCGATTCGCGCCACATCCGCCAGGCGGCGCTCGCGCATCGCGTGACCTACTACACCAGCATGGCGGGCTGCGAAGCGGCGGTCGAGGGCATGAAGCACCGCGACGACCTCGCCGTAATGTCTTTGCAGGAGCTGCACGCCGAACTGCACTAGACTGATCGCAACCCCAGCGCCGCCGCCGGAAGCTCCCGCGGCGGCTATTTTTTGTTTCCCGAGGTTCTCGACAATGGTCACGATTCCGCTCACCCGCCGCGGTGCCGAAAAACTGAAGGACGAGCTCGCCCGTCTGAAGACGGTCGAGCGCCATGCGGTGATCCAGGCGATCAGCGAGGCCCGGGCCCAGGGCGACCTGTCGGAGAACGCCGAGTACGAGGCGGCCAAGGACAAGCAGGGCTTCATCGAAGGCCGCATCCTCGAGATCGAAAGCAAGCTCGCCGCCGCCCAGATCATCGACCCCTCGACGCTGGACGCCGAAGGGCGGATCGTGTTCGGCTCGACCGTCGACCTCGAGGAAGAGGAATCGGGCGCCAAGGTCACCTACCAGATCGTCGGCGACGACGAGGCCGACCTGAAGCAGGGCCTCATCTCGATCAGCTCGCCGATCGCCCGGGCGCTGATCGGCAAGGTGGTCGGCGACGTCGCCGAGGTCCAGGCGCCCGCCGGGCCCAAGAGCTACGAAGTCATGGGCGTGCGCTACGCGTGAAGGCGAGGGTGCTGGGCCGCGCCGGCGCATGGATCGCCGGGGCCTGGACGGGTCTCATGCTCGGCATCGGCGGGGTCGCCGCGCCGGCGCTGTTCTCGTTGCTTCCCCGGGCCGACGCCGGCCGGGTCGCCGCCCGGCTGTTCTCGCTGGAGGCCACGATCGGCGTCTGCGCGGGTGCCTTTCTCGTGCTGGTGGGCCTGCAGCTCGGGCGCGACCGGGCCGAGGGGACGCAAGGATCGCGCTTCGGCCTCGAGCTGATCCTGGCGCTGGCCGCGGTGGCCTGCATCGTTGCCGGGTACTACGCCCTGCAGCCGATGCTCGAGGCGGCGCGGGCGGGGCAGGGGAGCCTGTCGTTCGCCGCGCTGCACGGGATCTCGTCGGTGTTCTTCGCCCTGCGCCTGGCGCTCGTCGCGATCCTGGCGTGGCGGCTTTCGGCGCTGCCGTCCTGACGCTCAGCCTTGCTGCTGCTTCTTGACGCTGGTGACGCGCTTCCTGGCGCGCTTGAGCTCGCCGCCCGCCGCCAGCCGCATGTTGCCCAGCACCTTGACCTTCTTCACCTGCGGCCGGTGGTTGCCGCTCTTCGAGAACTTCAGCACCTTGACGACCTTGGGCCCGGGCATCCGGCCTTCGCGGTCGGCCTTCTCCTTGGGCCGCGGCTCGCGCCAGAAGACGAGCAGCTTGCCGATGTGCTGCACCGGCGCCGCGTCGAGCGCCGCGCTCAGCTCGCCGAACAGGGTTTCGCGGGCGGCGCGGTCGTCGGAAAACACCCGGACCTTGACCAGGCCGTGCACGGCGAGCGCGGTATCGAGCTCGCGGCGGACGGCCTCGGTCGCTCCGTCGGCGCCGATGGCGACGACCGGGTTCAGGTGATGGGCTTCGGATCGCTTCTGCTTGCGCTCGGCGGGGGAGAGGAGGAGTGCGGTCACGCCCCTATTATCGGCGTCGGACGAGGATGACGATGGCGACAGCGCGCAAAGGCAAGAAGCTGAACAAGGCGTGGCTGCACGATCACCTGACCGATCCGTACGTGAAGCAGGCCCAGCGCGAGGGCTACCGGGCCCGCGCCGCCTACAAGCTGAAGGAGATCGACGAGCGGCTGCACCTGCTGCGGCCGGGCCAGCTGGTCGTCGACCTCGGCGCCTCGCCGGGCGCCTGGAGCCAGTACGTGCGGCGCAAGTTCGGCCGCGGCGCCCACGACAGCGCCGACGAGGCCGGACCGCTCCAGGGGACCATCGTCGCCTTGGACATGCTGGCTTTCGAGCCGGTCGACGGCGTCGAATTCATCGCCGGCGACTTCCGTGAAGCGGCGGTCCTGGCCGAGCTGGAGGCCCGCCTGGGCGGGCGCAGGATCGACGTGATCCTCTCGGACATGGCGCCCAACCTCTCGGGCATCGCCGCCGCCGACGCCGCCCGGATGGCCGAGCTGGTCGAGCTGGCAATCGAGTTCGCCCGCGACCACCTCGTGCCCGGCGGCGCCCTGGTCTGCAAGCTCTTCCACGGCAGCGGTTACAGCCAGCTCGTGAAGCGCTTCAAGGACGAGTTTCGGACCGTCAAGCCGATCAAGCCGAAGGCCTCCCGGGCCAAATCCGCCGAAACCTTCGTCGTGGGTATCGGCCTCAAGTCGCGTGCATCCGGGCCCGATATTCACGCGTAGCCCCTTTTTCCGGGGCGGTATAGGTCCGGCGTCCCGGGGTTGTGTCGTCTAAAATCGTCCGCAGATGCCGTGGGTGGCGGTGCACGGGCTCGGCCCGGCCAATTGCGCCAACCCTTGAAATGGAGTCACGGTGAACAATCAATGGTTTTCGAAGGTCGCGGTCTGGCTGGTGATCGCGCTCGTGCTTTTCACCGTTTTCAAGCAATTCGAAAGGACCGGCGCACAGAGCGGCGCGATCGGATATTCGGATTTCCTGGAAGAGGTTCGCGGCAAGCGGGTTCGCAGCGTCACGCTGCAGGAAGGCCCGGGCGGCTCGACCGAGATCCGCGCCAAGACCAATGACGACAAGGAACTGCGCACCACCGCGACCTACCTCGATCGCGGCCTGGTCGGCGACCTGATCAACAACAACGTCAAGTTCGACGTCAAGCCGCGCGAGGAGCCCTCGTTCCTGCTCTCGATCCTGGCCTCCTGGGGCCCGATCCTGCTGCTGATCGGCGTCTGGATCTACTTCATGCGGCAGATGCAGGGCGGCGGCAAGGGCGGCGCCTTCAGCTTCGGCAAGTCGAAGGCGCGCATGCTCGACGAGGCCAACAACACCACCACCTTCGCCGACGTCGCCGGTTGCGACGAGGCCAAGGAAGAGGTCAAGGAGCTGGTCGACTTCCTGAAGGACCCGCAGAAGTTCCAGAAGCTCGGCGGCCGCATTCCCCGCGGCGTGCTGCTCGTCGGCCCTCCGGGCACCGGCAAGACCCTGCTCGCCAAGGCGATCGCCGGCGAGGCCAAGGTGCCGTTCTTCTCGATCTCCGGCTCCGACTTCGTCGAGATGTTCGTCGGCGTCGGCGCGGCGCGCGTGCGCGACATGTTCGAGCAGGCGAAGAAGAGCGCGCCCTGCATCATCTTCGTCGACGAAATCGACGCGGTCGGCCGCCATCGCGGTGCCGGCCTCGGCGGCGGCAACGACGAGCGCGAGCAGACGCTGAATCAGATGCTGGTCGAGATGGACGGCTTCGAGACCAATCTCGGCGTCATCGTCATGGCCGCGACCAACCGGCCCGACATCCTCGACCCGGCGCTGCTGCGCCCGGGCCGCTTCGACCGCCAGGTCTACGTGACGTTGCCCGACGTGCGCGGCCGCGAGCAGATCCTCAACGTGCACATGAGGAAGGTCCCGCTCGGCCAGGATGTGCGCGCCGACATCCTGGCGCGCGGCACCCCGGGCTTCTCCGGCGCCGACCTGGCCAACCTCGTCAACGAATCGGCCCTGTTCGCCGCCCGCCGCAACGGCCGGGTGGTGGAGATGGTCGACTTCGAGAAGGCGAAGGACAAGATCATGATGGGCACCGAGCGCAAGTCCATGGTCATGGACGAGGAAGAGCGCCGCAACACCGCCTATCACGAGTCGGGCCACGCCCTGGTCGGCTGCCTGCTGCCCAAGACCGATCCGGTGCACAAGGTGACGATCATCCCGCGCGGCGGCGCCCTCGGCCTGACGATGTACCTGCCCGAAGGCGACCGCTACAGCACCGACAAGGTCCGGATGCAGAGCCGGATCGCCATGCTGTTCGGCGGCCGCATCGCCGAAGAGGTGTTCATGGACCAGATGACCACCGGTGCGAGCAGCGACTTCGAGCGCGCCACGCAGCTGGCCCGCGACATGGTCATGCGCTACGGCATGAGCGAGGCGCTCGGGCCGATGGTCTACGCCGAGAACGAGGGCGAGGTCTTCCTCGGCCGCTCGGTGACCAAGACGACCAACATGTCCGAAGAGACCATGCAGCGGGTCGACGCCGAGGTGCGGCGGATCATCGACGAGCAGTACAGCGTTGCGCGCAAGCTCATCGAGGACAACAAGGACAAGATGCACGCGATGGCCAACGCCCTGCTCGAGTGGGAGACCATCGACACCGACCAGGTCAAGGACATCATGGACGGCAAGCCGCCGCGGCCGCCGAAGGACTGGACGCCGGCTCCGGTGAAGCCCAGCGGCGGCGTGCCGCCGGTGACGCCGGGCAACGCACCGGCTGCGGCGTGACGGTCGGAGCGGCCGATTCGACAACGGGGCTTCGGCCCCGTTTTTCATTGCCTGCGTGATGCGCTGGAAGACGTCACGCTTCGAGATCGATCTCGCCGAGCCCCGGGTGATGGGCATCGTCAACCTCACGCCCGATTCGTTCTCCGACGGCGACCCGGGCCTGACGCCGGCGCGGGCGATCGCGACCTGCGAGCGGCTGCTCGCCGAAGGCGCCGACATCCTCGATCTCGGCGGCGAGTCGAGCCGGCCCGGTGCCGACCCGGTCGATCTCGAGACCGAGCTGGCGCGGGTGGTGCCGGTGCTGCGCGAGGCCGTCCGGCTCGGTTGCGCGGTCTCTATCGACACCGCCAAGCCCGCGGTGATGCGCGCCGCGCTCGATCTCGGCGCCGACATCGTCAACGACATCGGCGCCCTGCGCGCACCCGGCGCGCTCGAGGTGGTCGCGGCGCACCCGGCCTGCGGCGTCTGCCTGATGCACATGCGCGGCACGCCGCGCTCGATGCAGGCCGAGACCGACTACGACGACCTGGTCGGCGAAATCGGCGCCTTCCTGCGCGGGCGCGTCGCCGCGGTCGAGGCGGCGGGGGTGGCACGCGAGCGGATCGTCGTCGACCCGGGCGTCGGCTTCGGCAAGACCCAGGCGCAGAACCTCGAGCTGCTGTCGCGCCAGGCCGAGCTGCTGACGCTCGGCGTGCCGCTGCTCACCGGCTGGTCGCGCAAGTCCACCCTGGCGCGGCTCGCAGGCGTCTCCGCGACGCCGCCGGCCGAGCGCAGTGCAGCCCAGCGCGCGACCCTCGACGCCGCCAGTGTCGCCGCCTCGCTGCTCGCGGTGCAGCGCGGCGCGCGGATCGTCCGGGTGCACAACGTGGCGGCGATGGTCGCGGCCCTGGCCGTGTGCAAGGCGGCGCCCGCGGCACGCGGATAATCCGCGCGACCGAGAGCCATCCGGCGCTCGCAGCCCCTTCCATGAGCAGAACCTACTTCGGCACCGACGGCATCCGCGGCACCGTCGGCACGCCGCCGATCACGCCCGACTTCATGCTCCGCCTCGGCCACGCCGTCGGCCAGGTGCTGAAGGCGGGCGAGCGCAAGCCGACGGTGCTGATCGGCAAGGACACGCGGATCTCGGGCTACATGATCGAGTCGGCGCTCGAAGCCGGCTTCGCTTCGGCCGGCGTCGACGTGCTGCTGACCGGTCCCTTGCCGACGCCCGGCGTCGCCTACCTGACGCGGGCGCTGCGCCTGAGCCTGGGCGTCGTCATCAGCGCCTCGCACAACGCCTATCCCGACAACGGCATCAAGTTCTTCTCGGCACGCGGCGCCAAGCTGCCCGACGAGTGGGAGCTGAGCGTCGAGGCGGCGCTGAAAGGCGAGCCGCGCTGGGCCGGCTCGGCCGAGCTCGGCAGGGCGCGCCGGCTCGACGACGCCAGCGGCCGCTACATCGAGTTCTGCAAGAGCACCTTCAGCAACGAGCTGTCGCTGAAGGGGCTGAAGATCGTCGTCGACGCCGCCCACGGCGCCGCGTACCACGTCGCTCCCGACGTGTTCCACGAGCTGGGCGCCGAGGTCACGGCGATCGGCTGCCGGCCCGACGGCGTCAACATCAACGCCGGCTTCGGCGCCACCGCGCCGGCTGCGGTGGTCGAGGCGGTGCGCGCCTCCGGCGCGCACTACGGCATCGCCCTCGACGGCGACGCCGACCGCGTGCAGCTGGTCGACGGGTCCGGCCGCCTCTTCAACGGCGACGAGCTGCTCTACGTGATGGCGCTCGACCGGCTCGAGCAGGGCGTCGCCGTGCCCGGCGTGGTCGGCACGCTGATGACCAACCTCGGCGTCGAGCTCGCCCTGCGCGAGCGCGGTGTCGAGGTCGTGCGCGCCCAGGTCGGCGACCGCTACGTGCTCGAGGAGCTGATCGCCCGTGGCTGGCAGCTCGGCGGAGAGGGCTCGGGCCACCTGCTCTCGCTCGACCGGCACACCACCGGCGACGGCATCGTCAGCGCGCTGATGGTGCTGCAGGCGGCGGTGCGCTCGGGGCGCTCGCTGGCGACCCTGCTCGACGGCGTGCGCCTCTATCCGCAGACCCTGATCAACGTCCGCCTGAAGCCGGGCGCGGACTGGCGAACCAACGGGGCGCTCGCCGAGCGCCGCGCCGAGGTCGACCGAGAGCTGGGCACGACGGGCCGGGTGCTGATCCGGCCTTCGGGCACCGAGCCGCTGGTCCGGGTGATGGTCGAAGCCGAGGACGCGGCGCAGGCGAAGCGCTGCGCCGAGCGATTGGCCGAAGCCCTGGGCTGAAAACGGGCGCTCAGCGCGCCGGCGGCATCAGCACGCGATCGACGACCTGGACCACGCCGTTGGTCGCGGCGATGTCGGCCGAGGTGACCACCGCGTCGTCGACCGTGACGAAGGCGCCTGACCTGGCCAGGGCGACGTTGGCGCCCTGCGCCGTCTTCGCCGGGCCGTTTTTCACGTTCGCCGAGAGCATGGCTCCCGGGACGACGTGGTACATGAGAACCGCCTTGAGGCGCTCCTTGTCGTTGCCGAGAGCGGTGAGGGTCGCCGCGGGCACGGACTTGAAGGCCTCGTCGGTCGGCGCGAACACGGTAAAGGGTCCGGGGCCGCGCAGCGTGTCGGCGAGGCCGGCGTCGCTGACGAGCTTCGAGAGCGTCGAGAGCTGTGGCGTGCGCGCGATCGTGTCGGCGACGCTGGCGGGAGGCGGCGTCGTGGCGCAACCGCTGACGACGAGCAGCGAGGCGGCGAGGGCGGCGAAGTGCCGGAAGGGCTTGTTCACAGGATCTCCTTGATCACGCAGGCATCGCCACCGGCGGCGAGCCAGGGCGACGATACGGACGCTTTGTGACAGCGCCGTGTGGACTCGATGACAAACGGGAAGCCGCGTACGCCCGGCAGGGCAACGCGATGTCATGGCGGCGTCACAAATCCTGCCTAGAGTCCCGGCCATCGAGCAACCGCTCCGTTTCGCCTCCGAAAGGCCGACCTCATGACCTTGCGCACTCCCGCTTCGCTCTTCGCCTCCATCGCCCTGGCCGCCGTCGCGGCCGGCGCCTCCGCCCAGGACATGACCGGCGCCGGCGCCACCTTCCCGGCACCGATCTACGCCAAGTGGGCCGATGCGTACAACAAGGCGACCGGCGCCCGCCTGAACTACCAGTCGGTGGGCTCCGGCGCCGGCATCCAGCAGATCCGCGCCAAGACCGTCGACTTCGGCGCCTCCGACATGCCGCTCACCGACGAGGCGCTCGCCAAGGACGGCCTGATCCAGTTCCCGACCGTCATCGGCGGCGTGGTTCCGGTGGTCAACATCAAGGGCGTCGCCCCCGGCCAGATCAAGCTCACCGGGCAGGTGCTCGGCGACATCTATCTCGGCAAGATCACGAAGTGGAACGACCCGGCGCTGACCGCGCTGAATCCGGGCGTTCCCCTGCCGGACGCGGCGATCTCGGCCGTGCGCCGGGCCGACGGCTCGGGCACGACCTTCATCTTCACGAATTACCTGTCGAAGGTGAACCCCGAGTGGAAGACCAAGGTCGGCGAGGGCACCGCGGTCAACTGGCCGACCGGCGCCGGCGGCAAGGGCAACGAAGGCGTGTCGGCGTTCGTGCAGCGCCTGCCGAACTCGATCGGCTACGTCGAGTACGCCTATGCCAAGCAGAACAAGATGACCTACACGCTGCTGAAGAACAAGGACGGCAACTTCGTGCCGCCGGACTCCGACAACTTCAAGTCGGCCGCCGCCGGCGCCGACTGGTCGAAGACCTTCTTCCAGGTGCTGACCGACCAGGCCGGCAAGGACGCGTGGCCGATCAGCGGCGCGACCTTCATCCTCATGTACAAGGCGCAGGACAAGCCGGTGAACGCCGCCAACTCGCTCAAGTTCTTCGAGTGGGCGTACGTGAACGGCGACAAGATGGCCGACGACCTGGAATACGTGCCGCTGCCCCCGGCGGTGAAGGACCTGGCCCGCAAGTCGTGGGCGGCGAACATCAAGGACACGGCCGGCAAGGCGATCGCCTGGAAGTAGGCGGGAATCTCCCTTCCGATCGGCCGGGTCCGGTCTCTTCCGCGAGGTGCCAAGGTGTCCGCTACGCTGCCCGCTCCGTCCTATCTCGGCCCGCAGGAGAAAATGCGGGCCGACATGAAGAACCGACCGCCGACCGTGCGCCGCGCTTCGCCCTGGGCCGACGTGCTGTTCTCGGTGCTCGCCCACGGCGCGGCCTGGCTGACGCTGGCCCTGCTCGCGGGAATCATCGTGTCGCTGCTGATCGGCGCGGCGCCGGCGATCCGCGAGTACGGGCTCTCGTTCCTGTGGACCAGCGAGTGGGACCCGGTGCAGAACCGCTACGGCGGCCTGGTGATGATCTACGGCACGCTGATGACCTCGTTCATCGCGCTGCTGATCGCAGTGCCCGTCAGCTTCGGGATCGCCCTGTTCCTCACCGAGCTGTCGCCGCTCTGGCTCAAGCGCCCGCTCGGCACGGCGATCGAGCTGCTCGCGGCGGTGCCCTCGATCGTCTACGGCATGTGGGGTCTGCTCGTCTTCAGCCCGATCCTCTCCACCTATGTGCAGCAGCCGCTGCAGGCCATCTTCAAGGGCGTGCCCTTCCTCGGCCAGCTCTTCTCCGGCGCCCCGGTGGGCATCGGCCTGCTCTCGGCCGGGATCATCCTGGCGATCATGATCATTCCCTTCATCGCCTCGGTGATGCGCGACGTGTTCGAGGTGACGCCGCCGATGCTGAAGGAATCGGCCTATGCCCTGGGCTCGACGACCTGGGAAGTGGTGTGGAAGGTCGTCCTGCCGTACACCAAGACCGGCGTCGTCGGGGGCATCATGCTCGGCCTCGGCCGGGCGCTCGGCGAGACGATGGCGGTCACCTTCGTGATCGGCAACTTCAACCAGCTCAACTCGCTCTCGCTGTTCGAGGCGGCGAACAGCATCACCTCGGCGCTCGCGAATGAGTTCGGCGAGGCCGCACCCGGCCTGCACCAGGCGTCACTGATCTACCTCGGGCTGGTGCTGTTCTTCATCACCTTCGTCGTGCTCGCGATCTCGAAGCTCCTGCTCGAGCAGCTGAAGAAGCGCGAAGGAACGGTTTCGTGAGCGCGGTCTTGCCGGCATCGCCCGATCGCGATGCGGTTCGGCGTGCGCTGCACGCCCGTCGCAAGCTGGCCAACGCCGTGGCCCTCACGCTGGCCCTGGCGGCGATGGCGTTCGGCCTGTTCTGGCTGATCTGGATCCTGGTGGAGACCGTGCGCCTCGGCGTCGGCGGCCTGGCGCTTTCGCTCTTCACCGAGATGACGCCGCCGCCACAGGCCGAAACCGGTGGCCTGGCCAACGCGATCTTCGGCTCGGTGGTGATGGTGACGCTGGCCACCCTGCTGGGGACGCCGATCGGCGTGCTCGCCGGCATCTACCTGGCCGAGTACGGCCGGCGCAGCTGGCTGGCCAGCACCACCCGGTTCATCAACGACATCCTGCTCTCGGCGCCCTCGATCGTGATCGGCCTGTTCATCTATTCGGCGGTCGTGGCGCGGGTCGGCGGCTTTTCCGGCTTTGCCGGCGTGCTGGCGCTGGCCCTGATCGTCATTCCGGTCGTGATCCGCACCACCGAGAACATGCTTGCGCTGATTCCGAACGCCTTGCGCGAGGCCGCCTACGCGCTGGGAACGCCGAAGTGGCGGGTGGTGATGACGGTCACGCTCAAGGCGGCCCGCGCCGGCGTGATGACCGGGATCCTGCTCGCCTTCGCCCGGATCGCCGGCGAGACGGCGCCGCTGCTCTTCACCGCGCTCTCGAACCAGTTCTGGACCAGCGACCTGAGCCAGCCGATGGCCAGCCTGCCGGTGACGATCTTCAAGTTCGCCATGAGCCCGTACGAGAACTGGCAGAAGCTCGCCTGGGCGGGCGTGTTCCTGATCACCATCGGCGTGCTCGTGCTCAACATCTGCGCCCGCACCTTTTTCCGCAACAAAGGCTGAGAACCCCATGGACGCCAAGGTCGAAACCCCCGTCGGCGAGCAGGTGAAGCTGTCGGTGCGGAACCTGAACTTCTACTACGGGCGCTTTCACGCGCTGAAGAACATCACGCTGGACATCCCGGAAAAGAAGGTCACCGCGTTCATCGGCCCCTCGGGCTGCGGCAAGTCGACGCTGCTCCGCTGTTTCAACCGGATGTACGAGCTCTACCCCGACCAGCGGGCCGAAGGGGAGATCATGCTCGACGGCAGCAACCTGCTGACCTCCAAGGACGACGTGTCGCTGATTCGCGCCAAGGTCGGCATGGTCTTCCAGAAGCCCACGCCGTTCCCGATGTCGATCTACGACAACATCGCCTTCGGCGTGAAGCTGTTCGAATCGCTGCCGCGGGTCGAGATGGACGAGCGGGTCGAGTGGGCATTGAAGAAGGCCGCCCTGTGGACCGAGGTCAAGGACAAGCTCGGCCAGAGCGGCTCGGGCCTTTCCGGCGGGCAGCAGCAGCGCCTCTGCATCGCTCGCGGCATCGCCATCAAGCCCGAGGTCCTGCTGCTCGATGAGCCCTGTTCTGCCCTCGATCCGATCTCGACCGGCAAGATCGAGGAGCTGATCCACGAGCTGAAGGACGACTACACGGTGGTCATCGTCACCCACAACATGCAGCAGGCCGCTCGCAGCTCCGACTACACGGCCTACATGTATCTCGGCGACCTGATCGAGTTCGGCCGGACGCAGGATGTCTTCATGCGCCCGACCAAGAAGGACACCGAGGACTACATCACCGGACGCTTCGGCTGAAGGAGCACGCGCCATGAACGATCGTCACCTTTCGACCCAGTTCGACGCCGAGCTCAGCGGCATCTCCACCCGCGTCCTGGAAATGGGCGGAATGGTCGAATCGCAGGTCGCCCGGGCCGTGCACGCCCTGGTGTCCTTCAACAGCGAGATCGCCTCCGAGGTGCTGGCGACCGAGGAGCGGGTCAACCAGACCGAGGTCGAGATCGATCTCGACCTCTCGACCATCATCGCCCGGCGCCAGCCGACGGCACGCGACCTGCGCCTCCTGATCGCGATCTCGAAGACGATCGCCAATCTCGAGCGGGTCGGCGACGAGGCGGCGCGGATCGCCCGCACCGTGCAGCGCCTGGTCAACTCGGGCGTTTCGAGCCGGATGCGCCTGCCGGTCGGCGATCTCGCCTACGAAGCCGAGCTCGCGGTCTCGCAGCTGCGCAAGGCGCTCGACGCCTTCGCCAGGCTCGACGTCGAGCGCGCGGTCGAGGTGCTGAAGAGGGACGACCTCATCGACCAGGAGTTCGAGGGCCTGCTGCGCAAGCTGATCACCTTCATGATGGAGGATCCGCGGACGATCTCCTCGAGCATCGACCTGGTGTTCGTCGCCAAGGCGATCGAGCGGGTGGGCGACCACGCCAAGAACCTGGCCGAGCAGATCATCTACATCGTCAAGGGCATGGACGTTCGTCACAATTCGATCGGCACGGTCGAGAACCTGGTCCGCTGAGGGGCACAAGGAAGCAAATGAGCCGAATCCTCGTCGTCGAAGACGAACCCGCGATCGCCGAGCTGATCTCGATCAACCTGCGCCATGCCGGCTACGAGGTGACGATCGCCGGCGACGCCGAGCAGGCCCAGGTGGCGGTCGACGGCGTGCTGCCGAGCCTGGTCGTGCTCGACTGGATGCTGCCGGGCGCGAGCGGTCACGCGCTGGCGCGCGCCTGGCGCGCCCAGGCACGCACGCGCGAGCTGCCGATCATCATGCTCACCGCGCGCGCCGAGGAAGCCGACCGGGTTTCCGGCCTCGACGCCGGCGCCGACGACTACCTGACCAAGCCGTTCTCGGCCAACGAGCTGCTGGCGCGGATCCGCGCCGTGCTGCGTCGCCGTGCTCCCGACGCGCTCGACAGCGCGGTCGAGGTGGGCGCGCTGACCATCAACCCGGCAACGCGGCGGGTCACCAGCCAGGGGCGCGAGGTCAAGATCGGCGCCACCGAGTTCAGGCTGCTCCACTTCCTCATGACGCATCCCGAGCGGGTGCACAGCCGCGCCCAGCTGCTCGATCGGGTCTGGGGCGACCACGTCTTCATCGAGGAGCGCACTGTCGACGTTCACATCAAGCGGTTGCGCGAATCGCTCGCTGCCGTCTCCTGCCAGCACATGATCGAGACGGTGCGCGGCGCCGGCTACCGGCTCACCCACCCGCAGGCCGCGGCGGCCTGATCCTGGGCACGCGCCCGCGGCGCCGATGACCGGATTGCTGCCCCGCCTGATCGCCGGCTTCCTGGCGATCGCTTTAGGCAGCGTGATCGGCCTGCTCGCCGGCGGCGAAAGGGGCGGCGCGCTCGGCGGCGCGCTCGGCGGCATGCTCGGATTCTTCATGGTCGTGCTCGCAGACGCGCTGCGCGGCTGGCGCCTGATGCGCTGGCTGCGCGGATCTCTCGAGGACACGGCGCCGCGCGACACCGGCTTCTGGGGCGAACTCGCCTACCGGATCGAGCGCCGCCTGCGCGGCCTCGAGCGCGAAGCCGAGGTCGAGCGCATGCACCTGACCCAGTTCGTCGCCGCGATGCAGGCCTCGCCGAACGGCGTGCTGCTGCTCGATGCCAACGACCAGATCGAGTGGTGCAACGCGCGCGCGGCCGATCACTTCGGGCTCGACCCGGAGCGCGATCGGCGTCAGCGCGTCACCAACCTGATCCGCTCGCCGGCGTTCGTCGACTACCTGCAGGCCGGCAACTTCGAGGAGCCGATCGCCCTGCGCGACCCGCGCGCCCAGGGTTCGCTCCAGGTGCTCATTCGCCGCTACGGCGCGGGCTCCAAGCTCGTGATCTCGCAGGACCTGACCGAGCGCGAACGCTCGGACGCGATGCGCCGCGATTTCGTCGCCAACGTGTCACACGAGATCCGCACGCCGCTCACCGTGCTCTCGGGCTTTCTCGAGACGATGCGCAACCTGCCCCTCACCGAAGTCGAGCAGAAGCGCGTTCTCCTCCTCATGACGCAGCAGGCCGAACGCATGGGCAACCTGGTCGGCGACCTGCTGACCCTGGCCCAGCTCGAGGGCAGCCCGCGCCCGACCGGCGACAAGTGGGTGCGGGTCGCGGGCCTCTTCGCCCAGGTCGAGGCCGAGGCGCGGGCGCTTTCGGCCGGTCGGCACACGATCGCCTTCGCCGAACCCGGCGAGGCGCGGATCGCGGGCAACGAGTCGGAGCTGCAGAGCGCGATCGGCAACCTGGTCAACAACGCGGTGCGCTACACGCCCGACGGCGGCCGGATCGACGTCGCCTGGAAGCGCATCGACAACGGCATGGGCGAGGTCGTCGTCGCCGATACCGGGCGTGGCATCGCCCGCGAGCACCTGCCGCGGCTGACCGAGCGCTTCTACCGGGTCGACAGCAGCCGCTCGCGCGAATCGGGCGGCACCGGGCTCGGCCTGGCGATCGTCAAGCACGTCGCGCAGCGGCACGGCGGCGAGCTCGACGTGGCGAGCGAGCTCGGCAAGGGTTCGACCTTCCGCCTCCTCTTTCCCGCGGCGCGGGTTCGCGACGAGCCCGCGCCGCCGGCGAGCGATACCGACGCGGCCGCCGAGGTCGCCGCCATCGGCCGCTGAGGCGGGCGGTCAGCGCGCCGCGGCGCTGCGCTGGTAGATGTCGATCATCTCGTCCTCGCTGCGCACACGCCGCTCGCGCGCGACGAACAGCCACGATCCGTCGGGCGGATTGCGATTGCTCGGCAGCATCAGGATCTCGCAGGCCGACCGGCCCGGCGGCGTGACCGCGTCGACGCGCCAGCCGCCCTGGTACTCGAGGGCGACGATCTGCGCCCGCGACATGCCCGGCGTCGAGATGCAGTTCGGCGGCGCAATCTGCCGCGCCACCCGATGCACCATCGAGCGGTAGCTGCGCGCGTTGTCGAACGGCGGCAGCAGGACGGTCATCACCAGCAGCAGGCTCAGGGTCACGCCTCCGGCCGGCAACACCATGCTCTTCCACATCGGATGGCGGTGGCGGCCGGTGCGCCACTTCACCAGCCACGCCCAGGCCACCGTCGCGGCGACGGCAAGGGCCAGGGCGAGCGGCGAGAACGTGTTCTGGAACCCCGGCGACAGCTTGTCGACGTTCGCCGCGAGCTTGGCCGGCGTGCCGGTCTGGATCGCGACATAGAACGCCCAGCCGGTCGCCGCGGCGATGGTGAAGAAGAAGACCGAGAACCAGTCGATCGCCGCGGCGGCGCTGCGCTGCAGCGTCGGCAGCGCGAACGCGGCCAGCACTGCCAGCGGCGGCAGGGCGAGCATCAGCGCCCGGCTCGAGCCGCCCATGCCGATCCACACCGCCAGCAACGCCAGGGTGCAGCCGAGCGGCAGGGCGAGGTGCTCGTCGAGCAGGCGGCGGCGCCACTTCCAGATCGTGAAGAGCGCCAGCGGCCAGGCCGGCCAGGTGAACCAGGCGAACTCGCGAACGAGCGAGACGACCTGGCTGTGGTGCCGATAGTTGCCGAGGCGATTGGCCCAGGCGCCGAGCAGCGACGCCGCGGTCACGGCGAGCAGCACGCCGACGACGATGAAGGCGGCCTGGCGGGCCCAGCCCGGCCGGCGTGAGATCAGCGTCACGGCCAGGCCGACGGCGCCGAGCAGCAGCGCGATGCTCGGCGCGCCGCTCGCCGCGAGCATCGGCAAGGCGAGCCCCGCCGCGAGACCGCCTTTGATGGAGTGGCGGACCGCCGCGGCCAGGCCGTAGAGGTAGAGGGCCACCGCCGCGAGCTGCGCGAGATCGGGAGTGGTCTCGTGGCCGAGCTGCAGCAGGCCGAGCGAGGCGATGACGGCAAGCAGGGCGCCGTCGGCGATGGCGCGGGCATAGTCGGCCGGCGTGGCCTCGCCGCCGAAGGCGAAGGGAAGGGGCTGCGCCGAATCGCTGCGCGCGAGATGGTAGGTGGCGTACCAGGCGAGGGCGAGGGTCAGCGCGAGCAGCAGGGCGAAGGGGATACGGGCCGCCAGGGTCGGATCGAGCCAGGGCATCGCCTTGACGAAGATCGCGCCGATCCAGTAGGGCAGCAGGGCGCCGTCGGCCGTCGGCAGGCCGCCCACGGTGGGCGCGAACCACGAGGTCTTGCCCTGGGCGATATTGACGATGTAGCCGAAGGCGGTGATGTCGGCGCTCTTCCACGGATCGCGGCCGAACACGCCGGGCAGCACGTAGGCGGTGCAGAAGAGGAGGAGAAGGAGCCGCGGCAGCGGCTCGGCTTCGCGCTGGCTGACGAGGGCCGGGTTGGGGGAGTTCACGCGGGCGGCGGTCGGAGCACGCCGAATGATGCAACAGAAGCCAGGGCTCCCGGGGCGCCGGCGGCAGGCGCAAAAAAGGCAGCCGAAGCTGCCTTTTCCGGACGCCGCAAGGCGCTTACTTCTTGGCCTTGAGGTGCGCGAACTTGTTGCGGAACTTCTCGACCCGGCCGCCGAGCGAATCGACGCTCTTCTGCGTGCCGGTGTAGAACGGGTGCGACTCGCTGGTCGACTCGAGCTTGTAGAGCGGCAGCTCGCGGCCGTCTTCCATCGTGATCTTCTCGCGCGTCTGGGCGCAGGAGCGGGTCACGAATTTCCAGCCGTTGGAAAGATCGACGAAGCAGACTTCGCGATATTCGGGGTGGATGCCTTCTTTCATGGGAAACCTCTGCGTGGAGCCGGGAGCCACACCTCGCCGGACGATTCCAGCGGTGCACTTTCCGAAAAACCCAGGATTCTAACTCAGCCGCCTCTGCGCATCATGTCGAAGAAGTCGAGGTTGTTCTTGGTCGCCTTCATCTTCTCGAGGATGAACTCCATCGCCTCGATCTCGTCCATCGAGTAGAGGAGCTTTCTCAGGATCCAGCTCTTCTGCAGGATCTCCGGCTTGAGCAGCAGCTCCTCGCGCCGGGTGCCGCTCTTGTTGAGCAGGATCGACGGGTAGACGCGCTTTTCCGACATCCGGCGGTCGAGGTGGATCTCGCAGTTGCCGGTGCCCTTGAATTCCTCGTAGATCACCTCGTCCATGCGGCTGCCGGTCTCGACCAGGGCGGTGCCGATGATCGTGAGCGAGCCGCCTTCCTCGATGTTGCGCGCCGCGCCGAAGAAGCGCTTCGGCCGCTGCAGCGCGTTGGCGTCGACGCCGCCGGTCAGCACCTTGCCCGAGGACGGCAGCACGTTGTTGTAGGCGCGGGCCAGGCGGGTGATCGAGTCGAGCAGGATCACCACGTCCTTCTTCATCTCGACCAGGCGCTTGGCGCGCTCGATCACCATCTCGGCGACCTGCACGTGGCGGGCGGCGGGCTCGTCGAAGGTGGAGCTGATGACCTCGCCGCGCACGGTGCGCTGCATCTCGGTCACTTCCTCGGGCCGCTCGTCGACCAGCAGCACGATCAGGTAGACCTCGGGATAGTTGGCGATCAGGGCGTGCGCCAGGTTCTGCATCATCACCGTCTTGCCGCTCTTGGGCGCCGAGACGAGGAGGGCGCGCTGGCCCTTGCCGATGGGGGCGATCAGGTCGACGATGCGGCTGGTGATGTTCTCCTCGTTCTTGATGTCGCGCTCGAGCTTGAACTGCTCCTTGGGGAAGAGCGGCGTCAGGTTCTCGAACATGATCTTGTGCTTGCTCTCCTCGGGCGAGAGGTCGTTGATCTTGTCGACCTTCACGAGCGCGAAGTAGCGCTCGCCGTCCTTGGGCACCCGGACCTCCCCCTCGACCATGTCGCCGGTGTGCAGGTTGAAGCGGCGCACCTGGCTCGGCGAGAGGTAGATGTCGTCGGTCGACGCCATGTAGCTCGCCTCGGGCGAGCGCAGGAAGCCGAAGCCGTCGGGCAGGACCTCGAGGACGCCGTCGCCGAAGACCTGCTCGCCGTTCTTGGCGCGCTTCTTCATGATCGCGAACATGAGCTCCTGCTTGCGCATGCGGGCGACGTTCTCGATCTCCAGCGCTTCACCCATCTTGATGAGCTCGGAGACGTGGAGGGCTTTCAGTTCGGAGAGGTGCATGGGGTGGGCGACGCGGGTCGCGTGGCTTGGGGCAACGCACCGGCCAGACAGGCCGGTGGAGAAGGAGCCGCGGAGTTATCGCGACCGGGAAGAACGAGGACGGTCAGGAAGCGAAGCGGATAGCGCTTTGCGGTATTCCGGGAAGCTACACGGACCGATCGGGTGCGATCGGTTCCGGCGCGCGCCGGCTAGCAGTCTCGCCAGGCCACCCGTCGCGGGCGGCCCGTCTATGCGCAGATTATAGGTGACTGTCGATGAAGGCCGTCAACTGGGCCTTGGAAAGGGCGCCGACCTTGGTGGCGGCGAGCTCGCCGTTCTTGAACAGCATCAGGGTCGGGATGCCGCGGATGCCGTACTTGGCGGGCACGTCGCGGTTCTCGTCGACGTTCATCTTGGCGACGCGCAGCTTGCCGTCGTAGGTCTTGGACACCTCGTCGAGGATCGGCGCGATCATCTTGCACGGCCCGCACCACTCGGCCCAGTAGTCGACCAGGACCGGCGTGCCGGCCTCGATGACATCGGCATTGAAGGACGCGTCGGAGGTGTGGGTGATCAGATCGCTGCTCATGGGTGTCGTCCTCGGGTCGAGGCATTCTGGCATAGGGTGACCTGAAATGTTGGCGGAGGCGCCGTCGCGCAAGCCGGCGCCGCGCTATGGTCGCGATCCATGCCCGCTATGAAGGACCTGCCCCGAGGCAAGACGCTCGACCTGTTCGCCGACGAAGCGCCGGCGGACGACCCGCGCCCCGCCGCTGCCGGCGAGCGGCGCGAGATCGAGGCGGGAACGGACGTCGCGACGGCGTGGCGCGCGACCGCCGGCGCGATCCGCGGCTGGCTCGACGAGCACGGCGTCGACCGGCGCGACGCCGTCGTCCTCGTGCCCTTCGTCCAGCTCATCGAACCCCTGCGACGGGCGCTGGCGGCCGGCGCCGGCTGGATGCCACGCGTCGAGACGGCCCGGACGCTGGCCGAGAGCCTGGGCCCCGCGACCGACGCGGCCGGCGGCGCGCCCACGCTGTCGCCGCCGATCGACCGGCTGATCGCGCGCAAGCTCCTGCTCGGCCAGCGCTGGGGCGTCGAATGGTCCCGCCGCGACGGCCTCGGCTTCGACCAGTCCATCGGCCGCCTGGTCGCCACGGTGCACGAGCTGCTTCAGGCGATGGCGACGAAGCCGCCGGCCGCCCGGGCCGCGGCATGGACCGAGCTCGAGCGCGCCCTGCCGCCCGGCGGGCGGCGCGAGCGCGACCTCGCCGCCATCGCCGTTCGTTGGGCCGCGCTGGCGCCGCCGCCGCGTACCGACGCGCTGTTCGGCCTTCGACCCTCGGCCTGGATCACGATCGAGGGGGGCGGCCCCGACGCGCTGGTCGGATCGCTGCTTGGCGAAGCCTCCGCGCCGAGCCTCACCCTCGTTCTCGATCCGCCCGAAGGCGCGCTGTTCGCCTGGCCGGCATCGCGGCCCTTGCCGGCGCTCGGCGCCTGCCCCGGCTTCGAGGACGAGGCGCAGTCGGCCGCGGCCCAGGTGCTGGCCGACCTGTCGGCCGGCCGTCGACCGGTGGCGCTCGTGGCCCACGACCGGCTGCTCGTACGCCGGGTCCACGAGCTGCTGGTGCGCAGCGGCGCGCAGGTCGTCGACGAGACCGGATGGCGGCTCTCGACCACGCGCGCCGCGGCCGGCTTCATGGCCTTGCTGCACAGCGCCCGGCACGATGCCGGCAACGACGCGCTGCTCGACTGGCTGAAGAGCGGCACGCGCTGGGGCCGGCACGACCGGCATGCCGTCGCCGCGCTCGAAGCCCGCGTCCGCCGCGCCGGCGTCTCGCGGGTCGCCGGCCTGGCGACCGTGCCGCTGCGCGACGCAGCCGCCGAGCGCCTGCGCGACGACGCGGTCGCGGTGCTGCGACCGTTGCAGGAGCTGGGGTCGGCGCCGCTTTCCGGGTGGCTCGCGGCGACGCTCGAGGCGCTTCGCGCCGGCGGCGGCCTGTCGCTCCTGGCCGACGACGCGGCCGGCGCGGTTCTGCTGCAGGCGCTGCTGCTCGATCTCCAGGCCGGCGAGCGCGAAGAGCGCCTGGCCGCGCTGGCCGATCTTTCGCTGAGCCTCGCGGAGTTCACGCGCTGGTGCGACGAGGTCCTCGAGCAGGCCACCTTCCGCCCCGAGCCGAGCCTCTCGCCGGATGCGCCGGACGACGGCGCCGATGTCCACGTCACGCCGCTCGCGCGAGCGATGCTGCGCCCCTTCGCCGCCGTGGTGCTGCCCGGCTGCGACGCGCGCCTCGGCGCCTGGTCGCCGCCCGAAGGCTTGCTGCCGCGCGAGGCCGCCGCGCTCGCCGGCATCGCCTCGTCCGAGGAGCGGCAGCGTCGCGAGCGGCTCGCCTTCGCCCAGCTGCTGCGCGTCGCGCCCTTGACCTTGCTGCGCCGGGCCCGCGACGGTGCCGAGTCGCTGGCGCCCAGCCGCCTCGTCGAACAGCTTCGCCTCGCGCTCTCGACACAGGGACTCGCGTTTCGCGCCTGGACCGATCCGCGCACCACGACCCTGGTGCCGCCGGCGCCGGTGAGCCGCGCCGAGGCGATCGCGCCCGGGCTCGTTCCCGACCGTCTCTCGGCGACGGCGCTCGAGACCCTGCGCGGCTGCCCCTACCGCTTCTTCGCCCACGCGATGCTGCGCCTGAATGCCGCCGACGAGATCGAGGCCGGGCTCGACAAGCGCGACTGGGGCAACTGGCTGCACGAGGTGCTGCTCCGCTTCCACGAAGGCCGCGCCCCCGACCCCGATCCGGCCGACGATGCCGCCGCCCTGCAAACCGCCGCGCGCGTCGTCCTCGACGAGCACGGCCTCGATGCCGCCGACTTCCTGCCCTGGCAGGCCAGCTTCGACGCCTTCGTGCCGCGCTACCTGGCGTTCATGCGCAAGCGCGACGAGGCGGGCGCCCGCTGGCAGCTCGGCGAGCAGTCGTTCACCCTGCCTCTGCCCGGGGCCGCGGTGGAGCTGTACGGCATCGTCGACCGCATCGACGAGGTCGACGACGACGGCGAGCCGGTGCTGGAGCTGATCGACTACAAGGCCGGCAGCCAGACCCGTTGGAAGGAGCAGGCCAGGCTCGGCTTCGAAGACACGCAGCTCGCCTTCTACGCGGCGCTGGTGGGCGCGGCGACCGGCAAGCCGGTGCGGGCGGGCTATCTGCCGCTCGAGGCGCGCGAAGCCCTCGGCATCGAGCGACACAAGGAGGTGGAGGCGAGCGGTCGCGCGCTGATCGAGGGCGTCGCGATCGACATCACGCGGCTGCGCGGCGGCGCGCCGCTGCGCGCGCTCGGCGAGGGCTCGGTGTGCGAGTGGTGCGACGTGCGCGGCCTCTGCCGTCGCGACGACTGGCAGGCCGAGGTGCAGGCTCTCGCCGACGCTACCGGAGAGGAGGGGCGATGAGCGAAGGCCCGGCCCTCAGGGTCGACGGCGAGCGGGTCTCGTCGGAGCGCTTCTACGCCGTCGCCTGCGACCCGGCGCAGAGCGTGGTGGTCGAGGCCTGCGCCGGCTCGGGCAAGACCTGGATGCTGGTGTCGCGCATCGTCCGGCTGCTGCTTTCCGGCGTCGAGCCGCACCACATCCTCGCCATCACCTTCACCCGCGCCGCGGCCGGCGAGATGCGCGACCGCCTCGCCGGCTGGCTCGCCGAGTGGGCCATGCAGTCCAGCGTCGAGGCGCGTGTGCGCGAGCTCCGCTTGCGCGGGCTCGGCGCCGACGACGCGGTGCGGCTCGAGCCCGCCCTGCGCGCGCTCCATGGGCGACTGCTCGACAGCGGGCGGCCGGTCGCCGTGCTCACCTTCCACGCCTGGTTCGTCCAGCTGCTGCGGCTGGCGCCGCTCGAGATGCTGGAGTCGCTCGGCCTGCAGCCCGACATGTCGCTGATCGAGGACGACGTCGACCTGCGTGCACCGGTGTTCCGCGCCTTTCATGCCGCGGTGCTGCGCGACCCTGCCCTGCGCGCCGACTACGGCGCGATGGTCGCGACACGCGGCCGGCACATGCTCGAACAGTGGCTCGGCCGCGCCTGGCAACGGCGCATGGAGATCGCCCAGGCGGATGCGGCCGGCACGCTGGAGGGCAGCGTCGAGCCGGCCTCGGAGTGGTGGGCCGAGCTCGAGGGCATGGCCGATCCGGCGCAGCAGGTCGACGACGCGGCCTGGCGCGAGCGGCTGCTCGCGCTCGCCGCCGCCTGGCAGCGGCACAAGAACAAGACGCCACGCGAGGCCGCGGCCGAGCTGGCCGCGGCCTACGCGCTGCCGACCTCGCGCGCGCGTTTCGAGGCGATCGATTCGGCCCTGCTCACCCAGGGCGGCACGGTGCGCAAGAACCTGCCCGAGTCGCCGGCGCTGGCGGAAGCCGGCGAGTTCCTGTCGCGGCTGCATGACCAGGTGGCCCAGCACGACGCCCACCTCGAGCACCAGCGAATGGTCCGGCTCTCGCGCGCGCTGCTCGCCGCCCATGCCGAGCACAAGCGTCGCCACGGTTTCGCCGACATGGCGGATCTGGAACGGCTGGCGCTGGCGGCGCTGCGCGACGGCGACCTCGCCGGCTGGATGCAGGAAAAGCTCGACCTGCGCGTGCGCCACCTGCTGATCGACGAGTTCCAGGACACCAGCCCGCTGCAATGGCACGCGCTGCATGCGTGGCTGTCGTCCTATGCGGGGGCCGGCGGCGGCGCGAGCGGGCAGCAGCCGCCGAGCCTGTTCATCGTCGGCGACCCGAAGCAGAGCCTCTACCGCTTTCGCGGCGCCGAGCCGCGCGTGTTCGAGGCGGCGGCCGATTTCGTCGTCGATGCGTTCGCCGGCCACCGCCTCGCCTGCGACCACACCTGGCGCAGCGCGCCCCGCGTGATCGAGGCGATCAACCGGGTCTTCGGGGCCGCCGCGGAAGAGGGCGAATTCGAAGGCTTCCGGGCGCACAGCACGGCCCAGCCGGAGCGGCCCGGCGACGGCGTCTGGCGGCTGCCTCGGGTCGCCCGGCCCGAGAAGAACCGCGAAGGCAAGCGCCCCGATTCCACGCAGGCCTGGCGCGATACGCTCCTCACGCCCCGGCTCGTGCCCGACGAGGTGCTGCGGGAACAGGAGGCCGCGCGGGCGGCCGACCTCCTGCGCCGATGGCTCGACGCCGGCGAAGCGTCGACGGCGGAGACGATGCTGCTGGCCCGCAAGCGCGAATCGCTGCACCTCGTCGCCGACGCCTTGCGGGCGCGGGCAGTGCCGCACGGGCCGGTCTCCGAGGCCACCTTGATGGATTCGGCCGGCGCGCAGGACCTGGTCGCGCTCCTCGACCTGCTGGCCTCGCCGCAGCACGGCCTCTCGCTCGCCCGGGTGCTGAAGAGCCCGTTGATGGGTGCCAGCGACGCCGACCTCGTCGCCCTCGCGGTGGCCAACCGCGAGCCTGCCGGCTGGTGGGATGCGCTGCAGTCGCTGGCCGATCCGTCGCCCGCGCTGGCCCGGGCCCGCACGCTCCTGCGCGGCTGGGCCGAGGCGGCCGGAGAGCTGCCGCCGCACGACCTGCTCGGCCGCATCGTCCACGAGGGCGACCTCCATGCGCGCACGGCGGCGGTCTTGCCACCCGGCGAACGACAGGCCGGCCTCGACGCCATCGACGCCGTGCTGGCGCAGGCGCTGCTCCTCGACAGCGGCCGCTACTCGACGCCTTATGCCTTCGTGCGGGCACTGCGCCAGCGCACGGTGAAGGCAGCCCTGCCGGTGCCGACCGGCGCCGTGCGCCTGCTGACCGTGCATGGCGCCAAGGGCCTCGAGGCCGACACGGTGCTGCTGCTCGACGCCGATCCGGAAAAGCCGGGCAACGAGCTCTGCTCGCTGCTGATCGACTGGCCGGTGGAGGCGCCAGCGCCGCTGCGCTGCGCTTTCGTCTACAACGAATCGCAGATCCCGCCGTCGCTGCAGGAGCTGTACGCGAGGGAGGAGGCGGCGCGCCGTCGCGAATCGCTGAACGTGCTCTACGTCGCGATGACGCGGGCCCGGCGGCGCCTGGCGTTCAGCGCGACCGAGGCCTACGCTGCGGGCAGCGGCACGACCTGGTGGCAACGGCTCGAGCAGGCGGTGACCGACGAGCTGCCGTTGCCGGAGGCATCGATGACCGCCGGCGGTGGAACGAGCACGCCGCTGTCGCCCGCCGAGCTGCGTCGCCTGCCATCGTGGCGTCCGGCTCGCGTCGGTCGAGCCGATCAGGCGCCTTCGCCGATGACCGTCGTAGCCGAAGAGGCCGGTGCCGCCACGCTGGGCCGCGCGGTCCACCGCACGCTCGAATGGGCCGTCGGCGTCGCGGCGGCGTCGGGCCTCGACGTGCTCGCGGTCGCCGCCGCGCGCGAATTCGGCGCCGATGCGGGCGAGGTGCGGCGCCACGCCGCCGCCATCCTCGCCCATGCGGACACGGCCCGGTTCTTCCGCGGCCCGCAGATTCGCTGGAGCGGCAACGAGGTGCCGGTGAGCGCGTCCGGAGAGGTGCTGCGCATCGACCGACTGGTGCAGCTGGAAGACCCGGGCGCCGCGCCTGTCTGGTGGGTGCTCGACTACAAGCTCCGGCGCGCCCCGGAAGCGCTGGAACCGTATCGGCAGCAGCTGCTCCGCTATCGCGAGGCGGTGCGGGCGGCGCAACCGGCGCAGGCCGTGCGCTGCGCCTTCATCGCCGGCGACGGCCGCGTGGTCGAAATCACGTAGGCGCCGGTTCCGGCGTAACCGCGGCCCGCGCGCGAGAGATAGCGCACGAAGCCGGCACTGATCGTCGCATCCGCGGTCGTCCGACCGCGTTCCAATCGGGTTCCCTCGTCTTCTCCACGATGCCGACCGCTGCTGCCCACACCACCGCTGCCGCGTCGCCGACGCCGGCGCGTGCGTTCGGCCGCTATCAGCTGCGGCGCCTGCTCGGCAAGAGCGAGGCGACGATGAGCTGGCTGGCCGACGACGCACAGGCCGGGCACGAGGTGATGCTGACCTTGCCGCGGGTCGCGCCCGCCGGCGCCGGCGCGATCGCTTCCTGGCTGGCCACCGCGCGCCGGGCGGCGCGGCTCGACCATCCGGGCCTGGCCCGGGTGCTCGAATGCAACGTCCACGAACAGTGGCCGTTCGTCGTCGTCGATCGCCGGGCCGGCGTCACCCTCGACGAGTGGCTGGCCGAGCATGCGCGGCCGGCGATCGACGAGGCCGCCCTCTGGGTGGAGGACCTGCTGCGGGCGCTGGCCTTCGCCCACGACGCCGGCATCGTCCATCTCGACCCCCAGTTCCACACACTGCTTGTCAACGAGCGCGGGCAGCTCAGCGTGATGGCGCTCTCGGTCGCGCACGAGGGCGTGCCTGCCGCGGCGGCGAACGTTCGCGACAACGACCGGGCGATGCCGCTCGATCCCTCGATGCTGCGGGCGCAGCGCAGCGCCGCCGAGCGCGACGTGCTCGCCTGCGGCCTGCTGCTGCACCGCCTGCTCGCCGGCGAGCCCGCGCTCGGCGTCGCCGACACCGGCAAGGTGATCGAGCGCCTGGCGCCGCTGGGCCGCGAGTTCGTGCGCCTGCCATGGACCACGCCGCAGCCGATTCCCGAGGCCTTGCGCGCGATCGTCAACCGCAGCACCGCCGGCCAGGTGCGGCTGCGCTATCGCAACGCCCGCACTTTCCTCGGCGCCCTCAACGGCTGGCGCGAAGCCGTCTCCGACGACGACGGCGGCCCGGTCGCGCTGCTGCTCGACCGCCTGCGCACCGTCGGCCACCTGCCTTCGCTGCCGGGGCTCGGCGCGCGGGTGCAGCGGGTCACGGCGATCGAGAGCCAGCGCACCGACGAGATCGCGGCCCACCTCCTGCCCGATCTCGCGCTCTCGTTCGAGCTCCTGCGCACGATCAATACCGCCCAGGTGCAAGGCACCCAGATCTCCGGCAACGGCCCGGTGCTGACCTTGCGCCGCGTGGTTGCGCTGATCGGCGTGAACGGCGTGCGCCTGGCGGCGAACAGCCTGCGCGAATGGCCGGGCCCGCTCGACGAGACCGGCGCCAAGGCGCTGCTCGCCGCGATCGACCGCGTTCGCCTGGCCGGCCACACCGCCCAGGCCTTGCGCCCGGCGGGCTACGACGGCGAGGTCGTGTACCTGATCGCCGCCCTGCAGAACCTCGGCCGTCTGATGCTGCGCTATCACTTCGCCGAGGAGGCCGAGCAGATCCAGCAGCTCATGCAGCCTGCGCCCGCCACCGCCGCCGGACCCGAGCAGCCCGGGCTCGACGAGGCCGGAGCGAGCTACGCGGTGCTCGGCGTCGACGTCGAGACCTTCGGCTTCGCCGTCGCCCGCCATTGGGGCCTGGGCGAGGAGATCCTGCACATGATCCGGCGCTTGCCCCTCGAGGCCCCGGTGCGCAAGCCCGACGGTGACGCGGAGCTGCTGCGCATCGTCGCCAGCGCCGCCAACGAGATCGTCGACATCGCCAGTCACGTGCCGGCAAGGAAGATGTCGGCCGCCTTCACCCACGTCGCGCAGCGCTATTCGAGGGTGCTCCGCATCAACACCCGCGCCATCGTCGATGCCCTGCAGGAAGCCAAGGACGTGCTGCGCAAGGGCGGCGCCGCGCCGGCCGGGCGCAGCGCCGGCAAGGGCGAGGACGCCGAAGCGGCGGTGGAAGGGCCGCGCGGCGACCCCGTGCCGGCCGCGGCCGAACTTCCTCCCGCCTCGTAAGCACCCGCTCGAATCGGCCCGGGGTCTTGAAATCCGGGCGGCGACGAGCAGATAGCCCCCGCCCGGGAACGCGATCCGTTCCGTCCCCGGAGTGGCTTTCGCGTCTTGCGGGGACTCCACGACATGAAGATCTTTGCCGCGTCGGTCGCGGTCTGGTGTGCGCTCGTCCTGGCCGGGCTGCATTTCGTCCTGCCGACGCGGTTGCTCTACTGGAGCGGCGTGGCGCTGGTCGTCTTCTGGATCGTCTTCGGCACCGTCTGGCTGTTCCGCCAGACGCGCGGCCGGCCGCCGGAGACCTAGATCACTTCCTCTTGCCGAACAGTGCCCAGAGCACCGCTCCGATCAGGATCAGAAGGACGAGGACGAAGGCGGTGACGAGCAACACGGGTGTGTCCGGAGGTGGCGACCCTGAAGGTACGCACGCCGGCGGTGCTGCGCGGTAGGACGATGCGCCGTCCGGTCTCCCTCCGAGGGCGGGATGGCGCGTGAAGAAAGAGGTGACGAGCCTGACCCCGGCACTGGTCGCAACGGTTAGGGCTGCTTCGTTCCCGACCTGACCCGGTTGGCCGCGCTTCCATGCGGGGAGGCCCGTCGCGGCCCATTCTACCGGCCGCCTCCCGTCGCGCCGGTGGATCTAGGCGCGAAGACCCAGGTCGCTGCCGTCGTATTCGAGCCCGAGCGACTCGATCACGAGGCGCTTCGGCCCGGCTTCCACCGTTCCGGCGATCCAGGCGTCGAGCCCCGCCTTGTGGGCGACCGCGACGGTCTGCGCCGCGTCCTCGGCGGCGACGAAGAGGGCGAAGCCCGCGCCCATGTTGAAGGTGCCGTACGCGTCGCGGTCCGAGAGCAGCGCCTCGGCCTGGATGAACTTCAGCACCGGCGGCACGTCGGGCACGGCGTGGATCCGGTAGGTGAAGGCGCTGCGGTGGCGCATGAGCTTGCGCCAGCCGTGGCCGGTGATGTTGGCGGCGTAGTGCGGGCGCACGCCGGCCTTGAACAGCGCTTCGGTGATCGGCGAATAGAGAACCGTGGGCTCGAGCAAGGCCTCGCCGAAGCCGATCGGCACCGCGCTCGCGGTGAGCGGCGTCAGGTAGCCCTGCGGCAGCCGCGCGGCGAGGTCGCGCGCCAGGCTGACGCCGTTGGCGTGAATGCCGCTCGAGGCGAGCAGCACGATCGCGTCGCCCGGGCCGAGATGCGCGCCGAGCGAGAGCCGGTCCTTCGGGCTGACGATGCCGGTGCACGAGGCCGCGAGGTCGATCCGCCCGGCCTCGACGATGCCGGCCAGCGCCGGCGTCTCGCCGCCGCCCCACGACACCTTGCAGAGGTCGCAGGCGCGCTTCCAGCCCTCGATCAGCGCCTGCCTGCGGCCGGCGTCGGCGAACCATTCGGAGCCGCCGGCGGCCCAGTAGGCCTGGACCACGAGCGGCGTCGCGCCGACGGTGATCAGGTCGTTGACCGCCATCGCGATCGTGTCCTGGGCGATCGCGGCGAAGAAGCTCTTTCCGGTCAGCGCCTGCATCGAATCGGCGACCATCGCCTTCGAGCCGAGGCACTCGACGATGCTCGCCAGGTAGAACGGGCCGACGTCGACCACGTAGGCCGATTCGCCGCGCGACGACTCCACTTCGGAGAAGCCGTGGCCGTCGAGGTGGCTGCCGGTCGAGGCGGCTGCGCGCTGCGCGGCGACCTTGAACGGATCGATGACGTTGTAGTCGACCCCGGAGCTGCCGTAGCTGAGGGGCGAGAGGTCGGTCGGGTCGGTCGGCATCGCTGGCTGTCGGTGGGCGGGATTATCCCGCACGGGCCGATGTCGGCAGGGGCGGCCCGTAGAATCGTTCGCATGTCGACCAAGGTGCTGGCGCGCAAATATCGGCCACGCAATTTCTCGGGCCTGGTCGGGCAGACGCACGTCGTCCAGGCCCTCGTCAACGCCCTCACGCAGAAGCGCCTGCACCACGCCTGGCTCTTCACCGGAACGCGCGGCGTCGGCAAGACCACGGTCTCGCGCATCCTGGCGAAATCGCTCAATTGCACGGGCCCGGACGGCAGGGGCGACATCACCGCCGAGCCCTGCGGCGAGTGCGAGGCCTGCACCGCCATCGACGCCGGCCGCTTCCTCGACTACGTCGAGCTCGACGCCGCCTCGAATCGCGGCGTCGACGAGATCACCCAGCTGCTCGACCAGGCCGTCTACAAGCCGGTGATCGGCCGCTTCAAGGTCTACATGATCGACGAAGTGCACATGCTCACGCCGACCGCCTTCAACGCGATGCTGAAGACGCTCGAGGAGCCGCCCGAGTACCTGAAGTTCGTGCTGGCGACGACCGATCCGCAGAAGGTGCCGGCGACGGTGCTTTCGCGCTGCCTGCAGTTCAACCTGCGGCCGATGGCGCCGCAGACCATCGTCGAGCATCTGGGCACGGTCCTGGGCGACGAAGGCCTCGCCGCCGATCCCGCGGCGCTGAAGCTGATCGCCCGGGCGGCGCGCGGCTCGATGCGCGACGCGCTCTCGATCACCGACCAGGCCATCGCCTACGGCAGCGGCGCGGTCGAGGAGGAGCCGGTGCGGCGGATGCTCGGCGCCGTCGATCGCGGTCACGCGGTTCGCCTGGTCGAGGCGATCGCCGCGCACGACGGCAAGGCCTTGATCGGCGCGGTCGACGGCCTGCGGGAGCTTGGTCTCTCGGCCGCGGGCACGCTCGAGGAGCTGGCCGCGCTGCTGCAGGAGATGGCGGTGCTGCAGGCCGTGCCGGGCGCGGACGACAGCGACGATCCCGACATCGCCAGCGCAGTGCGCCTGGCCGGGCTGCTGCCCGCCGACGAAACCCAGCTCCTCTACAGCATCGTCCTGCACGGCCGGGCGGAGCTGCCGCTCGCACCCGACGAATACAGCGGCCTAGTGATGATCCTTCTGCGGATGTTGGCATTCGCGCCGGGCGACGCGGTGCCGCGGAGCGCGCCCGCACCCGCGGCGACGCGGACCGAAGCACCGGCGCGCGCGCATGCGCAGGCCTCGCCGGCGACGCCCGCTCGTCCGGTGCAGGCCGCTGCGGTAAACCCTTCAACCGCGGCTACAACCCGGGTCATCGCCCCCGCGCCGGCGCCGGCGCCGATGCCGGCGAGCGCCAACGTGCCCGTAGCGACCCCAAGAGACGCCGCCGCGGCGGCGCGCTGGATCGAGCTGGTGCGGCGCATGGCCGAGGCCGGCAGCATCGCCGCGATGGTGCGCGAGCTGGCGATGCAGGCCGAGGGCGTCGCTGTCGTCGAAGGCGCGGGCGAGCCGGTCTGGCGGCTCCGCGTGGAGCGCGAGAACCTGCGCACGCCGGCGCTGCGCGAACGCCTGCAGGCGGCGATGGCCGAGGCCTTGCGCACGCCGGTCCGGCTCGAGCTCGAAGCCGGCGCGGCGGTCGACACGCCGGCCGAGCGGGCCGCCGAGGAACGTCGCCGCCGTCAGGCCGAAGCCGAGCAGGAGATCCACGACGATCCGCTCGTCAAGGCCCTGCTGGCCCAGTACAAGACCGCGCGGATCGTTCCGGGCTCGGTCAAACCGTTGTGAATTCCGAGGAGCACAAGCCATGATGAAAGGTCAACTCGCAGGTCTGATGAAGCAGGCCCAGGCGATGCAGGACAACCTGAAGAAGGCGCAGGACGAGCTGGCGACGATCGAGGTCGTCGGCGAATCCGGCGCCGGCCTGGTGAAGGTGACCATGACCTGCAAGCACGACGTCAAGCGCGTCGCCATCGACGCCACCCTCGTCGGCGAGGACAAGGACATGCTCGAGGACCTGGTCGCCGCCGCCTTCAACGACGGCGTGCGCCGCGCCGAGGCGGTGAGCAGCGAGAAGATGGGCAAGCTCACCGCCGGCATGCCCGGCCTGCCGCCGGGCATGAAGCTGCCGTTCTGATGCCCCCACGCTCACTGCGTTCGCTGCCCCCCGAGGGGGCGCGGCCGGCCTTGGGAGCGGCCCGGCGCCCGGCCGATCAACTTGGCCACTGAAGCCTCGCTCGAAAGCCTGGTCGAGGCGCTGCGCCGCCTGCCCGGCGTCGGCGTGAAGTCGGCGCAGCGCATGGCCTGGCACCTGCTGCAGCACGACCGCGACGGCGCCCGCCGGATCGCCGAGTCGCTGCAGCAGGCGGTGGCGCGCGTGCGCCACTGCGAGCGCTGCCACACCTTCACCGAGCAGCCGGTCTGCAGCATCTGCCTCGACGTCGCGCGCGACCGGCGCCAGCTCGCCGTGGTCGAGACGCCCGCCGACCAGGCGGCGCTCGAGCGCACCGGCAGCTTTCGCGGCCTCTACTTTGTGCTGATGGGCCGGCTCAGCCCGCTCGACGGCATCGGTCCCTCGGAGATCGGCGCCCAGGAGCTGCTCGACCGGGCCGGCGACGGCGTCGTCGAGGAGGTGATCCTCGCCACCAACTTCACCGCCGAGGGCGAGGCGACCGCGCACGTGCTGAACGAGGCGCTGCAGTCGCGTGGCGTGCGCGTCACCCGGCTGGCGCGGGGCGTGCCGATCGGCAGCGAGCTCGAATACGTCGACCTGGGCACGATCGCCCACGCCTTCGTCGACCGGCGCTGAGGCGCCGCGTCAGCGCTTGGCGACCGGGGTCTGGCGTACGCCCGTCGCCTTGCCCGAGCTCGCGCTGCGGGTGGCGGTGACCGGCTTGCCCGAGGCCGAGCGCGGTCCGCCGGGAACGGTCTTGCGGGCGGTGTGGGTGGACTGCGCCGCGGTGGTCTTGCCACCCCTGGCGGCGGTGTAGACGACGATCGTCTGCCCGGGCGCGAAGCTCGCGCCCGTACCGACCTGGTTCCACTCGGCCACCTGCGTCGGACTGACGTGATAGCGCTTCGCCACCGACGCGACCGTGTCCTTGCGCCCCGCCTTCAGCGAGGTCTTGCGCAACGGCGGGGCCTCGGGCGCAAGCGCCAGCGTCGCGGTGTCGGCGACCTGGCTCGAGACGTCGGCGAGCAGGGCATTGCCGCGCGGCACGAGCAGCGTCGAGCCGCCCTTGATGAGCATCCGCGCCGGAATCTGGTTGACCTCGCGCAGCCGCTCCTCGCTCATGCCGACGGCCTTGGCGGCCTCCGCGGTCTTCATCGTCTTCGGCGCAGTCCACGCGGTCCAGGTCGCGAGCGGGCCGCGATGCTGCGGCAGCTCGCGCACGAAACGGTTGGCGTTGTCGTAAGGCAGAAGCACCTGCGGCGTGCCCGCGGCCAGGATCACCGGACGGTTCATCTGCGGATTGAGGAACTGGAACTCGTCGAGCGGCATGCCGGCGAGCTTGACCGCGACCGCGACGTCGATGTCGCGCTCGATGGGCACGCTCAGGAAATAGGGATGGTCGAAAAGCTCGGGCAGACGCAGGTTGAAGTCCTCCGGCCGAGCGACGATGTTCTTGACCGCTTGCAGCTTGGGCACGTAGAGCCTGGTCTCGGCCGGCATGCGCAGGCTCTCGTAGTTGGTCGGCAGTCCGGCGCGCTGGTTCTTCGCGATCGCGCGCTGCACGCTGCCTTCTCCCCAGTTGTAGGCGGCGAGCGCGAGCTGCCAGTCGCCGAACATGCCGTAGAGCTTCTGCAGGTAGTCGAGGGCGGCCCGGGTCGAGGCGAGCACGTCGCGCCTGTCGTCGCGGAAGATGTTCTGCTTCAGCTCGAAGTCGCGCCCGGTCGAGGGAATGAACTGCCACATGCCCGAGGCTCGCGCCACCGACATCGCCTGCGGGTTGTAGGCGCTCTCGATGAACGGCAGCAGCGCGAGCTCGGTCGGCATGCCGCGCTTGTCGAGCTCCTCGACGATGTGGAACAGGTAGCGGCTGCCGCGCTCGGTCATGCGCGCCACGTAGTCGGGCCGGGTCGCGTACCAGCGCTCGCGGTCGCGCACCAGGTCGTTGTCGAGGTCGGGAATGGCGAAGCCGCGGCGGACGCGGTCCCAGAGGTCGACCCGCGCCGCGCGCGAATCGAGGTCGAAGCGGACCCCCGGGCGCAGCGGATCCACCGGCACCGGCGCGGCCACCGGCTCGTCGGGCATCGAGGCCGCGACGGCGACGCTTTGCGCCGCCGCATCGTCCATCGCCTTCGGCGTGCCCAGGTCGGGCGCGGAAGCTGCGGTCGCGATCGACGCCGCTGCGGCGACCGGCGGGGAGGGAGGGGAGAGGGGAGCCGAGACGCAGCCGGCGAGAAGGAGAAGCGGCCCCGCGATCCACGCGAAGGCCGGCGGCCGGGCTCGGAAGATCGTCATCGGAACTTGCTGTTCCAGGCGCCGAGGCGATCGGCGTGAAGGGGGGTCACTAGAATGTCCTCCAGCGCAACGCCTGGGCATCGAGTGCTGCGTGCCGAGGGCGGGTGCTGCGTGTCAGGTTCATGACGGAAGGCGCGATCATACAGTTGCCCCAATGGCTGAAGACCCCTGCGGGAGAGTACCTCCTGGCATGGGAACAGCGTCATCTCGACCAGGCCGTCGCCGACGTGTTCGGCTTCCACGCGCTGCAGCTCGGCCTGCCCGAGCTCGAAGCCCTGGCCGCCAATCGCATGCCGCACCGCTGGCTCGCAGTGGAGTCGCCGCCGCTCGGCGCCGAGGCGCGGGCCGAGGCCGCGGCGGCCGAGATTGCCGGCGCTCCGGCGCGCACCGCGGTCGCGCTGCACTGTCACTTCGACGCCTTGCCGTTCGCCACGGCCAGCCTCGATCTCGTCGTCCTGCCGCATTCGCTCGAGCTCGCCCGCGATCCGCACCTGACGCTGCGCGAGGTCGAGCGCGTGCTCGTGCCCGAAGGCCGCGTCCTGATCCTCGGCTTCAACCCGGCGAGCCTGTGGGGCCTGCGGCAGCGCCTCGGCCGGATGCGGCGGCGTCTGGGCCTCGGCACCGAGCGCGACCTGTTCCTGCCGCGGGCCGGCGAATTCATCGGCTACCGGCGGCTGCGCGACTGGCTGCGACTGCTCAGCTTCGAGGTCGAATCGGGGCGGTTCGGCTGCTACATCCCGCCGGTGACCTCGGCCAAGTGGCTGGCCCGCTTCGGCTGGACGGAAAAGGCCGGCGACCGCTGGTGGCCGCCGTTCGGCGCGCTCTATTACATCGTCGCCGTCAAGCGGGTCCGCGGCATGCGCCTCATCGGCCTGGTGCGCGACGAGGTCCGTCCCAAGGCCGTGACCGCGCCGGCCCCGGTGGCCGCGACGCAGCGCCGCGCCGAGCTCGAAACCAGCGATCCGAACTGAAAAGAAGATGACCGACGACACGATGTGGACCGCATACACCGACGGCGCCTGCGCCCCCAGCAACCCGGGTCCTGCCGGCTGGGGAGCGGTGCTGATCGCGCCGGGCGACGGCGCGGAAAGCGATCACTTCGGCTTCATCGGCCCGGGCACCAACCAGATCGCCGAGCTCACCGCGGCGATCGAAGGCCTGGCGCGAATTCCGGCGGGGGCCAGCGTCCAGCTCGTCTCCGACAGCCAGTACGTCCTCAAGGGCCTGACCGAGTGGCGCGCCGGCTGGGAGAGGAAGGGATGGCGCAATTCGAAGGGCGAGCCGGTCGCCAACCTCGCCCTCTGGAAGCGGCTGTTCGCGCTCGCCGACGCGCGCAAGGTCACGGTCCGCTGGGTCAAGGGCCACAACGGCGATCGCTGCAACGAGAAGGCCGACGCCCTGGCGAACAAGGCACTGGCGCTGCGCGCGGGCAGCGCCGCCTGAGGCGCTGACGCCGCCGCGTCAGGCGAGGCTGCGCTCGACCTCGAGCAGCTGGAAGCGGGCCAGGGCCAGATTGGTCCGGTGCTTCTCGAACAGCGCGACGATGAACAGCTCGGCGTGGCGTTGCAGCGCGCGGATCAGCACGTTGCGCGAGCCGGCGGTCGTGATCAGCTCGTCGATCGGGTCGTTGAGACCCATGCTGCGCGCCGAGTCGCGCTGAGCGCGCAACACCTGCGCAGCCGCGGCGGCGGCGAGCTCCATGTCGATCGTGTGCTCGGGGCGGGCCTCGTGCGCCATCACCAGGCCGGTCGCGGCATCGACCAGGGCGCAGCCGATCAGGCCGTCGAGCTTGAGGAGGCTGGCCAGCGCCTGGCGGCCGCGGGTCGCGTCGAGCACGCCGCGGGTGATCTGCGGCGCGACGCCGATGACCGCGTCGGCGACCGGTGCAGCCGCTGCGCCGGCGCGCGCCGGAGCCGCGCCGCCGCCGATCTCGCCCACCTTGATCGGGAAATCGCCGATGCCGAGCATCGGCGAGACCGCCATCGGGTCCCAGCCCGGTTGCAGCTTGACCTCGTTCCAGACGCCGAGCATCGCGTTCCAGACCGACGACGCGCCGGTCATCGGCTCGCTGACGATGTGCACGTGCAGCCTCGCCGGCCAGACCATGGCCTGGACCTTGTTGTTGATCCAGGTCGCGTTCGGCGGCAGCTGGAACAGGAGCTGCGGGCAGCGCCAGGTCGGCAGGCTGGTCGCCTGGCGCAGCGAGGCGAGCAGGGCGTCGATGGCGTGCGGCTGCATCGGGCCGATGATCACGGCGGTCATCTGGCTGCGCTCCATCAGCGCGACCGGGATCTCGGCGTTTTCCGGGCCCGGGGCGCGGACGTCGGCATGGAAGATGCGCAGTGTGTCTTCCTGGCGGCGCACCAGCGTCGTCCGCTCGATCATGGCGATCGTGCGCAGGGTGGTCTTCTCGCGCAGGTGCAGCCGCTCGATCGGCCGGCCGCCGGCATCCGACAGCGCCTTGACGACCGACGACGCCCACACGCCCACCGGGTCGAGCAGGGTGATCATCGACGAGGCCGTCTCGAGGTCGGCGCGGGTCGCCGCGAAGTGCTCGCGGATCGCCTGCGCCGGCGAGCCGGTGACGACCAGGTCGCTGACGTGGCGGTCGATGATCTGGCCGCGGTCGTTGACCTCGGTGGCCACGCTTTCCATGATCGCGGTGGCGGCGAAGCCGCCCTGCGAGTCGGGCTGGGTGTCGTCGAAGTCGCGCGGCTTGTTCTTGCCGTCGCGCGGGCCCAGGTCTCCGAACAGCGATGTCAGCATGGACGCTCCAGACGCAGCGCCAGGGGGCGGTGCTCGTTCGGACGCAGTCTAGGCCGATGGTCGGGCGCACGTTTGGTTACACCCGATGCGCGGCGACGGAGCGCCGATGGCCGGTGCGGCGCGTCGACGGAAGGCAACGGCCGGCCGCGCCCCAGCGGCGGCCTACACCCGGCGCACGTCGCCGCTGCCGACGATGCTGACCGTTGGCACCGCGGCGCCGCTGTGGCGGACGCGACCCGAGCCGGCGATCGAGATCTTCAGCCTGCGCTCGGCCCGGACCTCGGCCGAGCCGCTGCCGGCGATGCTGATCGAGACGTCGTCCGCGGCCAGCGCGGGCAGGACCACCCGGCCGCTGCCGGCGATGCTGAGCGAGGCCTCGGCGCTCCGGCCGTCGACCGCCACCTTGCCGCTGCCGCCGACGTCGACGGCGAGCCGTTCGGCCTCCAGCCCGGAGATCGCGATGTCGCCCGAGCCGCCGATCGCGAGCGCCAGCCTGGCGGTGCGCAGGCCGTTCGCCTTCAGGGTCGAGCCGCCTGCGAGGTCGACGCCGGCGAGGCGGATCAGGTCGATGCGGATCCGGATCGGCTGGCTGGGTCGCAGGTCGACATCGCGCCGCGGCGAAATCTGCAACGTCGAGCCGTTCCTTCCCTCGAGCCGCGTCTCGACGAGCGCAAGCAGGTTGTCGTCGCCGCTCAGCTCGAGGCCTTCGCTGCTGCCCTGGCGCAGCTCGATCTCGAAGGCGCCGGCCACGGCGATCCGGTCGAAGCCGGCCAGGCTGCGTCGCTCACTGGCGATGCGGCCGGAGCCGCGCGCCTCCTGCATGCCGGCGAAGGCCGGAAGCGACAGGGCGGCGAGGGTGGCGGCGAGCAGGCGACGGCGAGCGTTCATGGCAGGGCGGCGGAGTGGTGGACCCGGGGATGCTGTTCCGTGCCGGTCGGCATCGCCAGCGCCGGGCGACGGATTGCGTTTCGGCGGGAACCGGCTGTCGCCCGACCGGCATGGATCGTCGCCGGCCCGCCACCGGGTGGGTCAGGCCTCGACCTGCGCTAGGCCTCGGCGCGAAAGAAGCGCAGCGGCGAGCTGCCGACCGAACGCCTGACCATCGCCGCGAAAGCGCTCGGGCTGGCGTAGCCGAGCTCGGCGGCGATCGCCGCCATCGGCATGCGCCGCGCCGCGAGCGGCACCGCGCGGGCGAGCAGCACCTGCTCGCGCCAGCGGACGAAGGTGGTGCCGAGCTCGCTGCGGAAGAGCCGCGCGATCGTCCGCGCGCTCGCGCCCGCGTCGCCGGCCCAGGCTTCGAGCGAGGCGTGCCGCGACGGGTCGTCGAGCATCGCCTCGCACAGGCGGCGCAGGCGTTTTTCCTGCGGCAGGGCGATGCCCAGCGGCACTTGCGGCGCGCGCCGCAGCTCGTCGACGAGCAGGGCGGCGATCCGCTTCTCGCGCGCCAGCGCCTCGCGGTCGGGCTGGGTCGGCGCGTCGTCGGGCCGGGCGTCGAGCTCGAGCGCCAGCGCCAGCAGCAGGCGCGAGGCCTCGAGCACCCGGCATTGCTGCCAGCGCGTCGATTCGGCGGCGTTCACGGCCAAGCCCTGCATGCGCCGGCCCGGGTCGACGTAGAGCGTCAGCAGGTCGGCGTCCTCGACCACCGTCACCGCATGCTCCACGCCCGGCGGGATCCACAAGGCACGCGAGGGCGGCACGATGGTCGTGCCGTGCGGCATCGTCATGCGGACCACGCCGGTGCTCGAGATCGCGAGCTGGCCCCAGGGATGCGCGTGCGGCACCACCCGGGTCGCCGCCAGCAGATGATGCAGCTTGGCCCGGACCGGCCGCTGGCCGTCGGGGCGGAACAGGTGCGGCGTCAGCGGGCCGATCGCGGGGCGGGTCGTCATTGGCGGGATCGCGACAGAGTTTGGCCTCCTATCGTAATCCGGACGAGGCGCGGCGGACTAGGATGGCGCGTTCCCACCAGGTCGAACCATGTCCGCCGCGCCGACGATTTCCGCTCTTCCCCTGCCGCCGCTTCGCCGCGACGCGACCGTCATGGGCCTGGTCGGCCTGGCGCATTGCATCAGCCACTTCAGCCAGCTGCTGCTGCCGCCGCTCTTTCTCTGGCTGAAGGACGCTTTCAACGCCAGCTACACCGAGCTCGGCGTGCTGCTGACGATCTTCTTCGTCGTGTCCTGCGCGGTCCAGGCGCTCTCGGGCTTCGTCGTCGACCGCTTCGGGCCGCGGCCGGTGCTGTTCGGCGGCATCGCCCTGCTCGCGCTCGCCGCCTTCGGCTACGCCATCAGCACCAGCTACCTGATGCTCGCGCTGTTCTCGGTCGTCGCCGGCATCGGCAACGGCGTCTTCCACCCGGTCGACTACACCCTGCTGAATCGCAAGATCCATCCGAAGCGTCTCGGCCATGCCTTCAGCGTGCACGGCATCACCGGCAGCCTCGGCTGGGCGCTGGCGCCGGCGATGATGGTCTCGGTCACCCTGGCCTTCAACTGGCGCGTCGCCCTGGCTTCGGCCGGCGTGCTGGCCCTGGTGGTGCTGGCCGTGCTCTGGCTGAACCGGGCGCAGCTCACGATCGAGATGACGAGCGCGGCCAGGCCCGCGGCGGAGGCCCGCGCACCGGCACGCGAAGGCAGTTTCGACTTCCTGGCGATTCCCGCGATCTGGGTCTGCTTCGGCTTCTTCTTCCTCTACGCGATCGTCATCAGCGGCATCCAGGCGTTCGCGCCCGAGGCGGCGCGGCAGCTGCACGAAGTGCCCACCCGCTGGGCGGCGATGTGCCTCACCTTCTACATGGTCGCGAGCGCCTGCGGCATGGTCCTCGGCGGCTTCCTGGCCGCCGACCCGTCGCGCTCGGAAAAGATCGTCGGCGTCGGCTTCGGCATCGCCGCGATGATCGGCCTGACCATCGGCTACGCGCCGCTCGCGCCGATGGCGGTGCCGGTGCTCTTCGCCTGCATGGGCGTCGCCGCCGGCATCGCCGGCCCGTCGCGCGACCTGATCGTCAAGCGCGCCGCGCCGCCGAACGCCACCGGTCGGGTCTACGGCGTCGTCTATTCGGGGCTCGACATCGGCCAGGCCGCAGCGCCACTGGTGTTCGGACCGCTGATGGACCTGCACCGGCCGGCCGACATCTGGCTCGGCATCGCCCTGGTCCAGGGCCTTCTGATCCTGAGCGCGTTCAACGTGCGCCGGGTGCGGCGCACCGCGCTCGCCCCTGCCGCGGCCTGATCGGAGCCGGTCCCTGCGCCGCTCAGACGGCGCTGCGGTGCCGCGCGATGCAGGTCGCCAGCACCTCGTCGACGGGGCGCTTCCACCAGTCGAGCGAGGAGAAGATCTCGACCTCGCTGTAGCCGGCGAAGCCCGCCGCCTCGACCCAGGCGCGGATCTTCGCGATCTCGATCACGCCGTCGCCCATCATGCCGCGGTCCTCGAGCAGGTCGCGGGTCTTCGCCAGCCAGTCGCAGACGTGGAAGGCAAGCAGCCGCGCCTTGCCGGCGCGGGCGATCTGCGCCTCGAGCTTCGGGTCCCACCAGACGTGATAGACGTCGACCGCGACACCGAGGGCGCCGCTGCGCTGGGGGTCGAGCGCATCGCAGACGTCGAGCGCCTGCTCGAGTGTGTTGATGCAGGCGCGGTCGGCCGCGTACATCGGATGCAGGGGCTCGATCGCCAGCGGCATCCCGACCTCGCGGGCGTAGTCCAGGGTCGCGGCGATGCCGTCCCGCACCTGCTCCCGCGCGCCGGCGATGTCCCGGGTCAGCGCGGCGCCGACGAGCGCACCGGGCAGGCCGCCGACGACCAGCACCAGGCACGCAGCGTCGAGCAGCTTCGCCTCGTCGACCGCGCGCCGGTTGTCGTCGAGCGCGGCCTGCCGGCCGGCGGCGTCGACCGCCGGGAACATGCCGCCGCGGCAGTAGCCCGAAAGCGCGAGGCCGTGTTCTCGCACCAGCGCGGCGGTGCGCTCGAGGCCGATCGCGGCGACCTGGTCGCGCCACGGCGAGATCGCGCGGATATCGTGGCGCGCGCAGGCTTCGATGATCGCGTCGAGCTTGCCGGCGCCACGCAGCGTCGCGGTGTTGATCGAGAGCCAGCGGTGATCGGCGGAGAAGTCGCGCATCGCGGCGGCGGCGTTCAGGCGTCGACGCCGTGCAGGGCCATCAGGTGGCGCATGCGAGTCACCGCCAGCTCGGGCTTTTCCAGCAAGCCGGCCCGGTCGGCGAGGCGGAAGGCGTCGGCCAGGTGCAGCAGCGAACGCGCGCTCTGCTGTCCGCCCACCATCGTGAAGTGCGACTGGTGGCCGTTGAGCCAGGCGAGGAAGACGATGCCGGTCTTGTAGAAGCGGGTCGGCGCCTGGAAGATGTGGCGCGAGAGCGGCACCGTCGGCTCGAGGATCGCGTCGAACAGCGCGCGGTCGCCGCGGGCCAGCGCGGCCAGCGCGGCGCTCGCGGCCGGCGCGATCGCGTCGAAGATGCCGAGCAGGGCGTCGCTCTGGCGCTGGTTGGCCGAGGCGCCGATGCCGTCGCCGGCGATCAGCTCGGCATAGTTGAAGTCGTCGCCGGTGTACATGCGCACGCCTTCGGGCAGGCGCCGGCGCATGACGATCTCCTTCGTCTTGTCGAGCAGCGAGATCTTGATGCCGTCGACCTTGCCCGGATTGGCGGCGATCACGCCGAGCGCGGTTTCCATCGCCGTGTCGACGTTCTTCGACCCCCAGTAGCCGGCCAGCGCCGGGTCGAACATGTCGCCGAGCCAGTGCAGGATCACCGGCTGCTTCGCTTGCATCAGCACCCGGTCATAGACGCGCTCGTAGTCTGCCGGGCCCGAGGCGACCTTGGCGAGCGCGCGGCTCGCCATGACGATGAGCTTGCCGCCGAGGCGCTCGATCGCCTCCATCTGCTCCTCGTAGGCGCGGATGACATCGTCGACCGTCGTCGTCGCGTCGTAGGCGATGTGGTCGGTGCCGCAGCCGGAAGCGACCAGCGCGCCGGGCACGTCCTTCGCGGCGTCGAGCGAGCGGCGGATCAGCTCGAGCGAGGTCGGCCAGTCGAGGCCCATGCCGCGCTGCGCCGTGTCCATCGCCTCGGCCACGCCGAGGCCGAGCGACCAGAGCCGTTGCCGGCAGGCGATGGTCGCGTCCCAGTCGAGGGCGGCGGTGAGCCAGGGGTCGCTCGCCGCCAGCGGGTCGGCGACGACGTGCGCCGCGGAGTAGGCGATCCGGTCGAAGCGCGGCGTCGAGGCCGGCACGGGGAACGGCGCCGCGTCGCGCAGCGCCCAGGCCTGCGTGCCGCCGCCGTCCAGGGGCAAGGCGATCGAAAGGCTCATCTCGGTCTCCTCGTGTTTCGCGGTGGTATCGGCGCCGGGCTCAGACGGCGAGGGCGGGCACGTCGATCCAGCGCCGCTCCTTCCAGCTCGCCAGCGCCGCCTCGACCAGCTGCACGCCCTTGGCGCCTTCCTCGAGCGTCCACTTGTACGGCGCGTTCTCGGCGACGTGGCGGATGAACGCTTCCCACTGGATCTTGAATCCGTTCTCGTAGACCTGGCTGTCGGGGATCTCCTGCCACTGGTCGTAGAAGTTCATCGTCTGCTTCTCGTCCGGGTTCCAGACCGGCCGCGGGGTCGCCACGCGCGTCTGCGCCCTGCAGCTGCTCAGGCCGGCGACGGCCGAGCCGCCGGTGCCGTCGACCGCGAACGTCACCAGGTCGTCGCGCCGCACGCGCGTCGCCCACGACATCGTGAGCTGCGCGATCACCGGCTCGCCGTTGTGACCCTCGAGCTCGCAGGTGGCATAGGCGGCGTCGTCGGCGGTGCAGGCGTACGGCTGGCCCGCTTCGTCCCAGCGTTGCGGGATCAGCGTCGCGCCCAGGCACGACACCGACTTCACCTTGCCGAACAGGTTGTCGAGCACGTAGCGCCAATGGCACATCATGTCGAGGATCATGCCGCCGCCGTCTTCGGCGCGGTAGTTCCACGAGGGCCGCTGGATCGGCTGCAGGTCGCCCTCGAACACCCAGTAGCCGAAGTCGATGCGCGCCGAGAGCATGCGGCCGAAGAAGCCGGCGCGGCGCAGCATGTCGAGCTTCCTCAGGCCGGGCAGGAACAGCTTGTCCTGCACGGCGCCGTGCTTCAGGCCCGAGGCCTGCGCCACCCGCGCGATCTCGACCGCCTCGTTGAGGTTGGTGGCGATCGGCTTTTCGCAGTAGACATGCTTGCCGGCGCGGATCGCGTCGGCGAGGAGCTTGGGCCGCATCTGCGTGGTGCCGGCGTCGAAGAAGACGGTGTCGTCCTTGTTGGCGAGCGCGGCGGCGAGGTCGGTGCCCCAGCGGGCGATGCCGTGGGCGCGCGCCAGCGCCTCGATCTTCTCGGCGTTGCGGCCGATCAGGATCGGATCGGGCATGACCTTGTCGCCGTTCGAGAGCGTGGTGCCGCCCTGGGCGCGGATCGCGCAGATCGAGCGGATCAGGTGCTGGTTCATGCCCATCCGGCCGGTGACGCCGTGCATGATGATTCCGAGTCGTTGGGTGGCCATCGCGGTTGCTTTCGAAGAAGGGGTTAGAGGAGCGACTCGCGCACGCCGCGGATATAGCCGGCGGCGAAGGCCGCGCAGCCCGGGCCGTCGGGCACGTAGTCGAAGGGCTCGACCGCGACCGTTCCGTCGTAGCCATGCCGCTTCAGCGCGGCGAAGATCGGCGCGAAGCGCATGTCGCCCTGGCCGGGAGCGCGCCGGTTCGGATCGTTCACCTGCACGTGGCCGATCAGGCCGGTGGGCAGCCAGCGGGCGATGAGCTCGGACACCGAGACCGATTCGCTCAGGCCCGCGGCGCTGCAGTCGATCATCGTCCTGAGGGAAGGGCGATCGATCGAGCGCACGATCTCGGCCGCTTCGGCGACGGTGTTGACGAGCACCGTCTCGTTGCGCGAGAGCGGCTCGATGCAGTAGACGACGCCGTGCGCCGCCGCCACCTCGGCCACGTCGGCGAGGAAGTCGCGCAGGCGCGCGCGAGCGATGTCGAGCGTCTCGCCGGGCGCGACCTCGCGCTGCTTCGGCGAGCCGTGCACCAGCACCTTGCCGCCGAGCTCGGCGCAGAGACCCACCAGGCGCTTCACTACTTCGAGCGTGCGCCCGCGACGAACCGGGTCGGGATCGGTGACCGAAAGGCCCGAGGGCTTGACCAGCAGCCAGTGCAGGCCGGTGACGACCAGGCCTGCCGACTCGACCACGCCGCGGATCCGCCGTGCCTCGGCGGCATCGATCCGCTCCGGCGCATTGGCGAGGGTGAAGGGAGCGATCTCGAGGCCGTCGTAGCCGAGCCGCGCGGCGAGCTCGCACTGCGCCTCGAGCGACAGCGGCGCCAGCACCTCGTTGCAGAGCGCGATCTTCATGACCGTGCGCTCATGCCCGCCGGCCGATGAGCGAGCGCGCCGCAGCGCCGGCGCCGCCGGTGACGCGCTTCACCGCCGCCTTGAACGCCGGCACGTAGAGCAGGATCGCGAAGATCGTCACCACTGCGAAGGCGAGCGAGATCGGCCGGGTGAAGAACGGCGCGACGCTGCCGTCGGAGAGCACAAGGCCGCGGCGCAGGCTCTTGTCGAGCAGGGGCCCGAGCACCAGGCCGAGCACGAACGGCGCCATCTGGTAGCCGCGCCGGCGCAGGAAGAACGCGCCGATGCCGATCACCAGCATCGCGTACACGTCGAACAGGCGCGAGGCGGTGGCGAACGCGCCCACGGTGCAGAGCAGCAGGATCACCGGCATCAGCACCGTCGCCTTGATGCGCAGCACGACGAGCAGGGGCCGCACCAGGAACAGGCCGAAGATCAGGATCGTGATCGTCGCCAGCGAGGTCATCGCCACCACCTCGTACACGAAGTGCGGATGCTGGATCATCATCATCGGTCCCGGCTGGATGCCGTGGATGATCATCGCCGCCATCAGCACCGCCGAAGGCGCCGAGCCGGGGATGCCGAGCGCCAGGCACGGGATGATGTGGCCGGGAATCGACGCCATGTCGCCGGTCTCGGCCGCCATCAGGCCGTCGATCGAGCCCTTGCCGAAGAGGTGCTTCTCCTTGCTCACCGCCTTCGCCGCGGCATACGACATCCAGGCGCCCGAGTCCTCGCCCACGCCAGGCAGCAGGCCGGTGAGCACGCCGATCACACCGGAGCGGATGACCGTGCGCCAGTACTGGAATACCTCGCGAAAGCGCGGCAGCACCGAGTCCTTCACCTCGACCAGCTTCTTCTCCAGCGGGTCGGCGAGGTTGGTCAGCACCTCGGCCAGGCCGAAGGCGCCGACCAGCGCCGGGATCAGGCCGATGCCGCCGGCGATCTCGTCCCAGCCGAAGGTGAAGCGGTCGTAGGCATAGAGGCCTTCCTGGCCGATCTGGGCGACGAACAGGCCGAGCGCGCCCATCAGCCAGCCCTTGACCGGGTCGTCGCCGACGATCGAGCCCGAGAGGGCCACGCCGAACAGGGCAAGCCAGAAGAACTCGTAGGCGCCGAAGGCGAGCGCCACCTCGGCGAGCGAGGGCGTGAACGCGGCCAGGCAGATCACGCCGAACAGCGTGCCGGTGAACGCGCCCGAGGTGGCGATGCCGATCGCCCGCCCGGCCTCGCCGCGCTGCGCCAGCGCGAAGCCGTCGGCGCACGAGGCGGCGTTGGCGGCGGTGCCGGGGATGTTGAGCAGGATCGCGGTGCGCGAGCCGCCGTAGAGCGCCCCGACGTAAGAGCAGATCAGCACCAGGATCGCGTTGTTCGCGGGCAGCTTGATCGTGATCGTCGTCAGCAGGGCGATCACCAGCGTCGCCGAGAGGCCGGGCAGGATGCCGACGATGATGCCGAGCAGCGCCCCGCCCAGGCCGAGCCCGATCGAGGTCGGGTTCATGAAGCCGACCCAGGCGTGGGCGAGGTCGGCGAGTCCGGAAAACATCGAACCGTGCTCCGGTGGATCAGGGCAGGCGCACCAGGAAGAGCTCCTGGAACACGTAGGTGATGATCACGCCCGAGCCGATGCCGACCGCGGCGGCGAATGCCACGTCGCGCCAACTCAAGCCGCGGCCGGCGAGCGCCCGCTGCGGCGCCTGCAGCAGCACGATCGAGGCGGTGACGTAGAGGGCCGCGCCGATCCAGAACGGCAGGCCGCGGCCGAGCAGCACCACGGTGTAGACGAGGATCAGGCCGAGCACCACGCCGAGGCGGCGGAGCGTGGGCCAGTCGACCGCGAAGCGCGGCCCGCCGCTCAGGCGCGCGCCGCGGCCCCAGCTGCGCAGGCCGAGCAGCACGCCGAGCAGGATCGTGACGAGGCCGAGCAGCCCCGGGAGCAAGCCGGGCACGGTGTACGGATTGATGTGCTGCGCCTCGAGCCGGTCCATGCGGATCGAGCCGACCAGCACGGCCACGCCGAACACCAGCCAGCCGAGCGCGTCGCGCAGGTCGCTCGCGGCCTGCGCCCGCACTTCGGCCGGCGTCGGCTCGGCCGCAGCCGCCGCCGGGTCGTGGGTCGAGGTCGTCATGGCGAGGGAGGCTCGCCGCTCAGGGCTTGGGAATGCCGACCGTGTCGGGCGAGACCTTGGCCTTGCCGCCGTTGAAGAGCAGCCAGGCGTTGGCCTGGATGGCCGGGAACACGGCCTTCTGCGCCGCCTCGCCGGCCGAAGGCGCGAACAGGGCGCCGCGGCTGTTGGCGTACTTCTTGATCGCCTCGCTCTTGGCGATGTTCTCCGCCCAGATCTTCTCGACCGTCTTCACCACCTCGTCCGGCACGCCCTTGGGAATGAAGATGCCGAAGTAGTTGGCCGGCGCGGTGAAGCCCGGCAGCGTGGCCGAGAGCGGCGGGATCGAGCCGTAGCCTTCGAGCTCGAGAGCCTTGTCGCTCACCGTCGCCAGCGGGCGCAGGCGCTTGCCGCGGATCATGTCGGCCTGCTCGACCGCGAGCTGCGTCGTCACCTCGGCCTCGCCCGACACGGTGGCGACGACCGCCGGGTTGCCGCCGTCGTAGGTGACGTGGCGGTAGGTCACGCCGGTCGCCTTGGCGATCAGCTCCATGGCGTTGTGCCCGGCCGAGGTGACGCCGGCGGTCGCAACCGGAATCGCATTCGGCTTGGCCTTCATCGCGTCGAGCAGCTGCTTCGCGTTCTGGTACGGCGTGTTCGGATTGACGCCGATCACCTGGATGTTGGCGACCGTGAGGAACAGGTTCCAGTCCTTGATGTTGGCGTTGAGCGAGCCGAGCGTCTGGTAGGTGCCCAGGTCCTGCGCCGCGCCTGCGGTCCAGGTGTAGCCGTCGCGCGGCGCGTCGAACGCGCTCTTGGTGCCGATCGAGCCCGAGGCGCCGGGCTGGTTGACGACGACGATCGTCTGCCCGAGCGCCTTCTCCAGCTCCGCCGCGGTGACGCGCGTGATCTGGTCGGTGGAGCCGCCCGGCGCCCAGGGCACGATCAGGTTGATCGGCCGGGTCGGCTTCCAGTTCTGGGCGAGGGCGCTGCCGGTCGAGGCGGCGAGCAGGGCTGCGACGAGCAGCAGGCGGGCGGGGTGGGTTGTCATGTCGTCTCCATCGGTAGGGGTGTCAGGAAGGGGTGCCGTCAAGTGATCCGGAGCTTGAGTCCGTTGTCGTAGGGCAGCGCGGGCGATGCGAACTCGACGTCGTTGCGGACGTAGTGCAGGGCGCAGGCGCGGCGCCACTTCGTGCTGTGGTTCGGCCCCGACTGGTGGAAGGTGTTGCCGTGATGGAAGCTCACGCCGCCTTTTCGCACCGGGGCCGGCGTCATCGGCTGCCTGTCGAGCACTGCCTTCGGCAACTGCAGGTTGAACGGCTCGCCTTCCGGAGCGAAGTGCGGATAGACCGGGCCGAGGTTGGTGCCGTCGCCGAAGTAGAGGCAGCCGTTCTCCAGCGTCGCGTCGTCGAGCGCGATCCAGGCGGTGGCGACGCCTTCGATGTCGGTCGGGCCGAAGTAGAAGTTGTCCTGGTGCGCCGGCTTCGGCCCGCCGCCTTCGGGCGGCTTGAAGAAGATCTGGCTGAAGTACACCGAGACGCCCGGACCGAGCAGCGCCTCGACGTGGCCGACCAGCCGCGGGTCGCGCGCCAGTGCCTGCACCACCGGACGGTGCGCATGCGGGTTGTCGAGCTTCCGGAGGACCGCGCGCGCCTTGACGCCGCCGTCAAGGTACCAGGCGCGCTGGCCTTCCGGCAGCTCGGCGAGGAAGGCCTCGCCCCATTGCTCGATGTCGCGCACCACCGCGTCCATCTCGGCGGCGGCGAACACGCCGTTGACGGTGAGATGGCCCTGGTGGCGCCAGAAGCCGAGATCGATGGCGTCCATGTTCCGCGTCTCAGGCCTGCACGTAGCTCGCGACCACGGCCTGCATGTGCGCGAGGCGCTCGTCGAGGGCGTCCTTCTTCATCAGGTCGAGGCCGAAGATCGCGCCCAGCGTGTGCTTGTTGGAGAGATAGAAGTAGGCCAGGCCGGCGATCGAGATGTAGAGCTGCATCGCGTCGACGCCGCCGCGCAGCTCGCCGCTCTTCTCGCCGCGCGCCAGCACGTTCGCCAGGCCCTCGATCAGCGGCGAGTTCATCTGCCGGATGCGCGAGGAGCGCTTCAGGTGGCCGGCGCTCAGCATGTTCTCGCTGTTGAGCAGGGCGAGGAACTCGGGATGCGCGAGGTAGTGGCGCCAGGTGAAGGCGACCAGGCTCTCGATCGCCTGCAGCGGATCCTTGGCCTCGAGGTGCAGCTCGCGCTCGGCGGCGCGGATGTCGGCGTAGGTCTGCTCGAGCACGGCGAGGAACAGCTCGTCCTTGCCTTCGAAGTAGTAGTAGATGAGCTTCTTGTTGACGCCGGCGCGCTCGGCGATCGCGTCGATGCGGGCGCCGCCGAAGCCGTGCGCCGCGAACTCGCCGGTCGCTGCGGCGAGGATTTCCTGCTGCGTGCGGTCGGCGTCGCGCGAGCGGATCTCGACGACATTGGCGGTGCGGGCGACCATGTCCGGATAATTCACCAAACGGTGAATTAGAGGCATCGGGTCGAACCCTGACCTCGGACCGCGACGCGCCGCGGCCGCCGAGGCACACTCTCACCGCCGCCCGCTCGCCTCATCTCATGACCGCAACACCCACCGCCTCCCGACCCGCCGGCCACGCCCTGATCGAAGCGCTGATCGCGCAGGGCGTGAGCACCGCCTTCGGCGTTCCGGGCGAGAGCTTTCTCGCCGCGCTCGACGGCTTCTACGAACATCGCGACAAGATCCGCTTCATCGCCTGCCGGCACGAAGGCGGCGCCGCCTACATGGCCGAGGCGCAGGGCAAGCTGAGCGGTCGCCCCGGCATCTGCTTCGTCACCCGTGGCCCGGGCGCAAGCAATGCGGCGATCGGCATCCACACGGCGTTCCAGGACTCGACGCCCTTGATCGTCTTCATCGGCCAGGTGGCGAGCGAGCAGCGCGATCGCGAGGCCTTCCAGGAGGTCGACTACCGGCAGATGTTCGGCCCCGGCACGCTCGGCTTCGCCAAGTGGGTTGCCGAAGTGCACGACGCCGACCGCCTGCCCGAGTACGTGGCGCGCGCCTTCCACACCGCGATGCAGGGCCGGCCCGGACCGGTGGTGCTCGCCTTGCCCGAAGACATGCTGCGCGCGATGACGAGCGCCCCCGTGCTGCCGCGCATCGAGCCGGCGCTGGCGGCGCCGGCGCCCGAGGCCCTGGCTGCGTTGCGGACGATGCTCGCTGCCGCCGAGCGGCCCTTCGTCATCGCCGGCGGCAGCGGCTGGACGCCGAGGTCGTGCGAGGCGCTCGAGCGCTTCGCCGAAGCCTGGCAGCTTCCGGTCGGCTGCGCCTTCCGCTTCCAGGACGTGTTCGACAACCGCCATCCCAACTACGCCGGCGACGTCGGCATCGGCATCAATCCGAAGCTCGCCGCGCGCGTTGCCGAGGCCGACCTGATCCTGGCGATCGGCCCCCGCCTGGGCGAGATGACGACCGGCGGCTACGAGCTGCTGACGCCCCCGCGCCCGGCGCAGAAGCTGGTGCACCTGCACGCCGGCGCCGAGGAGCTGGGCCGGGTCTACGCCGGCGACCTGCTGCTGCAATCGTCGATGGCTTGCGCGGCGCCGGCGTTGGCCGCGCTCGATGCGCCGGCAGCGCCGCGCTGGTCGGCGTGGACCCGCGCCGCCGCCGCCGACTACGAGGCGAACCGGGTGCCGACGCCGGTCGCGCCGCTCGACATGGCCGAGGTCGTGAAGATCATCTCCCGCCTCGTTCCCGAAGACACGGTCTTCACCAACGGCGCCGGCAACTTCAGCGGCTGGCTGCACCGCTTCTACCGCTATCCCGGCCTGCGCCATGCCGGCCGCACCCAGCTCGCGCCGACCTCGGGGGCGATGGGCTACGGCCTGCCCGCCGCCGTGGCCGCGGCGTTGCTCGAGCCGCAGCGGCTGGTGATCAACCTCGCCGGCGACGGCGACTTCCTGATGAACGGCCAGGAACTGGCGACGGCGATGGCCTACGGCGCGAAGAAGCTGATCAGCATCGTCGTCGACAACGGCACCTACGGCACGATCCGCATGCACCAGGAGCGCGAGTACCCGGGCCGGGTGTCGGGCAGCGACCTCGGCAATCCCGACTTCGCCGCGCTGGCGCGCGCCTACGGCTGGTGGGCGAGCGAGCGGATCGACACGACCGCGGCGTTCGAGCCCGCGTTCCAGGCCGCCCTGGCGGCGGGGCGGCCGGCGCTGATCCATCTGCGCCTCGCCGCCGACGTGATCACGAGCCGGACGACGCTGGGCGCGATTCGCGCCTCGGCCGAGCGGCGCGCCGCGAAGCCGGCTTGAATGCGAGGAAGACGCCATGACGATCGTCGACGACACCTCGACCTGCGACCTCTGCGACCACTACAAGCACGACCTCGGCACGACCCTGTTCGTCCTGCCGCCCGTCTTCCATGACTATGGCGCCGAGCACCGCTTCAGCGGCGAGGCCGTGACGATCAAGTGCTTCGAGGACAACTCGCTCGTCAAGGCCGCGCTCGATGAGCCGGGCAAGGGTCGCGTGCTTGTCGTCGACGGCGGCGGGTCGCTGCGTCGTGCGCTGGTCGGCGGCAACATCGCCGCCGCGGCGGCGAGGAACGGCTGGGCCGGCGTCGTCGTCGATGGCGCGGTGCGCGACGCGGCCGAGCTCGCCGAGGCGGCCGTCGGCATCCGCGCCCTCGCGCTGATGCCGCTTCCCACCGAGAAGCGCGGCGCCGGCGAGCGCGACGTGCCGGTGCGGATCCAGGGCGTGTGGGTGCGGCCGGGGGACAGGGTGGTCGCCGACGCCGACGGCATCGTCGTCCTCATCGCCGCGCCCTGAAGGCCGGCGCTGCCTTGGACCGGATCGACTGCCTCGTCGTCGGCGCCGGCGTCGTCGGCCTCGCGGTCGCGAAGACGCTGGCCGAGGCCGGCCGCGAGGTGATCGTCGTCGACGCCGCCGACGGCATCGGCAGCGGCACCTCGTCGCGCAACAGCGAGGTGATCCACGCCGGCCTCTACTACGCGCCCGGCAGCCTGAAGGCCGAGCTCTGCGTGCGCGGCAGGCGGCTGCTCTACGCCTACTGCGAAGCGCACGGCGTCGAGCACCGGCGCTGCGGCAAGCTGATCGTCGCCACCCGCGACCGGGACGGGCCGCAGCTCGACGCCATCGTCGAGCGCGCGCGCGCCTGCGGCGTGACCGACCTGCAGCGGCTCACGCGCGCCGAAGCGCTGGCAATGGAGCCGGCCCTCGCCTGCGCCTCGGCGCTCTGGTCGCCCTCGACCGGCATCGTCGACAGCCACGCCTACATGACCGCGCTGCTCGGCGATGCCGAGCGCGCCGGCGCGATGCTCGCGCTGCTGACGCCTTTGCTGGATGTGCGACGCGAGGGGAACGGGTGGCGGGTGCGAACCGGCGGTGCCGAGGCGCTGGAGCTCGAGGCGACCTGGATCGTCAACTGCGCGGGCCTGCATGCGCAGGCGGTGGCGCATCGCATGCAGGGTTTCCCGACCGGCGAGGTGCCGGAGCTGCATCTCGCCAAGGGCAACTACTTTTCGCTGCGCGGCCGCTCGCCCTTCACCCGGCTGATCTACCCGACACCGGGCGACGGCGGCCTCGGCGTTCACCTGACGCTCGACCTCGCCGGCCAGGCGCGCTTCGGGCCCGACGTCGAATGGCTCGCCGATGCCGATCCGGACCAGGTCGACTACCGCGTCGACGAAGCGCGCGCGGCGGCGTTCGAGGCCGACATCCGTCGCTACTGGCCGGGGCTGGGCGACGACGCCTTGCTGCCGGCGTACTCGGGCATCCGGCCCAAGCTCTCGGGCACCGGCACGGCCGCCGCCGACTTCCACATCGCCGGCCCGGCCGAGCACGGCTGCCCCGGAGTCGTGCAGCTGTTCGGGATCGAGTCGCCGGGACTCACGGCGTCGCTGGCGATCGGCGAGGAAGTCCGGCGTCGGGTCGCCGGCGGCGCCTGAGCCGATGCCCGCTCAGGGGCGGGCGAAGATCTCGAGCAGGCGGTCGAGTCCGCCGCTGTCGATCGCCACGTTCGCGGCGGCGCGGACCTTGGGCTTGGCGTGGTACGCCACCGAGAGGCCGGCGACCGACATCATCGGCAGGTCGTTGGCGCCGTCGCCGACGGCGAGGGCTTGCGTTGCCTCGATGCCAATCGCGGCGCAGGTCTCGAGCAGCATCTTCTTCTTCTCCTCGCCGTCGCAGATGTCGCCCCACGGCTGGTCGACCATGCGCCCGGTGAGCAAGCCGTTCTCGATGCCGAGCACGTTGCTGCGCGCGAAGTCGATGCCGAGGTGCTGCCTGACGCGGTCGGTGAAGAAGGTGAAGCCGCCGGAGACGAGCAGGGTCTTCAGCCCGGCCCCGCGGCAGGCCGCGACGAGCGCCTCGGCGCCGGGATTAAAGCGCAGCCGCTCGTCGTAGACGCGCTGCAGGTCGCTCGCCGGCACACCGGCGAGGAGGGCGACCCTCCGGCGCAGGCTTTCCTTGTAGTCCGCGATCTCGCCGCGCATCGCCGCTTCGGTGATCGCCGAGACCTCCGCCTTCTTGCCGGCCATCGACGCGATCTCGTCGACGCATTCGATCGAGATCAGGGTCGAGTCCATGTCGAACGCGACCAGGCCGAAGTCGGCGAGGCGCAGCGGATGTGCGACGCCGCGAAGGAGGAGACCCGGTGTTGCCATGTATCTAGTTGGACCGTTCAGTCTTCCCCTCGCGGCCGGCCAGATAGACGGCTTCCAGTACCTCACAAAGCAGAGCTATTGCATCCTGAGCCTGCCGACCACGGTCCAACAAGGACGCTTTGCTGTCAGGCGTGTTCTTCGGATGAAGATAGTCGTTGCCCATGGCTCGCAGGCGATCCATCGGCTCTCGCTGCGACGGGATGATCACTGCATAGTCGGCGACAAGCTCGACCAGTCGTTTGGTACGTCGGATGCCTTGCCTGTCGGGTGCGCTCTCGCGCTCGAAACCGAGACGACTCGCGTTATCGAGCAACGCATACTCCAAGACCGCGCGCGTCAGGCTGAGAACTGAAAGCCAGCAACCGAAGGCGTAGGCTCGATAGACCTCGTCCAAGCGAAAGCGGAGGTGACTCGGAAACGAGAGATTCGGTCGACCGAGGCGGATCGGCGATAGATGGCTGAGCCGATCGAGCCACGAATCCGGATCAAACTGGATGAGCTTCGAGTCGAGGAACTCGTAGGCGGCGTCAGGAAACAGGGAACCCTCGAAGTCGATGTCCGGATTGCGGTCGATCAGCTCTACGACCTGATCAATGCCGTGCTGAAAGGTACGTCGGATGCCCCCGTTTAATCCCATCGGGCGACCTACATCCTGCATGATCTCTCGCAGGAATTGACCTTCGGGATCGAGATGGCCGAGCGCTACCCACAGATCAGCCTCCCGAGGCTCCAACGTCTCGCGAACATAGGAGAGCAGGTGCTCCGGAACAATGCTGGCTATGCGCCCGTCTGCATATAGGTGACGGGATTCCGACACCAGTAAGCGATCGACAGCCGCAATCACGGTTTCGGCGAGCCTTACATATGTGGTACGTTGGAATTCGTTCGCTTGCCACTGCGTGATGGCGGCCGGGTCGCAAAGCGCGCTGAGTTGCTCGAAGGCTTGTTTGGCGAGGGCTAGTTCCGCGGCGATATCCATGGCTGGCACTCCTTGAACGTCAGCCGACGCTCACCGGCAGGATCGTCATCGTGTCGTTGCCGAAGATGTCGATCACCTTCACCGCCACCTGGTACCGGCCCGCGACGGCGTAGCGATGCGGTGGCGTCTTCAATTCGAGATGGCGATCCTGACGCGTGCGAAAGCTCTGCCACTCGTTCTCGAAGATGTAGCCGCCCGTCCACCAATCCTCCCACTCGACCAGCTCGCCCTGCGAAGGCGTCACCAGCGAGCCCTGCAGGCCCATGCCCTTGGGCCGCTTGACGATCTCCTTGCGCGAGCCGAAGTCGAAATCGACCGCCCAGTAGTCGACCCAGTCGGTCCAGGCGCCGGTGAGCTTGTCGCGGCTCACCACGCCGGTCTTCGACTTCGTGACCTTCCAGAGCTGGCCGGCGTCGCACACCACCTGGCTCTTGCCTTCCTTCAGCGACGCGGTCACCGCATCCATTGCGCCCTGGGTGTAGTAGACCGAGAAGTCGACCAGCTCGATCTGCAGGCTTGTCTTGTCCCTCTTGTCGTAGCGCGGCGTCGCCTCGATGAAGGCGATGTCGTGGAAGACGACCTGGCCGCGCTCGACGGCGCGCTTGTCGAACACCTCGGGCGGAATGTGTTTGGGCGCCAGCTCGATGCCCTTGCCGCGGGCTTCGTCGAGCACCGCCGGAAAGAGGCCCATCTCGAACTCGAAGGCAAGCAGGTCGACCCGCGAGGCGCCGCGCTTGCGGCACTCGACGATCACTTCCTCGACGAACAGCCGCCCCACCGGCAGGTTGATCGGCCCGACCACGACCAGGCGGCCGTTGTACGCGCCGTGAAAGAAACTGCCCGCGCCTTCGGGCAGCGGCTCGGCCTTGTAGGCGCGCAGGATCAGCTCGCGGAACTCGCGCTCCTTCTGCGCCAGCGCCGCCTCCTTCTGCGTGCCGGTGAGCCTGCCGCCGAGATGGAGGTAGGCCTGGCGCTCGTACCGACCGAGGTTCAGAACCTCGAAAGCGCGGAACGGCTTGCCTTCCTTCTGCTGCTGGCGCTGCACGCCGATCAGGCGCTTTCGGGTGGTGTGGATGCCGAACTTGCCGAGGTCGGAGGCGATCCACTTGCGGCCGAGCTTCTCGGCGACGGCGGCGGTGGTGCCGCTGCCGACGAAGAAGTCGGCGACGAGGTCGCCCTCGTTGCTGCTGGCACTAATGATGCGCTCGAGTAGCGCACTTGGCTTCTGCGTCGCATACCCGGTGTCTTCCTTGGCCTGAGAGTTGACTGGAGCAAGGGTGGACCAGACGGATCCAACGGGCACGCCCTTACCTTCGTCGAGAAAGCGGCGAAGCTGCGGGCGGCCTCCTTGCTTGCGAGGCATTTCGATCCGCCCCGCGGCAAACAACTCCTCCATGGTTGTTGGCTCGTAGCGCCAACCGAACGCGGGTGGAGCGTGCCCGCGCCACTCATAGGTCATGTTCGGCCGCGGATTCGGGCTGGTCAGGTTGTCCAGACGGTAGCGTCGACCGTCAGAAGTGGTGTTTGTGTACTTGGCGTCGAGGTAGGTTTCGTCGTACGGCTCGTGTTGCTCGTTCCAAATGAACTGCTCGCCCTTCGTTCGCCACAAGATCGCATCGTGAACTATCCCCCAGCGCTTGCTATCTCCATGTGCTGTGACCCTCTTCCAATTGATTGCCGCTCCAGCGCCGGACATTCCGAACACCTCGCGCATTGCAGCTTCTACCGCGAAGGAGACGTTTGGGCCCATATGCACATAGATCGAGCCATCGTCCGCCAGCAAGTCCCGCATCAGGATCAGCCGCTCGTAGATCATCACGATGAACGAATCCGCGCCCCGGCCCCAGGTGTCGCGGTAGGCGATCTGCTCGAGGATGTTGGGTTCCTTGTGGAAGGTCTCGCCGCCGATCTCGATGTCCATCGAGAAATCGGCGCCCACGTCGAACGGCGGGTCGATGTAGATCAGCTTCAGGCCGCCGGCCTCCTCGATCTGCTCGCGCAGTGGCCCGCTCTTCAGCGAGCTGAGGATAAGCTTGTTGTCACCCCAGATCAGCTTGTTGGTCCAGCCGCGAACCTGCCGGCCGCGCGGGTCGAACAGCTCGCTCTGCGGCGAGGTCTTCGCCTCGGGCCGTGGCTCGTCGACGTGCTCGAGCGTCTGGAACGGCAGCACCGTCGTGCAGACATCGCGCGTCTTGCCGTTCCACACCAGCTCCACCTCGCGCTTGTCCTCGAACAGCATGAAGCGGTAGCGCTCGGGCAAAGGCTTGCCGGCCTGGATGAGCGCGATCAGGTCGCGCTTTTCGGCGTCGGTGAGGTCGATGGCTGTGTCGGGACGTGCCATGTGCGCCTCAGGCCAACGCTTCGGCCATGGAGCACGTGGCCTCGGGCACTTTGCGGCGCAAGCCGGCGTCTTCCGTGACGAGCGGCGAGCCGATCTCGAGCGCCGCGCACACGAAGCGGGCGTCGTAGCCGCTGATGCCGTAGCGTGCCGCCACGGCAAGCACCTGGCGGTCAGGCGTGAGGTGCAGGTAGCCGTCGAGCATCTCGTGGGCGCGCGCGAGGGCGGATTCCGCCTGGGCCGAAGACAGGCGCTTCTGTCGCAGCCCCGTGGCGAGCACATTCGTCAGCTCGACGAAGAGCAGCGGCTCGGTCGTCCAGTCCGGATCCTGGGCGTAGAGGGCGCGAGCGGAAGGGCCTTGCGGCCCATCCAGCAGGAGGTTGGCGACGATGTTGGTGTCGACCAGCAGCACGCGCTCAGTCCCGGCCTTCGGCGATGGCGGCCTCGATCCACTCGGTGGTAACCGGGCCGCCCTTGAGCTTGATCGGCGGCGGCAGCTTGACCGGACGGCGTACCGCGGGCGCCAGCATGCCCTGCTCGAGCAGCACGATCGCCTCCTTCGTCACCGAACGATGGTTGCGCTGCGCCCGTTCGCGCAGCCGCTCGTGCAGTTCTTCCGGCAGGTTCTTGACGACTAGGGTGGACATCCACGGCTCCGGGGAGGAAGCGAATAGGAAGCGAAATGGTACCAAATGTCAAGGCTCCAGCTGGTACTCGCGGAACATGGTCGCCAGCTCCGCCAGGCTCGCCGGCGGATGCCGCTCGAAACCTTCCTGGTCGACATAGATGAACCGATAGGCCGGGCCACCCATGGCGAGGCTCGCCATCGTGGCATCGGTGCACCACTGCTCCAGCCGAGCCATCTTGCGTGGCAGGTCGAGTTCTTCTCGCCCCTTGGTCTCGATGATCCAGATATCGCCGCCGTCATCCTTGACGATGAAGTCGGGCGTGTAGGTCGAGAGGTCGCCGTCGGTCTTGACGTAGTCGAGCCTGAAGCCGACCGCGAGGTAGTTCTTTGCGAACGAGGCCACGCCGGGGGCGCTGTCGAGAAACGCAGCGAAGCGCAGCTCGAAGCCGCCGGCATTCGCTTCGCCGACGATCCGGTTGAAGATCGAGCGCTTCGCCGGCAGCCATTCGCGGTGTTGGGTGCGAAACGGCCGCACGTCGCGCAGCCGGATGAAGTCTTCGATCCGTGAGCTGCCACTGTCCTGCACGGTGAGGGCGTTGATGGCGGTCTTGAAAGTGTCGAACACGCGCTTGGCCGCCGCGCTTTCGCTCAGGTTGCGCAGCACCACCGGATCGTCGATGTCGACTGGCGGCCCTGCGAACAGGCGCTCGCGCACGAAGGTCTTCACCTGCCCGTACAGCACTTCGTAGCCGCCGACCAGGCGCAACTCCTTCAGCAACTGCCGGGCGAAGAAGGCGACGACGCTTCGGCCCTCGCTGCTGCCGGCGCCCTCCAGGGAAACCGTGTGATGGGATTCGCCGTCGAGCATGGTCTTGAAGACGATCTCGCGAGTTTCTTCCGGCGTGAAGGGAAGGAGCGCGAGGCCGGCGGCAGGCAAAGCCGCCGCGTCGAGCGAATCGAGGTTCCTGTACTCGCGCTGGAAGCGGCGGGCGAGGCGGGGCAGGGCGATGTCGAGTGCCTCGATGTCCTTGGCCGGATTCGTGGTCTCGATCTCGACGATCAGCGAGTCTTCGCGCCGCGCGCCGCCGCCCATGGGCACGCGTTCGAGCTCGACGCCTTCGCTCTGGATGCCTTCGACGAACTCCATGAAGGCCGGCGTGCCCATGACCGAGACGGTCTCCGCCGTGTCGGTGCCGAAGTACATCCGGCGCAGGCCCCGCCCAAGGGTCTGCTCGGGCAGGATGTTGCTCTTGGCCGCATAGGCGCGCAGGCCGACGATGGTGGTGACGTTGCGAACGTCCCAGCCTTCCTTGAGCATCAGCACGGAGACGATGGCCTTGAAGGGGCTCTCCCAGCGGTCGATCTGGTTGGCCTGCTTGCGAAGCTTCTCCAGCTCTTCCTTGTCCTTGCCGGACGCGCTCTCCGCGATGTCGCCGTTCTTCTTGGTGTGGATCACGAGCACCGCCCCTTGCAGCTCGGGGCAGACGCGTTCCAGATGGGCGCCCACGTCGTCGCAGTTGCGGGTGTCGTCGACCATCACGAACAGCACCGCCTTCTTGCCGAGCTGCTCGTGCTCGGCGTAGCTCTTCTTCCACTCCTCGACGCCGAGGGCCAGGTAGTCGGCGAACTTCTCGTGAAAGATCGCGCTCGGATGCTCGTGCATGCGCTCGCGGCTGGCGGCGTCGGGCAGCACCGGATGCTTGACCACGCCCTGATGGATGGCCTCGACCAGCGGGTAGTCGCTCACCGTCTGCACGAAGATGGCTCCATCGTTGTGGCGCGGCGTGGCGGTCACATCGATCTGCAGGGCCAGGCGCTTGTCCGTCTGCAGCATGCGGTGGTGGATGTCGCGGATGCTGCCGAACCACGCCATGCGTTCGTCGTGGATGTGGTGCGCCTCGTCGTTGAAGACGGCGAGCTCGTCGATCTCGCGGATGAGCTCGCCGAGATCGGTCTTGCTGTCGGTGGTCTTGCCGGAAGGGCGCGGGCCGAATGGCGAAAGGAAGTAGTCGGCGAGGTCGTCGTCCTCGAGCGAAGGCTCGCGCAAGTCGCCGAGATAGACGCGGTGGATGTTGGTGAGGAACAGGTTGCCTGTATCGCGGACGACGCGAACGTCGTCCTGCAGATGCAGGGTGAGCTGGAAGTCTTCTCGCCAGTCGTGTCCCGCATGGCCGTTGTCGGGTAGCACGGGGTCGGCGAAGAAGATGCGCAGGCCGTCGAAATCGGCACGCAGCCGGTCGAGAACGATGATGTTGGGCGCGATGAGCAGGAAATTGCGCGAGAGTGCCGAGCCCGGTTCGTAGAGCCGGTGGAAGAAGCTCCAGGCGATGAGCAAGGAGAGCACCTTGGTCTTGCCGGCGCCGGTGGCCATCTTCACGACGTAGCGCGTCCAGTCTTCCGGAAACATGCCGGCCGAGACGGCGCCGGAGGCGTCGAAGCGGAGCAGGTCGTACTTGTCGCGGGCCTGCTTCACGTCGTAGAGCCAGATCACCGACTCCACCGCTTCGCGCTGCGCGAAGTACCAGCGGAAGGGCTCTACGCTGCCGTCGGCCCGCTGCGCGATGTGCTCGGTCTCGAACCACCAGCGCAGCAGCGCGATCGAGGTCGGGCTGGCGCCGGGGTAGCCGTTGGCGCGCCAGGCGTGGACCTCCTGCCTGACCCGGGCGACGAGCGGCGGAAGCAGGCGCTCGTAGGCGGTGGCACGAAGCGCCTCGTCGGCCGGGAACCAGCGGTGGGCGGGGTCCGGCGTGTCGTAGGGGGAGCGGGGAAGGGCGGGGTGCAGCGCCATGCGCTCATTGTGGCGCCGAGATCCTTCGCTTCGCTCAGGATGACAGAGGGCGGGTCGTGGACTACGCCGCGGTGCGTGCCGCGGGTTCGCGGACCTCGGCCTTCGGCGTGCCGAGCGAGCGCAGCACGTCGCGCACCAGTTGCACCCGATCCTTCACCAGGGGCGCGTCCCGCTCGATCCGGAGCCGCTCGTTGCCGACGAGGCGGATGTGCCGGTTCTTCTGCACCAGCTCGATGATCCGGGCCGGGTCGACCGGCGGATTGGCCATGAAGGTGATCGCCGTCGCCTTCTCGCCGGCGTCGATCTTGGTGACGCCATAGGCCTTGGCCAGGACGCGCAGGCGGTGCACGTCGAAGAGGGCCTGGCCCTGCGGCGGCAGCTTGCCGAAGCGGTCGGTGATCTCCTCGAGCATCGCGTCGATCTGCTCGGCCTTGCTCGCGCTCGCCAGACGCTTGTAGAGCGAGAGGCGGATGTGCACGTCGCCGCAATACGAGTCGGGCAGCAGGGCGGGCGCGTGCAGATTGATCTCGGTCACGGCCGAGAGGGGGGCCAGCAGGTCGGGCTCGCGGCCAGCCTTCAGCGATCGCACCGCCTCGGCGAGCATGTCGTTGTAGAGCTGGAAGCCGACCTCCATCATGTTGCCGCTCTGGTTGTCGCCGAGCACCTCGCCGGCGCCGCGGATCTCGAGGTCGTGCATGGCGAGGTAGAAGCCCGAGCCGAGCTCTTCCATCTGCTGGATCGCGTCGAGCCGCTGCGCCGCCATCTTGGTCAGGCCCTCGACGTCGGGAACCATCAGGTAGGCGTAGGCCTGGTGGTGCGAGCGCCCGACCCGGCCGCGCAGCTGGTGCAGCTGCGCCAGGCCGAACTTGTCGGCGCGGGCGATGATGATCGTGTTGGCGCTCGGCACGTCGATGCCGGTCTCGATGATGGTCGAGCAGAGCAGCACGTTGAAGCGCTGGGCGACGAAGTCGCGCATCACCCGCTCGAGATCGCGCTCGGGCATCTGCCCGTGTGCCACCGCGATGCGCGCCTCGGGCACCAGCGCCTGCAGGGTCTCGCGCCGGTGCTCGATGGTCGCGACGTCGTTGTGCAGGAAATAGACCTGGCCGCCGCGCTTGAGCTCGCGCAGCACGGCTTCGCGGATGGTGCCCGCGCCCTCGTTGCGGACGAAGGTCTTGATCGCCAGCCGGCGCTGCGGCGCGGTGGCGATCACCGAGAGATCGCGCAGGCCTTCCAGCGCCATGCCGAGGGTGCGCGGGATCGGCGTCGCGGTGAGGGTGAGCACGTCGACCTCGGCGCGCATCGCCTTGATCTGCTCCTTGTGGCGCACGCCGAAGCGATGCTCCTCGTCGATCACGAGCAGCCCCAGCCGATCGAACTTGACGTCGGCCGAGAGCAGCTTGTGCGTGCCGACGACGATGTCGATCGTGCCGTCGGCCAGCCCGGCGAGCGCCGCCTTCACCTCCTTGGGCGAGCGGAAGCGCGAGAGCTCGGCGACCTTGATCGGCCACTTGCCGAAGCGGTCGGCGATGTTCTGGAAGTGCTGCTCGGCGAGCAGCGTCGTCGGCGCCAGGATCGCGACCTGCTTGCCGCCGGTGACGGCGACGAACGCGGCGCGCAGGGCGACCTCGGTCTTGCCGAAGCCGACGTCGCCGCAGATCAGCCGGTCCATCGGCTGCGGCGACACCATGTCCTGGATCACGGCATGGATCGCGGCATGCTGGTCGGGCGTCTCCTCGAAGCCGAAGCTGGCGGCGAAGGCCTCGTAGTCGTGCGCCTCGAAGCGGAAGGCGAAGCCCTCGCGCGCGGCTCGCCGGGCGTAGAGGTTGAGCAGCTCGGCAGCGGTGTCGCGCACCTGCTCGGCGGCCTTCCTGCGCGCCTTCTCCCATTGCCCCGAGCCGAGCCGGTGCAGCGGCGCCTCCTCGGCGCTGACGCCGGTGTAGCGGGCGATCAGGTGCAGCTGCGCCACCGGCACGTAGAGGGTGGCCTTGTCGGCGTACTCGAGGTGCAGGTACTCGGCCGGCTCTTCCTCGCTGCCGCCGAGCGCCAGCGAGATCAGGCCGAGGTAGCGGCCGATGCCGTGGTTGACGTGCACCACCGGGTCGCCGACCTTGAGCTCGGAGAGGTCCTTGATCAGCGAGTTGACGTCGCTCGTCGCCTCCTGGCGGCGGCGCCGGCGGGCGCCCGGCGTCGTCGCGAACAGCTCGGTCTCGGTGACGAACTCGAGCGTCGCCGCGTCGTTGTCGGCGCGATGCCAGGCGAAGCCCTGGGCGAGCGGCGCGACGGCGATCGCGAAGTGCTCGCTGCCGGCGTCGAAGGCGGCGAGCGAGGCGACCGCCGGCGGTTCGATCCGGCTGTCGCGCAGCAGCTCGAGCAGGCTCTCGCGCCGGCCTTCGCTCTCGGCGACGATCAGCACGCGGTGCGGTGTGGCGGCGACGTGGTCTTGCAGCCGCCGCAGCGGCTCCGGGGCCCCGCGGTCGACGCTGAGATCAGGAAGGGGCCGCGCCCAGCCCTCACCCCAACCCTCTCCCGCAGGCGGGAGAGGGGGCAAGCGGACTCCCTCGCCCGCTTGCGGGAGAGGGCCGGGGTGAGGGTGCCCGCCCCGCACCGAAAGCTGCGCATGCTGGTTGCAGCGGCTGAAGAAGTCCTCCGGCTTCAGGAACAGCAACTCCGGCGCCAGCAGCGGCCGCTCCGGGTCATGCTGCAGGAAGCGATGGCGCTCGCGGGTGTCGGTCCAGAAGCGCTGCAGCGCGGCGTCGACCTCGCCGTGCAGCGCCAGCGTCGCGCTCGCACCGAGGTAGTCGAAGACGGTCGCGGTCTCGTCGAAGAAGAGCGGCAGGAAGTACTCGATGCCGGCGGTGGCCAGGCCCGCGCCGACGTCCTTGTAGAGCCGCGCCTTGGTCGGGTCGCCCTCGATGCGCTCGCGCCAGCGCGAGCGGAACGCGGCCCGCGCCGCCTCGTCCATCGGGAACTCGCGCCCGGGCAGGAGGCGGACCTCGGGCACCGGGTAGAGGCTGCGCTGGCTGTCGGGGTCGAAGGTGCGGATCGAGTCGATCTCGTCGCCGAACAGGTCGACCCGATACGGAACGTGCGAGCCCATCGGGAACAGGTCGATCAGTCCGCCGCGCACCGCGTACTCGCCGGGCGAGACGACCTGGCTCACGTGGGTGTAGCCGGCGAGCGTGAGCTGCGCCTTCAGCGCGGCCTCGTCGAGCCGCTGCTTCTGCCGGAACTCGAAGGTGTAGGCGGCGAGGAAGCTCGGCGGCGCCAGGCGCACCAGTGCCGTCGTCGCCGGCATCAGCACGACGTCGACCTCGCCGCGGCCGATCTTCCAGAGCGTCGCCAGGCGCTCGGAGATCAGGTCCTGGTGCGGCGAGAAGGTGTCGTAGGGCAGCGTCTCCCAGTCGGGGAAGACGGCGATGCGCAATTCGGGCTCGAAGAAGCCGATCTCCTCCGCCAGCCGGCCGGCGTCGGCCGGGTCGGCGGTGAAGAGGGCGGTCGTCGTTTTGGCGGCGGCGCGCTGCCTGGCCGCGAAACGGGCGAGGAGCAGGGCGTCGGCGGAGCCGGTCGGGCGGGGCAGGGCGAAGCGCTTGCCGGGGGCGATGTCAGGGAGCTGCATGAAGGCGCCGAATGCGGCGCGCGCGACAAAGGGCGCATTTTACGGACCCGCACCCCGCTTATGCTTGCAGGCCCCCGCCGGACACCGAAGCACGATGCCGCCCGCTCCTCCGCCCGCCCTCCGTTGTTTCGCGCTCGTGCCGTGCGCCGGCTCGGGCACCCGCGCCGGCGCCCCGGTGCCCAAGCAGTACGTCGAGATCGACGGCGCGCCGATGGTCGCGCACACGCTGGCGGCGCTCGCCGCGGTGGCCCGCATCAAGCTCATCCTGGTCGCCCTCGCCCCGGGCGACGAAGAGTTCGAACGTCGCGTCGACCTGCCCGGCGGCAAGCGATTCAAGGTTGCGCGCTGCGGCGGCGCCTCGCGCGCCGAGACGGTGGCAGCCGGCCTGGCCCAGCTGGTGAAGATCGGCGCCCGTGCCGATGATTGGGTGCTGGTGCACGACGCGGCCCGCTGCCTGGTGCGGCCCGAGTGGATCGACCGGCTGATCGACGTCTGCGCCGACGACCCGGTCGGCGGCCTGCTGGCGATGCCGGTGGCCGACACGCTGAAGCGCGAGAGCACGGGCAGGGTGATGGCGACGCTGCCGCGCGACGGCATCTGGCAGGCGCAGACGCCGCAGATGTTTCGCCTCGGCCCGCTCGCCGACGCGCTCGACAATGCCGGCGCGAACGCGACCGACGAGGCCAGCGCGATCGAATGGCAGGGCCTCTCGCCGCGGCTGGTGCCGGGCTCCTCGGAGAACTTCAAGATCACCCAGCCCGACGACTTCGCCCTCGCCGAAGCCGTGCTCCGCGCCCGGCGCAAGGAGCTCGCATGAAGCCGCGCGGCCCGACCTGGCGGGTGGGCGAAGGCTGGGACACGCATGCCCTGGTCACGGACAGGAAACTGATCCTCGGTGGCGTCGAGATCGCGCATACCCATGGCCTCTCGGGCCACTCGGATGCCGACGCCCTGTGCCACGCGGTCACCGACGCCCTGTTCGGCGCGGCCGCGCTCGGCGACATCGGCCATCACTTTCCCGACACCGACGCGCAGTACCGCGGCGCCGATTCGCTGGCCCTGCTCTCCGAGGCGGCGCGCCGCGTCAAGGGTGCGGGCTGGCAGATCGGCAACGTCGACGCGACCGTGATCGCCCAGGCGCCCAAGCTCGCGCCGCACATCGCCGCCATGCGCCAGCGCATCGCCGGCGCGCTCGGCTTGGGCGTAGATCAGGTCAGCGTCAAGGCCAAGACGGCCGAGGGCATGGGGCCGGTCGGCCGCGGCGAATCGATGGAAGCACGCGCCGTCTGCATGCTCTGGAGAAACTGAGGCGGCGGCTCAGCCCTTCTTCAGGCGCACGTGCGCCAGCAGCCCGCCCTCGCTGGCGTTGGCCAGCTCGAACGCGCCGCCCATGCGCTGCACCGCCTTCTCGACGATCGCCAGGCCGAGGCCGGCGCCGGTGGCCGCGGTGCGCGCCGCGTCGCCGCGGAAGAACGGCGTCGTCAGCTGGTCGAGCTTCTTCGGATCGACGCCCTGGCCGTAGTCGCGCACGGTGATGATCACCCAGAGGCCCGTGCGCGCGTAGCTCACCACCACCCGGGCGATGCCGGTGTCGGTGGAGCGCCCGTAGCGGCGCGCGTTCTCGAACAGGTTCTGGAACACGCGGCCGAGCTCCACGTCGTCGGCGAGCACCAGCGTGTCGATCGCGACCTTGGAGCTGATCCGGATCTGGCTGGTGTCGCGGAATGCTGCCGCCTCGCGCTCGACGATCGCCGCCACGTTCACCGGCACCAGCCGCACCTCGCCCGGCCGGGCGTAGTCCATGAACTTGTCGATGATCGCGTCGAGCTGGTCGATGTCCATCGCCATGTTGGCCTTGGCCTCTTCGTCCTTGACGCTCATCTCCGCCTCGAGGCGCAGGCGCGAGAGGGGCGTGCGCAGGTCGTGCGAGATGCCGGCGAGCATGACGGCGCGGTCCTGCTCCACCTTGGCGAGCTCGCGCGCCATCCGGTTGAAGCCCATGTTCACCTGGCGGATCTCGCTCGTCATCGTCGTCTCGTCGAGGCGCGAGTCGTACTCGCCGTCGCGGATGCGGCTGGCGGCGAACGAGAGGTCCTTGAGCGGGCGGTTGATCAGGCGGGCGATGCCGGCCGAGCCGAGCACGGTGGCGAGGAGGGCGATCGAGACCCAGAGCAGGATCGTCGCCGTCGACATCGGCCCGACCCGGGTCGGGTCGACCTTCAGCCAGTAGTTGTCGCGGGCGATCGAAAAGCCGACCCACAGGCCCTCGGCGCCGTTCATCGAGCTCGCGACCACGGTGTCGGGGCCGAGCTGGTCGCGCAGCTCGCGCTCGATCACGCGCTGGAAGCGGTCGATCTCGAACGGTTCCCACTTGTCGGTGGGCTCCCTCGGCGTCAGCTTCACCGCGTCGAGCGTCGACACGCTCTTGATGATGGCGATGCGGTTGATGCCGTCGGTGGCGAGCAGGGCCGAGCGGGTGAGGTTGACCAGGCTGGCGATCTGCTGCGCCGCCTGCACCGCGCGCGGCTCGAACTCGAGGGCGCGGAAGGTCTGCACCCAGGCGAACACGCCGCCGGCGAGGAGCAGCGCGAGGAGGAAGAAGGTGCGCCAGAACAGGCTGAGCGCGACGAACTTCTTCGCCGGCCGAGCCTTGGGCGGACTCAGGCGCTCGGAAAGAGGGGTCCGGGATCCGGGTCGTTTCGAGCGGGTCGCCACGGCTCAGGCGGAGGCAAGCCTCATGCCGAGCCGTCCGGCACGAACACGTAGCCGACGCCCCAGACGGTCTGGATGTAGCGCGGCTGGGTCGGGTCGGGCTCGATCATCTTGCGCAGGCGCGAGATCTGCACGTCGAGGCTGCGGTCGAAGGGCTCGAATTCGCGGCCGCGCGCGAGCTGCGCCAGCTTGTCGCGCGAAAGCGGCTGGCGCGGATGGCGCACCAGCGCCTTCAGCATCGAGAACTCGCCGGTGGTGAGGGCGATCTGCTCGCCGTCCTTGGTGAGGCGGCGCAGCGCCAGGTCGAACTCGAACGGGCCGAAGGTCACGGTCTGCGCGTCGAGCGCCGGCGCGCCCGGCGCCTCGAGCGTCGGCCTGCGGCGCAGCACCGCATGAATGCGGGCGAGCAGCTCGCGCGGGTTGAAGGGCTTGGGCAGGTAGTCGTCGGCACCCACCTCGAGGCCGACGATCCGGTCGACGTCCTCGACCTTGGCGGTGAGCATGATGATCGGCGTCAGGTCCTTGGCGGCGCGCAGCCGCCGGCAGATCGAGAGGCCATCCTCGCCGGGGAGCATCAGGTCGAGGACGATCAGGTGCACGGTCTCGCGCGTCAGCAGGCGGTTGAGCGCCTTCGAGTCTTCGGCCAGCAGGACCTCGAAGCCCTCCTGGGTCAGGTAGCGGCGCAGCAGGTCGCGAATGCGGGCATCATCGTCGACGACGACGATCCGGTCCGGGCGGGGATTGACGGCGGTGTTCATCGCTTCCTCATTTGTAACAATCGCGATTCTGCGCGGCTTTGCAACCCGTTCCGGGCGCTTCTGACGTGCTGTTACAACCCCGGACCGAGCCACATTTCACTATTCCGCCCCCTATGAAGACGCCCACCTCTCCGCTCGTCGCCGCGTTCGCGGCGCTGGCCTTCGCCCTGGCCTCGCCGGCGCGCGCCGACACGCCGCCGCCGCAAGGCGTTCTCAGCCTGACCGCGAGCGCCACCGTCGAGGTCACCAAGGACCTGCTCAGCATCAGCTTCTCCACGACCAAGGAAGGGGCCGACGCCAACGTCGTGCAGGCGCAGCTCAAGCAGGCGCTCGACGCCGCGCTCGCCGAGGCGAAGAAGGCGGCGCGGCCGGGCCAGGTCGACGTGCAGACCGGCACCTTCTCGCTCTACCCGCGCTACGCGCCCAAGGGCGGCATCAACGGCTGGCAGGGCACGGCGGAGATCATCGTCGACGGCCGCGACATGGCGGCGATCGGCCAGCTCAGCGGCCGCATCACGACCATGACCGTGGCGCGCGTCGTCTACCGGCTCTCGCGCGAAGCCAGCCAGAAGGTCGAGGGCGACGTCGCCGCCGAGGCGATCGCGCGCTACCGCGCCAAGGCGGCCGAGTACGCCAAGCAGTTCGGCTACGGCGGCTACGCGATCCGCGAGGTCAACGTCACGACGACCGAGCCGCAGCAGGGGCCGACGCCGATGTATCGCACCCAGGCGGCGGCGATGTCTGCGCCCAGCGACGCGCTGTCGGTCGAGCCCGGCAAGGCGCAGGTCAACGCGAATGTCAGCGGCACGGTGCAGATGAAATGACGGCCGGCGCCTCGACCCCGGCCGGCGAGCCGCGGCTGCGCCGCGTGCAGTGCCTCGACGCGCGCGGCCTGCATCGCCTCGCGTATTGGGAGTGGGGCGACCCGGCGAACCGCCGCGTGCTGGTCTGCGCCCATGGCGTCTCCCGCCAGGGCCGCGACTTCGACGTGCTCGCCCGGGCGATGCAGGGCGAGTTCCGCGTCGTCTGCCCCGACGTCGTCGGCCGCGGCGAATCGGACCGGCTCGCCGATCCGGCGGGCTACGTGCTGCCGACCTACCTGGCCGACATGGTCACCCTCCTTGCCCGGCTCGACGCCGACAGCGTCGCCTGGCTCGGCACCTCGATGGGCGGGCTGATCGGCATGGGCCTGGCGTCGCTGCCCGGCTCGCCGATCGGCCGGCTCGTGGTCAACGACATCGGCCCGAGCTTCGACGCCGCGGGCATCGCGCGGATCGGCAGCTACCTCGGCATGCCGATCGACTGGGCGAGCGAGGACGAGGCCGCCGACTACCTGCTGACGATCTCGCAGGGCTTCGGCCCGCACTCGCGCGAGGAGTGGCTGGCGCTGACGCGGCCGATGCTGCGCAGGAAGGGCGAACGGCTGCACCTCCACTACGACCCGGCGATCGCGCTGCCCATGCGCGCCATCACGCCGGAGATCGCCACCGCCGGGCAGGCGGCGCTCTGGGCCGCGTACGACGCGATCCGTTGCCCGACGCTGCTGCTGCGCGGGGCAGCGTCCGACATCCTCGCCCGCGCCACTGCCGAGGAGATGACCCGCCGCGGCCCGAAGCCGCGCCTGCACGAGTTCGCCGGCATCGGCCACGCGCCGACGCTGGTCGCGCCGGGGCAGGTCGCCGTCGTGCGGGAGTTCCTGCTCTCGCCATGAAGACGCCGGCGGCCAGCCGCGTCGAGGCGGCGGCACCGATCGTCCGACTCCTCGACGCACCGGACGACGCCGCTGCGGCCGGCGGCGCCGAAGGCGGGCGCGCCTCGCGTCCGGCCGATCCCGACCCGGTGGCGCGCGCGAGAGAGTTCGCGGCGCCGCTGCTCGCCGGCCGCACCCTGGCCACGGGCGAGGGCGTGCTCGCCCATGCCGAGGGCTCGGCCCGGGTGCTGGAAGAGATCGGCGCCGCGCCCGAGCTGCGCGCCGCGGTCTTCCTCGTCCACGCCGCCGACCAGCTCGGCAAGCCCGACGAGGTGCTGACGCCGCTGTTCGGCGAGTCGCAGGCAACGCTGGTCGCCCATGCCCGAAAGCTCGGCGACCTGCAGCGCGCGGCGCACGGGGCGCGTGTCGACGCCGCGGCCCGGGCGCTGCAGACCGAGCGGGTGAGGAAGATGCTGCTCGCGTTCTCCAGCGACCTGCGCGTCGTGCTGCTGCGCCTGGCCTCGCGCCTGCAGACGCTGCGCTGGTTCGCGGCGAGCAAGAGTCCGGGAGCGAACGAGCTCGCGGCCGAGGCGATGCAGGTGTTCGCGCCGCTCGCGAACCGGCTCGGCATCTGGCAGATCAAGTGGGAGCTCGAGGACCTCGCGTTCCGCTTCCTCGACCCCGAGAGCTATCACGCGATCGCCCGCCAGCTCGACGAGCGGCGCACCGACCGCGAGGCGCGGATCGTCCGCCTTCGTGCAGAGCTCGAGGCCGACCTCGCCGCCCACGGTCTGGCGGCCGAAGTGCAGGGCCGGCCCAAGCACCTGTACAGCATCTGGAAGAAGATGAAGAAGAAGGGCGTCGCCTTCGGCGGCGTCATGGACATGCTGGCCCTGCGGGTCATCGTTCCCGACGTCGCCGGTTGCTACGCGGTGCTGGGCCGGGTGCACGAGCGCTGGCGGGCGATCGCCGGCGAGTTCGACGACTACATCGCTCGGCCGAAGGCGAACGGCTATCGCTCGCTGCACACGGTGGTGCAGGGCGACGACGGCCGGCCGGTCGAGATCCAGATCCGCACGCCCGAGATGCACGAGCACGCCGAGTACGGCGTTTCCGCGCACTGGGCCTACAAGGAGGCCGACCTGGCGAGCCGGCAGCGCGGCGCCGGCGGCGCGAGCGGGCGCTTCGAGGCGAGCGTCGCCGAAGCGAGGCTGGTGGTGCTGCGCCAGCTCCTCGCCTGGCAGCACGACCTCGCGGAAGACGATGCCGCCGCCGCACCCGGCTCGCCCGCCGAGGCCGGCAAGGCGGCCTTCGACGACCGCATCTACGTCTTCACGCCGCAGGCGACCGTGGTCGAGCTGACGGCCGGCGCGACGCCGATCGACTTCGCCTACGCGGTGCACACCGACCTCGGCCATCGCTGCCGCGGCGCCAAGGTCGACGGCCGGGTGGTGCCGCTGGCCACGCCGCTGCAGAGCGGGCAGACCGTGGAGATCACCGCGGCGAAGACAGGCGGCCCCTCGCTCGACTGGCTCAACCCCGACCTCGGCTACCTGCGCAGCCCGCGCTCCAAGGCCAAGGTGCGCTCCTGGTTCAACGCGCTGGCGACCGACGCCACCGTGGCGCGCGGCCGCGAGGCGGTGGAGAAGGTGTTGCAGCGCGAAGGCAAGACCGCGCTCAAGCTCGAGGACCTGGCCGCGCAGCTCGGCTTTCGCAGCGCCGAGGCGCTGTTCGAGGTCGTCGGCAAGGACGAGCTCTCGCTGCGCAACATCGAGACCTTGCTCCGGCCGGCACCCGAGCCCAAGGCCGACGAGGACGAGATCCACTTCAGCCGGCCGCGCGCCGAGGCCGGCGGCGTGCTCGTGGTCGGCGTGGAGTCGCTTCTCACCAGCCTGGCGCGCTGCTGCCGGCCGGCGCCGCCCGACGCGATCGCCGGCTACGTCACCCGCGGCAAGGGCGTCGCCGTGCACCGCGTCGGCTGCAGCAACCTGCGCGAGCTGCGCACGCGCGCGCCCGAGCGCGTGATCCCGGTCGCCTGGGGCGCGGCCGACGCGGCGCGGCCCGCCCTCTACCCGGTCGACGTGCAGGTCGAGGCGAGCGATCGCCAGGGGCTGCTGCGCGACGTCTCCGAGGTGTTCGCCAAGGAGAAGACCAACGTCACCGGCGTCAAGTCGAGCTCGGTGAAGGACGCGAGCGGCGGCACCGCCTTCATGACCTTCACCGTCGAGGTCGCCGACGCGGCCCGGCTCGCGGCGACGCTCGCGCAGGTGTGCCGCGTACCCGGCGTGCGCGCGGCGCGCCGTCGCTAGCCGCGCCGGCTCACTTCACCGGGATCGGCGTCGCCCGGTCGACCGCCACCGCGGCGACGCTGTTCTGCGGCGAGCCCTCGATCACCCGGTCGGAATAGGTGAGGTAGACAAGGGTGTTGCGCTTCTTGTCCACCATGCGCACGACGCGCAACTTCTTGAACACCAGCGAGATGCGCTCCGTGAACATCTCTTCCTGCACCTCGAGCGGCTTGGAAAACGAGATCGGTCCGACCTGGCGGCAGGCGATCGAGGCTTCGGCGAGGTCCTCGGCCAGGCCGAGCCCGCCCTTGATGCCGCCGGTCTTCGCCCGCGACACGTAGCAGGTGACGCCCTCGACCTTGGGATCGTCGTAGGCATCGACGACGATCTTGTGGTCCGGGCCGAGCAGCTTGAAGACGGTGTCGACCTCGCCGATCGACTCGGCCTTGGGCGAGCAGGACACGCTCGCCGCGGCGGCGAGAACCAGGATCGGAAGGAGGTATTTCATGGCCGCCGGAGCAGGGCGCCGCGGGCTGCGGCCGGGCTAGCCTAGCCGAACCCGAGAGTCCCGGCCACGCTGCTATCATGCCGCCCTTCCCAGGCGCGTAGCTCAGCTGGTTAGAGCACCACCTTGACATGGTGGGGGTCGTTGGTTCGAGTCCAATCGCGCCTACCAGGGAATCTGGCAAGTAATTTCCCGTTAACCACAAAATCCACCTCTGGGAGTTCTCTCTCAGCAGATTTTCTCCTCCTTGCAAACTTGCTGTCCGGCTCGACGACCCGAAGTGCCTGGTTCTGCCAAAGACCAGCCGCTACTCGTTGATTGCGCTTACGACGCCAAACCCCCGCAGTATGAGCGTGAAAGCAACTCTGAGTTACGAAATGTAAGCAGATAAAAGAGCAGTAGCATATCCGGAGGCTTTGGGGGCCTGGGTGTCCAATACCGAGCGCATGCTGTCCGATTCCCTGCTTTGCGGAATCCCTTACTCGAAACCGTGCAATTGGCTGCGTCGAACTTACCAGGAAAACAGAGATTAACCCCGCAAAAGATCTGGAATCATAGCGCCAGCTCA
>JAIOOS010000001.1 GCA_021414305.1 Burkholderiales bacterium | reverse complement strand
TTTTTTTGGAGAGTACGCCATTGGCGACGGCCTTGGTCACTTCGGCGATGTTACGCACCTGGCCGGTGAGATTGCCGGCCATCGAGTTCACACTGTCGGTCAAATCTTTCCAGGTGCCGGCCACGCCGCGCACGTCGCAGGTCAGGTGTTTGGCCATGGAGTTGACGTTGTCGGTCAGGTCCTTCCAGGTGCCGGCCACGCCCGCCACCGCGGCCTGGCCGCCGAGCTTGCCCTCGGTGCCGACCTCGCGCGCGACCCGCGTCACTTCCGAGGAGAAGCCGTTGAGCTGGTCGACCATCGTGTTGATGGTCTCCTTCAGCTCCAGGATCTCGCCCTTGACGTCGACCGTGATCTTGCGCGACAGGTCGCCGCGCGCCACCGCCGTCGTCACCGTGGCGATGTTGCGGACCTGCGCGGTCAGGTTGGTCGCCATCGCGTTGACCGAGTCGGTCAGGTCCTTCCAGGTGCCTGCCACGCCCGGCACCACCGCCTGGCCGCCGAGTCGCCCGTCGGTGCCGACCTCGCGCGCCACCCGCGTCACTTCGGAGGCGAACGAGCGCAGCTGCTCGACCATGGTGTTGGTCGCCTCCTTGAGCTGCAGGATCTCGCCGCGGACGTCGACCGTGATCTTCTTCGACAGGTCGCCGTTGGCCACGGCGATCGTCACCTCGGCGATGTTGCGGACCTGCGCCGTGAGGTTGCCGGCCATCTGGTTGACCGAGTCGGTGAGTTCCTTCCACACCCCCGAGACGCCCTTGACCTTGGCCTGGCCGCCGAGCTTGCCCTCGGTGCCGACCTCGCGCGCCACCCGCGTCACCTCGGAGGTGAAGACCGAGAGCTGCTCGATCATCGAGTTGACGAGCTTGGCCGAGCGCAGGAACTCGCCCTTCAGCGAGCGGCCGTCGACCTCGAGCTCCATCGACTGGCCGAGGTCGCCCTTGGCGACGGCGCCGATGGTGCGGGCGATCTCGGTGGTCGGCCGCACCAGGTCGTCGATCAGCGTGTTGAGCGAGTCGACCGTGGTCGCCCAGTCGCCCATCGCCCCCGGCAGCGACATCCGCTGCTTGAGCCGCCCTTCCTTGCCGACGCTCGCGCTCAGGCGCCCGACCTCGCGCGAGATCCGGTCGTCGTGCGCCAGCGCCTGGTTGAACGACTCGGCGATGCGGCCCTCGGTGCCCTCCCAATCGGCAGGCAGGCGGACCGAGAAGTCGCCATCGCGAAACGAGGTCATCGCCGAGAGCATCTGCCGGAGGCGCACCTCGGAGGCGGCGCGGGCGCTGCGCAACTCGGCGATCTCGTCCTCGAAGGTGGCGATGCCCGGCGGATAGGTGGCGTCGGCCAGCTCGCTTGCGCGCTGCATAAGTCATCTCCCTTCGGGTCGTTGCCCGGGCACGGCAGCCACATCTTGACTCCGCTCCCCCCACTGCGCAGGGCCGGCAATCGGCCTGCCTGCCCCGGAGAAATCAGGGTTTTCCTCAGGTCGCGGCGTGACAGAGTGCCGGCAAGGCCTCGCCGATCGGCTCCCGGATCACGATGTCCGCGAGCTCGTCCATCGCCGTCGGCTGGTCGTTGACGATGACGATCGCCGCCCCGGCACGCGCCGCGATCGGCACCATGCTCGCCACCGGCTGCACCTGCAGGGTGGTGCCGATCGCGAGCAGCAGGTCGGCCTCGGCGGCCACCGCCAGGGCGCGGTCGATCACCTCGGGCACCAGCGACTGGCCGAAGGAGATCGTGTCGCTCTTCAGGATGCCGCCGCACTCCAGGCAGTGCGGATCGTCCTCGCCGGCGCGCACCCGGGCGAGCGCCTCTTCCATGGGCGCGCGCCGGCCGCACTCCCAGCACATCACCCGGCGCATGCTGCCATGCACCTCGACCATCAGCTTCGGCGACTGGCCGGCCCGCTGGTGCAGCTCGTCGATGTTCTGGGTCACGAGCGCGTGCAGCTTGCCGCGCCGTTCGAGCACCACCAGGGCATGGTGGCCGGCGTTCGGCGCCGCGCTCCAGGCGGGCGAGTCGAGGCGCGACCGCCAGGCGGCGCGGCGCACCTCGGGCTCGGCCAGGTAGTTCTGGATCGTCGACTGCTTCTCCGCCGCGGGGTTCCTGGTCCACACGCCGCGCGGGCCGCGGAAATCGGGGATGCCCGACTCGGTGGAGATGCCGGCGCCGGTGAGCACGACCACGCGCCGCGCGGCCTCGACCAGGCGCCGCGCCTCGTCGACCCCGCTCATCGCCCGGCCCGGCCCGGCTCGCCGCCGCTAGTTCTTCTCGGCCAGCTGCTCCAGGATCGCCGGGTTCTCCAGGGTCGAGGTGTCCTGCGTGATCGCGTCGCCGTTGGCGACCGAGCGCAGGAGGCGGCGCATGATCTTGCCGCTGCGCGTCTTCGGCAGGTTGTCGCCGAAGCGGATGTCCTTGGGCTTGGCGATCGGACCGATCTCCTTGGCCACCCAGTCGCGCAGTTCCTTGGCGATCTGCTTGGCCTCCTCGCCCGTCGGTCGCGAGCGCTTGAGGACGACGAAGGCGCAGATCGCCTCGCCGGTGGTGTCGTCGGGCCGGCCGACCACCGCGGCTTCGGCCACCAGCGCGGTGTGCGAGACCAGCGCCGACTCGATCTCCATCGTGCCCATGCGGTGGCCGCTGACGTTGAGCACGTCGTCGATCCGGCCGGTGATGGTGAAGTAGCCGGTCTTCTCGTCGCGGATCGCGCCGTCGCCGGCGAGGTAGTACTTGCCCTGGAACTCCTCCGGGTAGTAGCTCTTCCTGAACCGCTCCGGGTCGCCGTAGATCGTGCGGATCATGCTCGGCCAGGGCTTCCTGATCACCAGGATGCCGCCCTTGCCGTTCGGCACCTCGTGGCCCTGCTCGTCGACGACGGCGGCGTCGATGCCGGGGAACGGCAGCGTGCACGAGCCGGGCACGAGCGGCGTCGCGCCCGGCAGCGGCGTGATCATGTGGCCGCCGGTCTCGGTCTGCCAGAAGGTGTCGACGATCGGGCAGCGGCCGCCGCCGATGTGCTTGTGGTACCACTCCCAGGCGGCGGGATTGATCGGCTCGCCGACCGTGCCGAGGATGCGCAGGCTGGTCAGGTCGTAGTTCTTCGGGTGCGCCTTCTCGGTGCCTTCGGCGGCCTTGATCAGCGAGCGGATCGCGGTCGGCGCGGTGTAGAAGATCGAGACCTTGTGCTTCTCGATCATCTTCCAGAAGCGGCCGGCGTCCGGGTACGTGGGAATGCCTTCGAACACGACCTCGGTGCCGCCGAGCGCGAGCGGGCCGTAGGCGATGTAGGTGTGGCCGGTGACCCAGCCGATGTCGGCCGTGCACCAGAACACGTCGTCGGGCTTCAGGTCGAAGGTCCACTTGGTCGTCAGCGCCGCGTGCAGCAGGTAGCCGCCGGTCGAGTGCTGCACGCCCTTCGGCTTGCCGGTCGAGCCCGAGGTGTAGAGCAGGAACAGCGGATGCTCGGCGCCCACCCACTCCGGCTCGCAACTCGCCGGCTCCTTCTCGACCAGCTCGTGCAGCCACTTGTCGCGCGGGGCGACGAACTCGACCTTGCCGCCGGTGCGCCTGTAGACGATGACGTCGCGCACCGCGTGGCCCGGGCCGGTGAGCGCCTCGTCGACGATGCTCTTCAGCGGCAGCGCCTTGCCGCCGCGCATCTGCTCGTCGGCGGTGATCACCAGCACGGCGCCGGTGTCGGCGATGCGGTCGCGCAGGCTGGTCGCCGAGAAGCCGCCGAACACCACCGAGTGGGTCGCACCAATCCGGGCGCAGGCCTGCATCGCGACCACGCCCTCGACCGACATCGGCATGTAGATCACGACCCGGTCGCCCTTGACCAGGCCGCGCGCCTTCAGCGCATTGGCGAGCCTGCAGGTGCGCTCCAGCAGCTCCTTGTAGCTGACGCGGGTGACGGCGCCGTCGTCGGCCTCGAAGACGATCGCGGTCTTGTCGCCGAGCCCGGCCTCGACGTGCCGGTCGAGGCAGTTGTACGAGGCGTTGAGGGTGCCGTCGTCGAACCAGCGGAAGAACGGCGCCTTGCTCGAATCGAGCACGTTCCTGAAAGGGGTGCGCCAGGAGAGCAGCTCGCGGGCGAGCCGCGCCCAGAAGGCCTCGTGGTCGTGCTCGGCCTCGGCGCAGAGCTTGCGGTAGGCGTCCATGCCGGAGACCCAGGCGTTCTTCACCGCGCTCTCGGGCGGCTCGTAGACTTGCAGTTCTGCGCTCATGGTCGTGTGTCTCCCCGGGGTGAAGTGCTTGGCGCCTTTTTACCTCATGTGCGGCGGCGCCCGTTTGCGGTGGCGCAAGCCCCGGAGCGTCGAGGGCTAGGATGGCACACTGTTTGCTCCGCGAGCGCCCTTGCCGATTCCATGACCACCACGATCCGCCACGCCGATTTCGTCGAAAGCATCGCCGCGGCGCTGCAGTACATCAGCTACTACCACCCGGCCGACTACATCGCCCACCTCGCCCGGGCCTACGAGCTCGAGCAGGGACCCGCGGCGAAGGACGCGATCGCGCAGATCCTCACCAACTCGAAGATGTGCGCCGAGGGGCGCCGGCCGATCTGCCAGGACACCGGCATCGTCAACGTGTTCCTGAAGGTCGGCATGGACGTGCGCTTCGAAGGCTTCCCGGGCAGCGTCGAGGACGCCGTGAACGACGGCGTGCGAAAGGGCTACCTGGACCCCGACAACCCGCTGCGCGCTTCGATCGTCGGCGACCCGCACTTCGAGCGCAGGAACACGAAGGACAACACGCCCGCGGTCGTGCAGATGACGCTGGTGCCGGGCTCGACAGTCGACGTGATGGTCGCGGCCAAGGGCGGCGGCAGCGAGAACAAATCGAAGTTCGTGATGATGAATCCGAGCGACAGCCTCGTCGACTGGGTCCTGAAGACGGTGCCGACCATGGGCGCGGGCTGGTGTCCGCCGGGCATGCTCGGCATCGGCATCGGCGGCACCGCCGAGAAGGCGATGCTGATGGCCAAGCAGAGCCTGATGGAAGACATCGACATGGCCGAGCTGAAGGCACGCGGCCCGCAGAACAAGACCGAGGCGCTCCGCATCGAGCTCTGCGACAAGGTCAACGCCCTCGGCATCGGCGCCCAGGGCCTGGGCGGCCTCACGACCGTGCTCGACGTCAAGATCGCGATGGCGCCGACCCACGCCGCCTCCAAGCCGGTGGCGATGATCCCCAACTGCGCGGCGACGCGGCACGCCCACTTCGTGCTCGACGGCTCGGGGCCCGCGTACCTCGACCCGCCGCCGCTTTCCCTCTGGCCCGACGTGAAGTGGGCGCCCGACTACGTGCGCTCGAAGACGGTCGACCTCGACAAGCTCAGCCGCGAGGAGGTCGCGAGCTGGAAGCCCGGCGACACGCTGCTCCTCTCCGGAAAGATGCTGACCGGCCGCGACGCCGCGCACAAGCGGATCCAGGAGATGCTCGCCCGTGGCGAGAAGCTGCCGGTCGATTTCACCGGCCGCGTCATCTACTACGTCGGCCCGGTCGACCCGGTGCGCGACGAGGTCGTCGGCCCCGCCGGCCCGACGACGGCGACGCGCATGGACAAGTTCACCGAGATGATGCTGGCCGAGACCGGCCTGATCGCGATGATCGGCAAGGCCGAGCGTGGCCCGGCGGCGATCGAGGCGATCAGGAAGCACCGGAGCGCCTACCTGATGGGCGTGGGCGGCGCCGCCTATCTCGTCTCCAAGGCGATCCGCCAGGCCCGGGTGGTCGGCTTCGCCGACCTCGGCATGGAAGCCATCTACGAATTCGAGGTCAAGGACATGCCGGTCACGGTCGCGGTCGACGCCCGCGGCACCTCGGTGCACGAGACCGGCCCCGCGACCTGGAAGGCGAAGATCGCCGACATTCCGGTCGCGGTCGCCTGAGCCGGGCACGTCGAGACTCGCAGATGAGCGCGAGGGCGGCATGGTGGCTGGAGCGCATCGCCGCCGACGGCTCGGCGCTCGCGGTGCCGGTGAGTCCGCTGCCCTTCGGCATCGGCCGTGACGAGGACAGCGGGCTGGTGCTCGTCGCCTCGGGCGTCAGCCGCCGGCACGCGACCCTGACCCTCGATGCCAGCAGCGGACGATTGCTCCTCGCCGACCTCGGCAGCACCAACGGCTGCTTCGTCAACCGGGAGCGCATCGATGCCCCGCGCCTGCTCGACGAAGGCGACATCGTCCACATCGGCAGCGCCGAATTCCGGATCCGCCGCGCCGACGCCGGCGCCCGCGACAGCATCCTGCCGGCCGAGGAGCGCACCGTCATCACCGCGCCCGGCAGCCGCCTGAGCGAGCAGTTCGTCGCCAACGAAGCGCAGTTCCTCGCCCTGCTCGGCGGCGACGGCCTGTCGGCGGCAGTGCAGCCGATCGTCAATGCCGGCGACGGCCGGGTCGTCGCCTACGAGCTGCTGGGCCGCTGCACCCACCCCGAGCTGCCGGCCTCGCCCATGCACCTGTTCAGCCTGGCGACGCGGCTCGGCCGCGCCGGCGAGCTGAGCCATGCGCTGCGCGAGCACGGCGTCGCCGCCGTCGCCCCGCGCCTGCGCGGCGCGACCCTGTTCGTCAACGCCCACCCGACCGAGACCTCCGAGCCCGGCTTCGTCCCGGGGATCGCCCGGCTGGTGCGCGAGCATCCCGGCATCGAGCTGGTGATCGAGATCCACGAGACCGCGGTCGTCGAGACCGCGCGCATGCGCGAGCTCGGCGCCCGGCTGGCCGACATCGGCGTGCGCTTCGCGTACGACGACTTCGGCGCCGGCCAGGCGCGCCTCAACGAGCTGAGCGAAGCGCCGCCGCACTTCGTCAAGTTCGACATGGCGCTGGTCAACGGCCTGGCCGCGGCGAGCGCGCGCAAGCAGCGCGTCGTTTCCGACCTGGTCCGGCTGGTCATCGACCTCGGCTCGGTCGCCCTGGCCGAAGGCATCGAGGCCGAGGCCGATGCCGAGCTCTGCCGGCAGATGGGCTTTCGCCTGATGCAGGGCTACCTGTTCGGCAAGCCCGTGCCCGTCGCCACCCTGTGAGCCCGACCACCATGCCAAGGATTCCGACCTACGACGACGTCGCCGCCGCCGCCGCTCGCATCGCCCCCGCTGCGCACCGCACGCCGGTCCTGACCTCGCGCACCGCCGACGAGGAAGCCGGCGCGAGCCTCTTCTTCAAGTGCGAGAACTTCCAGCGCATGGGCGCGTTCAAGTTCCGCGGCGCCTACAACGCCCTCTCCTGCTTCGACTCAGGCCAGCGCAAGGCCGGGGTGGTCGCGTTCTCCTCGGGCAACCACGCGCAGGCGGTCGCCCTTTCGGCGCGCCTGCTCGGCATGCCGGCGACGATCGTCATGCCGCACGACGCGCCGGCGGCGAAGGTCGCGGCGACCCGGGGCTACGGCGGCACCGTCGTCGTCTACGACCGCTACAAGGAAGACCGCGAGGCGATCGGCCGTCGCCTGGCAGAAGAAGGCGGCCTCACGCTCATTCCGCCCTTCGACCATCCGGACGTGATCGCCGGGCAGGGCACGGCGGCCAAGGAACTGATCGAGGAGGCCGGCCCGCTCGATGCGCTCTTCGTCTGCCTCGGCGGCGGGGGCCTCCTCTCCGGCTCGGCGCTCGCCGCGCGCGCGCTTGCTCCCGGCTGCAAGGTCTACGGCGTCGAGCCCGAAGCCGGCAACGACGGGCAGCAGGCGTTTCGCGCGGGCCACCTGGTCCACATCGAGGTGCCGAAGACCATCGCCGACGGCGCGCAGACGCAGTCGCTCGGCAAGATCACGTTCGAGATCATCCGCCGCGACGTCGACGACGTGTTCACCGCCAGCGACGCCGAGCTCGTCGAGGCGATGCGCTTCTTCGCCACGCGCATGAAGATGATCGTCGAGCCGACCGGCTGCCTCGGCTTCGCCGCCGCGCGGCGCATGAAGAACGAGCTGAAGGGGCAGCGCGTCGGCGTGCTCATCAGCGGCGGCAACGTCGACCTGGCGCGGTTCGCCGCGCTCGTCGCGGGGTGACCCGGCACGCGCGTCAGCCGCTGCTGCGCGACCGCGGCGAGCAGTCGCGGGTCACCAACGAAGAGCTGTTCTTCGACCTGATCTATGCCTTCGCCGTCACCCAGCTTTCGCACCGCCTGCTCGCCGACCTGACGCTCGTCAACGCCGGCCAGACGCTGGTGCTCTGGTTCGCGGTCTGGCTCGGCTGGCAGTACACCTGCTGGGTCACCAACTGGTTCAACCCCGAGCACCCGCGCATGCGGCTGCTGCTGTTCGCCCTGATGCTGACCGGGCTCGCCCTCTCGGCGACCATTCCCGCCGCCTTCGCCGCGGCCGGGCTGGCCTTCGGGCTCTGCTTCGCCGCGATCCAGGTGATCCGCACGGTCGTCGTCCTGGTCAGCTTGCCGCGCGATCACGCGCTGGTGCCCAACTTCCAGCGCATCCTCGCCTGGGTGTTTCTGTCGGCGACGCTGTGGATCGCCGGCGGCCTGGCCGAGGGCAATCTTCGGCTCGCCTTCTGGATCGCCGGCGTGGCCTGCGAGTACGCGGCGCCCATGCTCGGCTTCGCCGTGCCCGGCCTGGGCCGCTCGGCCTCCACCGACTGGACCATCGACGGCGGCCATCTCGCCGAGCGCAACCAGCTGTTCGTGATGATCGCGCTCGGCGAATCGGTCCTCGCCACCGGCGCTTCGTTCAGCCAGGCGCCGCACTTCGACCTGCCGACCGTCATCGCCCTGATGGCCGCGTTCGCCGGCAGCGTGGCGATGTGGTGGGTGTATTTCGATACCGGCAGCCGCGACGGCACCGAAGCGATCGAGCGCTCTGCCGATCCCGGCCGGATCGGCGCCCGCTTCCACTACGTGCACGTCATCCTGATCGCCGGCGTGATCGTCGCCGCGGTCGGCGACGAGCTGATGCTGCATCGCCCGGGAGAACGCATGGACACGGCCGCGGCGGCCGTGCTGGTAGGCGGCCCGCTGATCTACCTCGCCGGCAACATGGCCTACAAGCGGATCGTCTACGGCGGGACCTCGCTCTCGCACCTGGTCGGCGTCGTCCTGCTGCTGGCGCTGCTGCCGCTCGCCTTCGTCACCGACCGGCTGATGATCGGCGGACTGGCGACGCTGGTGATGATCGGCGTGGCCACGATGCAGACCCTGCATCCGCGCAAGGTCAGGAGCTAGCGACCCGGGCCGCTAGGCTCCGGTCCTTCGCAGCTGCTCGAGCAGGCTCGCGTCGTCGAGAGCGGCGAAGCCGGCGGCGCAGGCCTCGCGGAAGCGCTGCGCCGCGAGCCGGCCGAGCGCGGCCTCGAAACCGACCTCCTCCGCCATGCCGAGCGCCAGCCCCGTGTCCTTGGCCAGCAGGGTTGGTGTGCGCGCGCGGCGCCAGGTCGCCGGCGATCGCGCGGCGCATCCGGTCCGAGCCGATCCAGCTCTGCCCGCTCGACTGCTCGATCACCGCCAACGTGCGCGCCGGGTCGAGGCCGAGCCGTTCGGCCAGCGCGATCGCCTCGGCGGCGCCGGCGAGGTTGATCGCGGCGAGCAGGTTGTTGACGAGCTTGGTCCGCGCCCCGTCGCCCGGCCGCTCGCCGACCCGGAACACCTTCGACGAGAGGGCTTCGATGAGCACGCGCTGGCTCGCGAACACCGCATCGGCGCAGGCGACCATCAGGCTCATGCTGCCGTCGCGGGCGCGCGCCGGGCCGCCCGACATCGGCGCGTCGACGCAGGCGACGCCGAGCGCGGCCAGGCGCGCCGCGATCCGCTCGGTGCTGGCCGGACCGAGCGTCGGGCAGAGGAGCACGCACGCCCCCGGCGGCGGCTGCGCGGCGAAGGCGCTGTCGGCGCCGAACAGGACCGCGTCGCACTGCGCCGCGTCGACCACGGCGACGACGACGACCGGATGCGCCGCCGCCAGCGCCGCCGGCGTGGCGAACGCGCGCGCCCCGGCGCGCACGCATTCGGCCTCGCGTGCCGGGTCGATGTCGCGCACGCCGACCGACCAGCCGAGCTCGCCGAGCCGCAGGGCCATCGCCCCGCCCATGTTGCCGACACCGACGAAACCCGCGCTGCGCTCGCTCATGTCGATCCTCAGCCGCGCGGGTGATGGGTCGCGTGCAGGGCCTTCAGCCGTTCACGCGCGACGTGGGTGTAGATGGTGGTGGTCGAGATGTCGGCATGGCCGAGCAGCATCTGCACCGCGCGCAGGTCGGCGCCATGATTGAGCAGGTGGGTGGCGAAGGCGTGGCGAAGGGTGTGCGGCGAGATCGGCGAGACGATCCCGGCGGTGCGGGCGTGCGCCTTGACCAGCTTCCAGAACATCTGCCGCGTCATCGGCCCGCCGCGCGCCGTGACGAAGAGGGCATCGCTGCTCTGGCCGCCGAGGATCGCGGCGCGCGCCTCGCCGAGATAGCGCTGCATCCAGGCGTGCGCCTCCTCGCCGAAGGGCACCAGCCGCTCCTTCGCGCCCTTGCCGGTGACGCGCAGCGCGCCCTCGGCGAAGGCGACGCTCACCGTCTTCAGCCCGACCAGCTCGCTGACCCGCAGGCCGCTCGCATACATCAGCTCGAGCATCGTCCGGTCGCGCAGGCCGAGCGCGGTCCCGACGTCGGGGGCGGCGAGCAGGGCCTCCACCTGGGCTTCCGACAGCGACTTGGGCACGCGCATCGGCTGGCGCGCCGCGGCCAGGCGCAAGGTCGGATCGGCGCTCGTCAGGTGCTCGCGCAAGGCCCAGCGGAAGAAGCGCCGGAACACCGCCAGGCGGCGGTTGGCGCTGGTCGCGGCGCTGCCGCCATGGCGGGCGACCGCGTATTCGCGCAGGTCGGCCTCGCTCGCCTCGGCCAGCGGGCGCGGGCCGTGGCCGGCGAGCCAGGTCGCGAACAGCGTCAGATCGCGCCGATAGGCCGCGAGCGTGTTGGCCGCGAGGCCGTCCTCGATCCAGAGCGCGTCGATGAACCGGTCGATCACTGCCGCGCTCGCGCTGTTCATGGCTGCGCTCGCGGCCGTCGATGGCGGGCTCAGTCGAGCGTGAGCTTCTGCGCCGCCACGACTTTCTTGTAGACCTCGAACTCGGCGACGATCTGCGCGGCGAACTGCTCGGGCGTGTTGCCGATGACGATCGAGCCGGTGTCCTCGATCCGCTTCCTCACCGCCGGATCGTCGATCGTCTTCTTGACCGCGTCGTGGATCCGGTCGACCACCTCCTTCGACATGCCCTTGGGTCCGTGGATGCCGTAGAAGGCGGGCCGGTTCACCGGCTCGAGGCCGACTTCCTTGAAGGTGGGAATGTTCGGCAGCACCGCCAGCCGCTGCGGCGCGGCAACGACGATCGCGATCAGCCGCCCCTGCTGGATGAAGGGCAGCGCCGACGGCAGGTTGTCGAAGATCATCGGCACCTGGCCGGCCACGACGTCGTTGAGCGCCGGACCCGCGCCGCGATACGGAATGTGCGTGACGAAGGTGCCCGAGAGGTTCTTGAACAGCTCCATCTGCAGGTGGCCGATGCCGCCCGTGCCCGAGCTGCCGTAGGAGTACTTGCCGGGATTCTTCTTCAGCTCGGCGAGGAAGCTCTTGTAGTCGCGGGCCGGAAAGCTCGGGTGCACGGCGATCACGTTCGGCGTCGCCGCGACGTTGATGATCGGCGTGAAGTCGGTGAGCGGGTTGTAGGCGATCTTCGGGTTGATCGCCGGGTTGGCGGCGGTGGTCGAGACCGTGGCCATGCCGATGGTGTAGCCATCGGGCGCCGAGCGCGCGATCTCGGTCGCGCCGATCGAGCCGCCGCCGCCGGCCTTGTTGTCGACGATCAGCGACTGCCCGAGCGCCGCGTTGATCTTCTCCGCCACGACCCGGGCGACGATGTCGGTCGTGCCGCCGGGCGCGAACGGGACGATCAGCCGCACCGGCTTGTTCGGATAGCCCGACTGGGCCCGGCCCAGGCCCGGCAGGGCGACGAGGGCGGCGGTGGCGAGCAGGGATCGGCGATGCAGCATGAACACTCCGGCGGTTTTCGGATCTCGATGGACGGCGAAGTCTAGGCGAAGGCCCCGGCCGGGCAGCCGCGGCAAAGACCCCGCCTTCGGTCGGCATACTCGACCGGGTGGCGAACCCCCTGCTCCTGCTGCCCGACTTCCTGCTGATCCTGCTCGGCTTCGTCATCTGCCGCGGCACCGCGCTCGACCGCAGGGTGTGGGAGGCCGCCGAGCGGCTCGTCTACTTCCTGCTCTTTCCGGTGCTGCTCTTCAACTCGATCCTGAAGAGCCCGCTGCAGCCGGCGCAGGCGCTCGACCTCGGCCTTGCCGGCCTGGGCACGCTCGCGATCGGCATCGCCGTCGCGCTGGCGATCGGCCGCTGGCCCGGCGTCGACCGGCGCCTGCATGCCTCGGGCGCGCAGGTCGCGTACCGCTTCAACTCCTACATCGCGCTGGCGCTTGCCGAGCGGCTCTACGGCGCGCAGGGGCTCGCCTGGATGGCGCTGCTGATGGCGCTCGCGATTCCCATCTGCAACGTCGCCGCCGTCTGGCCGCTGGCGCGGCACGGCGGCCACTCCTACGGGCGCGAGATCGTGCGCAACCCGCTGATCATCAGCACCGTGCTCGGCCTCGCCGGCGACGCCCTCGGCCTGACGCTGCCGGAAGCCGTCACGACGACGCTGCAGCGCATCGGCCTGGCCGCCCTGCCGATCGGCCTGATGGCGGTCGGCGCCGGCCTCACCCTCGGCGGCCTGAAGGCCGCCCCCGGCCTGGCGACGAGCCTGCTCGCGATTCGCCACGCCCTGCTGCCCGCGGTGGCGATCGGCCTGGCGCTGCTGCTCCACCTGCCGCCCGAGCAGCGCAGCATCGTCGTCCTGTTCGCCGCGCTGCCGACTGCCGCCAGCGCCTACGTGCTCGCCGCACGCATGGGCGGTGACGGCAGCTTCGTCGCCGGCCTGGTCACCGTATCGACCGCGCTCGGCATGCTGAGCATCCCGCTCTGGCTGGCGGTGCTCGGCCTCGTCTCCTGAGGCCTCAGCCGATGGCGACCGGCGCCTGCGCCAGCGCCCAGTCGATGTGCTCCCGAACCAGTGGGCTCGCGCCCTCGCGGCGAGCGCGCAGGGCCTCGGCGATGGCCGCATCGCCGGCCGACCGCAGGGCATTGCCGAGGCCGACGGCGAGGTTGCGCTGCCAGCGCTCGAAGCCGATGCGCCGGATCGCGCTGCCTTCGGTACGACGCAGGAACTCGGCTTCGTCCCAGGCCCAGAGCTCGAGCAGCGACGGCGCGGCGAACCCCGGCCGGGCGTCGAAGTCGGCGAGCGGGCTGCGCACGGCGTACTTGTTCCAGGGACAGACGAGCTGGCAGTCGTCGCAGCCGTAGATGCGGTTGCCGATCGCGGCACGAAACTCGACCGGGATCGCTTCCTTCAGCTCGATCGTCAGGTAGGAGATGCAGCGCCGTGCGTCGAGCCGGTACGGGCCGACGATCGCGCCGGTGGGGCAGACATCGATGCAGGCGCGGCAGGATCCGCAGTGCGCCTCGACCGGCGGCGTCGGCGGCAGCGCCAGGTCGACGTAGATCTCGCCGAGGAAGAACATCGAGCCGGCCTCGCGGTCGAGCGCGAGCGTGTGCTTGCCGCGCCAGCCGAGGCCGCTTCGGGCGGCGAGCTCGACCTCGAGCACCGGCGCCGAATCGGTGAAGACGCGGTGGCCGAACGGGCCGATCGCATCGGCGAGCCGATCGGCGAGCTGCTGCAGGCGTTGCCGCGACACCTTGTGATAGTCGCGGCCGCGGGCGTAGATCGCCACCGCGGCCTGCTCGGGCTGCTCGATCCGCCGCCATTCGCGCGCCTGCCAGTCGGCCGGCGTCTCGCGCGGCAGGTAGTCGAGCCGCGCGGTCAGCACGGAAAGCGTTCCCGGCACCAGCTCGGCCGGCCGGGCCCGCTTCAGGCCATGCGCGGCCATGTAGTCCATCGCACCGTGAAAACCGTTGTCCAGCCATGCGCGCAACGGGGCCTCGGCGGTGGCGAGATCGATGCCGGCGATGCCGATCTGGGAAAATCCGAGCTCGCGGCCCCAGCCCCGCAGTTGCGCAAGCAGGGCCTCGCCGTCCAGGACATGAGATTCGTGCATTGCAGCCTTCGATTCTAGGAACCCGCCTCGTCCATTGGGGCGACGAGGCCGCGTGCGCCGCCAGCGCTGCCGCCCTCGCCGGCCACCCGGCGCTGGCCGATGCCTTCATCGAGCTGCACGGCCCGCTCGGCGCCGGCAAGACCACCTTCGCCCGCCACCTTCTCGCCGCGCTCGGCGTCGCCGGCCGCGTCAAGAGCCCGACCTACACCCTGATGGAGCCGTACCGCAGCGACGCGGCGCACGGCAACTTCGCCATCGCCCACTTCGACTTCTATCGCTTCGACGACGCCCAGGAGTGGGAAGATGCGGGCTTTCGCGAGGTGTTCGCCGAGCCCGGCCTGAAGCTGGTCGAGTGGCCTGAGAAGGCGGAGGCGCTGCTGCCGCCCTGCGACCTGCGCCTGACGATCCGGCCCGACGACGCAAGCGCAGCGCGCGAGCTGCGCATCGAGGCGCTCAGCGCCCGCGGCGAGGAGCTGCTGCGGTGAGCTCGCCTTCGCGCCGCGACGCGCTGCGCGCCATGGGCGCGCTCGCCCTCGGCCTCGGCACGCGCGAGCTCGCCTTCGGCGCCGCCATCGTCGCCGTGCGCGTCTGGCCGGCCGACGAATACACCCGGGTGACGATCGAGTCCGACGCGCCCCTTTCGGAGAAGCACTTCCTGGCCGAGAACCCGTCGCGCCTGGTGATCGACGTCGACGGCCTCGAGCTCAGCCCGCAGCTGCGCGAACTGGTCGGCAAGGTCAAGGCCGACGACCCGTTCATCGCCGGCGTGCGCGTCGGCCAGAGCCAGCCGCGCATCGTCCGCCTCGTGCTCGACCTGAAGCAGCCGACCGCGCCGCAGCTCTTCACCCTGGCGCCGGTCGCGGCCTACCGGCACCGGCTGGTGTTCGACCTGCATCCGGTGCACGAGGCCGATCCGCTGCTCGCCCTGATTCGCGACAAGGAGCAGGCCGAGGCGAAGGCGGCGCAGGCGGTCCAGGACTCGCTCGGCGAATTCATCGGCCGCATGAACTCGGCCGTGGCGGCGGCCTCGGCGGCGGCGGGCACGGTGCCGCCCTCGCCCGGCAGCTCCGCCAATGTGCTGCCGGTGCTGCCGGCGCCGGTCGTGCCGCCGGTGCTGGGCCAGGCGAAGATCGACCGGCTCGTCGTCATCGCCCTCGACCCGGGCCACGGCGGCGAGGATCCGGGCGCGATCGGTCCGAGCGGGCTGCGCGAGAAGGACGTGGTGCTGGCGATCGCGATGCTGCTGCGCGACCGCATCAACGCCAACCCGTCGATGCGGGCGATGCTCACCCGCGACGCCGATTTCTTCGTGCCGCTGCACGAGCGGGTGAAGAAGGCGCGGCGGGTCCAGGCCGACCTGTTCGTCTCGATCCATGCCGACGCCTTCCTCAACCCCGAGGCGCGCGGCGCCTCGGTGTTCGCGCTCAGCCAGAGCGGCGCCTCGAGCAGCGCCGCGCGCTGGATGGCCAACCGCGAGAACGCCGCCGACCTGGTGGGCGGGGTCAACGTCGCGGTGAAGGACGAAACGGTGATGCGGGCGATGCTCGACATGAGCACCACCGCGCAGATCAAGGACAGCCTCAAGCTCGGCGGCGAGGTGCTCGGCCAGATCGGCAAGGTCGGCAAGCTGCACAAGGGCAGCGTCGAGCAGGCCGGCTTCGCGGTGCTGAAGGCGCCCGACATCCCCTCGATCCTGGTCGAGTCGGCGTTCATCTCCAACCCGGGAGAAGAGGCGAAGCTGCGCGATCCGGACTACCGCGCTCAGCTCGTCGACGCGCTCGCCACCGGCATCCAGCGCTACTTCGCGCGCAATCCGCCGCTGGCGCGCAGCCGCCAGCTATAACCGGGGCTTGCTCCAGAAGGAAGACGCATGCTCCATCCGCAAGCCCGGGCCCTGCTCGACCTGATCGCATCGCGCGGCCTGCCGGCGATGCAGGATCTGCCGCCGGTCGAGGCGCGGGCGTTCTATCGCGACCGGCGCGCCATCACCCAGCCCGAGTCGCCTCAGGTGGCCGAGATCTCCGAGCTGGTGGCCGACGGTCCGCACGGCCCGATCGCGCTGCGCCTGTACCGACCGACGCGGCGCAGCGACGACCCGGCGCCGACGCCGGTGCTGGTCTACTTCCACGGCGGCGGCTGGACCATCGGCGACCTCGATACGCACGACGTGCTCTGCCGGCAACTCGCCAACGCCTCGCGCTGCGCGGTGGTGGCGGTCGACTACCGGATGGGGCCCGAGCACCGCTTTCCGGCGGCGGTCGACGACTGCCTCGCCGCCACCTACTGGGTGCGGCGCCACGCAGAAGAGCTCGGCCTCGACGCCTCGCGGCTCGCGGTCGGCGGCGACAGCGCCGGCGGCAATCTCGCCGCGGTCGTGGCCTTGCTCGCCCGCGATGCCGGCGACCTGCCGATCGCCTTTCAGCTGCTGATCTATCCGGCGACCGACATGCGCTGCGTGCACCCCTCGCACGTCGCCAATGGCCTCGGCTACCTGCTCGAGCGGCCGACGATCGAGTACTACCGGGGCAATTACATCGACGACCCGGCGTGCTACCTCGACTGGCGGGCCTCGCCCCTGCTCCACACCGACCTGGCGACGATGCCGCCGGCACTGGTGCTCACCGCCGGCTTCGATCCGCTGCGCGATGAGGGCCTGGCCTACGCCAATGCCCTGGTCGCGGCCGGCAACAGCGCGAGCTATCTCTGCTTCGAGCGGCAGATCCACGGCTTCATCACCATGGGCAAGGTGCTCGACGAAGCGAACACGGCGGTCGCGCTGTGCGCCGCTGAGCTGGCGCGAGCCCTGCGGCCCTGAGTCGCTCAGCCGGGCGAGGATTCGCCCTTGACTGCGGCCTTGGCCTTCTGCGTGGTCGTCTTGGCGGCGGTGCCCGTCTTCCGGCCCGCTTCGGCAGCGGCATGACCGGTGGCCCGGCCGGCTTCGGCGGCACCATGGCCGACCGCACGGCCCGCCTCGGCGGCGCCATGGCCGACCGCGCGACCGGTCTCGGCGGCGCCGTGCCCGACGGCGCGACCCGCGGTGCCGACCGCGTGCCCGGTCGCCACCGCCGCCTGGGAGACTGCCTGGCCGACGGATTCGGCCGCCCCGGTCGGCAGCGCAGCGCCAAGAAGAAGGGCCGAGAGGGTGAAGGTGGCGGGAAGCAAGCGCATGGGGGCTCCGAAAATGGGGTGGATCGTGGTCAAGTGCGTGTTGGCAAACGGGGTGCCACTCGCGAGCGCCGCGTCGGCGCGGCGACGGGCGCAAAATGGCTGCTGTCGAGACTGTCTGACGGCGCCGGTGCGCCTGGGGAGATCGTCATGAAATCGAGATCGATCACGCTGGTTGCTGCGCTGGTCGCCGCGGCGGCACTGTCCGCCACTCCGCTCCTGGCCGAAGCCCGTCCGGGTGGTGGTGGTGGTGGCGGCGGCGGCAGTCCCGGCTACCAGCACGGTGGCGGGGGTGGCGGTGGCTACAACGGCGGCTATCACGGCGGCTATCACGGCGGCTACGGTTACCGCGGCTGGTACGGCGGCTGGGGCGGCTGGTACGGCGGCTACCGCGGCTACTGGCCCGGCTACTACTGGGGCTGGGGCGCTGTCGCCTACGCGCCCTACTACGGCTACTACGGTGGCTACTACGGCTATCCGGCCTATGGCGCGCCGGTGACGGAGTACGTCGTCGCCGAGCCCCCGCCCGGCGACCGGGTGGTGCGCTCGGGCCAGCCGGTGCCGGGCTCGTCGCCGCCCGACCCCATCTTCTATCCGCGCAACGGGCAGACGACGGCGCAGACCGAAGCCGATCGGCAGGACTGCAACCGCTGGGCGACTACCCAACCCCGTGCCATGAACGACGCCAGCATCTTCCAGCGGGCGACGTACGCCTGCATGGAAGGGCGCGGCTACACGGTCCGCTAGGCGCTCGCGCTGCGCCCGTCACGCCGCCTTCGCACGGCGCGTGACGGATTGCGCGCCTGGCCGCCCGGCATGGGCGGCCGGCGCACCGCGGCCGGGGCCTCGTTGCAAGAATCGCGGGCGATGCCCACGCCGCCCGACGACGATCCGTTCGAGAAGACCTTCCGCCTCGTCTGCCGGCTGGACGACGCGGAGATCGACTACGTGCGCGAGACCTCGGAGTGGATCGTGCGCTGCGTCAAGCGCGTGCTCGAGCTCGATCCTTCGGCCAACGCCCAGGACGTGACGACGACGGTGCTCGACATGAGCACCCGGGGCCGCTGGCGCCTGATGAAGCCCGAGACCGTCGCCGACCAGCTCGTGCTGCCGTTCGCTCCCGCGACCGGCCCCTGACGGCCTGCCGGCTCAGGCCGGCTTCACCCGCTGCTTCTGCCGTGCCCGCCAGGCGCCGACGAACACCAGCAGGCCGGGAAGCAGGATGGCAGCCCAGATGATCTTGTCGAGGTTTTCCTTGACCCAGGGGATGTTGCCGAACAGGTAGCCGGCCAGGATCAGGCTGGCGACCCAGAGGAAGCCGCCGCCGATGTTGTAGAGCGTGAACTTGCGCCGCGTCATCTCGGCGACGCCGCCGACGAAGGGCGCGAAGGTGCGCAGGAACGGCAGGAAGCGGGCGACGACGATGGTGACGCCGCCATAGCGCTCGTAGAACTCGTGCGCCTGGTCGAACGCGCGCTTGTTGAACCAGCGCGAGTGCTCCCACTGGAACACGCGCGGCCCGAAGTAGCGGCCGATCGCGTAGTTGCACTGGTCGCCGAGCACGGCCGCGACCCAGAGCAGCACGATCGCCAGCGGCAGGTTCATGAGGCCGACGCCGCACATCGCGCCGACGACGAACAGCAGCGAGTCGCCGGGCAGGAACGGCATGACGACGACGCCGGTCTCGACGAAGATGATCGCGAACAGCAACGCGTACACCCACGTGCCGTAGGTGCGGACGAAGGTCGTGAGGTGCACGTCGACGTGCAGGACGAAGTCGAGGATCGCGCCGAGGAATTCCATGCCGCGGATTATGACGAGGCGCCTTTCGCCTCCGAAACCGCCTGCCCCGGGTCAGCCGGCGGCCGCGGGCGAGTCGTCGAGCGAGGCGACGCTGGCGAACCAGGCGGCGAGCGCTGGCGGGTGCGCCAGCGCGGGCTCGGTCGCCTGCCAGCGGCGCTTGAGCTGGTTCGCCGCCGAATGCAGCTGCCACAGCAGCTCCTCGGCCAGCGCCCAGAGCTCGATCCGCATCGCCGTGTCGGCCTCGACGTCGTCGCCGAGCGCGCCGAGCTGCTCGTGGGTGACGCCGGCGTCGTAGAGCATGCGCTGCAGGGTCCCATGCTGCTCGTTCATCGAGACCAGCAGCGCGGCATGCGCGCCGTCGAGCGCGGGTCCGATCGACTCGCTGGTCTTGCGCCAGCGCTCGAGCTCGTCGGCCAGGCGCAGCAGCCGGGCGATCGAGTGCTCCGGCGTGTCGCCGGCGTCGGCCTCGCTCGGCGGCAGCGCCGCGAGCAGGCGATGCACCGCGGCGGCCAGCGCCGGGTCGTAGCGGCGCGGGTTGATGCGCAGCAGGAGCGAGACGCGCTGCTCCGGCTGCTCGCGCTCGCCGTCGAACATCGCCGTCACCACCTCGGCGAGCGAGACGATCCGGCCGAGCGGGCTGATCGCCTCGCCGAGCAGGCCGCGCGGATAGCCGGAGCCATCGAGCCGCTCGTGGTGCTCGATGACGGCGCGTGCCACCGGCTTGGGATAGTCCGCGAAGCGGTCGATCAGCATCGACGAGGTGACCGGGTGCACGTACACGGGGTTGAGGCGGTTGCCGCTCAGCCGCTCGTCGGCATCCAGCAGGGCCGGGTCGATGTGCAGCATGCCCATGTCGTGCAGCAGGCCGGCGGCGGCCGCGTCGACGACATCGTCGCGCGTCGAGCTTTCGCCCTGCCCCGCCAGATGGGCGCAGAGCAGCGCCATCAGGACGCTGTGCGTGAAGAGGCCGGGCCGGCTGTTGCGTGCCAGGTCGAGGTGAAGGGCCACCGGCCGGGGCAGCGGCACGGAGGCGATCAGGCGCAGCAGGGATTCGCGCGCCAGCGCGGTCGGCGCGAGCTGCGCGAAGAACGGCCAGCGCTCCATCGCCGCCTCCGCAGCCTCGCGCAGCAGCTTGCCGTCGACCGTGGGCTCGGCGTGGACGCACTCGTCGAGCGGGCGCGACAGGCGGTGCGAGATCAGGCGGTCGTACAGACCGCGGTCGACCTTGGCGCCGCCTTCGAGCAGCTTGACGCCCTGGGCATTGAAAATCGCCTCCGAGGTCGTGACCGTCTGCTTCGTGCCGAGGTCGGCCACCGCCTGGAGGAACGCCGGCGAGGGCTCGGCGTCGGCGTCGACGGCAGCGGCTTCGTTCATACGCGCTGAAGCTAACACGCGGCCGAGCGCAATCGCCCCGGCGAGCCGCGCTTCCCGGCAACTCTGTGAAGAGTGACGCGCTCTCGACGCCGCCCGCTTCCGGCCCGACACTGCGCGGCATGGAACAAGCGTTCGCGATCCGGTCCGAATGGGCCCACCTGAGCTACGCCGAAACCTCGACCGTGCGCGAGGTTTACGGCTTCGCCGGCAGCCAGGGTGCCGTGAACCTCGAGGGCATCCGCTTCCTGCCGGAAGGCAAGGCCAGCCGCGTGCTGCTGGTCTACATGCACCCGGCCAGCACCCTGCAGCTCCTGCCGGTGCCGCGGGCGATGGCCGCGAGCGGCCTGCACGTGCTCTGTGCCGCCAGCCGCTACGCGCGCAACGACACGCCGCTGATCTTCGAGAACGTCGTCCTCGATCTCGGCGCCTGGGTCCGTCATGCGCGCCAGGTCTGGGGCTACGACAAGGTCGTGCTGTGCGGCTGGTCCGGCGGCGGCGCCCTCGCCCTGCTCTACCAGGCCGAGGCCGAGCGGCCGACGATCATCGCCACGCCCGCCGGCGACCCGGTCGATCTCGCCGCCGCCGGCCTGGTGCCTGCCGACGCGATGATCTTCCAGGCCGCGCACGTCTCGCGCGCGCAACTGCTCGCCGACTGGATCGACCCCTCGGTGCTCGACGAGAACGACCCCGACCGGCGCGATCCCGAGCTCGACCTCTACGACCCGCGCAACCCGAACCAGCCGCCCTATCCGGCCGACTACCTCGCCCGCTTCCGCGCGTGCCAGCTCGCGCGCCTGCGTGCCCGCACCGCATGGGTCAAGGAGATGCTCGAGACGATGCGCGCCCGCGGCGAGCCGCGCGCCGAGCGCGGCTTCGTCACCCACCGCACCATGGCCGAGCCGCGCTTCCTGGACGCGAGGCTCGAGCCCAACGGCCGCAGGCCCGGCACCAGCTACCTCGGCGAGCCGCGCCTGGCGAACAGCGCCCCGGCCGGAATGGCGCGCTTCTCGACCCTGCGCGCCTGGCTCTCGCAATGGTCGATCGACGACACCCAGGCGCACGGCGAGCGCTGCGCGGCGCGCGTGACCGTGCCCTTGCTGGCGATCGAGAACGGCGCCGACGACGCCGTGCCGCAGCCGCACACCGGCCTGGTCTTTCGCGCCGCGGCGAGCGCCGACAAGACGATGCGCGTGATCGAAGGCGCGTCGCACTACTACGCCGGCCAGCCGCAGCAGCTCGCCGAGGCGGTGGGGGTCTGCCGCGACTGGCTGGGGAAGCGCTCGTTGCTCGACTAGCCCTCACCCCGGCCCTCTCCCGCGAGCGGGAGAGGGAGAAGCGGCTTCCTACAATGGGGCGATGAACGCCGTCCTCGAGGCCCGCCTGCGCCGGCCGATCCGCGAATTGCCAGGCGAGCTGATCAGCCAGATCGCCGCCGGCGAGGTGGTCGAGCGGCCGGCGTCGGTGGTGCGCGAGCTGCTCGACAACGCGATCGACGCCGGCGCCCGCCAGATCGTCGTCCGCCTGGTCGGCGGCGGTGTGCGCGCGATCGGCATCGAGGACGACGGCGACGGCATCGCCGCCGCCGAGCTGCCGCTGGCGCTGCGCCGCCACGCCACCAGCAAGATCGCCTCGCTCGCCGAGCTCGAAGGCGTGGCCACGCTCGGCTTTCGCGGCGAGGCGCTGGCGGCGATCGCCTCGGTCGCCGAGCTCTCGCTCGCCAGCCGCACCGCCGACGCCGCGCACGCCACCCGGCTCGACGCGCGCAGCGGCGAGCTGCAGCCCACGGCGCGCGGCGTCGGCACGACGGTCGAGGTGCGCGAGCTGTTCTTCAACACGCCGGCGCGGCGCAAGTTTCTCAAGACCGAGGCGACCGAGCTCGCGCATTGCCTCGAGGCGGTGCGGCGCCAGGCGATCGTCCGCCCCGACATCGCCTTCTCGGTGTGGCACGACGGCAAGGCGGTGGCGAACTGGAACCGCTCGACGCTGCCGGTGCGCACCGGCGACGTCCTCGGCGCCGAGTTCATCGCCCACAGCCGGCTCGTCGGCGTCGACCTCGGCGGCCTGTCGATCGCCGGCCGCGCCGGCACGCCCGAATCGGCGCGCGGCCGCGCCGACCTGCAGTATGTGTTCGTCAACGGCCGGCACGTGCGCGACAAGCTGATCGCGCATGCGGTGCGCGCCGCGTACGACGACGTGCTGCACGGCGGCCGCCATCCGGCCTACCTGCTCTACATCGAGGTCGCGCCCGAGCGCGTCGACGTCAACGTCCATCCGGCCAAGACCGAGGTGCGCTTTCGCGATTCGCGCGAGGTCCACGAGGCGGTGCGCAAGGCCGTGCAAGCGGCACTGGCGGTGGCCGTCGTCGGCGCCACGGGCGCGGAAGGCGCCGATCCGGTCAGTGCGGACTGGGGCCAAGCGCGACCGGAGCCCGACCGCGCCGCCACCTGGGCGACGCAGCGTCCGCTCGCCTGGCCGGCCTCGGTGCTGCGTGCCGCCGAGCCGATGCCGTCGTTCTGGGCCCGCGACTGGGGCGCGCCCTCGCCAGCCGACGGCGACGCCGTCCCCGCTGCCTCCGTGGCGGGCGCCGGGTCGAGCACCGACTGGCCGCTCGGCCGCGCCATCGCGCAGGTCGCCGGCACCTTCGTCCTTGCCGAAAACGCCGCTGGCCTGGTGATCGTCGACATGCATGCCGCGCACGAGCGCGTCGTCTACGAGCGCCTCAAGGCCGACCTCGCCGGCCAGGCGCCGGCGGTGCAGCCGCTGCTGATCCCGGCCACCTTCGCCGCGACCGCGGCCGAGGTCGCCACCGCCGAAACCAGCGCCGACGCCTTGCGCGCACTCGGCCTCGACCTCGCGCCGCTCGCCGCCGGCACGCTGGCGCTGCGCTCGGTGCCCGCGGCGCTCGCCGGCGGCGACGTCGTCGAGCTGGCGCGCAGCGTCCTCGCCGAGTTCGCCGAGCTCGGCGCGAGCAGCGCGCTCGAGCGAGCCCGCGACCAGTTGCTCTCGACCATGGCCTGCCACGGCGCGGTGCGCGCCAACCGGCAGCTCACGATCGACGAGATGAACGCCCTCTTGCGCGACATGGAGCGCACCGAGCGCGCCGACCAGTGCAACCACGGCCGGCCCACCTGGCGGCAGATCACGCTGCGCGAGCTCGACCAGCTTTTCTGGCGCGGTCGCTGAACCGCCTCGACCGATGAGCACCGAAGGGCGGCCGCCGCCGAAAGCGCAGCAGACCACCGGCCACGCCGACGGCAGCATGCGCCTGTCCAAGCGGATGAGCGAGCTCGGCCTGGCCTCGCGGCGCGAGGCCGACGAATGGATCGCGCGCGGCTGGGTGCGGGTCGACGGCCGCGTGGTCAGCGAGCTCGGCTCGCGCGTCGTCGAGGGCCAGCGCATCACCATCGACGCGCCGGCCAAGCACGCGCAGGCGCAGCTCGTGACCGTGCTCGTCAACAAGCCGGTCGGCTTCGTCAGCGGGCAGGCCGAAGACGGCTACCAGCCGGCGCGGGTGCTGGTGACGCGCGAGAAGCAATGGCGCGAGGACCGCTCGCCGATCCACTTCACGCCGCAGCACCTGAGGAGCCTGGTGCCCGCGGGCCGGCTCGACATCGACTCGGTCGGCCTGCTGGTGCTGACGCAGGACGGTCGCATCGCCAGGCAGCTCGTCGGCGAGGGTGGCGAGATCGAGAAGGAGTACCTGGTGCGCGTCGCCAGCAGGACCGGTGCGCCGCTCGCGGCCGACAAGCTCGCCCTGCTGCGCCACGGCCTCAGCCTCGACGGCGCGGCGCTGCGCCCGGCGCAGGTCGAGTGGCTCAACGACGACCAGCTCCGCTTCGTCCTCCAGGAAGGCAAGAAGCGGCAGATCCGCCGCATGTGCGACGAGGTCGGCCTGCAGGTGCTCGGCCTCAAGCGTGTGCGCATCGGCGGCGTATCGCTCGGCAACCTGCCGACCGGGCAATGGCGCTACCTCGCGCCGGGCGAGCGCTTCTAGCCGACTACATCCTCAGGTTGCCGCCGAACAGGCCGAGCAGGCCGATGATGATCAGGTAGATCGCGACGATGAAGTTGAGCAGGCGCGGCACGATCAGGATCAGGATGCCGGCGACGAGCGAGACGAGCGGACCGATGGCGAGGTGGAGGTTCATGGGGGCCTTCGAGCTAGCGAACTCGCCGCAGCGAGGAAACCTGGCGTGCGAGGCCGCCGATCCGCGCATAGCTGCCCGGAGCGAACACCGCGCAGCTGCCGTTGAAGCCGGCGTCGCTGCAGATCTCCCACGTGCCGACATGGACGATCACCGACTCGGCGCGATCGTTGAAGTTGGCGCGCGTCAGGTCGGCGATGGGGCCGTCGACAGCGACTCGGTCGCCGCGGAAATTGGCGTCGGCGAACAGCTCGACGCCGGTGTCGCGCGGCGGCGGCGCCGGAGGCACTTGCGGCGGCACCACGCCACCGCCGGGCCGGATCGAGGAGATCCGACTCAGGAAGTTCCTCGTCTCGTTGTTGTCGTAGCGGCCCGGGCCGTAGGTCCGGCATTCGCCGCGGAAATACGTGTCGCGGCAGGCGATCCAGGTGCCCGACTCGACGATCAACGAGGCGGCCAGGTCGTCGAAGTCCGAGCGCGCGAGGTCGTTCACCGGGCCGGAGAGGGCCAGGCTCATGCCGCGAAGGTCGGGCTCGCTGTAGAGGATGGCCCGCGCCGGTCCGTCGCCGGGCAGCGGCTGGCCGGGGGAGATCACGACCGGAGCGTCGCGGGTCGGCCGGATCAGGCGCACCGACGAGGCCTCGCGCGCCATGCCGTAGCCGAGGTCGGCATAGCGACCCGGGGGATAGGTCCGGCAGCCGCCACGGAAGCCGGGGTCGGCGCAAAGCTCCCAGGTGCCGCGGGTGACGACGAGACTCGAGGCCCGGTCGTCGAAATTGTTGCCCGACAGCGCCGCCGAGTCGGCCTCGAGCGTGACGTTGCGGCCGGCGAAGCCGGGGCGGCTGAACAGCTGGATCGTGCCCCGACCCCAGTCGTTGTACGACCCGCGCCGGTCGCCGTAGGTGCCGACCTCGCGTGCCGAGCTGATGTTGTCGTTGAGCGTGCGGTCGAGGGTCGGGTACTCGCCCCGCCCGAGGATCACGCACTTGCCCTTGAAGTCGGCGTCGGTGCAAACCTCCCAGCGTCCCGAGTCGACCACCACGCTCGACGTGCGGTCGCCGAAGCCGACGCGGGCGACGTTCGGGGTATAGCCGCGCAGCGTGACCTGCACGCCGCCGAAGTTGGGGTTCTCGAACAGCGTCAGCTCGGCGGCCTGGGCGGCCCCGGCCAAGCTCAGGGCGGCGAGGCAGGCCAGCATCGGCGCGCGCCGCAGAGAGGTCGAGAGGCCCATGGGCGACTCCTGTTGTTCTTGGTCCGCCGAGTGTCGCCATCGTTGGGCCGCACGCAAGCGTCCGGGTCCCTGACCTGGTGTCGGACCCGACGCCAAGCAACCGTCGGGCCGGTCCTACCCTGATACGCTCGACGGATGCCTTCGCCTCTCGCCGCGCCGCGGCCGATGACGACGCCCTCGGTCGTCGTCATGCTCACGCTGCTGCTCGGCATCCAGCCGGTCACGACCGACCTCTACCTGCCGGCGTTGCCGACGCTGCAGCGCGACCTCGGCGCGAGCGTGGGCGCCGCCCAGTTCACGCTCTCGGCGCTGATCATCGCCTTCGGCCTCGCCCAGCTCGTCTGCGGGCCGCTCTCCGACCGGTTCGGCCGCCGTCCGGTGCTGCTCGTCGGCCTCTCGCTCTACACCCTTGCCAGCCTGGCGAGCGCCGCTTCGGCGAGCATCGAGGCGCTGATCGCCTGGCGCGCGCTGCAGGGCGCGGCGATGGCCGCGGCGGTGACCTGCGGCCGCTCGATCGTGCGCGACCTCTACGAGCCCGCGCCCGGCGCCCGCATGATGTCGCGGGCGCTCACCGGCCTCGGCGTGATCGCCGTGCTCTCGCCGCTGGTCGGCGGCGTCGTCGTCGAAGCCTTCGGCTGGCACGCGACCCTGCTCGTGCTCGCCCTGTTCGGCTCGGTCTCGCTGCTCGACGTCGCCCTGCGCCTGCCGGAAACGGTTCCGCGGCGCGACCCCGGCGCCACCCGGCCGGCGCGGGTGCTGCGCAACTGGGCCGAGGTCGTCGGCAATCCGACCTTTCGCGCCTGGGCGCTGCTCGGCGGCTGCACCTTCGGCGGCCTGTTCTGCATGCTCGCCGGCTCGTCGTTCGTCTTCATCCGCAACTTCGGCGTCGGCCGGGTCGAGTACGGCCTGATCCTCGGCTCGATCTCGCTCGCCTACATCGGCGGCACGTTCTGGTGCCGGCGGCTGCTGTTGCGCCACGGCCTGCGCGACGCGGTCAAGCGTGGCGCCGCCTTCAGCCTGGCGGGCGGGTTGAGCATGGCGCTGCTCAGCCTCGCCGGCGTGCACACGGTCTGGGCCATCCTCCTGCCGCAATATCTCTACGCCATCGGCCACGGCGTGCACCAGCCCTGCGGCCAGGCCGGCGCGGTCGGCCCGTTTCCGGAAAAGGCGGGCACCGCGGCGTCGCTCTCCGGCTTCGCGATGACGCTGACGGCCCTCGGCGTCGGCCTCTGGCTGGCGCTGACGCTCGACGACACGGTCTATCCCCTGACGCTGTGCATCGGCGCCTTCAGCGTCGCCCTCGCCGCGGTGGCATGGACGCTGGTGCAGCGCCACGGCGAGCCGGCGCGGCCGGCGCGCGCGCTCGCCGGAACCTTGCCGGCGTGAGCGGCGCGTCTTCCGGCGGCGCCCTCGCCTGCCTCTGCATCGCCGGGCCCACGGCCTCGGGCAAGAGTCGCGCGGCGATGGCGCTGGCCGAGCATCTCGCGCCGCGCCGCCGGGTCGAGATCGTCAGCGTCGATTCGGCGCAGGTCTACCGCGGCATGGACATCGGCACCGCGAAGGCGAGCGCGGCCGAGCGCGCCGCCGTGCCGCATCACCTGATCGACATCCTCGATCCGGCCGAGCGCTACTCCGCGGCCCGCTTCGTCGCCGATGCGACCCGGCTCGTCGCCGAGATCGCTGCGCGCGGCGCCCTGCCCCTGCTGGTCGGCGGGACCATGCTCTATTTCAAGGCGTTGTTCGAAGGCCTGGACGCGATGCCCGAAGCCGATGCCTCGGTGCGCGCGGCGATCGACGCACGCGCGGCGAACGAAGGCTGGCCTGCACTCCATGCCGAGCTGGCGACGATCGATCCTGCCACCGCGGCGCGCCTGGCGCCGACCGACTCCCAGCGCATCCAGCGCGCGCTCGAGGTCCATCGCGTCAGCGGCCGACCGCTCTCCGCCTGGCACACGGAAAAGGCGCGGCCGCCGCCGCCGCCGCTGATCTCGCTCGAGCCGAACGACCGCGCCTGGCTGCATGCGCGCATCGCCGAGCGCTTCGCGGCGATGCTCGCGGCGGGACTGGTCGACGAAGTCCGGGGCTTGCGGGCGCGCGGCGACCTGAATCCCGAGCTGCCGGCGATGCGCGCCGTCGGCTATCGGCAGGCGTGGGCCGCGCTCGATGGCGGCGACCTCGCCTCGCTGCCCGCCGCCGGCCTCGCGGCGACGCGCCAGCTCGCCAAGCGCCAGCTCACCTGGCTGCGCGCGATGCCGGCGCGCCGCGTGGTCGCCTGCGACGCGGCCGACGCGACCGGGCAGGTCGTGCGCCTCGCCGCCGCACTCGCGCTGTCATGAGACCGACCGTCTCCGCGCTGCTCGAGATCGCCTCCCTCGCCCGGCGCTACGGCGACGCGACGGTCTTCGCCAACGTCCATCTCTCGGTCCGGGCCGGCGAGTTCGTCGCCATCCTCGGCGAGTCGGGCGTCGGCAAGTCGACCCTGCTCAACTGCATCGCCGGGCTCGACCGCGTCGACGCCGGCTCGGTGCGGATCGCCGGCGTCGACGTGCCCGCGCTGGCCGAGCCGGCGCAGGCCGCTTTCCGTCGCGAGCATCTCGGCTTCGTCTTCCAGGCCTTCCACGTGCTTCCGCACCTCACCGTCGCCGCCAACATCGGCCTGCCGCTGCTGCTGCAGGGCCGCGGCGACGACGAGCGCGTCGAGGCGATGCTCGCCGCGGTGGGCCTCGGCGGGTTCGGCACGCGGCTGCCGCAGACGCTCTCCGGCGGCCAGCTGCAACGCGTCGCGATCGCCCGCGCGCTGGTGCACAAGCCGCAGCTCATCCTCGCCGACGAGCCGACCGGCAACCTCGACCCCGCGACCGCCGACCGGATCATGACGCTGCTCGCCGACCAGGTGCGAGTGCAGCGCGCGGCCTGCGTGCTCGCGACCCACTCGCGCGCCGCCGCGGCGCGCGCCGACCGGGTGGTGACGCTCACGCCCGAAGGCATCGTCGGCTGAGGGCGCCATGGGCCCGGCCGCACGCTCCGCCCGGCCGCCGCTGCTCACGCTGCTGCGCGAGCTGTCCTGGCCCGAGCTGCGCCACCATCCCTGGCGCAACCTCGCCGCCCTGGTCGCGGTGACGCTCGGCGTCGCGCTCGCGTTCTCGGTGCACCTGATCAACGCCTCGGCGCTGGCCGAGTTCAGCGCCGCGGTGCGCGCCGTCAACGGCGAGCCCGACCTCGAGATCATCGGCCCGCCCGCCGGCTTCGACGAGGCGCTGTACGCGCGCGTCTCAGGCCATCCCGCCGTCGCGGTCGCCAGCCCGGTGGTCGACGCCGAGACCTACGCCTTCGACGCCGCCGGCAAGCGCGTGGCGATCCGCATCGCCGGCATCGATGCGCTCGTTGTCGCCGCGCTGTCGCCGGCGCTGCTGCCGCGGCCGAACGACGCCGCCGACCGGTTCGCGGTCCTCGATCCGCGCGCCCTGTTCCTCAACGCCGAGGCCGCGCGCCGGCTCGGCGTGGCCGCCGGCGAATCCCAGGTCGCGCTGCAGACCGCGGGCGGACGGACGAGCCTGCGCGTCGCCGGCAGCGTCGCCACCGGCGGCCCGCCGCTCGCGGTGATGGACATCGCCGGCGCGCAGGTTGCGTTCGGCCTCGTCGGCAAGGTGTCGCGGATCGACCTGCGCCTGGCCACCGGCGCCGATCGCGAGCGCCTGATCCGCGAGCTCGAGCTGCCCGCCGGCGTGCGCGCCGCGGCGCCGGGCGAGGCGGTGCAGCGGCTCTCGAACGTATCGCGCGCCTACCGCGTCAACCTCACGGTGCTCGCCCTGGTGGCGATGTTCACCGGCGCCTTTCTCGTCTTCTCGATCCTCTCGCTCTCGGTCGCCAAGCGGCAGCAGCAGCTCGCCCTGCTCGGGGTGCTCGGCCTGGCGGCGCGCGGCCGGCTGGCGCTGGTGCTCGGCGAAACCGCCCTGCTCGGGCTGGCCGGCAGCGCCCTCGGCCTCGCCCTCGGCGCGGCGCTGGCGGCGTTCGCGCTCAGCCTGTTCGGCGGCGACCTCGGCGGCGGCTACTTCGGCGGCGTCGCGCCCGCGCTGCGTTTCGACCTGGGCGGCACCGTCCTCTACGGCGCCCTCGGCGTGGCCGCCGCGCTGGTCGGCGGCTGGCTGCCGGCGCGTGCCGCGCAGGCGATCGCGCCGGCGCAGGCGCTCAAAGGACTCGGCGCGAGCCGGCACGGGCACCGATCGCTGGGCACCGGCCTCGCCCTCATGGTCGCCGGCATCGCCCTCGCGCTGCTGCCGCCGATCGCCGGCCTGCCGCTCGCCGCCTACGCCTCGGTCGGCTGCCTGCTGATCGGCGGCATCGCCTGCATTCCCGGCGGCGTCGCGCTGCTGCTCGCCGCGACGCGGCCCGCGCGCCGGCCGCTCGCCCTGCTCGCGATCGAGCGCGCCCGCCACGACCGCGACAGCGCGACGATCGCGGTGGCCGGCGTCGTCGCCAGCCTCGCCCTCTCGGTCGCGCTGACGGTGATGGTCGCGAGCTTTCGCGACGCGGTGACCCACTGGCTCGACATCGTGCTGCCCGCCGACCTCTACGTGCGCGTCGCCGTCGGCCCGGGCGGCGGCGACCTGGCGACCCTGCCGCCCAGCCTGCCCGAGCTCGCCGCCGGCCTGCCCGGCGTGCGCCGCGCCGACGCGCAGCGGGTCGTCGCCATGCCGTTCGATCCAGCGCGGCCTTCGGTCGCGCTGATCTCGCGTCCGCTCGACGATCCGGCGAAGAGCCTCCCGCTCAGCGGCGAGCTCGTCGCCGCGCCGCCGGGCGAGATCGCCGCCTACGTCAGCGAGCCGATGGTCGCGCTCTACGGCGCGCACGCCGGCGAGCGACTGACGCTGCCGCTGCCCGACGGCACGCGCCGGCCGGTGTTCGTGCGCGGCGTCTGGCGCGACTACGCGCGCCAGTACGGCGCGATCGTTCTCGACGCGCGCGACTGGCAGCGCCTCACCGGCGACACGCGGATCAACGACATGGCGCTCTGGCTCGAGCCGGACGCAAACGTCGCCGAAGTCCAGGCCACGCTGCGACGACTCGCCGGCGAGCTCGGCCACGACGGCGCGCTGCTCGAGTTCGCGGCGCCGCGCGAGATCCGCGCCACCTCGCTGCGCATCTTCGACCGCAGCTTCGCCGTCACCTACTGGCTGCAGGCGGTGGCGATCGCGATCGGCCTGTTCGGCATCGCGGCGAGCTTCTCTGCGCAGGTGCTGGCGCGACGCAAGGAGTTCGGCCTGCTCTCGCACCTCGGGCTGGCGCGGGCGCAGATCGTCGCCGTCGTCGCTGCCGAGGGGGCGGTCTGGACGGGCGTCGGCGCGGTGCTCGGGCTCGCGCTCGGCATCGCCGTCAGCTGGGTGCTGGTGAAGGTCGTGAATCCGCAGAGCTTCCACTGGACCATGGAGCTGCTGCTGCCCTGGCTCCGGCTCGCCGCGCTCTGCGCCGCGGTCGTCGCCGCCGGCACGCTCACGGCCTGGCTCGCGGCGCGCGCCGCGATCGGCCGCGAGCTCGCGCTCGCGGTCAAGGAAGACTGGTGATCTTGCTCCCTCTCCCGCGACGCGGGAGAGGGAGGTGAGGGTGCGCGCGATCGACGACCCTCACCCCGACCCTCTCCCACAAGTGGGAGAGGGAGCCTAGCCGCCCTGCCCCGAATCGGCGATCCGCTTCTCCAGCTCTGCCGCCAGCCGGCGCGCTTCGTCGCCCTCGGGAATGGGCCGGCCGCTGTCGCGCCACTCGACCGCCGACTTGAAGCCCTCGGCCTGCGCCTGACGGCGAAACCACAGCCCTTCCGGGTTGTGCCGGGTGATGCCGTCGAACACCGTGGCCAGCGTCTGCGCCTGCTCCACGCCCGCGGTCAGCATCACCTGGTTGACGACCAGCTTGTGCATCGCCAGGTGCGAGCGCGGCACGCCGGCGATGCGGTCGGCGAGCGCATCGGTCGCCGCATCGAGCTCCGCCGCCGGCACCGAGATGTTCGCCAGCCCCCATTCGGCCGCCTTCAGGCCGCTGATCGGGTCGCCGGTGAACATCATCTGCTTGGCGCGCGCCGGGCCGAGGCGAAAGGTCCACATCGCCGTCGTCGGGCAACCCCAGACGCGGGTCGGCATGTAGCCGATCTTCGCGTCGTCGGCCATCACCAGCAGGTCGCAGCAGAGCGCGATGTCGCTGCCGCCGCCGACGGCGTAGGCCTGCACCTTGGCGATGGTCGGCTTGGACGAGCGCCACAGGCTCATGAAGGCCTCGGTGTGGCGCTTCATCTCCGCGTAGTCGACCATCGAGTCCCAGGGCTTCTTTTCCTGCTGCAGCGGGTTGTCGACCTTGGGCGCCAGGGGCGTGTCCTCGGCGAGCACGACCATGTCGTAGCCGGCGCAGAAGGCGCGTCCCTCGCCCTCGACGACGATCACATGCACTTCCTCCTCGGCCTCGGCCCAGGCCACCGCCGCGGCGATCTCGCCCGGCATGCGGGTGTCGATCGCGTTCAGCCGCTCCGGCCGCGACAGGCGCAGCCGGGCGACGCGCGGCCGCGCCGGGTCTTTCTCGATGCTGAGGGCGCTGAACTTCGGCATCGCCGCGCGCGCCTCAGTTGCGCGCGAAGCAGTAGAAGCGGGCGTCGCCGCCGGTGCCCTTCAGCGCGTCGTAGCTGCAGCCGCGCGACTGGTGCGAGGAGTTCCACGACTTCGCCGGCACGCTCTCGTCGAGCCCGGTGCGGTCGCTGTGCCCGACCATCGCCGCGCCTTCGCCGCTCTTGGTCCAGTTGCCGCAGGTCGTGTCGGCCGGGCCGGCGATCGAGGTGCCGTCGGGCTGCGAGCCGGTCAGGATGTCGTGCATGTTCGGTGTGTCGCCGCGGCCGTTGACCACCTCGCCCTTCTCGGTGAGCGCGGTGTTCTTGTTCAGGTTGTTGGCGCCGTGCAGCTCGGTCACGCTCTGCGCGATGACCACGCCCTTGGCGTTGCGCCACGGGCCCGGGCCGATGCGGTCGCGAGCGTTGACGCCGGGCGTGCCGCCGACGGCGACGGTGCTCAGGTAGGCGCGCCAGTCGTGCCCGGTGGAGCCGGCTGCGACCGCGAGCTTGGTGCAGATCGCATCGGCGCCGGCCAGGCCGCCGAGGTCCGCGCCCTTGCCCGAACCGGCGCTGGTGACGAAGAAGGTCATGTCGTTCTTGGAGCCCATCGAGCCGCAGGCGACGAGAACGGTGGTGGCGGCAACGGCCGCGAGCAGGGTGGCGAGTTTCGATCGACGCATCGGTTTTCTCCTTGTTGGAATCGGACGGCTTCGCAGGCGCGAGGCGCCGGCGCAGACTAGTGCAAAGGCAATGACCCTTCAAGCGGCCTTCCCCGCGGCGTCGGCATGAAACGCACGCTCGGCCCACGCCCTCTTGTGCGATCCTTTGGCCATGCTCTCGCGCCGTGGCCTGGTCCTGGCCCTTCTCGCTGCCGGCGGACCGGGCGCGGCTCGTGCGGCCGGCCCGTCAACCGTCGCACCCGACCTGGCATTTCCGCGCGATTTCGGCGCCCATCCCGAAGCGCGGATCGAGTGGTGGTACCTGACCGGGGCGCTTGCCGCCGCGGGGCGGACCTGGGGCTTCCAGATCACCTTCTTTCGCGCCGCGACCGGCATCGCCGGCGCCGAGGCCAGCGCGTTTCGCGCCGGCGAGCTCGTGTTCGCGCATGCCGCGGTCACCGATCTCGCGAACCGGCGCCTGCTGCACGACCAGCGGATCGCGCGCAGCGGCTTCGGCATCGCCGCGGCGGCCAGCACGGACACGGCGCTGGTGCTGCGCGACTGGCGGCTCGAGCGCAGCGCCATCGCTTCCGACCGGAGCCGCTACCGCGCCCGCGCCGCCAGCCAGACCGCGGGCTTTCGCTTCGACCTCGGGCTGGAGGCGACGCAGCCCCTGCTCCTCCAGGGCGAACGCGGGCTGTCGCGCAAGGGCCCCGACACGGCGCACTTCAGCCGCTACTACAGCGAGCCGCAGCTCGCCGTGAACGGCACGCTCGCGCTCGGCGCCGACGCGCCGCTCGCCGTCGCCGGCCGGGCCTGGCTCGACCACGAATGGAGCAACGCACTGCTCGCGCCGGAAGCGATCGGCTGGGACTGGATCGGCATGAATCTCGACGACGGTGGCGCGCTCACCGCGTTTCGGCTGCGCCGTCGCGACGGGACGACGCTCTGGGCGGGCGGCAGCCATCGCCCGGCGCGCGGCCAGCTGCGCGATTTCGCGCCCTCGGAGGTCGCCTTCGCCGCTGGCCGGCACTGGACCAGCGCGGCGTCGAAGGCCGTCTATCCGGTCGAATGGACTGTGACGACGCCCGCGGGCGCGTTCACGGTCAAGGCGATGCAGGACGACCAGGAGCTCGACAGCCGCGCCAGCACCGGATCGATCTACTGGGAGGGCTTGTCGGCGCTCGTCGATGCCAGCGGCCGCACGGTCGGCCGCGGCTATCTGGAGATGACGGGCTACGCGACGCCGCTGCGACTCTAGGCGGTGCCACCGAGGTCGCGGCGCCTCAGTGCGCCCCGCCGGCGCCGCCCGCGCCGCCTTGCACCCGCTTGCTCGCCCAGATGAAGACCAGCAGCAGCACGAACAAGGCCGAGGAGACGAAGAACAGGTCGTTCGCCGCCATCGTGTACGCCTGCTGGTCGACCATGCGGTTGATCGTGGCGAGCGACTGCGCCGCGTCGTAGCCGCCGGCGCCGAGCTGGCCGAGCGCGAGGGCGGCGGCGGTGCTGCCCTGGCCCACCGACTCGGCGAGCTCGGCATGGTGCAGGATTGCCCGGTTCTCCCACACCGTGGTGAAGATCGAGGTGCCGATCGCCCCGGCGGTGATGCGGGCGAAGTTGCTCAGGCCGGCGGCCGCGGGCAGCCGTTCGGGCGCGAGGCCGGAGAAGATCACCGCCTGCAGTGGAATGAAGAAGAACGCCATCGCCGCGCCCTGCAGCACCGTCGGCAGGAGGATGGTCGCGAAGTCGGCCTGGGTGTTGAAGTGCGAACGCATCCAGAGCACGAAGCCGAAGCCGATGAACGAGACCGAGGCGAGCTTGCGCGGATCGATCTTCGAGACGTTCTTGCCGACCCAGGGCGACAGGATGATCGCCAGGATGCCCACCGGCGCGGTGGCCAGCCCGGCCCAGGTGGCGGTGTAGCCCATGTACTGCTGCAGCCAGAGCGGCAGCAGCACCACGTTGCCGAAGAACAGGCCGTAGGAGACCGAGAGCGCGAGGGTGCCCATCAGGAAGTTGCGCCGGCCGAACAGGCGCAGGTCGACCACCGGGTGCTCCTCGGTCAGCTCCCAGGCGAGGAAGAAGGCGAAGCCGATCGCCGCCGTGGCCGCCAGGGCGACGATCTGCGGCGAGTTGAACCAGTCGAGCTCCTTGCCCTTGTCGACCATGATCTGCAGCGCGCCGACCCAGACGACGAGCAGGCCCAGGCCGACGTAGTCGAGCCGGGTCTTTCTCGGCCCCGGATCGCGGCTGCGGTAGATCGACCAGGTGATCGCTGCGGCGATCAGGCCGACCGGGATGTTGATGTAGAAGATCCACGGCCAGGAGATGTTGTCGGTGATCCAGCCGCCGAGCAACGGACCCGCGACCGGCGCCACCAGCACCGTCATCGCCCACATGGCCATCGCCGTGCCGGCCTTGGCCCGCGGATAGCTCGAGAGCAGCAGCGTCTGCGAGAGCGGAATCATGGGCCCCGCCACCAGGCCCTGCAGGACGCGAAAGGCGATCAGCATGCCGATGTTCGGCGCCAGGCCGCACAGCCACGACGCGATCACGAACAGCAGGATGCTGAGCACGAACAGGCGCACCGGGCCGAAGCGCTGCGTCAGCCAGCCGGTGAGCGGCACCGAGATCGCGTTGGCGACGGCGAACGAGGTGATGACCCAGGTGCCCTGCGACGGGCTCACGCCCATGTCGCCCGAGATCGCCGGAATGGAGACGTTGGCGATCGACGTGTCGAGCACGTTCATGAAGGTCGCCAGCGACAGCGCGATCGTGCCGAGAACGAGAGCGCCGCCCTTCAACGGCTCGAGCGGCGCCGCCGCGGCGGGCGCCGCCGGGGCCGGGGCCGCGCTCGAAGACGGCGACGCGAGCCGCGCCGGACCGCCCGGCGCGGTGGCGGCGGGCGAGCTCATCAGTGGGCCGCTGCGGCCGAAGGCGCGCGCGCCAGCGACGCCGGCCGGTCGGCGCGAACGGCCGTCTGCGGCACAGCGCTGCGGGCGGTCGCGGCGGCGCCGACGGGTCGCCCGAGGTTGGCGGCGATGATCCGCCGCACGTCGGCGTCGGCGGCGGCGCGGCCTTCGTCGAACGCCGCGCTCTTCGCATGGCTCGTGTTCTGCGAGGCCTCGGCGAGCATCCGCCCGCCGGTCTTGCTGACGTCGACCCGGGCGTCCATCGACAGGCCGATGCGCAGCGGATGCTCGGCCACTTCCTTCGGATCGAGGGCGATCCGCACCGGCACGCGCTGCACCACCTTGATCCAGTTGCCGGTCGCGTTCTGCGCCGGCAGCAGGGCGAAGGCGGCGCCGGTGCCGGCCCCCAGGCCTTCGATCGTTCCGTGGTACTCGACCTTCTTGCCGTAGACGTCGGCGACCAGCTCCACCGGCTGGCCGATGCGGAGGTTGCGCAGCTGGCCTTCCTTGAAGTTGGCGTCGACCCAGACGTCCTTGAGGGCGATCACCGAGAGCAGCGGCGTGCCGGCCTGGACCCGCTGGCCGAGCTGGACGCTGCGCCGCGCGACATAGCCGTCGACCGGCGAAAGCAGCTCGGCCCGGGCCAGCGCAAGGTGCGCCTCGCGCACCTTGCCCGCGGCCTGCAGCACGTTCGGATGCTCCTCGACCGAGATGCCTTCGGTGAGCGACTGGTTCGACGCGAGCTGCTCGCGCGCCGCCTGCGCGCCCGACTCGGCGGCCGAGAGCGCCGTCTTCGCCACCGCGAGCTGCGAGGTGACGTGGTTGAACTCTTCCTTGCCGACCGCGCCGCTGGCGACCAGCGGCGCCCGCCTGGCAACGTCTTCCTGGGCTCGCGCCACATCGCTCTGCGCCCGCGCCAGATCGGCCTCGCGCGCGGCGATCTGCGCGCGCAGCGCGCCGTTGTTGACGAACAGCGTGCGCGACTGGCGCACCGCCTGGGCGAGCTGCGCCTCGGCCTGCTCGAGCGCGACCCGCGCGTCGGCCGGGTCGAGCTTGACCAGCGTCTGGCCGGCCTTGACGAAATCGGTGTCGTCGGCGGCGATCGAGATCACCGTGCCCGCGACCTGCGGCGTGAGCTGGACCACGTTGCCCTGCACATAGGCGTTGTCGGTCGACTCGAAGTGGTTCAGCACCAGCGCCCAGTAGGCGCCGTAGGCGAGACCGGCGAGCAGCACGGCGCCGGCGACGCCGAGCAGCGCGGTCTTGCGCCGCGAGCCGCCCGCCGGCGCCGCAGCGGCCGGCGGCGGCACGCTCGTTTCGGCCGCGGGGGCCGGGGCGGCGAGCGCCGCGGTGGCGTCGCTGGGCGCCGGCTCTGAAAGACGCGTCGCGTCGTCGGGTTTCATCGAAAGGTTCTCCGGAGAAGAGGCGGCGCCGTGCTCAGGACACGGCGGCCGGGGCGACATAGCCGCCGCCGAGCGCACGCACCAGCAGCATCTGGGTGTCGAGCGTGCGGGCACGGATGTCGACGCCGAGGCGGCGCTGCGCGAGCACGTTGGTTTCGGCGCTGAGCACCGTGAGGTAGGTCGCGAGGCCGGCGCGATAGCGCTGCGTGGCCACGTCGTAGGCGCGCTCGGCCGAAGCGACCGCGTCGCCCTGCTCGCGCAGCTGCCGCTCGAGCGAGCGCGACGAGCTGATCTGGTCGGCGACATCGTGCACCGCGTCGATCACGCTGCCGTTGTAGCCGGCGATGGCGGCGTCGAGCTCGGCCGTGCGGCCGCTGAGGTTGGCGCGCAGCCGCCCGGAATCGAAGATCGGCAGGCGGATCGCCGGGCCGACGCCGTACTGCGCGCTGCCCGCCTGCAGCAGCCGGTCGAGGCCGAGGGTCGAGAGGCCGACGAAGGCGACGAGGTTGATGTTCGGATAGAACTGCGCCCGCGCCGCGGCAACGTCGCCGCTTGCCGCCTCGACCCGCCAGCGCGCGGCGACGATGTCGGCACGGCGGCCGAGCAGGTCGGCGGGCACGAGCTCGGGCACGGGCACGGCACGCACCGCCGAGAGGCGCGGCGCCAGCTTGTCGGCGGCGTCGGGGGGCAGCGCGGCGAGCGCGGCGATGGCGTGGCGGGTGAGCGCGATCTGCTCGTCGGTGCCTTCGATCTGCGCCCGGGTTTCCGGCAGCGCGCCTTCGCCGAGGTACAGCTCGGCGGTGGTATCGAGGCCGGCGGAGACGCGCTGGCGGATCAGGCCGAGGACCTGGTCGCGCTGCGTCAGCGAGCGCTGCAGCACCTCGCGCTGCTCGAGCAGGCGAGCGAGCTGCACGTAGCTGCGGGCGACGTTGACCGCGAGCACGACCCGCGCCGCCGCGGCGTCGGCCTCGGCCGCGCGCTGCGCGCCGATCGCCGCGTCGAGCGCGGCCCGGTTGCGGCCGAACAGGTCGAGCTCCCACGAGCCGTTGAGCTGCAGCGAGGCGCTGTCGTTGACCGAGCCCGCGAGCGGGGGCGGATAGATGCCGTTCTCGGTGTAGCGCTGGCGGGTGGCGTCGAACGAGCCGGTGAGCTGCGGTCCTTCGGCGGCGCGGGCGATGCCGGCATTGGCCGCGGCCCGAGCGACCCGCGCCTGGGCGACACGCAGGCTCGGCGAGCCGGCCACGGCCTGGTCGATGAGCGCCGCGAGATCCTTGTCGGCGAAGCCCTGCCACCAGTCGGGCGCGAGCGGCGCTGCGGGCGCGGCCGAGACGCCGACCTTGGCCGGGTCGACCAGGGTGGCGCTCGGCGCGATGCCCGAGGAGCTGGCGCAGCCCGCGAGGGCGATCACGACCGTCGAGGTCAGGGCGATGACGATCGTGGTCAGCGTGCGGGCCACGGCCTGGGCCCGGCTCCTGGTTTCGGGATTGCAGAGGCTCATTTCGCCGACCTCGCCGCTGCCGCTTCGCCGTTTTCCAGCATGCGGCGCAGGAGTCCTTTCAGTTGGGTCCATTCGGCCTTCGAGAAGCCGGCGAGGTGTTCATTGAGGATCTGCGCCAGCTCCGCCGGCACCTTGTCGGCCGCGACCTCGCCCTCGGGCGTGAGCTCGATGTTGACGACGCGCCGGTCGTCGGTGGAGCGGACGCGCCGGCAGAAGCCCTTGCATTCGAGCCGGTCGAGCAGGCGCGTCATCGCTCCCGGGTCGGTCTGCAGCTCGCGCGCCAGCTCGGCCACGGTGGAGGCGCGAAAGCGCCGCAGCATGAAGAGCGGGCCCCACTGCGCGTGGGTGATGCCCTGCGGCTCGAGGTGCTTGTCGGCCGCCTGGGTGATGCTCATCATCACCCGCTTCATCAGGTAGCCCACGCTCTCGTCGGCGCTGTAGCCGGCGGCGCTGTAGAAGCAGGCGGGGGACGGTGACGGTGCGCGGGACATGGGTTGGAATATACATGCCTAGGCAGTTAATGTCAAGGCTTTGTCTGCATATGCTTTCATTGCATGGGCTTTCTTTCCGGGCAGGACCGCGCGACGGGGCCTCGCCTAGACTTCGTCGATGCCCGGCCCGTCTCCGTCTTCCCCGCCTGCTCCGGCGCGGGACGTGCGCTCGCTCTCGGGCCTGCTGCCCTTCCTGCGGCCCTATCGCGGCCGGATCGTCCTCGCCGCCGTCTTCCTGGTGCTCGCCGCGGCGAGCACGCTCGTGTTCCCGGTGGCCCTGCGCGGGCTGATCGACGAAGGCTTCATCGCCAGTGACTCGGGCTCGCGGGTGATGGCGCTGCGCGAGCACTTCGTCGCCCTGTTCGGCGTCGGCATCGCCCTCGGCGTGTTCTCGGCGCTGCGCTTCTACATGGTGAGCTGGCTCGGCGAGCGGGTCACCGCCGACCTGCGCAGCGCGGTCTACTCGCACGTCGTCCGCCAGAGCCCGGAGTTCTTCGAGACCAACCAGACCGGCGAGGTGCTGTCGCGGCTGACCACCGACACGACTCTGGTGCAGACCGTCGTCGGCTCGAGCCTCTCGATGGGCCTGCGCAACGCGGTGATGGGCGTCGGCGCGATGATCATGCTGATCGTCACCAACCCGGTGGTGATGACGCAGGTGCTGGCGATCCTGGTCCTGATCGTGCTGCCGACGGTCTACTTCGGCCGCCGGGTGCGGCGCCTCTCGCGCGCCAGCCAGGACCGCGTCGCCGACTCGAGCGCGATCGCCGCCGAGGTGCTGAACGCGGTGCCGGTGGTGCAGAGCTACCTCCAGGAAGACCGCGAGGCGCTGCGCTTCGGCGAATCGACCGAGCGGGCATTCGCCACCGCCGTGCGGCGGACGCGGCTGCGCTCGTTCATGGTCGCCTTCATCATCAGCGCGACCTTCGGCGCGCTGCTCTGGGGCCTGTACCAGGGCACGCAGGCGGTGCTGCACGGCGACATCAGCGCCGGCCACCTCGGCCAGACGGTCGTCTACGTGATCATCCTGGTCGGCAGTGTCGCCGTGCTGTCCGAGGTCTACGGCGACCTGCTGCGCGCAGCCGGAGCGACCGAGCGGCTGATGGAGCTCCTGCAGCTGCGTTCGCCGGTGGTTTCGCCGCCGGCGCCGGAGCCGTTGCCGGCGTCCTCGGGCGGGGCGTCGGTCGCGCTGGAGAACGTGACCTTCCGCTATCCGTCCCGCCCGCAGCACCCGACGCTGATCGACTTCAGCCTCGGCGTGGCGCCGGGCGAGACAGTCGCCCTCGTCGGCCCGAGCGGCGCCGGCAAGAGCACGGTGTTCCAGCTCATCCTGCGCTTCTACGACGTCGAGTCGGGGGCGGTGCGGATCGACGGCGCCCGGGTCGAGCGCGTCGCCCTCGACGCCTTGCGCGGCCGGATCGGCATCGTCCCGCAGGACAGCGTGATCTTCTCGGCCGACGCGATGGAGAACATCCGCTACGGCCGGCCGCAGGCGAGCGACGAGGAAGTGATCGCCGCGGCCACCGCGGCCTACGCGCACGACTTCATCAGCGCCCTGCCCGAGGGCTACAAGACCTTCCTCGGCGAACGGGGCGTGCGCCTCTCGGGCGGGCAGCGGCAGCGGATCTCGATCGCGCGGGCGATGCTGAAGAATCCGCCGCTGCTGCTGCTCGACGAAGCGACCAGCGCGCTAGACGCCGAGGGCGAGCGCATGGTCCAGGCTGCGCTCGAATCGGCGATGCGCCATCGCACGACGATCGTCATCGCCCATCGTCTTTCCACAGTGCAGAAAGCGGACCGGATCGTCGTGATGGAGGCGGGCCAGATCGTCGAGACCGGCACGCACGCGGAGCTGGTGGCGGCCGGTGGCTTGTATTCAAGATTGGCGGCGTTGCAGTTCGATCGCTGAAGTCTTTGGTTGGTTGGCAAAGCCGGGGTCGTGCACCCATCGGCGTGCGACCTTGGCGGTCAGCCTCGCTGCGCGAGCCTGACTCCCCTGCGCTGCTCGGTCGCGGGGCCGCCGCAGAACACCTGGTCTGTGCGACGAGCACCGACGCGGCCAGGCGTCCGCGTTTCCGTGCGTACCGGCGAAGCCGTGGTCGGGTGCGCGGCCGGGCGCGTGGGAGGCGCCGAGCAGCGCAGGGGCCGGGGCCAGCGCGCGCAGCGCGCGACCGTCAATCTGACTTGCCGCAGCCTGTTTGAGCGCAGTGAGCGAAGCGAACGTAGCGAGTTCTGCGGCAGGCCCCGGATCCGAGCAGCGCAGGGGAGTTGGCTCGCGCAGCGAGCCAACCGCCGAGGTCGTGCCCGGACGGGCGCCCGACCACGGCTTCGTCAACCCGACTCCGAGCACGGAGACGTTCGATAATCGAAGGATGCAAGCCGCCCGCCCCATCCGCTCCCAGTACGAAGACTTCATGCGCCACGTCCGCGACCACGGCGTGATCAAGGGCGACCGCACCGGCACCGGCACGAAGAGCGTGTTCGGCCACCAGATGCGCTTCGACCTGAGCGAAGGCTTTCCGCTGGTGACGACCAAGAAGGTGCACCTGCGCTCGATCATCCTCGAGCTGCTCTGGTTCCTGCGCGGCGACGGCAACGCCCGCTGGCTGCAGGAGCGCGACGTCACGATCTGGGACGAATGGGCCGCGCCGAACGGCGACCTCGGGCCGGTGTACGGCGTGCAGTGGCGCTCGTGGCCCACGCCCGACGGCGGCCACGTCGACCAGATCGCGCGCGTCGTCGAGCAGCTCAGGCACGAGCCGAACTCGCGCCGCATCATCGTCAGCGCCTGGAACGTCGCCGCGCTGCCCGAGATGGCGCTGCTGCCCTGCCACGCGTTCTTCCAGTTCTACGTCGCGCCCGCGGCCGCACCCGGCGAGCGGCCCCGGCTCAGCTGCCAGCTCTACCAGCGCAGCGCCGACATCTTCCTCGGTGTGCCCTTCAACATCGCCAGCTACGCCCTGCTCACGCACATGCTGGCGCAGCAGTGCGACCTCGACGTCGGCGACTTCATCTGGACCGGCGGCGACTGCCATATCTACAGCAACCACGCCGAGCAGGTCGAACTCCAGCTCTCGCGCGAGCCGCGCCCGTACCCGACGCTGGAGATCTCCCGCCGCCCGGCGACGATCTTCGACTACGCGCTCGAGGACTTCTCGGTCGTCGGCTACGACCCGCACGCGGGAATCAAGGCGCCGGTCGCCGTCTGACATTGCGCTGGATCAAGGGCGCCGATCCATATGTTCGGTCGCGCACAGACCGACCGGGCGGGCCCGCGCAAAGTGGTGGCTCGTCATCGGAGAGCCGACATGGTCAAGCCTCGCCCCGCCACGCGGGGCGCCCCGAAGTTCGCCGTCAGGTGGAGCGTTGCACTGACGGCGCTGCTGGTCGGCGCCCTGACCGGCGGCGTGGTCTTGCGGATCGTCACGATGCGCGGTCCCTCGTGGTTCTTCTATGCGATCAGTGCCGGCGTGCTTGCCCTTCTCGCGATCGACGCGTGGGACAAGCTGCGCGACGCGCGGGCACGGAGTCGGGCGGCAGCGTGCGCCGGAGCCGGCACCTCGCCCCTCCTCGGCGCGAATCGCAGCAGCGGTTGCCGGAACACGGATCGAGCCTGTGGAAAGCCCGCGGGGTACCTGTCATGCCCCTACCTCCTCGATTGATTCCTCCGGCCAGACGCTTCGTCCTTCCTGCCAACGCCTGCAGCCCTGTGAGGGTCGCGGCGGGACGCGTGTCAGGCCCGGCCAGCGTGGCGCAGTTCACTTCCGGCAACGCAGAAGCCGCCCCACAGTCCGCCGGGCGGCGCTAAAGTGACGGGATGGCGACCAATTTCCTGGCTCCCACGCCTGCCGAGCTCGAGCGCGAGTGGGGGCAGACGCTTCCCGACGAGTGGAGCACCGACGTCGTTGCCGGCGATTTCGCGCCGATCATCCGTCGCTATGGCGTCGGTGCGGCGGCACAGCGCGAGGTGGTGCTCGCCCGCTTCGGCCTGCAACACGCCACGGCCAAGGGCATGCGCCCGCCGGCCTCGACCGTGAACGCACGTACCGAGACCGCGGCCGCCCGCTCGGCCTTCAAGGGCGCGTGGGCCGGCCGGCAGTGGTGCATCGTCCCGGCCCAGTGCTTCTACGTCCCCTACTACGCCGACGACACGAAGAAGTCGGAGCGCTGGCGCATCCGCCGCACCGATCGTTCGCCGCTCAGCATCGCCGGGCTCTGGGACCGCTGGATCGACGAAGACGGCGAAAGCATGCTGAGCTTTTCGATCCTCACCCTCAACTGCGACCTGCATCCCCTGCTCTCGCGCTTCCATCGCCCGACCAACGACAAGGGCGAAGTGCAGGAGAAGCGCACCCCGGTGCTGCTGGCCGAGGAAGACTTCGACGCGTGGCTCGACACCACGCCGGGCCGCGCGCCGATGTACTTCGGCACCTTCGGCAAGGACGACCTCGAGGCCGAGCCGGCGCCGAGCACGACCCGCAACTCGACCAACACGATGCCGCTCGACACGGCGATCTCCGAGCTCTAGCCCGTTCGGGCGCCCGGCGGAACCTGGTCGAGGGCGCGGTTCGCGCCACGCAGCGCTGGCGCCGTGCCGGCATCGATCACCCAGCAAGGAATCGCCGCGAGCCAGGCGCGATAGCGCCCCTTGCTCTCGAAGCGCTCGCGAAACGGCGAGCGCGCGATCCGCTCGCCGAGCCGCGGCACGATCCCGCCGCCGACATAGACGCCGCCGAGCGCACCCAACGTCAGCGCCAGGTTGCCGGCGATGCTGCCCAGGAAGGCGAAGAACAGGTCGACGGCGGCGCGGCACGCGGCGTCGCTGCCGGTCCGGTCGCGAGCCGTGACCTCGGCCGCCGTCAGCGCCTCGGGTGCACGACCGGCGATCTCGCACTGCGCCCGATACAGGTTCACCAGGCCGTCGCCAGAGAGCGCGCGCTCCGCCGAGACATGACCGAAGCGACGGCGCAGCGATTCGATCACCCGGTCCTCGGCCGCATCGGCCGCGGCGAGCGTGACATGGCCGCCGTCGCCGGGGACCGGCAGCAGTAAGGAGCCGGAGCGCAGCAGGCCCGAAACGCCGAGCCCGGTGCCGGGGCCGAGCACCGCCAGCGGCGCGCCCGCAACCGCGACGCCGCCGCCGACCTGGCGCAGCTCGTGCGCCACCAGCGCCGGCAGGGCGAGCGCGAGCGCCGCGTAGTCGTTGAGGACCACGATGCGCTCGAGGCTCAGCGTGCGGGCGAGCTCCGTGACGGAGAAGGTCCAGGCACGATTGGTCATCGTCAGCCGGTCGCGATCGACCGGCACGGCAACGGCGATCGCCGCCGCGACCGGTGCCCGACCCTCGGCATGCTCGTCGAGGTAACGCGCGATGACCGCGTCGAGGCCGGAAAAGTCGGCGCAGGCGTAGGTGGCTGCAAGGGAAACCGCCGCGCCCGGTTCGCCGACCCAGCCGAAGCGGGCGTGCGTGCCGCCGACGTCGGCCACCAGGCGGGGATAGGGCGCTGCGTCGTCCGTCATCGTCCGGCTCTCGGCGGGACGATGGCCCCGCGGCGCGTCAGTATCGCTTGGGGCCAGCCGACGTCAGTGCGTCGGCGACAGTCGCTTCCAGGCGCCTTCGGGTTGCGCCAGGCGCTCGGCGACGAGCGCGAGCACCGCCCGATGCGTTCCCATGCCCAGGTGGCTCACGCCGGGCACCTCGACGTTTTCCGACTTCGGCCCTTCGGCCTGCAGGCAGCCCTGCCACGGCACGATGCCATCGGCCTTGCTGAACACCGAGGTCGAGGGTACCGGCAACGCACGGCGAAGGTCCTTCAGATAGCGGGGCGACTGCGGCGGCTTCGAGCCGCTCAGCAGGCGATAGAGCCAGCCTGCATGGGTGGCATCGGCCTCGGCGCCGAACGGGCTGCCGAGCGTCACCACCTGGCGGATCGCGGCGGGCACCGCACGCGCGATCTCGCGCGCATAGATCCCGCCGAGGCTCCAGCCGACCAGGCTCACCTTGCGGCCGTCGCGCGCGCTCTCCTCTTCAGCCGCTGCGGCGAGCCGCTCCAGCCAGTGTGGCAGGCTGCCACGCGGACCGCGGTTCTGGCCGAAGCCCCAGTCGACGCTCTCGAAGCCGGCGGCATCGAGCGCCGAGCGAAGGCGCGACGTGCTCCACTTGCCCGCGCCGAGGCCGGGATAGACGATGACGCGATGGCCGTCGCCGACCGCCGCGGGTGCCTTCGGTGCACGCGAGGCGACGAAATCGACCAACGCCCGCGCGGGCTCGGAAGCCAGCAGGGCGAGCGGCGGCGATTGGGAATGGAACGACAGGGGCGAGAGCATGGCTGCGACAGAGTGATGTTGCAGAGCAGCATATCGCCGCAGCGGTCACCGCCCTGTAGGACGGCGGCCGGTCGCGCTGCCTGCCGACGCCGCGCCGGCCTCAGCCGGCGGCGGAAACTTCGATGCAGACCCGACCGTCGACCACCTGGGTCCTGTAGATCCTGATCGGCTCGAACGCCGGCGGCGCGGTGGCCTTGCCGTCCTTGATGCAGAACTTGCCCGAATGCCACGGGCACTCGACCTCGTCGCCATCGACATATCCCTCGCTGAGCGAGCCCTCGCCATGGGTGCAGGTGTCGTCGGTGACGTAGAAACCGTCGTCGAGCTGGAACACCGCGAGCGGGGGCAGACCCTGCACCTCGACCCGCCGGGGCATGCCGATTTCGACGTCGGTCGTGGCGCAGAGCGGCCGCCAGGCGGAAGAGTCGTCGTTGCTCATGGGCTCGGAGGGGGCGAAGACGGGTGTGGCCACACCGGCACATTGTCGTCCGCCCAGGCTTCGAGCCGCGCGCTCATCGCCAGCCGCCCGCCCTTGTCGCGCGCCCAGAGGTCGATGCCGGCACCCGCGCCGAAACGGCAGCAGAGCTCGAACCGGTCGATATCGAACAGCGGATGGACCGCCCTGAACTCGAAGCGGCGGACGCGCAGCCCCGGCCGTTGCCGCCGCGCCTCGTCGACGAGCAGGGTGGCGATCAGCGGCCCGTGGACGATCAGCCCCGGATAGCCCTCGACCCCGGTCACGTAGCTGCGGTCGTAGTGGATGCGGTGGCCATTGAAGGTGAGAGCCGAATAGCGGAACAGGAGCACCGGATCGGGCACGACCTCGCGCGCGGTCGACTCGTCGGTCGGCGCATTCTCTGGAACGCGCGCCGGCGCGCCCGGCTGCGGCAGGTCGCGGTAGACGATGTCGTGCTCTTCGGTGAGAAGCAGCAGGCCGTCGCGGCCGATCTCGTGGCGCACGGTCACGAACACGAGGGTACCGCTCTTGCCCTCGCGGCGGCGCACGTCGGCGATGGTGGAGGTGCGCGTCAGCGCGTCGCCGATCCGGATCGGCTGATGGAAGTCGAGCCGTCCTCCGGCCCACATGCGCCGCGCCAGGCTCACCGGCGGCAGGAAGCCGCCGCGCCGCGGGTGGCCGTCGGGCCCGATCTCGTGCGCAGGCGCCTTGGGCGTGAAGTAGATCCAGTGCCAGAGCGGCGGCAGCGGGTCGCCGCGCTCGAGCCCGGAAGCGTCGCGGTCGAGCGTGGCGGCCAGGGCGAGCGCGGGCGCGCGCGTCGCCTCGTCGCTCACCCGCTCGGAGCGCCCGATCCAGGATTCGAGCGCGGGGATTGGGTTGCTCATGTCTCGATCATCCGCCGGCCGCGCCTCGCGGCGCCGGGAACCCGGTACACATCGTCGCGCGGGGGCCACTAGACTCGCGTCGTGACGACACGGTTTCGCATTCTGCTGCTCCTGGTCCTGAGCCTGGCCGGCAACGTGGTGTGGGGGGCCATGTACAGCTGCGTCAACGCCAAGGGCGAGAAGCTGCGCAGCGATCGGGAGCTCTCCGGCTGCGTCGGCGAGCAGTGGGAGCTCAACACCGACGGCTCGCGCAAGCGCCTGGTCCCGCTCCACCTCAGCCCCGAAGAGGAAGCCGCCGCCGAGGAGAAGCGGCGCAAGGACGAGGCCGAGGCGACCGAGCGCAAGATCCGCCAGCGCAACGAGGAACGCCTGCTCAAGCTCTACCCCAACCAGGCCGCGCTCGAAGCGGCCCGGCAGAACGAGCTGGCCGCGACCCGCGCCTCGATCACCCTGATCGAAGGCCGCATCGCCGACCTGATGGCCGCGCACAAGCCCCTCCTGAACGAGGCCGAGTTCTATCCGAACAAGCCGCTGCCGCCGATCCTGAAGTCGCAGCTCGACGCCAACGAAGCGCTGCTGGCCGCGCAGCGACAGGCCCTGCAGGGCCGCTACGACGACCTCAAGCGCATCAACGACCGGGTCGACGCCGAGCTGCAGCAACTGCGGGTTCTCTGGCTGCGCCGCTCGCCGGCGCCGAAGTGAGGCGGCGGCGATGAGCGCGGCCCGCAGCGACGGCTGCCCCGTCGTCCACGGCCCGCCCTCGGCGCACCTCACCCCGACCGGCTGCCCGGTCAGCCAGCGGGCCGCCGACTTCGACCCCTTCGGCGACGGCTACCAGCAGGATCCGCCCGACTACGTGCGCTGGGCGCGCGAGCAGGAGCCGGTGTTCTGGAGCCCTCGCCTCGGCTACTGGGTGGTGACGCGCTACGCCGACATCAAGGCGATCTTCCGCGACAACATCACCTTCAGCCCGTCGATCGCGCTGGAGAAGATCACGCCCACCGGCGACGAAGCGAACGCGGTGCTCGCCACCTACGGCTTCGCCCTCAACCGCACCCTGGTCAACGAGGACGAGCCGGCGCACATGCCGCGCCGGCGGGCGCTGATGGAGCCGTTCACGCCCGAAGCGCTGCGCCATCACGAGCCGATGGTGCGACGGCTGACGCGCGAGTACGTCGACCGCTTCGTCGACGCCGGCCGCGCCGACCTGGTCGACGAGCTGCTCTGGGAAGTGCCCTTGACCGTGGCCCTGCACTTCCTCGGCATCGCCGAGGAAGACATGGCGCTGCTGCGCAAGTACTCGATCGCGCACACGGTCAACACCTGGGGCCGGCCGAGGCCCGAAGAGCAGGTAGCGGTGGCGCACGCGGTCGGCAACTTCTGGCAGCTCGCCGGCAAGCTGCTCGAGAAGATGCGGCGCGAGCCCGAAGCCGACGGCTGGATGCAGTACGGCATCCGCAAGCAGAAGGAAATGCCGGAGGTCGTGACCGACTCCTACCTGCACTCGATGATGATGGCCGGCATCGTCGCCGCGCACGAGACCACCGCCAACGCCGGCGCCAACGCGATCAAGCTGCTGCTGCAGCATCCGGGCGCGTGGCAGGAGCTGTGCGACGAACCGCGCCTGATTCCGAACGCGGTCGAGGAATGCCTGCGCCACAACGGCTCGATCGCCGCCTGGCGCCGCCGGGCCACGCGCGACGTGCGGATCGACGGCGTCGACATCCCGGCCGGAGCGAAGCTCTTGATCGTCAGCTCCTCGGCCAACCACGACGAGCGCCGCTTCGCCGAGGCCGACCTGTTCGACATCCGGCGCGAGGATGCGAACGACCACCTCACCTTCGGCTACGGTACGCACCAGTGCATGGGCAAGAACCTGGCGCGGATGGAGATCCAGGTCTTTCTCCAGGAGCTGACGCGGCGCCTGCCGCACCTGAGGCTCGCCGAGCAGCGCTTCAGCTACGTGGCCAACACCTCGTTTCGGGGCCCCGAGCATCTGTGGGTCGAGTGGGACCCGGCGAAGAATCCGGAGCGCACGAACCCGGCGCTGCTCGAGCTGCGCACGCCGGTGCGGATCGGCGAGCCGTCGAAGCGCGACATCGCCCGGCCGGTTCAGGTGGAGAGCGTCGCTGCGGTGGCCGAGGGCGTCGTCCGCCTGCGCCTGGTCTCGCCCGACGGCCGGGCGCTGCCGGCCTGGACGCCGGGCTCGCACATCGACGTCGAGTGTGGCGACACCGGCCTGTCCCGCCCCTATTCGCTCTGCGGCGATCCGGCCGATGCGCGCGCCTACGAGATCGCGGTGCTGCGCGAGAACCCGAGCCGGGGCGGCTCGGCCTGGCTGCACGGCAGCGCATCGGCCGGCGACCGGCTGCACGTCAGCGCGCCGCGCAACCATTTCCGCCTCGACGAGTCGGCGGAGAAGCTGATCTTCATTGCCGGCGGCATCGGCATCACGCCGATCGCTGCGATGGCGCGGCGCGCCCGCGAGCTCGGCGTCGACTACGCGCTGCACTACAGCGGCCGGCGGCGCGCGCGCATGGCGTTCATCGACGGGCTCGCCGCCCTGCACGGCAGGCGGCTGCATCTGCACGTGCAGGAGGAAGGCGGGCGCAACGATCTGGCCGCGCTGCTGCGCGAGCCGGCGGACGGCGCCCAGGTCTACGCCTGCGGCCCGGCGCGCATGCTGGCCGCCGTCGCGGCCGCGTGCGCGCATTGGCCGGAGGGGTCGCTTCGCGTCGAGCACTTCTCGACCACCCCCGGCAAGCTCGATCCGGACGGCGAGCACGCTTTCGAGGTCGAGCTCCGCGACTCCGGCCTGGTGCTGCCGGTTCGCGCCGACCAGACGCTGCTCGCCGCCCTGCGCGCCGCCAACATCGACGTGCGCAGCGACTGCGAGGAGGGCCTGTGCGGCTCGTGCGAGGTGCCGGTGCTGGCCGGCACGGTGGATCACCGCGACTCGGTCCTCACCCGCGCGGAGCGCGACGCGAACTCGAAGATGATGGCGTGCTGCTCGCGCGCCTGCGACGCCAGGCTGGTGCTCGGTCTCTGACGCGCCTCGATGCTGTGCGATGACGCGCTGAAGGCGCAGATCCGGCGCCATCTCGGCACGCTCGACCTGCGCCGGGCCAACCCCGGCGTGCACCGCATCGCCGCCGTGGCCGTGGCCGTGGCCGAGGAAGGCGAAGGCGCGTGGATCGAGGGCCTCGCCCGTCCGGCGGGCTGGAGCCGCGCGGCCGCGCTGATCCTGACGCGGCGCGCCTCGGACCTGCGCGACCACGCCGGACAATGGGCCCTGCCCGGCGGCCGCGTCGATGCCGGCGAGTCGGCGGAGCAAGCCGCCTTGCGCGAGCTCGCCGAGGAAGTGGGGCTCGTGCTCGATCCGGGCGCGGTGCTCGGCCGCCTCGACGACTACGTCACCCGCTCGGGCTTCGCCATCACCCCGGTCGTCGTCTGGGCCGGCACGGCGCCGGCGCTCGCCGCCAATCCGGCCGAGGTCGAGAGCATCCACCGCATCGCGGTGAGCGAGTTCATGCGCGCCGACGCTCCGCTGCTCGATCGCGTCGCCGACAGCGAGCATCCGGCCCTGCGCATGCCGGTCGGCCTGAGCTGGATCGCGGCGCCGACGGCGGCGGTGATCTACCAGTTCCGCGAGCTCTGCATCGCAGGCCGACCGACGCGGGTCGACCACTTCGAGCAGCCGCTGTTCGCGCGGCGCTGAGCCGCCTCGGGTCAGTCGAAGTCGAGCAGCACCTTCATCGACTGCGTGCGGTCGGCAGCGAGCGCGAACGCCCGCCCGGCATCGCGGTAGGAGAGCGTGGCCGAGACCAGGGGCTTCAGGTCGACGAGCCCCGCGTTGATCAGATCGACCGCCGTCGCGAACTCCTGGTGGAAGCGGAACGCGCCACGAAGGTCGAACTCCTTGGCGACGATGGTGTTGATCGGCAGCGTCATCTCGCCGCCCAGCCCGACCTGCACGACGATGCCGCGCGGACGCAGCGCATCGAACGCGCCGGTCAAGGCGTGCACGTTGCCGCTGGCCTCGAACAGGACGTCGAAGCGGCCCTTCTCGGCGCCGAACCGCGCAAGCGCCTCGGGATGCTCGGCGACGTTGATCGTTTCGTCGGCGCCGACCTTGGCGGCGCGGCGCAGCGGCTGCGCCACCTGGTCGGTCACCACGACCAGCGTCGCTCCCGCGCGCCGCGCGGCGATGACGAGCATCGCGCCGATCGGCCCGCAACCGGTGACGAGCACCGCCTTGCCGAGCAGCGGTCCGGCACGATTGACGGCATGCAGCGCCACCGCGAGCGGCTCGGCCATCGCGCCCTCGCCGTCGCTGATGCCTTCGGCCAGCGCGTACGCCTGGCTGCTGTCGACGACGATCTCCTTGCGGAACGCGCCCTGCACATGCGGCATGCGCATGGCGCTGCCGTAGTAGCGCATGTCGAGGCAGTGGTTCTGCAGGCCGAGCTGGCAGTAGCGGCAGGCGCCGCAGGGCCGGCTCGGGCAGATCGCGATGCGGTGCCCGGGCGCGAAGCCTCGCACCGCGCTGCCCGCCTCCTCGATCACGCCCGCCACTTCATGGCCGAGAACCATCGGCTCCTTGATGCGCACCGTGCCGAAGCCGCCATGCTGGAAGTAGTGCAGGTCGGAGCCGCAGATGCCGCCGGCGCGCACCCGTACCCGAAGCTGGTCGGGCCCGACCTGAGGCGTCGCCACGTCCTCGACGCGGAGATCGCCGGGGGCGTGAATCACGAGTGCATCCATGGTGTCGGCTCGAAACGAAGGCCTCGATCTTCGCCGATCGCCGGGCCGCGCGGGCGACAGAAATCGGGCCGGCTGGAGGCTAGTCGCGGCGGAGTCGTTGCCTACTGTCAGGTCTGACAGAGGGGTTATTCCGACGCTCGTCTTCGCCGCGGAATACAACCGCGCTCGCAGGTGAAAACAGGGGCCGCGGTCCGTTCCCCTCTTCGTACGGATGGGCGCGATCGCGACCGATGCCTAGCCTGCGCGACGCTGAGCTGCTGCACGCTCGCATCGGACCCTCCGTACAAGCGCAGCACCTCGCACCAACCCGAGGAGACTGTTCATGGCTTCGACCAAATTCGAGCTTCTGGGCCGCCTGTGCGGCTACTTCTGCGACGAGTGCCAGACGCCGCTCGCCGGCGCGACCCTTCGCCTCTACCGACCCGCGCCGGGCGGCAACACCACGGCGATGGCGGTGGCCCATCCGAAGGAGACCTTCGCCATCCTGAGCGACGAGCAGGTGGCGGAGAAGAAGTCGCGCCTCATCGCCGAGGCCGTGATCGGCGACGACGGCTCGTTTCGCGTGCCGCTCGGCGGCGGCCAGGAGGCCTACGCCGGCGAAGCCTTCGAGATCGACGTCCATTGCGGCACCATGCCGTTCAAGGGTCCGAAGCCGCCGCATCCGAACGTCCAGTTCAGCATCACCACGCTGCAGCCGATGTGGCGTCAGCGCGAAGGCCTGGCGGTGGCCGTCTTCGACTACTGCCTGTCGGCGCGCTACTGGTGCGGGGTGCTGGCCCGCCTGGGCCTGTGGGTCATCTGCGGGCGCCTGACCACCTGCTCCAAGCCGATCCTGCCGATCGCCTCGGCGGTGGTGAAGGCGTTCGACGTCGACTGGCTGCAGACCGATGCGCTCGGCTCGGCGACGACCGACGCCGACGGCCACTTCACGATCTACTACACGCGGGCGCAGTTCGACCGCACCATCTTCTCGCCGCTGATCAACCTCGAATGGACCGGCGGCCCCGACGTCTACTTCCGGGTCGAGGCCGCAGGCGCGCCCATCCTGGTCGAGCCGCCTTCGAAGGGGCGCACGCCGGGAAGAGAGAACGTGGGCCATTGCCTGTGCGTGAAGCTCTGCACCGACGACGTACCGAACACCACGCCCGAAGCCGACCCGCACTGGACGCGCGTGGAGGCGTTCAACGTCCATCCCTCGATCTTCGATCCGGCGCTCAACTTCCTGCCCGAGGGCTACGCCGGCCTGCCGAGCCAGTCGTACGTGTTCGGCGGCGGCGTCGCGCTGTTCGGCAACTGCCCGCTCTTCAACGCTGCGGCGCCGACGCATCCGCTGAAGTTCCGCTTCCTCATCGCCGAGTGGACCTGGTCGGGCGGCGGCGACGGTACCGCAGGCGCGATGCCGACCGTTCCTCCGGCGGCGCCGCCCTCCCCGCTCGCGCCGAACGCCACCTGGAAGATCATGCCGACCGTCAACGGCTCGATGCCGCTCGGCGACATCTACTACAACGACGGCCTCAACCCGCTCGCCAGCGTGCCGGTGCGGCCGACGCCCGATGTCGACGGCTTCGTCACCCTGGCCGGGTTCGGCGTCAACGCGCCGCTGTCGGGGGGAGGCACGGTCCTGCTCAATGTCGCGACCGCCAACTTCCTGCGCTCGGGCCTGCTCGGCTACCTCGACTCGGCGACCGTGACCTCGGCGCATTTGCCGCGCTTCCCGACGGCCTGGGGCAACGACAAACTGCAGGCCGGTCGCGCCCTGACCCCGGCCGAGAAGGAGCCGATCCGCCGCTACCGGATCATCTTCGAGGTGCGCGACGCGACCACCAACACCGCGATGTTCACCGACACGCTCGACTCGATCGTGCTCGACAACTCGCCCTCGGTGGCGCTGCTCAACATCTCGGAGCTGATGGCCAACGCCTGCAATCCGATCATGGGCCTGACCGAGATCCACGCGCTGTTCACGCTGGATCACCCGCACCTGCGCTCGTTCAGCATCACGATCGACAACAACAACGGCAACGTGCATCCGGCACCGCCGATGCCGAACGGCGCCTTCAATCCGCCGCTGAACTACTTCTTCCGCGGCGGGGCGAGCGGCGCGGCCGGGCCGACCAACGCGGTCGACATCTCGGCCGACCCGGTGTGCGCGTACAGCCTCAACATGAGCTGGAGCACGCGGCACTACGTCACCGGGACGCAGAGCCGGCAGGTGCTGTACTGCAAGGAGTAGCAGCGACGCGATCGGACCCGCGGCCACCAGCGGTCGCGGGTCCGATCAGGCCTTGGCCACCTCGTGGCCGGCCATCAGCTCGAGCGCCTTGACCAGCGCCGAGTGGTCGAGGTCGGCCATGCCGTTGGCGGCGCAGGCCTGCATGAGCTGCGCCGCGTTGGCGGTCTGCGGCAGCGCGACGCCGAGCTCGCGCGCACCCTGCAGCGCCAGGCCGAGGTCCTTCTGGTGCAGGCGGATGCGAAAGCCCGGGTTGAAGGTGCGCTTGATCATCCGCTCGCCGTGCACCTCGAGGATGCGGCTCGAGGCGAAGCCCCCCATCAGCGCCTGGCGCACCTTGGCCGGGTCGGCGCCCGCCTTGCTGGCGAAGAGCAGGGCCTCGCCGACCGCGGCGATGTTGAGCGCGACGATGATCTGGTTGGCGACCTTGGTCGTCTGCCCGTCGCCGTTGCCGCCGACCAGCGTGATGTTCTTGCCCATCTTCTCGAGCAGCGGGCGCACCGTCTCGAACACCGCCGGATCGGCACCGCACATGATCGTCAACGTGGCGGCCTTGGCGCCGACCTCGCCGCCCGACACCGGCGCATCGACGTAGTCGGCGCCGAGCGCGTTGATGCGCTGCGCGAACGCCTTGGTGGCGATCGGCGAGATCGAGCTCATGTCGACGATCACCTTGCGCGGGCCGGCCTCGCCGCCGCCGAGCGCCTTGGCGACGCCGTTGTCGCCGAACAGCACGGCCTCGACGTCGGGCGTGTCGGGCACCATCATGAAGACGACTTCCGCCTGCCGCGCCACTTCCTCGGCGTTGGCGCAGGCGACGGCCGTCGAGGCTGCGATGGCCTCGGGCAGCTTGCTGCGGGTCTTGACGAAGAGTTGATGGCCGGCGTCGATGAGGTGCAACGCCATCGGCGTGCCCATGATGCCGAGGCCGATGAATCCGAGCTTCATGTGGCGTCCCTGGTTGGCGGTTGAGTGCGGTCGGTCAATACGTGCCCGAGGGCTTCGGGGCCGAGGTCGAGCGCATCCGCGCCATCACCTGCTCGGCGCCAGCGGCCATCAGGCGCGCGTCGGAGCCGACGGTGACGAAGCGGAAGCCCTTGGCGATGCGCGCCAGGGCGGCTTCCGGGCTGGCGTTGTGGATGCCGGCGACGATGCCGTGCGCCTGGGCACGCGCGAGGACGTGGTCGATCGCCTCGGCCGCCTTCGGGTCGACATCGTCGAGGACCGGCCGGCAGCCGAGCGAGAGCGACAGGTCCGATGGGCCGATGTAGATCGCGTCGAGCCCTTCGACCGAGAGGATCTGCTCGAGGTTGTCGAGTGCCTGCGCGGTCTCGATCATCGCGAAGGTGACGATCGTGTCGTTGGCGTGCTTCGCGTAGTCGGCGCCGCCGTAGAGGCTGGCGCGCACCGGGCCGAAGCTGCGCGTGCCGCGCGGCGCGTAGTGGGTCCAGGCGACGAGGTTCTGCGCGTCGACCCGGGTGTTCACCATCGGGCAGATGACCGCGTAAGCGCCGGCGTCGAGCGACTTCATCAGGATGCCCGGCTCGAGCCACGGCACGCGCACCACAGGCACCGTGGGCGTGGTCGAGATCGCCTGCAGCATCGGGATCAGCGCCGAGTAGTCGACGACACCGTGCTGCATGTCGATCGTCAGCGAATCCCAGCCCTGATGCGCCATGGTCTCGGCGGAAAAGCTGTTCGGTATCGCCAGCCAGCCGTTGACGGCCGCCTTCCCCGACTTCCAGATCGCGCGCAGGGTGTTTTCTCTCATCTCGATCTCCGGGGATGAATCAGGTCACGGGCGCCGGGTTGAACAGCACCAGCGCGTTGTGCAGCTTCCAGTGCTCGGCCCAGGTCTTCTTGCGGCCGCTGGCCACCTCGAGCATCAGCCGGAACAGCTCCCAGCCGACCTCCTCGATCGTCGCCCCGCCGTCGGCGATGCGCCCGGCGTTGACGTCCATCAGGTCGTGCCAGCGCCGCGCCAGGTCGCTGCGGGTGGCGACCTTGATCACCGGCACTTCGGCGAGTCCGTACGGCGTGCCGCGCCCGGTGGTGAACACGTGCAGGTTGATCCCGGCGGCGACCTGCAGCGTGCCGCAGATGAAGTCGCTGGCGGGCGTGGCGGCGTAGACCAGGCCGCTCGTGATGCCCCGGTCGCGCAGCTTCTCGCCCGGCGAGAGCACGCCCGAGATCGGCGCGCTGCCGCTCTTGACGATCGAGCCCATCGCCTTCTCGACGATGTTGGAAAGGCCGCCCTTCTTGTTGCCCGGCGTCGTGTTCGCGCTCCGGTCGGCGCTGCCGCGCTGCAGATAGGCGTCGTACCAGGCCATCTCGTGGATCATCGCCGCGGCCACCTCCGGCGTCGTCGCCCGCGAGGTGAGCTGGTCGATGCCGTCGCGCACCTCGGTGGTCTCGGAGAACATGACCGTGGCGCCGGCGCTCACGAGCAGGTCGGCGCAGAACCCGACGGCCGGATTGGCGGTGACGCCGCTGAACGCATCGCTGCCGCCGCACTGCACTCCCACCACCAGCTCGCTGGCCGGAACCGTCTCGCGCCGGCGCCCGTTCAGCCGTTCGAGATGCTCCTCGGCGGTGGCGAGGATCGAGTCGATCATCGACATGAAGCCGACGTGGGCGTCGTCCTGCAGGCAGACGACGTCGAGCTTCGCCGCCTCGGTGGCGCCGATGTCGGCGACGTTGCGCTCGTCGACGATGGCGAAGCTGCCCGGCGGCAGCAGGCGCTCGGGCTGCAGCTTCTCGCAGCCCAGGCTGACCACCATCACCTCGTTGCCGAAGTTCGGGTTCAGCGTGATGTTGCGCAGCGTGCGGATCGGTATCTCCGCGCCGGGCGCGTCGATCGCCACGCCGCAGCCGTAGGTGTGCTCGAGGCCGACGACGTCGTCGACGTTCGGATACTTCGGCAGCAGCTCGTCCTTGATGCGCCGCACCGCATGCTCGACGACGCCGGCAACGCACTGCACGGTGGTCGTGATGGCGAGGATGTTGCGGCTGCCGACCGAGCCGTCGGCGTTGCGGTAGCCCTCGAAGGTGTAGCCCGCGAGAGGCGCCCGGGGCGCCTGCTTCACGGTCGCGATCGGCAGCGCCTCCAGCGAGCGGGCGTCGGGCATCTCGAGCAGGCGCTCGTGCACCCAGCTTCCCGCCGCGATGTCGCGCATCGCCCGGCCGATGGTCACGTTGTAGCGGCGCACCGGCGCGCCCGCGGGCAGGTCGACGAGCGCGACCTTGTGCCCCTGCGGCACCTTGTCGACCAGCGTCAGGCCGGAAGGAAAGCGCGTGCCGGCCGGCAGGCCGCCGTCGTTGGCGACGATGGCGACGTTGTCGGCCTCGTGCATGGTGATGTACAGAGGGGCGACGGAAGACTCCCCGGCCATGGCGGCTGCTCCTGCGGACCTTGCTCGACGTTCTCTGGAGACGTCAGTCGGCGGTGATCTTGCCGACCTCGATGACCTTCTTCCAGCGCGCGAACTCGGCGGCCTGGAAGGCGGTGAACTGCTCCGGGCTGTTGCCGACGATCTCGAAGCCGAGCTCCAGCAGCTTGGGCTTGACGGCCGGGTCGTTGAGCCCCGCCACGATCGCCTCGTGGAGCTTGGCCCTGATGTCGGCGGGCAGCCCCTTGGGCGCGGCGAAAGCTTGCCACGAGTAGACGGTCACGCCCTTGAGGCCCGACTCTTCCATCGTCGGCACGTCGGGCAGCAGGGGCGAACGCTTCGCGCTCGTGATCGCCAGCGCGCGCAGCTTGCCCGCCTTGATGTTCGCCAGGCCGGTGTTGATGTTCATGAAGGTCGCGTCGACCTGCCCGCCCAGCAGGTCCGACATCGCCGGCGCACCGCCCTTGTACGGAATGTGCAGGCCGGTCGTCTTGCTCTCCTGCCAGAACAGCTCGGCGGTGAGGTGGTCGCTGGTGCCGTTGCCGGCCGAGGCGAAGCTCATCTTTCCGGGGTTGGCCTTGTGGTACGCGAGCACGTCGGCCAGCGACTTGTGCGGCGAGCTCGCCGGCACCGTCAGCACGTTCGGCGCCTGTACGGCGACCGAGAGGTAGTCGAAGTCCTTGAGCGGGTCGTAGCCGATGTTCTTGAGGAGGTGCGGCCCGATCACGAACGGCCCCAGCGACGACACGAGGATCGTGTAGCCGTCGGGCGCGGCGCGCTTGGCCGCGGCCGCGCCGAGCGTGCCGCCGGCGCCGCCCGTGTTCTGCACGATGAAGTTGCCGCCGAGCTTTTCCTGCAGCTTCGGCGCGAGGGTGCGCGCGATCATGTCGGTGGAGCCGCCGGGCGGAAACGGCACCAGCAGGGTGACGGGCTTGGCCGGCCAGGCCTGCGCGAAGGCGCTGCCGGCGGCGGCCGTCGCCAGAGTCAGGGCGGCGAGGGTCTTCAGAACCAGTTTCATCGATGTCTCCTGGAGGTATCACGTGTCCTGGCGTCGGACACGAAGGGTAAGGTCTACGAGAGGTGGCCGACTTCGGTCTGTTCCCGCGTCCAGGCTCGCGCCTGTTCGCTCAGGCTGACCCCGAGTCCGGGCCGGGTCGGAACGAGCATGCGGCCGCCTTCGATCTCGAGGCGCTCGTTGAACAGCGGCTCGAGCCAGTCGAAGTGCTCGACCCAGGGCTCGCTCGGATAGGCGGCGCCGAGATGCACGTGCAGCTCCATCGCGAAGTGCGGGCCGAGCATCAGGCCCGCGTGCTCCGCCTGCGACGCGATCTTCAGGAACGGCGTGATGCCGCCGACGCGGGGTGCGTCGGGCATCAGGTAGTCGGCCGCGCGATGGCGGATCAGCTCGCCGTGCTCGGCGGCGCTGGTCAGCATTTCGCCGGTGGCGATCGGCGTGTCGAACCGGGCGGCGAGCGCGGCGTGGCCTTCATGGTCGTAGGCGTCGAGCGGTTCCTCGATCCAGACCAGGTCGAACTCCTCGAGGATCCGGCACATCCGCTGCGCGGTCGGCCGGTCCCATTGCTGGTTGGCGTCGACCATGATCGGCACCGAGTCGCCGAGGTGCTTGCGAACCGCCTCGACCCGGCTGATGTCCAGCGCCCGGTCGGGCTGCCCGACCTTGAGCTTGATGCCGCCGATGCCGCGCTCGATGGAGGCCGAGGCGTTGACCAGCAGTTGCTCGATCGGCGTGTGCAGGAACCCGCCCGAGGTGTTGTAGCAGCGAACGGAATCGCGGTAGGAGCCGAGGAGCTTGGCGAGCGAGAGCCCCGCCCGCTTCGCCTTCAGGTCGTACAGGGCGACGTCGAAGGCGCCGATCGCCTGCGTCGACATGCCGCTGCGCCCCACCGACGCGCTCGCCCAGCACAGCTTGTTCCACAACCTGGCGATGTCGCTCGGGTCTTCACCGATCAAGGCCGGCGCGATCTCCTTGGCATGCGCGAACTGGCCCGGGCCGCCTGCCCGCTTCGAGTAGCTGAAGCCCAGGCCTTCATGCCCGCTCTCGGTCCGGATCTCGGCGAACAGCATGGCGATCTCGGTCATCGGTTTCTGCCGGCCGGTCAGCACCTTGGCGTCGCTGATCGGCGTTGCCAGCGGCAGGTAGCAGGACGAGACCCGGACCCAGGCGATGCGGTCGGCGCACATCAGCGGTCGAGCGCCGGGCGCTTGGGATCGAAGGTCCAGCCGGGAATCAGGTACTGCATCGCGATCCTGTCGTCGCGCGCGCCGAGCCCGTGCTGGCGATAGAGCTGGTGCGCCTTCTCCACCTCGACCATGTCGAGCTCGACGCCGAGGCCGGGCTTGCGCGGTACCGACACCAGGCCGCCCTTGATCTGCAGCGGCTCTTTCGTCAGCCGCTGCCCGTCCTGCCAGATCCAGTGCGTGTCCATCGCCGTGACGCGCCCCGGCGCCGCGGCGCCGACGTGGGTGAACATGGCCAGCGACACGTCGAAGTGGTTGTTGGAGTGCGAGCCCCAGGTGAGGCCCCAGTCGCGGCAGGTCTGGGCCACCCGGACCGAGCCCGCCATGGTCCAGAAGTGCGGATCGGCGAGCGGAATGTCCACCGATTGCAGCGAGAGCGCGTGGCTCAGCTGCCGCCAGTCGGTGGCGATCATGTTGGTCGCGGTCGGCAGGCCGGTGGCACGGCGGAACTCGGCCATCACCTCGCGGCCGGAAAAGCCGTCCTCGGCGCCGCACGGGTCCTCCGCATAGGCGACGACGCCGCGCATGTCGCGCATCAGGCGAACGGCGTTCTTGAGCAGCCAGCCGCCGTTCGGGTCGAGGGTGACGCGGGCCTGCGGGAAGCGCTCGTGCAGCGCGACGATCGCCTCGATCTCCTCTTCGGCGCGCAGGGCGCCGCCCTTCAGCTTGAAATCGTTGAAGCCGTAGCGCGCGTAGGCGGCTTCGGCGAGGCGCACCACCGCTTGCGGCGTCAGGGCGGTCTCGTGGCGCAGTCGCAGCCACTCGTCGCCGGCGTCGGGTTCGCTGGCGTAGGGCAGGTCGGTCCGGGACTTGTCGCCGACGTAGAAGAGGTAGCCCAGCATCTCGACCGCGTCGCGCTGCTGGCCTTCGCCGAGCAAGGCCGCCACCGGAACGTCCAGGTGCTGGCCCAGCAGGTCGAGCAGCGCCGACTCGATGGCCGTGACCGCGTGGATGGTGGTCCGCAGGTCGAAGGTCTGCAGGCCACGACCGCCGCTGTCGCGATCGGCGAACTGTCGCTGCACTTGCTGGAGCAGGCGCTGCTGCGCGCCGATCGGCTGGCCGACCACGAGCTCGCGAGCGTCTTCCAGCGTCTGCCGGATCTTCTCGCCGCCCGGCACTTCGCCGATGCCGGTGCGGCCGGCACTGTCGGTGAGGACGAGGAGGTTGCGGGTGAAGAACGGGCCATGCGCGCCGCTCAGGTTGAGCAGCATGCTGTCGCGGCCTGCGACAGGAATCACCCGCAGCTCGGTGATCCTGGGTGTGGCGGGCAAGGTCATCGCTTCGTTCCGATTAGTAGCGCTAGCAAACTTGCTGAAATGGTAGCGCTACCTATGCGAGTCCGCAAGCCTCGTGCGGTCAGGGTTTCCACTTAGATCAGGTCGTCCCCCGCTCGACGACGGCAAAGCCGATGTCGATGACCCGCTGCTCGACCTCGCGGCCTTCCGCCCGGTCGACGATGAACCGGGCGGCCTGGCGGCCGATCGCCGTGCCGTCGATGCGCACCGTGGTCAGCGCCGGATGCAGGGACTCGGCGAACTCGAGGTCGCCGAAGCCGACGACGGCGATCTGTTGCGGAGTGCGGATCCCCCGCGCCTGCGCCTCGGTCATCACGCCCAGGGCCAGCAGATCCGAGCTGCAGAAGACGGCATCGACGTTAGGCGCCGTCCGCATCAGCTCGGCGAGCGCATCGCGGCCGCTGCGGAGCGTCGTCGGCGCAGGGACGACGACGATGCGCACGTCTTGCAGTCCGAGGGCACGCGCTGCGGCGGCGAACGCGTCCTGGCGGCGCTTCGCGCGCTCGTCGTTGCCCGAGACGACGGCCAGCCGGCGACGCCCCTTGGCGTGCAGGAACTGCGCGACGGCGCGGCCGACCTCGACATGGGAAAAACCGACCAGCATGTCGATAGGCGTGGGCGTCAGGTCCCAGGTTTCGACCACTGGGATGGCAGCGCCGAGAAGGCGCTTGCGGCCTTCGGCGGAATGCATGATGCCCGTCAGGACGATCCCGTCCGGCCGGCGGCCGATGATCGCTGCAAGCAGCGCGTCTTCCCGATCGCCGGCGTAGCCCGACTGTCCCAGCATCAGCTGGTAGCCGCGCTCGGCCAGGGCGCCGGTGAGGGACTGGATGGTTTCGAGAAACACCGGGCCGGAGATCGTGGGCACCACGGCCGCGACCAGGCGGCTCCGCGCCGACGCCAGGCCGCCGGCGAGGATGTTCGGCACGTAGCCGGTCCGGCCGATCGCATCGGCGACCCTCTTGCGCACCCCTTCCGAAACCTGCTCGGGCGTATTGATCGCCCGCGACGCGGTGATCGGCGCGACGCCGGCGAGCTTGGCCACGTCGTGGAGGGTGACGGCGCCGCTGCCGCGCCGGCTGCGACGGGGGGAAACGGGATCGGTGGCCATGTCTTCATTCTAGTATTTGACAGCGCTACCGTCAGGCGTTCTGCGCAACGCTCGCGCTCTGTGCCGGAGGTGCGACCTTGATACGGGACATACCTAGGCTCCGGTCCGGGGCCGCTCGTCTCCAATCGAGCGATGACGTCGAACACCGCCGCTTCCAGCACCACCGTTCGCGATGCGGTGCTGCAGTTGCTGCGTTCCTTCGGCATGCAGCGCATCTTCGGCAACCCCGGCTCGACCGAGCTGCCGCTCTTCCTCGACTTCCCGCCCGACTTCGACTACGTCCTCGGCCTGCAGGAGTCGGTCGTGGTCGGCATGGCCGACGGCTACGCGACGGCGACGAAGAACGCCGCCTTCGTCAACCTGCACTCCGCCGTCGGTGTCGGCCACGCGATGGGCGCGATCTTCACCGCCTGGAAGAACCGCACGCCGCTCGTCATCACCGCCGGCCAGCAGGCGCGATCGCTGTTCCCGTTCGACCCGTTCCTGTTTTCGGCGCAGGCGACCGAGCTGCCCAGGCCCTACGTCAAGTGGAGCTGCGAGCCGGCCCGGGCCGAGGACGTGCCGCTGGCGATCGCCCACGGCTATTACCTGGCGATGCAGCCGCCGCGCGGCCCGGTGCTGATCTCGATCCCTTCCGACGATTGGGCCCGCACGTGCGCGCCGGTCGAGCCGCGACGGGTGAGCCTGGCCCCGCGCTGCGATGCGGCCGTTCTCGCCGCGATCGGCGATGCGCTCGATGCGTGCGAGCGGCCGGCGTTCGTCGTCGGCGCCGGTGTCGATCGCGGCGGCGCCTGGGCGGAGGTGCGCGCCCTGGCCGAGCGGCATCGTGCGCGCGTTTTCACCGCGCCGATGTCGGCGCGTTGCGGCTTCGCCGAGGACCATCCGCAGTTCGCCGGCTTCCTGCCGGCGATGCGCGAGCGGATCGTCGCGGCCCTCGGCGGCAGCGACCTGGTGCTGGTGCTCGGCGCACCGGCGTTCACCTACCACGTCGAGGGACAGGGCCCGCACTTGCCGGCGGGTGCGGCCCTCTGCCAGATCACCGACGATGCCGAAACCGCGGCGCAGGCGCCGATCGGCACCGCGGCGGTCGGCGACCTGCGCGACGCGGTGCAGACGCTGCTGCAGCGTGCGGCGCCGCGCGAGCGGCCCGCGCCCGCGGGCCGGCCGGCGCGGCCTCGGGCCGAGCCCTCGGCGCCGATGTCGGTGGCGTTCGCCCTGCAGACCCTGGCCGAGGTCCGCGATCCGGACCACGTCGTCGTCGAGGAGGCGCCGAGCTCGCGCCCGGTGATGCACGGCCACCTGCCGATGCTGAAGAGCGAAACCTTCTACACGATGGCCAGCGGCGGCCTCGGATTCGGCCTGCCCGCCGCCGTGGGCGTCGCCCTCGCGCGGCCCGCGGCGCGGGTGATCGCCCTGGTCGGCGACGGCTCGGCCATGTATTCGATCCAGGCCCTGTGGAGCGCGGTGCAGCTGAAGCTGGCGATGACCTTCGTCATCCTCAACAACCGCCGCTACGCCGCGCTGCAGGAGTTCGCGCCGACCTTCGGCTTCACCCCCGGCGCGAAGCTCGAAGGCACCGACCTCTCCGGCCTCGACTTCGTCGCCCTGGCGCGCGGCATGGGCGTCGTCGATGCGGTCCGCGTCGACCGGCCCGAGGCGCTGCAAGAGGCCCTGGAAGCCGCGTTGCGCTCGCCGGCGACAGCGCTGGTGGAAATCGTCGTCGCCTGAACGAACCGGCCGGCATCGCGCGCAGGCGGCGACGGCGCCGGGCTCGCCCGGTGGCCCACTACACTGCGGTCCCTCTCCGCCCGATGCACATCGAAGCCCTTCGTCACCGCCTCCGCGCCCTCGGCTCGCGGCCCGTTCACGAAGAACGCGTCCTTCGCCAATGGTCGCGGGCCGAGTCGCAGGCCCAGGGCAAGCGCCGGCCCGACGACTTCCTGCCGCTGGCGCTGCGCCAGGCGCTCCCTGCCCTCGAGGCCGAGCTGCGCGCGCTGGCCGTGCTGCGTGCCGACCACGCCGGCGCCGACGGATCCCGCCGCCTCCTCGTCGGCCTGGCCGACGGCCGCTCGGTCGAAGCCGTGCTGCTGCCGCGCGGCGGCCTGTGCGTGTCGAGCCAGGTCGGCTGCGCCGTCGGCTGCGTGTTCTGCACGACCGGGCTCGGCGGGCTCGAGCGCCAGCTCGGCAGCGCCGAGATCGTCGCCCAGGTCGCGCTCGCGCGCAGCCTGCGCGCGGTGAGCAAGGTGGTCTTCATGGGCATGGGCGAGCCGGCGCACAACCTCGACGCGGTGCTCGAGGCGATCGACCTGCTCGGCACCGGCGGCGGCATCGGCCACAAGCAGCTTGTGTTCTCGACGGTGGGCGATCGTCGCGCCTTCGAGCGCCTCCCCCAGGGCCGGGTGAAACCGGCGCTGGCCCTCTCCCTCCACAGCACCGACCCGGAGCTGCGTGCCCGCCTGCTGCCGCGCGCGCCGGCGATCGCGCCGGACGAGCTGGTGGCTCTCGGCGACGCCTATGCGCGCGCCACGGGCTACCCCATGCAGGTGCAGTGGACGCTGCTCGACGGCATCAACGACGGCGAAGAGGAAGTCGAAGGCCTGGTGCGCCTGCTGACGGGCCGGCATGCGGTGCTGAACCTCATTCCGTACAACGCCGTCGAGGGCCTGGCCCTGGCGCGACCGGATGCCGGGCGCTCCAGCGCGCTGGCGCGGGAGCTGCATCGGCGCGGCATCCTGACCAAGCTGCGCCAGTCGGCCGGGCAGGACGTGCAGGCCGGGTGCGGCCAGCTGCGAGCCCGCCATGAGATGGCGGACAAGCGGGTCGTCCGCATCGCCGAGCAGCGGAGCCCGGCGTGAAGCTGCGCATGTCGCAGAACTCGCTGTTCGCGGTGCTGCTGCGCTCGCCCTGGTGGATCAGTGCGGCGATCGCCGCGGCCCTCGTCGTGGCGAGCCTGGCCCTGCTTTCCGAGCAGCTCCGGGCGGTAGGTGCGCTCTCGTGCCTGCCTTTCGTCGTGATCGCCGCCATGGCGGCCCGACGCCAGTGGCACCTGCCCAGCGCCGCGCGCGTGACCGAGACCCAGCTGGCCGTGGCGACGATGGCCTGGCCGGCCTTCGCCAGCCTGCTCGAGCAGAGCTTTCGCCGCGACGGCTACAGCGTCGAGCCAGGCAGCACCGCTGCGTTCGACTTCACGCTCGAGCGCAAGGGCCGTCGCATGCTGGTCTGTGCGCGCCGCTGGAAGTCGGCGCGCACCGGGCTCGAAGCCTTGCGCCCCCTGCAGGCCGCGCGAGATGCGAGCGACACGCCGGATGCCCTGTACATCGGCCTGGGCGAGCTCACCGACACGGCTCGACCCTTCGCCGCGGAGCACCGCATCGCGATCTGGCACGCCGCCGAGCTGGCCCACGCGCTGCGCGGCCTGCCCGTCGGCAAGTCAGGGACGGTCAGGTCTCGTACTTGAACGAAAGCGAGACCTTCGCCCGGAAGGCGACGACCTTGCCGCCCTCGATCTTCAGGTCGAGCTTGTTGACTTCGGCGACCCGCAGATCGCGCAGCGACGCTGCCGCCGTCTCCACGGCGACCCGGGCCGCGTCTTCCCAGGAGTTCGGGCTGGTGCCGATGATCTCCGTGACGCGATAGACGCCTGATTCGCTTCCCTTTTTCTTGGCCATGTCTCGCTCCTAGTGGTCGAACTTCGCAAGGTCGGATTCACGCCTCGCGCAGACATCATAGGCGTCGTGTTCGGCCGGCGGGCCGTCGCGCCCGATGACAATAGCGCCCCAGGCAAGAAGAAGGAGCTTCCCGATGAAATGCGTTCTGGCGGGATCCCGCTACTTCGGCGCGACCGTGCTCGAGGCGCTGCGCCGCGAGGACGGCGTCGAGTTCGTCCAGGTGATCGTTCCGGCGGCCGACGACCGCCTCGCGCTCGCGGCCCAGAAGGCCGGCCTGCCCGTGCATGTGCTGGCAAACCCGAAGGTCGTTCCCGGCGACGCCATTCCCGAAGGCACCGACCTGATCGTCGCCGCGCACACGCATGCGCGCATCAGCCCCGAGGCACTGGCCCGGTCGCGCCTCGGCGGCGTCGGCTACCACCCCTCGCTGCTGCCGCGCCATCGCGGCATCGCCGCGGTCGAATGGACCATCCTCGAAGGCGACCCGATCGCCGGCGGCTCGGTCTACCACCTGGCCGACGGCTGGGACGCCGGCGCGATCGCCGCGCAGGACTGGTGCTTCGTCGCCCGCGGCGAATCGGCGCGCGACCTGTGGGAGCGGGCCCTCGCGCCGATGGGCCTGGCGCTGCTCGGCCGCGTGGTCCGCCATGCGCGCGACCACGGCACGCTGCCGGCCGAGACGCAGGATGCGCGCTTCGCGACCCGCGCGCCGATGATCCGGCGCTCCGTCGTGCTGACCGAGGACGCGCCGGCAGCGACCACCTCGCTGGTCGTCACGGTGATGGGACCCGACCGGCCGGGCATCGTCAGGCTGCTCTCGGACCGGGCACAACGCTTCGGCGCCAACTGGACGGCGAGCCGCCTGTCGCGGCTGGCCGGCGAATTCGCGGGGATGGTGCACTTCGAGGTGCCGCCCGAGAACGCCGATGCGCTCGCCGCCTCGCTGCGCGGCCTCGAATCGTCGGGCCTGAAGCTGATGATCGCGAAGAGCGACTCGGCGCACGCACCCGCCGGGCTGCGCGGCATCGACCTCGAGCTGGTCGGCGACGACCGCGTCGGCATCGTCAGCAAGCTGACGCACCTCCTCGCCGAGGCGGGCATCAGCATCGAGAACATCCACACCGAGATCGTCGGCACGACTCCGACCGGGCCCAGGACCTTCAAGGTCATGGCGCACCTGCTGGTGCCGAACGCACTGTCGTCCGAAGAGCTTCGTCGCCGGCTCGAGCCGCTGGCGAGCGAGATGAAGGTCGACATCGCCCTCGGCGATCGTGCCGGCTGAGGCGAAGCGCCCGTCGGTACCCCGCCGACCTTGATCGAGATCAACCGCCCGATCCGCAAGCCCCCTATCCTGATCCTTCGCCGCACGGACGTGCAAGACCGCGGCAAGCACCCTGGGATCACGGCATGAAGACGATGAAGGCGGCGGTGGTTCACCGGTTCGGGGAGCCGCTGCAGATCGAAGAGGTTGCGGTGCCCGAGGTGCCTGCAGGCCAGGTGCTGGTCAAGGTGGTCGCTTCGGGCGTCTGCCACACCGACCTGCACGCCGCCGACGGCGACTGGCCGGTCAAGCCCACCCTGCCCTTCATCCCCGGCCACGAAGGGGTGGGCCACGTCGCGGCAGTGGGCGCGGGCGTGAGGGGCATCCGTGAAGGCGACCGCGTCGGCGTGCCCTGGCTGCACACCGCGTGCGGCCACTGCGAGCACTGCATCACCGGCTGGGAGACGCTCTGCGACGAGCAGCAGATGACCGGCTACACGGTCAACGGCGGCTACGCCGAGTACGTGCTCGCCGATCCCGGCTACGTCGGCCATCTGCCGGCGAACGTGGGCTTCGCCGAGATCGCGCCGGTGCTCTGCGCCGGGGTCACCGTCTACAAGGGCCTCAAGGTGCTCGACTGCAAGCCCGGCGACTGGGTGGCGATCTCGGGGATCGGCGGGCTCGGCCACTACGCGGTGCAGTACGCCAAGGCGATGGGCTTGCACGTCGTCGCCGTCGACATCGACGACGCCAAGCTCACGCTCGCCACGCGCCTGGGCGCCGACATGGTGGTCAACGCGGCGAAGCAGGATCCGGCCGCCGAAGTGCAGCGCGCGCTTCGCGGCGCGCACGGCGTGCTCGTGACCGCGGTCTCGCGCACCGCCTTCTCGCAGGCCCTGGGCATGTTGCACAAGCGCGGCACGATGTCGCTCGTCGGCCTGCCGCCGGGCGACTTCGCGCTGCCGATCTTCGACGTCGTCCTCAATGCCAAGACCGTGCGCGGCTCGATCGTCGGCACGCGCAAGGACCTGCAGGAAGCGCTCGCCTTCGCCGGCGAAGGCAAGGTCCGCGGCGTGTACTCGGAGGACCGCCTCGAGAACATCAACGCCGTCTTCTCGCGGATGAAGAAGGGCGAGATCGAGGGCAGGGTCGTGCTGCGCGTCTCCGGCGAGGATTGAATCCCGCCCTGGCAGCGATGCCGGCGAGCGCCGGCGACGCGGACCCTTCCTCTCCCGTCGTCCAGGGGCCCGTCGAAGCGCTTCTGAACGACAGCAGCGTCGTGCGCGGCACCCTGCTCGCCTTTCGCGACACCGATGCGCTGGTGCGGATCGTCATGGACGACGGCCGCTCGGCGGCAGCGCCGATCCGCGTGCAGCGAGAGTCGTTGCGCGCGCTGAAGCTCCCCGGCTGGCCGCACCCCGTCGCGCCGTCGACGCCGCGCCTGGACTTCCGGTTCGAGTTCGGCGACGCCGAAGTCCTCGCCGGCAAGTGCGTCGACGTGCTGGCCCGACCCCGCGGCACCTGGCTTTGCGTGCTGCTGCCGGACGGCACGCCGGAGCACTGGTTCGTCGACTCGCGCGAGTGCATCCGGGCCTCGCTCGACGGCGGCCAGCTGGCGCCGGCCGACTCCGCCCGCGGCCGCAAGGCGGTCGCGCGGCCGACGGACCCGGACGCGCTCTGGTCGCTGCTGGAAGCGTCGCGGCCGACCCTCGAGAACGCGCCCCAGCTCGGCGAGGCCCTGGTGCGCGGCGGCTGGATCGACCGCGCGACCCTGAGGCGCGCGCTCGACAGCGAGCAGCAGCGCGGCAACACCCGGTCGCTCGAGCGGATCCTCGTCGACGACGGGGCGCTCTCGGAGCTGCAGCTGCGGATGGCGCGCGCCGAGTGGATGGGGGTTCGCGTGATCGATCCGGCGGCGCTCACGCCCGAGCCGGAGGTTCTGGCCCTGGTGTCGCGCGCCATGGCCGAGCGCGCCTCGATCCTGCCGCTGATGCTGCACGACGACGTCCTCGTGGTCGCCTGCGGCGATCCCTGGGACAAGGGGGCGCTCGACGAGCTTCGCTTCGCGATCGAGCACCAGATCCTGCCGGTGATGGCCGTTCCGGGCACGCTGATGCCGGCCATCCATCGCGCCTACGACGCGCTGCGCAGCAACGCCGAAGCGGCGCCCGACAGCCCGCAGGCGCTGGCGGCTGCGCTGCGGGCGGCGCCGGACACCCTGGAGGCGCTCGAAACCGACGTCGTGTCCGAGGCCGACAACACCCTGGTCCGCCTCATCAACGCCACCATCGCCGAAGCGATACGCCGGCACGCGTCGGACATCCACATCGAGACCGCCGAGCTGCCGCGGGAGGTGCGGATCCGGCTGCGCATCGACGGCGAGCTGGTCAACTACCTGCAGTTGCCGGCACGCCTTCGCTTCGCCATCGTCGCCCGGATCAAGGTCATGGCCGACCTCGACATCGCCGAGCATCGCAAGCCCCAGGACGGCAAGATCGACTTCGCGCGCTTCGGCGGCCCGCACATCGAGCTGCGGGTGGTGACGGTGCCGACCTCGCGCGGCCTCGAGGACGTGGTGCTGCGCCTGCTCAGCGGCCTCAAGCCCCTGCCCCTGGACGGCATCGGCCTGAGCGCCGACAACCTGGCCGCGCTGCGCGAGGTGGCCCTCCAGCCATACGGCCTGATCCTGATCTGCGGCCCCACCGGCTGCGGCAAGACGACGACGCTGCACTCGGTGATGCGCGAGCTCAACACCGAGGGGCGCAAGATCTGGACGGCGGAAGACCCGATCGAGATCACGCAGGACGGCCTGCGCCAGGTGCAGATGAACGCGCGCATCGGCTGGAACTTCGCGGCTGCGATGCGGACCTTCCTGCGTGCCGATCCCGACGTGATCATGATCGGCGAGATGCGCGACGAGGAGACGGCCCGCATCGCCGTCGAGGCGTCGCTGACCGGCCACCTGGTGCTGTCCACGCTGCACACCAACTCGGCGCCGGAGAGCATCGCCCGCCTGCTCGAGATCGGGATCGATCCCTTCAACTTCTCGGACTCGCTGCTCGCCGTCCTCGCGCAGCGCCTGGTGCGGCGCTTGTGCCTGCACTGCCGGGAGGCGACGACCGCGACCGACGACGACCTCGACCTGCTGGCCTCGCGCTACCTGGGCGACGCCACGGCCGCAGATCCCGCCCGGCTGGCCGAGCTGCGCCGAGTCTGGCAGGCGGACTTCGGCGACGCCGCGGGCCGCATCCGCCTGTTCCGCCGCTGCGGCTGCGATCGATGCGACGGCCACGGCTATTCCGGACGCCTCGGCATTCACGAGCTGATGCGGGTCGACGAAGCGACCCGCAGGAGCATCCGTCGCCGCGACTCGGCGGAGGTGCTGCGCGCGGCCTCGCTGACCGGCGGCATGAAGACGCTGCGCCAGGACGGCATCGAGAAGGTGCTGGCGGGCCTGACGGACCTGTCCGAAGTCACGGCGGCGACCAAGTCGTGACTTCGACGAGCGCCGGCTTGCGCTAGATCATGCGGGCGCGCGCCCGTGCCGGGTTCAATCCGTCGTCGGGCACCGTGCCCGCGACCCGAACGACCCGCACCGCATGTACGACGCCCGCCATCCCGATACCGCCATCCGCACGACCCCGGCGCCGGCGAGCACCGCGCGAATGGTGCCGATCAAGGTGCCCGCCGCCGTGCTGGCCCGGGTGGGCGAGAGCTTCGCGGGCTCGCTCGCGGGGCTGCACGGCTCGCTCCGGGCGCTCGGTCCGCTCGGGCCGGACGCGCAGCCGGCGCTCGACGCGGCGCTCGCCGAGATCGCCCGCCTCGAGCAGCTCGGCTTGCAGATCCAGGAGCTGGCGCGGGTGCTGGGCGGCGACGTGCCGCTGACGCACGAGCACGTCGATCTGGCCGCCGCCAGCCGCAACGCGCTGGCCGAATGGTCGCGGGCCGCGCGTGCCCAGGCGATCGCGCTGAGCGGGCCGGCCGCGCCGTTCGAGCTCGACGTCAACGCGCCGGCGCTCGCCCAGCTGCTCGACCTGGGCATCGAGTACGCGATGAGCATCGGCTCGTCGATCGAGATCGCCACCGGCCCGCACGGCATTCCGCCGCAGCCGGCGCTGGTCCTGAGGGTGGTGCGCGCGAGCCCGGTGCCGAAGGCGGCTTCCGAGGAAGACTTCGAGGAGATCCACTGGCTGCTGTTCGTGCAGCTCGCCCGCGCCATCGGCCTCACGCCGCACCGGCTCGCGGTCGCCGACACGGTCACCCTCTCGCTCGCCTTTCCGGCCACCGACGCGACGCCGGAGACTGCCGGCACCTCCACGGTCGACGCGCTGACGCGCACGGCGAACGCCGCGGGCCGCCGCGTGCTGCTGCTCGAGCCGCAGGACATCTTTCGGGTCCGGGCGCACCGGCTGCTCCGCGAGGCCGGCCTCTGGATCGATGCGGTCACCAACCTCGACGCCGCGCGCGCCGCGGTGAAGGATGCGGCGCCGGATGCCGTCGTCACCGGCATCCCCGCGGGCGAGCCCGGATGCGAGGCGCTGCTGGCGGAGATTCGCGCACTGCAGCCCAGGCTGCGCGTGATCGAGCTGGTCGACGACGACGATGCGTTCGCGTTCTCGGCGCCGGGCACCGACAGCCCGGCGCGCGTCGGCCGGCACGACATGGAACGCACGCTCGCCCGGGCCATGTCGCAGGAACTCGACGCGGCCTGGCAGGCGGCCTGAGCGTCCTCATGCGGCTCACCTTCCTCGGCGGCACCGGCACGGTCACCGGATCGAAGTACCTGCTCGAGCACCTCGGCGGGCGCCTCCTTCTGGACTGCGGCCTGTTCCAGGGATTGAAGCAGCTGCGGCTGCGCAACTGGGACGCCTTTCCGGTACCGCCCGGGTCGGTGGACGCCGTCGTCCTCACGCACGCGCACCTCGACCACAGCGGCTACCTGCCTCGCCTCGTTCAGGGCGGTTTCGGCGGACGCGTCCATTGCACCGCGCCATCGCATGACCTTTGCCGGCTCCTCCTGCCCGATTCCGGGCGACTGCTCGAAGAAGAGGCAGACCACGCCAACCGGCAAGGCTGGTCCAGGCACGCTCCCGCGCTACCGCTCTATACCGAAGCCGATGCCGAACTGGCGCTGAAGCGCTTTCGCCACCAGGCTTTCGACCAGGCGTTCGAGCCGATCCCGGGCGTACACGTCACGCTTCGGCGCGCTGGCCACCTGCTCGGTGCGGCGACGGCGCGGATCGCATGGGACGGCGGCTCGATCCTTTTCTCGGGCGACCTGGGGCGCGATCACGACCTGCTCATGCCGCCGCCGGCGCCACCCGAAGCCGCCGACACCGTGGTCGTCGAATCCACGTATGGCGATCGCGTGCACGAGGCGATCGACCCGTTCACCGTCGTCGCCGAAATCGTCAACCGGACCGCGGCCCGCGGCGGCGTGGTCGTCGTTCCAGCCTTCGCCGTCGGCCGCGCGCAGGCATTGCTCCACGTGCTGCACGTGCTGCAGCAGGCGAACCGCATCCCGAACCTGCCGGTGTTCCTCAACAGCCCCATGGCGGCGGGCGCGACCCGCATCTACGACGAGCACCGCGCCGAGCATCGGCTCACCGCCGAGGAGTGCCGCGCCCTGAACGGCTTCGCCCGGGTCGTCACCACGGTCGAGGAGTCGAAGCGGCTGAACGACCTGCGCATGCCGGCGGTCATCATTTCGGCGAGCGGCATGGCCAGCGGTGGCCGCGTCCTGCATCACATCGCGGCGTTCGCCCCCGATCGCCGAAACACGCTGATGTTCGCCGGCTACCAGGCGGCGGGTACGCGGGGCGCGGCAATCGTCGGCGGCGCACCCCAGGTCAAGATCCACGGCCAGTACGTGCCGATCCGGGCCGAGGTGGCGAGCCTGGGCGCACTCTCGGCGCATGCCGACCGCAACGAGCTGCTGGCCTGGATCGGCGCCCTGCCGGCCGCGCCGCAGCGCGTCTTCGTGACCCACGGGGAGCCCGTCGCGGCGGACTCGTTGCGCCAGGCGATCGAAGAGCGCCACCGCTGGCCGTGCAGCGTCCCGGAGTACCGCGACACGGTCGAGCTGCAGGCGCCGTCCTGACCGAGGATGGCTTCGACATCGCGGATCGCCGGTCTCAGGGTCGATTCCAGCGCAGGCGCAGATCCAGCAGATGCGCAAGGCCGGCGCCCGCAAGGCACACAGGCAGCCAGGGCCAGACCGCTCCGCCCAGGACGACCCGGAGGCCGAACATGAGAAAGAGACCGGCTCCCAGGTTGGCGAGGAGCACCGCCGCGCCCAAGCCACGGCCGGTACGCCAGCGGTAGGCGATCAGGCCCGCCGCCTCGAGCAGGGTGATCGCGATCACCGCGTCGACGATGCTCGTCGCTGACAGCCAAGCGGCCACGGCGGCTCAGGATCCGAACGGGCCGTTCAGGCGGACCACGGCGAAGTTCAGCGCCGCCGCGAAAGCCACCCAGGCCAGGTAGGGAACGAGCAGCCAGGCGCTGGTCCGCGACACCCGGCCGAGAAACAGCAGCAGGACCAGGATGCTCAGCCAGAGCAGCCCGACCTCGGCGAGCGCCCAGTCGGGCCGGCGCAGGCGAAAGAAGAGCAGGCTCCAGGTGACGTTGATGAAGGCGTTCAGGGCGAACAGGCCGAGCATCCACTCGCGCCAGGCGCGGCTCTCGGCGCGTTGCCAGGCCTTCACCCCGGCCACGGCGGCGCAGGCATAGATCAACGTCCAGGCCGGCCCGAACAGCGCATCGGGCGGCTTCCACGGCGGCTCGACGAGCGAGCGGTACCACGGGCCGATGTCGGTCGAGAGGCCGCCGAGCACCGCGACCGCGATGGCCGCGCTCGCCGCGGCCACGACTGCCTTCCAGCGCGGGGTTCGCGCCGCGCGGCGCGAGACCGCGCCGTCAGACACGCGCCAGGCCGAAGAGGTGCGCCATGTCCTTGAAGAAGATGCGCACGTGCGCCATCGGCCGCTTGCGCACCAGCTCCTTGTTCATGTAGGCGTCGAAGGTGAGCTGCTGCACGTCCTTGTCCTTGCAGATGCTGACGAATCGCTCGCGCCTGCGGTCCGACGAATACCAGAAGCGCTGCATGATGCCGAGCACCCAGAACACCTTGCCGTGCGCCTTCATGAAGCGCTTGCGGGCCAGGGCGAGCGAGCGCGCGTCGCCGCTCTGCAGGAAAGCCTCGACCGCATCGGCGGCGAGCCGGCCGCCTGCCATCGCGTAGTAGATGCCCTCGCCCGATGCCGGCGCAACGACGCCGGCGGCGTCGCCGGCGAGCACCGTATCGCGGCCGTTGTCCCAGCGCGGCAGCGGCTTCATCGGGATCGGCGCGCCCTCGCGGCGCAGCGTCTCGGTGCCGCCGAGCTGCGCGGCATCGCGCAGCTCCGCCACCGCCCCGCGCAGCGAGAAGCCGCGGTCGGCGCTGCCGGTGCCTATGGAGAGGGTGTCGCCGTGCGGGAAGACCCAGCCGTAGAAGTCGGGCGACAGCCTGCCGCGGTACACGACGTCGCAGCGCGAGCCGTCGTAGCCGGCGGGCTTGATCGCTGGCGCGCGCACGATCTCGTGATAGGCGAAGACGTAGCGCGTGCGCTCGGCCTTCGGCACCTTGGCTTCCTTCGCGACGAGGGAGCGGGCGCCGTCGGCGCCGATCACCGAGCGCGCGCGCACGCAGGCGGCGACGCCCTCGCCGCCCTTGCGTTCGCTATCCCGGCCGAGGTAGTGGACCAGCGTGGCGCCGTCGGCGTCGACGGCGAACGACTTGAAGCTGCCGACGCGACGGGCCGCGCCGTGCTCGCGCGCCCGCTCGCGCAGCCACTCGTCGAACGCGGCGCGATCGACCATGCCGACGAAGCCGTTCTCGATCGGGATGTCGACCTTCACGTCGGCCGGCGAGATCATTCGCGCCGAGGTCGCGCGCGCGACCAGCAGCGCATCGGGAATCGCGAAGTCCTTGATCAGCCGCGGCGGGATCGCCCCGCCGCAGGGCTTGACCCTGCCTGCGCGGTCGAGCAGCAGGACCGAACGGCCGCGCCGGGCCAGGTCGTCGGCGGCGGTCGCGCCGGCCGGGCCGCCGCCGATGACGACGACGTCGAAGGTCTCGATGCCGCCAGGCGCGTGCGAAGGCGAAGGAGTGTTGTTCATGCGGAACGCAATCCGAAGGCGCTGACCATCATGCCGATCACGAGCAGCGGCACGCCGAAGCCGCTGTACCAGACGGCGCGCAAGGTCGGCTCGCGCAGGAACCTGCGCATCAGGAACAGCTGGGCGACGATCAGCCCGGCGACCGCGGCCGCGTGCACGGGCTGCTGCCAGCTGACGAGCAGGCCGACCACCAGCAACTGCGGCGCGAGCATGACCGCGCAGGCCACCCGCGCCGCCGGGTCGACGCCAAGGCGCACCGGCAGCGAGCCGATGCCCATCTGCCGATCGCCTTCGACCGCCTTGAAGTCGTTCAGCGTCATGATCCCGTGCGCCGCCACGCTGTAGAGCAGCGCCAGCGCGAACGAGCGCAGCTCGGGCATCGCCCCGCCGGCCATCACGGCCGCGCCGGTCAGCCAGGCCAGCCCCTCGTAGCACAGGCCGCAGGCGGCGTTGCCCCACCAGCCGTTGCGCTTCAGGCGCAGAGGCGGGGCGCTGTAGGCCCAGGCGAGGAGCAGGCCGACCGCGCCGGCGGCGAAGCCCCAGACGCCGAGGAACGAGGCCACCCCCAGCGACAGCAAGGTCCACAGGATGGCGATGTAGAGGCCCCAGCGTCCCGGCATGCGGCCGGAGGGAATCGGCCGGTGCGGCTCGTTGATGGCGTCGACGTGGCGATCGAACCAGTCGTTGACCGCCTGGCTGCTGGCGCAGACCAGCGGACCGGCGAGCGCGACGCCGACCACGATCAGCGGCCAGCGGCCCTCGGCCGAAACGCCGGAGGCGATGACGCCGCAGACGAACGCCCACATCGGCGGAAACCACGTGATGGGCTTGAGCAATTCCGCGACGGCGGACAGTGCGGGCCTGGCCATGCGCTCATGTTTACACCTGACATGACAAGCGTCAACTCAGACTTACACCTGAGTGCTGCCACGGAGGCCCGAGGCGGCGGCCGAAACGCCTACTCTTCGGTCGGCGCCGCGGTGAGGTCGCCGATGTTGAAGCGGCGCAGCTTCACGTACAGGCTCTGCCGCGAGAGGCCGAGCATTTCCGCGGCCGAGGCCCGGTTGTCCCGGGTCAGCTCGAGAGCTGCCTCGATGCAGAGCTGCTCGATCAGGTCGGTGGTGTCACGAACGATGTCCTTCAGCGGCACGCGGCCGACCAGCTCGGTCATCTGCCCCACCGAGTGCGGCATCTCGCGTCCGGCGCGCGGCTCGCCGGCGAGGCGCCGGCTCACGTCGCGGATGGTGAAGCCCATGCACGGCAGTTCGCCCTCGGTGACGGCGACGCCGGAGATCTCGACCTCGCTGGTCATGCCGTACTCGCCGCGCATCACGGTCGCGAACATCCGCACCGAGCCGCGCTGGCGCAGGTTGGAGATGAGCACGTTCAGGTCGACGCCGGTTCGGCCGAGCCATTGCTCGAGCGACTGGCCGCGCACCTGCGCTTCGGTGGCGAGCTGCGCCAGCTCGACGAAGGCGCGGTTGGCGCTGATGATGGTGCCCTCGAGATCGGTGACAACGAAGGCGTCGGGCGCGGCCTGGATCAGCTTGAGCAGGGCGCTCTGGGCATGGGCCTCGGCCCCGGCGACCACGCCCTCGGCAGGCGCGACGCGCACCAGCAGATGGGTCGTCTTCTCCTGACGGAACAGCGAAGCCGACACGCGCAGGTCGACGGCGCTCGATGCCAGCCGGGCGACCAGGCTCTCGGCCTTGCCGCTGGCATTGACGCGCGCCAGCAGGGCCTGCACGCCGCTGCGGCCCGGCGCGTCGAAGCTCTCGGCCAGCACCGATCCGGGACGCGACGCGTCGGCGCCGAACAGGGCGGCAGCGGCCGGATTGGCTTCGTCGAGGCGGCCGCTGGCCGCATCGACGATCAGCACCGCCTCGGCCGCGACCTGGAACAGCGAGCGGTAGCGCGTCTCCATGTGGCGCAGCCGCCAGTAGTCGCGCTCCATCGCCTGCTGGGCGCTGACCAGCCGCTGCTGCAGGGCCGCGTTGGCGCGCAGGTCGCGACCGAACACGATCGCCCGGCCGACCGCCTTGCTGCGGCCGGCCGAAGGCAGGGCGATGGCCGCGTACGACATCGGCAGGTCGGTGCCTTCGGCCGAAGGGTGGTTGATGTGGCGCCAGCGCGGCGCCGCATTGGCGCGCGAGTCGCGCAGCAGGCCGGCCACCTTGGGCCGGCTCTCGACCGTCACGGTTTCGGCCCAGGGCTTGCCGAGCCAGTCGTAGTAGCCCTCGCGCAGCAGCTCCTCGCTGCCGAACGCGAGATCGCGGATGACACCCTTGTCGTCGATGATCAACGCCACGTCGGCGGCGGCGGCGATCAGCCGGCCGGCGACGTCGGCATCGAGGTCGCCGAGCGAGCGCGCCGGCGATTCGAACTCTCTCATGCGCCGGCCATCCGGTCTTGCGTGGGCATCGCGTTCTCGTTCACGGTCTTCGAGACCGACGCCTCGCAAGGCGGCGATCACCGATGGGGTGGATCGGGCGGCACGTCGACCCGCCGGGCGGGGCGATTCGTCGAGCTTTCGGCGATCAGGCGCTCTGCCAGCGAGGGCGCGTCACGTCCATGTATTGTCATGCCGTCGGCGCCGACCTGTTGCACGTATTCCGGGCGTTCGCCGAAGAGGGGGCCGCCGACCAGCACGACGACGTCGGGATTGCTGCTCGCCAGGCGGACCGCCTGGATGCTGTCGGCGAGGGCTTCCAGGTGGATCTCGGCGCCGAGGGAAAAGCCGACCGCGTCGAACCACTCGCCGGCGACCAGCGTCGACGCGTCGGCGCCGGTGGTCCAGGCGCCGCCACTCACTTCCCAGCCTGCGCGACGGAAGAACTCGCCGACCATGACCAGGCCGAAGGTGTGCTGCTCGCCGGGACTGGGCAGGAGCAGGACGCTGAGGTTCTCGGCCGAGTCGTCGCTCGCCAGGCCGAACGCCGGACTGAGCTCGCGCAGGACGCGCTGGAGCCGGCCCAGCCCGACCGTCACGTCGGTGAAGTTGCAGAGGTCCTCGGTCCACAGATCGCCGAGATAGCGGGCGGTCGGCGCGAGCAGGTCGAGGTAGATCGATTCGATCGATACGTCGTCGGCGCGATAGGCCAGCACGGCGGAAAACGCCGCGTCTTCGTCCGCCGAGAGAACCAGCTTGGCGAAGTGCCGGACCTCGTCGGGGCCGAGCGAGCGACCCTTGTCGGCCGTGCGCACGGGCGCATCGGCGCTGGCCCGGTGCGCGAGCATGAGCCGCGGAATGATCTCCTGCTCGATCGCCCGCACGAGCTGGGCCATTCGCATGTCGTTGGCCGCCTCGGCCACGGCGAGCGCGGGCAGGAGCTCCTCGCACTCAGGTCGACCGGGAGCCCTCGGAACGCCTTCGCCTGTCGGGTATTCCTGCGGCAAGCTCTCCATGTCGTCTCCTCGCGAATGCCTTCGTCGTGCAGCCGTTGAGGGTTCGCCGCCGCCCATGCCGCAGACGGCGACGAACCGATCGCGAGACCGGGCTGTTCCTGCCCTTCGGGTCGCGATATCCAAGCTTCTACTGCCGTGTGCCGGCAGCGTCAATCGGTGCACCCATCGCTTTGACAAGCGTCCATTTCGTTCTGCTTTTCGCGGACTGTAGTGTCAATGTTTATGTACGTCTAGCCTGATTGACAGATTCGCGGCCCGGGTCTAGATTTGCCGAACAGCAGGCGTAACGAGGCAGCAGTCGATGCAAGCGTGCGGGTCCCGAGCGAAGACAGGCCGGCCGCTCTACACCTCCGAGGAGCGCAGGAGGCGCGACAGCAGTCCGTGGACCCTGGTCCAGGGCGTGCTGGCACCGGTCCAGTTCCTGGTCTTCCTCGTCAGCCTCGGCCTGGTGCTTCGTTATCTCGCCACCGACCAGGGACACCTGGCGGCAACGGCCTCGGTGGTCGTCAAGACCTTCGCCCTGTACGCGATCATGATCACCGGCTGCCTGTGGGAGAAGGCGGTCTTCGGCCGCTACCTGTTCGCGCCGGCCTTCTATTGGGAAGACGTGTTCAGCATGCTGGTGCTGGCGCTGCACACGGCGTACCTCCTCGCCCTCGCGACCGGCGCGCTCGGTGTCCGCGGCCAGATGTACCTGGCGCTGGCGGCGTATGCGAGCTACGTGATCAACGCGACGCAGTTCCTGCTCAAGCTGCGCGCGGCGCGGCTCGACATGGCGCGCCAGTCGCAGCCGGCGCTGCCCTCGGGAGCCACGGCGTGAGCCCCGTCATCCCGATCCGCAGCGCTGGCTGCGCCGACGCGCCCGTGCTGCGCGAGCGCGGCCAGCGCGAAGTGTTCTGCGGCCTGACCGGCATCATCTGGCTGCATCGAAAGATCCAGGACGCGTTCTTCCTCGTCGTCGGCTCGCGGACCTGCGCCCACCTGATCCAGTCTGCGGCCGGCGTCATGATCTTCGCCGAGCCGCGCTTCGCGACGGCGATCATCGACGACCGCGACCTCGCCGGCCTGGCCGACGCGAACGAGGAGCTCGACCGGGTCGTCACCCGGCTCCTGACCCGGCGCCCCGAAATCAAGCTGCTGTTCCTGGTCGGCTCCTGTCCCTCGGAGGTGATCAAGCTCGACCTGTCGCGCGCAGCCCAGCGCCTGTCGAAGACCTTCGCGTCCCGGGCGCGGGTGCTCAACTACTCGGGCAGCGGCATCGAGACGACGTTCACTCAAGGCGAGGACGCCTGCCTCGCGTCGCTGGTGCCGGAAGCGCCGCGCGCGCCCGAAGGCGCCCCGCCCGCGTTGCTGATCGTCGGCGCGCTCGCCGACGTGGTCGAGGACCAGTTCTCGCGGCTGTTCGAGGAGATGGGCCTGGGCCCGGTGCGCTTCTTCCCGCCGCGCCACGCCGGTGATCTGCCCCCCCTCGGCGCGAACGTGCGATTCCTGCTCGCGCAGCCTTTCCTGGCCGACACCGCCCGCGCTCTGGAGGAGCGTGGCGCGAAGCGACTCGCCGCCCCGTTTCCGCTGGGTGTCGAGGGCACCACGGCATGGCTGCAGGCCGCGGCGACCGCGTTCGCCGTCTCCGCCGAGCGCTTTGAATCGGCGATCGCTCCGCGGCGCGAGCGCGCCTCCCGCGCGCTGGCGAGCTACCGGCATCGCCTCACGGGCAAGAGCATCTTCTTCTTCCCCGACTCGCAGCTCGAGATTCCGCTGGCGCGCTTTCTCTCGCGCGAGCTCGGCATGCGCTTGGTCGAGGTCGGCACGCCGTACCTGCACCGCCAGCATCTGGCCGAGGAGCTGCAGCTTCTTCCCGAAGGCACGATGCTCTCGGAAGGACAGGACGTCGACCGCCAGCTCGACCGCTGCCGCGCCGCCGCGCCCGACCTCACGGTGTGCGGGCTCGGCCTGGCCAACCCGCTGGAGGCCGAAGGCCTGGCCACCAAGTGGGCGATCGAGCTCGTCTTCACGCCGATCCACGGCTACGACCAGGCGGCCGACCTCGCCGGCCTGTTCACCCGGCCGCTGCAGCGGCGCATGACCTTGGTGGCCTGAGCCGATGCAACTCACGCTCTGGACCTACGAAGGCCCGCCGCACGTCGGCGCGATGCGCATCGCCACGGCGATGAAGGACGTGCACTACGTGCTGCACGCGCCGCAGGGCGACACCTACGCCGACCTGCTGTTCACGATGATCGAGCGGCTGCCGCGCCGCCCGCCCGTCACCTACACCACCTTCCAGGCGCGCGACCTCGGCAGCGACACGGCCGAGCTGTTCAAGAACGCGGCCCGCGACGCCTACCAGCGCTTCGCGCCGAAGGCGATGCTGGTCGGCGCATCCTGCACCGCCGAGCTGATCCAGGACGATCCGGGCGGCCTGGCGAAGGCGCTCGACCTGCCCATTCCGGTCGTGGCGCTCGAGCTGCCCTCGTATCAGCGCAAGGAGAACTGGGGCGCCGCCGAGACCTTCTATCAGGTCGTGCGCACGCTCGCCGGTCCGAAGGCGCCTGCGCCGGGCTGGGTTCGGCCGGCCAGGGACCCCGCGGTCAAGCCGAGCTGCAACATCCTCGGCCCGTGCGCGCTCGGCTTTCGCCACCGCGACGACCTGAAGGAGATCAGCGCCCTGCTCGGCCAGCTCGGCGTGGCGATCAACGTCGTCGCGCCGCTCGGCGCCGGCCCGGAAGACATCGCCCGGCTGGGCGACGCGGACTTCAACGTCGTGCTCTACCCGGAAGTCGCGTCGATCGCCGCGCAGTGGCTGACCCGCAGCTTCGGCCAGCCGGCGACGAAGACCATCCCGATCGGCACCGGCGCGACGCGCGAGTTCATCGCCGAGGTCGCGGCGCTGGCCGGCATCGACCCCGCGCCCGTCCTCGCGGCCAACGAAGCGCGCGCGACCTGGTACGCGCGCTCGGTCGACTCGACCTACCTGGAAGGCAAGCGCGTCTTCGTCTTCGGCGACGCGACCCACGCCGTCGCCGCGGCGCGCGTCGCCGCCGAGGAGCTCGGCTTCACGGTCTGCGGCATCGGCACCTACGCCCGCGAGTTCGCACGCGAGGTCCGCGAGGCGGCGAAGAAGTACGGCGTCGAGCCCCTGATCAGCGACGACTACCTCGAGGTCGAAGCGCAGGTCGAGGCGCTGCAGCCCGACCTGGTGCTCGGCTCGCAGATGGAGCGGCACATCGCCAAGCGGCTGCGCGTTCCCTGCGCGGTGATCTCCGGCCCGGTTCACGTGCAGGACTTCCCTGCGCGCTACTCGCCGCAGATGGGCTTCGAGGGCGCCAACGGCCTGTTCGACGCCTTCGTGCACCCGCTGATGATGGGTCTCGAGGAGCACCTGATCGGCATGTTCCGCGGCGACTTCGAGTTCCATGCCGATGCGGCGCCTTCGCATCTGGGCTCGGGCACGAGTGCTGCACCCTCACCCCCCGCCCTCTCCCGCGAGCGGGAGAGGGAGCCCGAAGTGCATTCCTCCCTCTCCCGCCCGGCGGGAGAGGGCCAGGGTGAGGGCTCGGCGATCGCGGTCGGCTGGGCGCCCGACGCCGAGCGCGAGCTGCACAAGATTCCCTTCTTCGTTCGCGGCCGGGCCCGGCGCAACACCGAGCGCTACGCCAGCGAGCGCGGCATGCCGACGATCACGGTCGAGACCCTCTATGACGCCAAGGCGCACTTCTCCCGCTGAGGCGCCGCCGGCCCTCGCACCGGCGCGCCCGGCGCTGCGCTTCGTCATCGTCACGATGGACAGCCACCTCGCCAGCGCCGCAGCGCGCGCCGGGCGCGCGCTGGCGAAGGCGACGCCGGGCGTCTCGGTCGTCGTCCACGCCGCCACCGAGTGGAACCAGAGCGAGAGCGCGCTCGCCCGCTGCAAGGCCGACATCGCCAGCGGCGACATCGTCGTCGCGACGATGCTCTTCATGGAAGAGCATTTCCAGCCCGTTCTCGGCGCCCTCGCCGAGCGCCGCGATCGGTGCGACGCGATGGTCTGCGCGATGTCGGCCGGCGAGGTGATGAAGCTCACCCGCATGGGCAAGTTCAGCATGGACGCCACGCCGAGCGGGCCGATGGCGTTCCTGAAGAAGTTGCGCGGCAAGCCCGAGGCGGTGAGCGACGAGCCGGGCGCGCGCGCCACCGCCGGCGCCCGGCAGATGCGCATGCTGCGCAAGCTGCCGAAGATCCTGCGCTTCATCCCGGGCACGGCCCAGGACGTGCGCGCCTATTTCCTGACCCTGCAGTACTGGCTGGCGGGCTCGGAGCAGAACATCGCCGCGATGGTCCGCTTCCTGGTCGATCGCTACGCGGCCGGGCCGCGCAAGGCGCTGCGCGGCGCCGCCCGCCCGCCCGAGCCGGTCGACTATCCCGAGGTCGGCGTCTACCACCCGCGCATGAGCCATCCGCGGGCCAGCGGCAAGCTCGCCGACACGCTGGCCGCGCTGCCGCAGGTGGCGATCAGCGGCAAGCGCGGCACCGTCGGCCTGCTGCTGATGCGCTCCTACCTGCTGGCCGGCAACGCCGACCACTACGACGGCGTGATCACGGCGATGGAAGCGCGCGGCCTGCGCGTGATCCCGGCGTTCGCGACCGGGCTCGACTCGCGCCCGGCGATCGAGGCCTTCTTCTTCAGCGACGGCCGGCCGACGATCGACGCGCTGGTCTCGCTCACCGGCTTCTCGCTGGTCGGCGGGCCGGCCTACAACGACGCGAAGTCGGCGGAAGACATGCTCGCCCGGCTCGACGTGCCCTACCTCGGCGTCACGCCGGTCGAGTTCCAGACGCTCGACCAGTGGGGCGGCTCGTCGCGCGGCCTGATGCCGGTCGAGGCGACGATGATGGTCGCCATCCCCGAGCTCGACGGCGCCACCGGCCCGATGGTCTTCGGCGGCCGCGGCAGCTCGAGCCAGGTCGCCTGCACCGGCTGCGCGCACGCCTGCAAGTTCGAGAGCGTCGAGGGCGGCCACGACATGCACCGCTGCATCGAGCGCGCCGATGCGCTCGCCGCGCGCGTCGGCCGTCTGGTCGACCTGCGCCGCTCGGCACGGGCCGAGCGCAAGGTCGCGGCGGTGATCTTCAACTTCCCGCCGAACGCCGGCAACACCGGCACCGCCGCCTTCCTGGCGGTCTTCGAATCGCTCTTCAACACGCTGCAGGCGATGCAGCGCGAGGGCTACGCGGTCGAGATGCCGGCAAGCGTCGACGCGCTGCGCGAACGCATCATCGAAGGCAATGCCAAGCGGCACGGCGCGCAGGCCAACGTGCATGCGCGCATCGCCACCGACGACCACGTCCGCCGCGAGAAGCACCTCAAGGAGATCGAGGCGCAATGGGGCTCGGCGCCTGGCAAGCAGCAGAGCGACGGCCGCTCGATCTTCGTGCTCGGCGAGCGCTTCGGCAACGTCTTCGTCGGCGTTCAGCCGGCGTTCGGCTACGAAGGCGACCCGATGCGGCTGCTGTTCGAGAAGGGCTTCGCGCCGACGCACGCGTTCTCGGCCTTCTACCGCTGGCTGCGCGAGGACTTCCGCGCCGACGCGGTACTTCACTTCGGCACCCACGGCGCGCTCGAGTTCATGCCGGGCAAGCAGAACGGCATGTCGGCCGGCTGCTGGCCCGACCGGCTGATCGGCGACCTGCCGAACTTCTACCTGTACGCCTCGAACAATCCTTCCGAGGGAACGATCGCCAAGCGGCGCGCCGCTGCCACGCTGATCAGCTACCTCACGCCGCCGGTCGCGCAGGCCGGCCTCTACAAGGGCCTGGTCGATCTCAAGGCGCTGGTCGAGCGCTTCCGCGCCCTCGAGCCCGAGCAGGTCGAGGAGTCCGTGGAGCTGGCCACGCTGATCCAGGCGCAGGCGGCCGAGCTCGAGCTCGCGAGCACCGAACCGGCGTGGCGCGACGACGCGCAGTCGCGGATCGCCCGCCTCGGCGAGGCGGTGCTCGAGCTCGAGTACACGCTGATCCCGTACGGCCTGCACGTCGTCGGCCAGGCGCCGACGCCGGCCGAGCGCGTCGACCTCCTGCTCTCGCTCGCCGAGGCCAGCCATGGTGTACGCCCGGAGCGAGCCGCGATCGAAGCGCTGGTCGCCGGTCGCACGCCCGAGGCCGCGCTGGCCGAGAGCGGCTGCGCGCCCGATCCGGCGCTCTCGGCGTTGCTTGCCGAGCTGGGCGCGGCCGACCGCCTGATGGCCGAAGACCACGAGATCGACGGTCTGCTGCACGCCCTCGACGGCGGCTTCCTCCGCCCGGCCCCGGGCGGCGACCTGCTGCGCACGCCGGCGATCCTGCCGACCGGCCGCAACGTCCATGGCTTCGATCCGTTCCGCATTCCCAGCGCCTACGCGGTGCAGAACGGCGCGCGGCAGGCCGAGCGCCTGCTGGCAAAGCACCAGGCCGACGGCCACACCTTCCCGGAAACGATCGCGATGGTGCTGTGGGGCACCGACAACCTGAAGAGCGAGGGCGGGCCGATCGCCCAGGCGCTGGCGCTGATGGGCGCACGACCGCGCTTCGACAGCTACGGCCGCCTGGCCGGCGCCGTGCTCGTGCCGCTCGCGGAGATGACACGGCCGCGTGTCGACGTCGTGATCACACTCTCGGGCATCTTCCGCGACCTGATGCCGCTGCAGGTGAAGCTGCTCGCCGAAGCGGCCTTCCTCGCCGCCGCCGCCGACGAGCCCGCCGAGCGCAACTTCATCAGGAAGCACGCCCTCGCCTTCCAGGCCGAGCACGGCGGCGACCTGGAAACGGCGGCGCTGCGCGTCTTCGGCAACGCCGAAGGGGCCTACGGCTCGAACGTGAACAGCCTGGTCGACAACAGCCGCTGGGAAGACGGCGACGAGCTGGCCGAGACCTACACCCGGCGCAAGGGCTTCGCCTACGGCCGCGCCGGCCGGCCCATTCAGCAGCCCGCCCTGCTGAAGAGCGTGCTCGCCGGCGTCGAGCTCGCGTACCAGAACCTCGATTCGGTCGAGCTCGGCGTCACCACCATCGACACCTACTTCGACACGCTCGGCGGCATCAGCCGGGCGATCAAGCGCGCCAAGGGCGCGGATGCCGAAGTCGCGCCGGTCTACATCGGCGACCAGACCCGCGACAGCTCCGGCGGCGGCGCCGTGCGCACGCTCTCGGAGCAGGTGGCGATCGAGACGCGCACCCGCATGCTCAACCCGAAGTGGTACGAGGGCATGCTCAAGCATGGCTACGAAGGCGTGCGCCAGATCGAGGTGCACGTTACCAACACGATGGGCTGGTCGGCGACGACCGGCCAGGTCCAGCCCTGGGTCTACCAGCAGCTGAGCGAGACCTTCGTCCTCGACCCGGAGATGCGCGAGCGCCTCTCCCGACTCAACCCCACGGCTTCGGCCAAGGTCGCCAACCGATTGATCGAGGCCTCGGAACGCAAGTTCTGGAAGCCCGACGCCCAGGTGCTGGAGGCGCTTCGGCGCGCCGGCGAAGAGCTCGAGGATCGGCTCGAAGGAATCTACGAAGGAGCCGCTGCATGAGCCTTGACACCATCCCCGAGACCCGGGTCCCGATCTCCGAGATCGGCCGGGGCGCGCGCCCCCTGCCGCGCGGCGCCGACGGCGAGGGCAGCGTGCAGGTGCAGCTCGACCCGAGCCTGAAGATCGGCACCGCCAAGGTCTTCGCCGTGTACGGCAAGGGCGGCATCGGCAAGAGCACGACCTCCTCGAACCTTTCGGTCGCCTTCTCCAAGCTCGGCAAGCGGGTGCTGCAGATCGGCTGCGACCCGAAGCACGACTCGACCTTCACGCTGACCAAGAAGCTGATGCCGACCGTGATCGACGTGCTCGAGACGGTCGACTTCCATCCCGAAGAGCTGCGCATCGAGGACTTCGTCTTCCCCGGCTACAACGGCGTGATGTGCGTCGAGGCCGGCGGTCCGCCCGCCGGCACCGGCTGCGGCGGCTACGTCGTCGGCCAGACCGTCAAGCTGCTCAAGGAGCACCACCTGCTCGAAGAGACCGACGTGGTGATCTTCGACGTGCTCGGCGACGTCGTCTGCGGCGGCTTCGCGGCGCCCCTGCAGCATGCCGATCGGGCGCTGATCGTGACCGCCAACGACTTCGACTCGATCTTCGCGATGAACCGGATCGTGCAGGCGATCGGCGCGAAGGCGAAGAACTACAACGTGCGGCTGGGCGGCGTGATCGCCAACCGCAGCGCCGCCACCGACCAGATCGACAAGTACAACGCGCAGATCGGCCTGAAGCTGATGGCGCAGTTCCCCGACCTCGACGTGATCCGGCGCTCGCGCCTGAAGAAGTCGACCCTGTTCGAGATGGAGCCTTCGCCCGAGCTCGAGGCGGTGCAGAACGAATACCTGCGTCTGGCGGCCAAGCTCTGGGCCGGCACGGATCCGCTGGTCTGCACGCCGATGAAGGACCGCGACATCTTCGACCTGCTGGGCTTCGACTGAGCTGCCGCACGACGCCATGAGCGAGACGACCTATCTGGCCCGCCGGGCGACGATCGAACGCTACTTCGATCGCACCGCCGCCGACGCCTGGGCGCGGCTCACCTCGACCGCCAAGGTGAGCGGCATCCGCGCCACCGTGCGCGCCGGCCGCGACCGGATGCGCGCCACCCTGCTCGGCTGGCTGCCGGCCGACCTGCACGGCGCCCGCATCCTCGACGCCGGCTGCGGCACCGGCGCGCTCGCGGTCGAAGCGGCGCGGCGCGGCGCCCGCGTCGTCGCGATCGACCTCTCGCCGACGCTCGTCGAGCTCGCCGAGGAACGCGTTCCGGCCGAGCTCGCGGCGCAGATCGACTTCCACTCGGGCGACATGCTCGATCCGGCGCTCGGCTACTTCGATCACATCGTCGGCATGGACTCGCTGATCCACTACGCCCAGGCCGACACGGTCGGCGCCCTCGGCACGCTGGCGGCGCGCGCCCGGCGCTCGGTCGTCTTCACCTTCGCGCCGAGCAATCCCTTGCTGGCGACCATGATCGCGGTCGGCCGCCTGTTCCCGCGCCAGGACCGGGCTCCGTTCATCGAGCCGATCGCCGAGGGGCGCCTGCGCCAGGCGATCGCCGCCGACCCGTGGCTCGCCGCCTGGCGCTGCGGCCGCACCGAGCGCGTCTCGAGCGGCTTCTACACCTCGCAGGCGCTGGAGCTCGTCACGGCATGAAGCGCCTGCGCGTCTCCCGGGTCTGGACGCACGTGGCGCCCGGCTTCCTGCCGTTCGCCGACGCGGCCACCACCGAGCTGCCGCTGCCGCGGCTGCTGCGGCTCTCGCTGTTCCAGGTGTCGGTCGGCATGGCGACGGTGCTGCTGATCGGCACGCTCAACCGCGTGATGATCGTCGAGATGGGCATGGCCGCCTGGCTGGTCTCGCTCATGGTCGGGCTGCCGCTGGTGTTCGCGCCGTTCCGCGCCCTGATCGGCTTTCGCTCCGACACGCACCGCTCGTTCCTCGGCTGGAAGCGCGTGCCCTACCTGTGGATGGGAACGCTGATCCAGTTCGGCGGCCTGGCAATCATGCCGTTCGCGCTGATCCTGATGTCGGGCGACCGCATCGGCCCGGCCTGGGTCGGCGACGCCGGCGCCGCCCTCGCCTTCCTGATGGTCGGCGCCGGCCTGCAGACGACGCAAACGGCCGGCCTCGCCCTCGCCACCGACCTGGCGCCGAAGGAGGCGCGACCCCGCGTCGTCGCCCTGATGTACGTGATGCTGCTGCTCGGCATGGTCGTCTCCGGCCTCGCCTTCGGCCTGCTGCTGGCCGACTTCTCGTCGCTGCGCCTGATCCAGGTGGTGCAGGGCGCGGCGATGGTGACGATGGCGCTCAACATCGTCGCCCTCTGGAAGCAGGAGCCGCGCTCGACGGTGCACGTCGACCGGAGCGCGCCGCGGCCGCGGTTCCGCGAGACCTGGGCCCGCTTCGCGGCGCACGGGCGGTCGCTGCGCTTCCTGGTCGCGGTCGGCCTCGGCACCGCCGCCTTCAACATGCAGGACATCATCCTCGAGCCTTACGGCGGCGAGATCCTGAAGCTCTCGGTCAGCGCCACGACCACGCTCACCGCGACCATGGCCGCCGGCGCGCTCGCCGCCTTCGCCCTGGCCGCACGCTGGCTCGGCCGCGGCGTCGACGCGCACCGCGTCGCCGCGTTCGGCGCGCTCGCCGGCATCGTTGCCTTCTCGGCCGTGATCTTCGCCGAGCCCCTGCAGTCGCCCGGCCTGTTCCGGATCGGCGCAATGCTGATCGGCTTCGGCGGCGGCCTGTTCTCGGTCGGCACGCTGATCTCGGCGATGAACCTCGAAAGCGGCGGCCTGATCGGCCTGGCGCTCGGCGCCTGGGGCGCGGTGCAGGCCACCTGCGCCGGACTCTCGATCGGCCTGGGCGGCGCGATCCGCGACGCGGTCTCGCTCGCCGCCGTGCACGGCGCGCTGGGGCCCGCGCTCACCAGCCCGGCCACCGGCTACAGCTTCGTCTATCACATCGAGATGTACCTGCTGTTCGCGACGCTCGTCGCGCTCGGCCCGCTCGTTCGCCAGACCGGGGTTCGCCCCGCCGCGCAACCCGGAAAGTTCGGCCTCGCCGAATTTCCCGGGTAGCCACAGACCGTTCCCCGATCGTCACGTTCGCCAGAGGAGACCCGCCATGCAATCAGGCGCCATCACGCAGTACATCGACGTCGCCCAGCTCGTGCTCTACGCGTTCTGGATCTTCTTCGCCGGGCTGATCTACTACCTGCACCAGGAGAACAAGCGCGAGGGCTATCCGCTCGAGTCGAACGTGCCCGGCCGCAACCGGATCGTCGGCTTCCCCGGCCTGCCTTCGCCGAAGACCTACCTGCTGGCAGACGGAACGACGGTCACCGTGCCACGGCCGGCCGAGGTGGCCGGCACGGTCAACGCCACGCCGACCGGCGACTTTCCGGGCGCCCCGCTCACGCCGGTGGGCGCGGCGATGCGCGCCGGCATCGGCCCGGGCGCGTATGCGCAACGGCGCGACGTGGCCGACGTGACGATCGACGGCCAGGCGCGGATCGTGCCGCTGCGCGTCGCCGCCGACTTCGACCTCTCGCCGAGGGACGTCGATCCGCGCGGCCTGCCGGTCTACGGCTGCGACGGCGTCGCCGGCGGCGTGGTCCGCGACGTCTGGGTCGATCGGTCCGAGGTGGTCGTCCGCTACCTCGAAGTCGAGACCGGCGCCGGCGTGGCCGGGCGCAGCACCGTGCTGCTTCCGGTCAACTTCTCGCGCATCGGCAAGCGCGAGGTCGGGGTCGACTCGATCAAGGGCAGCGACTTCGCCGGCGTGCCGCAGTCGGCCGATGCCGACAGCGTGACCTTCCTCGAGGAAGAGCGCGTGATGGCGTACTACGGCGCCGGCACCCTCTACGCCACCGCCGACCGTGCGGAGCCGCTGTTGTGAGCCACGCCCCCGCTGAAGAGCACGAGTTCGAAGCCGAGCACGGCCTGCCCGAGCCGCTGCCGGCCGACGAGCGACTGCTCTGGCAGGGCGCGCCGGTGTTCTCCGCGCTGGTCGAGCGGGCCTTTCACGCGCGCACCCTGGCGGTCTACTTCGGCATCATCCTGCTCGCCCGGGCAACGACCGTCTGGGCCCAGGGCGGCAGCGCCGTCGACGGCGTCGTCGCGATGCTGTGGCTGCTGCCGGCCGCCCTGTTCGCGCTCGGCATGGTCGTGCTGCTGGCCTGGCTCACCAGCAGGACGACGGTCTACACGATCACCGACAAGCGGGTCGTCATGCGCGTCGGCATCGTCCTGACCGTGACCTACAACCTGCCCTACGCGCAGATCGAAGCGGCGGCCTTCCGGCCCGACCGCGGCTCGACCGGCGAGATCGCCCTCTCGCTCTCCGGCGCCGACAAGATCGCCTACCTGCACCTCTGGCCGCATGCCCGGCCGTGGCGCGTGCGCAAGACCGAGCCGATGCTGCGCTCCATCGACGATGCCGCCCGCGTGGCGCGCCTCCTCTCGCAAGCCTGGAGCCAGGCCCGGGGAATCGCGGTCTCGGCGGCACGTTCGCAGACTGCGGCGCGACCCGAGCCGATGTCGCTGCCCGTCACCGCGGTGCGCCGTCCGCACGGCCTGTCGGCCGCGCGCTGAGCCATGGACGACAGCGCCCCCGCCCGTCATCCGCAGTGGCCGATCGCCGCCGCCTGCGCGCTGGTGCTGGCCAGCATCGCCGCCGTCGCCGCGGTGCGCGTCTCCGGCATGCCGATCACGCCGCCCGACGCCGCCGCCGTCGCCGAGAGCGAGCTGCGCTTCGTCGACCGCGCCGACGGCAGCATCGCCGTGCTCGACGCGGCGAGCGGCCGGCTGATCGACAACGTGGTGGGCGAAAGCGGCTTCGTTCGCGGCACGCTGCGCGGCCTGGCGCGCGAGCGCAAGCGCCAGGGCATCGGCGCGGACCAGCCCTTTCGCCTGGTCGCCCGGGCCGATGGGCGCCTCACCCTGCTCGACCCCGCGACCGGCCGTCGCGTCGACCTGGAATCGTTCGGCCCGACCAACGCCGCCGAGTTCGCCCACATGCTGAGCGCCGCCGAGAAGCAGGCGGCGCTGCAGCCGAGGAACTGACATGACCTCCCGCATCATCGCGTCGCGCGACGACGTTCACGAGAAGGCGCTCTCGAACACGCTGCTGAGCCCCAAGTTCTACAGCACCGACTACGCCGCGATGGACCGGCTCGACGTCTCCTCGGTGAGGGCCGAGTGGAACCTGATGATGCAGGAGTACGAAGGCGACAACAACCACGACCACTTCCAGCGCACGCCCGAGTTCGCCGAGGAGGTGAAGGCCCTGCCCGACGAGATCCGCCAGGAGTTCCTCGACTTCCTGATCAGCTCGATCACCTCCGAATTCTCCGGCTGCGTGCTCTACAACGAGATCCAGAAGAACGTCAGCAACCCCGACATCAAGCAGCTCATGCGCTACATGGCGCGCGACGAGTCGCGCCACGCCGGCTTCATCAACCAGTCGCTGAAGGACTTCGACCTCGGCGTCGACCTCGGCAACCTCAAGCGCACCAAGGCCTACACCTACTTCAAGCCCAAGTACATCTTCTACGCGACCTACCTGTCCGAGAAGATCGGCTACGCGCGCTACATCACGATCTTTCGCCAGCTCGAGCGCCACCCCGAGAAGCGCTTCCATCCGATCTTTCGCTGGTTCGAGCGCTGGTGCAACGACGAATTCCGGCATGGCGAATCGTTCGCCCTGATCATGCGCGCCAACCCGGACCTGCTGCGCGGCGGCAACATGCTCTGGATCCGCTTCTTCCTGCTCGCGGTCTACGCCACGATGTACGTCCGCGACCACACGCGGCCGAAGCTGCACATGGCAATGGGTCTCGATCCCGACGAATACGACTACACGGTGTTCCGCATCACCTCGGAGATCTCGAAGCAGGTGTTCCCGGTGACGCTCGACGTCGACCATCCGGCCTTCCGCCGCGGCCTCGAGCGGCTGTTCGAGATCTCGCAGGCGATGGCCGCGGCGAAGGCCCGCGGCGGCCTGCTCGGGCGCCTGCGCCAGGCGGCCGGCGCGGTCGCCGGTGTCGCCACCTTCGCCCGCCTGTACTTGCTGCCGGTGCGGCGCCACGACCTGCCGCAGGCCGTGCGGATGCGGCCGGCCTGGTAGCGATGATCTACGCGGCACCGCTGCTGTTCACGCTGTTCCTTTGGTGGTTCAGCACCGGCGTGATCCTGTATCTCGACGGCAAGCCGCCCCGCACGTTCAAGTGGACGATGCTCGGCGCCACCGTGCTGGCGATGCTCGGCTTCGTCGGCCTGCATGCGAGCAGCGCCATCGAGACGCCGGCCGCCGCCTACTGCGCGTTCGCCTGCGCGCTCCTCATCTGGGCCTGGCAGGAAGTCGCCTTCCTGCTAGGCATGGTCACCGGACCGCGCCGCATCGCCTGCCCGCCGGGGGCGCGCGGCTGGCACCGGGCGGCGCTCGCCTTCCAGACGGTGGCGCACCACGAGCTGGCGCTGCTGGTGCTGGGCGCCGGCGTGATCGCGGCGACCTGGGGACAGCCGAACCGCACCGGCCTGTGGACCTTCGCCATCCTGTGGGTGATGCGACAGAGCGCCAAGCTCAACATCTTCCTCGGCGTGCGCAACCTGAGCGAGGAGTTCCTGCCCGCGCACCTGGGCTACCTGCAGAGCTACTTCCGCCGCGCCCGCATGAATTCGCTGTTCCCGGTGGTGGTCGCCGCCTCGACCTGGCTCGCGGTGCTGGTGTGGCAGGCGGCGCTGGCCAGCGGCATCGGCGCCTACGAAACCACCGCCCTCACCTTCGCCGCCACGCTGCTGTCGCTGGCGATCCTGGAGCACTGGTTCATGGTGCTGCCGCTGCCCTCGACGGCGATCTGGAACTGGGGCCTGCGCTCGCGCGCCCCGGCCGCGGGTGAACGATTGGGCACCGGCCCTTCCTAGTCGTCGGCCGGGCCGCGACGCGGCCACTTAGAATCGACCGCCCGGCCGCCCCTCCCTCGCGGCCGCGAGGGATATGCTTTACATGGCACCCGTGTGCGAAAGACTGAGGACGTGAGCCCCTCCGCGAGCGATCCGCTCGACCTCGGCAAGCTGTCCGCATGGGCGCCCGAGCTGGCCCGGACCTTCGTGGCGCTGTCCAGCGACATCGCCCTGGTGATCGACGATGCCGGCGTGATCCGCAACGTCGAGCAGGGCGAGACCGATCCGATCGCGCCGGCCGCCTCGTCGTGGGTCGGCCAGCCCTGGGTCGACACCGTCAGCGGCGACACCCGCGGCAAGATCGAAAAGCTGCTCAAGGAGGCTTCCAGCCAGGGCATCGCCCGGCGGCGCGAGGTCAACCATCCCCTGCAGTCGGGCGCGACCGTGCCCATCGCCTACACGGCGATCCGCCTCGGCGAACATGGGCCGGTGCTCGCGGTCGGCCGCGACATGCGGGCGATCGCCGCGATCCAGGAACGCTTCATCGAGACGCAGCGCGACATGGAGCGCGGCTACTGGAACGCGCGCCAGGCGGAGTCGCGCCATCGCCTGCTGGCCCAAGTGGCGACCGACGCGGTGCTGATCGTCGACCCGGAGTCGTTCCTGATCCTCGACATCAACCCTTCGGCGGTGCGCCTCTTCGCCAGCGCCGGCGAGCAGCTGGTCGGAAAGCACGTGGCCGTCGGCTTCGGCCATCCCTCGCGCGGCGCGGTCAACGAGCTGCTGACCACCGCGCGCAGCAGCGGCCAGAGCGGCGAGATCCGCGCCCGGCTGCTCGGCAGCGTCGTCACCGCCAGCGTCGCCGCGACCTCGTTTCGCGCCAACGACGCGATGCGCCTGCTGGTACGCGTCCGCTCGGAGACAGCCGCCACCGCTTCGCTCGACGCTGCCGGCGCGATGTCCGCCGGGTCGTCAGAAACGGGGCAGGACGCCGTCGTGGTGACCGACTCGAGCGGCCGGATCCAGTTCGCCAACCCGGCGTTGCTGGCCCTGCTGCAACTGCGCAACGAGGACCAGGCGCGCAGCCGGCCGCTGGTCGAGTGGCTGGGCAGCGCCGAGCGGCCGCTGGAGGAGCTGCTCTCGCAGGTACGTCGGCACGGGGTCGTGCGGCACTTCCCGGCGACGGTCCGGCCGGCGCAGGGCGCCGCCGAGAGCATCGACATTTCGGCCACCCTCCTCACCGAGGGCGACCAGGAGTGCATCGGCTTCACGATCCACAGGGCCAGGGTCGCGACCCCTGCGCCCGAGCCGCTGCCGCAGTCGCTGCGCGAAGGCCTCGAGCTGCTGGCCGGGCGCCTCGGCGAGCTGCCCCTGGCCACCCTGCTCCATGACACCGGCGTCCTGGCGGAGCACCACTTCATCCGGCTCGCGCTGACGCGAAGCAGCGGCAATGCCGAGGCCGCCGCGCTGCTGCTCGGCGTCGGCCGCGAGCGCATCGTTCAGGTCGCAGGCTCCGATTCGTCCGACCTTCGACAGTCTTCAGCCGGTGCCGATCAGGGTGAACCGTAGTGCTCAGCAGCCCGCCGTTCGGCCAGGCCGATCTCAGCAATTGCGAACGTGAGCTGATCCATCTGGCCGGCTCGGTGCAACCGCACGGGCTGCTGCTGGCAATCCAGGAACCGGCGCTGCGCATCGTCCAGGTCAGCGCCAATGCCCCCGCGCTGCTCGGCCTGGCGGTGGAGAGCCTGCTCCGGCAACCGCTGGTCGAGCTGGGCGGCGACATCGACGCGCGCCTGCGCACCCTCGCCCTGTCGCCCGACCTGGCCGAGCCGGCGCCCCTGCATTGCAGCCTGCGCGTTGGCGGCGAATTGCGCGAGTTCGAGGGAACGGTGCATCGCGTGCGTGCCGACCTGCTGCTCGCCGAGATCGAGCCGATCGCTCCGGCCGGGGCCGCCGTCGAGACCGTGAGCATCGGCCCGGCGGCGCTGACCGAGGCGCTCAGCGACGCGGTCCAGCGCTTCAGCGCCGCCACGTCGATCGGCCAGCTCGCCGATGCCGTGGTCCGCACCTTCCGCGACATGCTCGGCTACGACCGGGTCATGGTCTACAAGTTCGACCCCGACGGTCACGGCAAGATCATCGCCGAGGCGCGCGATCCCCGCCTCGAGTCGCTGCTCGGTCACCACTACCCGGCCTCCGACATCCCGCAGCGGGCGCGCGAGCTCTACCTGCGCAACCGCCTGCGCGTGCTCGTCGACGTCCACTACCAGCCGGCGCTGCTGCAGCCGCGGCTCGTTCCCGGCAGCGCCGACGAGCTCGACATGTCGATGTGCTACCTGCGCAGCATGTCGCCGCTGCACCTGCAGTACCTGAAGAACATGGGCGTGACGGCGACCCTCGTGGTCTCGCTGGTCCGCGAAGGGCGCCTGTGGGGCCTCATCGCCTGCCACCACTACTCGGCGCGCAACCTCCGCTTCTCGGTCCGTTCCGCGGCCGACCTCCTGGCCGAGGTGGTCTCCACGCGCATCGCGGCGATCGAGAACTACGCGCATGCCCAGGGCGCGATCCAGGTGCGTCGCCTCGAGCAGCGGCTGGTCGAGGCGACCTCGACCGAGGGCGACTGGCGGCTCGCGCTGTTCCGCAATCCGCGCAACCTGCTGCAGCCGCTCGAGGCCACCGGCGCGGCCCTGTTCCACGACGGCGAGCTTCTCACCGCGGGCGAGGTGCCCTCCACGGCCGAGCTGCGCGCGCTTCTGCAATGGATCGAGCCGCAGGGCGTCGATGGCCTGTTCAGCTGCAACTCGGTGTCGCGCGCCAACCCGGCGCTCGATTCGCTCACCCCGACGGCGAGCGGCGTGCTCGCGGTCAAGCTCTCGGCCTCGCGGCCCGACTACCTGCTCTGGTTCCGCAAGGAACAACTCCTGACCGTGACCTGGGCCGGCGACCCTTCCAAGCCGGTGGTCGGCAACGATCCGCTCGAGCTCTCCCCGCGGCGCTCGTTCGCCGCCTGGTCGGAGATCGTGCGCGGCACCGCGCTGCCCTGGACCGGGAGCGAGATCGCCCTCGGCCGGGCCTTCGGCAATTCGCTGATCGACATCATCGTCCAGATCAACGCGGTGCGGCTCCTCATCGCCGAGCATCAGCTCAGCCACATCCGCGCCCTGATCGGCAGCTCGAAGGAGCCGGTCGTCATCGCCGACGTGCAGGGCCACACGCTGTTCGCCAACGACGCTTTCGCGGCGCTGCGGCGCACCGGCATCGCCGGCGGAAGGACGAGCACCCTGGACATGCTCGCCAAGGGCGAGCTGGCGGACCTGTTCGAGGCGCCCGAGCAGATGCGCCGCGTTCTGCGCGCCGTCGCCGACGACCGCCGATCCTGGCGCGGCGAGATGGCCCTGCATCTCGTGGCCGGCGGCACCTTGCCGGTGGCGGTGCGCACCGAGCTGGTCGCGGCGCGCGACGGCTCGGTGCTCGGCTTCTTCGTCATCCTCGTCGACCTGACCGACAGCCACCGGGTCGCCGAGGCACGCCGTCACCTCGAGCAGTCGCTGACGCAGGCGGGCGACGACGAGGTACGCCCCGAGACACGCGGCGGCGGCCCGGGCGCGCATGGCGACCTGATGGCGGCGATCCTCGCCAACGCCAGCCTGGCTGCGATGGATATCGCCGACGGCAGCAGCGAGCCTTCGGTGGCGCCGCTGCTCGAAGAGGTCGAGGCCTCGACCCGGCGCGCGACCATGCTCTACGCGCGAATCCGCAGCTTCGGCGGCTGAGCCGCGGGCGGCTGCCGCCTAGGCCGCGTCGGTCGCGAGCCCGTGGGCCGCGGCGAGCTCCTCGAACAAGCGGCGGTGCCATTCGAAGGCGAGCCGGGCCTCGGCGACGACCGCGTCCTCGTCGTCGATCACCGCGGTGGCCAGGCCGTGGCGAAACGTTCCGGCGAGCGCTGCCGTGGCGTCGGCGTCGCCGAAATCGTAGAAGGCAACACCGCGGCCCGACGGAAGGCCCAGGCTGCGGGCGACGATGCCGCTCAGCAACTGCCCCCCGCTCAGGTCGCCGAGGTAGCGAACGTAGGCATGCGCGAGCAGCAACTCGGGACGTTCGGCATCGAGCTCGCGCAATCGCTCCACATAACGAAGCGTCGCCGGCTGGACCGGGTCATCGGCGCGCGCGCCGGAGTCGACGACAGCGAGGTCGTCGCGCAGCGATTCGCTGCGGGCCAGGGCCGGATCGTGCAACGCCGCGAGGGCCGGGTGCGCGGCATGCCTACGCAACGCCGGCTCGAGCGCCGCGTAGATCGCCTGCAGGTTGCGCAGCAGCGCGACGTAGGCGCTGCGGTCCATCCGGCCGCGCAGGAGCGTCGACATGAAGGGGCTGCGCTCGGCGAGCGTATGCAGCTCCCGCGTCTCGGCCCGAAGGCGTTCGGCAAGGCGCGAACTCACGCTTGCCGCCGTGGAACTTGCATCGGCCGATCATAAGGACTCGGCCGGGGCTCCGCTCTCCGCTCTCAGCCCGGCGCGCTGGCGGCTGCCGCAACCTTCACGCCGCCCGTCAGGCCGGGATGGCCCTTGAGGATGTCGGCGCCGTAGAGCGGCTTGTACGCGCCCTGGTGGCAAGTGGCGCAGTTGAGCTTCGGCACGTCGCCGGTGGGTCCCAGCCGGTTCGCCGGAAACACGCCGGCGAGCGGGGCGAGGTAGGCGCTGTTCAGGTCGCGGGTCATGCGGATGCCGTAGTACGCGGTCGCCCGCTGCGGCGTGCTCGAGTCCCACGACGCGAACGAGCGCGTGTTGTGGCAGTAGGTGCAGTTGACGCCGAGCGATTTCGACATGTGCATCATCAGGCCGTAGGTCGCCTCGGTCTGCTTGATCATCGACGGGTGGTCGCCCTTGGTCGGCAAGGCAGCGGGCGCGACGACGCGGATCTCCTCGTTCGCGCCAATGAAGCTGGAGAACGGATCGTTCGGTAGCGAGGTCAGGCCCACCTGCACCGCCGGCGCGTTCTGCCCGGCCTTGTTGCCGAGCATGCCCGGCATCTTCGCCGCCTCGGCGGAGCGGAACCATACGTTGGCCGGCACGTTGTTGCCGCGATGGCAGGTGTAGCAGGTGACTCCGGTCTCGGCGACGTGCGTCTTCCAGTCGGCGTTGATGTGCTGCGTCATCTGCAGCATGCGCCGCGAGACGACCTTGGTGTAGAGCGAGTCGTCGGCGAAGTCGGTCGCGGCGTGGCAGTAGGTGCAGCCCTGCTGCGGCGCCACCCAGGCGGTCATGTCGACCATGATCTGGGCGAACTCGCCGGCGCTCAGGTCGCCGAGCACCTTCACGTTCTTGAACACCTGCGAGGCGCGCGGGCCGTCGGGCGAGGCCGCGGCCGAGGGCGCCGGCGGCGCGTTGAGGGTGGCCGCCGCGGCCACCGCGGCCGGACGGTAGACCTCGACCATGCCGGTGCCGCGATAGCCGCGCTGCACGCTGTTCACCGGCGGCGGCTCGCAGGCCGAGAGCAGCGCCGCGCCCGCGACCGCGGCGACGATCGCGAGCCCGTTGATGCGATTGCTCATGGCTTGGCTCCCTGGAGCAGCGAAGGATCGACGACCGCCGGAAAGACCGAGGGGTACATCGGCGCGATGTGGTGCTTCACCGCCCACAGATACCAGTTGTCGACCACCGTGCCGGTGAGCAGGATGCCGATGCCGCCGCACAGCGGGCAGAGCACGGCGAACCACCAGGCCCAGCGGTGGATCGATTCCATGGTCGCGTTGAAGCCCATGGTCCAGCGCCAGAAGAGGGCCGCCCGCTCGGAGGCGGTGCCGCGATCGACGATCTGCTCGATCTCGCGCTCGCCGCCGAACCGGCTGACCGCGAGGATGGTCGCGCCGTGCATCGCGAACAGCAGCGTCGCGCCGTAGAGGAACGCGATCGAGAGCATGTGGAAAGGGTTGTAGAAGAGGTTGCCGTAGCGGATCGAGAACGCGGCGGTCCAGTCGAGGTGCGGGAAGATCCCGAACGGCACGGCCTCGGCGAAGTTGCCCATCAGCAGCGGCCGGATGAAGCCGAGCACGAGCATCAGCCAGATCGCCGCGGCGAAGGCCCAGGCGACGTGCGTGCCCATGCCGAGCGCCCGCGCCCTGCGGTACATGCGCACCCACCAGAACAGCACCGAGCAGGTGAGGAAGAAGCCGGCGATGCGCCACCAGCCGCCCTCGTTGAGCGGCGGTATCGACAGGCCGTACTTGGCCGGCGGCGGCTCCAGCGCCAGCCAGGGGAGCTGGCGGATGAACTGCACCGGGTCCCAGTTCACCGAGGCCAGCATGTTGAGACCGATGATCTCGATGCAGATGAAGCCGCAGAGCAGCGAGGCGACGCCGAAGAAGCCGAGGTAGATCGGCCCGAGCTGCGCGTCGCCGATCCGGCCGAGCAGGTGCACGTGGCCGGTGCCGCGGGTCCGCTCGGCCTGGTCGCGCCCGAGCGGCACGCCGGCATAGGCGGGGGAGACGGCCTGCACCGTCGTGAACAGATTCTGGTACTCGAGCGCCATCTCGCCGTCTCCTCGTTCTTGTCAGGGCCGGATCAGCAACCGGTCAGCGCCACACGGGCAGGTTGAGCCACCAGCTCCACCACTCGGGCCAGCCACGGGTCCAGAACGGGCCGCTGAGAATGATGCAGATCGCGCTCCAGAACGCCGCCGAAAGCGCCAGGAACAGCCCGAGCCGGTGGATGCCGAGCGTGCCGATCGAATAGCCGATCGTGTCGCGGAAGAAGGTGTTCTCGTGCTCGACCGTCTTCACCGTCTCGCCACGCGCCGGGTTGGTGGAAGAGAGGATCAGCGCGCCGTGCAGCGAGAGCGCGAACACGGTGGCGAAGAAGAAGCTCACCGCGATCATGTGCGCGGGGTTGTAGTGGAAGTGCAGGTACTGGTAGCCGGTGTTCGAGACCCAGTCGAGGTGACTCATGATCCCGTACGGAAAGCCGTGTCCCCAGGCGCCCATCAGCAGCGGCCGGATCACCACCAGCGAGACGTACGCGAAGATCGCGACGCCGAAGGCGAAGGGCACGTGGTAGCCGATGCCGAGCTTGCGGCAGATCTCCACCTCGCGCAGCATCCAGGAAACGAACGAGCCGATCGCGCAGATCGTGATCAGCTGCCAGAGGCCGCCCTTGAGCAGCGGCGCCATGCCGAGGCCGTAGGAAAGGTCGGGGGGCGCGATCGAGATCTGCCAGAGATTCCAGGTCGGGCCCTGCGACGCGCCCCAGACGATGAGCAGCGTGCCTATCGAGGCGAAGAAGGCCGTGGTGACGCCGAAGAAGCCGACGAAGAACGGGCCGACCCAGAAGTCGAACAGATCGCCGCCGATCAGCGTGCCGCCGCGAACGCGGTATTTCCTCTCGAAGCTCAGCATGGCCATGGTCGATTCCCCCGATCAGGGACCCTCGGTTCTCTGCGGCGCGACGGTGCCGCGCCCGATTCGGTGAAAGCCGACCTGCCGGGCTGCGCCCGCGCCAGGTCTGCCTTCACTTTCTTTCTCTTCGATGCGCTCGTTATTTCGTCGGTGCCGGCATCGCCGCCGGCATCGCCGCCGTCGCTGCGGCGCGCGCCTTGTGCGGGCCGTCGAGCCAGTTGAAGCGGTCGGTGCTGAGCAGGATGAAATGGATCAGCAGCGCGAGCGCGAACAGGAACGTGAACAAGGCGACCAGCGCTCTGCGCGGATCGAATAGCAACCAGATTCTCCACATGGGTCAGCTCTCCTAGGTGAGGTTGGACATGAAGGTGTAGACCGCAGACTTCACGCCATGGATCAACGATTTCTCGCCCTCGGCCCCCGGCAACCAGGCACGCCATTCCCATCTCAGAAGCTGAGCGAAAAGTGCGATTGCCAGGAACAGGACGAAACTCGCGACGAAGATCCCGACGAAGGCGACGGTGTCGCTCTTCTTCAGGTCGTGCGGTGCGACGCTCGTCATGTCAGCCATTGCAGTGCCTCGGGCGCGCCGCTACAGCCAGGGCCGCCAGTTCCAGACCAGGACGTGAGCGACGATGGCGATGATCGTGAACACGATGAAGCTCGTGATGAAAATGCCATGAAACTCTTTCGCTTCCTGTTCCGTGAGCCCGGACAGCGAGCCCCTTCTCTCTTCAAGCATAGGAATGACTCCTCTTCGTTAGGCCTCGCGGCCGGGACCGCGCGTCTCCCGCGCGAATGGACCGGCCGGGGCGGACGAGCCGCTCCGGCAAGCTGGGTGCTCGCGTGGCGCGAGCGATTCGATCCGACGGCCGGTTCATGCCGGCTCCCCCTGGCGCAGGGCATCGCGCGAGCGCGCCACGCGTGCCGCGGTGACGCGTTCCTCGCCAGCGCGCCTGGCGTCGCGCTCGGCGCGGTCGCGAAGCCGCTTGGCGGCGGAGATCTGCACGAGCACCGGCTCGGTCTGAACGAACTCCGAGAGCAGCGCCTGCGCTTCGTCGTCCCAGGCCCGGGCGGGCTCGTCGGCGAGCCGGGCTGGGGTCGGGTCGACCTTGTCGAGCTCGGTGCCGAGCGGCAGGATATGGAACAGCGCGTCGAACAGGGCGTTGCAGAATTCCTGGATGACGTAGGTGGCGCCGGCGTAGCCCATGAAGGGCGTGCCGGTGTGGCGGCGGATGATCGCCCCCGGAAACGACGCCGGGATGAAGGTCGGCCGCATCATCGACGTGCCGGCCGTCTCGGCCAGGTACATGCGCTCGTTGTAGCTGCCGAACATCACGAGCGGCTGCTTCTCGCGGCAGAGGGCGCGGATCGCCTCGTTGTCGGTCTTCTGCCCGGCCAGGCGCGGCACGGCGAAGTTGCAGGGCAGGCCCATCTCTTCCTCGAGGAAGTGGCGCAGCCCCCGCGTATAGGTTTCGCTGGCGACGACGGCAAAGCTGGCCGTGCCGAAAAAATCCTGCGTCACGGAGCGCCACAGATCCCAGATCGGTTTGGTCGTGGTGTGCTTCTCGCGCTCGAGGAAGGGCTCGGGGTCGAGTTGCAGCAAGTTGCCCAGTGAGCGCAGGAACTTGGTCGTCGAGTGCAGGCCGATCGGCGCCTGCAGGTACGGGCGCTCGAGCGCCTCGCACAGCATCCGGCCGTACTCGCGGTACATGCAGATGTTCACGTCGGCCTCGACCAGGCGCGACACGTCGGCCAGGTGCGAGCCGAGCGGGAACACCATGTTCACTTCCGCGCCGATGCCCTGCACCAGGCGGCGGATCTCGGCCAGGTCGCTCGGCATGTTGAAGGTGCCGTAGCACGGGCCGATGATGTTGACGCGCGGCTTCTCGCCGGCGGGTCGATCGGCGAAGGGTTTCCTCTGCGGCACCTTGCGCAGGCCGTACTCCGACCAGAGCCAGAACATCGCCCGGTTGGCGCACTGCCACTGGTCTTCGTCGATGGTGCGCGGCAGGAAGCGCTGGATGTTGGTGCCCTGCGGCGTGACGCCGCCGCCGATCATCTCGGCGATCGAGCCGGTGACGACGACCGAGGGCAGGTCCGGATCGAGCACCGCGTGGGCCCGCTTCATCGCCCCTTCGGTGCCCTCGCGGCCGAGCTGCTCCTCGGCCAGGCCGGTGACGACGATCGGCAGCTCGTGCGGCGGCAGCGCGTCGGTGTAGTGCAGCACCGAGGTCACCGGCAGGTTCTCGCAGCCGACCGGGCCGTCGATCACGACCTGCAGGCCCTTGATCGCGGTGAACACGTAGACGGCTCCCCAGTAGCCGCCGGCGCGATCGTGGTCGATGACGAACATGTGCGCAGTGGCCTTCAGATCATCTGTTCGGCTTTGCGCTTCTTGGCCAGCTTTTCCATCTGGCGGCGCGTTTCGGCCTTGAATTCGGGGCGGTCCTTCGGCGTCGCTTCCCAGACGCCGGCGGCGTGGTCCTTGCCGGCGCCGCCGAAGAACTCGCTCATCGCGTCGAACCGGGCCTTGTTGCCGATCGCCCCGTTGATCACCTGCGCCAGCGAGCCGGCGCCGGCCGGGCCCATCAGGGGCCGGGCGGAGATCAGGTTCGTGAAATACAGCGCCGGAATGGAGGCCTGCTTGGCGGCCTGCACGACGGGCGTGGTGCCGATCGCGAGGTCGGGTTGCCACTCGCGCATCGCCGCCAGGTCCTGCTCGAGCGAAGCGCGGTACTGGACGTGTACGCCCTTCGCCTCGAGCCACTGCCGGTCGGTGTCGCTCCAGGCTGTCTTCGGGCAGGCGGTGCCGACATAGCGCAGATCGGCGCCGCTTTCGACCATCAGGCGGCCGACCAGCAGCTCCGAGCCTTCGTAGCCGGAGAGCGTGATGCGACCTTTGATCGGCATCTTCGCGAGCGCGCCGCGGATCGCGGGCAGGAAGCGGTTCTTGGCCGCGTCGATCTTCTCCTGCGCGACGTTGGCGGTCGTGCCGATCGCCTGCAGCCATGCCTCGGTGCCGTCGCAGCCCACCGGTGCCGAGCCGACCACGGGCCGGCCGGCGGCCTGGAACTCGCGGATGCTCGCCGTGTAGAAGGGATGGATCGCCGCCAGCACCGAGCCGTCGAGCGCCGCATAGAGCTCGCGCCACTCGCGCGTCGGCACCACCGGCCCCGCCGCCAGCCCCAGCGGCTCGAGCATCGCGCCGATGATCATCGGGTCGGCCGGGAACATCTCGCCGAGGAGGGTGACGGTGGGCTTCTCGGAGCGGCCGTTCTTCGGTGCCTGCACCGGGCCGGCCTCGACCTCGCCGCGCGCGTACTTCAGCATCGCGCCGGCGAGCACGTCCTTGGCCTCGGCGTGGGTCGGCACGCCGAACCCCGGCACGTCGATGCCGATGATGCGAACGCCGTTGATCTCGCGCGGCAGCAGCTTCAGCGGCACGCCGCTGGCCGTCGGCACGCACAGGTTGATGATGACGATCGCGTCGTAGTGCGCGGGATCGGCCTGCTTGTGAACGGCGTCGCGGATGTCCTCGAACAGCTTGCCGGTGACCAGCGTCTCCGAGTTGAACGGCACGTAGCCGACGCTGCGCCGCGCGCCGTAGAAGTGCGAGGTGAAGGTCAGGCCGTAGACGCAGCAGGCCGAGCCGGAGAGGATGGTCGCGGTGCGGCGCATGCGCAGGCCGACGCGCAGCGACCCGAAGGCCGGGCACATGCTCTGCGGCTGGTCGTGCGGACCGGCCTTGGCGTCGACGGGGTAGTCGTGCGCGTACTGGGCGAGCACCTCGCTCTTGCCGGCGGCCATCGCCGCCGCGTGCATCTGCGTCTTGCCGGAGTGGCAGCCGAGCCCGTCGCCGCCACCCTCACCCCGGCCCTCTCCCGCCCCGGCGGGAGAGGGAGTTCCTGCTCCCTCGCCCCCGGAGGGGGAGAGGGCTGGGGTGAGGGGGATGACGCGATGCACCATCACACCGTGTCGTAGACCACTTCGAGCGTCGGCTTGACGATCTCGTTCTTGCCGACCATGTCGAAGATCGTCGCCGGCTCGAGGACGACGTTGCGGCCGGTCGAATCGGCCGAGAACAGGCCGAGCAGTTCGTCCTGCGAGAGCGGCTTCGGCCGCACCGGCGGCGCCTCGGCGACGTTGGTCGCCAGCGTCTCGAACAGCGGCGCCCACTCGGTGCCGGGGCGGCCGATGATCTCGTAGCTCGCACTCTTCTTCCTGATGTCGTCGTTGGCCGGAATCGCCGAGAGCACCGGGATGCCGGCGCGCTCGGCGAAGGCCGCGGCCTCGCCGGTGCCGTCGTCCTTGTTGATCACCATGCCGGCGACGCCGACGTTGCCGCCGAGCTTCCTGAAGTACTCGACCGCGGAGCAGACGTTGTTGGCGACGTAGAGCGACTGCAGGTCGTTCGAGCCGACGACGATGACCTTCTGGCACATGTCGCGGGCGATCGGCAGGCCGAAGCCGCCGCAGACCACGTCGCCCAGGAAATCGAGCAGCACGTAGTCGAAGCCCCAGTCGTGGAAGCCCAGCTTCTCGAGCGTCTCGAAGCCGTGAATGATGCCGCGCCCGCCGCAGCCGCGGCCGACCTCGGGTCCGCCGAGCTCCATCGCGAACACGCCGTCGCGCTTGAAGCAGACGTCGCCGATCGCGACCGTCTCGCCAGCCAGCTTCTTCTTCGACGAGGTCTCGATGATGGTCGGGCAGGCCCGGCCGCCGAACAGCAGCGAGGTCGTGTCGCTCTTCGGGTCGCAGCCGATCAGCAGCACCTTCTTGCCGAGCTGCGCCATCATGTAGCTGAGGTTGGCGAGGGTGAAGCTCTTGCCGATGCCGCCCTTGCCGTAGATCGCGATGATCTGCGTCGTCTTCGCCGCCGGCGAGGTCGTCGGCACGGGATCGGGCTCGATCGCCGCTTCGGCGCGCAACCGCTCCATGAACTTGACCGGGGCCGATGCCGGAACCGCGGATGCCTGGCTCATGCGCACTCTCTCCAGTCGAGGACCATCTTCAGACAGGCCGAGTCGCCGAACGCGACCGGGTAGGCGCGAGCCGCGCGCTCGGCGCGCTCGCGGTGGGTGATCAGGCCGTCGAGCGAGACCCGGCCCGCCTCGATCAGCTCGCGCACCGCGAGCAGGTCGGGCTTCTGCCATTCGGCGGCGGCGCGCACCCGCGCCTCGCGCATGAAGGCGGGCGCGAAGGCGAACGAGAGGCGATCGCTGTAGAAGCCGGCGAGCACGACCTCGCCGCCGGGGGCGAGGCGGGCGATCAGCGCATCGAGGATCGAGGCGTCGCCGCTGACGTCGTAGATGGCGCGGTAGTCGCGCCGGGCATCGTCGTCGGGGTTGACCACCGCGTAGCCCTCGGCGCCGCCCTGGCGCTCCGGATTGAGCTCCCAGACGGTGGGCGGCGCGTAGCCGGCGGCGACCGTGAGGCGCGCGAGCAGGCGACCGAGCACGCCGTGGCCGACGATCAGGTCGGGCGGCGTGATCGATCCGCCGAGCCGCTCTTCACCGGCGACCGCGTGATACGCGGTGGCGGCGAGCGCGAGCAGCACGCCCTGCTCGCCAAGCGCGGCGTCGATGGGGACCACGCGGGCGCCGTCGACCACGAGCCGCGATGCGGCGCCGCCGAACAGGCCGCGCACCTCGCCGAAGCAGCGCGCGCCCGGAACGAAGACATGGTCGCCGACGCGGTGCCCCGATTCCGGCCCGGCGTGGCTGACGATGCCCACCGATTCGTAGCCGGGAACGAGGGGATAGCCCATGCCGGGAAAGCTCGGCATGCGGCCGGTCCAGAGCAGCTTTTCGGTCCCGGTGCTGATGCCGCTGTGGGCGATCTCGACGACCAGGTCCTTGGCCCCTGCTGCGGTCAGTTCGAGGCGGCTGAGCGCCAGGTGCTCGGGTCGCTCGAGAACCACGGCCAGGGTGTTCATCCCGGCGACCTCTTCGTCCGCTCCACGACCGCCACGGTCGAGGCCGCGTCGCGGGGGGAGAAGACTGCAAGGGGCCGAATCACGATGTCATCTTAGGCTTACTGTTTGCGCTGTCAATCTTGGTTTACGGTTTTGGCTTCAGGGTTTTCGCGGATGACGTGCGAGCAACGAGCAGCCGGGCCTGCAGCGGCTGCGCCGTCGCGAGGGCGCGTATCGCAACGAAACCCGCCGCGGCCAGCATCTCCGCGAGCCGCTCGCTCGTGCGCGGCCGACCCCGCCCCATGGCGAGGAGATAGAAACCGAAGTACGCGTCGCCCATCGCCTCGGCACCCGGCGTTTCGGCCATCGGCTCGGCGACGACCAGCGTGCCGCCGGGCCGGAGCGCCTCGCGCACGGCGCGCAGCAAGGTCATGACTCGGGCGTCGTCGTGGTCGTGCAGCACGCGAACCAGGGTGGCGAGGTCGGCGCCCTCGGGAAGTCGGTCGACCAGGAAGCTGCCACCGGTCGCCCGCGCACGGGCCTGCAGGCCCGCGGCGATGAAGCGCCGGGTCGCCAACTCGGCAACGGCAGGCAGGTCGAACAGGCGCAGCTCGAGCTCGGGCGCGCGCGCCGCTGCGGCGACGAGGAAACTGCCGTCGCCGCCGCCGACATCGAGCAGGCAGTGATGCGCGCCGAGGTCGATCGCGTCGAGGATCGCGTCGGCCACCAAAGGCTGCGAGGCGGCCATCAGCGCCGAATACGGCACGACGTCATCGCCGCCGGCCTGCGCCGGATCCGGAAGGCCCGCGTAGGGCCAGTAGGCGGCCAGTCGTCCGGGCGCGTTGCCGCGCAGCAAGGCCACCGGGTCGGCCAGGTCCGCGTAGAGCAGCGAGTGGTGCTCGATCATCGCCGCGAGGCCGGCGTTGCCGACCAGCGGCGCGCCGAGCACGCCCAGCCCGTAGCGCCCGCCGCTGCGCCGCTCGACCAGCCTCAGGGCGACGGCCGCGGCCAGCAACCGTTCGGCCGCGACGCCTTCGAGCCCGAGCCGCGCCGCGAGCGCATCGAGCGTCTGCGGCCCTTCGGCCAGCACGTCGAAGAGGTCGAGCCTGACGCAGGCCAGCAGCACCTGGGAGTAGACGAAGCCCGCGACCAGATCGAACACCTGCGATGCGCGCTTGCGCGCGATCGCCCGCGTCGGCCGGAACCGGGCGGCGTGGCGCTGGAACGCCGGGCTGGCCAGGCAGCGGTCGCGCCACGCCAGCCAGCGATCCCGCCACGGCCTCGACGACGCAGGCGGTGGCGTTTCGGCGCGTGACAGCAGGGACATCGCGCTCGACCGGCGCGCCGCTCAGGCGGCGATGCGTTCCAGCTGCTCGGTCCAGGCCTTGGGCACGAGGCGCTCCGATTCGACCTGCACCAGCGCGCGCAGGCGCGACGCGCCCCGGCACGCGGGAATCGCCGCCGCGCAGCTCGCCACCAGTTTCTCGAAGCGACGGATCGCTTCGCGCACGCCCAGCTCGCGGGCCACGCTCGGACGGCCGAGGGCGACGTCGCGACCCGTGGGCTTGCCGATCAGGTCGGGATCGAAGGCCGCGTCGCGAATGTCGTCGGCAACCTGGTAGGCCTCGCCCAGCCACTCGCCGAACGCGCGCCACGGCTCGGGCTCCGAACCAGCCGCCTGCGCGCCGGCCATCGTCGCGGCGGCGAAAAGGGCGCCGGTCTTGGCCCGCTGGTAGTCGGAAAGATCGACCTGCGGCTCGCACTCCCAGGCCTGGCCGGCGACGATGCCGAACGGCATGCCGACGCCGCGCCCCAGAGTACCGAGGAGCGGGGCCAGCCGGCCCGGGGATCGCGCGGCGCCGGTCGCGAGAGTCTGGAAGGCGAGGACGATCAAGGCGTCGCCGGCGAGGACCGCGATCCGCTCGCCGAAGGCGCTGTGCACCGAGGGCGCGCCGCGGCGGAAGGCCGCGTCGTCGAAGCACGGCAGGTCGTCGTGGACGAGCGAGGCGCAGTGCAGCAGTTCGATCGCCGTGGCAGCGGCGTCGGCAAGGCGCGGATCGTCGTCGCCGCAGGCTCCTGCGACGGCGATGCAGAGTTGCGGGCGAATCCGCGCTCCGCCGGGGAAGACGGCATGCCGGATCGCCGCCGCCAGCGTCGGCGGACACCCTTGTGCTTCGCCCGCTGCCACTGCAGCCTCCACCGCCCCTGCGATTCGCGTCGTGAGTTGCAGCAAGTTCGCTCCTCGTGATGTCAATCTTTGTTGAACAGATCTAATGTCAATCAGAATAGACACATGAGCGAGCAGCGTCAATTGCCGCGAAACCCTCGCCGGGACGCCGGGGCGGCGCGAGCGGTGATCGTCGGCGCCGGTGTCGGCGGGCTGGCGGCGGCGATCGACCTGGCCCGCCGCGGCGTCGAGGTTCTCGTCGTGGAGCGCGCCGGCACGCCCGGCGGCAAGCTGCGTGAAGTGATGATCGGCGACCGCCCTCTCGACGCCGGCCCCACCGTCTTCACGATGCGCTGGGTCTTCGAGGAGCTGTTCGCGGATGCCGGCGTCGACCTCGATGCCCACCTGCCGACCCGGTCGGTGGAAACGCTCGCTCGACACGCATGGAGCGAGTCCGAGCGGCTCGACCTGTTCGCCGACATCGACCGTTCGGTCGACGCGATCGCCGCGTTCGCCGGACCCGGCGAAGGGCGTCGCTATCGCGCGTTCTGCGCCCGCGCTGCCGACGTCTACGGCACGCTCGAGCGTCCGTTCCTGCGGGCCGCGCGGCCGACGCCCCTCTCGCTGACGGCGCGCGCCGGCTGGCGCGGCCTGCCGGGGCTGCTGCGGATCGCGCCCTTCTCCACCCTCTGGAGCGCGCTCGGCGAGTCGTTCCGCGACCCGCGCCTGCAACAGTTGTTCGGGCGCTACGCCACCTATTGCGGCTCGTCGCCGTTCGCCGCGCCGGCGACGCTGATGCTCGTGGCCCACGTCGAGCAGCAGGGCGTCTGGCTGGTCGACGGCGGAATGCACGGCATCGCGCGCGCGCTCGCCCGCCTGGCCACACAACTCGGCGCAACGATCCGCCTCGGCTGCGACGTTCGCGAGGTCGTCGTCGAGGGCGGCCGGGCGACCGGGGTCCGGATCGACGCGGACGATGGCGGCAGCGAGCTCATCGGCGCCGATGCCGTGATCTTCAATGGCGACGTCGCGGCGCTCGCCGGCGGGCTGCTCGGCAGCGGCGCACGCAGCGCGGTGCGAGCCACCCCCCAGGCGCGACGATCGCTTTCCGCCCTGACGTGGAACGTCGTCGGCCACGGCGACGGCTTTCCGCTGCTGCGCCACAACGTCTTCTTCGGCGCCGACTATCGCGACGAGTTCGATGCGATCTTCAAACGCGGCCAGGTGCCTCGCGATCCGACCGTCTACGTCTGCGCGCAGGACCGCGACGACGCCGGCGCCCGGCCGAACGCCGATCCGGAACGACTGCTCTGCCTCGTCAACGCCCCCGCCAACGGCGACGCCGCGACGTTCGATCCCCAGGAGGTGTCCAGATGCCAGGAACGAATGTCGAACGTGCTGGCGCGCAACGGATTGCAGATCCGGAGCGACCCGGCGCGGACCGTGACGACGACGCCGGTCGACTTCGCGCGGCTCTATCCGGGCAGCGGTGGGGCGCTCTACGGCCAGGCCTCGCACGGCTGGGCGGCTTCGTTCAGCCGGCCGGGGGCACGCAGCGCGATCCCGGGGCTGTATCTCGCGGGGGGCTCGGTGCATCCCGGTCCGGGCGTGCCGATGGCGGCGCTCTCGGGTCGGCAGGCGGCCACGAGCCTCTTGGCCGACCGGGCCCGGGACCGGGCTTCGACCGCCCGATTCCCGATTCCGGCTACGCATGGTGGTACATCGATGCGCTGAGCGACGACGGAACGCGCGGGCTGACGATCATCGCCTTCCTCGGCAGCGTCTTCTCGCCCTATTACGCGTGGGCACGACGCCGCGGCGATGCCGATCCGCTCGAGCACGCGGCCGTCAACGTCGCGCTCTACGGCAGCGACGGCAGGCGCTGGGCGATGACCGAGCGCGGCGCGCGCTCGGTCGAACGCAGCGCGACGAGCCTTCGCATCGGCCGCAGCGCGCTGGCGTGGGATGGCGCCAGCCTGTCGATCGCGCTCGACGAGGTCACCGCGCCCTGGCCCTCGCGCATCCGCGGCACGGTTCGGCTGTCGGCAAGCTCGCTGCCCGACGCCGACCACGCGCTCGATGCGGCCGGCCACCATCGCTGGCGGCCGATCGCGCCCTGTGCCGGGATCGAGGTGGACCTCGCGCAGCCCGCAAGCCGCTGGAGCGGCCACGGTTACTTCGACAGCAACCACGGCACGCGACCGCTGGAGCGCGACTTCGCCCGCTGGCACTGGTCGCGCGCCCGCTCGGCTTCGGGCCGCACGTCGGTGCTGTACGACGTGACGCGGCGCGACGGCAGCGAGCTCGGCCTGGCGCTGCGCTTCGAGCCCGGCAGCACGGCCACCCTGGCCCTGGCGGCGCCCGCGCCTCAGGCGCTGCCCCGATCGGCATGGCGCATCCAGCGGGCCACGCGCAGCGACGCGGACGGGCGGGCCGAGATCGTCGCCAGCCTCGAAGACGGCCCGTTCTACGCCCGCTCGCTGCTGCGCTCGCGCCTCCTCGGCGAGGACGTCACGGCCGTGCACGAGAGCCTCGATCTCGATCGCTTCGCCTCGCCCTGGGTGCAGGCGATGCTGCCGTTTCGCATGCCGCGGCGCCGTTGACCTTCGCGCGCGCCGGAGTTCAAGCCCGGCGGTCTTCCCGCGCGACGTCCGGTTCGGGCGCAGCGCCGTCAGCCCCTTCCATGCCCCTCGCTTCGCGCTCCTGGCGCTTGCGGTCGCGGCGCAAGGACATCAGCTCCCACACGGCCCAGCCGAGCGGAACGAGGCCACCGAGCACGACTTCCAGAACGATCAGCGGCGGTCGATCCACGCCGGTCGCTTCGCTCAGCGCGCGCTTCTCGCGGCGCCGCGCTGGTCCTGGCGCTCGAGGCGCTCGAACAGGTCGATCAACCAGGCGACGCGTCCCGGCGACGGCTCGACCGCCCGCCGCGGCGATGCCTTCGCCGCCGCCACCGAAGCATCGACCAGGTAGCGCGTCGCAGCCAGCGGCGCGGCGTCGCTCCGCGGGCGCGGGCGCACGCGTACCGCGGCGCCCGCGAGCAAGGCCGCCTTGCGCCGCGGCGACACCACGGCCCGGCGATCGACCGAGTTGCAGCCGCGCCGAGCCACCTCGCGGCCGATCTCGCGATACAGCGACCGGGCCGCGTCGATGCCGACGCGGCAGCCCCACGGCAGCTCGGCCACGCCCGCTTCGGCACGCGAGTACAGCAGCTCGGCCTGCTCCAGCAGGCGGGCCACCGCAGCGCCGATGCATGGCTCGAAGCGCGGCGCCGCGAGCCAAGCGTCGACGTCGAGGCCGGCGTCGCGAAGCCATTCGAGCGGCAGGTAGATGCGGCCGGCGCGCGCGTCCTCGCCGACGTCGCGGGCGATGTTCGAAAGCTGCATCGCCACGCCGAGATCGCAGGCACGGGCCAGCGCCGAGGCCGACGCGGTTCCCATGACCAGGGCCATCATGGCGCCGACGGTGCCGGCGACGCGCGCGGCGTAGTCCTGCAACTCGGCGAGCGACTCGTAGCGTCGGCCGGAGACGTCCCAGGCGAAGCCCTCGAGCAAGGCCTCGGGCAAGGCGCGCGGGATCGCGAAGCAATGCACGACCGCGGCGAAGGCGCGGTCGACGGCGTCGCCGCCAGGCCGGCCGCCCTCGCCGCCGTAGGCGATGTCGAGGCGGCGCCGCAGGCCTGCGAGGGCGGCGTCGATGCCGCCGGGCGGCGCGGCATCGATCGCGTCGTCGGCGATGCGGCAGAACGCATAGAGCGCGCACGCCGGGTCGCGCACCGAGCGCGGCAGCAGGTGCGACGCGGCGAGGAAGGTGCGCGAGCCGTTGGCGAGCATCCTGCGGCAGGCCGCGAGATCGGCGGGAGCCATCGTGCCGCCCGGCGGCGCGATGAGGTCGCTCTCAGCTGCGAGCGCGAGCGATGAGGTCTGCATGCGGGACCACCGTGTCGAGAACGCGTGCCGAGGAGAGCACGCCGGGCAGGCCGGCGCCGGGATGGGTTCCGGCGCCGACGAGGTAGAGCCGGTCGACCTCTTCGCTGCGGTTGTGCGGCCGGAACCACGCGCTCTGCGTGAGCACCGGCTCGAGGCTGAAGGCCGCGCCGCGAAACGAGGAGAGCCGATCCTGGAAGTCCTGCGGCGTGAGCAGGCGCGAGCTGACGATTTCGTTTCTCAGACCGGGCAGGAGCTTTTCCTCGAGCCGGGATTCGATCGCCCGCCGATAGCTTTCGCCGACGCTCGCCCAGTCGGTGCCGCTCTCGAGATGCGGCACCGGCGAGAGGACGTAGAACGCGTCGCAGCCGGGCGGCGCGAGCGACGGGTCGGTCGCGGTGGGCCGGTGCAGGTAGAGGCTGAAGTCCTCGGCCAGCACCTTCCTGTCGAACACGTCGCCGAGCAGCTCGCGGTAGCGCGGGCCGAGCAGGATGGTGTGATGCGCCACCTCCTCGTAGCGGCGGCGCGTGCCGAAGTACCAGACGAACAGGCTCATCGAGTAGCGCGCCCGCTCGATGCGCTTGTCGGTCCAGCGCTTGCGGTGCTCGGGCGCGAGCAGGTGCCGGTAGGTCCAGGCCGAGTCTGCGTTCGAGACCACCACGTCGGCGGCGAGCGCCTCGCCGTTTTCCAGGCGCACGCCGGTCGCCCGGCCGGCCTCGACGGTGATCTGCGCCACGCCGGCGCTGCAACGCACCGAGCCGCCCTGCCCTTCGATCAGCCCGACCAGCCCGTTCACCAGGCTGCCTGTGCCGCCCATCGGAAAGTGGATGCCCCAGCGCCGCTCGAGAAACGCGATCAGGCAGTACACCGAGGTCGTCGCGAACGGATTGCCGCCGACCAGCAGCGACTGGAAGGTGAGCACCACGCGCAGGCGCGGATCGCGCACGTGCTTGCACGCGAGCGACCAGACCGTGCGATAGCCTTCGAGGCGCAGCAGGTCGGGCGCGACCCTGACCATGTCGGTCCAGGAATCGAAAGGCTTGTCGCCGAGCTCCTCGAAGCCGACCCGGAAGATCGCCTCGCTGGCCGCGAGGAAGCGCTCGTAGCCGGCGACGTCGTCGGGGGCGATGCGCTGCACCTCGGCGCGCATCGCCGCGGCGTCGCCGCTGTACTCGAAGCGCTCGCCGTCGTCGAAGACGATGCGGTAGAACGGCGCGACCGGGCGCAGGTCGACGTCGTCGGCGAGGCGCCTTCCGGCCAGCGCCCACAGCTCCTCGAACAGGAACGGCGCGGTGATGACCGTGGGGCCGGCGTCGAAGGTGAAGCCGTCCTGGCGATGAACGAAGGCGCGGCCGCCGGGCGCCTCCAGCTTCTCGAGGACGCTGACGCGGTAGCCGCGCGCGCCCAGGCGCACGGCAGCCGCCAGGCCGCCGAAGCCGCTGCCGATGACGATCGCGTGAGGCCGCTCGTCGGCGGATCCGACTCTCGACTGCGACCGCTCGACCGTCAACATTGTCTGATCCTAGGAGTGTCAGATCATTCTGACAACCCCGGATATCCGCTCGGTGAGGGCCTAGTGGTGCTGCGCCCGGCGAATGTCCATCAGGCGAAGGATCAGCGGGGTGAGGATCAGCTGCATCGCCAGGTCCATGCGCGCGCCGGGCACGACGATGGTGTTGGCGCGCGACATGTACGACTGGTCGATCATCGCCAGCAGGTACGAGAAGTCGATGCCGCGCGGGTTGCGGAAGCGGACGACGACGACGCTCTCCCCCGCGGTGGGAATGTCGCGGGCGATGAACGGATCGGAGGTGTCGACGATCGGCACGCGCTGGAAGTTGATGTCGGTCTCGCCGAACTGCGGGCAGATGTAGTGCACGTAGTCGTGCATCCGGCGCAGGATGGTGTCGGTCACGCCTTCCTTGGAGTAGCCGCGGTCGCGGGTGTCGCGGTGGATCTTCTGGATCCATTCGAGGTTGATGATCGGCACCACGCCGAGCTTCAGGTCGACGTGGCGGACCAGGTCGACATCGCCCGTCTTCACGCAGCCGTGCAGGCCTTCGTAGAACAGCAGGTCGGTGTCGGCCCGCGTCTGCTGCCAGGGCGTGAAGGTGCCGGGCGGCTGCTTCCACGGCGCCGCCTCCTCGTCGCTGTGCAGGTACAGGCGCGACTCGCAGCGCCCGGTCTCGCCGTAGGTGCGGAACTGCTGCTCGAGCACGCCCCACTCGTTCGCCTCCGGGCCGAAGTGGCTCATCGGCCGGCCGTCGCGGTCGGCGGCGGCGATGAGCTCCTTCATCTCCTTGCGCGGATAGCGATGGAACGCGTCGCCCTCGATCACCGCGGCGGAGATGCCTTCGCGGCGGAAGATGTTCTCGAACACGCGCTTGACCGTCGTCGTGCCGGCCCCGCTCGAGCCGGTGACGGCGATGATGGGATGCTTCTTCGACATGCGGCTTTCTCCGGAGCGCGCCTTCAGCCGGCGGGCGGAACGAAGAGCGACCGCTCCTTGAACAGCGGCCAGTGCGTGTTCTCGTGCGGGTCGGCGTGGTAGCGGACGATCCGCTCGACCTCGCCCTTGGAGCCGAGGATCACGGGCACCTTCTGGTGCAGCGTGTCGGGCACGATGTCGAGCAGGGCCTGGGTGCCGGTGACGGCCGCGCCGCCCGCCTGCTCGACCAGAAAGGCCATCGGCGCCGCCTCGTACATCAGGCGCAGCCGCCCGGCCTTCCTCGGCTCCTTGTTGTCGCGCGGGTACATGAAGACACCGCCGCGGCTGAAGATCCGGTGCACCTCGGCGACCAGGCTGGCCACCCAGCGCATGTTGAAGTCGGCTGCGCGCGGACCCTCGGTGCCGGCCAGGCATTCGGCGACATAGCGCTGCACCGGCTTTTCCCAGAAGCGCTGGTTCGAGGCGTTGATCGCGAACTCGCGCGTCTGCTCGGAAATGCGCAGCTCCGGGCTCGTGAGCTGCCAGACGCGCTCGCGCCGATCGAGCGTGAACGCGGCGACGCCGTCACCGCACGAAAGCACCAGCAGGGTGGCCGGCCCGTACACCGCATAGCCCGCGGCCACCTGGCGCCGCCCGGGTTGCAGGAACCCCGCCTCGCCCGGCGGCGTGCCGCGAAACGGATGCTTCAGCACCGAGAAGATCGTGCCGACGCTGATGTTGGCGTCGATGTTCGAGGAGCCGTCGAGCGGGTCGAACACCACCAGGTACTCGCCCTGCTCGCCATGGCTCGGCGAGAGCGTGGGCAGCTCCTGCTCCTCGCTCGCCCAGCCGGCCACGTGGTGCGAGACCGCCAGCGTGCCGGCGATGCAGCGATCGGCGAAGACATCGAGCTTGTGCTGCGCCTCGCCGTGCGTGTTGTGGCCCTCGCCCTTGCCGTGCAGGCCCGCGAGCGGCCCGAGCGAGATCGCGGTCGATATTTCCTGGCAGGCGAGCGCCAGCGCGGAGATCACGTCGCCGAGCGCGGCCGGCTGGTCGTCGAGCCACTCCGCCAGGCGAATGGTCACGGGTTGGCCTCCGCTTCCGCCGGACGGGCGGCGAACAGGCGGCTGGCGCGGATGTCCTCGGGCACGATCGTCGTCAGCTCCTCCCGGGTCAGCGCGCGCTCGCGCTCGGCGAACAGCCGGCTCGCCTGGCGCAGCCGCGCCCGGTCGAGCGCGTTGCGCACGCTGCGCGCGTTGGCGAAGTGCGGCTGGCCGAGGCGCCGGTGCAGGTACTCGGCGAAGGCGTCGCGCGCGTCGGCACCGAAGCGGTAGCTGCGCTCCTCGAGCATGCGGTCGGCGATCTGCAGCAGCTCGGGCTCGTCGTAGTCGGGAAACTCCAGGTGGTGGGCGATGCGCGAGCTGAGGCCCGCGTTCGACTTGAAGAAGGTCTCCATCCGCGAGCCGTAGCCGGCGAAGATCACGACCAGGTCGTCGCGCTGGTTCTCCATCGTCTGCAGCAGGATCTCGATCGCTTCCTGGCCGTAGTCGCGCTCGTTCTCCGGCCGGTAGAGGTAGTAGGCCTCGTCGATGAAGAGCACCCCGCCCATGGCGCGCTTGAGCACCTCGCGCGTCTTCGGTGCGGTGTGGCCGATGTACTGGCCGACGAGGTCGTCGCGCGTCACCGCCACCAGGTGACCTTTGCGCACATACCCGAGGCCATGCAGGATCTTCGCCATCCGCATCGCCACCGAGGTCTTGCCGGTGCCCGGGTTGCCGGTGAAGCTCATGTGCAGCGACGGGTTCTCGGCCGAAAGGCCGAGGTCGGCGCGCAGCTTGTCGATGACGAGGAGCGCCGCGATGTCGCGGATCCGCGCCTTCACCGGCGCCAGGCCGACCAGGTCGCGGTCGAGCTCGCCGAGGATGGCCTCGACCTGGCTCTCGGCCAGGACCTCGGCGACGGTGCGCGGGGCGGCGGTCGCGCTCACTCGTAGCGCTCGCCTTCCGGACGATCGGTCGCGTACGAGGAAATGCGGTAGCGGATGTTGCGGCCCTCCATCTCGGTGCGCGCCAGGCCGAAGCCCGGCTCGCGCTTCGGCCGGTTGACGAGATACGACATGCGCGGCGTCTCCCAGCCGCGCGTCGCGTCGAAGGCAGTGACGCGCACGTAGTGGTTGGGGAAGGTCTTCCGGCATTCGCCGATGTGCATCACGATCGCCGCGGCGTCGCGCAGGTCGAACATCGGGTTGCCGAACATCTCCCAGTACGTATTCCTCGGATGCGGGTCGTCGGTGTACTCGATGCCGATCGCCCAGCCCTTGCCGAGGGCGTAGTCGACCTGGGCCGCGATCTGCGCGTCGCTCAGGTCGGGCAGGAAGGAGAACTGGCCCTGCGTCAGGCGCTGCCCGGTGTTGGTCATCATGATCGGCGGCTCCTCAGGCGGACACGGTGGCGGTGGGCAGGAAGTCGGCGGTGTCGGTCGACTCGTAGTTGAAGCTGACCTCGCCCCAGGTGTCGAGCGCCTGCTTCAGCGGCGTGCACCAGCGGGCGGCGTCCTGCAGGATCTGCGGCCCCTCGTTCCAGATGTCCTTGCCCTCGTTGCGGGCGAGGATCATCGCTTCGAGGGCGACGCGGTTCGCGGTGGCGCCCGCCTGGATGCCCTGCGGATGGCCGATCGTGCCGCCGCCGAACTGCAGCACCACGTCTTCGCCGAGGTAGTGGATGAGCTGGTGCATCTGCCCGGCGTGGATGCCGCCCGAGGCGACCGGCATCACCTTCAGCAGCGAGCCCCAGTCCTGCTCGAAGAAGAGGCCATGCTCGAGGTTCTGCGCCGTGTGCGGCTCGCGCAGCGTGTCGTAGAAGCCGGCGATCATGAGGGGGTCGCCTTCGAGCTTTCCGACCACCGTGCCGGCGTGGATGTGGTCCACCCCGGCCATCCGCATCCACTTGCAGATGACGCGGAAGTTCATGCCGTGGTTCTTCTGCCGCGAGTAGGTCGAGTTCCCGGCGCGGTGCAGGTGCAGGATCATGTCGTTCCTGCGCGCCCACTTCGCCATCGACTGGATCGCGGTGTAGCCGATCACCAGGTCGATCATCACGATGCACGAGCCGAGCGACTTCGCGAACTCGGCGCGCTCGTACATGTCTTCCATCGTCCCGGCGGTCACGTTCAGGTAGTGGCCCTTGATCTCGCCGGTGGCCGCGGTGGCGCGGTTCACCGCCTCCATGCAGTAGAGGAAGCGGTCGCGCCAGTGCATGAAGGGCTGCGAGTTGATGTTCTCGTCGTCCTTCATGAAGTCGAGGCCGCCCTTGAGGCCCTCGTAGACCACGCGCCCGTAGTTGCGGCCCGAAAGGCCGAGCTTGGGTTTGGTGGTGGCGCCGAGCAGCGGCCGGCCGAACTTGTCGAGCCGCTCGCGCTCGACCACGATGCCGGTCGCCGGCCCCTGGAAGGTCTTCAGGTAGGCGACCGGAATGCGCATGTCTTCCAGGCGCAGCGCCTTCACCGCCTTGAAGCCGAACACGTTGCCGATGATCGAGGCGGTGAGGTTGGCGATCGAGCCGGGCTCGAACAGGTCGAGGTCGTAGGCGATCCAGGTGAAGAACTGGGCCTCGGTCTTCGTGCCGGGGCCGGTGTTCGGCACCGGGTCGACGCGGTAGGCCTTGGCGCGATAGAGCTCGCAGGCCGTGAGCCGGTCGGTCCAGACCACCGTCCAGGTCGCCGTCGACGACTCGCCGGCCACCGCTGCGGCGCACTCTTCCGCGTCCACGCCCTCCTGCGGCGTGATCCGGAACAAGGCGATGACGTCGGTGTCCTTCGGCTCGTAGTCGGGCTGCCAGTAGCCCATCTGCTTGTAGCGCAGCACGCCGGCCGAGTAGCGCTTCTTCGCGTCGGTGATGACGGCGTCTTCGACGGGTTTGTTCACTGCGATGGGCTCCGGCTGGGTCAGGAGCGGTCGAATGTAGAAGTCGCCTTTCTCGAGGTAAATTCAAACTTGCTTGCGCTTCGATTCAGGAACGCTTAATGAAGAACGTCACGTTCCGCCAACTGCGGGTCTTCTCGGAGGTGGCCCGGCGGCTCAGCTTCGTCCGTGCGGCCGAGGCCCTGCACCTGACCCCTCCCGCGGTGACGATGCAGGTCAAGGAGCTCGAATCCGCGCTCGGCCTGCCGCTCTTCGACCGGCGCGGCCGGGCCATCTCGCTGACGACGACCGGCGAGTACTTCCTGATCTATGCCAAGCGGCTGCTGGCGACGCTGAAGGACGCCGAGGACGCGATGGCGCGCCTGCGCCGGGTCGAGGGCGGCCGCCTCGACGTCGGCCTCGTCAGCACCGCCAAGTACTTCGTGCCGCGCCTGCTGGCGCAGTTCTGCGAAGAACATCCGAGCGTCGAGGTTCGCCTGCAGGTGAGCGGCAACCGCGAGCAGCTGCTGGCGCTGCTGCACGAAGGCGAGATCGACCTGGCGGTGATGGGCCGGCCACCCAAGGAAATGGCGACCCGCAGCGAGCCGTTCGCCGCCCATCCTCTCGTCTTTGTCGCGCCGGTCGGCCATCGCCTGCTCGGCCGCGAATCGCTGCCCGTGGCGCTCCTCGCCGACCTGCCCTTCATCGTCCGCGAGCCCGGCTCGGGCACGCGCAAGGCGATGGAAGAGTTCTTCGAGGCGCAGGGCTTCCGGCCACGCATCGCCATGGAGATGTCGAGCAACGAGACGATCAAGCAGGCGGTGATGGCGGGCCTGGGCCTGAGCTTCCTCTCGCTGCACACCCTGGGTCTGGAATTGCGCAACGGCCTGATCGCGCGCCTGGAGGTCGAGGGCACGCCGATCGTCAAGACCTGGAACCTGGTGCACCTGCTCTCCAAGGTGCTCTCGCCCGCCGCCGAGGCGTTCCGCTACGCGATGCTCGAAAACGGCGAGGCCTACCTGCGCGCCCACGACGCGCCCTTGATCGAAGCTTCAGGCGGCGGCTGAGGCCCGGCCGAGGAACGCGCAGATCCGCTCGGCCACGAGCTGCGGCTGTTCCTCGTGCGCCAGGTGGCCGAGGCCCGGCAGGCGTTCGACTTCGGCGTGCGGCAGCAGCGCCGCCACGCGCGACGCCTGCTGCGGCGACACGGTCAGGTCGTTCTCGCCCACGAGCAGCAGCACCAGCGCGGAGAGCCGTCGGAGCTCGCGCGGCAGCCCGTCGAGGTCCCAGCTCGCCATCATCGCCAGGGCACCGGCGACGTGACCGGCGCTCTGCACGAGCTGCGCGTAGAGCGCGGTGCCGCGCGCGTCGAGCGTCGACCCGGTCGACGCCAGCAGGCGGCCGACCGCCCGCGGATCGCGCGCCCGAACCGCGGCGAGGCGAGCGGCAAGCGAAGTCGAGGCGAGAAACTTCGCCACCGGCGAGAACACGCGCAGCGCGCCGGCGAACGGCAGGAAGGCGCCGTTGAGGCTGACCAGGGCCCGCGGCGCGAGCCGACCGTCGAGGCTCATGCGGGCCGCGATCGCGGCGCCAGCGGAGTGGCCGACCACGAACTCCGGCTCGACACCGAGCACCTTCAACAGCTGGGCGACGAGCCTGCCCATGCCGGGCAGCGACATGCCGTCGCCAACGGCCTTCGAGGTGAAGCCGTGTCCGGGCAGGTCGGGCGCGATCACGGTGAAGCGCTCGCCGAGCAGCGGCAGCAGGTCACGCCAGGAATGGGAGGAGGCGCCGGTGCCGTGCAGCAGCAGGACGGCCGGTCCCTGGCCGCGCGTCTGCACGTGCCAGCGCAGGCCGCCGGCGGGGACGAAGCGGCTCGCCTCGCGGTTCGGCCAGGCCGCGCCGTCGCGTTCCCACTCCAGCCCGGCCGGCATCGCGACCTCAGCGCCTGCGCTCGCCCGGCAGCGCGGCGCTCCGCACGGCGGCTGAGAGCGAAGCGGCCTCTGCGTGCGGCAACGGCAGGTAGCGGGCGCCCATCTCGGTGGCCAGCTCGCGCGCCAGCGGATGCGGCTGCGCCGAGGTGTCGATGAAGAGCGCAACGACGCCCTCCTCGCGGATCGTCCGCGCGGCGCCGCGGGCCTCGGCCTCGGCGCGCGGCCGGCCGGGGCTGCCGTCGCGCGCGACGTTGGCGCGACCGTCGCTCAGCACGACGACCACCGGCGTCTCGCCGCGCCGGCGCAGGGCGACGGCCAGCTCGCGCGCCGCGTCGAGGCCGGCGGCGAGCGGCGTTCCGCCACCGCCCGGCAGCTCGGCCAGCGAGCGCTTCGCCCGCACCAGCGAGCGCGTCGGCGGCAACAGCAGCTCCGCGTCGCGGCCGCGAAAGCCGATGACCGCGACGCTGTCGCGGCGCACGTAGCACTCGGCCAGCAGCAGCTCGACCGCGCCCTTCGCCTCGGCGAGCCGATGCAGGGCCGACGAGCCGGAGGCGTCGACGGCGAACACGGTGGTGGTGCGCCCGCGTTGCTTGAAGCGGCCGACGTGAAAGTCCTCGGCGCGGATGCGCAACGGCGATGCGCCCTCGCCTGCGGTCGGCGCGCTGCTTTCTCGGCCGCGCAGCTTCTGCCAGGGCACCGCCGCGCGCAGCGTTGCGATCACGTCGAGGCGTGCGCCGCCGCGGGGCCGCTCGCGTCGAACCCCTGCCGGACGACCGCGGTTGCGGCTCTTCTGCAAGGCGCCCGCGCGGCCCGATGCGAGTCGCGTCATGCCCCGGGCATCGAGCGCGGTGAGCCGGGCCAGCAAGCCGGCCGGAATGGCCGCCGCAGCGGCGGCGAGCACGCGATCGTCGAGGGCTTCGGCGGCAGGCTCTGTCGGTCCGGGCGGGTCGGCAGCATCTTCCGCGTCCGCGGTGGCGTCGCGAGCGGCGTCGGCCGACTCTTCCGAGTCGTTCTCCGAGCGATCGGCTGCCTCCGATTCGGCTGCCTGATCCTCGCTCTGCTCCGGCGGTGCCGGCAGGCGCGTGGCGCGAGGTCCGAGAACGAGCCGGGCGGCCAGCGTCGCGTCCTCGTCCGACACCGTCGTGCGGCCGGCCGAGGCGGCGGCCAACCGGGCCGCGCGCAGCGCGAACAGGCAGGCGCGGACCGACATCACGCCGAGCGCCTGCGCCGCGGCGCACAGGGCCTCGACCACCGGCGCCTCGGCGATGACCCGCGGATAGAGCGCACGCGCGGCGGCGATGCCGACCCGCGCCGGCTCGTCGCGCAGGTGCTCGAGCTCGCGCCAGGCGACGGCCCGCAGGTCGACATGGAAGGCGCAGCGGTCGAGCAGGACGTCGCTGACCGGCGCGTCGTCTTCGGCGCTCTCGTCGAGCGCGAGCACGCCGAAGCGGGCCGGCTCGCGCAGCGCGATCCCGTCCCGGGCGCAGACGACCTCGCCCTGGTCGAGCGCGGCCGCCAGGTGAGCGACCGTCGCCCGCGCAGCGCGCTCGGCCATCGCCAGGAGCACGACTCCGCCGTCGGATTCCGCGAGCACGCCGCGCTGCGCGACCGGCCGGCCGCCTTGCAAGGTCGCGGCGAGGTCGATGCCGCCGAGCAGCCGCTCCTCGTCGACGTGCACCGGTACCGCTCGCCACGGCGTCCCCGCCGGCAGCGCCGCGCGCAGGTCGGCGAGCCAGCGATCACGCACCGGCCCCGCGGCCGCGCGCACGACGATCCCGCCGAGGGCCGCCGGATCGATCGCGAACAGGCGGACCGCGAGCCACGCCGCGGCCGCGGCCTCGGAAACCGGGATGGAGGGCGAATCGCTGCCGGGAGTCATGACGGCCGGCGCGCTGCCCCCGGTATCCGGCCCGGCTCAGGCCGGGAACAGCTCGGCCACCGCGCGCTCGACGCGAACCGTCGAGCCGGCGTCGTCCAGCACGTTGCGGCGAAGGCGATGGCGCAGCGCCGGGGCGGCGACGCGCTTGAGGTGGGCGTCGCCGACGACCGCGTCGCCCTCGAGTGCGGCGACGGCGCGGGCGGCGCGCATCAGCGTCAGCTCGCCGCGCAGGCCGTCGGTGCCGAGCGCCATGCACAGGCGCGCGCCGCGCTCGAGCGTCGCGTCCGGCACGACGACCGTGGCGATGCGCGCGCGGGCCGCGACGATGCGTCGGCGAACCCGCTCGTCTTCCTTGTGCCAGTGCGCGACGAAGGCTGCGCCGTCGCGCTCGAAGGCTTCGCGCCGCTTGACCACCTCGATGCGCGAGGCCAGGTCGGCGGGCGTGGTCACCTCGACCGACAGGCCGAAGCGGTCGAGCAGTTGCGGCCGCAGCTCGCCTTCCTCGGGATTGCCGCTGCCGACCAGGACGAAGCGCGCCGGATGGCGAACGCTCAAGCCTTCGCGCTCGACCACGTTCTCGCCGGAAGCCGCCACGTCGATCAGCAGGTCGACGAGGTGGTCCTCGAGCAGGTTGACTTCATCGACATAGAGAAAGCCGCGGTTGGCCCGCGCAAGCAGGCCCGGCTCGAACGACTTGACGCCATGCGAGAGCGCGCGCTCGAGATCGAGGGCGCCGACCACGCGGTCCTCGGTGGCGCCGAGCGGCAGGTCGACCACCGGCACCGGGACGAGCCGCGACTTCGCCGCCGCGCCGACCCCGGCGCAGAAGCTGCACGAAGCCGCCATCGCCGCGGGGTCGCAGCCGTACGGGCAGCCGACGACGGCCCGCATCTTCGGCAGCAGCGCCGCCAGCGCCCGCACCGCGGTCGACTTGCCGGTGCCGCGATCACCGAAGACGAGTACGCCGCCGACCGTCGCATCGACGGCGGCGACCAGGATGGCCAGCTTCATCTCGTCCTGGCCGACGATGGCCGAGAACGGGAAGGCGAGTCGCATGCGCGGGCGGCCGCTGCCCTAGCCGACCTTCTTGGCGTAGGCGCTGCACCAGCCCTTGGCGGCGACCTGCTTGCCGCCGTAGAGCGGGCACGGCGCCATCGGACTGCCGGCCTTGCCCTGATAGAACTGGCAGTTCGAGCACGCCTGCCCCGCCGTGTAGGCGGGGTACTTCGCCTTGTTGACCCGGGCCGCGTCGGCCACGTAGCCGAGGGCCACCGCCTGCGGATCCTTTTCGTCGAGCACCGGCGCATCGGCCAGGGCCTCGCGCGCGGCCAGGAGCGCGGCGCCCCCGAGGACGGTGAGGCGAATGAAGAGACGGCGAGAGTTCATGGGTTCTCCGTGGCAGGGGACAGGTCATGGCAACTTCACGGCCGCGGCTGCCGATTGGTTGACACTGACACTGTAAACCCGTTGAGACACGGCCGCCCGTGCGTTCGCCCGGGCAGCGCGAGATCGTCGTCGCGCTCGACGGCGGACGCGCGCCTTGCGCCAGGTCGTCTACTTGTCGATCTTCGCCACGAATGCGCCGACGGCGTAGCTTTCCTCTTTCGTCGGCGTCTTGTCGAACATCGTCGTCTGGCCTCGCGCCACGCACAGGTAGATGTTTCCGGGGATCGTGTCGCCCTTGCGCTGGCCGAACTCGAGCCGCAGCGACGCGAGATGACCGGTGTGGTCCGAATCGGCCTTCGCCGGGCGGTTCTTGAACGACCAGCCCTGGACCTCGATCTCGGATCCCGCCTTCGAAGCCATCGGCTGCCTGGAGCGGTCCTTGGTCGCGAGCCGCCGGAACACCTTGCCCTCGATCTTCGCGCCCTTGGGCACGATGAACGTCACGCCGACCTCGAGCGGCGCCGAGATGCCGTCTTCGCTCATCAGCTCCAGACGGTACGAATCGAATTGCTCGCTCTCGGTCTTGACATAGCCCGTCGAGCGCAAGTTCACCGCCTTCGGCGTGAACTTCGTGCCGAGGATCGAGGCTTCCACCGGCTGCTTCGGCGCCGCGGCCGAGCTGCAATCGTCGGGCAGTGCCTGCGCGCCGGCGAGGAGCGGAAATCCCGCTGCCAGTGCGGCAACGAGCAGGCGACTCGAGATCGGGTCCATGGGTGCTTCCTTTCAATCGGCCAGGGCCGCCAGGTCGAGAACGTGGGACTTGCCCAGCCAGAGGGCGCAGTCCCGGTGGTCGCGCAGCTCGTCGCCGGTGTTCGGATGGATGAACACGTCGAGGGCGCCGTGGTTCAGCGCCAGCCAGCCGACGATCTGAGGGAAGCCGGCCGCAGGGAAGGCCAACTGGTAGCTCCACATCGGATGCGGGCCGTCCGGCTTCTCGTGAAAGCGCCCCATCTCCATTCGACCGACCAGCTCCGTCTCGATGGTCTCTCGCAAGGCTCGCGCCGCCTCCCGGCTCGATGCATCGAAGTACACATGAGCGTGCCAGCTCTCGATGATGGAGGTGCTCAGGGATTGCATGCTCACTCGCTCCTTGCAGGACTTCAGGCCGGACGCGGCCGGTAGGTGGAGGCGAACCGCTGCTCGAGATACGCGCGTGCGCTGACGGGTGCATGACGGGGCGGCTCGCCTTCGGTCACGCAGGACGGGATCGCGCTCACGATGGCCTCGGGATTGGGGTCGACGAACATGGCGATCGAATAGCGCTCCGCGGCGGGCTCGAGCACGCGGTGCGGGGTCGAGACGTAGATGTCGTTGGTCCAGCGCATCAGGCAGTCGCCGATGTTGCAGATGAAGGCGCCCGCCGGTGCCGGTGCGTCGACCCAGGTGCCGTCGCGCCGCCGCACCTGCAGGCCGGCCACGCCATCGGTGGCGAGCAGCGTCACGTTGCCGTAGTCGGTATGCGTGCCGGCGCCAAGCTGTCCGGGCGGCGCATTCGCGGGCGCCGCGGGGTAGTGCAGCAGCCGCAGGGTCGCCTGCGGGCGGTCGAGCTTGTCGCGGAAGAACTGCTCGTCGAGACGCAGGTCGATGGCGAAGGCGCGGTGCAGTCGGCGCCCGACCTCGAGCAATGCGTCGAAATAGCGTTGCACGACCGCCCGGAAGCCCGGCAGCTCCGGCCAGACGTTGGCAGGCCGGTCGCGCCCGTCGGTCCAGATCAGGTTGAAGGCTTCCTTGCGGTCGGGCCCACCGTTCTCGTCGAGGGCCTCGACGCCCGGGCCCACGTAGCCGCGATTGCTGCCGAGCCTGCCGATCGCCATCGCGGCCTTGAACTCCGCCGGTTGGGCGAAGAAGGCTGCGCTGGCGGCGAACGTGTCGGCGACCAGGGCCGGCGCGACGCCGTGGCCGGTGATCAGGAAGAATCCGACCTCGCGGCAAGCTGTGCCGACGCGTGCCGCCACGCGGCGGCGGGCCGCCGGGTCGTCGGACCCCAGCTCCGCGATGTCGATGATCGGTAGGCTCTGCACGGAGCCCCGAGCTTGCATCATCCGGCCACGCGTGGATAGGTGCTCGGCGGGACGGGCGCTGCGTGGCGCAGAATCCGGGCGGGTCGGGCTTCGCCCCGGGAGGAATTCAGAACGTGATCGATCTCTTCGACCGCTGGGAGCGCGTCTGGCATCAGGGCGAGTACGACCTGATCCCGGGCTGCATCGGACAGCTCTACCTGCGGCACGACGAAGCGGGCAATCGCACGGTCACGCCGGAGTCCTACGCCGCGGAGATCGCCATCGCCCGGACCGAACGGCCGAACACCCGCTTCGTCGTCTACGAACACACCTTTGCCGACAACCGGGCCTGGTTTCGTTTCACCCTCAAGTGGACCCACCCAGGCACCGGCGAGACGCGGACTCGAGCGGGCATGCAGCTCTATCGAATCGAGGCCGGCAAGCTGGCCGAGACCTGGATGACGCTGCTCAACGTCGGCTCCGCCTGGCCCGACAGGCTCGCGCAGGAGCGCTGGACCAGCGAGACTGCCGAAGTCGTGGGCTAGCTCCCGCGGCTCGAGGTAGGCACCCGGCCAAGGCCGATTGCACACATTCCATATTTCCGGTATTCTCGAAGTATGGAACAAGAGGACATCGTCCAGTCGCTGGCAGCACTGGCGCACCCGGTGCGGCTGCAGGTATTCCGTGCCCTGGTGGTGGCTGGCCAGAACGGCATGACGCCCGGCACCATGGCCGAAGGCCTGGCGATACCCGCCAACACCCTCTCCTTCCACCTGAAGGAGCTCGGCCACGCCGGCCTGGTCACGCAGGAGCGAGCCAGCCGCAACATCATCTACCGCGCCGCGTACGAGCGCATGAACGCCGTGCTCGGCTACCTCACCGAGAACTGCTGCCAGGGGGCGCAGTGCGCCGTTTCAGAGTCGGCGGCGTCCTGCTGCTGAGCCCAACCGGAGAGACCACCATGAAGCGATTTCACGTCCACGCCCATGTCGACGACCTGCAGGCCAGCGTCGCGTTCTACTCGAACATGTTCGCCGCCGAGCCGGCGCGGCTCGAGGCCGACTATGCCAAGTGGATGCTCGAGGATCCGCGCATCAATTTCGCCATCTCCACGCGGGGCGCAAAGCCCGGCGTCGACCACCTCGGCATCCAGACCGACACGGACGAGGAGCTGGCGGAGTTGAAGGCGCGCGCGCGGGCCGCCGACATGACGCTTCTCGACGAGGGCGCCGTCAGCTGCTGCTACGCGCGCAGCGAGAAGCATTGGGTCACCGACCCGCAGGGCATCGCTTGGGAGCACTTCCATACGCTGGCGAGCATCCCGGTGTTCAGCGAGGAGCCGAAGTCGAAGGCGAGGTCCGAAGCCGCCTGCTGCGCGGCGACCGCGGCTGGACCTGCCGCCGCTCCGGCGGCAAAGCAGGCGTCCTGCTGCTGAGACGGCGCATGAGCGAGAAACCCTACAACGTCCTGTTCATCTGCACCGGCAACTCGGCGCGGTCGATTCTGGCGGAGGCCTTGCTGAACCACGCCGGCAGGGGACGCTTTCGCGCGTACTCGGCCGGCAGCCACCCGACCGGCACCGTCAACCCGGGCGCGCTCGATGCGCTCGGTTCCCTGGGCATCCCGGCAACCGGCGCGCGGAGCAAGAACTGGGACGAGTTCGCCGCGCCCGCCGCACCGTCGATGGATTTCATCTTCACCGTCTGCGACAGCGCCGCCGGTGAGGTCTGCCCCGTCTGGCCGGGTCATCCCATGACAGCGCACTGGGGCATGCCGGACCCCGCGGCCGTGAGCGGCACGCCGGAGGAGGTGCGACTCGCCTTCCGGGATGCCGCCGTCACGTTGAAGCGCCGCATCGACCTGATGCTCGCCTTGCCTCTGTCGACGCTTGATGCCATGGCGACGCAACACGAGCTTCGCGGCATTGGCAAACGCTGAAGCGGCGGCAACGGCCGATCCGGCCGATGCCTTGCGCCGTGTCTTCGCCGAAGCGCTGGGAACGCTGCTGCTCCTCACCGTCGTGATCGGCTCGGGAATCATGGGCGAGCGCCTCGCTGGCGGCAACGCGGCTCTCGCCCTGCTCGCGAACACCGCCGCCACGGTGGGCGGGCTCTACGTGCTGATCGAGGTGTTCGGGCCGATCAGCGGAGCGCACTTCAATCCGGTCGTCTCGCTCGTGTCGACGGTTCGGGGTGATCTCTCCCGGTCCTTGCTCCTGCCTTACGTGGCGGCGCAGCTCGCCGGGGCCGTGCTCGGCGCCTGGCTCGCCCATGCGATGTTCGACGTGGAGATCCTCCAGTTCTCCGCGAAGGTGCGAGCGGGCCCGGCCCAATGGCTCGCGGAAGCGGTCGCGACGTTCGGCCTGATCCTCGTGATTTTTCGTGTTCCTTCCGGCCGGGTCGCAGCAGCGGTCGCCCTGTACATCGGCGCGGCCTACTGGTTCACGGCGTCGACGTCGTTCGCGAATCCCGCCGCGACGCTGGGGCGGATGTTCACCGACACGTTCGCGGGCATTGCCCCTGCGAGCGTTCCGGGGTTCGTGGTTTCCGAGATCGCCGGCGGCATCCTCGCGTTGCTGGTTGCGCGCTGTTTCGGTCGCCGGGACTAAGGCGCCCCGCCGTCAACCGGCCTGGTCTCTTTCGGCGGGCGCCTTCGAAGGCCCGAGCGGCGGAGCGGGCAGCACGTCGCTCGCCGCGCTGCGCTTGTGGAAGTACAGGCGTCCGATCACCGATCGCGACAGGCGCGACCCGATCGCCCACTCGGTCAGTCGATCGGACTGGAAACGGTCGAACGCCCAGCGCAGGGCGCGCTTGATCGCGAACGCCGGATAGCGTCCGCGCAGCGTTTCGGCCGGCTGCGGCGCGCGTCCGCGCAGCCAGTCGGCGGCGGCGGACCCGGCCATGCTGCCGTAGCGAAGCGCGGTGTGAATCCCTCCCGCGGTGAGCGGCGAAACCAACCCTGCGGCGTCGCCCACCAGAAGCACGCGATCGCCGAACACTCGCGGCAGCACGCCGCCGCACGGGATCATCCCCCCGCGCCTGCCGCTCGGCCGGGCCGCCCGCTCGCCGATGAGCGGAGCAAGGCGATCGAGCAACGCGGCGACGTCCACGGCCTGGCCCACCGCGTGCCGGCGAGCGAAGCCGAGCTGCAGCATGCCCACGCCTTGAAACGCCCAACCGATGTAGCCGGGAGCGAGCCGCCGATCGACGAGGCAATGCAGGGCCTGGGCGTCGTGCAGCCTGCCGCCGGCGAACTCGAGCTCGATGCCGGCGAGGAATTCCCGGTTCGCGCTGAGCCCGCACAGCCGGGCCACCTTCGAATGCGGCCCGTCGGCGCCGACGAGGTATCGCGCGCGAAACGACCGGTTCACGCTCCAGCCGCCTTCGTCTCGCACCAGCGAAGACAGCGCCGTTCCCCAGCAGAAGACGACGCCGACACACCGGGCCTGCTCGACCATCCATCGCAGCAGGCCTCCCGTGTCGGTGGCCAGGAAGTGGTAGCCGGAGGCCTGGAGCCGAACGTGGCGCATCGACGGCGCGTAGACGCACACCGCGGGAATCGGGCGCGTCAAGGCGGCGGGCATCGCCTGCAGCCAGCCGATCTCGGCGACCTCGCGAACGAGCAGTCCGGTGGTGTGCAGGCGCGCGCCCGGATGGGGCTTGCGATCGATGACGCAGACGCGTTGGCCGGCCAGTGCGGCCTCGCGTGCGCAGGCGATTCCGGCGAAGCTCGCGCCGACGACGAGGAGATCGAATTGCATGGCCGGCAGCTTGGCGCCGGGCCGTGCGAGCCGTTCGAAGCGAGCGTGAAATCGAAAGTGCTATGCCCTGCGAATATGCCCGGCTAGAGTCGGGCCCCATGCCGGATCAAGCGCTCATGGGCGACGCCGACAGGCTCTTCGACGTGGCGATCGTCGGCGGCGGCCTGGCGGGTGTCGTGGCCCTGGCGTACGCGCGTCGGGCCGGCCTCGATGCGGTCGTGCTCGAGAGGCAAGGTCGTGTCGGCGGTCTGTGGCGAGACCTGCCTGCGTGGCAGGACATCCAGATCAGCCCGGCCGACTGGGCTCTGGCCGGTTTGCCGCTGCACGGCGCGACGCAGCCGCACATCCTCGCCAACATCGAAGCCTGGGTAGACAAGTTCAGCCTGGCCGACGGCATCCGGCTGAATGCGCCCGTGCTGCAGGCCCGCGCCAGCGATTCGGGCTGGGAGCTGGCGACGCCGCAGGGGCGCGTGCGCGCGCGGCATCTCGTCGCCGCGACCGGCGCGCACAACACGCCGCTGATTCCGCCGGTCGCGCGCTCGCAGAGCCAGGTGCGCGAGGTTCACTCGAGCGCGCTCGACGACCCGACCGTGCTCACCGGACGAGACGTCGTCGTCGTGGGCGGCGGCGCCTCGGCCTTCGACCTGCTCGAGCTGTGCCTGCTATACGGGGCGCGCCGCGTCGTCTGGGTCTATCGCGGGCTGAAGTGGTTCGCGCCCACGCGCAAGCCCAAGCACATCGCCGGCAGCGTGCGCGGATTCGCGCGCATGCAGGCCAGCGGCATGACGGCCGAGGAGCAGAGCGCCGCCATCGGCGCCGACATGCGCTCGCGCTACGAGAAGTTCGGCATCGTGGAGATCATGCCCGCCCACGACTTCGACGTGCGGCGCGACCAGCTCATTCCGGGACGCGCCGGCATGCTGGAGCATTTCGCGCGCATCGAGCGCCACCCGGGCAGCGTCGAAAGCCTGGACGGTCGCACGGTCGTCCTCTCCGACGGTCATCGGGTGGAGGCCGATCTGCTGCTCTGGGGCACCGGCTACGCCGTCGACCTCTCGTACTTCGAGTCGCCCGCGATCGGCTCGATCCGCACTCTCGGCGCCCTGGCCGCACGATGCGGCTGCATCTTCCGCAGCCTCGATGCCGCCAACCTCTACTTCCCCAGCGTCGGCCTCGACGGCATCGGTGCCGCGCCGTGGGCCTACGCCCTGCTCTGCCGCTCGATCATGTCGCACATCGCCGGCACGGCGCGGCTCGACGATGGGGTGCTCGGCCACAACGTGAATCACTTCGACATCGTCGACTACCTGGCGCCGCGCGATCCGGCAAGCTATCCGGAGCCCGCCTGGCGCGCGCACTATCGCGACATCGCGCTGAACACGCGCGACGAGCAGCCCTACCCGATTCCCTGAGACTGCGCTGGCCGCATCGCTGAAAGGAACTCCCTCATGGCCCGACGATTCGTCGACCTCTCGATCTTCCTGGAGAACGACGTGCTCTCCGATCCGCCGGCCTTCGCGCCGAAGATCCAGTACTTCACGCACGAGCAGAGCTTCGAGCAGATCGCCCCGTTCTTTCCCGGACTGAAGAAGGAAGACCTGCCCGACGGCGAAGGCTGGGCCGTCGAGCTGGTGCAGCTCTCCACCCACAACGGCACCCACCTCGACGCGCCCTATCACTTCCACTCGACGATGAACAAGGCGCTCGGCCAGAAGGAGCGCGCGATCGCCATCCACGAGGTACCGCTCGAATGGTGCTTCCAGCCGGGCGTAAAGCTGGACTTCCGCCACTTCGAAGACGGCTATGTCGTCACGGCCGAGGACGTCGAGGCCGAGCTGAAGCGCGTCGGCCATGTGCTCGAGCCGCTCGAGATCGTGATGGTCAACACCCGCGCCGGCTCGCGCTACGGCCACGGCGACTACGTTTCCTCCGGCGCGGGCATGGGCTACGAGGCGACGATGTACCTGCTGGAGCGCGGCGTGCGGCTCACCGGCACCGACGCCTGGAGCTGGGACGCGCCGTTCGTGCACACCGCGAAGAAATACGGCGAGACGCAGGACGCGTCGCTGATCTGGGAAGGCCACAAGGCCGGCCGCGACATCGGCTACTGCCACATCGAGAAACTCCACAACCTCGAGTCGCTCCCCGCCGACGGCTTCTTTGTCAGTTGCTTCCCGCACAAGATCCGCGGCGCATCCGCCGGCTGGACGCGCGCGGTCGCGATCTTCGACGACGCGCTGATGGCCAGCGCCTGAAGCCGATCCAGGACCTGCCGCTCGCGGTGCTCCGCCGCGCGAGCAGCCGTCCAGGCCGCCGGCAAACGAAGGAGCTTCAGAAATGCGAAAGCGGAGGCGAACCTCCGCTTTCGGTCAGGTCAGGAAGTTACGCGCGCGACTTGTCGCCGGGCTTCGGATTGACCACGCCGCCTGCGCCCTTGCCCGCAGCACCGCCAGCGACGGCGCCGATGGCCGCACCGGCGGCCATGCCGACCGGTCCGCCAACGGCTCCCACCGCTGCGCCTGCAAGCGCGCCGCTGCCCGCGCCAACGCCGGTTGCGAGGTTGTGCTCGTGGAGATCATCCTGGCGGGTCGGGTTCGCCACTTCGGCGGTCCCCTGCCCTGCCAGGCCGCCTGCCACGGCGCCCACCACACCACCGGCGGCCATCCCGATCGGGCCGCCTACCGCGCCGAGGGTGGCTCCGGCCACCGCCCCGCCGCCAGCACCCACGCCCGTGGCGAGGTTGTGATCGCCGCGATCGTCGCCCGCCTTGGGATTCACGACTTCGGCAGCACCCTTGCCCGCGAGGCCGCCGGCCACGGCGCCAACGGCGGCACCCGCCACCATGCCGACCGGGCCGCCCACGGCGCCAACGGCGGCACCCGTCGCTGCGCCGGCGGTTGCGCCGACGCCGGTGCCGAGGACGTGCTGGCCCTTATGTTCCTGCCACCGGCTCTCGAAGTAGCGCGCGTCGTCATCCGAGCGGGGCGTGACGCCCATCAGGATGCCGCCGTCCTTGATGCCGGCTTCGTAGTGCTTCACCCGCTCCTCGGGAATCCCGGCGCCGACCAGCGCGCCGAGCAGGCCACCGGCAGCACCGCCAGCGCCTGCACCGGCGAGCCCGGCAGCGAGCGGGCCGGCAATCACCAGGCCGAGGCCGGGAATGGCCACCGACGTGCCGATCGCAGCGATGGCCGCCAACGTCGCGCCGATGGCGCCGCCGATTCCCGCGCCGACACCCGCGCCTTCGGCGGCCTTGCTGCCGAGCTCGGTCTGCGTGGCATCCGAGTCCATGAAATGCCGCTTGCGCGTGTCGTCGCTCATGACGAGATGCAGGTCGTCGCGGCCGTAGCCGCGCGACGAAATGTCGCCGTAGGCTCGTTCCGCCGTGTCTCGGTCGGGGAAGAGACCGGTGACCATTCTTGTTTGATTCGGGTTCATACCTTGTTCCTCGGTTGAGGCCGCCAGCGGCCGGTGGATCGAGAGATCTAGACGTTTGCTTGGTAGCGAAGGGAGACTAGCGAGCGATGCCATGCAGCGGCTACCGTCCGAATTCCCAAAGCGTTGTAGGAGCGCGGCTACGGCAGAAGGCGGGCGTGGAGCGCCAGTGACGCGGGCGCCCAGTTCATGGGCCGCATATCGCGCGCCGGAAGCGCCCGGACCGGAACCAGGTCTGTAGCATTGGCGGCCAATCGCATGGTGCCGATGACCGCTCCCCGTACCGCCCGCCACGGCGACATCCGCGAAGGCGTGCGCGACCTGTGCAAGGCCTTCCCCGACGCCTACTTCCGCGAGGTCGATTCGCGGCGCGGCTACCCCGAGGCCTTCGTCACCGCGCTGACCGGGGCCGGCTGGCTGGCGGCGATGATCCCGCAGGAGTACGGCGGCTCGGGCCTGGGCCTGGCCGAGGCCTCCGTGATCATGGAAGAGATCAACCGCTCGGGCGGCAACGCCGGCGCCTGCCACGGCCAGATGTACAACATGGGCACGCTGCTACGCCACGGCTCCGAGGCGCAGAAGCGCCTCTACCTGCCGCGCATCGCCAGCGGCGATCTGCGCCTGCAGTCGATGGCGGTCACCGAGCCGGGCACCGGCACCGACACGACGAAGATCAAGACCGTGGCCGTGCGCAAGGACGGCCGCTACGAGGTCAACGGGCAGAAGGTCTGGATCTCGCGCGTGCAGCACTCCGACCTGATGATCCTGCTGGCGCGCACCACGCCGCTCGCCGAGGTGAAGAAGAAGTCGGAGGGCATGTCGATCTTCATCGTCGACCTGCGCGAGGCGATCGGCCGGGGCCTCGAGGTGCGGCCGATCCCGAACATGGTGAACCACGAGACCAACGAGCTGTTCTTCGAGAACCTCGAGATTCCGGCCGAGAACCTGATCGGCGAGGAAGGCAAGGGCTTCAGGTACATCCTCGACGGCCTCAATGCCGAGCGCACGCTGATCGCCGCCGAATGCATAGGCGACGGCCACTGGTTCATCGACCGGGTCACGCGCTATGTGAAGGACCGGGTCGTCTTCGGCCGGCCGATCGGCCAGAACCAGGGCGTGCAGTTCCCGATCGCCGAGGCGCACATCGAGGTCGAGGCCGCGGACCTGATGCGCTGGCAGGCATGCGACCTGTACGACGCGCACCAGCCGTGCGGCGCCGAGGCGAACATGGCGAAGTACCTCGCCGCCAAGGCGAGCTGGGAGGCGGCCAATGCCTGCATCCAGTTCCACGGCGGCTTCGGCTTCGCCGACGAATACGACGTCGAGCGCAAGTTCCGCGAGACGCGCCTCTACCAGGTGGCGCCGATCTCGACCAACCTGATCCTCTCGTACGTGGCCGAGCACGTGCTCGGACTGCCGCGCTCCTTCTGATGCTGCCGCTCGAAGGCATCGTCGTCGTCGCGCTCGAGCACGCGATCGCCGCGCCGTTCTGCACCCGCCAGCTCGCCGACCTCGGCGCCCGGGTGATCAAGGTCGAGCGGCCGGGCGCCGGCGACTTCGCCCGCGCCTACGACGAGCGCGTCGAAGGGCTGGCCTCGCACTTCGTGTGGACCAACCGCTCCAAGGAGAGCGTGACGCTCGACCTCAAGCACCCGCAAGCGGTCGAGGTGCTGAAGAAGCTGCTCGCCCGGGCCGACGTGCTGGTGCAGAACCTGGCGCCCGGCGCCTCGGCCCGGCTCGGCCTTTCCTTCGAGGCGCTGCACGCCGCGCATCCCCGGCTCATCGTCTGCGACATCTCGGGCTATGGCGACGATCCGGCGCGCCCCGGGCCGTATCGCGACAAGAAGGCCTACGACCTGCTGATCCAGAGCGAGTCGGGCTTCCTCTCGGTGACGGGAACGCCACAGGAGCCGGCCAAGGCCGGCTGCTCGATCGCCGACATCGCCGCCGGCATGTATGCCTACTCGAACATCCTGGCCGCGCTGATCGCCCGCGGCCGCACCGGCGAGGGCACGCGCATCGACGTCTCCATGCTCGAGAGCATGGTCGAGTGGATGGGCTACCCGATGTACTACGCCTACGCCGGCGCCGAGCCGCCGCCGCGCGCCGGTGCCGCGCACGCGACGATCTATCCCTACGGGCCTTTTCCCGCCGGCGACGGCAGGACGGTGATGCTCGGCCTGCAGAACGAGCGCGAGTGGACGGTCTTCTGCGAGCAGGTGCTGCGCCAGCCGGCCCTGGCCGTCGACCCGCGCTTCTCGTCCAACTCGAAGCGGACGGGCGCTCGCGCCGAGCTGTATGCGCTGATCGTGGACGCTTTCGCGAGCCTCACTGCCGAAGAGATCGTCAGTCGCCTCGAGGCGGCCCGGATCGCCAACGCGAACGTCAACGACATGCGCGCGGTCTGGCAGCATGCCCAGCTCCGGGCCCGCGATCGCTGGGTCGACGTGGCCACGCCGGCCGGCCCGATCCCGGCGCTGCTGCCGCCCGGCGCAGCCGGGCCGTCCTCGGTGCGCATGGATGCGGTGCCGGCCCTCGGCGAGCACACCGACGCGCTGCTGGCCGAGCTCGGCTACACGGCCGCCGAAACGGCCGGCCTGCGAGCCGCGAATGCCCTCTGACCGGACCGCATCATGACCGACCGCCCCACGCAGGCACTGGCGACGTTCGCCGCCGAGCTTCGCCACGACCGCATTCCCGAACCGGTGATCCGCCGCGCCGAGGACCTGCTTCTCGACTGGCTCGCCTCGGCCCTCGCCGGCAAGGGGGCGCGGCCGGTGGAGGCGATAGCGACCTTCGCGCGGCTCATGGGGCCGACCAGCGGCCCCTCGGAAATCCTCATCAGTCGCGGCAGCAGCACGCCCTACTTTGCAGCGATGGTCAACGCCGCGTCTTCCCACTTCGCCGAGCAGGACGACGTGCACAACGGCTCGGTGTTCCATCCGGCCGCGGTCGTGTTTCCGGCGGCCCTGGCCACGGCCCAGGCGCTCGGCTCCTCCGGTGCCGAGCTGCTGACGGCTTCGGTGGTCGGCTACGAGGTGGGCATCCGCATCGGCGAGTTCCTCGGCCGCTCGCACTACAAGATCTTCCACACCACCGGAACGGCCGGCACGCTCGCCGCCGCCGCCGCCACCGGCCACCTGCTCGGCCTCTCGCCGACGCAGATGCTGCATGCCTTCGGCTCGGCCGGCACGCAGGCCGCGGGCCTGTGGGAGTTTCTCCGCGACGCCGCCGATTCGAAGCAGCTGCACACCGCTCACGCGGCCTCGGCCGGCCTGATGTCGGCCCATCTCGCGCGCGAAGGCCTCACCGGCGCACGGCAGATCCTCGAGGGGCCGCAAGGGCTCGCGGCGGGGATGTCGAAAGACGCCGACCCGGCTCGCCTGGTCGATCGTCTCGGCGAGCGCTGGGCGCTGGCCGAGACCTCGTTCAAGTTCCACGCCTCCTGCCGCCACACCCATCCGGCGGCCGACGCGCTGCAGCAGGTGCTGAAGGCGCACGCCGTGCCGGTGGAACAGATCGAGCGGGTGACGGCGCACGTTCACCAGGGCGCGATCGACGTGCTCGGCCCGGTGGTCGACCCGCGCACGGTGCACCAGTCGAAGTTCTCGATGGGCACCGTGCTCGGCCTCATCGCCTGCAACGGCTCGGCGAGCCTCGCCGACTTCGAGCAAGACTATCGCCGGTCCGACGTGATGGCGCTGCGCGACCGGGTGTCGATGCAGCTCGACGACGAGGTCGATCGCGCCTACCCGGCGCGCTGGATCGGCAAGGTGACCGTGCAGACGCGGGACGGTCGAGTGCTGAGCGGTCGCGTCGACGAACCCAAGGGCGATCCGGGCAACAGTCTCAGCCGCGCCGAACTGGAGGCCAAGGCGCTGCGCCTGGCGGCGTTCTCCGGCGCTGCCGATGCCGACGAAATGCGGTCCGTGATCGACCGGACCTGGCAGCTCTCGACGACCGCATCGATCGGACCGATCCTGGGCGCTTGATCCTGTCGCCGAACCTGGCTCATCGAACGACGAGCAGGGGAACGAGCGAGCGAACGTCGTCCAGGCGAGCGATGCCCTGCAGGGTCTCCAGCAAGCGATCGGCTTGCGCCGAGGCCACCCGCATCGGCGCGTAGCCAAGACAATCACGGAAGCGGGCCAGATGCTGGTCGTCGTCGAGGTCCGCGCCCGGGAAGCCCGGCGGAATGTCGAGGCCGCGCTTGCGGGTCAGGCCGTCGTTGGTAGTGACATCGAGATCGACGGCGGCGTGCCCGCGGGCATTCATGGCCGGTTCGGGGACGACCTCGATGCGCTCGATCATCTCGCGCAACGCCGGATCGAAGACCTGCGCCGGCGCGAAGTGCTGCAGTTTCGACGAACGGCGGACCACGGCGTTCGCGACGCAGTAGGCGGCGCTGAACTGCGCGTCCACGCGCGGATTCGCGCCCGGGTCGAACGCCTTGCCCACCAGCTTGAAGGCGTAGGGCGGCAGCCGGACTTCGACCGATCGGACATCCTGCGCTTGCAGGCCCTCGCCGACGAGCGCCAGGGCGAGCTCGGTCATCCCTTGCGTGACGCCGCAGCTCGGATACTTCTTGAAGACCATCCGGTGCAGCAGCCACTCCCGGCCGAGATTCGCGGCGATCGCCCCGGGGTCCAGGGTGCCGCGGCCATAGAGGTGGCGATAGCCGTAGTGACCGGTCAGGAAGTTCACCGGACCGGTAACGCCGCGCCGGGCCAGCTGCGCGCATTGCACGCCGGCCTCGGCCACCCAGCCCTGCACGAAGCGCACACCGAGCGAGCCGTCCACGTGGCTCTGGAAGCTGCCGCCACAGCGGTTGAAGACCAGCGCGAGCGCATGCAGCGTCTGCTCTGGCGTGAGCTTCAGGATGCGCGACGCGGCGGCAGCGGCGGAAAACGGCACCGCGATCCCGGTCGGATCGAAACCGTCGTACTGGGCCTCGCTCAGGTTGAGGCGCGAGCTGAGCTCGGCGCCCGCCGCCAACGCCGCCATGAACTCGCCGCCGCTGCAACCGCCGGCGAGCTCGGCGGCGGCCAGCGCCGCCGGGAACAGGGCCGAGCCGATGTGCGGCCCAGGCGCCATCGCGTCGCAGTAGTCGAGGGCGCGGCACATCGTGCCGTTGAACTGCGCGGCCGAGTGCGCCGGAAGGCGATCGCCGAACACGAGCGTCGTCGCCTGAGGCGTTCCGCCTGCCTCGCGCAGGAGGTCGCGCAATGCCACGATGCCGTCCTCGTCGGCGCCGGCGATGCCGGTGCCGACGACCGCCATGACCATCTGGCGCATCACCCGCTGCGCCGATGCAGGCACGTCGGCAACCTGCAGCTCGCAGACGAACTGGGCAAGCTCTTGCTCGATCTGCACGCTTCGCTCCTCCGTTCAAGCCCGGATCCACACCGGAGCGAGGATAGTTCCGGCGCCGCGCTGGCCGAAGGTGTTCGCCGCGCTCGAAAGCCGCTATCGTTTGCTGTCGCGGTTCGCCTGGGAGGCAGGACAGCGCCGGGGGAGACAAGAATGATCAAGCGGATTGTCTGGACGGTTGCGGTCCTCCTGCTGCTGCTCGCGGCATATCTCGGCCTGTGGCCCGTGCCCATCCACGCCGTCGCCTGGAAGGCGCCTGCCGCACCGGGCTACACCGGGCCGCATGCGGCAAACGACAAGCTCGCCGGCCTCACGCTGATCCAGCTCGGCGCCGAGGCAGGCCCCGAGCACATCGTGCTCGGGCGCGACGGCAAGCTCTATGCCGCGATGGCCAGCGGCAACATCGTGCGCATGAATCCCGACGGCTCGGCGCAGGAGGTGTTCGCCAACACCGGCGGCCGCGTCCTCGGCTTCGCCTTCGATGCCGCCGGCCGGCTGATCGCCGCCGACGCGGTGAAGGGCCTGCTCGCGATCGATCCCGACCGCAAGGTGACGCTGCTCACAGACAAGGTCGGCGGCGATCCGATCCGCTACGCCGATGCGGTGGTGGTCGCGAAGACGGGCAAGGTCTACTTCAGCGATGCCTCGGCGCGCTTCGGTCCGGCACAGTGGGGCGGCACGTTCGAGGCCGCGGTGCTCGACATCATCGAGCAGGCCTCCACAGGCCGCATCCTCGAGTACGACCCCGCGGCCAACGCGACCCGCATCGTCGTCAAGGGGCTGAGCTTCGCCAACGGCGTGGCGCTGAGCAGCGACGAGCAGAGCCTGTTCGTCGCCGAGACGGGAAAGTACCGGGTATGGAAGGTCAGCGTCGCGGCCAGCGACGTCGACCTGGGCAAGGGCGCTTCGCCGTCGCAGGCGAGCATCCTGTTCGATAACCTGCCCGGCTACCCCGACAACCTGATGCGCGGCCAGGAAGGCCGCATCTGGCTCGGCTTCTCAGGTCCCCGCAGCCCGGACATCGACGCGATGGCCGGAAAGCCCTTCATGCGCGAGCTCACGCTGCGCCTGCCGCGCGCGCTGTGGCCGCTGCCCAAGCGCTACGGCCACGTGATGGCGTTCAGCGAAGACGGCAAGGTCCTTGCCGACCTGCAGGACCCGTCGGGCGCCTACCCCGAGACCACCGGCCTCACCGAGACCGCCGACCGTCTGTACGTGCAGAACCTGCACCTGCACGTGCTGGGGTGGAAGGCCGTCGCTCCAGCGCGATGAACAGCCCTCAGACGACGCGGGAGAAGCTGCGCCGGTCCTTTGCAGCCTGCAAGTGGCGATCGAACACCATGGCGATGGCGCGCACCAGGAACCATCCCGCCAGCGTCACCTGCAGCGAGCCGCCGGCAATCACGACGAGGCGGGCCTCGGCCAGACTCTCCAGGGCCGCCAGCTCAGCGGCGAAGTAATCCTTCATGCGGATGCCGTGCCTGGCCTCCAGGCTCGAGAACTCCACGTGCCCCTGGCACATGAGGGCCATGATCACGTCGGCACGGATGGTGTCGTCCTGCGTGAGCGTGTAGCCGCGCACGACCGGAAGCAGGCCCTGCCGCAGCGCCTCGTAGTACTCCGGGAGAGTCTTCGCGTTCTGGTAGTACGTCGCGCCGATCCGGCCGATGGCGGAGACGCCCAACGCCACCAGGTCGCAGTCCGGCTGGGTGCTGTAGCCCTGGAAGTTGCGGTGCAAGCGCCCTTCCCGCTTCGCCACGGCCAGCGAATCGCCGGGCAGCGCGAAGTGGTCCATGCCGATGTACTGGTAGTCGCGCGACAGGAACCCGCCGATGGCGTCGCCCAGCATCACCACGCGTTGCGGGCCACTCGGCAAGTCATGGTCGATGATGCGGCGCTGCGGCTTGAACCGCTCGGGCAGGTGGGCGTAGGCGTACAGGGCGATGCGATCGGGCCGCAACTCGCCGATCTGCCGGATGGTTCGCGCAAAGCTCTCCGGAGTCTGCTTCGGCAGGCCGTAGATGAGGTCGGCGTTGATCGACGCGAAGCCCAGGTCTCGCGCGCTGATCATCAGGTCGCGCACGCTCTCGAAAGACTGGACCCGATGCACCGCCTTCTGGACCTCGGGGTCGAAGTCCTGCACGCCGAAGCTCAGGCGATTGAATCCCATCGCCCGAAGTGCGCCCAGTCGCGCCGGCGTGACCGTGCGCGGGTCGACCTCGATCGAGATCTCGGAGTCCGGCGTGAACTCGAACCTCGACCGCAGGCCTTGCATGAGCCTGCCCAGCTCCTCGTCCGACAGGAAGGTGGGCGAGCCGCCACCCAGATGCAGTTGAGAGACGACACGGCCGCTCCCCATCTCCGCCGTCACCAGCTCCAGCTCCCGCTCGAGCGCCCCCAGGTACTCGGCGGCGCGTTCATGGTGCTTGGTGATGATCTTGTTGCAGGCGCAGTAGTAGCAGAGCTGCTCGCAGAAGGGGATGTGCACATACAGCGACAGCGGCGCGGCGGCGTTGGTCGTCCTGTTGTGCGCCAGCGCCCTGATCGCATCGGACGGGAGGAAGCCGGCGGCGAACCGATCCGCGGTCGGGTACGACGTGTACCGGGGCCCGGGCGTGTCGAACTTGCCCAGGAACTCGGGGGTGAGCAGCGACTGGGCGTGGGCAAGCGTCAGGACGGCGGACATGACCCATGGTGACTGCGTCCCGGGCGTTTCGGCTTGATGTCGCTCAAGGAACCGAACTCGTCAGTCCGCCCCTTTCATTGGTGAACCAGCTTGATAGGCCGGCGCAATGCTGGGCATCCAGTACCGTGCCCTGAAGAGCGGCGACTTCAACCACACGACCGCGTCGATCCTGCTCGACGCCGATGGCCGGGTTGCGAGCCGGAGCACCCGGCTCGGCAATGCCGATCCGGCCTTCGTGAAGTCGGTCAAGGCGGCGCCGCAACGTCCCCCGCCTTGAGAACCCGTCCCGAACTCCGCTCCCGAGCCAGGAACCGCCCGCTTCTTCCCGGTTCGTCGGCGTCGCGGCGATAGGCAACCTCGCCGTTCACCAGCACGAGGTCGATGCCCGCGGCACGCGCCTTCGGCAGCTCGAACGTCGCCGTGTCGCGTATCGTCGCCGCGTCGAACACGACCACATCGGCATAGGCGCCGGCGCGGATTTCGCCGCGGTCGGCGAGGCGGAACTGGCGCGCCGAGAGGCCGGTCATCTTGTGCACGGCGGTCTCGAGCGGGAACAGGCCGAGGTCGCGGCTGTAGTGGCCGAGGACGCGCGGAAAGGTTCCCCAGAGCCGCGGATGCGGGTGCTGGTCGTGCGGCAGGCCGTCGGAGCCGATCATCGTCGCTGGATATTGCAGCACCCGTTGCACGTCGTCCTCGCGCATCTGGAAGTAGCAGGCGCCCCCGGGCTGCAGGCGCTCGCATGCTTCCACCTGGCTGCAGCCCCATTCATGGGCGATGCTGGCCAGCGAGCGCGCCGTCATTTCCGGGTGCGGCGTCGACCAGGTGATGAGGATGTCGATGATGCCGTCGACCAGTTCGCTGCGCAGCACCGTCGAGCCGGCGATGTACGGGTAGCAGTCCAGGCCGATCGGCTGGTCGCGGCGCGCGGCGTCGATGTGGGCCAGCGTCTGCACCGTGCGGCCCCAGTTTGCCGGCCCGGCGCACTTGTGGTGCGAGATGACCAGCGGCGCGTTGCCCTGCCGCGCTGTCGCGAACGCTTCGTCGAGCGAGTCGAGGACCTTGTCCATCTCCTGGCGAATGTGCGTCGTGTAGACGCCGCCCGCGGCGCCGACGATGCCGGCCAGCAGCGCCAGCTCGTCGACGTCGGCGGCAGCCCCGGTGGCATAGAAGACGCCCGAGCTCAGCCCGATGGCGCCGGCCGCCAGCGCCTCGCGCAGCAGGTCGCACATCCGCGCCTGCTCGGCCGGAGTAGCGGGGCGATAGGGATCCTCCATGGTCGCGACCCGCAGGGTCGAATGGCCGACCAGCGCGGCGACGTTGACCGCCGGTCGCGCGGCGTCGACCGCGGCGACATAGGCGGCCATCGTCGGATGGACGTACTTGTCCGCGCCGCCGAGCAGGTTCAAGGGCGGCGGCACGTCGGGGTGAACCAGCGGCGCCAGGCTGATGCCGCAATTGCCGACGATGACGGTCGTGACGCCCTGGCTGAGCTTCGGCAGCATGGGCGGCGCCGAGAGGACGACCTGGTCGTCGTGGGTATGCACATCGATGAATCCCGGCGCGACGATCCGGCCGCCGGCGTCGACCACGGCGGCGCCGTTCGCCGCCAGGTTCGCGCCGACGGCGACGATGCGCTCGCCCTCGATGCGCACGTCGGCGCTGAAGCGCGGGGCGCCGGTGCCGTCGATGACGGTGCCGCCGCGCAGCAGCAGGGCGGGTGAATCGGCGCCGGTTCCCGGGGGCATGGCAAGCTCCTTCGTCGCCCCGATCACGCCGACGGCATGACCGGATGCGGTTCGCTCTCGGAACCGCGTTCCTTCAGGACCTGGCGCACGCGCTTGAGCTTCCTGAAGGCGGCGGGCCCGCGGCGCAGGCCGACTCCCACCATCAGGATCTCGAGATAGGTCAGCTGCGCCAGGTAGGCTTCGGTGCCGACGCGCATCGCGCGGTCGACGGGAACGATGACCGGCAGGACGACGTCGGCCATCGCGGCGAGCGGCGTGCGCGGCTGGGTGATCGCCACCACCATCGCGCCCTGCTCGCGGGCCACCGCGACCGCCTGCAGGAGGCTGCGCATCCGGCCGACGTACGAGATCGCGAGGACGACGTCACGCCGCGTCATCGTCGCCGCCGAGATCAGCTGCAGGTGCGCGTCGAAGTACGCGCCGCCGTTCATGCCGAGGCGAGCGAAGCGGGCCTGGGCGTCGCTGGCCATGAACATCGAGACGTTGCCGACGCCGTAGCAGTCGACCCGGCGCGCCCGGGCGATGCGCGTCGCCGCCCGCTCGAGGTCGGCGGGAACGACGTGGCGCTCGAGATTCGACAGCGCGCTGACCGCGTCCTGCAGGACCTTGTGCGTGACCGCCTGCATGTCGTCGCCGCCGCTGACGGCGCGGTGCAGCGTCGACTTGCCGACCGCCAGCGTATGCGCCAGGCGCAGCTTGAACTCGCGCAGGCCCGAGTAGCCGAGCGCGCGGCAGAAGCGGGTGATCGTCGGCGGGCTCACTCCGGCGCGCTGCGCCAGGGCGTCGACGTTGGCGCGCAGCGCGAACTCCGGGTCGTCGAGCATGGCAGCGGCGACCTGCCGTTGCGCTTGCGAGAGCGAGGCCGAGCTTTCGCGCATGGCGACCAGCAGGTCGCTCACCGGTGGGCGGGCGGGGGGGCGGGTCGAGCGCACGGTGCTGCGGGCGGGTCGCCGATCAGAAGGGGCCTTCATGGCCTGGCTCCGCTGTCCTGGAAGATGTCGTCGCGCAAGCATGCCTTGAAGCGGCCCGGCCCCGCTTCGCGCAACGGCGGCACGGTCGTTGCACAGGCCTCGAACGCATGGGGGCAGCGGGTGCGAAAGACGCAGCCCGACGGCGGATCGACCGGGCTCGGGATATCGCCCTGCAGCAACCGGCGCGTGCGCCGCGCCTCGGGGTCGGGGCGCGGCGAGGCATCGAGCAGGGCTTGCGTGTAGGGATGCTGCGGCGCCCGGTACAGCTCGCCGGCCGGCGCCACCTCCATGATCTTGCCGAGGTAGAGCACGACGATGCGATCGCACAGGTACTCGACGACGTCGAGGTCATGCGAGATGAAGAGCATCGTCAGGCCGAAACGCTCGCGCAGGTCGCTCAGGAGGTTGATCACCTGTGCCTGGATCGACACGTCGAGCGCCGACACCGGCTCGTCGGCAACGATGAAGCGAGGCTCGACCGCGAGCGCCCGGGCGATGCCGATGCGCTGGCGCTGCCCACCCGAGAACTCGTGCGGGTAGCGGCCCGCGTGCTCCGGCGCCAGCCCCACCAGCGCCAGCAGCTCGGCGATCCGGGCCGCGCGGGCCGGGCCTGGGTGCAGGCCGTGCGTGGCAAGCGCCTCGGCAAGCGTGTCGCCGACGCGCCGGCGCGGATTGAGGCTCGCGTACGGATCCTGGAAGATGATCTGCAGGCGCCGCCGGTAGGGCCGCATCGCCCTCGCCGACAGGGGCACGAGATCGACGCCTTCGAAGCGGATCGAGCCCGCGCTCGGCTCGATCAGCTTCAGCAACGCGCGGCCGATCGTGCTCTTGCCCGAGCCCGATTCACCGACCAGGCCGAGCACTTCCCCCGGCGCGATGTCGAAGCTGACTGCGTCGACCGCGCGAACCGGCCGGTCGCTGCGACCGAAGTACTTCTTCAGGCCCCGAACGCGCAGCATCGGCTCGCTCACAGCGCGCTCCAGCGCAGGCAGCGCGAGCGCCGGCCCGGGGCGATCTCGGCAAGCGTCGGCATCGCCGCCGAGCAATCGGGCACGGCCAGGGAGCAGCGCGGCGCGAAGGCGCAGCCCGGCAGCGGGTCGAGCGGGCTCGCCACCTGGCCGGCGATCGCGTTCAGCCGTCGCCTGGGGCCGGGCGCCGTGCTGTCGAGCGCACGGCGCGGCAGGCAGGCGAGCAGGCCCTGCGTGTAAGGATGCCGTGGCGCCTTGAAAAGCGCTCGCACGTCGCTCTCCTCGACCACCCGGCCCGCGTACATGACGACGACCCGGTCGGCGATCTCGGCGACGACGCCGAGGTTGTGCGTGATGAAGAGCACCGCCATGCCGATCTCGCGCCGCAGCTTGTCGAGCAGCGCCAGGATCTGCGCCTGGATGGTGACGTCGAGGGCCGTCGTCGGCTCGTCGGCGATCAGCAGCAGGGGGTTGCACGCGAGTGCGATCGCGATCATCACCCGCTGCCGCATTCCGCCGGAAAGCTGATGCGGATAGTCGTCGAGACGCCGCCTCGCGGCCGGAATCTCGACCAGCTCCAGCATCTCGAGCGCCCGGCGACGCGCCGCATCGCGGGCCATGCCCAGATGCAGGACTGCTGCTTCGGCGATCTGGTCGCCGACGGTGAACACCGGGTTGAGGCTGGTCATCGGCTCCTGGAAGATCATCGCCATGTCGCGGCCGCGGAGCTTGCGCAGCGCCCGCGCGGGCAGGCCGGCGAGATCGACGACCGGGCCGGCGCGCGTCCGGAACAGGATCTCGCCTGCGACGACGCGCCCGGGCGGATCGGCGATCAGGCCCATGATCGACAGGCTGGTCACCGACTTGCCCGATCCGGATTCGCCGACCACCGCGAGCGTCTCGCCGGCGTCGAGGGTGAACGAGACGTCCTCGACCGCCCTGACGATGCCGGCCTCGGTCGAGAACTGCGTGTGCAGGTGGCTGACCCGCAGCAAGGGGCCGGGCGCCGCGCTCACAGCGCCTTCCTCAGCTTGGGGTCGAGCAGATCGCGAAAGCCGTCGCCCACCATCTGCAGCGACAAGGCCGAGAGGATGATCGCGATGCCGGGAAAGACGACCAGCCAGATCGCCTGATGCGCGAACTGCTGCCCGCTGGAGATCATCGAGCCCCAGGTCGGCAGCACCGGCGGCACGCCGACCCCGAGGAACGACAGCCCCGCCTCGGCCAGCACGGCGTAGGCGAAGATGAACGTCGCCTGGACCAGGATCGGCGAAGCGATGTTGTGCAGGATGTGGATGAAGAGGATGCGCCAGGTCGGGATGCCGAGCGCGCGCGCGGCCTCGATGAACAGCAGCTCGCGCACCACCAGCGTCGAGGCGCGGACGACGCGGGCGACGCGCGGCGTGTAGACGATCGCCAGCGCCAGGATGACGTTGCTCATCGAGGCGCCCAGCACCGCGACCAGGGCGATGGCGAGCAGGATGTCGGGAAACGACATCATCGCGTCGACCAGGCGCATCACCGGCCCGTCGAGCCGGCGGAAGAACCCCGCTGCCAGCCCCAGGACGACGCCGCAGACCATCGAGATCACGACCACGAGGGCGCCGATCAGGAGCGAGTAGCGCGCGCCGAAGATCACGCGCGAGAACACGTCGCGGCCGAGCTCGTCGGTGCCGAACCAGTGCGCGGCACTGGGCCCCTGCAGGATGCTCAGCACGTCGATCGCATCCGGATCGTACGGTGCGATCAGGGGCGCGGCGGTGGCCACCACGATGAGAACGGCGAGGATGAACACACCCACCACCGCAATGGGACGGTTGCCGAATCGTCGAACGACCAGGCGCAGGTAGCTCTCCGCATCGGCGGCGCGCGGCGCGATGTTCTCGCTCACTGGAGTACCGCCTTGGGGTCGAGGATCGCGTAGAGGATGTCGGTGATGAGGTTGGTGAGCAGCACGGCGACGACGATCACCACCACCGCCCCCTGGATGATCGGGTAGTCCCGGCTGAAAATGCCGGAGACGAGCATCCGACCGAGACCCGGCAGCGAGAACACCGTCTCGGTCACCACCGCACCGCCCAGCAACGCACCGACTTGCAGGCCCACTACGGTCACCACCGGCAGCAGGGCGTTCCGCAGGCCGTGGCGCATGACGACAGCTCCCGGGGTGAGGCCTTTCGCGGTCGCTGTCCGCATGTAGTCCTCTCCGAGCACGTTGAGTAGGGATGCCCGTGTCTGGCGCAGCACGAGCGCCATCAGGCCCAGACCGACGGTGAGTGAAGGAAGCACCATGAGCCGGAGGTTCGCGATCGGGTCGGTGCTGAGGGACACGAACCCGCTCGCGGGGAGCCAGCGCAGTGTGAGCGAAAAGAGCGTCACGAGCAGCAGTCCGAGCCACAACCAGGGAAGAGACACACCGATGAGCGCGACGCTTCCGACCGTGTTGTCCACCCAGCCGTTGCGGCGTGTGGCGGTGAGCACACCGAGGGGGATGCCGATCAGGACGGCGAAGATGATGGCCAGCACAGCGAGTTCGAGCGTGACGGGAATCGCGATCGCCAGCTGGTCGACGACCGTTCGCCCGGTGATCAGGGAGTTGCCCAGGTCCCCGCGGAAGATACCTGCCACCCAGTCGAGGTAGCGAAGGGGAATCGGATCGTTGAGACCGAGCTGCTCGCGGATCGCCTCGATCTGCTCCGGGGTGGCGTCTTCGCCACCGATCGAGTACGCGGCATCACCGGGGAGCAGGCTCGTCACCACGAAGACGACGAAGCTCATGATGATGACGACGGGAATGGTGTGGAGGATCCGTCTGACGATGAATGCCAGCATCAACGACCCGCCGACCAAGCGCCGTCGACGGCGATCACCGTGCCGGACACATAGGAGGCCGCATCGCTGACGAGGAACTCGATGACGGCGGCGATCTCGTCGACCGTGCCGAGGCGCCCCATCGGCACAGCGCTCACGAGCTCGTCCCTCACCGCGGCATCCCTGAGCTTCGTTTCGTTCATCGCGGTCTGCACGATTCCCGGTGCCACGGCGTTCACTCGGATGCCGCGGGGTGCCAGCTCCACGGCGAGCCCGCGCGTGATCGACTCGAGCGCGCCTTTCGCTGCCGTGTACGCGACATCATCGGCGAATCCGCGCGATGCCCGTACCGACGTCACGTTCACGATCGAGGAGTTCTCGGCGAGCTGGTGCAGCACACCCCGAGTGATCTGGATGGCGGCGAGCAGATCGACCTGGAGCACCTGATCGAGTGTCTCGTCGCTGAGATCGCCCAGCGCGGCCCTCGGGGACAGCCCGGCATTGTTGACGAGTGCGGAGATCGTGCCCCGGTCGCTCAGCTGTCCGACCAGGTGCTGAATGGCACCACGATCGGAGAGGTCGACGGTGAGGGTCTCGATGTCCGCGGGCACGGAGCCCCACTCGCGGTCGATACCGAGCACCCGCCAGCCGGCCGCCGCCAGACGCGAGGCCGTGGCAGCACCGATCCCTCGGGCTGCACCGGTGACCAGGGCGAGCGTAGGCTCTACCGATCGGGACACGTGACCTCCGACAACATCGTCTGGTGTATTGGATGAACATCCGTTGCATTCTGTGCAACGGAGCCAATGTTGGCCGCTGATCGTACGTTTGTCAACCCTTTTGTTGCATAGTGTTGACTACCTGGTCACATAGTGCATCATTATCTGTATGAGCCTCGAAGTGGAGACCCCGGTACAGACGCAGGGTGCGCGAACACTCGCGCGCGGCCTGCAACTACTGGAGTGGGTGGCCGCCAGCCCGGACGGCGCACGAGTCAGCGACCTCGCCGTGCAGACGGGACTGGATCGCGGCACCGTCTCACGGCTTCTCGGAACCCTCCGGGACGCCGGGTACATCCGGCAGCGACCCACCGATCGCCGCTACTCGCTTTCCAGCAAGCTCACGCGACTGTCCCAGGGCTACCTGGCCCAGATCGACCTCCGGGCGGTCGCGCAGGCCGCGCTCATCGCCCTGCGTGATGAGGTGAACGAGACAATCCACCTCGCGATCGTCGAAGGCAACCGCACCGTCTTCACCGACCAGCTCGAGCCGGAGCGCTCCGTACGCGCCACGTCCGCAATCGGACAGGTTCTGCCCCTCCACGTGACCGCGATGGGTCGCGCGATTCTCGCCGCCATGCCACTCGCTGAGCGCAAGCCGATGCAGGACCATCTGGTGACCGAGTACCTGTACGACAGCTTCATCCGTGACAAGGCCCGGCTCGACGAGGAGATAGCACTCGCGGAGACCCGGGGGTGGGCGACCGTCGACCGTGGTGACGATGTCACGCGTATCCCAGCGGGCCTACAACGCCTGATGAAGACGGATCTGACAGAGCCCGACCTCTGGGCCTACCGCAGCAGCGCCCCCGAGCCCGATGACTTCGACGCCTTCTGGCAGCAAGCGCTCGACGAGCCGGCGCCGCTCAACCCGACCTTCACCGCCGTCGCCAGCCCACTGCGCACGGTCGACCTCTTCGATGTGACATTCCAGGGCGCCCACGGCGACCAGATCCACGGATGGCTGTACCTGCCCAAGGCTGATGTACGCGGAACATCCGCCGTAGTGCAGTACGTGGGCTACGGCGGTGGACGCGGGCATCCGCTCGAATCGCTCGCCTGGTCTGCGGCGGGCTACGCCCACCTGGTGATGGATACGCGCGGTCAAGGATCCGGTCACCGTCGCGGCGTCACACCGGACCCGCACGGCAGCGGGCCGGCAGTACCCGGGTACATGACGCGAGGACTCCACGACCCCTCCGAGTACTACTACCGGCGGGTGTTCGTGGATGCGGTTCGTGCGGTCGATGTGCTCGCCTCCCGCACCGAGGTGGACCCGGCCCGGATCGCGGTAGTCGGTGGCAGCCAGGGTGGTGCGATCGCGCTGGCCGTCGCTGCACTTCGGAACGATGTCGCGGCGTGTGCGGCGTTCGTCCCCTTCCTCTCGGACTTCCGTCGAGCGAGCATCATCACCGATGAGGGGCCGTACAAGGAACTCGGACGGTACCTCGCCACGCATCGCGATGCTGAGGACGAGGTGTTCGCGACTCTCTCCTACTTCGACGGCGTCAACCTGGCCAAGCGGAATCACACTCCCACGTTCGTTTCGGCCGCTCTGATGGACCCGATCTGCCCGCCGTCCACCGTCTTCGGCGGCTACCACAACCTGGCCGGCTCCAAGCAGCTGAAACTGTGGAACTACAACGCGCACGAAGGGGGCGGACCGATGGACGACGCGCTCGCCATGCAGTTCTTCGAGGCAGCCCTCGGCGCGTGATCGAGCGATGCGACATCCTCTCGTTCGGTCCGCCCGGCAAGGAGCTTTTGTACTCGACACCGTGGCGGGCCCGCGCCGACGACATCCGCCGTGGGGCGCGATCCAGCGTTACCGGCTCGAAAGCCAAGTGGCTCGAGGGGTACCGCGGCGGGTGGCAGACCCTGCTCCCCCACGCGGGGGAGCCTCGCGAGGTGGACGGCGCTCCCCTGGGCTACCACGGTGAATCATCCGTCGTCGCCTGGAGAGTCTCCGAGGTCTCGCCCACCCACGTCGAACTCGACGTTGAGCTGTTCACCTCCCCCCCTTCACGTGACGCGCACGATCGATCTGACGGCGGGCACGCTGCACATCGAGGATCGAGTCAGCAATGTCGGGGCGTCCACGGTCACGGCGGACTACGCGCACCATCCGGCGCTCGGCGGCGACCTGCTCGACGGGCGCGTGACCGTGAGGACCGGAGCACGCGTGTTCGTCAACGATTGGAATGCAGGTGTGGTCGGGATCCCCGCGGGGCAGTCGCTGCGGTGGCCTCCATCGAACGAGATGGATCTGACCGACGTGGACGAGCACGACCGTCGCGCCTTCGGGTGGCTCGAGGACTTCGACAGCCCGTGGGCGGAGGTGCGGAACGCAACTACCGGACTGGGGGTGCGCCTCGAATGGGACGGGCGAACGATGCCGTACGCCTGGTACTGGCGCGAACTCGGCTCGTCGAAGGGATGGCCGTGGTTCGGCCGTGGGCGTGTGCTCGCCATCGAGCCCTCGAGCACCCAGGCCAGTGGTGCTGATCGGCGCAGCACGCTCACGATCCCAGCGGGCGAGTGCGTCGCGATGAGTGTGCGGATGACCGCGCTCCACGTCGACTTGTACTTGTGAACTGATACAAATTTGTATTAGTGTTTTGACACAAGTCGAGTCGAAGGGCACTCCATGAACTACGTCGAACTGATCCCCCGCCTGCTGTTGGGCCTGCTGTTCCAATGGTGGGGACCGCTGCTGGCGATCGTCGTGTTCGTCGTGCTCATCATCGCTCGACGGGTCCCCCGCTTCGAGATCGCCCCGTTCACCAGGCGGGTCGCGCTCCTCGGCGGGCTCGCCATCGCGGTGAGCTGGGCGCTCATGCAGCTCGCCCCCATGTTCGCGAGCGAACCGTGGCGGGTGATGTGGTGGTTGATGCTGCCGCCGGTCGTCATCGCCAGTGCGGCGGTCGCGATCATCCTCGTGCACATCCTTCGCACACGCTCGACACCCGAAGTGCCGGTTACCCCGGTCGTGCGGCGCGGGTGGCTGAGCTTCACTCGGCGGCGCGACTCTGTCGTCACGGCCACCGCGGTAGGAGCGCTGGTGGCACTCAGCATCGCGGCGGGCCTCGCCTCCAGCCCGGACGACGACGGGCTCTACTCGCGCATCAGCATCCCCGTGGGCGACCAGGGCGCGGGCTCGTCGACCTTCTTCGGATGGGCGTACAGCGTGCCCCTGCTGATCGTCACGGCGGTGCTGCTGGTGCTGCTGTACTTGGCGCTGCGCTCCAACGCCAGCCGCCCGTTCCTGCGGCCCGAGACGGTGGGGGCGGAGACGGTGCAGCGCCGCGACACCTCGGTCCTGCTCTTCGCGTTGGCGGGGGCATCCGTTCTCATCGGCCTCAGCGACGCGGTGATCATGGTCGCGCACGCGGGGTTGGGCAGCGTCGGCGTGGGCATCCCGGGAGTCGGTACCTTCATGTACTCGACCGGGTTCGCGAGTCTCGCCCCCGCCCTGCTCATCATGGGGTCACTGCTGCAAGCGGCAGCGGCACTCTGGCTGCTGCTCACGATCAGCGGTCGCAGGTTCGCGGGGCGCGCGTCGTGAGCGAGCAGAACCCGTCGGTCACGATCTACCAGCAGTTCCGCGGGCTCATCGTCAGTGGTCAGCTGGGAAGCGGCGAACGCCTGCCGACCGTGCGGCAGGTGGCGCAAGATCTGGGCGTCGCCCCAGGCACCGCCGCCAAGGCGTTCAAACAGCTCGAGAGCGACGGGCTCGTCGTCTCGCGCACCGGCGCTGGCACCCGGGTAACCGAGAACGCCGCACTGCTGCCGGGGGCGGTGGTCGCGCAGATCCGTCAGCTCGTCGCGGCGTCGAAGCGAGCGGATGCCCGCGAGGACGACGTGATCGCGGCCCTGCGCACCGCGTGGAACACCGCCCCCTAACCCAGCGCCGCCCCCACCCGGGACTGCGGATACGCAACGGAACGCCACACACGCAACCCCGACACTCGCGCCAGCGATACGCTGCACGGGTGGGAAACAAGGTCACCATCTCGGACGTCGCACGGCTCGCACAGGTGTCGATCGCGAC
>JAIOOS010000028.1 GCA_021414305.1 Burkholderiales bacterium | reverse complement strand
GAGCCGCAACGCCCCCGCAGGCTCGGGCCCCCCTTTTTCCCCCTGTCATGGTCCGCGAAGGCGGACCACCCACGACTTGTCACCAGTCCGCGCAGGCGGACCACCCACGACTTTGCGCCATTTTCGCCGGAAGAAAGCAGTCGTGGGTGGTCTGCCTGCGCAGACCATGACAACCGAAAGGGAGCTCGGCAGGGGGTAACGGAGCGAACTGGCACAGCCGAGGCGGTGGACACGGGCAGGTCCGCCCGATTACATCCTGCAATCGGTATTTCCAGCGATTTGTAGGCTCCAGAGATGACTGCGCTTAGCGACATCCGTTCGACGTTCCTGAACTATTTCGCCCGCCACGGCCACGAGATCGTCCCCTCGTCGCCGCTTGTGCCGCGCAATGACCCGACCCTGATGTTCACCAATGCCGGCATGGTGCAGTTCAAGAACGTCTTCACCGGCCAGGAGAAGCGCCCCTATGTGCGCGCCGCGACGTCGCAGAAATGCGTGCGGGCCGGCGGCAAGCACAACGACCTCGAGAACGTCGGCTACACGGCGCGGCACCACACCTTCTTCGAGATGCTGGGCAACTTCAGCTTCGGCGACTACTTCAAGAAGGACGCGCTGAAGTTCGCCTGGGAGCTGCTGACCGAGGTCTACAAGCTGCCCAAGGACAAGCTCTGGGCGACCGTCTACGCCGAGGACGACGAGGCCTACGACATCTGGAAGAACGAGATCGGCCTGCCGGCCGAGCGGATCGTGCGCATCGGCGACAACAAGGGCGGGCGCTTCGCCTCCGACAACTTCTGGATGATGGGCGACACCGGCCCCTGCGGCCCGTGCAGCGAGATCTTCTACGACCACGGCCCCGAGATTCCCGGCGGCCCGCCCGGCTCGCCGGAGGAGGACGGCGACCGCTACATCGAGATCTGGAACAACGTGTTCATGCAGTTCAACCGCGACGAGGCGGGCGTGATGCACAAGCTGCCCAAGCCCAGCGTCGACACCGGCATGGGCCTGGAGCGGCTGACCGCGGTGCTGCAGCACGTGCACTCGAACTACGAGATCGATTTGTTCGTGACGCTGCTGGCGGCGGCGAAGAGGGTGGTCGATGCGGCGGGTGCCGGAGCATCGACGACCGGCGCCCCTGGGGCCGGGTGCGACAAGGACTCGCCCTCGCTCAAGGTCATCGCCGACCACATCCGCGCCTGCACCTTCACCGTGGTCGACGGCGTGATCCCCGGCAACGAAGGCCGTGGCTACGTGCTGCGCCGGATCACCCGGCGCGCGATCCGCCACGGCTACAAGCTCGGCGCGAGGAAGCCCTTCTTTCACAAGCTGGTCGCCGACCTCGCCGCCGAGATGGGCGACGCGTATCCGGAGCTGCGGCGCGAGCAGCAGCGCGCCACCGACGTGCTGAAGCAGGAGGAGGAGCGCTTCTTCCAGACCATCGCCAACGGCATGGAGATCCTGGAGACGGCGATCGCCGCCTTGCCCGAGAACGGCGCCGGCCGGCTCCTCGGCGGCGACGTCGCCTTCAAGCTGCACGACACCTACGGCTTCCCGCTCGACCTCACCGCCGACGTCTGCCGCGAGCGCGACGTCGCCGTCGACACCGCCGGCTTCGAGGTGGCGATGACGAAGCAGCGCGACCAGGCGCGCGCCGCGGGCAAGTTCAAGGTCGCGCAAGGCCTCGAGTACAGCGGCGGCGCCACCACCTTCCACGGCTACGACGGCCTCTCGCACGACAGCGCCAGGGTGCTCGCGCTCTACGTCGACGGCAGCGCCGTGAGCCTGGCCCGGGCCGGCGACGACGCGGTCATCGTCCTCGATCACACGCCGTTCTATGCCGAGTCGGGCGGCCAGGTGGGCGACACCGGCGAGCTGCGCAACGCCACCTCGCGCGTGCTCGTCGAGGACACGGTGAAGATCCAGGCCGCGGTGTTCGGCCACGAGGGCCGCGTCGTCGAGGGCGAGATCCGCGTTGGCGACACGCTCAACGCGAAGGTCGACGTCGAGCGCCGCGCCCGCACCGTGCGCAACCACAGCGCCACCCACCTGATGCACAAGGCGCTGCGCGAGGTGCTGGGCGCGCACGTGCAGCAGAAGGGCTCGCTGGTCGACGCGGACCGCACGCGCTTCGACTTCGTGCACAACGCGCCGCTGACCGACGCGCAGATCCGCCAGGTCGAAAAGCTCGTCAATGCCGAGATCCTCGAGAACCACGCCACCAGCGCACGCGTCATGCCGATCGAAGACGCGCAGAAGCTCGGCGCGATGATGCTGTTCGGCGAGAAGTACGGCGACGACGTGCGGGTGCTCGACATCGGCTCCAGCCGCGAGCTCTGCGGCGGAACCCACGTGCAGCGCACCGGCGACATCGGCCTGTTCAAGATCGTCGCCGAGAGCGGGGTCGCGGCCGGCATCCGCCGGGTCGAGGCGGTGACGGGCGAGAACGCGCTCGCCTACCTGCAGTCGCTCGAAGGCACGGTGCAGCAGCTCGCCGGTGCGCTGCGCTCGGCGCCGGCGGAAGTGCCGGCGCGGCTCGGCCAGGTGCTCGATCACGTCAAGGCGCTGGAGAAGGAGCTCGCCGCGGTCAAGGGGCGGCTCGCCTCCTCGCAGGGCGGCGACCTCGCGGCGCAGGCGATCGACGTCAAGGGGCTGAAGGTGCTCGCGGCCCGGCTCGACGGCGCCGACGCGAAGACGCTGCGCGAGACGCTCGACAAGCTCAAGGACAAGCTGAAGACCGCCGTCGTCGTGCTCGCCGCGGTCGAGGGCGCCAAGGTGCAGATCGCCGCCGGGGTGACCGCCGACAGCGTCGGCCGGGTTAAGGCCGGCGAGCTCGTCAACTTCGTCGCCCAGCAGGTGGGCGGCAAGGGCGGCGGCAAGGCCGACATGGCGATGGCCGGCGGCACCGACCCGTCGAAGCTCGCCGAGGCGCTGGCCTCGGTCTCGGGCTGGGTCGGGGAGCGCGCATGAGCGCATGGCCGATGGACATGCTCTTCCTCGAAGGGCTCGAGGTGCCATGCCGGGTCGGCTGCTCCGACCCGGAGCGGGCGACGCCGCAATCGCTGCGCGTCGAGGTGCGCCTCTACTGCGCTTCGTTGCGCGAGGCCGGCATCGCCGACGATCTCGAGCAGACGGTCGACTATCGCCTCGCCGGCGACATGATCGACGCGGTGCAGGGCAGGGAGTACCTGCTGATCGAGCGCGTCGCCGAGGAGCTGGCGCAGGTGGCGCTGAAGAATCCGCTGGTCGACCACGTGACGATCTCGGTCAGGAAGCGGCCGCCGGTGCAGGGCCTCGAGTGGGCCGGGGTGCAGATCACGCGGGGCCGATGAAGGTCGTCAGCAACACGGCGATCTCGCTCGACGGGCGCATCAACACGCGCGAACGCCGCTTCGCCTTCTTCGGCAGCGATCGCGACCACGCGCGCATGAGCCGGCTGCGCGCCGACGCCGACGCCGTGCTCGTGGGCGGCGCGACCTTTCGCAACTGGCCGCATCCGGCCCTGCCCGACGCCGTCGACCGCGCCCGGCTGCGCGGCCGGCCGTGGAACGCCGTCGTCAGCCGTTCGCTCGACCTGCCGCTCGAAGCCGACTGGTTCGCCGAGCCGGCGATCCGTCCATTGCTGCTCACGCGGGCCGCGTCGCTCGAAGGCAGGCGCCTGCCCGCCGAAGCCGAGGGCTGGCCCGGCGAAGGCGACGACCTGCCCGTGCCCTGGATCCTCGAGCAGCTCGCCCGGCGCGGCGTCGAGCGGCTGCTGGTCGAGGCTGGCGGCGACCTGCTGTTCCAGTTCCTTGCCGCCGACGCGATCGACGAGATGTACCTGACCCTGTGCCCGCTGGTCGTCGGCGGCGACGCGCCGAGCCTGGCCGACGGCGCCGGCTTCGACCTCGCCGAGCTGCGCCGCATGCGCCTGGTCGCGGCCGAGCCCGAGGGCGACGAGGTGTTCCTGCGGTACGAGGCGCTCAGGCAAGGAGCAACGCGATGACCTTCACGATTCGCCGCGCCGTCCCCGACGACGCCGAAGGCTATGCCCGCATCATGAGCGACCCGGCGGTCTATCCCGGGCTGATGCAGCTGCCGTACAACAACGCGCACAGCTGGCGCGAACGGCTGACCGAGATCACGGCGCCGAGCAAGGTCGACCTGATCCTCGTCGCCGAGCGCGGAGGAACACTCGTCGGCAACGCCGGGCTGCACCCGATCGCCTTGCCGCAGCACGTGCGCCGCCGCCACGTCGCGATGCTCGGCATCGCCGTGCTGCCCGAGGCGCAGGGGCAGGGCGTGGGCACGGCGCTGATGCAGGCGCTGTGCGACTACGCCGACCGCTGGCTCGGCCTGCTGCGGATCGAGCTCACGGTCTACGTCGACAACGCGCCGGCGATCGCCCTCTATCGCAAGTTCCGCTTCGAGATGGAGGGGCGCTTTCGCGGCTATGCGATGCGCGACGGCCGCCTGGTCGACGCGTTCTCGATGGCGCGGATTCATCCCGACCCGCCGACCCTCGCGCCGCTGCCGCCCGGCACCCCCGATCCGTTCTGACGTGAAGCTCGCTCGTGCGCTCGCCTTCTGCCTGGCGCTCGCGAGCGCGGCCGGCGCCACGGCGCAGGAACGCGTTTCCTTTCCCAGCCTCGACGGCGCCGCCAACGCGCCTGTGGTCCTTACCGGGCTGTGGTTCCCCGCTGCCGGCGTCAACGCCTCCTCGCCCGGGCCCGCCGTGGCACTGTTCCATGGCTGCGGCGGCGCCTTCGACCGGCACGGCCAGCTCGTGCGGCGGATGCAGGAGTACGCCGCGCTCTTCAACCGCGCCGGCTACTCCGCCCTGATCGTCGACTCGCTGACGCCGCGCTACGAGGTCGAGCTCTGCACCCAGCGCACCGGCTCGCGCCGTGTCACCCAGTCGAACCGGCGTCTCGATGCGCTCGGCGCCGTCGCCTACCTCGCCGAGCGGCCCGATGTCGACCCGAAGCGCATCGGCCTGGTGGGCTGGTCGAACGGCGGCAGCACCGTGCTCTCCGCGACCAACCTGCGGCACCGCGATGTCGCCGCGGCGCTGGTCCAGCCGGCGTTCGCGGTCGCGTTCTATCCCGGCTGCGAGGTCGACCTGAAGCGCGGCTACGAGGCGGTGGCGCCGCTGCTGATGCTGGTCGGCCAGGCCGACGACTGGACGGCGCCGGGGCCGTGCCGCGCGCTGGCGCGCGAGGCCGCCGGCCCGCGGCCGGAGATCGAGGGCTACGCTGGCGCGTACCACGGCTTCGACAGCGACCAGCCGGTTCGCTTGCGCAAGGACGTGCCGAACGGCGTCAACCCCGGCCAGGGCGTGCACGTCGGCGGCAACGGCGCCGCCTGGCGGGCTTCGCAGGCGCGTCTGCTCAAGTTCATCGCCGAGCACTGACCCGGCTCGGGCCGGGCTTCAGACCACGAGGTCGTCGCCGTCGGCCCCGAGCGTGAACGCGCCGGCGGCGATCGCCGCCGCCCAGTCGGCGGTCCGCTCGAGGCTGCCGAAGGGATAGAAGTGGAAGCCCGCGAAACGCGTCGCCGCGTCGTCCCTCGCGGCGCGCGCGACCGCGGCGACGATGCGGCCGGGCGCCACCGCCCCGGTCAGGCGCAGGGCACGCCCGCCGTCGCGCAGCAGGGCGCGCGTCGAGGCGCCGACGCCGCAGGTCGCGGCGTAGCGCAGCAGCGTGGGCACCGAAGCGAGACCGGCGAGGCCGACCCGAACCGGCAGGCGGTTGCCGGCGGCGCGCGCCTGTCGTTCCCAGGCGACGACCGGCTCGCCGGCGAAGCCGAACTGCGTCACCAGGTGGTGCGGCAGCGACGTCGCCACGGCGTGCGCGTTCTTTTCCGCCAGCGCCCGCGCCAGCGCCGATGCTTCGATGTCCGGGCTGCCCTCGGGATGGGCGGCGAAGCCGAGCGAGCGCCACGGCGGGCCGTCGAAGCGGCCGGTCGCGAGCAGCTGCAGCGTGTCGGCGAAGGGGCCGGCGGGATCGCGTTGCGAGCCCGCGATCAGCAGCAGGTGCTCGACGCCGGCCTCGCGCTGCAGCTCGAGCAGCATCCGCTCGAATGCGGCGACGTCCTCCACCGCGCGCGCCGAGAGGTGCGGCACCGGCGTCATGCCGAGCTCGCGCACCCGCGCGGCGGCGGCGACGGTGCGGGCGAACGGCACGCCCGGGATCCGGGTCACGTAGATGCGCGTGCCGGGGGGCAGGGCGGCGGGAAAGCCGCTGCGTCGCGCCAGCTCGGCGGGCGTCTGCTCGACGCTGAAGTCGCGCATCAGGCCGGTGACCGCGGCGCGCAGGTCGCTCGCCACGGCGGCGCCGCTCAACGCTCGAACCGGTTGCGCCAGATCGCGTACGACTCGTTCAGGAACCACAGCCGGCCGTGCTTCTGCAGCACCTCGCGGGTGGCCTCGAGGTAGCGCGGATTGCCCATCACCTCGCCGAGACGCTGGTCCTCGATCTGCGCCACGTAGACCGCGGCGTTCCAGGCGGCCATCAGCGTCGAGGTGCCGATCGACGACGAGATCTCCGACGGCAGCGTATGCATCTGGTACGAATAGATCGAGCGCTTGTCGGCATAGGTGTTGAAGTTCAGGCCGCGCGCCTCGGCGCCCAGCGCCTGCTTGGTCGCCTTGAGCAGCTCGTGCCGGTCGGTGAGGAACGGGTTCTCGCCCGGCCAGATGGTCTGGATGATTTCCAGTCCCGGATCGTGGCCGTAGGAGTGAAAGCCGATCAGCCGGCCGCCGGGGCCGAGGGCGCGCGCCAGCGGCGCGACCACCTTGGACGCCTTGAACTCGACCGGCGCGCGCGCCCGGTAGGGCTGCGAGGCGATCACCAGGTCGAAGTCGGCCTGCACCGCGCCCTGCTTCGGCCGCACGCCGTCGAGCAGCAGCTTGTGGTCCTCGCGATAGATCACCAGCACCACCGGGCGCTCGTAGGCGAGACCGCCGGTCGCGCTCGGCCTGGCGGTCCACTTCTCGGCGAGGAACGGCTGCAGCTCGGTGATCTGGCGGTCGAACTGGGCCGCGCTCGAGCCCTTCAGGGCCAGCTCGTGCCACTCGAGACCGCTCGCGCCGGCGAGCGAGCGCGGGTGCAGCCAGGGCGCCTCGCTGTAGTACATGTTGGTCATGACCAGCACGGTGGCCGGGTGCTCGCAGAAGCGGTCGGGCATCTTCTCGAGCGCGAGGCGCACGTCCTCGAGGCTGATCTCCTTGCCGACCACGTAGAAGGGCACGGTCGGCATGCGGTCGTGCATCGAGCGCAGCACCCGGGCCAGCACCGTGCCGTCGCCGACGCCGGCATCGAACACGCGCATCGCCGGCGGCCGCGGGCGGATCAGCGCCAGCTCGAGGTCGATGCGCTCGGCGACGACCCACTTCTCGGCGCAGGTGTTGACGAACAGGAGGTACTTCTGCCGGTTGTCGTAGAAGCGGAAGCCGCCGCCCGCTGCCGACTTGCCGGCGGGCGCCAGCACGGGAGGGGAGTTCGCTCCGGTGCTCGTCGCCGCCGCCGCAGGCTCCTGGCCGAGGCGGCCGATGAAGGCACGGACGCGCTCGACCGTCTGCGTCGTCACCCGGCCGCCGAAGCGCAGCCGCGGCACGAACTTGCCGTCGTTGACGGCGCGCCGGCCGAAGGTCGACTCGGCCATGCCCGCGGCTCGGCAGAAGCTCGCGATCTCCTGCAGCAGGGCCTCGTTGCCGGCACGCCGGCGGGCGCTGGCGGGCTGTGCGACGAGACTCGCATCGAGGGCAGAGAGGGCAGGGAGAGGCTGCACGGCGCGGACGGTAGACCTTCTGCGTCCCACTTGCAACCAATGGGATGATTGTGGGACGAATCCCATCGCAGGGCTGCTACGCTGGCCGTCGACAAGTCGTCGCCCCATGCAGCCCGTTTCCTCCTCGTCGTTCACGTCGCGAATCCTGGTGCCGGACGCGGGCTCGAACGAGTCCGATGCCGAAGTGGCCGACTGCCTGCGTCGGGCCGTGGCCGGCGATCCCGGACCGGCCCTGGCCGTGTGCGCCGGCGGCCTCGCGGACGGCGCCACGGCCTACCGCGTGCACCGCCTGTGCGAAGCCTCGGCGCTGGAAGGCGGCGGCCGGGCGCCCTGGCTGCCGTTCGCCGATGCCGCGTTCGCGACCGTCCTGCTCTATCGGGTGACGCGGCACGACGTCGACATCGAGCTGCTGCTCGGCGAAGCGGGCCGCGTGCTGCGGCCCGGCGGACGCCTGCTGGTCCTCGAGCATGCCGGCGACTTCGCGTTCGCGCCGCTGCCCACGTCGGGCCCGGCGCACCTGCTGCACGCCTGGCTGCGCCAGGCCGGCTTCGCCGAGATCGAGGTCGCGCCCTGCGGCGCGTCGAGCCTCCTGGCCGCGGCGCGCAACTGAAGGCGCCGCCGGGCCGCGTCTATCACCCGTCGCGGGCCGGCGCGGCGACCTCGGGTCGACGCATCGCCACCGCGGCGCCCGCGAGCATCGTCGCCGCGCCGGCGAGCTCGCGCCAGCCGATGCTTTCGCCGAACACGAGCGCGCCCGCGGCGAGCGCGACCACCGGCGAGACGAAGGCATAGAGGCCGGCGCGAAACGCGCCCCAGACGCGCAGCAGGCGCAGGTAGATCGAATAGCCGACGATCGTGCCGAGCAGCGACACCGCGAGCAGCGAGGCGAGCAGGCGCGGTGTGAACAGGGCCTGCAGCGTCGCCGCGGTTACCGTCTCGAAGGTCGCGCTGAGGGCGGCGAGCGCGACCACGCCGACCAGCGCCTGCGCCGTCGTGAGCTGCAGCGGCTGCAGGGTTCGCAGCAGCGGTCGCGACAGCACGGCACCGAGGCAATAGCAGAAGGTGCCGCCGACGATCGCGAGCACGCCGAGCCACTCGGCGCGGCCGCCGCCAAAGCTGGCGTTGCGCCAGAACACGAGCACGAGGCCGGCGCTGCCGAGGAGAAGGGCGAGGGCATGGCGCCAGCCCGGCTTTTCCTCGCCGGCGAGGACCGAGAGCCCGAGCAGGCCGACCGGAATCAACGCCAGGTTGACGAGGCCGGCGACGCCCGAGGCGACTGTCTGCATGCCCCAGAACAGGAGGCCGTAGGTGCCGGCGTTGACGAGCAGGGCCGAGACCACGACCCGTGCCCGCGTCGCCGGCGCGAAGGCGGCGGCGTAGCCGCGCACGAACAGCAGCAGGCAGGCGACGGCGAGAACGAAGCGGGCGGTGGCGAAGAAGAGCGGCGGCGTCGCGGTGACGCCCGCCTTGGCCGCGATCCAGGTCGAGCCCCAGATCAGCGACATCACGGCGAACAGCAGGTAGTTCGCGCCGGCGTCGGCGGGCGCGTCGGCGCCGAGCGTCGCGGAGGGCGCCGGCACGTCGCTCCGGTTCAGCGAGATTCGCGGCTCATGCCGCGGCGTGGAACACCGCGAACCAGCCGTTCTCGTCGGTCCAGGCCTGCGGGTCGCGGAAGCCCGCGTCGCGCAGCAGCGAGGCGAAGCCGGAGGCGGTGTACTTGCACGAGTTCTCGGTGTGGATGCGTTCGCCGGCGAAAAAGCGCCGCTCGCCGCCGGGCCAGCGGACGACGACCGGCTCCCTCGCCTCGAGGTGCATCTCGATCCGCGACGCGGCTTCGTCGTAGAACGCGACGTGCCGCCACTGGCGCGGCGCAAAGTCGCTGCCGATCGCCGCGTTGAGGTGGCGCAGGGCGTTCAGGTTGAAGGCGGCGGTGACGCCGAGCGCGTCGTCGTAGGCAGCCTCCAGCACCGGCCGCGGCTTGACCAGGTCGACGCCGATCACCAGGCCCCCGCCCGTGGCGCGCTCGTGGATCCGGTGCAGAAAGGCGAACGCTTCCTCGCGGGTGAAGTTGCCGATGCTCGAGCCGGGGTAGAAGAAGAGCGGCGGCCCGCCTTCGAGCAGCTCGGCGGGCAGATCGAGGCCGGCGGAGAAATCCTGGCCGAGCCCGACCACCTCGAGCTGCGGCTGCTCGCGCTGCACCTGGCGCAGCGCCTCGCGCAGGAACTCGACCGAGACGTCGACGGCGACGTAGCGCCGGGGCACCAGCACCGGGAACAGGCGCGCCGCCTTGGCGCAATTGCCGGCGCCGAGGTCGACCAGGATCGTGCCCTGGCCGAAGGCCTTGCGCAGATCTTCGCCATGCGCGGCGAAGATCGCCGCTTCGGTCCGCGTGGGGTAGTACTCGGTCAGCTCGGTGATCGCCTCGAACAGCTTCGAGCCGAGCGGGTCGTAGAAATACTTCGGCGCGATGCTCGGCCGGGGCGCCAGCAGGGCGGCTCGCGCTGCGGCCGGCCCGCCGTCGGCGACCGGGCTCTGGATGAAGCGCGGGGATCTGGATTCGGTCATGGTGGCCTTTGCTCCATCGTGATGCGCCGGGCCCACGGCCCGACACCATATCGCGGTATCGCCCAGAATGCAGCAATGCGCTCGCCGCCCGCATTTCCGGATCTCACCCGCCGTCGTGCGCTCGGCGTCGCCGCCGCTGCCGGCGCCTCGCTCTGCCTTCCCGGCCGCGCGGTCGCGGCCCATGTCGTCAAGGCCTGGCCTGCGGCAAGGCCCGTGCCCGAGCTCGAGCTCGCCGACCTCGACGGCAAGCCCTGGAAGCTCGCGGCGCATGCCGGCCAGGTGGTCGTTCTCAATTTCTGGGCGACCTGGTGCGAGCCGTGCCGGCTCGAGATGCCATCGCTCGAATCGATGGCGGCGAAGCTGCGTCCGCAGGGCCTGGTCGTCTGCGCCGTCAACTACAAGGAATCGGCGGCGACGATCCGCCAGTTCCTCGAGCGCATGCCGTTCAAGCCCACGATCCTGCTCGACGCCGACGGCGACGCCACCAGCGACTGGACGCCGCGGGTCTTTCCGAGCAGCGTGCTGATCGGCCGCAACGGCAGGCCGAGCTCGGTCGTCGTCGGCGAGCTCGACTGGGTAGGCAGCGTGGCCCGGGAGCTGCTCGAGCCGCTGCTTGCGGCGCCGCGCAAGGCCTGAGGCCGCGCCGGGCAAATGGCCGCGGTCGATAATCGCCGCCCAGTGGCTTCTTCCGAACCGACGACATCCGCCTCCGAGCTGGCCGGCCGGCACATCGTGCTCGGCCTGTCGGGCGGCATCGCCTGCTACAAGGCGGCGGAGCTGGTGCGCGAGCTGGTCAAGGCGGGCGCGACGGTGCAGGTGGTGATGACCGAGGCGGCCGAGCACTTCATCACCGCGGTGACGCTGCAGGCGCTCTCCAACCGCCCGGTGTTCACCAGCCAGTGGGACGCGCGCGACCACAACAACATGGCGCACATCAACCTGACGCGCGAGGCCGACGCGATCCTGATCGCCCCGGCCAGCGCCGACTTCATCGCCAAGCTGATCCACGGCCGCGCCGACGAGCTGCTCTCGCTTGCCTGCCTGGCGCGGCCGATCGAGCGCTGTCCGCTGCTGGTGGCGCCGGCGATGAACCGCGAGATGTGGGCGCACCCGGCGACGCAGCGCAACTTCGCCCAGCTCGCCGCCGACGGCGCGACCGTGCTCGGCCCGGGCAGCGGCGACCAGGCCTGCGGCGAGATCGGCGATGGCCGCATGCTCGAGGCCGCCGAGCTGCGCGACGCCCTGGTCGCGTTCTTCCAGCCGAAGCTGCTCGCCGGCAAGCGCGTGCTGGTGACGGCCGGGCCGACCTTCGAGCCGATCGACCCGGTGCGCGGGCTGACCAACCGCTCGAGCGGCAAGATGGGCTTCGCGATCGCCCGCGCCGCTGCCGACGCAGGCGCCGACGTGACCCTGATCGCCGGCCCGGTGCATCTGCCGACCCCGCGCGGCGTGAAGCGCGTCGACGTGACCACGGCGGTCGAGATGCACGACGCGACCCTGGCCGCCGCGCCAGCCAGCGACGTGTTCGTCGCCACCGCGGCGGTCGCCGACTGGCGCGTCGCCAGCGTCGCCGAAGCGAAGATCAAGAAGGCCGCGGGCCGGGCGGTGCCGGCCTTCGAGCTGGTCGAGAACCCCGACATCCTGGCCGCCGTCGCGCGCCTCGCGAAGCCGCCGTTCTGCGTCGGCTTCGCCGCCGAGAGCAACGACCTGATCGTGCATGCGCGCGAAAAGCTCGTGCGCAAGAACGTGCCGCTGATCGTCGCCAACCTCGGGCCGCAGACCTTCGGCCGCGACGACAACGCGCTGACGCTGGTCGACGCGAGCGGCGAGCGGGAGTTGCCGCGCGCCGACAAGCTGACGCTCGCCCGCCAGCTCGTCGCCGAGATCGCGGCGCGGCTGCCGCGGCACGGCTGAGAGGAAAGATGCCGGTACCGATCGACGTTCGCGTGCTCGACCCGCGCATGGCCGCGCAGATGCCGGCCTACGCCACCGCCGGCAGCGCCGGCCTCGACCTGCGCGCCTGCCTGGACGCGCCGCTCGAGCTCGCGCCCGGCGATGCCAGGCTCATTCCCACGGGCCTCGCGATCCACATCGCCGACCCGGGCCTGGCGGCGATGATCCTGCCGCGCTCGGGCCTCGGCCACAAGCACGGCATCGTCCTCGGCAACCTGGTCGGCCTGATCGACGCCGACTACCAGGGCCCGCTGATGGTGAGCTGCTGGAATCGCGGCGCCGCGACCTATACCGTGCAGCCGTTCGAGCGGATCGCCCAGCTCGTGATCGTGCCGGTGGTCCAGGCCGAGTTCCGGGTGGTCGAGTCGTTCGACGCGAGCGAGCGCGGCAGCGGCGGTTTCGGGTCGACCGGCAGGGGGTGAACGTCGTGGCGAAGGAGGGCGTCGCCGCGCCGGCGCCGCCGGTACCGTCGTTCGACCGGGCGCGCTTCAGGCGGCTGTTCTTCGCCGTCATGCTGCCGATGTTCCTGGCGGCGGTCGACCAGACCCTGCTCGCGACCGCCACGCCGGTGATCAGCCGCGAGCTCGGCGGCCTGCGCGACACCTCTTGGCTGGCGGTGGCCTACCTGCTCGCCTCGGTCGTGATGGTGCCGGTGTACGGCCGGCTCGGCGACCGCTTCGGCCGGCGCCGCCTGCTCGGCATCGCCATCGTCGCCGCGCCTGCGCGCCCGCAACCAGAGCTACTTCGCGATCATCTTCACCTCGGCGAGCGTCGGCGGGCCGGTCCTGGGCGGCCTCGTGGTGCACCACGCGAGCTGGCGGTGGCTCTTCCTCGTCAACCTGCCGCTCTGCGCGTTCGCCTGGTGGCGGCTGCGCGCGCTCGGCGACGACGATCGTCCGCATCCTGCGGAAGGCAAGCCCGACGTCGCCGGCATCGTGCTGTTCGCCCTGGCGATGAGCGCCGGCCTGACCTGGCTCTCGTGGGGCGGGCATCGCTTCGCCTGGACCTCGGCGACCAGCCTGGCGCTGTGCGCGGCGGCCGCGTTCGCCGCGAGCCGCGTCCCGGCCCTGCACTTCGACAAGGACGTCACGCCGTCCATCGCGACTACGGAGTGACCCGCAGAGCGCAGGGATAGGGCCAGGCGTCACAATTCAAGGTTGTGAAAAAGTCGTTTGCGCTCGGCCTCGCCGGTCTCGCCATCGTCGTCGCTGCGGCCGGCGGCTATGCCCTCATGCGCGGCGGGTCGGCGGGAGATGCGGCCCTGGCCGGCGCTTCCGCGCCGGCCGGCTCGGCGGCTTCGGGCGCCGGCGGGCCGCCGATCAGCGTCACGCTGGTCGCTGTGCAGAAGCGCGACGTCGACGTCATGCTCGACGCCACCGGCACGGTGACCGCGCTGAACAGCGTCGAGCTCCGGCCGCAGGTCGCGGCCACGATCACCAAGGTGCACATCAAGGAAGGCCAGTTCGTCACCGCCGGCCAGCTCCTGTTCACGCTCGACGCGCGCAACGACGAGGTCAACGTCACCAAGGCGAGGGCGCAGCTCGCCAAGGACCTGGCTGCGCTCGCCGATGCGCAGCGCCAGCTCGCGCGCAGCAAGGACCTGTTCGCCCAGAACTTCATCTCGCAGGGCGCGGTCGACACCAACCAGACGCTGGTCGAATCGCAGCAGGCCGTGGTCGCCTCCGATCGCGCGGCGATCGAGGCGGCGCAGGTCGGCCTGTCGTACAGCCGCATCGCCGCGCCCGCCGCGGGCAGGGCGGGCGCGATCAACGTCTTCGCCGGCAGCTTCGTCCAGCCGAGCGGCGCGGCGCTCGTGACGATCACCCAGCTCGATCCGATCGCCGTCGCCTTCAGCCTGCCGCAGCGCAACCTCGGCCAGGCGCTGGCGACGCTGCGCGAGGGCGGCGGCAAGGTGACCGCCACGTCGCCGGAGGCCGGCGGCACGGCGGTCGGCAAGCTGCTGTTCGTCGACAACACGGTCGACGCCGGCTCGGGCACGGTGAAGGTCAAGGCCGAGTTCGCGAACAAGGACGAGCGCCTCTGGCCGGGCGCCTTCGTGACCATTCGGCTGGCGGTGCAGTCGCTGAAGGGCGCGAGCGTCATTCCGCAGGCGGCGATCGTGCAGTCGCCGCGCGGCAAGGTGGTCTATGTCGTCGACGCCGGCAACAAGGCGTCGCCTCGACCGGTCGAGGTGCTGTATGCCGAGGGCGTCGATGCCGCGGTGAGCGGCGTGCGAGGCGGCGAGCGCGTCGTCCTCGACGGCCGGCAGAACCTGCGCCCTGGCGCCACGGTCGTCGAGCGCGCCGCGACCGAAGGAGGCGGGCGCGGCAAGCGCGGCACCGCCGCTTCGGGCGGCTCGGCCTCGGCGCCGGCGGCGAGCGCGTCGGCGACGCCTTCGGTCTGATCTGATCTCCTGCGGAGAGCGGCGATGAACCTGTCCGAGCTCTTCATCCGCAGGCCGGTGCTCACGGTGCTGCTGAACGCGGCGATCGTCGTCGCCGGCGCGATCGCCCTCAACAAGATCCCGGTCGCGGCGCTGCCGAGTTACAACACGCCCGTCATCAACGTCTCGGCCCAGCTTCCCGGAGCCAGCCCGGAGACGATGGCGACCTCGGTCGCGCTGCAGCTCGAAAAGCAGTTCCAGACGATCCCCGGCCTGGCGGTCATCAGCTCGAGCAACACGCTCGGCGTGACCTCGGTGACGCTCGAGTTCGACCAGGGCCGCGACATCGATGCCGCCGCCGTCGACGTGCAGGCGGCGCTGCTGCGCGCGCAGCGCCAGCTTCCGGTGGAGATGACGGTGCCGCCGGCGTACCGCAAGGTCAACCCTGCCGATGCACCGGTGCTGTTCCTGGCGATGACTTCGCCTTCGCTGAGCCTGTCCGACCTGAACGACTACGCCGAGCACCTGATCTCGCCGACCCTCTCGACGCTCGACGGCGTCGCTCAGGTCAACATCTACGGGCAGAAGCGCTTCGCGGTGCGGGTGCGCGTTCAGCCCGATGCCCTGGCCGCGCGCAACATCAGCCTGGACGAGCTGACCAACACGCTCAGGGCGGCCAATGCCAACACGCCGGTCGGCACGCTGGAGGGACCCGCGCAGACTCTGACGCTGCAGGCCAACCGGCAACTGCGCAACGCGGCCGAGTTCGCCGAGCTGATCGTCAGCAATCGGAACGGCAACCCGGTGCGGCTGCGCGACGTCGCCCAGGTCGAGGACAGCTACGAGACGGTGAAGACGGCCGCCACCTTCAACGGCGAGACCTCGATCTCGCTGGGCATCCTGCGCCAGCCCGACGCCAATACGGTCAAGGTCGTCGACGCCGTGCGGGCGAAGCTCGCGGACTTCCAGGCGCAACTGCCGCAATCGGTTCGGCTCAACGCCGTGAACGACCGCTCGCGCTCGATCCGCGAGGCGCTGCACGACGTGACGCTGACGATGATCGGCACGATCGTCCTCGTCGTCCTGGTGATCTTCCTGTTCCTGCGCCGCTTCGTCGCCACGGTGATCCCGACGCTCTCGCTGCCGGTCTCGCTGGTCGGCGCGCTCTCGCTGCTCTGGGCCTTCGGCTACACCATCGACAACATCTCGCTGCTCGGCCTGACGCTCGCCGTCGGCCTGGTGGTCGACGACGCGATCGTCATGCTCGAAAACATCATGCGCCACGTCGAGGAGGGCGTGCCGCCGTTCCAGGCGGCGCTGCGCGGCTCGCGCGAGGTCGGCTTCACCATCCTCTCGATCTCGAGCTCGCTGATCGCGGTGTTCATCCCGATCTTCTTCATGCCGGGCGTGATCGGCCTCCTGTTCCACGAGTTCGCGGTGATCGTCACGCTCGCCATCATCGCCTCGGCGTTCGTCTCCCTGACCCTGGTGCCCATGCTCGCCAGCCGCTTCCTCAGGGACGAGGCGCACATGAAGCGGCCCGGTGCCATCGTCCGCTCGTTCGAGCGCGGCTTCGACGCGCTGCTCGGCGCCTACTCGCGCAGCCTCGACGCGGCGCTGCGCCACCGGCCGATCGTCCTGTTCGTGGCGCTGCTCACCTTCGTCGCGACCGCCTGGCTGTTCGTCACCATGCCCAAGGGCTTCTTCCCCGAGGAAGACATCGGCCAGATCAGCATCTCCACCGAAGCCTCCGAGGACACCTCGTTCCAGGCGATGGTGCGCCTGCAGAGCCGGGTCGCGGAAATCCTGCGGAACGACCCGGCGGTGGCGACTGTCAACTCGTTCAATGGCGCTGGGGGCGGCGGCGGCTCGCTCAATACCGGCCGGATGTTCATCAACCTCAAACCGCGCAGCGAGCGGCCGCCGATGAAGACGGTGGTCGAGAACCTGCGCAAGAAGCTGCGCGAGGTGCCGGGCATCACCGCCTACATGCGGCCGATCCAGAACCTGCAGCTCGGCGGCCGGCAGAGCAAGGCCCAGTACCAGTACATTCTGCAGAGCGTGCAGGCCGGCGAGCTCAACGACTGGGCGATCAAGCTGCAGGAGCCGATGCGCGCCGACCCGATGTTCCGCGACGTCACCAGCGACTCGCAGCTCAAGGGCCTGCAGGCCTCGCTGAAGATCGACCGCGACCGGGCCAACACGCTCGGCGTCTCGATCGACGGCATCCGCACCGCCCTCTACAGCGCCTTCGGCGAGCGCCAGGTCTCGACCATCTACACCACGGTGGACAGCTACCAGGTGATCATGGAAGTGGCGCCCGGCGCCAAGCAGGACGAGAGCGCGTTCAACAACATCTACGTGCGCTCGTCGACCGGCATGCTGGTGCCGCTGTCGAGCTTCGCCACGGTCGAGCGCTCGGTGGGGCCGACCTCGATCAACCACGTCGGCCAGCTGCAGGCGGTGACGGTCTCGTTCAACCTCGCCCCCGGCACCGCGCTCGGCGACGCGACGACCAAGATCGAGAAGTACCGCGACCAGATCCGCCTGCCCTCCTCGATCATCACCACCTACGGCGGCGACGCGGCGGTGTTCAAGAGCTCGCAGGGCAGCCAGGCGATCCTCATCATCTCGGCCCTGCTCGTGATCTACGTCCTGCTCGGGGTGCTGTACGAGAGCTACATCCACCCGCTGACGATCCTCGCCGGCCTGCCCTCGGCGGCGGTGGGCGCGTTGCTGACGCTGAAGATGTTCGACCAGGACCTGACGCTGATCGCGACCATCGGCATCCTGCTGCTGATCGGCATCGTCAAGAAGAACGCGATCATGATGATCGACTTCGCCCTCGACGCGCAGCGAACGCGCGGCATGACGCCGGCCGCGGCGATCCGCGAAGCCTGCGTGCTGCGCTTCCGGCCGATCATGATGACGACGCTGGCGGCGCTGATGGGCGCCTTGCCGATCGCCCTCGGCCTCGGCGCCGGCGCCGAGTTGCGCCAGCCGCTCGGCCTCGCGGTGGTCGGCGGGCTGGTGTTCTCGCAGGCGATCACGCTCTACATCACGCCGGTGATCTACCTCGCGCTCGATCGCTTCAGCGGCAAGGGGCCGGTGACCACGCCGGAGGCTGGAGTCGCCGCCCCGGCCAAGCTCGCCGGGAGCTGAGCCTCGGCGCCGGCTTCTGCCGGGTGCGGCTAGTGCAGGCGGGTGCCCGGCGGCGGCGCCGCGAGCACGCTGACCGCCGAGCTGCCGACGCTGCCGGCCTCGATCTCCTCTTCGGTCGCCTCGCGCACGTCGCGCACCACCAGCGCCAGGCGCAGCGCGATGCCGGCGAGCGGATGGTTGCCGTCGAGCACGACGTGCTGCGGGTAGACCTCGGTCACGGTGTAGATCGCGTCCGCCGAAAGGCCCGGCGTCTTCGCCCCGGGCGGCGGGCCGTCGAACTGCATGCCCGGCTCGATCTCGGCGGGAAAGAGGCTGCGCTCCTCGAAGAACACGAGCTCCGGGTCGTAGTCGCCGAAGGCATGCTCGGGCTCGAGGTGCAGCGTGGTCGAGTAGCCGGTTTCCTGGCCGGCCAGCGCCTCCTCCACCTTGGCCAGCAGGTCGTCGCCGCCGTAGAAGAACTCGAGCGGCTCGGCGAGCTCGTCGATTTCCGCGCCATGCGCGTCTTCGAGGCGCCAGGTCAGGGTGACGACGCAAGGGGCGCTGATCTGCATCGAACGATCATCGCACAATGATCCATGGACACCCTACGGCCGACGGCTCTGCTCGGCGGGCTCTCGCCCGCCCTTTTCATGCGCCGTCACTGGCAGAAAAAGCCGCTGCTCGTACGCGGCGCGCTCGCCGATGCGCTGCCCGGATTCGACCGCCGTCGCCTGTTCGCGCTGGCGGCGCGCGACGACGTCGAATCGCGCCTCGTCGTTCGCGACGGCGAGCGCTGGTCGCTGCGTCCCGGGCCGGTGGCGCGCCGCGCGCTGCCACCGCTGGCGAAGCCGGGCTGGAGCCTGCTGGTCCAGGGCGTCGACCTGCATGACGACGCCGCGCATCGCCTGCTGCAGCGCTTTCGCTTCGTGCCCGATGCGCGGCTCGACGACGTCATGCTCTCCTATGCCAGCGACGGCGGCGGCGTCGGTCCGCACATCGACTCCTACGACGTCTTCCTGCTGCAGATCGCGGGGCAGAGGCGCTGGCGGGTCGGCCGGGTGGCGCGGCCGCGGCTGCGCGACGACGTGCCGCTGAAGATGCTGGCCGGCTTCGTCGCCGCCGAGGAGTGGCTGCTCGAGCCGGGCGACATGCTCTATCTGCCGCCCGGCTGGGGGCACGACGGCATCGCCGTAGGTGAGTGCATCACCGCCTCGATCGGCTTTCGCGCCCCAGCGGCCGCCGGCCTCGCCGCGGATGCGCTGCAGCGCATCGCTGACGCCGCCCTCGATGCGACGGAAGAGGCCGGCCCGGCCGGCAGCACGCGCAACCGGCTCTACACCGATCGCGGGCAGGCGGCGACGGCCTCTCCGGCCCGCATCCCCGAGGCGCTGCAACGATTCGCCGACGCGGCCGTGGTGCGGGCCGCGGCCGATGCCGGCGCAAGGCAGCGCGCGCTCGGCGAAGCCTTGAGCGAGCCCAAGCCCGGCACCTGGTTCGAGCGCTCGCCGCCGGCGCGGCTGGCGGCCGGCGTGGTGCTCGACCGGCGCAGCCGGATGCTTTACGACGACGCGCACGTGTACCTCAACGGCGAGGCGTTTCGCGCCGGCGGCCGCGATGCCACACTCATGCGCGCCTTTGCCGATGCCCGCCGCCTCGAGCCGGCGGCGTTGACCCGGCTGAGCAGCGAAGCGCGCGGCTTGCTGGCTCGCTGGGTCGAGGCCGGCTGGTGCCGGGGGAACGAGGAAGGAGCAGGAGACCGCGACGATGAATGAAGACCAGTTGAGCCAGATCGCCTCGCGCAAGGACTTCCACGAGGCGATCCGCGCCGCCCTGGCGCAGGCCGCCGACGCCGGGGCGAGCGAGATCTGCCTCGTCGACGCCGACTTCGACGACTGGCCGCTCAACGAGCGCGCCGTTGTCGAGACGCTGGCCCGCTGGGCCGCCTCGCGCCGCCGCCTGCTGCTGTTCGCGCACAGCTTCGACGAGCTGGCGCGCAGCGCGCCACGCTTCGCCGAGTGGCGCCGGCAGTGGTCGCACATCGTCCAGTGCCGCTCCGATCCGGAACTCGAGGCGCAACAGATCCCGAGCCTGCTGCTGGTGGCGGGCGAGGTCGCGGTGCGGCTGCTCGACCCGGTTCGCTATCGCGGCGTGGTCTCGGGCCGGGCGAGCGACCAGGTCGAATGTCGGGAAGCGATTGACGCTCTTTTGCAACGATCCGTCGAAGCCTTTCCGCCGACGACCCTCGGGCTCTAGGGAACACCCTTAAGACGCCTATAATCGAGGGTTAGGCACTGGATTGCCTTCGCTTTCCTTGTCTTTGAACGATGGGGCTCCTCGTGAGAGGGATCCCTCAACTGCCCCGCTCATTTCCGAAACCAAAATCGAGGAGAAATATGAAAACAGCTTTGTTGATGGTCACTCTTGCCGCCGCCGTTTCTTTTGCTGCCTGCAGCAAGAAGGAAGAAACGACGACCACCACGACGACGACCCCGCCGGCGACGATGTCCGCCCCTGCCTCGGCCGCGGTTGATGCCACGTCGGCCGCCGCTTCGTCCGCCGCCACCTCGGCGATGACTGCCGCCTCGTCGGCCATGGACGCTGCTTCGTCGGCCGCGACCTCCGCTATGTCGGCAGCCAGCGCCGCTTCGAAGTAAGCGTCGTCACGCGACAAGTGAAAGGCCGCCCTCGGGCGGCCTTTTGCATGGGGCGGCGCGAACTCGCGGGGCTCGCCTCAGCCTAGCCGCAGCCACTCGAAGCCCGAGGTCGGGTCGGCGACGACGACCGCCTCGGCGCCACCGCTCCAGCACCCGGCCAGCGCGGCGCGCGCCAGCCCCGGGTTGTTGTTCTCCCGGCTCAGGTGCGCGGCGACGACGTGCTGCAGCCGTGCGCTGGCGCAGCGTGCCAGGATCTCGGCCGCGATGTCGTTGCTCAGGTGGCCGAAGCGCCCGCCGATCCGCGCCTTGAGCGAAGGCGGGTAGCGCGAGGTCGCCAGCATCTGCGCGTCGTGGTTGCATTCGAGCACGATCGCGTCGCAGCCCGCGACCCGCTCGATCATGTGCGTGGTGATCGAGCCGAGGTCGGTGAGCACGACCAGACGCGCGCCGCCGTCGCCGCAGCGCAGTTGCAGCGGCTCGGCGGCGTCGTGGGCGACGGTGAACGGATGGACCTCGATGTCGCCGATCGCGATCGGCTCGTCGTCGCGCGCGAAGCGCAGGCTCGGCGGCGCGGAGAAGCCGCCGATCGCCCGCCAGGTGCCGCGGCTCATCCAGAGCGGCAGGGAGTCGCGTTCGGCCAGCCCGAGCGCGCAGCCGATGTGGTCGCCATGCTCGTGCGTCACGAACACGGCGTCGAGGTCGGCGGCGGCGAGGCCGGCGCGGGCCAGCCGGGCGTCGAGCTCCTTGAGCGAGAAGCCGGCGTCGACGAGGAGCCGCGTCGTCGTGATGCCGCTGGTCGCCTCGACCACGGTGGCGTTGCCGCCGCTGCCGCTGCCGAGACTGCGAAAGCGGATCACGCGCCGCGCTGCCTGCGCCCCGGCGTCACTTCAGGTCGTCGAGAAGCAGGGCGCTGATTCGCTTGCCGGCCTCGCCGAGCTCGGGCTTGCCGGTCGAGTCGAGCACGGCAACGGTGCTCGAGGTGCCCTCGGCCGTGATCTTGACGCGGTACTTGGCGAGCCCGCTGCCGTCGTCCTTCTTGCCGAAGCTGAACAGCTTGGCGAAGAAGTTCGGCTCCTCGCGGCCGGCGAAGCTCGGGTCGACGTAGCGAACGAAGTAGACGCCCTGGGCGCGGTCCCGGTCCTCGACCGTGAAGCCGCTGCGATCGAGCGCGAGGCCGACCCGGCGCCAGGCGCGATCGAAGCCGTCGTCGACCTGCAGGGTCGGCCCGGGGCGGTCGGGCAGCATGCGGGCGCGCGCCGGAACGGCAGGAGGGACGGGAGCGCCGGGGGTCGGCGGAGCGGCCGCGGCGACCACCGCCTTGGCTTCCTCGTCCTTGGCCCCGAGCTTGACCATCAGGCGCGACAGGAACTCGGCCTCGAGCGAGGGATCGACCGGGCGCGGCTGCCAGATCGTCGATTCCTTGCGTTCGCCGATGTACTTCTCTTCCATGCCGCGATGGCTGACGTAGATGTCGCTGCCGGTCGGCGTGCGCTCGACGCGGGTGCGGAATTTGTCGAGCTCGGAGGTGGAGTACGCGTTCTCGAACACCCTGCCGAGCGAACGGCGGACAAAGTCGTTCGGCAGCTTGGCGCGGTTCTCGGCCCACTCCGTCTCGATCACGCCGGCTTCCGGGCGATCCTGGGCGAGGTTGAAGCCGTTGTCCTTCCAGAAGGCGCGCACCTGAGGGAAGACCTGCTCCGGCGTCAGCGTGGTGCTGAGCCAGCGGTCGTTGCCGAGCCGCTCCATCTTGAAGCTGCCGACGGCGACCGGGGCGATCATCCCCGTCGTCGCGACCGCGGCGACCGGCGCCGCCGGAGAAGGCACAGCGGCCACGGCCGTCGCCGTGCCTGGGGCGGCGGGGCTCGCGGTTGCCGGCGCGGCCTGGAAGGTCGAGGCGCTGATGACGCCGCTCGACGGCTGGTAGCGGGTGTCCTTCGCCAGCTGCGTCAGGTCGGGCGGGACGTCGAGACCGGTGCTGCGCGTGCTGGACGAGCGGTAGTCGACCTTGTCGCCGGTGAAGAGGCCTTCGACGCTCGAGCAACCCGACAGTGCCGACAGCGAGGCCAGGGCGGCCACGGTGGCAAGGCGGAAATTCAGGGGAAGGGTCACTCTGCAAGTCTCCATCGGTGGCGCGTCGAAGCGCGCCGGTAAGGTTCGTTCGCCGCTGCCGGCTTCGCGCAACCCTTTGCGTTCAGGGGCGAACAAGGACGCCGGGGCTCACCGCCCTAGCGTCCTCACGACAAGCCGGCTTCCTGCATCGCCGCCAGCACCGCCGTCTGGCCCGCGGCTGTCAGCGGCAGGATCGGCAGGCGGATGCCCGGACCGCATCGGCCGAGGCGTGCCAGCGCCCATTTCGTGGCCGCCGGGCTGGGCTCGAGGAACAAAGCGCGATGCATCGGCATCAGCTGCAGTTGCAGGCGCGCGGCTTCGCGGGCGTTGCCGGCGAGGGCGGCGGCGCAGAGCGCCTGCATCGCTCGGGGCGCGACGTTGGCGGTGACGCTGACGTTGCCGTGGCCGCCGAGCAGCATCAGCGCGACGGCCGTGCCGTCGTCTCCGGAATAGATCGAGAAGCCCTTGGGCGCCTGCCTGATCAGCCAGCAGGCGCGCTCGATGCTGCCGCTCGCCTCCTTGATGCCGATCACGCCGGGCACCTCGGCCAGGCGCAGCGCGGTCTCGGGCAGCATGTCCGCGACGGTCCGGCCGGGGACGTTGTAGAGCACCATCGGAATGTCGACCGCCTCGGCGATCGCGCGGAAGTGCTGGTAGATGCCTTCCTGCGAGGGCCGGTTGTAGTACGGCACGACGGAGAGCGTGCAGTCGGCGCCGACCTTGAGGGCGAAGCGCGAGAGCTCGATCGCCTCGGAGGTCGAGTTGCCGCCGGTGCCGGCCATGACGGGAATGCGGCCCGCAGCGTGCTCGACCGCGACCCGGATCACCTCGCAATGCTCTTCGACGCTCACGGTCGGCGACTCGCCGGTCGTGCCGACCGCGCCGATGCACTGCGTACCCTCGGCGACGTGCCAGTCGATGAGGCGGCGCAACGCATCGAAATCGATGCGTCCGTCTTCGTGCATCGGCGTGACGAGGGCGACGATGCTGCCGGTGATGGGTTTCATGGGTGTTTCAGGGCTTAACCCGTCGATTCTAGCGACCCGGCATCGCCGCCCGCCCCGTGCGCCCCCCGGGCCAGCGAATGGCGCGGTGGGGTCGCGGCACGGACCTCTCGCACCGCGGCGATGCGTTGCACGAACCGGTCGGGGTCGCTCAGGAAGCCGTCTTCGAATGCCACGACGTGCAGACCCGCGGCGACGGCCAGAAGTTCACCGGGCGCGAGCAGAAAGTCGGGCCGGGCAGGTCGACCGACGGTCTCGTTGCCGGCGGCGAAGGTCTCGTACAGGAGGACGCCGCCGGCGTCGACTGCTTCCACGATCGCCGGCAGGAGCGGGCGCCAGAGGTAGTGGGTGACGAGCACGGCGTCGAAGCGGCGACCGGGCAGCGGCCACGGCTGGCCTTCGAGGTCGGCGACGATCGTCTCGGCGACACCGGCCAGCATCGCCATCGCCGCCGCGTCGCGATCGACCGCGGTCACTGCGAACCCGTGCGACGCGAGCCAGCGCGTGTGCCGGCCAAAGCCCGCGGCGACGTCGAGAACGCGTCCGCCCGGCGGGATCAGGTGCGCCCAGCGCAGCAGCCAGTCCGACGCGCCGCCGCTCATGCCGGCCAGGCGCCTAGAAGCAGTTCCACAACTGGTTGGCCAGGTCGACCGCGACGTCGGGCCGCCGATAGGCGGCGAAGCCGAGCGCCAGCGCGACCGCCGCGCCGGCCCAGGCGAGCACCGCGACGAGGCGGCGTCGGCGCGGAGTCATGCGACGGCCGGGCGCAGCAGCGCCCGCTCGCGGATCGGCAGGTTGATCAGGGCGGCGAAGATGCCGAGCCCGACGGCGATCCACCAGACCACGTCGTAGCTGCCGGTCATGTCGTAGAGCCGGCCGCCGAGCCAGGCGCCGAGGAAGCTGCCGATCTGGTGGCTGAGGAAGACCAGGCCGCCGAGCATCGACAGATAGCGCACGCCGAAGATCTCGGCGACCAGGCCGTTGGTGAGCGGCACGGTAGAGAGCCAGAGGAAGCCCATCGCCGAAGCGAACACGTAGACGCTGAGCGGCGAAAGCGGCGCGGCGAGGAAGGCGACGATCACGACCGAGCGCAGCGCGTAGTTGCCCGAGAGCAGGTATTTCTTCGGCATGCGCCCGCCGAGCGAGCCGGCGATGTAGGTGCCGAACACGTTGAACAGGCCGATCAGGGCCAGCGCGGTCGTCGCCACGCCCGGGGTCAGCCCCTTGTCCTTCAGGTAGCTCGGCATGTGCACGCCGATGAACACGACCTGGAAGCCGCAGACGAAGTAGCCGGCGGTCAGGAGACGAAAGCTCTTGTCGCCGATCGCTTCGCGCAGCGCCGCGCCCATGCTTTGCACCGGCGCGCCCGGCACCACGGGGCGGGTCGGCTCGCGCAGGCCGAACGCCAGCGGCAGGATCGCCAGCGTCAGGCAGGCGAGGATGAAGAGCGCTTCCTGCCAGCCGAAGGCGGAGATCAGGCCGCCCTCGATCGGCACCATCAGGAACTGGCCGAACGAGCCCGCCGCGGCGGCGACGCCCATCGCCCAGCTGCGCTTTTCCGGCGCGACGTTGCGGCCGATCACGCCGTAGATCACGGCGTAGGTCGTGCCCGACTGGGCGACGCCGATCAGCAGCCCGGCGCCGCCGAGAAATCCCAGGCCGCTCGTGGCCAGGCCCATGACGACCAGGCCGCCGGCGTAGAGCAAGGTGCCGCCGATGAGGACGCGAAACGCGCCCCAGCGGTCGGCAAGTGCGCCGGTCAGAGGCCCGGCAATGCCCCAGGCGAGGTTCTGCACGGCGATGGCGAAGGCGAAGGTCTCGCGGCTCCAGCCGCGCGTGATCGTGATCGGCTGCAGCCAGAGGCCGAAGCCGTGGCGGATGCCCATCGAGAGCGTGACGATCGCGGCGCCGCAGAGCAGCACCTGGGTCATCGACAGGGTCTTGCCCGGAGCGGCGCTGGTCATGCCGGTTCGCTGCTGGCGCGGTCGATCAATGCCAGCGAAGGCGCATCGACCTGCAGGCGCGCGGCCCCGACCAGCTCGTCGAGCTGCGCCGGCGTGCTCGCGCTGGCGATCGGCGCGGTGATGCTCGGCCGGGCGATCTGCCAGGCCAGCGCCACCTGGGCGGGCGTGGCGCCGATCGTGCCGGCGACCGCGTCGAGCGCGACCAGCACTCCCAGGCCGCGCTCGTTCAGGTACTTCTTCGCGCCGCCGCTGCGCACGCTCTTGCCCAGGTCGGCGCTGCTGCGGTACTTGCCGGTGAGAAAGCCGCTGGCGAGCGCGTAGTAGTTGATGACGCCCAGGCCGTTGTCCACGCACACCTTCTCGAGCTCGGCCTCGTACGCCGGGCGCTCCATCAGGTTGTAGAGCGGCTGCAGCGATTCGTAGCGCGGCAGGCCCTGCGCCTTGCTGACGGCGAGCGCCTCGCCGAGCCGGGCGGCGCCGTAGTTCGAGGCGCCGATCGCGCGCACCTTGCCTTCCTGGATCAGCTCGGCATACGTGGTGAGCGTCTCCTCGTGCGAGGTCGCGGCGTCGTCGGTGTGCGACTGGTAGAGGTCGATCACGTCGGTCTTCAGCCGGCGCAGCGACGCCTCGACCGCGCGCCGGATGTAGACGCTCGAGAGCCCCTTGTCCTGGTCGGTCTCGCCCATCGCCATGCCGACCTTGGTGGCGAGGACGACGCGGTTGCGCTTGCCGCTCTGGCGGAACCACTTGCCGAGGATCGCTTCCGATTCGCCGCCGCTGTGGCCCGGCACCCAGCGCGAGTACACGTCGGCGGTGTCGATGAAGTTCATGCCGGCGTCGACCCAGGCATCGAGCAGGCGGAACGACATCGCCTCGTCGACGGTCCAGCCGAACACGTTGCCGCCGAGGCAGAGCGGCGAGACCTGGAGGCCGGAGCGGCCGAGCGCGCGATACGACGATTTGTCCATCGACGGATTGTTGCAGTCCTCTCTCTTGCGTGCAGGAGCGGCCCGGGTCGCTGCCTAGAATGACCCGCATGGCAACCAAGGCAGGCAACTACGGCGAAGCATCGATCAAGGTGCTGAAGGGCCTCGAGCCGGTGAAGCAGCGGCCGGGCATGTACACGCGCACCGAGAGCCCGCTGCACATCGTCCAGGAAGTGATCGACAACGCGGCCGACGAGGCGCTGGCCCAGACCGCGACCTCGATCGACGTGACCCTGCACGCCGACGGCTCGGTCAGCGTCGACGACGACGGCCGCGGCATCCCCTTCGGCCTGCATCCCGAAGAGGGCGTCAGCGTCGTCGAGATCGTCTTCACCCGGCTGCACGCCGGCGGCAAGTTCGACAAGGGCGCCGGCGGCGCCTACAGCTTCTCGGGCGGCCTGCACGGCGTCGGCGTCAGCGTGACGAACGCGCTGGCCAAGCGCCTCGACGTCACCGTGTGGCGCGGCGGCCAGGCGGCGACGATCGGCTTTTCGGGCGGCGACGTGGTCGTGCCGCTGGCGCTGCGCAAGGCCGCGGCGGGCGAGAGGAAGAGCGGCACCTCGGTGCGCGTCTGGCCCGACCCGCGCTACTTCGAGAGCGTCGAGCTGCCGCGCGCCGAGCTGGTTCACCTGTTGCGCAGCAAGGCGGTGCTGATGCCTGGGGTGAAGGTCTCGCTCACGATCGAGAAGGGCGCCCGCGGCGAGCCCGAGCGCCAGGACTGGCTTTACGAGGCGGGCCTCTCCGACTACCTGATGCAGGCCTTGCCGGCCGACCCGCTGATTCCGCTGTTCGAAGGCTCGCATTTCGCCGATGGCAAGGAGAGCGAGGACGTCGCCGAGGGCGAGGGCGCCGCCTGGTGCGTCGCCTTCACCGAAGAGGGCACCGCGGTTCGCGAGAGCTACGTCAACCTCATTCCCACGGTCGCAGGCGGCACCCACGAGTCGGGCCTGAAGGACGGCCTGTTCGGCGCGATCAAGGGCTTCATCGACATGCACGGCCTCTTGCCCAAGGGCGTGAAGCCGATGCCCGAAGACGTGTTCTCGCGCGCCAGCTTCGTCCTCTCGGCCAAGGTGCTCGATCCGCAGTTCCAGGGGCAGATCAAGGAGCGGCTGAACAGCCGCGACGCGCTGCGTCTGGTGTCGGGCTGCGTCAAGCCGGCGCTCGAGCTCTGGCTCAACCAGCACGTCGAGTACGGCAGGAAGCTCGCCGAGCTCGTGATCCGCCAGGCGCAGACGCGCCAGCGCGCCTCGCAGAAGGTGGAGAAGAAGAAGGGCTCGGGGGTCGCCGTGCTGCCGGGCAAGCTCACCGATTGCGAGAGCCGCGACCTGGCCCTCAACGAGATCTTCCTGGTCGAGGGCGACTCGGCCGGCGGCAGCGCCAAGATGGGCCGCGACAAGGAGACGCAGGCGATCCTGCCCTTGCGCGGCAAGGTGCTCAACGCCTGGGAGGTGGAGCGCGACCGCCTGTTCGCCAACAACGAGATCCACGACATCGCGGTGGCGATCGGCGTCGACCCGCACGGCCCCGGCGACACCCCCGATCTCTCCGGACTGCGCTACGGCAAGGTCTGCATCCTGTCGGACGCCGACGTCGACGGCTCGCACATCCAGGTGCTGCTGCTGACGCTCTTCTTCCGCCACTTCCCGAAGCTGATCGAAACCGGCCACATCTACGTCGCCAAGCCGCCGCTGTTTCGCGTCGATGCGCCGGCGCGCGGGAGGAAGCCCGCGGCCAAGATCTATGCCCTCGACGAGGGCGAGCTGCATGCCGTGACCGACCGGCTGAAGAAGGAGGGCGCTCGCGACAACTCGTGGAGCATCAGCCGCTTCAAGGGCCTGGGCGAGATGAACGCCGAGCAGCTCTGGGACACGACGCTCAACCCGGAGACGCGGCGCCTGCTGCAGATCGAGTTCGGCGTCGCCGGCGCCGAGGCGACCACCGCGGCGCTGACCCGGCTCATGGGCAAGGGCGAGGCGCAGGCGCGGCGCGACCTGATGGAGCTGCACGGCGACGCGGTCGAGGTCGACGTATGAGCCCGCCGGGCCGCCCCAAGGGCGATACCGGAGTGCGAAGCACGAAGGTGCTCAGGTGAGCACGCGCGACGTCGCCGCCGGGACGGCGAGCGCAATCGGCCCCGCGCTTCGCGTGCGCCTCCGGCCGACGATGCTGTCGGACCTCGATTTCGTGCAGTCGGTCGAGGACGATCCGGCCAATCGCCCGTTCATCACGCCCTGGGAGCGGGTGCAGCACGAGGGCGCGATCCGCTTCCCCGACTTTCGCCACTTCATCGCCGAGGCCGGCGAGGGCTGGCCTTCGGCGGGCTTCGTCATCCTGCAGGGCTGCCGCAGCCCGCACGGCGCGGTCGAGCTGAAGCGGATCGTGCTCCAGCCCAAGGGCCTGGGCTACGGCCGGGCGCTGGTGCGGCTGCTCGCCGAGATGGCATTTCGCGACCTCGGCGCGCACCGCTTCTGGCTCGACGTCAAGGAAAAGAACGAACGCGCGCTGGCGCTCTACCGCGACGAAGGCTTCGTCGAGGAAGGGCGCCTGCGCGACAGCGTGCGCAGCGGCGATGGTTACGAGTCGCTGATCGTCATGTCGATGCTGCGCAGCGAGCACGAGGCTCGAATGAAGGAGACGTCCCCATGATCCGCTCGACGATGATGGACGTGCCGCTGTCGCTCAACCACCTGCTCGACCGCGCCGGCGCGCTGTTCCCGACCAAGACCATCGTCTCGCGGCTGCCCGACAAGACGCTGCGCACCCACACATACGGCGAGTACCACCGGCGCACGCGCGCGCTCGGCGCGGCCCTGCTCTCGCTCGGCCTGAAGAAGGGCGACCGCGTCGCCACCCTCTGCTGGAACCACCACGCGCACCTCGAGTGCTACTTCGGCATCCCTGCGGCCGGCGGCGTGATGCACACCCTGAACCTGCGCCTCTCGCCCGACGAGATCGGCTGGATCGCGGCAGACGCCGCCGATCGCTTCCTCGTCATCGACGACATCCTGCTGCCGCTCTATCGCCAGTTCGCGGGCAAGCATGCGTTCGAGAAGGTGATCGTCTATCCGTTCTCCGGCGCGCCGGTCGACACCGCCGCCGGCCTGCTCGACTACGAGGCGCTGCTCGCGGCCGCCGACCCCGAGCGCTTCGAGTACGCGGCGCACGACGAGAACGACGCGGTCTCGATGTGCTACACCTCGGGCACCACCGGCCGGCCGAAGGGCGTCGTCTATTCGCACCGCTCGACGGTGCTGCACACGCTGGTCGGCTGTCTCGGCGAGAACTGGCGGCTGCGCTCGGCCGACGTGCTGCTGCCGGTGACGCCGATGTTCCACGCCAACTGCTGGGGCCTGCCGTACGGCGCGGTGATGATGGGCTCGAAGACGGTCTTCCCCGGCCCGCACCTGCATCCCGACGACCTGCTCGACCTGATCGAGGCCGAGCCGCCCACGCTCTCGCTCGGCGTGCCGACGATCTGGCTCGGCCTCATCCAGCGCTACGAGCGCGCACTGGCCGAGGAGCCCGGCCGCTGGCAGTTGCCTGCGGGCATGCGCTCGATGGTCGGCGGCGCGGCGGTGCCGGAGGCGCTGATCCGCAGCTTCGACCGGCACGGCGTCTGGCTGGTGCAGGGCTGGGGCATGACCGAGACCTCGCCGCTGGCCACGGTCTCGGTGCCGCTCGGCGCGCCGGGCAGCGCCGAGAGCTTCAAGCGCGCCGCCATGGCGGGCGTGCCGGTGCCGCTGGTCGACGTGCGCATCCGCGGCGACGACGGCAGGGACGCGCCGTGGGACGGCAGGAGCGTCGGCGAGATTCAGGTGCGCGGGCCGTTCATCACCGGCTCGTACCACGGCGTGCCCGTCAGCGAGGAGAAGTTCACCGACGACGGGTGGCTGCGCACCGGTGACGTCGCCGCGATGGACGAGCAAGCCTACGTGCGCATCACCGACCGCACCAAGGACCTGATCAAGTCGGGCGGCGAGTGGATCTCCTCGGTCGACCTCGAGAACGCGCTGATGGCGCACCCGGCGATCGCCGAAGCCGCCGTGATCGCGATTCCCGACCCGAAGTGGAGCGAGCGGCCGCTCGCCTGCATCGTCGTCAAACCCGGGCAGGGCGGCGACAGTGCGTTGCTGGCCGAGGCGCTGGGCGTGCACCTGCTCGCGCACGGCTTCGCGAAGTGGCAGCTGCCCGATCGCTACGAGGTGATCGACGCGATTCCGCGCACCTCCACCGGCAAATTCTGGAAACTCAAACTGCGCGAACGCTTTCCTGGCTAGCGCCTTCTTCCCGTGACCCCTGATCTCTTCGATCCGCCGGCGCCGTCCGGCGACGCGATTGCGCTTGGCAGCTACGCCGAGCGCGCCTATCTCGAGTACGCCCTTTCGGTCGTCAAGGGCCGGGCCCTGCCCGACGTCAGCGACGGTCAGAAGCCGGTGCAGCGCCGCATCCTCTACGCGATGGCGCGGATGGGCCTGGCCTTCACCACCGCGGCCGGGCCAAAGGCGGTGAAGAGCGCGCGCGTCGTCGGCGACGTGCTCGGCCGTTTTCATCCCCACTCCGACCAGGCCGCGTACGACGCGCTGGTGCGCATGGCGCAGGACTTCTCGCAGCGCTACCCGCTGGTCGACGGCCAGGGCAACTTCGGCTCGCGTGACGGCGACGGCGCGGCGGCGATGCGCTACACGGAGGCGCGGCTGGCGCCGATCGCCCGCCTGCTGCTCGACGAGATCGACGAAGGCACGGTCGAGTTCGTTCCCAACTACGACGGCTCGACCGAGGAGCCGCGGCTGCTGCCGGCGCGGCTGCCGTTCGTGCTGCTCAACGGCGCGAGCGGCATCGCCGTCGGCTTGGCGACCGAGATCCCGAGCCACAACCTGCGCGAGGTCGCGGCCGCGGCGATCGCCCTGCTCAAGGACGACAAGCTCGCGGACGACGAGCTGGCGAAGCTGCTGCCGGGCCCCGACTATCCCGGCGGCGGCCAGATCATCAGCGCGCCCGAGGAGATTCGCGCCGCGTACGCGAGCGGCCGCGGCTCGCTCAAGGTGCGCGCGCGCTGGAAGATCGAGGACCTGGCGCGCGGCCAGTGGCAGGTGGTCGTGACCGAGCTGCCGCCGGGAACCAGCGCGCAGAAGGTGCTCGAGGAGATCGAGGAGCTCACCAATCCCAAGGTCCGCGCCGGCAAGAAGGCGCTCGGCAGCGAGCAGCTCCAGCTCAAGGCGACCCTGCTCGCGGTGCTCGACGCGGTGCGCGACGAGTCGAGCAAGGAGGCCGCGGTGCGCCTCGTGTTCGAGCCGAAGACGAGCCGGATCCCGCAGGACGAGCTGCTCAACACGCTGCTCGCCCACACCAGTCTGGAAAGCTCGGCGCCGATCAACCTGACCGTGGTCGGGGCCGACGGCCGGCCGATGCAGAAGAGCCTGCGCCAGCTCCTGGTCGAATGGGCCGGCTTTCGCGTGGCGACCGTCGAGCGGCGCTCGCGGCACCGGCTCGGCAAGGTGGCCGAGCGGATCCACATCCTCGAAGGCCGGCAGCTCGTGCTGCTCAACATCGACGCGGTGATCGCCCTGATCCGGAGCAGCGAGGAGCCGAAGGCGGCGCTGATCGAGCGCTTCGCCCTGAGCGAGCGCCAGGCCGAGGACATCCTCGAGATCCGCCTGCGCCAGCTCGCCCGTCTGGAGGCGATCAAGATCGAGCAGGAGCTGAAGGACCTGCGCGCCGAGGAGGCGAAGCTGCGCGACCTGCTCGCCAGTCCGGCGGCGCTGAAGCGCACCGTGATCCGCGAGATCGAAGCCGACACCAAGACCTTCGGCGACGAGCGCCGCACGCTGATCGAGGCCGGCAAGCGCTCGGTCGCCGAGGTGCGCATCGTCGACGAGCCGGTCACCGTGGCGGTGAGCCTCAAGGGCTGGGTGCGCGCGCTCAAGGGTCACGAGGTCGACCCGGCGCAGCTCGCCTTCAAGGCCGGCGATGCGCTCTACGGCACCTTCGGCTGCCGCAGCGTCGACACCCTGCTCGTGTTCGGCAGCGACGGCCGCGTCTATTCGATCCCGGTCGCTGCGCTGCCGAGCGGCCGCGGCGACGGCCAGGCGATCACCTCGCTGATCGACCTCGGCCCCGGCACGCAGCCGGTGCACTACTTCGCCGGCGCGGCGACGCAGATGCTGCTGCTCGCCGGCACCGGCGGCTTCGGCCTGCTCGCGCGCGCCGGCGACCTGCTCTCGCGGCAGCGCGGCGGCAAGGCCTTCCTCGCGCTCGAAGGCGAGGAAAAGCCGTTGCCGCCTTCGACCCTGTTCGAGGGAACGACCCGAGTCGCCTGCCTCACGCTCGAAGGCCGCCTGCTGGTCTTCGGCCTCGACGAGCTGAAGGTGCAGGCCAAGGGCGGCCGCGGCCTGACGCTGATCGACCTCGATGGCAAGGACGCGCTGGTCAGCGTCGCCGCGTTCGCCGACGCCCTGCTCGTGCTCGGCACCGGCCGCGGCGGCAAGCCGCGCGAGGAGGTGCTGCGCGGCGCGGCGCTCGAGGCGCATGTCGGCCGCCGGGCGCGCAAGGGCAAGCGCCAGGACGCGATCCCGAAGGCGATGCGGGTCCTTGCCCCGCCCTCCGCCTGAGCACCTTCGCGCCGCTACGATCGGGCCTTTCGCATTCCGCGCCCGCAAAGGAAGTTCGCATGAAGAAGATCGTTCACGACACCACCGACTCGTTCGACCAGCGGCTCGACGTGCTGCAGGCGGCGCACGTGCCGCAGATCGAGATCGACGCTTCGATCGTGGTCTACGAGCGGCTGCGCACGGCGCAGTCGATCTGCCAGGCGCTGGTGCCTGGCGCCTATTCGGAAACCGCGGTGTTCGCGATCCTGGCGGCGATCAGCGACGAGGTGGCGCTCAACTCGCCGGTGGAGTAAGCGCGCTCAGGCCCGCCTCAGGGCGACGATCATGAGGACGATGATCACGGCGAACAGGGCGCTCGACCAGAAGTCGTAGGGCACGCCGAGCAGCGACACCGCCGCGTCGGCGCAGCTCGCGCGCGCCTCGAACACCGCGGGCAGCATCTCGTTGAGCCCGGTTGCGTTCATGATGCGATCGGCCAGCGTCAGGTTGCACGACGCCGACTTCGCCGCGGCGAAGTGCTGCCAGAGCGCCGCCGCGAGGCCGGCACCGGCGAGCAACAGGCCGAAGGTGCCGGCGACGCGCGTTCCCGCCGGCCCGCGCCAGACCAGGCCGAGCAGGGCGAAGAAGCCGATCGCGACGAACAGCAGCCGCTGCAGCACGCACCAGGGGCAGGGCTCCATGCCGAAGCCATGCTGCGACACCAGGGCGGCGGCGACGGCGGCGAACGACGCCAGCGCGGTGAGGGCGAACAGCCAGCCGTTCCGCGGACCCTGCGTCAGCGGTCCGAAGGTCGGGCGCCCTCGTCGGGCGGCGTTCATTCGCCGGAAGCGACCTGGGCGATCAGCTCGATCTCGACGCAGGCGCCGAGCGGCAGCTGGGCCACGCCGTAGGCGCTGCGGGCGTGCGCGCCCTTCTCGGCGAAGACCTCGCCGAACAGCTCCGAGCAGCCGTTGGTGACCAGGTGGTGCTCGGTGAAGTCGGCGCTGCTGTTCACCAGGCTGGTCAGGCGGACGATGCGCTCGATCTTGTCGAGGTCGCCGACGGCCGCATGCAGCGTGCCGAGCAGGTCGATGCCGACGGCGCGCGCTGCCTTCTTGCCGGTGGAGACCGTCATGTCGCGGCCGAGCTGGCCGACCCAGACCTTGCCGTCGCGTTTGGCGATGTGGCCCGAGAGGAACACGAGGTTGCCGCTGCGCACGAACGGCACGTAGGCGCCCGCTGGAATGGCCAGCGGGGGGAGCGAGATGTCGAGGTCGGTGAGACGGTCGTAGATCGAGGACATGAGAGGGGCTGTCGCAGCGGTCGGGCGCAAATCGTACACCCCTGGCCCCTACACTTTGGCCGATGCGAGCACCGGCGACCGGGAGCCGTCTGGCCGCGCTGATGCTGGGCTGGCTGGCCGGTGTCGCGCTCCAGCTGCAGGAGCGTTCGCTCCAGCCGTTCGCGTTCTACGCCGCGATCGTCGCTGCCGGTGCGCTCGCGTTGCTGTGCGGACGGCGCTGGCGGCAGGCAGGCTGGGGCCTTGCCGCGCTGGCGACGATGGGCGCGATGCTGGCCGGCTTCGGCGTCACCGGCGGGCAGGCGTCGCTGCGGCTCGACGACCAGCTTACGGCTGCCCTCGAAGGGCAGGACCTCGTCGTCACCGGCGTCGTCGCCAGCCTGCCGCAACCCGGTCCGAACGGCCTGCGCTTCCGCTTCGCGCTCGATCCGGCGGCGCGGCGGGTCGGCGATGCCGTGGGCCTGCCGGAGCGCATCGCCCTCGGTTGGGACAGCGGCTTTCACGAGGACGCGGCGCTCTCGCAGCCGCAGCGCGAGCTTCGCGCCGGCCAGCGCTGGCGCTTCACTGTTCGCTTGCGCCGGCCGCACGGCAACCTCAATCCGCACGGCTTCGACTACGAGCTGCAGTTGTTCGAGCAGGGCCTGCGCGCCACCGGCTACGTGCGCGACGCGCCGCCGCCGCAGCTCCTCGCCGAGGCGGCGGGTTTCCCGGTCGAGCGGTTGCGCCAGCGGGTGCGTGATGGGGTCTATGCCGCAGTGCCCGACCGGCGCGCCGCCGGCGTGCTGGCCGCGCTCGCCGTCGGCGACCAGGGGGCGATCGAGCGCGAGGACTGGGAGCGGTTCCGCAACACCGGGGTCGCGCACCTGATGTCGATCAGCGGGCTGCACATCACGATGTTCGCCTGGCTCGCCGGCCTGGGGCTGGGCGCCGTCTGGCGGCGCAGTCGCCGGGCGATGCTGGCGCTGCCGGCGAGCAGCGCCGCCGCCTGGGGTGGCCTTGCGGCGGCGACCGCCTACGCGGTGTTCTCGGGCTGGGGCGTGCCGTCGCAGCGCACGATCTGGATGCTGGCGACGGTGTGCCTGCTGCGCAGCGCCGGCCTGCGCTGGCCGTGGCTGCTCGTGCTGCTGGCCGCCGCGACCGTCGTGACCGCGCTCGACCCCTGGGCGCTGACCCAGCCGGGCTTCTGGCTGTCGTTCGCCGCGGTTGGCCTGCTGATGGCCTCCGCGATGACGCGGCCCGCGCCAGCGGAGCCGGCGAGCGAGCCGGCAGAGCCCGGCTGGCGCGGGCGCTTGCTGCGCGCTCGCGCGGCGACCGGCGCAGGCATGCGCACCCAGCTCGTGGCGACGCTGGGACTGACGCCGCTCACGCTCGTCTTCTTCCAGCAGGTCTCGCTCGTCGGCCTGCTCGCCAACCTGGTGGCGATTCCGGTGGTCACCCTGCTGGTGACGCCGCTGGCGCTGCTCGGCACGCTCGCTTCGCCGCTGTGGCTGCTCGGCGGCGCGGCGGTGCAAGCGCTCGATGCCTTCCTGGCGCTGCTCGGCGCGCTGCCCGGCGCGGTCCGGGTGGTGCCGGTTGCGCCGCTCTGGGCGCAGCTCGCCGGGCTGCTCGCGGCCGCCCTCGCCATCGCTCCGCTGCCCTGGCGCGCACGTCTGCTGGCGTTCCCGCTCGTCCTCGGCCTGCTGCTGCCGCCGCGCGAGCTGCCTGCCGAGGGCCGCTTCGACGTTCTCGCCGCCGATGTCGGCCAGGGCACGGCGGTGCTGATCCGCACCCGCGGCCACGTCCTGCTGTTCGACGCCGGCCCGCAGTACTCGCGCGAGAGCGACGCCGGGCAACGCGTGCTCGTGCCGCTTTTGCGCGCGCGCGGCGATGGGGCCGTCGACCTGCTCGTTCTCAGCCATCGCGACCTCGACCACGTCGGCGGTGCCAAGGCCGTGCTCGGCGCCCTGGCCGTCGAGGCACTCAGCAGCTCGCTCGAGACCGGCCATCCGCTGGCGGCGCTGGCGAAGCGAGCAACGCGCTGCGAGGCGGGCCAGCGCTGGACCTGGGACGGCGTCGAGTTCGCGGTCCTCAGGCCGCTCGCCGAAGACTACGAGCGCAACCTCAAGCCGAATGCGATGTCGTGCGTGATCCGCGTCGCCGGCGCGGAGCGCAGCGTGCTGCTCACCGGCGACATCGAGCGCGAGCAGGAGGCGCAGCTCGTCGCCGCGCAGGGCAGCGGCTTGCGCAGCGACGTCCTGGTCGCGCCGCACCACGGCAGCAAGACCTCGTCGTCAGCGCTGTTGCTCGACGCGGTCCGGCCTTCGGTCGTCGTGGTCCAGGCGGGCTACCGCAACCGCTTCGGCCATCCGCCGGCCGAGGTGCTGGCGCGTTATCGCGAGCGCGGCATCAGGATCGTCGACAGCCCCGGATGCGGTGCCTGGTCGTGGCCCGCAGGCGCCGCAGCCGACGGCGCGACCTGCCAGCGGGACATGGCGCGCCGCTACTGGCATGCCGCTGCGGCACCAGCCGAACCCTGAGCGCCCCCTCGCGTCGAGGCGGAGCGATATTCGTCGCCGGCAGGGCGATTGCCGGTTTCGTGGCGCTTTAGAGACTAAGCTCGGTCCATGCACAAAGATAACGTTACCGCCCCGATGGAACCCTTCACCAGCGAAGAGGAAACCGCGCTGTACGAGAAGCTCGATCGCCTGTCCGTGTCCGAACTCGAGGCCTACATCGGCTCGGCGAAGAACTCGCTCGGCAACCGCGCCCTCAACGCCACCTGGCGGCCGCGGATCGAGCTCGCGCTGAAGCGCGCCGAGATCGTCCACATCCGCGAGGAGGCCGCTGCGGCGCTCCTCGCGGCCGAGCCGCCCGTGGCGGTGGTCGTGCCGGCGCCGAAGGCGAAGAAGACCACGAAGTCGGCCAAGGCCAAGGCAGCAGCGGCCGAAACCGCAGAAACGGCGGAAGTCGCCGAAACGGCAGACGCAGCCGAGGCGGCCGACGCCGCCGACGAAGCCGAGGAAGAGTAGCCCTTCGCCGGCCCGCGGGCAGGCGTGGCGCGGACTTTGCTACCCTCCGGCAACGGAGGGTTTCGAATGGCTGGGGTCTTCGACGAGATGCGCGGCGAGGGCGGCACGGTTCGCGAGCATTACCGCGGCTACGACCGCTGGCTCGCGGAACAGCCGCCGCAGGTGATGCTTTCTCGGCGAGAAGAGGCCGAGGTCATCTTCCGCCGCGTCGGCATCACCTTCGCCGTCTACGGCGCGAAAGACGAGGACGGCAAGGGCACCGAGCGGCTGATCCCGTTCGACCTGATTCCCCGGGTGATCCCGGCGCACGAGTGGCGCGAGATGGAGCGCGGGCTGCGCCAGCGGGTCACTGCGCTGAACCGCTTCGTCCACGACGTCTACCACGGCCAGGAGATCCTCCGGGCCGGCATCGTTCCGAGCGACCAGGTGATCGGCAACGCCCAGTTCAGGAACGAGATGCTCAATGTCGACGTGCCGGGCGGCATCTATTCGCACATCGCCGGCATCGACATCGTCCGCGCCGCGAATCCCGACGGCAGCGGCAGCTACTACGTGCTCGAGGACAACCTGCGGGTGCCGAGCGGCGTGAGCTACATGCTCGAGAACCGCAAGATGATGATGCGGCTCTTTCCCGAGCTGTTCAGCCGGCACCGGGTGGCGCCGGTCGCGCACTATCCCGACCTCTTGCTCGAGACGCTGCGCTCGGTGGCGCCGGCGGCAGTGAACGACCCGACCGTCGTCGTCCTCACCCCCGGCATGTACAACAGCGCCTACTTCGAGCACGCCTTCCTCGCGCAGCAGATGGGCATCGAGCTGGTCGAGGGCCAGGACCTGTTCGTCAAGGACAACTTCGTCTACATGCGCACGACGCAGGGGCCGAAGCGCGTCGACGTGATCTATCGCCGGGTCGACGACGACTTCCTCGACCCGCTCGCCTTTCGCGCCGATTCCACGCTCGGCTGCGCCGGCCTCCTCGCCGCCTATCGTGCCGGCAACGTGACGCTCTCGAACGCCATCGGCACCGGCGTCGCCGACGACAAGTCGATCTATCCCTACGTGCCGAAGATGATCGAGTTCTACCTCGGCGAGAAGCCGATCCTCGCGAACGTGCCGACGCACGTGTGCCGCGAGCCGGAGGCGCTGGCCTACGTGCTCGACCACCTGGGCGAGCTGGTGGTCAAGGAGGTGCACGGCGCCGGCGGCTACGGCATGCTGGTCGGCCCGGCGTCCACGAAGGCGGAGATCGAGGACTTCCGGGTCGCGCTGAAGGCCGATCCGTCGCGCTACATCGCCCAGCCGACGCTGGCGCTTTCCACCTGCCCCACCTACGTCGAGAGCGGCATCGCGCCGCGCCACATCGACCTGCGTCCTTTCGTGCTCTCCGGCAAGACGGTGCAGATGGTGCCCGGCGGGCTGACCCGGGTGGCGCTGAAGGAGGGTTCGCTGGTGGTGAATTCGTCGCAGGGCGGCGGCACCAAGGACACCTGGATCCTCGAGGCCTGACGGGAGACGACCATGCTGTCACGCACCGCCGATCACCTGTTCTGGATGGCTCGCTACATGGAGCGCGCGGAGAACACCGCGCGCATGCTCGACGTCAACTACCAGATGTCGCTGCTGCCGCAGTCGGAGGGCGCGGCCGAGCGTGGCTGGCGCGGCCTCTTGAGCATCAGCGAGCTCACCGGCGACTTCGCCAAGCGCCACGGCACGGTCACGCCGAAGAGCGTGATGGACTACATGGTGAGCGACGCCGCCAACGGCTCCTCGATCCGCAGCTGCCTGATGGCGGCGCGCGAGAACGCGCGCGCGGTCCGCGGCACGCTCACCACCGAGGTCTGGGAAACGCAGAACCAGACCTGGCTCGAGTTCCAGCGCATGGTCGCGACCGACATCTTCGAGCGCAGCCCGGGCGAGGCCTTCGAATGGGTCAAGTTCCGCTCGCACCTTTCGCGCGGCGTCACCGTCGGCACGATGCTGCAGGACGAGGCCTTCCACTTCCTGCGCATCGGCAGCTTCCTCGAGCGTGCCGACAACACGGCGCGCCTGCTCGACGTCAAGTTCCACGCGGTCGACAGCGAGTTCTTCGGCTTCGGCTCGGCCACGGGCCTGCGCCGCGACCGCCTGGCGAGCCTGCAATCGCAGTCGCAGTCGCAAGGGGAGGACGAGGCGGTGCCGGGCCTGGCCGCGGCGGCGGCCGACGGCAACGGCAAGGACGTCGAGTTCGACTTCTATCACTGGTCGGCGGTGCTGCGCTCGGTCTCCGGCTTCGAGGTCTACCGCAAGGTCTACCGCAACGTGATCCGGCCCGAGCGGGTGGCCGAGTTGCTGATCCTCAGGCCCGACATGCCGCGCTCGCTCGCGGCCTGCATGCACGAAGTCGTCTCCAACCTGCACCGCGTCGCCAACGAACAGTCGAAGGACACGCTTCGCCTGGCCGGCCGGCTAGACGCCGACCTGCAATACGGCCGGATCGACGAGATCCTGGCGACCGGCCTGCACGCCTACCTGACGCAGTTCCTCGAGCGCGTCAACGCGCTCGGCGTCGGCATCAGCCGCGACTTCCTGGTCCCGGTGGCCGCTTGAAATCCTGACGGGCCGCACGCGGCCCGCCTCCCGAAAGCCCCCGCATGTCGATCCACGTCGCGCTCAACCACGTCACCCACTACAAGTACGACCGGCCGATCCATCTCGGCCCGCAGATCGTGCGTCTGCGGCCGGCGCCGCATTCGCGCACGCGCATCCTCAGCTACTCGATGCGGGTCGAGCCGACCACCCACTTCGTCAACTGGCAGCAGGACCCGCAGTCGAACTACCTGGCGCGCCTGGTCTTTCCGAAGGTCACGACCTTCTTTCGCGTCGAGGTCGACCTCGTCTGCGAGATGGCGGTGTTCAACCCGTTCGACTTCTTCCTCGAGCCGAGCGCGGAGAAGTTCCCGTTCCGCTACGAGCCGGAGCTGCTGGTCGAGCTCGAGCCCTACCTGCTGAAGGGCGAGGCGACGCCGAGGTTCGTCGAGTACCTGTCGAGCATCGACGTCAGCGAGCAGCCGACCAGCTCCTTCCTCATGGCGCTCAACCAGCGCCTGCAGAAGGACATCGCCTACCTGATCCGGATGGAGCCGGGCGTGCAGACGCCCGAGACCACGCTCGCCAACGGCAGCGGCTCGTGCCGCGACAGCGGCTGGCTGATGGTGCAGCTGCTGCGCCACCTCGGCCTGGCGGCCCGCTTCGTCTCCGGCTACCTGATCCAGCTGAAGAGCGACGTGAAGTCGCTCGACGGGCCGAGCGGCACCGAGGTCGACTTCACCGACCTGCACGCCTGGTGCGAGGTTTACCTGCCAGGCGCCGGCTGGATCGGCCTCGACCCGACCTCGGGCCTCTACGCCGGCGAGGGCCACATCCCGCTCGCCTGCTCGCCCGAGCCCTCGTCGGCAGCGCCGATCAGCGGCGAGATCGAGCCGTGTGAGACGACCTTCGAGCACCGCATGTCGGTGAAGCGGATCTGGGAAGCGCCGCGCGTGACGCTGCCCTACAGCGACGTGCAATGGGCGACCATCGACGCCCTCGGCGCCCAGGTCGACGCCGACCTCGTGCGCCAGGACGTGCGCCTCACGCAAGGCGGCGAGCCGACCTTCGTTTCGGTCGACGACCGCGAAGGCGGCGAATGGAACACCGAGGCGATGGGCCCGACCAAGCGGATACTGAGCGTCGAGCTGATGGAGCGCCTCAGGCAGAAGTACGGGCAGGGCGGGCTGCTGCACTTCGGCCAGGGCAAGTGGTATCCGGGCGAGCAGCTCCCGCGCTGGTCGCTCAACCTCTACTGGCGAAAAGACGGCGAGCCGATCTGGCACGACCCGAGCCTGTTCGCCGACGAGCACGTCGACAGCGGCGCCACCGTCGCCAGCGCCGGCGAGTTCCTCGAGCGCCTGGCGATGCGCCTCGGCGTCGACCGGCACAACGTCTTTCCAGCCTACGAAGACGCCTGGTACTTCCTCTGGCGCGAGCGCAAGCTTCCGAGCAACGTCGACCCCTTCGATTCGCGCCTCGACGACAAGATGGAGCGCGCGCGCCTGCGCCGCGTCTTCGAGCGCCGCCTCGACACGCCGGTCGGCTACGCGCTGCCGGTCGCGGTCGACGAGCGCACGCCCGGCCGCTGGCACTCGAGCAGCTGGTACCTGCGCGACAACCGCTGCTACCTGATCCCGGGCGACTCGCCGATCGGCTATCGCCTGCCGCTCGATTCGCTGCCGTGGACGGCCCCCGGCGACATGCCCTGGCTGCACGCGCCCGACCCGACGCAGGACCAGCCGCCGCTGCCGCCGCGCGCGCCCATCCGCCACGACGACCCGGCCTGGCACGCGACCGCGGAGCTGCGCGACGGCCGGGTCGCCGAGCACCCGACGCCGAGCGGAACGCACGACGTCGGCAGCGACGCCTTCACCGCGGCGCTGTCCGGCGACGCCGCCGCGCCGCAGGCGATGCCTTCGCCCGCCCGGACGGCCGCGCCGGCTCGGCGCGAGCTGCAGCCTTTCGAGTCGGCCGCCTTCGTCGTCCGCACCGCCATCAGCGCCGAGCCGCGCGAGGGCCGCCTTTATGTCTTCATGCCGCCGACGGCGACGCTCGAGGACTACCTCGACCTCGTCGCCGCGGTCGAGGACACGGCCGCGGCGATGCGCATGCCGGTGATCCTGGAAGGCTACGAGCCGCCGCGCGACCCGCGCCTGCAGGTGCTGCGGGTCACGCCCGACCCGGGCGTGATCGAGGTCAACGTGCATCCGGCGTCGAGCTGGGGCGAACTGGTCGAGCAGACCACGCATCTCTATGGCGCGGCGCGCGAGACCCGGCTGATGAGCGAGAAGTTCATGCTCGACGGCCGCCACACGGGCACCGGCGGCGGCAACCACTTCGTGCTCGGCGGCGCCACGCCCGCCGACTCGCCGTTCCTGCGCCGGCCCGACCTGCTCGCCAGCATGATCTCGTACTGGCACAACCATCCGGCGCTCAGCTACATCTTCTCGGGCATGTTCGTCGGACCGACCAGCCAGGCGCCGCGCATCGACGAGGCGCGGAACGATTCGGTCTACGAAATCGAGGTCGCGTTCGCCGAGCTGCGCCGCGTCGCCGAAGCGAGCGCCGGAAAGTCGCCGCCGTGGCTGGTCGACCGGCTGCTGCGCAACCTCCTGATCGACGTCACCGGCAACACGCACCGCGCCGAGTTCTGCATCGACAAGCTGTTCTCGCCCGACGGCTCGACCGGCCGGCTCGGCCTGCTCGAGATGCGTGCCTTCGAGATGCCGCCGCACGCGCGCATGAGTCTCGTGCAGCAGCTGCTGATGCGCTCGCTGGTGGCGCGCTTCTGGGCCGAGCCGTACCGGCCCGAGCGGCTTGCGCGCTGGGGCACCGAGCTGCACGACCGCTTCATGCTGCCGCACTTCGTCTGGGAGGACCTGCGCGACGTCGTCGACGAGCTGCGCACCTTCGGCTACCCAATCGAGCTGGCCTGGTTCGCGCCGCACCTCAATTTCCGCTTCCCGCTGCTCGGCGACTTCGCCGCCGGCGGCGTCGAGGTCGAGCTGCGCATGGCGCTCGAGCCGTGGCATGTGCTCGGCGAGGAGAGCGGCGGCGGCGGCACGGCGCGCTACGTCGACTCGTCGCTGGAGCGGGTGGAGATCAAGGCCAGCGGCCTGGTCGGCGAGCGGCACGCGATCACCTGCAACGGCCGGCGCGTGCCCCTGCAGCCGACCGGCACCGCGGGCGAGTTCGTCGCCGGCGTGCGCTACCGCGCCTGGAACCCGCCTTCGGCGCTGCATCCGACGATCGGCGTGCAGGTGCCGCTGGTGATCGACCTGGTCGACACCTGGATGGGCCGCTCGCTCGGCGGCTGCCAGTACCACGTGGCGCACCCGGGTGGCATCAACTACACGAGCTTTCCGATCAACGCGCTCGAAGCGGAGGCCAGGCGCCTGGCGCGCTTCTTCCGCACAGGACACACGCCGGGGGCCATGAAGGTTCCCGTCGAAGTTCCCAATCCGGATTTTCCGCACACGCTCGACCTTCGCCGCCCCGTACAGTAAGAGCGATGCTGACGAAGCTGCTCGCCGGGTACTCGGCGCAGGGCGACCGCTACGACGAGTTGCTTGCGGCGCCGGGTGCGCCGCGCGCGCACTGGGACGCGTTCATGCGCTCGCTCGCCGAGCGCGGCGAGCGCGAGGTGAGCGACACGCTCTCGCTCACCGAGCGGCAGATCCGCGAGCAGGGCATCACCTACAACGTCTACGAAGACGCGATGGGCGCGAGCCGGCCGTGGGAGGTCGATCCGCTGCCGCTGCTGTTGCCGGCCGAGGAATGGGAGCAGATCGAGGCCGGGATCGAGCAACGCGCCGACCTGCTCAACCGCGTGCTCGGCGACATCTACGGGCCGCAGGAGCTGCTGAAGAGCGGCGCGATCCCGCCGCCGGTGGTCTTCGGCCACCGCGGCTTCCTCGGGCCGGCGCAAGGCCTGGCGCCGGTCAGCGGCATGCACCTGCTGCAGTACGCGGCCGACCTGGCGCGCTCGCCTGACGGCCGCTGGTGGGTGGTGAGCGACCGGACCCAGGCGCCTTCGGGCTCGGGCTATGCGCTCGAGAACCGGCTCGTGGTCTCGCGCGTGTTCCCGCAGATGTTCCGCGAGCTGCCGGTGCAGCACCTCGCCTCGTACTTCGAGGCGCTGCGCTCGGCCCTGATGCGCTGGGCGCCGCGCGGCGACGGGCCGACGCGGATCGTCCTGCTCACGCCGGGGCCCTACAACGAGACCTACTTCGAGCACGCGCTGCTCGCGCGCTACCTCGGCTTCGCCCTGGTCGAAGGCAACGACCTGACGGTGCGCAACGACCGCGTGTGGCTGAAGACGATCGGCGGCCTCGAGCGCGTGCATGCGATCGTCCGCCGCCAGGACGACGACTACTGCGATCCGCTCGAGCTGCGCTCCGACTCGGCGCTGGGCATCGCCGGCCTCACGGAGTGCGCCCGCCGCGGCAACGTGCTGCTCGCCAACGCCCTCGGCTCGGGCGTGCTCGAGTCCGGCGCGCTGCTCGGCTACCTGCCCAAGCTCGCCCGCCGCCTGCTCGGCGAGGAGCTGCTGCTGCCTTCGGTCGCGACCTGGTGGCTGGGCGAGCCGGCCGCCTTCGCCGACGCCTTCCAGCGTCCGGAGCGGCTGATCATCAAGCCGCTCGAGCGCTCGCCGAGCGAGCGGCCGATCGTCGTCGAGGATCTGTCGGAGGCGGAGCGCAATTCGCTGATGGAGCGCATCGCCGCGCGGCCGCAGCACTACGTCGCCCAGGAGTGGGTGCACGTCTCGCAGGCGCCGGTGCTCGAAGGGGCGGGCGGCGAGGCGTTCGCCGCGCGCACCGTGGGGCTGCGCGTGTTCGCCGTCGCCACGCCCGGCGGCTGGCGCGTCATGCCCGGCGGCCTGACACGCGTGGCCGGCGACGAAGACTCGCGCATCATCGCGATGCAGCGCGGCGGCCGCTCGAAGGACACCTGGGTGCTCTCCGACGCGCCGGTCAACGCCTCGTTCTCGCTGCTCTCGCAGACGGTCACGGCGGAGCAGCTCGTCGACTCGAACGCGACCCTGGCGTCGCGCGCCGCCGAGAACCTGTTCTGGTTCGGCCGCTACGGCGAGCGCTGCGACGCCTCGGTCCGGCTCCTGCGCGTCGCCCTCGGCCAGGTGCTCGACGACCCCGGCGCGCGCAGCGCCGGCGTGCAGCCCGCCTGGGTGCTGGCCGCCCAGCTCGGCCTGATCGAGTCGACGGCGAAGAACGTGCCGCGCCTCCTCCGCCGGGCGGCGACGAATCCGGAGGCGACCCTCAACCAGCGCCTGCGCCAGCTTTCGCGCGTGGCCTTCAGCCTGCGCGACCGGATGTCGACCGATCACTGGCGCACGCTCAACCGCCTGATCGGCGACCCGGTGTTCACGCGCGAGCCCTCGCTGCCGAACACGCTGGTCTGGCTCGACCGGGCGACCACCGCGATGATGACGCTCTCGGGCTTCGTGCTCGACGGCATGACCCGCGGCATCGGCTGGCGCTTCCTCTCGATGGGCCGGCGGATCGAGCGGCTGTCGACGATGTGCACCGCACTCACGGTGGCGATCGAGGACGGCCGCGACCACGATCTCGACTGGCTGCTCGAATTCGCCGATTCGAGCGTGACCTATCGCTCGCGCTATCTCGCCGCGCCCGAGTGGCTGCCGGTGCTCGACATGCTGGTGCGCGACGTCGCCAATCCACGCTCGCTCGCGTTCCAGGCGAAGGGCCTCTCGGAGTACATCGCCAAGATCGAGGCCACGCACGGCCGCTTCGCCGGCGAGTCGCTGGCGCCGGCCCACGCCGCGCTGCGCGCCCTCGAGCCGGCCGACCTGCATCCGGAGAGCGAGGTGCTGGTCGAGACCCTGGCGCAGCTGCAGCGCGCCGCGTTCGCCGTCTCCGACGACATCTCGATGAAGTTCTTCTCGCACGCGGTCACGCGCAGCGTGCTTTCGCTGGTGGCCTGAGTTCGTGAGCATGGGCATCGAGCGCTACACGGTCGAGCACGAGACCCGTTATTCGTATCGGGTGCCGGTCTCGCAGTCGTGGCAGCTCGCGCACCTCACGCCGCGCGAGCTGCCGTGGCAGCACGTGGTATCGCACGAGCTGCGCATCGAGCCGGCCACCGACGAGCGGCGCGAGGAGCGCGACGCCTTCGGCAACGGCGTCACCCATTTCGCGGTCTACGCGCCGCATCCGCTGCTGCGCGTGCGCATGCTCGCGCGGGTCGAGATCCGCGAGCGACCCGACCCCGCCGGCGGCCAGCCGCTCAGCTGGGAAGCGGTTCGCGACGCGGTGCGCGGCGAGCCCGGGCAGGACGAGCTCGCCCCGGCGCGGCTGAGCGAGCCGAGCGCGCTCGTGCCCTGGTCGGAAGCGGCCCGCGCCTATGCGGCGCCGAGCTTCGCCGAGGGCCGCGACTGGCTCGAGGCCATCGTTCACCTCCGCCGCCGCATCCATGCCGACTTCCATTTCGAGCCCGGCGCGACCACCGTCTCCACCCAGGTCGACGAGGTGCTCGAGCTGCGCAGCGGCGTCTGCCAGGACTTCGCCCACGTAATGCTCGCCTGCCTGCGCGGCCAGGGCCTGCCGGCGCGCTACGTCTCGGGCTACCTGCGCACCGACCCGCCGCCGGGGCGCGCGCGGTTGCTCGGCGTCGACGCCTCGCACGCGTGGGTGGCGGCCTATTCGCCGAAGCACGGCTGGGTCGAGCTCGACCCGACCAACGACACCCGCGCCGACCAGCGCTACATCACGCTCGCCTGGGGCGCCGACTTCGCCGACGTCGTGCCGCTGCGCGGCGTGATCCTCGGCGGGCGCGGGCAGAGCATGGGGGTCGCGGTGAGCGTCATCCCGGAGCAGGAGACGGTTCTCCCCCGTTGAAGGGCGCGCCTCGCGGGGGTGCCTGAACGGCCATCGGCGGGATGGTGCGGCAGCGCCGGGAACCGGAGACTGGCGGCCTTCGCAACCCGGGAGCCGCCCCATGTCACTCGCCGTCGCCGAACCCCTGTCGCTGCTGCCGATCGAGAAGACGTCGGCGACGAGCCGGCCCTTGCCCGACGGTCCGGGCTGGTTCGACTCGAGCTGGGAGCTGCGCTCCGGGCTGCAGGTCAAGGAAGGCTGGCCGGCCGACTCGACCCTGCATGGCTGGATAGAGACCTGGCTTCAGCTCGTCGGCGGTGGCGGCGGTGGCGCCGGGTTGTCGTTGAGCGCAACGTAGAGCCAGGCGCGCGCCTTGTCCCAGCGCCGGCGCACGGTGCGGTCGGTGATGCCCTGCAATTCGGCGATCTCGGTCTCGCTGTAGCCGCCGAAGTAGCGCATGTCGACCAGCTCGGCGAGCTCGGGGTCGATCTTCTCGAGCTCGAGCAGCGCCTCGCTGACGCGGATCAGCTCCTCGCTGGTGCTGGTGTCGGCGACCTGCAGCGCGGCGTCGCCGCCCAGCGTCTCGTGCGCGGCGCCGCCGCCGCGCCGCTCGGCGAGGTGCTCGCGGGCGCTGTCGATGATGACGTTGCGCATGGTCCGCGCGGCGTAGGCGAAGAAGTGGCGCCGGTCGACGAGGCGCAGCTCCGACGCATTCACCAGCCGGATGAAGCTCTCGTGCAGCAGCGTCGTCGTGCCCATGCTGTCGGCACGCCCCTGCTGGCGCAGGCGCGAGCGGGCGATGCGCTTCAGGTCGGGGTAGAGCGAGGCGTAGATCTGGTCGAGCGCGGCCCGGTCGCCCTGCGCGGCGAGCTGCAGCAGGCGGGTGATCGGCGGCTCGGCGGCGCCAGCCGGGGCGGCGGGGGCGGCGGGGGTCATGGCGGGCAAGGGTAGCGGCGCGTCCGCGGCGCGTCCACTTTTTCGGCGGAGATTGCGCGCGCAGGCGTCCGCTTCGTGGCAACCGGGTCGTACTCCTCCTCGACGGGATGAATGGTTCATCGCGCGCAGGGCGGCAGCCGCCGCGGAAGGAAACGACATGGAATCGCTAGAAGTGGAGAGCGGCGCGGCGCCTGCGTTCTGCCTGGTGCCGCCGTCGAGAGGAAAGGCCCTGGTCGGCGCCGCCGCCGTCGTCGCGGTGAGCTCGTTCGCGTTCCTGGTGTTCGGGCCCCTGGCCGATCAGCGGGTGGTGGCGCTGGCCGGCTATGCGGACGGGGACGCGGCGCAAGGCCCGGCTGCCGCAAGCGCGCCGAGGGCGGAAGCCCGGCTGGCGAGGATGGCGCCGCAGGAATTCGAACGGTGAAAGCGGGGGAAAGCAGCCAGCTCTGCAGGAGAAATCAGCATGATCCCTTTGACTTCAGCTGCAGGTCCGAGCGGCCCCCGCCCGCGGTGGCCGATAGGTGCACGGTTGGCCCGGGTCGCAGCGCTCGCGGTAGTCCTCGCCCTGGTCGTGGTGCTTGTGGTCGCGCTCTTTCTCGCCTGGCTTGCAGGCGATGCACCCGATCTGTATGCCCATGCAGGCGCCGGCATCCATCGGCTGACTTCTTGTTGACGCCGCGTCCGCTTCGCCTGGTGCCGATCCGTATTGCCGAAGAGACACTCCGAAAGCTCCCATGCCCAGGCCGAAGTCCGCCCCTCCGTCGCGCCGACCAGGGAGTTGCCGGGCGCGTGGGATCGTGATTGCGCTCACCGCGGCGCTCCTGGGAGGGTTGGCGGCAGCTCCCGAAGGCATGCTGACGGGCCTGACCGGTCGCCTGTTCGGGCCCGATCGCGGGAGCTCCACTCGTTCCATCCCGCGCATGGCACGCGATGCCGAGTCGATGCCGCCGGCGCAGCCACGGCGGCCGCAGGCACCGGCGAGCGAACGGTGAGGGCGCAGCCGTGGGGATGCAGCTTGCCGACGCTCGCGGACGCGACGTATTCTCCAGACTCATGACTGCGTCCACGCCATGATTCGCGATTCAGTCGTCGACTGGCAGGAGCTGTCGCAGCTCTACGAGCAGGCCGATGTCCTCGAGGAACCGGCGCTCGCCGCGTGGCTGGCGGAACTGAAAGCGCGTGGCCACCGCCTGTTGCCGCAGCTGGAGCGGATGCTTGCGGTTCGTCGGCATCTCTCCGGCAACACCTTTCTCGAAATCCTGCCGAGGATCGAGCCGCCCGAGCCGGTCGCTGTCCCCGGCTGGTCCGAAGGCAGCCGGATCGGACCCTATCGGCTGGTCCGCCATGTCGGCTCGGGCGGCATGGCCGAGGTCTGGCTGGCCGATCGGGTCGATGGCGCGTTCGCGCGGCAGGTCGCGATCAAGCTGCTGTTCCGCCACGCGTCCAGCCGCGAGGTCGACGCTCTCGCTCAGCGTTTCTCGCGTGAACGGGACATCCTCGCATCGCTGCGGCATCCGCATATCGCCGGCCTGCACGACGCCGGCGTCACGGCCGACGGTCAGCCGTGGCTGGCCCTCGAGTACGTCGAAGGCGAACCGATCACGGCATGGTGCGACGCGGAACGAATGGCCGTTCGGGATCGCCTCGAGGTCTTTCGCCAGGTGCTGGCGGCCGTCCAGCACGCGCACAAGAACCTGATCATCCACCGCGACCTCAAGCCTGCCAACATCCTCGTCACCCGGGAAGGGCAGGTCCGCCTCCTCGATTTCGGCATTGCCAAGCTGCTCGAACCCGAAGGCGATGCGCCGAAGGAAAGCGAGCTGACGCTCGAGCACGGCCGGCCCCTGACCTTGCAGTATGCGAGCCCGGAACAGGTACTGGGCCAAGCGCTGACCACGGCATGCGACATCTACTCCCTGGGAGTCGTGCTGTACGAGCTGGTTTGCGGCGCTCGACCCTACGACCTCAACGGGAGCTCGGCGGCGCAGGTGGAGCAGGCGATCGTCACGACGGATCCCGCGCCGCCGAGCCGTCGCCCTCCGAGCACGCAGGCCGCGGAGCGCCGGGCGACGACGCCGAGCGGACTCGTCAAGGCACTCGACCGGGACCTGGACGCGATCGTCTGCAAATGCCTGGCGAAGCAACCCGGCGCGCGCTATTCGAGTGTGGAGGCACTCGCCGTCGATCTGCAGAACTGGCGTGACGGCAGGCCGGTCGCGGCCAAACCGACGGGAACTCTGGAGCAGGCGCTGAAGTTCTGCCGACGGCATCGGCTGGCGGTCGGCGCCACCTTTGCCATGACGCTGGCGCTGCTGACCTTGACCGCCTTCGCGCTGGTCATGGGGATCAGGGCTCGTAACGAGTCGGTCCGGGCAGTGGCGGCGCGCGACTTCCTCATCGAGATGTTCCGCGTCGCCGATCCGGACCGCGCAAAAGGCACCGAGCCGACGGCGCGAAACATCCTCGAAAGCGCCAGCGATCGTGCCGTCGTCGACCTCAAGGAGCAGCCGGATCTGCTCGCATCGGTACTCGACATCGTCGCGCAGATGCAGGGCAACCTGGGGCTGTTCACCGTCGCCGACACGACGCTCGGGCGACTGGCGGCCCTGCAGGAGCGAACCGGCAAGCGGCACGATCTGGCGATGACGCTGACGAACCGCGCCTTGAATGCCTATCAGCTCGGCGACGAGGAGCGCGCAGCGGCGTTGATCGCGAACGCCGCTTCGGCGGCTGCGCCGTTCGCCGAAGACCACGAGCTGCAGGCCAGGCTGGTGCTGGGCAAGGGCTGGATCGCGCGTGGCGCGGGCAACTACACGCAGGCGCGCGAGGACTTCACGGTGGGGATGGCGCAATCCGCGCTCGCGTTCGGATCGAGTCACATCCAGACGATCGAAGCGATGCGCGGCCTGGCCGAGGTGGAAGGCGAACTCGGTCGCCATGACGTGGCGCTGGCACTGCTGGCCGATGCCGTGGCCCGCGCCAACGCCGACGCGTCCGCCGACGAGCGCTACCGCCAAGAGGTGGCGATCGCCCGGGCCAACGCGCTCCTTCGGGCCGGCCGGTTCCACGAAGCCGCCGCGACGGCGGGTCGCCTGATGCCTGCGTGCGAGCGGCTGTCCGGCAAGCACAACGCCGATTGCGACTTTCTGCGCAGGCTGTGGGCCGTGTCCCTGCTGCGCACCGGGCCCTCGGAGTCGGCACTTCCGCTCGTCGACGACTTGCTCCTGGCGAGCGCCGATCCTTCCGCGCCGATTCTCCAGGCGGTCAGCGCGATCACGGCGGCACGCGCGCTGGCGCAGAACGGCCTGCTCGACGGGCGGCCGGAGGTGCGTGTGCAGCTTGGCGACATCGCCGCAGCGGCCTCGAGGCCAGCCACGTACCGCGTGCAGGCCTTGCTGACCCTTGCCGAGGCCGGGCTTCTCGCGTCTGCCTACGGTGAAGCCGAGCAGCGCGCCCGCGAGGCGCTGGCCTTGCTGGACGCGAACCCGGCGGTGCCGCTGCGCGGCCGGGCCAATGTCACCCTGGCCCTCGGCCTCGAAGGGCAGGGCCGGCGCGAGGAAGCCCTCGCTCTCCTCCAGGCGGCCGAGGCGGACCTGGAGCGGGACTACGGTCGCGAGCATCCGCTGCGTATGCTGTACGGCCTGAATCGTGCGGTGCTGCTGGCACGAACGAAACGGGGGCCCGAGGCGCTGACCATCGTCGATGCCGGTCTGCCAGGCCTGCGGGTCGCCTTCGGTGCGTCGTCGCCGCTGGTCGCGCGCGTGGAATCGGCTCGAGGCGAGTGGCTGAAGCCGGTCAGATCTCAATCGGAGTCGGCCCGAACCGCCGACATGTTCTTTTGACGGGGAAGGCATGAAGACCATGGGACTCACCACGGAGCAGATCGAGAAGCTGCACGAGCGTCACACGCTTCTCGTCAGCGAGATGCGCGTCGCCCTCGAGAGGGTCGCGGAGATCAACGAGGTTCTCGAGAGCGGGGACCTGCCTGCCGGCACGTCGTTCGACGACATCGGCACGCCGCTGAAGGAACGGCCCGCCTGAGCCGCTGCAAGGAGCGACCGTCGCCGGACCGGGGCGGTCGCGCCGAGCGGCGAACACAAGCACTTGATGGCGAATCCGGAGGTTTGCCGTGGCTGACGACGTCTGTCTTTCCATTCGATTCGTGCCTGCCGTGGCGGAGAAGGTCGCCTCGATCCTCTACAGCCGCCAGGATGATCGCGGCGCGGAGCTGAAGCGACTGCTGGGCGACCTCCATGCGTTCGTTCAAAGCCTCCGTTTCGAGGTCACGACGACAGGTGCGGCGACCATGTGCATCCGCGGCAGCGCCGAGCGTTTCGACGCCGCGTTCAAGACGGCGCTCCCGCCCGGAGGTTGGTCCAGCCGGGGCTTTGCCGTCGTCGACCAGCAGGCCCTCGACAGGGTCGCGGCGCGCCTGCCGGCCTTCATCCAGAGCATCGCGCTGCAGCAATCGTTCGGCGACCTCGCCACCACTGTCGGGAACTGGCCGCCGCCGGCGCCGGCAGCGACTTGCCTGAGCCTGCTCGGTCAGGTGCCGGAGTTTCTCGGTGCCGACAAGGTCCAGGGCCAGCGGTTCGACGGAACCGGCGTGACCGTGATGATCTTCGACTCGGACTTCGCGTTCGACCATCGCTTCTTCCTGGAACGGGAAGCAGACTGCAAGGAGCGCGAGGCGGTGACTTCGCCAGGCGCCGTGGGGCCGGGCCCGACGCCGAGGGGGCACGGCACGGCGATGGCAGCGCTCGTCCTGGCCTGCGCGCCGCGCGCCCGCGTGGTGGGCATGAAGCTGCGCAACGGCGTGCTCCTCGAAGGCCTCAACGCCGCCCTCGACGCGAGCCAGGGTCCATTGCCCGACATCATGTCCATCAGCCTGGCGAGGGACATGTGCGACCGGGCGACGAACACCTGCTGGACAAAGCTTCCGCCCGACCTCGAGCACATCGCCGCGGAGATCAACATGGCGGTCGTGCAAGGGATCACGGTCGTCGCCGGCACGGGCAATGGCGACTACGGCTTTCCGGCGGCGATGAAGCAGGTCATCGCCGTCGGCGGCGTCCACGTCGATCCGGCCGACACCACGAGCCTGTCGGTCTGGGACGGCGGATCCGCCTTCCGCTGCAAGATCACGGCCGGCGATTGCAAGAACCGCTTCGTTCCCGACGTGTGCGGTCTGGCGGGCAACGATCGCGGCGCCTACATCGTTCTGCCGGTGCCGCCGCTTTCCACCTTCGAGCAGCAATTTCCCCTGACGCCGGGTGCAGCGCCCGGCACGGGCTGGGCCCTTTTCAGCGGCACCTCGGCGGCCACGGCCGAAGTGGCGGGCGTGTGCGCCCTCATCCTGCAGAAGCAGCCGGGCCTGGCGCCCCGCAAGGTGAAGAGCGTCCTCTGCAACACTGCCCGCACGGTGGCGCTCGGGAATGCCAGCGAGCTGAGCAACCTGCCGATCGTGCCCGGCCTGGGTGCCGGAGCGGAACGAGCGGCGGGTTTCGGCCTCGTCGATGCATTCGCGGCCTGGTCGAAGGCGGACGATCCTGCTGCGACGCGCAGCCCGCCCGTGCCCTAGTTGGTTACTGCCGGTGCGGTCGCCTTCATTCGGGTCCGCACCGCTTCCCCCAGCTCCACCACCGCCATCGCGTAGTAGCTCGACCAGTTGTAGCGCGTCACCGCGTAGAAATTGCTCGTTCCCGCGACGTAGCTCGGCGCCGCGGTCCCGTTCTGCAGCTCCACCAGCGCCAGCGCGCTGTCCACGCTCGCTGCCTCCGGCGGCAGCCAAGCCCCTCGCGCCTGCATCTCCGCGGCGCTGAAGGTCGGCACGATGTCCGGCGCCAGCAAGGCCGCCCGCTCGCTCGAATCGGTCGGCGGCTTGACGTCGAAGCGCACCGGCAGCCCGCGCTTCCAGCCGAACTCGGCCATGTAGTGCGCCACGCTGCCGATCACGTCGGCGGCGCTCTCGTGCAGGTTGACGTGGCCGTCGCCGTCGAGGTCGACCGCGTACTTGTTGAAGCTCGACGGCATGAACTGCGCCATCCCGATCGCGCCCGCGTAGCTGCCCTTCCAGGCGACCGGATCGACGCCTTCGCTCTTGCAGAGCACGAACCAGCTCTCGAGCTCCTCCTTGAAGAACTCGCTCCGGTCCTTGCGGCCGACCGGGAAGTCGAAGGCGAGGGTGGCGAGGGCGTCGATGACGCGGAAGTTGCCCATCTGCCGGCCGTAGATCGACTCGACGCCGACGATGCCGACCACGATCTCCGGCGGCACGCCGTAGAGCTCCTCGGCCAGCGCCAGCCACTTCTCGTTGGCGTTCCAGAAGGCGACGCCGGCGCGGATGCGGATCGTCTCGACAAAGCGCGACCGGTATGCCGCCCAGTTCTTCGCCGTGCCCGCGGGCGGCGGCATGATGAAGCGGGCCACGTTCGGCACGAACCGCGACTGCTCGAGCGCCGCGCGAACCCAGCCGATCTCGAGGCCGCGACGCTCGGCGATCGCGTCCGCGAAGGCCATCACGTCGCCGCGCCGGCCGTAGGTGACGAGCTCGGGAACGTCGTCGTCACCGATCGGCTTCGCCTTGTGCGAGGCCTTCTTCTTCTTCGGCGCCGGCGGCTTCGGTTCGACCTCGACCGACTTCTGCAGCGCCGCGGCCGACGTCGCCGCCATTGTCGCGAGGGCGGCGCCGCCGATGACGAGCCTGCGGCGAATCGGGGAACGAAGCATCGCCCGGATTATCGGGCGAGCAGGCTGCGCAGGCGCCGCGACTCCGAGGTGAAGCGGCGGGTCAGCGCGGCATCGGGTCGGCTCGCCTGGACCCGGCCGTAGCGCTGCGCTTCGAGGGCGTCGAGCTCGGCGGCGAGCGGATCGCCCTTCGCGCCGAGGTGCTCGCGCACCCGGGCGGCGAGCGTGCGCGGGGCTTCGTGCGGCGCCGCGGCGATGCCGAGCGAGCGCAGGGCGCGCTTCAGGCGCTCGAGCTGGCGGACCCAGGGGTCGACGCGGTGCCGGTCGAGCCACGCCCAGGCGGCGCCGGCGAGCGCCAGCGTGCTCAGGGTGCCGATCAGCAGCAGCGCCAGGTCTTCCCAGTCGGGCGCGGTGAAGCCGATGTTCTTCAGCACGTCGAGCTGCTGGCCGCGGGTGTAGTTGAGCACCCACTGGTTCCAGCGGTTGTTGATCGCCTCCCAGCCGTTGCGCAGGCTGGCCACGAGCTCTGGGCTCATCGCCGCGATCGCGCCGGCCACCAGCCCCGGCTGCACCTCGAGCCGCGTGCTGCGGCCGATCCGGTCGGGCGAGACCGCGCCGGTGGGGTCGGCACGGATCCAGCCGGATCCCGTCTGCCAGTACTCGGCCCAGGCGTGCGCCGAGCTCTGGCGAACGATGTAGAAGCCGTCGACCGGTTCGGTGTCGGAGCCCTGGTAGCCGGTGACCACGCGCGCCGGGAAGCCGGCGGCGCGCATGATGACGACGAACGCCGCGGCGAAGTGCTCGCAGAAGCCGGTCTTGCGGTCGAGCCAGAACTCGTCGACCGCGTTCCGTCCGTATTCGCCGGGAGAGAGCGTGTAGTCGTAGCCGCCGTCGCGGATGTGGCTCATCACCAGGTTGGCGAAGGCGGTGGCGTCGATGTTGCGGTTCGTCGGCTCGGCGCGCAGCGCGCGCGTCCAGGCCAGGGTGCGCGGGTTGAAGCCCGGCGGCAGCTCGAGGCTCTCCTGGATCTCGCCGGAGCGGCGCGCGGCGCTGAGGGCAAAGCGCGGATAGGCCTCGGCACGCACCCGGATCCGCTCGTAGATCGGCCGCTCGCCGAGCCACTGCAGGTCTTCGCGCCGGCTGATGCGAAAGCCCTCGACCGGCGCGATCTCGGTGGTGGCCTCGAGCAGCGGCACCGAGGCGACGCGCAGCGGCTCGAGCGTCGCCTCGTAGCGCACCGGGTCGCCGATGGGCTTGAGCACCGGCACCCGGTCGGGCACGCCGGCGGGGGCGAACGGCAGGCCGAGCGGGCGCCACTCGAGGCCGTCGAAGCGGGTCAGCACCGGGCCGCGGAAATACATCTCGGCGGGCGAGGGCGCGCGGCCTTCGAAGCGGATGCGCATCGCCACCGATTCGTCGCGCGCCACTTCGGTCATCGAGCCCATGCGCATGGTGTTCGAGAGGCCCGTGGTCGAGATGCCGTCCTGTGGCACGCCCCAGAGCGGGCCGATGCGCGGGAACAGCACGAACAGCAGCGCCATCACCGGCGCACCGAGCAGCGCGGTCCGCGCCGCCAGGCCACCGGCCTGGCGCAGGCTCGGCTGGCCGACCGGCATGTGCGCAAGCACCAGGGCGGTAAGCAGGCCCCAGATCGAGATCAGCATCGCCGCCGCGACCGGCAGCGACTGCGAGTAAAGGAAGTGGGTGAGGATGATGAAGAAGCCGAGGAAGAAGACGACGAAAGCGTCGCGCCGGGCGCGCAGCTCGAGCGTCTTCAGCGCCATCAGCGCGACCGCCAGCGTCACCCCCGGCTCCTTGCCGAGCAGGCCGCCATAGGTCCAGTAGGTGAGGCCGATCGCGGCCGTCAGCACGCTCAGCAGGACCCACTTGCTCGGCAGCGCGCCGCTCTCGATCGCCAGGCGGCCGCGCCAGAGCAGGACCACGGCGGTGAGGGCGATCGTCCAGGCCGGCAGGTGCGAGGCGTGCGGCAGCACGGTCCAGGCGATGACGGCGAGCAGGAACAGGGTGTCGCGCGCTTCCCGTGGCAGGCGCCGCCAGCCCGGCCAGTGCGGCAGCCAGCGCCGAGGCAAAGCGATCCCGCTCAGGCCTGCCACAGCGCGAGCGCTTCGAGGCAGCGGCGGCGCTGCGTGTCGCCGCCCTCGGGCGCCAGCTCGACGCCGGGAAGGCGCAGGCCGTAGGCGGTGCCGGCGCGCTCGGCGGCCAGCGTCCAGGCCGTCAGCCGGGAAAGGCGGTCTTCCGGGGCGAGCGGCGCGCAGGCGCTCCAGTCGAGCCAGAGCTCGCGGCGCGCCGAGACGCTGGTGTCGCGGCTGACGAGCTCGGCGCCGGTCTCGAGCGCCTGCGCCGCCTTCTTCCAGGCCACCAGCTTCATCGGGTCGCCGCGCCGATAGGCGCGCACGCCTTCGATCTCGCCGCTCTCACTGAGGCGCGAGCGGCTCGGGCCGCCGATGATCGGCCGCGCCGCCGGCGGCGCCGGCGCGTTGGCCTCGGGCCGCGGGTAGACGAGCAGGCGCGCGGCCGGCCGCCACACCGTCCAGGCGCGAAACAGGCCGAGCGGGAAGCGGCTCTCGGCGCTCAGCGTAGGCACCTCCTGGAAGCCGCGCGCCGCCGGCACGAAGCTCACGTGCGCGGTCGCCTGGCCGCCGCCCGGAACGTCGGTCCAGGCCAGGGTCGCGCCCGGCGCATCGAGCAGGCGCAGGCCGATGCCGAAGCGCGCACTGCCCGGGCTGGTCATGACGATGTCGAGCACCGCCGGGTCGCCGGCGAATGCGGGCGCGACCGGCCGCAGGTGCAGCGTCAGGCCGCGCAGGGTGCCGTGCGTGATGTGCATCGAGACGATGCCGCTGCCGGCGAGCAGGAAGGTCAGCACGTAGCCGAGGTTGAGCTGGTAGTTGATCGAGGCGAGCAGCAGCACCAGCAGGGTCAGCGCGAACATCCAGCCGGCCCGCGTCGGCAGGATGTAGACGTTGCCCTGGGTCAGCGTCTGCGTGTCGGTGCGCGGCAGGCGCGACTGCCACCACCTGCGAAAGCGCGCCCGGGCGAACGCCGCCGGGTTCAGCGCGCGGACCGCGCCCGCGGCCGTCACGGCAGCGGCACCGCCTCGACCATCGCCCGCACCTGCTCGCGCCGGCCGCGGCCCGCGCCCGCCACCGGCACCAGCCGGTGGGCGATGGTCTGCGGCAGCACGTACTGGATGTCGTCGGGCGCCACGTAGTCGCGGCCGCCGAGCAGGGCGCGAGCCCGGGCGGCGCGCAGCACGGCGATGCCGGCGCGCGGCGACAGGCCCTCGACGAACCAGGTGCCCGAGCGCGTCGCCTGGATCAGCGCCTGCAGGTAGTCGAGCAGCGCGTCGGAGGCGTGCACCGCCTGCACCGCGCGCTGCGCCGCGATCAGCTCGGCCGGGCTCATGACGGCGCGCAGGCGCGAGATCGCCTCGCGCCGGTCGGCGCCGGCGAGCAGCTCGCGCTCGCTCTTGCGGTCGGGATAGCCGAGCGTGATGCACATCAGGAAGCGGTCGAGCTGCGACTCGGGCAGCGGGTAGGTGCCGATCTGGTCGGTCGGGTTCTGCGTCGCGATCACGAAGAACGGCGCGGGCAGGGGGCGGGTCTCGCCTTCGACCGTGACCTGGTGCTCTTCCATCGCCTCGAGCAGCGCGCTCTGCGTCTTCGGTCCGGCGCGGTTGATCTCGTCGGCGAGGAGCACGTGCGCGAACACCGGGCCGGCGTGAAAAACGAACGCTTCCTTGCTCCGCTCGTAGATGCTGACGCCGATCAGGTCCGACGGCATCAGGTCGGCGGTGAACTGGGTGCGCGAAAACCGCAAGCCGAGCGAGACCGCGATCGCGTGCGCGAGTGTCGTCTTGCCGACCCCCGGAACGTCCTCGATCAGCAGGTGTCCCCCTGCGAGCATGCAGGCGACGCAGTCCTCGATCTGGGCCTGCTTGCCGACGATAATGGTGGCGATCTGGCCGATCAGTTCGGTCAGCTGGTTCCGCGAAGGTGGGCTCATCCGGCCACCTTACTAGAAAACATGACTCTGGCCGGGTCGCTTCCGACTGGCCGGTTCGATTCGGCAGCCCAATGACAACGGCCTTCTACAGCCATCCCGATTGCCGCGGCCACGACATGGGCGACGGCCACCCCGAGTGCCCGGAGCGGCTCGACGCGATCGACGACTACCTCATCGCCACCGGCCTGGACGCGGCGCTCGAGCGGCGCGAGGCGCCGCTGGCGAGCCTCGACGACCTCGGCCTGGCGCACGAGAGCCGCTACGTCGGCGAGCTGCGCGACCTGCTGGAGCAGATCGCCGTCGATGGCCGCAGGCGCGCGCTCGACGCCGACACGGTCGCCAGCGCCGGCACCTGGGCGGCCGTGATGCGCGCCGCGGGCGCGGCGGTGGCGGCGACCGACGCGGTGCTCGACGGCGCGATAGAGAACGCGTTCTGCTCGGTGCGCCCGCCCGGCCACCACGCCACCCGCGACCAGGCCATGGGCTTCTGCTTCTTCAACAACGTCGCGGTGGCGGCGCGTCATGCGCTCGACGTGCGCGGCCTCGAGCGGGTGGCGATCGTCGACTTCGACGTCCACCATGGCAACGGCACCGAAGACATCATCGCCGGCGACGAGCGCGTGCTCATGCTGAGCATCTTCCAGCACCCGCTCTATCCCTACAGCGGCGCCGTGCCGATGGGCACGAACATGGTCAACGTGCCGGTGCCGCCGTACACGCGCGGGCCGCAGGTTCGCGCCCTGATCGAGGAAAACTGGATGGAGCGGCTCGACGCCTTCCGGCCGGAGATGATCTTCTTCTCGGCCGGATTCGACGCGCATCGCGAAGACGACCTCGGCCAGCTCGGCCTGGTCGAGGCCGACTACACCTGGATCACCGAGCGGATCAAGGCGGTCGCGGTCAAGCACTCCCGGGGCCGGATCGTCTCCTGCCTCGAAGGCGGCTACAACCTGGGCGCGCTGGCGCGCAGCGTCGCCGCGCACCTGCGCGTGCTGACGGCAGCGTGAGCCGCGGGGCCGTGCCGGAGGGCGCCCGCTGATGGCGCGCGCGTTCGATCTCAAGGAGTTCGACGACCTCGTCGTCTCGCTGACCCAGCGCGGCGCCGTCGCCGAGCTGGGGGTGCTCGTCGTCTGCCTTCTCGCCGCCTGGCTGGTGGTGCGCCTGATGCAGGGCCGGCAGGCGTCGCCGGGATCGATCCTGTTCGGCGAGCGGGTGGTCGACGGCGTGCTGTTTCCGGTCCTCGCGCTGGCGTTCGCGTTCGCCGCGCGCGTCGGCCTCGAGTCGGTGATCAAGCCGGCGGTGTTCCGGGTGGCGATCCCGATCCTGATTTCGCTCGTCGTCATCCGCCTCAGCGTGCGCGTGCTCAGCCGCACGCTGCCGGCCCTGGCCTGGGTCCGCACGCTCGAGCGCAGCATCTCCTGGCTCGCCTGGATCGCGGTCGCGCTCTGGCTGACGGGCGTGCTGCCGTCGATGCTCGACGCGATGGACGACGTGCACTGGAAGATCGGCACGACGCGGATGTCGCTGCGCAACGTCGTCGAGGGCACGATCACCGCCGGCATCGTCCTCGTGATCGCGCTCTGGGTCTCGGCGGTACTCGAGAGAAAGCTCCTCAGCAACGCCGCCGGCCACGATCTCTCGCTGCGCAAGATCGCGGCGACGCTGGTGCGAACGGTGCTGCTGTTCGTCGGCCTGATGTTCGCGCTCTCGGCCGTCGGCATCGACCTGACCGCACTGTCGGTGCTCGGCGGTGCGGTCGGCGTCGGCGTCGGCTTCGGCCTGCAGAAGATCGCGGCCAACTACGTCAGCGGCTTCGTCATCCTCGCAGAGCGGAGCATCCGGATCGGCGACATGGTGAAGGTCGACAACTTCGAAGGCCGCATCACCGACATCCGCACCCGCTACACGGTGATCCGCGCGCTCAACGGGCGCGAGGCGATCCTGCCGAACGAGACGCTGATCACCACGCGGGTCGAGAACTCGTCGCTCGCCGACCCGCGCGTGCTGCTGCAGACCAGCGTGCAGGTCGCCTATGGCACCGACGTGCGCGAGCTGCAGCCGGTGCTCGAGGCGGCCGTGGCCGCGGTGCCGCGCGTCGTCGGCGATCCGCAGCCCAGCGTCCAGCTCGCGGCGTTCTCGGCCGACGGCATGGACCTGAACGTCAACTTCTGGATCCGCGACCCGGAGAACGGGCAGGGCAACGTCAAGTCGGACGTCAACCTCGTCGTGCTGGAGGTGCTGCGCGCCCGAGGCGTGGAGATCCCGTTCCCGCAGCGGGTGGTGCACGCAAGGATCTCGCGCGAGCCTGAAGCCGCCCCCGGCCAGGTCGAAGGCCAGGTTCCTTCAGCCGGAGAGCAAGAGGGGCGGACGAAGCCCGGCGAGCCATCGCGGCCCTGAAACTTGGGGGAAGTGTGGTCCGCGGCGCGCGAACAATTGGGCACACTTCGGCAATGAGACCCGCCCTCCTTGTTCTGGCCCTGATTGCCGCCACACCGGCGCTGGCGCAGATCCGCGCCATGCCCGAGGCCCACATCCTGCGCAACGCCCCGCCCGGCACCGAGGAGGAGGCGGCGGCCGTCGCGCCGCCGGTGAACCTGCGGCCGACGCAGTTGCTGAAGTGCCCCGACGGCAAGGGCGGCGTCACCCTCCAGGACACGCCGTGCAAGGCCGAGTCCGCGCCCGCTGGCGCGGCCGCCATCGCCACGCTGCCCGAGGTGACCGACCTGTCGGCCCTGCCGCCGCGGCCGAAGGTCGAGGCGCCCGCGCCGCTGGCCGCCGAGGCGCCGAACCGCTGGGTGCAGGGCCTGCTCAACGGCTCCTGGAAGCTCGCCCTGCTCCTGGCCGGCTGCTACGCCCTGTTCCGTCTCGCCCGGTACGGGCGCGACCGGTTCCAGGAGCGGTTCCCGCCGCCCGAGATCCCGAGCCGGTCTCCACGCACCATCCGCTAGCCCTGCAGATCGTGCCGCCTCTCAGCGCGGCGCCGGCATCGTCGTCAGGTGCAAGTAAAGGGCGCGCACGTCGACATCGTTCATCTCGCGCAGGGCGACGAACGGCATCACCTTGCTGACCGCGCTGCCATCCGGACGCTTGCCCGTCTTCAGCATCGCGGCGAACGCGTCGGCGTCCTTGTAGCGCGGCATGACGCTGCCTTCGCCCGGCGCGAGCCGCGCCGCCGCGGGCCAGTCCGGCGGTGCGCCGGCGATCTTGCCACCGCTGAGGTCGGCGCGATGGCAGCCGGTGCAGCCGTTGGCGACATAGGCGCCGTGCGCCGCGGTCACCGCTTCGGCCACCGGCTGCGAAGGCGGCAGGCTGTGGTCGATCTTCTCCGCCGCGTCCCGCACCACGCCGACGGCGTAGAGCACGCGCACCGGCAGCGGCAGGCGGACGGTCGCGCCTTCGCCGCTTTTCGGCGGCAGCTGGCGGACGTAGGCGACCACGGCCGCGAGGTCGGCGTCGGTATAGCGGGCGTATTCCTCGCTCGGCATGAGGATGACGGGCTGGCCGTTCGGCTTGACGCCGTGGCGGATCGTCCGCTCCCAGTCCGCCGGCGTGTAGGCGGCGGTTGCGCCGCCCGGACCGGCGGTGATGTTGGGCGCGCGGATCAGCATGCCGCCGTCCTCGACGACCACGCCGCCGCTGCCGTCGAGGCCGTGGCAGTCGCCGCAGCCGCGCGAGCGGAACAGGTAGTGGCCGCGCTCGATGCTGGCGGCGTCGGCGGCGAAGGGCACGCCGGCGACGGCGACTTCGACGCGGCGAGCGAGCTTGCGATCGCCGAGCGTCGCCAGCACGAACACCGCGACGACGGCGACGCCGATCAGCGAGACGACGCCGACGAGAGTGCGCTTGATCCAGGTTTTCATCAGTGGTCTCCCGTGGGGCGCTCAGGCGCCGATCTGCGTGCTGACGCCGGCGGCGTTCGCCAGCTTGGCCCAGCCGGCGGTATCGAGGTGCGGGCGCAGCATCACCATCACGCCGAGCAGCGCCTCGGGCGGCAGCTCGGCCTTCATGCCGGCGATCATCGCCGCGCGCTCGGCCGGCGTCGAGGCGGGCAGCATCCAGCGCGCCGCCGTCTGCTTGTCTTCGGGCGCGAGGCTGGCGAGCAGCCGGCCGTGCAGCTCGGCGAGCTCGGCATCGGTGAAGTGCTGCCAGAGCAGGGCGTTGTGCACCGTCTCCTCGATGTGCATGTGCTGCAGGTTCTCGGCGACGAAAAGCGCGAGGTGGCGATAGAGACGCAGCGCGAGCGCGGCCGCGGCGTACTCCGGGGCGGCCTGCAGGGCAGCCGCCTCTTCGCGCAGGGCGGCGATCGACTCGCCGTGCTCGACGTGCTCTTCGGCGACCTTCGCCGCGCCGCCCGGCTGCCGGGCTTCGATCGCCGTGTGCACGAACGTGTTCTCGTGGCGCAGGTGGTCGGCGCAGAAGGCGAGCAGCTGCTCGAGCTGGACCAGCGCCTGGCCGCGATCGGCGGCGTCGGCGACATCGATCCGGCCCACCCGCACCAGCGTCTCGGCCATGAACGAGCGCATCGCCTTGTGGATGCCGGAATAGAGATCGAAGCGCGGCGAGCCGGAGCGCGCCAGGGCGGGACGGGAGGGGGCGGTTGCGGCGGCGAGGGAGGGGGAGGGGGAGGTCATGGCGGTTCCAGGCAGGCGATGCGGCATGAGCCGCGATGCCCGGCAGTGTTCCCGTGGGTGGGCGCCGGGGCATCGCCCGAAGGAGCCATCCGCGCGGCGACAGCGGGCCATCGCCGCCGTTACCGCGCTCGCGCTATCGCCTAGGCCACCCCGTGCTGGCGGTACCAGGCCGCGGCCTGGCCGCGCGACTGCAGCATCAGCTTGTCGAGGATGTTGGCGACGTGGCGCTTGACCGTGTGCGGGCTCAGGTCGAACGCGCGGGCGATCAGCTTGTTGCTGTCGCCGGCGGCGATGTGGCGCAGCACCTCCAGCTCGCGCGGGCTGAGCGCCGCGGCCGCGGCCGCCACCGGCGCGGCGCTGCCATAGCCCGCGGTGCCCGCTGGCCGCGCCGTGGCCGGCGCGCCCTGCGGCAGCAGCGCGGCCCAGGCCCGCAAGGTCGCGGCCGCGCCGACGGCCAGCCGGCCCTGCCAGTCGCGATCGGCGAGCGCGAGCAGGCGGGTGGCGCCGAGCATCAGCGCGCCGCCGGGCTCGCCCTGGCGCGCGGTCGCGGCGAGCGCCTGCTCGACCGCCGCCGCCGCCTCGGCGATGCGGCCGAGATCGAGCAGGGCGAGCGCCAGCCGCAGGCGCACCTCGACCGACTGGCCGTAGACGCTGAACGCATCGTCGTCGGCGAGGGCGCTGCCGAACGCGGCGATCGCCGCCTCGGTGCGGCCCTCGTGCGCGGCGAGGCGGCCGGCGCAGGCCATGCGGTGCGTCGCCAGGACACGCCGCATCGTTTCGTTCAATGGCCGCGGATCGGCGGGCACGGCGGCGAAGAAGCCGCGCGCCGCCTCGACGTCGCCGAGCAGGTCGGCGATGCGCACCCGGTGCAGGCAGTAGTAGATGTGGACGAACGAGCCGGGCCGGTAGCCCACGTCGGGATCGTCGAAGGTCTTCATCAGCTCCTCGAGCGCCTGCCGCGCCTCGACGGGCCGGCCGTGCATCGCATGCAGGATCGAGAGCAATGCGTAGACGAAGACGCGCACATTCGGCGGCGGGCCGAGCCAGCGCGCGTCCGACTCGGCGAGCTGCGCGGTCGCCGTGGCGGCGCCGATGTCGCCGGCCGAGAGCTCGCCCCAGGCGCGCAGCGAGAGCGCCAGCGCGCGCAGCGGGCTCGGCATGTCGGGCAGCACCCGCAGCGCTCCGTTGGCGAAGCGGGCCAGCGGCGGGTTCATGCCCGGCAGGCCGCATTGCATGCTGCGCGGCACGCAGTGGTACCAGAGCGGGATGTTGGCGCTCGACTCGAGCGCGTCGAGCACCTCGCCGTAGCGCTGGCCGAGGATGTCGAGCCGGCCGCTGTCGAAGGTCGCGTAGGTGCGCGTCATCGCCAGGAAGGCGCGATCGTCGACCCCGAGCGGCTCGGGCGGCGGCTGCTCGACGCGCTGCCGGGCCTCCTCGTTGAAGCCGAAGCTGGCGGAGGAGATCGCCGCGTACAGCCCGGAGCGCCACGCCCCCAGGCGGTCGCCCGCGCTCTCGTAGGCGCGGCGGGCGCGCTCCGCCGCTTCGCGCATGGCCGGCCAGTCCCAGCGCGCCCAGGCGCAGAGGCAGCGGATGTGCGCCAGCCGGCCGGAGCGCTCGTGCAGCGGCGGCGGGAACTGCTCGAGCAGGCGCAGCACCGGCGCCGGCCCGACCGTGGTGACGATCCGGCCGCCCGCTTCGGCGAGCTCGGCCTCGGCCTCGGTCCAGTCGCCGGAGCGGATCAGGAAGCCGGTCCGGCGCAGCATGTCGGGCTCGCCGGCCGCGGCGCGGCGGTAGAGCGCGGGCAGCTCGTCGGGCATCTCGCGACGCAACCGGTCCTGGAGGAAATCGCGGAACAGGTCGTGCAGCCGCAGCGTCGGCTCGGGCCCCTCGAGGACCGAGACGAAGAGGCCCCGCCGCTCGACCTCGTCGAGCCAGTGCGCGGCGCGAGCGTCGGCCGACACCGCCGCGCAACGCGCCGAGCTCAGCTCGCTCAGCACCGAGCAGCGCAGGAGAAAGGCGCGCAGGTCGGGCGGCATCGCGCCCAGCACTTCGGCCAGCAGGTAGTCGAAGACGTGCCGGTCGGCGCTGCTGTCGGCCACGCCGGCCTGGCGGCGGTCGACGCCCGCTTCGGCCGGGCTCGCGGCCAGGCTGTTCACCGCCAGGCGCAGGCCCACCGCCCAGCCCTGGGTGCGCTCGAGCAGGCGCCGGCTGGTCGACGCCGGATCGACATGCGCCGGCAGCTCCGGCAGCAGGGCGCGCACCTCGGCCAGGCCGAAGCGCAGGTCGCGCTCGCGGAACTCGGCCAGCTCGTCGTGCGCGCGCAGGCGCGCCAGCGCCAGCGGCGGCTCGGTCCGGGTGGAGAGCACCACGCCCCACTGCGGCGGCAGCCGTTCGAGCAGGTGGTCGAGGAACTCGAACACCGCCGGGTCGCGGATGCGGTGCGCATCGTCGACGACGATCAGGCCGCGTTCGACCTCGCACGCGGCGAGCGTGTTGAGCAGCTCGCTGATCACCGCGTGGCGATCGCCGCGGCTGCCGCCGGCCATCGCGACCAGCGCCTCCGGATCGGTGCGCCACGGCGGGTCGAACGGCTCGAGCGCGGCGCACAGGCATGCCAGCAGGCCGAGCGGGTCGTCGTCGGAGTCGACCGCGACCCAGGCGACCGCGGCGCCGCTGCCGAGGCGCGAGATCAAGCGGGTGAGGGCGGCGGTCTTGCCGAAGCCCGCGGGTGCGGCCAGCAGGACCAGGCGCTTGGCCATCGCCGCATCGGCCATGCGCTGCTCGAGCAACTCGCGCGCGACCAGGCTGGCGCGGGGGCGCGGCGCCTGGATCTTGGTCAGGGCGAACGACGGGGCGGCCATGGCGGGGCTGAAGCGGAGCGCTTATTTTTGCCCACTCGCGCGAGCGCGGCGAGGCTTGACGCCAGCGCGGTTTGTATGCTCGGGCTGCCTTCTAGAATCGGCCGATGGCCATCTATCGTCTCGACGATCGCGTTCCCCGCCTGCAACCCGGCGCCTGGGTCGCCGACAGCGCCACCGTGATCGGCGACGTCGAGCTCGGCGAGGACGCGAGCGTCTGGTTCGGCGCGATCCTGCGCGGCGACAGCGCGCTGATCAGCATCGGCCGGCGCACGAACGTGCAGGACGGCAGCGTGATCCATGCCGACGAGGGCGTGCCGACGACGCTCGGCGACGACGTCTCGATCGGCCACCTGGTGATGCTGCACGGCTGCACCATCGGCGACGGCTCGCTGATCGGCATCGGCGCCGTGGTCCTCAACCATGCGCGCATCGGCAAGGGCTGCCTGGTCGGCGCCCGCTCGCTCGTCACCGAGGGCAAGACCTTCCCCGACGGCTCGATGATCATGGGCTCGCCCGCCGTCGTGGTGCGCACCCTGAGCGCGGAGCAGATCGCCGGGCTGGGCCGGATCGCCGAGCACTACGTGAGCAACGCCAGGCGCTTTCGCGCCGGGCTGACGAAGGTCGCCTGAGACCCTTCTATTCGAAGCGCAGCTCGACCGAGCCGAGATCGCTGAACTCGGCTCGATAGAGCCCGGGTCCGGGCACGAACGGCGCACCGGTGCAGCTTCCGGTGGTGACGATGTCGCCGGCGCGCAGGCCGGGGCTGCCCTCGGGCTGCGCGTTGGCGAGCATCACGACCGTGGCGAACGGGTCGCCGTCGAGGATCGCGCGGGCGCTGCCGAGCGCCAGCTCGCGCGCCGGCGGGCCGGGCGCGGCGGCGGTGAGGACGATGTCGACCTCGGTGAAGTCGATCTCCTGCCAGTCGTCGAAGCGCGGGCCGGCGACCAGGGCGCCGTTGTTGAAGCCGTCGGCGATCTCGGCCAGCGTGCCGCTGCCGGCCGGCCAGCGCGGATCGACGATCTCGATCGCCAGGCGCATCGTCGCCATCGCCGCCGCCACTTCGGCGCGCGAGTACGGCTCGTCGGGTCGCGCCGGCAGGTCGCGGCGGAGCTGGAAGGCGATCTCGCACTCGATCTTCGGCGCGATGAAGTCGGCGAAGCGAAGCGTCGCTGGCCGGATGCTCGCGTCGTGCAGCGTCGCCAGCGGCAGCGCCGAGGCGATCGGCTGCGGCACGCCGAGGGTGCGGCGCTGGTCTTCGGTAATGCCGGCGACCTTCCAGCCGCCGCCGCCGCCGAGCTCGGCGATGACGGCGTTCTGCAGGCGATACGCCTCGGTCAGGTCGCCCGGCCGCCAGCCGGGCGGGCATTCGGCGATCGCCCGCGCACCGCGCCGGGCCGCCACCAGCGCCGCCTGCGCAGCTTCGAAGTCGCTCGGCTTCATGCCCGGCGGCAGCGGCAGCGAACGCTCATTTCACGCGGTAGCCGCAGACGCCGCAGAACACGTCGTCGGCGGTGATCGGCGACAGGCACTGCGGGCAGGTCGATGCGACCGGCAGCGCCGGCGCGGCCGCTGGCAGCGTAGGCGGCGGTGGTACATAAGGCGGCGCCGAGTACGCCGGCGTCATCGACGGCGGGCTCGAGGGCGTCGGCGGCGGGACGTCGTCGAAGGAAAGATCGATGTCGGTCGAGGCGGCGGGCCGCGCCTCGGGCAGGTAGGCCGAAGGCGGCGTGTATGCCGGCGGAGGGGGTGCCGGAGGCGAGGGCGGGACGAACGCGGCCCCGACCAGGGTGCCGCCGGCGGCCGCCGCGCCCGGGTTGTAGGGCGGTGGCTGCGTCGCTTCGGCAGCAGGCGCAGGCGCCGGTGGGGGAGGCGGCGGCGCGGCGGCGCGGTTGGCCGCGGTGCGCGCCTTTTCGCCGAGCTCGTTGGCGCGGCTGCGCGCCTCGTCGAGCTTTTGCCGCAGCGCCGCCTCGGTGGCGCTCAGGTCCAGCCCCTCGGTGACGCGCAGGTAGACCAGGCACAGGCCCAGCAGGTAGACCTGCAGCACGAGCGAGGCCGCGACCGCCCAGAGCACGCCCAGGCCGATGCCGCCGGCGATCGCGTGGCCGACGCCACCGCCGCCGTCCATCCCGCCCATCCCCCCCATGCCGCCGAGCCCGCCCATTCCCCCCAGGCCACCGCCCATGCCGCCCAGCATCGAGCCGAAGCCGCCGAAGTTGACGATGGAGGCCGAGAGGCCGAGGGTCGGCAGCAGGCCGGCGCCGAGGACGCCGAAGACGATCATCGCCACGGCGAACGAGAGCAGCCAGACGAAGACGAGCAGGAGGATCGCCTCGACGATGCGGCTGCGCGCGATGGCCAGCGTCTGCGCCAGGGCGCGCATGATCGTCGCGCCCTGCCAGATCGCGGGCAGCGACAGCACCATGCAGAGAAAGAGGCCGAGCACCGTGATGCCGGCAACGACCACCGAGACCGGAAAGACGATGCTGAACAGCACCGGTCCGAGGAACGGGATCTTGCAGATGAAAAGCAGGATCGCGATCACGATGAAGACCGCGAGCTCGACCAGGAACAGCAGGATCCCGAGGGCGATCAGCTTGGGAATGCACATCAGGCCGTAGACGAGCGCATCGACCGTGCTGCGCGGCGAGATGCCGCGCGCGTGATCCATGTGCAGCAGGCCGGCGGCATTGACGCCGGTGCCGACGGCGACGATCCAGACCAGGGCGCCGAGGAAGGCGAAGAACGAGCCCATCCTGAACAGCAGGCTGGCGACCAGGATGCCGCCGACCAGGCAGCCCATCAAGGCGATCAGCGCGCGCCGGTTGCGCAGTCCGTTGATCGCGCCGAACAGGCTGGAGAACGCGTTGGCCGAGATTCCGGCGGGCAGGGGGGCGGAATCCGCCGGGTTCGACGACATGGGTTCTCCTCTTCCAACTGATGGCTCGTGCGGCGTATCGGCTCGCCGCTGGGGCCAGATCCGTCTCTTGCCCTACAGCGTTAGCAGGCTCTGAGCCTCAGTTCCGGCGACGGTCTTCCTTTTCCTTGATCTGCTTGCAGATCGGCTCGTTGGCGTGCTGCGCTTCGCCGCACTCCCGCGACTGGCATATCGCCTCGGCGATCATTCCGCGGCCGGCACAGATCTGCAGGACACCGCGCGGCTGCACCGGCGCCGGCGCCACCGGTTGCGGCACCGGCGTGGCGCGGGCGCGCTGCGCTTCCTCGGCCCGTCGCCGCGCCGCTTCCTGCTCGGCGGCGCGTGCCGCGGCCGCGGCCTGCTGCTGTTGCTGCTCGGCGAGCGCCTTGGCCTTGGCTTCGCGGTCGGCCTTCTCCTTGGCCAGGCGCTCGCGCCGCTTCTCGGCGGCGATGCGCTGCGCTTCCAGGTCCGAAGCCGAAGGCGCGGCCGGCGCGACGACCGGCGGTGCGACCGCGGCGGTCGGCGGCGGCACGCTCGCCTCGACCGGCGAGGCCGCGGGCAGCGGCGCGACCGCGACCTCGGGCATCGACGCGGCCGCGGCGGGCGGCGCTTCCACCGCCGAGGCGGCGGGCTCGGCCACCACGGGCGGGGGCGCGGCGACCGGCGCCGACGCAGCCGCCTGGGGCGCTGTCGCGCCCGGGGCGCGCATGAACCACCACGCGCCGGCGGCGCCGGCGACCAGCACGGCCAGCACCGCGCCGAGGATCAAGGGCGCGCGGTTCGGGGCCTTGGCCGCGACCGGCACGGCAGCGGCCGGCGGCGAATAAGGCGGTTCGTCGTCCTGGTACTGCTGTTGCGCAGCCGGCGGCAGGGCCGCGGCGTCGGCGTATCCGCCGGTTGCGCCGAGCGGATCGTCGTAGGGAGCGCCGTAGCCGGGCTGAGGCGGGGCGTACGAGCTTCCGGCGACGGGCGGATAGCTCGAGGCGCCGACCGGCGGCGGCGGGTACGGCGCCACCGGCGCGTACGAGGGGTAGTTGATCGGCGGCGGGCTGGTGCCGGCGTACGGGTCGGGGGGCGCCGCGGGCCGTCCGCGCGGCACGATGACCGTGCCGAGCAGGCTCACGCCGCAGTTGGCGCAGTAGCGAACGCCGGGCTTGTTCTGGAAGTTGCACTCGTCGCAGGTGATGCCGGCAGCAAGCTCGGCCTCTTCATCGAATGCCGGAGCGGGCGGCGGGAAGGCCGTGCCACAAGACCGACAGAACTGGGCCTCGTCCCTGTTTTCGGTGCCGCACACCGAGCACAGCTTCGTCATTCCATGCGCCTCCGCCCACCGATGCTGGTGGCCCGGGCGACGATACCTCGGTTTGCAGGTGGGGACAATTCGGCCGGCCACGGCGAACGACAATGCGCGAACTCTGCCGCGCCGATCGGAGACGAGCCCGTGCTCTATGCCTCGCTGAAAGCCATTCACCTGCTCGCCGTCGTCGCCTGGGTCGGCGGCATGTTCTTCATGCTGATGTGCCTGCGGCCCGCCGCCCACGAGGTGCTGGAGCCGCCGGCGCGGGTGCGGCTGATGCATGCCACGCTGCGCCGCTTCTTTCGCATCGTCGGCCTCGCCGTGCTCGCCGTCTTCCTGAGCGGCGCAGCCATGATCGCGCTGGTCTGGCGCGACCGCGCCGGCGCAGGGCTCGCCTTCAACATGCCGCTCGACTGGTACGCGATGGTCGGGCTCTTCCTTGTCATGCTCGTCGTCTACGCGCACGTGCGCCTGGCCCTGTTCCCGCGCGTGGTGCGCGCGCTCGCCGCTCAGGCGTGGCCCGACGGCGCGGCGGCGCTCGGCGCGATCCGCTGGGAGGTGGCGATCAACCTCGTGCTCGGCATCTTCATCGTCGTCCTGGTGCGGCTCGGCGCCGCGGCCTGAGCTTCAGGCGCGGGCGGCCTCGGCCCGGTCGATGGCGGCAAGCGCGGCCTCGAGGCGCGTCGGGCCGCGTCCCGCGATCGTCTCGAAGGCGACGCCCGAGCGCGCCAGCGCCGCGCGAACCCGATCGTCGACCGGGCCGCGAACGTGCGGGCCGTCGCGCTGCAGGCCGTCGGCGAGCCAGGGCAGGTCGAGGGCGGTGACGAGTGTGAGGTCGCACCGGCGCTGGTCCGCCTCGGCGGCGGCGTAGAGGCCGGTGTCGCCGAACACGATGTCGCTGTAGACGGCGATCATCAAGGCGGTGGTGTCGGCGATCACGATCTGCGCGGCGCCGGCGGCTTCGTCGATTCGGCGCGTCTGCTCGGCGGCGAGCCCGGATTGCTCATCCTGCCGCGGCGTTCGCCCGTGCCGGTCGCAGAACTCGCGCAGGGCTTCGCCGACCACCGCGACGCCGCGGCCTCGGTTGGCGAGCGCCAGGCCGAGCTCGCCGGCGAGCGTGGTCTTGCCGGTGCTCTCGGCACCGAGCAGGGAGACGACGAAGGCGGGGCTCATGCGGCCTCCGTGGATGACGTGCGCAGGAGCCGCCACGCCCGCCAGCCGACGAAGGACATCGCCACGAACAGGGCGTAAAGGAGGACCGTGAGCCACAGCCCCTTGTAGGCGAACAGGGCGACGGCGACGCTGTTCACCGCGATCCAGACCGGCCAGTTCTCGACGTACTTGCGGCCGAGCAGCCACTGGCCGAGCACGCTCGCCGCGGTGGGGAAGGCGTCCCACCAGGGCACGTCGGTGTCGGTGAAGCGGCGCAGGAAGAGGCCGGTCGCGGGCCACGCGAGGGCGAGCGCGGCGAGCGCGAGCCAGCGTCCGCGCGCGCCGAGCGTGCGCACGCGAAGCGGCCGGCCGGAGTCGTCGGTGCCGCGCAGCCATTGCCACCAGCCCCAGCCGGCGACGGCCACGAAGAAGAGCTGCAGCGAGGCGTCGCCGTACAGGCGGCTCTTCCAGAACAGCAGGAAGTAGAGCAGCGAGCTGGCGATCGCCAGCGGCCAGCCGAGGATGTTGACGCGGATGTTGCAGACGACCATCGCGACCGCCAGCACGAAGGCCGCGATTTCCAGCCAGGTGACCGGCGCGCCCCAGAGGACGAAGGCGCTCGCGAACAGCGGCGCCGCCGCATCCAGCCAGGTCGAGCCGTTCAACGTCTCGGGATCGAGAGCTGGACGAAGATCTCGTCGGGCTTGATCATGCCGAGCTCCAGCCGCGCCTTCTCCTCGACCATCTCGAGGCCTTCCTTGAGGTCGTTGACCTCGGCCGCGAGCAGGGCGTTGCGGCGCCGCGCTGCCTCGTTGGTTGCCTGCTGCGCCTCGAGCTTGCCCTGCAGCTCGATCATCCGCGGCACGCCGCCCTTGCCGAACCAGAGCTCCACGTGCACGAGCACGAGCAGGACGGCGAGGGCGAGGGTGATGAAGCGCACGTCAGTCTCGCGGCTCCGCCCGGGCCGAAGGTCTCACAGGTCGAGTTGCCGGAATGCGGCGCGGCCGGGATAGGCGGCGACGTCGCCCAGGTCTTCCTCGATGCGCAGGAGCTGGTTGTACTTGGCCATGCGGTCGGAGCGGCTGAGCGAGCCGGTCTTGATCTGCCCGGCGTTGGTGCCGACGGCGATGTCGGCGATGGTCGCGTCTTCGGTCTCGCCCGAGCGGTGGCTGATGACCGAGGTCCAGCCGGCGCGTTTGGCCATCTCGATCGCGGCGAAGGTTTCGGTGAGCGTGCCGATCTGGTTGATCTTGATGAGGATCGAGTTGGCGACGTTCTTGCGGATGCCTTCCTTCAGGATCTTGGTGTTGGTGACGAACAGGTCGTCGCCGACGAGCTGCACCTTCGCCCCGAGCCGGTCGTTGAGCAGCTTCCAGCCGTCCCAGTCGCCCTCGGCCATGCCGTCCTCGATCGAGATGATGGGGTACTTGCCGACCCAGCTCTCGAGCATGTCGATCCACTCGGTCGGGGCCAGCGTCAGGCCTTCGCCGTCGAGCCGGTACTGGCCTTCCTTGTAGAACTCGCTGGCCGCGCAGTCGAGGCCGATCGCGATCTGCGAGCCGGCCTGGTAGCCGGCCTTGTCGATCGCCTCGAGGATCATCTGGATCGCGGCCTCGTGGCTGGCGACGCTCGGCGCGAAGCCGCCCTCGTCGCCCACCGCCGTACTCATGCCGCGGCCGTCGATGATCTTCTTCAGCGCATGGAACACCTCGGCGCCGTAGCGCATGGCCTCGCGAAACGAGGGCGCGCCGACCGGGATGATCATGAACTCCTGCAGGTCGAGGTTGTTGTTGGCATGCGCCCCGCCGTTGACGACGTTCATCATCGGCACCGGCATCTGCATCGCCCCCGAGCCGCCGAAGTAGCGGTAGAGCGGCAGGCCCGATTCCTCGGCGGCCGCGCGCGCCACCGCCATGCTGACCGCGAGCGTCGCGTTGGCGCCGAGCCGGCTCTTGTTCTCGGTGCCGTCGAGGTCGATCAGGGTGCGGTCGAGGAAGGCCTGCTCGCTCGAGTCGAGGCCGAGCACGGCTTCGCTCATCTCGGTGTTGATGTGCTCCACCGCTTTCAGCACGCCCTTGCCGCCGTAGCGCGAGGCGTCGCCGTCGCGCAGCTCGATCGCTTCGCGCGAGCCGGTCGAGGCGCCCGAGGGCACCGCGGCGCGGCCCATGGTGCCCGACTCGAGCAGCACGTCGCATTCGACCGTGGGGTTGCCGCGGCTGTCCAGGATCTCCCGGCCGACGATGTCGACGATGGCGCTCATTCGTTTCCTCGAAAAATGAATCAGTAGGCGGCGAACTCGTTCTCGAGAAAGCGCTGCGATTTGGTGATGCGGTCGAGCGCGACGAGCTGCTCGAGCAGGTCCTTCATGTACTTCAGCGGCACCGCGTTCGGGCCGTCGGACAAGGCCTTCGCCGGGTCGGGATGCGTCTCCATGAAGACGCCGGCCACGCCGACAGCGACCGCCGCCCGCGCCAGCACCGGCACGAACTCGCGCTGCCCGCCCGAGGACGTGCCCTGCCCGCCGGGAAGCTGCACCGAGTGGGTGGCGTCGAACACGACCGGCGCGTTCGTCTCGCGCATGATCGCCAGCGAGCGCATGTCGGAGACGAGGTTGTTGTAGCCGAAGCTCGCGCCGCGCTCGCAGGCCATGAAGCGGTCTTCCGAGAGGCCCTTCTCGCGCGCCGCGGCGCGCGCCTTGTCGAGCACGTTCTTCATGTCGTGCGGGGCGAGGAACTGGCCCTTCTTGATGTTGACCGGCTTGCCGCTTTGCGCCACGGCGCGGATGAAATCGGTCTGGCGGCAGAGGAAGGCCGGCGTCTGCAGCGCGTCGACCACGGCGGCGGCGGCGGCGATCTCGTCTTCGCGGTGCACGTCGGTGATGACCGGCACGCCGAGCACCTGCTTCACCTTGGCCAGGATCTCCAGGCCCTTGTCGATGCCGGGGCCGCGAAACGAGGTGCCGCTCGAGCGGTTCGCCTTGTCGTAGCTCGATTTGAAGATGAAGGGCACGCCGAGGGCGGCGGTGATCTCCTTCAGGTGGCCGGCGACGTCGACCTGCAGCTGCTCGGACTCGACGACGCAGGGACCGGCGATCAGGAACAGGGGATGCTGGAGCCCGGCGTCGAAGCCGCACAGCTTCATGCGGCGACCTTCTCCGCGCGCGCTGCCTGGTGTTCCAGCGCGGCGTGGATGAACGACTTGAAGAGCGGGTGCCCGCCCCACGGTGTCGACTTGAACTCGGGGTGGAACTGCACGCCGATGAACCACGGATGCACGCTCTTCGGCAGCTCGACGATCTCGGTCAGCTTGTCGCGCTGCGTGATGGCCGAGATCACCAGGCCGGCCTCGGTGAGCCGGTCGAGGTAGTTCTCGTTGGCTTCGTAGCGGTGGCGGTGGCGCTCGGTGACCACGTTGCCGTAGATCTCGTGCGCCAGCGTGTTCGGCTTGACGTCGGAGCTCTGCGCGCCCAGGCGCATGGTGCCGCCGAGGTCGGACTGGGCGGTGCGCTTCTGCACCGTGCCGTCGCGGTCTTCCCACTCGTCGATCAGGGCGATCACCGGATGCTCGGCGAGCGGATCGAACTCGGTGCTGTTCGCGCCCGCGAGGCCGGCCTTGTGGCGCGCGTACTCGATGGTCGCGACCTGCATGCCGAGGCAGATCCCGAGATAGGGGATCTTCTTCTCGCGCGCGAACTGGGCGGCGAGGATCTTGCCCTCGACGCCGCGCTTGCCGAAGCCGCCGGGCACCAGGATCGCGTCGAAGCGGCCGAGGTTGGCGACGTTCGTCGCGTTGATGTCTTCCGAATCGATCGCCTCGACCTTGACCCGGGCGTGGTTGTGGATGCCCGCGTGGCGCAGCGCCTCGATCAGCGACTTGTACGAATCCGACAGGTCGACGTACTTGCCGCACATCGCGACCGTGACCTCGTGCTTGGGATGCTCGACCTCGTCGACCAGCTTGTCCCAGCGTGCCAGGTTGGCCGGCTTGGTGTGCAGTTGCAGCTTGGCGCAGATCAGCTCGTCGAGCCCCTGCGCGTGCAGCATGCGCGGCACCTTGTAGATGGTGTCCACGTCCCAGACCGAGATCACGCCGAACTCGTGCACGTTCGCGAAGAGCGAGATCTTGGCCCGCTCCTCGTCGGGGATGGGGCGGTCGGCGCGGCAGAGCAGGGCGTCGGGCATGATGCCGATCTCGCGCAGCTTCTGCACGCTGTGCTGGGTGGGCTTGGTCTTCAGCTCGCCCGCGGCCGGAATCCACGGCACCAGCGTGAGATGCAGGAAGGCGGCGTTGCCCGGGCCCATCTTCAGGCTCATCTGCCGCACCGCCTCGAGGAAGGGCAACGACTCGATGTCGCCCACCGTGCCGCCGATCTCGACGATGGCGACATCGACCTCGTCGCCGGCGCCGCGGCGCACGAACTCCTGGATCTCGTTGGTGACGTGCGGGATCACCTGCACGGTCTTGCCGAGGTAGTCGCCGCGCCGCTCCTTCTCGAGCACGCTCTTGTAGATCTGGCCGGTGGTGAAGTTGTTGGTCCGCTTCATCCGCGTGGTGATGAAGCGCTCGTAGTGTCCGAGGTCGAGGTCGGTCTCGGCGCCGTCGTCGGTGACGAATACCTCGCCGTGCTGGAACGGCGACATCGTGCCCGGATCGACGTTGAGGTACGGATCGAGCTTGACGAGGGTGACTTTGAGGCCCCGCGATTCGAGGATCGCGGCGAGGGACGCAGAAGCGATGCCCTTGCCCAGCGAGGACACCACGCCGCCGGTGACGAAGACGAACTTGGTCATTGCGTTCGGCAAGCGCATCGTGTGCGAATGCCGTGGTGGTAAAGCGCGATTATATCGATGCGTCGGCCGGCCCCGGCGCACCGGGTCTTCATTCGATCATGCGGATGCCTTCCTGGAACACGGCGCGGGCCTTGACCAGGAGCGCGGTCGCTTCCTGGGCCTTGGCGACTTTCGCCTCGCCCTGCAGCGAGGCGCACTTCATCTTCGCCGCCGAGCCGGGGCTCCAGAACTTGTTCATGCCCGTTTCCCAGTACTTGCGCGCCTTCGATCCGGGCTGGCCCTGGGTGCGGTTGTTGAGGGGGTTGCCGAGCATGTTGGCGGCGGTGAGCGCCGCGTTCATCGCCGACTCGCTCTCCTTGACGCGGCGCGCCAGGTCGGCGGCCGCCCTGGCGTCGGCCTCTGCCTTCTCGCGCTTCTTCTTTTCCGCCTGCTCGGCGAGATAGGCCGCCTTCTTCGCCCGGCACTTGTTAACGAGCGCATCGACCATCGGCCGCCATTCGCCGCCCTGGTGGAACACGTCGACGATCGCGTTGTAGTCGTCGGCGGTGCGGTAGAGCGTGCTGTTGAACTCGGTCTGCAGGCCGCTCTTGGCCATCACCTCCTGGAACTCGCCGTGACTGGCGTTGAACTCCTCGTTTTCCTTCCTGATCCGGTCGGTCGTCTCCTGCGAGGTCTCACCGCCCGGATCGACGAGGAACTGCACCGCCTTCTCGGCGCCGTTGCCGACGTCGACGCCGGTCTTCTCCTTCACCTTGTCGAGGACGACGCCGGTCGTGTCGGCGATGACCTTCGCTTCCTCGCTCTCGGCGACCCACTTCGCGCCGTCCTCGGCGGCCTTCTTCACCTTCTCCGGCGCGTACTTCTCGACCGCGTCGGCGATCGCCGGTCCGGCCTCTTGCAAGGCGGCGAACAGCCGCTGCATGTCCTTGCCCGGCTCGACCCGGATCGCCCCGAAGCGTCCGTTCTGGTACGCGGCGACATGGACGACGAACAGATGCCAGTTAGCAAGCTCGCAGTCCGCATTGCGCGTCCAGCTGTCCTTGAGCTCGAACTTGATGCCGACCTTGCCGGTGCCGAAGATGTCGACGACGAACGGATTCATCGCGACTTCGCGCGCCTCCGAGAGGCGCGTCGGCACCTTGGTGCTCGCGCTCAGCGCCACCTCGCCGTAAGGCCCGGCGGTGACCGCCTCGGACGTGCCGCCGATGCCGAGCTCGAGCGCGCCGCCCGATTTGACGCTGAGCTGCCGGTCGCCCTCGCCCTTGATGACGATCTCGCCCTCGATGCCGATCTTCAGGTCGGCCTTGACGTAGCAGGGAATGACCCAGACCTTGAAATTCTGCGCCGCGACCGTCTCCTTGTGCTCGTATTTGACGACGAGCGAGGCGCCGTCGGCCGATTCCTTGAGGCCGAGCGAGAAGTCGCCGTAGCCGATCTCTTCGTTGGTCGTGGGCTTCTGCGCCGCGGCGGCCTTGCCTTCGGCCGCCCGGGCACCGAGCCGGACCGACTCGTCGGCCGGGTCGTCCGCGTCGCCTCCAGACTCGGCATCGGCTTCGGTCCGCGTGTCGGAACCCGCCTCCGCCACGGCTTCGGTGGTGCTTCCGGACCGGGCTTCCTTCTCGGTTGCGGCGCCGCCGTCGACGCTTCCCTCGTCCGGCATGCGGGTCTTGCCCTGCGCACCCGCCGTGTCCTTGGCGGGCGGCACGGTGATGGCGGGCTCGTTCGCGGCGGTCGCGGTCGGCCAGTTCCTGGGCTGTGGCAGTTTCAGGGCAGAGAGCAGTCCCATGCGAGTCTCCATTTGGACGAGATGACGCATCGTCCAAAGTGGGCGTTTCCGAACCGTTCCCTGGCGCGTTTCCGCGCCGGAGTCCAGGTCAGGAGGTCGCGGTGCAGGCGGATGAAGGCCGCCTCCAGCGGCGGCATCGCGCCCAGCGAATCGGCGACATGGCACGCGATCGGGGCCGGCGAGACGCGGCTCCTGCCGCCCGGGGAGCTAGACGACCTTCTCCTCGGGCGTGTGGATCTTCTTCATCGTCTCGTAGCGGCCCGAGGGCACGCAGAGCGGCGCCAGCGCCGCGCCGGCGCCGTCCCACTGCGGGTCGTCGATCGCCTCGAACACCTGGCGGAGCTTTTCGCCCCAGCTGTTGCGGATCATCTGGAAGTACGGATTCTTATCGTCGATGCAGACGATCTGCGAGCTCTGCAGCTTGCCTTCCTCGTAGACGACGAGGTCGAGCGGCAGGCCGACCGAGAGGTTCGACTTCAGGGTCGAGTCCATCGACACCAGCACGCACTTGGCGGCCTCGGCCAGCGGGGTCGAGGGCCGCATCATCCGGTCGAGCACGGGTTTGCCGTACTTCGACTCGCCGATCTGGAAGAAGCAGGTCTCGCGCGTCGCCTCGATGAAGTTGCCGGCCGAATAGACGAGGAACAGGCGCATCGCCTCGTCGCCGACCTGCCCGCCGAGGATCATCGAGGCGTTGAAGTCGAGGCCGGCCTTGGCCAGCGAGTCGCCGTCCTGGTCGTGGATGCGGCGGACCGCGGCGCCGAGCACGCGGGCGGCGTCGAACATGCTCTTCGCGTTCCAGATCGTGATCGGCGGCTTGTCGCCGTCCTCGATCTGCTGGATCTGCAGGATCTCGCGCACCTGCTGCGAGATCGAGAGGTTGCCGGCCGAGAGCATGACCATGAAGCGGTCGCCCGGCCGCTCGTAGATCATCATCTTGCGGAAGGTGCTGATCTGGTCGAGGCCGGCGTTGGTGCGCGAGTCGGAGAGAAAGACGAGGCCGGCGTCGAGCTTGACCGCTACGCAGTAAGTCATGGTGTGTCCTGGTGGGGCGTCTTCAGCGCCTTGAGGCGATAGAGCGCGTCGAGCGCTTCGCGAGGGGTGAGCATATCGGGGTCGAGGGCGCGCCATGCCGCCTCGAACGCCGAATCCTCCACGATGGGCGCCGGCACGACCGGCGCCGGCGCCGCGGCGAACAGGTCGCTCTGCGGCTGGCGGGCGATGCGCTCGGCTTCGAGGCTCTCGAGCGTGGCCCGCGCCTGGCGCAGCAGCGGCGCCGGCATGCCGGCGAGTTGCGCCACCTGCACGCCGTAGCTGCGGCTTGCCGGTCCGGGCTCGATCTCGTGCAGGAAGGCGATGCCGTCGCCGCTCTCGACCGCGGCGACGTGGACGTTGATCGCCCGCTCGTGCCTGGCCGGAAAGTCGGTGAGCTCGAAGTAGTGCGTCGCGAACAGCGTGAACGACCGGTTGCGGTCGTGCAGCTGGTGGGCGATGGCGCCGGCCAGGGCCAGGCCGTCGAAGGTGGAGGTGCCGCGGCCCACCTCGTCCATCAGCACCAGCGATTGCTCGGTCGCGGTGTGGACGATCGCCGCCGCCTCGGTCATCTCGACCATGAAGGTCGACTGCGCGTTCGCCAGGTCGTCGGCGGCGCCGATGCGGGTGTGGATCGCGTCGAGCGGCCCGAGCCGGCAGGCCGCCGCCGGCACGAACGAGCCGATCGAGGCGAGCAGGCAGATCAGCGCGACCTGGCGCATGAAGGTGCTCTTGCCGCCCATGTTGGGGCCGGTGATGACGAGCATGCGTCGCCTGGAGTCGAGCCGGCAGTCGTTGGGCATGAACGCCATGCCGCGCTCCGAGAGGCGCGCCTCGACCACCGGGTGGCGGCCACGCTCGATCTCGATGCAGGGCTCGCGCACGAACTGCGGCCGGCACCAGCCGGAACGCTTGGCGCATTCGGCGAGCGCCGCCAGCGCATCGAGCGTCGCCAGCGAGCGCGCCACCGCCGAGAGCGGCTCGAGCTGCGCGGCGAGGGCGTCTAGCAGGGCGTCGTAGAGGAACTTCTCGCGCGCCAGCGAGCGCTCGCCGGCAGAGAGCGCCTTGTCCTCGAAGGCCTTGAGCTCGGGGGTGATGAAGCGCTCGGCATTCTTCATCGTCTGCCGCCGGCGATAGTCGGCGGGCACCTTGTCCGCCTGGCCCTGCGAGACCTCGATGAAGAAGCCGTGCACCCGGTTGAACTGGACCCGCAGGTTGGGAATGCCGCTGCGCTGCCGCTCGCGCGCCTCGAGCTCGAGCAGGAAGGCGTCGCTGCCGCGGCCGATCGCGCGCAGCTCGTCTAGCTCGGCGTCGTAGCCGGAGGCGATCACGCCGCCGTCGCGCAGCAGGGCCGCGGGCTCTTCGGCGAGCGCGCTCTTCAGCAAGGCGAGGATCGAGGCGGGTGGCGACAGCGCTTCGGCGCACATCGAAAGCAGCAGCGCGCCTTCGGCGGGAACGCTGGCCTGCACCCGGGGCAGGGCCTGCAGGGTGGCCCGCAGGCCGGCGAGCTCGCGCGGACGAGCCTGGCGCAGGGCGATGCGGGCCGTGATCCGCTCGACGTCGGCGAGGTGGCGAAGCGAGGCGCGCAGCGCGTCGAGGCCGGCGTCCTGCAGCGTCGCGATCGCCTCGTGGCGCTGGTTCGCGATCTGGCGCTCGCGCCGCGGCTGGGTCAGCCAGAGGCGCAGCGCCCGGCTGCCCATGCCGGTGGCGCAGCCGTCGATCGTCGAGAGCAGCGTCGGTGCGTCCTGGCCGCGCAGCGTGCGCGTGAGCTCGAGGTTGCGATGCGTCGTCGGCGGCAGGTCGATCAGCTCGCTGGCCCGCTGCACCGTCAGCCGCTGCACGTGGGCGAGCGCCCGGCCCTGGGTGTGCTCGGCATAGCTGAGCAGGGCCGCGGCGGCGGCGTGCGCGCACGGCAGCCCTTCGGCGGCGAAGCCGGCGAGCGAGGCGACGCGCAGCTGGGCGAGGAGCTTCCTGGTGCCGAGCGCGGCGTCGAACTGCCACTCGGGCCGACGCGTGATCGTCGTCGCACCGGCCTCGAAGGCGCCTTGGGGCAGGTCGGCCGCGACAAGGACCTCGGCCGGCGCGAGCCGCGCGATCCAGCCGGCGAGCTCGCCAGAGCTGCATTCGGAGAGGCCGATCTCGCCGTTGGAGAGCGCGGTCCAGGCCAGGCCGAACTGCTGCTTCGGCCCGCGCGCCACCGCGAGCAGGAGGGCGTCGCTGCGGTCGGCAAGCAGGTCGCTCTCGGTCAGCGTGCCCGGCGTGACGATGCGCACCACCTTGCGCTCGACCGGCCCCTTGCTCGCGCCGACCTCGCCCACCTGCTCGCAGATCGCGACCGATTCGCCGAGCTTGACCAACTTCGCCAGGTAACCCTCGACCGCGTGCACCGGCACACCGCACATCGGGATCGGCTGGCCGTTGCTCGCGCCGCGCGCGGTAAGGGTGATGTCGAGCAGGCGGGCCGCCTTCTTCGCGTCGTCGAGGAACAGCTCGTAGAAGTCGCCCATCCGGTAGAAGAGGAGGGTCTCCGGATGGTCGGCCTTGATGCCCAGGTACTGGGCCATCATGGGCGTCGGGCCGACGGCGGCGGGCTCCTTCATCGAACCGGACGCGGCGCGGCGGGCCCTAAGGGCCGGCGGGGGCGCCGTCCCGGGCTTGCGCCACGCTGGTGTGCGGCGCCAGCATCTGCACCAGCTGGCCGTAGATCTTCGGGCAGCCGGCGACGACCTCGCGGCGGTGCAGGAAGTCGGCCTCGCCGGTGAAGTTGCCGACCAGGCCGCCGGCCTCGGTGACCAGCAGCGAGCCGGCGGCGACGTCCCAGGGCGAGAGGCCCGTCTCGAAGAAGCCGTCGTACCAGCCCGCGGCGACGTAGCAGAGGTCGAGCGCGGCGGCGCCGGGGCGGCGCACGCCGGCGCAGCTTCGCATCACCGTCTCCAGCACCTTCATGTAGTGGCCGAGGTCGTCGCCCTTCCTGAACGGAAAGCCGGTGCCGATCAGGGCATCGGCCATGCGCGTGCGCTTGGAGACGCGCAGCCGCTTGTCGTTGAGGAAGGCGCCGCGGCCCTTGGTGGCGTAGAACAGGTCGTTGCGCGCCGGGTCGTAGACGACAGCCTGCTGCACCTGGCCGCGAAACGCCAGGCCGATCGAGACCGCGTAGGTCGGCAGGCCGTGAATGAAGTTGGTGGTGCCGTCGAGCGGGTCGATGATCCAGACGTAGTCGCTGTCCTTGGCGCCGCGGGTCGAGCCCGATTCCTCGGCCAGGATGCCGTGCCCCGGGTAGGCGCCGAGCAGCACGTCGATCACCGCCGCCTCGGCGGCGTGGTCGACCTCGGTCACGAAATCGTTCGGCGCCTTGGTGTTGACCTGGAGCCGGTCGAGGTCGAGCGAGGCCCGGTTGATGATCGCCCCGGCGGCGCGCGCCGCCTTGACGGCGATGTTGAGCATGGGGTGCAGCGCTTGCGACATGGGGTGGGGATCGGTTGGGGGCGGGCGCGTGCCGGAGGAGGCCCGCCGCAGCGCGGCTGCAGAATGAAGAGCCGCAATTTTAGCGGCCGAGACAGATGACCCCCGATCCGACCCGCTTCGTTCTCGTCGGCACCAGCCACGCCGGCAACGTCGGCGCGGCGGCGCGGGCGATCAAGGTGATGGGCTTCTCCGAGCTCGTCCTGGTCGCGCCGCGCTGGCCCGACGTGCTGCAGCGCGAGGAAACGATCGCCATGGCGAGCGGCGCGACCGACGTGCTCGAGGCCGCGCGCGTCGTCGGCACGCTCGGCGAGGCGCTCGCCGGCGTGACCTGGGTTGGCGCCACGGCGATGACGCCGCGCGACTTCGGCCCGCCGACCTTCGCCCCGCGCCAGGTCTTCGCCGAGCTCGCCGAGGGCGATCGGCGGGTCGCCTTCGTGTTCGGCTCGGAACGCTTCGGCCTCTCCAACGACGACCTCTACACCTGCCACGCCTGCCTCTCGATCCCCACCGATCCGCGCTACGGCTCGCTCAACCTCGCCCAGGCGGTGCAGCTCATCGCCTACGACTGGCGCCAGGCGCGGGGCGGCTTTCCGGTCGAGGCGCGGGCCGACGCCGGCGCCCTGGCCGATGCAGTCGCGGTGCGCGGCCTGCTCGCGCACTGGCAGGGCGCGCTGACGAAGGTCGGCTTTCTCGACCCGGCCGCGCCGAGGAAGCTGATGTCGCGCCTGCACCGGCTCGCCAACCGCGCCGATCTCACGCTCGAGGAGGTGCAGATCCTGCGCGGCATCGCCCGAGCAGTGGAAGAGCGATCCCGATAGACTGGGCCACCGCATAACCTTCTGCAAATTCCCCATGTTCCAGCGCCTGCGCGAAGACATCGCCTGCATCCGGGAACGCGACCCGGCAGCCCGGTCGTCGTGGGAGGTGCTGACGTGTTACCCGGGCCTGCACGCGATCGTCATGCACCGCTGGTCGGCCTGGTGGCTGCGTCACGGCTTCCACTGGATGGCGCGCTGGGTCTCGCACCTTGCGCGCTTCCTGACCGGCATCGAGATCCACCCCGGGGCGAAGGTCGGGCGACGCGTGTTCATCGATCACGGCATGGGTGTCGTCGTCGGCGAGACTGCCGAGATCGGCGACGACTGCACCATCTATCAGGGCGTGACGCTCGGCGGCACCTCGCTCACCCGCGGCGCCAAGCGGCATCCGACGCTCGGGCGCGGCGTGATCGTCAGCGCCAACTCGATGGTGCTCGGCGGCTTCACCGTCGGCGACGGCGCCCGCGTCGGCGCGGGTGCGGTCGTGCTGAAGGCGGTTCCCCCCGGCGCCACGGCGGTCGGCAATCCGGCCCGCATCCTCCAGGCGAAGGCCGAGCGCGAGGCCGAAGGTTCGCAGACGGGCTTCTCCGCCTATGGCCTGACGCAGGGCGACGACCCGGTTTCGCAGGCGATGAAGGGCCTGATCGACAACGCCTCGGGTCACGAGCACCAGATCGCGCTGCTCTGGCAGGCGATCGAGAAGCTCTCGGCGCGGTCGCGTGAGCTGCCGAGCGACGACTGCGTGCCGGGCGAGGCGCAGACGACCGAGAACTTCGACGCCGAGCGGCTGAACCGCCTGGTGAAGTGAGGCTGTTCGGAGCCTTCGAGCGGCTCGTCGACGTCTATCCGGCGGCCGAGCCCGAGACGCCGCCGCGCGGCTTCTTCGCCTTCCTCTGGCACGGCACCCGCGGCGTGCGGCCGTGGATCCTGTGGATGACCGTGTGCACCGCGATCACCGGCGCCTTCGAGGCGCTGCTGTTCTCGGTGCTCGGCGGCGTGGTCGACTGGCTCGCCAAGGTGCCGCCCGAGCGGCTGATGAGCGAGCGCGGCGGCGCACTCATCGCCCTGGCCATGATCCTCCTCCTCAGCCCGATCGTGGTGGCGCTGCAGACGCTGCTCAAGCACCAGGCGATCGCCGGCAACATGCCGATGCTGCTGCGCTGGACCTTCCACCGCCACATGCTCGGCCAGAGCCTCGCGTTCTATGCCGACGAGTTCGCCGGCCGCGTCGCCACCAAGGTGATGCAGACCGCGCTCGCGGTGCGCGACGTCTGGATGCTGGTGGCCGACATCATCGTCTTCGTCGTCATCTACGTCGGCACGATGCTCGGCGTGGCGGCGGCGTTCGACCTCTGGCTGCTGCTGCCTTTCCTCGGCTGGCTGGCCGCCTACGTCCTGGCCTGCTGGTATTTCGTGCCGCGCCTCGGCAAGATGGGCCAGAAGCAGGCCGATGCACGCTCGCTGATGACCGGTCGCGTCACCGACGCGTACGCCAACATCTCCACCGTCAAGCTGTTCTCGCACACCCGCCGTGAAGCGGACTACGCGAAGGCGGCGATGCAGGACTTCATGGGTACCGCGTACGGCCAGATGCGCCTGGTGAGCGGGTTCGAGATGGTCAACCAGATGCTCAGCATGGCGCTCGTGGCCTGCACCGCCGGCGCGGCCTTGCTGCTGTGGACGCGCGGCGAGGTGGGCGTCGGCGCGGTCGCGGCGACGACGGCGATGGCCCTGCGCCTGAACGGCATCTCGCATTGGGTGATGTGGGAGCTGACCTCCCTGTTCGAGCAGATCGGCACGGTGCAGGACGGCATCACCACGCTGTCGCGGCCGCACGCGGTGGTCGACGCCGCGGGCGCCACGCCGCTGGCCGTGCCGCGCGGCGAAGTCCGCTTCGAGGCCGTCGCCTTCGCCTATCCCCAGCCGCCGGCCGCGCCGGGCGCGGGCGGCTCGGCGCCGGCTCCCCGGCGGGTGCTCGACGGCTTCTCGCTGACGGTGCGGCCGGGCGAGAAGATCGGCCTGGTCGGCCGCTCCGGCGCGGGCAAGAGCACGGTCGTGAACCTGCTGCTGCGCTTCTGGGACGTCGACGAGGGCCGGATCCTGGTCGACGGCCAGGACGTGCGGGAGGTGACGCAGGATTCGCTGCGCGCGCAGGTCGGCATGGTGACGCAGGACACCTCGCTGCTGCACCGCTCGGTGCGCGACAACATCCTCTACGGCCGGCCCGACGCCGACGACACCAAGATGCGGCTGGCCGCGCAGCGCGCGGAAGCCGAGTCGTTCATCGCCGACCTGGTCGACGCCAAGGGCCGGCGCGGCTACGACGCGCACGTCGGCGAGCGCGGCGTCAAGCTCTCGGGCGGGCAACGGCAGCGGGTCGCGATCGCCCGCGTGATGGTGAAGGACGCGCCGATCCTGCTGCTCGACGAGGCGACCAGCGCGCTCGACTCCGAGGTCGAGGCGGCGATCCAGCAGAGCCTGTACCGGCTGATGGAGGGGAAGACGGTGGTCGCGATTGCCCACCGCCTGTCGACGATCGCGGCGATGGACCGGCTGATCGTTCTCGACGAGGGACGGATCGTCGAGGAGGGCGACCATGCCAGCCTGCTCGCTCAGGAGGGCCTCTACGCGCGCCTCTGGGCGCACCAGAGCGGCGGCTTCCTCGGCGAGACGACCGACGATCTCGCGCCGCCACCGGCGCGGCATCCCTCGCTGGTCGAGCCGGCTTGAGCGGCTCGCCGCGCCGCGGCGTCCGCTGGCTCTAGGCGGCCGGACGCGGCGGCCGGACCGCCGACTTCGGCCGGAACGCCTTGCACACGGCGTCGTCGGTCTCGAGGTAGGGGCCGCCGATCAGGTCGATGCAGTAGGGCACCGCGGCGAAGATGCCGGGCACCGGCGGGGTCGCGTCGCGCATGCCTTCCAGCGTCTCGGCGATCGCCTTCGGCTGGCCGGGCAGGTTGATGACCAGCGCCTTGCCGCGGATCACCGCGACCTGGCGCGAGAGGATCGCGGTCGGCACGAACGCCAGGCTGATGCGCCGCATCTGCTCGCCGAAGCCGGGCATTTCCTTGCTGGCGACCGCGAGCGTCGCCTCGGGCGTGACGTCGCGCGGCGCCGGGCCGGTGCCGCCGGTGGTGAGCACCAGATCGCAACGGGTCTCGTCGACCAGCTCGCGCAGGGTCGCGGAAATCGTCTGCTGCTCGTCGGGGATGAGGCGGGTCTGCCAGTCGATGGGGTTGAGCAGCGCCCGGCCGAGCCAGTCGCGCAGCGCGGGAATGCCCTTGTCCTCGTAGACGCCCGCCGAGGCGCGGTCGCTGATCGAGACCACGCCGATCCGGACCGGGTCGCGCGCCGGCGAAGAGGGCAGGGGCTCAGGCATCGGCTCGCTGCAGCTCGCGCACGAACTGGAACAGCTCGCGGAAGGCGCGGCCGCTCCGCTTTTCCGGCACCAGCGAAGCGTCCTTGCGGGCGTTGCGCACGAGCGCGCGCAGGCGCTGCGTGTCGGTGCCGGGATGCTCGCTTGCGAATCGGGTCGCGGCCTCGTCGTCGGCGATCAGCTCGGCGCGCCAGCGCTCGGCCTGGTGCAGGGCGAGCGAATCCTGGGCCCGGCCGAGCTCGAGCTCGTTGACTGCGAGCCGCGCCGCATCGACCTCCGAGAGGCGCATGAGCTTGCCGATCAGCTGCATCTGGCGGCGCTTCGCCTCGTGGGTGCGGGTGCGCCGGTACATCTGGATCGCGTCGAGCAGCGGCTCGCCCAGGCCGAGGCCGGCGAGGCGCTCGTCGGAGAGCTCGACCAGCGAGGCGCCGAGCGCCTGCAGCTCGTGCGAGGCCTCCTTGCGGCGGGTCTTGCTCGGCCGTTGCAGGCGCGCCAGATTCTCGGCGGCGGCGATCTCTTCGGCGGAGGGAGCGGTGGGGTCGGGGCGGGTTCGCACGCGGGCGAGAGGGCGAGGGGAGGGTCGTCGTTATCATAGCTTTCAGCCTCCTGCCCGGCGCGCTCGTCGCTGCCGGCGCTACACCGACCTCTCCCACATGCCTTCTCCTTCCCGGTCGCTCTCTCCGTCCGACTTCGCCTACTCGCGCGAACGGTTCCGTGAACTCGTCGACGGCGCGCTGGCGACCGCCAAGGCGCTGGGCGCGAGCGACGCCGTCGCCGAGGTGTCCGAAGGCGTCGGCCTCTCGGTCTCGGTGCGCAAGGGCGAGACCGAGAACGTCGAGCGCAACCGCGACAAGTCGATCAGCATCACCGTTTATTCCGGGCAGCGGCGCGGCAACGCCAGCAGCTCCGACTTCTCGGCGGCGGCGATCGAGCAGACGGTGCGTGCGGCCTGGGACATCGCCCGCTTCACTGCCGAAGACAGCGCCGCCGGACTGCCCGAGGCCGAAAGCCTGGCCACCGGCGCGGCGGCCGAGCGCGACCTCGACCTGTTCCACCCCTGGGCGATCGACGCCGAGGCGGCGATCGCGATCTCGATCGAGTGCGAGGCCGCCGCGCTCGAGGTCGACCGCCGCATCACCAACTCCGAAGGGGCCGGCGTCTCGGCCCAGCAATCGCATTTCTACGCCGCCAACACGCGCGGCTTCGGCGCCGGCTACGCCAGCTCGCGGCATTCGCTCTCGGTCGCGCCGATCGCCTCGCTGCCGGGCAAGGGCGGCGACGACATGCAGCGCGACGCCTGGTACACCTCGATGCGCTCGGCCGACGAGCTGGCCGCGCCAGCGGCGGTCGGGCGCTACGCGGCCGAGCGCGCCCTCTCGCGGCTCGGCTCGAGGAAGATCAAGACCTGCGAAGTGCCGGTGCTCTACGAGTCGTCGCTCGCCTCGGGCCTGCTCGGCGCCTACGTGGCGGCGACCAGCGGCGGCGCGCTCTATCGCAAGTCGTCGTTCCTCGAAGGCTGCCTCGGCAAGCGCGTGCTCGCCGGCCACCTCGACGTGCGCGAGGACCCGCACCTGCGTCGCGGCAAGGGCAGCGCGCCCTTCGACGACGAAGGCGTGGTCACGACGGCCCGCGACATCGTCGTCGGCGGCGTCGCCGAGACCTACTTCCTCTCGACCTACTCGGCGCGCAAGCTCGGCATGAAGACGACCGGGCATGCCGGCGGCTCGCACAACATGACGCTGTCCTCGCGCCTGACGCAGCCGGGCGACGACCTCGAGGCGATGCTGAGGAAGCTCGGCCGCGGCCTGTTCGTGATCGAGCTGATGGGCCAGGGCGTCAACTACGTCACCGGCGACTACTCGCGCGGCGCTGCCGGCTTCTGGGTCGAGGGCGGCAGGATCACCTTTCCGGTGCACGAGATCACCATCGCCGGCAACCTGCGAGACATGTTCCAGGACATTGTCGCCATCGGCGTCGACGCGTACACGATGGGCAGCAAGACGACCGGCTCGGTGCTGGTCGAGCGCATGAAGATCGCCGGCGCCTGAGGGCCGGCCGCATCTCACGGCGCGCGGCGCCGCGCGGGTAAATCCCGGGGAATCCACGGGGGGCTGCTTCCTAGAATCCGGCGCGACCGAATCCCTCGTACGCCCTCAGGAGAAACCATGCAGCGTCGTTCATTCATCCGCAAGACCGGGTTGGCCGGCGTCATCGCCGCCGGCGCGGCGCCTGCCATCGTCCATGCCCAGGCCGCCATCCGCTGGCGGATGGCCTCGAGCTTTCCGAAGTCGCTCGACACCATCTTCGGCGCGGCCGAGGTGTTCGCCAAGAAGATGAGCGACATGAGCGGCGGCAAGTTCCAGATCTCGACGCACGCCGCCGGCGAGCTGATGCCGGCGTTCGGCGTCGTCGACGGGGTACAGGCGGCGACGATCGAGATGGCGCACACGGCGCCGTACTACTTCTTCGGCAAGGATCCCTGCTTCGCGCTCGGCTGCGCGATCCCGTTCGGCCTCAATTCGCGGCAGATGACGGCGTGGATGTACGAAGGCAACGGCCTGAAGCTGATGCGCGAGTTCTACGCCAAGTACAACATCGTCAACCTGCCGGGCGGCAACACCGGCGCGCAGATGGGCGGCTGGTTCCGCAAGGAAGTGAAGTCGGTGGCCGACATCAAGGGGCTGAAGTTCCGGATCGGCGGCTTCGGCGGCAAGGTGATCGAGCGCATCGGCGCGGTGCCGCAGAACATTCCCGGCGGCGAGATCTACCAGGCGCTGGAAAAAGGCACGATCGACGCCGCCGAGTGGGTGGGCCCGTACGACGACCTGAAGCTCGGCTTCAGCAAGGTCGCGCCGAACTACTACTACCCCGGCTGGTGGGAGGGCGGCCCGCAGCTCGACTTCTTCATCAACAGCAAGGCCTGGGAAGGGCTCACGCCCGAGTACAAGGCCATGGTCGAAGCGGCGGCCTCGCACGCGCACGTCGACATGCAGGCCAAGTACGACGCGCGCAACCCGGCGGCGCTGAAGACGCTGGTCGGCTCCGGCGTCAAGCTGTTCCGCTTCCCGAAGGACGTGATGGAAGCCTCGTTCAAGTCGGCCGGCGAGGTCTACTCCGAGCTGAGCGCGAGCAACCCGACCTGGAAGAAGATCTTCGACGACTTCTCCGCCTTCCGCCGCGATGCGAACCTGTGGTTCCGCTTCACCGAGGCCGGCTTCGACGACTTCATGCAGGGTCAGAAGCTCTAGCCCGACCCGGCTGCAGACAGAAAACCCCGCGCTGCGGGGTTTTTTGTTGCCGGCCGGCGCTGGTACGCGGCGCCGGCCGCGCGCGGGGGGTCAGGGCTTCTGGCCCTTTTCCTTCTCGCGCTGCATCGACTCGATAATCTTCGACATCTCGTCCTTGTCGGACATCTCGGTCGTGCCCGATCCGGACGCCGAGCCGGACGCGGCACCGGCAGGATCGAGCGGGGTCGCCCCGCCTCCCGACTGCTCTTTCGGCGCGCCCTGCATCTCGCGGAACGCCTTGTCGACGTCCACCGTGGGCTCCTTGCCCCCCAGGTCGCTCGAGACCAGGTTCGGGAAGGCGATGATCAGTCCGACCATCACCACCTGGATGATGACGAACGGCACGGCGCCCCAGTAGATCTGGCCGGTGGTGACCTTGGCAACGCGCCTGCCGGTGACCTTGTCGCCGTAGTCTTCGGTCGGAGCGACGCTGCGCAGGTAGAACAGGGCGAAGCCGAACGGCGGATGCATGAACGAAGTCTGCATGTTGACTGCAAGCAGCACGCCGAACCACACCAGGTCGATGCCCAGCTTCTCCGCCACCGGTCCGATCAGCGGAATGATGATGAATGCGAGCTCGAAGAAGTCGAGGAAGAAGGCGAGGATGAAGATCAGGATGTTGACGACGATCAGGAAGCCGAGCTGTCCGCCGGGCAGGCTGGTCAGCAGGTGCTCCACCCACTTCGGCCCATCGACGCCCTGGAACGAGAGGCTGAACACCGTCGAGCCGACCAGGATGAAGAGGACGAAGCAGGAGAGCTTCATCGTCGCATCCATCGCCTGGCGGATCAGGTTCATGTCGATCCGGCGCCGCGCCATCGCCATTGCCAGCGCGCCCACCGCGCCCATCGCGCCGCCTTCGGTCGGCGTCGCGATGCCGAGAAAGATCGTGCCGAGCACCAGGAAGATCAGCGCCAGCGGCGGGATCAGGACGAAGGTGACGCGCTCGGCCATTCGCGAGAGCAGCCCGAGCTTGGCGACGCGATTGATGACCGACAGCAGGAAGGCGACGCCGACGCCGACGCACATCGAGACGACGATCAGCTCGTCGGTGGCGGTCGTCGCCGGCCGGGTCTTCGCGAACACGAACGCCGCCGCGACCGAAACGACGAGCAGGACCACCAGCGACTTCAGGCCGGCGGAGCCGTCGTCCTCGCGGATCGTGCGCGCCTCGGCGGGCAGCGCCGGCGTCCACTGCGGCCGGATGATGCTCACCACCATCACGTAGGCGACATAGAGGCCGGTGAGCACGAAGCCCGGAACGAACGCGCCCTTGTACAGGTCGCCGACACTGCGTCCGAGCTGGTCGGCGAGGATGATGAGAACGAGAGAAGGCGGGATGATCTGCGCCAGCGTTCCGGAGGCGGCGATCACGCCGCTGGCGACGCGCCGGTCGTAGCCGTAGCGGAGCATGATCGGTAGCGAAATCAGCCCCATCGAGATCACCGACGCCGCGACGACGCCGGTAGTGGCGGCGAGCATCGCTCCCACCAGAATCACCGCGTAGGCGAGGCCCCCCCGGATCGGGCCGAACACCTGGCCGATCGTGTCGAGCAGATCTTCGGCCATGCCCGAACGCTCGAGGATCAGGCCCATGAAGGTGAAGAACGGCACCGCGAGCAAGGTGTCGTTCTGCATGATGCCGAAGATGCGCAGCGGCAAGGCCTGCAGCAGCGTTTCCGGCAGCAGCCCCATCTCGACGCCGACCCAGCCGAAGAACAGGCCGCAGGCACCGAGCGAGAAGGCGACCGAGTAGCCAAACAGCAGGAAGACGATCAGGCTGCCGAACATGATCGGCGCCATGTTCGCGGCGAAGAACTCCATCATGATTTCGCCGCCAGAGCCGCCGCTTCACGCGCGGCGACTTCCTTTTGCGCCAGGAACTCAGCGAGCTCCTCCTCCGGCGTCTTGGCCTGGGCTTTCCGGGTAGGGTCTGGCGCCAGCCCCTTCAGGAACGCGACTCGCTTGATCAGCTCGGAAATCGCCTGCATGCCGAGCAGCAGGAAGCCGAGCGGCAGCATGGCGAAGACGGGCCAGCGGATCAGGCCGCCGGCGTTCGAGGAGTACTCGTTCATCTGATAGGCCCGGATCACCAGCGGCAGCGAGAGGTGGATGACGCTGTAGACCAGCGGCATCACGAAGAAGACCAGGCCGACGACATCGATCCAGATTTGCGTGCGCTTGGAGAATCGCCCCGAGATCACGTCGATCTTGACGTGCCCCTGGCGCAGCATGGTGTAGCCGGCGCCGAGCAGGAACACCGCCGCGAACAGGTACCACTGGATCTCGAGGTAGGCGTTCGAGCTGGTGTTGAACACCTTGCGGACGATCGCGTTGGCGGCGCTGATCATCACCGCCACGAGCACCAGCCAGGCGACCCAGCGGCCGACGAACTCGCTGCCTCGATCGATGAGGCGTGAAAGGGAGAGCAATGAGGACACGCGGCCTCCGGAGTGCGGGGTAGGCGCATCGAGCGGCGACCTGGCCTTCGAAGCGCCGCCGATTCTAGTTTTGCGGCCGTTGCGGACCGATGCGTGTTTGCGCTAGGAGCGAGGGGCCCCGCCAAGGCTGAGCCGAAGCCGTGGGCAGGGCTGTGGACGGGCCGCGTTCAGCGGCTTTTCGCGGCCTGCCAAAGGCGGCCGGAGCGCGTGCCGGAGCGGCAGAAGGCGAGGATCGGCTTGGGCAGGGTCTCGATCAGCTCGGCAAAGCGGGCAATCTCGGCGTCGCTCTGGAAGTTGGAAGCGACCGGCAACCAGGCGTACTCGAGCCCGGCGGCGCGCGCCGCCGCCTCCATGGCGGCGCTGGTCGGCTGCGTGGGGCCGCCTTCGAAGTCGGGCCGGTTGTTGATCACGCTCGCGAAGCCCGCCGCCCTGGCGTCGGCCATGGCCTCCGGCGCGAGCTGCGGAGCGACGGAAACGTCGGCGTCGAGGCGTTGCACAGGCAGGGTCATGGTGTCACCGGGTCAGGGCTGATTTCACGGCGGCGGAAACGAGCGACATCTCGGCGCGGCCGGAAAAGCGCGCCTTGGCCGCGGCCATGGTCCGGCCCATGTCGGCCGGGCCGGCGGCGCCCAACTCGGAAACCAGGGCTGCGACCTCGGCCTGGATCTCCTCGGCGCCGAGCCGCTGCGGCAGATAGCCTTCGAGCACGACCAGCTCGGCCGCTTCCTTGTCGACCAGGTCCTGGCGGCCGCCGGCGCCGAACTGGGCGATCGAGTCCTTGCGCTGCTTCACCAGCTTGTCGACGATCGCGACCACGGCCGCGTCGTCGAGGACGATGCGCTCGTCGACCTCGCGCTGCTTCAGCGCCGCGAGCAGGCCGCGGATGGTGAGCAGGCGCGGCGCGTCCTTGGCGCGCATGGCGACCTTCATGTCTTCGGTGATGCGGTCCTTCAGGGTCATGTCGGTGCTCGGCTGGGAAGAAGAGCGGTCTGCCAAACGACGAAGCCCGCGTTTCGCGGGCTTCGATGCGACCGCGCGGTGCGGGTCAGTACAGCTTCTTCGGGAGCTGCATGCTGCGCACCCGCTTGAAGTGGCGCTTCACTGCCGCCGCCTTCTTGCGCTTGCGCTCGGCGGTGGGCTTCTCGTAGAACTCGCGGGCACGCAAGTCGGTCAGGAGGCCGAGCTTCTCGATCGTGCGCTTGAACCGGCGGAGCGCGACGTCGAACGGCTCGTTTTCCTTGACTCGGACGGTGGTCATGTAGCTGGGCAAAAATTGGAAGGATATCGATTATAGCCCGGCATTTCCGGCCGCGTAAACCTGCCCCAGCGCCCGGGCGCAGGCGGCGGCGCTGGCCCAGGCCCACTGGAAGTTGTAGCCGCCGAGCCAGCCCGTTACGTCGACCACCTCGCCGATGAAATACAGCCGCGGAACGCGCCGGCTCTCGCAGGTCTTCGAGTCGAGCTCGCGGGTGTCCACGCCGCCCGCCGTGACTTCGGCCTTGCGGTAGCTCTCGCTGCCCGCCGGCACGACCTGCCAGCCCTTCAGCGCCGCGGCGAGCTGGGCGAGATCGCGGTCGCGGAGGTCGGCGACGCGGCGCTCGGCCAGCTCCGGCGTCGCCTGCAGCCAGGCTTCGGCCAGGCGGCGCGGCAGCAGCTCGGCCAGCAGGGGCCCGAGGCGACGGCCCGGAACGGACTTCGCTGTGCGAAATGCCGCCTCCAGGTCGACTCCCGGCGCCAGGTCGATCTGGACCGCTTCGCCGGGGCGCCAGAAGGTCGAGATCTGCAGCGCCGCCGGACCGCTCAGGCCGCGATGCGTGAACAGCAGGTCCTCGTCGAAGGCGGGCGCGGGCCGCGGTCCGTCGGCGCCGATCCGCACCGGCAGGGCGACGCCGGCCAGCCCCTCGAAGCGCTGCCAGGCCGCGCCCGAGCAGACCAGCGGCACCAGCGCCGGCCGGGTCTCGACCACGGCGTGCCCGAACTGCCGCGCGAGGGCGTAGCCCCAGCCGCTGGCGCCGATCTTCGGGATCGAGAGGCCGCCGGTCGCGACCACCAGGCGGGCGCTCTCGACCGGGCCGCGCGCCGTGGCGAGGTGAAAACCCGTGGCGTCGTGAGCCACGCTCTGCACCGCGCAGGGCTGCCAGCGCTCGACCCCGCCGCTGGCGCACTCGGCGAGCAGCATGTCGACGATGCGCGCGCTCGAGTCGTCGCAGAAGAGCTGCCCCTTGTGCTTCTCGTGCCAGCCGATGCCGTGCCGCTCGACCAGGGCGATGAAGTCGCGCGGCGTGTAGCGGGCGAGGGCCGAGCGGCAGAAGTCGGGGTTGGTCGAGTCGAAGTTCGCCGGCCCGGTGTCGACGTTGGTGAAGTTGCAGCGCCCGCCGCCCGAGATCCGGATCTTCTCCGCGATCTTCTCGGCATGGTCGATCAGGAGCACGCGCAGGCCGAGCTGGCCCGCCCGCGCCGCGCAGAACAGGCCGGCGGCGCCGGCGCCGACGACGACCGCGTCGAAGCGGGCAGCGGCGCTCAGGGCGCGTCGGTCACGGTCGCTGGCGGCGCCGTGTACTTCAGGTGGCCGACATAGCGCAGCGGCCGCGCCGCGGCGAGCGTGGCGACGTCGCCTTCGCGCATGTGCAGCAGGTCGGCGGGGCTGACCCAGCGCGGGTCGGCGTCGCTGAGCGGCGCCCCTGCCTGCCGGTATGCCTCGAGCACGAACTGCGAGCAGAAGAAGCGGTCGTCGCTGCTCGCCCCGAGCTGCACCGTGGCGAAGCCGCGCACGCAGGCGTCGCGCAGCGGCCCGGGAACGAGCGGCAGCTCGCAGACCCGTCGATTGATGACGAAGGGCGCGCTCAGCACCACGCCGACCGTGTTGTAGCGGGTGCCGACCTGGGCCAGCGACCAGTCCCGCACCCGCTCCGCCTGCGCCGGCGTGAGCTGCGGGTCGCGGAAGGCGACCACCATCTGCTCGCTCTCGAGCACGGCGCCGATCGTGCGCACCTGGACTCCCGCGCCCACGGCCTCGGCGACGCGCTCGTCGCCGAGATAGACCAGCGCATGGCTGACCGGGGCGAAGGTCGCGAGCTGGATGCCCAGCGACTGCAGCGTGCCGACCGAGCTGAGGAGGATGTCGCCGGCCTCCAGCGCCCCGGCGGCGATCAGCTCGCCGCCATTGCCGGGTGCGAGCGCCGAGCTCTGCACCCGAAGCTTCGCGCCGCTCTCGGGCGTGGCCGGCTCGAGGCGCGAAGCGCAGCCCCAGACGGAGCAGAGGGCCAGAGCGGCGGCGAGGGCGCCAGCGTGCCGGACCGCCCGGGCGCCGCGGATCAGCCCTTCCACGTGAACGGAAACGCCAGTTGCTTGAGGAAGCCGTTGGGCACGTAGTCGCCGACGACGCCGTACTGGTCGGGCCAGGCGCGGTCGGCGCGGTGCGCGGTGCCGAAGGCGTAGTCGAGGAAGGCGAAGTGCGCGGCGTAGTTCCGGTCTATGCCCTCGGTGTCCTGCGAATGGTGCCAGTGGTGGAAGTTCGGCGTGACGATCACGTAGCGCAGCGGTCCGAGCCGGACGCTGACGTTGGCGTGGTTGAACACCGCCTGGAAGCCGACGATCAGGATGTAGGTGTCGATCACTTCCTTGCTGAAGCCGAGCACGAAGATCGGCCCGAGCACCAGGGTGCGGGTGATGATCAGCTCGAGGATGTGCTGGCGCGAGCCCGCCAGCCAGTCCATGCTCTTCACGCTGTGATGCACCGCGTGCAGCCGCCAGAGGGCCGGCACCTCGTGGTAGCTGCGGTGCGTCCAGTACTGCACCAGGTCGGCGACCAGGATGATCAGGAACAGGGCGACCGGGAACGGCAGCTCCTGCACCCAGGCGCGGATGCCATCCTTCGCCGCCCAGCCGAACAGCTTGTGCACCAGCAGGTTGGTCGCCAGCAGGACGAAGCCGACGATCATGTGGTTGACGACGAAGTGCTGGAAGTCGACCTGCCACTCGGGCCGGAAGACCGGCTGGTCCCTGCGCAGGGCGAACAGCTTCTCGATGAAGACGAAGATCAGGGTCGAGCCGAGCAGGTCGAGGATGAACCAGTCGAGGCCGATGTAGGGCGTGCCGTCGGCGAAGTCGTTGACCGGCACCTTGTGCCCGCCGAGGAGCAGGCTGGCGCCGATCAGCACGAACGCGATCAGGGCCAGCCAGCGGGCCCGGCCCATGACGATGTTGAGCAGGGCCATCGCCCCGGCCAGCACCAGCGACCAGAACAGCAGCAGGCGCATCGCGTCGACGTTGTAGGCCTTGCGCAATTCCGGCGTCGTCAGGTACTGCGGGAAGTGGAAGGCGAGCACGCCGAGAAAGCACAGGAGCGCCAGGCCGAGCGCGATCACGCCCGTGACCATGCCCTTGCCCGGCTTCAGGGCGCCGTGCGAGGTCGTCAGGCGATGCAGCTTGTCGATCGGCTCCACAGGTGTCCTCCCGAAACCGGAGCGCGGCGGTGGCGCGCGCGCCGGATTATCGTGCGCCGCCCCGCCGTGACGGGCTTCAGGCCGAGGCCTTGCGCGCCGCCGGTCGGTCGAGTTCGCCGAGCGCGCGCACCAGGCAGTCGACCTGCGCCGTCACCGCCGCCGGAGCGGGCATGGCGCCGCTGACGATCGCCTGGATGTAGCGGGCGGTGGTCGGCGCGTCGCTGCTGCGCGGCAGCACGGGCAACTCGGTCACGACGCCGGTCTGGCCCGGCAGCGAGAGCTCCGGCCGGGCGAGGCCGCCGAGGTAGACGTCGAGCTTCTGCAGGCGGCGCGCGTCGGCCACCGGTTCGCCTTCGGTGCCGCGCATCAGCAGCACGTCGGCTCGGGTCTCGGCGATGAACTCGGCCAGCCGGGTGCCGTACTCGGGATGCGTGTAGTTGACGACGCGCAGCGTCCGCCCGCTGCTGCAGCCGGCAAGCAGCTTGGCGATGGTGTGCCCCGAGTTGCGCAGGCCCACCACCTGGCGCACCTCGATCAGCCGCGCCAGCGGCGGGCAGAGCGCGGCGGTGCCGATGAACGCCGGCTCGCGCCGGCTCCAGGCGTCGTCGATCTCGCGCGCGCTCGTGGCGCAGGTGAGGCCGAGGCCGTGGAAGATCTCGGCGGTGGTGACGCGCTTCGGGTCGCGCGTGTTGCCGTGCACCAGCACCCGGACATCGCGCTCGGCGAGCAGCATCGCCAGCAGCGCGGTCAGGTTGGGAATGCGGCGCGAGCCGTTGTACGAAGGCAGCACGATCGTCGGCCGGTCGCTCTGGACGGCGATGCAGCGCTCCTGCGCCGCGCCGAGAAAGCCCACCAGCTCGGCCACCGATTCGCCCTTGATGCGCATCGCCAGCACGAAGGCGCCGATCTCGAGGTCGGTGACGCGCCGGTCCAGAACCTGGCTCATCAGGTCGTGCGCGCTGGCGAGATCGAGCGAGCGCGCGCCTTCGCGGCCGCGGCCGATCTCCCGGATGTAGCGGGCGATGCTCATGACACTTGTCTCCGCGACGGCCATCGCAATTTCCGGGCCGCCAATTCCCGGGCGCTCGACGGCGCCTTGTCCTCAGGCCAGCAGGCTCGTGATCTTGCGCCACTCCGCCGCGCTCACCGGCGTGATCGACAAACGGTTACCCTTCTGCAGCACGCGCATTTCTGCGAGCTCCGGGATCGTGCGCAGCTCGGGCAGGCCGAGCAGCCGGGTCTTCTTCACCAGCCGCACGTCCACATGCTGCCAGCGCGGCGCCTCGGGCTTGGACTTCGCGTCGTAGTAGGGGCTCTTCCGATCGAACTGGGTCGGGTCCGGGTAGGGCGCCGAAGCCACCTCGGCGATGCCGACGACGCCGGGCTCCGGGCACGACGAGTGATAGAAGAGGACGCCGTCGCCGACGGACATCTCGTCCTTCATGAAGTTGCGCGCCTGGAAATTGCGCACGCCGTACCAGTTGACGGTCTTCTTCGGCATCGCCGCGACATCGTCGACCGAGACGTCGCTCGGCTCGCTCTTCATCAACCAGTAGCGCATGGCGACTCGGGCTTGGGGAGGAATAAGGTGTCCGCCGCGCCCCGTGAACCGCATTCCTGAACCCAGGCAGTTCAGGTGGGCGAGGTCAGCCCGGCTTCGGGTTCATCTGACGCGAGACGATCACACCTACCGGGCGATGTTCCAAGCCCTTGCTCTTGCGAGCATCGGTTCAAGGAAATATAGAGTTCACGCGAGCGCAACGGACGAATTCATTCTACGCGCGGGCTTTGGAAAAAGGGCCTGTTCAGAGCAGTTGTCCGTCGGCGCCGAGGGCCATGTCGAGACGCCGGATCAACTGCGTAATATCGACGGTCGAGGTCTTGACATCGGCCGCGTTTTCATCCTCGGCGCTGTCCTCCGCGGCCGGGTTCGGTGCCGTGCCGCGCTCGGCGAGCGCGAACGCGAGATTGAGGGCCGCGAGCACCGCGATCCGCTCCCGCGCCTTCACCTTGCCGCCGTCGCGGATCGCGCTCATCTCGCGGTCGACCGCGGCCACCGCTTCCAGCAGAGCCTTCTCGCCGCCGTCGGGGCAGCCGAGCAGGTAGCTCTGGCCGAGGATGGTGACCTCGACCTGCTTCAACCGACGCTCCTCAGCTCGCCGTCGGCGGCGGCCGCGTTGCCGGCGGCGCCGGCCTCGGCGTCGCGCGGCAGGCGGTCGAGCAGCACGTCGATCCGACTGCGCGCGGCGTTGAGCCGGGAGCGCAGGTTGTCGCGCTCGTGAGAGACCGCGGCGAGCTGCTCGCGCAGCAAGGCGTTGGTTCGCTGCACTTCCTCATGCCGCAACAACAAGCGCTCGACCCGGTCGGCGAGTTCTTCGATCTGGGACATGGGACTCCGGCGAAATGCGGGGTGGCGGAATTGTAGGCGTCGCCTGCCGGCGATCCGCGCTGCTTAGAATGCGTTTCGTTGGTGCTCGTGAAGGCGTTCATGCCTTCGCAGTTAAACGGGAAGCGAAACGCGGCGCGCAGGCGCCGCCCAACCCGCGCTGCCCCCGCAACGGTACGGTGGACGAAACCGGTCTCCCCGCGAGACCGGTTTCAATCCCGGCGCACATGCCACTGGAAGCTCGCGCTCCCGGGAAGGTCGCCGGGGTCGAATCCGCCAGCCCGGATACCGGCCAACGAGCGGCCGAAGCCTCGTGCTTCGGCCATGTCGCACGTGTCCGCGGGGAAGCGGGTCACGTGCCGTTGTCCGGGCTTTTCACCATGTTCATCCTCCGCAACAGGCAGCGCACGCCGCTGGCCGCGCTTCGCCTGCTTCTCCTCGTTCTCCCCCTCTCGGCCACGGCACAGACGCGGTTCGATCCGGTCGTAATCACCGCGACCCGCGAGCCGCAGGCGCTCAGCCGCAGCAGCGCCGACGTCGTCGTCATCGACGCCGAGACGATCCGCAACGGCACCGCCGATTCGGTCGAGGACCTGCTGCGCCGCGCCGCCGGCGTGCAGATCTCGCGCAACGGCGGTCCCGGCCAGACCTCGGGCTACTTCGTCCGCGGCACCGGCACGAGCAGCACCGTGGTGCTGGTCGACGGCGTCCGCGTCGGCTCGGCCACGCTCGGCCAGGCCGAGTTCGAGGCGCTGAGCCTGGCCCAGATCGACCGCATCGAGGTGCTGCGCGGCCCCGCGTCCAGCCTCTACGGCGCCGACGCCGTGGGCGGCGTGATCCAGATATTCACCCGGCGCGGCGAAGGCGCGCCGCGCATCACCGGCGCGGCCGCGATCGGCGGCCATCGCTCGCGCCAGGGCGACCTCGGGGTGAGCGGTTCGCAGGGTCCGTTCGACTATGCCGTCTCGCTCGCTGCCGAGAAGAGCGACGGCGTCTCGGCGGTGCGGCCCGGCGACGTCTTCGGCACGTTCAATCCCGACGACGACGGCTTTTCCCGCAAGTCGGGGAGCCTGCGGCTGGGCTACGCGCCGGCCGCCGGGCATCGCATCGGCGTCAGCCTGCTCGAGACCCGCCTGAACTCGCAGTACGACTCGGCCGAGTACGACGCAGAGTTCAATCCCGACCCCTCGCCGGACTTCCGCAATCGGCTGAAGACGCGGGTCGCCTCGCTCGACTATCGCGGCGCCGTCACCTCGAACTGGACGACCACCGTGCAGCTCGGCAGCAGCATCGACGACGCCAGGAGCGGGGGCTCGACGACGACCCGCTTCAAGACCGAGCGCGAGCAGGCGACCTGGCAGAACGCGCTCGCCTTCGGCCCGGACCAGCAGCTCGTGCTCGCCTACGAACACCTGCGCGAGCGGGCCAGCGGCGATGCTTTCACCGACGCGCCGAAACGGCACAACAACGCGCTCGCCGCCGGCTACTCGGGCCGGTTCGACGCGTTCGGCGTCCAGGCCGACGTGCGTCACGACGACAACTCGGCTTACGGCGGCAACACCACGTACCGCGGCGGCCTGAGCTACGAGCTGGTGCGCGGGCTGAAGCTGCGGGTGCTCGGCGGCACGACCTTTCGCGCGCCGACCTTCAACGACCTGTTCTATCCGGACTACGGCATTCCCCCGGGCACGCCCGGCTTCGCAATCAAGCCCGAGCGCGGTCGCAGCATCGAGATCGGCGCGAGCTGGGAGTCGGGCGACACGCGGGCGTCGGTCACGGCGTATCGCAACAAGGTCAAGGACCTGATCAACTACGAGCCCAACGTCGACGAGAACTTCGAGCCCCTGGGGCTGTGCCCGCCCGGCTATCCCTTCGGCTGTGCCCGCAACGTCGGCCGCGCCCGCCTCCAGGGCGTGAGCCTGGCCGCGTCGCAGCGCTGGGGCGCGCTCGAGCTGAGCGGCAATGTCGAGTTCCTCGATGCGACCGACAGCGACACCGGATATCGCCTCAACCGCCGCGCGGCGCACCAGGAGAGCCTGGCGGCGACCTGGACGGCCGGGGCCTGGAACGCCGGCGCGGCCTTCGTCTTCGTCGGCGCGCGACCCGACGGCACGCCGGACACGACCTTCCAGCTCGGCGGCTACGGCGTGCTCGACCTGCGCGCCGCCTGGCGCTTCCTGCCGCAATGGCGCCTGGAGGCGAAACTGCTCAACGCGCTCGACCACCGGATCGAGCCGCTGCGCGACTACCAGGGCCTCGGCCGCCAGGCCTGGATCGGCGTGCGATTCGACGGCCAGGGCCTGTAGCGCATGCGGGTCGGCCACGCCCTTGTCCTGACGGCGCTCGTTGCGGCGGGCGCCTGCGGCGTGGGCGTGCTCGCCGGTTCGACCGGCTTCGGCGCGGCTTCGGCCGACATCTTCTGGCAGATCCGGGTGCCGCGCGTGCTCGCCGGCTTCGGCGCCGGCGCGGCCCTCGCCCTCGCCGGCGCGCTGATGCAGCTCCTGACGCGCAACGCGCTCGCCGATCCCTACGTGCTCGGTGTCGCCGGCGGCGCCTCGGTCGGCGCCCTCGGAACGATTCTTCTCGCCGGCAGCGCGGGCGCCGCGTTGTCCGAATGGCGCATCGCCGGCGGCGCGGCCGCCGGCGCCTTTCTCGCCGCGACCCTGTTGTTCGGCCTGATGGGACGCCGCCTCGCCGGCCCGGCCTCGGTCGCGCGCGGCGACAGCGCGACCTCGCTGCTCCTGGTCGGCGTGATGATCGGCTCGGGCTGCTCGGCGATCGTCTCCCTGATCCTCACTCTGGCGGACCAGGGACAGCTCCGCGGCATGGTGTTCTGGCTGCTCGGCGACCTGAACGGCGCGGCGCACTGGGAGATCGTCTGGCTCGCGCTCGCCCTGGCGCTCGCGGTCGTCTGGCCCACCGCCCGCCAGCTCGACTGGCTGGCGCGCGGCGATGCCTGGGCGGCGACGCTCGGCGTGCCGGTCGGGCGGCGCCGCATCGTGACGCTGATCGCCGCGGCAGTGGCCACGGGCGCCGCGGTGGCGACCGCCGGCGCGATCGGCTTCGTCGGCCTGGTCGTGCCGCATGCCTTGCGCCTGCTCGGCGTGCGCGCCGCGGTGCTGCTGCTGCCCGCGAGCGCGCTCGGTGGCGGTGCGTTCGTCGTTCTCGTCGACGCGGCGGCGCGCACGCTGGTCGCGCCGGTGCAGCTGCCGGTGGGCGTGCTGGCCGCGGCGATCGGCGTGCCGGCGTTCATCGCGATGCTGCTGCATCGCCCGGCGGCGAGGCGCGGGCCATGAGCCGGCCTGGCGACGATCGATCGGCCGGCGTCGAGCTCGAGGTCGCGAGCCTGCGCCTGCACGCCGGCGGGCTGGCCGGCGGGCGCGATCTGTTCGGCGAGCTCGACGTTCGCGTCGGCAGCGGCGAGCGCTGGGTCGTGATCGGCCCGAACGGCGCGGGCAAGTCGTCGCTGCTGGCGGCGATCGCCGGCGTCTTTCCGCTCGCCTCGGGGCAGGTTCGAATCGACGGTCGCCCGCTCGCGGCATGGCCCGCGGCCGAGCTCGCCGGACGTCGCGCCTGGAGCCCGCAGTTCTGGTCCGACCCGTTTCCGGCGACGGTGCGCGAGACCGCAGTCCTGGCGCGCGACCGCGGCTTCGCCTGGCGGGTGGCCGCGGGCGACGACGATGCCGCCACCATCGACCGGCTGCTGACGCGCCTCGACCTCGACCGCCTCGCCGGAATCGACGTGCAGGCCTTGTCGGGCGGCGAGCGGCAGCGGGTCGCGATCGCCACCGTGCTGCTGCAGGACGCGCCGCTGCTCCTCCTCGACGAGCCCGCGTCGCACCTCGATCCCGCTCACCAGCGGCTGCTCCTCGGCCTGCTCGTCGATCACGCGCGCCAGGGCGGCGCCGTGCTCGCGAGCCTGCACGACCTCAATCTCGCCTGGGATCTGGCCGACCATTGCATCGTCCTCGACGGCAAGGGCGGCGCCGTTGCCGGCGAGCGCGACAGCGTGCTGACGGCCGAGCGCATGAGCCGGGTGTTCGACGTCGCGATCGAATCGGTCGAGCTGCATGGCGCGCGCCGCTTCGTGGTGGTGGCGGGCGAGGAGGGCGGAGGTGGGTAGGCGTTCGGCGGCGGCGAGGTCGGCAGCGCTCTGCGCTCGCGTCGGCGTGCTCGTTCTGTTGCTGGCCTTCGCCCTCGCGTCCGGTGTGCATGGGGCTCCCCTCGTCGCCGTCGACGATGCCGGCCGCGAGCTCCGACTCGAACAAGCGCCGACCCGGATCGTCACCCTCGCGCCCAGCCTGACCGAGCTGGTGTTCGCCGCCGGCGCGGGCGCGGCGATCGTTGCCGCCGATTCGAGCAGCGACTTCCCCGCCGCCGTGCGGACGATCCCGCGCATCGGCGACGCCGCCCGGATCGACGTCGAGCGCGTGCTCGCGTTGAAGCCCGACCTGGTTCTCGTCTGGCGCCACGGCAACACGACCCGCGAGCTCGACCAGCTCGAGGCGGCCGGCGTTCGCCTGTTCAGCCTGGAGCCGCAACGGCTCGCCGACGTCGCGCAGGCGATCGAGCGGCTCGGCGACCTGCTCGGCACCGCCGACACGGCGCGACCGGCGGCGGCCGGGCTGCGCGACGCCCTCGCGGCCTTGCGCCGCCGCCATGCGAACGACGCGCCGGTGCGCGTTTTCTACCAGGTGTGGGCGAGCCCGCTGATGACGATCAACCGCCGGCAGATCGTCAGCGAGGTGATCGAGCTCTGCGGCGGTCGCAACGTGTTCGCCGGTCTCCGTCCGCTGGTGCCGCAGGTCGGGCTGGAGTCGGTGCTCGCGGCCGATCCGGAAGCGATCTTCACCGCCGACGAGCACGGCGCCACGGCGCTGCTGCGCCGCGACCCCGACGCCGGCGCGTTCGCCGCCTGGCGTGCGCATCCGCGTCTCGCGGCGGTCAAGGGACGCTGGCTCTACACCCTCAATGGCGACGCGATCAGTCGCCAGGGGCCCCGCATCGTCGACGGCGCCGGCGCCGTCTGCGAGGCGCTCGACGAAGTGCGCCGCGAGCGCACAGCGGCGAAGCGCTAGGCCCGCCGACAGGCGCTAGGCGGCGCGTGCGGCGGCGAGCAGGGCCGGTGCCGAGTCGCACCAGCGCGCCACCGCGCAGATCTCGCAGAGCGGCCGGCGCGCCAGGCAGACATAGCGGCCGTGCAGGATCAGCCAGTGGTGCGCATTCGCCAGGAACTCCTCCGGCACGCGCGCCAGCAGCATCGTCTCGACCTCGAGCGGCGTGCTGCCGACCGCCAGGCCGGTCCGGTTGGCGACCCGAAAGACGTGCGTGTCGACCGCCAGGGTCGGCTCGCCGAAGGCGACGTTGAGAACGACGTTGGCGGTCTTGCGGCCGACGCCCGGCAGGGCCTCGAGCGCTTCCCGCGTGCGCGGCACCTGGCCGCCGTGCTCCTCGACCAGGATGCGGCAGGTGGCGAGCAGGTTTTTCGCCTTGGCGCGAAACAGGCCGATCGTCTTGATCGCGTCCTCGAGCCCGGCTTGCCCGAGGGCGAGCATCTTCTGCGGCGTCGGCGCGATCGCGAACAGGTGCCGCGTCGCCTTGTTGACGCCGCGGTCGGTGGCCTGGGCCGACAGCAGCACCGCGGCGAGCAGCTCGAACACGCTCGCGTATTCGAGCTCGCTCGACGGGTCGGGGTTGGCATCGCGCAGGGTCGCGAAGAACGGGACGATGGCGGCGTCTTTCATCGTGGTCGTCGGCCCGGGCTGCGGTTCGTTCAGGACCCGGCGCGCGCCGCGCGGGCGCGGGCAATCGCGGCCGCGATGGCTTCCTGGCGGTTCGAGGCGGCGCCTTGCAGCGCGGTCACCGCGGCCGGCAACTTCGGGGCGCCCAGCCGCCGCCGGTGCAGCTCGTAGCGGCGCCGCGCCTGCTCGGCCTCGGCCGGGCTCCAGGCGTCCCAGCCGGTACGCTCGCCGCTGGCCGGCACGAGGGCGATGCAATCGACGGGGCACACCGGCAGGCAGAGCTCGCAGCCCGTGCACAGGCTGGCGACGACCGTGTGCATGCGTGTCGCCGAGCCGAGGATCGCATCGGTCGGGCAGGCCTTCAGGCAGAGCGCGCAGCCGATGCACGCGCTTTCGTCGATCGCCGCCACCGCCCGCGGCGCCTCGTTGCCGCATTCAGGGTCCAGCGGCAGGGCGGTCCGGCCGGCGATGCTCGCCAGCCGGGCCACGCCTTCGGCGCCGCCCGGCGGGCAACGATTCACCTCGGCCTCCCCGGCGGCGATCGCCTCGGCATAGCCGCGGCAGTCGGGGTAGCCGCAGCGGGTGCACTGCGTCTGCGGCAGCGCGTCGAGCAACGAGGCGGCGAGGGCGGCCCCGGTCATGGTCGGCCCGGTCAGGCGGCCAGGCGCTTGCGGCGCACCGGCGCGCGCGCCGGCTTCTTCGCCGTCACGGTGCCGCTGTCCGAGGTGCCCAGCATCCGCTTCGTCGGCCGCTTCGTCGCGGCGCCGGCGTGCGGCCCCTCGTGCGAGGCGATGAACTCGCGCACGCGCGGGTAGACCTTCTCGCGCCAGCGGCGCCCCGAGAAGATGCCGTAGTGGCCGGCACCGACGGCGTCGTAGTGGAACTGGCGGTCGGCCGGGACGCCGGTGCACAGGGCGTGCGCCGCGCGGGTCTGGCCGGCCCCGGAGATGTCGTCGAGCTCGCCCTCGATCGTCAGCAGCGCCGTGGTCGTGATGTCCTGCGGCCGGACGAGCTGGCCCTTCACCTTCCAGCTGCCGTTGGCCAGTGCGAAGTCCTGGAACACGGTCTTGATCGTGTCCAGGTAGTACTCGGCCGGCATGTCGAGCACCGCGTTGTACTCGTCGTAGAAGTCGCGGTGGAAATCGGACTTGTCGCCGTCGCCGCGCACCAGGTCGAGAAAGTAGTCGTAGTGCGACTTCAGGTGCCGGTCGGGGTTCATCGCCACGAATCCGGCGTGCTGCAGGAAGCCCGGGTAGACCGCGCGGCCGGCCCCGGGATAGTTCACCGGCACCCGGTAGATGACGTTGTTCTCGAACCAGGAGTGGCTCTTGTTGGTTGCCAGGTTGTTGACGGCGGTCGGGCTCTTGCGGGCGTCGATCGGGCCGCCCATCATCGTCATGGTCCGCGGCGTCGGCTCGCCGTTGCTGGCCATGAGCGCGATCGCCGCCAGCACCGGCACGGTCGGCTGGCAGACCGAGATGACGTGCACCTCGGGGCCGATCGAGCGGATGAATTCCTGGATGTAGGCGACGTAGTCGTCGAGGTGGAACGGGCCCTTGTCGGCCGGGACCATGCGCGCGTCGGTCCAGTCGGTGATGTAGACCTTGTGGTCCTCGAGGAGCTTTCGGATCGTCTCGCGCAGGAGCGTCGAGTGGTGGCCGGACAGGGGCGCCACCACCAGCACCGTCGGCTGCGCCTTGATGCGCTGCAGCGTCGGCAGGTCGTCGGTGAAGCGCTTGAAGCGCACCAGGCGGCAGAAGGGCTTGAGGACGGCGACCTGCTCGTGGACGGCGACCTCGTTGCCGTCGATCTGCACCGAGCGGATGTTGAACTCGGGCTTCTCGTAGTCCTTGGCCAGGCGATGCATCAACTCGAGCCCGGCCGAGACCCGATGCGCCATCGGCGTATGGGCGAACAGCGAGAGCGGGTGGTTGTAGAGCTTGGACGACGCGCTGGCGAACTCGGAGAACGGGCTCAGGAGCGCGCGCTGCGCTTCGTACCACTCGTAAAGCATCATGGGCGGGGGGTTCCTCTAGGGGCTGACTTTGACGATCGCCGAGACGACGGCGTCGAGGTTGGCGTCGTTCAGGGCGGCGACGCAGATCCGCCCCGAGTCGACGCCGTAGATGCCGAACTCGCTGCGCAGACGTTGCATCTGCGCCTTGCCGAGGCCGGAATAGCTGAACATGCCGCGCTGGCGGGTGATGAACTCGGTGTCGATGCTCGCCCCGGCGGCCTCCAGCCGGCGGCGCAGCTCGAGGCGCATCCGCTTGATGCGCTCGCGCATGCCGGCGAGCTCTTCTTCCCACATCGCGCGCAGCGCCGGCGTCGCCAGCACGTGGGCGACGACCGCGGCGCCGTGCGTCGGCGGGTTGGAGTAGTTGGTGCGGATCACGCGCTTGAGCTGGCTCAGCACGCGCGCGGCCTCGTCGGCGCTGGCGCAGACGACCGAGAGGGCGCCGACCCGCTCGCCGTAGAGCGAGAAGCTCTTCGAGAAGCTGGTGGCGACGAGGCAGTCGAGGCCGGCGGCGACGCAGAGCTGGACGGCGAGGCCGTCCTCGGCGATGCCGTCGCCGAAGCCCTGGTAGGCCATGTCGAGGAAGGGCACCAGCTTGCCCTTCACCAGGACGGGCACGATCTCCGCCCATTGCGCCGCCGTGAGGTCGCAGCCGGTCGGGTTGTGGCAGCAGGCGTGCAGGACGACGATGGTTCCGGGCTCGGCCGCCTCGAGCGCCGCGCGCATGGCGGGGAAGTCGACGTCCTTCCTCGCTGGGTCGTAGTACGCGTAGGTGCCGACCTCGAAGCCGGCGCCTTCGAACAGGGCGCGGTGGTTTTCCCAGCTCGGCTCGCTGATCAGCACGCGTGCCTTCGGATTCATGCGCTGCAGGAGATCGGCGCCGACCTTCAGCCCGCCGGTGCCGCCGACGGCCTGCACCGTGGCGATCCGGCCGGCCTTTCTCGCCGGGTGGTCGGCACCGAACACCAGCGCCTGGGTCGCGGCGTCGTACGCGGCAATGCCGTCGATGGGCAGGTAGCCGCGCGGCTTGGCCGCCTCGATCAGCATCTGCTCGGCGGCGCGGACGCAGCGCAGGATCGGCAGCTTGCCGTTCTCGTCGTAGTAGACGCCGACGCCGAGATTGACCTTGGCGGGGTTGGGATCGGCGGCGAATTGCTCGTTCAGGCCCAGGATCGGGTCGCGGGGCGCCATCTCGACGGCGTCGAAGAGCGAAGGCATCGGAATCGGTCCTCGTGGGCGCGCCTTTGGGCGCGCTATGTGCTTGGAATCGGCGCAGGCGGCTTCATCTGCCACCTCTCGCCTGCTTCGCGCCTTTGCCCCGAAGAGGCCTTTGCGTTACCGTGTCCGGTTTCGCTCAGAACGGCGAAGCACCTGCCCATTTTATCTGCCATGCCAGAAATCGCCGATCTCGACCCCGCCGCGGAGCCCGTTGCCGAGCGTGAAGGCGTCTTCGTCAGCTACCCGGACTCGCCGTTCCAGCTGTGGAAGCCGTACGAGCCGGCCGGTGACCAGCCGCTGGCGATCAAGGGTCTGGTCGAAGGCATTCGTGACGGCCTGAGCTTCCAGACCCTGCTCGGCGTCACCGGCTCCGGCAAGACCTTCACCATGGCCAACGTGATCGCCCAGATCGGCCGGCCGGCGATCGTCTTCGCGCCGAACAAGACGCTCGCCGCGCAGCTCTACGCCGAGTTCCGCGAGTTCTTTCCGAAGAACGCGGTCGAGTACTTCGTCAGCTACTACGACTACTACCAACCCGAGGCCTATGTGCCGCAGCGCGACCTGTTCATCGAAAAGGACAGCGCGATCAACGAGCACATCGAGCAGATGCGGCTCTCGGCGACCAAGAGCGTGCTCGAGCGGCGCGACGTGATCGTCGTCGCCTCGGTGAGCGCGATCTACGGCATCGGCGCGCCCGAGGACTACACCGAGATGCGGATGATCATGCGCACCGGCGACAAGCTCGGCCAGCGCGACGCGATCGCCCACCTGATCCGGATGCAGTACTCGCGCAACGAGACCGACTTCAGCCGCGGCACCTTCCGGGTGCGCGGCGACACGATCGACGTCTTCCCAGCCGAGCACAGCGAGCTGGCGGTGCGGATCGAGCTGTTCGACGACGAGCTCGAGTCGCTGACCCTGTTCGATCCGCTCACCGGCCGGATCCGGCAGAAGATTCCGCGCTTCGTCATCTACCCCGCGAGCCACTACGCAACGCCGCGCGGCCGGGTGGTTTCGGCGATCGAGACGATCAAGGAGGAGCTGCGCGGCCGGCTCGACGAGCTGGTCAAGGCCGGCAAGCTGGTCGAGGCGCAGCGGCTCGAGCAGCGGACCCGGTTCGACCTGGAGATGCTGCAGGAGATCGGCCACTGCAAGGGAATCGAGAACTACACCCGGCATCTCTCCGGCGCCGCGCCCGGCCAGCCGCCGGCGACGATGGTCGACTACCTGCCCAAGGACGCGCTGATGTTCCTCGACGAGAGCCACGTCATGATCGGCCAGCTCGGCGGCATGTACAACGGCGACCGGGCGAGGAAGACGACGCTCGTCGACTACGGTTTTCGCCTGCCCTCGGCGCTCGACAACCGGCCGCTAAAGTTCGAGGAGTTCGAGGCCAAGATGCGCCAGGTGGTGTTCGTCTCGGCGACGCCGGCGACCTACGAGAAGGAGCATGCCGGCCAGGTGGTCGAGCAGCTGGTGCGACCGACCGGGCTCATCGACCCCCTGGTCGAGGTTCGCCCGGCGACCCACCAGGTCGACGACGTCCTCCAGGAGATCCGCGAGCGGGTCGAGGTGAACGAGCGGGTGCTGATCACCACCCTGACCAAGCGCATGGCCGAGCAGCTCACCGACTACCTCGCCGACAACGGCGTCAAGGTGCGCTACCTGCACAGCGACATCGAGACCGTGGAGCGGGTCGAGATCCTGCGCGACCTGCGCCTGGGCACCTTCGACGTGCTGGTGGGCATCAACCTGCTGCGTGAAGGCCTCGACATCCCCGAGGTGTCGCTGGTGGCGATCCTCGATGCCGACAAGGAGGGGTTCCTGCGCTCGGAGCGAAGCCTGATCCAGACGATCGGCCGGGCAGCGCGCAATCTGAACGGCAAGGCGATCCTCTATGCCGACCAGTTGACCGACTCCATGAAGCTGGCGATCGGCGAGACCGAGCGGCGTCGGGCCCGGCAGACGGCGCACAACCTGGCCGAGGGCATCACCCCTGTCAGCATCGTCAAGCGGATCAAGGAAATGATCGACGGCGTCTACAGCGACAAGAGCGCCAAGGAAGAGTTGCGCCTGGCCAAGGAGTCGACGCTGACCGAGGTGATGAGCGAAAAGGACCTCGGCAAGCGGATCAAGCTGCTGGAAAAGCAGATGCTCGACCACGCCCGCAACCTCGAGTTCGAGAAGGCGGCGCGGCTGCGCGACCAGCTCGCGGCCCTGCGCGAGCAGGCGTTCGGCGCACCGGGCGTCGACAATGTCATCCCGATCGCCGCGGCGCCCAAGGCGTCGCGCTAGGCCCGGCCGAATCGCCCCTGGCCTTGAAGGGGAACCAATCCCCCCAATCTCGACCGAATCAGTCGGTTTCCTCTATACTCGACTAAATCGGTCGGGATAGGAAAAGGCGACTCGGCGGCTCGGTTTTTGCCAAGCCGCCAGCACCCCGCAACCCAGCGGATCCGACACCGAACCCGAGGAGTGCTTTACATGCGTTTGACCACCAAAGGCCGTTTTGCGGTGACCGCCATGATCGACCTCGCCCTGCGCGAGCATTCGGGCCCGGTCGCCCTGGCGGCGATCAGCGCCCGGCAGCAGATCTCCCTGTCCTACCTGGAGCAGCTGTTCGGCAAGCTCCGCCGGCACGAGCTGGTGGAAAGCACCCGCGGCCCTGGCGGCGGTTATTCGCTCGGCCGCAAGTCCGAGGAGATCACCGTTGCCGACATCATCGTCGCCGTCGACGAGCCGATCGACGCGACCGGCTGCGCCGGCAAGGAAAACTGCATGGGCGAGGACGCCGGCCGCTGCATGACGCACGACCTGTGGGCCAGCCTGAACTCCAAGATGATCGAGTTTCTCGACTCGGTGTCGCTGAAGAAGCTGGTCGATGAACAGATCGCCAAGGGTGTCTCGATCGAGGAGCACCCGGTCAAGCGGGCGATTTCGACCACGCCGGTCGTCAAGCCGATCAAGATCACCGCGCCGAACTCGGTGTTCGCGCTGGGGGCGGCTTTCTCGAAGTAAGCCTTTCGCCATGGACATGACCCCGCATTTCCCGATCTACATGGACTACGGCGCGACGACGCCGGTGGACCAGCGCGTCGTCGACGCGATGATCCCGTGGTTGCGCGAGCACTTCGGCAACCCCGCGTCGCGCAGCCACGCCTGGGGCTGGGAAGCGGAAGCGGCGGTCGAGAAGGCGCGGGAAGAGGTGGCGGCGCTGGTCGGGGCCGACCCGCGCGAGATCATCTGGACCTCGGGCGCCACCGAGTCCGACAACCTGGCACTGAAGGGCGCGGCCCAGTTCTACAAGACCAAGGGCAAGCACCTCGTCACGGTGAAGACCGAGCACAAGGCGGTGCTCGACACCATGCGCGAGCTCGAGCGTCAGGGCTTCGAGGTGACCTACCTCGACGTCGAGGAAGACGGCCTGCTCGATTTCGAGAAGCTGAAGGCGGCGCTGCGGCCCGACACGATCCTCGTCTCGGTCATGTACGTGAACAACGAGATCGGCGTGATCCAGGACATCGCGGCGATCGGCACGCTCTGCCGCGAGCGCGGGATCATCTTCCACGTCGACGCGGCGCAGGCCACCGGCAAGGTGCAGATCGACCTGGCGAAGCTGCCAGTCGACCTGATGAGCCTGGCCTCGCACAAGACCTATGGCCCCAAGGGCATCGGCGCGCTCTACGTGCGGCGCAAGCCCCGGGTGCGGATCGAGGCGCAGATGCACGGCGGCGGCCATGAGCGCGGCATGCGCTCGGGCACCCTGCCCACGCACCAGATCGTCGGCATGGGCGAGGCCTTCCGCATCGCCCGCGAGGAAATGGGAACCGAGAGCGAGCGCATCCGCATGCTGCAGAAGAAGCTGATCGACGGCCTTTCCGGCATCGAGCAGACCTTCCTCAACGGCCACCCGACGCAGCGCGTGCCGCACAACGTCAACATGTCCTTCAACTTCGTCGAAGGCGAGTCGTTGATCATGGGCGTGAAGGGCATTGCCGTCTCGTCGGGCTCGGCCTGCACTTCGGCCAGCCTCGAGCCGAGCTACGTGCTGCGGGCGCTCGGCCGCAGCGACGAGCTCGCGCATTCGAGCCTGCGCATGACCATCGGCCGTTTCACGACCGAGGAAGAAATCGACTACGTGGTGTCTACCCTGAAGGATCGTGTCGCCCGTCTGCGCGAGCTCTCGCCGCTGTGGGACATGTTCAAGGAAGGCGTCGACATCAGCGCCATCCAGTGGTCGGCGCACTGATTCGCCGAGCGAAGAATTCCAGGAGAAAAGAAATGGCATACAGCGCGAAAGTCGTGGAGCACTACGAGAATCCGCGCAACGTCGGCTCGTTCGACAAGGGCGACGACTCGGTCGGCACCGGCATGGTCGGGGCGCCGGCCTGCGGCGACGTGATGAAGCTGCAGATCAAGGTCAACCCCGAGACGGGTCTGATCGAGGACGCGAAGTTCAAGACCTACGGCTGCGGCTCGGCGATCGCCTCGAGCTCGCTCGTCACCGAGTGGGTCAAGGGCAAGTCGCTCGACGAGGCCCTGACGATCAAGAACACGCACATCGCCCAGGAGCTGGCGTTGCCGCCGGTGAAGATCCACTGCTCGATCCTCGCTGAGGATGCGATCAAGGCCGCGGTCAGCGACTACAAGGCGAAGAACGCGGTCGAGCGCGCGCGCCAGCCCAGCCCGGAAGCGGCGAGCCACTGACATGGCGGTCACCCTCACCGAGGCAGCGGCCCGCCACGTCACCCGTTATCTGGGCAAGCGCGGCAAGGGCGTCGGCGTTCGCCTGGGCGTGAAGACGACCGGCTGCTCGGGCCTGGCCTACAAGCTCGAGTACGCCGACGACTTTCTCCCCGAAGACCAGGTCTTCGAGGACCACGGCGTCAAGGTCATCGTCGACCCCAAGAGCCTGCCTTACATCGACGGCACCGAGCTCGACTTCGTTCGCGAGGGCCTGAACGAAGGCTTCAAGTTCAGCAATCCGCGCGAGAAAGATCGCTGCGGCTGCGGCGAATCGTTCCGGGTGTAAGGGCGCTTCGCTCGTTCGACGCTTCGATGATTTGACGCTTCGCTGAATTCAGCGGGCCCGCGAAGCGGGCCCTTCTCTTTTTTGACCATGCTGTTCGATCGCGACGACTTCGCCCTCTTCGACCTGCCGCGCCGTTTCGCGCTCGACGCCGACGATCTCGCCGCCCGGCGACGCGCGGTACAGGCCGAGGTGCATCCGGACCGGTTCGCCGCCGGGGGCGCGGCGGCGCAGCGGGCGGCGATGCAGTGGGCGGTGCGCGTCAACGAAGCCTACGAGCGGCTCAAGGATCCGTTGAAGCGGGCTGCCTACCTGTGCGAACTCGCCGGAGTGCCGATCCGTGCCGAGGACAACACCGCGATGCCCGCCGAGTTCCTGATGCAGCAGATGGCCTGGCGCGAGGGTCTCGATGAGGCAGGCACGCTCGCGGCGGTCGAGGCGATCGCTGCCGACATCGACGCCCACCGCCAAGGCGCCTACGCGGAGCTGACCCGCTCGATCGATGCCGTGGCCGACTACGAGCGCGCGGCCCGACAGGTGCGCGCGCTGATGTTCGTGGAGCGCTTCGCCGCCGACGTGAGCGACCGGCTCGCGGCCATGGAGACCTGAGCATGGCCCTGCTGCAGATCTCCGAGCCTGGGGCGTCGCCCGATCCGCATCAGCGGCGTCACGTCGTCGGCATCGACCTGGGCACGACCCACTCGCTCGTCGCCGCGGTGCGCAACGGCGTCGCCGAGTGCCTGCCCGACGCCGACGGCCGGACGATCCTGCCCTCGGCGGTTCGCTATCGCGGCGACGGCCGGACCGAGATCGGCCAGCGCGCCCTCGACCAGGCGGTGGCCGATCCGGTGAACACGATCGTTTCCGTGAAGCGCCTGATGGGGCGGGGCCGCGCGGACGTCGATGCGCGCCTGCCGTACGACTTCGTCGATGCGCCGGGCATGGTGCGGCTGCAGACCGCCGCCGGCCTGAAGTCCCCGGTCGAGATCTCCGCCGAGATCCTGGCGACGCTCCGGCAGCGCGCCGAGGACACCTTCGCCGACGATCTGTTCGGCGCCGTCGTCACCGTGCCGGCGTACTTCGACGACTCCCAGCGCCAAGCGACCAAGGCCGCGGCCGAACTGGCGGGCCTGAACGTGCTGCGCCTGATCAGCGAGCCGACCGCCGCCGCGATCGCCTACGGTCTGGACAACGCTTCCGAAGGCCTTTACGCGGTGTACGACCTCGGCGGCGGCACCTTCGACATATCGATCCTGCGCATGACGAAGGGCGTGTTCGAGGTGGTGGCCACGGGCGGCGACTCGGCGCTGGGCGGCGACGACATCGACGCGGCGCTGGCCGCCTGGGCGGTGGAGAAGGGCGGCGCGACCGCCGTCTCGGCCGGGGATCGCCGGGCGGCGATCGTCGCGGCCCGGGCGGCGAAGGAAGGGCTGTCTGCCGCGAACGAGGTCCGCTTCGCCTGCACCCTGGGCGGCAGGCCGTTCAGCCTGCAGATCGACCGGACCGAACTCGAAGCCGTCGCCCGGCCGTTCGTCGACCGAACCCTCGCCGCGGCGCGCCAGGCGCTGCGCGACGCCAAGGTCAAGGCGAGCGGCATCGACGGCGTGGTCCTGGTCGGCGGCTCGACGCGCATGCCGCTGGTGCAGCAGGCTGTGGGCGAGCTTTTCGGCCGGCCACCGCTGATCGACCTCGATCCCGACGAAGTCGTGGCGATCGGCGCGGCGATCCAGGCCGAGGCGCTCGCCGGCAATGCGGCCGCCACCAGCGTGCTGCTGCTCGACGTGATCCCGCTCTCGCTCGGCCTGGAGACCATGGGCGGGCTGGTCGAACGCATCATTCCGCGCAACAGCCCGATCCCGACTGCACGAGCGCAGGAGTTCACCACCTTCCAGGACGGGCAGACGGCGATGGCGATCCACGTCGTCCAGGGCGAGCGCGAGCTGGTGGCCGATTGTCGCTCGCTCGCCCGCTTCGAGCTGCGCGGCATTCCGCCGATGGTCGCTGGCGCGGCGCGAATCAAGGTCAGCTTCACCGTCGATGCCGATGGCCTGCTCGCGGTGAGCGCGCGTGAGGAAACGGCCGGCGTCGAGTCCACCGTGGTGGTCAAGCCGAGCTTCGGCCTCACGGACGAGGAAGTCGCGAGGATGCTGGGCGAGAGCTTTCAGACCGCCGAAGCCGACATGGCCGCGCGCAGCCTGCGCGAGGCCCAGGTCGACGCCGATCGCCTGCTCGCGGCGACGGCCACGGCACTCGCCGCCGACGGCGACCTGCTGTCCGCGGAGGAGCGGGGCGCGGTCGACGGTCTGGTGGCCCGTCTCGCCGCCGTGCGGCCGAGCGAGGATCGCTTCGCGATCGACGACGCGCTCAAGGCGTTGGGCGAGGGCACCGAAGCCTTCGCCGCCGAGCGCATGAACCGCGGCATCCGCCGTGCCCTGGCGGGCCGCCGCGTCGAGGACGTCTGACCGTGCCGATCATCAAGGTTCTGCCGCACCCGGAGTACTGCCCCGAGGGCAAGGAGATCGAGGCCGCGCCCGGCGAGTCGATCTGCGAGGCGCTGCTCGAGAACGGCGTCGAGATCGAGCATGCCTGCGAGATGAGCTGTGCTTGCACCACCTGCCACGTCGTCGTGCGCGAAGGCTTCGCTTCACTGGGCGAGCCCGACGAGAGCGAGGAAGACCTGCTGGATCGCGCCTGGGGGCTGGAGCCGACGTCGCGGCTGTCGTGTCAGGCGATCCTGAAGCGCGAGAACGTGACCGTCGAGATCCCGAAGTACTCGATCAACCACGCCAAGGAGAAGCACTGACCGCTCCCGCGGCAGCGCTCGGCGGGGTCAGCGGCCGTCGTGCGTCGGCGCGCCGGGGCGGCGGAACCAGCCCAGCTTGCCGATGGAGTCGAGGAAGGAGTCGGGAGCGGTGCCGTCGCGCTCGTCGAGCAGGCCGCGGGCGTCGAGCATGCTCAGGAAGACCTTGAGCTCGCCCTTCTTCAGGCCGCTCACCTCGATGAGCTGGGCGGATGTCATGTAGCGCAGCGAGAGATCGCTCAGGACCCGGCGGTGTGCAGTGCGCTGGAACTCCGAGGTCAGCTCGGGCCAGGCCAGAAGTCGGTACTCTTTCATTGTCCCGGGTCGGATCTCGGTGGGCTTTTCAGCGGGGGAGTCCCGAGGGTACCCCGCCCGAAGGCGGACCGGGAAGGGCAATTGCAAGGGCTTTCGTGAAATTTGCGACAGTTGGTTCCGGGGGTGGCCGGACGGCGCAAGCGGCTGGATCAGCAGTGCGCGGGGTGCAGGGCGCGGCGCACTTCGGTTTGCCAGGGTAGGGCGTGAACCAGCTGGTGCAGCTGCACCGCGACCTCGCTCTGGTTCAAGGCCTCGCCGCGTTCGTCGAGCAGCTTGAGGTTGGTCACGACACCGAGCGGATCGGCCATCGCGACCACACCCTCCTGGACTTCGACCCAATCCCACGCGACACCGGCGGACTGCTTGGCAGTCGAGTCGCCCCAGAGGGTCTGCCCGGTGCACGGTGACTCTTCGTCACCGAAGCTCAGCACACGTGTGCTGAGATGTGTCAGGTGCAACTGCGGTGCGCGGCTAGCCTGCCACAATAGAGGGGGCCATGCGTAAACGATCCAAGCGGGGGTCATTGTTGTCGTCGTCGAGTCGATGGCGGTGCTCCATTGAGCCGTTGATGGTGAGCGAGTGTGACAAGCCCTCTCGTCGTTGCCATCTGTCAACGTTGTCAGGGTGATAAGAATGTCCTCGTGCGGACTCTTTCCCCGTCGCGTGACCGTTGACAAACATGCTTGAGTCCAATTTCACTGCCGTCTTGTCGACTCGTACCAGGGACGAGCTTCAAAGCGAGGTTGTGCGTTTCGCTAAGCACCTGGGCTTTGAGACGGTCGCAGCTACGCTGGTCATCGATCACCACCTTGGGCAAGCCGAATTCATTGGGATCGATAACACGCCGCACGACTACAAGGAGGCGTTCGAAGACACGACGAGATCACGTCGCGATCCGGTTATGCAGCACTGCAAGCGCAACAGCGTGCCGATCATCTGGGACCAGAGCACCTATGCGAAGCAGGGGCTTGGCCCCATGTGGGAGGAGCAGGCGCGCTTTGGGATTCGAAGTGGGATTGCAATGGCCCTGCACATGCCGGAAGGGCGACACTTTGTACTGGGCGTGGATCGGGATCAGCCGATTCCGACCGACAGTGTCGCCGTCACCAGGCTTGTCGCCGACCTCCAACTGTTTGCGGTCCATGCCCAAGATGCCGCCCAGCGGATTTTGGCACCAGCGCCCAGCGCCCCCGGTGCACCAGCGTTGACGCCGCGTGAGCTGGAAACCCTGCGCTGGACGATGGAGGGCAAGACGGCCTGGGAAGTTGGTAGCGTGCTCGGCATCAGCGAGCGGACAGCTGCATTGCACGTAAACAACGCTACCCACAAGCTAGGGTGCGTAAACAAGCATCAGGCCGTTTTGAAGGCACTGCGCCTGGGATTGATCCGCTAGCTTCAATGGGTCGCCAAGTGCGGCACATTCGTCAGTGCCACGAGCGTGAGCCACTGCACACTGTAAGAGTTGACAGTTACATATTTTGGGCATGCCTGTTGAAATCGATTGGTGCGCTTGAGTGCACACCAGTCGAATCCAGGAGCCCTCATGCAACAGCAACAGCCGCAGTCCTCGAAGCCCGTCGCGGCATCGACGGTGCCGACACCCACCCGCTTGACGCAGGATCAACTGCGTCAGGTTTCGGGTGCGGGGATTCAACAGTCTGCCTTGCCCAACAAGGGCTGGTAAAAAGGCCACCGGCGCTGGCGCCGGCCACTTTCCCAGCGCAAATCGACTAGCGACGGTCGCCGGCTGCGTCGTGCACAAGCTCTTTCGACCAGAGGCAGTAGCTAGCAACCAACAAGCGTGGCTTGGCGCCGTTCAACTAACGCGACCGGTACCTTTGTGGGTCGCGACCGGTTTCGTTTTGATCGCTGCCACCCTTGTTATCGCCTTCCTTTCGGTCGGTGAATACGCGCGCAAGGCGCGCGTCATCGGCTTTCTGGCGCCCGACCGAGGAGTGATCCGGCTGGTCGCACCGTTGAGCGCCATCGTCGTCGAGGTCCGTGTCCGAGAAGGGCAGCCGGTGCGACAGGGAGACACCCTGTTCGTTCTGGCTGTCGGCCAGTCGAGCCTCTCGGGCGATACCCAAGCCGCCGTCGAGTCAAGCCTCACCGCCCGTCAGCAAAGCCTGCGCGGTACGTCGGCACAGCAGTCCCAACTTGAAGCCACCCGCCTGGCGGCGCTCGACCGGCGCCTCGAAGCGATGCAGCGCGAGCTCGGCACCCTGGCCGAGGAGCAGATGCTGCAGCGCCAGCGCCAGCAGCTGGCCGAGGAGGCGCTGGCCCAATACAAGGCCTTCCGCGCCGAGAACTACGTGTCCGACGCGCAGGTCCGCTCGAAGTCGGAGGACTTGTTCGGCGTCAAGGCCCAGTTGATCGCGCTCGAGCGGCAGCGGGCCGCCCACCTGCGCGAGATCGCCTCCCTGCAGGCCGAGCGTCGGGAGCTCCCCTTGCGCGCCCGTGCAGCGCAAGGGGAGATCGACCGCGACCTTGCGGTCGTGGCGGCACAGTCTGCGGAAAACGCTGCGCGTCAGCGGATCGTCGTGCGCGCCCCCCAGGACGGCACGGTCTCCGCCGTCGTTGCCGAGGTGGGACAGAGCGTCTCCGCCGCTGGCGCGATGGCGAGCTTGATCCCCGCCGACACGCGCCTGCAGGCGCAGCTCTTCGCCCCGTCGAGCGCCATCGGATTCGTCCGCCCCGACCAGACCGTGATGCTTCGCTACCAGGCCTTCCCGTACCAGAAGTTCGGCCACCAGAGCGGGCAGGTGGTGCAGGTCTCGAAGGCACCTCTGCAACCCACCGAGCTCGCCGGCCTGCCGCTGGCCGGCGGCGTGGCCTCTGGCGAGCCGCTGTATCGCATCACCGTTCGTCTCGACAAGCAGGACGTTGCCGCGTACGGCTCCTCGCAGGCTCTGGCCCCCGGCATGCAGCTCGACGCCGACGTCGTGCTCGACCGGCGTCGCCTGATCGAGTGGATCTTCGAGCCCGTGCTCGGCATCGCGAGCCGGGTGTGAGCGCAGCCTCTCTGCTCGACGCGCTGAATTTCGGCGGGGTGCGCAAGCGCCTGCCGATGTTGCTGCAGACCGAAGGGGCCGAGTGCGGCCTGGCCTGCCTGGCGATGATCGCCGCACGGCACGGCTTCGAGAGCGACCTGGCCACGCTCCGCCGCCGCTTCTCGGTGTCGATGAAGGGCGCGACCATGGCCGACCTGGTTCGGGTCGCCGGCCAACTGCACCTGAGCCCGCGCGCTGTGCGGGCCGAGATGGAGCATCTGCCGCAGCTCGAGCTGCCGTGCATCCTGCATTGGGACCTGAACCACTTCGTCGTCCTGAAGGAGCTGTCTGGCGGCCGCGCGGTGATCCACGACCCGGCCCGCGGGGTGCGCCGGCTTCCTCTGGCGGAGGTCTCGCGGCACTTCACCGGCATCGCCCTCGAGCTCACGCCCGAGGCCGACTTCCGGCCCGGCGTCGAGCGGCAGACCGTGGGCCTGCGGCAACTGCTCGGCCGCGTGAGTGGACTGAAACGCTCGCTGACGCAGATCTTCCTGCTCGCCTTCGCCCTCGAGGCGTTCATGCTGCTCACGCCGTTCTACCTGCAGTGGGTGGTCGACGGGGTGCTCGTCAGCAACGACCGCGACCTGCTCGTCACGCTCGGCATCGGTTTCGCCCTGCTCGTGCTGATCCAGGTGGGCGCGGGGGCGATCCGTTCGTGGGCCGTACTCCATCTGTCGTCCACGCTCAACCTGCAGTGGCTCTCGAACGTGTTCGCGCACCTGATGCGACTGCCGGTGACCTGGTTCGATCGGCGCAACACTGGCGACGTGATGTCACGCTTCGGTGCCGTCCAGCACATCCAGCAGACGATGACCACGAGCTTCGTCGAGGCCGTGCTCGACGGCCTGCTGGTGGTCGTGACGCTGGCGATGATGCTCGTCTACAGCGGCACGCTGACGGCGATTGCGCTCGCTAGCGTCGTCGCCTACGGCTTGCTGCGGCGGGTGTTCTTCCGCCCCCTGCGCGAGGCCACCGAGGAGGCGATCGTCTTCGACGCCAAGCGCTCGACCCATTTCCTCGAGTCGCTGCGCGGCGTGCAGTCGATCAAGTTGTTCAACCGCCAGGCCGACCGGCAGGCGCGCTTCATGAACCTGGTGGTCGACGCGATGAACGCGAACATCGCGACGCGCAAGCTCGACCTGATGTTCGTCGTGCTGCACAAGCTCGTGTTCGGAATCGAGCGCGTCGCGGTGATCTGGGTCGGCGCGCTGCTGGTGCTCGATCACCGGTTCTCAGTCGGCATGCTGTTCGCCTTTCTCGCCTACAAGGAGCAGTTCGCCCAGCGGATCAGCGCGCTGATCGACAAGGCAGTCGACATCAAGATGCTGCGTTTGCAGGGCGAGCGTCTGGCCGACATCGTGCTGGCCGAGCCCGAGCCGATGGTCGATGTGGCCGCCAAGATCGGCGACGGAACGCCGACCCTCGAGGTGGTCGATGTCCGTTTCGCCTACTCGGCTGCCGAAGAGCCGATTCTGCGCAGGCTGAACCTGCGCATCGACGCGGGCGACTCGGTGGCGATCGTCGGGCCCTCGGGCTGCGGCAAGACGACGCTGCTGAAGTGCATGCTCGGCATCCTCGCGCCGCAGTCGGGCCAGATCCGGGTCGGCGGCGTCGACCTGCAGCAGGTGGGCCTGCGCGCCTGGCGCGACATGATCGGCACGGTGATGCAGGAAGACCAGCTCTTCGCCGGCTCGATCGTCGACAACATCACATTCTTCGATGCCGACGCCGACACCGCCTGGGCCGAGCAATGCGCCCGCATCGCCGCGATCGCCGACGAGATCGAGGCAATGCCGATGGGCTGGCACACGCTGGTCGGCGACATGGGCACGAGCCTCTCGGGCGGGCAGCGCCAGCGGATCCTGTTGGCGCGCGCGCTCTACAAGCGGCCGAAGTTCCTGTTCCTCGACGAGGCGACCAGCGCGCTGGACGTCGAACGCGAGCGCGAGGTGAATGCGGCGATCCGGCAGCTCGACATCACCCGGGTCATCGTCGCGCACCGGCCCGAGACGATCGCCTCGGCGGGGCGGGTGATCGTGTTGCAGGACGGGCGGGTGGCGCAGGATTTGCGCAGCGTACCCAGCGCGGGGAATCACACGCGTTAGCTCCGTCAGGATTGTCGACGGACAGGTAGGCTCCGCCTAATAGATACGCCGCAATCCGGGTGCTCGGTCTTGCGCGCCCTTGTCGGCTCGCTATGATTTTCAGTGAGGCGGGGTGCGCACCCGGCCGTCGGAGCTACTCATGTCTACCCCGCATGATCGAGCAATAGCCGTCGACGCTGCGGCGCGCCTGATTGGCACGAGCCTTGTCAGGGACGAGTTCTTGAATGTCACCAGCGCTCAAGACAGCCTTGCATTGGAACTCCAGGTCAAAAATTTCGTTTCAAGTACGGGTTTCGATCGCTATAGCGTCATGCTCATCCGAGACGACTTTTCGAGCTCGAGCAGTTCAATCATCGTCGGCCAAATTAACAACGCCCCGCCAGAGTACGTGGACTATGACGACCGAGAGGCCGCCAAAGTGGATCCGGTCATGCAGTACTGCAAGCGTTCCGGGGCGCCGATTGCCTATGGCCAATCTACATACATAGTTGCCGGCCTTGCGGAGAAGTGGGAGCATCAAGCGCCGTTCGGTTTTGGATATGGCGTGGCTCTGGCGGTCCATCTGCCAGATCATGTGCATGTCTTCTTCGGGGTGGATCGCCGAATGCCACTTCCTACGTGCCGAGCTGAGCTGACAGAGTTGGTCGCGAGGGTCCACCTCTTCGGAACGTTCGTCCAATGCACCGCCGTCGGCCTCCTCGACTCTCAGGCCCGGATCGATTCAAGCAGACACAGTCCGATCCGACTCAGCCCCCGTGAACACGAATGCCTCCAATGGGCCGCCGAAGGCAAGACTGCATGGGAGACCGGCATGATCCTATCCATCGCCGAAGGCTCGGTGGTCAAGATCCTCGCGTCGGCCGTTCGCAAGCTTGAATGCACCAATAAACCTCACGCCGTCGTCAAGGCCCTACGCCTGGGTCTGATCCATTGAGCCGTTCGGTGGGCAATTAGGGGCCGCCTAAACTCCCCCGATGCGCGTCCTCGGCATCGAAACCTCCTGCGACGAAACCGGCATCGCCCTCGTCGATACCGAGGGCGATTCGACGCCGACGCTGCTCGCCCAGGCCCTGCACAGCCAGGTCGAGATGCATGCCGACTACGGCGGCGTGGTCCCCGAGCTCGCCTCGCGCGATCACATCCGCCGCGTCTTGCCGCTGACGCGCGAGGTCCTGCAATCGGCCGGCGCCGACCTCGCGTCGATCGACGTCGTCGCCTACACCCGCGGGCCGGGCCTCGCCGGCGCGCTATTGGTGGGTGCCGGCGTCGCCTGCGCGCTCGCTGCGGCGCTCGGCAAGCCCGCCCTTGGCATCCACCACCTGGAAGGGCACCTGCTCTCGCCCTTTCTCTCGGCCGATCCGCCCACCTTCCCGTTCGTCGCGCTCCTCGTCTCGGGCGGCCACACTCAACTCCTCGAGGTGACCGACGTCGGCGCCTACGCGTTGCTCGGCGACACGATCGACGACGCCGCCGGCGAGGCCTTCGACAAGTCGGCGAAGCTGCTAGGCCTTGGCTATCCGGGCGGGCCGGCGCTGGCCCGGCTTGCCGAATTCGGCGATCGGACGGCGTATGCCTTGCCGCGTCCGCTGCTACAACGCGACTCGCTCGACTTTTCCTTCGCCGGCCTCAAGACCGCCGTTCGCACCCATGCGCTCAAGCTGGAGGGCGCGAACTGCGAACAGCCGCGCGCCGACCTCGCCGCGTCGACGCAGGAGGCGATCGTCGACGTGCTCGTCCGCAAGACGATGGCGGCGTTGCAGCGCACGAGTTGCAGTCGGCTCGTCGTGGCCGGCGGCGTCGGCGCCAACACGGTCCTGCGCGCGCGCTTGCGCAGCGAATGCGAGAAGCGCCAGGCCCGGGTCTACTTCCCGGAGCTGGCGCTTTGCACCGACAACGGCGCGATGATCGCGCTCGCCGCGGCAATGCGGCTGCAGCGCGGCATCGCCGCGCTGTCGTCGGACTACGCCTTCGACGTGCTGCCGCGCTGGCCGCTGACCGCCGAGCCGCTCGCCGCGAGGGCGGCTTGAGCGGCCCTCGGGCGTCGCCCGGTCAGGCGATGCTCAGTTGCGTGGCGCCCGCGGGCACCTTCTTGGCGAGCGTGAGCGTCAGGACGCCGTTCTCGAACCTCGCCTGCGATTGCGCCTGGTCCACTTCGGCCGGCAGCACGACGGTGCGGGCGTAGGCCGCGACCGAACGCTCGCGGTAGAGAACGCGGGCGGCCGGCCTGGCTTCGGCCACGGGCGCCACCTGGCCTTCCACCGGCGCAGCGGCTTCGCTCGCGACCACCGTGCTCAGCACGACGCGCTTGCCTTCGACCGAGACCTTGAGCTGCTCGCGGGTCGTGCCCGGAACCTCGAAGACGATCGTGTACGCGGCGTCGCTTTCGGAGACGTCCATCGCGGGCGTGCGGCTGTCGGCGCCGGTTGCGCTGCCGCCGACGTAGCGGTCGAACGACTCGTCGAACAGGCGGTCGAGCGCGGTGCCGAACGCGGGCGCGACGGGGCTGCGGCGCAGCAGGGAAGCGGGGCGGGAGAGGGGGAGTACAAACATGGCGAGCTCCTACAATGGGTTCGGTCGCTGCACCACCGCTGCGACCCTGCCGCCGAGTTGAGAGCGGCATTTTTGTTTTCAAGGGCCGCTGGCCACGCATCGCATGAGACAAGTCATTCGGGACCTGCCGGGATCGAAGATCCGCGAAGTCGCCAACGCCGCGCTCGGCCGCAGCGACGTGCTGCCGTTCTGGTTCGGTGAAAGCGACGAGGCGACGCCGGCGCACATTCGCGACGCGGCGGTGAAGTCACTGTCGGCAGGCGAGACCTTCTACTCGCACAACCTCGGCCTGGCCGAGTTGCGCGAGGCGCTCGCGCACTACGCCAGCGGTCTGCATCGGCCGATCGACGCCAGCCGCATCGCCGTCACCTCATCGGGCGTCAACGCCCTCATGCTCGCCATGCAGGCGCTGGTGGGTGCCGGCGACGAGGTGGTGGCGGTCACGCCGGTCTGGCCCAACCTCACGGCGCAGCCGGCGATCCTGGGCGCTCGCGTCGTGCGCCTGGCGCTGCGTGCCGAACGCGGCACGTGGCGGCTCGATCTCGACGAGCTGCGCCATACCGTGACTGCACACACCCGCGTCTTGCTCATCAACTCGCCGAACAACCCGACCGGCTGGACACTCACCCGCGCCGAGCAGGAAATCCTCCTCGCCCATTGCCGCAGCACCGGGACCTGGATCGTCGCCGACGAGGTCTACGAGCGCGTCTACTTCGCCGGTGTGCCCGGCGCCTGCGCGCCGAGCTTCCTGGACATCGCCGAGCCCGACGACCGGCTTCTGGTCGTGCACAGCTTCTCCAAGAGCTTCCTCATGACCGGCTGGCGGCTCGGCTGGATCGTCGCGCCGCCGGGCCTCGGCCCGGAGCTGGCCAAGCTGATCGAGTTCAACACCTCGTGCGCGCCGGTGTTCGTGCAACGCGCCGGGCTGGCGGCGTTGAGCCAGGCCGACACCTCCGTGCCCGAGCTGGTCGGCCGGTTGCGCGCCTGCCGCGACACCCTCCTGCCCCGCCTGACGGCCTTGCCCGGCATCACCGTGGCCGAGCCCGCCGGCGGGCTCTACGCCTTCTTCAGCGTCGAGGGCGAGTCCGACTCGCTGGCCCTGGCCAAGCGCCTGGTCGCGGAAGCCGGCCTCGGCCTGGCGCCTGGCGCCGCCTTCGGCCCGGAGGGCGAGGGGTGGCTCCGCTGGTGCTTTGCCTCGCGCGACCCGGCGCGGCTGGTCGTGGGGGTGGAGCGACTGCAGCGCTTCCTCGGTCTATAATCACGGGCTCTCCTGCTGAAGCAGCGAGAGCCAGCACGGCGCCGGTCGGTTTCACCGGCGTTCGCAAGTCAGAACCCGAAACCGATCTCGCGGCCGAACTCGGCCCGGCGCTCGGTTTCACATATTGGAAACGAGATGCCCGCCACCACCGAACATACCGCCGAGATCGTCAAGGCGCACGCCCGAGCCGCCAACGACACCGGGTCGACCGAGGTGCAAGTCGCCTTGCTCACCGACCGGATCAACGAGCTCACCCCGCACTTCAAGACCCATCTGAAGGATCACCACGGCCGTCGTGGCCTGCTGAAGATGGTCAACCGGCGCAAGAGCCTGCTCGCCTATCTCCGCAGCACGGACGCCGACCGCTATACCGCCCTGATCCAGAAGCTCGGCCTGCGCAAGTAGGCTGAATCGAAGCCGGGAAGCCGATCGCGAGAGCAGGCTTCCCGGATTTCTTGGAGCGAGCTGCCGACAGGCGAGGCTGTGTCATTCCACCGATGTTCAGGCGCGAGGCGCGCATCGAGCACCCTTGGAATGGCATTTCGCCGACAGAGCTCTCGTTCCGGGTTCCGGTGCCGCCCCGATGGCGCCCGAAGCAACGAAGGAACACGCCATGAGCATCTTCAACAAAGTCACCAAGACCTTCCAGTGGGGTCAGCAGACCGTCACCCTCGAGACCGGTGAAATCGCCCGCCAGTCCGGCGGCGCCGTGCTGGTGTCGATCGCCGACACGGTCATCCTCGCCACCGTCGTCGCCAGGAAGGACGCCAAGCCCGGCCAGGACTTCTTCCCGCTGACCGTCCACTACCAGGAGAAGACCTTCGCTGCGGGCAAGATCCCCGGCGGCTTCTTCAAGCGCGAAGGCCGTCCGACGGAGAAGGAGACGCTGACCTCGCGCCTCATCGACCGTCCGGTCCGTCCGCTGTTCCCCGAAGGCTTCCGCAACGAAGTCCAGGTCATCGCGACCGTGCTGAGCCACGATCTCGAGAACGATCCGGACATCGTCGCGATGGTCGGCTGCTCGGCCGCCCTCACGATCTCGGGCATCCCGTTCATGGGCCCGATCGGTGCCGCGCGCGTCGGCGTGATCGGCGGCGAGCTCAGGATCAATCCGCTGCAGAGCGAGATGGCGAACTCGGACCTCGACCTCATCGTCGCGGGCACCAAGGACGGCGTCCTGATGGTGGAATCGGAAGCCAAGGAACTGACCGAGGAAGTGATGCTCGGCGCCGTGACCTTCGGCCACAAGTCGTTCCAGCCGGTCATCGACCTGATCATCAGCCTCGCCGAGACGGCCGCCAAGGATCCCTGGCCGCTCACGCCGGTCCCGCCGGCCGTGGCGTCGGTCAAGTCGAAGCTCGCCGCGTTCGCGGGCGACCTCGGCAAGGCCTACACCGATCCGGTCAAGTTCGCGCGCCGCGACAAGGTCTCGGCCATCAAGAAGTCCGCCGCCGAGAAGTTCAAGGACATCCCCGAGGAAGCCGCCGTGTTCGGCGCGCAGTTCGAGGAGCTCGAGGCCAAGGTCGTGCGCGACGCGATCCTCGACACCGGCCGCCGCATCGACGGCCGCGACACGAAGACCGTCCGTCCGATCGTGACGGAAGTCGGCTTCCTGCCGCGCACCCACGGTTCGGCGCTGTTCACGCGCGGCGAGACGCAGGCCGTCGTCGTCACGACGCTCGGCACGGGCGACGACGAACAGATCATCGACGCGCTCGAGGGCGAATACCGCGAGCACTTCATGCTGCACTACAACTTCCCCCCCTACTCGGTGGGTGAAGCCAAGCGCATGGGCTCGCCCGGCCGTCGCGAGATCGGCCACGGCAAGCTCGCCTGGCGCGCGATCCGTCCGCTGCTCCCGCCCAAGGACAAGTTCCCCTACACGATCCGCGTCGTGTCGGAGATCACCGAGTCCAACGGCTCGTCCTCGATGGCCACGGTGTGCGGCTCGTCGATGTCGCTGATGGACGCCGGCGTCCCGCTGCCGCGCCCGGTCGCCGGCATCGCGATGGGTCTCATCAAGGAAGACCGCGCCTTCGCCGTGCTCACCGACATCCTCGGCGACGAGGACCATCTCGGCGACATGGACTTCAAGGTGGCCGGTACGGAAAAGGGCGTGACCGCTCTCCAGATGGATCTCAAGATCACGTCGATCGACGAGAACATCATGAAGATCGCGCTCGGCCAGGCCAAGGACGGCCGCCTGCACATCCTGGGCGAGATGGCCAAGGGCCTGAACGACCCGCGCCAGGAAGTGTCGAAGAACGCGCCGCGCATCACGACCTTCACGGTTCCGAAGGACAAGATCCGCGAAGTCATCGGCACGGGCGGCAAGGTCATCCGCGAGATCGTCGAGGTCACGGGCTGCAAGATCGACATCGAGGACGACGGCACGATCAAGGTCGCCTCGGTCTCGGAAGAGAACGCCAAGAAGGCGATCGACTGGATCAAGGGCATCGTCTCCGAGCCCGAGATGAACGCGATCTACTCCGGCAAGGTCGTCAAGATCATGGACTTCGGCGCCTTCGTGAACTTCATGGGCTCGAAGGACGGTCTCGTCCACATCTCGGAGCTGGCCCCGCGCCGCGTCGAGAAGACGGCCGACGTCGTCAAGGTCGGCGACGTGGTCAAGGTCAAGCTGATCGGCTTCGACGACCGCGGCAAGGTCAAGCTGTCGATGCGTCGCGTCGACCAGGCGACCGGTGCGGACATCTCCGACCAGTACGAGAAGAAGGCCAACCCGAACCCCGCCGCCGAGTAACGCCGGCACGCGGTACGAGACGACAGACCCCCGCCGGAGCCAGCCTTCGGCGG
>JAIOOS010000027.1 GCA_021414305.1 Burkholderiales bacterium | reverse complement strand
ACCTCGCGTCCCAAGGTATCCGGCAGCGTGATGGACTCGGCTCCGGCGCAGACCGTTCCGGCGGTTCCGGCGCAGACCCCGCCGGCGTCGGACTCGAAGGCGAAGGACATTCCGAAATAGCTTGTAAGAGAATTCCGATCGATTGATTTTTTTGTTGCGGCGCACGAACGAGTCAATGGCTTGTTATATAATTCGCGCCACTCGCGCAGTAGCGCAAAGCCGACGTGGTGAAATTGGTAGACACGCTATCTTGAGGGGGTAGTGGCGAAAGCTGTGCGAGTTCGAGTCTCGCCGTCGGCACCAGAACAATGACCCTCGACCCCTACCTCCCCGTCATCCTCTTCATCCTGATCGGGATAGCGGTCGGCGTGGCGCCGCAGGTCCTCGGCTTCCTGCTGGGGCCGAGAAGGCCCGACCAGGCGAAGAACTCGCCCTACGAATGCGGCTTCGAGGCATTCGAGGACGCGCGCATGAAGTTCGACGTGCGCTACTACCTCGTCGCCATCCTCTTCATCCTGTTCGATCTCGAGATCGCCTTCCTCTTTCCGTGGGCGGTGGCGCTGCGCGAGATCGGCCCGGCGGGTTTCTGGGCGATGATGCTGTTCCTCGCCATCCTCGTCGTCGGCTTCGCCTACGAGTGGAAAAAGGGCGCCCTCGACTGGGAATGAAGGCAACTCCATGAGCCTCGACGGCGTTCTCAAGGAAGGCTTCGTCACGACGAGCCTCGATACCGTCATCAACTGGTCGAAGACCGGATCGCTCTGGCCGATGACCTTCGGCCTGGCCTGCTGCGCGGTCGAGATGATGCATGCCGGCGCCGCGCGCTACGACATCGACCGCTTCGGCATGCTGTTCCGGCCGAGCCCGCGGCAGAGCGACCTGATGATCGTCGCCGGCACCCTCTGCAACAAGATGGCGCCGGCCCTGCGCAAGGTCTACGACCAGATGGCCGAGCCGCGCTGGGTGATCTCCATGGGCTCGTGCGCCAACGGCGGCGGCTACTACCACTACAGCTACTCGGTGGTGCGCGGCTGCGACCGGATCGTGCCGGTCGACGTCTACGTTCCGGGCTGCCCGCCTACCGCCGAAGCCTTGCTCTACGGCGTGCTGCAGCTGCAGGCCAAGATCCGTCGCGAGACGACGATCGCGCGATGAGCGACGCGCCGCCCGTGGTGAGCAAGCTAGACACGCTGCAGGCCGCGCTGACGGCCGAGCTGGGCGCCCGCGTGCAAAAGCTCGACCGTGCGCTAGGCGAGCTCACGCTCACCGTCGCCGCCGCCGACTACATCGAGACCGCGCTCCTCTTGCGGGACCATCCCGCGCTGAAGTTCGAGCAGCTCGTCGACCTCTGCGGCGTCGACTACTCGAGCTATCGCGACGTCGAGTGGGAGGGGCTCCGCTTCTGCGTCGTCTCGCACCTGCTCTCGATCACCCACAACTGGCGGCTGCGCCTCAAGGTCTTCTGCGTCGACGACGACGTGCCGCAGATTCCCTCGCTCGGCGAGGTCTGGAGCTCCACCAACTGGTTCGAGCGCGAGGCCTTCGACCTGTTCGGCATCATCTTCGACGGCCACCTCGACCTGCGCCGCATCCTCACCGACTACGGCTTCATCGGCCACCCGTTCCGCAAGGACTTCCCGGTCTCGGGCACGGTGGAGATGCGCTACGACCCCGAGCAGAAGCGCGTGATCTACCAGCCGGTGACGATCGAGCCGCGCGAGATCGTGCCGCGCGTCATCCGCGAAGACAACTACGGCGGCCTGCACTGACATGGCCGACATCAAGAACTACACGCTCAATTTCGGGCCCCAGCATCCCGCGGCGCACGGCGTCCTGCGCCTGGTGCTCGAGCTCGACGGCGAGGTGATCCAGCGCGCCGATCCGCACATCGGCCTGCTGCACCGGGCGACCGAGAAGCTCGCCGAGACGCGCACCTACATCCAGTCGCTGCCCTACATGGATCGGCTGGACTATGTCTCGATGATGTGCAACGAGCACGCCTACTGCCTGGCGATCGAGAAGCTCCTCGGCGTCGACGTGCCGATCCGCGCCCAGTACATCCGGGTCATGTTCGCCGAGATCACGCGTCTCATGAACCACCTGATGTGGCTCGGCGCGCACGGCCTCGACTGCGGCGCGATGAACATCTTCATCTACTGCTTCCGCGAGCGCGAAGACCTGTTCGACATGTACGAGGCGGCCTCAGGCGCGCGCATGCACGCCGCGTACATCCGCCCGGGCGGCGTGTACCGCGACCTTCCGGACACGATGCCGCAGTACCGCGAGTCGAAGATCCGCTCGGCCAAGTCGACCGGCGAGCGCAACGAGAACCGGCACGGCTCGCTGCTCGACTTCATCGACGACTTCGTCAAGCGCTTCCCGGAGAAGGTCGACGAGTACGAGACGCTGCTCACCGACAACCGCATCTGGAAGCAGCGCACCGTCGGCATCGGCGTCGTCACGCCCGAGCGGGCGATGAACCTGGGCTTCACCGGACCGATGCTGCGCGGCTCGGGGATCCTCTGGGACCTGCGCAAGCACCAGCCGTACGACGTGTACGACAAGATGGACTTCGACGTGCCGCTCGGCGTCAACGGCGACACCTACGATCGTTACCTGGTGCGGGTCGAGGAAATGCGCCAGGCCAACCGCATCATCCGCCAGTGCGTCGACTGGCTGAAGGCGAATCCGGGTCCGGTGATCACCTCGAATCACAAGGTCGCGCCGCCGTCGCGGGTCGAGATGAAGACCGGGATGGAAGACCTGATCCACCACTTCAAGCTCTTCACCGAGGGCTTTCGTGTGCCCGAGGGCGAGGCCTACGCCGCGGTTGAGCATCCCAAGGGCGAGTTCGGCATCTACATCGTCAGCGACGGCGCCAACAAGCCGTACCGCCTGAAGATCCGCGCCCCGGGCTTTCCGCACCTCGCCGCGCTCGACGAGATGGCGCGCGGCCACATGATCGCCGACGCGGTGGCGGTGATCGGCACCATGGACATCGTGTTCGGGGAGATCGACCGGTGAACGCACCGACGCCCGCAAGGGCCATGCTCTCGGCAACCGCGGCGAAGGGCTTCGCCCGCGAGATTGCCAAGTACCCGCCGGAGGGCAAGGCCTCGGCGGTGATCGCCTGCCTGGCGATCCTGCAGCAGGAGCAGGGCTTCGTCTCGCAAGAGAGCGAGCAGCTCGTCGCCGAGGCGCTCGACATGCCGCCGATCGCGGTGCACGAGGTCACGACCTTCTACAACATGTTCAACCAGGCGCCGGTCGGCCGGGTCAAAGTGAACGTCTGCACCAACCTGCCGTGCCAGCTGCGCGGCGGCCAGCACGCGCTCGAGCACCTGTGCTCGTCGCTCGGCATCGAGGAGGGCGGCACCACCGCCGACGGCGCCTTCACGGTGCAGAAGGCGGAGTGCCTGGGCGCCTGCGCCGATGCGCCGGTGCTGCTCGTCAACGACCGGCAGATGGTGAGCTTCATGAGCGATGCGCGGATCGACGAGCTGGTCTCGTCCCTGCGCGCGCAGACCGGAGCGAATCCGGCATGAACCCGACCTTCGATCTCGCCCGCTTCCAGGCTACCGGCACGGAAACCTGCTTCCACGGCCGGCACATCGAGCCGCAGATCTACGCCGGCCTCGACGGCAAGAACTGGCGCCTGAAAGACTACGAGACGCGCGGCGGCTACAGCGCCCTGCGCAAGATCCTGGCCCAGGGCGAAGGCGTCGGCATGACGCCGGAGCAGGTGATCGCCGAGGTCAAGTCGTCGGGCCTGCGCGGCCGCGGCGGCGCGGGCTTTCCGACCGGGCTGAAGTGGAGCTTCATGCCGCGCCAGTTCCCCGGCGCGAAGTACCTGGTCTGCAATTCCGACGAAGGCGAGCCGGGCACCTGCAAGGACCGCGACCTGCTCATGTTCAACCCGCACATGGTCATCGAGGGGATGGCGATCGCCGCCTACGCGATGGGCGTGAACGTGGCCTACAACTACATCCACGGCGAGATCTTCGAGGTCTACGAGCGCTTCGAGGAGGCGCTCGAGGAAGCGCGCGCTGCCGGCTACCTGGGCGCCAAGCTCCTCGGCTCGAGCTACGACTTCCAGCTGCACGCCTGTCACGGTTTCGGCGCCTACATCTGCGGCGAGGAAACGGCGCTGCTGGAGTCGCTCGAAGGCAAGAAGGGCCAGCCGCGCTTCAAGCCGCCGTTCCCGGCGAGCTACGGCCTCTACGGCAAGCCGACGACGATCAACAACACCGAGACCTTCGCCGCGGTGCCGTGGATCATCCTCAACGGCGGCCCGGCCTACCTCGAGGTCGGCAAGCCCAACAACGGCGGCACCAAGATCTTCTCGGTGGTGGGCGACGTGCAGAAGCCGGGCAACTACGAGATTCCGCTCGGCACGCCGTTCACGAAGCTGCTCGAGCTCGCCGGCGGCGTGACCGCAGGTCGTACCCTCAAGGCCGTGATCCCGGGCGGCTCGTCGGCGCCGGTCCTGCCGGCGGCGATCATGAACGAGCTGACGATGGACTACGACTCGATCGCCAAGGCGGGCTCGATGCTCGGCTCGGGCGCCGTGATCATCATGGACGACTCGCGCTCGATGGTGCATTCGCTGCTGCGCCTCTCGTACTTCTACATGCACGAGAGCTGCGGCCAGTGCACGCCGTGCCGTGAAGGCACGGGCTGGCTCTACCGCATGGTCGAGCGCATCGCCAACGGCCAGGGTCGCCTGCAGGACATCGACCTGCTCAACTCGGTGAGCGACAACATCCAGGGCCGCACCATCTGCGCCCTCGGCGATGCGGCGGCGATGCCGGTGCGCGCCATGATCAAGCACTTCCGCGACGAGTTCGTCGCCCTGATCGAGGGACGTTCCTCGCACCCGGCGCGGGTCGCGCCGCCGCGCGAGCTGGAGAACGCGGCGCCATGATCGAAATCGATCTCGACGGCCAGAAGGTCTCGGTGCCCGAGGGCAGCATGGTCATGCATGCCGCCGACGCCGCCGGCACCTACATCCCGCACTTCTGCTATCACAAGAAGCTGACGATCGCGGCCAACTGCCGCATGTGCCTGGTCGACATCGAGAAGGCGCCCAAGCCGATGCCGGCCTGCGCCACGCCGGTGACGCAGGGCATGATCGTGCGCACCCGCAGCGACAAGGCGCTCAACGCGCAGCAGGGGGTGATGGAGTTCCTGCTCATCAACCACCCGCTCGACTGCCCGATCTGCGACCAGGGCGGCGAATGCCAGCTCCAGGACCTCGCGGTCGGCTACGGCGCCTCCTCCTCGCGCTACGACGAGGACAAGCGGGTCGTGTTCCCGAAGGACGTGGGTCCGCTGATCTCGATGAAGGAGATGAACCGCTGCATCCATTGCACGCGCTGCGTCCGCTTCGGCCAGGAAGTGGCGGGCGTGATGGAGCTCGGCATGATCCATCGCGGCGAGCACTCCGAGATCACGGTCGTCAAGGGCGACACGATCGATTCCGAGCTCTCCGGCAACATGATCGACATCTGCCCGGTCGGTGCGCTCACCTCCAGGCCGTTCCGCTACAGCGCCCGCACCTGGGAGCTCTCGCGGCGCAAGAGCGTGAGCCCGCACGATTCCACCGGCGCCAACCTGATCGTCCAGGTGAAGGGAGCGCAGGTGATGCGCGTCGTGCCCCTGGAGAACGAGGACGTCAACGAATGCTGGCTCGCCGACCGCGACCGCTTCTCGTACGAAGCCTTCAACTCGCCCGAGCGCCTGACCACGCCGATGATCCGCCAGGGCGGCGAGTGGAAGGCCGTCGACTGGACGGCAGCGCTCGACTACGTGTCGCGCGGCCTGACGAGCATCGTCGTCGAGCACGGGCCGCAGAGCGTGGGCGCGCTGGCGTCGCCGATCAGCACGGTCGAGGAGCTGCACCTGCTCGCCAAGCTCGCGCGCGGCCTCGGCAGCGAGAACATCGACACCCGCCTGCGTGAATCGGCGCCTGCGCCCGCCGGCGGCGCGATCCGCTGGCTGGGCCGGTCGATCGCCTCGCTGGCCGACCTGCAGCGCGTGCTGGTCGTCGGCTCGTTCCTGCGCAAGGACCACCCGCTGTTCGCGCAACGCCTTCGCCAGGCGACGAAGAAGGGCGCCAAGGTGATGAGCCTGCACGCCCTGCGCGACGACTGGCTGATGCCCATGGGTCCGAGCCTCGCGGTCGCGCCGAGCGGCTGGCGCCAGGCGCTCGCCGACATCGCCGCCGAGATCGGCGCAGCCAATGGCGTGGCCGCGCCCGCCCAGGGGACGCCGAACGATGAGGCCAAGGCGATCGCAACGGCGCTCGCCGGCGGCACGCGCAAGGCGGTGCTGCTCGGCAACGCCGCGGCGCAGCATCCCGATGCGGCCGAGATCGAACGCCTCGGCCGCTGGATCGCCGAGCAGACCGGCGCCAGCTTCGGCTGGCTGGTCGACGGCGGCAACGCGGTCGGCGCCCAGCTCGTCGGTGCGCAGCCGGGGGAGGGCGGCGCCAGCGCTGCCCGCATGCTCGGCAGCGAGGCGCCGCTCAAGGCCTGCATCCTGTTGAACGTCGAGCCGGGCCTCGATGCGGCCGATGGCCATGGAGCCCTGGCCGCCCTCGGCCAGGCCGAGATGGTCGTCGCGATGACAGCGTTCAAGCCCGCGCCCGGCGACGAGCTTGCCGACGTGCTGTTGCCGATCGCTCCCTTCACCGAGACTTCGGGCAGCTTTGTCAACGCCGAGGGCCGGGTGCAGAGCTTCCACGGCGTCGTCAAGGCGCGCGGGGATGCGCGGCCGGCCTGGAAGGTGTTGCGCGTGCTCGGCAACCTGCTCGGCCTCGGCGGCTTCTCGTTCGAGAGCTCGGAAGAAGTGAAGGCCGAGGCGCTCGGCGACCTCGCCGCGATTCCCGCCCGGCTCGCCGCGGCCGGCACCGCGGCCGCTTCAGGAAACCCCCTCGGCGCCGCCGAAGCCGGCGCGCTCGAGCGCATCGCCGACGTGCCGATCTACGCCGGCGACGCGATCGTCCGCCGCGCCAGCGCGCTGCAGCTCACCGTGGACGCCCGCCCGCCGGTCGTCGGCGTGCCGAGCGAGCTCGCCGCCGAGCGCGGCATCGTCGACGGTGCCCTCGTGCGCGTGTCCCAGGGCGACCGGTCGGTGGTGCTGGCGGCGCGCATCGACCCCTCTCTCGCCTCGAACGTGGTTCGCGTGCCCGCGGCGCATCCGCTCACCGCCGCGCTCGGCCCGATGTTCGGTCGCCTCGAGCTCGCGCTCGAGCCGGTGACGCAGAACGCCGGCGGTGTCGCCGCGAGCGTGGCCTGACGGCGGCACGATGGTCGACTCGATCACCACCTTCGGCGCCTCGACCTTCGGCGCCGCCTGGCCGACGCTCTGGGCGCTGGCGCGGATCGTCGCCCTGCTCGTGCCGCTGCTCCTCTGCGTCGCCTACCTCACGCTCTGGGAGCGCAAGGCGATCGGCTGGAGCCAGATCCGCCCCGGCCCGAACCGGGTCGGCCCGCTCGGCCTGCTACAGCCTATCGCCGACGCGGTGAAGCTGATCTTCAAGGAGATCATCGTCCCGACGGCGGCCAACAAGGGCCTGTTCTTCCTCGGCCCGGTGATGACCATCATGCCCGCGCTCGCCGCGTGGGTGGTCGTGCCCTGGGGTCCGGAGACGGCGCTCGCCAACATCAACGCCGGGCTGCTGTTCCTGATGGCGATCACCTCGATGGAGGTCTACGGCGTGATCATCGCCGGCTGGGCCTCGAACTCGAAGTACGCCTTCCTCGGCGCGCTGCGCGCCTCGGCGCAGATGGTGAGCTACGAGATCGCGATGGGCTTCGCCCTGGTCGTGGTGCTCATGGTCTCGGCCAGCCTCAACATGACCGACATCGTCCTCGGCCAGGGCCGGGGCTGGTTCGCCGATCACGGCGCCACCTTCCTGAGCTGGAACTGGCTGCCGCTCCTGCCGATCTTCGTCGTCTACGTGATCTCGGGCATCGCCGAGACCAACCGCGCGCCGTTCGACGTGGTCGAGGGCGAATCCGAGATCGTCGCCGGCCATATGGTCGAGTACTCGGGCATGGCGTTCGCGATGTTCTTCCTCGCCGAGTACGCCAACATCCTCCTGGTCTCGGCGCTGGCGGCGGTGATGTTCCTCGGCGGCTGGATGGCGCCAGTCTCGTTCTCGCTGTTCGGCCTGAAGACGCCCGAGTGGATCGTCGCCACCGCCTGGTTCTGGAACTGGTTCTGGCTGTTCGGCAAGATCTTCGTCATCGCGACGCTGTTCCTCTGGGTCCGGGCGACCTTCCCGCGCTTCCGCTACGACCAGATCATGCGGCTCGGCTGGAAGATCTTCATTCCGGTCACGCTGGTCTGGCTGGTCGTCGTCGGCCTCGTGATCCAGTCGCCCTGGAACATCTGGAAATAGACATGGCGCAAGCGACACCGATCAAGGATTTCCTCTCGAGCTTCATGCTCGGCGAGCTGTTCAAGGGCATGAGGCTCACCGGCCGGCACTTCCTGGCGAAGAAGGTGACGGTGCAGTACCCGGAAGAGAAGACGCCGCTATCCCCTCGCTTTCGCGGCCTGCATGCGCTGCGCCGCTACGAGAACGGCGAGGAGCGCTGCATCGCCTGCAAGCTGTGCGAGGCGGTCTGCCCGGCGCTGGCGATCACGATCGAGAGCGACGTGCGAGACGACGGCTCGCGCCGCACCACCCGCTACGACATCGACCTCACCAAGTGCATCTTCTGCGGCTTCTGCGAGGAAAGCTGCCCGGTCGATTCGATTGTCGAAACGCACATCTTCGAATACCACGGCGAGAAGCGCGGCGACCTGTACTTCACCAAGGACATGCTGCTCGCCGTCGGCGACCGCTACGAACCCGAGATCGCCGCGGCGAAGGAGGCGGACGCCAAGTACCGCTGAAGCGCCGCGCCGCCCGAGGTCGGGCGGTGAGGTGCAGACGCGCGCGAACCGATTCCCATGACGACTGCCACCGCACTCTTCTACGTCTTCTCGATCGTGCTGCTGTTCGCCGCGTTCCGGGTGATCACGGCGCGCAGCCCCGTGTATGCGGCGCTGTACCTCGTGCTGGCGTTCTTCAGCGCCGCCTGCGTCTGGATCCTGCTGCGCGCCGAGTTCCTGGCGATCGCGCTGGTGCTGGTCTACGTCGGCGCGGTGATGGTGCTGTTCCTGTTCGTCGTGATGATGCTCGACGTCGACACCGCATCGCTGCGCGTCGGCTTCTGGAAGCACTTCCCGGTGGCGCTTCTGGTCGGCGTGGTGATCGCGCTCGAGATGGCGGCGGTGCTGATCCCGGGCTTCTACGTCACCGAGGCGCGCCCGCTCTCGGCGGCGGCGCTCAAGCTCGGCAACACCAAGGCGCTCGGCGTCGACGTCTACACCAACTACCTCTATCCGCTGCAGGTCGCCGCCGTGATCCTGCTGGTCGCGATCATCGCCGCGATCTCGCTCACCCTGCGCGCCCGCAAGGACTCGAAGCACATGGATCCGTCGGAGCAGGTCAAGGCGAAGAAGGCCGATCGCGTCCGGCTGGTGAAGATGAATCCGGAAGCGGTGGCGCACGACGCCGTCAGCGACGCGGCGAAGCCGGTGGGAGACAGGCGATGAACCTGGGCGCCATCACCCTCGGCCACTACCTCACGGTCAGCGCGATCCTGTTCGCGCTGTCGGTGATCGGCATCTTCCTCAACCGCAAGAACCTGATCGTCCTGCTGATGGCGATCGAGCTGATGCTGCTCGCGGTCAACCTGAACTTCGTCGCCTTCTCCTACTACCTCGGCGACATGGCCGGCCAGGTGTTCGTGTTCTTCATCCTCACCGTTGCCGCGGCCGAGTCGGCGATCGGCCTGGCGATCCTGGTCGTGCTGTTCCGCACCCGCTCGACGATCGCCGTCGACGAGCTCGACACGCTCAAGGGCTGAGGCCGAAAGCCCATGGCAACTCAACTCTCTTCCGGCCTCCTTCTCGCCGTGCCGATGGCGCCGCTGGTCGGCGCCGTCGTCGCCGGCCTGTTCGGCCGGCAGGTCGGCCGCCGCGGCGCGCACACCGTCACCATCCTCGGCGTCGCGATCTCCTTCGCCCTCTCCGCCTGGGTGCTCTACCTGGTGGCGGCCGAAGGCGCGCGCTACAACGCCACGGTCTACGAGTGGCTGATGGTGGGCGGCGGCGGCCCGGGCAGCCTGAAGATGGAGATCGGCTTTCTCGTCGACGGCCTCACGGCGATGATGATGGCGGTCGTGACCTTCGTCTCGCTGATGGTGCACGTCTACACCATCGGCTACATGGCCGACGACCCGGGCTACCAGCGCTTCTTCAGCTACATCTCGCTCTTCACCTTCTCGATGCTCATGCTGGTCATGAGCAACAACTTCCTGCAGCTCTTCTTCGGCTGGGAAGCGGTGGGCCTGGTCTCCTACCTGCTGATCGGCTTCTGGTACACGCGGCCGACGGCGATCTTCGCCAACATGAAGGCGTTCATCGTCAACCGGGTCGGCGACTTCGGCTTCATCCTCGGCATCGGCCTGATCGTCGCCTACGCCGGCACCCTGAACTACGGCGAGGCCTTCGCGAAGGGCGGCGAGCTCGCCAAGCTCGGCTTTCCGGGCATGGACTGGCGGCTGATCACCGTGATCTGCATCTGCCTGTTCATCGGCGCCATGGGCAAGAGCGCGCAGGTGCCGCTGCACGTCTGGCTGCCCGACTCGATGGAAGGCCCGACGCCGATCTCCGCGCTGATCCACGCCGCGACCATGGTCACCGCGGGCATCTTCATGGTCGCGCGGATGTCGCCGCTGTTCGAGCTCTCCGACACGGCGCTCTCGGTGGTGATGATCATCGGCGCGATCACCGCGCTCTTCATGGGCTTTCTCGGCGTCATCCAGAACGACATCAAGCGGGTCGTCGCCTACTCCACGCTGTCGCAGCTCGGCTACATGACGGTGGCGCTCGGCGCCTCGGCCTACTCGGTGGCGGTGTTCCACCTGATGACGCACGCCTTCTTCAAGGCGCTGCTGTTCCTGGCCGCGGGCTCGGTGATCATCGGCATGCACCACGACCAGGACATCCGCAACATGGGCGGCCTGCGCAAGTACATGCCGATCACCTGGATCACGTCGCTGATCGGCTCGCTGGCGCTGATCGGCACGCCGTTCTTCTCGGGCTTCTACTCGAAGGACTCGATCATCGAGGCGGTGCACGCGAGCCACCTCTACGGCGCCGGCTTCGCCTACTTCGCGGTCGCCGCCGGCGTGTTCGTGACGGCGTTCTACTCGTTCCGCATGTACTTTCTGGTCTTCCACGGGCCGGAGCGCTTCCGCAACAAGCCGTTCCCGCCCGAGGCGCACGACGACCACGCGGCCCACGACCAGAGCCATGGCGCCGATGCGCACGCCAGCCACGCCGAGCCGGACGCGCACGCCCACGACCCGCATGCGCCGCCGCACGAATCGCCCGCGGTCGTCACGTGGCCGTTGATCGCCCTGGCGATCCCCTCCGTCGTGATCGGCTTCTTCACGATCGGCCCGATGCTGTTCGGCGAGTTCTTCAAGGGTGCGATCACCACCTACCGCGGCGCCCATCCGGCCATGGCCGAGCTCGCCAAGGAGTGGCACGGGCCGGTGGCGATGGTCGTGCACTCGCTCAGCGGCCTCGTCCTCTGGCTGGCGATCGGCGGCGTCGTCGTCGCCTGGTTCCTCTATCTGAAGCGGCCCGACATCCCGGCCGCGATCCAGCGCCGCTTCGGCTTCGTCTACCGCCTGCTCGACAACAAGTACTGGTTCGACTGGTTCAACGAGCACGTGCTGTCGCGCGCCGCGGTCGGCCTCGGCACCGCGCTCTGGCAGCGGGGCGACGTCGGCGTGATCGACGGTGTCTTCATCGACGGCAGCGCCAACGCGATCGGCCGCCTCGGCCAGTCGACGCGCCGGCTGCAGAGCGGCTATCTCTACTGGTACGCGCTGGTCATGATCGTCGGCGTGATCGGCCTCATGACCTGGCAGCTCTGGCCCTATCTAGGCAACCTGTTCGGCCGCTAGCCGAAGCGAGAACAACAAGAAACCATGCCGCTCCTGAGCATCGCGATCTGGCTGCCCATCCTCTCGGGCGTGCTGCTGCTCGCCTTCGGGCGGGACGAGCGCGCCGAAGCCGTGCGCTGGGCGGCGCTGATCGCCTCGATCCTGAGCTTCCTGGTGACGATCCCGCTCGTCACCGGCTTCAACACCGCGACCGCGGCGATGCAGTTCGTCGAGCGCCAGCCGTGGATCGGCCGCTTCAACGTCTGGTACCTGCTCGGCGTCGACGGCCTCTCGGTCTGGTTCGTCCTGCTGTCGGCCTTCATCACCGTTATCGTCGTCGTCTCGGCCTGGAAGGTGATCACCGAGCGCGTCAACCAGTACATGGGCGCGTTCCTGATCCTCTCGGGCCTCCTGGTCGGCGTGTTCTCGGCCCTCGACGGGCTGCTGTTCTACGTGTTCTTCGAGGCGACGCTGATCCCGATGTATCTCATCATCGGCGTCTGGGGCGGGCCGCGGCGCGTCTACGCGGCGTTCAAGTTCTTCCTCTACACGCTCGCCGGCTCGCTGCTGATGCTGGTGGCGCTGATCTACCTGTACTACAAGTCCGGTGGCAGCTTCGACATCCTCGCCTGGCACCGCCTGCCGCTGCCGCTGAACGCGCAGGTGCTGCTGTTCTTCGCCTTCTTCTTCGCCTTCGCGGTCAAGGTGCCGATGTGGCCGGTGCACACCTGGCTGCCCGACGCGCACGTCGAGGCGCCGACCGGCGGCTCGGTGGTGCTGGCGGCGATCATGCTCAAGCTCGGCGCCTACGGCTTCCTGCGGTTCTCGCTGCCGATCGCGCCCGACGCCAGCCACAAGTGGGCCTGGTTCATGGTCGCGCTCTCGCTCATCGCGGTGGTCTACATCGGCTTCGTCGCGCTGGTGCAGAGCGACATGAAGAAGCTGGTCGCCTATTCGTCGATCGCCCACATGGGCTTCGTCACCCTCGGCTTCTTCCTGTTCGACGCCCAGGGACGCGGCAACGAGCTCGCCGTCTCGGGTGCGATCGTGCAGATGATCTCGCACGGCTTCGTCTCGGGGGCGATGTTCCTGTGCATCGGCGTCCTCTACGACCGGGTCCACTCGCGCGAGATCTCGGCCTACGGCGGCGTCGCCAACACCATGCCGAAGTTCGCCGCCCTGGCGGTGCTGTTCGCCATGGCCAACTGCGGCCTGCCGGGCACGGCCGGATTCGTCGGCGAGTGGATGGTGATCCTCGGCGCGGTCAAGGTGAACTTCTGGATCGCCGCGCTCGCCGCCTCGACCATGATCTGGGGCGCGGCCTACACGCTCTGGATGGTCAAGCGCGTCTATTTCGGCGCCGTTGCCAACCACCACGTCGGCGAGTTGCAGGACCTCGATCGCCGCGAGTTCGCGATGCTCGGCGTGCTCGCCGCCGCGGTGCTCGCGATGGGCATCTATCCGAAGCCGTTCACCGACGTGATGCACGCCTCGGTCGAGCAGCTGCTGCGCCACACCTCGATCAGCAAGATTGCCCAGTGACCCCATCATGAACTGGCAAGCCGTCTCTCCCGAAATCCTGCTGCTCGCCGCGGCCTGCCTGGTCGCGCTCGTCGACCTCTGGGTCAAGGACCCGAACCGGCTGGTCACCTACTGCCTGGCGCAGGGGTCGCTGTTCGTCGTCGCCCTGCTGCAGCTCTGGTACTTCGCCAACGGGTTTTCCAACGGCGAGGGCCCGAACACCGTCACCCTCTACGCGATGCAGCGGATGGTGGTCGCCGACCCGATGGGCCACCTGCTCGGCGTGTTCGCCACCCTGGCCATGATGGTCACGCTGGTCTACGCGCGGCCCTATGCCGCCGAGCGCGAGATGCTCAAGGGCGAGCTGTTCTCCCTCTCGATGTTCTCGCTGCTCGGCATCCTGGTGATGCTGGCCGCGAACAACTTCCTGGTCGTCTACCTCGGCCTCGAGCTGATGTCGCTGAGCCTCTACGCGCTGGTCGCCATGCGTCGTGACAGCATCTCCGCCACCGAGGCGGCGATGAAGTACTTCGTGCTCGGCGCGCTGGCGAGCGGCTTCCTGCTCTACGGCCTGTCGATGATGTACGGCGCGACCGGCTCGCTCGAGATCAGCGAGGTGTTCAAGGCCATCGGCACCGGCCAGATCAACAAGTCGGTGCTGATCCTGGGCACGGTCTTCGTCGTCGCCGGGCTGGCGTTCAAGCTCGGCGCCGTGCCGTTCCACATGTGGGTGCCCGACGTCTACCAGGGCGCGCCGACGGCGATCACGCTGATGGTGGGCGGCGCGCCCAAGCTGGCGGCGTTCGCGATCACGATCCGCCTCCTGGTCGAGGGCATGCTCGGCCTGGCGGTCGACTGGCAGCAGATGCTGGTGCTGCTCTCGGTCGGCTCGATGCTGCTCGGCAACCTCGCGGCGATCGCGCAAGGCAACATCAAGCGGATGCTCGCCTATTCGACCATCGCCCAGATCGGCTTCATGCTGCTCGGCCTGTGTCCGGGCGTGGTCAGCAGCAACACGGTTTCGGCGAGCAACGCCTACAGCTCGGCGATGTTCTACGTCATCGTCGACGTGCTCACCTCGCTCGGCACCTTCGGCATGATCATGCTGCTCTCGCGCGCCGGCCACGAGGCCGAGCTGATCGACGACTTCAGAGGGCTGGCGAAGAGGAGCCCGTGGTTCGCCGGCGTCATGGCGGTGCTCATGTTCTCGCTCGCCGGCATTCCGCCGACGGTCGGCTTCTACGCCAAGCTCGCGGTGCTGCAGGCGCTCGTCTCGACCAACGTGCCCGGCTTCATCTGGCTCGCGGTGATCGCCGTCGTGCTCTCGCTGCTCGGCGCGTTCTACTACCTGCGCGTCGTCAAGGTGATGTACTTCGAGGAGCCGGTCGACCTCCATCCGCTGGCCGGCGGCTCCGACGCGCGGATCATGCTCTCGCTCAACGGCGCCGCCGTCCTTCTTCTGGGCATCCTCCCCGGCGGCCTGATGGCGCTCTGCCGCGACGCCATCGTGCAGATGTTCGCAACCTGAGGCCCTGGCGCGCCGCGGCCGACTTCCAGATGCGATTGCGAGACCTCGGCGCCGACACCGACCACTTGCGCGAAACGACGACCCAGTCCGAGCAGATCTGGAAGGGCCGCCTGCTCGACGTCCGCCGCGACCGCGTCAGCCTTCCCGACGGCAACGAAGCGCATCGTGAATACATCGTTCATCCCGGCGCGGTGATGGTCATCGCGATGCTCGAGCCCGACCGGCTGATCGTCGAACGCCAGTGGCGCCACCCGATCGGCAAGGCCCTGCTCGAGTTTCCGGCCGGCAAGCTCGAGGCGGGCGAGCCGCCGCTCTCCTGCGCGGCGCGCGAGCTGTTCGAGGAAACCGGCTACCGCGCCGCCGAATGGGCGCGTGCCGGCGTCACCCACAACGCCATCGCCTACGCCACCGAGGCGATAGAGATCTGGTTTGCGCGCGGCCTCATCGCCGGCGAGCGCCGCCTCGACGCCGGCGAGTTCCTCGACGTCGCAGAGGCCAGCGCCGAAGAGCTCGAGGCTGCCGCGCAAAGCGGCGCTCTTACCGATGCCAAGACGCTGGTCGGCCTGCTCTGGCTGCGCAACTGGGGCGCCGGACACTGGCCGCTCGAGTGGCAGCCGGCGCCGGCTTGAGCGCTTCTCCGATAATGCCGGCATGAAGGTGCTGAATCTGCGCTGCGCCGGCGACCACGCCTTCGAGGGCTGGTTCGCTTCCGAAGACGACTTCAACGCCCAGGCGGCGAGCAGCGCCATCGCCTGTCCGCTCTGCGGCAGCACCGAGATCAGCCGCCTGCCGAGCGCGCCCCGCCTGAACGTGAGCCGCCAGGGCCCGCCCCCGGCCGAGACCGGGCAGGGCATGCAGATGACCTTGCAGTCCCAGTGGATGCGCGTGGTGCGCCAGGTGATGAATTCGACCGAAGACGTCGGCGACCGCTTCGCCGAAGAGGCGCGCCGCATCCACTACGGCGAGGTCGAGGAACGCGGCATCCGCGGCCGGGCATCGAGCGAAGACGCCGAGGCGCTGCGCGAGGAGGGCATCGAGGTGGTCGCCTTGCCCCTGCCCGATGCTCTGAAGGGCTCGATCCAGTAGCCCCCGGCTCAGTGCGCCGTGGCGGGCACGCAGGTCTCGAGGAGCAGGAATCGCGAGTCGTCGAGGGCGCTGATCAAGGCGTCGCCGCGCAGGTCGAAGGTGAACGAGCCGCCCGGTTCGAGGACGATGTCGCGCGGGTCGCCGTCCTGCGTGATCCAGAGCGCGCCGGTCACGCACTCGACCCGCCGGCCGAGGGCGTGGTGAACGCGGCGAATGCGGCCCTTCGCGAGGGTCCGGGAATCGAGCATCAGATCGTTGCGCATGTCGTTCTCCTGTAGCATGAATGTCATGCATGCATCGAGACCGTCCGCCCTGGGTATCGGCAGCGGCCTCGAGTTGAATATTGCGCCTCGGCGATTCCCTTCTCAAACGGTATTCGAGCATGGCACGCATGCATACAGCGCATGCGTATCGGGTCCGCCATGAGCCGCCGGGCCTACGACGTTCCGCCGCTCGAGCTGCTCGTCGCCTTCGAGGCGGCGGCGCGCCACCTGAGCTTCACCCGCGCCGCCGACGAGATCGCGCTCACCCAGTCGGCGGTCAGCCGGCAGATCCAGGCGCTCGAAGAGCGGCTGGGCGTGGCGTTGTTCCGGCGTCTGCATCGCGCCCTGGTGCTGACCGATGAGGGCCGGTCGTTCCAGCAGGCGACGACCGAAGCCCTGACGGCGATAGACCGGGCCGCCGGGGCCCTGCGGGCGGGCGGCGAGACCCGGCCGGTGGTCGTCAGCACCACCGCCGGCTTCGCCGGGGTCTGGCTGATTCCACGCCTCACGTCTTTCGTCGCCGCCCATCCCGAGGTCGACGTCCGCATCTCCACCGGCAACAGCCTCGCCAATCTCGAGCGCGACGGCGTCGACGTGGCGGTGCGCTACCGCTCGGTCGACCTCCTGCCGGCCGGAGCGGTGCCGCTGTTCGGCGAGACCGTCTCGCCGGTGTGCAGCCCGCGCCTGTTGCGCGCCGCCGGCGCAGCGCTGAAGGTGCCCGCCGACCTGGCCCGCCAGACGCTGCTGCGCATGGAGCCGGACGGCGGCAACCACCTCCAGGACTGGGGCCTGTGGCTGCACGCCATGCAGCTCACCCAGCTCAAGCCGGCCGCGGTGCTGCATTTCTCCTCGTACGACCAGCTCATCCAGGCGGCGGTGGCGGGGCAGGGCGTGGCGCTCGGCCGGGTGCCGCTGATCGATCGCCTGCTCAAGGCGAAGAAGCTGGTCGCGCCCTTCGCCGACGCGGTGGTCTCGCCGAAGGGTTACTGCATGCTGGTCGCGGCCGGCGCCGGACGGCGGCCCGAGGTCGCGGCCTTCACTGCCTGGCTGGCGGCGGAAGCACGCGACCCGGGTTCAGCACGCCCGAAGGGTCGAGCGCCGCCTTGATCGCGCGCATCATCGCCAGCGCCACCGGCGACTTGTGCTTCGTCATCGCCTCGAGCTTCAGGCTGCCGATGCCGTGCTCGGCCGAGATCGAGCCCTGACGCGCGCTGACGGCGGCGTAGACGATGGCGTTGACCTCGTTCTCGTGGCGCAAAAATTCTCCGGCGTCGCTGCCCTCGGGGCACTGCACGTTGTAGTGCAGGTTGCCGTCGCCGAGGTGGCCGAAGTTGACCAGGCGGATGCCGGGCAGGGCGCGCTGCAGGGCCGCGTCGGTCGTGACGACGAACTCGCGGATCGCCGAGACCGGCAGCGAGATGTCGTGCTTGATGTTCGGTCCTTCGGCCGCCTGGGCGAGGGTGATCGATTCGCGCAGGTGCCACATCGCGTTCGCCTGCTCGATGCTGGCGGCGATCGCGGTGTCCTCGATCAGGCCGCGCTCCAGCGCCGCGCCGAGCAGCGCCTCGAGCGCCGCGGCGCCGTGCGCTTCGCCCTCGGCGTCGGACTGCTCGACCAGCACCGTCCACGGCGCCGGCGGCAGCGGCTGGCGCAGCGCCGGGAAGCGCTTGCGAACCAGGTCGAGCGAGAACGCGTTCATCACCTCGAAGCCGGTGAGCCCGGGGCCGAGCATTGCGTGCGCGAGCGAAAGCAGGGCGACCGCCGCATCGAGCGTGGGCAGGGTCGCCAGCGCGGTGAGCAGCGCCGCCGGCCGGGGCTGCAGCTTCATCGTCGCCGCGGTGATGATGCCGAGCGTGCCTTCGCTGCCGATCATCAGGTCGCGCAGGTCGTAGCCGGTGTTGTCCTTGCGCAGCCCCGAGAGGCCGTGCCAGATGTCGCCCGAGGCCGTCACCACCTCGAGGCCCAGGCATTGCTCGCGCGCGTTGCCGTAGCGCAGGACCTGGGTGCCGCCGGCATTGGTGCCGAGGTTGCCGCCGATCGTGCAGGTGCCTTCCGAGCCGAGGCTGAGCGCGAGCAGCAGCCCGGCCTCGGCAGCGGCCTGCTGCGCGCGCTGCAGCACGCAGCCGGCTTCGACGGTCATCGTCATGTTCGCCGCGTCGACGCCGCGAACCCGGTCGAGGCGCGCCAGGCTGAGCACGATCTGCGTGCCGCTGGCGTCGGGCCCCGAGCCGCCGACCAGGCCGGTGTTGCCGCCCTGGGCGACGATGCTGGTGCCGTGCCCGGCACAGAGCCGCACCACCGCCGCCACCTCGGCGGTCGAGCCCGGCCGCACGACGGCGAGCGCCCGTCCGCGGAAGCGCTTGCGCCAGTCGACCTCCCAGGCCGAGAGGTCGCCATCGGCGAGCACGTTGCCGGCGCCGACGACGCCGCGCACCTTCTCGAGCAGCGCGCTCATGCCGCAGCGGCGGCGCCGCCGCGAAGCCGCGCCCGGACGTGCACCGCGCAGGCGACGAAGATGACCATCGCCAGCGCCACTTCGAAGCCGGCGAGCCAGGCGCCGGCACCGTGCTCGGTAGGCGCGCGCACGGCGCCCTCGGCGACGTAGAGCCAGACCAGAAGGCTCGTCCAGCGGTAGGTGTAGAGGCGCATCCGGGCGAGCCCCGCAAGCGGCAGCAGCAGCGGCAGCGCCTTGATCGACAGGGTGCCGCGCCCGGTCGGCGCGAGCCAAAGCTCCCAGAGCAGGCACAGCAGGAACAGCGCGACCGTGGCAGAGACCGCGAGGGCGCGCGTCCACAGGATCGTCGCGGCCGGTGCGGGATGCGGAGTCATCGTCCTTATGATGCCAGCAATGACCTCACCCGCTGCGCGCGTGCCCGACCCGACAACCGTCGTCGCACGCCTGCTCAAGCGCCTGCAGGCCTGGCCCTGGCTGGGCACGGCGCTGACGCTGTACGAGCGCTTTCGCGAAGACCGGCTCGCCCTGACCGCGGGCAGCCTGACCTTCACCTCGGTGATCTCGCTGGTGCCGCTGGCGACGGTGATGCTCGCCCTGTTCAGCGCCTTTCCGATCTTCTCCACCCTGCAGGAGACGCTGCAGCGCTACTTCGTAGCCAACCTGTTTCCCGACACGATCGCCAAGCCGGTGCTCGGCGCGATCACCCAGTTTTCGGCCCGCGCCAACCGGCTCGGCCTGGTCGGCCTGGTGGTGCTGGTCATCAGCGCCCTTGCCCTGATGCTGACCATCGACCGCGCGCTCAACGCCGTCTGGCGGGTGCGGCGGCCGCGGCCGATCGCCCAGCGGGTGCTCCTCTACTGGTCGGCGCTGACGCTCGGGCCGCTGCTTCTCGCCGTGAGCCTCACGGCCACCTCGTACGCCGTCTCGGTGGCGCGCGGCTACGGGCAGATTGCGCCGCAGGGCTTCGGCGTCGTGATCGCGTTGCTCGAGTTCGTGACGATCGCCCTCGGGATGGCCGCGCTCTTCCACTACGTGCCCAATACCCATGTGCGCTGGCGCCACGCCCTGATCGGCGGCCTCTTCGTCGCCCTCGGCATTGCCGGAGCGAAGCGCCTGCTCGCGCTCTACTTCAGCACCGTTCCGACCTACAACATGATCTACGGCGCGTTCGCGACCGTGCCGATCTTCCTGATCTGGATCTACCTGAGCTGGGTGCTCGTCCTCCTCGGCGCCGTGATCGCGGCGTACGCGCCGGTGGCCGGGACGCGCCTGACGCGCTGGCCGGCGACGACGGGCTCGCGCTTTCGCCTGGCGCTGGCGATGCTGCGCACCCTGCACCAGGCCGAGCAGACGGGCGCGCACGGACTGAGCAGCGAGCGTCTCTCGCATGCGCTCGCCACCGACCCGTTGCAAATCGAGCCGCTGCTCGACACCCTTGTCGCCATCGACTGGGTCGCACGTCTCGACGAGGCCGGCGAAGCCCGCTGCGTGCTGCTCGCCGATCCCGCGAAGACGCATGCCGAGCCCTTGCTCGCGGCGCTGCTGCTCGATCCCTCGCCCGACCTTGGCCCGTTCTGGAAGGAGGCGCGTTTCGACCAGCTCAGGCTTGCCGATCTCCTGCGCGAATGAGCATCGACAATCGCCGGCCGTGACCACGCACCCCTTCGATCTCGCCACCGCCCTCGAAGGCGATCCCGCCGCCTCGACCAGACGGGCCCGCACCAGCGACGCCTTCTGGACCTTCATCAGCCCGTTCGGCGGCGCTTCGGCGGCGACCGCGCTGCGCGCCGTGCTCGAGCATCCCGATCGCGCGGGCGACCCGCTCGCACTGACGGTCAACTTCTGCGCGCCGATCGAGCCCGGCGAGTTCACGGTGCGGGTGCGGCGCATGCGCGCCAACCGGTCGAGCCAGCACTGGTCGGTCGAGTTCACACAGGGCGAGAGCGCGGAGGCGGTGCTCACGGCCAGCGTCGTCACCGCCGTACGGCGCGAAACCTGGAGCCGCCCGGTCGCGAGGGCGCCGCGGCTGCCGCCGTGGGAATCGATCGCGCCCCTGCCGGCCGGCGCGAAGCTCTCGTGGGTGTCGCAATACGAGTTCCGCTTCGCCGAAGGCCTGCTCGCGCCGACCGAGGCGATGCCCGAGCCGCCGCGCAGCCCGCGCTCGGTCCTCTGGCTGCGCGACGCCGTGCCGCGCCCGCTGGATTTCCTCTCGCTCGCGGCGATGAGCGATGCCTTCTTCGGTCGCATCTTCCAGGTGATCGGCCGGATTCCGCCGTTCGGCACGGTCTCGCTGACCACCTATTTCCACGCCAGCGCCGACGAGCTCGCGGCGCATGGCAGCGCGCCGCTTGCCGGCGTGGCCGATGCGAAGGTCTTTCATCGCAGCTTCTGCGACCAGTCGGTCGAGCTCTACGGCCACGGCGGCCAGTTGCTCGCCACCGGCGTGCAGATCGCCTACTTCCGGGTCTGAACGGCGCATGGAGACAAGCCACTGGCACAGGTATGCGGGGCGCCGGGAACTGTTCGAGCCGCCGCTGAGGCCGCACGCCGACGTCGTCGCGCTGCTGCGCACGCTGGTCGGCGCCGGCGCCGGCCCGGTGCTGCTGCTCGGCGTGACCGCGGCGATCGCCGAGGCGTTCCCGACCGTCGAGGCCGTCGACAAGAGCCCGGCCATGGTCGCCCGGTCCTGGCCCGGCGACACCGCCTCCCGACGCGCGACGATCGGCGACTGGCTCGACCTCGGCGCTTCCGACCGCCGCTATGCCGGCATCGTCGGCGACGGCAGCCTCAACATGCTGACACCCGGGCAGATCGGTCGCCTGCTCGCCATCGTCGCCGGCCTGCTCGAGCGGCCCTGCGCGAGGAGTTGCGCACGCGCTTCGGCCGGGAGATCGAGGACAACTATTCCTCGCAGGAGATCGGCGTGATCGCCCTGCAATGCCCCGCGGGCGACGGCCTGTACCACACGATGGCCGAGTCGCTGGTGGTCGAGGTGCTGGCCGAGGACGGCCGGCCCTGCGGCGCGGGCGAGGTCGGCCGCGTCGTCGTCACCGACCTGCACAACTTCGCCTCGCCGCTCGTTCGCTACGAGATCGGCGACTGGGCCGAGGTCGGGCCGCCGTGCCCGTGCGGCCGCGGCCTGCCGACGCTGGCCCGGATCCTCGGCCGCGAGCGCAACCTGCTGGTCAAGGCCGACGGCAGCCGGAACTGGCCGCTGGTGGGCTTTCATCGCTTCGACCAGGTCGCGCCGGTGCAGCAGTACCAGGTGGTGCAGCACGGCATCGACGACATCGAGCTCAAGGTCGTGACCGCGGGGCCGCTCGGCGACGCCGAATGCGCGGCCCTTGGCGCGATCGTGCAGAAGGCGCTCGGCGTCGGCGCGCCGGCGCGCGTGACGCAGCAGCGCACGCCGCTGCCGAACGCGCGCGGCGGCAAGTTCGAGGAATTCGTCTGTCGCATCGGCGCCGATGCGCTTCCGGGAGGCCGCCCGTGAGCGCGCTGCCGCGGCTGCGCTCGGGCCTCGACGGCATCGTGTGGCCGCCGGTGGCTACCGACGAGGCGGCCAGCATCGCCTTGCTGGCGACGAGCCTGCTGACGAGCGAACGGCTGCCGCGCGCGAGTCTCGAGGCCGGGCAGGGCGAGCAGCTCGGGCGCCTGATCGCGCACCATGCGCGCCACTCGCCGGCGTTTCGCGCCCGCCTCGCCACGGCCGGTCTCGCGCCCGATGCGCTGACCAGCGTCGAGCGGCTGCGCGAGCTCGCGCCGCTGACGCGCCAGGCGCTGCAGAGAGCGGGGCGCGACTTCTTCGCCGCCCGCGTGCCCCCGGGCCACGAGCCGGTCGGGCAGACCGTCACCTCGGGCTCCACCGGCGAGCCGGTGACGGTGAAGAAGACCGCGGTCACCCGGTTGTTCTGGGCCGCCTGCACGATCCGCGACCACCTCTGGCACGGCCGCGATTTCGCCGGCGGGCTGGTCGTGATCCGGCCGGCGATTCCCGACGCCGAGATGGAGAATTGGGGCTTCCCCGTGGCCGACGTGTTCGCCACCGGGCCGGCGCTGGCGATGCCCGGCACTGTCGGCCTCGAGGAGCAGGTGCGGCGGATCGACCGCTTCGGTCCGGAGCACCTGCTCTGCTTTCCGAGCAACCTCAAGGCGCTCGCCGACATCTGGATGGCACGGCCCGAGGGCCGGCCGCAGAGCATCCGCCACCTGCGCACGGTCGGCGCCAACCTCTCGCCCGAGCTGCGCGCGAGCCTGACGAGGCAGCTCGGGCTGCCGATCGAGGACAACTACTCGTCGCAGGAGGCGGGCATCGTCGCGCTGCAGTGTCCGCAAGGCGACCTGTATCACACGATGGCCGAGTCGCTGGTGGTCGAGGTGCTGCGCGCCGACGACACGCCCTGCGCCGAGGGCGAAGTAGGGCGCGTGGTCATCACCGACCTGCACAACTTCGCCTCGCCGATCGTGCGCTACGACATCGGCGACTTTGCCGAGGTCGGCGGGCCGTGCCGGTGCGGCCGCACCCTGCCCACCCTGCGCCGCGTGCTCGGCCGCCGGCGCAACCTGTTCGTGAAGGCCGACGGCTCGCGCTTCCTGCCGCGGGCCGGGTTCGAGTCGTTCGCGGCGATCGCGCCGGTGCTGCAGTACCAGGTCGTGCAGCACGCGCTCGACGACATCGAGTTCAAGCTCGTCACCGCCGTGCCGCTCAGCGCAGCGCAGGAGACGGCGTTCAGCGCGGTCCTGCGCGAAGCGCTGGGCCTGGTGGCCGCGATCCGGGTGACGCAGTCGCGCGAGCGCCTGCCTGGCTCGGTTGCCGGCAAGTTCGAGGACTTCGTCTGCCGGCTCGACGAGGCCGACCCGGGGCCGGCCTAGGCGGGCTCGAAGCCGCCGGCCGCGCGCTCGGCGGCCGCGTCGTTGCCGCACAGCAGGGCGATGAAGGCCGCGGCCAGCGCCGGCTCGCTCGCCGCCGCGCCGGCGCCGGCGGCATAGACCGTCGACAGGCCGAACGGCTCGGGCAGGGCGCCCGCCAGCGCGAGACCCGGCGTGTAGAGGATCTCGGTCACCTGGGTGCAGCCGAGCGCGCCCGGCGCGCCGCTTTCGGCGAGGGCGCTCATCGCGGTGGCGCCGTTGGGGAAGACCGCGAGTCGGCCGCGGGTCTCGCCGGCGATTCCCAGCCGCTCGAGGACCGCAACGACATGCCGGCCGGCGGTCGACTGCTCGGTGTCCGGCAGATAGATTGCCGGCGCCGTGCGCAGCGCTGCGGCCAGCGCCTCCGCGGAATCGATGCGCGGCAGCGGCTCGCCGGCCCGCGCCGCGACGCCGGTGCGCACGCGTCCGATCGGCGCGAACGGCTCTGCCGAAACGGCGCCTTCCGCGCGCAGATCGCGCAGCATCGCCTCGGTGACGATCATCACGTCGCACCGCGCGCCGCCGAGCAGCGCCTCGCGCATCGCGCCCACCGCGCCGAAGCGGCCATCGACGCGCGCGCCCTCCGCCGCCAGGAATCGTTCCTGCAGCGCAGCGACGAGGCCCTTCACGGCGCCGGCGCAGAGCAACTGCAGCGTTCGCGCTGCCGGCGCTTCGCCTTGCGTCGTCATTGCTCGGCCTTCGCCCCCGAGATCCGGACGATGTTCGCCCACTTGGCGATGTCGGCCTGCACGTAGCGGCTGAACTCGGCGACGTTCATGACCATCGGCGTCGCGCCTTGTGCGGTCCACGCCCGGGCCGTCTCCGGGTTGGCGACGATGCGCGAGACCTCGGCGTTGAGCCGCTCCACCACCGCCGGCGGCGTTGCCTTCGGCGCCATCAGGCCGAGCCAGATCGTCGCCTCGTACTTCGGCACGCCGGCCTCGGCGATCGTCGGCAGCTCGGGCATCACGGCCGAGCGCGACGTGCCGGTCGTGCCCATTGCCTTGACCTTGCCCGCCTTGACGTGCTCGCTCATCGTCGGCACCGCGTCGAACATCATGTCGACCTGGCCGCCGAGCACGTCGGTGCGCGCGCCCGAGCTGCCGCGGTAGGGAATGTGGACGATCGCCACCCCGGCCATCGCCTTGAACAGCTCGCCCGCCATGTGGTACGGCGTGCCCGGCCCCGAAGACGCGTACGAGAGGCTCCCCGGCTTGGCCCGGGCGATCTTCAGCAGCTCGCCGAGGTTGTTCGCCGGCAGCGTGGCGCGCGTCACCAGCACCAGGTCCGAGGAATTAATAGGCGCGATCGGTGCGAAGCCGCGCAGGAGCTGGAACGGCTTGGTCGGGATCAGCGACTCGTTCACCGTGTGCGTGTTCGACATCAGCAGCAGCGTGTAGCCGTCGGCCGGGCTCTTGGCGACCGCGTCGGTGCCGATGATCGAGCCGGCGCCGGGCCGGTTGTCGACGACGAAGGCCTGGCCGAGCGACTCCTGCAGGCGCTGTGCCAGGAAGCGGGCGTAGACGTCGGCCGGGCCGCCGGCGGCGAACGGCACGATGATCCGCACCGGGCGCGACGGGTAATCCTGCGCCGCGGCCCAGGGCGCGAGCATCGCCAGGCCGGCGGCGAGCAGAAGGCGGCGAGTGGCGCTCATGATTTGGCCGCCAGTCCGAGCCGCTCGATCAGCAGCTTGTCGCGCGCGAAGCTCTCTCTCGCCCACTTCGCGTAGTCGTCGCCGCTGCGGTACCACGCGTCCTGATTGAGCTGGTCGAGCAGCTCGAGGTGCTTGGGATCGTCCATCGCCTTCTTGAACGCGTCGTGCAGCACCCGTGTCACCGCCGGGTCCATGCCCTTGGGGCCGACGAAGCCGTAAGGCGAGGTCGAGACCACGCGGTAGCCGAGCTCCTGCGCCGTCGGCACGGTCGGCCAGCGTTTGGTGCGCTTCTCGCCGAAGGTGACGAGCAGGCGCATCTGCCCGCCGTCGACGAACTTGTCCCAGCCCGAGGCGTCGCTCTGCGCCATGACGTGGCCGCCGAGCAATGCCTGCATCAGGTCGGCATTGCCCTTGAACGGCACATGGGTGAGCTGCACCTTGGCGTTGGCGGCCACCTCTTCCATCAGCAGGTGCGGCGAGGTGCCGACGCCGGTCGAGCCGTAGTCGATCGCGCCGGGGCTCTTGCGCGCCGCCTCGATGTAGTCGTTGAAAGTCTTGTACGGCGAGTCGGCGCGCACCGTGAGGCCGAAGGTGTAGCCCGAGACGCCGATGATGAAGGTGAAGTCGATCAGCGGATCCCACTGCATCTTCTGCATGTGCGGCAGGCGCAGCATCCCCATCGGAAACTGGGCGATCGTGTAGCCGTCGGGCTTGGCGGTCAGCGCCATCGTGCCGGGGCCGGTGGTGCCGCCGCCGCCCGGCCGGTTCTCGACGACGATCGTCTGCCCGAGCTGGCGGCCGGCGATCTCGGCCAGGGTGCGCAGGTGCCGGTCGGTCGAGCCGCCGGGCGGCCAGGGGCAGATCAGGGTGATCGAGCGGGAGGGATACCCCGGCGCCTGCGCCAGGACCGGGAACGCGGCCGAGGCGGCGCCGCCGGCGAGAGCGAGGAGGGCGGTGCGCCGCGAACGGCGGGGATCTTGCATGAGCTTGTCTCCGGTCTTGGGCTCTGAGTGGGCCGCATGCTAGCCTTCCCGGATGAACGCCATAGCCCCGATTTCCCTCGACCCCGGAACCGCCCGCGCGCTCGAATCGGTGACCGCCGCCACGATCACGACGGTGCTCCTGAAGAAGGGGCTGCGCAACGTCTGGATCCGCGGCGCCCGCCCGGTCGGCGAAGCCGCGGCGGCCCGGCGGCGTGCCGGCCGCGCCTTCACCCTGCGCTTCGTGCCGGCGCGCGAGGACCTGGCCACGCCGGCCTCGTGGGCTTCGCCGATCTCCACCCGCGCCGCGATCGAGGCGATGCCGGCCGGCGCGATCGCCGTCGTCGACGCGATGGGCGTCACCGATGCCGGCATCTTCGGCGACATCCTCTGCGCGCGAATGACGAAGCGCGGCGTCGCCGCGCTCGTGAGCGACGGCGTCGTGCGCGACCTCGCCGGCGTGCTCGGCACCGGCCTGCCGGTGTGGTGCCAGGGCACCGCGGCGCCCGCCTCGGTGGCCGGCCTCACCTTCGTCGGCTGGCAGGAACCGATCGGCTGCGGCGGCGTCTGCGTCATGCCGAACGACGTGATCGTCGCCGACGGCGACGGCGCGGTCGTCATTCCGGCGGCGCTGCTCGACGAGGTGCTCGAAAGCTCGCTCGAGCAGGAGCGGCTCGAGGGCTGGATCATGCGCGAGGTGGAGGCCGGCGTGCCCTTGCCCGGGCTCTATCCGTCGAACGCCGAGACCACGGCGCGCTACGACGCCTGGCGGTCGACGCAGCCCAAGTCCCCCGGCTGAGCCGGCACGGCCGCTAGCCGGCGGGGTGCCGCGCCGTGCGCGGGATCCAGTAGCCGAGCACCGCCGCCGCGACGATCGCGATCAGGCCGGTGCAGAAGATCCCCGTGGCCAGCGAGAACAGCGCGGTCGCCGCCGAGAGCAGCGCCGGGCCGCCGGTCGAGCCCAGGTCGGCGAGCAGGCGCCAGATGCCGAGGAAGTGCGCGCGGCCGACGACGGGCGAGTAGTCGGCACCGAGCGTCATGATCATTCCCGAGCCGATGCCGTTGCCGAAGCCGAGGATCAGCGCGGCGATCAGCAGGGTCGTCGCGCTGTGCGAGAGCGGCAGGCAGAGGAGGCCCGCGCCCATGCAGATCATCGAGGGCAGCGCGACCCAGGCGCGGCCCTTGCGGTCCATGACCTTGCCCGCCGGGTAGAAGACCAGCATGTCGAGGCCGCTGGCCAGGCCGTAGATCAGCGAGGTCGTCGCCGCGTCGAGACCGAGGTGGTCGGCCCAGAGCGGCACCACCGCCTGGCGCGACGCGCGCACCGCGCTGACGAGAATCACGCCGATGCCGACGGTGAGAAAGACGCGCGCGTGGCTGCTCGAGACGGCGCGGATCGTCGGCGGCCGGTGCGCGACGTCGGACGCCGCCGCGGCCGCGGCTGCCGCCAACGCCGCGGCGGGCCGCTCGCCGGGCAGCTCGGGCATGCCGACAGCGAGCCCGGCCGAGAGCACGAGGGCGATGACGCCGACGCCGTAGGCGCCCGCCAGGCCGAAGAAAGGTATCACCGCAGCGCCGAGGAAGGGGCCGATGAAGAGGCCGATCCGCATCACCCCGCCGAGCGTCGAAAGGGCGCGCGCGCGGTAGTGGAAGGGCACCGCTTCGGTGAGGTAGCTTTGCCGCGCGAGGTTGAACACGGCGCTCGCCATCCCGATCATGAACACGCCGAGGGTGAAGGCGGCCAGATGCGGCACGAGCATGCAGATCGCCATCGCCAGAGCGCACCAGACGCTGGCGCCGACGATCGCCCAGCGCTCGCCGTAGCGGGTGGTGAGCACGGAAGCCGGCAGGTTGGACACGAGCGAGCCGATGCCGATCAGCGTGACGACGAGCGCGGCCAGCGCGACCGAGCCTCCGAGGTTGCGCACGCTGAGGGCCACGACCGGCAGGATCGCGCCCTCGCCGATGCCGAACAGCAGCGATGGCCCGAACGCCGGCACCGCGATCGAGCGCAGCGAGAACGGCGCGGGCTCGCTCACGGCGCTCGCTGCACGCGGGCCGCGTCGTCCCAGGCGGAAGCGGCGACGCGCTCGCCCCAGACGTCGACCTCGACCCGGGTGCCTTCGTGCCGTGCCGTCGCCGCGGCGCCGCGCAGGTAGCCGAGGGCGACGCAGGCGCCGAGCTTCGGGCTCCAGCCGGCGGAAGTGATCTCGCCGGCCGGCTCGCCTTCGATCAGCAGCGCTTCGCCGCCCCAGGCCCAGGCGTCGGCAGATTCGAGCACCAGCGAGACCAGGCGCTTGGCCGGCGGCTGCTCGCCGCGAGCCTGCAGCGCGGCGCGGCCGATGAAGTCGGCGGCCTTGTCGAGCTTCACGGCGAACAAGGTGCCGGCCTCGAACGGCGTCTCGTCGGGACCGAGCTCGGCTCCCCAGGCGCGTCGGCCCGCCTCGATCCTCAGGGCGTCGAGCGCGTAGTAGCCGGCATCGCGCAGGCCCAGGTCGGCGCCCGCGCCGTGCAGCGCGAGCCAGACATGGCGCGCCATCTCGGCCGGCACGTAGAGCTCGAAGCCCGGTCCGCCGACGTAGCTCATGCGCGCCGCGCGCACGCGGGCGAAGCCGACGTCGAGTTCCGCCGTCGACGAGAACTTCAGCCGCTCCGGCGCGAGGCGCGCGGCGGTGTCGGGCGCGCCGACGCGGCAGAGCAGCTCCTTCGCGTTCGGGCCCATCACGGAAAGCACCGCCGTCAGCGCGCTGACGTCGCTGAGCGCCGCGGCTTCGCCGGCCCGCGTGTGCCGGGCGATCCAGTCGGCGTCGCGCGTCGGCTGCGCCGAGCCGGTGACGAGAAGAAAGGTCTCGGCGCCAAGGCGGGTGATCGTCAGGTCGCTCTCGAAGCCGCCGCGCTCGTTGAGCATCGCGGTGTAGACCATGCGTCCCGGCGCCACGTCGATCGCGTTGGCGCAGAGCCGCTCGAGCACGGCCAGCGCATCGCGGCCTTGCAGCAGCAGCTTGCCGAACGAGGTCTGGTCGTAGAGGGCGACGGCCTGGCGCGTCGCCACCTGCTCGGCGATCACGTCGTCCAGCCAATGCGGCCGGTCGAGCGTGTGCGGGTGAACGACCTTCGCGCCCGCGTCCTTGCCGGCGTTGCCACGAACGAAGTAGTTGGCGCGCTCCCAGCCGTTCTTCGCGCCGAACACCGCGCCCCGCGCCGCGAGCAGGTCGTAGAGCGGCGAGGTGCGCAGCGGCCGCGCCGTCTCGAGCTCCTGGCGCGGCCAGCGCATCGCGTAGTGCAGGCCCAGGGTCTCGCCGGTGCGCTCGGAGAGCAGCTTGCGGTTGGCCATGAACGGGCCGAAGCGGCGGATGTCGACGTCGGAAAGGTCGCTCTGCGGGCTGCCGGCGACGATCCACTCGGCGAGCAGCCGCCCGGCGCCGCCGGAGTTGGCGATGCCGGCGGAGTTGAAACCGGCGGCGACGTAGTAGCGGCCGAGCTCCGGCGCCTCGCCGAGGATGAAGTTGCCGTCGGGGGTGAAGCTCTCCGGCCCGTTCAGCAGCATCTTCACCTTCGCGGTCTCGAGGCAGGGCGTGCGATGCATCGCCGCGGTCATGAGCGGCTCGAACTGGTCCCAGTCCTCGCCGAGCAGCTCGAAGCGGAAGGTCGAGGGAATCGGGTCCACGGTCCACGGCTTGGCCACCGGCTCGAAGCCGCCCATCACCAGGCCGCCGACCTCCTCCTTGTAGTAGATGAAGCCGTCGGGGTCGCGCATCACCGGCAGCATCGGATGCACGCCCTCGATCCGGTCGGTGACGATGTAGAAGTGCTCGGCCGACCAGAGCGGCACGCTCACCCCGGCAAGCGCGCCGAACTGGCGCGCCCACTGGCCGGCGCAGTTGACGACGATCTCGCAGGCGATGCCGTGCTCCTCGCCTTCGTGGCGCACGCGCACGCCGCTGGCGGTGCGTCGCGTCCCGGTCGTCTCGGCCGAGACGCCGATCACCTCGACGCCCTCGACGATCTTCACGCCGCGCTGGCGCGCGCCCTTGGCGAGCGACATGCAGAGGTCGGCGGGATTGGCCTTGCCGTCGCCGGGAATCCAGATCGCGCCCGCCAGGTCGTCGGTGCGCATCACCGGGAACAGCTCGCCGGCGCGGGCCGGGCTGATCTCCTCGCACTCCACGCCAAAGCTCTGCGCCAGGGCGAGCTGGCGGCGCAGCACCTTCATCCGCTCGGGCGTGGCGGCGACGTTGACGCTGCCGCACTGCTTCCAGCCGGTGGCCAGGCCGGTCTCGGCCTCGAGCGAGGCGTAGAGCTCGATCCCGTACTTGCTCATCCGCGTCATGTTGCGGTTGGGCCGCATCTGGCCGACGAGCCCGGCCGCGTGCCAGGTCGTGCCGCAGGTGAGGGCGCCCTGCTCGAGCAGGAGGACGTCGGTCGCCCCGAGCTTGGCCAGGTGATAGGCGGTGGAGCAGCCGACGATGCCGCCGCCGACGATGACGATGCGGGCCTGGCGAGGGAGGGGCATGCGACGAGCTTACCGCGCAGCGGGAAGGGGCCTCAGGCCAAGCGCAGCGCCATCACGCCGGCGACCACCGCGCCGGTGCCGAGCAGGCGCTGGAAGCGGAAGCGCTCCTTCAGCATCAGTACGCCGATCAGCGTGGCGAACAGCACCGAGGTCTCGCGCAAGGCCGAGACCGAGGCGATCGGCGCCTTCGTCATCGCCCAGAGCGCGATCGCGTAGGCGCCGAGCGAGGCGCAGGAGCCGACGAGCGCGACCGGCCAGCGCTGCTTCATGAAGGCGACTGAGGCGGCGAACGCCTTGCGGCGCTGCCACATGACGATCGAGAAGTAGGGCAGGCCGTCGAGCATGAACAGCAGCGCGACGTACTGCAGCGCGTTGCCCGAGCTGCGCACGCCCAGGCCGTCGACGATGGTGTAGGCGGCGATGATGGCGGCGTTGGCCAGCGCGTAGCCGAGGGCGTGGCGGCGCGAGCCGCTCTCGACGTTGGCGCGGGTCAGGCCGATCAGGAGCACGCCGCCGCTGATGCCGGCCACGCCCACCCAGGCGGCGAACGGCAGGTGCTCGCCGATCAACTGGCCGCTCAGCATCGCCACCAGCAGCGGCGCCGTGCCGCGCATGATCGGGTAGGAGAAGCCGAGCTCGCCGTGGCGGTAGGCGCCGACCAGGGTGATGTAGTAGCCGATGTGGATCACCATCGAGGCGGCCAGCCATGGCCACGCCTGGCGGCCGGGCAGGCCGACGAGGGCGACCAGGATCACGCCCACGCCGCAGCCCAGGATGTGGATCAGCGCGGTGTCGAGCGCCTTGTCCTGCCCCGCCTTGATCAGCGCGTTCCACGAGGCGTGGAGCAGCGCCGCGAACAGCACCGCGCCGACGATCTGCCAGGTCACGCCCCGGTACGGGCGGCGCAGCGGGCCACGCGGCTCATGAAGTGGGCGAGCGAGGGCGTCTGCCAGTCGGCCTGCTTGGCCAGGTCGTCCCACTGGCGCAGCATCACCGCGTCGCGCGCGCCCGGCTGGAGGAGGAAGGCCGCGGCCTCGGCGGGTTCGAACACGCCGCCCTGCAGTTCGAGGCTGCGCTTCGAGTCGTCGGAGAGCTTCGCCCAGTAGCCGTCGCTGGCCCGGCACAGGTAGCGCTTGGCGTCGACGTGCAGCTTGATCGCGTCGAGCACGGCATCGGGGAACAGGCCGCGCAGGAACGGCAGCGCGTAGAACTGGTGCGTGTCGTCGATGCCGCGCAGGGTCGGCGTCTCGCCTTGCTCGTTGAGGAGGTGGCCGAGGTCGTGCAGCAGGCAGGCGGTGACGAGCTCGTCGCCGGCGTCGCTCTGCTCGGCGAGGTAGGCGGTCTGCAGCGCGTGCTCGAGCTGCGTGACCGGCTCGCCGCTGTACTGGGCGTTGCCATGGCGGGCGAACAGCAGGCCGATGTCTTCGAGTGTCAGCATGGTCAGGGCTCCCGTGCGCCTTCGGCCGGGCCGAGGGCGGCGAACTGCGATTGGCGGATCCGGGTCGCCGTCAGCGCGCCGGCCGATTCGAGGATCGGGTAGGCGACGCCGCAGATGTGCGAGTTGATCCGCTTCAGGTCGCTGATCAGGTCGAGGTGCAGCGAGCTGGTCTCGATGCTCTGCGCCGTGTTGTCCCGGAGCCGGGCGATGTGGTTGGCGGCGTACTCGTGCTCGAGGTCGCGGAAATGCGCCTTCTCCTCGAGCAGCCGCTTGGCGTCGCGCACGTGGCCGTCGAGGAACACGCTCATCGCCAGGCGCAGGTTGGAGAGCAGGCGCTCGTGCAGGTGGATGATCTCGGCCATGCCGGCTTCCGAGAAGCTGCGCGACTTCTTCACCAGCTTGTCCTCGATGTCCTGGAGCACGCGCTCGATGATGTCGCCGATCTGCTCCATGTTGATGGTGAACGAGACGATGTCGGTCCAGCGCCGGCTTTCTTGCTTGGACAGGGCCTCGCCCGAGATCTGCGTCAGGTAGAACTTGATCGCCGAGTACAGCTCGTCGACCGTGTCGTCGAGCTTCCTCAGCTCCTCCGAGAGCTTCAGGTCGTTCTTGCGCAGCACCGGCAGGATGCCGCGCAGCATCGTCTCGACGATGTCGGCCTGGTGCAGTGCCTCGCGCGCCGCGCACGAGATCGCGAGCGAGGGCATGGTGAGTGCGAGCGGGTCGAGGTGGCGCGGCCTGAGGCTCCCGGCGCCCGGGCCCGGGTCGCCGAGCCAGCGGTCGACGGTGCGGCCGACCAGCCCGGTGCAGCCGATGAAGAGCGCGGCGAGCACCAGGTTGAAGATCAGGTGGAAGCCGACGATCTGCTGATGCACCGAAGGCAGGACCTGCTGCAGCAGCACGTGCACCTGCGGCAGGAAGACGATGAAGAGCACGGCGCCGAGCGACTTGAAGATCAGGTTGCCGAGCGGCAGCCGGCGCACCTGCGGGGTCGCGTTGGCGGTGGCGATCATCGCCAGCAGGCCGCTGCCGATGTTGGCGCCGATGACCAGGCCGAGCGCCACCGTCACCGGCAGCACGGCCGAGGTCGCCAGGGTGGCGATCAGGAGCACGACCGCCAGGCTCGAGTACGAGAGCACCGTCAGCACCGCGCCGACGACGACGTCGAGCAGGATCTCGTTCGGCAGGGCGACGAGCAGGGCGCGCACTTCCGGCGACTCGGTGAGCGGCCGGGTCGCGGCGACGATGAGCTGCAGCGCGAGCGTGATCAGGCCGAGGCCGATCAGCACCCGGCCGAAGGCGCCGACGCCGCTGTTCTGGCGCGAGATGAAGACGACCACGCCGACGAAGATCAGGAGCGGCGAGAGCCACGAGAGGTCGAGCGAGAACACCACCGCCATCAGGCTGGTGCCGACGTCGGCACCGAGCATCACGGCGAGCGCGGCGCTGGTCGTGACCAGGTTCTTGCCGACGAAGGAGGCGACGATCAGGCAGGTGGCGGTGCTCGACTGCACCATGCTGGTCACGCCCAGCCCCGCGATCAGCGAGCGGAAGCGGTTGCCGAAGCTGAGCGCCAGGATGCGGCGCAGGTTCTCCCCGAACACGCGCAGCATGCCGGTGCGGACGATGTGCGTTCCCCAGACGAGGAGCGCGATCGCGGCGAGGAGGTTGAGGAGGTGGATCAAGTGTGGTTGAGCACCAGGTCGAAGGCGTCGAAGTTGCGCCAGCGGCGGTCGGGGTCGATGTCCTTCAGGCGCCGGTTGAAGATCAGCGGCACGCGCTGCTCGGACACGCCGCCGTGCGAGCGCAGCGGCACCTCGAGGGCCGAGAGGTCATGGCGGGCGACCGAGGTGCCGATCACCTTCGACCGCTCGGAAACGACGATCAGGTCGCCGATGCGGTCGACCGGCAGTTCGAAGAAGGCGGCCGCTTCCTCGCGCGAGCGCACGCTCTCGACCCCGCGCAGCGCCGCGATCCGCGCAGCCAGCGCCGGCGAGTCGACGCCCTCGGGCAGGTAGACGGTGGCGAACGAGCCGAGCGCGCCGTGGTGCACGACGTAGGGGTCGGTGATCGGCAGGATCACGCGCGCCCGACCGGCGCCCAGCCACTCGTCGAGCACGTCCTGCAGATAGAGCACGTCGGGCGCGCCGTCCATCCTCGTCTTCGCGTTCATGCCGTGGTCGGCGGTGAGCGCGATCGCGCAGCCCATGGCGTCGAGCCGGCCGAGGTAGCCGTCCATCATCCGGTAGAAGGCGTCGGCGCCCTCGGTGCCGGGAGCATGCTTGTGCTGCACGTAGTCGGTGGTCGAGAGGTACAGCACGTCGGGCCGGCGCTCATGCGCCATCAGCTCGACGCCGGCGGCGAACACGAACTCCGACAGCTCGGCGCTGTAGACCGAAGGCACCGGCATGCCGACCCGCTCGACGACGTCGTGGATGCCGTTCTCGTCTTCCGTGGCCTGGTCGGCCTTCTCGGCCGAGAAGCAGATGCCCTTCATGCCGTGGCCGAGCAGCTTCCTCAGCTTGTCCTTGGCGGTGATCACGGCGAGCGATTGGCCGGCGTTGGCGAGCGCGGCCAGGATGGTCGGCGCGCGCAGCCATTTCGGGTCGTTCATCATCACCTCGGTGCCCGAGGCGACGTCGAACAGGTAGTTGCCGCAGATGCCGTGCACCGAAGGCGGCACCCCGGTCACGATCGACAGGTTGTTCGGGTTGGTGAAGCTCGGGATCACGCAGTCGGCGGTGAGCACCGTGCCGGTCGCGAGCACGCCCTTCATCCACGGCGTGTGGCCGTGCGACACCGCCTGGGCGATGTACTCGGGCTCGCAGCCGTCGACGCAGACGACGACGGTCGGCTGGCGGGCCAGCCGGTAGCTGCGGCCGTTGACCTCGATCATCGCGCGGCCTTCTCGGGCGCCGGCTGGGCCGCGCCGTCGGCCGCGGGCCGCGGGTGGTTCTTCAGCGTGCGCGCCTTGCTTTCCATGACGTGGTCGAACATCGCGCGGCCGGCCAGATCGGCGTCGCCGGAGGCGATCGCCTTGACGATCTGCCGGTGCTCGTTGGCCGAGATCGGCATCAGCGTCGCCTCGGCGAGGTTGAGGCGGCGGAACAGGCTCAGCTCCTTGATCAGCTTGCGATAGATCGCCGTCAGCTTGGCGTTGCCCGCGAGCTCGACCGCCCGGTCGTGGAAGCGCAGGTTGAGCAGGTGGTAGCTGTGCGCGTCCTTGGCCTTGGCGGCCTGGTCCATCTGCTCGACCAGGGCGCGCACCTCCTTCAGCGCCGCCGGGGCGATCGTCTCGGCCAGGCGTCGGCCGACGAACTCCTCCATGGTGGCGCGCAGGTCGAAGATGTCGATCGCTTCCTCGACCGGCAGGCTGCGCACGAACACGCCGCGGTTCTTCTCGGTGCGCACCAGGCCGGCTTCCTCGAGCATGCGAAAGGCTTCGCGCAGGGGCCCGCGAGAGACGCCGAGCCGCGTCGCCAGGGCCACCTCGGTCAGCTTCTCGCCGGGCGGCAACTCGCCCGAGAGGATCATCCGCTCGAGCTCGCCCTGCACCACGCTCGAGAGCGAGCTGGTCTGCAGGAGCGTGATGGTCGGGTGCGGGGCGGGAACGGCTGCGGCTGCGGCGAGGGGCATGCGGGGAGTAGACCCGGACGATGGCCGATTGTCAACAATCTCCAAGAAACAGTTGACGCTTTCGATGACGCACGCCTAGACTGCCCGCGGCGTCGAAAGCCGCTCAGAACTGTCATCGAACTGGCATAGGCTTTGCACGTGCGCGCCGTCGCACGTTCCGACAAATACTCATCAGGGAGTTCCGCATGAATCCGGGTTCTATCAAGGCGCTGCTCGGCGCCGTGCTGCTCGCTGCTTCCTTCGGCGCCCTGGCGCAGAAGAGCACGCTCACCGTCTACACCGCGCTCGAGACCGACCAGCTCAAGGCCTACGAGGCCGGCTTCAACAAGGTCAACCCGAACATCGAGATCAAGTGGGTGCGCGACTCCACCGGCGTGATCACCGCCAAGCTGCTCGCCGAGAAGGCGAACCCGCAGGCCGACGTGGTGATGGGCGTGGCCGCCTCCAGCCTGGCCCTGCTCGATTCGCAGGGCATGCTGGTCCCGTACGCGCCGCTCAACCTCGACGCGATCATGTCGGCCTACCGCGACAAGAAGAACCCGCCCGCCTGGTTCGGCATGGACGTCTGGGGCGCCACGGTCTGCTTCAACACCGTCGAGGCGCAGAAGAAGGGCATTCCCAAGCCCGAGACCTGGAAGGACCTGACCAAGCCGGCCTACAAGGGCCAGATCGTGATGCCGAACCCCGCCTCCTCGGGCACCGGCTTCTTCGACGTCACCGCCTGGCTCACGCTCTGGGGCGACCAGGACGGCAAGGGCGGCGGCTGGAAGTACATGGATGCGCTGCACGAGAACATCGCCCAGTACACCCATTCCGGCTCCAAGCCCTGCAACATGGCCGCCGCCGGCGAGTACGTGGTCGGCATCTCGTTCGAGTACCGCGCCAACGCCAACAAGGCCAAGGGCGCGCCGATCGACCTGGTGTTCCCGAAGGAAGGCCTCGGCTGGGACCTCGAGGCGTTCGCGATCCACAAGGGCACGAAGAACCTGGAGGCGGCCAAGAAGCTTGCCGACTGGGCCTCGAGCAAGGACGCGATGCAGCTCTACGGCAAGAACTTCGCGATCACCGCGCAGCCCGGCGTCGCATCGCCGCTGGCCAACGTGCCCGCCGACTACGAAAGTCGGCTGGTGAAGATGGACTTCAAGGTCGCGGCCGACAACCGCCAGCGCATCCTCGACGAGTGGAACAAGCGCTACAACGCCAAGTCGGAGCCGAAGAAGTAAGAGGGTCCGCGCCGCGCCTGCCATGAGCGAGTACCTGCGCCTCGAAGGCATCCGGAAATCATTCGGGACCTTCCAGGCGCTCTCCGACATCGACCTGACGATCGAGCAGGGCGAGTTCGTCTGCTTCCTCGGGCCCTCGGGCTGCGGCAAGACGACCCTGCTGCGCATCATCGCCGGCCTCGAGACGCAGACCGCCGGCGGCATCTTCCAGGCGGGCCGCGACATCTCGGTGCTGCCGCCGGCCGAGCGCGACTACGGCATCGTCTTCCAGTCGTACGCGCTCTTTCCCAATCTCTCGGTCGCCGACAACGTCGGCTACGGCCTGGTCAACCGCAAGGTGGCCAAGGCGAAGATCGCGGAGCGGGTCGAGGAACTGCTGAAGCTGGTCGGCCTGCCCGGCAGCGGCGCGAAGTTCCCGGCCCAGCTCTCGGGCGGGCAGCAGCAGCGCATCGCCCTGGCGCGCGCCCTCGCCACCTCGCCCGGCCTGCTGCTGCTCGACGAGCCGCTCTCGGCGCTCGACGCGATCGTGCGCGTCCACCTGCGCCAGGAGATCCGCTCGCTGCAGAGGAAGCTCGGCGTCACCACCATCATGGTCACGCACGACCAGGAGGAGGCGCTCTCGGTCGCCGACCGCATCGTCGTCATGAACCAGGGCGTGATCGAGCAGGTGGGCACGCCGATGGAGATCTACCGCGATCCGGCGACGCCCTTCGTCGCCGATTTCGTCGGCAAGATCAACGTGCTCTCGGGGCGGCTGCATCCGGGCCGCGACCTGCGCATCGGCGCCAGCCGATTCGCCTGCGAGCGCGACACCGAGACCGAGCGAGAGGTCAAGGTCTACCTGCGGCCCGAGGACGTGCTCGCCCGGCCGATCGCGCCGGGCGACGCCAACGTCTTCGACGGCGCCATCGACAAGATCGAGTTCCTCGGCTCGTACTGCCTGGTCCGCGTCAACGCCGAGGCGATGGGCACGCAGCCGATCACCGTTTACCTCTCGCTCAACTACCTCGCCGAGCAGGGCCTCGAGGTCGGCAGCCGGCTGCCGCTGAAGGTGCTGCCCGAGCGGATGCGATTCTTCTAGTTCCCCTGGGTTGAGCTTGTCGGCCGTCCTCCCGCTGCCCGTCGCCCGCGCGCTCCGCCAGCGCGCGCACTGGACCGACCGGGTCGCGCATACGGTGATGCTGCTGCTGGTGCTGGCGCTGGTCGCGTTCCTCGCCCTGCCGCTCGCCACCATCCTCGCCAAGTCGATGCAGAACGCCGACGGCGCCTTCATCGGCGTGGCCAACTTCGCCGCCTACGTCGAGACGCCGGCGCTGCTGCAGTCGTTTTCTAACAGCGTCTGGGTCTCGGCGCTGGTGACGGTGCTGACGGTGCCGCTCGCCTTCGGCTTCGCCTACGCGATGACCCGCAGCTGCATCCCCGGCAAGGGCGTGTTCCGCACGATCGCCCTGATCCCGCTGCTCGCGCCCTCGCTCCTTTCGGCGCTGTCGCTGATCTACTGGTTCGGCAACCAGGGCATCGCCAAGGGCGTGATCACCGCCTTCGGCTTCGAGAACATCTACGGCGCACCGGGGATCGTCATCGCCGAATGCTTCGCCGTGTTCCCGCACGCGCTGATGATCCTGGTGAGCGCGCTGGCGCTCGCCGACGCCCGTCTGTACGAAGCCGCGCAGGCGCTCGGCACCTCGACCCGGCGCAAGTTCTTCACCATCACCCTGCCGGGCGCGAAGTACGGACTGATCTCGGCGGCGCTGGTCTCCTTCACCCTGGTGATGACCGACTTCGGCATTCCGAAGGTGATCGGCGGCAACTTCAACATGCTCGCCACCGACGTGTTCAAGCTCGTCATCGGCCAGCAGGACTTCCAGCGCGGCGCGGTCGTCGGCCTGCTGCTGCTGACGCCGGCGGTGCTGACCTTCGGCATCGACTGGCTGGTGCGGAGGAAGCTCACCGCGATGCTGACGGCGCGCGCCGTGCCGTACTCGCCCAAGCCGGCGAAGGGCTTCGACCGCCTGATGCTCGCCTACGTGCTGCTGATCAGCGCCCTGATGCTGGCGATGATCGGCATGGCGGCGTTCGCCTCGATCGCCACCTACTGGCCCTACAACCTGACGCCGACGTTCAAGCACTACACCATGGGCCTGGTCGACGCCGAGGTCGGCCCGGCGTTCGTCCACAGCCTGACGCTGGCCGCAGGCACCGCCTTCTTCGGCACCCTGATCGTCTTCATCGGCGCCTACATGCTCGAGAAGACGCGCGGCATGGACGCGTTGCGCCCGGTGGTGCGCCTGCTGGCGATGCTGCCGATGGCGGTGCCCGGGCTGGTGCTGGGCCTGGGCTACATCTTCTTCTTCAACGCGCCCGGCAACCCGCTGCACTTCCTCTACCAGACGATGCCGCTGCTGATCGTCTGCACGATCGTCCACTTCTACACCACCGGCCACCTCACCGCGGTGACGGCGCTGAAGTCGCTCGACGCCGAGTTCGAGGCGGTGAGCGCCTCGCTCAAGGTGCCGTTCTTCACCACCTTCTGGCGCGTCACCCTGCCGATCTGCACGCCGACGCTGGTCGACATCGCCCGCTACTTCTTCGTCAACGCCATGACCACGATCTCGGCCGTGGTGTTCCTCTATTCGCCCGACACCAAGGTCGCCGCGATCGCCATCCTCAACCTCGACGAGGCCGGCGAGGCCGGCGCCGCCGCCGCCTGCGCGATGCTGATCACCGGCGCCTCGACGGTGGTGACGCTGATCTTCATGGCCGTCGGCGCCCTGGTCGACCGGCGCACCCAGGCCTGGCGGCGCGGCGCCACGCGCTGAGCGGGCGCGGCCGACAACGATTCCGGAGACTCTCATGCAGCGCGATCCCATCCTCCTCACGCCCGGACCCCTGAACACCACCGACCGCACCAAGCAGGCGATGCTGCGCGACTGGGGCTCGTGGGACTCGAGCTTCATCGCCATCACCGCCGAGCTGCGCAAGAAGTTGCTGGCGATCGTCCACGGCGAGGAGACCCACGTCGTCGTGCCCCTGCAGGGCAGCGGCACCTTCTCGGTCGAGGCGGCGGTGGCGACCCTCGTGCCGAAGAACGGCCATGTGCTGGTGCTCGACAACGGCGCGTACTGCAAGCGCATGGGCAAGCTCTCGACGCTGATGGGCCGCAAGACCACGATCCTGCCGCACGCCGAGGACGCACCGGTCTCGGTGGCTGCGCTCGAGGCGCAGCTGTTGGCCGACCCGAGCATCAGCCATGTCGGCTTCATCCACTGCGAGACCGGCACCGGTGTCGCCAATCCATTGCAGGCGGTGTCCGAGGTCTGCGCCCGGCACGGCAAGGGCCTGATCGTCGACGCCATGAGCTCCTTCGCCGCCTTGCCGATCGACGCCCGCGCATTGAGGTTCGACGCCCTGGTCGCGGCCAGCGGCAAGTGCCTCGAGGGCGTGCCCGGCATGGGCTTCGTCTTCATCCGCAAGGACGTGATCGAAGGCAGCTCGGGCAACTCGCACTCGCTGGCGATGGACCTGCACGACCAGCACGTCTACATGGAGAAGACCGGGCAGTGGCGCTTCACCCCGCCGACCCACGTGGTCGCGGCGCTGGCCGAGGCGATGCGCCAGTTCGAGGAGGAAGGCGGACAGCCGGCGCGCCTCGCCCGCTACACCGCGAACTACGAGGCGCTGATCGGCGGCATGAAGGGCCTCGGCTTCGTGCCCTTCCTCGACCCGGCGATCCAGGCGCCGATCATCGTCACCTTCCATGCCCCGGCCGATCCGAAGTACGCGTTCCGCCCGTTCTACGAGGCGGTGAAGCAGCACGGTTTCATCCTCTACCCGGGCAAGCTCACCGAGCTCGAGACCTTCCGCGTCGGCTGCATCGGCGCGATCGGGCCCGAGGAGATGCGCGGCGCGGTCGCCGCCGTCGCCGCGACGATGCGCGAGCTCGGCATCGCCAGCGGCGCCCCCAACCTGCGCTGACGCCGCCGCCGCCGCCGGCTCGGCGGCGCGACAATCCGACGATGACCACGCCCACCCCCGAACATCCCGCGCTCACCGCCGTTCGCAAGAGCGGCAGCAACAAGGTCAAGGTCGCCGTCAGCGACATCGACGGCGTGCTGCGCGGCAAGTACCTGCACGTCGACAAGTTCCTCGGCGCGGCCGAGCCTTCGCCCGGCGGCGGCTTCGGCTTCTGCGACGTCGTCTTCGGCTGGGACATGGCCGACCAGACCTACGACAACGCCACCCACACCGGCTGGCAGCACGGCTTTCCCGACGCCCTGGCGCGGCTCGATCTCGCCACCCAGCGCACCGTGCCCTGGGACGGCAACGTGCCGTTCTTCCTCGGCGAGTTCGTCAACGCCGACCACACGCCTTCGCCGATCTGCCCGCGCCAGACGCTCAAGCGGGTGCTGAAGCGAGCCGAGAAGATGGGCTTCTCGGTGATGGCGGGGATGGAATTCGAGTGGTTCAACTTCGTCGAGACGCCGCAGAGCTGGGCGGCCAAGCAGGGCGTCGCGCCGACCACGCTCACGCCGGGCATGTTCGGCTATTCGCTGCTGCGCATGAACCATCGGCGCGAGTTCATGAACGCCCTGATGGACGAGATGCTCGCCTTCGGCGTGCCGATCGAGGGCCTGCACACCGAGACCGGCCCGGGCACCTACGAGGTCGCCATCGCCTTCGGCGAGGCGCTCGAGCAGGCCGACCGCGCCATCCTCTTCAAGACCGGCGCCAAGGAGATCGGCTCGCGCTTCGGCATCATGCCCAGCTTCATGGCGAAGTGGAACTCGGCCTATCCGGGCTGCAGCGGCCACATCCACCAGAGCCTGAAGGAAGGCAAGGACGGCAAGGCCAACCTGTTCTACGACGAGAAGGCGCCGCGCAGGATGAGCCCGCTGTTCGAGAGCTACCTCGCCGGCCAGGTCGCCTGCCTGATGGAGATGGCGCCGATGTTCTGGCCGACCATCAACAGCTACAAGCGCCTGGTCGACGGCTTCTGGGCGCCGGTGAAGCCGACCTGGGGCATGGACAACCGCACCGCGAGCTTTCGCGTCATCGCCGGCAGCCCCAAGGCCACCCGCCTGGAGACGCGCTGCCCGGGCGCGGACGTCAACCCCTACATCGCGATGGCGGCGGTGATCGCCGCCGGCCTCGAGGGGATCGAGAAGGGCTGGACGCTGACCGCGCCGCCGGTCACCGGCACCAACCAGGGCGCAGACCACATTCCGCGCGCGCCGCGCACGCTGATCGAGACGACCCGCGTCTTCCAGCAGTCGCGGGTGGCGCGCGACTGGTTCGGCGACGACTTCGTCGACCACTTCGCCGCCACGCGCGAGTGGGAATGGCGGCAGTGGCTCGACGGGGTGACCGACTGGGAGCTCAAGCGCTACTTCGAGATCATCTGATGCGCTGGTTCAAGGCCCTGGCAACGGCATTCGCGCTCGCCGCGACGGTGTCGGCGCAGGCGATCACGGTGCGGATCGCCACCGCGTTCGATCCGCAGACCATGGATCCGCATGCGCTGGCGCTGCTCTATCACTCGCGCATCGCCTTCCAGGTGTACGACTCGCTGGTCGGTCGCGACGAGCAGTTCAGGACCGAGCCGCAGCTCGCGCTCTCATGGATGCAGGTCGACGCGAAGACCTGGCGCTTCAAGCTGCGCACGGGGGTGCTGTTCCACGACGGCACGCCGTTCACGGTCGACGATGCCGTTTTCTCGGTGCAGCGGGCGATGACGCCGCCTTCTCAGCGCAGCTTCCAGCTGAAGGGCGTGGTGGCGGCGAAGAAGATCGACGAGCAGACGCTCGAGATCCAGCTGGAGGCGCCCGACGCGGTGCTGCCCGACAAGTTCGTCAACCTGCCGATGATGAGCAAGGCCTGGTGCCTGGCGCACAAGGTCGAGATCGCGCAGGACTTCAACGGCAAGCAGGAGACCTTCGCCGTGCGCAACGCGAACGGCACCGGCCCCTACTCGCTCGACCGCTACGAGCCCGACATCCGCACCGTGCTGAAGAAGAACCCGCGCTGGTGGGGCTGGAGCGACAAGCGCTCGGGCAATGTCGACGAGGTCGTGTGGCTCTCGCTGCGCTCCGACGCCACTCGCCTGGCGGCGCTGATCTCGAGCGAGGTCGACATGGTGCTCGACCCGCCGATCCCCGACGTCGCCCGCCTCAAGAGCGAAAGCGCATTGACGGTGATGCAGGGCCCCGACCTCGGCCAGCAGTACCTGGTGTTCGACCTGGCGAAGGACGAGCTCGAAGGCTCCGACGTCAAGGGCAGGAATCCGTTCAAGGACATCCGCGTTCGTCGTGCCGTCTATCACGCGATCAACGTCGAGCTGATCGTGCAGAAGGTGCTGCGCGGCCTGGCGCTGCCGACCGGTGCCTGGCTCTCGCCGCGGGTCGACGGTTCGCTGGCCGAGCTCGACAAGCGCCTGCCTTTCGATCCGGCGAAGGCGCGGGCGCTGCTCGCCGAGGCGGGCTATCCGAACGGCTTCTCGGTCACGCTCGACTGCGTCAACGTCGCCTGGCGCGAGGCGGTCTGCCAGGCGATGACGGCGATGCTGACGCAGGTGGGCATCCGCGCCACGCTGCGCTCCTTGCCGACCAACCAGTTCTTCCCGAAGCTGACGCAGGCGACCGTGAGCCTGGTCGAGTTCGGCTGGACGCCGACGCCCGACGCCTGGGCCTCGCTCAACGGCCTGTTCCGCAGCTACGACAAGGGCGGCTTCGGCACCTTCAACGCCGGCCGCTACAGCAACCCGCGCCTCGACGTGCTGATCGACGCGATGCGGGTCGAGCCCGACCCGACCCGGCGCCGCGCGATGGTGGCCACGGTGCTGCGCTTCGTCGGCGAGGAGCTTCCTTCGGTGCCGCTCTACCGCCGCACCCTCAACTGGGCGATGAAGAAGAACGTGCGCGCCGTGCAGTGGCCGAACGACTCGCCCGAGCTGCGCTGGCTGCGCGTGCAGCCCTGAACTCGCAACCCCGAATTCCGACCGGACACTCACCATGACGATCACCCGCTTCTCGTTCCCGACGACGATCCAGTTCGGGCCCGGCGCGAGCAAGCTCGCCGGCCCGCACCTGAAGGAGCGCGACCTGAAGCGCCCGCTCGTCGTCACCGACAAGGGCTTGGCTGCCTTGCCGCTGCTCGCGGAGTTCGTCGCCAGTCTCTCTTCCGCGGGCCTTGCGCCTTCGGTCTACGCCGGCGTGTTCGGCAACCCCACGGGCAGCCAGGTGATGAACGGCGCCGCGGCGTACCGCGCGCACGGCGCCGACTGCGTGGTCGGCATCGGCGGCGGCGCCGCGCTCGACGTCGCCAAGATCGTCGGCGTGCTCGCCACGCACGAGGGCGACGTCATGGAGTACGTCTGGGACCATCCCCAGGTGCGTGCCATCGCCGAGAGCCTGCCGTACTTCGTCGCCCTGCCCACGACCTCGGGCACCGGCAGCGAGGTTGGCCGCTCGAGCGTCATCAGCGAGGAGGACACGCACGTCAAGCGCGTCGTCTTCTCGCCGCTGATCCTGGCCAAGGTGGTGTTCGCCGACCCGGTGCTCACGGTCGGACTGCCGCCCGGGGTGACCGCGGCCACCGGCATGGACGCGCTGACGCACAACGTCGAGAGCTACCTCTCGCCGGCGTACCACCCGCTCTGCGACGGCATCGCCCTCGAGGGCACGCGCATCGCCGCGCGGGCGCTCGCGCTCGCGGTGCGCGAGCCGGGCAACCTGGGCGCCCGCGGCGACATGATGATGAGCTCGATGATGGGCGCGATCGCCTTCCAGAAGGACCTCGGCGCGGTGCACTCGTGCGCGCACGCGCTCGGCACCGTCTGCGACATGCACCACGGCCTGGCCAACGCGCTGATGATCGACACCGTGCTCGCCTGGAACGCCGAGGCCGTGCCGGGGAAGTTCGACGAGCTCGCGCACGCCGTCGGCGTGGGCGGCGGCGCGGCGGGCTTCCTCGCCTGGCTGACGGCGCTGAAGCAGGAGATCGGCATCGCCCCCAACCTGACGAAGGCCGGCGTCGACCGCGCCTCGATCCCCAAGCTGGTGGCGATCGCCACCGCCGACATCTGCCACCAGACCAATCCGCGGCCGGCGGCGGCCGAAGACTTCCGGCGGCTGTTCACGGAGGCCATGTGAACGCAAGAGACAAGAGGCCCGAGCGGCTCAAGGTCGGCATCTCGGCCTGCTTCTTCCACGCCGACCCCGAGCGGGCGATCTTCACCGGCAAGACGCTGCAGTACGTCGAGCAGTCGGTGGCGCACTGGGTGATGGCGAGCGGCGCGCTCGCGGTGATGATTCCGAGCCCGGCCGGCGATACGCAGAAGGGCGATGCCGGCCTCGGCGACTATGCCGATTGGCTCGATGCGCTGGTGCTCGAAGGCGGCTCCGACATGGCGCCGCAGAGCTACGGCGAGGAGCCGCTGAACGAGCGCTGGCGGGGCGACCGGATCCGCGACGACTACGAGCGCGCGCTGCTCGCCGCCTTCGCCGCGCGCGGCAAGCCGGTGCTCGGCATCTGCCGCGGCCTGCAGGTGATGAACGTGGCGCACGGCGGCACGCTGCTCCAGGACATCGACACCCTCCGGCCCGGCCCGGTGCGGCATCGCGACGCGGTGAGCTACGACCGGAACCTGCATGCGGTCGAGTTCGTCCCCGGTTCGCGGCTCGCGGCGGTGTTCGAAGGCACGCCGAAGGCCACGGTCAACAGCGTCCACCACCAGGGCATCAAGGACCTGGCCGCCGGCTTCGTCGTCGAGGCGCGCTGCCCGGTCGACGGCATGATCGAGGCGATCAGGAAACCCGGGCCGACCTTCATGGCGGCGGTGCAGTGGCATCCCGAATTCCATCGCGCCGGCGAAGGCACGCTCGACGACCGGCCCTTGCTCGACGACTTTCTCGCCGCCGCCCGCGCGGCGCAAACCGCATGACCACCACCGCCCTCGTCATCACCAACCCCGCCACGGGCGAGAAGATCGCCGATGTTCCTGCCGACGACGCCGCCAGCGTCGCCGCCAAGGCGGCGCGCGCCCGCGCGGCGCAGCCGGCCTGGGCGGCCCGGCCGCTGGCGGAGCGCAAGGCGACGATCGTCGCCTTTCGCGCCGCGGTCGTCGCCGAGCTCGAGACGCTGGCCGCGACCCTCACTGCGGAGGTCGGCAAGCCCCTGGCGCAGTCGCGCAACGAGCTGAACGGCTTCCTCGGCCGGATCGACTTCTTCCTCGCCGAGGTCGAGGCGAGCAGCGCCGACGAGAACGTGTTCGCCGACGCGAGCACGCGCGAGCGCATCGCCCACCAGCCGCTCGGCGTCGTCGCCAACGTCTCGGCCTGGAACTATCCGTACTTCGTCGGCGGCAACGTGTTCGTGCCGGCGCTGCTCACCGGCAACGCGGTCCTCTACAAGCCCTCCGAGTTCGCGACGCTGACCGGCCTGCACATCGACCGGCTGCTGCACGCCGCCGGCGTTCCGGCCGACGTGTTCATCACCCTCGTCGGCGGCGGCGAGATCGGCGCGGCGCTGATCGCGCAGAAGGTAGACGGCGTCTTCTTCACCGGCTCGGCCGCCACCGGCGCGCGCATCGCCGCGGCGGCGGGCCCGCGCATGATCCGGCTGCAGCTCGAGCTCGGCGGCAAGGACCCCACCTACGTCGCCGAAGACGCCGACCCGAAGGCCGCGGCCGAGTCGCTGGCCGACGGCGCCATGTACAACACCGGCCAGAGCTGCTGCTCGGTCGAGCGGATCTACGTCCACGAGAAGATCCACGACGCCTTCGTCGCCGCCTTCCTCGACACGGTGAAGGGCTTCAAGGTCGGCGACCCGGCGGCCGAAGGCACCTACATCGGCGCGATCACGCGCACGCCGCAGCTCGCGGTGCTCGAGGCCCAGGTCGCCGACGCCGTCGCCAAGGGCGCGACGCTGCGCACCGGCGGCAAGCGCATCGTCCAGAAGGGCAACTGGTTCGAGCCGACCGTCTTCACCGAGGTCGACCACGGCATGCTGCTGATGCAGGAGGAGAGCTTCGGCCCACTGATCGGCATCCAGAAGGTGAAGGGCGACGCCGAGGCATTGGCGCTGATGAACGACACCCGCTACGGCCTGACCGCGGGCATGTACACGCGCGACGAGGCGAGGGCGGCCAAGCTGCTGGCGCAGGTGAACGCCGGCAGCGTCTACTGGAACTGCTGCGACCGGGTCAGCCCGCGCCTGCCCTGGTCGGGCCACGGCGACTCGGGCGTCGGCGTCACGCTCTCGCGCTACGGCATCCAGACCTTCATGCGGCCGAAGGCCTGGCACCTGCGCAGCCCTTGATCGCGCCCGGCAAGCTCGCGCTGTTCGACCTCGACGGGACGCTGCTCGACGGCGACACCGACGAGCTCTGGTGCGCGTTCCTGATCGAGGAGGGCGTGCTCGAGAGGGCCGGTTTCGAGGCGAGGAACCGCAGCGTCGTCGAGCGCTATCGCGCCGGCGCGATCACGCCGGCCGAGTTCTGCGCCTTCTATGCGTCGACGCTGCAGGGCCGGTCGCGGGGAGACTGGGCGGCCTTGCGCGATCGGTTCGTTGCGTCCCGGGTCTTGCCGCGGATCGGCGAGGCGGCACGGGCGTTGCTCGCGGCGCATCGCGACGCCGGCGAGCGTGTGCTGCTCACGACCGCGACCAACCGCTTTCTCACCGAGACAATCGCCGCCGCGCTGGGCTTCGCGCCGGACGAGCTGATCGCCACCGAGCTCGAGGAAGCGGACGGCATCTTCACCGGCGCCAACGCCGGCGTCCTCAACATGCGCGATGGCAAGGTCGCCCGCCTCGCGGCCTGGCTCGAAGCGAACGGGCTGGCGACGACGGCGATCGCCGAGGCCACTTTCTACAGCGACTCGGCGAACGACCTGCCGCTGCTGCACGCGGTCGCTCGCGCGGTGGCGGTCGATCCCGACGCCGTGCTGCGTGCCGAGGCCGAAGCCAGGGGCTGGAGCGTGGTGATGCTGCCGCGCTGACCCGCGGCGGCGCCGTCCGGCGCCGGCAGCCCTAGTGGGCGTTGGCGGGAACGACCTCGCCGATCGGGATCAGGTCGAGCCCGGCCGACGTCGAGAGCGGGCCGCGGCGCGTGGCGAGCGCCTCCGCCAGCGCCGGCATCACTTCCGAGGCGGGCATCGAGTCGGCCATGCGGTCGGCCAGCGCCTCGGCTTCGCGCCGCTTGTCGCGCTCGGTCTCGAGCTTGATCTCGGCCCGGCGCAGGGCGTCGGCGAGCGTCTCGCTGGCGAGCATCTGGGTCGCGCCGACATTGAGGAACACGCGGGCGATGCGCGGCGCGACCTGGCGGTCGTCGATCCGGGTGTTGATGCGGGTGATGACCGCCTCGACATCGGCGACGCGGGTGCGCGGAAGCACCGCGGCGAACTCGTCGCCGCCGAGCCGGCCGGCGACGTCGCGCCGGCGCAGGGTCTCGCGCAGCACGGTGCCGATCTGCTTCAGGGCCTCGTCGCCGATCTGGTGACCCAGGACCTCGTTGATGTGCTTCAGGCGGTCGACGTCGAACACCAGCACCGTCGTCAGCTCCTGCGACGGCTGGATCGCCTTGGCGGCGAGCTCGTGGAAGTGGCGCCGGTTGGGCAGGCGGGTCAGGGGATCGACCTCGACCATGTGGCGGAGCTTGCGGTGCGAGGCGCGCAGCTGGGCGACGTTGCGCTCGTTGCTCATCACCAGGGCGAGTTGCGGCATGAGCAGGGCGACGGCGGCCGGGGCGAGCCAGGCGCCGAGCGCCAGGTCGAGGCCTGTCGCCTCGGGTACCAGCAGGAACGAGGCGATCGCCCACCAGGCCGCCTGCACCAGTGCGCTGCCGACCAGGGCGACCAGCAGTCCGTGCAGGGTCGGCGTGGTCGCGAAATCCTCGAGGCGCCAGAGGGCGAGGGCGGCGTAGACGGTGGCGGTGAGCATCGCCCCGACCAGCACCTGGCTCTGCACCGCGGCGCTCCAGGGCAGATACCAGCCGGCGAGCACGCCGAGCAGCGACGAGCCGAGCACGAGGGCGTCGGCCCACGGCGGCAGGGTGCTGGCGCCGCGGGCGAAGAAGCGGCGCATGCCGACCAGCGTGACCACCGGCCATTGCAGGGCGAGCACCGCGGCAAGCGGCGCAAGGAATTCGTTCTGGTCCTCGAGCGCGTGCGCGGCAAGCGCGCCCGCCAGGCCGAGGTTGGCGGCGATCCACCACCAGACGCCGCGGCGCTGCTTCTGCCGGACGCCGATCGCCGCCGCTGCCGCACTGGCGATGACAAGGCTGGCCGAGGCGGCCACGAGCAGGGACGTCGATTGCAGCTGCAGCATCGGGAAATGATAGGTAGCGGCGTCGCCGCCGTGGGCCGCCGCAGGTCGGGCGGCGCGCGGTCCGTGCGGAAAAACCGTTACGAGTTGGCACGTGTCGAGGGCGGTTCGCCGCCCCTCGGGCCGGGCACCGCGGCCGGCCCGCCCGCGTCGGCCCGTCGGGGGTCGCTCGCTACACTCGGGACATGCCTTTTTCCGCCTCGATCGGGAGCCGCCGGCGATGACCCGATCGCTGCTCGATGCGTTCTGGCGCGCCGCCGCGTACTGCCTGCACCCGAAGGTGATCGCGCTCTCGTTGGCGCCGCTGCTGGTCGTCGGCGGCGGCGTCGGGCTGCTCGGCTACTTCTTCTGGGAGCCGGCGGTCGACGCGGTGCGCGGCTCGCTCGAGCAATGGTCGCTGCTCGCGTCGTTCTTCGGCTGGCTCGCGTCGGTCGGCGGCGGCGGCTTCCAGAGCGTGTTCGCGCCGCTGGTGATCGTCGCTCTGGCGGTGCCGGTCTGCGTTGTCGCCTCGCTGGTGCTCGTCGCCTGGCTGATGACGCCGGCGATGGTTCGCCTGGTCGAGCTGCGCCGGTTCACCCGGCTCGAGCGGCGCGAGGGCGCGGGCTTCCTGCAAAGCCTGTTCTGGTCGCTCGGCTGCACGCTGGTGGCGCTGGCGGCGCTGGTCGCGAGCATCCCGCTCTGGTTCATTCCCCCGCTGGTGCTGGTGGTCCCGCCGCTGATCTGGGGCTGGCTCACCTACCGCGTGTTCGCCTTCGACGTGCTCGCCCTGCATGCCAGCCGCGAGGAGCGCCGGCAACTGATGGCGGCGCATCGCTGGCCGCTGTTCGGCATGGGCGTGCTCACCGGCTACCTGGGCGCCGCGCCATCGCTGCTCTGGGCGGTGAGCGCGCTGACCCTGGTGTTCGCGCCGGTCCTGATCCTGGTCTCGATCTGGCTCTACACGCTGGTGTTCGCCTTCTCGGCGCTCTGGTTCGCGCACTACCTGCTCGCCGCGCTGCGCGACCTGCGCGTCGCCGAGGCCGCGGCGGCGACCGCCCTGCCGCAGGCGGCCGAGCCGCTGCGCCTTTCGCCCTCGCCGCCGCCGGGCGGCCTCGCTGCATGAACTTCGGCCTCATCATCATCGGCGACGAGATCCTCTCGGGCAAGCGCGCCGACAAGCACCTGCCCAAGGTGATCGAGCTGCTCGCCGCGCGCGGGCTTTCGCTCTCCTGGGCACGCTATGTCGGCGACGAGCGCGAGCGCATCACTGCCGACCTGAAGGACGCGTTCGCCAGCGGCGACGCCGTGTTCTCCTGCGGCGGCATCGGCGCCACGCCCGACGACCACACGCGGCAGTGCGCCGCCGCGGCGCTGGGCGTGCCGCTGGCGCTGCATCCCGAGGCGCGCGACTTCGTGCTCGAGCGGATGAGGGACGTGGCGCGCGAGCAGGGCAAGCCCTACGAGCCCGACCGCGACGACAACCGGCACCGGCTCAACATGGCGGTCTTTCCCGAGGGCGCCGGGATCATCCCCAACCCGTACAACAAGATCGCCGGCTTCTCGGTCCGCAAGGGCGAGGGCGGCGTGTTCTTCGTGCCCGGCTTTCCGGTCATGGCCTGGCCGATGATCGAATGGGTGCTCGACACGGTCTACCCCGGGCTGCATGCGAGCGCCGGTCCGCGCGAGCGCTCGGTGATCGTCTTCGGGGCGATGGAAGCGGCGCTGACGCCGCTGATGGAGGAAATTGAGGCCGGCTTTCCCGGCATCAAGGTCTTCAGCCTGCCGAGCGTCGATCATCCCGAGTGGGGCCGGCACATCGAGCTCGGCGTCAAGGGCGACCCGCTGCGGCTCGAGGCCGCCTACCGATCCCTGCTCGATGGGCTGAAGGCTCGCGCGGCCGATCTGGGCCCCGAATTGGTGCGCTGACGACCGTGTTTGTGCATCTCCAAGGTGCGTTTCCATGCACCGACGCAGCGCCGCCGGGGCGTTGTCATTGGCATGCTTTCTGCTAAATTTTGATGCGCGGTTTTGGGGCTGATGCTCTCTGTCGGCCCGTCGAAGTCGCCTCCCACCCCAACTGCAAGACCCAACTCTCCGGAGAATATTGATGGCAAAGACCGTCGCCGACGTGATGAACCTGGTGAAGGAAGCCGAAGTCAAGTTCGTCGACTTCCGCTTCACCGATACCCGCGGCAAGGAGCAGCACGTCACGGTGCCGGTCTCGGCCTTCAGCGAAGAGAAGTTCACCGGCGGCCACGCCTTCGACGGCTCGTCGATCGCCGGCTGGAAGGGCATCGAAGCCTCCGACATGCAGCTCATGCCGGACCCGAACACGGCCAACATCGACCCCTTCTTCGAAGAGCCGACGCTGATCCTCACCTGCGACGTGGTCGAGCCGGGCGACGGCAAGCCCTACGAGCGCGACCCGCGCTCGCTCGCCAAGCGCGCCGAGGCGTACATGAAGGCCTCGGGCCTGGGCGACACCGCCTACTTCGGCCCCGAGCCCGAGTTCTTCATCTTCGACAGCGTGCGCTGGCAGGTCGACATGTCGGGCTGCTTCTGCAAGATCGAGTCGGAAGAGGCCTCGTGGAACACGGGCAAGGAGTACGAGCACGGCAACTCCGGCTATCGGCCTTCGGTCAAGGGCGGCTACTTCCCGACCCCGCCCGTCGACTCGTACCAGGACATGCGCTCGGAGATGTGCCTGATCCTCGAATCGCTCGGCATTCCGGTCGAGGTCCACCACCACGAGGTGGCGCAGGCGCAGATGGAGATCGGCACCAAGTTCTCGACCCTGATCCAGCGCGCCGACTGGCTGCAGCTGCAGAAGTACGTGATCCAGAACGTCGCCCACTCGTACGGCAAGACGGCGACCTTCATGCCCAAGCCGATCGTCGGCGACAACGGCTCGGGCATGCACGTGCACCAGTCGGTCTGGAAGGACGGCAAGAACCTGTTCGCCGGCGACGGCTACGCGGGCCTGTCGGAGTTCGCGCTGTTCTACATCGGCGGCATCATCAAGCACGCCCGCGCGCTGAACGCGATCACCAACCCCGGCACGAACAGCTACAAGCGGCTGGTTCCGGGCTTCGAGGCGCCGGTCAAGCTGGCCTACAGCGCGAAGAACCGCTCGGCGTCGATCCGCATTCCGTACGTCGCCAATCCGAAGGGCCGCCGCGTCGAGGCGCGCTTCCCGGATCCCCTGGCCAACCCGTACCTGGCCTTCACCGGCCTGCTGATGGCCGGCCTGGACGGCGTCGAGAACAAGATCCACCCGGGCGAGGCCGCCAGCAAGGACCTCTACCACCTGCCGCCCGAGGAAGACGCGAAGATCCCGACCGTCTGCTCGAGCCTCGAGCAGGCGCTCGAGTACCTCGACAAGGGCCGCGCCTTCCTGACCAAGGGCGGCGTCTTCACCGACAGCTACATCGACGCCTACATCGACCTGAAGATGCAGGAAGTCACGCGCTTCCGCATGACCACCCACCCGGTCGAGTTCGACATGTATTACTCGCTGTAGGCGATCGACCCGGCAGGGCCAGCCCGCCGGACGAGGATTGCGTGACAAAGGGCAGGGGACGGCAGGGCCGTCCCCGCCGTCCTTCTGGCGAAGCCGCTCGCTGCGTGACAATCGGGTCCGGCCTGTCGGCGCGAGCACCTGGCGCGCGTTGAACGGGCTGGAGACGACGACATGAGACTGCCCTTCACGAATCCCCGCGTCCTGATCCTTGCGCTCGCCTGCGGCGCCGGCAGCGGTGCGCTGGCGGCCGATGAAGGCACGGTGACCTACCGCTGCCCGAACAACGACTACAAGAACACGATTTCCGCCAAGGAGGCCGAGAAGCTCGGCTGCAAGAAGCTCGAAGGCGCGCCGGTCACGGTGATCCAGATGACGAAGCCGCGCCCCTCGGGCACCGCCGTTCCCGCCGCCACCGCCGGCAGCGGCGCGGCGCGGGTCGATCCCGCGGCGCAGCGGGCCCGCGACAGCGACGCCCGGCGCATTCTCGAGAGCGAGCTCAAGACCGAGGAAGAGCGCCTGGCGGTCCTGAAGAAGGAATTCAACAACGGCCAGCCCGAGCGCCTGGGCAACGAGCAGAACTACCAGAAGTACGTCGACCGGGTGGCGCAGCTCAGCGCCTCGATCGCCCGGAAGGAAGCCGACATCGCCGCGATCCGGCGCGAGCTCCAGAAGCTGCCGGCCGCGCCCGTCCTGCCGTTGTGACCGCCGCCGGCCCGCCTGCCGCCCGGGCCCCTCGCGCCGAAGAAGCGGCAAGCTACGCCGCGCTGGACCTGCTGGCGACGATGGTCGCCGTGGTCACGCCCGAGGGCGAATGCATCTTCGCCAACTCGTCGTTCGAGAACGCGCTCGGCCTCTCGCGCCGCAGCATGTCGCGCAGCTCGGCGTTCGACTGGTTCGCCGATGCGCAGACGCTGCAGGCGACCGTGGCGGCCGTCAGCAACAACGCGTTCGCGACCAGCCGGCTCGACGCGCAGCTCAAGCGCCCCGGCGCGACCCATGGCGAGACGTTGCCGGTGCGGGTCATCGTCAACCAGATCGACAGCTCGCGCGACGTCGTGTTCGAGGTCGTCGAGATCGAGCAGCAGACGCGCCAGGAGCGCGAGGAGCGGGCGCTCGAGCAGGCCCAGGCGACCAAGGAGCTGATCAGGAACCTCGCCCACGAGATCAAGAACCCGCTCGGCGGCATTCGCGGCGCGGCGCAGCTGCTGGAGATGGAGATCGAGTCGCGCTCGCTCACCGAATACACGCAGGTCATCATCAACGAGGCCGACCGGCTGCAGTCGCTGGTCGATCGCCTGCTCGCGCCGCACAGGAAGCCGCACGTCGTCGGCAACGTCAACATCCACGAGGTGTGCGAGCGGGTGCGGGCGCTGATCGACGCCGAGTTCCCGAACGGCCTCACGACCGAGCGCGACTACGACACCTCGATCCCCGAGTTTCGCGGCGATCGCGAACAGCTGATCCAGGCGGTGCTCAACATCGCCCACAACGCCGCCGAGGCGCTCGCCGAACGGATCGAGATCGGCGACGCGAAGATCGTCCTGCGCACGCGCGTTGCGCGGCAGATGACCCTCGGCAAGCAACGCTATCGTCTGGCACTGGAATTGCATATCGAGGACAACGGCCCGGGAGTTCCCCAGGCGTTGGGCGAGCGGGTCTTCTTTCCGCTCGTGTCGGGCCGCGAGGGCGGCTCGGGACTCGGACTCACGCTAGCGCAGACATTCATCCAGCAACACCATGGCACCGTCGAATTCGAAAGCGAGCCCGGCCGCACGGTCTTCAAGATCGTGATTCCTCTCGCCTGATGACCCCCTTGCGATCGCACCCCTTGCTCCCATCCGCAGCGCCTCCGTCCGCATGAAGCCCATCTGGATCGTCGACGACGACCAATCGATCCGGTTCGTGCTCGAGAAGGCGCTGACGCGCGAGGAATTCGTCGTCCGCAGCTTCACCAATCCGCGCGACGTGCTCGCCGCGCTCGAGGACGACCTGCCGCAGGTGCTGGTGTCGGACATCCGCATGCCCGGCGGCTCGGGGATCGACCTGCTGACCAAGATCAAGGCCAAGCACCGCGACCTGCCGGTCATCATCATGACCGCGTACTCCGACCTCGACAGCGCGGTCAGCGCGTTCCAGGGCGGCGCCTTCGACTACCTGCCCAAGCCGTTCGACGTGCCGAAGGCGGTGGACCTGATCCGCCGCGCGGTCGAGGAGAGCCTGCACGAAGGCCAGGCCGAAGCGGCGGTCGCGCAGGTGCCCGAGATCCTCGGCCAGGCGCCGGCGATGCAGGACGTGTTCCGCGCCATCGGCCGGCTGAGCCAGAGCATCGTCACCGTGCTGATCACGGGCGAGTCGGGCTCGGGCAAGGAACTCGTCGCCAACGCGCTGCACAAGCACAGCCAGCGCGCCAGCGGGCCCTTCGTCGCCATCAACACCGCGGCAATTCCGAAGGACCTGCTCGAATCCGAGCTGTTCGGCCACGAGCGCGGCGCCTTCACCGGCGCGCAGACCACCCGGCGCGGGCGCTTCGAACAGGCCGACGGCGGCACGCTGTTCCTCGACGAGATCGGCGACATGCCGTTCGACCTGCAGACGCGGCTCCTGCGCGTGCTCGCGGACGGCCAGTTCTACCGCGTCGGCGGCCACAACCCGATGCGCAGCAACGTGCGCGTCATCGCCGCGACCCACCAGGACCTGGAGGAGCGCGTCAAGGCGGGCTCGTTCCGCGAAGACCTGTTCCATCGCCTCAACGTCATACGGCTTCGCCTGCCGGCGCTGCGCGAGCGCCAGGAAGACATTCCGTCGCTGACGCGCTTCTTCCTGCAGAAAAGCGCGCGCGAGCTCGGCGTCGACGGCAAGCGCATCACGGAGGCCGCGCTCGCCCGGCTGATGCAGTTCGATTTCCCGGGCAACGTTCGCCAGCTCGAGAACATCTGCCACTGGCTGACCGTGATGGCGCCGGCGCAGCTTGTCGATGCCAAGGACCTGCCGCCCGAATTCCAGCAGCGGCAGGCGTCGGTCCGGCCCGCCGTCGCCACGCCGGCGCCGCACGCGGGCGCCGAGCCGGCGCCCGAAGCGTCGGTGCGGGCCGCCGACGCTGCCGGAGCGACCGAGCCGCTGGCGGCGGCGCCGCTCGCGCCGACCCCGGCCGGGGCCGAGCCGGCCTCCGCGGGCTGGCTCTCGGGCCTGGAGCAGGAGGCGCGGCAGATGCTGCGCGCGGGCGAGCCGATGGTCTGGGACACGCTGACCCGGCGCTTCGAGGGCCAGCTGATCCACGCCGCGCTCGAGATCACGCGCGGCCGGCGGATCGAGGCGGCGCAGAAGCTCGGCATCGGCCGCAACACGATCACGCGCAAGATCCAGGAGCTCGGCCTCGAGGAGAAGTGAGGCCGGCGACCGGCTTCGCGCCGGCGCCGCAGCGGCCCGAGCCACCCCGCGAATGCGGGGCTCCGCGACACGGTCTCATCTCCTAGTCTCGGTTCGTTCCCTCGAATGACGCCAACTCCGGAGATCCCATGAAGACACTCGCTCGTCGCCTGCTCGCGGCCGCCGCCGCCGGGTCCGCTCTCATGCTCGCCTGCGGAGCGGCGCAAGCCGAGATCATCGGCGGGGTCGAGTTTCCGGACGGCGCCGCGTCGTTCGCCGACAAGGTCACCTCCTATCTGCCGCCCATCCCCGGCCCGTCGGCGCCGCACCAGGGGCCCGACAACTCGCTCGGCGCTCCGAACTACGCGGGCGTCAACAGCTGCGCCAGCACCGCGAGCTGCTCGTTCGTCTCGCTCGGCGACGGCGGCACGCTGATCGTCGAGTTCGTCGACAACCGCCTGACCGGGAGCGGCAGCTCCGCGGACGACCTCTGGATCTTCGAGGTCGGCCCCGACGTCGAGGACACCTTCGTCTGGATCAGCAAGGACGGCATCGTCTGGGTAGACGTCGGCAAGGTGTTCGGCTCCACCCGCGGCATCGACATCGACAGCTTCGGCTGGGGGATCAGCGATCAGTTCCGCTTCGTCAAGCTGACCGACGACACGAACGAGGGCGGCCAGGGCAGCGGCGGGACCGTCGGTGCCGACATCGACGCGGTCGGCGCCATCTCGTCGGTCGCCGCGCCGGTGCCGGAGCCGGAGACGTGGGCGATGTTCCTGTTCGGCGCGATGGCGGTCGCCTTGCAGCGACGCCGCGCCCTCAAGGCGCGCGCGTAAGACTCAGATGTGGATCGCGGCGAGCACGCCGAGCACGACACCGATGGCCGTCAGCCCGTAGACGCCGATCTGCAGGCGGCGGCTCCGGGTGAGCAGGGCGATCGCCGCCATGGCGATCGCGATCGAGAGCGCCGTGGTCGCCTGCTGCCAGCGATGGTGCTCGTGGATTTCGTGCTCGCTCTTCTCGTCCCACTCCTTCGACTCCGCCTCGAGCTTCTCGGCTTCCTTCTGCGCCTCGGCCTTCTCGGCCTTGTAGCGCGCCGCCTCGCCGCGGTAGTAGTCCTTGCGCCCGTCGGGCACGAGGTCGACCGCGAGCTCGGAGATGTTCTGCCGGTTGTTCTTCGCCTGGTAGTAGGCCCACTTGTCGGCCGCGTCGGTCTTCTTGATCGCCGCCTCGTTCTTGTACAGGCTGGCATTGACCTGCTTCAGCCCGCCCATGTAGGCGAACAGCGCGCCCACCGTGGCGATGATCGCCGTGGCTACCGCGAGCCGCCCCGCCATCCCGTGCGGCTCGGCGTGCGACTGATGCTCGACCTCGTGGTCGTGCGGACCGTGGACGTGAAAGCCCTTGCCTGACATTCCTACTCTCCCGATGCGTTTCTTCGATACGTGGCGAAGCTGTAGCGCAAGCCCTCCGGCGTGGCGTGCGCCTCGCGCGCAGTCTGCCTGAAATCGGCCCGGTTCCACGGCGGAAAGAAGGTGTCGGCGGGAAACTCGGCGTCGATCTCGGTCAGCTCGAGCTCGTCGGCCAGCGGCAGGGCGAGGGCGAAGATCTCGGCGCCGCCGATCACGAAGACCCGCGGCACGTCGCCGGCGAGGGCCAGGCCTTCCTCGAGCGAAGCGGCGCGTTCGGCGCCGTCGGCATGCCACGCGGGGTCGCGCGTGACGACGATGTTGCGTCGGCCGGGCAACGGGCGGCGGGGCAGCGAATCCCAGTTCTTGCGGCCCATGACGATCGGCGCGCCCATCGTGAGCTGCTTGAAGCGCGGCAGGTCGCCCGGCAGTCGGACCAGCAGATCGTTGGCGCGGCCGATGCCACCGTCGCGCGCGACCGAGGAGATTAGGCTGACCAGGGGTTTGGGCATGCCCGGGATTGTCGCCGCCGCGCCGCGATAATCGCCGTCTCCACCGCGAGATCCGCCCAGCGATGACGACTACTGCCGACGACGACTCCCCCGCGCTGGCCGCCTGGCGTGCTGCCGCACGGCGTTCCGCGCCCGGCGGCGATCTCGACGCCGTCGCCTGGAAGACGCCCGAGGGCATCGTCGTGAAGCCGCTCTACACCGCGGCCGACCTGAAGGGCCTGCCTGCCACCGACACGCTGCCCGGCTTCCCGCCCTACATCCGCGGGCCGCAGGCGACGATGTATGCGGTGCGGCCATGGACGATCCGCCAGTACGCAGGCTTCTCGACCGCCGAGCAGTCGAACGCTTTCTACCGCCAGGCGCTCGCCGGCGGCGCGCAGGGCATCAGCGTCGCCTTCGACCTGGCGACGCACCGCGGCTACGACAGCGACCACCCGCGCGTCACCGGCGACGTCGGCAAGGCCGGCGTGGCGATCGATTCGGTCGAGGACATGAAGATCCTGTTCGACCGGATTCCGCTCGACACCGTCAGCGTCTCGATGACGATGAACGGCGCGGTGCTGCCGATCCTCGCTGGCTACATCGTCGCCGCCGAGGAGCAGGGCGTCGCCGAGGACAAGCTTTCAGGAACGATCCAGAACGACATCCTGAAAGAGTTCATGGTGAGGAACACCTACATCTATCCGCCGGCGCCCAGCATGCGGATCGTTGGCGACATCATCGAGTACACGGCCACGCGCATGCCGAAGTTCAACTCGATCTCGATCTCGGGCTATCACATCCAGGAGGCCGGCGCGAACCAGGCGCTCGAGCTCGCCCTGACCCTGGCCGACGGCCGCGAGTACGTGCGCACCGCCATCGCCAAGGGGCTGGATGTCGACGCCTTCGCCGGCCGGCTCAGCTTCTTCTGGGCGATCGGGATGAACTTCTACCTCGAGATCGCCAAGCTGCGCGCCGCTCGGGGCCTGTGGCACCGGATCATGCAGGAGTTCAAGCCGAAGCAGGCCAAGAGCTCGATGCTGCGCACGCACTGCCAGACCTCGGGCTGGTCGCTCACCGCGCAGGACCCGTACAACAACGTCGTGCGCACCACGATCGAGGCGATGGCCGCGGTGTTCGGCGGCACGCAGAGCCTGCACACCAATGCGCTCGACGAGGCGATCGCCCTGCCCACCGAGTTCAGCGCCCGGATCGCGCGCAACACCCAGCTCGTGATCCAGGAAGAGACGCACATCACCTCGATCGTCGACCCGTGGGCCGGCAGCTATGCGATGGAGGCGCTGACCCAGCAGATGGCCGACACCGCCTGGACGATCATCGAGGAGGTGGAGGCAATGGGCGGCATGACCCACGCGGTGCAGAGCGGCTGGGCGAAGCTGAAGATCGAGGCGAGCGCCGCCGAGAAGCAGGCGCGAATCGATTCGGGCCAGGACACGATCGTCGGCGTCAACAAGTACAAGCTCGACGAAGAGGCCGAGATCGACGCGCGCTCGATCGACAACCACGCCGTGCGCGACAGCCAGGTCGCGCGCCTGAAGGCGGTGCGCGCGGCGCGCGACTCCGTCGCGGTGAACGCGGCGCTGGCGGCGCTCACCGATAGCGCGAAGGCCGGCACCGGCAACCTGCTCGACCTATCCATCAAGGCGATGCGGCTGCGCGCCACGGTCGGCGAGGTCAGCGATGCGCTCGAGGCGGCCTGGGGCCGGCACCGCGCCGACACGCAGAAGGTCTCCGGCGTCTACGCGGCGGCCTACGATAGCGCCGAGGGCTGGGACCAGCTCAAGCGCGAGATCGCCGAGTTCGCCGAGGAAGAAGGGCGCCGGCCGCGGGTGATGATCGCCAAGCTCGGCCAGGACGGCCATGATCGCGGCGCCAAGGTCGTTGCCAGCGCCTTCGCCGACCTCGGCTTCGACGTCGATATCGGCCCGCTGTTCCAGACCGCCGAGGAGTGCGCGCGACAGGCGATCGAGAACGACGTCCACGCGGTCGGCGTCTCGACGCTCGCCGCCGGCCACATGACCCTGGTGCCGGCGATCATCGAGTCGCTGAAGGCGCAGGGCGGCGGCGACATCGTCGTCTTCGTCGGCGGCGTGATCCCACAGCAGGACTACGCCTTTCTCTACGACGCCGGCGTCAAGGGCATCTACGGCCCGGGCACGCCGATCCCGGTGAGCGCCAAAGACGTCCTCGAGCAGATTCGCCAGGCGGTCGCCGCGCATTGAAGGCGACGGCGCGACGATGAGCGCGATGGCGACCCTGGCAGCCGCCGACCAGAGCCTGTGCGACGACGTCTCGGCGGCCAGCGGCGAGCGCCAGCGCCGGGCAGTCGCCAAGGCGATCACCCTGCTCGAATCGACCCGCGCCGACCATCGCGAGCGCGCCGATGCGCTGCTCGCCGCCTTGCCGGTGCCGGCCGCGCCGGCCTTGCGCGTCGGCATCTCGGGCGTTCCGGGGGTCGGCAAGTCGACCTTCATCGAGACCCTCGGCCTCGTGTTGATAGCCCAGGGTCACCGTGTCGCGGTGCTCGCGGTCGACCCGAGCTCGAAGCTCTCGGGCGGCTCGATCCTCGGCGACAAGACGCGCATGGAGCGGCTCTCGGTGCACGAACGCGCTTTCGTCCGGCCGAGCCCGAGCGGCGGCACGCTCGGCGGCGTGGCCGCGGCGACGCGCGAGGCGATCCGGGTGGTCGAGGCCGCCGGCTACGACCTCGTCGTTGTCGAGACCGTGGGCGTCGGCCAGAGCGAGGCCGCGGTCGCCGGCATGACCGACCTGTTCATCCTGATGCAGCTGCCGAACGCCGGCGACGACCTGCAGGCGATCAAGAAGGGCGTGCTCGAGCTCGCCGACCTGGTGGTCGTGAACAAGGCCGACCTCGATCCGGCGGCGGCGGCGCGCGCGGTCGGCCAGCTCGAATCGGCGATGCGGATGGCTAGCCCGCGCGAGGGCGCGGCCGGGCGGCCGCGCGTGCTGGCGACCAGTGCGATCGACGCCGCTCAGGTCGGCGCGGTCTGGGCGGCGGCGGCGGCCTGGGCCGCCGAGCGAAGCGCCAGCGGCGCGATCGCCCGGCGGCGCGAGACGCAGTCGCGCGCCTGGCTGTGGGAGCGCGTCGACGCCGGTCTCGCCGAGCGATTTCGCGCGCACCCCGCGGTGCAGCGCATGCTGCCGGCGATGCTGGAGGGCGTCGACGCCGGCCGGCTGCCGGTCTCGGTCGCGGCGCGGAGACTGCTGCGCGCCTTTGCCGGCGAGCCGGACGCGGACAATGGTCACGCCTGAAGAAGAAGGACGCTCATGCACGACATCATTCAGCAGCTCGAAGCCAAGCGCGCCCGGGCCCGGCTCGGCGGCGGCGAGAAGCGCATCGCGGCGCAGCATGCCAAGGGCAAGCTGACGGCGCGCGAGCGGATCGAGCTGCTCCTCGACCAGGGCACGTTCGAGGAATGGGACATGTTCGTCGAGCACCGCAGCCACGACTTCGGCATGGAGCAGAACCGCCCGCCGGGCGACGGCGTGGTCACCGGCTACGGCATGATCAACGGCCGGCTGGTGTTCGTCTTCAGCCAGGACTTCACCGTCTTCGGCGGCGCGCTCTCCGAGGCGCACGCGGAGAAGATCTGCAAGGTGATGGACCAGGCGATGAAGGTCGGCGCGCCGGTGATCGGCCTCAACGACTCGGGCGGCGCGCGCATCCAGGAGGGCGTGGCCTCGCTCGGCGGCTACGCCGAGGTGTTCCAGCGCAACGTCACCGCCTCGGGCGTGGTGCCGCAGATCAGCCTGATCATGGGTCCCTGCGCCGGCGGCGCCGTGTACTCGCCGGCCATGACCGACTTCATCTTCATGGTCAAGGACAGCTCCTACATGTTCGTCACCGGCCCCGAGGTGGTGAAGACGGTGACGCACGAGGAGGTGAGCGCCGAGGACCTGGGCGGAGCGCTGACGCACACCACCAAGAGCGGCGTCGCCGACCTGGCGTTCGAGAACGACGTCGACGCGCTGGCGATGCTGCGGCGCTTCTTCAACTACCTGCCGCTCAACAATCGCGAGAAGGCGCCTTCGCGCCCCTCCGACGATCCGCCCGAGCGGATCGACCTCTCGCTCGACACGCTGGTGCCCGACAACCCGAACAAGCCCTACGACATCAAGGAGCTGATCTGGAAGACGGTCGACGACGGCGACTTCTTCGAGCTGCAGCCGGAGCATGCGAAGAACATCGTCATCGGCTTCGGCCGGATGGATTCGCAGGTCGTCGGCATCGTCGCCAACCAGCCGCTGGTGCTCGCCGGCTGCCTCGACATCAAGAGCTCGATCAAGGCGGCGCGCTTCGTCCGCTTCTGCGACGCCTTCAACATTCCGATCGTCACCTTCGTCGACGTGCCCGGCTTCATGCCCGGCACCGCGCAGGAGTACGGCGGCATCATCAAGCACGGTGCCAAGCTGCTGTTCGCCTATGGCGAATGCACGGTGCCGAAGATCACCGTCATCACCCGCAAGGCCTACGGCGGCGCCTACGACGTGATGAGCTCCAAGCACCTGCGCGGCGACGTCAACTTCGCCTGGCCGAACGCCGAGATCGCGGTGATGGGCGCCAAGGGCGCGGTCGAGATCATCTTCCGCGAGGAGAAGAACGACCCGGCCAAGCTCGCGGCGCGGGAGGCGGAATACAAGGCGAAGTTCGCCAATCCCTTCATCGCCAGCGCCCGCGGCTACGTCGACGACGTGATCCAGCCGCACGAGACGCGGCGCCGGATCTGTCGTTCGCTGGCGATGCTCGCGGCGAAGAAGGTCGACGACCCCTGGCGGAAGCACTCCAACATTCCGCTCTGAGCCGGCGGCGCGCGCGGACCGGGCTGGCAGGCCACGGTCCGCAGTTCAGAGCGGCTCGAAGCGCCAGCGCAGCACCGCCTCGGCCTGGCCGCCACCGGCGACCGGCACCTGGACGCGGTCTTCGCCGCCGGCGCTGAGGTTGCTCAGGCGCTGCTGGATCCAGGGGCCTGCTTCCATCCAGCGCAGCGACACCGGTCCTTCGCTGCGTTGCGGCGCGCGGCCCTTCTCGCTGCGCACGTTGACGCCGTTCGCGGAATCGACCGCCATCACGTGCGTCCACAGGCGCCCGTTGCGCTGGTCGAGCACGACCTGCAGCATCGGGCACAGCACCTCGTCGCGGCGCGCCTGCTGCGCCTGCGTCGTCTCGGTGAAGGGCACCACGCCCTGCACGTCGTTGAAGCTGCCTTCGACGCGGTTGTCGATCTTCACGGTCGCTTCCAGGCGGCAGGCGGCGCGGCCTGTAAACATCAGATAGGGCGTCTCGACCACGTCGTCGGGCTCGTCCTCGCCGCCGCCCGCTTTGCGCCGAGCCTCGGCCTGGCAGGCGTCGCGCGCCTTGCCCTGCTGCCGTTCGCAGGCCGCGGCGGCCTGGCCGTAGGCCTGCAGCCGAGCCTGGGTCGCGCGATCGCCGCCGGCGGCCTGGGCCGCGCTCATCGCCGAGGCCTCGCGCATCAGGCACTCGCGGTCCTGGCCGCACTTGGCCATGAGCTGCTGGGCGCGCGCCTGCATCCCCGCCATGTCGGGCGCGGGAGCGGGCGCATTGCCCACCCGCGCCTGCGCCGCCTGCACCTTCTGCTGGCTGCGCTGGGCGCGCTCGAACTGGCGCTTGCCGTCCTCGGGGTCGAGCGGGTTGTTCACCATCGGCGTGCCGTCGGAGTGCAGCACCGCCGTCAGCGTGAGCTGCTGCACGAGCTTGCCGCGGCCCTGCTCGGCGCCTTGCTGGACGCTGCCGTCGCGCCGCACCTCGAGGTCGATCTTCAGCCGGCGCGCGGTGTCGGCGGCGTCGGCCGGCGTCATGGCGATCATCAGGATGGCGCCGAGCGTGAGCAGGATCAGCGGCACCGGGCGGAGCAGTCGGGAAAGCATGGCGTCGTTCCAGGCAGAGTGGCGAAGGTGGGCATCGTGCCGACCCGTCGGGCGCACGGCATCGGCCAAAAGGACCATCGCCGCCGCGACGACGGGCCATTCGGGGCCTTCGGCGGCAGCCCCGTGGACGGCACCACCCGGCGCTTCGGCATACTCCGAGCCCGGAGAACGCACCACGCATGTTCAAGAAGATCCTGATCGCCAACCGTGGCGAGATCGCCTGCCGCGTCATCAAGACCGCGAAGCGCCTCGGCATCGGCACCGTCGCCGTCTACTCGGAGGCCGACCGGGATGCGCTGCATGTCGAGCTTGCCGACGAAGCGGTGCTGATCGGCGCGGCCGCGAGCCGCGACTCGTACCTCTCCATGGACAGGATCATTGCCGCCTGCAAGCAGACCGGCGCCGAGGCGGTGCATCCCGGCTACGGCTTCCTCTCCGAGAACGAGGTGTTCGCCCGCCGGGTCGAGGAGGAGGGCATCGTCTTCATCGGCCCGAAGCACGCCTCGATCGCGGCGATGGGCGACAAGATCGCCTCGAAGAAGCTGGCGATGGCGGCGAAGGTGTCGACCATCCCCGGCCACAACGAGGCGATCGAGAGCGCCGAGTCCGCGGTCGCGATCGCCAGGACGATCGGCTACCCGGTGATGATCAAGGCGTCGGCCGGCGGTGGCGGCAAGGGCCTGCGCGTCGCCTGGGACGACGTGCAGGCCAAGGAAGGCTTTGTCTCCTGTCGCAACGAGGCCAAGGCGGCGTTCGGCGACGACCGGATCTTCATCGAGAAGTTCGTCGAGCAGCCGCGGCACATCGAGATCCAGGTGCTCGGCGACGCGCACGGCAACTGCGTCTACCTCTGGGAACGGGAGTGCTCGATCCAGCGCCGGCACCAGAAGGTGGTGGAGGAGGCGCCGAGCCCGTTCCTCGACGACGCCACCCGCAAGGCGATGGGCGAGCAGGCGGTCGCGCTGGCCAGGGCGGTGAACTACCAGTCGGCGGGCACGGTCGAGTTCGTCGTCGGCAAGGACAAGAGTTTCTTCTTCCTCGAGATGAACACGCGGCTGCAGGTCGAGCACCCGGTCACCGAGTCGATCACCGGGCTCGACCTTGTAGAGCAGATGATCCGCGTCGCCGCGGGCGAGAAGCTCGCCTTCACGCAGGCGCAGATCCCGCGGCGGGGCTGGGCGATCGAGTGCCGGATCAACGCCGAGGATCCGCAGCGCGGCTTCCTGCCGAGCACCGGCCGGCTGGTGACGTTCCGACCGCCGCCGCAGACCCTTTTCGCCGGCGAGCCGCGCCTGGGCGCCACGGGCGTGCGCGTCGACACCGGCGTCTACGAGGGCGGCGAGATCCCGATCCACTACGACTCGATGATCTGCAAGCTGATCGCCGTCGGCGTCGACCGCGCGGCGGCGATCGCCACCATGCAGAACGCGCTCGGCGGCTTCACCGTCCGCGGCGTCGCCAGCAACATCGCCTTCCAGTCGGCGCTGCTCGCGCATCCCCGCTTTGCCGCCGGCGACTTCGACACCGGCTTCATCGCCCAGGAGTTCGCGCACGGCTTCGATCCGGCGCAGACGGCGCATCCCGATCCCGACTTCCTGCTTGCCCTGGCGGTGGCGACCAATCGCCGGCTTCTCTCGCGCTCGGCCGGCATCTCGGGCCAGTTGCCGGGGCACGGCCTCAGGATCGGCGACGAGTTCGTCGCCGTGCAGGTCGACGCCGCCGGCAAGCGCAGCGTGACGCCGGCGACCGTGCAGGTCGCGGGCGACGTCTACCTGGTGACGATTGCCGGCCGGCCGCGCCGCCTCTCGCTCACCAGCGCGTTGCGCGACGTCGCAACCGAAGGCCTGGCCGACGGCAAGCCGTTCCACGCCCAGGTCGAGCGGGTCGGCCTCGCCTATCGCGTCGCCCACGGCGGCGCCCAGGTCGAGATGCGGGTGCTGGCGCCGCGCGCCGCCGAGCTGCAGGCGCTGATGCCGTTCAAGCCGCCGCCCGACCTGTCGCGCTTCCTGCTCTCGCCGATGCCGGGCCTGCTGGTCGACGTCGCCGTCGCGGCCGGCCAGGCGGTGCGCGCCGGCGAGCGGCTGGCGGTGATCGAGGCCATGAAGATGGAGAACATCCTGGTCGCCGCCAATGCCGGCGTGGTCGCGCGGGTGGTGGCGCAGAAGGGGGCGAGCCTCGCCGTCGACGACGTCATCCTCGAGTTCGAGAGCGCGGGAGCGAAGGCGTGACGGCGACCGCCAGCGAGCGGCCCTTCGCCGTGCTCGGCATCCAGCAGGTCGCGATCGGCGGGCGCAGCAAGGCGGCGCTGCGCACCCTGTGGGTCGAGATGCTGGGCCTCGAGGTCACCGGCAGCTTTCGCAGCGAGCGCGAGAACGTCGACGAGGACATCTGCGCGCTCGGCAGCGGCCCGACCCGGGTCGAGGTCGACCTGATGGAGCCGATCGATCCCGAGGGCAAGCCGGCCGTGCACGCGACGCCGCTGAACCACATCGGCCTCTGGATCGACGACCTGCCTGCGGCGGTGGCCTGGCTGGCGTCGCGCGGCGTGCGCTTCGCCCCCGGCGGCATCCGCGCCGGGGCGGCGGGCCACGACGTCTGCTTCCTCCATCCCAAGGCGAGCGAGGAGTTTCCGATCGCCGGCGAGGGCGTCCTGATCGAGCTGGTTCAGGCGCCGCCCGAGGTGGTGGCGGCGCTGAGGAAGTCGGCATGACGGTGCGCGAGATCCTGAAGATGGGCGACCCGCGGCTCCTGCGCGTCGCTGCGCCGGTGCGGGAGTTCGGCACGCCCGAGCTGCGCGCCCTCGTCGCCGACATGTTCGAGACCATGCACGCGGTCAACGGCGCCGGCCTCGCCGCGCCGCAGATCGGCGTCGACCTGGCGCTGGTGATCTTCGGCTTCAGGCGCAACGACCGCTATCCCGATGCGCCGCCGGTGCCCGAGACGGTGCTTCTCAACCCGAGCATCGAGCCGCTCGGCGACCTGGAGGAGGAGGGCTGGGAAGGCTGCCTCTCGGTGCCCGGCATGCGCGGCGTGGTGCCCCGCTGGGCCCGCATCCGCTACCGAGGCTTCGATCTCGAGGGCGCGCCGCTGGAGCGCGAGGCCGACGCCTTCCACGCCCGGGTGGTGCAGCACGAATGCGACCACCTGCTCGGCAAGCTCTATCCGATGCGGATTCGCGACTTCAGCCGGTTCGGGTTCACCAGCGTGCTGTTTCCGGCGCTCGACCCGGAAAGCGACGAATGAGGCAGGCACCGTCCTTGCCCGGAAGCGGGGTGGGACGACGCCGCGGCGTGTAAAGGAACGTGTCGGAGGCGGGCTGCGGTCGGCAGGGCCGAGGCACGCAGCGTTCAGGAAAGACGCTTCGCCCGTCGGCGAGGCGGCCGCGCAGGCGGCGGGTACCGGAGCTCAACATGAAAAGAACCATCGCAGTGGCGACGAACGTTTCAGGGTCCTGGACCCGCATGCTCGCCGTCGCCCTCTCGGCGCTGCTCTGCCTCGGCGCCTCGCTCGCGGCGCGCGCCCAGGGCGGCGCCGACGTCGATCCGCCCGACCGGGTGGCGCGGCTGAGCGAGATGAGCGGCCAGGTCTGGCTGTTCAGCCCCGAGTCGAACGAATGGGTCGCGGTCGCGCGCAATCGCCCGCTCACCACAGGCGACCGGATCGCCACCGACAACGGCGCGCACGCCGAGCTGGCGCTCGGCTCGACGACGCTGCGCCTGGACTCGGCGAGCGAGCTCGAGGTCGTGCTGCTCGACGACAACGTCTTCAACGTCCACCTGCATTCGGGCAGCGTCGCGGCGCGGCTGCGCAACGCGCCCTCGGTCGCCGAGTTCGTGCTCGACACCGACGAGGGGCGCTTCCGCGCCCAGGGCGTCGGCCGCTACCGCTTCGATCGGTTCGAGCAGACCAGCGACCTCACGGTCGATGCCGGGCAGGCGGTCTTCGAAGGCCGCAACAGCGCCCTGCCGCTGACCGCCGGCCAGCACGCGCAGTTCTGGCTCGACGCCAGCGGCGCCGCGCAATACAACATGGTCGAGCCTGCGCGCGACGCCTTCGCCGCCTGGAACGCCGAGCGCGACCGGGCCGAGGTGCGGCCGACCGCCGCGGTGCGCTACGTCTCGCCGGAGATGACCGGCGCCGAAGACCTCGACCGCTATGGCCAGTGGGAGCAGACCGCCGACTACGGCCCGATCTGGACACCGCGCGCCGTCGCCGTCGGCTGGGCGCCTTACAGCGCCGGCCACTGGGCCTACGTGCGGCCGTGGGGCTGGACCTGGGTCGATGACGCGCCCTGGGGCTTCGCCCCGTTCCACTACGGACGATGGGTCAACTACCGCAGCCGCTGGTGCTGGGTGCCGGGGACCTACGTCGCCCGTCCGGTCTATGCGCCGGCGCTGGTGGCCTGGGTCGGTGGCGTGTCGATCGCAATCGGTGGCGGCGGCCGCGGCGCGCCGCCGGTCGGCTGGTTCCCGCTGGCGCCGCGCGAGGTCTATGTGCCTTCGTATCGCTACAGCAGCCCGCGCTACGTCCGCAACATCAATGTCACCCACGTCACCAACGTCACCCAGATCACGACCATCGTCAACAACACCAACGGCGCCGCCGATCGGCGCGACTTCGCCAACCGCAAGTTCCCGCATGCGGTGACGGTGGTGCCGGCGAGCGTGCTCACCGGCCGGCAGCCGGTCGCCGCCGAAGCGGCGCGCTTCCGCAACGATCCGCAGGCTCGCGCGCTGGTCAGCGACGCCAAGCCGGTGGTGGCGATGAACGCGCCGCCGGTCGCGGCGCCGCCCGCGCCGGCCAGGCCGCCTGGAGGCAAGGTCGCGATCACCCGGCCGCCGTTCGAAGGGCGGGCGCCGGGCGCGTTCGGCGGCCGTCCCGGCCAGGAGCGAGGGCAGGGTCCCGGCACGTCGCCGCAGGCCGGCGCGGCGCCGCAAGGCAATGCTGCGCCCCAGGGCGGCGCGACGGCGCCGCAGGGAACGCCAGCCGCGGCGCCGGGCACGGCGCCGGTTCGTCCGGGCTCGCCGGCGATGGCCGGTCGGCCGACGCAGGCGGTACCCGCGCAGGCGGTGCCGCCGCAGGGCCGGCCGGAAGGCGGTCGGGCCGACGGGCAGCGTCCCGAATCCGGTCGGGCCGAGGGGCAACGACCCGGCGAGCAGCGTCCGCCGCAGCCGAATGCCCCGCCGGCGCCGAACGTGCAGGCTTCGCCCGGCGCGCCGCCGGCGTCGCCGAATGCCCAGGTCGCGCCGCCGGCGCCGAACGTCCAGCAGGCAACGCCGGCCGTGCCGCGTCAGGCCGTAGCCGACGATCGAACGCGCGGCGGCCGTCGCGGCACGCCGGACGAATCGCATGGCCGTCCCGGCTCGGTGCCGCCGCCTCCCGTCACCGGCGCCGCGCCGGTCGCGCCGCCCTCGGGACGCGGGGCCGAGCCGCGCGCCGCGGATGCGCCGCGTCCGCCGCCGACCGTGCGGCAGATCGAGCGCCCGGCCGACGCACCGCGGGTGCTCGCCCGACCGGTCGACCGGGAGAAGGCGCAGGAAGCGGCGCGCGCTGCGATGCCGCCGCGTGCCGCCGAGCTGCCCGCGCGCGCCGCCCCGCAGCCGGCCCGCGCCGCCGAGCCGCGGGTCGCACCGGCCCCGGCCGCTTCGCCGCCTCCCGCGCCGCGCCACGAGGACAAGCCCGCGAAGGCGGAACGGGCCGACAAGCCCGACCGGCCGGATCGGAACGAGAAGGGCGAGAAGCAGCGCTAGCCGCCGGGCCCGGGGCCGGCCCCGGGCGGCGAGCCGCTACTTGAGCAGCGGTTCGAGCACCGGCCAGACGTTGGCCAGGATGATCGGGTGCGCCTTCGCCAGCGGATGGATCCGGTCCGCCTGGAACATCGTCTCCGCCTGCGGGATGTCGGCGACGCCTTTCAGCAGGAACGGCACCAGCGCCGCGCCCTGGCTGCGCGAGACCTCGTCGAACATCGCCGCGAAGCGCTCGCCGTAGCTGCGGCCGTAGTTGGGCGGAATCTGCATCCCGAGGATCAGGAGCCGGGCACCGGCGGCCTTGGCGAGCTTGGCCATCTCGACCAGGTTGCTGCGCGTCGTCTCGATCGGCAGGCCGCGCAGCGCGTCGTTGCCGCCGAGCTCGAGCACCACAACCGTCGGCTTGTGCTGGCGCAGCAAGGCGGGCAGCCTGGCGATTCCGCCCGCGGTGGTGTCGCCGCTGATGCTGGCGTTGACGACGCCGGTGCCCGGCCGCTCGCGCGCCAGCCGCGCCTCGAGCAGCGCGACCCAGCCGCTGCCTCGCTGCAGGCCGTATTCGGCCGAGAGACTGTCGCCGACGACCAGGATGGTGTGCGCCTTCGCGCCGGTGGCGGCAACGGCGAACGAGGGCAATCCGGCGAGCCCCGCGGCGGCGAGGAAGGCCGCGCTACAGTGCGCGAGCCAGCGGCGACGCGCCCTCACGAGAAGAACTCCAGCCTCATCCATGTCCGAACCCATCATCGCCGTCGAGCGCCTGACCAAGCGCGTCCAGGATTCGACCGGCACCCTGACGATTCTCCACGACATCGATTTCACCCTGGCGCGCGAGCGCTCGGTCGCGATCGTCGGCGCCTCGGGCTCGGGCAAGAGCACGCTGCTGTCGATCATCGCCGGCCTCGACACGCCGAGCGAAGGCACGGTGCGGCTGGCGGGCATCGACCTGTTCGCGATCGACGAGGATGCGCGCGCCGCGGTGCGCGCCGAGCGCGTGGGCTTCGTCTTCCAGAGCTTCCAGCTGCTGGCCAACCTCAATGCGCTCGAGAACGTGATGCTTCCCCTCGAGCTGCAGGGCCGCCCCGACGCGCGGGCGCTGGCGACCGAGATGCTGAAGCACGTGGGCCTCGGCGAACGGCTGCGCCACTATCCGCGCGTGCTCTCGGGCGGCGAGCAGCAGCGCGTCGCCCTGGCCCGCGCCTTCGTCGTCAAGCCGGCGCTCCTGCTGGCCGACGAGCCCACCGGCAGCCTCGACTTCGCCACCGGCGAGACCGTGATGGCGCTGATGTTCGAGCTGAACCGCGAGGCCGGAACGACGCTGGTGCTGGTCACCCATGACAGCACCATCGCCGCCCGCTGCGATCAGCAGCTCCGGATCGAGGCGGGCCGGATCCTCGCCTGAAGGTCAGTTGCTGAACTTGTAGTCGGTCTTCGCCTTGGCGCGGAGCTCGTCGCGGAACGCGGTGGCCTTCTGCTGCGCGAGGCGCTGCTGGATCTGCGGCTTCACTTCGGCGAGCGGCGGGAACTTCGCTTCGCGCGTGTCCTCGAGCTTGATGATGTGGTAGCCGAATTGGGTCTTCACCGGCACCTCGGTGTAGGCGCCCTTGGTCAGCTTGACCATGGCCTGCGAGAACTCGGGCACGTAGGATCCGGCGTTGGCGAAATCGAGGTCGCCGCCGTTCTCGGCCGAGCCCGGATCCTTGGAGTTCTTCTTCGCCAGGTCCTCGAACTTCGCGCCGGCCTTGAGCTGGGCGACGATCGCCTTGGCTTCGTCTTCCTTCTCGACCAGGATGTGGCGAACGCGGTATTCGGTGCCGCTGGCCTGGGCCTTGAACTTGTCGTACTCGGCCTGGACCTCGGCGTCGGTGACGACCGCCTTCTTGTCCACGTCGGTGGCGAGCAGGCTGATCAGGATGCTCTGCCGGGCGATCTCCATCTGCTGCTTGAAGTCGCTCGAGGCGGCGAGGCCGCGGCGCTCGGCCTCCTGGACCAGGATCTCGTCGGTGACGACCTTGTCGCGCACCAGCTTGTCGATGTCGGGCGGGAGTTGCTGGCCGCGCTGCGCCGCCTGCTTCTGCACCTGGGTGATCACCGCATCGGCGCGCGACTTCGGCACCGGCTTGCCGTTGACGACGGCGATGTTCTGGGCCTGGGCGGCGAACGGGGCGAGCCCGGCGGCGGCGAATGCGGCCAGTGCAACGCTGGCGGCGAGAAAACGCTTCTTCATCATGAACGGGAGCCTTTCGGGCTTTGACGGGTTGGGAACGGAGCCCTGCGGAGCGCGGGCAGACGCGGCGGAGAGCGCGGGGGGATCAGGGTTCGTCCGGGACTCGGGCGTCGATGGCGAGGGCGTGGATCCCGCGCGGCATCAGGGAGTGCAGGGCATCATATACGAGGCGATGCCGGGCCACCCTGCTCAGGCCTTCGAAGCCGGCGCTCGTGATCCGCACGCTGAAGTGACGCCCCTCCCGCGCCCCGGCGTGGCCGGCATGGAGGTGGCTGTCGTCCTGGACCTCGAGCGCCGTCGGCGCCAGGGCCTCGCGCAGCGCGGTGTCGATGTCTGCGGCGGAGACGCTCAACCCGGCCTCGATTCCGCCGCCACGGCCTTGTCGCCCCGGGCCAGCGCCGGCGCCGGCGCCGGCTCCTCGTCGTCCAGGTAGCGGGAGATGTAGAAGCCCTGGACGACGATGAACAGCAGGTTGAGCGCCGTCAGGCCGAAGACCTTGAAGCTGACCCAGGTGGAGGTGGAGAAGGTGTAGGCCACGTACAGGTTGGCCACGCCGGTCAGCGTGAGGAACAGGATCCAGGCGAAGCCGAGCCGCTGCCAGACCACGTCGGGCAGCTGCAACTGCTTTCCGACCAGCGTGCGCAGCAGGTTCTTGCCGATCAGCTGGCTGACCAGCAGCACCAGCGCCATCGCCCAGCAGACGGCGCTCGGCTTCCACTTGATGAAGGTCGGGTTGTGGAACCAGACGGTCAGGCCGCCGAGCACGGTGACGAGCGCGAAGGTGACCCAGAGCAGCGTATGCACCTTCTTGCGCATCACCAGCTGGGCCGTGATCTGCAGCAGCGTCGCCGCGCAGACCACCACGGTCGCGAGCAGCACCGGGGCGACATCCGAGGCGACGACGCCGCCCGAGACGATGGCGCCGAGATGCTCGGTGGCGAACCGCGCCGCCGCTTCGGCATTGGCGTTGGCCACGAAGTAGCTGACGAAGAACAGGACGATCGGCAGGAAGTCGAGGAGCATCGGCGGGATTCGCGGGCAGGTGAGCTGAAGGGGCCGGTCGTTTGGCGGGGGAGTCTATAGCCCGTCTCCGGACGGGCGCTGCGAGACCTTGCGTGGCGGTGGGCCAAGCACCGGAGTCGCCTTGGCGACAGCTGGCGCCAAGGCCGTTCCGGGCATTCCCTCATGGGTTTGCCCAGCAAAACTTGTACTCTCGTTGCGCCTCAGAAAACAGCCGACCAGGAGATCTTTTCCGATGAAATTCGCACACAAGCTCGTTGCCGCCAGCCTCATGGCCGCGGCCGCGTCCGGCGCTTTTGCCCAGAAGGGCGAGACGGTCAAGATCGCCATGATCGAGGGCCTCTCCGGTCCGTTCGCCAACGTCGGCCAGAACCAGCTGCGCACCTGGCAGCTCGTCGCCGAGCACTTCTCCGCCAAGAACCCGGCCGGCGTCAAGTTCGAAGTCGTGGGCATGGACAGCAAGAGCTCTCCGCAGGAAGCGCTCAACCTGCTCAAGGCCGCCGCCGACCAGGGCTTTCGCTACGTGACCCAGGGCAACGGCTCGAACGTCGCCGTGCCGCTGGCCGACGCCGTCGCCAAGCACAACGAGCGCAATCCGGGCAAGGAGATCGTCTACTTCAACTACGCGGCGGTCGACCCGGTGCTGACCAACGAGAAGTGCACCTTCTCGCACTTCCGCCTCGACGCCGACACGTCGATGAAGATGGCGGCGCTGACCGCGTTCATGAAGGACCAGCCCAAGGTCACCAAGGTCTACCTGATCAACCAGAACTACTCGCACGGCCAGCAGGTCGCCAAGTACTTCAAGGAAGGCCTGGCGCGCAACCGCCCCGACGCCAAGATCGTCGGCGACGACCTGCACCCGCTCGGGCAGGTGAAGGACTTCGCCCCGTACGTCGCCAAGATCAAGCAGTCGGGCGCCGACGCCATCGTCACCGGCAACTGGGGCCAGGACATGACGCTCCTGATCAAGGCCCTCAACGATTCCGGCCTGAAGGTGCCGATCTTCGCCTACTACGCCGGCGTCTCGGGCACCCCCACGGCGCTGGCCGCGGGCGGCGATCTCGAGGTCTACCAGATCGCCTATAACCACTCGAACTACGGCGGCGAGGTTCGCCAGCTCGTCGACGCCTACAAGAAGAAGTACAACGACGACATGTACACCTTCTCGATCTACAACGCGATCGTCCTGCTCGGCGAGGCGATGGCCAAGGCCAAGTCGACCGATCCGATGAAGGTCGCGGGCGCGATGGAAGGCCTCAGCTTCAAGGGCTTCAACGGCGACAGCCAGATCAGGAAGACCGACCACCAGATGCAGCAGGGCCTGTGGATCTCGAAGTGGCAGAAGGTCGACGCGAAGAACAGCTACAGCGTCGAGAACACCGGCTTCACCTTCGCCCCGGTCAAGTATCTGGAGCCGTATGTCGCGAGCACGCCGACGTCCTGCGACATGAAGCGTCCGTCGCCCTGACCTCGCGCTGAGCCTCCGACACGCCGGCGGGTGATGCGAGTCGCCCACCGGCTGTTTTTTTAGCCCCACACCCTTTCCCGCCACCCCTCGGACCCGACGTGGAATTCTTCGTCATCTCGCTCCTGAACGGGCTCAGCTACGGGCTGCTGCTGTTCATGCTGAGCTCGGGTCTCACGCTGATCTTCAGCATGATGGGCGTGCTCAATTTCGCGCACACCAGCTTCTACATGCTGGGGGCCTACTTCGCCTACACGATCTCGGTGGCGATCGGCTTCTGGCCGGCGCTGCTGATCGCGCCCCTCCTGGTCGGCCTGCTCGGCGCCGCGTTCGAGCGCTACAGCCTGCGCCGCGTTCACAAGTTCGGCCACGTGCCCGAGCTGCTCGTGACCTTCGGCCTCTCGTACCTCATCCTCGAGGTGGTGCAGCTGGTCTGGGGTCGCGCGACCGTTCCTTACGTGCTGCCGGCGCAGCTGCAGGGGCCGCTGTTCACGCTCTTCGGCACCCAGTTCCCGAAGTCGCGCTCGTTCATCATGCTGCTTGCGCTGCTGATGCTGCTCGCGGTCTGGCTGCTGCTCACCCGCACCCGCATCGGCCTGGTGATCCAGGCGGCGCTCACCCATCCCGAGACGGTCGAGGCACTCGGCCACAACGTGCCCCGCGTCTTCATGCTCGTGTTCGGCGGCGGCGCCGCGCTCGCGGCACTGGCGGGGGTGATCGGCGGCAACACCTACGTCACCGAGCCGGCGATGGCTGGCGCCGTCGGCTCGATCGTGTTCGTCGTCGTCGTGGTCGGCGGCATGGGCTCGCTCGCGGGCGCCTTTCTCGCCTCGCTCCTGATCGGCGTGGTGCAGACCTTCGCGGTCGCGATCGACCAGTCGCTGGCGACCCTGCTCGGGGCGCTCGGCTTCAAGATCACCGACCAGACCTTCGGCTGGGAGCTGCTCAGCCTCAGCGTGGCGCAGGTCGCGCCCATCCTGCCGTACCTGTTCCTGGTGCTGATCCTGATCTTCCGGCCCAAGGGCCTGCTCGGAAAGCGGGAGGGCTGATGAGCACCGTGGCTCTCGCGCCCAGGCGAAAACTCGGGCCGTACGCGATCTGGCTCCTGTTCGCGCTGCTGCTCGCGGTGCTGCCGCACGTGTTTCGCAGCAGCCTGGCGATCAGCATGCTCACGCAGATGGGCTACCTGACCATCATCTGCCTCAGCTACAACATCCTGCTCGGCCAGGGCGGCATGCTGAGCTTCGGCCACGCCGTCTACACCGGTCTCGGCTCGTTCATCGCCGTCCACGCCATGAACCTGGCGACCAAAGGGCAGGTGCCCTTGCCGCTGGTCGTGATTCCCCTGGTGGGAGGTCTCTCGGGTTTGTTCTTCGCCGCCCTGTTCGGCTACGTCACGACCAAGAAGTCGGGCACCACCTTCGCCATGATCACGCTCGGCATCGGCGAGCTGGTGGCGGCAATGTCGCTGATGTTCCCCGGCTTCTTCGGCGGCGAGGGCGGCGTCACCACCAACCGGGTCTATGGCACGCCCTTTCTCGGCCTCACCTTCGGCTCGCAGATCCAGGTCTATTACCTGATCGCTGCCTACTGCTTCATCTCGACGGCGCTGATGTTCGCCCTGACCAAGACGCCACTCGGGCGCATGCTCAACGCGGTGCGCGACAACCCGGAGCGGGTCGAGTTCATCGGCTACAACACCCAGCGGGTGCGCTACCTCGGCTTCATCATCGCCGGCTTCTTCGCCGGCATCGGTGGCGCGCTGGCGTCGATCAACTTCGAGATCGTCAACGCGTCCGACGGTCTGAGCGCGGTGCGCTCCGGCGGCTACCTGCTGTTCACCTTCCTCGGCGGCGCCACCTTCTTCTTCGGGCCGATGATCGGCGCGGTGCTGCTGGTGCTGGCCTCGGTGCTGCTCTCGGAGGTGACCAAGGCCTGGCTGCTCTACCTCGGCCTGGTGTTCCTGTTCATGGTGATGTATGCGCCCGGCGGCATCGCCAGCCTGATCATGATGAACCTGCGCGTCGCCAAGTTCGGCAAGTTCGGGCCGCTGCTGCGGCCGTACGCCGGCCTGCTCCTCGCAGGCGCGCTGGTGGTCGCCGGCGCCTCGGCGATCATCGAGATGATCTATCACATCCAGCTCAACGCCGGAGCCAGCTCGAAGTTCAGCTTCGTCGGCGTCCCGCTCGATACCCAGAGCGCGCTGAGCTGGGCCGCGCCGCTGGCCGTGCTCGCCATCGGCCTGGGCCTGCTCGAGTGGGTGCGGCGCGGGTTCGTTCGCGTCTGGAGCCACGCCCAGGAAGAGATCGAGGCCGAGATCAAGCGCAGGGAGCCGGCCTGATGACCTACGCGCTCGAGCTCAGGAAGCTGCACAAGCGCTTCGGCAAGACCGAGATCATCCGCGGTGCCGAGCTCGCGGTGGCGGCCGGCGAGCGGGTCGGCATCATCGGCCCGAACGGCGCCGGCAAGTCGACCCTGTTCAACCTCATCAGCGGCCGGTTCGGCGCCACCAGCGGCGAGATCCTGCTCAACGGCAAGCGCATCGACGGCCTCACGCCGTTCGAGATCAACCGGCTCGGCCTGGCGCGGAGCTTCCAGATCACGAACATCTTCAGTCGCCTCTCGGTGTTCGAGAACCTGCGCTGCGGCGTGCTCTGGTCGCTGGGCTACAAGTACGCGTTCTGGAAGTTCCTCGCCGACCTGAAGGACGCGAACGAACGGGCCGAGGCGCTGCTGCACATGATCAAGCTCGACCGCAAGCGCGACACGCTGGCGATGAACCTCACCTACGCCGAGCAGCGCGCGCTCGAGATCGGCATCACCATCGCCGGCGGTGCCTCCGTGATATTGCTCGACGAGCCCACCGCCGGCATGAGCAAGAGCGAGACCGCGCGCTTCATCGAGCTGATCCGCGAGGTCACGGTCGGCAAGACGCTGCTCACGGTGGAGCACGACATGGGCGTGGTGTTCGGCCTCGCCGACAAGATCGCCGTGCTCGTCTACGGCGAGGTGATCGCCTTCGACGTGCCGGAGAAGGTGCGCGGCAACGCGCGCGTGCAGGAGGCCTACCTCGGCTCGGCCCTCGCCGACGCGCAGGCGGCAGGGGCAGGCCATGGCCACTGACATGCTCCGCCTTTCCGGCCTGCATGCCTACTACGGCAAGAGCCACATCCTGCACGGCGTCGACATGACGGTGGGCGAGGGCGAGATCGTCAGCCTGCTCGGCCGCAACGGCTCGGGTCGCTCGACCACGGTGCGCACGATCATGGGCCTGGTCACGGGCGAGGGCTCGGTCACCTTCCGCGGCCAGGAGATCCTCGGCCACAAGGCCTTCGACATCGCCCACCGCGGCATCGGCTACGTGCCGGAGAACCGCGACATCTTCCCCAAGCTCACGGTCGAGCAGAACCTGCGCCTCGGCGAGAAGACGAAGAAGGCGGGCGCCAAGGCGCCGCGCTGGTCGTTCGACGACATGTACGGCATGTTCCCGCGCCTGAAGGAGCGCCAGCACACGGAGGCCGGGGTCCTTTCCGGCGGCGAGCAGCAGATGCTCACGCTCTGCCGCACGCTGATGGGCGACCCCGACCTGATCATGATCGACGAGCCCACCGAGGGCCTGGCGCCGAAGATCGTCGAGCTCGTCGCCGGCTACCTGAAGACGCTGAAGACGCGCGGCGTCTCGGTCCTGCTGGTCGAGCAGAAGCTGACGATCGCCCTCGAGATCTCCGAGCGCTGCTATGTGATGGGGCACGGCGCGATCGTCTTCGAAGGCACGCCCGACGCCTTGCGCGCCAATGCCGAGATCCGCAAGGAGTGGCTCGAGGTCTAGCCGTTCGCAAGGCCTGGCCGAAGGCCACGTTGTCGCCGCTGGGACAACGCGCGCCGAGGGCCGCGGCCTAGAATAGAACGAACGTTCTTTTTTCCTTTCCGGCGTCCGGCCGGTGCATTCAACGCGAGGGGTTTTCCATGAGCGCCACCTACGAGGCCCGCGGCGACGTCGCCGTCATCACCCTGAACAACCCGCCGGTCAACGGCCTCGGCTACGAGACCCGGCTGGGCATCGTCAACGGCCTCGACCAGGCGCTGGCTGACCCGGCGGTGAAGGCGATCGTCGTCACCGGCGCCGGCAAGGCGTTCTCGGGCGGCGCCGACATCCGCGAGTTCGGCTCGCCCAAGGCCATCGCCGAGCCGAACCTGCTCTCGGTCATCGCCGCGTTCGAGGCGAGCACCAAGCCGATCGTCGCCGCGGTGCACAGCGTGGCGATGGGCGGCGGCCTCGAGCTCGCGCTCGGCTGCCACTACCGGGTCGCCGCGCCGGGGGCGCAGATCGCCCTGCCGGAAGTGAAGATCGGCCTCATTCCGGGCGCCGGCGGCACGCAGCGCCTGCCGCGCGTGCTCGGCGTCGAGACGGCGCTCAACATGATCGTCAGTGGCGAGCCGGTGAAGAGCGAGCTGCTCGCCAGGCAGCCGGGGCAGAAGCTGTTCGACAAGATGGCCGAGGGCGACGTCGTCGATGCCGCGATCGCCTACGCGCGCGAGAAGGCCGACGTCCGCCCGCTGCCGCTGGTGCGCGACCTGAAGATCGTCTACCCGAACGCCGACGCCTACTTCCAGTTCGCGCGCAACACCGTCGGCGCGATGTCCAGGAACTTCCCGGCGCCGCTCAAGTGCGTCGAGGCAGTGGCCGCGTCGATGAAGATGAAGTTCGACGACGGCATGAAGTACGAGCGCGAGCTCTTCATGGGCCTCATGGTCACGCCGGAGTCGAAGGCGCTGCGCCACGTCTTCATGGCCGAGCGTGCCGCCAGCAAGATCGCCGACGTTCCGGCCGATACGCCGCTGCGCGAGATCGCCAAGGTCGCGGTGATCGGCGCCGGCACCATGGGCGGCGGCATCGCCATGAACTTCCTCAACGCCGGCATCCCGGTGGTGATGCTGGAGATGAAGCAGGAAGCGCTCGACAAGGGCACCGGCATCATGCGCAAGAACTACGAGGCGCAGGTCAAGAAGGGCAAGCTCAAGCAGGACAAGCTCGACGAGCGCATGGGCCTGCTGAGCACGACGCTCAAATACGACGACCTGAAGGACGCCGACCTCGTGATCGAGGCGGTGTTCGAGGACATGGGCGTCAAGGAGCAGGTGTTCAAGACGCTCGACGAGGTGATGAAGCCCGGCGCCATCCTCGCCAGCAACACCTCGACCCTCGACCTCGACAGGATCGCCGCGTTCACGAAGCGCCCCGAGGACGTGATCGGCATGCACTTCTTCAGCCCGGCCAACGTGATGAAGCTGCTCGAGGTCGTGCGCGGCAGGAAGACCGCCAAGGACGTGCTTGCCACCGTGATGGCGCTCGGCAAGAAGATCAGGAAGACCTGCGTCGTCTCCGGCGTCACCGACGGCTTCATCGGCAACCGGATGATCGAGCAGTACTCGCGCCAGGCCGGCTTTCTGCTGGAGGAGGGCGCCTCGCCCGAGCAGGTCGACAAGGCGATGGAGAAGTTCGGCATGGCGATGGGGCCGTTCCGCATGGGCGACCTCGCCGGCAACGACGTCGGCTGGTACATCAGGAAGCGCCGCTACGTCGAGAAGCCCGACATCCGCTACTCGAAGACCGCCGACCTGCTGTGCGAGCTCGGCCGCTTCGGCCAGAAGACGAGCGCCGGCTGGTACGACTACGTGCCAGGCAAGCGTGACGCGATCCCGAGCAAGATCGTCAACGACATGCTCGCCAAGCACCGCGCCGATCTCGGCATCACGCCGCGGAAGATCAGCGACGACGAGATCGTCCACCGGCTGGTCTACGCGCTGGTCAACGAAGGCGCGAAGATCGTCGACGAAGGCATCGCCCAGCGCGCCAGCGACATCGACATGGTCTACCTCACCGGCTACGGCTTCCCGTTGCACCGCGGCGGGCCGATGAACTACGCCGACACGGTGGGCCTGTTCAACGTCACCCAGGCGATGAAACGCTTCGCCGCCAACCCGCACGACGACGCCGGCTTCTGGAAGCCCGCGCCGCTGCTGGCGAAGCTCGCGGTCGAAGGCAAGTCGTTCAACTGAATACCCTCACCCCAGCCCTCTCCCGCAAGCGGGAGAGGGAGCCACTCCGGAGCTCATCATGACCAGTGCCGTCATCGTCTCGACCGCCCGCACCCCGCTCGCCAAGAGCTGGAAGGGCGCCTTCAACATGAGCCACGGCGCGACGCTGGGCGGCCATGCCGTCAAGCACGCGGTCGAGCGCGCCGGCATCGAGGGCGCCGAGGTCGACGACGTCATCATGGGCTGCGCCACGCCCGAGGGCGCGACCGGCAGCAACATCGCCCGGCAGATCGCGCTGCGCGCCGGCCTGCCCATCACGACCAGCGGGATGACGGTGAACCGCTTCTGCTCGAGCGGGTTGCAGACGATCGCCATGGCCGCGCAGCGCATCATCGCCGGCGAGAACGACATCGTCGTCGCCGGCGGCGTGGAAAGCATCTCCTGCGTGCAGAACGAGGCGAACAAGCACATGCTCGCCGACTCGTGGCTGCTGGAGCACAAGCCCACCATCTACTGGAACATGCTGCAGACGGCCGAGCAGGTCGCCAAGCGCTACAACATCGCGCGCCAGCGCATGGACGAGTACGGCGCCGCCAGCCAGCAGAAGGCGACCGCGGCGCGTGACGCCGGCCGCTTCGAGGCCGAGATCGCGCCGATCACCGTGCTCGCCGGCGTCGCCGATGCGGTGATGGGCCTGCGCACGAAGGAAGTCACCGTGGCGCACGACGAAGGCATCCGCGCCGGCACCACCTACGACGGCATCAAGGACATCAAGCCGGCGATCCCCGGCGGCGTCATCTCCGCCGGCAACGCCAGCCAGTTCAGCGACGGCGCCGGCGCGGTGGTGGTGATGAACGAGAAGCTCGCCGAGCAGCGCGGCCTGAAGCCGCTCGGCCGCTTCCTCGGCTTCGCGGTCGCCGGCTGCGAGCCCGACGAGATGGGCATCGGCCCGGTCTTCGCCGTGCCCAAGGTGCTGAAGCGCCTCGGCCTGACGGTCGCGGACATCGACCTCTGGGAGCTGAACGAGGCCTTCGCGGTGCAGGTGCTGTACTGCGCCGACACCCTCGGCATCCCGATGGACCGGCTCAACGTCAACGGCGGCGCGATCGCCGTCGGCCATCCCTACGGCGTCAGCGGCCAGCGCCTGACCGGCCACGCCCTGATCGAAGGCAAGCGGCGCGGCGCGAAGAAGGTCGTCGTCACGATGTGCATCGGCGGCGGCATGGGCGCGGCCGGCGTGTTCGAGGTGCTCTGACGGGGGAGCGGCCATGAGCGCACAGCCCGGCACCGAGGTCGATCCGCTGCTGGCGATGGGGCGCGGGATCTTGGCGACGCAGCCGTTCAGCGTGCTCATCGGCGCCGAGCTCGGCGTGCTCGGCGCCGGCCGCTGCGAGCTCGGCCTGGCGATCACGCCGCAGCTCAAACAGCAGAATGGCTTCGCCCACGGCGGCGTCGTGAGCTACCTCGCCGACAACGCCATCACCTTCGCCGCAGGCAGCGCACTGCAGGTGGCCGTGGTCACCGGCGAGTACAAGATCAATTACCTGCGGCCGGCGATCGGCGAGCGGCTGCTGGCGCGGGCGCGCACCGTGCACGTCGGCAAGTCGCAGGCGGTTTGCCAGTGCGACGTCGTCGCCATCGCCGACGGCGTCGAGAAGCTCTGCGCCGTCGCGCAGGGCACGATCGTGCGGATGGCGGGCGCCGCGGCCGAGATGGCGCCGGCGCTGAGGTCCGCAGCATGAGCTACCGGCGAACGGTCGACTTCCTGCTTCACGATTGGCTCGCGGTCGAATCGCTGCGCGCCCGCCCGCGCTTCGCCGAGCATTCGCGCGAGACCTTCGACGCCGTGCTCGACACCTGCGAGAAGATCGCGCGCGAGAAGTACGCGCCGTTCAATCGCGTCGCCGATACCGAGGAGCCCTGGTTCGACGGCGACAAGGTGCATCTGCCCGAATCGAGTCACGCAGCGGCCAAGGCTTACTTCGAGTCGGGCATGCTCGCCGCGGCACAGGACTACGAGATCGGCGGGATGCAGCTTCCCTGCGTCGTCGAGATGGCGGCGAACAGCTTCTTCTCGAAGGCGGGCATCGCCATCGGCGGCGGCGGCATGCTGACCAGTGGCAACGCCAACCTGCTGATGGCGCACGGCACCGCGATGCAGAAGGAAGTGTTCGCGAAGAACGAGTTCGCCGGCCGCTTCACCGGCACGATGTGCCTCTCGGAGCCCCAGGCCGGCTCGAGCCTTTCCGACATCGCCACCCGCGCCACGCCCGACGGCGCCGGCTTCGAAGGCGACCCGCTCGGCCCGCGCTATCGCCTGCGCGGCAACAAGATGTGGATCTCGAACGGCGAGAACGAGCTGGCCGAGAACATCGTCCACCTGGTGCTGGCGAAGATTCCCGACGACGACGGCAAGCTCGTGCCCGGCACGCGCGGCATCTCGCTCTTCATCGTGCCGAAGAAGCTGGTCGACGCGAGCGGCGCGCTGACCGGCGAGCGCAACGACGTCGCGCTGGCCGGCCTCAACCACAAGCTCGGCTACCGCGGCATCCCGAACACGCTGCTCAACTTCGGCGAGGGCAAGCACCGGGTTCGCGGCGGCGGGCTCGACGGTAGCGGCTCGGGCGGAGGACTGGACGGCGCCGGCGCCGGCGCCGTGGGCTACCTCGTCGGCCGGCCGGGCGAGGGCCTGCGCTGCATGTTCCACATGATGAACGAGGCGCGGATCGCCGTCGGCCTCGGCGCGACCATGCTCGGCTACGCCGGCTACGAGACCTCGCTCGAGTACGCGAAGGCTCGCCCGCAGGGCCGGCCGACCGGCCCGGGCGGCAAGGACGCGAGCAAGCCGCAGGTGCCGATCATCGAGCACGCCGACGTCAAGCGCATGCTGCTGGCGCAGAAGAGCTACTGCGAGGGCGCGCTCGCGCTCGAGCTGTACTGCGCCCGCCTTGTGGATGAGCTGCACACGGGGGACGAGGCCGCGAAGGCGCGATCGCACCTCCTTCTCGAAGTGCTGACGCCGATCGCCAAGAGCTGGCCGAGCGAGTGGTGCCTCGAGGCGAACAGCCTGGCGATCCAGGTTCTGGGCGGCTACGGCTACACCCGTGACTTCCCGGTCGAGCAGTACTGGCGCGACAACCGCCTGAACATGATCCACGAGGGCACGCACGGCATCCAGGCGCTCGACCTGCTCGGCCGCAAGGTGGTGATGGACGGCGGCGCCGGCCTGGCGCTGCTGCGGGAGACGATCGCCGCGACCACCGCCAGGGCGCGTGGCGTCGCCGCGCTGGCGGCGCACGCCGAGGCGCTCGTCGGCGCGACCGACAGCCTCGTGGCGGCCACACGCGCCGCCTGGTCGACCGGCTCGCCCCAGGAGGCGCTCGCCAACGCGACGCCGTACCTGCAGGCCTTCGGCCACGTCGTCCTCGCCTGGATCTGGCTCGATGTCGCCCTTTGCGCCGCCGCCTCGGCCGACGACGCGGCCCAGCGAGGCCGGCTCGCCGCCTGCCGCTACTTCTTCCACTACGAGCTGCCGAAGATCGGCGCCTGGCTGGGCGTCGTGGAAAGCCGGGACGACACCTGCCGGACCCTGGCCGAGGATTCGTTTTGAGGCTCTCGCCCGGCCGTCTCGGCGCCCTGATCTGGGGGCTGATCTATGGCGGCCTGCTGCTCTTCGCGATGGGCGTCGCCTTGTCGCGCGGCGGTCTCGACTACGGCTGGGGCGTCTCGATCGCGGGCATCCTCCTCGCGGTCGCCGGCGTCGTGCTGATCTACATCCGCTCGCGCATGGCCGACGCGCCCGGCGGTTGAGCGCGGCTGGCCGCGCCCCATTCAACGTCAAGGAGAAGACCATGAGCACCAACGTCCGCAAGCTGTTCGACCTCAACGGCAAGACCGCGCTCGTCACCGGCGGCTCGCGCGGCCTCGGCCTGCAGATCGCCGAGGCGCTCGGCGAGGCCGGCGCCCGCGTGATGCTCACCTCGCGCAAGGCCGCCGACCTCGAGGAGTCGGCCGGGCACCTGAAGGCACAGGGCATCGAGGCGATCTGGACCGCTGCCGACATGAGCCAGCCGAGCGAGATCGTGCGCGTCACCCAGGAAGCGATCTCGCGGCTGGGCCAGGTCGACATCCTGGTCAACAACGCCGGCGCCACCTGGGGCGCGGCGGCCGAGGATCACCCGCTCGAGGCGTGGGACAAGGTGATGAACCTCAACATCCGCTCGATCTTCCTGATGAGCCAGGCGATCGGCAAGCACAGCATGATCCCGCGCAAGAGCGGCAAGATCATCAACATCGCCTCGATCGCCGGCCTGGCGGGCAACAGCGCCGACATGTCGATGGTGGCCTACAACACCAGCAAGGCGGCGGTGGTGAACTTCACCCGCACCCTGGCGGGCGAATGGGGCAAGTACAACATCAACGTCAACGCGCTGGCGCCTGGCATGTTCCCGAGCAAGATGACCAAGGGCACGATCGAGCGCATCGGCGCCGCGAGCCTCGCCGGCCACGCGCCGCTGCTCAGGATCGGCGACGACGACGACCTGAAGGGGGCGACCCTGCTGTTCGCCTCGCAGGCGGGCAAGCACATCACCGGCCAGGTCCTGCCGATCGACGGCGGCGTCTCGGCGATCATCGCCGCCTGAGCGCGCATGGAATTTCGTACCGAGATCCCCTTCGTCACGCTGCTCGGCTTCGAGCTGCTCCGCTTCGAGCGGGACGAAGCCGAGATCGCGCTGCAGCTGCGCGACGAGCTGAACAACTCCTGGGGCGTGGCCCACGGCGGCGTGACCATGACCCTGCTCGACGTGGCGATGGCGCATGCCGCGCGCAGCCCGGGCCCTGACGGCGAGGCCGAGCGCTCGGGCATCGTCACGATCGAGATGAAGACGAGCTTCATGCGACCCGGGCTGGGACGCATCGTCGCCACCGGCAAGCGCCTGCACCGCACCGCGTCGATGGCGTTCTGCGAAGCCTCGGTGGTCGACGCCGAGGGCGAGCTGATCGCGCACGCAACCGGTACCTTCAAGTTCCTGAGAGGCCTGCCCGCGGGCGGCAAGCGCATCCAGCGCAGCGAAGCATCCGACTGAACAGAAGGAGACCAGGCCATGACGGACCGGATCAACAAGCAGATCCACCTCGTCTCGCGACCCGAGGGCGAGGCGAGCAGGAGCAACTTCAAGCTGGTCGAGGCGCCGCTCGGCGAGCCCGCCGAGGGGCAGGTGCTCGTCCGCAACCGGTTCCTGAGCCTCGACCCGTACATGCGCGGCCGCATGAACGACGCCAAGAGCTACGCCAAGCCGCAGCCGCTCGGCGAGGTCATGGGCGGCGGCACGGTGGGCGAGGTGGTCGCGTCGCGGCATTCGAACTACCAGCCTGGCGACAGCGTCGTCGGCATGGGCGGCTGGCAGCAGTACGCGATCGTCGACGCGAGCCAGCCCGGCGCGCTGCGCAAGGCCGACACCAGCCGGATTCCGCTGTCGGCGTACCTCGGCGCGGTCGGCATGCCGGGCGTGACCGCGTGGTACGGCCTGGTGAAGATCTGCGAGCCGAAGGCCGGTCAGACGATCGTCGTCAGCGCGGCGAGCGGCGCGGTCGGCAGCGTCGTTGGCCAGCTCGCCAAGGCGCGCGGCTGCCGGGCGGTGGGCCTCGCCGGCGGGGCCGAGAAGTGCGCCTACGTCATCGGCGAGCTGGGCTTCGACGCCTGCGTCGACTACAAGGCGCACGCCGACGCGAAGTCGCTGTACGCGGCGCTGAAGGAAGCGACGCCCGACGGCGTCGACGGCTGCTTCGAGAACGTGGGCGGCCCGATCCTCGACGCGACCCTGGCGCGCATGAACGCGTTCGGCCGGATCGCCCTGTGCGGAATGATCAGCGGCTACGACGGCCAGCCGATCCCGCTGCAGCAGCCGCAGCTGATCCTGCAGTCGCGGCTGCGGGTCGAGGGCTTCATCGTCAGCGAGCACATGGAGGTCTGGCCGGAAGCGCTGAAGGAGCTCGGCACGCTCGTCGCGACCGGGAAGCTGAAGTACCGCGAGACGATCGCCGAAGGCATCGAGGCGGCGCCGGAGGCTTTCCTCGGCTTGCTCAAGGGCCGCAACTTCGGCAAGCAGCTGGTGCGGCTGGACTGAACGCGCGATGGACCCGACGCGCCCGGCCGGCGAGGAGTTTCGCGACGACCTGCGGCCGCTGGCCTCGACGGTGGTCGGTTCCGGCAACGCTGCGGCGCGGCGCATTCTCTCGGCCGAGGAGCTGGCGCCGCTGACCCGGCTCGACGACCGGCGCTCGGCCCTGGCCGTGCTGCAGACCCTGGCCATCATCATCGCAGCGGTGGCCTTCGGCGCCTGGGCCTGGCCCAGCCCCTGGATAGCGCTGTCGGTCGTGGTCGTTGGCGTGCAGCAGCACGCGCTCTTCATCCTCGCGCACGAGTCGGCGCACTACCGGCTGTTCGCGAACCGCGCGCTCAACGACGCGGTCGGCCGGGCGATCGGCATGGCCGGCGCGATCTCGATGTGCACCTATCGCGTCGTCCATCGCCTGCATCACAACAACCTCTACACCGAGGAGGACCCCGACACGGCGATCCATGGCGGCTACCCGCGCGGCCGCGCCTACCTGTGGAAGAAGCTCGCCGAGGACCTGCTCGGCCTCAACGCCTGGAAGACCTTCGCCTACTTCTTCGGCGCGCCGGCGATCAACGACGCGACCAACCGCGCCGCCCGGCCGCTCGACGACACCTCGCCGCAACTGCGCGCCGCGGCGCGTGCCGACCGGCGCGCGGTGATCGCCTTCCAGCTCGCGCTGCCGCTCGCCTGCCTGGCGGTCGCCGGCCTGCACGGGCTCGCGCTGTACGCCGTGCTCTGGCTGCTGCCGATGCTCACCGTGCTGCAGCCGATCCTGCGCCTGCGCGCGATCTGCGAGCACGGCGCGACTACCGACTTCAGTTCGCCGCTGACCGCGGCGCGGACCAACCGCACCTGGGGCGGCGCCGTCAACCTTCTCGGCCGCGTGGCGCTGTTCCCGCATCACGTGAACTACCACCTCGAGCACCACCTGTACCCTGCCGTGCCGCACTACCACCTGCCGCGACTGCACCGTCTGCTGCGCGACAAGGGGGCGCTCGCCGGCGCCGAGGTGCGCGATCTCGGCGAGACCCTGGGGCTCGTCTTCGCCGCGCGAAGGCCGCGCGGCGCCGCTCTCGCTACGGGGCATTGACAGCCATGGACGACATCGTTCTGCATCACTACGCGACTTCTCCGTTCTCGGAGAAGGTGCGCCTCGTCCTCGGCATGAAGCAGATGCGCTGGCGCTCGGTGACGGTGCCCAGCATCCTGCCCAAGCCCGACGTCGTCGCCCTGACCGGGGGCTACCGCCGCACGCCGTTCATGCAGATCGGCGCCGACATCTACTGCGATTCGGCCCTGATGTGCCGGGTGATCGACCGGCGCGTGCCCGAGCCGCCGCTCTATCCGGAGTCGACGCACGGCCTCGCGGCGATCGTCGCCCAGTGGGCCGACCAGTCGTTCTTCTGGACAGCGGTGCCGTTCACCATGCAACCGGCGGGCGTGACCCACCTCTTCGCCGGCCTGCCGCCGGAAGCGGTGAAGGCCTTCGGCGCCGACCGCGCGGCGATGTCGCCGGCGTTTCGCCGGGCGCCGCTGCACGACCAGGCCGCCGCCTTCCACGACTACCTCGGCCGCCTCGAGCACCTGCTCGCCGACGACCGGCCGTTCCTCCTGGGCGCGCTGCCCTCGATCGCCGACTTCGCCGCGGTGCAGTCGATCTGGTTCGTGCGCCGCGCTCCGCCGGTGGCGGCGCATCTCGAGAACTACCGACGCGTCGACGTCTGGTACGAGCGGGTCACTGCCTTCGGCCACGGCAGCCCGGAGCCGATGACGAGCGCCGAGGCCATCGCATTGGCGCACGCGACGACCGCGTTCGCGCCTTGCGGCGTCGATGCCGAAGCGGGCCTGGCCGCCGGCACGATGGTCGGCGTGACGCCGGCCGACTATGCCCACGACGAGGTCGTCGGCAGCCTGGTCGGCCTCGACGCCTCCGAGGTCGTCGTCGAGCGGGTCGATGCCCGGGCGGGCACGGTCCACGTCCACTTCCCGCGCATCGGTTTTCACGTCAAGGCATTGAAGAAGGAAAGTCCATGAAGCAGTTCAGCGGCCGCACGGCCGTCATCACCGGCGCCGGCTCGGGCTTCGGCCTCGAGACCTCGCGCATCGCCGCGCAGCGCGGCATGAACGTCGTCATGGCCGACGTCCAGGCCGACGCGCTGGAGCGCGCCGCCGCCGAGATCGAAGGGCTGGGCGCCAAGGTCCTGGCGCAGCGCGTCGACGTCAGCAAGGCGGCCGATGTCGAAGCGCTGGGGCAGGCGGTCGAGAAGCGCTTCGGCGCGCCGCACTTCGTCTTCAACAACGCCGGCGTCGGCGCCGGAGGGCTGATCTGGGAGAACACGCTCGCCGACTGGGAGTGGGTCATCGGCGTCAACATCATGGGCGTGGCGCACGGCGTGCGCGTCTTCACGCCGATGATGCTAGCCGCGGCGGCGAAGGACGCGACCTACGAGGGGCACATCGTCAACACCGCGTCGATGGCCGGCCTGCTTAATCCGCCCAACATGGGCGTCTACAACGTCAGCAAGCATGCCGTGGTCGCGCTCAGCGAGACGCTGTACCAGGACCTGCGCCTGGTCACCGACCAGATCAGCGCCTCGGTGCTGTGCCCGTTCTTCGTGCCGACCGGCATCTCCGCGAGCGAGCGCAATCGGCCCGCGAACGCGCCCGCGGCGAAGCCGACGCGCAGCCAGCTCATCGGCAAGGCGATGAGCGAGAAGGCGGTGGGCCACGGCAAGATCAGCGCCGCGAACGTCGCCCAGTTCGTCTTCGACGCGATCGAGGCCGACCGCTTCTACATCTACAGCCATCCGAAGGCGCTGGGCAGCGTGCAGACGCGGCTCGAGGATGTGGTGCAGGCGCGCAACCCGACCGATCCGTTCGCCGGCAAGCCGGAGATCGGCGCCGAGCTGCGCGCCGCGCTGCGCGCCCCGGCCTGAAGCCTTCGATCAGCAGCCGATCTTCACCGCCTGCACCGGTCGCCCGGTGTCGGCGTCGACGACGACGAGGTTGACCGCGCGCGGATGCGGCGTCGCGTCGGTCTGCGCCGGAAGCTGGAAGGCGACCGTCTGCGGCGCGGTCGTGCTTGCGGTCCACGCGGGCACGGTCTTGTAGTCGCGCACCACGTAGTCGTGCTCCAGGGTCACGCCGCGGTTCTCGCCGGCCTTGACGGCGCTGACGTGGCCTTGCTCGGTGACCGCCCAGTAAGCGGCCAGGCGCTTCGGCGCACGTGACGTAGCGGCGACGCTGGCGGTGACGCGGTCGCCGTCGCGCGTCAGCACCACGTCCACCGGCGACGCGGCGCGTTTGCCGATCGGCGTGGCGATGCCGGGCCAGTCCTTGCGATCCTGGCCGTCGACGACGACCTGCGGCGTGTAGCTGAAGCGTGCGCCGTTGCTCGCCTGCTGCTCCGCCTGACGGCTGGTGAAGGCGGCGCTGGCGAAGCGGTCTTTCCAGCCGAGACGGTCCCAGTAGTCGACATGGAAGGCGAGGGCGACGACGCTCGGGTCGCTCTTCAGTTTCGAGAGCCAACGGTCGGCCGGTGGGCAGGAGTTGCATCCTTCGGAGGTGTAGAGCTCGACCACTGGCGCCGAAGTCGCGCCGCTGCGTGCCATGCACGCCTCGCCGGCCAGAACTGGTGCAGTCGCGAGCGCGGCCGCGGTGGCAAGCGTCATGCCCGGAAGGAAAGCGGCGAGGGAGTCGAGGCGAGATGAATTCATGGTGGGGCTTTCGCTGCGGGCATTGGCGCTTGGTCGGCAGTACTCGTTTCGACCTTACGCGAAATCCGCGATTCGATCCGCGCGCATCCGAACGCGGGATCGGCGCGTACACGGGCAACAGACGGTTCGCTTGAGGCGAAAAGTCGGGCGGGAGAACCGGCTGCACGGCTCCCGACATCCATGACCCAGGAGCGAGGACAGACATGAAACCCAATCAAGCGCATCGCGCCCGCCTGCTGCCGATCGTGGCCGCCGTCGGTGCACTGTACGGACTCGCCGGCTTGCCGGCCCACGCGTCGAGCCACCGGGAAGCGCCGGCGATCACGGCCACGCCGAAGGTCGACGGCACCGACTTCTACATGTTCAACAGCTACGAGACCGGCCGCGCCGGCTTCGTCACGCTGGTGGCCAACTACCTGCCGCTGCAGGATTCGTACGGCGGACCGAACTACTTCAAGCTCGACTCGAACGCGCTCTACGAGATCCACATCGACAACAACGGCGACGGCAAGGAAGACATCACCTTCCAGTTCCGCTTCAACAATGCGCTGAAGGGCGTGACGCTGCCGATCGGCGGCAGCAACGTCGCGATCCCGCTCACCCAGGCCGGCCAGGTGACCGCGCCCAACGCCGCCGCGCTCAACGTCAACGAGACCTTCACCGTCGACGTCGTCCGCGGCGACCGCCGCACCGGCACGCGCGGCGCCGTGACCAATGCCAGCGGCGGCAGCGCCACCTTCGCCAAGCCGTCCGACAACATCGGCGTGAAGACGATTCCCAACTACGCCGCCTATGCCGCGCAGCACGTCTACAGCGTCAACATCCCGGGCTGCAGCACGCCGGGCAAGGTCTTCGTCGGCCAGCGCAAGGATCCGTTCGCGGTCAATCTCGGCGTGATCTTCGACCTGATCAACGTGCCGGGCGCCGCCGACTTCAGCGCCGCCGAAGCGGCGTTCCTGCTCGACCCGGCGCAGAAGGACGCCGGCGCCGACGATCTCGCCGACAAGAACGTGACCGCGCTCGAGATCGAGGTGCCGACGAGCTGCCTCGTCGCCGCCGGCGGCGCCGATCCGGTGATCGGCGGCTGGACGACGGCGAGCCTGCGCCAGGGGTCGCTGCTGAGCAACGCGCCCAAGAGCGGCTACGCCACCTCGGCGATCGCCGGCGGCGCGTGGACGCAGGTCTCGCGCCTCGGCCATCCGCTGATCAACGAGGTGATCATCGGCCTGCCCGACAAGGACAAGTTCAACAACGCGAAGCCGAAGGACGACGGCCAGTTCGCGACCTACGTCACCAACCCGACGCTGCCGGCGCTGGTCGAGATCGCGCTCGCCACGCCGAACATCGCGCCGAAGAACTTTCCGCGCACCGACCTCGTGACGACCTTCCTCACCGGCATCTCCGGCGTGACCCAGCCCAAGGCCTTCGGCAACTCGCCTGCGACCGGCGTCGCTTCCGAGATGCTGCGCCTGAACACCGCGATCGCGGCGACGCCCGAGGCGATGCAGAACCGGCTCGGCCTGCTCGGCGGCCTGCTGGCGGGACCGGGCGGCGACCTCGCCGGCTATCCGAACGGCCGGCGTCCGAGCGACGACGTCGTCGACATCTCGCTGGTGGCGGTGATGGGCGGCCTGTGCGTGGCCAACGGCATGGCCGACACCTACAAGCTCGGCGCGACCTGCAACCCCGGCAATGTGCCTCTCGGCGCGGCGGCCTTCAATCTTCACGACGGGGTCGACCAGGCCGGCGCGAAGGTCAAGGCCGCGGGTCCGCTGTTGCCGGCGTTCCCGTACCTCGGCACGCCGATTCCCGGCGCACGCTGAAAGGAGCCCTGCCATGCGAACCAAAGCAATCGTGGCGGCGCTGTTCGGGGCCGCGCTCGTCGCCGCTTGCGGCGGCAACGATCACAACGCGCCGCCGGCGACGAGCGAGGTGCCGGCGAGCGCCAGCGCATCGATCGACGGCTTCATCGACTACCTGAAGAAGCTGGTCGCTTCCTCGGCCGACATGCTCGAGCCGGTGGACACGGCCGCGGTCACCGGCCCGACCGACGAGACCAGCGAACCGCAGAAGGTGGATTGAAGATCGAAGGGAGGCGTTCGCGCCTCCCTTACGATCGGACCGCGATGCGGATGAACTCACTTGCGACCGGCGCCCTGGCGGCCGGTCTTCTGCTTTTTGCGGCCGGCGTTCGCGCCGAGCCCATCGTTCCCACGCGGGACGACGAGGTGATCGAGGTCCTGCCCGCTGCCGCGGGCAACCGCGCGGACGACAAGCGCCTGCGCAAGGAGCTCGCCGCCCGGCCCGACGACGCCGCGCTCGCGGTCCGCGTCGCCAGCCGCGAGCTCGACCGCGCGCGAGAGGCTGGCGATCCCCGCTTCGCCGGGCTCGCCCTCGCCGCGTTGCGTCCCTGGCCCGATGCGGCGACCGCGCCGGACGAGGTGCTGCTGATGCGCGCGACCCTGCAGCAGTACCTGCACGAGTTCAACGCGGCGGTGGCGACCCTGCGCCAGTTGCTCGCGCGCCCCGGTGCGGATCGACAGGCGCAGGCCTGGCTGACGCTCGCGACCGTGCTTCGCGTGCAGGGTCGCTACGCCGAATCGGACGAGTCGTGCCGGCGTGTCGCCGCCTCGGGAGCCGCCTTGCATGCAGACGCTTGCCTCGCCGAGAACGCCGCCCTGCGCGGCGACGTCGCGAAGGCGCGCAAGAGCTTCGAAGGCCTGCTCGCCGAGAGGAGCTTGCCTCCAGCGACCCAAGGCTGGCTCCTGACCTCGCTCGCCGAGCTCGAGCAGCGCGAGGGCCGCGGCGCCGCCGCCGACGCCGCCTACCGGCGCGTGCTCGCGCTCGGCCCCGACACCTATGCGGCGATCGCCTACGCCGACTTCCTGATCGCCCAGGGCCGGCCGGCCGAAGCCCTGGCGACCCTGAAGGGCGAGCCGCGCACCGACGCGGTCGTGCTGCGCCTCGCGATCGCCGGCACGCGGGCCAAGACCGCGGCGGCGCCGGCCGACGTGGCCGAGATGCGCGAGCGCATCGCGCTCGCCAACCAGCGCCCGGAGGCGAAGAAGTTCCATGGCCGCGAGCAGGCGATGTTCGCCTTGTATGTCGAGGCCGCGCCCGGGCGAGCGCTGTCGCTGGCCCGCGGCAACGTCGAGCAGCAGCGCGAGCCGCTCGACGTGCTGCTGCTCGCCGAGTCGGCCCGGGCGAGTGGCGACGCCGCGGCCCTCGCCGAAGCGAAGCGGCTGAAGGCCTCGCTCGGCCTGCACGACCGGCGGATCGATGCGCTGCTCTGAGCGGCTCGCGCGGGCGGGGAGGGCGGCGCGACGCGCCGGCCTGGCGTTCGCGCTCGTGCTTCTCGCGGGCGGCGCGCAGGCGCACAAGTCGAGCGACTCGTACCTGCAGATCGAGGCGAAGCCCGGCGCGCTCGCGCTGCGCTGGGACATCGCCCTGCGCGACCTCGACATTGCCCTCGATCTCGATGCCGACGGCGACGGCAAGCTGACCTGGGGCGAGATCAAGGCGGCGTGGCCGCGGATCGAGGCCTACGCGACGGCGCGCCTGGCGATCGAGGGCTGCGAGCTGCGGCCCGGCGAGCGGGCGCTCGAGCGGCGCAACGATGGCGCGTACGCGGTGCTGCACCTGTCGTCGAGCTGCACGCTCCCGGCGCCGCCGGTGATTCGCTATGCGCTCTTCGCCGAGGTCGACCCGACGCATCGCGGCATCGCCAAGGTGGAGCGGCCGGGGGAGCCGGTCGCGCTCTCGGTGCTCGACCCGTCGCGCTCGGCGACCGCGGGCACCGCGGCAGCGACCGCCGCCAGCGGCGCGAGCGCGGACGCCTCCGGCAAAGCGGGCGAGGCGCCGTGGCGCTGGCAGTTCCTCCAGGAAGGCATTCGCCACATCCTCGGCGGCTACGACCACGTGCTGTTCCTGCTCTGCCTGCTGCTGCCGGCGGTGATGCGCCGGGGCGAGGGCGGACGCTGGCAGCCGGTCGAGCGGCTCTCGCAGGCGATCCTGCCGGTGGTGGGCATCGTCACCGCCTTCACCGTCGCCCACTCGATCACCCTGGCGCTCGCCGCGCTCAAGCTGGTGTCGCTTCCGTCGTGGTTCATCGAGCCGGCGATCGCGGTGACCATCGTGCTGGCGGCGATCGACAACGTCTGGCCGGTCTTTCCCGTGCGCCGCGTGGTCGTGACCTTCTTCTTCGGCCTGATCCATGGTTTCGGCTTCGCCAGCGTGCTCGCCGAGCTCAACCTGCCGACGGCCGACTTCGCCTGGGCTCTGCTCCAGTTCAACCTCGGCCTGGAGGCGGGGCAGCTGATGATCGTCGTCGCCGCGACCGCGGTGCTGTTCGGCCTGCGCCACTGGCAACGCTATCGCCCGGTCGTGATCTGCGGTGGCTCGTTCCTGGCGATGGCGATCGCCGGGCTCTGGTTCGTGGAGCGGGTCGCGAACTTCAAGATCCTTCCGTTCTAGGAGCCTGACTTACAATCGACCCATGGACCACTTCAAGAGCGAGAAAGGCATGTCGGTTATGACACCGCGAACTACCCGCGCCCTCCGCTGGGTGTAGGCCGCCGCGCGTCCCGACATCGCATTCATTCTTCCTCTCGTCCAATGCAGCGCGGCCCCGGCCGCGCTTTTTGTTTTCTGAAAGACCCATCATGGTTTCGATCGAACTTCCCGACGGCTCGCGGCGCGAGTTTCCCGGTCCGGTCACGGTGGCCGAGGTCGCCGCATCGATCGGTGCCGGCCTGGCCAAGGCGGCGCTCGCCGGCCGCGTCGGCCGCGGCGCCGAGAGCCGCGTCGTCGACACGAGCTTCGTGATCGACCAGGACGAGCGGCTGGCGATCGTCACCGACAAGGACGCCGACGGCCTCGAGGTGATCCGCCACTCGACAGCGCACTTGCTGGCGTACGCGGTCAAGGAGCTGTTTCCCGAAGCGCAGGTGACGATCGGCCCGGTGATCGAGAACGGCTTCTTCTACGACTTCTCGTACAAGCGGCCGTTCACGCCCGAGGACCTGGCGGCGATCGAGGCGAAGATGGCGGAGCTGGCGAAGAAGGACGAGCCGGTGACGCGGCGCGTGCTGCCGCGCGACGAGGCGGTGGCGCATTTCAACGCCATGGGGGAAGCCTACAAGGCCGAGATCATCGCGAGCATCCCGTCGAACGAGGACGTCTCGCTCTACCGCGAAGGCCAATTCGAGGACCTCTGCCGCGGTCCCCACGTGCCGAGCACGGGCAAGCTGCGTCACTTCAAGCTGATGAAGGTGGCCGGCGCGTATTGGCGCGGCGACCACCGCAACGAGATGCTGCAGCGCATCTACGGCACGGCCTGGGCGACCAAGGACGAGCTGCAGCAGCACCTGCACATGCTCGAAGAGGCGGAAAAGCGCGACCACCGCAAGCTCGGCCGCGAGCTCGACCTGTTCCACATCGACGAGGTCGCGCCGGGCGTCGTGTTCTGGCATCCCAAGGGCTGGGCGGTCTGGCAGGTGATCGAGCAGTACATGCGCCAGGTCTACCGCGACACCGGCTACCAGGAGGTGAAAGGCCCGCAGCTCCTCGACAAGAGCCTGTGGGAGAAGACGGGGCACTGGCAGAACTACCGGGAGAACATGTTCACCACGGAGTCGGAGAAGCACGAATACGCGCTGAAGCCGATGAACTGCCCTGGCCATGTGCTGATCTTCAAGTCGCAGCTGCGCAGCTACCGCGACCTGCCGATCCGCTACGGCGAGTTCGGCCAGTGCCACCGCAACGAGCCGAGCGGCTCGATGCACGGGATCATGCGCGTGCGCGGCTTCACGCAGGACGACGGCCACGTCTTCTGCACCGAGAACCAGATCCTCGACGAATGCGTCGCCTACACCGAGGAGCTGAAGGCGGTCTACAAGGACTTCGGCTTCACCGACATCATCTACAAGGTGGCGACGCGGCCGGAAAACCGGGTCGGCAGCGACGACTTCTGGGACAAGGCGGAATACGCCCTGATGGAAGCGCTGCGCCGCTCCGGCTGCGAATTCGTCGTCGCCCCCGGCGACGGCGCCTTCTACGGCCCGAAGATCGAATACACGCTGAAAGACGCGCTCGGCCGGCAATGGCAGCTCGGCACGATGCAGGTCGACTACAACACCGCCGAACGCCTCGGCGGCGACTACGTGACCGACACCAGCGGCCGCGCCTTCCCGGTGATGCTGCACCGGGCGATCGTCGGCAGCTTCGAGCGTTTCATCGGCATCCTGCTGGAACACCATGCCGGCGCGCTGCCTGCCTGGCTGGCGCCGGTGCAGGCAAGCGTCCTCAATATCTCGGAAAGTTCCGCCGACTACGCCCGGGAAGTGGCCAAATCTCTGCAAAAACAAGGACTTAGAGTGGCCTCGGATTTGCGGAACGAGAAAATCACGTATAAAATACGCGAGCATTCGTTGCAAAAGGTCCCGTACATCCTCGTCGTGGGCGACAAGGAAAAGGCAAACGGGACCGTTGCCGTGCGCGCCCGGGGCAACCACGACCTCGGAGTGATGTCCGTCGACGACTTCGCCAGGAAGATCGCCGCCGACATCGCCCAGAAACTGTGAGGGCCCGGCCGGAAGGTGCATCTTCCGGCCGCGAGGCGCGCTTTTGTTGTTTTGAGCCTCTGTGCCTTGAGGTTCAGTGAAAGGCCTTTGACATCGCTACTTTTCTAGACCGACGCACCCCGAACGCCGAGCGCAAGCACAGGCTCAACCGGGAAATCCTCGCTCCTGAAGTCCGTCTCAACGGACCTGAAAACGAACCGCTGGGCATCGTCCCCATCGCCGAGGCCCTGCGGCTGGCCGGCGAGCAGGACGTGGATCTCGTCGAGATCGTCGCCCAGGCCGATCCGCCGGTGTGCCGGCTGATGGACTATGGCAAGTTCAAGTACCAGGAGCAGAAGCGCGCGGCCGAGGCGAAGGCGAAGCAGAAGGTCATCGAAGTCAAGGAAGTGAAGTTCCGCCCGGGCACCGACGAGGGCGACTACGCGATCAAGATGAGGAATCTGCGCCGCTTCATCGAGGAAGACGGCGACAAGGGCAAGGTCACGCTGCGCTACCGCGGCCGCGAGATCACCCACCAGGACATCGGCATGCGCCTTCTCGAGCGCATTCGCGACGAGCTGGCGGATGTCTCGGTGGTCGAGCACATGCCCAAGCTTGAAGGCCGGCAGATGATCATGGTGCTGGCGCCGAAGCGGAAGTAGAAGAGAACAGAGCAAACCGATCGGGCCTCGCTGCCCGGTCGAGCAGAAGCGACTGCAGGCTTGCAAGACGACGGGGACCCCGGCGGCGCCTGCAGGAGCAAACGAAGAAGGAAGAGAAGTCATGCCGAAGATGAAGACCAAGAAGAGCGCTGCGAAGCGGTTCCGGGTGCGCCCGGGCGGCACCGTCAAGCGCGGCCAGGCGTTCAAGCGCCACATCCTGACGAAGAAGTCGACCAAGACCAAGCGCCACCTGCGCGGCTCGGCCGGCGTGCACGACACGAACATGGGTCACATGGCGCAGATGCTGCCGTTCGCCGGCCTCTGATCGGTTCGTCGCACTCACACCACTTCTGAAGGAGTTATTCCATGCCTCGCGTCAAACGCGGCGTCACCGCACGTGCACGCCACAAGAAGATCCTCGTTCTCGCCAAGGGCTTTCGCGGCCGCCGCAAGAACGTTTTCCGCATCGCCAAAGAGGCGGTCATGCGCGCTGGGCAATATGCCTATCGCGACCGCCGCACCAAGAAGCGCGTGTTCCGCCAGCTCTGGATCGCGCGCATCAACGCCGCCACCCGCGGCCTCGGTGTCACGTACAGCAAGTTCATGGCCGGCCTGAAGAAGGCGGGTGTCGGCATCGACCGCAAGGTGCTGGCCGACATGGCCGTCAACGATCCTGCCGCGTTCGGCAGCATCGTCGAGAAGGTTCGCCCGCACCTGTCGTGAACCTGCGAGGGCGTCGATGAGCGACCTCGCTGCCGTAGTCGAAAGCGCGCGGGCGGACTTCGCCCGCGCGTCGGCGAGCGCCGAGCTCGAGGACGCCAAGGCGCGCTACCTCGGCAAGCAGGGCAGGGTCACCGAGCAGCTCAAGGCGCTCGGTACGCTTTCCGCCGAAGAGAAGAAGGCGCGCGGCGCCCAGATCAACGCGGCAAAGCAGGCGATCGAGGCGGCGCTCTCCGAGCGCCGCGCCGAGCTCGCCAGCCTTCAACTCGAAGCGCAGCTCGCCGCGCAGTCGCTCGACGTCACCCTGCCGGGGCGCAGCCGCGGCACGGGCGGCATCCATCCCATCAGCCAGGCGCTCGAGCGCATCGAGGCGATCTTCGCCTCGATGGGCTTCGAGATCGCCGACGGCCCGGAGATCGAGACCGACTGGTACAGCTTCACCGCCCTCAACAACCCGGAAAATCATCCGGCGCGGTCGATGCAGGACACGTTCTACGTCGACCTGAAAGACGACGACGGGAACTGGCTGAACCTGCGCCCGCACACCTCGCCGATGCAGATCCGCCATGCGCAGGCGCATGCGCGTCGCCACGCCGGCGCCGCGGTTATGCCCGACGTGCGCGTGATCGCCCCCGGACGCACCTACCGCGTCGACAGCGACGCGACGCACTCGCCCATGTTCCACCAGGTCGAAGGGCTCTGGCTCGGCGAGAGCGTGAGCTTTCGCGACCTGAAGGCGGTGTACCTCGACTTCATGCGCGCCTTCTTCGAGACCGACCAGCTCAAGCTGCGTTTCCGGCCGAGCTACTTCCCGTTCACCGAGCCGAGCGCCGAGATCGACCTGATGTTCGAGACTGGGCCGCTCGCCGGCCGCTGGCTGGAAGTCTCGGGCTCGGGCCAGGTGCATCCGCAGGTGGTGCGCAACATGGGCTTCGATCCGGAGCGCGTGATCGGCTTCGCCTTCGGCTCGGGCATCGACCGGTTGGCGATGCTGCGCTACGGCATCGACGACCTGCGCCTCTTCTTCGACGGCGACCTGCGCTTCCTGCGCCAGTTCGCAGCCTGAGCCCGACATGCAGTTCCCCGAATCCTGGCTGCGCGAGTTCTGCGATCCGCCGCTCTCGACCGCCGAGCTGGCCGAGCGGCTGACCATGGGCGGGCTAGAGGTCGAGAACCTGCGGCCGGCGGCGCCGCCGTTCCACGGCGTCGTCGTCGCCGAGGTGCTCGAGGTCGCCAGGCATCCGAACGCCGACAAGCTGCGCGTCTGTCAGGTGAATGCCGGCGGCGGCGAACGGCTCGAGATCGTCTGCGGCGCGCCGAACGTGCGCGCCGGCATCAAGGTGCCGCTCGCGCGCGTCGGCGCCGAGCTGCCGCCGGCGGGTGAAGGCGAGGGCGCCAAGTCGTTTCGCATCGAGGTCGGCACGATCCGCGGCGTCGAAAGCCGAGGCATGCTCTGCTCGGCGCGCGAGCTCAAGCTCTCCGAGGACCACGGCGGCCTGCTGATCCTCGACGATGCCGCGCCGGTCGGGATCGACCTGCGCCAGTACCTCCGGCTCGACGACACGATCTTCACGCTGAAGCTCACGCCCAACCTCGGCCACTGCCTGAGCGTTTTCGGCGTCGCGCGCGAGGTCGCAGCCCTGACCGGGGCGCCGCTGAAGGCGCCACGCATCGCTCCCGTGCCGGTGGGCGACGACTCGGCGCTGCGGGTCGCGGTCGAGGCGCCCGACCTGTGCGGGCGGTTTTCCGGGCGCATCGTTCGCGGCGTCGACACGAAGGCGAAGACTCCCGCGTGGATGGCCGAGCGGCTCGCGCGCTGCGGGCAGCGCACGGTCGCGCCGCTGGTCGACATCTCGAACTACGTGATGTTCGAGCTCGGCCGGCCCTCGCACATCTTCGACCTCGACACCATCGACGGCGGCCTCACGGTTCGCTGGGCCCGTCCGGGCGAGACCCTCGAGCTGCTCAATGGAGCGACGGTCGAGCTGGACGGGAAGGTCGGCGTCATCGCCGACGACAGCCATGTCGAATCGCTCGCCGGCATCATGGGCGGCGCCCGCACCGCGGTGTCGGATGCGACGAGGAACGTCTACGTCGAGGCCGCGTTCTGGTGGCCCGAGTCGGTCGCCGGGCGCTCGCGCCGCTACAAGTTCTCGACCGACGCCGGACACCGCTTCGAGCGCGGCGTCGACCCGGCGTCGACGGTCGAGCACATCGAGCGGATCACGGCGCTGATCGTCGAGATCTGCGGCGGCAGCGAAACCCGCTGCGGGCCGGTCGACGACCACGTGGTCAGGCTGCCGACCCTGTCGCCGCTGACCTTGCGCGTCGCCCGCGCCGCCAAGGTGATCGGCATGCCCGTGACCCAGGCCGACTGCGAGTCGGCGATGAACCGTCTCGGCTTCGCCTGGACCAGCTCGCCGGGCCGGATCGAGGTCGTGCCGCCGAGCTGGCGCTTCGACCTCGTGATCGAGGAAGACCTGATCGAGGAAGTGATCCGGCTCATCGGCTACGAGCGCCTCGATGCCGCGGCGCCACGCGGCACGCTGGTCGCGCATCTGCCCAGCGAGTCGCGGCGACCGCCGGCTCGGCTGCGCCAGGCCCTCGCCGACCTCGGCTGGCAGGAGACCATCGGTTTCAGCTTCGTCGACGAGCGCTGGGAGCGCGACTTCTCCGCCCATGGCGCGCTCGTGCGCGTGATCAACCCTATCGCCCAGAACCTGTCGGTGATGCGCTCGACGCTGATCGGCAGCCTGGTCGATGCGTTGAAGGTCAACCTGGCGCGCAAGGCGACGCGCCTGCGCCTGTTCGAGCTCGGCAAGGTCTACCTGCGCGACGCCACGGCCGTGGCCGGCGGCGCGTCGGTCGCCGGCGTGCGCCAGCCCCTCAGGGTCGGCGGTCTCGCCTTCGGCGCCGCGACGCCGCTGCAGTGGGGCGAGCCGGAGCGCACCGTCGACTTCTTCGACGTCAAGGGCGACCTCGAGGCCTTGTTCGCGCCGCTGCGGCCGGCTTTTGTTCCGGCATCGCATCCGGCGCTGCATCCCGGGCGCAGCGCTGCGATCGAGGTCGAGGGCCGGCGGGTCGGCTTCGTCGGCGAGCTGCACCCGCGCTGGCGCCAGGCCTACGAACTGCCCGGCAACGCCGTTGTGTTCGAGCTCGAGGCCGAGGCGCTGATGGGCCGCGCGGTCCCGACCTTCGTGCCGCTGCCGAAGCAGCAGCCGGCGCTGCGCGACCTCGCCGTCGTGGCGAAGAAGAGCGTCACCCACCAGGCGCTGATGGCCGCGGTGGAGGCCGGCGCCGCCGGCGTCGTGCGCGCCTCGACGCTGTTCGACATCTACGAGCCCAAGACCCCGGTACCGGGCATCGCCGACGACGAGCGCAGCCTGGCGCTTCGCCTCGAGCTGCGCGACGACGCGCAGACGCTGACCGACGAGCGGATCGAGAGCGTCGTTGCCGGCGTGCTCGCCTCGCTCGCGTCGCGCCTCGGCGTTCGCCTGCGGGCGCAGTGACCAGTACCCCCCTCATGGCCACCCGTTCCGACCCGCCCGCGCCCCGCAGCCTGCAGCCGACCCTGGTGACGCCCACGCTCACCAAGGCCGAGCTCGCGGAGCTTCTGTTCGAGCGCCTGGGCCTGAACAAGCGCGAGTCGAAGGACATGGTCGAGGCCTTCTTCGACCTGATCCACAAGACCCTGCTCGAAGGCGACGACGTCAAGATGTCGGGCTTCGGCAACTTCAACATCCGGCGCAAGGCGCCCCGGCCCGGACGCAATCCGCGAACCGGCGAGGCGATCCCGATCAAGGCCCGCCACGTCGTGACATTTCACGCAAGTCACAAACTGAAGGGAGTCGTGCAAGGCGACACGCCACCGGCGGATGAGTTCGAGTAAAGTCGAGGTTTATCTCCTGATCTTGTTGATTTCATGGAGAAATCCCTCCCGCCGATCCCTGCCAAGCGCTACTTCACGATCGGCGAAGTGAGCGAGCTTTGCGGCGTCAAGCCGTACGTGCTGCGCTATTGGGAGCAGGAGTTCACCCAGCTCAAACCGATGAAGCGGCGCGGCAATCGCCGCTACTACCAGCACCACGAGGTGTTGCTGATCCGGCGCATCCGCGAGCTTCTCTACGAGCAGGGATTCACGATCAGCGGCGCCCGCAACCGACTCGCCGACGCCGGCGCGCACCGGGCCGCCGCCGCGGCCGAAGCGCATGCCGCCCGCGGCAGCGAGCCCATCGCCACCGGCATCGCGACCGAGATCGAGTTGCCGGCCGGCGAAGAAGGCGAGGCCGCGGCGTCGGACCTGCCGCTCTTCACGCTCTCCGCGGCGCAGGTGCGTCAGGAGCTCATTTCGATTCGCGGCCTGCTCGTGCCCTGAACGGGGTGCCGAGGTACCGGGCCGCGAGCCCCCGCCGCCTATAATCCCGCCGAACGGGGCGTAGCGCAGCCTGGTAGCGCACTTGCATGGGGTGCAAGGGGTCGCGAGTTCGAATCCCGCCGTCCCGACCAAGCGAAATCAATGGGTTAGCAGCGATGAGCTGCTAGCCCATTTGACTTTGTGAGAGTGGCATCGATGGCCCGCCTGCTTTCGGTCAACGTCGGACTGCCGCGCGACATCGAGTGGCGCGGAAGGACCGTGCACACCGGGATCTGGAAGGCGCCAGTGCAGGGACCCTGCCGCGTCCGCAGGCTCAACGTGGACGGCGACGGGCAAGGCGATCTCGGCGGCCACGGGGGCGAGCAGCGCGCCGTCTTCGTCTACCAGATCGATTCGTATCGATACTGGCAGGAGCGGCTGGGCCGCGGCGATTTCGTGCATGGGCAGTTCGGCGAGAACTTCACCGTCGAGGGAATGGCCGACGACGAGGTCTGCATCGGCGACCGCTACCGGATCGGCGCCGCCTTGTTCGAAGTCACGCAGCCGCGGACCACGTGCTATCGCGTGGGGCTGCGAATGGACGAGCCGCAGATGGCGGCTCTGCTGACGTCGAGCGGGCGGCCGGGTTTCTATCTCCGGGTGCTGGAGGAAGGCGAGGTCGCCGCGGGTGACCCGATCGTCGCGATCGAGAAGGGGCCGGAGCGCATGACCGTTGCCATGGTCAACGGCCTGCTCTACTCGAATCGTCATCCTCGCGAGCTGCTGGAACGGGTGCTGAGGATTGCAGCGCTGTCCCCGGGCTGGCGGCGATCGTTCGAAGCGCTGGCCAGGAGCCAGGACGAACATCCAGGGGCGACGGGCAACGCCGGCCTGATGCCGGCAGCGGCTGCCCGGACGGCAATGCCGGGTTTCCGGTCGCTCAGGGTCGTGCACACCGAACGCGAGTGCGCTGACGTCGTTTCCTTCGCGCTGCGGCCGACGGACGGCAAGCCGCTCACGGTGCCGGTCGCCGGCCAGTTCGTCGTCCTTCGCCTGCGAGCGCAGGAGGACGGCTCCGTGCTCTTTCGCAGCTATTCGCTTTCCGGCCCGCCGTCCGATCAGCAGTACCGCATCAGCGTGAAGCTCGAGCCCGGCGGCGCGGCAGGGCGCCACCTGACCGGCAGTGTCCGCGAAGGCGATGTCCTCGACGTGAGCGAACCGAGAGGCAACTTCACGCTGCAGCCCGGGGAAGGCCCGGTGGTGTTGCTGAGCGCGGGAATCGGCGCAACGCCGGTGCTGGCCATGCTTCACGCCCTGGTGGCGGAGGCGACACTGCGGGAGGTCTGGTGGCTGCACGGGACCCGCGACGGCCCCTCCCGCTCGTTTGCCGTCGAGACGCGACAGCTCCTCGGCAGGCTTGCTCACGGACGGAGCCAGGTCTGGTACAGCCGCCCGGCGGAAGGCGACCAGCAAGGTCGCGACTACGACGCGACAGGTCGGGTGGGACTCGAGGCGCTCGAACGCCTGGGCGTGCCGCACGAGGGCGACTTCTATGTCTGCGGGCCGCCGCCGTTCCTCGCCGAGTTGAGCAAGGGCCTGGCGGCCTGGGGCGTGGCTGCGAACCGCATCCACTCGGAAGTCTTCGGCGGCGGGCCCGCACTGGCACCCGGCGTGGTCGGCGCTGCGTTCCAGGCGCCGCACCCGCCGCCAGGGGCCGCCGGCACGGGACCGATGATCTCTTTCGCTCGCAGCGGCATCGCGACGCGCTGGCGGCCGGCCGACGGGAGCCTTCTCGAGCTGGCCGAGGCGTGCGACGTGCCCGTCCGTTGGTCGTGTCGCAGCGGCGTCTGCCACAACTGCGAGAGCGGCCTGGTCTCGGGCGCGGTGTCGTACGAGCCCGAGCCGCTGGATCCGCCGGCCCGGGGAAATGTCCTGATCTGCTGCTGCCGGCCGCTGGGCGACGTTGTGCTCGACCTCTGAGCGCCGCCTTCCTCTAGTCGATGCGCAAGGTCTGCTCCATCGAGTAGCACTGATCCCAGATGAAGACGTCGAAGCCGGCCAGCTGCTTCGACCACTTGGGTGCAAGCGCGTTGACGCATTGCGCCGCGACGCGGTCGATGTAGTCGTCGAACAGCGCCCAGGGGTTGCCCTTGTCCAAGGGGTTCATGCCCTCGCCGACCTTGGTCGTGGCCAGGGCCGTCGCTGCCGCCTGCTTGATGTCCCGGTAGAACTCGGCCTGCCGCTCGACATCGGCATGCGTGCCGGCGCGGGTGACATGGCCGCCGACGATGAAGTCCCAATCCATGGTCCGGATTTCCTCGACCCGGGCGAAGGCTTCGAGAACGTCCTGCGCCACGGCGAACCGACGCCACGGGATCCAGCCGGGAAACACCAGATCGATCGCCATCAGGACGCTCTGCCTGGGGGCGTAGATGAAGATGTTCCCGGGCACGTGCCCGGGGCCGTGGTACGAGAGCTCGAGCACCTGCTCCCCTACGCGCAGCGTGTACCTCTCGGGGAAGGTGAGCGTGGGCAGCGGCCGGTTCGGGTCCGCGTCGCGCTTTAGCAATCGAAGCGTCTCGTCGTGCGCGATGATGACCGGGACCTCGCCGAGCGCCTTGGCGCCACCGATGTGATCAGCGTGCGAATGGCTGTAGACAAGGTGCGTGACGGGCTTGTCGGTGACCTCGGCGATCGCTCGCCGCAGGCTCGACGCGTAGGCCTGGGGTGCGTCCATCACGACGACACCGTGGTCGTAGACGAGGAACATCGACTGGATCTGGTTGTCAGTCACCATGTAGAGGCCGCTGCCGAAGTTCTGCAGGCGATAGCCCTTGGCGGGGTCGACGGCAGGCCCCTGAGCCGAAGCGGGGACATCGAGGTATTTCGCCGTTCTGACTCCGATGGCCGGAATCGACGGCATGTTCGGGTAGGGTGCTTCGGTCGCCACGCCGGATTGCGCGTGCGCCACCGGCGCAAGCACCCAGCCACCGACGACGAGGAACGCGGCCTGTGCCAGGCGCGCGATGAGAAGTCTTGCCATGATGCTCACCTCCGGGATGGAGTTCGGTGCGCATCACACCAGAAGCGCCGCGGGCACACATCAGACGATGGTGTCGGGCGATACCTTGGTATCGCTTGCGGTCTCAGGAGACGACCTGGTAGTACAGGTTCTGCGGATGCCTGGCCTGGGCGAAGAAGAACCAGCGGTCGACGATCAGTCCCGGCAGCTGCACGATCGCCGCGGCGAGCCATGGCCAGGACGTCGTGGTGGCGAGGCCGATCGCGGCCAGGATCGCCGGCAGCGCGAAGCCGAGAACGAGGAGCAGGGTCCGGGCGCGCCGCATTCCGGCGACCGAGGCGCGATGGAAGAACTCGCGCGTGTTGAACGAGCCGGCCGACATGCCCATCGACGTCTGCACCAGCCGCGCCGCGGCGATGCCGGTGGCCGACTGCAGCGTCGAGCGATGGCGGATGCGGGCGTTGCGGCGCAGCGCCAGCAGGCGGGCGCCGCCGGCCAGGACAGTGGCGACGAGGGCGGCGGGGCCGGTCCAGTGCGCCAGCGCGCCTTCGCCCGCGGCCTCGGCCGCGGCGGTCGCGAGCAGGAAGCCCGAAGACAGGCCGATGAGGACGAAGCCGGCGAGCGTCAGCGGATGCGCCCATTCCTCGATGAAGCGCAGGCACGCGTAGATCATGGCCGTGCACAGCCAGAGCAGCGCGGCGAGCGCGAGGGCAGTGCCGGGAAAGGCGAACCGCGTCCACGCCGGCGTGGCGCCTGCCTGCACCGCGCCCCACCACACGGCGACGACGGCGATGAACGCGGGCAGCACGATCACCTCGCGCGAGAGCCACGAGGTTCGCCACATGGTCGCCGCGCGCCAGGCGCGCTCGGGGCGCCCGAGGTGGAGGAACGAGCAGCCGAGGCCGACGACGAGCAGCGTGGCGGCCGTGGCGAGCATCGCCGCTGTGAAGCCGGCGCCGACGGCCAGGCCGCCGAGCGCGGCGAGTGCGAGCGCGACGACGAGCCCTTGCGCGGCCCCGGCAAGGGTCGTGAAGAAGACGACCGAGAGGGCGGGATTCACGACTCGGCGGTCGGCGCGGAAGGCGGCACGACCGGCCCCGCCGGCGTACCCGCGACCTCGGTGACCCGGCGCGGCAGGTACTGGTTCGCCGGCTTCGTGCCCCACTCGGGCATCAGCGAATAGCCGCCGCGCTCGCGGATGGCGATCGAGACCTCCGAGTCCGGGTCCTTGACGTCGCCGAACAGGCGCGCCCCCGTGGGGCAGGCCTTCACGCAGGCGGGCTTGCGGTCTTCCGGCGCCAGCTGGGGGTCGTGGATGCGGTCGACGCACAGCGTGCACTTGGTCATCACCTGCCGCGCCTCGTCGATCTCGCGGGCGCCGTACGGGCAGGCCCATGCGCAGTACTTGCAGCCTATGCACTTGTCGTAGTCGACGAGGACGATGCCGTCCTCGGCCCGCTTGTAGCTCGCGCCCGTGGGGCACACCGGCACGCAGGGCGGCTCCTCGCAGTGCAGGCAGCTCTTCGGGAAATGGATCGTGTCGGTGCCCGGAAAGATGCCCGCCTCGTAGGTCTGCACCCGGTTGAAGAAGGTGCCGGTCGGGTTCGCGTCGTAGGCGTTCTCGTCGGCCAGCGGCCCGGCCGAGCCCGAGGTGTTCCATTCCTTGCAAGAGGTCACGCAGGCGTGGCAGCCGACGCAGACGTTGAGGTCGATCACCAGCGCGAGCTGGCGGGCCAGCGTCGTCGACGGGCCGTGGTCGGTGCCGATGGTCGCGGCGTCGACGATCGCCGCCGGCGCTGCGAACAGATCCTTCAGCCACGCGATCATGGCTTGCCCCGCCCGGTGGACCCCGCTCGCGTTCCCGCGCCGCGCACGCCCGGCGGCGCCGGCGTCGCCGCGATCTGCGGCGAGCTCGCCTCGAGCGGCTCGGGCTCGGCGGGCACGAGGCGAACGCGCACGTCATACCAGCTTGCCTGGCCGGTGACCGGATCGGAATTGCTGATCGTGCCGCCTGCGCCGTACGGCAGCTCGTCGTTGATCAGGTGGTTGAGAAGGAAGCCTTTGCGCGCCTCGTCGGCGCCCGGCGCGAGCTGCCAGGCGCCGTCGGCCTTGCCGATCGCGTTCCAGGTCCACACGGTGCCCGGCTCGACCGCTTCGCTGTAGCGCAGCATGCAGCGCACGCGCCCCCAGGCGCTCTCGGCCCAGCACCAGCCGCCGTCGGCGATGCCCGCCTTTCGCGCGGTGAGCGGATTGACGTGCAGGTAGTTGTGGCTGTGGATCTGGCGCAGCCAGGCGTTCTGCGAGTCCCACGAGTGGTACATCGCCATCGGCCGCTGCGTGATCGCGTTGAGCGGGTAGGCCTCGGTGTCGACGGCCGCGTCCTCGAGCGGCGCATACCAGAACGGCAGCGGGTCGAAGTAGGTGGCGATGCGCTCGCGCAGGTGCTCGGGCGGCTGCCGGCCGGCGGTCTGGCCCTTCGCCGCGAGGCGGAACGACTGCAGCGTGTCGCTGTAGAGGGCGAGCTGGACGACGTCGTTCTTCTGCCGCCAGCCCTTGTCCTTGGCGAAGTCGAGGTACTCGCGATTCCAGTTGCGCATGTAGTGCATCGTCTCGGGCAGGTGGTAGCTGAAGACGCAGTCGTTGTTCGCGTACATCTCCCACTGCTTCGGGTTGGGCGCGCCGCGCAGGTGCTGGCTGCCGTCGGCGCCGCGCCAGCCCATCAGAAAGCCGATGCCCGGCTGCGGCTCGTAGTTGACGACGAAGTCGGGGTAGTCCTTGAACTTGCGCTCGCCGCCCGCGCCGGTGAAGGCCGGCAGCTTCAGGCGCGACGCCAGCTCCACGAGCACCTCCTGGAAGGGCTTGCATTCGCCGAGCGGCGGCAGCACCGGCACGCGCACCGAATCGGCCGGGCCCTCGAACTCCGAGATCGGCCGGTCGAGCATGCTCATCACGTCGTGGCGCTCGAGGTAGGTGGTGTCGGGCAGCACCAGGTCGGCGAAGGCGACGGTCTCGCTCTGGAACGCGTCGCAGACGACGAGGAAGGGGAGCTTGAACTCGCCGTCGTCCCCCTTGGCGTTGAGCATCTCGCGCACGGCCATCGTGTTCATGGTCGAGTTCCAGGCCATGTTGGCCATGAAGATCATGAGCGTGTCGAGCCGGTACGGGTCGCCGCGGGTGGCGTTGGTGATCACCGTGTGCATCAGGCCGTGCGCCGAGAGCGGGTGCTCCCACGAGAACGCGTGGTCGATGCGCATCGGCGAGCCGTCCTCGCAGATGGCCAGCTCCTCGGGATGGGCCGGAAAGCCGAGCGGCGCCGCGTTCAGCGGCGTGTTCGGCTTGATCATGTCGGGCGAATTGAAGGCGCGGAAGTTCGGCACGATGTGCCGCGGGTAAGGCGCCTTGTGGCGAAAGCCGCCGGGCGCGTCGATCGTGCCGAGCACGCTCATCAGCACCGCCAGCGCGCGCACCGTCTGGAAGCCGTTCGAGTGCGCCGCAAGCCCGCGCATGGCGTGAAAGGCGACGGGCCGCGCCTGCGTCGTCGCGTGCTTCGCGCCCCACGCGTCGGTCCAGGGAATGGGCAGCTCGAACGCCTGCTCGAACGCTGCGGCGCCGAGCTCGTGGGCGAGCTTGACGATGCGCGCCGCCGGAATGCCGGTGATGGCCGAGGCCCACTCGGGCGTGCACGGCGCGACCCGCTCGCGCAGAAGCTGGAACGAGGGCGCCACCCGGCGGCCGTCGGCCAGCGTGTAGTGGCCCTCGAGCGCGGGGTCGCAGCCCGGAGCGATGCCTTCGGGGTAGGCCGCCTTGATGGTGCCGTCGCTCTTGTCGAAGACAAGCTTGTTGTGCGGATGCCGGCCGTCGCCCGGCGCGCCCTTCGCCGGGTCGGGGTCGTGGGCGAACATGCCTTCGCGGTCGCAGCCGGTCTCGACCAGCACGAGCTGCGGCGCATTGGTGAAGCGCTTGAGGAACGCGTGGTCGATCCGGTCGCTGCCGATCAGCTCGTGCAGCAGGGCCATGAAAAGCGCGCCGTCGGTGCCCGGCTTGATCGGGATCCACTCGTCGGCGATTGCCGAGTAGCCGGTGCGCACCGGATTGATCGAAATGAAGCGGCCGCCCTGGCGCTTGAATTTCGAGATCGCGATCTTCAGCGGGTTCGAGTGGTGGTCCTCGGCGGTGCCGATCATCACGAACAGCTTCGCGCGCTCGAGATCGGGCCCGCCGAATTCCCAGAAGCTGCCGCCGATGGTGTAGATCATGCCGGCGGCCATGTTCACCGAGCAGAAGCCTCCGTGCGCCGCGTAGTTGGGCGTGCCGAACTGGCGCGCGAACAGACCGGTGAGGGCCTGCATCTGGTCGCGGCCGGTGAAGAGGGCGAACTTCTTCGGGTCGGTGGCGCGGATCCTCGCGAGGCGTTCTTCGAGGATCGCGAAGGCGCGCTCCCACGAGATCGGCTCGAACTCGCCGGCGCCGCGCTCGCTGCCGGGCTTGCGCAGCAGCGGCCGGGTGAGCCGCGCCGGCGACACCTGCTTCATGATCCCCGCGGCGCCCTTGGCGCAGATCACGCCGCGGTTGATCGGATGGTTCGGGTTGCCGTCGATATAGCGCGGCTCGCCGTCGCGCAGGTGCACGCGGATGCCGCAGCGGCAGGCGCACATGTAGCAGGTCGTGGTCTTGATGTCGGTCACTGCGCCGGGCACCGGCGGCGCGAGCGGGTCGTGGGACGGCCCTCGCGAGAAGAATTTGAACAAGCGGGGCTCCGGGGCGAGCGGGGTTGCTCGCGCGCCGGCGATCGTAGCAATGCCGCGGCGCAAAGGCGGGTAATCTTTCCCCATGTCGTCCATTCCGCCCGAGGAGGGCTCCGCCCCGCCGCGGCCCGCCGCATCGAGGCGCTCCGTCACCGCGCTCGAACCGCTGGGCGTGCCCGTCTTCCGCCTGCTGTGGAGCACCTGGCTCACCGCCAACCTGTGCATGTGGATGACCGACGTGGCGGCGGCCTGGACGATGACCACCCTGACGAGCACGCCGATCTGGGTGGCTCTCGTGCAGTCGGCCTCGACCCTGCCCGTGTTCCTCCTCGGCCTGCCCAGCGGCGCCCTCGCCGACATCGTCGACCGCAGGCGGCTGCTGATGGCCACGCAGCTCTGGCTGGCGGCGACCGCGGCTGCCCTCTGCGCCGCCACCGCATCGGGGCTGATGACCGCGCCCTTGCTGCTGCTGCTCGTCTTCGCCAACGGGGTCGGCCTGGCATCGCGCTGGCCGGTGTTCGCGGCGATCGTGCCCGACCTGGTGCCGCGAACGCAGCTCGCCGCGGCGCTGGCCCTCAACGGCGTGGCGATGAACCTGTCCCGCATCGTCGGGCCACTGGTGGCGGGCGCGCTGATCGCCAGCGCCGGCAGCGTCTGGGTGTTCGCGCTCAATGCCGTGCTGTCGCTGCTCTCGGCGCTGGTGATCCTGCGCTGGCGCCACGAGCACCAGCCCAATCCCCTGGGAAGAGAGCGCCTGCTCGGTGCGATGCGGGTCGGCGTGCAGTTCGTCCGCCAGTCGCCGCGAATGCGCGCCGTGCTCACCCGGGTCTCGATCTTCTTCCTCCATTCCACGGTCCTGCTGGCGCTGCTGCCGCTGCTGGCGCGCGGGCTCCCCGGTGGCGACGCCGGAACCTTCACCCTGCTGCTCGCGAGCATGGGCGCCGGCGCGATCGTCGCCGTGCTCGTGCTGCCGCGCATGCGGCAGTCGCATGGCCGCGACGGACTCGTGATCGGCGGCACCGTCGTCCAGTCGGTGGCGACGGCGGTGATGGCGATCGCGCCGAACACCTGGGTGGCGGTGCCGGCCATGCTCGCCGCGGGCATGTCCTGGATCACCGTGGCGAACTCGCTCTCGGTCTCGGCCCAGATGTCCTTGCCCAACTGGGTGCGGGCGCGCGCCATGGCGAGCTATCAGATGGCGATCATGGGCGCGAGCGCCCTCGGCGCGGCGCTTTGGGGTCAGGTCGCCACCGTCGGCACGCTGCAGACCGCGCTCGTCTCCGCGGCCGTCAGCGGCGTCCTCGTCATGCTGCTGGCGGTGCGCTTCGTGACCGACAGCGCCGACGAGGAGGCCGACATGAGCCCCGCCCAGGCCGGATGGGCGGCGCGGCCCACCGTGGCGCCGCAGGAAGACGGGCGCGTCGTCACGACGGTCGAGTACCTGATCGATCCGTTGCGCACCGAGGCCTTCGTGCTCGTGATGCAGGATTCGCGGCGGGCGCGCCTGAGCCAGGGCGCGATCGGCTGGCAGCTGTTGAACGACATCGGCGAGCCGACGCGCTTCGTCGAGGAAGTCGTCGACGAATCGTGGACCGAGCACCTGCGGCGCTTCCACCGCGCCACGGCCGCGGACCTCGCGCTGCGCGAGCGCCGCCTGGCCTTCCACCAGGGCGAAGAGCCGCCGCGAATCCGCCGCTATGTCATTCGCCGCTAGTTAAGTCGCGCTTAAGGAGCCGCCAGCAGACTCGGCTCGTGTTCCGGTCCCCCATCCGCGTCTTTGCAGTGGTCCTCGTCGTCTTCCTGGCCGGCCAGGCGTCGCCCGCGCTCGCCGGCGGAATCGACCACAAGGTCCCGTTCGATGACAGCGGGATCTGGAAGCGAAGCAACCAGCTTCTGCTGGAGAACAGCACGATCCTGCTCGTCCTTGGCGGCGCACTGTGGGAGGGCAGCGACGATCGGTTCGGCCGCACGCTCTGGCAGTCGGTCGATGCAATGGCCATCGGCGCGGTCACGTCGGAGGCGATGAAGCTCACCTTCTCCCGCACCCGGCCCTCGGAAACGGACAACCCGAACCTCTGGTTCCAGGGGCACGGCAACAAGAGCTTCCCGAGCGGCGAGGTGATGCTGATCAGCACCGCCGTCACCCCCCTGGTGCTCGAATACGCAGGCGAGCACCCGGCGGTCTGGGCGCTCGAACTGCTTCCGGTCTACGACGCGATCGCGCGGGTCAAGGTCCACGGCCACTGGCAGACCGACGTGCTCGCGAGCCTGGCGATCGGCACCGCGATTGGCGTCTATGCACACGATCGGAGCTCTTCGCTCTCGGTAGGCCTCTTGCCCCGCGGAGTGACCGTGGGCTGGAAGAAGAACTTCTGATCGCCCCGATCGCCTGAACGGCGCGCGGGGCGGCTGGCTTCATCCGAGCTCGTGCATCGTGGCGGAGAAGCGCTGCGCGATCTGTGCCGCGTGTGCGTGAACCCGATCCCGGATCACCCAGCGCCCGGCGACCAGCACGTCGCGCCAGCTCCGCCCGGGGCTGGAGAACAGCAGCGCATCGAGCGTCTGCCGCGGCGCCACGCCGAGCAGCGCGTCTTCCTGCGGATCGACGACGAGCGCGTCGGCACGCGCTCCCGGCACGAGGCCCCAGGCCGGCTCGCCCGCCGCGCTGGCGCTGCCCGCGAGGCTGCGCGCGAACAGGTGCTCGGCGGTCGAGGGCTGGCCCGACTCGGGCGCGGCGGCCACGTTGCGCTGGCGTAGCGCCAGGCGCTGGCCGTACTCGAGCCAGCGCAGCTCCTCGCGCCAGTCGCGGCCGACGTGGCTGTCGGAGCCGATCGTCAGCGGCACGTCGGCGGCGAGCCAGCCCGGCACATCGGCGAGGCCGTCGCCGAGGTTTGCTTCGGTGCCGGGGCAGAGCACGACGCCGGCGCCGCTGCGCGCCACCGCCTCGATCTCGGCCGGCACGGTGTGCGTGGCGTGCACGAGTTGCCAGCGCGCATCGAGCAGGCCTTCGCGCGCCAGCCATTCGATCGGCCGCGCGCCCGTGGTCTTGACGCAATCGTCGACCTCGGCGGTCTGCTCGGCGACGTGGATGTGGATCGGCCCGGCGAAGCCCTCGGCCCGCCGCCGCAGCTCGGCGATCGAGTCGGGCAGGGCGGCGCGCAGCGAATGGATCGCGAGGCCGGCGCTGACGCCCGGCCGGCGGATCGCGCCGATTTCGGCCGCCGCCCGCCAGACCTGCTCGGCCGAAGTCCGAAAACGCCGCTGGTCGCTGCGCAGCACCGTGGTGAAGCCAGCACGCTCGTACAGCACCGGCAGCAAGGTCAGGCCGATGCCCGTTTCCGCCGCCGCGTCGGCGAGCGCCCACGACATCTCGAGCGGATCGGCGTAGGGCTGGCCGTCGACGTCGTGCTGCAGGTAGTGGAACTCGCAGACCTGCGTGTAGCCGCCCTTCAGCAGCTCGACGTAGAGCTGCGCCGCGACATCGCGCAGCTGCGCCGGCGAGATGCGCAGCGCCACGCGGTACATCCGGTCCCGCCACGACCAGAAGTCGTCGCTTGCCGCCTCGCGCCGTTCGGCGTGGCCGGCGAAGGCGCGCTGGAAGGCGTGGCTGTGCGCGTTGACCAGGCCCGGCAGCAGCGGGCCTGCGAGCACGATGGCGCCCGGCGGCGGTGCGGCGACGCCCGGCGTGACCTCGGCCCAGCGACCGTCGCTTCCGGCGCGCAGCACGACCTGCTCGCGCCAGCCCGCCGGCGTCCACGCCAGCGGTGCCCAGAGCAGCGCGGCCTCAGGCATCGGGATTCCAGTCGAGCGTGGCCTGGAGCAGATCGCGCAGCACGGGTTGCAGGCGCCTCGCCCGGGCCGGATCGATCGTGAAGGGCGGCTCCTCGGCCATGTAGCACGACCAGCACATCTCGAGCTGGATCGCGTGGATGCCTTGCCCCGGCCGGCCGTAGTGGCGGGTGATGTGGCCGCCCTTGAAGCGGCCATCGGTGACGTGGCTGAAGTCGCGCTGCCGCTCGAGCACCGCCATGAGCGCGGCGCGCAGCGCGGGCGCGCAGCTCGTGCCGCCGGCGGTGCCGAGGTTCAGGTCGGGCAGGCGCCCTTCGAACAGCCACGGCAGCTCCGACCGGATGCTGTGACCGTCCCAAAGAATGGCGTGGCCATGCTCGGCCTTGAGGCGCGCGAGCTCGGCGTCGAGCGCCTGGTGGTACGGCTGCCAGTAGGCGGCGCGGCGGCGATCGATCTCGGCCTTCTCGTCGGCGACGGGCGCGCGGTAGAGCGGCTCGCCGGAGAAGAAGCGGGTCGGCACCAGCTCGGTGTTGTTCGCGCCGGCATACATGGGCGTGTTCTCGGGCGGCCGGTTGAGGTCGATCACGTAGCGCGAATGGCGCGGCACCAGCATGCCGGCGCCTAGCTCGCGGGCGAAGGCGTAGAGCGGCTCGAGGTGCCAGTCGGTGTCTTCCACGGCCAGCGCCCGCTCGACCAGCCGCGCCTGCAGCGACTCGGGAATCTCGGTGCCCACGTGCGGCAGGCTGATCAGGAGCGGCGTCGTGCCGCGTCGCAGCGTCAGCACCGTCTCGCTCACTCCGCGCTCCTTTCCTTGCCGCCGGCGATCACCCGCGCGCACGGGTTGTAGCCGAACCAGTAGGAGAGCTCGTTCGGATGCTCGACGTTCCAGGCGACGAAGTCGGCGCGCCGCCCGACCGTGAGCGTGCCGCGGTCGCGCAGGTCGAGCGCGCGGGCCGCGTTCACCGTCATGCCGCGCAAGGCCTCCTCCGGCGTGAGGCGAAACAGCGTGCAGGCCATGTTGAGCATCAGCAGGGGCGAAAGCGTGGGCGAGGAGCCGGGGTTGTGGTCGGTCGCGATGGCGATCGGCACGCCGGCGGCGCGCAGCGCAGCGACCGGCGGAAGCTGCGTCTCGCGCAGGAAGTAGTAGGCGCCCGGCAGCAGCACGGCGACGCTGCCGGCCTTGGCCATCGCCTGCACGCCGGCCTCGCTCAGGTACTCGAGGTGCTCGCACGAGAGCGCGCCGAACTCGGCGGCGAGCGCCGCGCCGCCGCTGTCGCTGAGCTGCTCGGCATGCAGCTTCACCGGCAGGCCGAGGGCGTGCGCGGTCTCGAACACGCGCCGCGTCTGCGCCGGCGTGAAGGCGATGCGCTCGCAGAACGCGTCGACCGCGTCGACCAGCTTCTCGGCGTGCAGGGAGGGCAGCCAGGCGCAGACCGCGGCGATGTAGTCGTCGGCCCGGCCTTCGAACTCGGGCGGCAGCGCATGCGCCGAAAGGCAGGTGGTGCGCACCGTCAGCGCCAGCTCCTCGCCGAGGCGGCGGGCGACGCGGAGGCACCGCGCCTCGTGCAGGGCGGAGAGGCCGTAGCCCGACTTGATCTCGAGGCTGGTCACGCCCTCGGCCATCAGCGCCAGGGCGCGCAGGCGGGCGGCGTAGAAGAGGGCGCCGTCGCCGGCGGCGCGGGTGGCGGCGACGGTCGAACGAATGCCGCCGCCGGCGTTGGCGATGTCCTCGTAGCTCGCGCCTTCGAGGCGCAGCTCGAACTCGCGCGCCCGCTGGCCGCCGTAGACGAGGTGGGTGTGGCAGTCGACCAGGCCGGGCGTGACCAGCTCGCCGTCGAGATGATGCTCGGCGTCGACCGAGAGCCCGGCGGGCAGGTCGGCATCGGAGCCGACCCAGCGCAGCGTCGCGTCGTCGACGATCAGCGCGCCGCGGCGGATGAAGCCCCAGCCGTTGGCTTCGGCGAGGGTGACGAGGTGGGCGTTGCGCCAGAGGGTTCTCACGCGTCGGGCTCCCGGGCGTCGGCGGCCAGCCACCAGCCCGGCGGGGCGATCGGCGCGGCGCCCTGCGGGCGAAACACCAGGGTGTCGGGTGCGAGGGCGAACCAGGCGAGGCTCCCGGCGGGGACGTCCACCGTCTCCCCGCCGGCGACGCAGCGACCGGCGACGAGCGCGTACAGGCCGCACTGGCGCGACAGCGGCGACCAGCCTTCGCCGGGCGTCACCGGCAGCATCGCGCCCTCGGCGCCGCGCAGCATCAGGTTCAGGTCGCGGCTCGGCCCGCGCAGCAGCCGGCAGGCGACGCTGGCTTCGCCGGGGAAGGCCAGCGGCGGATCGCCGGCGCGGCGAATCTGCTCGGCGCCGTCGATCGTCAACGCCACGCCGCCGCCTTCGAGCACGGTGAACCAGCGTGAGACGCCGGGAAAGCTGGAGAACGTGCCGTCGGCCTCGATCTCGGCGACGCTGACCCGCACCCGCCAGCCCGCGCCTTCGGGCCAGGCGAGCAGCTCGCGCGTGACGCCGCCGCCGTTGCGCCAGGGCTGCGGCGGGGTCGCGTCGAGAGCAACGAGGCGTGGCGTCATGGGCTGAAGCTGGCTTCGAGCTGGTAGCGCGCGCCGGGATGAACCAGCCGCGCGATCGTGATCGGCACGCCCCGGCTCACGGTGCGGCGGACGACGACGAGGCAGGGGTCGGCCGGAGCGATGCCGAGCAGGCGCGCTTCCTTATCCGTGGGCGCGCTCGCCTCGATCGCGAACTGCGCCTCCCAGAACGGCGCGACCTCGAGAAGGTAGTGGGTCGGCGTGGTCCGGGTGAAGTCGACCTCGAGGTAGCCGGGGGCGCAGGCCGGGTTGACGTAGCGGTCTTCGCATTGCAGCGGCACGCCGTTGTCGTGGTGGACGATCAGCGAATGGAACACCGGGGCTCCGGCCGCCAGGCCGAGCCGCTCGGCGAGCTCGCGCGGCGCCCGCTCCTCGCGCTTCAGGTGCACCTCGGCGTGATGGCGATGGCCGCGCGCCTCGATCTCCTCATGCAGGTCGCGGATGGTCAGGGTGGACGACAGCCTGTACGGGTGGGCGGCGAAGGTGCCGACGCCTTGCGAGCGGTCGACCAGGCCCTCGGCGCGGAGCTCGCGCAGCGCCCGGTTGACCGTCATCCGGCTGACGCCGAACTCGGCCACGAGCTCGGTCTCGGAAGGCATCAGCTCGCCGGGCGTCCAGCGCCCCGCGGCCAGGCCTTCCTTGAGATACTTCTTGACGCGGGCGTAGGGAGCCAACGGAGCTTCGGCGAGGGCGACTGCCATGCTTCATCCTACTTGCCTAAGCTTGTCTAGACAAGTAGAGTTCGAGCCGTTGCCAGACTTGCACGCGGGAGCCGCCATGACCGACCTGTCGCCCCTTCACCGACTCGCCCAGCCCCGGCCGGTGCGTTCGCCGCGTGGCAGCGCCATCAGCTGCGCCAACTGGCAGATCGAGGCCGCGTTCCGGATGATCCAGAACAACCTCGACCCCGAGGTCGCCGAGAACCCCGACGCGCTCGTCGTCTACGGCGGCATCGGCAAGGCAGCGCGCAACTGGGACTGCTTCGAGGCGATCCTCGCCGCGCTGAAGACGCTGAAGGAAGACGAGACCCTGCTGGTGCAGAGCGGCAAGCCGGTCGGCGTGTTCCGCACCCATGCCGACGCGCCGCGCGTGCTCATCGCCAACTCGAACCTGGTGCCCAAGTGGGCCACCTGGGAGCACTTCGACGAGCTCGACCGCAAGGGCCTGATGATGTTCGGGCAGATGACCGCCGGCTCGTGGATATACATCGGCAGCCAGGGCATCGTGCAGGGCACCTACGAGACCTTCGTCGAGGCGGGCCGGCAGCACTACGGCGGCAGCCTGGCGGGCCGCTGGATCCTCACCGCGGGCCTCGGCGGCATGGGCGGGGCGCAGCCGCTGGCGGCGACCTTCGCCGGCGCGGTATCGCTCAACGTCGAGTGCCAGCAGAGCCGGATCGACTTCCGCCTGCGTTCGCGCTATCTGGACGAGCAGGCCGCCGACATCGACGACGCCCTGGCGCGGATCGCGAAGTACACCGCCGAGAAGCGCGCGGTCTCGATCGGCCTGCTCGGCAACGCCGCCGAGATCCTGCCCGAGCTCGTGCGGCGCGGCGTCCGGCCCGATCTCGTCACCGACCAGACCTCGGCGCACGACCTGGTGAACGGCTACCTGCCGCCGGGCTGGAGCGTCGAGCGCTGGCGCGCGGCGCAAGCCGACTCCGAACAGCACGCGGCGCTGCGCCAGGCCGCGTCCGCGGGCTGCGCGGTGCATGTGCAGGCGATGCTCGACTTCCAGTCGGCGGGCGTGCCGACGGTCGACTACGGCAACAACATCCGCCAGGTCGCGTTCGACGCCGGCGTGAAGAACGCCTTCGCCTTCCCCGGCTTCGTGCCGGCGTACATCCGGCCGCTGTTCTGCCGCGGCAAGGGGCCGTTCCGCTGGGTCGCGCTCTCCGGCGACCCGGAAGACATTCGCAAGACCGACGCGAAGATGAAGGAGCTCTTTCCCGAAGACGCGCACCTGCACCGCTGGCTCGACATGGCTCAGGCGAGGATCGCCTTCCAGGGCCTGCCGGCGCGGATCTGCTGGATCGGCCTCGGCGAGCGGCATCGCGCCGGCCTGGCCTTCAACGAGATGGTGAAGTCGGGCGAGCTGAAGGCGCCGATCGTGATCGGCCGCGACCACCTCGACGCGGGTTCGGTCGCGAGCCCGAACCGCGAGACCGAGGCCATGCGCGACGGGTCAGACGCGGTCTCCGACTGGCCGTTGCTGAATGCCCTGCTCAACACCGCCGGCGGCGCGACCTGGGTCTCGCTGCACCACGGCGGCGGCGTCGGCATGGGCTACTCGCAGCATGCCGGCGTCGTCATCGTCTGCGACGGCACGGACTCGGCGGCGAAGCGGATCGAGCGGGTGCTCTGGAACGACCCGGCCACGGGCGTGATGCGCCACGCCGACGCGGGCTACGAGGACGCGATCGCCTGCGCCCGGGAGCAGGGGCTGAACCTGCCCATGCTGAGCAGGCCCTGATGCCTCTCGAAGTCCATCCCGGCCGGCTGACGCTCGACGTCCTGCAGGCGATCCATGCCGGCGGGGTCGAGCTGACGCTGGCGTCCGCGTCGCGCGCGGCCATCCGCGCCAGCGCGGCGATCGTCCAGCGTGCGGCCAAGGGAGCGGCGCCGGTCTACGGCGTCAACACCGGCTTCGGCAAGCTCGCCAGCACGCGGATCGAGGCCGACCAGCTCGCGACCTTGCAGATGAACCTGATCCGCTCGCACTCGGTCGGCGTCGGCGAGCCGCTGCAACCGCCGGTGGTGCGGCTGATGCTGGCGCTCAAGGCGGCGAGCCTGGCGCGCGGCCACTCGGGGGTGCGCGAGGAAGTGATCGACACGCTGGTGGCGGCGCACAACGCCGGGCTCGTGCCCTACGTGCCGGCCCAGGGCTCGGTCGGCGCGTCGGGCGACCTGGCGCCGCTGGCGCACATGACGCTGGCGCTCACCGGCGAGGGCGAGATGCTCGTCGACGGGGTGCGCGTCCCGGCCGGGCCTGCGCTGCGCGCCGCCGGCATCACGCCGTTCACGCTCGAAGCCAAGGAAGGCCTGGCGCTCATCAACGGCACGCAGGTCTCGACCGCGCTGGCGCTGCACGCCTTGCTCGCGTTCGAGCCGGTGCTCGAGGCGGCGCTCGTCGTCGGCGCGATGACGGTCGACGCGGCGCGCGGCAGCGACGGCCCGTTCGACCCGCGCATCCACCTGTTGCGCGGCCAGCCGGGGCAGATCGACGTCGCCCAGTACTACCGCGCCTTGCTCGCGGGCAGCGAGATCCGCCGCTCGCACCTGGAAGGCGACGACCGGGTGCAGGACCCCTACAGCCTGCGCTGCCAGCCGCAGGTGGTGGGCGCCTGCCTCGACCAGCTTCGTCATGCGGCGCTGGTGCTGCTGCGCGAGGCCAACGCGGTCACCGACAACCCGCTGGTATTCGCCGGCGGAGCAGGCGAGGAGGGCGCGATCGTCTCCGGCGGCAACTTCCACGCCGAGCCCGTGGCCCTTGCCGCCGACGCGATGGCCCTCGCCATCGCCGAGGTCGGTGCCATCGCCGAGCGGCGGATCGCGATGCTGATCGACGCCGGCGTCTCGCGCCTGCCGCCCTTCCTCACCGCCGACCCGGGGCTGAACAGCGGCTTCATGATCGCCCACGTCACCGCCGCGGCGCTCGCCAGCGAGAACAAGTCGCTCGCCCACCCGGCGAGCGTCGACAGCCTGCCGACCAGCGCCAACCAGGAAGACCACGTGTCGATGGCCACCTTCGCGGCCAGGCGGCTGCAGCCGATGATCGCCAACACCGCGCACATCCTCGGCATCGAGCTGCTGGCCGCTGCGCAGGGGGTGGAATTCCTGCGCCCGCTGGCCAGCTCGGCCGCGCTAGAGTCGGCGCATGCGCTGTTGCGCGAGCGCTGCCCGGCGATGCCGACCGACCGCTACCTGGCGCCCGACATCGAGAGCGCGACCGCGCTGGTGCACGACGGCTCGCTGGCGCGCGTCTTGCGAACCCTTCCCGGGCTGCCGGCCCTCTGGTATCCGGCCTGAATTTCCCAAACCTCGCTGCAAAGGATCTCCATGAAGAAGCTCTTGATCGCCCTGGCCGCCGCCGCCGCCGTGACCGGCCTGGCTCACGCCCAGGAAACCAAGGTCGCGATCGGCATCTCCGGCTGGACCGGCTTCGCGCCGCTGACCCTCGCCAAGGAGGCGGGCCTGTTCAAGAAGCACGGCCTCGACGTCACGATCAAGAAGATTCCGCAGAAGGATCGCCACCTGGCCATCGCCTCGGGCGACGTGCAGTGCGCCGCGACCACGGTGGAGACGTGGGTCGGCTGGAACGCCGCCGGCGTGACGACGACGCAGATCTTCCAGCTCGACAAGAGCTACGGCGCCGACGGCATGGTGGTCAAGCCGGGCATCGCCAAGATCTCCGACCTGAAGGGCAAGACCGTCGCCGCCAGCCCGCCGGGCACCTCGCCGTATTTCGCGCTCGCCTGGATGCTGAAGAAGAACGGCCTCTCGCCCAAGGACGTGAAGGTCGTCAACCTCGAGCCGCAGCCGGCCGCCAACGCGATCATCGCCGGCACCGAGGGCATCGACGCGGCGATGACCTACGAGCCCTACCTCTCGGCCGTGCGCGCCAAGCCCGAGGCCGGCAAGATCATCGCCACGACGCTCGACTACCCGATGGTGATGGACACCTTCGGCTGCACGCCGAAGTTCCTGGCCGAGAACCCGAAGGCGGCCAAGGCACTCGCCGACGGCTACTTCGACGCCGTGGAGATGATCAAGGCCGAGCCGAAGAAGAGCTTCGAGATCATGGGCGCCGACGTCAAGCAGAGCGGCGAGGCGTTCGAGGCCAGCCAGAAGTACCTGCGCTGGCAGGACCGCGCCGCCAACCAGAAGTTCTTCGCCGGCGAGCACGCCGCCTTCAGCAAGGAAGCGGCCGACCTGCTGCTCGAGGTCGGCGTGATCAAGGCGATCCCCGACCTCTCGAAGCTCGCGGACACCCAGTTCATCAAGTGAGACGCTTGCTCCCTCTCCCGCCAGCGGGAGAGGGCTGGGGTGAGGGTTCGCGCGCATGAAGCCGCTCGTGCCCGTCGCGCCAGCGGCGCGGGTCGCGCTCGGCGTCGCCTTCTTCGTGCTCTTCGTCGCCGTCTGGTCGTTCGCGACCTTCGGCGGCTTCGTCTCGAAGACCTTTCTCGCCGACCCGCTGACCATGGTCCGCTCCGGTTGGACCCTGCTCACGCAGATGGGCTTCGGCTGGGACATCGGCTGGACCGTCTGGCGCGTGCTCGGCGGCTTTCTCATCGCCGCCGCGCTGGCGCTGCCGCTCGGCGTGGCGATGGGCGCCTACAAGCCGATCGAGGCGTTCTTCGAGCCCTTCGTCAGCTTCGCCCGCTACCTGCCGGCGAGCGCGTTCATTCCGCTGTTGATCCTCTGGGCCGGCATCGGCGAGGCGCAGAAGCTCTCGCTGATCTTCATCGGCAGCTTCTTCCAGCTCGTGCTGATGATCGCGGTGATCGTCGGCAACACGCGCCGCGACCTGGTCGAGGCGGCGTACACGCTCGGCGTCGGCGACCGCAGCCTGATCCGCCGGGTGCTGATTCCCGGCGCCGCGCCGGAGATCGCCGAGGTGCTGCGCATGGTGCTCGGCTGGGCCTGGACCTACGTGATCGTCGCCGAGCTGATCGGCGCCTCGGCCGGCATCGGCCACATGATCACCGACAGCCAGGCGCTGCTCGCCACCGACCAGATCATCTTCGGCATCATCGTGATCGGCCTGATCGGCCTGGCCAGCGACCTGCTGTTCAAGTGGGTGAACCGGCGGCTCTATCCCTGGGCGCAGCTCGGGCGATGAACATCCTCTCCGTGCGCGGCGTGAGCCGCAGCTTCCGCTCCAGCCAGGGCGAGACGCTGGCGCTGCAGGCGACCGACCTGCAGGTCGCGGAGAACGACTTCGTCACCATCCTCGGCCCCTCGGGCTGCGGCAAGAGCACGCTGTTGCGCATCGTCGCCGGGCTCGACCATCCGACCTCGGGCGAGGTGCAGCTCGACGGCCGACGGATCGAAGGCCCCGGCGCCGACCGCGGCATGGTGTTCCAGAGCTACACGCTGTTCCCGTGGCTGACCGTGCTCGACAACGTCTGCTTCGGCCTGCGCGAGCGCGGCCTGGCGCGCGAGGAGCAGCTGCAGGTCGCCAACGGCTTCATCGCCAAGGTGGGCCTGCGCGGCTTCGAGAACCACTTTCCGAAGCAGCTCTCCGGCGGCATGCAGCAGCGCACGGCGATCGCCCGGGCGCTGGCCAACGGGCCGCGCATCCTGCTCATGGACGAGCCCTTCGGCGCGCTCGACCACCAGACCCGCGAGCTGATGCAGGAGCTCCTGCTCGGCATCTGGGAAGCCGAGCGCAAGACCGTGCTCTTCGTGACGCACGACATCGACGAGGCCGTCTTCATGGGCTCGCGCGTCGTCGTCATGAGCGCGCGGCCGGGCCGGATCAAGCTCGACCGGCCGGTGGCCATCGCCCACCCGCGGCACTACTCGGTGAAGACGACGCCGGCGTTCAGCGAGCTCAAGGCCGAGCTGACCGAGCAGGTGCGGGTGGAGGTGAGGGCGGCGCAGGCGGCAGCGGCGCGGTAGGCACCCGCCGTGGCCTATGCCTTCGTCCTCGTCGTCGGCCTGCTCTCGGGAGCGGTGAGCGGCATCATCGGCGCCGGCTCGTCGATCATGCTGCTGCCGGTCCTCGTGTACCAGTTCGGGCCCAAGCAAGCCGTGCCGATCATGGCGATCGCGGCGCTGATGTCAAACCTGGCCAAGGTGATGGCCTGGTGGCGCGAAGTGGACTGGCGGGCCTTCGCCGCCTATTCGATCCCCGGCGTGCCGGCGGCAGCGCTCGGCGCCCGCACCCTGCTGGTCTTGCCCTCCCGCGTGGTCGATATCGCGCTCGGCGGCTTCTTCCTCGCCATGATTCCACTGCGGCGCTGGCTGCACGCGCGCGCCTTCCGCATCGGCCCCTGGGGACTCGCGATGTGCGGGGCGGCGATCGGCTTCGTGACCGGGATCGTCCTGTCGACCGGGCCGCTCAGCGTGCCCGCTTTCCTCGCGTTCGGGCTCGTCAAGGGAGCCTTTCTCTCCACCGAAGCGGTCAGCTCGCTCGCCTTGATGGTCAGCAAGGTCGCCACCTTCCGCGAGCTGGGGGCGCTGCCGCTGCCCTCGGTCATGCAGGGGCTGGTGATCGGGGCCTCGGTCATGGTGGGATCGTTCGCGGGGAAGGCGGTCGTGCAGCGCGTGAGCGTTCCGACGTTCCACCACCTGCTGGATGCGTTGCTGCTGGTCTCGGGGCTTGCGCTGCTATGGGCAGCCTTTGCTCCCTGATCGCCCTATTCCCGCCGCTCCGTCGCGAACACCTTCTGCGCCACCTGCCACCTTCCCTCGACCTTCAGCAGCGACAGGTAGTCGGTGAAGAAGCGCGGCGGAATCGCGCAGTTGAGCTTGACGAAGGCCGTGGTGGGCGAGGCCTGGTCGATCTGCAGGATCCGGTCGTGCCGCGGCAGCCCGCGCGACTGCGGCGAAGGGCGGGTGCGCACCGCCTCGAGCCACTGGTCGCGCGGCAGCGGCGTCAGGGTGCCGTTCTCTTCGTAGGTGAGAGAGCTGGTCGGGTGGAATGCGGCCGCCAGCTTCTCGACGTCGCCCTCGTACAGGCCGTCGAGGTAGGTCTGGACGACGGCTTCGATCGCGGTCCGGTCATCAGGCATGACTTCTCCTTCAACGCTGCCCGGGCAGGCCTACTGCCACCGGCCGGACCACCGCGCCCGCGGCGCCTTGGTCGCGCGAAGGCAGGGCCATCGCGCACGAGGTCCAGACGCGATCGGCGGCCATGGCCGCGAGGTTCAGGTTCTCGAGGTGATGGATGCCGAACACCGAAAGCATGTAGTGATGGATCGAGAACGGCAGCCCCGGCTCGGTGCCTTGGGCCGGCGGCGCCTTGCCCTGCAGCATGCCGCCGGGCACCGCGTCGATGAAGGGCGCGTCGAGGCCGATGGCGACGATCCGCTTCGTCGCCAGCAGCTTGGCCGCGTCGACCGCCAGGCCCGGCGCCATCGCGTAGTAGCGCGCGCCATCGTCGCCGTCCTTCCAGCCTTCGCTCCAGCCGGTGTAGATCCAGACCATGTCGCCGGGCAGGATGCCGCGCTTGCCGAGGCCCTGCGCCTTCAGCATGCCCTCGATGTGCGCCGCGGTGACCACCTCGCCGTCGCCCATCGCCCGGCCCTTGCCGACAAAGGTCTTCGCGTCGAGCAGCACCGCCGTCGTGATCAGCGGCGGAATCTTCTCGATGCCCAGCTTCAGCAGCGGCGAATCGGCCGTGGGCTTCACGTCCTTCTGCTTGTAGCCGCCGTAGTAGGAAGCGCCATCGGCGGAGAACGGATTCTTCGGATCCCAAGGCGAGGCGATCGACGCGAAGTGGCCGAGGGCGTCGATCTGCGTGCCCTGCTGCTGCGGCTCGGCGCCGGCGTCGAACGCCTCGCTGTTGAAGGCATGGGCCGAGAACGGCACGCCGGCGGTCGGCTTGGGCTTGCTCAGGGAAGGGTTCGCGAACGGCGACTTCGGCATCGCGTTCGAGCGCACGAACGAGGCTTCGTACGTGCGCCCCCCGCGTTGCGAGAGGTGCCAGCCGCAGCGCAGGGTCGTCGCCTCGCCGAGGGTGTTGGCCATGCCCCGCTCGTCGCCGGCCGGCCAGGGCGGCGCGGGAGACTTCGAGGAGAGGGCGAGCAGGGAGGCCGGCTCCACGGCCCGGGCGTCGCCCGGCGCGCACAGAGCCAGCACGGCGCTTGCCGCCAGCGTCAGGTGGGGAATGAGGGATAGGGCCATGGGGCGCTCCTCGCTGGGTTGCCGGACGACGGGGCTGCCATCGTACGCGCCGCGAAGTCCCTAGGCCACGGCTTCCTGCACCGGGTCGTAGCGCAGGCGCAGGGCGTAGCCCTGGCCGTAGACGGTTTCCAGCTCGAGCGTCGACGCGCCGGCCTCGCGCAGCTTTCGCCGCAGGCGGCACACGTGCATGTCGGCGCTGCGCCGCTGAGGTTCGCCGGCGCTCGTGCGCCCCAGGCTGCGCAGCAGGGTGCGGCGGTGGACGAAGCCGTCGGCGCGGGCGGCGAGCAGGAGCAGCAGTTCGAACTCGCCGCCGGTGAGCGGCAGGGGCTGGTCGCGGAAGACGGCCTGAGCGCGTCGCGGGTCGAGCTTCAGGTCGCCGAACCACACGGCGCGAGGCTCCGGGTCGCCGCCGCTCCCGGCCAGGTCCATGAGGCGCTGCAGCTTCAGGGCCACCAGGCGCGGCGAGCCGGTTCGGGCAATCAACGACGTGGCGCCGGCTTCGAGCGTGGCGATCGGCCCGTCATCGCCGCCGGGCGGTGCGAGCACGACAACAGGCGCACGCTGTATCCGCCGCAGCGTCCGGACCGTGTCGTCCGCGCTACCCGCTTGGTAGCCGTCGGCGTCGCAGAGGATGGCGTCGAACTGCCACTGCTCGAGGACCGGCCGTGCCGAGGCAAGATCGCCGGCGCCGTACAGCTTGATCCCGTGCTCCTTGAGGCTGCCCTGCAGCGTGACGACATACCGGGGATCGGCGCTGATGAGAAGGCAGAGAGAAAGCACGTGCCGGGCCGGTGGTCGCGAGGCATCCAGACTAGGTGCGCGGTCGATTCACTCCTTGCGAATTGCGATGACGCAACCGCCGAAAGCGAGCCGATCTTGCGAATTTGGCGGCGACCACGAGCCTTGGCGCTGCGCCAGAATCCGGCGTCATGAAGATCGGCAAGTCGTACTCGCTCGGCGAGTTCCTGGCGTGGACCCGGCGCAAGATCTACGTCCTCGTGGTCCTTGCGATCGTTCCCGTCGTCCTGTACAGGGTGCTCGGCCAGAAATGGATCGCGGCGCCCTGGTCGGTGGCCGTGCTCCTCGGAACGGTCACGTCGTTCATCGTCGGCTTCAAGAATGCGCAGACCTACGCCCGCACCGTGGAGGCGCAGCAGGTCTGGACGACGATCGCCGGCCTCAGCAGGTACTGGGGGCTCATCAGCCGCGACTTCCCGACCGTGAAGACGAACGTCCAGGCGCTCGTCTATCGCCACCTCGCCTGGCTGACGACGCTGCGCTACCAGCTTCGCGCCGGCAGCCGCAGGGTCTGGGAAACGGTGGGCAGCAGGTCGAACGTCGAATACAGCCGGTACTACGCCGTTCCGGAGCAGCAGACGCCGCTCGAGGCGGAGTTGAAGAAGTACCTCCCGGAGGCCGAGCTGCTGCGCTTGGCGACGACGAAGAACAAGGCGAGCCAGCTGATGAGCACGCAGAGCGAGGCGATTCGCGAGCTCTACGCGCGGCAGGAGCTCGCCGTTCTGCATCACACCGAGATGCAGAAGACCCTCAAGGAGCTGCTCGATCAGCAGGGCAAGGTCGAGCGGATCAAGAACTTTCCCTATCCGCGCCAGTACGCCACGATCAACACCTTCCTCGTCTGGACCTTCGCGGCCTTGCTGCCCTTCTGCCTGGTGCGGGAGTTCGACCGCCTGAACGACGGACTCACCGGCATCCTCGCCGGCCAGATGGCGTGGCTCGCCGTGCCGTTCAGCGTGCTCGTCTCCTGGATGTACGTCTCGCTCGACCAGGTGGGCGAGAGCACCGAGAACCCGTTCGAGGGTGGCGCCAACGACGTGCCCATCGCCCAGATCTGCCGGCTGCTCGAGATCGAGCTGAGGGAGACGCTGCACGAGACCGATCTCCCGTCGCCGTTGCAGCCTACGAACCAGATCATCCTGTAGCGTTCTCGCCGCAGGGCGTGGCGCCGGCGCGACCCGCGTGTGTCAAGGATTGCGAATTTCCGGCGGGCGCCGGTCTCCCCCGCCGGGCGTGTTAGAAAAAGAGCGGTGACATGCGTCGCCTTCTCGCCACGAATCCGCACCCTACGAAATGATCCTGACCGAGCTTCCCGACCTGCCGCCGCGGCCCGAAACGCCGGCCAACGCGGCCTTCCGCCGGGACTTCCTGGCCCGATGGGGCAGGGAGCACACGGTGGTCTGCGGCCAGACACGGCTGGCCGAGTACTACAAGGTGATGCACCCGCTCTCGATCAAGATGGCCTGGGGCGGCCGCGAGGTCTATCGCCTGCGCCGGCGCGAGGTGCATGTGCGCGAAGGCAACTACCTGGTGCTGAACGAGGGCGAGGAGTACGGGAGCCTCTTGAGCAGCGAGCGCCCGGTCACCTCGTTCTCGCTGTTCCTGCGCCGCGGCTTCGCCGACCAGATCGTCGGTGCGCGACGGCTCGGCGTCGAGAAATGCATGGAGCAATCGGTGGAACCCGGCGCGACTGCCTCGTTCTCGCCGCACCTGCGCGCCCACGACTGCCACGTGACGCCGCGCATGCGCTTCATCTTCGAGCGTGTGATGGCCGGCGAGCGCAGCCAGCACTGGCTCGACGAGCAGGTCGTGTTCCTGGTCGAGGACCTGATGCGCGCCGAAGACGCGGCCTTCGCGAGAACCCTGCGCCTGCCCGCGACCAAGGCCTCGACGCGGGCCGAGCTGAGCCGCAGGCTCCGCCTGGCGGCCGACTTCATCGAGTCGCACTACGAGCAGCCCTTGCCGCTGGAGAAGCTGGCCGGGGTGGCCTGCATGTCCACTTTCCACTTCGTGCGCTACTTCTCCATGCTGCACGGCGTGACGCCGCACGCCTACCTGATCCACTGCCGCACCGCGGCCGCCCGGCAGATGCTCGCCGCGGGCATCACCAACCAGGAGTTGATCGCCGAGCGCAGCGGCTTCGGCAGCCGCTCGAGCCTGTATCGGGCGCTGACCGGCCGCTCGCGGGCGAGCGGCTCACCGCACTAGCGCGGATTCGGCCAGACCGTGCCCTGGCTGCCCGCGGACACCAGCTGCACACCCCTGAGCTGGATGGGCGCCGACGATCCGCCCTAGGTCGCCGGCCCCGACCTCGGCAGGCCGCGGCCGGACTCGAGGAAGGTCTTGAGGTTGGAGAGAACCTTCGGCCAGCCACCCGAAATGCCCTCGAGCATCTGCAGGTCGCCGGCGAGCTCGTCGTGGGTCACGGTCAGGCGAACGAGGTCCTTGCCGTAGGGCTCGACGTCGAACGTGACGCGCGAGTGCTTCGCATCGTCCTCCGCGTCGCCCGGCCGCGCCCAGGTGAAGACCAGGCGCCTCGGGGGCGTGCTCTCGACGACCTTGCCGACGATGTCGACCGTGCCCGAGCCGTCGGCGCGGGTGTGCTCCCAGCGCGAGCCGGGCCGCCAGTCGGACACGTTGACGCGGGCGCAACCGGCGACGGGATCGACCCACCACTCGCGCATCATGTCCGTGTCGACCAGCGCCTGCCAGGCTTTCTGCGGCGTCGTCGCGATGTAGGTCACGTACACGTAGTCAGGCTTTGTCATCGTCGTCACCTTCCAGCTTCTTCTTCAGGTCGTGCAGCGCAGCGAGACGGCCGCGCTCGAATTTCTGGATCCATCGCGCGTAGATCTCGTGCAGCGGCACGGGGTTCAGGTAGTGGAGCTTCTCGCGGCCCTGCCAGACGACGGCGACGAGGTTGGCTTCCTCGAGCAGCTGCAGGTGCTGCGTCACCGCCTGGCGCGTCATCTCCATGTGCGCGCACAGGGCGGTGAGTGTCTGGCCGTTGTCCCGGTGCAGCTGGTCGAGCAGGCGCCTTCGCGTCGGGTCGGCCAGTGCCTTGAAGACCTTGTCGATGGCTTCTTTCAGTTGAAGTTGTCGATCTTCACGTCGTCGGGGCTCGGCGCACCTTGCCCGGTCTCGACGAGCGACTTCAGGCTCATCAGGAAGATCGCCCACTTGGTACTGCAATGGTGCATGAACTCCACCGGCTCTCTCCAGCCCTGGTGCTTGAAGAGAACCATGCAGTAGTCGTCCTCCTGCCGGAGCTGCCAGCTCACGCGCGTGCCGACCCACTCCTCGGGGCCGCCGACCACTTGCCAGAGCACCTGCTTGTCGGCGGCGAGCTCGACCACCTTCATGTCGAAGTAGCCGAGCTCGGCGCCCGCCGAGTTCTCGAAGCGGAAGGTGATCACGCCGCCCGCGCCAGTGTCGCCCTGGACGATGCGGGTCCACCAGCCGGCCAAGCCCTCGCGCGTGGTCAGGGCCTGGTAGACGGCACCGGCGGGCGACTTGATTCCGACTCTGTGCAGGATGTCCACGATGACTGCTCCTTCAGGTGTGCTGGTTGCGATGACTGGATAATATGCAAGCAAACACCTGCATGTCAAGCGACACCGAATCGCCGCGCGCCGTTCGGGGTCTTCGCTCCGGACGCCGGTTCGCCTCAGCGCGGCGTGCGTTGCGTCGCCGCGTACAGCTCCGTGGCCGACACGACCCGGCCGTGCAGCGGCAGGATGCGCAGGACCGAGAGCTTGAGCCGCTCGATGTTGTCGACCAGGTTGACGTTGTTCGCGTTGGCCACGGCCGGAGGCGGCGTGTTCGGCGGCGGCGGCGTGAAGGCGTCGGCCTCGATCAGCAGGCGCTCCACGGGCAGGTAGACCATCAGGAAGCTGTCGCTGTGCGGGCCGCCTGCGATGCGGTGCAACTGGACCGGACGGACCGAGTCGCCGATCTCGAGCTTGTCCGGCACGGCCAGGAAGCTGGGTCGCTTGCCGGCGCCAGCCATCGCGTCGGGACGGATCCGGTTGGCCTGCGCGAACGCGCGCTCGAAGTAGGGAATGTTGTCGGCCTGGGTGACGATGATCGCGCCTTCTGCGACCGCGGCGCGCACGCCGCCGGCATGGTCGAAGTGCTGGTGGGTGTTGACCACCATGCGGATCGGCTTGCCCGGCACCAGGCCCTTGACGTGCTCGATCACGGCCAGGGTGCGCGCGTCGTTGAGGGGCGCCTCGACCAGGATCAGGCGGTCCTGCAGCTCGATCGCCACGCTGTTGTGCGAGCCGCCGGCGACGAACCACACGCCCTCGGCCACCTTCTCCGAGGTCACGCGCTCGGCCACGTTGCGCGCCGCGTCGGGCACCGCCATCGCCAGTGCCGGATTGACCTGGACTTCCTTCACCGCGAGCTCGAGCACCGGGTGGCCGCCCATCGTCTGCTGGATGCGCATCGGGAACTGCACGCCGTCGGTCGCGCGGTAGTCGCTGTAGGTCGTGACTACCGGCGTGTCGCCGAGGACCGGGTCGGCGAAGGTCGATTCGACCCGGCGCACCAGGCCGTCGGGGCCGATGAAGGCAGTGGCGGTGAAGCGGCCGGGCATGTCGAACGTGACCGAGTCGCCGGCGCTCGCCCGCGCCTTGCCCTGCGAGGCCGCCTTGAGCACACCGTGCGGCGTGATCCAGAGCTGGTGGATCCGGTCGGTGACGAAGCGCGGACCCGGCGTCGCCGTCGTGCCGGCCACGTTCCACGCGATCTCGCCGCTCACGAACTGGTCGTTGCGCTGCTGCCCGGAGAGGGGATAGCCGCCGCCGCCGAGCGGCTCGGCGCGGCTCAGGACGATCTCGTCGCGCATCGTGCCGCTGCCGTAGTCGATGCTGCGCGTCATCGAGTGCAGGGTGATCTTCGGCCACGCGCCGCCGGCCTTGTAGGCCTGGCCGAAGGTGTAGCCGGTGCCCTCGGCGACATAGCGCAGGGTCGTGACCTGGGCCGCGCCCATCGCCTGCGACGAGCGCGCGAGCAGGGCCGAGGCGTCGGGCGCGGGCGCGGCGCACGAGGCGAGCAACGCCACCGCGCCGGCGGCGAGGCTCGATCGGAGCAGGAGCAGGGCGAAAGTCTTCATGCAGGGTCTCCGGACTTGAAAGAGGGGGCCAGTGGATCATCGCGGGCAGCGCCCCGGGGATTGCGTTGGCCCTGACGGGCCTGGGGGAAAGGCGGGGCTGGCGCGAGCGCAAGGCTTGCGCCAAGTACTACCGGCTCGAGGCGTCGAGCGGCAGCGCCAGCCGCCCGCGCGATGGCATCCTCGCCGCGATGACGAACCCGCGCACCGAGCTGGCCGAGCCGCGCATGCCGTTGCGCGAGCGCCTGCTCGAGGTGCCCTGGGACGTGCCGCGCTCCACCTGGTACGGTCGGCTCGCGCTGTTCGCGCTGATGGCCATCTGGGGCACGGGCGTGGTCCTGAGCCGGATGACGGATCCGCCGATGCTGCTGCACCTCACCGTGATCCTCTTCCACGAAGCGGGTCACGTGATCTTCTCGCCGCTGGGCGAGGCGCTCCGGGTGGCGGGCGGCACGCTCGGCCAGTTGCTGATGCCGCTGATCTGCGCCGTCGCCCTGCATCGGCGCGGCGACAACTTCGGTGCCGCGATCGGCGTCGCATGGATGAGCCTCAGCCTGATCGACGCCTCGGTCTATGCCTGGGACGCCGCCGACCCGGTATTGCCGCTGATCGGCGGCGGCACGGGCGCGGACAGCTTCCACGACTTCATCTTCCTGTTCGATCGTTACGGCCAGCTCGGCCGTGCGCGCGGCTGGGCGCTGGCCATGAAGACGCTCGGCGTGCTCGGCCTCTACGGTTCGCTCGCCTGGGCTGCCGCGTTGCTCTACCTGCAGAAGGAACACCTCGCCGATCGCTAGCAGGCCGCGGGAGGTCCGGGGATGGCTCATTGCGAAGAACGGCGCAACGCTCAGCCGGGCTTGAGCTGGCGGTAGACCTCTTCGGCCACCCGGGCGAGCTCGTCCTTGCCGGCTTCGGCGGAGAGCGCGTAGCCGAACCTGCCCTCGACCCAGTAGAAGACCTTGACCTTGCCCTGCTCGCCGAAGCGGAAGGCGACATCCTGCGACGGCGCTTCGGAGGTGACGTAGAGCGTGAGGCGCGGGCGATCGGGTGCGCCGTACATGAACTGGGCGACCGGCCCGCTTTCGCCGGGCAGCAGGCGCCCGCCGATCAGCTCGTAGCCGAGCGGCCCCAGCGCCGGCGCCTTGACCGGCCTGCCGATCCGCCGGGTGAGCCAGGTGACCAGCGCCTGCTCCTGGTCGGCGCCGACCTCGACCGGGCGGCGGACCTCGGGGCTGTAGACGGCGTGGGCGATCGCTGCGCGGCGGGCGAAGCCGGCGAGCTCGCCGGCCGGCGCCGACGGGGTCTTCGCGAGGGCCGCGCGCAATGCCTCGGCGTCGATCGCGCCACGGGCGAACCAGGCGGCGCTGGCACTGACGACGCACAGGGCCACTCCGGCCGCGAGGGCGCGCCAACGCCAGGCGGCGGCCTCCGCCTTCAGCGGCAGACGCAAGGGCAGAGGCTCGCTCAGCACCGGGTCGAGCAAGGCGTGCAGGGCCTCGTTCTGCCTGCGCCAATCGTCGACGCGCCTGCGCTCTTCCTCGTGCGCGGCCAGGTAGCGCTCGACGTCCTCGCGCCGCGCCGCGCCGAGCTGGCCGTCGGCGTAGGCATGCAGGTCCGCCTCGGTGATCGGCGGCGTGCCGGGGCTCGAAGAGGGGGGTCGGGTCACGTCCATGTCACTTCACGCGCTGCAGCTTCGCAGCGCCGGCGGCTTCATGGCCCTGCAGCTCGACTCGAAGCCAGGCGCGCGCTCGCGAGAGGCGCGACATTACCGTGCCGACAGGAATGGAGAGGGCCAGCGCCACCTCGCGGTAGCTGAGCCCCTCGACGGCGACCAGCAGCAGCACCTCGCGCTGCTCGGGCGCGAGTCGCTGCAGCAGGCGGTCGAGGTCGCGGATCTCGAGCCGGTCGGACTGCGTCGCCCGCTCCGTGGCCTCCGGCAACTCGTCGCCGGCCGCAAGCTCGGGGCGCCTCTGCTGCGTGCGCAGGCGGTCGACGAACTGGTTGTGCATGATCCCGAACATCCAGGCGCGGACCTCGCCGCGCTGCTGCCACATCGAGAAGCGCCGCCACACGCGCTCCAGCGTGTCCTGCACCAGGTCGTCGGCGCGATCGGCGTCCGCGGTCAGCCCGCGCGCGTAGCGGCGCAGGCTGGGAATGCAGGCGACGATCGCGGCCTCGTCCTGGGCGCGCATCGGCGATCAGCGCGGGCGCTCCGCGCAGGCGGCTCGGCTCACTTGATGACGTGCCACACGTCCCGGAAGTTGTCGCCGGTCGCCTCGCCGGGCTTCTTGTCGGGGGTGTAGAGGTAGATCGGCTTGCCCTTGTACGCCCACTGCTTGCCGCCGTCGTCGCGGGTGACGATCGTGAAGTCGCCTTCGGGCTTGGCGTCGGCCGCGGCCATCGCCGGCGGCCACAAGGTCGCGCATTGGCCGTTGCAGACGCTCTTGCCGCTGCCGGCGACGTCGCGGTCGAAGGTATAGAGCGTCATGCCCGAGGTGTTCACGAGCATGCCGCCGGCCATCCTGGCCGGGGGTTCGGCGTGGGCGAGGGTGGCCGAGAGGGCGAGCAGGGCGGCGGAGAGGAAGCGGAGGTTCATGGGAGGCCTTTCGGGCGTCGTTGCGACCTTGCATGGACGGTACACGGCGCCGCCTTATTCCGTCGACGAACGAAAAAAGGCCGGCTCGCGCCGGCCTTCCGCAATGCCCCGAGGGGCTCAGCTCGACGCAGCGCTCGCTGCCGGGGCGGTGCCCGATGCCGCGGGGGCCGCGTCGCTCGCCGGAGCGGGCATCGCGGTCACGGCCGAGGCCGCCGGCATCGCAGCCGGCGCGACGACCGGCGTCGCCGCCGGTGCCACGGCCGAAGCGGCCGGCATCGTGTGCGTCGTTGCCGGCATCGTCGACGCGGTCGACATCGGCAGCAGCGGCACGATCAGCAGGGCGACGATGTTGATGATCTTGATCAGCGGGTTGACGGCCGGGCCGGCCGTGTCCTTGTACGGATCGCCGACGGTGTCGCCGGTGACGGCGGCCTTGTGCGCCTCGCTGCCCTTGCCGCCGTGGTGGCCGTCCTCGATGTACTTCTTGGCGTTGTCCCAGGCGCCGCCGCCGGTGCACATCGAGATCGCGACGAAGAGACCGGTGACGATGGTGCCCATCAGCAGGCCGCCGAGGGCCGCGGGCCCGAGCAGCAGGCCGACGATGACCGGCACGACCACCGGCAGCAGCGACGGGATCATCATTTCCTTGATCGCCGCCTTGGTCAGCATGTCGACCGCGACGCCGTACTCCGGCTTGGCGGTGCCTTCCATGATGCCCTTGATGTCGCGGAACTGGCGCCGCACCTCGACCACCACCGAGCCGGCGGCGCGGCCGACGGCCTCCATCGCCATCGCGCCGAAGAGGTAGGGGATCAGGCCGCCGATGAAGAGGCCGACGATGACCCGCGGCTCGCTCAGGTCGAACGAGACCGACATGCCGCGCGCCGTGAGCGAGTGGGTGTAGTCGGCGAACAGCACCAGCGCGGCGAGACCGGCCGAGCCGATCGCGTAGCCCTTGGTCACGGCCTTGGTCGTGTTGCCGACGGCGTCGAGCGGGTCGGTGACGTCGCGCACGCTGGCCGGCAGCTCGGCCATTTCGGCGATGCCGCCGGCGTTGTCGGTGATCGGGCCGTAGGCGTCGAGGGCGACGACGATGCCGGCCATGCTCAGCATGGCGGTGGCGGCGACGGCGATGCCGTAGAGACCGGCGAGCCAGTACGAGACCAGGATCGCCACGCAGACGCAGAGCACCGGCCAGGCGGTGGAGCGCATCGAGACGCCGAGGCCGGCGATGATGTTGGTGCCGTGGCCGGTGGTCGAGGCTTCGGCGATGTGCTGCACCGGCTTGTATTGCGTGCCGGTGTAGTACTCGGTGATCCAGACCAGGGCGGCGGTCAGCACCAGGCCGACGGCGCAGGCGCCGAACAGGGCCATCGCCGAGACCGTGCCGCCGGCGGCGAGCTCGAGCGCCTTCGGGAACATCGTCGTCGTGACGAAGTAGAAGGCGATCAGCGAGAGCACGCCGGCGACGGCCAGGCCCTTGTAGAGCGCCGGCATCACGTTCTTCATGCCGGGCGAGGCCTTGACGAAGAAGCAGCCGATGATCGAGGCGACGATCGAGACGCCGCCGAGCATCAGCGGGTAGACGACGGCGTTGATCGTCGCGCCCGTGACCATCAGGGCGCCGAGCGCCATGGTCGCGATCAGCGTGACCGCGTAGGTCTCGAACAGGTCCGCGGCCATGCCGGCGCAGTCGCCGACGTTGTCGCCCACGTTGTCGGCGATCACCGCCGGGTTGCGCGGGTCGTCTTCCGGAATGCCGGCCTCGACCTTGCCCACCAGGTCGGCGCCGACGTCGGCGCCCTTGGTGAAGATGCCGCCGCCCAGCCGGGCGAAGATCGAGATCAGCGAGGAGCCGAAGGCGAAGCCGAGCAGCGGCTTGAGCGTCTCCGAGTCGACCTTGGTGCCTCCGCTCAGGTACCAGAAGAAGCCGCCGACGCCGATCAGGCCGAGGCCGACGACCAGCATGCCGGTGATCGCGCCGCCCTTGAAGGCGACGGCCAGCGCCGGGCCGATGCCGTTCGTCGCGGCCTGCGCGGTGCGCACGTTGGCGCGCACCGAGATGTTCATGCCGATGAAGCCGCAGGCGCCGGAGAGGAAGGCGCCGAGCACGAAGCCGGCGGCGGTGAGGCCGCCGAGGAAGACCGCGATCAGGATGGCGAGCACCACGCCGACCATGCCGATGGTCTTGTACTGGCGGGCGAGATAGGCGGCAGCGCCCTGCTGGATCGCCGCGGCGATCTCCTGCATGCGGGCATTGCCCGCGCTCTGGGCCAGGATCCAGCTTCGCTGGACGAAGCCGTAGACGACTGCGGCAAGTCCGCAGGCCAGGGCGATGTAGAGCGCCGTCGTTGTGGTCATCAGATGAGTCCTTCCTCGGTCGATGTCATTGCTTTGGAGAGCGGGCCGCGTGAGAAAACGCACGGGCGGGCAAACCGTCGAATCTTAAGGGATGGCGCGAGGGCCTCGACCGAGGGTTCGGCCCGGGCCGGCGCCGCGGGCGGCTCGCCCGGGCGACAATCGGGCATTCACCGAGGCGCGCACCGCATGAGCCTGCACAACGTCACCCCAGGCGCCAACGCGCCGGACGAATTCAACGTGATCATCGAGATCCCGATGAACGCCGACCCGATCAAGTACGAGGTCGACAAGGAAAGCGGCGCCATGTTCGTCGACCGCTTCATGAGCACGGCGATGCACTATCCGTGCAACTACGGCTATGTACCGCAGACGCTTTCCGACGACGGCGACCCGGTCGACGTGCTCGTGATCACGCCGTTTCCGCTCTCAGCGAGCGTGGTCGTGACCTGCAGGCCCATCGGCGTGCTGAAGATGGAGGACGAGGCGGGCGGCGACGCCAAGCTGCTCGCCGTGCCGATCGACAAGATCCTGCCGATCTACCGCCACTGGCAGAAGCCCGAAGACATGAACGAGCTGCGCCTGAGGCAGATCCAGCACTTCTTCGAGCACTACAAGGACCTCGAGCCCGGCAAGTGGGTCAAGACCCAGGGCTGGGACGGCCCGGAAGCGGCGCGCGAGGAGATCCGCGCCGGCATCGCCGCGTACGCTCGCCGTCTCGCCGGCCAGCCGACCTAGGCGGAAGGCTCGGGCACCGGCGCCGCCGCCTTGAACGGCAGGCGGTCGTTGAGCTCGTCGAGGTAGACCGCGATGCCGGCGCCTTCGCGCGCCAGGAAGTCGTCGATCGCCCGGGCGAACTGCGGGTGCGCGAGCCAGTGCGCCGAGCGCGTCTCGACCGGGAGCAGGCCGCGCGCCATCTTGTGCTCGCCCTGGGCGCCGCCCTCGAAGCGTTCGTAGCCATTGGCGATGCACCAGGCGAGCGGCTCGTAGTAGCAGGCGTCGAAGTGCAGGCAGGGCACGTACTCGGTGGCGCCCCAATAGCGGCCGAAGGCGGCCTTCCTCAGCGGGTCGACGACGATCAGCGAGCTGGCGATTCGCTCGCCGCCGCGCCAGGCGGTGAAGAGCAGCCAGTTGTCGGCCATCGTCGCCGCGGCTCGCTTGAAGAAGTCGCGTGTCAGGTAGGGCGTGGAGTGGTGGGCGCGATAGGTCAGCGTGTAGCAGCGGTAGAAGAACGACCAGTCGTCGGCGCCGATCTCCCGCCCGTGCGCTGCCGTGAAGGTGACGCCGGCTTCGGCGACCCGGCGCCGCTCCTGCTGGATCTTCTTGCGCTTCTCGCGCTGCAGGCTGGCCAGGAAGGCGGGGAAGTCGGCATACGGCTCGGGCGTGCGGTTGTGCCAGTGGAACTGCACCGTGCTGCGCATCGACCAGCCGGCCTCGATCGCCGCCGCCTGGTCGGCAGCGTCGAGGAACAGCAGGTGCGCCGAGGAGATTCCGGCCTGGCGCGCGAACTCCTCGATGCCGCGCAGCAGGAGCACCCGCTGCTCGTGGCTCGCCGCCAGCAGGCGCGGGCCCGGCACCGGCGTGAAGGGAATGGCGCCGGTGAGCTTGGGGTAGTAGTCGAGGCCGTGACGGCGGTAGGCGTCGGCCCAGGCCCAGTCGAACACGTATTCGCCGTAGGAGTGGTCCTTGAGGTAGAGCGGGCAGGCGGCGACGAGCTCGCCGGCGCGCTCGAGCAGCAGGAAGTGCGGCGCCCAGCCGGTGCTGGCGACCGCGCTTTCCGAGGCGTGCAGGGCGCGCAGGTATTCGATTGCGACGAAGGGCGTGGCGCTCGGCTGCAGGGCGAGCAGCGCGTTCCAGCGCGCGGCATCGATCTCGGCGGGGTCGCGGCAGACGCTGAGCGTCCATTCGCCCGATTCGCTCTCGCCGGTGGGTTGCAGGACGGGCCGGGCGCGGGAGGGTTTCAAGCGCCTCATGTTAGGTCGAAGCCGCCGGTGGCGCACGGCGCGCGCCGCGGTTCTCCCACGCGACGCGTGGGAATCGGACCTTGCCCCTAAACTCGGCCTCTCCCACGCGCATCCGGAGCTCGGCCATGAAACAGATCACCGCCATCGTCAAGCCGTTCAAGCTCGAGGAGGTGCGCGAGGCGCTGGCCGAGATTGGGGTCTCGGGTCTGACGGTGACCGAGGTCAAGGGCTTCGGCCGGCAGAAAGGGCACACCGAGCTCTATCGTGGCGCCGAATACGTGGTCGACTTCCTGCCCAAGGTGAAGGTCGAGGTCGTCGTCAAGGACGGCGACGCCGAGCGCTGCATCGAGGCGATCGTCAAGGCCGCCAAGACCGGCAAGATCGGCGACGGCAAGATCTTCGTCACCGCGATCGAGAGCGTGGTCCGGATCCGCACCGGCGAGGTCAACGAGGACGCGGTCTAGACGGCCGCTAGGGCTTGACCGACGAAGGCACGCTCCGGGTGTCGACCAGCCGGGTGCCGCAGACGAGGTCGTGCCAGAACTGCCGGCCCGGCGCGGCGAGCGCGAGCAGCGCATAGAACGCGATGCCGAGGACGACCGCGCCGAGCCCCTGCCAGGGACCGAGACCCAGGAGCGCCGCCAGCAGGCTCGCCGGCGCGAACCAGGCGACACAGCAGGCGACGTAGCGCGCCAGCGCGCGCCACTGGCCGACCCGGCCGCCGGTCGCCGCGACGACCCGGATGTGCCAGGTCTGCATCGCCAGGGTCTGGCCACGCACCGACCAGCAGCCGACGAAATAGATGCCGTAGACGACCAGCGCAAACGCGCGCAGCGCGGTCTCGCTCTGCAGCGGGTGGCGCTGGCCCGTCTGCGCGAAGAACAGGGTGCCGAGCACGGCCGGGATCAGGGCCACGCCGAACAGCAGCATCGCTTCGTAGACGAAGCACGCCATGCGGCGCGCCAGCGAGGGAGTGCGAGCGGGCGCCGCGACCGGCGGCGCCGTGGCGCCGCGATCCGGCGTCATCGCTGCGGCGTCGGCTCGGCCGCCTTGGCGGGCTTGGCCACGGGGGCAACGGGCCGACTCGGCGCGGTGGGGGCCGCCACCGTCAGCGGCGGCGCCGGCACCTTCACCACCGCGGCTGCCTGCGGGCCGCGCTTGGGCAGCAGCGTCGAGCCGTTGACGAACTCGGGCGTGGCCGCGATCTTCGGCATGCCCGACTGCTGGTGCGCGGGCGGCGTCACCGGCCGGGTGATCAGGCGGGTCGTCGCGCCCGGCGAAGCCTGGACGACGGTGGGCGCGACCGGCTTGGGCTTTTGCGCGAGGGCCGGATTGGGCACGACGTTGGCCTTGCCCTGGGTGCCCTCACGCGCGGTCGGAGCGGTCTTCGATGCGGGGAACGGGTCCGGGCGCGCCGGGGCGGCCGAGGCCGCGGCACGCGCCGCGAACTGCTGCTTGGCGTCGGGCGGAAGGTTCTGGTACTCCTGCCACTTCGCCGACCGGTCGGGCGCGGGCACCTGCTGCGCCTCCTGGTAGCGCAGGCGCATTTCACCCCGCTCGGCGGGCGTGAGGCGGGCCCATTCGTTCATGCGCTCGCCGATCCGGTCGCGCTCCTGCGGCGGCAGGGAGGGGTAGCGATCGGCGATCGCCAGCCATTTCTGCTTGCGCGGCGCGTCGATGGTCGACCATTCGCGCTCCAGCGGCGCCAGGGCCTGGCGCTGCGCCGGCGTCAAGGCTTGCCAGCGCACGCCCGATTCGGCGCGCGGGGCCGGGCTCGTGAACGGCGGCGGCGGAACCGGGGTCTTGATCGGGGTGGGCGCCGCAGTCTGCGCCAAGGCCACGCCGCCTGCGGCCAGCGCGAACACGGCCACGGCGAGGCCGATGGCGTGTCGCAGCAGCCCGCGCGTCATGGCCGGCCGTTTCATTCGCCCGGAGGAGCCTTCAGGTATTCGACGAAACCGGCGTCCCGGTAGGCGTTGATCGGCAGGTCGTCGCTCAGCAGGGCGGCGTCGACCTCGGCCGCGACCGAGATCTGCGAGCGGGTCTGCCAGTCTTCGATCAGCACCAGGCCGCCGACCAGCGCCGCCAGCGGCAGCACGGTGGCGATCCGCTGCCACCAGGGCGAGCGGCTGAAGCCGAGGACGGCGCTGCCCTGGCCGGCGCTCACGACCTCGGTGCCGGAGCGGGCCAGGCGGCCGGCCTCGAGCGCCTTCTCGCGGGCGAAGCGCAGCCGTTCGCCGATTTCCGGGGCGACGTTCTCGGCGCGCTCGCTCAGGCGCGAGGCGATGCTTCGCGCGAAGCGCGATTCGATGGCCTCCCGAGCGGCGGGGCCGTGGATCCTGGCAGACGCATTCATGTTCCGATTCCCTTCGCCCTGAGGGCCTTGGCCAAGGCGTGGACTGCCCGCGAGCAGTGGGTCTTGACGCTTCCCTCCGAACAGCCCATCGAGGCGGCCGTCTCGGCGACATCGAGTTCCTCCCAGTAACGCAGGAGAAATGCCTCCCGTTGACGCGCCGGCAATTGAGCCACTTCCGCGTCGACAAGTTGCAAGATCTGAGCCCGCGACACCGAGTCGGCCGCGCTCTCGTGCTCGAGGGAACTGCCGAGGGCTTCCAGGGTCTCCAGGATGTCGAAATCGCCGTCGCCGCCGGCCGCCCCTTCGAAATCGGAGAAGTTGCGGACGACGGCGTTGCGCACCTTTTGCCGCCTGAACCAGTCCATCGTCGCGTTCGAGACGATCCGCTGGAACAGCAGCGGCAGCTCCGCCGCCGGCCGATCGATGTATTTTTCCGACAGTCGGATCATCGCGTCCTGCACGATGTCGAGCGCCGCGTCCTCGTCCCGAACGGCGTACACGGCGCGCTTCCAGGCACGCTTCTCGACGCTCTTTAGAAAGTCGGAAAGTTCTTTGTCAGTGGCCAAGGAAGGTCGGCCGGAAGGCCGAAGCTCGAAGCGGGCGCGATTATCTCATCGCGACTTCGGTCGTCCGAACGGAGCCGGACGGCTCGCCGCCTGATGCGATAATTCGCGGTTGCACGACAGTTTCGATCGCCGGCACGGCCCCGACCGCGGAGTCGCCCCAGGCATCGTTTTGAAGGCACCACACCCGCCTCACGAGGGCGAGGGAAGGTGCACCGATGGTTTTTCGTCAGAGAAATTCACAGAGGTGGAAAGAATCATGGAAACGTCAGCACCCGACCTGAAGCGGGTTCCCGTGGCCGCGCCGCGCGCCGAGCCCGAAACCGAGCCGAACGGCTCCGAAATCCTGATCCGCTGCCTGCAGGCAGAAAACGTCAGGTACCTCTGGGGCTATCCCGGCGGTGCGGTCCTCTACATCTACGACGCGCTCTACAAGCAGCAGACGATCGAGCACGTGCTGGTCCGCCACGAGCAGGCGGCGGTGCACGCGGCAGACGGATACGCCCGGGCGACCGGCGAGGTCGGCGTCGCCCTGGTGACCTCGGGACCTGGCGTGACCAATGCCGTGACCGGCATCGCCACCGCGTACATGGACTCGATCCCGATGGTGATCATCACCGGGCAGGTGCCGACGCCGGCGATCGGCCTCGACGCCTTCCAGGAATGCGACACGGTCGGCATCACCCGGCCCATCGTCAAGCACAACTTCCTCGTCAAGGACGTGCGCGACCTCGCGGCGACGGTGAAGAAGGCCTTCCACATCGCCCGCACCGGCCGGCCCGGGCCGGTGGTGGTCGACGTGCCCAAGGATGTGTCGATGGCGACCGCGCCGTACAGCTATCCGGCGACGGTGGAGATGCGCTCCTACAACCCGGTGCGGCGCGGCCACGGCGGGCAGATCAGGAAGGCGGCGCAGCTCCTGCTCGCCGCCAAGCGGCCGTACATCTACACCGGCGGCGGAGTGGTGATCGGCAACGCCTCGGCCGAGCTGCGCGCGCTCGTGGACCTGCTCGGCTTTCCCTGCACCAACACGCTGATGGGGCTAGGCGCATACCCGGCGAGCGACCCCAAGTTCCTCGGCATGCTCGGCATGCACGGTACCTACGAAGCGAACATGACGATGCAGAACTGCGACGTCCTGCTCGCCGTCGGCGCGCGCTTCGACGACCGGGTGATCGGCAACCCGAAGCATTTCGCCTCGGTCGAGCGCAAGATCATCCACGTCGACATCGACCCTTCGTCGATCTCGAAGCGGGTCAAGGTCGACATCCCGATCGTCGGCGACGTCAAGGAGGTGCTGCTCGAGCTGGCGGCGCAGATCCGGGAATCGGCGTCCAAGCCCGACGTCAAGGCGCTCTCGCCGTGGTGGTCGCAGATCAACGAGTGGCGAAAGCGCGATTGCCTGGCCTACCCGAAGGGCGGCGACGTGATCAAGCCGCAGCACGTGATCGAGACGCTCTGGGAGCTGACGAAGGACAAGGAGACCTACATCACCTCCGACGTCGGCCAGCACCAGATGTGGGCCGCCCAGTACTACCGCTTCGAGGAGCCGCGCCGCTGGATCAACTCGGGCGGCCTGGGGACCATGGGCGTGGGCCTGCCGTACGCGATGGGCATCAAGCTCGCCAAGCCCGACGCCGAGGTGGTGTGCATCACCGGCGAAGGCTCGATCCAGATGTGCATCCAGGAGCTCTCGACCTGCCTGCAGTACAAGACGCCGGTCAAGGTGATCTCGCTCAACAACCGCTACCTGGGCATGGTGCGGCAGTGGCAGCAGATCGACTACGGCGGTCGCTACTCGCAGAGCTACATGGAGGCGCTGCCCGATTTCGTGAAGCTGGCGGAGGCGTACGGCCACGTCGGCCTGCGGATCGACAAGCCCTCGGAGGTGGAGCCGGCGCTGCGCGAGGCGCTGCGCCTCAAGGACCGCACGGTGTTCATCGACGTGCAGACCGACCAGACCGAAAACGTCTGGCCGATGGTCAAGGCCGGCAAGGGCATCACCGAGATGCTCCTGGGATCGGAGGACCTGTGAAGCACATCATCGCAGTCCTCCTCGAGAACGAGGCCGGGGCGCTCTCGCGCGTGGTGGGCCTGTTCTCGGCCCGTGGCTACAACATCGAGACCCTGACCGTGGCGCCCACCGAGGACCCCTCGCTCTCGCGCATGACGATCGTCACCACCGGCTCCGACGAGGTGATCGAGCAGATCACCAAGCACCTGAACCGGCTGATCGAGGTGGTGAAGGTGGTCGACCTGACCGAGGGCGCCTACACCGAGCGCGAGCTCATGCTGATCAAGGTGCGCGCGGTCGGCAAGGAGCGCGACGAGATGAAGCGCATGGCCGAGATCTTCCGCGGCCGCATCATCGACGTCACCGAGAAGAGCTACACCCTCGAGCTGACCGGCGCGGCCGGCAAGCTCGACGCCTTTCTCGAGGCGATCGACAAGAGCGTCATCCTCGAGACGGTGCGCACCGGCTCGAGCGGCATCGGCCGCGGCGAGCGGATCCTCCGGGTCTGAAGACGCCGACGACAAACAGCATTCAATCCAACGACACCAGGAACATCCCATGAAGGTCTACTACGACAAAGACGCCGACCTGAGCCTCGTCAAGGGCAAGAACGTCACCATCGTCGGCTACGGCTCGCAAGGCCATGCGCACGCGCAGAACCTCACCGACAGCGGCGTGAAGGTGACGGTCGGCTTGAGGAAGGGCGGCGCTTCCTGGGCCAAGGTCGAGGCGGCGAAGATCAAGGTCGCCGAGGTCGCCGAGGCGGTGAAGGGCGCCGACGTCGTGATGATGCTGCTGCCCGACGAGCAGATCGCCACCGTCTACAAGAACGACGTCGAGCCGAACATCAAGCAGGGCGCCTCGCTCGCGTTCGCGCACGGCTTCAACGTCCACTACGGCCAGGTCGTGCCGCGTGCCGACCTCGACGTCTGGATGGTTGCGCCCAAGGCCCCGGGCCACACCGTGCGCTCGACCTACACCCAGGGCGGCGGCGTGCCGCACCTGATCGCGGTGCATGCCGACCGATCCGGCAAGGCGCGCGACCTCGCGCTCAGCTACGCCGCGGCCAATGGCGGCGGCAAGGCCGGCGTGATCGAGACCAACTTCCGCGAGGAGACCGAGACCGACCTGTTCGGCGAGCAGGCGGTGCTCTGCGGCGGCACGGTCGAGCTGATCAAGGCGGGCTTCGAGACCCTGGTCGAGGCCGGCTACGCGCCCGAGATGGCGTACTTCGAGTGCCTGCACGAGCTGAAGCTGATCGTCGACCTCATCTACGAGGGCGGCATCGCCAACATGAACTACTCGATCTCGAACAACGCCGAGTACGGCGAGTACGTCTCGGGTCCGAAGATCATCACCGACGAGACGCGGGCGGCGATGAAGAAGATGCTGAGAGACATCCAGACCGGCGAGTACGCCAAGAGCTTCATCATCGAGAACCGGGCCGGCGCGCCGACGCTGATGAGCAAGCGCCGCCTGATGGCCGAGTCGCAGATCGAGGTGGTGGGCGAGAAGCTGCGGGCGATGATGCCGTGGATCAAGAAGAACCGCCTCGTCGACCAGTCGCGCAACTGATGCCGCAGCGAGCGCCGTCCGCGAGCCGCCGGTGAGCACCGAACCCGCCTCCCTGGTCGACCCGCACGAGCCGCCCCTGCGGCCGCGCAGGAAGGGCGTCTACATCCTGCCCAACCTCTTTACGCTGGGGGCCCTGTTCGGCGGCTTCTACGCGGTCGTGATGGCGATGAACGGGCGCTTCGAGCAGTCGGCCTACGGCGTGTTCGCGGCGATGGTGCTCGACAGCCTCGACGGCCGGGTGGCGCGCATGACGCGCACGCAGAGCGTGTTCGGCGAGCACATGGATTCGCTTTCCGACATGGTCTCGTTCGGCGCCGCGCCGGCGCTGATCGCCTACGAGTGGGCGCTGCGCGGGCTCGGCAAGCCGGGCTGGATCGCCGCGTTCGTCTACTGCTCGTGCACCGCGCTGCGACTGGCGCGCTTCAACACCAACATCGGCGTCGTCGACAGGCGCTTCTTCCAGGGCCTGCCGAGCCCGGCGGCGGCGGCGATCGTGATGGGCTTCATCTGGGTGATGAACGACCAGGGCTTCACGGGCATAGAGGAGGGCGCCTGGCTCGGCTGGACGACCTTCGCATTCACCCTCTACGCCGGCCTCACGATGGTGACCAACGTGCCCTTCTACAGCTTCAAGGACCTGAGCCTGAAGCGCTCGGTGCCGTTCGTCGTGATCGTGCTCATCGCCCTCGGCATCGCCGTCATCAACATCCATCCACCGATCGTCCTGGTGGCCCTCTTCATGATCTACGGCCTCTCGGGCTACGCGGTCTACGTCTGGAAGAAGCTCAAGGGCAAGCCCGTTAGCGTGATTGCAACATCGACCGACGAACCCGACGAGCAAGGGCTGCATCGCTGAATTGGCCGTGCTATATTGAAATCGTGACGTACCGAATCGCTTCCGCGCTGCTTCTTCTTCTTGGACCAACAAGGGCTCGCTGAACGCACTCGTCTACACGTCTCGTCCAACGGCCCGCCAGAAACCTGAGCGGGCCGTTTTGTTTTTACCCGGGGGAAATGCCGTGACCGACCGCCTGTTCATCTTCGACACCACCTTGCGCGACGGCGAGCAATCGCCCGGCGCCTCGATGACCAAGGACGAAAAGCTCCGCATCGCCCGCCAGCTCGAGCGGCTCAAGGTCGACGTCATCGAGGCCGGCTTCGCCGCCTCCTCGAACGGCGACTTCGAGGCGGTGAAGGCGATCGCCCAGGCGATCCGCGGCTCGACCGTCTGCTCGCTGGCCCGCGCCAACGACCGCGACATCAGTCGGGCCGCCGAGGCGCTGAAGGGCGGCGAGTCGACCCGGATCCACGTCTTCCTCGCCACCAGCGACCTGCACATGGAAAAGAAGCTGCGGATGACGCGCGAGCAGGTGTTCGAGCAGGCGAAGCTTTCGATCCGCTTCGCCCGCAACCTGAGCGGCGACGTCGAGTTCTCGCCCGAGGACGGCTACCGCTCCGACCCGGAATTCCTCTATCGGGTGCTCGAGGCGGTGATCGCCGAAGGCGCGACGACGATCAACATCCCCGACACCGTGGGCTACGCCATCCCGGAGCTCTACGGCGAGTTCCTGCTCGACCTGCGCAAGAAGATCCCGAACTCCGACAAGGCGGTCTGGTCGGTCCACTGCCACAACGACCTCGGCATGGCGGTGGCCAATTCGCTCGCCGGCGTGAAGATCGGCGGCGCGCGGCAGATCGAATGCACGATCAACGGCCTGGGCGAGCGGGCGGGCAACTGCTCGCTCGAGGAAGTCGTGATGGCGGTGAAGACGCGCAAGGACTACTTCAAGCTCGACCTTGCCGTCGACGCGACCCAGATCGTCCCGGCGTCGCGCCTGGTCTCGCAGACCACCGGCTTCGTGGTCCAGCCGAACAAGGCGGTCGTCGGCGCCAACGCCTTCGCCCACGCCTCGGGCATCCACCAGGACGGCGTGCTCAAGGCGCGCGACACCTACGAGATCATGCGCGCCGAAGACGTGGGCTGGGCGGCGAACAAGATCGTGCTCGGCAAGCTCTCGGGCCGCAACGCCTTCAAGCAGCGGCTGAAGGAGCTCGGCATCGAGATGGAGGCCGAGGCCGACATCAACGACGCGTTCGTCCGCTTCAAGGAACTCGCCGACCGCAAGAGCGACATCTTCGACGAGGACATCCTCGCCCTCGTGATGGACGGCTCGGTCGCCGGCGAGAACGAGCACTACCGGCTCAAGTCGCTGGCACAGCACTCCGAGACCGGCGCCCGCCCGCAGGCGAGCGTCGTGTTCTCGGCCGGCGAGGTCGAGCACCACGCCTCGAGCGATGGCGACGGCCCGGTCGACGCCAGCCTCAAGGCGATCGAGTCGAGGGTGGGAAGTGGGGCGGAGATGCTGCTCTATTCGGTGAATGCGATCACCAGCGGCTCGACAGAATCGCAGGGCGAGGTGACGGTTCGGCTGCAACACGCGGGCCGGATCGTCAATGGCGTCGGTGCCGATCCGGACATCATCGTCGCGTCGGCGAAAGCCTACCTCGCCGCGTTGAACAAGCTGCACAGCAAGACGGAACGGGTCGCGGCCCAGGGCTGACCGGCGCGGTCGGCCCCCCAGGGTGGCCGTTCCGTGCCTGTTGTCTCACTTTAGGAACGGCGCGCAAGTTTTTGATCTTGCGCACTTTTCTTGCATATCCTAGACTTCGCGCGCCGCCCGCACCCGAGGGAAGAGTTTTGTCGACTGTCCGCACCCTGCTTTCCGCCTCCCTCCTGCTCTGCTGCGCTGCCGTCGCCATGGCCGCCACGCCGAAGTCAGCGACCCTCGAGAAGAAGCGGCCCACGGCCAAGGCGAGCCCCGCCGCGAAACGCGCCAACACGTCGGTGGTCGTCGTGCGCGGCCACAACGGCGCGCTCCGCCGGGTCGCCCTGGTCCGGGTCGAGCCGGTCCATCCCTCCTTCGGCCAGCTATCGGGCTTGCACGACGCCGCCGATGCCCTCGAACTGAAGTCGGGCGTCGCCCTGGTCCTCGACCAGGACACCGACGAGGTGCTGTTCTCCAAGAACGCCCAGGCGGTGCTGCCGATCGCCTCGCTCACGAAGCTCATGACCGCCGTCGTCGTCACCGAGGCGAACCTGCCGCTCGACGAGATGATCACGATCACCGACGACGACATCGACACCGAAAAGGGCAGCCGCTCCCGGCTCAAGGTCGGCACCACGCTGCCGCGCGGCGACATGCTGCACCTGGCGCTGATGTCCTCGGAGAACCGGGCGGCGCACGCCCTCGGCCGCACCTACCCCGGTGGTCTCGCCGTGTTCGTCGCCGAGATGAACCACAAGGCGCGCGAGCTCGGCATGAAGGACACGCGCTACGTCGAGCCGACCGGCCTGTCGAGCAACAACCAGTCGAGCGCGCGTGATTTGGCCACGCTGGTCAAGGCCGCGCACGAGCACCAGATCATCCGCGAGCTCTCCACCTCGCACGAGTACGCGGTCGAAGTCGGCAACCGGCCGATCCAGTTCCGCAACACCAACGGCCTGGTCAAGAGCCCCGAGTGGGACATCGGCCTGCAGAAGACCGGCTACATCTCCGAAGCCGGGCGCTGCCTGGTGATGCAGGCGAAGATGGCCGGGCGCCAGCTGATCATGGTGTTCCTCGATTCGGCCGGCAAGTACTCGCGGATCGGCGATGCCGAGCGGGTGCGCCGCTGGGTCAACGAATCGGCGCACACCGCCGCCGCGCTGCCGGTGCTCGTCCCGGCCAAGCCGAAGATCTGAGGCCGCCAGGCGCGCCGCCGCTCAGCCGCGGTGGCCGAGGGCCGACGAGATCTGCGCCGCCGTCGCGCGCAGCCGCTCCAGCCAGCTTTCCTCCAGCCGATCGGCCGGCGCCGAGATCGACAGTCCGGCGACCAGCTTGCCCTGGTCGTCGAGGATGCCGGCGGCCATGCAGCGCACGCCCAGCTCGAGCTCCTCGTCGTCGCGCGCCGTGCCGTACTGCGCCACCCGCGACAGCTCGCGTTCCAGCGAGGTCAGGTCGGTGATGCTGTTGCGGGTGTGGCCGGCCAGGCCGGTCCGGGCGGCGTAGGCACGCACCCGCTGGGCGTCGTCCTGCGCCAGGAAGAGCTTGCCGACGGAAGTGAGGTGCAGCGGCGCGCGTCCGCCGATGGCCCGCACCACCTGCATCCCCGAGCGCTCGCTGTAGGTCCGTTCGACATAGACGATCTCGTCGCCCTGCCGCATGGAGAGGTTCACCGGCTGGTGGGTCAGCTTGTGCAGCTCGCGCATCGGCGCCAGCGCGGCGTCGCGCACGTCGAGCCGGGCCTTCACCAGGTTGCCGAGCTCGAGCAGGCGCATGCCGAGCCGGTAGCTGCCCGGCTCGGGGCGATCGACGTAGCGGCCGATGGTGAGGTCGTTGAGGATCCGGTGCGCGGTCGACGGATGCAGGCCGCTCTGCTCGCTGATGATCTTCAGCGACACCGGCTCCTGGTGCGAGGCCAGCAGGTCGAGCAGGGAGAAGGCGCGCTCGAGGACCTGAATCGTGATGGCGCGCTCTTCGGTCTTCCGCATGCCGCGATTCTCGCCGAGGGTCAGGCGGAAAGCAGCGCGCGTGCCGCCGCGGTGCCGCTGCGCAGCGCGCCTTCGAGGGTGGCCGGGTAGGGGCCGTCGATGTAATCGCCGGCGGCGACCAGCCCTGGCGCGACCTGGAGCGGCGGCCGGGCCAGCCGGGGCGTGCAGCGAAAGGTCGCCCGCTTCTCGACGATCGTGCGCAACGCCACGACCGGCGCGCGCAGGTGCGCGGCGAGGGCCGAGCGCGCCTGCTCGAGCGTGGCGGCTTCGGTGGCCACCAGGCCGCGCGCCACCCAGGCTTCGGCGCCGCTGATCACGAACGCGAGCAGGCCCGCCGGACCGCCGAGGCGCCCGCGGTCGAAGACGAACTGCGCGGGATGCGCGTCGTCGGCGTGGAGCACCAGCATAGGTTCGGGGAGGTGGGCGCCTTCGCTTCGCGCATAGACGGTGACGATCGGCTCGTAGCGCAACGCCGCCGCCCGCTCGGCCCAGGCCGGATCGTGCGGCGCCAGCAGGCGGGCCGCCTCGACGGCGCTGGCGGCGACAACCACCGCGTCGAAGGCGTCGCCGTCGATCCGCCAGCAACCCTCGGCGGACTCGTTCCGCTCGACCCGCTCGACCCGATGGGCGAGCCGGACCTCGGTACCCGCGGCCGTGAGCCGGGCGAGCGCCGGCTGCGGAAACAGCGCGCTCAGCCCCACCCGCGGCAGCAGCAGGTCGGAAGCCCCCGCGCCGGCGGCGAGGGCGTCGTGCAGCACGCGCAGGAAGACGGTTCCGCTTGCTGCCTTGGCGGGCGTGTTGAGCGCGGCGACACAGAGCGGCTCGATCAGCTCGCGCCGAACGGCCTCGGGCAAGCGCCCCACAAGATCGTCGACGGTCGAGTCCGGCGGGCAGACGAAGCCGCTTCGCGCCCAGCCCGCGGCGACGCGCAGCAGTGCGAAACGCTCGCCCCACGACCAGCCGCGGCGAGCCAGCACGGCCCGGGCGAAGGCGGGCATCGCGCGCCCCGCAGGCAGGCGCAGGCCCAGGCCGCGCGCGTCGACGAGGCGAAGCGGCAGGCGCAGGAACGCCTCTTCCTCGGCGACGCCCACCCGCGCCATCAGGCGCAGCGTCTCGCTGTAGGCGCCGATGCAGATGTGCTGGCCGTTGTCGAGCCCGTCGTCGCCGGTGTTCAGGTCGCGCGCCCGGCCGCCGATGGCCGGCGCCATCTCGAACAGCGTGACCTTCGCGCCTCGGGCGCTGCATTCCAGTGCGGCAGCGAGCCCCGACCAGCCGGCGCCGACCACGGCGATCCGCTGCACCATCACTCTATCGACCGCGCCAGTTCGTGCGCATCGCGATCCAGAGCTTCCTGAGCGGCGTGAGCGAGATCCGCTGGTGCAGGACGTGAAAGCCGTCGGCCTCGATCTCGCGCAACAGCGCGCGATAGATGTTGGCCATCATCAGCCCCGGCTTCTGGGCGCGCCGGTCGGCGGGGTCGAGCAGGGCCAGCGCCTCGTCGTAGGTGCGGTGCGCCCGCTCCGCCTGGAAGCGCATCAGCGCGGTGAAGCGATCGCTGTACTGGCGCTCGAGCAGCTCGTTCGCCTTCACGTCGAACTGCTTCAGCTCGTCCATCGGCAGGTAGATCCTGCCGCGCCGGGCGTCGTCGCCGATGTCTCGAATGATGTTGGTGAGCTGCATCGCCAGGCCGAGCTTGTGCGCGTAGGCGACCGTCGATTCGCTCTCCCGCCCGAAGATGTTCGCCGCGACCTCCCCGACGACACCGGCGACCAGGTCGCAGTAGCGCGCCAGGCCGGGGAAGTCGAGGTAGCGCGACTGGTCGAGGTCCATCTGGCAGCCTTCGATCACCGCCAGAAGATGGCGCGGCTCGATCGCGTAGGCGCCGGTGTGCGGCAGCAGCGCCTTCATCACCGGGTGGCTCGGATTGCCGGCCCAGCTCGCGGCGATCTCGCCCTGCCACCAGGCGAGCTTGGCCGCGGCGACGCCGCGGTCGGAGACCTCGTCGACGACGTCGTCGACCTCGCGGCAGAACGCGTAGAAGGCGGTGATCGCCGCCCGCCGCGGCGGCGGCAGGAACAGAAAGGCGTAGTAGAAGCTCGAGCCGCTGGCGACGGCCTTCTCCTGGACGTACTGCTCCGGCGTCATCGCGGCGTGCATCGGGCGGTCAGGGCGATGCTCATGCGGCCCGCTCGGTCGGGGCGACGCTGCCGCGGCGCATCCGCAGCGCACGCCAAGCGATCGTCGGCGTGTCGGCCCAGCCGAGCTTCGGCCGCTCGCGCAAGGTGGCGCCGTCGAGGCGGTCGATGCGCTCGAGCACCCGCAGCCCGCCCTGGACGACGAGGCGCAACTCCCAGCCGGCGCGCCCCGGCACGGCGTGGACCAGCGGCGCGCCGAAGCGCATCAGGCTGCGCGCCCAGGCGACGACGTCGAGCACCAGGCGGCGCACGGCCTCGCTGTCGCGGCCGGAACGCACGTCCTGCGGATCGACGCCGTGGCGGCGGCAATCGGCCTCGGGCAGGTAGAGGCGGCCGCGCTGCGTGTCGCGGCCGAGGTCCTGCCAGAAATTCGCGAGCTGCAGGGCGGTGCAGATGGCGTCGGAGCGGGCGAGCTGGTCGGCGCCGCCGACGCCGTAGAGGTGCAGCAACAGGCGGCCGACGGGATTGGCCGAGCGACGGCAGTAGTCGAGCAGGGCGGGCCGATCGGCGTAGCGGTCGACGGTCAGGTCCTGGATGAAGGCGTCGAGCAGGGCATCGAGCAGCTCGACCGGCAGGCGGTGCCGCGCGATCGCAGCTGCCAGCGGCTCGAACACGCGCGGCCATCCCGAGGCGGGACGACCCGCGGCGACCGCGGCAAGCGAGGCGCGGTAGGCGGTCAGCGTTTCGAACCGCTCGCCGGCGGTGGCGTCGCCCTCGTCGGCGATGTCGTCGGCGGTGCGGGCGAAGGCATAGATCGCTTCGATCGCCGGGCGCAGCGCCGGCGGGCACAGCAGCGAAGCGACCGGAAAGTTCTCGTAATGTTCGACGGGCACGGCAGCGATTCTCCATGCCGGATGCTTCGGGCCGTGCGGCGATCAATCGGCCGGGTTGCGACTCATTCCGTTTGACGATGTGGCGGACGGCCCGTATATTACTGACCGGTCAGTCAGTTACGCCATCGGAGCGCTCGCAATGAACCCCCGTTTTCCGTCTGCCGTGCTCCTTTCGTCGTCGCTGCTCCTGGGCCTGGCCGCGTGCTCGAAGTCGGCGCCGCCGCCCGAGCCCGTGCGCGCGGTCAAGACCATGGTGATCGCGCCTGCGTCAGCCGGCAGCAAGCACGAATACGCGGGCGAGATCCGGGCGCGGACCGAGTCGCGGCTCGGCTTTCGTGTCGGCGGCAAGATGGTCGAGCGGCCGGTCAACGTCGGCGACGCGGTCAAGGCCGGTCAGGTTCTCGCCCGCCTCGATCCCCGCGACCTGCGCCTGGGCGAAGACGTTGCCCGCGCCGGCGTCGCCAGCGCCGCGGTCAACCTGCAGCAGGCCGAGGCCGACTTCACACGCTACCGCGACCTGAAGGACCAGGGCTTCATCAGCGGCGCCGAGCTCGAGCGGCGCGAGACCTCGCTCAAGGTCGCCCAGGCGCAGCTCGCGCAGGCGCGGGCGCAGTCGGGCGTGCAGGGCAACCAGGCGGGCTACGCAGCGCTGACCGCCGACGTCGGCGGCGTGGTCACCGGCGTGGATGTCGAGCCGGGCATGGTGGTCGCCGCCGGCGCGCCGGTGCTGCGCCTCGCCCACGACGGTCCGCGCGACGTCGTCTTCTCGGTGCCCGAGGACAAGGTGGCGCTGGTCCAGGCGGTCATGGTGCGCCACGGCAGCATCGGCGTGCGACTCTGGAGCAGCGGCGACGAGGTGCCGGCGACGATCCGCGAGATCTCGGCGGCGGCCGATCCTGCGACCCGCACCTTCCTGGTCAAGGCCGACCTCGGCGTCGCGGCGACGCCACCGCGCCTCGGGCAAACCGCGACGGTGACGATCGCCGCGCCGCGGGTCGCCGGCGTCGCCCGCATTCCGCTCTCGGCGCTGAAGGAGGAGCATGGCCGAAGCATCGTCTGGGTGGTCGATCAGGCCTCGATGACGGCGGTCTCGCGGCCGGTGAGCCTCGGCGGCGCCGAGGGCAGCGAGGCGGTCGTCGTCGCCGGCCTGGCGCCCGGCGACCGGGTAGTGACCGCCGGTGTCCACGTCCTCAGCGCCGGGCAGAAGGTCCGGCTGTACACCGACCCGGAAGCGCCGCTCGGCAGCGCCTCCGCGCCGGCACGACTCGGCCGGGCCGCCGCGACGACGCTTTCGCCGCCGGCGGCCGCGGCGGTCGCCGCCTCGCCCGTGACCGCCACCTCCGCCGTACTGCGATGAGCACCGTCGCGTCTACCGAGCCCCCGGCCGAGCCCGCCCCGCCCGGCCGGCAGCGGCTCAACATCTCGCGCTGGGCGCTGGAACACCGCGCGCTGACGCGCTACCTGCTCGTCGTCCTCCTGGTGTTGGGCGCGGCGGCGTATTTCCAGCTCGGCCAGGACGAGGATCCGCCGTTCACCTTCCGGGCCATGGCGATCCGCGTCTTCTGGCCCGGCGCGACGGCGCAGCAGGTCGCCGAGCAGGTGACCGACAAGCTCGAGAAGGGCCTGCAGGAGGTGCCGTACGCCGACCGCATCCGCAGCTACTCGAAGCCGGGTGAAGCGCTGATCCTGTTCCAGGTGCGCGACTCCTCGCCGCCGAAGGAGATGCCGCAGATCTGGTACACGGTGCGAAAGAAGCTCGGCGACATGCGCGGCACGCTGCCGCCGGGCGTTGTCGGCCCGTTCTTCAACGACGAATTCGGCGACGTCTACGGCACGATCTACGCGCTTTCGGCCGACGGCTACAGCTACGCCGAGCTGAAGGACCACGCCGACGACGTGCGGCAACGCCTGCTGAAGGTGAAGGACGTCAACAAGGTCGCGATCTTCGGCGCCCAGGACGAGAAGGTGTTCGTCGAGATCTCGCAGCGCCGGCTCGCGCCGCTCGGCCTCGACTTCAACCAGGTGCTGGCGCAGCTCGGCCAGCAGAACGCGATCGAGTCGGGCGGCACGATCACCGCCCCCACCGATTCGATCCAGGTGCGCGTCGCCGGCCAGTTCAATTCGCTCGACGACTTGCGGCGCCTCCCCATCCGCGCCGGCGCCTCGGCGTTCAAGCTCGGCGACATCGCCGAGATCCGCCGGGCGACGATCGACCCGCCGCAGGTCAAGGTGCGCGACCGCGGCAAGGAGGTGATCGCCCTCGGCATCTCGATGGCGCGCGGCGGCGACATCATCGCCCTCGGCAAGGCGCTGGAGAAGACCTCCGGGCACATCCGCGCCGACCTGCCGGCAGGCCTCGAGCTGCACCAGTTCCAGAACCAGGCCAAGGTCGTGTCGGGCTCGGTCAACGAGTTCGTCGGCACCCTGGTCGAGGCGATCCTGATCGTGCTCGCCGTCAGCTTCGTCGCCCTGGGCCTGCACTTCAAGCCGCTGCGCCTCGACTGGCGGCCGGGGCTGGTGGTCGCGATCACGATCCCGCTGGTCCTCTCGATCACGTTCGTCGTCATGTACTACGCCGGCGTCGGACTGCACAAGATCTCGCTCGGCTCGCTGATCATCGCCCTGGGTCTGCTCGTCGACGACGCGATCATCGCCGTGGAGATGATGGTGCGTAAGCTCGAGGAGGGCTTCGACAAGGCGCGCGCCGCGACCTTCGCCTACGAGGCCACGGCGATGCCGATGCTCACCGGCACGCTGATCACCGCGGTCGGCTTCCTGCCGATCGGCCTGGCCCAGTCGACCGTCGGCGAGTACACCTTCGCGATCTTCGCGGTGACTGCCGCGGCGCTCCTGATCTCCTGGCTGGTCTCGGTGTACTTCGTGCCTTACCTCGGCACGGTGCTGCTCGAGGAGCGGCGCAAGGCGGGGTCCCACGAGCCGCCGCACGAGCTGTTCGACAGCCCGTTCTACGCGCGCTTTCGCAGCGTCGTCGCCTGGTGCGTGCGCCATCGCTGGGCGACGATCGGCGCGACGGTCGCGTCGCTCGCCCTCGGCGTGGTCGGCATGGGCACGGTGCAGCAGCAGTTCTTTCCCGATTCGAGCCGTCTCGAGGTCCTGGTCGACCTCTGGTATCCCGAGGGCACGTCGTTCGCCGCCAACCAGGAGGTGACCCAACGGGTGGAGGCGCGGATCCTGGGGCTCGAAGGCGTGGAGAACGTGACCACCTGGGTCGGCAGCGGCGCCGAGCGCTTCGTGCTCGTGCTCGATCAGGTCTTCCCGCAGACCAATGCCAGCCAGCTGATCGTGATGCCGCGCGACATGAAGGCGCGCGAGAAGCTGCGCACCGCCTTGCCGGCGCTGCTCGCAACCGAGTTTCCCGAGGCCCGGGCGCGCGCAAAGCTGCTGCCCAATGGCCCGCCGGTCGCCTATCCGGTGCAGTTCCGCGTCGTCGGCCCGGAAGCGTCGCGCGTGCGCGCCTATGCCGACGAGGTGAAGGCGATCATGCGGGCCAACCCGAACCTGCGCGGCGTCAACGACAACTGGAACGAGTCGGTCAAGGCGCTGCATCTCGACATCGACCAGGACAAGGCGCGGGCGCTCGGCGTCACCAGCCAGGGCATCGCCCAGGCGGCGCACGTCGTCAACGGTGGCAGCAACATCGGCCAGTACCGCGACGGCGACAAGCTGATCGACATCGTGCTGCGTCAGCCCGCCGGGCCCGGCAACGCGATCTCCGACTTGGCCAATGCCTACGTGCCGACCGCCAGCGGAAAGAGCGTGCCGCTCGACCAGATCGCGACCGCGCGCTTCGCCTGGGAGCCGGGTGTCCTCTGGCGCGAGGGCCGCGACTACGCGGCGACGGTGCAGGGCGACATCGTCGACGACCTGCAGGGCGCGACCGTGACGGCGCAGCTCGATCCGCTGTTCGTGCCGCTGCGCGCAAGGATGCTCCCGGGCTACCGGATCGAGGTGGCCGGCGCGGTGGAGGAGAGCAGCAAGGGCCAGGGGTCGATTGCCGCCGGCGCGCCGCTGATGCTCTTCATCATGTTCACCCTGCTGATGCTGCAGCTGCACAGCTTCAGCCGCTCGGTGCTGGTGTTCCTGACCGCGCCGCTCGGCATCGCCGGCGTCGCCGCGGCGCTGTTGCTGCTGAACCGGCCGTTCGGCTTCGTCGCGCTGCTCGGTGTGATCGCCCTGATGGGCATGATCATGCGCAACTCGGTCATCCTGATCGACCAGATCGAGCAGGATCGCGCGCGCGGCGTGGCCGCGGGCACGGCGATCGTCGAGGCCGCGGTCCGGCGCTGCCGGCCGATCGTGCTGACCGCGGCAGCGGCTGTACTGGCGATGATTCCGCTTTCGCGCAGCGTCTTCTGGGGGCCGATGGCCGTGGCGATCATGGGCGGCCTGATCGTCGCGACGGCGCTGACCCTGTTCTCGCTGCCGGCCATGTATGCGGCCTGGTTCCGGGTGAGGGCCGAGCCGGTAAACTAGCGGGTTACCCCCGCGCGGGTGGCGAAATTGGTAGACGCACCAGGTTTAGGTCCTGACGCCTTCACCGGCGTGTGGGTTCGAGTCCCGCCCCGCGCACCAGCAACCCTTTGAAGAAACATCATGGCCGTTCAAGTTGAAACGCTCGACAAGCTCGAGCGACGGATCACCCTGTCGCTGCCGGCGGCGACGATCGCCTCCGAGGTCGAGTCGCGCCTGCGCCGGCTCTCGCGCACCGTCAAGGCCGACGGCTTTCGCCCCGGCAAGGTGCCGATGAGCGTGGTCTCGCAGCGCTACGGCTACACGGTGCACAGCGAAGTCCTGAACGACAAGGTCGGCCAGGTGTTCTCCGAGGCCGTGACCGAGGCCAAGCTGCGCGTCGCCGGCCCGCCGCGGATCACCGAGAAAGAGGGCGCGCCCGAAGGCGAGGTCGCCTTCGACGCGACCTTCGAGGTCTATCCCGAGGTGAAGATCGGCGACCTCTCTACCGCCGAGGTCGAGCGCGTCACCACCGAGGTGGGCGACGAGGCGGTCGACAAGACGCTGGACATCCTGAGGAAGCAACGCCGGACCTTCCAGCAGCGGCCGGCGGTCGAGCCCGCCGCCGTCGGCGACCGGGTGACGATCGACTTCGCCGGCACCGTCGACGGCGTGCCGTTCGACGGCGGCAAGGCGGAAGCCTTCCAGTTCGTCATCGGCGAGGGCCAGATGCTCGAGCAGTTCGACGCCGCCGTTCGCGGCATGAAGACGGGTGATTCCAAGACCTTCCCGCTGCAGTTCCCGGCCGACTACCAGGGCAAGGACGTGGCCGGCAAGGAAGCCGACTTCATGGTCACCCTGAAGAAGATCGAGACCCAGCACCTTCCCGAGGTCGACGAGGCGTTCGCCAAGTCGCTCGGCATCGGCGGCGGCACGGTCGAGGCGCTGCGCGCCGACATCCGGAAGAACCTCGAGCGCGAGGTCAAGTTCCGGATCCAGGCGCGCAACAAGGCGAGCGTGATGGACGCGCTGGTCAAGGTCTCCGAGCTCGAGGTGCCGAAGGCGCTGGTCGCCGGCGAGACCGAGCGGATGATCGAGGACATGCGCGCCGACCTGAAGAAGCGCGGCATGAAGGACGTCGAGAACGCGCAGCTCCCGGCCGAGATGTTCACCGGCCAGGCGGAGAAGCGGGTTCGCCTCGGCCTGGTCGTCGGCGAGCTGGTGCGAAGCCAGAACCTGCAGGCCAAGCCCGAGCAGCTGCAGGCGCATATCGAGGAGCTGTCGCAGAGCTACGAGAAGCCGGCCGAGGTGATGCGCTGGTACCTGAGCGACCGGCAGCGCATGGCCGACGTGGAGGGCGTGGTGGTCGAGAACAACGTCGCCAACCACGTGCTCGAACGCGCCAAGGTGACCGACAAGTCGGTTCCGTTCGACGAGCTGATGGCCAACTGACGGACATGGGCCGCGGTGCGGCCCGGCCGAACGGCCAGTACGACGCTTCCGGGGCCTTCTTGCCGTCCCATAATCGATCCCGAGATGGGTCACAGGAAAGCAACGAGGATCTCCGATGAGCGCGCTTGAAACCACCGGTCTGGGCATGGTGCCCATCGTCATCGAAACGTCGGGCCGTGGCGAACGCGCCTACGACATCTACAGCCGGCTCCTGCGCGAGCGCATCATCTTCATGGTCGGCCCGGTGACCGACCAGACCGCCAACCTGGTGGTCGCGCAGATGCTCTTCCTCGAGAGCGAGAACCCGGACAAGGACATCCATCTCTACATCAATTCGCCAGGCGGCTCGGTGAGCGCGGGCCTGTCGATCTACGACACGATGCAGTTCGTCAAGCCCGACGTCTCGACTATGTGCATGGGCATCGCCGCCAGCATGGGCTCGTTCCTGCTGATGGCCGGCGCCAAGGGCAAGCGCCTGGCGCTGCCGAACTCTCGGGTCATGATCCACCAGCCCTCGGGCGGCGCCCAGGGCCAGGCGACCGACATCGAGATCCATGCCCGGGAGATCCTGAAGACCCGCGAGCAGCTGAACAAGATCTACGCCGAGCGCACCGGCCAGCCGATCGAGAAGATCCGGGCCGACATGGAACGTGACTTTTTCATGGATCCCGAGGAGTCGAAGGCGTACGGGCTGATCGACAAGGTGCTGAGCGAGCGCGCCCCGGCGACGAACGACAAATAGGCCCTTCGCCCCGGGCGTGGGGTTGCAACAACGCCGCGAACGGGGCCTTTCTCCAGACGAAGGCCCCGTTTTCTTTTCCACTATCATTGTTCCGGCCGGGCAACCCCCGCCGCCCCCTCCGAACTTCATGGCCGAGAAAAAAGGTTCTTCCAGCGAAAAGGTCCTTTACTGCTCGTTCTGCGGCAAGAGCCAGCACGAGGTGAAGAAGCTTATCGCCGGGCCTTCGGTCTTCATCTGCGACGAGTGCATCGAGCTCTGCAACGACATCATCCGTGACGAAGTGCCGGTCGATGCCGCCGATCCGAAGTCGGCCAAGTCGGACCTGCCGATCCCGAGCGAGATCAAGTCCAGCCTCGACCAGTACGTGATCGGCCAGGACGTCGCCAAGCGAACCCTCTCGGTCGCCGTCTACAACCACTACAAGCGGCTCAAGCACATGAGCCGCACCAAGGACGAGATCGAGCTCTCCAAGAGCAACATCCTCCTGATCGGCCCCACCGGCTCGGGCAAGACGCTGCTCGCGCAGACCCTGGCCCGGCTGCTGAACGTCCCGTTCGTGATCGCCGACGCGACCACGCTCACCGAAGCCGGCTACGTCGGCGAGGACGTCGAGAACATCATCCAGAAGCTGCTGCAGAACTGCGGCTACGACGTCGAGAAGGCACAGCGCGGCATCGTCTACATCGACGAGATCGACAAGATCAGCCGCAAGGCCGACAACCCCTCGATCACTCGCGACGTCTCCGGCGAAGGCGTGCAGCAGGCGCTGCTGAAGCTGGTCGAAGGCACCATGGCCAGCGTGCCGCCGCAGGGCGGCAGGAAGCACCCGAACCAGGATTTCCTGCAGATCGACACGACCAACATCCTGTTCATCTGCGGCGGCGCCTTCGACGGCCTGGAGAAGGTGATCCAGAACCGCTCCGAGAAGTCGGGCATCGGCTTCGGCGCCACGGTCCACACCAAGTCGGAAAAGCGCGTCTCGGAGATCTTCCGCGAGGTCGAGCCCGAGGACCTCATCAAGTTTGGTCTGATTCCCGAGCTGGTGGGCCGGTTGCCTGTCGTCGCCACGCTCGGTGAGCTGACCGAGGACGCCCTGGTCCGCATCCTCACCGAGCCGAAGAATGCGCTGGTCAAGCAGTACCAGAAGCTTTTCGCCATGGACGGCGTCGAGCTCGAGATCCGGCCTTCGGCGCTGACGGCGATCGCCAAGAAGGCGCTGGCCCGCAAGATCGGCGCCCGCGGCCTGCGCTCGATCATGGAACAGTCGCTGATCGACACCATGTTCGAGCTGCCCACGCTCGACGGCGTGGCCAAGGTCGTGCTCGACGAGCACACCATCCAGGACGAAGCCAAGCCGCTTCTCGTCTACCGAGAACCGGCCAAGTTCAGCGCCTGATGCGCGGACTGCCCGACTCCCCGATCGGGCAGGATCCATCACCTCCGCGGCCCGCCTCTCGGCCCAAGCCCTTTTAATTCCACGCCTCGAGCCCCACATCGGCACGAGAAAGAGAGGAAATCCGTCATGTCCGGTCACCCTGTACTCCCCGCCGAGAAGATCACCCTGCCGCTGCTGCCGCTGCGCGACGTGGTTGTCTTCCCGCACATGGTCATTCCCCTGTTCGTCGGTCGGCCCAAGTCGATCAAGGCGCTCGAGGTGGCGATGGAAGCCGGCCGGCAGATCATGCTGGTCGCGCAGAAGGCCGCCGGCAAGGACGAGCCCAAGCCCGACGACATGTTCGAGGTCGGCTGCGTCTCCTCGATCCTGCAGATGCTCAAGCTCCCCGACGGCACGGTGAAGGTGCTGGTCGAGGGCGTGCAGCGCGCCATTACCCACGGCGTCACCGACAACGGCGAATACTTCGTCGCCGAAGTGACTCCGGTTCCGCCCGAGGTCGAGGCCAAGAGCGAGGTCGAGGCGCTGCGCCGCGCGGTGACGCAGCAGTTCGACCAGTACGTCAAGCTCAACAAGAAGATCCCGCCCGAGATCCTGACCTCGATCGCCGGTATCGACGACGCCGGCCGCCTGGCCGACACGATCGCCGCGCACCTGCCGCTCAAGCTCGAGAACAAGCAGTCGGTGCTCGACCTGGTCGACACCGGCAAGCGCCTCGAGAAGCTGCTCGAGCAGCTCGAGCACGAGGTCGACATCCTGCAGGTGGAAAAGCGCATCCGCGGCCGCGTCAAGCGGCAGATGGAGAAGAGCCAGCGCGAGTACTACCTCAACGAGCAGGTCAAGGCGATCCAGAAGGAGCTCGGTGACGGCGAAGAAGGCGCCGACATGGAGGAGCTCGAGAAGAAGATCATCGCCGCCAAGCTGCCGAAGGAAGCGAAGAAGAAGGTCGACGCCGAGTTCAAGAAGCTCAAGCTCATGTCGCCGATGTCGGCCGAGGCCACCGTCGTGCGCAACTACATCGACACGCTGGTCAACTTGCCGTGGTCGAAGAAGACCAAGATCAAGCAGGACCTGGCCTTCGCCGCCCAGGTGCTCGACGAGGACCACTACGGCCTCGACAAGGTCAAGGACCGCATCCTCGAGTACCTCGCGGTGCAGCAGCGCGTCGACAAGGTGAAGTCGCCGATCCTGTGCCTGGTCGGGCCTCCGGGCGTCGGCAAGACCTCGCTCGGCCAGAGCGTGGCCCGCGCCACCGGCCGCAAGTTCGTGCGCATGGCGCTCGGCGGCGTGCGCGACGAAGCCGAGATCCGCGGCCATCGCCGCACCTACATCGGCTCGATGCCGGGCAAGGTGCTGCAGAGCCTGTCGAAGATCGGCACCAGGAACCCGCTGTTCCTGCTCGACGAGATCGACAAGCTCGGCATGGACTTCCGCGGCGACCCGTCGTCGGCCCTGCTCGAGGTGCTGGATCCTGAGCAGAACCACACCTTCAGCGACCACTACGTCGAGGTCGACTTCGACCTGTCGGACACGATGTTCATCGCCACCTCCAACTCGATGAACATCCCGCCGGCGCTGCTCGACCGGATGGAAGTGATCCGCCTGGCGGGCTACACCGAGGACGAGAAGGTCAACATCGCGCTGCGCTACCTGATGCCCAAGCAGGCCAAGAACAACGGCATCCGCGAAGGCGAGCTGGAGATCACCGAAGCCGGCGTGCGCGGCATCGTCCGCTACTACACGCGGGAAGCGGGCGTGCGCTCGCTCGAGCGCGAGATCTCGAAGATCTGCCGCAAGGTGGTCAAGGCGATCCAGCTCAAGCAGGTCACGGAGAAGGTCGTGGTCGTCGAGGACAACCTCAACGACTACCTGGGCGTGCGCAAGTTCGACTACGGCCAGGCCGAGAAGGAAAACCAGGTCGGCCAGGTGGTCGGGCTCGCCTGGACCGAGGTCGGCGGCGACCTGCTGACGATCGAGGCGGCGGTGATGCCCGGCAAGGGCAACATCATCCGCACCGGCCAGCTCGGCGACGTGATGAAGGAATCGGTCGAGGCGGCGCGTTCGGTGGTGAGGAGCCGCGCCCGCAGGCTCGGCATCAAGGACGACATGTTCGAGAAGCGCGACGTCCACATCCACGTGCCCGACGGCGCGACGCCCAAGGACGGCCCGAGCGCCGGCGCGGCGATGACGACGGCCTTCGTCTCGGCGCTGACCGGGATTCCGGTTCGCGCCCACGTCGCGATGACCGGCGAGATCACGCTTCGCGGCGAGGTCACGGCGATCGGCGGCCTGAAGGAAAAGCTCCTCGCGGCGCGCCGCGGCGGCATCAAGACCGTGCTGATCCCGCAGGACAACGTCAAGGATCTGCAGGACATTCCGGAGAACGTGAAGAACCAGCTCGAGATCGTGCCGGTGAAGTGGATCGACCAGGTGCTCGAGTTCGCGCTCGAGTCGGCGCCGCAGCCCCTGCCCGACGACGAGCCCGCGAAGGCGGCCGAGCCGGCCGCCGCGGCGCCGGTGCCCCCGGTCGGCGACGTCCTGACCCATTGAGCCGGTAGCGGCGGGCCTGCGGGCGCGAGCCCGCCGGCTTGCCGCTATACTTGCGGCCTTCGTCGCCGGGGCTTTCGAGCCCCGGTCGAACGATGCGGGAGTAGCTCAGTTGGTAGAGCGCAACCTTGCCAAGGTTGAGGTCGAGAGTTCGAGACTCTTCTCCCGCTCCAGACATGAAGAAGAAGGGAAGCCTCGGCTTCCCTTTTTATCGACAGTCAGAGCGGCGCGGTAGCAAAGCGGTTATGCACCGGATTGCAAATCCGAGTAGGTCGGTTCGACTCCGGCCCGCGCCTCCATAGCAGATTCAGCAGACCTGCCCGGACATTCGGCATGGGGCCTTACCGCCCACCCCCGGCCTCGAATCTCGCCGAGCAGCCGTTGTCGACCCAGACCGCGCCGGACCTGACGCCCCAGTTCTGACCTTCGACGCAGCGGGTCTCGCTGATGCGCTCCACGAGGTGCACGCCCCGGCGCGTGTCGATCTCGCAGCGCCTGTAGCCGCGGTTCTCCGACTCGCAGGTCACGACGTTGTGGCCGGAGTTGCCGCCGCCAAGGGGGTTCACGACGAGCTTGCGAATCGAGCGTCCGTCGATCGAGCAGCTGAAGGCGGCGCGTCCGCGATCGCCTCGCGCCCTGCCGCTGATCTCCCATCCGCCGCCGTGTTGCTTGTCGGCATCGATGTCATCGAACCGGTCATAGCCGCGTCGGGTCACCGCCTTCTTGCAGAGGTCGGTCGCCTCGTTCCGGCCCGAGGAGCCTTCACCGTGGCCGGATCCGCCACCGACTCCAACCGGCGGAGCATCGCACTCCGCGTTGGGCCGCTCGTTCACGGCGACCACGACCCGGTCGGTGGTTCGAAAGAGAACGCATGATTGACCGCGGCGCCAGAGAAACCTCTCGTTCTTGCCCGAATTGTCGAGAGCCGTGACGTAGACGAAGCCTCCTCGCTCGGCCTCGATGGTGGCGTTCTTCACGCTCATTCCGACGAACCTGTCGTAGGGTCCGGCGTGCGCCGCCGTGGCAGCGAGAAGAGTGGCGGCGAGGGCGGCGAGGCGCTTTCGGTGCATGGAATCCTCCTGAATGCGTTGGTCTTTGGCAATCGTAGATCCCGGGCGGCCCGCCTGTGCCACTTTGGCGGCCCGGTCGTTCCCGCTAGGATGCTGGCCGGCCGCGCCACACACTCTCATGACGACCACCCTCTACGGCATTGCGAACTGCGACACCGTCAAGCGAGCGCGCGTCTGGCTGGCCGAGCACGAGGTCGCGGCGGCTTTTCACGACTTCAAGAAGGCCGGCGTGCCGCCCGCCCGGCTCGACACTTGGCTCGTCGCTGCAGGGTGGGAAGCACTCCTCAATCGCAAGGGAACGACCTGGCGCCAGCTCGACGAGGCCTTGCGCGCCGGTGTGAGCGATGCCGCATCGGCGCGCGCCGTGATGCTCGCCCATCCCAGCGTCATCAAGCGGCCCGTCGTGGAGTGGCCGTCCGGCGCGGTCACCGTCGGCTTCGATCCGCAGCGCTGGCCGCTGGCCTGAGATTGCCGAGGGGGCGCTCCCCGGCCGGAGCGCGCCGTATGATCGATCGACTCGCCCGGGTGACGGAATCGGTAGACGTAGCGGGCTTAAAACTCGCAGTCGAAAGGCGTGCGGGTTCGAGTCCCGCCCCGGGCACCAGCGCCGCCAACGCGTATGGGAGCTTCAGCGCCCCTCGGTCACGGGGGATGGCCGACGAATGGCTGACGTCCTACGGGCACGGGCTGGCTTTGGGACTAGCATTTTGGCAATGAGGCTCGCACCGGCAGTCGCCGTGGGATCGTGCATCGCACTGCTGGCGGGCTGCGCCAGCATGAGATCACCGGAGCCGCCGCCTGTCCTGCGCGCCCCGGCGCCGGTGAATTACGAGAAGTCGATCGTCAACTTCTTCGACCTGACGATCAAGGGACCGCAGCGCAACCGCGAGCTCGACATCGGCAAGCCCGAACCTGGCGGCTGCCCGGTTGGCGGCAACGTGAGTTCGCAGCGGGGCTGGGTCGTCCCGGTGATCTACGCCACCCGCAGCGGCCAGTTGACCGGCAAGGAAGCGATCAACATCACCGGCAAGGCGTACTACTTCTGGTTCCGCGAGGACACCATCTACGGCGTCACGCCGCGACCGGAGTTGTGTCCCTGAGGGGAAGGTCGCTCAGGCGAGGAGGGCGGGCTCGGGCTGGCTAAAATAGCACGCTCGTTCGATACGACCCCGCGAGTTTGGAGCACCCTCGATGAAGATTCTCGTCCCCGTCAAGCGCGTCGTCGACTACAACGTCAAGGTGCGGGTCAAGGCCGACGGCAGCGGGGTCGACATCGCCAACGTCAAGATGAGCATGAACCCGTTCGACGAGATCGCCGTCGAAGAGGCGGTGCGGCTGCGCGAGAAGGGCGCTGCCACCGAGGTGATCGCCGTGTCCTGCGGCGTCACCCAGTGCCAGGAGACGCTGCGCACGGCGATGGCAATCGGCGCCGACCGCTCGATCCTGGTCGAGACCACCGAGGAGCTGCAGCCGCTCGCCGTCGCCAAGCTGCTGAAGGCGTTGTTCGACAAGGAACAGCCCGGCCTCGTGATCCTCGGCAAGCAGGCGATCGACGACGACTGCAACCAGACCGGGCAGATGCTCGCCGCGCTCCTCGACCTGCCGCAGGCGACCTTCGCCTCCAAGGTCGAGGTCGCCGACGGCCATGCCAGCGTCACGCGCGAGGTCGACGGCGGACTCGAGACCTTGAAGCTCGCGCTGCCGGCCATCGTCACCACCGACCTGCGCCTCAACGAGCCGCGCTACGTGACCCTGCCGAACATCATGAAGGCGAAGAAGAAGCAGATGGACATCTTCAAGCCGGCCGACCTGGGCGTCGACATCAAGCCGCACCTGAAGACGCTCAAGGTGAGCGAGCCGCCCAAGCGCGGGGCGGGAGTCAAGGTCCCCGACGTCGCGACCCTGGTCGCGAAGTTGAAGAACGAAGCGAAGGTGATCTGAGATGGCCGACATCAAGGCGCTCGTCGTCGCCGAGCACGACAACGCCGGCATCCGCCCGGCCACCCTCAACACCGTCACCGCCGCCGGCAAGCTGGGCGGCGAGGTTCATGTCCTGATCGCCGGCTCGGGCGCCGCAGGCGCGGCGAGCGCGGCGGCCGCCGTGAGCGGCGTCGCCAAGGTGCTGCATGCCGAAGGCGAGCAGTTCGCCCACGGCCTGGCCGAGAACGTGGCGGCGCAGGTGCTGGCGCTGGCGCCCGGCTACTCGCACATCCTGTTTGCGGCCACCGCTTCGGGCAAGAACATCGCGCCCCGCGTTGCCGCCAAGCTCGACGTCGGGCAGATCTCCGACATCACCAAGGTCGACGCGCCCGACACGTTCGAGCGCCCGATCTACGCCGGCAACGCCATCGCCACGGTGCAGAGCCTCGACCCGGTCAAGGTGATCACGGTCCGCACCACGGGCTTCGATCCGGCGGCGGCCACGGGCGGCTCGGCGCCGGTCGAGATGCTGACCCCGGGAGCGGCGTACGCGAGGTCGACCTTCGTCGGCTCGGAGATCGCCAAGAACGACCGGCCCGAGCTCACTTCGGCCAAGATCATCGTCTCCGGCGGTCGCGCCATGGGCTCGAGCGACAAGTTCAACGAAGTCCTGACGCCGCTCGCCGACAAGCTCGGCGCCGCCCTCGGCGCCAGCCGCGCCGCGGTCGATGCCGGCTACGCACCGAACGACTGGCAGGTCGGCCAGACCGGCAAGATCGTCGCGCCGCAGCTCTACATCGCCGCCGGCATCAGCGGCGCGATCCAGCACCTGGCCGGGATGAAGGACTCGAAGGTCATCGTCGCGATCAACAAGGACGAGGAGGCGCCGATCTTCAGCGTCGCCGACTACGGTCTGGTGCAGGACCTGTTCGTCGCGGTTCCCGAGCTCGTCAAGGCGCTCTGAGCCACCAATCCCAGGTCAGCCCGCTCGCCCGAGGGATCGGCCGGCGGGCTTTCTTCTTCCGGTCCCGCCTGCTTCAAGAGGTCACGCCATGAGCTACATCGCCCCGGTCAAGGACATGCTGTTCTGCATGAAGGAGCTCGCCGACCTGGAGGCGATCGCCACTCTGCCCGGCTTCGACGACGCCGGTCTCGAGACGGCACAGGCCGTGCTCGAGGAGTCGGCCCGCTTCACCCAGGAAGTCCTGGCGCCGCTGAACCGCGACGGCGACGTCAATCCGTCGTCGTGGAAGGACGGCGTGGTGACGACGACGCCCGGCTTCAAGCAGGCGTTTCGCCAGTTCGCCGAGGGTGGCTGGCAGGGGTTGCAGCATCCGTCCGAGTTCGGCGGCCAGGGCTTGCCGAAGACCATCGGCGCGGCCTGCATCGAGATGCTGAACAGCGCCAACCTGAGCTTTTCGCTCTGTCCGCTGCTCACCGACGGCGCCATCGAAGCCCTGCTCACCGCCGGCACGCCCGAGCAGCAGCAGCGCTTCATCCCGAAGATGATTTCCGGCGAGTGGACCGGCACGATGAACCTGACCGAGCCGCAGGCCGGCTCCGACCTCGCGCTGGTGCGCACCCGGGCCGAGCCGCTCGGCGACGGGCGCTACCGGATCTTCGGCACGAAGATCTTCATCACCTACGGCGAGCACGACATGGCCGAGAACATCGTCCACCTGGTGCTGGCGCGGGTGGTCGGCGCGCCCGAGGGCGTGAAGGGCATCAGCCTGTTCATCGTGCCCAAGTTCCTGGTCAACGCCGACGGCAGCGTCGGCGCCCGCAACGACGCCTGGTGCGTGAGCATCGAGCACAAGCTCGGCATCAAGGCCAGCCCGACCGCGGTGCTGCAGTTCGGCGACCAGGGGGGCGAGGGTCTCGACGGTCCGGGCGCGATCGGAACGCTGATCGGCGAAGAGAACCGCGGCCTGGAGTACATGTTCATCATGATGAACGCCGCCCGCTACGCCGTTGGCATGCAGGGCATCGCGGTGGCGGAGCGCGCCTACCAGAAGGCCGCCGCCTTCGCCAAGGAGCGGGTGCAGTCGCGCCCGGTCGACGGCTCGGTCGCCGGCAGCGCGACGATCATCCACCACCCTGACGTGCGGCGGATGCTGATGACGATGCGCGCCTACACCGAGGGCTGCCGGGCGCTGGCGATCGTCGCCGCCGCAGCGTTCGACGCGGCGCACCGTCATCCCGACGCCGAGGTGCGAAAGCAGAACCAGACGTTCTACGAGTTCATGGTGCCGCTGGTGAAGGGCTACAGCACCGAGATGAGCATCGAGGTCGCGAGCCTGGGCGTGCAGGTGCACGGCGGCATGGGCTTCATCGAGGAAACCGGCGCCGCGCAGTACCTGCGCGACGCGCGCATCCTCACCATCTACGAAGGCACGACCGCGATCCAGGCCAACGACCTGGTCGGCCGCAAGACCGCGCGCGACGGCGGCCGCACCGCCAAGGCGATCGCCGCGCAGGTCGCGACGACCGAAGCCGAGCTGGCGAAGAGCGCCAGCGTCGCCGCCCGCTCGATGCTGAAGAACCTGAAGGCGGCGCGCGAGGGCTTCGAGCAAGTGGTCGATTTCGTCGTTCGCGAAAGCAAGTCGGACCCGAACGCGGTGTTCGCCGGCTCGGTGACCTACCTGATGCTGGCCGGCAACGTGATGGCCGGCTGGCAGATGGCGCGCGCCCTGCTTGCCGCGGAGCGGGAGCTCGCGGCCGGCGAGGGCGACGCCGCCTTCCTGAAGGCCAAGGTGACGACCGCGCGCTTCTACGCCGAGCACCTGCTGAGCAAGGTGCCCGGCCTGCGCGACGCCATCGTCGACGGTGCCGGCAGCGTGACCGCGCTGCCCCTCGAAGCGTTCTGAGCCCGTCCCCGGATCCTGTCCCGACCGAAAGCCTCCATGCCGCTGCCTCCCGTCCTGCAATCGCTGCCGCTGCCGATCATCGGCGCGCCGCTGTTCATCATCAGCAACCCGAAGCTCGTGATCGCGCAATGCACCGCCGGCGTCGTCGGCGCGATGCCGGCGCTGAACGCCCGGCCGGCCGAGCAGCTCGACGAGTGGCTGGCCGAGATCACCGAGACGCTCGCCGCCTGGAACCGCGACCACCCCGACCGGCCGGCGGCGCCGTTCGCGGTGAACCAGATCGTGCACAAGAGCAACGACCGGCTCGAGCACGACATGCAGATGTGCGCCAAGTACAAGGTGCCGATCGTCATCACCTCGCTCGGCGCGCGCACCGACATCAACGACGCGGTGCACGGCTGGGGCGGCGTCGTCATGCACGACATCATCAACAACACCTTCGCCAGAAAGGCGATAGAGAAGGGCGCCGACGGGCTGGTGGCGGTCGCCGCGGGGGCCGGCGGCCATGCGGGAGTGAAGAGCCCGTTCGCGCTGGTCGCGGAGATCCGCGAGTGGTTCGACGGTCCGCTCGCGCTCTCGGGGGCGATCTCGAGCGGTGGCGCGGTGCTTGCGGCGCGGGCGATGGGCGCCGACTTCGCCTACATCGGCTCGGCCTTCATCGCCACCGACGAGGCGCGTGCCGCGCCGGCCTACAAGCAGATGATCGTCGAGAGCACGAGCGACGACATCGTCTATTCGAGCCTGTTTACCGGCGTGCACGGCAACTACCTGAAGGGCTCGATCCGCAACGCCGGGCTCGACCCCGACGCGCTGGCCGAGAGCGACCCGTCGAAGATGGACTTCGGCGGCGACGCGCGCAAGGCCTGGAAGGACATCTGGGGCTGCGGCCAGGGCATCGCCGCGATCAAGGAGGTGCTGCCGGCGCGCGCCCTGATCGAGCGGCTGGCGCGCGAGTACGAGGCGGCGCGGCTTCGTCTTGCCTAGGCGGCGCGACAGCGCGTCAAGCATCACGATCGGTCGACCCTGCTCCCGTCGAAGGCGGGGTCGAGTGCTAAAGTCGGCTGTGACATGAAAGCGATCCGCCCGCCTGGGGAGCCGGGCAGGCGGAAGGTTTCCTAACCCACTGCCCCGCCGGAAACCGGCGCGAAAGGTGAGCAAAATGATGAAGGAAAACAGGTCGAGCTCGTACCTGTTCGGCGGCAATGCGCCGTACGTCGAGGAGCTCTACGAGGCCTACCTCGACAACCCCGGATCCGTTCCCGAGAAGTGGCGCAGCTACTTCGACGCGCTGCAGAACGTGCCCGCAGCCGACGGATCCAACGCCCGCGACGTGGCCCATGCGCCGGTGGTCGAGTCGTTCGCTCAGCGCGCCAAGGCGAACGCCTTCGGCAACAGGGTCTCGGGCGAAGACCTCGCGATCGCTCGCAAGCAGGTCTACGTCCAGTCACTGATCGCCGCCTACCGCTCGCTCGGCTCGCGCTGGGCCGACCTCGATCCGTTGAAGCGCACCGAGCGGCCGAAGATCCCCGAGCTCGAGCCGGCGTTCTACGACCTCACCGAGGCCGACATGGACATGGTGTTCAGCGCCACGAACACCTACTTCACGACCGCCGAGCACATGACCCTGCGCGAGATCGTGCAGGCGCTGCGCGAGACCTACTGCGGCACGATCGGCGCCGAGTACATGCACATCACCGAGCCGACCGAGAAGCGCTGGTGGCAGCAGAAGCTCGAGACGATCCGCTCCAAGCCGAGCTTCAGCGCCGAGGAAAAGACCCACATCCTCGACCGCCTGACCGCCGCCGAGGGTCTGGAGCGCTACCTGCACACCAAGTACGTCGGCCAGAAGCGCTTCTCGCTCGAGGGCGGGGAGAGCTTCATCGCCTCGATGGACGAGTTCGTGCAGCGCGCGGGCGAGACGGGCGTGCAGGAGATCGTGATCGGCATGGCCCACCGGGGCCGCCTCAACGTGCTCGTCAACACCCTGGGCAAGATGCCCAAGAACCTGTTCGCCGAGTTCGACCACACGGCGCCCGAGAGCCTGCCCTCGGGCGACGTCAAGTACCACCAGGGCTTCTCCAGCGACATCACGACGCCGGGCGGCCCGGTCCACCTCAGCCTCTCGTTCAACCCCTCGCACCTCGAGATCGTCAACCCGGTGGTCGAAGGCTCGGTCAAGGCGCGGCTCGACCGCCGCGGCGACACCGAGGGCGACACGGTGCTGCCGATCATCGTCCATGGCGACGCGGCCTTCGCCGGCCAGGGCGTGGTGATGGAGACGCTGGCGCTGGCGCAGACGCGCGGCTACTACACCGGCGGCACGGTCCACGTCGTCATCAACAACCAGATCGGCTTCACCACCTCCGATCCGCGCGACTCACGCTCGACCCTCTACTGCACCGACGTCGTCAAGATGATCGAAGCGCCGGTCCTGCACGTCAACGGCGACGATCCGGAAGCGGTGTGCCTCAGCAGCCAGCTCGCGCTCGACTATCGGCAGCAGTTCAACAAGGACGTGGTCGTCGACATCGTCTGCTTCCGCAAGCTCGGGCATAACGAGCAGGACACGCCGGCGATGACGCAGCCGCTGATGTACAAGAAGATCGCGGCCCACCCGGGCACGCGCAGGATCTACGGCGACAAGCTGGTCGCCCAGGGCGTGCTCCAGGCCGACGGTCCCGACGCGATGGTCAAGGCGACCCGCGCCGCGCTCGATGCCGGCAAGAGCAGCTACGACCCGGTGCTCACCAACTACAAGAGCAAGTACGCGGTCGACTGGTCGCCGTTCCTCAACCGCAAGTGGACCGACGCGGCCGACACGGCGCTGCCGGTGGCCGAACTGAAGCGCCTGGCTGAGCGCATCACCACCGTACCGGCCAACTTCAAGGTCCATCCGCTGGTGGAGAAGGTGCTCGGCGACCGGGCGGCGATGGGTCGGGGCGAGGCACAGGTCGACTGGGGCATGGGCGAGCACCTGGCCTTCGCGTCGCTGGTGGCGAGCGGCTACGCGGTCCGCCTGTCGGGCGAGGACTCGGCCCGCGGCACCTTCACCCACCGGCACTCGGTGCTGCACGACCAGAACCGAGAGCGCTGGGACGAGGGCACCTACACGCCGCTGCAGCACGTCGCCGACGGCCAGGCGCCGTTCGTCGTGATCGATTCGCTGCTGTCCGAGGAGGCGGTGCTCGGCTTCGAGTACGGCTACGCGAGTGCCGAGCCGAACACGCTCGTCATCTGGGAGGCGCAGTTCGGCGACTTTGCCAACGGCGCGCAGGTCGTGATCGACCAGTTCATCGCCTCGGGCGAGGTCAAGTGGGGCCGCGCCAACGGCCTGACGCTGATGCTGCCGCACGGCTACGAGGGCCAGGGTCCGGAGCATTCGTCAGCGCGGCTCGAACGCTTCATGCAGCTCTCGGCCGACAACAACATGCAGGTCGTGCAGCCGACATCCGCGAGCCAGATCTTCCACGTGCTGCGCCGGCAGATGGTGCGGATGTTCAGGAAGCCCCTGATCATCATGACGCCCAAGTCGCTGTTGCGCGCCAAGGACGCGAGCTCGCCGCTCACCGACTTCACCAAGGGCGAGTTCAAGACCGTGATCGGCGAGCAGAGCGCCGAGGTCAACGCCGAGCGGGTCAAGCGCATCATTGCCTGCTCGGGCAAGGTGTACTACGACCTGATCCGGGCGCGCGGCGAGCGCAAGAACGCCGACGTCGCGGTCATCCGCGTCGAGCAGCTCTATCCGTTCCCGCACAAGGCGTTCGCCGCCGAGCTGAAGAAGTATCCGAACCTGGCCGAGGTCGTGTGGTGCCAGGACGAGCCGCAGAACCAGGGCGCCTGGTTCTTCGTGCAGCACTACATCCACGAGAACATGAGCGAAGGCCAGCGCCTCGGCTACGCGGGCCGCGCGCCCTCGTCGTCGCCGGCGGTCGGCTACGCGCACCTGCACCAGGAGCAGCAGAAGGCGCTGCTCGAGCAGGCATTCGCCAAGCTCAAGGGCTTCGTGCTGACCAAATAAGAAGGCAACAGAAATGGCACTGATCGAAGTCAAGGTTCCGCAGCTGTCGGAATCGGTGGCGGAAGCGACGCTTCTGCAATGGAAGAAGAAGCCCGGGCAGGCCGTCGAGATGGACGAGATCCTGATCGAGATCGAGACCGACAAGGTCGTGCTCGAGGTTCCGGCCCCCGCGGCGGGCGTGCTTGCCCAGGTTCTCAAGAACGATGGCGACAGCTGCATCGCCGAGGAAGTCATCGCCAAGATCGATACCGAGGGCCAGGAGGCGGTCTCGGGCGCGATGCAGATCAAGAGCGTGCCGCCGGCCCAGCCGGCGCCGGGCGAAAAGCCCGGCGTACCCTCGGACGTCGCCGCCCTGGCCGAGACCAAGAGCGAGATCGCCATGCCGGCCGCGGCCAAGCTGATGGCCGAGCTCGACCTGCCGGTGGGATCGGTGCAGGGCACCGGTCGCGGCGGCCGGGTGACCAAGGGCGACGTGCTCGGCGCGGTGGAAAGCGGCACCGCCAAGCCGAGCGCGGAGATGCCTCCGGCGCCGCCCGCGGCACCGGCGCAGCCGGCCGCTGCGCCCAAGCCCGCCGCCCCGCCGCGCGGCGAACCGGCCGCGGCACCGCGGCCGCTGCCTTCGGTTCCCGCGCCTTCGATGGCCAACTACGGCGACCGGCCCGAGCAGCGCGTGCCGATGAGCCGGCTGCGCGCGCGCGTCGCCGAGCGGCTGCTGCAGTCGCAGGCGAGCAACGCGATCCTGACCACGTTCAACGAAGTGAACATGGCGCCGGTGATCGAGATGAGGAAGCGCTTCCAGGAGAAGTTCGAGAAGGAGCACGGCGTCAAGATCGGCTTCATGAGCTTCTTCGTCAAGGCGGCGGTCCACGCGCTGAAGAAGTACCCGGTCATCAACGCCTCGGTCGACGGCAACGACATCGTCTACCACGGCTATTTCGACATCGGCATCGCCGTCGGCTCGCCGCGCGGCCTGGTCGTGCCGATCCTGCGCAATGCCGACCAGATGAGCTTCGCCGACATCGAGAAGAAGATCGCGGAGTTCGGCAAGAAGGCCGCCGACGGCAAGCTCTCGCTCGACGACCTCACGGGCGGCACGTTCTCGATCTCCAACGGCGGCGTGTTTGGCTCGATGCTTTCGACGCCGATCATCAACCCGCCGCAGTCGGCGATCCTCGGCGTGCATGCGACCAAGGACCGGGCGGTGGTGGAGAACGGCCAGATCGTCATCCGGCCGATGAACTACCTGGCGATGTCGTACGACCACCGCATCATCGACGGCCGCGAGGCCGTGCTCGGCCTCGTCGCCATGAAGGACGCGCTCGAGGATCCGGCCCGCCTCCTGTTCGACATCTGACATGGCGACAGCGAACACTTTCGACGTCGTCGTCATCGGCGCCGGCCCCGGCGGCTACATCGCCGCCATCCGGGCCGCGCAGCTCGGCTTTTCCACCGCCTGCATCGACGAGTGGAAGAACGAGAAGGGCGGTCCTGCGCCCGGCGGAACCTGCACCAACGTCGGCTGCATCCCGTCGAAGGCGCTGCTGCAGTCTTCGGAGAACTTCGAGGAAGCGGGCCACCATTTCGCCGACCACGGCATCGGCCTCACCAACCTGACGATCGACGTGCCGAAGATGATGGCGCGCAAGAAGACGGTGGTGAAGCAGAACAACGACGGCATCGTCTATCTGTTCAAGAAGAACAAGATCCAGTTCTTCCACGGCCGCGGCTCGTTCGTGAAGAAGGGCGAGGCCGGCTGGGAGATCGCCGTCGCCGGCGCCAAGGCGGAGACGCTGACGGCAAGGCACGTCATCGTGGCCACCGGCTCGAACCCGCGCGCGTTGCCCGGTGCGGCGTTCGACGAGAAGGCGATCCTCTCCAACGACGGCGCGCTCGCCGTCGATCACGTGCCGAAGACGCTGGGCATCGTCGGCTCGGGCGTCATCGGCCTCGAGATGGGCTCGGTCTGGCGCCGGCTCGGCGCGGCGGTGACCATCCTCGAGGCATTGCCGACCTTCCTCGGCGCCGTCGACACGCAGATCGCGGCCGAAGCGCACAAGGCCTTCACCCGGCAGGGGCTGAAGGTCGTGCTCGGGGTCAAGATCACCGAGGTGAAGGCCGGCGGCGAAGGCGTCGCGGTCAAGTACACCGACGCGGCCGGATCGGCCCAGGAGCTCGCCGTCGAGAAGCTCATCGTCTCGATCGGCCGGGTGCCGAACACGAACGGCCTCAACGCCGAGGCCGTGGGCCTGGCGCTCGACGAGCGCGGCTTCGTCACCGTCGACGGCGACTGCCGCACCAACGTCGAGAATGTCTGGGCGATCGGCGACGTCGTTCGCGGCCCGATGCTCGCGCACAAGGCCGAGGAAGAGGGCGTCGCCGTAGCCGAGCGCATCGCCGGGCAGAAGCCGCACGTCGACTTCAACACCGTGCCCTGGGTCATCTACACCAGCCCGGAGATCGCCTGGGTCGGCCAGACCGAGCAGCAACTCAAGACGGCGGGCCGCGAGTACCGCGCCGGCACCTTTCCATTCATGGCCAACGGTCGCGCCCGCGCGCTCGGCGACACGACCGGCCTGGTCAAGGTGCTGGCCGATGCGAAGACCGACGAGATCCTCGGCGTGCACATCATCGGCCCGATGGCCTCGGAGCTGATCTCCGAGGCGGTGGTGGCGATGGAGTTCCGGGCCTCGGCGGAAGACATCGGCCGCATCTGCCACGCCCATCCCAGCCTGAGCGAAGCGACCAAGGAAGCGGCGCTGGCGGTCGACAAGCGCGCGCTGAACTTTTGACCGGCGCCGGTTTCTGAGTGGGCGTCCGCGAGCTCTACGAGCAAACGCTCGCCGAACGCGGCTACCGTTCGGACCCTGCCCAGCTGGCGGCGGTCGACGCGCTGGAGCGCTGCGAGAACGAGTGGGCCGACTACAAGGCGCGGCGCGCCAACGCGATCACCAAGCTGCTCGCCCGACCGCCGATTCCGCGCGGCGTGTACCTGTGGGGCGGGGTCGGCCGCGGCAAGAGCTTCCTGATGGACTGCTTCTTCAACTCGGTGCCGCTGCAACGGAAGACCCGGCTGCACTTCCACGAGTTCATGCGCGAGGTGCACCGTGAGCTGACCGAGCTGCAGGGCACGAGCGACCCCCTGCAGCATCTCGGCAAGGAGATCGCCCGGCGCTTTCGCCTGATCTGCCTCGACGAGTTCCACGTTGCCGACATCACCGACGCGATGATCCTGCATCGTCTTCTCGACTCGCTGTTCGAGAATCGTTCGAGCATCGTCACGACCTCGAACTTCCCGCCCGACGGGCTCTATCCGAACGGCCTGCACCGCGACCGGATCCTGCCGGCGATCGAGCTGCTGAAGGACAAGCTCGAGGTGGTCGGCGTCGACAACGGCGTCGACTACCGGCAGTCGACCTTCCAGGACGTGCAGCTCTATCACAGCCCCCTCGGCCCGGAAGCCGACGCGGCGATGACCGAGGCGTTCGAGCGGCTGGCCGAGGCGCGCGACGAGCCGCCGGTGCTGAAGATCGAGCATCGCGAGATCCGCACCCGTCGCCGGGCCGGCGGCGTGGTCTGGTTCGACTTCAGGGAGCTGTGCGGCGGGCCGCGGTCGCAGAACGACTACCTCGAGCTCGCCACCCAGTTCCACACCCTGCTTCTCTCCGGCGTCCCGCAGATGTCGCCCCGCCTGGCCTCGGAAGCTCGCCGCTTCACCTGGCTGATCGACGTGCTCTACGACCGGCGCGTCAAGCTGATCGTGTCGGCGGCGGTCGAGCCCGAGGCGTTGTACACGGAAGGGCCGCTTGCCCACGAGTTTCCGCGCACCGTGTCTCGCCTGCGCGAGATGCGCTCGGCGGAATACCTGGCGGCGGCGAAGCGAACCGTCGACACGACGTTGACTTGAGGAAGGCCGTGACGCCCAGCGCGAGATCGATCCGCAGCGCCGCCCGGGTGCAATGGCTGGGTGCATGGCTCTTCTGCCTGGCCACCGCGGGCGCGTTCGCCGCCGAAGCGCCCGCCGCGTCTTCGCCCGCGGCGGCGGCCAGCGCCGCGCTCGATTCCAGCGCCAGGATCTCCGCCGAACGCACCGCGGTGAATGCCCGCTACGCCGAACGGGAGCGCGAGTGCCGGACACGCTTCATCGTCTCCTCCTGCATCGACGAGGCCAAGCGCGACCGGCGCCAGGAGCTCGACCGGTTGCGCGCCCGCCAGATCATCGTCGACGAAGCCCGGCGGCATGAGCGTGCCGAGGCGCGTCGGGCGGAAGTCGCCGCCAAGGCGGCCGAGGACGCCAAGCGCGAGGCCGAGCGAGCGGCCCGTGCCGCCGACGCGCCGGCTTCGGCGTCGTCGGCCGCGGCGCGCGGCCGCCTCGTCCCGGTCGGCCGGGCGCGCCGGTCGGCCGGAGCGGCGTCGGGTGCAGCGTCCGATGCCGCTTCCGGGGAGCCCGCTCGCCCGCGCAGCTCGGGCGACGCCCTGGGCCTGGGCGGCAAGCCGCCCGCCACGCCGGCGGAGCGCGAGGCGGAAGCGGCGCGCAGCCGCGCCGAGTTCGAGGCCAGGCAGCGGCGGGCCGCCGAGCACCGCGACGACGCGGCAACGCAGGCGATCCGCAGGATGGGAGCGAAGGCGCCGGCGTCTTCGCTGCCGGCGCCGAGCGCGGCATCCGCCGCGGCCTCGGCCGCGAAGCGCTAGCCGCTCAGGCCAGCGGTTCGACCCGGACCAGGGCGAGCGACAGGTTGTCGCCCGATCCGCGCGCGCGCTGGCGCGCCTTGCCGACCAGCATCTCGGTCGCCTCGCGCGGCGGCAGCGCATGGACGATGGCGCCGAGCTCGCGCGGCGTGAAGTAGTGCCACAGGCCGTCGCTGCAGGACAGCACGCTGTCGCCGATCTCGAGCCGGTCGATGTGCTTCTGCGAGAGCGGCGGGTCCTGGAAGGTGCCCAGGCAGCCGGTCAGCAGGTTCGACTGCGGATGGTTGTTGGCTTCCTCTTCGGTGATCTGCCGCTCGTCGACGAGGCGTTGAACGTACGAGTGGTCGATCGAGCGGCTCACCATTTCGGCGGCGCGGAAGTGGTAGATGCGCGAATCGCCGGCATGGACGAAGTCGCATTCACGCGTCGGGCTGATCAGGAATGCGGCGATCGTGCTGTGCGGCTCTTCTTCCGAAGTGATCGCGGTCAGCTTGATCATCAGGTGCGCCTCGAGCACGAGCTGCTTGAGCGCCTCGGTCGGGTCGTCGCGGCTCGGCGAATAGCGTTCGAACAGCTGCTGCGCCGTCAGGATGACCTGGTCGGCGGCCTTGCGCCCGCCGCTCTTGCCGCCCATGCCGTCGGCGAGCACGCCCATCACGCAACCCGGCACGCGGCCATGCGGAAGCACCTGAACCTGGTCCTGCTGGTAGGCCCGATCGCCGCGATGCAAGCCCGTCGTCGCGGAAAGCCGGTAGCCCAAGCTCGAGGTAGCCATGAGCGAAAACTATAATCGGTTTGACTTGTATCAAAAGGCCCAAAACCGCGAACTAGTCGCGAGTCCAAGGCGCCAATGGAAGACAACCTGCACTCCCTGTCGAGGCGCTTGATCGAACTGCGCATCGAGCATGCGGACCTGGACAACCTGATCGATCGCGCGACGCTCGACCCCGGCGGGGACGACCTGTCCGTGCGTCGCCTGAAGAAGCGTCGCCTGCTGCTGCGCGACAAGATGGCCCGCATCGAAGCCGAGCTCGAGCCGCCGCAGCCCGCATGAGCCGGGCGGCGAAGGATTGAGTCCCCTTCAGCACGCGACGATCGCGGCGCTGGCCGAAGGCGGCGCGCTCGCCGCCGCCGACCCGCACCATGCCGAGCGCCGCGAGCAGCTCGAGATGGCGAGCGCGGTGGCGGCGGCGATCGACGAGCGCACGCCGCTCGTCGTCGAGGCCGGCACCGGCGTCGGCAAGACCTACGCGTACCTGGTGCCTGCGCTCCTCTCCGGCGCGCGCACCCTGCTCAGCACCGCCACCAAGACGCTGCAGGACCAGCTCTTCGTGCGCGACCTGCCGCGCCTGCGCGACGCCCTCGGCGTGCCGGTGACGATCGCCCTGCTGAAAGGTCGATCGAGCTACCTTTGCTCGCACCGCCTCGGCCTCGCCCGTCACGACGCACAGCTCCCCGATCGGTTCGCGGTGCGCGCCCTGGCGCGCATCGAGGCCTGGGCGCAAACCACCGTGAGCGGCGACCTCGCCGAGCTCGAGGGCCTCGACGAGCGCAGCAGCATCCTGCCGCTGGTCACCTCGTCGCGGGAGAACTGCCTCGGCAGCGACTGCCCGCAGTTCAAGGGCTGCCACGTCAACAAGGCGCGGCGCGATGCGATGGTGGCCGACCTCGTGGTCGTCAACCACCATCTCTTCTTCGCCGACGTGTCGCTGCGCGACAGCGGCGTCGCCGAGCTGCTGCCGAGCGTCGAGGTCGCGGTCTTCGACGAGGCGCATCAGCTCGGCGAGGCCGGGGTGCAGTTTCTCGGCACCATCCTCGGCTCGTCGCAACTCATCGACTTCGCCCGCGACATGCTCGGCGCCGGCCTGCAGCAGGCGCGCGGCCTGCTGCCCTGGCCCGAGCTGGCGGCGGCGTGCGACCGGAGCGCGCGCGACCTGCGCCTGGCCGCGGTCGGCCGCCTCGGCGAGGTGCGCGCCAGCCTCAAGCTGCGCTGGGCCGAGCGCAGCGAAGACGCCGCCTTCGTCGCCGGATTGAAGCAGGTGGGCGAGGCTTGCGAGGCGGCGCGCGAGGCGCTGGAGACGGTGAGCGAGCTCGCGCCCGATTTCGTTCGCCTCGCCGAGCGCGCCGCCCGTCTGGCCGCGCTCGCCACGCGCTTCGCGCTGCCGGCCGAGGACGGCAAGATCCGCTGGCTGGACCTGACGGCGCAGCAGGCGCGGCTGGTCGAGTCGCCGCTCGACATCCGCGAGGCGATGAAGGAGGAAATGCAGGGCGCGCCCAAGGCGTGGATATTCACCTCGGCCACCCTGGGCGACGACGCGAAGCTGAGCTGGTTCACCGAGGGCGCGGGCCTCGAGGAGGCGACGACGCTGCGCGTCGGGAGCCCCTTCGACTATGCGAACCACGCCCGCGTGTACGTGCCGCGGGTGTTCGCCAAGCCGGGCGATCCCGGGCACGCGATCGCCGTCGCCGACCTCGCCGGCCGCTGTGCGCGCGCCCTCGGCGGCAGGACTTTCGTGCTGACGACGACGCTGCGCTCGCTGCAGGCCGTCGGCGCCCGCCTGCGCGACGTGTTCCTGGCCGAGGCGAGCGCGATCGAGGTGCTGGTCCAGGGCCAGGGCTCGAAGCGCCAGCTGATGCAGCGCTTCCTCGAGGCGCCGCAGGCGGTGCTGGTGGGCTCGCAGAGCTTCTGGGAGGGCATCGACGTGCCCGGCGAGGCGCTGCAGTGCGTCGTCATCGACAAGCTGCCGTTCCCGCCGCCGAACGATCCGCTGGTCGAGGCGCGCGTCCGCCGCCTCGAGGGAGAAGGGCGCAACGCCTTCACCGACTACTTCGTCGCCGAAGCGGCGATCTCGCTCAAGCAGGGCGCGGGCCGGCTGATCCGCAGCGAAAGCGACCGCGGTCTGCTCGTCGTCTGCGATCCGCGCATGGCGGCCATGGCCTATGGCCGCCGCCTGTTCGCGGCCCTGCCGCCGATGGCCCGCCTGGAACGCGAGAGCGAGGCGATCGAGTGGCTGGGCGTTCTCGCCGCGGCGCCGCTCAGCGCCTGAGGCCGGAGCTCACCAGGGCTGCCACCAGGGCGTCTGCTTGTTGCCCAGGCCGTTGGCGTAGACCTTGGTGTTCGGGAAGGTCGTCCGCAGCACCCGGTCGGCGTCGTCGCGAAGCTGCGTCAGGCCGAGGCGGTCGTAGCTCTGGATCATGATGTAGAGCGCCTCCTCGACCGACGGCGACTTCTGGAATTCCAGCACCGCCTGCTGCGCCCGGTTCGCGGCGGCGATGTAGGCGCCCCGGCGGTAGTAGTAGCGGGCGACGTGAACCTCGTACGCGGCCAGCGAGTTGACGATGTAGTTCATGCGCAGGCGCGCGTCTTCGGCGTACGACGACTGGGGAAAGCGCTCGACCAGCTGGCGGAACGACTGGTAGGCATCGCGCGCGGCCTGCTGGTCGCGCTCGGAGAGGTCCTGGCTCGCGAGCGCGCCGAGGAATCCGATGTTGTCGTTGAAGTTGATCAGGCCCTGCAGGTAGAGCGCGTAGTCGTAGGCCGGGCTGGTGGGATGCAGCTTCAGGAAGCGCTCCAGCGTCGACAGCGCCTGCGCCGGTTCCGCCGTCTTCCAGAGCAGCCAGGCGCGCTCGAGCTGGGCCTGCTGGGCGAGCACCGTGCCCGCCGCGCGGCCTTCCAGGCGCTCGTACAGCTTGATCGCCTTCTCGTACGCCCCGGCCGAGGCTTCTTCCTTGGCCTCGGTGTAGAGCCGCTCCGGCGACCACTTCGCGGAGTCGTCTTTGGTCGTGTCGCAGGCGGACATGCCCAGGGCGGCGAGCGAGATCGCCGACACTGTCAGCCAGGAACGAATGGACATTCGGGTCATCGTCGGAAAGGGCGAGGTGAAAGGCGAATCTTATAGGCTCGAGTCGGCGCCCGACGCCGAGGACGACCAGCCCGAGACGCGCGAAGGCGCGGTCGCCGAGGCGCTGCATGGCGAACGCCTCGACAAGGTGATCGTGACGCTGGCGCCCGAGTTCTCGCGCAGTCACCTGCAGGGGCTGATCAAGGGCGGGCAGGTCAGCGTCGACGGCAAGGCGGCCGACAGCGCCGCGCGCCGGGTGCGGGCCGGGCAGCGGATCGCGATGACCCTGCTGCCCACCGAGGAAAGCCGCGCCTACCGCGCCGAGGCGATGCCGCTGGCGCTGGTCTACGAGGACGACGACCTGCTCGTCGTCGACAAGGAAGCGGGCCGGGTCGTCCATCCGGCGGCCGGCAACTGGTCGGGCACCCTGCTGAACGGCTTGCTCGAACGCTATCCGGCGAGCGCCTCGCTGCCGCGCGCGGGCATCGTCCACCGGCTCGACAAGGACACCTCGGGCCTGATGGTCGTCGGCAAGACCCTGGTCGCGGTCACGGCGCTGGTGCGGGCGATCGCCGGGCGCGAGGTCAGGCGTCGCTATCTGGCGATCGCCCAGGGTCAGGCACCGGCGGCACCGTTCAGCGTCGAGGCGCCGATCGGCCGCGATCCGCAGATGCGCCTACGCATGGCGGTCGTCGCTTCGGGCAAGCCAGCGCGAACCGACGTCGAGCGGATCGCGACCGACGAGGCGTTCAGCGCCCTGCGCTGCACCCTGCACACCGGACGCACGCACCAGATCCGGGTGCACCTCTCGTCGCGTGGCCTGCCGCTGGTCGGCGACCGCCTCTATGGCGGCAAGCCGGCGCACGGCATCGAGCGCCAGGCCCTGCACGCCGCCGAGCTGGCGTTCGCGCATCCGCTCTCGGGGCGGCCGCTCGCCTTCACCTCCGCCTTGCCCGCCGACCTGGCGCCGGCGTGGCTGCAGCTCACAGGCTCGGCGGCTTGACCGCGCGGGGGGCGGGTTCGCTTACAATCTGACGATTCGTTTCGATGCGATCTTCCGGCGCGGCGCGTTCCGACCCCGAGCCCGAGCGATCGACGAGACCATCGAGACCCGATCGCACCTTGTGTGCATCTCGACGACCGGCCAGCGCCCTGCGCACCGGACCCGCCGCGTTCCAGACGTGACGACATGCCGCCAGGTGACGCGGCCGAGGACTATCACGACGACATGAAGACCCTGGATGCCAAGCGCGTCCTCGAGGCCGCGCTCATCTGCTCCTCCCAGCCGATGTCCTTGCGCGAGCTGGCCGCGCTGTTCGCCGACGAGATCGGCACCGACACCCTGCGCGACCTGCTCGACGAGCTGGGCCGCGAGTACGCCGAAAAGGGCGTGGCCCTGGTCCAGCTCGCGAGCGGCTGGCGCTTCCAGAGCCGCCCGGAGATGGCGGGCTACCTGGCCCGCCTCAGCCCCGAGCGGCCCCCGCGCTATTCGCGGGCGGTGCTCGAAACGCTGGCGATCATCGCCTACCGCCAGCCGGTGACGCGCGGCGACATCGAGGACATCCGCGGCGTCGCCGTCGCCAGCACGATCGTCAAGCAGCTCGAGGACCGCGGCTGGATCGAGGCGATCGGCTACCGCGAGGCGCCCGGCCGGCCCGCGCTGCTCGCCACCACCCGCCAGCTGCTCGACGACCTCGGCCTGCAGAGCCTCGACCAGCTGCCGACGCTCGACGGCGCAGGCGATGCGCCAGGCGCCGGCTCCGACGCGCTGGCCGCGCTCGCGGCGCAATCGTCGCTGTCGTTCGCCGACGCGACCGCCGACGCCGATCCGGCGTCCGAAACTCCCCCGGACCTCCCCGCCACACCCTCCGACCCCGCCTTGGAAACCAGCCATGAACCGATCTGACGACGCCGTGCCGCAAGGCGAATTCGAAGGCGGGAACGCGGCGGCAGCGCCAGAACCGCGGCCGGACAGCGGACCCGCGGGCGAAGCGTCGTCGGCCGGGGCCGCGCCGCGCGCCGAAGGCGACGCCGGCGAGGGTCAGAACGAGCGCGGCGACGGCGAACGCGGCGAGCGCAGCCGGCGGCGCGGCCGGCGCGACCGGCGGCGCGGCGAAGCGGGCGAGGGTGGCGGTGGCGGCGGGGGCGACGCCAACCGTCCGCGCCGCGCGCCGATGCTGCCGCTGCCACCGAATTTCGAGGGCCCGCTGCCACTGCACCTGCAGCCGGTCGTGCCGCCCGAGGCAGGCGAGGTCTTCGCCAAGGTGCTGGCCGGCGAATTCGACGTCGAGGCCGAGGCGCCGGTTGAAACCGAGGAAGCCGCGAGCAAGCGCGTCCTCGCCGCCGAACCCGATGCGCCCAAGCTGCACAAGGTGCTGGCGCAGGCCGGCATCGGCTCGCGCCGCGACATGGAAGACCTGATCGTCGAAGGGCGGATCACGGTCAACGGCGAGCCGGCGCACACCGGCCAGCGCATCTCCTTCGGCGACAGGATCGAGGTCGACGGCAAGCCGGTGCGGGTGCGCATCGTTCCGCCGCCGGCGCGCATCCTCGCGTACCACAAGCCGGCCGGCGAGATCGTCACCAACGACGACCCCGAGCACCGGCCGACCGTGTTCCGGCGCCTACCGCGCCTGCATCAGGGCAAGTGGCAGTCGGTCGGCCGACTCGACATCAACACCGAGGGGCTGCTGCTCTTCACCAACTCCGGCGGCCTGGCCAACCAGCTCATGCATCCGCGCTTCGGCGTCGAGCGCGAGTACGCCGTGCGGGTGATGGGCACGCTCGGCGACGCCGAGCGCGCACAGCTGCTGGAAGGCGTCGAGGTCGAGGGCCAGCGGGCGGCGTTCAAGTCGATCGCCAACGGCGGCGGCGAGGGCCTCAACACCTGGTATCGCGTGGTCATCACCGAAGGCCGCAACCGCGAGGTGCGGAAGCTGTTCGAGGCGGTGGGCCTCACCGTCAGCCGGCTGATCCGGATCCGCTACGGCACGGTGGTGCTGCCGCTCGGCCTGAAGCGCGGCGTCTGGGTCGACCTCGACGAGGCCGACGTCAAGGCGATCCGCCGCCTGGCCAATCCGCAAGGCGAGGGCCAGCAGCGCAACGAAGCGCGACCCGAGGGTGGCGGCGGCGCACGCCGCGACGACCGCGGCCCGCGCGGCAGCAACAACAACAACAGCAACCGCCAGGGCAACGACCGCAATCGCCAGCAGGGTCCGCGCCGGCCCGACGAAGCCCGCTTCGACGCGCCGCCCGGCGCTCCAGTCGAACAGGAGCCGCGTCCGGCAGGCGACGACGACATCGATGACGATTTCGATCCGAGCCGGATCCCCAATCCGCTGCAGCAGACCTTCGACCACCGCTTCGTGCAGGGCCGCAGGATCGGGCCGAACAGCGGCTTCGGCGCGGGCGGCAGCGCGCCCCGGCCGGCCGGCGGTCCCAAGGGCGACCCGAAGCAGCCCGATCCGCTGCAGACCTCGATGGGCTACATCGGCGCCGACGCCGTGCATCGCAAGAACCGCGGCGGCAATCGCGGCGGTGGCTTCGGCGGCGGCGGCGGTGGGCGCAGCGGCGGTGGTGGGGGCGGCTACGGCGGCGGGGGCGGTGGTGGTGGGGGTGGCGGATACGGCGGCGGTGGCGGCGGCGGTCGGCGTGGTCGCTGACCCGCAGGTGCCATTGGCGAGCGCGTCGCCCCTACAATCGAAGGCTTTGCCCAAGTAGCCGGAGAAAGAATCCCATGGCCGTCGAACGCACCCTTTCGATCATCAAGCCGGATGCCGTCGCCAAGAACGTCATCGGCCAGATCTACTCGCGCTTCGAAGGCGCGGGCCTGAAGATCATCGCCGCGCGCATGGCGCACCTGTCGCGGGCCGAGGCCGAGGCTTTCTACGCCGTGCACAAGGCGCGTCCGTTCTTCAACGACCTGGTCTCGTTCATGATGTCCGGGCCGGTGATGATCCAGGTCCTCGAAGGCGAGGACGCGATCGCGAAGAATCGCCAGCTGATGGGCGCCACCGATCCGAAGAAGGCCGACAAGGGCACGATCCGGGCCGATTTCGCGGCCAGCATCGATGCCAATGCGGTCCATGGGTCCGACGCCGCGGAGACCGCTGCGGTCGAGATCGCATTCTTCTTCGCCGGCATGAACGTCCACGCCCGCTGAGGCTCCGCGGACGACCTTCGGCATGGTCAACCTGCTCCAGTTCGACCGCGCCGGACTCGGCGACTTCTGCGAGCAGCTCGGCGAGAAGCGCTTTCGCGCGACCCAGCTGTTCCGCTGGATCCACCAGCGCGGCGAGCGCGACCCGGCGGCGATGACCGACCTGGCGAAGTCGCTGCGCGACAAGCTGGCGACGAGCGCGGTGATCGAAGCGCTGCCGGTGGCGAGCGAGCAGGTCGCCGCCGACGGCACGATCAAGTGGCTGTTCGACGTCGGTGCCGGCGACGCCATCGAGACCGTCTTCATTCCCGAGCCGGGCCGCGGCACGCTCTGCATATCGTCGCAGGCCGGCTGCGCCGTCAACTGCCGGTTCTGCGCCACCGGCCACCAGGGCTTCAGCCGCAACCTGAGCAGCGCCGAGATCGTCGCCCAGCTCTGGCATGCCGAGTTCGACCTGCGCCGCCGCCTGGGGCTCGCGCCGGGCGAGCGCGCGATCACCAACGTCGTCATGATGGGCATGGGCGAGCCGCTGCAGAACTACGCGGCCCTCGTGCCCGCCCTGCGCACCATGCTCGACGATCACGGCTACGGCCTGTCGCGCCGCCGGGTGACGGTCTCGACCTCGGGCGTGGTGCCCATGATCGAGCGCCTGCGCGACGACTGCCCGGTCGCGCTGGCGGTTTCGCTGCATGCCCCCGACGACGTCCTGCGCGACGAGCTCGTGCCGCTGAACCGCAAGTACCCGATCGCCGAGCTGTTCGCCGCCTGCCGCGGCTACCTCGAGCGCGCGCCGCGCGACTTCATCACTCTCGAGTACTGCATGCTCGACGGCGTCAACGACTCGCCCGAGCAGGCGAGTGCGCTGCTCGCGCTGGTTCGCGGCAACGGCGGGGCCGACTCCGGGCTCGCCTGCAAGATCAACCTGATCCCCTTCAATCCCTTCCCCGCGTCGGGCCTGCATCGCTCGTCGCCGGCGCGCGTCGCCGCTTTCGCTGCCGTCCTCCAGGAGGGCGGGATCGTCACCACCGTGCGCAAGACCCGTGGCGACGACATCGCCGCCGCCTGCGGCCAGCTCGCCGGCGAGGTGCAGGACCGCACCCGCGTCGCCGAACGGAGCGTGCGGGCGGTGCCGGTGCGCATCCAGCGTCGCCCCGAGGCGGCCGCCGGGGCCCGTGTGCGGAGCGCACCATGAGGCTGAACGCATTGCTGGGTCGCGGCGCGTTGCTGGCCGGCGTCGCCGTCGCGCTTGCGGGCTGCATCGCCGCCGGGCCTGCGCCCAGCAGCGGGCCGCGCACCACCGCCGCTGCCCCGGCCAACGAAACCAAGGACCGGATCACCGCGTCCGACGAGCCCGAGGCGCAAAAGCGTGCCCGGGCGCGGATGGAGCTGGCGACGGCCTACTTCGGCCAGAAGCAGATGACGACCGCGCTCGACCAGGTCAAGCTGGCGATCGCCGCCGACCCGAACTACGGCGAGGCCTTCAACCTGCGCGGCCTCATCTACGCCAATCTCGGCGACCATGTGCTTGCCGAAGAGAGCTTCAAGCGCGCCCTGCAGCTCAATCCGCGCGACGCCGACGCGATGCACAACTACGGCTACTACCTTTGCCAGCAGAAGCGCTATCCGGAGTCGAACGCGATGTTCGCGCAGGCGCTGGCGGTGCCGCAGTACGCCGGCGCCGCCCGGACCCAGCTCACCCAGGGCGTGTGCCTCGCGTACGCCGGCCAGCTCGCCGAGTCGGAGACGGCGCTGGGGCGCGCCTACGAGCTCGACCCGACCAATCCCTTCACCGTCACCAACCTGGCCGAGGTGCTCTATCGCCGCGGCGACTACGAGCGCGCGCGCTTCTACATCCGGCGCGTCAACGCCCTGGCCGGCGTCTCGAACGCGCAGACCCTGTGGCTCGCCACGCGGATCGAGCACAAGCTCGGCAACTGGCCCGGGACCACCGAGTTCGGCAAGCAGCTGACCAACCGTTTCCCCGAATCGCGCGAAGCCGCGGCCTTCACGCGCGGCGCCTTCGATGAGTGACGAGGCGGGCGCCACGGCGCCGGCCGGCGAGGTGACGGCCGGGCGCCTGCTGCGCGAAGCGCGCGAGAAGCAGGGCCTGCACATCGCCGCGCTCGCGGCGGCGATCAAGGTGTCGCCGAAGAAGCTCGAGATGCTCGAGGCCGACCGCTTCGACGCCTTGCCCGACGCCACCTTCACCCGGGCACTGGCGCAGACCGTCTGCCGGGCGCTGAAGACCGACCCGGCGCCGGTGATGCGGCTGTTGCCGCCGCCGCCCGGCCATAGCCTGGAGAACGTCGGCGAAGGCCTGAACACCCCGTTTCGCGAGCGACCGGGCGTGCTCGTTCAGAGCAACTGGCCCGCCGCGCTGGCGAATCCCGCCTATGGGCTGGCGCTGCTGCTGCTGATCGCCGCCGCGGTGGTGCTGCTGCTGCCCTCGGGCTTCATCGGCGGGTCCGTCGGGTCGGCCCGGCCGGCGTCGGCCGCCGCGGCGCAGGGGAAGGTGGAGCCGGGAATGCCACCCGATTTCGTCGGCGACGCCGGAACCCGTGCGGCCAGCGGCACGACGTCCGTCGCCTCGACGGCGGCCTCATCGTCCACCGCGGCCGGATCGTCGCCCACTGCGGCAGTGCCCGCGGCGACCGAACCGGCCTCCGCCGGGGCGCCGGTCGCGGCCGTCGCCGCTGCGTCGCCCATTCCGGCCGCTTCCGCAACGGCTGCCGATGCACTGCCGGCCGGCATGCTTCAATTGCGGACGACGGCGCCGTCGTGGATCGAGGTCACCGACGGCCGCGGCCAGCCGCTCGTCTCGCGCCTGCTGAAGCCGGGCGAGGCGGTCGGCGTCGACGGCGCGCCGCCGCTGCGAGTGCGGATCGGCAACGCGGCGGGAACGGAACTCGTCTTTCGGGGTCAGCCGACCGACCTCCGGGCCTTCACTCGCGACAACGTGGCCCGTCTCGAACTCAGGTAGACAGCATGCGCGACGACCGATCTCCTCTCGATGCCTTCGTCGAACCGGCGCGGCCGGCGCCTCGCCGCTCGCGCCAGGCCGCGGTGCGCTGGGGCTCGCGCCTCGTCACCGTCGGCGGCGACGCGCCCGTGCGGGTGCAGGCGATGACCAACACCGACACGGTCGACGCGATCGGCACCGCGATCCAGGTCAAGGAGCTGGCGATCGCCGGCTCGGAGATGGTGCGCATCACCGTCAACACGCCCGAGGCGGCGGCCGCCGTGCCGCACATCCGCGAGCAGCTCGACCGGATGGGCATCGATGTGCCGCTGATCGGCGACTTCCACTACAACGGCCATCGCCTGCTCGCCGACTATCCGGCCTGCGCGGAGGCGCTCTCGAAGTACCGCATCAACCCCGGCAATGTCGGCAAGGGCGACAAGCACGACCGCCAGTTCGCGCAGATGGTCGAGGTGGCCGCGAAGTTTCAAAAGCCGGTCCGCATCGGCGTCAACTGGGGCAGCCTCGATCAGGAGCTGCTGACCGAGCTGATGGACGAGAACGCGAAGCTCGCCGAGCCGCAGGAGCCGCGGCAGATCATGTACCGGGCGATCATCCTGTCGGCGCTGTCGTCCGCGCGGCGCGCCGAGGAGATCGGCCTGGCGCCGGAGCAGATCATCCTGAGCTGCAAGATGTCGGGCGTGCAGGACCTGATCAGCGTCTACCGCGCCCTGGCGCGGCAGTGCGACTACCCGCTGCACCTCGGCCTCACCGAGGCCGGCATGGGCACCAAGGGCACGGTCGCCTCGACCGCGGCGCTGGCGGTGCTGCTGCAGGAAGGCATCGGCGACACGATCCGCGTCTCGCTGACGCCGCAGCCGGGCGAGGCCCGCACCCAGGAGGTGGTGGTCGCGCTCGAGATCCTGCAGTCGCTCGGCCTGCGCGCCTTCAATCCGAGCGTCACGGCCTGCCCGGGTTGCGGCCGCACCACCAGCACCACATTCCAGGTGCTGGCCAAGGAGATCGACGATTTCCTGCGCGCCCAGATGCCGGTCTGGAAGACGCGCTATCCCGGCGTCGAGGCGATGAAGGTCGCGGTGATGGGCTGCATCGTCAACGGCCCGGGCGAAAGCAAGCACGCCGACATCGGCATCAGCCTGCCGGGCACCGGCGAGGCGCCGGCGGCGCCGGTCTTCATCGACGGCCAGAAGGCGCTGACCCTGCGCGGCGACAACATCGCCGCCGAGTTCCACGCCCTGGTCGAGAACTACATCGAAAGGCGCTTCGGCAGCAAAGCCGTCGCCCCGCTGTCGACCTGAGCAAGGCGAAGGACCTCGCGCAGCGAAGAGATTCTTCGCTCCGCTCAGAATGACAACCTCCATGAGCGAAGTACTCCGCGCCGTCAAGGGCATGAACGACATCCTGCCGCCGGAATCGGCGCGCTGGGAGTGGTTCGAGGCGAAGGTGCGCTCGCTGATGCAGCGCTATGCGTACCGCAACGTGCGCACGCCGGTGGTCGAGCCGACGGCCCTCTTCGTGCGCGGCCTCGGCGCGGTGACCGACATCGTCGAGAAGGAGATGTACTCCTTCGAGGACGCGATGAACGGCGACAGGCTCACGCTCCGGCCCGAGGCCACCGCCGGCATCGTGCGCGCGATGATCGAGCACAACGCGCTCTACAACGGGCCGCTGCGCCTGTGGAGCCAGGTTGTGCTGTTTCGCCACGAGCGGCCGCAGAAGGGCCGCTACCGCCAGTTCCACCAGATCGACGTCGAGGCCCTCGGCCACGCCGGCCCCGACGTCGACGCCGAGCAGATCCTGATGTGTCGCGCGCTCTGGCGCGACCTCGGGCTGGTGGAGGGCAGGGACGTCCGGCTCGAGCTGAACAGCCTCGGCCAGCCGAACGAACGCCTCGCCCATCGGGCCGCGCTGATCGCCCACTTCGAGAAGCATGCCGACGCGCTCGACGAGGACGGGCGCCGCCGCCTGCACACCAATCCGCTGCGCATCCTCGACAGCAAGAATCCGGCGATGCAGGCGATCAACGAGGCGGCGCCGCGCCTGATCGACTTCCTCGGCGCCGACTCGCTCGCCCACTTCGACGCGGTGCGCGCCGTGCTCGACGCCGCCGGCCTCGAATACCGCGTCAATCCGCGAATGGTTCGCGGCCTCGACTACTACAACCTGACCGTGTTCGAGTGGGTCACCGACCAGCTCGGCGCGCAGGGCACGGTCTGCGGCGGCGGCCGCTACGACGGCATGTTCGAGCAGCTCGGCGGCAAGCCGACGCCGGCGATCGGCTGGGGCATGGGCGTCGAGCGCATGCTGCTGCTGCTCGAGGCCGTCGGCGTGCCCATGCCGCCGGCGGCGGTCGACGTCTACGCGATCGTGCCCGGGCCGAAGGCGCTGCCGGTCGCCCTCACCACCTGCGAGGCGCTGCGCGCCGCCGGTGTGTCGGTGCAAATGCACGCCGCGGGGGCCGAAGGCTGGGGCAGCATGAAGGCGCAGTTCCGGCGTGCCGACGCCAGCGGCGCGCGCCATGCGCTGGTCTTCGGCGACGACGAGCTGGCGCGCGGCGAAGTTGCCCTGAAGCCGCTGCGCGACGCCGCCGCGACGCAACGCCTCGTCGCCCTGGCCGACCTCGGCACGTGGGCCTCGACCCTCACCGCATAATCCCCGGTTTGCCCGAAGATCCCTCGCCATGGCCACGCAACTCGACCTCGAAGAACAGGAGCAGCTCGATCAGCTCAAGGCGTTCTGGAATCAATACGGCAACCTGATCTCGGGCCTGCTGATCGTCGCCGCGCTCGCCTACCTGGGCTGGTTCGGCTGGAACTGGTACCAGCGCGACCAGGGCACGAAGGCGGCCTCGATGTACGACGAATTCGAGAAGGCCCAGCAAGCCGCCGACGCCGAGCGCGCCGGCCGCATCTTCAGCGACATGAAGGAACGCTTCCCGCGCGCCGCCTTCACCGGCCAGGCGGGCCTCGCCGCAGCCAAGCTGGCCGGCGAGAAGGGTCAGGCCGACGCTGCCCGGGCCGATCTCGCCTGGGTGGCCGAGAAGGCCGCCGAGACCGAGTACCGGACCATCGCGAAGCTGCGCCTGGCGGGCCAGCTGCTCGACGAGAAGAAGTACGACGAGGCGCTGAAGCAGCTCGACGGCGTCGACGCGGCCGAGTTCCAGGCCCTGGCCTTCGACCGGCGCGGCGACGTGCTGACGGCGCAGGGCAAGGGCGAGGAGGCGAAGGCGGCGTACCAGAAGGCCTGGGCGGCGATGGACGCCAAGGTCGACTACCGCCGTGTGGTCGAGGCCAAGCTCAACGTCCTCGGCGTCGACCCGGCGGCCAGCGCCGCCAGCGGCGCCGGGAGCGCGAAGTGAGGTATCTCGCCGCGCTGCTGGCCGCGGCGGCGGTGGCCGGGTGCTCGAGCTGGAACCCGTTCGGCCCCGATCGCCCCACGCCGAAGGAGCTGCAGCCCATCGTCGCGCCGATCACCGCGGCCCAGGTCTGGAAGGAGAGCATCGGCAGTGTCGAGTTCCCGATGGTCGTCGCTATCAACGGCGGCGTCGTCACCATGGCGTCGAGCGACGGCAGCGTTGTCGCCCTCGAAGCCGCGAGCGGCCGCTCGCTCTGGCGGGCCAACGTCGGCGCCAAGCTCTCGGCCGGCGTCGGCAGCGACGGCACGGTGGCGGCGGTGGTCACCCGCGGCGGCGACCTGGTGGCGCTGGAAGGCGGCCAGATCAAGTGGAAGAAGGCGCTTGGCGTCCGCGTCGCCACGGCGCCGCTGGTCGCGGGCGGCCGGGTCTTCGTGCTCGGCGTCGACCGCGCGGTGCAGGCCTTCGACGCCGCCGACGGCGCCAAGATCTGGCAGGTGGCGCGGCCGGGCGATCCGCTGACGCTGGCGCAGGCCGGCGTGATTGCCGCGTTCAAGGACACGCTCGTCGTCGGCCAGGGGCCGCGCATGGCCGGGATCGAGCCGATCTCGTCGACGATCCGCTGGGAAGTGCCGATCGGCGCGCCGCGCGGCGCCAACGAGGTCGAGCGGCTGGCCGACCTGGTGGGCCCGGCGGTGCGCACCGGCGACCTGATGTGCGCGCGCTCGTTCCAGGCGGCGGTCGGCTGTGTCGATGCCGAGCGCGGCCGCATCATGTGGACCAAGGCGATCGGCGGCACCGACGCGGTCGCCGGCGACGCGGAGCTGCTGTTCGCCGCCGACGCCTCCGACCGCCTCAGCGCCTGGAAGACGCCAAGCGGCGACGTCGCCTGGACGTCCGAGTCGCTGATGTATCGCGGCCTGGGCGCGCCGGCCGCGGTCGGCGCATCGGTCGTTTTCGGCGACCGCGACGGCACGCTGCACTGGATGAGCCGCGCCAAGGGCGAGTCGCAGCTTCGCTCGACGACCGACGGCAGCGCGATCACCGTGCCCCCGGTGGTCGTCGGCGGGACCTTGATCGTGGTCACGCGGTCGGGCGGCGTCTTCGCCTTCCGCCCCTCCTGACTTCCCTCGCCGGCCGCCCGGCATGATGAAACCCGTCATCGCCATCGTCGGCCGGCCGAACGTCGGCAAGTCGACGCTGTTCAACCGGCTGACGAAGACCCGCGACGCGATCGTCGCCGACTTCTCCGGCCTGACTCGCGACCGCCACTACGGCGACGCGGCGGTCGGCGGGCGCGAATTCATCGTCGTCGACACCGGCGGCTTCGAGCCGGAGAACCCGACCGGTATCGTCCGCGAGATGGCCAAGCAGACGCGCCAGGCGGTGGCCGAGGCCGACGCGGTGATCTTCGTCACCGACGTGCGCGCCGGCGTCTCCGGGCAGGACCACGACATCGCCAAGTACCTGCGCAGCGCCAGCAAGAAGGTGCTGCTCGCGGTCAACAAGGCCGAGGGCATGGCCGATTCGCCGCTGCTCGCCGAGTTCCACGAGCTCGGCCTCGGCGACCCGCTGCCGATCTCGGCGGCGCACGGGCAGGGCATCGGCAGCCTGGCCGAGGCGGCGCTGCTCGCCGCGCTCGGCCCGGCTGCGCTCGACGATGTCGAGCCCGATCCGGTCGATTCCGACCCGGCCTCGGTGCGAATCCGCCTGGCGGTGGCCGGCCGGCCCAACGTCGGCAAGTCGACCCTCATCAACGCCTGGCTCGGCGAAGAACGCCTGGTCGCCTTCGACCAGCCGGGCACGACCCGCGACGCGATCGTCGTGCCGTTCGAGCGCGGCGGCACCCGCTTCGACCTGATCGACACCGCCGGCCTCAGGCGCAAGGGCAAGGTGTTCGAGGCGGTCGAGAAGTTCTCGGTCGTCAAGACCCTGCAGGCGATCGCCGAGGCCAACGTCGTCCTGCTCCTGCTCGACGCCACCCAGGGCGTGACCGACCAGGACGCGCACATCGCCGGCTACATCCTCGAGAGCGGCCGCGCCGTGGTCGTCGCCGTGAACAAGTGGGACGCCGTCGACGCCTACCAGAAGGAGCAGCTCGAGCGCTCGATCGTGCAGCGCCTGCCGTTCCTCAAGTTCGCGCCGGTGCTGCAGATCTCGGCGGTGAAGCGGCAGGGCTTCGGCCCGGTGTGGAAGGCGATCGCCGACGCCCATGCCTCGGCCAACCGGAAGATGCCGACTCCCGTGCTGACCCGCCTCCTGCTCGAGGCGGTGCAGCACCAGAGCCCGAAGCGCGCCGGCGCCTTCCGGCCGAAGCTGCGCTATGCCCACCAGGGCGGAATGAATCCGCCGGTCGTCATCGTCCATGGCAACTCGCTCGAGCACGTCACCGACGTCTACAAGCGCTATCTGGAAGGGCGGATCCGGGCCCATTTCAAGCTCACCGGAACGCCGCTCAGGATCGAGATGCGCGCCTCGAAGAATCCGTTCGCCGACAAGCGGCCGTAGCCCCCCGGGACAGAGTGTCGAGGCATGTCCTTACGCGGCGCGAAGCGAGAAACGCTGTGTTAAGGTGCCTCGCTCCAGAACACATCACGGAGTTTCAACGTGAGCAACAAAGGGCAGCTCTTACAAGACCCCTTCCTGAACCTGCTGCGCAAGGAGCACGTTCCGGTTTCGATCTACCTGGTGAACGGGATCAAGCTGCAGGGGCACATCGAATCTTTCGATCAGTACGTCGTCCTCCTGCGCAACACGGTCACCCAGATGGTCTACAAGCACGCGATCTCCACCGTCGTGCCGGGCCGCGCGGTGAATTTCCAGACCGCGCCGGACACCCCCGAGCAATCTTGACGACGCGCGCCACGCGCATCCGGCGGGCCGCGCCTTGAGCGTCGCCCTCTCCGCGGAGGCCGGGCCTCGCGGCGCACCGGCGCGGGCGATCCTCGTCGGCGTCGACTTCGGCGCCAAGGGCAGGCATTTCGACGCCACGCTCGACGAATTGGCGCTGCTGGCCGAGTCGGCGGGCGACGTGGCGGTCGCGCGCGTGATCGCCCGCCGTAAGGCGCCGGACCCGGCCTTCTTCGTCGGCACCGGCAAGGCCGACGAGCTGAAGGAGATGGTGCAGCTCCACCAGGCCGAGGTCGTGGTCTTCGACCAGGCGCTCTCGCCGGCGCAGCAGCGCAACCTCGAGAAGCACCTCGGCGTCGCCGTCGCCGACCGGACCATGCTCATCCTCGAGATCTTCGGCGAGCGCGCACGCAGCCACGAAGGGAAGCTCCAGGTCGAGCTGGCGCGGCTGCAATACCTCTCGACCCGGCTGGTGCGGCGCTGGAGCCACCTCGAACGCCAGCGCGGCGGCATCGGCAACCGCGGTGGCCCGGGCGAGGCGCAGATCGAGCTCGACCGGCGCATGATCGGCGAGCGCATCAAGGCGATCAAGAAGCAGCTCGACAAGGTCAAGAAGCAGCGCAGCACGCAGCGCCGGGCGCGCGAGCGCAACCAGACCTTCCGCGTCTCGCTCGTCGGCTACACCAACGCCGGCAAGTCGACGCTCTTCAACAGCCTCGTCAACGCCGACGCCTACGCCGCCGACCAGCTGTTCGCGACCCTCGACACGACGACCCGCCAGCTGCACCTCGAGAACATCGAGCGCGGCGTCGCCCTCTCCGACACGGTCGGCTTCATCCGCGACCTGCCGCACTCGCTGATCGAGGCATTCCAGGCGACGCTGCAGGAAGCCGCCGATGCCGACCTGCTGCTGCACGTCGTCGACGCCGCGAGCCCCGAGCTGGCCGAGCAGATGAAGGAAGTCGAGCGCGTGCTCGGCGAGATCGGCGCCGGCGATGTCGACCAGGTCGTGGTCTTCAACAAGATCGATCGCCTCGACGAGACCGAGCGGCCCCGCCTGCTCGCCGACAGCATCGAGCTGGTCTCGGGCCGGCGGGTGCCGCGCCTGTTCGTCAGCGCCGTCAGCGGCGAGGGCCTCGACGGCCTGCGCGACTGCATCGCGGCCATGGCGGTTCGCGAGCCCGCTGGCGACGACTTGAATCGCGACCGGCGGACCTCACCTGAGGACGGTTCGGCCAGCGACGGCGACGAAGGCGAGGACCTTCGCGACGGCACCTATCATTCGCTCGCCTGACCAGCCCCTGCCGATGTCCGTCTTCCGATCTTTCGCCCGCCTATGACCCTGCCACCCTCTCCCGCTGCCGAAGCCGCCCTCGCGGGCCCCTGGGCGGCGCTTGCCGCGTCCTCCCGCACCCTGCTGGCGGCGATCTGGGCGCGACTGACGGCCCGGGGCCGCAACGGCGAGGGTCCGGTGCTGGCGCAGAACGGCGGCGGCGGCCGGGACGGCCCGCCCGACCTCGACGAGCTGTGGCGCGACTTCAACAAGAAGCTGAGCGGCCTGTTCGGCGGCAAGGGCGGCGGGCCGCGCCGCGGCAACGGCAGCGGCGATCCGGGCGGCCCGAACTTCCAGCCGAGCATGCGCAGCGCCGGCGTCGGCGCGGCGCTGATCGGCATCGTCATCGTCGTGATCTGGCTCGGCAGCGGCATCTTCGTCGTCCAGGAAGGGCAGCAGGCGGTGGTGACGCAGTTCGGCCGCTACAGCCACACGGTGGACGCGGGCCTGAAGTGGCGCTTCCCGTACCCGTTCCAGGCGAACGAGACCGTGAGCGTGACGCAGCTGCGCTCCAAGGAAGTCGGGCGCAACTCGGTGACCCAGGCCACCGGGCTGAAGGACTCGTCGATGCTGACCCAGGACGAGAACATCGTCGACATCCGCTTCACCGTGCAATACCGGCTGAAGGACGCGCGCGCCTTCCTGTTCGAGAACCGCGAGCCGGAAGAGGCCGTCACCCTGGCCGCCGAGTCGGCGGTGCGCGAGATCGTCGGCAAGAGCAAGATCGATTCGGTGCTCTACGAGCAGCGCGATGCGATCGCCTCGGAGCTGGTGCGCTCGATCCAGGACCAGCTCGACCGGCTGAAGACCGGCATCGTCATCGTCAACGTCAACGTGCAGAGCGTGCAGCCGCCCGAGCAGGTGCAGGCGGCTTTCGAAGACACGCTCAAGGCCGGCCAGGACGGCGACCGCCTGAAGAAGGAAGGCCTCGCCTATGCGAGCGCCGAGATCCCGAAGGCGCAGGGCACGGCGGCGCGGCTGCGCCAGGAAGCCGAGGGCTACAAGTCGCGCGTCGTCTCCGAGGCCGAGGGCGATTCCGAGCGCTTCGCCCGTCAGCTCGCCGAGTACCAGAAGGCGCCGCAGGTCACGCGCGACCGGCTCTACATCAACGCCATGCGCGACGTCTACAGCAGCGTCACCAAGGTGATGATCGACGCGCGCAACGGCGCCAGCCTGCTCAACCTGCCGCTCGACCGGCTGCTGCAGCAAGCCGCCGCCGGCTCCGCGCCGAGCGGCCAGGCGGCGCCGGCGACCACCACCGTCGATGCCCCGCCCGCCACGGCGGGCGCGGTCGACGTCCGTTCGCGCGAAGGCCAGCGCGGCCGCGACCGCGAAGGCCGCTGACCCACCATTCGAAGCCACGTCATGAATCGTCTCGGTTTCATCATCGGCGGCCTGCTGCTCGTGCTGCTCATCGCCTCCTCGACCCTGTTCATCGTCGATCAGCGCCAGGTGGCGGTGATCTACGAGTTCGGCCAGATCAAGGAAGTCGTTCAGGAGCCCGGCCTCAAGTTCAAGCTGCCGCCGCCGTTCCAGAACGTCGGCTTCCTCGACCGGCGCATCCAGACGCTCGACAGTCCGGAAACGCGGCCGATCTTCACCGCCGAGAAGAAGAGCCTGGTGATCGACTGGCTGGTGAAGTGGCGCGTCAGCGACCCGCGCCAGTTCATCCGCAACAACGGCGTCGACATCCGCAACCTCGAGGCGCGCCTCTCGCCGATCGTGCACGCCGCGTTCAACGAGGAAGTCACCAAGCGAACCGTCGGCGGCGTGCTCTCGACCGAGCGCGACAAGGTAATGAAGGACGTGCGGGACCGCCTCGCCGACGACGCCAAGTCGTTCGGCATCGAGATCCTCGACGTGCGCATCAAGCGCGTCGACTTCGTCGCCAACATCACGGAATCGATCTACAGCCGCATGGCCTCGGAGCGCAAGCAGGTCGCCAACCAGTTGCGTTCGACCGGCGGTGCCGAGGGCGAGAAGATCCGCGCCGACGCCGACCGGCAACGCGAGGTGATCGTCGCCGAGGCCTACCGCGATGCGCAGAAGCTCAAGGGCGAGGGCGATGCCAAGGCATCGGCGATCTTCGCCGAGGCGTTCGGCCGCGACCCGCAGTTCGCCCAGTTCTATCGCAGCCTCGACGCCTACCGGGCGAGCTTTCGCAGCAAGGGCGACCTGCTGGTCATCGATCCGTCGAGCAGCGAGTTCTTCAAGGCGATGCGCGGCAGTGGAACGGCGCCGGCGGCGCCGGCGGGCCGGAAGTAGCCTTTGCCGGGGGTCGGTTTCTGGGACGTCGCGCTCAGCGCCGTTGCGCTGATGCTCATCGCCGAGGGCCTGTTGCCCTTCATCAGCCCGGTGTCCTGGCGGCAGATCTTCGAGAAGGCGATGCAGATGAGCGACGGCCAGATCCGCTTCCTGGGCCTGACCTGCATGCTGGCCGGCCTGGCGATGCTCTTCGTCTTCTGGTCCTGAACCCCTCGGCCGGTACAATTCCCTTTTTAATACCCGGCGCTTTTCGCATGTCCTCTGCCTGGCTCTTGCCGGAGCACATTGCCGACGTCCTGCCCGCGCGGGCCCGCCAGGTCGAAACGCTGCGTCGCGGCCTGCTCGACGCGGCGGAAAGCTTCGGTTTCGAGCTCGTGATTCCGCCGATGCTCGAGCACATCGAGTCGCTCCTGTCCGGCACCGGGCACGCGCTCGACCTGCAGACCTTCAAGCTGGTCGACCAGCTGAGCGGCCGCACCCTGGGCCTGCGCGCCGACAGCACGCCGCAGGTCGCCCGGATCGACGCCCACCTGCTGAACCGCAGCGGCGTGGCCCGCCTGTGCTACTGCGGCCCCGTGCTGCACACCCGGGCGACGGGCAGCGGCGCGAGCCGCGAGCCCTTGCAGTTCGGGGCCGAGATCTACGGCCACGCCGGCCTCGAGGCCGACCTCGAGATCCTCGATCTGGCGCTGGAGTGCCTGGGCGTCGTCGGCCTGAAGGGCGCGGTGCTCGACCTCGCCGACACCCGCATCGTCCGGGCGGTGCTCGCCGGCGTGCCGGTCGACGCGGCCCGGCTCGATGCGGTGCATGCCGCGCTCGCCGCCAAGGACGCCGCCGAGCTGCGTTCCGTGGCCAAGGACTTCCCCGAGGAGGCCCGGCTCGGCCTCGAGGCGCTGCTCTCGCTCTACGGCGACGCCTCCATCCTCGACACCGCGCGCCGCGTGCTGCCGGCGCGGTTGGCGATAGGCACCGCCCTCGACGAGCTCGCGCAGCTCGCCCGCCATGCCGCCGAGGCGCACCCGGACGTGCGGATCGGCTTCGACCTCGCCGATTCGAGTGGCTACGCCTACTACAGCGGCGCCCGCTTCGCGGTCTACGCCCAGGGCGCGAGCGACGCCGTCGCCCGCGGCGGTCGCTACGACGAGGTCGGCGCGATCTTCGGCCGCACCCGGCCGGCGGTCGGCTTCGGCCTCGACGTCAAGGAAATGGCGCAGCTGGTTCCGGTGGCCGCGGCGAAGGCGGCGATCCGTGCCCCGGGCTCCGGCGACGCGGCCCTGCGCGGCGCGGTGCGGCAACTGCGGGCCCGCGGCGAGGTGGTGGTGCGGGAGCTTGCCGGCGACCGCGACGACGAGGCCGGTTTCGTCTTCGATCGCGCGGTGGTTCGCGATGCGGCGGGGTGGAAGGTGCAAGGCAGGACCAACGCATGAGCGCGAGCAGCAACAACGGGCGCAACGTCGTCGTCGTCGGCACCCAGTGGGGCGACGAAGGCAAGGGCAAGGTCGTCGACTGGCTGACCGACCACGCCGAGGCGGTGGTGCGCTTCCAGGGCGGGCACAACGCCGGCCACACGCTCGTGATCCGCGGCGTGAAGACGGCGCTGCAGCTGATCCCCTCGGGCATCATGCGCGACGGCGTCGCCTGCTTCATCGGCAACGGCGTGGTCGTCGATCCGGCGCACCTGCTCGGCGAGATCGGCCGGCTCGAGGCGATCGGCGTCGACGTCCGTTCGCGCCTGCTGATCAGCGAGTCGTGCCCGCTGATCCTGCCGTTCCACGCCGAGCTCGACAAGGCGCGCGAGCGCCTGCGCGAGACGAGCGGCGCGGGCAAGATCGGCACCACCGGCAAGGGAATCGGCCCGGCCTATGAAGACAAGGTCGCGCGGCGGGCCCTGCGGGTGCAGGACCTGAAGCATCCCGAGCGTTTCGCGAAGAAGCTGCGCGAGTTGCTCGAGCTGCACAACTTCGCGCTCGTCGGCCAGCTCGGCGGCACGGCGCTGGCGTTCGAGCCGATCTTCGAGATGGCGATGCAGGCCGGCGAGTCGCTCAGGCCGATGATCGGCGACGTCGGCTACGCGCTCTACAAGCTGCACCAGCGCGGCGCCAACATCCTGTTCGAGGGCGCGCAGGGCACGCTGCTCGACATCGATCACGGCACCTATCCGTTCGTGACCTCGAGCAACTGTGTCGCCGGCAACGCCTCGGCCGGCTCCGGCGTCGGCCCGGACCAGCTGCACTACATCCTGGGCATCACCAAGGCCTACACCACGCGGGTGGGCAGCGGCCCGTTCCCGACCGAGCTGCCGATCGACGAGCCCGGCACCATCGGCCACCACCTTTCCACCGTCGGCCAGGAGAAGGGCACGGTCACCGGAAGGGCGCGGCGCTGCGGCTGGCTCGACGCCGCGCTGCTCAAGCGCTCGATCATCATCAACGGCATCTCGGGCCTGTGCATCACCAAGCTCGACGTGCTCGACGGCCTGGCCGAGATCCAGGTCTGCGTGGGCTACGAGCTGCGCGGCGAGCGGATCGACATCCTGCCGCTCGACGCCGACGACATCGTCGCCTGCGTGCCGATCTACGAGACCTTCCCCGGCTGGAGCGAAAGCACCTTCGGCGTCACCGAATGGAGCGCCTTGCCGGTCAACGCCCGACGCTACCTGCAGCGGGTCGAAGCCTTCATCGGCGCGCCGGTCGACATGGTCTCGACCGGGCCGGATCGGGTGCACACGATCCTGCTGCGCCATCCCTACCAGCCCGGCAACGCGGCGCCGCGCCGCCTCGCCGCCTAGCTCTTCCCACTGCCCGCCCGAGACGAACCGCATGCTCACCGACGACGGCAAACATCTCTACGTTTCCTGGGACGAGTACCACATGCTGATCGAGCGCCTGGCGCTCAAGATCCATGCGTCGGGCTGGGCGTTCGACCAGATCCTGTGCCTGGCGCGCGGCGGCATGCGTCCCGGCGACGTGCTGTCCCGGGTGTTCGACAAGCCGCTGGCGATCATGTCGACGAGCTCGTACCGGTCCGACGCGGGCACGATCCAGGGGCGGCTGGACATGGCCAAGTACATCACCATGCCGCGCGGCGAGCTGGCCGGCCGGGTGCTGCTGGTCGACGACCTGGCCGATTCCGGAATCACCCTGCGCGCGGTGGTCGACCGGCTGCGCGGCATGCCCTCGATCGCCGAGCTGCGCTCGGCGGTGCTCTGGACCAAGGGCGTCTCGAGCTACACGCCCGACTACCACGTCGAACTGCTGCCCACGAGCCCGTGGATCCATCAGCCGTTCGAGGAATACGACGACCTTCGCCCCGACGGACTGGCGAAGAAGTTCGTCATCTGATGCCTGCCCGCCGCTCTCTTGCGTCAGTACATCGCTTGCGATCCGGGCAACAAAAAGCCCGCCGAAGCGGGCTACATGTCACTCAATCTTTTCATTCATCTTGGTGCCCAGGAAGGGACTCGAACCCCCACGGAGTTACCCGCTAGTACCTGAAACTAGTGCGTCTACCAATTCCGCCACCTGGGCATCTCAGGCAACCACGGACTTTATCATCAAAGCGACAACATCCAAGACGACCCCCGCGACCATCGGCAACGAGCTGATGGCCGAAGTGGAGGGCACGGTATTCGGCCACCGCGACGGCCACGGTTTCATCGTCCGCGAGAGCGGACTCCCCGACCTGTATCTCTCGCCGCAGGAAATGCGCGCGGTGCTGCACCACGACAAGGTCAAGGCGCGCATCGTCCGCTACGACAAGAAGGGCCGGCCCGAGGGCCGCGTGCTCGAGATCATCGAGCGCAAGAAGGCGCCGATCATCGGCCGGCTGCTGCACGAAAGCGGCATCTGGCTGGTCGCGCCGGAAGACAAGCGCTACGGCCAGGACATCATCGTGCCGCGCAACGCCGTGGCCGGGGCCACCGCCGGCCAGGTGGTCGCGATCGAGCTGACCGAGCCGCCCTCGCTGCATTCGCAGCCGCTCGGCCGCGTCACCGAGGTGCTCGGCGAGATCGACGATCCCGGCATGGAGATCGAGATCGCGGTCCGCAAGTACGAGGTGCCGCACGTGTTCTCGGAGGCCACCCTGGCGCAGGCCGCGGCGCTGCCCGACACGGTGGGCGCCGCCGACAAGAAGGGCCGGATCGACCTCACAGACGTGCCGCTGGTGACGATCGACGGCGAGGACGCGCGCGACTTCGACGATGCCGTCTACTGCGAGCCGGCCAAGGTCGGCCGCGGCAAGGGCTGGCGCCTGGTGGTCGCGATCGCCGACGTGAGCCACTACGTGAAGCCGGGCGAGCCGCTCGACGCCGACGCCTACGAGCGCGCCACCTCGGTCTACTTCCCGCGCCGGGTGATCCCGATGCTGCCGGAGAAGATCTCGAACGGCCTGTGTTCGCTGAACCCCGACGTCGATCGGCTGGCGATGGTCTGCGACATGCTGGTCACCAGCGACGGCGAGATCCACGCCTACCAGTTCTTCCCCTCGGTGATCCGCTCGGCGGCGCGCTTCACCTACACCGAGGTCGCGGCGATCCTCGCCAATACCCGCGGCCCCGAGGCGGCACGTCGCGAGGCGCGGGTGCCGCAGCTCCTCGACCTGCACGACGCCTACCGCGCCTTGCTCAAGGCGCGGGTCAAGCGCGGCGCGATCGACTTCGAGACCACCGAGACGCAGATCCTGTGCGACGAGAACGGCCGCATCGACAAGATCGTGCCCCGTACCCGCACCGAGGCGCACCGGCTGATCGAGGAGTCGATGCTCGCCGCCAACGTCTGCTCGGCCGACTTCATTGCCCGCGCCAAGCACCCGGCGCTCTACCGCGTGCACGAGGGGCCGACGCCGGAGAAGCGGACGCTGCTGCAGAACTACCTGAAGGCGCTCGGCCTGGGCCTGTCGATCGGCGACGATCCGGCGCCGGCCGAATTCCAGGCGGTCGCCCAGGCGACCAAGGACCGGCCAGACGCGGCGCAGATCCACTCGATGCTGCTGCGCTCGATGCAGCAGGCGATCTACACCGGCACCAACAGCGGCCACTTCGGCTTGGCCTACGAGGCCTACACCCACTTCACCAGCCCGATCCGGCGCTACCCCGACCTGCTGGTGCACCGCGTCATCAAGGCGCTGATCGGCGGCAAGCGCTACATGCTCGCCTCGCGTGCCGGCAACACCCGACCGGTGCCCGCCAAGGCGGCCAAGGCGGCGAAGGCCGCCCGCGACGCCAAGGAAGCAAAGGGCTTGCCGGCGGCGCCGGTGCTGGTGCCCGGCGGCGAGCTCGAGTCGTGGGAAGTGGCCGGCGCGCATTGCAGCGCCAACGAGCGGCGCGCCGACGAAGCCTCGCGCGACGTCGAAGCCTGGCTCAAGTGCCGCTACATGCGCGAGCACCTCGGCGAGGAATACGGCGGCACGGTCAGCGCGGTCACGAGCTTCGGCCTGTTCGTCACCCTCGACGGCCTGTATGTCGAAGGCCTGGTGCACATCACCGAGCTGGGCGGCGAGTACTTCCGCTTCGACGAGGTCAAGCAGGAGCTGCGCGGCGAGCGCAGCGGGATGCGCTACGTGATCGGCAGCCGGGTGCGGGTGCAGGTCAGCCGGGTCGATCTCGACGGCCGCAAGATCGACTTTCGCATGGTCCGCGAGGGCGAGGAGCTCGTCCTGCCGCGCACCAAGCGCGACAAGGCAAACGCCAACGACGCGGCGACGAGCGAGATCGTGGCCCTCAAGCAGGCCGACCGCGCGGTCAAGGCCGCCACCAAGGCGAAGGCACGGGCTCGCTCCGGCGCGACCCTCCTGCCTTCGCGCGCCGGCAAGCCGGCGACGCGCAAGTCGGGCGGCACGCGGGGCGCGCCTCGCGGCGCGAGCCGACGCTAGCCTCCGCCGAATTTCAAACGGGAGAGAAATGAAGATGTCGATTCGATTCGATGGAAGAGTGGCGATCGTCACCGGCGCGGGCGGCGGCCTCGGCCGGCTGCATGCGCTGGCGCTGGCGGCGCGCGGCGCGGCGGTGGTCGTTAACGACCTGGGCGGCACGCTCGATGGCAACGGCGGCACGCCGACCGCCGCAAACGCGGTGGTCGAGGAGATCCGTGCCGCCGGCGGCAAGGCGATCGCCAGCGCCGCCTCGGTGACCGACTACGCTGCGGTGCAGGCGATGGTGCAGGCGGCCATGGGCGAGTGGGGTCGGGTCGACATCCTCGTCAACAACGCCGGCATCCTGCGCGACAAGAGCTTCGCCAAGATGGAGCTCGACGACTTCCGTCTGGTGCTGGAAGTTCACCTGATGGGTGCGGTGCATTGCACCAAGGCCGTCTGGGAGGTGATGCGCGAGCAGAAGTACGGGCGGATCGTCATGACGACGTCGTCCACCGGTCTCTATGGGAACTTCGGCCAGGCGAACTACGGCGCCGCCAAGATGGCGCTGGTGGGCCTGATGCAGACGCTTTCGCTCGAGGGCCAGAAATACGACATCCGCGTCAATTGCCTGGCGCCGACGGCGGCGACGCGCATGACCGCGGGCCTGATGCCCGAGGCCGTGCTGAAGCTGCTCGAGCCCGGCTCGGTCACGCCCGGCCTGCTCGCGCTCGTCGCCGAGGACGCGCCGACACGCGCGATCCTGTGCGCCGGCGCCGGCGGGTTCGAGCGCGCCTACGTCACGATGACGCAAGGCATCCATGTCGGCCACGCCGCCGACGCCGCCGAGCAGGTCGTCGCGGGCTGGGAGGCGATCTCCGACCGCCACGGCGATGCCGTCCCCGAGAGCGGCGCCGCGCAGGGCACCCTCGAGGTCGGCAAGGCGATGCGCGCCGCAGGCTAGGCGCGAGTCGGCCTGCAGCGCGCGGCGACGGCCGCTCGCCGGTCAGCGGTCGCGTGACCGCCCGTAGAGCCGCTCGACGAGTTCGGCGGCGCGCAGCGCCCCGGGCTGCTCCGGCTCGGCCGCGGCGCCGTGCTCCGCGACGCCGAGCGTGGCCACCTCGAAGGCGGCCGCGCCGGTCCGCCAGCGGCCGCCGATCCAACCGGCGAGCACGTCGCCGGTGCCGGCGGTGGCGAGCGAGGCGTTGCCGGTGGCATTGATCCGTGGCAGCTCTCCGGCCGCGGCGATCACGCTGCCCGAGCCTTTCAGCACCACGGTCGCGCGGAAGCGCTCGGCGAGCGCGCGCGCGGCGGCAAGGCGGTCGGCCTGGACCTCGCCGGTGCTCGATCCCAGGAGCCGCGCCGCCTCGAGCGGATGCGGCGTCAGGATGGTCGCGCGATCGCGCCCGGCACGTGCCGCGAGCGTCGCCTGCAGGGCGCTGTCGGCAGCGATCGCGTTCAGCGCATCGGCGTCGAGAACGAGGCGCGGCGCGAGGGCCATCAGGCGGGGCAGGGCGGCACGCACCGCGTCGCCGGCGCCGCAGCCGCAGACAACCGTGCTTTGCTCGATCGCTTCCGCCGCGCCCTGCCACCAGCCGGCGCGCAGCATCAGCTCGGGCCGCTCGGGATCGAGGGCGAGCCCGGCGGCGCCGGCGTCGAGCAGGTCGAGGAACACCCGGCCGGCGCCGGCCGCATGCGCCGCGCGGGCCGCGAGCACGGCCGCGCCCGCCATGCCCGTGGCGCCGCCGACGATGGCGACGTCGCCGAAGCTGCCCTTGTGCTGTGCGTGGCGGCGCGGCGACTGGCCGCGCGCGATCTCGCTGGCCCCGACCAGCCACGCATCGGGCGACTCGGGCTCGAGCGCAAGACCGAGCGCATCGGTCCAGACGATGCCTGCGTGGTCGCGGCCCGACGCGGTGAAGAGGCCCGGGCGCGCGCCGATGAGGGCGAGCGTGTGCTGCGCCGCGATGCAGGCGTCTCCGAGCGGCTGGCCGTGGTCCGGATCGAGGCCCGAGGGAACGTCGACGGCGAGCACCGGAACGCCGCGGCCGGCGTGCGCCGCGGCGAGCGCGATCGCCGCCGCCAGGTCGCCGGCGGGCGGCCGCGACGCGCCGATGCCCAGCAGCGCGTCGATGACCAGGCCGAAGTCCGCGCGCGAAGCCGCCTCGGCCGACCATGTGGAGATCGGCACCCCGGCCTGCCGCGCGCGGGCGTGAGCGGTAGCCGCATCGGCCGGCAGGGCAGCGGCATCGCCGACCAGCACGACCACCGCGTCCTTGCCGAGCGCGCGCAGACGGGTTGCGGCCTCGATGCCGTCGCCACCGTTGTTGCCGGGACCGGCGAGGACGAGGACGCGCCTCGCATGCGGCGCGAGCGCCAGCGCCAGCCGGGCGACCGCGTCGCCAGCGCGGGCCATCAGCGTGAAGGGGGGCAGGCCGCTCAAGGCCGCGGCCTCGATCCGCCGGGTCGAGGCGACGCTGAACAGCGGCTCGCGAGCGCGCGAGGCGTCGACGCGACGGATCAGGCTCAGGCCGCTGTCGTGCTCCATCTCACTTCCCTCCGCGCCGCCAGAGCCGCTCGATGCCCAGGCCGTCGATGCCGATCGGATTGGTGCGCCCGGCCACCGAGTCGGCGACCAGCTTCGCCGAGCCGCAGGACAGGGCCCAGCCGCTGCCGCCGTGGCCGAGATTGAGCCACACCCCTTCGGCCCCGCTCGGCCCGAGGACAGGCGGCCCGTCCGGCAGCATCGGCCGCGCGCCCTTCCAGCGCTGCGCCTGGCCGCGCTGCGTCACGCCGGGAAACCAGTCGTCGAGCACCTTGTCGAGGGTTCGCTGGGCGGCTTCGCTCTGCCGGTCGAGGCGGCCGCCGATCTCGGCGCTGCCGGCAACGCGGACCCGGTTGCCGAAGCGGCTGATCGCGACCTTGTAGCGCTCGTCCATCAGCGCCGCGCGCGGCTCGCGGTGCAGGTGCTGGTCGTCGTGGCGGAGCGGCGCGGTCACCGAGTAGCCGTAGACCGGCTGCAGCGGCAGACGGATGCCGAGGGGTCGCAGCAGCTTCTCCGAGCCCATCGCGGCGCAGACGACGACGGCGTCGAAGCCCACCTCGCCGTCGATCTCTTCCTCGGGCTCGGTCGTGGTCCAGCCGCTGACGTCGGCGCGCGAGCCGGCCGCCGCATCGCGCGGATCCCCCGGCGTGCGGGCGACCACGAGGCCGGGCCGCGAACCGGCAACGATCCGCTCGACCTGCATCTCGAAGCGGAACCGCACCCCGATCCGCGCCGCCTCCTTGCGCAGCAGGTGCGAGAACTCGCGGCAGTTGCCGACCTCGTCGTCCTTGGAGTAGACGCCGGCATGCAGCTCGGTCTCGGGATTGAGACCGGGTTCGATCCGACGGCAGCCGGCCGCGTCGAGCACCTGCGGCGCGACGCCGAGCTCGGCGAGCGCGCGGATGCCGGGCTCGGCCATCGCCAGGTCCTTGGCCGAGCGGAGCAGAACGAGAAAGCCGTCAGCGCGCTCGAAGTCGAGGTGCAGGCGCGCGGTCAGCTCGTGCAGCCGCTCGCGGCTGAAGTGGGCGAGGCGATGCATGCGCGCCCGGTTGGCGCGATAGGTTGCCGGCTTGCACGCGCGCCACCAGCGCCAGAGCCAGCCGATCGTGGCGAGGTCGGGGGCGCCGCCGAAACGCACCGGCGCGTGCTTGCTGAAGAGGTGCGAGAGCACCTTGCCCGGCATGCCGGGCGCCGACCAGGGCGAGACGTAGCCGGGGGCGACCAGCCCGGCGTTGGCGAAGCTCGATTCGGCGGCGACCGTGCCGCGGCGCTCGAACACGGTCACCTCATGACCGTCGGCGCCGAGCTCGTACGCCGTCGTCACGCCGATCACGCCGGCCCCGATGACTGCGACGCGCATGTCAGCGCGACGTCGCGGCGGGCACGTCGGACCGGACCGGGGCGAGCGCGGCCTCGACCGCGAGCGAGGCGTCGAGGATGGCGTCGTCCTGCATCGCCGCGGCCCAGAGCATCAGCCCGGCCGGCAGCTCGCCTTCGGCCTCACACGGCAGGCTGAGGGCGCAGCCGTCGAGCAGGTTGACGACCGAGGGATTGCGCAGCAGCAGGCCGTTGGCCGCGAAGAACGCTGCGTCGTCGGTGCGGAGCGGCTCGATAGCCGGCGCGACCATCGGCACGGTCGGCGAGAGCAGGGCGTCGTAGGGGGCGAGCGCCGCCTCCATGCGCAGGATCCAGCTGCGGCGCGCCGCGAGCAGCTCGATGTAGTCGGCCGCGGACATGGCCTCGCCACGACGAATGCGCAGGGCGACCCGCGGGTCGTAGTCGCTGCCATGGGCGGCGAGCAGCTTGCGGTGCCAGGTCCGGCTCTCGGCGGCGGCGAAGCCGCCGCCGGCGTTGATCGCCGCGATCTCGCCGAGCAGGGGCAGCTCGATCGACTCGATCGTCGCGCCGGCCGCGGAGAGGGCCGAGAGGGCGCGGTCGAAGGCGCGGGCCACGCCAGGCTCCAGCCCGTCGAGCATGATCGTGCGCGGAACGGCGAAGCGGCTGGCGCCGAGTGGCTTGCCGGCCAGGGCGACGCGGCGCCCGGCGAGCACTTCGTGCAGCAGCACCGCGTCGCGCACCGAGAGCGTCATCGCCGAGACCGTGTCGAGCGTCGTCGACAGCGGCACGGCGCCGTCGATCGGCACCCGCCGCGCCGTGCCCTTGAAGCCGACGATGCCCTGCAGCGCCGCGGGGATGCGGATCGAGCCGCCGGTGTCGGAACCGAGCGCCGCCCAGGCGGCGCCGGCCGCGACCGAGACCGCCCCGCCCGAGGTCGAGCCGCCGGGGATGCGCGGCGTCGGATCGAGCCGGGCGGTGACCGGGTTGGCCGGCGTGCCGTGGTGCGGATTGATGCCGACGCCGGAGAAGGCGAACTCCGACATGTTCGTTCTGCCGATGAAGGCCGCGCCGGCCGCGCGCAGGCGGGCGACGGCGGGGGCGTCTTCCAGGGCCGGAGGCGCATCGGCGAGGACGATCGAGGCGGCGCGGGTCGGCTCGTCGGCAACGTCGAACAGATCCTTGATCGACAGCGCCAGGCCGGCGAGCGACCCGGGGTCGCGGCCTTCGGCGACGGCGCGGTCGGCCGCCGCGGCGGCGGCGCGAGCGGCCTCGAAGCGGGTCGCCAGGAAGGCGTGGACGCAGGCGGGCGCCTCGGCGGCGGCGATCGAACGCTCGATCAGGGCGGTCGCGCCGGTGCGCCGGTCCAGCACGCAGGCCCGGGCGTCAGTCAGGTCGGCGCTCATCGTCGGTGCTATACTCGCGTGCTTTGCCCGGGGCGGACGAACGGCCGGATCCATCGATTCGGCGAGGCAGCTTCCCCGTAGTGCAAAGACACTCGCGAACCGGTTCATTCAAGGTGTTGCGAAGCGCGATTTCGAGTCCCGGACCGGGGCCGTTTCAGCTTCGCGATTCGAGCCGGGATTCTAGAACCAACCTTTGGATACTCGATGACGATCTCGATGCGTGACATGCTGGAAGCCGGCGTCCACTTCGGACACCAGACCCGCTTCTGGAACCCCAAGATGGCCCCGTACATCTACGGCCATCGGAACAAGATCCACATCATCAACCTCGAGAAGACGCAGCCGCTCTTCGAGGACGCGATGAAGTTCATCCGCCAGCTGGCCTCGCGCCGCGGCACCATCCTCATGATCGGCACCAAGCGCCAGGCGCGCGAGGTGATCGCGCAGGAAGCCAAGCGCTGCGGCATGCCGTTCGTCGACCAGCGCTGGCTCGGCGGCATGATGACCAACTTCAAGACCGTCAAGGGCTCGCTCAAGCGCCTGAAGGAAATGAAGGCGCAGATCGAGGCCGGCACCGAGATCCGGATCAAGAAGGAAGCGCTGATGTTCCAGCGCGAGATGGCCAAGCTCGAGAAGGACATCGGCGGCATCCAGGACATGAACGCGCTGCCCGACGCGATGTTCGTGATCGACGTCGGCTTCCACAAGATCGCCGTCGCCGAAGCCAAGAAGCTCGGCATCCCGATCATCGGCGTGGTCGACTCGAACCACTCGCCGATCGGCATCGACTACGTGATCCCCGGCAACGACGACTCGTCGAAGGCGGTGGCGCTCTACGCCAAGGCGGTGGCCGACGCGGTGCTCGAGGGCAAGGCCAACGCCGCCCACGACGTCGTGCAATCGGCCGCGGCCGGCGACGAGTTCGTGGAAGTCGACGAAGCCTCGGCCTGATCGCCTCTGCTGCCCGCGCCGCGGGCATCACCAGGGGCTGTTTCAGCCCCTTTTTTCCAACCGGATCGAGACCCGACGGCCGCCCCCCACGGCGAGGCCGTCCGGCGAAGGAGTAGACGAATGGCGGCAATTACCGCAAGCATGGTCGGCGCGCTGCGCGCGAAGACCGACGCGCCGATGATGGAGTGCAAGAAGGCCCTGACCGAGGCCAACGGCGACATGGACAAGGCCGAGGAGCTGCTGCGCGTCAAGCTCGGCAGCAAGGCCTCGAAGGCGTCGTCGCGGATCGCCGCCGAGGGCGTGGTCGCGGTGACCGTGTCGGGCACGACCGGCGCCATGATCGAGCTCAACTGCGAGACCGATTTCGTCACCAAGAACGATTCGTTCCTCGCCTTCGGCCAGGCGCTGGCCGACGTGGTCGCCAAGAGCGACCTCGCCGACGTGGCCGCGCTCTCGGCCGCGCCGCTCAGCCTCGAAGGCTTCGGCCCCACCGTCGAGGACGTGCGCAAGGGCCTGATCGGCAAGATCGGCGAGAACATGTCGATCCGCCGCTTCCAGCGCTACGTCGGCGGCGGGAAGGTCGCGAGCTACCTGCACGGCACCCGGATCGGCGTGCTGGTGCAGTACGAGGGCGACGAGACCGCGGCCAAGGACGTGGCGATGCACGTGGCGGCGATGAAGCCGAAGGCGCTGACCACCGCGGACGTCGCCGAGTCGCTGATCGCGGCCGAGCGCTCGGTCGCCACGCTGCGCGCCGCCGAGGACGCCGAGAAGGCCAAGGCCGAGGGCAAGACAGTGCAGTCGCCGGAGATCGTCACCCGCCGGATCGAGGGCGCGGTCGCCAAGTTCCTGAAGGAAGTCAGCCTGCACAACCAGGCCTTCGTCAAGAACGAGAAGCAGACCGTCGAGCAGATGCTCAAGGAGAAGGCGACCAAGGTCCACGCCTTCACCCTGTACGTGGTGGGCGAGGGGATCGAGAAGAAGACCGACGACTTCGCCGCCGAGGTGGCGGCGCAGGTCGCCGCGGCCAAGGGCGCCTGAGCGTAAAGGGCGGCGGAACGAGGGTGGACGCCGGCTAGACTTCGCCGACAAGCACAACAAGTTGGAGACCGCCCCGATGGCCGCCTACAAGCGCATCCTGCTCAAGCTTTCCGGTGAAGCCTTGATGGGTGACGACGCGTACGGCATCAACCGCGCGACCATCGTGCGGATCGTGCGCGAAGTGCAGGAAGTGACCCAGCTCGGCACCGAGCTGGCGATCGTCATCGGCGGCGGCAACATCTTCCGCGGCGTCGCCGGCGGCTCGGTCGGCATGGACCGCGCCACCGCCGACTACATGGGCATGCTCGCCACCGTGATGAACGCGCTGGCCCTGGCCGACACGATGCGCCAGGAAGGCATCACGGCGCGGGTGATGTCGGCCATCGGCATCGAGCAGGTGGTCGAGCCCTACGTGCGGCCGAAGGCGCTGCAGTACCTCGAGGAAGGCAAGGTCGTGATCTTCGCGGCCGGCACCGGCAACCCCTTCTTCACCACCGACACCGCGGCGGCGTTGCGCGGCGCCGAGATCGGCGCGCAGATCGTCCTCAAGGCGACCAAGGTCGACGGCGTCTACAGCGCCGACCCGAACAAGGACCCGAGCGCGGTGCGCTACAAGCACATCACCTTCGACGAGGCGATCATCAAGAACCTGCAGGTGCTCGACGCCACGGCGTTCGCGCTCTGCCGCGACCAGAAGCTGCCGATCCGCGTGTTTTCCATCTTCAAGCCGGGCGCGCTCAAGCGCGTCGTCGAAGGCGAGGACGAGGGCACGCTCGTCCACGTGTGAGGGAATTTCAGCATGACGATCGCTGACATCAAGAAGACGGCCGAGCAGAAGATGGCCCGCTCGGTCGAGTCGTTCAAGTCCGAGCTGCAGAAGATCCGCACCGGCCGCGCCCACCCCGGCATCCTCGACCAGGTGCATGTCGAGTACTACGGTTCGCACGTGCCGATCAGCCAGGTGGCCAACGTCACCCTGCTCGACGCCCGCACGATCAGCGTCCAGCCCTGGGAAAAGGGCATGGGCGCGAAGATCGAGAAGGCGATCCGCGAGTCGGACCTCGGCCTCAATCCGGCCTCGCAGGGCGACCTGCTGCGGGTACCGATGCCGGCGCTCACCGAAGAGCGCCGCAAGGACCTGACCAAGGTCGTTCGCCACGCCGCCGAAGACGCGAAGATCGCGATCCGGAACCTCCGTCGCGACGCCAACGACCACGCCAAGCGGCTGACGAAGGACAAGGAGATCACCGAGGACGACGAGCGCCGCTCGCTCGACGAGCTGCAGCGCCTCACAGACCGGACGATCGGCGAGGTCGACCGCCTGACCTCGGCCAAGGAAGCCGAGATCCTGGCCGTCTGATGGACGACTCGCCGCTGCCGAGCAAGGCCCGGGAGGCGCACCGATGAACGATCGCAGCGAGCTTCCGCCGGCCGTGCCGCGCCACGTGGCGATCGTCATGGACGGCAACGGCCGATGGGCCAAGAGCCGCTACATGCCGCGCTTCTTCGGCCACAAGCAGGGCGTCGACGCGCTGGTGCGCACGGTGCTGGCCTGTGCCGACCGCGGCGTCGAGTACCTCACCGTGTTCGCCTTCTCGTCCGAGAACTGGAAGCGGCCGACGGAGGAGGTCTCGGGGCTGATGGGGCTGGTGCTGGTGGCGGTGTCGAAGTATCTCGCCAAGCTCGCCGGCGACGGCGTGCGCATCCGCATCGTGGGCGACCGCGCCCAGGTGTCCGACAAGCTGCGCGCCGCCTGGCAGCAGGCCGAGGACAGCACCCGCGGCAACACCCGCATCACGCTCTCGGTCGCTTTCAACTACGGCGGTCGCTGGGACATCGTGCAGGCCTGCCGCCAGGCGATGGCCGCCGGCGTGCCGCCCGAGGAGCTCGACGAGGCCCGGCTCAACAGCTACATGGCGCTCAGCTACGCGCCCGATCCGGACCTCTTCATCCGAACCGGCGGCGAGCTGCGGATCAGCAACTTCCTGCTCTGGCAGGCGGCGTACTCCGAGCTCGTCTTCACCGACTGCCTGTGGCCCGAGTTCGGCACCGCCGAGCTCGATGCGGCCCTGGCCCAGTACGCCCGTCGCGAGCGCCGGTTCGGCGCCGTCTCGAGCCGCACCGCCCTGGCGACCGCCGGAAACTGACGCGTGCTCAAGCAACGCATCCTCACCGCCCTCGTCCTGCTGGCCCTGCTGCTGCCGGCCTTGCTGGTCCAGGCGGCGTGGCCGTTCGCCCTGCTGACGCTGCTCGCGATCGCCGCCGCCGGCTGGGAGTGGGCCCGGCTCAACGGCGCCGGCCGGGCGGCGATCGGGCTCGGCATCGGCCTGGGTGTCGCCTGCCTGCTCGCCTTTCTTGCCGGCTGGACGACGAGCGCGCCGCGGCAAGCCTGGTGGGCGGCGATGGCTGTCTGGGTCCTGGGCGGCGCCTGGGCCCTGCGCGGCGGCGTCGCCGGCTGGCCACGGGTGCCGCAAGCGGTCCGCCTGGGCATCGGCCTGCTCGCGTTGTGGACGGCGTGGCTGGCGATGCTCAACGCCAAGGCCGGCGGCCTGAACTTCATCCTCTCGATCTTCATGATCGTCTGGACCGCGGACGTCTTCGCCTACTTCGGCGGCCGCGCTTTCGGCCGCCGCAAGCTCGCGCCGTCGATCAGTCCCGGCAAGAGCTGGGCGGGAGTCTGGAGCGGCATGGCCGGTGCGGCGATCCTGGCCGTCGGCTGGATCGCCTTCGACGGCTCGGGGCTGGCCTACAACGACAGCTTCTTCACCATCGTCGAAACGCGCTGGACCGGCTTCGCGGTCCTGCCGATCGTCGTCTTCCTGGTGGCGATGAGCGTCGTCGGCGACCTGTTCGAATCGCTCGTCAAGCGCAGCGCCGGCGCCAAGGACAGCAGCGGTTTGCTGCCCGGGCACGGCGGCATCCTCGACCGCGTCGATGCGCTGCTGCCGGTGTTCCCGATCGCGCTCGCGCTGGCCCCGCTATGAGCGCCGGCTCGCCCGCCCGGCCGCAGCGCGTCTGCATCCTGGGTGCCACCGGCTCGGTCGGCATGGCCACCCTCGACGTCATCTCGCGCCATCCCGAGCGCTTCGAGGTCGTCGGCCTGACGGCGCAGCACCGGCTCGAGGAGCTGTTCGCGATCTGCCTGCAGTACCGGCCGCGTCACGTCGTCGTCGCGAGCGCCGAGGGCGCGACAACGCTCGGCCGCCGCCTGGCCGAGGCGGGCGTGCGCGCCGAGGTGCGGCACGGCGCCGAGGCGCTCTGCGACCTGGCCGGCGGCGACGGCGTCGACACGGTGATGGCGGCGATTGTCGGCGCGGCCGGGCTCGCGCCCTGTCTCGCCGCGGCCCATGCCGGCAAGCGCCTGCTGCTCGCCAACAAGGAGGCGCTGGTCGTCGGCGGCGCCTTCTTCATGAACGCGGTGAAGGCGGGCGGAGCGACCCTGCTGCCGATCGACAGCGAGCATTCGGCGATCTTCCAGTGCCTGCCGGACGACCGCTCGAGCTGGCACGAGCGGATCGATCACATCGTCTTGACCGCTTCGGGCGGGCCGTTTCGTGGCCGCGCGCCGGAGACGCTCACCGCGGTCACGCCCGACCAGGCCTGCGCCCATCCGAACTGGGTGATGGGGCGCAAGATCTCGGTCGACTCGGCGACCATGATGAACAAGGCGCTCGAGGTCATCGAGGCGCATTTCCTGTTCGACCTCGCGCCCGAGCGGATCGAGGTGGTGATCCACCCGCAGAGCATCATCCATTCGATGGTCGTCTGTCGCGACCAGTCGGTGCTGGCGCAGCTGGGCACTGCCGACATGCGCGTGCCGATCGCCTACGGCCTGGCCTGGCCCGACCGGATCGTCTCCGGCGCCGACCGCCTCGACTGGCGCACGGTCGCGTCGCTTACCTTCGAGGAGGCCGATCACGTCACCTACCCGGCGCTCGGCCTCGCCTACGACGCCCTGCGCGGGCCGGCGGGAACGAGTGCGGTGCTCAACGCCGCCAACGAGGAGGCAGTGGCGGCGTTTCTTTCCGGAACCATCCGCTTCGACCGGATTCACAACGTCAACGCCCGAACGGTCGCAGCCGTGATTCCGGAGGCCGGCGCCGCCGATTCGCTCGAGGGCCTGCTCGCGCTCGACGCCGCGGCCCGGCGGCAGGCGGTCCGGTTCCTGAAGAGCTGCGCCGAATAGAACCGCAATGACGCCGATCACGACCATCCTCGCTTTCCTGTTCACGCTCGGCGTGCTGATCGTCGTGCACGAGTACGGGCACTACCGGGTGGCGGTGGCCTGCGGGGTGAAGGTGCTGCGTTTCTCGATCGGCTTCGGCCGGGTGCTCTGGCGCCGCCAGCCGCGGCCCGACGGCACCGAGTTCGTGGTCTGCGCCTTGCCGCTCGGCGGCTACGTCCGCATGCTCGACGAGCGGGAAGGGCCGGTCGCGCCCGAAGACCGCGACCGGGCGTTCAACCGCAAGTCGCTCTGGCAGCGCGCTGCGATCGTCGTCGCCGGTCCGGTCGCCAACCTGCTGCTGGCGATCGCGCTATACGCGGCGCAGTCCTGGGTCGGCGTCGAGGAGCCGAAGGCCGTTCTCGGGCCACCGGTCGCGGCCAGCGTCGCCGAGCGAGCGGGGCTGCGCGCCGGCGACTGGGTGCGCGCCGTCTCGGCCGACGGCAACGAGTGGCGCGACATCCGCTCCCTCACCGACCTCGGCTGGCAGGTGATGCAGAGCCTGATGAACGGCGAGAGCCTCGAGCTGCAGGTCAGCGACGCCGACGGCCGCGGCCAGCGGCGCCTGCGCCTCGACCTGGCCTCGCTGGCGACGAGCGACGTCGATCCCAAGCTGATGCAACGGGTCGGCCTCGGCGGCCCCTACAGCGCGCCGGTGCTCGCCGACGTGGCCCCGGGCAAGGCCGGCGCGGCCTCGGGCCTGCGCGCGGGCGACCGGGTGCTGGCGATCGATGGCCGCGTCGTCGCCGACGCCTCGCAGGTGGTCGAGGCCACCCGCGAGAGCGGCAAGACCGGCACCGCGGTGCCCATGCAGTGGCGGATCGAGCGCGGCGGTCAGCGGATGGACCTCGTGGTCACCTCCGCCGTGGTCCTGCTCGACGGCGGCAAGCGGATCGGCCGGCTCGACGTCAGCCCGGGCACGAGGCCTGAGTTCGTCTCGGTCCGTTACGGCGTCGTCGAGGGCTTCGGCGTCGCCGTGACGCAGACCTGGCAGATGTCGGCCCTGACCCTGCGCATGCTCGGCAAGATGGTGATCGGCCAGGCCTCGCTCAAGAACCTGAGCGGGCCGGTGACGATCGCCGACTACGCCGGCAAGTCGGCGCGCCTGGGCCTCTCCTACTTCCTCGGCTTTCTCGCGATCGTCAGCGTGAGCCTCGGCGTTCTCAACCTGCTGCCGCTGCCGGTGCTCGATGGCGGCCACCTGATGTATTATCTTTTCGAGGCCGTGACGGGACGTCAGGTCTCCGAGTTGTGGCTCGACAGGCTGCAGAGAGGCGGGGTTGCCATCATGCTGATGATGATGTCCCTGGCGCTCTACAACGACATGGCCCGTCTCCTGGGCCTCCAATGACAGATCGCATGCACGTTCCCGCTCGTTCGCTCGGCCGTACGCGCCACTTTCGCCACGCTCCTCTCTCGCTCGCCATCGCTCTGGCCCTGCAGGTCGGTTCCGCCTGGGCGGTCGAGCCGTTCGTGCTGAAGGACATCCGGGTCGAGGGCCTGCAGCGCACCGACGCCGGCACCGTGTTCGCGGCGCTGCCGTTTCGCATCGGCGACACCTACACCGACGAGAAGGGCTCGGCGGCGCTGCGCGCGCTGTTCGCCACCGGCCTCTTCAAGGACGTCCGGATCGACATCGACAACGGCGTCGCGGTGGTCATCGTCGACGAACGCTCGGTCATCGCCAGCATCGACTTCGCGGGCATGAAGGAGTTCGAGAAGGACGTCCTCGTCAAGTCGCTGAAGGACTTCGGCATCGGCGAGGGCCTGCCGTTCGACAAGGCGCTCGCCGACCGCGCCGAGCAGGAGCTCAAGCGCCAGTACCTGACGCGCAGCCTCTACGGCGTCGAGATCGTGACCACGGTGACGCCGCAGGAGCGCAACCGCGTCAACGTCACCTTCACGGTGACCGAAGGCGCGCCGTCGAAGATCAGGGAGATCCGGATCGTCGGCAACACGGTGTTCTCCGAAGGCACGCTGAAGGGCCTGTTCGAGCTGAACGACAGCAGCTGGCTCAACTTCTACCTGAAGAACGACCGCTACTCGCGCGCCAAGCTCAACGCCGACCTGGAGACGCTGCGGGCCTACTACCTCAATCGCGGCTACCTCGAGTTCGAGATCGAGTCGACCCAGGTCGCGATCTCGAGCGACAAGCAGGACATCTCGATCACGATCAACGTCAAGGAAGGCCAGCCGTACACGGTGACGGCGGTCAAGCTCGAAGGCGAGTACTTCGGCCGCGAGAACGAGTTCAAGACGCTGGTGACGATCAAGCCCGGCGAGGCGTACCGCGGCGAGGCCGTGGCCGAGACGACGCGTGCCTTCGTCGACCGCTTCGGCACCTTCGGCTACGCCTTCGCCCGGGTGGACAGCCGCCCGGAAATCAACCGCAGCACCGGCCAGGTCGCCATCACCCTGACCGCCGAGCCGCAGCGCCGGGTCTACGTTCGCCGGATCAGCATCGCCGGCAACACCCGCACCCGGGACGAGGTGATCCGGCGCGAGTTCCGCCAGCTCGAATCGGCCTGGTACGACGGCCGCAAGATCAAGCTCTCGCGCGACCGGGTCGACCGCCTCGGCTACTTCAGCGACGTCAGCGTCGACAGCGCCGAAGTGCCCGGCACCCAGGACCAGGTCGACCTGACGATCACGGTCAAGGAAAAGTCGACCGGCGCGATCTCGGTCGGCGCCGGCTATTCCTCGGCCGACAAGCTGGCGCTGACGGCCTCGATCAAGCAGGAGAACATCTTCGGCTCGGGCAACTACCTGGGCCTGGAGATCAACACCAGCAAGCACTACAAGACGCTGGTGCTCAGCACCATCGATCCGTACTTCACGATCGACGGCATCTCCCGGTCGCTCGACCTCTACTACCGGACGACGCAGCCGATCAACAGCCAGGGCGAGGAATACAAGCTCGTCACGCCCGGCGCCTCGGTCCGCTTCGGCGTTCCGTTCAGCGAGTACGACACGGTGTTCCTCGGCATCGGCGTCGAGCAGACCGAGATTCGCGGCACGAACCTGCCGCTCAGCTATTCGAACTACCAGGCCGAGTTCGGCGAGAAGAGCAGCTCGGTGCCGCTCACCCTCGGCTGGTCGCGCGACAGCCGCGACAGCGCCCTGGTCCCGACCTCGGGCCGCTACACCCGCATCAATGCCGACTACGCGCCGTTCGGCGACGCCAAGTACCTGCGCATCAACCTGCAGGGCCAGCAGTACATCCCGCTGACCCGCGCCTTCACTTTCGGCGTCAACGCCGAGATCGGCTACGGCCGCGGCCTCGGCGGCAGGCCCTACCCGATCTTCAAGAACTTCTTCGGCGGCGGCCTGGGCACGGTGCGCGCCTTCGACCAGGGCTCGCTCGGCCAGGTCGACGTCATCGGCGCATACATCGGCGGCAACCGGCGCTTCAACATCAACAACGAGCTCTATCTCCCGGTTCCGGGCGCCAACGCCGACCGCACCCTGCGGATCTTCCTCTACGCCGACGCCGGCAACGTCTGGGGCGAGGACGAGAAGGTCACGCTCGAGAGCGTCCGCGCCTCGGTCGGCATGGGCGTGAGCTGGATCTCGCCGGTGGGCCCGCTCAAGCTCAGCTACGGCACGCCGGTGCGCAAACAGCCGAACGATAGAATCCAGCGCCTTCAGTTTCAGATCGGGACAGCCTTCTGATGATGAACATCCGCATTCTGAAAACGCTCGTCGCAGCCGCCTTGCTCGCCGGCATGGCAGCAGGCGTCGTCGCGCAGGAGCTGAAGATCGGCTACGTCAACAGCGATCGGGTGTTGCGCGACGCGGTGCCGGCCAAGGCGGCGCAGGCCAAGCTCGAGGCCGAGTTCTCCAAGCGCGAGAAGGACCTCACCGACCTCGCGAACCGCCTGAAGGCGGCCGGCGACCGGCTCGACAAGGACGCGCCCACCCTGTCCGAGACGGAGCGGGTGCGCCGCCAGCGCGAGCTCGTCGACCAGGACCGGGAGCTGCAGCGCAAGCGGCGCGAGTTCCAGGAAGACCTGAGCCAGCGCAAGAACGAGGAGCTCGGCGCCGTCGTCGAGCGCACCAACAAGGTCATCAAGCAGATCTTCGAGACCGAGAAGTACGACCTGATCCTCCAGGAGGCGGTGTTCTGGAGCCCCAAGGTCGACATCACCGACAAGGTGATCAAGGCGCTCAACGCCCAGGGCGGCAAGTGACCGGATGCTCGCGAGTGTCACGCTCGGCGAGATCGCGGCAAGGCTCGGCGGAGAACTGATCGGCGAGGTCTCGACGCGCATCGACGCGGTCGGGCCGCTCGACTCGGCGACGCCCTCGACGATCGCCTTCCTCGCCAACCCGCTCTACGAAAAGCAGCTCGCCGGCTCGCACGCCGGCTGCGTCATCGTCGCTCCGGCGTTCAGGGATGCGGCTCTGGCCCGGGGCGCGGCGATCGTCACCCCCGATCCCTACCTCTACTTCGCCCGGCTCACGCAATGGTGGGCGGCGCGAACCCGGCCAGCGCCGGCGCCCGGCGTGCATGCCAGCGCCGTCGTCGATCCCGCCGCACGGGTAGCCGCCGACGCCTCGATCGGCGCGTTCGTCGTGGTCGAGGCGGGGGCTTCGATCGGCGCCGGCGTCGTGGTCGGCGCGCACGGCTTCGTCGGCCGCGACTGCTCGCTCGGCGCCGGCACCCGGCTCGCCCCGCGGGTGACGCTGATGTTCGAGACCACGCTCGGCGAGCGCTGCTTCGTGCAGTCGGGCGCGGTGCTCGGCGGCGACGGCTTCGGTTTCGCGCCGACCGCCGGCCGCTGGGAAAAGATCGAGCAGCTCGGCCGGGTGCGGATCGGCGACGACGTCGAGATCGGCGCCAACAGCTGCATCGACCGCGGCGCCGCCGGCGACACGCTGATCGGCGACGGCGTCAAGATCGACAACCTGGTGCAGATCGGCCACAACGTGCGCATCGGCGCGCACACCGCGATCGCCGGCTGCGTCGGCATCGCCGGCAGCGCCACGATCGGCGCGCACTGCATGATCGGCGGTGGGGTCGGCATCAACGGCCACGTGAGCATCGCCGACCGCGTGGTCATCACCGGCGCGACGCAGGTCACGCGTTCCATCGCCAAGGCCGGCGTCTACAGCGGCCTGTTCCCGTTCGACGACAATGCCTCATGGGAGAAGAACGCAGCCACGCTGCGCAATCTGCACGCCTTGCGCGAACGGGTGCGGGCGCTGGAGAAGAAGCAGTCATGAAGCTGGACATCCACCAGATCCTCAAGCAATTGCCGCACCGCTATCCGTTCCTCATGGTGGACCGGGTGCTCGAGCTCGAGCATGGCAAGCGGATCAAGGCGGTGAAGAACGTCTCGGCGAACGAGCCGTATTTCCTCGGTCATTTCCCGAAGCGCCCGGTGATGCCCGGCGTGATGATGATCGAGGCCCTTGCGCAGGCGGCGGCGCTGCTCTCGTTCGACGCGGTGGGTGCGTCGCCCGAGGAGAACCAGATCTACTATTTCGCCGGCATCGACGCGGCGCGCTTCAAGCGACCGGTCGAGCCCGGCGACCAGCTGATTCTCGACGTCACCCTCGATCGCATGAAGTCGGGGGTGTTCAAGTTCAGCAGTCGGGCGTCCGTCGACGGCGAGCTGGCCGTCGAGGCGCAGCTCACCTGTACCGTTCGCCGCATCGAGTAGGCCGGCGCCATGGCGACGATCCACCCGACGGCCATCGTCGAGGCCGGCGCCGAGCTCGACGACACCGTCTCGGTCGACGCGTACAGCATCGTCCGCAGGAACGTTCGCATCGGCTCGGGCACGACCGTCGGCCCGCACACGCTGATCGAGGGGCACACGACGATCGGCCGCGACAACCGGATTCACCAGTCTTGCTCGATCGGCACGCCGCCGCAGGACAAGAAGTACGCCGGCGAGCCGACCGAGCTCGAGATCGGCGATCGCAACACGATCCGCGAGTTCTGCTCGATCCACCTCGGCACGGTCCAGGACGCGGGCAAGACGGTGATCGGCGACGACAACTGGATCATGGCCTACGTGCACATCGCGCACGACTGCCGGATCGGCAACCAGACCATCATCGCCAGCTTCGCCGGCCTGGCCGGCCATGTGCACCTGGGCGACTGGGCCATCGTCGGCGGGCAGAGCGGCCTGCACCAGTTCGTGAAGTTCGGCGCGCACGCGATGTGCGCCTTCGCCAGCCACGTCTCGAAGGACGTGCCGCCGTACATGATGGTCGACGGCAACCCGCTGGCGGTGCGCGGCTTCAACGTCGAGGGCCTGCGCCGGCGCGGCTTCAGCGCTGAGAGGATCGCCGCGGTCAAGCAGATGCACCGCCTGCTCTACCGCGAGGGCCTCACTTTCGACGAGGCGCGCGCGCGCATCGCCGCCCTGGCAGAGAGCCAGCCCGAGGCTGCGGCCGAAGTGCAGCTCATGACGGCGTTCCTCGCCGACGCGACGCGGGGCATCGCGCGCTGACTTTCCTTCCTTCGAAAAATGAATCCTGAATCTCCGCGCTTCGCGATGGTCGCGGGCGAGGCCTCCGGCGACGTCCTCGCCGGCCTGCTGCTCGACGGTTTGCGCGCCCGCTGGCCGGCGCTCACGGCCGAAGGCATCGGCGGGCCGAAGATGGCCGAGCGCGGCTTTGCCGCCTGGTGGCCGCACGACAAGCTCGCCGTGCGCGGCTACGTCGAGGTGCTCGGCCACTTCCGCGAGATCGTCGGCATCCGCAACCAGCTCACCGAGCGGCTGATGAAGGACAAGCCCGACGTCTTCATCGGCGTCGACGCGCCCGACTTCAACCTCGACCTCGAGGTCAAGCTGCGCGCCGCGGGCGTCAAGACGGTGCACTTCATCAGCCCCTCGATCTGGGCATGGCGTGGCAAGCGGGTCGAGAAGATCAAGAAGGCTGCCGACCTGGTGCTCTGCATCTTTCCGTTCGAGCCCGAGATCTACGCCAAGCACGGCGTCAACGCGGTCTACGTCGGCCACCCGATCGCCAGCGAGATCCCGCTCGAGGCGCCGCGGGCCGAAGCGCGGGCCGGGCTCGGCGTGGGCGAACACGAGACGCTGATCGCGGTGCTGCCGGGCAGCCGCCGCTCGGAGATCCAGTACGTGGCGCCGCGCCTGTTCGGCGCCGCCCGCGAGATCTTCAAGGCGCGGCCGGGAACGCGCTTCGTCGTGCCGGTCGTCACCGGGCTGCGCCACGTGATCGAGCCGATCCGCCGCCAGTACGCTCCCGAGGTGCCGATCGAGCTGCTCGACGGCCGCTCGCACGACGCGCTCGCCGCCTGCGACGTGGCGCTGGTCGCCAGCGGCACGGCGACGCTCGAGGCGGCCCTCTTCAAGCGGCCGCTGGTCGTCGTCTATGCGATGCACGCCATCTCCTGGCAGATGGGCAAGCGCATGCACTACCAGCCCTGGATCTCGCTGCCGAACATCCTGCTGCGCGACTTCGCGGTGCCGGAGCTGCTGCAGCGCGACGCGAGCCCGGAGAAGATCGCCGCGGCGGCGTTCAAGTGGCTCGACGACCCGGCCGCGTGCGAGGCCCTGCGGGTGCGGTTCGAGGCGGTGCACCGGGAGCTGCGCCGCGACACGGCGCGCCTGGCCACCGACGCGATCGAAGCCGTTCTCAAGGGATGATGGCGCGATGCACGCCAGGACCTTCTTTCGCGCCGACAAGTTGCGCCTGATCGTCGACGTGAGCGGGCCGATGGCTGGCGTCGACGAGGTCGGCCGCGGCCCGCTCGCCGGGCCGGTGGTGGCGGCGGCGGTGATCCTTTCCGAGCGGGGGACGATCCGCGGCCTGAACGACTCGAAGCTGCTGCGGCCCGAGGAGCGCGAGCGGCTCGACCGCGAGATCCGCCGTCGCGCCGTCTGCTGCAGCGTCGCCGAGGCGAGCGTCGAGGAGATCGACCGCTTCAACATCCTGCGCGCCGCGCTGCTGGCGATGCGCCGCGCGGTCGAGGGGCTGAGCCAGCAGCCGAGCATCGTCCTGGTCGACGGCAACCAGCGGCCCGAGCTCGGCATGCCGGTGCGCACCGTCGTCGGCGGTGATGCGCGGGTGCGGGCGATTTCGGCCGCCTCGATCATCGCCAAGGTTCATCGCGACCGCCTGCTGATCGCCCTGCACGACGAGCATCCCGAGTACGGCTTCGACGGCCACAAGGGCTACTCCACGCCGGAGCACCTCGCCGCCCTGCGCGAGCACGGCGCCTGCAGGCATCACCGGCGCAGCTTCGCGCCGGTGCGCGAGGTCATGGACAGGCTGTTCTGAGAGGGCGAGGGTGGCCGGCAACAAGCTCACCTACGTCACCTCGCGCGACAACCCGCTGCTCGTTCGGCTGCGAAAGTTGGCCCGGCATCCGGGCGAGTACCGCAAGGCCGGACAGCTCCTGCTCGAAGGCGAGCACCTCTGCCAGGCCTGGGTCGCGCGCGGCCGCGTACCGGCGCTGCACGCGCTACTGGCGGAGAGCGCCTGGCAGCAGGGCGCTCACGTCGCGCTGGCGGAGGCCGCCGCGTCGACCGTGGTCGTCGCCGACGCGGCGCTGGCCGAGCTGAGCGGGCTGGAGACGCCGCCGCCGGTCGTCTACGTCGTGCCGCTGCCAGCGCCGCCTGCCATTCGCTCCGATGCGCCCAGCGTCGTCCTCGACCGGGTGCAGGACGCCGGCAACGTCGGCTCGATCCTGCGCAGCGCGGCCGCGTTCGGCTTCGCCCAGGTGATCGCCCTTGAGGGGACGGCGTCGCTGTGGTCGCCGAAGGTTCTGCGCGCCGGGATGGGCGCGCACTTCGGCCTCGACCTGATCGAGAACCGCCACGAGAGCGACCTGGAGACGCTGGCGATTCCCCTCGTCGGCACCAGCTCGCACGGCGGGCAGAGCGTGGCCGAGGCGGCGCTCGCCTGGCCCTGCGCCTGGGTGTTCGGCAACGAGGGCGCCGGCGCCAGCGCCGCGGTGCAGGCGCGCTGCGCTTCGGTCGTGCGCATTCCCCAGCCCGGCGGCGAGGAGTCGCTCAACGTCGCCGCCGCGGCCGCGATCTGCCTGTACGAATCTGCGCGTCAGCGGGGCTAGCGCAGCAGCGTTCTCACTCGAGCTTGCCGATCTTGCGCACGGCCTGGGTCATCACCGCGGCGTCGGCGTCCCAGTAGGTCTGGAACTCGGGCGCGTCGAGGTACTCGATCGGGCTGCCCGCCTTGTTCACCACCTGGCGCACGGTCGGTTCGGCGGCGGCACGCGCCGCCGCGGCGCGCAGCTTCTGGATCACGTCGTCGGGCGTCTTGCTCGGCACGAACAGGGCCGACCATTGCGCAAAGCGCACCGGGTAGCCGCTTTGCGACAGGCTGGGCACCCCCGGCAGGGCGGCGAGCGGCTGCTCGCCCCAGTGCGCCAGGGCGCGGAGCTTGCCGGCCTGGATCTGCTGCACCACGGTCGAGGGACCGCTGGCGATCGCGTCGATCTGCCCTGCGAGCAAGGCGACGATCGCCGGACCGGCGCCGGTGTACGGAATGTGCGTCATGCGAAATCCGGCCGAGGACTTGAGCATCTCCATCGGCACGTGCATGGTTCCGTAGTTGCCGGAGCTGCCGTAGTTGTAGCGCGCCGGCTGGCGCTTCATGTCGGCCACGAACTCCTGCAGCGTGCGCCACGGCGAATCGGCGCGAACCACCAGCACCGTCGGGTCGGCCGTGAAGCGGGCGATCGGCTTGAACTGGTCGAGCGTGTACGCGGGCTTGCGGTTCAGGATCGCATCGGCCTCGGGCAGGATGGAGATCGACGAGAGGCTGAGCAGCACCGTGTAACCATCGGCGGGGGCGCGCGCCGCCATGCCGATGCCGAGAGCGCCGCCGGCGCCCGCCTTGTTCTCGACGATCACCGATTGCTTGAGCTCGCGCCCCAGCGCTTCGGCCAGCGGTCGCGCCACCGTGTCGGCCACGCCGCCGGGCGGGAAGGGCACGATCATCGTGATCGGCCGCTCGGGCCAGGCGGTTTGCGCGGCGGCGCCTGAGCACGCGGCGAGCAGGGCGACGAGGACCGCCGTGAGGGAGGAGAGGCGCAGGGTCATGGTCGGTGGTCTTTGCGTGGCGGGGCTTTGGCCCCCGGGGCGGCTGGGCGGACGACGGGCTCGGCCCGGCCGACGGCGCCGAGCAGCGCCGCCCCGAACGCGGCCGGGTCCTCGATGTGCGGAATGTGGCCCAGGTCGGGCAGCTCGACGAGTATCGCCTCGGGCATCCAGCGCATCAGGGCGCGGGCCTGGGCGATCGGCGTGATCGTGTCGGCCGCGCCCCAGACCAGGACGACCGGCGGGCCGCCGCGCGACCAGGCGGTGAGCTTCTGCGGATCCAGGCTCGCCGCCGGCTCGCAGCCGGCGTTGGCGAAGGCGTAGGCCCAGTCGCCGAGGTCGGCGCCGTAGGAGAACCGGCGCATCGGCACCTGGTAGGCGGCGACCCGTTCGGGCGTGACCGCGTCCTTGCGGTGGACGAAGGTGCCGAGCAGGCTGGCGGTGAAGTCGGGATAGGTCGCGCTGCCGGAGATCAGGGCGGCGCGGACGTCGCGGCGGCCGAACATCCACGACGCCCAGGCCGGCAGCGGGCTGCAGCTCGGCGCTTCGCCCGCCGGGCCGAGGCCGAGTGCAGCATCGACCAGCACCAGCCGGCGCAGGTGCGAGGAGTCGCGCACAGCAGCCTCGAGCGCAGGGCCGGCGCCGAACGAATGGCCGACCAAGGTGATTTCTCCCGCTCCGCCGAGCGACTCGATCAGGCGCAGCAGCCGCGCCGCCTGGGCGGGCCGCGAATAGTCGAGTTCGCCGGTGCGGCTGCTCGAGACGCTAAAGCCGAACGGCGGCAGGTCGACGGCGACGACGCGCCAGCCGGCGGCGGCCAACGCATCGGGCAGCTCGAACCAGGTGCCGCTCCAAGCGCCGGTGCCATGCGTGAGCAGCAGCACGGGGCCATCCCGCGGGCCCCATTCCTGGACGAACAGACGGCTGTCGCCGACCTCCACCCAGCGGCCCGTGGCCGGGGCCAGCGATTCGGCCGTCATGCGCTCGCGCTGGCTGCGCTTCATGCTGGCATAGCCCAGCCAGCCGGCGAGCCCGAGCGCCAGCAGCAGCACAAGGAAAAGCGCCGCGATCAGCAGGCGGGCGAGTGCGCGGCGCATCAGAAGTCGTAGATGTGCTCGACGAGCACGCCGCCGCGCTTCTCGCCCCACGAGCGGAGCAGTGTCGCGAGCTGGTTGACGCGCACCGCGAGCACGACCCGCTTCTGCCCGGGGCGGGTGATGATGGGCTGCTCGAACAGGGTCCGGCCCGGGCCCGAGCTCATCCAGGCGGCGGGCACGATCACGCTCACGAGCACCTCGCCGTCATTGCCCGCGATCTCGCGGAAGTCGATGCCCTGGCCGGCCAGCCATCGGCTGTAAGCGGTGAACGCCTCGTAGCGGGGGATCGTCGCGAGCACCTCGGGGCCTTCGCCGCTGCCCACGGTCTTGCTGGCGGCGTAGTCGGGCCAGGTGGCGACGTCCGGCTCGGGCGCCTTGCTCAGCACCACCGCGGTGACGGGCTTGGGCGCGTCGTACACCGACTGCGTGCCGAGCTTGATGAGGCGCGCATAGCCTTCCTTGACGAGCAGCTCGGTCGTGAGCGCGAAGCGGCGTTCCCAGCGGCGGATCAGGTTCGGCCCCGAGAGCGGCAGGTCCGACCAGAGCTCGGCCAGCGGCGCGACGAAATCGAACTTGTACCAGGGCTCGATGCGGATGAAGTCGACGTAGGCCTGCGCGTAGGCGGCATGGAGGCGCTCCTCGGCGACCGGCACGCTGCCGCCGACGGTCGCTTCGGCGACCCGGCCGATGGTGTGCTCGTAGATGCCCCTGAGCGCGTACTCGACCGTCGTGCTGGTGCCGATCACCATCACCATCAGGTGGTAGCCGGCGTTGAAGGGGTACCGCGCGACCTCGCGATTGACCGCGTGATAACCCTGCCAGAACTGGCCGATGTGCGCGAACAGCGGAAATGAGCTCGGCGGCTCGCTGCGCGCGAGGAAGCGCGCGTACTCGGCCGGGCTGTGCACCAGGTACCACTCGGGAAAGGTGAGGAAGGTCTGGTCGGGTGTGCGCCGGTCTTCCGGCGCGGTCAGGATCGTCGGCGGGTTGCCGACCACCGGTGCGACGACCGATGCCTCGTCGGCGGCGGGCGCCACCCCGGCGGCGACGGCGAGTGCCGAGGCCAGCCCGCAGGCGAAGCCCCGGATCCGCGAAGGGCTCATGCAGACACGGCGGGGTCGCGGCTGGCGGCGGCGGCCGTGACCGCGCCCCGCTTCTCGAAGCAGAACAGCGCGTTCTGCGTCGGATCGTTGTCCTGCAACAGGCGGTGGCCGCGGTCGTCGAAGCCGGCCTCGTGCAGGCGGCGCACCCAGGTCTCGCCCGGTTCGAAGAAGCGCAGCTCGGCCTGGTTGGTTTCCCAGGTCTCGCCGAGCCCGGCGTTGAACACGGTGTGCGCCAGCGAGACGATCGCGCGCAGCTCTTCCGAAGTGACGTCGTGATCGCGGACGATGAAGGCGCCGCCCGGCCGGAGCACGCGTGCGACCGAATCGAGGAAGGGCTTCAGGCGCTCGGCGGTCATGTGGTGCAGGCCGACGTAGCAGGTCACGAGGTCGACGCTGGCGTCGGCGATCGCCGACGCGGCGATCGGCTCGTAGTCCTGCAGCGGCACGTGCACTCCCTGCTTGGCGACACTGCCGCGCTCGAGGATGTCGGCCGCGGAAAAGCCGGGCGCCCGCTCGTCGACGAAGTAGCAGGGACCCTCGAGGTCGAGCTTCTTCGCCAGGCTCGTGAAGTAGCGGGCCTTCGAGCCGATTTCGACGTAGCCGTCGAAGCGCCGGCGCGAGCCGAGCACCGCCAGCGTCTGCGCGACCATCTCGTTCTTCTGCTTGAACAGCGAAGGGACGGTGTAGCGCAGGTCGGCGAGGAACGGTTTGATGCCGCGCAGCTCCTGCTGCACGTAGCGGTAGACGCTTTCCTCGTCGCGATGGCGCTTGCAGGCATCGTTGATGAGGTGATGGAAGCGGTCTTCGGGAACGGTGCGAAAGACGGTCTGCAGGAAGCGGTAGAACGCGTCGGAGAGGCCGACGTCGGCGAAGACGCGGTGGAACTCGCTCGGATGCTGCACCGCGGGCTCGGGCCGGGAGCGGTCGAGCCAGGCGCGGTAGTACTTGTCCCAGAGCGAGTTGGTGAAGCGGAAGTCGGGATCGACCTCCCACTTCAGCGCGAAGAAGTCCTTCGCGCGCGGATAGCCGCGATGGAACTGCTCGACCGTCGCGTGCGGCTGGTACGGCAGGTACCAGGTGCCGCCGACCTCAAGCACCGCGTCGATCAGCTCGCGCGTCCAGACGCCGACCCGGCTCTTCGCGTTCTCGCGCGTGCGCTGCTTGTGATACAGCACGAAGGCAAAGGTCTCGCGCGGCGCCCAGTTGAGCATGGTCTCGGTGTCGGGCATCGCATGCCGGATCGAGATGTTGAGCGCGTTGACGCGATGCCGGCGCAGGATCTCCTGCATCCGCGGCACGAAGGTCTCGAGCTGCTCGACCGGAACGAAGTACTCCTGCAGCACGTAGGTGCGGTTGCTCCGGCTCGGCGGCTCGAGCTCGGCGACGTCGTAGCCGGCCTCGAAGTTGCGCCAGTGCACCTTCTTGCCGAGGTAGAGCAGGGGATCGATCAGCTTTTCCCGCCGCTCCTTGCCGAACGGCGTTTCCGAGATCGCCCAGAGGAAATACTGGTGCAGCGGATACGAGCGCGCCTGCGGCTGCAGCCGGGTCGCGGTGGTCGCCGCCTCTTCGGTCTCGACCCAGGTGACCGAGCGCACCGTCTTGTAGTGAGGCGCGTACAGGTCGGCGTTGTGAAACACCGCTTTCGGATTGTTGCGCACGGTGTTGCGGAAGTGCGCCCAGTACTGACCGAGCGGCATCACCGCATCGGTTCGTTTCACTCTTCTGTTCTCGGCCAGGTCGAGCTCGACCTCCACCACGACGCCGAGCGCGCCGTAGCCGCCGATCGCGCCGAAGAAGAGGTCGTCATGCTGCGTGCGGCTGGCCTCGACGACGCTGCCGTCGTGCAGCGCGAGCTTCAGGCTGCGCACCGAAAGCACCAGCGGGCCGAGGCCGACGTAGCGGCCGTGGCAGTTGACGCTGAGCGCGCCGCCGACGGTGAAGTTGGCGTAGGTCTGCATGATCTTCACCGCCAGGCCGTGCGGATCGACAAAGCGCTGGATGTCGCACCAGCGCACGCCCGCCTGAACCCGGATCACCTTGTCCTCGGACGAGAACCAGACGATCTTGTTGAGGGTGCGCATGTCGAAGTGCAGGCTCCCCGGGCTCGCCGTCTGCCCGCCCATGCTGAAGCGGCCGCCGCCGACCGAGACCGGCCCGGTGGTGCGGCGCAGCGCCTCCTGCACGTCTTCCACCGAGCTCGGGGCGACGATCGCCATCACCCGGACCGGGTTGAGCTGGGTGATGTCGTTGACGATGTGGTGGTTGCTCAAGGCGGTCTCCAGCAGGCTCAGACGGTGACGTAGTCGGCGCGAAAGCCGGGCGAAGTACCGAAGCGCTCGGCGCCCGGGCGCGAGCCGAGAAAGGCGCACTCGACGGTCAGGATCAGCGCGCCCAGCACCGGCAGCGCCGCGAGCAGCAACCACCAGGCGGAGCGGCCGCGGTCGTGCAGGCGCCGGCCCCAGGTGGAGACCAGGAAGAGCGTCGTCGCCAGGGCGGCGACGAGGCCGAGCGGCCGGCCGACGATCTGCTCGGCGCCGATGCACAGGAACAGCGCCGCCGGCAGGACCAGCAGGTGGCGCAGCCAGAAGCCGCCACGCCCGATCCGCCCCAAGGGCAACAACTCGCGAACGAGCATCACGGCCCGCCTCCCATTTGTTCTTCGGGGCGGATGATGCCGTGAAGCCCGCCCCCTGAACAGGCTTCGCGTTACATCCGCCCGACCGGCGGCGCCGCCTCGCCCGCGGCCTCGCCGACGCTCAGGTAGAAGTAGGCGCCGGCCACGCTCTGCTTCTGGTCCTCGCGGATCGGCGCACGCAGCGCGCGGAGGGTGGCGAAGCCGTGCCGCGTTGCGAGCTCGGCGATGTAGCGCTCGGCGTGGGTGTAGCGCAGGCTGGGCTGCAGCGTGAAGCTCGCGCCGTCGTCGCTGCCGGCGCCGAGCTCGATGCTGAAGCAGAACATGCCGCCGGGCGCGAGCGCCCGCCGCGCCCCGGCGAACAGCGGCTCGAGGTCGCCGATGTAGATCAACACGTCGGCCGAGACGATGAGGTCGAAGCGCTCGCGGTTCGCCGCCAGCCAGGCGATCAACTCGGCATGCACGAGCTCGTCGTAGACCCCGAGCGCGCGCGCCTGCTCGAGCATGCGGCTCGCCAGGTCGACGCCGACCAGGCGGGTGGCATGCGGCTTGACGAGCGGACCGCACAGGCCCGTGCCGCAGCCGAGGTCGAGCGCCGACGCGAAGCGGCGGGTGGCGCGCTCCGGCATGTTCTCGACGAGGGTGGCATGCGCACGGTAGCCGAGCACGCCGACGAGGTGCTGGTCGAACTCGATCGCGTAGTCGTCGAACAGGCTCTCGATGTAGCGCGGCGGCGCCGCGAGCGGAGTCTCGCCGCGGGCGACCGCGGCGAGGAAGTAGCCGGTCAATGCGTTGTCGTCGCCGCGCGCCCGCGCCTGCTCGTAGGCCTGGGCGGCCTCGTCGAGCCGGCCCATCTCGCGCAGCAGGCTGCCGCGCTGGCTCCACATCTCGGCCAGGTGCGGATCGGCCTCGAGCACGCGGTCGTAGGCGGCGAGCGCCTGCTCCTGCAGGCCGAGCCGGGCCAGCGACATGGCGCGAACCGCGAGCGCGTCGACGTCGCCGGGCTGGGCGGCGAGCACTGCGTCGACGGCGGCGATCGCCTCGACCGGGCGGTGCATCCTGAGGCGCGTCGTCGCCAGGTTGAGCAGGGTCGAGGGTCGTCCGGGCACCGCCTCGAGCGAAGCGAGGAAGGCGCGCTCGGCGTCCTCGAGGCGCCCCGCCTGGAGCGCGGCGAGCCCTTCGAAGAACAGGCGCCGGGCCGACTCGAGGGCCGACTCGGGCGCGGTGCCGGGTTCGGTCTGCTCCATCGGCGGCGCCTCAATACATCAGGCGGTCCGGGCGGAGGTCGCGCAGGATCGTGGTCGCGATCTCCTCGATCGACTTGTGCGTCGACGAGAGCCAGGCGATGCCCTCCTTCTTCATCATCGTCTCGCCGGCCTTCACTTCCCAGCGGCAGTTCTCGATCGAGGCGTACTTGCTGTTCGGCCGCCGCTCGTTGCGGATCCGCGCCAGCCGGTCGGGGTCGATGGTCAGGCCGAAACATTTCGCCTTGAACGAGGCGAGCGAGTCGGGGATCCGGCCGCGCTCGAAGTCCTCGGGAATCAGCGGGTAGTTCGCCGCCTTGATGCCGTGCTGCATCGCCAGGTAGAGCGAGGTCGGGGTCTTGCCGCTGCGGCTCACGCCGACCAGGATGACGTCGGCCTCGGCCAGGCTCTTGGTCGACTGGCCATCGTCGTGGGCGAGGGCGAAGTTGATCGCCTCGATCCGGTCGGTGTACTCCTGGCTGGTGGAGACATCCGAAAAGCGCCCGATCCGGTGGTTCGAGGTGATGCCGAACTCGGCCTCGAGCGGCTCGATGAAGGTGTTGAACATGTCCATCACCAGCCCGTGCGAGCGCTCCTTCACCACCGCCAGGATCTCCGGATTGACGAGCGTGACGAAGACCACCGGCCGCCGGCCCTCGACCTCGGCGGTGTGGTTGATCTCCCGCACCACCTGGTGCGCCTTGTCGGTCGAGTCGATGAACGGCCGGCGAACGTGGCGCGGCTTGATCGCGAATTGCGACAGGATCGAGTTGCCGAAGGTCTCGGCGGTGATGCCGGTGCCGTCGGAGACGAAGAACACCGTGCAGCGCAGGCCGGTCGTGGCGGGGTCGGTCGGGGGCAGGGAGGCATCGCTCATGTCGGCGATCATGACACCGTGTTCCGGGGCCGCGGCCGACACGTCGCGGGCCGGCCGGCTCGTAGAATCGAAGAACGCTTCCCCTGGGTTCCGCTCCGCTCATGCGTCCTGCCTCCCGCCTCCGCTGCGCTCCCCCGCGACCCCCGGTCGCGAGGTCGAGGCGCGCGAGCCGCGGTCGATGGCCGCGCGTGGGAAGTCTCGCTGCGGCCCCGGACGCACCGGTTTTTCACGACCTTCGAGTGTTCCCATGTCATCAACCCACCTGGCGTCCGCCCTCGTCGCCCGCTTCGAACACCTGAGAATGACCGATGTCGAGGCGGTCGGCGGCAAGAACGCATCCCTCGGCGAAATGATCAGCCAGCTCAGCCAGTCGGGCGTGCGCGTGCCCGGCGGCTTCGCGACCACCTCGCATGCCTTCCGCCAGTTCCTGGCCGAAGGCAACCTGGCCAGGCGGATCGGCGAACGCCTCGCCCGCCTCGACACCGACGACGTGCGCGCCCTGGCCGAGGCCGGCGCCGAGATTCGCGGCTGGATCGAGCAGCAGCCGTTCCCGCCGGCGCTCGAGGTGGCGATCCGCACCGAGTACGAGCGACTCGCGGCCGAGAGCCCGGGCGCGACCTTCGCGGTCCGCTCGTCGGCCACCGCCGAGGACATGCCCGACGCCTCGTTCGCCGGCCAGCAGGAGACCTTTCTCAACGTCTCGGGCATCGACGAGATCCTGGCGAAGATGCGCGAGGTCTTCGCCAGCCTCTACAACGACCGGGCGATCAGCTACCGGGTGCACAAGGGCTACGCGCACAACGACGTCGCGCTCTCGGCAGGGGTGCAGCGCATGGTGCGCAGCGACCTCGGCGCCGCCGGCGTGATGTTCACGATCGACACCGAGAGCGGCTTCACCGACGTGGTCTTCGTCACCTCGAGCTACGGCCTCGGCGAGACCGTGGTGCAGGGGGCAGTGAACCCGGACGAGTTCTACGTCCACAAGCCGGCGCTGCGCAACGGCAAGCAGGCGATCATCCGCCGCAACCTCGGCTCCAAGCTGATCCGCATGGGCTTCGCTTCGGCCGAGGAACACGCGGCGCACGGCAAGCTGGTGACGACCCAGGACACCGCGACCGAGCAGCGCAACCGCTATTCGCTCAGCGACGCCGACGTGATGGAGCTGGCCCGCTACGCCCTGGTGATCGAGAAGCACTACGGCCGGGCGATGGACATCGAGTGGGGCAAGGACGGCATCGACGGCAAGCTCTACATCCTGCAGGCCCGGCCGGAGACGGTGAAGAGCCAGAGCGAGGGCAAGGTCGAGCAGCGCTACGCGCTCAAGGGCACCGGCACGGTGCTGGTCGAGGGCCGGGCGATCGGCCAGAAGATCGGCACCGGGCCGGTCCGCCTGGTCGATTCGGTCGCCGACATGGACCGGGTGCAGGCCGGCGACGTGCTCGTCACCGACATGACCGATCCGAACTGGGAGCCGGTGATGAAGCGCGCCGCGGCGATCATCACCAACCGCGGCGGCCGCACCTGCCACGCGGCGATCATCGCCCGCGAGCTCGGCATCCCGGCGGTGGTGGGCTGCGGCAACGCGACCGAGTTGCTGAAGGAGGGCGCGCTGGTCACGGTGGCGTGCTCGGAGGGCGACACCGGCTACGTCTACGACGGCCTGCTCGAGACCGAGGTCACCGACGTGCTGCGGGTCGAGCTGCCGTACTCGCCGGTGAAGATGATGATGAACGTCGGCAACCCGCAGCTCGCGTTCGACTTCGCACAGATGCCGAATTCGGGCGTCGGCCTGGCCCGGCTCGAGTTCATCATCAACAACATCATTGCGGTGCATCCGCGCGCGTGCGTCGAGTACCCGGACCTTCCGGCCGACCTCAAAGCGAAGGTGGAAGAGGCCGCTTACGGCTACGCCGATCCCAAAGCATTCTTCCGCGAGAAGGTGGTCGAGGGCGTGGCGACCATCGCCGCCGCATTCTGGCCGAAGCCGGTCATCGTCAGGCTGTCCGACTTCAAGTCGAACGAATACAAGAAGCTGCTGGGCGGGGAGCGCTACGAGCCTGATGAGGAAAACCCGATGCTCGGGTTCCGCGGCGCATCGCGCTACATCGCCCGGGACTTCCGCGAATGCTTCGAGCTCGAGTGCGAGGCGATGCGCAAGGTCAGGGACGAACTGGGGCTCACGAACGTCGAGATCATGGTGCCCTTCGTGCGCACGCTCGGCGAGTGCCGGCAGACGATCGACCTGCTTGCGGCCAACGGGCTGAAGCGCGGCGAAAACGGCCTGCGCCTCATCATGATGTGCGAGTTGCCGTCCAACGCCATCCTCGCCGACGAGTTCCTCGGCTATTTCGACGGGTTCTCCATCGGGTCCAACGACCTCACACAGCTGACCCTGGGCCTCGATCGCGATTCGGGCCTGGTGGCGGGTTCATTCGACGAGCGCGACCCGGCCGTGCTGGCGATGCTGCGCCTTGCGATCCGTGCGTGCATCAAGCAGGGCAAGTACGTCGGCATCTGCGGCCAGGGGCCTTCGGACCACCCGGACTTCGCGCGCTGGCTGATGGACGAGGGCATCGGCAGCCTTTCGCTGAACCCGGACACCGTCGTGTCCACCTGGATGTCGCTGGCCGAACCGGCTCCGGCGCCGGGCGGCGCGGCGCGCAGGGCGGTGGGCTGAGCCAAGCGCCGTCAGCGGGCGCGGAGCAGCCTTTGCTTGTCCCGCTGCCACTGCTTGTCGCGCTCGACGGCCCGCTTGTCGTGATGCTGCTTGCCCTTGGCCAGGCCGATCTCCAGCTTGATGCGTCCCGCCTTGTAGTGCAGGTCGATCGGGATCAGCGTGTACCCGCGCTGCTCGACCTTGCCGACCAGCTTGCGGATTTCCTCGGCGTGCATCAGGAGCTTGCGGGTGCGGGTGGGGTCCGGGTTCACGTGGGTGGACGCGGTGGGCAGTGCGCTGATGTGCGCGCCCAGGAGCCAGAGCGCATCGTTCCTGACCACCACGTAGGCCTCGGTGATCTGCGCGCGCCCCGCGCGAATCGCCTTGACCTCCCAGCCTTCGAGCATGAGCCCCGCCTCGAAGCGCTCCTCGACGAAGTAATCGTGAAACGCCTTCCGGTTCTGGACTATGGACATGGGGGGATGCGCGTGGGGATGACGGGCGCGGCGGGGATTGTAGCAGCATGAACACGATCACCCGTTCCGCGCTGGTCGGGTACGGCGCAGAGGCCATGTACGCCCTGGTCGAGGACATCGAGGCGTACCCGCAGTTCCTGCCTTGGTGCCGCTCCAGCCGGGTGATCGAGCGCAACGGCGACATCACCCTCGCGGAGCTCTCGGTCGGGCTGAAAGGCATCAACCAGTCCTTCACCACCCGCAACCTGAACCGGCCGGGGACATCCATCGAACTGGAACTGGTCGCGGGCCCGTTCCGGAGATTCCGCGCATCGTGGCGGTTCCACGCGCTCGGCCCCCACGCGGCGAAGATCGAATATTCGATGGCCTACGAGCTCGCGGGCGGCGTACTGGGCCGGGTGCTGGAATCGCTCTTCGACCACATCGCGAACACGATGGTCGACGCGTTCATACGCAGGGCGGAGGCGGTGTATGGCCCGGCTGCGGATTGAGGTCGTCTGCGCTACGCCGGCCCGGCAGGACATCGTCGAGGTCCTGCTCGACGAAGGGGCTGCCGCAATCGACGCGCTGCGTGCGAGCGGCCTGGCCGGATCCCATCCTGAAATCGGGACGGATGCGCCCCTCGGAATTTTCGGCAAGCGGGTGAAGCCCGATACCCGGCTGCAGGACGGCGACCGAGTGGAGGTCTATCGCCCGCTGCAGCTGGATCCGAAAGAGGCCCGCCGCGCGAAAGCTGCCCGC
>JAIOOS010000003.1 GCA_021414305.1 Burkholderiales bacterium | reverse complement strand
TCGATCATGCCACCGACTTCGACCGCATCGAACTTCTGCCGTGCTTCGCGCAGTTGTAGCTTGGCGAGGTCGATCAGGCCCAGGGTCTGTTCGATCTCTTGGGCATGGGCCAGCATCGGGATCAGGAGGCGCACCTTGCCGTAGTGGGAGGCGCGCAGGATCGCCCGCAACTGCACCAGGAACAATTGCGGCTCGGCCAGGCAGAAGCGGATCGCGCGCAGACCCAGCGCCGGGTTCGGCGCGGCGCGATTGCCGGCGCGATTGCGCAGTGCGCGGGCCTCCTTGTCGGCGCCGATGTCCAGGGTGCGGATGGTCACGGGCTTGTCGCCGAGCGCCTTGACCACGCTGCGGTAGGCCTCGAACTGCTCGTCTTCGCCGGGAAGCTCGTCGCGGTTCATGAACAGGAATTCAGTGCGGAACAGGCCGACGCCGTCGGCGCCGACTTCCTTCGCGCGCTCGGCGTCCAGCGGCAACTCGATGTTGGCGTGAAGCTCGACATCCTCGCCATCGAGCGTGCGCGAACGGCTGCTGACCAGGCGCTTGAGCTTGGAACGCTCGAGTTCGAGTTCGGTCTTGCGCAGCCGGTATTCGGCCAGCACCCCGGCATCGGGATCGACGATGAGGACGCCGCGCGTGCCGTCGACGATCAGCAGGTCGTCGTCCTGGATCAGCGGCCGGGCATGCTGCATGCCGACCACCGCCGGAATGGCGAGGCTGCGCGCGACGATCGCGGTATGCGAGGTGGACCCGACCAGATCGGTGACGAAGCCGCCGATCCTGAGATTCTTGAACTGTATGGTGTCGGCCGGCGAAAGGTCGTTGGCGACCACGATCAGGTCATCGTCCGCCGTGGCCGCCTTGCGCTTCACCAGCTTGCGCGCCTTGCCCTGCAGCACCTTGAGCACGCGCTCGCCCACTTGCACGATGTCCTGCTTGCGCTCGCGCAGGTAGGCATCCTCGAATTCGTCGAACTGGTCGGCGACCAGCTGCATCTGCTGCACCATGGCCCACTCGGCGTTGCAGCGGCGCTCGCGGATCAGCTCGCGCACGCCGTCGGTCAGGGCCGGGTCGGCGAGGATCATGGCGTGCAGGTCGACGAAGGCGGAAAGCTCGGCCGGGGCGCCGGGCACGCTTGCCTCGCTGCGCAGCGCATCGAGTTCGGCGCTGGCGGTGGCGACCGCCTTGTCGAAACGAACCACCTCGCCCGCGACATCGCGTCCGCGCAGCTCGTACTGAGCAACTTCCAGCATCGCGTGCGAGACGAGATGCGCGCGGCCGATCGCAATGCCGCCGGAAACGGCCTGGCCGTGAAGGGCGAAGGTCATGGCCTCGCCCCGCTCATTCAGCCTCGCCGAACTTGCTGGCAATCATATCGAGGATGGTCTGCAGGGCCTCATCGGCGCGTTCGCCTTCGGTATCGACGATCACGCTCGAACCCTTGCCCGCGGCGAGCATCATCACGCCCATGATGCTCTTGGCATTGACGCGGCGGCCGTTCCTCGCGAGAAAGATCTCGCAGCGAAAGCCGCCGGCCAGCTTGGTGAGCTTGGCCGACGCGCGCGCGTGCAGGCCGAGCTTGTTATTGATCCTGGTGGTCGCCTTGATCACTGCCTCGCGCTTTCAGGGTCTGGTTCTGCGGCCGTGAGGTGGCCACCGGCATCACGCCTTGGGTCGCGCCGGCGACTGCCCGGGCCACCGCCGCGTCGAGCGTGTCGCTGCCATAGCAGAGCGAGCGCCAGAGCATCGGCACGTTGACGCCGGCGACCACCTTGACCTGCACGCCGTCGGCCAGCCGCTGCGCCACGTTGCAGGGCGTGGCGCCGAACACGTCGGTGAGGATCAGGGCTTCGGGGTTGCGCACCCGCTCGAGCATCACCCGCGCCTGCGCCTCGATCTCCTCGATCGGGAGATTCGGCAGGACGTCGAGCGCCGCGAGCTGCCTGGCGCAGTCGGGAAACGCATGCTCGGCCACGGCTTTCAGCGACGACGCGAGCGGCGCGTGGGCAATGATCAGGAGTCCGGGCATGGCGGCGCATTATCGGCAGTTGCTTCCCTTTAACGAACCAGCGTTGCGTTCGGTAGACGTTCAGGGCGCGAGCTTGATCGCGGCGAAGAAAGTCTTGACGGCGTCGTCCGGCAGTGCTTCGCCGATCGCCGTCGCCTGGTAGACGCGAAGGCCGCGGACGAAGAAGGCGGCGTGCTCGGTCACGGGCCGGCCGTCGGGAAGGCGGCCCTGCAGGCGCAGCAGCGCGCTCGCCGGGTTCGGCGTCGCCCCCGGCGGCGAGAACGGCTCGGCCACCGCCGCGCCGCCGATGTTCGCTGCCGCGCTCGCCTTCAGCGCCGCGAGCAGCGGCTCCACCCGAGTCGGCTCGCCGGCATCGACAACGGCCAGCGAGAAGGGCGCGCCCGCGGCCTCGCACGAATGCAGCTGCATGCGCAGCTCGGCGCCGGCGAGGGCGAGCGTGCGTTCGCGCTTCTCGGGCCGGCAAGGGAACAGCATCGTCAGGTCGCCGCCATCAGGCCGGACCTCGCGCCAGTCGAAGGCCGGCGAGCACGCCAGGAGCGCCGGCAGCAGGGCGAGGGCCGGCCAGCCCAATGCGAACCTCATGGTCTCGATTATCCCGTGCCCGGCGCGGCGGCCGCGCCGACAATCGTCCGATGGCGGATGCACCTTCCTCTCCCGACGCACATTCCCTTCCTCACGCGAGCTCGGGCGGCGGCGCTGCCCCGCAGGCGCTGAAGGGAGTCCGCGTACTCGACCTCTCGCGCGTCCTCGCCGGACCCTGGTGCACCCAGGTGCTCGCCGATCTCGGCGCCGAGGTCATCAAGGTCGAGCGCCCGCCCGGCGAAGGCCATCCCGGCGGCGACGACACCCGCGGCTGGGGCCCGCCCTTCCTCAAGGACGGGCAAGGCAAGGAGACCGCGGAGGCGGCCTACTACCTCGGCACCAACCGCAACAAGCGCTCGATCACGATCGACATCGCCACGCCCGAAGGCGCCGCGCTGGTGCGAACGATGGCGGCGCGCGCCGACGTCTTCGTCGAGAACTTCAAGGTCGGCGACATGGCCCGCCACGGCCTCGACTCCGCCTCGCTGCTCGCGCTCAATCCGCGCCTGGTCTATTGCTCGATCACCGGCTTCGGCCAGACCGGCCCGTATCGCGACCGCGCCGGCTACGACTACGCCATCCAGGGCATGGGCGGGCTCATGAGCGTCACCGGCCCTTCGCGCGCCGAGATCGCCGACGACGCCTCGGGCGGCGGGCCGCAGAAGGTCGGCGTCGCCGTCGCCGACCTGTTCACCGGCATGTACGCCGTGACCGCGATCCTGGCGGCGCTGCGCCATCGCGACGCCACCGGCCAGGGCCAGGCGATCGACATGGCCCTGCTCGACACCCAGGTGGCGATGCTCGCCAACCTGGGCGCCGGCTACCTGACCACGGGCATCGCGCCGCAGCGCGCCGGCAATGCGCACCAGAACATCGTCCCGTACCAGGTGTTCGAGGTCGCCGACGGCCACCTGATCCTGGCGGTGGGCAACGACGCCCAGTTCGCACGCTTCTGCGCCGTCGCCGGCTGCGCCGAGCTGACGCTCGATCCTCGCTTCGCGCGCAATGCCGACCGGGTGCGCCACCGCGCGACGCTCGTGCCCCTGCTCGCGGCGGCGCTGAAGCGTCGGCCGCGCCGGGAGTGGCTGGCCGCGCTCGAAGCGGCGAAGGTCCCGTGCGGGCCGATCAACGACCTCGCCGACGTCTTCTCCGACCCGCAGGTGCGCGCCCGCGAGATGACGGTCGAGGTGGCGCACCCGCTCGCCGGCGCGATCCGCCTGGTCGCCAGCCCGCTCAAGCTCTCGGCGACGCCGGTGCGCTACGACCGGGCGCCGCCCCTTCTCGGCGCCGACACCGATTCGGTGCTGGCCGAATTCGGCCTCGATCTCGAGGCGGTCGCCGCCCTCCGCCGGGCCGGCGCAATCTGAGCGCAGAGAGCTCGGATCGGCGCGACAAGGCTTTAGGCTAAAAACAGTGAACAAGTTGTCACATTTCCCGACTTTCTGCGACCGCTTGTCGGCGCCATCCAGTCAGGGTATGGCGCGCCGGCCGGCGGAGACTGACACTTCCCGGCGAAACGCGACCCGATAGAAGTCGCCCGGCGCCTAGCGCCGCGGTGTCCGCGGGGTCCGACTCGAGACGTCCCGGCCCCGCCGGAGTACGCGCCCACAAGAACCCATTCCGATCCGCTCTCGATGCCTCAAGCTCTTTCCGTTGCCGTGCGAAACCCTCCGACCGACACTGCCCTCCCCGCGGACGACGAGCGATGGCACGAGCTCGTCTCCCAGGTGGGCGCCGAGATCGCGGCGCCGCTGACCGCGGCGCTCGAGCGCATTCACGTCCTCACCGCCACCGGCAAGATCGACCGCGCGGGCCTGCGGGCCCTGCGCGACGAGGTCGAGCAGGCGCGCCAGGTCGGCATGATCGGCCAGCAGCTCACCCGCTTCGCCTCGGGCCGCGTGCGCCAGTCGCACGAGGTGCTGCAGCTCGAGGAGGTGATGAAGAGCGTGCTGGCGCTGCGCGCCCGCGAGACGCAGGCCCGGGGCATCGCCCTCAAGCCGCAGCTCAAGTCGGCGCGCGTCATCGTCGACGGCTCGCTCCTCTTCAGCCTGCTCAACGCCACGCTCGACTGGGCGCTCGCCAACGCGCATGCGCACATCGACTTCACCATCGACTTCAAGACCTGGCCGGTGCACGCCCGCCTGACCTGCAGGTTCGCGCATCGCCCGGCCGACCATGTCGGCGACGAGATCACGGCGGCGCTGCCGCCGCGGCTCGACTCGCTGAGCTGGCGCCTGATCGAGCAGACCGCCTGGACCATGGGCCTGGTGGTCGAGCGCAAGGATGTCGCCGGCATCAGCACCCTGGTGCTCGAGTTCCCGAAGACCGCGGGCGAGGAGATGGAGGGCCTCTCGGCCTCCGAGATCGACGACGCGTCCACCCAGTCGGGCAACTCGAAGGCGCTCGCCGGCAGCCACGTGCTCGTCGTCGCGTCGCGGCGCGAGGTGCGCGTGCTGATCCGCGACGCGCTGCGCAACATGAGCATGCTGGTCGACTTCGTCAGCTCGGTCGACGAGGCGGTGCATTTCTGCAAGGACGGCCTGCCGCACGCGATCATCGTCGAGTCGATCCAGCGCGGCGGGCGCTTCACCTCGTTCCGCGAGGAGATCCTGTCGGAGGTGCCCGACTTCGTCTTCATCGAGATCCTCGAGCAGGGCTCGACCTTCGAGATGTCGGGAACGAACGGCGCCACCATGGCCCGGATCGGCCGCGACGTCGTCGCCAGCTCGCTGCCGGCGGCGCTGATGTTCGAGCTGTCGCGCAGCCTGTAGCGCGCTCCCGGGCCGGCCCGCGCCGGCCCGCCTACTTGCCGAACACCTTCGCCAGCAGCGCGCTGCCGGTGCCGACCGGATCGCGGCGGATCTTCTTCTCCTCCTCGCCGATCATGAGGTAGAGGCCGTCGAGCGCCTTGCCGGTGACGTAGCGCTCGATGTTCGCCTCGTCGCCCTTGACGATTCCCAGGCCCGCCGCCTGGCCGGCGAGCGCGTTGTAGCGCGCCGCGAGGTCGACGCGCGCGGTCTCGCGCGTGACGATGGGCAGGAACTTCTCGGTCAGCGGCGCTCGCGTCTTCGAGGCGAAGAACTTGGTCACCGAGTTCTCGCCGCCGCCGACGATGCGCCGTGCGTCGTTGACGCTGATCGACTTCACGGCGGCGAGCAGCAACGCCTTCGCTTCCGGCACCGCCGATTCGGCGGCCCGGTTCATGGCAAGGATGAGTTCGTCGACCCGCTTCTCCTGGCCGGTCAGCTTCGCTAGCTTGGCCGCCTGCTTGAGGTGGCCGGGGAGCTGGATCTTGACCTTGGAATTGCCGAGAAAGCCATCCCGTCGACCCAGCAGGTCGACCGCCGCGACCGCGCCGCGCTCGAGCGCGGCGCGGATGCCCGACGCCGCGTCGGCGTCGCTCACCGCGGCGGCGCGGACGCCGGGCGCGAGCAGCAGGCCCGCCGCCGCGACCGACACGCCCGTGAATTGCCTTCTTCGCATCGCCGCCCTCCGGGTTCGAGCGTGAAGACGCTCGCGATCGCCGATTCTGCGGCCGATCGGAAGGCCTCAGCGCGCCCGCACCCCGGCGATCGCCGCGCCGACGATCAGCACCGCGGCCAGGCCGATCCAGAGCGTCAGCGTCCGGCCCGAGGTCGCCACCAGCAGCAGCGTCGAAGCGAGCGGCGTGAGGTAGCTCAGGATGCCGATGCGGCGCGCGTCGCCGCGCTTGAGCGCCGCATCCCAGAGGAAGAAGGCGGCGCCGAGCGGGCCGAGGCCGGTGGCGGCGATCAGCCCCCAGTCGCGCGCCGAGAGCTCGACCGGAGCCTCGAAGGCCGCGTGACAAAGCAGCGCCAGCACCCCCGAGACCAGGCCGAACAGGCCGACGACCGCAGTCGGAAAGTGAGCGACGCGACGCGTCAGGAGCGAGTAGCTGGCCCAGATGAACGCCGAGCCGAGGGCGGGCAGGTAGCCCCAGGCGAAGCCGCCGCTGACACCACGCCCGCCGAGGATCGCCAGCGCGGCGCCGGCGAAGCCAGCCAGCGCCGCGCCGATGTGTACCGGCCGCAGCTTCATCCCCGGCAGGAACAGCGGCGCGAGCACGACGATGAAGAGCGGCCAGAGGTAGTTGACCAGGTTGGCCTCGACCGGCGGCGCGTGGCGCAGGGCGATGAAAAGCAGGAAGTGAAAGCCGAACAGGCCGTAGACGCCGAGTGCCAGGGTCGACATCGGCACCCGCCATTGCCGCGCCAGCGGCCAGGCCGGCATGCTGCCGATCACCAGGGCGAGTCCGGTCAGGAGGAACGGCGGCACGTGGACCAGGGCGACGCCGAGCGACGCCAGCGTCGCCCAGAGCGCGATCGCGCCGAGCGCGAGCACGGTCGCGCTCACGGCCGCACCGCGCGGCTCAACGCCAGAACCGCCACAGCAGCCAGACGGCCGCGAGGATCACCGCGGCGCGGCCAAGACCCGGCCCGCGCTCGACCCAGGTCGCCCACTCGATCGGCTTGCCGTGTCCGCGCCGCTCTCGCGCCTCCTGTTCCATGCCGGCCACCCATTCGCGGCGCCGCGGCAGGTCGGCCTGGATCGCTTCGAGCCGGCGCTTCACCACCTCCGCCGGGGGCCGCTCGGCATTCGCCTTCAGCACCGGCGCGAGCTTCTCGACCGCGGCGTAGGCCTCGCGCAGGCTCGGGATCGCGAGCGTGGCGCCGCATTGCGCACAGCTCATGGTCTCGCCCGGCGGCAGCGCGGCGCCGCAGGCGGCGCACTGCATCGCCTGCTGCTGCGCGCCGGTCTTGTGGATCTCGTGCGGACCGACCATCGCCTCCGGGTCGAGGGCGCGCGCCAGCCTGGCGACGTCGAGCAGGCTGGGCACCGAGGTGCAGTACGGGCAGCGCTCGTCGGCCTTGTCGATCGCGGCGCCGCAGTTGACGCAGTCGATCCGGCCGCGATCCTGAAGCAGCCGGGCGCGGTCGAGGCGCGACATCGGCCTGAGCAGCCCCTTTTCCTCCAGGAACTCGGCGAACGACTGGTAGGCGCCGTCGCGCTTCACGCACTGGAGCTGGACCGAACGCCCCCAGCGCGACTGGTTGTGCACCGTCTTCAGCTTGCCCGAGCAGCGCGGGCAGCGCGTTGCCGCCGTGAGCGGCTGGTACGGCAGGTCGTAGGCGGCGGCCATCATGCCGATCAGCTCGAGCAGGCCGGGGCCGTTCAGGCGCGCCGTCTCGGTGCCGTCGAACCAGACCAGGTCGCAGCTGCCGCAGACGTCGAGCTCGACGCTCGAGCCGTAGTGCCCGGCCAGGGCGAGGCGCTGCATCGGCGCCCGGCAGTTGCCGCAGTCGAGCGAGCGCTCGTTGGTCGGGCCGGAAGCGGATGTCGCCGGCATTCGCCGCCGTCAGGCGGTGGCGGCGAGGCCCGCCGCGTGCGCCTGCTCGTCGGCGTGGTAGCTCGAGCGCACCAGCGCGCCGACGGCGGCGTGGGAAAAGCCCATCGCCGCGGCCTCGCGCTCGAACATGCGGAAGGTGTCGGGGTGGACGTAGCGGCGCACCGGCAGGTGGTGGCTGCTCGGCGCCAGGTACTGGCCGATCGTCAGCATGTCGATGTCGTGCGCGCGCATGTCGCGCATCACCTGGAGGATCTCCTCGTCGGTCTCGCCGAGGCCGACCATGACGCCGCTCTTGGTCGGCACATGCGGCGCGAATTCCTTGAACCGCTTCAGCAGGTTGAGCGAATACGCGTAGTCGGAGCCGGGCCGCGCTTCCTTGTAGAGGCGCGGCGCGGTCTCGAGGTTGTGGTTCATCACGTCGGGCGGCGCGGCCTTCAGGATCTCCAGCGCGCGGTCCATGCGGCCGCGGAAATCGGGCGTCAGGATCTCGATCTGCGTGCCGGGCGAGAGCAGCCTGGTCTTCTCGATGCAGGCGACGAAGTGGCCGGCGCCGCCGTCGCGCAGGTCGTCGCGGTCGACGCTGGTGATCACCACGTACTTGAGCTTGAGCGCGGCGATCGTCTTCGCCAGGTTGAGCGGCTCGTCCGCGTCGAGCGGATCGGGCCGGCCATGGCCGACGTCGCAGAACGGGCAGCGCCGGGTGCACTTGTCGCCCATGATCATGAAGGTCGCCGTGCCCTTGCCGAAGCACTCGCCGATGTTCGGGCAGGAGGCTTCCTCGCAGACCGTGTGCAGCTTGTGCTCGCGCAGGATCTGCTTGATCTCGTAGAAGCGGGTCGTCGGCGACCCGGCGCGGACGCGGATCCAGTCGGGCTTCTTCAGCACCTCGCCGGCCACGACCTTGATCGGAATGCGCGAGAGCTTGGCTTCGGCCTTCTGCTTGACGGTCGGGTCGTAGGGGGTCGGCGTCGGGGTCATCGGGGGCCCAGGGAGGCGGCGAGCTTGGCGCCGAGGGTCGCGGCCGCCTCGTCCCACGAGGCGCGCACGCCGATTGTAGAAAGGTCGGTCACCGCCAGGCCGGCATGACCGCACGGGTTGATCCGTTCGAAGGGGCGCAGGTCCATGGCGACGTTGAGCGCCACGCCATGGTAAGTGCAGTGTCTGCTCACTTTCACGCCGATGGCGGCAATCTTGGCGAGGCCGTCGAACTTCGCCGCTTCGTCCTGCGGCGGCACCCAGGCCGCGTGGCCGAGCGGATCAGCCAGCCGGACATAGACGCCGGGTTCGCCGCGAACGCGATGCCCCGTGGCGCCGTGCACTTCCAGCGTCTTGAGCAGCGCCTGCTCGAGCCGGAACACGTACTCCTTGACGTAGATGCCGAGCCGGCGCAGGTCGACCAGCGGGTAGGCGACCACCTGTCCGGGCCCGTGGTACGTGACCTGGCCGCCCCGATCGGTGGCGACGACTGGAATCTCGCCCGGCTCGAGCAGGTGCTCGGCCTTGCCGGCGATGCCCTGGGTGAACACCGGCGGGTGCTCGCACAGCCAGAGCTCGTCGGGCGTCGCCGCGTCGCGCGCCGCGGTGAAGGCGCGCATCGCCTCGTAGCTCAGATCCCAGGCGACCGGGCCGAGGCGCTTGACGATCATCCCGGAATCGCGCCCGACCGCCGGCTCAGAGAACGACCTTGACCAGCGGATGCGTCGAGAGCGTCCGGTACAGCTCGTCGAGCTGCTCGCGGCTGGTGGCGTTGATGGTGATCGTGACGCCCAGGTACTTCGAGCCGCTGCTCGGCCGGAGCTCGATCGACGCGGCGTCGAAGCCCGGATCGAAGCGGCGCGCGATCTCGGTCACGGCGTGCACGTAGCCCTCGGCGTTCACGCCCATCACCTTGATCGGGAAGCGCGAGGGGTACTCGATCAGCGACTTTTCGGGCGGGATGTCCTGCATGACGGTTGGGGTTTCCATCGCTCCGATATGCGGGCAACCGGCGCGGATGCAAATGCTGCGCCGAAGCGGAAGGGCTCCTCAGATCGACTGGGTCTGCTTGGCCCGCTGGTAGGCCTCGTATAGCCGGGCGTAGACCGGCCCCGGCTTGCCGCGCAGGGCGCCGTGGCCGACGCCCTCGCCGTCGAGCGTGGTCACCGGCAGCACCTCCTTGGTGGCCGAGGTGAGCAGGATCTCGTCGGCGGCGTTGACCTCGCCCTCGGCAATCGGCCTGAGGTTGTAGGCGATGCCGCACTCCTCGCACAGCTCCTTGATCAGCTCGTAACGGATGCCCTCGAGCACGTGCTCGCTCTTCGGCGGCCCGAGCACCGCGCCTTCGTGGACGATCCAGACGTTGGACGCCGCCGCCTCGGTGAGGAAACCGGCGCGGAACATGATCGTCTCGAGCGCGTCGCGGTCGGCCGAGACCTGCCGCGCCAGCACGTTGCCGAGCAGCGAGATGCTCTTGATGTCGCCGCGCTCCCAGCGGAAGTCGCGGGCGCTGACGCAGGCCACGCCCTGGTGCCGCTGCTCGCCGCTGGCCGGCTTCATCGGGCTGGCGCTCATGAACACCGTCGGCTCGATGCCGAGCGGCATGACATGGTCACGCACCGCCACGCCGCGGGTGACCTGGATGTAGATCATCTGGTCGACGGCGCCGCCGTGCTCGTGCAGGGCGGCGATGAGCTTGCGGCAGCGCTCCAGCCACTGCTCGCGGCCGAGCGGGTTGTCGATGCGGATCTTGGCCAGGCTGCGGCCGAGCCGGGCCATGTGCTCGTCGAAGCGGAACAGCTTGTTCCCGTAGACCGGCACGACCTCGTAGATACCGTCGCCGAAGACGAAACCCCGGTCCAGCACCGAGACCTTCGCTTCCGAGAGCGGCAGGTACTCGCCGTTCAGGTAGCAGAGCGTGTGCGGGATGTTCATGGCGTCTTTCGCGAAATCGATTGTCACTTGATCCAGAGCCGGATCGCGTCCCAGGCACGGCCGAGCAGGCCGGCCTGGTCGACCGCTTCCATCACGATCAGCGGCAGCTCGATCACCGGCGCGCCGGCGGCGGTGGCGACCTTGATCGTGCCGACGCGCTGGCCCTTGGCGAGCGGCGCCACCAGCGGGTCGGAGCGTTCGACCTTGGTCTGCAGCTTCCCGCCCTCGCCCTTGGGCACACTGACGAACACCGCGCCGGCGGCGCCCAGCTTCGCCTCGCGCTCCTTGCCCTTCCACACCGGCACGGCGACGATCGGCTTGCCGTCGTCGAACAGACGCACCGTGTCGAACGCCTGGAAGCCCCAGTTCAGGAGCTTCTGGCTCTCGCCGGCGCGCGCTTCCATCGAGGTGGTGTTCAGCACGACGGTCAGGATTCGCCGCCGGCCCGCGCCGCCGGCGGCGCCGAGGTTGGGGAACTCGCGCTGCGCCGTGGCGAGCAGGCAGTAGCCGGCGGCCTCGGTGTAGCCGGTCTTCATGCCGTCGACCGTGGGGTCGCGGCGCAGCAGCAGGTTGCGGTTCGGCTGGGTGATGTTGTTGTAGCGGTACTCCTTCATCGAGTAGTACGGAAAGTACTCGGGGAAGTCGCGAATGATGTGCGCCGCGATCGCGGCCATGTCGCGCGCGGTGCTGCGGTGGCCGGCCTCGGTCAGGCCGGCGACGTTCTTGAACGCGGTGTTCTTCAGGCCCCAGGCCTGGGCCTGCCGGTTCATCATGCCGACGAACACGTCGAGGCTGCCGCCCACGCCCTCGGCCAGCGCGACCGCGGCGTCGTTGCCGCTCTGCACGATCAGGCCGCGCAGCAGTTCGTCGACCTTGGGCCGCATGGTGGTGTCGATGAACATCAGCGAGCCGCCGCCCTTCCGCTCGGACCAGGCGCGCATCGAGACCGGCAGCTCCTGCTCGAGGGTCAGCTTCTTCTCGCGCAGCGCCTGGAAGACGACGTACGCGGTCATCAGCTTGGTCAGCGAGGCCGGGTCGATGGGCGCGTCGGCGTTGCGCTCGGCCAGCGTCTGGTCGGTGGTGAGGTCGAGCACCAGGTAGCTCTTGGCGGCGACCTCTGGCGGTTGCGGCGCCTGGGCCCAGACGAAGTTCGCGAACGTGGCGGCGAACAGGAAGGCGAGAGCGCGGGAAGCGAGCGAGGAAAAGATAGGCATCGAGAGAGGTTCGGTCGGAATCGGGAAAGAGGTGTCAGACAGCGGCGAGCTCGTGCAGTTCACGCAACAGCACGTTTTTCAGCGAGGTCAATTGTCCGTGGAAGAAATGACCGACCCCGGGGAAGACGATCACGGGCAGCGATTGCGGTCGGGCCCAGGCCAGCGTGGCCGAGAGCGGCACGACGTCGTCGACCTCGCCGTGCAGCACCACGGTGTCGGCCGGCACATTCGGCACGGCCTGTTTCTCGGTCGACGGGCCGACGAGCACCAGCCGGCGCGGCTTCTCGCCCTCGGGCAGCCGGTCGGCGACGGTGGCGGCGACGTAGCCGCCGAAGGAAAAGCCGGCCAGCGCCCACGGCAGGCCAGCGAACTCGCTCCGCTTCTTCACGGCGGCGACGACGGCGGCCGCGTCCTCGACCTCGCCCCGGCCTTCGTCCCACGCTCCTTCGGAGCGGCCGATGCCGCGGAAATTGAAGCGCACGCTGGTCCAGCCGAGCTGCAGGAAGGTGCGCGCCACCATCTGCACGACCTTGTTGTCGAGCGTGCCGCCGAACTGCGGGTGCGGATGGCAGACGATGGCGACGCCGCGCGGCGTGCCCTCGGGCCGGTCGATCGCGCACTCGATCCGCCCGGCCGGGCCGGCAATCTCTTCGCGGACCGTGCGCGGATTCATGGCCTGGCGCCTAGGCCCTAGCGGCCGACGTCCGGCGGCAGCAGCAGCCGTTCGACGACCTTGCCCTGCTTCAGGTGCGAATCGACGATCTCGTCGATGTCGGCCTCGTCGACGTAGGTGTACCAGGTGGCATCGGGATAGACGACGGCGACCGGCCCGCCGGCGCAGCGGTCCAGGCAGCCCGCCTTGTTGACCCGGATCTGACCCGGGCCGGAAAGCCCTTCCCTCTTGACGCGCGACTTGCAGTGGTCGAATCCCGCCTTGGCGTTGTGGTGCGCGCAGGAGTCCTCGCCCTTCTCGCGGTCGTTGAGGCAGAAGAAGATGTGCCGCTGGTAGTAGGGAGCCGGTGCCATGAAGAAGGTGGGGTCGGGAAAGGGCGAAGGCCGAAGCCTACACGCCGATCGAGACCCTGGCCGTCAGAGGCTCTCGGCCGGATCGAAGTCGAGCTCGACCTTGGCGCCGTTCGGGTCGTAGCTGAAGAGCTGCCAGATGCCCGAGTCCTTCTGCCGGCGCAGGTCGTACTTGACGCTGGCGGCGTCGAAGCGCGCCTTCACCGCCTTCATGTCGCTCGCCGTGAACGCCATGTGGTCGATCACGCCGGCGCGCTGCGCCGGGGGCTTGCGGTCGAAGTAGAGGTGCAGGATCGCCTGCGTGCCGTCGCCGTACAGCCAGGCGCCGTCGAAGCCGAGGTCGGGCCGCCAGCCTTCCTTCAGGCCGAGCAGGCCGACGTAGAAATCGAGCGTCTTCTGCCGGTCTTCGGCGATGACGGTGAAGTGGTTCATGCCGACGATCATGGGCGGGGCCTCGCGTTCTGTTCCGGGCTCGATTCTCAGGCGATCAGCACCAGCGCGCCGATCGTGCGCCGCGATTCGAGCCGGCGGTGCGCCTCGTCGGCCGCGCCGAGCGCGTGGCGCTCGATCGGCGGCGTCTTCAGCGTGCCGTCGGCGAGCGCCGCCCAGACCCGGGCCGCGCGCTCGGCCAGATCGGCCTGGGTGGCGGTGTAGTCGAACACCGCCGGCCGCGAGAAGGTGATCGACTTCTCCACCAGGCGATCGGCCGAGAGCGGCTGCAGCGCGCCGCTCGCCTGGCCGAGGCTGATCCAGTGGCCGCGCCGGGCGAGCGCGGCGAAGTTCTCCTCGCGCGCCGCATCGCCGATGCCGTCGATCACGACGTCGGCGCCGCCGAAACGGGCCTGCACCGCCTCGGCGAAGCGATGCTCGGGCGAGACGATCGGAAACTCGCAGCCGTACTCGCGGGCAACGCGCGCCTTGGCCTCGCTCGAGACGGTGCCGATCACCGTCGCGCCGAGCCGGCGCGCCCAGGAACAGACGAGCAGCCCCACGCCGCCGGCCGCGGCATGCACCAGCAGCCGGGTCCCCGGTCCGACATGGCCGAGGTCGCGCAGCAGGAGATCGGCGGTGATGCCCTTGAGCAGCGTCGCCGCGGCCACCTCGTCCTCGACCGCGGGCGGCAGGCGCACCACCCAGGCGGCCGGGACGGTGCGCACGCTGCAATACGCCCCGGCCTGCGGCCCGAGGTAGGCAACGCGGTCGCCGGGCAGCAGGCCGCTGACGCCGGCGCCGACGTCGACCACCGTGCCCGCCGCCTCCATGCCCGGCACGCCGGGCAGCGGCAGCATCGGCGGAATCCAGCCCTTGCGCAGATAGACGTCGAGGTAGTTGACGCCGATTGCGCGCTGGCGGATGCGGACCTCGCCTGCCTCGGGCGCCGCCGCTTCGCCGTCGCCCGGCTGCAGCGTGTCGGGCCCGCCGTAGTGACGGACCTCGGCCCGCCGCGACGCCATCGGCAAGGCCGTCGGCAGCGCGAGCCCCGAGGCGCCGCGCCGGTCGCCGCCGTCGCGCAGAAAGCGGCGCAGGTTCTCGAAGCCGGCCTCGTAGACACCCTCGGCCACCATGTCGTGCAGCTCGCGCTCCTGGCCCGGCGGCGTGGCGAAGGTCGACTCCCAGTGCCAGAAGGTGCGGTCGCCGTCGGTCACGGGCTTCAGCGTCACGGTCGCGACGTAGCGCTGCAGCGGCACCGTCGCCTCGACGATGCAGTAGGTGCTCTTGTAGTCGGTGTCGGAGAGCGTCAGCAGCTGCTCGCGGATCCGGTTGCCGTCCTTCAGCGTGAAGCTGCGCACGCAGCCGACCTGGTCGCCGCGCTCGTCGCCCTCGATCCGGCTCTCGGCGACGACGTCGTGCCATTGGTCATGGCTGTTGAAGTCGCGCAGCACCGCCCAGACGCGGTCTATCGGCGCGTCGATCACGGTCGAGCGGACGACGTGCTGCAGCACGCTCTATCTCCGGCCGAAGTGGCGCTTGAGCGCGTCGAAGCCGCCCTGGAACACGCCCTGGCCGATCGTCTCCACCAGCTCGCGCTCGCGCGCCTCGGCGCAGTCGAACTCGGCGCTCCATTCGGCGAAGCAGCGCGCCCCGTCGGTCACCGGCGTCAGCTTGAGAGTGGCGACGTAGTTCTCGACGCCCATGGGGCTCTCGAGGATCTCGTAGACGCACGAGTAGTCGTAGTCGGAGAGCGCGAGCAGCCGCTCACGGATCATGCCGCCGTCCCGGGTGTGGAAGTGGCGGATGCAGCCGACGCGGTCGCTGGATTCGCCGTTCTCGATGCGGCTGTCGGCGATGCCGGGGTGCCACTGCGGAAGGCCGTTGAAGTCGCGGATCCGCGACCAGACGGTGTCGGCGCTGGCGTCGATGACGCTCGAGGTGTAGACCCGGATCACCGGCTACTCTTTCGCGGGTGCGGGCGGCAAGGCCACTTGCGCACCGCTGGCGCCGCCGACCAGACGCTGGATGTCGCCGCCCTCGAGGCCGATCTCGCGCAGCAGCTGGTCGACCAGCGGCGCCTGCGCGCGGAAGCGCAGGGCCGAGTTGACGAGGCCGTCGGAGAAATTGCCTCCGCCGTTGTGGCCGCCGTCGCCGTTGGAGCTGCCGCCGCCGCCGAGCCCGTCGACGTGCAGGATCTTGATGCCCTCGATCCGCTCCATCGGCCGCACCGATTCGCGAATGATCCCCTCGGCCTTCTCGACCAGGCGCATCCTGAGCGCCGACATGCGCGCCTCGGGCGAGAGCATGTTGTGCGCGTCGTTCATCAGCTTCAGCGCCTCGGCCTCGATCTCGGCGCGCACCTTAATCGCCAGCGAGCGGATCTTGTCGGCGTCGGCATCGGCCTCGGCCTGGGCGCGCACCGCCGCGCCGCGGTCGGCGCTCGCGTCCTTCTCGGCCCGCGCAGCGCTCGTCAGGCGCAGCGCCTCGCGCTCGGCCGCCTGGCGCGAGCCGATCAGTTCGATCGCCTTCTTGCGCTCGGCCATCTCGACCTCGCGCGCGGTGAACACCTTCTCCTCCGCGGTCACCGCCTCGGCGCGTGCCGTGTCGGCCGCCGCCTGGGCCACGCTCTGCGCTTCGCTTTCCTTCGCCACGGCGATCGCCCGCTTCTGCTCGGCCAGCTCGACCGTCATGCGGCGGTCGATCTCGGCCGCCTGGATCGTGCGCTCCTTGCCGATCCGCTCCTGCTCGATCGTCTGCTCGGAGCGGATGCGCGCCGCGTCGATCGTCTGCTTGGCGGCGATCTGCGCGCTCTCGCCCTGCTCCTCGCGCTGCGCCCGCTCGGTCATCAGCTCGGCGCGCTGCCGGGCGCGCGCGACCTCCACCTCGCGCTGCTGGCTGAGTCGGGCGTACTCGCTCTCGCGGTCGATCTCGAGCGAGAGCTTCTCGGCCTCGAGGTTCTTGTTGCGTATCGCGATCAGCGTGTCCTGCTCGACGTCGTTGCGCTGCTTCTTGCGCTGTTCGATCGTCTCGGTCAGGCGCGTCAGGCCCTCGGCGTCGAAGGCGTTGCTCGGGTTGAAGAATTCCATCCCGGTCTGGTCGAGCTGGGTCAGCGACGCCGACTCCAGCTCCAGGCCGTTCTTCGTCAGGTCCTCGGCCACCGTCTCGCGCACTCTCCTGACGTAGACGCCGCGCTTCTCGTGCAGCTCTTCCATCGTCATCTCGGCGGCCGCGGTGCGCAAGGCGTCGACGAACTTGCCCTCGACCAGCTCCTTGAGCTGCTCGGGCTCCATCGTCCTGAGGCCGAGCGTCTGCGCCGCCGCCGCCACCGCCTCCGGACGAGCGGCGACGCGCACGTAGAACTCGGCGATCATGTCCACGCGCATCCGGTCGCGGGTGATCAGCGCCTTGTCGCGGCCGCGCGTCACCTCCAGCCGCAGCGTGTTCATGTTCACCGGGATCACGTCGTGGACGATCGGCAGCACGAAGGCGCCGCCGTCGAGCACGACCTTCTGCCCGCCGAGCCCGGTGCGCACGAACGCGCGCTCCTTGGAGCTGCGCAGGTAGAGCCAGTGCATCAGCCAGACCGCGATCGCGACGACGATCGCGACGACGATCAGGCCGAGGATGAAGCTGCCGAATTGGGCGCCGGTCATGTTCTGTCTCCTGAGATCCGGGTGAAGCGCCGAGTGGTCTCGGTCAATGCGATTTCGGTGGGCAGCCGCTCCATCGAGCTGGCGCCGTAGAAGCCGTGGCACGACGGGCAGCGCGCCAGGATGAAGGCCGCGTCCTCGGGGGTGGCGATCGGCCCGCCGTGGCAGAGCACGATCACGTCGGAACGCACCTTCTTCGCCGCCGCCGCGCGCGCCTCGATCTGCGGCACGCAGTCGGCGAGCGTCAATGCGGTGCCGGCGCCGATCGCCCCGCCCGTGGTGAGGCCCAGGTGGCAGACGACGATGTCGGCGCCGGCCTCGGTCATGGCGGTGGCCTCCGCCTCGTTGAAGACGTAGGGCGTGGTCAGCAGGTCGAGCGCATGCGCGCGCGCGATCAGTTCGACCTCGAGGCCGTAGCCCATGCCGGTCTCTTCGAGGTTGGCGCGGAAGGTGCCGTCGATCAGGCCGACCGTCGGGAAGTTCTGCACTCCGGAAAAGCCGAGGCCGATCAGGCGCTGCAGGAACTGCTCGGGAATCATGAACGGGTCGGTGCCGTTCACGCCCGCGAGCACCGGCGTGTGCTTCACCACCGGCAGCACCTCGTGCGCCATCTCGCAGACGATCTCGTTGGCGTTGCCGTAGGCCAGCAGTCCGGCGAGCGAGCCGCGCCCGGCCATGCGGTAGCGGCCCGAGTTGTAGATGACGATCAGATCGATGCCGCCCGCCTCTTCGCACTTGGCCGAGAGGCCCGTGCCGGCGCCGCCGCCGATCAGCGGCCGGCCCGAGGCGAGCTTGGCACGAAAGCGCTCGAGCAGGGTCTGTCTAGCGATGCGGGGCATAGGCTCGGGGAGAAGGGTGGCGTTCGGCGCTCGCCGCGACTTCGCGCCAGGCGGCGACCAGGGCGTCGGCGAAGGCCTCGTCGTTGACGTGCAGCGGCAGGCGGATCAGCTTCCTGTCGGCGCCGGCGCGAAAGCGCTGCTCGATCGTCTCGAACAGCACCCGGTCGGCCTCGGGATCGTGGAAGGGCTGGCCGGGCCGATCGATCGAGGAGACGCCGGCCTCGGGAATCAGGAAGCGCACCGGGCCGGTCATCGCGTTCAGCTTGTCGGCGAGGAAGACGCCGATCGCCCGGCACTCCTCGACCGTGGTGCGCATCAGCGTCACCGTCGGGTTGTGGCGATAGAGCTTCCTGCCTTTGAAACGCTCTGGCACCGTGTCCCAGGCGCCGAAGTTCACCATGTCGAGCGCACCGCACGAGCCGACGTAGGGCAACGGGCGGCGCGCGAACACGTCGAGCCGGGTCGGCCCGGCCGAGAGCACGCCGCCGCCGATCTCGTCGGCGATCTCGGTCGTCGAGACGTCGATGACGCCTGTGAGCAGGCCGGAGTCGGCGAGCTTTTCCATCGACTGGCCGCCGACGCCGGTGGCGTGGAAGACGAGGCAGTCGTAGTCGGCGTCGAGGCGCTTGACCACCGCCTGCACGCACGGCGTGGTGACGCCGAACATCGTGAGGCCGAGGGCGGGCTTGTTGTCGGCGGAGATCGCTGGCGGGTGGGCGATCATCCCGGCGAGCGCATGCGCCGCGTTCGCCAGCACCCGCTCGCTGATGCGGTGGATGCCCTGCACGTCGGTCACCGAATACATCATGCAGATGTCGCTCGGGCCGACGTAGGGCCGGGTGTCGCCGCTGGCCATGGTCGAGACCATCACCTTGGGCACGCCGACCGCGAGCGCGCGCATGCCGGCGGTGGCGAGCGTGGTGCCGCCCGACCCACCCGCGGAGAGCAGGCCGCCGAGGTCGGAGCGCGTCTGCACGAAGCGGGAGAAGGCCAGCGCCATCGCGGTGACCGCGTTGCCGCGATCGCCGTTGAAGACCGCCGCCTCGCCCTCCGGGTGATGGCGCGCGACCTCGCGCGGATGCACGGCTGCGGTCGACGGCTTGCCCGAGGTCGAGAGGTCGACGGTGACGACGCGCAGGCCGAGCTTTTCCAGGCACTGGCGCAGGAAGTAGAGCTCGCGGCCCTTGGTGTCGAAGGTGCCGCAGACGTAGGCGGCGCGGCCGCTGCTCGCGGCCACGGGAAAGTCGAAGACCTGCCCGGACTGACCCCCTCTCCCGCTTGCGGGAGAGGGCGGGGGTGAGGGTTCGCGCGAAGAGCCACCCTCACCCTGCCCTCTCCCGCCAGCGGGAGAGGGTGAGACCCGGGCGATGTCGGCCACCTGCCCCGCCGTGCCGCCCGCGTTCCATCGATTGAATCCGCGCACCGTCCGCGGCGCCATGTCATCGAGCGAGGGCGCGCCGTCGCCATGCGCGCGGCGCACCGTGAACACCTGGGTCGGGGTCGGCTCGACATCGGCGACGGGGGCCGCCTCGGCCTCCTCGTCGTCGCCGCCACCGCCGGAGCGCAGGCCGAGCAGCCGCTCCTGCAGCTCGCGGTCGGCGCCGAGCTCGGCGGCGGCCATCTCGTGGGCGATGCGGCCGTTGATCATGACGCCGACGCGGTCGGCGACGTCGATCGCGACGCCCAGGTTCTGCTCGATCAGCAGCACCGCGATCTCGTTCTCGGCGGCCAGGCCGCGCAACGCCTCGACCACCTGCTCGACGACGATCGGCGCCAGGCCCTCGGTCGGCTCGTCCATCACCAGCAGCTTCGGCTCGAGCAGCAGGGCGCGGCCGATCGCGAGCATCTGCTGCTCGCCGCCGGAGAGCTGGGCGCCGCCATTGTCCTTGCGTTCCGCGAGGCGCGGGAACATCGCGTAGACCCGGTCCACCTCGCGCCGATGCCGCGCCACCAGGCGCAGGGTCTCGTCGACGCTGAGCGAGGGCCAGACGCGCCGGCCCTGCGGCACGTAGGCGATGCCGCGCTGGGTGATGCGGTTCGGCGCCATGCCGCAGATCTGCTCGCCGAACAGGCGGATGCTGCCGCTCGCCGGCACCAGCCCGGTGATCGCGTTGCAGAGCGTCGTCTTGCCCATGCCGTTGCGGCCGACGACGGCGAGCACGCCGCGCTCGAGGGCGAAGCTCACGCCCTGGAGGACGTGGGCGCGACCGTAGTAGACGTCGAGGCCCTCGACCGCGAGCACCGGCCCGCGCGGCGCCGCCGCCTTGTCCTTGCCACCGGGCCAGGCCATCAGTGCTTCCCGCCCATGTAGATCGCCTGGACCTGGGCATCGTTCTCGATCTCGTCGGGCGTGCCGCTCTTCAGCACCCGGCCGTTGTGCATCACGGTCACCCGGGTGGCGGCGCGCATCGCGATCTCGAGGTCGTGCTCGATCAGGAGGTAGCTCATGTGCGGCGGCAGCGAGGCGAGCAGCGCGACCAGCTCGCGCCGCTCGGCGGGCGAGAGGCCCGCGGCCGGCTCGTCGAACAGGATCAGGCGCGGCGCCCCGGCCAGCGCCATGCCGATCTCGAGCTGGCGCTGCTGGCCGTGCGCCAGGTCGGCGACCCGGGTGTCGGCGATGTGCGAGAGGCGCGCCCGCTCGAGCAGGTCGTTGGTGGCGACGGTCGACGGATGCCCGCGACCCGCGCGCCAGAAGCTGAAGCGGCCGCTGGCCACGCCGCGGACCGCGAGGTAGAGGTTGTCGCGCACCGTGAGGTCGCGAAACAAGAGCGAAGACTGGTAGGTGCGCCGCAGGCCCTTTCGGATGCGCTCGTGCGGCGGCAGCGCCGTGATGTCTTCGCCGAAGAAATGGATCCGCCCGGCGGTAGGCGGAAAGTCGCCGGTGATGGCGTTGAAGAGCGTCGTCTTGCCAGCCCCGTTGGAGCCGAGGATCGCCGCCTTCTCGCCCGCCGCCACCGAGAGCGACACGTCGTCGACGGCGCGCAGCGCGCCGAAGACGCGCGTCACGCCGGCGAGCACCAGCGCGTCGCCCGACAGCAGGCTGCTGCCGGACGACGCACCGGACTGCGCCCGCAGCCCGCTCTCGCGGGTGCGGGGACGCAGCGACGTGATCGACGCCATCGGAGTCGACTTACTTGCGGCAGTCGGGCACGTCGCGCGAGCCCAGGCCCATCTTCTTGAAGTCGGCCTCCGGCAGGCCGAGCGTCTGCGAGATGTTCGGCACCGTCTTGACGACCTTGTTGTAGAACGAGCCGTCCGCCGCCTTCGTCACCTCGGTGATGTAGGTCGTCCCGACGCCGTTGCGGTTGGCGTCGATCTTCACTTCACCGGCCGGGCCCTTGAAGTTGGTCTTCTGCAGCGCCGCGCGGTAGGCCTTCTGCCCGCCCGAGAGATCGCCCTTGACCGCATCGAGCGCCTCGAGCGTGGCCCGGGTGTTGATGTAGTACAGGTAGGCGAAGAGCGAGGGGCTGGGGAAGCCGTCCTTGAACTGGGCCTTGTAGTCGGCGACGAACTTCTTCCACTCGGGCGTGTCGATCGAATCGGCCATCGGTCCGGCCGAGGCCGTGCCGAGCAGCGATTCGCGGCGCTTGCCCTTGTAGTTGAGGACCGTCTGGTCGACCGTGATCGAGCCGCCGATCATCGGCTTGTTGCCGCCCGCCTGCTCGTACTGGGTGAGGAAGTTCACCGCGTCCGAGCCGCCGAGCACGACCACGAGGGCGTCGATGTCCTTCGGGATCTTGGCGATCACCGAGGCGTAGTCCTTGGTGCCGAGCGGCACCCAGGCCTTGTCGACGACCTTGCCGCCCTTGGCGCAGTAGCTCGCCATGAAGCCCTGCACCTGCGAGTACGGGAAGCCGTAGTCCTCGGAGATCAGGAAGGTCTTCTTGTAGCCCTTGGAGAGCGCGTGCTCGCCCAGGCCCACCATCCACTGCGCGCCTTCGGTGTTGAAGCGGTAGAAGTTCGCCGCCGGATCGGCCAGCGTCGTCGCCTGCGCGCCCGAGGAGCCGTTGATGAAGGTGATGTCGGGCTTGGTCTTGGCGTAGTTCTTGACCGCAATGCCCTCGTCGCCGGAAAGCGGCCCGATCATGATCTGGACCTTGTCCTGCTCGACGGCCTTGCGCGTCATGGCGACGGCCTTGTCGGGCGTGGCGTCGGACGAGACCTTGACGAACTCGATCTTCTTGCCGCCGGCCATGCCGTTCTTTTCCTTCAGCGCCATGTCGGCGCCGCGATAGCCGTCCTGGCCGGGCACCGCGAACGGGCCTTCGAGGTTGGCGAGCAGGCCGATCTTCAGCGTCTCCTGCGCCGCGGCCGAGCCGAGCAGGCAGAGCGCCGCTGCCGCGCCGATGATCGAGCGGCTGAAAATTCTTCTCTTCGTTGCTATCACGGTTGTCTCCTCTTCTGGTTGGAAAGCTGGGGCTGCACCAGGCGTGAGCGAAGCATCGCCCACAGCCCGAGCAGCCCATCGGGGGAAAACAGGACGATGGCAAGGAACACGCCACCGATGACGAGGTTGAAGCGCTCGCGCACGAACAGGTCGATGGCGAAGTTCTGCAGCAGCACGTAGACGATCGCGCCGACGAAGGCGCCGATCGGGTGCCGCATGCCGCCGAGGACGGCGACGATCAGGATGGCGATCATCTGCGCCAGGTTGATCGTGCCGGGCGAGATTCGGCCGTTGTACCAGACCATCAGCACGCCGCCGACGGCGGCGAGCAGGCCCGCGACCGCGTACGCGGCGACCCGGTGCGCGGTGACGTGGTAGCCGAGCGAGTCCATCCGCCGCGGGTTGTCGCGGATGCCCTGCAGGGCGATGCCGAAGGGCGCGCGCACCAGGTGCTTGACGAGGAAATAGCCGCCGAGCGCGCAGGCCAGGGTGAGGAAGTAGAAGGGCACCGGCTCCTTCCAGTCGACGCCCAGGAACTCCGGCGCGGCCACCTTGCTGAAGCCGCCGAAGCCGTTGAAGACGGTGTAGTTCTGCTGCGCCAGGTAGAAGAAGGCGACGCCGACCGCGAGCGTGATCATGATCGTGTAGATGCCCTCGGTGCGGACCGAGAGCCAGCCGACCGCCGCGGCGAACACGGTGGCGGCGAGCACGGAGAAGACGGTCGCCAGCCACCACGGCCAGCCGAGGCTGATGGCGGCGACGCTGCTGCTGCCGAAGATGGCGATGCCGTAGCCGGCGAAGCCGGCGACCGTCATCTGCGCCAGCGACACCATGCCGCCGTAGCCGCCGAGGAAGGTGAGCGAGAGGGCGATCAGGCCGAGCGCGAGCGACTGCGCGCCGATCTGGTAGGTGAAGAACGGCGAGGCGATGAACGGATAGAGGATCGCCGCGGCGAGCACGACCAGGTGGCGCGGGCGGATGCCGATGCGCTCGCTCCAGAGCGGCGCGGGTCCGGGCGCAGCGGCGGGACGAGAGCCCGTGCCGGATTCCGGCAAGCGTGTGCCGCGCGGCAGCGAGCCCGGCGACGCGGTGGTCGCCGCCGAGTTCATCGCCCGCCGCCATTGCGACGCGCTCATTCGGAAGCCTCCGCGCTTCGCGCTGCGGCATTCGCCTTGGGAGCGCCCCGGCGGCTCATGCGGCCTTCCCCATGATGCCGCGCGGCCGGAACGCGAGCGCCACGAACATGATCACGAAGGTGAAGACGACGCTGTAGGTCGGCGCGTAGGCGAGGCCGAACTGCTCGGCCAGGCCGATCAGCAGCGCGCCGATCGAGGCGCCGACGACGCTGCCCATGCCGCCGACGATCACCACCACCAGCGAGGCGAGCAGGTAACGCGTGTCCTCGCCGGGCGAGATCGAGAGCGCGGTGCCTCCGACGACGCCGGCAAGCCCGGCGAGCCCGGCGCCGATGGCGAAGGTGACCGCGAACACGAGCTGCACGTTGACGCCCGAGGCGGCGAGCATCTTCTTGTCGTCGACGCCGGCGCGGATCATCATGCCGACCTTGGTCTTGGCCAGGAAGCTCCACAGGCCGATGCCGATGACGATGGCCGCGAGCAGCACGAACAGGCGATAGGTCGGGAACTTCTCCACCAGCGGCAGCTCGGTCGAGCCGTAGATCCACTTCGGCGGATCGAAGGTGTAGATCTCTCCGCCGAAGCCCCAGAGCATCAGGTCGGCCAGCACGATCGAGATGCCGATCGTGACCAGCGTCTGGCGCAGGTCCTGCCCTTCCATGAAGCGGAAGATCGTCACCTGCAGCAGCAGGCCGACCAGCGCCGCCGAGAGAAAGCCGGCGGCGACGGCGAGCAGCCAGGAGCCGGTGTTCTCGCCGACGATCCAGCCGACGTAGGCGCCGAGCAGGTAGAGCGAGCCGTGCGCGAGGTTGACGTTTCGCATCAGGCCGAACACGAGCGTGAAGCCGCTCGCCACCAGGAAGTAGAGCGAGGCGAGCGTCAGGCCGTTGAGCAGCGTCTTGAAGTAGAGCGGCGGGTTGTCGACGATCGCCCAGACCGAGAAGACGGCGATCGGGCCGCCGAACAGCAGCCAGAGCGCGATCTGCTTCCTCGACATCAACATTGCCCCCTAGGCGCGTGCCGTGCCGTCTCCCCGAGGGGGAGCAGCCACCTTGGGGCGGCCCGGCGGTGGCTCACGCGGCGCGCTCCCAGCGCCTTTGCGCCGCGATCTCCGGCGACTTGGCGAAGACGCCGTCCTTCATCACCGCGAGGATCCGCTTCGGGTCGCGCAGGATGGCGAGGTTGGCGAGCGGGTCGCCGTCGACCAGCAGCAGGTCGGCGAGGTAGCCGTCCTTGATGACGCCGAGCTCGTTCGGCTTCATCATGATCTGGCCGCCATAGAGCGTGGCCGAGCGGATCGCCTCCATCGGCGTCATGCCGAGGTACTTGACGAAGAACTCGAGGTCGCGCGCGTTCTGGCAGTGCGGCGTCATCGCGAAGCCGTAGTCGCCGCCGGGCAGGATGCGGATGCCGCGCTTGTGCATCGCGCGCAGCGACTCCTGCGCCGCCTCCCACTCGTGCATGTAGCCCATCTGCACCGCCTTGGCGTGCGTGATGCCCCACGGCTCGGCCTCGTAGAGCATCGCCAGGATGATGGCGATGCCGGGCGCGACGAAGACCCGGTCTTTCGCCGCCTCGAGCATGTCGAGCGACTCGCTGTCGCTGTAGCTCGCGTGGTAGATGACGTCGATGCCGTGGCGCAGAGACTGCTTCACCGAGGCGGCGGAGCGCGCGTGCGAGGTGCCGCGCTTGCCGCGCACCCGCACCTCGTCCATCGCCGCGGCGACCTCGGCGTCGCTCATCCAGGTGGTCTCGGCCGGCGAGTCGGGGGTGAAGTTGTCGCCCGAGAGGTTGAGCTTGATCGAGTCGACGCCGTACTTGAGGAACATGCGCACCGCCTTCCTCATCTCGTCGGCGGAGTTGACGTTGACGCCGAACGAGAACTCCGGGAACGGCAGGTGCGGCAAGGTCTCGTCGCCGAGGCCGCCGGGCACGGTGATCTCCTGGCTGGCGGCGAGGTAGCGCGGCCCCGGGATCTGGCCCGAGTTGATCGCGTTGCGGGTGACGACGTCGAGCCGCGGCTTGGCGCAGGCGGCGCCGACGCACGAGGTCCAGCCGGCCTCGAGGTAACGCTTGGCGATCTTCGCGCACCAGAGCACATGCTCCTCGAGCGGCATGGTCTGGATGCCGGCGAGCGTCGCCGCGTCGTTCCACGAAAAGTGGGTGTGCGCCTCGCACATGCCGGGCATGAGGGTCGCGCCGGCGCCGTCGATCACGGTCGCGCCCGAGGGCGAGATCGCCGCGGTCGAGCGACCGACGGTGCGGATGCGGTTGCCCTGCACCAGCACGCTGCCGGAGTAGGGCATCGCGCCGGAGCCGTCGAGGATGCGGACGTTGGTGAAGAGGGTGCTGTCGTTCATGTCGAGTCTCCAGCAAAGTGGGCCGGCCGGCCGCCGGGCCGCCCCAAGGCCGGCCGCGCCCCCTCGGGGGGCAGCGAACGAAGTGAGCGTGGGGGCACCATTCAGGCGGCCCAGCGGGTCATCGTTCGGGCCGATCGCATCGGCGGCGCGCGGTGGAACTCGCCGCCCTTCATCACCGACAGGATCCGCGCCTTGTCCTGCAGGATGGTGATGTCGGCGAGCGGGTCGCCGTCGACCAGCAGGATGTCGGCGAGGCAGCCCTCGCGGATGTAGCCGATCTCCTTGCCGCGCTTCATCATCGGCCCGCCCCAGGCGGTGGCCGAGAGCAGCGCTTCCATCGTGCTCATGCCGACGACCTTGACGAAGTACTCGAGGTCCTTGGCGTTGGTGCCGTGCGGCGTCCAGGCGAAGCCGTAGTCGCCGCCGGGGAGGATGCGCACCCCGCGCTTGCGGAGACCCTTCATCGTCTCCACCGCCGCCTCGAGCTCGCGGTGGTAGCCCATCTTCTTCGTCACCTCGGGCGTCAGGCCCCACTCGCTGGCGTGGTGGCAGGTGTTGATCAACCAGGCGAGGCCGGGAGCGATGAAGTGCTCCATCTTGTGCTGCTCGAGCAGGTCGAGCGTCTCTTCGTCGGTGAAGCTCGCGTGGTAGATCACCTCGATGCCGTGGGTGACGCAGCGCTTGATCGAGTTGCAGGAACGGGCATGCGCCGCGACCCGCTTGCCCCAGGCCTTGGCCTCCTCGACGCAGGTGGCGATCTCGACGTCGGTGAACTGGCAGCGATCGCTCGGCATGCCGGTGATCGATTCGCCCGAGAGGTTGATCTTCAGCGAATCGACGCCGTACTTGACGAACATGCGCACGCAGCGGCGCATCTCCTCGGCGCCGCTGACGATCGCGCCGAACGCGAAGTCGGACTGCGGCAGGTGCGGCTGGGTCGTGTCGCCGAGGCCGCCGGGGACCGTGATCTCCTGGCTGGCGGCGAGGTAGCGCGGGCCGACGATGGTGCCGTCCTCGATCGCGTTGCGGATGACGACGTCGAGCCGCGGCTTGGCGGCGGCGGCGCCGACGCAGCTGGTCCAGCCCATGTCGAGGTAGCGCCCGGCGACCTCGGCGCACCACAGGATGTGCTCTTCGGGCGGCATGCGCTGGATCGAATCGAGCGTCGGCTGGTTGTTCCAGGAAAAGTGCGTGTGCGCCTCGACCATGCCGGGCATCAGGAACGCGCCGGCGCCATCGACGACCTGCGCACCGACGATCGGCGCCGAGCGCATGCCCTGGCCGCTGCGCACCACGCGCGAGATCCGCTCGCCCTGAACCAGCACCTCGCCCATGAACGGCGCCTCGCCGCCGCCGTCGAAGATGCGGACGTTGGTGTAGTGGATGTCGGCCATCGCGAAACTCCTTCCTAGCGTTGCTGCGCGAGGAAGTCGCGCAGCTCGCGCGAACACTCCTCGGGCCGCTCGATCGGCGTCCAGTGGCCACAGCGCGGCAGCACGACGACCCGGCTGCTCTTCGCCGAATGCAGCCGCTCGGCGAAGGCGCGCACCGCCTGCGGCGGCGCGACGCCGTCCTCGTCGCCGGTGACGAGCAGCACCGGCGCCTCGATCCGTTCCACCGCCGCAGCGGCAGCTTCGGCGAGCGCGTCGCAGGTGCGGGCGTAGCCGTCGGCGTCCTGGCGCATCAGGCTCTCGCGGACGTAGGCGAGGGCGACCGGCAGGCGCTGCCGCGTGTCGGCCGAGATCGCGGCGTTGACGAGACCGAGCGCGATCTCGTGCATGCCGCTCGTGCCCTCGGCGCGCGCCTTGGCGGCGCGGGCACGGATCGCGGTGCGCGCGGCTTCCGGCGGCGCGATCAGCGGGCCGAACAGGGCGACGCTCCTCACCAGCTTGGGCGCAGCGACCGCGAGGTGCTGGCAGACGATGGTGCCGAGCGAATGGCCGATCCAGTGCGCGCGCGTCACGCCGAGCCGGGTGCAGACCGAGAGCAGCGTCTCGACGAAGCGCTCGATCGTGAGCGGCCCCTCGACCCGGTGCGAGCGCGCGCTGCCCGGCATGTCGACCCGGATCACGCGGTGCCGGGCGAGCGCCGGCATCAGCGGCGTGAAGGTGTTCGTGCTGCCGCCGAGTCCGTGCACGCAGACGATCGCATCGCCCTCGCCTTCTTCCTCGACGACGACCCGATCGAACACGTGCAGCGTCATGGCCTGGCTCTCACTCGAACCGGTTCTCGATCGCGCCGATGCCGTCGATCTCGATCTTCACCACGTCGCCCGGACCCAGCCACTTCGGCGGCTTGAAGCCCATGCCCACGCCCGAGGGCGTGCCGGTGGCGATGACGTCGCCGGGATGGAGCGTGATGCCGCGCGAGCAGGTCTCGATCAGCGTCGGCAGGTCGAAGATCATGTCGCGGGTGTGGCCGTCCTGGCGCAGCTCGCCGTTGACCCAGCCGCGCACCCGGGTCGAGCGGCCGTCCATCTCGTCGGCGGTGGTGATCCACGGGCCCATCGGGCAGAAGGTGTCGAAGCTCTTGCCGAGGTCCCACTGCTGGTGCCGCACCTGCACGTCGCGGGCGCTGACGTCGTTGACCACCGTGTAGCCGAACACATGGTCCATCGCCCGGGCGCGCGAGATGTCGCGGCCGCCGCGGCCGATCACCACCGCGAGCTCGCTCTCGTAGTCGATCTGGGTCGAAACCGCAGCGCCCGGCAGCCGCACCGGATCGTGCGGGCCGATCACGCACTCGGCCAGCTTGCCGAAGACGATCGGCCAGGCGTCCTCGGCCGGCAGGCTGGTGCGAAACACGCTCTCTGCCAGCTCGGCGGCGTGGGCGCGGTAATTGCGGCCGACGCAGAAGATGGTGCGCAGCGGCTTCGGCAAGGGCGCGCGAAGCTCTATCGCCTCGACCGCGAGGCGCGCGCCCGAGGCGCCGGGCAACGGCTCGCCGCGGGCCAGCATCTGTATCAGCGGCAGCGCGCCGAGCGACGCGTCGGCGAGCGCGAGGGGCGTGGCCTCGCGCCCATCGGCCGAGATCGTGCCGACCTGGTAGCGCCCACCCCAGCTCCAGCTGGCGATCCGCATCTGCTTTCGTCTCCGTTGCCGCGCCGGTCGCTAGGGAAAGTCCCCGGGCGCCGCGAGATCGTTGCTTCGATTTGGGACTTGCGTCTCAAAACCCGCTCGTCGCATCATAGGGTCCGGCCTCCCGCCCTCACAAGAGCAGGGGCGCGCTCAACGCCCCGGACAAACCCGCATGGTGCGCCTCAAACACAAGCTCACCCAGCCTCCGCTGCCGCCGGCGCGCGGGGTGCGGGCCGCGACCTTCCACCTGCTGCTCGACACCGCCATGGCGATGATCAAGGAGGGCGGGCACATCCCGTCGGTGGCCGAGGTCGCGACGCGGGCCAAGGTGTCGCGGGCCACGACCTACCGCTACTTCCCGAGCCGCAGCGCGCTCGTCACCGCGGTGGTCGATTGCTCGCTCGGCCCGGTGCGCAGCTTCGCCTCGAGCGAGGCCGACGGGCGCGCCCGCGTGCACGAGCTGTTCGTCCAGACCTTTCCCCGCTTCAAGGAATTCGAGCCGCAGATGCGCGCCGCGGCGCAGCTCGCGCTCGAGCAGTGGGCGCTCGAGCGCGCCGGGCTGCTCGAGGAAGAGCCGTACCGGCGCGGCCACCGGATCCGCATCCTCGAGCACGCGCTCGCGCCGCTGGCCGAGACGATGCCCGCGGCCATCCGCGACCGCCTGCACCGCGCGCTTTCGGTCGTCTACGGCATCGAGCCGTACATGATCCTGAAGGACATCTGGGGCCTGCCCGACCGCGAGGTCGAGCGGATCGCGCTCTGGATGGCCGACGCGCTGGTCGACGCCGCGCTGCGCGATGCGGCGGCCGTGGCCAAGCCGAAGCTGCGTGCGCGCCGGCCGACGGCCAGCGCCGACGCCGCCACCGGGCGCAGCGCATGAGCCGCTCCGACAACGACGCCGGAGCCACGGCCGCACCGGGGCATCCGCCCGAGTGGTTCGACGCGCAGTACAACAACCGCGCCCGCATCCCCGAGCACCTCGCGATCCTGCGCGAGTGGGCGGAGCGCTCGGCGGCGGCGCGCGCCGCGCTGCCGGGCACGCTCGACATCGCCTACGGCAGCGAGCCGGGCGAGCGGCTCGACGTCTTCACCACCGCTCGGCCACGCGCGCCGGTGCTGGTCTACATCCACGGCGGCTACTGGCGGGCGCTCGACAAGCGCGACGCCTCGTTCATTGCCGCGCCCTTCGTCGCCGCCGGCGCGCTCGTGGTCGTGACCAACTACGCGCTCTGCCCGGCGGTCTCGATAGCCACGATCGTCCGCCAGCAGCAGGCGGCGCTGGCCTGGGTCTGGCGCCACGCCGCCGAGCACGGCGGCGACCCGGCGCGGATCGTCGTTGCCGGGCACTCGGCGGGCGGGCAGCTCGCGGCGACGATGCTCGCGACCGACTGGCGCGCGATCGAACCCGGCCTGCCCGCCGACCTGGTGCGGGGCGCGCTCTCGCTCTCGGGCGTGTTCGAACTCGAGCCGCTCCGTCACGCGCCCTTTCTCGCGCCCGACCTGAAGCTCGACGCCGCGGCGGCAGAGCGGCTCAGCCCGGTCGCGATGCCGGCACCCCGGCGGCCGTTGTTCGCGCTCGTGGGCGGCGACGAGAGCGAGGAGTTCCTGCGCCAGAACGCGCTGATCCGCACGGCGTGGGGCGCGGCGGCGGTGCCGGTCTGCGAGGCAGTGCCGGGGCGCAACCACATGAGCGTGCTGCGCGAGCTCGCCGAGCCGGGCGCGCGCACGCACCGCCTCGCGCTGGAGCTTCTCGGCCTGCCGGGCTGAGCCCGGAATCCGTCAGCGGCCGGGATCGCGCGCCGCGAGCCGCGCCAACAGGTAGCACAGCCCGGCGTACGGCCAGATCCAGCCCACCCACTGCGCCGCGCCGTGAAAGCGGATGAAGCGGCCCTGCTCCCAAGCTTGCAGGCTCTGCGCGAAGTAGGGATCGGCGGGCGCCTGCGCCACCAGCATCACCAGCGCGGTCAGCGTGATCAGGCCGAACCCCGCGGCCACGCGGCCCGGCACCAGGCTCAGCAGGCCGGCGGCGGCGATGCCGACCAGCATCCCCTGGATCGCCTGCGCCGTGGTCCAGGCGAGAGCGTGCTGCGGTCCGAAATTGAGCGCCGTCGAGAGCGTGGTCGCCACGATGCCGAGCAGGGCGGCGCCGACCACCAGCGCGCTGCGCCGCCAGCCCGGCACGGCGATGGTGAAGGCGACCAGGCAGGGCGCGAGCAGGCCGAGGACGATGATCGACAGCTCGGTCGCGGGCGCCAGCGTCACGCTCTCGGCGTGCGCCGTCCCCGCCGCGGCCCACTCCGTCGCCCAGCCTTCGGCCGGCGTGTCCTGCAGCAGTTCGGCGAAGAGCGGCTGGATCCGGCCCAGCACGTGGCCGAGGCCGAACGGCACCGCGGTCGGAAACAGCAGGCCGATCGGCCAGAGCAGGAGCAGCGCCAGGCCGCCGGCGCTGCGCGCGACGAACCAGCGATCGCGCATCTTCTGCCAGCGCTCGATGCCGCCGTGGGCGTCGAGCACCACGCCGACGAACACGCCGAGCGCGGAGCCGAGCGCATTGAGGATCAGGTCGACGTTCGAGGAGACGCGCTGCGGCAGGTAGTTCTGCAGCGTCTCCATGGCGAGCGAGAGCAGCGTGCCGGCGGCGACCGCCGTCCACGCCGCGGCGCCGGTCGAGCGGCCGCTGCGCACCAGCGCGACGAACAGCAGGAAGCCGAGCGGCGCGTAGCCGAACAGGTTCGACACCAGGTCGAACGGCGTCCAGCCGCGCGCGCGGACGATCAGGAAGTCGAGCGGCCCGACACCGGGAACCCGCCAGCCCGTGAACGGATACAGGCTGGCGTAGACGATCAGTGCGACATAGAGCCAGAACAGCGGAACGGCGGAGCTGCGATGGCGCGGCAGTGTCATCAGAACGGCTTGACGACCACCAGGATCACGATCAGCGTAAAGAGCACGATCGCGGCCTCATTGAAGACGCGAAACCAGCGCTCGCTCTTCTCGTTCGCGAACTCCTCGAACTTGCGCAGCAGCGAGCGGCAGGCGTGGTGGTAGCCGATCGCGCCGACCACCAGCGCGAGCTTGGCGTGCAGCCAGTAGTTGCCCGGCCCCTTGCCGACGCCGTAGCCGAGCCAGAGCACGAGACCGAGGGCGATGGCGACGACCATCAGCAGGCCCGAGAAGCGATACAGCTTTCGCGCCATGACGAGCAGGCGTTCGCGTTCGGCGTGGCTGTCGGCCGGCACGCTCGCGAGGTTGACGAAGATCCGCGGCAGGTAGAACAGGCCGGCGAACCAGCTGCTCACGAAAACGATGTGCAGGGCCTTGACCCAGAGCAGCGATGAACCCATCGCCCGATTATCGGCGTGCAGGGTACGCGGCCTAGAATCCCGGCCGTGCAAACGCCCCCGCCCTTCCCCGCGAGCCGGCCGCGGCGCCTGCGCCGCGACGCCTGGAGCCGCGACTTGGTGCGCGAGTCGCGCCTGGCGCCCAGCGATTTCATCCTGCCGGTGTTCCTGCTCGACGGCCAGGGCCGGACCGAGCCGGTCGCTTCGATGCCCGGCGTCGAGCGGCGCACGCTCGACCGGCTCTATCCGGTCGCCGAGGAATGCCTTGCGCTCGGCATTCCGGTGCTGGCCCTGTTTCCGGTGCTCGAGCCGGCGCTGAAGAGCGAGGACGGGCGCGAGGCGCTCAACCCCGGGGGCCTGGTGCCCACGGCCGCGCGCGAGTTGAAGAAGCGCTTCCCCGAGCTCGGCGTGATGACCGACGTGGCGCTCGACCCCTACACCTCGCACGGCCAGGACGGCCTGCTCGACGCCACCGGCTACATCGTCAACGACGACACCGTCGCGGTGCTGGTGAAGCAGGCGCTGGTGCAGGCCGAGGCCGGCGTCGACATCGTCGCGCCCAGCGACATGATGGACGGCCGGATCGGCGCGATCCGCGACGCGCTCGAGGCCGACGGCGCGGTGCACACGAAGATCATGGCCTACAGCGCCAAGTACGCCAGCGCCTTCTACGGCCCGTTCCGCGACGCCGTCGGCTCGGCCGCCAACCTGGGCAAGAGCAACAAGAAGGTCTACCAGATGGACCCGGGCAACGGCGACGAGGCGCTGCGCGAGGTCGCGCTCGACATCGCCGAAGGGGCCGACATGGTGATGGTCAAGCCCGGCATGCCCTACCTCGACATCCTGCGCCGGGTGAAGGATGCGTTCCGCATGCCGACCTTCGCCTACCAGGTGAGCGGCGAGTACGCGATGCTCAAGGCGGCGGCGCAGAACGGCTGGCTCGACCACGACGCGGTGATGCTCGAGGCGCTGCTCGCCTTCAAGCGCGCCGGCGCCGACGGCGTGCTCACCTACTTCGCGCTGGAAGCGTCGCGGCTGCTGCGGGCGGCGCGCTGAGCCGACCCCCTTCCTCGCCGCGGCCGATGCGTCTCTTCCACGTTCTCGGCGACCAGTTCACGGAGCTCGAGGGCCTGCCCGAGGCGCTGCCGCCGGGCGGCTACCTCTGGCTCGCCAGCGCGCGCCGCGAGTTCGAGGTAGGCGCCGCCGACGTGCAGGCTGCGCTGCAGCGCTGGGCCGGCGGCCAGCTCTACGACCTGCACGTCGCCGACCTGCTCAACAACCAGCTCCCCTCGCACTTCGACTACACCTCGATCTACGACATGCTCGTCTTCCGCCGCCTCGCCGCGGGGGCCGGCAGCGAGCGGCTGTTCGCCGACGAGGAGAAGGGCACGCACGCCACCGCCCGTGCGGCGCTCGCCGCGATCGACACGAGCCCGGTCGGCTTCGCGGTCTTCGACCGGGTGCTGCTCACCGTGCATCCCACCGATTGCCTGGTGCGCGACTACTTCGCCGAGCGGCTGAAGACCCAGGCGGCCAGCGGCGAAGGCCGCGGCGCCTCGCGCATGCCCACCAGCCCGGCCGACCTGATGCTGCGCATGGTGAACTACATGGTCGACAGCTACCTCGAGCTGCGCCGCCTCCTGACGCGGCAGATCGACTACCTGCAGAAGCAGCTCATCGATCCGCGCGCCGACTCGGAGTCGCTGCGCACCCTGCTCGATTCGCGCAACTCGCTGCGCCTGCTCGAGGACACCTGCGAAGACCAGCGCGCGGCGATCGTCGAATGGATCGACGCGCTCGAGGAGTGGCCGGTCGAGACCGACGCCAAGGCGCCGCGCGAGCGCGAGCAGCTGCGGCTGCGCTCGCGCGACGTGCTCGAGCACATCGAGCGGGTGCTGTCGCACGTGCGCCGGCTCGAAGGCTCGGCCGACACCGCGGTGCAGATGCACTTCTCCGAGCAGAACAACCGCACCAACGACATCATGCGGGCGCTGACCGTGCTGACCGCGATCTTCCTGCCGCTCAACTTCGTGACCGGCTTTTTCGGCATGAACTTCGAGGGCCTGCCGCTGATCCACAGCCCGACCGGCTTCTGGATCGTGTTCGCCATCATGCTGGGCCTGGGCCTCGGCATGAGCGTGTTCTTCTGGCGCAAGCGCTACCTGAGGCGAAACTGAGCCTCGACTACCGCTTCAGCGCCCGCGATCTCGCCCTGCTGACGCTCCTGACCGTGGTCTGGGGGCTGAACTGGCCGGTGATGAAGCTCGGCGTCACCGGCTTTCCGCCGCTCGAGTTCCGCGCGATCTCGATGTGGCTCGGCCTGCCTGTCCTCTGGGCGCTGCTGCGCTGGCAGCGGGTGCCGTTCGCGATCCGCCGCGCCGACTGGGCCGAGCTCGCCAAGCTGTCGCTCACCAACATGATCGTCTGGCACATCGTCGCCATCCTGGCGATCCAGGCGCTCTCGTCGGGCCGGACCGCGATCCTCGGCTACACGATGCCGATCTTCTCCGCGCTCTGGGGCGTGGCCCTGTTCGGCGAACGCCTCAAGCCGCGCCACCTCGCCGGCGTGGCCGCGGCGGGCGCCGGCGTGGCCCTGCTCCTCTGGCACGAGTTCGGCGCCCTCGGCGGCCGGCCGCTGGCCGCGGTGGGGATGCTGTTCGCGGCCGCGGTCTGGGCGCTCGGCACCCAGCAGATGCGCCGCACCACGATCCAGGCGCCGACGCTGGCGATCGTCTTCTGGATGACGCTCGCGAGCACCTCGGTGATGACGGTCGCGACGCTGCTCTTCGAGCGCGACCGCTGGATGGCGCCGCCGCCTGCGACCTGGGGCGCCATCGCCTACAACGCGCTCCTGATCTTCGGCTTCGCCCAGGCGATCTGGATGATCATGGCGCGCAACCTGCCGCCGGTCGCCTCGAGCATGTCGGTGATGATGATCCCGGTGCTCGGCGTCGTCTCCGGGGCCTGGTGGCTGAACGAGCGGCTGCACTGGCAGGACGGAGCGGCGATCGTCCTGGTGATCGTCGCGATCGCTTCCGTCATGCTGCCGGCGCGCCGCGGCGCCGCCGCGCCTCAGCCGGTCGAGCCGGCGTAGGGATCGGCGAAGCCGAGGCCGACGACGATCGCGCTCTCGCGCGCCTCCATCCGCTTCGCCTCGGCCGGCCGCTCGTGATCGAAGCCTTGCGCATGCAGGGCGCCGTGCACCAGCAGGTGGGCGTAGTGCGCATCGAGCGCGAGGCCCTGCTCGCCGGCCTCGCGCTCGACCACCGGTGCGCAGAGCACGATGTCGGCGACCACGACCGGCGCGCGCTCGTAGTCGAACGTGAGCACGTTGGTGGCGTAGTCCTTGCCGCGGAACTCGCGGTTGAGCGCCCGCCCTTCCTCGGCACCCACGATGCGCACCGTGAGCTCCGCCGGCGTGGCGAGCGCGGCGCGCAGCCAGCCGGCGACCCGATGACGCGGCAGCAGCGGCCGGTGGCCCGCGTCGGCGAACTGCAGCGAGAGGCCGAGCGCCGGCCGGCTCGGCGGCGCCGCCTCGGCGCTCGCCCGCCGCGGCTCAGCGGCGCTCTTGGTCCCGCGCCTGGTCGGCACGCCCGTAGGCCTCGACGATCCGCGCCACCAGCGGATGGCGCACCACGTCGGCGGAGGTGAAGTAGGTGGTGGCGATGCCGTCGACCCGGCGCAGGATCCGCTCGGCCTCGACCAGGCCGGAGTCGCTGCCCTTCGGCAGGTCGATCTGGCTGACGTCGCCGGTGACCACCGCCTTCGAGCCGAAGCCGATCCGGGTCAGGAACATCTTCATCTGCTCGGGCGTCGTGTTCTGCGCCTCGTCGAGGATGACGAAGGCATGGTTGAGCGTGCGGCCCCGCATGAAGGCGAGCGGCGCGACCTCGAGGGTGGCCTTCTCGAACGCCTTGGCGACGCGGTCGATGCCCATCAGCTCGTAGAGCGCGTCGTAGAGCGGGCGCAGATAAGGATCGACCTTTTGCGCCAGGTCGCCGGGCAGGAAGCCGAGCCGCTCGCCGGCCTCGACCGCGGGCCGCGTCAGGATGATGCGCTGCACCGCGTTGCGCTCGAGCGCGTCGACCGCGCAGGCGACGGCGAGGTAGGTCTTGCCGGTGCCGGCGGGGCCGATGCCGAAGGTGATGTCGTGGCCGAGGATGTTCTTCAGGTACGCGACCTGGTTCGGCGTGCGCCCGGCGAGGTCGCTGCGCCGGGTGCGCAGGCGCAGGTCCGGCGCCGCGGGCTCTGCGGCCGCGGCGTCGTCACGGCTGCCGCCGGCCTCGGCGCGCGCGCCTTCGTCGGCCATCGCCTCGAGGATCGCGAGCTCGAGTTCCTCGGCGCCGATCGGCCGGGCGGCGCGGCCGTAGAGCTGCTGCAGCAGGCCGACCGCGCGCTCGGCGTTGGCCCGCGCGCCCTCGACCCGGAACGACTCGTTGCGGCGCTGGATCTTCACCTCGAACGCCGACGCGAGCGTGCGCAGGTGCTCGTCGAGGCTGCCCGAGAGATTGGCCAGGCGAGCGTTGTCGGGCGGGATGAAGGCGTGGCGGAGGATCAAGCGCGCATTGTCGCCAACGGCGGGGGAGTCGTCATGTCGCGGGTCTTCTCTCTTTTCGTCGTCGCTTTCGCGACCGCGGGTTGAAGAAGCCGTGGTCGGGCGCCCGTCCGGGCACGACCTCGGCGGAAGCGACCCCGATAATCCAGCCCCATGATCGGACGCCTCGTAGGCACTCTCGCGGAAAAGTCGCCGCCGCAACTGCTGGTCGACGTCGGCGGGGTCGGCTACGAGGTCGACGTGCCGATGTCGAGCTTCTACAACCTGCCCGGGCTCGGCGAGAAGGTCACGCTGCTCACCCACTTCGTGGTGCGCGAGGACGCGCAGGTGCTGTTCGGCTTTCTCACCCACGCCGAGCGCGCCACGTTTCGCCTGCTGGTGAAGATCTCGGGCGTCGGCCCGCGCACCGCGCTTTCGATCCTGTCGGGCCTCTCGGTCGACGAGCTGGCGCAGGCGATCGCCCTGCAGGAGAGCGGCCGGCTGATCAAGGTGCCGGGCATCGGCAAGAAGACCGCCGAGCGGCTGCTGCTCGAGCTGAAGGGCAAGCTCGGCGACGCGGTCGCGCAGCCGGCCAGCGTCGCCTCCTCGGCGCAGGGCGACATCCTGCAGGCGCTGGTGGCGCTCGGCTACAGCGAGCGGGAGGCGGCGGCGATCCTGAAGACGCTGCCCGCCGACGTCGAGGTCTCGGCGGGCATCAAGCTCGCCTTGCGCGCGCTGGCGAAATAGCGGACGGGCGATCGCCGACAATCGCCGCTCCATGCTGTCGCAGCGCACTGCCCGAATCGTCGCCCGCTGCGTGCTGGCGTGGTTCGCCCTGTACCTCGGCGTCGCGGTCGCCTCGCCCGTGATCACGCCGGGCCGCTACGACGTGATCTGCTCCGCCGAGGGCATGTTCCGGCTCGTCGCCAGCGACGACGGCGGCGGCTCCGCGCAAGCGGGGGCCTCGCTGCATTGCCCGCTGTGCACGCCGGTCGCGGCACCGCCGCCGCCAGCGCCGGCGCTCGACGCCCTGCCCGCTTCCCTGCCGCTGGCCTACGCCCTGCGGTCGATTCCGGCGGCACGCCTCGCCGCCCTCACCGCTGCACCCCTTCCGGCGCGCGGACCTCCGCTGACGACCTGATCCGTCGAAGGTGCGAGGCCGGCGGCGCTTGCCGCGCGCGGCCTCGCGTCCCGCCATCCCGCTCGAGCCGACCGGCCCCTTCCACGGGCGTGCGTCGCGCGAGCCTCGGAGCAGATCAGGAATGAACAACAGAACCGCCCTCGCGGCCGCGTTGGCGCTCGCCTTCCCCGTCGCCGCACCCGTCCGGGCGCAGGAGGCCGCGGACCCGCCGGTCAAGACGCTCGGCGTCGTCACCGTCACCGGCCCGCGTCCCACCTCGCTGCCGACGCAGATTCCCACCACCATGGAAGGCGCGACACGCGAGCAGATCGAGCGCAGCATCAACGCCACCGACAGCGAGGACGCGCTCAAGTACTTCCCCAGCCTGCTGGTGCGCAAGCGCTACATCGGCGACTACAACCACGCCATCCTCTCGAGCCGCGCCTCGGGCACGGGCAACAGCGCCCGCTCGGCCGTCTATGCCGACGGCATCCTGCTCTCCAACTACCTCGGCAACGGCGTCGGCGGCCTCTCGTTCCCGCCGCGGTGGGGGCTGGTGACGCCCGAGGAGATCGAGCGCGTCGACGTCATGTACGGACCGTTCTCCGCCGCCTATCCCGGCAACTCGGTCGGCGCGGTGGTCGACTACGTGACACGCATGCCGACGCAGTTCGAGGCCCACGCCAAGGTCGGCTATGTCGTCCAGCCCTTCGATCTCCATTCCACCCACGACACCTACAAGGCCTGGCAGACGAGCGCCTCGCTCGGCGGCAAGGCGGGCGGCCTGGCCTGGTGGGTCAACGTCAACCGGACCGACAGCGACGGCCAGCCGCTCACGTTCGCGACGCGGCTGGTCAGCGCCGGCACGCCCGGTAGCGCGGGCACGCCGGTCACCGGCGCCGTCCTGAGCGCCAACAACGCCAATGCGCCGTGGTACCTGCTCGGCACGGGAACGCAATACGCCACCCGCCAGGACCATCTCAAGATCAAGCTCGCCTACGACCTCACGCCCCAGGTCCGCGCCAGCTACGTGCTCGGCGTCTGGCAGAACGAATCGGACGGGAACTCCCGCTCGTACCTGCGCGACGCGCAGGGCGAGACCGTCTACAGCGGTCCGGTCAACATCGACGGCCGCTCGTACACCCTGGCCGGAGGCGACTTCGCGCTGACGCGCGAGAAGCTGACGCACCTGATGCACGGCCTCTCGGTCAAGAGCCACACGCAAGGCACCTGGGACTGGGAGGTGGCCGCCAGCCTCTACGACTACGACAAGGACCAGAAGCGGCAGAATGCCGCCGCCAACCCGCAGCCGGGCGCATCGATCGGCGGCGCGGGCACGCTCGCCGACGGCGGCGGCACGGGCTGGAAGACGCTCGCGCTCAAGGGGACCTGGCGGCCCGACGGCATGGCCGGGGTGCATGTCGTCGACTTCGGCTTCCAGCAGGAGAACTACACGCTGCGCTACCGGACCTCGAGCGTTCCCGGCAACTACCTCGAGGATGGCGCCGATGCGATCGTCAGCAACGTGCGAGGCGAGGCCCGGCTGCAGAGTCTCTACGCCCAGGACCTCTGGCGATTCGCTTCCGGGTGGAACGCGGTGCTGGGCGGGCGCGCCGAGCGCTGGCAGGCGTCGGACGGCCTGACCGCGTTCTCGGCCAGCAACGTGCAGACCTGGCCCGACCGGCACGAGTCCTTCTTCTCGCCGAAGGCGGCGCTGTCCTGGCAGTGGCTGCCGGACGCGGTGCTCAAGGCCTCGCTCGGCCGCGCCGTGCGCATGCCGACGGTCGCCGAGCTCTACGGCGCCACCTCGACGACGAACTCGCAGTTCATCAATGATCCGAACCTTCGCCCGGAGCGCTCGTGGACCGGCGAGTTCAGCGCCGAACGCGAGCTCGGCGGCGCCCTGGCGCGACTGACCTTCTTCGCCGAGCGGACCCACGACGCCCTGTATTCGCAGACGGTGTTCGACAACGCTGCGAACCGCAATGTCAGCCGCGTGCAGAACATCGGCCGGATCGACACCAAAGGCATCGAGGCGGCGTTCAGCGGCAACGACGTGCTGCTGCGTGGCCTCGACCTGAGTGCCAGCGTGACCTATACGCGCTCCTTCATCGAGGAGAACGACGGCTTCGTCGCCACCCCGGGCGACACGATCGGCAAATGGCAGCCCAACATCCCGAGGTGGCGGGCGACGATGCTCGCGAGCTACCGATTCGATCCGGGCCTTTCGGCGAGCCTGGGGCTACGCTACAGCGGCAAGCAATACCGGACGCTCGACAACAGCGACGTCAACGGCTTCACCTACATGGGCGTCAGCCGCTACTTCACCATCGACACGCGGGTTCGCTGGCAGATCACGAAGCAATGGACCGCGGCCTTCGGCATCGACAACCTCAACGACTACAAGTACTGGAACTTCCATCCCTATCCGCAACGCAGCTACAACGCCGAACTGAAGTGGGACCTGTGAGCCCGCCGATGAAAACTTTCTGGAGCACACGCATGCAAACCTCATCCCGCCGGGCCCCGGCCTTTGTCTTCGCGCTGGCGTTGTGGGCGCCGGCCTTCGCCCACGTCAGCCTGCCGCCTGGCGGCGCCGCCGCAGGCAGCACCTACGACGCCGCCTTTCGCGTCGGCCACGCCTGCCAGGGCTCGGGCAACACCACGGGCATCACGGTCCGGATCCCCGAGGGCTTCACGCTGCAGAAGGCCGAGCCGCGCGCGGGCTGGACATTGACCACGGCGCCGGGCAGCGTCGCATGGCGCGCCGACTCGGCGCAGACCGCGCTGCCTGCCAGCGAGAAGGCCGAGTTCGTCGTCCGCGGCGCGCTGACCGCCAAGCCGGGCACGCTCTGGTTCAAGGTGCTGCAGAGCTGCGACAAGGGCATTGCCGACTGGGCCGACGTGCCGGCCGCGGCCGCCGACAAGCCGGCCTTCCCGGCAGCCCGGCTCGATGTGCTTCCCGCCGGCGTGGCCCCGGTCGAGGTGCGCGACGCCTGGATCCGGATCGCGGTTCGCGGACAGAGCGGCACCGGCGCCTTCATGACGCTCGCCGCGCCGGCTGGCGCGCGCCTGGTCGGCGCGTCGACGCCGGTCGCCGGCAATGCCGAGGTGCACGAGATGAAGATGGAAGGCGACGTGATGCGCATGCGCGCCGTCGCCGGCGGGCTCGAGCTGCCGCCGCGCCAGGCCGTGGCGCTCAAACCCGGCGGCTACCACCTGATGCTGACCGAGCTGAAGCAGCCGCTGGTCGCCGGCGAGACCGTGCCGCTGACGCTCGAGTTCGTCGACCGCGAAGGGCGCAAGGGCGTCGCCCGGCTGCAGGTGCCGGTGCGGGCGGCGGCCGCCGCCGGCGGCGACGACCCGGCCGCGGCAGCGCACCGCCACTGAGGCCGCGCCGGGCCCGTCGCCCCGGCCTGCGCGACTGCGCACTCGATAATGCCGCCATGTCGATCCAGACCGACGATTTCGCGCCCACGCCTGCCGGCGGCAGCCTGCGGGTGGTGACCGCCCAGCCGGTCTCGCCCGGCGAAGAGGCGATCGAGCGGGCGCTCCGGCCGAAGGGGCTGGCCGAGTACATCGGGCAGGCGAAGGCGCGCGAGCAGCTCGAGATCTTCATCGGCGCGGCGCGGATGCGCGGCGAGGCGATGGACCACGTGCTCCTGTTCGGCCCGCCCGGCCTCGGCAAGACCACGCTCAGCCACATCATCGCCAACGAGCTCGGCGTGAACCTGCGCTCGACCTCGGGGCCGGTGCTGGAAAAGCCGAAGGACCTGGCCGCGATCCTCACCAACCTCGAGAAGAACGACGTGCTCTTCATCGACGAGATCCACCGGCTCTCGCCGGTGGTCGAGGAAATCCTCTATCCGGCGCTCGAGGACTATCAGATCGACATCATGATCGGCGAGGGGCCGGCGGCGCGCTCGATCAAGCTCGAGCTGCAACCCTTCACCCTGATCGGCGCGACCACCCGCGCCGGCATGCTGACCAACCCGCTGCGCGACCGCTTCGGCATCGTCGCCCGGCTCGAGTTCTACAGCGCCGAGGAGCTGGCGAAGATCGTCCGCCGCTCGGCCGGCCTGCTCAAGGTGGAGCTCGACGACGAGGGCGGCTACGAGATCGCGCGCCGCTCGCGCGGCACGCCGCGGGTGGCCAACCGGCTGCTGCGCCGGGTGCGCGACTACGCCGACGTCAAGGGCAGCGGGCAGATCACCCGGCCGCTGGCCGACCTGGCGCTGGCGATGCTCGACGTCGACCCGCACGGCCTCGACGTGATGGACCGAAAGCTGCTCGAGGCGGTGATCCACCGCTTCGACGGCGGCCCGGTCGGCCTCGACAACGTGGCCGCGGCGATCGGCGAGGAGCGCGACACGATCGAGGACGTGATCGAGCCGTTCCTGATCCAGCAGGGCTTCCTGCAGCGGACGCCGCGCGGCCGGGTGGCAACGCTTGCCGCGTACCGCCATCTCGGCGTCGCGCCACCCAAGAGCACGGGCGGGCTGTTCGCCGAAGGCGCCTGAGGCGCCCCGGCGCTCGCCGCCGTCAGATCAGGTCTTCGCTCGCCAGCCGGCCGTAGTGCACCGCCGACTTGGCGCCGAACTGCTTGGCGACGGGAACGGTCTTGGCCGTCTGCTCTTCTTCCGGCGAGTAGACGAGGAGCCAGCCGCAGTTCTCGCTCGCCAGCGTCATGTAGCGCTTCATCAGCGTGATCTCGTAGCCGAAGCCGGCGGCGTCGCTCGCCTTGCGCACGGCGTCCTCGAACTTCGGCATCAGCTCGGCCGACGAGTAGGCAATGATGTCTTCGGCCGCGAAGCCCTGCGCGCGCAGCGCCGCCGCGGCGTCGCTCGCGATCCCTTCGGTGGCGAAGGCGAGCATCGTGTGCCCGACCGGGTTGAAGGCCCCCAGCGATTGCTGGAACTCGCCCTTCGTCATCCGCTTGCTCATGCCCTATTCCTTCGAAACCTGTTGCGCCGAAGTGTAGTTTGCCCGCCGCTGCTGCCAGGCGAGCAGCTCGCCGACGAAGCCCTTGCGGAACGCGACCACGCAAACGACGAAGATCACGCCGATGATGACCGTGACCCACTCGCCCACCCGGTCGGCGAGCAGGTTCTGCAGGCCGATGATGGTGAAGGCGCCGAGCACCGGCCCGGCGAAGGTGCCCATGCCGCCCAGCAGCGTCATCAGCACCACCTCGCCGGAGAGCGACCAGTGCGCGTCGGAGAGGGTGGCGAAGCCGAGCACCAGCGTCTTCAGCGAGCCGCCCAGGCCGGCCAGCGCGGTCGAGAGCACGAAGGCGAGCAGCTTGTAGCGGTCGACGTCGTAGCCGAGCGAGATGGCGCGCGGCTCGTTCTCGCGGATCGCCTTCAGCACCTGGCCGTAGGGCGAACGGACGATGCGCCGCACGAACAGGAAGACGGCGACGAAGACCGCGAGCACGACGAAGTACATCACCACGTCGTCGGGCACGGCGATCGCGCCGAACAGCTTGCCGCGGGGCTCGCTGGCGAGCGATATCGTGCCGAGGAGCTTGCCGCGCGGAACGCCCTGCAGGCCGTCCTCGCCGCCGGTGAACGGCGCCTGCAGGAACACGAAGTAGACCATCTGCGCGAGCGCCAGGGTCGTCATCGCGAAGTAGATGCCCTGGCGCCGGATAGCGATCAGGCCGACCACCAGGCCGACGAGCGCGGCGATACCGACACCGGCGAGCACGCCGAGCTCGGGCGGGAGCCCCGCCGAGCGCACCAGCCAGCCAGTGGCGTAGGCCGCGGCCGCGAAGTAGGCGGCATGGCCGAACGAGAGCAGGCCGGTGTAGCCGAGCAGCAGGTTGAAGGCGCAGGCGAAGATCGCGTAGCAGAGCGCGGTCATCACGAACACCGGGTACAGGCCGATGAAGGGCGCGGCGATCAGCAGCGCCAGGCCGGCCCAGAGGCCGAGCCTGGCGAGCTTCGACGTATGGAAGTCGCTCGCCATCAGGCTTCCTTGCCGAACAGCCCGGCCGGCCGGACCATCAGCACGATCGCCATGATCACGAACACGACGATGCTCGAGGCCTCGGGATAGAAGACCTTGGTCAGGCCCTCGACCAGGCCGAGGCCGACGCCGGTGAGGATCGAGCCCAGGATCGAGCCCATGCCGCCGATCACGACGACGGCGAAGACGACGATGATGAGGTTCGAGCCCATCAACGGGTTGACCTGGATCACCGGCGCGGCGAGCACGCCGGCGAGCGCGGCCAGGCCGGCGCCGGCGGCGTAGGTGAGCATCACCATCAGCGGCACGTTGATGCCGAAGGCCTGCACCAGCCGCGGGTTCTCGGTGCCGGCGCGCAGGGTCGCGCCGAGGCGGGTGCGCTCGATCGTGAACCAGGTGCCGAGGCAGACCACCAGCGAGGCGAAGACGACCCAGGCGCGGTAGTTGGGAAGGATCATGAAGCCGAGGTCGGTGGCGCCCTGCAGCAGCTCGGGCACCGGGTACGACTGGCCGGAGACGCCGAACTCGCGGCGGAAGAGCCCCTCGGCGATCAGCGCCAGGCCGAAGGTGAGGAGCAGGCCATAGATCGGGTCGATGCGGTAGAGATGGCGCAGCAGCGTGCGCTCGACCACCACGCCGATGGCGCCGACGATGAGCGGCGCCAGGATCAGCGCGAACCAGTAGTTGATGCCGAACTTCTCGAGGCCGAACCACGCCACGTACGCACCCACCATGTAGAGCGCGCCGTGAGCGAAGTTGACGATGCCGAGCAGGCCGAAGATGACGGCCAGGCCCAGGCTCAGCATCGCGTAGAACGAGCCGTTCACCAGCCCCAGGAGGAGCTGGCCGAGGAAGGCCTGCAAGGGCAGGCCGAAGATTTCCATCAGGCTCGTCCTGCGCGGTTGCCGATCACTTCCAGAGGGCGCACTTCGACTCGGCCTTGGTCGTCCACGCCGCCTCGCCCTTGAAGGTCTCGGCGATGTTGTAGTAGTCCCAGGGCTCGGTCGACTTGTCCGGCGACTTGACCTGCATCAGGTACATGTCGTGGATCATGCTGCCGTCGTCGCGGATCCAGCCGCCCTTGGCGTAGACGTCGTTGATCTTGGTCTTCTTCATCTGCGCGAGCACCTTGTCGGCGTCGTCCGTGCCCGCCGCCTTGACGGCGGTCAGGTACTGCAGCGCGGCCGAGTAGTCGGCGGCCTGCAGCGACGAGGGCATGCGCTTGAACTTCTCGAAGAACTTGCGGCTCCAGGCGCGGGTCTCGGCGTCGCGGTTCCAGTACCAGCTGTCGGTCAGGTACATGCCCTGGGTCGCCTTCAGGCCGAGGGAGTGCACGTCGTTGATGAACATCAGCAGGCCCGCCAGCTTCATCGTCTTGGTGATGCCGAACTCGTTCGCCGCCTTGATCGAGTTGATCGTGTCGCCGCCGGCGTTGGCCAGGCCGAGGATCTGCGCCTTGCTCGACTGCGCCTGCAGCAGGAACGACGAGAAGTCGCTCGCCGAGAGCGGGTGCCGGACCGAGCCGACGACCGTGCCGCCCGCCGCCTTGACCACGGCGGTGGAGTCGTTCTGCAGCTGCGTGCCGAACGCGTAGTCGGCGGTCAGGAAGTACCAGCTCTTGCCGCCGGCCTTCACCACCGCGTTGCCGGTGCCCTTGGCGAGCGCCGTCGTGTCGTAGGCGTAGTGCACCGTGTAGGGCGAGCACTGCTCGTTGGTGAGCGCCGAGGTGGCGGCGCCGACCGAGATGTAGGGCTTCTTCTTCTCCTGCGCGACCTTGGCCGCGGCCAGCGCGGTGCCGGAGTTGGTGCCGCCGATCAGCATGTCGAGGCCCTGCGTGTCGAACCACTCGCGCGCCTTGGCGGCGGCGACGTCGGGCTTGTTCTGGTGGTCGGCCACCAGCAGCTCGATCTTCTTGCCGGCGACCGAGCCGCCCATGTCGGCGATCGCCATCCTGATCGCTTCGGCGCCGGCCGGGCCGTCGATGTCGGCGTAGAGGCCCGACAGGTCGGAGATGAAACCGATCTTGATCACGTCGCCGGAGATCTGCGCCTGCGCAGCCGGGACCATGCCGAACACGGCGGCGGCGGCGATCGTCGCCGTGGGAACGAGCTTCTTCAACATCATCGATGTCTCCTTTAGAGGGAAAGTGGGAACGGAATCAGACGCCGAGGTACTCGTGCAGGCGCTCCATGCGCGCCGGCAACTCGGCCTGGGTGAACTGCTGGATGACCTGGCCATGCTCCATGACCAGGAAGCGGTCGGCGAGCGGCGCCGCGAAGCGGAAATTCTGCTCGACCATGACGATCGTGTAGCCCTGCTCGCGCAGGGACTTGACGACCGCGCCGAGCTTTTGCACGATGACCGGGGCGAGGCCCTCGGAGATCTCGTCGAGCAGCAGGAGGCGCGCGCCGGTGCGCAGGATCCGCGCCACCGCGAGCATCTGCTGCTCGCCGCCGGAAAGCCGCGTGCCCTGGCTCGACGCCCGCTCCTTGAGGTTGGGGAACATCGTGTAGATCTGCTCGATGCTCATGCCGCCCTTGCCGAGGGCCGGCGGCAGCATCAGGTTCTCCTCGGCCGAAAGCGAGGAGAAGATGCCGCGCTCTTCCGGGCAGTAGCCGAGGCCGAGGCGGGCGATGCGATGCGTGGCCATGCCCACGGTCTCGGTGCCCATGACCTTGATCGAGCCGGTGCGCGAGCCGATCAGGCCCATGATCGCGCGCAGCGTGCTGGTGCGGCCGGCGCCGTTGCGTCCGAGCAGGGTCACGACCTCGCCCTCGTCGACGTGGAAGTCGACGCCGTGCAGCACGTGCGACTCGCCGTACCAGCCTTGCACGCCAGCCACCTCGAGGAAGCGCGCCGCCATCAGTGCCTCCCGCCGGGCCGTTCCCAAGGGAGGCACGCGCCCCCTCGGGGGGCAGCGCAGCGCCGCAGGCGCAAGCGTGGGGGCACCATCAGTGCGCTCCCACCAGCTCGGTGCTCGCGCTGCCCATGTAGGCCTCGATCACCGCCGGATTCTTCGCCACCTCGGCGTAGGGGCCTTCGGCCAGGGTGGCGCCGCGCGCCAGCACGGTGATCGTGTCGGCGATGCTCGCGACCACGCTCATGTTGTGCTCGACCATGAGCACGGTGCGCGTCGCCGCGACCTTCTTGATCAGGGCGCGGATCCGGTCGACGTCTTCCAGGCCCATGCCCTGGGTCGGCTCGTCGAGCAGCATCAGCTTCGGGTCCATCGCCAGCGTGGTCGCGATCTCCAGCGCGCGCTTGCGCCCGTAGCTCAGCTCCACCGCCGGCACCGCGGCGTAGGCGGCGAGGTCGACCGCGCGCAGCAGCTCGAGCGCCTCCGCGTCGAGCACGTGCAAGGAGCTCTCGGGCTTCCAGAAGTGGAACGAGGTGCCGAGCTTTCGCTGCAGCGCGACACGCACGTTCTCCAGCACCGAGAGATGGGCGAACACCGCCGAGATCTGGAACGAGCGGACCACGCCCATGCGCGCGATCGCGGCCGAGGTCTCGCCGGTGATGTCGTGGCCGTCGAAGACGATGGTTCCCGAGGTCGGCCGCAGGAACTTGGTGAGCAGGTTGAAGCAGGTCGTCTTGCCGGCCCCGTTCGGCCCGATCAGGGCGTGGATCGTGCCGCGGCGCACCTTGAGGTCGACCTTGTCCACGGCGACGAAGCCCTTGAACTCCTTGGTCAGGGCGCGGGTCTCGAGGATCAGGTCGCCGCCCGACGTGGCCCCGCTCATGCCGCCGCCTCCTCGAGCCGCCGCGCCGGCCGGGCGTCGCCGCCGATCCGCCGCGACAGGTCGGCGGCGACGGCGAGGGCGACGTCGCGATGGCGGCCGCCCCGGTCGCCGCCGAGCTGCGCCTTGTTGATGCAGACCGAGATCGCGGCCACCGCCTCTCCCGAGGCGCCGAACACCGGCACGCCGAACGAATAGACGCCCTCGCGCACGCCTTCGTCGTCGACGCTGTAGCCGCGTCGCCGTGCCAGCGCCAGCTCCTTGAGCAGGGCCTCCAGGTCGCGCGGGCCTTTCTTGGTGAGGCGGGTGCCCAGGCCGGTGGCAAAGCGGCGCCGCACCTCCTCGACCGGCAGCCAGGCGAGCATCGCCTTGCCGCTGCCCGAGAGGTAGGCCGGCAGCCGCATGCCGACGTTGAAGGCCAGGCCGAGCGGCCGGGTGCTCTTCTTCACGCCGACGTAGAGCGCGTCGGTGCCCGAGAGGACCGAGAGCACGACCGTGTCTTCCGGGGCCATGCCGCCGTCGCTCCAGAGGGCGTTGAACTCCTGGGCGACGTCGGTGCCGGAAACGAAGGCTTCGGCCAGGCCCATGACGCGTGGCCCGATCAGGAACGCGCCGTCGGACTGGCGGCGCAGGTAGCCGAACGACACCAGGGTGTTGCACAGGCCGTGGACGCTGCTCTTCGGCAGCGACAGCTCGCCGGCGAGCCGGGCCAGCGTCATCGGCTCGCGCGCTCCGGCCAGGCGCTCGAGCAGGGCGAGCGCGCGCGACACCGCCGGAACGAGCGGCGTGGACGGGCCCTTGCCGGCGGCGGGATAGGCGCGCAGGGTGTCGAAGGAGTCGAGTCGGGGTTGCATGGGTCGGAGCGCCCGTTCAGCTTACTGAACGCTCTTCAGCGAACGGGACGCCGAGTCTAGGCAAGGACGGCACCGCCAACGTCGGCCCGGGCCGGATTTCCGGGTATCTCCGGAGAGGGATTCCCCTCGCCCCGGCCCGGACGAGGCTCAGCGCGCCGTCGGCAGCTTGCGCTGGATGACGTAGCGGCCGTCGCGCACGCTGACGTAGCCGCCGGCGGTCAGGTCCTTCATCACCCGGTTGACCATCTCGCGCGAGGAGCCGACACGATCGGCGATGTCCTGCTGGGTCAGCTTCTCGCGGACCACCCGCTCGCTGCCGACGGCGTCGGAGAGCTCCATCAGCACCCGGACCATCCGCCCGTAGACGTCCTGCAGCGCCAGGCTCTTCACCTGCTCGGTGAGGCGGCGGACCATGCGGGTGAGCTTTTGCGAGAGGTGCAGCGCGAAATCGGGATGCTCGGCGAGAAAGCCGCGCAGCTCGGTGCCGGGGACGACGCAGCAACTCGAGGCCTCGAGTGTCTTGACCGAAGCCGATCGCGGCCGTCCGTCTAGCGAGAGCTCGCCGACGTACTCGCCCGGCCCGTGCTCGCCGAGGACGACGTCGCGGCCGTCCTCCGAGCTGGCGTAGGCGCGCAGCCGCCCGGTCAGGACGATGTAGAGCGAATCGCCGGCATCGCCCTCGCTGATGAGGATCGTGTTGGCGCGAAACGGCCGGGTGTTGCCGTGCAGCGCGAGCGCCTCGATCAGGGGTGCCGGCAGTTGATCTTCGGTCAAACGTCCGCCCTCCGCGTTCCGGGCCGTATTCCCGGAGGCGGAATTATCGGTCGCGAAGCGAACGAGTGACCTAAGTCACTTGCCCCGGGCGCCTTGCTCACTCGTCGCCAACGGCCGTTTTTTCGAGACTGGCGTCCGGCTTCAGGCGAATCGTTCGCCTCCAGCCGAAAGCCTCTGGAGCCTCAAATGCAAACCCTGTACGACGACATCGCCACCGCCCTGGTCTCCGTCACGTACGCCGTCGCCAGCGTCTCGGCGATCGTGATCACCCTGGCGACCGTGTTCTGACTCCCGACTGCCGCCTGCCCCGCACGCCGGAAACCGCCATGTTCGCGAACCTGCTGTCCACCCTGCAACCCGCCGCCGCCCGCCGCGCCCTCGCCTGGGCCGCGGTCGTCGTCGGGAGCTCGGCGACGCTGGGCATCGCCTGGCGGACCGTGCTGCTGACGGTGGCGGTGGCGCTGGGCGGCTGCGCCGCCCTGCCGAGCCAGGTCGAGCGCCCGCTGTCGTACGCCCGCACCGACGTGGCCGACACCCGGCTGGCGCAGATCGCCGCCGCCTCGACGGCGGGCGCCTCGGCGCCGGAGCTGTCGGGCTTTCGCCTGCTGCCCGACGGCGCCGAAGCGTTCGCCGCCCGGATGGCGCTGATCCGCCGCGCCGAAAAGACCCTGGACGTCCAGTACTACGTGATCGCCAGCGACGCGACCGGCCGCGAGTTCCTGCGCGAGCTGCAGGCCGCCGCCGCTCGCGGCGTGCGCGTCCGCGTGCTGGTCGACGACCTGTACGCCACCGGCCAGGACGAGCTGTTCGCCGGCCTGGCGGCGAACGCCAACGTCGAAGTGCGGATGTTCAACCCGCTGCCGGTGCGCGGCGGCGGCTTCGTCCAGCGCATCGTGCTGTCGATGCACCAGTTCTCGCGCATCAACCACCGCATGCACAACAAGCTGTTCATCGCCGACGGCAGCTTCGCCGTGACCGGCGGCCGCAACATCGCCGACGAGTACTTCGACCGCAGCGGCCGCGCCAACTTCATCGACATGGACCTGCTGTCGACCGGCCCCGTGGTCGCCCAGCTGGCGGCGGTGTTCGACCAGTTCTGGAATTCCGACGTCGCCTATCCGGTCGCCAGCCTGTCGCGCCGCACGCCCTCCCGCGCCGCCTTCGAGCGCCAGGTCGAGGGTGCCTCGATCGTCCCGGCGGCCGGCGCCGACTCGATCGAGGCGCAACTGGACGGCGGCCGGATCGAGCTGGAGCCGGCCGCCGCGGACGTGGTCGCCGACGCGCCGCAGAAGGCGACCGGCGACGAGCTGTCGCCGACCGTCGCCGAGGCGCACGTCGCCCTGATCGACTCGGCACGCACCAGCGTGATGATCGCCTCGCCCTACTTCGTTCCCGGCGCGGCGACGCGCGACGCCCTGGCCGCCCTGCGCTCGCGCGACGTCGAGGTCTCGGTGCTGACCAACTCGCTGGCCACGACCGACGAGCCGCTGGTGCACTACGGCTACGCCAACCATCGCAACGCGCTGCTGACCGCCGGCGTCGACCTGCACGAGCTGATGCCCACGGGCGAGGTGGCGGGCGACGGGCACGCCGCGATCCTGGGCAGCTCCGGCGGCGGCAGCTCCGGCGGAAGCAGCTCGCTGGGCCGCCTGCACACCAAGCTGACGGTGGTCGACGACGAGCGCACCTTCGTCGGCTCGATGAACATGGACGCGCGCTCGGCCCGCCTGAACACCGAAGCCGGCATCGTCATCCACAGCGCCCACCTGGCCCGGCTGGTCGGCAAGTTCCTGCGCGTGCGCCAGGAGCTGGCCAGCTACAAGGTGCAGCGGCAAGGCGATCGCCTGAGCTGGCAGTCGGGCCAGGGCGACGCGCAGCGCACGCGCTCGGCGGAACCGAAGGCCCCGGTCGCCCCGGCCCTGCCGATCCGCCTGCTGGCGCAACTGATGGGCGAGGGGATCCTGTGAATCGCCGCAGTGCCGGCCCGGCGGGAGTGACGGAAGTCACCGCTTCGCGGTGCCTTGCTTCCTCGTCGCGGCCGCTCGGTTCTTCGACACTGGCTCAGGCCTGAAGCGAATCGTTCGAGTCAGCCGGAACAGCTCAAGGGGAGATCGCCATGCACACGCTCTTCGACGACATCGCCACCGTCATCGTCACCGCCGCCTTCGCCATGGCCTCGGCCTGGGCCCTCGTCGCGGTCGTCGCCAGCGCGGCCTGAGACGACTTCAGCCGACGCAGCCCCTGGCCTCGATCGGCCAGACTGCCTCGACCACGCCGGCGGCGAGGCCGCCGCGCAGCGCGACATAGCGCTCGTGCAGGTTGACCGTCGGATCGCAATGTCCCGGCACCAGCCAGACCGTGTCGCCGAGCTGCGGCAGGTCGGCCGCGGAGCCGCCGGGAAGCGGCCGCAGGATGCCGTGCTCGTCGCCGCCGTTGGCGTACGCCAGCGTGCGCTGCCAGACCTGCGGCAAGCCGGAATCGATCGCATGCGACTTGTGCCCGGCGTCGACCACCGCGTGCGCGGCGCCGCGGCTCATCACCTGGCTCTTGACGAAGAGGGCGTGCTCGAAGCGCGGCGTGTTCGGGCCTGGCGCGTTGTCGGCGTAGTCGCGGTCCATGAAGAGATAGCTGCCGGCCTGCAGCTCGCCCCAGACGCCGCTCGCGACGTCGAACGCGAAGGTGCCGGTCCCGGCGCCGGTGACCAGCGGACAGGCGATGCCCGCCGCGGTGATGCCGGCGCGCGCCGCGCTCGCCAGCGAGGCTGCGTGGCGCGACGCCGCCGCGCGCTCTTCGGCGCCGCGCAGGTGCTGCGCCGCACCGTGATACGCCTGCAGGCCGGCGAAGCGAAGGCCGCCTTCGGGCGGGGCGTGGGCGACGACGCGGTGCGCGAGCGAGCTCGCCGCCGTCGCCGGCGCGCCGCAGCGGCCGTGCCCGACGTCGACCTCGACGAACACGTCGATCGCGGCGCCCGCCTCGCGCATCGCCCGCGCCAGGCGCTCGATGCCCTCGGCCGAATCGACCGCGATCGCCAGGCGAACGCGCCTGGCCAGGGCTGCGACGCGCGCCAGCTTGGCCGGATCGACGACCTCGTTCGAGATGTAGATGTCGTCGATGCCGGCCGCGGCCAGCGCCTCGGCCTCGCTCGTCTTCTGCACGCATACGCCGACCGCGCCGGCCGCCCGCTGCAGCCGGGCGATCGCCGCGCACTTGTGCATCTTCGCGTGCGGCCGGAGGCGCACGCCGCGCTCGCGAGCGAACGCCGCCATCGCCGCCAGGTTGCGCTCCATCGCGTCGAGGTCGATCACGAGGGCCGGCGTGTCGATCGCCGCGACCGGGTCGCCGACCTCCGGAACGGACGAGAGCGTCGCGCTCATCGCCGGCCGACCTTCAGCGCCGGGTCGCCCTCGCTGCCGTCGTCGAGCGTCTCGCCTTCGAGATGCGCGGTATCGCTCCAGCCGACCAGAGTGAAGCCGCGCGGCGTGTAGAGGAGGCGGTTGATCGTCGCGTTGCCGAGCTCCCACGAGCGCGGCGCGCCGAGGGCGATGCCGGCGGCGGCGCGGTAGAGGCAGTCGAGCACGCCGCCGTGGGTGACGATGGCGATCGAGCGGCCCGCCTGGCCCGCCGCGATCCGGGTGCAGGTGCCGACCGCGCGGGCGCTGAACTCGCGCAGGGTCTCGCCGCCGTCGGCGCCGAAGTCGGGATCGTGGTGCCGCCAGCGCTTCGCCTGCTCGGGCCAGCGGGCGTCGATCTCGGCGTAGGTGGAGCCCTGGAAGACGCCGAAGTGGCGCTCGCGCAGGCCGGTATCGGGCGTGACCGGCAGGCCGAGCCTTCGACCCAAGGCCTCTGCGGTGTCGAAGGCGCGCTCGAGGTCGCTGGCGAAGATCGCCTCGATGCCCTCGCCGGCGAGCGACTCGGCGGCCCGGCCCGCCTGCCAGCGGCCGCGCTCGCTGAGGGCGGTGTCGAGCTGGCCCTGCATCCGCATCTCGGCGTTCCACACGGTCTCGCCATGGCGGATGGCGACGACGCGGGTCAGGTGCGCCTCGTGCGGATCGGCCGCTCCCGCCGCGGGCTGGCCGGTCGCCGTGCTGCCCTCCGTCATCGGAGCAGGCGGCGGTTCAGGGTGTAGGTGCCCGAGTGCGTGGCCGCGCCGAGCACGTGCGGATAGATCGCCTGGCGCAGCTCGGCGCCGCCGAAGCGGCCCTCGACCGGCACCCGGGGCACGGCCAGCGCGTAGAGGGTGAACACGTAGTGGTGCAGCAGGGAGTCGTTCCACGGCGGAAACGGGCCGTCGTAGCCGTAGTAGTCGCCGGCCATCGCCGGATCGCCGGCGAACCAGCCGGTGAAATCGTTGATGCCGTGGCGCGCCCCGGCAAAGCCGGCCGCCGCGACCTGCGGACCGGGCTTGCCGTGGGCGGTGAAGCCGCGGCTGAAGGCGCCCTCGGGCAGCGAGGTGGCGCTGCCCGGCAGGTCGGTCAGCACCCAGTGGAAGAAGTCGACCCGGGGCAGGTCGGCGGGTACTTCCCGGCCCGCCTGGTTGACGTCGTCGCCCTTGCTCGGCACGTCGAAGTCGTGGCAGATCAGCGCCAGCGCGCGGGTGCCGGCCGGCAGGTCGCTCCACGCCAGGTGCGGGCTCACGTTGTCGGCGAAGGTCACGCCGTCCGGCGGGGCAAGACGGCCCGCGGCATAGCGATCGGGGATCGGCTCCCCGTTGGCCCAGCTGTCGCTCCAGAGCTTCATCACGCCCCCCACACGATGTCGGCCTTCTCGGCCAGCGCGCGCTTCATCATCTCGAGCATGGGCCAGGCGCGCTGCGCCAGGCCGACGCGCTTTTCCTTCAGGTCTTCCTCGGCCGCGTTGTCTTGGCCCCGCTCGGCAGCCACCGCCGCTTCGATCGCCTGGATCGCGGCGGGCAGCGCCGCCGCCTCGATGATCCCCCGCGGCGCAGGCTCGCGGCCGAGGATGCGCAGGAGCTGGTTGCCGACCGGCTCGAGCATGATGAGGTCGGCGTCGGCCTTGGACCTGAAGACGTAGAGCATCGCTGGGGGCCCTGTACCGCCCGGATTCGCCTAGGGGTACATGTAGCCGCGGTTGAAGGGGAACGCCGATTGTGCGCCGCGCATCGGCCCCGAGGCCGGATCGCCGGTGCGCCGCGCGCACAGCATCTGGTGCAGCGAGATCCAGGCGCGCTCGAACGCCGAGGCGCTGCCGGCCAGGTAGAGGCGATAGGCGCGCACCACCGTCTCCGAGGTGACGCTGCGCGCCGCGCCGATGTTCGCCTCGAGGCCGTCGCTCCAGGCCCAGAGCGTCTTCGCGTAATGCGGCCTGAGGCTCTCGACGTCCACCGCCTCCAGCCCGGAATCGCTCGTCGCCTCCAGCACCTTGGAGACGTGCAGCAGCTCGCCGCCCGGGAAGATGTAGCGCTCCATGAAGTCGCCGAGGCCCGAGCCGAGCTGGTGGTTGCGGGTGCCGCCGGCGGTGATGCCGTGGTTGAGGAGCAGGCCGCCGGGCTTGAGCAGGCCGTGGATCTTGGCGAAGTAGGCCGGCAGCTGGGCCCGGCCGACGTGCTCGAACATGCCGACCGAGGCGATCTTGTCGAACGGCTCGCTGTCCGGCAGGCTCCGGTAGTCGAGCAGGTCCATGCGCACCCGGCCGGCCAGGCCGCGCTCCTGGATCACCTTGTTGACGTAGGCGTGCTGGTTGCGGCTGAGGGTGATGCCGCGCGCCTGCACGCCGTAGTTCTCGGCGGCGTGCAGCAGCAGGCCGCCCCAGCCGGCGCCGATGTCGAGGAAGCGCTCGCCCTCCTTCAGCATCAGCTTCCTGCAGATGTGCTCGAGCTTGGCCTGCTGCGCCGCCGCCAGGTCCATGCCGGCGTCGCGGTAGTAGGCGCACGAATAGACCCGCGCCGGGTCCAGCCAGAGCGCGTAGAAGTCGTCGGAGACGTCGTAGTGGAACTGGATCTGCTCGGCGTCGACCTCGGGCCGGTGGCGGGCCCGCGAGCGCGCCAGGCGCACCAGCTGGTTCAGCCAGTTCACGGGCGGCGCCACGGCCACCACGTCGACCTGGGTCGGGTCGCCGGCCATCAGCTCGGCCGACAGCGCCATCACGTCGCGCATGGAGCCGTCGATGTCGAGCCGGCCCTCGACGTAGTCTTCGCCGACCTTGCCGATCTGCCCGGTGAGCAGGTGGGTGAGAGGCGAGAGGTCGTTCAGGCGCAGGGTGACGACGGCATGGGTCGAGCCGATCCGCCGGCCGCCGGGCAGCACGACGGCCAGCGGCGGGGACAGTTTTTCCAGGCGTTGCTCGAGGGCGGCGGTTCCGACGATCGCTGACATGGGTCCTTTTCCTTCGTAGACCGGAGTTTACGAAGGCGGCAGGTCCGGTGCCGGACCTGAACCTTAGGGTTTGTCAGCCTGCCGGGGAGGCTTCCCGGTAGCTGAAGACGCGGCCGATCGGCCTGCCGCGGCTGCTCTGCGGCGCGGTCGTGCGCTCGATCCACCTGCCGGAGCGCAGGGCGAACCGGTCGGTTGCCTCGAACCGGACGTCGGCGTCGATCTCGGCCAGCCGGACCATGTAGTCGCGCGGCTCGGCGACCTGCAGGCGCATCCAGTCGAACACCTCGTCGTCGGCGCGCAGCAGCATCATCTCGTCGGGCAGGTCCCAGAGCCTGGCGAAGCGCCGGTTGAAATTGCTGATGTGGCCGGCGAGATCGGTCACCAGCACGCCGTCGCTGATCGACTCGAGCGTCGCCTGCAGCTCGGCCTTGGTGACGTCGGCGCTGCGTCCGGCCTCCACCTCGGCGCTGCGGTCGAGCAGGGCCAGGACGTAGAGCGCCGCGCCCGGCGCCGGCTCGATCCGGCTGACCCGCCGCGTCACCGGCACCGCCACGCCGCCGGGCCGGGCGACGAACGACTCGGAGACGATGCTCGCGCCGGCGCCGCCGGCGACCTCGCGCCAGAAGCACTCGTCCTCGGGCGTCGCCGAGAGCTCGTGCATGTCGCGGCCGACCAGGTCGGCCGGCGGCACGCCGAGCAGGCGGCCGGCGGGACCGTTGGCGGCGACGATGCGCAGCCCCTCGGGCTCGATCAGGCAGATCGCCTCGAGCATCGATTCGATCAGGTGCGGCCAGGTCCGCCGCGCCGCATCGGCGACGTTGAAGCGGTCGACGGGAAGGGGGTTGTTCATCGCGCCCGGGTCAGGCGGCTTCCAGCGCCACGGCCGGCTCGAAGAAGTAGGCGACGCGCGGGCTCGGCGCCAGGTAGTCGAGCGCCGTGGGCGGCAGCTGCTGCGCCTTGATGCTGCGCCGGATGCCCAGGCCGACCGCGTTCTCCAGGTCGAGCACCAGCGCCTCCTCGCGCGGCACCGCCGGGTCGTGGACGAGCACGCTGGGCTTGAGCGGACGCGACGAGTTGACCGCCACCACCGTCGCGTAGCGGTCGTCGGTGAGCTGCACCGTCGAGCCCGGCGGATAGACGCCCATCATCTTGATGAAGCCGCTGAGCACCGAGGTGTCGAACTTGCTGCGCCCCTGGGCGAACAGCAGCGACACCGATTCGTGCGGCGTCAGGGCCCGCGCCGGCAGGCGCGGGTTGCACAGGTTGTCGTAGCGGTTCACGAGCGACACGATGCGCGCCGCCATCGTCATCCGGTCGCTGTTGAGCCTGGCCGGAAAGCCGCTGCCGTCGGCATGCTCGTGGTGCTGGGCGATCACCGCGGTGGCCCCGGCCGACAGGCCCAGGCGCTTGGCCTGCACCAGGCCCATCTCGACGTGCTCCTGGTAGACGCGCAGCTCGCTCGGCGAGAAGTTGTCCTCGCGGTGGCGAAGGCGCTGCGGCAGCTCGAGCTTGCCGATGTCGTGCAGCATGGCGCCGACGCCCAGGTCCTGGATCTCCTCGGCGGAAAAGCCGAAGCAGCGGCCCATCAGCAACGAGATCACGGCGACGTTCATCGCGTGCATCGACGTCTTGTCGGCGGCGCCCTCGGTGAGGACGCGGATGCAGATCTCGCGCGCGTCGATCATCTTGTCGACCAGCGCCCGGGTCAGCCCTTCGGCCTGGGCGCGCGCCTCGGCCGGCCTGGCCGCGACCAGGTCGAGCGTCTGCCGGCAGGCGCGCGAGGCCTCGCCGTACTGGCGCTCGCAGATCTTCAGGGCCTCGCGCTGCGCCTCGAGGCGCAGCTGCCGGGCGATCCGCGAGCCCTCCTCGGGCGAGAGGGCGGCGGCGTCGAGCCGGCCGGGCTCGGTGGTCGGGAACTCGGCGGCGGGCACGGCTTGCTCCGTGACTGCGGCCGCGGCGTCTTGCGGGCCGTCGACGTCGTCGTTCGCGGCCGCCTGGGTCGGGCTGGCCGACCCCCGCAGATGGCCGCCGTCGAGCAGGGAAAGATCGCTGTCCTGCGGGCTCCAGCGCACCCGGCCGAGGCCGAGCGAGCGGATCGTCGCCACCTGGGCGGCGGTCGTGATCCGGAAGCTGCTCAGGGGGAAGGGATGCGACATCCAGCCGACGTCGAGATGAACGAACATCCCGACGCGCAGCGCCTCGACGTCGATCTCGGGAGTGATGGTGCTGGCGGCTGCCTTCATGATTTTGGAGCCCTGCGAGCGACGGCAGGCGGGGCTAGCGGTGTTATCGGCGGGGCCCGGGCGGGCTTGAGCCGCTCCCCCGGCGGGCGCCGGCCCAGCGCCTAAACTGGCCGCTTCCCGCCCCGGAGACCCCTGCATGACCTACGAGTACGGCTCCGAATCGAAGCGGCTCGAGCTGCCCAACCCGTACCGGCTGCAGAACCGGCTGCTCTGGCTCTGCGCCGTGCTACTGGTCACGGCCGGCGTGGTCAGCCTGCTCTGGGCGAAGAGCGCGATGCAGGAAAGCGCCCTGCGCCTCGCGGCCGCGCCGATCCTGGCCGGGCTCCTGCTGGTCGCCGCCGGGCTGGCCGCCGCCGCCACCGCGGCGACCCGGCTGCGCTTCTTCTTCGGTCGCGGCCGGCCGGCGTCGCTGGCGCCCGAGATCCCGGGCGGGGCGATCGGCGGCTCGCCCGCCGCCGACCACATCAAGGAATTCCTGCGCCAGGGCGGCCTCACCTACCCCGAGCCGGTGGGCGCGGTGGAGGGCCTGCTCTACCACTGGGCGCCGACCCTGATCACCGCGCCGCAGGAGGTGCAGGCGCTCGCCCGGCGCTACGCCTTCAACCTGGCGGCGTTCGCGGCGACGCTGGTGAGCTTCCTGTTTTCCTGGTTCGTGTTCGGCAGCCCCGTGACGCGGCCGTGGATCGCGATCCTGTACTTCGCTTTCGGCCTGGTGTTCCTGCTCAAGCCGGTGCTGACGCAGCACAAGGCGCGGATCAGCCCGCTGTCGCTGGTCGGCCTGATCGCCGCGGCGATCCTTGCGCCGGTGGCGATCGGCCTGGTCGCGGCGAAGCTGCCCTCGCTCGGCGCGTTCTCGCTCGACACCCAGACCTTCGTGATGCTGTGCACGGCGCTGGTCGCCTGCGGGCTGGCGATGGCCGCGGTGCTGGCCCAGGTGGACGATGCGCCGCAGACGCGGGCCAGCGTCGAGCAGCTGCGCCTGTCGATGAACGCACCGCCGGCGACGCTGATGGACGAGCTCGACCGGCTGATGCAGGCGAGCTGGACCGAGCGCATCCCGAACCGCCGCTATGCCCGGATCGACCCGGTGACGACCGCCTCGACCCCGTCGGGCAGCTTCGCGGGCGAGCTGTTCGAGGAGAGCCAGCCGATGCCGACCTCCGGCACGCAGGCGCCGACGCTGGCCTCGGCGCTGGCCGGCAGCCGGCACCGCGCCCTGCTCCTGCTCGACCTTTACGCCACCGCCCTGGTGATCGCCGCGACGCTGATGTCGCTCGCCTTCGTGCGCAACTTCGACGCCGGCGCGCCGTGGCAGGAAAACCGTTTCTCGCTCGCCGGCACATCGGCCATCCTGGCGTTCGTTGCCGCGTTCTGCTTCCATGCCTCGGCGCGCCTGTGGGGCCGGTTCAACTTCGAGTCGGTGCTGGTCTGGGTCGAGATGATGGGCAACTGGCAGACCTCGCGCATCGGCACCGGCAACAACTTCACGAGCCGCGTCAATACCGAGAACAGCGTCGTCCGCACCGAGGCCATGACGCTGCGCGTGTGGCGGGCGCGGATCGAATCGGTGGTGTTCGGCAAGGACGACGCGCGCCAGGTCACGGCCATGTTCTCGACCGAGCAGGAAACGAAGGCGCTGGCCGCCGAGCTCGCCGCGTTCGCGCGCAGCCAGAGCATCCTGGTCGCGCCCTTCAGCGGCGAGGACGAGCGGCGGATGACGGCGCTGGGCGCGGGCGAGCGGGCGATGCAGGCGGCGAGCGGCGCGCCGCCGGCAGCGGCGGCGCAGATCCAGCAGCAGCTCTACACCGCCGCGGCGATCGCCTCGACGACGCCGCCGATGCCGCCCGCGGCGAAGCGCTTCTGCCGCATGTGCGGCACCGAGGCGGCGGCCGGCGCCCGCTTCTGCTCGGCCTGCGCCGCTCCGCTCGACGCCTAGCGCCTAGGCGCCTCAGGGCCGCCGCGCCGCGGCGGAAAGCTCGATCGCCTGGTGCAGCGCGTGCTGCAGCTCGGCGAGCAGGAAGGGCTTGGTCAGGATGACGCTCATGCCGGCCTCGCGGCATGCCGCCACGTCTTCCGGCTCGGTGCTCCCGGTCATCGCCACGAACGGCAGCGACGCAGCGACGCAGCGGCGCCGCCGCCGCGCCTGCGCCAGGCGCGGGTGGCGCTCAGGCCGTCGAGCCCGGGCATGTGCACGTCCATCAGCACCACGTCGACCGGATGGCGGGCGAGCACGGCCAGCGCCTCGTGGCCGGTAGACGCGACCACCGCCCGGGCGTGCAGGGCCTCGACCATGGCGACCACCACCGCCTGGTTGGCCGGATCGTCCTCGGCGACGACGACCACCACCCCGGCCAGGCTCGCCAGGTCGAGGGAAGGTGCCTGGCCCAGGCGGCGCAGCGCCTTCGCCTCGTCCATGACCGGCGCAACGCCCGGGCCGCCGCGCAACAAGGGCTCGAACCCGGGCGGCACCTCGGGCACGGCGAGCGGCATCACCAGCGTGAAGGTGCTGCCCCGGCCGACGGCGCTGGTCGCCTCGATGTGGCCGCCCATGAGCTGCGCCAGGTCGTCGGCGATCGACAGTCCCAGCCCGGTGCCGCCGAAGCGGCGGGCGATGCTCTCGTCGGCCTGGTGGAAGGGCTTGAACAGGAACGGGATCCGCGCCGCGTCGATGCCGACGCCGGAATCGGCCACCTGGATGCGGACCCGCATCTCGCCGCCGTCCGGAACGGCGTCGCGTGGCGTCTCGCCGTCGAGACCGAGGTGGATGTGCACGCCGCCGGAGGCGGTGAACTTGATCGCGTTGGCGACCAGGTTGGTCACGATCTGCCGCACGCGCGCGCTGTCGCCGAGGACCAGCTCGGGCACGTCGGGCGAGCAGGTCGAGACCAGGTCGATGCCCTTGGCGCCGGCCTCGGGCGCGAAGAAGGCCTCGACGTCCTTGACCAGCGCCGCCAGGTGCAGCGGCCGGTGCTCGAGGACCACCTTGCCGGCTTCGAGCTTGGAGAAGTCGAGCACGGCGTTGACCAGGCTCATCAGCACGTCGGCGCTCTGCCGCTGCACGTCGACCAGGCTGGCGCGGCGTGCGTCGCCGAGCGTCGCCTGGCGCAGCATCTCGGTCGCGCCGATCATGCCGTGCAGGGGGGTGCGGATCTCGTGGCTCACCTGGGTGACGAAGCGGGCCTTGGCAGCGCTCGCCGCCAGCGCGGCCTCGCGGGCGCGTTCCAGCGCGCGGCGGAGCTGGCCGCCCCAGTGCGCGCTGAGCGCCGCGCACACGCCGACGAACACGGCCGAGAGGCTCATCGCCACCGCCAGCTGCAGGGCGGGGTCGTCGCTCATCAGCGACACCGGGCCGATCGAGCCCGGGCCGAGCCGGTAGAGCAGCGCCGCCTGGGCCGCGAACAGCACGCACAGCGCAGCGCCCAGCACCGCCCGGCCGGCCAGCATCGCGACGATCGCCGAAGCGCCCAGCCACCACAGCGCGGGCGAATGGATGCCGTCCTGGAACAGCGTCGCGCCGGCGAACATCGCGAACAGGAACACGCCGATGTAGTCGAACGCGTGGTGGTAGCGCCCCGTGGCTCGGGCGAAGCGCAGCACGGCGACGCTGGCGAGCAGGCACACCCCGCCGACCGGCGCCGCCGGCCACAGGCCGATCGAGAGGAAGTAGACGCTGTACAGGCAGGCGAACGCGGTCGTCAGGCCGCAGACCAGCCAGAGCATGCGCGCCTGCAGCCAGGCGCCGGGGTCGCCGGCGACATCGACCGGCCGGCAGGGATCGAAGGGAAGGCCGAGCGCTCTCGCGGCGAGGCCGAGGCGGGCGGGAGAAACCCCGGCCGGAAGGTCGAACGAAGACATGCGGGTACTTGGAAATGAGGCGTGGCAACCGCGCACTGCGGCCCACGAACGCGGTCGTCGTGCGGGCAGCATCGCCCGAACCGAGCCGAACGCGAGGAGCGCAGATGCTAAATAGAGCCGGTCCGGCACGCTTGACATTGCGCGCCAGATAATTGACCCTGCCCGCCAACGCGGGTCCCCCGGGAGGTCGTCGCGATGTCGGGCGCATGGGTGCGGAGCGGGGTGCTGGTCGGCGCGGGATCGCTGATCACGGAGCTGGGCGGCGAACCGGAAGAGGTCTGTCGGCTTGCCGGCGTCTCGCCGAAGATATTCGACGATCCGGACATGCCGGTTGCCTCCGCCGGCGTCGTTGCCTTCCTCGCCCAGGCGGCGCAGAGCTGCCGTTGCCCGACCTTCGGCCTGCGTCTGGCGAGCCGCCAGGATCTCTCGGTGCTCGGCCCGCTCTGGCTCCTGATGCGCAGCGCCGACATGGTGGCCCAGCTGATCGCCGACCTCGCCCGCTACTACGTGATCCACACGCGTGGCTCCAGCGTCGCCGCGATGCCCGCCGGCGACGGCAGCGTGTTCGTCACGTATCACCTGGCCAAGCAGTCGCCGATCGACGATCGCCAGGTGATCGAGCTCGGCATGGCGCTGTTCTGCAACGAGATGCGCAGCCACGCCGAAGCGAACTGGCAACCCGCCTCGGTCCAGTTCTGCCACCGCGCACCCGACGATTTGAGCCTGCACCGGCGCTTCTTCGGGCCGACGCTGGCGTTCGACCAGGACCGCAACGCGGTACGCATCCAGGCGGACCTGCTGGCCCGGCCGCTGGCTGCCGCGGACGAGCGCTCGCGCCGCATGATGAGCGCGGTGCTCGCCGGCAGGCAGTCGCGCACGCCGCAGGCGGCGCTGTCGCGGATCGAAGGGGCGATCCGCGCGCTGATGCCGTTCTCGGACTGCTCGATCGGCGAGGTCGCGGCCACGATCGCCAGCTCGCCGCGGACGCTGCAGCGCCAGCTCGCCGAGAACGGCACCACCTTCCAGAAGCTGCGCGACCAGATCCGCTCCGACCTGGCGCTGAAGTACCTGCGCCAATCGACCCTGCAGCTCGGCGAGATCTCCGAGATCCTCGGCTTCGCCGAGCCGAGCGTCTTCACCCGCTCGTTCCGGCGCTGGCACGGCTGCACCCCGCGCGACGCGCGCCGGCGCATCGCCGAGGGCGGCTTCGGCGCGCCATCCGGGCGGTCGGCGATTCCCTGACGGCCGATAGGCTCTAGCATCGGACGACCACAGCGGACGACAACGACGGACGACCATGAACATCCTCATCCTCGGCGGCGGCGTCTTCCTCGGTTCCGCGATCCTGCGCGCCGCGCTCGAACGCGGCCACGAACTCACGGTCTTCAACCGGGGCCGCGCCTGCAGCGCCTGGCCCGAAGGCGTGAAGGCGATCGTCGGCGACCGCGCGGTCGACCTCGGCGGCCTCGCCGGCCAACGCTTCGACGCGGTCGTCGATTGCTGCGGCTATGCGCCGGCCGACGTGAAGCGCAGCGCCGAGGCGCTGCGCGACTGCAAGACCTACTGCTTCGTCTCGAGCATCTCGGCGTACAAGTCCTTCGTCCACCCGCCGATCCGCGAGATCGACCCGCTCGCCGACTTCTCCAAGGTCGACCCGGCCGATCGCGACCTGGCCCACTACGGTCCGCAGAAGGCGGGTTGCGAGGCCGAGGTCGTGAAGGTGTTCGGCGAGCACGCCCTGATCGTGCGGCCCGGCCTGATCGTCGGCCCGGGCGACCGCAGCGGCCGTTTCAGCCGCTGGCCCTGGCGCGCGCTCGAGGGCGGCGAGATGCTGGTGCCCGACCTCGGCGACGACGAGCCGCTGCAGTTCATCGACGTGCGCGATCTGGCCGCCTGGATCGTCCGCCTGGTCGAGCGCGGCGAGCGCGGCGCGTTCAACGGGACCGGCCCCGCCAACGGCCCGGCCTGCTGCTGGAGCGAGCTGATCGCCGCCTGCCAGGACGAGGCCGAGAAACGAGGCGCGCCCGAAGCCGAGCCGGTGCCCGTGGACGAGGCCTTTCTCCTCGAGCACAAGGTCGAGCCCTGGAGCGAGCTGCCGCTCTGGCTGCCTTCGCAGGATCCGGAGCACCGCGGCCATTCGCGGGTCGAGATCCAGCGCGCCGAACGCACGCGCCTGACGACGCGGCCGCTCGAGCAGACGATCGCCGCGGTGATGGACGAAGGCGTGCCCGCCGAAGACGACCCGCGCCGCCGCGGCAAGCTGACGCGGGCCCGCGAGGCCGAGCTGCTCGCCCTCTGGCATGCGCGGGCGCCGCAGGCATGACGAGCGCGCGCACCCAGGTCGCGATCGTCGGCGCCGGGCCGGCCGGCCTGCTGCTGGGCGCCCTGCTGGCCAAGGCCGGCGTCGCCAGCGTGATCGTCGAGCAGCGCGATCCCGACTACGTGCTCGGCCGGATTCGTGCCGGCGTGCTCGAGCAGGTGACCGTCGACCTGCTCGACGCCGCCGGCGCCGGTGCGCGCATGCACGCCGAGGGCCTGCCGCATCACGGCATCGAGCTCTGCTTCGGCGGCGCGCGCCATCGCATCGACCTGCACGGCCTGACCGGCGGCAAGCAGGTCATGGTCTACGGCCAGACCGAGGTGACGCGCGACCTGATGCAGCTGCGCGCCGCTACCGGCCTGCCGACGGTCTACGAGGCCGAGCAGGTCGGCGTGCACGGCTTCGACGGCGACCGGCCGAAGGTCAGCTACCGCAAGGGCGGGCAGACGCACGAGCTGCACTGCGACTTCATCGCCGGCTGCGACGGCTACCACGGCGTCAGCCGGCAAAGCGTTCCCGAAGGGGTGCTGAAGACCTTCGAGCGCGTCTACCCGTTCGGCTGGCTCGGTGTGCTCTCGGAAACGCCGCCGGTCTCGCACGAGCTGATCTATTCGAACCACGAGCGCGGCTTTGCCCTGTGCAGCATGCGCTCGGCGACACGGAGCCGCTACTACGTGCAGTGCTCGGCCGACGACCGCGCCGAGCGCTGGAGCGACGCCGCGTTCTGGGACGAGCTGCGCCTGCGCCTCGATCGCGCGGCCGCCGAATCGCTGGTCACCGGCCCTTCGATCGAGAAGAGCATCGCGCCGCTGCGCAGCTTCGTCGCCGAGCCGATGCGCTTCGGGCGCCTCTTCCTCGCCGGCGACGCCGCGCACATCGTGCCGCCGACCGGCGCCAAGGGCCTGAACCTGGCCGCCGGCGACGTGGGCCTCCTGTCGCGCGCGCTCGCCGAGCACTACGTCGAGCACAGCGATGCCGGCATCGACGGCTACTCCGAGCGCTGCCTGCGCCGGGTCTGGCGCGCCGAGCGCTTCTCCTGGTGGTTCACCTCGCTCATGCACAAGTTTCCCGAGACCGGCGACTTCGGCCAGAAGATGCAGACCGCCGAGCTCGACTACCTCGTCCACTCGCAGGCGGCTTCGACCGCGCTGGCCGAGAATTACGTCGGCCTGCCGCTCTAGCGCCGGCCTCCTTCAAGGAGCTTCCATGACCCGCACGCCCCGTCGCGATTTCCTCGTTCTCTCCGGCGCAGCGCTGCTCGGCCTCGCCCTGCCGCAGCTCGCGCTGGCGCAGGCCGCGCCGGCGAAGAACCGCGCCCTGTTCCAGGTGACCGACAACGACCCGGCGCGCTGGACCATGATCCTCAACAACATGCAGAACCTGCGCGAGGGCGTGGGCGGCGAGCCGGTCGAGATCGAGCTGGTGGCCTATGGGCCTGGCATCAACATGCTGAAGAGCGATTCGAGCGTGAAGCAGCGCATCGCCGAGGCGCTGAAGAGCGGCGTCAAGGTCAACGCCTGCCAGAACACGATGAACGGAATGAAGCTGACGCCGGCCGACATGCTGCCCGAGATCGGCTACGTGCCCTCGGGCGTGGTCGAGGTGATGAGGAAGCAGCAGCAGGGCTGGGCCTACATCCGCTCCTGAACCGCGTTCGCGGAGACGGCGAGCCAGCGGTCGAGCCGTTCGCGGTCGGCAAGGAGCTCGGCGCTGAACCCTTCATGGACGATCGCGCCGCGGTCGAGCACCACGGCGCGGGCGGTGATCGGCAGGATGAGGCGCGGGTTCTGCTCGACGATGATGGCCGACATGCCCTCGTCGCGAACCACGCCGGCGATCGAATCGAGCAGCTCCTTGACGATGATCGGCGCCAGCCCTTCGAGCGGCTCGTCGAGCAGCAGCAGGCGCGGATTGAGCACCAGCGCGCGCGCCACCGCGAGCATCTGCTGCTCGCCGCCGGAGAGCTGGTTGCCCATGTTGGCCCGCCGCTCGGCGAGGCGCGGAAACATCTCGTAGACCCGCGACAGCGTCCACGGTCCGGGCCGCGCCACCGCGCTCAGGTTCTCGGCCACCGTGAGCGAGCGGAAGATGTTGCGCTCCTGCGGCACCCAGCCGATGCCGGCGGCGGCACGCGCGTGCGGCGGCAGCGCCGTGATGTCGCGGCCGCCGAGGACGATCCGGCCGGCGTGGCGGCGGGTGACGCCGACCAGGGTGTCGAGCAGGGTCGTCTTGCCGGTGCCGTTGCGCCCGAGCAGCGCCAGCGACTCGCCCTCGGCGAGCTGCAGGTCGACGCCCTGCACCACCACCGCCTGCCCGTAGCCCGAGCGCAAGCCCTCGAGACGCAGCAGCTCAGCCATGGGCCGCTCCGGCCGCTTCGTCGTCGCCTTCGCCGCGATACACCGCCTTGACGCGCGGGTCGCTCGAGATCGAGGCGACGTCGCCCTCGGCGAAGACCGCGCCGTTGACGAGCACGGTGACCGTCTTCGCGAAGTTGAAGACCAGGTCCATGTCGTGCTCGATCAGCAGCACCGACACGTCGGCGGGCAAGGCGCCTATGGTCTCGAAGATCTCCTGGCGGTCGCCCTCGGGCACGCCCGCGACCGGCTCGTCGAGCAGCAGCACGCGCGGGCGGCAGGCGAGCGCGGTGGCGATCTCGAGGAGGCGTCGCTTGCCGTAGGCGAGCGCGGCGACCGGCTGGTCCATCACGTCGGCGAGGCGAAAGCGCGCGAGCAGGCTTTCGCATTCGATCGCCACCGCCGGATCGCGGCCGAGCGGCCGCCAGACGCCGTCGCTGGCGCCTCGCTGCGCCGTGACCGCGAGCGCCAGCGAGGAGAGCGGCGTCAGGCCGTTGAAGAGCTGCGTGATCTGGAAGGTGCGGACCATGCCGCGGCGCACCCGCGCATGGACCGAGAGCCGGGTGATGTCCTCGCCCTCGAGCAGCACCTGGCCCGAGGTCGGCTCGAGCACGCCGGTCAGCAGGTTGACGAGCGTCGTCTTGCCCGCGCCGTTCGGCCCGATCAGGGCATGGCGCGCGCCCTGCTCGAGGGTCAGGGAGACGTCGTTGCACGCCGCCAGGCCGCCGAAGCGCTTGACCAGCGCGCGGGTCTGCAGGGCCGCGGTCATGCGCCCCTCCTGAACCAGGTCCACGGCCGGACGAACCGGTCGCGGCCGACCAGGACGAGCACGACCAGGAACAGGCCGAGCCAGAAGTTCCAGTACTGCGGCGTCCACGCGGAGATCAGGTCGTGGAGCAGCTTGAAGACGATCGCGCCGAACACGCCGCCGTAGAGGTAGCCGCTGCCGCCGATCACGAGCACGAGCAGGACCTCGGCGCTGCGATGGAAGTCGAACACGTCGAGCGAGGCAAAACCGCTGGTCTGCGCCAGCAGCGCACCAGCGGCACCGGCGATCGCCGCAGCGATGGTGTAGACCGCGACCACGCGCAACCGCACCGAGAGGCCGATGCTCTCGGCGCGCAGCCGGTTGTCGCGCAGCGCCTGCAGCGAGACGCCGAACGGCGAATGGACCAGGCGGCGCGCGAGCAGCAGCGAGAGGGCGAGCACGGTCAGCGAATAGGCGCACGCGACGCGGCCGGAGAGGTCGAACTCGAAGCGGCCGAAGGGCGTGACGAGCGGACCCATGACGACGCCCTGCAGGCCGTCGGCGCCGCCGGTCAGCCAGTCGAGGCGGTTGGCGAGCTCGTAGAGGATCGAGGCGACGCCGAGCGTCACCATCAGCCGGGTCAGGTCGGTGCCGCGCAGGATCAGCACGCTGGTCAGGGCGCCGAGCAGCGCGCTCGCGACGACCGCGACCGCGAGCCCGACCAGCGGGTCGGGGAAGACGCTCTTGGCGAACAGCGCCGCGGTGTACGCGCCGAAGCCGAAGAAGGCGGCGTGGCCGAGCGAGACGATGCCGGCGTAGCCAAGGATCAGGTCGAGCGAGAGGGCGAACAGGGCGACGATCGCGATCTCGTTGACGAGCAGCGCCTGCGCAGGCAGCAGCAGCCAGGCCAGGGGCAGCGCCGCGAACAGCGCCAGCTCCCAGCGCTGCCAGCGCGCGTAGCCGGCGAGCGATCGCGCCGCCGGCGACGGCGAGTCCGCGGCGCGGCTCATCGCCCGCCCGCCTTGGCGAACAGGCCCTGCGGCCGCAGCAGCAGGATCACGATCATCAGCGTGTAGACGATGAAGGCGCCGAGCTTGGGCACGTAGTACTTGCCGGCGACATCGGCGATGCCGAGCAGCAGCGCGGCGAGCAGCGGGCCGGTGATCGTGGTCGTGCCGCCGACCGAGACGACGATCAGGAAATAGATCATGAACTTGAGCGGAAAGGTCGGATCGAGCCCGAGCACCTCGGCGCCGAGCGCGCCGCCAAGGCCGGCCAGCCCCGAGCCGACGGCGAAGGTGACGAGGAAGATGCGGTTGACGTCGAGGCCCAGGCCCGACGCGACCCGCGGGTCGTCGACCGACGCGCGCAGCCGGCTGCCGAAGCGGGTGCGCGACAGCACCGCCTGCAGCGCCAGCGTCAGCAGGCCGCACAGCACGACGATGAACAGCCGGTACTTGCCGATGCCCACCGCCTCGAACGGCAGCCGCCCCTGCAGCCAGGCCGGCAGGGTGATGTTCTGCTGCATCGAGCCGACCAGGTAGTCGACCGCGGTGACCGCCATGAACACCAGGCCGATCGAGAACAGCACCTGGTCGAGGTGCGGCCGGCCGTACATGCGGCGATAGAGCGTGCGCTCGAGCACCGCGCCGAGCAGCGCCGTGCCGAGAAAGGCTGCGACCAGGCAGAGCAGGAAGGGCACGCCGGCACGGCTCATCAGCAGCACCGTGATGTAGCCGCCGGCCATCGCGAACGCGCCGTGCGCGAGGTTGACGAAGTTCATCAGCCCGAGCGTCACCGCGAGGCCGACGGCGAGCACGAACAGCAGCATGCCGTAGGCGATGCCGTCGAAAAGCAGGGTCAGCATGGGAGGCGGCGGGGGTGGCGCGGCGATTCTCGGCGATCGGGTGCGCATGCGCCCTGCCCTGCAAAGGCGGGCGCGGCACCGCAGAATCGCCGATCGCACGAACCCAGGGATCCCATGACCGACCTTTCCGCGTTCCCCATCACCCGCAAGTGGCCCGCCCGCCATCCCGACCGGATCCAGCTCTACTCGCTGCCCACGCCCAACGGCGTGAAGATCTCGATCATGCTGGAGGAGACCGGCCTGGCCTACGAGCCGCACCTGGTGCGCTTCGACGCCCAGGACCAGCTCACGCCCGAGTTCCTCTCGCTCAGCCCGAACAACAAGATCCCGGCGATCCTCGACCCGAACGGCCCGGGCGGAAAGCCCCTGCCGCTGTTCGAGTCGGGCGCGATCCTGATCTACCTCGCCGACAAGTCGGGCCAGCTCATGCCGGTCGATCCGGCCGGCCGCTACACGACGATCCAGTGGCTGATGTTCCAGATGGGCGGGATCGGACCGATGTTCGGCCAGGTCGGCTTCTTCCACAAGTTCGCCGGCAAGGACTACGAGGACAAGCGGCCGCGCGACCGCTACGTCGACGAGGCGAAGCGCCTGCTCGCCGTGGTCGACAAGCAGCTCGCCAGTCACGCCTGGCTCGCCGGCGACGCCTACTCGATCGCCGACATCGCCACCTTCCCGTGGATCAACAACCTGCTGAAGTTCTACGGCGCCGGCGACCTGGTCGGAATCACCAACTTCGTTCACGTGCAGCGCGCCCTCGCCGCCTTCCTCGAGCGGCCCGCGGTGGTGCGCGGGCTCAACATTCCGGAGCGGCCGAAGACGGCGTGAGGCGGCGCGCGCGCCGCGGTGCGAACGCCGGCTAGCCGCGAGCCGGCCGCGCCGTGCCGAAGACGCCGCCGGCGCGCAGGCGCGCCAGCTCCTCGGCGCCCAGGCCCAGCCATTCGCCGAGCACAGCGTCGCCATCGGCGCCGACGGCCGGCACCCGGCCGCGCAGCTCGGCCTCGCTGCCGGACATGCGCCACGGCGGATTGACGCCGGTGAAGGCGCCGGCGGCGTCGCTGATCCGGCCGAACAGGCCGCGCTCGACGAGATGCGGATCGGCAAGCGCGTCGCCCGGCTCGCCGTAGGCCGAGCAGGGAACGCCCGCCGCCTCGAGCGCGGCGACGCAGTCGGCGACCGTGCGCTCGCAGGTCCAGCGCTCGACGATGTCCATCATCGCGCCCCAGTTCGCGCTGCGCTTCGGCAGCGTCGCGAAGCGCGGATCGTCCTTCAGCTCGGGCAGGCCGGTCACCTCGCACAGCGCGGCGAAGTTGCGTGCCGTGATCGGCACCACCAGCACGTCGCCGTCGGCGGCACGCAGCGGCCCGTAGGTCGGGCGCGGCGTCGTCACCGGGAACTGCGCCTCCTGCAGCTCGTAGACGAGCAGGTTGAGCATGCAGTCCATCAGCGCCACGTCGATGTGCTGGCCTTCGCCCGTGCGTCCGCGCTGCAACAGCGCCGTCTGGATCGCGCCGTAGGCGAAGATCGCGCCGAGCACGTCGGCGACGAACACCGCGCCCGGCATCGGCCGATCCGACTCGCCGGCATAGCGCGCGAGCGTGCGGTCGAAGCCGCTGGCGGCGTGGACGATCATCGCGTAGGCGGCGCGCTCGGCGGCCGGGCCGGTCTGGCCGTAGCCGGAGATCGAGCAGTAGACGAGGCGCGGATTGAGCGCGCGAAGCTCCGCCTGGCCGAGGCCGAGCCGCTCCATCACGCCGGGGCGGAAGTTCTCGATCAGCACGTCGGCTTCGGCCGCGAGGCGGCGCGCGAGGGCGATCGCCTCGGGCTGCTTCAGGTCGAGGGCGAGGCTCTTCTTGCCGGCGTTGAGCTGGCCGAAGTAGACGCTCTGGCCGTCGCGCAGCGGCGCGCGCTGGCGCATGTCGTCGCCTTCGGGCGGCTCGATCTTCAGCACGTCGGCGCCCATGTCGGCGAAGAGCCGCGCGCAGTAGGGGCCGGCCAACATGATCGAGAAGTCGAGCACCCTGAAGCCGGCGAGCGCGTCGGCGCGCACGGGGCGGGCGGCCTGCGCCATGGCGAGCCGGCAGGCCCCGTCAGGCGCCGGACGCGGCCGGGAGCTGGCCGGTCGAGGCGTCGACGAAGGGCTCGAGCAGGCGATGCACCGAGGCGAGATGGCTGCGCATCAGGCGGGTCGCGAGCTCGGGGTCGCGCGCCCGCAGCGCCGCCAGGAAGGCGCGGCGCTTTTCCACCAGCTTCGGCTGCGGCTTGCCGCCGGCGGCCACCCGGCCGTAGACGAACTGCATCAGGATCTCGGTGATCGAGCGGACGATCATCGCCAGCACCTGGTTGTGCGCGGCGGCGACGAGCAGGCGGTAGAACTCGCGCGAGCACTCGACCCGCTCGAGGTAGCGGCCGGCGGCGGTGACGCGCTCGGTCTCGTCGATGTTGGCCTCGAGCGCGTCGAGGTCGGCGCGGGTGGCGCGCTCGCAGGCCAGGCGCACCACCAGGTCCAGGATGTGCAGCCGCGACTCGGTCAGCTCGGCGACCGAGATCGAGCCCAGGCTCAGCATGTCGCGCACCACGTCGTTCATGCGGTTGGCGTCGCCCGACTGGATGAAGGCGCCCCCCTTGGCGCCCTTGTGCAGGCGAACGATGCCGGCGATCTCGAGGCTGCGCAGCGCCTCGCGCAGCGCGTTGCGGCCGACGCCGAGCTGCAGCGCGAGCTCGCGCTCGGCCGGCAGCTTGTCGCCGGGGCGCAGCGTTCCGGCGGCGATCTGGGCGCGGATGCGCTCGCAGATCTCCTCGAAGGCGCGGCGGGTGTGGATCGGCTCGAAGGTCGGCGCGGGGCGCGGCGCGGGTGGGGAGACGGCGGCGATGGCGGCGGCGGGCTTCATCGTTCGCATCTCATGATGAATGGTAGCACCATTGATCGTCAGGCGCGTCTCGCGTCGAGCGGGTAGGCCGGGTCGTTGTAGCCCGGCGTCGACGGGTGGCCCGGCGCCACCAGACCGTCGACCAGCGCTTCGTCGGCAGCGTCGATCGCGCACTCGAGCGCGCCGAAGTAGTCCTGCCACTGGGCGAAGGTGCGCGGCCCGGCGATCACGGCGCTGACGGCGCGGTGCGCGAGCACCCAGGCGGTGGCGAAGTGCGAGGGGGCCACGCCCTTCCTTTCGGCATGCGCCTTCAGTGCCTGCGCGGCGCGCAGCGACTCCTCGCGGAACTCGGTCTGCATCATCCGCGCATCCCCGCGCCCGGCGCGGCTGCCCTCGGGCGGCGGCGAGCCGGGCGCGTACTTGGCGGCGAGCACGCCGCGGGCGATCGGGCTGTACGGCACGACGCCGATGCCGTGATGCAGGCACGCCGGCAGCACCTCGACCTCGGGCTGGCGGTTGAGCAGGTTGTAGTACGGCTGGCAGACCACCGGGCCGGGCATGCCCAGCGCCTTCGCCATCGCCACGACCTCGGCGATGCGCCAGCCGCGGAAGTTCGAGACGCCCCAGTAGCGGATCTTGCCGCTCTGCAGCAGCGTGTCGAGCGCGCGCAGCGGCTCCTCGAGGTCGGCGCCGATGAAGTCGCGATGCAGGTAGTAGATGTCGATGTGCCCGGTGGCGAGCCGGCGGAGGCTCTCGTCGCAGGCGCGCAGGATCCAGGCCCGCGAGAAGCCGGACTCGTTCGCCTGCTCCGACATCTTGTTGCCGACCTTGGTGGCGAGCACCCGGGCGTGGCGCGCGCCGGCGATCAGCGCGCCGACCATGGCCTCCGACTCGCCGCGCGTATAGACATCGGCGGTGTCGATGAAATTGACGCCGTTCGCCAGCGCGTGCTCGGTGATGCGCCGCGCCTCGGCCAGGTCGGTCTGGTCGGCGAACATCATCGTGCCGAGGCAGAGCGCCGACACCTTGAGGGGACTGCGACCGAGGTTTCGGTATTGCATGGCGTTCGCTTCGCTCCGGCGCATCACGGCGATGCCGGCGTACTGTGCCCGATCGCCCCGAACCGCGTCGATGGCGCTTGACGCGGCTCCGACTTTTCTTCAATAATTGAATGGTAGCACCATTGAATATCGGTGCCAATCCTTCCCACTTCCCCCGGAACCGCGCCATGAACTTCAGCGAAGAGCAGCTCGCCTTCCGCGATGGAATCCGCCGCATGGTCGAGCGCCACGTCGCGCCGATCGCCGCCGAGATCGACGAGAGCGACCGCTTCCCGACCGAGCTGCTGAAGATCTATGGCGACATGGGCCTGATGCAGCTCTGGGTGCCCGAGAAGTACGGCGGCCCCGAAGGCAACCTGACCCTGATGTGCATCGCCCGCGAGGAGATCTCGCGCTTCTCGCCCGCCTGCGGCTCGATCGCCGGGCTGAACACGATGTTCATCATGCCGCTGCTGCACTTCGGCACCGAGGAGCAGCGGCAGCGCTTCCTGCCGAAGATCGCCGAGGGCGGCGTGGTCACGGCGATCGCGATCTCCGAGCCGCAGGCCGGCTCCGACGTCAGCGCGATGCAGACCCGCGCCGTCAAGGACGGCGACTCCTACGTCATCAACGGCCGGAAGCAGTGGTGCAGCTACGGCGTCGACGCCGAGTACATCGTGCTGATGGCGCGCACCTCGGGCGAGCGCGGCGCCACCGGCATCAGCGCCTTCGTGCTCGAGCCGAAGAAGATGAAGGGCATCACCTTCGGCCGGCATGAACGCAAGATGGGCTGGCGCGGCGCCCCGAACACGCCGATCTTCCTCGACAACGTGCGCGTGCCGGCCGAGAACCTCGTCGGCGAGGAAGGCAAGGGCTTTCGCGCCTCGCTGCGCGCGCTCGACCTGAACCGGCCGACGATCGGCGCGCAGTGCGTCGGCCTCGCCCAGGGCGCGCTCGACGTCTCGGTCGCCTACGCCAAGGAGCGCAAGCAGTTCAAGCAGCCGATCGCCGACTTCCAGGGCGTGCAGTTCATGCTCGCCGACATGGCGATGGGCATCGAGGCCTCGCGCGCGCTGGTCTACGAATGCGCCCGCGCCGGCGATGCCGGCGACTGGGACCGGCTCAACGTGCTGGCGAGCATGGCCAAGTGCGTCGCCAGCGACATGGCGATGAAGGCCACCACCGACGCGGTGCAGATCTTCGGCGGCTACGGCTACATGAAGGACTACCCGATCGAGAAGTACATGCGCGACGCGAAGATCACGCAGATCTACGAGGGCACCAACCAGATCCAGCGCATGGTCATCGCGCGCAACCTGATCAAGGGCGCGAGCGAGTTCAGCTACCTCGAGAACTACATCCCGCGCGAGACCTACAACAGCTACCACGCGGAACCGGACACCGCTCCGGACGCGGCGACCGACGGCAGCGTTCCCGCGGCGACGCACTGAGCGCAGCGGAGCTAGTTCGGCCCGTACGAGTCGCCAGGCGGCTTGGGCTTGGGCTTCGCCTTCGGCTTTGGCGCTGACTTGCCGCTGAAGGTGCCCAGGCCCTTGGGCTTGCCCAGGCCCTTTTTCTTCGCGGCTTGCTCGGTCTTGGCCTTCTCGAGCAGGTCGATGCCGTAGATC
>JAIOOS010000026.1 GCA_021414305.1 Burkholderiales bacterium | reverse complement strand
GGCACCGAAGGCGCGTTGGGAGGCCAGGCCGAGGTGCGCGGCGTGGCAGGCACGTGGAAGGATCTTACTGATTCGGTCAACGCGATGGCGACTAATCTCACCGCGCAGGTCCGCAACATCGCCACGGTGACGACGGCGGTGGCGCGCGGCGACCTGTCGCGCAAGATCACGGTCGACGTCAAGGGCGAGATCCTCGAGCTGAAGAACACGATCAACACGATGGTCGACCAGCTCAACGGCTTCTCCTCGGAAGTGACGCGGGTCGCGCGCGAGGTCGGCACCGAGGGCAAGCTCGGCGGCCAGGCGCAGGTGCCGGGCGTGGCGGGCACCTGGAAGGACCTGACCGACTCGGTCAACTCGATGGCCTCGAACTTGACGGGCCAGGTGCGCAACATCGCCGACGTCGCCACCGCCATCGCCAAGGGCGATCTCTCGTCGAAGATCACGGTCGAGGTGAAGGGCGAGATCCTCGCCCTGAAGAACACCATGAACACCATGGTCGACCAGCTCAACGGCTTCGCCTCGGAGGTGACGCGGGTGGCGCGCGAGGTCGGCACCGAAGGCAAGCTCGGCGGCCAGGCCGCGGTGCCCGGCGTCGCCGGCACCTGGAAGGACCTGACCGACAACGTCAACTTCATGGCCTTCAACCTGACCGGCCAGGTGCGCAACATCGCCGAGGTGACGACGGCGGTGGCCAACGGCGACCTCTCGAAGAAGATCACGGTCGACGTCAAGGGCGAGATCCTCGAGCTGAAGAACACGATCAACACGATGGTCGACCAGCTCAACGGGTTCGCCTCGGAAGTGACCCGCGTCGCGCGCGAGGTCGGCACCGAAGGCAAGCTCGGCGGCCAGGCCGAGGTGCGCGGCGTGGCCGGCACCTGGAAGGACCTGACCGACTCCGTGAACGCGATGGCGACCAACCTCACGGGGCAGGTGCGCAACATCGCCGACGTGACCACCGCCGTGGCCAACGGCGACCTGTCGAAGAAGATCACGGTCGACGTGCGCGGCGAGATCCTCGAGCTGAAGAACACGATCAACACCATGGTCGACCAGCTCAACGCCTTCGCCGGCGAGGTGAGCCGGGTGGCGCGCGAGGTCGGCACGGAGGGCGCGCTCGGCGGCCAGGCGCAGGTGCCGGGCGTCGCCGGCACCTGGAAGGACCTGACCGACAACGTCAACTCGATGGCGCAGAACCTGACCGGCCAGGTGCGCAACATCGCCGACGTCGCCACCGCGGTCGCCAACGGCGACCTCTCGCGCAAGATCACCGTCGACGTGAAGGGCGAGATCCTGGAGCTGAAGAACACGCTCAACACGATGGTCGACCAGCTCAACGCCTTCGCGTCCGAGGTGTCGCGGGTGGCGCGCGAAGTCGGCACCGAGGGCAAGCTCGGCGGCCAGGCGCAGGTGCGCGGCGTGGCAGGAACGTGGAAGGACCTGACCGACAACGTCAACTCGATGGCCAACAACCTGACCGGCCAGGTGCGCAACATCGCCGACGTGACCACCGCGGTGGCGCGCGGCGACCTGTCGCGCAAGATCACGGTCGAGGTGAAGGGCGAGATCCTCGAGCTGAAGAACACGATCAACACGATGGTCGACCAGCTCAACGGCTTCGCTTCGGAAGTGACTCGGGTGGCGCGCGAGGTCGGCACCGAAGGCAAGCTCGGCGGCCAGGCGGCGGTGCCGGGCGTGGCGGGCACCTGGAAGGACCTGACCGACAGCGTCAACTTCATGGCCTCGAACCTCACCGGCCAGGTGCGCAACATCGCCGAGGTGACGACCGCGGTCGCGCGCGGCGACCTCTCGAAGAAGATCACCGCCGACGTGCGCGGCGAGATCCTCGAGGTGAAGAACACGATCAACACGATGGTCGACCAGCTCAACGCCTTCGCCGGCGAAGTGAGCCGGGTGGCGCGCGAGGTCGGCACCGAGGGCAAGCTCGGCGGCCAGGCCGCGGTGGCGGGCGTGGCCGGCACCTGGAAGGACCTGACCGACAACGTCAACTTCATGGCCAACAACCTGACCGGCCAGGTGCGCAACATCGCCGAGGTGACGATCGCGGTGGCCAACGGCGACCTGTCGAAGAAGATCACCGCCGACGTGCGTGGCGAGATCCTCGAGGTGAAGGAAACGATCAACACCATGGTCGACCAGCTGCGCTCGTTCGCGGCCGAGGTCTCGCGGGTGGCCCGCGAGGTCGGCACCGACGGCAAGCTCGGCGGCCAGGCGCAGGTGCCGGGCGTGGCCGGCACCTGGAAGGACCTGACCGACAACGTCAACTCGATGGCCTCGAACCTGACCGGCCAGGTGCGCAACATCGCCGACGTCGCCACCGCCATCGCCAAGGGCGACCTCAGCCGCAAGATCACGGTCGACGTGAAGGGCGAGATCCTGCAGCTCAAGGAAACCATGAACACCATGGTCGACCAGCTCTCGGCCTTCGCCTCCGAGGTCACGCGGGTGGCGCGCGAGGTCGGCACCGAGGGCAAGCTCGGCGGCCAGGCGGCGGTGCCGGGCGTGGCCGGCACCTGGAAGGACCTGACCGACAACGTCAACTCGATGGCCTCGAACCTCACCGGCCAGGTGCGCAACATCGCCGAGGTGACGATCGCGGTGGCCAACGGCGACCTCTCGAAGAAGATCACGGTCGACGTGCGCGGCGAGATCCTGCAGCTCAAGGAGACCATCAACACGATGGTCGAGCAGCTCCGCTCGTTCGCCTCCGAGGTGACGCGGGTGGCGCGCGAGGTCGGCACCGAGGGCCGGCTCGGCGGCCAGGCGGCGGTGCCCGGCGTGGCCGGCACCTGGAAGGACCTGACCGACACGGTCAACGGCCTCGCCAACAACCTGACGACCCAGGTGCGCAACATCGCCGAGGTGACGACCGCGGTCGCCCGCGGCGACCTGAACCGCAAGATCACGGTCGACGTGAAGGGCGAGATCCTCGAGCTGAAGAACACGATCAACACCATGGTCGACCAGCTCAACGCCTTCGCCGGCGAGGTGACGCGGGTGGCGCGCGAGGTCGGCACCGAGGGCAAGCTCGGCGGCCAGGCGGTGGTGCCGGGCGTCGCCGGCACCTGGAAGGACCTGACCGACAACGTCAACTTCATGGCCTCGAACCTCACCGAGCAGGTGCGCGGCATCGTCAAGGTCGTGACCGCGGTCGCCGACGGCAACCTGACGCAGCGCCTGACGGTGCAGGCCAAGGGCGAGGTCGCGGCGCTGGCCGACACGATCAACGGCATGACCGACACGCTCGCCACCTTCGCCGACCAGGTGAGCAACGTGGCGCGCGAGGTGGGCGTCGACGGGCGCCTGGGCGGCCAGGCCAACGTGCCCGGCGCGGCCGGCACCTGGAAAGACCTGACCGGCAACGTCAACCTGCTCGCCGCCAACCTGACGACGCAGGTGCGGGCGATCGCCGAGGTCGCCACCGCGGTGACCAAGGGCGACCTGACGCGCTCGATCCAGGTCGAGACGCGCGGCGAGGTCGCCGAGCTGAAGGACAACATCAACACGATGATCTCGAACCTGCGCGAGACCACCGAGAGCAACCGCGAGCAGGACTGGGTGAAGACCAACCTCGCCAAGTTCACGGGTATGCTGCAAGGCGAACGCGAGTTGAGTACCGTTGGCCAAATGCTGCTTACGGAGCTGGCTCCACTTGTAAACGCGCACCAGGGCACGATTTACCATCTGGCAGGGACTGAGGGCACGTCAGAACTGAAACTACTTTCCAGCTACGCGCACGATGGCAACAGCGAATTATCCAGTAATATACGCGTTGGCGAAGGCTTGGTGGGCCAGTGCGCCGTCGAAAAGAAGCGCATCCTGCTTATTGGCGTACCAGCGGATTTCATCAAAATCGCGTCCAGTCTCGGTAGCGCGAGGCAAGTCAGCATCATTGTGCTTCCCGTGCTCTTTGAAGGCCAGACTAAAGCGGTTATCGAGCTCGCCACGCTTCAGAATTTTGGCGCCGGCTCATTGGCCTTCCTGGATCTGCTTACGCAGAGTATCGGCGCCGTCTTCAACACCATTGAAGCCACTATGCGTACCGAAGGTCTGCTCACTCAGTCGCAGCAGCTTACCGTTGAACTCCAGTCCCGCCAGAGCGAACTGCAACAGACCAACGAAGAGCTGGGCACCAAGGCCAGACTACTCGCC
>JAIOOS010000030.1 GCA_021414305.1 Burkholderiales bacterium | reverse complement strand
CACGAAGTCCTTGAGCAGCGGCGAGCCCGAGGTGCTGCGGATGCCCGCGGTCGGCACGATGTCCTTGATCGCCTGCGGCAGGCCGAACAGGAACGGCCGCGGCGCGGCCGCGGCGTCGTTGCGCACCAGCTCGAGATCGAGACGGTCGGCCTCGAGCAGCAGCTCGTCGCCGTCGCGCAGGCTGACGATCGCGTTGTGCCGCGGGTTCATGAGCTCGATGCGCGCCAGGAAGGCCTGCATCACCTCGCGGCACGACAGCTCGCCGGCGGCGATGGCGGCGGCGAGTTCGTGGGCTGCGAGGTCGGTCAGGGCGGCCATGGGAAAGCCCTTCTCAGCGCGGCGTGGCCTTCGTCAGGTTCCAAGCGAGAGGATCTCGTTGGCATTGACGATCGCCGCAGCAATGTCCTCGGTCGTCACGCGCTTGCTCATGGCCTGGTCGCGGATGAGATCGTAGGCCTGGCTTTCGCTGACGTTGCGGGTGCGCATGAGAATGTTCTTCGCCTCGGCGATCCGGCGCGCGCCGGTCAACTTCGCCTCCAGCTTGCGGATCCGCGACGCCTGGCCCTGAATCCTGTCGTCGACCGCGCGAGCGATCACCAAAACCGACAACAGCCCGAACGATCGCACCGGCGCCGGCAGCACCGCCTTCGCTCCGAGGCGCAGTACGGTCTCGACGATCGTCGGGTTCTCGTAGTTCACGACGGCGATGCAGGTGGGAGCGTTTTCCGCCTTGACCCATTCGAACTCGTTCTGCGTGATCTCGGGCTGCACCGCCAGGAAGACCACGTCAGTGTTCTCGGGCAGCGTCGCCACCGGCGGCCAGAAGGCTTGTACCTGGCAGCCGATGCGCTGCAGTTGCTGGGTCAGCTGGCGGCCATCAGCGTCGTCCGGGTGCAGCACGGCGACGCGCAACATGCGTAGCTCCTTCAGCTGCGTCGGAGTCGCGCGGCCGGTGCGATGCGAGGGAGATTGCGATGCCACGGTCATCCTTTCGGCCGCCGCCGATCAGGGCTGCGCGTGCAACGCAACCGTCCAGTCGCCCAACGAGTGCGTGACCAAGTACGGGTCGGGATGCACCGGCCGTCTCGCTTCGCGCACGATGGTGAACTGCCCTGTCGCATCCGCCCGGCCGATGCGCGGATACAGGCACGTGTGGTGATTCGACGGATCGATCCGCACACGACCCTGCGGGGCATCGAACTCGCTGCCAAGCAGCTGCGGCATGATCTGCGCGATCTCGTCGCCGTCGGACTCGCGCATGGCGTTGGCGAACATGTGCATCTGGAAGTAGGCGGCCTCCCAGCACAGGTTCGGGACGCATTCGCTGCCGAAGCGTTCACGCAGCCGCCCCAGGCAGCCCCGGTTGCTCTCGGAGTCGATCGATTGGAAGTAGGGCGCGGACGTGTAGTGTCCGGCTGCAACCTCCCAGCCCATCTGCGAGATCTCGGCTTCCGAAGTGGTCAGGCTGGCGATCGGCATCGTTCTCGGGTCGAAGCCTGCCTCGGCATATGCGCAGTAGAGGCTCGCAGTCGAATCGCCGACGACGGTCGAGAAGATGAAATCGGGCCGGAGGTCGCGGATTTCCTTCATGATCGCAGCGAAGTCGCGGAGCCCCGCGTTGAGCGGCACGTAGCGCTCGGCGAGCTTTTCACTGCCCGGGCGCTGCATCACCAGATCGCCCATGATGCGATTCGATTCGTAGGGGTAGATGTAGTCGGAACCGATGAGGTAGACGCGGGCGCCGAAGTTGGACGTCATGAACTCGGCCAGCTGCACGCTGTTCTGGTTGGGTGCCGCGCCGGTGTAGATGATGTTGTTCGAGAACTCGAACCCCTCATAAAGCGTCGGGTAGAAAAGGAGCTTGTTCCACTTCTCGATGATCGGCAATACAGCCTTGCGCGAGCTCGACATGTAGCAGCCGAAGATGACGTTGACCCGGTCCTCCGTGATCAGCCTTTCCGTCAACAACGCATAGCGTGCCGGGCTCGATTGTGCGTCGTAGCTCACCGGCACGATCTCTCGGCCCCCGACGCCACCGCTCGAGTTGATCTCGTCGATCGCCAGCAGCGTGCCTTGCAGTTGCGAACGCCCGATCGTCGAGGTGACGCCCGTTTCGGAGAACAGCACGCCAACCCGGATCGGGTCCCCTCTTCGTTTACTCGTGGGCGTCATGGCCTTCCTCGGTGATCGTCTCGCCCGTCTGATCAGATGATCGGCGTGAGGCTAACAGCAGCCGCCAAAGCCCGTGCCGGGCGCGATCGGCGCTTGTCAGCACGCGGCCCGGGCCTGCACCTGCTTCAGGTGCGAGAACAGTGCGGCCGGATGCGTGACGACCCGGTAGTGGCGCCAGCCGAAGATGCGCCGCGCATCGCACTCACCCGCCGGGTCCAGGGTGACGCAGTCGACCAGCACGCCGCGCCTGCGCGCCTCGAGCACCGCGGCGCGCGCGTCCTCGACGAGGTAGCGCGGGTCGAAGACGTCGATGTCCGCGGGCGCGCCGTCGGAGACCACGAGGATGCTTCGTCGTGACGACGCTTCCCCGGCCAACCGGTCGGTGGCTCGGCGCAGCGCAGCGCCCATCCTGGTGGAGTGACGCGCCCGCGCGCCGGCGAGACGGCCGGCCGCTGCCGCATCGAACGAGGCGCCGAAATCGAGAAGCCGTTGGTAGGAGACGCGTTCCCGGGTGTCGGAATTGAAGGCGTCGATGGCGACGCGGCCGGCGGCGCGGTCCACGGACTGGGCGAGCTGGAGCGCCGCCTCCTGCTCGAGCGCCAGGACCGTGCGGTCGATCTCGCCGATCCGTGCGTTTGCCGACTCCGACAGATCGAGCAGCACGAGCAGGCTGGTGCGTGGGGTGTCGCGGCCCGGTCGCTTGAAGAAGCGCGCGTCGGGCTCAAGCCCCAGCCGACGATCGACGGTCACGTCGATGGCGGCGTCGAGGTCGATCTCGTCGCCTTCGAGCTGGCGGCGAAGCCGGCGCGATCGGCTCAGCCGGGCCGCGGATGCGCGCGCCCGCCGCTGCGCCCGCTCTCTCACGGCTTGGAAGTCCAGCGGCGGCGCGAGCGGCATCGTCTCGATCACGGTGCACCAGTCGCGCCGATGGCGTTCGAGGCGCCAATCCCATTCGGGCAACAGAAAGCGTCCGAGCTCGATCTCGTCGGGCGGCGGATCGCCCTCGGCCGTGGCCTGTGCGGGGCGCAGTTCCAGAGCCGCCGCCTGTGGGGCGGCGTCGAGCGCCTGAATGTCAGGTGGCGGAACGTCCACCCGCTCCGGATGCATCCATAGGTACGAGTTGTCGTCGCGGTACGCGGGCCGGACGCGGTATTGCTCCGGCTCGAAGCGAATCCGCATCTGGCCGAGGTCGTTGGCCAGGATCGATCCGATCCGGCGGAAGCCGTCGTGATCGAGGAGGTCGGTCTGAGCCTGGGCCTCGAACAGCTTGCGTCCCTTGTCGACCCAGTGATTGCCGTCGTGCAGCCGCGGATCGAACAGCACGCGCCCGAGACGGGCGGTGAACGCGGCGAAGCTCAGATCGCCGTCGGCCGGCGGTGCCGCGTGGAACGGCGCCCACCAGCGGCGCAGCCCGGGCAGCACCTGCATGAGCAGCCTCTCCACACGGGCATCTTCCAGCGCCGAGACGACGGCCAGGGTCATCGGCTTCAGGCCCGTCGATGCGCGCTGCGGCGCCGAATGAAGCAGATGGCCCACGGCATGCGCCACGGCTGCGCGTGCCGTGGGCGCGGCCGTGGCATCGAACATCGACACCGGCAGCAGAAGATGGCCGCCGGTCAGGATCGGGCGGTCTCTGGCGGCCTCGGCTCCGAGTGCCTGCACATGAACGCGGCGACCGGCGAGCCCCGACAGCAGCAGCCCGATCCAGGGCGGCGCGCCGTCGGCTTGCGGGTTCACTGGCGTACCTTCGTGCTTCGCACTCCGGTGTCGCCCTTGGGGCGGCCCGGCGGGCTCATGGAAACGCCGCGTCGACGAAGCCGCGCAACGCCGCGTTCATGTCGGGGTCATCGGTCAACGCCCGTGTCATCGTCATCTCGCAACTGTCGTGCGGGCTGACGCCGTCGCGGATCAGGACCGCGGCGTAGATCAGCATGCGCGTCGAGACTCCTTCGTCGAGCCCGTGATTCTTCAGCGCACGCGAGCGATGTGCGATGGCGACCAGCGTGCTCGCCATTGCGACCGGAACGCTCGCCTCGTGGGCCACGATCTCGGCCTCGAGCGCGGCGGGCGGGTAGTCGAATTCGAGCGCCGCGAACCGCTGTCGGGTCGACGGTTTCATGTCCTTCGCGCTGCTCTGGTAGCCCGGGTTGTACGAGACCACGAGCTGGAAGTCCGGATGCGCGTGCACCACCTCGCCCTTCTTTTCGAGCGGCAGGATCCGGCGTGCATCGGTCAGCGGATGGATGACGACGGTGGTGTCCTGTCGGGCCTCGACCACCTCGTCGAGGTAGCAGATGCCTCCGTGTCGTACCGCCAACGTCAGCGGCCCGTCGTGCCAGGCCGTGCCCTGCGCATCGAGCAGGTAGCGACCCACCAGGTCCGAGGCTGTCATGTCCTCGTTGCAGGCCAGCGTTACGAGCGGGCGGCCGAGTTTCCACGCCATGTGCTCGACGAAGCGGGTCTTGCCGCAGCCGGTTGGCCCTTTCAGGATGAGCGGCATGCGGTGCGCGTAGGCGGCCAGGTACAGGTCGACCTCGTTGCCGGCCGACTTGTAATAGGGCTCGCCGTGAATGCGATAGGCATCCAGCAGCGAGTCCGGCGCGGCGGCGGAGGTCGACGTCGACATCGACTGCGAAGCCTCAGCGATGCTTCGCTGCTTCGTGCGGGATACCTTCTATGGGGCATTCCGGCGTGCCGACCGTGTCGCGCGTGAACGACTCGACCATCTTGCGCGTGCCTTCGGGATCGTTGATCCAGTTCTTGTAGAAGGTGTAGGGGCACACCGCGTGGCCGCGCACGTCCTCGCCGGAGTTGATGGTGCCGGTGTAGCCGCGGTGGACCAGTTTGAACAGGTGGTTCTGCGACTGCATGTTCTTTCGCGCGTCTCGAATCAGGCTCTTCGAGAACTCGCCGTACTGGATGCCCATGTCCTCCTCGCCGCATTCGCCCAGTGTGCGGCCGTCGAAGCCGATGAGTGCCGAGTGGCCGAAGTACGAGTACACGCCATCGAAGCCCGACGCGTTGGCGACCGCCACGTAGCAGTTGTTCATAAACGCCATCGCCTTGGCGACCAGGATCTGCTGCTCCTTTGCCGGGTACATGTAGCCCTGACAGCGCACGATCAGCTCGGCGCCGCGCATCGCGCAGTCGCGCCAGATCTCCGGGTAGTTGCCGTCGTCGCAGATGATCAGGCTGATCTTGAGCCCCTTGGGACCTTCCGACACGTAGGTGCAGTCGCCCGGGTACCAGCCTTCGATCGGCACCCACGGCATGATCTTGCGGTACTTCTGGACGATCTCGCCTTGATCGTTCATCAGGATCAGCGTGTTGTAGGGCGCCTTGTTGGGATGCTCTTCGTGGCGCTCGCCGGTCAGCGAGAACACGCCCCAGACCTTCGCCTGGCGGCAGGCCGCGGCGAAGATCTCCGTTTCGTCGCCGGGGATCGTGGCGGCCGTCTCGTACATCTCCTTCGAGTCGTACATGATCCCGTGCGTGCTGTACTCGGGAAACACCACCAGGTCCATGCCCGGCAGACCGCGTTTCATGCCGATGAGCATGTCGGCAATCTTGCGTGCGTTGTCGAGCACCTCGGCCTTGGTGTGCAGCCGGGGCATCTTGTAGTTGACGACCGCGACGCCCACGCAATCGTTGCTGCTCGAAATGTCGCCGTGTCTCATGGCATGCTCCTTCTGGGTTGGGAATCGGGGGGAAGAGGGGGTTACACGGTCAGGAAGGACCTGACCTTTTCCAGGTCGAGCGAGGCGCGGGCTTCGTCGTGAACGATGCGACCGCGGTCGATGACCAGGAATCTGTCTGCAAGGGTGAGCGCGAAGCTCAGCACCTGCTCGGAGACGACGATCGCGAAGCCGCGCTCCTGGCGCAGGACATTCAGCGTTTGCGCGAGCTCCTTGATGATCGAAGGCTGGAGCCCCTCGGTCGGCTCGTCGAGGATCAGCACCTTGCATTCGGATATGAGCGCGCGCGCGATCGCGAGCATCTGTTGCTGGCCGCCCGACAGGTTGCCGGCCCGGCGCAGGCGCATGTCCTGCAGCACCGGGAAAGAGCGGTAGATGTAGTCCGGCACCCGTCGATGGCCGGAATGCTCGGCGCCCGAGAGGATGTTCTGCTCGACGCTCAGCAGCGGGAACACCATCCGGCCCTGCGGCACGAAGGCGAGGCCCTGGCGGACACGGCGATAGCTCGGCATGCCGGTGAGCTCGACGCCGCCGAGCAGGATCTGTCCCGACTGCGCCGGCAGCAGGCCGATCAAGGTCTTGAGCAGGGTGGTCTTGCCCATGCCGTTGCGGCCCATGATCGCGACGGCCTCGCGCTCCCCGACTGCGAGCGAGACATCGTGGATGACTTGCGACTCGCGGTAAGCGACGTTGAGGTGGGCGACTTCGAGCATCGTGGATGCGGCTCAGTGGCCGAGGTAGACATCGATGACGCGCGGGTCGTCCTGCACTTGCGCCACAGTGCCTTCGCTCAGGACCTTGCCCTGATGCAACACCGTGACCTTGTGCGCGATGCGCTTGACGAAGTCCATGTCGTGTTCGATCACGACGACCGACTTGCCGGCAGAAATGCGGCGCAGCAGGTCGCCCGTCTCCTCCCGCTCGCGCGGGCTCATCCCGGCGACGGGCTCGTCGAGCAGGACGAGCTTGGGCTCCTGCATCAGCAGCATGCCGATCTCCAGCCACTGTTTCTGGCCGTGGCTGAGCTGGCCGGCGCGCCGGTCGAGCTGGCCGCTGAGCATCACCTGTTCGGCCATCGCCTCGATGCGTGCCATCGATTCGGGGCGGCGGCGATACGTCAGCGACTGGAACAGGCCATGCATCCTCGGCAGCGAGATCTCGAAGTTCTCGAGCACCGTCAGGTCTTCGTAGACCGACGGCGTCTGGAACTTCCGGCCGACGCCGGCCCGGACGATTTCGTGCTCGCTCAGGCGGGTCAGGTCGGTGCCGTTGAAGAGGACCCGGCCGCCGTCGGGGCGCGTCTTGCCGCAGATCATGTCGAGCAGCGTCGTCTTGCCGGCGCCGTTCGGTCCGATGATCACGCGCAGCTCGTTGCGGTCGACCGAGAGGCTGAGTCCGTCGACTGCCTTGAAGCCGTCGAACGAGACGCTCAGGTTCTCGACGCTCAGGATCCGCTCGGCCCGCGGCAGCGTCGTCTCGTGTCCACCCGCCACGCCCGTCGTGCCATGGTCGGGCATCACCGCGTTCACGACGGGCTCCTGGCTTCGCGCGTCGCGGCCCGTCCCCTGGCCCGCCAGCCGCTCAGTTGCTCGGCCAGGCCGGCCAGCCCGTTCGGCATGGCCCACACCACGGCAATGAAGATCGCGCCCAGAAAGTAGAGCCAGATCTCGGCGAAGGTCTCCGAGAGATAGGACTTGAGAAAGCCGATCAGCAACGCGCCGACCACGGCTCCGGGGATCGAGAGTCGCCCGCCGACGGCCGCGTAGATCACCATCTCGACCGACGCGACGACGCCGATCGCACCCGGCGCGATCAGCCCGACCTGCAGGCTGTAGAACGCCCCGCCGATGGCTGAGAGCATGGCGGCGATCGCGAACACGAACGCCTTCATGTGGGCGGTGTTGTAGCCACTGAAGCGCACGCGGTCCTCGCGGTCGCGGATGGCGATCAGGATCTTGCCGAAACGGCTGCGCACGATCCACAGCGAAGCGAGCATCGCCAGGAGCAACGTGCCCGACTCGACGAAGTACATCACCCGCTTGGGCACGTCGCCGGTGATGTCCCAGCCGAGGAGGGTGCGGAAGTCGGTAATCCCGTTTGCGCCACCGGTGTCGCCTTGCTGCCCGACCACGACGACCGTCATCGTCAGTGCGAGTGCCAGCGTGACGATTGCGAAATACACGCCGCTGACGCGTTTGCGGAAGATGGCGTACGAGAAGAGATAGGCGCCGACCGACGGAATGACGATGATCCCCAGGACCGTCCAGCCGAGGTGGTGGAACGGCTGCCACCACAGCGGCAGGGTCTCGACGCTGCTCCAGACCATGAAGTCAGGCAGCTCGGGCGCCGAGGCCTCGAGCTTGAGAAACATCGCCATCATGTAGCCGCCCAGGCCGAAGAAGATGCCCTGGCCCAGGCTGAGCACCCCGCCATAGCCCCAAGTCAGCACGATGCCGATCGCGACGAACGCGAACGCCATGTACTTGCTCACCAAGTTGAGGCGGAACGGGTCCAGCAGCCCCGGCAGCACGAGCAGGATCAGCAGCGCGACCGCTGCCAGCCCAAGCGCGTCGGATCGTCGTTGACGGTGTTGCACGTCAGCTGCGCGACCGCATGGTGAAGAGGCCGTTCGGCCGGAAGTACAGCACCGCGATCACGAGCAGCAGGATGGTCGCCCTCGCCATCGAGCCGCTGATCAGGTATTCGAGCCAGGTCTGCGACTGCGCGATGACGAAGCCGGAAAGGACCGTGCCCAGCAAGCTCTGTACGCCGCCGAAGACGACGACGATGAACGAGTCGACGATGTAGAGCTGCCCGGTGCCGGGGTTGGTGGAGCCGATCATCGTGAAGACGCAGCCCGCAATGCCGGCGAGCCCCGAGCCGAGTGCGAAGGTGAGCGCGTCGACCCGGTCGGTGTCGATGCCGGACGCGCCGGCGATCGCCCGGTTCTGCATCACCGCACGCACCTTCAGCCCCCAGCGCGTGTGATACAGCAGGGCATAGACGCCGATCGCGACGAGCGCGGTCAGGCCGATGATGAAGATCCGGTTCAACGGCAGCTGGATGCCCGCGGTCGGCTCCCAGGCGCCCGCCAGCCAGCTCGCCAGGGGCACGCTCACTTCCTGCGCGCCGAAGATGGAGCGATAGGCCTGCTGCAGGATCAGGCTGAGGCCCCAGGTCGCCAGCAGCGTGTCGAGCGGCCGGTTGTAGAAGAAACGGATGAAACCTCGCTCGAGGAGATAGCCGAACGCGAACGTGACGGCGAAGGCGAACGGGATGGCGGCGAAGAGGTAGACATCCATCCAGTTCGGCAGGTAGGCCTCGAAGAACTTTGCCGCGAGGTAGGTCATGTAGGCACCGAGCGCCATCAGCTCGCCGTGGGCCATGTTGATGACCCCCATCAGGCCGAAAACGATCGCGAGCCCGATCGCCATCAACAGCAGGATGGTGAACAGGCTCACGCCGTTGAAGACCTGCATCGCGGCAATGTCGAGGCTCATTGCGCTGCTCCCGGATGCATGCGGCAGCGTTCGTGCCGCCGCGCGACCACTACGACTACACCTTCGGGAACGGGTTGGGCTCGATCAGGCCGGACTCCCAGACGATGTCGAACTGCCCGTCTGCCCGGGCGCGACCCACCCGCACCTTCTTGGCGACGTGGTGGTTGGTGGCATGCACCCGCACCAGCCCTTCGGGCGCATTGAGCTCGATTCCCCCCGACGCTGCCGCGACCTTTTCCGGATCGAAGGAGTTGGCCTTCTCGACCCCCTTCTTCCACAGGTAGACGCAGTTGTAGGCCACCTCCATCGGATCGCCGATGACGCGCTCGGCGCCGTACTTCGCCTTGAAGGCCTTCACGAACTTCTCGTTCTCCGGCGACTTGATGCTCTGGAAATAGCCCATGCACGCGTAGTAGCCGACGGCGTTGTCCTTGCCGATGCCTTCGATCTCGTTCTCCGACACCACCGTCGAAAGCAGGACCTGCTTCGTGCCGTCGAGTCCGGCCGCCCGAAGCTGCTTGTAGAAGGCGACGTTCGATCCCCCGACCACCGTGCTGTAGATGCAGGCCGGCTTGGCAGCCTTGATCTTGTTGATGATCGAAGAGAACTCGGTATGGCCGAGCGGTGCGTATTCCTCACCGAGCACCTTGCCGCCGGCTTTGACGATCGACGGCTTGGCGATCTTGTTGCACGTGCGCGGATAGATGTAGTCGGAGCCGACGAGGAAAAAGGTCTTGCCCTTTTCGCGAGCCAGCCAGTCGACGGCGGCGATCACCGACTGGGTCGCTTCCTGCGAGCCGTAGATGACGCGCTTGTCCTCTTCCTGGCCTTCGTAGTACGTGGGGTAGTACAGCAAGCCCTTGGCTTGCGCGAGCACCGGCAGCACGGCTTTGCGGGAAGCCGACGTGTAGCAGCCGACGATGGCAGCGACCTTGTCGCGTTCGAGAAGCTTGCGCGCCTTCTCCGCGAACGTCGCGTTCTCGCTGGCTCCGTCCTCGACCACGAGCTCGATCTTCTTGCCAAGCACTCCGCCGCCGGCGTTGATCTCCTCGACGGCCATCTTCTCCGCGTCGACCAGCGAGGCCTCGGCGATCGCGATCGTTCCCGACAACGAATGCAGCAGGCCGAGCTTCACGGTGTTCGCTTGCGCGTTCGCGCCGAGCGGCGCCAGCAGGCTCGTGCCGGCGGTGGTGAGCACGATGGCGGAACCGCCCGACTGGATGAATCGGCGACGATTGAACTGGCTCATGAGGTCTCCTCGGTTGTGAATCTGCCGGCAGCGGGCAGCCACCGGTGTTGCAGACGCAAGGCCTCTCCGGCCGCTTCCGTGGATCTGCACCACGGATCGCCGACCCAAAACAAAAAGGGCCCGAACCGGGGTTGAACCGGTTCGGGCCCTTGTTGGCCTGCACCTGACTGGCAACGTTGGCAGTCGGCGCGAAAGAAGGGAAGAGACGCTACTCGTCTATAAAAAGTCTCGCACGAGGGTCCGTGGGCGCGATATAGGTACTTGCCCTTCGAGGTGCTTCGATGCCCCGGGCCGCGTCAGCGCGAGCCGAACATCATCTGCCGGGCGATCGCCGATTTCACCGGTCCGAGCGCCTGCAGCGAGCGCGACCGCGGCGCCGCCGCTGCTGCCGCCCGCGGAGCGGGTGGGATCGAAGGCGTTGCGGGTCGCGCCGAACACTTCGTTGAAGGTGTGCGAGCCGAGGCCGAACTCGGGCGTGTTGGTCTTGCCGATGACGATGCAGCCGGCCGCCTTCATCCGCTGCACCATCAAGGAGTCGGCGCCGGGCACGAAGTCCTTGAGCAGCGGCGAGCCCGAGGTGCTGCGGATGCCCGCGGTCGGCACGATGTCCTTGATCGCCTGCGGCAGGCCGAACAGGAACGGCCGCGGCGCGGCCGCGGCGTCGTTGCGCACCAGCTCGAGATCG
>JAIOOS010000025.1 GCA_021414305.1 Burkholderiales bacterium | reverse complement strand
CCGTCCGCAGTTCTACTTCCGCACCACCGACGTGACCGGCGCGGTCGAGCTGCCCAAGGACAAGGAAATGGTGATGCCGGGCGACAACGTCTCCATCACCGTCAAGCTGATCAACCCGATCGCCATGGAAGAGGGCCTGCGCTTCGCCATCCGCGAAGGCGGCAGGACCGTCGGCGCCGGCGTCGTGGCAAAGATCCTGGAATAAGGCGGACATCATGGCAACCAAGCAGAAGATCCGCATCCGCCTCAAGGCGTTCGACTACAAGCTGATCGACCAGTCGGCGCTCGAGATCGTCGACACCGCCAAGCGCACCGGCGCGATCGTCAAGGGCCCGGTGCCCCTGCCGACGCGCATGCAGCGCTTCGACATCCTGCGCTCGCCGCACGTCAACAAGTCGAGCCGCGACCAGTTCGAGATCCGCACGCACCAGCGGCTGATGGACATCGTCGACCCGACCGACAAGACCGTGGACGCGCTGATGAAGCTCGACCTGCCGGCCGGCGTGGACGTGGAAATCAAGCTCCAGTAAGAAGACGAGCGAGCAGGGCGGTTGGCTCCGGCCGGCAGCTCTGCTACACTCGCAGGCTTCCCAGAAATCGCGTGGCTTCGGTCACCGATTCGACACGAATCAGCCCGGCCAATCGATGCCGGGCGTTGCAACAAAGGCCGCATTGCGCGGCTGGAGAACATTCATGACCACGACCTCGACTCAGCAGTCGTATGTCGATGAGCGCCTCGGCCTTCTCGGCCGCAAGGTGGGGATGATGCGGGTCTTCACCGCCGATGGCGACACGATCCCCGTCACCGTCCTCGACGTCTCGAACAACCGCGTCTCGCAAGTCAAGACCGCCGAGACCGACGGCTACAGCGCCCTGCAGCTCGTCTTCGGCGAAAAGAAGGCCTCCCGCGTCAGCAAGCCCGAAGCCGGGCACCTGGCCAAGGCGGGCGTCGTCGCCGGCGAGGTGATGGGCGAGTTCCGCGTCCCCGCCGCCGTCGCCGCCGAATACAAGGCCGGCGCCACGGTGCCGGTCGGCGTGTTCGCCGTCGGCCAGCTCGTCGACGTGCAGGGCACCTCGATCGGCAAGGGCTTCACCGGCACGATCAAGCGCCACAACTTCAAGTCGCAGCGCGCCTCGCACGGCAACAGCCGTTCGCACAACGTGCCCGGCTCGATCTCGATGGCGCAGGACCCGGGCCGCGTGTTCCCCGGCAAGAAGATGTCGGGCCAGCGCGGCAACGTGACCAAGACCACCCAGAACCTCGACATCGTCCGCATCGACGAAGCGCGCCAGCTGCTGCTCGTGCGCGGCGCGGTGCCCGGTGCGAAGAACGGCCACATCATCGTCCGCCCGGCCGTGAAGGCGGCGCCCAAGGGCGCGGTCAAGAAGGGAGCGAACTGATGCAGATCGATCTCCTCAACGACCAGGGCCAGTCGACCTCCAAGGTCGAGGCGCCCGACACGGTCTTCGCGCGCGACTACAACGAAGCGCTGGTGCACCAGATCGTCGTGGCCTTCCAGGCGAACGCGCGCCTCGGCACCCGCGCCCAGCTCGACCGCGCGATGGTCAAGCACTCGACCAAGAAGCCGTGGCGTCAGAAGGGCACCGGCCGCGCCCGCGCCGGCATGACCTCCTCGCCGCTGTGGCGCGGAGGCGGACGGATCTTCCCGAACAGCCCCGACGAGAACTTCACCCAGAAGGTGAACAAGAAGATGTATCGCGCCGGCATGGCGGCGATCCTTTCGCAGCTGGTGCGTGAAGGCCGCCTCTCGGTGGTCGAGTCGCTGACCGTCGACTCGCCCAAGACCAAGGCGCTGGCGCAGAAGTTCAAGGCCATGGGCTGCCTGGACTCGGTGCTCGTCATCACCCACGAGCTCGCCGACAACCTGATGCTCGCCTCGCGCAACCTGGCGAACGTCCTGGTCGTCGAGCCGCGCTACGCCGATCCGCTCGCTCTCGTGCACTACAAGAAGGTGCTCGTCACCAAGGGCGCGATGGAGCAACTGAAGGAGATGCTGTCATGAGCACGGCCCCCGAAGCCGCCAAGGCAGCGAAGGCTGCGAAGGCCGATCCGAAGGCCGCCAAGGCGGTCGACGCCAAGGCCGACAAGGCCGCCGCCGCCAAGCCCGCGAAAGCGGCGAAACCGGCGAAGGCGCCTGTCGCGAAGAAGAAGGCCGAGAAGAAGGCAGACGCGCCCAAGCGCTCGGCCCACGTCGAAGGCCGCCTGGCGCAGATCCTGATCGCGCCCATCGTCAGCGAGAAGGCGACGATGGCGGCGGAAAAGCACAACCAGGTCCTGTTCAAGGTCCTGCGCGACGCCACCAAGCCCGAGATCAAGGCCGCGGTCGAGCTGATGTTCAAGGTCACCGTCGATTCGGTGCAGACCGTGCAGCACAAGGGCAAGACCAAGCGCTTCGGCAAGTCGATCGGCCGGCGTGATCACATCAAGAAAGCCTACGTGTCGCTCGCGGCCGGGCAGGAGCTGAACTTCTCCGGGGAGGGCGCGTAATGCCCGTCATCAAGGTCAAGCCGACGTCGCCGGGGCGACGTGCGGTCATCAAGATCTCGCATCCGCACCTGTACAAGGGCCGGCCCGAAGCGTCGCTGCTCGAGCCGCAGATGCAGAACGCCGGCCGCAACAACAACGGCCACATCACGACGCGGCACAAGGGTGGCGGCCACAAGCACCACTATCGCGTCGTCGACTTCGTGCGCAACAAGGACGCGATTCCGGCGAAGGTCGAGCGCATCGAGTACGACCCGAACCGGAGCGCCCACATCGCTCTGGTGGTCTACGCCGACGGCGAGCGCCGCTACATCATCGCCCCGCGCGGTCTCGAGGTCGGCTCGACGGTGATCTCGGGTCCGGAAGCGCCGATCAAGGCCGGCAACACGCTGCCCATCCGCAACATCCCGGTCGGCTCGATCATCCATTGCATCGAGATGCTGCCCGGCAAGGGCGCGCAGATGGCGCGCTCGGCCGGCGCCGCGGTGACGCTGCTGGCGCGCGAAGGCACCTACGCGCAGCTGCGGCTGCGCTCGGGCGAAGTGCGCAAGATCCACATCGACTGCCGCGCCACCATCGGCGAGGTGTCGAACGAAGAGCACAGCCTGCGCCACTACGGCAAGGCCGGCGCCAAGCGCTGGAAGGGCATCCGCCCGACGGTTCGCGGCGTCGCCATGAACCCGGTGGACCACCCGCACGGCGGCGGCGAAGGCCGCACCGGCGAGGGCCAGGCACCGGTCTCGCCGTGGAACACGCTGACCAAGGGCTATCGCACGCGCAACAACAAGCGCACGCAGACGATGATCGTCGCGCGCCGCAAGAAGTAAAGAGAAACGGCCATGACTCGTTCCCTGAAGAAAGGCCCGTTCATCGACCATCACCTCGCGGCGAAGGTCGAGAAGGCGAGCGCGACGAAGGACAAGAAGCCGATCAAGACCTGGTCGCGCCGCTCGACGATCCTGCCCGATTTCATCGGCCTGACGATCGCGGTGCACAACGGCAAGCAGCACGTGCCGGTCTACGTTACCGACCAGATGGTCGGCCACAAGCTCGGTGAATTTGCGCTCACGCGCACGTTCAAGGGCCACCCGGCCGACAAGAAGGTCGTCAAGAAGTAAGGATGTCGACGATGGAAACCCGTTCAATCGTTCGCGGCGTTCGGCTTTCGGCCGACAAGGGCCGGCTGGTCGCCGACCTGGTGCGCGGCAAGAAGGTCGCGCAAGCGATCGACATCCTGAACTTCACGCAGAAGAAGGCCGCCGGCATCATCAAGAAGGCGCTGGAGTCGGCGATCGCGAATGCCGAGCACAACGACGGCGCCGACATCGACGAGCTGAAGATCACGACGATCCATGTGGAGCAGGGCGCCACGCTGAAGCGTTTCTCGGCGCGCGCCAAGGGCCGTGGCAACCGCATCAGCAAGCCGACCGCGCACATCTACATCACCGTCGGCAACTAAAGGCGCAAGGTATCCCATGGGACAAAAGATTCACCCGACCGGCTTTCGCCTTGCGGTCACCCGCAACTGGTCTTCGCGCTGGTACGCCTCGAACAAGAACTTCTCGACGATGCTCGCCGAGGACCTGAAGGTCCGCGAGTACCTGAAGACGCGCCTGAAGAATGCCGCGGTGTCGCGCATCCTGATCGAGCGTCCGGCGAAGAACGCGCGCATCACCATCTTCTCGGCACGGCCCGGCGTCGTGATCGGCAAGAAGGGCGAGGACATCGAGAACCTCAAGGCCGAGCTGACCCGCCGACTCGGCGTGCCGGTCGCCGTCAACATCGAGGAAGTGCGCAAGCCCGAAATCGACGCGCAGCTCATCGCCGATTCGATCACCCAGCAGCTCGAGAAGCGGATCATGTTCCGCCGGGCGATGAAGCGGGCGATGCAGAACGCCATGCGCCTGGGCGCACAGGGCATCAAGCTGATGTCCTCGGGTCGCCTGAACGGCATCGAGATCGCGCGTTGCGAGTGGTACCGCGAAGGCCGGGTGCCGCTCCACACGCTGCGCGCGGACATCGACTACGGTTTCTCGGAAGCGAAGACCACGTACGGCGTCATCGGCGTCAAGTGCTGGGTCTATCGCGGTGACCGCCTCGCCAACGGCGACGCGCCGAACATCAACACGCCTGCGGGCGCCGAAGACGACCGCCGCAATCGCCGCGGCCCGCGTCCGGGCGGGCCCGGTGGCGCGCCGGGCGGCCGCCCGCGCTCGGGCCCCGGAACCGTCGGCGAGCGCCCGTTGCGCGCCGCGGCCGGCGCAGACAGGAACGACAAGTCGCTGGATCCCGGCGCGACCGCCGCTGCCCCGGACGTTTCCGTCCCCGGCGCCGGTGCCGACGCGCCCAAGGGCCCGGCCGTCAAGCGCGTACGCAAGGCGGTGGCGCCCCCGCCCGCGGCCGACGCCAAGAGCGACGGCAAAGGAGAGTAATCAATGCTGCAACCCGCACGCAGAAAATACCGCAAGGAACAGAAGGGTCGCAACACCGGCGTCGCGACCCGCGGCGCCAACGTGTCGTTCGGCGATTTCGGCCTGAAGGCCACCGAGCGCGGCCGCCTCACGGCGCGACAGATCGAGGCGGCTCGCCGCGCGATCTCGCGCCACGTCAAGCGCGGCGGCCGGATCTGGATCCGCATCTTTCCGGACAAGCCGATCTCGCAGAAGCCCGCCGAAGTCCGCATGGGCAACGGCAAGGGCAACCCCGAGTACTACGTCGCCGAGATCCAGCCGGGCAAGGTGCTTTACGAGATCAACGGCGTGCCCGAGGCGCTGGCTCGTGAGGCTTTCCTGCTCGCCTCGGCCAAGCTGCCGCTGAAGACGACGTTCGTCATGCGCCAGGTCGGCGCCTGAAGACGAAGGAACACCCATGAAAGCATCGGAACTCCGCGCCAAGGACGCCGCCGGCCTCGAGAAGGAAGTCAGCGACCTGCTGAAAGCCCATTTCGGCCTGCGCATGCAGAAGGCGACGCAGCAACTCACCAACCACTCGCAGCTCGGCAATACGCGCCGCGACATCGCGCGCGCGAAGACGATCCAGAGCGAAGTCAAGCGCGCCGCGAAGAAGACCACCGGAGCGAAGAAATGAACGCCGACGTCACCACGGCCAGCGAGCCGGCGGCCGCCGCCGCCGCGCCGCGCGCCAAGAACACGCGCACCCTGATCGGCAAGGTCGTGAGCGACAAGCGCTCGAAGACGATCACGGTCCTGATCGAGCGCCGCACCAAGCACGAGCTCTACGGCAAGATCGTCGCCCGGACGAGCAAGTACCACGCGCACGACGAAAAGGGCGAGTACAAGCTGGGCGACGTGGTCGAGATCGCCGAGAGCCGGCCGATCTCCAAGACCAAGTCCTGGGTCGTGACGCGCCTGGTGCAAAAGGGCGCGACGGTCTAACCGGATTCGAAGGAACGCATCATGCTGAAAACCGGCGACAAGCTGCCCGCGGGCACGCTCCAGGAATTCATCGAGGTCGAGGGCAACGGCTGCACGATCGGTCCGAACACGTTCGAGATCGAGAAGTCGACCGCCGGCAAGACGATCGCGATCTTCGGCCTGCCGGGGGCGTTCACGCCCACCTGCTCGGCCAAGCATGTGCCGGGCTACGTCGAGCAGGCCGAGGCGCTCAAGGCCGCCGGCGTCGACGAGATCTGGTGCGTTTCGGTCAACGACGCCTTCGTCATGGGCGCCTGGGGCCGCGAGCAGAAGACATTCGGCAAGGTGCGGATGATGGCCGACGGCAGCGCCGCCTTCACCACCGCCACCGGCCTGACCTTCGACCTGACGGCGCGCGGCATGGGCGTTCGCTCGCAGCGCTACTCGATGCTGGTCAAGGACGGGGTCGTCAAGGCGCTCAACATCGAGGCGCCGGGCAAGTTCGAAGTGAGCGACGCCAAGACCCTGGTCGACCAGGCCAGGGCACTCAAGGGTTGAATCCCGCCCCGGTTTGACACGTCAGACCGGGGCGGGCGATAATCGCCGGCTTCGCCGATCGCGTCTTGCGGTGGGCGAAGCGCAGTTCAAACCCCACGCGGGCCCAAGACTGCCCCCTTTTCGGATTTCCGGATGGGGAGCAAGTTGGGAAAGAGGACAACATGATTCAAATGCAGTCGCGGCTCGACGTCGCCGACAACACGGGCGCCAAGTCCGTCATGTGCATCAAGGTGCTCGGCGGCTCGAAGCGCCGCTACGCCGCGATCGGTGACGTGATCAAGGTCAGCATCAAGGAAGCTGCGCCGCGTGGGCGCGTGAAGAAGGGCGAGGTCTATTCGGCCGTCGTCGTGCGCACCGCCAAGGGCGTTCGCCGCCCGGACGGCTCGCTCGTCAAGTTCGACGGCAACGCCGCCGTGCTGCTGAACGCCAAGCTCGAGCCGATCGGCACCCGCATCTTCGGGCCGGTCACGCGCGAGCTGCGCACCGAGCGGTTCATGAAGATCGTCTCGCTGGCGCCGGAAGTTCTCTGAACGGCTTCGCAGATTCAGGAATAGTGCGATGAACAAGATTCGTAAGGGCGACCAGGTCGTTGTGCTGACCGGTCGCGACAAGGGCCGCCGCGGCACCGTGCTTTCGCGCGTCGACGACGAGCGGCTGATCGTCGAGGGCGTGAACGTGGTCAAGAAGCACGTCAAGCCGAACCCGATGAAGGGCATCACCGGCGGCGTGATCGACAAGACCCTGTCGATCCACCAGTCGAACGTGGCGATCTTCAACGCCGCCACCGGCAAGGCCGATCGCGTCGGCATCAAGCTGCTCAGCGCCGACGAGCAGAAGTCGCGCAAGACCCGGGACAACGGCGTTCGCGTCTTCCGGTCGAGCGGCGCCGAGATCAAGGTTTGAGAGGCTGAACATGGCTCGCTTGCAACAGTTCTATCGCGAAAAGGTCGTCCCCGACCTGATCACCAAGTTCGGCTACACCTCCACGATGGAGGCGCCGCGCATCACCAAGATCACGCTCAACATGGGCGTCTCCGAGGCGGTGTCCGACAAGAAGGTGATGGACCACGCGGTCAGCGATCTCTCGAAGATCGCCGGCCAGAAGCCGGTCGTCACCAAGTCGAAGAAGGCGATCGCCGGCTTCAAGATCCGCGACGGCGTGCCGATCGGCTGCATGGTCACGCTGCGTGGCGTGCGCATGTACGAGTTCCTCGACCGCTTCGTCACGATCGCCCTGCCGCGGGTTCGCGACTTCCGCGGCATCTCGTCGCGCGCGTTCGACGGCCGGGGCAACTACAACATCGGCGTCAAGGAACAGATCATTTTCCCGGAGCTCGAGTACGACAAGATCGACGTGCTCCGCGGCCTGAACATCTCGATCACGACGACGGCCAAGAACGACGAGGAGTGCCGTGCGCTCCTCACCGCGTTCAAGTTCCCGTTCAAGACCTGAAGGACCGACGTGGCAAAGACCTCCCTGATCCAGCGCGAGCTCAAGCGCGAGCAACTGGCGGCCAAGTACGCCAAGAAGTACGCCGAGCTCAAGGCCGCGGCGAACGACGCGAAGAAGTCCGACGAAGACCGCTACGCCGCCCGGCTCGAGCTGCAGAAGCTGCCGCGCAACGCGTACCCGACGCGGCAGCGCAATCGCTGCGGCATCACCGGCCGCCCGCGCGGCACCTTCCGCAAGTTCGGCCTGGGTCGCAACAAGATCCGCGAGCTGGCGTTCAAGGGCGATATTCCCGGCGTCGTCAAGGCAAGCTGGTAAGGCTGGCGCAGCTGGTCTGACGAGGAGTCAATATTCATGAGCATGAGTGATCCGATCGCCGATATGCTGACCCGCATCCGCAATGCGCAGATGGTGGAAAAGCCGAGCGTGACGCTGCCCGCGTCGAAGGTCAAAGTGGCGATCGCCAAGGTCCTGAAGGATGAGGGCTACATCGATGGCTACGTGATCAAGGGCGAGGGCGCCAAGCCCGAGCTCGAGATCGCCCTGAAGTACTACGCCGGCAAGCCCGTGATCGAGAAGATCGAGCGCGTCAGCCGTCCCGGCCTGCGCGTCTACAAGGGCCGCCACGACATCCCGAACGTGATGAACGGTCTCGGCGTTGCCATCGTCACCACCCCGCAGGGCGTGATGACCGATCGCAAGGCGCGCCAGGTCGGCATCGGCGGCGAAGTTCTCTGCTACGTGTCGTAAGAGGAAGACGAACATGTCACGCGTAGGAAAGATGCCGATCGTCGTCCCGCAAGGGGTCGACGTCACGGCCGGTGCCGAGACGATCAGCGTCAAGGGCTCGCTCGGCACGCTGGTGCGTCCGGTCAGCCCGCTGGTCTCGGTGAAGAAGGAAGACGGCAAGCTGACGTTCGTGCCGACCAACGACTCGCAGGAAGCCGACGCGATGTCGGGAACCATGCGCGCGCTGGTCGCCAACATGGTCGGCGGCGTCACCAAGGGCTTCGAGAAGAAGCTCACCCTGGTCGGCGTCGGCTTTCGCGCCCAGGCCGCGGGCCCGAAGCTGAACCTGCAGATCGGGTTCTCGCACCCGGTCTCCAAGGACATGCCGGCCGGCGTCACGGTGGCGTGCCCGACCCAGACCGAGATCGTGATCAAGGGGTTCGATCGCCAGGCGGTCGGCCAGGTCGCCGCCGAAGTGCGTGCGTTGCGCCCGCCCGAGCCCTACAAGGGCAAGGGCATCCGCTACGCCGACGAGAAGGTGACGATCAAGGAAACGAAGAAGAAGTAAGGCGGAGCACGACATGCTGAACAAGAACGACCAACGCCTTCGCCGCTCGAAGCAGACCCGCGTGCGCATCGCGCTCCAGCGCGTTGCGCGCCTCACGGTGCATCGCAGCAACCTGCACATCTACGCCGCCGTCATCTCCGACGACGGCACCCGCGTGCTCGCCAGCGCCTCCACGGTCGAAGCGGGCCTGCGCAAGGAGCTCAAGGGCGACGGCAAGAGCGCGGGCAAGGGCGGCAACGTCTCGGCCGCGGCGGCGGTCGGCAAGCTCATCGCCGAAAAGGCGAAGGCCGCCGGCGTCGACAAGGTCGCGTTCGACCGCGGCGGTTTCCGTTACCACGGCCGCGTCAAGGCGCTGGCCGATGCGGCCCGCGAAGCCGGTCTCCAGTTCTGATCCGGCGCTAGACGCACACAGGAATCACGATGGCAAAGTTTCAACCCCGCGCTCAGACCGAAGGCAACGACGACGGCCTGAAGGAAAAGATGATCGCGGTCAATCGCGTCACCAAGGTGGTCAAGGGCGGCCGTACGCTCAGCTTCGCCGCGCTCACCGTCGTCGGCGACGGCGACGGCCGGGTCGGCATGGGCAAGGGCAAGGCCAAGGAAGTGCCGGTCTCGGTCACCAAGGCCATGGAATCGGCCCGCCGCAACATGATCAAGGTGCAGCTGAAGAACGGCACGATCCACCACAAGGTGGTCGGCGAGCATGGCGCTTCGCGCGTGCTGATGGCTCCGGCCAAGCCCGGCGACGGCATCATCGCCGGCGGCCCGATGCGCGCCGTGTTCGAGGTGATGGGCGTGACCGACATCGTCTGCAAGAGCCTCGGCTCGTCGAACCCCTACAACATCGTCCGTGCCACGCTGAACGGGCTGAAGCGCTCGAGCACCCCGGCCGAGATCGCCGCCAAGCGCGGCCTCACGGTCGAAGAGATCCTCGGCTGAGCCGAAGAGGCGACAGAGGCAACACCATGACTGACAGCAAGAAGAGCGAAGCGAACTCGACGAAAGCGACCGTGACCGTGAAGCTCGTCAAGAGCATCGCCGGCACGCGCGAATCGCATCGCGCCACGGTGCGCGGCCTCGGCCTGCGCAAGACCAACAGCGTCTCGACGCTCGAGGACACGCCGGCGGTGCGCGGAATGATCAACAAGGTCTCGTACCTGGTTCAGGTGCTCTGAGCCCTTCGAGGACGAATACGCCATGCAACTCAATACGATCAAGCCCGCAGAAGGCTCCAAGAAGGCGCGCCGTCGCGTCGGTCGCGGCATCGGCTGCGGCTTCGGCAAGACCGCGGGCCGCGGCCACAAGGGCCAGAAGTCGCGTTCGGGCGGCTACCACAAGGTCGGCTTCGAAGGCGGCCAGATGCCGCTGCAGCGCCGTCTGCCCAAGCGCGGCTTCAAGTCGCACCTGCTGAAGTACAACGCCGAAGTCACCCTCGGCGAGCTGCAGCACCTCGGTGCGGCCGAAGTCGACATGCTGACCCTGAAGCAGGCCAAGCTGATCGGCGAGATGACGCGCGTCGTCAAGATCATCAAGAACGGCGAGCTGAGCATCAAGGTCGCGATCAGCGGCGGCATCCTCGCGACCGCGGGCGCCAAGGCGGCGATCGAAGCGGCCGGCGGCTCGGTCGCCTGAGTCCAGAGAGAAGAGAAGCACGTCCGTGGCAACGAACGCGAATCAACTGGCCAAGAGCGGCAAGTTCGGCGACCTGCGCCGGCGCCTGTTCTTCCTGCTGGGCGCGCTCGTCGTCTACCGGCTGGGTGCGCACATCCCCGTGCCGGGCATCGACCCGAACCAGCTGCAGGCGCTGTTCCAGGGCCAGCAGGGCGGCATCCTCAGCCTGTTCAACATGTTCTCGGGCGGCGCGCTGTCGCGCTTTACCGTGTTCGCGCTGGGCATCATGCCGTACATCTCGGCGTCGATCATCATGCAGTTGATGACCTACGTCGTGCCGACGCTCGAGGCGCTGAAGAAGGAAGGCGAATCGGGACGCAGGAAGATCACCCAGTACACCCGCTACGGCACGCTCGGCCTGGCTCTCTTCCAGTCGCTCGGCATCGCCCTGGCGCTCGAAGGCTCGCCCGGCCTGGTCATCGCCCCGGGCTTCGGCTTTCGCCTGACCGCGGTGGTGAGCCTCGTCGCCGGCACCATGTTCCTGATGTGGCTCGGCGAGCAGATTACCGAGCGCGGCCTCGGCAACGGCATCTCGATCCTGATCTTCGGCGGCATCGCCGCCGGCCTGCCGGGCGCGCTCGCGCAGTTCGGCACGCTTGTCAGCAACGGCTCGATGTCGATCGTCGCCGCCCTCTTCATCACCGCCCTGGTCGCCGCGGTGACCTTCGCGGTGGTGTTCGTCGAGCGCGGCCAGCGCAAGATCCTGGTCAACTACGCCAAGCGACAGGTCGGCAACAAGGTCTACGGCGGCCAGTCGTCGCACCTGCCGCTCAAGCTGAACATGTCGGGCGTGATCCCGCCGATCTTCGCCTCGTCGATCATCCTGCTGCCGACCACGGCCGTGAGCTGGTTCGCCACCGGCGACAGCCTGCGCTGGCTGAAGGACCTGGCGGCGCTGCTCTCGCCCGGCCAGCCGATCTACGTGATGCTCTACGCCGCGGCGATCGTCTTCTTCTGCTTCTTCTACACCGCGCTCGTCTTCAACAGCCGCGAGACGGCCGACAACCTGAAGAAGAGCGGCGCCTTCATTCCCGGCATCCGCCCCGGCGACCAGACCGCCCGCCACATCGACCGCATCCTGTCGCGGCTCACCCTGGCCGGCGCGATCTACATCACCGCGGTGTGCTTGCTTCCGGAGTTCCTCGTCCTCAAATACAACGTGCCGTTCTATTTCGGCGGCACGTCGCTCCTGATCATCGTCGTCGTGACGATGGACTTCTGGGCGCAGGTGCAGAGCTATGTGATGAGCCAGCAGTACGAATCGCTGCTGAAGAAAGCCAATTTCAAGGCCGGCTGACGGCCCAACGCGAACAAGAACGAAGGACGATCCGAAGCGGAACGCATGGCGAAAGACGATGTCATTCAGATGCAGGGCGAGATTCTCGAGAATCTGCCCAACGCCACGTTTCGTGTGAAGCTGGAGAACGGGCATGTGGTGCTCGGCCACATTTCCGGAAAGATGCGCATGCACTACATCCGCATCCTCCCCGGCGACAAGGTCACCGTCGAGCTGACACCGTACGACCTGAGCCGGGCACGGATCGTGTTCCGCGCCAAGTGAAGAAGACAAGAAGGAGCTGGAAATGAAAGTCGCAGCATCGGTCAAGAAAATGTGTCGCCACTGCAAGGTCGTGCGGCGCAAGGGCGTCGTGCGCGTGATCTGCACCGACCCGCGTCACAAGCAGCGTCAAGGCTGATTCAGAAAGCAAAACATGGCACGTATTGCCGGCATCAACATCCCGCCCCACAAGCACGCCGAAATCGGCCTGACTTCGATCTACGGCATCGGCCGCTCCACGGCGCAGAAGATCTGCAACGCCGCCGGCGTGCCGTGGGACCGCAAGGTCAAGGACCTGACCGACGCCGACCTGGAGCGCATCCGCGAAGAGATCGGCCGCATCGCGATCGAGGGCGACCTGCGCCGCGAGATGTCGATCAACATCAAGCGGCTGATGGACCTGGGCTGCTATCGGGGCTTTCGCCATCGGCGCGGCCTGCCCGTGCGCGGCCAGCGGACCAAGACCAACGCGCGCACCCGCAAGGGCCCGCGCAAGAGCGGCGCGCTCGTCAAGAAGTAAGCGCACCGTCTTCCAGCCCGACAGACAAGTGACACGTTCGTAGAGAAAGACCTTTCATGGCCAAGCCTCCCGTCAGTACCGCCGCGCAGCGCGTGCGCAAGAAGGTCCGCAAGAACGTCGCCGACGGCGTCGCGCACGTTCACGCCTCCTTCAACAACACGATCATCACGATCACCGACCGGCAGGGCAGCGCGCTGGCCTGGGCGTCGAGCGGCGGCCAGGGCTTCAAGGGCTCGCGCAAGTCGACCCCGTTCGCGGCCCAGGTGGCCGCGGAGACGGCCGGCCGTGCCGCGCAGGACCAGGGCATCAAGACCCTCGACGTGCGCATCAAGGGCCCCGGCCCGGGACGCGAGTCGTCGGTGCGAGCGCTGGCCTCGCTCGGCATCCGCATCAATTCGATTTCCGACGTGACGCCGGTGCCGCACAACGGCTGCCGGCCGCAAAAGCGCCGTCGCATCTGAACGGAGACCCTCACCCCAACCCTCTCCCGCAAGCGGGAGAGGGAGTTCGCAAGACCACCGTCTGAGCGCCCAATAACAACACTCGCCAGACTCGCGCAGGCCTTCAACGGGGCCGGCGTCAGAAGCTAAACAAGGACATACAGTGGCACGTTATCTCGGCCCCAAGGCCAAGCTTTCCCGTCGTGAAGCGACCGACCTCTTCCTGAAGAGCGCGCGTCGGCCGATCGGCGACAAGGCGAAGTTCGACTCCAAGCCCGGCCAGCACGGCCGCACTTCCGGCACCCGCACGTCCGACTACGGCCTGCAGCTTCGCGAGAAGCAGAAGGTCAAGCGCATGTACGGCGTGCTCGAGCGCCAGTTCCGCCGCTATTTCGCGGAAGCCGAGCGGCGCAAGGGCAACACCGGCGCGAACCTGCTGTCGCTGCTCGAGTCGCGGCTCGACAACGTCGTCTATCGCATGGGCTTCGGCTCCACCCGCGCCGAAGCGCGCCAGCTGGTCTCGCACCGCGCGATCACGGTCAACGGCGAAGTCGTCAACATCGCGTCGTACTCGGTCAAGGCCGGCGACACGGTGGCGGTGCGCGAGAAGTCGAAGACGCAGCTGCGCATCACCGATGCCGTCAAGCTGGCCACCGGCCAGGGCTTGGCCGACTGGGTGCAGGTCGACACGAGCAAGCTCGAAGGCGTCTTCAAGAAGGCTCCGGATCGCGACCAGTTCGGCGCCGACATCAAGGAAGCCCTCATCGTCGAACTCTATTCGCGTTGAGGCACGCGGCGCGGCCGGCTCGGCAGGAGTGCCGAGCCCCGCGCCCGTTTCCGATTCTGGCCGCTGCCTTTTGCCGGGCGTGCAGCGGCGTCACCCCAGGCCCGACGCAGTCTCCATCAGCCTTATCGGTGTAACGAGCCGAGGGTATTGAGAGGAACAGGACTTCAATGCAAACGAATCTGCTGAAACCCAAGGCCATCAACGTCGAGCCGCTCGGCGGCAACCGTGCCAAGGTCACGCTCGAGCCTTTCGAGCGCGGCTACGGCCACACCCTCGGCAACGCGCTGCGCCGCGTGCTGCTGTCGTCGATGGTCGGCTACGCGCCGACCGAGGTCACCATTGCCGGCGTGCTGCACGAGTACTCGGCGATCGATGGCGTGCAGGAAGACGTCGTCCACATCATGCTGAACCTGAAGGGCGTGGTCTTCCGCCTGCACAACCGCGATGAAGTGACCCTCGTCCTGCGCAAGGAAGGCGAAGGCCCGGTCACGGCCGGCGACATCCAGACGCCGCACGACGTCGAGATCATCAACCCCGAGCACGAGATCGCCCACCTCGCCGCCGGCGGCAAGCTCGACATGCAGATCAAGGTCGAGAAGGGCCGCAGCTACGTGCCGGGCAACCTCCGCCGCTACGGCGACGAGCCGACCAAGTCGATCGGCCGGATCGTCCTCGACGCCTCGTTCTCGCCGGTTTCGCGCGTGAGCTACACGGTCGAGAGCGCCCGCGTCGAGCAGCGCACCGACCTGGACAAGCTGGTCATGGAAATCGCCACCAACGGCGCGATCACGCCGGAAGAGGCGATCCGCTCCTCGGCCAAGATCCTGGTCGAGCAGCTGGCCGTCTTCGCCCAGCTCGAAGGCCAGATCGGCGAGATGTTCGAGCCGCAGCCGACGCGCAGCACGCAGTTCGACCCGATCCTGCTCCGCCCGGTCGACGAGCTCGAGCTGACGGTGCGTTCGGCGAACTGCCTGAAGGCCGAGAACATCTACTACATCGGCGACCTGATCCAGCGCACCGAGACCGAGCTGCTGAAGACGCCGAACCTCGGCCGCAAGTCGCTCAACGAGATCAAGGAAGTGCTGGCTTCGCGCGGGCTCACGCTCGGCGCGCGGCTGGAGAACTGGCCGCCGCAAGGCCTCGACAAGCGGTAACCCTCACCCCGGCCCTCTCCCGCAAGCGGGAGAGGGAGTCAGAGGTGCAACCGCCAGTACCTGATACGGCTGGCGGCTCATAAGCAAGACTGAAAGGAAAGCACCATGCGTCACGGACACGGACTCAGAAAGCTCAACCGCACCTCCGAGCACAGGCTCGCGATGCTGCGCAACATGTGCGTCTCGCTGCTGCAGCACGAGGCGATCAAGACCACGCTGCCCAAGGCCAAGGAATTGCGCCGCGTCGTCGAGCCGCTCATCACCCTCGGCAAGGAGCCGACCCTGGCCAACCGCCGCCTGGCGTTCGACCGCCTGCGCGACCGCGCCATCGTCACCAAGCTGTTCGCCGAGATCGGCCCGCGCTACAAGGCGCGCCCGGGCGGCTACACGCGGATCCTGAAGATGGGCTTTCGCGTCGGCGACAACGCGCCGATGGCCTTCGTCGAGCTGGTCGACCGGCCGGTCCCGGTCGAACCCGAAGTCGTCGACAACGCCTGATCGCCGGCGGGGCGAGCGCATGCCGGCACCGCTGCTGCGCATCGCCCACCTGACGAAGAAGTTCGGCGACGCTGTCGTCGTCGACGACCTGTCGCTCGAGATCATGGCCGGCGAATGCCTCGGCGTGATCGGCCCCAACGGCGCCGGCAAGACGACGACGATCCGCGTTTGCCTCGGCCTCACCGGGCCCGACGGCGGCGAGATCGAGGCGTTCGGCCTGCCTCTGCCCGCGCAGGTGCGCGAGGCGAAGAAGCGGATCGGCGTCGTCACCCAGTTCGACAGCCTCGACCCCGACTTCACCTGCGCGGAGAACCTGCGGGTCTACGGCGCCTACTTCGGCCTCTCGCGCGCCGTCATCGACGAGCGGGTGCCCAGGCTGCTCGAGTTCGCGGCGCTGCAGTCGAAGGCGAGCGCCAAGCCGGGCGAGCTTTCGGGCGGCATGAAGCGAAGGCTCTCCCTCGGCCGCGCGCTCGTCAACGACCCCGACCTGCTGATCCTCGACGAGCCGACCACCGGCCTCGATCCGCAGGCGCGCCACTTGATGTGGGAGCGGCTGCAGAACCTCCTGCAGCAAGGCAAGGCGATCCTCCTCACCACCCATTTCATGGACGAGGCCGAGCGGCTTTGCGACCGGCTGATCGTCCTCGACCACGGCCGGAAGATCGCCGAGGGCACGCCGCGCAAGCTGATCGCCGAGCACCTTGAAAGCGACGTGGTCGAGGTCTACGGCGAAGGCGCCGCAGCGGCGGCGAAGGCGCACATGGCGCTGGCCGAGCGCGTCGAGACCAGCGGCGAAACCGTCTTCTTCTACCTGCGCAACGCCCGGCCACTGCTCGATGCGCTGGCCGAGGACCACAGCGTGCGCTACCTGCATCGTCCGGCCAACCTCGAAGACCTGTTCCTCAAGCTCACGGGTCGAAAGATCCGCGACGACGCCTGAGACCAAGACGCCATGCTGGTCTCGTTCTACGCCGCCCCGCGCCTCACCCGCAGCTTCTGGCCGGTGGTGATGCGCAACCTCCTGGTCTGGAAGAAGCTCGCGGGCCCCAGCATCCTCGGCAACATCGCCGAGCCGCTGATCACGCTGGTCGCCTTCGGCTACGGCGTCGGCTCGCTGATCGGCCAGATCGACGGCCTGCCCTACATCGAGTACCTGGCTTCGGGGAGCGTCGCCGCCAGTGCGGCGCTCGCCGCGACCTTCGAGGCGCTGTATTCGGCGTACTCGCGGATGGCGGTGCAGAAGACCTGGGACTCGATCCTCAACGCGCCGATCGCCCTCGACGACATCGTCTTCGCCGAGATGCTCTGGGCGGCGATGAAGGCGCTGTTCTCCTGCGCGGCGATCCTGATCGTCATCTTCCTGCTCGGCATCAGCCGGGCGCCGACGATGCTCCTGGCGCTGCCGGTGCTCGGACTGGCCGGGATCACGTTCGCGTCGTTAGGCCTCGTTTTCAACGCCGTTGCCAAGGGTTACGACTTCTTCACCTACTACTTCACCCTCGTCATCACGCCGATGACCTTCCTCTCGGGCGTCTATTTCCCGATCGCCCAGATGCCGCCGTGGCTCCAGGGCATCGCCCAGGTGCTGCCGCTGAAGGCCGCGGTCGACCTCGTTCGTCCACTCGTTCTCGGAAGCTGGCCGGTCGAGCCGTTGCAACCCCTCCTCATCCTCACCGCGTACGCGGCTTGCGGCTACTATCTGGCCCTGGTCCTGACCCGCCGGCGATTCTTCAAGTGATGCCACGATTCGCTGCAGTTCTCAAGCGGCTCGCCCTGCTGGCCGTCGCCGCCTTTGCCCTGGCGCATCCGGCCTTCGCCGCCGACGACTTCCTCGAGCCGGAAAAGGCCTTCCAGTTCTCCGCCCGGCAGCTCGACCCGAAGACGGTCGAGGTCACGTTCGACATCGCTCCCGGCTACTACCTCTACCGCGAGCAGTTCAAGTTCGCCGCCGACGGCGCGACGCTCGGCCCGGTGCTGATCCCGCCCGGCAAGACCAAGTACGACCAGACCTTCGAGAAGGACGTCGAGACCTACCGCAACGTCGTCAAGATCAGCGTGCCGGTGCAAAGCGCGCCGGCCGAGTTCCGCCTGGTCACCACCAGCCAGGGCTGCGCGGACGCCGGCCTGTGCTACCCGCCCATGCAAACCGGTGCCAGCGTCAGCCTCGCGGGCTTCGGCGGCAGCGGCATCGTCAGCCCGGTCGCCGTCGAGGGCGGCGGCGCGCGCAGCAGCTTCGCAACAGCCACCACCTCGCCAGCGCCTTCCACCGCCGCCGGCGGCGAGCTCGGGGCGATCGAGTCGGTGCTGAAGGGCGGCACGTTCTGGTCGATCGTCGGCGCGTTCTTCCTTGCCGGCCTGCTGCTTTCGCTCACGCCCTGCGTGTTGCCGATGCTGCCCATCGTCTCGTCGATCATCGTCGGCCAGGCGGGCTACGACACCGCCTTCGCCGGCGTGCCGGCGGGGGCGGGCGCCGGCGCCGCCGCCAAGACGCGGCAGATGTCGCGCCGCCGCGGCTTCGGCCTGGCGGCGTCGTACTCGTTCGGCATGGCGGTCGTCTACACGCTGTTCGGCGTTGCCGCCGGCCTGGCCGGTGAAGGTCTCGCCGCCGCCTTGCAGAACCCCTGGGTGCTGGGCGCATTCGCCCTCGGCCTGGTGGCGCTGGCTCTCTCGATGTTCGGGCTCTACAACGTGCAGATGCCTGCGGCGCTGGCGTCCAAGTGCGCCTCGACCGCGCAGCGCCTGCCGGCCGGGCGGGCGGCGGGCGTGTTCGCGATGGGCGGCGTGTCGGCGCTGATCGTCAGCCCCTGCGTCGCCGCGCCGCTCGCCGGCGCCTTGCTCTACCTCAGCCAGACGCGGGACGTCTGGCTCGGCGGCACGGCGCTGTTCTCGCTCGCCGCCGGCATGAGCGTGCCGTTGCTGCTCGTCGGCGCCTCGGCGGGCGCTCTGTTGCCCCGGGCCGGCGCCTGGATGGTCGAGGTCAAGGCGGTGTTCGGCGTGCTCCTGCTCGGCGTCGCCCTCTGGACCGTGCAGCCGGTGCTGCCGGGCTCGCTGGCGCTGGCGCTCTGGGGCGCCCTGGCGCTCGGCACCGCGGCGATGGTGATCGCCAACGGCCGCAAGACCGCACCCGCCGCGGCCACCGCGTCCACGTCGACAGGCCTTCCGCGGCACGCCTGGCGGCATGCGGTCGGCGCGCTGCTCGGCCTGGTCGGCGTGCTGCAGATCGTCGGCGCCGCCGCGGGCGGCACCGATCCCTTGCAGCCGCTGGCGCGCTTCTCCTCGAAGAGCGAGCTCGCCGGCGCCGCCGCTGCGCCGCACTTCACCGCGGTGCGCAGCGTCGCCGAGCTCGACGCCGCACTGCGCTCGGCCGGTCGCCCGGTGATGCTCGACTTCTACGCCGACTGGTGCGTCTCGTGCAAGGAGATGGAGCGCTTCACCTTCGCCGACCCGGCGGTGCAGCGCCGGCTCGCCGGCGCCGTGCTGCTGCGCGCCGACGTCACCGCCAACAGCGCAGAAGACCGCGAGCTGCTGCGCCGCTTTCGCCTTTTCGGGCCGCCGGGAATGATCTTCTTCGACGCCGCAGGCCGCGAGGTCGGCGCCGCGCGCACGGTCGGCTTCCAGAAGGCCTCCAGGTTCCTCGAGACGCTGCAGTCCGCGGGCCTCTGACGCTCGCTCGGAGGGGCCCGCTCTGCTATACTGCAAGGCTCAGTCGCGAGGTGGAGCAGTCTGGTAGCTCGTTGGGCTCATAACCCAAAGGTCGCAGGTTCAAATCCTGCCCTCGCAACCATAAATTCACTAACAAAAACAACAACTAAACGAATTGGCAAACGCCGTCCCTGTGGACGGCGTTTTGCTTTGTGACGAGTCTTGTGACGAGGTTTGTGTCGTCACAGGAATGCACGAGGCCCAGTCGAATCGAACTTTGACCATTAGGTCATGTGACGAGGGGCGTGCTGTCAAGCACCGACGTTCCTTGCTTCAGGCCGCGCGGGAAGCGATGGGCCATCGTTCGTCACTCAATGCCTGTCGGATTTGGGACGCCACCGTTGAGCCGTTGAGCATCCGAGTTGCCGAAGCAACTTCTGCTTCTGTTTAGGTTTGTTCGACACCTGCCCGTGCAACGCCACGGCGCGGCGCGTGGCGCGGACCTAAGGGCAGGTGTTGGACAAACCTAAACAGAAGCCGACGGTCGACGTTGTGGTTCAGCCGAATGTCCGCTTGCCATGACGGCGTACCAACGCTCTCGACCCATTCCAGCCCATCGCCACGCTCCGAAGCTGCCTGACGACCGGCCCTGATCCTTCGCGATCCGCATCTACGAAGCTGCCGTTCGTGGCCTGCGGCGGTCGGCCAGAAGCGGTCCATTGATCGATTGAACCAAAGCGGTCGCCCAGATGTACTCGCCCGACAAATGGCCTTGGCCGTGATCGCGGCTGCTGCTGCCGGCCGAAGGCGGGCAAAGACAGTGTCGTTTCAGCGCCAGCAGCATGCTTAGTGGGGTATCCGATCGCTATGGTCCGCTCATACCGCCAAGCGACGAAAGAACGCTATTACGAGCGCCACCGACGTCGCTGGATAGTAGATGGGATGTAAGCGTCCGGCGAAGTCATCTTGACGCCGGTGCGCGGCCTCAGTGTGCGGCCGTCAGCGGCTTCCAGCGATGCGGCAATAGCTCCTCGACCCGGCTGGCCGGCTGGGTCGGCAGCCGCTCAAGGACGTCCTTGAGGTAG
>JAIOOS010000021.1 GCA_021414305.1 Burkholderiales bacterium | reverse complement strand
CGCCTCGGACATCATGCCCTTGAAGGCCGAGCCGGCAATGACGGCTTCCGACAGCTTCGAGCGGACGGTGTAGTCCTGGTAGGCCGGCAGCGCAACCGCCGCCAGGATGCCGATGATCGCGACGACGATCATCAATTCGATAAGGGTGAAACCCTTCTGGATGGAACGCTTCATTTGTGACTCCTGCAGAGGAGAGAGCTGAGGGGGAGGACGCCTTGTCCATGCAGGCGGCGTGCCATCGGACAGGGGCGCGAAAACTCGCGAAATGCAGCCGCCAAGTGACACAAACAGTCACCAATGGCAGCCGCATTTGTCCCTCTTCTGACCAAGCTCGTCATGACTGCAGACGTTGAGCCAAAGAGAAACGCCCGCGACTGCGGGCGTTCTGGTGAGACCGGCCGTCCGGTCAGCTGACTAGCGGCACTCGGAGGGCGCGTACTTGGCGAGCAGGGTGCCGACGCCACGGTTGCCGAGACCACGGTTGGTCGCCGTCGTGTTGGTCGCGCTGGTGCAGGCCCAGTCGATCGCGCCTTGCGAGGTCGCCACCGGCGTGACGTTGGCGACGTTCGGCGAGAACACGATCGTCTGGTTGTTGACGCCCGTCGGGATGCCGTTGCCGCCCGTCGCGGCAATCGTCACGGTCAACGGCCACGGGGTGCCGGCGCCAGGAACGGTCACGTCGACCACGAATTTGCTTCGCTTCTCAGCGGCGGCCTTGCCGTTCGCCTCGGACATCATGCCCTTGAAGGCCGAGCCGGCAATGACGGCTTCCGACAGCTTCGAGCGGACGGTGTAGTCCTGGTAGGCCGGCAGCGCAACCGCCGCCAGGATGCCGATGATCGCGACGACGATCATCAATTCGATGAGGGTGAAACCCTTCTGGATGGAACGCTTCATGAAACTACTCCTGGGAACTGTGGGGTGAGACCCTTCATTCAACGCAGAGGCCGTGCCACGCCGCTTTCATGCCTTATCGTGATTTGCAGCCCCGAAGCCGACACAAACGGTCACTTGTTGCTGCCGCGGACGACCCGATCGCGCCCTTCACGACGCTTTCCGGTCGAGACCCGGGCGTTTCGCACGCCGCGATAGAGGCTCAACCGTAGGCGCGGGCCGCCTCGGCGGCCAGGGTCATCGTCTCCCCCGCCGCCAGCGCCGAGATCCGGTGCGGCGAGCCGAGCCGGCCGATCTCGGCCATCACCGCGTCCATCTCGCCCGGCTTGATGTGGGTGATGTGGACCTCGACGCTGCCGGCCAGGTTCTTCAGCTCATGCCCCAGCGCCGAGGGGCAGAGGTGGCGGCTGATGCGGGCGAGCTGGCGCTCGTCGTCGCTGAACGCGGTCTCGATCACGAGGTGGGCCACGTTCATGTTCTGCAGCCGCTGCCAGAGCGCCGGGTTGGGGCCGGTGTCGCCGGTGAAGACCCACCAGCCGGCGGCGCCGCCGTCGACGCCGAAGCCGACGGCCGGCACCGTGTGCGCGGCCGAGAGCACCTCGATCTTCTTGCCGCCGAGCAGCATCGTCTCGCCGACGGCGATCGGCGTCAGCGCCAGGGTCGGGTTCTCGGCGCTCGGCAGCCGCGTGAAGTCGGGCCAGATCACGCCGTTGAAGATGTGGGTGCGCAGCGCTGCCAGGGTCTCGGGCAGGGCATGCACCCAGATCGGCGACTTGCCCTCGAGCCGGCGGATGCGCATCACGCTGTCGGCGAGCAGGCCGATCGACAGAATGTGATCGAGGTGCGAATGGCTGATCAGGATGTGCTCGATCTTGGCGAGCGCCTCGAGCGGCAGGTCGCCGACGCCCGTGCCGGCATCGACCAGGACGTCGTCATCCAGCAGGAACGACGTGGTCCTGCAGCCGGCGGCGATGGAGCCGGAACACCCGAGCACCTGAACGATCATGGGAGGACGATGTTCGGGCCGGAAGGGGTGCGGCGCAAGCGGCCTAAGTCCGGAATCGCCCCCGCATTCCGGGGCCGCGAGCGCGGGCGGGGCGGGGCGTGAAATCCGTCACGCGGCGTCACCCTCACCCCGGCCCTCTCCCGCAGGCGGGAGAGGGAGTGCAGCGGGATCACGCAGCCTGGACGAACTGCATCTGCGTCCCGGCCAGCTCGATCACGTCGCCGTTCTTCAGGCTGACGGTCTCGCCGGCGAGCGGCGTGCTGTTGACCGTGGGACGCGCCGCGCCTTCCACGTGGGCGAGCACGTAGCCGGTGGGCCGCTTGGTGATCGAGGCGACCTGCACGCCGGGCTTGCCGACGGTGGTGACGACCTTGGTGAGCACGACCTCGCGGCCGGCGGCGGCGCCGTTCATGACCCGGATCGTGGCCGGCCCGACGTTGCCGCTGGCGGCCGGCGCCGCGCTGGCCAGCCCGCCGAAGCCGGAGGTGCGGCCGGTCGAGGTGTAGCCGGCGCCGGCGCCGCCGGACATCGCGCCCGGCTTCATGATCATCGTCTTCTCATAGTCGGTGCCGTCGTCGACCATGAACTTGATCTTGTACTTGCCGACCTCGACCGTGTCGTTGTGCGCCAGCAGCTGCTTCTTCACGGCCTTGCCGTTGATGTAGGTGCCGTTGGTGCTGTTCAGGTCTTCGATGAAGACGTCCTGCCCGACCATCTGCAGCACCGCGTGCTCGCCGGAGACGGCGAGGTTGTCGATGACGATGTCGTTGTAGGGGCGACGGCCGAGGGTGGTCTTGTCCTTCGTGATCTGTACTTCCTTGATCACGACCCCGTCGAGCGATACGACCAGTTTGCCCATGCTTGTGCGACCTCGAGTCCCTTGTCTCTATGCGAAGGCCCGCCAGTCTTCGGCGGGCGGCGTTGGCTGGCGGCTCAGCGGCGGAAGGGCCACCACGAGCGCGCTGCCCCCGCCGGGCCCCTCACCCGGACGAGTACGACGGAGATATTATCCTTTCCACCCGCCTCGTTGGCCGCGTCGATGAGAGCGGTGGCCGCTTCCGGCAGTAATTCGCAACTCTGCAACAACTGGCCGATCGTGTCGTCGTCCAGCATGTCGGAGAGGCCGTCGGAGCAGAGCAGGTAGATGTCGCCCGGCATCACGTCGTGCAGGTGGGTCTCGAGCAGGACCGTGTCCTCGACCCCGACCGCGCGCGTCACCAGGTTCTTGTTGGCCGAGAACGCCGCCTGCTCGGCGGTGATCAGGCCGGAATCGATCTGCTCCTGGAGCAGCGAATGGTCGTGGGTGATCTGCGTCAGGCGGCCGCCGCGCAGGCGATAGCAGCGCGAATCGCCGACGTGGCCGAGCAGCAGCCGGTTGTCGCGGAAGACGCCCACCACCAGGGTCGTGCCCATGCCGGCGTACTGCGGGTTCGAGTTGGCGGCGTTGAAGATCGCCCGGTTGGCGTTGTCGACGCAGATGTCCATCGCCCGGCGCACGTCGGTATCGGTGGCCGACTCGGAGGCTTCGGAGAGCCAGCGGCCGAGCTCGGTCTTGATGAACGAGGTGCACATGCCGCTCGCCACCTCGCCGGCGTTGTAGCCGCCCATGCCGTCGGCGAGCACCACCAGCGACGAGGCCTCGTCGACGGCGGCGGAATCCTCGTTGTTGTTGCGCGCGCGGCCGGTGTCGGAGGCGCAGTGGAACTCGAGGGTCATGGCAGGACGAGGATGATGATCAATCTCCGCGGGGCGCGGCACCGCACCGCCGCGCCTGACAAAGCGCAAATTGTGCCTTGTCCTCGGGCGGCCGCCGATTGCCGCGCAACGAGCTCCCGGAACGGTAGAGGCGGCGGTTCACTTCACCATGAGAACCGGGACGCCGGCGTGCTCGAGGGTCGACTGGGCGACCGAGCCGAGCACCGCCCCGGCGCGGCTGCCGAGGCCGTGCGTGCCCATGACGATCAGGTGGCAGCCGGTTTCGTGCGCCACCCGGGCGATCGTCGGACCCGGGTTGCCGACCGGAGCGTGCTCCTGGACGGAGATGCCCGCGGCTGCGAACAGCGCGCGAACCGGCGCCAGCGCCTCGTTGCTGCGCTCGCGGTGGTACTCCTCGACCGGCTTGCCGCCGACGAAGTTCGAGACTTCGCCCGAGAGCGGCCGCTGGACGTTGATCAGGTGGACCTGGATGTCGGGGTGGCGCAGATGCTGGCGCAGCGCGATGACGCGCCGGGCCGCGTTCTCGGCGGCCGGCGATCCATCGGCGGCGAGCATGACGCGGCGGAACTCGTCGGTCACCGACGCGGGCACCGCCTCGACCGGCGGCGCCTCGGCGGCGCGCTGGGCGAGCGTGCGGGCAGCGAACCACTTGCCGACCGCGACCACCGCGATCGCACCTGCGAGCGGGGCGGCCCAATGGAGGAACGGGGCATTGAGGTCGACCCAGTCCTTGACCACCGGATCGGTGACGGCCATGTCGCCCGCGACCCAGCCGAGCAGGGCGGCGCCGAGGGTGATGATGATCGGGAAGCGATCCATCAGCACCAGCAGCAGGCGGCTGGCGAACACCACCAGGGGAATCGAGATCGCCAGGCCGACGATCAGGAGCACCGTGTTGCCCTTGGCCGCCGCCGCCACGGCGATCACGTTGTCCAGGCTCATCACCAGGTCGGCGAGCAGGATCGTCTTGATCGCCGACGCCATGCTGGAGCTGCGGGCCTCGGTCTCGTCGCCTTCGTCTTCGGGCACCAGGAGCTGCACCGCGATCCAGAGCAGCAGCGCGGCGCCGACGAGCTTGAGGTAGGGCAGGCGCAGAAGCTCGACGGCGACGATCGTCAGCGCGATCCGCATCACCACCGCCGCGCCGCTGCCCCAGGCGACCGCACGCTTCTGCTGGTCGGCCGGCAGGCTGCGGGCGGCGAGCGCGATCACGACGGCGTTGTCGCCCGAGAGGACGATGTTCACGCCGATGATCTGCATCAGCGCGATCCAGAATTCGGGGCTGGTGAAACTCACGCGGTCCTCCAGGGATCTATCGGGCGCCGGCTCGGTTCGCTACCGGCGGCGGTTGTTCTTCGATGCCCTGCGGCAGGCCTACAGCAGGCCCTTCATCAGCCGCCCCATCTCCGAGGGATTCCGCGTCACCGTGAAGCCGCATTCCTCCATCACGGCGAGCTTGGCGTCCGCGGTGTCGGCCCCGCCCGAGATCAGGGCGCCGGCGTGGCCCATGCGCTTGCCGGCCGGGGCGGTGACGCCGGCGATGAAGCCGACGATGGGCTTCTTCATGTGGTCCTTGCACCAGCGCGCCGCGTCGGCCTCGTCGGAGCCGCCGATCTCGCCGATCATGACGACCGCATCGGTGCCCGGGTCGTCGTTGAACAGCTTCATGATGTCGATGTGCTTGAGCCCGTTGATCGGGTCGCCGCCGATGCCGACCGCGCTCGACTGGCCGAGCCCGACCTCGGTGAGCTGCGCCACCGCTTCGTAGGTGAGGGTGCCCGAGCGGCTGACCACGCCGACCCGGCCGGCGCGATGGATGTGGCCCGGCATGATGCCGATCTTGATCTGGTCGGGGGTAATGAGGCCGGGACAGTTCGGCCCGAGCAGCAGCGTCTTCTTGCCGCCCTTGGCCTCGCGCGCGCGCATCCGGCTCTTCACCTCGAGCATGTCGCGCACCGGGATGCCTTCGGTGATGCAGATCGCCAGGTCGAGCTCGGCTTCCACCGCCTCCCATATCGCCGCCGCGGCGCCGGCCGGCGGCACGTAGATCACGCTGACGGTGGCGCCGGTGTTCTTCGCCGCTTCCTTGACGGAGGCGAAGATCGGGATGCCTTCGAAGTCCTCGCCCGCCTTCTTCGGATTGACGCCGGCGACGAAGCAGGCCTTGCCGTTGGCGTAGTCGCGGCACATGCGGGTGTGGAACTGCCCGGTCTTGCCGGTGATGCCCTGCGTGATGACACGCGTGTTCTTGTCGATCAGGATGCTCATGTCGGGGCCCGGCTTACTTCAGCGCGGCCATGACGGCCTTGGCGGCGTCGGCCATCGAGTCGGCGCTGATGATCGGCAACCCCGAGTCGGCCAGCAGCTTCTTGCCGAGCTCCTCGTTCGTGCCCTTCATCCGCACGACCAGCGGCACGGTCAGGTTGGTCGCCTTGCAGGCGGCGATCACGCCCTCGGCGATGGTGTCGCAGCGCATGATGCCGCCGAAGATGTTGACCAGGATCGCCTTCACCTTCTTGTTGCCGAGCATGATCTTGAAGGCCTCGGTCACCTTCTCGGCCGAGGCGCCGCCGCCGACGTCGAGGAAGTTGGCCGGCTCGCCGCCGAACAGCTTGATCGTGTCCATGGTCGCCATCGCCAGGCCGGCGCCGTTGACCAGGCAGCCGATGTTGCCGTCGAGCTGGATGTAGGCGAGGTCGAACTTGCTTGCCTCGATCTCGGCCGGATCTTCCTCGTCGAGGTCGCGATAGGCGGCGATCTCGGGGTGGCGGAAGATCGCGTTAGAGTCGAAGTTGAACTTGGCGTCGAGCGCCTTGATCGTCTCCGGGCCGCCGTTCTTGCCGCCTTCGAGGATCAGCGGGTTGATCTCGGTCAGCGAGGCGTCGGTCTCCATGTAGCAGGTGTAGAGCTTCTTCAGCACGTCGACCGCCTGCGGCACGGTCGCGGCGGGAATGCCGATGCCGGTGGCCAGCTTGGCGGCCTCGGCGTCGGCGAAGCCCAGGGTCGGATCGATGAAGATCTTCAGGATCTTCTCCGGCGTGTCGTGGGCGACCTGCTCGATGTCCATGCCGCCTTCGCTGGAGCCCATCAGCGCGACCTTCTGCGTCGCCCGGTCGGTGAGGACCGCGATGTAGTACTCCTTCTTGATGTCGGCGCCTTCCTCGATCAGGAGGCGACGCACCTTCTGGCCCTCGGGCCCGGTCTGCTTGGTCTTGAGCTGCATGCCCAGGATCTGGCCGGCGAGCATGGCCACGTCGGCCGGCGTCTTGGCGACCTTGACGCCGCCGCCCTTGCCGCGACCGCCGGCGTGGATCTGCGCCTTGACGACCCAGACCGAGCCGCCGAGCTTCTGCGCCGCTTCGGTCGCCTCGCGGACGCTGAACGCCGGATAGCCGCGCGGCACCGGGATGCCGAAGCGGGCAAGGATCTCCTTGCCCTGGTATTCATGGATCTTCATCGGAGTCGGGTGCTCGCAGGTCTGGCGCGGGGGCAGGCAGACGCCCGGAAGGCCCCGACAAATCGGCGCTGAATGTAGCACGCGACCCCGGGCCGATTCGCGCCCGCAGGCGCTGCGTCCGGGCGGCGGCGGCCCGGGCCCTTGCTGCGGGCTCAGCGGCGCAGGACGCGCTGTATCACTTCAGGCGAGAAGCCGCGGCCGGCGAGAAAGCGGGCCTGCGCAGCACGCTCGGCCGCGTCGCGGGGCGGCTCCTGGAAGCGCCGCTCGCGCACCGCCGCGGCACGCTGCAGCTCGCTTTCGGCCAGGGCCTCGGCCACCTCCGGCGAGACCGCGACGCCGTGCTGGGCCAGCTCGGCGCGGATGCGGCGGTTGCCGAAGCGGGCCTCGCGGGCGTGCACCCGCGACTCGACGAACCGCTCGGCGGATAGAAAACGGTTCGCTTCGAGCCAGTCGAGCAGGGCGTCGACCTCGGCGTGGCGCGGCTCGCTGTCGTCGCTGCCGGCGGGGTCGTTCGCATCGTCCTGGGACGCCGCCATGGCCGCCGCCGCGGCCCGGGCTTCGGCGGCGGCGTGGCGCAGCAACTTCCCGCGCAACTCGACCCGGCTCTGGTCGCGCTGAGCGAGAAGCTGCAGCGCGCGGCCCTTCAGCGACAGCCGGGCTCGCGGGCGCCTCATGCCGCCGTCAGCCGACCGCGGCGTCCTTGACGACCTTGAGCTTGGCCGGCGCTTCCGTTTCCGCGCCGGGCAGCAGCGGGATGCCCATCTCGAGCCGGACCTTGTTCTCGATCTCGACCGCCAGCTCGGGGTTCTCGCGCAGGAACTCGCGCGCGTTGTCCTTGCCCTGCCCGATCTTCTCGCCGTTGTAGGCGTACCAGGAGCCGCTCTTCTCGAGGATCTTGGCCTCGACGCCCATGTCGATGATCTCGCCTTCGCGGCTGATGCCCTCGCCATAGAGGATGTCGAACTCGGCCGTCTTGAACGGCGGCGAGACCTTGTTCTTCACGACCTTGACCTTGGTCTCGTTGCCGATGACCTCCTCGCCCTTCTTGATCGAGCCGATGCGACGGATGTCGAGGCGGACCGAGGCGTAGAACTTGAGGGCATTGCCGCCGGTGGTGGTTTCGGGCGAGCCGAACATCACGCCGATCTTCATGCGGATCTGGTTGATGAAGATGACCATGGTGTTGGTCTTCTTGATCGTGCCGGTGAGCTTGCGCAGCGCCTGGCTCATGAGGCGGGCCTGCAGGCCGGGCAGCGAATCGCCCATCTCGCCCTCGATCTCGGCCTTGGGCGTGAGCGCCGCGACCGAGTCGATGACGACCAGGTCGACCGAAGCCGAGCGGACCAGCGCGTCGACGATCTCGAGCGCCTGCTCGCCCGTGTCGGGCTGGGAGATCAGCAGCTCCTGCAGGTTGACGCCGAGCTTTTGCGCGTATTGCACGTCGAGCGCGTGCTCGGCGTCGATGAAGGCGCAGGTGCCGCCGAGCTTCTGCATCTCGGCGATGACCTGCAGGGTGAGCGTGGTCTTGCCGCTCGACTCCGGGCCGTAGATCTCGACCACCCGGCCGCGCGGCAGGCCGCCGACGCCGAGAGCGATGTCGAGGCCGAGCGAGCCGGTGGAGCAGACCTCGATGTCGTCGATGACCTCGCCTTCGCCCAGGCGCATGATCGTGCCCTTGCCGAACTGCTTCTCGATCTGCGCCAGCGCCGCCTGCAGGGCCTTGGCTTTTTCGGTATTGAGGGACTTGACGGCTGTATCCATGGGTAGGGCTCCTGGGGGTGCGGGAATTATCCCGAATAGCTGGACGTTTGTACAGTACTCTTGGTCTGATCGTTGCGCATTCCCTAGAATGAGCCAAGCTGGCGCCACTCCGCGGAGTGCCCCCACCCCAGCAACCTCACCGGCCGCCGCACGATGCGCCTCCTGATCGCCGAAGATGACCAGGTCCTGGCCGACGGGCTGCTCCGGTCGCTGCGCAGCGCCGGCTATGCGGTCGACCAGGTCGGCAACGGCGTCGATGCCGACGCCGCGCTTTCGGCGCACGAGTTCGACCTCCTGATCCTCGACCTCGGCCTGCCGCGCCTGCACGGCCTCGAGGTGCTGCGGCGGTTGCGCGCCCGCGGCTCGAAGGCGCCGGTGCTGATCCTCACCGCCGCCGACAGCGTCGAGCAGCGAGTCCAGGGCCTGGACCTCGGCGCCGACGACTACATGGCCAAGCCGTTCTCGCTCCAGGAGCTCGAGGCGCGGGTGCGGGCGCTGACCCGGCGCGGCCTGGGCGCCGCCTCGAACATCATCCGCCACGGCCCGCTCAGCTTCGACGCCACCGGCCGCGTCGCCTACATCAACGAGCAGATGATCGAGCTCTCGGCGCGCGAGATCGGCCTGCTCGAGGTGCTGTTGCAGCGCGCCGGCCGGCTGGTGAGCAAGGACCAGCTGGTCGAGCGCCTGTGCGAATGGGGCGACGAGGTCAGCAACAACGCGATCGAGGTCTACGTGCACCGCCTGCGCAAGAAGATCGAGCAGGGCAGCCTGCGCATCGCCACCGTCCGCGGCCTCGGCTACTGCCTGGAACGCATAGCGGCCTAGGGCCCGACGCCATGGCGCGCTGGCGCGAACAACGCTCGCTGTTCGGCGAGATCCTCAACTGGATGCTCCTGCCGCTGCTGGTGCTGTGGCCGATGAGCATCGCCCTCACCTGGCTGGTGGCGCAAGGCATCGCCAACCAGCCGTTCGACCGCGAGCTGGCTGCCAAGGTGCGGCTGCTCGGCCGCGAGGTGGCCGCGCAGGTCGAGAGCGGGCGTCCGCTGTCCGAGTTCGCGGTGTCGCCGCGGGTCGCCGAGGCGCTCCGGCCCAATGGCGAGGACGACACGCGGTTCCACGTGAGCGACGCGACCGGCGAACTGCCCGGCGACGGCCCGCTCGCCGCGACGATGGGCGACGAGCGCGCCGCGCCCGGCGAGGTGCGCTTTCGCGACGAGTTCGTCGGCGACGAGCCGGTTCGCGTAGGCTACATGTGGGTGCCCGGACTCGACCGCGGCGGCGGCAGCGCGCCCCAGGTGCAGGTGTCGGAGACGCTCGCCAAGCGCAACCGCCTGGCGACCGAGATCGTCAAGGGCGTGATCCTGCCGCAGTTCGTGATCCTGCCGCTCGCCGTGCTCCTGATCTGGCTGGCGCTGGCGCGCGGCATCGAGCCGCTGCACGCGGTGCAGCAGCGGATCCGGCGGCGCTCGAGCGGCGACCTGAGCCCGATCGACGAGCAGCACATCCCCGAGGAGGTGGCGCCGCTGGTGCGGGCGATCAACCACCTGCTCGCCCGGCTCGACGAATCGATCCGCGCGCAGAAGCACTTCCTCGCCGACGCCGCGCACCAGCTGAAGACGCCGCTCGCCGGCCTGCGCACGCAGGCCGAGCTCGCCGGCCGCGAGATCGAGGCCGGGCAGCACGATCCGGCGGCGCTGCGCGAGTCCTTGCGCCAGATCGCCCGCTCGAGCCAGAGCGCGGCGCACATGGTCAACCAGCTGCTGGCGATGGCGCGCGCCGAGCACGAGGAGAACGCCGTTCGCCAGGGCCCGGTGAACCTGGCCCTGCTGGCGCGCGACGCGGTCCGCGACTTCGTGCCGCGCGCCCTCGAGAAGCAGATCGACCTCGGCTTCGAAGGCCCGGCCCCGGCCGCCGGCGGCATCTCGCCCGCCGGACCGCGGATCCTCGGCAGCGCGCTGCTGCTGCGCGAGTTGATGCGCAACCTGGTCGACAACGCCCTGCTCTACACGCCGCGCGGCGGCGCGGTCACGGTACGGGTGATCGACGACCCGTTCGGCCAGGTCGCGGTGCTGCAGGTCGAGGACTCCGGCCCCGGCATCGCCGTCGGCGAGCGCGAGCAGGTGTTCCGGCCGTTCTACCGCTCGCTCGGCACCGGCGTCGACGGCTCGGGCCTCGGCCTGGCGATCGTGCGCGAGATCGCGACCCGGCACGGCGCCGAGGTCACCCTCGCCGACGCTGACCCGCGCCGCCGCGACGGCTCCGCGCCCGCCGGCGAACCGGGGCCCGGCGCCCTCTTCACCGTCCGCTTCCCGGCCGCGCCCGAGGCGGGCGCGCGCTACGCGGGCAGCCGGGCCTCGGAGACGTCGAGCACTTCCTCGGGCTCCTCGGCCGCAGCGTCGGTTTCGCCGTCGAGCTGAGCGCGCATGCGCTCGAGGTCGAGGTCGCCGGTCCACTTGGCGACGACCAGCGTGGCGACGCCGTTGCCGACCAGGTTGGTCAGCGCCCGCGCCTCCGACATGAAGCGGTCGATGCCAAGGATCAGCGCCAGCCCGGCGACCGGCACGTGGCCCACCGCCGACAGCGTCGCCGCGAGGACGATGAAGCCGCTGCCGGTGATGCCCGCCGCGCCCTTCGACGTGAGCAGCAGCACCGCGAGCAGCGTGAGCTGCTGACCGAGGGTCATCGGCGTGTTGGTCGCCTGGGCGATGAACACCGCCGCCATCGTCAGGTAGATCGACGTCCCGTCGAGGTTGAACGAGTAGCCGGTCGGAATCACCAGGCCGACCACCGACTTCCTGGCGCCGAGGTTCTCGAGCTTGGCCATCATCCGCGGCAGCACCGACTCCGAGCTCGAGGTGCCGAGCACGATCAGCAGCTCTTCCTTGATGTACTTGATGAACTTCCAGATCGAGAAGCCGTGCGCGCGGGCGATCAGGCCGAGCACGACGAAGACGAAGAAGAGGCACGTGGCGTAGAAGGTCGCCATCAGCTTGCCGAGCGAGAACAGCGAGCCGACGCCGTACTTGCCGATGGTGAAGGCCATCGCGCCGAAGGCGCCGATCGGCGCCAGCTTCATGATGAAGCCGACGATGCCGAACAGCACGTGCGAGCTCTTCTCGATGAAGTCGAACACCAGCGTGCCGCGGCCGCCGAAGCGGTGCAGGGCGAAGCCGAACAGCACCGAGAACAGCAGCACCTGCAGGATCTCGCCCTTGGCGAAGGCGTCGACGACGGTGCTGGGGATGATGCCGAGGAGGAAGTCGACCGTGCCCTGCATCTTGCCCGGGCCGGTGTAAGCGGCGATGTTCTTCGTATCGAGCGTGTTCACGTCGATGTTCATGCCGGCGCCGGGCTGGACGATGTTGATGATCACGAGCCCGACGATCAGCGCGACCGAGCTCACGACCTCGAAGTAGAGCAGCGCCAGGCCGCCGGTCTTGCCGACCTTCTTCATGTCTTCCATGCCGGCGATGCCGACGACGACGGTGCAGAAGATGATCGGCGCGATGATCATCTTGATCAGCTTGATGAAGCCGTCGCCGAGCGGCTTCATCGCCTCGCCGGCCTGCGGCCAGAAGTGGCCGAGGACGACGCCGATCACGATTGCCGTAATCACCTGCGCATAGAGAGACTTCCAGATCGGCCGGCGGATCGGGTCCTTGTCCATGTCGTCGTCTCCGAGGGCCGAGCGCCGCCGGCCTCGACCCGACTCTACGCCTGCGGGCGCGGGCGCGTCAGCTCTGGACCAGGCGGCGGCTCTTCGAGATCGACATCAGCAGGCCCAGGCCCAGGCCGAGCGAGACCATCGCCGTGCCCCCGTAGCTGATGAAGGGCAGCGGCACGCCCACCACCGGCAGGATGCCGCTCACCATGCCCATGTTGACGAAGGCGTAGGTGAAGAAGCTGAGCGTGATCGCCCCGGCGAGGAGGCGCGTGAACACGGTCGGCGCCTCGGCCGCGATCATCAGGCCGCGGAAGATGAGGAAGACGAAGCCGAGCACCAGGCCGAGGCAGCCGAACAGGCCGAACTCCTCGGCGAAGGCGGCGAAGATGAAGTCGGTGGTGCGCTCGGGGATGAACTCGAGATGGGTCTGCGTGCCCTTCATGAAGCCCTTGCCGGTGGTGCCGCCGGAGCCGATCGCGATCTCGCCCTGGATGATGTGGAAGCCCTTGCCGAGCGGGTCGGTGGTCGGGTCGAGCAAGGTGCAGACGCGGTTCTTCTGGTAGTCGCGCAGCATCGGCCACTTCACGTCGGGCTGGCAGATCCTGTCCTCGGACACGACGACGGCGGTGATCGCCACCGCGCCGAGCATCGCCACCGGGATGATCAGCTTCCACGACAGGCCGGCGAAAAAGATGACGCACAGGCCCGCCGAGAGCACGAGGATCGCGGTGCCCAGATCGGGCTGCTTGACGATGAAGGCCACCGGCACCAGCAGCAGCAGCCCGGCGATCAGGAAGTCGAGCGCGCGCAACTGGCCTTCGCGGCGCTGGAACCACCAGGCGAGCATCAGCGGCATGGCGATCTTCATGATCTCGCTCGGCTGGATCGTCACGCCGATGTTGAGCCAGCGGGTCGCGCCCTTGCGCGTGACGCCCAGGCCGGGCAGCGCGGTGGCGATCAGCAGCAGCAGGCCGGCCAGGTAGAGCGGCACGGCGTAGCGCATCAGCTGCTGCGGCGGCACCTGGGCCACCAGGAACAGCACGCCGGCGGCGAGCACGAGATTTCGCGCATGGTCGACGAAGCGGGTGCCGTGGTCGAAGCCGACCGAATACATCGTCACCAGCCCGGTCGTCGCCAGCAGGACGACGGCGAGCACGAGCAGCCCGTCGAAGCCGGTCCACAGCGGCCGGGCGCGCTGCCAGAACGAGGGCTTGTCGAAGACGTGGCTCATCGGCCGTTCAGGGCTTGGCCTGCGCCTGCGCGTCGTTGCGAAGGGCGACGCGGGCGCCGGCCACGCCGTCGATGGTGCTGCCCTTCAGCGGCACCGCATCGATGGCGCGCGGCGTGCCGATCGGCGTGGCCGATTGCCCCTGGCGGGTGGCGGCGATGTCGGCCTCGCTCGGGTACTGGCCGGAGAGCACGTAGTCGAAGACGCGGCGCGCGATCGGCGCCGCCGCGCCGGCGCCGAAGCCGGCGTTCTCGACCACCAGGGCGAGCGCGATCGTCGGGTTCTCCAGCGGCGCGAAAGCGGTGTAGAGCGCGTGGTCGCGGTGCAACTCGTCGAGCTTGGCGGCGTTGTACTTCTCGTTCTGCTTGATCGCGATGACCTGCGCCGTGCCGGTCTTGCCACCCGACTTGTAGGGCGCGCCGGCGAACACCTTGGCCGAGGTGCCTTCCTGGGTGACGCCGTAGAGCGCGTTGTGGATCACGGCCACGTGCTCGGGCTTCCAGCCCAGCGCCGGCGGATCCTTGAAGGCGAGCACCTCCGGTGCGCGGCTCTCGTAGTGCTCGATCGCGCGCACCAGGTGCGGCAGGTGGCGCTGGCCGCCCGCCGCCATGGTCGCCGTCGCCTGCGCGAGCTGCAGCATGGTGAAGGTGTTGTAGCCCTGGCCGATGCCGAGCGAGATGGTCTCGCCGGCGTACCACTTCTGCGCTTCCTTCTTCTTGTAGGCGGTGCGCTTCCACTCGGTCGAAGGCAGGGTGCCGCGCAGCTCGCCCTGCAGGTCGATGCCGGTGAGCTGGCCGAAGCCGAGCGGCGCCATGAAGTCGTGGATCGCGTCTACGCCCAGGTCGTTGGCGAGCGTGTAGTAGTAGGTGTCGCACGACTGCACGATCGACCGGTACATGTCGACCGTGCCATGACCGCCTTCCTTGTCGTCGCGGAAGCGGTGGTTGCCGAAGTTGTAGTAGCCGGGATCCGAGATCGCCTGCTGCGGCGTGCGCTTGCCGAGCGTGAGCGCGCCCATCGCCATGAACGGCTTGTAGGTCGAGCCCGGCGGGTAGGTGCCGCGCAGCGCCCGGTTCAGCAGCGGCTTGTCGGGCGACTCGTTCAGCGCCTTCCAGTTCTCGACGTCGATGCCGTCGACGAACAGGTTCGGGTCGAAGTTCGGCTTGCTCACGAAAGCGAGGATCTCGCCGTTGCGCGGGTCGATCGCCACCAGCGCGCCGCGCCGGTCGCCGAACAGCTCCTCGACCATCGCCTGCAGGCGGATATCGATCGACATGACGAGCGCGTTGCCCGGGGTCGCGGGGCTCGAGCGCAGCCGCCGCACGGCATGGCCGCCGGCGCTCATCTCCACCTCCTCGAAGCCGGTGGCGCCGTGCAGCTGGCTCTCGTAGCTCTGCTCGACGCCGAGCTTGCCGATGTACTCGGTGCCGCGGTAATTGGCGAGCTGGTCGTCGGCCCAGTCGTCCTCCATCGCCTTCTTCTCGGTCGGGTTGATCCGGCCGATGTAGCCGATCAGGTGGCTGCCGACCTCGCCGAGCGGATAGCTGCGGAACAGGCGCGCCTTGATCTCCACGCCCTCGAAGCGGAAGCGCTGGGCGGTGAAGCGGGCCACCTCCTCGTCGGTCAGCTTGGTGCGGATCGGCAGCGACTCGAGGCTCTTGCTCTCCTCGAGCTGGCGCTTGAAGCGGCGCCGGTCGCGCGGCTCGATGGCCACGATCTCGGCGAGCCGGTCGATCGTCGCCTCGAGGTCGCGCACCTTGGCCGGCGCGATCTCGAGCGTGTAGGCCGAGTAGTTGTTGGCCAGGACGATGCCGTTGCGGTCGAGGATCAGGCCGCGGTTGGGCGTGATCGGCACGACCGCGATCCGGTTGTTCTCGGCCTGGGTGGAGAGCTCCTCGTGCTTGCCGATCTGCAGGTACGCCAGGCGCGACGCGAGCAAGCCGAAGGCGAACAGCACGAACAACGCTGCCGCGATCAGGCGGAGGCGAAATCGCGACAGCTCTTGCTCGGTGTTGCGCAGCTCGGTCATGTCTAGAGGGGCCGGTTCTCGTCGCGATCGGGAGCGCGACGCTGGGGCGCGAGCAGGAGCCACGTCACCACCGGCCAGAGCAGCGACTGGAACACGGGCGCAAGGATCATTTCCCAGCCCGGGAACATGCCGCCGGCGATCATGCGCACGATCAGCGACACCGCTTGCGCGGCGACGAACAGCGGCAGGATCTGCACAGCCTGCGACGGCACGGTGAACCAGAGCAGGCGGCGATGGATCGTCACCGCGAAGAAGCTGAGCAGCGTGTAGGCGAGCGCGTGCTGGCCGAGCACCGCGCCGCTGTGCACGTCCATCAGCAGGCCGAAGGCGAAGGCGACCCCCACGCCCACCCGGCGCGACTGGTGCACGTTCCAGAACACCAGCACCAGGGCGAGGAAGTCGGGCATCGCCGGCACCCGGCCGAGCGGCACGATGTTGAGCAGGAAGGCGCCGACCAGCGTCGTCCAGAGGAACAACGGGTTGACCGGCATCAGCAGCTGGTCGGAGGCGCGCGGCATGATCATTTCTTCACCGCCTTCTTGGCGCCGCCCTTGGCGGGCAGTGGCTCCGACGCGGCGGCTTCAGGACGCGGCGGCAGCTGCATGCCGGTCGGCTCGAGGATCAGCACATGGCGCACGCCGTCGGGCGAGGCGGCCGGCTTCAGGGCGATGCGGGCGAAGCCGGAATCGACCTTGCGATCGACCGTCTGCACCGTGGCGACCGCCAGGCCCGGCGGGTAGACGCCGTCCACGCCCGAGGTGGTGAGCACGTCGCCGACCTGGACGTCGGCGTTGCCCGCCATGAAGCGCATCTCGAGCAGGCCCGAGGCCGCGAGCGCGCCGCCGAACGCGGCGCTGCGCGCGCCGCTGCGCTTGTTGAGCACAGGGATGGCGGCGTCGCGATCGGTCAGCAGGGTCACCTCCGACGACTGCAGGTAGACCCGCGTCACCTGGCCGAGCACGCCGGCCTCGTTGATGACCGGCGAGCCGAGGACGACGTTGTTGGTCACGCCGCGATCGACGATGACCTTGCGCGAGTAGGGATCGGCCGCCTCGTAGAGCAGCTCGGCGGCCTGCGAGCGCACGTTGAGCGAGGGACGCAGCTCGAGCAGGCCGCGCAGCTTGGCGTTTTCCTGCTGCAGCAGGTCGACCCGCATCGCCCGCTCCGACTGGCGCGCCAGCTCGCGCCGCGCCGCCTCCTCGCCCGCGGTGGCGCTCGCCAGGCCGGCGAACCAGGCGCGGCCGCCGGCGACGGCCTCCACCGGCACGAGCAGGGCGCGCTGCAACGGATAGAGCATGGTTGCGGCGGTGGCGCGGATCGGCTGGGTCAGGCGAAAGCGCACGTCGGCGGCCATCAGGAACAGGGCCAGCGCCGAGCAGAAGCACAGCTTGGTCAGCGCCGAGGGGCCCTGGCGAAAGAACGGCGGCGGCGTGCGATCGAGGGTGCCTAGCGCCATCGTTCGCCGCCGCTCTAGGGTCGGGTCACTCGGAAGTGAAGATGGAGCCGAGGCGCTCCATGCGCTCGAGCGCCATGCCGCAGCCGCGCACGACGCAGGTCAGCGGGTCTTCGGCCACGAGCACCGGCAGGCCGGTCTCTTCGGCGAGGAGCCGGTCGAGGTCGCGCAGCAGCGCTCCGCCGCCGGTGAGCATCATGCCGCGCTCGGCGATGTCGGCGCCGAGCTCGGGCGGCGTCTGCTCGAGCGCGTTCTTCACCGCCGAGACCATCTGGTTGAGCGGATCGGTCAGCGCCTCGAGGATCTCGTTGCTGCTGATGGTGAAGCTGCGCGGAACCCCTTCGGACAGGTTGCGGCCCTTGACCTCGATCTCCTTGACCTCGGAGCCGGGGAAGGCCGAGCCGATGTTCTTCTTGATCGACTCCGCCGTCGGCTCGCCGATCAGCATGCCGTAGTTGCGGCGGATGTAGTTGATGATCGATTCGTCGAACTTGTCGCCGCCAACGCGGATGCTGCCCTTGTAGACCATGCCGCCGAGCGAGATCACGCCGACCTCGGTGGTGCCGCCGCCGATGTCGACCACCATCGAGCCGCTGGCTTCGCTCACTGGCAGGCCGGCACCGATCGCCGCCGCCATGGGCTCTTCGATCAGGTAGACCTGCGAGGCGCCGGCGCCGAGCGCCGATTCGCGGATGGCGCGCCGCTCCACCTGGGTGGAGCCGCAGGGCACGCAGATGATGATCCTCGGGCTCGGCCGCAGGACCGAGCGCGGATGAACCATCCGGATGAACTGCTTGAGCATCTGCTCGGTGACGGTGAAGTCGGCGATCACGCCGTCCTTCATCGGCCGGATGGCCTCGATGTTGCCCGGCACCTTGCCGAGCATCGCCTTGGCTTCGGTGCCGACCGCCTGGATGGTCTTCTTGCCGTTGGGCCCGCCTTCGTGGCGGATGGCGACGACGGACGGCTCGTCGAGCACGATGCCCTTGCCGCGCACGTAGATCAGCGTGTTCGCGGTGCCGAGATCGATGGCGAGGTCCGTCGAAAAGTAGCGACGAAAGGATCCGAACATGTTCTGGAGAATGAAGGCGTCTGGCGAGGGGCGGAGCCGGTGGCGGGCCGCAAGGGAATTCGTATGACGCCGAGCCCTTCGCAGCGGCGACAAGGGCTGTGAATTAACCGGGGATAATAACCCATGCCTCCCGCTGAAACGATGCCGGAAAGGCTTCGTTTCACTCTTGCGCGGCTCCGCCGCCGGACCCTCCCAGCGCCATGGCCCTGACTTCCACCGACGTGCGGCGCATCGCCGAGCTGGCGCGCCTCGACCTCGGCGCCGCCGAAGAGGCGCTGATGCTCGCGCAGATCAACAGCTTCTTTCGCATCGTCGAGCAGATGAGCGCGGTCGACACCAGCGGCGTCGAGCCGCTGTACACGCCCCTCGCGGCGGTGAGCGACGCCCACCTGCGCCTGCGCGAGGACGTCGTGACCGAGGGCGACGAGCGGGCCTTGAACCAGCAGAGCGCGCCCGCCGTGGCGGGGGGCCTGTTCCTGGTTCCGAGGGTGATCGAATGAGCGCCGACCTGCACCAGCTCGGCGTCGCTGCGCTCGGGCGGGCGCTGCGCGAGCGCCGGGTCTCGAGCGTCGAGGCGACAACCCACCTGCTCGCCCGCCTGGCCGCCCACGACCGCCTGGGGGTCGCCCTCGCGGTCGACCCGGAGCACGCCCTCGCCCAGGCCCGGGCCGCCGACGACCGCCTCGCCGGGGGCGGCGCCGGCCCGCTGGTCGGCGTGCCGATCGCGCACAAGGACATCTTCGTCACCCGCGACCTCGCCACCACCGCCGGCTCGCGCATGCTCGCCGGCTACCGGAGCCCGTTCGACGCCACCGTCGTCGCCCGGCTGGGCGAGGCCGGCACGGTGACGCTCGGCAAGCTCAACTGCGACGAGTTCGCGATGGGCTCGAGCAACGAGAACTCGGCCTGGAAGGTCGTGAAGAACCCCTGGGACGAGTCGCGGGTGCCCGGCGGCTCCTCGGGCGGCTCGGCGGCGGCGGTCGCCGCCCGCCTCCTGCCCGCGGCCACCGGCACCGACACCGGCGGCTCGATCCGCCAGCCGGCGAGCTTTTGCGGCATCACCGGCATCAAGCCGACCTACGGCGTGTGCTCGCGCTACGGGATGATCGCCTTCGCCTCGAGCCTCGACCAGGCCGGGCCGCTGGCCCGCAGCGCCGAAGACTGCGCCCTGCTGCTGGCGGCGATGAGCGGCTTCGACGCGCGCGACGCCACCAGCGCCGAGCGGCCGCCCCAGGACTACCCCGCGGCGCTCGCCCGGGCACGCGAAGGCGCGACCGCCGCCCGGCCGCTGCAGGGCCTGCGCATCGGCCTGCCGAAGGAGTTCTTCCCCGCCGGGCTCGCCGCCGACGTCGAGGCGGCGCTGCGCGCGGCGCTGGCCGAGCTCGAGCGGCTCGGCGCGACCCTGGTCGACGTCAGCCTGCCGCGCACCGAGCTCGCCATTCCGGTGTACTACCTGATCGCCCCGGCCGAGGCCTCCTCGAACCTGTCGCGCTTCGACGGCGTGCGCTACGGCCACCGCGCCGAGCACTACGAAGACCTGCAGGGCATGTACAAGGCGAGCCGCAGCGAAGGCTTCGGCCCCGAGGTCAAGCGGCGGATCATGATCGGCACCTACGTGCTCTCGCACGGCTACTACGACGCCTACTACCTGCAGGCGCAGAAGCTCCGGCGCATGATCGCCGACGACTTCCAGGCGTGCTTCCGGCAGTGCGACCTGATCGCCGGCCCGGTGGCGCCGACAGTGGCCTGGAAGCTCGGCGACAAGAGCGACGATCCGGTCGCCAACTACCTGGCCGACATCTTCACCCTGCCGGCCAGCCTGGCCGGGCTGCCGGGCATGAGCGTGCCGGCGGGCTTCGGCGCCGGCGGCATGCCCGTGGGCCTGCAGCTGATCGGCAACTACTTCGACGAGGGCACGCTGCTGCACGCAGCGCACGCGTTCCAGCAGGCGACCGACTGGCATGCACGGGCACCCTCACCCCAGCCCTCTCCCGCAAGCGGGAGAGGGAGCCAGGATTCCTCCCTCGCCCCCGCAGGGGGAGAGGGCCGGGGTGAGGGGGCTGCATGAGCACGCCGACCCTGATCCGCGGCTACGAGGTCGTGATCGGCATCGAGACGCACGCCCAGCTCTCGACCCGCTCCAAGATCTTCAGCGGCGCCTCGACCGCCTTCGGCGCCGCGCCCAACACCCAGGCCTCGGCCGTCGACCTGGCGCTGCCGGGCACCCTGCCGGTGGCCAACCGCGGCGCGGTCGAGCGGGCGATCCGCTTCGGCCTGGCGGTCGGGGCGACGATCGCGCCGCTCTCGATCTTCGCGCGCAAGAACTACTTCTATCCCGACCTGCCCAAGGGCTACCAGATCTCGCAGTTCGATCAGCCACTGGCTACCGGCGGCGGGGTCACCATCGAGTCGCCCGAGCGCGGCCGGATCACGCTGGGCGTCACCCGGCTGCATGTCGAGGAAGATGCCGGCAAGTCACTGCACGACCGGCTGCCCGGCCGCACCGCCATCGACCTGAACCGCGCCGGGACCCCGCTGGCGGAGATCGTGAGCGAGCCGGACATACGGAGCCCCGGCGAGGCGCGGGCGTACCTCACGGTGCTGAAACAGCTACTGATGTACTGCGAGATCAGCGACGGCAACATGGAGGAGGGTTCGCTCCGGGTGGACGCGAACATCTCCATCCGCCGCCCCGGGGAGACGCATCTCGGCACCAAGACC
>JAIOOS010000019.1 GCA_021414305.1 Burkholderiales bacterium | reverse complement strand
GTGAGGATTGTGCCGTCGGGCGTGAAATCGATGACGGCCATCACGCGGTCGATGGCGGCAAGCATGCCGGCGGTGTCGCGGCTGGCAGGGGCGGAGGTCTTCGGTTTGAACGCGAGCATCCCAATACCCATAATTTGCTATGAGCAAGCAATGCGCCGTAAAGATTAACCGGGCGTTGCGTGGGCTTAATTCCTGGGACCCAATCCTCGCGGCGGGTGACAGGCCGGACGCGCCGCAATAGAGAAAGGCCGTTCTGCAGGACACGCCATGACCCCCACCGCCAAACGCGACATCCAGAAACCGAAAAGCTTTCAGGAGATCATCCTGAAGCTGTCGAACTACTGGTCGTCCAAGGGCTGCGCGATCCTGCAGCCTTACGACATGGAGGTTGGCGCGGGCACGCTGCATCCGTCGACGACGTTGCGGGCGCTGGGGCCGAAGCCCTGGTACGCCGCCTATCCGCAGCCGAGCCGGCGTCCCAAGGACGGGCGCTATGGCGAGAACCCCAACCGGCTGCAGCACTATTACCAGTACCAGGTGGTGCTCAAGCCCGCGCCCGCCGACATCCTCGACCTCTACCTCGGCTCGCTCGAGGAGCTCGGCTTCGACTTGAAGAAGAACGACGTGCGCTTCGTCGAGGACGACTGGGAGAACCCGACGCTGGGCGCCTGGGGCCTCGGCTGGGAGGTCTGGCTGAACGGCATGGAGGTGACGCAGTTCACCTATTTCCAGCAGGTCGGCGGCATCGAGTGCAAGCCGATCACCGGCGAGATCACCTACGGCCTGGAGCGCCTGGCGATGTACGTGCAGGGCGTCGACAACGTCTACAAGCTGAAGTGGACCGAGGGTCTCAGCTACGCTGACGTGTACCACCAGAACGAGGTCGAGCAGAGCACCTACAACTTCGAGGCGAGCGACGTCGAGTTCCTGCTCACCGCCTTCGCCGCCCACGAGCGCCAGGCCAAGGCGCTGATGGAGAAGGCCCTGGCCTTGCCGGCGTACGAGCAGGTGCTGAAGGCGGCGCACAGCTTCAACCTGCTCGACGCGCGCGGCGCGATCAGCGTGACCGAGCGGGCTGCCTACATCGGCCGGATTCGCAACCTCGCGCGCAGCGTCGCCCAGAGCTACCTCGACAGCCGGGCGCGGCTCGGCTTTCCGATGGCGCCCAGGGCCTGGGCCGACGAGGTCAAGGCCTTGCTCGACAAGCAGAGGCCGGCGGCATGAGCGCGACGAGGCGGGATCTGCTGGTCGAGCTGTTCGTCGAGGAGCTGCCGCCGAAGGCGCTGAAGGCGCTGAGCGAGGCCTTCGCCTCCGAGCTCGCGAACGGCCTGGTCAAGCGCCAGCTCAAGCAGGACGCGGGCGAGAGGACGGCCTTCGGCACCCCGCGGCGACTCGCGGTCCACCTGCCCGGCGTCGCCGAGCGTGCCGACGACCGCGCCGACGAGGTGAAGGTGATGCCTGTTGCGGTCGGCCTGGCCGAGGGCAAGCCCACGCCGGCCCTGCTCAAGAAGCTGGCCTCGCTCGGTGCCGACGAAACCGCGGTGGCCACGCTTTCGCGCCGCGTCGACGGCAAGGCCGAGACCCTGTTCCTGAAGCGGACCGTTCGCGGCCAGACACTGGCCGAAGGCCTGCAGGAAGCGCTCGCCGAGGCGCTCGCGCGGCTGCCGATCCCCAAGGTCATGCAATACCAGCTCGCCGATGGCTGGACCACGGTGTCGTTCGTCCGCCCGGCGCATGGGCTGGTGGCGCTGCACGGCGCCGAGGTCGTGCCGGTCACGGCGCTCGGCCTCGAGGCCGGTCGCGTCACGCACGGCCATCGCTTCGAGGCGAAGCAGCCGCGCATCGAGCTGCGCGACTCGGGAAGCTACGCCGTGCAGCTGCGCGACGAAGGCGCGGTCGTCGCCAGCTTCGCCGAGCGGCGCGAGGAGATCGTGCGCCAGCTGGTCGCCGCGGCCACGGCGGAGGGCCTGGTCGTCCTCGACGACGCCGCCCTGCTCGACGAGGTGACGGCGCTGGTCGAGCGGCCGAACGTGCTGCCCTGCGAGTTCGACCATGAATTCCTCGAGGTCCCGGCCGAATGCCTGGTCCTGACGATGAAGGCGAACCAGAAGTACTTCCCGCTGCTCGACCCGGACGGCGCGCTGACCAACCGCTTCCTGGTCGTGAGCAACATCGCCCCGGCCGATCCCTCGCGCGTGATCGAGGGCAACGAGCGGGTGGTGCGGCCGCGCCTGGCCGACGCCAAGTTCTTCTTCGACCAGGATCGGCGCAAGACCCTGTTCTCGCGCGTCGCCGCGCTCGATCGCGTCGTCTACCACGGCAAGCTCGGCAGCCAGGGCGAGCGGGTGAAACGGGTGCAGGCGATCGCCAACGCGCTGGCCGCGGCGTCGGGCGCCGCCGCCGAGCTCGTCGACCAGGCCGACCGCGCCGCGCTGCTCGCCAAGGCCGACCTCGTGACCGACATGGTCGGCGAGTTTCCCGAGCTGCAGGGCACGATGGGCCGCTACTACGCCCTCAACGACGGCGAGGACAGCGAGGTCGCGGTCGCGATCGAGGACCACTACAAGCCGCGCTTCGCCGGCGACGAGCTGCCGCGCAATCCCGGCGGCGCGCTGGTCGCGGTGGCCGACAAGCTGGAGACGCTGGTCGGCCTGTTCGCCATCGACCAGTTGCCGACCGGCGACAAGGACCCGTTCGCCCTGCGCCGCCATGCCCTCGGCGTGCTGCGCATCCTCACCGAGCGGCTGCCGTCGCTGTCGCTCGACCGGGCGATCGAAGCGGCGATCGGCGCGCCCACCTGGCCGGCCGCCGCGACCGCCGCGACCGCCAGGCCGAGCGGCACGCCGGCGCCGGTGCGTGCGGCCTTGCTCGCCTTCTTCTCCGACCGCCTCGCCGCCTCGCTCGCCGAGCGCGGCTACAGCGCCGCCGAGATCGCCGCGGTGCTCGCCGACGACAAGTTCTGGCAGCTCGCCGAGGTCCAGCCGCGTCTCGTCGCGCTGCGCCAGTTCGCCGCGCTGCCCGAGGCGGCGGCGCTGGCGGCGGCCAACAAGCGGGTCGGCAACATCCTGAAGAAGGTCGAGCAGCCGATCGGCGCAACCGTCGATCCGGCGCTGCTGCGCGAGCCCGCTGAGGTCGCACTCGACGCGGCGCTGCGCGAGGTCGGGCCGCGCGCCGAAGCGGCCCTGGCAGCGCGCGACTACGCCGCCTCGCTGCGCGCCCTGGCGGCGCTGCGCGCGCCGGTCGACGCGTTCTTCGAGTCGGTCATGGTCAACGTCGACGACGCGCCGTTGCGCGCCAACCGACAGGCCTTGCTCGGCCGGCTGCATGCGGCGATGAATCGCGTCGCCGATCTGTCACGGCTGGCCGGCTGACAGGCGGAGAATCCAGGGCGTGAAGCTCGTCATCCTCGACCGCGACGGCACGATCAACGAGGATCGCGACGACTACGTGAAGTCGGCCGACGAATGGGTGCCGGTGCCCGGCGCGCTCGAGGCGATCGCCCGCCTCAACCACGCCGGCTGGCACACCGTGGTTGCGAGCAACCAATCGGGCCTGGCCCGCGGCCTCTTCGACATGGCCGCGCTCAACGCCATCCACGCGCGCATGAACCGCGAGCTCGCCGAGGTCGGCGGCAGGATCGACGCGGTCTTCTTCTGCCCGCACGGCCCCGACGACGGCTGCCGTTGCAGGAAGCCACTGCCCGGCATGTTCGAGACCATCGGCGAGCGCTACGGCGTCGATCTGGCCGAAGCGCACGTCGTCGGCGATTCGCTGCGCGACCTGCAGGCCGCCGCCGCGGTCGGCTGCGTGCCGCACTTCGTTCAGACCGGCAAGGCTTCGCGCCTCGACGCCGCCGAGCTGGCCGCGGTGCACAGCGCGGTGCCGCAGGCGAAGATCCACGCCGACCTCGCCGCCTTCGTGCACGACCTGCTGCACGACGAGCGGGTCGAGCGCGGCGACTCGGCCGAGCCCGACTCGGTGTTCGGAGCGCTCTGATGGCGCACGCCCTGGCTGCCGTTCGCTCGGCGATCTACTTCCTGTTCCTCGTCGTGACCATCGTGCCCTGGGCGACGGCGGCGGTGATCTATTCGATCTTCGTTCGCGGCGAGCGGCTGTACTGGGTCTGCGCCGGGTGGCTGCGCCTCTCGGTCTGGGGCGCGCGCGTGATCTGCGGCGTGAAGGCGCGGGTGCAGGGCCGCGAGAACCTGCCCGACTCGCCGGTGGTGCTGCTGTCCAAGCACCAGTCGGCCTGGGAGACGCTGGCCTTCCCGTCGCTGATGCCGCACCCCCTCTGCTACGTGTTCAAGCGCGAGCTGCTCTACATCCCGTTCTTCGGCTGGGCGATGGCGCGCATGGACCTGATCCACATCGACCGCAGCAAGCGCTCCGAGGCCTGGAGCAAGGTCGCCGAGCAGGGCCGCCGCTTCATGGCGCAGGGCAACTGGGTGATCATGTTTCCCGAAGGCACGCGCGCGCCGCGCGGCGGCAAGGGCCAGTACAAGAACGGCGGCACCCGGCTCGCGGTCGAGACCGGTCGGCCGGTGCTGCCGGTGGCCGTGACCTCGGCTCGCTGCTGGCCGAGGAAGAGCTTCGTGCTGCGCCCGGGCATCGTCGACGTCTCGATCGGCAAGGTCATCTCCTCCGACGGCCGCGACGCCGATTCGCTGATGCGCGAGGTCGAGGCCTGGATCGAGGCCGAGATGCGCCGCCTCGACCCGGAGGCCTACCGGTGAGCGGCCCCATCGCGCGCGGCCTCCGGCGAATCGCCGACGTGCTGCAGCGCGGTCTGTTCGACGCCGAGGAGGAGCGGCTGCCCGAGACCCTGCCGCCGCCGGCGGGCGAGCTCCTCCGCCATCCACGCGCCAACCGCGAGCTCGTTCTCGACGGCCGGCGCGTCGCCTTCCTGCTGAAGCGCTCGCGCCGGCGAAGCATCGGCTTCGTCGTCGGCCTCGAAGGACTGGCGGTGAGCGCGCCGAAGTGGGTGACCCTTCGCGACGTCGACGCGGCGCTGCGCGAGAAGGCCGGCTGGATCCTCGCCAAGCTCGGCGAGCAGCGCGATCGCTCGCTGCAGAGCGCGGCCGACCGCATCGTCTGGGCCGACGGCGCGGTGCTGCAGTTCCTCGGCGCGCCGGTGCGCGTCACCCTCGGCATGCGTCCCGGCCTGGCCGCGGGCGAGGTGCTGCTCGACGACGCGCCCGGGCCGGCGCCGAGCGGCGACTCGGCGCCGCGCCGCCTGCACGTCGGCCTGGCGCACGGCGCCTCGCCCGAGCGGCTGCGCGACACGGTGCAGAGCTGGCTGCAGCGCGAGGCTAGGCGCGTGTTCGAGGCGCGCTCCGCCCACTACGCCGAGCGGCTCGGCGTTCGCGTGACGCGGCTCTCGCTCTCGTCGGCGAAGACGCGCTGGGGCAGCGCCAACGGCAACGGCGCGATCCGCCTGCACTGGCGGCTGATCCAGCATCCGCTCGCCACCATCGACTACGTCGTCGCGCATGAGCTCGCGCATCTGCGCGAGATGAACCACGGGCCGCGCTTCTGGGCGGTGGTGGGCTCGGTCGTGCCCGACTACCAGAGCGCGCGCGGCCGGCTGGGCAGCGAGCCGCTCGCCCCCTGGGACTGAGCCCGCGAGATCGTTCAGCGATGAGCCCGGACGAATGGTTCAACCGGGGCTGGGAGCAGCAGCGCGATCGCCGCTACGGCGCGGCGCTCGCGTCGTACGCGCAGGCGCTCGCCGGCGGCGTCGATCGGCCGGAGGAAGCGCACCTCAATCGCGCCGTTCTGTTCGCCCATCACCTCGGCCAGGGCGATGCCGCCGAGCGCGAGCTCGAAGCGGCGCTGGCGCTCAACCCACGCTTCGTTTCCGCCTGGATGAACCTCGGCAACCTGCACGAGCAGGCGGGCGAGCGTGAGCGGGCGCGGCGCTGCTACGAGCAGGCGCTCGCGCTCGAGCCGGGCCAGCCGCTGGCGCTCGCCCGTCTCCCGGACCTGAGGCCGGTCGACGGTCCGGGCGATCCGCTGATCGCGCGGTTGAAGGCGGCGATCCGTGCCGGGGCGCCGCCGGCCGACCTCGCCGACCTCGGCTTCGGCCTCGGCAAGGCGCTCGACAAGGCCGGCGCCTGCGACGAGGCTTTCGCCGCCTATGTCGCGGCCAACCGGGCGAGCCGCGCGAGCGCCGGTGCGGGCGGCGCGCGCTACGACGCGGCGGCCCAGGAGCGATACGTCGACCGGTTGATCGCCACCTTTTCCGCGCCGGCGCCCGACACCGCGCCGTCGCCGGGCGAACCGGAACGCATCTTCATCTGCGGCATGTTCCGCTCGGGCTCGACCCTCGTCGAGCAGATCCTCGCCAGCCATCCGCGCGTCACCGCCGGCGGCGAGCTCGACCTGCTGCCGACGCTGGCGGATCGCTGGTTCGCGCCGGCGCTTGCGGCCTGGCCGCCGCTCGACAGGGCCGCCCGCACGCAACTCCACGACGCCTACGCCGCCGGCGTGGCGAGGCTCTTTCCCGGCGCCGAGGTCGTCACCGACAAGCGGCCCGACAACTTCCTCCACATCGGCCTGATCCGCGCCTTTTTCCCGGCGGCGAAGATCGTCCACACCCGCCGCGATCCGCTCGACAACTGCCTCTCGGTGTTCTTCCTGCACCTGTCGCAGGCGATGCCGTACGCGCTCGACCTGCTCGACATCGCGCACTGGTATCGCCAGCACGAGCGGCTGATGGCGCACTGGAAGGCGCTGCATGGCGAGGCGATCCACGAGGTCGACTACGACCGGCTGGTCACCGAGCCGCGCCCGATCGTCGAGCCATTGCTCGCCCACTGCGGCCTGCCCTGGGACGACGCCTGCCTGGCCTTCCATGCAACCCCTACGACCGTCAGGACGCCGAGCGCCTGGCAGGTGCGCGAGCCGCTCTACACCCGCTCCTCCGGCCGCTGGCGCCGCTACGAGCGCCACCTCGGGCCGCTGCGCGCCGCGCTCGGCCGCTGAGCGACGGGCCGCCGGCTCAGGCGGCGAGCGCGAACCGGTAGACGCCGTCGTCGCCGAGCCGGCGCGCGAGCCGGCCGCGGAACCAGAGGGCGTGCATGTGGGCGATCGATTCGCCCATCGCGAAGGTCATCTGGTGCAGGTCGAGCGGCCGGCGAAAGATCACCGGCACCAGCTCGAACGCGCTCTGCGGTCCCTTGGCGGCCAGCGCCTCGAGCACGTCGACGAAGCGCGCGTCGTGGTGCTGCTGCAGCTGGTCGATGCGCGTGTGCAGGCCCTTGAACGGCCGGCCGTGCGAGGGCAGCACCAGGGTGTCGGCGGGGATCGAGCGCATCCGCTCGATCGAGTCGAGGTAGAGCGTCAGCGAATCGGCTTCGGGCTCGACATCGATCACGCTGACGTTGGTGGAGATCCGCGGCAGCACCATGTCGCCGCTGATCAGCACGCCGTGGGTCGGATCGTGCAGCGCCATGTGCTCGGGTGCGTGGCCGAAGCCGGCGTGGCAGGTCCAGAGGCTCCGCTGCCCGCCACTGCCGATCGCCACCTCGCCGCCGTCGAACAGCCGTCGGTAGCTGGCCGGCAGCGCCGGCACCAGGTTCTTGTAGTAGTTGGTGCGCGCGCCGACCTTGTGCACCGCGTCGGGATCCGCGGCCAGACCGTGCTGCGCCATGAAGGCGGCCGAGAGCGGCCCGCCGAAGCCGGCGCTGGCGCTGCTGGCGAGCCGGGCGACGTTGAAGTCGGTGGCGCTGATCCACAGGCGCACGTTCCAGCGCTCGCACAGCCAGTGGGCGCAGCCGATGTGGTCGGGGTGCATGTGGGTGACGATGACGCGCAGCACCGGCAGGCCGCCGAGCACGGTGGCGAAGATGCGTTCCCAGGCGGCGCGCGTGGCTGGGTCGTCGATGCCGCTGTCGACGATGGTCCAGCCCTGGCGTACGACGCCGTCTTCCTCGGCCTCGTCGCGCAGCAGCCAGAGGTTGATGTGGTCGAGCTGGAACGGCAGCCCCATGCGGAGCCAATGCACGCCGGGCGCCACCTCGATCGTCGCTCCGCGCTCGGGCAGGGTCTCGCCGAAGGGGTAGGCAAGCTGGCTTTCGAGCGGATTCATTTCTGCTTTCTCACTACAATTTCGCACTTTACGTAAACGTCAACTTCGAGTGTATTCGCGATGCCCGTTGCTGCCGTTCTGCCCCGCCCCTCTCCGCCCGCCGTTGCCGCGGCGCCGACTTTCACGATCGGCGAGCTGGCGCGCGAGTTCGGCGTCACCACCCGGGCGATCCGCTTCTACGAAGACTGCGGCCTGCTCGATCCGGCCCGCGCCGGCCGCAACCGCATCTACAGCGCCCGCGACCGGACGCGGCTGCGCCTCACCCTGCGCGGCAAGCGGCTCGGCCTGAAGCTGGCCGAGGTGAAGGAGCTGGTCGACATGTACGAGACCCGGCGCGACACCGGGCCGCAGCTGCGGCGCTTTCTCGGCGTGCTGGCGCGCCATCGCGCCCAGCTCGAGCAGCGCCTCGGCGACCTCCAGGCCACGCTCGCCGAGGTGACAGCGCACGAAGAGGAGGCCCGGCGCCTGCTCGGCACCAGGAGCGCAACATGACGACACAACTCGACGAGCTGTTCGAGCGCAACCGCCAGTGGGCCGAGGCGACCGAGCGGCGCTCGCCCGGCTTCTTCACGCGGCTGCTCTCGCAGCAGGCGCCGCAGTACCTGTGGATCGGCTGCGCCGACAGCCGGGTGCCGGCGAACGAGCTGGTCGACCTGCTGCCGGGCGAGCTGTTCGTGCACCGCAACGTCGCCAACGTCGTCGCCCACGGCGACCTGAACTGCCTGGCGGTGATCCAGTTCGCCGCCGACGTGCTGCAGGTGCAGCACATCATCGTCGTCGGCCATTCGCGCTGCGGCGGCGTGGTCGCCGCGCTCGAGGGCCGGCGCGTCGGCCTCGCCGACAACTGGCTGCGCTACGTCCAGGACGTGCGCGACCGGCACGGCGAGTGGCTCGCCACCGTCGATCAGGAGCGAAGGGTCGACGCGCTCGGCGAGCTCAACGTGATCGAGCAGGCGCGCCATGTGTGCGAGACCACGGTGGTGCGCGACGCCTGGGGGCGCGGTCAGGAGCTGGTGGTGCACGGCTGGTTCTACGGCCTGCAGAACGGCCTGCTCAAGGACCTGCGCTTCACCGTTACCGGCCTGGAAGACCTCGAGTCCACCTACGCGCAGGCGGTTGCCGAGGTGCACCGGCGCTACTCGCCGGCGGCGTGAGCGGACGATGAACGCGCCGGCCTCCCCTGCGGCGCTGACCGACGCGCGCGCCTTCGCCATCGCCAAGGCGATGCTCGAAGGCTTCGATCGCCACTACCGGCTGTTCCGCCAGGCCAGCACCGAGGCCAAGGCGCGCTTCGAGGCCGCCGACTGGCACGGCCAGCAGCGCGCGCAGGTGTTGCGCATTGAGTACTACGACAAGCGGGTCGACGAGGCGGCCGAGCGGCTGCAGAACGAGTTCGAGGCCGCCGCCCTGCCGATGGACGTGTGGCAGCAGGTCAAGCTGCACTACATCGGCCTCCTGATCGACCACTACCAGCCCGAGCTCGCCGAGACCTTCTTCAACTCGGTCACGACCAAGATCCTGCACCGCAGCTACTTCCGCAACGACTTCATCTTCGTGCGGCCGGCGGTCTCCACCGAGTACATCGAGAACAACGAGCCGGCGGCTCTGCCGACCTATCGCGCCTACTACCCGACCGCCGACACCCTGGCGGCGATCTGGCTGCGCATCGTCAACAATTTCCAGCTCGCGCGGGAGTTCGAGGACCTCGAGCGCGACATCGGCTCGGTGATGCGGGCGGTGAGCGAGCAGCTCGGCGAGCTGCGCCTGCGCGCCAACTTCCAGATCCAGGTGCTCTCGTCGCTGTTCTTCCGCAACAAGGGCGCCTACGTCGTCGGCAAGATCATCAACGGCTTCACCGAGACGCCGTTCGCCCTGCCGATCATTCACACCCGCAGCGGCAAGCTGGCGATCGACGCGGCGCTGTTCGGCGAAGACGACCTGCTGCTCGTGTTCAGCTTCGCCCGTGCCTACTTCATGGTGGCGATGGAGGTGCCTTCGGCCTACGTGCAGTTCCTGCGCTCGCTGATGCCGAGAAAGCCGCGCTCCGAGATCTACAGCGCGATCGGCCTGCAGAAGCAGGGCAAGAACATCTTCTACCGCGACTTCCTGATGCACACCCGGCATTCCTCGGACCGGTTCCGCATCGCCCCCGGCATCAAGGGCATGGTGATGCTGGTGTTCGACCTGCCGAGCTTTCCGTTCGTGTTCAAGGTGATCAAGGACTTCTATCCGGCTCAGAAGGACACGACGCGCGAGAAGATCAAGGGCAAGTACCTGCTCGTCAAGCAGCACGACCGGGTCGGCCGCATGGCCGACACGCTCGAGTACAGCAACGTCGCCTTCCCGCGCGAGCGCTTCGAGCCCGAGCTGATCGCCGAGCTGAAGGAGTTCTGCCCCAGCTTGATCGAGGAAGACGGCGAGACGCTGGTGATCCGCCATCTCTACATCGAGCGGCGCATGATCCCGCTCAACATCTACCTGCAGGAAGCCACGCCCGAGCAGACCGCGCAGGCGGTGATCGAGTACGGCAACGCGATCAAGGACCTGGTGCGCGCCAACATCTTCCCCGGCGACATGCTGTGGAAGAACTTCGGCGTCACCCGCCACGGCAAGGTCGTGTTCTACGACTACGACGAGATCGAATACCTGACCGACTGCAACTTCCGAAAGGTCCCCGAGGCGCGGAACGAGGAAGACGAGATGTCGGGCGAGGTCTGGTACCCGGTCGGCCCCCGGGACGTGTTTCCCGAGACCTTCGCCCCGTTCCTGCTCGGCCACCCGGGCGTGCGCGAGGTCTTCATGGCGCACCACGCCGATCTGCTCGAACCGGCGTTCTGGCACGGCCACAAGGAGCAGATCCTGACCGGCTACGTCCACGACGTCTTCCCGTACCAGGCGGCAGCTCGTTTCGAAGTGCAGCGCGCGGGCCGATGAGCGAGACGCGCGATCCGGTTGTCGACCTGCTGCGCGGCGTCGCGATCGGCGTCGTGCTCCTCCTCCACTTCTCGCTCACCTACCGCCTGGCGGCGAGCCCGCTGGGCGACTTGCTCTCGCCCGCCGCCTTGCGTGCGGTGGTCAACAACGGCAATTTCGGCGTGACGATCTTCTTCGCCGTCTCGGGCTTCCTGATCACGAGCAACGTGCTGCGCCGGGAAGGCCGGCTGGCCGACGTCGACATCGGCGCCTTCTATCTGCGCCGCGCGGCGCGAATCCTGCCGCCCCTGCTGCTGGCCGTCAGCGTGATCACGGCGCTCGGCCTGGCCGGGGCGCCGTCGTTCACCAACCGCGTCGACGGCGTGCTGCAGCCGAACGGGTATTTCCTGGTTGCCGCGGGATCGGTGCTGACCTTCACCCACAACATGCTGATGCAGTCGGCGGGCTACTTCAACTATTGCCTGAACATCTACTGGTCGCTGTCGGTCGAGGAGATGTTCTATCTCGCGTTTCCATTGCTCTGCTTCGCTTCGGCGAAGCGGGGCTGGATGGTCGTCGCGCTGTGCGTCGCTGCAGCCGCGATCGGCCCTCTGTACCGCCACGCCCATGTCGACGACGAGATCTTCTACATGTACGGCTATCCGGCCTGCTTCGACGCGATCGCATTCGGCTGCCTGGCGGCGCTGGCGGCCGCCCGGCAATCGGTGAGCGTCACCGTGGCGCGTCTCGGCGTCGCGGCTGCGGCGGCCTTGCTTGCTCTGAGCTATCTCAGCGGAATCAAAGGGAACGAAGTCTTCGGCTTCACGGCCGTCGCCCTCTCGACCGCGCTCCTGCTTTTCTTCAACGCCTCGCTGGCGCGGCCATCGCGCGTCGGCTCGGTCTGGTCGGCGCCGCTGCGCTGGGCGGGGCGGCACAGCTACGAGCTCTATCTGTTCCACATCGTGGTCTTGGCACTGATGCGCGATGCGCTGCCACGCGATCAGCTAGGCTACGACGCCAAGTTGCCGTGGCTCTTGTGCTACCTGCTGCTCTCGGCGGTCGTCGCCGGGCTGGTGGCCAGGCACCTGTCGGAGCCTGCCAATGCATCCATTCGTCGACGGTTCTTCGCCTCCCGCACGCGGCCCTGCGGTGCGGGGGCAGCCACGGCCCCACCGGGGCCAGTATTCGCAGGGCGCGAAAAGGAAGTGTCATGAGTGATTCCATCGTCATCGTCTCCGCCGTCCGCACGCCGATCGGCGGCATGCTGGGCGACTTCAGCGGCCTGGCCGCGCACCAGCTCGGCGCCGTCGCCATCAAGGCCGCGGTCGAGCGCGCCGGCGTCACCGGCGACGCGGTCAACGAAGTGCTGATGGGCAACTGCCTGATGGCCGGCCAGGGCCAGGCGCCGGCGCGCCAGGCGGCGCTCGGCGCCGGCCTGCCGCAATCGGCGGGCGCGGTCACGCTCTCGAAGATGTGCGGCTCGGGCATGCGCGCCATGATGTTCGGCCACGACATGCTCAAGGCCGAAAGCGCCGAGATCCTGGTCGCCGGCGGCATGGAGAGCATGACCAACGCGCCGCACCTCACGTTCGTTCGCAAGGGCGTGCGCTATGGCCAGGCCGCGCTCTACGACCACATGGCGATCGACGGCCTCGAAGACGCCTACGAGAAGGGCCGGGCCATGGGCGTGTTCGCCGAGGAATGCGTCGACAAGTACAAGTTCACGCGCGAGGCGATGGACCAGTTCGCGATCGCCTCGACCCAGCGCTCGAAGAAGGCCAACGAGGACGGCAGCTTCGAGTGGGAAATGGCGCCGGTCACGGTGCCCGGCAAGGGCGGCGACACGGTGATCAAGTTCGACGAGCAGCCGTTCAAGGCCAAGCTCGACAAGATCCCGGGCCTGAAGCCCGCGTTCAAGAAGGACGGCACGATCACCGCCGCCACATCGTCGAGCATTTCCGACGGCGCCGCGGCGCTGGTGCTGATGCGCGAGTCGACCGCGAACCGGCTCGGCTCGAAGCCGGTGGCGCGGATCGTCGCCCACTCGGTGCATGCGCAGGCGCCGAACTGGTTCACCACCGCGCCGGTCGGCGCGATCGAGAAGGTGCTGAAGAAGGCCGGCTGGAAGGCGAGCGACGTCGACCTCTGGGAAGTGAACGAAGCCTTCGCCGCGGTGACGATGGCGGCGATGAGCGAGTTCAAGCTGGCGCACGAGATCGTCAACGTGAACGGCGGCGCGGTCGCGCTCGGCCACCCGATCGGCGCGAGCGGCGCGCGCATCGTCGTCACCCTGCTCGGCGCCTTGCGCAAGGCCGGCAAGAAGCGCGGCGTCGCCGCCCTGTGCATCGGCGGCGGCGAAGCGACGGCCATGGCGGTCGAGCTGTTCTGAGGCCGGGCACGGTGCTCGGCACGCATTCGCTGGCGCTGTTCGCGACCACGGTCTTCGTGATCAACGCGACGCCGGGCGTCGACATGATGCTCACGCTGACGCGCACGCTCCGCTACGGCGTGCGCGGCGGCCTGGCCGCCGCCCTCGGCGTGATGGCCGGGTGCGTGGTCCACGCGCTCGCCGCTGCGCTCGGCCTGGCGGCATTGATCGCCGCCTCGGCGGCCGCGTTCTCGGTCATCAAGTGGGTCGGCGCCGCCTACCTCCTCTGGCTCGCCTTCGGCATGCTGAAGAGCGCCTGGGCGGGCGAGACGGCGACGGCGATGCCGCAGCTCGCCGAGAGCCCGGGCCTGCCCGCGCTGTTCCGCCAGGGCGTGCTGACCAACGTGCTCAACCCGAAGATCGCGCTCTTCTTCCTCGCCCTGCTGCCGCAGTTCATCGATGCCGATGCGCCGCACAAGACGCTCGCCTTCCTGTTCCTCGGCGCCTGGTTCATCGTCCAGGGCGGCCTCTTCCTGTTCGCCTTCGTCCTGCTGGTCGCGCCGCTGCGGCGCTGGCAGGCCGGCAGCCTGTGGAAGCGCGGCCTGAACGCGGCGGGCGGTGGCCTGTTCGCCTGGCTGGCGGTGCGCCTCGCGCTGGTGGAGCGGGCATGAGCACCGCCGCTTCCGCCGCCGCGCAGGTGGACCTGCCGGCCACGCTCGGCGAGACTTTCACGCTCGCCGTTCGCCTCGACGATGCCGAGATCCCGGCCTTCGCGACCCTGGTGCACGACCACAACCCGCTGCACCACGACCTCGCGGCCGCGCTCGCCGCCGGCTACAAGGGATTGATCGCCTCGGGCACCCAGCTCGCCAGCATCTTCATGGCGATGACGGCGACCCATTTCGCCCGGCCCGGCGCCAACGGCCGGCCGAGGTCCGGCGTCGGCATGGGCTTCGACATCCGCTTTCGCGCGCCTGTCTACGCCAACGAGGACATCGCCCTGCGCTGGACGGTGACCGGCATCGAGCGCAAGGAGAGCCTGAACGGCTGGATCACGCGTCTCGAAGGGGATGTCCGCAGCGGCGAGACGCTTCTTCTCAGCGGCACCGGCACGCTGCTGTTGCGGCTACCGAAGCCGGGCTGGCCCGCGCCATGATCCTGAGCGACGATCATCGCGCCGTCCAGGACGCGGTCCGCGGCTTCGTGCAGGCCGAGATCGCGCCGCACGCCGCGCGCTGGGACCGCGAGGCGCATTTCCCGAAGACCGAGCTGCAGGGCCTCGCCGCTCTCGGTTGCTACGGCGTCGCCGTGCCCACGGAGTACGACGGCGCCGGGCTCGACTATCTCGCGCTCGCCGTCATCCTCGAGGAGATCGCCGCCGGCGACGGCGCCACTTCGACCATCGTCAGCGTCAACAACTGCCCGGTCTGCTCGATCCTGATGGCCTGGGCCAGCGACGCGCAGAAGGAGAAGTGGCTGAAGCCGCTGGCGCGCGGCGAGATGCTCGGCGCGTTCTGCCTGACCGAGCCGCACGTCGGCTCCGAGGCCGGCGGCCTGAAGACCAGCGCCACCCGCGACGGCGGCGAGTACGTGCTGAACGGCGTCAAGCAGTTCATCACCAGCGGCAAGAACGGCGACCTGGCGATCGTCATGGCGGTGACCGACAAGGCCGCCGGCAAGAAAGGCATCAGCGCGTTCCTCGTGCCGACCTCGACCCCCGGCTACATCGTCGCCCGCCTCGAAGACAAGCTCGGCCAGCACGCCAGCGACACGGCGCAGATCCTGTTCGAGAACTGCCGCGTGCCGGCCGCGAACCTGCTCGGCGAAGAAGGCCAGGGCCTGAAGATCGCGCTCTCCGGCCTGGAGGGCGGGCGCATCGGCATCGGCGCGCAGGCGATCGGCATGGCGCGCGCCGCGTTCGAGGCGGCGCTCGCCTATTCGAAGGAACGCGTCGCCTTCGGCAAGCCGATCTTCGAGCACCAGGCGCTTCAGTTCCGGCTCGCCGAGATGGCGACGAAGATCGAGGTCGCGCGGCAGATGGTCCACCATGCCGCCAGCCTGAAGGACGCCGGCCGGCCGTGCCTGAAGGAAGCGGCGATGGGCAAGCTCTTCGCCAGCGAGATGGCCGAGCGCGTCTGCAGCGAGGCGATCCAGATCCATGGCGGCTATGGCTACGTCGCCGACTTCCCGGTCGAGCGCATCTACCGCGACGTGCGGGTCTGCCAGATCTACGAAGGAACCTCCGATGTGCAGAAGATGCTCATCGCGCGGGCCCTCGCCTGAGCCCCATGGTCGCCCGCGTTGCATCGGCCGAAGCGGCGCGCTAGCCTCACGCCATGCCCGGGCCGCTCACCGCCGTCGACTTCTACTTCGACTTCTCGTCGCCGTACTCGTACTTCGCCTCCGAGTGGATCGAGGCGCTCGCCGCGCGCCACGGCCGCACGGTGCGCTGGAAGGCGATCCTGCTCGGCGTCACCTTCCAGGCCGCCGAGCTGCGCAGCCCGGTCAGCTACCCGATCAAGCGCGAGTACACGCTGCACGACTTCGAGCGCTCGGCGCGCTTCGCCGGCGTTCCCTACACGCTGCCCGATCCGTTTCCGATCGCCACGCAGAACGCGGCGCGTCTCTTCTGGTGGCTGGCCGACACGCGGCCGGCCGCCGCGGCGCCCTGGGCGCGGCACTGCCTGCGCGCCTACTTCACACGCAACGTCAACCTCTCGGACGCGGCGTCGCTGAAGGCGCTGGCCGCCGAATTCGGCATCGACGCCGGCGAGGCCGAGGCGGTGTGGACCTCGCCCGAGGCGAAGGCGCGTCTGCGCCAGGTCTGCGACGAGGCGGTCGCGCACGGCGTGTTCGGCGCGCCGTTCTTCGTCGTCGAGGGCGAGCCGTTCTGGGGCAACGACCGGCGTGCGCAGATCGAGCGCTGGCTCGAAGGCGGCTCGTTCCAGGCGACCGCGCACACCGACCTCTGATGCAGCTTCTCGGTTTCCTGATCACCCAGGTGCACGCCAACCGGCTGGCGAACCATCGCCTGCACCATGCGATGCGCACGCTTTCCCGCGAGGAATTCCTGGCCACCCGGACCAGCTTCTTCCCGAGCCTTGCCGAGACGCTGAACCACATCCTGGCCGTCGACCTGTACTACCTCGCGGCACTGAACGGCGAGGCCGACATGGAGCGGCAGTGGGACGAGGCGCCGGTGTGCGAGACCGTGGCCGACCTCGCTCGCGCACAGGCCGCAGCCGACGAGCGCTTCATCGTCCACGTCGGCGGCCTCGAGGTCGCCGCGCTCGACGACGTCGTCGCGATGGTCCGGGGCGGCGGCCGGATCCAGCACGATCTCTGCGGCAACGTCATCGCCCATCTGCTCAACCACCAGGTGCATCACCGCGGCCAGGCGCACGCCATGCTCGCCGGCACCGCGGTGAAGCCACCGCAGCTCGACGAGTTCCTGATGCCGAGCGAGGCGCACCTGCGCCATGCCGACGTCGCCGCGCTCGGCTGGACCGAGGCGTCGCTGTTCCCCGGCGCGCACGGCTGAATGGAGAACATCTACCTCACGCCCGAGCACGAGCTGCTGCGCGATCAGATCGCCCGCTTCATCAGCCGCGAGGTCGAGCCGCACGCGCTGGCCTGGGAGGAGGCGGGGCACACGCCGCGCGAGGTGCTGCGAAAGCTCGGCGCGGCCGGCCTGCTCGGCCTGATGTACGAGGGCCAGTACGGCGGTGGCGACGGCGACGCGCTCACCAACCTGGTGTTCGCCGAGGCGCTGTCGCAATCGACCTTCGGCGGCTTCATCATCACCGTGCTCGTCCACACCGACATGGCCAGCCCGCACCTGCACCATGCCGGCACCGCGGCGCAGAAGGCGAAGTACATGCCGGGGGTGACGGCCGGGACGACGATCACCGCGGTGGCGATCACCGAGCCCGGCGCCGGGTCGGATGTCGCCGGCATTCGCACCACGGCCAAGCGCTCGGCCGACGGCAGCGAGTGGGTCCTGAACGGCACCAAGCTCTTCATCACCAACGGGGTGCTCGCCGATCTCTATTTCGTCGCCGCCAGGACCGGCGAGGGCCGGCACGCGATGTCGATGTTCATCGTGGAGAAGGGGACGCCCGGCTTTCGCGTCGGCCGCGCGCTCGACAAGGCGGGCTGGCTCTCCTCCGACACCGCCGAGCTGGTGTTCGAGGACTGCCGCATCCCCGCCGGCAACCTGCTCGGCGAGCAGGACCGCGGCTTCTACTCGGTGATGACGAACTTCCAGACCGAGCGCATCGCCCTCGGCGCGATGGCGGTCGGCCACTGCATGCAGGCGCTCCGCCTGACGCTCGACCAGGTGCGCGAGCGCAAGGCCTTCGGCGCCACCCTGTTCGACAAGCAGGTGGTGCGCCAGCGCCTGGCGATGCTCGACGCCAAGGTCCGCGCCGCCCGTTCCTTCATGTACCACTGCGCCTGGCGGGTCGCCCAGGGGCAGGACGTGGTGCAGGAGGTCTCGATGCTGAAGGCGCTGACCGGCGAGCTCGTCAACGAGGTCGTCTCGGGCTGCCAGCAGTTCCACGGCGGCATGGGCTACATGCGCGGCACCGCGATCGAGCGGCTCTGGCGCGACGCCCGGGTGCTGGCGATCGGCGGCGGCGCCACCGAGGTGATGCTCGATGAAGTGGCCAAGCGCTACTGAGGCCCTCGGGATCGGCCGGGCGTCGCGGCGGGCGATAGTGGTCGCCGGCCTGGCGCTCGCACTGGCGCCGGCGGCGACGATGGCGCAAGCCCCGCCCGCCTCGGCCCCAGCGCTGGCCGCCGACCTGCGCGAGGAAATCGTCCTGGTTCGCAAGCCCGGCGTGTTCGGCGCCGAGCTCGAGACCACGCTGTTCCGGCCGGCCGGCGACGGGCCGTTCCCGCTGGTCATCGTCAACCACGGCAAGGAGTCGGGCAACCCGCGCTTCCAGGCGCGCGGCCGCTACCTGGTCGCGGCCCGCGAGCTGGTGCGGCGCGGCTACGCGGTGGTGGTGCCGATGCGCCAGGGCTTCTCCAAGTCCAGTGGCTCCTACATCGGCGGCGGCTGCAACGTCGAGAGCAACGGCCGGGCGCAGGCCGAGGACGTGGCCGCGGTCCTCGCCCACTACGCAGCGCGTACCGACATCGACGCGAAGCGGGTGGTCGTCTTCGGCCAGTCGCATGGCGGCTTCACCACGCTGGCCGTCGGCGCGCTCGCCCTGCCGAACGTCGTCGGCCTGGTCAATTTCGCCGGCGGGCTGCGCCAGGAGGGCTGCAACGGCTGGGAGCTGAGCCTGGCCGACGCGGTCGCGAGCTACGCCCGCTCGACCACGGTGCCCAGCCTCTGGTTCTACGGCGACAACGACTCGTACTTCACGCCCGAGACCTGGCGGCGCATGCATTCCCAGTACGTCGCCGCCGGCGGCCGGGCGCGGCTGGTGGCGTTCGGCAGCTTCGGCACCGACTCGCACGGGCTCTTCTCGGCGACCCGGGGCGCGCCGATCTGGCTGCCCGAGGTGGGCGCCTTCTTCACCGAGCTCGGGCTGCCGTTCGTCCCCGTCAAGCCCTAGGCCCCGGCAGGGCCGCTAAGCTCTCTCCCCTGGCCCGAGGAATCGTATGTCGTCGAACGTGCTGCGCATCGAACGCTCCGGGCCGGTCGGCCGCGTCTGGCTCGACCGGCCGGATGTCCGCAACGCCCTCAACGGCGCCCTGATCCGCGAGCTCGCGGCCACGTTCTCGGCGTTCGCCGCCGACGGTGGCGTGCGGGCGATCGTCCTCGGCGGCAGCGGCAAGGCGTTCTGCGCCGGGGCCGACCTGGCGTTCATGCGCGAGGTCGGCGGCTACACCTGGGAGCAGAACCGGGCCGACGCCGAAGCGCTCGCCGAGATGCTGTGGACCTTGTACAGCTGCCCGGTGCCGGTGGTCGCGCGCATCCATGGCGACTGCTACGCCGGCGGGCTGGGCATCGCCTCGGTCTGCGACATCCGGGTCGTCGCCGAGGGCGTGACCTTCTCGCTCAGCGAGGCCCGGCTCGGCCTGCTGCCGGCAACGATCAGCCCGTACGTCGTTCGCGCCATGGGCGAGCAGGCGGCGCGGCGCTACTTCATCACCGCCGAGCGCTTCGGCGCCGCGGAGGCCAGGGCGATGGGCTTCGCGCACGAGGTCTGCGCCGCCGAGGCGCTCGATGCCAAGGTCGAGGAGCTGGTCGCGGCGCTGGTCGCGAACGGGCCGATGGCCACCCGCGCCTGCAAGAAGCTGGTGCAGGACGTTGCCGGCCGCGAGATCACGCCCGAGCTGCGCGCCGAGACGGCGCGCCGCATCGCCGACATCCGCGCCAGCGCCGAAGGCAAGGAGGGCGTCTCCAGCTTCCTCGAGAAACGCAAGCCGTCGTGGCTGCTGCCGTGAACCTCGATCTCACCCAGCTCGTCGCCATCGCCGCCGCGCTCGGCTGGGCCAGCGGCCTGCGCCTCTACTCGGTGGTGTTTCTTACCGGGGCCGCGGGCGCGCTCGGCTGGGTCGACCTGCCCGGCGGCCTGCGCATCCTGCAAAGCCCGTGGCTGCTCGGCGCCAGCGGGACGATGCTGCTGGTCGAGTTCCTCGTCGACAAGATTCCCGGCCTCGACTCGGTCTGGGACGCGTTGCACACGGTCATCCGCATTCCCGCCGGTGCCGCGCTCGCCGCGGCGGTGTTCGGCGTCGACCAGCTCACCTGGACCACCGCCGCGGCACTGCTCGGCGGCGGTCTTGCCGCCACCAGCCACCTGGCCAAGGCGACCACCCGCGCGGCGGCCAACACCTCGCCCGAGCCGTTCTCCAACGTCGCCCTGTCGCTGCTCGGCGACGGCCTCGTGCCCTTCGTGCTCTGGCTCTCGTGGGCGCATCCGGTGCTGCTCTTCGTCACCCTCGGCACCGCCCTGGTCGCGACGGTGGCGCTGGTCTGGATCCTGGGGCGATTCCTGCGCCGCGCCGCGAGCGCGGTGAGCTTGCGCTATCGTCGGCCGATGCCTCCCGCAGCGCACAGCGAGGTGTCGCGATGAGCACACTGCCGAGCAAGGTCACCCTGGTCGACGTCGGTCCGCGCGACGGCCTGCAGAACGAGAAGCAGACGGTCGACGCAGGCGTCAAGGTCGAGCTGGTGCACCGGCTCCAGGCCGCCGGCCTGAAGGAGATCGAGGTCACCAGCTTCGTCAGCCCGAAGTGGGTGCCGCAAATGGGCGACAACGCCGCGGTGATGGCCGGCATCGTTCGCCAGCCCGGGGTTCGCTACTCGGTGCTGGTGCCGAACATGAAGGGGCTGGATGCCGCGCTCTCGGCGCCGCGCGCGCAGTGGCCGGACGAGGTCGTCGTCTTCGCCGCGGCGAGCGAGGCCTTCAGCCGGCGCAACATCAACTGCTCGATCGCTGAAAGCGTCGAGCGCTTCCGGCCGGTGGTCGAGGCGGCGAAGGCCCAGGGCATCAAGGTCCGCGCCGCGGTCTCCGTCGCCCTCGGCTGCCCCTACCAGGGCGAGGTCACGGCCGACGAGGTCGAGCACGTCGTCAGGCTGATGAAGGAGATCGGGGTCGACCACTGCGGCATCGCCGACACCATCGGCGTCGGCACGCCGAAGAAGGTGCAGGCGGCGATGGAGCGGGCGCTGCGCCACTTCCCGATCGAGCACGTGAGCGGCCATTTCCACGACACCTACGCGCAGGGCGTGGGCAACGTCTACGCCGCGCTCGAGGTCGGCATCGCCACCTTCGACGCCAGCATCGCCGGCCTGGGCGGCTGCCCCTACGCCAAGGGCGCGACCGGCAACGTCGCCACCGAGGACGTGCTGTTCATGCTCCAGGGGCTGGGCATAGAGACCGGCGTGTCGCTCGAGGGTCTGGTCGACGCCGCCGCTTTTATCTCCAGCGTGCTGGGCAGGAAGCCGGTTTCGCGATCGGCGAACGCGCTGCTCGCCAAGCGCGCGGCGGCGGCAGAGAAGGCCGCGTCCTGAGCTCGGCCTAGACCTGGCGCGGCCAGGCGAGCAGCTCGCGGTGCACCGGGTTGCGGTGCAGGAAGCTCTCGCGGAACTCGGCCGGCACCGAATCGACCGAGCGCTCGACGAGCCAGGCCGCGCCGAGCCTGGCTTCCTGCGCGGCCTGCTCCGGTCGGTCCAGCGCCTGAAGCGCACGCGCCAGCCAGAGCCGGCAGGCGGCTGTCATCACGCCCATCCCTTCTCGCGGCAGCGCCTGCCGGGCCCGGCCGATGCTTGCCTCGGCGCCGTCGCCCTCGCCCTCGTGCGCCTGCAGCCAGGCCGCCAAGGCATGCAGGGGCGCGACGCGTTCGCGCAGGCCTTCGGGCTCGCAGCGGGCGATCAGCGCCGCGCATTGCGCGGCGGTGGGTTCGGGCCGGGTTGCTCGCCCCGCCGTCAGCAGCACCTCGCAGCCGAGCAGCAGGTTCTCGGAGGCGACGGCATCGGTGACGACGGCCGCGGCATCGATGCCGGCGCCGGTCGCGAGCCGGTAGCCCCAGCGCAGCACCATGCTGCGCCGGACCAGGCTGGCCGAACGGTGCATCTCGCCGGCGAAGGCGTCGATGTGCCGGTGCGCGAGATCGGGCCGGCCGAGGTCGAGATAAATCTCGGCGAGCGCCTCGTCGGCGCGATGGCTCGGGTCGCCGAGAGCGGCGATGCGCTCGCACGTCTGCTCGATCACGTGCAGCGCTTCGTCCCAGTGGCAACAGCGGCGTTGCGCATCGACGATCATGTGCATCGTGCCGGCGAGATTGAGTGCCGTCATGTCGGTGGCGAGCAGCCCCTCGAGCGCGCGACGAGCAGCAAGAGCGGCGGCGTCGAACTCGCCGAGAAAGGCGTGGCCCTGCGCTCGCCGCGCGCTGTTGATGACCGATGCCGCGGAGGAGCCGGTGGCCGGCGATTCCGGTCCCTCCGCTTGCCGACTCAACGACAGGCGGGCCTGGCCCGACCACAGCAGCAACATGTCGGTGCTCCGATCGATGTCGTTGGCGCGTGTCTCCCGGCCGACGCTGCGATTGAGGCTAGCCGCCGACATGAACTCCGCGATCGCCTCGTGCAGCCGGTCGTCGTAGGCGGCGTGGACGCCCTTGCCGAAGTGGCACTCGGCCTCGATGGCGTGGTCGCCGCTCGCGGCCGCCAGCGGGAGCACCCCGTCGAGGAGCTGCACGACCTGGTCGTGGTTGCCCCCCTCATGGCGCCGGACGATGCGAAAGAAGGCGAGGCGGGTGCGCTGCGACGGCGTGTGCGCGAGCGGCGCCAGGCGTTCTATCGCGTCGTCGAGCGCCTGCAGCGGGCCGAGCTCGGTCATCGCCTCGGCACATTCGAACAAGAGGTCGAAAGCCACGTCGGCACGCCCGCGCGCCAGCTCGATCGCCGCCGCCTTGAAGTAGCCCTCGCGGGTTTCGCCGCTGCGCCCGAGGTGCCATGCGTGGCGCGCCGCGCTGGCCAGGTGCGGCACCGCCCCGGTGTCGTCGCCGGCGCAGAGAAGGTGGTAGGCGAGCCGCGCCGGGCTGGCGCCGCGCCGTTCGAGGTAGGTCGCGACCCGCGCGTGCAGCACCCGCGCGATCGGCTGCGGCAGCAGGCGATGCGCCGCTTCGCCGATCAGGTCGTGCATGAAGCCGCGGGCGTCGAGCAGGCCCTGGCGCTCGAGCGCGTGCCAGGAGTCGGCGAGCTCGAGCACGTCGCGCCGGCTCACGGCCGCCGCCAGCTCGGGTTCGAAGTCGTTGCCGGCGACAGCGGCGATGCGGACGACGAGAAGCCCTTCGGCCGGCAACGCGAGCAGACGCTTTTCGAGCAGCTCGGTGACGCGCGCCGGCGCCTCGAGCCGGTCGGCGCGCAGGTGGCCGTGCTTCTCGAGGGCATGGCGGATCGTCTCCAGCAGGTGCAGCGGGTTGCCGCCAATCCGCCGCACCAACGCCGCCGCCACCGCTTCACCGTCGACGCCGGGCAGGCCGAGCGATTCGAGGAAGGGCCGCACGGCCTCGGCGCCGAGCGGCTGCAGGACCAGCCGGACCGTGTCGCTGCGGGCGCACAAGGCCTCGATGCGCGCCGTGGCCGTATCGCCCTCCGGTCGCGACGCGAAGCCGATGCACAGCTCGGCCAGCGCCGGCGCGGCGAGCAGCTCCCGCCAGGCGTCGGCGCTGGCATCGTCGGCGAACTGCAGGTCGTCGAGCACGAGGCCGAGCAGGCCCTGGCCGCGGGCCGCGCGCAGCAGCTCGAGGACGATCGGCGCGACCGATTGCGCCGTCGGCGGCTGGCCTTCGCCCGGCCCCGCGGTCCGGCTCATGAAGCGGGCGAATGCCGGCGCCGCGCCCAGGCCCGGCCAGCGCTCGCCGAGGCGATGGACAAGGCGCACGAGCGTGGCCAGCGGCACCTTGTCGTCGCCGGGGCGGGCGCGCAGGATGAGGACACCCTCGCGTGCTTCGGCGAAGGCGTCGAGCAGCCGGCTCTTGCCCGCCCCCGCCTGCCCGGTGACGACGAACAGGCGCTGCGCCGCCCAGGCCCGCGCCAGCTCGGCGAGCTCGGCGTCGCGGCCGATCAGCAGCGGCGGCCGCAGGGCGGAAGCGGGCAGCGGCTGGCCGGCGATCCAGGTGTGCGGGCGGGCCTGCTCGATCGTCTGCAGCAAGGCCAGCGTTTCCGTCGAGGGACGCGTGCCGATCTCGTCCTTGAGGACGCGCTCGCAGCGGTCGAAGGCGAGCAGCGCCGCCGCGCGATCGCCGCGCAGGTAGTGCAGGCGCATCAGGTGGCGATGCGCGGCTTCGCTCAGCGGCTCGAGCTGCAACAGCGCTTCGGCGACCGGCAGCGCGGCCGCCAGCTCGCCGGCGTTTTCGAGCGAACGCAGCTCGGCCTCGAGCGCGGTGCGGGCGGCGCCGGTGCGCCGGCCGCGTTGCGCGCGCACCCATTCGTCGAGCGCCGGCGCGTCGGGGAAACGAAGCTCGCCGAGCACGCCGTCGGAATCGACGAGGTCGTGGCCGACGCCATCGGCCAGACGCAGCGCGTTGCCGCCGCAGACCAGCTCGCCGCAGGCCTTCTTCAGGTGGAACAGGCGCTGGCGCAGCGTGTTGCGCCGCGCTTCGGGCTCGCTCTCGGGCCAGAGCAGCTCGGCCAGCCGGGCCCGGGGGGTCGGCCCTTCGAGCGCGAGCCAGGCCAGGAGCGCGGCGTCGCGCGGCGCGAGAGGGCTGCTCGAGCCGTCGGCGAGGGTGGCCGACGCGAGGTCGACCAGGTGAAGGCGCATGGCGGCCGGCGAGGCCCGCAGGCTGGGTTCCCGCGGGCGGCTCCTGAGGGTGGTTGCGATGGTAGCGACGAAAGCACCCGGGCAGGCCGGCTTCGCCTCAGGGGCAGGGCACGACCGCCGGACACACCCCGTTGAAGGTGCGCGGCGTCGTCTCCTTGCACGAGGCGACCGCGGTGAACGTGTTGCTCGCCAGGAAGTCGGGCTGCAGGTCGGCGCGCCAGCCGCGATCGATGCCGAAGAGTGCGCTCGAAAGGATCTCGGTGCTGGTGATGAACTGGCTCGAGGGCGGACCGAAGATGCGGATCGCCGCGTTGTTGATGGGAATGCCGGGATAGGGGCAGGAATTGCCGCCCGAAACCGACGCGCCGCCTGCGAACTCGACGCGCACGTTTTGCATCGTGCTGCGCGGATCGATCACGCCGTTGAAGGCGATTCCGAGCCAGTCGCCCGCCGTCGACGCGGCGCCCCGGTCCGATGTGAACACGATCTTCTGGTCGGCCGCCGCCCCGCCGATCGCGATCAACGCGCCCTTGGCCGCACTGGTGCCGCTTCCGGGATCGACGTTGAACGTGCCGCCGGGCGGGAACTGCACAGTGACGCCGGGCTCGATCGTCAGCACGGCGACCTGGCCGGTGACCTGCGAGTTGATGTCCATCCGTCCGCCGTCCGGTCCGCTGCCGACGTGGTACGGCACGCCGCGGTTGTGCATCGTCTGCGCGTCGACGACCGGGCCGCCCGAGCCGGCGATCGCGATCGCGTCGTGGCCGTTGCCGGTGTACTGGCCGCTCGGCACCGAGCCGAGGACCCGTGCATAGACGTGCACCGGGTAGCCGGCCGAGCCGTGCACGCGCAGGTTCTGCGAGCTGGCGTCGAACCCGACCGGGCCGTTGATGTAGACGCCCTGGCTGAGCGAGCCGGCGATCTCGACGTCGTCGACGTGGAACGTGCCGACCCCTGCGCCAGTCTGCATGTGCAGCGCCCCCGCGAACGCCGGATTCGTGCTCAGTGGATCGCCGCCGCCGGTCAGCACCGCATGGTTCAGCGAAAGGGTGCCGCCGAGGTTGCGGATCGACGACCACGCCTGTCCGGCGACCTTCGCCTCGAAGGTGACGGGCCGGCCCGAGGCGCCGTTGGCGACGAGGCTGCCGCCCGAGGTGACCGTGACGGTGCCGCCCTTGACGATGCGCACCACCGCGCATTCCTGGATCGTCACCGGCGCCGAGACGTTGATGTCGAAGGGAATGATGTGCGGGCTGCCGGCCTCGGTCCAGGTCTCGGCCGCGTTGATGCTGCCGTGGGTCGTGCCCGCGCCCGCCGGTGGCGTGCAGGGCAGGACCGACCCGACCGGGCCGCAGGTCAGGTTGAGCGTGGTCACGTCGGCGTTGCCGACCGTGCCGCTGACGAACGAGGTCCCGGCGATCGCGCCGGGGCCGGTGAAGAAGCAGGTCTGGTTCGTCGGCTGGACGCGCACGCTGATGCTGTAGCTCGTGCCGGCGATCGCGCTGGTGTCGCTGGCCGCGAACACGAAGCTGTTGCCGGTGATCGCGGCGGTGCCGAGCTGCACGCCCAGGTTCGGAGCGAAGTAGGTCAGGTCGAGGCCCGTACCGGTCATGCCGGTGATCGTGCCGCCCACCGAACGGGCCGGCGGGTACGGGCAATCGACGACGACGTTCGTGATGTTGCTGCTGCCCATGGTGCCGCTGCCGTTGCCGACGGTGCAGGTCTGGTCCGGGGTCTGCGGCTGGGCCGCGATCGTCACGTTGTAGGCACTGCCGGCCGCGAGCGGGGTGGCGAAGGCGTAGCTGCCGTCGATGAAGCGGACCAGGTCGTCGCCGCCGTTGTTCTGCAGCTTGATGCCGTGCGCCGAGTGCTGCCGCAGGCCGGCGATCGTCACCGCCACGGTGTGCGTTCCACAGACCACGTCGACGCCGGCGACGTCGGCGCCGGCGACCGTGCCGCTGCCGTTGAGGACGACGCAGGTCTGCGCCGGGTTGGTCGGCTGGTTGACGATCGAGACGCCGTAGACCGTGCCGTCGACGGCGCTGGTGCGGCTGGCATCGAACACGAACGCGCCGTCGGCGTTGACCTGATCGATCGACGGCAGGCTGACGTTGTCGGCGTTGTACTGAAGGCCGAGGCCGGTGCCGAGCAGCCCGCTCACCGTGCCGCCGACGGCATAGGCGGCGGGATAGGGGCAGTCGATGGTGACGTCGGTGACGTCGCTGCCGGCGATCGTGCCGCTGCCGTTGCCGACGGTGCAGGCCTGGTCGGGCCCGGTCGGCTGCGCCGAGACCGTCACGGCATACGTGCTGCCGCTGGCCAGCGCGGTCTTGAAGCTGGCCGCGCCGTCGGCGAAGACCTTGAGATCGTCTCCGCCGTTGTTGCGCAGGGTCATGCCGTTGTACGAGTGCCGCAGGCCCGTCACCGTGACCGCCACCGAGTGGCTTGCCGGGTCGCCGCTGCCCCCGCCGCCGCAGGCGGCCAGAAGACCCAGGACCGCGCACGCGGCCCTCTCTCGCAGAGTTGAAATCATCACCGTCTCCCACGGGCACGGCCCGTCAGGGAGGGGTTGTAGGCAGCGCGCCGTTATGAAGGCGTTAGGACAAGCTCACTTCTCCACGAACGCCCGCTCGATCACATAACCGCCGGCCTGGCCGATGCCGGCCGAGATCGTGAAGCCGGCGGCGTCGAGCACGGCGCGCATGTCCTTCAACATCGCCGGGCCGCCGCAGATCATCGCCCGGTCCTGCGTCGGGTCGATCTGCGGGAAGGCGATGTCGCTGCACAGCTTGCCGTTGGCGATCAGCTCCGGCAGGCGACCCTGGTTGCGGAACGGCTCGCGGGTGACCGTCGGGTAGTACACGAGCTTGTCGCGCACCTGCTCGCCGAGGTAGTCGTCGCGCGGCAGCTCGTAGGCGATCAGGTCGGCATAGGCGAGCTCGTCGACCTTGCGCACGCCATGCACCAGCACGACTTTCTGGAATCGGTCGTAGGTGTCGGGGTCGCGGATGATGCTCATGAACGGCGCCAGGCCGGTGCCGGTGGCGAACAGGTAGAGGTTGCGCCCCGGCAGCAGGTCGGTGAGGACGAGGGTGCCGGTGGGCTTCCTGCCGACCAGCACCTCGTCGCCGACCTTGAGGTGCTGCAGGCGCGAGGTGAGCGGGCCGTCCTGCACCTTGATGCTGAAGAACTCGAGGTGCTCCGCGTAGTGCGCGCTGGCGATCGAATAGGCGCGCATCAGCGCCTTGCCGTCGACCATGATGCCGACCATGACGAAGTGGCCGCTCTCGAAGCGCAGGCTGGCACCGCGCGTGCAGGTGAAGGTGAACAGGGACTCGTTCCAGTGGTGGACCGAGAGAACCTTCTGGGAATCGAAAGCCGCCATGGCGATGGTTGGACTCGGGTGAACAGCGAAGGGGAGCGAGGGGCCGCGAAGCCGCCCGCCGCTCCGGGAGGGCGCATGCTAGATTGTCCCTGCAATGAAGGAGTCCCTTCGTTGGCGGAGGGAGGCGCGGCGATGACCCGTTTCGAGCGACCCCGGTCGGTGGCCGAAGCTGCGAGCCTGCTCGCCGCCGGCGACTGGACCGTGCTCGCCGGCGGCACCGACCTCTACCCGGCGCACGTCGGCCAGAGGATCGCCCGGCCGCTGCTCGACCTCTCCCGGGTCGTCGGCCTGCGCGGCATCCGGCAGAGCGCGACCGGGTGGACGATCGGCGCGACCACGACCTGGAGCGACCTGATTCGCGCCGACCTGCCGCCGCTGTTCGACGCGCTCAAGGCCGCGGCGCGCGAGGTCGGCGGGGTGCAGATCCAGAACGCGGGCACGGTCGTGGGCAACGTCTGCAACGCTTCGCCCGCGGCCGACGGCATGCCGGCGTTGCTCGCGCTCGGCGCCGAGGTCGAGCTCGCGAGCGCCGCGGGCGCGCGCCGGCTGCCGCTTGCCGCCTTCGTGCTCGGCAGCCGCCGTACCGCGCGGCGCGCCGACGAGCTGGTGAGCGCGCTGCACATCCCGGCTCGCGCCGCGGCGGCGCGCTCGGTGTTTCTCAAGCTCGGCGGCCGGCGCTACCTGGTGATCTCGATCACCATGGTCGCGGCCGTCATCGAGCTCGACCCGGCCGGCCGGGTGAGCCACGCCGGCGTCGCCGTCGGCAGCTGTTCGGCGGTGGCGCAGCGCCTGCCGGCGCTCGAGGCGCGGCTGATGGGGCGGGACGCGGCGGCGCTCGCCGACTCGGTCGAGCCTGGCGACCTGGCCCCGCTGACGCCGCTCGACGATGTTCGCGGCAGCGGCGAATTCCGCCTCGACACCACCCTGACCTTGCTGCGCCGCGCCCTCGCGAGCTTCGCGCCATGACCGCGCGCGACCTCGAGGCGCGGCAGATCGTGCGCCTGCACGTGAACGCCAGGGAGTGCGAGCTGGTCGGCGACCCGTCGCGCCGCCTCTCCGACGCGCTGCGCGACGAGCTCGGCCTCACCGGCACCAAGATCGGCTGCCACGCCGGCGACTGCGGCGCCTGCACCGTGCTGCTCGACGCCGAGCAGGTGTGCGCCTGCATCGTCGCCGTCGGCCAGTGCGAGGGCCGGGCGGTGACCACGGTCGAGGGCCTCGCCGCTGCCGACGGCGCGCTCTCGCCGCTGCAGCGCGCCTTCGTCGCCCACGGCGCGGCGCAGTGCGGCATCTGCACCCCCGGCATGCTGATGAGCGCCGAGTCGCTGCTGCGCAGCAACCCGAAGCCGAGCGAGGCCGAGGTGCGCGACGCGCTCGCCGGCGTGCTCTGTCGCTGCACCGGCTACACCAAGATCGTCGAGGCGGTGCTCGCGGTCGCGGCGGGGGAGGTCGCGGCGGCGCCGGTGGCGGCGAGCGGCAGCTCGGTCGGCAGCCGCGCGGCACGCCTCGACGCGCCGGCCAAGGTGCGCGGCGACGAGCGCTTCGGCGCCGACGAGTGGCCCGGCGATCCGGCCAACGTGCTGGCGATGCGCGTGGTCCGTTCGCCGCATGCGCATGCCGCTTTCGAGCTGGGCGACATCGAGGCCTTCCTGCGCCGCTGGCCCGGCGTCGTGGACGTGCTCACCGCGGCCGACGTGCCGAACAACGCCTTCGCGATCTTCGCCGACCTGCGCGACCAGCCGGTGCTGGCCCGAGATGTGGCCCGGTTCCGCGGCGAAGCGGTGCTCGCCCTCGTCGGCGATGCCGACGCGCTGCTGTCGCTGGCCGAGGCGGAGCTGCCGGTGCGCTTCTCCGCCCTTCCTGCCCACGAGACGCCGGCGGCCGCGTTCGCCGCCGCGGCGGCGGGCGAGACGGTGCAGGCGCGCTATCCGGACAACGTGCTCTGCCGCGGCCGCGTGGTCTCGGGCGACGTCGATGTGGCGCTCGCCGACCCGGCGCGATCGGCGGTTCGCGCGAGCTCGCGCTTCGAGACGCGCTACGTCGAGCATGCGTACATCGAGCCCGAGGCGGGCTATGCCGAGCGGGTCGAGGGCGCGGCGCCGGGCGCGCCGCGGCGGGTGCGGATCTTCACCTGCACGCAGACGCCGTACATGGACCGCGACGAGATCGCGCACGTGCTGGCGATCGCTCCCGAGCAGGTGCACATCGTGCCCTCGGCGATCGGCGGCGGCTTCGGCGGCAAGCTCGACGTCTCGGTGCAGCCGCTGCTCGCCGTCGCCGCCTGGAAGCTCGGCCGGGCGGTGCGGCTGGTGTACGAACGGCCCGAGTCGATGCAGGCCAGCACCAAGCGGCACCCCGCGCAGATGAGCGCGACCGCCGCGTGCACGGCCGACGGCCGGCTCACCGCGTTCGATTTCAGCGGCGACTTCAATACCGGCGCGTACTCGTCGTGGGGGCCGACGGTCGCCAACCGCGTGCCGATCCACGCCACCGGCCCGTACCGCGTGCCGAACGTCCGCGCCCTGACGCGCGCCGTGCTCACGAACAACAGCGTCGCCGGCGCCTTTCGCGGCTTCGGCGTGCCGCAGGCGGCGCTGCTCGGCGAACTGCTGATCGACGAGCTCGCGGCGGCCACGGGTGCCGACGCGCTCGAGTTCCGTCACGCCAACGCGCTGCGCGCCGGCGACCGCACGCCGACCGGACAGAAGCTGGAAGCGAGCGTCGGCCTGCGCGAGTGCCTCGATGCGCTGCGTCCGGCCTGGGCCGCGGCCCAGGCCGCGTCGGCGGCGTTCAACGCCGAGGCGGCTGCGGCCCGAAAGCCGCTGCGGCGCGGCACCGGCATCGCGTGCATGTGGTACGGCATCGGCAACACCGTGATCGCCAATCCGTCGACGATGCGCGGCGCGCTGCGTTGCGACGCCGCGCACGGCGCCCATCTCTTTCTCTACAACGGCGCGCAGGAGATCGGCCAGGGCACCGCGACCATCATGCCGCAGATGTTCGCCGACGCCGTTGGCCTGGAGCTGTCCTGCGTGCGCCAGGTGATGGGCGACACCGACCTCACCGCCGATGCGGGCAAGTCGTCGGCCTCGCGGCAGACCTTCGTCTCGGGCAACGCGGCGCGTGGCGCCGGCATCGCCCTGCGCCGGCAGTTGCTCGAGAGGCTCGATCTCGCGGCTGCGAACGACGCCGAGGTGCGGCTCGCGCTCGAGGGCTTCTTTCTCGTCGCCGAGGCGAACGGCGAGCGGCGTCGCGTCGACCTGCGCGACTGGCCGGCCGATGCCGCGGGCGACCTGGCCTCGGCCAGCGGCCACTTCAACCCGCCGACCGTGCCGCTCGACGCCGACGGCCAGGGCGTGCCGTACGCGACCTACGGCTTCGCCGCGCAGATGGCCGAGCTCGAGGTCGATCTCGAGCTCGGCACGGTGCGCTTGCTGCACATCCATGCGGCGCACGACGTCGGCCGGGCGATCAACCCGACCCTCGTCGAAGGCCAGGTGCACGGCGGCATCGCCCAGGGCATCGGCATGGCGCTGATGGAGGAATACGTCAACGGCCGCACCGACAACCTGCACGATTACCTGATCCCGACCGTCGGCGACGTGCCGCCGATCACGGTGCATCTGGTCGAGGACCCCGAGCCGCTCGGACCGTGGGGCGCCAAGGGCGTGGGCGAGCCGGCGCTGGTGGCCACGGCGCCGGCGATCCTGAACGCCATTCATCACGCGACCGGTGTGCGCATGCGCGAGGTGCCGGTGACGCCGAGCCGGCTGCGCGCGGCGATCCTGTCTTCTCCCTCTCCCGAGAGCGGGAGAGGGCCGGGGTGAGGGTGGTGGAGTCCGGCGAAGACCCTCACCCCAACCCTCTCCCGCAAGCGGGAGAGGGAGTGGTCGCCCTGCGCTCCGACGGCCAGCCCGTCGTGCTCGAGCATTCGCGCGCGCCGGAGAAGATGGCCGCCGACAAGGTGCGCTGCGAGGCCTGCCCGGTGCTCTGCCAGATCAGCCCCGGCAAGCTCGGCGCCTGCGACCGCTACGGCAATGTCGAGGGCGTGCTGACGCGCACCGACACGCTGGCGCTGGTGGTCAGGCCGGGCACCGACCTGGTCGAGTGGCAGGCGGCGCGTGGCGACGCCGGCTGGGACGGCAGCCTGATCGACGACGCGCCCGTGTTCGTTTCGGGCGTTGGCTCGACCACCACCTATCCCGACTACAAGCCGGCGCCCTTCATCGTCGCCTCGAAGCACGAAGGCGTGGACATGGTGACCGTGGTCACCGAGGGCATCTTCAGCTACTGCAGCTTCAAGGTGAAGATCGATACCGACCGTTACCTCGGCCCCGAGCAGGCGACGGTGCGCCATCGCGGCGAGGCGGTGGGCCACGTCAGCACGATCGAGTACGGCTCGCAGTTCCTCGCCCTCGGCGGCGTGCACCACCTCACCGGCGGCTCGAAGAAGGAGGGCCGGGTCGCCTGCGAGATGATGATGGCGCTCGGCAACCGCGAGCCGGTGGAGCTGCAGATCGAAGGCGGCGCCACGGTCGTCGTCGCCGCCGACCGGCCGCCGATCGTCGACGGCGTCGAGGAGCGGCGGATGCGCGTCGGCTGCGGCTCGGCGACGATCGGCATCTTCGCGCCACAGTGGTTCGGCCATGCCGACGAGGTGGTGGTGGTCGACGACCACGTCACGGGCGTGCTCTCGGAGCACCAGGCGGGCAAGTTCCTCGACATGACTCCGACCGGAATTCGGCTGCACGGCCGCAAGTCGACGCCGGGCCGCTACTTCCAGGTCGCCAGTCCCGGCTCGGGCTGGGGCGGCACCGACATCACCGACCCGCTCGCCATCGTCGAAGGCTGGGACGCGAAGCACGGCGCGCGGCCGGGGCTGCGCCTGCTGATGGTCTCGACCACCGGCGAAGACTCGGCCTGGTTCGTCCTCGACGAGCAGCTCGTGCCGCAGCCGGCCGAGATGCCGGCCGAGGTGCGGCGCGTGGTCGAGCGGATCGGCGAGAACTGCGAGCCCTCGCTCTGCTCGGTGCTCTACGTCGCCGGCGCGGGCGGGAGCCTGCGCGCCGGCGTCACCGACAACCCGGTGCGCCTCACCCGCTCGATCAAGAGCCTGCTCGTCAACGTCACCTGCGGCGGCGCGCCGGTCTACGTCTGGCCCGGCGGCGGCATCACGGTGATGGTCGACGTGGCGAAGATGCCGGCCGCAAGCTTCGGCTCGGTGCCGACGCCGGCGATCGTCTCGCCGATCGAGTTCACGATGCGTCTCGACGACTACCGCGCGCTCGGCGGCCACATGGGCCGGGTGCAGCGGCTCGAGCAGCTGCTCGCATCGGGCGCGTGGCGGACGGTCGAGGCCTCGGCCGCCAATCCCTGGCCGCTCGATCGCCTGCGCGGAGCCGCCGAGTGAGCGGCGCGTTGCGCGCCCGGCTCGGCGACGGCCGCTGGCACTTCCAGCACGGGCCGATCGACTGCATCGTGTTCGCCGAAGGCGAGAGCGGCGCGGCGGCCGAGTGCATCGATCGCGCCTGGCTGCGCTTTCAAGGCGTGCTCGACGAGCTCGTCGCCGAGCTGCCGCTGTTGCGCACGGACCTGTCGTCGGCGGCGGGTGCGGCGGTCGCGCCGCGCGGTCCGATCGCGCGGCGCATGGTCGCGGCCTGCCGGGCGCATGCCACCGGGGGCCGCTTCCTCACGGCAATGGCGGCGGTGGCGGGCAGCGTCGCCGAGGAGCTGATCGTTGCCTTCGCCGAACCGCGCATCCACCGCGCCTACGTCAACAACGGCGGCGACATCGCCCTGCATCTCGCGCCGGGCGCGGCGTTCGACGTCGGGCTTTTCACCGATCCGGCGCACGGCCTCGCCGCCTTGCCGCTCGACGGCCGCTTCGCCATCGACTCGGCGTGGCCGGTGCGCGGCATCGCCACCTCGGGCTGGCGCGGACGCAGCTTCTCGCTCGGCATCGCCGACGCGGTGACCGTGCTCGCCGCGAGCGCGTCGAGCGCCGACGCCGCGGCGACGGTGATCGCCAATGCCGTCGACGTCGACGATCCGCGCATCGTTCGCCGCCCCGCCAGCGAGGTGCGCGACGACAGCGACCTCGGCCATCGGCTCGTCACCTGCGCCGTGCCGCTGCTGCCGGAGGCGCGGGTCGCGCAAGCGCTCGAGAACGGGCGGCGCGCCGCGGCGCGGGAGATCGCCGCCGGCCGCATCGTCGCCGCGCTGCTCTGCCTGCAGGGCCAGGCCCGGGACTGCGGCGCGATCGCCCTTGACCACCAGGAGACCTGTCCATGAACGACCTCTTTTCCCTTGCCGGCAAGACCGCGCTGATCACCGGCGGCTCGCGCGGCATCGGCCGCATGATCGCCGCCGGCTTCCTCGCCCAGGGCGCGCGCGTCTACATCTCCTCGCGCAAGGCCGAGGCCTGCGAGAAGACCGCCGGCGAGCTCGCCTCGGCGGGTCCCTGCTTCGCGCTGCCCGCCGACGTGTCGACGATGGAAGGCGTCGGCGCCCTCACCGCCGCCTATTCGGCGCGCGAGCCCCGGCTCGACATCCTGGTCAACAACGCCGGCGCGGCCTGGGGCGAGAGCTACGACACCTTCCCGGAAAAGGGCTGGGACAAGGTCGTCGACCTGAACCTGAAGACGCCGTTCTTCCTCACCCAGGCCCTGACCGGCCTGCTGCGCGCGGCGGCGAGCGCCGAGCGGCCCGCCAAGGTGATCAACGTCGCCTCGATCGACGGCCTCTCGGTCAACCCGCAGGAAACCTACTCCTACGCCGCCAGCAAGGCCGGCCTGATCCACCTCACCCGGCGGATGGCGCTGCGCTTGGCGCCGGAGAACATCGTCGTCAGCGCGATCGCGCCCGGCGCCTTCGCCTCCGAGATGAACCGGGTGGCGCGCGACCACGGCGACGAGGTCGCGCAGCGGATTCCCTCGCGGCGGATCGGCCGCGACGAGGACATGGCGGGCGCGGCGATCTACCTCGCCTCGCGGGCCGGCGACTACGTCGTCGGCACGACCCTGGTCGTCGACGGCGGAGTGACGCTCGCCCGATAGCGGAAGTCCCTGTCCGGATACGGACAATTCATTGATTTCTGTTCGCGAGCGGACTAGGATGACGCATGTCCGTCGTGCCGCTTCCCCTGCCATCGCCATGACCGCGCTGCTCAAGCCGGCGCACGCCGGCATCGACACCGGCACTGCGCAGGCGGCCGCGGCCGGCCTGCGCACCTTCTTTCGCCTGGCCGAGGCCTGGCAGCTCGGCGTCGCCGAGCAGACCACCCTGCTCGGCGTGGCCCGGACGACGCTCTACCAGTGGAAGCAGGGGAAGGTCGGGCCGCTCGACCGGCACCAGCTCGAGCGGCTCTCGCACCTGTTCGGCATCTACTCTTCGCTGCACATCCTGTTCCCGGTGGCCGCCCGCGCCGACGAATGGATCAGGAAGCCCAACACCGCACCGCTCTTCGCCGGCAAGTCGGCGCTGGAGCGGATGCTGGGCGGCCAGGTCGCCGACCTGTTCGTCGTTCGCCAGTACCTCGACGCGCAACGCGGCGGCAAGGCCTAGCGACCTCTCGCACCCGTGCCGTGGCGATCGATCCGAAGAGCGTGCCGCTGGCGCGCGTGTCCTGGCGTCCGTCGTACCGGCTGATTCCGTCGCGCTTTCCGACGGTGGGGCTGTACGACGCGATCGCCGACCCGGCCGATCTCGACGCGGTGTTCGCGATCGAGGCGCTCGCCAATCCGCGGTTGCGCGACGAGATCGGCGAGCTGCAGCTCGTGCCGCCCGAAGAGCGCGTGAGCGGCCCGGGCGCCACGCCGGTGATGGCCGCGTTCACCCACCTCAATCCCGAAGGCTCGCGTTTCTCGAACGGCAGCTACGGCGTCTACTACGCCGGCCACTCGCTGGCCACCGCGGTCGCCGAGGTGAGCCACCATCGAACGGTGTTCCTGCGTCGCACCGACGAGCCGGCGATCGACCTCGACATGCGCCTGATCACGGCCAACGTCGAGGCCGAGCTGCACGACCTGCGCCTCGGCGCCGACGCGCAGCCGGCCGAGCGGACGTACGCCTCGGTGCTCGACCCGGACGACTACGCCGCGTCGCAACGGCTGGGTGCGGCGCTCCGTCAGGGCGGCAGCTGGGGCATCGGCTATCCCAGCGTGCGCGATCCCGGCGGCGAGTGCGTCGCGATCTTCCGGCCGCGGGCGCTGCGCCATGCCCGCTCGGCGCTGCACATCGGCCTGCACTGGGACGGGCAGCGCATCACGCACTGGTTCGAGAAGCGCGCGCCGCACCCGCTCGAGAGCTGAAACGGGAGGTCGTGCAGGCGCCGGGCCGGCGACGCGATTGCTTACAAATGCGGCAACTCCTTGCAACAGTGCCCGTTCCCGGCCGCTACCCTCGCTGCGCCTCTCGATGCCGGGAGAAATTCGTCAACAGATGACGATTCGCTCACGAAAGGATGGCCGCAAACGGCCGATCCTTCTTGGCATGGGCCATGCGTCTGCATGAGGCTCGACCGACCCGATTCCCGCGCCCCTTTTCCGGAAAGCCGTTCCCTTGTTCCACATGCTCCTGGTCTTCGGACACCTGCTCGCCGCCTCGATGGCGCTGGGCGCGATCGTCGCGACCGACCTGCGGCTGCTCTCCAAGCTCTCGCAGGACAAGGTGCGGATCGCGCCGCCGAACCCCTTCGTCGCCCGCATCGTCATGCTGGCGTTGCTGCTGCTCTACGCCACCGGCGGCGCGATCGTCCTGTTCGGCCTGGGCGAGCGTGCCGACTACCTCGAGAACCCGAAGCTGCAGGCGAAGATCCTGCTCGTCGTGGTGCTGACGCTCAACGCCTTCGTGCTGCACTACGTCACCTTCCCGCGCCTGGCGCGTGGCCGCCGGGTCGCGCGCTGGCACCTCGCCGACTGGATCCTCGTCGCCGTGCCGGTGGCGACCTCGAACTTCCTCTGGATGTTCTGCGCCTTCCTCGGCATCGCCCGGCCCTGGAACTACATCATGCCGATGCGCGACATCTTCGAGATCGCGGCGGCGCTCTACCTGATCGTGCTGGTCGGGGTCTTCACCATCCTGGCGACGGCCGGCCGCAAGGTCGAGCCCGACCAGCGGGGCTGGGCCGACCTGCTGGCGCGTTCGCTGGCGGCTGTCGGCAGCCTCGGCCGCGCCGACGTCGCCGCGGATGCGGCGAAGTCGTCATCGTCGTCGTCGCGCCGGCGCAGAAGGGCCGAGGCGGCGAATGCGTCGCAGCCCGCCGCCGCCTCGCTGCCGCCGGCGAGCGAGCCGCCCCTCGAGGCCACCCGTCCGCCGTTGCGCCTGGTCGGCAGCCGCGCGGCCGCGCAGGCCCGGCGCTCCGCGCGCTAGTTCTCGCCTTCGGGCAGGGCGCGGCGCGGCGCGCCGACCATCGTCTCGAACAGGTGCCCGAGCACCGACCCCGGCGTCTTCGAGCGCCCGGTGTGCACCGGCGAGGTCTGGATCACCGCGCTGCGTGGCGCCACCAGCCAGTGGAACCGTTCGCGGGGCGACAGCTTGGCCAGCGCACCCGCGCCTTCGCTGCCGGCGCAGACCGCGTCGATCGCGCCGAGCGCGGCGCGGATCGCGCCGATGTCGGCGCCCGGGTCGAGGGCGAGGACGCGTTCGGGATCGAGCTCGATCCGCGCCTCGAGCGAATCGGTGGCGTCGCAGGAGACGATCACGCCGACGTTGACGAACTCGCCGCGCTCGACGCGCGGCACGACCCGGACGATCGCGTAGTCATAGGTGTGCATCGTGAGCACGGACGGCCTCCGTGACGAACGCGCGCGGCGCGGCGAGGCGGCGCAGGAAGTGATCGAGGTAGGCGGCACGCGCTGCTGCGGCGCCCGGAGCCGCTGGCGCCTCGAGGCCGCCGAGCCAGGCGTCCGGGATCAGGCCGACGATTTCCTCGAGCACGGCGGGCGTCAGGCGCGCCGCCAGCGGCGCGTCGACTTCGGCGATCCGGCTCGCCGCGGGCAGCAGCACGTGGTCGCGGACCAGCGGAAACGGGTTGAGGGCCGCGGCCGGGTCGCCGAGCCCGGCATGGTGGAAGTAGAGCGCCGCGCCATGGTCGATCAGCCAGAGCTTGCGGTGCCAGACCAGCATGTTGGTGTTGCGCGCGGTTCGGTCGAGATTGGTGACGAACGCGTCGAGCCAGACGATTCGTGACGCCAGCTCGGGATCGGTGGGGTCCACCAGCGGGTCGAAGGCCAGGGCGCCGGAGAGGTAATCGAGGCCGAGGTTGAGGCCGCCGCTGGCCCGGATCAGGTCCTGGATCTCGGGGTCGGGCTCGGTGCGGGCGAGCTCGGTGTCGAGCTCGACGAAGACGATCTCCGGGATCGGCAGCTCGAGCGCGCGGGCGATCTCGCCGGCCACGAGCTCGGCGATCAGGGCCCTGGCGCCCTGGCCGGCGCCGCGGAACTTGAGCACGTACAGGCCGTCGTCGTCGGCTTCGACCACGGCCGGAAGCGAGCCGCCCTCGCGCAGCGGAGTGACGTAGCGGGTGGCGGTGACGGTTCGCACTCTGCGCGGATTCTAGAAGCGGGCCGGCTTGAAAATGGCCGCCGCGCCACCAAGTCTCGCCGCGGCCACGCCGCCAGAGCCCCCTTCCGCACCCGAACCGAACCAGACGCCGATGGACAAGCAAACCCTTTCATTCCAGGCCGAGGTCAAGCAGATCCTGCACCTCGTCACCCACTCGCTGTACTCGAACAAGGAGATCTTTCTCCGCGAGCTGATCTCGAACGCCTCCGACGCGTGCGACAAGCTGCGCTTCGAGGCGCTCGACAAGCCCGAGCTCTACGAGGGCCAGAGCGAGCTGCAGGTCCGCGTCGCCTTCGATGCAACGGCCAAGACCATCACCATCACCGACAACGGCATCGGCCTGTCGGCCGACGAGGCGGTGGCCAATCTCGGCACCATCGCCAAGAGCGGCACGCGCGAATTCATGTCGGCCCTCCAGGGCGACCAGAAGAAGGACGCGCAGCTCATCGGGCAGTTCGGCGTGGGCTTCTATTCGGGCTTCATCGTCGCCGACAAGATCACGGTCGAATCGCGCCGCGCCGGCCTGCCGCCGGAGCAGGGCGTGCGCTGGACTTCCGAAGGCGCGGGCGACTTCGAGGTCGAGACGATCAGCCGGCCCGAGCGCGGCACCAGCGTCGTCCTGCACCTGCGCGAGGGCGAGGAGGAGTTCCTCTCGGGCTGGAAGCTGAAGTCCATCGTCTCGAAGTACTCGGACCACATCTCGCTGCCGATCCTGATGCAGAAGGAGGAGTGGGACGCCGAAGCCGCCAAGCAGGTCGTCAAGGACGAGTGGGCGCCGGTCAACAAGGCCGCGGCGCTCTGGGCCCGGCCGAAGAGCGAGATCACGAAGGAGCAGTACGAGGAGTTCTACAAGCAGATCAGCTACGACACCGAGGCGCCGCTCGCCTACACCCACAACCGGGTCGAGGGCCGCAGCGAGTACACGCAGCTCCTCTACATCCCCGCCAAGGCGCCGTTCGACCTCTGGAACCGCGACAAGCGCGGCGGCGTCAAGCTGTACGTGAAGCGCGTCTTCATCATGGACGACGCCGAGGCGCTGATGCCGGTGTACCTGCGCTTCGTCAAGGGCGTGATCGATTCGAGCGACCTGCCGCTCAACGTCAGCCGCGAGCTGCTCCAGGAAAGCCGCGACGTGAAGGCGATCCGCGAGGGCTCGAGCAAGCGCGTGCTGTCGATGCTCGAAGGCCTGGCCGAGAGCGACGACGCGGCCGAGAAGCAGAAGTACGCCGACTTCTGGAAGGACTTCGGCGTCGTCCTGAAGGAGGGCATCGGCGAGGACTTCGCCAATCGCGAGCGCCTGACCAGGCTCTACCGGTTCTCGACCACCCATGACGACGGCAGCGTGCAGAACGTGTCCTTGACCGAGTACGTGGCGCGCATGAAGGAGGGCCAGGACGCGATCTACTACGTGACCGCCGACACGCTGGCCACGGCGCGCAACAGCCCGCAGCTCGAGATCTTCAAGAAGAAGGGCATCGAGGTGCTGCTGCTCACCGACCGGGTCGACGAGTGGCTGCTCTCGCATCTCTACGAGTTCGACGGCCATGCGCTGCAAAGCGTCGCCAAGGGTTCGGTCGACCTCGGCAAGCTCGAGGACGAGGCCGAAAAGAAGCAGGCCGAGGAAGTCGCCACCGCGTTCAAGCCGACGCTCGACCGGCTGAAGGAAGCGCTGAAGGGCCGCGCGAAGGACGTGCGCGTCACCACCCGCCTGGTCGATTCGCCAGCCTGCCTGGTGGCCGAAGAGGGCGACATGAGCGGCCACCTGGCGCGGCTGCTGAAGCAGTCCGGGCAGGGCGCGCCCAAGGCCGAGCCGATCCTCGAGGTCAACGCCGAGCATGCGCTGGTGAAACGGCTCGAGTCGAGCGCGCACTTCGACGACCTGGCGAACATCCTCTTCGACCAGGCCTTGCTGGCCGAGGGCGGCCAGCTCGAGGACCCGGCCTCCTACGTGAAGCGGGTCAACGCGCTGCTGCTCGCCTGACGACGCAGCGCGTCGCGGCTCAGGCCGGGCTGCCGATCGGCGGCTCGGCCATCGCCACGATCTGCTCGCGCAGGCGCACGCACTGGTCGGCCCAGTAGGAGGCGCCGGCAAACCAGGGGAAGGCGATCGGGAAAGCCGGGTCCTCCCAGCGCCGCGCGATCCAGGCGCTGTGGTGGATCATGCGCAGGGTGCGCAGCGGCTCGATCAGGCGCACCTCGCGCCAGTCGAAGTCCATGAACGACTCGTAGCCTTCGAGCACGTCGAGCAGCTGTCCGGACATCGCCGCGCGGTCGCCCGAGAGCAGCATCCACAGGTCCTGGATCGCCGGGCCGTTGACCGCGTCGTCGAGGTCGACGAAATGCGGGCCGCGCTCGGTCCAGAGCACGTTGCCGAGGTGGCAGTCGCCGTGCAGGCGGAGCTGCTTCAGCGGCGCGGCGTCGAAGGCCGTGCGGCAGGCGGCGAGCGCCGAGTCGACCAGGCCGAGCCACTCGCTCGCGCAGTCGGGAGGGATGACGCCCTGCGCGAGCAGGAAGTCGCGGCTTGCCACGCCGTAGCTGTCGACGTCGAGGGTGATCCGGCTGGCGAAGCGGGCGCGTGCGCCGACGGCGTGCATCCGGCCGATGAAGCGGCCGAGCCAGCGCCGCACCTCGGGATCGTCGAGCTCGGGCGCGCGCCCGGCCATGCGCTCGCAGGCACCGAAGCGATAGGCATGGCTGCCGATCGCGGCGACGCCGAGCGTGGGGCCGACGAGCGAGACTGCGGCGGTGTGCGGCGAATCGGGATCGCGAACGAAGCTCAGCGGCGCGGCGACCGGAATCTCGGCGGCGGCGAGCTCGGCGGCGAAGGCGTGCTCCTCGAGGATCTGCGCGTCGCTCCAGCGCTCGGGGCGATAGAACTTGGCGACGACGACGCGGCCGTCCTCGAGAAAGGCCTGGAAAACCCGGTTCTCGTAGGAATTGAGCTGCAGCATGCGGCCGTCGCCGCGCAGGCCGACGGCGTCGAGCGCGTCGAGCACCGAGCTCGGGGTGAGGTCGGCGTACGGCGCCGTGGCCGGTGCCGCGTTCTCGGAGATCTCGTCGGTCATGGCGGATCGCGCCTTGCGGCGCGGCGGCTCAATGCCGCGACCTGGAGAACGACGACGTCGTCGCCGCCGGGTCGACGACCACCGCACCGCCACCCTCGTCGCCTTCCTCGTCCCGCGAGAGGCGGTCGAGACCGTTCAGCGCACCGGGCTGGCTGTGCGTGCCGGTGCGAGCCGCTGCCGCTGCCGCCAGCGCCGGCGGCGGCAGATTCGAGAAGTCGCTGCTGCCGAAGCCGTCTTGCCGGCTGTCGGGAGCGAAGAAGGAATCCTGGAACAGGGAAGAGTCCTGCCAGAGGGCGGTGCGCTGGGCGCGGCGCGAGGCCACCGTGCTGGCGAGCGAATCGCGCGCCTCGTCGAGATCGGTGGGCGGCGAGGCGCTGCTCGGCGCCCGCGTGCCCGCCATCGCGCTCGGCACCAGCAACTGGAGCTCGCCGGCCGAAGGCAGGTTGTCGACCGGGCAACGGAGGTAGCGCACGCGGCAGGCGCCGAGCACCGACTGCTTGATCTGCAGGACCCGACGCGAGTTGTTGCGGTCGGTGTCGAGATCGATCGCCGCGAGCACTCGGCCATTGGCGCTGCAGACCGCGAAGGTGACGTTGATCGAGCCGAGCAGCTCGTACCAGTAGCGCACCTCGCCCGGGTCGCTCGGCTGGCAGAAGCGCACCAGCGGAAGCTTGGAGAGGACGACGTGGTGCGGCAGGGCCTCGCGCATCAGCTTGTAGACGCGGCGCTCGTCGGTGGAGAACACCGGCCGCGCGGACAGAGCCCATTCGGTGGGCAGCGGGGCGACGCGGGCCGACCGGCGCGACAGCCACGACCAGGAAAGCAGGACGATGCCGAGCAGCGAAATCGCCACTACCGCGGTGATCCACGGAAGGGTTTCCATAACCGGGCTGTCCACTCCTGAAAGTCCGCGACGCCTGCAAACGACGCGGCGAGCGAGCGCTGGATGTTAGCGGCGCCGGGAAGGCTCAGCCACCCCCAAATCAGGTCTTCTCGGACCGTTTGAACAGGTTCTCCACGTGAAACGCGTGGTGCTTCAGCCGGTAGTCGAGCTCGGCGGCCCGGTCGCCGAAGAACTGGTCGACGTGGGAGGCGAACGAGTCGGGCGGCAGGGCCAGCCAGGCCTCCGACTCGGAGCCGTCGCGCTGGACGGTGGCGCCTGCGTCGCGGGCGATCTTCAGCATCGCCGTGTTCTCGCTCAGCGCGTGAATGAAGATCGAAACCACGCCGCGGTTTCGCGCGTGCAGCATTGCATGCTCGAACAGGCGGCGGCCGAAGCCGCGGCGCCGCGCCAGCGGCAACACCGAGACGCCGAACTCGGCGTTCGCTTCGCGGCCGCGCTTCTGGTCGGCGGCCCGGCAGGCGAGATGCGCCATCGCGATCAGCGCGAGACGGCGATTGAAGATGCCGAACACCTCGTCGTGCTCGAAGTCGATGGTGTCGACGTAGCGGGCGATCTGGGCGTCGTTCGCCTGGTAGCCGAAGCGGAGATAGCGCGCGCGCTCGTCGAGCGCCACCAGATGGGCGACGATCCGCTCGCGATGCCGCGGCCCGAGCGAGCGAATCGGAACCCAGGATCGTCCTGGTCGCGACTCGTCCGCGGCCGGACTCGCCGGCGCAGGCGGGGCCGGAGCCTTTGCCGGCTCGGAGGAGGTGTCTGCGACGCGCCGTTCGACCGGGAAGGCGCCTTCGATAAGGTTCATAGACGTTCTTAAGGGTTAACCCCAGTGTAGGAGTTTTGTCTAGAGGCTGCGTACCAGCGCTCCGGACGGTCCGGGGTAGGTCAACACGCTCTCTGCTACACTCGCGGGCTTTTCGCAAATCGCCTCGGCGGAAAGGGCGCCTTCGGGCGCCGCAGGGACGAATCGAGCGCGAGTGAGCGTCCGCCTCCAGAAGCGGATCCGATCGTCGAAGCGCCGTCCCGGGGCAGTTCTCAACTTCAAATCTTCCATGAAAACCTTCAGCGCAAAACCCGCCGAAGTGACGCATGAGTGGTTCGTGATCGACGCGACCGACAAGGTCTTGGGCAGGGTGGCCAGTGAAGTCGCCCTACGCCTGCGCGGCAAGCACAAAGCCATCTACACGCCTCACGTCGACACGGGTGACTTCATCGTCATCGTCAACGCCGACAAGATCCGCGTCACGGGCAACAAGGCCCAGGACAAGATCTACTACCGGCACTCGGGCTATCCCGGCGGCATCCGCGGCATCAACTTCAAGGACATGCAGGCCCGTCATCCGGGTCGCGCCCTGGAGAAGGCCGTCAAGGGCATGCTGCCCAAGGGTCCGCTCGGCTACGCGATGATCAAGAAGCTGAAGGTCTATGCGGGCGAAACCCATCCGCACACCGCTCAGCAACCCAAGAAGCTCGACATTCTTCAGGACGCTGCGAAATGATCGGAAACTGGAACTACGGCACGGGTCGGCGCAAGTCGTCGGTCGCGCGCGTCTTCATGAAGAAGGGCACCGGCCAGATCCTGGTGAACGGCCGGCCGGTCGAAGAGTACTTCGGCCGCCAGACGTCGATCATGGTCGTGCGCCAGCCGCTGCTGCTGACCGCCAACGACGCCGCCTTCGATGTGAAGGTCAATGTTCGCGGCGGTGGCGAGACCGGCCAGGCCGGCGCGGTTCGCCACGGCATCACGCGCGCCCTGATCGACTACGACGCGGCCCTCAAGCCCGAGCTCAGCCGGGCCGGGTTCGTGACCCGCGACGCCCGCGAGGTCGAGCGCAAGAAGGTCGGCCTGCACGGCGCGCGCCGTCGCAAGCAGTTCAGCAAGCGCTGATCCGGCAAGCCAAGTCGCACGGAAGCCGCCTTCGGGCGGCTTCTTGTTTCTGCGCGGCTTCGCCCCAACTGCGATAATCTCCCTCGCACCTTTTCCTGGAGCGTTCATGAGCGCAGTAGCCGAAAACATCGTCCCGACCCCGCAGGTCGACGACGCGCCGCCCGCGCCGCTGGTCTTCACCGACAGCGCCGCCAACAAGGTCAAGGACCTGGTCGACGAGGAAGGCAACCCGGACCTGAAGCTGCGTGTCTTCGTTCAGGGCGGCGGCTGCTCCGGCTTCCAGTACGGCTTCACCTTCGACGAGATCGTCAATGACGACGACACCTCGATGACGAAGAACGGCGTCACCCTGCTGATCGACGCGATGAGCCTGCAGTACCTGGCCGGCGCCGAGATCGACTACAAGGACGATCTGCAAGGCGCCCAGTTCGTGATCAAGAACCCGAACGCGACCACCACCTGCGGCTGCGGCTCGAGCTTCTCCGCCTGATCGCTCGAAGCCCGGACCGAAAGCCGCCGCGAGGCGGCTTTTTCACGTCTGCCGAGGCGCCGCGCCCGGGTAGAGGGCGCCGAGGACGCGCGGCCCCGACGCCCCGGTGACGCCGGCGATGTTTCCGGGCTCGCGCGCCATGAAAGCCCGCGCCAGCCAGGCAAAGGCGCAGGCCTCGACCTGATCGGGCGGCAGGCCGCGGTCACCGCTCGGAACGACCGTCGTTGGCGCCACCCGCGAGCCCAGTCGGGCGAGAAGATCGGCGTTGAAGGCGCCGCCCCCGCAGACGATCAGCTCGGACGCATGCGCCGCGTGGCGGCCCACGGCATCGGCACAGGTCCGCGCCGTCAGCGCCGCCAACGTGGCCTGCACATCCTCGGCCCGCAAGCGCGCGCGCGCCTCGGCGGCGGCGAGGCGGCGCTCCAGCCATTCGGCGTTGAACAGGTCGCGCCCGGTGCTCTTGGGCGGCGGCAGGACGAAGTACGGTTCGGCGAGCAGGGAATCGAGCAGCCGAGCATCCACCTGGCCGGTCGCGGCCCAGGCGCCGCCGGCATCGAAGCGCCGGCCGGTCGACGCCGCGCACCAGAGGTCGAGCAGTGCATTGGCCGGACCGCAGTCGAAGCCGATGGTCGCGCCGTCGGGCCCGATCGCCGAGAGGTTGGCGATGCCGCCGAGATTGAGTACTGCCGTCGCCCGGCCGGGCCGGGCGAACAAGGCGCGGTGGAAGGCCGGCACCAAGGGCGCACCCTGGCCACGGGCGGCCACGTCGCGGCTACGAAAGTCAGCGACCACATCGATCCGGCAGAGCTCGGCCAACAGGGCCGGTGCGTTGATCTGGGTGGTGTAGCCGATGCCGTCGAACTCGCCGGGTCGATGCCGCACGGTCTGCCCATGGCAGCCGACGGCGGCGACGGCCTCCGGCGCCAGCCCGGCCTTCGCGAGCAGCGCCTCGACCACGCCGGCGTAACCCCGCGCCAGACGGTTTCCGGCGAGCGCTGCGCGATGAATCTCGTCGTCGCCCGGGCGATTGAGCGCCAGCAGCTCGGTGCGCAACTCCGGCGCGAACTCGCCGCGCTCGTGGGCGAGGACCTGGAACGGCGCCGCGCCCGAGGCGGAGAAGTCGACGAGCACGCCGTCGATCCCGTCGAGCGAGGTGCCCGACATCAGGCCGATGAAGACGGTGCCCATTAGGAGCCCTGGGGCTCAGCCCACCGGCATGCGCCCCTGGGGCGGCCGGGCAGACTCATGGCACCGCCGGCTTATTCGCCGAGAACCTGGGCGTGCGCCAGCGTCTGGGCGACGCCGAGCTGGGCGCGGACGCTTTGCGAGAGCTGCGCGAGCTGGGTCTTCGCGGCCGGCGTGAGCACCACGCCTTCGGACGATTGCGCCACCAGCACCGGATCCTGCTGCACGCCGTCGATCTTGACCTCGAAGTGCAGGTGCGGCCCGGTTGCCCAGCCGGTCTGGCCGACGGCGCCGATCGTCTGGCCCTGCTCCACCTTCACGCCCTTGGCGACGTCGATGTGGCTCAGATGAGCGTAGACCGTGGTCAGGTCGTTGTTGTGCTTGATGTGGACGACGTTGCCGTAGCCGTTCTGCCAGCCGGAGAACTCGACCACGCCGTCGCCGATGGTCCGCACCGGCGTGCCGCTCGGCGCACCGTAGTCGACCCCGTTGTGCTGCTTCCAGGTGTTGAGGATCGGATGCATGCGCATCGCGAAGCCCGAGGTCACGCGCGAGAACTCGAGCGGGCTCGAGAGCAATGAGCGCTGCTTGCTCTGGCCGTCGAGGCCGAAGTAGCTGCCCTTGCCCTCGCCGTCCTTGAACCACATCGCAGAGTAGGTCTGCTTGCTGTTGATGAACTCGGCGGCAAGGACGCGGCCCGAGTTCGACGTGCCCCAGGTGACGGGCTCGCCGTCGGCGGTCATGGCTTCGTAGACGACCGAGAAGGTCGCGCCCTTCTTCAGCTCGCGCCGGAAGTCGATGTCGGTGGCGAAGATCTCGGCGATCTGCGTCGCCACCGCGTCCGGGATGCCGGCTTCGTCGGTCGCGGCGAACAGGGTCGAGCGGATCGTGCCGCTGGCGAGCAGCGGCTGCGCGGTCAGCGGCGCCAGGGTCGAGTAGGCGATCAGCTTGCCCGCGGCGCGTTCGACGCGCAAACGGGTGAACTGGGTAGGCAGCTTGTCGTTGCCGGGGGCGGCGTAGCGGGCGACCAGCTCCTCGAGCCGGCCGGAGGCGTCGACCCGCACCTGCACGCGCTTGCCGGGACGCCCTTCGAGCAGCTTGCGCGCGACCGGGTCGGTGCGCAGGAAGGTGGCGGCAGCAAGGTCGTTGACGCTGAGGCGGGCCAGCAGGGAATCGGCGGTGTCGCTGGCGCGGGTGGCGTCGCTGCGGAAGAGATCGAAGTCGTGCTCCGCGAGCGCCTCGAGCTGCGCGCCGAGGTCGACCGTGGAAACGCGTTCGCTGACGATCCGCTGCGGCAGGGAGGAAGCGTCCGGCACCATGGGCGCAACGCCGAACGCGGTAGCGGCAAAGCCGGCCAGGCTGAGCGAGACCGACGCGGCAAGCGTCTTCGGGTAGCGGGCGGCGAAGCTTGCAGCGTGCGCCGAGGCGTAAGCCCAGGCGAGCTCAAAGGGAGCCAACGATTTCAATTTTCTGCGGAGCGCGGTTCGCTCGAGTCGGTCGGCGCTGCCGGATGGGGCTCGCGCTTCGGTTGATCGTCGCCACCGGGCCGCCACTAGAATCGCGGGCTCCCCGGTTGGCCTCGTAGGATGGTTCGAGGCGGCGTTGTAGGACGCCGCCGCGCAGTATACCTACCCATTCGGGGGCCCTTTTCCCCTCATTCTCCCTATGTCTGTATCTTCTGTTGCCGTGCCTTCGGACTCGGCGCGTCCAGTCAGTGATGCCGTTTCCCGGGCCATGGCGATCTCGAAGCGCCGCAGCAGCGAGCTGCTGCCCGAGACGGACTGGCTGTCCAAACTGGTGCGTTCGGAAGCAACAGGTGTGCCACTTCGGGTGAAATTGGGCCTCGATCCGACCGCACCCGACATTCACCTCGGCCATACGGTCGTATTGAACAAGCTGCGCGAGCTGCAGGACCTGGGGCACACGGTCATTTTCCTGATCGGCGACTTCACGACCATGATTGGCGATCCGTCCGGGCGCAACACGACCCGGCCGCCGCTGACTCGCGAGCAGATCGAGGCCAACGCCAGGACCTACCAGGCGCAAGCGGGGCTGATTCTCGACGCCGCCCGGACCGAGATCCGTTACAACTCCGAGTGGAGCGACCCGCTCGGCGCCCGGGGAATGATCCAGCTCGCTTCCCGCTACACCGTGGCGCGGATGATGGAGCGCGACGACTTCTCCAAGCGCTTCAAGGCCGGCACGCCGATCAGCGTGCACGAGTTCCTTTATCCCCTGATGCAGGGCTACGACTCGGTGGCGCTGAAGTCAGACCTCGAGCTGGGCGGCACCGACCAGAAGTTCAACCTGCTGGTCGGCCGCGCGCTTCAGGTCGAGTACGGCCAGGAGCCGCAATGCATCATGACGATGCCTCTGCTGGAAGGGCTGGATGGCGTCGAGAAGATGTCGAAGTCGAAGGGCAACTACATCGCCGTGGCCGAGCCTCCAAACGACATGTTCGGCAAACTGATGTCGATCAGCGACGATCTGATGTGGAAGTACTTCGATCTCCTGAGCACCCGCTCGACCGAAGAGCTTGCGCGGTTGCGCCGCGAAACGGCCGAGGGGCGCAATCCACGCGACGCCAAGGTGGCGCTGGCCAAGGAACTCACCGCACGCTTCCACGGCGCCGCGGCCGCCGAAGGCGGCGAGGCCGACTTCAACCTGCGCGCCAAGGGCGGCATCCCCGATCAGATCGATGCGGTGTCGCTGGCTGGCGCCCCGCTGGCGATCGGCGCGGTGCTGAAGCAGGCACGCCTCGCGCCTTCCACCAGCGAAGCGATGCGCCTGATCGAAGGCGGTGGCGTTCGCGTCGACGGCGCCGTCGTCGCCGATCGGGGCCTGCGCCTGCCGGCGGGCACCTTCGTCGTCCAGGTCGGCAAGCGCAAGTTCGCCCGCGTCACCCTGAGCTGAGCAGGAGGCCGGCCCGGTGATCGCCCTGTTGCAGCGGGTCGCCGAGGCGCGTGTCGAGGTCGAAGGCCGGGTACTCGGCAAGATCGGCCAAGGCGTGCTGCTTTTCGTCTGCGCCGAGCCCGACGACACCGACGCCAGCGCCGACAAGCTGGTCGACAAGGTGCTTCGGATGCGCATCTTCGCCGACGCCGCCGGCAAGATGAACCTCGACCTGGCGGCGGTCGGCGGCGGCCTTCTGGTCATCAGCCAGTTCACCCTCGCCGCCGACACCTCGAGCGGCAATCGTCCCGGCTTTTCCCGGGCCGCCGCGCCGGAACTCGGTCGGCGGATCTACGAGCGGGTGCTGGCCAGCGCCGCGGCGCGGCACGGCGAGGTGGCGAGCGGTGAATTCGGCGCCGACATGAAGGTGCACCTGATCAACGACGGGCCGGTGACGATCCCGCTTTCGGTGCGCGGCCCGGCTTAGCGGCGGCGCCGCCAGAAATGAACCGGCCCGCGCAAGGCGGGCCGGGTTGCTGCGGGGCCGGAGTCCGACTCAGTCGGCGTACTGGCCGGCAGCCTTGATGACCGGCCCCCACTTGGCGATCTCGGCCTCGACGAACTTCTTGTGCTCGGCGCCGTTGACGCGCGCGTCGGTGATGATCACCGCGCCCAGGGCTTCCTCGCGCTTGATGAATTCCGGGTCCTTGAGCGCGACCTTGAGCGCCGCGTTGACCTTGTCGAGCACCGCCTTCGGCGTGCCCTTGGGCGCGTACAGCCCGTGCCAGATCGTCACGTTGAAGCCTTTCAGGCCGGCTTCGTCGAGCGTCGGCAGGTCCTTCAGCGCCGGCGTGGTGAGCCGCTTGCTCGAAGTGACCGCATAGGCCTTGATCGCCTTGGCAGCGATCTGCCCGGTGGTGTTGGTGGTCTGGTCGCACATCAGGTCGACCTGGCCGCCGAGCAGGTCGTTCATCGCCGGCGCCGTGCCCTTGTACGGCACGGTCTGCATGTCGATCTTGAGCGTGCTCTGGAACAGCAGGCCGCACAGGTGCGAGGCGGCGCCGAGGCCGGCGTTGGCGAGATTGATCTTGCCCTTGTTCGCCTCGAGCCACTTCATGAGCTCGGCGTAGTTGTTGGCCGGCAGGGTGGGCTTGCCGACGATGGTCATCGGCACGTCGTTGACCATGCCGAGGTACTCGAAATCGCCGAGCGTGTCGTACGTCATCTTGCGATACAGCGCCGGCGAGGTCGCCATGCCGATGTGGTGCAGCAGCAGCGTGTAGCCGTCCGGCGTGGCGCGCGCCACCTTGGCCGCGCCGAGCGTGCCGCCGGCGCCGCCGACGTTGTCGATGATGATGCTCTGGTTGGCGAGCGGCTTGCGCAGGGCCTCGGCGAGGTCGCGCGCGACCTTGTCGGTGGGGCCGCCCGCGGCGAACGGCACCACGATGGTGATCGGCTTGTCGGGGTACTCGGCGAACGCCGTGGCGCAGAACAGGCCGGCGGCTGCGGCGAGAAGGAGTCGTTTCATCATGGCTCTGGAAGCTGCGTGGGAAGGGGCGATTCTTCGGCCCCGGCCCCGGCCGCGCAACCGCAGAAACCCATGCCGACTTCAGGCCAGGTGATCGCAGAGAACCCGAGCGACGTGCAGGGCTTTGCGACCGGCGCCGTCGGCGATCTGGTGCCTGCAGCTCGTGCCGTCGGCGACGACCAGCGCGTCGGGCGCCCGGCGCAGTGCCGGCAGGAGGCTGAGCTCGGCCATCGCCATCGAGATCTCGTGGTGCTCGGCCTCGTAGCCGAAGCTGCCCGCCATGCCGCAGCACGAGCTCTCGATCAGCGCCGGCTCGGCGCCGGGAAGCAGGCGCAGGACCTCGAGCACCTTGGGCACCGTGCCGAATGCTTTCTGGTGGCAATGCCCGTGGACAAGAATCTGCCGCCCGCTGGCGGCCTTCAGGGCCGGCGCGAACCGTCCGGCGCGCGACTCGCGGACGATGAACTCCTCGAACAGCAGCGCCTCCGCGCCCACGGTCGTCGCCGCTTCGCCCAGGTTCATCACCTGCATCTCGTCGCGCAGCGTCAGCAGGCACGAGGGCTCGAGGCCGACGAGGGCGATGCCGCGTTCGGCGAAGGGCAGCAGGGCGGCGAGCAGCTCGGCAGCGCGGGCGCGAGCGCGCTCGGGCTGGCCGGCCGCGAGCCAGGTCCGGCCGCAGCAGAGCTCGCCGCCGCCGGGCGCCTGCGCGACATGCACCGCGTAGCCCGCGGCCTGGAGCACGCGCACCGCGGCGACCGCGTTCTCGGTCTCGAAGTTGCCGTTGAAGGTGTCGACGAACAGCACCACGGCCTTGGCGGCGGCGAGCACTTCGTCGCGGCTCGCCAACGCGAGCGAGGGCGCGACCTGCCAGAAGGTGTCGCGCCGCCATGCCGGCAGCGAGCGCCGCGCCGAGAGGCCGAGCCAGCGTTCGCTCAAGCGACGCAGCACGCCGACGCGGTTGCGCAGGTTCGGCAGCCACGGAACGCGCCGCGCCACGCGCGCCAGGTCGGGCAGCGCGCCGATGCAGCGGTCGCGCAGGCTGGCACCGCGCACTGCCCGGCGCTGCGCGGTCGCCTCGATCTTCATCCGGGCCATGTCGACGCCCGTCGGGCAGTCGCGCTTGCAGCCCTTGCAGCCGACGCACAGGGCCAGCGCCTCGTGCACCGCGTCGCTCGCCAGCGGCGCCGCGGCATCGGCGCCTTCGAGCTGGCCCGAGAGCGCCAGGCGCAAGGTGTTGGCGCGGCCGCGGGTCAGGTGCTTCTCGTCGCGCGTGACGCGAAAGCTCGGGCACATCGTGCCGGCGTCGAACTTGCGGCAGTGGCCGTTGTTGTTGCACATCTCGACCGCCTTGGCGAGGCCGCCGCTCGGGTCGCCGCCGCTGCCGGATGCGCTGGTCGCCTCGGTCACCGGGTCGTTCTGCACGTTCCAGGCCGACCAGTCGAGCGCGGTCTTCAGGGGAATGGTCCGGTACGAGGGCGGGTAGCGAAACAGGCTCGCGTCGTCCATCTTCGGCGGATCGACGATCCGGTTCGGCGCGAGCAGGCCGAGCGGATCGAGCCGCTGCTTGATCGCCCGGAACGCGGCATCGATGCCGGGGCCGAACTGCCAGGCGATCCATTCGCCGCGGCAGAGGCCATCGCCGTGCTCGCCGCTGTACGCGCCCTTGTACTTGCGCACCAGCACGCTCGCTTCCTCGGCGATGGCGCGCATCTTCGCCGCGCCGTCGCGGCGCATGTCGAGGATCGGCCGCACGTGCAGCGTGCCGACCGATGCGTGCGCGTACCAGGTGCCGCGCGTGCCGTGGCGCGCGAACACCTCGGTGAGCGCGTCGGTGTAGTCGGCCAGGTGCTCGAGCGGCACCGCGCAGTCCTCGATGAAGCTGACCGGCTTGCCGTCGCCCTTCAGGCTCATCATGATGTTGAGGCCGGCCTTGCGCACTTCCCACAGGGCCTTCTGCGGCGCCTCGTCGGGCATCTCGACCACGGCCCCCGGCAGGCCGAGGTCGCCCACCATCTCGACCAGCGCCTTCAGTCGGCGCAGCAGATCGCCGCGCTCGTCGCCGCTGAACTCGACCAGCAGGATCGCCGCCGGCGCGCCGATCAATGCCGCTTCCATCGTCGGCCGGAACGCCGGGTTGGCGCGGGCCAGCTCGATCATGGTCCGGTCGACGAGCTCGACCGCCGTCGGCCCGAGCGTCACCAGGTGCTGCGCCGCCGCCATCGCCGCGCGAAAGGTCGGGAAGTTGACGACGCCCAGCACCTTGCTCTTCGGCAGCGGCGCGAGCCTGAGCTTCAGGCTCTTGTAGACCGCGAGCGTGCCCTCGGCGCCGACCAGCAGGTGCGCGAGGTTGACGCTGCCGTCGCCGGTGTACGGCCGCTCGCTCTGCGGCTGGAAGATGTCGAGGTTGTAGCCGCCGACGCGGCGCATCACCTTCGGCCAGAGCGACTCGATCTCGGACCGGTGCTCCGCAGCGAGGCCGCGGACGAACTCGGCGATCTCGCGCTCTTTGGCACCGAGCCCGGCGACGGGTCCGAACGACACGCTGCTGCCGTCGCTCAGCCAGGCGTCGATGCCGAGCACGTTGTGCACCATGTTGCCGTAGGCGATCGAGCGCGAGCCGCACGAGTTGTTGCCGGCCATGCCGCCGATCGTCGCCTGCGCGCTGGTCGAGACGTCGACCGGGAACCAGAGCCCCAGCGGCTTGAGCTCGGCGTTGAGCGCATCGAGAACGAGGCCGGGCTCGACCTCCGCGGTCATCGCCCGGGCATCGACCGCCAGCACCTTGCGCAGGTGCTTGCTCGAATCGACGACCAGCGCCGCGCCGGTGGTTTGCCCGCACTGCGAGGTGCCGGCGCCGCGCGAGAGCACCGGCGCGCCGAGATCGCGGGCGATGGCGAGGGCGGCGGCCACGTCGTCGGCCGAGCGCGGCACGAACACGCCGAGCGGGATCGTCTGGTAGATCGACGCGTCGGTCGCGTAGCGGCCGCGCGAGGCTGCGTCGAACAGCACCTCGCCGCGGGTCTCGGTGGCCAGGCGGTGCGCGAGCTTCGCCGCCTCGGGTCCGCCGAGGCGGGCGATCGTCTCGGCGGCGCGCGCGGCGGTGCCGCGAGTCACGAGGGTCGGCAGCGGCGCGTTCATGGGCGGATCACGAGAGCGGATTGTCGACCGAGGGGCGGCCGGCCGAGGGCTCCGTCGCATGGAGGAAGTGCGAGTTGACAAGGCCTCTGCGCGTGAAAGACTGGTGGCCGACCGGAGCCCTTTCATGATCGCCCTCGACCAGCACCCCAGCGGCCGCCACTTCCTGCAGATTCCCGGCCCGAGCCCGGTCCCCGATCGGATCCTCAGGGCGATGAGCCTGCCGACCATCGATCACCGCGGACCCGAGTTCGCGGTGCTCGGCAAGCGCGTCATTTCCGGCATGCAGCAGGTGTTCCAGACCCGCCATCCGGTCGTCATCTACGCCGGCTCGGGCACCGGCGCCTGGGAGGCCGCGCTCTCCAACCTGATGAGCCCCGGCGACGCGGTGCTGATGTTCGAGACCGGCCAGTTCGCCTCGCTCTGGCACCGGATCGCCCTCCGCCTGGGCCTCAAGCCCGAGTTCCTGGGCGTCCCCGGCACCGACCCGGCGACCGGCCTGCCGTGGTCGTGGCGCCGGCCGGCGCAGCCCGACCTGATCGAAGCGCGCCTGCGCCAGGACCGAGGCCATGCGATCCGCGCGGTCTGCGTGGTGCACAGCGAAACCTCCACCGGCACGATCTCCGACATCGCCGCGGTGCGGCGGGCGATCGACGCGGCGGGCCACCCGGCGCTGCTGCTCGTCGACACGATCTCGGGCCTCGGCTGCGCCGACTACCGGCACGACGAGTGGGGTGTCGACGTCGCCATGGCCGGCTCGCAGAAGGGCCTGATGATGCCGCCCGGCATCTCCTTCAACGCCCTGTCACCGAAGGCGATCGAGGCGAGCAAGGCGGCGACGCTGCCTCGGGCCTACTGGGCCTGGGACGAGATCGTCGAGATGAACAAGGGCGGCTACTGGCCGTCGACGCCGAACACCAACCTGCTGTACGCGCTCTCGGAAGCGCTCGACATGATCCTCGGCCAGGGCCTCGCCGCCGTGTTCGCGCGCCACCAGCGCTGGGGCGAGGCGGTGCGCGGCGCGGTCCGCGCCTGGGGCCTGCCGATCCAGTGCGCCGACGCGAGCGCGCATTCGCCCGTGCTCACCGGTGTCGTCACCCCCGCGGGTATCGATGCCGACGCGCTGAGGAAGCTCATCCACGAGCGCTTCGACCTCTCGCTCGGCACCGGCCTCGGCAAGGTCAAGGGCCGCATGTTCCGCATCGGCCACCTCGGCGACAGCAACGACCTCACCCTGATGGCCGCGCTCTCGGGCGTGGAGATGGGCCTGAAGCTAGCCGGCGTCGGCACCGCCGGCAGCGGCGTCCAGGCGGCGATGGACTTCTTCGCTTCGCATCCGCAGCAGCCCGCCCTCCAGGCCGCGGCCTGACAAGCGCCATTCCTCTCTCGGAGCTCCCTCATGAAAAGACGTCTCGTTCTCCAGGCCGGCGCCGGCGCCGCTGCCACGCTCGGCCTGCCCAGCGTTCGCGCCCAGGCCTGGCCCACCGCGCCGGTCCGCATCGTCGTCGGCTTTCCGCCGGGCGGCGGCACCGACGCGCTGGCACGCGTCGTCGGCCAGAAGCTCAGCGTCATGTGGGGCCAGCAGGTCGTGGTGGAAACCAAGGCAGGCGTGGCCGGCGTGCTCGCCGCCGACTACGTCTCGCAGCAGCCCGGCGACGGCAGCGTGCTGCTGATGGCGCACATCAACAGCCACGCGCTCGCCCCCAGCCTGCAGCCCAAGTTGCGCTACAACGCCGAGCGCGACTTCGTGCCGATCGTCCTCGTCGGCGTCACGCCGAACCTGCTCATCGCCAACGACAAGCAGCAGGCGAAGACGGTCAAGGACATCGTCGCCCTGTGCAAGGCGCAGCCGGGTGCGGTGAGCTTCGGCTCGGCGGGCGCGGGCTCGGCGCAGCACCTGGCGCTCGAGATGTTCAAGCTGCAGGCCAAGGTCGATGCGCTGCACGTGCCCTACAAGGGCAGCGGACCGCTGCTGCAGGACCTGATCGGCGGCCAGATCCAGTACAGCTTCGAGACGATGACGGCAGCGACGCCGCATGTGAAGGGCGGCCGGGTGATCGCCATCGCCCAGACGCGTACCCGCCGCGCGAAAGGCCATCCCACCGTGCCGACCATGCAGGAGCAGGGCTTCGAGGGCTTCGAGGCGACCACCTGGTACGGCCTGGCCGCGCCGAAGGGCCTCTCGCCGGCGATCGCGCAGAAGGTCAACGCCGACGTCAATCTCGTGCTGGCGCTGCCCGACGTGCAGGAAAAGATGGACACCTACGGCGCCGAGGACGGCGGCGGCTCGACCGAGAAGTTCGCGAACTTCATCCACACCGAGATCGTCAAGTGGGCGAAGGTCGTCAAGGACGCCGACGTCAAGGTCGACAGCTGATCGCATCGACCGCGCGGCCTGCGGTCGCGTTCGCTTCTCAGTCGTAGCGGCGGCTGTCCTCGATCACCTTGCCGTCGTTCGGCAGGCTTCCCGGCGCGCGGATCGCGACCGTGCCGCGCAGCTTGGTGACCTCGCGGATCGTCTCCGCAATGCGCTCCGCCAGGCCTTCGGGCGCCGCGCCTTCGACCTCGCACTCGAGCGCCATGCTGTCGTCGGCGCGCTCGCCGCTCACCACCAGGCGCGCCTTCTTCACCTCGGGATGGCGGCGCGCGATCTCCGCCACCTGCGGCGGGTGGACGAACATGCCGCGCACCTTGGCCGACTGGTCGGCGCGGCCGAGCCAGCCGCGGATGCGCTGGTTGCTGCGGCCGGTCGGGCAGCGACCGGGCAGCACCGCCGAGAGGTCGCCGGTGCCGAAGCGGATCAGCGGATAGTCGGGGTTGAGCGTGGTCACGACGACTTCGCCGATTTCGCCCTCGGCGACCGGATCGCCGGTGCCGGGCCGCACGATCTCGACGATCACGCCTTCGTCGAGGACAAGGCCCTCGCGCGCCTCGGTCTCGTAGGCCACCAGGCCGAGGTCGGCGGTGCCGTAGCTCTGGTAGCCGTGGATGCCGCGCGCCGCGAGCCAGTCGCGCAGCGCCGCCGGGAACGCCTCGCCGCCGAGCGAGGCCTTCTTCAGCGACGGCAGCGCCACGCCCGACTCGTCGGCCTTCTCGAGCAGGATGCGCAGGAAGCTCGGCGTGCCGACGTAGGCGTCGGGCCGCAGCTCGACCATCGCCTGAAGCTGCTGCTCGGTCTGCCCGGTGCCCGCGGGGAACACCGTGCAGCCGAGCGCCGCGGCACCGCTTTCCATCATCGCCCCGGCCGGGGTGAAGTGGTAGCTGAAGCTGTTGTGCACCAGGTCGCCGCCGCGAAAGCCCGCGGCGAAGAGGGCGCGTCCCATGCGCCAGTAGTCGGGCCGAGCGCTGTCGGGCTCGTGGATCGGCCCGGGCGAAACGAAGACGCGGGCCGCCCGCCGTGACGCGGGCCGGGCTGCGCCCCAGCCGATCGCGGCGAAGCCGCCGAACGGGTCGTTCGCCAGCGCCGCGCGTTGCCTCTCATGCAACTCGTGCTTGCGCAGCACCGGCAATGCGGCGAGCGCGGCCCGGCTGTCGACCTTCGCTGCCGTCACGCCGGCGAACCGCTCGGCGCCCGCGGGCGCGTTCGCCTGCGCGTTGGCGACCTGCAGCGCCAGCGCGGCCAGCAGCGCGGCCTCGCGTTGCCCGGGATCGCGCGTCTCCAGCGCGTCGAAATGCTGGCTCACGATGTCGGTCCGGGTGTCACTCGTCGTCGAAGCGACGCGCCCGGAGCTTCGCGTCTTCGACCAGCTTGCGCTGCTCCGCCGGCGTCGCCAGGGGATAGCGATCGAAGCCCGCGCCGCCTGGCTTCTTCAGGTCGGCGAACAGCGCGCCGCCTTCGACGTGGAAGTGGACGAAGGCGTCGATGCGACCGTAGAAGATGCCCGCGCTCTTCTCCTTCACGCCCTTGATCTCGCGCAGCTGGCGCAGCAGCGGCGCGAGCGGCTTCAGGGCTTCGGCATCGGCACGGGCCACGGCGATTCTCCTCAGGAGAGCCAGCGCTTGCGGCGCTTGTAGCTCTTGACGTCGCGGTAGCTCTTGCGCTCGCCCGAGGCGCTGCCGGTGCCGAGGTAGAACTCGCGCACGTCCTCGTTCTCGCGCAGCGACGCTGCGGCGCCGTCCATGACGACGCGGCCGCTCTCGAGGATGTAGCCGTAATCGGCGTAGCGCAGCGCCATGTTGGTGTTCTGCTCGGCCAGGAGGAAGGTCACGCCTTCCTTCTGGTTCAGGTCCTTCACGATCTCGAATACCTCCTCGACGATCTGCGGCGCCAGGCCCATCGACGGCTCGTCGAGCAGCACCATCTTCGGGCTGGCCATCAGCGCCCGGCCGATCGCGCACATCTGCTGCTCGCCGCCGGAGGTGTAGGCAGCCTGCGAGGCACGTCGTTCCTTCAAGCGGGGGAAGTAGCGATAGACCTTCTCGAGCGTCGCCGCGACTGCGGCCCTGCCGTCCTTGCGCGTGTAGGCGCCGGTCATCAGGTTTTCCTCGATCGTCAGGTGGGCGAAGCAGTGCCGGCCCTCCATCACCTGGATCACTCCGCGTTCGACCATGTCGGAGGTGCTGAGGCGCTCGATCCGTTCCCCGCGCAGCTCGATCGAGCCCTTGGTCACCTCGCCGCGCTCGGCGCGCAGGAGGTTGCTCACGGCGCGCAGGGTCGTCGTCTTGCCCGCGCCGTTGCCGCCGAGCAGGGCCACGACCTTGCCTTCGGGGACCTGCAGCGACACGCCCTTAAGCACCAGGATGACGTGCGAATAGATGACCTCGATGCCGTTGACATCGAGAAGGAGGGGCGGGGCGGTCATGTCGGTTGCGGCTTTTCGAAGCGTCGAGCGCGGCGCTTCGAAAAGGGCCCTCGTTCGGAGGGCCCTGCAAACTCAGGACTGACAGTCGGCAGACGTGCGCCGGGTCAGCTTCTTCTCGCTCACGTACTTGTCGGCCGCGCCCTTGACCATCGGCTTGATGATCTGTTCATCGGCTTGGTAGAAATCGGAGGTCATCGACCATTTCGAGCCGTCCCACGTCTGGATCCGCGCCCAGGTCGAGCCCATGTGGTCGGCGCAAGAGGTGGAGATCGGCCGCAGCACGCCGGCGAAGCCGAGCGCGTCGAGCCGCTTCTGGTCGAGCGAAAGGTTCTCCAGGCCCCAGCGCACCTGTTCCGCGGTCATGACCTTGCCCTTGCCGAAGCGCTCCTGCGCCCGGCGCACGCCTTCGATCGCCAGCATCTGGATCAGCACGCCGCGGGTGTAGAGCACCGAGCCGACCTCCTCGCGCGGACCGGTTCCCTGGCCCTTGTCGTGCACGAGCTTGAGGATGTCCTGGATCACCTTCGGGCTTTGACCCGAGGGATTCAGCGCAAGCGCGTTGTAGCCCTTGGCGCCCTCGCCGGAGTCGCGAACGTCAGGCTCGGCGCCGGCCCACCACACGCCGTACATCTTCTCGCGCGGGTAGCCGGTGGCCTGCGCTTCCTTCAGCGCGGTCGAGTTCATGATGCCCCAGCCCCAGAGGAACACGTAGTCGGGCCGACTCTGACGGATCTGCAGCCAGGCCGCTTTCTGCTCCGCGCCGGGCGCGGCCACCGGAATCAGCTGCAGCTCGAAGCCGTTGAGCTTGGCTCGCTCCTGCAGCAGCGGAATCGGCTCCTTGCCGAATGGCGAGTCGTGATAGACCAGGGCGATCTTCTTGCCCTTGAGATTGCCGTCCTTCTTGAGCAGGTGCTGAACCAGGATGTCGGCACCGGTCCAGTAGCTGCCCATGATCGGGAAGTTCCAGGCGAAGGCGAAGCCGTCCTGCGCCGCCGAGAGGCCGTAACCGACCGTCAGCAGCGGGATCTTGTCGCCGGGCGCCTTGTCGGTCAGGGCGAAGGTGATGCCGGTCGACTGCGGCTCGAACAGGGTGACGCCCGGCCGGCCCTTCAGCCGCTCGTAGCACTCGACGCCTCGGTCCGTGGCGTAGCCGGTCTCGCATTCCTCGAACGTCAGCTTGACGCCGTTCACCCCGCCGTCGCGGGCGTTGATCATCTTGATGTAGTCCTGCTTGCCGTTGGCCCACGGCGTTCCGTTCGGCGCGTAGGCGCCGCTGCGATAGACGAGCAGCGGGAAGAACTGCTCCTTGGCTTGGGCCAACGCCGCGGTCGATGCGGCGAGCCCGCTCGCCAGCAGCGTCGCGCCGAGCAGCAGGCCTTTGAAACTCTTCAGGATCATGGTTGTCTCCACAGGTGAAAGGAACACGCGGCAGGGTGTGAGTGAGAACGAGCCATCTGAGCGTGAAAAACGGTGGCTTTCAATCGGTACTTTTCAGAAAAAGAGGTCAATGCGGGAACGGCCAGAGGCGCAGCTTTTCCTTGCCCGTGGACCACAGGCGCGCCAGGCCGTGCGGCTCGACCACGAGGAAGAAGACGATCAGGGCGCCGAAGATCATGAATTCGAGGTGCGAGGCGGTCACGACCGAGAGCGGAATGCCCAGCCACTGCGGCACCTGGCTCAGCAGCAGCGGCAGGAAGACGATGAAGGCGGCGCCGAAGAAGCTGCCCATGATCGAGCCGAGGCCGCCGATGATCACCATGAAGAGGAGCTGGAACGAGCGGTCGATCGAGAACGCCGCCGGCTCCCACGAGCCCAGGTAGACGAAGCCCCAGAGCGCGCCGGCGACGCCGACGATGAACGAGCTCACGGCGAAGGCGCTGAGCTTGGCGTACATCGGCCGGATGCCGATCACCGCCGCGGCGACGTCCATGTCGCGGATCGCCATCCACTCGCGGCCGATGTGGCCGCGCACCAGGTTCTTCGCCAGCAGGCCGAACACGCACAGGAAGCTGAGGCAGAAGAGATAGCGGCTGACCGGCGATTCGATGGCCAAGCCGAACACAGAGAGGCTGGCGACGCTGACCGAGCCGGAGCTCGAGTTGTGGGTGAAGTAGGGCACGCGCAGGAACGCCCAATCGGCGAAGAACTGCGCGGCGAGCGTCGCCACCGCGAGGTAGAGGCCCTTGATGCGCAGCGAGGGGATCCCGAACAGCACGCCGACCACGGTGGCGCATGCGCCACCGAGCAGCAAGGCCACGATCAGCGGCATGCCGTCGATGCGGACCATGAAGTTGTAGGCCCCGTAGGCGCCGACCGCCATGAAGGCGCCGGTGCCGAGCGAGATCTGGCCGCAGTAGCCGACCAGGATGTTGAGGCCGAGAGCCGCGAGCGACAGGATCAGGAACGGGATCAGGATCGCGCGGAACATGTATTCCGAGGCGAGCAGCGGAACGGCGACGAAGGCGAAGGCGAACAAGAGGCCGATCGCGATCCGGTCCTGCAGGATCGGAAAGATCTGCTGGTCGCCCCGGTAGGACGTCTTGAACTGGCCGTTCTCGCGGTACAGCATCGCTCAGACCCGGTCGATGATCTTCTCGCCGAACAGGCCTTGCGGCCGGATCAGGAGAAAGACGAGCGCCAGCACGTAGGCGAACCAGATCTCGATGCCGCCGCCGAGGTGCGGGCCGAGGTAGATCTCGGAGAGCTTCTCGCCGACTCCTATCAGCAGGCCGCCGATGATGGCGCCGGGAATCGAGGTCAGCCCGCCGAGGATCACCACCGGCAGCGCCTTCAGCGCCACCAGCGAGAGCGAGAACTGCACGCCGAGCTTGGAGCCCCAGATCGCGCCCGCCACCAGCGCGACCACGCCGGCAACCGACCAGACGATCACCCAGATCCGGTCGAGCGGAATGCCGATCGACTGCGCCGCGGCATGGTCGTCGGCGACGGCGCGCAGCGCCCGGCCGGTGGCCGTCTTCTGGAAGAAGAGGGCGAGCAGGGCGACCAGCACCGCCGCGATCAAGGCCGCGGCCAGGTCTTCCTGGTTCACCAGGATGCCGCCCTCGAAGGTCTTCTCGAACAGGAACATCGGATCCTTGGGCATGCCGATGTCGATCTTGTAGATGTCGTTGCCGAACAGCATCTGCCCCGAGCCTTCGAGGAAGTAGGTGATGCCGAGGGTGGCCATCAGCAGGGTGATGCCTTCCTGGTTGACGAGCTTGCCGAGCACCAGCTTCTGGATGAGCCAGGCGAGCAGCACCATCATCAGCGCCGCGCCGACGAAGGCGATCGTGTTGTCGATCAACTTGTTGTTCAGGCCGGTGAGCTTAGGGATCCACTCGGCGAAGCGCGCCATCGCCAGCGCCGCGAACAGCACCATGGCTCCTTGAGCGAAGTTGAAGACGCCCGAGGCCTTGTAGATCAGGACGAAGCCGAGGGCGATCAGCGAATAGAGCATGCCGACCATCAGGCCGCCGAGCAGGGTTTCGAGGAACGGTCCCATGTCTTTCGTCTGCCCTCAGTGCGACGTGCCGAGGTAGGCGGAGATGACCTCGGGGTTGGCGCGCACCTCGTCGGGCTTGCCATCGCCGATCTTCTTGCCGTAGTCGAGCACGACGACCCGGTCGCTGATGTCCATGACCACGCTCATGTCGTGCTCGATCAGGACGATCGTCGTGCCGAACTCGTCGTTGACGTCGAGGATGAAGCGGCTCATGTCCTGCTTCTCCTCGACGTTCATGCCGGCCATCGGCTCGTCGAGCAGCAGCACCTGCGGCTCCATCGCCAGCGCCCGGCCGAGGTCGACCCGCTTCTGCAGGCCGTAAGGCAGGCGGCCGACCGGCGTCTTGCGAAACGGCTGGATCTCGAGGAAGTCGATGATCCTTTCGACGACGATGCGCTGCTCGGTTTCCTCGCGCTCGGCCGCGCCCCATCGGATCGCCTGCTGGAAGATGTTGGTCCGCATCTTCAGGTTGCGCCCGGTCATGATGTTGTCGAGCACGCTCATGCCCTTGAAGAGCGCCAGATTCTGGAAGGTGCGCGCCACGCCCATCTCGGCCACCTGGCGCGAGTTCATGTGGCGGAAGGTCTTGCCGCGCAGGCTGATCGAGCCGTCCTGCGGCTGGTAGACGCCGTTGATGCAGTTGAGCATCGAGCTCTTGCCCGCGCCGTTCGGGCCGATGATGGCGCGGATCTCGTGCTCGCGGACGTCGAAGGTGATGTCGGTCAGCGCCTTGACGCCGCCGAAGCGGAGGCTGAGGTTCCTGACGTCGAGGATGACGTCTCCGGTGCGGCGCGCCATCACGCGGCGCGCGCCATGACGGGAAGCACGGGCACGTCGACGATCTTCAGCGTCGCCGCGACCTTGCCGGTGCGCCCGTCCTCGAACTTGACCTGCGTCTCCACGTACTGCTCGGTCTTGCCGCCGTAGAGCGCGTCGACCAGCACGTCGTAGCGCTCGGCGATGTAGCCGCGGCGGACCTTGCGCGTGCGGGTCAGCTCGCCGTCGTCGGCGTCGAGCTCCTTGTGCAGGATCAGGAAGCGGCTGATCTGGCTGCCGGCGAGCTTCTCGTCGGCGGCGAGGTCGGCGTTGACCTTGGCGACGCAGTCCTTGATCAGCGCTGCGACCTCGGGCTTCTGCGACAGCTCGGTGTAGCCGCCGTAGGGGAGGTTGCGCTTCTCGGCCCAGTTGCCCACCGCCTCCATGTCGATGTTGACGAAGACGCAGACCTTCTCGCGCCGGTCGCCGAACGCCACCGCTTCCTTGATGTAGGGAAAGAACTTGAGCTTGTTCTCGATGTACTTGGGCGCGAACAGGGCGCCGTCGTGAATGCCGCCGGCGATCCGGCCGACGTCCTTGGCGCGGTCGATGATCTTCACGTGGCCCGCGGCGTCGAGAAAGCCCGCGTCGCCGGTGCGGTACCAGCCGTCGGCGGTAAGGACCTCGGCGGTCGCCTCCGGATTCTTGTAGTACTCCTTGAGCAGGCCGGGCGAGCGCACCAGGATCTCGCCGCTCGGCTCGACCTTGAGCTCGACGCCTTCGATCGGCACGCCGACGGTGTCGGAGCGCGCCTCGTTGTCGGGCTGCAGGCAGACGAACACGGCGGTCTCGGTCGAGCCGTAGAGCTGCTTCAGGTTGATCCCGAGCGAGCGGTAGAAGGTGAAGAGGTCGGGGCCGATCGCCTCGCCCGCGGTGTAGGCGACGCGCACCCGCGAGAAGCCGAGCGTGTTGCGCAGCGGCGCGTAGATGAAGAGCTTGCCGAGGGCGTAGCGCAGGCGGTCGAGCGCGCCGACGGGCTTGCCGTCCATCAGCGCCGGGCCGACCCGGCGGGCCAGCGCCATCGCCCGGTCGAACAGCCAGCGCTTGAAGCGGCCGGCGTCTTCCATGCGGATCATCACGCTCGTGAGCAGGCCCTCGAACACCCGCGGCGGCGCGAAGTAGTAGGTAGGCCCGATCTCCTTCAGGTCGATCGTCACCGTGCTCGCCGACTCGGGGCAGTTGACGACGTAGCCGCAGACCAGCCACTGCGCGTAGGAGAAGATGTTCTGCCCGACCCAGGCCGGCGGCAGGTAGGCGAGCACCTCGTCGTTCTCGGTGAGCTTGTCGAAGCGGGCGCCGGCGGCGGCGCGGTCGATCAGGGTGGCGTGGGTGTGCACCACGCCCTTGGGGTTGCCGGTCGTGCCCGAGGTGAAGAACAGCGCGGCGACGTCGGAGGCCTTCGTGTTCTCGACCTCGGCCTCGAAGAAGCCCGGGTGCTGCAGGTCCCAGGCGCGGCCGGCCTCGAGCAGCGCGTCGAGCGGGGCGAGGCCCGGCTCACTGTAGTGGCGAAGGCCGCGCCCGTCGTCGTACCAGACCCGGGTGAGGAGCGGGCACGAGGCGCGCACCTCGGTCATCTTGTCGACCTGCTCCTGGTCTTCGACGATGGCGAAGGCCACGTCGGCATTGCGGATCGGGAACACGAACTCGGTCGCGGCGGCATCCTGGTAGAGCGGCACCGGCACCGCGCCGAGGGCCTGCGCCGCCAGCATCGCGGCGTAGAGACGCGGCCGGTTCTCGCCGATGACGACCAGATGCTCGCCGCGCTTCAGGCCGGCTTCGGCGAGGCCGCAGGCCATCGCCCGCACCAGGGCGGCGAGCTCGCTCCAGCTGAGCGTCTGCCAGATGCCGAAGTCCTTCTCGCGCAAGGCCGGCGCCGTGGGGCGGCGCTTGGCATGGTCGAGCAGGAGGCTGGGAAAGGTCGGTGACACGATCAATCTTTCGACGAGGGCACGCGCGCGCCGGGCGCAGCGCGTCAGTTGCGACTCTAGGAAAATTTTGACGCCAAGTTGTCGTTCTGCCGACAATCTACGGGACAACACCCTCGGGTGTATCCCTCGCCTCGGCGCGTGCTCATGCCTTGATCGAGACCGTGCCGGTGAAGCTGGAGACCGCGGTCTCGCCGCCGTCGCCTTCGGGCCGCACGACGTCGATCCGGTAGACCGCGATCCGCCGGCTGCGGCTCACCTCGCTGGCGCGGGCGACGAGGCGCTGGCCGGCCCGCACGCCGGCCTGGAAGGTGATGTGGGCGTCGATCCCGGAGGCCAGCGGCCCGTGCGAATTCGAAGCCAGGCCGAAGGCGCTGTCGGCGAGCGAGAACAGGGCGCCGCCGTGGCAGCCGCCGTTGAAATTGAGGTGGCGCGCATCGACCGTCATCGCCACTTCGGAGCGGCCCGGGCCGCCCGCCAGCACCGTGATGCCGAGCGTCGCGCAGAGGCCGTCGCGCTCGGCCAGCGCCTGCAGGCGGGCGCGCCAGCCGTCGGCGTCGCCGGCCGCGATGGAGGCCGGGTCGGGAATTGCGCCGAGGCGCCGGCCAGGGCCTTCCCGCAGGCGCCGGCCGGCTTCGACCGACAGGGCGTGCGCCTCGAGCGCCTCGAGCAGGCCGGTGATGCCGCCTTCGGCCAGGGCGCGAACGACGACGACGCGCGGCTTCCAGGTGCCGGCCGCCGGGCTGCGACGCAGGCTCAGCATCTCGCGCATTTCCTGCGCCGTCTGCTCGGCCAGCGGCAGGTCGCCTTTGCTGACCGCCAGCACGTCGGCGATCTCGAGCGTGCCCGCCTTCAGCGCCTGGACGTCGTCGCCGAGTCCGGGCGGGCAGACGACGACGCGGCTGTCGGCGAGGGCGGCGATGCGCGTTTCCGACTGGCCGGTGCCGACGGTCTCGACGATCACGCGGTCGAAGCCGGCCGCATCGAAGCAGTCGATCGCCGCCCGCGCCGCGCGCGAGAGGCCGCCGAGCTCGCCGCGCGCCGAGAACGAACGGACGAAGGCGTTCGGGTTCGCGCCGTGCTCGCCCATGCGGATCCGGTCGCCGAGCACGGCGCCGCCGCTGATCGGGCTCGACGGATCGAAGGCGACGACGCCGACCTGCAGGCCGCGGTCCAGCCAGGCGCCGAGCAAGGCGTTGACGAGCGTCGACTTGCCGCTGCCGGGCACGCCGGTGACGCCGACGATGCGCGCCTTGCCGGCGTGCGCGGCCATCGTCGCCGCGGCCTCGCGCGCGCCGGGCGCGTCGTCGTCGAACAGGGTCAGCAGGCGGGCGATCGCCCGCCTGTCGCCGGCCAGGGCGCGCTCGGCGAGCGCCGCGGCACGGGGATCGAGAGTCACGCGCGGGGCCTAGACGAAGGCGAGCGGCTGGCCGAAGCCGAGGTCGAGGCGCAGGCGTGCGCAGATCTCCTCGTTGCTCAGGCCGGCGCGGGCGCCGTCGACCACGGCGGCGAAGACGTTCGCCTTCGGGTCCTCGGCGGCACGCCTCAGGCCGTCGAGCGCGGCGTTCACCGCCGCCGGGGAGCGCCCCGCCTTCCACGCGGCGAACGCGTCGAGGTGCGCCTGCATCTTCGCCGGGTCGGGCCGCTCCACCGCGGGCCGCGCCGCCGCCTCGTCTTCGGCGCGATAGGCGTTGACGCCGACGATCGTCTGCTCGCCGCTGTCGACCCTCTGCTGGAAGCGAAGCGCCGAGGCGCCGATCGTGCGTTGCACAAGGCCTGACTCGACCGCCTTGTACATGCCGCCGGCCTCGTCGATCGTCTTCATGATGGCGAGGATCTTCTCCTCCATCGCGTCGGTCAGCGACTCCACGTAGAACGAGCCGCCGAGCGGGTCGATCACGTCGGTGAGGTGCGCCTCTTCGCGCAGGATGTTCTGCGTCGCCACGGCGATGCGCGCGGCGGCCTCGCCCGGCACCTGGAAGACCTCGTCGTACGAGTCGGTGTGCAGCGACTGCAGGCCGCCGAAGATGCCGGCCATCGCCTGCGCCGTGACGCGGGCGATGTTGTTGAGCGGCTGCTGCCGGGTGAGGTCGACGCCCGAGGTCTGGCCGTGGAACTTGAAGCGCCAGGCGGTCTCCTTCTTCGCGCCGAGGCGCTCCCTCGCGAGCCGCGCCCAGATCCGCCGGCCGGCGCGGAACTTGGCGACCTCCTCGAAGAAGCTGAGCGAGATGTCGAAGAAGAAGGTGAAGCGCGGCAGGAACTGGTCGGGGTCCATGCCGCGGGCGATGCAGTCCTCCGCGTTCTGCACGGCGGTGGCGAGGGTGAAGGCCATCGCCTCGGCCGGCGTCGCACCGGCCTGCTGGGTGTGCTGGCCGACCACCGACATCGGGTTCCAGCGCGGCACCTTCTCGTTGCAGAAGGCGATGTGGTCCATCAGCACCCGGCGCGCGCCCGGCAGCGAGAGCCGGTAGAACATGTGGTTGGCGACGTAGTGCGAGATGTAGTCGCTCTGGTTCGAGGTGCCGGTGACGTTGCGCCACGGCACGCCGCGGCGCTCGGCGGTGACGAGCATGAAGGCGAGCAGCGTGAAGGGCGAGGGGTCGTTGAGCGCGCAGGAGATGCGGTTCAGGTCCACGCCTTCGAGGCAGCGGTCCATGTGGTCGGCGTTGTTCACGACCACGCCGCAGGTGCCGAGCAGCTCGGGCTCGACCGAGCTCATGTCGTAGCCGCGGTAGACCGAGTTGCAGGGAATCAGCGAGACCGCCGTCGCGCCGCGCGCCATGATGCCGAGCAGCCGCTCGTTGTAGTCGGGCGGCGTGCCCATGCCGATGAGCTGGCGCTGGGTCCAGGTGCGGCCGCGATGCATGGTGGCGTAGATGCCGCGGGTGTAGTCGGGCTGGCCGGGAAAGCCGAGCGGGTCGGCCTGACCGTAGGCCGCCCAGTCGTCGGGGCCGTAGAGCGGCCGGACCGGGATGCCGGAGACGTTCTCGGTGGCGCGGTCGGTGCCGATGGCCTCGCGGTAGTCGCGCTCCCAGCGCGCCCTGGCATCGGCCGCGGTGGCCGAAGCGAGCGGCGATTCGACGGGCTTGTTCATGTCGTCTTTCCCATGTCGGCGTGGGCGCCGGCCTCGCGCGCCTCGAGCGCATAGGCGCGGATCTTCGTCGTGATCTCGTCCATCGTGCCGCCGGGGTGGAACACCTGGCGCACGCCGCTCTTCAGCAGCACCTGCTCCTCGTTGTCGGGAACGATGCCGCCGACGACGACGCGCATGTGGCCGAGGCCGGCGTCGCCGAGCGCCTTCATCAGCTTGGGCACGATCAGGTGGTCGGTGGCGAGCGAGGAGATGCCGACGACGTCGACGTCTTCCTCGAGCGCGAGCTTCACCACCGCGGCGATCGTCTGCCACGGCGGGGTGTAGATCACCTCCATGCCGGCATCGCGGCAGGCGGCGGCGACGATGCGGCTGCCGCGGTCGTGGCCGTCGAGGCCGATCTTGGTGACCAGCACCCGCGGCCGGAACGTGTCTTCGAGCGTCGTCATGCGGTTTCCTTCATCTTCTCGGCCAGGCCGCTCTTCAGCAGGCCGACGAACCGCCGGGCGATCCTCGCCGGCGAAGACGCGCCGTCGTCGCGGTACCAGGTCTGGCTCCAGTTGAGCGCGCCCATCAGGAACAGGCGCAGATCCGAGCGGTCGACCGAGCGCTCCAGGGGCAGGGCCACGATCAGCGTGGTCCAGCGCGCCTCGTAGGCATCGCGCAAGGCGACCAGCTCCTCGGCCACCGCCGGGGCGTCGCTCGGCCGCACCCGGATCACGACCTGCGAATAGTCGGTGTGGTCGAGCAGCGAGCCGAGGTGGGCGACGCAGCCGGCCTCGAGCCGCGCCCAGGGTTCGGCGAGCGGCGCCACCGCGGCGTCGACCGCGGCCGAGATCCGCTCGACGCCCTCCGTGTAGACGGCGACGAGCAGCGCTTCCTTGGTCGGGAAATGGCAGTAGAGCGAGCCCGGCAGCATGCCGATCGGGCCGACGATCTCGCGCACCGACGCGGCGGCGAAGCCGCGCGCGGCGAACGCGCGCGCCGCCTCGTCGAGCAGCTGCGGCAGGCGGCTGTGGCCGCGCCGTCGGGTCGGATCCATGCATCGATTAGAAAGACAAACACTTGTTTGGTCAAGAGGCGGCAAGGACGTGGCGACGACAATCGCCGCACCTTGTCGCGCTCTTCTTCCGCCGCCTACCTGCTCGCCCGCGCGCGCACGCCCGAGCCGACCGAGCTGGCCGAGATGGCCTGGCTGCAGGCGCTGCTGCCGAACGAGCGCGAGCGCGCCCTGGCCGACCTGAAGGTGGTGCCGGTGGAGGTGGGCGAGCTCCTCTGCCGGGTCGGCCGCCCGGTCACCTACTGGTTCGGCGTGGTCGACGGCCTGCTGAAGATGAGCAACGACACGGCGATGGGCGTGCCGATCACCTTCACCGGCATCGCCCCGGGGGGCTGGTTCGGCGAAGGCACGGTGATCAAGCGCGAGACCTACCGCTACAACATCCAGGCGCTGCGCAAGAGCGTGGTCGCGGGCCTGAGCGTGGAGACCTTCCACTGGCTGCTCGAGCGCAGCCTGCCGTTCAACGGCTTCATCGTCCAGCAGCTCAACGAGCGGCTCGGCCAGTTCATCGCCGCGCGCGAGATCGACCGGCTCGGCGACCCCGACGCGCGCGTCGCGCGCAGCCTCGCCGCACTGTTCCACCCGATCCTCTACCCTGGCGTCGGCTCGCTGCTGCGCATCACCCAGCAGGAGCTCGGCTACCTCGTCGGTCTGTCGCGGCAGCGCGTCAACGAGGCGCTGAAGCGGCTCGACGAGGGCGGCGCGATCCGGGTCGAGTACGGCGGCGTGCGGGTGCTCGACCTCGAGCGACTGCGCGGCTACGGCCTGCACCAGGAGTTGCAACGATGAGATGCCTGCTCGCCTTCGTTCTCGCCGCCCTGGCGCTGGGCCCGGCGGTTCCCGCCCGCGCCGCCGAGGCGACCGTGTTCCTCGAGGACATGACCTGGACCGAGGTCCGCGACGCCATCGCCGCCGGTCGCACGACGGTCGTCGTGCCGGTCGGCGGCACCGAGCAGAGCGGCCCGCACATGGCGCTCGGCAAGCACAACGTGCGGGCGCACGTCCTCGCCGGGCGGATCGCGACCCAGCTCGGCAACGCGCTGGTCGCGCCCGTGCTCGCCTACGTGCCCGAGGGCGACGTCGCCGGCGCGGGCGGGCACATCCGCTTCGCCGGCACGATCTCGGTGACCCCCGAGGCGTTCAGGGGCGTGCTCGAAGGCGCCGCCCGCAGCTTTCGCCGCGCCGGCTTTCGCGACGTGGTGCTGATCGGCGACCACGGCGGCTACCAGTCGGAGCTCGCGGCGGTGGCGGCGAAGCTGAACCGCGAATGGGCGGCGACGCCGGTGCGGGTGCATTTCATCGCCGAGTACTACCGGGCCGGCACCGAGCCCTACGCCGCAGTCCTGCGCCAGCGCGGCCTCACCGCCGCCCAGATCGGCACCCACGCCGGCAGCGCCGACACCTCGCTGATGCTCGCCGTCGACCCGCGCCTGGTGCGCGCCGACCGGCTGGCCGAGCCCCCGGCCGCCGCCGACGGCACCTACGGCGACCCGCGCCCCTCGACCGCCGCGCTCGGCCAGGCCGGCGTCGACCTGATCGTCGCCGCCAGCGTCAACGCGATCCGCAGGGCGACCGTTCGATAATCGAGGGTTTTCTCCTCTTCAGTCCCTTCGAAACGATTCCCCGCATGCACAAGATGATCCGGCTCGGCCTGGGCGCGAGCCTGTTCGCCGCCCTCGGCGGCTCGGCCTGGTGGGTGGCCGCGCAAACCCCGGCCGATGCACCGCCTGCCGCGCCGATAGCCACCTTGCCGGGCATGCCCGGCGTCCCCCATCGGGACAACCTCTACAGCGAGACCGGCGCCGGCCGGCTCGGGGCGGCGGTGAACGGTGCACTGGCGCGCGTCTACGTGCCGAACAGGGCGGCCAACACCGTCTCGGTGATCGACCCGGAGACGCTCAAGGTGGTCGACACCTTCAAGGTCGGGGTCAACCCGCAACATGTGGTGCCCTCCTGGGACCTGACCGTGCTCTGGGTCGCCAACAACGCCGAGGGCCGCACCGACGGCAGCCTGACGCCGATCGATCCGAAGACCGGCAAGCCCGGCAAGTCGATCGCCGTCGACGACCCCTACAACATGTACTGGACGCCCGACGGCAAGGAGGCGATCGTCGTCGCCGAGGCCTACAAGCGGCTCGACTTCCGCGACCCGCAGACGATGAAGCTCGGCGGCTCGATCCCCACGCCGGCCTGCGCCGGCATCAACCATGCCGATTTCTCGATCGACGGCCGGTTCGCGGTCTTCACCTGCGAGTTCAACGGCTCGCTGACCAAGATCGACCTCGTCAACCGCAAGGTGCTGGCGACGATCCGCCTGAGCAGGTACTTCGCCCGGCCCGACGTGCTCGCCGTGATCGACAAGCCCGGCCGGAAGCCGAAGAAGGTGCCCGACCCGGCAGGAGCCGGCGAGATCTGCACCACGCCCGGGATGCCGCAGGACGTGCGCGTCTCGCCCGACGGCAAGCGCTTCTACGTCGCCGACATGATGGCCGACGGCGTGCACGTGGTCGACGGCGAGTCGTTCCGGCAGATCGGCTTCGTCGAGACCGGCGTCGGCGCGCACGGCCTCTACCCGAGCCGCGACGGCAGGAAGCTCTACGTCGCCAACCGCGGCAGCAACGAGGTGCGCGGCAAGGCGGGCGGACCGGGAAGCGTCTCGGTGATCGATTTCGCCAGCGGCAAGGTCGTGCAGACCTGGCCGATCCCCGGCGGCGGCAGCCCCGACATGGGCAACGTCAGCGCCGACGGCAAGTACCTCTGGCTCTCCGGCCGCTACGACGACGTCGTCTACCGCATCGAGACCACCCAGGGCACGGTCGACAAGATCAAGGTCGGCCGCGAGCCGCACGGCCTCACGGTCTGGCCGCAGCCCGGGCGGTATTCGCTGGGCCACACCGGCAACCTGCGCTGAGCCTCGCCTCCCTCTCCCGCCCGCGGGAGAGGGCCGGGGTGAGGGTCAGGGCCAATACTCAGCCGTTCGAAATTCCCGAAGCCACGTGCCCCGAAGGCACGTGCGCCGATGCGTTCTCGATGTGGCCGGTCTGGTCGTCGAAGAAGAAATCGGGCTCGAACTCGCGCAGGAACTCGCCCTTGGCGAGGCCGCCGAGGAACATCGCCTCGTCGATCTCCACGTTCCATTGCATCAGGGTGCGGATCGCCCGCTCGTGCGCCGGCGCGCTGCGCGCGGTGACGAGCGCGGTGCGGATCCGCATGCCGTGCACGCGCTCGTGCTGCAGCCGCTGCAGCGCGAGCAGCAGCGGCTGGAACGGGCCGGCGGCGAGCGGCGTCGCCGAATGGTCGCGCTCGTGCGCCTGGAAGGCGTCGAGGCCGCTCGACTGGTAGACGCGCTCGGCTTCGTCGGAGAACAGCACCGCGTCGCCGTCGAAGGCGATCCGCACTTCCTTCGGATGCCGGTCGGAGGCGCGCGCCGATTGCGGATAGACGCGCGCCGCCGGCACGCCGGCCTCGAGCGCCGAGCGCACGTCGGCCTCGTTGGTCGAGAGGAAAAGGTTGGCGGCGAGCGGCCGCAGGTAGCGCCACGGCGACTCGCCGCGGGTGAACACGCCGCGCTGGATCGGCATGCCGTAGGCCTGCGCCGAGCGGAACACGCGCATCCCCGAGACCGGGTCGTTGCGCGACAGGATCACGACCTCGACCCGCTGCGTCGCCGGGTCGTTGAAGGCGAGCAGCTTCTGCACCAGCGAGAACGCGACCCCGGGCTTGGCTGCCTGCTCGATGCGCTCGAGCTGGAGCTGCATGTAGGCGCGGTCGTCGTTGGCCTCGAAGTGGCGGTTTTCTTCCTCGAAGTCGAACAGCGCCCGCGAAGAGATCGCGACGACGAGCTGACCTTCAAGCGATGCAGGCATAGCGCCGCATCATAGGTGTCGACGCTGGTTACTTGACGAAGCTGTTCAGCTGGATGATGGGCAAGAGCACCGCGAGCACGATCAGCATCACCACGCCGCCCATGCCCACGATCAGCAGCGGCTCGAGGATGGTCGCCATCTGCATCGCCCGGCGCTGCACTTCCGCGGAGAGCTGCTTGGCGGCGCGCTCGAGCATGGTCGGCAGCTGGCCGGTCTGCTCGCCGAGGCGAGCGAACATCGCCAGGATGCCGGGGAAGCGCTTCTTGCCGGCCAGCGCGGAGGCGAGTGGCGCGCCTTCCCGAACCTGCACCAGCGCGTCCATCGCGTCGGCGCGCATCGCCCGGTTGGAGAGCGTCTCGGCCGCGGCCTGCAGCGCCTTCAGGATCGGCACGCCGGCGCCGGCGAGCATGGCCAGCGTGCCGGCGAAGCGCGCCGCGTTGTAGCCGCGGGACAGGCGGCCGATCAGCGGCAGGTTCAGCCAGCCGGCGTCGAAGCGCTCGCGGAACGGCTCGTTGCGCAGCGCAGCCAGGAGCGTGCCCACGCCCGCCGCGATCGCCAGCAGGAGCAGCCAGCCCCAGCTGCGCAGGAAGCCGCTGATCGCCATCATCGCCAGGGTGAGGAAGGGCAAGGATCGCTTCGAGCTGGTGAACACCGTCGCCACCTGCGGCACGACGTAGGTCACGAGGAAGATGACGATGACGATCGCGATCGCCGAGACGATCGCCGGGTACAGCGTCGCGCCGATCAGCTTGCCCTTCAGCTCCTGGCGCGCCTCCAGGTCGTCGGCCAGGCGCTCGAGCACGCGGCCGAGCGCGCCGCTCTGCTCGCCGGCCGCGACCACGCCGCGGTAGACGTCGTCGAACTCGCGCGGCGCGCTTGCCAACGCACGGGCGAAGGGCTGGCCGGAATTGACCTCGCTGCGCAGGTGCGCGACCAGCTCGCGCTGCTTGCGGTCCTCGGCTTCGTCGCCGAGGGCGGTGAGGGCGCGCTCGAGCGGCAGGCCGGAGCCGACGAGGCCGGCGAGCTGACGGGTCCAGACCGCCAGGCCGGTCGAGTCGAACACCCGGCCGCCGATGCGCAGGCCGCCGGCGGCGCCGGTGCCCGCGGTGGCGACCTGGGTGACCGCGAGCGGCACCAGCGACTGCGCGCGCAGCTGCGAGCGCGCCGCCTTCGCCGATTCCGCGTCGAGCAGGCCGCTGGTCGCCTTGCCCTGGGCGTCGAGGGCTTCGAACTTGAAGGCGGGCATGTCGAGCCGGCGGGGGCGTCAGCTATTCGCGCGTGACGCGGATGACTTCTTCGGGCGACGTGATGCCTTCGGCGACCAGCCGCTCGCCGTCTTCGCGCATCGAGTGCAGGCCGGTCGCCTCGGCGGCGGCGAAGATCTCGGCCTCGGGCGCGCGGGCGTGGATCAGCGCCTGGATCTTGTCGTTGACCATCATCAGCTCGTAGACGCCGGTGCGGCCTTTGTAGCCGGTCATCGCGCACTGCTCGCAGCCGACCGGGTGGTAGCGGCCCATCGCGCCGAGCTTGCGGCAATGCACGCAGAGCTTTCGCACCAGTCGCTGCGCCAGCACGCCGATCAGGCTCGACGACAGCAGGAACGGCTCGACGCCCATGTCGATCATCCGCGTGACCGTGCTCGGCGCGTCGTTGGTGTGCACGGTGGCGAGCACCAGGTGGCCGGTGAGCGAGGCCTGGATCGCGATCTGCGCGGTCTCGTAGTCGCGGATCTCGCCGATCATGATGACGTCGGGGTCCTGGCGCAGGATCGCGCGCAGCGCCTTGGCGAAGGTGAGGTCGATCTTGGCGTTGACCTGCGTCTGGCCGATGCCCGAGAGCTCGTACTCGACCGGATCCTCGACCGTCAGCACGTTGGTGCCGGCGGTGTCGACCCGGCCGAGCGAGGCGTAGAGGGTCGTCGTCTTGCCCGAGCCGGTCGGGCCGGTGACGAGGATGATGCCGTGCGGCTGCTTGATCAGGTGGTCGAACTTGGTGAGCACGTCGCCGCTCATGCCCAGGCCCTCGAGCGTGAACTTCGACTCGGCCTTGTCGAGCAGGCGCAGCACCGCGCGCTCGCCGTGCGCCGAGGGCAGCGTGGAGACGCGCACGTCGACGGCGCGGCCGCCGATGCGCAGCGAGATGCGGCCGTCCTGCGGCAGGCGGCGCTCGGCGATGTCGAGCTCGGCCATGATCTTCAGGCGCGAGATCAGCGCCGCGTGCAGGGCGCGATTGGGCTGCACCACCTCGCGCAGCGATCCGTCGACGCGAAAGCGCACCGAGCTCGAGCGCTCGTAGGGCTCGATGTGGATGTCGCTGGCGCCGTCTTTCGCGGCCTGCGTCAGCAGGGCGTTGAGCATGCGGATGATGGGCGCGTCGTTCGAGGCCTCGAGCAGGTCCTCGATCGCCGGCAGCTCCTGCATCATCCGCGAGAGGTCGACCGCGCTCTCGACCTCGCCGATCACCACCGCGGCGCTGCCTTCGCCGCCGGCGTAGGCGGCGGCGATCCGGCCGACCAGCGTCTCGGCCGATTCGCGCTCGAAGCTGTCGACGTCGTAGAGACGCAGCACTTCCGAGAGCGCGGGCAGGGCCACCGTCTCCGGCGCCCACAGCACGAGGCGGGCGCCGTCGTCCTCGAGCAGCAGCGTGTGCGCCTTCGCGTAGGCGTAGGGCAGCGGGTGGCGGGCGCCCATGGCGTTTTAGCCGCCCGGGGCCGATGCCGGGGCCGATGCCGGGATCGGCGCGGAAGGCGGCGGCTCGGCGGGCTTCGGCAGCAGCGGTCGCTGCTGCCGGGTGGTGCCCGGCGAGCTCTGCGGCGCCGCGATCGGCACGACGCTGTCCTCGAGCCGGGGCAGCGGAGGCACGACCGGCGTTTCGTTGATCGGCACGAACACGCTCGGGCGCGGCTGCTGGTCCTGCTGGAACGAGCGGATCATGTCGTAGCGGTCGACCGAGAGCTTGTTCGAGGTATCGGCGTCGCGCAGCACGGTGGGCCGCAGGAACACCATCAGGTTGGTGCGCTTCTTCGACCGGGTCTCGGTCCGGAACAGCGACCCGAGGTAGGGGATGTCTCCGAGCAGCGGCACCTTCGACTTGTTGTCGGTGTAGGTGTCTTCGATCAGGCCACCGAGGACCAGGATCTGGCCGTCGTCGACCATGACGGTCGACTCGATCGAGCGCTTGTTGGTGGTCGGGCCGGCGTTCGAGGTGCCGGGGGCGGTGCCGGACGCCAGGCTCGACGACTCCTGGAAGATCGTCATCCGGATCGCGCCGTTCTCGCCGATCTGCGGCTTGATGCGCAGCGTGATGCCCACGTCCTTGCGCTCTATCGTCTGGAACGGATTGGTCAGCGCGCCGCCGGTCTGCGTGAACTGGCCGGTGACGAACGGCACGTTGCTGCCGACGATGATCTTCGCTTCCTCGTTGTCGAGCGTCACCAGGTTCGGCGTCGACATGATGTTGGTGTTGGCCTGCGACTGCAGGAAGTTGGCGATCGCCGCCAGCCCGTAGGTGCCGAAGAAGTTGCGCACCAGGCCGATGTTGAGGCCCTGGCCGAGGTTGACCGTCGGCGTGCCGCCGGCGACCTGCGATTGGTCGATCGTCAGCAGGTTGCCGGTGCTGCCGAAGTTGGTGCCGCCGACGACGATGTTCGAGCTGCCCTTGTTGCCCAGCACGCCCTGCCACTGGAAGCCGAACTCGGCCGTGTTGTCGCCCGAGACCTCGACGATCAGGCTCTCGATGTAGACCTGCGCACGGCGCTCGTCGAGCTGGTCGATCATGCCGCGCACCTGGCGGTAGAGCGGCTCGGGCGCGGTGATGACGAGCGAGTTGGTCGACGGATCGGCCTGGATGAAGCCGCCGGTGGAGGGACCTGCCGAGGCGCTGATCGGCGCCGCCGCGGCCGAGACCGCGTTGGCGGTGCCGGCGGCGCCAGCCGGGTTGGCGGGCTGCGTCGTCGACGTCATCGAGCCGCCGCCCGAGGCGCCGCCCGAGCCGGCGCTGAAGGCCGCGCGCAGCACCTGCGCCAGCTTGGTCGCGTCGGCGTTCTTCAGGTGCACGACCCAGATGTTGCCGCTCGCCGCCGAGCCCTGCGGCGGGACGTCGAGCTTGGCGATCAGCGCCTTCACGCCGGCCATCTTGGTCGGGTTGGCGCTGCGCACGATCAGCGCGTTGCTGCGGCTGTCGACCAGGATCGACGGCGCCGCGGTGCCGGTGTTCTGCCCACCGCCGGGCACGACCGCCGCGGTCGTGCCACCGTCGGTCAGGCGCTGCAGCAGCGGCTGGATGTCGGAGGCGACCGCGTAGCGCAGCGGGATCACCTCGATGTCGCCGGCCGCGGGCGTGTCCATCGCGGCGATGATCTGCGCGATCCGCTGCAGGTTGTCTGCGTAGTCGGTGATGACCAGGGTGTTGTTGCCCGGGTTGGCGTTGATCGTGTTGTTCGGCGTGATCAGCGGCCGGAGCACCGGCACCAGGTTGTTCGCGTTCTCGTGGTTGAGGCGAAAGATCTGGGTGATGACCTGGTCGCCGCGGCGCGAGACGCCGTCGACCGAGACCGTGCCGGCCTGCAGCTTGGCGTCGGCCTCGGGCACCACCTTGAAGATGCCGCCCACTTCGACCACGGTGAAGCCGAGGCCGCGCAGGGCGGCGAGGAAGTTGAGATAGGCCTCGTTCGGCGTCAGCGGATCTTCGCTGTAGAGCGTGATCGTGCCGCGCACCCGAGGATCGACGATGAATTGCTGGCGCAGGATCGCCGCCATCGCCCGGGACACGCCCTCGATGTCGGCGTTGACGAAGTTGAGCGTGACCGGCGCGCCGCGAAAGCGCGGCTGCGGCGTGGCCGCGGTGCGGGTGCTGGGCGTCTGCGCCGGCAGCGGCAGCGACGACAGCGCCAGCGTCGCCGCCATGGCCGCCGCGCCGGCTCGGGCGGCGGCTCGTTTGGCGTGGCGAAGTGTCATGGTCATCCGATCGAGATGATCGACCGGGCGCCGTCGCGCCGACCGATGATGTTGAGCAAGTTGGAAAGAGCAGGCTCGTCGACGCCCGCGGATCGGGCCTCGCCGCGGAACTTGACCCCGGCCGGTCCCCAGGTGCCGCTGCCGATGAGCTGCAGCGGGCCGTCGGTGGTCGTCAGCGAGAGCAGCGTCGCGCTGCCCTCGCTCGAGCCGCCGGTGAGGGTGACGCGGTAGCTGCCCAGCGTCTCGAGCGTGGTCAGACGCGAGGACACGGCTTCGAGTTCCAGGTCGAGCTTGCCGTCGAGCCGCCAGCGGCCCTCGACCTGCTCGATCGAGAAGCCCGGCGACGCCATCTTGGCGGTGCCGCCTAGCTGCAGGGTGTTCCAGGGCGTGCCGAGGCCGCCGAGCCAGGCGCTCGGCCACTGGCCGAGCGTTCCGGCGGCGCCGGGCGGCGGCGCGTAGGTGGCCTTGATGCGGCCGAGGCCGGGCCGGATCTGCAGGCGCAGGGTGCCGTTGATGCAGCAGTCCTGGCGCGCCGAAAGCTCGACGCCGTAGAAGCGCGGCATCAGCGTCCACTCGAGCCGGCCGGGCAGGTAGCTGGCGTCGCGGCTGTCGGCGCCGCCGGTGAGGATGGGCACGGCGCTGCCCGACCAGATGGTGCCGCGCGCGTCGGCGAGCACCAGGCGCTGGTTGGTCGCCGAAGCCACTGCCGTCGCCAGCCAGGCCGCCGGCGCGAACAGGATCAGGCCGACCAGAAGACCGAACACTCCGCCGGCGATCGCCCAGCGGACTGCCGCGCCGCGCTCGACCTCCCAGGCCTGCTCGGCCAGGGTCGATTCGCTCCAGCCGCTGCCGGCGACCGTCGGTGACCAAAGCTGGCGGTTGCGCTTCCTGCGGATCACGAGGCGGCTCCGAGGCTGACCGTGACCGAGCCGCTGTAGCCGCTGGCCGCCTTGACGAGCTGCGCCTCCATCGGCCGGGCGCGCGCCGCGCTGCGCGCCTCGCCCAGCCAGGCGCGCAGGGCGTCGCCCTGGATGCCGGTGAAGGTGAGAGTCGCCCGGTCTCCCTGAACGGCGAGCTTGGCGCCGCTACCGAGCTGCGCGGTCGCGGCGCGCAGGGCCGTGGTCGCCTGCTCGGTCGGCACCGGCGAGGCGGCGCGCAGGGACTGCATCTCGCCGGCGGCGAGCTGCATCTGCTGCATCTGCTGGTCGAGCCGGTCGAGGTCGACGGGCGCCTCGCGCAGGGTGCGCAGCGCCGGCTGGATCAGCGTCAGCCAGACGAGGAGGACGCCGACCGAGATCGCCATGACGAGGATCAGTTGCCGCTCGCGCGGCGCGCGTGCCTGCCAGAAGCGCCCGGCCTGCTGGCGGGCGTCGTTGAGCGCGGGCGGGAGGGAAGGCGAGTCGGTGGCCATCGGACGGGGCTCAGGCGGCGGAGCGGACGCGGGTCACGACGATCCGGCCCTCGCTCGCGTTGACCTGGAATCCGGCGGGCTGGAGCACGCCGCGGAACTGCTCGATCTGCGGGTCGGTCCAGCCGGTGGCGCTGATCGTCAGCTTGCCCGGCTCGTAGCGCAGGTTCTCGACCGGCGGCCGCTCGTTCGGCCAGGCCGCGGCCGCGGCCTGCAGCATCGGCTCGAGGTCGCTCTCGGCCGGCTTGCCGGCGGCGCTGCGCAGCGCCTGGGTCTCGCGCAGCATCACTGCGCTGGCGTCGCGCTGAATGTCGGCGTCGGCCACCCGCGGATAGCTCTGCTTCACCAGCGCCTGGATCGCGCTCTTGCGCGCCTCGACTGCGTTCTTCTGATGCCAGGCCCACAGATTGAGGCCGGCGATCTGGGCGACGATGAAGACGGCCAAGCCGATCCGCACCGGCCGCCACGCCGGGCTCATTGCCTGGCGCAGCCAGTCGCGGGCGGCGCGCGCGCCGCGTGTCTTTCGCGCCAGCTCGAACTGGCGCAGGTTCCAGAGGCTGCGGCCAGCCTGCAGCAGGCGCTGCTCGGCCGGCATCACCATCACCGGCGCACCCAGCCACTGCTCGGCGGCGACGGCGGCGGTGGGTGATGCCGTCCAGCGCGTCGTCACCGGCGGGGGCTGCGGCACGATCGCGCGGGCCAGGCCGCCGTCGAGGCGGACCGTGGCGACGCCGTCGGTGTTGGCCCAGGTGAGCACGGTGCCGGCCGGCGCGGCCGGGTCGCCCGAGGCGGGGACGTGGAAATGGCCCATCGGCGGCTCGTCGGGCCAGGCCATCGGCACGACCCGGTCGACGAACACGCCGCCCTTCTGCAGCGCCTCGAGCTCTTCCTGCAGCCAGGCGCGGTCGATCGCCGCGACCCAGGCCTGCTCGCCCGCGACCGCGAGCGGCGCGACCGCGAGGTGCACCGACTCCGCGTCTTCGAGCAGGGCGTCCTCGATCACGCCGACGAGGGCGGCGCGCAGCCGCGACGCCGGCGCCTTGGGCAGCGTGATGCGGTGCCAGGCGACGTCGGTTTCGCGGATCACCGCGATCACCTGGGAGGCGCGTGGCAGCAACGCGGCGGCAGCTTCGCCCTGGGCCTCGAACTCGATGCCGTCGGCGCTGGTGACGTAGACGTACTCGCGGCGCCGGCCCGTCTCGGGCGCAGCCTCGCCAGGCACCCGCGCGCGCAGGCGCGGATGCTCGGGAAGCTGGATCACGAGGGTCGACATGGGAGAGCGGCGTAGCCTACCCGCATTTTAGGAGGCCACAGGGCCGAAAACGCCTGCAATCAAAGACTTACGTTGCTCTGTTGTAGCGTCTTCGCAGAATTGCTGCTCACTTTTGCGCTGCCTTACGAGCCGACGCCGTCGCGCGCCGAGACCCGCTCGCGTTGAAGCACGACGACGTCGATGCCGCGCCGCTGTACCAGCGAACGCTGCTCCAGCACGACGTCGCCGAGGCGCAGGCGGCCGCGAACCTCGAAGAAGTTGGAGCCCATGGCGATCCGGTCGAGGCTCGCTGCGGGCAGCGAGGGCGCCACCGCCTGAAGGTCGGCGCGCGACTTGATCGGCACCCTCTGCCGCGACTGGACGATGCGCTCGGCCGTCGCCAGGTCGAGGCCATCGATCGCCGCGACCAGCACCTCCCGCGGCGCGGTGTTGACGTTGACGAAGGTCCGCTCCGGCAGGATGACGACGTAGGGCGCGAGGGTCTGCACCGCACCGGCCTCGATGCCCAGCCACGTGAGCTGACCCGCCGAGCGCGGCATGAGCGGCGGATTGGCGGGTCGGCTCTCGGCCGCCGCGGCGGGGGCGCTCGCCCCGCTCGCGCTGGGATCGGGGGGCGGTGGCGGCGACGCGTCGCGCAGGCCCGCGGAAATGCGCGCCGCGACATCGACCGAGAGGCCGACCGTCTCGCACAGGCGCTGCAGCGAGGCCAGCTCGATCGGATCGACTTTGCCGTTGCTGACGACGTTGGTCAGGTTGTAGCGACCCTGCGCGTCGGTGATCGAGCCGGAGAGGAACGCGTCGGGCGCGTCTTCGGTGTTGTCCTTGTCGGCGGCGAGGAAGGTCGAGAGCCGGGCTTCCGCGAGCGGCACCGCCCAGGGCTCGCCGAGATGGTCGGTGCCGCCGGTCTTGGCGTCCTCGCGCAGGATCAGCCGGGCCCAGTCGAGCGCGCCCGAGAGCACCCACGCCGACTGGGTGCGCGCCCGCTCGGCGGCCTCGACCTGGATCGCCCGCCACTGCTGCCAGACCATGGTGCTGGCCAGGGTCGCAACCAGAGCGACGATGATCATCGCGGTCAGCAGCGCGGCACCGCGTTGCTTCGGGTGGCAGCTCATGGGGCGATGAGGGTGTCGCGCACCAGACTGCCGTTCAGGCCGCTGCCGGGGGCGAAGGCGAGGACCAGGCGCACGCCCGTTGGCAGCACCTGGCGCTGCACGCCGGAGGCGGCGGTGACGTCGGCACTCGACTGGCAATTGGCCCAGGCGTTGCCCTGGTAGAAGTAGACCTGCCACTGGTCGAGGCCGCTCAGCGCGCGCAGCTGGCCAGGCTCGTTGCCCTGGAACTGCTGGGTGCGAAACCAGCTTTCCTGCAGGGCCGTCGTCGTCGTCACGGCGGGCCCGGCCCAGCGCTGCCACATCGAGTTGGCGGTCTCGGGGCGCAGCGTCCAGGCGACGACCTGCAGCCCGCCCTCGGTCCGGCGGGTGAGGCGCAGGGTCTGGCCGTCGCAGGTCAGCGCCGGCACGGCGGGGCTTTCCTGCAGCGAGGCCAGGTCCTGCTCCCACTGCGCGATCACCGTCTCCAGGCGCAACGTCTGCTCGAGCCGAACCTGGTTGGCGTCGCGCGAGCGGACGATGCCGTCGACGCCCTGCCAGGCCATCAGCGACATGATCGCCATCACCACGAGGGCGACCAGCACCTCGATCAGCGTGAATCCCCGGGCACGCGAAGGCCGCATCGCTAGCGCCCGAGGATGGTCGAAAGTAGGAGCAGGGTCACGCCGTTCTCGTCGAGGACCCGGGCGTCGACCCGGCGGAAGTTCGGATTGGGCGTGGTCCGCACGATCAGCTTGCCGTTGTAGGTGCGGCCGAGCTGCTCGCAGGTGAAGAGGCTGTCGCCGATGTCGGGGTAGCGGCGCGCCAGCTTCAGCCCGGTGAGCTGGTTGTCGGCGCACCACTGCGCGGCGGTGATCTCGGCCAGGCGGGCGGTGTTGTTGGTGAGCGAGCCCGCGGCCTTGATGCCGGCGCCGAGCGTGACCGCGACGATCGCGAGCGCGACCAGCACCTCGATCAGGGTGAAGCCGCGGGCGGGCGTCTTGCTCACTGCGCCGCCGGACCGCCGTCGCCGACGAGGAACGGGCCGATCCCGTCGGTCGTCAGCGTCAGGCGATGGTCGTCGAGGCGAAGCACGATCCGCTGTTCGCCGATCAGCGGCTCGGGGCCGAGGACAACGGCGCGTGCGCCGATCACCTGGGCCGCGGTTCCCGGCTCGAGCCAATGGGTCGGCAGGGGCTCGTTCGCGGAGAGGCCGACGAAGCGGAAGTCGTTGCCGTCGGGCTGCTTCTCGAGCGGCTCCCAGCGCGCCGGCACGCCCGACGAGCGGGCCTCGGCGCGGGCCGACTCGAGCAGGGCGGCGAGCCGCGCCGCCTCCTGCTCGAGCTTGGCGGCGGTGGGATCGCGCAGCGCCAGGCTGGCCACCGCGGTCGCGATCGCGATGATCGCGACCACCAGCATCAATTCGATCAGCGTGAAGCCGCGAGCCCGGGATCTCGCGAGAGGACCCGACCTACTGCCAGCTGCCGATATCCGCATTCGTCTTCTCGCCGCCGACCACGCCGTCGGCACCGAAGCTGTAGACGTCGATCTCGCCCTTCAGCCCGGGGTTGGCGTACTGATACGGATGGCCCCAGGGATCGCTCGGCAGCTTGTCGAGGTACGGTCGCCAGTTGGCCGGGATCACGCCGACCGTCGGCTTGACGACGAGCGCCTGAAGACCCTGCTCGCCGCTCGGATAACGCAGGTTGTCGAGCTTGTAGAGCTTGAGCGCCTGCATCAGGTTGTTGACGTCGGTGCGCGCCGCCGTGACCCGGGCGTCGTCGGCGCGGTCGAGCATGTTGGGGACGATCAGCGCCGCCAGCACGCCGATGATCACGAGCACGACCATCAGCTCGATCAGGGTGAAGCCGCGGCTTCGGCGCAGGCGTTTCGTCGGCAATCGCATCGTGGAGTTCTACCGGTCGTCTGCCTCGGTGGCAGGGGCTGTCGATGATAATCGCCGCATGTTTGCGCGACTGTCTGCATTCGTGATCTGGTCGCTCGTTGCCGCTGCGGCGGTGTTCTGGGCGCTGCGCTTCGGCGTGTCGTCGCCGCAGGCTCCCGCCTACGCCGTGCCGATCGACCGCGCGGCGCCGCCGCGCGGCGACCTGGCGCGCCTGTTCGGTGCACCCCCGGTCGTCGCCATGGCAGAAGAGGCGCGCCCGGAAGCACCGTCGCGCTTTCGCCTGGTGGGCGTGATGGCGCCGCGCTCAAGCACGCCGCAGGGCACAGGCGCCTACGGCCTGGCGCTGATCGCGGTCGACGGCAAGCCGCCGCGCGCCTTCGCCGTCGGCGCCAAGCTCGACAGCGACCTGGTGCTGCAGTCGGTCGGCCTGCGCACCGCGTCGCTCGGTTCGGCCCAGGGTGCCCGCACCGTCCTCCTCGAGCTGCCGGCGCTGCCGGCGCCCGCCACCGGCGTGCTGCCCGCACCCGGCTCGCCGGTCGCGGCCACGCCCGTGATGGTGCCGGCGATGCGGCCGAATGCGGTGCCGCCGGCGAATTTTTCGCCGCCGGCGATGTCGCCCGGCACGGCTCCCGTGCCCGCAACGGTGCCCCCGGCCATGCAGGCGCCGGCGGCGACGCCGCTGCCGGGCTCGGCCAACCAGCTGCCGGCGAATCCGAACCTGCCCTCGCCCGACAACTTCCGCTCGCAGTAGCCCCGGCGGCTACCGCAGGAACAGGCGATAGGCAGGATTGCCGGTCTCGTCGGCGCAAGGGTAGGCGAGCGTCTCGAGGAAATCGGCGAACGCCTTTTGGTCCTTCGCCGGAACCTGCAGGCCGACCAGGATGCGGCCGTAGTCGGCGCCCTGGTTGCGGTAGTGGAACAGGCTGATGTTCCAGCTCGCGGGCATGCGAGAGAGAAAGCGCATCAGCGCGCCCGGCCGCTCCGGGAACACGAACCGGTAGAGCCGCTCGTCCTGCGCCAGGGCGCTGCGGCCGCCGACCATGTGCCGCACGTGCTCCTTGGCGAGGTCGTCGCCGGTGAGGTCGAGCGCTGGAAAGCCGTGGCTCGCGAAATGGGCCGCCAGCTGCGCCGACTCGGCCCGGTCGACGGTGGCGACGCCGACGAAGACGTGCGCCTCGGCGGCGTCGGAGATCCGGTAGTTGAACTCGGTCACGGCGCGCGGGCCGATCAGCTCGCACAGGCGGCGAAAGCTCCCGCGCTCCTCGGGGATGGTCACCGCGAACAGGGCTTCGCGCTCCTCGCCGACCTCGGCCCGCTCGGCGACGAAGCGCAGGCGGTCGAAGTTCATGTTGGCGCCGCAGGTGATGGCGACGTAGGTCTCGCCTTTCGTGCCCTTCTGGTGCACGTACTGCTTGATCGCGGCGACGCCGAGCGCGCCGGCCGGCTCGAGGATGCTGCGCGTGTCTTCGAACACGTCCTTGATCGCGGCGCAGGCGGCGTCGCTGTCGACAACGACCCAGTCGTCGACGAGCTGGCGGGCGAGGCGAAAGGTCTCGGCGCCGACCTTCTTCACCGCGGTGCCGTCGGAGAAGAGGCCCACGTCGGCGAGCTCGATCCGCCGGCCCGCGCGCACCGAGCGCAGCATCGCGTCGGAGTCGTTCATCTGCACGCCGACGATGCGGATCCCCGGACGCACCGCCTTGACGTAGGCGGCGATGCCCGAGACCAGGCCGCCGCCGCCGATGGCGACGAAGATCGCGTCGATCGGGCCCTGGTGCTGGCGCAGGATCTCCATCGCGATCGTGCCCTGGCCGGCGATCACGTCGGGGTCGTCGAACGGGTGCACGAAGGTGAGGCCGCGGCGGGTCTCGAGTTCGAGCGCATGGGCGTAGGCGTCGGAATAGCTCTCGCCGCGCAGCACGACCTCGCCGCCGAGCGCGCGCACCGCGGCCACCTTGAGCGACGGCGTCGTCGTCGGCATGACGATCAGCGCCTTGCAGCCGAGCTTGCGCGCGGCGAGCGCGACACCTTGGGCGTGGTTTCCCGCCGAAGCGCAGATCACGCCCCGTGACAGCGCCTCCTTCGAGAGGTGCGCCATCTTGTTGTAGGCACCGCGCAGCTTGAAGCTGAACACGGGCTGGGTGTCTTCGCGCTTGAAAAGGATCTGGTTGCCGAGGCGGGCCGAGAGGCGCGGCGCGGCGTCGAGCGCCGACTCGATCGCGACGTCGTAGACGCGCGCCGTCAGGATCTTCTGCAGGTAGCCGGCGAGGGCGGGCTTGCGGCCGGCCGCCGGCTTGCGCGGCGCGGGCTTGCGGGGGGAAGTCGCCATGCCTTTTCTTGTCTCCTCGCGGCTGACGATTGCGGCGCCGCATCATACGTGCCGCTGGTCTCGGCCTCGCCGCGCGAGCCAACCGCCGCGCCCAAGAAAAAGCCCAAGGCATTGCTGCCCTGGGCTGAATCCACCAGTAGAGGAGGTGGAGGAGACAATCGCTGCAGCGACGAAGCGGGTGTTGTGAACCTGCCTTCGCCGACCGCTTGAAATCGAGTGTAGGACCTTTTTTGTTGCAGTGCAATATCGCGAAGGGACGGCGTTCATGGAGTGCACGATCGACTGGATGCCGGCCAACGGCATGGCGTTTTTGGCCGAGACCGGCAGCGGCCATCTGCTGACGATGGACGGCGCGCCCGACGGCGGCGGCCGCAACCTCGCGCCGCGGCCGATGGAGACCGTGCTCGCCGGCACCGGCGCCTGCAGTGCCTACGACGTGGTGCTGATCCTGCGCCGCGGCCGTCACGACGTGCGCGGCTGCCGCGTCAGGGTCACGGCCGAGCGCGCGCCTCAGGATCCGAAGGTGTTCACCCGGATCGAACTGCACTTCATCGTCAGCGGCGTCGAGTTGAGCAGCAGCGCGGTCGAGCGGGCGATCGCGCTCTCGCATGAGAAGTACTGTTCGGCGACGATCATGCTCGGCAAGACGGCCGAGATCGTCACCAGCTTCGAGATCGTCCCGGTGGCCGCGGCCGCGTGACGCCTCAGAGGTAGTGCGCGGTCTTCGTCATGACGCGACCGGCGAGCCGCATCGCCATTCGCGCCGGCCAGGGCAGGGGCGCGGCGCCGGCCTGCTCGGCGGCGATCGCGTGGCCGGATTCGTCGCTTTTCATCTGCGCGACGATGGCGCGGGACGCGAGATCCGCCGCCGGCAGGCGGTCGAGGTGGCTGGCGAGGTGGCGCTCGACCTGGCGTTCGGTCTCGACGACGAAGCCGAGGCTGGCGGCATCGCCCAGTCGGCCGGCGACCAGGCCGATGCCGAAGGCGCCGAAATACCAGAGCGGGTTGAGCAGGCTTTGTCGCGCGCCGAGCTCGCGCAGGCGCTCCGCGGTCCAGGCAAGGTGGTCGGTTTCTTCGGCCGCGGCGGCGACGAACTGGCGTCGCAGGGCGGGGTTGCGCGTGGCCAGCGCCTGCGCGCTGTAGAGCGCCTGGGCGCAGACCTCGCCGACGTGGTTGACGCGCATCAGCGCGCCCGATTCGCGGCGGGCAGCGTCCTCCAGCGGCGAGTCGGGCGGGGTGGCGACCGGCCTCGGCCGAGCCGCCCGCGGCGGGCTGGCCAGGGAGCGCAAGGCCTGGTCGAAGCCGGTCAGCAGGCGGTCGACGGGCGTGAGGGAAACGGGCTTCATGGCGGCGCCGAGGATACAGTCGGAACACAAAAGTTCCCGCGAAAATCCTCGTTGTGCCAAGACAACATACGGTGCTTTTTTGCTCGGCAAGGCTTTGCAGCGCCGGGCCCCTCTGGTGCAATACGCACAACTTCCGCAAAGGGGGTTGTGCCTGATCTGCTCCAGCGCGGGTAATCGGTGATCGGGACCTCTTGTTCAACCTAGGAGATAGTTGCAATGAAAAAATCTCTGCTCGCTCTCGCGGTACTGGGCGCTTTTGCCGGCGTCGCGTCGGCGCAGTCTTCGGTCACCCTGTACGGTACGGTCGACCTGAATGGCCGTTACGTCAAGGCTGACGGTCAAGACCGCCGCCTCACGCTCAGCCAGGACGGCATCAACAGCAGCCAGCTCGGCTTCCGCGGTGTCGAGGATCTCGGTGGCGGCCTCAAGGCCGGCTTCAACCTGCTGGCCGGCGTCAATGCCGACACCGGCACGACGAACTCCAAGTTCTTCAACCGTCGTGCGACCGTCAGCCTGTTCAGCAACATGGGTGAACTGCGCCTCGGCCGCGACTACACCCCGACGTTCTGGAACCTGACGATTTTCGACGCGTTCGGCACCAACGGCCTGGGCAGCTCGCTCAACGTCCGTAACGGCTACGGCGGCACCCGCCAGGACAACTCGATCGGCTACTTCCTGCCGGGCAACCTTGGCGGCTTCTACGGCCAAGGCATGGTGAGCGCATCGGAAGGCGGCACGACGGCTGACCGTCCGGGGCGTTACATCGGCGGCCGGGTCGGCTTCGCCGCGGGTCCGTTTGACATCGCTGGTGCCTACGCTGAAGTAAAGATGGGTGCCAACGCCACCCTCTGCGCAGCCAGCACCTGTAGCGTCGCCATCGTCGTGCCGAACGGCAAGACCCAGACGACCTACAACGTGGGCGGCTCGTGGGACTTCGGCTTCATGAAGCTGATGGGCATCTATGACCACGAGAAGTTCACCGGCTTCAAGGAAGACATGTGGTCGGTCAGCGGCGTGGTTCCGTTCGGCCAGGCCGAGCTGCACGTCGGCTACGACAACAACAAGGCCAAGCTGGACGGCTTCAGCTCGCAGAAGATCGAGCAGTTCAAGGCGACGCTGCAGTACAACGTGTCCAAGCGGACCGCGCTGTACACCACCGGTTCGCTGCTGCGCAACAAGGACGACACCCGGGTCACGCTGCCTGGCGCCGCGGGTCTGACGACCCCTGGCGACGACTCGAAGGGCTTCGAGATCGGCGTTCGTCACTTCTTCTGATCGCACGCTCGCCTAGCGCGAGCTGCCATCGAGAGAGCTTAAAGGCCGCCTTCGGGCGGCCTTTTTCATGCCCGTGCCAGAGCGCTGCTTCGGGCATTCCCCTTTGACGCGTGGCGTGCGTTTTGCTCTGATCGTCCCCTTCCCCCATGCTCGCCTTCGTTCTCCGCCGTCTCGTGCAGGCCGTCCTCGTGATGCTGACGGTCGCCTTCATCGCCTTCATGCTGTTCCAGTACGTCGGCGATCCGGTCACCAACATCCTCGGCCAGGACGCCACACCGCAGCAGCGACTGCAGCTGCGCGCCGATCTCGGTCTCGATCAACCGTTTCCGGTCCAGTTCGCGCGTTTCGTCGGCAACGCGGTCCACGGCGAGTTCGGGCTCAGCCTCCGACAGGGCCGCAAGGTCTCCTCGCTGATCGGAGAACGGTTGCCGGCCACACTCGAGCTCTCGTTGCTGGCGGCCGTGATTGCCCTGGTCTTCGGCATTCCGATGGGCGTCTACGCCGCGCTGAAGCGCGGCACCTTCTTCTCGCAGACGCTGATGACGCTCTCGCTGATCGGCGTTTCGTTGCCGACCTTTCTCATCGGCATCCTGCTGATCCTCGTGTTCGCCGTGACGCTGAAGTGGCTGCCGAGCTACGGCCGCGGCCAGGACCTGCTGATGCTCGGGCCGTGGAGCACGGGCATGGCGAGCATCGACGGCTGGAAGCACCTGATCCTTCCGGCGGTGACGCTCGCTGTCTTCCAGCTGACGCTGATCATGCGGCTGGTGCGCGCCGAGATGCTCGAGGTGCTGCGCGCCGACTACATCAAGTTCGCGCGCGCCCGCGGCCTGCCGAACCGCTCGGTCTATTTCGGCCACGCGCTCAAGAACACCCTCGTGCCGGTGATCACCATCACCGGCCTGCAGCTTGGCTCGCTGATCGCCTTCGCGATCATCACCGAGACGGTGTTCCAGTGGCCCGGCATGGGCCTGCTCTTCATCCAGGCCGTCACCTTCGCCGACATCCCGGTGATGGCGGCCTACCTGTGTCTGATCGCGCTGATCTTCGTCGCCATCAACCTCGTCGTCGATCTGCTCTACTTCGCCGTCGACCCACGGCTCCGTGTCGAGAGACCCGCGGGCGCACATTGAATCGAATCGTCACCTGGAACTTCCCATGAAAAGACTCCTTTCCGCCGCTCTCGTCGCTTCGCTCGCGCTTGCCGCGGCCTCGGTGCAGGCCGTGACCCTGCGCGTTTCCAATCAGGGCGACGTGCAGTCGATGGACCCGCACTCGCTCAACGAGAGCCTGCAGCTCAGCTTCACCGGCAACGTCTACGAGTCGCTGATCGAGCGCGACAAGAAGATGGGTCTGGTGCCGGCGCTGGCCACCAAGTGGACGCAGACCAGTCCGACGGTCTGGCGCTTCGACCTGCGGCCCGGCGTCAAATTCCACGATGGCACGCCGTTCACCGCCGACGACGTGGTTTTCACCTTCAAGCGCGCCGCCGGCGACGGCTCCGACATGAAGGGCTATACCAATCCGATCAAGGAAGTGCGCAAGGTCGGCGACCTCGCGATCGAGATCGAGACCACGGCGCCGTACCCGATCCTGCCCGACACGCTCACCACGCTGGCGATGATGAGCAGGAAATGGTGCGAGGACAACAAGGCGGAGAAGCCCGTCGATCGCCGCAAGGGCATCGAGAACACCGCCAGCTTCAAGGCCAACGGCACCGGGCCGTACCGCCTGAAGGAACGCCAGCCCTCGGTGCGGACCGTGCTGGTCAAGAACTTCAACTGGTGGGGCAAGTCCGAAAGCAATGTCGACGAGGTCGTCTTCACGCCGATCGGCAACGACGCGACCCGCGTCGCCGCTCTGCTCTCGGGCGAGACCGACGTGATGGAGCCGGTGCCGCTGCAGGACGTCGAGCGCATCAAGTCGGCCGGCAACTTCACCGTGCTGCAAGGCCCCGAGCTGCGCACGATCTTCCTCGGCATGGACCAGAAGCGCGACGAGCTGCTGTTCTCCAGCGTCAAGGGCAAGAACCCGTTCAAGGACGTTCGTGTTCGCAAGGCCTTCTACCAGGCGATCGACATCGAGACGATCAAGTCTCGGGTCATGCGCGGGGCGGCGCTGCCGACCGGCCTGATGATCGGCGCGGCGGTGCGCGGCTTCCAGCCCGACATGAACAAGCGCTTCCCGTACGACGTCGAAGCGGCGAAGAAGCTGCTCGCCGAAGCCGGCTATCCGAACGGCTTCGAGGTGACGATGAACTGCCCCAACGACCGCTACGTGAACGACTCGGCGATCTGCCAGGCGGTGGCGGCGAACCTGGCTCGCATCGGCGTCAAGATCAACCTGCAGGCCGAGACCAAGGTCAGCTACTTCCCCAAGATCCTGCGTCGTGACACCAGCTTCTACCTGCTCGGCTGGACGCCGAGCACGGTCGATGCGCACGACGTGCTCTCCTCGATCATGGCGACGCCGAACGACAAGGGGCAGGGCACCTTCAACCTCGGCGCCTACAGCAATCCGAAGCTCGACGAGCTGACGGCGAAGATCCAGTCGGAGACCGACCAGAAGAAGCGCAACGAGTTGATCCGCGAGGCGTTCCGCATCCACCAGGACGACGTCGGCCACATTCCGCTGCACCAGCAGGCCCTGGCCTGGGCGCACAGCGACAAGGTGAGCCTGGTCCAGCTGCCGAACAACTACATGTACTTCAAGTGGATCACGCTCAAGTCGAAGTAGTCCAGGCTGCGGTGCCCGGCGGACTGGCAGCCCGTCGCGACCTGCCGCCAGGGCCGGAACCGGTCGCTGTCGCGCCGGGCCGCTGGGCCCGCTTCCTCGACGGCGACTTCTGGCACTCATTTCGCGGCTCGCCGATGGCCATCGGCTCGGCCGCCGTCGCCCTGATCTGCATCGTCTGCGCCGTCTTCGCCGGAGTGATCGCTCCGCACAACCCGACCGACCTGGCGACCCTCGAGCTCGGCGACTCGATGCTGCCTCCCGCCTGGATGGAAGGCGGTACCGCGAAGTACCTGCTCGGCACCGACGAGCAGGGGCGAGACGTCCTCTCGGCCCTGATGTACGGGGCCCGGATCTCGCTCTTCGTCGGCGGCGCATCGGTGCTGCTCTCGATGCTGATCGGCGTCAGCCTGGGTCTGGTCTCCGGCTACGTCGGCGGCCGGCTCGATGCGCTGATCATGCGCATCTGCGACGTCATGCTCTCGTTTCCGTCGATCCTGATCGCGCTCCTGATCGCCGGCGTCGGCCACGCTCTCTTCCCCGGCGCGCACGACACGCTCGCCTTCGGCGTGCTGATCATCGCCATCGCCCTGCCGGGCTGGGTGCAGTACGCCCGGGCGGTGCGCGGCTCGACCATGGTCGAGCGGCACAAGGAGTACGTGCAGGCGGCGCGCGTGATCGGCGTTCCGCCGCTTCGGATCATGATGAAGCACGTGCTGCCGAACGTCATGGGCCCGGTGCTCGTGCTCTCGACGATCCAGGTCGCCACGGCGATCCTGGCCGAAGCGACGCTGTCCTTCCTCGGCGTCGGCGTCTCGCCGACCTCGCCCTCCCTCGGCACCTTCATCAACGAGGGCAACAAGCAACTCTTCAGCGGCGCCTGGTGGCTTGTCATCTTTCCGGGCACGATGCTCGTTCTGATAGCACTGAGCATCAACCTGTTCGGTGACTGGCTGCGCGACGCGCTGAACCCGCGCCTGCGCTGACGGTCGTAAGCTAACCGCCCCCTCCCGAGGAATCGATCATGCAGATCTCCCGCCTCTTGCGTCCCGCCGCCATCCTGGCGGCCAGTGCGGTGGTCGCCGCGTGTGCAAGCACCGACTATCACTATTCGCAGTTGTCCGGCTCGCGCTACTACCGCGTGCCCATCGACACCTATCCCGTCTCGATCGTTCGCGTCGACGGCAAGGACGTGATGGCCGGCCCGCTGCGGCGCGTGGCTGACCTCTCCGATCCCTATCAGCGCCCGGTCTCCCTGGTCGACGCCGGCATGCGCCAGGTCACGGTCCAGGGGCCGCCTGGCGGCACCGGCGGGATTGGCGAAACGCGCACCGTTCCGCTGGAGATCGCGCCCTGCACGCGCTACTACCTGGTCGCGGTGAAGACGAACCCGCTGGCCACCGACTTCACGGTCCGCGTCGACCACCAGGAGCCCGTGAGCGGCTGCACCCCGGCGTAACCACCGAGCCCGCATGCCCGACCCGCTGCTCGACGTTCGCCATCTCCGGGTCGAGTTCCCCACGCGGCGGGGCACGCTGGTCGCGCTCGACGACATCTCGTTCGCGATCGCGCCGGGCGAGATCCTGGGCGTGGTCGGCGAGTCGGGCGCCGGCAAGTCGCTTACCGGCGCGGCGATCATCGGCCTGCTCGATCCGCCCGGCCGGATCGCCGCCGGCGAGATCCGCTTCGACGGCCGGCGCATCGACAACCTGCCGTACGAGGAGATGCGCAAGGTTCGTGGCCGATCGATCGGCGCGATCTTCCAGGACCCGCTGACCTCGCTCGACCCGCTCTACACGATAGGCCGGCAGCTGATCGAGACGATCCAGACGCACCTGCCGGTGAATGCCGCCGAGGCGCGCCGGCGCGCGGTGCGCCTGCTCCAGGAAACCGGCATCCCCGCCGCCGAGGAACGGCTCGATCAGTACCCGCACCAGTTCTCCGGCGGCATGCGCCAGCGGGTCGTGATCGCCCTGGCCCTGGCCGGCGAGCCGAAGCTGATCGTCGCCGACGAGCCGACCACGGCGCTCGACGTCTCGATCCAGGCGCAGATCATTTCGCTGCTCAAGCGCCTGTGCAAGGAGCATGGCGCGGCCGTCATGCTGGTCACGCACGACATGGGCGTGATCGCCGAGACCTGCGACCGCGTCGCCGTGATGTATGCCGGTCGGGTGGTCGAGATCGGCCCGGTGGCGGCGGTCATCCATTCGCCCGCGCATCCCTACACCGCCGGCCTCATGGGCTCGATCCCGGCGATGGACGAGGATCGTCCGCGCCTGCTGCAGATCGACGGCGCCATGCCGCGCCTGACCGCCATCCCCCGTGGCTGCGCCTTCAATCCGCGCTGTCCGCGGGCGTTCGACCGGTGCCTGGTCGAGCGGCCCGACCTGATGAACGCCGGCCCCACCCAGGCCGCGTGCTGGTTGCACGCCGCGCCGCTGCAGGCCGCGGCATGAGCGCCACCGTCGACGCGAAGGCGTCGTCGCCGCTGGTCGAGGTCGACGGCTTGGCCAAGACCTTCGACGTCTCCGCGCCCTGGCTCAACCGGATGGTCGAGCGCAAGCCCCGGCAGTACGTCCATGCGGTCGACGACGTCGCCTTCACCATCAGCCGCGGCACGACCCTGGCGCTGGTCGGTGAGTCGGGCTGCGGCAAGAGCACCGTCGCGCGGCTCCTGGTCGGGCTGTACGAGCCCACGCGCGGCCGGGTTCTCTTCGACGGGCTCGACACCGCCGGCAAGGGCCGGCCGAACGCAGTACGCCGGCGCATGCAGATGATCTTCCAGGATCCCTACGCCAGCCTCAACCCGCGCTGGAAGGTGCAGGACATTGTCGCCGAGCCGCTGCGCGAGCACGGCTTCGCCGAGGGTCGCTCGGGCGCCGAGAACGACCGCCAGCTCGCCGCCCGCGTCGCCGAGTTGCTGCAGTCGGTCGGGCTCGCCGCCGCCGACGCGGAGAAGTTTCCGCACCAGTTCTCCGGCGGGCAGCGGCAGCGGATCTCGATCGCCCGGGCGCTCGCCACCGAGCCCGAGTTCCTGGTCTGCGACGAGCCGACCTCGGCGCTCGACGTTTCGGTGCAGGCGCAGGTGCTCAACATCATGAAGGACCTGCAGGCGCGGCAGGGCCTCACCTACCTGTTCATCTCGCACAACCTCGCCGTCGTCCGCCACGTGAGCGACCAGGTCGGCGTGATGTATCTCGGCCGCATCGTCGAGATCGCCGCCAAGTCGGCGCTGTTCGCCGCGCCGCGCCATCCGTACACGCGGATGCTGCTCGACGCCATTCCCGACATCCACATGAGCGGGCGCGCGCGCATTCCGGTGCAGGGCGAGGTGCCGAACCCGCTCAACCCGCCGGCCGGCTGCAGCTTCAATCCGCGCTGCCCGCATGCGAACGAGCGTTGTCGGGTCGAACGGCCCGTGCTGCTGGCATTCGGCCCGACGCGGGTCGCCTGCCACGCCGTCGAGGAAGGGCGGATCTAGCCCCGAGCCGCAGTAGCGCCTGTCGGCGCTTCGCGGCTCAGCGCCCGGGCAGCAGGTGCTCGCCGCGAATCTGGTCGGCGGTGGTCTCGCGCTCGCGCACCAGCCAGGCCTGGTCGCCGCTCACCAGCACCTCGGCGGCGCGGCCGCGCGTGTTGTAGTTGCTCGACATGCTCATGGCGTACGCGCCCGCGGAGAGGATCGCGACGTGCGCGCCCGGCCGCACCGCCAGCGCCCGGTCGCGGCCGAGCCAGTCGCCCGATTCGCAGATCGGCCCGACCACGTCGAAAACCTGCGGCTCGCCCTGGCCGCGCTCGCATTCGACGATGCGCATCCAGGCGCCGTACATGGCAGGGCGCGCCAGGTCGTTCATCGCCGCGTCGACGATGCAGAAGTTCTTGCTCTCGCCCGGCTTGACGTAGATCACCTCGCTGACCAGCACGCCGGCGTTGCCGACGAGCGAGCGTCCCGGCTCGAACAGGAGCTTGCGCCCGCCGTGGCCGCGCGCGTCGATGCGTTCGAGCAGGCGGCGGATCAGCTCTTCGGCATCGGGAGGCGTCTCGGTGTCGTAGGCGATGCCCAAGCCGCCGCCGAGGTCGAGGTGGGGGATGGCGATGCCTTCGGCCTCGAGCGTCTCGATCAGGTCGAGCAGGCGGTCGAGCGCCTCGACATAGGGCGAGCTTTCGGTGATCTGCGAGCCGATGTGGCAGTCGATGCCGGCGACCTCGATCCCCGGCTGCTCAGCGGCATGGCGGAACGCCGCCAGCGCTTCGGTGTGGGCGATGCCGAACTTGTTGCCGCGCAGGCCGGTGGAGATGTAGGGGTGGGTCTTGGCGTCGACGTCGGGGTTGATGCGCAGGCTGACCCGGGCGCTTCGCCCGCTCGCGCCCGCGACGGCGGACAGCGCCTCGAGCTCGCCCACGCTTTCGACGTTGAAGCAGAGCACGCCGGCGGCCAGTGCCTGCGCCATCTCGGCGCGAGTCTTGCCGACGCCGGAGAAGACGACCCGCGCCGCATCGCCGCCTGCCGCCAGGACCCGCTCGAGCTCGCCGCCGGAAACGATGTCGAAGCCGCAGCCCTGGCGCGCGAACCACTGCAGCACGGCCAGGTTCGAGTTCGCCTTCACGGCATAGCAGATCAGATGGTCGCGGCCGACGAGCGCCCTCCGGTAGGCTGAGAGCGCCCGCTCCATCGACGCCGTTGAATAGGCATAAAGCGGCGTGCCGAAGCGGCGCGCCAGCTCGCTCACCGACAGGTCCTCGAGATGAAGCGAGTCGCCGCGATAGGCGACTTCGGGCGCGCCGGGCAGGCGCATCACCGGGACGGAGCCGCCGAAGCCGCGATCGCCGCGGCGCTGGCCGCGGCCGCCGGCGTCGCCTGGACCAGCGGACCCTTGAGGCCGCATGCAGCCAGCGGAACGAACGCTGCCAGGGCGAAGGCCACGCAGGTCGCGTCCCTCGCCTTGCCCACTACACTCGACCGAAGCTGCTCCATGCGGCGATTTTATCGACCATGACCCTCGCCCCCGAACGACTTTCCGACGTCGACTACGACAGCCGCGCCCGCGCCGCCATGGCGGCGGTCGAGGCGACCGTCGATCGCCTGCTCGAGGAAGACGTGATCGACATCGACGCGAGCCGCACCGGCGGCCTGCTGGAGCTGCGCTTTCCCGCCGGCGGCACGATCGTGATCAACACCCAGCCGCCGCTGCACGAGCTCTGGCTCGCCGCGCCCTCCGGCGGCTTTCACTTCAAGGCCGCGGGCGGGCGCTGGATCGACGGCCGCGATGGCGGCGAGTTCTTCGCCGTGCTGTCGGCCTGCGCCAGCGAGCTCGGCGGCAAGCCGCTGCGCTTCGAGCCCTGAGGGACGCGGCGGCGCCGGCTCAGCGCTGCTTGTTGCGGAACAGGTCGAGGATCGAGTTGCGCTCTTCCTCGCTCGGCGCCGTCGGCGCCTTCTCGTCGAGCCCGACGCTGCTGACGCCCGAGCCGCGCGCGTACTCTTCGTAGAACCACTCGCCGCCGACATTGACCACGCCTTCGGGCGCCGAAGGCTCCTGCACCGGAATGCCTTTGAGCACCGTGCTCATGAAGTCGATCCAGATCGGCAGCGAAAGGCCGCCGCCGGTCTCGCGGTCGCCGAGCTTCCGCGGCTGGTCGTAGCCCATCCAGACGACGCCGACGATGTTCTTCTGCCAGCCGGCGAACCAGGCGTCGAGCGAGTCGTTGGTGGTGCCGGTCTTGCCGTAGATGTCGGGCCGCTTGAGCGTCGCCTGTGCCTTGGCGGCGGTGCCGGAGCGCGTGACCTCCTGCAGGAGGCTGGTCATCACGAAGGCGTTGCGGGCGTCGAGCGTGCGCATCGATTCGTCGAGCACCGGCACGCGCGCCTCGTTGATGACGTGGCCCTTGGTGTCGGTGATCCGGCTGATCAGCATCGGGTTGACGCGATAGCCGCCGTTGGCGAACACGCTGTAGGCCGAGGCCATCTGCAGCGGCGTCACCGAACCGGCGCCTAGCGCCATGGTCAGGTAGGCCGGATGCTTCTCCGGGTCGAAGCCGAAGCGGGAGACCCATTGCTGGGCGTAGGCAGGGCCGATCGACTTCAGGATGCGGATCGAGATCATGTTCTTCGACGCCGCGAGCCCGCGCCGCATGGTCATCGGACCGTCGAACTTGCCGTCGTAGTTCTTGGGCTCCCAGGGCTGGCTGCCGGTCGAGCCGGCGTCGAAGAACAGCGGCGCGTCGTTGATCACGGTCGCCGGAGTGAAGCCCTTCTCGAGCGATGCCGAGTAGATGAACGGCTTGAAGCTCGAGCCAGGCTGCCGCCAGGCCTGCGTGACGTGGTTGAACTTGCTCTTCGAGTAGTCGAAGCCGCCGACCATGGCTCGAACCGCTCCTGTGCGCGGGTCGAGCGCGACGAAGGCGCCCTCGACCTCGGGCAGCTGGGTGATGGTCCAGTCGCCCTTGGGGCCGCGGACCAGGCGGACGATGGCGCCGGGCCGGATCTGCGTCTTCGGATTGGGCTTGGCGGCGAGCGCGGAAGTCGCCGGCTTCAAGCCCTCGCCGGTGATCGTGATCGGCTGGCCGTTCTGCAGGACGGCGACGACCTTCTTCGCCGACGCCTCCGTCACGACCGCGGCCTTCAGCTCGTCGTTGTCGGGAAACTCCTGCAGCGCGTCGGCGATGCGCGCGTCCATTTCCTTCTGGTCGGCGGGCAGGTCGACGTAGTCTTCCGGGCCGCGGTAGACCTGACGCCGCTCGTAGTCGAGGATGCCCTTGCGCAGGGCCCGGTAGGCGAGCGTCTGCTCGCCCGAATCGATCGTCAGCCAGACGTTGAGGCCGCGGGTGTAGGCCTCCGGCCCGTACTGGTTGAAGATCATCTGCCGCGCCTGCTCGGCCACGTACTCGGCGTGCACCGCCACTTCCGAGGGCGTGCGGTAGCGCAGCACCTGCTTCCTGGCCGCCTCGTGCTGCTCGGCGGTGATGAAGCCGTTCTCGAGCATGCGGTCGATGATGTAGCGCTGGCGGATCGTCGCCCGTTCCGGGTTGACGATCGGATTGTTCGCCGAAGGCGCCTTCGGCAGCCCGGCGAGCATCGCCGCTTCGGCGATCGTGATGTCCTTCAGCGGCTTGCCGAAATAGATCTCGCTGGCCGAAGCGAAGCCATATGCACGCTGGCCGAGCGCAATATGGTTCATATAGACCTCGAGAATCTGCTCCTTGCTGAGCAGGGTTTCGATTTTCAGCGAAAGCAACATCTCGTAGATCTTGCGAGTAAATGTTTTCTCGGAAGACAGATAGAAGTTGCGCGCGACCTGCATCGTGATCGTCGAGGCGCCCTGGGCGCTGCGCGCCTCGCCGAAGTTGGCGAGGCCGGCGCGGATCACACTCACGTAGTTGACGCCGCTGTGCTTGTAGAACTTCGCGTCCTCGGCCGCGAGCACCGCGTCCTGCATCACCTTGGGAATCTCGCCGATCGGCACGAAGTTGCGCCGTTCCTCGCCGAATTCCCCCAGCAACACGCCGTCCGAAGAAAAGACGCGCATCGGCAGCTTGGGCCGGTAATCGGTCAGGCTGTCGATCTCCGGCAGGTTGGGATACGAGACCGCGAGCGCGATGCCGGCGATCAGGACAACCGACAGGGCCGCCGCCGCGACCAGCCCGAAAAGACCCCCGACGAGGCGCAGCAGAAGCCTCGCCCAGGGCGGCAAGGACGAACCGGACCGCCCGCTGCCTGCCGCCCGCGCGCTGTCCTCGCTGTTGTTTTCACTCACACGGTGGCCTGCATCGAGGGCTCATTATAGGAACCGGTGCCATGCCGACAGGCGCCTCGGGGCCTTCGATCAGGGTCTGGCGAAGCGGCCGGGAAGGGGCGAAAAGCGGTGTTCGTACACACCCTTCCGGACGCTTCGACACAGCGAGGCGATGCGTGTGAGATTTGCAACGCGCACGAGGGTCGGACCTAGGTTTTTGCTTTGGTAATCAAGGGCTTTACGGTTAGCATCGAAGTAACTTATTAACAGTCCAGCGGGTTGTTTTTCGCTGCTGGAAAAGGGGTGTCGTGAGCTTTCTAGATACGCTTCTGGGCCGCAAGCACCCACCGATGATCGGCCTCGACATCAGCTCGTCGAGCGTCAAGCTCGTGGAGCTCGGCCAGAACGGCAACGGCGAGTACGTGCTGGAGCGGTTCGGCTCCGAAAGCTTCGAGAAGGGCTGGATCTCCGACGGCCAGATCGAGAAGTTCGACGAGGTCGCCGAGGCGGTCAAGCGTGTCGTCACCAAGAGCGGCACCCGCACCCGCCAGGTGGTGATGGCCATGCCGCAATCGGCCGTGATCACCAAGAAGATCATGCTGCCCGCGGGCCTGCGCGAGGAAGAGCTCGAGATCCAGGTCGAGTCCGAAGCCAACCAGTACATCCCGTTCTCGCTCGACGAGGTCAGCCTCGACTTCTGCGTCATCGGCCCGAGCCCGACCTCGGTCGGCGACGTCGAGGTCCTGATCGCCGCCTCGCGCAAGGACCGCGTCCAGGATCGCCAGGGCCTGGCCGAGGCCGCCGGCCTGAAGCCCGCGGTGCTCGACATCGAATCGCATGCCTCGCGCTTGGCGATGAGCCGGGTCGTCGCCGGCCTGCCGAACGAAGGCCGCGACGCGCTCGTCGCCCTGTTCGAGATCGGCGCCGACACCACCAGCCTGAAGGTTCTCCGCGACGACGAGATGCTGTACGACCGCGACCAGGCCTTCGGCGGCTCGCAGCTCACCCAGCTGATCTCGCGCCAGTACGGCTTCTCCTACGAGGAGGCCGAGCAGAAGAAGCTCGCCGCCGACCTGCCCGACGACTACGAGACCTCGCTGCTGGCGCCGTTCGTCGACAGCCTGTCGCAGGAAATCGGCCGCGCCCTGCAGTACTTCTTCACCAGCACGCCGCACCACAAGGTGCACTACGTGATGCTGGCCGGCGGCACCGCCACGCTGCCCGGCCTCAAGGACCGCGTCACCGAGCTCACCGGCTTCGCGTCGATGGTCGTCAATCCGTTCGAGAACATGAAGCTCGGCTCCGCGGTCCGCGAAGCCAAGCTGCGCCGCGAGGCGTCGTCGTACCTTACGGCGTGCGGCCTGGCGATGCGGAGGTTCGTGCAGTGATCATGATCAACCTGCTCCCCCACCGGGAGGAGCGGCGCAAGCGCAGGAAGATCGCCTACTACGCGGGCCTCGGGGTCGCCGCGCTGGCGGGCGTCGCCATCGTCGGCGTCTGGTACCTGGTGGTCGAGCAGCTGGTTTCCGGCCAGCAGCAGCGCAACGCCTTCCTGCAGAGCGAGATCACCAAGCTCGACGTGCAGATCAAGGACATCGCCAGCCTGAAGGCCGAGATCGCCTCGCTGAAGGCGCGGCAGAAGGCGGTGGAGGACCTGCAGATCGATCGCAACGTGCCCGTGAACGTGCTGAACGAGCTGGTTCGCCAGGTGCCCGAAGGCATCTACGTCACCTCGGTCAAGCAGGACGGGCAGAACCTCCTCGTCGCCGGCATCGCCCAGACCCAGGCGCGCGTTTCCGAGTTCCTGCGCAACACCGCCTACACCTCGGAGTGGCTGGTCAAGCCCGAGCTGGTCGAGAGCAAGGCGGCGGTGATCCAGGGCGCGACCCGCGGCGAGCAGAAACGCCTGTTCGATTTCTCCGTGCGGCTGACCGTCAAGCGGCCCCAGGACGGGCCGGCTTCGGCACCTCCGGGCGCTGTGGCCCGCCCGCTCGCCACGCAGGCGTCGGCACCGGCCGCGCCGCCGGCCAAGGCGCCCGCGCCAAAGAAGGCTTGAGCATCCATGGCTACCAAGAGTAGAGCCGTCAGCGTCGACCTGAATTCGGTCTTCGAAGGCGCAGCCTCGCAATTCCGCGGGCTCAACCCGAACGAGCCAGGCCAGTGGCCGCTGCTGCCGAAGGCCCTGACCTGGGCCGCCGTGTCGGTCGCGGTGCTGGTGGTTGGCTGGTTCCTCCTGCTCTCCAGCGCCCACGACGAGCTGGACGCGGAGCACGCCAAGGAGCCGACGCTCAAGAACGACTACCGCTCCAAGCTCGCCCAGGCCGTGAACCTGAGCGAATTGCGCAAGCAGAAGCTGCAGGTCGAGGAGTACGTCACCCAGCTCGAGAAGCAGCTTCCCGGCAAGGCCGAGATGGACGCCTTGCTGTCCGACATCAACCAGGCCGGGCTCGGCCGCGGCCTGCAGTTCGAGCTGTTCCGCCCGGGCCAGGTCGCGATCAAGGACTACTACGCCGAGCTGCCGATCTCGCTCAAGGTGGCGGGCCGCTATCACGACATCGGCTCGTTCGCCGCCGACATCGCCAACCTGTCGCGGATCGTGACCTTGCACAACCTGATCATCACTACCCCGAAAGACAGCGCCGGCGTCCTGTCGATGGAAGCGACCGCCCGGACCTACCGCTACCTCGACGCCACCGAGCTCGAGGACATTCGCCGGGCCGCGGCCGCAGCGAAAGCCAAGGCGGCCGGAGCCGGAGCCAAACCGGCAGCGGGAGGCAAGCCATGAGGTCTTCTCGTTTGCATCGTGTCGCCCTGACCGCAACCCTGCTCGTCGGTGTGCTGGGGCTCACCGCTTGCGCCGGCGACGAGGACGAGCTCACCCAATGGATGGAGCAGCAGAAGCGCGAGGTCAAGCCGAGCGTCGAGCCGCTGTCCGCGCCGAAGAAGTTCAATCCGGTGCCCTACAGCGCGCTCGGCCAGGTCGAGCCTTTCAGCACGCAGAAGCTCGCCGTCGCCCTCAAGCAGGAGGCGCGGGAGCCGAATTCGCTCCTGGCGGCCGAGATCAACAGGCGCAAGGAGCCGCTCGAGGCGTACCCGGTCGACAGCATGGCCATGGTCGGCAGCGTCGTGCGCGGCGGTCGCCCCTACGCGCTGTTGAAGGTGGACAACTTGCTGTACCAGGTGAAGCCGGGCGACTACCTCGGCCAGAACTACGGAAAGATCACTCAGATCTCCGAAACCAATGTGGCCTACCGCGAGATCGTGCAAGACGCGGCGGGCGAATGGATCGAGCGCAACAGCGCCCTCCAGCTTCAGGAGAAGGCGCGATGACAAGCATGTGGGAGAAATCGATGGCTGCGTGGCGCTCGCGACTTTTCGCAATCGTGGTGTTGGCGGGAGCCGCGCTTCCTGCCTGGTCGCAGGGTGCGATCCAGACCATCACCAGCTCGCAGCAAGCCGGCGCCGAGGTCATTCGCGTCGAGCTGAGCGAGGCGCTCACGGCGGTTCCGGCCGGCTTCACCGTCCAGGCTCCGCCGCGAATCGCGATCGATCTGCCCGGCGTGACCAGCGCCCTCGGCAAGTCGATGGTGGAAATCAACCAGGGCAACCTGCGCTCTGTGAGCGTGGCCCAGTCGGGTGAGCGGACGCGCCTGGTGCTCAACCTGAAGCAGCCCGCGGGCTACAGGGCCCAGCTCGAAGGCAAGGTGCTGATCGTCACGCTGGAGAACCTCGTCCCCGCGACCCTCGCCACCGCCGGCGCGCCGACCACGACGCGCTTCGCCGAGAGCCTGAACCGAAGCCAGCTGCCGCTGAAGGACATCGACTTCCGCCGCGGCGCCGACGGCGCCGGCCGCGTGGTCGTCGAGCTGCCGAACAACCAGGTCGGCGTCGACATTCGCCAGCAGGGCGCGAGCCTTGTCGTCGAATTCCTGCGCTCGAGCCTGCCTGACAGCCTGCGGCGCCGCCTCGACGTGACCGATTTCGGTACGCCCGTGCAGACCATCACCACCACGCAGGCGGGCGACCGTGTGCGCATGCTGGTGGAGCCGCGCGGCACCTGGGAGCACAGCGCCTACCAGAGCGACAACCAGTTCGTGCTCGAGGTCCGCTCGCAGAAGGTCGACCCGAACAAGCTGGTGCAGGGCGCCGGCTATGCGGGCGAGAAGCTCTCGCTCAACTTCCAGAACATCGAGGTCCGGGCGCTTCTGCAGGTGATCGCCGACTTCACGAACTTCAACGTCGTCACCAGCGACACGGTGACCGGCAACGTGACCCTGCGCCTGAAGGACGTTCCCTGGGACCAGGCGCTCGACATCATCCTGCAGGCGAAGAACCTGGGCCTGCGCAAGTCGGGCAACGTGATCCTGATCGCGCCCAAGGACGAGCTGAACGCCAAGGAAAAGATCGAGCTCGAGGCCAAGCAGCAGATCGCCGCGCTCGAGCCGCTGCGCACCCAGGCCTTCCAGCTCAACTACGCCAAGGCCGAGGACATCACCAAGGGCATCACCGGCCAGGCCCAGGGCAGTGGCGGCGGCACCTCGGCGCGCATTCTTTCGGCCCGCGGCAGCGTGGTCTCGGAATCGCGCACGAACCAGTTGTTCGTCACCGACATTCCCTCCAAGCTGGAGGAGATCGCCGGCCTGATCGCCAAGATCGACATTCCGGTCCGCCAGGTGCTGATCGAGTCGCGCCTGGTCATCGCCGACGAGACCTTCGGCCGCTCGCTCGGCGTGCGCCTTGGCGCGGTCGACTTGCGTGGCGTCCGCGGTGGCGTTCCGGGAACCAACCTGGGCGGAGACACCCAGCTCGCGATCGGCGGCAACCTGAACGCGATCGGCTCGCAGACCCTGCAGAACGGCACCACCAGCGTCAACTTCGCCGACACGACGTTCGTCAACCTGCCGGCCACCGGCGCGAACGGCTTCAATCCGGCGAGCTTCGCGCTGTCGCTGTTCGGCGCCTCGTCGAACCGCTTCCTGAACCTCGAGATCTCCGCCCTCGAAGCCGACGGCAAGGGCAAGGTGGTGTCCAGCCCGCGCGTCGTCACCGCCGACCAGCAGAAGGCGCTGATCGAGCAGGGCGAGGAGCTGCCCTACCAGGTGGCCACCTCCAGTGGCGCGACCTCGCTGCAGTTCCGCAAGGCCAACCTCAAGCTCGAGGTCACGCCGCAGATCACGCCCGAAGGCAACGTCATCCTCGATGTCGACGTCACCAAGGACAGCGTCGGCCGCGCCACCTCGGCGGGCTTCGCAATCAACACCAAGCACGTCAAGACCCAGGTCCTGGTCGAGAACGGTGGCACCGTCGTGATCGGCGGCATCTTCGAGCAGCTCGACCGCGAAGACGTCACCAAGGTGCCGTTCCTGGGCGATTTGCCTTATCTCGGCTACCTGTTCAAGACCAAGACGCTGACCACGTCGAAGACCGAGCTCCTGATTTTCCTGACGCCGAAGGTCGTGACCGACCGGACGGCCGCCCGCTGATCCATGCCCGACTGCAACCAATCGAGTGAGACCGTGATGAAGATCTTGAAGTGGGCTTTGGCGGCGATGACCGTCTCGTTGGTGGCGGCGTGCGGCGGCAGCGGGAACGCCGGAACTCCGCCGTTCGGTGGCCCGCCGTGTTCTGGCGCGTCGGGAGCGACGTGCGGCACGGCCTCCAATCTGTCCTTGCAGCTCAGCGCGCCCAGCATCCTCAACGATGGATCGCAAACGGTTACCGCCACGGCCACGGCAACGACGTCCAGCGGACAGGCGCTGAGCGGTATCGCGGTTTCTTTCGAAGTCGACTCCAACGCGAACTTCACGACGACCGGCAGCACGACAGCTTCGAACGGCAAGCTGGCCGCAACCGTTTCGATTGGTGCCGACCCGTCCAACCGGATCGTCACGGTCAAGGCCAAGAGCGGCAGCCTGACGGCAACGGCATCGTTCGCGGTCAGCGGGGCGAAGTTGACGGCGACGCCGACGCCGACGTTTCTGGCCCCGGGCGAAACGGGTTCGGTCGCGTTTCGTCTGACAAACGCCAATGACGTTGCGCTCGCCGGCCAGCCGATCTCGGTCTCGGCAGGGTCGGTAGGGACTTCCACCGGTACGACCGGCGTCAACGGCGACTTCAACTTCAGCTATACCGCCCCGGCGGCGCTCGGCGGTCTGGACATCGTCGCAACCGCCGGCGGGATCTCGAAGACGCAGACGGTGGTGGTGCAAACGAGCGCGTCCACGGTCCCCGTCGCCGTCGGGCCGATCCTCTCCGCGTCGGTCGCGGCCAATCCGAGCGTCGTCGCCACGAACTCCCCTGGCTCCACGACGAACCGCACCGAGATCAGGGCGCTCTTCGTTCGAGCGAACAACGCGCCCATCCAGAACGTCCGGGTTCGCTTCGACCTCAACGGTGACCCCAACTCCATCGGTGGGCAGTTTTCGACCGGCAGTTCCGTTGTCCTGTATTCCGACGCCAACGGCATCGCAACCACGGCCTACATCCCGGCAGAGCGCGCCAGTCCGACCAACGGGATGACGATTCGGGCTTGCTATTCAGTGTCCGACTTCGCCCCGGGCACGTGCCCGAATCAAACGGTGGCAACGTTGACGGTCGTCGCCGACCCGCTGTCGGTGACGATCGGCTCTAACGGAGTGATCCTGATTCCCACCGACCCGAATCTGACTTACCAGCGGCGCTTCGTCATCCTGGTCGTCGACGCGTCAGGTCGAGCCAAGGGCAATGTCGACATCATTCCCTCGATCGACCTGCTGAGCTACGGCAAGGGCACTTACACGCGCCCTGGCGCCTCATGGCAGCTGACCACGTACACCCGCTGCCCTAACGAGGACTTGAACCGGAACGCCATTCGTGAGGATTCGGAAGACGTCAACAAGAGCGGCAGCCTGGAGCCGAGAAAGTCCGATGCCGCGGTGTCCATGATCGGCGGCAACAAGACCAAGGATGACGGCACCGCGATCGTTCAGATCGAATATCCGCAAAACCTCGCAAGTTGGCTCGAAGTCAAGCTGCTTGTCTCTGCCACGGGCGTCAGCGGAACCGAAGGTCGGGCAACCTGGACAGAGGTCCTGCCGGTTCCCGTTTCTGCGATCTCCGGAAACGGCTCACCGCCGTTCGAGTTCAGCGCCTATGGCATCCAGACGACCACCCAGTCCGTGACGTACTCAGATGGGACCACGAATCCCGCTGCGACGCCTTGCCAGAACCCGAATTGAATGAAGAGCTCGAACGACCGCCTCGCAACCACGGGGCCCGGCTTGTCAGTCTGATCGGGCTTCCCGCTGTCGGCAAGTCGACGGTGGGCAGGCGCTTGGCGCGTGATCTGGGCTATACCTTCGCGGACTGCGACGCGCTGCTCGAGCAGCGCCTGCAGTGCCGCATCCGCGACTTCTTCGAGACCGAGGGCGAGGCGAAATTCCGCGACGCCGAAAGCGCCATGCTCGAAGAGCTCGTCGCTGGCGCCGATGCCGTCATTGCCACCGGCGGCGGCATTGTGCTGCGGCCGGCCAACCGGGAACTGCTGCGGCAACGAACGATGTGCGTCTATCTCAAGGCCGATCCCGAAGCGCTGTTTCACCGGCTGCGCCGCGACACCAAGCGGCCGCTGCTCCAGGTGGCCGATCCGGCCGCGCGGCTAAGCGAGCTGAGCGCCGAGCGCGATCCGCTCTATCGCGAAGCCGCCACGCTGGAGATCGAGACCCGGGGCAAGTCCCTGCAGATGCTGGTCGACGCCATCGTCCACGCGTTGCCTTCGGCGAGCGCCGTGGGCCGCGCAGCAGGCGCCTCGTCATGAGCGAGGCCGCCGCCCCGAGACAGGCGGCCGCGACCGGCCCGGCGCTCGGTCGCCGCATCCGGGTCGACGTCGCCGACCGCGGCTACGACATCCTCGTCGATTCCGGCTCGCTTGCCCGCCCCGAGACCTACGCTTCGCTCCCCGCGGGCGAGGTTGCCGTGGTGGTGAGCAACGCGACCGTCGCGCCCCTGCTCGCCGACCGCCTGCTGGCCTGCCTGCGCCAGCGCTTTCGCGCCGTGAGCCTCGTCGTTCTCGACGATGGTGAGCAGTTCAAGACCTGGGATTCGGTCGAACGCATCGTCGATGCCCTGCTGGCGGCGGGCGGCGATCGCCGGTCGACCTTGTTCGCTCTCGGCGGCGGCGTGGTCGGCGACCTCACCGGCTTCGCCGCGGCCTGCTTCATGCGCGGCATCGCCTACGTGCAGGTGCCGACGACCTTGCTGGCTCAGGTCGATTCGTCGGTCGGCGGCAAGACCGCGGTGAACCATCCGCTGGGCAAGAACCTCATCGGCGCCTTCCACCAGCCGCGTCTCGTCGTCGCCGACCTGGAGACGCTCGCCACGCTGCCGCAGCGCGAGCTGATCGCCGGCCTCGCCGAGGTCATCAAGTACGGGGCGGTCGCCGACCTGGCTTTCTTCGACTGGATCGAGGCCCGCCTCGACGACCTGCTGCGCCGCGATGGCGAAGCGCTGGCCGGGGCGGTCAGCCGCTCGTGCGACCTCAAGGCGGCGATCGTCGCGAGCGACGAGAAGGAGTCGGGCCTGCGGGCGATCCTGAACTTCGGCCACACCTTCGGCCACGCCATCGAGGCGGCCACCGGATATGGCAGCTGGCTGCACGGCGAGGCGGTCGGCTGCGGCATGGTGCTGGCGGCGGATCTCTCGCGGCGGCTCGGGGGGATCGACGAGGTAGGCGCTCGCCGCGTCGCCATGCTCGTCGAGCGGGCGGGGTTGCCGGTTCGCCTGCCGCCCTTGCCCGCGGCCGAGTTGCTCGCGCTCATGGGCCATGACAAGAAGGCAGAAGGCGGCGCGCCCCGCTTCGTGCTGCTCGATACCCTGGGGCGGGCCAGGGTCGCCCCGGTCGAAGAAGGCCTCGTCCGGGACGTTCTCCTGGACCATGGCGCCCTGCGTTGACGTTGCGGAGAACCCAGCATGAACAAGATCCTGTCGCTCCTCGCCCTCGCCGTCCTGCTCGTCGCGGGGCCGGCCTGGGCCCAGAAGCCGGCCGCCCCGGCCGCGCCGACTACCGCCGCCGCGCCGACCACCGCCCCCGCGTCGGGAGGTACGTCGATGCGCCCCGGCCTGTGGGAGACCACCGTGGCGGTGCAGACCGTCGGCTCGGACAGCCGGCGAACGATCGTCAGCCGGTCCTGCTACGCCGATACCGACGTGACCGACGTCGCCCGGGTCCTGCCCCGGCAGCGCGAGCCCGGCATGAAATGCGAGAACCGCGAGGTCAAGCTCCAAGCCGGCAAGGCCACCTGGCAGATCACCTGTTCCTCCGCCGAGGGCAGCCTCGCCGGCCCGGCCGAGCTCACCTTCGCCGCGAACACCTACGCGGGAAAGGCCGAGCTCGAGCGCAAGAAGAAGGGCGCCAAGGCCGAGAAGGTGTCCTCGACCTTGTCCGCGAAGTGGATCGAAGCCTGCAAGTAGCAGGCTGATCCGGCGTGAACTGATGCCGAGCCGCATCGGGCCCCCTGCCGTTCACCGCCCCTGCCGATCCGTTCGTCGGTTGCCCCTGCGGCCGGCGGAGGCCATTCCTACACTCCCGCCACAAAGGATCTCGCGCATGCGCAGCCAACACGGTTTTACCCTCATCGAGCTGATGATCACGGTCGCGATCATCGCGATCCTGTCGGCCATCGCGATTCCGCAGTACTCGGAGTACGTGATGCGTTCGCGCATCACCGAGGCGACCATGACGCTCTCCGACCAGCGCCTGAAGATGGAGCGCTACTTCCAGGACAACCGCTCGTTCACGCCCGTGGGCCTTCCGGCGGCCTGCCAGGCGAACACCGTGGCGCCGCCGCCCGGACCCACGGCGCATTTCACCTTCCTCTGCAATGTGACCTCGGCGAGCACCTATACCGTGACGGCGACCGGCTTCGGACCGATGCTGGGCTTCGTCTATACGGTCAACGACGCCAACGTTCGTTCGACCACGGGCGCGCCCGCGGGCTGGACCCTGGCGCCCGCGTGCTGGGCGCTGAAGAAGGACGGATCGTGCTGAGAAAGGCGGCGCAACGCGGCTTCTCGCTGGTCGAGCTGGCTACCGCGCTGACCATCATCGCCATCCTGATGATGCTCGGCATGCCGTCGTTCTCCGAGTACATCAACAACGCCCGTCTCGGCTCGGTGGCGCAAAGCTTCTACTCCGGGTTGAGCCTGGCGCGCAGCGAGGCGATCCGGCGCAATGTCCCGGTCGAGTTCGCGATGACCAACACCCCCATCGGCCCCGGCATCGAGAACTCGCTCGCACCCGACGTCACCGGCAAGAACTGGGTGATCCGCAGCCAGACGGTGAACCCGGGTCCTTACGACGCCCCGGCCCTCGAGACCAAGAGCGCGCTCGAGGGCGGCGGCGCCACGCCGCGGGTGACCATCCTCGCCACATCGCCGATCGTCCGCTTCAACGGCATCGGCGCTGCGACCGTCGGCGTCGGCACCATCGCGATCGAGAACCCGCCTGCGGGTGCGTGCGTGCCGGCCGGCCCGGTCCGTTGCTGGAACGTCATCGTCGCACCCGGTGGCCAGGTGCGTTTGTGCGATCCCGCCGCTGCCATCGGCGACACCCGGTCATGCACACCATGAAGAACAAGCGCAGCCAACAGGGCGTCATGCTGATCGAGGCATTGATCGCCCTCCTGATCTTCTCCCTGGGCATTCTCGGGATGGTGGCGATGGGCAGCGTGGCGATCGCCGCGCAGTCTGATTCGCAATACCGCACCGAGGCGGCCAACTACGCCAACGAGATCGTTGCCCAGATGGCCGTCGAGCTGCAGCAGGGCGCCTACAACTCGACATTGAACGCCTTCGATCCCAACCCGGCGCTCCTGGCCTTCGCGCATCAGCCCACGTCGGGCGGCTATTGCTCCTTCGCCGGAGCGCCTTCGGCCAATCCCGCCGTCGTCGACTGGGTCAGCCGCATCACCGGCGCCGTCGACACCAAGCGGGCGTTGCCGGGCGCGACCAACGTCAGCCAGCAGATCACTGTGGACCAGACGGCGGGCTCGGGCTTCAACCGCGTCACCGTCACCATCTGCTGGCAACCGCCGTCCTCCGCTGCAGTGGCGTTCTCGCCGATGCACCGGTACGAGCTGGTCTCCTACGTCAACTGAGGTCACCATGACAATGTCGACACGTGACCGCTTCCCGCTCTCCCAGCGCGGCATGACGCTGGTCGAGGTGATGGTCGGGCTGGCCATCGGCATGATCGGCATGCTGGTGATCTTTCAGACCGTCTCGGTCTGGGACGCGCGAACCCGGGCGACCAGCGCCGGCAGCGATTCGCAGGTCACCGGTTCGATCGCGATGTACAGCGTGGAGCGCGACCTCCGCCTCGCCGGCCAGGGTTTCGGCGGCGCCGAGTCGCCGGTCATGGGTTGCCAGGTGGCCGGGTTCGACCAGAACGCCAGCGCTCCGCTCGGCTTCCCGATGACACCCGTGGTCATCGTCGACCACGACGCCACCAACGAGCCCGACGAGATCGCCACGCTCTATGGCACATCGTCCTATTTCACCAGCACGACGACCTTCAACCGGGTGACCGCGCAGACCGCGTCGGTCTGGGACCGCACCGGCATCAAGTCGGGCGACCTCGTGGTTCTGGCCAACGCCGGGACCGGCGGCCCCGGCAGCGCCGATTGCCAGCTGGTCGAGGCCACCGACGAAGCAACTCCCGCCGACCACAAGACGCTGGCGTTCGTCCAGGGCAGCTACCCGCACTACTACTTCAACGGGGCGAACCTGCCTTCGCGCTACAACGATGCCGCCGGCCTGGCCGCGAGCATGCCGGGCGGAACGGCCTACAGCCTGGGGCCGCTGCCGCGGCGCAACGTCTGGAGCATCGCGTCGGGTGTTCTCGGCAGCCGCGACGAGCTTCAAGGCTCCGTCTTCTTCCCGGTCGCCGAGGGCGTCGTCGACATGAAGGCCGAATACGGCTATGACGCCGACCCGCTCGCGAACTCCCTTGTCATCGCCTGGAACAAGACGCTGCCGACGCCGATCGACTGGACCAGCGTGCGCGCCGTCCGCATCGCCATGCTGGTGCGCAGCCGCAACTTCGAGAAGCCCGCAACCAATGCCACGGAGCAGACCTACATCGCGCCGAATCCGGTCTGGCATGCGAACGGCGGCGCCGCGCAGGTGAATTTCGTGATGCGCAACGTCGACGGCACGCCTGACTCCCACGCCCCCGGCGATCCGAGCCCCAACAACTGGCGCAACTATCGCTACACCGTGTACGAGAAGGTCTTCCCCTTGCGCAACGTCATCTGGGGCCAATGATCATGCAACGGGCATTCAGGTCAGGCATGCGGCGCCAGCGCGGCGTGGTGCTGTTCGTCGCCATGATCGTGCTGGTGGTCATGGCGCTCGCGGGCGTCGCGATGGTGCGGCAGTCGGGATCGGGGCTGTCGATCGCCGGCAATCTGGCATTCAAGCAAAGCGCCACGGCGACCGGGGACTACGGCACCGAGGCAGCTCTCAACTGGTGGATGCCGCTGCGCGGCACGGCCGCGCTCGACAACGACCTGCCCGCAGAGGGCTACTACTCGAACTGGGGCGCCGGCGGAACCGCGCGCCTGTCGGGCGACCCGTCCACCTACGACTGGAACACGCTCAGCAAGAAGCTGGTGGCCGATGACGGTACCCGCGCCAACAACGAGGTGAGCTACATCATCGAGCGGCTCTGCCTGAACCCGGGCATGAATCCGGAAGACCCGGCCCAGATCTGCGTCAAGACACCGCCGAAAGGCGGCGCAGACCAGAGCACGACGACCCAGCACTATCCGCTTTCGGCCGGTGAAGACCGGCTGATCGTTCACTACCGGATCTCGACCCGGATCGTGGGTCCGAAGCAAACGCTGAGCTATATCCAGGTGATGGTCCGCTAGAGACCGACTTTCCCGAGGGCAGCGCCATGGACGTAACGAAGACAACGCGCACAGCCATCGCCGTCGGCCGGCTCGTCGGCTGTGGCGTCGCTGCCATGGCGTTTGCCGTCTCGCCGCTGCACGCTGCCCAGACCGACATCTCGAGCACGCCCATCACGAGCACCAATTCGGCCCAGGTGAAGCCGAACATCATGCTGCTGATGGACACGTCGGACTCGATGAGCTTCAGCCACATGCCCGACGAAGTCGAGACGCTGCTGGGGCCGACGTCGACGAACGATGTGGCCGGCCGCATCGGCTACAAGAGCTCGCAGTGCAACGTTCTCTACTACAACCCCGCCACCACCTATTCGCTGCCGAAGCGCGCTGACGGCTCGTTCTTCCCCACGCCGTCGTTCAACTCGGCCCCTTACGACGCCTACGACATCCTGTCGGTGGCGACTACCGATCTCTCCGCCAGCTTCACGCCGTACGACAACACCTCGTTGCGCATCGGCGGCTGGACCTACACGCCGACGCCGGCGTTCTATTACGTGCACACCGGTGGCACGCCGATCACTTCGTTCACGTCTCCGGCCTGCGCCGATCTCGATGTCGGATCGACCCAGCCGGCCTCTGACGGAGGGACCTGGACGCGCACGCCGATCGGCGGCGCGGAACAGACCAACTTCGCGATCTGGTACACGTTCTACCGGACCCGCATCGCCATGATCAAGAGCGCGGCGAGCCTGGCCTTCACGCCGCTCACCGACAGCTTCCGGGTCGGCTTCATCACGGTCAACCCGAAGTATCCGAACAACGTGCCGCTCGCGGCCGACTCTCTCAACGCGCCGATCAATCCGGCCAAGTACCTGCCGATCGCCGACTTCGATTCGACCCAGCGCAACGCCTGGTTCAGCAAGCTGTTCTCGCAGAAGACCGGTGGCAGTTCGCCCTCGCGCGAAGGCCTGGCCCGCGTCGGCCGGCACTACGCCGGCAAGTCCGACGGCATCAACACCGGCATGCCGGAGGACCCCGTCCAGTACTCGTGCCAGCAGAACTTCACGATCATGACGACGGACGGCTACTGGAACGACAACGCCGAGACCGTCGGCGCCGGGCCGGTGAAGATCGACGGCGTCACGCCCGTCGGCCAGCAGGACGGCAGCCTCGACGCGATCACCACGAACACCGACGCCGGCATCATCAACGTCAACGGCACCCCGCGGCCGATCTGGGACGGCGTGCCCGACGGCAAGCGCGTTCGCACCAACAAGTCGAACTCCTACACATACACGCCTGAGCACCTCGCAGGTGCTGATGACCAGCGTGCAGAACCTGCAGAGCACCGCGCAGATGTCGCAGAGCACGGTGCAGAACCTGCAGAGCACCAACCAGAACCTGCAGAGCACGACCCGCAACCTGCAGAGCACGACGCAGACGCGGCAGGTCACGGTGCAGAACCTGCAGAGCACGAACCAGATCCTGCGGAGCACCTCGCAGGAGGTGCAGAACACCTCGCAGACCACCGACGTCCGCTGGTGGAACGAGGAGACCGTGCAGATCAACCGCCAAAGCACGTCGCAGATGACGAGGAGCACCTCGCAGAACGTACAGAGCACCGTGCAGACGCGGATCGCGACGACCCAGATCCTGCAAAGCACCGCCCAGACGCGCCAGACGACGACCCAGAACCTGCAGAGCACCGACCAGACGACGCAGAGCACGTCGCAGGCCCTGCAGAACACGACGCAGAACCTGACCAGCACTTCGCAGGTCCTGCAGAGCACCGCGCAGACCGTGCGCGCCACGCAGCAGACGCTGACGAGCACCTTCCAGGAACTGCAGAGCACGGCGCAGACGACCGTGAGCACCTCGCAGGTCAGGAAGAGCACGTCGCAGACCAGCTACTGCGCCGACTCGGGCGAGACCTGCAGCCCGGTGGCGACGGGAACCTGCGTTCCCGGCGGCGGCTTCCACTGCGAGACGGTGACCACCGGCCCGAGCCTGGTCGCGACCTGCGTGCCGGCGTCGGCCAGCGTGTCGAACAACTACGTCATCACCACTTGCGACGTGACCGGCACCGGCCCGACGCCGGTGCTCTCCTGCACGCCAGCCGGCGCCAACGCCGGCAACAGCTACACCACGACCACCTGCAACACGATTACGACGTCGGGCGTGCCGGTCGACGTCTGCAATCCGGCGCCGGCCACCGCCGGCACGGCCTACACCGCGACGACCTGCTCGAGCCTCACGACCGGCCCCACGGCGACGGCGAGCTGCACGCCCACGGCGGCCAGCTCGGGCAACGCCTGGACGCAGACCACGTGCACCTTCCCGACGACCGGCCCCACCCCGGTCTCCGGTTGCGTTCCCGTGGCCGCGAACGCGGGCAACAGCTGGACCTCGACGACCTGCACCCCGGTGACGACGACCAATGTTCCGGTGGCGAGTTGCACCCCCGCGGTTGCCTCGGCGGGCAACAGCTGGACCGACATCACCTGCACGCCCGTGACCACGACGAACGTGCCGACGCCGGGCTGTTCGGCCGCAACCGCTGCGGCCGGCAACAGCTGGACCACCACGACCTGCTCGACCAACAACACGACGAACGTGCCGGTAGCGGCCTGCACGCCTTCGGCCGCGAATGCCGGCAACAGCTGGACCGCGACCACGTGTCCCGTACCGGCAACGACCGGCCCGATCGGCGTCTCTTCATGCACGCCGGTGGCGGCCGCCATCGGCAACAGCTGGACCCAGACGACCTGCGGCAACCTCATTGCCAACAACGTGCCGGTTCTGACCTGCACGCCGGCGGTGGCGAGCGCCGGCAACAGCTGGACGACGATCACCTGCCCCGCACCGGTCGTCGTCGGCCCGGTTGGCGTGCAGAACTGCGTTCCCGCAGCCGCCACCGCGCTCAACGCCTGGACGGCGACGACCTGCGCGCCCAACAACACGACCAACGTCCCGGTGGCGAGCTGCACGCCCGCGATCGCGGGCGCCGGCAACAGCTGGACCGTGACCACCTGTCCGGCTCCGGCCACCACCGGCCCGACGCCGATCGCGAGCTGCACCCCCGATCCGGCGACGGCCGTCAACAGCTGGACGGCGACGACCTGCCCGCCGCTGGTGACCACCAACGTGCCCGTTTCTTCCTGCACGCCCTCGGGCCCGACCTTGGGCAACAACTGGACCGACACCACCTGTCCGGCGCCGATCACGACCGGACCGACCGGCGTCGCGGCCTGCGCTCCGGTTGTTGCGGCAGCGGGCAACAGCTGGACGACGACGACCTGCAACCCGGTCACCACGACCAACGTGGCGGTCTCCACCTGCACCGCCTCGGCCGCCGCGCCGGGCAATTTCTGGACGACCACGACCTGTCCGGCGCCGACCCCCGTCAGCGGTCCGACGCGAGTGCAGACCTGCACGCCCGCCGCCGGCAACGTCGGCAACGGCTACCAGACGACCCTTTGCACGGTGCAGACCACCAGCATTCCTTCCGGCACCTGCGTGCCTGACCCCCCGACCCTGGCCAACGGCTGGACGACGACGGCCTGCAATGTCGTGACCGCCACCTCGGTTCCGGTGTTGACCTGTACGCCGCAGACGGGCAATGCCGGCAACAACTGGGTGACGATCACCTGCCCGGGTCCGATCGTCACGACCAACGTACCGGTGGCGTCGTGCACGGCGGCCCTCCCGGTGGTCGGCAACGCCTACACCACGATCACCTGCCCGCCGCCGGTCACCACCACCAACGTTCCGGTGGCCACCTGTACCGCGGCCGTCGCCGCCGCCGGCAACAGCTGGACCACGACCACCTGTCCGGCCCCGATCACGACAGGCCCGGTCGGCGTGTCGTCGTGCAGCCCGAGCGCGGCCAACGCCGGCAACAGCTGGACCACGACCACCTGCCCGCCGAACAACACGACCAACGTGCCGGTGCTGAGCTGCACCCCGTCGGCGGCCAACGCCGGCAACAGCTGGACCGACACGACCTGCCCCGCACCGCTCGTGACGACCAACGTTCCGGTCGCCAGCTGCACGGTCAGCGGCCCGACCCTGGCCAACAGCTGGACCGACACGACCTGCCCGGCGCCGGTCGTCACGACGAACGTGCCGGTGGCCAACTGCGCGCCGGCCGCCCCCGTGGCGGGCAACGCCTACACGACCTTCACCTGTCCGACGCCGGTCACGACCGGCCCGGTGTTCGTCTCCGCCTGCACTCCCGCGGCGGCCAACGCCGGCAACAGCTACACGGCGACGATCTGCACGCCCACGACAACCACCAACGTGGCCGTCTCCTCCTGCACCCCGCAGACCGCCAACGCCGGCAACGGCTGGCAGACGATCACCTGCAGCACCGGCGGCGTCACCGCCGTTCCGGTCGCCAGCTGCACGCCGCAGACCGCGGCCGCGGGCAACGGCTGGACCACCATCACCTGCACCCCGGTCACCACCACCAACGTTCCCGTGGCGAGCTGCTCGGCCTCCACGGGAGGTGCCGGCAACAACTGGGTGACGACGACCTGCACGCCGAACAACACGACGAACGTGCCGGTGGCCTCGTGCACGCCCGTCGCGCCCAACGCCGGCAACGGCTACACCACCACCACCTGCCCGGTCATCAACACCGGCCCCCTGGGCGCCACGACCTGCACGCCCGCAGGTCCGACCGCCGGCAACAACTACACCACCACCAGCTGCAACACCGTCAACAGCGGCCCCACCCCCGTGGCCTCGTGCACGCCGGTCGTGCCGACCTCCGGCAACGGCTGGACCACCACCAGCTGCAACACCATCACCACCGGCCCCACGCTGGAGACCGTGTGCGTCGCTGCCAGCGCCAACGCCGGCAACAACTTCACCCGCACGCTGTGTGAGCCCGCCAGCGGCAGCAAGATCCAGTTCACGACCACCACCACCGAAGACACCACCTTCTACAGCGGCGGCGTGCCCTCGGGCGCCTTGCCCACGGTCACCACCGTCACCCCGCTCGCCGACCTCGACGGCGTCTGCTACGCGCCCAACGTGACGCCGCCGGCGCTGCCCTCGCCCAACCCGCAGCCGCCGGCGTGGACCGCGGCCGACGCGACCGCCTTCCCGAGCTGCTCGGCGTGGCCGTGCGACGTGACCACCGCGCTCAGCGGCGCGCGAAGCGTCAACTCGCTCGCCGACGTGGCGCAGTACTACTACGTGACCGACCTGCGCCAGGAC
>JAIOOS010000018.1 GCA_021414305.1 Burkholderiales bacterium | reverse complement strand
TCCGCTGACCGGCTCGCCGTCCTTCGCCAACCTGCGCGGCGCGCTGGTGCCGCTGACGCTGACCCAGGTCGGCAGCGGCCCCGGCACCTACCGCACCGTCGCCTGCTCGGGCTCGGTGGCGCAGTGCGCGGCAACCAACGGCTGGGTCATCAACCTGCCCGATGCGGGCGAGCGGGTGAACGTGGAAATGAAACTGCGCTCGGGCACGCTCGTCGTCGGCAGCAACGTGCCGCAGATCAGCGCCTGCATCAGCGGCGGCTACAGCTGGCTGAACTACTTCAACTACCGCGACGGCACCGCGCTACCGGGCGGCACCGCCGGTGGCACCGGCCTGGGCCAGCAGTTCTCGGTCTCGCAGCAGTTCTCCAACTTCCTGATCGTCGGTATCACCATCGTCAAGCTGCCCGGCCCTGGCAGAAAGCCGATCGTCTACGTGACGGGTTCGAACTCGACGATCACTGGCGTCGAGTTCAAGCACGGACCGGGCGACGATCCCAAGCGGGTCAGCTGGCGCGAGATCTCGGGGCCGTAGCAGGACCGGGAGTGACTTCACCGCTGACGGCCGATGCGATCGGGCCTTCGGCGCCGCGCCGGCGCCGAAACCTGGCGCGGGGCGTGGCCGCAGCGGGGGCGCTATCCCTCGCCGTGCACGCTGCCGCGCTGTTCGTGCGCGTTCCCTTCGGCGGCGCGGCGGCGAACGGGGCGCCTCCCGCGCCGGTGTTGCTGACGCGGCTGCTCGCTGCGCCTGAGCCGGTGGTCGCGACGACGCAGGAGCCTGCGCTTCCGCCGGCGCCGGCGCTTGTCGTCGAGTCGCCGCCCCCGCCCCCGCCCGCCGAGCCGCCGAAATCGGCGGCAGTCGCACCGACCCCGGACCGCGACGCCGCCACCGCAAGGCCTCTTGTTCCGCCGCCGCCAGTACCCGCGCCCGAGCCGATCGCTCGGTCACCGGCCGCCGCGCCGGTGCCGCAGCCGGTCGCAACCGTCGACGCCTCGCCGGTTGCCGCTCCACCGGCACCGGCCGTGACCTATCAGGGCGCGATGGGCCTGGATCCGCCGCCGCGTCCGCTGGGCGAGATCGAGCCGCTGGTCCCGGAGGCCGCGGGGGCGCGCGGCGGCGTTGTCGTGCTGCGCCTGTACATCAACGAACAAGGCACGGTCGACCGGGCCGAGGTGCTCCGGTCGACGCCGCCCGGCCTGTTCGATGCCTCGGCGCTGGAGGCCTTCAGCCACGCCAGGTTCTCGCCCGGCTACCTGGCCGGCGTGGCGGTCAAGAGCCAGATGACTTTCGAAGTGAAGTACCGCGCTCTGGGCAGCGGCGCCGAATCCTCTGCCCGCACCTACTAGCGCCATCCCGCTCCGGGCCTCTGCCGCTGGCACCGGTATTGCTGCACTGCGGTATTCTCCGTCCCTCGATAGCGGAGCTGGGGCGCGCCATGGGTGACAACGGAGCAGAGCAGGGCGCGTCGCCCGAAGAGTTGGCAGGGGCGGCCCGGCACGGCCTCTACTCGCCGGCCCAGGAGCACGACGCCTGCGGCGTCGGCTTCGTCGCCCACATCGCCGGCTGCAAGTCGCATTCGATCGTCGAGCAGGGCCTGAAGGTCCTCGAGAACCTGACTCATCGCGGTGCCGTCGGCGCCGATCCGCTGATGGGCGACGGTGCCGGCATCCTGATCCAGATTCCCGACGAGTTCTACCGCGCCGAAATGGCCGCCGCCGGGGTAACGCTTCCTGCGCCCGGCGAGTACGGCGTGGGCATGGTGTTCCTGCCCAAGGAACATGCTTCGCGGCTGGCGTGCGAGCAGGAGCTCGAGCGCGCGGTGCGTGCCGAGGGCCAGGTGCTGCTCGGCTGGCGCGACGTGCCGGTCGACCGCGACATGCCGATGTCGCCGGCGGTGCGGGCCAAGGAGCCGGTGCTGCGCCAGATCTTCATCGGCCGCGGCCCCGACGTGATCGTGCCCGACGCGCTCGAGCGCAAGCTCTACGTGATCCGCAAGACGGCGTCGAGCGCGATCCAGGCGCTCAAGCTCACGCACAGCCGCGAGTACTACGTGCCCAGCATGAGCTGCCGCACGATCATCTACAAGGGGCTGCTGCTCGCGCACCAGGTCGGCAAGTACTACCGCGACCTGCAGGACGCGCGGCTGGTCTCGGCGCTCGCGCTCGTGCACCAGCGCTTCTCGACCAACACCTTCCCCGAGTGGCCGCTCGCGCACCCGTACCGCATGGTCGCGCACAACGGCGAGATCAACACCGTCAAGGGCAACTTCAACTGGATGCGCGCGCGCGAAGGCGTGATGAAGTCGCCGGTGCTGGGCGACGACCTGAAGAAGCTCTACCCGATCTCGTTCGAGGGCCAGAGCGACACCGCCACCTTCGACAACGCGCTCGAGCTGCTGACGATGAGCGGCTATTCGCTCGCCCACGCGGTGATGATGATGATCCCCGAGGCCTGGGAGCAGCACCCGGAAATGGAGCCGCGGCGGCGCGCCTTCTACGAATACCACGCGGCGATGATGGAGCCATGGGACGGCCCGGCGGCGATGGTCTTCACCGACGGCCGGCAGATCGGCGCCACGCTCGACCGCAACGGCCTCAGGCCCGCGCGCTACGCCGTCACCGACGACGGCTTCGTCGTCATGGCGTCGGAGTCCGGCGTCCTGCCGATCGCCGAGAGCCGCATCGTCAAGAAGTGGCGCCTGCAGCCGGGCAAGATGTTCCTGATCGATTTCGAGCAGGGCCGGATCGTCGACGACGAGGAGCTGAAGAACCAGTTCGCCTCGGCCAAGCCGTACCGGCAATGGGTTGACGGCGTGCGCATCAAGCTCGAGGATTTGACCGCCTCGGCGTCGCTGCCGGCGCCGACCGAGAGCCTGCTCGACCGGCAACAGGCCTTCGGCTACACCCAGGAAGACATCAAGTTCCTGATGAGCCCGATGGCCCAGGCCGGCGAGGAGGGCATCGGCTCGATGGGCAACGACTCGCCCCTGGCCGTGCTCTCCGACAAGGACAAGCCGCTCTACAACTACTTCAAGCAGCTGTTCGCGCAGGTCACGAACCCGCCGATCGACCCGATCCGCGAGGCGATCGTGATGTCGCTGGTGTCGTTCATCGGCCCGAAGCCGAACCTGCTCGACATCAACGCCGTCAACCCGCCGATGCGGCTCGAGGTCTCGCAGCCGATCCTCGACTTCGCCGACATGGCGCGGCTGCGCGAGATCGAAGGCCGCACCTCGGCCAAGTTCAAGAGCTACGAGCTCGACATCACGTATCCGCTCGCCTGGGGAGCCGAAGGCGTGGAGGCCAAGCTCGCCTCGATGTGCGCCCAGAGCGTCGATGCGATCAGGAGCGGCCACAACATCCTGATCATCAGCGACCGCAAGGTCGATCGCGAGCACGTCGCCCTGCCGGCCGTGCTCGCCCTTTCCGCGGTGCACCAGCATCTCGTGCGCGAGGGCCTGCGCACGACCGCCGGGCTGGTGGTCGAGACCGGCTCGGCGCGCGAAGTGCATCACTTCAGCGTTCTCGCCGGCTACGGCGCGGAGGCGGTTCACCCCTACCTCGCGCTGGAGACGCTGGCGGCGTTGCACAACGACCTGCCGAGCGAGCTCGGCACCGAGAAGGCGACCTACAACTACATCAAGGCGATCGGCAAGGGTCTGTCGAAGATCATGTCGAAGATGGGCGTCTCGACCTACATGTCGTACTGCGGTGCGCAGCTGTTCGAGGCGATCGGTCTCGAGAAGACGCTGGTCGAGAAGTACTTCCGCGGCACCGCCAGCCAGATCGGCGGCATCGGCATCTTCGAGGTGGCCGAGGAAGCGATCCGCATGCACCGCGCCGCCTTCGGCAACGACCCGGTGCTCGAGGGCATGCTCGACGCCGGCGGCGAATACGCCTGGCGGGTGCGCGGCGAAGAGCACATGTGGACGCCCGACGCGATCGCCAAGCTGCAGCACGGCGTGCGCGCGAACCGCTTCGAGACCTACCAGGAATACGCCAAGCTGATCAACGACCAGAGCAAGCGGCACATGACGCTGCGCGGTCTGTTCGACTTCGTCGTCGATCCGGCCAAGTCGATCCCGATCGCCGAGGTGGAGCCGGCGGCCGAGATCGTCAAGCGCTTCGCCACCGGCGCGATGTCGCTCGGCTCGATCTCGACCGAGGCCCATGCCACGCTGGCCGTGGCGATGAACCGGATCGGCGGCAAGTCGAACACCGGCGAGGGCGGCGAGGACCCGGCCCGCTACCGCGCCGAGATGAAGGGCGAGACGATCGCCGAAGGCACGCACTTCGGCGACATCATCGGCAAGGGCGACATCGTTGTCGACTTCGCGCTCAAGGCGGGCGATTCGCTGCGCTCGCGGATCAAGCAGGTCGCCTCGGGCCGGTTCGGCGTGACGACCGAGTACCTGGTCTCGGCCGACCAGCTGCAGATCAAGATGGCGCAGGGCGCCAAGCCGGGCGAGGGCGGCCAGCTCCCCGGCGGCAAGGTGAGCGAGTACATCGGGCGCCTGCGCTACTCGGTGCCGGGCGTCGGCCTGATCTCGCCGCCGCCGCACCACGACATCTACTCGATCGAGGACCTGGCGCAGCTCATCCACGACCTGAAGAACGCCAACAAGCGGGCGAGCATCAGCGTCAAGCTGGTCTCCGAGGTGGGCGTCGGCACGATCGCCGCAGGCGTCGCCAAGGCCAAGGCCGACCACATCGTCATCGCCGGCCACGACGGCGGCACCGGCGCCTCGCCCTGGAGCTCGATCAAGCACGCCGGCACGCCTTGGGAGCTGGGGCTGGCTGAAACGCAGCAGACGCTGGTGCTCAACCGCCTGCGCGGCCGCATCCGCGTCCAGGCCGACGGCCAGATGAAGACCGGCCGCGACGTCGTCGTGGGCGCGCTGCTCGGCGCCGACGAGTTCGGCTTCGCCACCGCGCCGCTGGTGGCCGAAGGCTGCATCATGATGAGGAAGTGCCACCTCAACACCTGCCCGGTGGGCGTGGCGACGCAGGACCCGGTGCTGCGGGCCAAGTTCCAGGGCCGGCCCGAGCACGTCGTCAATTTCTTCTTCTTCGTCGCCGAGGAAGCGCGCCAGATCATGGCGCAGCTCGGCATGCGCACCTTCGACGAGCTCGTCGGCCGGGTCGACCTGCTCGACACGAAGAAGGGCATCGCCCACTGGAAGGCCAAGGGCCTCGATTTCTCCCGCGTGCTGCATGTGCCGGCCGCGCCGGCGTCGGTGGCCCGCCGCCACGTCGAGGCGCAGGACCACGGCCTCGACAAGGCGCTCGACGTGCGCCTGATCGAGAAGTGCCGCCCGGCGATCGACCGCGGCGAGAAAGTGCAGCTCCTCGAGGAGGCGCGCAACGTCAACCGCACGGTCGGCGCGATGCTCTCGGGCGAGCTGATCCGCGCGCGGCCTGAGGGCCTGCCCGACAACACCATCTTCATCCAGATGGAAGGCACGGGCGGGCAGAGCTTCGGCGCGTTCCTCGCCAAGGGCATCACCATCTACCTGATCGGCGACGCCAACGACTACACCGGCAAGGGCCTCTCGGGCGGGCGCCTGGCGATCCGGCCCAGCATCGACTTCCGCGGCGAGGCGACCGCCAACATCATCGTCGGCAACACCGTGCTCTACGGCGCGACCAGCGGCGAGGCCTTCTTCCGCGGCGTGGCCGGCGAGCGCTTCGCCGTGCGCCTCTCGGGCGCGACCGCGGTGGTCGAAGGCACCGGCGACCACGGCTGCGAGTACATGACCGGCGGCACCGTCGTCGTTCTCGGCAAGACCGGCCGCAATTTCGCCGCCGGCATGAGCGGCGGCATCGCCTACGTGTACGACGAAGACGGGCAGTTCGCCTCGCGCTGCAACACCTCGATGGTCTCTCTTGCGCCGGTGGCGACCACCGCCGAGCAGGAGAAGTCGATCGAGCGCGCGATCTGGCATCGCGAGCAGACCGACGAGGCCTTGCTGAAGTCGCTGGTCGCCGATCATCACAAGTGGACCGGGAGCCTCCGCGCGCGAGAGATCCTCGACCACTGGGCCGACGCGCGTGGCAAGTTCGTCAAGGTGTTCCCGAACGAGTACAAGCGGGCGCTCGCCGAGATCAGCCTGAAGGCGATGACCGCGCTCGGCGAGATCCGCGCCGGCTCGGCCGCCGAGGACGCGATCGCCAAGGCCAAGGGCGTCGTGCCGAAGACGATCAAGATCAGCGCGCCGAAATGAGCGGCATGCAGCACAGCAAGGGAGGAGCGCCGCGATGGGCAACGTGACCGGCTTCATGAACTTCGAGCGCGTGGAGGAAGACCTCGAGCCGGTGAAGAAGCGCGTCAAGAACTTCCGCGAGTTCGTCCACACCCTCAAGGAAGACGAAGCGAAGGTGCAGAGCGCGCGCTGCATGGACTGCGGCACGCCGTTCTGCAACAGCGGCTGCCCGGTCAACAACATCATTCCCGACTTCAACGACCTCGTGTACCGCGCCGACTGGAGACTAGCGTTCGCCGTGCTCGACTCGACCAACAACTTCCCCGAGTTCACCGGCCGCATCTGCCCGGCGCCGTGCGAGGAGGCGTGCACGCTCAACATCAACAACGAGCCGGTCGGCATCAAGTCGATCGAGCACGCGATCATCGACCGGGCGTGGGAAGAGGGCTGGGTCGTGCCCCGTCCGGCAGCGGCGAAGACCGGCAAGAAGGTCGCCGTGGTCGGCTCGGGACCGGCCGGCCTCGCCGCCGCCCAGCAGCTGGCGCGCGCCGGCCATGCGGTCACGGTGTTCGAGAAGAACGACGCGATCGGTGGCCTGCTGCGCTACGGCATTCCCGATTTCAAGATGGAGAAGACGCACATCGACCGGCGCGTCGCCCAGATGCAGGCCGAAGGTGTCGTCTTTCGCACCGGCGTTCGCGTCGGCGAGCTGAAGGGCGACGAGCGCGTCACCGACTGGTCGAGCGAGTCGATCGGCGCCGACGAGCTGAAAGCGGCGTTCGATGCGGTCGTGCTGACCGGCGGCGCCGAGCGCTCGCGCGACCTGCCGGTGCCCGGCCGTGATCTCGCGGGCATCCACTTCGCGATGGAGTTCCTGCCGCAACAGAACAAGATCAACGCCGGCGGCAAGATCGCCAGCCAGATCCGCGCCGACGGCAAGGACGTGATCGTGATCGGCGGCGGTGATACCGGCAGCGACTGCGTCGGCACGAGCAACCGGCACGGCGCCAGGAGCGTCACCCAGTTCGAGCTGATGCCGATGCCGCCCGATCACGAGAACAAGCCGCTGGTCTGGCCCTACTGGCCGACCAAGCTGCGTACCTCGTCTAGCCATGAGGAAGGCTGCGAGCGCGAGTTCGCGATCGCCACCAAGGAATTCATCGGCGAGGGCGGCAAGGTCAAGGCGCTGAAGGCGGTGCGGGTCGACTGGCAGGGCGGCAAGATGGTCGAGGTGCCGGGCACCGAGCAGATCATTCCGGCCGGCCTGGTGCTGCTGGCGATGGGCTTCGTCAGTCCGGTGGCCGGCACGCTCGAGGCCTTCGGCGTCGAGCGCGACCCGCGCGGCAACGCCCGGGCCCACGTCGAGGCCGAGGGCGGCTACGCGACCAACGTCGAGAAGGTGTTCGCCGCGGGCGACATGCGCCGCGGCCAGTCGCTCGTGGTCTGGGCGATCCGCGAAGGCCGCCAGGCCGCCCGCGCCGTCGACGCGTTCCTGATGGGCTCGAGCGAGCTGCCGCGCTGAGCATGCCGAGCCCGGAAGTTCCGGCCGCCTCTCAGGTCGAACGGAAGAACCCCGACGCCCTGGTCGAAGTCGACCACGTCGTCTTCGGCTACGAAGGGTCGCCCCGGACCATCCTCGACGACGTGTCGATGGATTTCGGCCGCGGCAAGGTGACGGCCATCCTCGGCGGCTCGGGCAGCGGCAAGACGACGCTGCTGCGCCTGATCGGCGGCGTGCATCCGCTGCGAAGCGGCACGATTCGCTTCGACGGCGAGCTCGTGGACCGTACCGATGCCGCCGGACTGTTCGCGATTCGCCGCCGCCTCGGCATGCTGTTCCAGTTCGGCGCGCTCTTCACCGACCTGTCGGTGTTCGAGAACGTCGCTTTCCCACTGCGCGAGCACACCGATTTCACCGAGTCGATGATCCGCGACATCGTCCTCATGAAGCTCAATGCCGTCGGCCTGCGCGGCGCCGCGCCGTTGCGCATCGCCGAGATCTCCGGCGGCATGGCGCGGCGGGTCGCGCTCGCCCGCGCCATGGCGCTCGATCCGGAGCTGCTGCTGTACGACGAGCCGTTCACCGGGCTCGACCCGATCTCGCTGGCGGTCGCCGCGAACCTGATCCGCACCCTCAACGACACCACCGGCGCGACCTCGATCCTGGTTTCGCACGACGTCGAGGAGTGCTTCCGCATCTGCGACTATGCTTACCTGATGTCGTCGAAGGGGAAAGTTCTCGCCCGCGGCCGGCCGGAGCAGCTGGTCGAGTCGCAGGACCCGATGGTTCGCCAGTTCATTCGCGGCGAGCCGGACGGGCCGGTGCCTTTCCACTATCCGGCGCCGCCGCTCGCGGAAGACCTGGGGGTTCGCGCATGACCGCACCCTTCAGGTGCCGCATCCCCCGGTGACGAACGCCGTCGCGCGGCTCGGCGCCGCGACGCTCGAGGTCCTGCGCATACTCGGTCACCATGCGGCGCTGTTCGCATCGCTGGTCCGGGCCTGCGGCGCTGCGTTCAAGCGGCCGTACCTGATCGTCGCCCAGGTGCACGCGATCGGCAACCTCTCGGTGCTGATCATCGTCGCCTCCGGCCTGGCCGTCGGCTTCGTGCTCGCCCTGCAGCTCTACTACACTCTGGTTCGCTACGGCGCCACCGATTCGCTCGGCCTGATCGTCAACCTCTCGCTGACGCGCGAGCTCGGTCCGGTGCTCGCGGCCCTGCTCTTCGCCGGCCGCGCCGGCACCTCGCTCACCGCCGAGATCGGCCTCATGAAGGCCGGCGAGCAGCTCGCGGCCCTCGACATGATGGCGCTGAATCCGGTCGAGCGGATCCTGGCGCCGCGCTTCATCGGCGGCATCATCGCGATGCCCATTCTGGCGATCCTCTTCTCGACGGTCGGCATCCTGTCTGCCTATGTCCTGGCGGTGCAGCTCATCGGCGTCGACGCGGGCAACTTCTGGTCGATCATGAATTCGGGCGTGGATGCCTGGCGCGATGTCGGCAACGGCATCGTCAAGAGCGTTGTATTCGGGCTGATCTGCACTTTCGTCGCCCTCTACCAGGGCTACGAGGCGGAGCCGACGCCCAAGGGCGTCTCCGACGCGACCACGCGGGGGGTGGTCGTCGCCTCGCTGGCGACGCTGATCATGGATTTCGTGCTGACGGCGATCATGTTCTCCACGCCGGGCGGTTGACCGGACGGGCCGTTAGCATCGTGGCTGGATCGAGGATGGAGCGATGGGAAGGAAAAGCGTAGAGACGCTGGTCGGCGTGTTCGTGCTCCTCGGCATGCTGGGGCTGCTGTTCCTCGCCGTAAAGGCCGCCAACCTGAGCAGCTTCGGCGGCGGCGACACCTACACGCTGGTCGCGTACTTCGACAACATCGGCGGGCTGAAGGTGCGCGCGCCGGTGCGCAGCGCCGGGGTCACCGTCGGCCGGGTCTCCGCGATCACGCTCGACGCGAAGCGATATCAGGGCGCGGTCCGGATCGAGATCGACCGGGGCGTGCAGTTCCCGTCGGACTCGTCGGCGCGGATTCTCACTTCGGGCCTGCTCGGCGACCAGTACGTCGGCATCGAGCCGGGCGCGCAGGAGAAGAACTTCGCCCCCGGCGACGAGATCAGGCAAACCCAGTCGGCCGTGGTCCTGGAGAACCTGATCAGCCAGTTCCTGTTCAGCAAGGCGGCCGACGCAGGAACGCCCGCGGCAACGGGAGCGAGCGGGACGAAGAAATGAGTGGGCGCCGCGCGATCCGCATTTCCGCGACGCTGGCCAGCGGACTGCTCGGCATGGCGCTCGCCGGCTGCACCACGATCCAGGCGGCGCGGGGCGGCCCAGGCCAGCGGCTCGATCCGTGGGAAAACTGGAACCGCAAGGTCTTCAACTTCAACGAGGAAGTAGACCAAGCCGTCCTCAAGCCGGTCGCCACGGTGTACACGGATCTGGTGCCGCAGGTGATTCGGCGCGGCGTCGGCAACTTTTACAACAACTTCTCGGACGCCTGGTCGGCGATCAACAACCTGCTGCAGGGCAAGTTCCAGCCGGGCTTCGAAGACATCACCCGGGTCAGCACCAACACCCTGTTCGGCCTGTTCGGCGTTCTCGATGTCGCCTCCGAGCTGGGCCTGGAGCATCACTACGAGGACTTCGGGCAGACGATGGGACGCTACGGAGTCGGCGCCGGCGCCTACATGGTGCTGCCCATCCTCGGGCCGTCGACGGTTCGCGACGCCGCCGCGATTCCGCTGGATCGCCTCGCCACTCCGCCGGCGTTCTTCGAGGGCACCGGCACGCAGGTCGGGCTGACCGTGCTGCAGATCATCAACACCCGGTCCAGCCTGCTCGGCGCGACGCGCGTCATCGACGACATCGCGCTCGACAAGTACACCTTCGTCCGCGATGCCTACCTGCAGCGTCGGCGCAGCCTGGTATTCGACGGCGATGTGCCGGAAACGCCGCCGGCGGCCGACGGTGCGGCCTCCGACGTCGCCGACGGGGCGGCGGGCGCCGCGGCTGTGCCGGCCTCGGCGCCATCGGCTTCGGCCCCGGCCGCTGCCGGCTCAGCCCCGGCACGCTGAGTGCCCTCCCGGAAGCAAGGGCTCGGCAAATGATGCACCCTGCCTGCATCTCTCCACGCTAGGACACCCCAATGATCGACCAGACAAGAACCTTCGGCTGGCTCCTGGCCGCCGCCGCGATGTTTTTCGCCCCCCACGCCGCGCATGCGCAGGCGGGCAAGGCGCCCGACGCGCTCGTCAAGGAAATCTCGACCGATGTGCTCGAATCGGCCAAGAGCGACAAGTCGATCCAGAGCGGCGACTTGAAGAAGGTGATCGCGCTGGTCGACCAGAAGGTCATGCCCTACATCGACTTCCAGCGCATGACTTCCTCGGCGGTCGGTCGCTACTGGCGCCAAGCTACGCCCGAGCAGCAGAAGCGCCTGCAGGAAGAATTCAAGGTCCTGCTGGTTCGCACGTATTCCGGTGCCTTGTCGCAGGTGAGCGCCGAGCAGACGATCGAGCTCAAGCCGATGCGTTCGCAACCGGCCGATACCGAAGTCGTGGTCCGCACCGAGATCCGGGGCAAGGGCGATCCGATCCAGCTCGACTACCGGCTCTCCAAGGCCGGCGACTCGTGGAAGATCTACGACGTCAACGTTCTCGGCGTCTGGCTGGTGGAGAACTATCGCAACAGCTTCGCCCAGGAGATCGGCGCCAATGGCATCGACGGGCTGGTCGGCAAGCTCGCGGAGCGCAACAAGGCCGCCGCCGGCGGCGCGAAGACCTGACCGCCCGTCTGAAGCTGGCTTCGCCCGCCGTCTGACGCATGCTTTTGCTTCCCGCCACCCTGACCGCCCGCGAGGCGCGCGATACCCTGCGCATGCTCAAGCAGGCGCTCGAGAAGGAGGGGGGCGATAGCGCCGTTGTCGTCGACGCGGGTCCGCTGCAGCGCTTCGATTCGTCGGCGCTGGCGGTGTTGCTCGAGATCGACCGCCTGGCGCAGGCCTGGGGTCGTGACTTCGCGATCCGCTCGGCGCCGGCCAAGCTCGCCGCGCTGGCCAAGCTCTACGGCGTGGAAGGGCTGCTGCTCAAGCCCGAGTCCGCAGGGGTCGGGGTCCCGGTGGCCGCCGCCGATCAGCGCAGACCGGCGACGTAGTCCGAGAGGGCCTTGATCTCGCGGTCGCTCAGCTTGGCGGCGACACCGCTCATCACGGCATTGTTGTGCCGCGCGCCGCTGCGAAAGGCCGTCAACTGCGCCTCGGCGTAGTCGGCATGCTGGCCGGCAAGTCGCGGGTACTGGGCCGGGATGCCGGCGCCGTTCGGGCTGTGGCAGCCCGAGCAGGCAGGAACCATGCGGTCGGCGGCGCCGCCGCGATAGAGCTTTTCGCCCAGGCTGGCGAAATCCCTGTTCTTGGCGAAGCCCGGCTTGGCCTGCTTGCTCGCGTAGAAGGCGGCGACGTTCTTCATGTCGGCCTCGCTCAGCGGCGTTGCCATGCCCTTCATGATCGCGTTCTCGCGCTTGCCCGACTTGAAGTCGGCAAGCTGCTTGGCGAGGTAGTCGGCGTGCTGGCCCTGCAGGATCGGGTTGGCCGCACTGCCGCGCGAACCGTCGCTCGTGTGGCAAGCGGCACAGGTTCCCGCGGCGATCGCAGCGCCCTTGGCCGGGTCGGCCTTCGCCGTCGCGGCCGGCTCGGCGGCGAGAACCCACGCCCCCAGGAAGGTCAGGGCCAGACCGACACTTACTCGAGCAACAGGCTTCATGGGAGAGGAAGTCCTCGTGCAAAGCTGCTGATTTTACAATGACGAATTTGGGACAGTCATGACCGATCCATTGCCGCCTTCGCCGCCGGCGGCCTCACCCGGCGACGACGACCCGGCAATGGCGAAGCGGGCGATGGCCTGGGCGCACACCGCGCGCTTTCTCACCACCGCGAGCAAGCTTTCGGAATTGCCGGTGAGCGAGCTGCCCGAGATCGCTTTTGTCGGCCGCTCGAACGCCGGCAAGTCGACAGCGATCAATGTCCTGACGCAGCAAAAGCGGCTGGCCTTTGCCTCCAAGACGCCGGGCCGCACCCAGCACATCAACCTGTTCGAGCTCGGCCCCAAGCTCGCGCCCGACGCCCTCTTCGCCGACCTTCCGGGCTACGGCTATGCCGCGGTCGAGCGCAGCAAGAAGCTGCGCTGGCAGGAGGTGATGGCCGACTACCTGGAAACCCGTCGCAACCTGGCGGCGATCGTCGTGCTGCTCGACTCGCGCCTGGGCTTCACCGAGATCGACCGCAATCTGCTCGAGTTCGTCTCGCCGCGCGTCGGCAATGGCTCGGTCAGGCTGCTCGCGCTGCTGACAAAGATCGACAAGCTGAACCGCCGTGACACCGATCGGGCGGTGGCGGAAGCGAGCCGCGTCATCGAGCAGGCGGCAACCGATGAATCCGATTTCGCGGTGGCGACCTTTTCGGCGCTGAGCCGGGTCGGCGTTGCCGATGTCGCACTGTTCCTCGACCAGTGCGTGCACCCCGCCGCACCCGCGTCCGGCGCTCAGGACCTCGGGCTTCCGGCGAGCGCCTGAGCCTGCGGCGTACGCTCAGCCGCCGCTGTCCGGGTGAGCGACACCGGCGGGGATGTCCCAGTCGAACTTGCCGGCCTGCCGGAGCTGGCCCGGGTTCTTCGGGTCCATGCCCTGCTGGAAGTACTCGATCTCGATCGACTTGAACACCATCTCGACCTTCTGCAGGACGTTGCCTTCGTCGGTGGCGCTCTGGTTGACCTTGGTGATGAAAGCTTCCTTCATCAGCACGGTGAAGAACTTCTGCCGGCCCTTGCTGCCCGTCGCCTTGCACATCTCGAGCTTGATCTCGGGAAACGACTTGCCGGTGCAGATGTACGTGAGGAGGATGTTCGACGCGCGATTCCAGGAGTGCTCCCAGTTCATCTTGCCGGGGCTGGGCTTGCCCACCGCGGCGCCGCCGCCCTTGGTCCAGCTGGTCTCGGCCTCGACCTCCCAGTCCCAGGCCTGCAGCTCGATCCAGCCGACGTAGGGCTCCTGCTTGGACTCGCCCTTGGCTTCGCCGATCTCCATGAAGGCGTTCAACGCTGCGGCCATGTATCGCTCCCTTGGATGTGTATGCCGATGCCCCTGCGGGCTCTTGAAACGTAGCGGGCTGCGATCTCGGTCTGCAACCGGCTGTCGTCGATCACGTCAATGCGATCGACGCGACTCGATCATCTCGTCAGCTTGCTGCCCGGCAGGCCGCCCGCCTGGGCCTTGCCGCCCGGGACGTCCCAGGAAAACTCGTTGGCATAGGCCAGCGAGCCGATGCCCTGCTGGTAGTACATGATGCCGATCGACTTGAAGACGAGCTCGACCTTCTGCAGCACGTTGCCTTCTTCCGTGGCGCTCTGGTTCACCTTGGTGATGAAGGCCTCGCGCATCTCGACCTTGAAGAAAGGCTCGCGTTCCGCCTTGCCGGTCGACTTGCACATCTCGATGAAGATGTCTTCGAACGCCGTGCCGGTGCAGATGTAGCCCAGGATGACGGACGACGAGCGATCCCAGGTGTGCTCGAAGTTGAGCTTGCCGGGGCTGGGCTTGCCGACCGAGGCGCCGCCGCCCTTGGTCCAGCTGGTCTCCGCTTCGACTTCCCAGTCCCAGGCCTGCAACTCGATCCAGTCGGTGTAGGCGCCCTGCTTGGACTCGCCTTTGGCCTTGCCGATTTTCATGAACGCATTGAGCGCTGATGCCATGAGCTGGTCCTTTGAGGTGCTGGCGCCCGGGTGGGCAAGGAGGATCCGAGCCGGCTAGGTTGCCTAGCCTTGGAGCGATTGTCAAATCCTCTCGATGGGTGGTCGACGGGCCGTGTTTCGGCTGTGAAATACTGCCCGGCGGCCGATCCCCGGCAGACGAGGAGCCTTGCCGATCAGGTGCGTGGCGACAGGTCGCGCATCATGCGATCGACCGAACGCTGCACGAGCGAGCGAGCCTCGAGCGGCTGCACCAGCCCGGCGGAGCTGAGACGCTCCAGGGCTCTTCGCGTGATCGAATGGGTGTGGCTCGGCGACTCGCCCGCGAACAGGAAGAACAGGCTTCGATCGCTGCGCCAGAGCAGTTGCACGCGGCTCCAGCGACCGTGCAGGAACACGCGCAGCCGGTCGCCAGCGCGCAGGGCCTCGACACGCCGGCTCGGGTCGTCTTCGGTGTGATCGCCCGTGCTCGGCAGGTGCTCGGCGGGCACCGTCTCCATCGAGGACAGGTCGATGACCGAATCGCTGAAGCTGCGCGCCGGCGCTTCCGGCAGGACCTCGTCGCGCATGCTCTGCACGATCTCTTCCGGGGTGAGCGCGCCCGAGGTCTTGGTCCCCGGCCGCAGCGCCTCGGTGTGGATCGTCATCAGCTCGTTGAGCACGGCGTGCTGCTCGGGCAGCGCCAGGGCCACCAGTTCCATGCCGACGCGCAGGCGATGCAGCAAACCCGGCAGCAGCTGCAGCAGTCGCTGGCGGCTCTGCGGATGATCGGGGATCTTCAGGCTCCATAGCAGGTCGTCGACCGTCTTCAGGTCGCTCATCGTTGCCTCCGACTGCTCGCCCTTGGAGAGCATGTCCTCGGCAATCACCTGCGCCCAGGTGCTGGTGACGAAGCGGCGGATCGTCGGCGTGGTCCGCACCTGCACCATCTGATCGGTCAGGCGCTGCGCCAGGTGCTGCTGCAGGATCTCGCGCCGTTCCGCAAGCTGGAGCGCGTCGACCGAGGCCTGCGCTGCGCGCATCTGCCCTTGCAATTGCTCCGAGAGATGCACGTCGATCCGGTTCAGGCCGCGGCGGAACAACGCGGTGTCCGGCGCCGCCGCGCCGGCCATCTCCTCGGCGACGGCACTGGCGAACGACAGAAAGCTCGAAAGGCGCGGGTCCTCGATCCGCGAATAGCCGAGACTGACCTCGCCGATCCGGTCGATCAGCCGCCACACCGGGTGGTCGTAGGAGTCGAGGACCGCGTTCTCGGCCAGGACCACGCGCAGCACGGCGATCTGCATGCGCGCGAGCAAGGGCTTGAAGGCGCCGGGAAGCTGCGAGTCGGCGAGCAGCGATTCGAACAGCCGGGTCGCGAGCTCGATCACCTGGCGATCGATCGGCTCGCTGGCGCTGGCAACGAGCGCGGCGCGATGCTGTTCGAGGCGGTTACTCCCGGAGGTGCCACGCCCTGCGAGCGACGCCTCCGACGGGAGGTGGCGCAGCAGCTCGTCGAGGCGCAGCAGCGCCTGCTCCAGCTCCGGATTGCGCCGCGGCGTACCGTCGCTGCGCACGGCGCGGGGCGCTCCGGCCAGCGCGCCCGTGCCACTGTCGCCGAAGCCCGCTCCGACACCGCCGTCGTCGCGACCGCGAGTCGAGCCAAAGGTGGCGCCGGGCATGCTCGGCAGCAAGGCGCTGAGCGCGCCAGGTCGGGGCGGCTCCGCCATGGCGACCCGTCCGAAGGCGGCTCCGGAGGGCAGGATGACCGTCCGGTAGGTTCCAGGCTGCACGCCGGCGTTTTCGAGTCGGGTCGAAGCCGCCGCCCATGCGTTCTTCAACAGCCCGGCGATGACCCCGGCCGCGGTGCGCAGCACGATCGCCCGCTGGATCTGCGAGCTGACCACCGCGCAGGTCGCGTCCCACAGGGCCGATGCATAGATGAGCGGCCGGAACGGGTTCGACTCGGCGTTGACGTGGTTCTGGCCGACCAGCGTCGAGGTGAATGTCTGCAGCTCGCGCAGCTCCCACTCCGCGGTGCTGTCGATCAGCTGCATCGCCCGCGAGATCTCGATGTCCACCTCGACCCGCGCCTCGTCCATCAGCTCCAGGCCGCCGAGCCCGGTGCGCGCTTCGGCGAAGCTCGTCTCGCGCGGCCCGTCGGTCTCCTCGCGCACCCGCTTGGCCAGCGACTCGACGAAAGTCTTCTCGAACAGCGTGGCCTCGCGCTGCAAGGCCTTGACGATCTCGGAGTGGTGACTCCTCTCACCCGCGCTCGTGCCGCTGTCCCTGGAGGGACCGAGGAGCTGCACGGTGCCGGCCAGGACCCGGTTGACGAGTGCCGGCGCGAGGGCCAGCTCGTCCTCGACGAAGCGTTGGTAAAGGGGCGGGGTCAACAAGGGCCTCGGCACGAAAGACGGAGCGATTATCCCGCCGCGCGCCGGCCTGCCTCAACGACTCGCCGCCACCAGGCATGAAAAAGGGCTGCCGAAGCAGCCCTTTTCGCTGCCGGAGCAGCGGTTCCACGACGAAGTGTCGGTGAACGCCGGACTTACATGTCCATGCCGCCCATGCCACCCATGCCGCCCATGCCGCCCATGCCACCGCCGCCGCCGGACGATTCTTCCTTCGGCGCTTCGGAGATCATGGCTTCGGTGGTGAGCATCAGCGAGGCGACCGAGGCCGCGTTCTGCAGGGCAGTGCGCGTCACCTTGGTCGGGTCCAGGATGCCCATCTCGATCATGTCGCCGTACTCGCCGTTGGCGGCGTTGTAGCCGTAGTTGCCCTTGCCGCCGAGAACGGCATTGACCACCACGCTCGGCTCGTCGCCCGAGTTCTGGACGATGATGCGCAGCGGCTCCTCGATCGCGCGCAGGATCAGCTTGATGCCGGCGTCCTGGTCGGGGTTGTCGCCCTTGATCGTGCCCGCAGCCTGCTTGGCGCGAAGGAGAGCGACGCCGCCACCGGCGACGATGCCTTCTTCCACGGCCGCGCGGGTCGCGTGCAGAGCGTCTTCGACACGCGCCTTCTTTTCCTTCATCTCGACTTCGGTGGCCGCGCCGACCTTGATCAGCGCCACGCCGCCGGCCAGCTTGGCCACACGTTCCTGGAGCTTTTCCTTGTCGTAGTCTGAGGTCGCTTCCTCGATCTGCACGCGCACCTGCTTGACGCGCGCTTCGATGTCGGCGGCGGTGCCGGCGCCATCGATGATCGTGGTGTTTTCCTTGGCGACTTCGACGCGCTTGGCCTGGCCCAGATCGGCCAACGTGACCTTCTCGAGCGTCAGGCCGACTTCCTCGGCGATGACCTTGCCGCCGGTCAGGATGGCGATGTCCTCGAGCATCGCCTTGCGACGGTCGCCGAAGCCCGGCGCCTTGACGGCGACGACCTTGAGGATGCCGCGGATCGTGTTCACGACCAGCGTGGCGAGCGCTTCGCCTTCGACTTCCTCAGCCACGATCAGCAGCGGACGGCCCGACTTGGCCACCTGCTCGAGCGTCGGCAGCAGGTCGCGGATGTTGCTGATCTTCTTGTCGAACAGCAGCACGAACGGGTTGTCGAGCGCAGCGGTCTGCTTCTCGGGGTTGTTGATGAAGTAGGGCGAAAGGTAGCCGCGGTCGAACTGCATGCCTTCGACGACTTCGAGCTCGCTGTTCAGGCTCTTGCCGTCTTCGACGGTGATGACGCCTTCCTTGCCGACCTTGTCCATCGCGTCGGCGATGATCTTGCCGACTTCCTCGTCGCTGTTCGCCGAGATCGTGCCGACCTGGGCGATTTCCTTCGAAGTCGTCGTCGGCTTCGATTGCTTCTTGAGCTGCTCGACCAGCGCCGTGACGGCCTTGTCGATGCCGCGCTTCAGGTCCATCGGGTTCATGCCCGCGGCCACGTACTTCATGCCTTCGCGAACGATGGCCTGGGCGAGCACCGTCGCCGTGGTCGTGCCGTCACCGGCGATGTCCGAGGTCTTGGAAGCGACTTCCTTGACCATCTGCGCGCCCATGTTCTGGAGCTTGTCCTTGAGCTCGATCTCCTTGGCGACCGAGACACCGTCCTTGGTGACCGTCGGGCCGCCGAACGAGCGCTCGAGCACCACGTTGCGGCCCTTGGGGCCGAGCGTGACCTTGACCGCGTTGGCGAGGATGTTCACACCCTCGACCATGCGCGCGCGGGCGTCGCCGCCGAATGAAACGTCTTTTGCTGCCATTTGTTTCTCCGTAATCCTCTTACTTCTCGACCACGGCGAAGAGGTCTTCTTCGCGCATCACCAGGAGCTCGTCGCCATCGACCTTGACGGTCTGGCCGCTGTACTTGCCGAACAGGACGCGGTCGCCCTTCTTGACGTTCATGGCGACGATGTCGCCCTTGTCGTTGCGCTTGCCGGGGCCGACCGACAGGACTTCGCCCTGATCCGGCTTTTCGGCGGCAGCGTCCGGAATGACGATCCCGGAAGCAGTCTTGGTTTCCTGCTCCACGCGCTTGACGATCACGCGATCGGCGAGAGGACGAAGTTTCATGGCATCTCCTTGATGAATTCGAGCCAGCTTGCAATTAATGGAAAGTGGGCGCTCGTTCACTTGGTTGTGAACCGGGCCGTTGAGGTCCGCGCCGAGCAGTTAGCACTCAGCGTTGGCGAGTGCTAGCAGAAAGCATTATAGGGAGCTTGCCCTACGATTCAAGGGTGCCCGGGCAAAGAGTTCGCGCGCCCGTCGTCGTCCCGGAGACAACGACGGGCCTGTCCGCTGGCTACAGTCGGCGGATGGCCAAAGGACTGATCGCTCTCGACGCCGACGGCGTCCTCCTCGACTTCCATCTCGGCTATGCCGATGCGTGGCGGCGCGCTTTCGGCGCCGCGCCGAAGGAGCGCGACAGGCTCGCCTACTGGCCGATGGATCGCTGGGAGGTCGACCGCCTCGATGACGCGCGCCGGGCCCACTTCCGCAAGCACTTCGACGAGACCTTCTGGACCTCCGTGCCGGTGATCGAAGGCGCGATCGAGGCCTGCCACCGGCTGCACGACGCCGGCTTCCATCTGGTCTGCGTCTCCGCGCTCGAGGCCGAGTTCGAGGCGGCGCGCCTGCGCAACCTGCGCGACCTGGGCTTTCCGATCGAGCGCGTCATCGCCACCGGCAACGCCGCCGGCGAGCGCAGCCCCAAGGCCGACGCGATCGCCGAGCTCGACCCCGAGGCGTTCGTCGACGACTACCTTCCGTACATGCGCGGCCTGCCGCGGCATGTGCACACCGCCCTGGTCCTGCGCGCGCCGAACGGCAGCCCCAACGTCGGCGATGAGATGTCGCTCGCGCGCTCCGTCCACCCCGACCTGCCCGACTTCGCCAGCCACTGGCTGGCGCGCTGAACGCTTACTTGCGCTGGTTGTCGAGCGAGGTCGGCGGCGTGTAGCCGAGGTCGCGGGCCCGGGTCTCGTACTGCGCCGCGGGCGTCGGCTGGCCCTGGCGCCGATAGAACACGGCGAGCTCGTAGGAGGCGATCCCGTTGCCGAGCGCCGCCGCGTATTGCAGCCAGCCCTCGTAGCGGCCCTGGTCGGCCGCGATGTCGCCGTCGCCGCGAAGATGGGCGCGGGCGATCCGCGCCGCGGCGTCCTTGTCGCCTCGCGCCGCCTTGCGCCACTCCGCGATCCAGCGCTGATCGCTCGTCTTGGGCTGGAAGGCGCTGCGGAACAGCTTGACCTCGTTGCTGCGCAAGGCCTTGACCGCATCGCTGGCGCCCTCGCGCGCGACCTGCGCGCTGCCCGCCTGCCCGCTCGTCGCGAAGGCCTTCAGGTAGGCCTCGGCCAGCCTGACGATGTCGGCCGGCCACAGGCTCTCCACGAGTTCCTTGAAGGCGGCGGCTTCCTCCGCCGCGTTGGCCTGCGGCGCCGCGGGCCGGCTCACCGGCCGCGGCGAGAGGCTGAACTTGACCTGCGTGTTCTCGGCGATGAACGGGACCTGCGTGAACTGCCGGATCGCCTGCACCGGGTGGTTCTGCATGGTCTGCGTCACGTCGAACTTGACCAGGCGGAAGAAATCGGAGAACGAGATCTCGTCGGCCGCCGTGCCGAGCAGCTTGACCAGCGAGCCGGTGTAGAAGGTGTTGAGCGTCTCGACGGCGGGTGCGATCGCCGGCTTGCCAGCGCCGGTGGAAAAGACGATCAGGCAGCCGAGCGGCGCTTCGACCTGATTGAAGCCGTCGGTGGCGGTCGCAGCCGCGCGCAGCGAGGTGCGGCAGGCATCGACCACCGCGATGGAGAGGCCGTTGGGGCGGCGCGGCAGCTGATCGATCACATCGCGCCGCAGGTGCAGGCTGCTCTTGAGCAGGGTGTCTTCCTTCGCGTCGGGCGGCACGCCCGAGCCGAGCATCAGGTTCTCGGCGTCGACCTGCATGCCGTGGCCGGTGAAGTAATAGAGGATCGTCGCGTCCGGCGGCGACTCGGCGGCGACCTTGGCGAACGCCTGGATCGTGCTGCGCAACTGGTTCGGATCCTGGTCGAGCGCGGACGTCACCCTGAAGCCGCGGGCCTCGAGCGCCGCACCCAGGTCGCGAACGTTCTTGTGCGTCGGCGGCAGATCGAACGGCTGCGGGTAGACCCGGTTGCCGATCAGGAGCGCCAGGCGGGCCGAGCTCTGGGCGTTTTCCGAGGCTCCGGAGGAGGGCTGGCCGAAGGCGTTGCCCGCCCAGCCGGTCCCGGCGGCAAGAAGCGGCGCGGCAACCAGCGCGCGCCGCGCTTCGTCGGGTCCGGGTTCCGGCGCGCCGGCGCGCCCATCCACTCGCGCCTCACGGCGCCTGGCTCTTACTCGCACTGCAGGGTCTTCGGCTTGATCTCGCAAGTATCGGGCAAGCGGATCGATTCGCGTCCGACCGTGGCCGGCCGCCCGGCGCCTACCTCGGCGATGACACCCGAGCGCAGCCGCGAGCGGACGTTCTCGGTCCGGACCGCCTCTTCGAACCGCGCCTGCCGCGCGTCCTCGATCAGGGCGATCACCGCCGCGAGCGCGCCCGCCTCCTGCGGCGTGCGCGGCGCGTTGCCGTTGTAGAAGATGCGGATCTCGGTGATCTTTCCGGCGCCGTCGTAGAACGGCGTGACCGAGGCGTTGCCGCCGAGGAAGATCACCGCGGTGTCGCCGCTGGTGCCCTTCGGCCGCGCCGTCAGGAAGCCGCCTTCGGAACCGCCGACCTGGACCTGGATGAAGTTGGCTGCATCCGGACCGCCGAAGCCGCCGCCCGTGGTCAGGGCCGTCGGCGTCATGTCGAGCGTCAGGCCGGGCAGCGAGGTCTGCGCGCCCTGGATGTTGTTGAACGGGAGGCGGGCTCGGATCAGGCCGTCGGGCCCGGTGGTGAGCACGTCGGCGGTGAGCTTGATGACGTCGGCCTCGAGGCCCGCTTGCTGCAGCGTCTGGTCGCCGTTGGCGGGCGGGGCGCCGGCCACGTGGATCTCGCTCGAGGCGATGCGGATGAAGCCGAGCGTGAGCGCGCCGGTGGCGTTGTTGAAGCGCGAGACGTCGTTGTCGCCGAGCGCGCCGCTCACCGCCGACACCTGCCCGAGGAGGGCGTTGCCCGGCTGCTCGAGGCTGATCGATCCGCCGGCCGGGGCGCGCAGCACGAGCATGCTGCCCGCCGCCGAGCTGATCGAGCCGCCGGCGTCCTGGACGATGGTGGCGCTGGCTTCCTTGATAGGCACGAAGCCGAACGACAGCGTCTTGCCGGCGTACTCCGGATCGCTGAGATCGATCGGCGTCGGCGTCGCGTTCGAGGTGAGCGTGAGCACGCCGCCGTTGAGCTGCAGCGCCCCGGTGACGTGGAGCACGCCATCGGTCTCGAGCGAGCCGCCGTTGACGAGGGTCAGGCTGCCGAGCCGCAGGTCGGTGGAGTTGCGCAGGTCGAGCGAGATCGCGTTCGCCGAGACGACGCCATCGAATCCGTTGGTCGCCTGGGTGGCGGTGATCGCGCCGCCGGTGAAGGTGACCGGCACCGTCGCGGTGACCGGGTCGTTGTAGGTCTGCGCGCCGCCGGTGATCACGCGCGCGGCGCCGGTGCCGTCGGCGGTGTCGAAGGTCGTGCGCTCGCCGCTGGTTCCGTTCCAGTCGGCGGCGGCGGCGTTGTTGTCGGTGGTCAGGCTGGTCAGTGCCGTGCCCGCGCCGACCGGGCCGGTGATGCGGGTCGTGCCGCCGCTGTTGAGGACCAGCGCGAACGCGCCGTCGACGCTGCCCGCGAGGTTCAGGTCGCCGGTTGCGGTCTGCAGCGTGGTGTTGGCGCGCAGCTGCAGGTTGCCGGCGCTGATCGTGCCGCTGCCGTCGCTTCGGCCGATGACGTGGCCGGTGAAGCCGGTCGCGCCGTCGAGCACCGCCTGCGAAACCTGCAGCGCGCCGGCGCCGCCGGCGACGCCGATGGCCAGGGTCGGGTCGACCGGCGCGATCGTCAGCACGCCGGTGCCGGCGATCGAGCTTGCGCCGTTGAGAGCGTTCGTCTGCAGCGTCAGGTCGGTCGCGCCGCTCACGGCGCCGGTCAGTGTCAGCGCCGAGCCGGCGAGTCGCGAGTTGCCGCTGAGCTGCAGCGCGCCCGAATAGCTTTGCGCGCCGGTCGTGTCGATGCTCGGTCCGGCCAGCTGGACCGTGCCGCCGCCGATGGCGGTAAGGCTGGCCAGGGCCGTGGTCGCGCCGACCGCACCGGCGAAGGAAGTCGGCCCGGCGCTTTGCGTCGTCAGCGCGAAGCTGCCGTCGAGGGTGTTGCCGAAGGCGATCGACGGTGCCGTCAGGGTGGTGGCCGCGCCGAGCGTCGTCGCGCCGGCGTAGCTTTGTGCGCCGCTGGTGGTGACGCTGCCGGCGTTGAGTTGCAGCGGTCCGCTGACGCTCAGGCCCGTCAGCGCCGTGCCGGCGCCGATCGCCGATCCGAGCGTCACGCCGGCGCTGCCGTTCACTGCCAGGGTGCGCGCGCCGTTCACCGCGCCGGCGAGGTTGAGCGTGCTGCCTGCCATGACGACATTGGCGTTCAGCTGCAGCGCGTCGCTGTAGGTCTGGCTGCCGCTGGTGGTGACGTTGCCGCCGAGCTGGGTCATGCCGGCGGCATCGGTCGTGAGGCTGGTCAGCGCGACCGTCGAGCCGACCGCGCCGGCGAAGTTCGTGGCCGCGGCATTGACTGTGAGGGCGCGGGCGCCGTCGATGGTGCTGCCGAAGCTGACCGAGGGACCCGTGAGGGTGCTGTCGGCGACGAGCGTGGCAGCGCCCGTGAAGGTCTGCGCGCCGCTGGTGACGATGCTGGCGCCGAGCTGCGACGTGCCGCTGACCGCGAGCGTATCGAGCGCCCGCGTCGCGCCGACGGTGCCGGCGAACGAGGTCGTGCCGGTGGTCGTGACCGCCAGGTCGCGCGCCGGACCCGCCGCGCTGTCCAGGGTGCCGCTGAAGGCGACGTTGCCGCTGCCGCTGGCGATGCCCAGATCGGTCGGCAGCGTCAGATTGCCCACGCTGATGGTGCCGGTGCCGTCGTTGCGGCCGAGGGTCAGGGTCGGTACGCCCGCGAACGTGTCGACCAGGCCCTGCGCCACCTGCAGCGTGCCGGCGGCGCCGGCGACGCCCATCGATCCGGTGGCATCCTTGGTCGCGATCCGGACGCTGCCGGCGCCGCTGCCGGTGGCCGGGCCGGCGACGCTGAGAGCGTCACTCAGGAACGTGACGGCATGGGTGCCGACGTCGAGCGAGCTGCCGAGCGAGACGGCGGCAGCGGAAAGCGTCGCGTCGGCGCCGACCGTGACCGGCCCGGCGAGCGCCACGGTGCCGTTGGCGGTGGCGCTGGCGTTCAACTGGGTCGCGCCGGCGACGCTCAGGTTGCCGAGCGCGGCCGGGCTGCCGATCGCGCCGCCGACGGCGCCGCCGAAGGTGGTGACGCCGCCGGTGGTGACGGCGAGGTTTCGTGCCTGGCCGGCGGCGCTGGCGACCGTGCCGGTGAAGTCGACGTCGCCCGAGCCGCTCAGCGCGGCGAAGTTCGTCGGCAGCACGAGGTTGCCGAAGGTCAGGTTGCCGGTGCCGTCGGCGCGGCCGACGGTGACGGTGGCGAAGGTGGCGAAGCGGTCGAGCGTTGCCTGGCTGATCTGGTACGTGCCTGCGCCGCCGGCGACGCCGACGCTCGCCCCCTGCGTCAGGCTCGACAGCGTCGCGTTGCCGCTGCCGGTGACGGCGCCGGCGAGGTTGAGCGTGTCGGAGCGCAGGCCGAGATCGAAGCTGCCGGCGACGATGCCGTTGCCGAAGCCCAGGCTCGAGCCGACGAAGTTGGCGCTGCTGCCGAGCGTCACCGTGTCGGAGTAGATCTGGGCCCCGGTGGTGACCACGCCGCTCGAGAACGTGCTCTTGCCGGTAACGGTGAGCTGCGCCGCGTTCGAGATCACCCCGGCGGCGCGGATCGCGTCGGCGGCGGCGTTGCTGCTCGTCAGCGCCAGGGTGTTGCCCGCGGCGTCGACGCTGCTCTGCAGGTCGATCTTGGCCGCGCCCGAAGCGAGGGCGACGTTGGTCTCGAGCGCGACCGGGCCGGTGTAGGTCTGGTTGCCCGTGGTCGTCACGTTGCCGCCGAGCGTGCTGTTGCCGGTGACCGTGAACTGCGCGGTGTTGCTGATCGCGGCGCCGGTGTGGATCGCGTCGGCCGCGGTGTTGCTGCTGGCCAGCGAGAAGTTGTTGCCGCCGCCATTGGCGCCGCCCTGCAGATCGATCTTGCTCGCCCCGGCATTGAGGGCGACGTTGCCCGAGAGCTGCACCGCGGTGGTGTAGATCTGGTCGCCGGTCGAGGTGATGTTGGCGCCCAGGGTCAGGCCGGTCGCACCGGTCAGGGTGACGTTGTTGCCGCTCAGCGCGCCGTTGATGGCGAGCGAGCCGCCGAGCGCCTGCAGGGTCAGGTCGGCGGTGCCGGTGTCGATGGGAGAGGCGGGCAGGGAAAGCGAGCCGCCGGCGATGAGCGAAACCGGCCGGTTCGGGCCCGACACCAGGCTGGTCACCGCGAGGTTGTCGACGTCGCGGACGCTGACGGCACCGCCCGAGAGCAGCAGGTTGCCCTGGAAGTTGTTGCTCGGCTGGGCGAGCGTGATGTCGCCGCTGCCGGCGCTCACGGTCGTCGTGCCGGTAGCGAGGATGGTCCCCGCGGTCTGCAGGATCGGCGCGTTGGTCGTCGTCAGGCCGAGGGTGCCGAGCGCGGTGACGTCGTTGGCGAGCGTCATCGCCCCCGTCGAGGTGAGCGTGACGTTGGTGCCGCGGAGCGTTCCCACGGTGGTCAGTGTGCCGCCGCTGGTCAGCGTCAGCGCCGCGGCGCCGGTGTCGATCGGCGTCGCCGGAAGGCTCAGCGTTCCGCCGGCGACGACGCTCACCGCCTGATTCGGCGCGCTGGCGAGCGCGCTCAGTGTCAGCGCGTTCGCGTCGACGACGCTGATCGCGCCGCCCGTGACGCCCAGGGCGGCGAAGTCGTTGCCCACGTTGGTCAGCGTGACCGCGCCGCTGCCGGCGTTGACGGTGCTCGCGCCGCTCACGACCGCAGCGCCCGACTGCGTCACCGCGCCATTGCCGGCGGCGGTGTTGACGTTGAGGCCGGTGGCGTTGATCGCCCCGAGCGTCAGGGCGTTGACGTCGGTCACCGAGACTGCACCGCCGATCGCGGCGACGCTGCCGAAGTTGTTGCCCGCGTTGCTCAGCGTCACCGCGCCCGAGCCGGCGTTGACCGTGGTCGCACCGGTCACGGTCGCCGCAGCGTTCTGGGTGATGGTGCCGTTGCCTGCAGCGGTGTTCAGCGTCAGCGAGGCCGCGTTGATGGCGTCGAGGGCGAGCGCGTTGCTGTCGGTGATCGAGACTGCGCCGCCGGTCGCGCCGACGCTGCCGAAGTTGTTGCCCGCGTTGCCGAGGGTGATCGCGTTCGCGCCGGCGTTGACCGAGGTCGCGCCGCTCACCACCGCCGCCGCGTTCTGGGTGACCGCGCCGGCGGCCGTGACCGTCAGCGAGGCGGCATTGGTCGCGTCCAGGGCGAGCGCATTGATGTCGTTGACCACGACCGCGCCGCCCGTCGCGCCGACGCTGCCGAAGTTGTTGCCCAGGTTGTTCAGGGTCACCGCGCCGCTGCCGGCGTTGACCGCCGTGGCGCCGGCGACGGTGGCGGCGGCGTTCTGCGTGACGTTGCCGTTGCCGGCGCTGGTGTTGATCGTGAGGCTGGTCGCAGTGATCGCGTTCAGCACCACCGCGTTGAGGTCGGTGACCGACACCGCGCCGCCCGAGATGCCGATGTTCGCGAAGTCGTTGCCGGCGTTGGTCAAGGTGACCGCGCCGCTTCCCGCGGTGATCGTCGTCGCGCCGCTGACCACGCTCGCACCCGACTGCGTGACCGCGCCGTTGCCGGCGCTGCTGTCGATCGTGAGCGTGGTCGCGGCGATCGGTCCCAGCGCGAGGCCGTTGTCGTCGCGCACGGTGACGGCGTTGCCGGTGGCCGCGAACGTGGCGAAGTTGTTGCCCGCCAGCGCCAGGCTGATGCTGCCGGTGCCGGCCGAAGCGGTAGTGGTGCCGGCGGCCGCGGTGATGGTTCCGGCGGTCTGCGTGATCGCCGCGTTGGTCGCGTTCAGCGTCAGGTTGCCGAGGGCCGCGACGTTGTTGCCGATCGATACGCCGCCGGTGCCGCCGCCGAGGGTGACGTTGGTGCCGCGCAGCGTTCCGAAGGTCGTGAAGCCGGCGCCGGCGGTGATCGCCAGGTCGGCGCTTCCGGTGTCGATGTTGCCCGCCAGGCCGGTGATCGTCGTGCCGGCGGTCAGGCTCAGGTCCTTGTTCGCGCCGTTGACGAGACCGGCGATGAACAGGGCGTTCGCATCCTGCAGCCGCACCGCGCCGCCGCTGGCGCTGATGCCGGCAACGTTGCTGAAGTCGTTGCCGGCCTGGTTGAGCGTGATGTCGCCGCTGCCCGCACTCGCCGTCGTCAGCCCGCCGACGGTAAGGGCGCCCGCGGTCTGGTTGATCGCGGCGTTGGTCGTCGTCAGTTGCAGGGTGCCCGTCGCATTGACGTTGTTGGCGAGGCTGATCCCGGCGTTGCCGGTCAGGACGACATTCGTGCCGGACAGCGTTCCGCCCGAGGCGAGCGCACCGGTGCTGGTGATCGTCAGGCCGCCGCTGGCATTCGCCGAAGCGGTGAGGGCGTTGCTGTCGTTGATGTTGACGACACTGCCGGAAACGACATCGATGCTGTTGAAGTCGTTGAGGGGCTGCGCCAGCGTGACCGCGCCTGCGCCGGCGGTGACCGTCGTCGTCCCGCCGGCGACGATCCTGCCGGCCGTCTGGTTGACGGCTGCATTCGTCGTCGTCAGCGAGAGGTTGCCTCCGGCCGTCACGTCGTTGCCGATCGTGATGCCCGCCGAGCCGGTCAGCGAGACGTTGTTGCCGGTGAGCGTTCCGGGCGTCGACAGCAAGGCGCCGCTCGAGAGCGTGAGGTCGGCGGCGCCGGTGTTGACGCCGCCTGGCAGGGTCAGTCCCAGGCCGGCGACGACGCTCACCGCCTGGTTGGGGCCGTTCGCCAGGACGGTGACCGTCAGGTCGTTGCTGTCGCGCAGGCTGATCGCGCCGCCGGTGAAGCTGTTGCCGGGCAGGTTGCTGAAGTCGTTGCCGGGGTTGGCGAGGGTGATCGGGCCGCTGCCGCTGGTGACCACCGTCGCGCCCGAGACGATCGCCGCTGCGTTCTGCGTCACCGCGCCGTTGCCGGCGCTGGTATCGACGTTGAGGCTGGTGGAGTTGATCGCATCCAGCGCCAGCGCGTTGCTGTCGGCGACCGAAACCGCACCGCCCGTCGCGCCGAAGCTGCCGAGGTTGTTGCCCGGATTCAAGAGCGTGGCGGCGCCCGTGCCGGCGTTGACCGCCGTCGCGCCGCTCACCGTCAGCGTGCGCAGCGCGTTCTGCGTGACGTTGCCGTTCGCGGCGCTGGTGTTGACCGAGAGGCTGGTCGCGTTGACGTTGTCGAGGGCAATGCCCCCGGCGCTGTTCTCGGTCAGGCTGACCGCTCCGCCGGTCGCACCGAAGCTGCCGAGCGTGTTGGCGGCGCCCAGCGTGATCGCGCCGCTGCCGGCGTTGATCGTGGCGGCGCCGGCGATGTTGAGGGCCGCGCCCTGTGTCACCGGGCCGTTGCCGGCGCTGGTGTCGACGAGAAGGCTGGTCGCCGTGGTCGCATTCAGGACGATCGCGCCGCTGTCGCTCACGCTCACCGCGCCCGCGGTCGCGCCGAAGCTGCCGAAGTTGTTGCCCGGATCGGCGAGCGTCACGGCGCCGCCGCCCGTGGTGTTGATCGTGGTCGCGCCGCTCACGATGAGCGGAGCGCCCTGGGTCACCGGGGCAGCCGCCTGGGTGGTGTTGACCGTGAGGTTGGTCGCGTTGGTCGCGGCGAGCACCACGCCGTCGGCGCTGCCCTCGGTGACGTTGACCGTGCCGCCGGTGCCGCCGACGCTGTTCAGGACGTTCGCCTGGCCGAGCGTCACCGCGCCGCTGCCGGTGTTGAAGGTCGTCGCCCCGGTGGCGGTGATGACTCCGCCCGGCTGGGTGATCGCCGAATTCGTGGTGGTGAGCGAGACCGTGGTCGCGCTCAGGTTGTTGGCCAGCGCCAGGCCGGCCGATCCGGTAAGCGAAATGGCGCTCGCGGTCAGGTTGCCCGGCGTCGAGAGCGCGCCGCCGAGGCTGCGCAGGTCGATCGTGCCGGTGGTCGTGATGGCGCCGGCCGTCAGGTTGAGCGTGCCTCCCGCGATCGCGGTGAGGTTGGTGCCGGCGCCCATCACGGGCGCGGCCAGGCCGAGATCGTTGCTGTCGCGGATCGCGACCAGCGGGCCGGTGCCGCTGAGCGCCACCGAGCCGGCGGCGGATGCGAAGTCGTTGGTGGTGGACTGCAGGTCGACCGAGCCGCTGCCGGCATTGACGGTGGTCGTGCCGCCGGCGATCAGCGTTCCGGTTGTCTGCGTGACGCCGACGCCGTTGAGCGTCAGGTTGCCGGTGCCGCCGGTCGCGGAAATGTCGTGCGTGCCGAGCGTGAGCGCGCCGGTCGAGGTGGTGATGCTGACCGCGTTCGTGGTCGTTCCGGCGGTGATGTCGCCGGTCAAGGTCAGCCCGCCGCCCGAATCGACCAGGGTCAACGCGCCACCGCGCCGCACGTCGCCGAGGTTGGTGATCGTCAGCGTGCCGGCCGATCCCAGGTTGATGCTGTTGGCGGTGCTCGCCGCCAGCGTGGCGGCGGCGAGCGTCGTCCCGCCGGTCTGGGTGACCGCACCGGCCACGTCGCCGCCCACGCCGATCTGCACCGTGCCGGAGGTCGCGCTGATGTTGCCGAGGGTGACCGCGGCGGCGTCGCGGATCGTCACCGCGCCGGCGCCGTTGTTGCTGGTCGTCAGCGTCGAGCTGTTGAGCGCGATCGGCGACGTGATCGCGCCGCCGTCGACCGTGATCGTTCCCGCGCCGGCGTCGACGCTGTGCGTCGTGGTGACGACGACGCCGGTCGCGCCGCCGCCGGTGAGGCTGATCGCGCCGCCGGCGGACGAGAGATCGTTGCCGACCGTCAGGCCGGTCGCGCCGACCAGAGTGATCGCGCCGCCCGCGCTCGTCAGGTTGCCGCCGGTCGAGAGCGCGCCGCCGAGCGCTTGCAGGTTGATCGGGCCGCCGGTGGTGGTGATCGCGCCGCCGGGCAGGGTGAGGGTCGTGCCGGCGATGGCGGTGATGCCGTTGCCGCTGAAAGAGTTCAGGACCAGGGCGTTGGCATCGCGGATGGCGGCGCTGCCGGTCGCCGTCAGGTCGACGTTGCCGATGAAGTTGTTGGTCGTCGATTGCAGGTCGATCGTGCCGGTGCCGGCATCGACGGTCGTGACACCGCCCGCCGTGATCGTGCTGCCCGCGGTCTGGCTGACGCCGACGCCGGTGAGGGTGACGTTGCCGGTGGCGCCGGTCGCCGTGATGCTGTTGCCGCCCAGGGTCAGTGGCCCGCTGGTGGTCGTGATGCTGACGGCCGTGTTGGCCGCGTCGCCCACCGAGCCGGTCAAGGTCAGGCCGCCGCCGACGTCGTTGAGGGTGAACGCGCCGCCGCGGGTCACCGCGCCGAGGTTGTTGATCGCGTTCGCCTTGCTAAGGTCGATGGCTCCGGCCGCACTGACGCTCAGGGTGTCGGCTGCGATGCTGGTCGCGTTCGTCTGCCCGAGTGCTCCGGTCACGTCCTGAGCGACGCCGATCACGACGCCACCGCTGGTCGCCGAGATGTTGCCTAGCGTCACGGTCCCGTTGCGCACGGTGATCGCCGTCGCCGTGGCGTTGGTAGTCGTCAGGGTGCTGGTGTTGAAGTCGACGGCTCCGCCCCCGCCGTCGGCGGTGATGGTGCTGTTTCCAGCGTCGATGTTCCGGTTGTTGGCGACGGTGAGGCCGCCCGCGGCGCTGCCGGCGAGCGAGATCGCGCCGCTCGTGGTCGTGATGTCGCGCGTGATCGAGAGACCTCCGGCGCCGCTGCCGGTCAGCGACACGGGGCCGCTGCCCGTGGTCAGGTCGTCGGCAACGGTCAGCCCGGCCGAGCCCACCATCGTGATCGAGCCGCTGCTCGTCGTCAGCGTGTTGGCCGTGCTCAGGGTGCCGCCGTTCGACTCCAGGTCGATCGAGCCGGTGCCGGTGCTGATGGCGGCGTTGGGAAGCGTCAGCGTGCCGCCGGCGATCGCCGTGAGGCCGGTGTTCGCCCCCAGGGTCGGCGCCGCGAGTTGCAGGTTGTTCAGGTCGTGGACAGAGACGCCCGTGCCGGTGCTCCTCAGCGTGAGCGCTCCGGTGAAATCGTTGTTCGGGTTGTTGGCGGTGATCGAGCCCGTGCCGGCGTCGAGCGTCACGGCGGCGGCCGACACGGCCGCGTTGTAGGTCTGGTTGCCGTTGGTCGTCACGTTCTGCAGGGCCGCGGTGTTGGCGGCGATCGCCAGACCCGAGAGCGCCACCCCGGCGCCGACCGTGCCGAGCGTGACGTCACCGCCGGTTGCGGTGATGTCGAGCGACGAGGGACCCTCGACCGCGCCCAGCGTCACGTCGTTGGCGGCGTTGCTGCCAGTCAGCGCGATCGTGCCGCCGCCGGCGGCGAGGTTCGTCGTCCCGGCGCTCACGCCGGCGCCTGCCGCGCTGACCGTCAGCGTGCCGTGTAGCGTCGTGGTCGTGACGCCCGAGTAGTTTTGGGCGCCGCTCGTGGTGACGGCTTGCAGATCGGCGGTGTTTGCGGTGATGGTCGCGCTGGTGAGACCGGTGGCCGTGCCGAGGGTCACGTCGCCGCCACCGGCGGTGATGACGAGCGGACGCGCCCCGCCGACGGTACCGAGCGTCACGTCGTTGGCGGCGTTGCTGCCGGTCAGGGTGATCGTGCCGCCGGCGGCGCCGAGCGTCGTCGCCCCGGCGCTCACGCCTGCGCCCGCGGTGTTGACGGTCAGGGTGCCGCCGAACGTGGTGCTGGCGACGCCGGAATAGTTCTGCGCCCCGCTGGTCGTGACCGCGCCGAGGCTGGCGGTGTTGCCGCTCAGCGTGACACTGGCGAGCGCGGCGCCGCCCCCGACCGCGCCGAGGACGATGTCGCCGCCGCCGGCCGTGATGTTGAGCGTGCGACCGGCGCCGTTGACGGTGCCCAGGGTGACGTCGTTGGCGACGTTGCTACCGGTGAGCGTGATCGTTCCGCCGGTGCCGAGCAGCGTGGTCGCGCCGGTGATGGAGACGCCGGCGCCGGCCGCCGTCACCGAGATCGGTGCATTGAGCGTGACCGCGCCGCCGGTCAGCGTGACCCCGGCGCTCGCCTGCAAGGTGCCGACACTGATCGGGCCGGCGCCAGAGTCGATCAGGAGCGAGCCGTTGGTCACGCTGATCGTGTTGCCGGCCTGCATCGTGAAGCCGCCCGCGCCGGAATGGAATTGGGCCGAGCCGCCCGCGGTGTTCAGCGTCAGCGTGTTCGGCGTCGTGACATTCGACGACAGCGCGTTGATCGTGATCGAGTTGAGGGCGTTCAGATTGATGCTGTTCGTAGCCGCGATCAACTCGAGGTGCGCGGTGCTGATGGTCGCGGTGCCGACGGGCGTGTCGGCTGAAAGGATCACGCCGGCCGGGTCGCCGGGGTTCGGCACGCTGGCGTCGATCTGGGTGTCGTCGAGCGAAGACGGTGCAGCGGCGATGACGATGTCGGCCGGGTCGAGGAGCAGCGTGCCGTTCTTGCCCTTGGGCGCCAGCGTCGAGACGTTGCCCTGGAAGTCGAGGTTCTGCTTGCCCGAGACCTCGACGAAGCCGCCGTCGCCGCCGTTCTTGCCCCCCTGGGCAGAGATCGTGCCGTAGTAGCGCGTGGTGCCGTCGGCCCAGATCGCGACCGTGCCGCCGTCGCCGGCGTCGATCGCGTCGGCGCGGATGACCGCGCCCGAGGTGACGCCGGTCACTTCGGCGTTGCGGATCTCCGGATTGGCGCCGTGGAAATCGCCGCCGACCCGAATCGCGCCGCCGCCGGCGCTTCCCGACGCGTCGACGACGCTGCCGTTGTCGAGCAGGACGCGCTGCCCCTGGACCGTGACGCTGCCGCCGCGCTCGCCGGCCGCCAGGCCGGTGGCGTCGAGCCGGCCGGAAACGGCGACGATGCCTTCGCCGCCGCCGTCGATCACGATCTGGCCGCCGCGGGTGCCGATCGTCTTCGCCTGGACAATGCCGGCCATGTTGAGCACGGTGTCGGCGAAGGCGCCGCGGGCCGCTGCGCGCATCTCGACCGTGCCGCCGTCGGCCTGGATCCGGCCGAGCTGCTCGAGCCGATTCTTCGCCTCGGTACCGCTGATCTGGAAGAACAGAAGCCCGTCGCCTTCGACGTCGATCGACACCGCGTTCGCCGCGGCCAGCCCGACCCGGCCGCCATTCGCGACGATCGTGCCGGTGTTGCTGACGCTCGGCCCGGCCAGGACCACCATGCCGCCGGGCGCAGAGATCGTGCCTTCGTTGCGCACCTCGCCGCGTTGCGCCGGCGCGGCCGGATCGACCGACGTCAGGCTGTAGCGGCTGGCCATGAAGTCGTTGTTGGCGATCGACAGGGTCGAGGCGACCAGGCCGCCGACGTCGACCCGCGCGTTCGCGCCGAAGACCACGCCGTACGGATTGACGAGGAAGATCTTTCCGTTCGACGACATCTCGCCGAGGATGTAGGAGGGGTCGTACCCGGTGACGCGGTTGAGCGTGACGGAACTGCTCGACGGCTGATTGAAGCGGACCTTTTCGCCCTCGGCGATGGAAAAGCTCTTCCAGTCGATGATCGCCTTGCTGGTCGACTGGTTGATGACCTGCGTGTTCGAGGTCGGCTTGGTGATGGTGGCTTGGCCGGCGACGACCGTGCCGCCCTGCGGGGCCGCCAGCGTCGCGGCAGAAAAACCCAGGCAGATGGCGAAGCTGAGCGGATGGAAGGCGAAGCTCCGGCGGCGGCGGGCGGCGGTCCGGATGATGCGGGTCGGGCGGGTCTTCATGCGGCGCTCACTCGAGTTGCTTGTTCCGCGGCGGTCGGTAGCTGCCGGCATGCGACGGCGTCGCGTGCCGGCGACCGGGCCTCAGAACGACTTGTTGGCGAGGAAATAGATGCGGGGGCTCTTCTTCACGTCGTTCACCGCCTCGCCGCTGGTCGGCCAGGCCAACGACAGCCGCGCGGAGAAGTCGCGCGGCCGGTCCCAGACGGCGCCGATACCCAGGCCAGAAAGGGTGGAGCGGTTGACGAAGGTCGTTTGCTGCGTGTCCTGCTCGGTCGGCTTGTGTCGGAAACGGATGGTGCCGACGTCGAAGAACGCCGAGAACACCAGCTCGCGGGAGATCCGGCCGAACCATTCCTCCGGCGGCAGATAGCGCAGCTCCACGGAGGCCACGCCGCCGGTGTCGCCGGTACCTTCGCCGGGAGCGAAAGCGCGCACCCGGTCGGGACCGCCGAGCTGGAACTGCTCGGTGCTGTCGAGGTTGTCGAAGGCGTACTGACCTTTGAAGCTCGCCAGCAGCAGCAGCCGGTTGCTGACCAGGTTCTGCAGGCGCGAGCCGTAGAAGCGGGTGAGCGTGAAGCTCGACGGGTTCGCGTTCGGGCCCTGCTGCGCGGTATCGAGCTTGCCTTGCAGCGCGATCAGCTCGAACGTGTTGACGCCACCGGTCAGGAGGTCGTCGCGCGCGTCGCCGGAGACGGACAGCGTCAGGTCGTTCGACGACTTCTTCTGGGTCGTGCCGAACAGCTTGTCGTTGAAGTGCTTGTTGTCGAGGGAGACCAGGCCGAACAGGTTGAGGTTGCGCGAGCGGATGACCGGGTACAGGCCGTACACGGTGATGGTGGTGGCGTCGCCGCTCAGGCTGACGTCGAGCAGGTCTTCGTCGAGCTTGTAGCGAGTGTAGGACCCGGAAATGCCGACCTTGAGGCCGTCGGAGCCGACCGGCAGCGTGTAGCCGCCAAGCAGGAACTGCAGGCCGCCCGTGAACGACGAGAGGGCGTTGATCACCAGGCCGTCGCCGCGGCCGGCCGGGCTGGCCATGGTTCCCTGCACGTTGGCGCGCCATACGCCCGAGTAGCGCGAGCCCATGGAGTCGACCTCGACGCGCGAGGTGAAGCGTTCCTCGGGCTGCGCCGTGACGACGAGCGATGCCGTGCCCGGCGTGCGGCCGGCCTTGACCTCGAAGCGCGCCGTCAGGCCGCGCAGGTCGTTGACGAGGAAGACGATCCGCTCGACATCGCGAACGCGCAGGATTTCGCCGGGCTTGAGGCGGGCGAGATACGCCTCGACCACCGCGCGGTCGACCGGCATCTTCTCCGGCCAGTTGAGGATGACCTCGTCGAGCCGGCCTTCGAGCACCGCGATCCGGATCACGCCGTTGACCGGCGTCTGCTCGGGCAGGTAGGCATAGCCGAGGTAGAAGCCGAGTTCGCGCTGAAGGAAGCGCGTCACCGCGGAGGCAGCGTTGACGAGGTCTTCGTAGCTGCGGCCAGTGCCGGTGAAGCGCTGCGTGAGCCCGGGGAGAGCGGCGCGCAAGGGCTGCGGGGCGCTCTCGTCGACGCTGTATGCGGAGACGTCGAGGGTCAACTCGTCGCCTGGCTTGCCGAGCTCGCGCGCCACCGGGGCGGCAGGCACGGTGGCATCGTTCGATCTTTCGGGCATCGCCCGTTGCTGGAGCTCCGCCGGCTGAGGCACCGCGCCCGGTGGCGGCAGCGGCAGCGACTGACCATGACTACCAAGCGCGCAGACACCCATCGCTGTCGCGATGAGACCGCGACGCAGCCTGAAGGAAAGACTCAAGGGTCACCTCGACAACATGGCCCGGTCTGGTGCCGGCGCTGGCAGAGCCTACCCCGGCGTGACTTTTTTGCCCATCCCCACTAAGACTTAGCGCGTCGGCTTGACGCCCCCAAGGGCGCGCTATACAACCTCGGGCCACAGCGGAGCCGGGGTGGCCTCGAAGCGACCTCGACCAAGAGAAATCACGGGATGGATGAGAGCACTGGCGGTGGAAGTGGTGGTGCGGGTTCGCCTGCGCGGTTGACCATCGTCGACACTTGGCTCGAGCCATTGCCCGGCGCGGCGTGCGGCGAAAATCTCGAGTACGACGACGAGTTCCGCGAGATGGAGAAGGCGGCTGCGGGCAAGCCCGCCGGCCAGTTCGATCCCGAGGGCGTTCCGCCCGACTGGCGCGCCGTTCTCGGTCATACCCAGAGCCTGTTCGAGCGGACCCGCGACCTCCGGGTCGCCGCCTACTGGACCCGGGCCCAGGTGCGCCTCGACGGTGTGGCGACCTTGCCCGAAGGCTTGCGCCTGATGGAAGGGCTGCTCGCCCGTCACTGGGACGAACTCCACCCGCTTCCCGATGACGGCGATGCCTACGCGCGGGTCAATGCGCTGAACGAGCTGTCGAATCTCGCGGGCCTGCTCGGCGACGTCCGCGACTCCCTGGTCCTCAACGATCGGTCGGTCGGCGAGCTCCGTGGCCGGGATGTGGAAGTCGCCCTCGGCGTCCTGGAGCCGCGCTCCGGTGATGTGGCGTTCAGCCGGTCGAGCGTAGAGCAGATGCTTCGCGACGCCGTGGAATCCAAGCCGGAGCTGCGCGAGTTCCCGGCTCAGGCCCTGTCCAAGGTGGCCGAGCTCCAGCAACTGATGCGCGACCGCGTCGGCTACGCGGCGGCGCCGGAATTCCAGCCTCTGATCACCACGCTCACCGGCTTGCGCGACGTGATGCCCGGCGCCGCCGGAGAAGCCGCGGGCGAGTCCGCCGACGGGACCGGCAGCGAAGTCGAGGGCGACGCGCCGCGCCGGGGAGGCGGCCGTTCGCTGACCGGCTCGATCGAATCCCGAAACGACGCCCTGCGCGCGATCGACATGGTGTGCGAGTACCTGGAACGCACCGAGCCGACCAATCCGGCGCAGCTGCTGCTCCGCCGCGCCCGCAAGCTGGTCAACAAGAATTTCGTCGAGCTGGTTCGCGAACTCGCCCCCGAATCGTTGAACGAGGTCGCCCGGGTCATGGGGATTTCCGCTGAGGAACTTTCCCTCATCCAGGGCCAGGAATGATGGCAAGATGAGTGGTTGTCGGCAGCCGCCGGGCGCTGTCGGAAGGCAAGGTATTTCACGAGGAGTCAGGTATGGGCAGCAGTCAGAAATTCATCGCGCGCAATCGCGCTCCCCGCGTCCAGATCGAGTACGACGTCGAGCTCTATGGCGCGCAGAAGAAGGTGCAGCTGCCCTTCGTCATGGGCGTCATGTCCGACCTCTCGGGCAAGCCTGAAGAGCCGCTGCCCGTGGTCGCCGACCGCAAGTTCCTCGAGATCGACGTCGACAACTTCGACGCCCGCATGAAGTCGATGAAGCCGCGGGTCGCCTTCCAGGTCGAGAACACGCTCACCGGCGAAGGAAATCTGCCGGTCGACATCACGTTCGAGAGCATGGACGACTTCTCGCCCGCGGCGGTGGCCAAGAAGGTCGCCGGCCTCGACAAGCTGCTCGAGGCGCGCACCCAGCTCGCCAACCTCATCACCTACATGGACGGCAAGACCGGCGCCGAGGAACTGATCGCCAAGGTGCTCGCCGACCCGGCGCTTCTGAGCACGCTGACCGCGGAAGCCAAGCCGCAAGAGTGATCGACCTAGAACCATTGAACCGGAGCTACCCAGATGGCTGAAATGGAAAAACAAGGCTCGGCACTCGCCGGCGTGACGCTGGAAGGCAACGACTTCGCCGCCCTGCTGAAGAAGGAGTTCAAGCCGAAGACCGACGAGGCGAAGAGCGCGGTCGAGCAGGCGGTGCAGACGCTGGCCCAGCAGGCGCTTGCGAACACCGCCCTGCGCAGCACTGACGCCGTGCGGACGATCGAGGCGATGATCGGCGCGCTCGACAAGAAGCTGACCGAGCAGGTCAACAAGATCATCCACCACGAGGACTTCCAGAAGCTGGAATCGGCGTGGCGCGGCCTGCACTATCTCGTCAACAACACCGAGACCGACGAGCAGCTGAAGATCCGCGTCATGAACGTCTCCAAGCAGGAACTCGGCAAGACGCTGAAGCGCTACAAGGGCACGGCCTGGGACCAGTCGCCGCTGTTCAAGAAGCTGTACGAAGAGGAATACGGCCAGTTCGGCGGCGAGCCCTACGGCGCGCTGGTCGGCGACTACCACTTCGACCACACGCCGCCCGACGTCGAGCTGCTCGGCGAGTTGTCCAAGCTCGCCGCTTCGGCGCACGCTCCCTTCATCACCGGCGCGGCTCCGAGCGTGATGCAGATGGAGTCGTGGCAGGAGCTCGCCAATCCGCGCGACCTGACCAAGATCTTCACGACGCCGGAATACGCGGCGTGGCGGTCGCTGCGCGAATCGGACGACGCGCGCTACCTGGCGATGTGCATGCCGCGCTTCCTGGCGCGCCTGCCCTACGGCGCCAAGACCAGCCCGGTCGACGAGTTCGACTTCGAGGAAGACACGGCGGGTGCGACACACGCCAAGTACAGCTGGGCGAACGCCGCCTACGCGATGGCGGTCAACGTCAACCGCTCGTTCAAGCAATACGGCTGGTGCTCGCGGATCCGCGGCATCGAGTCCGGCGGCGCGGTCGAGAACCTGCCCACGCACAGCTTCCCGTCGGACGACGGCGGCATCGACATGAAGTGCCCGACCGAGATCGCCATCTCGGATCGTCGTGAGGCGGAGCTGTCGAAGAACGGCTTCCTGTCGATGATTCACCGCAAGAACTCCGACTTCGCCGCCTTCATCAGCGGCCAGTCGCTGCAGAAGCCCCAGGAGTACGACGACCCGGACGCGACCGCCAACGCCGCGCTCGCCGCGCGTCTGCCGTACCTGTTCGCCTGCAACCGGTTTGCGCACTACCTGAAGTGCATCGTGCGCGACAAGGTGGGTTCGTTCCGCTCGCGCGAGGCCATGCAGAACTGGCTGAACGAGTGGATCCTGAACTACGTCGACGGCGATCCGTCCAATTCAAGCGAGGACACCAAGGCCAGGCGGCCGCTCGCGGCGGCACAGGTCGAGGTCGAGGAAGTGGAAGGCGCGCCGGGCTACTACCAGTCGAAGTTCTACCTGAAGCCGCACTACCAGCTCGAAGGCCTGACGGTGTCTTTGCGCCTGGTCTCCAAGCTACCGTCGGAAAAGACGGCTTAAGCCTCAGCGTTCCTAAACAGGAGAGTCAATCATGGCAGTCAATGCATTCGTTTCCTTCTATGACAAGGCCGATGGCGAGTCGATTCAGAAGGGCAAGGAAAAGTGGATCGAGATTCAAGGCTGGGACTGGGAAGTCGAAGCGGAATCGAGCTGGACCAAGGGCGGCGGCGCCAGCGTCGGCAAGCCGAATCCGGGCAAGCTCAACTTCGAGCACTACTTCGACACGTCCTCGACCGTGATCCTCGGCTACATCTGCACGGGCAAGGCGTTTCCGAAGCTGCAGCTCGAGATGATGAAGACCACGGGCAAGGGCAGCCCGGAAACCTATTTCACGATGATGATGGAAGGCGCCTTCATCACCAAGGTCTCGAACAGCGGCACGGAAGAAGGCAACGTCGTGCAGAAGGTCGAGCTCGTCTTCAAGACCGTGAAGATCGAATACAAGCCGCAGGACAACAAGACCGGGTCCTTGCTGGCCACCAAGACCTACAACTGGGACATTCCGGCCGGCACGGCGTCGCCGTCGGCCTGATTCACCGGGCGGCGAAAGCCGCCGGATTCGCTTCCGTCCCCGTGGGCGAATGGCCGCGAGCGTCCGCTCGCCGTATTCGCCCGCCCGGACGGCCGTGCTGTCTGTCTGATTCGCCGGGTTAGAACATATGGCTGGTAGTGGCGGTTGGTCCAATATCTTCCTTCAGATGATGGCGGGCGACACGCCGCCGAAGATCGGGCTGCCCGTGATCGGCGAGGGGCAGCTAGAGCTTCCGTGGATGACGCAGATCGAGCTGCTGAGCTTCTCGTGGACCCTCGAGGTCAAGCACAAGGCGCCGGTCAGCAAGAGCGGGGGCCTGCTGGGCGCTGCCGCGGGCATGGCCGCCGGAGCGGTGGTCGGCAACGTGGCCGGTGCCGTCGGCGGACAGGCCGGATTGGCAGTAGCGGCTGCTGCTGCTTCCGCCGCCTCCGCCATCAAGGACTTCAAGGACATCCCGCAGATCAAGCTCGGCGTGCTCAAGATGCAGAAGCGTTTCGACATCGCTTCAGCGCGTCTTCATAGCTGTGCGGATCTAGACATCCCGATTCAATCGGCGCTGGTCTCGGTGCTGCACATCAAGCAGGGGGCGCGCTCGATCCACGAGCCCGGCTTCACCCTGCTGGCGACCAGCGGCAAGATCGAGAAGATCGAAATCAAGATGGAGAAGGGCGACAAGGGCGTCGAGGTCGTCGAGGATTTCGAGCTCCAGTTCGAGAACATCGTCGTCACGTATTCCAAACGGCTCGGCATCGACAACATCCCGATGCCGCCTTTCGTCTACTTCAAGCCGAAGGCCCCGACCGGCGGTCCCAGCGTTCCGGGTATCTAGATGTCGAACTCAGTCGCGGAGGCGTACCTCCTGATCGTTCGCGAATCGAACGTACCGATCTTCGGCGAGGCCGTGCCGGTGCCGTTCACCGGGCAGATCGAGCTCGATTCGTGGGCGTGGGAAATCAAGAACAAGGAAGCCGACGATCGAAAGGAAAACGAGGACGACGACGACAAGAAGAAAAAGCCCGAGCCGGACAAGAAGGGAGCCGCCAAGGGCTCGGGAACCGACGCCAAGGAGAAGCTGGAACCGATCAAGCCCGACAGCCTGATCCGCGACGTCAAGGCCATCCAGGGCAAGGCCGGGATGTCGCAGGAAGCGCGCGACAAGAAGGTCCTCGAAGTGATCAAGAAGGCCGTCGCCGGCTACAACGACGACGCCGCGAGCGATGCGGACGACAAGACGAAGAGCAAGGCCGGCGAGATGGTCCTGAAGTTCGAGAAGGGCACCGATCTCGCGACGACGCCGCTGCTCTACGCCCTGGCCCGCGGCGACATCGTCCCCAAGGCGATCCTGACGCTCTTTCATCGTTCGAAGAATGCTCCCGTCACCCTGGCGATCACGATGGGCAATCTGCGGTTCACCAACTACACCGTCACCTGCGATCCGGACGACAAGATGGCGGACATCAAGGAGACTTGGGAGGCGACCTACCAGACCATCGACTGGATGTACCAGAACCGCCCGGCGGCCAGCGGTCCGAATTTCCTCACCCAGGGCACGGTCCGGGTGTTCGTGATGAAGCAGGAAGTGCTTCCGTTCTGATCCGCTCATCGCGCAGCGACTGCACACCATGCCGCTCTCCAACTACCGCGACGTCAGCACACCGCTCGGCGACGTCGGCGCCGGGTTCCAGTTCGAGTTCTTCTGCGAGAGCTGCGGCGACACATGGAAGACGCCGTTCAAGCCCTACCGTGCTGGGCAGGCCTCGGGTCTGTTCCGCCGCTTCGGCTACCTCTTCAACGAGTTCGCGAAGATCAGCGTGATCAGCGAATACGTCTACCGTCTCGGCCGTGCCGGCGGCACGACGATCGAGGTGACCGGCTCCAAGGCGAAGACGGCCGCGCTCGAAGAGGCGCAGACGATGGCGGCGCAGCGTTACGAGAAGTGCACCAACTGCCGGACGATGGTCTGCGCCAACTGCTACGACGAGGCGACCCAGCGCTGCCTGAAGTGCGACCGGGCCGAGGGCGTGGGATCGCAGAGCGGCACCTCGGCGAGCGCGTCGTCCACCGTCTGTCCGAACTGCCAGACGCCGTCGCAGGGCGGTCGCTTCTGCCACGAGTGCGGCTTCGACATGGCGAGCACGCACAAGAGTTGTCCGTCCTGCAGCGCCACGATGCCCCGACAGGCGCGGTTCTGTACCGATTGCGGACACGGCTTCTAGCGCCGCCCCGCGGTCCGGTCCAGCCCGCCACCCCAACGAAAAGCATCAAACCCATGTCCGACTTTCGAACCGATGCCGAAGCCGCACTGCGCGCCGGGGATCCGGCCGCCGCGCTCAAGCAACTGACGGCGGCGGTCAAGGCCAAGCCCGCAGATGCCACGCTGCGCATCTTCCTGGCCCAGCTGCTTTGCGTCGTCGGCCAGTGGGAACGGGCGCACACGCAGCTCAACGTCGTCGCGGAGATGGACGCCGAGACGGTGGCGATGCGCGAGACCATGGGCCACGCCATCCGCTGCGAGCTCATCCGCGCCAAGGTGTTCGCGGGACAACGCACGCCGATGGTGTTCGGGCAACCGGACGAGTGGCTGGCGCTGCTGATCGAGTCGCTGTTGCAGAAGGGCAAGGGCGAGACGGCGATGGCCGACGACCTGGCCGCGCGCGCGTTCGACGCGGCGCCCGAAGTCTCCGGCAAGCTCGACGGCCAGGCGTTCAGCTGGATCGCCGACGCCGATTCGCGCCTCGGCCCGGTGATCGAGGCCTGCGTCAACGGCCGCTACTACTGGGTGCCGTTTTCCCGGCTGGCCGGCATCACCTTCGATCCACCCGAGGACCTGCGCGACTGCGTCTGGACGCCCGCGCAGCTGATGTTCTCGAACGGCGGCGAGACGGTGGCGCTCGTGCCGACGCGCTATCCCGGGTCCGAGTCGAGCAGCGACGGCGCGATCTGCCTGGCGCGCAAGACCGAGTGGCAGGACGCGGGCAACGAGCGCTGGTTCGGCCTCGGCCAGCGCGTGCTGGTCACCGACCTCGGCGAGCACGATCTCATGGCCGTGCGCAGCATCGAGCTCGACGACGTGCCTGCCGCTGCCGAGGCGGCATAGTGGCCGGACTCACCTCACAGGAACGACTCCAGCCGTCCCTCCTCGATCGGCTGACCGACCGGGAATCGTCAACGAGCAAGGAACCGCTCGAGGCGAAGGTGCTGAACAAGCAGCAGCTGCGCGCGGCCGTACTGCGAGACCTGTCTTTCCTCTTCAACACGACGCGGGCCGAACCCGATCCCGAGCGCGGCGATCCGCGCGAGGCCGCGATCTGGAAGGACGTTCCCTACGCCCGGGCCTCGGTGCTGAACTACGGCATCCCCGCGCTCTCCGGGATCTCGATGTCGCGGCATCAGTTCGCCTTGCTCGAGCTCTCGTTCAAGCAGGCGATCCTGCTGTACGAGCCGCGCATCGACCCGCGCACGCTCTCCGTGCAGATCAATCACGGCTCCGGCTTCAACTTCCAGCACAACAGCCTGCGCCTGATCATCAAGGGCCAGATGTGGAACCAGCCGGTTCCGCTCGAGTTGCTGCTTTCCGCCGATGTCGACGTCGAAACGGGCCTGGCGGCCGTTCGCGACATGCGTACCTGACCGGGACGGCGATGGATCCGCGTCTTCTTCGCTACTACAACCAGGAGCTCCGCTACCTGCGCGAGATGGGAGGCGAGTTCGCCCGCGAGTTCCCGAAGATCGCCGGCCGCCTCGGCATGGAAGGCATGGAGGTTTCCGACCCCTATGTCGAGCGCCTGATCGAGGGTTGCGCCTTCCTCGCCGCGCGCGTGCAGCTCAAGCAGGACGCCGAGTTCCCGGAGCTGGCACAGCGGCTGATCGAGATGATCTCGCCCAACCTCGCCGCGCCCATCCCGTCGATGCTGGTGGCGCGGATCCAGTGCGCGAACGATCCCAACCTGGTCAACGGCTTGCGGATACCGCGCGGCAGCGCCCTTACCGGCGCCGAGACCGCGCTGAGCCGCACCCGTTGCGAATTCCGCACCGCGCAGGATGTCGTCCTGACGCCGCTGCGCGTGGCCAGCGCCGAGTACTTTCTCAGCGCGGCCGACCTCGGCCTGTCGAATCTGCCTTTGCCGGAGCGGCCGCGCAGCGGCGTGCGCATCAGGCTCGAGCTCCCGACCGGGCTGGCGTTCAACCAGCTCAAGTTCGGGGCGCTGCGCTTCTACATCGGCGGCATGCCGGACGTCGCGCTGCGGCTGCACGAGCTGATGGTCGGCGCCTGCGTCGGCCTGCTGGCCGGCACCACCGGCCGCGGCGGCGACGCGAGCCGGCAGTTCGTTGCCGCAAGCGCCGTTCGCGCGGCCGGTCTTCGCGACGAGGAGGCGATGCTGCCGGTAACGCTTCGCGGCCTCGCCGGGACGCGCCTGCTGCAGGAGTACTTCGCGTTTCCGCAGCGCTTCCTCTTCATCGACGTTTCCGATCTCGGCGCGGCCTTCGCCAAGGCCACGGGCAACAGCTTCGAGATCGCGCTGCTCTTCAACCGCTACGTCGCGCCGCTCGAAGGCGCTGTCGACGCCAACAACTTCCAGCTGCATTGCGTCCCGGCGATCAATCTGTTCGAGCGCCGGGCCGATCGGCTGCATCTCGACGACGGCGCGACCGCCTATCACGTCGTTCCCGAGCGGACCGCCACGCTCGACTACGAGGTGTTCGACATCGTCAATGTGCGCGGCTTCCGCGACGACGGCGAGGAGCTTGTGTTCCACCCGCTGTTCGCCGCGCCGCAGGCTGAGCCCAAGGCCGATATCGCCTACTACAGCGCCGCGCGCGAGCCCCGGCTGCCTTCCGATCGCGGCAAGCGGGAAGGTCCGCGATCGGGCTACGTCGGCACCGAGGTCTTTCTCTCGCTCGTGGACTCGCGCGAGCACCCCTACCGCAGTCCGGTTCGCCAGCTCGGCGTGCAGATCCGCTGCACCAACCGCGACCTGCCGCTGTTCATGCCCACGGGCCAGGCCCAGGGCGAGCTCAGCCTCAACATCACGGCGCCGATCCAGTCGATCCACATCGCGGCCGGGCCGTCGCGGCCGCAGAGCGCGATGCGCGAAGGCGCGATCGCCTGGCGGCTGCTCGGCCTGCTCTCGCTCAACTACATCTCGCTGCTCGACAGCGACCCGGAGAGCGGAGCGACGGCACTGCGCGAGATCCTGACCCTGTTCGCGCTCGGCGCCGACGTCGGCCTGAAGCGGCAGATCGAAGGCGTGCGCTCGATCGGCGTGAAGCCGGTGGTGCGGCGTCATCCGGTCGCCGGGCCGATCGCCTTCAGTCGCGGCCTCGAGATCCGGGTGACGGTCGACGACCTCTCGTTCGAGGGCGGCAGCGCGATCCTGCTCGGCTCGGTGCTGCACCAGTACTTCGCGCGCCATGTGTCGATGAACAGCTTTGCCCAGACCGTTCTCTCGTCGCTCACCCGGGGCGACGTGATGACCTGGACACCGCGTCTCGGCGCGAGGGCCGTGCTGTGAACGCCCCGGCGGAGCTCCCGGCGCTGACCCCGCCCGAGGCGGAGGTCGAGGCCCTGTTCGCACGCCTCGCGAAGGATTCATCGTCGTTCGACCTGTTCCAGGCAATGCGCCGGATCGAATGCGCATTCCCCGACAAGCCGCGCCTCGGCGATGCCATGCGCCCGGTCGAGGAGCCGTTCCGATTCGCGCAGGAGGCCTCGCTGATCTTCGCACCGGCCCCGGTCGCCGGCTTCGAGCGCCCGGAGGAAGGCGCCAAGCCGCGACTGGTCCAGCGGGTGTTCGGCTTTCTCGGACCGAACGGCGCCATGCCGATCCACTTCACCGAATACGCGCGCGAGCGGCTCCTCTACAACAGCGATCGGACGTTCGGGCGGTTCCTGGACATGCTGTTGCATCGCTTCGGCCTGTTCTTCTATCGGGCCTGGGCGCGTGCGCAGCCGGTCGTCGCGCTCGACCGGCCCGACGACGCGCCGATCGTGCGCCACGTCGGTTCGTTGTTCGGCCTGATCGAGCCCGCGACCCGTGGTCGCGATGCGCTCGGCGACTTTCCCAAGTTGTTTTTCGCCGGCCGGCTGGCCCGGTCTGTGCGCGATGCCGACGGCCTGGAGGCCTGGCTGGCGCTGCAATTCGGCGGACCCGTGCGTGTCGACCAGTTCCAGGGCCACTGGATGCCGCTCGGCCGCGAGGAGCGCACCCGCCTGCAGCGCGACGGCCAGCCCGCGCTCGGCCGTGGCGCGGTGCTCGGCAAGACGGTATGGGACGTGCAGCACAAGTTCCGCATCGTCATCGGCGCACTGGCGTGGGAACGCTTCGCCACGCTGCTGCCCGACGGCACGGCGCTGGAAAAGCTGCGCGCCCTGGTGCGGCAGTACGTGGGTTTCGAGTTCGCCTGGGACCTGCGCCTGATCCTCAAGCGCGACGACGTGCCTGCCTGGACGCTGGCCGGCAGCCGCGACCGGCGCGTCGGCCGCCTCGGCCGAACCGCATGGCTGAGCGGGAGTCGGAACTTTCGTCGCACGGCGGATGCGGCCGATCTGATCATGAACGTGGAAAGCATCCGGCTGGGTCCGGACCGGACGGCCGCCGTCGCGGCATGAGCCGCTCGCCTTGGCAGAACGCAAACGAATCGAGAGAGAGGGGAATGAGGAATGAGTGAAATCAGTCGGGTCTCCCTGTTCGGCAAGCTCAACCCGCTCGTCTACAAGACGATCGAGGGCGCCACCGTCTTCTGCAAGCTGCGCGGCAATCCGTACGTCGAGCTCGTGCACTGGATGACGCAGCTGCTCGAGAACAACGCGTCCGACGTCCATGCGATCGTCCGCCACTACGCGCTCGACGCCGCGGCGATGGCGCGCGATGTGACTGCGGCGCTCGACCGGCTACCGCGCGGCTCGACCGCGCTCTCCGATTTCTCCGAACACATCCCCGACGCGATCGAGCGCGGCTGGGTCTACGGCTCGCTGCAGTTCGGCGACGGCGCGGTGCGCAGCGGCTACCTGCTGCTCGGCATGCTGAAGACGCCGCACCTGCGCAACGCGCTGCTCGCGATCTCGAAGGAGTTCGGCAAGATCAAGGTCGACGACCTGGCCGACGACCTGGCCACCATCATCGGCAAGACCGGCGAGCAGGGCCAGGGGCCGCAGGACGGCAGCGGGCTGTCGGGCGGCCAGCCCGGCGAAGTGTCGGGCGCGATGGCGCCGGCGGCGATGGGCAAGCAGGAGGCGATCAAGAAGTACACGATCGACCTCACAGCCAAGGCCGAGAAGGGCGAGATGGATCCGGTGACCGGCCGCGACGACGAGATCCGGCAGATCGTCGACATCCTGATGCGCCGCCGGCAGAACAATCCGATCCTCACCGGCGAGGCCGGCGTCGGCAAGACCGCGGTCGTGGAAGGCTTCGCGCAGCGACTGGCCCGCGGCGACGTGCCGCCGCAGCTGCAGGGCGTGTCGCTGCTCTCCCTCGATCTCGGCCTGCTGCAGGCCGGCGCCTCGATGAAGGGCGAGTTCGAGCAGCGGCTGCGTCAGCTGATCGACGAAGTGCAGGCCAGCCCGAAGCCGATCATTCTCTTCATCGACGAGGTGCACACCCTGGTGGGCGCCGGCGGCGCGGCCGGAACCGGCGACGCCGCCAACCTGCTCAAGCCGGCGCTGGCGCGCGGCACCCTGCGCACGATCGGCGCCACGACCTGGGCCGAGTACAAGAAGCACATCGAGAAGGATCCGGCGCTGACCCGGCGCTTCCAGGTCGTGCAGATCCCCGAGCCCGACGAGCTGAAGGCGGTTCTCATGCTGCGCGGCGTCGCCACCGTGCTCGAGAAGCACCACCGGGTGCAACTGCTCGACGAGGCGATCGAGTCGGCGGTCAAGCTCTCGCACCGCTACATTCCGGCCCGTCAGCTTCCCGACAAGGCGGTCAGCCTGCTCGACACCGCCTGCGCTCGCGTGGCGGTCAGCCAGCACGCGATTCCGGCCGAGGTCGAGGATTGCAGGCGGCGCATCGAGTCGCTCGAGATCGAGGCCGCCATCATCGACCGCGAGTCCGCGGTCGGCGTCAATATCGGCACGCGCAAGAGCGACGTCGACGAGAAGCTCGCGTTCGAGCGCGATCGCCTGGTCGGGCTCGAAAAGCGCTGGCAGGACGAGAAGGTCATCGTCGACAAGGTGCTGGCCCTGCGTGCGCAGCTGCGCGGCGGCGACAAGCCGGTCGACCGGCCGGCCATCGGCGAGGGCGGCGACGTCGTCAAGCCGGCGGGCGCGACGCCCGAGGAGGCCGAGCCGATCGATCGGGAGAAGGTCCTGGCCGAGCTGCGTGAGGAGCAGGGAAAGCTCGAAACGCTGCAGGGCGACAAGCCGCTGATCATGCCCTCGGTCGACGCCCAGGCGGTGGCCAGCGTCGTCGCCGACTGGACGGGCATTCCGGTCGGCCGGATGGTGAAGAACGAGTTGCAGGCGATCCTCCAGCTCGGCGAAGCGCTGGGCAAGCGGGTGATCGGCCAGCAGCACGGTCTCGACATGATCGCGCGCCGGATCCAGACCTCGCGCGCCCGGCTCGACAACCCGAACAAGCCGATCGGCGTGTTCATGCTCTGCGGCACCTCGGGCGTCGGCAAGACCGAGACCGCGCTGGCCCTGGCCGAGGCGCTCTATGGCGGCGAGCAGAACGTCATCACCATCAACATGAGCGAGTTCCAGGAGGCGCACACCGTTTCCTCGCTCAAGGGCGCGCCGCCGGGCTACGTCGGCTACGGCGAGGGCGGCATCCTGACCGAGGCGGTGCGCCGCCGGCCCTACAGCGTGGTCCTGCTCGACGAAGTGGAAAAGGCCCACCCCGACGTGCACGAGCTGTTCTTCCAGGTGTTCGACAAGGGCCGCATGGAAGACGGCGAAGGCCGGATGATCGACTTCAAGAACACGATCATCCTGCTCACGTCGAATGCCGGCTCCGAGCTGGTGATGAACATGTGCAAGGACCCCGAGCTGCTGCCCGACCCCGAGTCGCTGGCGACGGCGATGGCCGAGCCGCTGCAGAAGATCTTCCCGCCGGCGCTGCTCGGCCGGCTGGTCGTGATTCCCTACTACCCGCTCTCCGACGACATGCTCGGGCAGATCGTCCGCCTGCAGCTCAACCGGATCAAGAAGCGCGTCGCCGAGAACCACAAGATTCCCTTCGAGTACAGCGACGACGCGGTCAGGCTGATCGTCAAGCGCTGCAACAACGCGGAGTCGGGCGGACGGATCATCGATTCGATCCTCACCAACACCGTGCTGCCCAAGGTCTCGATCGAATACCTGTCGCGTGCTGCCGAAGGCAGCGAGCTCAAGGCGGTGCGCCTCGGGGTCGCCGACGACGATTTCACCTACGCCTTCGAATAGGGCGAACCCACCGGAGACTCCGTCATGGACATGTTGGGAGGCGCCGCCGCGGAAGCGACGATCAGCATCAAGGCGAAGGAAGGCAACTACTACGTCATGAGCATGATCGGCCACGAGCATCTGGGGCAGATGTACGAGTACGTGGTCGAGCTGGCGGAGGTTCCCGAGGAGTCGCTCAACCCGTTGTCCGAGCCCGAGCCGCCCGACCTGGCCAAGCTGATCGGTACGGCCGCCACGGTCAGCCTGAACCTCGAGAACAGCGACAGCAAGCGCTACTTCTACGGCTACGTCACCAAGGCCAAGCGCGGCGAGAAGCGGGGCCGCTACACGATCTACACGATCACGCTGCGCCCGGGCATCTGGTTCATGACGCAGTCGAAGGACAGCAAGGTCTTCCAGGAGAAGAGCGTCAAGGAGGTGATCACCGAGATCCTCCAGGAATACAGCATCGACGCCCAGTGGGACATCACGGAAACGTACCCGAAGCTCGACTACTGCGTCCAGTACAACGAAACCGACTTCGACTTCGTCCATCGCCTGCTGGAGGAGGCGGGGATCTACTACCACTTCGAGCACGACGACGACGCGCACAAGATGGTGCTGAAGGACTCGATCGCCTCGCACGAGGCGTATCCGAGCGACTCGACGATCAAGTGGCGCATGGCCATGAGCGAGGAGCCGACGATCACCGCGTGGTACATGCAGCAGGAGGTCCGCACGGCGGAGACCATCCTGACCGAGTACGACTTCCTCGCGCCGGCGACCAAGAACGAAGGCACCGCGAAGGCGAAGGAGCCGCCCGAGATGCTCGGCAAGATGGATTGGTTCGAGCATCCGGCGCGGGTCGTGCAGAACGCCATCAAGCCCGACGCGCAGCCGGTCACCACGCCGATCAAGCAGCGCGCGACGGTGCGCATGGAGGAGTTGCAGAGCTGCTATGCCTCGGCGACAGGCAAGACCAACGTGCGCGATCTCGCGCTCGGAATGACCTTCGACATCGAGAACGAGTCGAACAGCGACGACGACGGCACTTACGTGATGGTGAGCGCCATCTACCGCATCGACTTCGGCGGGGTCGAAGGAGTCGACGAGCTGAAGTCGACGAGCAACCACGAGGGGTACACCTGCGACTTCCTCTGCGTGAGCAAGAAGGGCCTGAACTACAGAACGCCGCGGGTGACGCCGCGACCGGTGATCGCCGGCCCGCAGACGGCGATCGTGGTCGGCACCAGCGGCAAGGAGATCGAGACCGACAAGCACGGCCGGATCAAGATCCAGTTCCACTGGGATCGGCTCGGCAAGAACGACCAGAACAGCTCGTGCTGGGTGCGCGTGGCGCAGCCCTGGGCCGGCAAGGGCTACGGCATGTTCACGTTGCCGCGGGTCAAGGACGAGGTCGTGGTGCAATTCCTCGACGGCGATCCGGACCGGCCGCTGGTCATGGGTGCTGTCTACAACAACGTCAACATGATGGCGTGGAAACTGCCCGAGCAGGCCACCCTCACGGGCTTCAAGAGCCGGACCAGCGACGGGGGCAGCGAGAAGACCGCCAACGAGCTGCGCTTCGACGACAAGAAGGACAAGGAATACATCTGGTTCCACGCCGAGCGCGACTTCCATCGCCAGGTCGAGCACGATTCCTTCGACTGGGTGGGCAACAACGAGTCGGTCAAGGTCACGCTCACGCGCAAGGAGGCGATCGGCAAGAACTGGTTCGTGGACGTCACCGAAGACGTCATGCACAACTTCGGCAAGGACCTGCACGTCAACGTCGCCGGCGACATCTTCTACACCGGCGAAGCGACCTTCCAGCTCAAGCTCACCAAGGACCTGAACGTGAAGAGCGACGGCGACGTCTCGATCGAAGCCTCGGGCAAGATCACGCTCAAGGCCGCGAGCATCATTCTCGAGGGCTCGAGCGCGGTGACGCTGAAGTCGGGCGGTTCGACGGTCAACCTCGCGGGCGCCGGCGTCGACATCGTCGGCAGCATGGTGAAGGTCAACTCCGGCGGCGGCGGCGCCGGGGCGAGCCCGGGCAAGGTGGACAAGGCCAAGAAGGAAGACTCGATCACGCCGGAAAAGAAGAGCGACTACGAGGACACCTTCAAGGACCCACTGCCCGACTCCGATGGCGGCACCGGCAAGAACAACTCGAAGGCGTCCTGATCCGGTGTTCCTGCCTGGGATTCGATGAGTACCGCGTTCTCGCCAGCCCAGCTGCGGGCCTCGCTCTGGGCGCGACAGGGCTCGCGCGTCCACGCCGTGATCGACGGCCTGGTGATTCCGGGCATCGAAGAAAAGCTGAAGGGGGCGCAGCTCGCCGGATGGGACTGCCTGCAGCGCGGAGCGATGAGCGCCGAGGCCGCGGCGCGCGCTCCCTACCTGGCCGAGCTCGGCGAGAGCTCGCCGTTCACCGACTGGCTGCTCGGCGAAGCGACGCCCACCTACCCGGGCTGGGGCCTGCTCAGCATTTCGATGAAGCCGCTGCTCCCCGTGCGCGAGCATTGCCGAACGATCGGCGAAGTGATCCTGCCCGACGGCGATCGCCGCGCCTGGCGCTGGTACGACCCCGAGGTACTGCAGGCGATCCTGCCGACGCTGCTCGCCGGCCAGCTCGACGAGGTCTTCGGCCTGGGGCAGACGATCGTCCTCCCGGCAGCCGACGCCTGGACCTGGTTGTCGATGGAGCAGGGCGTGCTGGCCACCGATGTCCGGCCGCTGATGGCGCCGGCGCGCTGAAGCCGCGATGCTGCGCCTGACCTGGGAACAGTTCGACCGGCTCGAGCAGCTGACGCTGAAGCGTCATGCGGCGAGCATCAGCAGCGTCCTGGCGGAAACCTGGCCGGCGCTGACCGAGCGGCTGCAGGACCGCTGGCCGGCTTTCGTCGAGGCCGCGGTGCAGCAGGGCCGCAAGCACGGCCTGCGCGACGCCTGCGACTTGGCGCGCTACGCCTGTCTGTGGTGCATCTGGGGCCCGGCCTTCGACGGCAAGCCGTCGTTCGCCTGGGCGGCCGAGATCCTGGGCGATTCGCGACGCAGCGCCGCGCTCAAGCTGCATCAGCTAGCGCACCGCACCCGCCTGGAGCTGGAGCAGCGCCATGCCGCGCAGGGCGCGACCGCGGCGGCTGCCGGCGCGGCCGCGGCGCTCACCACTGCGCAGTTCGAAACCGCGCTGACCGCCGTCGACGCCAGGATGAGCGTGCTGGCCGCGGCGCGCTCGGTGTTCCCGTCGAGCCAGGCGACGGTGGTCGCGGTCAAGCCCTGCGATCTCGGCTCGATCGACATGATGGTGGCCGAGGCGGAGAACCTGCAGGAGTACCGTCACACGCCGAACGGCTGGCAGCGATTCGCCGTCGCCAAGGTGGGCGAAGGGGCGGTCAAGTGGACGCGGGCTCCGGACGAGCCGGTGGAGCTCGCGGTTGCGAGCCATGCCTTGCGCCGCGGCGCTCCCGCCCGGCTGAACCTGCGCATCGAGACCCATGCCGTCTGCGATCCGCGGGTGCACCCGGAGGTCGTGCACGTGGGCGCCGAAGGCCAGCTCGCGTGGAAGGGTCGCGACACGGCGCGTCTCAGCCTCGCGCTGTACGCCCCGACCCCGCCCCCTCTGGCGGCGAGCGCGGCCCGGCCCGGCATCGCCGCTGAGGCCCCGTTCGACCGGCAGACGGTGCGGGTCGCGAGTTGCGGCCTGCGCGACGCCGGAGCGCCGTTCGGCGACGTCGCCATGGAAGTGCGCGTCTACGACGCGGCCCAGTGGCTGACCGAAGTGCGCCATCCCGCGTGGGAGCCCATGGTCTGGCCCGGGTCCGCCGAGGGCGAGGCCGCGCCCTCGGCCACTTGCAAGCTCGAGAAGGACGGCGCTGCCGACGATGCGAGCGCATGGCAGCGGTCGTGGCGCGACCTGCATGCGGCCTTTCGCGGCGGGATGGAAAAGCTCTACAACGAATGGGCGCGCGTGCTCGACAACCCGGCCTCGCGCCTCGAGGTCGAGGCCTCGCCGCTGGTCGGCCAGGCGGGCGTCACCTGGGGCTGGCGCCGCACCTCCGCGGCCAGCGTGACGATGCGCACCGAAGGAGCGCTCGACTTGCTCGCCCTCTCGCTCGAGCTGCGCCTTTCGGGCGAGCTGGTGGATGGCCCGGCGCGGTCGCGCATCCGGGTTCATTGCAAGGGCCGCAGCGAGCTGCGCATGACCCTGGCCCAGCTCGGCGACAAGGGCCAGGAGGGGCAGGACCTCAAGTCGGTGTTGCGCACCTGGCGCTTCCCGTTCACGCTCGAGATCGAGCCTCTGGCGGGCGCGGAGCCGCTGACCCTCAGCGCCGCCGCTGGACCGATGGCGATCGGCGGCGCGCTCGTCGGCGAGTGCGGCCTGCGGCCGCGCGGGGACGCCGTTGGCCTGCAGTGGTTCTTCGCCCTGCGCGCCGAACCGGTCGCGATCATCACCGAGACCTCCGATCCGGTGCTCGGCGGAACGCGCAAGGCGCGCAAGATCTTCCCCGCCTTGTCATTGGTCGACTGGTCGGCCGGCTGACATGCTGAGCCCTCACGCTCTCTTCGTTCGCTGCCCCTCGAGGGGGCGGTCAGTGCCCTTGGGGCTGCGCGGCGAGCACTGACATGGCGATGGACCGTCTCCTGATGCTCGAGCTCGCCGCCGGCGGGTGCGCGGTCGAGGTTCATCTCAACGGCATGCCCCTGGCCGCGCTGGGGCCGGCAGGAGGCAGCACCAGCCTGGCCGTTCACGAATACACCCTCGCCGGGCGCAACGAGCTGACGCTGGTGGTCGGCCCGGCCGCGCCCGGTGCGGCGGCGCCGAGCCAGCCACGGGTCGCCATCGGCGCGACCTGGGCGCGCGCGCGCCTGGTGCTGGTGCGGCACGGCCAGTCGCCGGCCGATCCGGAGGCACGCGTGCTCGGCGTGGCCGAGTGGGCAACGCCGGAGGGCCGCTCGTACGACGCACCTTCGGCGCACAAGCGCGAGGTCGATCTGCCGGTCAACTTTCCGCGCTGGCGCTGGCTCGATGCGCCCCCGATCGACATCAACGATCCGGTCCGGCGCGGCATCCTCGAGTTCCTGCAGCAGCTCGCGGTCGAGCTCGGCCGCGGCAATCCCGAGCCGCTGATCGCCGCCTCGAAGTTGCGCTTCGACGAGCTGGCGATCGCCTATCAGGGCGACGCCAATCTGGCGGTGCAGCGCTTTCGCGATCAAGTGCAGGGGCTGTATGCTGCGAAAGCATTGAAGGTGCTGCCGCCGGTTGCCGCCGAGCTGGTGCTGCGGCCCGTGGTGGACGGGAGGCTGATCGAATGCCTGGCGCCCACCGGCGGCCCGGCACTGCGAACAAGCAACGAGGCTCCGGAACTCGGCGATCAGGCCTGGCCGATCCGGTTGGCGATGGTCGAAGGAAGAATCTATGTCCTGCGTTGAGCGAGCCTGCCGGAGGCAGCGGGGTACCGAGCCGAGTCGGGGAGCGATGGCGTCGTGATCAGCATCAGCGTGACCTCGTACAACGGCGCGGCGACCTCGCCTCTTTCCGGTCACTTCGACGAGACCGGCGGCGCCATCGGCCGGGGCGAGAACAACCAGATGGTCCTGCCCGACCCGGAGCGAACGATCTCTCGCGTGCATGCGCAGGTCGTTTTCCGCAACGGCCGCTACGCGATCATCGATCGCGGCAGCAATCCGATCTCGGTCAACGGCCGGCCGCTGGGCAACGGGCAGGAGACGTTCATCCAGCCCGGCGACGAGCTGCAGATCGGCGGCTACGCGATGCGGGTCGAGGCGGCTGCGGCGACGGGCGGCGCGGCAGCGGATCCGTTCGCCGATTTCCCCGGGCTGGCATCGACCCCGTCGGCGGCGGGACGCGCCCCCGCCGCCGCGCCTTTCGCCGATCCGCTCGCGGGCTTCGGTGCGCCGGCGCGCTCGCCGTCGGCCCCATCGGCGCGCCCGCCGGCCTACGCCCCCGCGCCGGCACCCTCGGCGCCCACCGGCGGCGGCATTCCCCAGGACTGGGATCCGTTCGCTCCCGATCCGGCCACCCAGTCTCCGCAAGGCCATGACTTCGCTCGCTCGCTGGGCCAGCCTGCCGCCGGTGGCGGCGGCAACTTCGGTCTCGATGTCGGCGGCCGCGCCGAGGCCTTGATTCCGGAATTCGGACTCGGCGGCAGCGGCGCGGGCGGTGGGGGCGGCGGCGATTCGCTCGACGCGCTGTTCGGTCTTGGCGCCAGCTCGGGTGGTCGCAACATCGATCCGCTGGCGGGTTCGGCGCTGAACCAGGCAGCGGCGCAGCCCAACATGGCCGCGCACGCCGACCCGATGAAGTCGCTCAACAGCATGACGCGTGGCAGCGCCACCGCTGCCAGCGACACCACCCCGGAGCTGTCGACGCCGTTCATGGTGCCGCCGATGACTCCAGCTCCGGCCCAGCGCCCGCCCCCGGTGGCGCCGCCCCGCGCCGCGCCGCCGCCGGTGGCGCCGGTGCAGACGATTCCGCCGACGCAGACCTTCACCTCCGGTTTCGCCGGACAACCCGGGGCCGCGGGCGCGCCGATGCAGCGCAGCCCGCCGGCGGTGCGCGCTGCCGATGCGGCCGCACCGCCGGGCTCGGTCCTGTCGTGGAACGATCCCTCGGGCGAAAGCCAGACCGTCATCCGGCCGCGCGGCGGTGCGCCGGCATCGGGCGGTGGCGCTGCGATCCCCGACATGCTCGACCTTTCGCTCGACTTCGGAGCGCCCGCGCCCGCTCCGGTGGCGCCGCCCATCCCCGCGCCCCCACCGCCGCGTCCGGCGCCGCCGGCAATGGCGGCACCGATTCCGGTGCCGTCGCCACCACCGGTGGCGGCGCGGCCGCAGGCGCCGCCTGCCGTGCGCACGACCGCCGGTGCGCCGGCGTGGCAGCCACCGCCCAATGCCGCCGCTGCTCCCGCGGCGGCGGCCCGGCCCGCGGCCGCGGCTGCGCCGAGCGCCGACATCGCGGCGCTGACCGCGGCGTTGCGCGAAGGCCTGGCCGTGCACAACCTGCCGCCGGACGCGCTGGTCCTGACGCCGGCCTTCATGCGCCTGCTCGGTCGCCTGGTTCACGAGGCGACGCGCGGCACGGTCGACCTGCTTGTCGCGCGGGCCGCGCTGAAGCGCGAGATCCGGGCCGAGGTGACGATGATCGTCACCCGCGAGAACAACCCGCTCAAGTTCTCGCCCTCGGCCGAGGTCGCGCTCGGCCACCTGCTCAGCCCCCCGGCACGCGGCTTCATGGAATCGGACAAGGCGATGCGCGACGCCTACGACGACCTGCGCGCCCACCAGTTCGGCTTCCTCGCCGGCATGCGCGCGGCGCTCGAGGGCATCCTCAAGCGGTTCGATCCGGCCACGCTCGAAGGCAAGCTGACGCAGAAGTCGCTGCTCTCCTCGATCCTGCCCGGCCAGCGCAAGGCCCAGATGTGGGAAGTGTTCACCCAGCTGTACAGCCAGATCTCGTCCGAAGCTTCGGACGATTTCCATGAACTTTTCGGCAAGGAGTTCCTGCGCGCGTACAACGAATACATCGACCAGCTGGCCAAGGATCGGCCATGATGGCGAAGCGCCGCCGGCGCAGCGGGAGACCCTGATCGTGCAGATGGAACTGGCGACTCTGTCGCGTCGCGGTGGCCGCAACTACAACGAGGACGCCTGCGGCCACTGGCATTCGGACAGCCATCTGTGCTGCGTCGTGGCCGATGGCGCGGGGGGGCACGGCGGCGGCGACAAGGCGTCCAAGCTCGCCGTGCAATTCATCCTCGGTGCGTTCGCCGCCACCCCGGAAGGCAGCCCGGAGGCGATCGAGCGCATGATCGTGGCGACCAACCGCTCGATCATCCAGCACCGCGCCGACGATCGCGCGCTGCAGAACATGCACAGCACGGTGGTGGCCCTCTTCATCGACTTCGAGGGCCGGACGGGCACCTGGGGTCACTGCGGCGATTCGCGCCTCTACGTCTTTCGCGCCGGCCGCGTCGCCGCGCGCACCCGCGATCACAGCCTGGTCCAGTCGCTGGTCGACGGCGGCATGCTCGCCGCCGAGGACATGCGCTCGCATCCTCAGCGCAGCGAGCTGCTCTCCGCGCTCGGCGTCGGCGAGGAAGACCTGCAGGTCAGCGTCTCGGCGCCGCCCTGGCAGGTCGAGGCGGGCGACGTGTTCCTGCTCTGCACCGACGGGATGTGGGAATACGTCGAGGACGGGCAGATGGAAGCCGCGCTGTCGAACGCCGTCAGCCCGAGCGCATGGCTGCAGGAGCTCGAGCAGAACGTCCTCCAGGGCGCTTCGCACAAGCCGCGCCACGACAACTTCACGGCGCTGGCCGTCTGGGTCAGCGAGCCCGGACCCTAGGGAAAGGCAGGAAAGACATGTCGTTTCACGTCTGCATGAGCGCCCAGCTGAAGTGCAGCATGGGATTGGCGCCGAGCGTGCTGGTGGTGCTGCCGGTCAACAAGATGCTGACCTCGAACAAGCCCGCGGCGAACATCATGGACTACAAGCCCATGGTCAACATCATGCCGTTCGGCATGTGCAAGAGCCCCGCCAATCCCGTCGTGGCGGCGGCCACGGCCGCGGCGCTCGGCACCCTGACGCCGATGCCCTGCATTCCGAACACGACGGCCCCGTGGGTGACAGGGGCACCGACGGTGCTGCTCGCGAACCAGCCGGTGCTGAACAAGGAATCGAAGCTGATGTGCATGTGGGCCGGCGTCATCGAGGTCAGCGATCCCGGGCAATCGACCGAGAAGGTGCCGCCCTGAGGCCGCCGAGAGTCGCAAAGCAAAACGGCCGGAGATCCCGGCCGTTCTTGTTCCGCGCTTCGAAGCGCGGTGCAGCGCTCAGCGGCCGATCTCGACCCGGCGGTTCTCCGGGGCGAGCGGATTGGCCGGGTTGACCGGGTCCTTCGAGCCCTGCCCGGCGATCGACAGCATGTTCGGGTCGGCGCCCTTCGAGACCAGATACTCCTTGACCGCTTCGGCCCGCTTGATCGAGAGCTGCTGATTGGCCTCGGGCGTGCCGGAAGCGTCGGCGTGGCCGGTCACCTTGATCTGGCGAGCGGTTCCCTTCTTGCCGCGCAACACTTCGGCGAACACGTCGAGCTGCTTCTTCAGCAGTTCGGGGAGCTCGGCCGAGCCGACCTTGAACGAGGAGGCCGGCAGAGAGTACTTGATCGCCGGCTTCAGGCCCATGCACTTGAAGCCGCTCGCCTCGAGCTCCTTGCAGGCGTCTTCCGGGAACAGACCGTCCTTGACCGAAGCCACGTCGGGTACCGACGTGCCGACGTCCAGGGACGATTGCGCGAAGGCGGGGCCGCAAGAGAAGACCGCCGCGGTGATCGCGGCGAGGCCGATCCGGCCAAGTTTCAGCTCATGCTTCATATGCACTCCTCGTAACTCCGGTAAGGATGCGCGGCGGCCGGATTCGGCGCATGCCGGTGCAGCCAGGGGGTATCCCGATACGGCTGCCGTAGCCCGTCGATGATAGCGAATTTCGGGTTCAGAAAGCCCCCGAAGACGAGGGACGCCGACGAGCGGCGGCGCGGTTCGTGGCCTTGTGCGCGGCCGGGACAGATTCTGTTTCGAGCGGCGTCGCATTCAAGTAAAGTGCGAGGCCGCCATCAGCCGGGTCTATCGGTCGATGAGGCGCATCGGTGCTGCACGACAAAGAGAACGGCCGCGGCTTTGCCGACGTGCAGTCGCAAGGGAAGCCACAGTTCACTCGAATCGCTATGACCTGGCACAACAAGGTGGTCTGGACGGAGGGGATGTTCCTGCAACCCCAGCACTTCCAGCAGCACGATCGCTTCACCGAGTACCAGCTGCGCCAGCGTCTCGCCGCAACCCTCGGCCACGCCTGGGGCTTCACCGCCGTCTCCGTCGACGATGCCGCGCTCACGCTCGGCAAGCTGAGCATCAACTCGGCCCAGGGCGTGCTGCCCGACGGCACGGCGTTCTCGATTCCAAGCAACGACGCCGCGCCGGCGGCGATCGACATTCCGGCCGATGCGCGCAACGAGCGCGTCGTTCTCGCGCTCGTGCTGCAGCGCCCCGGCATCGTCGAGTCGGACGCCGAACAGGCGGCCGGCGCGATGGGCCCGCGCTACAGCGTCGCTGAAGTCGAGGTCGGCGACAGCAACACCAACGTCGATCGCGACACCGCGATCCAGATCGGCCGGCTGAACCTTCGCCTCATGCTCGAGCGCGACGCCGGCGAAGGCTATGCCACCATCGGCGTCGCCCGCGTGGTCGAACGGCGGGCCGACAACAAGCTCGTGCTCGACGCCCAGTACATCCCGCCGATGATGCACGCGCAGGGCCATCCGATCCTCGACGGCTACGTGCGCGAACTGTGCGGCCTGCTGCATCAGCGCGGCGAGGCGCTCGCCGCGCGACTCTCGCAGCCGGGCCGCGGCGGCGTCGCCGAGATCGCCGACTTCCTGCTGCTCGAGGCCGTCAATCGTTCGCAGCCGGTGTTCATGCAGCTGCAGCAACGCTCGGTCCTGCATCCCGAAGTGCTCTATGCCGCCTGCCTGAGCCTGGCCGGCGACCTCGCAACCTTCCGCGACAAGCGCCGCCCGCCGCCGTTTCCGGAATACCTGCACGACGACCTGCAGCGCTGTTTCCGTGCGGTGATGGACGACCTGCGCCAGTCGCTCTCGATGGTGATGGAGCAGACGGCAATTCCGATCGAGCTGCAGGACCGCAAGTTCGGCATCCGCGTCGCCATCATCAGCGACAGGGAACTGCAGCGCACCGCCATGTTCGTGCTGGCCGTGGCGGCGCAGATTCCGGGCGAGGCCCTGCGCGCGCGCTTTCCGACGCAGGTCAAGATTGGTCCGGTGGAGCGCATCCGCGACCTCGTCAACCTGCAGCTGCCGGGCGTGACGATGCGGCCGCTGCCGGTGGCGCCGCGGCAGATTCCCTATCACGCCGGCTTCAACTACTTCGAGCTCGACACGCGCAACAACGAGCTGTGGAAGCAGCTCGAGGCGTCGGGCGGGCTGGCGATGCACATCGCCGGCGAATTCCCGGGCCTCGAGCTCGAGTTCTGGGCGATCCGCGCCTAGGCATTGGCGCCCGCGTAGCGCTTCTCGCTCGACCTCGGCGACCGAAATGCAGGAAACGACATGAGCGATACCGGACGCGAGAACGATCCCTTCGCCGCCTTCGAATCGGACCGCACGGTGATCAAGCCGGGCTCCGGTCGCGGCGCGCCCCCTGGCGCTCCCGGAGCCCCGCAGGGACAGGCACAGGGCCGGGGCGCGCCTCCCGGGGGCGCCCCGCGGATGGACGCCGGCGGCGGCAAGGAGGCGCCGCTCGCGCTCGATGCGCTCATGAGCGCCAGCCTGAACCCGCTTGTCTCGGCGGCCTCGCCGCTGCTCAGCGCGGCGCCGCGCATCCGCGCCATGGTCCAGCACGCGAATCCGGCGGGGCTGAAAGACGCGCTGGCCGACGGCATCCGCAAGTTCGAGCAGCAGGCGCGGGCCGAAGGCCTGCCGAACGAGCAGGTGATCGCCGCGCGCTACATCCTTTGCACGCTGATCGACGAATCGGCGGCGAGCACGCCCTGGGGCGGCTCGGGCGTCTGGTCGGGGCAGAGCCTGCTGGTGCTGTTCCATAACGAGACCTGGGGCGGCGAGAAGGTGTTCCAGCTGATGTCGAAGCTGGCCGAGAACGTGCCCGCCAATCGCAACCTGCTCGAGCTCATGTACGTGGTGCTGGCATTCGGGTTCGAGGGCCGCTATCGCGTTCTCAACGACGGCAAGCAGCAGCTCGAAAGCCTGCGCACGCGCCTTTCGCAGATGCTGCGCGGCGGCAATCGGGTCGACGGCGAGAGGACGCTTTCGCCCCGGTGGGAAGGCGTGCCGGCGAAGGTGGCGCGGCTGCGCGACGGCCTGCCGATGTGGGTGGTGGCGTCGCTCGCGGGCCTGCTCCTCCTCGGCGTCTATCTCGGCCTGACCTGGTCGCTGAACAACGCTTCCGACAACACCTTCACGACCTTGCAGGGCCTCGACGCCAAGGTGCCGCCGGTCACCGCCGCCGCGCCGCCGCCGCCGCCGGCGCCGGCCCCGACGCCGCGGCTCGCCACCTTCCTGAAGGGCGAGATCGAGCAGGGGCTGGTGCAGGTGCGCGACCTCTCCGATCGCTCGATCGTCGTCATCAAGGGTGACGGCTTCTTCGAGCCCGGCAGCTCGGTGATCGCCGATCGCACGCTGCCGCTGCTGGCGCGGATCGCCGAGGGGCTGAAGGCCACGCCCGGCACCGTGCTGATCACCGGCCACACCGATAACCAGCCGATCCGGACGCTCCGCTACCCGTCCAACTGGCATCTCTCGCAAGATCGCGCCAACGCGGTCAAGACCTTGCTCACCGAGTCGGGCATCAAGCCCGAGCGCATGCGCGCCGAAGGCAAGGCCGACGCCGAACCGGTCGATCCGAGCCCGACGCCCGCGGGCCGGGCGAAGAATCGCCGCGTCGAGATCACCCTCATCATTCCCGCGAGCGCAGCATGAGCACGGCCGTGAACGTGAATACGGGCGTCAACGCGCCCAGCGGCATCGGCAAGTTCTTCCGCTTCCTCGTGCATCCGTGGTTCCTGGCGCTGCTCGGCGTCATCGCGATCTCGGCGCTCGTCTGGTACGTCGGGCCGCTGATCTCCATCGGCGAGAGCCGCCCGCTCGATCCCACGTGGATCCGCGTCACCGTCATCGCCGTTCTCTTCGGCCTCCTGATCCTGCGCGTGATCTTCGGCGTCTGGAACCAGCGGCGGGCCAACGCGGCGCTCGTCAACGGCATGACCAAGGGGCCGAGCAGCGCCGACAAGGAGATCGCCACCTTGAACGAGCGCTTCTCGCAGGCGCTCGACGTGCTGAAGAAGGCGCCCGGCAAGGGCAAGGGCGCGCTGCTCTACCAGCTGCCCTGGTACATCTTCATCGGCGCGCCCGGCTCGGGCAAGACCACGGCGCTGATGAACGCCGGCCTCACCTTCCCGCTGGCCGAGAAGATGGGCGGTGCGAGCGTGCGCGGCGTCGGCGGCACGCGCAACTGCGACTGGTGGTTCACCGACGAGGCGGTGCTGATCGATACCGCCGGCCGCTACACGACGCAGGAGTCGAACTCCGAGGTCGACGCCAGCGCCTGGGACGGCTTCCTCGCCCTCCTGCGCAAGTCGCGGCCGCGCCGGCCGATCAACGGCGTGCTGCTCACCATCAACATCCAGGACCTGCTGCAGCAGACGCCCGTGGAGCGCAAGGACCACGCCGCCAAGCTGCGGGCGCGGATGCAGGAGCTGGCCGAGAAGCTCGGCGTGCGCGCGCCGGTCTACGTGCTCGTCACCAAGGCCGACCTGATCGCCGGCTTCAACGAGAGCTTCGGCGCGCTGAACAAGGAAGAACGCAACCAGGTCTGGGGCTTCACTTTCCCCTACACGCCGACCAGCACGGATGATCCGCTGGTCAACTTCGGCTCCGAGTTCGCGGCCCTCGAGAAGGGCCTGCGCGACCGCGTCGTGCCCTTGATGGATGCAGAGCACGAGGTCCTCAAGCGCGCCGCGATCTTCAACTTCCCGCAGCAGTTCGCCGGCCTTCGCGGCCTGCTCGGCGGCTTTCTGGAGCAGGTGTTCAGCGCCGGCGGCACGATGGAGGAGCGGCCGCTGCTGCGCGGGGTCTACTTCACCAGCGGCACCCAGGAAGGCACGCCGATCGATCGCGTGCTCGGCACGCTGTCGCGCACCTTCGGCATCGAGCGGCGCCTGCCGCCGCCGGCGGCCGCGCGCGGCAAGAGCTTCTTCCTCAACCGGCTGCTCAAGGACGTCGTCTTCAACGAGCAGGGGCTGGTCGGCGAGAACCGGGCGATGGAGGCTCGCCGTGGCCGCTTGCGCGTGGCCGGCTTTGCCCTCGTCCTTCTCGCCAGCATCGGCCTGATCGTCGGCTGGGCGGTCAGCTACAGCCGCAACAAGAGCTACATCAGCGAGATCGAGGCGAAGCTCCCCGAGCTGAAGAAGACGGTCGACGCGCTCCCGCCCGCCACCTCGGGCGACGTCACGCCGGTGCCGCCGGTGCTGACCGCCGTTCGCACGGCCGCGTACCCGGCCGAGTTCAACGTCGATGCGCCGCCGTGGTCGATGTCGCTCGGCCTCTACCAGGGAAGGAAGCTCGACGCCGCTGCCGACGTGGGCTACCAGCACCTGCTCGACCATGCGCTGATGCCGCGGGTCGTGCGCCGCCTCGAGGAACGACTGCGCGCGGCCAACAAGGACAACCTCGAACAGGCCTACGAGGCGCTGAAGAACTACCTGATGATCTACACGCCGGACAAGTTCGACGCCGACTCGTTCAAGGCTTACGTCGGCGTCGACTGGGACGTGGCGCTCGAGCGCACGCTCGCGCCCGAGCAGCGAAAGGCGCTCGACGAGCACCTCGACGCGATGCTCACCCACGGTGCGCCGCCGCCGGCGGTGGCGATGGACAAGAACCTGGTCGCCGGCGTTCGCGACATGCTCGTCGCCTTTCCGCTCGAGTACCGCGTCTTCAGCCGCCTGAAGCGGGCGCAGATCGGCGCCGACATCCCGCCGTTCACCGTGGCGGGTGCCGCCGGCCCGGCCTCGCTCAACGTGTTCGAGCGTGCCAGCGGCGAGCCGCTCACCAAGGGCATTCCGGGCCTGTTCACGAAGGAGGGCTACCGCAAGGCGTTCGAGACCTCGGTCGACAAGGCGACGCGCCAGCTCGCTTCCGAAGAGACCTGGGTGCTCGGCCTGCGCCAGTCGGAGGCGAACAAGTCGCTGCCCCTCGGCAAGGCGAACCCGGAGCTGACCAACCGGGTACGTCGCCTCTATTTCGAGGAGTACATCAAGGTCTGGGACAAGTACATCGCCGACGTGCGGGTGATCAAGCTCGACAGCCTCGAGAAGAGCCTGCAGGTCGCACGCCAGCTTTCCGGCGTCGACTCGCCGCTGGCCGCGTTCCTGCGCGGGGTGGCGCGGGAGACGACGCTGGTCGAGCCCAAGCCGGCGGCAGGGTCCACCAGCGGTACCCGGGTGGGCAACGTCGACCAGAAGGCCGAGCAGGCCAAGCGCGAGATGGCCGCGGTTCTCGGCAAGGTCAACATTCCGGGCGCCGACGCGGCGCCGACCGGTCCGCCGCTGGAGCAGATGGTCGACGATCACTTCGAGCCGATCCGTCGTCTCATGGCCGGCACGCCGCCGCCGATGGACGAGATCATGAAGATGTTCAATGAGGTCTACGTCCAGCTCGCGGCGGTCGACGCGGCGCAGAAGAGCAAGTCGGCGCCGCCTCCGTCGGGCGGCGGCGAACGCGTCAAGGCCGCGGCCGGGCAGTTGCCCGAGCCGGCGCGCTCGGCCCTCGAGAAGGTCGCCGGCGCCGCCGCCACCTCGGGGCGCGCGGTCGAGCGCGAGGGGCTGACCAGCGAGCTGAAACCCATCAGCGAGTTCTGCAACCGGGCGATCACCGGGCGCTATCCCTTCACCTCCAGCTCGAAGGCCGACGTGCTGCCGGAAGACTTCTCGCAGCTGTTCGGCGCCGGCGGCGCGTTCGACACCTTCTACGCCACCAAGCTGGCGTCGCTGGTCGACACCGGCACCAACCCGTGGAGCTTCAAGCCGACGGGCGACGGCACCAAGCCGGTCAATGCGGCGGCCCTGGTCGACTTCCAGCGAGCGGCGCGGATCAAGGAGGTGTTCTTTCGCAGCGGTGGCAAGACGCCCTCGTTCAAGGTCGACATCCGCGCCGTCGAGATGGAAGACGGCATGAAGGAAATGAACCTCGAGATCGACGGCACGGTCTTCAAGTTCCTCGCCGGCAACACCACGCCGGTGACGGTGACATGGCCGAGCGCGCGCGTCGCCTCGCAGATCAAGCTCTCGACCACGCCGGGAACGAACACGATCGCCTTCGACGGCCCGTGGGCGCTGTTCCGCCTGTTCGAGCGCTTCGACGTGCAGCCGACGGCGCAGCCGGAGCGCTTCGTCGTGCCGATGCTGCTCGAGGGCCGGCGTGCGCGCTTCGAGGTCACGGCGAGCAGCGTCTTCAATCCCTTCCGCCTGAAGGAGATCCAGCAGTTCCGGTGCCCGGGCTCGCTGTAGCCGGAACATGAACGTCAGCAGCGGCGTCGCGACGATCCCGGGGTGGTACGGCAAGCTGCCGACCCTCGGCGACTTCGCGTCGCGCCGCCTCGAGGCCGACTTCATCGAGCCCTGGGACCTGTGGCTCGCCCAGGCGCTGCAGGCGCAGCGCAGCGCCTTCGGCGAGGGCTGGCTCGACGCCTATCTCGACACGCCGCCGTGGCGCTTCCTGCTCTCGCCCGGGACGATGCGCGGGGTCCGTTCCGATCTCGCCTTCGCCGGCGTGCTCGTCCCTTCGGTCGACCGCGTCGGCCGTCACTTTCCGCTGACCCTGGTCGCCTCGCTGTCGCGGGTGCCCGACCTCGCGGCCGAGTTCGACAGCCTGTTCGCCTGGCTGCATCGCCTCGAAGACGCGGCGCTCGACGCGCTGCAGGGCGACTGGACGATCGACGACCTGGAGAACGCGCTCGCCGACCTGTCGCCGCCGGGCGACGAGGACAGCGTCTCGTTCGAGGACAGGTTGGCGACGATGCGTCGCGCGGTCGCCGCCGCGGTGGCGCAGCGGGGCGGCTTCGTCGACATCGCGGGCGTCGCCAGCCGCGCCGACCTGGCCGCGGTGTTCGCCAGCGCGCCGGTCGCGGCAACGACGCCGCGACCGCCGATGCGCGGCCTGGCGCTGTGGATCGCCGACACCCCCGGCCGGCCGCAACTGCTGGTGAGCGAAGGACTGCCAAGCGTCGACGAGTTCATTCGCATGTTTTCCGGCGGCAACGGCGCGCGCTCCGGCGCTGCGGCCCGCAATGCCCCGGGCGCCGCCGCCGAGGACCCGATGGCCACGCTGCCGCAGGGCCTGGGCGTGCCGGTGTTCGCCTCGCCGGCGCAGGCCGTGACGGGCAACGACGACCTGCTCTCGCTGTTCCAGAGCCCGGCGTCCGCCACCGGCAGCGAGCAGGCGGCGCGCGAACTCCTGCCCGACGACGACATCCTCGCCATGTTCCAGGTCGGCGGCGGTCCGGCCGGAACCGACGCCGCCGTGCCGGCAGAGCTCATCCCGGAGCACGACGTTCTCGGTGTCTATCACCCGCCCGTCGACCTGCTGCCGGCAGGCGAAGTGCCGGCGGCGCCGAAGGAAGACGACATCCTCGCCATGTTCAGCGCCGACGAGAGCGTGCCGGGCGATCTCGGACCGGCCACGCTGCCGGCGAAGGACGACCCGCTCGGCCTCTTCGAAGTGCCGGCCGATGCCGCGCCTTTCGGCGAGTCGCCGGTCGCGCCCCACGTCGCCGACGGAGCCGATACCGGTCCCGACATCCTCGACATGTTCGGCGTGCCGCCGGCCAAGCCCGAAGGCGGAGAAACGAAGTGAGTCGATGAGCACGGACGACGACGATTCGACCCGCATCCTGCCGTCGCAAGCGCCCAAGCCGGCGTCGACGCCGCAGCGAACCGAGATCGCGCCGCAGCGGACCGAGATCGCACCTCCCCCCGAGGCCTACAACCCCGACGGCGATGCGACCGTCATCCGCCCGCGCCCGCCGCCGGCGCCCCCGCGGCCGGCGGCGAACGACGGCGGCAACATGCTGCCGGTCGGCTTCTATCTCGGCGAGTTCGAGATCGTCAAGGTGCTCGGCGAAGGCGGCTTCGGCATCGTCTACCTGGCCGACGACCACTCGCTCGGCCGGCGCGTCGCGCTCAAGGAATACATGCCGTCGTCGCTCGCGCAGCGCGTCGGCGGAACCCAGGTGTCGGTCAAGTCGGAGCGGCATCGCGAGACCTTCGAGGCCGGGCTGAAGAGCTTCGTCAACGAAGCCCGGCTGCTCGCCCAGTTCGATCATCCCTCGCTGGTCAAGGTCTATCGCTTCTGGGAAGCGAACGGCACCGCCTACATGGTGATGCCGTTCTACGAAGGCATCACGCTCAAGGACGAGCTCAAGGCCATGGGCGCGCCGCCCGACGAGGCGTGGCTGCGCGACCTGCTGGAGCCGCTGACCGAGGCGCTGGCCGTCATCCACACCGAGCAGTGCTTCCACCGCGACATCGCGCCCGACAACGTGATCCTGCTCAAGGGCAGCAACCGGCCGCTGCTGCTCGATTTCGGCGCGGCGCGGCGCGTCATCGGCGACATGACGCAGGCGCTCACGGTCATCCTCAAGCCCGGCTACGCGCCGGTCGAGCAGTACGCCGAAGTGCCGGGCATGAAGCAGGGCCCGTGGACCGACGTCTACGCGCTCGCCGCGGTCGTCTACTACGCGATCACCGGCAAGACGCCGCCGACCTCGGTCGGCCGGCTGATGAACGACAACTACGTGCCGATGGTCCAGGCCGGCGAAGGCCGCTACAGCCCGGCGTTCCTCGAAGCGATCGATCGCGCGCTGGTGGTCAAGCCCGAGCAGCGCACGCAGTCGATCGACGACCTGCGCCACGACCTCGGCATGGCGCCCAGCGACCCCGATTCCGGCAAGACCAAGCGCGGCCGCGGGCCGGCGACGATGGCAGGGGCCCTGCCCGCCGGCGCGGCGGCGGCGCGCAAGAGCCGCACCGGCATGTTCGCCGCGATCGGGGTCGTGGCGCTGCTCGTCGTCGGGGGCGGCCTCTTTTTCGCGCTGTCGGGCAAGCCCGCGGCGCCGGTGGCGACCACCGCCGCCACGCCGCCGGTCGCCACCGCGCCGACCACGGCGGCGCCGGTCACCCCGGCGTCGACGGTGCCCGTGGTGGCGGCGGCGACGCCGACCCTTCCCTCGGGCTCGGTCGTGTCGCCGCCCGCAGCGGGTCCGTTCGATCCGACCCACGAATTCGAGCGGGTCGTCGCCGCCCAATCGGCGGCGTTCAAGGTCGAGGCGGCGGCCGACAAGCCGCAGCTGAAGATCGACAAGGACAACCTGACCTTCAAGGTGAAGACCGAGAAGGAAGGCTATCTCTACGTCCTGCAATACGGCTCCGATGGCGGCATCGTCCAGGTGTTTCCGAACACGGCCGCCAAGAGCAACCGGCTCAAGGCCGACAGCACGACCTCGCTGCCGCCGAAGAACGCGCTCACCGTCGCCGCCGGACCGCCCGGCATGGACCACTTGCTCGTGATCGTTTCCAACCATCCGCGTCAGTTCCGCGCCCTCGGGATGAAGAACATCGACGGCTTCGAGCAGACGACGCTCGAAGCGGCTCGCCTGGCCGCGGAGGCGGCCGGCCCGGCGGCGTCGGTGTTCGCCGGAACGCCGGTCTGCACCCAGCCCTGCAGCGACGAGTACGGGGCGACGCAGTTCACCGTCGAAGAAATCAAGTGACGCTTCCGCGTCCGGCTCCGGCCGGCGCGGCGCAACAGGAGCAAGCCATGGCAGACGACGACTGGACCCCCGACTTCGGCACTCTCGACGTGGAGGCGCCGCCCTGGGCCGCCAAGCGGCCGGTGCGGATTGCGGTGCTCGGCGACTTCAGCGCCGGCGCCGCCTCCGGGCGGCTGGAAACGGGCGACGACCTGGCGCGGCGCAAGATGATCCCGGTCGAGTTCGACAACCTCGAGGACACGCTGGCCCGGCTCGAGGTCAAGCTCGCCCTGCCGATCGGCGAGGGCGGCGACGGCGTCGAGGTCGAGTTCGGCGAGCTCGACAGCTTCCACCCCGATTCGCTCTATCGCGAGCTGCCGATGTTCAAGGCGCTCGCCGATCTGAGGAAGCGCCTCAACAACACCGCCACCTTCGCCAAGGCCGCGGCCGAGGTGCAGGCGATGGCGGGCGGGCCGAAGCGGCGCGCCTCGCGCAGCGGCGCGCGGCGCTCCCGGAGCGGCGCTCCGGCGGCCAACGCCAAGCTCTCCGATTTCGCCCGCCTGGTCGGCATCGCCCCCGAGGTCAACGTCGACGCGCCGGTCGATGCCTTGCTCCGGCGCGTGATGGCGCCGTTCGTCACCAAGGCGTCCGACCCGAAGCGCGACGCGCTGGTCGCGGTCGTCGACAACGCGCTCTCGGACGCGATGCGGACGGTGCTGCACCAAAGCGAATTCCAGAACCTGGAGGCGCTCTGGCGCGGCATGGACATGATCCTGCGCCGCATCGAGACCGGCCCGTCGCTGCAGGTGCTGCTGGTCGACGTCTCGGCCGAGGAGTTCGCCGCCGACCTGAGCGGCGCGAGCGACCTCTCCGAGACCGGCCTTTACTCGATGCTGGTCGACAAGCCTTCGCAGGACAAGAACGGCGGCGTCTCGCTGATCCTGGGCCTTTACCAGTTCGAGCCGACGCCGCCGCACGCCGAGCTGCTGGGCCGGATGGCGAAGATCGCCAAGCTCGCCAATGCGCCCTTCGTCACCTCGATCACGAGCGACGCCTTCACCGATCGTCGCAACCCGCCGCATCCGCTGATGGCGCAGGCGCTGGAGGCCTTGCGCGAGCTGCCCGAAGCCTCGCATCTCGCCCTGCTGGCACCGCGCTTCATGCTGCGCCACCCCTACGGCAAGAAGAGCGATCCGATCACGAGCTTCACCTTCGAGGAATTCACGCCCGAAGAGGGCCTGCGCGGCATGCTCTGGGGCCACCCGGCGCTGCTCGCCGCCTCGGTGCTGGCGGCGCCGACCGGCACGACGCTCTCGGTCGGCGACCTGCCGTTCCACTACGTCGTCGACGGCGACGGCGACCAGGTCGCACTGCCGACGACCGAGCGGCTGATCAACCTGGCCGCGGCCGAGATGCTGCGCCGGGTCGGCATCGATGCGCTGATGGCGCACAAGGGACAGCCCGAGCTGCGCATCGCCGGCCTCGACACCGTCAACGGCGCGCAGATCGCGCTTCCGGGGCTGGCCAAGCCGGCGTCGCGGATGACCTTCAGCACCTCGCTGCAGGGCAAGATGAAGGATCCCGACGAGGAAAAGCCCGCCAAGGGCGGCAAGAAGAAGGCGGCGACGGCCGACGACGATGCCGACGCCGACACGAGCGATGCCTCCGGCGACGACTCGGATTCCTCGGGCTCCGACAGCGGCTCCGACGACTCGAACCTCGACGACCTGCTGGCGAGCCTGGGCGACGACAGCAGCGGCTCCGACGGCGGCGGCGAGGCCGCGAGCGAAGAGGAAGCCCCGGCCGAAGATGCCGAGATGGATCCCGACCTGGCCGAGCTGCTGAAGTCGCTCGAAGGCTGAGCGCGGGGTCCGCGAAGTCGCTTCAGTCGGGCGCGAGCTCGCTGTCGTCGCCGTCCGGCGCGCTCGGCTGCGCCGGAACCCGGTAGCCCTCCGACGCCCACGCGCCGAGGTCGGCACCGCGGCAACGCTCGCTGCAGAACGGCCGGAACGGATTCGAGATCGCGTACACGCTGTCGCCGCCGCAGCCGGGGCAGCGGATGGTGCGCGGCGCGACCGGTGGGTCGCTGCCCGGCGGTATCGTCGTCAACGCTTGCTCCTCAGGCGCAGAGAGTCAGCTCGAAGGCGGTGTCGCCCGTAGCCGGGCGCAGCCGCCCGTCGGCTTCCTGGCGCATCAGGCGCACCTGCACCATCAGGCGATGGCCGCTGATCTCGGGCACCAGCTCGGCGTCGGCGTCGAGCCGCACCCGCATGAGCTGGAACACGCGGCCGGCGGCCAGGCTCTGCGAATACTGGCCGCCGAGCGCCATCACCTTGTGTGGCGCGCCTGAATCGCGCAGCAGGCCGAGCAGGACCTGCAGCGCTTCGGCGAGCGGCATGAGCGAAGCCACCCACTGCATCAGGTCGGCGCGACGGCGCTTGGCCGGAAGCTGCTGCCAGGCGTAGTAGGCCGGCAGGTCGAACTCGCAGGTGCCGCCGGGAATGCTGATGCGGCTCCTGATGCTCATCAGCCACTCGTTGCTCGCCAGCGCGGCGCCCGCCTTGCCGGCGACCTGGTTCAGCCGGGCGAAGGCGCCGTCGATGCGGCCCATCACCTCGTCGAGCACGCTCTCCGCGATTCCCGGGTTGCCGCGGTAGCCGGCGAGCTGCTGGCGGTGCTTCTCGAGCTCCTTGAGCAGGTCGGACTTGAGGTCGGCGCGCGAGCCCACGTCCATGATCTCGAAGATGGTCGCCAGCGCGTGATGGTGGTCGACCGGCGCCTCGCGCTCGATCAGCTGGCCGAGGCGGTCGAACAGGTGCTCGAGCCGCAGCATCGTGCGGATGCTCTCGTTGAACGGGTACTCGTAGAGGATCAAGGCGGCGGGCACGGAAGGCGAGGGTCGCGCGCACCGCCGGAATCCGGAGAGGCAGCGCGCGGCGATTGTTTCACAGCGTTTCGCGCTCGCCGCGAGGTACGGGCATCAGCCCGCGCCCAGGGTGCTCTGCCAGAGCGCAGCGACCTCGCGGGCGAGGCGGTCGAGCGAGATGTCTTCGTTGTGGATCACCGCGTCGGCGGCGGCACGGCGCGCGGCGCGCGTCGCCTGCTGGGCAAGGACCGCGCGGACCGCGCTCTCGTCCCAGCCGGAGCGCGCCATGACGCGCGCCACCTGCACTTCCTCGGCGCAGTCGACGACCCAGACGCGGTCGACGCGCCCGCGCCAGCGACCCGACTCGACGAGCAGCGGAATGTCGAGCACCGTGATCGGCGCCGTCGAGGCGGCGACGCGGCGCTCGACCTCGGTGCCGATGCGCGGATGCAGGATCGCCTCGAGGCGGCGCCGTGCCTCGACATCGGCGAAGGCGGCGTCGCGCATGCGCGCCCGATCGAGGGCGCCGCTCGCGTCGATGAATTCGGCTCCGAAGCTCTCGCGGATCGGCTCGATCGCCGCCCCGCCGGCGAGCGTGAGGCTGCGCGCGATCGCGTCGGTGTCGACCAGCTCGGCGCCGTGGCCGACGAGCAGCGAGGCGACCGTGCTCTTGCCGCTGCCGATGCCGCCGGTGAGGCCGACGCGCAGGCTCATGAGTTCGGCAGCCAGAGACGCATCAGCGCCGGTCCGAAGAACATCGCCGCCAGGCCGCCGCCGGCGAGGTAAGGCCCGAAGGGGATGGGCACCTGGCGGTCGTGGTTGCCGAACACGATCATGGCCAGTCCGACCAGCGCGCCGACCGCCGAGGAGAGCAGGACGATCAGGGGAATCATCTGCCAGCCCATCCAGGCGCCGAGCGCGGCGAGCAGCTTGAAGTCGCCCGCCGCCATGCCCTCGTGGCCGCGGATCGCGCGGTAGAGCGTGGCCACGGTCCAGAGCGACAGGTAGCCGACGACCGCTCCCGCGACGGAGGCGAGAAGCGGCACCGGGATCCAGCCGCGCGCCGCGGCGATGATGCCTGCCCAGAGCAGCGGCTGGGTCAGGATGTCGGGCAGGAGCTGGGTGTCGAAGTCGATCAGCGCCGCGGCCACCAGCACCGCGGCGAAGCCGCACCAGAGCAGGCTGGTCGGCTCGGCGCCGAAGCGCCAGCCGATGGCGGCGAACAGCGCCGCGGTCGCGACCTCGACCAGCGGATAGCGCGCCGAGATCCGTGTCTTGCACGCCGAGCAGCGGCCGCGCAGCCAGAGCCAGCTCGCCAGCGGAATGTTCTCGTACCAGGCGATCGCGTGGCCGCAGGAGGGGCAACGCGAGCGCGGCGTCGAGAGCGTGATCGCTGCCGTCTCGGGCAGCTCGACGCCGAGCAGCTCGGCGCTTTCCTCTCTCCAGCCGCGCTCCAGCATCAGCGGGAGGCGGTGGATGACGACGTTCAGGAAGCTGCCGATGCACAGGCCGAGAACGGCCAGGATCCAGGGGGAATAGAGGATCTCGTCAGGCGGCATCGGCGGCGGTCCGGACCCGAGGTCAGACCACCTGGCCCAGCTTGAAGATCGGCAGGTACATCGAGACGACGATGCCGCCGATCAGGGTGCCCAGGATGACGATGATGAACGGCTCCATCAGGCTCGACAGGCCCTTGACGGCTTCGTCGACCTCGTCCTCGTAGAACTCGGCGGCCTTGCCGAGCATGGCGTCGAGCGATCCCGATTCCTCGCCGATGGCGCACATCTGCAGCACCATCACCGGGAACACGCCGGTCGCCTGCATCGAGGTGGTGAGCGCGGAGCCGGTCGAGACGTCCTTCTGGATCTTCTCGGTCGCCTCGGCGAAGACCGCGTTGCCCGAGGCGCCGCCGACCGAATCGAGCGCCTCGACCAGCGGCACGCCGGCGGCGAACATGGTGGACAGGGTGCGGGTCCAGCGGGCGATCGACGACTTGTTGACCAGGTCGCCGAACACCGGCACCTTCAACAGCAGCCGATCCATGTACTTCTGCATCTTGACCGAGCGCTTCCACGACTGCATGAAGAAGTAGATGCCGCCGCCGCCCAGGCCGAAGATCAGGTACCAGTACTTGACGAAGATCTTCGACATGCCGATGACGAAGAGCGTCGGCGCCGGCAGGTCCGCGCCGAAGTTGCGGAACACGTCCTCGAACGCCGGAATGACGAAGATCATGATCACGGCGAGCACGATGAACGCGACCGTGATGACGGCGATCGGGTAGATCAAGGCGGACTTGATCTTGTTCTTGATCGCCATCGTCTTTTCCTGATAGATCGCCAGGCGATCCAGCAGGGTCTCGAGAATACCGCCCGCTTCGCCGGCCTCGACCAGGTTGCAGTACAGGGCGTCGAAGTAGAGCGGGTGCTTGCGGAACGCGGCCGAGAGGCTGGTGCCGGTCTCGACATCGGAGCGGATGTCGGTCAGGAGCCGCGTCATCTTGGCGTTGGTGCTGCCGCGGGCGACGATGTCGAACGACTGGATCAGCGGCACGCCGGCGCGCATCATGGTGGAGAGCTGGCGGGTGAAGACGGCGATGTCCTTCTGCTTGATCGCCTTGCCGCCGCTCATGCGGCGCTTCTTGACCTTGTTGACCATCACGCCCTGGCGGCGCAGGCTCGCGCTCACCATGGCCTCGCCGCCGGCACGCATCTCGCCACGGACGGACTTGCCGTTCTTGTCCTTGCCTTCCCACTCGAAGACGATGTCCTTGATCCGCTGCTTCGCTGCCAGTGCCGTTGCCATGTCGTTTCGAGACCTCTAGTGCGTTCCGATGGTTGCCGCTACTCGTTGGTGACCGAGATCAGCTCTTCGAGTGTCGTCATGCCCGAGCGGACCTTGAGCAGACCCGACTGGCGGAGGTCGCGAACCCCTTCACGTTGCGCCACGACCGCGATTTCCGTCGCGTTGCCTTGCGCCAGGATGATCCGCTGGATCTCCTCGCTGATCGGCATCACCTGGTAAATGCCGACTCGTCCCTTGTAACCGTTGCTGCACATTGAACATCCGACGGCGCGAAATGGCTTCCAGTTGCCGTCGAGGTCTTCCGGCTTGAAGCCCGCCTTGAGCAGCGCTTCCCGAGGATAGTCGGCCGGGACCTTGCAGTTCTCGCACAGCTTTCTCGCCAGGCGCTGTGCCGTGATGAGCAGCACGCTCGCGGCGATGTTGAACGCCGCCACGCCCATGTTGGCCAGGCGGGTGAGCGTTGTCGGCGCGTCGTTGGTGTGCAGGGTCGACATCACCATGTGGCCGGTCTGGGCCGCCTTCATCGCGATGTCGGCGGTTTCGAGGTCGCGAATCTCGCCGACCATGATGATGTCCGGGTCCTGGCGCAGGAAGGACTTCAGCGCCGCGGAGAACGTGAGGCCGGCCTTGTCGTTGACGTTGACCTGGTTGACCCCGGGCAGGTTGATTTCCGCCGGGTCTTCGACCGTGGAGATGTTGACGCCTGGCTGGTTGAGAATGTTCAGGCAGGTGTAGAGCGACACGGTCTTGCCGCTGCCGGTAGGGCCGGTGACGAGCACCATGCCGTACGGCCGGGCGATGGCCTTCAGCAGCCGGTCCTTCTCGATCTTCTCGTAGCCGAGCGCCTCGATGCCGACCTTGGCGCTCGAGGGATCCAGGATCCGGATCACGATCTTCTCGCCGAACAGCGTGGGCAGGGTGCTGACCCGGAAGTCGATCGCCTTGCTGCCGAACTTGAGCTTCATGCGGCCGTCCTGCGGCACGCGCTTTTCGGAGATGTCCAGCCGCGAGATGACCTTGATCCGCGCCGACAGCTTTTCCTTGATGGCGAGCGGCGGCTGGGTGATCTCTCGCAGCTCGCCGTCGACCCGGAAGCGGACGCGGTAGTGGTACTCGTAGGGCTCGAAGTGCAGGTCGGAGGCGCGCAGGTTGATCGCGTCGATCAGCATCTTCTGCAGGAAGCGGACGACCGGCGCGTCCTCGACGTCGCTCGCGACCTCTTCGTCGGGCTTGGTCGTGACGTCGTCGGTGACGTCGAACTCGAAGTCGCCGGAGGCCAGCGCCTCCATCGTCTCGTTCGCGTTCGCGCCGCTGGTCTCGAGGATCTTGGAGAGCTTGTCGTGCTCGACGATCACCCACTCGGGCGCGAGCTGGGTTGCGAACTTGATGCGCTCGGCCGCTTCCTGGTCGGTCGGGTCGGCGCCGCCGATGAAGACGCGGTTGCCGCGCTTGCCAAGCACCACGATCTGGTACTGCGACGCCAGCTTGGCGTCGATGATGTTCTTCGGCAGCTTGAGTGCGTCGATCGCGCTCAGGTCGAGCAGCGGCAGGGCGAGCGCGGTCGCGAGCGTGTGCGCGAGGTCAGAGGGGGAGACGGCGCCGGCGGCGATCACCGAGGCGACGAAGCTGGATCGCTTGTCGCGGGAGCTGCGAACCAGCTCCTCGGCTGTCTTGGCATTGAGCTTGCCCGCGTGGACCAGCACCCTCGCCACGCCGGAGAGGGATGAATGCGGTGCTTCGGCGAGGGTATCCAACCTGTGAAAGCTCGTTCAATCCTTCAAGAAACAGATGATCATCGCCGATTCACCGGGGGCTGTAAACGCCGGGCGCAAAGGGCTTGCGCCAACAATTCACGCGGGGTGTTCGAGGCACCCGTTACCCGTGAAAAGCATGCATCCGTGAAGGCAATCCTGGTCGGGGTGAGAGGATTCGAACCTCCGGCCTCTACGTCCCGAACGTAGCGCTCTACCAGGCTAAGCTACACCCCGATGTCGTGCGGCCGAAACCGCAGCCGCGGCCTTGAAGCCGCGTCGAGCCGCCGGTTCGCTCAGGACGAGCGCTCGACGGATCGAACCGACAAGTCTAGCAGAGCCTCGCGGTACGCCGTGGCGGGCAGCAGCTCGAGCACCTTGCAGGCCTTGTCGGCCTCGGCGCGCGCCGCCTCGCGCGTCGCCTCGAGCGCGCCGGTGGCGCGGACGATGGCGATGACCTCGTCGAGCCGGGCCACCTCGCCGTGTTCGATCGCGCCCCGCAGCAGCGCACGCTGCTCGTCGGTGCCGCGCTCCATGGCGATCAGCAGCGGCAAGGTCGGCTTGCCCTCGCGCAGGTCGTCGCCGACGTTCTTGCCCAGCCGCTCGGTCGCGCCCTCGTAGTCGAGCAGGTCGTCGACGAGCTGGAAGGCGGTGCCGAGCGAGCGGCCGTAGGCGGCGCAGGCCTCCTCCACGCCCGGGTCGGCCTCGGCGAGCACGGCGCCGAGCCGGGCGCTCGCTTCGAACAGCTTGGCGGTCTTGAAGCGGATGACGCGCAGGTAATCGTCGACGCTGACGTCGGGGTCGTGCATGTTCATCAGCTGCAGCACCTCGCCCTCGGCGATCACGTTGGTGGCATCGGCCAGCACCTCGAGCACGCGCATGCGGCCGGCGCTCACCATCATCTGGAAGGCGCGCGAGTAGACGAAGTCGCCGACCAGCACGCTCGCGGCGTTGCCGAACAGGGCGTTGGCGGTGCGCCGGCCGCGCCGGAGCGCCGACTCGTCGACGACGTCGTCGTGGAGCAGGGTCGCGGTATGGATGAACTCCACCGTCGCCGCGAGCTCGAAGCGCTCCCGGCCGGAAAAGCCGAGCGCGTTCGAGAACAGGAGGACCAGCATCGGCCGGATCCGCTTGCCGCCGGCGCTGACGATGTAGTTGGCGATCTGGTCGATCAGGGCCACGCTCGAAGCCAGCCGGCGCCGGATGACGGCGTCGACCTGCAGCATTTCGTCGGCCATCAGCGCGACGGCGCCGACGGAGGGCGGTGCGGGCGGCGAAAGCGAGGCGGACACGGGTTGGGTACGGGGGGCGTTCGATTATAGAAAGCCCGCTCCGACGCGCGGCGGTTCACCGCGCCGGACGCGGGGCCTGCCGTTCGGCCGGCCCGGTGCCGTCGCCAGGGCAGGCCAGCCGTGGTATAGTCGCAGGCTTTTCCCGGACCGTTCGGCGGTTCCAAGAGCTTAAGGATTCACCCATGTACGCGGTCATCAAAACCGGCGGCAAGCAGTACAAGGTCGCAGCGGGCGAGACCCTCCGGGTCGAGCGCCTCACGGCCGAAGTCGGCTCCGACGTGACCCTCGACCAGGTTCTCGCGGTCGGCGCCGGCGCCGACCTCGTCACCGGCTCGCCGCTCGTTTCCGGCGCCAGCGTCATCGCCAGCGTCGTCTCGCACGGCCGGCACGACAAGGTCCGCATCTTCAAGATGAGGAAGCGCAAGCACTACCAGAAGCGCCAGGGCCACCGGCAGAATTTCACCGAAATCCGCATCAGCGCGGTCAACGCGGCCTGATCGGGCGCGTCGGTTCAGGAGCGACTCATGGCACAGAAAAAAGGCGGCGGCTCGACACGTAACGGCCGCGACTCCCAGCCGAAGATGCTCGGCGTCAAGGTCTTCGGCGGGCAGGTCGTGCCGGCCGGCTCGATCATCGTGCGTCAGCGCGGCACCAAGTTCCACGCCGGTCCGAACGTCGGCATCGGTCGCGACCACACCCTGTTCGCGCTGGTCGACGGCCAGGTGAGCTACGCCGTCAAGGGCCCGCGCAATCGCCAGACCGTCGAGGTCAAGAGCGTCTGACGCTTCTTCGCTTCGACGGAACGAAGCCCCGGTCGCCCGGGGCTTTTTTCATTCGCGCACTACCATTGACCGTCACAACCGATCCGTCGAGGTTTCCATGAGCTGGAGCGGAATCATCCTCATCGTCGTCGGCAGCCTGCTGCTGGCGAACAACTTCGGCTGGCTCGAGTGGGGCTGGATGCGGCAATGGTGGCCGGCGCTCCTGATCGCCCTCGGCGTCTGGTCGATCCTGCGGCCGCAGCGCGGAGACCGGCGTTCGCGGAGGGCCGACCCCGGGCCATGAAGTTCGTCGACGAGGCCACGATCGAGGTCGTGGCGGGGGACGGCGGCAACGGCTGCATGAGCTTTCGCCGCGAGAAGTTCATTCCCTTCGGCGGGCCGAACGGGGGCGACGGCGGGCGCGGCGGCAGCGTCTTCGCGGTCGGCGACTCGAACCTCAACACCCTGATCGACTTCCGCTACGCCCGCCGCCACGAGGCGCGGCGCGGCGAGAACGGACGCGGCTCCGACCAGTACGGCGCGGCCGCCGAAGACATCGTCCTGCGCATGCCGGTCGGCACCATCATCTCCGACGCGGAAACCGGCGAGCGGATCGCCGAGCTGCTCGAGTCGGGCGAGAGGATCTGCATCGTCAAGGGCGGCGACGGCGGCTTCGGCAACCTGCACTTCAAGAGCAGCACCAACCGCGCGCCGCGGCAGAAGACGCCGGGCTGGCCGGGCGAGCACAAGAAGCTCAAGCTCGAGTTGCGCGTGCTGGCCGACGTCGGCCTGCTCGGCATGCCGAACGCCGGCAAGTCGACCCTGATCACCGCCATCTCGAATGCGCGGCCGAAGATCGCCGACTACCCGTTCACGACGCTGCATCCCAATCTCGGCGTGGTTCGTGTCGCCCCGGAGCAGAGCTTCGTCGTCGCCGACATCCCGGGCCTGATCGAGGGCGCGTCTGAAGGCGCCGGGCTCGGACACCTGTTCCTGCGCCACTTGCAGCGCACCCGCCTGCTTCTCCACCTCGTGGATTTCGCACCCTTCGATCCCGAGGTCGATCCGGTCAAGCAGGTTCGCGGCATCGTCAAGGAGCTCGAAAAATACGACGCCGAGCTCGCCGCCAAGCCGCGCTGGATCGTTCTCAACAAGCTCGACATGATTCCGGCCGAAGAGCGCGCCGAGCGCGTCGCCGAGTTCAAGAAGCGGCTGCGCTGGAAGGGGCCGATCTTCTCGATCTCAGCGCTGACGCGCGAGGGCTGCGAGCCGCTGGTGCGGGCGATCTACGACCATGTCGCGAAGTACGCCGCGGCGGCTCCACCCGAGCGTGACCCGCGCTTCGACGACGAGGACGCGACAGGCGGGTGTGGGCGAGACGGTCGCCCGATCGCAGGCGCGCGCCGACACCGGGCAATGAGCGCGACGCCGCGCGAGGCCCGGCGCATCGTCGTCAAGGTCGGCTCCAGCCTCGTCACGAATGAAGGCCGGGGCGTCGACCCGGTCGCGGTCGGCGGCTGGTGCCGGCAGATGGCGGCGCTGGTGCGGACGCAGCGCGAGCTGGTCATGGTCTCGAGCGGCGCGATCGCCGAGGGGATGAAGCGGCTCGGCTGGTCGTCGCGGCCGCACGGCGTGCACGAGTTGCAGGCGGCCGCCGCGGTCGGCCAGATGGGCCTGGCCCAATGCTACGAGTCGGCGCTGCGCGAGCACGGCATCGGCAGCGCCCAGGTGCTGCTGACCCACGCCGACCTGGCCGACCGCGAGCGCTACCTCAATGCCCGCTCGACCCTGACGACCCTGCTCGGCCTCGGCGTCGTCCCGGTCGTCAACGAGAACGACACCGTCGTCAACGACGAGATCAAGTTCGGCGACAACGACACCCTGGGCGCGCTGGTCGCCAACCTGCTCGACGCCGACCTGCTGGTGATCCTGACCGACCAGTCCGGCCTGTTCGACGCCGATCCGCGCAAGGAGGCGAACGCCAGGCTCGTCGAGCGCGCGACCGCCGGCGACCCGGAGCTCGAGCGCATGGCGGGCGGCGTCGGCAGCGCCATCGGCCGCGGCGGCATGCTGACCAAGATCCTCGCCGCCAAGCGGGCGGCGCGCAGCGGCGCGAGCACCATCATCGCCTCGGGGCGCGAGCCCGACGTGCTGCTGCGCATCGTCGCCGGCGAGCGCATCGGCACCGAGCTGGTCGCGGCCACGCCCAAGGTCGTCGCCCGCAAGCTCTGGATGAGCGACCACCTGCAACTGCGCGGCTCAGTGACGGTGGACGACGGCGCCGCGGCCAAGGTGCAGGGCGGCGGCAAGAGCCTGCTGCCGATCGGCGTGGTCACCGTCGCCGGCGACTTCCACCGCGGCGACGTGATCGCGGTGCGGCGGGCGAACGGCGAGGAGATCGGCCGGGGCCTCAGCAACTACAGCAGCGCCGAAGCGCGCCTGATCGCGCGCCGGCCGTCGTCGGACTTCGAACGCCTGCTCGGCTTCACGGGCGAGCCGGAGCTGATCCACCGCGACAACTTCGTGCTGTCGTGAGGGCGGCCTCGCGGCGCTAGACGGTCGAGTCGGTGCCCAGTGTCGGTGTCGTCGCCGGCGCGGCGGGCGAGCTCACCGCGGCGTCGAGGGCCGGTGCCGGATGGCTGTCTTCCTCGTGCGGCACGCTCTCCGGCCGGCGGAAGCGATCGGGCATCTCCTCGCGGTGATGCGGCCGCATTCCCGAGCGCAGGTAGCGGTTGTGCTGCGCTCCGCGCGGCAGGAAACGCGCGAGCTCGGTGAGCGCCATCTGGTAGACGTCGCGCTTGAACTCGATCACCACGTCGAGCGGAATCCAGTACTCGTTCCAGCGCCAGGCGTCGAACTCCGGATGGTCGGTGGCGCGCAGGTTCATGTCGCTGTCGCGACCGGTGAGCTGCAGCAGGAACCAGATCTGCTTCTGGCCGCGGTAGTGGCCGCGCGCGTCGCGCCGGATGAAGTGCGTGGGCACCTCGTAGCGCAGCCAGTCTCGGGTGCGCGCGACGATGCGCACATGGTCTGGAGTCAGCCCCACCTCTTCGTGGAGCTCGCGGAACATCGCCTGCTCGGGCGTTTCGCCGTGATTGATGCCCCCTTGCGGGAACTGCCAGGAGTGGGTTCTTATCCGTTTGCCCCAGAACACCTGGTTTCTGTGGTTGAGCAGGACGATGCCGACGTTGGGTCTGAACCCATCACGGTCGAGCATAATCAACCTCGATTCTTGCGTTGACCGATTATTGCACCGGCATGACACGAGTCAAACCTCGCGTCCTCCGGGCGCCCCGATCGGCGCGGCCCGGTGCAAGCTCCCGCCGCACGAGCGCCCGCAACGAATCCCCGCAGCGATGAAAGCCAGCCAGTTCTTTATTTCGACCTTGAAGGAAGCCCCGGCCGATGCCGAGGTCGCCAGCCACCGGCTGATGCTGCGTGCCGGCTTCATCAAGCGCCTCTCGGCGGGCATCTACACGTACATGCCGATGGGCCTGCGCGTGCTGCGCAAGATCGAGTCCATCGTGCGCGAGGAGATGAATGCCGCCGGCGCGATCGAGCTGCTGATGCCGGTGGTGCAGCCGGCCGAGCTCTGGCAGGAAAGCGGTCGCTTCGCCAAGTACGGGCCTGAACTGATGCGGGTCAAGGACCGGCACGACCGCGACTTCGTGATCCAGCCGACGAGCGAGGAAGTCATCACCGACATCGCCCGCCAGGAGCTGCGCAGCTACCGTGCCCTGCCGAAGAATTTCTATCACATCCAGACCAAGTTCCGCGACGAGCGCCGGCCGCGCTTCGGCGTGATGCGCGGGCGCGAGTTCACGATGAAGGACGCGTACTCCTTCGACCGCGACCTCGACGCGGCGCGCCTCAGCTACGACCGCATGTACGACGCCTACGGCCGCATCTTCACGCGCATGGGCCTGACGTTTCGTCCGGTCGCCGCCGACAACGGCTCGATCGGCGGCATCCGCTCGCACGAGTTCCAAGTGATCGCCGCCACCGGCGAGGACGCGATCGTCTTCGCGCCGGAATCGGACTACGCCGCCAACATCGAGATGGCCGAGGCGCTCGCTCCGGCCGCGCCGCGCGCAGCCGCAGCCCAGGAGCTGGCGAAGACGGCGACGCCGGGCAAGGCGACCTGCGAAGACGTCGCGGCCTTTCTCGGCCTGCCGATCGAGCGGACGGTGAAGTCGCTGGTTCTCGCCACCGAGGAGAAGGGCGAGTCGCCTGAAGGCGCCAGGACCACGCTGTGGCTGCTGCTGGTGCGCGGCGACCACTCGCTCAACGAGATCAAGACCGGCAAGCTCGCCGGGCTGCGCGACGGCTGGCGCTTCGCCACCGCGGCCGAGATCCGTGCCGGCTTCGCCTGCGATCCCGGCTACCTCGGACCGATCGGGCTGGCCGCCGCCGGCGAGGCGCGGATCCGGATCGTCGCCGATCGCACGGTCGCGGCGATGAGCGACTTCGTCTGTGGTGCCAATGAAGCGGGCTTTCACTACACCGGCGCGAACTGGGGCCGCGACCTGCCCGAGCCCGATCTCGTCGCCGACATCCGCAACGTCGTCGAAGGCGATCCTTCGCCCGACGGCAAGGGCCAGCTCGCGATCCAGCGCGGCATCGAGGTCGGCCACGTGTTCCTGCTCGGCGACTACTACAGCCGCAGCATGCAGGCCACCTTCCTCGACGAGAAGGGCCAGCCGCAGCTCTTGCAGATGGGCTGCTACGGCATCGGCATCACCCGCATCGCCGGCGCCGCCGTCGAGCAGAACCACGACGAGCGCGGCATGATCTGGCCGACCCCGATCGCCCCGTTCGCGGTCGTCATCTGCCCGATCGGCTACGACCGTTCGCCGGCCGTGCGCGAAGCCGCCGACGCGCTCCATGCGCAGATGCTCGAGGCCGGCATCGACGCGATCCTCGACGACCGTGGCGAGCGCCCCGGCGCGATGTTCGCCGACTGGGAGCTGATCGGCGTGCCGCACCGTGTCGTCCTGTCCGACCGCGGCCTGAAGAACGGCGAGGTCGAGTACCAGGGCCGGCGCGATGCGGCCGCGGCAGTGTTGCCGCTCGGCGAGGTCTTCTCGCTGGTGAAGGGCAAGCTCGAGGCATGAGCGGCAGGCTCTCCCGACCGGGGAGCCAACGGCGCGCATTCGTCGCCGCCAGCGTTCTCGGCGCTGCCGCGCTGGCGCTGCCGCGCGTCGCCCGGGCCGGGGCCCAGGTCGAGGAGCCGCTCGCCGACGCGGTGCGGTCGGTGCTGTCGGCGGCCGTTTCGGATCGCGCCCCGCCCAAGAACGTCTTCGCCACCACCGATGAGCGTCTCGCGCATCTGCGCTGGCTGGTCGCCACGAGCGACAAGCTGCCGAAGCAGACGATCGAGTTCATCAGCCGCGTCGAGTTCCTCGAGACGCTCTGGTACGAGAGCAAGCGGGCCGGGCTCGAACCCGCCTTGATGCTGGGGCTGGTGCAGGTGGAAAGCGGCTTTCGCCGGTACGCGATCAGCGTCGTCGGCGCGCGCGGCTACACCCAGGTGATGCCGTTCTGGGCCCGCCTCATCGGCGACGGCGACGTCTCGCGGCTGTTCCACATGCAGACCAACCTGCGCTTCGGCTGCGTGATCCTTCGCCACTACCTCGAAAGAGAGAAGGGCGACTTGTTCCTCGCCCTCGGGCGCTACAACGGCAGCCGCGGCCGACCGGAGTACCCGAGCGCGGTGTTCGCCGCACAGCGGCGCTGGGAGTTCCCGGGGCGCTGAGCGCCGCCCCCGGCGGTCGGCCTACAGGCCCTGCCAGGACTTCGGCGCCGCCGCCTCGACCCCGAGCAGCGCCAACACCCGCTCGACGCTGTCGTCGACCAGTTCGTCGATCGTCGACGGCCGGTGATAGAAGGCCGGCAGCGGCGGAAAGACGATCGCGCCCATCTCCGTCGCCGCCGTCATGTTGCGCAGGTGCGCCAGGTTGAACGGCGTCTCGCGCACCATCAGCACGAGGCGGCGCCGCTCCTTCAGCGTGACGTCGGCGGCGCGGGTGAGCAGGTTGTCGGAGAAGCCGTGGGCGATCGCCGCCAGCGACTTCATCGAGCACGGCGCCACCACCATGGCTTCGGCCGCGAACGAGCCGCTGGCGATCGTTGCGCCGATGTCGGCCGGGTTGTAGGCGAACGATGCGCGCGCCTCGAGCGTCTGCCGGTCGAGGCCGAGCTCGTGGTGGACGTTCAGCACGCCGGCGGGCGTGGCGACGAGGTGCGTCTCGTGCCCGGTATCGCGCAGCCGGTCGAGGAGACGCAGCGCGTAGATCGCGCCGGTGGCGCCGGTGATGCCGACGACGATGCGCCGCGGTCGCGAGGCGGTGCTCACGCCGCGGCGGCCAGCGCGTGAATCAGGCCGGGACGCCGAGGGCGGGCTGCAGCTCGCCCGACTGGTACATCTCGGTCATGATGTCCGAGCCGCCGACGAATTCGCCGTTGACGTAGAGCTGCGGAATCGTCGGCCAGTCGGAGTATTCCTTGATGCCCTGGCGGATGTCCTCGTCCTCGAGGACGTTGACCGTTTTCAGGTCGTTCACGCCGCAGGCCTTCAGGATCTGGATCGCGCGGCCGGAAAAGCCGCACATCGGGAACTGCGCGGTTCCCTTCATGAAGAGGACCACCCGATGGCCCTTGACCAGGTCGTCGATGCGCTGTTGAACGTCGCTCATGTGCCGAACCGCCTTGCTGTACTCGATCCGCCAACTGTAGCGGGAATCGCTCGCCCAGCGATTCAGAAGGAGTAGGAGGCCCCGAGCTGGAGAACCGGCGTCAGCCGCATGTCGCGGACGACGTCGTCGAGGTTCTGGCTGCCGCCGAACACCCGGCCCAGCCGGACCGCATTGCCCGGCGCCAGCGAGACGAGCCCCAGGTCGGCGCTGAAGCTCCAGCCGCTGCGCGCCGCCAGGCTGCTGTAGCCGATGCCGAGGTAAGGCAGGGTTCCGCTCGAGTCGTTGGCCGGGTCGGTGGAATAGCCGAGCACGGGAGCCGAGGGGCCGAACAGGCGCCGGTCGACGTTGAGCAGGCCGCTCGCCGGCGCCATCGCCGACATGCCCCAGAGCGAGTTCCGGGTGCCCACGATCACGCCGCTGGTGGCGCGAAAGCCGCCTGCGGTGGCCTTGGCGTTGCCGGCGGGCGCTGAGCCGAAGTAGACATCGCCCATGAGGCTCAGTCCCTGAACCTGCAGGCCGGTGCCGTCGCTCGGCGCTACGGGTGTGCTGGCGAGCGGCGCGGTCGCGGTGAAGGAGATCCGGCCTTGGAAGCGGGCCCAGGGCACGCGGTCGGCATCCGTGGAAAGACCTTCGCCGCCCGCCGACGCGGCCAGCGGGGCGAACGTCGCGACGAACAGGGTGATCCAGCGCAAGACGTGCATGGCAACCTCCTCGATCGAACCGGCGGTTGAGGGATCTGGCGGCGACGCCATGCCCCTGAGGGCTCATCCTACGGCCGGCGGCGGCGGCGTGCGCAACCTTCTCTCCGGAAGGCGTGTTGTCCTGCACCGGGGTGCGGCTTTTGCACGACGCTTGCCGCCGGCGTGCGTCAACGCGTGAACGTTGTCGCCGTCGGTTACGGCGTTCTCGCGGGCCGCCGCCCGCCGCTGGCGCGGGGGTGGCCGGCGAGGTCGGCGCGAGTAGCGACCGCCTCGAATCGCGCCGCCGCGAGCAGGCCGCGCACGTCTTCGGCCTGATCGAATCCGTGCTCCAGCAGCAGCCAGCCCGAGGCGTCCAGGTGCGCGGAGGCGCCGTCGACGATCGCCCGCAGCGCCGCCAGGCCATCGGCCCCGGGGGTGAGCGCCGCCAGCGGCTCGTGGCCGAGAGAGGCCAGGGCGGCATCGCCCGCGCGGATGTAGGGTGGGTTGGCGACGACGATCGCGAACGATCGCCCTTCGAGCCCCTGCCACCACGAAGCCTCGACGAATTCGACCTCCAGCCCCAGCCGCTCGGCGTTGCGCCGCGCCACGCCCAGGGCAGCGGCGCTGACGTCGGTGGCGGTGACCTGGGCCAGCGGATGCGCGTGCTTGACGGCGAGGGCGATCGCGCCGCTGCCGGTGCCGAGGTCGACGACCGTCGCCGGCTCGGGGCGACCCCGCAGCAGCTCGCCCGCCCAGTCGACCAGGAGTTCTGTTTCGGGCCGCGGCACGAGCACGTCGGGCGTGACCTCGAGCATCAGGCCGTGGAATTCCTTTTCCCCGAGCAGGTAGGCGAGCGGCTCGCCGCGGGCGCGCCGCTCCAGCCAGTCGGCCCAGCGCGCCACGGCCTCGCCGAGCGGCTGCTCGTCGTGGGCGATCAACCGGGTCGGGCTCTGGCCTAGCAGCCGACCCAGCATCAGCCGCGCATCGAGCGGCGCGACGCCTCGCGCCCGGGCCTGGGCAAGCGCCTCGGCCACCGTGCCCCCGGGGCTCACGCCTCGCCGCTCTCGAGCGCGGCGAGTTGCTCGGCAGCCTGCGCCGCCTGCAGCGCGGCGATCACCTCGCCGAGGTCGCCGTCGAGGATCGCCTGCAGCTTGTAGAGGGTCAGGCCGATGCGGTGGTCGGTGACCCGGCCCTGGGCGAAGTTGTAGGTGCGGATCCGGTCGCTGCGGTCGCCGCTGCCGACCAGGCTCTTGCGCGTCGCCGCCTCCTTGGCGGCGCGTTCCGAGCGCTCCTTCTCGCGCAGCCGTGCGGTCAGCACCTGCATCGCCTTGGCCTTGTTGCGGTGCTGCGAGCGATCGTCCTGGCACTCGGCGACGATGCCGGTCGGCAGGTGCGTGATGCGGATCGCGCTGTCGGTCTTGTTGACGTGCTGGCCGCCGGCGCCGCTGGCGCGGAAGGTGTCGATCCGCAGGTCGTTCGGGTCGAGGGTGATCTCCTCGGTCTCGTCGGGCTCGGGCAGGACGGCGACGGTGCAGGCGCTGGTGTGGATCCGGCCCTGGGTCTCGGTCACCGGCACCCGCTGCACCCGATGCCCGCCCGACTCGAACTTCAGCTGCGCATAGACCGAATCGCCCTCGATGCGGAAGACCGCTTCCTTGTAGCCGCCGAGGTCGCTGGCGCTTTCAGACATCGTCTCGGTCTTCCAGCCTTGCCGCTCGGCGTAGCGCAGGTACATGCGCACGAGCTCGGCGGCGAAGAGGGCGGATTCGTCGCCGCCGGTGCCGGCGCGAACCTCGAGGAAGACGTTGCGCCCGTCGTCGGGATCGCGCGGCAGGAGCGCCGCCTGCAGCGCCACGAGGAAGCCCGCGAGATCGGCGCCGGCGGCGCTCGCCTCCTCGCTCGCCATCGCCGCCATCGCCGCGTCGCCGCCCGACTCGGCGAGCAGCTCGTTCGCAGAGGCGAGGTCGTGCTCGCGCGCCTGGTAGCGGCGGAACAGGTCGACCAGGGCGCTCGCTTCCGAATGCTCGCGGCTCAGCTCGCGGTAGCGCTTCATGTCGCCCGCGACCTTCGGGTCGGCGAGCGTCGCGTCGAGCTCGGCGAGGCGCAGGGCGAGGCGTTCGAGCTGCTGGCGGAGGGAGGGTTTCATGGCGGTCGCGAAGAGGAAGACAAGGGCGAGGACGAGGCGATGGCCGCCGCGGAGAAGGCGGCAGGCGGAGCGGGATCGTCGCTAGCGCTTGTCGTCGCCCGGCGGGCGCCCGCCTCCGCGCAGGAACAGGCGCGAGACGGTCTGCGCCAGCTGGGTGCGCTCTTCGCCGTCGACGGCGCGCAGCTCGGCCAGGGTGCCGTGCAGCATCTTCTGCGTCAGCCCCTTGGAGAGCGCCTCCAGCACCGCACCCACGTCCTCGCCGCCGGCGAGGAGTTTTCTCGCCCGCGCGATCTCGAGCGAGCGCCAGTCGTCGGCCTGGGCGTGCAGCGCCTGGATCAGCGGGATCGAGCCGCGCCGGTCGAGCCACTGCACGAAGCTCTGCACGCCGGTCTCGATGATCGCCTCGGCTTGGGCGACCGCGGCCTCGCGCTTCTGGCCGGCGGTCTGGACCAGGGCCGACAGGTCGTCGACGGTATAGAGATAAACGTCGGAGAGCTGCCCCACCTCGGGCTCGATGTCGCGCGGCACCGCTAGGTCGACCATGAACATCGGCCGGTGCCGGCGCGCCTTCAGCGCCCGCTCGACCGCGCCCAGGCCGATGATCGGCAGCGAGCTGGCGGTGCTGGAGACGACGATGTCGAACTCGGCGAGCCGCACCGGCAACTCGGCGAGCGGCATGGTGGTCGCGCCGAAGCGCGCGGCCACCTGGGCGGCTCGCTCGCTGCTCCGGTTGGCGATCGCGATCTGGCGCGGCTGGCGCGCGGCGAAGTGGGTGGCCGCGAGCTCGATCATCTCGCCCGCGCCGACGAACAGGACCCGGGTCTCGGCCAGCGACTCGAACAGCTGCGACGCCAGCCGCACGGCGGCGGCAGCCATGCTGATCGAGTGGCTGCCGATCTCGGTCGAGCTGCGCACTTCCTTGGCGACCGCGAACGAGCGCTGGAACATCTGCTGCAGCGTCGTGCCCAGGGTGCCGGCGCCTTCGGCTTCGCGCACCGCCTGCTTCAGCTGGCCGAGGATCTGCGGCTCGCCGAGCACCATCGAATCGAGCCCGCTGGCGACGCGAAAGGCGTGCCGCGCCGCCGAGGCGCCTTCCATCACGTAGGCATGCGAGCGCAGCGTCTGGCTGGGCACCCCGCCGACGCCGGCCAGCCAGTCGACCGCCGGGCCGACCGCCTCGACGTCGGCGCCGACGTAGAGCTCGGTCCGGTTGCAGGTGGAGACGATCGCGACCTCGCTGACCCGGTCGTGCCGGGAGCGGAAGGCCTGGAGGGCGACCGGAAGTTGCTGCGGCGAAAACGCGAATCGGCCGCGCAGGTCGAGCGGCGCGGTCGTGTGGTTGAGCCCCAGCGCGAAGACGCTCATGCCGGGATTATAAAATTCGCCGCGCCCATCGACTCATTACCGCATCCGCGAAGGCTCTGGCCCCCTTGAATCCGGTCGACGCCTTCTGGCATATCGCCAACTTTTTCGCCCCCGCGCTGGTCACCGGCTTCATCGCCGCCGGCGCGACCAAGCTGCTGTGGCGGCGCGAGCTTTCCGGCGTCGGCTGGGGGCGCCTCGGCGGTTGGGCGAGCGCGGCGATGGCCGGGGTGCTGCTGCTCGGGCTCGTGATCTTCGAGCACGACGGCAAGATGATGACCTACGCGGCGATGGTCGCCGCCTGCGCCGCGGCGCTGTGGTGGGTCGGCTTTCGCAACCGGAGCTGAGGCAGCGCCCGCAGACGCCCGGTCAGGCGGCGACAGGCTCGCCACGCAGCGAGTGCCCGCGTACCTCGGTGATCCGGACATCGATCAGGCGGCCGGCGAGGTCGCCGGCGGCGGCGAAGTTGACCACCCGGTTGCACTCGGTCCGGCCCATCTGCTCGTCGCCGTCCTTGCGCGAACGGCCCTCGACCAGGATTCGCTGGGTGCTGCCGAGCCGCGAAGCGCTGATCGCGTTGCCCTGCGCCTCGATCCGCGCCTGCAGGCGTTGCAGGCGCGCCAGCTTTTCCTCAGCTCCGGTCTCGTCGGCGAGCTGCGCCGCCGGCGTGCCGGGACGGGGGCTGTAGAGGAAGCTGAAGCTGTGGTCGAAGCCGACGTCTTCCACCAGCGCCATCGTCCGTTCGAAATCGGCGGCGGTCTCGCCCGGGAAGCCGACGATGAAGTCGCTCGAGATCGCGATTCCCGGCCGGATGGCGCGAAGCTTTCGGACCGTGCTCTTGAACTCGAGCGCGGTGTAGCCGCGCTTCATCGCCGCCAGGATCCGGTCGCTGCCGTGCTGCACCGGCAGGTGCACGTGGTTCACCAGCTTGCCGATGCGTCCATACACGTCGACCAGGCTCTGCGTGAATTCCTTCGGATGGCTGGTCGTGTAGCGGATCCGCTCGATCCCGGGGATCTCGGCGACGACCTCGAGCAGGGTCGCGAAATCGGCGATCTCGCTCGTCGCGCCCATCGCGCCACGGTAGGCGTTGACGTTCTGGCCGAGCAGCGTGACCTCGCGCACGCCCTGCTCGGCAAGGCCCGCGATCTCGGCGAGCACGTCGTCGAACGGCCGCGACACTTCCTCGCCCCGGGTATACGGAACGACGCAGTAGGAGCAGTACTTGGAGCAGCCTTCCATGATCGAGACGAAGGCGGTCGGGCCCTCGACCCGTGCCGGCGGCAGGTGGTCGAACTTCTCGATCTCGGGAAAGCTGATGTCGACCTGCGGCCGCTGCTCGCTCTTCTGCCGCGCCAGCATCGCCGGCAGGCGATGCAGGGTCTGCGGCCCGAACACCAGGTCGACGTAGGGCGCGCGCTTGACGATGGCCGCGCCCTCCTGGCTGGCGACGCAACCGCCGACGCCGATCAGCGCGCCCCGGGCCTTCAGGTGCTTGACCCGGCCGAGGTCGCTGAACACCTTGTCTTCGGCCTTCTCGCGCACCGAGCAGGTGTTGAACAGGATCAGGTCGGCCTCTTCGACGTCGTCGGTCGGCTCGTAGCCGGAGGCGGCGTGCAGCACGTCGGCCATCTTGTCCGAGTCGTAGACGTTCATCTGGCAGCCGAAGGTCTTGATGAAGACCTTCGGCTGGCGATCCCCGGTCGTGCTCAAGGCCGGACCCAGACCTGGGCGATCGGATCGAAGCCCCAGGCGGCGGCTTCTTCCGGCTTGGTCGGCCAGGGCTTGCGGGCGGCCTCTTCGGGCGTGAGGATCCAGACGTCCTTGAGCAGGCCGTAGGTATCGACCGTGTAGTGGACGAGGAACTTGCCCCCGTACACCGCCGAGGGCACGACCATCATGTCGCGCGCGTCGCGAATCCGCGAGCCGGGCGCCAGGCGGGCGGGCAGGCCGTTGAGGGCGACGTCGGGCGCTTCGCCGAAGACCAGGGCGCCGCGCAGCGCGTTCTGGGGAAAAGAGCGCTGCGTCTGCGCGGCCGCCGGCAAGGCCAGGAGGCAGGCGGCGGCGAGGGCGAAGACGCGGCGGAGCATGGGGGTGGTGGCGCTTCAGGGACTCGAACCCCGGACCTGCGGATTATGATTCCGTCGCTCTAACCGACTGAGCTAAAGCGCCTGAGCCCACGAGTATAACGACCGGTTTCGGGCCCGGCAGTCGCGCCCACCGCCTTCCCGTGTCGCCGCAGCGGCACCTCGACCTTTCCGGCCTGCCGCTTCTCCCATGTTCAGTTTCTTCAGAAAGAAGCCGCCCGCTGTGCAGACGCCGGCCGGCGCGGCCGAAGCCGGTGGCGAGCCGGGCCCGGCGACGGGCGAGCGGGCGCCGGCCGGCTCGTCGACGCGCCCGCGCACCGCGCTCGAGTGGCTGAATGCCGACGTCGGCGAGCTCTTCTTCGGCAAGAAGCCGGTCGACGTCCCGTCCGTTGCTCCGCCGCTCACCGCGCCGCCGATCGAAGCGCTTCCCGTGGTGACAACGACGGCTCCGCCGACAGAGATCCCGGAGGACGCGCCGGCCGCCCTCCTGCCGGTTGCCGAACCGGCGCCGGCCGAGCGCGAAGACCGCAGCGACTGGCTGGCGAAGCTGCGAACCGGCCTGCGCAAGACCGGCTCGAACATCGCACAGGCGTTCGTCGGCGCGAGCATCGACGACGCGATGTACGAAGACCTGGAGGCGGCGCTGCTCCAGGCCGACACCGGCGTCGCCGCGACGCGCCACCTGCTCGACGACCTGCAGCGGCGGATCAAGCGCGCCCACCTCGAGGATCCCGCTGCGGTGCGGGGCCTGCTCACCGACTGCGTCGCCGACCTGCTCGCGCCGCTCGAGCGGCCGCTCGTGATCGGCGAGCACGTGCCGACGGTGATCATGGTGGTCGGCGTCAATGGCGCCGGCAAGACCACGAGCGTCGGCAAGCTGGCCCGCCACCTCGTCGACGCCGACCAGAAGGTACTGCTCGCCGCTGCCGACACCTTTCGCGCCGCGGCGCGCGAGCAGCTCCTCGCCTGGGCCGAGCGGGCCGAACCGGCGCGCGACGGCTCGCCGGCGGCCACTCGCCTGCCCGCCGGCAACCGGATCGAGATCGTCAGCCAGGAAGGCGGCGATCCGGCCGGCGTGACCTTCGATGCGGTCGTCGCCGGCCGCGCCCGCGGCTGCGACGTCGTCATCGCCGACACCGCCGGCCGCCTGGCGACGCAGGCTCACCTGATGGAAGAGCTGAAGAAGATCCGGCGCACCATCGCCAAAGCCGAGCCCGGCGCGCCGCACGAGGTGCTGCTCGTGATCGACGGCAACACCGGGCAGAACGCGCTGGCCCAGGTGCAGGCCTTCGACGCCGCGTTGCAGCTCACCGGCCTGATCATCACCAAGCTCGACGGCACCGCCAAGGGCGGCGTGCTGGCGGCGATCGCCCTCTGGTCGCGCTCGCGCACGGCGCCGTTGCCGGTGTATTTCATCGGTGTCGGCGAGAAGCTCGCTGACCTGCAGACCTTTCGCGCGCGCGAATTCGCGCAGGCCTTGCTCAGCTAGGGCCTGTTAGCGCTTCTCGACCGGCGGCAGCACCGGCTGGACCGATTCCTCGAGCTCGTCGAACCAGGTCGAGCCGGTCGGCTCGCCGACCTCGATCACCTCGCCCTGGGTCCAGTCGCGATCGGTATCGGCGAACGGATCGATCGCCGGCGCGACGACTTCGGGCGGGGCTTCGGCCACCACCGCGCCCGCGCCGCCCATCACGACGGCGGCACCGGTGGTCAGCGGTTGCAGGTCGACCAGCGGCTTTCTCGCCATGTCGGCGGGCACGGCGGGCGCCCGCGGCAGCAGCTTGTCGCGTGCCGCCTCGATCGTCGGCAGGCGTTCCTCGTTCCAGACGTGCACCGGGATGTTGGCCGCGGTCAGCACGCGCTCGACCCGGTCGAGCCGGGCCCGGAGCTTCTCGCCGATCTGCTCGGCCGGCGGCCGCACCTCGACCACCGCGATCACCTGCGAGGTGACGTCGCAGACGACGAAGTCGACGCACTGGCTGCCGAGCCGGCGCATCCACTCGGCATACGAGTTGCGCTTAGGCACGTTGAGAAAGCGGGCGATCGGCACCTGCGCCAGGATCATGTAGCCGGGCAGGGCGAGCTTGAGGGTGCTGAAGGCGAGCCGTTCGGACGAGCGCAGCACCCGCGTCGGCTCGGGCGGCCAGGCGGCGAGCGTGTCCATGCGCTCGGCCGGCTGCTCCTGGCGCTCGGGCGGTCCGGTGCGCCGCGCCAGCCACCAGACGAGCGGCAGGGCGCAGGCGAGGGCGATCACCGAGATGAGATACGGATCCATCGGGTCGTCTTCAGCGTGGCCGAGTCGGTGCCGGGGGCCGGCGCGGTCAGCGCATGCCTCCGAAGTTCTTCATGCCGCCCATCCGCTTCATCATCTTCATCATGCCGCCGCCCTTCATCTTCTTCATGACGTCGCGCATCTGCTCGAACTGGTTGAGCAATCGGTTGACCTCCTGAACCTGAACCCCGGCGCCGCCCGCGATGCGGCGCTTGCGCGTCGCCTTGAGCAGCTCCGGCTTCCTTCGCTCCTGGGGCGTCATCGAGCAGATGATGCCTTCCATGCGGCGAACGTCGCGCTCGGCGCGCTCCATCTCGGCCGGGCCGAGATTGGCAGCACGGCCGCCGGTGAACTGCGAGGGTAACTTGTCGACGAGGCCGCCGAGGCCGCCCATCTTCTTCATCTGTGAAATCTGCGACAGGAAGTCGTTCAGATCGAAGCTGTCGCCGGCCTTGACCTTGTCGGCGAGCTTCTGCGCCGCGGCGACGTCGACGCCTTTGGTCACTTCCTCGACCAGGCCGACGATGTCGCCCATGCCGAGCACGCGGCCGGCGTGGCGGCCGGCGTCGAACACCTCGAGGCCGTCGATCTTCTCGCTGGTGCCGGCGAACTTGATCGGCGCGCCGGTGACGGCGCGGACCGAGAGCGCCGCGCCGCCGCGCGAGTCGCCGTCCATCTTGGTCAGCACGATGCCGGTGAGCGGCAGCGCCTCCTTGAAGGCCTTGGCGGTGTTGACCGCGTCCTGGCCCTGCATCGCATCGACCACGAACAGGGTCTCGACCGGATTCAGCGCGGCGTGCAGCTCGCGGATCTCGGCCATCAGCTTCTCGTCGACCGCCAGGCGGCCGGCGGTGTCGACGATGAGGACGTCGAAGTAGTGCCGCTTCGCGTAGTCGATCGCGGCGGCCGCGATGGCGAGCGGGGAATCGGTGGCGGCCGACGGGAACCACTCGGCGCCGGCCTGCTTCGTCACCGTCTTGAGCTGCTCGATCGCCGCCGGCCGGTAGACGTCGACCGAGACCGTCAGCACCTTCTTCTTGCGCTTTTCGATCAGGTGCCGGGCGAGCTTGGCGGTGGTGGTGGTCTTGCCGGCGCCCTGCAGGCCGGCCATCAGGATGACCGCGGGCGGTTGGGTCGCGAGGTCGAGATCGGCCACGCCTTCGCCCATCGTCGCCGCCAGCTCGCGGTTGACGACGCCGACGAAGGCCTGCCCCGGCGAGAGCGATCCCACCACCTCGGCGCCGAGAGCGCTCGCCTTGACCCGGGCGATGAAGTCGCGCACCACCGGCAGTGCGACGTCGGCCTCGAGCAGCGCCATGCGCACTTCGCGCAGCATGTCCTGCACGTTGTCTTCGGTGATGCGGGCCTGGCCGCGCATCGTCTTGACGAGCCGGCTGAGACGATCGGTCAGGGCAGAAGCCATCAGGCGCGCACGCGGCCGAACCGAGGTGCGAAAGTACACTTGGACGATGATTCTATCGTTCGGTGCCGACCCGGCTGGCCTCGCGGCGGGTGCTCTGGCACTGGCTTTGCCGAGCGTCGTGGCCCTCGCCTGCTATGTCGCCGCAGCCATGCGGAGCGAGCGTTTCTCGTCGGCGTTGCGCACTGCGCTGCTGGTCGGCTGGATAGCGCACGGCCTTGCCCTCGTGATCGACATCGCCGGCCTCGGCTCGGGCGTTCCCGGGGCACGCTTCGGCTTTGCCCCGGCGCTCTCGCTGACGCTTTGGCTCGTGCTCGCCGTCTATCAGCTCGAGAGCCGCCTGCTGCCGCTGCCCGGGGCGCGGCGTGCGCTCGCGGCCTGCGGCATCGTCGTCGTCGTCCTCGCCTGGATCTATCCGGGCCGGGTCCATCCGCAAGCCGCGTCGATCTGGGCGCCGCTGCACTGGCTGCTCGGCATCGCCTCCTACGGCCTGTTCGGCGTGGCCGTCCTGCACGCGCTGCTGCTGAACCGCGCCGAGCGGCAGATGCGGCGCGCGCCGCTGGCCGGCGCCGCGCCTGCCGAAGGGCTGCCGCTGCTGCGCCTCGAACGGCTGACCTTCACCTTCGTCGCCGCCGGCTTCGTCGTCCTCTCGGCAGTGATCGTTCTCGGCGCGGTGTTCGCGAGCCCGTGGCGCTGGGAGCACAAGACGGTGTTCTCGATCCTCAGCTGGCTCGTCTTCGCCGGCCTTCTGGCGGGGCGGCGCGCCTTCGGCTGGCGGGGGCCGAAGGCGGCGGGCTGGCTCTACGCCGGGGCGGCGTTGCTGTTGCTCGCCTACGTCGGCTCGCGCTTCGTGCTCGAGGTCCTGCTGCATCGTGCCCCACCGCTGACCTGATGAAGATCCTCATCTTTCTGATTGCCGTCGTCCTGTTGCTCTGGCTGCTGCGCAAGGGCACGCGCAAGGGCCCGTCCGCCGCGCCGCCGCCGCCCGGGCCAACGGCCGAGGTGCAGCCGATGCTCGCCTGCGCGCAATGCGGCGTTCACCTGCCGCGCGACGAGGCGCTGCCCGGCCGCGGCGGCGTGTTCTGCGGCGAACCGCACCGCGCCGCGTACGAGCAGGCGCACCCCGACCGCTGATGAGGCCTGCCGACCTGCCGCGACCGACCCGGCCGGCGCCGATGGGCGACGAATCCTGGTTCGGCGCGTTCGGCCCGACCACCGACAACTCGGCCATGGCCGACGAGTCCCAGCTCAGCTCGGCCTGGCACAGCGAGGGGCCGGACACGCCGCGCGCGGTGCGGCGGCAGCGCGGCGGCAACTCGACCACGTTCGAGCGGATCTACCGCGCCTTCATCGCCGCGCGCGCCGCGCTCGGCGTTGCCCTGGTCGTGACGCTGGCGGTCGCCAGCTTCTTCGGCCTCAGGCCGACGCCGGTGATCGTTGCCCTGAGCGTCGCCTTCGCCACGCTCGCGATCAGCATGTGGCTGCTGCCGCGCTTTCGCCGCGGCGCGGCGCCGCACACCATGGCGCGGCTGCGCAGCCCGCAGTGGATCGCGACGATCGGCGCCGACCTGATCTTCTTCACCGGGCTGCACCTCGCCTCGCCCGGATCGAGCTTCAACTACGTCGCCCTGCTGGTGCTGCCGGTGCTGATGGCCGGCGTGCTGACGCCGCGCGTGCTCGCGCTCGCGACCGCCGCGCTGGCCACCCTGGCCCTGCTCGCCACCGCCTGGCTGGGAGTGGTGTCGGGCGGCGACGCGACCCTGCTCATGACCCAGGCGGGGCTGGCCGGCAGCGGCTTCTTCGTCATCACGGTGCTTGCCGGCGAGCTGGCCGGGCGGCTGGCCCGCGAAGAGCTGAGCGCGCGCGGCAGCCTCGAGATGGCGCGCCAGCAGGCGGCACTCAACCGCCTCGTGATCGAGGAGATGGAAGACGGCGTCCTCGTCGTCGACCGCGGCGGCAAGGTCCGCGCCGCCAACCCCTCGGCGCGGCGCCTGCTCGCGCCCGAGGGCACCAGCCGCGCCGCGCCGTTCCAGCTGCGCGGCGTGCCGGCGTGGGGCGCTCTCGTCGATTCGGTCGAGCGCGCGTTCGCCGAGGCGTCGTGGCCCGAGGCCGGCCGCGACGTGCCGCTGCAGTTCGCGCCCGACTCGCACCGCACGCTGCGCGTGCGGGTGCGCTTCACGAGAAAGCGCGAACCGCGCGTGAGCGAGGAGGTCTGCGTGCTGTTCCTCGAAGACGTGCGCAGCGTGCAGGCGCGCAGCCGCCAGGAAAAGCTGGCGGCGATGGGCCGCGTCTCGGCCGGCATCGCGCACGAGATCCGCAATCCGCTTGCAGCGATCGCCCAGGCGAACGCGCTGCTCGCCGAGGACGCCACCGATCCGGCCCAGCGCCAGCTGATGAAGATGGTGACCGAGAACGTCGAGCGGCTGAAGCGGATCGTCGACGACGTCATGGAGGTGGCGCCGGGCCGGGTGCAGGATGTCGGCGCGATCGATGCGACCGCGCAGCTCGCCGAGGTCTGCGGCGAATGGGCGCAGGCGGCCGGCGTGCAGCTCGGCGAACAGAGCATCCTTCGGGTCGAGCTGCCGAGCGAGCCGATCGGCGTGCTGTTCGACGCCGAGCACCTGCGCCGCGTGCTCGTCAACCTGCTCGACAACGCCCGCCGCCATGCCAGCCACCGGCCGGGCGCGATCCTCCTGACGCTGCGCGCCAACGGCGAATCGGCGGCCGAGTTCAGCGTCCTTTCCGACGGCGCGCCGATCCCGCCCGACGTCGAACCGTATTTGTTCGAGCCCTTTTTCTCGACCCGCAGCCGCGGCGCGGGCCTGGGCCTTTACATTTGCCGGGAGCTCTGCGAGAGATACGGGGCGCGCATCGACTACCGGCTGCTGCCGCCCGACGCGCCGCGACGCAACGAGTTCTTCGTCGATGTGCGCCGCGTCGCCCTGCAACCCTCCGAAGCCCGCCTGCGCCTGACCTCATGACAACCGCCTCGCACTTCAGCCTGCTCGTCGTCGACGACGAACCGGATCTGCGAACGCTCTACGAGCTGACCTTGCTGCGCGAGGGATACGACCTCGACACCGCCGGCACGGTCCAGGAGGCCTTGCTCCATCTCAAGGACCGGACGTACAGCGCCGTCATCACCGACATGCGCCTGCCCGACGGCTCCGGCCTCGACGTGCTGCACTGGCTGGAGGAAAACGGCCGGCGCGAGAAGACGATCGTCATCACCGCCTACGGCTCCTCGGAGAACGCGGTCGAGGCGCTGAAGGCCGGCGCCTACGATTACCTGACCAAGCCGGTCGACCTGAAGCAGTTCCGCGGCGTCGTCGCCTCCGCGCTCGGCCGCGGCGGCGGCGGTCCGACCGTCGACCCGGCGAGCCTGCCTTCCGAGCAGCATCGCCCCAGCGCGCCGCCGCGGCCGCCGCGCCCGGTGGCGGCGCCGGTGCCGCCGCTGCCGGTGAGCCAGGCGCTCGGCCGGATGGCCGGCAACTCGACGGCGATGCAGCAGGTCCGCTCGCTGGTCGAGAAGGTCGCGCGCAGCATGGCGCCGGTGCTGGTGGCGGGCGAGTCGGGCACCGGCAAGGAACTGGTCGCGCGCGCCATCCACGAGGTCAGCGTGCGCGGCGCGATGCCCTTCGTGCCGGTCAACTGCAGCGCCATTCCCGAGCAGTTGCTCGAGGCCGAGTTCTTCGGCTATCGCAAGGGCGCGTTCACCGGCGCCAACGACGACCGCGAGGGCTTCTTCCAGGCGGCCAACGGCGGCACCCTGTTCCTCGACGAGATCGGCGACCTGCCGCTGTCGATGCAGTCGAAGCTGCTGCGCGCGATCCAGGAGCGCTCGGTGCGGCCGGTCGGCGCGGTCACCGAGCAACCGGTCGACGTGCGCCTGCTGAGCGCCACGCACAAGGATCTCGGCGCCGAAGTCCAGGCCGGCCAGTTCCGCCAGGATCTCTATTACCGGCTCAACGTCATCCAGATCCGCGTGCCGCCGCTGCGCGAGCGGCTGGAGGACCTGATGGGCATCAGCGAGCGCGTGCTCGAGCGGCTGTCGCGCGACGCCGGCGTCTGGCCGGCGCCGCGGCTGACGCGCGATGCGCTGGTGCACCTTTCGCGCTACCCCTTTCCGGGCAACGTGCGCGAGCTCGAGAACATGCTGCACCGCGCGGTCGCGCTTTCGGGCGGCGAGGAGCTCGACGTCTACGACCTCGACCTGCCGGAGTCGGTGTTCACCGACAGCGCCGCGCAGGAGCTCGACCGTCTCCCCACAGAGGCCAGCGCCGCCGAGGGCGCCGCGCTCGCGCCCAGCCTGCCGGTCGAGGAGCCCCTGCCGAAGGACCTGGCCCGCTACCTCGACGACGTCGAGCGCGAGATCCTGGTGCGCGCCCTCGAGCACCATCGCTACAACCGCACCGCGGCCGGCATCAGCCTCGGCCTCTCGCTGCGGCAGATGCGCTATCGCATGGCGCGGCTGAACGTCAACGTCGGCGGCGACCTGACCGGAACCGATCGCGAGTGAAGCGCGGCAAGGCGGCGCCGGCCGCGGAGCGCTCGCCCTGGCGGGGCGGCTGGCTGCGCGAAGCGCGGCGGGTCGCCTCGCCGAACTTCGGGCCGCGGCCGGCGGGCACGGCGATCGACCTGGTCGTCGTGCACTCGATCAGCCTGCCGCCGGGCGAGTACGGCGGCGACGGGGTCGAGAGGCTGTTCACCAACCGGCTCGATCCGGGCGCGCATCCCTACTTCGAGACGATCCGGGGTCTGCGGGTCTCGGCGCACTTCCTGGTTCGTCGCGACGGCGAGCTGGTTCAGTTCGTGTCGTGTGATCAGCGGGCGTGGCACGCGGGCGAATCGGCCTGGAATGGCCGCACCAACTGCAATGACTTTTCGCTCGGGATCGAGCTCGAGGGCCTGGAAGGAGGTAGCTTCGAACCGGTCCAGTACGAGCGGCTCGCGGCGACCCTTTTTCGCCTTGCGGCGCGCTACCCGATCCGCGCCGTGGTCGGCCACGAGCACGTCGCTCCGGGGCGCAAGAACGATCCCGGCACCGGATTCGATTGGGCTGGTTTGCGCGAGCGGCTGCAGCCACTGTGGCTGGACTTTGTACCGTGAAATATGTACGGGTTCATACGCTATAGGTAGTGCTTGTTGGCCACATTGACCCCAGATATAGTGTCCAGCGATGCTATGCTGGACTTCTCGTCCAGACCCCCTTCAGACCTTTTTCGCGAGCGCACAGGCCCCCGACGAGTCTTTGCCGGCGAACAAACAATTCAGCCCCGGCGGCAGCAGGCCAGCCGGTGTGCCTCAGAGGAGATTTCATGCAAGCTACCCCCGCCCAGGCAACGCCCACGACCGCCCCCGCGCTGCGCCCCGCAGCCCGGCCCGCGCCAGTCGTGTCCGCGTACCAGGGCTATCAGATCCTGCGCCGCAACGGCGCGGTCGTTTCGTTCGAGCCGAACAAGATCGCGGTCGCCCTGATGAAGGCGTTCCTGGCGGTTCACGGCACCCAGGGTGCGGCCTCGGCGAGCGTTCGCGAGACAGTCGACGGCCTGACCGAATCGGTGGTTCGCGCGCTGCTGCGCTCGCGGCCGGGCGGCGGCACCTTCCATATCGAAGACGTGCAGGACCAGGTCGAGCTCGGCCTGATGCGCGGCGGCCACCACGAGGTCGCTCGCGCCTACGTGCTCTATCGCGAGCGGCGCGCGCAGGAGCGCGCGAAGCAGGGTCCTGCCCCGACCCGGCCCGAACCGGTCCTCATGGTCACCGACCGCGGCAACCGCGTGCCGCTCGACGCGGCGCGGCTGCAGACGCTGATCGAGACCTCGTGCGCCGGCCTCGGCGCCGACGTCCGTCCCGAGCCGATCCTGGCCGAGACCAAGCGCAACCTGTACGACGGCGTGCCGATCGACGAGGTGCACAAGGCGGCCATCCTCGCCGCCCGCACCCTGATCGAGAAGGACCCGGGCTACACCCGCGCCACCGCGCGGCTGCTCCTGCACACGATCCGGCGCGAGATCCTCGGCGAGGAGCTGCTCCACTCGGACATGCACGCGCGCTACGCCGAGTACTTTCCGCAGTTCATCAAGAAGGGCGTGCAGGCCGAGCTGCTCGACGAGAAGCTGCTCCAGTTCGACCTCGCACGGCTCGGCGCGGCACTCAACGTCGACCGCGACCTGCAGTTCGACTACCTCGGCCTGCAGACGCTGTACGACCGCTACTTCCTGCACATCGACGAGGCCCGGATCGAGCTGCCGCAGGCCTTCTTCATGCGCGTGGCGATGGGCCTGGCGCTCGGCGAGATCGACCGCGAAGCGCGCGCCATCGAGTTCTACGAGGTGCTCTCGAGCTTCGACTTCATGAGCTCGACGCCGACCCTGTTCAACGCCGGCACCCGCCGCTCGCAGCTCTCCAGCTGCTACCTCACCACCGTCTCCGACGACCTCGACGGCATCTACGAGGCGCTCAAGGAAAACGCGCTGCTCTCCAAGTTCGCCGGCGGCCTGGGCAACGACTGGACCAACGTCCGCGCGCTCGGCAGCTACATCAAGGGCACCAACGGCAAGAGCCAGGGCGTGGTGCCGTTCCTGAAGGTGGTGAACGACACCGCGGTCGCGGTCAACCAGGGCGGCAAGAGGAAGGGCGCGGTCTGCGCCTACCTGGAAAGCTGGCACCTCGACATCGAGGAGTTCCTCGAGCTGCGCAAGAACACCGGCGACGACCGCCGGCGCACGCACGACATGAACACCGCCAACTGGGTGCCCGACCTGCTGATGAAGCGCGTGATGGAAGGCGGCGACTGGACCCTGTTCTCGCCCAGCACCTGCCCCGACCTGCACGACAAGTTCGGCAAGGCGTTCGAGACCGCCTACATCGCCTACGAAGACAAGGCGGCGCGCGGCGAGATCAAGCTGTTCAGGAAGATGAAGGCCGCCGACCTCTGGCGCAAGATGCTGACGATGCTGTTCGAGACCGGGCATCCCTGGATCACGTTCAAGGACGCGTGCAACGTGCGCTCGCCGCAGCAGCACGTCGGCGTCGTGCACTCGAGCAACCTGTGCACCGAGATCACGCTCAACACCGGCGACACCGAGATCGCGGTCTGCAACCTCGGCTCGGTCAACCTCGCCCAGCATGTGGTGAACGGCGTTCTCGACCAGGTCAAGCTGAAGAAGACCATCGCCACGGCGATGCGGATGCTCGACAACGTGATCGACATCAACTACTACGCGGTCAAGAAGGCGCGCGACTCGAACCTGCGCCATCGCCCGGTCGGCCTCGGCATCATGGGCTTCCAGGACGCGCTCTACGAGATCGGCGTGCCTTACGCCTCGCCGGAAGCCGTGAGCTTCGCCGACCGTTCGATGGAGGCGGTCTGCTATCACGCCTACTGGGCCTCGACCGAGCTGGCCGCCGAACGCGGCCGCTACTCGAGCTACCGCGGCTCGCTCTGGGACCGCGGCATCCTGCCGATCGATACCCTCGACCTGTTGTCGGAGCAGCGCGGCACGCTCGCCAACGGCAACGCGCTGGTCGAGATCGACCGCTCGTCCACGCTCGACTGGAACGCGCTGCGCGCGCGCATCGGCGAGCACGGCATGCGCAACTCGAACTGCGTGGCGATCGCGCCGACGGCGACCATCTCCAACATCGTCGGCGTCAGCGCCTCGATCGAGCCCTCGTTCGGCAACCTGTCGGTGAAGTCGAACCTCTCGGGCGAGTTCACGATCGTCAACGAGTACCTGGTGCGCGACCTGAAGAAGGCGGGCCTCTGGGACGAAGTGATGGTCATGGACCTGAAACACTTCGACGGCTCGCTGCAGCGCATCGACCGGGTTCCGGCCGATCTCAAGTCGCTCTACGCCACCGCGTTCGAGATCGAGACGCAGTGGCTGGTGGAGGCGGCGGCGCGGCGGCAGAAGTGGATCGATCAGGCGCAGTCGCTCAACATCTACATGGCCGGCGCCTCGGGCAAGAAGCTCGACGAGACCTACAAGCTCGCCTGGCTTCGCGGCCTGAAGACGACCTACTACCTGCGCACGCAGAGCGCGACCAACGCCGAGAAGTCGACGGTGAAATCGAGCCAGCTCAACGCCGTATCGAGCGGAGGCCGCTCGACGGCGACGACCGCTGCCGCGGCGCCGGTGATTGCTTCGACTTCGATGTCGAGCCTTGCGAGCGACGCGACGCTCGAGTCCGATGTGAAGTTCTGCGCACTCGACAACCCCGAGTGCGAAGCGTGTCAGTGACAGCGAGTGCGATGCGATAGAGCAACATTCATGCAGCGATGAAGTCGATAAGTCTTGGGCTTTCGCACAAATCGCTCGGATAATCAAGAGGCAGAGGAAATATTCGCAATGCTGGTTTGGGAAGAAGACAGAACCACCGAGAACGTTCACGCCGCAAGCTCCGCGCAACGCGCGGGTCCCGCCTTGCGTTTGGCCCAGCCGTCGGCCGTAGAAGCCGTCACCCCTCTCGCCGCCCACGCTCCCGCCGCTCACGTTTCCGACTCACGTCCGGTCGCCGTGGCGCCGGCCGCGATCCCTGTCGCCCGCCGCGTGAAGGCGGCCGACAAGCGCATCATCAACGGCCGCACCGACGTCAACCAGCTGGTCCCGTTCAAGTACAAGTGGGCGTGGGAGAAGTACCTCGCCACCTGCGCCAACCACTGGATGCCGCAGGAAGTGAACATGTCGCGCGACATCGCGACCTGGAAGGACCCGAACGGCCTGACCGAAGACGAGCGGCGCATCGTCAAGCGCAATCTCGGCTTCTTCGTCACCGCCGATTCGCTGGCCGCGAACAACATCGTGCTCGGCACCTATCGCCACATCACGGCGCCCGAATGCCGGCAGTTCCTGCTGCGCCAGGCGTTCGAGGAGGCGATCCACACCCACGCGTACCAGTACATCGTCGAGTCGCTCGGCCTCGACGAGAGCGAGATCTTCAACGCCTACAACGAGGTGCAGTCGATCCGCGACAAGGACGAGTTCCTGATCCCCTTCATCGAGGCGATCTCGGACCCGCACTTCCACACCGGAACCGAAGAGAACGACCGCACGCTGCTCAAGTCGCTGATCGTCTTCGCCTGCCTGATGGAAGGCCTGTTCTTCTACGTCGGCTTCACCCAGATCCTGGCGCTCGGCCGGCAGAACAAGATGACGGGCGCGGCCGAGCAGTACCAGTACATCCTGCGCGACGAGTCGATGCACTGCAATTTCGGCATCGACCTGATCAACCAGATCAAGGCCGAGAACCCGAACCTGTGGACGGCCGACTTCAAGGCCGAGATCCGGGCGCTGTTCGAGAAGGCGGTGGCGCTCGAGTACCGCTACGCCGAAGACACCATGCCGCGAGGCGTGCTCGGCATGAACGCCTCGATGTTCAAGGGCTACCTGCGCTACATCGCCAACCGGCGGGCAACGCAGATCGGCCTGGAGGAGCTCTATCCGAACGAGGAAAACCCGTTCCCGTGGATGAGCGAGATGATCGACCTCAAGAAGGAGCGTAATTTTTTCGAGACGCGCGTGATCGACTACCAGACCGGTGGCGCGCTGTCTTGGGAGTAACCGTCGCAGCAGAACGCGGCGGAGTTCGAGAGATCAAGATTCGCAGGACGAAAGAGCAGCGACAACGAGCGCTGCCAGCCTGCAAACCCGATTCATCGTACCGGGCGTCCCTCCAGGGCAGTTCGGGCGATGAATAGCCGGTAGCTTCCGCTAGTGGGAGCTGCCGGTTCCTTTGTAACTTGATCAAGGAGAAACGTAATGGCAACTGCGAAAAAGGCCGCCAAGAAGGCGCCGGCGAAGAAGGCGGCCAAGAAGGCCCCGATGAAGAAGATGGCCGCCAAGAAGGCGCCGGCGAAGAAGGCCGCGAAGAAGGCGGTCAAGAAGGCCGCGAAGAAGGCGCCTGCCAAGAAGGCGGCGAAGAAGGCTGCGAAGAAGAAGGCGCCAGCCAAGAAGGCTGCCAAGAAAGCGCCTGCGAAAAAGGCGGCCAAGAAGGCCGCCAAGAAAGCGCCTGCCAAGAAGGCGGCCAAGAAGGCGCCTGCGAAAAAGGCGGCCAAGAAGGCTCCTGCGAAGAAGGCCGCCGCCGCACCTGCTGCGGCACCGGCGGCGGCTCCCGCTGCGCCGGCGAAGACGGCTCTGAGCCCGCAGGCGGCTTGGCCGTTTCCGACGGGCAGCAAGCCCTGAGAGAGCGGCGGGCGCCTTTGCGTCCGTCGATCAAACCCGGCTTCGGCCGGGTTTTTTATTGCCTGGAGTTCGGGAAGGGCGCCGCCCTCAGCCCATGATCTGCGTGTCGGCGAAGCCGTTCTTCGGCGCGAGCGGCATCATCCCCGAGTTGTCTTCCACCACCTTCTCGGCGGCGAGCAGGGCGAGCTCGAGCTCGCGGGTGCGCTTGCGGCTGGCCTCGGTCTCGACGACCAGCTTGCGCTGCTCCTCGAGCTCCTTCTTCAGCGTCTCGATCTGCTTCTTGGCCTGGGCCGTCTGTTGCTGCGAGAACAGCCGGCTCTGGTCGCTCTTCTTCAGGCGAAGGGCGGCGGCGAGGAGCTTCCTCCCGTAGAACCAGCGGCAGCCGGCCCAGGTGGCGAGCGAGGCGGCGGCAAGGGCGACGACGAGGATGAAGGCTTGGAGAAGGTCCATGGTCTGCGGCTTCGGATCAATCCCCGGCAACTTGAGGAAGCCAGGGCTCAGACGGCAGCGATCGTGCGATCCAGCACATGATTCTGCCCTCCCCGGCTGGCGATCTTGAGCGCGCCGAGGTGGTTGCCGAGCCGGGCGCAGCGCTCCAGCGACCAGCCGCGCTCGAGGCCATACAGCAGCGCGGCGCGAAATGCATCGCCGCAACCGGTGGGGTCGAGCACGCTCGCCGCGGCGACGCCCGGGATCCGGAGGCGGTCGCCCTTTTGCCACACCTCGCACCCGTCGGCGCCGAGCGTGACGACGACGCCGCGCAGGTGCGAGCGCGACATCGCCTCCAGCGTCATGCCGGTGCGCTCGGCGAGCATCTCGGCCTCGTAGTCGTTGACGGCGACCCAGCTCGCCTGCTCGACGAAGCGGCGCAGCTCGGCGCCGTCGAACATCGGCAGGCCTTGCCCCGGATCGAAGATGAACGGCACGCCGGCGGCGACAAGCTGCGCGGCATGGCGCAGCATCGCCTCGCGGCCGTCGGGGGCGACGATGGCCAGCGCGAGGTCGCCGCGCGCCGGGATGTCGATCTCGTGCGCCGACTGCATCGCGCCGGGGTGGAACGCGGTGATCTGGTTGTTGTCGAGGTCGGTCATGATGAACGCCTGCGCCGTGAAGGCGTCGGCGATCGTGCGCACCGCCTCGGTCGCCACACCCCAGCCGCGCAGACGCTCGACGTACTCGGCACCGTCGCTGCCGACCGCGGCGACAACGACCGCATCGGCGCCCAGCGCGGCCAGGTTGTAGGCGATGTTGCCGGCGCAGCCGCCGAATTCGCGGCGCAGGCCGGGCACCAGGAACGAGACGTTCAGGATGTGCAGCTTCTCCGGCAGGATCTGGTCGGCGAAGCGGCCAGGAAAGGTGGCGATGCTGTCGAACGCGAGCGATCCGCAGATCAGGGTGGCCATGCAAGCTCCGGGAAAAATTGAAGGACGCCGTTCGGCGCCGGGGTTTCAGGGATAGAAGATCTCGACCGTGTAGCCGGCAATGCGCGCGCCGCCGGCGTTGAGCATGAGCTGCAGCGGTGCTTCCGCCCCCGGCGCGATCACGCTCGCGGCGCCGAAGTCGCGCGGCCCCAGCGCCCGGCGGGCGATCAGGCGACCGTTGCCGTCGGTCAGGCTGAGGTCGATCGACGGCGTGCTCAGCGGCAGCGCGCTGCGGCTCTTCAGCGTCACCGAGAGGATGAAGGCGTCGAGGCCGATCGCGCGCGTGAGCGCGGTGCTGTCGACCAGCACCTCGTCGATGCGCCGCGGCGCTTCCAGCACGCAGTCGGCGAGCTTGCACCAGGCAACGAGCGCCGGCCGCGACAGCGGCCAGCGCGCGGCGACGGTGTCGCGGAAGTGATGTCCTGCCTGCACCACCAGCAGCAGCAGCGCGATCGCGCTGGCCGCGGCGAGGGCGACGCGCACCGGGGCGCTGCGCCAGCGGGCACGCCGCTCGGCGCGGCGAATGAAGTCGGGCAACTGCGACGCGCTCTCGAGCGGCAGGTCGGCGGCGTCGGTCGTCGGCGACTCGAGCAGCTCGACTTCGCCCGCCGAGGCGTTCTCGGCGAACAAGTCGGAGTCGAAGCGCGCGTCGGAGAACTCGAGCCGGTCGCGCTCGTTGACCTTGACCGAGGGTCGCTTCTCGGCTTCGGCGCCGCGCTTTCGAAACAGGTGGGCATCGATCGGATCGGCGAGCAGGTCCTCGAGCGCGGCCGGCGCGGTCGAAGGGAAAGAGCTCGATTGGCTCTTGTCCTCGGGCGCTGCCGCGACCGCGGCCGGCGGTGCCGCGTCGTCATCGGTGTCGGTGTCGGCCGGTGCTTCGAATGCGCGAGGCGCGTCGTCCCCCTGGGCGGCGGTCAGCGGCGGCGCCGGCGAGTCGTCCCATTCGGGCGGCGTGTCGCGACCGAGGTCGAACAGGCCCTCGAACGCGTTGAAGACCGCGTCGCAGCGGCCGCAGCGAACCCAGCCTTCGGACACCTTGAGCTGGTCCTGCACGACGCGAAAGACCGTTCCGCACGAGGTGCAGCGCGTCGCCAGACTCATCGCGAAATCATGCCACGCGCGCCGGTGCGGGACGAGCACCCGTCATCAGGATCCAGCCGTCGTCCTGGTCGGCGACCTCGAGCGCCAGCCACGGCGCGTAGCTCGCCTTCAGCTCCCCGGCCTGCGCAGCGAGGATTCCGGAGAGCACCAGCTCGCCGCCCGGCGCCAGCCGGTTGGCGAGCAGTGGCGCCAGCATCTTGAGCGGGGTGGCGAGGATGTTGGCGAGGATCAGGTCGAACTCGCCTCCCACGGCGCCGTCGGCGGCGTGGGCGCGAAGCGTCACCGCGTTCGCGGCGGCATTGGCGCGGGTCGTCTCGACCGCGGCGGGATCGATGTCCACGGCGTCGATCGAGCCGGCGCCGAGCAGGCCGGCGGCGATCGCCAGCACGCCAGAACCGCAGCCGTAGTCGAGCACGCGCGGCCAGGCCGCCGGCCGGCTCGCGCTCTGGCGGACGATCCAGCGCAGGCACATGCGGGTGGTGGGATGGGTGCCGGTGCCGAAGGCCATGCCGGGGTCGAGGCGGATCGTGCGCACCGCGCCGGTCGGAACCGCCGACCAGGTCGGCACGATCCAGAAGCCGGGCTCGATCTCGGTCGGCCCGAACTGCGCCTGCGTCAGCCGGACCCAGTCGCGGTCGTCGACCGGGGCGATCGTCTCGATCCGCGCGTCGTGTCCCGCAGCCCCTGCCGCCAGGGCCGCCGCCGCGGCGGTTGCTGCCGCCTCACTGTCGAACAGGGCGCTGAGGCGTGCCCGGCGCCAGATGCGGCTGCCGCCGGTGCCGGGCTCGTCGAACACCGGCTGCTCGGCCGGGCTGCCGGCGTCGGCGTCCTCGATCGACACCGACAGGGCGTCGTGCTCGTCGCTCAGCAGGTCCGACGCCGCGTCGACCGCTTCCGCCGCGACGAGCACCGTCAGCGCATGCATCGCCTAGCGCTTGTGCTGATCGAGCCAGCCTTCGAGGTAGTGGATGCTGGTGCCGCCCTCGATGAACTTGGCGTCGACCATCAGCTCGCGGTGCAGCGGAATGTTCGTCAGGATGCCTTCGACCACGGTCTCCGAGAGGGCGGTGCGCATCCGGGCCAGCGCCTGATCGCGGGTGTCGCCGTGAACGATGATCTTGCCGATCATCGAGTCGTAGTTCGAGGGCACGAAGTAGTTGGTGTAGGCGTGCGAGTCGACCCGCACGCCGGGGCCGCCCGGCGGATGCCACATCGTCACCCGCCCCGGCGAGGGCGTGAACTTGTACGGATCCTCGGCATTGATCCGGCACTCGATCGCGTGGCCGCGGCACTGCACGTTGCGCTGCGCGAGCGTCAGCTTCTCGCCGGCGGCGATGCGGATCTGCTGCTGCACGATGTCGATCCCGGTCACCCACTCGGTCACCGGGTGCTCGACCTGGACCCGGGTGTTCATCTCGATGAAGAAGAACTCGCCGTTCTCGTAGAGGAACTCGAAGGTGCCGGCTCCGCGGTAGCCGATCCGCTTGCAGGCGGCGACGCAACGCTCGCCGATCTTCTCGATCGCCCGACGAGCGATCCCCGGCGCGGGCGCCTCCTCGATGATCTTCTGATGCCGACGCTGCATCGAGCAGTCGCGCTCGCCGAGCCAGAGCACGTTCTTGTGCGTGTCGGCGAGGACCTGGATCTCGATGTGGCGCGGGTTCTCGAGGAACTTCTCCATGTAGACGGCCGGGTTGCCGAAGGCCGCGCCCGCTTCGGCGCGCGTCATCTGCACCGCCGAGATCAGCGCCGCTTCGGTGTGCACGACCCGCATGCCGCGACCGCCGCCGCCGCCGGCGGCCTTGATGATGACCGGGTAACCGATCGCCCGCGCTGCCCGGATCGCTTCTTTCGGGTCCTCGGGCAGGGCGCCTTCGGAGCCGGGGACGCAGGGCACGCCGGCCTTGATCATGGCCTGCTTGGCGGAGACCTTGTCGCCCATGATCCGGATCGCGTCCGGGGTGGGGCCGATGAAGACGAAGCCGCTGCGCTCGACCCGCTCGGCGAAATCGGCGTTCTCGGAAAGAAAGCCGTAGCCCGGGTGAATGGCCTCGGCGTCGGTCACCTCGGCCGTGGCGATGATCGCCGGCATGTTGAGGTAGCTCTGCGCCGAGGCGGCCGGGCCGATGCAGACCGCCTCGTCGGCGAGCTTGACGTACTTGGCGTCGCGGTCGGCCTCCGAATAGACGACCACCGACTTCACGTCCATTTCGCGGCACGCCCGCTGGATGCGCAGGGCGATCTCGCCTCGGTTGGCGATCAGGATCTTCTTGAACATCGTCTCAGGCGGAAAAGAAGCGGGAAGGAGGGATGCGCCGGCTCATTCGATGACGAAGAGCGGCTGTCCGAACTCGACCGCCTGGCCGTTCTCGCACAGGATCTCGCGGATCGTTCCAGCCGAGTCGGCCTCGATCTCGTTCATGATCTTCATCGCTTCGATGATGCAGACGGGCTCGCCCGACTTGACCACGCTGCCGATCTCGACGAACGAATCGGCCCCCGGGCTGGCCGAGCGGTAAAACGTACCGACCATCGGCGACTTGACGATGTGCCCGGTGACCGCTTTCTCCTCGGCAGGCGGTGCGGCAGGAGCGAGAGCCGCCGCCGGCGCCGGAGCAACGTAGGCCACGGCGGGTGCGGCGGGCATGGCCGGCGCGGAATTCGGTGCTTTCACGATACGGACCTTGCCGTCCGCCTCTGCAATCTCGAGTTCCGAGATGTTCGACTCTGAAACCAGGTCGATAAGGGTTTTTAGCTTTCTTAGATCCATTTTCGATGGCCTCGAATCGCGTGGGTCTTGCTCTGCCGACGCTGCTGGATTGTGTCCAGCGTGCCGGGGTGCCTTGAAAACGACGCAGTGGCTGCGGTGAAGGGAAAGCGGGAGCGCGGGCCGAGACTTTACGCTATTTATAAGGGGTTACCGACATTTTGCCGGCCGATGCGTTTCTACCGGACCGTCGTCGCCCAGGATTGCAGCAGCTTGTCGTCGAGCGCGCCGAGCTTTCGCTGCGCCGGGGCGCCGCGGCCATCGAACGCGATCGAGAACGGCAGGCCGCCGGCGCCATTGCCGAGTTGGCGTGCGAGCTCAGGTCCGTTGTCCTTGGCCAGGGCGACGCGCAACTGCTGCAGCCCTCGCTCGCGCAGGAACTTGCGCACCGGCTCGGGAGCATCGATCGCCAGCGCCAGCACGTTCCAGTCGGCCGTACGGCTTCGGGCGAAGGCGTCGAGCATCGGCATCTCGGTCACGCAGGGCGGGCACCAGGTCGCCCAGAAATTGAGCAGCAGCGGCTTGCCGCGCAGGCTGCTCATCGCCAGCGGAGGCCCCTCGGGCGTCGCGAAGCTCGCGCTCCACAGATCCAGGCTTTCGCCCGCCTCGCTGCGGCGCGAACGCCAGAGCGCGAAGCCGGCGCCGGTAGCCGCCGCGGCGACCGACACGGCGGCGATGGCGAGAGCGCGCCGCTTCATGGCTCCGCCCCGAGCCGCTGCAGCGCGGCGAGATCGCCGCGCGGCGCCTGGCCGCGCGAGTCGCCGCGCAGGGCGCCGCGCAGGTCGTCGTAGTCGAGCACCGTGAGGGCGATTCGCACCCGCGAGGCCCGGTCGGGTCCGGGAACGAACAGGTTGAGGACATCGACCTCGCGGCCGCGCCCGCTCTGGCCGCGCGAGACCTCGTAGTCGACCCGCTGGTCGATCAGCGCCAGCTCGGCCGCCTTGGAGTCGTCGCAATAGAGCTCGATGTGGATGTCGCTCAGCCGCGTGGCGGTGCCGCGCCAGACCGCCCCGGTCAGGTAGGGACGAAAGGCGGCCAGACGCTCCATCCAGGTGGCGGCGATGGCGCGCAGGGTCGCCAGCTCAGCCGGTTGGGAGTCGGCGTGGAACAGGCTGATGTAAGCGCGGACTTCGTCCTCGATTGCGTCGTTGCCTGGCAAGGTCGTCGAGCGGCCGCTCGCGCCGAGGTCGCGCGCTGCGCGGCGCTTGGCGGCGCCGTATTCCAGCCCTTCCTCGACGATGAGTCGAGCCGCGGTGGCGGCGATCTCCTCGCTCAGGTTGCCGTTCATCGGTCGATTCTAGGGAGCAAGTCAGCGTGGCAGATCGACGCCGCCCATCCGCGCCGCGATCGTCGCCGCACGGCCGCTCACGTAGGGGGAGCCGATCCGCTTCTCGAAGCGCTTCGGCGCCGGCAGCAGCACGGCAAGCTGCGCGGCCTGACCGGCCGAGAGGGCCGAGGCGCCGACGCGGTAGTAACGGCGCGACGCCGCCTCGGCGCCGAACACGCCCTCGCCCCATTCGACGCTGTTGAGATAGAGCTCGAGGATGCGCTGCTTGCCGAGCAGCACCTCCAGCTCCCAGGCGATGACCAGCTCCTGGGCCTTTCGCAGGAGGCTGCGCTCGCCGCCGAGGAACAGGTTCTTGGCGAGCTGCTGCGTGATCGTCGAGCCGCCGACGACCTTGGGCGCGCGCGCTGGCGCGGCCGCCGGCGGAGACGGGGTCTTGCGCACCGCCTCCTGACGCGCGGCGCGCTCGTTGGCCTTGTCGGTGAGGGCTTCGGCGCGGGCGTTCTTCTCCCACGCCTTCTCGAGCGCGTCCCACTCCACGCCGCTGTGCTCGGTGAAGCCCGCGTCCTCGGCAGCGATCACTGCGCGCTTGAGGTTCGTGGCGATCGCCTCTTTCGGCACCCAGTGCTGCTGCCAGGCCATCGGCCGGTCGGCGAGCAGCAGCCGCCAGGCTTCCGAGCGCTGGAACGTGGTCGATTGCGGATCGACGACCGCCATCGCGGCGATCCGCAGCAGGAACCAGAGCTGCAGGGCGAGGAAGGCGAGCAGCAGCAGGGCCAGGAAGCGGCCGATCCGGCGGCCGATCGAAGACGCGCTCACCGCTTGTCGACCTGCTCTCGCAGCATAGCCAGGACGACATCGGTGCGCGGCCGCACGCCGCGCCAGAAGAAGAAGGCCTCCGCGGCCTGCTCGACCAGCATGCCGAGGCCGTCTCGACCGGTCGCGCCGTGCGCGCGGGCCCAGGCCACAAAGCCTTCGGCCGGCGGGCCGTACATCATGTCGAGCGCCAGCGTGCCGGGGCGAAGGACGGCGGCGTCGACCGGCAGCGCGGCACTGGTGACGCTGCTCGCGCTCGCATTGACGACGACGTCGAAGGCGTGGCCGCAGTCCTCCAGGGCCGATGCGCGCAGGACCGCGCCGGCCGCTGCCGCGGCGAGCGCATGGCGCGCGACGAGCTCGGCCGCGCGCGACGCAGTGCGATTGGCGACCACCACCTCGGCCGGCCCGGCCGCGAGCAGGGGCCCGAGCGCTCCAGCGGCGCCGCCGCCGGCGCCGACCAGCAGCAGCCGGGCGCCGCGCAGGCTGACGCCGGCGTTGCTCACGATGTCGGCGACGAGCCCGGCGCCGTCGGCGTTGTCGCCGGTCCAGCCGCCGGCGTCGAAGCGCAGGGTGTTGCACGCCCCGGCAAGCTCGGCACGCGGCGTGTGCCGCGCGGCCAGCGTGAACGCCTCGAACTTGAAGGGCATGGTCACATTGCAGCCGCTCGCGCCGCCGGCGGCGAACGACCGCACCGAGTCGGCAAACGCGTCGAGCGGGCAGAGCAGCCGCTCGTAGGCCACGGCCTCGCCCGTCTGCCGCGCGAACTCGTCGTGAATGAAGGGCGACAGGCTGTGCGCCACCGGATGGCCGACGACCGCATAACGGCTGGTCGCGCCCATCACTGCGTGCTCAGCGTGGTTTCGAGGTTCTCGTCGCGCGTGAAGCGGAAACGCGAGGTGATGACGAGCTGGTCGGCGTTCTTGCGCATCGCCGCGTTGAACCGGCCGTAGGGCGCGGCGGCGGTGACGATGGCGACCGCGCGGCGGTCGAGGACCTTCGAGCCCGAGCCGCGCACGACCTCGGTCTCGACCACGCGGCCCTCGGCGTCGACGGTGACGTTCATGGTCAGCTCGCCGTACAGCTTCCTGCCCTGGTTCTCAGGGAAGTTGCGCGTTCCGCGGTCCTCGATCTTGCGCCGCAGCTGGTCGTAGTAGAGCGCGTACACCTCTTCGCGCGTCGCCGGGCTGATGTAGCGCTTCTTCGGCCGCGCGTTCTCCTCGTTGATGCGCTTCTCGATCTCGGCCAGCACCTCGATCAGCTGGCGCCGCCGCTCTTCCTGCTCGCGTTCGTCGGGCGTGCCCTGGTCGCGCAGCGGATCGGTCGGCGGCAGGAGCGCGAGCTCGCGCCGCACCTGGGTCAGCATCTGCTGCTGCGTTTCCTGGAGCTGCTCGATCTGCTTCTTCGTCTCCTCGGTGGCGTCGCCGAGCTCGGTCAACGCCGAAGGCGGCAAAGGCGAGGTGGCGCGCCCGGTCTGGGCCTCGCCGCCGCCGGCCAGGCTGGCCTGGGCGATCGCCTGGGCGCGCTCGGGCGCTTCGCCCGAGCGCGAGTTGACCAGGATCACCTCGAGCGGCGTGTCCTGGAAGACGCGGTTGAAGCCCTCCGGATCGACGAAGCGCACCAGCAGCAGGACGCCGTGGACGCCGATCGAGACGGCCAGCGCGACCTGCAGCGTCGAGACGCGCACCGCCATCGCCGGATCAGGCCGCCGCCGACTCGGCCACTGGCGGCGAGGCCGGACCCTCGCTGTCGGCGACGTCGACCGCGATCGTGAGCGGCCCGGCGGCGGGCTCGTCGTCCTCAGCCGCGGCCGCAGCCGCAGCCGCAACGTCGCCGGATGCACCAGTCGTCGCGGTGTCGAGGCGGGCGATCACGCTCGCGTTCAGGTCGAGCGTGAGCAGGTCGGCGGCGCCCAGGCGAACCCGCACCCGCGCGCCGCGCGGCAGCGGTTCGGCGCCGGCGGCGCGAAACACCAGCGGCAAGGTCTCGGCCCGCACGAGGCCGTCCTTCATCGTCGCCGCATCGAGCTCGCCGACGTCGTCCTGGAGCAGCGAGCGCAGGGCCCAGTAGCGCTCGATCGCGCCCTGGAAGCCGTTGTACTCGGCGTAGGCAGAGTCGAAGTCGGAAACGATCGCGTGCAGGTTGACGTCGTTGGCGCGGAACGGCGCGGCCAGCGCCGCGGTCTTGCCGTGGCGGGCGCAGGCGATCAGCTGCCACTGGTTGACCAGGTCGACGTAGCGGCGCAGCGGCGAGGTCGCCCACGCGTACTGGGCGACGCCCATGCCGGCGTGCGGCCCGGGACGCAGCCCCATCCGCACCTTGACGCCCGGCGCCAGGCTCGCCTGGCTGCGGTAGATCGCGGGCACGCCGCAGGCGGCGATGAAGCCGCCCCAGGTGCTGTTCGCGAGGATCATCGACTCGGCGACGATCAGGTCGAGCGGCGAGCCGCGCTGGCGCGGCACGATCTCGACCCGCTCGTCGCCGACGATCGCGGCGCCGTCGGTGGTGGCGACGCGAAACGCGTAGTCGGGCCGGTTGAAGTTCTCGGGCTTGCCGCGCACCACTTCGCGCCCGGCCTTGAGATGCCTGGCCAGGCCGTGCAGGAAGGTCAGCTCGGGGGCGAAGGGCACGCTCGCCGGCAGGCCGGCGGCGAGCGTCGCCTCGTTGATCTCGCTGTCCAGCTTGTCGTGACGCAGGTTGGCGGCGATCAGGACGCGCTCGATCTTCGTCTCGCTGGCGAGCGTCGCGAGAGTCGCCTCGTCGATCGTCACGTAGAGCGAAACCACCGGCGACTCGCGGCCCTCCTCGAGGGTGAAGGCGTCGACCACCGCGTCGGGCAGCATGGTCAGCTTGTGCCCCGGGATGTAGACGGTGGAGAGCCGGTCGCGGGCGATCCGGTCGACGCCCGACTGCGGCGCGATCGCCAGCGCCGGCGCGGCGATGTGGATGCCGAGCGTGATCCGGCCGCTGCCGAGACCCTGCACCGAAAGGGCATCGTCGATCTCGGTGGTGGCCGAGTCGTCGATCGAGAACGCCTGCGCAGTGGCCAGCGGCAGCTCCTCCTTGACCGTGGGCAGCTCCACCGGCGCGAAGCCGGTGCCGCGCGGGAAATTCTCGAACAGGAAGCGGCGCCAGTGGAACTCGTAGGGCGAGTCGATCGCGCCCGCGGCCTTCAGCAATTCGAGCGGCGGCCGGCCGGTGCGCCGGGCGGCGTCGACCACCGCCTTGTATTCGGGCGCGTTCTTGTCGGGCTTGAACAAGATGCGGTAGAGCTGCTCGCGCACCGGCGCCGGACAGGTGCCCGCTGCGAGCTCGCTCGCCCAGGCGTCGACCTGCGCCGCGATCTGCTTCTTCCGCTCGATGCCGAGGAGGGCCGCCTTGACCGTCTCTTCCGGCGCCTTCTTGAAGTTGCCCTTGCCGAGGCGGCGAAAGTAGTGCGGCGCGCCGAACAGGCCGAACAGGGCCGCGGCCTGCTGGGCGGTGCCGGTCGATTCGCCGAAATAATCCTTCGCGAGCTGGGCGAAGGCGAAGTCGCCCTCGGGCGCGAACTCCCAGGCGAGGTCGAGGTCGATGTCGGCGGCGATCGCCGTGGCCGAGGCGATCAGCGCCTCGGGCTCGGGGCTGGCGAAGCGCAGCAGCACGTTCGCCGCCTTGACCTTGGCGCGCTTGCCCGAGCCGAGCTCGATCTGCAGTGAGCTGTCGGTCTCGCTCATCACTCGGCCGGCGTGGAACTTTCCGGCGTCTTCGTAGAGGGCATACATGGGGCGCCGATTGTCGCCGAGGCGCTTGTCCCTCCGCTGTGCGGGCCGTCACGGCCGCCGCCGCGGCGCTCGCCTAATAGATGCGTCCTTTGCGGTAGTGGGCGTGGGTGCGGCGCTCGAGCGTGGTCGCGCCGGCCAGGGCGGCGAGCGAGGCGCCGGCATGGGCGTGGCAGATCGCCAGGCCGAGCGCGTCGGCGGCGTCCTTGCCCGGCAGGCCGGGCAGGCCGAGCAGGCGCATCACCATCGCCTGCACCTGCTCCTTCTTCGCCTGGCCGTGGCCGACGATCGCCTTCTTCATCTGCAGGGCGGTGTACTCGTTGACGGTGAGGCCGCCCGAGACCAGCGCCGTCAGGGCGGCGCCGCGCGCCTGGCCGAGCAGCAGCGTCGACTGCGGATTGACGTTGACGAACACGATCTCGATCGAGGCACAGGTCGGTGCGTAGCGCTCGGCGACCTCGCGCACGCCCTCGAAGATGATCTTCAGGCGCCCCGGCAGGTCGCCGAGCGCCGCCGCGTCGGTGCGGATCGTGCCGCTGGCAACGTAGCCGAGCTTCGAGCCGCTGCACTCGACGACGCCGAAGCCGGTCGTTCGAAGGCCGGGGTCGATGCCGAGGACGCGCATGGAAGCGATTGGAACCGAACCGGAGCCCGAGCCCGGCCCTAGATCGCGTAGTACCAGCGCACCGAGTGAAAGAACACCGGCGCCGCGAAGCAGAGCGGCGCCACCCGGTCGAGCAGGCCGACCGCGCCGGTCACCGAGGCGGTGCCGCGCCAGTTGCGCACGCCGGCGTCGCGCTTCAGCGCCTTCATCACGAATTCGCCGAGGCTGCCGGTCGCGCCGGCGATCGCGCCCATGACCAGCGCCTCGAGCGGCTTGAACGGCGTGGTCCAGAAGAGCAGCGTGCCGACCGCCGCCGCCGCGCCGGCGCCCGCGCCCCAGGCGCGCCACGAGAACGAGCGGCTGATCGCGCGCGCCACCGGGCGGCGGCGGAGCCTCCGGCTCGCCAGCTCCTGAACCACCTGCGCGGTGGCGACAACGACCACCAGATAGAAGACGAGGAAGGCGCCGCGCTCCTGCCAGCGCGGCAGGTCGAGCAGCAGCAGGGCGGGCGCATGGCTCATGCCGAACACGCAGACGGCGATGCCCCACTGGATCTTGGCGGTGCGCTCGAGGAAGTGCAGCGGGTCGTTGGCGAGCGCGCTGATCACCGGAATGGCGAAGAAGACGTAGACCGGAATGAAGACCGTGAAGGCGTTGAACAGGCGCATGCCGACGAGCACGTACTGCGCCGGCAGGACGACGAAGAACGCCAGCAGCAGCGCGCGGTGGTCGGCGCGCCGGGTGTGGGTGAGCGTCACGAACTCGCGCAGGGCGAAGAACGAGACGAAGCCGAACAGCAGGGTCGAGACGAACGGCCCCGCCGCCCACGCCACCCAGAACAGCAGGGCGCCGACCCAGACCACACTCAGCTCGCGCCCGAACCGCTCCTGGAGCGCGCTCTGCGCCTCGTTGGACTCACGGAACGAGCGGGCGAAGGCGACCAGGGTGGCGAGCGCAAGCACGCCGAAAAGGGTGACGAACAGCAGGCCGACCTGCTGGTTGGTCGAGAGCGACCGCAGGCTCGTCATCAGGCGACCTCGCGCAGCGCGACCACGGCCTGGCGGGCGCGGTCGAGGAACGCCCGCCGCTCCTCGCCCGGCTGCAACGCGACCGGCGCGCCGAAGACCACGGTGCACAGGATCGGCACGGGCACGACCTCGCCCTTGGGCATGACACGCTGCACGTTGTCGATCCAGGCGGGGATGAGCTGCACCTCGGGAAAGGCCTGGGCGAGCGAGTAGAGGCCCGACTTGAACGGCGCCGGCTCGCCGGTATGGCCGCGCGTGCCTTCGGGAAAGATCACCAGGGAGTCGCCGTTGCGCAGCGCCTCCATCAGCGGCTCGAGCGGATCCTCCGAGTCGTCCTTGCCGGATGACGAACCGGCCTCCGGCCGGTTGCGGCTCACGTAGACGGCGTTGAAGATCTCGCGCGTGATCCAGTGCTTGAGAGGCGTCGCGGTCCAGTAGTCGCGCGCCGCGATCGGCCTTGTGACCGCGCGCAGGTCGCGCGGCAGGGCGGCCCAGATCAGCACCCAGTCGAAGTGGCTCTGGTGGTTGGCGAAGTAGATGCGCTGCTCGGCCTTGGGCGGCGAGCCGTACCAGTGACCCTGCGCGCCGGTGATGAGCCGGGCGATGAAGGCAAGAGCGAGGCCCGCGACTTCGGGCAGCTTCACACCGCCTCCCGCCGGGCCGCCCCCAGGGAGGCGGCGCCCCCTCGGGGGGCAGCGACCGAAGGGAGCGTGGGGGCCCCGGTCATTCAGTGACGGAAATGGCGCACGCCGGTGAAGACCATCGCCACGTCGCGCTCGTTGGCGGCGGCGATGACCTCGTCGTCGCGCATCGAGCCGCCGGGCTGGATGACGCTCGTGGCGCCGACGTCGATCACCACGTCGAGCCCGTCGCGGAACGGGAAGAAGGCATCGCTCGCCACCGCGGAACCGGCGAGCGTGAGGCCCGCCGCTTCGGCCTTGATCCTGGCGATGCGCGCCGAGTCGACCCGGCTCATCTGCCCGGCGCCGACGCCGAGCGTCATGCCGTCGGCGCAGAAGACGATCGCGTTGCTCTTCACGTACTTCGCGACCTTCCAGGCGAACAGCAGGTCGCTCATCTGCGCCGGCGTCGGCTTGCGGGTCGTGACGACCTTCATCGCGGCCGGGTCGAGCTCGTGGTTGTCGGCGGTCTGGATCAGCAGGCCCGAGCCGACGCGCTTGGTGTCGTGGCTGTTGCGGCCGGCGCCGGCGCTGGCCGGCAGGTCGATTTGCAGCACGCGCACGTTCTTCTTGACCGCGAACACGGCGAGCGCTTCGTCGCTGAAGGCCGGCGCCATCAGCACCTCGACGAACTGCTTCGCCACCGCCTCGGCGCAGGCTTTGTCGACCGCGGTGTTGAAGGCGATGATGCCGCCGAAGGCCGAGGTCGGGTCGGTCTTCAGCGCCTTGGCATAGGCCTCGCCGCTCGAGGCGCCGATCGCCACGCCGCACGGATTGGCGTGCTTGACGATCACGCAGGCGGCCGGCGCGTCGGCCGGGCCGAAGCTCTTCACGCATTCCCAGGCGGCGTCGGCATCGGCGATGTTGTTGTACGAGAGCTCCTTGCCTTGCAGCTGCCTGGCCGTGACCAGCGAGCCGGCGGCGGGCTCGAGGTCGCGGTAGAAGGCGGCGCTCTGGTGCGGGTTCTCGCCGTAGCGCAGGTCCTGCAGCTTGACGAATCGGCCGTTGGCCTGCGCCGGGAAGGCGGCGCGCTCGGGCACGCCTTCCGTCGGGCCGGCGAGCGACGACAGGTAGTCGCTGATCGCGGCGTCGTAGTTGGCGATGCGGTTGAACGCCGCCACCGAGAGGGCGAACTTCGTTTCGGTCGAGATCTTGCCCGAGGCCCTCAGCTCGGCGAGCACGCCGGCGTACTGCGAGGCGTCGGTCAGCACCGCGACGTCGCGCCAGTTCTTGGCCGCCGAGCGGACCATCGCCGGGCCGCCGATGTCGATGTTCTCGATCGCCTCGGCGAGGGTGCATCCCGGCCTGGCGACCGTCGCCTCGAACGGATAGAGGTTGACGACCAGCAGGTCGATCGTGGCGATGCCGTGCTTCTCGATCGCCGCCATGTGCTCGGGCAGTTCGCGCCGCGCCAGCAGGCCGCCGTGGATCGCCGGATGGAGCGTCTTCACCCGGCCGTCGAGCATCTCGGGAAAGCCCGTGTGCTCGGCGACCTCGGTCACCGCCAGGCCGGCGCCGGCGAGCAGCTTCGCCGTGCCGCCGGTCGAGAGCAGCGCGATGCCGAGACCCGCCAGCTCGCGCGCGAGCTCGACGACGCCGGTCTTGTCGGAAACGGAGATCAGCGCATGCATGTCGGTCGGCTTTCGCGGCTTACTTGATGAGCTTGTGTTCGACGAGCTTGCGCCGCAGGGTGTTGCGGTTGATGCCGAGCCATTCGGCGGCGCGGCTCTGGTTGCCTTCGGCGTGCTTCATCACGGTCTCGAACAGCGGCCGCTCCACGACCTTGAGGATCATGTCGTACATCGCCGTCGGCTCGACGCCGCGCAAGTCGCGAAAGTACGCCTCCAGGCTGTCGCGGACGCACTCCTCGATGTGTTTCCTGGTCGCCATCTCGCCCTCGAAATCTTGTCGTCAGTGAATCGCGCCGCCGGCGGCGCGCGTCGGCGCTGGCATCAACGGCGCGCTGTCGGCGAGCGCGTCGAACCAGTCGCCCACCGCCTTGATCTGCGCTTCGCAGCTCTCGATCGTGTTCATCTCGGCCCGGAAATCGGCGCCGCCGGGAAGGCCGCGCAAGGTCCAGCCGATGTGCTTCCTCGCGCTGCGCACGCCGGCGTATTCGCCATGCAGCCGGTAGTGGTCGCCGAGATGCTCGACCAGCCAGGCCTTGACCTCGGCGACACGCGGCGGCGCCGCTTCCTCGCCGGTCTCGAGGAAGTGCGCGATCTCGCGGAAGATCCAGGGCCGGCCTTGGGCGGCGCGGCCGATCATGATCGCGTCGGCGCCGGTGGCGGCGAACACCGCGCGCGCCTTCTGCGGCGAGTCGATGTCGCCGTTGGCGACCACCGGAATCCGCAGCGACCGCTTCACCGCCGCGACCGTGTCGTACTCGGCGAAACCGGTGTAGCCCTGCTCGCGGGTGCGGCCGTGCACCGCGACCATGGCGATGCCGGCCGATTCGGCGGCGCGCGCGATGCGCACCGCGTTCTTCTCGGATGCGCACCAGCCGGTGCGCATCTTCAGCGTCACCGGCACGTTGTGCGGCGCGCAGGCGGCCACCACCGCCTCGACGATCTCGAGCGCGAGCGCCTCGTCCTTCATCAGTGCCGAGCCGGCCCACTTGTTGCAGACCTTCTTGGCCGGGCAGCCCATGTTGATGTCGATGATCTGCGCGCCGCGATCGACGTTGTAGGCCGCGGCCTCGCCCATCATCGCCGCGTCGGTGCCGGCGATCTGCACCGCGATCGGCTCGATCTCGCCTTCATGGTCGGCGCGCCGGCTGGTCTTCAGGCTGGTCCACAGGTCCTTGCGCGAGGTCACCATCTCGCTGACCGCATAGCCCGCGCCGAGGCGCTTGCAGAGCTGCCTGAAGGGCCGGTCGGTCACCCCCGCCATCGGCGCGGCGAACAGCCGGTTCGCCAGCTTGATGTGGCCGATGCGCATGAAGGGGGAGGGGAGGCGGCTGCTGAAAAACGAGGCAGGAGTATAGCGGCGCGAAACCGGGCAAAGGCCTCGGTGCGACCCGCATTCGCGGCCTGTCGATAATGGTCCCGATGGATGTCTGGCTCGACTGGATGATGCGGGTGCTCTCCCTGCCGGAGGTGGGCCTGAGCACCGTCTTCTTCATCGCCTTCGTCGCCTCGACGCTGGTGCCCCTGGGTTCCGAGCCGGCGGTGTTCGGGCTGGTCAAGCTCAACCCCGAGATGTTCTGGCCGGCGATCCTCGCCGCGACCGCCGGCGCCACGCTGGGCGGCGCGGTGACCTGGTGGATGGGATACGGCGCCGAGCGCGCCTACGAGCACATGACGAACAAGCATCCCGACGTCCGCGCCCTGAAGTGGCTGCGCCGGTTCGGGCCCAAGGCCTGCCTGCTCTCCTGGCTGCCCGTCGTGGGCGACCCGCTCTGCGCCGTGGCGGGCTGGCTGAAGCTGCCGTTCTGGCCGTGCCTTCTCTACATGGCGATCGGCAAGTTCGGCCGCTACCTCGTCTTCACCGCGGTGCTGGTCGGATTCTTCCCCGGCCAGTACGTGCGCTGAGCGTCGCCATGACCACCGGCGCCTACGAGACGCTCGTTCGCCACTGGGCGCGGCTGCACCGCTTCGACCATCTCCACTCGATGGCGAGCTGGGACCGGGCCGCGATCATGCCGAGCAAGGGCAACGAGGCGCGTGCCGCGGCGATGGCCGAGATGGAAACGTTGCTGCATACCTTGCGCACCGAGCCCCGGCTCGCCACGCTGATCGCCTCGGCCGAGCAGGAGCCGCTCCTTCCGGCGCAGCGCGCCAACCTGCGCGAGATCCGGCGCGAATGGAGCGGCGCGAACGCGGTGCCGGCGGCGCTCGTCGAAGCGAGCTCGCTCGCCACCTCGCGCTGCGAGCACGCCTGGCGGGCGCAGCGGCCGGCCGGCGACTGGGCCGGCTATCTCGTCAACCTGCGCGAGGTCGTGCGCCTGGCGCGCGAGGAAGCGAAGCGCCGGGCCGAGGCCAGCGGCCTGGCGCCGTACGACGCGTTGCTGGACCAGTACGAGCCCGGCATGACGAGCGCCGAGGTCGAGCGCCTCTTCGCCGACATGCAGACCTGGCTGCCGGCCCTGGTGCGCGCGGCCCGCGACAAGCAGGCGAGCGAGCCGCCCGTCGCGCCGCGCGGTCCGTTCCCGAAGGCGGCGCAGCGCGCGCTCAGCCTCGACGTGATGGCGCTGCTTGGCTTCGACTTCGAGGCCGGCCGCCTCGACGAGAGCGCGCATCCGTTCAGCGGCGGCGTTCCCGAGGACACGCGCCTCACGACCCGCTATCGCGAGGACCATTTCGTGCAGAGCCTGATGGGCACGATCCACGAGACCGGCCATGCTCGCTACGAGCAGAACCTGCCCCGCGAGCTGCTCGGCCAGCCGGTGGCGTGGGCACGCTCGGCCGGTATCCATGAAAGCCAGAGCCTCGCGTTCGAGATGCAGCTCGGCCAGAGCGCCGAATTCATCGCCCGGATGGCGCCGTTGCTCGTCAAGCACCTCGGCGCGCAGCCGGCGTTCGAGGCCGACGCCTTGCAGCGGCTGCTGACGCGCGTGAAGCCCGGCCTGATCCGGGTCGACGCCGACGAGCTCAGCTACCCGGCGCACGTCATCCTTCGCTTCGGCATCGAGCGGCGCCTGATCGGCGGGGAGATCGAGGTCGAGGACATCCCGGCGCTGTGGGACGAGGGCATGGCGTCGCTGCTCGGCGTCGATACGCGCGGCAATTTCACCGACGGCTGCATGCAGGACGTGCACTGGGGCTCCGGCCTCATCGGCTATTTTCCGAGCTACACGCTGGGCGCGATGTACGCGGCTCAGTGGTTCGCGGCGATCCGCCGCGGGTCGCCCGACCTCGACCGGCGCATCGCCGGCGGCGACCTGGCGCCGGTGTTCGACTGGCTGCGCGAGAACATCTGGCTGCAGGGCAGCCGCTGGACGACGGCCGAGCTGGCCACTCGCGCCAGCGGCGAGGCGCTGAATCCGATCCACTTCCGCCGCCATCTCGAGACCCGCTACCTGGGCCGGGCGACGGTCTGAGCAGGCCCGGAAAAAGAAAAAGGACGCCGTAGCGTCCTCTTCCCCCGCTTCGCGGCGAAGGCCGCCGCGAATCGCTTCTGCCTCAGGCAGCGGCCTTGCGCGGGGCGCGCTTGGCAGCGGCCTTGGCGGTGGCGCGCTTCTTCGGCGCGGCGGTCTTGGCCGGGGCGGTCTTGGCGGCGGACTTGGCGGCGGACTTGGCGCGCGTTGCGACCTTGGCGCTGAGCGCGTCGACCCGGTCCATCAGCGCCTGCATGTCCTTCGAGGTCGGCACGCCGAGCTTCTTCAGCGCCTTGGCGGTGCGGTCTTCGAAGATCGTCTCGAGCTTGTCCCACTGCTTGCCGGCCTTGGCGGTCACTTCGTCGGCCATGCTGGTCATCCTGCTCGTGACTTCGCCGAACTTCTCTTCGGCGACGCCCTGGGTCTTCTTCTGCAGCGAGCTGCCCTCCTTGACCAGCGCCTCGAATACCTGCCTGCCTTCGGCCTGCGCCTTGGCGAACGCGCCCATGCCGGCGAGCCAGATCTCCTTGGCCGATTCCTTGACCGAGCTGGCGAGCGCGCTGTCGAACAGGCTGGCGCCCGACATGTTCTTCTTGTCGGCCATCGCCTTGAGTTTCTTGACCATGCTGAGTTCTCCTTGGGGTTTTGCGGCCGCGATCGTGCAGCGCTGGGCGCCACTCTAGGGAGCATCCCGAGGGGGCGCACCCTAATCGACATCGGCCGCTCGGCCGGGACTCCACGCGAACTGCCCTGGGTCGGGGTTTGCCCCGCGCGAGCGGGGCGCGCCTTTGCACAAGAATGCGGACGCGTCGGCGCTCGTGTCGCGGCCAATACTTCGGGAGTCAGGGATGCGCTATTTCGTCACCGGAGCCACTGGCTTCATCGGCAAGCGGCTGGTCAAGGCCCTGCTTGCGCGTCGCGGCGCGACCGTGCACTTCCTGCTCCGGCCGGAGAGCGAGTCGAAGCTCGACGACCTGTACGCGTGGTGGGGCATCGAGAACCAGGGCGCCAGGTCGCGCGCGGTTCCGGTCTACGGCGACCTCACCGCGAAGAAGCTCGGCGTCTCGGCTGACGACGTGAAGAAGCTCAAGGGCCACGTCGACCACGTCTATCACCTCGCTGCCGTCTACGACCTCTCGGCCGACGCCGAATCGCAGATCGCCGCCAACATCGACGGCACCCGCGCGGTGGTGGAGTTCGCCAAGGCGATCGATGCCGGACACCTGCACCACGTGAGCTCGATCGCCGCCGCGGGCCTGTACGAGGGCGTGTTCCGCGAGGACATGTTCGACGAGGCCGAGGGCCTGGAGCACCCGTACTTCATGACCAAGCACGAGAGCGAGAAGATCGTGCGCAAGGAAGCGAAGGTGCCGTGGACCGTGTACCGGCCGGCGCTCGTGGTCGGCGACTCGCAGACCGGCGAGATGGACAAGATCGACGGGCCGTACTACTTCTTCAAGCTGATCCAGCGCATGCGTCAGCTGCTGCCGCCGTGGATGCCCTCGGTGGGCCTGGAGGGCGGGCGGATCAACATCGTGCCGGTCGACTTCGTCGTCGCCGCGCTCGACCACATCAGCCATCTCAAGACCGATCTCGACAAGCGCTGTTTCCACCTGGTCGATCCGGTCGGCTACCGCGTCGGCGACGTGCTCGACATCTTCAGCAAGGCCGCGCACGCGCCGAAGATGAACCTGTTCGTCAACGCCGCGCTGCTCGGCTTCATTCCGAAGAGCGTGAAGAAGGGAATGATGGCGCTGGCGCCGGTGCGGCGCATCAAGAGCGCGGTGATGAAGGACCTGGGTCTGCCCGACGACATGCTCACCTTCATCAACTTCCCGACCCGCTACGACTGCCGCGAGGCGCTCGCGGCGCTGAAGGGCTCGGGCATCGAGTGCCCGAAGCTGCCCGACTACGCCTGGCGCCTCTGGGACTACTGGGAGCGCCATCTCGATCCGGCGCTCAAGATCGACCGCTCGCTGCGCGGCACGGTCGGCGGCAAGGTGGTGCTGGTCACCGGCGGCTCGTCGGGCATCGGCCTGGCGGCGGCGATCAAGTTCGCGGAAGCCGGCGCGATCACCGTGATCTGCGCCCGCGACGAGGCCAAGCTGGTCGAGGCCAAGCGCGAGATCCTCGCCGCCGCGGGCAAGGGCGCGGTCGTCGAGACCTACTCGGCGGACATCGCCGACGAGGCGAGCTGCAAGGGAATGGTCGACTGGCTGAACGCGACCCACGGCGGCGTCGATTTCCTGATCAACAACGCCGGCCGCTCGATCCGCCGGGCCATCGAGGCGAGCTACGACCGCTTCCACGACTTCGAGCGGACGATGCAGCTCAACTACTTCGGCTGCCTGCGCGTGACCATGGGCTTCCTGCCGGGCATGGTCGCCAAGAAGAAGGGCCACATCGTCAACATCAGCTCGATCGGCGTGCTGACGAACGCGCCGCGCTTCTCCGCCTACGTGGCCTCCAAGGCGGCGCTCGACGCCTGGACGCGCTGCGCCTCGAGCGAGTACGCCGACATGGGGATCTCGTTCACGACGATCAACATGCCGCTGGTGCGCACGCCGATGATCGGCCCGACCAAGCTCTACGACAACGTGCCGGTGCTCTCGCCGGAAGACGCGGCCACCATGATCGCCGAGGCCTGCGTCTACAAGCCGGTGCGCATCGCCACGCGGCTCGGCATCACCGGCGAGCTGCTGCACGCCCTGGTGCCGCGCGTGGCGCAGATCGTCATGAACTCGACCTTCCGCATGTTCCCGGACAGCGCCGCGGCGAAGGGCGACAAGGACAAGAAGTACCAGCCTTCAGCCGAGGCGATCGCGATGCAGCAGATGATGCGGGGGATTCACTTCTGACGTGGCGGCCGGGCGGCGCTAGTTGTCTGCGGCCCACAGGCCTCTCTGCGCCGGCCGTTGCCGGCGTCGGGCTCCGAGCAGCGCGCGCCGAAGGACGGGCTGTTCGATCGGCTTGGAGAGGCAGACGTCGAAGGCCGGGTCGAGCCCGGCGGCGCGCTCCGCCGCGCTGAGGCTGATGAAGTGCGCCGACCGGTTCGGCCCGTCGCCGCGCCGGGTCTCGGCGAGCAGGTCGGCGCCGCCGCGAATCGGCATGTCGAGATCCAGCAGCACCGCGTCGTAGATGCGCTCGGAGAGCAGCCGGGAGGCGGTTGCGGCCGAGTTGGCCCGGTCGAGGTCGTAGCCCAGCTCGTCGATCACGCTTTCCAGGGCGTCGAGCACGTCGCTTTGGTCGTCGACGATGAGGATTCGCCCGTGGGTGTCCGTGTCCGAGAAGTCGGCCGTGTCGCGAGCCTCGAATTCCGCGGGAAAGTCGACGGTGAAGGTGGTTCCCTTGCCCAGCGTGCTGGTCACGCCCAGCGTGCCGCCCAGGTGATCGACCAGCGTGCGGACGATGGCCAGACCGATTCCGGAGCCTTCTCCGCGCCGCGCGGGCGTCGTGACGAACTTGTCGGGCTCGAACAGCGTGGGCAGCACGTCCTCCGGAATCCCGGGCCCGGTGTCGGCGACCACGAAGTGCAGGCGGTCCGGCGGCTCGCCCTGCGGATCCATCGAGACGCGAACCTCGCCCGCGTCGGTATAGCGCACCGAATTGATGACCAGGTTCGTCAGCACCTGGTCGATGCGTGCGCCGTCGGCGACTACGAACAGCGGCGGCGGCGGCAGCACGACCACGAGTTGCAGGCCCTTCGAGACGGCGAGCTCGCGGGCGTCCTCGGCCATCGCCTCGACCAGCGAGCAGGCCTCGAACGGTTCGGCATGCATCTGCAGGCGCCCGGCCTCGCCCTTGGCCAGCGTCAGCAGGTCGCGAAGCTGGGTATTGAGGAGCATCGAGGATCGCCTCATCCGGCCGATCAGTTCCTCGTCGCCCTCGAAGGCGCGGGCATGACGCATCTCGATCACGTCGAGCGCGGAGACGATTCCCTGCAGTGGGGATCGAAGCTCGTGGCTGACCTTGGCCAGGAAGGCGCTGCGCGCGATCGCGAGCTCGTGCGTGGCGAGCGCACGGGCGCGCTCTTCTTCGATGACCCGGACGGAGTGGATGCGGCGGATGAGGGAGGAAAAGAAAACTGGGACAAGCGCCAGCATGATCAGGAAGGAAAAGGTCAGCTCGAGCTCGGTTCTCCAGAACTTGTTGGTGAAGAGGAGGGTGGAGAGCGCCAAGGTGACCCCCCAGGCAAAGTACATCGTCCGAAGGCCGAACCGGAGCCCGTTGCGGACGATCACCACGAGCATGAAGGGATTCAGGAATGCGAAGGTGAGTGGATCCTGGACAAGCACACCGATGATCGCTACCGGATCGAGAACCAGGAAGGCGTACTGAATTGCGACTCCTCCTTCCGGACGCGAGAGGAGAAACCGGCGATAGCTGAACGCGAGAACGGGCAGCACCAGGCCGAGAAACACTACAAACCAGAGCTGTGCCCGGACTTCGCGACCGGACAGGTACTGCAGCACCCAGTACGCGGAGACGACCAGCCCGACGATGCCGCGCTGAAGCGCTCGCTCCCTTTCCTGATTCGCACGATCGCGTGCATATTGCGCGCCGAAATACTCGGCAAATCTCGAGAAGAGGGGGCGAATCCCAAGGCCGGCCGGCTCCACGCTACCGGGCCTCCCCGCAGGATGTGCCGACCGCAACGCTTCGGGCTGTCATTTCATCACTTTCACACTGAGCGGCCGGGGGCCTGGGGGGGCGGGTTGAACCGCATTCCACCAGTATCCTAGGCGGGTGAGTTCCAAGGTCTCCGCGATCGATGCCGCCGTGCGCAGAGAGTTGCTGCGCATGGCTCTGATCAATTCGACCCGAAGTGTGCCGCTCCAGATTGCCGGAATCGCGTTCTTCGTCTGGTTGGGACTGCAGGTCGGCATGACGGCGATTGCCGTATTGATCGGTTTGATCGGCTTGACCGTGGTGGGATGGCGCTACTCCTTGTCGAAGCGCTTTTCGAATGTTCCCGAGCGAGGCGACACGGACCTCCTTCGCCTGCAGCACGAGTTGGAAGGCAATGCGGCGGTGGCCGGGATCATGTGGGCGATTTGCACCGTTTGCATCTACCCCTCGCTCAGCGCAACCACCGCCACCGCCTTCGTGGTCACGATCTGCGGCTCGGTGGCGATCGCGGCCTTCTTCATGTCCTTGGTAGGGAAGTCCTTCGCCATATTGAGTCTGATGCAGCTTGGCGCTCTTGTGGCCGTGAGTCTGGTCAGCGATTCGGTTCGATCCGTGCCGTTGGCGATCCTGGCGGGCATCTTCGGCGTGACGATGTACAAGGCGGCCCAGGAGTTCCGCGACACCACCACCCGGGCCGTGCGTCATGGCCTGGAGTCCGATGCGGCAAGCGTCTCGCTCATGGCAGCGAAGGAGGCAGCCGAAGCCGCCAATATTGCCAAGTCGCAGTTTCTTGCCACCATGAGCCACGAGATTCGCACTCCCATGAATGGCGTGATTGGCACCGTGGACGTATTGCGGCAGACCAGCCTGCGCCCGTATCAGATTGAGTTGGTTGAAATCATTCGGGAGTCGGCGTACAGCCTCTTGGGGGTCATCGACGGAATCCTGGACTTCTCCAAGATCGAGGCTGGCAAGATAGAACTCGAGCACGAGCCGGTTGCCTTGGCCGAGTTGCTCGAAGCGGTCTGCGAGGCCTTGAACCCCGTTGCCGCGCGAAAGCAGGTGGACCTGACCTTTTTCACCGACCCTTGCTTTCCACCTTTTATAGTCGCCGATGCGGTTCGCATGCGGCAGATCCTCAACAACCTCCTGGGGAATGCCATCAAGTTCTCAGCCGGGCAGAAACGTCCCGGCCAGGTCCGCGCGCGCTTGGAGCGGGAGGGCGATGCCTCCCTTCGAATAACCGTCTCCGATAATGGCGTTGGGATAGAGGCGGAGGTGCTCAGCAAGCTCTTCAAACCTTTCACACAGGCCGACAGTTCAACAACCCGCAGTTTCGGGGGGACCGGGCTGGGCCTTTCCATTTGCAAGCAGATCGTGGACCTGCTCAACGGGTCCATCTTCCTGGAAAGCACGCCCGGCGAAGGCACCGTGTTTACCGTGCTGCTTCCCATCGAAATGCCCGAAAACTCTGCCGTGTTACCCGCGCCGCATGACCTGACAAATATCGATTGCGTGATTGCTACCGACGACATGGAAATGGAAGACGACTGGCGCAAGTACCTTGAGCAC
>JAIOOS010000005.1 GCA_021414305.1 Burkholderiales bacterium | reverse complement strand
AGCTCGCCAACCTCCAGGTGCCCTTCCCGGACGTTTATGCGGACCCGGAAGTCAAGGCGGCGATCAGCAAGTGGATGTATCCGCCGCTCGCCGAGGAAAACTACACCTGGCTCTTCGAAGGCCGCCAGAAGGCAGTCGCCGGAAACGCCCTCAAGGCCGGCTGGCACCAGGAGTGGGAAGTCGGCATGCAGCTGATGATCGAGGACGAGCTTCTGCTCAAGGGCACCAAGACTCCCTCGGAAGTTGTGGTCGCCATGAAGGAGAGCTGGGAACCCCTCCGCTCGAAGTACGTAAAAGAATAGAGACGCGCGTTAAGGCCTGGGAAGTAGGGGGGATTCGATGACCGGTGTTGTGCTGGACAAGGTTGTTCGTCGCTATCGCGACACCGTGGCTGTCGAATCCCTCGACCTTGAGATACGCGACAAGGAATTCGTCGTCTTGCTGGGGCCTTCGGGCTGCGGCAAGACGACGACCCTCAACATGATCGCCGGAATGGATTCACCATCATCCGGGCACATCCTTTTCGATAACAAGCCGATGGAAACCGTTCCGCCCGAGAAGCGGAACATCGCGATGGTGTTCCAGAGCATCGCGCTCTATCCGCACAAGACCGTTTACGAGAACATCGCCTTCCCGCTGCGCATGTCCGGCACGCCCAAGGCTCAGATTGACGCGCGCGTCCGCGCCGCGGCCGGGCTGATGCGGATCGGCGAACTCCTCAACCGCAAACCCCATGAATTGTCCGGTGGACAGCGCCAGCGCGTCGCGCTTGGCCGCGCCGCCGTGCGCGATCCGGTCGCCTTCCTCTTCGACGAGCCCTTGTCGGCGCTCGACGCGAAGCTCCGCACGGAAATGCGCGTCGAGATCAAAAAGCTGCACGAGCGCCTGAACTCAACCTTCATTTACGTCACCCACGACCAGGTCGAGGCGATGACCATGGCCGACAAGATCGTCGTCATGCAGGACGGCCGGATCGAGCAGATCGGCACGCCGCTCGAGCTGTACGACCGGCCGGCCAACCTGTTCGTCGCCCAGTTCATCGGCTCGCCGTCGATGAACGTCGTCACCGGCACGCTGCGGCGTCAGGCCGACGCCGCCTGGGTCGAGGTCGAGGGCGGAACGCGCTGGCCGCTGCCGGCAAGCGCTCCGGGCGCCGACGGCCAGGCGGTGGTCTACGGCGTCCGCCCGGGCGACCTGGCGCTGGGCGGCGGCGAGCGGTCGGTGCCGGCCGAGGTGATCGTCGTCGAGCCCACCGGCGCCGAGACCGAGCTGCTGGTCCAGGCCGGCGCGGCGCAGATCGTCGTCGTGATGCACGGTCGCACCGACGTGCAGCCCGGCCAGGCGATCTCGCTGACGGTCGCGCTGGACAGCGTCCACCTGTTCGATCCGGCCGGCGGCGCGACGATGCGCGCCTGAGAAAACTCCGGTTACCGATGACACCATGAACGGTGTCACGACTCGCCGGTTCTGCCGCCCAGGCGGCCCGTCGAGCTCCCCCGGCGAAGCGCCGATCTCCTAGTCTGGCCGTGTCGTTCGCCCGGGTGCGTTTTCGCGCATCGGCGGCCGCCGCTCAGGAGGTCTCCCATGAAACGCATCGTCGGGCTTTTCGCGGCCTGCCTGCTCTTCGCTCATGGCGCGGTCGTCGCCAACGGCGGCTACTTCGATTCGCCGAACGGCGCCGTGATGCAGAAAGTCTCCACCGCCGCCGACCTGCGCGCCTACCGCGTCGATGCCGCGCGCCACTTCTACGAGGAATACCGCTCGCGCATCTTCCGCGGCCGGCTGCCGCCGCTGATCCACGCGGTGGTCGTGGTCGAGACAACCGTCGACGAGAACGGCCGCGCCAGCCGGGTCGACCTGGTGCGCGGGCCCTCGCATGCGCCCGACGTGAGCGCCGCCGTGATCGAGGCGATCCGCCGCGCCCAGCTGCCGAAGCCGACGCGGCTGACCGGCAACATCAGGTTCACCGAGATCTGGCTGGTGACCAAGGACGGCCGCTTCCAGCTCGACGCCCTGACCGAAGGGCAAAACTGACGCGCGCTACATGCCGGCGGTGAAGCCGCCGTCGACGTAGAGCACCTGCCCGGTCACGAACGCCGAAGCCGCGGAGGCGAGAAACACCGCCGCGCCGGCAAGCTCTTCCGGCGCCGCCCAGCGACCCGCCGGCGTGCGCTTCTCGACCCAGGCGCTGAACTCCGGATTGCCGGTCAGCGCAGCGTTCAGCTCGGTGCGGAAGAACCCCGGCGCGATCGCGTTGACCTGCACGTTGTGCGGCGCCAGCTCGACCGCGAGGCCGCGGGTCAGCATGGCGATGCCGCCCTTGCTCGCCTGGTAGGGGATGGTCGTCGGTCGCGCCAGGCTCGACATCAGCGAGCCGATGTTGATGATCTTGCCCGAGCGGCGAGCCTTCATCGCCGGCACCACGGCCCGCGCCATGAAGAAGGGCGCGTCGAGGTTGGTGGCCATCAGCCGGCGCCAGTCGGCGTCGCTGAACTCCTCGATCGGCGCGCGGTGCTGCACGCCGGCGTTGTTGACGAGGATGTCGATCGCACCGAAGCGGGCGGCGACGTCGCCGACGCCGGCGTTCACCGCCGCCGAATCGGCGACGTCGAACGCCGCGATCTCGATCGCCAGCCCCTGCTCGCGAAGCTTGCCCGCAGCGGCCTCGAGCTTGGCGACGGTGCGGCCGTTGAGAACGACCCGCGCTCCAGCCTCCGCCAGGCCCTGGGCCATCGCGAAGCCGAGGCCCGAGCCCGCGCCGGTGACGAGAGCGACCTTGCCGGAGAGATCGAAGCTGTTCTTCATGTCAGGGCACCGGTGAGAGGAGCGGCTTGCCCGCGAAGTGGGCCTCGAGGTTGCCGAAGGCGCGGTCGGCCATGGCGCGGCGCGTCTGCCAGGTGGCGCTGCCGACGTGCGGCGTGAGCACCACGTTGTCGAGCGCGATCAGCGCCGCCGGGACGTTCGGCTCGTTCTCGAACACGTCGAGGCCGGCGCCGGCGATGGTGCCGTTCTGCAGCGCCTCGATCAGCGCCGCCTCGTCGACCACCGAGCCGCGGGCCACGTTGATCAGGTAGCCGTCCTTGCCGAGCGCCTTCAGCACCTTGGCATCGATCAGCTTTCTCGTGCCGGCGCCGCCCGGGGTGATGACGACCAGGAAGTCGACCTCGGCGGCAAGCGCCTCGGCACTCGGAAAGTAGCGGTAGCTCGACTCCGGCCTGGCGCTGCGCGAGGTGTAGGCGATCGACATGCCGAACGCCTCGGCCCGCTTGGCGATGGCGTTGCCGATCCGGCCGAGGCCGACGATGCCGAGCCGGGCGCCGCTGACCTTGCGCGCCAGCGGCATCGGCCCGTTTGCCCACTGGCCCTCGCGCACGTAGCGGTCGGCCTGGGGGATGCGGCGCGAGATCGAGAGAACGAGCGCGATCGCCAGGTCGGCGACCTCGTCGTTGAGCACGTCGGGCGTGTTGGTGACCGGAATGCCCCGCTCGCGCGCCGCGGCGACGTCGACGCCGTCGTAGCCGACGCCGAACACCGAGATGATCTCGAGCGCCGGCAACTGCGCGATCAGCTCGCGCGGCACCTTCGATTCGCCGCTGGCCGAGATCGCGCGGATGCGCGGCGCCACCGCGGCGAACGCGGTCGGGTCGGTCTGGTGGATGCGGTCGTGCACGCGGAAGGCGCCGCGCAGCGATTCCATCATCGGCGGCCAGAGCTTGGCGACGACCAGGACTTCGGGTTGCTCGGCTTCGGAGGTGGGAGAGGAGGGGGGCATCGGGCGGGTCTCCGGGGTCGTCGGTCAGTGCAGGGGCAGGAAGCGGTCGCCGCGCAGGCGCGGCGGGAGGCTTGCGGCAGGAAAGAATCGCAGCTCGAGGCTGGTGCGGTCGTGCCTCATGGCCGCGGCGACATGCGTATGGTGCAGCACGCCGCCGCCGAACACGAGCGCGTCGCCGGGATCGAGGATCGGCCGCTTGAAATCGCGCTCCGGATGGGTCGCCCGGACGACGGAATCCGGCAGGGCGGAGAGCGGCAGCAGCGACCCGGCGTCGCGGTCGATCAGCTCGAGCCCGGGCGCGTCGACACCGCAGGGGGTGAGGGCGATCCAGCAGGTCGCCATGGCCAGCAGCGCACCCTCGGACGAGCCTGCGCCGAGGAAGTCGAAGGCGAGGGCGCCGTCCTGGTGCCAACTGTGCGGTGCATGCCCCGGCGGGCTGCGATCCGGCGCGTACTGGCGGCGCACCCAGCACTGGTCGAGGTTCAGCGCGAGCTCATCGCCCAGGAGGCCGCGGCTCAGCGCACCGACCTCGCCCGCGAGCAGCGCCGCGGCGACGGCCGCGAGGTCGAGCGACGGCGCGAGCGCCCGGGCGCGCAGCGAGGAGCTGTGCGGATTGAAGTCGTTGCAAGAAGCGCCTTCGCGGCGCCACGCGGGATGCGCATCGATCGCCGCGAGCCAGGCGGTGGCGACTCCGCGCTCGACCGCGCCCGCGACCCGCGTCACCGCCATCACATGCCGACGTAGTTCGGCCCGCCGCCGCCTTCGGGAGTGACCCAGACGATGTTCTGGGTCGGGTCCTTGATGTCGCAGGTCTTGCAGTGAACGCAGTTCTGCGCGTTGATCTGCAGCCGCTCGGTGCCGCCCTCGGCAACGAACTCGTAGACCGCGGCCGGGCAATAGCGGCTCTCCGGCCCGCCGTACTTCGCCAGGTTGATCTGCACCGGCACGCTGTTGTCCTTCAGCGTCAGGTGCGCCGGCTGGTTCTCGGCGTGGTTGGTGTTGCTGATGAAGACGCTCGAGAGCCGGTCGAAGGTGAGCTTGTTGTCCGGCTTGGGGTAGGCGATCTTCGGGCACTCGGCCGCGGGCTTCAGGTAGAGGTGATCGGCCTTGGCGCGGTGCAGGGTCCAGGGCGGCGCCTTGAAGCCGAGCTTGGGTAGCAGCCACTGCTCGATGCCGGTCATCAGCGTGGCGAGGGTGCGGCCCTTCTTGAACCATTGCTTGAAGTTGCGCGAGAGTTCGAGCTCCTCGCGGAGCCAGCTCTTCTCGAACGCGGCCGGGTAGGCCGTCAGCTCGTCCTGGCTGCGCCCGGCGACCAGCGCTTCGAAGGCGGCCTCGGCCGCGAGCATGCCGGTCTTGATCGCGGCGTGGCTGCCCTTGATGCGGCTGGCGTTGAGGTAGCCGGCCTCGCAGCCGACGAAGGCGCCGCCCGGGAACACCGTCTTCGGCAGGCTGAGGATGCCGCCGGCGGTGAGCGCCCGGGCGCCGTAGCCGAGGCGCTTGCCGCCCTCGAGCGTTTTCCTGATCTCGGGGTGCGTTTTCCAGCGCTGCAGCTCCTCGAACGGGCTGAGCCAGGGGTTGCTGTAGTCGAGGCCGACGACGAAGCCGAGCTCGACCTGGTTGTTGTCGAGGTGGTAGAGGAACGAGCCGCCGTAGGTGGCCGAATCGAGCGGCCAGCCTGCCGTGTGGACCACGAGGCCGGGCGAGGCCTTCGAAGGCTCCACCTCCCACAGCTCCTTGATGCCGATGGCGTAGCTCTGCGGATCCTTGCCGGCGTCGAGCGAGAAGCGCGAGATGAGCTGCTTGCCGAGGCTGCCGCGCGAGCCTTCGGCAAAGACCGTGTACTTGCCGTGCAGCTCCATGCCGAGCTGGAAGCCTTCGCCCGGCTCGCCGTCCTTGCCGATGCCGAGGTTGCCCGTGGCCACGCCCTTGACCGCGCCGTTCTCGGCGTAGAGCACCTCGGCCGCGGGGAAGCCCGGGAAGATCTCGACGCCCAGCGCCTCGGCCTGCTGCGCGAGCCACTTGACCAGGTTGCCGAGGCTGATGACGTAGTTGCCGTGGTTCTTGAAGCAGTCGGGCAGGAAGAACTCGGGTGTGGCCTTGGCGCCGGTTTCGCTCAGGAAGAGGAAGCGGTCGGCGGTGACGGGCTGATTGAGCGGCGCGCCGTCTTCCTTCCACTTGGGCAACAGCTCGTTCAGCGCGCGCGGATCCATGATCGCGCCGGAGAGGATGTGCGCGCCGGGCTCCGAGCCCTTCTCGAGCACCACCACGGAGACCTCGTGCGAGCGCTCGGCGGCGAGCTGCTTGAGGCGGATGGCGGTGGCGAGGCCGGCCGGCCCGGCGCCGACCACCACCACGTCGTACTCCATCGCTTCGCGCGGACCGTATTGCGCCAGGATTGCTTCGGGTGTCATCGTTTTTCTCTTGGCTACACTCGTCGACGATTCTACGGAGCGCCATTCCCCTCATGAGCTACACGATCGATCTATCGGGGCGCGTTGCGCTCGTCACCGGCGCCTCGAGCGGCCTGGGCGCACAGTTTGCGCGCATCCTGGCCAAGGCCGGCGCCGGCGTGGCGCTCGCCGGCCGGCGGGTGGAGCGCCTGAAGTCGCTGCGCGCCGAGATCGAGGCCGAAGGCGGCGACGCGCACGTGGTGCCCCTCGACGTGACCGATCACGACAGCATCAAGTCGGCGGTGGCGCACACCGAGACCGAGATGGGCACGATCGACATCCTGATCAACAACTCGGGCGTGGCGACGACGCAAAAGCTCGTGGAGGCGACGCCCGAGGACTTCGACTTCGTGTTCGACGTGAACGTGCGCGGCGCCTTCTTCGTGGCGCAGGAAGTGGGCAAGCGGATGATCGCCCGCGCCCAGGGCGCGGCGCCCGGCACCTTCACCGGCGGGCGGATCGTGAACGTGGCCTCGGTGGCGGGCCTGCGGGTGCTCGGCCGGATCGGCGTCTATGCCATGAGCAAGGCGGCGGTGATCCACATGACCAAGGCGATGGCGCTCGAGTGGGGGCGCTACGGCATCAACGTGAACGCGCTCTGCCCGGGCTACATCGACACCGAGATCAACCACCACCAGTGGCAGACCGATTCCGGCAAGAAGTTCATCGAGAGCATGCCGAGAAAGCGGATCGGCAGCCCCGAGTTCCTCGACCCGGTGCTGCTGATGCTGTGCGCCAACGAGAGCCAGTTCGTCAACGGCGCGGTGATCTCGGCCGACGACGGCTTCGGCCTCTAGGCAGCGCTTCCCGGAGCCGGCGCGGATGAGGCCGCTTTCGCTGCTGGAAGCGCGGGTGCTCGGCGTGCTGGTGGAGAAGGCGCACACCGTGCCCGACAGCTACCCGCTCTCGCTCAACGCGCTGACCCTGGGCTGCAACCAGAAGACGGCGCGCGATCCGGTGCTGGCGGCGAGCGAGAGCGAGGTGCAGGGCGCGGCCGACGCGCTGAAGCTGCTTTCGCTGGCGTTCGAATCGAGCGGCTCGCGCGTCAGCCGCTACGAGCACAACCTCGGGCGGGCGCTGGCCCTGCCTTCGCAATCGGTGGCGCTGCTGGCGGTGCTGATGCTGCGCGGGCCGCAGACCATCTCGGAGCTGCGCGCCAACAGCGAGCGGCTCCATCGCTTCGCCGACCACTCGGCAGTGGAAGGCTTCCTCGATGAGCTCGCGGCGCGGCCCGAGGAGAAGGGCGGGCCGCTGGCCGTTCGCCTGGCCCGCGCCCCTGGCGCGCGCGAGGCGCGCTGGGCGCAGCTCCTGACCGGACCGGTGGAGGCCGGAGCACACGGGGGCGCGCCGACGGACGACGAGGACTTCGTGGCGGTGAGCGAGCTCGCCGCGCTGAAGGCGCGGCTGGCGACGGCCGAGGCCGAGATCGTGGCCCTGCGCGCGCTGCTCGAGCGCGTGTGTGCCGAGCTCGACATTTCCCGCACCTGAGCCAAGGGAGCGCGATGCGTTTCGAGCTGCCGGAGGCGAAGAAGCTGACCCTGGAGATGGTGATCCCGATCCGTTGGGGCGACATGGACGCGATGGGCCATGTGAACAACACGATCTACATGCGCTACCTGGAGATCATTCGCATCGAGTGGCTGCACCAGGTGGCAGGCCCCTCGCCCAACGCGGCGGGCGAAGGGCCGGTGATCGTGAACACCTTTTGCAACTTCCTGCGCCAGCTCAAGTACCCGGGCGACGTGCTCGCCAAGCACTACGTGGCCAAGCCCGGGCGAACGAGCTTCGAGGCCTACGTGACGCTGGAGCGCACCGACGAGCCGGGCGTGCTCTATGCGACGGGCGGGGCGAAGACGGTGTGGGTGAACTATCGGCAGGAGCGGAGCGTGCCGTTGCCGGAGGCGGTACGAAGGTTGATCGCCTGACGCATCGCGAGCCCGGCATCTAACGGCTGCTCCCGGCCACGAGCGGCCGTCCGCGAACGGCGGGTTTCCTACTAGCTGGCCGGATTAGGTCGACCGACGGAAACTCAGGTTGGAGAACGCAGGCCGCTCAGTTTGCGGCGCGCTTCCGGAGAAACCCAAGCCATCATGTCGGCGACGAACTTCTGCTGAATCGCGAACCCGCGCTCGGACTCCCGGTCTATCGTTGAGACCCGGAACAGGAGCCCACCGGGGCTTTCGCCTGTTACGAGTGTGCCGAACTGGATCATCCGCTTGTCCCACTGCGTCTTGATCACCCGATCAGCCATGGTCAGCCAGTACGTGACGGGCTCGTAGCGCGTGCCCTTGCTCGTCGTCAACCTGCGTACTGGGATCGCTCCGTACTTCGTCAGCAGCTCGCCGTTCCTGACGGGGCTGATCTTGAAGCCTTGCGACGGATAGCAGAGGTCAGGCACGTGCGCCTGCTGAATCCCGATCTGATTGCCGCTTCGGGCCATCGACAGCATGATCCGATCACCTGCCTCGTTGACGTACGTCCGCGTAAGGACCTCTTTGTAGATCCTCGCCAGCTGCTCCTTCGTCCCGGGATCGACGATCTGCGGAGGCTCTTCCAGCTTTCTCCAGCCGCCAAATGTCGTTGGCACAGTCGACTCGAGGAAGTTGGGCTCCTCCTGGATGTTCGGGCGAGCCGAAATACCCGCTACAGCCACGCCGCACATCAGTGCAGACATCAGCCAAGCCGTCCATTTCAAGTTCTTCATAGGCTCACCCATGGCGGAGTCCGATTTGGAGATGTTCTGGTTCAGAGACATCAGTCGGTCGGCTCCTTATACCTCGCCAGTCGGCTCTTGGACATCCGGTCGCTCTCGCCGCGCGGTGGCTCCGGGTCGCCAGCGGGTCCACGCGAACCCGATCTCGATCCCGTAGATCTGCCAGACGAAACGAACGGCCAGACGTCCGACTTCTGGCGTCCGAAGTGGATCTTGGTCAACCGCCGCCGATCACGCGTTCGCAGTGACGAGCCCTTTGACGCACCCTTACACTGAATCTGCGTCCTCCGCCCTTGGCCGTTGGCGTAGCACCTGGGCTTCTGACCCGGCGGGGGCCCCCTCGAATGCCGTCGCCGTCTAGCTTCACTTCTACCAAGGAACGACCATGACCAGTCCGATGCATACGTTCGCCGTTCCCGTCTTCAAGCAAATGCTGATGGCGCTCAAAGCCGTACTGGCGCAGGCGAGTACGCACGCCGCGGCCCACTCGATCGAGCCCGACGCCTTGCTTCAGGCGCGCCTGTATCCGGACATGTTTGCGCTGGCCAAGCAGGTGCAGATCGCGGCCGACTTTGCGCGTGGAGTATCGGCACGCTTGGCGGGTGTCGAGGTCCCCACCCAAGAGGGACAAGAGAAGAGCTTTGCTGATCTTGATGCCCTGTTGGCCCAGACGGTGAGCTTTCTGGACGGCCTGAGCGCATCGCAGTTCGAAGGCAGCGAAAGCACAGAGATCATCTTGCGTCCCGGTACACCGAAGGAGAAGAGGCTGGTCGGTCAAACCTATCTGGCCAGCTACGGCCTGCCGCAGTTCTTCTTTCATGTCACCACCGCGTATGCGATCCTGCGCCACAACGGTGTCGCCATCGGCAAGCGTGACTTCATGGGCGCGTACTGACCGGCGTTTGAAGTTGTGATCCCTGGCTGAGCACGCGGTCCTTCGACCATCAGTTGCCGGATCTGATTGCCGAGGATGCACGGACACGACTCTTCGCGACTGCGAATCCGTGCGTTTGCCGGCATGACGCTGGCGGTGGCAAGCCTCGTAGGTTGCACAACCCAACCGACGAAGGCGCCACCGTCTCCACCACCCCCGCTCACCGCCGGACGTTCCGCCGATTCCCCAGACGATGCGGATCCGCAGCAGAAGGCATTCGAGCGCTGGGTCATGGACTTCCGCACCAGCGCACGAGGGGCAGGCATCGACGAGGCGACGTTAAGCGTCGCGTTCGCCGACGTCCGTTACCTGCCACGCGTGGTTGAACTGGACCGAGCGCAGCCCGAGTTCATTCGCCCGGTCTGGAGCTACCTCGACAGCGCCGTGTCGCCTCAACGTGTCGCGCTGAGTCAGGACAAGTTGTTGCAGTTTCGTGCTGACATCGATGCTGCGGCAGCGCGCTACGGTGTAGCGCCGGCAATCTTGGTTGCTATCTGGGGCGTGGAGAGCGACTACGGCGGCAACTTCGGAAGCATCCCGACCGTAGATGCGCTGGCCACGCTCGGCTTCGAAGGTCGGCGTGAGGATTGGGCCCGCGGCCAGTTGCTCGCCGCGTTGAGGATTCTCCAGAAGGGCGACATCGTGCGCTCAAAGATGCTGGGCTCCTGGGCCGGAGCCATGGGCCAGACGCAGTTCCTGCCTTCGGTCTATCTGGGCTATGCGGTGGATGCCGACGGCGATGGCCGGCGCGACATATGGGCCAGCATGGCCGATGTCATGGCCTCAACGGCGAACTTCCTGGCGCGCTCGGGATGGCAGGCGGACCAGCCCTGGGGCGTGGAGGTCCGGTTGCCGCCGCGCTTCGATGTCGGTCGTGCCGACGTCGCGGTGCGGCAAGCCAGCGCACTGTGGGCGGCCGAGGGCGTTCAGACCATCGATGGCGCGCCGCTGCCGCAGTTCGCCGAGGCCACTTTGCTCCTTCCCGCAGGCGCAGGCGGGCCCGCCTTTCTGGTGGGACTGAACTTTCAGGTCATCCTTCGCTACAACAACTCGACCAGCTACGCGTTGGCGGTCGGCCTTCTTGCGCAACGACTGGCCGGCGGCCCCGGCGTGCAGGCGCCATGGCCGCGTGATCTGGTCGCGCTCTCACGCCAGCAATTGACGGCGCTGCAAACGGCCTTGAACCAGCGCGGCTTCGACAGCGGCGCACCTGACGGCGTGATGGGGCCGACCACGCGCGGCGCAATTCGAGGCTATCAACGCAGCGTCGGATTGCCTGCCGACGGCTATCCCACCAGGGAGCTGCTGCAGCGCTTGCTGGCGCAGTAGACGGCCAGGGGAACCGTTGCCATTCAAGCTGATTCCGCAAAGGATCAGCCATGCTGAAGGACCGCTTCGCGCACTGGACTGGATCTTTTGAACTTCAGCTATGGGTGGCGGAAGCGGCTTTATCCGAGTTCGTCAGCCGCGGCGCTGGCGGCGTGCGACAGCGCCTAGGCTCAACAAGGCGGCAATCATGAGCGCCCACGCTCCCGGCTCCGGATGGCCCCCACCGGCGACGGCGGGCAGAAGACCTTGACTAGGGTGTCCTCGTTGAAAGACAAGTCACCGCGGGAGGTTCTCGAGCGCATCCGAGCGATCAGCAAGCGGGCGTGATGCAGCCCCTAGTCACATCCTCGCAATAGTTCAGCGACCCGCGTTCGAATCACGGCGGAGATGTTGAAGCCGACGCTCGACGCGACCTCAGGAATGCCGCACTTCGCTTCGAGCCGCCTCGCAACGACAGCGAGGCGGGCCAGCTGCTGTTCTAGGAGTACCTCCGCCTCGGCCTCTGGCACGCTAGCCATACGCTCGGCGAGCAGCTCAGCGATGTCGCGAACATGTTGCTGGAACTGCGCTACCTCCACTGCGAGATGTTGGTCGTCGGGGTGGAGGTGCTTCAGCAGCTGCGCTACTTCCACCGCGAGATGTTCGTCGTCGGTCACGGTGCAACGCCTCGGGTCGGAAGGCCCCGAGACAGTGGAGAGTTCGGAAGGCCCTCGATGCTAGGCGATTACGGTTCGCCTTCAGCTGGGAGTGACCGTCGGGTTGACTTCGTCCATCAGCCTCCTAGCGGCTCCGCTTCTTGCTCTTGTTGGCCGGGGCGGCGCCTCTTTGACGCGGCGATATTCCTCGAACGTGCGTGCTCGGGATGTGACAAATGTCCATCGAGCATCCAGGTGGTGAAACGCTAAGAGTCGTCAACTGTCGGGTCGCCTTGGCACTGGACCTAGCCTTTCCCGTCTAGCTCTCTCAAGTCTGGATGCCGCTGCCCGATATAGGGAGGGTCGATCGCTCGTCAGCGATCGTGGGACCTGGTGCTTGCTCGTTTCGCCTGCAGTGTCTCCAACGGCACTGGCGTGGCACGGGCAGGCAATGCGGCATGGCACTCTCTTCGACGTTCGAACAAATCTCGCAAGGCGGAAGGAGCGTTGCCCCTGAGAAGGCAGCCGACCTCGATCCGCACGTACGCGAGCGCCTGCTGGAGTTGCAGGTATCAAGCATCTACGGCCACGTCGCAAAGGCGGCGTTCATCTCTACGCTGATCGCGTTGGCCTTGGCGGTGTACTTGGCGCCAGAGTTCGGGGCTGCCCAGGCGCAGGCATGGTTCTTGATGAAAGCGGTTGTTTCGGCTGCCCGCTTCGGCCTTTCGCAAGCCTACCGATCTGAACGACTTCGGTCGCACACCCATCTCGCTGGCCATCTCCTCGTAGGCTCGCTGGTCCTCGATGGGTTGATCTGGGGGTTCGCTGGAGTCTGGGGCGCAAACGCACGCAGCGAAGTCGTCTGCCTTGTGATCACGTGTCTCAGCAGCGTGGCGATGCTTGCCACCTTTGGCTTGCAGGTTTGGCAGCGTGCCACTGCGGCCTATGTCGTTCCGATGCTGGCGCCTGTCGCGATCGCCATGGCGATGCGCGGCGACGCGCTGGGCGCGTTCTTCGCTTGCGGAATGATGCTTGTTGTTGCGCAGACGCTGGTCACGGGCTTCGCGTCGGAGAAGCGCCTTCGCCGCGAGTTCCTCGCGCATGAGAGGACCGCGGAAGCGTTGCAGGAGCGGTCGAGCGCCTTGCAGGCGGCCTCGCAGTCCAAGGCCGAACTGGAGGTGGCGCTCGAGCGGGCGTCGAAGACTTCGTCCGATCTCGAGATCGCGCTCGATCAGGTGAAGCGCCAGAGCGCAGTGAAGGCACTGTTCCTCGGCACGATGAGCCACGAATTGCGCACCCCGCTGCACGGCATCTTGGGTCTGACGGAGCTCGTCCGCAAGCAGGTTTCCGAGCCAGTCGCCAAGCATCGCCTCGAGCTGATCGAGTCGTCAGGAACGCATCTGCTCGAACTCATCGGAGCGTTGCTCGACGTCTCCCGGATCGACTCGGGCAAGCTGGAGCTGCATCCGGCGCCCTTCGACCTCGCGCTGGAACTTCGGGACCTGTCCGAGCTGTACGAGCTCCGCTGCCAGGCAAAGGGAGTCGCCTTCAAGGCTTCTTTCGGAGTCGCTGGCACGTGCTGGGTCCGAGGCGATGCCGCCCGCATCCGCCAGGTGCTCCACAACCTGCTCGGCAACGCGGTCAAGTTCATCGAGCGCGGCCTGGTCCGCTTCAAGGTCAGCGAGGAGGGCGGCATCTTCGTCTTCGAAATCGCGGACACGGGCCCGGGAATCGCCGATCGCGATCTGCCTCACATCTTCGAGGCGTTTCGGCAAGTTGATGAGACAGCCTCCCGTCCCGCCGACGGTACCGGTCTCGGTTTGACCATCGCGCGCGAGTTGGCACAGGCCATGGGTGGCGACATCTCGGTTTCCAGCGTCGCCGGCGTCGGCTCGCGTTTCACGTTCACCGCGCGGTTGGAAAGGGCAGCCGCCGCCTCGATTCCCGTGGCCGCGAAGCCGCAAGCACACCCGACCCCGCGCTTGCGTGACGGATACCGTGTGCTGCTGGTTGAGGACAACGAGGTCAACGCCCTCATTGCCAATGCCCACCTGGAACAGCTCGGCGCACAGACGCGACGAGCTCATGATGGACGCGAAGCCGTGACGGCGGCGTTCACCGAGCCCAGGCCGGACTTGATCCTGATGGATTGCCGGATGCCCGTCATGGACGGCCTCACGGCAACACGCGAGATACGCGCTATCGAGCGCTCAGCCGGGATTCGAGGCGTGCCTATCGTCGCTCTGACCGCGACGCCGAGCGATGAGGATCGTAAGGAGTGTTTCGCAGCCGGCATGAACGACTTCCTTACGAAGCCGTTCACCCTCGATCAACTGCTGGGCGCGATTGGAGGGATCGTGACTTCAGCGGCACCGGACGAGCGGATGAAGGATCATCCGCTTTACGAGTTCGCCCAGTCACTGGACGACATGGAGCCTGACCTTTTCGATGGGCTGACGATGCACTAGCGGCACGACAGAAATGTCGGGGTGCAAAGTCGCGAAGAAGAAGTGCCACAGGTCCGGATAGCCTTCGCGCCACTCTTGTTCACACGTGCCGATGTCGAGGGCGAGTACACGATGGGGCAGGTTTCCGGCGTGGCCGAGCGGTACCTCGTGTCGGTCGCCGAAGATATCCTTCGCGCCCATCCGCTCATAGGCGCGCAGCAGAGCGGGCTTGCGAACTCCCATGATCAACAGCCGTGCCTGAATCGCGATGCAGTAGAGATAGCAGGCCTTCCACATCGCCAGCCGGACGAACGGGTCTGAACCCCGCACTGACGCGAGTCGAGTGACCTCGGCCCGACCTTGCTGCAGCAACTCCGGTGGCGGCGTCACGTACTTCTCGATCTCCAGCATCGACGCACCCCGGGTGGTCGCCTGGATTCGCATGGTGCCTACAGCGTTCCCGGTGTCCTTGTCTTCGCACAGGAAGATCGAGGTCCAGGGCGAGGCGTCGATGTGGTCGGGGTGGGCCATCGACTCCCGGAACGCCGGAATCTTGTGACCATAGGCCTCGGCTCGGACGCTGCAGGCCCGCATGAGGTCTTCGTGCGTCTCGACGAGACGGAGCGTGAAAGTCAAGGATTCGCTGTGCATCGGAAATCGGAAGGTGCCCAGCTACCTGGATGGCAGAAGACGAGAACCCAAGTAGACCGGAGCAGCCCCCGCATTCGCGGGGTACGTCGCAGCCAGGCAACGATGGATCGAGTACTTCCGCACAGAAATCCGACACCCACCTGCCAAGAAACACCTCAAGCCATTCAGTTTCTGGCCGAAAGAGATGAAGCCGGGGCTCCGAGCGCCGCGCTAAATCCCCTCAGATCAACGCGTACGTAGTCGTCGCTTTGGCTGCCAACTTCCTGTCGGCCGTCAGAAACTCCACTTCGCCGTAGCTAAGCGTCTTTCCGAAGCGCAAGAGGCGTGCCACAACTGTCACTGAGCCCGCGTCTTTCGGTATGGGGCGCAAGAAGCTGGTCTGCATCTGCACCGTCGTCATCGGCTTGAACTCGCCGATCCTCGCGATCATCGCCACCAGCATCGCCGTGTCCGCGGCCGACATGATCGCCTGCCCGCAAAGCACCCCGCCGCCATGAACCAGCTCCGGCGCGACCGGCATGCTGAGGGTCACGCCGTCCTCCTCGATCGACTCGATCTTCAGGTTCAGGCGGCGAACGTACTCGGCCGCCAGCTCGCCGAGGGTCTTCTGCAGGGTGGCGGTGTTCATCATGGGCCGGGATTCTAGGCAGCGCCCTGCGGAGATAATCCACGCCTTCGCCCGTTGGAGCCCCGTTCATGAACAAGACTTTCCCGAGCGCCGCTGCGGCGCTCGCCGGTGTCGTCCACGACGGGCAGCTGCTCGCCGTCGGCGGCTTCGGGCTGTGCGGCATCCCCGAGGCCCTGATCGAGGCGCTGCGCGACTCCCGGGTCAAGGACCTCACCGTCATCTCCAACAACGCCGGCGTCGACGGCTTCGGCCTCGGCATGCTGCTCGAAACCCGCCAGATCAAGCGAATGATCTCCAGCTACGTCGGCGAGAACAAGGAGTTCGAGCGCCAGTACCTGGCGGGCGAGCTCGAGCTCGAGTTCACGCCGCAGGGCACCCTCGCCGAGAAGCTGCGCGCCGGCGGCGCCGGCATTCCGGCCTTCTTCACCCGCACCGGCGTCGGCACGCTGGTCGCCGAAGGCAAGGAAACGCGCGAGTTCGACGGCCACGTCTACGTGATGGAGCGCGCCCTGGTGCCCGAGGTCTCGCTGGTCAAGGCCTGGAAGGCCGACAAGAGCGGCAACCTCGTGTTCCGCCGCACCGCGCGCAACTTCAATCCCGCCGCGGCCATGGCCGGCAAGATCACCATCGTCGAGGTGGAAGAGATCGTCGAGACCGGCGCGATCGACCCCGACGCGGTGCACCTGCCGGGCATCTACGTGCACCGCATCGTTCTCAACGCGCACCCCGAGAAGCGGATCGAGAAGCGCACCGTCAGCGCCTCGCTGCCCGCCGCGGCGGCCCAGGAAGCGACCGAGGCCATCGCCAAGGCCGCGCAGAAGGCAGGAGTCTGAAATGGCCTGGACCCACGAACAGATGGCCGCGCGCGCGGCCGAGGAGCTGAAGGACGGCTTCTACGTCAACCTCGGCATCGGCCTGCCCACGCTCGTTGCCAACCACGTCAACCCCGACATCGAGGTCTGGCTGCAGAGCGAGAACGGCATGCTCGGCATCGGCCCGTTCCCGACCGAAGACGAGGTCGACGCCGACCTCATCAACGCCGGCAAGCAGACCGTCACCACCATCGCCGGCTCCTCGATCTTCGGCTCGCACGACTCGTTCGCGATGATCCGCGCCGGCAAGATCAACCTCTCGATCCTCGGCGCCATGCAGGTGAGCGAGAAGGGCGACCTCGCCAACTGGATGATCCCGGGCAAGATGGTCAAGGGCATGGGCGGGGCGATGGACCTCGTGGCCGGCGTCGAGCGCGTGCTGGTGCTGATGGAACACGTCGCGAAGAAGAAAGACGGCAGCATCGACCTCAAGATCCTGCCCGCCTGCACCCTGCCGCTCACCGGCGTGGGCGTGGTCAACCGCATCATCACCGACCTCGCGGTCATGGACGTCACGCCGGGCGGCCTCACCGTCGTCACCCTCGCCGAGGGCGTCTCGCGCGGGGAGCTTCAGGCGAAGACCGGCGTCGCCCTGCGGTGAGCTCCCGGGCGGCGCGCGCCCTCGTCGCCGCGGCGCTGGCTGCCGCGGCACTCGCGCCGCCGGCCGTGCGGGCCCAGGAGTTCGACTTCCAGCGCGACTGCGCCCGGTGGATCGAGCAGCACGGCTACTCCTCCGACTACATCAAGCTCAAGGTCGGCAAGCGCCAGCCCGGCCCCATCGAAGACTGGCGCGGCAACGTCGCGGCCAAGGACGCGCAGCCCGGCGACGTGGTGCTCACGCGCATCCGCCCCAAGGCCCGCGGCATGCGCGCCTCCTACGTGGAGGAAGTGCGCCGCAACGCCGACGGCAGTGCCGCGTCGGTGCTGGTGAGCGAATGGAACGAGGGCAAGTTCACCGACGAGCGCTGCAACGTCACCGACCATTTCGGCATGCTGTCGCCGCCACGCCCGATCCCGATCGACACCGTCGTCCGGGTCTGGCGGCCGAGCCTGCCGCTCTAGCCGCCGTTCGCGCTCAGCCCTGCTGCTGGCGCTTCATTTCCTTGCGCTTCATCTCGAGATAGTCGTTCTGCTCCATCTCGTGCAGCTGCGGCGCGTAGCGCTCGGTGCTGCCGTACCACTCGCGAATGCGCTTCTCGAACTGCTCGGCCGGCGGCGAGGCGTAGGAGTTCAGGTAGGCATCGATCGCCAGGTAGTAGCGCATCGTGTTGCGCTCGAGCAGGCCCAGCACGCCGCCGATGAAGATCGGCTTGCCCTCGGCGTTGCGCCCGGTGATGGAGAAGCCCACCTTGTTGCGGCCGAGGGTGCTGAGGTAGGTTTGCATCGCCATGCGCGCGGCGAAGCCGTAGCCGTAGGCATACGACATGTGGATCATGCTGTGCCTGGCGTCGATCGGCACCGCCTCCACCTGGATCCGGTAGTTCCTGGTGCTGAGCGGGCCTTCTTCGGCGCTGAGCTGGACCGAGAGGTACTCGGGCGTGGCGGCGGCCAGGCGCCAGTCGAACTCGAGCTCGTACGAGTCTTCGAGCGGCTGGTCGAACTTGCGGCCCACGTTGAGGGCGATCGACTTGCCGTTGGCGCCCGGTCGGCAGCGCTTCACGTTGAGGTGCAGGATCAGGATGTCGCACCAGTTCTCGACCGAACGCAGCGCCTGCTGGGCCGTGGCGAACGGATGGTCGACGATGGTGTAGACGTCGCCGCGCAGGTCGCCCGAGGTCTGCGTCGATTCGAGCACCAGCGGGCGGCCGAACTGGTTGGTGGCGAACTTGTCCTGCGAGGCGGCATGCTTGCTGCGCATGGCGGCAGCGTCCTGGGCCACGGCGGGCGTCGCCGCAGCGAGCAGGCCGGCGAGTAGCCAGGCGGCCACGCCGAGGGTGCGTGCGGCAAGCGGGAAAGGTGTCACAGCCAGTACTCCCACAGACGACCGAACCACTCCTTGGCCCGGGTGCCCGGTCCCCGGCGTCGCCAGGCTTCGAGCGTGATGCGGTTCGAGGCCGACAAGTCGCGCTCGAAGGCCTCGCGCATCTTCGCGCCGAACGCCCCGCCCAGTATGACCGCGGTCAACTCCTGGTTGTGCAGGAAGCTCCGCCAGTCCAGATTCGTCGATCCCACCGTCGCCCAGACGCCGTCGATCACGGCGGTCTTGGCGTGGAGCAGGGCCTCGCGCCGCTCGTAGATCTGCACCCCGCCGGCGAGCAGGGCGTCGTAGTGCGAGCGGCCGGCATGGAACACCAGCCCGGAATCGCTGACGCTCGGCACGATCAGCTTCACGTCGACGCCGCGCGCCACGGCGCGCAGCAGCGCCTGCACGAGCTGCGGATCGGGCACGAAGTAGGCATTGGTCAGCAGGATCTCGGTGTCGGCGCTGTTCAAGGCCGAGATCAGCGTCACGTAGATCTGGCTGAACGGCTCGTCGGGGGTGCTGCCGATGGCGCGCACCACCTCGTCGCCGCTGCGGGCGAGAGGCGGGAAGTAGTTGCGCGTGGCGAGCGTCGGCCCCTTCTGGCTCTCCCAGGTCTCCATGAACAGCTTCTGCAGCTGCTCGACCACGGGGCCTTCGATCTGCAGGTCGGTGTCGCGCCAGGGCAGCCGGTCCTTCGCGCTTGCGCCGCCGCCGCCGCTGCCCAGGCGGTTCGACGACGAGCCACCCGAATAGACGCTGCTGATGTTGATGCCGCCGAGCACCGCGATCCGGCCGTCGACGACGAGCAGCTTGCGGTGGTCGCGCTGGTTCACGTCCCAGCCGGCCTTGGCCGCGAGCGGATTGACGGGGTTGAACTGGAGCACGGCGATGCCGGCGTCGGTCAGGCGCTTGAAGAATTCCTTGGGCGTGCTCAGCGCGCCGACGGCGTCGTAGATCAGGTTGACCTGCACGCCCTGCGCCTGCTTGGCGATCAGCGCCTCGGCGAAGCGCTGGCCGGCTTCGTCGGCCCCGAGGATGTAGGTCTCCATGTTGATGTGGTCGCGCGCGCCGGCGATCGCCGAGAGCATCGCCGCGTACGTGTTCGGTCCGTTCTCGAGCAGCACGACGCGGTTGCCGAGGCTGAGCGGGCTGCCCGAGACCTCCTGCTCGAGCGCCAGGTGGCGGGCCAGGCTGTCGGGGTTCTGGTCGGCGCCGGCGATGCGGGCGAGCACCTCCTTGCTGCGTTCCGGCGAGAGGATCCTGCCGCTGGCCGTCTTGAACTGGACGCTGTTCCGGTCGGTCGGCGCCATGTCGGGGTTGACGACCGGCAGGCTGGTGCAACCGGCCAGGGCGGCGAGCGCCAGCGCCGGGAGGCTGCGGCGCAAGCCGACGAAGAGGCCGGCGCGACCGCTCACGACGCGCCTCGGGCCGCGCGGCCCGCCAGGGCGCGCGCCGCCCCGGTCACGAGCTCGGGACCCTTGTAGATGAAGCCGGTATAGATCTGCACGATGTCTGCGCCTGCATCCCGCTTGGCAATTGCGTCGCCCGGGGTCGTGACGCCGCCCACGCCGATGATCGGAAAGCCTGGGCCCAGGGCCGACCGGAGCTCGGCGACGACCCGGTTCGAGGCCGCGAGCAGGGGTGCGCCCGAGAGCCCGCCGGTCTCGCCGCCGTGGCGGAGATGCGCCACGGCGTCGCGGGCGAGCGTGGTGTTGGTCGCGATCACGCCGTCAATGGCGTGCTTCTGCAGCGTTGCGGCGATCGCCTCCACCTGGCCGGAATCGAGGTCGGGGGCGATCTTGAGGAAGATCGGCACCGTCCGGCCGTGCTCGGCGGCGAGTTCGCCGCGCCGCGCGCGTATCGCCGCCAGCAGGGTGTCGAGCGCCGCATCGCCCTGCAGGTCGCGCAGGTTCTTCGTGTTGGGGCTCGAGATGTTGATCGTCACGTAGTCGGCATGCGGGTACACGCCGGCCAGCCCGATCAGGTAGTCGTCGGCCGCGCGCTCGATCGGCGTTGCCGCGTTCTTGCCGATGTTCAGGCCGAGGATGCCGCCGGTGCCGCGAAAGCGCGCCCGGCGCACGTTGCGAATGAAGGCGGCGAGCCCGTCGTTGTTGAAGCCCAGCCGGTTGATCAGCGCGGTGGCCTCGGTCAGGCGAAAGATGCGCGGCTTGGGATTGCCTGGCTGTGGCAGCGGCGTCACGGTGCCGACCTCGACGCTGCCGAAGCCGAGGGCGCCGAAGGCGTCGATGCAGCGGCCGTTCTTGTCCAGGCCTGCGGCCAGGCCGATGCGGTTGGGAAAGCGCAGGCCGGCGAGAGTCACGGGATCTTCAACGCGCCGCTGCGCGATGGCGTGGACCAGCGGCGTGTGCTGGATCGCCGCCATCGCCCCGAGCGTGAGGTCGTGCGCATCTTCGGGATCGAGCCCGAACAGGAACGAGCGGGCGAGGGGATAGGGGAGGAGCGGCATGAGGAGGCGGGGGCGATTCTGGCATCGCCCGATGCATACTCGACGCCGAGCCCTCACCCCGGCCCTCTCCCGCTCGCGGGAGAGGGAGAAGCCATGACCGAGCCGCGCATCGAGAAAGACACCTTCGGCGAGATCGCCGTGCCGGGCGACCGCCTCTGGGGCGCGCAGACCGAGCGGTCGCTGCATCACTTCGACATCTCCACCGAGAAGATGCCGCCCGAGCTGATCCGCGCGCTGGCGCTGGTGAAGCGCAGTGCCGCGGTCGTGAATCGCGAGCTCGGCACCCTGGCGGCAAGCAAGGCCGACGCGATCGCCGCGGCCGCCGACGAAGTGCTGGCCGGCCGCCACGACGGCGAGTTCCCGCTCTCCGTCTGGCAAACCGGCTCGGGCACGCAGAGCAACATGAACATGAACGAGGTGCTCGCCAACCGCGCCTCGCAGCTGCTCGGCGGGCCGGTCGGCGAAGCCCGCCTGGTGCATCCGAACGACGAGGTCAACCGCAGCCAGTCGTCGAACGACGTGTTCCCCACGGCGATGAGCGTGGCCGCGGTCGAGGCGGTCGTGAAGCGCCTGATCCCTTCGGTCGAGGCCCTGCGCGCCACGCTCGCGGCGAAGGCAGAGGCGTTCGCCGACATCGTCAAGATCGGCCGCACCCATCTGCAGGACGCGACGCCGCTGACCCTCGGCCAGGAGATCTCGGGCTGGGTCGCGCAGCTCGACCACGGGCTGGCGCACGTGCGCGCGGCGCTGCCGCATCTCTGCGAGCTGGCGCTCGGCGGCACGGCGGTCGGCACCGGCCTGAACGCGCCGCCGAACTTCGGTTCGCGGGTCGCGGCCGAGCTGGTGCTGCGCACCGGGCTGCCGTTCGTCTCCGCGCCGAACAAGTTCGAGGCGCTGGCGGCGCACGACGCGATCGTCTTCGCCCACGGCGCCCTGAAGACGCTCGCCGCCTCGATGACCAAGATCGCCAACGACGTGCGCTGGCTCGCCTCGGGCCCCCGCTCGGGCCTGGGCGAGCTCCGCATTCCCGAGAACGAGCCGGGCAGCTCGATCATGCCGGGCAAGGTGAACCCGACGCAATGCGAGGCCCTGACGATGGTGTGCGCGCAGGTGATGGGGAACGATGTAGCGGTGGGCATTGGCGGCGCGTCCGGCAATTTCGAGCTGAACGTGTTCAAGCCGGTGATTATTCACAACGTGTTGCAGTCGCTGCGGCTCTTGGGTGACGCGTGCCGGAACTTCAACGAGTTCTGCGCGGTCGGGATCGAGGCCAACCAGTCGCGGATCGATGACAACCTGCACAAGAGTCTGATGCTGGTGACGGCGCTCAATCCGCACATTGGCTACGACAACGCCGCGAAGATCGCAAAAAAGGCGCACAAGGACGGCACCACGTTGAAGGAAGCCGCGACGTCGCTGCAGCTGCTGACGCCTGAACAGTTTGACGCGTGGGTTGATCCGATGAAGATGACGCAACCCGGCGACTAGACCGACAACTACTAGCGCGGGTCGTAGGC
>JAIOOS010000004.1 GCA_021414305.1 Burkholderiales bacterium | reverse complement strand
GGGTCCATGTCGCCCAGCAACACGACCGGCCACTCAACCAGCCCCGCGACCTCTTCGAGCAGGCCGACATCTTCGACCAGCTCCAGCCCCTTCGCGGCGCAGAGCTTCTTGGCCTGCTCAAGAATGATCGTCTTGCGCTCGTCGCGCTCGATCAGAACTTTGGCGCCGCGCAACTTTGAAGCGTGATCGGCCGCACTCGTCACCGGCATCGCCTCTGGCGCATGGAAGCGATGGCCCCACGTCACGGCCTCGCTGCCCACGCCCTCGACCGCGATCTTCACGGCCTTGCCATCGAACACGCAGCAAATGTTGTGCAGCGGGCGCACCCATTGCAGGTCGCTCGATTGCGAGCGCATCGATTTCGGCCACGGGAACGCGCGAATGATCTCCGGCGTGATCTCCTGCACGATCTCCGTCGTCGCCCGGCCAGCGCGCTCAATCTTCGCGACGTAGAACGAGCCCTTCTTGTCCTCAACGATCTGCACTTGATCGATCGACGTCAGCCCTGCGCCCTTCAAGAAGCCCTGCAGCGCCTGTTCAGGAGAACCGACGCGCGGCCCTTTGCGCTCTTCATTCACGTCCGCCGCCTTCGCGGGCAGATCGTCAATGAACAAGCCAAGACGGCGCGGCGAGGAGAACGTCTTGATCGCCTTCGCGTCCAAGCCCGCCGCCTTCAGCTTTTCGCCAAACGCCTTCGCCAAATCCTCTTCCGCGCCCTTTTGCATGCGCGCTGGGATTTCTTCAGAGAACAGTTCGAGCAAAAGTTGGGGCATTAGCTTTGCCCCTCCGCCCAAGCACTCGCGCAGCCCTTCGCCAAATCGCGCACCCGAGCGATGAAACTCTGCCGCTCCGTCGGCGACACCACGCCGCGCGCATCAAGCAGATTGAACAGGTGCGAAGCCTTCAGCGTGTAATCGAAAGCCGGCAGCACGTTGCCCTCTGCCAGCAAACGCTTCGCCGTCGCTTCAGCATCGGTGAACCAGCGGAGATTTTGCTCCGGATCGCTCAGCTCGAAATTGAACCGCGATTGTTGCTTCTCGTTTTCGAGGAAGATGTCGCCATACGTCAGCGGCGTGGCGCTATCCGGATCGTTGAACGGCAAATCGTACACGCGATCAACGCCGAACACGTACATCGCGAGGCGCTCAAGCCCGTAGGTCAGCTCACCCGACACCGGCCGCACATCAAGACCGCCGACCTGCTGGAAGTAGGTGAACTGCGAGACTTCCATCCCGTCACACCACACTTCCCAGCCAAGGCCCCACGCGCCGACAGTCGGGTTCTCCCAGTCGTCTTCCACGAAACGGATGTCGTGCACGCTTGGATCGATGCCGATCTCGTAGAGGCTCTGCAGATAGAGGTCCTGAATGTCGGGCGGGTTCGGCTTCAGGATCACCTGGTATTGGTAATAGTGCTGCAGCCGGTTCGGGTTCTCGCCGTAGCGGCCGTCCTTGGGTCGCCGGCTCGGCTGCACGTAGGCCGCCTTCCACGGCTCGGGGCCGAGCGCGCGCAGGAAGGTCGCGGTGTGGCTGGTGCCTGCCCCCACTTCCATGTCGTAGGGCTGGAGCAGCGCGCAGCCCTGCTTCGACCAGTAGGCCTGCAGGCGAAGGATGATGTCCTGAAACGAGAGCATCGGGCGGGAGGTTTCGGCTGGCCGTCCCGACGTGGGCGAGCTCTGCGACGAGCCGCGATTTTAGGGGCGGCGTCCGAGGCCCACGGCGGCGAGCAGCGCCGCCGCGCCGACGGCGACCAGCGGCCACAGGTCCAGCCGCCCCGCCCACGCGGCGAACGGCGTCAGGCCGCTGCGCCCTTCGACGGTGGCGGCCAGCGTGCCGCGGGTGAACGGCGGCAGCGCCTTGACGACGACGCCGCGATGGTCGACGACCGCGGTGGCGCCGGTATTGGTGGCGCGAATCATCGGCCGCTGCAGCTCGAGCGTGCGCATGCGCGAGATCTCGAGATGCTGGGCAACGGCGATGGTCTCGCCGAACCAGCCGATGTTGCTGATGTTGGCGAGGATCGTCGGCGCCTGGTCCTCGGGCACGAAGCGCGCCGCCAGCTCCTCGCCGAACAGGTCTTCGTAGCAGATGTTGGGCGCGACCCGCTCGCCCTTCACCACGAACGAAGGCGCCGTCACCGGGCCGCGGTTGAAGTCGCCCAAGGGGATGTTCATCAGCCGCGTGAACCAGCGAAAGCCGGTCGGAATGAACTCGCCGAACGGCACCAGGTGGTGCTTGTCGTAGCGATAGAAGCCGTCGGGCAAGGCCGCGGTCGCCGCCGAGATGCCGGCCGCCGAGTTGGTGTAGCCCTCCTCGTGGTTGCCGAGCGGCAGGCCGATCAGCGCCGCCCGGCCGGGCTGGCGGAAGCGGGCCAGGAGGCGCTGCCACCAGGCGCGGTCGAGCTGGCTCGGCAGCAAGGGAATCACGGTCTCGGGGCCGACCACCAGGTCGCCGCCCGCCGCTTCGAGCTGCGCCGCGGTCGAGGCCAGCGCCTCGGGCACGTAGCGCGCCGCGAACTTCTCTTCCTGGGGCACGTTGCCCTGCAGCAGGCTGACCGAGATCGAGCCGGTCGGCCGGGTGAACTCGATCCGGCCGGCGACGGCGCCGAGGACGAGCGCGGCGCCCAGCACGATGCCGGGCCGGATCCAGGCGCGGCCGAGGTCGAGCCGGCTGAAGCCGAAGGTCGCCGCCACGCCGGCGACGACCGCGCCGATGCCGTACACGCCGATCCAGGGCGCGAAGCCGGCGAACGGCGAATCGACGTGTGCGTAGCCGCTCGCCACCCAGGGGAAGCCGGTGAGGATCACGCCCCGCGCCAGCTCGGCGAGCATCCAGACCGCGGCGAACAGGGCCGCCGCCGCCAGCGGCGGGCGGCTGCGCCAGCGCGACACCGCCGCCATCGCGGCGGCGAGGTAGAGCGAGAGGAAGCTGGCGAGCGCGAACACCGCGAGCGCGGCCATCCACGCCGGCAAGCCGCCGTAGCGATGCATGCTGACGAACATCCACCAGGTGCCGGCGCAAAGCCAGCCGGTGCCGAAGGCGTAGCCGAGCAGCGCCGCCCGCCCCGGCGAAGCGCGCCCGACCCGCCAGGCGAGCAGCGCGATCGCCAGCATCTGCAGCGGCCAGAAGGCGGTGTGGACGAAGGCGAGGGTCTGGCCGGCGCCCAGGCCGGCGGCGAGGCCGAGCTCGCCGGCAAGCGGCCAGCGCCGGCCGGGCACCGCGACGCCGCCGGCCCCCACGACGAAGCTCAAGCGCCGTCCGAGCCGAGGGCTTCTTCGGCGGCGCGGGTCACCTTGAACCAGCGCACGGAACCGCCGCGGGCCAGCATCACGGTGAAGGCCAGGCCGGCGACGGTGACCGATTCGCCGCGCCGCGGCACCCGGCCGAGCTCCTGGGCGACGAGGCCGCCGATGGTGTCGAACTCGTCGGTCGGCAGGGTGACGTCGAAGAAGCCGTTGACCGTCGCCACCGGGGTGTCGCCGGCGACCCGCTGGCCGCCGTCTGCCAGGGTGTAGATGCTGCTCTCGCCGTCCTTGTCGTCGAACTCGTCCTCGATCTCGCCGACGATCTCCTCGAGCACGTCCTCGATCGTCAGCAGGCCCGCGGTGCTGCCGAACTCGTCGATGACGATCGCCAGGTGGTTGCGGTTCGAGCGGAAGTCGCGCAGCAGGTCGTTCAGGGCCTTGGATTCGGGCACGAACACGGCCGGTCGAAGGAGGGTGCGAAGGCTCAGGTCGGGCGAGCGCTGCAGCTTCAGCAGGTCCTTGGCGAGCAGGATGCCGATGACGTTGTCGCGGCGCTGCTCGAATACCGGGAAGCGCGAGTGGCCGGTGCGGATGATCACGTGCAGCAGCTCGTCGTACGGTGCGTCGATGTCGAGCAGGTCCATGTGCGGCGTCGGCACCATCACGTCGCCGGCGGTCATGTCGGCCATGCGGATCACGCCCTCGAGCATCATCCGCGACTCGGGCTCGATCAGCTCCTTGTGCTCGGCGTCGGCGAGCGACTCCATCAGCTGGTCGCGCGAATCGGGGCCCGGAACGACAAGGTCGACGAGCTTCTGGAAGAGATTGCGCCGATCGGGAGCGGCGGCGGCCTTTTCGGCGCCGCGCGTTGTACGGGCGGCTGGAGGTACTGACATCTGGCGGGTTGGGCGCCCGGCAAAATCCGGGGCGGCAGTCAGCTTACCCGAAGCGCGAAACGTGCCCGCTTGACAAGTCTGCTACCTTGAACGGGGTAACGCCGGCCTCAATTGCCGCAGTCGCCCCGGCCGCAGCGCTCCGGCGCCCCCGCACTTTCCCCGAACCCGAACCCTGGTGAACCCCATGAGCCTGATTCCCGCCACCATCCTGACCGGCTTCCTGGGCTCGGGCAAGACGACCCTGCTCAAGCGGGTGCTGACCGAGGCCCACGGGCAGAAGATCGCCGTCATCGAGAACGAATTCGGCGACGAGAACATCGACAACGAGATCCTGGTCCAGGACTCGAAGGAGCAGATCATCCAGCTCAACAACGGCTGCGTCTGCTGCTCGATCCGCGAAGACCTGCGCACCACCCTGGCCGACCTGGCCGACAAGAAGAGGAAGGGCGAGCTCGATTTCGACCGCGTGGTGATCGAGACCACCGGCCTGGCGGATCCCGGCCCGGTGGCCCAGACCTTCTTCATGGACGACGAGATCGCCGAAAGCTACCTGCTCGACTCGATCCTGACCCTGGTCGACGCCAAGCACGGCGACCAGCAGCTCGACGCCCGGCAGGAGGCGCGCCGCCAGGTCGGCTTCGCCGACCAGATCTTCATCAGCAAGACCGACCTGGTCGACGGCGAGACGGTCGAGGCGCTGATCCATCGCATCAAGCACATGAACCCGCGGGCGAAGCAGACCCGGGTGAACTTCGGCGACGTGCCGATCGCCCAGGTGTTCGACCTGAAGGGCTTCAACCTCAACGCCAAGCTCGAGATCGACCCGGAGTTCCTGAAGGTCGACGACCACGAGCACGGGCACGGGCACGACCATCACGGTCACGACCACGGCGATCACGAGGGCCACGACCATGCGGAGGGCGAGCACTGCGACCACCCGCACCACCATGCCCACGACGACGACGTGAAGTCTTTCGTGTTCCGCGCCGACAAACCGCTCGACGCCGGCAAGCTGGAAGACTTTCTCGGCGCGATCGTCCAGGTCTACGGCCCGAAGCTGCTGCGCTACAAGGGCGTGCTTTACATGAAGGGCGCCGACCGCAAGGTCATTTTCCAGGGCGTGCACCAGCTCATGGGCAGCGACCTGGGCCCGAAGTGGATGCCCGGCGAGAAGAAGACGAGCAAGATGGTGTTCATCGGTATCGACCTGCCGCGTGAGATCCTGGAGCAGGGCCTGAAACAGTGCGTTGCCTGAATGCGCGCTGCCGCACACAGGTGACTACAATCCGCGGCGCTTGAACCGGCCCCTCCCCGCACAGCCGCCTTGCCATGCGGGGTCGAGCCGTCGCTGCGAGGAGGAACCGTGAGCACTACCGCCGGCAAGAAGAAAACATCGTCGAAGGCGCCCTCGGGCACGAGGCATGCCTCTGCCGCCAAGAAGGCCGTCGCGAAGAAGAAGCCGGCGCCGGCCAAGGCCGCCCGTCCCCCTGTCAAGAAGAAGTCCCCTCCGGCGAAAGCCCCTCCTGCCAAGAAAGTCGCCGCCAAACCCGTGACAAGCACCGCCACCAAGCCCGCCGCCAAGGCCGCTCCGAAGCCGGCCGCGAAATCCGCCGCCCAGCCCGCAGTCAAGCCGGCCGCAAAACCCGCCGCCAAGCCTGCCAACGGCAAGGCCGCCCCCGTCTCGGCCACCAAGACCGCTTCGCCCTCGACCGCTGCCGTCGCGGCCGCACCGGTCGTGGCCCCGCCGCCGGCACCCGCGCCGGTCGTGGGCGCGTCGATTGCCTTCCCTGCCGGCGTCGTGCCGCGCAAGCCCGGCCGCGGGACGCCGAAGTACTTCGTCGCCCCCGTCCAGGCCCCGCTGCCGCCGCCGACATCACGCTTCGCCGACCGGTTCGCACCGCCCCGCCCGCCGACCCGACAGATGAAAACGGAAGAAATCGACACTCCGCGCGAAAGGCAGAAGGCCGATCCGAAGCTGGCCAACGCCTGGAAGTCGAAGAGCGGCAAGGAGCTGAACGACGCCGAAGTGCTGGCGATGCCCGACTCGGAGTACATGAACGAGAAGCAGATCGAATTCTTCAAGGCCAAGCTCGGCGCCCTCAAGGACGATCTGCTCAGCAACGCCGGCGAGACGACCGAGCATCTGCGCGAAGACACGTCCATCGTTCCCGACCCGGCCGACCGCGCGACGATCGAGGAAGAGCACGCGCTCGAGCTGCGCACCCGGGACCGGGAGCGCAAGCTCCTGAAGAAGATTTCGCAATCGCTGGCGCGGCTGGAATCGGGCGAATACGGTTTCTGTGACGAAACCGGCGAACCCATCGGCCTGGGCCGGCTGATCGCGCGGCCCACCGCTACACTGTCACTGGAAGCGCAGCAGCGGCGTGAGCTGAAACAGAAGATGTTCGGCGACTAGCGTTCGCGACTCCGTCGAACCTTCCCGCGTTGCCGACTCCTCCGATGGCGGAACCCAAAGACACGACGAGTTTCTTTCGCAAGGTCGTCAAGTTCGTGGCCAACCCGTCCACGGACTGGACAGAGCTCGATGCGCCCGTCGAGGACACCCGCGAAAGCGACTACGCCAAAGGCGAGCTGAAGGCGATGATCGAGCGGAAGCGCCGCAACGATTTCGTCAGGAAGCGCGAGTTCGACATGCTGCGCAAGGTGCGCCGCGAGGGCTTGACGAGCGAGCAGATCGCCGCCCTCGGCTCCTCGCGCCTCGACGACTCGCAGCCGCGCGCCTCCGAGTCGCCCGCCCGCCAGGACGCCGGCGTCAAGGCCAAGATCGACGAGATCGAGCAACAGATGGTGGGCGACAGCTACGCCAGCACGCAGCGCCGCGGCCCCGAGTTCTACAACGCGCCCACCCAGCCGGTGCCGATCGACATGGCTGGCCGGCCGGCGGCCAATGCGCCGACGCCGCCTTCCCATGGCGGCCGTGTCGAGGACTTCGTGCCCTCGTCGGAACCGATCGGAAAGATCGTCAAGTCGGTGCCGGCGGCAGCCCGCTCGGCCTCGATCGCGCCGATCCGCCTCGAGCTCACGCCGGCCGAGGACTTCGGCCAGGCCTTCGCCGCCAACAGCCCCGAGGTCACCCACGATCCGGACCTCGATGAAGCGGTGATCGCCTTCGCCAACGCCGATTTCGAGCAGTGCGAGCAGTCCCTGGCCTCGCAGACCGGCCCCGGCGGCGCGCGGGCCCAGCACGCCGAGACCTGGCTGGTACTGTTCGACCTCTATCGCGCGACCGGCCAGCAGATGAAGTTCGAGAGCCTCGCGCTCGACTACGCGCAGCAGTTCGGCTGGTCGGCCCCGCAGTGGTTCTCGATGCCCAAGATGGTTGCCGAGGCGGCCAGCGAGGAGCGGCCGAGCAGCGCCCGGGTCGAGGGCCAGGTCGGCTGGGTCTGCCCCAACTACCTCGATGCCGACGGCGTCGCCAAGCTGGCTTCGCTGGCGCTGCAGATGCCCCTGCCCTGGGTGTTCGACTGGGGCGCGCTGCAGACCATCGACGCCGAGGCCTGCGGCCGGCTCTCGGAGCTGTTCCGCAGCTGGATCCCGCAGGATCTCGACATGCGCTGGCTCTCGGGCGACCGCCTGTTCACCGTCATCCAGGAAGCCGCGCCCACGGGCGTGCGCGACGCCGACCCGGCGTTCTGGCAGCTCCGCCTCGACGCGCTGCGCATGACCAACCGCCCCGACCAGTTCGACGAGGCGGCGATCGACTATTGCGTGACCTACGAGGTCTCGCCGCCGTCGTGGGAGCCGGCCAGGTGCATCGTCCGCATCAGCGGCTCGAACCAGAGCACGACCGTGCCGCCGCTCTCGGTGGTGAGCGACGTCTCGACCAGCTTCCACGAGTCGCAGCTCACCGACGACCCGGCGATGGTCCAGGTGGCGACGGTGGAGCTCTCCGGCCAGCTCGTGGGCGACATCGCGACGACGCTGAAGAAGCTCGACGACGAGCTGGGGAAGGCGACCATCGTCAACGTCTCCTGCGCCCGGCTGATCCGGGTCGACTTCATCGCCGCCGGCGACCTGCTCAACTGGGTGCTGGCCCGACGCACCGAGAACCGGACCGTGAGCTTCATCGAGGCGCACCGCATGGTCGCCCTGTTCTTCGGCGCGATGGGCATCAACGAGCACGCCACGGTCAAGGTCCGAACCATCTGACCGGGCTTCCCCGCGGCTTGAATCCCGCGGCGGGCGTCACAATCTCTCCCCGATGGAAAGCTATCACGGCACGACGATCGTCAGCGTGCGCCGCGGCAATGTCGTGGCGCTCGGCGGCGACGGCCAGGTCACGCTCGGCAACATCGTCGTCAAGGCGACCGCGCGCAAGATCCGGCGCCTGCACCACGACAAGGTGCTGGCCGGTTTCGCGGGCGCGACCGCCGACGCCTTCACCCTGTTCGAGCGCTTCGAGGCCAAGCTCGAGAAGCACCAGGGCAACCTGGTGCGCTCGGCCATCGAGCTGACCAAGGACTGGCGCACCGACCGCGTCCTGCGCCGGCTCGAGGCGATGCTCGCCGTCGCCGACGCCGAGTCGTCGCTCATCATCACCGGCAACGGCGACGTGCTCGAGCCCGAGTACGGCATCGTGGCGATCGGCTCGGGCGGCTCGTACGCCAGCGCGGCGGCGCGGGCGCTGCTGCAGCACACCGACATGGCGCCCAAGGACATCGTCAAGCGCTCGCTCGAGATCGCCGGCGACCTGTGCATCTACACGAACCAGAACCACACGATCGAGACCCTGGGATGAAGTCCTCGATGACCCCCCAGGAGATCGTCTCCGAGCTCGACCGGCACATCGTCGGCCAGGGCGGGGCGAAGCGGGCAGTGGCTATCGCGCTGCGCAACCGCTGGCGCCGGCAGCAGGTCGAGGAGTCGATGCGCGGCGAGATCACGCCGAAGAACATCCTCATGATCGGCCCCACCGGCGTGGGCAAGACCGAGATCGCGCGCCGCCTGGCGCGCCTGGCCGACGCGCCCTTCATCAAGGTCGAGGCGACCAAGTTCACCGAGGTCGGCTACGTCGGCAAGGACGTCGACTCGATCATCCGCGACCTGGTGGACATGGCGGTGAAGCAGGAGCGCGAGACGGCGATGCGCCGGCAGCGCGCCCGCGCCGAAGACGCCGCCGAGGAGCGCATTCTCGAGATCATCGTTCCGGGCACCCGGGCCGAGTTCGGCCTCGCGCCCTCGCCCTCGGCCGACAACACGGCGCGCCAGGTGATGAGGAAGCGCCTGCGCGAAGGCGTGCTCGCCGACAAGGAGATCGAGATCGAGGTCGCCGAGGCCAAGCCGTCGATGGAGATCATGGGCCCGGCCGGCATGGAGGAGATGACCGAGCAGCTGCGCGGCATGTTCGCCAACATCGGCGGCGGCAAGAAGAAGGCGCGCAAGATGAAGATCGCCGAGGCGCAGAAGCTCCTCGTCGACGAGGAGGCCGCCAAGCTCGTCAACGACGACGAGGTCAAGCAGAGCGCGCTCGCCAACGCCGAGCAGAACGGCATCGTCTTCATCGACGAGATCGACAAGGTCGCGTCGCGCTCGGAGACGCAAGGCGCCGACGTCTCGCGCCAGGGCGTGCAGCGCGACCTGCTGCCGCTGGTCGAGGGCACCACCGTCAACACCAAGTACGGCATGGTGAAGACCGACCACATCCTGTTCATCGCCTCGGGCGCGTTCCACCTGGCCAAGCCGAGCGACCTGATCCCCGAGCTGCAGGGGCGCTTTCCGATCCGGGTCGAGCTGGGCTCGCTCTCGGTCGACGACTTCGAGGCGATCCTGACGCAAACCCACGCCAGCCTGGTCAAGCAGTACACCCTGCTGCTCGCGACCGAAGGCGTCAGCCTGCAGATCGCGCCCGATGCGATCCGCCGCATCGCCCAGATCGCCTACGACGTCAACGAGCGCACCGAGAACATCGGCGCGCGCCGGCTGGCCACGGTGATGGAGCGGCTGCTCGACGAGGTGAGCTTCGACGCGCCCAACCGCGGCGGGCAAACGATCACGATCGACGCAGCCGCGGTGGACGACAAGCTCGCCGACCTGGCGAAGGACGTCGACCTCTCGCGCTACATCCTCTAGAGCGATGCAGCGGCTGCTCGTCTTCCAGTCGCTGTGGGCGATGGAACGACGGCGTCCCGACGGACTCGAGTGGTCGCTCGACGAGAAGCTTGACATGATCCACGCGGCCGGTTTCGACGGCGCCGGCGTGCGCTTCGTCGACCGCGACTACGTCCTGCAGGTGACGCGAAAGCTCCGCGCCTGGGGCCTGAGCTGGCAGGCGCAGTGCTATCCACGCAGCGTCGACGAGCTGCGGCCGGTGCTGGCGCTCGTGGCGGAAATCGGCGCCGATCACCTGAACCTGCAGGCCGACGTGCGGCCGCACACCGTGGCCGAATGCGTGCCCCTGATCGAAGGCTGGCGGGAGCTGGCCCGCGACGCCGGCGTCGCCCTGCACTTCGAGACGCACCGCGACCGGATGACGACCGATCTCCACTTCACGCTGCGCCTGCTCGACCGCTTCCCCGACCTGCGCCTCACCGGCGACCTCTCGCACTATGTCGTCGGCCGGGAGTTCGCCTGGCCGATCTCCGACGAGAACCACCGCCTGATGCATCGCGTCATCGACCAGTGCTGGGGCTTCCACGGCCGGGTCGCCAGCCGCGAGCAGATCCAGGTGCAGATCAGCTTCGCGCACCAGCGCGACTGGCTCGATCTCTTCATGGGCTGGTGGGAATACGGCTTTCGCGGCTGGCGTCGCCGTGCACCCGCCGATGCGACCCTGACCTTCCTGTGCGAGCTCGGTCCGCGCGAGTACGCCATGACCGGCAGCGACGGCTACGAGCTCTCCGATCGATGGCAGGAGGCGCAGCTCCTGATGCGCATGGTGCGCGAGCTGTGGGAGCGGCTCGATCGCGAGGACCAGGTTGGTTCGGCCCCTCCAGCGACCCAGGTTCCGTTGCCTAGGGGATGACGGGCTCGCAGCGCACCTCGGTCTTCACCGAATTGGCGATGAAGCAGGCCTCGTGCGCCTCGTGGTGCAGGCGCTCGATCTCGGCGCGGTCCGGCAGGCTCTCGCCGGAGAACTCGACCGAAGGGTGGAGGATCACCGCGGTCATCGCGACCTTGCCGGCTTCGTTCTTGCGCATCACGCCGGTGGCCGCATCGGCGTAGCGGTCGACGCACCAGCCGGCGCGGGCGGCGATGTCCAGGAACCACAGCATGTGGCAGCTCGACAGCGACGCGACGAACGCTTCTTCCGGATCGACCGCGCTCGGATCGGAATACGGCAGCGGCACGACGTGCGGCGACGACGAGGCCGGGACCTCGATGCCGCCGTCGAAGCGCAGGCGATGGCGCCGGCTGTAGCGGTGGCCGAGAAAGTCCTCGCGACTCGCGTCACCGCGCCTCCAGATCGTTTCAGCGGTGTAGTGCGCCACGTCGAGGTTTCCTTCAGCTGCTAGAGCGCCAGGCGCTTCGATTGCAGGTGCAGCAGCCCGTCGAAGATCAGGTGCTCGACCATCTCCGCGTGCAGCTCGGTGATAGATGCCAGCTTGACCGCGGCGCCGCCGCTCATGAAGAGCACCGGCTCCTCGCCGGTGCGTTGCTGGAGCTTGCGATGCATGCGTTCGACGGCGCCGGCGATCGCGTCGGAGCCGCCGCTCATCAGCGCGTCGCTGGTGTTGGTGGGGAATTCGACCGCCTCGCCGGTCGGCGCCTTCAGGCCGGCGGTGCCCATCTCCAGCGCGCGCAGCATCAGGCCGAAACCGGGCAGGATCAGGCCGCCGAGGAAGCGGCCGCTCGCGTCGAGCGCGTCGACCGTGACCGCGGTGCCGACCATGATCACCAGCGCCGGCTTCGGCGTGCCGCGCTCGAGCAGGCGCTGGCGCGCGCCGATCAGCGCCACCCAGCGGTCGACGCCGAGCCGGTTGGGATGGTCGTAGCCGTTGGTCACGCCGCAGGCCGAGGCCGAGCTCACCACCCAGCGCGGCTCGATGTCCCAGATCTCGAGCTGCGCCTCGGCGCGGCGGCGGATGCCCTCGCCGGCGACGATGCTGCCGAGCATGCTGGCCGGAGACGGCAGCTTGCGCCAGGCCGTTTCGGCGAGATCGTCGATCGCCTCGAGAAAGACCGCACCGTGGTCGACGAGGCCGGCGCCCGGCATCGGCGCGCTGTAGAGCGCCCACTTCAGGCGCGTGTTGCCGATATCGATGGCGAGAAAGGTCATGGTCGCCGGGCCGGGCTCAGGTCATCTTGCCGGCGCTCGGCTGCACGTTGCAGCCGCTGATGCGCCACGACTGGTCGGGCTGGCGCTCGAGCTGGTAGATCGCGAGCCAGAGCGCGCCGCTCGAATCGGTCAGGTGCACGCCCTGCACGAGCTGGCCCTGCACCCACTCCGGATTGAGGAAGATCACCGCCGCCGGCCGGTACACCACCGGGTAGCTGCCGCGCACCATCGCCATGAAGCGATCGGGGCTGCCGAACATCTCGCGGATCGAGGGTGCGGCGTACGAGAACGCGCGCTTGCCGTCGTCGGCGGCGAAGGCCGCGAGCTGGGCCTCCACCACCGCCCGCACCGCCTGGGTGTCGGCCGCGGAAACGCGCTCGGCGTGCGCCGCCGCAGGCAGCAGGCCGAGCCCGCAGACGGCGAACAGAAGGCCGGCGAGAACGCGGTGGGCGCGGGTCATGGCTGCTCCTCGGAGGCGGATTCGCCGACTGTACAGCCGCCTCGCGGCCGAGGCCGCGCGCTACACTCGAAGTTGACGTATACGTCAATCGGCGTGCGGCGCCGTCCGCGAAACGTCGGCGCCGCCCTGACCGCCCCGGGAGACATCTTGGCCACCAAGAAGAATGACAGCCCGCGCATCGCCGCCTTCCAGCACGCCCGCGCCTGCTCGCCGCAGGCCTCGCGCGGGCGGGCCTTCGAGCTGAAGCGGTTCGATCCGGCGAGCAAGCCGTTCTCGCTCGGCGACAAGGCGACCGACAAGACCGCCGCGGCGGCGCTGGCCACGGACCTCGACAAGCTGCAGGACGTGTTCTACGCCGACCGTCGCTACAAGCTCCTGGTCGTGCTGCAGGGGACCGACACCGCCGGCAAGGACGGCACGATCCGCGGCGTATTCGGCCAGACCAGCGCGCTCGGCGTGCACACGGTCGCCTGGAAGGCACCGTCGATCGACGAGCTGGCGCACGACTATCTCTGGCGCATCCACCAGCAGGTGCCGCGGCTCGGCGAGTTCGTGATCTTCAACCGCAGCCACTACGAGGACGTGCTGGTGCCGGTGGTCAAAGGCTGGATCGACAGGAAGCAGACCGAGCAGCGCTTCGCCCAAATCAACGACTTCGAGCGGATGCTGGTCGAGGCCGGCACCGTGGTCCTCAAGTTCCTGCTCCACATCTCGAAGGAAGAGCAGCGGCTGCGCCTGCAGGAGCGGCTCGACGACCCGACAAAGCACTGGAAGTTCGCCGCCGGCGACCTGGAGGAACGCAAGTCCTGGGACGCCTATCAGGCCGCGTACTCCGCGGCCGTGGCCGCCACCGGCACCCCCTGGGCGCCGTGGACGATCGTCCCCTCCGACTCGAAGACGCATCGCAACCTGATGATCGCCCGCGTGGTCAAGGACACGCTCGAGCGGCTCAAGCTGCGCTACCCGCCGGGCGACCCGGCGCTCTCGAACATCCGCGTCCCATGACCGAACTCAAGGCCGACTACAAGGCGCTGGCCGACTACCGGCCGGCGAACAAGGTGCGCTTCGTCACCGCCGCCGCCCTCTTCGACGGCCACGACGCGGCGATCAACATCATGCGCCGCATCCTCCAGGGCATGGGCGCGGAGGTGGTGCACCTCGGGCACAACCGATCGGTCGACGAGGTCGTCACCGCGGCGCTGCAGGAAGACGTGCAGGGCATCGCCATCAGCTCCTACCAGGGCGGCCACGTCGAGTACTTCAAGTACATGGTCGACCTGCTCCGGGAGCGCGGCGGCGCGCACGTGCGCGTGTTCGGCGGCGGCGGGGGCGTCATCGTCCAGAGCGAGATCGAAGAGCTCCAGGCCTACGGCGTCGAGCGCATCTACAGCCCCGAGGACGGCCAGCGCATGGGCCTGGCGGGAATGATCGGCGAGATGATGATGCGCTGCGACGTCGACCTGTCGCCGTACGCGCCGAAGACGCTGGCGCCGGTGCGTGGCCACGACCGGGCAGCGCGCCGCGCCCTCGCCCAGCTCATCACGGCGGTGGAGAACAAGAGCGCCGCGCCTGCCTTGCTCGAGGAGCTGCGGGCCTCGGCGGCGGCGGTGAAGACGCCGGTGATCGGCATCACCGGCACCGGCGGCGCCGGCAAGTCGAGCCTGACCGACGAGCTGATCCGGCGCCTGCGCCTCGACCAGCGCGACCGCCTCCAGGTGGCCGTGATCTCGATCGACCCCTCGCGCAGGAAGAGCGGCGGCGCCCTCCTCGGCGACCGGATCCGCATGAACGCCATCGCCCCCTGGGGCGACGGGCCGCGCGTCTTCATGCGCTCGCTCGCGACCCGCGACTTCGGCTCGGAGATCAGCGCCGCCCTGCCCGACGTGCTCGCCGCGGTGAAGGTCGCCGGCTTCAACCTGGTGATCGTCGAGACCTCGGGCATCGGCCAGGGCGACGCGGCGATCGTGCCGCTGGTCGACGTGCCGGTGTACGTGATGACGCCCGAGTTCGGCGCCGCCAGCCAGCTCGAGAAGATCGACATGCTCGACTTCGCCGAATTCGTGGCGATCAACAAGTTCGACCGCAAGGGCGCGGCCGATGCCCTTCGCGACGTCGCCAAGCAGGTGCAGCGCAACCGCGAGGCCTTCGGCAGGAAGCCCGACGAGATGCCGGTGTTCGGCACCATGGCGAGCCGCTTCAACGACGACGGCGTCACCGCGCTCTACCAGGCGCTGCTGCCGCGGCTGGTGGCGCTCGGCCTGCCGGCCGAGCCGGGGGCGCTGCCGGCGGCCGCCACCCGGCACAGCACCCATCAGGTACCGATCGTTCCGGGTGCCCGCGCCCGCTATCTCGCCGACATCGCCGATGCGGTGCGCGGCTACAAGAAGCATTCCCTGGGGCAGGCGCGGCTGGCGCGCGAGGTGCAGCAGCTGCGCGAAAGCGCGCGCATGCTGGTCGAGGCGAATCCGGAAAAGACCAATGCCGTCGTCGCCGTCAGCGACCTGGCCGCAGAGCGCGAGAGCCGCCTCGACGCGGACGCCCGGCGGCTGCTTGCCGGCTGGCCCGAGCTGCAGCGCGCCTACGCCGGCGACGAGTTCGTCGTCAAGGTCCGCGACAGCGAGATCCGGACCACGATCGTCTCCACAACGCTCTCCGGCAACAAGATCAGGAAGGTCGCGCTGCCGACCTACGAAGACCACGGCGAGCTCCTGAAGTGGCTGCTGCTCGACAACGTGCCCGGCTCCTTCCCCTACGCCGCCGGCACCTTCGCCTTCAAGCGCGAGAACGAGGACCCGACCCGGATGTTCGCCGGCGAGGGCGACGCCTTCAAGACCAACACCCGCTTCAAGCTGCTCTCGGCGGGCATGCCGGCCAAGCGCCTGTCGACCGCGTTCGACTCGGTCACGCTCTACGGCAACGATCCGGCGATCCGGCCCGACATCTACGGCAAGGTCGGCAACTCGGGCGTCTCGATCGCCACGCTCGACGACATGAAGGTCCTGTACTCGGGCTTCGATCTCACCAACCCGAGCACCTCGGTCAGCATGACGATCAACGGCCCGGCGCCGACGATCCTTGCGATGTTCGTCAACACCGCGATCGAGCAGAAGCTCGATGCCTTCCGCACCGAGCACGGCCGCGAGCCGGATGCGACCGAGGGCGCCAGGATCGCCGCCTGGGTGAAGCAGAACGTGCGCGGCACGGTGCAGGCCGACATCCTGAAGGAAGACCAGGGCCAGAACACCTGCATCTTCTCGACCGAGTTCTCGCTCAAGGTGATGGGCGACATCGCCGAGTACTTCGTGCAGCACAAGGTGCGCAACTTCTACTCGGTGAGCATCTCGGGCTATCACATCGCCGAGGCCGGCGCGAACCCGATCAGCCAGCTCGCGTTCACGCTCTCGAACGGCTTCACCTTCGTCGAGGCGTATCTCGCCCGCGGCATGAAGGTCGACGACTTCGCGCCCAACCTCTCGTTCTTCTTCTCCAATGGCATGGACCCCGAGTACACGGTCATGGGCCGGGTGGCGCGGCGGATCTGGGCGGTGGCAATGCGCGACCGCTACGGCGCCAACGAGCGCAGCCAGAAGCTGAAGTACCACGTGCAGACCTCGGGCCGCTCGCTGCACGCCCAGGAGGTGCAGTTCAACGACATCCGCACGACGCTGCAGGCGCTGATCGCGATCTACGACAACTGCAACTCGCTGCACACCAACGCGTTCGACGAGGCGATCACCACGCCCACTGAGGACTCGGTGCGCCGGGCGATGGCGATCCAGCTCATCATCAACCGCGAATGGGGCCTGGCGAAGAACGAGAACCCGAACCAGGGCTCGTTCATCATCGACGAGCTGACCGAGCTGGTCGAGGAAGCCGTTCTCCAGGAGTTCGAGAAGATCGCCGAGCGCGGCGGCGTGCTCGGGGCGATGGAAACCGGCTACCAGCGCGGCAAGATCCAGGAAGAGTCGATGCACTACGAGATGCTCAAGCACTCGGGCGAGTACCCGATCGTCGGCGTCAACACCTTTCGCAGCCGGCACGGCGATACCGCCCCGGCGCACGTGGAGCTGCAGCGCTCGACCGAGGCCGAGAAGCAGGGCCAGCTGCAGCGCCTCGCCGACTTCCAGGCCCGCCATGCGGCGGAGTCGCCGGCGATGCTGCAGCGCCTGAAGGACACGGTCATCGCCAACGGCAACGTGTTCGAGGTGCTGATCGACGCGGTGCGCGTCTGCTCGCTCGGCCAGATCACCGATGCCCTCTTCGAAGTCGGCGGCCAGTACCGCCGCAGCATGTAGGCCCGCCTCGCGATGACGCTGGCCGCGGGGCCGCTCGCCGGGTTGCGCGTGCTCGAGTTCGAGGCGATCGGCCCGGGACCGTTCGCGGCGATGATGCTCGCCGACATGGGCGCCGACGTGCTCGTCGTCGACCGGCCGGGCGGCACCGACCTGGGCCTGCGCTCCGAGCGACGGCACGAGGTCATGCTGCGCGGCCGCCGTTCGGTCACGCTCGACCTGAAGAGCCCGAGCGGCGCCGCCGCGGCCCTGCGCCTGGCCGACAAGGCCGATGCGATCGTCGAGGGCTTTCGCCCCGGCGTGATGGAGCGCCTGGGGCTCGGCCCCGAGGTCATGCTGGCGCGCAATCCGAAGCTGGTGTTCGGGCGCATGACCGGCTGGGGGCAGGCGGGGCCGCTCGCGGCCCGGGCCGGCCATGACATCAACTACATCGCGCTCTCTGGCGTGCTGCACGCGATCGGCCGCGCCGGCGAGGCGCCGGTGCCGCCGCTCAACCTCGTCGGCGACTTCGGCGGCGGCGGCATGCTGCTCGCCTTCGGCATCACCTGCGGCGTGATCGAGGCGCGCAGCAGCGGCCGCGGCCAGGTGGTCGACGCGGCCATGATCGACGGCGCGTCGCTGCTGGCGACGATGTTCTCCGGCATGCTCGCCTGCGGCCAGTGGAGCGAGGAACGCGGCGCCAACATCCTGGATTCGGGCGCGCCCTGGTACGACACCTACGAAACCCGCGACGGCAAGTTCGTCGCCATCGGCGCGATCGAAGCCAAGTTCTACGCCGAGCTGCTCGCCCGCCTGGGGCTCGACCCGAAGACCCTCCCCCACCAGTTCGACCGGGCCGCATGGCCGGTCCTGCGCGAGCTTTTCGCCACCACCTTCAAGAGCCGCACGCGCGACGAGTGGTGCGCCGCCTTCGACGGCTCCGACGCCTGTTTCGCCCCGGTGCTCACGTTCTCGGAATCGCGGCTGCACCCGCACGTCGCCGGGCGCCAGGGATCGATCGAGGTCGGCGGCATCGCCCAGCCGAGCCCGGCGCCGCGCTTCGATCGCACGCCCGGGGCGGTGCGAAGGCCGCCGCCCGAGCGCGGCGAAGGCGGCGCTGCAGCGCTGCACGACTGGGGCTTCGACGCGGCGGCGATCGCCGAACTCGGCGAGCTCGGCGTGGGCTTCAGGCCCTGAGCGTCAGCTCAGCAAGGCCCAGGCGCCCTCGTGCTCGGACGCGACGCCCTCGTCGCGCAGCTTCAGCAGGTGGGCGGTGAGCGAGCGCATCGCCATCGGGTGCAATCGCGCCGGCACGTCGGCATAGACGCGCTCGAGCAAGGCGCTGGTCGTCGCCGGCGTCAGCGCCCGCAGGGCATCCAGCACCTTGGCCTCGCGGCCGAGCCGGTGGGCGATCACCTTTTCCATCGCCTGGCGCGGCTCGGGCATGAGGAAGCCGTGACCGGGCGCAAGCCAGTCGAGGTCGAGGCCGAGCAGCGAGCGCAGCGACTCGATGTAGGCGCGCATGTCGCCATCGGGCGGGTTGATGACGACGGTCGACATCTGCATCACGTGGTCGCCGGTGAAGAGCGTCTTCTCCTCCTCCAGCAGGTAGCAGAGGTGGTTCGAGGCGTGGCCCGGCGTGTGGATCGCCGCCAGCGTGGTTCCCGGAACGAGCTCGATCCGCTCGCCGCCCTGCAGCGTCACGTGGGGGACGAAGGTGCCGTCCTGCCATTCGCGATGCCGCGCCGCCAGGCCATGGATGGTTGCGCCCGTCCGCGCGTGCAGCGCGACGGTGGCCGGCGAATGGTCGGTGTGGGTGTGCGTGGCGAAAATGCGCGTGATCTTCCCCGGCGCGGCGGCGAGGATCGCCTCCACGTGGGCGTCGATCGCCGGTCCGGGATCGATCGCCGCCCATTCGTTGTTGGGGCCGCCGCCGACCAGGTAGGTGTTGGTGCCGGGGCCGGTCATGATGCTGCCGTTGCCGGCGGTGACGCGGATCACCCGCTCGGAGAGCCGCACCGGCCGGTCGGCCACGATGTCGTAGGAGCCGTGGCCATGGCCGGCGGGGTCGATCCGGCCCAGCTCGGCGTAGGAAGGTTCGTCGGGCATCACCGGCCGCGGTCCCTGGCTGCCGACCGCGACGTGCGGCATCGTCAGCGGCACGAGCCGCGGCTCGCGCGCCCAGGCCATCAGCGCGGCGACGTCGGCAAAGCGCGAGATCAGGTCCAGCGTCTTCTGCGTCGGCGTCAGCAGCTTCAGCGTGGTGCTGCGGGCCAGCGCCTCGGCCGGGGCGATCCAGAGCTGCTCGACCATCTCGGTGCCGTCGAACAGCGCGACCTGCGACGCGGGCGCGGCGGCGATGAAGAAGCGCGTGTCGTAGCGCTTGGCGCGGCCGAGCGGCGTGAGCCAGTGGCTGAGATAGACCAGCGCGCCGGCATCGAGGCGGATGCCCTCCTTCGCACACATCTCGGCGATGCCGTGCTCGCGCCGATGCATCGCCCCGCGCCAGGGGGCCAGGCGCGCCGCGGCGTCGCCGTCGAGAACGTCGTCGTTGTCGCCGACGGCGCGGCCGAACAGCAGGCCCGATTCCTCGAACGACTCGCGGATCGCGGCGATGAAGAAGTCGAGCCCGCCGGACGCCAGGCCGAGCCTGGCGCTCGCTTCGGCGTCGTCGAGGCCGAAGCAGGCGGCGTGCGCGTCGCGATCGCGGGCATCGACGATGCCGCCCGGGAAGACCCAGGCGCCGCTGGTGTAGTCGGTGCCGTCGGCGCGGCGCGAGAGCAGCACTTCGAGGCCGCTTGCGCTGTCGCGAACGACGACGATGGTGGCGGCGGGCCGGGGCGGCCTGTCAGGGGCGGGATTGGGAACCGGGGCGGGAAACGCCGAGGCATCGGGCGTCGGGGCACTCATCGGCGACGGAAGGGGTCAGGAACGAAGCGTCGAGTGTGGCACGGCGAGCCGCGCCGCGCCCCGCGCCGTCAGCGCCGTCCGACAGCGCCGCCCTCGTACTCCCGACAGCCGGTCCGGCCTGCAGCCTATCGAAACCCGGAGGCGACGCGGTGAAGATATCTCCACCGCAGCGGCCCGCCCAGAGCAGGCGACGCGGCGATCAACAACCCAGGAGTTCCTCATGCTTCACTATGCCGTCGTATTCTTCGTGATCGCCCTGATCGCGGCGCTGTTCGGCTTCGGCGGCATTGCCGCCGGCGCCGCGGGCATCGCCAAGATCCTGTTCGTGGTCTTCATCATCCTCGCCATCGCGTCCTTCCTGTTCGGTCGCAATCGAGGCACCTGAGCCGACCTTCGAGCCCAGGCACCCGGCCTCGCACGCTGCTCCGGCAGCGGCGAGGCCTTTTCCTTTGCCTTCAGGGCAGCGGCAGCGGCTGGAAGCCGAACTCGGCCAGCATCGCCTTGGCGGCGAGCGGCGCACGTTCCTTGGCGCCGCTGATGAAGAACGCGAACACATCGCGCGCTTCGGCCTTGCTCGCGGGCGTCTCTACCTTCGGCAGCCCCTCCGCGTCGCCACCGGCGGCCCAGGCGCGCGCGGCCCCGGCCCAGAAGCGAATGCGCTCCGCGCTGTAGCCTATCTTGTGCCGCGACTCCGTCATCATCAGCCGCGCATAGACGAAGTCGCTGCTGGTGTCGGCGAAGGACGGGTACTTGTCGGAGTCGGCAAAGACCGTGGCGACGCCGTGGCGGCGCACCAGCGCCAGGAAGTCCGGCGTCATGAAGCTCGGATGCCGCACCTCGACGGCATGGCGCAGCCGCTGGCCCTCGAGCTGGGCCGGCAACAGTTCGAGGAAAGCGCCGAAGTCAGCGGGATCGAAGACCTTGGTGGTGGCGAACTGCCAGACGATCGGCCCGAGCTTGGGCCCGAGCTCGGCGAGGCCGCTGGCCATGAAGCGGCCGATCGCCTCGCCCGCCTCGCCGAGAACGCGCCGGTTCGTGACGTACTGCGAGCCCTTGACGCTGAACATGAAGCCGGCCGGCGTCGCGTCGCGCCACTTGGCGAAGCTCGCCGGCTTCTGCAGCCGGTGGTAGGTCGCGTTGATCTCGATCGCGCTGAGCTGCCGGCTCGCGTACTCGAGCTCGTTCTTCTGCGCCAGGCCCTCGGGATAGAAGTTGTTCCGCCAGGGCGGAAACACCCAGCCGCCAATGCCGACCCGGATCGCGCCGGCAGGGCGCGTCATCGGTCGGACACCGCGAGTCCGCGCATGTCAGACGCGGTGAAACGACCTGGCGTCGAGCTGGACCCGGTCGCCGACCTGGAGGCTGCCGACCTGGCCGCGCTCGAACGTGCGGGTGGTGCCGTTGTCGAGACGGATGCCGACCCGGTAGCCGGTGACCGTGGTGCGCTGGTTGCGCTCGACGTTGTTGCCGAGAACCGCGCCGCCGACCGCGCCTGCGCCGGTCATGACCGCGCGCCCGCCGCCATGACCGAACTGGTGGCCGACCACCGCGCCGAGCACGCCGCCGATGACCGCGCCGGTGCCCGTGCCCTGCGGGCGTTCGCGGATCGGCTCGATGCTGCTGATCGAGCCGACCCGGCTGCGATCGACAGCACGCGGTTCGGGAGCAGGGGGCGGAACGGCATCGACAGGAGGCGGGGCGTAGCCGGCGGGTTGCGGGCGGAGAGGCGGGATCGATTGTGCCGGGTAGGCGGGCCGCGGCGCCGGCGCAGGCTGGGCGGCCGCGACCTGGACCGGGGGCGCCGGCGCATAAGCCTCAACCGGGGCGGGCGCCGGCGGAACCGGCGTGCCCTGCCGTTCCAGCGACGGCGCCGGCTGGGCCTGGGTCGCCGACGTGGCCGAGAGCTGTGCCGTTTCGGCGCTGTCGTTCGGGCCGCAGGCAGTCAGGGTCAGTGCGGCGATGGCGGCGACCACCGCGCATGCGGCGGTGAGGGAGGAAGGCTGGAAGACGTTGGGCTTCATCGGGAACTCCTGGGCATCGGGCGGTCGGCGGCTGCCGCCGACCGTGATGCCTGCAACGATGCCGCGCCGCCCGCGGGAAAGCTGCCCGAGGCCGGCCACTGGCGATGTGGGCCGAGGGCAAGGCGCGCTGTGGGACGTGGCCGACGCGGCGCCTTGTCGTCAACGCGTCACCGGCCGCGACTAAATTCGCGCTCGTTGCCGCCGCCTGTAGGTTCGCTCCTACTGCCCGACCATGGCTTGGCCGATAGTCAGGACACGGCAGCGCAGCGACAGTGCAACGCAGACGAACGCGGCGGGCGCTCCCGCAAAGGAACGGTCATGACGAACGATGCGGACTGGGTCGAGGACGTGAAGCGCTGGTACCTCGCCGGCGCGCAGTCGGCGGCGCGCTCGCTCGAACCGGGCGTCGAATCCGAAAGCGCGTTCATCGGCTACGAAGCCGCGCATCCCGCCTTGCAGGCCCGCAACTGGCCCGACGCGCAGGGCTTCAGCGACTCGCGCTGATCACCACGGGTCGACGAAGCGACCGCCGGGTTCCGGCGCCTTTGCCGACCTCAGCACCGCGTCGAGCCAGGTCCGCGTTTCGGCCGGATCGATCACCGCATCGATCTCCAGCGTGGCGGCCATGTTGAGCGCCTTGCCCTTGGCGTACTGAGCGGCCACCAGACTGTCGCGCAAGGCGTCCCGCTCGCCGCCGGCCGGAGCCGCGTCGAGCTCCTTGCGGAATCCGAGTTCGACCGCGCCTTCGAGCCCCATCGCCCCGAACTCGCCGCTCGGCCAGGCCGCGGTCGCCAGTGGCGCATGCATGCCGCCGGCGGCCATGGCCATCGCCCCGAGGCCGTAGGCCTTGCGCAGCACCACCGCGACGACCGGAACGCGAAGCTGCGCGGCGACCACGAACATGCGGCTCACGTGCCGCACCTGGCCGCGGGTCTCGATCTCGGGACCGACCATGAAGCCGGGCGTGTCGATCAGCGAGACGATCGGCAGGCCGTGCGCGTCGCAGAGCTGCATGAAGCGCGCCGCCTTGTCGGCGGCGTCGGCGTCGATCGCGCCGCCCAAGTGCGCCGGATTGCTGGCGAGCACGCCGACCGGCCGACCGCAGATGCGCGCCAGGGTCGTCACCACGCCGGCGCCGAAACCGGCACGCAGCTCGACCCGCGAGCCGCGGTCGACAAGCGCCTTGACGATGGTGCGGATCTCGTAGACGCGCAGCCGGTTGGCGGGCAGCAGGTCGCGCAGCGCCGACGCGTCGCCGGCGGTTCCGCCTTCGACGCGGCCCTGGAAGAGCGACAGGTAGCGCTTGGCCACCGCCACCGCTTCGGCTTCGTCCTCGACCAGGACGTCGATCACGCCCGAGCGCGACTGCACCTCGCCGGGCCCGATGTCTTCCGGGCGGAAGCGGCCGAGGCCGCCGCCTTCGACCATCGCCGGCCCGCCCATGCCGATCGAGCTCGAGCGGGTGGCGATGATGGTGTCGCAGCAGCCGAGCAACGCGGCGTTGCCGGCGAAGCAGCGGCCGGCGGCGATACCCAGCACCGGCACCCGGCCCGACAGCCGCGCGAAGCTGGCGAAGGTGCCGACGTGCAGGCCGGCGACGATGGGCATGTCGACGTCGCCCGGCCGCCCGCCGCCGCCCTCGGCGAACAGCACCACCGGCAACTTCTGCTCGAGGGCGATGCCGAGCATGCGGTCGGTCTTCTGGTGGTTGCGCATGCCCTGCGTACCCGCCAGCACGGTCGCGTCGTAGGCCATGACGACGGCGCGCGAGCGCTCTGGCCCGAATTCCGGCGCGTTGACGCTGCCGATGCCGGTGACCATGCCGTCCGCGGGCGTGTTGCGCACCAGGTCGTCGAGGCTGCGCCGCGTCTGCTGCGCGGCGAACGCGAGCGCGCCGTACTCGATGAAGCTGCCGGGGTCGCACAGGTCGGCGATGTTCTCGCGCGCGGTGCGCAGGCCGAGCATGTGGCGCCTGGCGACCGCCTCCGGCCGGCTCGCGTCGCGGGTGAAGGCCTCGCGGGCCTGCAGCTCGCGCAGGTCGGGCCGCAGGCCGGCTTCAGCGCCCTTCCCTGCGGCAGCCGCCGGCGCGCCCAGCCCTGCCTCGGCGGAGCGTTCTTCCGCTGCACTGGTGGCGATCGGGCGCAGGGTGAGCAGGACCTCCCCCTCGGCCACCGTGTCGCCGTCGCGGACGCGCACCGCCGCGACCTGGCCATCGCCTTCGGCGCGAACCTCGTGCTCCATCTTCATCGCCTCGACGATCGCCAGCACCGCGCCGGCACGCACGCTCCGGCCGGCCTCGACCGTGACCGCGACCACGCTGCCGGCGAGCGGCGAGCGGACTTCGATCATCTTGCGGACGCGGACATCGCCGTTCGGCCCGCGGCTTCAGCCCGCCGCGCCCGGGTAGCGGGCGATGGTCAGGCCCGACAGGTCGATTCCCGGCAGCCGGCCCGAAATCACGTCGGCGATCACCCGGCCGGTACCCGCGGCCATGGTCCAGCCGAGCGTGCCGTGGCCGGTGGCGAGATAGAGGTTGGCGACCGGCGTCGCGCCGATCACCGGCGTGCCGTCGGGCGTCATCGGCCTGAGACCGCACCAGAACTCGGCCCGGGACAGGTCGCCGCCGCGCGGAAAGAGGTCGCCGACCACGTGGGAGAGCGTCTTCTTCCGCGACTCGTGCAGCTTCAATGTGTAGCCGGCGAGCTCGGCCGTGCCGCCGACACGGATGCGATCGCCCAGGCGGGTCACCGCGACCTTGTGGGTCTCGTCCATGACGGTCGACTCGGGCGCGCCGGCGGCATCGACGATGGGCACCGTGATCGAGTAGCCCTTCACCGGATAGACCGGGATCCTCAGGCCGATCGGCCCCAGCAGCAGCGGCGAATAGCTGCCCAGGGCGACCAGGTACGCGTCGGCGCTGAGCGTTCCGGCGTCGGTCGCGACCCCGTCGAGTCGCGTGCCGCTGCGAACCAGGCCGCGGATCGTCGTACCGAAACGGAAGTCGACGCCGCGGTCAGCGGCGAGGGCGGCCAGCGCCTGGGTGAACTTGAAGCAGTCGCCGGTCTCGTCGCCGGGCAGGAGCAGGCCACCGACGAACTTGTCGCTGACGAGCGCCAGCGCCGGCTCGTGGCGGATGCAGCCGGCGCGGTCGAGCAGCTCGAAGGCCACGCCGCTTTCGCGCAGCACGGCGATGTCGTCGGCGCTGCCGTCGAACTGCTTCTGGGTGCGAAAGAGCTGCAGGGTGCCCTGCATCCGCTCGTCGTAGGCGATTGCCGTGGCAGCGCGCAACGCGCGCAGGCAGTCGCGGCTGTACTCGGCGAGCCGGACCATGCGCGCCTTGTTGATCGCGTAGCGGGCGGCGGTGCAGTTGCGCAGCATCGCCAGCACCCAGGCGATGAAGGCGCCGTCGATGTGCGGGCGGATCACCAGCGGACGGTGATGCATGGCGAGCCACTTGATCGCCTTCAGCGGCACGCCGGGGCCGGCCCAGGGCGCCGAATAGCCGGGCGAGACCTCGCCGGCGTTGGCGAAGCTCGTCTCCAGCGCCGGCGCGGCCTGCCGGTCGAGCACGGTCACCTCATGGCCTGCTACGGCGAGCTCGTAGGCGGCCGTGACGCCGATCACGCCGGCGCCCAGCACCAGCACCTTCATGACCCGACCCGATCAGCCGCCACGAGGAACGCCGACCCGAGGCGGCGCCAGGGAAGCGGGTGGGGAGGCAGTGTCGTCATCCGGCTGCGGCATCATCGGCGTGGCGTCGATTCTGCACGCCGCGTCCGCCCGGGAGTTCCGACATGATTCGTTTCGCCAAGATCGCCTGAGATGGCCCTGCTCCCGCCGTTCATCGCCCCGGCCCGGTTCACCAGCGCCGACGCCGCGCTGGCACGCGCCCGCGAGATCTACGACAGCAGCGTCGATCACCTGCGCAATGCGCTGCAGGCGTTCGTCAACGGCGAGGCGCTCGGCGGCCACGTGCGCGCCTGCTATCCGTTCGTGCGGGTCCACACCGACACCGTGGCGCGCGCCGACTCGCGCCTCAGCTACGGCTTCGTCGCCGGGCCCGGCACCTTCGAGACGACCCTTACCCGGCCCGACCTGTTTTCCGGCTACTACCTCGAGCAGTTCCGCCTGCTGCTCGAGAACCATGGCGTCGAGCTCGAGATCGGCACCAGCGTGCAGCCGATCCCGGTGCACTTCTCGTTCGCCGAGCACGATCACATCGAAGGCAGCCTGACGCAGGAGCGGCGGCTGCTGCTGCGCGACCAGTTCGACCTGCCCGACCTCGGCGCCATGGACGACGGCATCGCCAACGGCACTTTCGTCGCCGCGCCGGGGCAGCCTCGGCCGCTCTCGCTCTTCACCGCGCCGCGGGTCGACTATTCGCTGCACCGTCTGCGCCACTACACCGGCACCGACCCCGAGCACTTCCAGAATTTCGTGCTGTTCACGAACTACCAGTTCTACATCGACGAATTCGTGCGCCTCGGCCACGAGACGATGGCCCAGGCGGCGGAGGGGCAGCCCTACGACGCATTCGTCGAGCCGGGCAACGTGATCGCGCGGCCGGCCGGGGCGCCGGCGCAGAAGGGCGACGACCTCGGCTCGGCGCCGCCCCGCCTGCCGCAGATGCCGGCGTACCACCTGAAGCGCGCCGACCGCGCCGGCATCACGATGGTCAACATCGGCGTCGGCCCGGCGAACGCGAAGACGATCACCGACCACATTGCCGTGCTGCGGCCGCACGCCTGGGTGATGCTCGGCCACTGCGCGGGCCTGCGCAACACCCAGCAGCTCGGCGACTACGTGCTGGCCCACGGCTACGTGCGCGAGGACCACGTGCTCGACGAGGACCTGCCGCTCTGGGTGCCGATTCCGGCGCTGGCGGAGGTGCAGGTGGCGCTCGAGGAGGCGGTGGCGCAGGTGACGCAGCTGAAGGGCTACGAGCTGAAGCGGATCATGCGCACCGGCACGGTCGCGAGCACCGACAACCGCAACTGGGAGCTGCTGCCCTCGCGCGACGCGCTCAGCACGCCCGAGCGCCGCTTCAGCCAGAGCCGGGCGATCGCGCTCGACATGGAAAGCGCGACCATCGCCGCCAACGGCTTTCGCTTCCGCGTGCCGTACGGCACCCTGCTCTGCGTCAGCGACAAGCCGCTGCACGGCGAGATCAAGCTGCCGGGGATGGCGAATCATTTCTACCGCGAGCGCGTCGACCAGCACCTGAGGATCGGCATGCGGGCGATCGAGCTGCTGCGCGAAGCGGGCGTCGACCAGCTGCACAGCAGGAAACTCCGAAGCTTCGCCGAGGTGGCCTTCCAGTAGCCGCCGCCCCGGCCCGGGCTCTTTCGACCCCGTGCTACAGCTCTGATAAACCGGCTTTATCATTGGCGCCCATGCCCACCGAGCCGCGCGATCTCGCGCAGATCCGATTCGACAACGCGATGGCGCTGTTCGACGACTTCGTGCGGGCGACCATCAAGCATCCCGACGCCGCCACCCTGCGCGGTCTCGACGGTCGCTTCGCCGAACGGCTGCTGATCCAGCCCAGCTACTGGAGCCAGATCAAGGCACGCTCGCGGCAGATCGGCGAGCGCCTGGCGCGCCAGTTCGAGCAGCGCTGCCACAAGCCTGCCGGCTGGCTCGACGAGGCGCACGACCCGCAAAGTCGCGCCGCGCCTGCGGATGCGCCGGCCGACGACGACGAGCGCTTCATCGTCGGCCTGGTGCTGAGCTACTACCGCCGCCACCCCGAGCGCGCCCGGGCGCGGCTGCTCGACCTGCTCGGCGAGGCGCTGCAGCCGCCGGTCGTGCCCCCTGTGCCGCCGCTGCCGACGGTCCCCGGACCGGCCCCGGGCGACGACTCGCAGCTCTGGTCGAAAGCCGCCGCCGCTGTGGCGCCGCTGAAACGAAAACGCTGAACGGCGTGCGCGGCGCCACGAAAGGCGCTTGCCAGATCCGTAAACACACGTTTATCATCTGGGCAAGCTGGCGCTCCCGCGTGCGGCGACACCCCGCGTCTCAACCCCGTCGTAGACCTCAATGGCAATGCTGAAGTCCCACTCGATCGTCGTCTCGACCTGCCTCCAGGCAGGGCGCGCTGCCGCATCGACGAATCTCTTGGGTGCCATGGGGGCACCGCCCGGGTGAAGCCTCGCTGAACGTCTGAAGAGACGTCGTCAACGGCCCGGGTCGCGTCACTGCACCGGGCCGTTTTGCTTTGGTGCGCCGAAATCGAAGGAGTCGAACCATGAAGATCGAAATCAACCTCCCCCGCCCGCGCAACCCGCTGACCGCGGTTGCCCGATTCCGCCGCGCCGGCTCGCACCGGCCCGACGGTCGTAGCGAACGCCAGCGCGCCTCGATGGCGCTGAAGCGTCAACTGAACGAAATGAAGCACATCCCATGAACTGAAGGCAGCGCTGCCGCTGCTGTCTTCGCCGGAACCAGGAAGACCATCATGAGCTTGAAAGAACTGCCGTGGGGGAAGCACCCCGCACCGGTGGCCGATGCGGGGCGACGCCTCGCGGCGGCGTTGCTGCAACGCGCGAGCGCCGTTCTCGCCCGCCTGGCCCTGGGCCTGGCGAGCGAACCGGCGGCCGCTCACGCCGAACCCCGCTTCGAATTCCACGCCGAAGCGGGCGCGCCCGAAGGGGCCCTGTACGTGGACGGCCGATTCGTCGGCTGGCTGGCCGGCGTGAGCCGGCTGTGATCGCGCCGGAGGCGCCGCTCACCGCAGGGTGGGCGGCGCTTTCCGTCGGACGGGCTTGTCTGTCACCATCGGGTCTGGCCTCGCCTCGTGCACTCCAGGAACGAAGGACCTGACATGACCGCCACCTTCATCGTCGGCCGCGCCGACTTGCGCCGCAGCCAATGGCGGGAAGCGCCCGCCGCCCCGCTCGCTGCAGGCGCCGTGCGCCTCGGCATCGACCGCTTCGCCCTGACCTCGAACAACATCACCTACGGTGCGTTCGGCGAGGGCATGAGCTACTGGAGCTTCTTTCCGACCGGAGAGGCGGACACCGGCTGCATCCCGGTCTGGGGCTTCGCCACCGTGACCGAGTCGCGGCACGGCAGCATCGCGGTCGGCGAACGCTTCTACGGCTACTACCCGATGGCCGACGAGGTGGTGCTGCAACCGGTGGCAGTCGATGCGCACGGGTTCTTCGACGGCGCGCCGCATCGCCGCGAGCTGCACGGCGTCTACAACCGGTACCTCCGCTGCAGCAGCGACCCGCTGTACAGGCCCGAGGACGAGGCCGTGCTCGCGCTCTACCGGCCGCTGTTCACGACCTCGTTCCTGATCGACGACTTTCTCGCCGACAACGCCTTCTTCGGCGCACACAAGGTGCTGGTGTCCAGCGCATCGAGCAAGACGGCGTACGGGCTCGGCTTCTGCCTGGCGGCGCGGCGGGGCAGCGAGCCCGTGGTCGCGACCGTCGGCCTCACCTCTTCGGGCAACGTCGCGTTCACCGCGGGCCTCGGCTGTTACGACGAGGTGCTGGCCTATGCCGACGTCACGCGCCTCGCCCCTGACGATCCAGCGGTCTACGTCGACATGAGCGGCAACGCGGCCCTGCGCGCCACGATCCACGGCCACTGGCGGGACCGGCTGACCTACAGCTGCTCGGTCGGCGGCACGCACTGGGAAGACCTGGGCGGCGGCAAGGGCCTGCCGGGCCCGCGGCCGGTGCTGTTCTTCGCGCCGGCGCAGGCGAAGAAGCGCATCTCCGAGTGGGGCGCCCGGGGTTTCGAGGACCGGCTCGCAACCGCGTGGATCGCATTTCTGGCGCGGGCGCGGGATCCGGCGCGGCCCTGGTTGGAGGTGGTCGCCGGCCAGGGACGTCAGGCGGTGGAGTCGACCTACTCAGCGCTGCTCGAGGGGACCGTGCCCGCCAACGAAGGCCGGATCCTCTCCGTTTGACGGCCGACACCAGCCGCTCCGCTCAACCTCGCCCCGCCTCGGCCGATACCGTCGTTGAGCAATGAAAGGGTGACATGACGAGCTCCAGCCCCGCTCCGGCCCCGCGCATAGTCGACGCGCCGCGCGATCTGGCGGCCTGGACGCGCTGGTTCGCCAACGCGGACATTCCGGTCCTGCCGGAAACCGCCGAGGCGCTCGAGGCCTTCCGGGCGAACGAGGACAACGTCGACGCGAGCAGCCTCGGCGAGATGATCTCGGGCGATCCGCTGATGACTCTCAAGGTGCTCGCCTACGAGTCGGGACACCGCTCCCGGCGCGTCGTCACGTCGGCCGAGACCGTCATTTCGGCCCTGGTGATGATGGGCATCTCGCCGTTCTTCCGCGCGTTCGGCCCGCAGCAGACGATCGACGAGCGCCTGCTCGGCCAGCCGGAGGCGATGGCCGGTCTGCAGGCCGTGCTGCTGCGCGCGCACCGTGGCGCGAATTTCGCGCTCGCGTTCGCGATCCACCGGACCGATCCCAACGCCGCGGTGATTCATGCCGCGGCCTTGCTGCACGAGTTCGCCGAGATGCTGCTGTGGTGCCATGCCCCGGAGCTCGCACGCAATGTGCGGGCGCTGCAGGAGGCGGATCCGGATTTGCGGTCGAGCACGGCGCAGCGCGCGGTGCTCAACGTCGAGCTCGCGGATCTGCAACGGGCGCTGGCCGAGCACTGGCAGCTACCGGCGCTGATCGTCGAATCGACGGCGGAGGCGAAAGCCGCGGGCCAGACGAGCGCCCGGATCGTCGCCCTGGCGGCGCGATTGGCGCGACACACGTCGCGCGGTTGGGACAACGCCGCGCTTCCCGACGACCTGAGCGAGATCGCGGCGCTGCTCAACCTCTCGGTCGAGGCGACGCTGAAGCTGCTGGTGGAAATCTAGGCTGGCCGCAGGCACTGCTGGACGTGCTCGAACACGTCGGGGTGAAAGGCCATGGCGACGTGCGGCGTGTGCGGGAGATGGCGGTTGTCGGCCCCCGGGAGGGTCGCGACGCGCGTCGGGAAGACGATGTTGTCGCAATGACCCCAGAAGCAGGTGAAGCGAGCGTAGCCGCTTTCGCCTTCGGTGCGCGCCAGCGCGGCCAGCCAGGGGCTGTCGAGACGCATCTCGTGGCCGTTCTGGGTCACAGAGTGACGTGCGAGCGAGGTGCCTCGGTGCGGCGTGGCGATGGTGACCACGCGATGAACGCGGCCGGGCCGGCCGTCTCGCGCGAGCCAGGCACGAACCGCCAGGCCACCCATGCTGTGCGCCACGAGTACGGGCGCCTCGCCGGTGGCCGACTCGACCCGGGCGACGGCTCGTTCGATGGCATCGGCGTAGCGGTCGATCGACCCGAAGGGCGGCTCGAGTGTCACGGCGATGAACGGAGTGCCTTGCGCCAGAAGACGCTTCATCCAGGGATTCCAGAGACCCCGGTTGCAGAAAAAGCCGTGCACGAGGACCACGCCGCGCCGCCCCTGCGCTTCGGCGGGCAAGGCGTCGGCAATGGCGGCATAGCGAAACGGCTGACGCCACAGAAATACACGAGGAGCGATGAGGGCCTCGGCCAGCCAGGCCGACAGGAGCTGGTCGACTCGGGGACGGTCTTCCGATCCCTTTGCATAGGACGAGCGAAGCCAATGAAACTCCAGCCCGAGGGCCGCGACGTATCCACCGACGACGAGCACGGGACCCGTGAGCGCCCAGGCAGGATGGCCGAGCCAGATCGCAGCAATGGCGCCGCCGACGACCAGCGCGACGATCGCAGCGACGATCAGCTGCTGTATGCGAGCGAGCATGGTTGGAAACTCTCGAATATCACGGCGCGTCGGAATGCTGCTCAGGACGGGAATCGGATGGACAAAAGAAAAAGGCCTCCGTCATAACGACGGAGGCCTCTTCAATTAATAGCCTGACGATGTCCTACTTTCACACGGGAACCCGCACTATCATCGGCGCTGAGGCGTTTCACGGTCCTGTTCGGGATGGGAAGGAGTGGGACCACCTCGCTATGGTCATCAGGCATAACCGTCGCCCGCTGCACTCCGGCAGCTGGGCCAATTCGCAGAGTCGACCCGATCGCTCGGGGAAATCAGATTCTTGATCGCGTCCTTCGGTTCCCGAAGAACGGTTCACGCGCTTACCTAGACAAGAGGCCCTTGGCCGTCAAAGTTATAGGGTCAAGCCGCACGAGCAATTAGTACTGGTTAGCTTAACTGGTTACCCAGCTTCCACACCCAGCCTATCAACGTCCTGGTCTAGAACGACTCTTCAGGGGGCTCGAGGCCCCGGCAAGACTCATCTTGAGACGAGTTTCCCGCTTAGATGCTTTCAGCGGTTATCTCTTCCGCACATAGCTACTCGGCAATGCCACTGGCGTGACAACCGATACACCAGAGGTGCGTCCACTCCGGTCCTCTCGTACTAGGAGCAGGCTCTCTCAATCTTGCAGCGCCCACGGAAGATAGGGACCAAACTGTCTCACGACGTTTTAAACCCAGCTCACGTACCTCTTTAAATGGCGAACAGCCATACCCTTGGGACCGGCTACAGCCCCAGGATGAGATGAGCCGACATCGAGGTGCCAAACACCGCCGTCGATATGAACTCTTGGGCGGTATCAGCCTGTTATCCCCAGAGTACCTTTTATCCGTTGAGCGATGGCCCTTCCATACAGAACCACCGGATCACTATGTCCTGCTTTCGCATCTGCTCGACTTGTCAGTCTCGCAGTTAAGCACGCTTATGCCATTGCACTATCGTCACGATGTCCGACCGTAACTAGCGTACCTTCGAACTCCTCCGTTACGCTTTGGGAGGAGACCGCCCCAGTCAAACTGCCTACCATGCACTGTCCCCGATCCAGATAATGGACCTAGGTTAGAACCTCAAACACACCAGGGTGGTATTTCAACGTTGGCTCCACGATACCTAGCGGCACCGCTTCAAAGCCTCCCACCTATCCTACACAGATCTGTTCAAAGTCCAATACAAAGCTACAGTAAAGGTTCATGGGGTCTTTCCGTCTTTCCGCGGGGAGATTGCATCATCACAAACATTTCAACTTCGCTGAGTCTC
>JAIOOS010000024.1 GCA_021414305.1 Burkholderiales bacterium | reverse complement strand
TCCGCTGACCGGCTCGCCGTCCTTCGCCAACCTGCGCGGCGCGCTGGTGCCGCTGACGCTGACCCAGGTCGGCAGCGGCCCCGGCACCTACCGCACCGTCGCCTGCTCGGGCTCGGTGGCGCAGTGCGCGGCAACCAACGGATGGGTCATCAACCTGCCCGATGCCGGCGAGCGGGTGAACGTGGAAATGCGGCTGCGCTCGGGGACCTTGATCGTCGGCAGCAACGTGCCGCAGATCAGCGCCTGCGTCAGCGGCGGCTACAGCTGGCTGAACTACTTCAACTACCGCGACGGCACCGCGCTGCCGGGCGGCACCGCCGGCGGCACCGGCCTGGGCCAGCAGTTCTCGGTCTCGCAGCAGTTCTCCAACTTCCTGATCGTCGGTATCACCATCGTCAAGCTGCCGGGCGTCGGCAGCAAGCCCAAGGTCTACGTCACCGGCTCGAACGCGACGATCGAGACCGTCGACCTCAAGTTCGCACCGGGCGACGATCCCAAGCGCGTGAGCTGGCGCGAGGTCGCCGGCCGGTAAGCGGGACCGGACAGGCCCGGTCGCGGCGGCAGATTCGCAAGATCTGCCACCGCGCCGCGGCGGCCGGGGCGCTAGGCTTCGCGCATGTGCGAGTGCCCATGCCGATGAAAACCTCCGATGCAGCCGCCGCGGCCCTGGCCGCGCTCGTCGTCCTTCCGTTCGGAGCTGCCGATGCGCAGGCGCCGGCCGCGGCGCCGCCGGCCTGCCAGAGCGCCGAATACCGGCAGTTCGACTTCTGGATCGGCGAGTGGGAGGTGTTCCTGCCGGGCGGCAAGAAGGCGGGCGACAGCCGCATCGAGTCGATCAGCGCCGGCTGTGCGCTGCTCGAGAACTGGAGCGGCAACGGCGGCTTCTCCGGCAAGAGCCTGAACAGCTACGACAGCGACGACAAGCGCTGGCACCAGAGCTGGGTCGACAGTAGCGGATCGCGGCTGGAGCTGGCGGGCACATTCGCCGACAGGCGCATGGTGCTCAGCTCGGCGCCCGCGACCGCGGGCAGCGCGCCCGGCGCGGTGCAGCGCATCGCCTGGTCGCTCAACGACGACGGCAGCGTGCGCCAGCTCTGGGAGAGCAGCGCCGACGGCGGCAAGACCTGGACCGTGCAGTTCGACGGCCGCTACGTGCGCCGCAAGTAGGGGGCGAAGGCGCTTAGCTCAGCGCCATCAGCTTGCCGCGCTTCTGCGTCAGGTCGATGTAGCGCTGCAGGATCCTCAGCGCATCCCCGCCGATCCGGCAGAACTCGAATCCCAGCCGCACGCCCTTGGCTTCGGCATTGATCGCCGTCACGTGCTGCAGCCGCACCGAGACGTCGAGCCGGGTATCGGCGTCGAGCTCGATCCGCACGCCGCTCAGCATCACGCCGGCGCCTATCGTCGGCACGTCTTCGGGCAGGAATACGGCGCAACCGCCGATCGAGATGTCGATGACGCGCAGCGTGAATTCGGCATCGGGCAGGTCGGGATGGCGGATCCGCGCCATCGGGCTGGTGCGGATCGGCGGACGCACGCGGAACGCGTTGCGACGCTGGAACCGGTACATCTCGCGCGGCGCAGGGCAGGACAGTACGCTCGCCTTGTTGCCGTGCACCAGCACCAGGTCGTGGACCTCGAACTGGAGCTTGACGCTGTCGAGATAGCCGACGACGGTCGCCTCCTCGCATTCGAGCAAGGCTTGCAGCGCCGGGTCGGCCGGGTCGGCGTTGAAGCCGACGGTGCCGCGCGTGCCGTCGAGGGTCCAGATCGCGCTGGTGAAGACGCTGCCGTCGCTGGCGTTGAGGTTGAGCAGCACCGAGCCGTCGAGGAGCTGACGCAGCAGCGTCTGGATCTCGCGCGGCGAGGAGACGCGGAACTCGTCGAGCCCGTCGTCGTGGTTCATGCCGTCGAGCGGCGCGGGTCGCGTTTCCATGGAGGCCTCGTGGCGTGGGTCCGTCCGGAGCGAGGGCAGGTGGGCGGAGAAGGGCGGGGCGCCGGATCAGTGCAGGGTCTTGGGCCGGCCGGCGAGGATCTCGTCGAGGTCGTCGAGCCAGGGCTCGGCAAGCTGGCGGATCTCGGCGTCGTTGATCAGGATGCGCTGCATGATCCGCGACTTGAGCTGCGCCTCGTCGGCGGGCAGCGGCTTCTCGGCGGCGGTGTTCTTCAACTGCGCGATCAGCAGGGCGCAGGCGCCCTCGAGCTTGACCACATGGTCCCAGTTGCCGACGCGAGCGGCTTCGAGCATGTCCTGGCTCGCCTTCTCGATCGCTTCGTAGTAGTTCAGCAGCACGGAATTCATGCGGGCTCCGTAGGTTTGGGTGCGAGGCATCATCGTTCCTGGGCCGCGACACCAGCGGTCGGGCCGATCGCGAGCCAGGCGGAACGCACCGGCTCCATCAGCTTCACGCATTCGTCCAGCGCGCCGACGTCGTTGTTCAGGTTGGCCTGCGTCAGGCGCTGGGCGACATAGCCGTACAGCGCCGACAGGTTGTCGGTGAGGGCACCGCCGGCGGCATCGAGCGGCGCCTTCAGGCCTTCGTCGACGATCCGGAGGGCGCGGCCGAGCGCCTTGCACTTGGCTTCGACCTGCCCCTGGGCGAGGGCGCTGCGGGCTTCGGCGACCGCGGTGTTGAAGCCGTCGAACAGCATCGTCACCAGCTGGTGCGGCGAGGCGGCGGCGACGCCCGTCTCCACGCCCACCGTGCGGTACGCGCCGGCGAAGGCGGAGGAGGTTTTGCGGCTGGTGGCGGCGGACGCGAACATGGCAGGCTGAGCTTTTCGGTGTGGGCTTGCCTTCAATATCGGTACCGCCCCTGCCGACTTGAATCGCCGCAGACGACGATTTGGCGTGTGAAATGGGCCTCGCTGCCGCCGTCCCGCCGCGGCCGACGCCGGCCCGACGCTACTGGCCGGAGTTGGCGTTCCAGGCGGCGATCTGCTGGGTGATGTAGCCGCTCTGGCTCGTCAGCTGCGCCATCGCGGTGTCGAGCGCGGTGTACTGGGCGCGGTAGCGCTTCTCGATCGCGTCCAGGCGCAGCTGCAGCGCGTCCTGGTCCTTCTGGTTGCGGTTCAGCTGCTGGCCGAGGCCGTCGGTCCGGGTGGTCAGCGCGCCGTCGATGCCGATCATGGAATCGGCGATGACGCGAAAGCGCTTGCCGAAGCCGTCGAGGGTCGGGTCGGTCGCGCTCGAGCTGGAGAAGAGCTTCTTCATCTCGGCCACATTGGCGAGGGCGGCGTCGACCTTGGTCGCGTTGACCGTCATCGAGCCGTCCGCCTGGAGCTCGAGGCCGGCGTCGGAGAGGTGGCCGAAGGTGGCCGAAGCCGCCGACGCCGAGCCGGCGAGCAGGCGCAGCTGGCGCTGCATGCCGACCGCTGCGCTGTCGCCCTGCAGGATGCCGCCCTTCTTGGCGACCGGGTCGTACTTGGTGTCGGTGCCGATCAGCTTGACCACCGCCGTGTAGGCGGCGGCGAAGTCCGTGAGCGTCTTCTTCAGCGTCTCGGTGTCGGTGAGGACGTTGACCGTGACCGGGCCGGTGAGCGTGGTCTCGGCGTTGAGGGTCAGGGTCAGACCGTCGACGATGTTGGCCAGCGTGTTGCTCGTCGACGTCACGGGCAGGCCGTTGACCGTCGCCGCCGCGTCGGCGGCGATCTGGCTCTGCGTCATAGTCGTCGGGCTGGACGAAGGGTCGAAGGCCAGCATCGACAGGCCGGTCGCGTCGTTGTTGACGCCGTCGTCGTCGACCACGCTGGTGCGGAACGCGTTCTCCGCGCCGCTGGCGTTGGAGCGCAGCAGCAGGCGCGAGCCGGAGGAGTCGGTCATGACCATGGCGGTCACGCCGGAGCCGGCGGCATTGATCTTGTCGCGGACGTCGGCCAGGGTGTCGGTCGCAGCGATGGTGACGTCGACAGCGGTGGCGCCGGTCTTCGGCGTAAAGGTGGTCTGCCCGACACCCCAGGTGCCGAGCTCGATGTGCAGGGTGCCGCCGCCGGGCGCGGTGGTGGCGGGCTTCACGCCGGTGGCGAGCGTCTGCACGCTCGCCAGCTTCTGCACCTCGACCGAGTAGGTTCCGGCAGCCGAGCCGTTGCTCGAGGCCGCGACGGCGGTTCCGCTCGACTTGCTGGTGGTCTGGCCCCAGGTGGTCGTGCTCGCCAGCTTGGAGGCGAGGTCGCGCAGCGTCGAGATCGTGCTCTTGATCTTGCCGTACTCCGAGACCGTGCTCTGGATCGTCGTCGCCTTCGTCTGCAGCGTCTTCAGAGGCTGCTGCTCGATCGCCATCAGCTGGGTGATGATCGAGTTGACGTCGAGACCGCTGCCGATCCCGGCCGAACTGATGGTTGCCATGAGAGACGATTTCGGCCGTTTGCGGCGGAACTTGAGCGGCGCGCGTCCGGCGCCGCGTCGGCGGTCAGTTGCGCAGCAGCGCCAGCACCGACTGCGGCAGCTGGTTGGCCTGGGCGACCATCGCCGTGCCCGCCTGCTGCAGGATCTGCGCCCGCGAGAGATTCGCCGTTTCCGTCGCGAAGTCGGCGTCCATGATCCGGCCGCGCGCGGCCGACTGGTTTTCGCCGGTGATCGAGAGGTTGGAGATGGCGAAGCCGAAGCGGCTGAGCGCCGCGCCGTAGGTCGCGCGGCTGGTCGTGATGACGTCGAGCTTGGCGTCGATCGCCGCCAGCGCCGTCGAGGCGTTGCCCGCGGTGGTCAGGTCGCCGGTGACGGTGGTGACGGCCGCCGTGGTGATGGTCATCGTGTCGCCGTTGTTCGCGCCGATCTGGAAGGTCTGCGCGCCGGCACTGGCGCCGACGATCGTCGCGCCGTTGAACTTCGTCTGCGCCGCGATCCGCGTGATTTCGGCCGAAAGCTGCTGGTATTCGGTGTCGAGGTTGGAGCGGTCGCCGGTGCCGTTGCTGCCGTTCTGCGCCTGGACCGCGAGCTCGCGCATCCGCTGCAGCACGTCGGTCACGGTGGCCAGAGCCCCTTCGGCGGTCTGCGCCAGCGAAATGCCGTCGTTGGCATTGCGGATGGCGACGTTGGTGCCGCGGATCTGCGCATTCATCCGGTCGGCGATCGCCAGGCCGGCCGCGTCGTCCTTCGAGGAGTTGACCCGCAGCCCGGAGGAGAGGCGCTCCATGGAGGTGGAGAGCGACGATTGGGTCGTGCTCAGGTGCCGCTGCGAGTTCAGCGACGTGATGTTGGTGTTGATCGTCTGGGCCATGGGGCACTCCGGGGGGAAGGTTGCCGCCATTCTTGAGCGCACCCCTCGGCATCGATCGCGGAAAGTGAAGCGCTTCTTGCCGCCAATTCGAAGCCGGAAACGAAAAAGCCGCCCCGAAGGGCGGCTCGAAAGACCGGACTCGAAGTCCCGGGGATCAGCGCAGGAGCGCGAGCACCGAGTTCGGCAGCTGGTTCGCTTGCGACACCATCGCGCTGCCGGCCTGCTGCAGGATCTGCGCCCGCGACAGGTTCGCCGTTTCCGTGGCGAAGTCGGCGTCCATGATCCGGCCGCGTGCGGCGGACTGGTTCTCGCCCGTGATCGACAGGTTCGAGATCGCCATGCCGAAGCGGCTGATCGCGGCGCCGTAGGTGGCACGGCTGGTCGTGATCGTGTCGAGCGCCGTGTCGAGCGCGGCGACGGCAGTGGAAGCCGCAGCAGCGGTCGTCAGGCCACCGGCGACGGTCGTGACCGTGGAGGTCGTGATCGTCAGGGTGTCGCCGTTGTTGGCGCCGACCTGGAACACTTGCGCGCCGGCGCTGGCGCCGACGATCGCAACGCCGTTGAACTTCGTCTGCGCGGCGATCCGCGTGATTTCAGCCGACAGCGCCTGGTATTCCGTGTCCAGGTTGGCACGGTCGCCGGTGCCGTTGGAGCCGTTCTGCGCCTGCACCGCCAGTTCACGCATGCGTTGCAGCGCATCGGTCACGGTGGCGAGCGCGCCTTCAGCGGTCTGCGCCAGCGAAATGCCGTCGTTGGCATTGCGGATGGCGACGTTGGTGCCGCGGATCTGCGCGTTCATCCGGTCGGCGATCGCCAGGCCGGCGGCGTCGTCCTTCGCCGAGTTGACGCGCAGGCCGGACGACAGGCGCTCCATCGAGGTCGCGAGCGAGCTCTGCGAGTTGGTGAGGTGGCGTTGCGCGTTGAGCGAAACGTTGTTGCTGTTGATCGACATCGTCATGAAAGGAACTCCTAAGGTTAATTGACTCCCGGCCTAGCCGCCGGCGTTTACCGCGGTTGCCGTGAGAGCGAACCCGCACGACCTCCGTTGCATGTCGTTGCACTCGGCTTTCGCTTCCTGCTTCGACACCGCCCGCGCTAGTCAACCGTTGTGTCCGGCAGCTTGCTTGCTACCCAACCCTCTGGCCGGCTAACCGGACCACGAACCCGAACTCCCAGGTGCGTTGGGAGGGTTATCGAGCCCAGTCCCGCGAACTTGAGGGAAAACCGGGCGCGGTGTGCAATGCGCCGCAGGCCGGGCGGTGCCCGATACCTCCGGAAACACCGGAGAAGGGCTGTTTCGAAGGGCCTGTTCCGCGCATGGAAGGCCTTGTCGGCATGGTTCCATCGCCGCATGAACGGCATCGAGCTGGTGATGATCGTGCGCGACGAGGAGCGCTGCCTCGGGCGCTGCCTGGCGAGCGTACGGCCGTGGGTCGACGCCATCGTCGTGCTCGACACCGGCTCGGTCGACGCCAGCGTGGAGATCGCGCGCAGGCACGGTGCGCGGGTGGCGCGCTTCGAGTGGAGCGACGATTTCGCCGCCGCGCGCAATGCGGCGCTGGCGGCCAGCGATGCGCGCTGGCGGCTGGTGCTCGATGCCGACGAGTGGATCGTCGAAGGCGGGGAATCGCTCGCGGCCTTGCGCACGCAGCCTCCCGACTTCATCGGCCAGGTTCGCGTCGCCAGCCTGTTCGATGCCGCCGGCGGCGGCGTCGAGGAGGCGCCGAGCTGGCTGCCGCGGGTGCTGCCGCGCGGCGTGTCGTATGCAGGCAGGATCCACGAGCAGCCCGAGAGCACGCTGCCGCGCCGGCGCCTGCCTCTGCTGATCGGCCACGACGGCTACCTTGACGCGCAGAAGGCCGCCAAGGCCGGGCGCAACGCGCGCCTGCTCGAGCTGGCGCTGCAGGCCGAGCCCGAGGACGGCTACCTGCGCTACCAGTACGGCAAGGATCTGGAGCTGCGGGCGCGCTTCGCGGCCGCTGCGCCGCACTATCTACAGGCGCTCGATCGCTGCGACCTGCGCGCCGGCTGGCGCCACGATCTCGTGCTGCGTACGCTGTTCACGCTGAAGAAGCTCGGCCGCTTCGAGGAGGCGATGGCACTTGCCGAGGCCGAGATGCCGCGCTGGCCCGGCTCGCCCGACTTCTTCTTCACCCTGGGCGACCTGCTCCTCGACTGGGCCGCGGCCCGGCCCGAGCACGGCGCGACGCTGCTGCCGATGATCGAGTCGAGCTGGCTGCGCGCGATCGAGATCGGCGAGCAGCCGCAGTTGCAGGACACGGTGCGCGGCCGGGGCAGCTTTCTCGCCGCGCACAACCTGGCGGTGCTGCACCGCACTCTCGGCGCCGAGGCCGAGGCCGAGCGCTGGCGCGGGCGCGAGGCCGCGTTTCGCAACGCCGGCGCGCCGACCCCGCACGCCATGGCCAGCCCGCCGCCCCGCCCGGGCGCCTGAGGGCCGCTGCCGAAATGGCGGGCGGAGGGGCTTCATTTCCGGCCTTCGCGAGCGGTGCGGCCGCCTACGCTAGCCCCATGACCCTCGCCCTTCCGACCCCCGCGCGTCCCGGCTCCTCGCGCGAGCACCTGCGTGCCCATCGCCGCTGGCAGGCCGGGCAGGCGCTGGCGCAGCGCGAGCAGTGGCCGCTCGCCGCGCGCGAGTTCGAGCAGGCGAGCGGACTGCACGGCGACCACGCCTACGCGCTGGCGGCAATCCATGCGCTGATCAGGGCCGGCCGGACCGCCGAGGCGGCCGAGCGCGCGCGCGCCGTGCGCGAGGCCGACCCGTTCGTCGCGCTCGCCTACACGCTCGAGTCGCACGCCCTGCTCGGCCTCGGCCGGGCCGCGACCGCGGTCGACACCCTGCGCTCGCTGCCGCCCTCGGTGGCGCGCGACTTCGAATACCACGTCTCGCTTGCGGTGGCCCTGCAGCGCAGCAAGCGCCACGAGGAGGCGATCCGCTCGTTCTTCGACGCGCTGGCGCTGAAGATGGACGACGCGGTCGCGCACTTCCGCCTCGGCATGTCGTTCAAGGACCTCGGCATGAAGGCCGAGGCTGCCGAATGCGTTCGCACCGCGGTCCTGCTCGGCCTCGACAGCAGCGACCTCGCAGCCCGTGGCCAGCTCGCCTTTCTCGAGCGCGAGGCCTGCCGCTGGCCGCAGGCCGACGAGGCCATGAGCGGGCTGCGCAAGGCGCTGCGCGCCGTGCCCGACGACCGGGCGCTCGAGACCTCGCCGTTCACGCATGCCGTGCTGATCGACGATCCGCTCGAGCAGCTCAAGATCTCGCGCCACTACGCCCTTCACGTCGAGCGGCTCTTCCCGCCGCTGACGCGTCGCGTCGCCCGCGCGCACGCGGGCCGGCTGCGCATCGGCTACCTTTCCGCCGACTTCCACCAGCACGCGACCAGCCAGCTGATGGCGCAGATGCTCGAGTGCCACGATCGCGGCGAATTCGAGGTCACGCTCCTGTCGGCCGGTCCGCGCGACGAGAGCCCGATGCGCCAGCGCCTGCGCGCCGGCAGCGAACACTTCGAGGACCTCGCGGGCTCGAGCTTCCAGTCGATGGCCGCGCGCATTCGCGAGCTCGAGATCGACATCCTGGTCGACCTGAAAGGCGCGACCTACGACACGCTGCTGCCGGTGCTGGCGCAGCGCCCGGCGCCGCTGCAGGTCACCTGGCTCGGCTTTCCGGGCAGTACCGGCGCGCCCTACATCGAGTACCTGATCGGCGACCGCTTCGTCACGCCGCTGGCCGATGCCGCCCACTTCAGCGAGAAGATCGCCCAGCTGCCGGGCTGCTACCAGCCGAACGACGCACGTCGGGCGCTGCCGAAGGTCTCTAGCCGGGCCGACTGGGCCGTGCCGGAGGACGCGCTGCTGCTCTGCGCCTTCCATCAGTCGTACAAGATCTCGGCCGAGGTGTTCGACCAGTGGTGTGCGCTGCTGCACGAGCTGCCGGGCTCGGTGCTCTGGCTGCTGCAATGGAACAGCAACGTCCAGGCGGCGCTCACCGCCGCCGCCGCCGAGCGCGGCATCGGCGCGGAGCGGCTCGCGTTCGCGCCGCTGCTGCCGCTGCAGGACCACCTCAGCCGCCTCGCCCATGCCGACGTCTACCTCGACGCCTGGCCCTGCAATGCGCACACCACCGCCGGCGAGGCGCTCTGGGTCGGCGTGCCTGTGGTGACGATCGAAGGCCGCACCTTCGCCCAGCGCGTCGCCTCCAGCCTGCTGCGCACCTCGGGCCTGCCCGAGCTGGTCTCGGCCGACGTCGACGCCTATCGCGCGACCGTCGTCGCCCTGGCCCGCGATCCGGCGCGCCGCGCCGCGCTGCGCGAGCGGTTGCAGACCGCACGTTCGAGCAACCCGCTGTTCGACGGCGCCCGATTCGCGCGCGACATCGAGCAGCTCTACCGCCGCATGTGGCAGCGCGCGCTTGCCGGCGACCGGCCCGAGCATCTGCCCGCTGCCGATCCGCAACCGCAAACTGCGCCCGGGAGCCCGGCATGAAGGCCGTGATCCTGGCCGGCGGCCTCGGCACGCGGCTGGCCGAAGAGACCTCGGTGCGGCCCAAGCCGATGGTCGAGATCGGCGGCAAGCCGGTCCTCTGGCACATCCTCAAGACCTACTCGCACCACGGCATCAACGAGTTCGTGATCTGCCTCGGCTACCGGGGGTACCTGGTGAAGGAGTACTTCGCCAACTACTTCCTGCACATGTCGGACGTGACCTTCGACCTCGCCGAGAACCGCATGGAGGTCTGCCACCGCCACTGCGAGCCATGGCGGGTGACGCTGGTCGACACCGGCGAGAGCACGCAGACGGGAGGGCGGCTCGGCCGGGTGCGCGACTACCTCGACGACGGCACCTTCTGCTTCACCTACGGCGACGGCCTCTCGAACGTCGACATCGGCGCCTCGATCAAGTTCCATCGCGAGCAGAAGCGCCTGGCGACGCTGACCGCGGTGCAGCCGGCGGGCCGCTTCGGCGCGCTCGACATCGTCGACAAGCGCATCACCCGCTTCGAGGAAAAGCCGCAGGGCGACGGTAGCTGGATCAACGGCGGCTTCTTCGTCCTCGAGCCGGAGGCGCTCAAGCACATCGAGAACGACGCCACCGTCTGGGAACGCGAGCCGCTCGAGCAGCTCGCCCGCGACGGCCAGCTCTCGGCCTTCACCCACCGCGGCTTCTGGCAGCCGATGGACACGCTGCGCGACAAGATGCGGCTCGAGGACCTCTGGCAATCGGGCGAGGCGCCGTGGAAGGTCTGGGCATGAAGCGCGACCTGCCGTTCGCCGTCTCCAGCCTCTCGGGTCCGTTCGATGCGCTGTTCGGCGGCGCCTACCTCGGCCGCCGCGTCCTCGTCACCGGCCACACCGGCTTCAAGGGCTCGTGGCTCGCGCTCTGGCTGCAGGCGCTCGGTGCCGACGTCTTCGGCCTGGCGTTGCCGGCCGAACCGGGGCCGAACCATCTGCAGCTGCTCGGCCTGACGATGGAGGAGGCGCTGGTCGATCTGCGCGATGCCGACGCCGTGACCGCGGCGCTGCAGCGCTTCCAGCCCGAGATCGTGTTCCACCTCGCCGCCCAGCCGCTGGTGCGGCGCAGCTACCGCGAGCCCGCCGCCACCTTCGACGTCAACGTCATGGGGCTCGTGAACCTGCTCGAGGCGGTGCGGGCGACGCCGAGCGTGCGGGTGGTCGTCAACGCCACCACCGACAAGTGCTACCGGAACCGCGAGACCGCGGAGGGCTATCGCGAGGACGACGCCCTCGGCGGCCACGATCCCTACAGCGCCTCCAAGGCCTGCGCCGAGATCGTCTCGGCGAGCTACCGCGCCAGCTTCCTCGCCGCGGGCGCGGGTCGCTCGCATCCGGTGGCGCTGGCCACGGCGCGCGCCGGCAACGTGGTCGGCGGCGGCGACTGGAGCGAGGACCGGCTGATTCCCGACCTGGTGCGCTCGGCGGCGAGCGGCCGGGCGGTCGCGATCCGCTATCCGCAGGCGACGCGGCCGTGGCAGCACGTGCTCGAGCCGCTGTCGGGCTACCTGATGCTCGGCGAGCGCCTGCTCGCCGATCCGCGCGGCGACGCCGAGGCGTGGAACTTCGGCCCCGACGCCGCCGGCCAGCTCAGCGTCGCCCAGGTCATCGTCGCCTTCGCCCGGCAGTGGCCCGCGGTGCGCTTGGAGGTCGAGCGCACGCCGCAGCCGCACGAGGCGGGCCTGCTGCACCTCGATTGCCGCAAGGCGAAGGAGCGCCTCGGCTGGCGGCCGGTGTGGGATGCGGCGACGACCTTCGAGCGCACCGTCGGCTGGTACCGGCGTCAGCAGCAGGGCGGCGAGATCGGCAGCCGCGCCGACATCGAGCGCTACGTCGCCGACGCCGGCCGCGCCGGCCTCGCCTGGGCGGTGGAGCGCATCGCCGAAGCCGCATGAAGCTGTTCGCCACGCCGATCGCCGGCCTCTGGGAGGTGGAGACCGCGCCGCACCGCGACGAGCGCGGCAGCCTGACCCGGCTGTTCTGCGCCGAGGCCTTCGCCACGGCCGCGCCCGACCTTCGCTTCGTGCAGGTGAACCATTCGATCACGCGGCAGCGCGGCACGATCCGCGGCCTGCACTTCCAGCGCCCGCCCGCGGCCGAGTGGAAGCTGATCCGGTGCCTCCGCGGCCGGGTGTTCGACGTTGCCGTCGACCTGCGCCACGGCTCGCCCACCTTCGCCCGCTGGCACGCGGTGCTGCTCTCGGCCGACAACCAGCGCCAGATCCTGATTCCGCCGGGCTGCGCGCACGGCTTCCAGACGCTCGCCGACGACGCCGAGCTGCTCTACCAGCACAGCGCGCCCTACACCCCGGCCTGCGAGGAGGGGGTTCGGCACGACGACCCGCGCTTCGCCATCGCCTGGCCCGAGCCGGCCACGACCCTGTCGCCGCGCGACCTCGGCTTTCGCGCGATCGATCCCGCCTTCCAGGGAGTGCGCGCATGAAGTGCCGGCATTGCCAGACCGTGCTCGACGACGAGCGCGACGTCTTCGTCGACCTCGGCGCCGCGCCGCCCTCCAACGCCTTCCTGCGCACCGAGGACCTGTCGCGGCCCGAGTTGCACTTCCCGCTCAAGGTGATGACCTGCCCGGAGTGCAAGCTGGTGCAGGTCGACGAGGTGCAGCGGCATGACGCCCTGTTCTCCAGCGACTACGTCTATTTCTCGTCGTTCTCCAGCTCGTGGCTGGCGCATGCCGAGCGCTACGTCGAGCAGGCGGTCGCGCGCCTCGGCCTCGGCAAGGATTCGCTGGTGATGGAGGTGGCTTCGAACGACGGCTACCTGCTGCAGTACGTGGCGAAGCGCGGCATTCCCTGCGTCGGCGTCGAGCCGACCGCCGGCACGGCCGAGGCGGCGCGGGCCAGGGGCATCGAGACGATCGGCGAATTCTTCGGCGCGGCCTTCGCCCGCCGCTTCGTCGCCGAGCGCCGCCGGGCCGACCTGATCCTCGGCAACAACGTCCTGGCGCACGTGCCCGACATCGACGACTTCGTCGCCGGCTTGCGCGAGGCGCTGGCGCCGGCGGGCTCGGTGACGGTGGAGTTTCCGCATCTCCTGAAGCTGGTGCAGGAAGCGCAGTTCGACACGATCTATCACGAGCACTTCTCGTACCTCTCGCTGCGCACGGTGCAGCGCATCTTCGCCAAGCAGGGCCTGGCGGTCTGGGATGTCGAGAAGCTGCCGACGCACGGCGGGTCGCTGCGGGTCTGGGCGCAGCACGCCGCCAACGGGCGCGCGGTGGAGCCGCGGGTCGCCGCGCTCCTTGCCGAGGAAGACGCCGCCGGCATGCGCGGGCACGCCTTCTATCGTGGCCTGCAGGAGCGGGCCGACACGATCAAGCGCGACCTCCTCGCCTTCCTGATCGAGCAGAAGCGCGCCGGCCGCACGGTCGCCGCCTACGGCGCCGCCGCCAAGGGCTGCACCTTGCTCAACTACGCCGGCGTGCGGCCCGACCTGCTGCCGTTCGTGGTGGATGCGTCGCCGCACAAGCAGGGACGCTTCCTGCCCGGCTCGCGCATCCCGGTGCTCGCACCCGAAGCGCTGCAGCGTCATTGCCCCGACTTCGTGCTGATCCTGCCTTGGAATCTGCGCGAGGAGATCCAGGCTGCGCACGCCTACGTCCGCGGCTGGGGCGCTCGATTCGTCACGGCCGTTCCGGACCTGCAAGTCTTCTGATCCTTCCTCTCCCGCAAGCGGGAGAGGGCCGGGTGAGGGTCGTTTCGCCTTCGTGGCGATACTCGCTCGCCATGGCCTCTCCTCCCGCCCGCCGCGTCGAGCCGGCGCTGCTCGTGATCCTTGCCGGCGTCGTCGCCGCACTGCATGTCGGCAAGCTGCCGCCGGCGATCCCCGTGCTGCGCGAAGCGCTCGGCCTCTCGCTGGTGCAGGCCGGCTTCCTGCTCTCTCTGGTGCAGCTCGCCGGCATGGCGGCCGGGGTGATGTTCGGCGTCGTCGCCGACGGCCTGGGCGGCCGCCGCAGCATGACCCTCGGACTCCTGCTGCTGGCGATCGCCAGCGCGCTCGGCGGCTTCGCCCAGGGGGCAGCGCCCTTGATGCTGCTGCGTGCCGCCGAGGGGTTCGGCTTCCTGCTCGTGGTGCTGCCGGCGCCCGGCCTCGTGCGCGCGCTCGTCGAACCCCGCAGGGTGAGCGCGATGATGGGCCTGTGGGGCGCCTACATGCCGCTGGCGACGGCGCTGGCGCTCCTTCTCGGGCCGCTGGCGATCGCTGCGCTCGGCTGGCCGGGCTGGTGGTGGACGCTGGCGGCCTTGTCGGCGGTGATGGCGATCGGGCTCCGGCACGCCGTGCCGGCCGACGCCGGTGCCGCCGGGACCGCATCGCCCGTGCCGTGGCTGGCGCGGCTGCGGCGGACGCTCGCCGCGCCCGGCCCGTGGCTCGTGGCCGTCTCGTTCGCGATGTACTCCGGCCAGTGGCTGGCCGTGATCGGCTTCCTGCCTTCGATCTATGTGCAGAGCGGAATCGCGGGTGCCTGGGTCGGCGTGCTGACGGCCGCCGCGGCCGCCGTGAACATGGCCGGCAACATCGGCTCCGGCCGGTTGCTGCAGCGCGGCGTGGCGCCTGCACGCCTGCTGACGATCGGCTTCGCGACGATGGCGCTGGCCTCGGCGGCCACCTTCGCCGGAAGCGGCGATGCCGGCCTGCCGCCGGCGGTGCGCTACGTCGCGGTGCTGCTGTTCTCGGGCGTCGGCGGGCTGATCCCGGCGACCTTGTTCGCGCTGGCGGTGCGCCTCGCGCCCGGCGAGGGCACGCTGGCGACGACCGTGGGCTGGGTCCAGCAGTGGTCGGCGTTCGGCCAGTTCGCCGGGCCGCCGCTGGTGGCCGCCGTGGCGAGCGCCGCCGGCGGCTGGCAGTGGACCTGGGTGGTCACCGGCGCCTGCTCGGTCGTCGGGCTCCTGCTGACGGCGGGCCTGCGCCGGCTGCTTGCACAGCGCGCCGGTTGACGAAGCGGCGTTGCGGCTCGTAGGGAAAGACGTCGAGCATCGCGCCCTGCAGGATGCGCTCCTTGTGCAGGCTCCAGTAGTCCGGGTCGAGCAGCTCGGAATGGTGTTCCAGAAAGGCCTTGCGGACCAGTGCATTGCCGAGCAGGAAACGCCCGAAGGTCTCCGGGAAGACATCCCTCGGGCCGACGGCGAACCAGGGCTCGGCCGAGGCCGGGGCATCGTCGTCCCGCGGCGGGACATGGCGGAAATTGCAGTCGCTCAGGTACTCGATCTCGTCGTAGTCGTAGAAGACGATCTTGCCCTGGCGCGTCATGCCGAAGTTCTTCCACAGCATGTCGCCGGGGAAGATGTCGGCCGCGACGAGGTCCTTGATCGCATTGCCGTAATCGATCGTCGCCCGCTCGATCGCCTCGGGCTCGCCCGCGGCGGCGGCCTGTTTCAGGAAGAGGTTGAGCGGGGTCATCCTGCGTTCGATGTAGGCGTGGTCAATCACGAGCTCCTGCACGCCGTCGTTCTCCGTGATCTCGAGCAGGCTCGGGCAGAACTTCTGCATCTCGTGCACCAGCTCCGGCTCGAAACGAGCCAGCGGCAGCGCCACCTTGCTGTACTCGAGCGTGTCGGCCATGCGGCCCACGCGGTCGTGCCGCTTCACGAGGAGGTACTTGGACTTGATCTTCTCGCGCGTGGTCTTCTTGTGCTCGGGGTAGAAGTCCTTGATGACCTTGAAGACGTAGGGAAACGAAGGCAGGTCGAAGACGAGCATGACCATGCCCTTGACGCCCGGCGAGATGCGAAAGCTGTCCCGGCTGTGGCGCAGGTGGGTGAGCAGGTCGCGATAGAAGCTGTTCTTGCCCTGCTTGTGCAGCCCGACAGCGCTGTAGATTTCGGCGCGCGGCTTGCCGGGCATGACGCTGCGCAGGAACTGGACGTACGCGCTCGGCACCGGCATGTCGACCAGGAAGTAGGCCCGCGCGTAGCTGAACAGCATCTCCATGTCGTCCTCGCTGGCGAGAACGGCGTCGACCTGGACCTTGCCGGTGGAGGTGTGCAGCAGCGGCAGCGCCACCGGCGTCTGCCGGTCGCCGTTGATGACCTTGGCCACGACGTACGCGCCCTTGTTGCGGAAGAACAGGTTCGCCAGCACCTGGATCTGGAAGTTGGCGCGCGGCTGGAAGCTTCCGAGCTGGCTCTCCAGCTCGCCGGCCACGTCGGCCGCGTCGCGCGCCAGATCCTCGAATTCGAGCTGCAGGTCGAAGTCGCGGACCACCTGCATCCAGGTCTCGCGCCAGGTCTCGAGCGTGGGGTAGTAGACGCGGTAGGTCGACCCGGGCGGCTCGTCGAGCTCGATGTACGAGGTGGAGATCGCCGGCCGCACGAAGATGAAGTCGTTGTGGAAGTAGCTCCGGTGCAGGATCTTGGTCGTGACCGAATTGAAGAAGGTCTCCGCCAGCTCCGGCTGGCGGTGATCGATCAGAAGGCCGATGTAGTGCAGCTTGGCCTGCTGCCAGGTCTCGAGCGGCAGCGCTTCGGCGGCGAACTCGTCCTGCAGCCGGGTTCTGGTTTCGCGCACGCGCTGGTCGTAGAACTCGATCCGCTCGCGCATCGCCTGCCGCTGGCCGTGCCAGTCGGCCTGCTCGAAGCGCTGTTTCGCGGCGCGGTTGGTCTCGCTGAAGAGCCGATAGTGGCGGTTGAATCCGTCGAGCAAGGCTCTCGCGATCTCGAAGGCCGGGGTCTGGCGGGTCAGCGCGTCGTCGAACATGAGCACACCTGAGGGTTTTGAAGAACCGACCGAGAATCGTGGACCGTCGAGTGGATTCGACCATGACCGTCCTAGATCTTCTGCAGGCAGGCGCCGATGACGCGGTGGCCCTCGCTGCGCCCGACCGCGCGCCGCTCGACTACCGTGCGCTGCGCGACCTGGTGGCGGCGACCGTCGGCTCGCTCAACGCCGCCGGCATCGGCCGCAACGACCGCGTCGCCATCGTCCTGCCGAACGGCCCCGAGATGGCGACGTGCTTCCTCTCGTGCGCGGCCGCGACGGCCAGCGCGCCGCTCAACCCGGCGTACCGGGCCGACGAGTTCGAGTTCTATCTCGACGATCTGCAGGCCAGGGCCCTGATCGTCGAACGGGGGAGCGAGTCGCCGGCGGTTGCGGCGGCGCGAAAGCTCGGTGTGCGCGTGATCGAGCTTGTGGTGACCGCCGGCGACCCGGCCGGCAAGTTCAGCCTCGACCTCCCGCCCGCGACGCCGGCGGCCGATCCCGGCCCCTCACGACCGGGCGACGTGGCGATGGTGCTGCATACCTCGGGAACCACCTCCAAGCCCAAGCGGGTGCCGCTCTCGGCCGCCAACCTGTTCGCCTCGGCGCGCAACATCGCCGCGACGCTCCGGCTGACTCCGGACGACCGGGGCCTGAACATCATGCCGCTCTTCCACATCCACGGCCTGATGGCCGGCTTGCTCGCGCCGCTTTCCGCCGGCTCCCAGGTGTTCTGCACGCCGGGCTTCAATGCCCTTCGCTTCTTCAAGTGGATGGATCAGGCCCGCCCCACCTGGTACACGGCCGTGCCGACAATGCACCTGGCGATCGCCACCCGCGGCAAGCACAACGCCGAAGTGCTGGCACGCCACCCGCTGCGCTTCGTTCGCTCGTCGTCTTCGGCCATGCCGCCGCAGCTCATCGGGCAGCTCGAGTCGATGTTCAAGGCGCCGCTGATCGAGTCGTACGGAATGACCGAGGCGGCGCACCAGATGGCCTCGAACCCGTTGCCTCCGCTGGAGCGCAGGCCCGGCACCGTGGGCCGCGCGGCCGGCCCCGAGATCGCGATTCGCGGCGAAGACGGCGCGTTTCTGGGTGCAGGGGAGGTGGGCGAGATCGTCATCCGCGGGCCGAACGTGACTGCCGGGTACGAGAACAACCCGAAGGCCAACGAGGAAGCGTTCGTCGACGGCTGGTTTCGCACCGGCGACCAGGGAACCCTGGACGCCGAGGGCTACCTCGCCCTCACCGGCCGCCTGAAGGAGATCATCAATCGCGGCGGCGAAAAGGTGAGCCCGCGCGAGATCGACGAGATCCTGCTCGATCATGTGTCGGTGGCGCAGGTGGTCGTGTTCGGGGCGCCGCACAAGCGACTGGGCGAAGAGGTCGCGGCGATGGTGGTGCTGCACGAAGGCCACGAATGCAGCGAGCGCGAGCTGCAGCAGTTCGTCGCCAAGCGCGCGGCCGGCTACAAGGTGCCGAAGAAGATCCTGTTCGTCGAGGAGCTGCCAAAGGGGGCGACCGGCAAGCTGCAGCGGATCGGGCTCGCGCAGCGCATCGGGCTCGGCTTCGGCTCCTACGTCTCGGGCGAGTTCTAGGCGCCGTGCTTCGATGAAGGGGCGCATGTGAAGTTCGCGATCGTGGGGGCCGGCGCGATCGGCGGATACCTCGGTACCCGGCTGTCGCTCGCCGGTGAGCAGGTGACGTTCATCGCCCGCAACCGCAACCTCGCCGCGATCAACGCGGGCGGCTTTCGCCTGCTGCTGCCCGACGGCACGACGCAACACGCGCCGGGCGTCCGCGCCGTGAACGATCCGGCGGAGGCCGGTCCGCAGGACGTGGTGCTGCTGACGACCAAGGCGCACCAGGTGCGCGAGCTGCTGCCCGGGCTGCGCGCCCTGTTTGGCAGCGAGACGATGGTCGTGACGATGATCAACGGCGTTCCGTGGTGGTACTTCCAGCGGCTCGGCGGGCCCTGGGAAGGCCGGACGCTGGCGAGCGTGGACCCGGATGGCGCGCTCGCTGCGGGCATCGAGGTCGAGCGGATCATCGGCAGCATCGTCTACCCGGCGGCGGAGCTCGTCGAACCCGGGGTCGTTCGCCTCGTCGAGGGCAACCGCTTCTCGCTCGGCGAGCTCGACGGCCAGCGCACGGCGCGGGTCGAGGCACTCAGCCGGTCGCTGATGGCGGCCCGTTTCAAGGCGCCGGTGTCGCGCGACATCCGCAGCGAGCTGTGGGTCAAGCTCTGGGGCAACCTGAGCTTCAACCCGATCAGCGCGCTCACCCACGCCACCCTGGAAGAGATCTGCCGCTTCCCTGCCAGCCGCACGCTCGCGGTCCGCATGATGGAAGAGGCGCAGGCGGTGGGCACGAAGCTCGGCGTCGAGTTCAAGGTTTCGCTGGAGCAACGCATCGCCGGCGCCGAAAGCGTGGGCGCGCACAAGACCTCGATGCTGCAGGACGTGGAGCACGGACGCACGCTGGAGCTCGAGGCGCTCGTGGGCAGCGTCGTCGAGCTCGCACGCATCACCGAAACGCCCACGCCCACGATCGACGCCATCTACGCCGCGGCGTCGCTGCTGGGCAAGACGCTCGATGCGCGGGGCGCGCGGCTCGCGCCGACGCCGGCCTGATAGCTGTGACGACCGTCCTCGACGGGAAACTCAAAGCGAGCTACCCCTCCCTGGCTAACGGAACAAGTCGCCCAGCACGTCCCGTGTCCGCGCCTTGACCAGCACCCCGCCGCTCTCGCCCGGGAACACCATGCAGTTCCCCGGCGTGCTCCGGTTCACGATGCGCGTGCCCTGGCTGACGACCGCCTCGCCGTGGTTCTTGCCGATCCTGCAGTGGAACCCACCAGCCCTTGCATCTCGCCGCGCCGTGCGTATACTGAACTATATGGTTCAGTATAGCCAGGCCCGCTTCGATGCCGCGTTCGCCGCGCTCTCGGACGTCACCCGGCGCGGCGTCCTGGAGCAGCTCGGGCGTGCAGATGCTTCCATCACGGACCTTGCCGAGCTGTTCCAGATGACCCTCACGGGCATGAAGAAGCATGTCGGCGTCCTGGAGCGGGCGGGGCTCGTCAGCACGGAGAAGGTCGGGCGCGTGCGGACCTGCCGGCTCGGCCTGCGCCGGCTGCAGGCCGAGGCGGCATGGATCGAGCGGTACCACCGGCTCTGGGCCGCCCGCTTCGACGAGCTGGACAAGCTCGTCGAAGAGCTGAAAGAAAAGGAGAAGGTCGATGGACGCAGGAAGAAACAGTGAGCCTACCCCGATGAGGAACCGCTCGACGGTGGAACGCAAGTCCGATCGCGAGCTGGTCATCACCCGAGCGTTCGACGCCCCGGCGCGCATCGTGTTCGAGGCGTGGACGAAGCCCGAGCTGCTCAGGCGCTGGTGGGCGCCGAAGTCGGCCGGCGTGTCGCTGCTTACCTGCGAGGCGGATGTCCGCGTCGGTGGCGGGTACCGGCTCGAATTCGGCCACGAGGGCGCGAAGACCATGGCGTTCTTCGGCAGGTACGTCGAGGTCGTGCCGCACTCCCGCCTCGTCTGGACCAACGACGAGAGCGAAGACGGTGCCGTCACCACGGTGACGTTCGAGGAAAGCGCCGGCAAGACGCTGCTGGTCCTGCACGAGCTTTATCCCTCGAAGGAAGCGCTCGACGATGCCATCGCCGGCATGGAGGGGGGGATGCCCGAGCAGTTCGGGCAGCTGGACGAGCTTCTCGCCGCCCTGGGCTTCAGCGGAACAGATCCGTCAGCACGTCCCGCGTCGGCGGCTTGAACACGAGCCCGCCGGCCTCGCCCTGGAACACCACGCAGTCGCCCGGCGTGCTGCGGTTGACGACGCTCGTGCCCTGGGCGATGACCGAGCCGGCGCCGATCTCGCAGCGGCCGATGATCGCCGTGCTCGGGTACATCACGACGCCGTCGCCGAGGGTCGGCGCCTCGCCGTGGTTCTTGCCGACAGTGCTGTTCTGGTAGAGCACCAGGCGGTTGCCGTAGCGCGCCTTCGCCAGGACGATGCCGACCGAGTGGCCGATGAAGAACACCTCGGGCATCTCGATCTCGTAGAACAGGTCGATGCCGTTCAGCGCCTTGTTGAGGCCGAACAGCTTGCTGCAGAGCGCGCGCTCGGCGCCGGCCCGCCAGAGCGTGTTCGCCAGGTAGTAAAGGAAGGTGGTGTACTGCGAAGAGTGCAGGTGGTCGAAGCGGCCCGGCGTCCACATCCGCACTTCGGCGATGCAGTGCTCGAGGCGCTGCAGGGCGGGCGCGAGGTAGGCCTGCAGCGCCGGCCGCTCGGCCGCGCCGCCGCCGTCGGGAAAGAAGCTCTCGAGCTGCCGGCCGAGGTAGCCGAGCAGGGCGTCGCTGCTGCCGAGGCTCAGGGTCAGCACGGCACGGGCTCGCCCAGCATCGCCGGCAGCCGGTCCAGCAGCGACGCGGGCTGCCAGCCGAACTCGCCGCGCATGCGCTCGATCGACACCGTCGCGGGGCAGGGCGGCGCAGGCTCGCGCAGGGCACGCAGCTCGCAGCCCGCGAGCTCGCCGAGGCGGGCGAACAGCTCGCGGTTGGAGACGTTGACGCCGCCGGCGACGTTGTAGACCGGGCGCGTACCGCGAGTGGCGATCGCGACCAGCGCATCGAGCACGTCGTCGACATGCACGTAGTCGCGGGCCGCGTCGAGCGAGGAATCGACGTCCAGCACGGCCCCGGCGCGCGGTTCGCGCAGCCGGCCGAGAAGGGTGCCGAGGAAGCCCTCGGCGTCGTCGTCGGCGCCGCTGTAGACGCAGGAGAGGCGGGCCACTCGCGCCCGGCCGCCGCTCGCCTGGCGGCAGAGCGACTCGCCGAGCGCCTTCGAGAGGTCGAAGAGGTGGCGCGGCTGCGCCGGGTCGAGCGCGAGCGGCGTGTCCTCGTCGACGCTGGCGCCGGCGAAGCCGGGCCGGCCGTCGTAGAGCCGGGTCGAGGACAGGTAGACGAGGGAGTCGAAGCGCGCGTGCGCGAGCAGTTCGTTCAGCAGCTCGACGTGGGCGCGCACCGTGTCGTGCGGGCGGCGCGCGAAATCGGCGGTGAGGCCGGCGCAATGGAACACCGTGCCGAGGTCCTGGCGCGTGAACTCGCGGTCGTCACGCCACGGCGCGCGGCAGTCCCAGCCGAGGCGGCGCAGGTGCGCCACCAGGCGGCTGCCGATGAAGCCCGCCGCGCCGATCACCGTGGCGCGCGTCATTGCCGCTCGCCCAGCCGGACCAGCGGGTTGCCGGCGTTGACGCTCCAGGCCGCGACCTCGCCGCGCACCAGCGAGCCGGCGCCGATGACAGCGCCGCGGCGCAGCACCGTGCCGTCGAGCAGCACGCAGTTGGCGCCGATCCAGACGTCGTCCTCGATGACGATGCCGCCCTTGCTCGGCAGGAAGCCCTGCTCGGCGATCAGCCGGGAGCGGTCCTTGTAGGCATGGTTGACCGGCGCGAAGGTGGTGTTGGCGGCGATCGCGACGTGGTTGCCGATCGTGATGCCGTTGCCGGTGTAGAACACGCAGCCCGAGTTGACGACCGAGTGCGCGCCGATCACCAGGTCGCCGCTGCCGCCGGTGGGCTTGATCTTGACGAAGCTGTCGATCACCGAGCGGGCGCCGATGACGATGCGGCTGCCGCGCACCGAATCCTCGATGTCCGCCAGCGGCGAGACGCGGGCGGTGGCGTCGATCTCGATCACGCAGGCACCAGCCCGAAGCGGTCGCAGAGGTCGCGCTCGCGCACGATGTGCAGGTTCCGTTCCTGCTGCTCCTCGACGCTCGGCTCGAAGTCCTCGATCCGGTCGCTGACGAAGAGGAGGGCGTCCTTCATCGCCCGGGGCGCGGCGCCGACGAAATCGACCGGCCGCACCGCGTGCTTCTTCAGGTAGTCCCTCGCGCCGGCGTCGAGCGGGCCGACGCAGACCAGCCGCTCCATGCCGCGGTTGAGCGCCGCGTCCTGGAGCAGGAAGTGCAGCGTCGCCTGCGACGCCAGCACCTGCATCGGCACCGGCAGCAGGTGCTCGTAGCCCATGCCCTTCAGGCGCATCGCCAGGGTGTGCACGTCGAGCGGGTCCTTGCCCTGGGCGTGGCGCAGGCGGATGGCCACCGACATGCGCACCGCGATCAGGTGCTGGATGCGCAGGTGCAGGCCGGCGCGCTCCTCGGCGCCGATCGCCGCGCCGGCGCGGGCCATCATGTATTCGAGGCCGCCGCGGTAGCGGTCCCAGGCGATCTCGACCTCGCCGTTGCCGACCTGCGAGCGCGTCTCGTCGGCGAAATAGCGGGTGATGGCGACGTAGAAGGGCTTCTGCCGGATCAGCACCGCGCCCTGCTGCAGGTAGTCGGCGGCCTGGCTGAAGGCATAGAAGGCGATGTCGTTGACGCGCGGCATCAGCCGCTTCATCACCTCGGTGCGGGCGATGTAGATCTCGGGGAAGATGTGATGGCGCAGGATGTGGCCGAGGAACTCGGCCTGTTCGCCGCGCTCGATGCGCAGGTCGTGCGGGACGTTGTAGAACTGGCCCTGCGGCTGCTGGCCGACCAGGTCGAAGAGCATCCAGGGGGCATAGGTGATGACGACAGCGGGGTCGGCCTCCATCTCGGCCACCGCTTCGGCCAGCGACTCGCCGAGGATGCAGTCGTCGTCGGCCAGGTACATCATGTAGCGGCCGCGCGCCTGGGTCATGGCAAATATCACGTTCGGATAGCAGCCGATGCCTTCCGGGTGGCGGATGTAGCGGATCGGCAGCCGGTCGAGGAAGCGCCCCACCACCGCCGGCGTGTCGTCGGTGCAGGCGTTGTCGGAGATGACGATCTCGTACGGGTGCGGGAAGGCGGCCATCTGCACCACCACGCCCTCCAGCAGCGAGGCCAGGTAGCGGCCGCGATTGAAGGTCGGCACGCACAGGCTGATCAGGGGAGACGCGGGGTTCGTCATGGCTTCGCAGTTCGAGGGGTCGGTGGACCGATTCTCGAAGTCCACGCCGGGGCGGATGCCCCGAAGAGACCCGTCCGGACCCGCCAAATCACTCGCCGGCCGCTACAGGCGTGTAGGAAGTTCCCTTACACGGGCCTTGGAAGAAGCTGGACTCAAGCGACCGAGATGACCTGATGGTTGCCGGCATCTCGTCTGATCAGAATCCATTCCATCGCACAGGCAAAGACCTGTACCGCAAGACAACCGAACTGAACCGAACCGGAGTAAACGAAATGAATGCCGACCAGATCCTGAACGAAATCCGCGAAGCCAACCTGTCGTACCTGATGCTGGCCCAGAGCCTGATCCGCACCGACCGCGAGCAAGCCCTCTACCGCCTGGGCATCAGCGAGGAAAGCGCGGCCCTGATCGGCCTGCTGACCCCCGCCCAGATGATGAAGATCGCCGCCGGCAACACGCTGCTCTGCCGCTTCCGCATGGACGACGACATGGTCTGGGGCCTGCTCACCAACCACGGCAAGAGCGCCGCCAACGACAGCACCAACCGCCTGCACGCCTCGATCCTGATGGCCGGCCGTCACCAAGAGGCGGCGTGATCATGCGCTCCAAGTCGATCCTGACCGAAGCCAAGCAGATCAGCCGCGCCGTCGCGCTGATCCAGCTCGGCGCCCGCCTCCAGGTGCTGGAGTCGGAGACCGATCTCTCCTACGAGCGGCTGCTGCGCCTCTACAAGGAAGTCGCGGGCAAGTCGCCGAGCAAGGGCCAGCTGCCGTTCTCGACCGACTGGTTCATGACATGGCAGCCGAACATCCATGCGTCGCTCTTCCTCAACATCCACGAGTACCTGAACAAGTCTTCAGAGCTGGACGAGATCGACGCCGTGATCAAGGCCTACCAGCTCTACCAGGAGCAGACCACGGCCCAGGGCCTCGAGTCGCTTCTCTCGGTCACCCGCGCCTGGCGCCTGGTGAAGTTCGTCGACAACGGCATGCTGACCATGACCAAGTGCTCGACCTGCGGCGGCCAGTTCGTCAGCCACCCGCACGAGATCGCCAAGCACTACGTCTGCGGCCTGTGCAGCCCGCCGGCCCGCGCGGGCAAGGGCAAGGCGAGCGGTTCGATCCAGATGCATTGAGCAAAGAAAGAACCCTCAAGTTCTTCGCAAAACTGCCGAAAGAACGGGTTCTCCGGTTTTTCTTGCTTGTCTCCTCCAGCACATTCAGTGCTTTGAAAAGGCTCCTCACGGGGCCTTTTTTTTGCCTTAAGCGGGACCGCCGCCGGACCGATAACGGCAGGTCACACCGGCAAAGCTTGCCGGCGCGCACCGGATTCAAACATCACCATGGTTGTCCTGATCGGCTACGGCGTCGCACTCGGCTGCATCTTCGGAGCCTACATCCTGCACGGCGGCAATATCGGCGTGATCATCCACGCCCTGCCGACCGAGATGCTGGCGATCCTCGGCGGCGCGCTCGGCGCCTTCGCCGTCAACAACCAGCCGAAGGTGCTGAAGGCGACCCTGGCGGCGCTTCCCGGCGTGCTGAAGGGCTCGAAGTACTCCAAGGCGCGCTACATGGAGCTGATGGCGCTCCTCTACGACGTGCTGCAGAAGGCCAGGAAGGAAGGCCTGATGGCGATCGAGAAGGATGTCGAGGACCCGCATTCCTCGCCGATCTTCCAGAAGTACACGGTCGTCGGCTCCGACCACCACGTGGTCGAGTTCATCACCGACTACCTGCGGATGATGGTCTCGGGCAACCTCAACTCGCACGAGATCGAGAGCCTGATGGACAGCGAGATCGAGACCCACCACCACGAGGCCCACGGCCCGGTCGACGCGATCGCCCGCCTGGCCGGCGCCTTGCCGGCGTTCGGCATCGTCGCGGCCGTGCTGGGCGTGGTCAACACGATGGGCTCGGTCGGCCAGCCGCCGGCGATCCTCGGCGGCATGATCGGTTCGGCGCTGGTCGGCACCTTCCTCGGCATCCTGCTCGCCTATGGCGTGGTCGAGCCGCTCGGCGGGCTGATGGAGCAGAAGGTCGACGAGGGCTCGAAGGAGCTGCAGTGCATCAAGACGACGCTGCTCGCCTCGATGCAGGGCTACGCGCCGCAGGTGGCGGTGGAGTTCGGGCGCAAGGTGCTGTACTCCAAGGACCGGCCGACCTTCTCCGAGCTCGAGAGCCACGTCAAGGGCAAGAAGGCGTGAGCGGGGTGATCTGACATGGCCGGCGATTCGAAAAAGCTCCAGCCGATCATCATCAAGCGCGTCAGGAAGGGCGGGCACGCGAAGCATGGCGGCGCCTGGAAGATCGCCTACGCCGACTTCGTGACGGCGATGATGGCGTTCTTCCTCCTCATGTGGCTGCTCGGCTCCACGACCGAGGGCGACAAGAAGGGCATCGCCGACTTCTTCAATGCGCCGCTCAAGGTCTCGTTGATGGGCGGCAGCGGCTCCGGCGACTCCTCGTCGGTGGTGCGCGGCGGCGGCGCCGACCTCACCCGCTCGACCGGCCAGGTCAAGGACGGCGATGTCCAGGCGAAGAAGCGCCTGCTCAGCCTGAAGGCGCTGCAGGCCGAGCAGAAGCGGGCCGAAGCGGCGCGTCTCGAGGCGCTGAAGGCCAGGGTCGAGGCCGCCGTAGACGCGAACCCCAAGCTCGCGGCGATGAAGTCGCAGATCCGCCTCGACATGACGCAGGACGGCCTGCGCATCCAGATCGTCGACGAGCAGAACCGGCCGATGTTCGACAGCGGCAGCGCCGTGGTGAAGCCGTACATGCGCGAGCTGCTGCGCGAGATCGGCCACATGCTGACCGACGTGCCCAACCGGATCACGCTCGAAGGCCACACCGACGCCCAGCCGTTCGCCGGCGGCGAGCGCGGCTACAGCAACTGGGAGCTGTCGAGCGACCGGGCGAACTCGTCGCGTCGCGAGATCATCGCCGGCGGCCTGCCGGAAGACCGGATGCTGCTCGTGCAGGGGCTCGCCTCGAGCAAGCTGTTCGTGCCGGCGCAGCCTGAGAGCCCGATGAACCGGCGGATCAGCGTCATCGTCATGAACCGCGAGGCCGAAGACCGCCTCCTGCAGCTCCTGCCCAACCAGGGCGAGGCCGAAACCGTGCCGCCGATCGGCGCCGAGACCGAGACCGCGGCGATCGTTCCCGGCCGTTGAGCCTCCCGGCTTCCGGAGGGGCCCGGTGATCGTGAAGCCGTTCACGCGCCTTGCCGCAATGCGGACGCGGCCTTCGCCGCGGCACGCCGCTTGCCCGCAGAGTCGCCCGGCATCACCGGATGGCCTCGTCCTGAACCCGGGATGACCCCGATGGTCTAGACCGCTGCCGATGCGAGGCTCAGGACCCATGCCCCTCGACAAGGACCCGGCCCCCGGCGCCGGCGGAGACATCACCGAGCGCAACGCCTTCGAGCTCCGGCTCGAGGCGCTGGTGGCCGAGCGATCGGCCGACCTGCAGGCGGCGAACGTCAGGCTCGCCGAAGCCGAGGTGTTCCTGCGCACCATCGCCGACCACATCCCCGGCCGGGTCGCCTACTGGCATGCCGACTTCACCTGCGGCTTCGTCAACCAGGTCTACTGCGACTGGTTCGGGCACACGCGCGAGGAGCTCGTCGGCCGCAGCATGGAGGAGATCTTCGGCCCCGAGCGGCTGAGCGTTCGCCGCCAGCGCATCGACGCGGTCCTCGCCGGCGAGCCGCAGGCGTTCGCGATCGAGGCCAGGCGGGCCGACGGCGAGTGGGCGCACGAGTGGGTCCACTTCATCCCCGACCGCCAGGGCGACACGGTCCGCGGCTTCTTCGTCATGGCCACCGACGTGACCGAGCTGAAGAACGCCGAGCTGCGCCTGCAGCTAGTCAACCAGGACCTGATCGACGCCAGCCGCCGCGCCGAGGCGGCGACGGTGGCCAAGAGCGCCTTCCTGGCGAACATGAGCCACGAGATCCGCACGCCGATGAACGCGATCATCGGCCTGACCCACCTGCTCAAGCGCGACACCCGCGAGCCGACGCAGCGCGAGCGGCTCGGCAAGGTCTCCGACGCGGCGCATCACCTGCTCGCGGTCATCAACGACATCCTCGACCTGTCGAAGATCGAGTCCGGCAAGCTCAAGCTCGAGGCGGCCGACTTCGCGGTCGACTCGCTGCTGATGCGGGCCTGCTCGCTGGTTGCCGACAGCGCCCGCGCCAAGGGCCTCGAGCTCGTGATCGACACCGACGAGCTGCCGCCGATGCTCCATGGCGACGCGACCCGCCTGTCGCAGGCGTTGCTCAACCTGCTGAGCAACGCCGTCAAGTTCACCGCCAGCGGCTCGATCGCACTGCACGCGGTGCTGCTCGAGCGCCACGTCGACTCGCTGCTCGTGCGCTTCTCGGTCCGCGACACCGGCATCGGCATCGCCGCCGACAAGGTAGGCCGCCTGTTCGCCGATTTCGCGCAGGCCGACAGCTCGACCACGCGCCGCTTCGGCGGCACCGGCCTGGGCCTCTCGATCACCCGGCAGCTCGCCGTCCTGATGGGCGGCGCGGCCGGGGTCGAGAGCACGCCGGGCGTCGGCAGCACCTTCTGGTTCTCGGCCCGGCTCGGCCATGCCCGCGACGCCGGCGTCGTCCGGCGCAGCCCCTGGCCGCAGGACTCGCGCTGCCTGCTGGCGGACGACCTGCCCGAGGCGCGCGAGGCGCTGCTGCACATGCTGCGCCAGATCGGCCTGGGCGTCGATGCGGTCGAGAGCGGCGAGCAGGCGCTGGCCCTGGCCGACGTCGCCGATGCCGGGGGCAAGCCCTATTCGATCGCGATCCTCGACTGGATGATGTCGGGCATCGACGGCATCGAGACCTTTCGCCGCCTCAGGGCCCGGCCCGGCCGCGAGGACCTGCGCTGCATCGTCGTCACCGCCCACGACGACGAGCAGATGTGGCATGCGGCGCGCCAGCTCGGCATCCGTACCGTGCTGCTCAAGCCGGTCTCGGTGTCGACGCTGCACGACGCCCTCAACGAGGCCCTCGCCCCAACCGAGATGCCGGACGCGCGAGCGCCGACGACGACCGGGCACGAGTTCCGCGCCCTGCAGGCGACGCGGGCCGGGGCGCAGGTGCTGCTCGCCGAGGACAACGTCGTCAACCAGGAGGTCGCGACCGAGCTGCTGCGCTCGGCCGGGCTCGAGGTCGACGTCGCCGTCAACGGCGCCGAGGCGATCGAGAAGGTCAGGGCGCGCGCCTACGACCTGGTCCTGATGGACGTGCAGATGCCGGAGGTCGACGGCCTCGAGGCGGCGCGCACGGTGCGCACGCTGCGCAATGGCCGCACCGTGCCCATCATCGCCATGACCGCCAATGCCTTCGGCGAGGATCGCGAGGCCTGCCTCGCCGCCGGCATGAACGACCACGTCGCCAAGCCGGTCGATCCCGATGTGCTGTATGCGACCCTGCTGCGCTGGATTCCGGCGCGGACCCGCGCATCGATGGTGCCGCAGGCCGGGGAACCCGCGGTCGTTGCCGCCGACCGCTCGCCGGCCCTCTGGGCGGCACTCGGCGGCGTGCGCGGACTCGACACGGTGCGCGGCCTCGAGCTCTTCGACGGGCAGGCCGAGCTCTACCTGCGCGTCCTGCGCCGCTTCGCCGCCGCCTACGTGCACGGGATGCCGGCGCTCGACGCTTCCGCCGCCGACATCGCCCCGGGGCTCGGCGGCGCCGCCCACTCGCTGCGCGGCGCCGCGGGGGCGATCGGCGCGACGGTGCTCGAGCAGGCCGCGGGTCGGCTCGAGGCGCTCGACCGCGGCGGCGCCGGCGCCGACGCCGAGGCGCTGGCGCAGGCGGCCGCGCTGCAGGCCGCGCTGGTCAGGCTGGCCGGCCGCCTGGGCGAGCTGCTCGGCCCCACCGGCGCTGCCTCCGCCTGAGCGAGGCGAAACGAGAAACGCGGCCCTCGGGCCGCGCTCGTCTTCCCGGCAGAGACGCTGCTACTTCGGCAACAGCACCTTGTCGACGACGTGGATCACGCCGTTCGACTGCACGACGTCGGGGATCGTGACCTTGGCCACGCCGCCCGATTCGTCGGCGACCATGATCGCGCTGCCGCTCTTCGTGGCCGTCAGCATGCCGCCGGAGACGGCGGTGAGCATCGCCTTGCCGCCGCCGGCGTCGATCGCCTTCGACAACGCCGCTGAATCCATCTTGCCGGCGACGACGTGGTACGTCAGCACCTTGGTCAGCGCCGCCTTGTTCTCCGGCTTGAGCAGGCTGTCGACGGTGCCGGCGGGCAGCGCGGCGAAGCCGGCGTTGACCGGCGCGAACACGGTGAACGGGCCGGCGCCCTTCAGCGTTTCCACCAGCCCGGCGGCCTTGACCGCGGCGACCAGGGTGGTGTGGTCCTTGGAGTTGACGGCGTTGTCGATGATGTCCTTGCTGGAGTACATCGGCGCGCCGCCGACCATCACCTGGGCCGAGGCGGTGAGGGCCACCGCGGAGAGCGAGGCGGCCAGGACGACCGCTGCGTATTTCACGAGTTTCATGCTTGTCCTCTGAAGGGTTGCATACCGGAGCCACGGAATGGCGGCGTCTCGGGTGTGAACTTCTACGCACTCCGTCGCCCCGCGGATGCACGGCCGTGGATCGGCAACGCCGGTCGGCGCGGCACGGCGAATAGCCCGGCCTTCCCCTGCCTTATCCGGCTCAAGTTTTCCGTCCCCCCCGGAACAATCGTCCGCAGCAGATCGCAACCATGGCCGACACCTCCGCACAGGACAAGAACCTTCCCGCGTCGCAGCGCAAGCTCGACAAGGCGCGGGCAGACGGCCAGGTTGCGCGCTCGCGCGACCTCGGCCACTTCGCGGCGATCGCCGGCGGCAGCGTGCTGCTCGTGGCCGCCGCGCCGCACGCCGCGGTGGCGATGAAGAACGCGCTCGCCGCATCGCTGCAGTTCGATGCGAAGGTCGCGCTCGGCGAAGGCTCGATGACCGCGCGCCTGGCCGAGGGCGCGGGCACCTGGGCGATGGCGGCGGTGCCGTTCGGCGTGGCGATGATCATGGTCGCCATCGTCGCCAGCATCGCGATGGGCGGCTGGACCTGGACCTTCAAGCCGCTAGGCCCGAAGTTCGAGACCCTCAACCCGCTGACCGGCCTCGGCCGCGTGTTCTCCAAGGCGCAGCTGATCGACGCGCTGAAGGCGAGCCTCCTGGCGCTGGTGCTGGCGGCGATCGGCGCGTTCTGGCTGTCGCGCCACGTCGATGTCTTCTCCGGCGTGCTCGCGCTTTCGCTGCCGGCCGCGATTCCGGCCGCCACCGGGGCGATGGCGAGCGGCCTGGCGCTGATCCTGCTGGCGCTGGCGCTGTTCGCCGCGGTCGACGTGCCGCTGCAGAAGTTCCAGCACGCGGCGAAGCTGAAGATGAGCCACCAGGAGGTGAAGCAGGAGCACAAGGAGTCCGAGGGCAGCGCCGAGGTCAAGGGCAAGGTCCGGGCCCGCATGCGCGAGATGACCAAGCGGAGAATGATCGCCGCGGTGCCCCAGGCCGACCTGGTGGTGATGAACCCGACCCACTACGCGGTCGCGCTCAAGTACGACGACAAGACCATGGGCGCGCCGCGCGTCGTCGCCAAGGGCGCCGACCTGCTCGCCCTGCGCATCCGCGACGTCGCCCGGGACAGCAAGGTGCCGGTGCTCGAAGCGCCGGTCCTGGCCCGCGCCCTGTACGCGCACGCCGAGCTCGACCGCGAGATCCCGACCGCGCTGTTCGCCGCGGTCGCGCAGGTGCTTGCCTATGTCTACCAGCTCCGGGCCGCGCTCGGCGGCAAGGCGCCGATGCCCGGCGCGCTGCCGACGCTGGATGTGCCTGTCGAGCTCGATCCGCATGCCGCGGCCACCCTCACCCCGGCCCTCTCCCGCTAGCGGGAGAGGGGGAGACACCACATGAACGCGATCCTTCAGCCCCTGCAGGCCTGGCTCGGCCCCAACGCCAAGGCGATCCGCGGCCTGATGGCGCCGCTGGTCGTGGTGATGATCCTGGCGATGATGGTGCTGCCGCTGCCGGCGTTCGCGCTCGACCTTCTGTTCACCTTCAACATCGCGATGGCGCTGATGGTGATGATGGTCGCCGCCTACATGGTGCGGCCGCTCGACTTCGCCGCCTTCCCGGCCGTGATCCTGCTGACGACGCTGCTGCGCCTCTCGCTCAACGTCGCCTCGACCCGGGTGGTGCTGCTGGAGGGCCACACCGGCGCCGGCGCGGCCGGCAAGGTGATCGAGTCGTTCGGCCACTTCCTGATCGGCGGCAACTTCGCGGTCGGCCTGATCGTGTTCGCGATCCTGGTCGTCATCAACTTCGTCGTGGTGACCAAGGGCGCCGAGCGGATCGCCGAGGTCGGCGCCCGCTTCACCCTCGACGCGATGCCCGGCAAGCAGATGGCGATCGACGCCGACATGAACGCCGGCCTGATCGACGAGAAGGAAGCCAAGCGGCGCCGCGCCGAGGTCGGCGAGGAGGCCGAGTTCTTCGGCTCCATGGACGGCGCCTCGAAGTACGTGCGCGGCGACGCCATGGCGGGCCTGCTCATCCTCTTCATCAACATCATCGGCGGCTTCGTCATCGGCGTGCTCCAGCACGACCTCTCGGCGGCGCAGGCGGCCGACAGCTACATCCTGCTCGCGGTCGGCGACGCGCTGGTGGCGCAGATCCCCGCCCTGCTGATATCGGTCGCCGCGGCGATGGTGGTCTCGCGCGTCGGCAAGGGCAACGACGTCGGCAGCCAGATCACGAGCCAGGTGTTCTCGTCGCCGCGCTCGCTGGCGATCGTCGCCGCCGTGCTGATCGTGCTCGGCGCGATTCCCGGCATGCCGCACCTGGTGTTCCTGATGCTCGGCTCGGCGCTCGGCTACGGCGCCTGGCTGCTGCGCGAGCACCAGCAGAAGGTGAAGAACGCGCCCAAGCCGCCGCCGTCGCCGCCCGAGGCGAACGCCGAGGCGAGCTGGGAAGACCTGCAGCCGGTCGACACCCTCGGCCTGGAGGTCGGCTATCGCCTGATCGCGCTGGTCGACAAGGCCAAGCAGGGCGACCTGCTCGGCCGGATCAAGGGCGTGCGGCGCAAGTTCGCCCAGGACGTCGGCTTCCTGCCGCCGCCGGTGCACATCCGCGACAACCTCGAGCTCAAGCCGAGCGCCTACCGCCTGACGCTGCGCGGCGCGATCGTCGGCGAAGGCGAGGCGTTCCCGGGCATGTGGCTGGCCATCAACCCGGGCGGCGCGACCGTGCCGCTGATCGGCACCGCGACCACCGATCCGGCGTTCGGCCTGCCCGCCACCTGGATCGAGGAACGCCAGCGCGAGCAGGCGCAGATGGCCGGATTTACGGTCGTTGATTGCGCGACCGTCATCGCCACCCACCTTTCACACTTGATGCAACTGCACGCGGCCCGTCTGCTCGGCCGCGTCGAGACCCAACAACTCGTCGAACACGTCACCAAGCTGGCTCCCAAACTCATGGAAGACGTGATCCCCAAGATGGTCGGCATCGCCACCCTGCAGAAGGTTCTGCAGCTCCTGCTCGAGGAAGGCGTGCACATCCGCGACATGCGCTCGATCGTCGAGTGCCTGGCCGAGTTCGCCGCCACCGTGACCGACCCGGCCGAGCTCGCCCGGCGGATCCGCGTTCACCTGGCGCCCTCGATCGTGCAGCAGATCTACGGCCCGACCCGCGAGCTCGAGGTCATCGCCCTCGAGCCCGAGCTCGAGCGCATGGTCACCCACGCCCTCAACTCGCCGCATGGTGCCGCGCTCGACCCGGGCGTCGCCGACACGCTGAGCCGCAGCGCCGCCGAGTCGGCCAAGCGCCAGGAAGACCTCGGCCACCCGGCGTGCCTTCTGGTGCCCGACCTGATCCGCGCGCCCATGGCCCGCCTCCTCAAGCGCGCCGCGCCCCGACTCAAGGTGCTCTCGCACAGCGAGATCCCTGAAACGCATTCCATCCGCATCGGCTCGATCATCGGAGCAGCAGCATGAACGTCAGACGCTTTACCGCACGCACCTCCCGCGAAGCGCTTCGCCAGGTCCGCGAGGCGCTCGGCGAAGACGCCGTGGTTCTCTCCACCAAGCCGGCCGGCGCCGGGGTCGAGGTGCTGGCGATGGCGCCCGAAGGCATGCGCCAGGTCGAGGAGCTCGCGAGCACGACCCAGCCGCAGGTTCGCCATGCCGAAGACAAGGGGCAGGACGACCGGGCCCACACCAGCGTCGACCAGGACGTCTCGCGGCTGCAGATGAGCACGCTCTCGTTCCAGGACTACGTTCGCAACCGCATGCTCAAGCGCCGCAAGGCCTCGCTGCAGGGCGAGGCCGATCCGGCCTTTGCCCAGCGCACGCAGCGCGAAAGCGGCCTCGACCTGAACATCGACGATCCGATCGAGTTTCCCGGCGAGCGTTCGGCGTCGCCAGCCGAGATCTATGCCGCCGCGGCCGCCTCGCACGAGCAGGCCAAGGCCGCTCTCGCCGCCGCCGGGGAGCGCCGCGCCGAGACCGGAGTGCTCGGGCAACGCATGAACGAAAGCGCGCCTCCTTCCCGCGCTGCGGCGCAGCCGGCGCTCGCCGCCGACCCGATCCGCGACGCCGACGCCGCCGGCGACCATGCCGGCGTGATGGCCGAACTGCGCTCGATGAAGGGCCTGATCGAGGAGCGCTTCGGCGCCCTGGCGTTCATGGAGAAGCTGCAGCGCCGCCCGGGCGAGGCGCGCCTGACGCAAAAGCTGCTCGACTGCGGCTTCTCGCCCGCGCTGATCAGAAAGCTCGCCGCCGGCCTGACCGACGACACCGGCGACGAGACCGCCTGGGCGACCGACATCCTGACGCGAAACGTGCAAGCCGGCGAGAACGACATCGCCCTCGAGGAGCGGGGCGGCGTGTTCGCCCTGATCGGCGCCACCGGCGTCGGCAAGACGACGACCACGGCGAAGGTGGCAGCGGCCTTCGCCGCCCGCCACGGCGCCTCCAATCTCGGCCTGATCACGCTTGACGCCTACCGCGTCGGCGCGCACGAGCAGCTGCGCGCCTACGGCCGGATCCTCGGCGTACCGGTGCACACCGCCCACGACCGCGCCTCGCTCGAGGACCTGCTCGACCTGCTGTCGGCCAAGAAGATGGTCCTGATCGACACCGCCGGCATGGCGCAGCGCGACAGCCGGACGCGTGAGCTGCTCGAGATGCTCTCGCACCGTTCGATCCAGCGCGTGCTGGTCGTGAGCGCCGCTTCGCAGGGCGAGACGATCGAGGACGTGATCGTCGCCTACCAGGCCGCGACCTGCGCCGGCATCGTGCTGAGCAAGATCGACGAAGCCGTCAAGCTCGGCCCCGCGATCGACGCGGCGATCCGTCACAAGCTGAAGATCGTCGGCGTCGCCAACGGCCAGCGCGTGCCCGAAGACTGGCACCGCCTGTCGGCCAGCGCGCTGGTGCAGCGGGCGATGCGCGGCGGCGGCAGCTCGGCCTGGCGCTTCGACGCCGGCGACATGAACCTGCTGTTCGCCGCGCCGCGCAGCAGCGCGAGCGCGTCCGCCACGGCCGCCGCATGAGCCGCGATCCGTTCGACTTTCCTGCCGACCCTGCCATGACCGACCGCCCAGCCAGCAGCCGCAGCGACCAGGCCGACGGCCTGCGCCGGATGTTCTCCGGCTCGCGCATCCGCTTCGTGCCGGTGGTCTCGAACCCGCACATCGCTTTCGGCGGCGTGTTGCTCGAGCGGCTGTGCACCGCGTTCGCCGAGCGCAAGGCGAGCACCCTGGTGGTCGACGCCGCCGAACGTGCGGGCGAGGCCGGCGAGATGGCCCTCGTCGATCTCGGCCAATGCATCGAGCGCCTGTCCGAGCGTGTCTCCTACCTGCCGGCCCGCGGCCTGCCGATCCGCTTCGTCGATTCGACCGGCTCGACCCAGGGCCTGCTGCACGCCATCGCCGAGGCGGCGCCGCGCTGCAAGATCGTCCTCGTCCACGCCAGCGCACCGGAGCTGTGCCGGATGTTCTCGCAGCGCCGCCTCCACGCCGCATCGACCGAGGCCCCGTTCCCGATCGTCCTGGCCGAAGACCGGCCCGAGAGCGTCACCCATGCCTACGCTGCGATGAAGCTGCTGACCCAGCGGGCCGGCCTGCCGGTGTTCGACATGGTGCTCGGCGCCGCGCCGAACTCGCCACGCGCCGAGCGCATCGCCACGCAGATGGCGAGCTGCGCCGACAGCTTCTTCGGCGCGGTGCTGCGCGACTGGGCCCGGGTCGACCCGGCCGGCGACGCGACCGAGCCGCCCAGCCTGGCGCTGGCCCGGCTGGTCGCCCATCGCCTCGGCGCCGAGGCGCTGACCCGTCCCGTCCTGCCGCCGGTGCGCAAGGCTGCTGCCACCACGAGCCACGCGTTCTCATGATTTCCGGAGCCGCCATGTACACCGCCAAAGGCCAGCTGGACCTGAACACGACGCTGAAGCAATACAGCGGACTGGTTCGGCGACTGGCCCACCAGATGATCGCCAAGCTGCCCGCCAACGTCGAGATCGACGACCTGATCCAGGTCGGCATGATCGGCCTGACCGACGCGCTGTCGCGCTTCGACGCCGCCCAGGGCGTGCAGTTCGAGACCTTCGCCACCCAGCGCATCCGCGGCGCCATGCTCGACGAGCTGCGCGGCAACGACTACCTCTCGCGCGGCACGCGCAAGCAGCAGCGCTCGATCGAATCGGCGGTTGCCAAGCTCGAGCAGAAATTCGGCCGCGCGCCGGTCGAGAGCGAGATCGCCAAGGAAATGGGCGTCACCCTGGCCGAATACCAGGAGCTGCTCGGCAAGGTGCGCGGCACCCAGCTCGTGTATCTCGAAGACATGGCGGGCGCCGACGGCGACAGCGATTTCCTCGACCGCCACGTCGTCGACGAGGAAGCCAACCCGCTGGCGCAGCTCCAGGATCACCGCATGCGCGCCGCCCTGGTCGAGGCGATCAAGGTGCTGCCCGAGCGCGAGCAGTACGTGATGAGCATGTACTACGAGCACGACATGAACCTGAAGGAGATCGCGGCGGTGCTGAAGGTGACCGAGTCGCGCGTCTGCCAGCTGCACAGCCAGTCGATCGCCCGCCTGCGGGTCAAGCTGCGCGACTTCTGATCGGTCCGGTCGCCCGATGACGAGCCTGCGCTGGCCGATGCTCGCGCTGCTCGCGTGGGGCGCATGCTGGGGCGCCTTCGCCGCGCTGCGCGCGCAGGACACGCCAGCGGCCGTGGCGGTCGCACTCGCGACGCTGCTCGGCGCCGCCATCGCCTTCTCCGCCTCGACGCCGTGGCGACGCCTCTTCATCGCTTCCGGTTTTCCGCTCTCGCTCGCGCTTTCGGGCGCGGCCAGCGGGCTTCCCGGCTGGGCCTGGCTGGCGCCGCTGGCGGCGCTCGCGATCCTCTATCCGGTCGGCGCCTGGCGGGACGCGCCGCTCTTTCCCACGCCCAAGGGCGCGCTGCGCGGCCTCGCCGCCCAGCTCTCGCTGCCCGCCGACGGGCGCTTTCTCGACGCCGGCTGCGGCCTCGGCGACGCGCTGATCGAGCTGCGGCGCGAATTTCCGCGCGCCGCCTTGTCCGGCATCGAATGGAGCGGGCTGCTCCGCCTGCTGTGCTCGCTGCGCTGCCGCTTCGCCAGCGTGCGCCGCGCCGACATGTGGAGCGCCGACTGGTCGGGCTTCGACCTGGTCTACGTCTTCCAGCGCCCCGAGAGCATGGAGCGCGTCATCGCCAAGGCGAGCGGCGAGCTGCGGCCCGGTGCCTGGCTGGCGAGCCTGGAGTTCGAGGTCGGCTCGCGCCGGCCGACCTGGGTGTTCGTCTGCGCCGACGGCCGGCCGCTCTGGCTCTACCGGATGACCGCCGGTCGCTAGCCATATTCCCTCTGTGCGCTAGCGCACAGAAGGAGTACTGTGACCTCGCTAGAGTGCGCGGTTGCCCGAAGTCGTGCCGACCTGCGGCTCTGGTGAAAGTATGTACATGGCTGCTGGTTCCGACGCCCGAGAAAACGATCTGCTTGCCGCCCTGCCGAGCGCCGAATGGCGGCGCTGGCTGCCGCAGCTCGAGGCGGTGGACCTGCCGCTCGGCGCGGTGCTGTACGAATCGGGCGGGACGCTGAGCCATGTCTACTTTCCGACCACGGCGATCGTCTCCCTGCTCTACGTCATGGAGAACGGCGCCTCGGCCGAGATTGCCGTCGTCGGCAACGAAGGCATCGTCGGCATCTCGCTGTTCATGGGCGGCGAATCGACGTCGAGCCGCGCGGTGGTGCAGAGCGCCGGGCGCGGCTATCGCCTCAAGGCGCAGGCGATCAAGGAGGAGTTCAACCGCGCCCCGGTGCTGCATCTGCTGCTGCGCTACACCCAGGCGCTGATCACGCAGATGGCGCAGACGGCGGTGTGCAACCGGCACCACTCGCTCGACCAGCAGCTCTGCCGCTGGCTGCTCTTGAGCCTCGACCGTTTGAGCGGCAACGAGCTGGTGATGACCCAGGAGCTGATCGCCAACATGCTGGGGGTGCGCCGCGAGGGCGTGACCGACGGCGCGCGGAAGCTCCAGAAGGCCGGGCTGATCCGCTACACGCGCGGTCGCATCACCGTGCTCGATCGCGAGGGCCTCGAGACGCGCAGCTGCGAGTGCTACGCGGTGGTCAAGAACGAATACGACCGCCTGCTTCCGGACACGAAGGCCGAGTAGCCACCCGCGCCCGTCGGGACGGCGCGGCGCGCTATGTGCGCTCGCAGACAGTCAGCGTCTGCGGCCGCACCCATACTCGGCCGCAGATGCCGAACGCCCGCGAGACCCCCCCTGGCAATCACCTGATGAACGGGCTGCCGCAACGCGATCGCGCCCGCCTGCTCGCGCTCTGCACCGCCCATGAGCTGATTCTCTCCGAGGTCATCTGCGAGCCGGGCGAGCCCATGAGCCACGTCTACTTTCCGACCGAAGGCTTCATCTCGCTGCTGACCGTGGCGGCGGGCACGCACGGGCTCGAGGTCGGCATGGTCGGCAGCGAGGGCATGCTCGGATCGCATGTCGTCCTCGGCGTCGCCACCGCGCCGTTGCGTGCGCTGGTGCAGGGCGCCGGCTCGGCGCTGCGGATCGAATGGCGCGCCTGTCGCGCCGAGCTGGCGCGAAGCCCGGCCCTGCAGCGCGCCCTGGGCCGCTATGTCTACGTGCTGATGGCGCAGCACGCGTCCTCGGCGGCGTGCCTGCGCTTTCATGCGATCGGCCCGCGACTGGCGCGCTGGCTGCTGATGAGCCAGGACCGGGCCCGCTCGGCGACTTTTCCCATCACCCAGGAGTTCCTCGCCTACATGCTGGGGGTGCGGCGCGTCGGCGTCACCGAGGCCGCGGGGGCCCTGCAGCAGGCCGGTCTGATCGAATACCACCGCGGCGCGCTCACCGTGCGCGACCGGGACGGCCTCGAAGCCGCGGCCTGCACCTGCTACGCCGCGGACCGGCTCGCCTACGACGCCCTGCTCTGAATGTGCGGTGGCGCACCGACGCCGCCGCAGGCATCGGGAGGTCGTGCCCTCCTCGACGGAACCCGCCTGATTCGGGGGACTGAGTGCGCTGGCGCACAGACGCCTTCGTCTGTAGGACGAACACTCGTCTTCATGTCCGGCAATGTCCTCGCTCCCCTCTTTCCGCAGCATGCGCTCGCAGCCCTGTCGCGCGAAGAATGGGATTTGCTGTTCTCTTCGGTCAGGATCCGCCTGGAGCAGACGGTCGCCGTGTTCCCGCCCGAAGCCGAGCCCGCCGAGACCATGATCCGGGTCCGGGCCGACGTACAGGAATGCGTCGAGGCGCTGCGCAAGCTCCAGATCCTGATGGCGCCGCCCCGCGCGGGCTGGCGCGCCACCGACTAGCCAGGCGTGCGCCGGGCTCACGCCGGGCACGCCGTCTGCTCGCCGATCGCTTCAGGAACCAGGAGCGCGCGATGCAGACGAACAGCGGATGGGCTGGCGCAAGGCCGATCGATGCGATGGCCGTTTCCGGGCGCCTCCTGCACGCCGCGTCGCCAGGCGACGGCGATGCCGACTTCGCCGCCATGCGGGCCGCGTACCAGGCGACCGGCGGTTTCGCGCGCGGCGACGACCTCGCCCGCCTGCTCGAAGACCGTGGCCGCGGCGACTTCGCCAGCCTCGCGCGGCTGATCGTCGGCCACGAGGTGTTCGGCTTCGAATGGCGGCATGCGCTCTGGATCCCGATGTTCCAGTTCAACGCCGAGCTCGGCCTCAAGCCCGGACTGAAGGCGGTGCTCGCCGAGCTCGCCTCCGAGTACGACGGGCAGCGGCTTGCCGCCTGGTTCGTCGAACCGAACGGCTGGCTCGAGCAGGCGCGCCCGATCGACGTGCTCGACGCCGACCCGGCCGAGGTTCTGCAGGCGGCGCGCGCCGACCGGTTCGTCGCCACCGGCTGAAACGCCGGCGGCGGAGGCGGCGTCCGCGCGTCCGCCCCCAGCGTGCCCTCAGAGCGTCGTGCCGAACAGCGAGCCGACGCCGGCGGTGATGGCCATCGCCAGCGCGCCCCAGAACGTGACCCGCCAGGCGCCGACCGGCATGCTCGCGCCGCCGACGTGCGCCGCGACCGCGCCGAGCAGGGCCAGGAAGGCGAGCGACATGCCCGAGATCCAGAACAGCAGGCTGGGCCGCGGCGCGATCGCGGTGACGGCAAGCGGCAGCAGCGCACCGACGGCGAAGCTCGCCGCCGAAGCCAGCGCGGCCTGGACGGGCCGTGCGCTCAGCGCTTCGGAAATGCCGAGCTCGTCGCGCGCGTGGGCGCCGAGGGCGTCGTGCGCGGTGAGCTGTTCGGCCACCTGCTGCGCCAGGCCGGGCTCGAGGCCGCGACGAATGTAGATGGCGGTGAGCTCGCGCAGCTCGGCCGCCGGCTCGAGCTCGAGCTCCTTGCGCTCCTTCGAGAGGTCGGCCTTCTCGGTGTCGGACTGCGAGTGGACCGAGACGTACTCGCCCGCGGCCATCGACATCGCGCCGGCGGCCAGGCCGGCGATGCCGGTCAGCATGAGGCTGCCCTGCGCCGCATTCGCCGCGGCGACGCCGACCAGCAGGCTCGCCGTCGAGACGATGCCGTCGTTGGCGCCGAGGACGGCGGCGCGGAGCCAGCCGATGCGGTCGGAGCGGTGGCGTTCGAAGTGGCGACGGGCATGCAGCATGGGCTGTATTCTCCGCCGTCTTTCACCGTGCAGAGAGGGCGCCATGCTGATCGTCACCGGTTCCATCGCCGCCCGCGCCGACACGATCGACGAGCTGCGCCAGGCCAGCCTCGAGCATGTGGCCCGTTCGCGGGCCGAGCCTGGCTGCATCGAGCACGGGGTCGCGATCGACGCCAACGACGGCCTGCGCCTCGTCTTCTTCGAGCGCTGGGCCGATCGCGCCGCGCTCGACGCGCACTTCAAGGTGCCGGCATCGCGTGCCTTCGCCGCGCTGGCCGGCCGGCTCGCGGCCCATGCGCCGGATCTCGCGCTCTACGAGGCGAGCGAGCTCAGTTTGCGCTGATCCACGCGCTGACGTCGTCGAGAACCGGCGCCAGCCCGCGCAGCGGCCGGGCGAAGGCGCCGGCGAGGAGGGCGTGGCTCACGCCGTCGTAGACCTTCAGCGCGACCGGAACGCCGGCCGCGGTCAGCTTCTTCGCCATCGCCAGCGTGCTGCGCTCGGGGCTCACGACCTTGTCGTGCAGCGGCACGCCGAGAAAGGCCTTCAGGGAGTGCGGCGCCGCGTAGTCGATCGGCTGGGTGCCGGCCGGATAGTCGGGATGGAAGAACACCGGCCGGGCCGGCGAGTCGGGGCCCAGCGGCAGGAACTCGTAGGCGCCGGCGAGGCCGATCCAGCCGGCCAGCTCGGCCGGCGCATGCCCGGTGGCGGCGAGCCAGCGCGGGTCGAGCGCGAGCATTGCCGCGTTGTAGCCGCCGGCGCTGTGCCCCATGACGAACAGGCGCCGCGGATTGCCGCCGAGCGAACGCGCATGCTCCATGCCCCAGGCCAGGGCCAGGGCCGAGTCCTCGAGAAAGGCCGGATAGCGCACCTCGGGGTAGAGCCGGTAGTCGGCAACGAGCACCAGCACACCACGCGAGGCGAGGGCTTCGCCGACGAACTTGTAGTCGGCGCGCTCGCCGCTCGTCCACGAGCCGCCGTAGAAGAACACGACCACCGGCCAGCCCGGCGCCGGCGCGGGCGAGACCGGCGCATAGACGTCGAGCCGTTGCCGCGGCAACGGGCCGTAGGCGACGTCGCGGGTCGGCCGGTAGGTATCGCCCGGCGTCAGGGCGTTGAGGCTGGCGACCGGCGCGCACGCGACCAGCGCGAGGGCCGCGGCCAGGGCCAGGGCGAGCAGGCCGAGGGCGCGGGTCAGCGGCGAAGCGGGAAGGCTCATCGCCGGACCATACGTCCGCAGGGCGGTCGCGGATGCAGGAGCGGGGGAGGGCCTGGCTACTGCTTGGTGCCGCTCCAGCTCACCTCGTTGTTGAAGCTGACGTCGAGCTTCGCCGGCTTCCTGCTCCAGTCGTAGACGAAGGCGGTGTCGCCGCGGGACTGGACGATCTTGTCGAGCGCGCGCTGCAGGCTGACCTCGACGACCGGCAGGCGCGGATAGTCGGACGTGATGCGCACCCGGTTGAGGCCGGTGCGGGTGATCGTCAGGGTGACATCGCTGCGCGAGGAGCCCTTGGAATCGGAGATCACGTCGCCGAAGTAGCGGCCCTCGGCGACGTCGCCGAGATCGGGATGGCGGTCGCGCGGCGCGGCGGTTCCCTGGGCCAGGCTGCCGGTCGCGACCGCCGCGAGGGCGCCGCCGAGGAGGGTTCGTCTATCCACGGGGTCTCCTGTTGCCGCTGCTCGGTTCGCTACTTTCCGAGCCGGGCGCGATGGCGGGCGATCTCCGCCCGCACCTGCTCGGGCGCGGTGCCGCCGACGACGGTGCGCGAGGCGAGCGAGCCGCGCAGCGTGAGCACGCCGTGCACGTCGGAGGCGATGCCGGGGTGAAAGCCCTGCAGCGTCGCCAGCGGCAGCTCGGCGAGGCCGACGCCGGCCTGGATCGCGTGCTTCACCGCATGGGCGACGGCCTCGTGCGCGTCGCGGAACGGCACGCCCTTGCGCACCAGGTAGTCGGCCAGGTCGGTGGCCGTGGCGTAGCCGCGCGCGGCGGCGCGCTCCATCGCCTCGGCCTTGACCGTGATGCCGGGCACGAGCTCGCAGAAGATGCGCAGCGTGTCCTTCACCGTGTCGACGCTGTCGAACAACGGCTCCTTGTCTTCCTGGTTGTCCTTGTTGTAGGCCAGCGGCTGCCCCTTCATCAGGGTCAGCAGGCCCATCAGGTGGCCGAACACGCGGCCGGCCTTGCCGCGCGCCAGCTCGGGCACGTCGGGGTTCTTCTTCTGCGGCATGATCGACGAGCCGGTGCAGAAGCGGTCGGCGAGCTCGATGAAGCCGAAGTTCTGGCTCATCCACAGCACCAGCTCCTCGCTGAAGCGCGAGACGTGCACCATGCACAGGCTGGCTGCGGCCGTGAACTCGATCGCGAAGTCGCGGTCGCTGACGGCGTCGATGCTGTTGCGGCAGAGCCCCTCCATGCCGAGCGCCTTGGCCACCGCCTCCCGGTCGAGCGGATAGCTGGTGCCGGCGAGCGCGGCGGCGCCGAGCGGCAGGCGGTTGGTGCGCGCCCGGACCTCGGCCATGCGCTCGGCGTCGCGCGAGAACATCTCGACATAGGCGAGCAGGTGGTGGGCGAACGACACCGGCTGGGCCACCTGCAGGTGGGTGAAGCCGGGCAGGATGGTCTCGGTATGCCTGTCGGCGAGCTCGACGAGTGCGCGCTGCAGCTCGACCAGGAGCGTGCCGAGGCCGGAGATCTCGTCACGCAGCCAGAGGCGCACGTCGGTCGCGACCTGGTCGTTGCGCGAGCGCGCGGTGTGCAGGCGCTTGCCGGCGTCGCCGGCCAGCTGCACCAGCCGGGCCTCGATGTTGAGGTGCACGTCCTCGAGCTCGCTGCGCCAGGTGAACGTGCCGCTCTCGATCTCGGCGCTGATGGTCGCCAGGCCGGCCTTGATCGCGCCCAGGTCGGCGGCGGAAATGATGCCCTGCGTCGCCAGCATGCCGGCGTGCGCCAGGCTGCCGGCGATGTCGGCGCGCCAGAGGCGCCGGTCGAAGGCGACGCTCGAGGTGTAGCGCTGGACGAGCTCGCTCATCGGCTCGGAGAACAGGGCGGACCAGGCTTCGGTCTTCTTGTCGAACTGGTTGGCGGTCATTCGGAGGAGGGGAGGGTTGGGCGAGCGTGCACACGGTCACACAAGGGCCGCGGCGGCTTCGCAACTCGTGCGCACGACGGGCGGCGGTTGGGGACAATGCTCGCCATGCGTTCCGCCTGCCTTGCCGCGATTCTATCGGCGAGCCCATCTTCGCGATGAGCGCCGTTCCCGGCGCCGGCATGCGTTCGACCGGCTTCGGCGCGACCAGCTTCGACATGGCGGCCGACGTCGCCGCGCTGCGCCGCCCGGGCCCCGATTCGGCGTTCGACGTCTGCCACGTGGGCGTGGTGCTGCGGGCGCTGCTGTTCGTGCACGGCGTGATGGCGATCGGCATGGTCTTCGGCGCTTCCTCGTTCGCGATCTGGCTCGGCCTCACCGCCGCCGGCTCGAGCGTCGCCCTGCCGGGCGTGCTCATCTGGCTGCTGGTGCTGTGCGGATTGAAGCGCCCGCTCGCCGCCGCGCCGGCGCCGGTGCAGTGGATCGCGGCGATCGGCTTCGGCGCGATCTCGGCCTGGCTCAGCGCCACGCTCGTCGCCGCGCTGCTGGTCGATGCCCCGTCGGCGGGCCTGGGCGCCCTGATCGGCTTCGGCCCGGCGCTCGCCGGCGCGGCGATCGCGGCGACGATGTTCGAATGGCTGCGCCTGCGGGCCAAGGCCACGGTGCCGGCCGAGACCACGGCCCGGCTGGCCGAGCTGCAGTCGCGGATCCGCCCGCACTTCCTGTTCAACACGCTCAACACTGCGCTCACCCTGGTGCGGCTCGACCCGGCCAAGGCCGAAGGCGTGCTCGAGGACCTGGCCGAGCTGTTTCGCGTGGCGATCGGCGACACCGCCGAGTCGGTGTCGCTTGCCGAGGAGGTGGAGCTGGCGCAGCGCTATCTCGACATCGAGCAGATCCGCTTCGGCAGCCGCCTGCACGTGAGCTGGGAGCTCGACCCCGAGGCCGGCAGCGCCCGCGTTCCGCCGCTGCTGCTGCAGCCGCTGGTCGAGAATGCGGTGCGGCACGGCGTCGAGCCTTCGGCCGAAGGCGGCGTGATCCGCATCCGCACCAAGGTCAAGCTCGGCCGCGCAGTGCTCTCCATCGCCAACAGCATTCCCAAGGAAGCCTCCCGCCCCGGCAACGGCATGGCGCTGAAGAACGTGCGCGAGCGGCTGCGGCTGATGCACGACGTTGCTGCGCAATTCGACACGCGGCAGGAGGCCGACGTGTTCAGGGTTCAGATCGTTGTGCCGATATGAGGTGTTCATGAGTGCCGTTCATGCCGTCGCCACGCGCCCCTTGCGCGTCCTCGTCGTCGACGACGAGGAGCTCGCGCGCATGCGCCTGAAGAGCCTGGTCGCCGAATGCGGCGAGCCGCGCTGCACCGTTGCCGGCGAGGCGGCGAACGCATCGCAGGCGCTGGTCTGGCTCACCACGCACGAGTGCGACCTGCTGCTGCTCGACGTGCAGATGCCGGGCCGCGACGGCACCCAGCTCGCCGCCGAGCTGCGCATGAAGTCGCCGGCGCCGGCGATCGTCTTCGTCACCGCGCACGCCCAGCACGCGCTCAAGGCCTTCGACCTCGAGGCCATCGACTACCTCACCAAGCCGGTCAAGCGCGAGCGCCTGCAGATGGCGCTGCGCCGCGTCGCCCAGCGCCTGCTGGTCGGCCAGCCGGTCGCGGCGCCGCCGGCGGCGCCGGCGAACGAGGAGGGGCCGGTCATCGTCGTCAGCGACCGCGGCCGCATCATCCGCGTGCCGGTCGGCGACGTGCTGTACCTGAAGGCCGAGCTGAAGTACGTGACCCTGCGAACGGCAGAGCACACCCACGTGCTCGACGACTCGCTGGCCGAGCTGGAAGAGCGGCTGGGCGAGCACTTCCTGCGCGTTCATCGCAACGCCCTGGTCGCGCGCCGCGCGGTGCGCGCGCTCGAGCGGCGCACGCTGGCGGGCGAGGAGGACGAGGGCTCCGAAGGCTGGGCCGTCTGCATGGCGCCGGTGGGCGAGTGGCTCGCCGTCTCCCGGCGGCAGGTGGCGGCGGTGCGGGAGGCGCTGGTCGCGGCGGGGCGCTAGGCCCGGACGCTTCGGCCAGGCCCACACCCGGTTACCACGCCCCGGCGTGGCCGACGAACAATCTCGGGCATGAACCCGGATCCCCTTCGCGTGTCGCTGCGCCTTCGTCGCACGGCGGTCGGCGCGGCGGCGGCGATCGCCGTCGCGGCGGTCGGGACCGTCTGGCTGGTCGCCGGCGATGAGCCGGCCCGGCCGACGGTGGCCGAGCTGCCGGTCGGCGCGCCCGTCGTCGAGGAACCTCGGCTCGCGCTGGCGCCGACTGCCGCCGCGAGCGGCGCCGATATCGCCGTCGGGGTCGAGTCGCCCGGCGAAGTGCAGATGTGCGGCGGCGCCTGGGTCAGGCTGAAGGACGATGGCGACGTCGACTGGGACAGCGTCGCCGCCGCGTCGAAGGAAAGCACCGACGCACTGACGTCGACGGTCGTGGCCGCGATGACATCGAGCGCCGACGAGCAAGCCCGCGCGGCCGCGATCGCGATCGCCATGAACCCGACCGGGCGGGCCCTCATGAAGCCTTCGGCGTGCGAGGGCGACACGGCCTGCGAGCGTGACTTGAACATCGCCCTCAAGGAGTGGCAGGAGCGGCGCGACGCGCTCGCGAAGCTCGCCCAGGACTCCGCCGATCCGACCGTGTATGCCTGGGCCGTCCGCGCCTGCGGCATCACGGTCAAGGAAGGCCCGGGCCACTGCCAGCTGATCAGCGCGGCGCAATGGGCGCGGCTCGATCCGGCGAATGCCGCACCCTGGATCGCCGTGGCGATGAACGCCCAGGCCGAGAAGGACCGGGCGGCAGTCGACGACGCGCTGTTCCGCATTTCCGTCGCGGAGCGCTACGACCCGGGCGACTACAGGATCGGCTTGGTCCTCCTCGACCATGTGCCGGACAGCGAGGCCAATCTCTGGGCGGCGCTGACGCTGGTGGCGCAGGGCATCGGATTCGATGCCGCCGCGGCGATCGGCGAGATCCAGTCACTGGCATCGCTTTGCCCCGCCAAGGAACTGAACCAGGACAACGCACGCAGTGAAGCCTGCGAGCGCAGCGCCGAGGTGCTGGTCAGGAGCTCGATGACGCTGAACGGGCTGATGGCCGGGCGGATGATCGGCAAGCGCGTGGGCTGGCCGCAGGAGCGGATCGACGGGCTGCAGAAGGAAAGCGGTGCGCTGAAGGCGGCCTGGGAGCGCGAGAGCCCGACAGGGTCCGAGTCGCTGAGTTGCAAGGCGCTCCGCGCGCAGCTCGACAGCGTTCGCGAGTTCGCGGCGCATGGGCAGGTCGCGGCCCTGCGCCGGCGGGTCGGCGAGCCGGCGGTCCGGACCGTGGCGAGCACCTCGTTGCGCAGCGGGGTCTCCGGCCCCGTGCCGCCGCGTTGACAGGCCTTAGGTCGCGACGACCCCGAAGTACTTCTTCAGCATCACCGGCGTGACCGAGATCTTCGATGCGACAAAGCTCGCCGTGAAGCACGCCTCGCCCGGCTTGCCCGGGTTGACCAGCAGGGTGATGTAGAGCCAGTCGGCGCCGGGCTTGCGCCAGAGGACGATCGCCTGCGGCGCCAGGCCGCTCTGCGCGAATGCCGGATAGCGCCGAAGCAGGGCCTCGCCCACCGTCTCGGTGTCGAGCGCGTCGAGGACCGCGCGGCGCTCGTCCTTGCCGAAGCGCAGGGTGGTGCTGTCGACGCAGCTTTCGATCGCATCGCCGATCGCCGCGGCGAAGGGCCGGGGCTCGTCGCGCGCCAGGGAAGCGCCGCACGCGGCCACAGCGAAGACGGCGATCGCGAACATCACGGAACTGCTGCACTGCCGGGCCATGGGCAGGTTGTGCCCCCTTGCCGTGACGCCGTCAAGACTGGCGATCCCGCGCTCAGCCGGTATTGCGAAGTCCGGCAGCCAGCCCGTTGATCGAGATGTGGATCCCGCGCCGCACCCGCTCGATCGACGGGTCGTCGTCCCGGCGCTGCCGGTAGCGGCGCATCAGCTCCACCTGCAGGTGGTTGAGCGGGTCGAGGTAGGGAAAGCGGTGCTCGATCGAGCGCGCCAGCGCCGGGTTCGAGGCGAGCCGGTTCCTCTCGCCGGTGATGAGCGCGAGCGCGTCGTCGGTGCGCTGCCACTCGGCCTCGATCCGGGCGAAGATGCGCCGGCCGAGCTTCCTGTCTTCCACCAGCTCGACGTAGCGCGCGGCGATCGCCATGTCGCTCTTGGCGATCACCATGTCGAGGTTCGAGACCAGGGTTGCGAAAAACGGCCATTCCCGGGCCATGCGCTTCAGCAGCGCCACGCGCGCGCCATGCTGCCCCGGCTCGGCGAGGAAGGCCTCGACCGCCGAGCCGAAGCCGTACCAGCCCGGCAGCGCCACGCGGCACTGGCCCCAGCTGAAGCTCCACGGAATCGCGCGCAGGTCTTCGATCGCCCGCGTCGCCTTGCGCGAGGCCGGGCGCGAGCCGATGTTGAGCTCGGCGATCTCGCGGATCGGCGTGGCGCTGAAGAAGTAGTCGGTGAAGCCCGGCGTCTCGTACACCAGGCCGCGGTAGGCGGCCATGCTCGCGGCGCTCAGGCGTTTCGCGGCGTCGATAAAGCTCTTCGGCACGCTCTGCGTCGGCTGCAGCAACGTCGCCTCGAGCGTGGCCGCGACCAGCGTCTCGAGGTTGCGCCGGCCGATCTCGGGCTGCGCGTACTTCGAGGCGATCACCTCGCCCTGCTCGGTGAGGCGGATCTGGCCGTTCACCGTGCCCGGCGGCTGCGCCAGGATCGCCTCGTAGCTCGGGCCGCCGCCGCGGCCGACCGTGCCGCCGCGGCCGTGGAAAAGACGCAGCGTGATGCCGTGCGATTCGCGCAGCGCCGCGAACACCTCCACCAGCGCGATCTCGGCGCAATACAGCTCCCAGCTGCTGGTGAACGCGCCGCCGTCCTTGTTGCTGTCGCTGTAGCCGATCATCACATCCTGCTCGGCGCCGGAGCGCTGCATCATCGCGGCGATGCCGGGCAGCGCGTAGTACTCGCGCATGATGGTCGCCGCGCGCTGCAGGTCGCCGATGGTCTCGAACAGCGGCGAGACGATCAGCGCAGAAATGGCGCCCCCACGCTCACTTCGTTCGCTGCCCCCCGAGGGGGCGTCGCCGGGCTTGGGGCGGCCCGGCGCCCGGCGCGCTTCCTTGCCCTGCAGCGGCCCGCGCACCAGGCCCGCCTCCTTCAGCAGCACCAGCACCTCGAGCAGGTCGCTCACCGTCTCGGTGTGGGAAATGATGTAGTGGCGGATCGCGTCCTTGCCGTAGCGCGCGCGCATCGCAGCGGCGGCCTCGAAGATCGCCAGCTCGCCGAGCGTCGCCTCGCTGTACGCCGCGAGGCGCTCGCTCTCCACCACGCGCAGCGGCCGCGCATCGTCGAGCAGCTTCAGCAGGCAGGCGCGGCGCCCGGCCTCGTCGAGCGACGAGTAGTCGGGCTCGATCCGCGCCACGGCGAGCAGCTCGGCGACCACCGCCTCGTGCTTGTCGGAGCTCTGTCGCAGGTCGACGGTGGCGAGATGAAAGCCGAACACCTGCACCGCGCGGATCAGCGGCGCCAGCCGCGGCGCGATCAGCGCGCCGGCGTGATGGCGGCGCAGCGACTCTTCGACGATGCGCAGGTCGGCGAGCAGGGCCTCGGCATTCGGGTAGGGCAGGCTCGGCGCGACCGCATGGCGCAGCGCCTCGGTGCCGGTGAGCGCGTGCAGCGTCGCCGCGAGCCGGGCGTAGACGCCGATCAGCGCCCGCCGGTACGGCTCGTCCTCGCGGTGCGGGCTGGCGTCGCCCGAGGCCTCGGCGAGCGCCTGCAGCGCCGGCGACATCGACGACAGCGTGGCCGAGTTGGAGAGCTCGGCGCCGAGCTCGTGCGCCTGCGTCAGGTAGTGGCGCAGGGCGGTCTCGCTCTGCCGCGCCAGCGCGGTCGCGAGCGTGGCGGCGCCGACGAAGGGATTGCCGTCGCGGTCGCCGCCGATCCAGTTGCCCATGCGGAAGAACGGCGCGATCTCGAAGCCGGGCAGGGCTTCCTCGACCTCGCGGTAGAGCTCGGGGATCTGCGCCAGGAAGGTGGCGCGGTAGTAGCTGAGCGCGTTCTCGATCTCGTCGTCGACGGTGAGCTTGGCGTTGCGCAGCATCCGCGTCTGCCAGAGCTGGGTGACGCGGGCGCGGATCAGCGACTCGTTGCGTGCCGCGTCGCGCTCGCTCGTCTCGGGCGTGCGCGCGGCGAGCAGCTCGGCGATCGCCCGCTCGGCGTCGAGGATGCTCTTTCGCTGCACCTCGGTCGGATGCGCGGTCAGCACCGGCGAGATCCAGGCGTGCTCGAGCGTGCGGGCGATGCGTGCGGCGCCGATGCCGCGCCGCGCCAGCCGCTCGAACGCGCCCTGCAGCGAGCCGCGCTGCAGGTGCCCCTGGCGCTCGTGCACCGCGCGCCGGCGCAGGTGGTGCCGGTCCTCGGCGATGTTGGCGAGATGCGAGAAGTAGCTGAAGGCGCGGATCACGCTCACCGTTCGGTCGCCCGAGAGGCTGGTGAGCAGCCGGTCGAGGGCGCGGCCGGCGGGGGCGTCGCGCTTCAGCCGGTAGGCCACGGCGAGCTGGCGGACGCGTTCGACCAGGTCGTAGGCGTCCTTGCCTTCCTGCTCCCGGATCACGTCGCCGAGGATCCGGCCGAGCAGGCGGATGTCGTCGACCAGGGGCTGGTTCTTGGCCGCGGCGGAATCGGCGGCGGCTTTCTTGTTCGTGGCCATTGGCCGCATGATGCAGGAGACGTGCCTGCTAGCATGCCTCGATGCCTGCGCCCATCGTCATCGCCACCCGGGAAAGCCGCCTCGCCCTCTGGCAGGCGGAGCATGTGAAGGCGCTGCTCGAGCGCAGCTTCGGCGCCAGCGTCACGCTGCTGCCGATGACGACCCGCGGCGACCAGATCCTCGACCGTTCGCTCGCCAAGGTCGGCGGCAAGGGCCTGTTCGTCAAGGAGCTCGAAACCGCGCTCGAGGACGGCCGCGCCGACCTGGCGGTGCATTCGCTCAAGGACGTGCCGATGGACCTGCCCGAGGGCTTCTCCCTCGCCACGGTGCTCGAGCGCGAGGACCCGGTCGACGCCTTCGTCGCCAACCGCTATGCCGCGCTCGCCGAGCTGCCGCAGGGCGCGGTGGTCGGCACCTCGAGCCTGCGTCGCGTGGTGCAGCTGCGCGCGCTGCGCCCCGACCTCCGGATCGAGCCGCTGCGCGGCAACCTCGACACGCGCCTGCGCAAGCTCGACGAAGGTGGCTACGACGCGATCGTCCTCGCCGCCGCCGGCCTGCTGCGCCTCGGCCTGGGCGCGAGGATCCGCGCCCGCTTCGATCCCGACAGCATGCTGCCGGCCGCGGGCCAGGGTGCGCTCGGCATCGAGACGCGCGCCGAAGCGAGCGCGCTGAACGAGCGCCTGGCCACGCTGACGCACCGGCCGACCTGGCTCGCCGTGCTCGCCGAGCGCGCGGTCTCGCGCGCCCTCGGCGGCAACTGCAGCGTGCCCATCGCCGCCCATGCGCGCTGGCGCGACGCCCGGCTCGAGATCCGCGCCGCCGTCGGCGATCCGGATCGGCTGGCCGCGCCGCTGCTGCGCGCCGAGGCCGCGGGCGAGGTCGGCGACGCCGCCGGCGCAGAAGGGCTGGGCGCGCAGGTGGCCCGGGCGCTGCTCGACCAGGGCGCGGCCGCCTACCTCGCGGCTGGCGCGTCGGCCGCGCCGTCCTCGGCCGGCGCCTGAGCGGGGCGCGTGTGCCGCGCCTCATCGTCACCCGGCCGGCGGCGCAGGCCGAGCCCTGGGTCAGGGAGCTCGCTGCCCGCGGCGTCGACGCGATCGCCCTGCCGCTGATCGAGATCGCGCCGCCCGCCGACCTCGGGCCGGTGAAAGCGGCGTGGGCCGGCTTGGGCGGGCGCGGCCTCGTCGTCTTCGTCAGCGGCAATGCCGTCGACCGCTTCTTCGCGGCCCGTCCCGCGGGTGCGGCCTGGCCGGAGGCGCTGCTTGCCGCCGCCCCCGGGCCGGGCACCGCGGAAGCGCTGCGCGCCCGCGGCGTCGCCGCCGCGGCGATCGTCGAGCCCGCGGCCGACGCGGCGCAGCTCGATTCGGAGGCGCTGTGGCAAAGGCTGGGCACCCGCGACTGGCGCGGCACCAGCGTCCTGGTGGTGCGCGGCGACGGCGGCCGCGACTGGCTGGTCGAGCGGCTGACTGAAGCCGGCGCCCGGGTCGATGCGGTCGCGGCGTACCGCCGACTCGCGCCCCGGCTCTCGGAGGCGGCGCGGCAGAGCGTAGAGGCAGCCTTCGCCGAGCCGTCGCGCCACGTCTGGCTGTTCAGCAGCTCCGAGGCGATCGCCCACCTCGAGGCGCTGCCGGGCGTTTCGATAGGCGCCGGGACACGCGCGCTGGCGACGCATCCGCGCATCGCCGCGCGGGCGCGGCAGGCGGGATTCGCCGTTGTTTCCGAGGTGCAGCCCGGCCTCGACGCGGTGGTCGCCTGCATACAATCGATGCAACCGTGAACGACGATTCCTCGCCCGCCGCCGAGCCCCGAACCGTCGCCCCCGTGCCCGCCCCCGAGACTCCGCCGCGCGGCCCGCTGCTCTGGCGCTGGAGCGGCCCGATCGTCCTCCTCCTGACGCTGCTTGCCGTGGTCGCGATCGCGCTCGCCTGGCGCGCCGACCAGCGCGTGCGCAGCAGCGAGCGCGAGCTGGTGAAGCGCCAGCAGGAAAGCGCCGACCGCGTCGCCGAGGCGATGCTGTTCGCCCGCCAGGCGCAGGACGGCATGCGCGACGCCACCGCCAAGGTGGCCCTGCTCGAGGCGCGCCTCAACGAAGTGGCGCTGCAGCGCGGCCAGCTCGAGGACCTGGTGCGCTCGGTGGCGCGCTCGCGCGACGAGAACCTGGTGAGCGACATCGAGTCGGCGATGCGCGCCGCGATCCAGCAGTCGGCGCTGACCGGCAGCGCCGAGCCGCTGGTGGCGACGCTGAAGCAGAGCGACGAGCGCCTGGCGCGCGCCAACCAGCCGCGGCTCGAGCCGGTGCGGCGGGCGATCGCGCGCGACCTCGGCCGGGTCAAGGCCTCGAGCGTCGCCGATGTCGCCACGCTCTCGATCAAGGTCGACGAGGTGGTGCGCATGATCGACGAGCTGCCCCTGCTCTCGGCCTCGGAGCCGCGCCGCGACTTCACCGCCGAGGATCGGCCGGTCGCCGAAGAGCCAGCGCCGGCGCCCGCGGCTTCGGCCTCGGCGGCCGAGGGCTTCGTCGACCGGGCGTCGCACGCGTTCGGCCGGGCCAGCCGCTTTTTCGCCGACAACATCTGGTCGGAGATCCGCTCGCTGGTGCGGATCACGCCGATCGCCCATCCCGAGGCGATGCTGGTCGCGCCCGACCAGGTCTTCTTCCTGCGCGAGAACCTCAAGCTGCGCCTGCTCAACGCCCGGCTGGCGCTGATGGCCCGCCAGTTCGACGCTGCCCAGGCCGACCTGAAGTGGGCGCAGGGCGCGATCGAGCGCTACTTCAATCGCGGCTCGAAGCGCACGCAGATCGCCGCCGACCTGCTGCGCCAGGTGGCGCAGCAGGCGCGCGGCGCCGGCGTGGCGCGGCCCGACGACACGCTCGCGGCGCTGGCCACCGCGGGCGCGCCGCGCTAGGGCCAGGCGGCGACGTCACGCGATGCGCGTCACGATCTGGTTCGTCCTGCTGTTCGCCGTGGCGGTGGTCGCCGCGTCGACCTTCGGCACCAACGACGGCCTGGCCTCGTTCTACTGGGGCGGCTGGCGGCTCGACGTCTCGCTCAACCTGTTCCTGCTCGTGCTGATCGGCACCTGCTTCCTGATCGTCACCGTGATCCAGGCGCTGAACGCGCTGGTCGGCCTGCCGCGGCGGGCGCGCGAATGGCGCGTCGCCCGGCGCGACCGCAGCGGCCAGGCGGCGCTCCGCGACGCGCTCGCCCAGTACTTCGGCGGCCGCTACACGCGCGCCCAGAAGTCGGCGCAGCGCGCGCTCGCGATCCAGGTCGAGACGCCCGAGCTCGCGCAGGACAACGAGTTCACCGTGCTCGGCCACCTGCTCGCCGCCGGCAGCGCGCACCGGCTGCAGAACCGGCAGCTGCGCGACCAGGAGCTTCGCCACGCCCTGGCGATCGCCGGGCAGAGCCCCTCGGCGCGCTCGGCCGAGGAGGGCGCGCGCCTGCTCGCCGCCGAATGGGCGCTCGACGATCGCGATGCGGCGCGGGCCCTGCAGCTCCTCGGCGACCTGCCGCTCGGGGTTGCGCGCCGCACTCATGCCCTGCGCCTGAAGCTGCAGGCCGCGCGCCTCGGCCGCCAGGCGCAGGAGGCGCTGAAGACGGCGCGCCTGCTGGTCAAGCACCAGGGCTTCTCGGAGGTCGCCGCGACCGGCCTGCTGCGCTCGCTGGCATTCGAGGCGCTCGACACCGTGCACGACCTCGACCAGCTCCGGCGCCTCTGGAACGGCCTCGATGCCGCCGACCGTCGCGACCCGTTCGTGGCCGCGCGCGCCGCCACTCGGGCGATGTCGTTCGGCGCGGCCGACGACGCGCGGGCATGGCTGCGTCCCTTCTTCGATCGCATGACCGAGCTCGGCGGCGAAGAGCGCGCGATCGTCTCCGAGGCGCTGGCCCTCTCGGTTCCGGGTATCGGCGCCGAGTGGCTGCCGCGCCTCGAGTCGGCGTGGGCCGCCTTGCCGCGCGACGGCGGCGTGGCGCTTGCGGCCGGCTGCGCGCTCGCCGAGCGCGGCCTCTGGGGCAAGGCGCGCGCCCTGCTCGAGCAGGCCGGCGACGATTCGACGCTCGCTGCCCCACCGCGACGCAAGGCCTGGATCGCGCTTGCCGAGCTGGCAGCGCGCGAGGGCGATACGGCCCGCGCTGCCAAGGCCTACGAGGCGGCCGCCCGCCTCGGCTGACGGCCTCGCGCTGATACAATGCCGGCTCCGTGCGGCTGTAGCTCAGCTGGATAGAGTACTTGGCTACGAACCAAGGGGTCGTGGGTTCGATTCCTGCCAGCCGCACCACTTTTTCACTTCGAATCGACGGCCGATCCTCTCGGATCCGGCCGTTTTCGCTTGCCGAGGACAGCCCCATGAGCGCAGACAAGGACCGCGGCATCCGCCGGCAGAAGCAGAAGCGCGCGAAGGCGCTGAAGAAGGCCGACCGCCAGCCGAAGACGCCCGCGGGCACCGAGCCGGCGAAGCGCTCGGCGAGCTGAGGACCGGGCCCTAGGCCGCGCGACCCGGGGGCCGGCGGGCCCGCGGTTCGCAGTTCTCGGGCGGCCCCTCGGCAACGATCCGCCCGCCGGCGCTCGCCGCGCCGGGCCCGACCTCGATGACCCAGTCGCAGGCCGCGATCACGCGGCGCTCGTGCTCGACCACGATCACCGTGTTGCCGGCGTCGACCAGGCCCTGCAGCTGCGTCATCAGCTTGTCGACGTCGGCCGGGTGCAGCCCGGTCGTCGGTTCGTCCAGCACGTAGAGCGAGCGGCCGCGCTGCGGCCGCTGCAGCTCCGTCGCGAGCTTGATCCGCTGCGCCTCGCCGCCCGAGAGCTCGGTCGCCGGCTGGCCGAGGCGCAGGTAGCCGAGGCCGATCGCCCGCAGCAGCGCCAGCGGCTTCAGCACCGCGGCCTCGTCGGCGAAGAAGGCGCAGGCGTCGTCGACCGTGAGCTGCAACACCTCGGCGATGTTGCGCTCGTGCCAGCGCACCTCGAGCGTCTTCTCGTTGTAGCGGGCGCCGTGGCAGGTGGGGCAGGGCGCGTAGACGCTGGGCATGAAGTGCAGCTCGACGCTGACGAAGCCCTCGCCCTCGCAGGTCGCGCAGCGACCCTTGGCGACGTTGAACGAGAAGCGGCCGGGGTCGTAGCGGCGCGAGCGCGCCATCGGCGTCGCCGCGAACAGCTTCCTCACGCCGTCGAAGAGGCCGGTGTAGGTGGCGAGGTTGGAGCGCGGCGTCCGGCCGATCGGCTTCTGGTCGACGCGCACCAGCCGGGCGATCCGCTCCATGCCGGCGGCGATGCGGCCGCGTGTCTCTTCGGCGACGGTCGGCTCGCCGGAGTCGAGCTCCTCGTCGGCCTCGGCAGGTTCGTGGCCGAGATGCGCGCAGGCCAGCTCCACCAGTGCCTGGCTCACGAGGCTCGACTTCCCCGAGCCCGAGACGCCGATTACCGCCGTCATCACGCCGAGGGGAAAGCGCGCATCGAGATCGCACAGGTTGTTGCGGGTGATGCCTTCCAGCACGAGCCAGCCTTGCGGCCGACGCGGCGCCCGGCGCGGCGACTCGGGCCCGGCGAACAGGTAGCGCGCCGTGTGCGATTCGGCCACGGCCGCGAGGCCGGCGGGCGGCCCGCTGTAGAGCACGCGGCCGCCGAGCTCGCCGGCGTCGGGGCCGACATCGACAAGCCAGTCGGCGCGCCGCATCATCTCCAGGTCGTGCTCGACCACGAACAGCGAGTTGCCGGCCCGCTTCAGCTCGGCGAGCGCGCGCAGCAGGGCCTCGCTGTCGGCCGGATGCAAGCCCGCCGTCGGCTCGTCGAGCACATAGACGACGCCGAACAGGTTGGAACGGATCTGCGTCGCCAGGCGCAGCCGCTGCAGCTCGCCGGGCGAGAGCGTCGGCGTGCTGCGGTCGAGCGAGAGGTAGCCCAGGCCCAGCGAAAGCAGAGTCGCGATCCGCGTCTGGAGGTCGGCGGCGATCCGTTGCGCGGCCAGGCGCTTTTCTTCCGAGAGATTCGGCGTGCGCCGCACGTCCGGCGAGCCCGAGTGCGCGGAGCCGCCAGCCGCCACCCGGCGCGCGGTGCTCGCCCGGCCGTCCGCGCGACTCCGGGCCGAACGGGCGTTGCGCGCGGACGTCTGCGGCTCGAACGCGCCGCCTGCCGCCGGCGCGAGCAGCTCGGCCACCTCGCTCAGCGGCATTCGCCCGAGCACGCCGATGTCGACGCCGGCGAAGGTGACCGAAAGCGCCTCCTTCTTCAGCCGCTTGCCGGCGCAGGCGGGGCAGATCGTTCCGGCCAGGAAGCGCGAGGCGCGCCGCTTCATGAGCGGGCTTTGCGTTGTCGCATAGGTCTGCAGCACATACCTGCGCGCGCCGGTGAAGGTGCCCATGTAGCTCGGCTCCATGCGGCTGCGCAACGCGGCGCGCGTTTCCTTCGGCGTGAAGCCGGCGTACACGGGCACCGTCGGCTGCTCGTCGGTGTAGAGGATCCAGTCGCGCGTCTTCTTCGGCAGGTCGCGCCACGGCGTGTCCACGTCGTGGCCGAGCGTGACCAGGATGTCGCGCAGGTTCTGCCCGTGCCAGGCGGGGGGCCACGCGGCGACGGCCCGCTCGCGGATCGTCAGCGAGTCGTCCGGCACCATGGCCTTCTCGGTCACCTCGAACACGCGGCCGAGGCCGTGGCACTTCGGGCACGCGCCCTGCGGCGTGTTCGGCGAGAAGTCCTCGGCGTAGAGCATCGGCTGGCGCGCCGGATAGGTGCCGGCGCGCGAGTACAGCAGCCGCACCAGCGCCGAGAGCGTGCTGACGCTGCCGACCGACGAGCGCGCCCCCGGCGTGCCGCGCTGCTGCTGCAGCGCGACGGCGGGCGGCAGGCCTTCGATCGAGTCGACGTCGGGCACGCCCACCTGGTCGATCAGCCGGCGCGCATAGGGCGACACCGAATCGAAGTAGCGCCGCTGCGCCTCGGCGTAGAGAGTGCCGAAGGCGAGCGACGACTTGCCGGAGCCGGAGATGCCGGTGAAGACGACCAGCGCGTCGCGCGGGATGTCGACGTCGACCGACTTGAGGTTGTGTTCGCGCGCGCCGCGCACCCGGACGAATCGATCGACACCCATGGCCGGCAGGGGCAAGGCGCGTGCCGCGTCGCGACGCCGCATACTGCAGAACATCGCTCCGACCGTTCCATGCGAATCTTCGATGCCGCGGCGACGCGGGCCGCCCTTCCGTTCGAGGCGCTGATACGCGCGTTGCGCGTCCGCTTCGCCGCAGGCTGCGTGGTGCCGCCGCGGCACGTCCACGAGATCGCGACGTCGGCCGGCGCGGGCCTGACCTCGCTGCTCATGCCGGCGTGGACGGAGGGCGGCTACTACGGCCTCAAGGTCGTCAACATCGCCGCCGGCAACGCCGCGCGCGGCCTGCCGGCGCTGCACGCCAGCTACCTGCTGCACGACGCGACCACGGGCGTGCCGCTCGCCCTGCTCGACGGCGGCCAGATCACGGCACGACGCACCGCAGCCGCGTCAGCGCTGGCTGCCTCGTTCCTCGCAGGGCGCAATGCGCGCCACTTGCTGGTCGTCGGCGCCGGGCAGGTCGCGCGGCTGCTCCCCGAGGCTTACCGCGCCGTGCTGCCGATCGAGACCGTGACGGTGTGGGCGCGCCGCTCCGGGCAAGCCGAGCGACTGGCGACCGAGTTGCGCGAAGTGGGCATCGACGCGAGCGCGAGCGGCGATCTGGAAGCGGCGGTCGGTGCCGCCGACATCGTCAGCGCCGCCACGCTCGCCACCGCGCCGCTGATCGAAGGCCGGTGGCTGCGCGCCGGCAGTCATCTCGACCTGATCGGCAGCTTCACCCCGGCGATGCGCGAAGCCGACGACGCCTGCTTCGCCGGCGCGGCGATCTACGTCGATACCGACGAAGCCTTGAAGAAGAGCGGCGAGCTGCTCGGGCCGATGCAGCGCGGCGTCTTCGCCGGGACGGACGTCCGCGGCACGCTGGCCACGCTGTGCCGCGGCGAGGCGAAGGGTCGGCGCGACGACGACGAGCGCACGGTCTTCAAGTCGGTGGGCACGGCGCTCGAGGACCTCGCCGCGGCGATCCTCGTCTACGAGAACGGCTGAGGCGAGCGCCTCAGCCCATCGTCATCAGGCTGGCGTTGCCGCCGGCGGCGGCGGTGTTGATGCTGAGGGAGCGCTCGACCACCAGCCGCTCGAGCGGAATCGAGGCCTCGCCGACGGCGAGCGCGGTCACGCCGACGATCGGGCCCGGCTTCGCTGCGACCGCGCGCAGCACCTCGAGCAGCTCGGCCGGCGTGCCGTGGTGCAGCACGGCATCGAAGGCGACCGCCTTCTGCGTCCAGTCGCCGACCAGGGCGATGCGCTCGCGCGCCTCCTCGGGCAGGCGCTGCCAGGCCGCCCGCGCTGCGGCCGGCCAGAGCGCGCGGCTGCCGACCGCGAGCACCGCGGCCAGTTGCATCAGCCGGTCGCCGTCGTCCTCGGCGAGGCAGAGCACGGCCTCGCGCGGCGCCATCGCGTACAGGTTGGCCTCGCCCGTCGGGCCGGTGAGAGTGCGCCACGGCCCGACCGGAGACTGCATGGCGAAGCGGTCGATCGCCGCAATCCACTCGGCCGGCGCCGCCGGCTGCTGGGCAAGGGCCCAGTGGCGCAGCGCCTGCAGGCCGGGATCGATGCGGCCCGCGCCCATGGCCAGGCCGCGGATCGGCGCCACCGCTTCCGGACCCGAGGCGACGACGGCGGCGCGCGCGTCGCCCTCGGGCCGCGTCGCCAGCAGGCGCAGCAGGTAGAGCGGCCCGCCGGCCTTGGGCCCGGTGCCCGAGAGGCCTTCGCCGCCGAACGGCTGCACCCCGACCACCGCGCCGACGACGTTGCGATTGACGTAGACGTTGCCGGCATGCGCGGCGTCGACCACCTGCGCGACGGTCTCGTCGATGCGGGTGTGCACGCCGAGGGTGAGGCCGTAGCCGGTGGCGTTGATCTGGCCGAGCAGCGCGGCCAGGTCCTCGCGCTCGTAGCGCAGCACGTGCAGCACCGGGCCGAACACCTCGCGCTCGAGCTCGGCGAGGCGGCCGATCTCGATCACGGTCGGCACGACGAAGCTGCCATGGCGGGTGGCGACGCTGTCGCCCGCGTGCTGGACGACGCGCCGGCCGTTGGCGCGCATCGCCGCAATGTGCCGCTCGATGCCGGCGCGGGCCTCCTCGTCGATCACCGGGCCGACGTCGACCGCGAGCGCGCGCGTGTCGCCGATCGCGAGCTCGCGCAGCGCGCCTTCGAGCATCTCCACCAGGCGCGGCGCGAGGTCGCGCTGCACGCAGAGCACGCGCAGCGCGGAGCAGCGCTGGCCAGCGCTGTCGAAGGCCGAGTTGACGACGTCGGCGACCACCTGCTCGGCGAGCGCCGACGAGTCGACGACCATCGCGTTCTGGCCGCCGGTCTCGGCGATCAGCGTCACCGGCCGGCCGTGTGCGCCGAGGCGCCCGGCAAGATTCCTCTGCAAGAGCCGCGCGACCTCGGTCGAGCCGGTGAAGAGCACGCCCTGCACGCGGTCGTCGCCGACGAGCGCGGCGCCGACGGTTTCGCCGCGGCCGGGAAGAAGCTGCAGCACGCCGCGCGGCACGCCGGCCGCGTGCAGCGCGCGCACCGCCGCGGCGGCGACCAGCGGCGTCTGCTCGGCCGGCTTGGCCAGCACCGGGTTGCCGGCGGCCAGCGCCGCCGCGACCTGGCCGCTGAAGATCGCGAGCGGGAAGTTCCAGGGGCTGATGCAGACCACCGGGCCGAGCGGCCGGTGCGTCGCGTTGGCGAAGTCGCGCCGCACCTGCTGTGCGTAGTAGCGCAGGAAGTCGACCGCCTCGCGCACTTCGGACACCGCGTTGGCGCAGGTCTTGCCGGCCTCGCGCACGAGCAGCGTCAGCAGCCGCTCGGTGTCGGCCTCCAGGCGATCGGCGCCGCCCTCGAGCATCGCCGCGCGCTGCGCCGGCGACGTTGCCGCCCAGGCCGCCGCGGCTTCGGCGGCGCAGGCCAGCGCGGCCTGCACGTCGGCGGCGGTTGCGTCGCGGACCTGGCCGACGACGTCGGTGCGATCGGCGGGATTCAGCACGGCGCAAGCAGCCTCGCCGACCGCATCGACGCCGAGCAGCGGCTCGGCCGACCACGGGGTGGCGGCATGCGCCGCGAACGCGGCGTCGAGCGCGTTCAGCTGCGTTTCGCCGGCGAGATCGAGGCCGTGCGAGTTGACGCGGATCGCGCCGTACAGGTCGCGCGGCAGGACGATCGCCGGATGCGGCAGGCCGGGCGCGCCTTCCTGCGCCGCGAGCTGCTCGACCGTGCGCACCGGGTTCTCGACCAGCGCCTCGAGCGGCACGTCGTCGCTCGCGATCCGGTTGACGAACGAGGTGTTGGCGCCGTTCTCGAGCAGGCGCCGCACGAGGTAGGCGAGCAGCGTGTCGTGGGTGCCGACCGGCGCGTAGATCCGGCACGGCCGGCCGAGCCTGCCTTCGCTCACGGGTCCGACCACCTGCTCGTAGAGCGGCTCGCCCATGCCGTGCAGGCACTGGAACTCGTACTGATCCTCCCGCCAGTCGGGTCCGGCGAGCGTGAAGACCGCGGCCAGGGTGTGCGCGTTGTGGGTCGCGAACTGCGGATAGATCTCCGCCGGCGCGGCCAGCAGCTTCTTCGCGCAGGCGATGTAGGCGACGTCGGTGTAGGCCTTGCGGGTGTAGACCGGGTAGCCGGCCTGGCCGTCGAGCTGGGCGCGCTTGATCTCGCCGTCCCAGTACGCGCCCTTGACGAGGCGGATCATCAGCCGGCGCTCGCTGCGCCTGCCCAGGTCGACCAGCCAGTCGATCACCGCGGGGCAGCGCTTCTGGTAGGCCTGGATGACGAAGCCGATGCCGTTCCAGCCTTCGAGACTCGTCTCGAAGCAGAGCCGCTCGAGCAGGTCGAGCGAGAGCTCGAGCCGCTCCGCCTCCTCGGCGTCGATGTTGAGGCCGATGTCGTAGCGGCGCGCGAGCTCGGCGAGCTGCAGCAGGCGCGGATAGAGCTCGCTCATCACCCGTTCGACCTGCGCCCGGCTATAGCGCGGATGCAGGGCCGAGAGCTTGATCGAGATGCCCGGGCCCCGGACGATGCCGCGGCCCGCCGAAGCCCGGCCGATCGCATGGATCGCCGCCTCGTACGACGCGAGGTAGGCCTCGGCGTCGCGCGCCGTCATCGCCGCTTCGCCGAGCATGTCGTACGAATAGCGGAAGCCTTCGGCCTCGCGCGGCTTCGCGTTGTCGAGCGCCTGCGCGATGGTCTCGCCGGTGACGAACTGCTCGCCCATCAGGCGCATCGCCATGTCGACGCCCTTTCGGATGAGCGGCTCGCCCCCGCGGCCGACCACCCGGCGCAGCGCCGCGCCGAGGCCGACGTCGCTGTGCGTGGCGACGAGCCGGCCGGTGAGAAGAAGGCCCCAGGTCGCCGCGTTGACGAAGAGGGAAGGGCTCTGGCCCAGGTGCGAGCGCCAGTCGCCGCTCGAAATCTTGTCGCGGATCAGCGCGTCGCGGGTGGCGGCGTCGGGAATGCGCAGCAGCGCCTCGGCCAGGCACATCAGCGCGACGCCTTCGCTCGAGCTGAGCGCGAACTCCTGCAGCAGGCCCTGCACCAGGCCGGCCCGGCCCGACTCGCGCGCCCGCTCGCGCACGCCGCGCGCCACGCGCAGCGCGAGCTCGTGCGCGGCACGATCGTCGGCCTCGGCGAGGCGCGCCTGCTCGAGCAGGGCCGGCAGGAGCGTCGGCTCCGGCGGCCGGGTGGCCGCGGTGATCGCCGCGCGCAGCGGCGAGGACAGGAGGGCGGGGGTCAGCAAGCCGGGACCCTACCAGTCGGGGTGGCGGGTTTCGCCCATGCGCTGGAACCAGTCGTTGTCGGCCGACTCGTGCCCGCCGCCTTCGGCGCTGTAGTTGACCGTCAGCTCCTCGCCCTCGGCGATCGGCCGGATGGCGACGAAGCGAAGCACCTTGGCCTCGTCGTCGCCCTCGTAGCGCATGTTTGCCGGGTTGCCGTGGTTGTACAGGCTGCCGTAGCCCAGGGCCAGGCAATGGCTCTGCTGGGTCCGGGCGAGGACGCCCCAGTTGAACAGGACCTTGCGCACCTCGATCGGGATCTCGGCGAAGGTGGCGGTGAAGAGGATCACCGGGCAGGACTCGACGGTCTCGCCTTCGGCATGGGGCCGGGTCGCATAGACACCGCGGCCCTTGATGGTGCCGGTGTCGCGAACGAGGAGGTTGGGTTGGTGAGCAGAAGGCATCGGGAATTGTCGCCCGAGGCCGGAAAGGAAAAGGGCCGCCCGAAGGCGGCCCTTTCAGGAGGCGGAGAACTCAGCTTCCCGACGCCGCGCCGAGCGCGGTGGCGAGCACCGGGGCCGGCGTGCGGGCCGGCGCACGGCGGGCAACGCGCACGATCTCGTCGTCGTAGTCGGTGCGGCGCAGCGTGCCGTCGCGGATCGCGGCGATGACGTCGGCCCGCACCTGTTCCCGGGGCAGGGTCGAGACGCGCAGCGTCTCCATGCCGCCGGGGTTGTAGCTGCGGTTGCGCAGCGGGCCGATCAGCGCCGGATCGCGCGGGGCCTTCAGTTCGGCCAGCACGTCGTCGCGGCTGCGCGTCGAGGTCGCCTTGAAGTCGGTGGCGTCGTAGTCGTAGTCGTTCTTGCGCAGCGTGCCGTCGGCCCGGCCCTGGGCCCAGGCCTTGTTGACTTCGGCGCGGGTCAGCGGCAGGGTTTCCTGGGCCACGGCGAGCGAACTGGCCAGGGCCAGGGCAACGGTCGCGGCGTAGAGGAGCTTGGCGTTCATGATGAGATTTCCTTCGATCGAAAAGTGTCGTTCCGGGCAGGGCGGGTTCGTTTGGCTGTCCCGTCTTGTCCACCTCGGTGAGTCGCTGCAGGGGTGCCCGGCTCATCGATGAAGTGGACTGTAGGCATTGCTCAAGCAACAATAAACAGGACGTGATTCAATTGCGAATTGCCAAAAGCGAAACAATGAGGGCCTTGCCATGGACCGTCTGACGTCGATGCGCGTCTTTTCCCGGGTGATCGAGGAGGGCAGCTTCGCCGCCGCCGCGCGCGAGCTGAACCTCTCGCCGGCCGTGGTCACCCGGCTCGTCGCCGACCTCGAGGAGCACCTCGGCGTGCGGCTGGTCAACCGCACCACCCGCCGGCTCTCGCTCACCGATACGGGCGAGGCCTATCTCGAACGGGTGCGCCATGTCCTGACCGAGGTGGAGGAGGCCGAGGCGCTGGCCAGCGCCTCGAGCGCCGAGCCGCGCGGAACGCTGCGCGTGCTCTGCCCGCCGGCCTTCGCCGTGCACCAGCTCGCCAAGCACCTGAAGACCTTCCGGGCGCGCTATCCGCGCGTCGCGATCGAGCTCTCGGTGCCGGGCCCGGTCGAGACGGTCGACGAGAACTTCGACGTGACCATCCTCACCGAAGGCCGGCGTCCGCTCGAGGGCGGCTTCGTCGCCCGGCGCCTCGCCCGCTCCGAGGTGATCACCTGCGCCTCGCCCGAATACCTCGACCGGCGCGGCCGGCCGCAGCATCCGCGCGACCTGGTCGGCCACGAGGCGATGGTGCCGAGCTTCCTGCGCGAGCTCACTTTCCACACCCGCAGCAGCGCCAACGGCGAGCCGGAAGAATCGTTCACCCTCGATCGGCCGCGCGCCGGGCTGAGCACGGTGCACACCGACACGCTCTACGCCGCGGCGCTGGCCGACATGGGCATCACCGGCCTGCCGTCGTTCGTCGCCGAGGAGGCGCTGCTCGAGAACGCGCTCGAGCGGGTGCTGCCCTGCTGGCACCTGCAGAGCACGACGATCTACGCCGGCATGCCGACGAGAAAGCACGTGCCCGCGCGCACCCGTGTCTTCATCGACTTCCTGGTCGAGACCTTCGGCGGCGAAGACCGCGACCCCTGGCTGCTCGCCGCCGGCTGCGAGACCCAGCTCTCGGCGCCGGCGCCGAAGGCGGTGGCGAAAAGTAAGACGGCGCTCGCCGTGGTCTAGCGCGCCTGCCTCAGGCGAGCAGCGGCGCCACCGGCGGCGGCAGCGTCTTGCACTCGGCGAACACGCGCACCGTGCAGTGGGCGCAGATGCCGCGGTCGAGCCGCTCGAAGATGGTGGCGATGGCGACGTGCTTGGCCGGAAAGACGTGGTCAGTGCCCAGTTCGCCGAGAAAGCCCACCCGCTGCCAGAGCTCGAGAACCGGCGCCCGCGGCCGGTGGAAGTAGAGGTCGCCGCCGACGCCGCGGCGCTTGTGCAGCTCGTTCCGCCACATCTCGGCCGCGGCCAGGTCGATGAAGTTCATGCTCTTGGCCATGACCAGCAGGTGCTTCGGCGCCGCCAGCGGCGCGCGCAGGTCGTGCAGCTGCTCCTCGACGTGGGCGACGGCGCCGAAGTAGACCTCGCCCTCCATGCGCGCCAGCTTGAGCTGCGGGCACTCGGCGAGCGGCGCGGCGACGTCGGCGCGAATGATGAAGGGCCGGCCCGGCGCCTCGGTATCGAAGCCCATCACCTTGAGCGAGGGCTTCGACGTGCGGTAGAGGTAGCTCAGCAGCGAGAGGATCGTGCCGAGCAGGATGGCGATCTCGAGGCGGATGGTCACGGTGGCGGCGAAGGTCGCGGCGGCGATCGCGAAGTCGCGGCGGCTGAAGCGCCAGAGGCGCTCCCAGCCCTCCCAGTCGAACAGCGACCAGGCGATCAGCAGCAGCAGGCCGGCGATCGCGGCGAGCGGAATCAGGCCGAGCAGCGGCGCGACGAGCGCCACGAGCAGGAGCAGCCAGACCGAGGCGAACACGGCGGCCAGCGGCGTGCGCGCGCCGGCTTCGAAGTTCGGCATCGAGCGGTTGATCGAGCCGCAGGCGACGTACGAGGAGGCGAAGGCGCCGACCAGGTTCGACAGGCCCTGGCCGCGGAACTCGCGGTTCGCGTCGATGCGCTGCCCGGAGCGCTCGGCCACCGCCTTGGCGATCGAGATCGACTGCGCGAGCGTGACGATGGTGAGGGCGAAGGCGATGCCGAGCAGGTCGGGCAGCCGCCCCGGATCGAAGGCCGGCCACTGGAAGTGCGGCCAGGCCGCCGGCACGTTGCCGAGGACGGCAATCGCGCCGCCAGCATCGCCTGCGCCGGGCCACCAGCGGTTGATCGCCGCGGCCAATGCGGTTGCCGCCATCAGGCTGATCAGCATCTGCGGCAGGCGCGGCCAGGTCCGGCGCAGGGCGAGGGTCGCGCCGATCGCGAAGCCGGCCACCGCGAGCGTCGCGAGCGAGGTCTCGGGCAGCCGCTCGAACAGCGTTGACAGGAGCGCGCCGACGCGGTGCTCGGCGACGGCGACGCCGAGCAGGTTGGGCAGGCTGTGCACGACGATCAGCGCGGCGGCGCCGCTGGTGAAGCCGCGCAGGGCGGCCGGCGAGATGAAGTTCGCCAGCCCGCCGAGGCGCAGCGCCCCGATCAGCCATTGCATCGCCCCGACGAGCAGCGTCACGCCGAGGGCGAGCTGGATGTAGGCCGGCGAGCCGACGAGCGCCAGCGGCGCCAGCGTCGCGAACAGCGCCAGCGAGATCATGTTGGTCGGCCCGGAGACGACGTGCAGGCTCGAGCCGAACAGTGCGGCGATGACGCAGGGCACGATCGCCGTCGCCAGCCCGTACTCCGGCGGCAGGCCGGCGAGGGTGGCGAAGGCGAAGCTCTGCGGCAGGACCAGCAGGGCGCCGAGGACGCCGGCGATCGCGTCGGCGCGAAGCGTGCGGCCGTCGATGCTTCGAACCCAGGGTCCGAACAGGCGCGAGGCAATCTCGATCATGGGCCGCGATTGTGCGGCCCGGGCAACGCTCAACCCGCCGCGGCGTGCCTCTCGATCCATTGGGCAAACGCGGCCATGAACTTCTCCGCGAACTGCTTGGTCTCGGGCTTCCTGAACGCGCCGGCCTCGTCGAACATGTCGCTGGCGCCGCCGATGTAGGCCTCGGGCTGGGCCATCGTCGGCATGTCGAGGAAAACCAGCGACTGGCGCAGGTGGTGGTTGGCGCCGAACCCGCCGATCGCGCCGGGCGAGACGCTCATCACCGCCGCCGGCTTCCTGCTCCACACGCTCTTGCCGTAGGGACGCGAGCCGACGTCGATCGCGTTCTTCAGCACTCCGGGCACCGAGCGGTTGTATTCGGGCGTGAGGAAGAGCACCGCGTCCATGCCGGCGACCTTCTGCCGGAACGCCGTCACGGCCGCCGTCGGGTTCGCCTCGTCGTCCTGGTTGTAGTGCGGGAGCTGGCCGATCTCGACGATCTCGAGCTTCAGCGCCTCGGGGGCGAGGGCGGCCAGGGCGTGCGCCATCTTGCGATTGAACGAGTCCTTGCGCAGGCTGCCGACGAGGACGGCGACGTTTCGGGTCTGGGGCATTCGGAAAAGTCCTTGGAGAGGGAAGAGATCGGGGAGCGAGCGATCATCATGCCTTCGCCGCGAATTCCCCGCACTGCCCACCGATGAACAAGGCCTTCACCAAGGAAAGCGACGCCGACGCGGACGACGGCGAAGACGACCTGCCCGCGCCGGCCCTGCCCGCCGGGGCGAAGAACTACCTCACGCCGGCCGGCTACAAGCGCCTGCGCGGCGAGCTGATGACGCTGCTCGACGACGAGCGGCCCAAGGTGGTCGAGACCGTGTCCTGGGCGGCGAAGAACGGCGACCGCTCGGAGAACGGCGACTACCTCTACGGCAAGAAGCGGCTGCGCGAGATCGACCGGCGGATCCGCTTCCTGACCAGGCGGCTCGACGTCGCCGAGGTCGCCGACCCGGCGCTGCACCACGGCAACGAGCAGATCTTCTTCGGCGCCACCGTCACCTACGCCAACGCGCGCGGCGAGGAGAAGACGGTGACGATCACCGGCGTCGACGAGGCCGACAACCTGAAGGGCGACGTGAGCTGGGTCTCGCCGATCGCCCGCGCGCTGATCAAGGCGCGGGTCGGCGACGAGGTGCAGCTCATGACGCCGGGCGGCCTCGAGACGCTCGAGGTGCTCGAGGTCCGCTATCCGAAGCCGGGGAATGCCTAGGGCTTGACCCGCGCCACCCGCAGCACCGCAGGCGAGCGCTTCAGCGTGCGCATCACCTCGGCCAGGTGCAGCCGGTCGCGCACGCTCAGCAGCAGCTTCAGCTCGGCGGTCTCGGCCGCCGGCTCGTTGCCCATGTCGATGTGCGTGATGTCGGCCTCGGCATGGCTCACCGCCGAGGCGACCTGGGCGAGCACGCCCTTGCCGTTGGTGACGAGCAGCGAGACGTTGGTCTCGAACGGCCGGGTCGGCTGCTCGGCCCACTCCACGCCCATCCAGCGCTCGCTGTCGCGCTCGAGCAGGCGCTTTCCCACGCTGCACTCGGCGGTGTGCACCGTGAGCCCTTCGCCGCGCCCCAGGTTGCCGACGATCGCGTCGCCGGGGATCGGCCGGCAGCAGGTGGCGAGCACGACCGAGGCGCCTTCGCTGCCGTCGATCAGCACCATGTGCTGCGCCGGCGCCGAGTCGTCGACCGCATAGCGGCCCATGGTCAGCGCCAGCGCGTCGGGGCGGATGCCGTCCTCGGCCAGCAGGCGCACCAGGCGGGTGGCGACGATGGTCGCGATCTTGCGGCCGAGGCCGATGTCGGTGAAGAGGTCCTCGCGCGTCTTGTTGCCGCTCCAGCGGATCAGCTGCTGCCAGACGGTGGCCGAGGCCGAGTCGTCGCCGGGCAGGGCCAGGCCCTCGGAGCGCATCGCCTGGGCCAGCATCTTCCTGCCCAGGTCGCGCGACTCCTCCTGCTCCATGTTCTTCAGGTAGTGGCGGATGCGCGAGCGCGCCCGGCCGGTGGAGACGAAGTTCAGCCACGCCGGATTGGGCCGCGCGTTCGGCGCGCCGACGATCTCGACCACGTCGCCGCTCCTCAGCTCGGTGCGCAGCGGCACCGGCTCGCCGTTGACCGAAGCGGCGACGCAGTGGTCGCCGACGTCGGAGTGGATGGCGTAGGCGAAGTCGACCGGCGTCGCGCCGCGCGGCAGGGCCAGGATCTTCGACTTGGGCGTGAACACGTAGACCGCGTCGGGGAACAGGTCGATCTTGACGTGCTCGAGAAACTCGCTGGCGTCGCGCGTCTCGTCCTGGATGTCGAGCAGCGACTGCAGCCACATCGCCCCTAGGCGCTGCGCCTCCTGGCCGGGGCCGTCGTCGTGCTCCTTGTAGAGCCAGTGCGCGGCGATGCCCTTCTCGGCCACGGCGTGCATCGGCTCGGTGCGGATCTGGAACTCGACCGCGGTGCCGAGCGGGCTCACCAGCGTGGTGTGCAGCGACTGGTAGCCGTTGCCCTTGGGGATCGCGATGTAGTCCTTGAAGCGGCCGGGCACCGGCTTGTAGAGCTGGTGCAGCACGCCCATCGCCACGTAGCACTCGGACAGCGTGGCGACGACGACGCGAAAGCCGAAGATGTCGCTCACCTGGGCGAAGGTCAGGTGCTTCTCGCGCATCTTGGCGTAGATCGAATAGATCGTCTTCTCGCGGCCGAAGATCTGCGCCGGCAGCTTGGCGTTGGCGAACGCCTTCTCGACGTCGCGCTGGATCCGCTCGACCATGTCGCGGCGGTAGCCGCGCGCCTTCAGCACCGCCTTCGACAGCGCCGCCTCGCGCCAGGGCTTGAGGTGCTTGAACGAGAGCTCCTGCAGCTCGCGGTAGGTCTGGTTGAGGCCGAGCCGGTGGGCGATGGGCGCGTAGATGTCGAGCGTCTCGCCGGCGACGCGCATCCGCTTCTGGCGGTCGACCGCGTCCATGGTGCGCATGTTGTGCAGGCGGTCGGCGAGCTTGACCAGGATGACGCGCACGTCGCGCGTCATGGCCAGCAGCATCTTGCGGAACGACTCGGCCTGCGATTCCTCGCGCGTCGAGAAGCTCAGCTTGTCGAGCTTGGTGAGGCCGTCGACAAGGTCGGCGGTCGGGGCGCCGAAGCGCTCGATCAGCTCGGCCTTGGTGATGCCGCAATCCTCCATCGCGTCGTGCATCAGCGCGGCCATGATCGCCTGCGCGTCGAGCTTCCACTCGGCGCACAGGCCCGCGACGGCGATCGGGTGGGTGATGTACGGCTCGCCGCTGGCGCGGAACTGGCCGAGGTGGGCCTCGTCGGCGAAGCGGTAGGCTTCGCGCACTCGGCGGATGTCGGCGGCGTCGAGGTAGTCGAGCTTGACGGTGAGGGCGGCGAACGAGGCGGCCGCGGCGTCGGCGCCGGGCGTGGCCTTGGCAACCGGCGGCGGCCGCCTTTTAGGGGCCGGCTTGGCGTCGGTTGAGGCAGTGGACGAGCGCGCGACCATGCCCCGAATTTAGCGCGGAACCCGCGCCCGACCGATCAGTGGGGCCGCCAATGGACGGCGGCCGGTTCGCGGCGGCGCAGAACGCGCCGCCGCAGGAGCAAGGCCTTAGACCGGCACCTTGCGCAGCATCTCGATGCCGATCTCGCCGGCGGCGATCTCGCGCAGCGCGGTGACGCCGGGCTTGTTCTTCGTCTCGACCTTGGGCGCGTGGCCCTGGCTCAGCATGCGGGCACGATACGTGGCCGCGAGCACGAGCTGGAACCGGTTCGGGATCTTGACGAGACAGTCTTCGACGGTGATGCGGGCCATGGGAGCTTTCAGACGGGACCGCGAACGGCCCCTGGGGCAGAGGAATCGAGCGTCAGAGAAGGTCGAGGGCCGCGAAGACAGCAGGCTTGGCCCGCTGCAGGGACGCGTACTTGAGGCGCTGGGAGTGGACGATCGCCTTGAGATCGAACAGCGCCGACTCGAACAGGGCATTGATTATAACGAAGTCGAAGTGCCGGGCCTTCGACACCTCGATGCGCGCATTGGCCATGCGCCGCTCGATCACCTGCGGGTCGTCTTCGCCGCGCCGCTGCAGGCGCTGCAGCAGCTCGTCCCAGCTCGGCGGCAGGAGAAAGATCAGGATCGCGTTGGGAAAGAGATGCTTGATCTGCAGGGCGCCCTGCCAGTCGATCTCGAGCAGCACGTCCTGGCCCTGGACGATGCGGTCCTCGATCGCGCCGCGCGAGGTGCCGTAGAGGTTGCCGTGCACCTCGGCCCACTCGACGAACTGGCCGGCGGCGACCATCGCGCGGAACTCGGGCTCGCCGACGAAGTGGTATTCGCGCCCCTCCTGCTCCTGGCCGCGCGGCTTGCGGGTGGTGTGCGAGATCGAGACGACGAGGTGCGAGTCGAGCTCGAGCAGCGCCTTGACGAGGCTCGATTTGCCGGTGCCGCTGGGTGCGGCGACGGCGAAGAGGTTGCCGGGATAGTCCATCGTGTGCAGCGGGTCGGCCGTTCGGGGCCAACGCAGTTTACGGTCAGTGCCGGCGTCAACGGGCGAGCAGGTCCCAGCGCTGCAGACGGCCGTCGTTGTCGCCCGTGAAAACGGTCTTGCCGTCGGCGCTGACCGCCAGCGCGCTAACGTCCCCCGGGAACCGGATCGGTTCGCCGAGCAACTTGCCGGTCGCGGACTCGTGCAGCCGGAGGTTGCGGTCCTGCGCGGTCGTCACGAGCTTGCTCCCGTCCGGCGTGAAGGCGATGTGCTCGGTGCGCGTGTTCGTGCCCGAGCCGCTCAGCGTGCCGAAGGCGAAGGCCATCAGTTGCTTGCCGCCAGCCGCATCGATCACCCGCAGGCTCACGTCTTCGCCGGCGACGGCGAGCCGCGCGCCGTCGGGCGAGAACGCCAGCGCGCTCACGCCTTCGGTACCGTCGACGTGCTGGCCGGCGATCGCGATGCCCTTGAGCAGCTTGACCGGGCCGAACAGCGATTTGCCGCTGGCGCCATCGATCACGTGCACGCTTCCGTCGGCAAAGCCGAGCGCCACGCGCCGGGCGTCCGCGCTGGCGGCGATCACATGCGGCTCCGCTTTCAGCTCCAGCAGGCGCTGCGACTTCTTGCCTGTCACGTCGACCGCCAGCAACTCGCCCCCCTGTTTCGGTGCGGTCCGGCCGGACTTGTCCGCCTGGGGCAGGTTGCCCCAGGTCGTGACGAACACGCGGGTGGCGCTGGTCGTCGGCGCGACCAGGCCGGAGGTGTCTCGATGCCCCGGGATCGGCGCGCCCATGGCCTTGCCGGTCGCAGGATCGACAACGATCCAGGCCGGGTCGGTATCGATGAACAGTTGCCTGCCGTCGCCGCCGGCGGCGATCGCGTTGATGCCGCTGCCCGTCGTGTCGATCGTCAGCGCGTCGCCCGCCCGCTTGATCCAGGCGGCGTCCGCCGCATGCGCCGGTGCCGCGAGCGCCGCCACCAGCCCGAATGTCGCCGCGAGGCACGCCGCCGGCCCCTGGCCCCGTTGAGTTCGGAACATGCAAGTTCTCCCTGGAGTGTTTCCCGCCTCGAGGACGATGGCGTACCCTGCCGGCTGCTCGAGGGCCACATCATGTCCGATCTCGCATTGCCGCCGCCGGTGCTCGAACACCTCTGCAATCTCGCCGTCGAGGTCGGTGTGCCGCTCGACGCCGGCCCCACGCCGCTCGGTCAGCGCCGGCTGGTGCCGATCCTCGGCGGCACGGTCGGGGGTCGGCTCTCCGGCCGGGTGCTGACCGGCGCCGACTTCCAGATGATCCACGGCGGCACGCTGGCCCGGCTCGAGGCGCGCTACATGCTCGAGCTCGACGACGGCGCGCGCGTGTTCGTGCAGAACAATGCCCTGCGCGCGGCCAGCGCCGAGGTCACCGCGCGACTGCTGCGCGGCGAGCCGGTCGATCCGAAGGAGGTCTACTTCCGCGGCCAGGTGAGCATGGAGACCGGCGATCCGCGCTGGGCCTGGCTCAACGAGCGGCAGTTCCTCTGCGTCGGCCAGCGCCTGCCGGCACAGGTGCTGATGAGCTTCTACGTGGTGCAGTGACGGCGTCGCGGGGCGCGCTCAGAAGCGATACAGCGCCGCCGGGTTGTCCACCAGGATCTTCTTCAGCGCCGCGTCGCTGCCGACGCAGCGGCTGGTCCAGGCGAGCAGTGCCCGTTCGGAGGGCACGGGACGCGTGTTCGGATGCGGCCAGTTGCTCGCCCACAGGCATCGCTCGGGGTAGTGCTCGGCGAGGTGCTGCGCCAGCGGCGCGATGTCGTCGTACTCCGGCTCCCCCACCTTCGAGCTCTCGTAGGGCGCCGAAAGCTTGATCCAGCAACGCCCCCTGTCGAGCAGCCGGCAGAGCGCGAGGAAGGCGTCGCTTTCGGTCGTGACGGGTCCGAGGAACTTGCCGATGTGGTCGATGACCAGCCGGCCCGGCAGCCGCGACAGCATCGCCTCGCGCTGCGGCAGGTCGCGGCCGTCGAGCTGCAGGTTGATGTTCCAGCCGAGCGCTTCGATCCGCGCTGCGGTGCGCTCCAGGCCGTTCCACGGGAGCACGCCGCCCGGCAGCATCATGTAGCGCACGCCGCGGACGCCGAGGGCGTCCAGGCGGGCGAGCTCGGCCTCGGCGACCTCGGGCGGCACGACGACGATGCCGCGCGCATCGGGCCCGAACGCGGCCATCGCCTCGAGGGTGCAGCGATTGTCGAATGCGTACCCGGTCGGCTGGACCACGACGACGCGCTTGAGGCCGAGCGCCTCCTGCACTTTCCGGTAGGCCTCGGCGGGGGCGTGCGGCGGCTTGAAGGTGGCGGTGGGGGCGAGCGGGAAGCGGTCCTCGAAGACGTGCATGTGGCAATCGCAGGCGCCCGGCGGAACGATCGGCGGCGTGCTCATGCGGGGAACTCCTTTCGCCAGCGGCGTGCGTCTGCCGCGTTAACCGCCCCCGGCGGCGGCTCGCCTTTCAGGAGGGCGGCGAGCTGGCCGACCGTTTCCATCGCCTGGTGCTCGGTCGCCGGCCGCGTCAGGCCGCCCATGTGCGGCGTGGCCAGCACGCGCGGATGGCGTGCCAGCGCCGGCGTCGGCATCTGGTCGGGCGCGCGGCCGACGTCGAGGGCGGCGCCGCCGAGATGGCCGGCGTCGAGCGCGGCGAGAAGGGCATCGTCGTCGACCAGCTCGCCGCGCGCGGCGTTGACGAAGAATGCACCCTGCTTCATCGCGGCGAAGGCGGCGGCGTCCATCAGGTTCTCGGTCTCGGCGCTGGCCGGCGCCAGGCAGACGACGAAGTCGGATTCGGCGAGGAGCACCGCCAGCGGCACCAGGTTCGCGCTCGCCTCGCCCTTCGCTGCGTGCGGGTCGCTGGCGAGGACGCGCATGCCGAGCGCTCCGGCCAGGGCGGCGAGGTGGCGGCCGATGCGTCCGAGGCCGATCACGCCGAGCGTGGAGCCGTGGAGCTGGCGGCCCATGCTCTGGATCTGCGGCTCCTGCCGATGGGCGGTCTCGACGTGCCGAACGAGGTCGCGTCCCAGGTTGACCATCATCGCCACGATCCATTCCGCCACGGCGGGCACGAAGCCGGCGCTCGCGCGCGTCACCAGGACGCCGTGCGCGCTCGCGGCGGCGACGTCGACGGTGCGGATGTCCATGGCGCAGCGGATGAAGGCGCGCAGCTCGGGCCAGTCGCGAAAGAGCGTCTCGGGCCCCGCCGTCTGCCGGTAGGCGATCAGGTACTCGCAGCCGCGGGCGGCGTCCACGAGCTCGGCCGTCGAGAGCTCGCGAGGCTCGGGGTTGAAGCGAACGTCGGCCAAGGCGTGCAGCGCCTCCGTCGCCCGCGCGCCGAAGTAGTGATCGAGCTTGTCGCTCGGATGCGACACGAACACGGCGGTCATCGGGCCGCTACTCGACGTTCTGGATCTGCTCGCGCAGCTGCTCGATCGCGACCTTCATCTCGACCGAGATGGCGGTCATCTCGATCGAGGTCGACTTCGAGCCGAGCGTGTTCGCCTCGCGCAGCAGTTCCTGGATCAGGAATTCGAGGCGCTTGCCGACCTCGCCGCCCTTGGCGAGCAGGCGGGCGATCTCGTCGAGATGCGAGCGCAGCCGCGCCAGCTCCTCGGCGACGTCGATCCGGATCGCGTAGGCGGCGGCCTCGTTGAGGGCGCGCTCCTGCGTGGCCTCGCGCGAGATCGACTGGGCCGCGCCGGTGGTGACGAGAGCGTCGTTCCAGCGTTCGACGAAGCGCTGCTGCTGGCGCGCGACCGCCGCGGGCACGAGCGGCTCGGCCGCCGCCGCGAGGCCCCGCAGGTGCTCGACCCGCTCGAGCAGGATCGCAGCGAGCCGCGCGCCTTCCTGGGCCCGCGCCGCCACCAGTCCTTCGACGCAGCGCCGGGCGACCTCGAGCACGACCTCGGCGGCGCCGCCGCTGCGCGCGGCGCCGCGGCACCACTGCAAGGCCTCGTGCACCGAAAGGGGCCGCGCGTTGGGCAGCAGCTCGCGCACTCGGCTTTCGATCTGGCCGAGGTGGGCGAGCTGCTCGGGCAGCGGTTCGACGTTCGCGCTCTCCGACTCGCCGGCGCCGGTCAGGCGCAGCTCGATCTTGCCGCGCTTGAAACGGGCGGTAAGAAGCTCCCGCAGAGCCGGCTCGAGCGAGCGGTATTCGTCGGGAAGGCGCAGTCCGATGTCGAGAAAGCGGCCGTTGACCGAGCGCAGCTCTACACCGATCGCGGGCGCGGCGGGCGCCCCGGAATGCAGCTCGCCGCCGCGTTCGTGCAATGCTGCCGCAGGCCGGGAAACAGGGGCCGCCGAGGCATTGGCGTAGCCGGTCATGCTGTAAACTGCCACGCTCTTTTGCCCCCTGTTTCGCGACCCATGTCAAAGCCCAAACCAGCACCCTTGCCTTCGGGCACGGTGGTGGGCGGCTATCAGGTTATCAAGAAACTGGCGGCCGGTGGATTCGGCGTCGTCTACCTCTGCGAAGACGCCGACCGCAAGCTCGTCGCCCTGAAGGAATACCTCCCTTCCTCGCTTGCCGAGCGCTCGCCTGGCGAGCTCACGCCGCGGGTCAAGCCCGAGAAGCAGCCGCTCTACCGGCTCGGCCTGAAGAGCTTCTTCGAAGAGGGCCGCTCGCTCGCCCAGATCTCGCACACCAGCGTGGTCTCGGTGCTGAATTTCTTCCGCGAGAACGAAACCGTCTACATGGTGATGAACTACCTGCAGGGCGACACCCTGCAGGATTTCATCGTCACCGCGCGCGACCTCAAGCGCGACAAGGTCTTTCGCGAGTCGACGATCCGCTCGCTGTTCGACGAGATCCTGCGCGGCTTGCGCATCGTGCACCAGCACAAGATGCTGCACCTGGACATCAAGCCGGCGAACATCTTCATCACCAACGAGAACAAGGCGGTGCTGCTCGACTTCGGCGCGGCGCGCGAAGTGCTGAGCAAGGAAGGCAACTTCATCCGGCCGATGTATACGCCCGGCTTCGCCGCGCCCGAGATGTACCGCCGCGACGGCACGCTCGGCCCCTGGACCGACATCTACGCGATCGGCGCCTGCATCTACGCCTGCATGCAGGGCTACCCGCCGAACGACGCGCCGCAGCGGATCGAGAAAGACCGCCTCGCGCTCTCGCTCTCGCGCCTGCGCAACGTCTACAGCGACAACCTGATCGAAGTGACCGAGTGGTGCATGTCGCTCGATCCGCTCAGCCGGCCGCAGAGCGTGTTCGCGCTGCAGAAGGAGCTGTCGCGCGAGACCGAGCGGCAGTACACCAAGCTCAGCTTCAGCGAACGGCTGAAGCTGCAGCTCGAGAACATCACCTCGAGCGCCAAAGCGTAGAGCCCGATGCGCTTCTCCGTCTATCAGGTCAGCCGCAAGGGCGGCCGCGAAAAGAACGAAGACCGGATGGGCTACTGCTACACGCGCGACGCGGGCCTGTTCGCCCTCGCCGACGGCATGGGCGGGCATCCCGAAGGCGAGGTCGCCTCGCAGCTCGCGCTGCAGACGCTCGCGGCCATGTTCCAGCGCGACTGCAAGCCGACGCTGCCCGACCCGCTGCGCTTCCTGCACGAATCGATCGTCTCCGGCCATCACCAGTTGCTGCGCTACGCGACGCAGAAGGCGCTGATCGACACGCCGCGCACGACCGTCGTCGCCTGCCTGCTGCAGGGCAACGCCGCCTACTGGGCGCACTGCGGCGATTCGCGCCTGTACCTCGTGCGCGGCGACAAGCTGATCGCCCGCACCCGCGACCACTCGTATTCCGAGCTGCAGCAGACGATGAGCCAGGTCGTGCCGATGGGCGACCGCTTCAATCGCAACGTGCTGTTCACCTGCCTCGGCAGCCCCGGCAAGCCGGTGGTCGACACGGTGGGCCCGCTTCTCATGCAGGCCGGCGACCGGCTGCTGCTCTGCTCCGACGGCCTCTGGGGCACGGTGAGCGACAGCGAGATCACCGACCAGCTCGCCAACCTGCCGCTTTCCGATTCGGTGCCCGAGCTGGTGGAGCAGGCGCTGCGCAACGGCGGCGCCAAGTGCGACAACGTCTCGGTGCTCGCGGTCGAGTGGGAAGGCGTCGAGAACAGCGAGAGCGGCCACGGCGTGCAGACCAACGCCCTCGGCGAGGCGGTCTTCGCCTCGACCATCCAGGCGAGCGTGCTCGGCACAGACGTCTCGTCCGACGAGCTCGACGACGCCGAGATCGAGCGCTCCATCAAAGAGATCAACGAAGCGATCCAGCGGTCGGCCAAGCTGAAGAAGTCCTGAGCTCGAGCGGGCGGCGACAATCGCCGGATGACTTTCCAACGTTCCTCAGGTCGCCTCGCCGACCAGCTTCGCCCGGTCACGATCCAGCGCGGCTTCACCCGCCATGCCGAGGGCTCGGTCCTCGTCAGCTTCGGCGACACCCAGGTGCTCTGCACCGCCTCCGTGGAAGACAAGGTGCCGCCGCACAAGCGCGGCAGCGGCGAGGGCTGGCTCACCGCCGAATACGGCATGCTTCCTCGCGCCACCCATACCCGCGGCGACCGCGAGGCGGCGCGCGGCAAGCAGAGCGGGCGCACGCAGGAGATCCAGCGCCTGATCGGCCGGTCGCTGCGCTGCGTGTTCGACCTCACGCTCCTCGGCGAGCGAACGATCTCGCTCGACTGCGACGTGCTGCAGGCAGACGGCGGCACCCGCACGGCCGCGATCACCGGCGCCTACGTCGCCGCCGCCGATGCGGTGACCTGGCTGCTCGCCAAGGGCAAGATCGAGCGGTCGCCGATCCGCGATGCGGTCGCCGCGGTCTCGGTGGGCATCGTCTCCGGCACGCCGCTGCTCGACCTCGAGTACGTCGAAGACTCGGCCTGCGATACCGACATGAACGTCGTCATGACCGCCTCGGGCGGCTTCGTCGAGCTGCAGGGCACGGCGGAGGGCGCGACCTTCTCGCGGCTCGAGATGGACGCCTTGCTTGCGCTGGCGAGCAAGGGCATTGCCGAGCTCGTGGTCGCGCAGCGCCAGGCGCTCGGCATCGCCTCGGCCTGAGGACGATGGGATGAGGCTCGTCCTGGCCTCGAACAACCCCGGCAAGCTCGCCGAGCTGCAAGCCCTGTTCGCCGGCCTCGGCATCGAGCTGGTGACGCAAGGCTCGCTCGGCATCTCCGAGGCCGAGGAGCCGCACGCGAGCTTCGTCGAGAACGCGCTCGCCAAGGCGCGCCATGCGGCCGCCGCAGCGAACGGCCCGGCGATCGCCGACGATTCGGGCCTCGTCGTCGATGCGCTGGGCGGCGATCCCGGCGTGGCCTCGGCGCACTTCGCCCCGCTCGCCGACCGCTTCGCCGACCGCGAGGTCGAGCGACGGGCGCAGGACGCGGCCAACAACGCCCTGCTGCTCGAACGCCTGCACGGCCGCAGCGACCGCTCGGCGCGCTTCGTCTCCACGCTGGTCGCCCTGCGCCATGCGGGCGACCCCGAACCGCTGATCGCCACCGGGCGCTGGCCGGCCGAGATCGCCGCCGCGCCGCGCGGCCATGCCGGCTTCGGCTACGACCCGCTGGTCTTCATTCCCGCCCTCGGCAAGACCGTCGCCGAGCTCGATGCCGCGGCCAAGAACGCCGCCAGCCATCGCGCGCTCGCCGCCCGGCAGATGCGGCTGCTCATGCGCGAGATCTGGAAGCTCGGCTGAGATGAAGACCTTGCCGCCGCTGCTGGCGGCGGAGCCGGCGGCGCCGGCCGCGCCCGCCGCCTCCGTCGCCGAGAGACTCGCGGCGTTCATGCGGCCGGGCTCGCTGACGCTGGCGGCCTTGCCGCCGCTCTCGCTCTACGTGCACCTGCCGTGGTGCCTGAAGAAGTGCCCGTACTGCGACTTCAATTCGCACGCGGTCCGCGGCGCGCTCGAGGAGCTGCCCCAGCGCCGCTATGTCGATTGCCTCGTTGCCGATCTGGAGGCGGCGCTGCCCTTCGTCTGGGGCCGGCGGGTGCATACGATCTTCATCGGCGGCGGCACGCCCAGCCTGTTCGCGCCCGCGGAGATCGAGCGGCTGCTTGCGGCGATCCGTGCCCGCTTGCCGCTCGAGCCCGGCTGCGAGATCACGCTCGAGGCCAATCCGGGCACCTTCGAGCGCGAGCGCTTCCACGCCTTTCGCGCCGCCGGCGTGAACCGGCTCTCGATCGGCGCGCAGAGCTTCGACGACGAGCGCCTTGCCGCCCTCGGCCGGGTTCACGATGCCGCGCAGGCGCGGGCGGCGATCGCCGAGGCGAAGGAGGCCTTCGAGACCTTCAACATCGACCTCATGTACGCGCTGCCGGGGCAGACGCTCGCCGATTGCGAATCCGATCTCGCGGCGGCGCTGGCCTTCGAGCCGCCGCATCTTTCCGTCTACCAGCTCACGATCGAGCCGAACACCTACTTCGCCAAGTACCCGCCGAAGGTTCCGGACGACGATCTCGCCTCCTCGATGCTCGACCGCGTTGCCGCGATGACCGCCTCGGCGGGCCTCGATCGCTACGAGGTCTCGGCCTATGCGCGCGAAGGTCATCGCTCGCGCCACAACCTCAACTACTGGGAGTTCGGCGACTACCTCGGCATCGGCGCCGGCGCGCACGGCAAGCTCAGCTTTGCCCATCGGGTCGTTCGCCAGGTGCGGCTGCGAGACCCCGCGGCCTACATGGCCGGGGCCGAGGCCGGCGCGGCGCTCGCCTCGGAGAGCGAAGTCACGCGTGCCGAGCTGCCGTTCGAGTTCATGCTGAACGCGCTGCGCCTGCGCGGGGGCTTCGCGCTCGCCCGCTTCGCCGAGCGCACGGGGTTGCCGCTCTCGGCCATCGCCCGGCCGCTCGACGAGGCCGAGCGGCTCGGCCTGGTCGTGCGCGACCTGCATCACGTGCGGCCGAGCGAGCGCGGCTTCGACTTCCTCAACGACCTGCTCGAGCTGTTCCTGCCGACACCGGCGCCGGCGCGCTGAGAGGCACGGGTCGAAGGCCCATTTCTCACGGTCACGGCCGGGGGTGCGCTGCTAGACTGGTCCGAACTCCGACCCTGACTGCGTGCCGCACCCCACCGACCCCCCGACTGGCGAGCAGAACGCGCTCAACCTGGATGCCGCGTTGCAGTTGCTGGACCAGTCGGGACACCGGCTGCCGGACCTGCGCCAGGTCGGCAAGGCGCTCTGGCTGCAGGCGGTGATCGACGGCCTGTGCGAGCTGTCGAGCCGCGACCCGCTGACCGGCCTGGCCAATCGGCGCCACTTCGAGCTGATGCTCGCCGGCGAAGTCGACCGGGTCGCCCGGGCGGGCGAGCCGGCGCTGGTATTGATGATCGATATCGACCACTTCAAGAAGGTCAACGACGCGCACGGCCACCCGGCCGGCGACGAGGTGCTCAAGCACGTCGCCCGGGCCCTGCAGGAATGCATCCGGCCGATGGACACGGTGGCGCGCTTCGGCGGCGAAGAGTTCGCGATGATCCTGCCGAATTGCCCGCCGTCGTTCGCCCAGGCCGTGGCCGAGCGCATCCGCATGCGGATCCAGGTCATGGCGATCCCGATCGCGCCCGGCGATTCGGTCCGGGTCACGGTCTCGCTCGGTGGCGCGTTCGCGCCGCAATGGGTGCGCTCGTCGCCGCTGCTCTGGGTCGAGCGCGCCGACCAGCAGCTCTACCGCGCCAAGTCCGAAGGCCGCAACCGCGCCTGCCTGGAGCAACCGGCGGTCTCGCTGGTCAGCGCGGAAGAGAAGGGCCTGCTGTTCGGTACCTCGCAGTTCCAGGATTTCGCATGAGCGCAGCGGGGAAGATTCTTGCGGTGACTAGCGGCAAGGGCGGGGTCGGCAAGACCTTCGTCGCGGCCAACCTCGCCGCGGCGCTGGCCGAGCGCGGGGAGCGCGTGCTGGTGCTCGACGCCGACCTGGGCCTGGCCAATCTCGACGTGGTGCTGAACCTCTTTCCGAAGGTGACGCTGCACGACGTGTTCACCGGCAAGGCGACGCTCGAGCAGGCGATCCTGCCGGCGCCGGGCGGCTTCTCGGTGCTGCTCGCCGGCTCCGGCCTGGTCGAGTACTCGCGCCTGACGCCGCAGGTGCGCGATCAGCTCGCCGACATCATCGTCCAGGTCACGCCGCGCTTCGACCGGATCCTGCTCGACACCGGCGCCGGCATCTCCGACGTGGTGCTGCACGCGGTCTCGCTCGCCGACGACGTGCTGGTGATCGTCACCCCGGAGCCGACCTCGATGACCGACGCCTACGCGACGATCAAGGTGCTGGCGACGCTGCAGAAGCGCCGCCACATCCGCCTCATCGTCAACCAGGTCAGCGCCGCCGGCGAAGGGCGGACGATCCGCAACCAGCTGCAGCTCGTCGTCGACCGCTTCGTCGCGCCGCAGCTCAAGGCCCAGGGCGAGGCCGAGCCGCTGATGCTCGAGCTGATGGGCGAGATCCCGAGCGATCCCCTCGTGCGCGAGGCGGTGAACAAGCGCAGCCTGCTGCTCATCTCCAGCCCCGGGGCGCCGGCCGCCAAGGCGATCAACGCCACCGCGGCGCGCATGACCGCGGCCTGAGCCGTCTTCAGTCGCCCGGCCTCAGCAGGACGATCAATGCGCCGTGGCCGCCGTCGGCCGGCCGCGCGTAGGTGAAGGCGAGCACCTCGTTCCTCTGCACCAGCCACGACTTCACCTTGCCCTTGAGCACGGGCTCCTTGCCGGGCGAGCCGTGGCCCTTGCCGTGGACGACGCGCACGCACCGCTTGCCTCTCTTCGCCGCGTCGCGCAGGAACGTCGCGAGCCGCTCCCTCGCCTCGTCGCGGCGCAGGCCGTGCAGGTCGAGCTCGCCCTGCAGCACCCAGACGCCGCGCCGGAGCTTCCTCACCACGTCGGCGCCGACGCCGCGGCGGCGAAACGACAGGGCATCGTCGGTATCGAGCAGCGACTCCGCGTCGAAGCCGTCGGAGATCGCCTCCACCAGCACCGCCGCGTCGTCGCGCTCGCGCTGGCGCGCCCGCGGCGGCGGACGCGGCCGCTCGGGGGCAGGGTGCGCGGCGCGGCGCAGCGGCACGACCTGGCCGACGGCGTTGGCGAACAGGTTGCGCTCGCGTCGCTCCGCGGCGGCGAGCTCCCGCTCGGTCGCGAGCTTCGCCTCGGCGGCCCGGCGCTGCTCGATCAGGGCGGCGCGGATCGACGTCAGCTCGTCGAGCGAGCCCGCCTTCACGACCGGCTTCAGAGTCGCCTTCACAGCAGCCCCCGCTCGGCGAACGAGACCACCGTGCCGTGGCCGACCACGAGGTGGTCGAGCACGCGCACGTCCACCAGGGCGAGCGCGCTCTTCAGCGTCTGCGTCAGGAACTCGTCGGCGCGCGACGGCTCGGCCGCGCCCGAAGGGTGGTTGTGGGCGAGGATCACCGCCGCGGCGTGGAGGTCGAGCGCGCGCTTGACGATCTCGCGCGGGTAGACCGAGGTCTGCGTCAGGGTGCCGCGAAACATCTCCTCGAGAGCGATCAGCCGGCTCTGCGCGTCGAGAAACAGCACTGCGAAGACCTCATGCGCGCGGCCGGCGAGCTGCAGCGAGAGGTATTCCTTCACCTTGCCCGGGGAATCGAACACCGGCCGCGCGCTCAGCTCGCCGGCTACCGAGCGGCGGGCCAGCTCCAGCACCGCGGCCACCTCCGCCCGCTTGGCCGGGCCGCGCAGGCCCTTCACGCGCTTGAGCTCCTCGGGCCCGGCGCGAAGGAGACCCGAAAGACCACCGAAAGCGTCGAGAAGATCCTGCGAGAGCTGCAGCACCGAGGTGCCGGCGAAGCCGGTGCGCAGCAGCAGCGCGATCAGCTCGACATCGGCAAGCGCGCCGGGCCCGAGGGCGAGCAGCTTCTCGCGCGGGCGGGCCGGGGCGGGAATGTCCTTGAGCATCTCGGGTCAGCTGGCCAGGGTGCAAAGGCGCCGGCTCGTAAAATCGACCTCAGTCTATCTCCCGAGAGCCTTCCTCCTTGAACCGCGTCGAGCCCGGGTCCTTCCTGACCCTTCACTATCGATTGAGCGGCCCCGACGGCGCCGCGTTCGTCGATACCTTCGGTGCGCAGCCGGCCACCCTGTCTCTCGGCACCGGCGAGCTCGCCCCGGCGATGGAAGCACGCCTGCTCGGCCTGGAGGAAGGCAGCCGCGCCTCCTTCGACCTCGCCTCGGGCGAGGCCTTCGGCGAGCGCAACCCCGAGCTGCTGCAGCGCGTGAACCGGGCGCTGCTCGCCGAGCACGGCGACGCCGACGGCGAGTACCGGGTCGGCGACGTCGTCCGCTTTCCCACCCCCGACGGCCAGGCGAGCTTCGCCGGAGTGGTGCGCGAGGTCGAGGGCGACGCGCTCGTGTTCGACTTCAACCATCCGCTCGCCGGCCGGCCGGTGACCTTCGAAGTCGAGCTGATCGGCATCCTGTGACCGCGACCAATACCGTGGAAGACGTCGTTCTCGCCGAGCCGCGCGGCTTCTGTGCCGGCGTCGACCGCGCGATCGAGATCGTCGAGCGCGCGCTGATCCGCTTCGGCGCGCCGATCTACGTGCGCCACGAGATCGTGCACAACACCTACGTCGTCGACGACCTGAAGAAGAAGGGCGCGATCTTCATCGAGGACCTGGCCGATGTGCCGCCCGGCGCGACCCTCGTGTTCAGCGCCCATGGCGTGTCGCAGGCGGTGCGCACCGAGGCGGCCGAGCGCGGCTTCAGCGTCTTCGACGCGACCTGCCCGCTCGTGACCAAGGTGCACGTCGAGGTGGCCAAGCTCGCGCGCGAGGGCTACGAGTTCATCATGATCGGCCACAAGGGCCATCCCGAGGTCGAGGGCACGATGGGCCAGCTCGATCACGGCATCTACCTGGTCGAAGACGTCGCCGACGTGGCGCATGTCGAGATTCCGCCCGGGCAGAAGCTCGCCGTGGTGACGCAGACCACGCTCTCGGTCGACGACGCGGCCGAGATCCTGGCCGCGGTGAAGCGCCGCTTTCCCGATGTGCGCGAGCCGAAGCAGCAGGACATCTGCTACGCCACGCAGAACCGCCAGGACGCGGTCAAGGTGCTCGCGCCCGGGGTCGACGTGCTCGTGGTCGTCGGCAGCCCGAGCAGCTCGAACAGCAACCGCCTGCGCGAGCTCGCCGAGCGCCTGGGCGCCGACGCCTACATGGTCGACGCCCCCTCCGACCTGAGGCACGAGTGGTTCGAAGGCAAGCGCCGGGTCGGCGTCACCGCCGGCGCCTCGGCGCCCGAGATCCTGGTGCAGCAGGTGGTCGAGCGGCTGCGCGCCCTCGGCGCGGTCTCGGTGCGCAGCCTCCCCGGCGCGGTGGAGACGGTGCACTTCCCGCTGCCCAAGGGGCTGGGCGACAAGTCGATGGGCACGCCGCGCGGCGAGTGAGCGCCGGCGGGGCCGCGCTCAGCGCGGTGCGCCCGCGCCGATCTGCGCGTCGAGGAAGCGCTCTACCCGGCTCCAGAAGTCGACCCGGTTCGCCACCTTGAGCCAGCCGTGTCCTTCGCCGTCGTAGACGATCCATTCCGGGTCCCGGCCCTGGGCGCGCAGCGCGTCGCGCATGAGCGTGCCGTGCTTGACCGGCACGCGCCGGTCGTCGCGGCCGAAGGCGAGCAGCAACGGCCCGCGGATCTCGGCGGCGCGCTCCAACGGCGCGGCCGACTTCAGCATGGCGGCGTCCTTCACCGGGTCGCCGATCATCGCCGGCATGCCGTAGTTGCGAGCCTCGTCCGATGAGTCGTTCTCCCACGTGTCCTCGAACAGCAGGCGCGGGTCGGTGACGGCGACCCAGGCGACGCCGCAGCGGTAGAGATCGGGGTAGCGGATCATGCCCATCAGCGTGGCGTAGCCGCCGTAGCTCGCGCCGGCGATGCAGACCCGCTTCGGATCGATGAGGCCCTTGGCGGCCACCGCGCGCAAGGCGTCGGCCACGTCGTCCTGCATCGCCCCTTCCCACTTCTTCCAGCCGGCCCGGAAGTGCACCGCGCCGTAGCCGGTGCTGCCGCGGAACTCGGGCTCGATCACGACGTAGCCGCGGGAGGCGAGGAACTGCGCGTCGCCGTCCCAGCCCCAGCTGCCGCCTCGCAGCCACGGACCGCCGTGCACCAGCACGACCGCGGCGCGCTTGCCGTCGCGCAGGCCGGGGGCGTCCTTGCGCGGCGTCGTCACCCAGATCGGCAGGTCGAGGCCGTCGCGCGCCTTGGCGCGCATGAAGTCGAGCGGGGCCATGCGCGCCGGCACGATGTCGTTGCGCACGGCGCCCAGCGGTGTCCACGCGTTGCTCGCCGGCCGGTACAGCCAGAAACGCCCGGGGTCCTGGTCCGAGTGCGAAAAGACGAGCAGCAGTTGCGGTTCCTTGCACTGGCTGCAGCTCAGCGAGTTGATGCGGCCGGGAAACCGGGCATCGGCAATGCGCTGCAGCTCCTGCATGCGTGGGTCGAACCAGACCGTGGTCTCGGCATCGGTGACGACGCGAACGCCGTAGACCGTGTCGTCCGCGTCGGTGACGAGGTGACCGGCGAAGTCGAAGCCTGGCGTGGTGACGATCGGCCGGGGTTCGGGCGCGCCGGTGGCGAAGTCGAACAGCTTCAGGGCTTCCGTGCCCTCCCGGCCGACGGTGGCGGTGACGTAGAGCCGGCCGGCGTCATCGACGAATCGCGGCTCGAACTTCTGCTGCAGGCTGGAGCCGGTCGCGATCCGGGCCCAGCCGTCCTGGCCGGGTGCGCGCCAATGGATGCTGGTCACTCCTTCCCAGGTCGTCACCGTCACCCGAGGCTCGCCTTTCCGATCGAACAGCCAGGCCCTGACGTGCTCGGGGCGAGCCAGCGAAAGGTTGCGCGTGCGCCCGGTCGTCACGTCGAGCCGCAGGGCATTCACGGTGTCGAGCTCGCCGCGCGCCGTCCACTGCGCCTGGCCGACGATCACCTCGCCGCTGCCGTCGTTCGGGACCATCAGCAGCGCGTGGTTGCCGCCGAGCGCTTCACGGCCGATGACCGGGCTGCCGGTGACGAACGAGTCGCGCGGCTTGATCAGCTCGCGCATCTCCTTGCCATCGCGGCGAACCGAGAACAGGCCCGGACCGAAGCGCTGGTCGGTGCTGCCGAGCAGGCTGTCGACCACGTTGAAGACGAGATGGTCGTCGCCGACCCAATTGAACGAGCGGACATCGCTGTTGCTCGCCGACGCTGCGACGGTGAGCGGCAGCTTGCCTTCGACGTCGGCGACGGCGAGCGCCACTCTTCCGTTTCCGGCCGCCGCCGTCATCGCCAGCCACTTGCCCGAGGGCGAGAGCTTCATTGCGCTCACGTCGGCGTTGCGGAAGAAGGTCTGCACGCTCGGCAGCGTGGCCGCTTCCTGGGCCGGCGCCGCCGCAGCTATCAGCAGCGGGGAGAGCGCCGCGCAAAGCGCCGAGGCGCGGCGTGAGAAGGAGGTCATGCGGGAGCCCGGCGACGAACGATGGCGCCGATTCTGCCGCCGTGCCGGCGCCCTGGCCTAGGGTTTCCGCCGTGGATGAAAGACCAGAGGCACGGGCCGGTCGGGCAGCCCGGCCGCCGGCTTCGCCGCGCCGTTGCGATCGCAGCCGTCGCAGCCACAGCCGCTCGCTGCCGTTGCGTGCCGGCGCATGAAGCCCGCCACCGGGTGCGGCAAGGGCAGGCGCAGCAGCGCCGTGGCGATGCCGCGGCGCGAGGCTGCGGGCATCAGCGCCCAGGCGGCATAGAGGGTGCAGCCAGAAACGAGCAGGGCGACGACGAGGGTCTGCATGAGCGGGATCTAGCCTCCGAGCCAGAGCGTAGCGCGATACGTGAGGAACGCGGCAACGTAGGCGAGCGCGAACAGGTAGGCCGCCATCAGCAGGGGATAGCGCCAAGAGTTGGTCTCCCGCTTCACCACCGCGAGGGTCGAGATGCATTGCGGCGCGAACACGTACCAGGCGAGCAGGGAGTACGCGGTCGCGAGCGACCAGCCCTGGGCGATGACCGGCGAGAGTGCGTCGGCGACGGAGTCGCCAGCGGCCGACATCGAGTAGACCGTGCCGAGCGCGCCGACCGCGACCTCGCGCGCCGCGAGGCCGGGCACCAGGGCGATCGAGATCTGCCAGTTGAAGCCGATCGGCGCGAACACGTGCTGCAGCCCCTGGCCGAGCATGCCGGCGATGCTGTACTGGATCGCCGGCCCGGTGGCGCCCGCGGGCGGCGCGGGGAAGCTGGAGAGGAACCAGAGCACGACCATCAGCGCGAAGATGATGCCGCCGACTCTTCTGAGGAAGATCGACGCCCGCTCCCACAAACCCAGGCCGAGGTTGCGCATGCTGGGCATGCGGTAGGGCGGCAGCTCGAGCATCAGCGGCTGGTAGCGGCTCTTGATCCAGACGCGCTTGAGCACCCAGGCCACCGCCATCGCCGAGACCACGCCGGCGACGTAGAGCCCGAACAGGGTGATGCCGCGCAGGTTGAACGGGCCGAGGGCGCGCTCCGGAACGAAGGCCCCGATCAGCAGGGCGTAGACCGGCAGCCGCGCCGAGCAGGTCATGAGCGGCGCGACCATGATGGTCGAGAGCCGGTCCTTCCAGTTGGCGATGGTGCGCGTGGCCATGATCCCGGGAATGGCGCAGGCGAAGCTCGAAAGCAGCGGAATGAAGGCGCGGCCCGAGAGGCCCACCTTGCCCATCAGGTTGTCGAGCAGGAAGGCGGCGCGCGGCAGGTAGCCCGAGTCCTCGAGCACGAGGATGAAGAAGAAGAGGATCAGGATCTGCGGCAGGAACACCAGCACGCTGCCGGTGCCGGCGATGACGCCGTCGACCAGCAGGCTGCGCAGCGGCCCCTCGGCCATGTGGGCCGTGGTCCATTGGCCGGCGGCGGCCATCGCCGCCTTGATCGCGTCCATCGGCACGTTGGCCCAGGAGAACACCGCCTGGAACATCAGGAACAGGACGACGGCGAGCAGCGCCAGCCCCCAGACCGGATGCATCACCACCGCGTCGATGCGGTGGTGGAAGCGCTGCACCGACGCCGCGCCCGGCGCGGCGAGGGCGAGGATGCGCCGCACCTCGAGCTGCAGGTCGGCAGAGGAGCGCGCCTCGCGGTCGGACACGTCGACGGCGCCGCCGCTGGGCAGCGCCTGGCCGAGCCGCTCTTCGAGCAGGGCGAGCAGGCCGGCGTGGCCGTCGGCCTTGACCGCGACCGTCTCGACGACCGGGCAGCCGAGCTCGGCCGAGAGGCGCGCCACGTCGATCGCCAGGCCCTCGGCGCGGGCCACGTCGGCCATGTTGAGGGCGACCATCAGCGGCCGGCCGAGCTGCTTCAGCTCGAGCACGAGGCGCAGGTTCATGCGCAGGTTGGTGGCGTCGACGACGGCGACGATCGCGTCGGGCGCGGCCTCGCCGTGGCGCCGGCCCTCGATCACCTCGAGCGTGATCTGCTCGTCGGGCGTCGCCGGGGTCAGGCTGTAGGCGCCGGGCAGGTCGATCACCGAGACCGCGCGGCCGTTGCCGAGGCGCGTGAGGCCGACCTTGCGCTCCACCGTGACGCCGGCGTAGTTGGCGACCTTCTGGCGGGCGCCGGTCAGCAGGTTGAAGAGCGCCGTCTTGCCGCAGTTCGGGTTGCCGACCAGGGCAACGCTCCAGAGCGGTGCCTGGTTCGGGGCGTTCAAGGCGTGGGACATGAAGAGCTCAGGCCAGCGCCGCCGCGAGGACGGGGCTCACCTCGATGCACTGCGCCTCGAGCAGGCGCAGGGCGAACATGGTCTCGCCGATCAGCACCGCCAGCGGCTCGCGCCCGCCCGGGCCGCGGCGCAGCAGCTGCACCGGCTCACCGGGCAGGAAGCCGAGCTCGCCGAGCCGGCGCAGCGCCACCGCGTCGATCTCCGGCGAGGCCGCGACCACGCGCGTCACCGTCGCCCGGCCGCCCGCGGCGAGCGTGGCGAGGGTCTGCGTGGCTGCGGAAAGGCGGGCTGGTGGCATGGTCGGGCGGAAGGCGGGATTGCAAATAGGAACAATTATCAATCATAATACCCCCATCCCCGCGGCCTCCCGGCTGCGGTCGCAACGAAGGCCATGTCGCTCCACAATGCTCCTCGTCCTGCCCCCGCAGCCGTATTCGCGCTGCCCGGCGCGCATCCGCTGCGTGCCCGCGAGGTGAGCCCGAGCCCCTGGAGCCTTCATGAAGAGCGATCCGCAAGTCATCGTCCACCTCAACGCGCAGCTGAAGAACGAGATCACCGCTGCCAGCCAGTACTTCCTGCACTACCGGATGCTCAAGCACTGGGGCCTGGACAAGCTGGCGAAGAAGGAATACGAAGAGTCGATCGGCGAGATGAAGCATGCCGACCGGCTGATGGAGCGCATTTTCACGCTCGACGGCCTGCCCAACGTGCAGGATCTCGGCAAGCTGCTGATCGGCGAGAACGTGCCCGAGCTGCTTTCGTGCGACCTGCAGTCGGAAACCGGCGCGCAGGCGACGATCAAGGACGGCATTGCCTACTGCGAAACGGTGCGCGACTACGTATCGCGCGACATCCTTCAGGCGATCCTCGATGACACCGAGGAGCACATCGACTTTCTCGAGACCCAGATCGACCTCGTCGGCAAGGTCGGGCTCGAGAACTACCTGCAATCGCAAATGGGCGTGCACGGCGACAGCTGAGTCGGGCCGCGCCCTCGAAAGGCGTACCCCGAGATGATCGTCTGTGTCTGCCGTCGCATTTCCGACCACCAGATCCGCGCCGCCGCCGCCGAAGGGGCGATGAGCCTGGAGTGCCTGAAGACCGAGCTCGGCGTCGCCACCCAGTGCGGCCGCTGCGCCGACTGCGCCTCGCGCGTTCTCTGCGACGCCCGCTCGGCCACCGCGTCGGGCATGCCGATGCTGCGCATGCACCAGGCCGAGCAGATGGCCTGAGGGCCTCTCTCCCTACAATCCGGGCCTTTCCGCTTTCGCTCGCCGCGCCCTCGCGGCGCGGCCGCCATGCTCGATATCACGCTCCTGCGCAAGGACCTCGCGACCGTCGTTGCCCGTCTCGAGACGCGCAAGTCGCCGCAGCCTTTTCTCGACGTCGCCCGCTTCGGCACGCTCGAGTCGGAGCGCAAGGGCCTGCAGACGCGCACCGAGGAGCTGCAGGCTCGGCGCAACAGCCTCTCGAAGGAAATCGGCAAGAAGAAGGGGCAGGGCGCCGACGCGAGCGCCGAGATGACCGAGGTGAACGGCATCGCCGGCGAGCTGGCGAGCTCGGCGGCGCGGCTGGAGGCGATCCAGGCGGAGCTGTCGGCCATGCTCATGGCGCTGCCCAACCTGCCCGACGCCAGCGTGCCGGTCGGCGACGACGAGAAGGCCAACGTCGAGGTGCGTCGCTGGGGCACGCCGCGCAGCTTCGACTACACGCCGCGCGACCACGTCGACCTCGGCCAGCCGCTCGGCATGGACTTCGACACCGCGATCAAGCTTTCCGGCTCGCGCTTCTCGTTCCTGCGCGGCAAGATCGCGCGGCTGCACCGCGCGATCGCCCAGTTCATGCTCGACGTGCAGACCGAGGAGCATGGCTACACTGAGTGCTGGACGCCCTACATCGTCAACCGCGAGGTGCTGGAAGGCACGGGCCAGCTGCCGAAGTTCAAGGACGACATGTTCTGGGTCACGCGCGGCGGCGACGAGGTCTCGCCCGAGCAGTACCTGATCTCGACTTCGGAGATTCCGCTCACCAACACCGTGCGCGAGCAGGTGCTCGCGGCTGACGCGCTGCCGATCCGCCTGACCGCCCATTCGCCGTGCTTCCGCTCCGAGGCGGGCAGCGCCGGGCGCGACGCGCGCGGCATGATCCGCCAGCACCAGTTCGACAAGGTCGAGATGGTGCAGATCGTCCATCCCGAGAAGAGCTTCGAGGCGCTCGAGCAGATGGTCGGCCATGCCGAGGCGATCCTGCAGAAGCTCGGCTTGCCGTACCGGGTGGTCCTGCTCTGCACCGGCGACATGGGCCCGAGCTCGACCAAGACCTACGACCTCGAGGTCTGGGTGCCGGCCCAGAACACGTATCGCGAGATCAGCTCGGTCTCGAACTGCGACGCCTTCCAGGCGCGGCGGATGCAGGCGCGCTTCAAGAACGCGCAGGGCAGGAACGAGTTCGTGCACACGCTCAACGGCTCGGGCCTGGCGGTGGGCCGCACGCTCGTCGCCCTGCTCGAGAACTTCCAGAACGCCGACGGCTCGATCGCGATTCCGAAGGCGCTGCAGCCCTATCTGGGCGGCATCGAGGTGCTGCGGCCGTGAGCGCCGAACGCGCCGCGCGAGCGCGCGAGCTGCTCGCGGCGCTCGACGGCGCCCGGCTTGTGCCACTGCTGAGCGAGCGCGACCCGGCCTTCGACCTGACGGAGGCCTTCGCCGTTGCCGACGAGCTGCGCCGCCTTCGCATCGCCCGCGGCGAGCGGCCGGCGGGCTACAAGATCGGCTTCACCAACCGCGGCATCTGGGACCGCTACGGCGTGCACGCGCCGATCTGGGGGCCGGTCTGGGACTCGACGGTCGAGCAGGTCGCAGGCGGCGCGGCCACGGTTTCGCTCGCCCGCTTCTCGCAGCCGCGGCTCGAGCCGGAAATCATGTTCGGCTTCGCCCGCTCGCCGCGTGCCGGCATGAGCGAGGCGGAGCTGGCCGGTTGTCTCGACTGGGTGGCGCACGGCTACGAGATCGTGCACACGCACTCCGCCGACTGGCGTTTCAAGGCGGCCGACACGGTGGCCGACTTCGCGCTGCACGGGCGCCTCTTCGTCGGCCGGCGGGTGCCGATCGCGGCGTTCGCCGACCCGGCGAAGGACCTGGCGGCGCTTCACGTCGAGCTGCTGAAGGACGGCGCGGTCATCGACCAGGGCGACGCGACCATCGTTCTCGACGGCCCGCTCACCGCGCTGCGCCTCTGGGTCGACGCGATGGCGGCACAGGTGGAGCAGTGGCCGATCGTCGCCGGCGACATCGTCACCACCGGCACGATCACCGATGCCGCGCCGATGCTGCCCGGGCATCGCTTCGAGACACGGCTGAGCGATCCGCGCCTGCCGGGCGTGTCGCTGACCACCGTGGCCTGAGCGAGCGGAGACCGTCGACTAGAATCCCGCCCTCGGTACAGACCCGCCGAAGCTTCCCGACCGGAGAGGTGGCAGAGTGGTCGAATGCGCCAGACTCGAAATCTGGTTTACGGTTCACCGTAACGTGGGTTCGAATCCCACCCTCTCCACCAAAACGGCGTCCAAAGACGTCTCGGGAAGTCCGGAAATCCCTGCTCCTCATAGGTAGATCTGCCGCAGGCTTGTCCGCGGAGATTTTGCGACGTACGCTGCAATCTCGATTTTTATGATGGTCGGGATGATGGCGGTGAATTCGGTGGACAGTTGTAATTCGAACCGGGGGACGGCCCGTGCCTAAGGTGGCCAAGCCGCTGACGGCACTAGAAGTGAGGCGTATGGCAACGCCCGGGCTACACGCCGTAGGGACTGTTCCCGGCCTCTGTTTGCGCGTATCGCCGCCGCCTTCGTCCGCGAGAACGTGGACCCTTCGGGTCGTGGTGGGTGAAAAGCGACGGGATCTAGGGTTGGGCGGCTATCCAGGCGTCACCTTGGCGGAGGCGATCGAACTCGCGCGCCAGAAACGTCAGACCGTCGGTCAAGGCAAGGACCCCGTGGCCGAACGGCGCGTGGCTAAGAGCGCGCTTCGCGCGTCGCAGCAGAAGCAGATCACGTTCAGAAAGGCCGCGGAGGCCTATATCGCGGCACACGAGGCGGGCTGGAAGAACGCCAAGCACACTTGGCAATGGACAAGCTCCCTCGAGCTCTACGCGTTTCCGAAGATTGGCCAGCTCGACGTCGGAGACATCGGCATGGCTCACGTGCTTGAAGTGCTCGACCCGATCTGGCGAACGAAGACGGAAACGGCATCTCGAGTCCGGGGGCGCATCGAGCTGATTCTTGCCTGGGCCGACAAGCGAGCGGAAAGGGAGCGCCTAAATCCAGCGCGATGGCGAGGGCACCTGGACACGCAGCTTCCCGCCCGGTCGAAGGTGTCGAAGCCCAAACACCATGCGGCACTTCCGGTCTCCCAAGTAGCGCGCTTCATGACTTCGCTTCGCGCTCAGGAAGGGTCTGCGGCCCGTACGCTCGAATTCGTCATCCTTACTGCGGCACGGTCCGGCGAAGTGCGCTTTGCGACCTGGCCGGAAATCGACTTCGGTTCAAGGACGTGGACTGTGCCAGCGGAACGCATGAAGAGCGGCCGTGATCATCGGGTGCCTCTGAGTCCTGCGGCAATCTCACTTCTTGAATCAATTTCACTCGTCGATGACAGCGAGGTGATTTTCCAAGCGCCACGCGGCGGCGTCCTCTCGGACATGTCGCTTGTCGCGGTGTGCCGCCGCATGGCGGCCAAATGCGTTCCGCACGGGTTCAGGTCGACGTTTCGAGACTGGTGCGCTGAGAACACAAGCGTCGCTCGTGAGGTCGCGGAGATGGCGCTTGCACACGCGATCGGCAATGAAGTCGAGGCTGCGTACCGAAGAGGTGACCTGTTTGAAAAGCGTCGGCGATTGATGGAAGACTGGTCGTCGTTTTTGAAGGCGGGTGCATCAAGGTCAACGTGAACTTCGGTGTCGAAGAAGCGATTGAAGTGACGGCCCGCGCTCCGGAACAGTAAGGGGTAAACCCCCATGGGGGTAGATCGATGCGAACACTACGATTGACTTGTACGTACAAGCGGCCGAGTGAAGATGTTCATATCCCTACGGCAGCGCGCCGGCAGCGCATCGCACCCAAGCGAATGGCGCTCACGCCACAGTATGGCTTGGGGGCGAGCGGAGAAATCGCTGTGGTGAACGCGTCGAGGATAGGGCTCATGGGCCTCGGGAACATGGGCAATCCCGTAGCGGCTCGTCTGATCCAGTGCGGCCATCGGTTGCTTGCGTATGACGCGAACGCGGAGCAGTTGAACTCGGCGTCGGCGTTGGGAGCCGACCTTGCCCGGTCTGCGGATGAAGTCGCTCAAGGGTGCCAGACGATCCTGTTGTCTCTTCCGAATCCGACCGTGGTCAGGGAAGTGGTCGACGGACTAATTGAACGAGGAAACCCGGGGCTCGTCATCGTCGACCTGAGCACCAACGACCCGCAAACCGCGCGCGATCTCGACCGCTCAGCGGTCGCGCGGAACATGTCCTACATCGACGCGCCTGTCAGCGGAGGTCCTTCGCGCGCCTTGACGGGCGAATTGAGCGTGATGGTCGGAGGCAACGAGCAGGCCGTCGAAGGGATACGGGGGCTGCTCTCCGATCTCGGAACGCAAGTCGAGCACGTCGGCCCTGCCGGCAGCGGCTCGATAGCAAAGCTCTTGAACAACTTCGTGGCGCTCTGGGGGATGGTCGGCGTGTCGCAGGCCTTCCTGGCAGCGGAGGCGCTCGATGTTTCGCTCGACCGTCTCTACGACGTGATGTCGCGCAGCTCGGGCCGCAGCTATTCACTCGACCGCAACTTCCCCAAGATCAAGAACCGGGACTTCAGCCCGAAGTTCACCCTAACGCTTGCGCAAAAGGATCTCCGTTTGGGGCTCGACCTGATGCGCAGCGTCGGCCTCAAGGCATTCGCGGAGGCGGACCTTCGGGCCTTGTTCTCTGTCGCGGCCCAGGGCGACGCGGAGATGGATGTCGCCGTCATTCATGAAAGGCTGAGACGCTCTTCGGCGTCCCCGGCCGGACCCCTCGGCACTACGAGACAGGAACCGCGATGAGCGAGAAAGTGGGATTCATCGGACTCGGCAACATGGGGCTTCCGATGTCGCTGAGGCTTCTTGAAGCAGGCCACGCCGTCGTCGGCTGCGACGTTCAAGAGAGCGCGCGGAAGGCGTTTTGCGACAAGGGAGGTATCTGGGCGGATTCGTCACGCGAGGTCGCCTCGCAGTGCGCCATCGTGATGGCCAGCTTGCCCACTCCAGCGGTCGTCGAGCTGGTCGCCCTCGGCAAGGACGGCGTGACCGCGGGGACGAAGGTCGAGGTCTTCATCGACCTCTCGACGACCGGCCCGGAGATGGCCAAGCGCGTCTCCCAAGCCTTGAAGCAGCGGGGCATCGTGGCGATGGACGCGCCGGTGAGCGGTGGCATCGCCGGTGCCGCGAAGGGCACCCTTAGCGTCATGACCGCCGGTCCGAAGGAAAGCTACGAGAGGGTGAAGGACCTCCTGGCATGCTTCGGCAAGAACGTCTTCTATGTCGGCGAGCAGGCCGGCGCAGGTCAGCTCATGAAGCTGATCAACAACCTCTTGTCCGCGACCACGCTCGCGGCCTCCTGCGAAGCGCTCTGCGTCGGCATGAAGGGAGGCCTCGATCCCGAGACCATGTTGACCGTTCTGAACGCGAGTACCGGGCGCAGCGGAGCGACCGAGGACAAGATTCCGAGGTATGTCCTTCCCGGAGTCCCGATCAATTTCGGCCTCGACCTGAGCTTCAAGGATGTCTCCTTGTGCGTCGAGGCCGGAGAAGCACTCCAGGTGCCCATGTATTGCGGTCGCACGATCCGCCAGATATGGCATCACGCGATGAGCAAGGGCGGACCCGATCAGGACATGATGGACGTGTCCCGCTGCATCGAGGATTGGGCCGGAGTCAAGCTCTCGGGCTCGAAGCCCGCGTCCAAGTAACCCATTCTCAGGAGCAAGGAAATGACGTCCGAAGTTTATGAACGCGGCATGAAGGCCCGCCGCGAGGTTCTTGGCGATGCCTATGTCGACAACGCGCTGCGCAATGCGGACGAGCTCACGAAGCCGTTCCAGGACATGGCCACCGAGTATTGTTGGGGCAGCGTGTGGGGTCGCGATGGCTTGCCGCGCAAGACGCGAAGTCTGGTCAACATCGGGATGCTCATCGCCCTGAATCGGGGGCACGAACTCGAGGTCCACCTCCGCGGCGCCGTCACCAACGGCTGCACCATGGAGGAGATCCGAGAGGTGCTGCTCCAGGCAGCGGTCTATTGCGGCGTGCCCGCCGGCGGCGAGGCGTTTCGCATCGCACGCAAGGTGCTCAGCGAGAAGTCCTGATCCGGGAAGGCAACCATGTGCGACATCACACCAGACGGGCGCCGAGGCTGGCGCGGATGGCGCGGCTTTCCCGCCGCGGGCGCCCTCCGTGCGAAGGGCGCATGGCATGACCTCAGCCATCGCCTCGACAACGATCTGCCGGTTCCCCACGTTTTTCCCAAGCCGCATTTCAGTCGACTGATGTCGATGCCGCAAGCCAAGCTGAACCTGACGCGAATCGAGATGGTCTGTCATGTGGGCACGCATCTGGACGCGCCCTTGCACCTCTTCATCGATGGTCCGGGTTTCGACGAAATTCCCTTGGAGATGCTGCACGGACAGGGCGTCGTCTGGAAGCTCGACGTCGAGCCGTTCCAGGACATCACGGCAGAGATGCTCGCGACGATGCGGCCGGCCGTGCGGCCGGGCGACGTGGTGTTCCTGCACACCGGGTGGGCAGATCGTTTCGGTTCGGAAGACTACATGTCCAATCCGGCGCTTACCGTCGACGCGGCGCACTGGCTGGTTGATCGTGGCGTCAAGGCGCTCGGCGTGGACTTCGCCACGCCCGACATGGCCCTGGAGAGACGCCCCGCCGATTTCGACTGGCCGGTCCACAAGATCCTGCTCAGCCAGGGGACATTGATCGCCGAGAACCTGGCCAGCCTTGCTCCTCTCGCGGGCGAGCGCGTGGAGATCGTCTTCGGTGCCTTGAACATCGCGGGTGCCGATGGCAGCCCGGCGCGAATTTTGGCCCGCGCCGTGCATTCGGAGCCGGTCCCCGCATGAACCGCTCGGCCGGCAACGTGACGAGCGGACCGGGGTCCCCGGGTCCTGCCACCTATGAGCTCTTTGCGCTGCGCTATGCAACTCGCAACGGCAGGCGTCCCGAGTTCTTTCTCGGCGGCGATCCGCACGACGTGCCGATGTCGATCGACTATTTTGTCTGGCTCGCCAGAAGCGCAGACCACGTCTGCCTGATCGATACCGGGTTCAACCAAGCGATGGCAGGCAAACGCCGGCGTGAGTTCCTTCGAGATCCGATCGACGCCCTGGATCTTCTCGAAGTTACCCCGGACCTGATCGACGACGTGATCCTCACCCACTTTCACTACGACCACGCCGGCAACTTCGACCGTTTCCCGAAGTCGAGATTCCATGTGCAGGATCATGAGATGGCCTTTGCCACCGGGCGGCATATGGTTCATCGGGTGTTTCGGGCACCCTACGAGGTCGACGAGGTCACCGGCCTCGTGCGAATGGTCTACGACGGCAGGGTGACTTTCCACGACGGCGATGCCGAGATCGCGAGCGGATTGACGGTTCACCATGCCGGAGGCCACACGGCAGGCATGCAGTTCGTCAGGGTACACACCGCGCGGGGGTGGGTCGTGGTCGCGTCCGACGTCAGCCACTTCTACGCGAACTTCCAGGAGAACCGCCCGCTGCCGCAGGTGTTCCACGTCGGCGACACCGTCGAGGGCTACCGGCGCCTGAGAGAGATGGCGCCGACCGAGGACCACATTGTTCCCGGTCACGACCCCCTCGTCATGCAGAAGTATTCGTCACCGAGTGCACGACTCGAGGGCATCGTCGTGCGCCTCGACGCGGCGCCGCGCGTCACCACCTGATTCGAAGAGATACACATCCACCGTCATCCAGAGGAGACACGAATGATCACGAATACTCTTTCGACAGCGAACCCCGCCGACTCGAGTGTGCACAGCGCGAGCTCGGACACCACCCGCCGACGCATCATCCTCAGCAGCCTCGGCGCGGCGGCTCTGGCAGTACCCGGCGTCGGGTTGGCCCAGGCGAAGACCATCCCGATCGGCTTGGTCGTCGGACTGACCGGCCGCGCGGGAGCGTGGGGCGGTCCGGTGTCGGATGCCGTCCGACTGGCATTCGAGCAGATCAACGCGAGCGGCGGCATCAAGTCCAAGGGCGGCGCTCACCTCGAGCTGATCGTCGCCGACCACCAGAGCAATCCGCAGATGGCTGGCACGCAGACCGAGCGCGTGATCCAGGTGAACAACGTTCTCGCCGTCATCGGCAACGTGACCAGCGGCGCGACGATGGTAGGTAGCGCCGCCGCGGAGAAGAACAAGACGCCGATGCTCAGCACCGACCTTGCCGACGCTCTCACCACGCGGGGCATGAAGTACTTCTTCCGCCTGGGGCCGCGGATCAGCCTGCTCGGCGGGTTGACGGTCGAGTACGCACAGGCCACGGCGAAGGCGACCGGCGTCATGCCCAAGCGCGTCGCAACGATTGCCGACGACTCCACCTTCAGCCAGGACGCGATCAACGGCGTGCTGAAGAAACTGAAGGACGGGCCTTGGCCCCTGCAGGAAAACGTCTCCTTCGCGGCCGGTCAGGTGAGTGACTTCATTCCGATCCTGCAGCGCCTGAAGCTCGGCGGCGTCGACCTGATTTTCCTCGCGACCTTCCCGGCCGACGGCATTGCGATTCAGCGCGCCCTGAGAACTTTGAACTACGACCTTGTTGGCGAGATCCACGTCGCCGGCGCACCGTTCGCTCCGGACTTCGTCACCAACCTGAAGCAAGACGCGAATTTCGTCTCCGACGCGGTCGGCTTCGTGTCCGAGCTGACTTCCAAGAATCCGCTGCTCGCGAAATTCGGCGACGCATACAAGGCAAAGTACGGCAAGGAGCTCGACGACCAGACCTCACTGGCCGTCACGGTCGTTGGAACGCTTTACGACGCGCTGGAGCGCAGCACTGACCTGAGTCGCGAATCGCTGACGGTGGCGCTGCGCGCCACCGACCTCAAGCAGGGTGCCAACCCCTACGTGCTGCGCGACGGCGCCAAGTTCGACGAGAACGGCGACAACCAGCGGACGCGCGGCCTGATCATGCAATTGCGGGACGGCCAGCAGCGGATCGTCTATCCGGCTGACGTGGCGACCGAGAAGGTCGTTTGGCCGATGCCGAAGTGGGCCGATCGGAAGCCCGCCTGAGCATGCTCGCCACGCTGGCCCTGATAGGCGTCGTCAGTGGCGTCCTGCTGGGCCTTGTCTTCGCGTTGATCTCGACGGGCTTCAATTTCAGCCTGGGAGTTTCGCGCGTCGTCAACCTGCAGCAGGGCGCGGTGATCCTCTGGTCGATGTACGGCGCGTTTTTCCTCTGGGCCAAGCTGGGGGTCGACCCGTACCTCGGCCTGGTTCTCCTCGCTCCCGTTGCCTTCGGCCTCGGCTACGCGATGTACCGCCTGCTGGTGGTGCATTCGTTGAAGCTGCCCGAAGACAGCCAGATCCTGTTCTCGCTCGGCCTGCTGATCGCGCTGCAGTACCTGGCCCAGTTTTCCTTCACCACCGACGCTCGGTCGCTGGCCGCCAACGAGTTGCAAGGCTCGTTGTTGGTCGGCCCCCTCGTCATCCAGCACTCGCGGGTGGCCGCCGGCGCGTGTGCCCTCCTTGTGCTCGCGGCACTGCACTTCATGCTGATCCGCAGCGATCTCGGCCGTCACCTTCGCGCCTGCGCGCAAAACCCGGTCGGGGCCCGTGTCTGCGGCCTCAACGTCGAGCACCTGTCCGCCGTCGCCCTCGGAATCAGCGCGGTGTGCGGGGCGATCTCCGGCGTCGCCCTGGCGACCTTGGTCCCGGTGTATCCGGACCGCGCCTTCGAGTACGCGATCATGGCCATCGTCGTCTCCGCTGTCGGCGGCATGGGGAGCATGACCGGAAGCATCCTTGGCGGTCTGCTGGTGGGTGTGATCGTCTCAGTCTGCCAGTCGATGGGCTATGGATCGCTGGCCCAGGCGATCGTCTACGGCCTGGTCTTCGTCATCTTCCTGTTCCGACCAACCGGGTTCGTCAAGTCGGCGATGCCAGCATGACGACCGTGCCGCTCGCTTCACGCCACTACGGGCTCCTGGGCAGCCCGGGCAAGGCAGTCTGGATCGGCTTTGCCGTCGTTCTCGTGGCGGCGCTATTCGTTCCTGCCTACCTCAATCCGTATTACCTCCGCGTGTTGATCATCGGTCTTCTCTACGGCTACGTGTCGGCGTGCTGGAACATCATCGGTGGTTATGCCGGACAGATGTCGCTCGGCCACTCGATGTTCTTCGGGATCGGCTCCTATGCGGTGGCGGTGTTCGCGCGACACGGCTGGGACCCCCTCGTGCTCGCGTTGCCGGCCGGCATCGTCGTGTCCGCGGTCCTTGCCTGGTTCGTGGCGAGCACCTGCTTCCGCTATGCGCTGAAGGGCATCTACTTCGCAGTCGGCACCTTGCTGCTCGCCGAAATCGTCCAGATCGCCGTCGTCAACTCCGAGTTTTTCGGCCGCTCCCAGGGTCTCCAGTTTCCGCCACGGCTCGGGGTACTGAATGTTCAGTTCGAGACCGACCTTCCCTACTTCTACATCTTCCTGGCGCTGGCCGTGCTCATGATTCTCGGCAGCCTCTGGCTCGAGCGAACGAAGCTCGGCTACGACCTGATCGCGCTTCGCGAGCAGGAGGAGGGCGCCCAGGCCCTGGGCGTCGACACCAACCGGATCAAGCGCATTGCCTTCGTGCTGAGCGCCGTGCTGACGGCGGTAGGCGGCTTCCTTTACGCGAGCCTGATCAAGTTCGTCGAGCCGGGCTACGACCTCTCGGTATCGATCACGTTGATCATGATCATGGGTGCGGTCGTTGGCGGACGCGGCACCGCAGTGGGGCCGTTTCTCGGCGGCCTCGTCGTCGTCCTGGTTCAGGAAGCGCTGGCCACGGCCGGTAGCTGGATCGGCACCACCTCGTTCTCCGCGCTGGCGCAGATGACCTACGGGTTGTTCTTCGTCGTGACGCTGCTGCTCTTTCCTCGCGGGGTGGTGGGCGAGTGGATTAGGCGGCGAGCCGACAAGCGTGCGCGCCTGCTCGGCGCCGTGGAGTAGCACGCGTGAACGACACCCGCGTCGACCGGCGAGAGGGCTCCTGATGCTGCAGGCGCGCGACATCGAAGTGCGATTCGGTGGCTTAGTCGCCGTCGACGGCGTTGGCTTCGACGTCGAGCGGAATCAGATCGTGTCCATCATCGGCCCCAATGGAGCCGGCAAAACGACGCTGTTCGCAGTCCTCGCCGGCTTCCAGAAGCCGACCCGCGGGACCGTCACGCTCGATGGCGAAGTCTTGACCGGCCTGCCCGCCCATCAGGTGGCGCATCGAGGAATCGCCCGAACCTTTCAGATCGTGCGGCCATTTCGGGATCTCTCGGCTCTCGACAACGTCATCGTTGGCGCCTATGCGAAGGCCAGAACCTACCGGGCCGCCGTCGACGAGGCGAGTGCCGTGCTGGACGAGGTCGGCCTCTATGCGAAGCGCGATTTCCTCGCCGCCTATCTGACCCTTCCCGACCTCAAGCTGCTCGAGGTCGCGAAGGCGCTGGCCACCCGGCCCAAGTACTTGCTGCTCGACGAAGTCATGTCGGGGCTCAACCTGAAGGAGCAGCACGAGGTCGCGAAGATGCTGGAGACGATCCACTCCCGCGGCACCGGCATCCTCCTGGTCGAGCACTCGCTGGCCATCGTCCAACGCATGTCCGATCGCGTGATCTGCCTGGACAGTGGCCGCAAGATCGCCGAGGGAACCGCCGAGGCAGTGATGAATTCGGAAGCGGTGCAGGTCGCGTACATGGGCGTCGACCATGCCTAGGCTGCTCGACGTCGTCAAGCTCCGCGCCGGCTACGGCATGTTCGCGGTGCTCCACGACATCTCACTTCACGTCGACGAGGGTGAGATCGTGGCGTTGGTCGGATCGAACGGCGCCGGCAAGACGACCTGTCTGCGTTGTGTCAGCGGCCTGCTCGAGCCGCGCTCCGGCGACATCGTGTTCGAGGGGCGGCCGAGCCCGGGCGGCAAGCCTCACGAGCTGGTCGCGGCGGGGCTGGTCTGCGTCCCCGAGGGCCGCGAGCTGTTTCCCGGCCTCTCGGTCCGGGACACGCTCCTGGTCGGAGCGGCCACGCCGCGTGCCCGCGCGGCCCGCGCCCAGAACCTCGAGCGCATGTTCGAGCTGTTTCCGAAGCTGCGCGAGCGCCAGGCGCAACTCTGTTCGACGCTCTCGGGCGGCGAGCAGCAGATGGTCGCGATCGGTCGCGGCCTGATGGCGATGCCGAAGTTGCTCCTTCTGGACGAACCTTCGCTGGGCCTGGCGCCGACCATCGTCAAGCAACTCTTCCACACGATCAGCGCCGTGCGAGAGCAGGGGGTGAGCATCCTGCTCGTCGAACAGAACGTGCGCACGGTGCTGAAGATCGCCGACCGCGCCTACGTCATGGAGAACGGGCGCGTCGAGCTCGAGGGCCGCGCCTCGGACCTTTCAAACGACCCCCGCGTGATCGACGCGTACTTCGGCGTCGGTTCCAAAGAGCACGTCTAGCCGCTTGCCGGCAGCCAAAGGAGATTGCGATGCAGAAGTATCGGATGTACATCGATGGCAAGGAGGTCGACTCATCGTCGGGCCGCTGGTTCGACAGCTTCAATCCTTACACCGGCGAACCCTGGGCCCAGGTCGCCGAGGGCAGTGCCGATGACGTGGATCGCGCCGTGCGCGTTGCCCACCGCGCCTTCAGCGAGGGATCCTGGCCCGAGCTGACTGCCAGCCAGCGAGGCCTGCTCCTGCACAAGCTGGGCGACCTGCTCGCTCGCGACGCGAAGAAGCTCGCGGAGCTCGAGGTTCGCGACAACGGCAAGCTGATCGCCGAGATGCAGGGCCAGCTGAACTACATCCCGAACTGGTACTACTACTTCGGCGGCCTCGCCGACAAGATCCAGGGCGCGACCCTGCCGCTGGACAAGAAGGGCTACTTCAACTTCACTCGTCACGAGCCCCTCGGCGTCGTTGCCGCCATCACGCCCTGGAATTCGCCGCTGCTGATCCTGTCGATGAAGCTGGCGCCGGCGCTCGCCGCAGGTAACACCGTCGTCATCAAGCCGTCGGAATTCACGTCCGCATCGACGCTGGAGTTCGTGAAGCTGTTCGAGGAGGCGGGTTTCCCGCCGGGCGTCGTCAACGTGGTGACCGGATTCGGCAAGGACGTGGGTACGCCGCTCGTCACGCATCCGTTGGTGAAAAAGGTGGCCTTCACCGGCTCCGACAGCACCGGGCGTCAGATCAACGAGCTGGCGGCGAAGTCGTTCAAGCGGGTGACCCTGGAGCTGGGCGGCAAGTCGCCGAACATCGTCTTTGCCGACGCGAAGCTCGACGACGCGGTCAACGGCGCCGTCGCTGGAATCTTCGCCGCCACGGGCCAGACCTGCATCGCCGGGTCGCGCCTCCTGCTCCAGGACAGCATTTACGACTCGTTCATGGATAAGCTGCTCTCGATGGCCAAGACGGCGCGCATGGGCGATCCGATGAGCCTGCAGACCCAGGTAGGGCCGGTGACCACGCGGCCGCAATACGACAAGGTCCTGAGCTACATCGACATCGCCAAGAAGGAAGGCGCGAAGCTGGTGCTGGGCGGTGGAGCCGCGACACGGCCGGAGTGCGGCAAGGGCTGGTTCGTCGAGCCTACCGTTTTCACCGAAGTCGACAACAAGATGCGCATCGCGCAGGAGGAAGTGTTCGGGCCGGTGCTGTCGGTGATCCGCTTCAAGGACGAAGAGGAAGCTCTGGCCATCGCCAATGACGTGCGTTTCGGGCTCGGCTCAGGCGTCTGGACCAACGACATCGGCCGCGCCATCCGCATGTCCGAACGTATCCAGGCCGGCACCGTCTGGATCAACACTTACCGGGCCGTAAGCTATCTCTCGCCGTTCGGCGGCTACAAGGATTCCGGCCTCGGTCACGAGAATGGAATGGACGCGGTGCGCGAGTACCTGCAGGTGAAGAGCGTTTGGATCAACACCGGCGCAGCCACGGCCAATCCGTTCGTGATGCGTTGACCGAGCCGACCTAGCCTCAGCCGTACCATCCCCATGATGAAAATGACTACCGATATCGGTCAGCGAGGCAAGTCGAAACACGCATTGATCGCCGAAGCGCTGACTACGGCAATCCAGCGGGGCAAGTACAGGGTCGGTGAACTGCTGCCGTCGGAGCCGGAACTGAGCGCCGCATTCGGCGTCAGCCGCCACACGGTACGGGTCGCGCTCGGTCGACTGCAGTCCCTGGGACTGACCGTCAGCCATCACGGGGTCGGCACTCAAGTGCATCGGGACAACATCGTCTCGCGCTACAACTATTCCTTCAATTCCGCGTCTGATCTGCTCCAGTACGCCACGAAAACCAAAGTGCGGATCCTCGACACCGAGGAGATCTCAGTCGATGCCGCGCTCGCAGACTATTTGGACTGCAAGCCGGCTGAGCACTGGTGGCGAATCCGGACGGTGAGATCGGACCGTCTGAGCTCATCGGTCATCGCGTACTCGGAGATCTGGATCCCTCTGGCTTTCGGTTCGATCCTCGCCGAGATCGTCAAGAGCAAGCAGCCGATTTTCTCCCAGATCGAAACGCACTTCGGTGAGAGCACGACCGAGATCCGCCAAGACATCAGGGCTGTCTCCGTGACGGGCGATGAGGCCGGTTTCCTTGGCGTCGTGAAGAACTCGGCCGGCCTGGAGATCACGCGGCGCTACATCGGCAAGAGCGGCCGCGTGTTCGAGGTCGCCCGCTCCGTCCATCCTAGCGACTCGTTCAAGTACTCGATGCACGTGAAGCTGCAGGTCGGCGCATAGGTGCGGCGAACCGCTGAAGGCAGGACGCAAGATGACCACGACCCGATACCTTGCCGACTTCGCCAGCTCGCGTGAAACCGCGCTACCCGCGGGGGTACGCCGGCGCGCAGTACGTGTCCTCCTCGATACGCTGGCAGTCACCTTGGCCGGCTATCGCGAAGACGCCGCGCAGGCGGTCGCGCGAGCGCTTCAGCCGAGCCAAGACAGCTGCAGCGTGAGCCTACCCTGGACCCCGGAGCGGTATCGGCCCGACGACGCCTGCTTGCTTCTCGGCACGGCCGCGCACGTCCTCGACTACGACGACGTCAGCATGATTGCGGTCTGTCATCCGAGCGTGCCCATCTTCACTGCGCTCTATGTGCTGGCCCAGCAGACGGCGCTGACGGGGGCCCAGTTCATCGACGCCTTCGCCATCGGCACGGAAATCCTGATCCGCAGCGGCGAAGCGATGGGGTTTCGCCACTATGACCTTGGCTTCCATGCCACAGCCACACTTGGTACGCTGGGCGCCACAGCGGCATGCGCGCGGACGCTAAACCTGTCGCCGGTGCAAACGAATCACGCGCTCGCGATTGCCGCCAGCATGTCAAGCGGCGTTCGCGAAAATTTCGGCACGATGGTCAAGTCCCTTCACGTCGGCATCGCTGCCGGCAGCGGCTTGCGCGCGGCGCGGCTGGCCCAGGCGGGAGTCGAAGGCGCCGACGACGTGCTCAACGGGCGCGGTTGGCTGCATGCCTTTTCCGGAGGGCAGAGCGAGCAGTGGCCGAAGGCCGTCGTCCTGGGTACGCCGTACGCACTCGACCAGCCGGGCTTCGAACAGAAGCGCTATCCGTGCTGCTACATGATGCACAAGATGATCCAGGCGACGCTTGACTTGCGCCTCAAGCACGGTTTGAGTCTCGACGGCCTGGAGCAGGCCCTGGTTGTCACACCTCGCGGCGGTACGGCGGCTCTCAATCATCCCTGGCCGACCGAAGGTCTCGCCGCAAAGTTCAGCGGACCCTATGCGGTGGTGGGCTCGCTGGCCGATGGTCGCATGACCCTCGCAAGCTTCGAGGACGAAGCCATTCAGCGGCCGGCCGTGCAGGCCGCTTTGCGACGAGTCGATGTGCGCGAAGCGGACGGCGTCGCGTTGCAGGGCAGCGACGTCGGTAGCGCGCCAGTCTCCGTCACCTTGATCTATGCCAATGGCCGACGCTTCGAACGCACCATCACTGCTTCGCCCGGGTCGGCCGCCGACCCTCTCACGGACGGCGATTTGCTGGCCAAGTGGCGCGATTGCGTCGGCCGTGGGCTCCCCGACATGGCGGCCGAACGCATCGAGCCGCTGTTCCATGCCGGCATGAATCTGGACGACCAGCCAGACGCCGGGGCCTGGCTGCGCACGATGCGCTGACGTCGAGGGCGAGGCCTCTCCGCTGTATTTTTTGAGGAGGCGCGTGAGGGCAATTCCCTACGCCTTCGGCGAGGCTTCAGGCTACTATGCAACTTGTACGTACAAGAGGCCATATCAGCCGAACACGAAAGGTTGCCATGAAAGTCATCGGGATACGTCTCAACGAACGAAGGGCATTGGTCTCCCCCAGGCGCTCCCTGGTGGCCTCGCTTGTGGGGTTCGTCATGGCTGCCGTCACTGCGGGGACCGTGCTTCCCGTGTCGGCTCAGGACTATCCGTCGAAGCCGGTACGGATCATCGTTCCGGCGGGTGTCACCAGCGTCGGCGACATCGTCGCGCGGCTGCTGAGCATCCACATGGCAAAGGCGATGGGTCAGCCCTTCATCGTCGAGAACCTTCCCGTCGCCAGCGGCATTCCGGGCACGGACAAGATGATCCGTTCGCCCAAGGACGGGTACACCGTCGGCATCATCTCCAACAACCACGCCATCAATCCGGCGATCCGCAAGGACCTGCCGTACGACAGCCTCAAGGACATCACACCGATCAGCATCATCGGGAACACGCCCTTGGTCCTGGTCACCAATCCGGCGTTTCCGGCAAAGGACCTGCCGGAGCTGCTCGCGCTGGCGAAGGCCAAGCCAGGCGGTCTGACTTACGGATCCGCCGGCGCCGGGACGGTGCTGCATCTTGCCGGTGTGCTGTTGGTGAGCGAGGGCAACGTCGACATCAGGCACATTCCCTATTCGACGACCGGGCAGATGATCACGGATATCGCCGGCGGCCAGATTGACATGGGATTTCTAGGCGTCGCCTCGGCCCTCGGGCAGATCCAAGGCGGAAAGATGCGCGCCATCGGCGTGACGACGCGAACTCGCTCGGCCATCCTGCCGGCGGCGCCCACATTCGCGGAATCCGGCTTGCCGAATTACAGTTTCGACGGCTGGCTCGCGCTGGTCGGTCCGGCGGGCCTGCCGAAGCCTATCGTCGACCGCCTCCATGCCGAGCTCAAGGCCGCGCTGGCACTGCCCGAAGTGCGGGACACGATGGCGGCTCAAGGGGTCATGATCATCGCGAACTCGCCGGAGGCGGCGACCCAGTTCTTCGCTTCCGAGGTCGACAAGCACATGAAGCTGGTCAAGACCTCCGGTGCCAAGGTCGAGTGACACGATAGAGCCGATGGTCGTCGGAGCTTGGCGATGAGCGAGCCGCTGCCCGACAGGGACCGGTTGCTAGGCGGTGACGTGGCGGTGGTGACGGGCGCCGCCCGTGGCAACGGCCTGGCGATGGCAAGAGGGCTGGCCGCCGCGGGAGCGGCCGTCGCATTGCTCGATGTCGACGGAGCGGCCGTCTCGCAAGCCGCTCGATCCATTGCTGAAGCCGGCGGGCGGGTCGTCGGGTTGCAGCTCGACGTGACGCAGGCCGACGCATGCCGGGAGGTCGCCGCGCGGGTCGAGAGCGAGCTGGGTCCGGCTTCTATTCTGGTGAACAACGCCGGAATACTTCACAAGTCGCCCCTCGATTCCGAGCAGTTCGCCGAACACTGGCAGGCCGTCTTCAGAACCAACGTTGATGGCTGCATCAACATGGTCCAGGCGTTGCGCGACCAGCTCTGCCGAACGCGCGGCCGGATCGTCAACATCGGCTCGATCGGATCGTTTCGCGGCGTGCCCACAGCGATCGCCTATGTGTCGAGCAAGGGTGCCGTCCTGCAGATGACGAAAGGGCTCGCCGCCGAACTGGCACCACACGGCATCCGGGTAAACGGCATCGCGCCTGGCCGATTTGCCACCGCGATGACCGAGTCCTATCGGGACGAGCCCGCCATCAAGGCGGCCTATATGTCCCGAACGCCACTCGGCCGCTACGGCGAACCCGAGGACTTGGTAGGACCGGTGGTCTTCCTCGCTTCCGCGATGTCCGCCTACATCACCGGCGTGATGCTGCCGGTGGATGGCGGATTCCTTGCCGTTTGATCCCTTTTCTCCTTCGCCGCAAACCACATGCGTAATCCATCATCCAGCAACGTCGCGCCCATCGGGGCGAGAGGCAGCCAGGCGTCCGACCCGGGGCGTGGGCCAGAACTCGACGCCATCATCATCGGAGCCGGTTTCGCCGGTCTCTACATGCTCCATCGCCTGCGCAGGCTCGGACTCTCCGCGCGAATCTACGAGGCTGGCTCCGGAGTCGGAGGGACGTGGTTCTGGAACAGGTACCCGGGCGCTCGCTGCGATGTCGAGAGCGTTGAATACTCGTATTCGTTCTCCGATGAGCTGCAGCAGGAATGGACCTGGTCGGAGCGCTATGCGTCGCAGCCGGAAATCCTCAAATACCTGAATCACGTCGCCGACCGCTTCGACCTGCGGCGTGATATCCAGCTCGAGAGCCGTGTGATCTCGGCCGCGTTCAACGAACGCACCCGTCGCTGGGACATTCGTCTCGCCGATGGCAGCGAAGCATCGGCAACCTACTGCATCATGGCGGCAGGAAACCAGTCGACGCCCCACGTACCGGATCTGAAGGGTCTGAAGACTTTCAAGGGTCGCTGCCTTCACACCGCAGACTGGCCCAGCGAGGACGTCGACCTGCGCGGCAAGAGAGTGGGTGTGGTCGGTACCGGCTCGACGGCGATCCAGGCCATCCCGCTCATCGCCCAGAGTGCCGCGCACTTGTTCGCCTTCCAGCGAACGCCCGCCTTCAGCGTTCCCGCGCGCAACCGGCCTCTGACGCCGGGAGAGACGCAGGAAGCGAAACAGAACTATGCGCAGATTCGCCAGAGCGCGCGGACGTCGTCGAACGGAGCCCACTACCTCAACGTCGTGCCGCCGGGGCCATCAGCCCTGGGCGTTGCACCGGACGAGCGCGAACGTGAATACGAGCGTCGTTGGAACCGGGGCGGCGCGCTCCTGGTGCGTGCCTATGCCGACATTCTTACCAACGGGCAGGCGAACGCCACGGCTGCCGACTTCGTGCGGAACAAGATTCGTGAAATCGTCAAGGATCCGGAGCGGGCCGAAGCGCTTTGCCCCCAGGACTATCCGATCGCAACCAAAAGAGTCTGCATCGACACCGACTACTACGAAACCTACAACCGGGAGAACGTGACGCTGGTCAACGTCAGAAAGACGCCGATCGAGGAAATCACCGAAGACGGTATCCGGACGAGCGCTGCGACGTACCCGCTGGACTGCATCGTCTTCGCCACCGGATTCGATGCCATGACCGGCGCACTCCTGGCCATCGATCCTCGTGGTAAGGGCGGCGTTTCCCTGTCGGACAAATGGAGGGCCGGTCCGCGGACGTATCTGGGGCTGATGACCGCCGGGTTTCCGAACCTCTTCTTGGTGACGGGTCCGGGCAGCCCGTCGGTCCTCAGCAATGTCGTGACCTCGATCGAACAGCACGTGGAGTGGATCGCCGATTGCATCGGCCACATGCGGCTGCACGGTTTCGACTGCATCGAAGCGCTCGAAGAAGCCGAGAACGTTTGGGTGAACCACGTCAATGACGTCGCCAACATGACGCTCTTCCCGCAAGCCAAGTCCTGGTACACGGGGGCGAACATTCCGGGCAAGCCGAATGTCTTCATGCCCTATGTCGGCGGCGTCGGAGCCTACCGGGTGAAGTGCGACGAGGTCGTCGCCGGCGGGTACACGGGGTTCGCTCTCAGTGCGTCCCCCGCGGAGGTCGAGGCAGTGTCCAGTCGTTGACTTCCTCGACGCGAGTCGGCGCCGCAGCCCCAGTCCGGTCGAGGTGGAGTCAGAAGACGAACACGCCCTTGCCGCCGCTTTGCTGGTCGAACAGGCGGTACGCCTGCTCGGCCTGCTCGAGCGCCCAGCGGTCGGTGAACAGCTTGTCCACGTCCACCTTGCGCTCGGCGACGAAACGGGCGCACTCTGCCTGCCCGTTGGTGGAGAAGGTCCAGGAGCCGATCAGCGTGACCTGGCGGCGCAGCATGTCAGGGCTCACGTCCAGGGTCATCTGGCCGCCTTCGCCGACCAGGCAGGCCTTCCCCCAGGTGCGCACGCTCTGGACGCACTGGCGCCGCGCTTCGGCGGACGACGACGCATCGATCGTGGCGTGCGCCCCCAGGCCCTGCGTGAGCTCGCGGATGGCGGCCACCGGGTCGGTCGCTGCGGGGTTGATCACCTCTGCGGCACCGAACTCCCTGGCACGCTCTAGGCGGTCCGCGCTCACATCGAGCGCAATCACGCGCGCGCCCAGGGCGGCCGCCAGTTGCGTGGCGGACAGGCCGACAGGGCCCTGGCCGAAGATGGCGACGGTCTGCTCGCCCGCCAAGTCGAGCCGCTTGAGCGCGCCCCAGGCCGTGCCCGTACCGCAGGCAATCGCAGCGCCGGTTTCGAAGGAGAGCTCGTCGGGCAGCCCGACGACGGTGCTCGCCGGGCATTTCATGTAGCGCGCATGGGCACCGTGGCCGGTCACGCCATAGACCTCGGCGACGCCCTCGACGCACAGTTGTTGCCAACCGGTGGAACAGTGCGGGCAGGCGCCGCATCCACGGTAGTGGTGGACCATCACGCGCTGACCGATGCGGGCTCGCTTCGGATTGACGTTGCCGCCCACCGCCACCACCACACCGCAGGGCTCATGACCGGCGATCACGGCGGCGCCCGATGCGAGGCCGAGGGACTTCTGGGCTTCGCCGGGCGCCGCGCGATAGAACTTCAGGTCGCTGCCGCACATGCCGGAAGCCTTGATTTCCAGCACGACTTCATCCGCGCCGGGTGCCGGGTCGGCGAAATCGCGCAGCTCGAGATTCCGGCTGCCCGTGAAAACGATGCCTTTCATTCCTCTCCTCCTGAAGCGTTGCGGGCCAGCTTGGCGAGCGCGGCTGCGATCGTGGTCAAGGCCAGGTCAGCGGCTGGCGCGAGGTTGTGCAAGCGGATGAAGCCGTGCGGCAGGCCCTTGATGTGGCTTGCGGTCACCGTGACTCCGGCCGCGACCAGCCGGTCGGCATACGCCTCGCCTTCGTCGCGCAGCACGTCGCACTCAGCCGTGAACACAACGGTGGGCGGCAGGCTTGCGCGCACCTCTTGGCGCAGCGGGCTGATGCGCGGGTCGGCGTGAAGCGAGGCCGGCGCGTAGTGCGAGAAGAACCACTGCATGTCTTCGCGCGTGAGTTGCATGCCCTGACTGCAATTGCGATACGAGTCGCGCGTGAAGTCGGCATCGGTGACGGGATAGATCAGCAATTGGCCCGCCACCGGCAGCCTGCCGGCGAGCGAATGCAGGGCCACGGCGGCCAGGTTGGCGCCGGCGCTGTCGCCCCCGACGAGGAACGGGACCGATGCTCCGGCGAGCTCCTCGATCCGCCCCGCCGCCCACGCGATGGCGTCCTCGGTGTCCTCCAGCCCGGCGGGGAACGGGTATTCCGGGGCCAGACGGTAAGCTGGCAGAAGGAGAGCACAGCGGCTGCGCGCAGCGAGGGTGCGCGCCATGGCGTCGTAGTCGTCGAGCTCGCCGACCACCCAGCCGCCGCCATGCAGGTACACGCCCAGACCTGCGACCTGGGCGGCCGGTCGGTAGAGGCGCGCGACGATCGACCCGGAGCGGGTCGGCACGGTAACGTCCCGCACTTCGTGCAGTGCAGGGCCGGCGCCGAGCGCGGGCCGCGAAGCGGCAGTCAGGGCGCGCGCAGCGCCCGGCGAGCTGGCAGACAGGGCCGGACGGCCCGACGCGACCATGCTTGCGAACAGTCGGTCGATGACGGGATCCAGGGGCATGGCCAATCTCGCCTTTTCTTGCATCGCGCGGTGGAAAAACCCCTCGACACTCGGTAAACTAACATGTCCGTACAAGCAGACATGTCACGATAGCAAATCTTTGCCGTTTGACAAGTCGATCCTTCGCAGTTGCAGCCATGGAACCTGACCCCACACAAAAAGAAGGCAAGCATGTGGCGATGGAGCAGGTGCTCCGCGGCTTGCGCGTCATCGACCTTACCCAGAACGTCGCCGGGCCGTATTGCACCCAGATCCTCGGCGACATGGGTGCGGAAGTCATCAAGATTGAACGTGTCGGCGGCGGCGACGACACCCGCGCCTGGAGGCCACCGGCCTGGGGCGATTCCTCCTCGACCTTCCTCGCGCTCAATCGCAACAAGAAGAGCGCCTGCGTGGACCTCGATACGCCCGAAGGCCAGGCCGTCGTCGCCCGTCTGGCTGGACAGGCCGACGTATTTGTTCACTCGCTCAAGCCCGGCAGCGCGGAGGCGAGGGGCCTGGGCTTCGAGCAACTGCGCGAAGTGAATCCGCGGCTCGTCTACTGCGCGATCAGCGCCTTCGGCCAGACCGGGCCGATGCGCGGACTGCCGGGGTACGACCCGCTGATGCAGGCTTTCACCGGCGTGATGAGCGTCACTGGCAACGAGGGCGACGCACCCGTGCGGGTGAGCGTGTCCCTGATTGACATGGGCTCGGGGATGTGGTCCGCGATGGGTATCCTGGCCGCGTTGCGCGAGGTCGAGCGCGTGGGCAAGGGCTCGTTCGTGGGCAACAGCCTGCTCGAGACGGGCGTGGGCTGGATGACGGTCTTCGTGGCCAGTCACCGCGCCAGCGGCGAGTTGCCGAAGAAGATGGGATCGGCCATGGCCATGACGGCGCCCTACGAGCTGTTCGCTGCCGCCGATGGCTGGGTGTTCGTCGCCGCGGGCAACGACCGGTTGTTCAAGCAGGTCTGCGGCGCCCTCGGCGTCGAGGGGCTCCCTGCCGATGCCCGCTTCTCGTCGAACCCCGCCCGAGTGAAGAATCGCGCGGAGCTTCACCGGCTTCTGGAAGAGAAGACGTCCGCACTACCGGCGGCCGAGGCGGCGCGCCGGATGCAGGCCGTCGGCGCACCCTGCAGCGTCATGAACAACGTGGCGCAGATGCTGGCCAGCGAACAGGTGGAATCGGTGGGCATCGTCCAGGATCTGGCGATCGCGCCTGGCGACACCCACCGGGTGGTGGGACTGCCCTTCACGCTCGACGGCCGACGCACGGCTGCCCATGCAGCCCCGCCGATGCTCGGCGAGCACACGATGGACGTCCTGGTCGCGGCCGGTTATTCGACAGCGGAGGTCGAGGCCCTCAGCGCGCGACGCGTCATCGGCTGAACCCGGCGCATCAGGATTTCCAGGAAGGCACCATGAACTTTGAATACTCGGAGACAGCGCAGGAAATCCGCCGCGCCGTGGCGGGGCTCTGTCGCGACTTCCCCGGCGAGTACTGGCAGGGCTGCGAGAAGGACGAGCGCTATCCCGAGGAATTCGTCGAGGCGATGAACAAGGCCGGCTGGCTTGCGGCACTCATCCCCGACGAGTACGGCGGCTCCGGCTTGTCGCTGCTCGACGCCTGCGTCATCCTGGAGGAGGTGAACCGCTCCGGCGCCAATGGTGCCTCTTGCCACGCGCAGATGTACACCATGGCCGCCATTCTCAACCACGGAAGCGAGGCGCAGAAGCGCAAGTACCTGCCCCGGATCGCCGATGGCAGCCTCCGACTGCAAGCATTCGGCGTGACCGAGCCGGACGCCGGGTCCAATACGCTGGCGATCAAGACCTTTGCCAAGAAGGTGGCCGGCGGCTACGTGATTAACGGACAGAAGGTGTGGACCTCGCGCTTCCGCCAATCCCACATGTACCTGCTCATCGCTCGCACCACCCCCTACGAAGAAGTGAAGAAAAAGACCGACGGCCTGACGCTGTTCCTGGTCGACATCGATAAGGCGGGCGCGGGACTGAAATCAACCCCGATCAAGACCATGCTGAACCACCACACCAACCAGGTGTTCATCGACAACCTCCAAGTCACCGACGACGACCGCATCGGCGAGGAAGGCAAGGGCTTTTCGTACCTGGTCGACTCGCTCAACTCCGAGCGGCTGCTCGTAGCTAGCGAGTCGCTGGGAGACGGCAAGTGGTTCGTCGAGCAGGCCTCGCGCTACGCCACCGAGCGCATCGTGTTCGACCGTCCCATCGGTGCCAACCAGGGCGTGCAGTTCCCGATCGCAAAGGCCCACATGAACCTGCAGGCCGCCGAGCTGATGCGCAACAAGGCGGCGGCACTGTTCGACACGGGCCTGCCCTGCGGCCCCGAGTCGAACATGGCCAAGTACCTCGCGACCGAGGCTTCGTGGGAGGCGGCCGAGGCGGCGATGGTCACTTTCGGCGGAAACGGCGTGGCCTGCGAATACAACATCGAGCGCAAATGGAAGGAAGCTCGTCTGTTCCGCATCGCCCCGATCTCGAACAACCTGGTGCTCGCCCAGGTGGCCCAGCACGTGCTCGGCATGCCTCGATCGTACTAGTGGACACCCGCGAAACCAGCCCGGGGACCCCGGTGGGCGAACTGCCGTTCGAGACCCTTCGCATCGAGGTCGCACCGGCGACCGCCAGCGGCGACGGAATCAGCGTGTTGGTAATGAACCGGCCTTTGGTTCTCAATGCGATGAACACGCGGATGTTTCATGAGCTGCGGGAGGCACTGCGCGGCCTGGCCCACGACGAGCGGCTGCGGGTACTCATACTCACCGGCGAAGGGACGCGGGCGTTCTCGACCGGCGGCGACCTGAAGGAACGCAACGGCATGAGCGACGAAGCTTGGCGCCGGCAGCATCAGGTGATCGAGGAGGCGTTTCTCGCGGTCAAGGACTTTCCCGTGCCGGTGATCGCAGCCGTCGAAGGACACGCGCACGGTGGCGGGTTCGAGATCGCGCTGATGGCGGACTTCATCATTGCATCCGAGGCGGCCACGTTCTCGTTGGCCGAAGTCCGCCGCGGAATCCTGCCCGGCGGGGGCGGCATCCAGAACCTTGTACGGGCTGCGGGGATGCGGCGCGCTAAGCAGCTCCTGTTTAGCGGCGATTCCTTTTCCGGCACCGAGGCCGCCCGATGGGGAGTTGTCAACGAGCTCACTGCGCCGGGAGGGTCTGTTGCCGCGGCCACCGCCATCGCCCGCCGCATCGTGCAAGCGGCACCCTTGTCCGTGCGCTACGCGAAGCTGAGCGCCACCCGCGGCGGCGAAGTCGATTTCCATACTGGGTACGCGATGGACATCGCAGCGTACAACGCCCTCGTGTCCACGCAGGACCGCCACGAAGGCGTGGCGGCGTTCAACGAGAAGCGTGCTCCCCAATGGAAGAACCGCTGATCGCTACAAGAGCGGAACGCTCGCCTCTTTCAGCACCCGCAGGACGAAGTGAGACTTGCTGTGGCGGATTCCCGGGATCTTGTAGAGCTTCTCGCGCAGGAGCCGCTCGTAGTCGCGGGTGTCGCGCACGGCGATCCGGATGTAGTAGTCGTAGTCGCCCGACACCAGGTACGCCTCTAGCACCTCCGGGATCGTGGCGAGCACGCGCCCGAATTCGTACAGCGTCTCGTCGTTGTGGCTTTCGAGGTTGAGCTGGACGATGACAGAGTCGCCATAGCCGAGGTGGGCCCTGTCGAGGTCGACGGTGTAGCGCCGGATCACGCCTTCGCCTTCGAGCTTCTTGATGCGGGTCCAGCAGCTCGAGGCCGACAGTCCCACCTGGCTGCCGATCTCCTGCAGGGTCTTGCGCGAGTCTTCGAGCAGCACGCGCAGGATCGCCACATCCAGCTTGTCGAAAGATCCTTCGGAGAATTCACCCTTGTTTCGACTGATTTTCATGATTCACCTGCTATTGGACCCAAGAAGCGTAACCTTTTTGGGGAGATGACCGCAAGAATTAGGGAATGGACATGCGCGTGCACTCGCTGACTTCGCTCGCGCCGGCGGCCCTCGACCCCGCATCGCTGGCCCGGCCGCGCAACGGGGCGCAGGCCTTGCTCGAAACCCTGGTCGAGTGCGGCGTCGACACGCTCTTCGGCTACCCGGGCGGAGCCGCGCTGCCTTTGTACGACGCCCTGTTCGACGAGCCGCGCCTTCGCCATGTCCTGGTGCGGCACGAGCAGGCGGCCGTGCATGCGGCAGAGGGCTATGCGCGCAGCACCGGCCGCGTCGGCGTCGTGCTTGTGACCTCGGGGCCGGGAGTCGGCAACACGATCACCGGCTTGCTCGATGCGCTGAGCGATTCCGTGCCGATCGTGTGCATCAGCGGGCAGGTCGCGACCGCCGGCATCGGCACCGACGCCTTCCAGGAGAGCGACGCGCTCGGCATGTCGCGCCCCGTGACGAAGTGGAACTGCCAGGTGCGCGACCCGGACCATGTGCCGGAGCTGGTGCGACGGGCCTTCGAGATCGCGCGTTCCGGCCGGCCCGGACCGGTGCTGATCGATGTGCCCAAGGACATGCAGTTGGCGCAGTCGAATCCGGGCCGTGCGGCTTCAGGCCGGCGCAAGGCGCGTCCGAGCGTGAACCTGCCGCCGCGCACGGATCTGCAGCGCGCTGCGGCAATGCTGGCCGACGCCCGCCGTCCGGTGCTCTATGGCGGCGGCGGCCTCGTCAATTCCGGACCGAGGGCCTGCGCCGCGTTCGCCGAGCTGGTGCGCCGGCTTGATGCGCCTTGCACGCTGACCTTGATGGGGCTCGGCGCCTTCCCTGCCTCGGACCCACGCTTCGTGGGCATGCTCGGAATGCACGGCACGCTCGAGGCCAACCTCGCCATGCATCACGCCGATCTGGTGGTGTGCATCGGGGCGCGCTTCGACGACCGGGTCACCGGCAAGCTCGACGAGTTCTGCCCGCAGGCCCGCAAGATCCACCTCGACATCGACCCGACCAGCATCAACAAGGTCGTCCGGGTCGACCGGCCGCTGGTCGGCGACTGCACGGCCGTGCTCGAGGCGTTGCTCCAGATGCCGGCGCTCGAGCAGCTCGCGCCGGGGCGGCTCTCGCCCTGGTGGCAACGCGTCGCGGCTTGGCGGGAGCGTCGCTGCCTCGACTTTCCGCAACGCAGCGACGTCATCCTGCCGCAGCAGCTGATGGCCTCGCTGCAAGGCGTGCTGGCCGGCCGCGCCGCGATCGTGTCGACCGACGTCGGCCAGCACCAGATGTGGGCCGCCCAGTACCTGCGCTTCGACGCGCCGCGCCGCTGGCTGACCTCAGGGGGCGCCGGCACGATGGGTTATGGGCTGCCCGCGGCAATCGGCGCGCAGATCGCGCATCCCGACAAGCTCGTCGTCTGCGTCAGTGGCGACGCGTCGATCCTGATGAACATTCAGGAGCTGTCGACGGCGGTGCAGCATCGCGCGCCGGTCAAGGTCGTGCTGACCAACAACGGCTACATGGGCATGGTCCGGCAGTGGCAGCAGCTGAATCACGGAAACCGACTGAGCCACAGCTGGAACGAGGCGCTGCCCGACTTCGTGGCGCTCGCTCGCGCCTTTGGCTGGGGCGCGCGCTGCGTGTCCGACCCCGGGGAGCTGGCAGGTGCCCTTGGCGAATGCATGGATCACGCCGGCCCGTTCTTCCTCGACGTTCGTGTCGCGGCTCAGGAAAACTGCTTCCCGATGATTCCGGCCGGCCGTGGCCATCACCAGATGATGCTTTCCGAAAGCGAGTGGTACGAATAGGAGGCGGGCGTAGCGCCACGGTCTCCGAACGTTCGGCCGGTCGGAATCGTCGGTCAGTGAATCCGGACGCGCGAGGTTGCGAGCATCGACCGAGGCGTGAGCCTCAATCGCGCCCTCTGGGTCCTGGCCGAGGAAATGCGCAAGCTCAAGCACTGACCCCCGAGCGACGAAATTCAGTCGAATTTCGTCGCTTCGGTTCGTACTTCACCGGTCCAAGATGACGAGATGTCATCCCCTACCCAATTCGCGCTCGCCGGCTACGCCGGCTTGCGAACTGACTTGGCGATGACGAAGTGCGCTCGGAGGGCGGCCTTCACCGTAAGGCGGTCGAAGGAGTCAGCGAACGACATGAAAAGTTTCGATCCGCCAACGTCCGGAGACGTCCGAGCGATGAATTTCGGGGTCGAATTCATCGGTCAGGACAATCTGCGACGCATTCATGCTGAACGTCCCGAGTCGCCCCGGGCCGGGTGACGGAAATCAGGAGAAAACCGTCGCGCCCTCGCGCCTCTGGCGCAGTAGCGTGCCTGGCACGACGGCACCTTGACCAAGTTGATTGGAGTCCGCAATGAAACGCAACTCAGTCCCAACGCAGCGCGAGCTTCAGGATTCGCCACCCATATTCCTTCGCCTGCCTGCCGTCCTTCGTGCCACCGGCCTGGGCCGCTCGACGGTCTACCGGATGGTGGCAGAGCACAAGTTCCCTGCGCCGGTGAAGCTCGCCAGCCGGGCGGTGGGTTGGCGTCACGATGATGTTCGGCAATGGACGATCGAACGTCCCAGCACATCGCGCTGAGAACCTCGCGGCGCGTTCGAATACCGAGTCGCCGGCTTGCGCCATGGCATCTCCAGTGCGAGACCTTGCGAGCCTGGACCTCCGCGGCTTAGGGCCGGCGCTGCGGGTGCATGCGAGCGCTCGCGGCTTGGGGGTATCGGAGGTCATCCGGCAGGCAATAGCGCGGCTACTCGACGCTCCTTCACCCGAACCCGCCATTCAGATACCAAAGGAGGGCGCAGCCGGCAAGCCCGTCAAGGTGACCCTTCGCCTGCTGCCCATTGTTTCCGCTCGCTTGGCGGTAGCTGCCAGGGACAGGGGTCTCTCGCAGGGCGCGTACCTCGCCTCCTTGATCGAGAAGATGCCAGCGCCGCCACTTTCCGTCACGACTGAGCTCGGGAAGTCGACGGAGCAGCTCGCGATCGTCTCCGGTGACATGAACGAGCTGATCCGGACGTTGGCACGTGGAGGCGCGTCGTCAGGACCGCTTCTGGACGACTGGGTCATGCCTCTCTTGGACGACGTGCGCCGCCACATCGGCATCGCGTCGCGGCTGGTGGCAGAGCTTCGACCCGGCAGGGCGTTGCCTGGGCAACGGGCCGCTCCGCCAGCGGCGATCGAGGAGTCTCGCCCGTGAAGACGGGCGCCGAGATTGATGGTGTTCTCGTCCAGTGGGGCGAGCGGCTCTTCTACCCAAGCAACCGGATCGTCCGCTCGTCCACGCCACGCCTGTCCGGCAGCTTGGTCCAGCGCGCGGCCGCGATCCGCCGGCGCATCGAGGCAACCGTCATCCGACGGGCGCCTCAGGTGATGGTCAAGGTCACCGGCGGCGGCCGTGGCATGGGGGCGATCGCCGCGCACTTTCGCTACATCAGCAAGAACGGGCGGCTGCCGTTCGAGGACGACCGAGGCGTCACTCGCGACGGCCGGGAAGCGTTGCACGATCTGGTCGAACAGTGGCGTTTCGGAGGTGCCTACATTGACGAGACTACCCAGCGGCGCGAGGCATTCAACATCATGCTGTCGATGCCACGGGCAACGGACGCCCTCCTAGTCCAGCGCGCCGCCCGGGAGTTCGCCCAGGCCGAGCTCGCCGATCACCGCTACGTGATGGTGCTGCACGACCACCAGGCCAACCCGCATGTGCATCTGAGCGTTCGGGCAGAGTCGCGCCATGGCAAGCGCCTCAATCCACGCAAGGCGGATCTGCAGCGTTGGCGAGAGACTTTTGCGGAGAAGCTGCGCGGCTGGGGCATCGACGCCGAGGCCACGCGACAACGCACCCGCGGGCAGGTCCGCAACTACGAGCCGCTCTGGCAACTGAAGGCGGCCGAAGAAGGCCGACTCAAGACTACGTGGCGGATAGCCAAGTCGGGACTTCGGGTCGACCAGAGTCTGGCGAGTGCGGCCGAGGCCTGGCGTCGGATCGCGGAGGGTCTGTCGCGGTCGGACAGCGACGAAGACCGGGACCTCGCCGTCCATGTCGACCGCTTCATTGCTCGCATGCCATCCGAGGTCAGTCGCGGGCGCGATAGCGACCGAGGCAGGGAAGTGCAGTCGCCGACTCGGGAGGTCCGTCCGCAGAGTCCCGCACCGGCGCTGGCACGTGAAGGACCAACCAACACTCGCTAGTTGGACTCGAGTATCCGCCGGACGGCAGTCAGTTCCGCATGAGGTACCAGGTCAGACCGACGGCCAGGATCGTCGGCAAGGTCCCGGTAGCCGCATACGTCGCCCAGGTTTCCCACTGAGGGCGACGGGTGCGTTCGACCAGGACATGCAGGGCCGACGACAGCTGGCGCAACTCCGGCCTGACGTCCGCCTCGATGATCGCTCGCGCCGCCTGCCGCATCGCCAGAATCTGCTCTTGCATGGACTCGGCTGCGATCTCGCCGGTGCGCTTGCGGACGTGCTCGATCGCAGCATTGCGGTTTCGGACGATGTCGTCGCGCACGTATGTCGTGATCGGCTCGACGCAGCCGCCGAGCTTTATCGCGGCATCGGAGAGCTTCCGATGCGAGGTGCTCATCGCCGGTTTCAGGGCCTCGACGCGGGTGATCAGCTCGTTGACATCGCCGATCACTTCGACGATCAGGGCCTCCCGGGCAGTCGTGACACGGCTCATGTGCCTGCCCTAACGCAGCTCGAGCGCCGCGAAGCACTCGTCGAGCTCGGGCACGACACCCAAGGCAAGCCGCCGGGTTGCGAGTTTCTGGGCGAGGGCGAGCTTGTCGTCGAGACCTTGGGCCTTGACGATGAGTGCCTTGTAGTCGGTGGTGTCGCTGGCCAGGTCGGCCAGATCCTTGCCTGTTCCCTTGACCCGCGCGTAGATCTCGTTGGTTCCGAGCTTGCACTGCAGGCTGACCTGGGTAATCCGGTTCTGCTCGATGAAAGCCAGCAAGGTGTCGAATGCTTCGTTCACCTTGACGTCGTCTTCGACCTGGTTGAACACGACCTTGAGCTTGGCTCCCGGGATGCCGAGACGAGCAAGCTGAGTGAGCGTCGCGATCGTGTCCTGCTGCTGCTTGAGCGCCGGCACCGTCGGAATGACGAAGTAGTCGAAGTCTTCGTGGCTTCCACGGTATCTCGCCATCAGCCCGAGCAGGTCCTCGACATTCGACGCGCCGATGTCGACGACGACGTTGTCCACGGTCTGCAGGAACTCCTGCAGCTCGCCGAACTGCTTGCCCTTGAGGGCACGTGCCTGGTCCTCGTCGGCGTTGATGGACTCGATCGCGACCACCTCAGCGCCCTCGATGCGAGGCGCCAGGAGGTGACGGGCGATGGTCGTCTTGCCAACGTTCCCGGAGAAGTTAATGACTGCTACCTTCATGGGTGCTCCTCGATCGCAGGAGGGGGTTGGTGATTCGGCCCGCCACGAAAGCCGCGGCGATCTCTTTGGCGCTGCGCGGATCGTTGGCAAACGCGGAGGACGAGCCGATGGCCGGCGTGAGCCACGTACGCGGTTCACTGGCGACCGGGTCAACGAAGGCCACCGGTGCGAACTGGGCGCGACTCCCCGGCTTTGTCAGTTCCCTATGCACGGTGCTCCGACTGACTTTCACGCCAGCCTCCAACAGGGCCAATCGGATGGCCTCGCATGTATGGCCCGCAGCGTGAAGGCGGCAGATCTCAGGGCCGAAGGCGAGTGCCTTTCGGTTGAGGCGGCCAGGTGGCTTGAGGGGTTTGAGTGACACGCGCGCGCTCCAACTTCGTTGAAGCGATCTTAGATTTGCGTGTCGAGCGTGACCAGAAGAATCGAAGTCCCAGGAGGTCTATTTGCGAGCCCGCGGGTGGGTCGCTTCTGTCTCACTTCTGTCCCGGTTCTGTCTCGCCTCTGATTCGGATGTGTCTCACCAATGAGGAAAAGATGGAGTGCAGGATAGGCTGTGCGCCGTCGAATGGATGACGAACTGTTTGAAAACTCGCCCCGCTGGTCACGTCACGAGGCAGGCATTGTTTGGTCTTCGTTCCTTCGACACGTGAGGCCAGCAGCCTGAAGCATCCAACTCGGAGCAAGCCCGCCGGAAGAAGCGGTCGAAGTCCTACACTCGCAAGCAGCGTCGGCGAGAGTGCGAGAGTTGCCGCTCGTCGAGTTTGATGCAGATCCCGGTGCCGGGTGGTCACTCGAAATACTGGAATCTCTGCTACCGATCAAGGACTGGAGACCGTGGCGACGATTCGAAAAGCGGCCGACAAGTCTTTAGTGGACCTCGACCGAATAAAGCGTGTGGCCATCGCCGCGATGTTTGCGGACGACTGGTTGATGGACCAGTTGGTGCTCAAAGGTGGGAACGCGATGGACATCGTGCTGCAGATGCACTCGCGAGCCTCCGTAGACCTCGACTTCTCTCTGGCCAAGGACTTGGAACTCGAGCAGGCATTGCCGCGAATCCAGCGTGCGCTCGAGAACACGTTCCGTTCTGAGATGGACTACCTGGCGTTCGACATCAAGATGGTCCAGAAGCCAAAGTCCGAGATGCCCGACGAGCTTGCGGCGTTCTGGGGTGGCTACGAGGTGGAGTTCAAGCTTATCGCCCGCATGCGTGCGGACGAACTCGGACACGAAGTCGAGCGCATGCGGCGCGAGGCCATCAAGCTTGGCCAAGGCCCCAAGTTCAGCATTGATATCTCGCGCTACGAGTATGTCGAGGGCAAAGAAGCGCGGGATCTGCTTGGCTATCGCATCTTCGTTTATTCCCCATCGATGATTGTTGGCGAGAAGGTTCGCGCTATCTGCCAGCAAATGCCCGAGTACGCTGCGATCATCAAGCGCCAAGGCTTGGGAAACCAGCGAGCACGCGACTTCGTTGACATAAAAGCGCTCGTCGAAATGTTTCGGGTCGACATGGCTTCTCCTGAGTTCCATGCCTTAGTTCGGCACATGTTCGAAGCAAAACGAGTTCCTCTGCACCTCATCGGCCGCATTGCAGATGGAGATGTCAGAGACTTGCATTCCCTCGGCTTTGCTTCCGTGCGCGACACCATGCGGCCGGGCATCAAGCTCGAGAACTTTGACCACTACCAACGGTTCGTGGTTGGTGAATGCGGGAAGCTAGAGCCCCTCTGGAACATGTAGCCGCCACTCCGGCAGGTAGCGAGTGCGACCCATTTCGTGGGTGAGATAGAAGTCCCGCTCCTTCGGCTGTGACTTGAACAGGTCCACTAGCGACGCCTTGAAGTTAGCGCGTTCGAGGTAGTAGCCAACGGCTTGGTGATAGGGGTAGGTGAGGTTCATCCGCCTCAGCGTCGCGGACATCGTGTTGACAGAGAGCTCCTCGCGCTCGCGCGCGTTTTCATAGGCTTTGGCGACCTCGAACACGCCGCCGGCGTAGGTTGGTCTCACCGCAATGTCGATGAGCGTTCGTTCCAGCGTCGTATAGCGCAACAGCATTCGTTCGTTGCCGTCATAGTCGACCGTTCCAGAAGTGATCCCAGGCTCGCCTTGTTGCGCGCCTTGCAGCAGCACGATGCGGATATCGCCTCGCCGAACTACATCAGAAGACTGACGAGGTGGCCGCTGGAACGCAGTGTCGATCGCCGCCTGGTCGATTTCATCGAGAGACGATGGCTGACCTGCCGAGGTCCGCGCGCGGGTGATGTATACGGTGGCGGGCACCTGCTCGGTGAGGCCGTGGATGCGAACCGCGGTGTAATGGCTCAGATGGCTGTGCTCGATCAAGCCAAGCAGTATCCGGAGAAGTGGGACCTCACCCCATACGTACCCAGTGACCGGTCGTTTGAACTCAAATGATTCGCGCCGCAGCTTCGTGCGGGTGAGCATGAACTCCTCAAAAGTGGCGAAACTCGTTCGTACCGCTAAGCGCCAATGGTCCCGATACTCACTGAGCGCCCCGGCGAAATCATGGACCCGCAGGATATGCGGCAGATCCTTTTCGAAGGTCTCAACGATGTCTTGCTTTGCCAGCTCTAGGCGGGACGCCATTTACGAGTCTACGTTTCACTACGAGGCATATATGCCTCGTAGTCTACCACAACTTTTCAGCTCGTCAAGAGCCGGATTTCCCTCTCTCCGGTGCAATCAATTGCAATGCCGCACTTGACGGGTAAGGTCAAAAACCGTATGCTCTGGCCGCATATATGCGGCCAGAGTTATAGGTTATGAAAGCTTCGCTGACCAGCGCCCAAGCCATCCCTTACGCGAACACCTTGGTGGCCTAGCTTTGTGTCCTTGCCAGGAAGCGCGACCACATGACCGGTGAAGCCGGAAATGACAGACGTGGCGCCGGCCCTTCGAGGATCACTCAGTTGAGTGTTCAAGAAAGAAAGCGTATGCTCTGGCTGCATATATGCAGCCAGAGTCGCTAACACTTCAGAAGTGCGTTCTGGAGGCGCGCCGGCATTGGGATCGGGAGGGCAGGGGGGCAATTTCGTGAGGTGGTCAAAGTCCACCGACCAGATGGCCTTCGCCCTTGAAGAAGATGAGTTGGGGGCCCGTGTCGTCGAGATGTGATGTCTCAATAGTTGTTCACCCGGAAGAGTCTGGGAGACTCGTTTCGTTCAGCGGCAGCCGACCACTACCACTCCGCGAGTGCGGCCAGTCAGATGGCGCACGGTCGAAATACATCGGGCGACCAACCGCTTCGCTATTGACGACTTCCGGATGTTGGGTGAGATGATGGGCACGAGGACAAGTCTGTCTTCTCACCTGCGCCATTCCTAGCGGTGTGGCGGACACCCTCTCCACCAACTTGACGTCCAGAGAGTCCTCGGATGTCTCCCGGACCGCGTTTCTCACGGGTGAGATCAGGCTCCCCCTCGGATCCGGGAGGGTACGCCGGTTGCTATGCCCCATGCTCAGGCTTTCGGCAGCGACGGCGGAACGTCGACCCGGAATCTTGCATGCGGAGGAATGAGAATGGCCCGCATCTCCGTGGTGATGCCGACCTTCAACCGGGCGGCGACGTTGCCACGTGCGATCGACAGTGTGCTCGGCCAGACCCACCGCGACGTCGAGTTGATCGTCGTCGACGACGGTTCGACCGACGGGACGGCGGCGTTGCTGCAGCGCTATGCCGGGCGCCTGACGGCCATCTGCCTCGACGTCAATGGCGGCGGCAACGCAGCGCGCAACCGCGGCATCCAGTGCGCCAGCGGCGAGATCGTCTGTTTCCTCGACAGCGACGACGAATACCTGCCGCACAAGCTGGCCTATGTCGACGCGTACTTCGAAGCCCGACCGGACGTCGACGCGCTGCTCGATTCCTACGAGGTCGTCTATCCGCCGGAGCTCAGGCGGCCCGAGGCACGGCGACGCAATCCGGTTCTGACCGACAGCGGGCAGCTCCGCACGGCTGTCTTCGCCCGGCGTGTCTTCAAGGCCACGCCGGCGATCAGCGCGCGACGGACAGCGCTGATCGCGATCGGCATGTTCGACCCGACCTTGCGAAGGCGACAGGACATGGATCTGATCCTGCGCCTCACGCGTGCGCACCGGTGCGCGTCGACCGACGAGAAGCTATGGCGCAAGCACTTGACGACGAACGCGATCTCGAGCAAGTCGAACACGTTTCTCGGGGCCGCGATCGACATCTGCGATCGCCACCCCGACTACCTGAACGATCCGGCAAACCGATCGGGCCTCGAGCGCGACATCGGCCGCCATTTCTGGCGCTCGCTGGTCGCGCACGGATTCGGCGGGTTTCGCGAAGAGCTGAAGCGATACAGCGCGCTCGGCTGCTTCGGCGGCCCGCCGTGGCTACTGATGCTGCAGTACCTCCGCTGGCGCAGGTAGCGAGGCGTAGCTGCGGGTCGAGGCGGCGACGAGTTGCGCTGCCAGCACGACCGTCCAGTAGCTCCACGCGAGGCAGATCGCCGCCGGCACTTGCCAGGCGGGCAGGTCGACCTCGCGCCGCTTCGTGACGATGCGGCGCGCGGCGCGGGCGGACTTCTTGACCCAGAAACGGAATGCAAATCCGATCCGCCACAGACGCGACGTACGCGTGGTCTGCGCGCCCTGATAGTCGCGGTCGAGCCCGGCGGTCCAGGCACGCCAGGCGAGGAAGCGCAAGCCCGGCTGCGGCGCGTGCACGGTCATCGCCTCGGCCGTGCGCACCCACGCGATGCCGCGACGCTGGATGTCGCGCAACCAGAATCCGCATTGCTTCTTGAACGCCGGCAGGTCCGGCCACGGATTGGCTCGGAAAAAGGCGGTCCGAAAGGCGCAGTTGTTGGCGTGGATCTTGCCCCGGTCGAGCGTCTTGTCGCGTTCGCTGCGCAGGTCGAAGATCCAGGTCAGCGCCATCACCCTGGAGACGAGGTTGTGGTAGCCCAGCACCGTGAAGCCGCCCACGGCCATCACCTGCGGGTCGGCGAACGGCGCCAGCAGGCCGGGCAGCCAGCCGGGCTGCGGCCCGGCGTCGCTGTCCAGCATCACGACGAGCTCGGTGCGGGTCAGGCCGACGCCGAAGTTCTTGAGCTTGTAGTAGGTGAGTTCTGGCGCCGGCTGGAACTCGATCCGGGCCGCGCTCGCCAGTCGAGGCGCCGCCTCGTCGATCTGCCGCCGTATGTCGTCGGCGTCGACCTTGCCGGGGTCGAACAGATAGAGCACCCGCGCCGGCTCGCTCATTCGGTCTCGCTGGCGCTCGAGCTCGTCCTGCAGCGCCACCACGGCCTGCCGCACCCAGACGTCTTCGACATCCTGGGCGTTCTCCCATTCGATCAGGATGGTCACCGCCGGAAGCATCGACCCGGCAGTTGGATTCAGAACCATGGCGCACTCCAAGACTCTTGCCGGCCAGCCCGCTGAGCCGACATCGGCGCGATGACGACCGTGCGCCAGTCTAGCGTCCGGGCTCCCCCGTCGGCCCGTAACCGAAGAACGGGTCGAGGCGGGCCACCGCGGCGTCGACGTAGGCGATGGCTTCCGGTCCGAGATCGTCGCGATAGCCGCCGACCCGACCGCGCCGGACCTTGAAGGAATCGGGCCGCGTTGCATCTCCCGGCCTGAGCCGCGTGTCGCTGGACTCGCCCGCCGCCTCGGCGGCTTTCATCCGGTCGAAGCGTGCCGCCTCGACTGCCGCAGCGACCACGCCAGGCGTAGATGCGGCGCCGATCGACGCGAGGAGCCGCAGCAGCTCGCCCTGCGGATCGCGGTGCAGTCCCTCGTACGAGAGCCAATGGCAATGAGGGAGTGCGGCGAAGCGCACGCGCCAGCGATTCAGGACCATCACGAGGCCCTCGATGCCCCAACGCGGATGGTGCAGGAACTCCTCGAGGCTGCAGTCGGTCTTGCGCGAGCGCTCGGTCTTGTGGAAGTAGCTCGAGATGACGACGTCGCGAGGGTCGCGCGCCAGGACGACCAGGCGCTTTCGATCGGTGAGCCAGCGGGGCAGGATGGACTTGCCGAGCAGCTGGTTCCTCAGGGTCGCGTCGCGCAGGTGCGTCGCCAGCTCGTGGGTGTAGACGATCCGGGGGGCTCCGCTCTCGCCCGGCTCGATGCCGATCGGATCGAAGGGGATTCCGTACTCCAGCGCAAGGGCGTGGTGGAGCATCACGCGGAGCCAGGTCCGGCCGCTCTTGCCGAGGGACAGCACGATCGCGTCCGCCTCGCGAAAGGGGGCGAGCCTGGAGGTCAGGTTCCACGGGACGTAGGACAGCAGCGGGAGCCCTCGATGGATGCGAAGGCCGGAACTCATGGGGATGTCCAAGCGCGAGGTGACGACCGGCGTGCGCCAGTGTAGCGACGATCAGGAAAAAGGGCCGCGCAAGCGCGGCCCTTCGACGCGAACCGGGTCAGACCGACAACTGATCGCGCAACGGCAGCCGCCGAATCCGCTTTCCCGTCGCCGCGCTGATCGCGTTCATCAACGCCGGCGCGATCACCGGCACCCCGGGCTCGCCGACGCCGCCGAGCGGCAGGTCGTACGACTCCGAGGGAATGATGTGGACGACGATCTTCTTCGGCGCCGCGTTCATGCGCACGATCTCGTACTGGTGGAAGTTGTCCTGCTGCGCGCGCCCATTCTTGAACGTGATCTCGCTGACCACGGCCTGGCTGAGCCCCATCACGCAGGCGCCTTCGATCTGCGAGCGCACCCGGTCGGGATTGACGTGCGGCCCGCAGTCGACGGCGATGTCGACGCGCGGAATCGTCAACTCGCCGTTTGGCGCGACACCGACCTCGATCACCGCCGCGATGTAGCTCACGAAGCTGTAGTGCGCCGCCAGGCCGAGGCCCTGGCCCGCGGGGAGCTTGCGCCCCCAGCCCGCCTCCTTGGTGGCCGTCTCGATCACCCGGCGGAGGCGCCCGGTGCTGATCGGGTAGCGCTCGGGCGATTCGCCGTGGTTCCAGGGCTCGCTGATCGTGCGCGGATCGATGCGCCGGTCCGGGCCCAGCATCTCCAGCAGGTAGTCGCGATGGTCCTTGCCTTGCGCTTGTGCGATCTCGGCGATGAACGACTGCGCGGCGAATGCATGCTGGATGTTGTTCACCGAGCGCAGCCAGCCGATCCGCGTGTGCGCCACCGCCTCCGGGTTCTCGATCCGCACGTTCGGAATCCGGTACGGCAGGCCGGTGAGGCCCAGCCCGAGCTCGAACCCCGCGAGGGTCTTCGGGTCGGGAGCGAAGATCGAGACGATCGTCGGCTCCGCCGCCCGGTGCAGCCACGCCACCACCTTGCCGCTGGCGTCGAGCCCGGCCTCGAGGTGCTGCGCCGACACCGCATGGAAGTAGTCGTTGTGCAGGTCGTCGTCGCGCGTCCAGGTCACCTTGACCGGCTGGCCGCCCATCTCCTTGGAAGCCAGCGCGGCCTCGACGACGAAGTCGGCCTTCGACTTGCGGCCGAAGCCGCCGCCCAGCAGCGTGACGTTGACCTTCACCTTGTCGGCCGAGAGGTTCAGGTGCTTGGCCACGCGGTCGCGCGCCGCCTGCGGCGACTGGCTCGGCGCCCACACCTCGCAGGCGCCGTCGACGATGCGCGCGGTGGCCGCCGGGCACTCCATGGTCGCGTGCGCATAGTGCGGCACGTAGTAGTCGGCTTCGACTTTCTTCGCCGCGCTGGCCAGCGCCGCGTACGCGTCGCCCTCGTTGCGCACCACCTTGCCGCCCGACTTCCTGACGGCGGCCTCCAGCTCCGTCCGGTACGCCGCCGAGTCGTAGCTGCCGTGCGCGCCGTCGTCCCAGTCGATCTTCAGCGCCTTTCGGCCCTGCATGGCGGCCCAGGTGTCCTTGCCGACGACGACCACGCCGCCCACCGGCGAGAACTCCGAAGGCGGCGGCGTGCCGTCGATGGCGAACACCTTCAGCACGCCCGGCACCTTCATCGCCTCGGCGGCGTCGAAGCTCTTCACCTTGCCGCCCAGCACCGGTGGACGCGCGATCACGGCATAGAGCATTCCGGGCAGACGCGTGTCGATGCCGTACTGCGACTTGCCGTTGACGATGACCGGCCCGTCGGTGAGCGTCGGGTCGTTCTTGCCGATGTAGCGGAACTTGGCCGGGTCCTTCAGCTTCAGCGCGCCGCGCGGCGGCACGTCGAGCCCGGCCGCCGCAACGGCGAGGGCGCCGTAGCCGAGCCGGGCGCCGCTCTTCTTGTTGACCACCTCGTGGTTCCTCGCCTCGACCTGGTCGAGCGGCACCTTCCACTGGTTGGCCGCGGCCTGCTCGAGCATCTGCCGCGCCGCAGCGCCGCAGCGCCGCATCGGCTCGAACCAGTGGCGCGTGCTGCGCGAGCCGTCGGTATCCTGGTTGCCGTACTTCGCTTCATCGCCGGGCGCCTGCACCACGCGCACCCGCTTGTAGTCGGCTTCGAGTTCGTCGGCAACGATCCGCGGCAGGCTGGTGCGCACGCCCTGGCCCATCTCGGAGCGATTGACGATGACGCTGACCGTGCCGTCGGTGGCGATCGAGACGAAGATCTTCGGGCTGTCCTGCAGGCCGTGCGGCATGCCGTCTCCGCCGTACTTCTGCGGCTCGTCGGCCGCGAGGCCGAACCCGGGCAGGCCCACGCCGAGCAGCAGGCCGGTGAGCGGAGCGGCCTTCAGGAATGCGCGGCGGCTGGTGCCACCCTTCCTGGCAGTGACGAGAGTGTGCAGGTCCATCATGCTTCTCCCTTCATGCCCGCCGCGGACTTGATCGCGCTGCGGATGCGCGTGTAGGTTCCGCACCGGCACAGGTTGCCGGCCATCGCGCCGTCGATGTCTGCGTCGGTCGGCTTCGGGTTCTTCTCGAGCAACGCCGTCGCGCTCATGATCTGCCCGGCCTGGCAGTAGCCGCATTGCGGCACGCCGATCGCCATCCAGGCGGTCTGCACCGCCTTGCCGACGCGCGTGGCGCCAACGCCTTCGATCGTCGTGATCTTCCTGCCGACGGCCGCCGAAAGCGGCGTCACGCACGAGCGCGTGGCAGCGCCGTCGAGATGCACGGTGCAGGCGCCGCAGAGCGCCATGCCGCAGCCGAACTTGGAGCCGGTGAGGCCGAGGTGGTCTCGCAGCACCCAGAGCAAGGGGGTGGTCTCCGGGGCATCGACCTGCATCGACTTGCCGTTGATCTGAATCGTCGTCATCGAGCTCCTCCGTTGGTGGTGCCCGCCGCGCCATTCGCCCGGCCTTAGCGGGGCTGGGAAGATTACTCCTGGCGCTTGTCGATTGCCAGCCTTTACCGGGAGCCGATGCCCTGCGCCTTGTCGAGCGCCTTGTGCAGGGTCTTCGCCCAGGCAGCGGCGATGATCCGCGCCTCGGACTCGTTGACGATGCTGTTGGTCATCTGCATCCGGCTGGTCTTCGCCTCGCGCCGGTCGGCCACCCGCGCCAGCACCTGGCCGCTCGTCGAGTCGGAGAGCTCGGCAACGAGCGTCATCTCGCCCGCGGAAGAGACGAAGGTGCGCGAACGTCCGGTTCCGGTGTCGGGCGCGTTGACGTAGAGGTTGACGATGCGCGCCTTGACGCGCAGCACGTCCGGCGCGGCCTCGGCGACGACCGGGTACTTGTTGTTCGCCTGCAGCTCGCGGGCGAACTCTTCCTCCACCAGCTTGGCGACGCCACTGCGGATCTTCTCCCGCTCGTCCGTGCTCAGCTTGAGCGAACTGCCGGTCCGGGTGGGGTTCCACGACTTGCTGAACTCCACCTCCACCGGATCGAGCTTGACCCGCTTGTAGGCGGCGAGCGTGGCGCCCGGGCGCGCGTAGGCGAGGTCGACTCCCTTGACGCTGATCTTCTGCAGGCCGTCCTTGCTCATCAGCGCCTCCAGGTCCTTGGTGGAGGCGAGGGCGCCGGTCAGGACCAGCGTCGTGGCGAGCAGGCAGGCGGTTCGAAGAGGGGCGAGCAGTTTCATGGCGCGGCGCTTTCGTAAACTCGTGGCTTGTCCACAGGGAGAAGAAACATTATGCGCACCCCCCACGTCCTGGCAACGGCGCTGCTCGTCGCCTCGTCCGCGGCGTTCGCGGCGCCGGCCGAGTACCTCTTCGTCGACGACTCGTCGCCCGACCTGATCTCCACCGCCGCCGCCCTGGCCGTGTGGAAGGCGCAGGTCGCGGACGGCAACATGCGCATGCGCCTGCAGAAGCTCTATCCGGTGTCCAAGTGGGGCTTCGTCAGCCAGGTGCAGGGCGGCTTCACGCGGGAGGGAGCCTGTGTGGTCACTGCTCGCGCCGTGATGGTGCCGCGCGTCATGGGCAGCCGGCTGGTGTTCAAGCCGCAGCACTCGGCCACGGCGTTCGGCTCGCAGCCGGGCGCCACGCGCGAGCAGTGCCGGGAGCTCGCGGCAGCCAAGCTCAAGGATGCGATCCTGGGCGTGCGCTCGGTGCTGATCGCCGATCGCTGACCAGCCTTGACCTTTCCCGTCACCGGGCCGGCAACGGCTCCGGCGGCTCCCGCCGATGAGCCGGCGCCGCTCTGCCTGATCGTCAACCCCTTGAGCTTTCGCGCGGCGCGCGGCCTGGCCGGCCGCGCGAGCGCGCTTGCCGCGGCGCGCGGCGCAGAGGTGTTCCGCGTCTGCGGCCCTGACGACGTGGCGACCGTGCTCGATTCGATCCTGGCCCGGCGCCAGCGCCGTGTCGCCGTCCTCGCCGGCGACGGCACGGTGCGCGAGTTCGTCGAGCGCCTGGCGCGCCTGCCGGAGGGTCACTGGCTGCCCGACCTCGTGATCCTGCCGGGCGGACGCAGCAACCTCACCGCCGCCGACCTGGTCGGCCGCGCCGATCCTCTGGCGACGCTCGAGCGGGCGCTCTCTTGGGCGAGCGACGGGCGCTGGGACGCGGCCATCGTCGAGCGCGTGCCCTTGCGCATCGACCAGGAGCCGGCGCCGCCTCGGTTCGGCTTCTTCTTCGGCGGGGCCGCCGTCGACAACGTCGTTCGCCGCGCCCAGGACTATCGCTACGGCGGCAGCGGCCCGCTGCGCACGGGTCCCCTGAGCACGCCCTGGGTCCTGACCCGCCTCGCGGCGCTCGCCCTGGTCGGCCGGGCGAACGTCGGCGCGCCGATGCTGCAGATCGAGGCCGGCGCCTGCGGCAGCATGCGCGGCGAGGTGCGCCTGCTGCTGGCGACGACGCTGCAGCATCGCACCGGCCTGTTCGCGCCCTATGCGAAGCGGGGCACGGGCGCGCTGCGCCTGACGGCCGTCGCCCGGCGCGCGCGCGGTTTCTGGCCCGCTTTGCCGCGCCTGCTGACGGGCCGATACTCGAAGGCGATGAATCTCGACAACGGCTACCTCAGCGGCAACTGCGAGCGCGTCCATGTGAACGGCCTCGCCGGCTACGTGCTCGACGGCGAGCGCTTCGACACCGATCCGGCGCGGCCGGTCGTCATCACGCCAGGCCCGCGCCTGCGCTTCTTCAGCCCATGAGCGCCGACTCGACCCGCATCCTCACCTCGGTGCAGAGCCGCGGCGCGCTGCCGATGCTTCGCGCCTACGTTCGCGCCTATCCCGGGCGTGCCGCCGCGGCGATCGTCGCGATCCTCGTCGCCGGGCTGATGGACGGCCTCGGCATGTCGATGCTGCTCTCGATGCTGACCCTGGCGACGAGAAAGCCCGATCACCAGCCGTCGCTGCCCGAGCAGATCGCCACCCGGGTTGCCGAGTTCCTCGGCCTGCCGGCGACCGCGCCGGTGCTGCTGACGCTGGCGATCGTGCTGATCTGCATGAAGGCGGTGCTGGCGCTCCTGGCCAACCGCCAAGTCGGCTACACCGTCGCCCACATCGCCACCGACCTGCGCCTGGCGCTGATCCGCGCCGTCATGGCGGCGCGTTGGCGCCACTACCTGCAGCAGTCGGTCGGGCGGCTGTCGAACGCGGTGGCCACCGAGGCGCATCGCGCCTCCGATGCGTTCCAGCACGGCGCCGAGATGACGGCGATGCTGCTCAACTCGCTCATCTATCTCGGCATCGCCCTGTCGATCTCGTGGCAGGCGGGCCTTGCCGCAGCGGTGGCCGGGGCGCTGCTGCTGGTGCTGCTGCAGTCGCTGATCCGCGTTTCGCGTCGCGCCGGCCAGCACCAGACCTCGCTGCTCAGGGGCCTGGTCTCGGCGATCGGCGCGCAGCTCAGCGCCGCCAAGCCGCTCAAGGCCATGGCGCGGGAAGACCACATCGACGCACTGATCTCCGACCAGACGCGCCAGCTCAAGCGCGCGATCCGCCGCCAGGTGATCAGCAAGGAGGCGCTGACCGCGCTGCAGGAGCCGCTGCTCGCGATCATGGTGGGCGTGGGCTTCTTCCTCAGCCTGTTCGCGCTGCAGATGCCGCTGCCGGCGGTGCTGGTCATGCTGTTCCTGCTCGCCAGAGTGGTGAACTACCTGTCGAAGGCGCAGCGCGCCTTCCAGCAGGTGGTGGTGCGCGAGAGCGCCTATTGGTCGCTGATCGAGGCGATCGCCGCCGCGACGGCGCAGGTCGAGCCGCGCGGCGGTCACGTCGTTCCGCACCTGGCCGAGGCGATCCGCTTCGACGACGTCCGCTTCGGCCACGGCGACGGCCGTGAGCTGCTCGACCACGCGTCGTTCACCATCCCGGCGAAGGGCCTGACGGTGCTCGTCGGACCCTCCGGCGCGGGCAAGACGACCCTGCTCGACCTGGTGGTCGGCCTGCAGCAGCCCGAGGGGGGTCGGATCCTGATCGACGGCGTGCCGCTGACCGAGATCGACCTGCGCGCATGGCGGCGGCAGATCGGCTACGTGCCGCAGGAATCGGTGCTCGTCGACGAGTCGGTGAGCTACAACCTCGCGCTCGGTGAAGAAGACGTGACCGAGGCCGACATCCGCGAGGCCCTTCGCGCCGCCGATGCGCTCGCCTTCGTCGAGGCCATGCCCGACGGTCTGCAGACGCGGCTCGGCGAAGGCGGCTCGCGCCTGTCGGGCGGGCAGCGGCAACGGCTCGCGATCGCCCGTGCCCTGGTGCACAAGCCCCGCCTCCTGATCCTCGACGAGGCCACGAGCAATCTCGACGTCGAAGCGCAGGTCGCGGTGGTCGAGACGGTGAAGCATCTCAAGGGCAGCCTGACGATCCTGGCGGTCTCGCACCAGGAGCTGCTGATCGACGCCGCCGACCGCATCTATCGGCTCGCCGCCGGCAAGATCAGCGTCGAGCCGCGGCTCGAGGACGTCGCCGGCCTGCCCGTGAATGGCTGACGGCGTTCGCCTGCGCTGGCGGCGCGGCGCCCGGCGCCTGATGTTCCTCGGCGTGCGCAGCCTGCTGCGCGCGATCGGCTTCGCCCGCGCCGGCGCGGCCGGGCGCCTCGCCGGCGAGCTCCAGTTCCGCCTCGGCGGCCGGTCGCGGCGCCGCATGCAGGCCGAGATGGCGCTCGCGCTCGGCCGTGCCGCCGACGATCCGGCCGTGCCGGCCATGCTGCGCGAGGCCTACCGCGTGAACACCGCCGCGCTGTTCGAGGTGATGGCGATGCTCGACCGCCGGCAGGACGAGGCGACGCTGCTGGCGCGCTCGGAGGTCGAGGGCCTGGAGCACCTGCGGGCCGCGCTCGGCGACGGCCGGGGCGCGATCCTGCTTGCCGCGCACATGGGCAACGCCGCGCTGCTGCCGCTGCGGCTGGCGAGCGCGGGCTGGCCGGTGAGCGTGCTCTACAAGGAGTCGCGCATGATGTCGGCGGACTTCTTCCACGCGGGCCTGGCGCTCTACGGCGTCCAGGGCATCGCCGCCAATGCCGGCATCCGTGCCTACGCGCAGATGCTCACGGCGCTGAAGCAGGGCCGGATCGTGTTCCTGATGCTCGACCAGGGCGTGAAGCAGGCCAAAGACGGCCTGGTGCAGCGCTTCCTCGGCAAGGACATGCCGATGCCCGCCGGCCCGGCGCAACTCGCCCGCACCGCGCGGGCGCCGGTGCTGCCGGTCGCCACGACCGCGGCGGCGCCGCTCTGGCGCTTCGCCGTGCAGCCGGCGCTCGCGCTCGGCCGCGAGTCGCTCGAAGCCGACGTGGCCTCGCTGGTCGGGGCTACCGAGGCGATCGTGCGCCGCCATCCGCAGCTCTGGAGCTGGCAGCAGCGGCGCTGGCGGAAGTTCAGGCCGGCCGCGTCGTGAGCGACGAATCGCTCTGGGTCCTGCTCGGCAACCGGCACGGTGACAACCGGCAGCTGCTGGCGATCGCCGATGCGCTGCAGCGTCCGTATCGCGCAGTGCAGCTCCACTTCAGGCGCGGCGCGCGGCTGGCACCCGCCCGCTGGTTCGCGCACCGGCTCACCTGGCGCACCGATCCGCCGCTCGTGCCGCCGTGGCCACGCGCGGTCCTCGCCGCGGGCCGCAAGAGCGTGCCGGCGGCGCTCTGGATCCGGCGCGCTTCGGGCGGGCAGACGCGGCTGATCCACGTCAACCGGCCGTGGGCGCCGCTCGCCTGGTTCGACCTGGTCGTCACCACGCCGCAGTACGCGCTGCCCGAGCGCGCCAACGTGCTGACCAACCTCCTGCCGTTCGTGCCGCCGCAGTCGCCGGTGCCCTTGCCGGCCTCGTTCGCGGCGCGCGCTGCGGCGTTGCCGCGGCCGTGGACGGCGGTGCTGGTCGGCGGCAACAGCCGGCCGTTCGTCCTCGATGACGCGGCCGCGGCGCGGCTCGCGGCTACCGTGAACGCCGAGCTGCGCGCCGTGGGCGGCAGCGCCTGGGTGCTCGACAGCCCGCGCACGCCGGCCTCGGCGATGGCGACGCTGGAGCGCGCCCTCGAGGTTCCGGCGCAGCTCGTGCGCTGGGGCCGCGACGAGAACTGCTACGCGGCGCTGCTCGGCCTGGCCGACCGCTTCATCGTCACCGCCGACAGCGCGTCGATGCTGACCGAGGCCTTGCTCAGCGGCCGGCCGGTGACGCCGTTCGCCTTGCCGGCCGAAGCCGACTGGCGCTGGCGGCTCGGCGCCGCGTGGCGGACCGCGGCCGAAAGCGCGCCGCGGTCGCTGACGCGGCGCGGCCTCGATCGCCTGGTCGGCCTCGGCCTCGTGTCTTCGGTGCGCGACCTCGGCCTCCTGCAGCGCGCGCTCGCCGAGGCGGGCCTGTTCGCCGGCGCCGGCCGGCCGCTCGAACTCGCCGAGGCCGAGCGCGCGGGCACCGTGGCGCGGATCAATGCGCTGATCGACCGGCCCTGAGGCGTTTGCGGTGCTAGGTCGCCGCCCGGTGCGCCTGGGCGATGCAGGCGCGCGCGTCGGTGCGGATGTGGCCGCGGGCGATTTCGCTCTCGAGCATCGCCGCGGGCACCGAGCCGTTGTCCAGGCACTCGCCGAGCAGGCTGAAGAAGAGCCGCTCCTGCGCCGGATCGGGATGGCGCTTGTAGCGCCCGCTGCCCTTGCCACGCAGGCGCCGCAGCCAGATGCCCGCGCGCGAGCTGAGGGTGGTGCCGCGCGCCGTGAAGTCGGAGGGCAGCCCGGTCTTCCACGGCTGCGTGCGCCGATGCGTGTTGTGCAGCAGGCGGGTCTCGGGCGTCAGCCGGTCGAAGTCGTTCCACTCCGGTTCGAGCGGCGCGACGCTGCCGGGCGGCTCGAGCAGCAGCCACATCCAGTCGCGGTAGTCGCGCTCGCCGCGAAAGGTCTGTTCGAAGTCGTGTTCCCAGCGCCAGTGCCTCAGGCGCGCGCAGTCGAGCAGCATCACGCTCGAGGCGAAGTGCAGCGGCCGGCGCGAGTCGGCCGGCATCTGCCGCGCCAGCACCGCCGCACCGCCCATGTCGCGCTCCAGCAGCAGGTTGATGTCGGCCAGGGCGAAGATGTCGGGATCGGTGAGCACCGCGCGGCCGGCGTAGCCCATCAGCTCCGGCACGGCGAAGCGCAGCGGCGTGAACGACTGCAGGTCGTCGTTGCGCCAGACCGTCTGCTTGCCCTCGCGCAGGTAGCTGCGGCCTTCGAACCGGTCGAAGGCCGGGAAGTCGCTGGTGTCGATGATGCGCACGTCGAAACGCTCGGGCGCCGCGCTGTTGCGGATCAGCGCGTGCCGCGCGACCAGGGCGCCGACGGCCTGCTTGGGATTGGTGTGGATGAAGACGGTGCTGCGCATGGACGGTGGCAGGAAGCGTGTCGGGCGCCAGTATCCTAGTGGCGGCCGGGCCTGTTTCCGGCAGCGACAGGGGTTTACGCCATACGACCTTCGATGAATCTGCCGCCCGCGGATGCGCTCGCGCCCGGGGCCGCGCCGCTGGCGGCGGTGACCGGCGCCACCGGCTTCATCGGCCGGCACCTTGTCGTCGCCCTGCACCGGGCCGGCTTCCGGGTGCGGCTGCTGCTGCGCCGCGAGCCCGACGTGGCCGAGTGGCGCGAGCTCGTGCCGGAGGTCGTGGCAGGCAGCCTGGGCGACGCCGCGGCGCTGGCGCGCCTGGTCGAGGGCGCCGACGTCGTCATCCATCTCGCCGGGCTGATCAAGGCGGCGCGGCGCGCCGACTTCTTCGCCGTCAACCGCGACGGCGCGGCGGCGCTGGCGCGCGCGGTCGAGCACGGCGCGCCGGTCGCGCGCTTCCTGCTCGTCTCCAGCCTGGCCGCGCGCGAGCCCGCGCTCTCCGACTACGCGGCGAGCAAGCACGCGGGCGAGCGCGCGGTGCGCGAGATCCTCGGCGCGCGGGCGACCGTGCTTCGTCCATCGGTCGTGTACGGGCCGGGCGATCGCGAGACGCTGCTCTTCTTCCAGCTCGCCGCCGGTCGCCTGGTGCCGCTGCTCGGGCGCGCCGAGGCGCGCGCGGCGCTGATCCACGTCAGCGACCTGGTGCGCCTGATGGTCGCGCTGGCGAGCGAGCCCGCCGGGCACGCCGGCGTGCTCGAGGCGGCCGACGAGCGGCCCCGCGGCTACACCTGGGAAGAGCTGCTCGGCGCCGCGGCGCGCGCGGTCGGCAATGCCACGCCGCGCTTCGTGCGCGCGCCACAGGCGCTGCTGAGCGGCGTCGCCCTGGTCGGCGACCTGGCGAAGACCTGGGGCTCGAGCAGCATGATCAGCTCGCAGAAGCTGCGCGAGCTGCGCCATCCGGACTGGGGCGTGGCCGCCGCGGAACGCGCGACCGCGCCGGGCTGGGCGGCGCAGTTCGACCTCGAGCACGGCTTCGCCGATGCGGTGGCCTGGTATCGGCGCGCCGGCTGGCTGGCGGCCGCATAAGCGTTCGACGGTGCCCGCCGCGTCGGCGCTGCCGGGCTAGCGCAGCACGCCGCGCGCGCGCAGCTTCAGATACAGCGACGGCGCGGCGAGGAGCGGATGGCGGCGCTGGAACTCGGTCGGCTCGATCCGGTAGCCGCTGTGCCGCTCGACCTTCCAGGCGACGTAGTCGATCGCGTTGTCGAAGGTCGAGGCCGCCTTGAACAGGCGCAGCAGGTTGAGCGGCCGGGCGAGGAGGCGGCGCCTCCGCCAGCGGCGCTCGGCGGCGGCGCGATCTTCGGCGTTGAGTGTCGGCGCGAGAACGCCGTCGGCGTTGCTGGAAAAAGCCAGGCCCGCGGCCTCCCAGGCGGCGGGCAACAGGCGCGAATAGCGCGCCGCGTCGCGCGCCACCAGGTCGTCGGCGCGGGCGCTGCGCTCGACTCGCAGCTCGACGGCGTAGGTCCGCTGGAACAAGCCGCGCCAGAAGTCGGCCGCCGTGCCGCGCACGGGCCCGAGCGCCGCCGCCCAACGCGCCGCGGTCACGACCGCCTCGGTGACCGCCGCGCGCACCTGCCGCGCCTCGGTCTCGCCGCGCGCGTGGATGCAGGCGACCGGCTGCGAGAAGCGCGCCCAGAGGGTGGTGTCGATGCGCTCTTTCGCCATCGCGTGGCGGAACTGCGCCAGGGTCATGACGGCGTACTTGGTGCGCAGCGTCACGCCGTCGATGGCGGTCTCGAGGTAGCCGACGTTGGGCGGGATCAGGCGGCCGGCGAGGGCGGTCAGGCGCGAGCCCGGCCAGGCGATCGGCCGATCGGTCAGCACGTAGAAATCGAGCACGCCGTCGAGCGCGTCGTCGCGCAGCGCCGAGCCGTAGAAGAGCACCGCCGCGGTTGCGTCGCCGGCCCGCCGGGCGAGCTCGGCGGCCAGCGCTGCTACCGCAGGCGGCACCGGTCGCTCGAGCTCGGCGCCGACCAGCGCGGCCAGGTCCGCGCCGCTCACGTCGGCGTCGCGAGCCACGAATGCAGCTTGCCGCGGCGCCGCGCCAGCGCCGCCTGCACCAGGCGCAGCGCATGCACCAGCAGCGAAGCGGCGGTCCAGATCGCGACCGCGACGATGCCGAGATCCGGGCGGCCGATCAGGACCGAGCCGGTCAGCAGCAGCAGGTTGGGATTGCGGCGCGCGGTGATCAGCCGAAAGCGGCTGTCGAAGCGCTGCCAGACGTGCATCTCGATGCCGAAGCAGGCGATGAAGACGCCTTCCTCGATCCGCTGCAGCACGTAGCCGGCGACGATCACCCCGAGAACGAGGCCGGCCTGGCCGAGCGTGAAGCCCGCGGCCGGCAGGCCGACGATCCAGGCCCACCACCAGAACGGCGGGTGGATCAGGTCGATCAGGTGGTCGTAGTAGTTGCCGAACGGCGTCGAGCGCAGGGTGACGCGGGCGAGCTTGCCGTCGACGGTGTCGAGGAAGGTCATCAGCCACGCGGCGATCAGGCCGAGCGCGTAGTGCCCGGTCCAGAACAGCGCCATCGCGGCGAGCACCAGCACGAGGCTCGCCGAGGTGACCTGGTTCGGCGTGATGCCCGCGTTGGCGCAGATGCGCGTCGCCCAGCGCGCCGGCCGGGGCCAGACGTAAAGCGTGACCAGGTCGGTGACGCCCTTGTACGAGCTGCCGAAGACGCGCTGCTCGATCGCCGGCAGCGTCGCGTCGTTGAGCGGAAACAGGAACGGCGGCTCGCGCTTGCGCAGGGCGTTGTTGTAACCATCGGCGAGCTCGGCCGGGCTCACCGCGCGCGACCCGGCCGGCGCGCGGCCAGCGGCGAGCAGCGCCGCAGCTTCGCCCCCCGCGTCGGCGGCGACGCTCAGGGCGACCGCGGTTCCGTCGGCGGCGTGGAGGGCCAGGTCGGCGTCGGCGGCGACCAGGCCGCGCACCAGGGCGTCGTCGTAGACCCAGTCGGCACGCAACAGGACGCGCCGTGTCGCCTGCGCTTCATCGGCGAGGGCGCCGGCGAGCGCGAGCTGGCGCTGCAGGCGCAGCGCCGAGGGCAGTCCCCAGACGCGCAGCGTCGACTGGCCGACGACGATGCCCGACGCCGCGCGAACCGGACCGGGGCGGGCGCTCACCGGGCGAGGCGAAGGAAGCGGAGCGGCGAAGTAAGCTCGGGCATGGTCGGAAACGGAAGTCCTGGCTGCGGCGGGCATTGTCGATGAACCGCTTCACGCTGGCCCACGTCTCCGACCTGCACCTTCCGTTCGAGCCGCGCCTGACGCTGCGGCAGCGCTTCTCCAAGCGCCAGCTCAGTGCGCTCTCGTGGCGCCGCCGGCGGCATCTGCACCGCCCCGAGATCCTCGACGCGCTGGCCGCGGACGTTCGTGCCGCGGCGGTCGACCATGTGGTCGTCACCGGCGACATCACCAACTTCTCGCTGCCGGCCGAATTTCGCCAGGCCGCCGCCTGGCTCGCGGCGCTCGCGCCGGCGGGCGCGCTCAGCCTGGTGCCGGGCAACCACGACGCGCTCGTGCCCGTCGCCGCCGCCGAGGGCCTGGGCCTCTGGTCCGGCTGGACGCGGAGCGCCGAGGGCTGGCCGTACACGCATCGTCTCGGCGACCTGGCGCTGATCGGCCTCGACTCGGCGTTGCCGACCGCGCCGCTGCTGGCGCGAGGCCGCCTCGGCGTCGAACAACTGCAGCGGCTCGAGCGGATCCTCGTCGCCGAAGGCGCAGCGGGGAGGGTTCGCATCGTCGCCTTGCACCACCCGCCGGCCGCAGGCGCGATCGGCTGGCGCAAGGCGCTCGCCGACCGGCAGGCGCTGGCCGACGTGCTGCGCCGGGCGGGCGCCGAGCTGGTGCTGCACGGCCATGCGCGCGACGCCCGCCTCGACGCCTTGCCCGGCCCTGTCGAGCCGATCCCGTGCCTGTGCGTGCCGTCGTCCTCGGCGCTGCCGAGCCGCCACGACCAGGGCGCGCGCTGGCATCGCCTGGTCTTCGCGGCCGGCGACGAAGGCCGCGTCGAGGTCGAGGTCCGACGCTGGTCGACCGAGGCGGGGGCGTTCGTTGCCGCCGGCCGCTACCACCTCTGCCTGCCGCGCGCCGCGGCGCCGCGCCCGGAGCCGCTCGCCCGGGTCTGAGGCGTGCGGCCCCAGAATCGGGGCCGAGGAGGAGCCGACCCATGGCCAACGCGACCGAAGCGAAGTTCGGCGATCCCGTCACCCGGATCGCGCAGACCGATTGCTGGACCGTGCTGCTGCGGCCGAAGCAGCCGACCTTCGGCTCGCTGGTGCTGGTCTGCCGCGAGCCGGTGCAGGCCTTCTCGGGCGTCAGCGCCCAGGGCTTCGCCGAGCTCGGGAAAGTGGTGCAGGGCGTCGAGTCGATGCTGCGCGGCTTCGTCGCCTACGAGCGGATCAACTATCTGATGCTGATGATGGTCGACCCGGACGTGCACTTCCACGTGATCCCGCGCTACAACGGCACACGCAACTTCGGCGCGATCGCCTTCCCCGACACCGGCTGGCCCGGCCAGCCCGCGCTCGAGCCCGCGGTGGCGCTCGACACGGCGACCATCGACGGCGTCGTCGCCCGCCTGCGCGACGCGTGGAAGGCCTCGGCCGCGCACTGATCCGCGCCGCTCGCGGCCGCACCCCCAGAACCCAGGACCCCGCGGATTGCCCCTGTTCGCCTTCGACCGCCTCGACCGCTACGCGCTGCGCCTGTTCATCGCCCCGCTCGCGCTGGTGCTGGCGATCCTGCTGATGGCGCAGCTGCTCGAGCGGCTGCTGCGCCTGCTCGACCTCGCCGCTTCCGCAGGCGCGCCGCTTTCGAGCGTGGTCGTGATGATCGCCAACCTGGTGCCGCACTATTTCGGCCTCGGCCTGCCGATGGCCTTCACCGCGGCGATCTTCATCGCCGCGGCGCGCATGTCCGACGACTGCGAGCTCGACATCATGCTCACCACCGGCCGGTCGATCGCGCGCATCGCCGCGCCGTATTTCGCGCTCGCGGTGCTGCTGATCCCGTTCAACGCCTACCTGTACGGCCAGGTCCAGCCGCTCACGCGCTACGGCTACCGGCTGGCGGTCTACGAGGCGATGCAGACCGGCTGGAACGCCAAGGTCGAGGAGAACCGCTTCATCGATGCGGGCAAGGGCGCGATCTTCAGCGCCCGCGAGGTCGATCCCGACGGCCGCCACCTGCGCGGCATCTTCATCGAGCGGCGCACGCCCGCGGGCGGCATCGAGACGACGACGGCGACGCACGGCGAGTTCGTCCCGGGTCCCGGCGGCGAGGGCCTGAGCCTGCGCCTCGAGGAGGGCCTGCGGCTGGTGGAGGGGCAGGACCGCTCGGTGTCGATCGAGCGCTTCGCCAACAGCCGGGTCGACCGCGACCTGCTGCCGACGCGACAGCCGTTCCGCGACCGCGGCGAATCGGCGCGCGAGCGCACCCAGCCCGAGCTCTGGCGCGACCTCCGCCAGAGCGCCGACAACAAGGCGGCGGCCGAATTCCATGGCCGCCTGGCGCGGGTGATGCTCCTGCCGCTCCTGCCCCTGCTGGCGCTGCCGCTCGGCATGGCGTCCAAGCGCGGCCAGCGCACGCCGGGCGTGGTGTTCGCGACCCTGGCGCTGATCGTCGTCCACCATGCGCTGCAGTTCGGCGAAAGCCTCGCCGCCAACGGCCGCGCGCCGCCGGCGATCGCCGTCTGGACCCCGTACCTGCTGTTCGCCGCGCTGGGCCTGTGGATCTTTCGCGGCAGCCTCGCCTGGCCCGGCGACAACCCGGTGCTGCGCGGGGTCCTGGCGGTCGAAGGCCTGTTCGAGGGTCTGCGGCCGCGGCGGCGCGCCAAGGCGGCGGCGTGAGCTCGGTGCTGCCGGGGTACTTCCGTCGCCGGGTCGGCGTGCAGATCCTCGCCCTGCTGGCGGTGCTCACGGCGCTGCTGCAGATGCTCGAGCTGCTCGACATGACCACCGAGGTCCTCAAGCGCGCGCTCGGCCTGCGCGGCCTGCTCTACTACGCAGCGCTGCGCACGCCCGCCGAGGTGGTGCTGATGCTGCCGATCGCGGTGCTGCTCGGCACGATGACGGCGATGCACTCGATGGCGCGCAATCTCGAGATCACGACGATCCGCTGCGCCGGCGTCAGCCTGATGCGCATCTTCGCCTGGCTGCTGCCGGTGCCGCTGCTGCTCGCCGCGCTGCAGTTCGCGCTGTCCGAGCAGGTCCTGCCGCAGGCGGAGAACCGTCTCAAGGCGTGGTGGAGCGAGAGCACGCCGAGCGGCGAATCGACGCCGCGGCTCTGGGTGAACACGCCTCGCGGTCCGGTCTCGATCGACAGCATCAGCCCCGACGGCCGGCACCTGCGCGGACTGCGCCTCTACGAGCGCAATGCCGACGACCTGATCGAGGGCCGGCTCGCGGCCGGCGACGCGCAGTGGGACGGCCGGGTCTGGCGGCTCGACGGCGTGAGCGAGCTGCGCATCGTCGACGGCGGGCTCGAGCGCGTGCGCGCGCCGGCGCGGGTGTGGGAAACCAACCTCGTGCCCGACGACGTGTTGCGCCTCGACGTCGCCCGGCCGCGGCTGTCGAGCATGATGCTGGCCGACGTGATCGCCGGCGCCCGCGTCGGCACCCAGCCCCTCAGCTACTACCGGACCGTCTTGTACCGATCCTTCACCGCGCCGCTCGCCGTGTTCGTGATGCTGCTGCTCGCCTTGCCGACGGCGTGCTCGCAGCCGCGCGGCCGCGCCGGCAGCCGCGAGATGCTGTACGGCCTCGCCCTCGGCCTGGCCTTCCTGCTGTGCGACGGCATCGTCTCGGCGCTCGGCACCAGCGGCCGGCTTCCTCCCCTCACCACCGCGCTCGCCGCGCCGCTGCTGTTCGGCGCGATCGGCCTGCTGCGCCTCAGACTCCACGAACGGATATGAATCTCTGGATCGATACCTCCGCGCTCGAACGTGCCCAGGCGCTGTTCGGCCTGCCTCCTCTCGAGCGCCTGCGGCGCAGCGCCGCCAAGGCGAGCGAGGGCGCGCAGGTGACCCTTTCCGGCCCCGCGGCCGCTGCCGCGGGCTGGCCCGGCGCGCAGGTCGACGCCGGCGCCGCGCCGCTCGGCGAGCGCCTGCGCCGCGCACTTGCTTCCTCGGGCGAGGGGCTGGTCGCCATCGACGGGGCCAACCTCATCGACCCGCGCCTGATCGGCTTTCTCCTGCGCAGCGCCCGCCCGGCGCTGGCGGCGCGCGGCGAGGGCGCCGGGCGCGCGGTGGCGCTGCGGCTGGCGCCCGAGCTCGCCGAGGCGATACCGGCCGACGCCGCCGACCTGCGCGCGGTCGCCGATGCGCTCGTCGCCGCCGGCCGGATCGCGCCGGTCGACGAGCAGGCCTTCCCGGCCTACGTCGACAAGCTGCGCCGCTCGCTGCCGTACTGGCTGCACGTCGTCGCCGACGCGGCGACCCGAAAGCGCCTCGAACGGCAGATGTTCTGGGACAACTACAAGGGCTCGACCGACCTGCTGACGCGCTGGGTCTACCCGCCCATCGTCTGGCCGATGGTGTTGTTCTGCACCCGCTTTCGGATCCATCCCAACGCCGTCACGCTGGTCTCGATCGCCTTCACCATCGCCGCGGTGCCGCTGTTCGCCGAAGGGCAGTGGCTGGCCGGCTTCCTCTGCGCCTATGCGATGAGCGTGCTCGACAGCGTCGACGGCAAGGTGGCCCGGGTGACCCTCACCGATTCGAAGATCGGCAACCTCCTCGACCACGGCATCGACCAGGTCCATCCGCCGTTCTGGTACTTCGCCTGGGCCTGGGGGCTGGGCGCGCGCACGCCGGCCGAGCCGCTCTACCAGGCGGCGCTGTGGCTGATCTTCTTCTACTTCGCCGACCGGATCGTGCTTGCCGTCGCCAAGCGCCGCCTCGGCTTCGCGCTGCACGCCGCGACCCGGCTCGACGGCCGGGTGCGCAGCTTCATCGCCCGGCGCAACATCACGATGACGATCATGGCGGTCGCGCTCCTGCTCGGCCAGGGTCCGGCCGGGTTCTGGATCGTCACGATCTGGCAGGGCCTGACGTTCGCCTGGCACGGCGCCCGTACGATCTGGCTCGGTTTTCTTTCACGCGGCGCACGTCCGGAGGCTTGATGAGCAGCAGTGTCGAAGTCATAGCGGTGAACACGCCGGCCGAGATGGACCGGTTCATCGGCCTGCCGGCCCGGCTGCAGGCGGGCGACCCGAACTTCGTGCCGCCGCTGCTGCTCGAGCGGTCGGAGGCGCTGTCGCCCAAGAAGAACCCGTTCTTCCAGCACGCCGAGGCGAAGTTCTGGCTGGCGCGGCGCGACGGCCGGGACGTCGGCCGCATCAGCGCGCAGATCGACCGCCTGGTGAAGGACCCCGACGTCGGCCACTTCGGCATGATCCTCGCCGAGGATCGGGCCGACGTGTTCGAGGCCCTTTTCGCCACCGCCGAGGCGTGGCTGCGCGAGCGCGGCAAGCGCCGCGTGCTCGGGCCCTTCAACCTTTCGATCAACGAGGAGTCGGGCCTGCTGGTCGACGGCTTCGACACGCCGCCGGTGCTGCTGATGGGCCACGACCCGCGCTACGCTGCTGCGCGCATCGAGGCCCTGGGCTACGCCAAGGCGAAGGACCTGATCGCCTACATGTACGACACCGGCACCCCGTTGCCCGCCCAGGCGCGCCGCTTCATCGAGAAGCGCAAGCCCGGAGCGATGAAGGTGCGCCAGCTCGACACCAAGCGCTACCGGGAAGAGTTCGATACCGTGACCGAGATCTTCAACGACGCCTGGTCCAGGAACTGGGGCTTCATCCCCTTCACCGAAGCGGAGATCGGGCACATGGCGAAGAGCCTGAAGCCGCTGATCGACCCGACCTGCGTCGCCATCGTCGAGCTGAACGGCAAGCCGATCGGCTTCGGCCTCGCCCTGCCGAACCTGAACGAGCTGATCGTCGACTTCAAGGGCAAGCTCCTGCCGTTCAACTGGATCAAGCTGCTCTGGCGAATGAAGCGCGGCGCGGGCACGGCGCGCGTGCCGCTGATGGGCATCCGGCGCAGCTTCGACGGCGGCCTGATCGGCGGCCTCGCGCCGCTGCTCGTCATCGACGCGATCCGCAGTGGCCTGCGCGCCAAGGGCGTGCATCACGTCGAGCTGTCGTGGATCCTCGAGGACAACCGGCCGATGCGGCACATGATCGAGGAGCTCGGCGGCGTTGCCTACAAGACCTATCGCGTTTACGAGAAGTCGCTGGCGGCATGACCGGTTTCACAGCGCTCGTGCTCGCGGGAACGCGGGCCGGCGGCGATCCCCTGGCGGACTACGCCGGCGTCAGCCACAAGGCGCTGATCCAGGTCGGGGGGCGGACCATGATCGAGCGCGTCGTCGCCGCGCTGGCCGCCTCGCCGGAGGTCGAGCGCATCGTCGTCGCCATCGAGCGGCCGGAGCTGCTGCGCGACCTGCCCGGCCTGCAACCCTCCGCCTGCGCCCGGCCCCTCTCGACGATGCCCACCGAGCCCGGCGGGCCGAGCGCGACGGTAGCCGCCGCGCTCGGCAGCCGCGGCACGCCGCTGCTCGTCACCACCGCCGACAACGCCCTGCTGCAGACGGCCTGGCTGACCGAGTTCCTGGCGCGCGCGCCGCCTGAGGCGGACATCGTCGCTGCACTGGCTCGCCGCGACGCGGTGGAGGCCGCCGCGCCGGACACGAAGCGCACCTGGCTGCGCTTCGCCGACGGCGACCACTCCGGCTGCAACCTGTTCCTGCTGGCGCGGCCCGCCGCCGCCCAGGCGATCGCCTTCTGGCGCACCCTCGAAGGCGAGCGCAAGCGTCCGCTGCGGATGATGGGTCGTCTCGGCTGGGCGTTCGGCGCGCGCTACGCGCTCGGCCGGCTGACGATGGCGGCGGCGGCGGCGCGCCTCGGCGAGCTCGCCGGCGGCGCGCGGCTCGCGGTCGTGGCGATGAGCGACGGCCGCGCCGCGATCGACGTCGACAAGCCCGACGACCTCGACCTGGTGCGCCGGCTGGTCGGTCCGGGCTAACGACCTTTCGCAGCCTCGCGCTCGTTCCAGCTCGCCGCCATCGCCCGCGCCGGCGCGAGGTCGGCGACGAAGTCGAGCTCGCCCCAGTCGAGGCCTTCGATCGAGACGACGCGCACGTCGGCGCCGCTGCCGGCGAGCCGGTTCATCGCCGAGAGGTACCAGAGGCCGGTGCCTTCCTTGGTGCGCATGGTCCGCTCGATCTCGGCGACAAAGAGGGCCGCGCCCTCGCCCTGGAAGCGCGAGAAGCCGATCGACTCGCCATTGACCTCGGCCGCCGGCAGCTTCTTGCCGACGGCGCGCAGCCGCTCGCCTTCGGTGCTTACCTTCATGTCGTCGTCGTCGTAGCGCGGCTTGCGGTCGATCGTCAGGGTGATCGGCGCGGCCGGCGCCTCGATCAGCCGGCGCGCGATCGCCGGCTCGAACAGGGTGTCGCCGTTGATCAGCAGGCAGTCGCCGCGCATCTCGGTCCGCGCCATCCAGCAGCTCGCCAGGTTGTCGGCGACCTTGTAGAACGGGTTGAAGAGGGTGCGGGCGACAAGTCCCGGCGGCGCGATGTCCCTCAGCGCCGCTTCGACCTTGTCGCTGCGAAAGCCGGTGACGACGACCACCTCGCGCACCCCGACCTCGGCCAGGCCGCGGAGCTGCCACTCGAGCATGCTGCGCCCCTCGAGATCGAGCAGGCACTTCGGCAGGTCTTCGGTCAGCGGCAGCAGTCGGCTGCCCTGTCCGGCACCCAGGATCACCGCGCGTTCGGCTCTCGGCATGTTGTCGTTCATTCGTGTTGCAAGTGGAAAAAGGAATTCAGGCCGGCAGGAGCGCCGCTTCGGGCAGGTGCTCGACCGTCAGCGGCGCTTGCAGGTCGGCGAGCGCGACATGCCCGATCCAGCCGCGGCCGAGCGCGATCGGCGCCGTCCGCCAGAGCCGGCCGGCGAAGGCGGCGCGGCGCGCGCCCGGCGTCGTGTCCACCGCCGGCAGCGCCGGCAGGCCGGCCGTGCCGGCGGCCTTGGCGACCGCTTCCTTGCGCGTCCAGATCGAATAGAAGCGGCGTGCGCTCCGTCCCGCCCAGGCGCGCTCGGCGGGGGTGAGGTAGAGCGGGAAGTCGGGCGCGACCAGCGCCCCCATCGCTTCGACGTCGATGCCGACCGTGCCCCCGGTCGACACCGCGCAGGCGATCCGCCCGGCGCAATGGGCGAGGCTGAACTGCAGCGGCAGGTCCAGCGTCGGCCGCGAACGCGGCGGATGGCGCAGCGTCGCCAGCGCCGCGGGCGCATGGCCGAGGCGGCGCAGGCTCTCGAGCAGCAGGCGGCTCGCAAGCAGCGAGCGCTGCCGGTCGCGCCGCTCGGGCCAGGCGCGGATGCGACGCTGCCGTTCGGGCGGCAGGGCCTTCAGCCACTCGGCCTCGAGCGACGGCGAAAACTCGAACTCGGAGGTGATGAGGACCGAAACGGACATCGACGGGGCGCCGAAATGCGCATGACACAATGTAAGCGGAAGCGGACAGGCGATCGCGATTGAACACGCTCAACGAGATCCTGCCGCCCGATGCGCGCGAGGATCGGCAGATCACATTCCTCGAGGCCGAGAGCCAGCAGAGCGTGCTGAGCTTTCGTCGCCTGAGGCAACGCGCCGTCGCCTTGCTCGGCGCGCTGCAGCGCCAGGGTCTCGCAGCCGGCGACACGATGATCCTGTATCTCGCCGACAACGAGCGCTTCGTCGAGATGTTCTGGGCCTGCGTGCTCGGCGGGATCGTGCCGGTGCCGCTCGCTCCCGGCGGCACGCCCGAGCACCTGAGAAAGCTGCTGGCGGTGTTCGAGCAGCAGGGGCGCGGCCGGGTCGGCATCGAGCCAGCAGCCCTGGAGCGCTTCGACGCCTTCGCCGCGAGCGAAGGCCGAAGCGCCGATGCCGAAGCCTTGCGCGCCAAGGCGGTCGTTCCGGCGACGCTCGACCTCGGCGGCGAGCCGGGCGCCGTGCAACAGGCACAGCCCGGGCAGCTCGCCTTCATCCAGTATTCGTCGGGTTCGACCGGCGAGCCCAAGGGCGTGCTGCTCACGCACCGCAACCTGTGCGCGAACATCGCCTCGATCATCGAGGCGGCCGCATTCTCGGATCGCGACCTCGCCCTGAGCTGGATGCCGCTGTCGCACGACATGGGCCTGATCGGCTTTCACCTCAACATGCTGGCCTGCGGCGCGAGCCACGCCATCATGCGCACCGAGCTGTTCGCGCGGCGGCCGCTGCTCTGGCTGGAGCAGGCCAGCCGGATGAAGGCGACGGTGCTCTGCTCACCGAACTTCGGCTACCAGCACTACCTCAAGCAGTTCGAGCTCAAGCCGCGCACCGGACTCGACCTCGCGTCGGTGCGGCTGATCTTCAACGGTGCCGAGCCGATCTCGGCCGCGCTGTGCCGGCGCTTCACGCAGGCGCTGGCGCCGCACGGCCTGAAGACGAACAGCATGTTCGCGGTCTACGGGCTGGCCGAGGCGAGCCTCGCCGTCAGCTTTCCGCGCCCCGGCGCGGCGTTGCAGACGCTGCACCTGGCCCGCTCGGGGCTGCGTGTCAGCGAGCGGGTGCGCACCGCCGCTTCACCGGACGGTGCGCTGACCGAGCTCGTCAAGCTCGGCGTCCCGGTGCCCGGCACGGAGATCCGGATCGTCGACGATGCAGGCGTCGCCTGCGGCGACGAGGTGCTCGGCCACGTGGAGATCCGCGGCGACAACGTCTCGAGCGGCTACTTCGCCGCCAGCCCGGCCGCACCTGCGCCGCGGCTCGCCGGCGGCTGGCTCGACACCGGCGACCTGGGCCTCGTCAGCGAAGGCCAGCTCGTCATCACCGGGCGGGCCAAGGACCTGGTCATCGTCAACGGCCAGAACTTCTACCCGCACGACTTCGAGCGCATCGCCCAGCAGGTGGCGGGCATCGACGCCAATCGCGTCGCTGCCGCGGGCGTGCGCAGCCGCTCCGGCGAAGCCGAGGTGCTGGTGCTGTTCGTCCTGCACCGCGGCGAGATCGCGGGCTTCGTGCCGAAGGCGCTGGCGATCCGGCGGGCCATCGCCGAGCAGACCGGCATCGAGGTCGAGCAGGTCGTGCCGGTCGCGCAGATTCCCAAGACCACCAGCGGCAAGCTGCAGCGCTACGTGCTGGCGCAGGCGTTCGAACGGGGCGAGTTCGACCCGTCCCTGGCGCAGCTCGCCCCGCTGCTGGCGCCCGGCACCGACCCGGGTCCGGCCGGCGCCGAGGGCGGCTCCACGCTGCCTCGTCTCCTCGCCATCTGCCAACGTGTTGTTACGGACCGACAGATTGGCCCGGCGACGAACCTGCTCGAAAGCAACCTCAATTCGCTCAGCCTGGCCCGCATTCACGAGGCGATCGAGCGCGAGTTTCCGCAGCGTATCGAGGTAACGGACCTGCTCGACCATCCCACCCTGGAGGAGCTGGCACGTTTCATGGATGCCCGCAAGGGGTGAGGACTCACCCTGAGATCGAGCGCCCGGTCGTGCCGGCAGTCCCGGTGTCGTGCAGAATTCAGGCCGGCGGACCAGGGCGACGAACCCTCGAGTCTCAGGGGTGGGTGTTGCACTAGGATGACGCGCCGAATGCGCAGGCCGCAGGTTGGAGGGGGCATCCCCGATGCCAATGGAGGTATGGGTGAGAGGTAACCCGCAAATTCGAATGATCAAAGGGGAGAGCGGCGCCACGGGCGAGGCAGCGGTGGTGTCGGCGGGTCCGACGGCCACCGCGAGCGGGATTCCGCTGCGCAGCGCCGATTTCGCGACGCTCGCCGAGGCGCTGGACTACGCCGCCACCGGCGACTCCGGCTTCAACTACTACGACGGCCGGGGCGCCCTGACCGCCACCCTGCCTTACCGCGAGCTGCGCGCCCGCGCCCGCGAGCTGGCTCGCCGGCTGGCCCCGCTCGGTCGCGGCCAGCGCCTGGCGCTGGTGGCCGACACGCATCCCGACTTCGCGGTCATGCTCTACGCCTGCCAGTACGCCGGCCTGGTGCCGGTGCCGCTGCCCGCCGCCGTGCACCTGGGCGGGCGCGAGGTCTACATCCGTCACCTGCGCAAGCTCATGGGCGACTGCCAGGCGGTCGCGGCGTTCGCTCCGCCCGAGTTCGTCGGCTTCCTGCGCGAGGCCACCGAAGGCCTGTCGCTGACGCTTTCGGGGACCATGGACGAGTTCATGGCGCTCGACGCGGTGGCCGAGCTGCCGCCGCCGCCGGCGACGAGCGAGCTGGCCTACCTGCAATACACCTCCGGCAGCACCCGCTTCCCGCGCGGCACGATGATCACCCAGGCGGCCGTCATGGCCAACCTGAACGCGATCTTCAACCACGGCTTTCGCCTCACCGCCGACGATCGCTTCTGCTCCTGGCTGCCGTACTACCACGACATGGGGCTGGTCGGCATCGTCCTCGGCTGCGTCGCGACGCAGCGCTCGGTCGACTACCTGCCGACTCGCGACTTCGCGATGCGGCCGCGCCTGTGGCTGACGCTGATCTCGCGCAACCGTTGCACGGTGTCGTTCAGCCCGCCGTTCGGCTACACCCTGTGCGCCCGGCGCCTGCGTGCCGGCGACGCCGACGCGCTGGACCTTTCCGCATGGCGCGTCGCTGGCGTCGGCGCCGAGATGATCCATCCGGAGTCGCTCGAGCGGTTCGCCGAGATGCTGGCCCCCGCCGGCTTCAAGGTCAGCTCGTTCCTGCCTTGCTACGGCATGGCCGAATGCTCGCTGGCCGTCAGCTTTGCGCCGCTGGAGAGCGGCGCACGAAGCGATCTGGTCGACATCGAGGTGCTGTCGCGCGACGGCGTGGCGCGCGCCGCCGCCCCGCTCGCCGGTCACAAGGCCAAGGCCTTCATCGACTGCGGCGTGCCGCTGCCGGGCTTCGAGGTCGAGATCCGCGACGAGCGCGGTCGGGCCCTGCCCGAGCGGCATTGCGGCCGCATCTACCTGCGCGGCCCGAGCCTGATGTCGGGCTACTTCGCCAACGCCGAGGCCTCGCGCGAGGTGCTTTCGGCCGACGGCTGGCTCGATACCGGCGACCTCGGCTATTCGGTGAACGGCGCCCTGCACCTCACCGGCCGGGCCAAGGACCTGATGATCATCAAGGGCCGCAACATCTGGCCCCAGGACCTCGAGCACCTGGCCGAACAGCAGCCGGAAGTGCGGCCCACCGATTCATCGGCGTTCTCCATCACCGACGACGAAGAGAACGAGGTCGCGGTGCTGGTGGTGCAATGCCGCGAGGTCGATCCGGCCAAGCTCGCGCTGCTGGCCGATCGGCTGCAGCAGCAGATCCACGCCGAGTTCGGCATCCAGGTCCTGGTCGAGTTGGTGGTGCCGCACACCTTGCCGCGAACCTCCTCGGGCAAGCTCTCGCGCAGCTCGGCGCGCAAGGAATTCATCGAGCGCCGGCGCAACGACGACGAGGAATCGCCCACCTGCTTCATCAGCGACGAGAGCCTGTTTCGCCCGAAGGTGCGCACTGCCGCACCCGAGCTGGCGATGACGGCCGGAAGCTGAGTCCGTCGCTGCGATGGACGAGGTGGCCGTCAAGGTCGAAGGGGCGGTCCGCGACGCGCTGACCGCCATTCGGCCCGCCGCCGCGGGCCTCGACCCCGATGCCGACCTCGCTGCCGAGGCCGGCCTCGACTCGGTCGAGGTCATGGACCTGGTCATGGCGATCGAGGACCGCCTCGACCTCTCGATTCCGGTGGAGACCCTCTCCCAGGCGCATACGATCCGGGGCCTGTGCGCAGGCATCCTCGCCTTGAGCGGCAGCCGGCCGTGAGCCTGTTCGACAAGTTCGCCGCGCAGCGAACGCTCCGGGCCAGTCTTGCGGAGGGCGGCGGGGTCGCGCCGATCGCCACGCCGATGGACACGATCCACTCCGCCACCTCGGCGACGATCGGCGGCCGGCGGCTGGTGCTCGCCGGCACCAACAACTACCTCGGCCTGACCTTCGACGCGGAATGCCGGGCCGCGGCGATCGCGGCGATCGAGGCCAGCGGCACCGGCACCACCGGCTCGCGCATGGCGAGCGGCAACTACGCCGGCCACCGCGCCCTCGAGCGGGCCCTGGCCGACGCCTTCGGCTGGGCCTCGGGCATCGTCTTCTCCACCGGCTACCAGGCCAACCTCGGGGCGCTGTCGGGCCTGGCCGGCAACGACGAGTTCCTGCTCGTCGACGCCGACAGCCACGCCAGCATCCACGACGGCTGCCGGCTCAGCAACGCGACGACGATCCGTTTTCGCCACAACGACCCCGAAGACCTCGACCGCCGCCTCGGCCGCCTGGGCGCGGATGCGAAGCGCACCCTGGTCGTGGTCGAGAGCCTCTACAGCACGCGCGGCGACCGCGCGCCGCTGCGCGAGATCGTCGAGGTCAAGAAGCGTCACGGCGCCTGGCTGCTGGTCGACGAGGCGCACTCGTTCGGCGTGTTCGGGCCCCACGGCCTGGGCCTGTGCGAAGAGCTCGGCCTGCTCGACGAGGTCGACTTCATCGTCGGCACCTTCTCCAAGAGCCTCGGCGGCGTCGGCGGCTTCTGCCTCAGCCGCCATGCCGACCTCGAGCTGCTGCGCATGGTCAGCCGGCCGTACATCTTCACCGCCTCGTCGGCGCCGCCGGCGATCGCCGCGACGCACGCGGCGCTGCGCCGGGTGCTCGAAGGCCAAGACTTGCGCGAGCGCCTGTGGAAGCACGCGCACCGCCTCCACGACGAAGCGATCCGCCTCGGCTACCGGCTCGGCGCGCCGACGCCGGGACCCGTGGTCGCGCTGCTGTTCGAGTCGCGCGAGGCGGGGCTCGCCCTGTGGCAAGGCCTGTTCGACGCCGGCGTCTACACCAACCTCATGATTCCGCCGGCGACCCCGGCCGGCCTGAGCATCGTGCGCATCAGCCTCAGCGCGGCGCACGGCGACGACGACCTCTCGCGCATCATCGCGGCGCTCGCCGCCCACGCCGACCTGGGCTCGCCGCCGGCGAGACTGCGGGCCTGAGCCCGCTCAGCCGAGAAGAACGTCGTTGACGGCCGCCGAGAGGCGGGCCGCGATCTTCCGGTAGCCGCCCAGGTTGGGATGGATCTCGTTGATCCAGTCGTTGCTGTTGCCGACCTCGGTCGGGTTGGCCCGCACCAGCGTGTCGCGCGTGTCGATGACATGGAACGCCGGCAGCGCCTTCCCGCTGGCGACGTTGGTCGAATCGAGCTCGAGCAGGGCGCCGGCGAGGCTGTCGGTCAGCAGGTCGGCGATCCGCTGCTGCAGCGCGATTGCGATCGTCGATCCGGCGAAGGCCTTGAACAACCAGGGCCCGGCGATCGGCGCGGTGAACAGGAAACGGGCCGGCGCGTTGCGCGGCGTTGCGTAGTCATAGGTGTGCACGAAGGCCGGGCTGCCCCGGCTCAGGCTGTGCGTCGAGTCGCGGACCGAGACGATGGTCGCGAACCCCTCCTGGACCTTCAGCATCAGCGCCGCCAGGCCCTGGAGATCGACGTAGCTTTCGGGGGCGGCCGGGTCGGCCCCGGCCGGCGCCTTCTTGCGGATCAGCCCGCCGGCGGCGTCGATCAGGTCGTTGCCGCCGCCGCTCAGGAGCAGCGCATCGAAGTGGCTGCAGAAGTTGCGCCTGGCGAGAAAGCGCTTCAGGTCCTTGTTGCCCGCCAGGTCCTCGATGTTCCTGAGCGTGTCGCCCGGGTAGGCGAGGTTGAGGATCTGGGTCCAGCGCCCGAGGCGCATCTCGAGCAGCAGGTTCGAGGAGGGGATGGCGGCGATCGTGAACCACGAATCGCCCTCGGCGAGGAAGTGCCAGGGGTAGTCGGGGTTGTCGGGCTGCTCCGAGCCCTGGCCGTGGCCCACGTCGCGCGGGTTGATGACGTCCACCGGCAGGGCCAGATGTTCGGGATCGGTTGCCATGCTTCGTTCCTTTCGCTTGCGCTTGCGCCTGCGGGACGGGGCCTTCACGCATCTTTACCGCCCAGCCACCCCTGCATTACGGCGCGTCGTCACCATTCTTGCAAGGCCTGAAGGTCAGGCACTGGAGAGTTGAAGATGACGACGAAGACAGCGCGCGCCGCGAACGGCGCCCCCGGCCACCGGGTTCGGATGGTGATGGTGGGCATGGTGCTGACGCTGCTCGCGGCGATCGGCTTCTCGGCCTGGGCCCAGCCCGCGCCGCCGGCCGGCATGGACGGCGGCCACGGCATGCATGGCATGCATCACGGCGGCATGGGCGGCCCGGGCATGATGTTGGGCTCGCCCGAACGCATGGGCAAGATGGTGGACCACATGCTCGACGGCCTCAACGCCAGCGACGCGCAACGCGCCCAGATCAAGCAGATCGTCGCCCAGGCGAGCGCCGACCTCAAGGGCCAGGCAGCGGCGGCGCGCGATCTCCGCCAGCGCGGCATGCAGGTCTTCACCGCGCCCGCGGTGGACGCCAACGCCGCCGAGCAGATTCGCCTGCAGACGATGCAGCTCACCGACCAGATGAGCCGGCGCATGACGCAGGCCATGGTTGCCGTGGCCAGCGCGCTGACGCCGGAGCAGCGGGCCAAGATCGGCGAGCATCTCAAGGACCGCCAGGCGCGCATGGAAGAGCGCATGAAGCGGATGCAGCAGGATGGCCCGCGCCGATAATCGACAGCGCCACCACAGACAGGCCCGGGCTCCGCGAGGAGCCCGCGCCCATTTCTCTCTGCCCCCGCCGCCCATGACGCCTCGCCTCCTCCTGATCGACGACGACGCCCGCCTCGCTTCGATGGTGGCCGACTACCTCGGCCACTCGGGCTTCGAGGTCGAGACCGCGGGCTCGCTCGCCGCCGGCCGCAACAAGCTGGCCGGCGGCAGCTACGACGCGCTGGTGCTCGACCTGATGCTGCCCGACGGCGACGGCCTCGAGCTCTGCCGCGAGCTGCGTGGCGAGAGCCGCACCCGCCAGCTGCCGCTGCTGATGCTCACCGCCCGCGGCGAGCCGCTGGACCGGATCGTCGGCCTCGAGCTCGGCGCCGACGACTACCTGCCCAAGCCGTTCGAGCCGCGCGAGCTGCTGGCGCGCGTCAAGGCGCTGCTGCGCCGGGCCGCGCCGCAACCGGCCGAGGACGACGTGCTGCGCTTCGGCCGGCTCGAGATCGACCTCGGCGCGCGCGTCGCCCGCCTCGACGGCAAGGCGCTGGAGTTGACCGGGCACCAGTTCGATCTGCTCGTCGTCCTGGCGCAGAGCCCCGGCCGCGTGCTCACGCGCGACCAGATCATGGATTCGCTCAAGGGCCATCCGCTCGAGGCCTTCGACCGCTCGATCGACGTCCACATCTCGCGCATCCGGGCGCTGATCGAGGACGATCCCAAGGCGCCGCGCCGCGTCCTCACCGTGCGCGGCGCCGGCTACGTATTCGCCAGGAAGCAGGACGCCGAAGACACGCCTCAATGAGTGAAGATCGGACGGCCGGGCGCCGGGCCGCTCCCAAGCCCGGCCGCGCCCCCTCGGGGGGCAGCGCCGCCGCTTCAGCGGCAAGCGTGGGGGCGTCATGAAAAGCCTCTACCTGCGCATCTACGCGACCGTCGTGGTCGTGCTCGCGCTGTTCGCCTTCGCCTCCGGCTTCGTCGTCGAGCAGCACCTCGACCGCGAGCGCCAGCGCAGCGAATCGGCGGCGAACGAGCGGCTCGAGGCCTGGGCCGACCTGATCCAGCGCTCCCTGCCGGGCCCCGACACGCCGGCGGAGACCCAGGCCGCGGCGCTGCGCGAATGGTCGCAGCGGCTGCGCTTTCCGCTCGCCCTCGACGACGCCAGCGGCCAGCGCATCGGCGCCTCCGATTCCTTCAACCGGCGGATCGAGGAAGGATCGATCCGCCCGTACCCCGCCAAGCTCGACGACGGCCGCACCCTCTGGACCTTTCGCCCGGGCCAGCTCCGCTCGCAGTACGGAACCGGTCCGCGCCGGCCGGGCGAGCGCGAAGGGCGGCCACCGCCGCCGCCGCCCTGGCCGCTGCTGCCGGCCGGCGTGCCGCGCGGCGCCGGACTGGTGCTGGTGCTGGTGGTCCTGTTCATCGCCATCGCCGCCGGCGCCTACCCGGTCGTGCGCCGGCTGACGCGCCGCCTCGAGGCGCTGAAGAAGGGGGTCGAGCAGTTCGGTGCCGGCGAGCTGAGCCATCGGGTCGCTGTCAACGGCAGCGACGAGGTGGCCGCGGTCGCGTCGAGCTTCAACGTCGCCGCGCAGCGGGTCGAGGCGCTCGTGCAGTCGCACCGGTCGCTGCTCGCCAATGCCAGCCACGAGCTGCGCTCGCCGCTGGCGCGGATGAAGATGGCGGTCTCGATGCTCGACGCCGCCGCGCCGGCGCAGCGCGAGAAGCTCAAGCGCGAGATCGACCGCAACGTCGTCGAGCTCGACGCGCTGGTCGAGGAAGTGCTGCTGGCGAGCCGGCTCGACGGCGCCCAGGATCCTCTGCATCGCGATCGGGTCGACCTGTTCGCCGTCGCCGCCGAGGAAGCCTCGCGCGTCGACGCGACGGTCGACTGCGAAGGCGAGGTGGTCGTCGCCGGCGACGAGCGCCTGCTGCGTCGAGCGCTGCGCAACCTGCTCGAGAACGCACGCCGCTACGGGGGCGGCAGCGAGATCACGGTGGTGCTGCGGCCGCCGGCCGAAGGTCGTGGCGAGACCACGATCCAGGTCTGCGACCGCGGCGCCGGCGTTCCGGCGGAGATGCGCGAGCGCATCTTCGAGCCGTTCTTCCGTCTGCCCGGCCATGCCGAGCAGGCCGGTGGCGTCGGCCTCGGCCTGTCGCTGGTCAAGCAGATCGCCGAGCGCCACGGCGGCAGCGTGCGTTGCGAGGCGCGCGAAGGCGGCGGAACGTGCTTCCGGATCACCCTGCCGGCGGCGTGAGCGCCGCGCTGCCCCGACGCTCGCGGCGCAAGGTCCAGCCGAGGTAGCCGGCCAGGCCCAGCGCGGCCAGCGCGACGCCGAGCGTCGCCATCGACCAGAAGCCCTGCGCGCCGCGGATCCAGTCGGGACCGGCGTCGATCACGAACGCGACCACGTAGCCGCCGCCCAGCCCGATCACCCAGATCGCGACGACGTAGACGATCAGCGGCACGGTGGCGATGCGATGCGCGCGCAGCACGAACGCGGCGATGGTCTGCGCCGCGTCGGCGACGTGGAACAGCACCACCCAGGCGAGCAGCGGCAGGGCCGCGGCGATGATGACGGCGTCGTTGGTGTAGAGCCCGACGAGCTGCTCGCGCAGCAGGTAGACGGTGCTGCCGAGCACGGCGGCGATGAGCACGCCGATCTCGAGGCCGGCCCAGCCGATGCGGCCGGCGTCCTCGCCGTCGCCGGCGCCGATGCGCTGCGCCACCAGCACGCTCGAGGCGTTGGCGATCGACAGCGGCAGCATGAACATCAGCGAGACCATGTTGACCGCGATCTGGTGTCCGGCGACCGGCGTTGCGCCGATGCGCGAGATGAAGAACGCCATGAAGGTGAAGCCCGTCACCTCGATCAGGATCGACAGGCCCATCGGGATGCCAAGCCGGAGGAGCGCGGCCAGGCTTCTGCGGCTCGGCCGGCCGAGCCCGTAGCCGAGGCCGAACGGCGCATAGAACGGATCGCGGCGCACGACCGCGACCGCGGCGAGCAGCTGGCACCACATGACGATGGCGGTGGCGATGCCGCAGCCCTGAGCGCCGAGCGCCGGAACGGAGAGCTCGCCGAACGGCGTCGGCAGCGTGAAGCCGAACACCAGGAGGGCGTTGATCGGCACCTTCAGCGCCAGACCGCCGAGCTGCAGCACCATCACCGCCTTGGGCCGGGAGACGGCGATGTTGAAGCCGCGGTAGGCCATGAACATCAGCGAGGCGGGCAGGGCGCAGGCGAGGCCGCGCAGGTAGCTGCGCACCTTTTCGGCGACCGCGGGCTCGGCCCGGGCGAGGGCGAGAAAGGGCTCGGGCCAGAGCAGGACGCTGCAGCCGACGACCGCCAGCGCCAGGGCCAGCCACACCGCCTGCTCCGCCTCGTGACCGCTCTCGCGCAGCTTGCCGGCGCCGAACAGCTGGCCGGCGATCGGCCCGACCGCGAAGATCATGCCCATCAGGCCGACGAAGACCGAGATGTAGATCGAACCGCCGATCGCCAGCGCCGCCAGGTCGAGCGCCGAGGCGCGGGCCGCCATGACGGTGTCGACGGTGCTGAACGCCAGCACGGCGATCTGGCCGATGAACACCGGCCAGGCGAGCGGAAAGAGGCGAAGCGCGCTTTCCTTCAGCCGCGGCCGCGTCATGAAGCTGCGCCGCGCGCCGCTGCGGCGCTGACGCCGGAGGCGGCCTCGGACGCGTGGGCGCGCTCGGCATATCGATTGAAACGCCAGGCCGTGCCCTCCTGGGTGATGCGGCGCCAGGTCGCGCGCTTTCCGGCCGGCGACATCGAGGTCCAGTGCTGCACCTCTTCGAAGCTGCGGCCGCAGCCCTTGCAGATGGCGTCGCCCTGGCTGGTGGAGCAGATCGCGATGCAGGGCGCGTCAGGAGTGGTGGCATACCAGGCGAGCCACGCGGCCTGCGCCGCCGGCGGGATCGACGTCTCGTCGCACTCCGCTTCGTGGTAGTAGACCATCAGCGCATACACCTCGGCCAGCGCGAGCACCTCCGCACAGGCGGTGATTCCGTCGGGCGAAGGCTTCTTCTCACGCCACCAGTTGATGGCCGATTCGATGTCGGTGATGTGGAGGGCGGCCACGGTGCTCGCCGGAAAGGGAGGCGAGGATAGCGCAGCCGCCGGGCAGGGCCCGGCCGCGGGAGAGAGTTCTTACGGCGCGCTGGCGGGCGCGGGCGCCGGGGTGGGCACCGGCGCGGGCTGGATGATGATCACCGCGCCGGGCGTCGTGGTCGTGGTCTCGCGGATCACGCCGCCGCCCTCGACGCTGCCCGAGGTAGTGACGCGCTGGTTCGGGGTGACCGGACCGACGATCCGGGCCAGGCAGTCGGCCTTGTCCTTTGCCGGCAGCACGTTGCAGCGATCGGTGGCATTGACCACCGGCGAACCGCTGTTGTCGAGCTTGCCCTTCTTCTTTTCCTCGAGGGCGGCACCGGCTTCCTTCAGACAGGTTGCCTTGTCCTGGGTCGTGTTGCCGGTCTCGCAGTTGGTCTTTTCCTTGACGTAGTTCGCCTTGGCATCGGTGGTGACGACCGGCTCGGCGGCGATCGCGGCGACGCCGGCGAAGGCACCGGCGACGGCGGCGACGACGCTCGCCAGAGCGAGCTGGCGGCTGCGGGATTCGAAAGTGCGTGCGGTCATGCGTATCTCCAAAGGCTTGATGAACCTGATGCCGGCAGCGTAGGTCCGGGCCTGGCGCGCGGCCGTAGGACGGCACCGCCCCGCGACGCCGCCCGATGCCTCGAATCGGCCGCAGACGGATGGGACAATCGGGTGCAAACGAAAGGATCGCGCCGATGAAACGGCCTTCGACCGAATCGCTTCTCTTCGAGGCCCTGGCCTTCGCCGCCCACAAGCACCGCAACCAGCGGAGGAAGGACGTCGAGGCGAGCCCGTACATCAATCATCCGATCGCACTGGCGCGGACCCTCGCCGTCGAAGGCGGAGTGGTCGACCTCAAGACCCTGATCGCTGCCGTGCTGCACGACACGGTCGAGGACACCGACACCACCTTCGAGGAGATTCGCGCGATGTTCGGGGCCAAGGTCGCCGACGCGGTGCGCGAGGTCACCGACGACAAGACGCTCGCCAAGCCCGACAGGAAGCGGCTGCAGATCGAGCACGCGCCGCACATGAGCAAGCGTGCGGCGCTGGTCAAGCTCGCCGACAAGACCTCGAACCTGCGCGACGTGGCCTCGAATCCGCCGCGCGGCTGGTCGCTGGAAAGAAGGCGCGAGTACTTCGACTGGGCGCGGGAGGTGGTCGACGGCTTGCCGCCGGTCAGCAAGCGCCTGCGCGCCGCCTTCGACGATGCCTATTCGAAACGACCGTAAGAAAGCGTAGCGGCGGCGGGGTCGGGCGGCCTGCCGCTAGCGGTCCCGATAGAACCAGGCGGCGCCGCTCAGCGCGACGCCGATCGCGTACAGCGCCCAGGTCTGCGGCACGACGTAGGGGTAGAGCATCAGTGCCAGGCCGAGCCAGCGGGTGGTCTTGCGCTGCCGCCGTTTCCCCCAGTAGTACGCGAACAGGCCGACCACGCCGAACAGGATCGCGCCGACAATGTAGGCAGGGCTCGGCCACGTGAAGCCGAGCGCCTGGAGCGCTGCCATCCCATCCTGCATGTCGATCCCTTCTCCGATGCGCCGACCTTACGCGTTTTGCCGGCGCGCGGCTGCCGCCGGCTTCACCATGATCGAGCTGATGGTGGTCGTCGGCATCATCGCCGTGCTCGCCCTGCTCGCCGCGCCCAGCATCTCCGACAAGATCGTCCGCGAGCAGATCGTCGAGGCGGCCAAGCTGATCGAGTTCGCCAAGCCGCCGGTGCAGGTCTCGTGGGCGACGCTGGCGACGATGCCGGTCGACAACGCCGCGGCCGGCCTGCCGCCGGCGGCGAGCATCGTCAACAACTACGTCAGCTCGGTGGCGATCGAATCGGGGGCGATCCAGGTCACCTTCGGCAACCGCGCCAACTCGGCGATCCGCGGCAAGATCCTGAGCTTTCGCCCCGGCGTGATCGAGGCCTCGCCGATCGTGCCGATCACCTGGGTCTGCGGCCACGCCAGCCCGCCCGGTCCGATGAACGCGCGCGGCCTCGACAAGACCACCGTCGCCGACCGCTACCTGCCGCTCAATTGCCGGGCGGCGGCTCCGCTGCCCTGAGCCGGCCCGCCTCCGCCCGCTTCTCGAGGCGGAGCACCAGGCCGAGGATCACGACCACGATCAGGGTGCTGGCGATCGCCGTCGCCTCGCGGCCGAGACCGACCGCCACGCCGATCGCCGCCGTCGCCCAGATGCCGGCGGCGGTGGTCAGGCCCTGCACCTCGCCGCTTTGCGCCCGCTTGATCACGGCGCCGGCACCGAGAAAGCCGACGCCGGCGATCACGCCCTGGATCACGCGGCTGAGGTCGGCGGGCGAGAGGCCGGCCTGCTGCGGCACCAGCACGAACAGGGCCGTGCCGAGCGCGACCAGCATGTGCGTGCGCAGCCCGGCTGCGCTCTCGCGCTGCTCGCGCTCGTAGCCGATCAGGGCGCCGAGCAGCACCGCCAGGCCGAGGCGCAGCAGGAGGCGCGTCCATTGCGCGGCATCCGGCAGGTCGGAGAACTCGTCTTGCAAGGTGTCGATGACCTGTTGCCACATCGGCGTCGCCTCCTCGTGGCCGGGCGAGGCAATCGCCGCGCCCGATCGGGCGCGCGTTGTTAGCATGGTCGCGTGATCGAACTGCAGTCCTCCGGCCTCGACTACGCGCTGCTCCGCCAGGCCGGCCGCGACGTCCTCTCGCTCGCCCTGATCGACGCGCGCAACCGCAGCCTGGCCTGGGCGACGCTGCTCGAGGACGCGCCCGGCGAGGTGCTGCGTCTCGGCGGCGAACTGCCGCCGGCGGTGGCCGCGAGCCTCGATCCTCCCCTCTGGACGCTGGGGCGGATCGGCTGGTTCCAGGAGTACTGGATCGGCCGCAACGTGCAGCGCGGGCGCGGCGAGGGCGCCGATCCGCAAGGCCCGCGGCTGGCCTCGATCCTGCCCGGCGCCGACGCGCTCTACGACCCGGCCACGGTCGCCCGGCCGACGCGTCGCGGCCTGGCGGCGAACGGCCTGCCGGACCTGCAGGCGACCCGCCAGTACCTGGTCGAATCGCTCGAGGTCACGCTCGACCTGCTCGACGGCGTGCGCGACGAGGACGAGGCGGCGCTCTACTTCCATCGCCTCGCCCTGTTCCACGAGGAGATGCGGCTCGAGGACTTCGCGGTGCTGGCGCAGACGCTCGGCGTGCCGGAGCAGGCCGGGATGGTGCCGCGCGTCGCCACGCAGGCGCCGCGTCCGCCGCTGCTCTTTCCGGCGACGCGCTGGTTGCAGGGCGCGGGAGCGCCCGGCTTCACCTTCGACAACGAGCGCGAGCCGCATCCGGTGTCGATCCCCGAGTTCGAGATTGACGCGCAGGCCGTCACCTGGGCGCAGTACGGCGAGTTCGTCGAGGACGGCGGCTACGACGAGCCGGCCCACTGGAGCGAGGCCGGCTGGGCCTGGGTCGGGCGCGAGGCGCGGCGCACGCCGCGGCATGTGGACCAGATGCGCCATGGCGTCCTGCGCCGCCGTTTCGGCCAGCTCAGCCGGGTGGCCGGCGCCGAGCCGGCCGTTCACGTCAGCGCCTGGGAGGCCGAAGCCTGGTGCCGCTGGGCCGGGCGGCGCCTGCCGAGCGAGGTCGAGTGGGAGGCAGCGGCGCACCAGGGCGCGACCCGGGGCTTCCGCTTCGGCGACGTCTGGGAGTGGACCGCGAGCACCTTTCGCCCCTACCCGGGCTTCGTTCTCGGCCCGTGGCGCGACTACTCGCTGCCGAGCTTCGGCCGCACGCGGGTGCTGCGCGGCGCCAGCCTGGCAACGCCGCGGAGCCTGCGCAGCGCGCGCTTTCGCGGCTTCGCCGAGCCGGGTCGCGACGACGGCTTCTTCGGCTTCAGGAGCTGCGCGGCCTGAGTCGCCGGTACCGATCGCGAATGCGCTCGGCATCACGGCGACGTCATTAGGGAAACCCCGTTCTCCCGCGGGGCGCGCCTCTCGAACAATGGTCCGAACGGCCTGTGGCGGCATTTCCCGCCGGGCGTTCGTGCAAAGACAGGAGACCGGCGTGGAGCAGACCCTTTCCCTCACCGTGAACGGCAAGGCCGTCACCGCGAAGATCGACCCGAGGACGCTGCTGGTGCAGTTCCTGCGCGAGAACCTGCGCCTCACCGGCACGCACGTCGGCTGCGACACGGCGCAGTGCGGCGCCTGCACCGTGCACATGAACGGTCGCGCCGTGAAGGCGTGCTCGATGCTGGCCCTGCAAGTGCAGGGCGCCGACATCAAGACGATCGAGTCGCTGGCCGGCAAGGACGGCGAGCTGCATCCGATGCAGGCCGCGTTCCGCGAGTGCCACGGCCTGCAATGCGGCTTCTGCACGCCGGGCATGGTGATGTCGGCGGTGCAGCTCCTCGCCGACAACCCGAGGGCGAGCGACGCCGAGATCCGCGAGGGCCTCGACGGCAACATCTGCCGCTGCACCGGCTACCAGAACATCGTCAAGTCGATCCAGTTCTGCCAGTCGGGCGCCAAGCCCGTCGCGGTCTGAGGAGCACGACATGGGCAACATGAACGAGATTCCCGATCCGACCAAGAGCCCGATCGGGCAAAGCCTGCGCCGCCGCGAGGACCGGCGCTTCGTCACCGGCGACGGCCAGTACACCGACGACGTGACGCTGCCGGGCCAGACCTACGGCGTGTTCCTGCGCTCGCCGCACGCGCACGCGCGCATCCGCTCGATCAAGCTCGACGCGGCGCTCGCGTCGCCGGGCGTGGTCGACATCATCACCGGCGCCGACCTGGCCGACGCGAAGGTCGGCGGCCTGCCGTGCGGCTGGCTGATCCACAGCAAGGACGGCGCGCCGATGAAGGAGCCGGGCCACCCGGTGCTGGCGCAGGGCAAGGTGCGCCACGTCGGCGACCAGGTCGCGCTGATCGTCGCCGAGTCGATCGCCGAGGCGAAGGACGCGGCCGAGCTGGTGGAGATCGACTACGAAGAACTGCCCGCGGTGATCGACATCACCAAGGCACACACCGCCGGAACCGCGGTGCACGACGAGGTTGCCGACAACACCTGCTACGACTGGGGCCATGGCGACAAGGCGGCGGTCGACGCCGCGTTCGCTTCAGCCGCGCACGTGACCAGGCTCGACATCGTCAACAACCGCCTGGTGCCGAACGCGATGGAGCCGCGCGCCGCGAACGCGGCGTACAACAAGTCGGACGCGAGCTACACGCTCTATGTCGCGAACCAGAACCCGCACGTCGAGCGCCTGCTGATGTGCGCCTTCGTGCTGAGCCTGCCCGAGTCGAAGGTCCGGGTGATCGCGCCCGACGTCGGCGGCGGCTTCGGCTCGAAGATCTTCCTCTACCCGGAAGACGTCGCCCTGGTCTGGGCGAGCAAGCGGGTTGGCAGGCCGATCAAGTGGACCGCGGAGCGCAGCGAGTCGTTCCTCACCGACGCGCACGGTCGCGACCACGTCACCACCTCCGAGCTGGCGATGGACGCGCAAGGCAACTTCCTGGCGCTGCGTGTGAAGACGATCGCCAACATGGGCGCCTACCTCTCGACCTTCGCTTCGGCGGTGCCGACCATCCTGTACGCGACCCTGCTCGCCGGCCAGTACAAGACGCCGGCGATCTATGCCGAGGTCAAGGCGGTGTTCACCAACACCGCGCCGGTCGACGCCTACCGCGGCGCCGGGCGCCCGGAGGCGACCTACGTCGTCGAGCGCACCGTCGAGCAGGCGGCGCGCGACATGAAGATGGACCCGGCCGAGATCCGGCGCAAGAACTTCATCACCACGTTCCCGTATGCGACGCCGGTCGGCCTGACCTACGACGTGGGCAACTACGACGCCCATCTGTCCAAGGCAATCGAGATGGCCGACACCGGCGGCTTCAAGGCGCGCAAGGCCGCCTCCGAGGCCAAGGGCAAGAAGCGCGGCCTCGGCTACTCCTGCTACATCGAGGCCTGCGGCATCGCCCCGTCGAACATCGCCGGCGCCCTCGGCGCCCGCGCCGGCCTGTTCGAGGCGGGCGAGGTGCGCGTCCATCCGACCGGCACGGTGACCGTCTTCACCGGCTCGCACAGCCACGGCCAGGGCCACGAGACGACCTTCGCGCAGGTGGTGGCGGGCAAGCTCGGCATCCCGGTCGACAACGTCGAGATCGTCCATGGCGACACCGGCCGCGTGCCGTTCGGCATGGGCACCTACGGCAGCCGCTCGCTCGCGGTCGGTGGCACGGCGATCTCCAAGGCGGTCGACAAGATCATCGCCAAGGGCAAGAAGATCGCCGCCCACCTGCTCGAGGCGGCCGACACCGACATCGAGTTCGAGAACGGCGAGTTCAAGGTCGCCGGCACCGACAAGAAGATCCCGTGGGGCTCGGTCACGCTCACCGCCTACGTGCCGCACAACTTCCCGCTCGACAAGCTCGAGCCCGGCCTGAACGAGAACGCGTTCTACGACCCGACCAACTTCACCTATCCCTCGGGCAGCTATGTCTGCGAGGTCGAGGTCGATCCCGACACCGGCAAGGTGCAGATCGAGTCGTTCGTCGCGGTCGACGACTTCGGCAACATCGTCAACCCGATGATCGTCGCCGGCCAGGTGCACGGCGGCATCGCCCAGGGCCTGGGCCAGGCGATGATGGAAGGCTGCGCCTACGACGCCACCTCGGGTCAGCTGCTGACCGGCTCGCTGATGGACTACGCGATGCCGCGCGCCTCGGACATTCCGAACATCCGGCTGGCGACGACCAATACGCCCTGCAGCCACAACCCGCTCGGCGTCAAGGGCTGCGGCGAAGCGGGCGCGATCGGCGCGCCCGCCGCCTACATCAATGCGCTGACCGACGCCCTCGGCGTCGTCGACGTGGCGATGCCGGCGACGGTGGAGCGCGTCTGGCGCGCCGCCCAGCGCAACAACGCCTAGCCCGCGAACCGAGAACAAGGAGAACACCATGTACGGATTCGACTATCAACGTCCGGCCAGCCGGGACGCGGCCAAGGCTGCCGCGACCGGCGCCGACACCCGCTACCTCGCCGGCGGCCAGAGCCTGATCCAGGCGATGCGCCTGCGCCTCTCGCAATCGGAGCGGCTCGTCGACCTGGGCGGCATCGCCGACCTGAAGGCGATCAAGGTCGACGCCAGCGGCGTGACGATCGGCGCGATGGCGACGCATGCCTCGGTCGCCGGCAACGCCGACGTCCGGCGAGCGATTCCGGCGCTGGCCGAGCTGGCCGGCGGGATCGGCGACCCGATGGTGCGCAACATGGGCACCATCGGCGGCTCGATCGCCAACGCCGACCCGGCCGCGTGCTACCCGGCCGGCGTGCTGGGGCTGAACGCCACCATCCACACCGACCGGCGCACGATCGCCGCCGACGCCTTCTTCACCGGCCTCTACGAGACCGCGCTGCAGCCGGGCGAGTTGATCACCGCGGTCAGCTTTCCCACGGCGCAGAAGGCGGCGTACGTGAAATACAAGCAGCCGGCATCGCGGTTCGCGCTGGTCGGCGTGTTCGTCGCCCAGACAGCCGGAGGTGTGCGCGTCGCCGTGACCGGTGCCAAGGGGCACGTCTTCCGGGCAACGCAGATCGAGGAGGCGCTCGCCAGGAGCTTCACCGCCGACGCTGCCAAGGCGGTGAAGATGCCGACCACCGACGTCAACGCCGACCTGCACGGCTCGGCCGAGTACCGCGCCGCGATGATCAGCGTGATGGCGTCGCGGGCGGTCGCCGCGGCGCTGGCGCGCTGAGCGGCTGCCAAAAGCGGAAGGGCCGGCGATGCCGGCCCTTTTTTCTTGCGGAAGCCTGCTAGGCCCGCCGGCGACGCCGCCCGATGAAGCCGACGGCGAGCAGCCCGGCCGCGAACAGCACGTAGGTCTCGGGCTCGGGCACGGGGGTCGCCAGCGTGAAGACGCGGATATGGTCACCCGGATCGATGGAGCGCCAGTCGATCGTCAGCACGTTGCCGACGAAGGAAAACGCGTCGCTCGGTTCCAGGCCGATCAGTGTGCTGGTGCCGTAGTTGATGCCAGCAGCACCATACGTTGCATTGGAGCCGTCGAGGTCCGTCTTGGTGAAGAACACCCCGGTGATCGCCGAGTCGAAGGTCAGAGTCGCGAAGATGCTGCCGGGGCCACGCGGGTCGAAGAAGATGTACCAGGACTTGCCGAGAACGCCGGTCAACTCGTCGATGAAATACAGGACGTCGGTGTCGACCTGACCCTGGCCGACGGGGGTCGGGCTGCTGTATTCCGCGAACGAGATGCCGGGCGTGGTGATGACGGCGGTGGGATCCGCCGCATGAACGGAGGCGGCCATGAAGAGGGCAGCGCCGGCGGCAGCGAGATGTTTCTTCACGAGCTACTCCCAATGAGTACGGGCGGTGGACCACCCTGTGGCTTCATCCTAGGACCCGGGATGCTGGGTCGCAACACCTTGGATCGGGGGGGGCCGGCACCGTTTCGATGCCCGGACTCCCTTGACGCCTCCGGGTTAGCATAAACCGGTCCATGCCCACCACGCCCGCCGCCTTGCCGACCACGGTCGACGCCGTTCTTGAACGGCTGGCCGGCTCCGGCTACCTCGCCGATCGCCGCCTCGGCACGGCCGTCTTCCTCGCGCTGAAGCTGCGCCGGCCCCTCTTTCTCGAGGGCGAGCCGGGCGTCGGCAAGACCGAGCTGGCCAAGGCGCTGGCGACCCTGCTCGAGGCCCGGCTGCTGCGCGTGCAGTGCTACGAGGGCCTGGACATCGCCCAGACCGCGTACGAGTGGAACGTCGCCCGGCAGATGATGGAGATCCGCCTCGCCGAGGCGGCGCACGGCGTGTCCGACGAGGCCGGGCGCGAGCGCCTGGGCAAGAGCCTGTACTCGCGCGACATGCTGATCGAGCGCCCGCTGCTGCAGGCGCTGACCCAGGATCGCTCGCCGGTGCTCCTGATCGACGAGCTCGACCGCGCCGACGAGCCCTTCGACGCCTTCCTGCTCGAGGTGCTGGCCGAGAACCAGCTGACGATTCCCGAGCTCGGCACGGTCAAGGCGAGCGCGCCGCCGATCGTCGTCATCACCAGCAACCGCACCCGCGAGATCCACGACGCACTGAAACGGCGCTGCCTCTATCACTGGGTCGGCTACCCCGACGCGCCGCGCGAGCTCGAAATCGTGCGCCTGCGCGCTCCCGGTGCGGCCGAGCGGCTCTACGCCGAGGTCGTCGCCTTCGTCCAGCGCATGCGCACCCTCGACCTGTTCAAGTCGCCCGGCATCGCCGAGACGATCGACTGGACCAACGCGCTGGTGGCGTTGAACACGATCAGCCTCGATCCCGAAAACGTGCAGGACACGCTCGGCGTGCTGCTCAAGCACCGCGACGACATCACCAAGATGTCGAGCGCCGAGGTGACGCGCCTGCTCGGCGAACTGCGCGAGACGGGCCGCGCTGGTGTTCGCTGAGAACATCACCCACTTCGCGCGGGTCCTCCGCCGGGCCGGGGTTCCGGTCGGTCCGGACCGGGTGCTTGCCGCGCTCGAGGCGCTCGAGGCGGTCGGCCTCGCGCATCGCGACGACGTCCATGCCGCGCTCTCGGCCGTGATGCTCGACCGGCACGAGCAGCAGGAGATCTTCGACCAGGCGTTCGAGGCGTTCTGGCGCGACCCCAAGCTGCTCGAGCAGATGATGGCCCTGCTGCTGCCCAAGATCCAGGGCAAGGGCGACCGCGAGCGGGCCAAGCGCGCCAACCGGATCGCCGATGCGCTGGCGCCGCCGCGCGCCGAGCCGGCCGCCAAGAAGCCCCAGGAAGGCGCCGACGAGCAAATCGACTACGAGACCACCTTCACCTTCTCCGATCGCGAGCGCCTGCAGGGTGCCGACTTCGAATCGATGACCGTCGAGGAGTTCGAGCTCGCCAAGCGCATCGCCGAGGAGCTGCCGCTGCCGCTGGCGCCCGTGCGCCGCCGCCGCCACGAGGCGAGCGGACGGGGCCGCATCGACCTGCGCCGCACGATGCTGGCGATGGCGCGCCAGCCGGCGACGCTGCTGCCGCGCTTCAGCCAGCCGCGCAGCGAGCTGCCCACCCTGGTGGTGCTGCTCGACATCTCGGGCTCGATGGACCGCTACGCGCGCCTGATGCTGCATTACGTGCACGGCCTGACGCGGCGCCACCTGAAGGTGCACACGCTCACGTTCGGCACCCGCCTCACCAACATCACCCGGGCGCTGCGCAACCGCGACCCCGACGTGGCGCTGGCGATCGCCGCCGCGCAGGTCCAGGACTGGAAGGGCGGCACCCGGATCGCCTCGTGCCTCGACGACTTCAACCGGCACTGGGCGCGGCGTCTGCTCGGCGCCAACGCCGCGGTGCTGCTCGTCAGCGACGGCCTCGACACCGACGAGCATGGCGACCTGAGCCGCGCGGCGCGGCAGCTGCGCCTCTATGCGCACCAGATCGTCTGGCTCAACCCCTTGCTCCGCTTCGACCGCTTCGAGCCGCGCGCCGCCGGCATCCGCGCGATTCTGCCGAACGTCGACCGCTTCCTGCCGGTGCACAACTTGGCCAGCCTTGCCGATCTCGCGGTCGCGTTGCGCGCGCCGCGGGTGCCGGTGTCTTCGCTCCTCGCGCCCGCGGCGTCCCGCCGCGCGGCCTAACCGGACTATCGCTCATGGAACTGCACGGCGACCGACTCATTCCCGCACCCATCGCCACCACCTGGGCGGCGCTCAACGATCCCGAGACGCTGAAGGCGTGCATCGCCGGCTGCGAGTCGCTCGAGCGCACCGGCGACGACGCCTACACCGCGGTGGTGGCGCTGAAGATCGGCCCGGTCAGCGCCCGCTTCAAGGGCAACCTGAAGATGACCAACGTGACGCCGCCGTCCGGCTACACGATCAATTTCGACGGCCAGGGCGGCGTTGCCGGCTTCGGCCGCGGCTCGGCCGACGTGAAGCTGAGCGCCGAGGGCGCGGCGGCGACGCGCCTCGCCTACGAGGCCCGCGCCCAGGTCGGCGGCAAGATGGCGCAGATCGGCTCGCGCCTGATCGACGCCACCGCCGGCAAGATCACCGACGACTTCTTCAAGGCCTTCGAGGCGCACCTGCAGGCGCAGCTCGCGCCCGCGGGAGCGGTGCCGGCGGCGCCGACGGTGCCGGTGCGGGTGGCGCAGCCGGCCGGCACGCTCGGCTGGGGACTGGCCGCGCTGGTCGTGCTGGCGACCCTCTACTTCGTCTTTCGCTGACGCCCGCCCTCAGGCGCGCGTCGCACGGCGCCGCACGCAGTCGATGTAGGCTTCGCCGTCGGGGGGCTTGCCGCCCTGCTGCGCGTCCCAGAGCATCCGCCCGAGGCATTCCATCGCCTCGTGCTGCGCCGCGTGCATCGAGCCGAGCCGGGCCGCGAGCAGCTCGCACGCCTGGCGAATGCCGCGCGGCTGGTCGATGGCCACCTGCTCGCTGATCGAGAGGTGCATCGAGAGGTGCAGGAACGGGTTGCCTCGCCCGCTTTCCGGCGAGTAGGTCGCGGCGCGGGCCCGTTCGGCGTCGGCCAGGTCGGCGGCGTATTCGGGGTGCTCGGCGATCCAGTCGGCGGCGATCGACTCCAGCGGCGTCAGCGGCAGCCGTTCGGCGTGCTTCCTCGCCGCTTCGACGAAGAAGCCGCGCACGTCGTCGGAGGAGGGGGCGAACATGCAGGGATTGTCGGGCGAGCGTTCAATCGCCGCGAATGCCGCCAACGAATCCCCTCACCCCGCGCGCCCGGCGGGCTGCGCAGAATCGGGCATCCGACTCCTCACGCCGGCCCGCCGGCACCCCGAATGAACATCACCACCGAACAGCTCTTCGACACCGCCCGCACCCACAACGGCTTCACCGCCGAGCCGGTGTCCGAGGCCCGGCTGCGCCAGCTCTACGAGCTGATGAAATGGGCGCCGACCTCGGCCAACAGCTCGCCGGCGCGAATCGTGTTCGTCACCTCGCCCGAGGCCAGGGCGAAGCTGCTCGAGTGCGTTTCGCCGGGCAACGTGGACAAGACGCGCTCGGCGCCAGTGACCGCGATCATCGGCATGGACCTGGCGTTCTACGACAAGCTGCCGGCCCTCTTTCCGCACGCCGACGCACGCTCGTGGTTCCTCGGCAAGAAGGAATTCGCCGACACCACGGCGTTTCGCAACTCGAGCCTGCAGGGCGCCTACCTGATCCTCGCGGCGCGCGCGCTCGGCCTCGATTGCGGGCCGATGAGCGGCTTCGATCACGGCAAGATCGACGCTGCGTTCTGGGCCGGCACCGAGGTCAAGACCAACTTCATCTGCAACATCGGCCACGGCGACCCGGCCAAGCTGTTCACGCGCAGCCCGCGGCTCTCGTTCGACGAGGCCTGCCGGATCGTCTAGGCCGGCGGCGTTTCGGCGCCGGGCCGGTCGGCCGCGCTCCAGCCGGCCCGGGCCTGGCGCTCGGCCGCCTGCTGGCGCTCGAGGGCGAACAGCTCCTCGAGTTGCTGGCGGCCCTGCTTGGCGACGGCGATCAGGCGCGCCTCGTCCTTGCGATGCGGCGCCATCGCCGCGAGCTGGGCGACGTTGTGGCGGCGAAAGCGCAGCGCCAGGTTCCGCGCCTGGTGCGGCTGCCAGCCGAGCTGCTCGAGCGCGCTGCGCGCGGTCATCAGCGCCGAGTCGAGGGTCTCGCGCTCGATCAGGGTGACGCCGAGCTCGTACAGCTCGTAGTAGTGCTGCACATTGCGGGCACGGGCGACGACCGTCGCGTTCGGGAAGTTCTCGCGGACCATGCGGGCGCAATCGACGCTCTGCTCGATGTCGTCGATGGCGACGACGATCACCCGCGCCTTGTCGGCGCCGGCGGTGCGCATCAGGTCGAGCCGGGTCGCGTCGCCGTAGTGCACGCGCCAGCCGAACTTGCGCAAGGCCTCGATCGCCTCGGCGTCGTGGTCGAGCACGGTCGGCGAGACGCCGTTGGCGAACAGCATGCGGCCGACGATCTGCCCGTAGCGGCCGAAGCCGGCGATGATCACCGGGCCGCTCTGCGGCTCCGAGATCTCGGCGACGCCGTTTTTCCGCGCCGCGCCGGCGAGCGCCGGGATCCACCAGCGATCGGCGACGACGAGCAGGAGCGGCGTCAGGATCATCGAGATGGTCACGGCGGCGACCAGGAACGACGACACCGGCGCGCTGATCGCATTGGCCTGGGCGGCAGTCTGGAACACGACGAAGCCGAATTCGCCGCCCTGCGCGAGCAGGATGATGAAGACCGGGCGCTCGATCTGCGGTATCGGCATGAGGCGGGCCATCGCCCACAGCACCGCCGCCTTGATGCCCAGGAACGCCACCACGACGGCGGCGATCAGGAACGGTTGGTCCAGGACCACCTGGAAGTCGATGTTCATGCCGACGGCGATGAAGAAAAGCCCCAGCAGCAATCCCTTGAACGGCTCGATGTCGGTCTCGAGCTCGCGCCGATATTCGCTTTCGGCGAGCAGCACGCCGGCGAGGAAGGCGCCGAGCGCCATCGACAGGCCTACGGCCTGCATCAGCGCCGCGGTCGCGACGACAAGCAGCAACGAGGCCGCGGTGAAGATCTCCGGCGTCTCGCTCTTGGCGATCCAGCGCAGCATCGGCCGCAGCAGGAGGCGCCCGCCGAGGATGATCGCGGCGATCGTGCCCACCGCCTTGGCCGCGCCCAGCCAGCCGCCGCCCGCCTCGTGGCCGGCGACGACGGCGAGGAACGGAAGCAGCGCCAGGATCGGGATCGCCGCGATGTCCTGCAGCAGCGCGACGCTGAGCACGCTCTCGCCCGAGGTCGTCGCCATGAGGTTGCGCTCGCCGAGCACGCCGAGGCCGATCGCGGTCGACGACATCGCCAGGCCCAGCGCGGCGACGACGGCGAGCCGCCAGTCGACGCCGCAAGCCATCGCCCCGCCGGCCAGCAGCAGGGTCGAGCCGAAGAGCTGCACGCTGCCCCAGCCGAAGATCGGCTTCCTCAGCGACCAGAGGCGCTGCGGCTCGAGCTCGAGGCCGATCAGGAACAGCATCAGCACGACGCCGAACTCTGCGAAGCCGAGCATGCTTTCGGCGTTGGTGACGAACTTGAAGCCCCACGGTCCGATCAGGATGCCGGCGCCGAGGTAGCCGATGATCGAGCCGAGGCCGAGGAACTTCGCCACCGGCACCGCGATCACCGCGGCGGCGAGGTAGACGAGCAGGCCGGTGAGCCAGGTGCCGTGTTCCATGCGCGGCGCTCCTAGACCGGTTCCATGACGTTGTCGATCGGCCGCGCGGTGAGCGGAACCTCGCACTCGACGCAAGGCTCGACCGAGTCGATCTCCGGCCAGTCCGGATAGCCGGCGAGCTTGGCGGCATAGACCTCGGCGTGCGCCGCGAGCTCGGCCTCGCTCGCCTTGTGCGCGCCGTGCAGGGTGAGCGGCGGCAGGAAGCGCATGCCGCAGAGGGCCGCGGTCTGCTCGTAGGGTGGCAGGAAGGCGTCGAAGAAATAGCGGTTGTAGCTGTCGGGCCGGTACGAGTCTTCGGGGCCGCCGGTGGTGGCGACGAGCCAGAGGTCCTTGCCGCGAACCGCCGTGCCGCCGGGTCCGTAGGCCCAGCCGAACGCCAGCACGTCGTCGAGCCAGAGCTTGAGCAGGGGTGGCATGCCGTACCAGTGCACCGGCTGCTGCCAGACCACGAGCTTCGCCGCGGCGAGGGCGGCCTGCTCGGCGGCGACGTCGATCAGGTAGTCGGGATAGAGCGCGTACAGGTCGCGGACCTCGATCCTTCCCGGCGGCGCCACCGCCTGAAGCGACCTGGCGGCGAGCAGCATGCGCCGGTTGGCGCGCGACTGTTCGAGCTCGGGGTGGGCGACGAGGACGAGGATCTCTGCTCCGGCGGGCGCGGGCACGGCCTCGGCCGGCGCGGGTTTTTCTGCCATGGGGCTCTCGCGTTGGGTTGTGTCTAAGGGTTGTTGTCGCTGGTAACTCGGGATGCGGCACGCGGCCGGTCGCCGCTAACATAACCGCAAAACCCGAAAGTGTTACGGAGGGCGCAATGCCGGTGATCGTGGTCGCCAACCCCAAGGGTGGCGTAGGCAAGACGACGATTTCGACCAACCTGGCCGGTTACCTCGCATCGCGCGGACACGCCGTCATGCTCGGCGACGTCGACCGGCAGCAGTCCTCGCGCACCTGGCTCGACCACCGGCCCGCGGGGCTGCCGCGGATCAGCGCCTGGGAGACGAACGGCGACGTCGTCCGTCCGCCCCGGGGAACGACCCACGTCGTGCTCGACACGCCGGCCGGTCTGCACGGCAAGCGCCTCGACGAGGTGATGAAGCTCGCCGACAAGGTGCTGATTCCGCTGCAGCCGAGCATCTTCGACATCAACGCCACGCACGACTTCATCAACCAGCTGCTCGATCACCGGCGCAGCGCCAGCGTGCAGCTCGCGGTGGTCGGCACGCGCACCCGCGAAGGCACGATCGCCACCGACCAGCTGCGCCACTTCCTCGAGTCGCTGCGCGTGCCGCTGCTGGGGTTTTTGCGCGACACGCAGAATTACGTCCACCTCGCGGCCCACGGCCTGACGCTCTGGGACGTGTCCTCGGTGCGCTTCGAGCGCGACCGCGAGCAGTGGGAACCGATCATGGTCTGGGTGAACTGAATGCGGACATTTGCCAAGCTCGCCGAGCTCGAGCCCCTGGTCGGCGAGCACATCGCCGACAGCGACTGGATCGAGGTCACCCAGGAGCGGATCCAGCTCTTCGCCGACGCGACCAACGACCACCAGTGGATCCACGTCGACGCCGAGCGCGCGCGGGAAGGCCCGTTCGGCACCACCGTCGCGCACGGCTTCATGACCTTGTCGCTGTTGCCCGAGATGGGCGCTTCGGCGATGGAGGTGCTCGATACCCGCATGGGTGTCAACTACGGCCTGAACCGGGTTCGCTTTCCCGCGCCCGTGCCGAGCGGCAGCCGCCTGCGCGGCCGCTTCAAGCTTCTGAAATTCGAGCCGCTCGAGGGCGGCGCCCAACTCACCTTCGAAGTCCGCATGGAGCGCGAGGGCAGCGACAAGCCGGTCTGCGTCGCCGAATCCGTGGGGCGTCGATTTGTTTGAGACCGCCATGAAAGTCCTGCTGATCGACGACCATCCCCTGATCCTCACGGCCTTGCAGAAGGTGATCGAGGGCATCGGCACCCATGTCTCGGTGGTGGGCGCGAACAGCGCCCGCGCGGCGCGCGAGGCGCTCGCGGCCGATGCCGAGGGGTTCGACCTGATGCTGCTCGACCTGCGCCTGGGCGACGCCGACGGCTTCGACCTGCTGATCGAGCTGCGGGCCGCCTGGCCGGCGGTGCCGGTGGTCGTGGTCTCGGCCTCGGACCGCAGCGCCGACGTGATCCGCGCCATCGACCTCGGCGCGATGGGCTTCGTGCCCAAGCGGGCCAGCAACGAGATCCTGCAGGAAGCACTGCACGTGGTGATGCAAGGAGGCATCTACGTGCCGCAAATGACGATGAGCGGCGACGCCGATTCCTCCGGGCACGAGCCCGCGGCCGGCGGCGCACCGAGCTTCGCCGCCGCCCATTCCCAGGCGGCGATGGCGGCGTTCAAGCTGACGCCGCGCCAGACCGACGTGCTGGCGCTGCTGCTGCGCGGCCTCTCGAACAAGCTGATCGCGCGCGAGCTCAACCTCTCGGTCGAGACCGTGAAGGATCACGTCGCCGCGGTGCTGCGCGCCCTGGGCGTGAACTCCCGGACCCAGGCCGTGCTCGCCGTCAGCCAGATGCCGGGCCAGGGTGGCATCGCACCATGGCCGCCCCGTCCTTCGGCCTGAGCGCACCCGCGGGACCCACGGCCGCCACCGGCCGGCCGACGTCCGAGGCGCCCCTCGACACCTTCGCGCTGCTGCGCGACCAGGTTCGGGGCACCTTCGCCTTTAACCGGACCTCGCTCGTCGGCCACTTCGTCGGCGCGCTCCTCATCGGCGTCATGTTCTGGGGCATCGCGCCGCGGCCGCTCGTGCTCGGCTGGGGCATCCTGTTCGGCGCCGTCTGGCTCGGCCGGGTGGTGCTGGCCCTGCGCTATGCCCGGCGCGAGCCGACCACCGAGAAGCGCCTGCTGGCGCGGCTGCGAACCTGGCAGGCCGGCGTGCTTTTCAGCGGCGCGCTCTGGGGCTTCGCCGCCTGGCTGTTCTACCCCTACGGCAACGGGCCGCAGCAGATCGCGCTGGTCCTGGTGGTCTACACCTTCTGCGTCGCCTGCGTGCCCATCCTGGCGCCGCAGTTCGCCCTGTTCATCGTCTTCGTGATGCTCGTCTTCGTGCCGGCGATCGCCGCGGTCGCGGCGCTGCACCTGCGCGAGAGCTGGCAGCTCGCCGCCGTGATGTCGGTGGCGCTCGGCATGATCGTCGTCCTCGGCCGCAACTACCGCGACTCGTTCGACAGCGTCATTGCATTGAAGCTGCGCACCGAGATGCTGGCCGAGCAGCTGCGCGCCGAGAAGGCCGTCGCCGACGAGGCGCGGCACGAGGCGGAGGTCGCCAACCGCGCCAAGACCCAGTTCTTCACCGCCGCCAGCCACGACCTGCGCCAGCCGCTGCACGCCATGGGCCTGTTCGCCGAGGCACTGCGCCAGCGCACCCACGAGCCCGAGGTGGCGCAGCTCGTCAACAGCATCAACGAGTCGGTCGATGCGCTCGAGGGCCTGTTCTCCGAGCTGCTCGACATCACCCGCATCGACAGCGGCGGGGTCGAGGTCAACCCGCAGGGCTTTTCGGTCGGAGACATCTTTCGCAAGCTCCGCCTGCACTACGAGCCGACCGCGTTCGAAAAGGGCCTGGGCCTGCGCTTTCGCGGCGGCAAGCACGTGGCGCACGCCGATCCGCTGCTGGTCGAGCGGATCCTGCGCAACCTGCTCTCGAACGCGATCCGCTACACCGCCGACGGCTCGGTGCTGGTGAGCGCGCGCCGGGTCGGCGAGATCGTTCGCCTGCAGGTCTGGGACACCGGGCCCGGAATCGGCGAAGAGGAACGGGTCCGGGTCTTCGAGGAGTTCTATCAGGTGCCGGGAACGCCCACGGCGGCGCTCGGCGAGCACAAGAAGGGGCTGGGCCTGGGCCTGGCGATCGTCAAGCGCCTGGCGCAGCTGATGCAGGCGCCGATCGAGCTGCGCTCGCGGGTTGGCCACGGCTCGGTGTTCACGCTCGACCTGCCGATCGGCAAGGCCTCGCCGTCGGGGCCGCGCGCGCAGCCGGGCAAGGGCCCGCTCGGCCTGACGCTCGGCGGGCGGCTGATCGTGATCGTCGAGGACGAGCCCGCGGTGCGCCAGGGCCTCGAGGTGCTGCTGCGCGGCTGGGGCGCCTCGATCGAGGCGTTCGAGAGCGTCGCCGCGACGCGCGTGTGGGCCGAGGCGAATGATCCGCAGTTCGTGCGGCCGGCCTTGGTCATCGCCGACTACCGGCTCGAGCACGGCGAGACCGGCGTCGCCGCGATCGACCTGCTGCGGCAGCGCTTCGGCCATGGCCTGCCGGCGATCGTGGTCACGGGCAGCAGCATGACCGGCCACGACAAGGAAGCGCTCGAGCACGACTTCCACCTGCTGATCAAGCCGGTGCTGCCGAACAAGCTCCGGGCGATGATCGCCTTCAAGCTTGCCGGGAAGGCGAAGACGGCATAGCGTCGGCGGCGACGCGCAGCGTCGCCAGGGCCCGCTCGCAGCGCGCCAGCGCGGCCGAGACTTCGTGCGTCGCCTCGAGCAGGGCGAGGGCGGCGGCGGTGGGCACCAGGCGCTTGCCCCGGGTCTCGAACAGGCACACGTCGAGCGCTTCGCCGAGCTTTCTCAGGTGGCCCGAGACGGTCGGTTGGGCGATGCACAGGGCCTGCGCCGCGCGGCTGGCGCTGCCGAGGCGCACGGTGGCCTCGAAGGCGGCGAGCTGCGGCAGCGTGCCGTGCCTGAAATAGCGGCGAAGCGGTGGGGAGCCGGGCGGATTCGTCATTGCCATTCCTCGTGCAGAGAAAGGCAAAGGTCTGGCTCTTGCCGATTCGGCAACCGCGCGCCGGGGTCTTGCGACCCGTATTGACGACGACGCGGACGCCCGGAGGTCCGGGCGCGAGCTACTCCCGCTTTGCGTGAAGGCGACCCGAAGGTCGCCGGAACGAAGGCATTCTGGCATGGAGCGAAGACCCTGCCGGGTCCGGGCCCGCATCGATCGCGAATCGCGATGGATCGCGAATCGCGAAGCACCGAGCCGTGCGCCGCTCGGAGAATCCGGCGATGAATTCCATGCATCCGCGCGCGTCGAACTGATGGATCTCTCGCAATCGCTTTCCGCGCTGCTGGCGATCATCGTCATCGACCTCGTGCTCGCCGGCGACAACGCCATCGTCATCGCCCTGGCCGCGCGCGGCCTGCCGGCGCACCTGCAGAAGCGGGCCATCGTCTGGGGGGCGGCGGGCGCGATCGTCGTGCGCAGCCTGATGACGGTGATCGTCGTCTGGCTGCTGCAGATCCCCGGCCTGCTGATCGCCGGCGGCCTGCTCCTGCTCTGGATCGCCTACCGCCTGCTGGTGCCGCAAGACGAGCCGGGCGAGGCGCACGGCGCCACGGCGACGACCTTCTGGGGCGCGATGCGGACCATCGTCGTCGCCGACGCGGTGATGGGGCTCGACAACGTGCTCGCCGTCGCCGGCGCCGCCCACGGCAGCTACCTGCTGGTGGTGCTCGGCCTGGTGATCAGCGTGCCGATCGTCGTCTGGGGCAGCACCGTCGTGCTCAAGGTCGTCGACCGGTTCCCGGCGGTGGTCTATGTCGGCGCCGGCGTGCTGGTCTGGACGGCGGTGAAGATGGTCCTCGGCGAGCCGCTGGTCACGCCGTGGCTGGCCGCGGCGTCGCCCCTGGCCGGCCCGCTGCTCTATCTGGCGATCCCGATCGTCCTGTGGGCCGGCTTCGCCCGGAACCATCGCCGGCTCGAGTCGCGCATCCATCACCGGCTGCTCGCGTTCCGCTCGCAGCTGCCGCCGAGCGCCGCGACCCCGCAGGCCGCCCCGGTTATTCCACCGCAAAGCGAAGGAGACGCTGCCGTGCTCAAGGTCCTCATTCCGGTCGACGGCTCGAGCAACAGCCTCAGCGCCGTGCGCCACGCGATCGACGAATACCGGCGCCATCACGAGCTGGAGCTGCACCTGATCAACGTCCAGCCGCGCCTCTCGCGCCACATCTCCCGCTTCGTCGCCCGCCGCGAGCGCGAGGCCTTCATGCACGACCGCGCCGATGCCGCGCTCGCCGGCGCGGTGGCGCTCGTGGTCAAGGCCGAAGTGCCGCACCAGACGCACTGGGCGATCGGCGACCGCGCCGAGGAGATCTGCCGCGCCGCGACCCGGCTCGGCATCCATCACATCGTCATGGGCACGGCGCGCAAGAACTCGATCACCCGGATGATCGAGGACTCGGTCACGCACCGGGTGCTCGAGGTGACGCCGGTGCCGGTCGAGGTGATCACCGGCGAGGCGGTCTCGCGCTGGGAGCGCTGGGGCCTGCCTGCCGGGGTGCTCGGCGCCGGCGGCCTGCTGCTGCTGGCGATCGACTGAGGCGCCGACCGCGGCCGGCGCCATATCGCCGCGCCTACGAGGTCTGGTAGGCGAGCCGCACGTAGATCGGTGCGAACGCTTCGGCCTGGGTAACCTCGATCAGGTGCTCGCGCGCCAGCTCGAGCAGGGCGATGAAGGTGACGACCAGCACCTCGGGCCCGCGCTCGGCTTCGAACAGCTCCTCGAAGATCGCGAAGCGCCGGCCGCTCAGGCCGCGCAGCAGCATGCTCATGTGCTCGCGCACGCTCAGCTGCTCGCGCGAGATGCGGTGGTGCTGGACCAGGCTGGCGCGGCGCATCAGATCGGTCCAGGCCTCGCGCAGGTCGGCGGGCGAGACGTCGGGCAGGCGCGTCGCCAGCGTGTCGTCGACGGCGACCTGGGCGCGCAGGAAATCGCGGCCGAGCAGCGGCAGCGCATCGAGGCGGGCCGCGGCCTGCTTCATCTGCTCGTATTCGACCAGCCGGCGCACCAGCTCGGCGCGCGGATCCTCGGCCTCCTTGCCGTCGGCGGTCTTCCTCGGCGGCAGCAGCATGCGCGACTTGATCTCGATCAGCATCGCCGCCATCAGCAGGTAGTCGCTGGCGAGCTCGAGGTTGGTGCGGCGGATCTGCTCGATGTAGGCCAGGTACTGCCGGGTCACGCTCGCCATCGGGATGTCGAGGATGTTGAAGTTCTGCTTCCTGATCAGGTAGAGCAGCAGGTCGAGCGGGCCTTCGAAGGCCTCGAGGAAGACCTCGAGCGCGTCGGGCGGGATGTAGAGGTCGGTCGGCAGGGCGAACAGCGGCTCGCCGTAGAGCCGGGCGACGGCGATGCCGTCGACCGCTTCGGCCGGGTTGCCCAAGGCTGCCGGTTCGGCCTCGATGGCCGCGAATCCGCTCATCGCCGGCCGATCAGCGTTGGCGCGTCTGGTAGACGTAGGGCTGCTGCGGCACGTTGGCGTCGCCGTACTCGGCCTGGGCGCCGCGATCGATCTGCCGGTCCCAGAGCAGCGAGCGCCCGCGCCGCTGTTCGTCCTCGAGCGTCGGTCGCTTCGCCTTCAGGGTCTCGATGAACGAGGTGACGTCGGAGGTGTAGGGCTTCCAGAACCAGGGCATGGCGAAGGGCGCGGGGAGGGCGAAACGGGGAAGGCGAGAGTCTACCGGGCCGGCCCGTGCCGCCCTGTCAGGAGGCCAGCCACTCCCGGAACGCCGCCGCACGCTCCTGGGTCACGCTCACGGTGGTCGCCGCCGCCGGGGCGAGCTGCAGCTCGAGGCGGCCCTTGCCCGAGGGGCGAAAGCCCTGAACCGCGGCGGCGGCAACGATCACCTGGCGGTTGATCCGGAAGAAGCGCTCGGGGTCGAGCTGCGCCGCCAGCTCGGCGAGCGAGCCGTCGACGAGGTGTCGCCGGCCGTCGTTGCCGACCGCGAACGCCGACTTGTCGACCGAGACGAAGTACGCCACCTCGTCCAGGCGCAGGCTGACGAAGCCGCTGCCGCTCTTCGCCAGGATGCGCTGCCGCGGCCGGACCGGCGCCGCCGCGAGGTCGGCGGCGAGCCGGGCGACGTCGGCGCCGAAGTGCGTGCGCAGCCGCCGGTAGCTGGCGAAGGCCCGTGCCAGGGCGTCGTCGCTCACGGGCTTGAGCACATAGTCGATCGCGTTGGCCTTGAACGCCTCCAGCACGAACTCGTCGTAGGCGGTGGCGAAGATCGCCGGGCAGCTGACCGTGCCGGGGTTGAACAGCTCGAACGAGAGGCCGTCGGCGAGCTGCACGTCGAGCAGCATCAGGTCGGGCGGCGGATGCGAAGCGAGCCACGCGCGCGCCTCGCTCACCGAGGCGGCGACGCCGGCGATCCGCGCCGAAGGCTCGACCCGGGCGATCGTCTCGATCAGCCGCTCGCGCGCCGGCGCTTCGTCTTCGACCAGGAACAGCTTCATGCGCTCGCCAAGGGCACGGTCACCGCGAACTGGCCGCCGCTGCGGTCGATGTCCAGGCCGCGGCCGGTGAGCAGGCGGCAGCGCTCGTCGAGGTTGGCCAGGCCGACGCCGGCGCCCGGGCGCAGGCTGCTGCGCGGCCGCTTCTCGTGCGCGAAGCGGACCGAGCCGCCCTGCCGCGAGAGGCGCATGCCGAGCGGAAAGGCGGGATCGAAGCGGTTGTGCTTGACCGCGTTCTCGAGCAGCGTCTGCAGCGCCAGCGGCGGAATCCGCGATCCTTCGTCGCCGCCGCCCGCGGGCTCGACCACGAGTTCTATCGCCGCGCCGAAGCGCAAGGCGAGGAGGGCGTAGTAGTTGGCCACGAACTCGAGCTCCTCCTGCAGGGAGACGAGCTGCCGGCCGCGGCTCGCGAGCACGTAGCGGTAGACCTCGGCCAGCCGGTCGCAGAAGTCGCGCGCCCGCACCGGGTCGTGGGCGATGACGTGGCCGAGGGTGTTGAGGCTGTTGAACAGGAAGTGCGGATCGATCTGCGAGGTCAGCGCCGCGAGCTCGCCCTCGACCCGGTTCCGCTCGAGCCGCTCGACCCGCATCATGTCGCTTTCGCGCTCGCGGATCAGGAACACGGTCTCGTAGGCGTGGGTGACGAACAGCACGCAGATCACGTTGGTGAGCGTCACCACCTGCAGCGCCGGCACGTCGATCGGCTCGCCGCGCAGCCAGTACCAGGCCGAGAGCCAGGCGAGCGTCAGCGGCGCGGTGTAGAGCACGTTGGCCGCCACCAGCATCATCAGCTTGCGTGCCGGCTGCGCGAACCAGTCGAGGTGGCGCCGCTGCTGCAGCAGCAGCCACCGGTTGCCGAGCCAGATCGCCGCCGCGAGGGCGACGAAAGAGAAGGCGCCCGCCCAGAACGCCGGGTCGGCCGGCGTCAGCGTGCCGTACAGACCGGTGAGGAGGGGGATCGCCAGGCCGAAGGCCGGAATGCCGACCGCCATGACCGGCCGGTCGCCGAGCGGCGGATTCGGCGTCGCGGCATCGGGTTTCGGCTCGGACATTTTCGCTTTCGGTCGGATTGCGTTGCGGCGGCCGGCGCGGCGGCCGATGCTTTGCCGCATCGCACCCCGACCCGAGTCGCCACCCATGGAAACCGTGCACTTCAATTATCCGGCGATCCTCGTCGCCGCCCTGATCAGCTTCGTCGTCGGCGGCGCCTGGTACTCGCCGCTGCTGTTCGCCAGGGCGTGGATGAAGGAGGCCGGGCTCGACGACGCCGCGCTCAAGCGCGCGAAGCTCGGCAAGGTATTCGCGCTCGCCTTCCTCTGTTCGCTGGTGATGGCGTTCAACCTCTCGGCCTTCCTCGGCGCCAAGGCCACGCTCGCCTTCGGCACGATGGCGGGTCTGGCTACCGGCCTCGGCTGGGTAGCGATGTCGCTGGGGATCATCTATCTGTTCGAGCAGAGATCGCTGAAACTCTGGCTCATCAACGGCGGCTGCCAGGTCGTGACCTACACGCTCATGGGTGCGGTGATCGGAGGATGGCGATGAAGAAGCGGGTTCGCGCTGCGGCGCTCTCTCTCGCCGCGGTGCTGCTCGCGGGCGGCGGCCCGGTGGCGGCCGCGACCTCCGAGGTCTCGGCGACGGGCTTTCTCGTCACCCTGCGGCACGAGGTGAGGGCGACGCCGCACCAGGTCTGGGAGGCGCTGGGCCAGGTCGACAAGTGGTGGAACGGCAGCCACAGCTGGTCGGGAAGCGCCGCGAACCTCAGCCTGTCGCGGCAGGCGGGCGGCTGCTACTGCGAGCGCTGGGGTGCCAATTCGGTCGAGCACGCGCGAGTGGTCCACGCCGCCGAAGACCGCCTGCTTCGCCTCCAGGGCTCGCTCGGCCCGCTGCAGGCGCTGGCCACGACCTCGGTGCTGAGCTTCGCGCTCGCGCCGCGTGACGGCGGCACCACCCTGGTCGTCACCTATCGGGTCGCCGGCAACGAAGCGGCGGGTCTGCAGCAACTCGCCGGGCCGGTGGACGGCGTGATCGGCGAGCAGGTGCGCCGCCTCGTCGCCTACGTCGAGACCGGCAAGCCCGACTAGGGCTTGTCAGCAGGCCCTGACCCGCCGCGCCGCGCCTAGTACTCGACCCGGCGCAGGTTCTGCCCGCCGCGCAGGAAGGCGTTCGGCTCGCCGACGATCCAGCGCGCCAGGTCGTCGAGGCGCTGGCTGCCGACCTCGAACGCCGGGAACTGCACGGTGACGGTCTCGAAGCCTTCGAGGTTGACGATCTGGAACTGGATCCACGCGGTGTCGTGGTCGGGGATCATGCGCACGACACCCTTGAAATCGGCGCGCAGCTCGAACCGCTTCTCGAGGAACTTGCCGGTCTCCGGGTCGACCAGCGTCTCGCTGTGGAACGGGGCGGCGCACTGGGTGAGGCGCGCTTCGAGCTTCTCGATCTCGGGCGGGAAGTCCTTGGCGATCGTGACCCGGGTGCCGGTCTTCAGGTCGAAGGCGAGCACGACGTGGTCGAACACCTCGTTGCCGCGGTTCTTGCGCTGCCGCGAATCGCAGCGGAAGTCGCTCATCTTCAGGTTGCGGAAGGTGTGCTTCGAATCGAAGCGGAAGACCGCCTTCGACACCGGCTGCAGGACGTTGAGCTGCTGCGCCAGGCTCGCCAGGTAGCGAAACGCCGCCTGGCAGGCGCCGTCGGTCACCAGCGAATTGCGCTCCAGCGCAGCCAGGTCGACCGTATTGCGGGCCCGGGCCTCGTCGGCCTGGCGTTTCAGTTCGTCGAGGTATCCCACGCGCAGCTTCCTTTCGCCGAAAGGATATCGCAGCCCTTGCGACGCGAACGGCGCCGGAGCGTGGACTCGTGGACTATTTCGGCCCGCTCGAGAGCGCGGCGAAGGCGGCGGCGCGGTCGGGCACCAGGTTGGCGGCGCCGATCACCGAGTCGAGACCCCAGCGGCGCAGTGCCTCCAGCGGCTGCTCGTTGAGTCCGGCGACGACCAGGCGAACGTTGTTTCGCTCCAGCGTCCGGTGCATGCTTTCGAGCGCGTCGAGGCCGGAGGCGTCGATCGAGACCAGCTGGTGAGCGTCGATCACGAGCGCGGTCGTGCCCGGCGGCAGCTCGTCGACCAGGGTCTCGACCTTGGCCACCGCGGCGAAGAACAGCGGCCCGTACAGGCGGACCACGGCGACATCGGCCAGGGCGTGCGCCGACGGCGGCTCGCGCTCGACCCGGAACAGGGTGCTCATCCGGTAGACGAACACGACGCAGGCGGCGGCGAGGCCGACCTCCATCGCGACGGTGAGGTCGACGAGGACGGTGAGCAGGAAGGCGGCGAGGACCTTGGCGCGCTGCTCGAGCGAGAACACCGCCAGGCGTGTGAACTCGCGCCAGTCGGCCATGTTCCAGGCGACGAACAGCAGCACCCCGGCGAGCACCGCAAGCGGCACGCTCGCCGCCAGCGGCGCGGCGACGAGAACGATCGCCAGCAGGGCGGCGGCGTGGACGATGCCAGCGATCGGGCTCGTGGCCCCTGCGCGCAGGTTGGTGACGGTGCGGGCGATCGTCCCGGTGGCCGGAATGCCGCCGAAGAAGGGGCAGACGATGTTGGCGATGCCCTGCGCCATCAGCTCCTGGTTCGGGTCGTGGCGGCGCCGCGTCGACATGCCGTCGGCGACCCGGGCACAAAGCAGCGACTCGACCGCGCCCAGCAGCGCGATCGTCACCGTCGGCACGAACAGGCGCTGCACGCTGTCCCAGTCGAAGTCGGGCCAGACGAAGGCCGGCAGCGTCTGCGGGATGCCGCCGAAGCGGTCGCCGATGGTCTCGACCGGCAGCTTGGCGAGCACGGCCAGCGCCGAGAGCGTGACCAGGGCGACGATCGGCCCGGGCACCCGGGTCGCGATCCGGAGCGCGCGCCGGGTAGGCGCGGACGACAGCACCGCCCGCTCGTGCCAGGGCATGGCGTCGTGCAGCACCCGGCCGGGAAACGCGGCCATGCGCGCCCAGAACATCAGGCCGAAGAAGCAGAGCAACCCGAGTCCGAGCGCATACGGGTTGAGGTCGTCGATGTGCACGCGGATCGCCTGGGCCTGGGCGAAGAAGTCGGCCGAGACCTTGCCGACTTTCAGGCCGAGCAGGTCCTTGATCTGCGAGAGGGCGATCAGCACGGCGATGCCGTTGGTGAAGCCGACGACGATCGACACCGGGATGTAGCGCACCAGGGCGCCGAGCTTGAACCAGCCCAGCGCGAGCAGGAGGATGCCGGCGAGCACGGTCGCGATCAGCAGGTTGGCGACGCCGTAGCGCTGGACGATGCCGTAGACGATGACGATGAAGGCCCCGGCCGGGCCGCCGATCTGCACGCTCGAGCCGCCGAGGGCCGAGATCAGGAAGCCGGCGATGATCGCGGTGAAGATGCCCTGCTCGGGCTTGACGCCGCTGGCGATCGCGAACGCCATCGCCAGCGGCAGGGCGACGATGCCGACCGTGATGCCGGCGCCGCAGTCGGCGGCGAAGCGCTGCCGGTCGTAGCCGCGCAGGTCGTCGAGGAGCCGCGGCCGGAAGCGGTGCAGCTCCGGCACCCAGGCGCGCAGGCGCGCCGACAGGGTGGGGCCATCCTCGGCCGGCCTCGGCCCGTTCATGCGAGAAGCCTGCGGCCCGTGAGGCGCTCGAGGATCGCGAGCGGCGCGCTGGCCGGATGCGCCAGGTCGCCGGCGGCGAGATAGAAGGTCTGCTCCATCATGTGCTGCCCGCCCATCGCCGCGTGCAGCACCTGGTCGCTGAAGCAGACCCAGGTCGTGCCCGGCGCGAACTCGACCGATTGCTGCGGGGAGCTGCGCTGGAACGCCATGTCGGCCTTGGCGCGATCATGAAGCTGCAGCATCAAATGGTCGTAGCCGGTGCGCCGCCGCTTCGTGATGCCGAGCGTCGCCAGCAGCCAGGCCGAACCCGGCGCCGGCTTGCCGATCGCCCCGAGGTAGCGGCGCGCATGCGCCTCGAACGGCTCGCCGACCCGCCACAGGCGCGGCCGGCCGCCCGGGTTGACGTTGCAGAACACGCGCAGCAGGCGCGTGCCCTGCATCGGGTTCGAGGGGAAGGCGTCGACGTGCAGCCGCGTGTCGTCCTGGCGCCAGCTGCGCGGCGGGCCCTTCACGTCGGTCGGCCGGAACGAGGTGTTGCCGCGGCGGAGCTTGCCGCGGTAGTGCGGAAAGAGGCGCAGCGCGAACGCTTCGCTCTGCTCGGCGTAGCGCACGATCATGCGGCGCAGGTCCGCCAGGTCGTCGGCCGCGCCGACGGCGCCGCGCAGCTCGCCACCGGGCCAGCGGACCGAGACGTTCTTCGCCTTCGGGTCGGCCCAGCGCGGATCGAGGAAGCGCCGCTCGGCGTCGTGCAGGACGAACGGCAGGCGCGGGAAGGCGAGCACATGGCCGCTCTCGATGACGTCTTCGACCTCGCGGGTCGGGCCGTCATCGGCCCAGCTGCCGTCGGGATACTCGCGAACGACGGCGCCGGATGACATCGGCGTTGCCTAGCGGACCCGCAGGCCGGGGATGGCGCCGGCGTGCGGCTCGAGCACGAACAGGCCCGGGTGCGACTTCTCGTCGGCGTGCGAGGCGGCGAGGACCATGCCTTCGCTCAGGCCGAACTTCATCTTGCGCGGCGCCAGGTTGGCGACGACGACCGTGAGCTTGCCGACGAGCTGCTCGGGCGTGTAGGCCGACTGGATGCCGCTGAAGACGGTGCGCGTGGCCGCTTCGCCGACGTCGAGCGTGAGCTTGAGCAGCTTGGTCGAGCCTTCGACCTTCTCGCAGGCGACGATCCTGGCGATGCGGAGGTCGAGCTTTGCGAAGTCGTCGATCGTGATCGTCGGCGCGATCGCCTCGCCGCCCGGCAGCGGCAGGACGATGGATCCCGCCGCGGCGGTCGCCGCGGGGTCGGGCGTCGACGGCTCGAACAGCGCGTCGAGCTGCTTCGCATCGACCCGCTGCATCAGGTGCTGGTAGACGGCGACGCGGGTCGGCAGCGCCAGCGCGTCGCTCCAGGCGAAGTCGCGGTCGAGGAGGAACAGCTCGCGCGCGACACGCCGCGTCAGGGCCGGCAGCACCGGCGCGAGCAGGACCGAGAGCAGCCTGAAGCCCTGCAGCGCGCGCGAGCACACGTCCTGCAGTTCGGCGAGGCGGGCCTCGTCCTTGGCCAGCACCCACGGCTGCGCCGCGTCGAAGGCGGCGTTGATCCGGTCGGCGGCGGCCATGATGTCGCGCAGCGCCTTGCCGAACTCGCGGCCGTCGTAGCTCTCCTGCACCGCGGCGGCGGTGGCGCGCGCGGCCTCGAGCATCGGCCCGGTGTCGCCGAGGAAGCGCAGCTCGCCGGCGAAGCGCTTGTTGATGAAGTTCGCCGCCCGGCTGGCGATGTTCACGTACTTGCCGACCAGGTCGCTGTTGATCCGGGCGACGAAGTCCTCGGGATTGAACTCGATGTCCTCGACGTGCGAGTTGAGCTTGGCGGCGATGTAGTAGCGCAGCCACTCGGCGTTCATGCCGAGCTCGAGGTAGCGCAGCGGCGAGATGCCGGTGCCGCGGCTCTTGCTCATCTTCTCGCCGCCGCCGACGGTGATGAAGCCGTGCACGAACACCTTGTCGGGCACCTTGCGGCCGCTGAACTGCAGCATCGCCGGCCAGAACAGGGTGTGGAAGTAGACGATGTCCTTGCCGATGAAGTGGACCTGCTCGACCTCGGGGTCGGCGAGGAACTCGTCGAACGAACGCGGCTCGCCGCGGGCCTTCGCTCGCCCCGAGTCGAAGTAGTTCTTCAGGGAGGCGAGGTAGCCGACCGGCGCGTCGAGCCAGACGTAGAAGTACTTGCCCGGCGCGTCGGGGATCTCGATGCCGAAGTACGGCGCGTCGCGGCTGATGTCCCAGTCGGCGAGGCCGCCGTGGCCCTGCTCGTCGACCTTGAACCACTCGCTGATCTTGTTCAGCACCTCGGGCTGCAGCCGCCCCGGCGCGTTCGTCCAGCGCTTGAGGAAATCCAGGCAGCGCTGCGACGAGAGCTGGAAGAAGTAGTGCTCGCTCGACTTCAGCACCGGCGCGGCGCCGCTCAGGGCCGAGTACGGGTTCTTCAGGTCGGTGGGCGCGTAGACCGAGGCGCAGACCTCGCAGTTGTCGCCGTTCTGGTCCTTGGCGCCGCACACCGGGCACTCGCCCTTGATGTAGCGGTCGGGCAGGAACATCGCCTTCACCGGGTCGAAGAACTGCTCGACGCTCTTGACGGCGATCAGGCCTTCCTTCCTCAGTTGCCGGTAGATGTCCTGGGCGAGCGCGTGGTTCTCGGGCGCGTCGGTCGAGCTCCAATTGTCGAACGAGATGCCGAAGCCGTCGAGGTACTGCTGGCGCCCGGCCGCGACCTCGGCGACGAACTGCTGCGGCGTCTTGCCCGCCTTGTCGGCGGCGATCATGATCGGCGCGCCGTGCGCGTCGTCGGCGCAGACGAAGTGCAGCGCGTGGCCCTGCATGCGCTGGAAGCGGACCCAGATGTCGGCCTGGATGTACTCCATCATGTGGCCGACGTGGAACGGGGCGTTCGCGTACGGCAGCGCGGTCGTGACGAAGATCTTGCGGGGCATGGCAGGGGGCTCGAGGGGGAGCGGGGATTCTAGGTGGCCGACCCTCGTCCCGCCGGTGCGGCGACTTCCGCGACACTAGCGCCCATGCCGATATCCGAACCCGACCTTCTCCAGGCGCTGCAGGGCGTCGTCGACCCCGAGACCGGACGCGACCTGGTCGCCTCCAAGCAGCTGCGCAACCTCCGCATCACCGGCGCCGACGTCGCCTTCGACGTCGAGCTCGGCTATCCGGCCAAGTCGCTGCACGAAAGCCTGCGCCGAAAGCTCATCGAGGCGGCGCGCAGCGTCGCCGGCGTCGCCAACGTCAGCGTGGCCGTCAGCTCGAAGGTCGTGGCCCACGCGGTGCAGCGCGGCGTGCAGCTCCTGCCGAGCGTGAAGAACATCGTTGCCGTCGCCTCCGGCAAGGGCGGCGTCGGCAAGAGCACGACCGCCGTCAACCTCGCGCTCGCGCTCGCCGCCGAGGGCGCGAAGGTGGGCATCCTCGACGCCGACATCTACGGGCCGAGCCAGCCGATGATGATGGGCATCGTCGGCCGGCCCGAGTCGGCCGACGGCAAGACCATGGAGCCGATGGAGAACTACGGCGTCCAGGTGATGTCGATCGGCTTCCTCGTCGAGGCCGACAACCCGATGATCTGGCGCGGGCCGATGGCGACACAGGCCCTCGAGCAGCTCCTCAGGCAGACGCACTGGGGCGACCTCGACTACCTGATCGTCGACATGCCGCCCGGCACCGGCGACATCCAGCTGACCCTGTCGCAGCGCGTCCCGCTGACCGGTGCGGTGATCGTGACGACGCCGCAGGACATCGCCCTGCTCGACGCCAGGAAGGGGATCAAGATGTTCGAGAAGGTCGGCGTGCCGATCCTCGGCATCGTCGAGAACATGGCGGTGCACGTCTGCGAGAAGTGCGGCCACGTCGAGCACATCTTCGGCGAGGACGGCGGCAAGCGGCTGGCCGCGGAATACAAGATGGACTACCTCGGCGCGCTGCCGCTCAATCTCTCGATCCGGGTCCAGGCCGACAGCGGCCGGCCGAGCGTGGTCAGCGATCCCGATGGCGAGATCGCCGCTCTCTACAAGGGTGTCGCCCGCCAGGTCGCGGTGAAGATCGCGCAGCGGGCCAAGGACTTCTCCTCGAAGTTTCCGGGCATCACGATCTCCAAGGACACCTGAGGTCTTCGGGGCCGCGCCATGACCGAAGCCGACGTACCGCACGTCCTGCCGCGCCCCGCGGTCCGGGTCGCGGTGGTGATGGAGCGCGAGGCCGAGCCGAACCGCTGGGAAGACTGGCGCTTTCGTATCGCCGAGGTGGTCACGCACGAGGACGAGTTCGGCCTCGAGCCGCGCGTCCTGCGCGACGACGGCAAGCTGCAGACGACGCTGCATCCCGGCTTCACCCTCGAGCTGTTCCGCGACCAGGCCGAGGGCTACTGGCTGAACCTCAGCTCGGGTTCGCCGGTCTGGTTCGTGGTCTGGCGCATCGACGACGCGGACCCGTCGCGCGCATGGCCGGAGACGGTGAGCCTGTCGTACAACGAGGCCGGGCGCTGGCTCGACGCGCAGGAGCGGGTCGACAACGTGCCGCTGCCGGCGGATCTGGCCGCCTGGCTGCAGGCCTACACCGATGAGCACTACCGGCCCGAGCCGAAGAAGCGGCGCAGGCCGCAGTCGTTCGTTGCGCCGGGCGAGCGGCGATGAGCGGCGAGGACGACGGCTTCCTGCAGCGCTGGGCCCGGCGCAAGGCCCGGGTGCGAAGCGGCCTGCCCGAGGCCGAGCCCGAAGCGGGGCCGGCGCGCGTCGCGACGCGGCCCGGCGAGGCGGCCACCGGCGCCGCGCCGGCGCCGCTCGTGCCCGCGGCCGCCGTGCCGCCGGCGGCGCCCCCGCCCGTCGAGCCGGTCGAGCCGCCGCCGCCCCCGCGGCCGACGATGGCAGACGTGGCCACCCTGACGCGCAGCTCCGACTACTCGCGCTTCGTCGGCGCCGGCGTCGATGCCGACGTCAGCAACGCGGCGATGAAGAAACTGTTCAGCGACCCGCACTTCAACGTGATGGACGGGCTCGACACCTACATCGACGACTACGGCAAGCCCGACCCGATTCCCGACTCGATGCTGCGGCAGATGACCCAGGCCCGCTTCCTCGGCCTGTTCGACCACGAGGAGCCGGCCGCGGAAAGCCCGCCCACCGCGCTGCCGGAAGCCGCTGCGGCATCCACCGATGGTGCCTCGCCGCCCGAGATGGCAGAGTCCATGCGCCTCGACGACCCGGCACCTATCGCTTCCGTTTCCCCGACCCGCCCCGATGACGACCCTGATCTGCGATTGCAACAAGACGATGCCCCTGGACGGTCCGGCGCTGCGCCGCGCCCTCGGGCCTGATGCGGGAGCCGGGCTCGAGACGGTCCACTCGACCCTGTGCCGGCGCGAGGCCGGCGCATTCCAGCGCGCGGCCAAGGGCGGCGACGCCCTGCTCGTCGCCTGCACCCAGGAGAGCCGGCTCTTCCTCGAGCTGAACGAGGAAACCGAGGGCGCCGCAGGCGTGGCCGAGCGGCCGATCCGCTTCGTCAACATTCGCGAATCGGGCGGCTGGTCGAAGGATGCCCACGCCGCGCTGCCCAAGCTGGCGGCGCTGATCGCTGCGGCGCAGCTCCCGCCTGCCGAGCCGGTGCCGGTCGTGAGCTACGTCTCCGCCGGCCGCGTGCTGGTGATCGGCCCGGCCGACGCGGCCACGCGCGCAGCGCGGATGCTCGCCGACAAGCTCGACGTCACGATCCTGCTCTCGCGCGCCGCCGGCACGCTGCCGCAGGAGCGGACGATGGCGGTGCACGCCGGCACGCTGACGAGCCTGACCGGCTGGCTCGGCGCCTTCGCGGCGAGCTGGACCAGCGCCAACCCGATCGACCTCGACCTGTGCACGCGCTGCAACGCCTGCATCGCCGCCTGTCCGGAGCAGGCGATCGACTTCAGCTACCAGATCGACCTGGCGAAGTGCACCGGACATCGGGAGTGCGTCCGCGTCTGCGAGGCCGCCGGGGCGATCGACTTCGAGCGCGCCGCTCAGGAAGTCAGTGAATCGTTCGACCTGGTGCTCGACCTCGGCGCGGTGGCGCAGATCGCCCTGCACCAGCCGCCGCAGGGATACTTCCATGCGACCGACGACGCGGCGCTGATCGATGCGGTGCTGCAGCTGCGCGAGAGCGTGGGCGAGTTCGAGAAGCCGAAGTTCTTCAACTACAAGCAGAAGATCTGCGCGCACAGCCGCAACGAGCAGATCGGCTGCGTCGCCTGCATCGAGGTCTGCTCGGCCGGCGCGATCCGCAGCGATGCCTCGCTCAAGGGCCGCACCGGCGGCGGCGGCATCGTCGTCGAGCCGCACCTGTGCGTCGGCTGCGGCGCCTGCACCACGGTCTGCCCGAGCGGGGCGCTGAGCTATGCGACGCCGCGACCGGAAGCGCTGGGCTCGCGCATCCGCACATTGCTCGCCACCTACGCGCGCGCCGGCGGCCGCGACGCCGCGCTGCTGATCCACAGCCAGGGTGCGGGCGCGCGCGTCATCGGCGCGCTCGGCCGGGCCGCTCGCACCGACGCGACCGTGCGCGGCCTGCCGGCGCGGGTGCTGCCGCTCGAGGTCTGGCACACCGCCTCGGTCGGCATCGATCTCTGGCTTTCGGCGGTGGCGCTCGGCGCGGCGCAGGTCTGGGTCCTGATGACCGAGGAAGAGGCGCCCGACTACCGGCGCGCGGTCGCGGCGCAGATGGAGGTGGCGCAGGCGATCCTGACCGGCCTCGGCTTCGGCGCCGGCCACTTCGCGATCGTCGACGCGGCGGGAGTCGGCGTCGATGCGCTCGCCGTCCGGCCCAGCGGTCCCGCGCCCGCCGTCGTGGCGAACCGCGGCCGGGCGGCCCCCGATCCGGCGCTGGCGGCCGTCGACCGGGCGCTGGCGGCGGCGCCGGCGACCGGCGTCGGCCGCCACGCGACCTTCACTGTCCAGGCGGACAAGCGCAGCACCCTCGACCTCGCGCTCGACCACCTGATGCAATGCGCCGCCGTCGTGCCCGACGCGATCGCGCTGCCGGCGCCGGCCAGCCCGTTCGGCAACCTGATCGTCGACACCGCCGCCTGCACGCTCTGCCTGGCCTGCGTCGGCGCCTGCCCGGAGGCGGCACTGGCCGACAACAGCGACCGGCCGCAGCTTCGCTTCTTCGAGAAGAACTGCGTCCAGTGCGGCCTGTGCGCGACCACCTGTCCGGAAGACGCGATCCGGCTGGAGCCGCGCCTGCTGCTCGCCGACGGCGGCAAGGCAAGGGCGCAGGCGCGCGTTCTGAACGAGGCCGAGCCGTTCTGCTGCGTGCGCTGCGGCAAGCCCTTCGGCACGCTGCGCGCGATCGAGCTCATGGTCTCGAAGCTGAGCGGCCATGCCATGTTCCAGGGCGCGGCCGCCGCGCGCCTGAAGATGTGCGGCGACTGCCGGATCATCGACATCCACACCGATCCCGGCGAAGTCCGGATCGACGAGCTATGAGTTCGCAGCGCATGCCGGCGGTGGGCTTTCGCGCAACGGGCGAGCACGAGGAGCTCGCCCGCGCCGAGGTCTACGGCCTCCTCGCCCATCTGTTCTATGCGCCGCCCGACGCGGAGCTCTATTCGCAGCTCCGGGTCGCCGTCACCGAGGCGCCGGTGCAGGGCGCGTTCCTCGAGCGCGCCTGGGGCGAGCTGGTCGCCGCCTCGCGTCGCCTCGAGGCCGCCGCCGTCGCCGACGAGTACGCGGACCTGTTCCTCGGCGTCGGCAAGCCGGAGGTGTTTCTCTACGCGTCGTTCCATCTCGCCGGCAGCCTGAACGCCAAGCCGCTGGTCGCGTTGCGCCAGGATCTGAGCGCGCTCGGCCTCGAGCGGCCCGAGGAGGTGAGCGAGACCGAGGACCACATTGCCAGCCTGTGCGAGGTGATGCGCTTCCTGATCGCCGGCGAGGACCTGGGCGTGAGCAACCTCGGCGCGCAGCAGCGCTTCTTCAACGCCCACCTGCGCGGCTGGGTCGAGCCGCTCTGCGACGCGCTCGAAGCGCATCCCCGGGCCGACTTCTATCGCGCCCTGGCGGGCTTCAGCCGTGATTTTTTCGCGGTCGAGGCGCAAGGGCTCGATCTGCTCGACGCCTGACCCCTCACCCCTATGAAGCCGCTGACATATCCCGATTGACGGCTCTCGGGGGACTGAATAGATTCCCAGGGAAGCCCTTGTCCGGGCCTGGATCCGAAGGAGACAGCGCGATGAAGCCCCGAACCGCCCCGCAGACCCTGCCCGAAGGCGAGCCGTCGCCGGTCCGCACCGGCCGTCGCGGCCTCCTTCTCGGCGCCGGCGCGGTCGGCGCCGCCGCCGTCGCGGCGGGTGCGCTGCACCGTGGCGTGATCGCCGAAGCCGCTGTCGCCGCTGTACCCGCGGCGGCCGAAGGCGAGGGCTACCGCCTCACGCCGCACGTCCTGCGCTACTACGAAACCACGAAGGCCTGACCGGCCTTCGATCGCGGAGAAACCGATGCTGCTCACGCGCAAATCCTCCGGACGCGGCAGCGCTCCGGCCTCGTCGCTGGTATCCAGCCTGGAGCGCGGCGTCGGCCGTGCCATCCCGACCATGGATCGGCGCTCGTTCCTGCGCCGCTCCGGCCTGGGCGTCGGCGTCGGCCTCGCGACCTCGCAGCTCAGCCTGGTGCGAAAGGCCAAGGCCGCCGATGCGCCGGCCGGGGCCGCGGCCAAGCCGGTCGTCCGCCGAACGGTCTGCACCCACTGCTCGGTCGGCTGCGCCGTCGACGCGGTGGTCGAGAACGGCGTCTGGGTCCGCCAGGAGCCGGTGTTCGACTCGCCCATCAATCTCGGCGCGCACTGCGCCAAGGGCGCTGCGCTGCGCGAGCACGGCCACGGCGACTATCGCCTCAAGTCGCCGATGAAGCTGGTCGACGGCAAGTACCAGAAGATCGGCTGGGACCAGGCGCTGGCCGAGATCAGCGCCAAGATGCTCGAGCTGAAGAAGGCGAGCGGGCCCGACTCGATCTTCGTCGTCGGCTCGTCGAAGCACAACAACGAGCAGTCCTACCTGCTGCGCAAGTGGGTGAGCCTCTGGGGCAGCAACAACTGCGACCACCAGGCCCGCATCTGCCACTCCACCACGGTCGCGGGCGTCGCGAACACGTGGGGCTACGGGGCGATGACGAACTCGTACAACGACATGCGCAACTCGAAGGCGGCGCTGTACATCGGGTCGAACGCCGCCGAGGCGCATCCGGTATCGCTCCTGCACATGCTGCACGCGAAGGAGACCGGCACGAAGATGATCGTGGTCGATCCGCGCTTCACCCGAACCGCCGCCAAGGCCGACCAGTACATCCGCATTCGCTCGGGCTCGGACATCCCCTTCCTGTTCGGAATGCTGCACCACATCTTCAAGAACGGCTGGGAAGACAAGGAGTACATCAAGGCACGCGTCTACGGCATGGACAAGATCCGCGACGAGGTGCTCGCCAAGTGGACCCCCGACAAGGTCCTGGAGGCGAGCGGCGTCGACGAGGCGACCTGTTACCAGGCCGCCAAGACCATGGCCGAGAACCGGCCGAGCACGCTCGTCTGGTGCATGGGCCAGACCCAGCACACGATCGGCAACGCGATGGTGCGAGCTTCGTGCATCGTGCAGCTGGCGCTCGGCAACGTCGGCGTCTCGGGCGGCGGCGCCAACATCTTCCGCGGCCACGACAACGTGCAGGGCGCGACCGACATCGGCCCGAATCCCGACTCGCTGCCCGGCTACTACGGCCTGGCCGAGGGCTCGTGGAAGCACTTCGCCAAGGTCTGGGGCGTCGACTTCGAGTGGATCAAGAAGCAGTACGCGCCGGGCATGATGGGCAAGCCCGGCATGACGGTCTCGCGCTGGATCGACGGCGTGCTCGAGAAGAACGAGCTGATCGACCAGGACTCGAACCTGCGCGGCCTGATCTTCTGGGGCCACGCGCCGAACTCGCAGAGCCGCGGCGCCGAGATGAAGACGGCGATGGACAAGCTCGACCTGCTCGTCGTCATCGATCCGTATCCGTCGGCCTCGGCGGCAATGGCGGCGATGCCCGGCAAGGCCGGCGAGCTCAACGCCAACCGTGCCGTCTACCTGCTGCCGGCGGCGACGCAGTTCGAGACCTCGGGCTCGGTGACCGCGTCGAACCGCTCGCTCCAGTGGCGCGAGAAGGTGATCGAGCCGCTGTTCGAGTCGCGCACCGACCAGATGATCATGTACCAGCTGGCGCAAAAGCTCGGCTTCGACAAGGAGCTGATGGCCAAGACCAAGCTGGTGGCGGGCAAGGCCGGCATGATGGAGCCGGAGGTCGAGTCGATCCTGCGCGAGGTCAACCAGAGCTGCTGGACGATCGGCTATACAGGCCAGTCGCCCGAGCGGCTGAAGGCGCACATGCGCAACATGAACGTCTTCGACGTGAAGACGCTGCGCGCCAAGGGCGGCGTCGACAAGGAAACCGGCTACAAGCTCGACGGCGACTACTTCGGCCTGCCCTGGCCGTGCTTCGGTACGCCGGAGATGAAACATCCGGGCTCGCCCAACCTGTACGACACCAGCCGCCACGTGATGGACGGCGGCGGCAACTTCCGCGCCAACTTCGGCGTCGAGAAGGACGGCGTGGACCTGCTGGCCGCCGACGGCTCGTACTCGAAGGGCGCGGATATCACGACCGGCTATCCCGAGTTCGACCACCTGCTGCTGAAGAAGCTCGGCTGGTGGAACGAGCTCACCGACGCCGAGAAGGCCGCCGCCGAAGGCAAGAACTGGAAGACCGACCTGTCGGGCGGGATCATCCGCGTGGCGATGAAGAACCACGGCTGCCATCCGTTCGGCAACGCGAAGGCGCGGGCGGTGGTCTGGAACTTCCCCGACCCCGTGCCGTTGCACCGCGAGCCGCTCTATTCGACCCGGCCGGACCTCGTCGCCAAGTACCCGACGCACGATGACAAGAAGGCTTTCTGGCGCCTGCCGACCCTGTTCAAGAGCGTCCAGGAGAAGAACAAGGACATCGGCCAGCAGTTCCCGCTCATCATGAGTTCGGGGCGCTTGGTCGAGTACGAGGGCGGCGGCGAGGAAACCCGCTCGAACCCATGGCTGGCCGAACTGCAGCAGGAGATGTTCATCGAGATCAATCCGGCCGCCGCCAACGACCGGGGCATTCGCGACGGCGAGAAGGTCTGGGTCAAGTCGCCCACCGGCGCCAAGCTCCTCGTCCAGGCCCTCGTCACCGAGCGGGTCGATCGCGGCACGGTCTGGCTGCCGTTCCACTTCTCGGGTCGCTGGCAGGGCGTCGACCTCCTGCAGTACTACCCGGACGGCGCGTACCCGGTCGTTCGCGGCGAGGCCGTCAACACGGCCACGACCTACGGCTACGACAGCGTGACGATGATGCAGGAAACCAAGACAACGGTCTGCCAAGTCGAACGCGCGGCGTAACGGGAGAAGAACGATGGCACGAATGAAATTCATCTGCGACGCCGAGCGTTGCATCGAGTGCAACGGCTGCGTCACCGCCTGCAAGGCCGAGCACAACGTTCCGTGGGGCGTGAACCGGCGCCGCGTCGTCACGCTGAACGACGGCGTCTCCGGCGAGCGCAGCATCTCGGTCGCCTGCATGCACTGCTCCGACGCGCCGTGCATGGCCGTCTGCCCGGTCGACTGCTTCTACCGCACCGACGAGGGCGTGGTACTGCACGACAAGGACGTCTGCATCGGCTGCGGCTACTGCTCATACGCCTGCCCGTTCGGCGCGCCGCAGTTCCCGTCGAACGGCACCTTCGGCCTGCGCGGCAAGATGGACAAGTGCACCTTTTGCGCCGGCGGCCCCGAGGCCAACGGCAGCGAGGCCGAGAACGCCAAGTACGGGCGCAACCGCCTGGCCGAAGGCAAGCTTCCGGCCTGCGCCGAGATGTGCTCGACCAAGGCGCTGCTCGGCGGCGACGGCGATGTCGTCGCCGACATCTTCCGCACCCGCGTGCTCAACCGCGGCAAGGGCAGCGAGGTCTGGGGCTGGGGCACCGCCTACGGGAAACCGGCACCGGGCAAGGGCCAGGCCCAGCCCGAGGTGAAGAAGTCGTGATCGGCCGCGCCGCCCTCGGCTGCATGGTGCTCGCGCTCGCGCTGGCGGCGTGCGGAGAAAAGTCGCAGACGACGTCATCGGTGGTCAAGAAGTTCGACGTGCCGGGCTGGAAGGGCGGCAACGCCGACTACAACGCGCCGGGCTGGGTCGCCAGCGACCAGGCGGCCTGGGAGGCGCAGCTGCGCGCCCGCGCCCAGGCGCAGAACGACTACGCGGCGCCGAAGTAGCAGGGAGCCCTCATGCGAAGCATCTTCCGCGGCGTGGCCCTCGCGCTCGCCCTGTCGGCTCTCGGTGGCGCCGCCCTGGCGCAAGGCGATGCGAAGAAAGACGATCCCGTGGCGCCCGCGGCCGGCGTCGCGCCGGGCGCCAGCGCCGCCCTCGCCGAGCCGCGTCCGGGCGAGACCAACGGCGAGCGGGCGAAGACGCAGCCGGGAAACAACGCGCCGTTCTGGCGCGGCGTGCGCAACTCGGGCACGGCGCCGGGCACGGTGAACAACGCCGCCGCCGGCGAGAAGGGCGTGCTGGTGCAGGAGTTCGTCCAGTATCCCGGGTCCAGGCTCACCACGGCCGGCGAGGCGTGGCGCCAGGTGCGCAACCAGTGGATCATTCCGTACGGCGGCTCGCTGGTCCTGATCGTCGCCCTGGCGATCGCCCTCTACTACTTCGCCAGGGGGCCGCTCGGCGGGCACGAGCCCGACACCGGCCGCAAGATCGAGCGCTTCACCTACTTCGAGCGCGCCGCGCACTGGAGCAACGCGGTCGCCTTCGTCGTCCTCGCCGTCTCCGGCCTGGTGATGGCGTTCGGCAAGTTCCTGCTCCTGCCGATCATCGGCGCGACGCTGCTCGGTTGGCTGAGCTACGTGCTCAAGACCGCGCACAACTTCGCCGGCCCGTTGTTCGCCGTGTCGCTGGTGATCGTGTTCCTCACGTTCCTGCGCAGCAACATGCCGAGCCGCGACGACCTGGCCTGGCTGCGCAAGGGCGGCGGCCTTTTCGGCGGCGAGGAGCCGCCGTCGCACCGCTTCAACGCCGGCGAGAAGCTGGTGTTCTGGTTCGGCGTGTTCCTGCTCGGCGGCTTCATCGTCGGCTCCGGGCTGGTGCTCGACCAGCTCCTGCCCGGCCTGCTCTACGCCCGCGGCGACATGCAGATCGCGCACCTCATCCACTCGGTCGCGGCGATGCTGATCACCGCGGTCTTCCTCGGCCACATCTACATCGGCACGATCGGCATGCGCGGCTCCTACCAGGCGATGAAGACCGGCGTCGTCGACGAGGGCTGGGCGCGCGAGCACCACGCCTACTGGTACGAAGACATCCGTGACGGCAAGATCCCCGCGCAGCGCAGCGCGCCGCCCGCGGGTCGGCTCGAGCAGCCGGCGGCCTGAATCCCCCTTCTCCGAGGAAAGCCATGCGTCCTGTTCACTGTGTCGCCCTGCTGTCCGCTGCGCTCGCCCTGCCGGTGCTGGCCAAGCTGCCGCCGCAGACCGACGAGGCCAAGGCGGCCGCGGCCGAGACCGCGGCCAAGGCCGCCTGGGTCGACAAGGTCGGCGCCTACAAGCTTTGCCTGGCGCAGGATCGCGTTGCCGATGGGTACAAGAAGAGCGGCAAGACGGCGAGCAGCACGGCCGCCTCGGCCGTGCCCATGGCGGCGCCGGCATCGGGCGCGGCCCCGTTGCCGGTGGTGATTCCGACCTGCGCCGATCCGGGCCCCTACGTGGCTGCAGTCACGCCGGCCGTCGCCAAGCCGCTCGAGGCGGCGGGCGCGCACTCGCCGCCGGGCCCGGCCGTATCGCCGCCGAACACGAAAGCGACCTCGGCGCAGATCTCGCCGAAGAAGTAGCGGCCGAAGCCTTCGCCAGGCCGGACGGCGCACGCGCCGCCCTTGCGTACAGTCGCAGGATGACTTCTTCCGTGCGCCTGACTTCGGCGAGCGCCCCGCTGACGCAGGAGATCGCCGTTCGCGACGAGTTCGGCGCCGAGCGGAAGATCTCGATCCCGGCCGAACGGCCGCTGACGGTGTTCGTCGACAAGCGCGAGCTGGTGACGCTGATGACGCTCGGCGCCGCGCCCGAGCTGCTGGTGCTCGGCTACCTGCGCAACCAGCGCCTGGTCGATTCGGTCGACGATGTCGACTCGGTCACCGTCGCCTGGGACGTCAACGCCGCCGCGGTGAAGACGCGCGCCGGCATCGAGCGCTTCGACGAGAAGACCGCCAAGCGCGTGGTCACCACCGGCTGCGGCCAGGGCACGGTGTTCGGCGACCTGATGAGCGACCTCGGCTCGATCCGCCTGCCCGAGACCAGCGATCCCGCGGCGCGGATCAGCCAGCGCGCGCTGTACGGCCTGCTCAATGCGATGCGGCTCCAGGAGAGCACCTACAAGTCGGCGGGATCGGTGCACGGCTGCGCGCTGTTCCGCCAGGACGAGCTGCTGACCTTCGTCGAGGACGTCGGCCGGCACAACGCGATCGACACGATCGCCGGCTGGATGTGGCTGCACGATGTGAGCGGCGGCGACAAGATCTTCTACACCACCGGCCGGCTGACCAGCGAGATGGTGATCAAGTCGGCGCAGATGGGCATTCCGGTGATCGTCTCGCGCAGCGGCGCCACGCAGATGGGCTACGAGCTCGCGCAGCGCCTCGGCCTGACCCTCTTCGGCCGGGCGATGAACCGGCACTTCGTCTGCTACTGCGGCTTCGACCGCTTCGACGCCGAGCCCGAGCCGCCGCGCCCGGGCTGATCGGCTGGGCGGCTCAGCCGAGCCCGTCGAACATCAGCACGTCGACCATGTCGCCGGCGGCGACGTTGCCCTGCTCGTGGCCGAGCACTACCAGCCCGTTCGCCTCGCTCATGCTGCGCAGGATGCCCGACCCTTGCGCGCCGCTCACACGCACCTGCAGGCCACCGTCGGCAGCGCGCTCGACGAAGCCGCGCTGGTACTCGGTGCGGCCGGGCTTCTTGCGCACCGCCGACACGCTGGCGGCGCGCAGTGCGAGCAGCGGCGTCGGCGTCGCGCCGCTCATCGCGAGCAGTGCGTCGCGGACCAGGGCGTAGAACGTGACCATCACCGCCACCGGATTGCCGGGCAGGCCGAAGGCGATGACGCTGCGCCCGGCGCTTTCGATCCGGCCGATCGCCATCGGCCGGCCCGGGCGCATGGCGATCCGCCAGAACACCGCGTCGCCCAGGCTGGCAAGCACCATCAGCGTGTGGTCGGCCTCGCCGACGCTGGCGCCGCCGGTGGTGATCACCGCATCGGCCGCGCCCGCGGCGGTGCGAAAGGCGGCCTCGAGCGCCGCGGGATCGTCGCGCACCACGCCGAGGTCGAGCATGTCGACGCCGAGCCGCTGCAGCATCGCCCAGAGCGTGTAGCGGTTGCTGTCGTAGACCGAACCGGGGGTGAGCGGCTCGCCGATCGAGCGCAGCTCGTCGCCGGTCGAGAAGAAGGCGACGCGCAGCCGCCGGAACACCGGCACTTCGGCGCGGCCGAGCGACGCCAGCACGCCGATGTCGGCCGGGCGCAGCACCCGGCCGGCGAAGAGCGCGGTCGCGCCGCGCGCCAGGTCCTCGCCGGCCAGCCGCCGGTTCTCGCCCTGGCGCACCACGCCGGCGGCCAGCACGATGCGCTCGCCCTCGACGCGCACGAACTCCTGCGGCACGACCGTGTCGAGCCCGGCCGGCATGGTGGCGCCGGTCATGATGCGCACGCACTGCCCGGCCCCGACCGCCACGGCGACGCCGCCGCCGGCGAAGCCGCTGCCCGCGACCGCGAGCACCGTATCTCCCGTGGCCGCGAGGTCCGACGCGCGCAAGGCGTAGCCGTCCATCGCCGAGTTGTCCTGCGCCGGCACGTCGATCGGCGAGACGATGTCTTCGGCGAGCACGCGACCGAGGGCGGCGCGCAGCGCCAGCTTCTCGACCGCCTGCAGCCGCGGCACCAGCCGATCGAGGAACTCGCGCGCCACCGCCACCGGCAGCGCCTTCGGGTCGTAGCCGCCGACGCAGGAGCCGACCTCCTGCAGCGTTGTCGGCTTCGCCTCAGTCATGGCGCTGGAGCTGATGCAGCTCCTCGGCGGTGTTGGCGTTGGCGAAGGCCGCGGCATCCTCGAACGCGACCAGGCGGGTCGCGTGCAGGGCGGTCCAGCGGTCGATCTTGCGCTGGCCGCCGTGGATGAAGCGGACCAGGCTCTCCATGACCTCGGTGCGCATCATGCAGAACACCGGCTGCGCCTGCAGCACGCCGCCTTCGCGGGTGGCGGCGACTGCGATCTCGGTGCCCTCGGCGGCGAACGCTTCGGCGAGGCGCGCGACCAGGTCCTCGGGGAAGAGCGGCGTGTCGCAGGGCACGACCACGAGGTACGGCGTCTCGCAGCGCTCGATCCCGGAGAGAAAGCCGGCCAGCGGCCCCGGATAGTCGGGCAGCGCGTCGGGCCAGACCGGCACGCCCATCGACTCGTAGGCGGCGAGGTTGCGGTTGGCGTTGATCATCGTCTCGCCGACCTGCGCCTGCAGGCGAAGCAGGGCATGCATCGCCAGCGGCATGCCGCGAAAGTTCTGCAGGCCCTTGTCGACCCCGCCCATGCGGCTGCCGCGTCCGCCCGCGAGCACCATGCCCGTGATCTGCTCCGGGGCGATCGTCGCCGTCATGACAGCTCCTCGCCCGGCGGGAGGGCGTCCGCGGGATGGCGGCGCAACGGCAGGTCGGCGTGCTCGCCGAAGTAGCGTTCGGTCGGCAGGTCGGCGTGGATGGTGCCGCCCTCGAGGTGGATCACCCGGGTGGCCAGGCGCTTGGCCTGGCCGAGGTTGTGCGTGCTCATCACGAGCGTCATTCCGTCGGTGGCGAAAGCGGCCAGCATAGCCTCGATCTCCTTCTTCGCCGCCGGATCGAGATTGGAGGTCGGCTCGTCGAGGAACAGCACGTCGGGGCGGATCGCCCACGCGCGGGCCAGCGCCAGCCGCTGCTGCTGGCCGCCCGAGAGGGTGCGCGCCGGCCGCTCGGCGCGGTCGGCGAGCGCCGCGCGCTGCAGCGCCTCGCGCGCGCGGCTGGCGCGCTCGGCCGGGGGCACGCCGGCGAGCCAGAGGGCGATGCGCAGGTTGTTCAGGACCGAGAGGCGCAGCATGAACGGGCGCTGGAACACCATCGCCTGGGTCACGCCGGCGGCGTCGACGCGGCGCGTGCCGCTCAGCGGCAGCAGGCCGTTCAGGGCGTGGAGCAGGGTGGTCTTGCCGGCGCCGTTGCTGCCGACCAGGGCGACGAACTCGCCGCGCCGGATCTGCACGTCGACCGCCTTCAGCGCCGCGTGCGCGCCGTAGCTCACCGAGACGCCGGCGAGGCTGAGCAGGGTCGCGGAGTCGTTCATCGCGCGCCGCTCGTGATCTGCCGCCTCGCGCCCGGGCTGAGCGCGACGGCGGCATTGATCACGCCGACCACGACCAGCAGCACCAGGCCGAGGGCGAGGGCGAGCGGCAGGTCGCCCTTGCTCGTCTCGAGCGCGATCGTGGTGGTGATGACGCGCGTGACGCCGTCGATGTTGCCGCCGACGATCATCACCGCGCCGACCTCCGACACCGCGCGACCGAAGGCGGTGAGCAGCACCGTCACCACCGACCAGCGCTCGTGCACGAGCATCAGAACGGCCCGCGTCAGCGGCCCGGCGCCCATCGAGCCGAGCTGCTCGCCGCCTTCGCGCAGGCTGTCGGCGACGAGCTGGCGCGTGAGCGCGGCGATCACCGGCAGCACCAGGATGCTCTGGGCGATGACCATCGCCTGTGGCGTGAACAGGATGCCCCACGAGCCCAGCGGCCCGCTGCGCGACAGCAGGAGATAGACGACCAGGCCGACGACAACCGAAGGCAGGCCGAGCAGCGTGTTGAGCGCCGCGACCAGCGCCCGCCGACCGGGCATGCGGGTGACGGCGAGCCAGGCACCGCCGGCCAGGCCGAAGACCGCGCCGATCAGGCAGGCCGCGCCGCTCACCGAAAGCGACAGGACGACGATCCGCGTGAGCTGCGGATCGGCGTCGCGCACCAGGGCGACGGCGGTCGACAGGCTCTCCGCGAATGCGCTCATCGCCGCCTCACATCGGTCCGGCGAGCGGCAGGTCGAGCAGCAGGTTCTGCGGCTTGAGCTTGAGCGTCTGCGCCGCCGACATGCCCAGGCCGAGGTAGACGGGCTTGCCGGCGAGGTCGGCACGCATCGCCTGCGGGTCCTCGAACTCGAGCTGGAACAGGCCGATCAGGCGGCTCGGGTCCGCGAGCTCTGCACCGCCCTTCAGGTAGAGCTCGTTGAGCAGGGCGGTCGCGTCGACATCGAGGCCGATGTGCCAGCGCCACGCCGGATCGTCGACCCGCGAGCGCGGCTCGATGCGGACGCCCACGCCGAGGAAGTGCCGCACCCATCGCTCGAGGACGCGGCCGAGCGCCTTCAGGCCCGAATCCGCGCGCGCCAGCGTGATCACCAGGCCGTGGCCGAGGTCGGTGCCGAAGGTGTGCGAGAGGTCGAGGGCGAAGGCATGGCGCTCGGTCGCCTCGAAGTAGCGAGCGGCGTTGTCGGCGTTCAGGATCTCGAGCCCCGGCGCCGCGTCCGCGCCCGGTTCCTGGCGCAGCAGCCGGCCGAGCGGATCGAGGCTGCCCGGGTCGCTCAGGCGATCGGCGCGGTCGCGGTCGGCGGCGAGCACCCGGCCGTCGACGAGCGCGATCCGCTGCGGCCGGAACAGCAGCTCGGCGGCGCGCAGCAGGATCGCGTCCTCCGTGCCGTCGACGAGATTGCGGACGATCGCCTCGGTCACGCGATCGATGAACAGGGGCGGCAGGTCGATCCCGCCGGCGCGGAACAGGGCGAGGTACCACGCCTCGAGCGTGCCGGCAGCGAGCAGGCCGTCGCGAAAGCGCAGGAAGTGGCCGTAGTTGTCGCGCGCGTCGGCATCGGCGAGGGCAAGGAGCTCGAGCGGCGGGACCGGCCGCGAGGGCGCGGCCAGCAGCGCGGCGCGCAGGCGCCGCTCGGCGGCGCACGACTCCTCGACCAGGTCGAGCTGGGGCAGGGCCAGCAGCAGCCGCAGCCAGGCGTCGGTCGGCGCCAGCCAGCCGTGGTCGTCGAGGCGCAGCTCGCGAAAGCCGCTGCCCGGCCAGATGTCGCGCATCGCCGGAATTATCCGACCGCCAGCCGGCGCGTCCGGCGCCGCGGCCCGCCTACACTTCGGGCCCACGTCGAGAGGCCTCGTGCCGGCGTTGAAGCTGCCGCCGGCCGCGCGCGTGACGAGGATCTACCTTCCCCTGGCGATGAACGTCATCGGCCTTTGCGGCTTCTCCGGTTCCGGCAAGACCACCCTCGCCGAGCGGCTCATCGCCGAGCTGCGCGCGGCGGGCCGGCGCGTCTCGGTCGTCAAGCACGCCCACCACAGCTTCGACATCGACCACGAAGGCAAGGACTCCTGGCGGCATCGACAGGCGGGCGCCTCGGAGGTCGTGATCGGTTCCGACCGGCGGCTGGCGAAGATCCGCGAGTTCGAGGTTCGGGCCGACCCCACCGTGCACGACCTGCTCGCCGAGCTCGCGCCTTGCGACTGGGTGCTGGTCGAAGGATTCAAGCTCGCCGCGCTGCCGAAGATCGAGGTCTGGCGGGCGGCGAACGGCAAGCCCGCCCGCTACCTCGAGGACCCGCATGTCGTGGCGGTCGCGACCGACGATCCGCGGCGGTTGCCCGCGCCGACCGCCTTGCCGGTGCTCGACCTCAACGACGCGGCCGCCGTCGCCGCCTTCCTCCTTGCCGATCCCGACCGCTACGTCTACCTCGCTCCGGCGCAGGGCGGCGAAGCCGCGCCGGCGGGGGTCGCCCGGGTCGCGGCCCGGGCACTGCGCGGCAGCGGCCGCGCCGAAGTCGAGGAGCGGGTCGCCGACGAGGTGCCGATCGCGATCGAGGTCGACGGCCTCGCCCGGCTGCTCGTCTTCGCCACGCCGGCGGACCTCGAGGACCTGGTGCTCGGCTACCTGCTCGGCGACGGCATCGTCGACGGCGCCGGCGATCTGCTTGCGTTCGATACCGAGGAACGGGCCGACGGTCTCGTCCTGCGCGCCCGGATCAGCGCCGCCTCGGCCGGGCGGCTGGCGCAGCGGGCCGCCGCCGCGGCCGGCGCTGCCGGCCCGGACGCGGCAGCGATGCTCGCAGCCGCCGAACGCGGCGTTGGCCGCCGGGTCGAGCCGGTGGAGATCGACTACCCGGCGCTGGTCGCGGGCATGCGCGCCCTCGCGGCGGGCCAGGGGCTCTGGAAATCGACTGGCGCCAGCCATGCCGCCGCCTGGATGTCGCTGACCGGCGAGTCGCGCCTCGTGCGCGAGGACGTCGGCCGGCGCAATGCCCTCGACAAGCTCGTGGGGGCGATGGCCCGGGCCGGGGTCGCGCCGGCGAGCGGCTTCGCCGCCGTCACCAGCCGGGTCAGCCACGACATGGTGCACCAGGCCGCGCAGGCCGGCATCGGCGTGCTCGCCGCCATCTCGGCGCCGACGGCGCTGGCGATCCGGGTCGCCGAAGCGGCGGGAATCGTGCTGGTCGGCTTCGCCCGCGGCGACAGCGCGGCGCTCTACACCTATCCCGACCGGGTGCGGCGCAAGCCCGGCTGACGGCCGGCCCGCGCGCAGGCTCGCGCCGGTCAGGCGATCCGGGCGATGTCGCGCAGGTGGGTCGGGCCGGCGCGGCGCTCGATCTCGGCGAGCAGCGTCTTGTTCCAGCCGGCCATGAACATCAGCTCGGCGGTAACGAACATCGGGCCGACGAGCAGGCCGACGATGTCGTCGGCGAACGCCGGCTTCCTGCCTTCGTATGCGTGGCCGACGAACTGGATCAGCCAGCCGACGAGGAAGAAGCCGACGCCCCAGGCGAGCCAGTTGCCGACGCTGCCGCCCGAGACCTCGTGGCCGAGCTTGATCAGCACGCCGACGGCGATGCTGACGGTGACGCCGAGGACGACGTTGCCGCGCGTCATGTACCAGGCCGCGGCCAGCGCGAACACGATCCACGCCAGCGTGAGCGAGGCGCCGAAGGCCGGGAAGGCAGCGCGCGCGAGCAGGACGCCGACGCCGAACACGATCATCGGCACGCCGACGAAGTGGCTGACGATGTTGCGCCGGTCGCGGTGGTACTCGGCGTACTGGGCCAGGAGCTCGGTGGCGTTGCGCATGGGAGGCCTCGAAGCGGCGACAAGCTTCATGTTAGGCCAACTCGCAAGCGCCGGGAACGCCGTGGACGACCGGCGGCGTGAGCGACCGCACGTCCTGTGGCGTTCGACCCGCTCCCTACAATCGCCGCTTTCCCTTCGACCGAGCCGGCCCGATGACGATCAAGAGCGACAAGTGGATCCGCCGCATGGCCCGGGAGCACGGGATGATCGAGCCGTTCGAGCCCGGCCAGGTGCGCCAGGCGGCCGACGGCCGGCGGATCGTCAGCTACGGCACCTCGAGCTACGGCTACGACATCCGCTGCGCGCCCGAATTCAAGGTCTTCACCAACATCTTCTCGACCGTCGTCGACCCGAAGAACTTCGACGAGAAGAGCTTCGTCGACATCGAGGCCGACGTCTGCATCATCCCGCCGAACAGCTTCGCCCTGGCGCGCACCGTCGAGTACTTCCGGATCCCTAGGAACGTGCTGACGATCTGCCTGGGAAAAAGCACCTACGCGCGCTGCGGAATCATCGTCAACGTCACCCCCTTCGAGCCCGAGTGGGAGGGCTTCGTCACGCTCGAGTTCAGCAACACGACGCCGCTGCCGGCCAAGATCTACGCTGGCGAAGGCTGCGCCCAGGTCGTGTTCTTCGAGAGCGACGAGGTCTGCGAGACCAGCTACAAGGACCGCGGCGGCAAGTACCAGGGCCAGCAGGGCGTGACGCTGCCCAAGACCTGACGCGAGCGCAGCGCCTTCGCCGACAGGCACGGCGCCGACGGCGGGAATAGCATCGCCGGATCACTGCCGGGAGACCGCGATGCGCATGGATGGCCAGGAGGAGAGCAGCAACGTCGAGGACGTTCGCGGCATGAGTGGCGGCGGCGGTGGCTTCGGGATCGGCGGCCGTTCTATCGGCATCGGCAGCGTCGCCGTCGCCCTGGTCGCCGGCTGGGTGTTCGGCATCAACCCCTTGACGATCCTCGGCCTGATGGGCGGCGGGGGCGGCCAGGTCGTGCAGCAGCCGCAGGGGCCGGCGCCGGCACCGCCCAAGGACGATGCCGGGGCGCGCTTCGTCTCGCAGGTGCTGCGCAGCACCGAGGTGGTCTGGACCGACGTGTTCCGCGAGTCCGGCAAGACCTACCAGCCGCCCAAGCTGGTGCTGTTCAAGGGCCAGTGGCCGACCGGGTGCGGCCAGGGCGAGGCGGCGATGGGGCCGTTCTATTGCCCGAACGACCAGAAGGTCTACATCGACCTGCGCTTCTACGACGTGCTGGCGCAAAAGCTCGGCGCGCCCGGCCAGTTCGCCCAGGCCTACGTCGTCGCCCACGAGGTCGGGCACCACGTGCAGAACCAGCTCGGCGTGATGCAGCGGGTCGACGCACTGCGCAGCCAGGGTGGCGAGGCGCAGGCCAACGCCCTGAGCGTGCGGGTCGAGCTGCAGGCCGACTGCTTCGCCGGCGTCTGGGCGAGTCGTTCGCAGAAGGAAAACGGCTGGCGCCTCGAGCCGGGCGACATCGAGACCGCCCTCAATGCCGCCGCCCAGATCGGCGACGACACCCTGCAGCGCAAGTCGCGTGGCACGGTGGTGCCCGAGTCCTTCACCCACGGGTCGAGCGCCCAGCGCGTCAACTGGTTCAAGCGCGGCGTCGAGAGCGGCAGCGTGCGCAGTTGCAACACCTTCGAGGGGCGCGACCTCTAGCCGGGCAGTCCGTCACGCCGGCCGGGGTCAAGCGCGGGTGGCGGGGGGCCGATACTCCGGGGATCATGCCTCCGTCGAACGCGGCCGAAACCGGTGCGGGCGTCCTGCCCGCGCCGCCGCATGCGCCGCCGTCCTTGCCGGCCGAGGCGCTGCAGACGCGCCGGCGCGAGCGAAAGAAGATGCTGCCATTCGTGGCGGCGAGCTACGCCATCGACACGGCGCTGCTCTGTGCCTACTTCGCCGTCGGCGTGATCCCGTGGCAGATGCCACCGGCCTACCTGGCTTCGGGCCTGATGCTCTGCGCCGCCCTGCACCTCGTCCTCGACAGCGGACTGCCGGAGCGCACCCGCGACCATCACCTCGTGATCGAGCAGATGGTCGCCAACGCCGCCCTGGCGATGGCATTCCTCCTTTGGACGCCGCAGGTCGGCGTGCCGCTGATGATGGGCTGCTTCATCATCTTCGCCTTCGGCGCGCTGCGCATGAAGTTCAGGAGCGTCGTCTTCGGCTCGACCGCGCTCGCGCTGGCGATGGGCCTGGTCGTCGCCTTCTTCGGCGAAGGCGTCGGCCTGCCGATGGCGACGCCGGCGCAGCGCATCGTCAGCGGCCTCTGGTTCGCGGTGGTCCTCTCGCGCCTGGCCTTCCTCGGCCAGCACGGCGCCCACCTGCGGGCGCTGCTGAACGAGCAGCGCGCCAGGCTCGCCGGCGCCCTGGCCGAGGTCGAGCGGCTGGCGAGTCGCGACGACCTGACCGCGGTGATGAACCGCCGGGCGATCATGGCCACGGTGGGCGAGGAGCGCGACCGCATGCGTCGCACGGGCGCGGCGTTCGCGGTGGCCCTCTTCGACATCGACTTCTTCAAGCGCGTCAACGACGAGCGCGGCCACCTGGTCGGCGACGAGGTGCTGCGGCGCTTCTGCGCCGCCGCCGGTGAAGCCATTCGCGGCACCGACCGGCTCGGCCGCTTCGGCGGCGAGGAGTTCCTGGTCCTGATGCCGGCGACCGACAAGGCCGATGCCGCGCATGCGGCCGCCGAGCGGGTGCGCGACGCCGTCGCCAAGGTCGACTGGGACCGCATCGACGCCGGCCTCGAGGTGACGGTCTCGGCGGGCGTTGCCGTCGCCACGGCGGAGGACACGGTCGAGGCCTTGCTCGGCCGCGCCGACATGGCCCTCTACGCGGCCAAGCACGAAGGCCGCAACCGCGTTCGCTCGGCCTGACGGGTCGCGCCCGCGGCGGCGCGGGCGCGACCCAGCTTCAGCGCAGGGTGCGGATCCAGTCGCAGCGCAGCGCGCCGACGCGGTGCAGCAGGCGGCGCAGGGTCACGTAGGCGCTGGGCAGGAAGGCGAGCGCGCCGCACAGCACCAGCGCCCAGCCGGCGTGGATGAGAAACGCCGCCGGCGCGCCGACGCAGCCGGCGAGCCAGAACGTCAGCACCATGTCCCAGACGTGCTTTTCCAGCGGCTGCTCGCGGCGGTGCCGTTGATGCCAGAGCTTCAGGTCATGAAACTGCTCGAGCTTCATCGCGCCCGGCGCCCCCCTTGAACGCTCAGTACGTGCCCGGCAACAGTATCCTGCGATCGACCCGATGAATGTCGGTGTGGCCGCAAAAAGCCATGGTGAGGTTGGCTTCGTTCTGCAGCACCTCGAGGGCCCGGGTCACGCCGGCCTGGCCCATGGCGCCGAGGCCGTAGACGAAGGCGCGGCCGATCAGCGTGCCGCGCGCGCCCAGGGCCCAGGCCTTGAGCAGGTCCTGGCCCGAGCGGATGCCGCCGTCCATCCAGACCTCGATCTTCGAGCCGACCGCATCGGCGATTGCCGGCAGGGCCGCGATCGAGGAGGGCGCGCCGTCGAGCTGACGGCCGCCGTGGTTGGAGACGACGATCGCGTCGGCGCCGCTGTCGACCGCGAGCTGCGCGTCTTCGGCGTCGAGGATGCCCTTCAGGATCAGCTTGCCGCCCCAGCGCTTCTTGATCCACTCGATGTCGGCCCAGCTCAGGCGCGGGTCGAACTGGCCGGCGGTCCAGACGCCGAGCGAGCTCATGTCCTCCACGCCCTTGACATGGCCGACGATGTTGCCGAAGACGCGTCGCTTGGTGCCGAGCATGCCCAGGCCCCAGGTCGGCTTGGTCAGCAGGTTGAGCATGTTGGCGAGCGTCGGCTTGGGCGGCGCCGAGAGACCGTTCTTGATGTCCTTGTGGCGCTGGCCGAGGATCTGCAGGTCGAGCGTGAGCACCAGCGCGCTGCAGTTCGCCGCCTTGGCGCGGTCGATCAGGCGGCCGATGAACTCGCGGTCGCGCATCACGTAGAGCTGGAACCAGAACGGCGCCTTGGTGTTCGCGGCCACGTCCTCGATCGAGCAGATGCTCATGGTCGAGAGCGTGAACGGCACGCCGAAGGCTTCGGCGGCGCGGGCGGCGAGGATCTCGCCGTCGGCGTGCTGCATGCCGAGCATGCCGATCGGCGCCAGCGCCACCGGCATGGCGACGTCGATGCCGATCATCTTCGTCCTCAGCGAGCGCTTCTCGATGTCGACCGCGACCCGCTGGCGCAGCTTGATCTTCTGGAAGTCGGCCTCGTTGGCGCGGTAGGTGCTCTCGGTCCACGAGCCGGAGTCGGCGTAGTCGTAGAACATGCGCGGGACCTTGCGCTTGGCGAGCTCGCGCAGGTCTTCGATATGGGTGATGACGGGGGTGGAGGCCATCCAGCGATGCTACGTCCCCGGCGGACGGTGTCGCCTCGGAGGGACCCTCACCCCGGCCCTCTCCCGCGAGCGGGAGAGGGGGGAGTCTCGATGGACGCGAAGAGCGGCAAGTCCGGCTCCCTCTCCCGCACCGCGGGAGAGGGCGGGGGGTCAGGGCCTTGCGCGTAAGGATTCAGCAGCTCGCTCACCTTGCGCAACGCCGAGGCCCGCACCCCCAGCAGTCGCAGCCGCCGCGTCAGGTCCACCCGCTTCAGGCATTGCCCGGCGGCGCGCCGGATCTCGCGGCCGTCCAGCGTGTGCGCCGGCAGGGTGAGGGCGCGTGTGGCTATCTTGAAGTCGTCGAAGCGCAGCTTGATGCCGATCGTCTTCGCGGCGTAGCCCTTCCTCGCCAGGTCGCCGCCGAGCTTCGTGCACAGCTCGGTGAAGACCCTGCCGAGCTCGTCGCGGTCGCGCACCGCGTGCAGGTCTCGCTCGAAGGTGGTCTCGCGGCTGATCGACTCGGGCTCGCTGGCGGTGACCACCGGCCGCTCGTCGCGGCCGTGCGCCGCGGCATGCAGCCAGGCGCCGAAGCTCTTGCCGAAGTGCTCGAGCAGGAACGCGGGCTCGGCCCCGGCGACGTCGCCGATCGTCTCGATGCCCAGCGCCGCCAGCTTGGCCGCGGCCTTCGGGCCGATGCCGTTGACCTTGCGCGCGGCCAGCGGCCAGATGCGCGCCGGGATGTCGGCGTGGGCCAGCAGGGTCAGGCCGTCCGGCTTGTCGAGCTCCGAGGCGATCTTCGAGAGCAGCTTGTTCGGCGTGATGCCGATCGAGCAGGACAGGCCGGTCGCCTCGCGCACCGCCGCCTTCAGCGCCAGGCCGACGGCATGGCCGCGGTCCTCGTGCACGCCGGGCAGCTCGCTCAGGTCGACATAGATCTCGTCGATGCCGCGGTCCTCGACGATCGGCGCGATCGCCCGCACCGCGGCCTTGAAGGCGCGCGAGTACTTGCGGTACTCGTCGAAGTCGACCGGCAGCAGCACCGCGTCGGGCGCGAGCAGCGCCGACTTCATCATCCCCATCGCCGAGAACACGCCGAGCTTTCGCGCTTCGTAGGTGCTGGTGGTGACGACGCCGCGGCCGACGTAGCGGCGCAGCGTGGAAAAGCTGCGCGTGCCGTCGGCGAGAAGGCGCGGCTGGGCGTCGCGGCCGCCGCCGATCACCACCGCGCGGCCGCGCAGCTCGGGATAGCGCAGCAGCTCGACCGACGCGTAGAACGCGTCCATGTCCAGATGGGCGATCAGCCGGGGCATGGCCGGGATGGTAGGCTCTCTGCTGGTTGAATCCACAGTTGCGGTGCCCCGCGATGTCACTCGATCCGACGCCGACCACGATCCGTTTCGCGACCCGCAGCGATGCCCTCGCGATCGCCGTGATGTCGCGCGACCTGATCGAGAAGGGCCTGGGCTGGAGCTGGACCAAGGAGCGCGTGATGCGCTCGATCCGCCATCCCGACAGCAACGTCGTGGTCGCCATGCGCGACGCCGACCGGGCCGGCTTCGGCATCATGAAGTACGACGAGGACGAGGCCCATCTGCTGCTGCTCGCGGTGCAGCCCGGCTTCCTGCGGCGCGGCGTGGGCAGCGCGCTGGTCGAGTGGCTCGAGCAGAGCGCCCGCGTCGCCGGCATCGCCCGGATCTCGCTCGAGGCGCGCTATTCGAACGTCGATGCGCGCAACTTCTACAGCCGCCTCGGCTACAGCCAGGGCGAACTGCTGCCCGGCTACTACGGCGGGCGCGAGGCGAGCGTGCGGATGGCCAAGGAGCTCGGGTCGTCCCGCCAGGGGATCGCCTGAAGCGGGCGGGTGGCGTCCGGCGGGCGCCGGCCCGGGGCCGGCGGCGCCGGGGCGCTCAGGCGCGGATCACGCCGCTCTTGTACATGCCGCGGTCGGCGGCACCATAGATCGAATAGAGGCCTGCGCCTTCGCGCGGCAGCAGCACGTCGAGGGCACGGTCGAGCGCCGCCGTGGCACGGGCCAGCGACTCGCGCTGCGCCACGACCTGGCTGCTGGCCTGGGCCAGGCGTTCGCGCAGGGCCGCGGGGACGCTGCCGGTCCGGGCGACGTCGGAAAAGTGGCTGACCGCGGCGGCGAGGGCGCGGTGCAGCTCGGAGGCCTGCAGGTCGATCGCGACGGGGTCGCGGGCGCGCAGCGCGTTGCCGAGAGCCGCCAGACGCGACTCGACCGCCGCGAGGCGGGCTTCGAGCTCGGGCGAATCGGCCGGGGCGGTGGGGCCCGGGGTGCCGGCCATCAGGCTTGCACCTTGACCAGCAGCTCCTGGGCGTTGGCGATCAGCTTGTCGGCGATCGCCTCCGGATTGATCTTGAAGCTGCCGCTGGCGATGGCTTCGCTCATGCGGGCCACCTTCTCGGCATCGAACTCGCTCGCGGCGCCGCCCGAGAGCAGGCTGGTCGCGGTGCTGGAAAGGGCGACGGTGGCGCTCGGATCGGCGGCGCCGGCGGTAGCGCCGGCAGCCTGCGCCTGGCCGGCCTTGGCGACCTCGGCGGCGGCCGGCGAACCGGCCACGACGCCGGCGGGCTTGTCCGCGGGATTACCGATCTTCATTGGTGTGCTCCATCGGCGCCGGCAGGGGGCGCTCCCATCAACATGGACGGAGTATCGGCGTCGCCTGGCGCGACTTTAGGAGTTTCTGGCGCCGCGGCGCCGCCGGCATGAAGGGGTCGCTTCACAGCGACACCTCGATCCGGCGCTCCCCCGAGGGGGTGCCGGTCAGGATCCGGCCGCTCTCGGTGCGAACCCGGGCCGGCTGGCCTTCGATGCCGTTGCTGATCGCCTGGCCCTCGCCTTCGAGGGTGAAGCCCGGGCCGGCGGCGATCACCCGGACGGTTTCGCCGACGGCGAACCACTGCCGGGTCTTGAGGTGCGCCTGGCGCAGGGTCTGGCCGGGCTTGAGGTTCTGCGCCAGCACCCGGCCGACGGCGTGCGTGGCCTCGACCAGGGCCGGGGTGGACTCCTCCGCCAGGTCGACCTCGGCCTCGGCCAGGTCGGTCTCGGCGATCACGCTGCCGGCGATGGCGCCGGCCGGAACCACGAGGGCGCGGCCGAACACCTTGACGGTGATGGGAAGGTAGACGCTCCACGGCGTCGGCCCGACCTTGCAGCGCAGGCCGATGCGGGACTTGCCCCAGAGGCGGACGCCGGCGGGGAGGTAGGGCTCGATGCTCTGGCATGGCGCCAGGCGCAGGCGCGGATCGAGCTGGCCGAGCGTGACTTCGACCCGCGCGCCGGCGGTCTCGGCGACCTTGCCGAGCGCCAGGCTGCGGACGTTCTCCAGGAGCGAGGCTTCGAGGGCCGGGGCGTCCTCGGCCCGGGCCGGCGCCGCGGTGCCGAGCAGGCAGAGCAGCACCAGGCCGACCCAGCCCAGCAGGCGCGCCAGCCGTCGTGCCAAGGCACGGGGGGCGACGCGCGCAAGCGGAGAGAGCAGGACGATCGACAACATGGCGCCACTTTAGGACGCGGCCCGGGCCGGCGAGGCGCCGATATGGCCGGCAAAGCAGCCCCTGTTCGCGCTTATGTCGCCATGGGCGCTCAAGACAATGCCTTCACGTCGCGGCACATCCCGGGTTCCACCCCGGTCGGCAGCGGCGAATGCGAGGCCCACGATGCTCAACCGAATCAACGACGCGCTCGATTTCCAGGCCCAGGCGCTGACCCTGCGCTCGGAGCGCCAGCGCCTGATCGCGAGCAACATCGCCAACGCCGACACCCCGGGCTACCAGGCCCGCGACATGGATTTCGCCCGCACCCTGCAGGCCGCGACCGGCTCGCTGGGCGCGGCGCAAAGCGTTTCCACGACCCATGCCGGACATATCGGCAGCGGCAGCGCCGGCTTGAGCGGCGGCAAGGTCGGTGCCGACCTGCTCTACGCCACGCCGGGCCAGACCAACCTCGACCGCAACACCGTCGACATGGACCGCGAGCGGGCCAGCTTCGCCGACAACGCGATCAAGTACGAGGCGACCCTGCGCTTCATCAACGCCTCGGTTCGGACCCAGTTGTCCGCGATCACCGGCCAATAAGGAGCGTCGCCATGAGCATGCTTTCGATCTTCAACGTCTCCGGCAGCGCCGCCAGCGCGCAGAGCCAGCGGCTCAACGTCGTCGCCTCCAACCTGGCCAACGCCGACACCGTCGCCGGCCCGGACGGCAGCGCCTACAAGGCGCGCCAGGTCACCTTCCAGACCCAGCTCATGGGCGCGACCGGCAACGACCCGACCGCGGCAGGCGTGCGCGTCAGCACCATCGCCGAGGACCAGACCCCCGGGCGCAAGGTCCACGACCCGAAGCATCCGAGCGCCGATGCCGAGGGCTACGTCACCTACAGCAACGTCAACGCGATCGAGGAGATGGTCAACATGATCTCGGCCTCGCGCTCGTACCAGAACAACCTCGAGGTCATGAACACGGCCAAGACGCTGCTGCAGAAGACCATCCAGCTCGGCCAGAGCTGAACCTCCAGGAACCCCGCACCATGGCCGTCGCCGCAACCTCCTCCACCAGCGACGTCAACGTCGCGTCGTCGCCGGCGGCCTCGGCCGCGGCCGACGCGACCATGACCTCCGACCGGTTCCTGAAGCTGCTCGTCGCGCAGATGAAGAACCAGGATCCGCTCAACCCGATGGACAACGCCCAGGTGACGAGCCAGATGGCGCAGATCAACACCGTCACCGGCATCGACAAGCTCAACACCACCGTTGCCGGCCTGTCGTCGCAGTTCATGCAGATGCAGGTGATGCAGGGCGCCTCGCTGGTCGGCCACGACGTGATCGTGCCCGGCAACAAGCTCGACATCGACGCCACCACGGCCATCGGCCAGGGCGGCTTCGAGATCCAGACCCCGGCCGACGCGGTCAAGGTCGAGATCCTCTCGCCGAGCGGCGCGGTCGTGCAGACCCTCAACCTCGGCGCCCAGGGCGCGGGCATGCACAGCTTCGACTGGCAGGCCGGCACCGCGACCGATTCGAGCGGCCTCACCTTCCGCGTCACCGCCACCACCGGCGGCGTGGCGATCGCCTCGACCGCGCTGATGCGCGACCGCGTCGATGCGGTCACGACCAGCGGCAACAGCTTCAACCTCGAGCTCGAGAAGTCGGGCTCGGTGCCCTACAGCTCGGTCAAGGCCCTCAACTGAATTCCGTTTCCCCACCGCCCCGGCGATCCGCCGCGGCTTTCTAGAAAGCGAACGCCATGGGCTTCCAGCAAGGTCTTTCCGGTCTCAACGCCTCGAGCAAGAGCCTCGAGGTGATCGGCAACAACATCGCCAACGCCAACACCTACGGCGCCAAGGCTTCGCGCGCCGAGTTCGCCGACGTCTACGCGAACGCCATCGGCGGCACGAAGAACGCGATCGGCATCGGCACGACCGTCGCCGCGGTGGCCCAGCAGTTCACGCAAGGCAACATCACCGGCACCGACAACCCGCTCGACGTCGCGATCAACGGCGGCGGCTTCTTCCAGGTGCGCGACAGCTCGGGCGCGATCTCGTACTCGCGCAACGGCCAGTTCAAGGTCGACAACACCGGCATGATCGTCAACAACCAGGGCGGCCAGCTCATGGGCTACCCGGCCAACGCGCTCGGCGTCATCATCCCCGGCGCCGCGACGGCGCTGCAGATGCCCACCGCCGGCATCACGCCGCAGGTGACGAGCGGGATCCAGATGGAGATGAACCTCGACGCGCGCGCTGGCATCACCCTGCCGGCCGCGGGCGCGCCGATCGACTTCGCCGACCCGTCGACCTACAACAACGCCACCTCGCAGACCGTCTACGACGCCAAGGGGCAGGACGTGGCGCTGACGTACTACTTCCAGAAGACCGGCACCGACACCTGGAACGTCTACGTCGCCGCCAACGGCGTGCCGCTGGCGACCGCGGGCGGCAACCCCGCGCCTTCGACGACGATCACCTTCCCGGCCAACGGCGGCACGCCGACGGCGCCCGCCGGCACGGTCGCGATCGACATCCCCTCGGTCACCAACTCGGTCGGCGCGGTCACCGTGCCGATCACGGGCGTGGCCCTCGACGTCTCGGGCGCGACGCAGTACGGCTCGGCGTTCGGCGTCACCGACCTGCAGCAGGACGGCTACTCCGCCGGCCAGCTCATCGGCGCGCAGATCGACGCCAACGGCGTGATCCTCGCCCGCTACTCGAACGGCGAGACGCGTCCGGCCGGCCAGCTCGAGCTCGCCACCTTCCGCAACATGCAGGGCCTGCAGCCGATGGGCGGCAACGCCTGGGTGCAGAGCGCCGCGTCGGGGGGGCCGATCGTCGGCGCGCCGGGCTCGGGGAACCTCGGCGTGCTGCAGGCCGGCGCGCTCGAGGAATCGAACGTCGACCTGACGGCCGAGCTCGTGAACATGATCGTCGCCCAGCGCAGCTACCAGGCGAACGCGCAGACGATCAAGACCCAGGACCAGATCCTGCAGGCGATCGTCAACCTGCGCTAAGGAGCCTGAGCCATGGACCGGATGATCTACCTGTCGATGTCGGGCGCGAAAGCGACCATGCAGCGGCAGGAGACGCTCGCCAACAACCTCGCCAACGTCTCGACGGTCGGCTTTCGCGCCGAGCTGGCGGCGTTTCGCGCCGTGCCGGTGGAGGGCAGCGGCGCCAGCACCCGGGTCTACGCGCTGGAATCGACGCCGGGCTACGACTCCACCCCGGGCCAGGTGGCGGCCACCGGTCGCAAGCTCGACGTCGCCATGAAGGGCGGCGCCTGGCTGGCGGTGCAGGCGCTCGACGGCACCGAGGCCTACACCCGGTTCGGCTCGCTCGACCTCGATGCCGAGGGCAACCTCGTCACCACGTCCCGGCTCACGGTGCTCGGCGACGGCGGCCCGATCCAGGTGCCGCGCGACGAAACCGTCAGCATCGCGCCCGACGGCACCGTCAGCTCGAGCGACGCCAAGGGCCGCAGCAGCACGATCGGCCGGCTCAAGCTGGTCACCCCCGAAGGGCCGCTCACCCGCGGCGTCGACGGCCTGTTCCGTGCCGCCGACGGCACCGACCTGCCGGCCGACACGACCGCGCAGCTCCAGGACGGTGCGCTCGAAGGTTCGAACGTCAGCGCGGTCGAGACCATGGTCGCCATGATCGCGGCGGCGCGCCAGTTCGAGGCGCAGATGAAGATGCTCTCCACCGCCGAGGGCAACGAGAAGGCCGCGGCGCAGCTGCTCTCGGTGAGCTGAGCCGCAGGCCGGCTACTTGCCGAACACCGGCGCGCTGAAGGTCGCGTCGATCGCCCAGGCGGGCGAACCGCTCGGGCTGCGCTCGCGCGCATAGCGCAGCACGCCGCCGATCCGCTTGTCGCCAGCGGCGAGGCGCTCCCAGAACTTGTTTCCGCTGGCGCCGAACACGATCTCGCCTTCAGGCGACTCTTCCCTGGAGAGCAACAGGGCGAGCTGCAACTCGTCGGCCTTCGGCGCGGCGGAATCGACGTTGAGCCGCACGCCGCGCAGCTTGCCCCCGGCGGCGAGCGCGAGCATCTTCCCGGGGTCAGCGGCATCCTTGGGCGACACCTCGGCAGTGGTGAGGAGGATCCACAGGCGCTTGGCGTCGTTCGGATTCTTCACCACTTGCACGTAGCGCAGCTCATGGCGTTGCGTGCCGTACTGCAGATGCCCCTGGACGGTGCCGGGATCGATCGCCAGCGCGGGTGAGCTCATGGTCGCTGAAGTCAGAACAAGGAACAAGGCGGCAGAGCGGCGCTGCATGAGCTTCTCCTTCCGACGGGAACGCGTCCCGGGGTTCTACGCGGCGTCGAGCGCTCCCAGCGTCGAGGCGTTCGAGGCCGTCTCGTCGAAGCTGCCGTGCAGCATCTCCGCCGCGGCGTGGTTCAGGCCCAGCTCGGAATAGAAGTAGGTCGAACGGATCGCCCGGCGCACCGCCTCGACCTCGGCCGGGCGCGGCGCGTTGCCGAGCAGGGTGGCGACGATCTCGAGCGCCTCCCAGGGATGGGTGTCGTCGTACTCGGCGTGCAGCCGCAGCCAGCGCGTGGCAGGGCCGCGGATCTCTTCGGGCAGCGAGTCGGCGTAGGTCGACTTCGAGCAGACGATGCAGGCCCACTCGCCGGTGGAGCCTTCCACCGCGTAGTTCGTGGCGGCGATCGCCACCGCCAGGCTGGCCCGGTCGCAGACGTACCAGCACCAGTGCGCCAGCGCGGCGGGGCCCTCGACGTCTTCGGCGCGCCGCAGGTCGTCGAGCGTCATGTCGACCGACGCGGCCCAGTCGACCCAGTGATCGGCATGCTTCTGCTCGACCCGGATGTTGTGGATGAGGTAGCGGCGGGCGAGGTCCTCGCCGGGGCTGTCGCCGACGCTCAGCTTCTTCAGGTTCATCGCCATGAACTGCGGGAACTGCTCGATCGTCGGCCAGGCGCCGGCGAGGAACTTGCGCATCGCCGACGTCGGCAGGCGGCCGTCGCGCATGAGCCGGAACAGCTCGTGATCGACCACCCGCTTCTTGTCGCGCTCGGTGCTGCGGACCACCGACTGCAGCCACAGCGGATAGCTCGAGAGGTCCTTGAGCGCACCCGTGCGCCGAAACGCCTGCGTCATCCCTTCTCCCCCTGCATCTTCTTTGTCACCCCCATTCTAGGGGGCGATCGTGAAAATCCCGCAACCGTATTCAGCGTGACCGTCGTCCATCGAGCACATCGAGCAGGTCGCGGAAGTTGATCGGCTTGGTCAGATAGTCCTCGAATCCGCTGGCGAGCGCCGCGTCGATCTGTTCCGGCAGCGCATCTGCCGACAGGGCGACCAGGCGGATCCCCGACGTGGCCGGATCGGCGTGCAATGCCCGTGCCAGCTCGATGCCGGTCATGTCGCCGAGGTTCATGTCGACCAGGATCAGCTGCGGCTGGTCGCGGCGCGCCTTGTGAAAGGCCGCCGCCCCGCTCTCGGCGACGTCGAAGGCGACCGAGGGGCGCAGCTTCACGACCTCGCGCACGATCTCGATGTTGACCTCGTTGTCTTCCGCATACAGGACGCGCAGCGATTCGTCGAGCGTGCCGTGCTGGCTCGGAGGCGCGGCGCCGCCCGTCTTCGCCGGCGCCTCGGCGGCGATGGCCAGCGTCAGCGACGCACGGGTCCCGTGGCCGAGGTGGCTTTCGATCCGCAGCTCGCCCGCCATCAGGTCCACCAGGCGACGCGAAAGCACCAGGCCGATGCCGGTGCCCTCGATCTTCGACTTCTCGGCGCCGAGGCGGTTGAAGGGCTCGAACAGCCGCTCGAGCTTTTCCGGCGCCATGCCGACACCGTCGTCGGTGATGCGCAGCTCGCAGCGGTCGTCGGCGACCTGCCAGCTCACCCAGACGTGGCCGCCGGAGCGGTTGTACTTGACCGCGTTGCTGAGCAGGTTGACCAGCACCTGGCGCAGCCGGACCCGGTCGGCCCGGACGAAGATGTCCGCCTCCACCGCGGAGGCGTGCGACACCAGGTCGCCTTCCATCCCGGAGATGACGGTCTTGACGCCGACGCTGGTGGCGAGCGTGACGACCAGCGAGAGCGCGTCCTCGATCGAGGAGCGCAGGTCCACCGACTCGAGCGTCACCGTCATCTGCCCGGAGTCGACGCGCGACAGGTCGAGCACGTCGTTGACCAGCGCCAGCAGGTGCGCGCCGGCGTTCTCGATGTGCTGGATGCGGGCGAGCTGCTGCAGGGTGGGCGGCTCGGCACGGTCGAGCCGGAGCAGGTGCGAGAAGCCGAGCACCGCATTGAGCGGCGTGCGCAGCTCGTGGCTCATGCGCGACAGGAACTCGGTCTTGGCCCGGCTCGAGGCCTCCAGGGCCTCGCGCGCCTGACGCTCGGCGCGCGCCGTCTGCAGCCCGGTCACGTCGCGCAGCACCGCGGTCACCAGCGGGCCGCGCTCGGTGTCGTGGCGGGAGAGCGAGACCTCGAGCGGGAAATCCTGGCCGTTGGCGCGCTTGCCGAAGAGCTCGCGCACTTCGCCCGTATCGACGTCGTCGGCGCCCGGCTCCCGGGCCTGGGCGCCGTCGAGCGCGCGCGGATGGCGGGGAATGAAGCGCCCGACGGTGCCGCCGATCGCCTGGCTCGCCGGCACGCCGAACAGCCGCTCGGCGGCGCGGTTGAAGAGGACGATCCTGCCTTCGGCGTCGATCGTGATGACGCCGTCGTTGACGGCATCGACGAGGCCGGTCATCCGCACTTCGCCCTGGCGCAGCGCGGCTTGCATGGCGAGCCGCTCGCTGATGTCGATGAAGGTCGCGACCGCGCCTTGCAGCTCGCCGTCTGCCCACATCGGATGCGACCAGTACTCGACCGGAAACGCGCTCCCGTCGCGCCGCCGGAAGAGCTCGCCGGCGACGTGCAGCTCGCGCTGCTCGCGGTACGAGCGGGCGATGCGCGAGCCGTCCTTCATGCCCGCGGCATCGCCGCTCTGCGGATGGATCAGCGCCTGGATCTCGCGGCCGAGCAGGTCGGCCTCCTTCTCGTAGCCGAGCATGGCGAGCGCCGAGCGGTTGATGAAGGTGCAGCGGCCCTCGGTGTCGACGCCGTAGAGTCCCTCGGCCGCCGAGTCGAGCAGACGCTGCAGAGACTCGCGCCGGCGCCGCACCTCGTTCTCGGTCGCGGCCTGGACCTTGGCGCTGTGCCGCACGAAGGCCAGTCCGCTCACGCCGAGGAGCAGGGCCAGGGTCAGGTTGAGGCCGAGCAGGAGGCGCTGGCTCAGGCGGGCGCCGTCGGCGAGCTCGGCGGCGAAGCGGCTCGTGAGCGGCGTGAGGAGACGATTGAGGCCGTCGGCCTGGGCGCGCAACGTCGTCGCGTCGGGCGCTTCCACATCGCCGGCCTGGATCCGTTCGTGCGCCTTGTCAGCGAGCAGGCGCATCTGCTCGATCAGGCGGTCGCCCTCGGTCCAGGTGACGATCGCATCGTCCATCAGCGGCGTCCGGTGAAACCAGTGGAAGAGGCGGATCCCGCCGGGGATGTCGTCTTCGTGGCTGCGCCCCTGGCGCAGGCCGCGTCGTGCCTCTTCCCAGTCGGGCTCCGTCTTCTGCAGGGCCTCGCGAAAGATGCGATAGCCGATCGGCACGGCCAGCGCGCTCAGGAAACGCTGGTAGCTCTCTTCGCGGTGATCCTCGGCGTACTCGATCAGGTGGATATGCGCGTCCTTCTGGCCCTTGGAGTACAGGCTCTCGCCGGTGACGTAGGCGCGCACCGCCGACATCAGGTCGAGGCTGATCACCGTGACCAGGAGCTGCAGGCCGACGATGCAGGCGAACACGGTCAGCACCGGCCACGACCGCCGGCGGGCTCGCAGGCGCTCCCGATTCATGCCGGCACGCGATGCCGGTTCAGCAGATCGAGATCCAAGCGGGCGACTTCCCTGGAGAAAACATGGCGCCTAGGGTACGGCAAGTGGCCGAGGGCCGACAAGCGCCCTGGCCGGGCCTCGCGCAGCGCGTCACAATCCGCGCCGTCGCATGAACGAGGCGTGAACGCAAATGATCCTGAGGAACCTTCTGCCCCTGGTGCTTCCCGTGGCCGTGCTCGGCTGCGCCACCGTGGCGCAACCGCAACCGCAATCGAATGTCGCCGGCATGACCTGCTGGAAGGAACTGCCGACCGGCTCGAGCCTGCCCGTCACCCGCTGCATGAGCGAGGAGGAGCGGCAGCGGGCGAAGGCGGGGGTCGACGCGATGGGCGACGACATCCATCGAGCGGTTCCGAACAAGACGCCCGGGCGCACCGGCAGCTGAACCCGGGCGGCGTGGCCGCCCTAGCGCATCAGGCTGCGCACGAACGCCCGCGACCCGCTGCCGACGTTGCCGAGCAGCGGCGCGATCGCGCGCTTGAGCGACTCGCGCCTCTCCGGCGAGGCAGCGGCGAGCTCGGCGTAGAGGTCGACGCCGCTGCGGCTGACGCCGAAGACGTATTTCGGATCGGAGGTGTAGCCCGCCGGCATTCCGGCCACCAGGGCGGCGTCGAGCGCGTCGGCCGCGGCGCTCGCCTGCTTCGAGACCACGTGCCGCGGCCAGTCGTCGGCGTACGCTGCGGCGACGTCTAGCCGGGTGTCGCGCAGCGCCTCGCGGCCGACGTCGGCCAGCGCCGGTGCCGCATGCATCTCGCGCATCCAGCCGCGCTCGAAGTTTTCGAGCGCGAAGTGCCGGTTGGTGACGAGCTGGACCGCGTCCTGCCTCGGGCCGTGCACGCCGGCGAGGTCGAGCGTGTTGATCCAGAGCATGCGCGGCACGCTCACGCCGGGCAGCACGCGGGCGTGGTAGGGCTGCGTCAGGTCCTGCAGATAGTGCAGGCCCCAGCCGGCGAAGCGCCAGGCCCAGTAGTCGTGGCCGGTGCGCAGGGCGAAGGCGGCGAGCGAGCGCCACAGGTGGATCCGGTACTCGGGGTAGGCGCGCAGCAGGAACGGGGCGGCCTTGTAGACGATCTGTGCCTCGTGGAAATAGCCGAGGTGCAGCGGCCCCTGGCTCGACCATTCCACCGCCGGGTTGCCGAACGGCTGCTTGCCGAAGCCGTAGACGGCACCGTGCGCGGTGCCGTTGTCCTGCCAGAGGCCGAAGTCGAGGCCGTAGTCGGGCTCGTCGCTCGCGCTCGCGATCACGTCGATCGCCGGCACCAGCTCGCCCTTGCGCAGCGCGACGAAGGTGTTGAGCCGGGCGGCCTCGTCTGTCTTCATGACGGTGACGTCGGCCTCGCGCAGCGTCGGCCGGCCGCCGGCGGTCTGTCCGGGCGGAAGCTGCAGGTAGAGCGCGAGCCGCGCGCCGGGATTGACGCGCAGCGCGGCGAGGAAGCGGGCGACGAGCTCGGCGGGCGGCGCAGCCTCGGCACGAAAGGCGAGCGAATCGGGCCGGGCAGGGTAGGTGGGAACGTGGGCGCGGGCCCAGGCCTCCTCGTCGCGCAGCAGCGCCGCCAGGCCGGCCGGGTCGGCGGCGACGAAGCTCGCCAGCGACTCGACCCGGACCGGCGGCCGCACCGTCACCTCGGGCAGCACCGACAAGGCGGTCCAGGTGCACAGGGCATGGTTGCTCCAGGCCGACGCGGCGCCCGCCGCCAGGCTGGCGCCGACGAGGATCGCCGCACGCGCCACCGCGCGCCAGGCGCGGGCCCGGTTCATCAAGTCCATGGTTCACTGTATCGGGAGATGGCCGACTAGCACCCCTCTTTTCCGCCTTCAGTCCTGCGGGTCGGCGGGCCACCATGCCGGCATACGACCGGAGAGCCTCGCCATGATGCGATCGCTGTGGATTTCGAAGACCGGGATGGAGGCCCAGCAGATGCAGCTGGACACCATCTCCAACAACCTCGCCAACGTCTCGACGAACGGCTACAAGCGTTCGCATGCGGTGTTCGAGGACTTGATGTACCAGAACCTGCGCCAGGCGGGCGCGGCGAGCAGCGAGCAGACGCAGCTCCCCACCGGCCTGCAGGTCGGCCTCGGCACCCGTGCCGTCGCCACCGCGCGCAACTTCAGCCAGGGCAACCTGCAGCAGAGCTCGAATCCGCTCGACGTCGCGGTGCGCGGCAACGGCTTCTTCGAGATCCAGCTGCCCGACGGCACCAACGGCTACACCCGCGACGGCTCGTTCCAGGTGAGCTCGACCGGCCAGCTCGTCACCAACAACGGCTACACGGTGCAGCCCGGGATCACGATTCCGGCGCAGGCGCAGAGCGTCACGATCGGCAACGACGGCACGGTCAGCGTCGTCCTGCCCGGCCAGGCGTTGCCGTCGACGGTGGGCCAGCTCCAACTCGCCGGCTTCATCAATCCCGCGGGCCTCGAGCCCAAGGGCCAGAACATCTTCGGCGAGACCGCCGCCTCGGGCACGCCGAACGCCGGCACGCCCGGCCAGAACGGCCTCGGCTACGTGCAGCAGGGCTTCGTCGAGACCTCGAACGTCAACGTCGTCGAGGAGCTGGTGCAGATGATCCAGACGCAGCGCGCCTACGAGCTCAACTCGAAGGCGATCCAGACCTCCGACCAGATGCTGCAGAAGCTGGCGCAGCTATGAGCAACGCAGCCATGAGACGCGTCGCCGGCGCGGTGGCCCTGGCCGTCATCTGCGCCGCCGTCCTCGCCGGCCTGAGCGGCTGCGAGACGATGAATCCGCGGCCGCCGGTCGACGTCGCCAAGCCGATCTACGCCGAGCCGCAGGTCGTACCCGTCGCCGCCGTCAACAACGGCGCGATCTTCCAGGCGGCCCAGTACCGGCCGCTGTTCGAGGACTACCGGGCGCGCCTGGTCGGCGATTCGATCACCGTGCAGATCGTCGAGAAGATCTCGGCCACGCAGAAGAGCACCAGCTCGGTCGACAAGACCGGCAAGCTCTCGGCGGCGGTCACCGCGCTGCCCGGGCTCTCCGCGAACACGTTCAACGCCAACCGGGCCAGCGCCGCAGGCAGCACGAGCATCAGCTCGACCGGCGCCGGCACGACCGAGAACAGCAACGACTTCTCCGGCACGATCACCGCGGTGGTGACCGGCGTGCTGGCGAACGGCCACCTCCTGATCGCCGGCGAGAAGCAGATCGGCGTCAACCACAACGTGGATGTCCTGCGCTTTTCCGGCCAGGTCGACCCGCGCATGATCCAGTCGGGCAACACGGTCGCCTCGGCGCAGATCGCCAACGTGCGGATCGAGCAGCGCGGCCGTGGCGCCCAGGCCGAGGCGCAGGGGATGGGCTGGCTCAGCCGCTTCTTCCTCAACGTGCTGCCGATCTGAGCGGGAGCGACGGCCCATCGGGGCCGTGACGAATCAGCGCCGAGCGGGGCCGTCGCGGCCGCAGGGCGACGGTCAAGGTCGCAGCGGGCGCGGCCGTTGCCAAAGGGGCCGTATGCTTGCCCCAGCCCCGCCCATGAATCCCTTTCCCCTCGCTTGCCACCGCTGGAGCCGCTGATCGACATGGGCTGGATCGCGATCGTCCTGGGCGGGCTGGCGATGGTCGCCGGCGTGGCCTTCGGCCTCCACCGGCGCCGGCGGGGCATCGACGCCGCCATCGCCGAGGACAGCACCCCGGGCGACGAGGCGCAACGCAACCGGGCCGCCACCGCCCTGGGCGAGCTGCGCGGCATGCGCGAGGCGCTGGGCCCGGCCACGCACAACCGGGTCGAGCGGCGGCGCACGCCGCAGCCCGGCGCCGCGCCGAAGATCGAGCGGCGGAAGAAGGGCGTGCGCCGCGGACCCTAGCGACCAGCCGGGCAGCCGCCCTGGCGGGGAATAGGCGGGTCGGTCCTCGCCTTATCGGGGCTTAGGCGCCCTCAAGTCCTTGAAGAATCGCAAGCACACCCTGGTGCCTTGCGATGATGACCCCCACCGACCGTTTCCTGCGCGCCTCGCTCATCCTGGCGGCGCTTCTCGCCAGCGCCGCTCTCTGGTGGCCGGCGCCGGCGCATGCGGCGCGGATCAAGGAGCTCGCCTCGGTGCAGGGCGTGCGCAGCAACCAGCTGGTCGGCTACGGCCTGGTGGTCGGCCTCGACGGCACCGGCGACCAGAACACCCAGGCGCCGTTCGCCACCCAGAGCCTGCTCGCCATGCTGCAGCAGATGGGCGTGACCGTTCCGCCCGGGCAGAACATGCAGCTCAAGAACCTGGCGACGGTGCTGGTCACGGCGCAACTGCCCGCCTTCGCCCAGCCCGGGCAGACGATAGACATCAATGTCTCCTCGCTCGCCAACGCCAAGAGCCTGCGCGGCGGCACCCTGATCGCGACGCCGCTGAAGGGCGCCGACGGACAGGTCTACGCGATGGCGCAGGGCAACCTGATCGTCGGCGGCGCCGGCGCCTCCGCGGCCGGCTCCAAGGTGCAGATCAACCACCTGAGCGCCGGCCGGATCCCGGACGGCGCGATCGTCGAGCGCGGCGTCGCCACGCCGATGAACCAGGGCGACTCGATCCAGCTCGACCTCAACAGCAGCGACTACGCGACCGCCCGCGAAGTGGTGCGGGCGATCAACGCGCGCATGGGCACCGGCACCGCCGACGCGGTCGACGGCCGGGTGATCCGGGTGAAGATGCCCGAGTCGGCCGACGCGCGCGTCAGCTTCATGGCCGAGATCCAGAACCTCGACGTCAAGCCCTCGACGCCGGCTGCCAAGGTGGTGATCAACGCCCGCACCGGCTCGGTGGTGATGAACCAGTCGGTGACGCTCGCCGCCTGCGCCGTGGCGCACGGCAGCCTCTCGGTCACGATCAGCACCACGCCCTCGGTCAGCCAGCCGGGGCCGCTCTCGCGCACCGGGCAGACCGCGGTCACCGAGAAGGCCGACATCACGATCACCCAGCAGGCCGGTGGCCTGGTGCAGATGGCGCCGGGCACCAAGCTCGCGGACGTCGTCAAGGCCCTCAACTCGCTCGGCGCGACGCCGCAGGACCTGCTCGCGATCCTGCAGGCGATGAAGACGGCCGGCGCGCTGATGGCCGAGCTGGAGGTGATCTAGATGGCTTCCGGAATGTCGCCGGGACTGGCGGGGCTTCCGACCTCGTCGACAGGCACGCTCTCGATCGCCGAGCTGCGCAGCGCCGCCGCCCGCGACCCGAAGGCGGCGATCCGCGAGACCGCCAAGCAGTTCGAGGCGCTCTTCATGCAGCAGCTGATGAAAAGCATGCGCGAGGCGACGGTGAGCTCGGGCATGCTCGACAACGAAGGCACCAAGCTCGGCAACGAGCTGCTCGACAGCCAGTACGCGGCCAAGATGACCGGCCTGCCCGGCGGCCTGACCGATGCGATTGCCCGCCAGCTCGAGCGGCAGATGGGCGTCGGCGCGGGGGCTGCCCTGGCCGCCCCGGTTCCGGCCGCGGCCGCGAGCGGCGCGCCTGCCGCGCCCTCGGCGGCCACGCCGCTGTCGCAGAAGCAGGTCGATTTCGTCCAGCAGCACGGCAACGCCGCGCGCGCCGCCGAGATGCAGAGCGGCATTCCCGCCGCATTCATGATCGGCCAGGCCGCGCACGAATCCGGCTGGGGCAGGCAGGAGATCAGGAATGCCGACGGCAGCCCGGCACGGAACCTCTTCGGCATCAAGGCCGGCGCCGGCTGGACCGGCCCGGTCGCCGAGATCACGACCACCGAGTACGTCGACGGCGCGGCCCAGAAGGTGACCGCGAAGTTCCGCGCCTACGCCTCGTACGAGGAGTCGTTCCGCGACTACGCGCGGATGCTGAAGGAGAGCCCGCGCTACGCCGCGGTCGCCGCCCACGCCGCGCAGGCCACGGCCAGCGCCGCTTCCGCCGCCGGCTTCGCGCAGGGCCTGCAGCGCGCCGGCTACGCCACCGACCCGGCCTATGCCGACAAGCTGGCGCGGGTGATCAACACGACGATGCGCGTGCAGCGCGCGGCGGCCTGAGCGGGGTAGGTCATGAGCATGTCATCGCTTCTCAACATCGGCTCGCGCGCCATGAGCGCGAGCTATGCCCAGCTCACGGTCACCGGCAACAACATCGCCAATGCCAACACCGCGGGCTACTCGCGGCAGACGGCCGAGCTCGAGACGGCATTCAGCCAGCAGACCGGCTCGGGCTTCTTCGGCAAGGGCGTCAACGTGTCCACGGTGACGAGGGCGCACAGCGACTTCCTGGTCCGCGAAGCGGCGACGGCAACCTCGCTCGCCGCCGGCGACGCGGCCCGCAGCAGCCAGCTCTCGCAGCTCGAGAAGGTGTTCCAGCTCGGCGAGGCCGGCCTCGGCTACGCCGCGCAGCAGATGTTCAATGCCTTCGTCGACGTCGCCAACAAGCCGCAGGACTCGTCGGCCCGGCAGTCGGCGCTGGCGCGGGTGGGCGAGCTGGCCACCCGGTTCAGCTCGGCCTCGGGCCAGCTCGACGCGCTGCAGAGCGGCGTGACCGACCAGCTGAGGAGCGCGGTCGGCTCGATCAACTCGCTGAGCTCGCAGATCGCCGACCTGAACCGGCGCATCGCCAACGTCAAGGGCACCGGCCACGATGCGAACGACCTGCTCGACCAGCGCGACCGCGCCATCAACGAGCTTTCGCAGTTCGTCCAGGTGACGACGCTCGCCGCCTCGGACGGCAGCGTGGGCGTGTTCCTCGGCGGTGGGCAGAAGCTGGTGCTCGGCGGCAACGCCACGCCGCTGACCACGGTCGCCGACGCCTTCGATCCGTCGAAGGTGCAGCTCGGCATCACCGAAGGCGGGGTGACTCGCGCCTTCCCCGACGGCTTCATCGCCGGCGGCTCGGTCGCCGGCCTCCTGCGCTTCCAGAACCACGACCTCGCCGACGCGCGCGGCCTGCTCGGCCAGCTCGCCTCGGCGATCACCGGCCAGCTCAACGCGCAGCAGGCGCTCGGCCTCGATCTCGGCACGCCGAGCGCGTTCGGCGGGGCGCTGCTCGCGATCGGCGCACCCTCGGTCGCGCCATCGTCGAACAACGCGAAGTCGGGCGGCGTTCCGGTCGCCTCGTACGTCAACGGCAGCGGCGTGCGCGTCTCGAGCGTCAGCATCACCACCGTCGACAGCAAGGAGCTGCAGCCGAGCGACTACGAGCTGATGGCCGACCCGGCGCTGCCCGCCGGCCAGTACAAGCTGACCCGCCTCTCCGACGGCACCACCCGCACCGTCGCCAGCGGCGACGTCGTCGACGGCTTTCGCATCGACATCGCCGCACCGCTGCCCGCAGCGCGCGACCGCTTCCTGCTGCAGCCGGTCTCGAGGGCGGCGGGCGCCATGACGCGCGCCCTCGACGACCCCAAGGGCATCGCCGCCGCTTCGCCGGTGGCGGCAACCACCGGCACGAGCAACACCGGAACGGCTGCGATCGCCTCGCTTTCCGCGGTGAGCCCGGCGATCAACCCCGACCTGACCGCGACCATCACCTTCACCGACGACCTCGGCAACTACACCTACAGCCTGGTCGACACGACCGGCGCGCTGCCGACGGTCAACGGCGGCGGCACGTTCGTCGCCGGCCAGCCGATCTCCCTCAACGGCTTCGAGCTGCGCCTCTCGGGCGTGCCGAAGGCCGCCGACACCCTCGTCGTCGCGAAGACCGCATTCCCGGCGGGCGACAACGGCAACGCCAACGCCCTGCTGGGCCTTCGCGACAGCGCCATCGTCGGCCAGCAGACGCTCGCCGGCGGGCTGGTGGCGCCGGGGATGAACGTCACCGACGCCTACGCTGCCGCGCTCGGCACGATCGGCGTGCGGGTGCAGAGCGGCCAGGCCGCGGCCGACCAGTCGGCGGCAATCGCCAGCGACGCGACCGCCGCGGTCGCCGAGAAGTCGGGCGTCAACCTCGACGAGGAGGCGGCGCGGCTGATCCAGTTCCAGCAGAGCTACCAGGCTGCCGCCAAGATGCTGCAGATCGCCCAGTCCATCTTCGACAGCCTCCTCACCATCGGCCGCTGAGGCAAGCACACATCATGAGAATCGCCACCGCCAACGCCTTCGACAGCGGCATCGACAGCCTGGTTCGCCGCCAGGCCGAGCTCGCCGACATGCAGGACAAGATGACCAGCGGCAAGCGCGTCGCCAAGGCGAGCGACGATCCGGCCGCGGCGGCCCGCGCCGAGCGCGCGCTGGCAAGCATCGGCCGCACCGAGACCAGCCAGCGAGCGGTCGAGGCGAGCAAGGTCGTGATGACGCAGACCGAGAGCTCGCTCGGTGCCGCCGGCGACATCCTGCAGCGCGCCCGCGAGCTGATGGTCTCGGCCGGCAACGCAACCTACACCGACGCCGAACGGGCGAGCATCGCCGGCGAGCTGCGCACCCTGCGCGAGCAGCTCTTCACCATCGCCAACCAGAGCGACGGCGCGGGCACCTACCTGTTCGGCGGCCAGGGCGCGACCCAGAAGCCCTTCGTCGACGCCCCCGGCGGCGTGCAGTTCGCCGCCACCGGCGGCCAGACCCGCACCGAAGCCGGCACCAACCTGCCGCTGACGACCGACGGCCAGGCCGCGTGGCTCTCCGCCCGCACCGGCAACGGCGTGTTCGTCACCAGCGCCGGCGCCGGCGTGACCGGCGCCACCATCGACAGCGGCCGGGTCGCGAACCCGGGCGCGCTCACCGGCTCGGCCTACAGCCTGAACTTCACGGTCAGCGGCGGCGTGACCACCTATGCCGTCCTCAAGGGCGGCCTGCCGACGGCGGTGACCGCCGCCCCCTACGTTTCCGGGCAGGCGATCGTCGTCGACGGCATGAGCTTCGCCATCAGCGGCGCGCCGGCCAGCGGCGACCAGTTCCAGCTCACGCCCTCGACGCCCAGCCTCTCGGTGTTCGCGACCCTCGACAAGGCGATCACCGGCCTGCAGACGACCGGCCGGACCGGCTCGCAGATCGCCCAGGCGACCGCGGAGAACCTGCGCGACGTCGACTCGGTGATGGGCACCCTGCAGACGGCGCGCGCCGCCGCGGGCGAGGTGCTCAACCGGATCGAGAACGAGACCGGCCGCCTGGACGACAGCAAGCTGGCGAGCCAGACCGAGCGATCGAACGCCGAAGATGTGGACATGGTGCACGCCATTTCCGAATTTCAGAACAAGCAAAGCGGCTACGATGCGGCGCTGAAGTCGTACGCGATGGTGCAGCGTCTGTCGTTGTTCCAGTACGTCAACGGCTGAAGCGCGGCGGCGCCCGAGCCGCGCCGCCTCTGGGAGCTGACTTGCTGGACGTCGCGATCCTCGGCCAGGTGGCCCTGGGCTATTCACCGTTCATCGATCGCAATCGCGCGGTCGCGGCGACGCGCCTCTCCGTCTACCCGCTGCGCCCCGACGCCAGCCTCGACGTCGCCCAGCTCCTGCACGCCGTCGGCGACGTCTGGCCGGCCTCGGGCGGCAAGGTCTCGCTCAACGTCGTCAGCGAGAGCCTGCTGCACGACCTGCTGCGCGCCAGCCCTTCGGCCAACCTGATGGTCGAGGTGCCCAACTTCATGGCCAGCGACCCGGCCAACGTCGAATCGCTGGTGCGGCTGCACGCGGCGGGCAACACGCTGCTCCTCAAGGGTCGGCCGAATGCCGAGCTGCCGCGCGAGGTGCTGCCCTGCTTCAAGTACTCGATCATCGACCTGGCCGACGAGCGCCGGATCGGCGAGGCGGCGAACGCGCCCGCCGGCGTGACCCGCTCGATCGCCCACGTGCAGTCGGGCGTGCGCACCGTGCCCGACATGGAGGCGGCGTTCGCGCGCGGCGCCCACGCCGTGCTCGGCTGGCCGATCGACGACGCGCTGAGCGGTACCGCCGCGCGCACCGGCAAGCCCGTCGCCCAGCCCGACCAGCAGGTGATCGTCGAGCTGATCCATCGGGTCGACAACGAGGACCCGATCGACAAGCTCGAGAACACCCTGAAGCGCGACCCCTCGCTCGCCTTCAAGCTGCTGCGCTACATCAACTCGCCGGCGTTCGGCCTGCGCGTCGAGGTCAGCTCGTTCCGCCACGCGATCATGCTGCTCGGCTACCAGCGGCTCAAGCGCTGGCTGGCGCTGCTGCTGGCCACCGCCAGCAAGGACGTCAACCTGCGCCCGGTGATGTTCGCCGCGGTGCGGCGCGGCCTGCTGATGGAAGAGCTCGTCGCCGGCTCGGGCGACGAGGAGATGAGGAGCGAGGTCTTCATCTGCGGCGTGTTCTCGCTGCTCGACCGGATGTTCGGCGAGCCGTTCGCCAAGCTGCTCGGCTCGATTCCGGTGCCCGAGCGGGTGTACCAGGCGCTGGTCAAGAACGAGGGTCCGTTTCAGCCGTACCTGGCGATGGTGCGTGCAGCCGAGGGCGATTCGGTGTTCGAGTACCGCGAGGCCGCCGAGCACCTGCTGATGAGCGTGGCCGAGATCAACCGCGCCCAGCTGCGCGCCCTGATGGGCGCCTCGGCTCTCGAATAGCCCGGTGACCGCGGCGAGCGAGGAGCCCCTGCCGGCCGGCGAGAGCGCATCGGCGGCGGTGCGCCAGGTCATCGGGATGTTCCGCGCCTCGCCGTTTCCGGCCACGCTGCAGGACCCGTCGTTCCACTTCGTCGAGGTCAATGCCGCGTTTGTCGCCTTCACCGGGCGGCCGCGCGAGGAGCTGATCGGCCGCGACTTCGTCGAGCTGCTGCCGCCCGAGGACCGGCAGACGACGATCGAGAACCGCCGGCGCTTCATCGCCTCGGGCGGGCAGGTCGAGGGCGCCTTCGTCGCCGAAGGGCGGCTGGTCGACGCCGCCGGCCAGCGGCGCTGGTTTCGAGCCTCCCGCAGCGTCATCCGCGACGAGCAGGGCGAGCCGCTCTACCTCGCGGTGCTGCAGGACACGACCAACGAGCACGAGGCGCGCGAGCGCGCCGACCGCTCGGTGCGCGAGATCGACGACTGGTTCGACCTGAGCCCCGTCGGCATGGTCCTGTTCGACGACAGCGGCCTGCTGGTCCGCACCAACCTCGCCTTCGACGAGATGACCGGCAGCGTCCCGGTCTCGCTGGCCGAGGCCTCGCCCAGCCTGGCGGCGCTGCTCGCCTGGGGCGAGGGCGGGGCGCTGAAGGCGCTCAGGCCGGGCTCCCGGCCGATCGAGTCGCAGGGCTGGGTGACGCAGCCCGGCGGGCAGATCCGGCGGCTGCGGGCGATCGTCCGCTGCTATCGGACCGCTGGCGGCGAGCGCCGCTACATGGGCGTCGTCGAGGACCGCAGCATCGAGGAGGAGCGCGACCTGGCGCAGATGCAGATCGGGGCGATGATGGACACCGCCGGCGTCGGCATCGCCACCTTCCAGGAGTCGACCGGCTGGATCGGGCGGCGTCCGGCATCGGGCGGCGCCTCGGTGCTGCTGCAGAACATCAGCCGCGACGTCGTCGCCGCCGACTCCTTGCCCGAATACGAGCGGCTGCAGCAGGCGCTCAAGCGCACCCAGCGGGCCGAGGTGCGCTATGCGATCGAGCACCCGGAGCTCGGCCGCCGCTGGCTGCTCACCCGGGTCGAGCCGGCGACGCTGGCCTCGGGGAAGAAGACCGCCTCGGTCGTGACCCTCGACGTCACCGACCAGCAGCGCAGCCAGGTGCGCAGCGACCAGCTGCTGCGCGAGATGACGACCATCCTCGAGAGCACGACCGCCGGCATCGCCTACCTGCGCGGCGGCATGCTGGTGCGTTGCAACCGCCGCTTCGAGACCATGCTGCGCCTGCCGCCGGGAACCAGCGCCGGTGCGACCCTCGCCGAGTTGCTGGCGCGGCACCCGAATGCCGAGGCGATGGCGACAGAGATCCGCGACGCGCTGATCGCCGGCGCCACCTACGAGATCGAGTTCGCGTTCGACGACCCCGCCGACGCCGACGACGGGGGCGCGCGCCCCCCCGGCCGGGCTGCGCCCGATCAGCGCTGGTTCTCGCTCTCGGTGCGCAGCGCCGGAGACGGCGACGGCGCCGGCGCGGGCCTCGACGAGGCGATCGCCGTGCTCGCCGACGTGAGCCGGCTGAAGACGCAGCAGGCCGAGCTCGAGACCCTGGCCCGCGACCGCGAGTCGATGGCGCGGCGCACCCGGGCGATCCTCGACTCGGTGCTGGTCGGCATCGTCATCGTCGGCGCCGCCGGCATCGAATGGATGAACCGCTCGGCGCAGCGCATGTTTGGCGCCGAGCTGGCCGAGTTCCTCGACGCGCCGATCGAGACCGTTGCCACCGCCGAGGCCGACCATCCGTTTCGCGACAACCGCTACCTCGACGAGCTGGTCGAAGGCGAGGCCGCGACCTTCGAGTGCCGGGTGCGGGCGCGCGACGGGCGCGAGTTCTGGGTCGTCGGCAACGCGGTCGCCACCGGCCGCGAGGACAGCTCGCGCCAGCTCACCTACGCCCTGCTCGACATCGAGCGGCGGCGCCAGGCCGAGGCGGCGGTCTCGCAGGCGCAGGATTCGCTGCGCCGGGTGATCGGCGCGGCGCCGCTGGCGATCGCCCTGCTCGACGCGAAGACGCTGCGTCTGGTGCAGCTCAACGAGGTCGCGGCGCGGGTCGTCGGCGATACACCCGAGCGGCTGATCGGCCGCATGCCCGAGGAGGTGTTCGGGGCGACCGTCGGCGCCGCGCGGCGGCTCGACATGGAGAGCGCCTTGCTTTCGAGCGACGTCACGACCCGCGAGTACCGGGTCGAGCGCGAAGGCGCCCTGCAGGTCTGGGACGCGCGCTACGTGCCGCTCGCCGCCGAGCGCGGCGCGCCGCCCGACCAGCTGCTGCTCGTCTCGACCGACGTGACCGAGCAGCGGGCGACGCAGGAGGCGAGGCTCGAGGCGGCGATCGCGCAGCGCGACATGCTGGTCAAGGAAGTGCATCACCGGATCAAGAACAACCTGCAGGGCGTGGCCGGGCTGCTGCAGCAGATCGCCAAGCGCAAGCCCGAGGTGGCAGGGGCGATCGACGAGGTCGTCGGCCAGGTGCATGCGATCGCCCAGGTCTACGGCCTGCAGGTCGGCGACACCGGGCCGCTGTCGATGGTGCGGGTGCTGGAGGCGATCACCGGCTCGGTGCAGAGGACCTTCGGCCGGACGATCCGTTGCCGGGTCGAGGGCGTCGGCGCCGCCGACTGGCTGCTGCCCGAGGGCGAGGCGATCCCTGTCGCGCTGACCCTCAACGAGCTGCTGACCAACGCGATCAAGCACAGCCCGGACGACGACGACGAGGACGAAGGCGTCGACTGCGCGCTCGAAGGCGAGGCCGGCGGGGTGCGCATCGCCATCACCAACCGGGCGGACCTGCCGGCCGGCTTCAACCTGACGCGCATTCCGAACGGCGTGTCGGGGCTCGGCCTGGTGCGCGCGCTGCTGCCGCGGCGCGGCGCCCACCTGCGCATCGAGCAGGCCGACCGGCACGTGGTCGCGACCGTCGCCTTGCGCGCCCCGGTCGTGACCCGCGACGCCGCATAAGATCGGGATACGCCGCCGACTTCAGGCGGCGCCTTCAGGGAAGAGAGATCGAGCGTGGGGAACAAGGGAACGATCCTGGTCGTCGACGACAACCGCCTGGTGCTCGCGACCCTGACCGATGGCCTGTCGCAGGCCGGCTATCGGGTCATCGACGCCGACAACGGCGACGATGCGATCCTGCTCGCCCGCGAGCACAAGCCCGACCTCGCGCTGCTCGACATCCGCATGGAAGGCAAGAGCGGCTTCGACGTCGCCCAGTACCTGCGCACCCAGTGCCGGATGCCGTTCATGTTCCTCTCCGCCTTCTCCGACGAGGAGACGGTGGCCCAGGTCGAGGCGCTGGGCGCCGTCGCCTACCTCGTCAAGCCGCTCGACATCCGGCAGATCGTGCCTGCCGTCGAGACGGCGTTCGCCCATCTCGAAGCCGAGCGCCGCGAGGCCAGCGCCGGGCACGCCCAGCCGCGCCGCGGCGCCGCGTCGAACGACCCGCTGCCGGTCGGCGTGGCGATGGCGGCCGGGGTGCTGATGCACCGCCATTCGCTCAAGCGCGACGAGGCGCTCGCGCGCCTGGCCCGCCTGGCGGAGAACGACGGCTGCAGCATCGTCGAGCAGGCCGAGCTCTTGCTCGCCGCAGTGGAGCGTCTCGCTGATTCCTGATCGGGCCCGGCGCTCAGGGCCCCGGCAGCGAAAAGTGGAAGCTGGCGCCGTGCTCCGGCTGGCCCTCGGCCCGGATCTCGCCGCCGTGGCGGTGGACGATGCGTCGCACCGAGGCGAGGCCGATGCCGGTGCCGGGGAACTCGCTCGCGCTGTGCAGCCGCTGGAACGCGCCGAACAGGCGATCGGCGAAGCGCATGTCGAAGCCGGCGCCGTTGTCGCGCACGGTGAAGGTCGCCGGCTCCGTGGGGTGCCGCAGGAACGAGATTCGCGCGTGCCCGGTGTTGCCGGTGTACTTCCAGGCGTTGCCGAGCAGGTTCTCGAGCACCATGCGCAGCAGGGTGGGGTCGCCGCTGGCCGCCAGGCCGGGCTCGATCTCGACCTCGACCCGGCGATCGGGCGAGAGCCGGCGCAGGTCCTCGACCACGTAGCCGGCGAGCAGGGAGAGGTCGACCGGCGCCATTGCCAGCGGCTGCGACGAAAGCCGCGAGAGCGCAAGCAGGGCGTCGATCATGTGGTTCATGCGCGTCGCCGCGCCGAGCACGCGGTCGAGGTGGTCGATGCCGACCCGGCCGAGCACCGCCGCGTAGTCCTCCTTGACGATCCGGGTGAAGCCTTCGACGACGCGGATCGGCGCGCGCAGGTCGTGCGAGACCAGGGTGCCGAACTCCGCGTCCTCGATCGCCCCCGCCGCGGGCGGCGGCGCGGCGTGGGACGGCGGGCGCCGCAGCACCAGCCAGGCGGCGACCGCACCGACGGCGGCGGCCGCGAGCAGGCCCAGGACGATCGGCAGGAGGCTCCCGGCGCCGTTCATCGCGGCGGCATCGCGCTCCGGGAGCGGAGCGCTGCGTCGGCGACGCGGGCGGGACGAGCAGCGGCGGCGCGAGACATCGACAACGATTGTAGGGAGCGTGCGCCGCCGGGGCGGTTCAAGTCCGGCCGCTTCCCGCCGAAAATGAGACGTGCGGCAGGAGCGGAGCATCCGCTTCGTCCTGTCGCAACGACGCGCGCCATGCATCCCAACATCGAAAAAGTCACAGCGTGAGCCCCAGCCCCTCCCCGGTGCTCGACGAGGCGGCCCTGCAGCGCCTGCGCGACCTCGACCCGGGCGGCAAGAGCCACCTGCTCGAGCGCGTGCTGCGCGCCTTCGAAAGCTCGGTCACACGGCTCGGGGCGCAGCTCGTCGAGGCCCGGGCGAGCAACGACATGCAGTCGGTGCGGCATGCGGTGCACACCCTGAAGTCGTCGTCGGCGAGCATCGGCGCGATGCGCCTGTCGAGACTTTGTGCCGAAATCGAGGCCGCCGTGCGCCAGGAGGCCTTTGCCGCCCTGCCGCCGCTGCTCGACGACGTGGACCGCGAGCTCGCGGTCGTGCTACAAGCCGTGCAGCCCATGCGGGGTTCTCCGCCATGACCCAGCGCAGCCAGCCGTTTTCCGAAGACCTGCCCGACCGGCCGAAGGTGCTGCTCGTCGACGACGACGAGGTCAACCTGCTGCTGACCTCCGTCGCGCTCGAGGACCAGGGCTTCTCCGTCACCACCGCCACCGGCGGCGAGGAGGCGATCGCCTCGCTGGTCGATTTCCTGCCCGACATCGTCGTCCTCGACGCGGTCATGCCCGGCCTCGACGGCTTCCAGACCTGCCGCGAGCTGCGCGTCCTGCCCGGCTTCGAGTCGCTGCCGGTGCTGATGCTGACCGGCCTCGACGACGACGCCTCGATCACCCGCGCCTACGAGGCCGGCGCCACCGACTTCTTCGTCAAGTCGACGCAGTGGAGCCTGCTCTCCGGGCGCCTGCGCTACCTGCTGCGCGCCTCGCGCACCCGGGTCGAGCTCGAGCGCAGCAAGTCGCGCCTGGCGCGCGCCCAGGACCTGGCGCGCATGGGCAGCTTCGACTGGAAGAAGGGCCACGGCGGCCCGGTGTTCTCGATCGAGGGCCTGCGCGTGTTCGGCGTCGGCCCCGACCAGCCGCTCAATTTCAGGAAGCTGCTGCGCATGGTGCCCGAGGAGGAGCGCGACGCCTTCATCGAGCTGACGCACAACGCGATGGAGCGCAGCACGGTGCTCGCCACCGACATCCACGCCCGCCTCGCCGACGGCCGTCAGCGCATCGTCCACCTCGAGGCCGAGCCCGAGTTCAACGAGCACGGCAACCTGGTCGGCTACACCGGCATCGTCCAGGACGTGACCGACCGGCGCCTCGCCGAGGACCGGATCCGCCACCTTGCCAACTTCGACACCCTCACCGGCCTGCCGAACCGGCGCCAGCTCATCTGGCGCGCCGAGCGCGCGCTCGAGCACGGCCGCCGTCTCAACCACCAGGTGGCGCTGCTCCTGATCGACCTCGACCGCTTCAAGGTCATCAACGACACCCTCGGCCACGGCGCCGGCGACGAGCTGCTGGTCGAGGTGGCGCGACGCCTGCGCTCGTGCGTGCGCCACTCCGACCAGGTGCTCGAGAGCTCGCTCGAGACCGTGGGCGTGCGCTCGCACCGCACCCTCGAGGCCGTCGGCCGGCTCGGCGGCGACGAGTTCGTGGCGCTGCTTCCCGAGGTGGCCGACGAGCGCGACGCCGAGCGCGTGGCCGAGCGCATCCTCGAGGCGATGCGCCTGCCGATCATCATCGGCATGCAGGAATGCTTCGTCACGGCGAGCGTCGGCATCGCCCTGTTCCCGCGCGACGGCGGCAACGTCGCCGACCTGCTGCGCAATTCGGACGTGGCGATGTACTCGGTCAAGTCGGCGGGGCGCAATTCGTCGTCGGTGTACCGGCCGAGCCAGTCGGGCCAGGGCCGGGAGAAGCTCGAGCTCGAGAGCGCCCTGCACAAGGCGATCGAGCGCGACGAGCTCGTCCTCTACTACCAGCCGAAGATCGACGTGCGCGGCGCGAAGATGGTCGGCGCCGAGGCGCTGATGCGCTGGCGCCGCCAGGGCGTGCTGGTGCCGCCGGGCGACTTCATCCCCCTCGCCGAAGAGACCGGGCTGATCATTCCCCTCTCCGAGTGGGCGATCCGCGAGGCGGCGCGCCAGGCCCGCATCTGGCAGGACAACTTCGGCTTCGCCGACTCGATCGCGGTCAACCTGCCGAGCCGGATGTTCGAGCGGACCGACCTCGTCGAGTACATCCACACGGCGGTCACCACCTACGGCGTGCCGCATCATGCGATCGAGCTCGAGATCACCGAGACGGGCCTGATGAAGGACCTGCAGAACGTGATCCCGGCGCTGCACCGGCTGAACGAGATCGGCGTCGAGATCTCGATCGACGACTTCGGCACCGGCTATTCCTCGCTGGCCTACCTGACCACGCTGCCGATCTCGGAGCTGAAGATCGACCGCAGCTTCGTGCGCGACCTCGGCATGACGCCGCAGAGCTCGGCGGTGGTCACCGCGATCATCGCCCTGGCGCGCTCGCTCGGCCTGCGCGTGATCGCCGAGGGCGTGGAGAACCTGCGCCAGATGGAAGTGCTGCACCGCCTGGGCTGCGGAATCATGCAGGGCTTCCTCTTCAGCAAGCCGCAGCCGCCCGAGGACATCGAAGACTGGCTCGAGCAGACCGTGCTGCCGAGGAAAGCGCCGTGGATCGGCAAGGCGGGGAGCGCCGATGCCAACGAGCAGCCGCTGGTGACACGGACCCGTGCCCTGCGCATCAAGCCCGTGGCCTGAACGATCGGAGCAACCCGTGGAACTGACGCGTCCCTCGCCCCTGGCCCGCTCGCCTGCCGAGCAACCCGCGGCGCAGCTCGCCAAGCTGGCGTTTCGCCGCCTGGCGACGGAACGGCTCGAGCCGACGCCGGAAAACTACGAGAAGGCCTATCGCCAGGAATCGGGCGACGCCACCGGCAGCTCCGGCGAAGTGCTGGCGACGCTGATCGAGCGGATCGTGCGCGGGATGGAGCGAGGCGGCCGCAACTGGACCGCGGCGCGGCGCAAGGAAAGCATCCAGCGGGTCATCGCCGGCAGCCGCAGCGACCCGAAGCGGCTGCAGCAGCGCCTCGCCCAGCTCATCAACAGCTGGGACAGCGACGGCGCCAGCGCCGAGCTCGACACGGCGGTCGCGATGTCCGGCCCCATCGAGCCCGAGCTGCCGACGGCGGCCAACGACGCCGCCGCAGCGCCGCCGGCCGCGGCGGTCGACGACAGCATCGGTCCGGCGTGGGCGCGGGTGGCCGAAAGCCTCTCGAGCGCCCTGCAGCAGGCCCTGCCGCAGCAGGACGAAGCGAATCGCGAGCTCGGCGCCGAGCTGGCCCGGCTGAACGAACGGCTCGCGGCCGAAGGCGCGAGCGCGCCGCTGGCCGAGGAAATGCACGAGACCTGCCTGCGCGCCGAGCGCGTGCTGCAGCACCGTCACCACCTGTTCGACCAGCTCGGCAAGCTCTGCCACGAGCTGACCTCGAGCCTCGCCGACCTGGCCGAGAACGACAGCTGGGTCAAGGGCCAGTGCGACGCGATGCGCATGAAGATCGAGGAAGGCCTGACGGCGCGCGGGGTGCGCTCGGTGAGCGACATGCTGCACCACGCGCGCGTGCGCCATGCCGAGGTCAAGGGCGAGCGGGAGAAGGCGCGCGACGCGCTCAAGCACCTGATCCACCAGATGCTCGCCGAGCTCGGCGAGCTCGGCTCGAAGACCGGCGACTTCCACAAGAGCGTGGGCCGCTACGCCGAGGTGATCGAGGAGGCCGATTCGCTCGAGAGCCTGACCGGCGTGGTGCGCGAGATGGTCAACGAGAGCCGTGCCGTGCAGACGCTGGTGCAGCAGACCCAGGCACGGCTGCAGGAAGAGCACAGCAAGGCGACCGGCCTCTCGGAGCGGGTCGTCAAGCTGGAGGACGAGATGCGGCGCCTCTCCGACGAGGTCTCGACCGACCAGCTCACGCAGATCGCCAACCGGCGCGGCCTGATGCAGGCGTTCGAGGTCGAGCTCGCCAAGCTCAAGCGCAACGGCGGCGAGCTCTCGATCGGCCTGCTCGACATCGACAACTTCAAGCGCCTCAACGACGAGCTCGGCCACAGCGCCGGCGACGAGGCGCTCAAGTCGCTCGCGGCAATCGTCAGCAAGACGCTGCGGCCCAGCGACCGGGTGGCCCGCTACGGCGGCGAGGAGTTCGTGGTGCTGCTGCCGGAAACGCCGGTCGGCGACGGCGAGCAGATACTGACCCGGCTGCAGCGATCGCTCACCGGCGGCCTCTTCATGCACAAGGAAAAGCAGGTCTTCGTGACCTTCTCGGCCGGGGTGACCGGCTACCGCCTCGAAGAGCGCATCGAGGATTCGCTCGAGCGCGCCGACCAGGCGCTCTACGAGGCCAAGCGCTCCGGCAAGAACCGCACCTGCATCGGCTGAAGCCGCCTGCGGCGGCGCTGCTCAGTCGTCGAACGGCGCGTCGCCGGGGAGAACCACCTCGGGCGGCGGGTCGCCGAGCAGGCGGGTGGCCCGCTCGACGTCGCGCTCGAAGGTGTCGACCGTGGCCTCGGGCGCAGTGGAGCGCATGAGGGCGGCGCGAAACGCCGCCGACTCGCTGGCGTAGAAGGCGCTCACCCCCTGCCGCTGCTCGGGTGATAGCGCCTCGGTCAGCGCGTTGAGGAAGCACTCCGTCGCCAGCAGGCTGCCCTGCAACGCGTCGACCTTGGCACGCAGCGCGTCGAGCTCGCTCATCGGGCGCTCGCGATCGTGGCGATCAGGCGCGTGGCGAACAACTCGGCAATCATCCGCTCGGCGACCGAGGCCTCGAAGCGCCGGTCCTGCTCGGCGATGGCGGCGAGCGAGATCCGGTCGCGCTCGGTCCGGCAGGCCAGGCCGAAGGCGCGAAAGACCTCGGCTTCGGCGTCGTGGGGGTCGAGAGGGTCGTTCATCGCCGAAAGTCGGCAATTGTCATGCCTGCGATGGCAAGATCAAGCCCGGACGACGCCGGTTCGTTCGTCCGAGCTCAACCCCTGCAAGGAGCCGTGCCATGCCCGATCCCGCCACCGGTTCATCGATCAGCGTGGTGCCGATCGGCGCCAAGGTCTGCAAGCCCTTCCTGATCGAGGTGATGGTCTTCAGCCCGGAGTCGGGCTACAAGTTCAAGGTCATCGTCGAGCGCTCGTGCACGCCCGAGGCCGACGAGCTGTGGAAGATCGTGTTCGACCTCTACAAGATCGCCGACGGCCAAGAGGTGCAGGTCGTGCACGTGTCGTACAGCACCGGCACGCCGGTCGAGCGCAAGGCGGTGCAGGCCATGGCGACCGAGGGCGTGAAGGCGCCGCAGGCCAAGGTGCTGGTGGAGAAGGTGCATCCCGCGGCCAAGGCCGTCGTCGGCGCCAGCAAGGCGACCAAGGTGCAGAAGAAGAAGCTGCACGACGCGATGGCCGAGGTGCTGAGCGTCGACGTCTGACGCCCGGCACCCGATGGCATCGCGATCGCGGGGGCTGCTGCTCGCCGCGCTGCCCGCGCTGGCCCTGGCCCAGCCGGCGCCCGTCGACATCGACTTCGGCCCGGGCGCCGAAGACAGGGCGCCGCCCGTGGCGGACGCAGCGCGCCGCGCCGGCACTGTGGGCCTGCGCGCCCGATCGATCCGGGTCGAGGGGCGCTGGGCCGAAGGCGTGGACCTCGGCCTGGCGACCTGCGACGTGGTCACGCCGGAGAACATCGCCGCCGCGATGGAAACGCTGGCCGCCGCCATCACCCGCTCGCCCGCTGCCACGGCGACGCTGGTCCGCAGCGCCGAGGCCGAGCTGCTGTACGTCGCGGTCGACTTCGACCAGAGCCCCGGCAGCGGCGGCGAATGCGGCGAGGCGGCCCGCACCGTCGGCATCGTCTTTCGGCCGTATCACCTGCGCGTGTCGCTGGCGCGGATCGGCAACAACGTGCTGCCCGTGCCGCGCTCGGCCCTCGCCACCGTCTATGACAAGGTGCCCGCGCCATTGCGCGCGCTCAACCCGCAGTTCGGCTTCGGCTACGACAAGGCCTTCGGCACCGTCTTCTCGCTCTCGCTGGACACCGACCTGCTCGCGCTCGCCGCGCCCGCCGGCCCGCGGCGCAACCCGCTCGATGCCCACCTGCAGCGGGTGCAGTCCGCGCGCGAAGGCTTTCACCGCACGGAGGGCGACCTGGCCTGGCGCGTGCGACAGGGCGGCCCCGTGTTGAAGGAGCTGCGCCTGCAAGTCGCCGGCAGCGAGGGGCGCGAGCCGCTCGCCGCCGGCGAGCGGTCGTACCGCTCGGGCGAGCTGGGCCTGGGGCTGCGCCTCGCTCCCGCCGCCGGGCTGCGTGTCGCGCTCGACGGCGCCTGGCGCGAAAGCCGCGACGACACGACCGCAGCGCCGGTGCCGGCGGTGCGCAGCGAAACGCGCCGGCTGGCGAGCCGCGTGCTGGTCGACGCGCTGCAGCCGCCAGGCGAAGGGTTCCTGCGCGGCGCGCTGTGGCACGAAGCGGCCGACGCCGACGGCGGCGGCCGCTTCAACCGTCTCGCGGCCCAGGTGGGCTATGCGCGCGAGCTCGCGTTCGGTGCCGGGCCGACCTGGGGACTGGAGCTGATGGGCGGCGCCGGCCGCGTGTCGGCGGGCGCGCCGGCGGTGGAGCGCTTCCTCGGTGGCAACACGCCCGGCCAGTTTCTCTACGACGGCGCCGACGCGCCGACCCTTCTTCAGGCGCCGCGCGGTCCGCTGCTGCGCAGCGCCGGCCTGCAGCAGGCGGGCCTCGCGGGCCAGCGCGGCGGCACGCGCTACTGGCAGCTCAACGCCCAGCTCGCGGTGCCGGTGCCCGCCTGGTCGCGGCCGCTGATTCCCGACGAGCCGACCGGCCTCGAAGACGCCCAGGGCCGGCCGGTCGGCCTGAAGACGCTGCTGCGCCGGCAGGTCGACGTGAGCGGGCCCTCGATGCTCGCCGCCACGCTGTCGGCACAGGGGGTGCCCGCGGACGAGGCGCAGCGCCAGGCCGAAGCCGCCCTGGCCGAAGTGAAGCCGGCGGTGCATTTCCTGGTCGACCGGGCGAGCCTGTTTGCGGTTCGACCGCTGCTGCTGGTCGACGCGGCCGGCCTCTCCGACGGCGCCGACAGCGCCCGCTGGCTCGCCGTCGGCGCGGGCATCGGCGTCACCGTCGTCACGGCGCGCTTCGAGGCCGGCGTGATGCGCACCGTCAGCGGGCCGGCGATCGCCGGCGGACGCAGCGCCGCCTTCCTGCGCGTCGTGTTCCAGAACCTGTTCTGAGCGGCGAAGAAGGGGCGGATCTCCCGACGGCGCCGCCGTCGTTCAGCGGTGCCCGTACTCGGTGAAGACGTAGTCGCGCTTCTTGGCGAGGGTGTGGCAGGCGACGCCGCACTTGGCGTCGTTGCCCTGCGGCGGCATGTCGGCCGTGGTTCCGGGCGTGAAGGTGTCGGTCGCGGCGTCGTAGCGGAAGACGGCATAGCCCCAGCCGTTGCCGTCGGCGAAGCGCTTGCTGTCCTTCACCATGAAGTCCACGTCGTGCTGCACGCCGGGGATGGTCGCGTCGGGGAAGAAGGCGCTCTTCTTGGGAACCCAGTGCACCTTCGCCATCTTCGCGCCGTCGGGGACGGGCTTGCCGTTGTCGGGGATGCCGGCCTTGAAGGCGGCGATCATCGCCGGATTGCCGACGATCACCGCGATCGCCGATGCGTTGTGGCTGACGGCGATGGTCTCCCAGCTTTCATAGCCCCTGAACTCGGAGAACGCGAGCCCGCCCGGCACCTTCACGCTGTACTTGTCGGGGCCGGCGCCGGAGACGGAACCGACGAAGGCCACGGAGCCCATGAGGACGGCACAGCCGGCGAGCACGCCGAAGAACTTCCGGGGTCTGGACATGAGAACTCCACCTTTCACGTCGTGTCGAGTAGGAAGCCGGCGACGACTTCCAGGAGCTCGGATCAGATCACGCGCATGCCGGGGTTTCCATTGCACCTTGGTATCAATTGCCCACCTCTTCGACTTCGATCGTCCGTTGCGTCCAGACAGGCACGCTGGCCTCGAAGACCTTGCTGTCCTCCGCCGATCGCAGGGGCAGCTCCACCTTCAGCAGGCTGGCGCCGCTGGCGTCCAGCAGCTCGAGCGACCGCCCGCTCACCCGCTTGGAGCGGAAGAAGTTGCTGCTGCCGTAGGAAACCCACACCTGCCTCAGCCTGACCCGGGCCACCCGGCTCCAGGGCACGGTTTTCATGCCCTTGCGGTCGTGAATCTGCAGGCCGGACGGGTCGGCAACGAAGCGGGTGCCCATCTCGTTCCAGGCGTCGGAGAAGGACATGCCGGCGAACAGCAGCGCCAGCCCGCCCGCCGGCCAGGCCAGTAGGCGAAGCCAGACCGTTTCCACGGTGAAGAGGAAGATCGTCAGGAGCAACAGGGTGATGCCGAAGCCGAGGTTGCCTTCGTCGACGTAGATGCGCGGCCGCAGCTCGATCGGCGTCTGCGGCGGCTTGAACTCGGGCGCCACCTGCGCCGGCGCGGGCACTGCGTCGTCGGCGAAACGACCCGAGTGCATCTTGCGGTAGACCCAGGTGGTGAAGAGCGCCATCAGGAGCAGCGCGATCGCCATGTACAGGATCGTCCTCAGCATCCGCGCAACTCCTGGCGAGAGGGGCGACAGGCATCGCAGAAGCGGGCCTTCCGGGACTGGCGGAGACGGTGAGATTCGAACTCACGAAGGGGTTCCCCCCTCGGCAGTTTTCAAGACTGCTGCCTTCAACCGCTCGGCCACGTCTCCACGGGAGGTGCGATTCTAGAAGTTCGCCGTCAGCGTCACGCGAAAGCACCGCGGCTCGACCGGGTGGAAGTGGTAGTCCTCCTGCGCCGCCTCGCCGGCGAGGCGCGACGCGTAGTAGTAGTCGATGTCGCTCGCCTTCCTGTCGAACAGGTTGAAGACGTCGAGCGCGACGCGCACGTTCGGCGTCACCTTGTAGCCGGCGCGCAGGTAGGCCAGCGTCGTTGCCTTGGAGCGCTTCGCGTTGTCCTCGGTCAGCGGCCGCGGCCCGAACCAGCGCACCTGGAACTGGCCGAACCACGGCCCGTGGTCGGAGACCGTGATGCCGAACGAGGCCACCTTCTCGATCGCGCCGGGGATGTAGTCGCCGGCGCCCTCGGGGTCGGGGCCGGTGAAGCGGGCGTGCGAGACGGCGAAGTCGGCATCGATCAGCAGCCACGGCGTCGCCCGGTAGTGGTTGTTCCACTCGATGCCGTGGCGCCGGCTGGCTCGGCTCGGCTCGGTCTCGCCCGCGTCGCCCACGAACACCAGCTCCGAGCCGAGGCGCAGCTGCCAGAGTGCGAGCGAGCTCTGCAGGCCCGGAACGATCTCGGTGCGCAGGCCGAGCTCGCCGCCCTTGGAGCGAACCAGCGGCACCGCCGGGTCGATGGCGGGCCGCAGGCCGGTGTCGGGATCGGGCCTGGCGGCGACGGTGGCGGTGGTGCCGCGGGCGTCGTTGCTGTGGTAGCCGTAGCCGTAGTTGACGAAGTACTCCGTCTTCGCCCACGGCCCGAAGATCAGCGAGAGCTTGGGCGAGCCGAGGCCGGCCTTGGCGTGGCCGCTGTTCTCGGGGATGGAACTCGCGACCCTGAAGTCGAAGCGGTCGCCGCGCAGGCCGACGACGCTGCGCAACCACGGCAGCCATTGGGTCGCGTTCTCGGCGTAGAGGCCGACGCTGGTTTCGCGCACCTCGCTCTGCTGCGTGGTCGCGGTTCGCTGCCGCGCCACGGTGGCGTAGAGGCCCACGGGGGCCAGACGATCGTGTCGCGCCTGCAGACCGATCGTGTTCACGGTGTCGAAGCCGCCGAGCTTCAGGTTCCAGCTCCGGCTGGTGGCCAGGCCGTAGACGCTGCGCCGCTCCGACTGCTCGAACTGGTCGCCCTCGTCGGGGTTGTCGAGGAAGAAGGTGAAGTTGGAGAACAGCTTCAGCTTCGAGCGGATCGCGTACGCGTTGAACTGGAATTCGCCGTCGTCGAAGCGGCGCGTCGTCGTCGCCGAGAGGCTGTAGCGCTCGGTGTGGCCGCCGTCGGTCGGGTCGATCGCGCCGAAGCGGCCGATCGTGCCCTCGTCGACCGCGTGCTTCGGGACCTGGTCGGTCGAGTTCCATCCGGCCGAATAGCCCATCGCCGTGATCGTCGAGCGGCTGGATTCGCCGCCGAAGCTGTAGCGCAGCACGCCGTTCAGGCGATGGAATTTCTCGGGGTCCTCCCACGGCCCGTCGTTGTGCGCCGCCTCGAGCGCATAGAGCAGGTCGCCGCCGCCCAGCGCGTTGGAGTTGGCGAGGAGGGCGCGGGCGTAGCTGTCCTGGCCGAGCGTGACCGAGCCGATGCCGCGCGGCAGCGCGTCGAACAGGCCGATCCGCGCCGAGCCCGCCGAGGAGAAGTCGCTCTCCTCCGCGTAGTACGGCCCCTTGCGGTAGCGGATGCCGTTCACCAGCTCCGGGATCAGCCAGTTCAGGTCGCTGTAGCCGTGGCCGTGCGCGTGCGTCGGCATGTTCACCGGCATGCCGTCGACCCAGGTCGCGAAGTCGGTGCCGTGGTCGAGGTTGAAGCCGCGCAGGAAGTACTGGTTCGCCTTGCCGTCGCCGCTGTGTTGCGTGACGATGAGGCCGGGCACGAACTCCAGCACCTCGGCCGGGCGCAGGGTGGGCCGGCTCTCGATCAGCTTCGCGGTGACGGTGCCCGCGCTCGCCGCGTCGGAGCTGCCCACCGAGTTGATGTAGTTGCCCTCGATCCGCACTGCGGGAAGCTGCTGCGGTGCGGGCGGTGGGGCGCTGGCGGCTGCCGCCGGCGCGGCCGCCTGCTGCGCCCAGGCTTGCGCGCAGGCGAGCAGCAGGGCGCTGGAGAGCAGCGAGCGCGCGAAGCGACTCGATGCCGGGTCGAAGTGATTGGCCATGGACGCCCCATGAAGAACGCGTTCGGATCGCCGGCCGGAAGGCGTTCCGGCGCGGCGCGAGTGATGGGCTGCAGGCCGCCGGCGGGCGGTGGCGCTCAGCCGGCGCGGGGCGGGCGTTCGGGAAGGGCGGGGTGGTGCGTCTGCGGCGTCCAGCGCGCGTGCGCGGCCGGTGGCTCGGTGGTCGCTTGGGCCAGCCAGCCCGGCGGCGCCGAGATCAGGCCGACGAAAACGCCGAGAGAGGGGCTGGTGCTCATGTCGTCGCCGTCGCCCGCCTGCACCAGGCCGGCGGCGTCGATGACGACGCTGGCGTCGCTTGCGGCATGGTGGTGACGCGCCGCGTCGCCACCATGCAAGTGTCCGAACGCGCTGGCCACGTGCGTCTCGACGGCGAGGCGGCGCACCGGCGCGCGGCGCAAGTCGTCGAGCACGAGCCGGGCGCTGGCGGCGGGCAGGTGCGTGTGCGCCGGCCCGGTCGCGGCGAGCACGCCGGCCGCTAGCGCCTGCAGCGGCACCAGGCAGGCGAGAAGCCAGACGAGAAACCGGCGCGAGGCCGGCGAGAGGGAGAGGCGCACGAAATCGAGTGTGTCAGGTCTCGCCACGCCTACGCGCGATCGCGCGGGGTGGATGCGCGCGACGACCCACCGGGCCGCTGCGCCTGCTCGCAATCGACCTGCACGATCTCGCGCCGCCCGCCGTCGATGCGCGCGGCGCTGAGCTGGCCGCCCCAGACGCAGCCGGTGTCGAGGCCGAGCACGTCGGGCCGGTCGAAAAGGCCGAGCGTCGACCAGTGGCCGAAGGCGACGCGGGTGCCGAGGGTCTTGCGGCCCGGCGCGTCGAACCAGGGGCTGAAGCCGGCAGGCGCGGCGTCGGCCCCGTCCTTGGTGGCGAACTCCAGCCGGCCGGCCGGCGTGACGAAGCGGATCCGCGTGAGCACGTTGAGGGTGAAGCGCAGCCGCTCCGCGCCGGCCAGCGATTCGCTCCAGGCGAGCGGCTCGTTGCCGAACATCGCGCCGAGGAACTCGCGCGGCGGCGCCTCGCGCAGCGCCCGCTCGAGGCCGGCGGCGAGCGCGAGCGTGCGCGCCAGGTCCCACTGCGGCACCACGCCGGCATGGAGCATCAGCCAGCCGCCCGAGTGGAGCGCCATCCGCTGCTGGCGCAGCCAGCCGAGCCAGTCTTCGCGGTCGGGCGCGTCGAGGATGTCGTCGAGGGTGTCGTTGCGATGCCGCGGCCGCACGCCGGCGGCGACGGCGAGCAGGTGCCAGTCGTGGTTGCCCAGCACGCAGGCGGCGGCGTCGCCCAGGCCTCTCAGCCGGCGCAGCACGCCGAGCGAATCGGGGCCGCGGTTGACGAGATCGCCGAGCACGTAGAGGCGGTCGCGCGAGGGGGAAAAGCCGACCTTGGCGAGGAGGCGCTCCAGCGCGTCGGCGCAGCCTTGGATGTCGCCGACTACGTAGTCCATGGTTTCGATTCTGCTACGCTGCCTGCCCGACACCGCTGCGCCCGCGCATGGACGTTGCCCTTCTGCTCTTCCTGATTTTCCTGAACGCCCTGTTCGCCATGTCGGAGATGGCGCTCACCGCCAGCCGCAAGGCCAGGCTCCAGGTCATGGTGGAAGCGGGCGATTCCGGCGCCAGCCATGCGATGGCCCTGCACGACGAGCCGACCAAGTGGCTCTCGGTGGTGCAGGTCGGCATCACCTCGATCAGCATCCTCAACGGCATCGTCGGCGACGCCGCCTTCTCGGCGCCGTTCGCGCACTGGCTGCACGAGACGCTCGGCATGCGCGACCGCCCCGCCGAGATCACCGCCACCGGCATGGTGGTCGTGAGCATCACCTTCCTCAGCATCGTCTTCGGCGAGCTCGTGCCGAAGCGGCTCGGCCTGCAGTACCCGGAAACGATCGCCCGCCTGGTGGCGCGGCCGATGGAATTTCTCGCCCTGGTCACCCGGCCGTTCGTCAAGCTGCTCTCGTGGTGCACCGAGGCGACGCTCAAGCTGCTCGGCGTGCGCGGCGCGCCCGACCGCAGCGTCACCGAGGAGGAAATCGCCGCCAGCCTGGAAGAAGGGCTCGACGCCGGGGTGATCGAGGCGCAGGAGCACCAGATGGTGCGCAACGTCTTTCGCCTCGACGACCGCCAGGTCGGCTCGATGATGATTCCGCGCGCCGAGATCGTCTGGCTCGAGGCCGAGGCGACGCCCGAGGACGTGCTGCGCGTCATCGCCCAGGCCGAGCACTCGCGCTACCCCGTCTGCCGCGGCGGCCTCGACGACGTGCTCGGCATCGTCAGCGCGCAGTCGCTGCTTCAGCAGTCCATCCTCGGCGAGGCGTTCGAGCTGGAGTCGCGGCTGCAGCCCCCGGTGTTCGTGCCCGAGACGCTCTCCGGCATGGAGCTGCTCGAGCAGTTCCGCGGCTCGAGCGCGCAGCTCGTCTTCGTCGTCGACGAGTACGGCGAGGTGCAGGGAATGATCACGGTGCGCGACGTGCTCGAGGCGATCACCGGCGAATTCCGCACCGAGGTCGCCTCCGACTCGTGGGCGGTGCAGCGCGACGACGGGAGCTGGCTGTTCGACGGCCTGATCCCCACGCCGGAGCTGAAGGACCGGCTCGGCCTGAAGGAGCTGCCCGAGGAAGACCGCGGCCGCTACAACACGCTCGCCGGAATGATCATGCTGCTGCTCGGGCGCCTGCCCGGCACCGCCGACTGGGTGGAATGGGAAGGCTGGCGCTTCGAGGTGGTCGACCTCGACGGCAAGCGCGTCGACAAGGTCCTGGCGCAGGCGCTGGTGCCCGACAGCGCGGGAGCGCACATTTGAAGCGCGCCGCGCCCTCGCTCTACCGCCGGCCGGTCCCGCTCGACCCGGCGCAGCACCTGAGGCGCAGGGTCGTGCCGCTGGCCGACTACTCGATCGCCCGCGAGCTGCATGCCGTGCACATCACCGCGACCGAGTTCCCGCAGGCGGCGCTCGAGTTTCCGATCGTCTTCGTCGAGACCGGCAACAGCGACGCCGCCGGCCGCCCGGAGATGACGCCGGCCGCGCTGCTCGGCCTCAGCCACGGCGAGAACCTGTACGTCGACGGCAGCCGCTGGGACTCGCGCTACATCCCGGCCTACATCCGCCGCTATCCGTTCCTGACCGCGACCCTGCCCGGCGGCGAGGGCGTGAACGTCCTCGTCGACGACGCCTGGAGCGGCTTCGGCGAGCAGGCCGGCGAGCCGCTGTTCGAAGCCGACGCGACGCCGGCGCCGGCCCTGCGCCGGGCCATGGACTTCCTCGAGCGCTACGCGCACGAGGCCGAGCGCACCCGGGCGTTCTGCGAGCGGCTGCGGCGGCTCGGCGTGCTCAAGGAGATGAAGGCCGACGCGACCCTGCCGAACGGCCAGTCAATCTCGGTCGACGGCTTCCACACCGTCGACGAAGACCGGCTGCGCGCCTTTCCCGACGACACCGTGCTCGAGCTCTGGGGCAACGGCATGCTGATGTTGATCCAGATGCACCTGGTGTCGCTCGTCAACATCCGCCATCTCGTCAACCGCAAGGCGGTGCGGGTCTCGGCCGCGGGCCAGCCGGCATGACCGGCACGCTGTTCGAGCGCACGCTCGCCACCGCCGCGATCGAGGCCGCGTTCGCCGACGCGCAGATCGTGGTCGCGATGCTCGCCTTCGAGGCGGCGCTGGCCGAGGCCGAGGCCGAGGAGGGGCTCGTTCCCGGGAGCGCCGCCGCGGCGATCGGCGTCGCCTGCCGCGGCGTGCCGTTCGACATCGAGGCGATCGTCGGCGAGGCGCGGCGGGCCGGTGCGCTGGCGATCCCGCTGGTGCTGCAGCTCAAGGCGCGGGTCGCCGCGGCGGCGCCCGAGGCCGCCGCGTTCGTGCACCTGGGCAGCACCAGCCAGGACGTGATCGATACGGCGATGGTGCTGGTCACGAAAGAGGCGCTGGCCCTGATCGAGCTCGACCTCGACCGCCTGATCGCCGCGCTCGCCAGCCTCGCGGAGCGTCATCTGGAGACGCCGATGCTCGGCCGCACGCTGCTGCAGGCGGCTGAGGTGGTGAGCTTCGGGCACGAAGTGGCGGCCTGGCTCGCGCCGCTGGTGCGCTGCCGCGAGCGCCTGGGCGAAGACGCTCGCGCCGCGCTCCAGCTCCAGTTCGGCGGCGCCGTCGGCACGCTGGCCGCGCTCGGCGAGCGCGGTCCGGCGGTCGCGCGCCGCCTCGGCGAGCGCCTCGGCCTGGCGGTGCCCGTCGGCGCCTGGCATACGCAGCGCGACGCCTGGGTCACGCTCGGCTGCGGCGTCGCGGTGCTGTGCGGCGCGCTCGGCAAGATCGGCCGCGACCTGGCGCTGCTCGGCCAGGGCGAGGTCGGCGAGGTGTTCGAGCCGCGCGAGCCCGGCCGCGGCACGTCTTCGGCGATGCCGCACAAGCGCAACCCCGTTGCCGCCATGGTGGCGATCGCCGCCGCGACGCGGGCGCCGCAGCAGGCGGCGACGCTGCTCGCGGCGATGCCGCAGGCGCACCAGCGCGGCCTCGGCGACTGGCAGGCCGAGCTCGCGGTCTGGCCCTCGCTCTTCATGGCGGCGCACGGCGCCGTGCGCGCGCTCGCCGACGTCTGCAGCGCCGGCCTCGAGGTCGACGCCCTCAGGATGCGCGACAACATCGATGCGCACTTCGCGGCGATCGGCGTGGCCGAAGGCATTCGCGCGAAGATCGATGCCGCCGCGCGCGGCGCAGGCGCCGCCGCCCGCGCCCAGCTCGACGCCCTCGCCCTCCCTGAAGGAAAGCCCGCCCCATGAGCGATCGTGCCGACGATTTCGACCGCGGTGTCGTCAACCGCCGCAGCGTCCTCGGCGACGCCTGGGTCGACAAGTCGCTCGCCGGAGCGACCGCCTTCAACGCCGATTTCCAGAGCCTGATCACGCGCTACGCCTGGAACGACATCTGGGGCCGCCCGGGGCTGGAGCACGAGACGCGCCGCCTGCTGGTGCTCGGCATGACGATGGGCCTGGCGCGCTGGGAGGAGTTCGAGCTGCATTGCCGGGCGGCGATCGAGCATGGCGTCTCGATCGAGAAGATCAAGGAAACGCTGATGCAGGGCGCGATCTACTGCGGCGTGCCCGCGGCCAACACCGCCTTCAAGATCACGACCGACCTGCTGCGCGCCGCCGGCAAGCTGCCCCCTTCGCAATCGCTCGCCGCGCCGCTGCGCGTGGCGTCGCACCACACCTTCAGCGCGCCGCAGATCCACGTCACCGTGCAGGGCGAAGGCCCGCCGCTGGTGATGAGCCACGCGCTCGGCCTCGACGCCGGCATGTGGGACGCGCTCGCGGCGCGGCTGGCGGCCAAGCACACGGTGCTGCGCTACGAGCACCGCGGCCATGGCGGCTCGGCGGTGCCGCCGGGCCCCTACACGATGACCGAGCTGGTCGACGACGCGGCCCGCGTCATCCGCGAGTGGGGCCGCGGCCCGGTCGCGTGGATCGGCCTGTCGATGGGCGGCATGGTCGGCCAGGGCCTGGCGATCGATCACCCCGAGCTGCTGCGCGGCGCCGTGCTCGCCAACACCACCGCGCGCTATCCCGAGGCGGCGGCTGCGACCTGGGCGGCGCGGATCGCCGCGGTAGAGCAGGGCGGCATGGCGGCGGTGGCCGACGCCGTCGTCGAGCGCTACCTGGGACCCGACTTCCGCGCCGCGCATCCGGCCGAGGCGGCGGCGCTGAAGGCGAAGCTGCTGCGCTCCGATCCGGCCGGCTACGTCGGCTGCTGCCATGCCATCGCCCGGGTCGACTGGCTCGATCGCCTGGGCGCCGTGCGCACACCGACGCTGGTGATCGCCGGCGGCAAGGACGCCGGCGCCACGCCGGAGATGGCGCGGGCGATCGCCGGGCGCATCGCCGGCGCCGAGCTCGTGGTCTTCGAGGAAGCGTCGCACCTGAGCGTGGCCGAGGAGCCGGAGCGCTTCCACGACACCGTGGCAGGCTTTCTCGCATCGCTCAAAATGCCCTTTTCCCCCAGCGAGAACCCATCATGAGCAAAGCCTTCGCATCGCAAGCCGACCTCGCCGAAAAGAAGGTCAGCTTCACCAAGCTCTCCGACAACGCCTACGCCTACACCGCCGAGGGCGACCCGAACAGCGGTGTCGTCATCGGCGACGACGCGGTGATGGTGCTCGACACCCAGGCCACGCCGGTGATGGCCGCCGACGTGATCCGGCGCATCCGCGAGGTCACCGACAAGCCGATCAAGTACGTGGTGCTGAGCCACTATCACGCGGTGCGCGTGCTCGGCGCCAGCGCCTACGGCGCGAGCGAGGTCATCGCCAGCGAGGACACGCGCGACCTGATCGTCGAGCGCGGCGCCGCCGACATGAAGAGCGAGATCGAGCGCTTCCCGCGCCTCTTCCAGTCGGTGGAGACGATCCCCGGCCTGACCTGGCCGACGATGACCTTCAAGGGCGAGATGACCGTCTGGCTCGGCAAGATCGAGGTGAGGCTGATGCAGCTCGGCCGCGGCCACACCAAGGGCGACACGGTCGCCTGGCTGCCGCAGCAGAAGATCCTTTTCAGCGGCGACCTGGTCGAGTACGGCGCCACCGTGTATGCCGGCGACGCCTACTTCAGCGACTGGCCGGCCACGCTCGACCGGGTCGAGGCGCTCGGCGCCACCGCGATCGTGCCCGGCCGCGGCGCGGCCCTCACCAATGCGGCGATGTGCAAGGAAGGCATCGCCTCCACCCGCGCATTCATCCAGGACATGTACGCCAGCGTGAAGAAGGGCGTGGCCCAGGGCCACGACCTGAAGCGCGTGTTCGCCGACACCGACGCGGCGCTGCGCCCGCGCTTCGGCCAGCAGTTCATCTACGAGCACTGCATGCCCTTCGACGTCTCGCGTGCCTACGACGAAGCCACCGCCCACCGCGATCCGCGCATCTGGACCGCGGAGCGCGACAAGGACATGTGGGCTTCGCTCCAGGCCTGAATCCGCCCTCACTGAAAGCCCCTCCATGAATGCACCCGACGCCGCAGGGCGTTTCGGCAGCGGCCGTGCCGTGCCGCGCATCGAAGACCGCGCCCTGCTCGAGGGCCGCGGCCGCTTCACCGACAACGTCGCCGTGCCCGGCGAGGCGGTGATCGCGTTCCTGCGCTCGCCGTACGCGCATGCCCGCATCGTCGCCATCGATACCGCGGCGGCGCGCGCCATGCCCGGCGTCGTCGGCGTCTTCACCGGCGCCGAGCTGGCCGCGGCCGGCGTGCAGGGCATGCCGACGACCCCCGACTTCAGGCGCGCCGACGGCCGCAAGACCGTCACGCCGCTGCGCCATGCCCTGGCGCACGAGTTCGCGCGCTACGTCGGCGAGGCCATCGCCGCCGTGGTCGCCGAATCGCGCGAGCAGGCGCGCGACGCGCTCGAAGCGATCGTCGCCGATCTCGAGGAGCTGCCCGCGGTGGTCGACGCGCGCGCCGCGAGAGCGGAGGGCGCCGCCGTCGTCACCGCCGAGGCAGCCGACAACATCGCCGCCGAGATGCAGCACGGCAATGCGGCCGCGACCGAGGCGGCGTTCGCCCGCGCCGCGCATCGTGTCGCGCTCGATGTGCACAACCAGCGCCTCGCGCCGTCGCCGATGGAGCCGCGCTCGGTCGTTGCCCGCTTCGACGAGGCGAGCGGCCGGATCGAGGTGCGCATCAGCAACCAGATGCCGACCGGCGTGGCCGGCGGCATCGCCGGGGCGCTGCCCGGCCTGACGCAGCCGCAGGTGCACGTTCTGGTCGGCGACGTCGGCGGCGGCTTCGGCATGAAGACCGGCGCGTATCCGGAAGACATCGCCGTCGCCCACGCGGCGCGGGCGCTGAAGCGGCCGGTGCGCTGGCAGGCCGACCGCAGCGAGGAGTTCCTCTCGGCCTACCACGGCCGCGACGTCGCCAGCCACGCCGAGCTCGCGCTCGACGCCGAAGGCCGGGTGCTGGCGCTGCGCGTGAAGTCGCTGGCCAACGTCGGCGCCTACGCCACGCCGGCCGGCGTCGCGATCCAGCTCCTGATCGGGCCCTGGGTCTCGACCAGCATCTACGACCTGCCGACGATCGACCTGCACTTCACCGCCGTGCTCACCCACACCGCGCCCACCGGCCCCTACCGCGGCGCCGGCCGGCCGGAGGCGATCTACCTGATCGAGCGGCTGATGGATGCGGCGGCGCGCGAGATGAAGATGGATCCGGCGGCCCTGCGCCGGCGCAACATGATCCGGCCCGAGCAGATGCCCTACAAGAACGCGATGGGCCAGACTTACGACAGCGGCATGTTCGAGAAGATCATGGACCAGGGGCTGGCGCTGGCCGACTGGAACGGCTTCGCCGCGCGCCGCGAGCATTCGAAGAAGGGCGGCAAGCTGCGCGGACGCGGCATCGCCACCTTCCTCGAGTGGACCAGCGGCAACGCGTTCGAGGAGAAGGTCTCCGTCGACGTCACGCCCGACGGCTTCATCGAGATCTACTCGGCGACGCAGCAGATGGGCCAGGGCATCCAGACCAGCTACGCGCAGCTCGCGGTCGACGTGTTCGGCGTTTCGATCGAGAAGGTGCGCATCGTCCAGGGCGACACCGACCGCGGCAACGGCTTCGGCAGCGCCGGCTCGCGCTCGCTCTTCACCGGCGGCTCGGCGGTGAAGGTCGGCTCCGAGCTGACCGTCGAGCATGCGAAGGGGCTCGCCGCCGAGGCGTTGGAGGCCGCCGCCGGGGACATCGAATACAGCGCCGGACGCTTCTCGGTGGTCGGCACCGATCTCGGCATCGACCTGTTCGCGTTGGCCGGCAAGCAGGCCGGCGCGCGGATCCACGTCGAGGCGTCGGCCACCGCGGGCGGGCCGACCTGGCCGAACGCCTGCCACGTCTGCGAGGTCGAGATCGATCCGGCCACCGGCGACGTGCAGGTCGTCGCCTACGCCTCGGTCAACGACATCGGCCGGGTGGTGAGTCCGATGATCGTGCGCGGCCAGGTCGACGGCGGCGCGGTCCAGGGCATCGGCCAGGCCCTCTGCGAGCGGATCGTCTACGACCCCGAAAGCGGCCAGCTCGTCACCGGCAGCTTCATGGATTACGCGATGCCGCGCGCCGCCGGCGGCCCGGATTTCCAGACCCGGTTCGACACCTCGATCCCGTGCCTGCACAACGCGCTCGGCGCCAAGGGCGTGGGCGAGCTCGGCACCATCGGCGCCACGCCTGCGGTGATGAATGCCGTCGCCGACGCGCTGGCGCATGCCGGCGCCACGCGGGCGGCGAACGAGATCCAGATGCCGGCGACCTCGGAGCGCGTCTGGCAGGCCTTGCAGGCCGCTGTCTAGCGAGCTCGGCAATCACGGGCGGTGCACGAGGCGCTCACCCGGGGTGGCTGAAATACACTGCGACCCATGATCGAACCGCACGACCGCGTCCGCCATCCCGCCCTTCTCATCGTCGACATGCAGAACGACTTCGTTCGCGTCGGCGCGGCGCTCGAGGTCGTCGACGCGCGGGCCACGATTCCCGCCAACCAGGCGCTGATCCGGCTGTTTCGCGAGCGGAACCTCCCGGTCGTCTACACCAAGTTCATCACCTTTCCTTCGCCGGTGCTGCTCTGGGAATGGTCGCCGCAGGCGCTGCCGCCCACCAAGTGCTGCTGGAAGGGGCACAAGCGCTTCTACCCCGACATCGGCCGGGAGCAGGAGTGCACCGACGTCATCGACGAGCTGGCGCCGCTGCCCGGCGAGTTCCAGGTCGAGAAGTACAACTACGGCGCCTTCCACGCGACCCAGCTCGAGCCGACGCTGCGCTCGCTCGGCATCGAGTCGCTCGTGGTCACCGGCACCGTGACGCAGATCTGCGTCGAGGAAACGGCGCGCCAGGCGTTTCATCACGGCTTTCGGACCACGCTGGTGAAGGACGCGGTCTCGTCGTTCGCGCCCGACCTGCATGCCGCGACGCTCAAGAACTTCGCCAGCAAGTTCGGCTGGGTCGAAGACAGCGACACCGTGATGCGCCAGCTCGGCTGATGGCGGCTGCGGCCGTGCCGGTCGCCGCGGTGCAGTCGCTGGCGCATCGCGCCGGCATCTACGGGCTGCTCGCGGCCGTGCTCGTCGTCTCGCTGCTGTTCGTCCCCGGCTTCGCTTCGCCCACCAACCTGGCGAACGTCGTCACCCAGTCGGCCGCGCTCGGCCTCGTGGCGATCGGCCAGACCTTCGTCGTCGCCGGCGGGCTGATCGATCTCTCGGTCGGCCAGCTCCTCGGCCTTTCGGTGGTGCTGAGTTGCGCGCTGAGCGAAGGCCGCTCGGAGCTGCTGCTGCCGGTGCTGGCGGCGATGCTGGCGCTGGGAGCGCTTGTCGGCGTGGTGCATGGCACGCTCGTCAACCGCTTTCGCATCGAGCCGCTGATCCTCACTTTCGGCACCCTCAGCATCCTGCAGGGAGCGATCTTCGCGTACACCGACCAGAGCGTCGGCCGGGCGCCTGCCGAGCTGGTCTGGCTGGCCAACGGCCGGCTGCTCGGCCTGCCGGTCGCCGGCCTGGTGCTGCTCGCCTTCGCCGCGTTCGCGCACCTGCTGCTGCGCCATACCCGCTTCGGCCTGCGCCTGCTCGCCACCGGCGGCGACGCCGACAGCGCGCGCCGGGCCGGCGTCGACGTCGCGCGCGTCCGCCTGCTGGCCTTCGTGCTCTCGGGCGTGGGCGCCACGCTCGCCGGGCTGCTCGTCGCCGGGCGCCTGGGCACCGGCTATCCGAATGCCGGCCAGGGCTTCGAGCTCGACGCCATCGTCGCCGCAGTGCTCGGCGGCGCGTCGCTGGCGGGCGGCCGGGGCACGATCGCCGGCACGGTGGCGGCCGTGATCCTGCTCGGCGTGATCTCGAACGTGCTCAACCTGCTCGAGGTCTCGGCCTTCGTGCAGACCTTCGCCAAGGGCCTGATCGTGGTCGTCGCGATCGTCGCCACCCGGGCCCGCTCCGGCCGGGTCGGGCCGTCCTCGAAACGCCTGCCCGCCGCCGGCGCGGCGGGCAGCGACGGCGGATGAGCCGCACCGTCGCCGCCTGGACCTCGACCGGCGAGGCCCTTTCGCGCTGGGCGATCCTGGCCGTGCTCGCCGCTCTCTACCTCGTGGCGGTCGCGCTCTCCGACGCGTTCCTCGAGCCGGTCTACGTCGGCAACATCCTGCGCCAGGCGGCACCGGTCGGCATCGCCGCGATCGGCACGACCCTGGTGATGATCCTCGGCTGCATCGACCTCTCGATCGGCGCGATCATCTCGTTCTCGGCCGTGCTCTGCGCGGTGCTGATGGCCGGCGACGCGGGCAACGTGCCGATGGCGCTGGCCGTGACGCTCGCGGTCGGCGCCGGCCTCGGCGCGATCAACGGCCTGCTGGTGGTGTTCAACCGATCGTCGTCGTTCATCCTGACGCTCGGCACGGCGCTGGCGATCTACGGGCTGACGCAGATCTTTTCCGGCGGCACGGCGCGCGGCATGGTGGCGCCCCACTTCCGCGAGTTCTTCAATCACCGCCTCGGAGAGGTGCTGCCGGTCCTGGCCCTGACCCTGCTGGTCCTCGCCGCGGCGGTCGAGACGCTGCTGCGCACGACGCGCTTCGGCCGGCAGATCTACCTGATCGGCAGCAACCGCGAGGCCGCGCGCCTCTCGGGCCTGCCGGTGGCCGGCGTCACCTTCGCCTGCTACGTGATCTCCGGCCTGTTCGCCGCGCTCGGCGGCATCGCCGTGCTGGCGCGCTCGGGCGTATCCAGCACCTTCACCGGCCGCGGCTTCGAGTTCGACGCGCTGGCGGCGATCGTCCTGGGCGGCACGCTCTTCAGCGGCGGGCGCGGCACGGTGGTGGGCACGGTGGCGGGTACGCTCGTCTTGTTCATTGCCTTCAATCTGGTCAACATCCTGGGCTTCAACTACAACCTGCAGCTGGTGCTGAAGGGCGCGATCATCGTCGTCGCTTCCGCCGCCTATGCCCGCCTCGGCCAGGGTCGCTGAGGCTTCCGATCAACCGAGGAGAACGAGATGAGATTCCTGTCCCTGTCGAAGGCACTGGCCTGCGCGGCCGTCGTGGGCGCAGCGCTGCTGCCGGCCGCCGCCGGCGCGCAGACCACCGACCGCGCGCTGCAGAAGAAGCAGATGGCCGAGGTGGTCGACACCAAGAAGTTCAAGAAGGCGGGCCCCTACACGATCGGCGTGGCCGCCGGCTACATGAGCAACTCCTGGGTCGTGTTCTGCCTGCAGCACATCCGCTACGAAGCCTCGCTGCACAAGGACGTGAAGGACGTGATCGTCACCGACGCGGCGTTCAACCCGACGAAGCAGGTCGCCGACATCGAGGACCTGATCGCCAAGAACGTGAGCCTGATCATCTACTGGCCGGTCGACGAGAAGGCGATCCAGCCGGCGCTGGAGAAGGCCGTGGCCAAGGGCATCCCGACGGTGAACGCCGGCGGCGGCTTCAGCTACTCCGCGGGCACCGTGTCCAACGCCTTCATCGACCAGTGGGCGCTCGGCGAGGAAGGTGCGCGCCACTTCGCCAAGGACCTGGGCGGCAAGGGCAAGATCTTCGCGATGCTGCCGATCGCCGGCACCACCGCGGCCGTCGACCAGCTCGCGGCATTGAAGGCCGTGCTCAAGGACTATCCGAACATCGAGCTGCTGTCGGCCGAGTACGGTGACTGGAACCGCGCCAAGGCAAAGCAGATCAGCGAGAACCTGCTGCAGCGCCACCCGAAGATCGACGGCGTGTTCTCGCCGGCGGGGCAGATGTCGATCGGCGTCGCCGAGGCGTTCGAGGACGCCGGCCGGATGAAGGGCCTGACGATGTCGCCGGGCGACGAATACAACGGCTGGATGAAGTGGGTGGTCAAGAACCAGAAGGGAGGCGCCGTCACGTTCCCGACCCGTGCCGGGCAGGAGGCGACCAAGCTCGGCCTGAAGATCCTCGCGGGCGAGCCGGTGCCGCGCGGCCTGGTGATCCCTTCCGAGTACATCGCGCCCAAGGACGCCGCGAAGTTCGCCGAGCTGAGCAAGCCCGACGACTGGTGGGCGAGCAAGCTGCCCGAGCAGTTCAAGCCGAAGTGACGGAGGAGGGGCGGGCGGGCTCGGGCTCGCCGCCGCTGCTCGAGGTCCGCGGCCTGGGAAAGCGCTTCGGCGCCGTCGCGGCGCTGGAGGCGGTCGACTTCGTCGCCGGTCGCGGCGAGGTGCATGCGTTGACCGGCGCCAACGGCGCCGGCAAGTCGACGCTGATGAACCTGCTGGCCGGCGTGCATGCGCCGAGCGCGGGCGAGATCCTGATCGACGGCGCGGCGGTGCGCTTCGCCTCGCCGGCCGAGGCGCGTGCCGCCGGCGTTGCCGCGGTCTACCAGGAGCTGGCGGTGCTGCCCGAGCTCAGCGTTGCCGAGAACGTCTGGCTCGGCCGCGAGCCGCGGACCCGCGCAGGCCTGCTCGATCGCCGGGCGCTGCAGGCCGACACGGCGCGGCTGCTCGAGGCGTTTCGTCTGCCGCTCGATCCCTCCGCCATCGCCGGCACGCTCGGCGTCGCCTCGCGCCAGCTGGTCGAGATCGCCCGCGCGCTCTCGTCCTCGGCGCGCATCCTGACGCTCGACGAGCCGACCGCGGTGCTCTCGGCCGAGGAGCGGTCGCGCCTGTTCGACACCGTCGCCGAGCTGAAGCGGCGCGGCCTGCTCGTCCTCTTCGTCTCCCACCGCCTCGACGAGGTGTTCGAGATCGCCGACCGCGTGACCGTGCTGCGCAACGGCAGGCGCGTGTTCTCTGCCGCCACCGCGGAAGTGACCCGGGCCGAGCTGGTCCGCCACATGGTCGGCCACGACGTCGACGATCGCACCCGCGCCGCGCCGCTCGCCCCCTCCGCCGCGCCGCCGCTGGCGATCACCGTGCATGCGTCGCCGGCGGCGTTCGAGCTCCGGCTCGAGCCGGGCGAGATCGTCGGCCTGGGCGGCCTGGTCGGCAGCGGCAGGACCCGGCTGGCGCGCCGGCTCGCCGGGCTGGAAGAAGGCGTGGCGGTCGACTACCGGATCGGCGAGCGGCGCTTCACCGTCCACTCGCCCGCGCAGGCAGTCGCCCGGGGGATCGTCTACCTCACCGAGGACCGCAAGCGCGACGGCCTGTTCGCCGGGCTTTCGGTGCTGCGCAATGCCAGTGCCGCCACGCTCGGCGGCCTGTCCAGGCTGGGGTTCGTCGACGCTCGGGAAGAGCGCCGCCGGGTCGCGCCCATGCTCGAACGCCTGAAGGTGGTGGCGGCGTCGCTCGGCGCGCCGGTCCGGGCCCTGAGCGGCGGCAACCAGCAGAAGGTGCTGTTCGCCCGCGCCCTTCTGGCGCGACCGCTGCTGCTGCTTTGCGACGAGCCGACGCGCGGCGTCGATGTCGGCGCGCGCGAGGAAATCTATGCGGTGATCGACACGCTCTCGAAGCAGGGCGTGACCATCGTCGTGGTGTCGTCGGACCTGAAGGAGCTGCTCTCGCTCTGTCACCGCATCCTGGTCGTGCGCGATGCGGCGATCGTCGCCGAGCTGCCGGCGAGTGCGAGCGAGCTGGAGATCGTCGATGCAGCGGTCGTCCGCGCGCCGGTGGCAGCGGCATGAAGGGCGTGCGTTGCTCTGCGAGGGCCGGCCGGCGCCTGGCCGGCGCGATCGCCGCGGCCCTGTGCCTGGCCGGCGTCGCCCGGGGGCAGGACGAAGTGCCGTTCATCACCACGCCCGACCAGGTGACGCTGGCGATGCTCGAGCTCGCCGCCGTCGGCCCGGCAGACCACGTGATCGACCTCGGCTCCGGCGACGGCCGGATCGTCATCACCGCGGCGCGTCGCTTCGGCGCGCGCGGGCTCGGCGTCGAGATCGTGCCCGACCTGGTGAGGCGGAGCCGCGACGCGGCGCGGGCGGCGGGCGTGGCCGGGCGCGTCGAGTTCCGCGAGCAGGACCTGTTCGCCACCGACCTCGGCCGCGCCAGCGTGGTGACGATGTACCTGCTGCCCGCCGTCAACCTGCAGCTGCGGCCGCGCCTGCTGGCGCTGGCGCCGGGCACGCGGGTCGTCTCGCACGACTGGGACATGGGCGACTGGTCGCCCGACCGCACGCTCACCGTCGACGTGCCCGACAAGGCCGTCGGGCGCGAGAAGCTCTCGCGCGTCCACCTCTGGGTGGTGCCGGCGGCGGTGCACGGAACGTGGTGCGCGCCGGGAATCCGGCTCGACGTCACCCAGCGCTTCCAGACCTTCTCGGCAACATTGGTGTCTGGCGACAGCCCCGCGCCGCTGCTAGTGTTCGACGGGCGGATCGAAGGCTCGACCCTGCGCGCCCACGGCGCGCCGGCGTTCGAGCTGAAGGCCGAGGGCGACGTCCTGCGCCAGCGAGGCGGGGGTGCCGCGCCTGCGCCGGGCTGGCCGGCGCAGGCGGTGTTTCAGCGAGCCACTTCGGGGAGATGCAGATGAAGACACTCAAGCGCGGCATGACCGGCGCGACGGTCACCGAAATGCAGCGGGCGCTCCTGCACAAGGGCTTCGATCCCGGCCTGGTCGACGGCGCGTTCGGCGGCGGCACGGAGGCGGCGCTGCTCGCCTTCCAGAGGAGCGAAGGCCTGCTGCCCGATGGCGTGGCCGGGCCGCGCACGCTGACCGCGCTGGGTGTGAGCGACGATCCGACGCTGCCCGACGCCACCGGGACGGTCACGGTCGAGATGGTGAGCCAGATGTTCCCGTTCACGGCGATCTGCAACATCAAGGCGCAGCTCCCGTTCGTGCTCGCCGCCCTGAAGGAGCGCGGCCTGCACGACCGGACGATGGTGCTGATGGCGCTGGCGACGATCCGCGCCGAGGCCGAGCCCTTCCTGCCGGTCGAAGAAGGCCGCTCGAAATTCAACAGCTCCCCGAACGGCCATCCGTTCGACCTCTACGACAACCGGCGCGACCTCGGCAACCGCGGCCGGCCCGACGGCGACCGCTACAAGGGCCGCGGCTTCGTCCAGCTCACGGGCCGCGACAACTACCGGCGCTACGGGCCTCAGCTTCGGCCGGCGGTCGACCTCGAGGCCAGGCCCAAGCTCGGCGCTTCCTCGGCCGTCGCCGCCGACCTGCTGGCGCTCTTTCTCGGCGACCGCGAGATGCAGATCAAGGACGCGCTGCTGCACGACAACCTGATGGCGGCGCGCCGCCTGGTGAACGGTGGCAGCCACGGCCTGGCGCCGTTCAGCGACGCCTACCGGCGCGGCGACGCGATCCTGCCGCGCTCGATCTAGCGGGCTGCCGGGCGGACAGCCGCGCCGGCCGCCGCTGGCGCGGCCGTTGTCAGTAGTGGATGGCGCGCGGCGCGCCGCCGCCGGCGGCGATCGCGTCGCCGTTGATCGCCACCGATCTGGGCGAGGCGAGGAACGCGACCACGGCGGCCACCTCGGCGGCGTCGACCAGGTGGCGGATCGAGTTGCCCTCGGCCATGCGCTGCAGGATCAGCTCTTCGCCGAGGCCCTGCGCCTTTGCCTGCGCCGCGACCAGCGCGCCTGTGCGCTCGGTCCGGGTCAGGCCGGGATGGACGACGGTGACGTTGATGCCGCTCGGGCCCAGCTCGTCGGCGAGGTTCTTGGTCAGCGCCGAGACCGCGACGTTGCGCATGCTGCCGACCGTGTTGCCGCTCTGCCGCGATGCGAGCCCGCTGATGTTGACGATCCGGCCCCAGCCGCTCGCCTTCATGTGCGGCGCGACCGCGCGCGCGGTGCGGATGTAGCCCATGACCTTGATGTCCATCTCGCGCTGGAAGAACGCGGCCTCGAGCTCGCCGAGCTTCGGCGGCGGGGCGTAGCCGCCGGGCTCGGCCGCGGCGTTCACCAGGATGTCGATGCCGCCGCCGAGCAGGGCGGTCGCCTCGGCCACGGCGCGCTCGACCTGGGCGTCGTCGGTGGTGTCGGCGACGACCGCGACGACGCGGCCGCCGAACGCCGCGCTGAGCTCCGCCGCGGCCGCGGCGAGGCGCTCGGGGTCGCGGGCGAGCAGGGCGACGCTCGCGCCTTCCTGCACGAGGATGCGGGCCACCGCCTTGCCGATGCCGCGGCTGCCGCCGGTGACGAGCGCCCGCTTGCCCTTGAGCTCGAGATCCATCCGCTTCCCCGCGAGTCCGAGATGCGGGGATGCTAGTCGCGACGGGTCTTCAGCGCGGATCGGGCGCGAACCCGGGGAAGGGCTGCGGCAGCGCCGGCGGCTGCGGCCGGCCGATGACGCCGGCGGCCACCAGGTTGGCGTAGCTGTCGTAGCGCACCTGGACGATCTCCGCCGGCTGCGAGCTCGCGCGCTCGAAGGTGGTCTGCGTCGTCGGCGAGTATTCGCGCTCGCCGTGACCGGTGCCGAGCTTCTCCGCCTTGGCGAAGCTGTCGCGCTCGCGCAGCGGGGGCGGCGAGGCGGGCGCCGCGGCCGAGCGCTCGCCCGACGCGTCGGCCGCGGCGCCGACGCCCGCGCCCTGCGCGCGCCGCTCGGGCTCGGCCCGGCTCGCGCTGCTGTCGAGGCGGCCGCTGGCGACCGGCGGCTGCGATTCGTACGGCCGCTGCGCCGGCTGGACCACGCGCTCGCGGAAGACCGCCGCGCCGATCACGCCCACGTTGTCGGGCCGGTCGGTGCGCGCCGCGTAGGAATCGGGCAGGGCGGTGAAGTAGAACGCGGCCGCCTCCGAATAGCTCTTCCGCCAGCCGGTGATCTCGGCCGTGCCCCAGGGGCCGAGCACGTAGCCCGTCTGCCCGGTGGCCGCGGTCTCGCCGCTGACGACGTTGACGCCGTCGACCGACAGCACCACCAGCACCCGGCCGCCGGTGCGGTTGGTCATGCGCACGGCGTAGCGATCGCCCGGCCGGCCGGCCACCCAGCTGGTGCCGCGATAGCGCCAGGTGGAGAGCACGTCGCCGCGGCCGCGGTCGACGACGCTCAGGTCGACCAGGTTGCCGGTCGCGCGGGCAGGCAGGGCGGTGCAGGCGGTGGCGGCCGCGGCCGCGAGCAGGGTGAGCAGAAGGCGCCGGGTGGGCATGTCGAATCTCCGTGAGCGGAAGTGGGGACATGACCTTGAACGGCGTGCGACGCCGAACGGGGTGAAAACTTTCCGCGCGGGTCGCCGTCGACCCGTTTCCGCCTAGGTCGGCGGCGACTGCCTCGGGGCGCTGGCGGCATCGCGGCGCTCGCCGGCCGCGGCCAGCGTCGCCTGCAGCCGGCTCATCTCCACCGGCTTCGTCAGGTGCTCCTGGAAGCCCGCGGCGCGCGTGATCTCCCGATCGTGCTTCTGTCCATAGCCGGTGAGCGCCGCGACATAGGCCGTATCGCCGAGGATCGCGCGCAGGCGCGGCAACACGCTGACGCCGTCGCCGTCGGGCATGTTGAGGTCGAGAAAGACGACGTCGGCCGCGAACTCCCGGGCGACCTCCAGCGCCTGTCGGGCGCCGTAGGCCGTGCGGCAGGCGTGGCCCAGGGTTTCGAGCAGCAGGCTCAGGGTGTCGGCGGCGTCGCGGTTGTCGTCGACGACCAGCGCCTGAAGCGGCGCCATCGCCTCGCTCTCTTGCTCCGCCGCCGCGTCGCCGGCGACAGGGTCCGCCGCCTCCGTGTGGCCGATCGGCAGGCGAATGTGGAACGTGCTGCCCTGGCCGGGGCCGGGGCTTTCGACCGTGAGCTGCCCGCCGTGCTGCTCGATCAGCGCCCGGGCCAGGGCCAGGCCGATGCCCAGGCCGGGGTCGGAAGCGCCGCCGGCCTGGCGCTCCTGGGTGAACAGATCGAAGATCCGGTCCCGGGCCTCGGGGGCGACGCCGCGACCGTTGTCGCTCACCGCGGCGACGACCGTTCCGCCCTCGATGCCGACCTTCAGGCCGAGGCGTCCCCCGTCCGGCGTGTACTTGGCGGCGTTGGTGAGCAGGTTGAGGAGCGCCTGCGTCAGCCGGGTCGGGTCGCCGCGCAGCGCGATCGGGCCCTCGGGCAGGTCGACCCGCAGCGCATGGCCGCGCCCGTCGATGGCGTCGCGTGCCGACTCCACGCTCAGCATCACCACCTGGCGATAGTCGAGGAGCTCGTCGCGCAGCGAGATCTTGCCGGTGGCGATGCGGCCGACGTCGAGCAGGTCGTCGACCAGGTGGGTGAGGAGGCCGAGCTGCCGGTCCATCACGCTCGTCGCTTCCTGGCGGGCTCCGACGTCGAGGCTCGGGTCCTGCAGAAGGGAAACCGCGTTCCTGATCGGCGCCAGCGGATTGCGCAGCTCGTGCGCGAGCATGGCGATGAACTCCTGCATCCGCCGCCCCTCCTGCTCGACCTCGCGCACGCGGCGCTGCTCGCTCAGGTCGCGGGTCACCTTGGCGAAGCCGCGCAGCCGGCCCTCGCCGTCGTGAACCGGCGTCAGCACGGCGTTGGCCCAGAACACGGCGCCGTCCTTGCGTACTCGCCAGCCCTCGCTCTCGGCCCGGCCTTGCGTGCGCGCGGCGTGCAGTTCCGCTTCGGGCTTGCCCTCGAGGATGTCCTGGGCGGTGAAGAACATCCTGAAATTGCGCCCCAGCACCTCGCTCGCCGCGTAGCCCTTGATCGCCGCCGCGCCGTGGTTCCAGGTGAGGATGGCGCCCTCCGGGTCGAGCATGAAGATCGCGTAGTCGTTCACCGATTCGAGCAGCAGCCGGAACTGCTCCTCGCTCTGCCGCAACGCCTCTTCCCGCAGGCGCTTTTCCGAGAGGTCGCGGGTCACCTTCGCGAAGCCTTCCAGGCGGCCGTCGGGGCCGCGCAGCGCGGTGATGACGACGCTCGCCCAGAACGTGCTGCCGTCCTTGCGGACGCGCCAGCCTTCTTCCTCGTAGCGCTGGTTCCGCTCGGCGATCTCGAGCTCGTGCCGCGGCCAGCCGGAGGCGACGGCCTCCGGCGGATAGAACACGGTGAAGGGGCGACCGATGATCTCTTCGGCCGAGTAGCCCTTCAGCCGCTCGGCGCCGATGTTCCAGGTGAGCACCGTGCCCGCGGGGTCGAGCATGAAGATCGCATAGTCGACGACGCTCTCGACCAGGAGCCGGAACCGGTGATCCTGGGAGCCCTCCGGGTGGCTTGTCATGTGACCTTCGTGATGCTGATGTCTGCCAGGGCAAGCGTTGTGCCGGCCCTAAACGCCGGCACCCCAGCGGTACTGTCCGACCAGGCCGATGGTATTGAAGTCGGTGCCCGTGCGCGTGCTGGTTCCGCTGCTGGCATTGAGCTTGACCGACCAGTTCCGGTCGATCGGCAGCGAGAGCGTCAGGCCGACGCGCGAGTTGCCGAGCTCGTCGTCCTTGCGCACGCCGTCGGCCGTGGTGCGGCCGCCACTGTAGAAGGTCGACCCGAGCGAGGCCCAGGCGCCGCCGGCGAAGACGTAGCTGAGGTTGGCCTGGACCGAGTACAGCGGCGCCTTCTCGACGGTCTGGCCGCCGAAGAAGTCGTGGTTGGTGCTGAAGAACGTGGCGCCTGCGGTCAGATCCACCATGAACGCGCCGAAGGCCTTGGAGAAGCCGATGTCGGGCTTGAGCGTCCAGCGGTGGGTGCCGAGGTTGACCGCCCGGTTCGGGTCGTACTGGCCCGCGGGCACGCCCAGCTGCAGGCTGCCGCCGATGACCAGGTCCTGCTCGTAGGACCGGAACTCCGGCAGCGTCAGGGCCGGTGCGCCGTAGAAGTTGAGCGAGAGGCGAAGGCGCGGGTCGCCGAAGCCGCTGATGTCGCGCGTGGTCGCCTGCCCGGCGACCAGCGCGTTCCCCGACAGGCGCGAGTACGGCACGACGATGTCGAACTTGCCGGAGCGGCCCCACAGGTCGAGCGAGCGCGCGTACGCCGCCACGCCGGTATGGATCCTGAGGTGGGCGTCTTCGAGAGGCAGCGCAGGATCGGTGGCCAGGCCGCCCTGCGAGTGCGCATAGCCCAGGGCCAGGAAGTTGAGGCCGGTCGGCAGGTTGGTATAGGCCTTGGGCTCGAGCTCCTGCGACCGTGCCGCCGTCGATGCGAGCAGGCAGGCCGCGCCGAGCACGAGGGCGGGCGTCGATCGCGTACCGGGCGGTCGCTCGAGCATCGAGTGGGGCGGCAGGTCGGCCTCGGCGAGAGTGGGCCGCGCGATCATAGGAGCAGGTGGCGCCTTCGCGCCGCCGCGGCACCTGCCCCAAGGTGAAACGCGCCGTGTCGGTGCGGCGCGGCCAGGCTAGGTCGGCCCGTCGCCTTCGGGCGGCATGTTCGCCACGATCGCCTGGAGAACCGCACCCAGCAGCACGGAGTCGTCGTGCGGCAGGCTGGCCCGCGCCAGCACGGCCCGTGCATGGGTGAGCTGGCGCAAAGTCATCTGCTCGGCCGCATCGAGCCGCGAGATCAGGTGCCGCTCGTTCTGTTCTTCGGTGTGCATCAGCGTCGCCATCGGGTCCTCCGCGCTACGAGGGTGCCAAGCCTACCTGCGAGCGCGCCAGGTCTTCGGCCACCCACTCCGGCGACAGGGCGCGCAAGGCGTGATGGGACACGAGGTCCAGGGCGGTGCTGCTCGCCATCAGGTAGTCGACGTTGGCCATCAGCGCGATCAGGCGGGCCGAGAACCGGTCGCACCACTCCGAGTCGCTGGCGACGAATTCGGCGCCCTCCTGGTCCCAGCGGGAGCCTCGGGGCGAGGTCTTGGTGAAGCGGTCGGGCATGCCTCGGGGCGATTGGGGAGCTTGCCGAAGTCTTGGCCATTGCCGAGCCGCGGGCCATAGCCAAACCTACGTAGGCCGGCCCTGGGCACGCCGCGGCGGAAACGACCCAGTCGCCGGCTCCAACGAGTTCAGGGAGTCGCCGTGGCCAGAAAGTCACCCGCAACGCCCGCGATCGTGCACGTCGAGTTCTCGACCCTGCAGGCGCAGACCGAATGGATCGACGAGAAGAGGCCCGACCGCAACATGAAGCTCGTGCGCGAGTTTTTCTAGCGAGTACGGCTGGTAGGAATACGTCCCGCAGCCCTTGGCGGGGCTGGAGAACTGCAGGTTCCCGCATTGCTCGACTTGATCGCACGGCGTAGCGACGCCGAGCGCCCGCGCCTGTGCTTCCTTGGCCATTGCCTGGCGAATGGACCCATGGTGCCGGTGAGAAGAGTCGAACTCCCGACCTTCGCATTACGAATGCGCTGCTCTACCAACTGAGCTACACCGGCGTCGCGCAGGGCGCAAAGGCCGAGGCGAGCCGCGCATTCTAGCGGAGCGGGCCCTCGCCCCGGCCCTCTCCCGCGCAGCGGGAGAGGGAGAAATTCACTTCAGGGCGAACTCGGGAAGCTTGCGCCCCACGCTGACGTTCTTCAGCGTCGCATAGACCGGCAGGCCGTTGCGGTAGGCCGGGTAGTCCTCGCCGGCGATCAGCGGCGCGAGGTAGCGGCGGCACTTCTCGGTGATGCCGAAGCCGTCGGCGCTGATGAAGTCGCGCGGCATGAACTTCTCGACGTTGGCCACGTCGGCCAGGTTGGCGACGCCGATCTTCCAGCGATACGGGACGTCAGAGACGCGCTCGATCGTCGGCATCACCGCGTTGTGCCCCTTCAAGGCCAGCTCGACCGCGCGCTTGCCGAGGTCGTAGGCCTGCTTGACGTCGGTCTTCGAGGCGATGTGCCGCGCGGCGCGCTGCAGGTAGTCGGCCACGGCCCAGTGGAACTTGTGGCCGAGCGCGTTCTTGATCATGTTCGCCACCACCGGCGCGGCACCGCCGAGCTGGGCGTGGCCGAAGGCGTCCTTCGTGCCCTGCTCGGCGAGGAAGCGCCCGTCGGGATAGTGCGCGCCCTCGGAGACCACCACCGTGCAGTAGCCGTGCTCCTTCACCAGGGCATCGACGCGGGCGATGAATTTCTTCTCGTCGAACTCGATCTCCGGAAACAGGATCGCCACCGGAATGCCGTGGTCGGCGATCAGGCCGCCGGCGGCGGCGATCCAGCCGGCATGGCGGCCCATCACCTCGAGCACGAACACCTTGGTCGAGGTGCGCGCCATCGAGCGCACGTCGAACGAGGCCTCGAGGGCGGAGACCGCCACGTACTTGGCGACCGAGCCGAAGCCCGGGCAGCAGTCGGTGATCGGCAGGTCGTTGTCGACCGTCTTCGGCACATGGATCGCCTGCAGCGGGTAGCCGAGGCTGGCCGAGAGCTGGCTCACCTTGAAGCAGGTGTCGGCCGAGTCGCCGCCGCCGTTGTAGAAGAACCAGGCGATGTCGTGCGCCTTGAACACCTCGATCAGCCGCTCGTACTCGCGCCGGTTGGCGTCGAGCGACTTCAGCTTGTAGCGGCACGAGCCGAACGCACCCGCCGGCGTATGGCGCAGCGCGCGGATGGCGGCCGGCGATTCTTTGGAGGTATCGATCAGGTCTTCGGTCAGGGCGCCGATGATGCCGTCGCGGCCGGCGTAGACCTTGCCGATTTTGCCTTTGTGCTTGCGCGCGGTTTCAATGACGCCGCAGGCCGTGGCGTTGATTACCGCCGTCACGCCGCCCGACTGGGCGTAAAAAACGTTCATTTTTTTCATGGCAGAAGTTACGACAGGATCAAAATGCGGGGGCGATCAGCTGGTATGCCGCTGCGAGATTGCTGCGAGCATTTTGTCGCGGATGTGCTCGATTGCACCGCGGCCGTAAAGATTGACGTAGGTCGGCGCGCGCTTGTCGCCGCTTTCGGCCCATTTCAGGTAATAGTTGATGAGCGGCTTGGTGATCTCGTGATAGCCCGCGATGCGCCGCTTGACCGTTTCTTCGTTGTCGTCGGGACGCTGCACCAGCGGTTCGCCGGTCAGGTCGTCCTTGCCCGGCACGCGCGGCGGATTGAATTCGATGTGGTAAGTGCGTCCCGAAGCCGGATGGACGCGGCGGCCGCTCATGCGGCGCAGGATTTCGACGTCGCCGACTTCGATTTCAATCACGAAATCGACATCAATGCCGGATTCGCGCAAGACCTCGGCCTGCGTGACCGTGCGCGGAAAACCGTCGATGATGAAACCGGATTTGCAGTCCGGCTGCGCTATACGGCCTTTCACCATGTCGATGACCAGCTGGTCGGGCACCAGGTTGCCTTCGTCCATGTACTTCTGCGCTTCCTTGCCGAGGGCGCTGCCGGCGGCGATTTCGGCGCGCAGCATGGCGCCGGTCGAAATCTGCGGGATGCTGTAGCGCGCGATCAGGAACTGCGCCTGCGTGCCTTTGCCGGCGCCGGGCAGTCCCAGCAGGATTATGCGCATCATGATGGTTTCTTTGGTGTGCCTATGGCGCGCGCTCTGCGGCGCGGCTGCCGGAATTGCGCAAGATATCGGGACCGGTTGATGGTGCGGCGGATTATACCGGTACTCGCGCCGCGGCGAAACGCTGTCGCCGCCGGCGCTAGCGCTGGTTGCGCACCAGCGTTTGCACGCGCGCGAGGTCTGCCGCGGTGTCTACCCCGGCATGCGGCGCGGCGGGCGCGATGGCGACGCTGATACGGTGGCCGTGCCACAGCGCGCGCAACTGCTCGAGCGCTTCGAATTGCTCGAGCGGCGCGGGTGCCAGCTGCGCGTAGCTGGCCAGAAATGCCGCGCGATAGGCGTAAATGCCGAGATGGCGGTAAACCGGCAGGCCGGCCGGGATTTCCTTGATGCCCTGCGCGAATGCGTCGCGCGCATAGGGTATGGGGGCGCGGCTGAAATAGAGCGCATAGCCCATTTTATCCAGCACGACTTTGACGATATTGGGATTGGCGAACTGGTCGGCCGCGTCAATCGGGCAGCACAGGGTCGCGATGGCGGCGTCAGCGTGGTCCGCCAGCTGCTGCGCGGCGGCGCGTATGAGTGCGGGTTCGATCAGCGGCTCGTCGCCCTGCACGTTGACGACGATGTCGCGCGGCGCGTAGCCGCGTTTTGCCGCGACTTCGGCGATGCGGTCGGTGCCGGACGCATGGTCCACGCGCGTCATCACCGCGGTGAATCCGTGGCGCGTGACCGCGTCTGCGATGTCGGCGTGATCGGTGGCGACGATGACTTCCGCGGCGCCGCTGGCGCGCGCTCTTTCTGCCACGTGCACCACCATCGGTTTGCCGCCGATGTCGGCCAGCATCTTGCCCGGCAGCCGCGTCGAGGCATGGCGCGCGGGGATGACGACGATGAAATTCATGGAGAGAGACGAGAGGCGAGAGGCGAGAGGAGGGAGGGCAGGGCAAACCGCGCGGCGCGCGCCTTACGTCTCTCGTCTCTCGCCTCTCGCTTCTCGGAATTCAAACTTCCTCCTCCGGAGGAAGTTTCCGCGCATCGTCTTCCAGCATGACCGGGATGCCGTCCTTGATCGGGAAGGCGAGGCGGTCGGCCTTGCAGATCAACTCCTGCTGCGGCTTGCGGTAGAGCAGGGGCCCTTTGCAGAGCGGGCACACCAGGATGTCGAGCAGCTTGGAATCCATTTATTTTTGTCCGATCTTGTGCAGTATCAGGTCGCCCAGCGCGGGGTCGATGGCGGCGTCTACCCGCAATACCCACCAGTTTTCACCGTTCAGGCGTTCGCATTTTACCGCATCCTTCTCGGTCATTATGAGCGCTGCGTGCGTGCCGGCAGCGCAATCGTCGGCGGTGTACGCATGATGGTCGGGGAAGGCGCGGGCGGTGAACGAGATGCCGAGTTCATGCAGGGTGTTGAAAAAACGCTGCGGATTGCCGATCGCCGCCACAGCGCACACGCTCAGCTTGGCGAAGTGGTCGGCGCCGACCACGCGGCGCGCATCGCGCAAATCGTGGAACGCGCTGCCCTCCAGGCGCATGTCGAACGCCGGCACGCCGGACGGCAGGGTCTCGAGGGCAAATGCCGCGCCGCCGTTAATCACCAGCGCGTTGACGTTCTCCAGGCGCCGCAACGGCTCGCGCAGCGGGCCCGCGGGCAGAAGCATGCCGTTGCCGCAGCCGCGCTCGCCGTCGAGCACGACGAGTTCGATATCGCGTTTCAACGCGTAGTGCTGCAGGCCGTCGTCGCTGATGATGACATTGCACTCCGGATGTGAAGTACGCAGAGCCTGCGCCGCGGCGACGCGCGAGCGGCCGACCCACACCGGGCACGCGCAACGGCGCGCGAGCAACACTGCTTCGTCGCCCAGCACCGCGGGGTCGCCGTCGGGTGCCGCGTGCAGAGGACCTTGCGCGCTGCCGCCGTAACCGCGGGTGACTACGCCCGGTTTGAAGCCGTGATCGAGCAGCCATTGCACCAGCCAGATGACGCACGGCGTTTTGCCGGTGCCGCCGGCGTTGATGTTGCCGACCACGATGACCGGTACGCCGATGCGCGTGCTGGCGAACCAGCCAGTGCGATAGAAGAAGCGGCGCGTGGCGGCAAGTACTGCGAACAGCATGCTGAGCGGCCACAGCAGGAGATGCAGCGCCGAGAGGCGGTACCAGTATTGTTCCAGCCAGTGCATTTAGCGAGAGGCGGAAGGCGAGAGGCGAGAGGCGAGAGGCGAAAGACCGAACCGTGCTTAGCACTGGGCCTCGCAACACCCCTCTCGCCTCACGCCTCTCACCTCACTTTTTATTTGCCTGGGTGGTGAAGGTGATGCGGCTGAAGCCCGCGATGCGCGCCGCTTCCATGATATTGATGACCGACTGGTGGGTGGCGGCCGCGTCGGCGTTGATGATGATGACCGGGTCGGGCGTGCCGCCGGCGGCGCGTTTCAGTTCGTCGGCGAAGTTGTCGGGGCTGCGGAAAGGCACGGTGGATTTGTTGACGACGTACTTGCCCTGGCCGTCGACCGCGACGTTGATCTGGTTCGGGCGCTCTTCAGGTTTGTTGGCATCGGCGGTCGGCAGGTTGATCTGCAGCTCGGCATAACGCGAGTAAGTCGTGGTGACCATCAGGAAGATCAGGATGACGAGCAGCACGTCGATCAACGGAATCAGGTTGATCTCGGGTTCTTCCCTTTGTGTGCTGACGCGGAAATTCACGGTGGGCTGTCGCCTAGCCCTGGCGCTCGCCGTGCAGAATCTCGACCAGCTTGACCGCCTGGCTTTCCATTTCGACGATCAGCGAATCGACCTTGCTGCGGAAGTAGCGGTAGAAAATCATGCTCGGTATCGCCACGATCAGGCCCATGGCCGTGTTGTACAGCGCAATCGAGATGCCGTGCGCGAGCACCACGGGATTGCTGCCGCCGGTCGGCGCCTGCGAGCCGAAGATTTCTATCATGCCGATGACCGTGCCCAGGAGGCCGAGCAGCGGGCTGATGGAAGCGATGGTGCCCAGCGTGCTCAGAAAACGTTCGAGATCGTGCGCCACGGCGCGGCCGGCGTCGTCGATCGCTTCTTTCATGACTTGCGGCGTGGCCTTGACGTTTTTGAGGCCGGCAGCGAACACCTGCGCGAGTGGCGCGCCGGTGGAAAGGCGGGCGAGCAGCATGGGATTGACGCCGTTCTGGCGGTATTCGGTGACGACCTGGCCCAGCAGTTCAGGCGGGGTGACGACGCTGCTGCGCAACGACCACGCGCGCTCGCCGATGATGGCCAGCGAAATGACCGACGCCAGCACCAGTGGCCAGACCGGCCATCCCGCAGCTTCAATGAATGCAAACATGTTTCTCCGGAGTCGCCGAATTAATGC
>JAIOOS010000022.1 GCA_021414305.1 Burkholderiales bacterium | reverse complement strand
CGATCTCGAGCTGGTGCGCAACGACGCCGCGGCCGCGCCGCGGCCGTTCCTGTTCGGCCTGCCGCAGGCGATCAAGGACATCGTGCCGACCGCGGGCATCCGCAGCACCTCGGGCTCGCCGCTGCTCAAGGACTTCGTGCCGGCCGCAGATTCGCTGATGGTGCAGCGCATGAAGGCCGCCGGCTGCATCGTCATCGGCAAGACCAACACGCCCGAGTTCGGCCTCGGCTCGCACACCTTCAACGAAGTGTTCGGCGCGACCCGCAACGCCTTCGATCCCACCCGCTCCGCCGGCGGCAGCAGCGGCGGCGCCGCGGTCGCGCTCGCCACGCGCATGCTGCCGGTGGCCGACGGCAGCGACTCGATGGGAAGCCTGCGCAACCCGGCGGCGTGGAACAACGTGTTCGGCTTTCGCCCGAGCCAGGGCCGGGTGCCGAACTGGCCGGCGCAGGAAGTCTGGGTCAGCCACTTCGGCAGCGAAGGGCCGATGGCGAGGAACGTGCGCGACCTCGCCCTGCTGCTCGACGTGCAGGCCGGCTACGACGCGCGCGCGCCGCTCTCGCTCGCGACCGAGCCTTCGTTCGCCGCGCGCCTGGAGTCGCCTGCGAGCGAGCACAAGACCGCGCCCCGGATCGGCTGGCTCGGCGACCTCGACGGCCACCTGGCGATGGAAGCCGGCATCCTCGACGTCTGCACCGCGGGCCTGGCGCGCCTGGAGAGCGCGGGCTGCGTGGTCGAGCCCACCGCCCTCGGCTTCGCGCCCGAGCGGCTCTGGGACGCCTGGCTCAAGTGGCGCTGGTGGATCCTCTACGGCCGGCTCTCGCCGCATCTGGTCAAGCCGGAGAACCGCGCGCACATCAAGCCCGAGGCCCTGTGGGAGCACGACCAGGGCGCGCAACTCTCGGCGGCGCAGATGATGCAGGCCAGCGTCGAGCGCAGCGCCTTCTACCAGCACATGCTGACGCTGTTCGAGCGCTTCGACGTGCTCGCCCTGCCGACGGCGCAGGTCTGGCCGTTCCCGGTCGAATGGCGCTGGCCGAAGGAGATCGCCGGCCGCAGCATGGACACCTATCACCGCTGGATGGAGGTGGTGGCGATCGCCACCTTCGCCGGCCTGCCGTGCGTCAGCGTGCCGGTCGGCTTCAACGCCGCCGGCCTGCCGATGGGCATGCAGCTGATCGGCCGGCCGCGCGGCGACCTGCGGCTGCTGCGCCTGGCGCGCGACTACGAAGGGGTTGCAGGCGACGTGCTGGAGGTGCGCCCCGCCGAGTGACCGCGGCCACGCCCCGACGGCCGCCGCTACCATCGTCCATCATGAAAGCCAGCTCCCGCATACCGGGCCTTCGCCTGCTTCACTCGCCCGGTCCGACACGGGTGCCTGACGAGGTGATCGCGGCGATGGCGCGCCAGCCCACCGACCTCGCCGATCCGCGCGTCGCGGCCCTGGTCACCGCCTGCGAATCGGGGATGAAGGCGCTGCTGCAGACCGATCGCGCGGAGGTCTTCTTCTATTCCGCCAACGGCCACGGCGGCTGGGAGGCGGTGATCGCGAACCTGGTCGGCGCCGGCACCGCCATCCTCGTTCCGGGCACCGGCCACTTCTCCGACAGCTGGGCCGAACAGGTGGCCGCGTTCGGCGGCGAGGCGCTGCGCACGCCGTACACCGAAGGCATGCCGATCGATCCGGCTGCGGTGGAGGCGGCGCTGCGCGACGACAGCATGCACCGCATCGCGGCGGTCTTCGTCGTCCACACCGACACGGCGAGCGCGACCACCTCGGACCTGGCGGCGCTGCGCCGAGCGATCGACGCGGCGCGGCATCCGGCCCTGTTCGTCGTCGACGTCGTCGCCTCGCTCGCCGCGGCGCCGTTCGCGATGGATGCGCTCGGCGTCGACGTCGCGATCGGCGCATCGCAGAAGGGAATGATGCTGCCGCCGGGCATGGCCTTCGTCGCCGCCAACGAGCGCGCGCTGGCCGTGGCCCGAGGCACCGTTGCCCCGCGCTTCTACTGGGACTGGGCGCGGCGGCGCAGCGAGTTCTCGTACCTCAAGTTCTGCGGCACGCCGCCGCTCTCGCACCTGGCCGGTCTCGAAGCCGCGCTCGGCCTGATCGAGACGGAGGGCCTGGACCGCGTGCATGCGCGGCACGCAAGGCTGGCGGCCGCGGTGCATGCCGCCGTGACCGCCTGGGGGCAGGGCGGCGCTCTGCGCCTCTTCACCCGCACCCGCGAGGCGCGCTCGGTCTCGGTCACCGCGGTCGAGGTCGCGCCGGGCATCGACCCCGAGAAGCTGCGCAGCGTCGCCCGCGAGCGCTTCCAGGTGGCGATCGCCGGCGGCCTCGGTCCGCTGCACGGTCGCGTGTTTCGCATCGGCCATCTCGGCGACATGAACGAGGCGATGCTGCTCGGCTGCCTCGCCGGCGTGCAGGCCGCGTTGCAGGCGGAGGGAATCGCCTGCGTCGGCGGCGTCGATGCGGCGATCGCTTCGTTGCTCGAATGAAGGCGCGGGCGGCGTAGGAAGCTCCTTACAGCAGACGGCAGCGTTGATCCCTTGTGGGGCGCGGGCCGTGCGCATACGGTGCGCGAATGCCTGTCATCGCGCCGCTCCGGCCACCGCGATGGGGGTGAAGCACCGTCATCAGCGAAAGCACTTCATGAACTACAAGCCCCTGGTCGGCCTTGCCGCCGTCGCCTTCTGCACGCATGCCGCGGCGCAGATCACCTTCTACGAAGGGGATCACTTCCGCGGTCGCACCTTCGCCACCAATCAACCGGTCTCGAACTTCAAGTCGGCCGGGTTCAACGACCAGGCCTCGTCGGTCGTGGTCGAGCGCGGCCGCTGGGAAGTCTGCGACGACTCCAAGTACCGCGGCCGCTGCGTCGTGCTCCGTCGCGGCAGCTACGACTCGCTGCAGAACATGGGTCTCGAGAACCGGATCTCCTCGGTGCGCCCGGCCCAAAGAGACCGGCAGTACGACAACGAGCCGCAGCCCGTGCTCGACACCCCGTACGAATACCGCCGCCGCCCGAACGAACGCCTGAGCGAGGTGCCGGTGACCTCCGTGCGCGCCGTGGTCGGCCCGCCGGAGCAGCGCTGCTGGGTCGAGAAGCAGCAGGTGGCGACGGAGCCGCAGCGCCAGTACAACGTGCCGGGCGCCGTCATCGGCGGGGTGCTCGGCGGCATCCTCGGCCACCAGATCGGCGGCGGCACGGGCAAGGACATCGCCACCGTCGGCGGCGTCGTCGGCGGGGCGGCGATCGGCGCCCACGTCAACAGCACGACGTCTTCGTCGCAGTACAGCACGCGCGACGTGCGCCGCTGCGAAACGACCGCCGCGAGCGGCCCGCCGCAGTATTACGACGTGACCTACCAGTTTCGCGGCGTCGAGCACCGCGTGCAGATGGCCGCGCCGCCGGGCCGCACGATCACCGTCAACGGCAACGGCGAACCGCGGACGACCTGATCCGCATTCGCGTCATGTGACGACCGTCGGGCGGTCGCGGCCGGTGCGGCCGCGAATCCCGGCGAGGCGCTCGGCCGCCGCGATCAGCGGCCCGAGCGCCTCTTGCGTTTCCACGCCCTGCTTTTCGGGGTCGGGCTCGAAGCGCTCGAGGTAGACGCGCAGGGTCGCGCCCTCCGTGCCGGTGCCCGAGAGACGAAAGACGATGCGCGAACCGTCGTCGAAGCCGACGCGAATGCCCTGCCCCGTGGTGACCGAGCCGTCGACCGGATCGGTGTAGGCGAAGTCGTCGGCCAGCGTGACGCGGGCGACGCTGCCGTCGCCACGATCGAAGCGCTGTCCCGGCAAGTCGCCCAGGCTCGCGCGCAGGTCCGCGATCAGGCCGTTCGCCGCGACGACGTCCACCCCTTCGTAGTCGTGGCGCGAATAGATGTCGCGGCCGAAGCGGCGCCAGTGGTCGCGAACGATAGCCTCGACCGACTCGCCCGGCCGCGCGGCCAGGACGTTGAGCCAGAACAGCACCGCCCAGACGCCGTCTTTCTCGCGGACGTGGTCCGAGCCGGTGCCCGCGCTCTCCTCGCCGCAGAGCGTGGCCAGGCCGGCGTCGAGCAGGTTGCCGAAGAACTTCCAGCCGGTCGGCGTCTCGTGGCAGGCGATGCCGAGATGCGCGGCAACGCGGTCGGCGGCGCGGCTCGTCGGCATCGAGCGGGCGATTCCCTTCAGGCCTCGCGCATAGCCGGGCACGAGATGAGCGTTCGCCGCCAGCACCGCCAGGCTGTCGCTCGGCGTGACGATGAAGTTGCGGCCGACGATCATGTTGCGGTCGCCGTCGCCGTCGCTCGCCGCGCCGAAGTCGGGAGCGTCGGGGGCGAACATCGTCTCGACCAGCGCTGCGGCGTAGACCGGGTTCGGATCGGGATGGCCGCCGCCGAAATCGGGCAGCGGCACGGCGTCGACCAGGCTCGCCTCGGGCGCGCCCAGCCGCTCGACGAAGATCGCGCGCGCATACGGTCCGGTGACGGCGTGCATCGCGTCGAAGCGCATCCGGAAGGCACCGCCTCGCAGCAGCTCGCCGATCGCCGCGAAGTCGAACAGCGTCGCCATCAGCTCGGCGTGGTCGACCACCGGATCGAAGACCTCGACCTGCGCCGCACCGATGCTCGTGACGCCGAGCCGGGCGAGATCGATGTCCGCCGTGTCGAGCGTGAGGTAGCGCTCGATCGCTTCGCTCCTGCGCCAGATCGCTTCGGTGATCCGCTCCGGCGCGGGGCCGCCGTTGCCGGCGTTGTACTTGATGCCGAAGTCGCCGTCGGGCCCGCCCGGGTTATGGCTCGCCGAAAGGATGATGCCGCCGAAGGCCCCGCGCTTTCTGATCACGCAGCTCGCCGCCGGGGTCGAGAGGATGCCGCGCTGCCCGACCAGGATGCGGCCGAAGCCGTTGGCGGCGGCCATGCGCACGATCGTCTGAATCGCGACGTCGTTGTAGTAGCGACCGTCGCCGCCGACGACCAGCGTCGCGCCGGCAAAGCCCTCGAGCGCGTCGAAGACCGACTGGACGAAGTTCTCGAGGTAGTGCGGCTGCTCGAAGACGCTCACCTTCTTGCGCAGTCCGGACGTGCCGGGGCGCTGGCCGGCGAAGGGCCGGGTCGGGACGATCAAGGGGAGAGTCATCGAAAGGGCGCCCGGTGCGCTGCGTTGCGCAGCCGCTTCGATTCTGTCGCCGATACTGCGCCCCCATGTCGGCCCAGGTCTTCATCAAGCTGTTCGCGATCTTCGCCGTGGTCGCCATCGGCTGGGGCGTGGCGCGCAGCGGCAAGCTCGGCGGCGGCGACCCGGCCCGGGTGCTCTCGGGCGCGGCCTTCTACATCTTCGTGCCCGCGCTGCTGTTCCGCACCTCGGCGCGGATCGAGTTCGAGCGGCTCGACATCCGCATCCTGCTCGCCTTCTTCGCACCGACGCTGGCCGTGCTCGGCCTGGTCTATCTGTTCCTGCGCCTGCGCGGGTCGGCCGCGAGCGGCGAGCCCGCCGCGCCGAGCGTGCGCGCGATCACCGCCTCCTTCGGCAACGCGGTCCAGGTCGGCATTCCGCTCGCGGCGGCGCTCTACGGCGAGGCCGGCCTGGCGCTGCACATCACCCTCGTCAGCCTGCATTCGCTCACCCTGCTCACCGTGCTCACCACGCTGGTGGAGCTGGATCTCGCCCGCGACCGGCGGCGCGGCGACGGCGGCGGCCCGCGCCTCCTGCACACGCTGGCGACGACGGTGCGCAACACCGTGATCCATCCGGTCATCCTGCCGGTGCTCGCCGGCCTGGCCTGGAATGCTTCCGGCCTCCCCATCCCCGGCTTCGCCGACGAAATCCTGGTGACGCTCGGCCAGGCGGTCGTGCCGCTCTGCCTGGTGCTGATCGGCGTCTCGCTCGCGCACTACGGGGTGCGCGGCGCGGTGCGGGGCGCGCTCGTCCTGTCGCTGCTGAAGCTGATCGTCCAGCCGCTCATGGTGCTCGCCTTCGCCCACTTCGTGCTCGGCCTGGGCGGCGTGCCGCTGGCCATCGTCGTCATGATGGCGGCGCTGCCGGTGGGCAGCAACGCGCTGATCTTCGCCCAGCGCTACCAGACGCTGCCGGGGGAAGTGAGCACCGCGATCGTCGTCTCGACCCTGGCGTTCGTGGCGACGGCGCCACTCTGGATCGCGGTGCTGCAGGCCATCGGCTGAGCGCCGCAGAGAAACATTGGCGCCGCCAGGGGCATTGGCGATACTCGGCAGGTCGCCGCGCTCGGCGTTGGGGATTCGATGGCAGTGGCCCGTTGGTGGGATCGGTTCATCACTCGGCGTCGGCCTCCCGCTGGAGCCGCCTCTCCGCCCGCCGTGGCCGCGGCTGCGGTGCACGCCGCGCCGCCGAGGGTGGCTCCGGACCCGCCGCCGAACGGCAGCTCCGTGCCCGTTCCCGAGCCGCAACGCCACGAGGAGCCGCACGCCCGCTTCTTCTGCTGGCTGGTCGGCGTTTCGGCGGCGGCCGCGCCCGGGCCCGACGAGCCTCCGGCCCCCGTCGTCGCGCCGCTGTTCGAGCGGCTCGACGAGGTCATCGCTTCCGACACCCTGCGCGCCAACCTGCTGCCGCGCGCCCCGCACGTCGTGCCGCAGCTGATGAAGACGCTGCGCGACGAAAGCTATTCGTCGGTCGACGTCGCCAGCCGGATCTCGCGCGACGTCGTCCTGAGCGCCGAGGTGATCCGCAGCGCCACCAGCACCTACCGGCCGAAGGAAGGCGACGACGAGGGCGAGATCGATCTGGCCCGGGCGGTGGCGATGATCGGCACCGCCGGCCTGCGCCGGGCGATCGCCAGCGTCGTGCTGCGGCCGATCTTCGACGCCGCCGGCGACACGCTCTCGGCCAAGGCCGCGGTGAAGATCTGGCGCGACGCCGACAAGAAGGCGCGCCTCAGCGCCGCCCTCGCCGGGCAGCAGGCGCTCGATCCGTTCGACGGCTACCTCGCCGGCCTGCTGCACAACTCCGGCTGGACCGCGACCCTGCGCGCCATCGACGGCTTCGAGGACCTGCTCTTCAGCGGTGCCGACCTCGCCCACCCGGCCGTGGTGCCGCAGTTGCTGCGCCGGCGCGACGCGCTGTTCGGCGCCATCGTCGGCCCGTGGAGCCTCAGCCCGGCGATCGACCGGCTCGCCGGCGAGGTCGGCGAGCACGGCCTCGACTCGGTGCGCTCGCCGCTCGGCCTGGCGCTGCGCGAAGCGAACCGGCTCGCCGCGCTGCACGCGCTGGCCCCGGCCGAGCAGCGGCCGGCGAGCGGCGTGCCGGGCTGGGCGACGCTGCCCAAGCCGGTCCAGGATTGCTATCTCGGGCTCGGCCGCGCTGCCTGAAGGGCCGCTCGGCCGACCTATCATCGCGTCTCGCCGCCGGGGCGCCGAACGGCCCCGCGCGCCCACCTTCGAGGATCGCCAGCCCATGTCAAACCGCTTCATCCGGCGCGCTGCCGCGCTCGCATTCGTCGCCGTCGCCGCCGCCGCCAGCCCGGCATTCGCCGCCAAGACGCTCGTCTACTGCTCGGAAGGAAGCCCCGAGGGCTTCAACCCGCAGTTCTTCACCACCGGCACCACCGCCGACGCCTCCTCGGTGCCGATCTACAACCGCCTGGTCGAGTTCGAGCTCGGCACCACCAACATCGTGCCCGGCCTGGCCGAGAGCTGGGTCGCCGCACCCGACGGCATGGCCTACACCTTCCGCCTGAGGAAGGGCGTGAAGTTCCACAGCAACGCGAAGTTCACGCCGACGCGCGACTTCAACGCCGACGACGTGCTGTTCTCGTACAACCGCCAGGCCGACCCGAGCCATCCCTACGCCAAGGTGACGCCGGGCCAGACCTACGCGTACTTCGAGGACATGGGCATGAACGACATCGTCGCCAAGGTCGAGAAGCTCGACGCGATGACGGTGCGCTTCGTCCTGAAGAAGCCCGAGGCGCCGTTCATGGCCGACATGGCGATGGACTTCGCCTCGATCCTCTCGGCCGAATACGCCGACAAGATGATGGCGGCGAAGACGCCCGACGTCGTCGACAAGGAACCGATCGGCACCGGCCCGTTCCAGTTCGTCTCCTACCAGAAGGACGCGGTGATCCGCTACAAGGCCTTCGACCAGCACTGGAACGGCCGGCCGAAGATCGACAACCTGGTCTATGCGATCACCACCGACGCGTCGGTCCGCTACGCCAAGCTGAAGACCGGCGAATGCCACGTGATGGCGTTCCCGAAGCCGGCCGACGTGGCGCTGATGAAGAACGACCCGAACATCAACCTGGTTCAGCAGCAGGGCCTCAACGTCGGCTACATCGCCTTCAACGTCGAGAAGAAGCCGTTCGACTCCAAGCTCGTGCGCCAGGCGCTGAACCTGGCGGTGAACAAGAAGGCGATCCTCGACTCGGTGTTCCAGGGCGCCGGACAGATCGCCAAGAACGCGATCCCGCCGACCCTCTGGGGCTACAACGACAAGGTGCCCGACTACCCGTACGACCCGGTGAAGGCGAAGGCGCTGCTGGCGCAGGCCGGTTACCCGAACGGCGCCGAGGTCGAGCTCTGGTACCTGCCGGTGACCCGCCCGTACAACCCCGACGGCAAGCGCATGGCCGAGCTCATTCAGGCCGACTGGGAGAAGGTCGGCGTCAAGACCAAGCTCATCACCTACGAATGGGGCGAGTACAGGAAGCGCAGCAAGACCGGCGAGCAGCACGCGATGATGTTCGGCTGGTCGGGCGACAACGGCGACCCGGACAACTTCTTCATTCCCCTGCTCGGCTGCGCCGCGGTCAAGGGCGGCGGCAACGTCGCGCGCTGGTGCGACAAGGACTTCGAGAACCTGCTCCAGATGGCCAAGCTGGCGACGCGCCAGGCCGACCGGGCCGGCTTCTACGCCAAGGCCCAGGTCATCGCCCACGAGGAGGCGCCGTGGATCACGATCGCCCACTCGGTGCGCTTCGACCCGGTGAGGAAGGAAGTGACCGGCTACAAGATGGACGCCACGGCGCACCACTTCTTCAACAAGGTGGACATGACCGGCCAGTAAGGGGTCTTCCTCCCTCTCCCGCGAGCGGGAGAGGGCCGGGGTGAGGGCCAGCGACACGCATGTTCACCTTCGTCCTCAAGCGCCTCGCCCTCGTCGTTCCGACCTTCCTCGGCATCACGCTGCTCGTCTTCGCCCTGATCCGCTTGGTGCCGGGCGATCCGGTCGAGGCGCTGTCGGGCGAGCGCGGCATGACCGAGGAGCGCTACCAGCGCCTGATCCACGAATTCGGCCTCGACCGGCCGCTGCCGGCGCAGTACGCCGAATACGTGTGGAAGGCGCTGCACGGCGACCTCGGCCTCTCGGCGATCACCCACGAGCCGGTGTTCGCCGAGTTCATGGCGCGCTTCCCGGCGACGGTGGAGCTCTCGCTGGTGGCGATGCTGCTGGCCCTCGCGCTCGGGCTGCCCGCCGGCATCGTCGCCGCGGTCAAGCGCAACACGGTCTGGGACTACTCGGTGATGGGCGCCTCGCTCACCGGCTACTCGATGCCGATCTTCTGGTGGGGGCTGCTGCTGATCCTCACCTTCTCGGTCGGCCTCGGCTGGACCCCGGTCTCGGGCCGCCTGGCGATCCAGTACGACATTCCCGCGGTCACCGGCTTCATGCTGATCGACTCGCTGCTCTCGGCCGACAAGGGGGCGTTCCGCAGCGCGCTCTCGCACCTGATCCTGCCCGCGGTCGCGCTCGGCACGATCCCGCTCGCGGTGATCGCGCGGATGACGCGCTCATCGATGCTCGAGGTGCTGCGCGAGGACTACGTGCGGACCGCGCGCGCCAAGGGCGCGGGGCGCTTTCGCGTGGTCGCCATCCACGCCTTGCGCAATGCCTTGATCCCGGTGGTGACGACGATCGGCCTGCAGGTCGGCACGCTGCTGGCCGGCGCCATCCTGACCGAGACGATCTTCTCCTGGCCGGGAATCGGCAAGTGGCTGGTCGAGGCGATCCACCGCCGCGACTACGCCGCGGTGCAGGGCGGGATCCTGCTGACGGCGACGATCATCATCGGCGTGAACCTGATCGTCGACCTGCTCTACGGCGTGATCAATCCGCGGATCCGGCACGCCTGAGGTCGCTGCCGGCCGCGCCGGCGCCGCCCTTGCGGGCGAGAAAGGCCAGGCCCGGCATCACGTGCCGCACCCAGGCCGCGGGCACGAAACGCATCAGCAGGTTGACCTTGCGCCCCTCGCCCTGGCGAAGTCCGGGCGCGGCCCGGGCGGCGCGCACCGAGGCGGCATCGGTGGGCACGTAGTGGGTCGGAAAGCGCATTTCCGGCGCGGCCCAGAACGACTCGACATCGCCCAGCCCGGCCCGGTGCAACTGCTCCCGCAAGTCATCGTGCGAGTAGAGCTTGCCCATCGCCCGTTGCTGCCCCTTTCGCCGCAGCCGCCAGGCGCCCAGCCGTCGCGGCAGGGCGCTGCCGAATCGCACGTTGGCCATGTGCTCGTCGGCGCCGCCGAGCAACAGGCGCAGCGCGAAGCGGTTCTTGGTGGCGAGGTAGAGAAACCCGCCCGGCTTCAGCACCCGCACCATTTCGTGCAGCAGGCGCGTCTGCGCCGCCCCGTGCGATTCGGACTCGATCCGCGAGCCGCACCATTCGAACACCAGGTTCAGGACGACGCCGTCGAAGGAGGCGTCGCGATAGGGCAGCCGGCAATCGTCGCCGCCGATGGCGATGCTGACGTTGCGCGCCCCTTCCTGCCGTGCGCGAACCAGCGCGAACTCGGCCTGCTCGGGAACCACCTCGAGCGCGTGGACGTGGCGCGAGCGCTGCGCCAGGGCGACCGTGAACTGGCCGAGCCCGGGACCGATCTCGAGGATGTCGCTCTGCGCGCCCAGCGGCAGCAGCTCCAGGAAGCCGGCACGGCGCATGTCGGTGACGTAGGCCCGCATGCCGGCTTCCTCGGTGGACTCGAGTGCTTCCTTCCAGCCCATGCCGCCGCGCGCCAGCGCGACCAGCTTGCCGAGCCGGGCACGCGTGGGACCGTCTTCGACCGGTGCGAAGGCAAGGTAGCAGGGAATCGCGTCGTCGGTCGCGGCCGGCGCGTCGTGCGCGGACGCCGGAACCGCACCGTTTCCGGTCCAGCGCGCCGGGGCCGGCGCGACGTACTTCTCGTCGAATTCGTTCATGTTTTCTCTTGCTTCATCCCAAAGTCGCCGGCGACGCGAATTCGTCACACATGCGGACGAACATTCGTTCCTCGTCCGGCCGATATCGCTTCAATGACACCGCTCAAGACCCGCCCGGCACTCTTGCCGTCCATCCCGGGCGCGCTCGGCGGACCCATCGCCCACCCCCGGGCCTGGAGAAGCGCGCCGGCGCCGCTTCGCGCCTTCGGACCGCTCGCGCGCGTCTGGTACGCGTGCCGGGCGAGGTGGCTCGGCACGCGCTTGCGGAAGGTCGAGACCGAGCTGCAGCAGTTCATGCTGCGCAAGCCCCGGGACAGCGGCGAAGGCGATGCGCCGATTTCGCGCGAGGACCGCGCCGCCTACGAGAGCTGCTGCCTGCAAAGTGCGCTTCTGCGGGCACGGATCGACTGGTTCCGGACCCTGGCCTGAGCGCCGGACTCATCCCGCCTCGTCCATGAGGCTCACGAACTGGCGTGCCGTCGCGGCGAAGCGCTCGACCGGCCATTCGCCGAGGTCGAGCGCGAGCGCGCCCAGGGCCGCCAGCAGGTGGTCCTTCGCATGCGCTGGCTCGCAGCCGAGCAGGGCGCTGTGTTGGCGCAGCTCCCGGCGCAGCGAGGCGGTCGGCAGGCGGATCGACGTCGCCATCGTCAGCAGGTCGTACATCGGGTAGCCGCGAACCCGGGACCCTCCCCAATCGATGACCGCGAAGGCCGGGGCGCCGTCCCGCACGGACGGACGGCGCAGCAGATTGCCGATCCACAAATCGTTGTGCGCCAGCACCCACCGGGGCTGCCACCGGCCGGCTTCCAGGGCGCCCAGGCTCGCCCGGGCGGCACTGCGGACCTGCTCGCCGACGGCGGCGTGGGCGCAAAGCGCCCGCAGCGGCTCGACAAAGCCGTCGGCCAGCGCCCCCTCGGGCGGCACCGAGACGGTCCGGCGCGTCGCTTCGCGCAGCCAGGCGAGGACGGGTCCGCGCAGGCGCAGCCTCTCCCAGCGCTGGCGCAGCCGGCCGGAGCCGCGCGGCCTCAGGTAGGGCACGACGGCGAAGCTCTGGCTCGCGGCGAACCCCTTGCAAAGTGCAACCTGGACGGCTTCGCCGATCGTGCCGCCCAGGGCGAGCCGGGCCGCCTCGGCCCGGCCGAACGCGTCGCGCACGCAATCGGGATAGGCGGCCGGGGCGATCATGACGAGCAGGGCGGGTCGCGCCTCGGGCGTGAAGACCACCGCCTTCTCGACATGATCGGGAACCAGGCGGGGAAGGGCGAGGAACTCCACGCCGCCGATGCCGCCGTGCGGCTCCATGAGCGATTCGACGGCCGACTCGATTTCCTCGGGCAATTTCATGGATGGAGACGGAGCTCCCGGCGATTGGCGTGCCTGCGAGGGCCAGCCGGGGTTGAACCCTGGCGCGGGAGAATGCGCTGCAATGCAATCAGTATGCCGGGGCAACGCGGGTCTTCATCCCCCCTGTTCGTCCCCCTCCTGCCAGCCCCCCGCCCGATGAGCCTGCCTTCCGCAGAAGCTCCGGGACCGGGCGCGCCGCCCCGGCCCGCGCTCGCGCTCTGGCACGACTTCCGGCGCAACCGGGGGGCGGTCGTCGGCCTCGGCGTCGTGCTGCTCCTCGTCCTGTTCGCGGTTTTCGCGGATGCGGTCGCGCCCTACCCTCCCGCCGAGCAGTACCGCGACGCCACCCTGCGCCCGCCCTCGCTGCAGCCGGTCGGCGGCCACGTCTTCCTGCTCGGCACCGACCCGGTCGGCCGCGACGTGCTCTCGCGCCTGATCCACGGCACCCGGCTTTCGCTGGTGATCGGCCTGGTGTCGGTGGGCCTGTCGCTGGCCGGCGGCGTGCTGCTCGGCCTGGTCGCCGGCTTCTACCGCGGCCGCTTCGCCGAATACGCGGTGATGCGCCTGATGGACGTGATGCTGGCGCTGCCGAGCCTGCTGCTCGCGGTTGCGGTGGTCGCGGTGCTCGGCCCGGGCCTGGCGAACGCGATGTACGCGATCGCCATCGTCATGCTGCCGCACTTCGTGCGCCTGACCCGCGGCGCGGTGCTGGTCGAGCTGGGAAAAGACTACGCCTCGGCCTCGCGCCTGGCCGGCGCCGGCACGCTGCGGCTGATGTTCGACACCGTGCTGCCGAACTGCGCCGCACCGCTGATCGTGCAGGCGACGCTCGGCTTCTCGTCGGCGATCCTCGACGCTGCAGCGCTCGGCTTCCTCGGCCTCGGCGCGCAGCCGCCGACGCCGGAATGGGGCTCGATGCTGGCGAGCGCGCTCGAGTTCATCCAGAGCGCATGGTGGGTGGTGACGCTGCCCGGTCTGGCGATCCTGATCACGGTGCTCGCCTTCAACCTGACCGGCGATGGGCTGCGGGACGCCCTCGATCCGAAGCTGAAGGCATGAACATGCCTTCAGCCTCGGCTTCGCCTAACAGGGCTGCACCCTCCCCGCTTCGCTCCCCTCCCGCCGGGCGGGAGGGGCCGGCCCCGTTGGGGCCGCTTCTGGGGAGGTGTGTCGCGTGAGTCTGCTCGAGGTCGAACACCTGTCGGTCGATTTCGGAGCGCCGGGCGCGACGCTGCACGCGGTCGACGACGTGAGCTTCTCGGTCGCGGCCGGCGAGGTGGTGGGCATCGTCGGCGAGTCGGGCTCGGGCAAGAGCGTGACCGCGCTCGCGGTGCTCGGCCTGATCGACGCGCCCGGGCGGGTGCGGGCCGGCCGGCTGGCCTTCGACGGCCGCGATCTGCCGTCGATGTCGCCGCGCGAGCGCCGGTCGCTGCTCGGGGGCGACATCGCGATGATCTTCCAGGACCCGATGACGAGCCTGAACCCTTCTTTCAGCGTCGCCTTCCAGCTCATGGAGACGATCGCGCTGCACGAAGGCGGCTCGCGCAAGGCGCGGCGGGCGCGCGCGCTCGAGCTGCTGAAGTCGGTGGAGATTGCCGACGCCGAACGCCGCCTCGACGCCTTTCCGCACCAGCTTTCCGGCGGCATGAGCCAGCGCGTGATGCTGGCGATGGCGATCGCCTGCAACCCGCGCCTCCTGATCGCCGACGAGCCGACGACCGCGCTCGACGTCACCGTCCAGGCGCAGATGCTCGCGCTGCTGCTCAAGCTGCAGCGCGAGCGCGGCATGGCGCTGATGCTGATCACCCACGAACTCGGCGTCGTCGCCGAGGTCGCCGAGCGGGTGATCGTGATGTACGCCGGGCAGGTGGTCGAGGAAGCCGCGGTGCCGCGCATCTTCGAGGCGCCCAGCCACCCCTACACCGAGGCCCTGCTGGCGGCGCTGCCCGAGAGGAACGTCGGGCAACGGCGGCTGAAGTCGCTGGCGGGCGTCGTTCCCGGCGCGTTCGACCGCCCGGCGGGCTGCCTGCTCTCGCCGCGCTGCCCGCATGTGCAGGCGCGTTGCCGGCTCGAGCGGCCGGCGTTGTTCGAGCTCGAGGCGGGCCGGTCGCGCTGCTTCTTTCCCCTGACCGCGCCATGAGCACCGTTGATTCCGACCCACCCGTGCTCGAGGCCGAGGCGCTGACGCGCCACTACGCCGTCTCGACCGGCTTTCTGAAGCCGCGTGCAACCGTGCGTGCGCTCGAGGCGGTGTCGTTCTCGTTGACCGCCGGCCGCACGCTGGCGGTCGTCGGCGAGTCGGGCTGCGGCAAGAGCACGCTGGCGCGCCAGGTGACGATGCTCGAGAAGCCGACCGCCGGGCTGCTGCGCCTGGCCGGCACCGACGTCGCTCACGCCGACGCCGCGACCCGAAAGGCCATGCGCCGCACCGTCCAGATGGTGTTCCAGAACCCGTTCGCCAGCCTCAACCCACGCAAGAAGATCGGCCAGGCGCTCGAGGAGCCGCTCGCCATCAACACGGCGCTCGCCGCGCCCGAACGGGAGGCGCGGGCGCGGGCGATGCTGGCGCGCGTGGGCCTGAGGCCCGAGCACTACGCGCGCTATCCGCACATGTTCTCCGGCGGGCAGCGGCAGCGCGTGGCGATCGCCCGGGCGCTGATGCTCGAGCCGCGAGTCGTCGTCGCCGACGAGCCGGTCTCGGCGCTCGACGTCTCGATCCAGGCGCAGGTGCTCAACCTGCTGATGGACCTGCAGGAGGAGACCGGCGTTGCGTACGTCTTCATCTCGCACAACCTCGCCGTCGTCGAGCTGATCGCCGACGAGGTGCTGGTGATGTACCTCGGCCGGGTGATGGAGCGTGCGCCGAAGGCGGCGCTGTTCGCCGCGCCGCGCCATCCCTACACCCGGGCGCTGCTGGCCAGCACGCCCAAGGTGGGAGCGGCGCGCGGCGAAGCGGCGCTCGCCAGCGCGGCGCGCACCGCCCTCTCGGGCGAGCTGCCTTCGCCGCTGGCGCCGCCCTCGGGCTGCGTCTTTCGCACCCGCTGCCCGCATGCCGTCGCCGCCTGCGCCGAGGTCGTGCCACCGCTCGTTCCGGTCGGCCCGGCACACGACGCCGCCTGCATCAGGCTCGACGAGATCGGCTGAGTCGCACGCCCGGCGAGCACCGGGCGCGCGAGCGCGAGCGCCTCAGCGCGGGCCGATCGACGGCGGCAAGGCCAGCCCGCGCTTTTCCATCAGCGGGCGGATGCGCTCGGGATAGTCGCTGATGATTCCGTCGACGCCCCACTCGATGAACCGATCGGCAACCGCGAGGTCGTTCACGGTCCACGGAATCACCTTGAGGCCGAGTTGTTGCGCCGCCTTGAGGTCCTCGCGCGTGAGGCTGCCCTGGTTCGGCGCCCACACCGTGCCGCCCGCCGCCTTGACCAGATGGCCCGGGCTCGGGAAGTCGCGCAGCATCAGGCCCGCCGTCCAGGCCGGGTCGGCGAGGTTGTCGGCGGTGCGGGTGCGGACCGTCAGGTAGACCGTGTCCATGCCCGGCTCGAGCTGCTGCACCAGCTTGAGCGTGCGGAAGTCGAAGCTCTGGATCATCACCCGCTTGGTCATCCCCGCCTCGCGAATGACCGCGAGCAGGGCACGCACGAAGGGCTCGGGAGCGAGCGTCTCCTCGGGCGCGGTCGGCGTGATCTTGGTCTCGATGTCGAAGCGCACATGCTCGGCGCCTAGCGCCTTGACTCGCGCGAATACCGAGGCCAGCGTCGGCAGCCGCTCGCCGTCTTTAGCCTGTTGCGTCGGGAACTGCCTTGCGTAGTCGCTGGCCGGGTCGATGCGGCCGACGTCGTAGGCCTGGAGCTGCGCCAGCGTCAGGCTCCTGATCAGCGGCCCGCGTCCCTTCAGCCACTGGCCCGAGGCATCGCGCGTGATGGCCGGCGTGAGCGCAGGATCGTGCGAGACGACGACCACGCCGTCGGCGGTGATCGCCGCGTCCATCTCGAGCGTGCTGACGCCGATCGCCAGCGCCTTCTCGAACGCGGCGATCGTGTTCTCCGGCGCGTTGCCGCGCGTGCCGCGATGGCCTTGCAGGTCGAAATCGGGCGCGGCGGCGGCCGCGGCAGCGAGGCCGAGCAGGAGCGAGCCGATCAGGGAAGAACGCATGGAAAGCTCCGCAGACGAGGCCGGCGGCCGGCGCCGGGATTCTCGTCCAGCGCCGGTCCGGCGCATTCGTTCGCGCTTCGGCGCGGCGGCCCGGGCCGCGGACCGAGGCCGGTTTGCGACAATCGAGGGATGACTTCCGCCGACCTGCAGGCCGCGATCGCGCACATGGGCGCCGCGGCGCGCGCCGCCAGTGCCGGCCTGGCCGCGTCGCCGGTGGCGGCGCGCAATGCCGCCTTGCGCGCCCTGGCGCGGCGCCTGCGCGACGGCGCTGCGACCTTGCAGGATGCGAATCGCCGCGACGTCGACGCCGCCGGCGCCGCCGGTCTCGACGCGCCGCTGGTCGACCGCCTCAAGCTCGACGCGAACGCGATCGAGACCGTGGCCCAGGGCTGCGAGCAGATCGCGGCGATGCCCGATCCGATCGGCGAGATCACGGGTCTCAGGGAGCAGCCGAGCGGCATCCGCGTCGGCCGCATGCGGGTGCCGATCGGCGTGTTCGCGATGATCTACGAGAGCCGGCCGAACGTGACGATCGAAGCGGCGTCGCTGGCGATCAAGAGCGGCAACGCCTGCATCCTGCGCGGCGGCTCGGAGGCGCTGCAGTCGAATCTGGCGCTGGCGGCGCTGGTCCGCGAGTCGCTGGTCGAGGCCGGCCTGCCGCCCGACGCGGTGCAGCTCGTCGCCACCACCGACCGCGCCGCCGTCGGCTTCCTGATCGCGGCGCCCGAGTCGGTCGACATGGTGATTCCGCGCGGCGGCAAGAGCCTGATCGAGCGCATCGCCCGCGAAGCGAAGGTGCCGGTCCTCAAGCACCTCGACGGCAACTGCCATGTGTACGTCGATGCGGCGGCGGACCTGGCGATGGCGCTGCGAATCGTCGACAACGCCAAGACGCAAAAGCTCAGCCCCTGCAATGCCGCCGAGTCGCTGCTCGTGCACGAGGCCGTCGCGGCGCGCTTCCTGCCGGCGATCGGCGCTACTTTCGCGGCCAAGGGCGTCGAGATGCGCGCCGACCCGGCCGCCCTGGCGCTGCTCCAGGGCGTTGCCGGCGCGCGCGTCGTCGCTGCCCGCGAGGCCGACTGGAGCGAGGAATACCTGGCCGCGATCATCAGCGTCAAGGTGGTCGATTCGCTCGACGCGGCGATCCGCCACATCGAGCGCCACGGCTCGCACCACACCGATGCGATCGTCACCGATTCGCACACCGCCGCGACCCGGTTCCTGCGCGAGGTCGATTCGGCGAGCGTGATGGTCAACGTCTCGACCCGCTTCGCCGACGGCTTCGAGTACGGCCTCGGCGCCGAGATCGGCATCTCCACCGACAAGCTGCACGCCCGCGGCCCGGTCGGCCTGGAGGGCCTGACATCGCAGAAATGGGTCGTGCTCGGCCAGGGAGAGCTTCGTGGCGGTTGATCCCAGGCATGCGCTGGTGCTGTTCTCGGGCGGGCAGGACTCCACCGTCTGCCTCGCCCACGCGCTCCAGCGCTACGCGCACGTCGAGACCGTCGGCTTCGACTACGGCCAGCGCCACCTGGTCGAGCTGGAAAGCCGGCTGCACGTGCGCGCGCAACTGCTCGAGAAGTTCGTCCACTGGGGCGCGAAGCTGGGCCAGGACCACGTGCTCGACCTCTCGCTGCTGGCGCAGCTCTCGGACACCGCGCTCACCAGCGAGCGCGAGATCGAGATGAACGCCGGCGGCCTGCCCAACACCTTCGTGCCGGTGCGAAACCTTCTGTTCTTCACCGTCGCGGCGAGCGTCGCCGACCGGCGCGGCCTGAGCGTGCTCGTCGGCGGCATGTGCGAGACCGACTACTCGGGCTACCCCGACTGCCGCGACAACACCCTCAAGTCGCTGCAGGTCGCGATCAGCCTCGGCCTCGACAAGTCGATGACGATCGAGACGCCGCTGATGTGGCTCGACAAGGCGGCCACCTGGGCGATGACCGAGGACCTCGGCGGCGAGACCCTGATCGAGCTGGTGATCGAGCACACGCATTCGTGCTACCTCGGCGACCGCGAGCACCGCCATGCCTGGGGCTGGGGCTGCGGCTTGTGCCCCTCATGCGACCTGCGCCGCAAGGGCTACGACGCCTGGCTCGCCAGCTGAGCCCCCGCGGCGTCGCCCTCGCGCCGGCCCGGCCGGAGCGAAGGCGATGACCTCCACCCAGATCGGCGGCGGCGTCGCCGGCGTTCTCGTCGTCTGCTGGATGGTCGGCGCCTACAACCGCATGGTCAGCCTGCGCAACGTCCTGGTCGACCGCTTTGCCGCGATCGACGCGCTCTGCGTCGCCCGCCATGGCCTGATCACGCGCCAGGTCGAGCTGCTGGCGACGACGCTCGCCGGCGCCGGCCCGCGGCTCGACGCGCTGCGCGCCGCCAGCCTGCAGGCCGAGGCGGCGCGGCAACACGCACAGGCCCGGCCCGGCGCGGCCAGCGCGGTGACGAGCCTGCGCGTCGCCGAGGAGATCCTCGCGGCAGCGCGCACCCGGCTGCCGGTGCAGACCATGGGCGGCGCCGACCTGCCCGAGATCAACGCCAAGCTCGCCAGCGGCGACGCGACGCTCGACTTCGCGCGGCGCGAGTTCAACGCCGCGGTCGCCGAGTACAACGCGGCGGTCCGCCAATTCCCGACCGTGCTCGTCGCCAGCCTGTTCGGCTTTCGCCCCGGCGCAACGCTCTAGTCGCATCGATGCGGTCGCGTCGCCGCGGCGGTGCGACACTTCGCCTGCTCAGGGACCAGAGAGTCCGGCCGGCGTGCGCGTCGTGCGGAGGATGGCAGTGAACGACGTCTACTCGAAGAACCAGGCAGCGCACGATCCGGGGAGCAACGCCTCCGACCGCCTGTCGCGGGTGCATGGCGCCGGCGAGCTGCACGCCGCCCTGCTCGCCCTGCTGCTGCCGCCGGGCAGCAAGCGCGCGGCGCGCGCCTGGACGATCGAGACCGCTTCCTCGCCCGGCCGCGAAGGTCTGCGCGAACACGCGGCCAGCCTCTCCGGCGCGGCCCGCCTGCCCTGGTTCGAGCGGCTCCTCGCCCGCATGGCGCGGCAACCGATCGCCGCACGGCAAGGTCTGCTGAGGGCGATGCGCCGCATCATGGGCGCGCGCGGCGTGGTCCGGCCGATCGACCGCCTGCACTGGCTGGCGATGCGACGCGGGCTGGGCGAGGTGACGCCGCTGGCGGCGCGGGCGGAGGCGAATGTCGAGGTCACCGAATGGCTGGAGACCGACGTCCTGGCGCTCGCCGTCTACACCGCGTTTCTGGCGCGCATGGTGGCCGAGGACCTGGGCGACGAGGGCGCAGGGGCGCGCTGGTACGAAAGCGTCATGGAGTACTGGCAGCCGCATGCCGAGGCGCCACCGTTCGACGCCCCCGATGCGGAGAACGTGTTCGAGGCCCTCGCGCGCCTGCAGACGCTGTCGTGGATGCAGCGTCCGGTGGTGATCCGCTCCTGGGTCGCGGCAGCCCTCAAGGCGAACGGCGGCGTGCGCTTCGGCGACGCCGCGGCCGACGCCCTGCGCCTGACCTGCACCCTGCTCGATACGCCGATGCCGCCCGAGCTAGAGCGTCACTACATCGCGCTGCCCGCCGACGCCGGTCCGTGAAGCGACCGGGCACGCCGAGTGCCGGGTCGAAGGTCGCCCCTCCCCATCCCTGGAACCACCGGCCGTGAAGACCGACGAAGCGGCCGAGACCGCCCCTGAACCGCAAGAGGCCGACGAGGTCACGCGGCTGCACCTGCACATGCCGGTCCACGTGCGCAATCTCGCGCTCGTGCTGCTGGCGGTGATCGCCTCGCTGTGGGCGCTGCAGTGGGCCAAGGCGGTGTTCATCCCGCTGCTGATGGGGGTGATGCTCAGCTACGCCCTGACGCCGGCGGTCGATCGCCTGCACGGCTGGCGAGTGCCGCGGGCGGCCGGCGCCGGCCTGTTGCTGGCGGCGATCGTCGCCGGCCTGGTCTGGGCCACCGCGGCGCTCAGCGACGACGCCAACGACATGATCGCGTCGCTGCCGGAGGTGGCGCAGAAGGTGCGCAAGTCGCTGCAGCGACCCGGGCCGAGCTCCACCTCGACGATAGAGAAGGTGCAGCAGGCCGCGGCCGAGTTCGAGCGCGCCGCCGAGGAGAACACGAGCGTCGCCTCCGCGCCGGTCGCGTCGGCCGCGGCGGCGGCGAGCTCGCCCGCCGCCAGCGGCACTGCGCGCCCGGGGACCGCGCTGCCGGCCACGCCGGCAGCGTCGCGGCGGATCGAGCCGATGTCGAGCAGCCTGCCACCGACGCCGCGCGGCGTGACCCGCGTGGTCGTCGAAAAGCCGCATCTCGACGTCAAGGACTACCTCTGGTCCGGCACGCTCGGCCTGATGACCTTCCTCGGCCAGGCGACGCTCGTCTTCTTCATCGCCTTCTTTCTGCTCGCCTCGGGCGACACCTTTCGGCGCAAGATGGTCAAGCTCACCGGGCCGCGCCTCAGCCAGAAGAAGATCACGGTCCAGGCGCTCGACGAGATCCATGCCCAGATCCAGCGCTACCTGTTCGTGCAGATGGCGACCAGCGTGGTGGTCGGCGTGCTGACCGGCCTCGCGTTCTTCGCCCTCGGCCTGAACCAGGCGCTGATCTGGGCGATCTTCGCCGGCGTCACCAACCTCATTCCCTACCTCGGCGCGGTCGTGGTCGGGCTCGCGTCGGCGGTGGTCGGCGTGGCGCAATTCGAATCGCTCGATCGGGGCCTGCTCATCGGCGCCAGCTCGTTCGCCATCCACACCCTGGTGGGCAACCTGCTGACGCCGTGGTGGCTGGGCCGGGCCGGCCGGATGAGCCCGTTCGCGGTGTTCGTCGGCGTGCTCGTGTTCGGCTGGCTGTGGGGCGTCTGGGGCCTGTTGCTCGGCGTGCCGATCCTGATGGTCGTCAAGTCGATCTGCGACCGGATCGAGGAGCTGAAGCCGGTGGGCGAGCTGCTCGGCGCCTGAACCGCCGCGCCGGTCAGGCGGCGGGAGGCGCCGCTCCGCTCCTGGCCAGCCGCCAGACAAGCAGCGCCAGTCCGGCGACGCCGATCACCAGCACGCCCCAGAGCAGCCAGGGCCGAAGCCGCGCCGCGCCCGCCGCGCGCTCGGCGGCGAGGGCGACCTCGGGCACCTCCGCGAAATCGCCGAGTCGCGCCGTGCCGAAGCGCGAGCGCTCGGCGTCGAGCTGCGGCACCAGCGTCGCCGCGGGCAGGGCACCCGCGGCCGCGTCAGCCGAGCCGGCGAGCAGGCGAAACGGCGCCTGGCCGGTCGAGGCGAACACCAGCGTGGCCAGGCGAGCATGGACGACGAGGCGCGTCTGCCCGGGGTCGAGCGCCGCGGCGCGCTCGTCGGGAACGACGCGCAGGTAGCGGGCATGCGTACCCAGGGTCAGCGCCGGCGCCTCGGCGGCCGCGCCGTCGCGCTCGATCCGATAGAACACCCCGCTGCCGAGCTCGCGCCAGGCCTCTTCGGCGCGGCTGCGGCCCTGCAGCCGGACCGGTGCGATCCGCGTGCCGGTGGCGAAGCGAAGCTCGACGTCGACCAGCGGCAGGTCGCCGCCGAGGTCGAAGTGCAGCGAGCCGCGCGGCTCGGGCTCCTTGCCGACGCCTTCCGCAGGAACCGCGCTCGCCGGGAAGGCGAGCTCGTTCCCTGCGGCGACGGCGACCAGGCCCGGCGCCGCGGCGACCGACGCGGCACTGGTGAGGACGGGCGCCGTCGCCGGGTCGAGCCAGGTTAGGCGGACGAAGCGGCCGGTCGCTTCCGGCAGGCCGACGATCGGCTGCGTGAGTGCGCCGCTGGCCGCTTGCAAGGCCATCACCTGCCCGCCCGCCGCGCTCCGCCAGCTCCTCAGGTCGGCACTGGTCTCGATCGCGTAGGCGGCAGAGAACTCGGCCGGCCCGGACCAGCGCAGCAGCAGGCGGCGCGGAGCCGGCTCGGCTGGCGCGAGCTCGCCGAGGTCGATCAGCCAGCCCGGCGATTCGCGCGCCGGCGCGGCGGCCGACAACGCGCCGGCCGCCGAGCGCCGGACCGTGATCCGGTCGCCATCGACGCTGACCTCGACCGGCGACGGCCAGGCGGCATTGGCCGACGGGCGCTGCGGCAGGGGAAAGAGCGTCGCCTCGCGCAGGCGTTCGCTGGCCGTGGCCACGGCGGCCGGCGCGAGCATCGCGAACGGCACGCGCTCGCCGGTGGCGTCGACCAGGCGCAGGTCGCGCAGGTCGGGCTGCAGCGCACGGGCGTAGGCCGCGGGCGGCAAGGCGAGCTCGACGAACGGAGCCGGCTTCACGATCTCGACCGGCGCGCCGTAGCGGTAGGGCTGCGCGTCGGCGGCCGCGACCGAAAGCGCCCCGGCGGCGAGCAGGAGGCTGGCGGCGAGCCGCGCCGCGGTACGCCCGATGGCGATGTCAGGCCGATGCATGGCGCGCCTCCTTGGCCGGCAGCGGCGCGACGTAGCCGATCACCAGCATCAGCACGCCGACACCGATGAACGAGACGATCCGGGTCACCGTGCCGGTGCCCGACAGGTCGACCAGAATCAGCTTCAGCACCACCGCGGCGAGCAGCGCCGCGCCGACGACCCAGGGCATGCGCTCGGCTCGGCGCGCGCCGAGCCACATCGCGACCAGCGCGGTCAGCGACCACAGCAGCGCGATGCCGCTCTGCACGGCGAGCGAGCCGAGCCAGGCGTCGATGCGATACGGGACATCGCCGTAGTGGTGAAAGGCGCGGACCAGCATCGCGTTGAGCCAGACGAACCCGGCGGCGACGACGGCGCCGAGCAACGCGCGATTCGCCTCGCCGGCCGAGCGCCGCCAGAGCAGGATCGCCACCAGGGCGAGGGCGATGCCGATGTCGAGCGGGTTGATCAACGGCAGGTGCGGCAGCGGCGCCGCGGTGCCGTCGGAGGCGACGTTGGCCACCAGCGTCCAGAGCCAGAGACCCGCGGCAAGCACGGCGCCGCCGACCTGCACGTAGGCCGCGGGCGCGGCGCGCACCGGCCAGATGCCGGCGGTCGCGGGGCGAGCGAGCAGGAGCAGCAGCACGGCCGGGGCCACCAGCCAGCCGAGCCAGGGCCAGGCGCTCTCGGCGTTGCCCCAATCGGCCGTGATCGCACGCCCGAGCAGCGCGCCGAGCAGGGCCAGGGCGATGAAGCCCGCGGCGTGGACAGCGCGGACGACAGGGTCGGGCCAGCGCGGCGCGGCCAGCCGGAGCACCAGCGCGTGCACCGCGAAGGCGATCGGCCAGGCCCAGGCGCCGCCGCCCTTCAGCGGATGGCCGACGACGCTGGCGACGACCGCCGCGCCGACGAGCAGCAGCGGCGCCTGCGCGACCGCGGGCCAGGCGATGTTGGGCCACGCGAGCCGATGGGCGAGCAGCACGTACAGCAGCAGGATGCCGCTGGCCGAGACGAGCGACGCGGAGCGCTGGAGCTGCCACGGCACGAAGGCCGAGATCTCCACGCCCGCGGTCGACACCAGCCAGAGCGTCGCCAGGGCGATCAGCAGCGGCTCGGCGACTTCCTCGCCGGCCTTCATCGCCTCGTTGTCGCGCTGGCGATGGACGAAGTACGCGCCGGCGATCGCCGCCGCGCCGGCCATCAGGCCGTTGAACAGGTAGGCGTTGAAGATCGCCGTCGGCACGCCGAAGCGCTCGTGCGCGAACAGCATGGCGCCGCCGGCAAGGACGAAGAGGATGTAGCCGAAGGCGCGCGGCAGCATGCGCCGCTGGCGAAAGCCGAGCCAGACCAGGCCCGCCGCCTCGAGCGTCCAGGCGCCGGCGGTGCTGCGCTCGTCGAGCGCGAACGGAATCACCAGGGTCAGGAACACCGTGGCGATCGCCAGGCTGGCATCGAAGGTGATGCCGAGCTCCGGGCGCTTCTTCATCGTCGTTGCCAGGAACACGTAGAACGCCGCCAGGCCCAGTGCCGAGAGCGCGGTGCCGTACGGCGTATCGCGGACCAGCCCGTACTGCAGGGCGAAGACGATCGTCGGCAGGCCGAACAGGAGCGTGCTATTGACCCAGGCGTCGCTGCGATGCCCGGCGCCGGCCGCCGCGCGCCGCGCCGGCAGCAGCATGATCAGCACGAACAGGAGGAAGAAGGCGATCAGGAACGCCTCGCTCATCGCGAACGACTCGGGCCGATAGCGCAGCACCCCCCAGGCGGTGGCGACGACGAAGGTCGCGACGAAGCCGATCAGGTTGAGCGAGCGCCAGGTCCGGTGCCACGCGACCGCGGCGATGCCGGCGTCGAGCACCAGGTAGTAGGCGAACAGCGCGGTCGCGTTGTCGGAGCCGGTCGAGACGATCAGCGGCGTCGCGAAGCCGCCGAGCGCGCCGATGACGGCAAGCGAGCGGGCGTCCTGCAGCACGGCGAGCGCCGCCGCGAACATCGCCACCGCGACCATGAGAGCGAACGCCGGCCCCGCGGCGAGCACGCCGTAGAAGCGGAACGCGGCGAAGAGGGTCAGGTACAGCACGGCGACCGCGCCGCCCTGCAGCACCTGCGCATACCCGGGTCGCGACAGGCGCAGTCGCCAGCCGAAGCCGAGCAGCACCACTGCGGCGGCGCCGATCGCCGCGAGTCGCCACTCGACCGGCACCTGGGTGTGCTCGGCGGCGTACTTGGCGAGGAAGGCGAGGCCGATGAAGAGGATCGCGACGCCCGCCTTGACGATCGTGTTGCCGCCGACCAGCCATCGCCGCAGCGGCTCGAGAGGCGAGGGGGTAGCGGCCGCAACCGGCATGGGCGTGGCGATGTGTGCCGGGGGCGCTTCCGGCATCGGCACGGTGTCGGGTCCGGCGCGTTGCTCTTCGACGAAGGCGGCCGCCTCGGCGAGCGGGCTGGCCGGAACCACGGAGGTAACCGGTTCGTCGACGCTCGCGTTCGTCGCGACCGCGGGTACCTCGGCAAGTCCCGGGCTCGCGACGTCCACCTCCGGCGAGACAGCCGCTGGCGCCGCCGCCATGGCGTCGCCGGCACGCAACGCGGCCAGCGATTCGCGCAAGGCGCCGATGTCGCGCTGCTGCCGCGACACCCGCACCAGCAGCCAGCCGAGCACGCCGCCGGCGAAGACGCCGAAGGCACTTTCGCTGGTCGCGCCGATCAGCGCGCCGACGAAGATCGCGATCAGATAGAGCATCTGGGCCCCCGTTTTGTTGTCGGAAAACTCTAGCAGTCGATCGCGTCAGCATCGGCCCGCGAAGGGGGGTGCGGACCCGCCGAGTATCACGGGCGCGGCGGCCGGGACCGGCGGGAGCGCACCGCGCTCCGCCCGATCGTCGACGAGCGCGGCGGTGCGCGCTCGCGCGGCGGTTCTTCAGAGTCCCCGGCGGTGCTCCAGCGCCGGAAGCTGCGCGCGCACCTCGGCGAGCCGGTCCTGGCGCACTTCACCGGCGACGATGCCTTCGCCCTCGGGCAGCATGGCGACGATCTCGCCCCAGGGATCGACGATCAGGCTGTGCCCGAAGGTGCGCCGGCCGTTCTCGTGCAGGCCGCCCTGCGCGGCGGCCGCGACGTAGCACTGGTTCTCGATCGCCCGCGCGCGCAGCAGCACCTCCCAGTGCGCGAGGCCGGTCGGATGGGTGAACGCCGAGGGCACGCAGAGCAGGTCGCAGGGCGGCTTCATGAGGGCCCGGTAGAGCTCGGGAAAGCGCAGGTCGTAGCAGACGCTCAGGCCGACCCGCATGCCGACGGCGTCGAAGGCGACCGGGTCGCTGCCGGCCTTCAACGTGCGCCCTTCGTCGTACTGCTCGCGGCCGTTGTCGTAGCGAAAGAGATGGATCTTGTCGTAGCGCGCGACCCGCTCGCCGGCCGGCGAGAAGACCAGGTTGGCATTCATCGCCCGGCCCTCTTCGCCGCTCTTCAGCGGCAGCGTGCCGCCGACGAGCCAGAGGCGGTATTCGCGCGCCGCCCCGGCGAGCATCGCCTGGATCGGCCCTTCGCCCAGCACCTCGGCAACGGCGAGCTTGTCGCGATCGCTTCTCCCCATGATGCAGAAGTACTCGGGCAGGATCGCCAGCTCGGCGCCTTCCCTCGCGGCGCGCTCGACCAGCCTCAGGGCGGCGTCGAGATTGCGGTCGACGCTCGGCGTCGAGACCATCTGCAGGGCAGCGATCTTCATCGGGCTCCTCGTTTCATCTAGCGGGTGGCTTCGGCGGCTCCGCGGCGGCGGCCGCACCCGGCACTTCGGCCGGCGGCGTGCGGCCGAACATGCTGCGCTCGACCCGTTCGACCTTCGGATCGTCCCACGGACCGGTGACGCGGAACTCGCGCGTGCTGGCCTCGGCGATCGGCTTCTGCAGGAAGTACTGCGCCAGGAAGGTGCCGAGGCCGATCGCGGGATTGATGATCGCGTACGCCAGCGACGCGGTGCCGGCGTTGATCTCGGGGACGACGACGACGCGCAGGTTCTGCGTCTCGTGCTCGATGTCCGTCTCGCCTTCCATCAGCACCGCCGCCGCCGGGCCGCGCATGCGCAGGTTGTTGGTCTTGGCCACGCCATTGGCGATCTGCACGTCGCCGACGACGTTGTCGAAGACGAAGCCTTCCTCGAACAGGTCGCGGAAGTCGAGCAGCAGGCGCCGAGGCAGCGACTGCAGGCTGAGCACGCTGAGGAGCCGGGCTGCGCCCGGGTTGACCCGGAGGAACTGGCCGGCATCGATCTCGACCTTGATCTGGCCGCTCATCTTCGCCGTGTCGGGCGAGAGCGGCGAGCCGGGCCACGACACCGTGCCGGCAAGCGAGCCCTTGCCGCCGCGCACCACCTTGCCCATGCCCAGGCGCTCGAGCAAAGCGCCGCTGTCGACGAGGGCGAGCGTGAAGTCCATCGACGCGCGGCTCGGCCCGCGGACCCCCGGCACGGCGCCCGCGCCCCAGGTGCCGGTCGCCGCGAGCTGCGCTTCGGGCATGACGAGCTTGAGCTTGGACAGGCGCCACTCGCGCACCGCGTCGCGGCCGCCGCTCGACCCGTTGGCCGCTTCGATCTCGAGCCGGCCCAGACGCTTGCCGCGCAGCTCGAAATCGTCGACGACGATGTCGAGCGCGGGCACGCTCGCCGGCTGTTCGTCGAGCAGGCTCTCGACGCGCTCGGCCTCGCCCTTGGGCAGGCTGAGACGCGAGAGCCGCGCGTAGACCCGCCCGGCACCCGGACCCGCCGGCGTCGCGCCGCGCCGCGCCGGCCGGTACTCGATGTAGCCGTCGAGCTCGTCGGAATCGACGTTGGCCCGCCAGAGGCCGCTTTCCACGGACAGCCCGGCGGTCACGTTGCCGAGCCGGCGCGACCCCGTCGTCAGCTCGCCGAGACGCAGGGCGATGTGGTCGGGAACGTAGCCCTCGCCGGCCTCGGCGTCGAGGCCGGGCGGCGCGGCGGCGCCGCGTGCCGACGTGCCGAGAAGGCGCTCGGACACGGCTTCCCACTCATCGACGTTGAGCCGCTTCAGCGCGATGCTCGCGGTCACGCCCGCGGCCGGCAGGATCAGCGGCTCCAGCGGCTCCGCCGGCGCCGGGCCCGGCTCGACCACCCGGATCGCACCGCGCACCACGCGCGCGGCATCGCCCGCGCCCTCGCGCACGAAGCGCGCCTGCAGCGCGTTGCCGATCTCGACCTGGAGCAGGTCGCGCGCTCGACTGCCGGGGCTCGCCGCGGCGCCTTCCTCCGGTCCGGTCTGCACGCGCAGCGCTTGCGGCGTCGCCGCCGCCTTGCCGAGCGGATACGGCAGCTCGACGCCGAGCCCGACCAGGTTGCTGGTCACGCCGAACTGCGGCTGGCCGGCAACGAAGGCGAGCGTCGCCCGATAGCTCGTGCCACCGCTCAGCGGCAACCGGGAGAGCGCGCCGAGGTCCACGGCGTTGCGCAGCGCCTCGGCCGTGACGGTTCCCTGCGCGCTGAAGCGTTGCGCCTCGCCCTGCGAGTCGCCTTCGAACGCGATGTCGCCGCCGAGCGCGCGGGCGCTGCCCCCGACCACCGAGAACGCGCTCTGGGTGAAGTCGATGCGCGCCTTCGCAGACGCGAGCAGCGGCGTATCGGGCGTCATGCGAACGTCGTTGCCGGCGAGCGTGAGGCTGCCCTTGACCTGGGTCGCGCCGCCGTCGTCGAGCGGGATCGCGAGCGCGAGCTTGAGGTCGGCGACGCCGGTGCCGCTCGATCCGGCGAGCGCCCGCCCGGTCCAGCGTCCCACCGGTGTCGCGTTGACGTAGCGCAGCATCTCGGCGAGCGGGCCGCGGGCGACGCCGTCGATCTCCAGCCGGGCATGGTCGCCGAGCTGCGGGATCGAGCCGTGGATCTTCGTCCAGTCGGCGCCGCCCAGGCGGGCGCGTGCATCGCGGATCTCGAGCCGGGTGCGGTCGACGATCAGCTCGCCCGACACGGCGGTCAGCGGCGGCCAGGTCGGGCTCGCCGCCTCGAAAGCCGGACGAAGCGGCGGCGCGCTGCCGGGGATGTAGGCGAAGACCAGGTCGTCGACCTGGGCGTCGATCCGGAACTCGCCGTCGCGGCCGGTCTTGCTGTCGTGGAACGGGAAGTCCCAGAGGTCGCCGCGAATCCGGAACGAGGCGCGCTCGATCGTTCCGCCCTGCACCGCGCGGCCGACGTAGCTGCGCACCGAGTCGGGCAGGCCGAGCGGCAGGTAGCGCACGGTTCGCGCCGCCTTGGCATTGCCGATCCGCCCGTCGAGCTCGAGCTCGCCGGGGTAGCGGCCACCGCGCGCCATGCCCTCGCCGGCGCCGGTGCGCCAGGTCGCGCTCAGCTCGCCTTCGGCATCGGCGTTGGCGAAGCGCGCGTCGCGCACCCGCACCGTGACGTTCGGCAATTCGCCGGCGCGCGGCTCGATCTTCCAGGCGAGCTTCGCGTCGAGGCGGTCGAACGGCAGCGCCGGCTCGTCGAACACGCCGGGCAACTCGACCACGCCCTGCTCTAGGCCGATCCGCGCCTCGCCGCCAGCCTCGTTGGCGTCGAGCTGGACGGTGGCATTGCGCAGCCCCGGTCGGCCGACCGCGTCGTGCCGCTCGCCCGCGTGCGCCGTCAGCGACAGGCCGCTCAACAGGCCCTTGACCCGGTAGTGCGCCGGCGCGTCGATCGGTCCGTCCCAGCGGGTGCTGAGCTGGGTGATCACGCCCTCGGGATGAACGTCGGCGAGGAGCGCGCGCAGCGCCGCGCCGAGCGGCACCCGGCCGGCGATTCCGGCCATCACGCCGACGTCGAGCCGCTCGGCCGCGAACTCCCCGCTCGTCACCTCGGCGCCCTCGGGCTGGACCCAGGCGACACTCAGCTCGCCCTTGGGCCAGCGGATGCCGTCGCCCGTGACGAAGCCGAAGCCGTGCGCCGCGACCTCGATCCGGTCGCCCCTCTTCTTCGCCTCGAAGCGTCCTTCGATCTGCTCGAACTCGAGTGCCTCGACGCTCTTGTCCAGGCGCAGGGTCACGGCGCGCAGCGACACGTCGACGGTGGCGGTCTCCGGCTGGCCCTCCTTCACCTCGAACCAGCCGCGCAGCGCGCCGTCGCCTTCGCTCAGGTCGAACGGCAGGCTGAGGTAGCGGCGCAGCTCGCGCACGTCGGCGCGCGGCAGGTCGCTGAACATGCTGCCGCTCCAGCGCCGCCAGTCACCGGCGCGGGCGAAGAGGGGCTGGGCGAAACGGCCACGGATCGTGAACCGGTCGCCCCAGGCGGCGGGCGGGGTCGCGTCGAGACGGATGTCGTGCGAGCGCAGGCCGTTTCGCACCACCACGTCGACGCCGGCGAGCACCAGCGGCGGCGCCTGCCGCTGCTCGTCGATCCAGCGCACCGTGCCGCCGCGGATCACGAACTCCTCCTGCTTGAAGAACCAGTGCGCAGCGTCGCCGCCGTCGTCGGCGCCCGAGTCCTTGCCGCCGAAGTCGAGCCCGGCGACGCGGATGTGGCCGGCAGAGTCGCGGCGAATGTCGAGCGCGGGCGCGTCGATCAGCAACTGCTCGAAGCGCGGCTCGAAGGCGAGCAGCGAGCGCGGCGAGATCGCGGCGGCGACCCGGGGCAGGCTGAGCGCGACCCGCCCCTCGGCGTCGAGGACCTGGACGTCGCGCATCTCCAGCGCCGGAACCCAGCCGCTCGAATGCACCTGGATCGCGCCGATCTTCACGACTGCCCCGAGCAGGCGGCTGGCGCGCGCCTCGATCGGCCCACGCCACTCCTCGATGTGCGGCAGAATCAGCCAGTGAAGTGAGAGCCAACCTACGAACAGCGCGAGAAACGACGCGCCGAACAGTCCCAGCAACCCGCGCGCCGCGATCCGCAGCGGAGTGCGACGCAGCAAGCGCGGCGGCACGGCAGCGTGATCGTGGGGAGGATGGGAAGACATGAAGACAGCGTTGCGCCGGCCGGCAAGGCGCCAAGGTCGCGGTCGACTCGCCATCGAAGCCCCATCGCGGCACGGTCACGACCCGCGTCTCGCGCCGGTCGTTTCAATCTAGCACAGACCCCCGGCGACGATGGGCCCCCTCGAGATCGCCAGCGCCCGCGTCGCAGCGATCGTGCCGGATGCCCTGTCGGCCCCGGTCGGCACGGCCGTGGCCCCGGCCCTCCGGTCCGCGTCGGGCGGCGCCGAGCACAGCCGCTTCGTCCAGCGCATCCGCCGCCGCTATCCGGCCGAGCTCGCCGCCGTGCCGCCCGGCGTTCCCGGACGCGAAAGCATCCTCGCCCTGATCGCCCACCTGCAGGGCCAGGGTCGAGACCTCGCCAGCGCGCTGCGCGTTGCCCGCCAGTTGACGCTCGAGCGGCTCGCCGTCCTCGATGTCGAACAAGGCGCGCCGCTCGCCGACGTGACCCGGGCGATGACCGAGCTCGCCGAAGCGACTCTCGAGCTCGCGCTGGCACGGGCCCGCGCCGACCAGGATGCGCGCTTCGGCGTGCCGCGCAACGCGGCCGGCGCGAGCATCGACTTCTGGGTCGTCGGCATGGGCAAGCTCGGCGCGCGCGAGCTGAACGTCTCCTCCGACATCGACCTGATCTACGTCTACGAGGAAGACGGCACGACCGACGGCGCCCGGCCGGTCAGCGCGCACGAGTACTTCGCCCAGGTGGCGCGCAGCCTCTACACCCTGATCGGCGAGGTCACCGAAGACGGCTTCGTGTTCCGCGTCGACCTTGCGCTGCGGCCCAACGGCAACTCCGGTCCGGCCGCGGTGAGCCTGGCAATGCTCGAGGAGTACCTGCAGGCGCACGGCCGCGAATGGGAGCGCTTCGCCTGGCTGAAGAGCCGCGTGGTCGCGCCGATCGCCAGCGTGCAGAGCGGGCGCGCCCTGGCCCTGCGCTCGCTCGTCACCGCCTTCGTCTACCGCCGCTATCTCGACTACGGCGTGTTCGAGGGCCTGCGCCAGCTTCACGCCAAGGTGCGCGACGAGGCGCAGCGGCGCGCCGCCGGCCGGCCGCAGCGCGCCAACGACGTCAAGCTGTCGCGCGGCGGCATCCGCGAGATCGAGTTCATCGTCCAGCTGCTGCTCGTCGTGCGCGGCGGCCAGTTCCCCGAGATCCGCACCCGCTCGACCCTGAAGGCACTCGACAAGCTCGCCGCCGGCGGCCTGATGAAGCGCGCCAGCGCCGAACGGCTGGCCGCCGCGTACACGCTGCTGCGCCGGGTCGAGCACCGCATCCAGTACCTCGACGACCAGCAGACGCATGTGCTGCCGGAGCACGACGGCGACCTGGCCTGGATCGCCGCCAGCCTCGGCGGCGAGGGCAGCGGCCCGTGCGCACTGCTCGACTGCCTCGGCGAGGCGCGCGAGTACGTCGCCGGCGAGTTCGACCTGCTTCTGCACGACGGCCGCAGCGGCAGCAACGGCTGCCGCAGTTGCGGCCCGCCGCCGCAACCGGTCGATGCCGAGGCTTTCCTCTCACGGCTGCCGCCCGAGCTCGCGGCGCGGGTTCGCCCGCTCTGCGACCAGCCGAAGATCCGCCTGCTCAAGGACGAAAGCAAGATCCGCCTCGCCGGCCTGGTGGCGCGCGCCGCGCAGGCGGTGGCCGAGGGGCGCTGCACGCTGCAGGCGGCGATCCTGTTCGTCGACTGGCTCGAGCCGCTGCTCCGGCGCGAGAGCTACCTCGCCCTGCTCGCCGAGCGGCCCGAAGTGCAGAACCGGCTGCTGCGCCTGCTCGGGCTCGCGCGCTGGCCGATGCGCTACCTGATGCTGCATCCCGGCGTGATCGACGAGCTCGCCGAGGAGGAGCTCCTGCACGGCCGATTCGATCCGCAGGCCTACACCCGCGAGCTCGAGGAGCGCCACGCCGGCTGGCAGCGTTCGAGCCAGGCCGAGGAAGAGCTGCTTCTCGACACCCTGCGCCGCGCCCACCACGCCGAGGTGTTTCGCACCCTGGTGCGCGACGTCGAGGGCCACATCACGGTCGAGCAGGTCGCCGACGACCTCTCGTCGCTCGCCGACGCCACGCTGTCGTGCGCGCTGCGCTGGGCCTGGAAGCATCTGAAGTCGGCGCACCGGCCCGAGCCGCAGCTCGCGGTCATCGCCTACGGCAAGCTCGGCGGCAAGGAACTCGGCTACGGCAGCGACCTCGACGTCGTGTTCGTTCACGACGACCCCGAGACCGAGCCCGACAAGGCGGCGGAGATCTACGGCGCGTTCGTGCGCAAGGTGATCAACTGGCTGACGATGCGCACCGCCGCCGGCGAGCTGTTCGACATCGACACCGCACTGCGACCCAACGGCAACTCCGGCCTGCTCGTCACCTCGATCGAATCGTTCGCCAACTACCAGACCGGCCGCGGCGGCAACACCGCCTGGACCTGGGAACACCAGGCGCTGACGCGGGCGCGCTGGTGCGCCGGGCTGGAGCGCCTGGCGCCGCGCTTCGAGGCGGTACGGCGCAGCGTCCTGGCCGCGCCGCGCGACCGGACGGCGCTTTGCGAGGAAGTGAAGGCGATGCGCGAGAAGGTGCGCGCCGCGCACCCGGTGAGAACCGGCCGCTTCGACGTGAAGCACAGCCCCGGCGGCATGATCGACGTCGAGTTCGCGGTCCAGGTGCTGGTGCTCGCCGAGAGCGGCGCCCACCCCGAGCTGCTCGACGATGTCGGCAACATCGCGCTGCTCGGCCGGGCGGAGGCCGCGGGCCTCCTGCCCGCGGGTGTCGGCGCCGCCGCCGCCGATGCTTACCGCGACCTGCGCCGGGCCCAGCACCGGGCCCGCCTCGACGAGCAGCCGACCCAGCTCGAGCCGGAGGCGATGGCTGCGCCGCGCGCAGCCGTGCTCGCGCTCTGGCGTGCCGTCTTCGGCTGATGCCGCTGCGCCCGGCGACGCCGGGCGGATGTGGGTGGCGGCAGCGATGCTGCTCGGCCTCGGCGCCGCCGCCGTCTTCGTCGCCTTCGCCGCCCCGCCGACCACGCTCGATTGGCAGCCGGGGCTCGCCGCGAGCGAGCCGTGGCGCGCCTGGAGCGCCGCCCTGGTCCATCTCAGCGGCCTGCACCTCTCCGCCAACCTCGCGGGCGCCGCGCTCGTCGGCGCGCTCGGCTTCGTCGCCGCGGTGCCGCGGCGCAGCCTTTTCGCCTGGCTGGTCGCGTGGCCGCTGACCCAGCTCGCGCTCCTCGCCCGACCCGACCTCGCGCACTACGCCGGCCTCTCGGGCGTGCTCCATGCCGGGGTCGCGGTCGTCGCGGTGCACCTGATCGCGGCCGCACGCGGCGCCCGGCGGGCGATCGGCTTCGCCCTCCTTGCCGCGCTCGCGCTCAAGGTGGGCAGCGAAGCGCCGTGGACGGCCGAGGCGGTGCGCCATCCACCGGGCTGGGACATCGCGATCGCGCCGTTCGCCCATGCCGGCGGGCTGGTCGCGGGCGCTCTCGTCTCGGCGCTGGCCGAGGCCGGGGCCGGGTGGCGCCGCCTTACCATCGACCGCAAATGACCGATCGCAAGAGCCACCTCGACGCCGTCGCCGTCGTCACCCTCGTCTTCTGCTGCTTTCTCTGGGGACTGAACCAGGTCGCCGCCAAGGCGGCAATGCCGGAAATCCCGGCGCTCTGGCAAGCCGCGGCGCGCTCGATCGGCGGGGCGATCCTGGTCTGGCTCTGGTCGCTGAGCCGCGGCACCCGTCTCTTCGAGCGCGACGCGACCCTGCCCGGCGGCCTGGTCGCCGGGACGCTGTTCGCCGCCGAGTTCTTCTGCATCTTCGTCGGCCTGCAGTTCACGACCGCGTCGCGGATGGTCGTCTTCATCTACATCGCGCCGTTCGTCGTCGCTCTCGGCATGCCGCTGATCGCGCGCTCGGAGAAGCTGAGCCTCTGGCAGTCGATCGGCCTCGTGCTCGCCTTCGCCGGCGTCGCCTGGGCCTTCGCCGAGGGCTTCTCGCAGCCGCATGCCGGCGAGAAGCAGTGGGTCGGCGACACCCTCGGCGTCCTCGCCGGCGTGCTCTGGGGCGGGACCACGCTGGCGATCCGCGCCACGGCGCTCAGCCAGGCCTCGGCCGAGAAGACCCTGCTCTACCAGCTCGTCGTCTCGGCCGTGCTCCTGCTGGCCGCGGCCGTACTCTCGGGCGCGCCGCTGCCCGAACGCCTCTCCACCCTGGCCTGGGCCGCCCTCTTCTTCCAGGTGGTGATCGTCACTTTCGCCAGCTACCTGATCTGGTTCTGGCTGATCCGCCACTACCCGGCGACCCGGATCTCGTCGTTCACCATGCTGACGCCGGTGTTCGGCCTGTTGCTCGGCGCGGTGCTGCTGAGCGAGCCGGTGACGGGTCGGCTGCTGTTCGCCCTGGCGACGGTCGCGGCGGGCATCTACCTGGTCAACCGGAAGACGGCGTGATCGAGCCGCTTGTCGCCATCGTCCTGCGCACGAGCTTCTGCGCGGCGCTGGCCTGGGGCCTCTGGCGGCTCGGCTTCGGCACCGGCGTGCTGTTCATCGCCGCCCTCGCCGGCCTGATGCTCGCCCGGCCGCTGATGGACCTGGCGATCGCGATCTACCAGGCGATGCGGCGGTCGAACTGGCGCGAGCTCGAAGGCCGCCACTACGCGTTCAAGGGCCGCATGGTCCACGTCGTCGAGGACGCCGACCACCAGCGCTGGGTGCGCCTCGCGGACATTCGCGCGATCGCCGGCTTCACCGCGAGCGACGCGGCCCTGCAGGTCACCTACCCGGCGGGCTGGCGGCTTCTAGGCCGCCCGCCGCTGCCGCACCTGAGCGACGAGGCGCTGCTCGCGCACATCGCAAAGGGGCGCACGCCGGAGGCGGTTCGCCTGAAGATCTGGATCGAGCGCGAGATCGTCTTTCCGGCCCGACGCGAGCGCGAACACCACGGCATCCGGCTCGAAGCGCTCGACTTTCGCGCCAGCGACTAGCGCCAGCGCTCAGCGGCGAATGCGTTCGACCAGCGTCGTCGTCGAGTAGCCCTCGACGAACGGCAGCGCGGTCGCCTCGCCGCCCCAGCCACGCACCAGCGCAGTCTCGGCCAGGGTTTCGATGTCGTAGTCGCCGCCCTTGACGTAGAGATCGGGGCGGACGAGCTTGAGCAGCTCGAGCGGCGTCGCCTCGTCGAAGAGGGTCACGAGGCTCACGCTTTCCAGCGCCGCCAGCACCGTCGCCCGGTCGCCCTCGTGGTTGAGCGGCCGACCCGGCGCCTTGCCGAGGCCGCGCGCCGAGGCGTCGCTGTTGAGCCCGAGCACCAGGCTCGCGCCCAGCGCCCGCGCCTGGGCGAGGTAGGTGACGTGGCCGCGATGCAGGATGTCGAACACGCCGTTGGTGAAGACGAGCGGCCGCGCCAGCGCAGCCAGGCGCGGCTGCAGCTCGGCCCGCGGGCAGAGCTTGGCGACGAAGGCGGGAAGCATCGGCGGATTGTCGCTTCGTCGTCCGCCGTAGACTGCCGGTCGAACCACCGGGAGGCTCCATGCTCGTGCTCTGCGGATCGTCGATCTCGAATTACTACAACAAGGTCAAGCTGGCGCTGCTCGAAAAGGGCGTCGCCTTCGACGAGGAATACGTCGCCACGGGCGGCAGCGGCGAGCCCTTGCTGCGCGAATCGCCGCTGGCGAAGATTCCGTTCCTGCGCACCGAGCACGGCGCGCTGAGCGAAAGCGAGGCGATCCTCGAATACATCGAGGCGGCGTATCCCGAGCCACCGCTCCTGCCGCGCGATCCGTTCGAAGCCGCCAAGGTGCGCGAGCTGGCGATCTACACCGACCTGCACCTGGAGCTGGTGGCGCGCGAGCTCTATCCGCAGGCGTTCTTCGGTGGGACGCTGGCCGAAGGCGAGGCGGCGCGGATCCGCAAGAAGCTCGAGAAGAACATCGCCGCGTTCAAGCGCCTGGCCCGGTTCGCCCCCTATGTCGCCGGCGACACCTTCACCCAGGCCGACTGTTCGGCCTGGAACTCGCTGCCGCTGGTCTCGATGGCGACCCGGGCGATGTACGGCGAGGACCTGCTCGCCGCCGCCGGCATCGACGTCAAGGCCTACTCGAAGCTGATCGGCGAGCGGCCGAGCGCGCAGAAAGTGGCGGCGGACCGCAAGGTCGAGCAGGCGAAGCTGACGGCCAGGCCCTGAGGCCGGGTCCGCCGCGCGGCCTCAGGCCGGGGCGGGTCCCGGCGCGGCGGGCACGACCCCGGCGGCGGCAGCGGCCGCGGCTGCGGCGATCTTCGCGGTGAGCTCCTTGCGGTAGCGGTTCAGCTCCTGCACGCTGGCGAAGCTGCGCTCCATCAGCAGGCTGAGGTTGTGCAGGATGCGCTCGACGACCTTGCCTTCCCAGACCGAGTCGAACTGGATCTGCTTGTCGAGCCAGGCCTCGAGCCACTCGGGGTCGGGCAGGCGGCTCTGCACGGTGTCGCGCGGGAACAGGCTGGCGTTGACATGCAGGTTGGTCGGATGCAGCGCCTGGGCGGTGCGGCGCGCGCTCGCCATCAGCACGCCGACCTTGGCGAACGCGGCGCGCGCCTCGTCGCCGAACTTGTGCATCGCCTTCTTCATGTAGCGCAGGTAGGCGCCGCCGTGGCGCGCCTCGTCGCGCGCGAGCGTCTCGTAGATCGCCTTGATCACGGGCTCGTCGTGCCATTCGGCGGCGCGGCGGTACCAGTGGTTGAGGCGGATCTCGCCGCAGAAATGCAGCATCAGCGTCTCGAGCTTGGGCGCCGGGTCGAAGTCGAACCTCACCTCGTGCAGCTCGGCCTCGGTCGGCACGAGGTCGGGGCGAAAGCGCCGCAGGTACTCCATCAGCACCAGCGAATGCTTCTGCTCCTCGAAGAACCAGACGCTCATGAAGGCCGAGAAGTCGCTGTCGTCGCGGTTGTCGCGCAGGAACATCTCGGTCGCGGGCAGCGCCGCCCACTCGGTGATGGCGTTCATCTTCACCGTCTGCGCCTGCTCTTCGCTCAGACGACTCGCGTCGAACTGGTCCCAGGGGATGTCCTGGTCCATGTTCCAGCGGACAGCCTCGAGCTGCTTGAAAAGTTCTGGATAGATCATCGGCGGCCTTGCAAGGGCGCGAGTTTAGTCTCTCGCCCCCGGATCCCCGCCCGCGGCAGCCGCCAAGCAGGGAATTTGCCACCGCCTGCATCCGGACGCGCGCCGCCTGCGTACCTCGCCGAAAGGCGGGGGGAAAAGATGGCGGCACGACGAGTTTTCGGGATCCGGCGGGAACTCTGCGCACGAGTCGGCGTCATACCGGTTCGGTTTTCGTCGCGGAGCCGGCCGGCCTTGCCGGTTGAAATCCCCGGGGGGTTCTCCTCCTCCCTCCTCCCTCCCTCGTTCCCCCGGGGGCGCTCGGCGACTCTTGTACAGGCCCGGCAGGCCGCCCCCGGCGGCCTGCCCCGCCGGCCGGCTCGGCGCCCCGCCGCCCGCCACTCCTCTTGCCGATGGGTCCAGCCGTGAGGCGGGTCGCGGTCGTCGGTTCGGGAATCGCCGGCCTGGCGGCGGCCCGGGCCCTTTCGCCGCACACCCAGGTCACGCTGTTCGAAGCCGCCGATCGCTTCGGCGGCCACACCCACACCGTCGAGATGACGCTGGACGGGATTCGCCATGGCGTCGACACCGGCTTCCTGGTCTTCAACGAGGCCACCTATCCCCAGCTCACGCGCCTGTTCGCCGAACTCGGGGTCGAGAGCGCGCCGTCGGAGATGTCGTTTTCCGTCCAGGCCCGGGATGCGGGCCTCGAATGGAGCGGCTGCAACCTCGACACGGTGTTCGCCCAGCGCGCCAACCTGGCCCGGCCGGCGTTCTGGCGGATGCTCGCCGACCTGCTGCGCTTCAACCGGCTGACCACCGCCCTGGCCCGCGACGGCACGGCGGAAGGCACGGCCTCGCTGGCCCGGCCGATCGGCGAGTTCCTCGACGCGGAGCGCTTCTCCAGCGCCTTTCGCGACTGGTACTTCCTGCCCATGATCGCCTGCATCTGGTCGTGCCCGACCGAGCAGATGCTGCGTTTCCCGATGGCCACCCTGGTCCGCTTCTGCCACAACCACGGCCTGCTCCAGGTCAGCGGCCGGCCGCCCTGGCGAACGGTACGCGGCGGCGCAGGGCGCTACGTGACCCGAATGCTCGCGTCGATCGCCGATACCCGCCTGAAGACTCCGGTACGACGCCTTCGGCGGCTCGCGGCCGGCGGGGTCGAACTATCGACCGACGGCGGCACGGAGCGCTTCGACAGCGTGGTGCTGGCCTGCCACAGCGACCAGGCGCTGGCGCTGCTCGCCGATCCGACGGATACGGAGCGGGCCGTGCTCGGCGCGATCCGCTATCACCCGAACCGCGCCGTCCTGCATACCGATGCCTGCGTCCTGCCGCGCCGGCGCAAGGCCTGGGCGGCATGGAACTACGAGCGTGCCGCGCAGGCGGGTGGCGAGCCCGCCTCGGTCTGCCTGCACTACCTGATCAACCGGCTGCAGCCGCTGCCGTGGCAGCGCCCGGTGATCGTTTCCCTCAATCCGCTCGCCGAGCCCGCGCCGGGTTCGGTGCACGCCGACATCGCCTATTCGCACCCGGTGTTCGACTCCGGCGCGGTCGCCGCACAGGCCAGGCTGCCGGGTCTGCAGGGCGAGCGCGACACCTGGTTCTGCGGCGCCTGGACGCGCTATGGCTTCCACGAAGACGGCCTGAGCTCGGGCCTCGCCGTGGCGGCGCAGATCGCCGCGCGCCCGATGCGCCCGGCCCGGCGACCGGCGGCCGCGGAGGAGCCGGCATGAGCAGCGGGCCGGCCCGCGCGCTGCTCGGCATCGGCGAAGTCCGCCACACCCGCCTGCGCCCGGTGCGGCACGCCTTCGCCTACCCGACCTACTTCCTGCTCCTGCCGATGAGGAGCTTGCGCGAGCGGCCGGAGCCGGCGCTGCGCCGCAACCGCTTCGGCCTGCTCAGCTTCCACGACGCCGACCACGGCGACGGCCGCAGCGACAGCCTCGCCTGGCTCGACGCGCTGCTGCACGGCGAAGGCATCGCCGATGCGGCCGGCGAGATCTGGCTGCACTGCTACCCGCGAATCCTCGGCTTCACCTTCAAGCCGGTGAGCTTCTGGTATTGCCATCGCGCCGACGGCCCGCTCGCTGCCGTCGTGGTCGAGGTCAACAACACGTTCGGCGAGCGCCACTGCTACCTGCTGGCGGGTCCGGACCTCGCCTTCGGCCGCGAACTGCGCGCGACCAAGGACTTCCACGTCTCGCCGTTCTGCGCCGTCGCCGGCGACTACCGCTTCCGCTTTCTGCGCACCGACCTGCAGCCGTCGGCCGAAGGCGCGCCGAACGCGGCCGCCCGGATCGTGGCGCGGGTCGACCACCACGACGCCGTCGGCGTGCTGCTCAAGACCAGCCTCTCGGGAGCGCTGGCGCCGCTAGTCCGCGGCCGGATCCTGGCCGCCTTCGTCTCGATTCCGCTGCTCACGCTCGGCGTCGTCGCGCGCATCCACTGGCAAGCGCTGAAGCTCTGGTGCAAGCGCGTGCCTTTCAGGAAGAAGCCCGAACCGCCGCAAGCCTTCGTCACCCGCTAACCCTCTTTCTCCTCGATGCCCATGACCTCGCTCATCCGCACCCCTGCGCCCCACCTCGCGCCCGCTTCGCCGCCGGCCGCTCGCGCCGTGTTCCACCTGCTGGCGCAGCTTCGCCACGGCTCGCTCGACGTGCAGCTGCCCGACGGCGCGATGGCGCACTTCGGCCACGAGGCCTCGCCCGGCCCGCGCGCGGCGATCGCGCTGCACAACTGGAACGCCTGCGCCGCCGCCCTGAAGTCGGGCGACATCGGCTTTGCCGAAACCTACATCGCCGGCGACTGGACGACGCCCGACCTCGCCGCCCTGCTCGCCGTCTTCACCGCCAACCGCGACGCGCTCGAGCAGGCGATCTACGGCAGCTGGTGGGGCGCGCTGCTCTATCGCGCCCGGCACCTCTTCAACCGCAACTCGCGTCGCGGCTCGAAGAAGAACATCCACGCCCACTACGACCTGGGCAACGACTTCTACCGCCTCTGGCTCGACCCGACGATGAACTACAGCAGCGCCTGGTTCGAGGGCGACGCTGCCGCCGACCTCTCGGCGGCGCAGCGAGCCAAGACCCGCCGCGCGCTGCGCGAATGCGGCGTGCAACGCGGCGACCGGGTGCTCGAGATCGGCTGCGGCTGGGGCGCGCTCGCCGAGCAGGCGGCGGGCGAGTTCGGCGCCGCGCTGACCGGCGTCACCCTGTCGTCCGAGCAGCTGGCGTGGGCGCGCGAGCGCCTGGCCACCGCCGGGCTCGAGGCCGACCTGCGCCTGCAGGACTATCGCGACATCGACGATCCGCCATTCGACGCGATCGTCTCGATCGAGATGTTCGAGGCGGTCGGCCGCAGCTACTGGCCGGGGTTCTTTCGCGCCGTGAGGTCGCGACTGAAGCCGGGCGGCAAGGCGTGCATCCAGAGCATCACGATCCGCGACGACCTGTTCGATCGCTACGTGCGCTCCACCGATTTCATCCAGCAGTACGTCTTCCCCGGCGGCCTGCTGCCGAGCCGGCACGAGTTCCGCAAGGCCGCGGAAGCGGCGGGGCTCGAGCTCGTCGGCGAATTCGACTTCGGACCCGACTACGCCGAGACCCTGCGCCGCTGGCGCGACCGCTTCCTCGGCGGCGAGGCGGCCGTGCGCGAGCTCGGCTTCGACACCCGCTTCATGCGCACCTGGGAGTTCTACCTCGCCTACTGCGAGGCGGCGTTCGCCGCCGGCAACACCAGCGTCGTCCAGTTCACGCTGCGCCGCACCTGAAGCGCCAAGCCACGTCGAGCTCTAGCGGAACGTGACCGACACCGGCGTCGCGCCGGGCAGGCCGTCGTAGCGCACGGTCACCTTCTGCCCGGGCTTGGGCGGCGTGAGCGGCGAGAACGAGCCGAGGCTGATCACCTGGCCCGGTTCCATCGCCAGCCCCTGCCTGGCCAACGCCTCGGCAAGCCAGACGACGGCGTTGAGCGGATGCTCGAGGATGTCGCTGCCCTTGCCGCGGCTCAGCTCGGCGCCGTTGGTGTCGATGACGACGACGGTCATGTCGCGCAGCGCATCGATCATCGCGAACCGCTCGCCGCGAAACGCCGGCACGGCGATCGGCTTGCCGGCCACGCCCAGGCGCGCGCCGACGTTGATCGCGGAGATGCCGTTGCCGTTCAGTGCCTGGGAAGGCGCGACGACTAGATCCGGCAGTTCGATGAAGGGAATGATCTGGTCGATCGACTCCAGCACGTCCATCGGCGTCTTGGCGCGGTTGATGTCGGCGCTCTTCACCCGCACCAGCATGTCGGCCTCGAACAGCGGCCGGGCGCCGAAGGCCGCCTCGACGGTCGCGCCATCGTCGAGGATCATGCCGTCGTAGAGCACGCCCCAGACCGGCTTGTCGGCGCCGAAGCGCTTCTGCACCGCGGGGTTGGTGAGGCCGGCCTTGTAGCCGACGACCTTGCCGTTCTGCAGCAGCAGCAGGGCGTTGAGCTTGGTCCGGCTGCAGGCGGCGTCGGCCTCGCTCGTCATCGGCGGCAGGGTGGCCGGCGTCCTCGAAGCGTAGCTGTCGAACAGCGCCGCGGCTTCAGCATCCGTGAGGCAGGCGGCGGGAGCGGCGAAGGCGCTGGCGAGAAGCGCCGCGCCGATGGCGGCACGCTGACTGTTCATGGCTATCCCTCCGCAGTTTTTTCTGCTGAGGATTGTGCTACCGCAGCCAACCCTTTCGGCGGAAGAAGATGAAGGGCGCAGCCACCGAGGCGATCATGATGGCGATCGCGAAGGCGTATCCGTAGCGCCAGTCGAGCTCCGGCATCACCTTGAAGTTCATGCCGTAGATGCTGGCGATCAGGGTCGGCGGCAGCAGCGCGACGCTCGCGACCGAAAAGATCTTGATGATCTTGTTCTGGTTGATGTTGATGAAGCCGACCGTCGCGTTCATCAGGAAGTTGATCTTGTCGAACAGGAAGGTCGAGTGGCTGTCGAGCGAATCGATGTCGCGCAGGATCTGCCGCGCCTCCTCGAACTGCTCGGCGTTGAGCATGCGGCTGCGCATCATGAAGCTGACGGCGCGGCGGGTGTCCATGACGTTGCGCCGGACCCGCCCGTTCAGGTCTTCCTCGCGGGCGATCGCCGAGAGCGCCTCGCCCGCGGCCTGGTCGTTCACGTCCTGGCGCAGCACGCGCGCGCTCACCGCCTCGAGGTGGTCGTAGATGCCCTCGAGCGCGTCGGCCGAGTACTCGGCGTCGGCGTCGTAGAGCTTGAGCAGCACGTCCTTGGCGTCGTCGATCAACGCCGGGATGCGGCGCGCGCGCAGGCGCAGCAGGCGGAACACGGGCAGGTCCTCGGCATGGACCGAGAAAAGGATGTTGCGATGGAGGATGAAGGCGACGCGGACGTTGCGCGGCGTCTCGCCGTCGTCGATCAGGAAGTCGGAGCGGATGTGCAGCTCGCCGTTGTCTTCCTCGTAGAAGCGGGCCGACTCCTCGAGATCGTCGTCGACCGCGTCGCTCGGGATCGTGAGGCCGAAATGCTCGACGATCCAGCCCTTCTCCTCCTCGGTGGGCGCGTCGAGGTCGACCCAGACCGGCTTCACATCCGCCAGCGCGGCGTGGCTCTCGATCTCTTCCTGAAAGAGCCGGCCGTTGGCCAGCGTGAACACGTTCAGCATGTGCGCTCCGGCGAGCAGGATCCGCTGCCGGAGCGGATGGTCACCAAGGGAAGAGGATGTCCAAGGACGGGTGCGAGAGATGCGGTGAAGAAATTATCGCATCGGCCCCTCCAGGCTCCGAACGGCGCGCCGAACGGTCGGGGCCGAGGGCTAGACTGGACTCGCGTCGCCTGCAACGACCCTTTTCACTACGCAGGCTTGAACGCGTCTGCTACCGTGTTCTGCCGCACCCCGAAAGGATCCCTTCATGAATCTGACGATCAGCGGTCATCACCTCGAAGTCACGCCCGCGCTCAGGGAGTATGTGCTCACCAAGCTCGAGCGGGTGACGCGCCACTTCGATCAGGTCGTCGACATCACCGTCCTGTTGTGTGTCGAGAAGCTGAGCGAGAAGGAGCGGCGGCAAAAGGCGGAGGTCACGCTGCACGTCAAGGGGAAGGACATCTTCGCGGAGTGCTCCTCGGAGGACATGTACGCGACGATCGACCAGCTGATGGACAAGCTCGATCGCCAGGTCGTCCGGCACAAGGACAAGGTCCAGAACCACCACCACGAGTCGCCCAAGCGGACCGACGCCACGCTCAACTGAGGCGGTTCCCGGCGGCGGTGTTGCCGCGACGCAGCAAAGTTCGTCTCGTCCGTCACGGCAAACGCCCCCGGCCCGGCATGGCGGGGGCGAGCGGCCCATAATTCATCGCATCGTCATTTCGGCCGGGCGCGGTTTCGCGTTCGCCCGTCGCTCCATGAACCGTCTCGCTGCCATCCTGCCCGCCGGCGACGTGCTGGTCGATGTCGACGCCACCAGCAAGAAGCGCGTGTTCGAGCATGCCGGGCTGCTGTTCGAGAACCAGCATGCCATCGCCCGGGCCACCGTCAGCGACAACCTGTTCGCCCGGGAGCGACTGGGCTCCACCGGCCTCGGCCACGGCGTGGCGATCCCGCACGGCCGGATCAAGGGCCTGAAGAACCCGCTTGCCGCGGTGCTGCGGGTCAAGGAGCCGATCGCCTTCGACGCGCCCGACGACGAGCCCGTCGCCCTCCTGATATTCCTGCTCGTGCCCGAGGCGGCGACCCAGCGTCACCTCGAGATCCTTTCCGAGATCGCCGAGATGCTCTCGGACCGCGACCTGCGCGAGCGCCTGAAGACCGAGGCCGACGCCGCCACGGTGCATCGGCTGATCTCCGCCTGGGAGCCTCTGCGCTCGGTCGCGTGAACTGATGCCCCCACGCTCCCTGCGGTCGCTGCCCCCCGAGGGGGCGCGGCCGGGCTTGGGAGCGGCCCGGCGCCCGGCCGGCCGCGCCTGCAGGCTCTTCTCGACATGAAGCCCACGGTCATCAGCGCCGAGGCGCTGTTCGAGGAATTCCGCCCCGCCCTGCACTGGGAGTGGATCGCCGGCCACGCTCATCCGGAACGTCATTTCGACGAGGCCGCGATCCGAGATGCACGCTCCGCCGCCGACCTGGTCGGCTACCTCAACTACATCCACCCGAACCGGGTGCAGATCGTCGGCCAGCGCGAGGTCGCCTACCTGAAGAACGCCTCGGACGAGGTGACCGAGCGGCGGATCTCCCGGATCGTCACCCTCGACCCGCCGGTGCTGATCTGCGCCGACGCCCAGGTGCCGCCCGATCGGCTCGTCGCCCTCTGCGACCGGGCCGACATTCCGCTCTTCGTCACCGGCGAGTCGGCGGGCCACGTGATCGACGTCGTCCGCGGCTACCTCGCCCAGCACTTCGCCGAGCGGACCACCCGCCACGGTGTCTTCATGGACATCCTCGGCCTCGGCGTGCTGCTCACCGGCGAGTCGGGCCTGGGCAAGAGCGAGCTCGGGCTGGAGCTGATCTCGCGCGGCCACGGCCTGGTCGCCGACGACGCTGTCGATCTCTACCGCGTCTCGCAGACCGCACTCGAAGGCCGTTGCCCCGAGCTGCTGATGAACCTGCTAGAGGTGCGCGGCATCGGCCTGCTCGACATCAAGGCGATCTTCGGCGAGACCGCGGTGCGGCGGAAGATGCGGCTGAAGCTGATCGTCCACCTGGTGCGCCAGGCGACCATGGACCGCGACTTCGAGCGCCTGCCCTACGAGCCGCTCAACGAGGACATCCTCGACGTCTCGATCAGGAAGACGGTGATCGCGGTGGATGCCGGGCGCAACCTCGCCGTGCTGGTCGAGGCGGCGGTGCGCAACACGATCCTGCAGCTGCGCGGCATCGACACCTATTCGGAGTTCATCGCCCGCCATCACAAGGCGATGGCCAAGCCGGAATAGCCGGCGGCCTCAGCGCTTGATCCGGAACTCGCAGTTCTTCTTGGTGCAGGCGGCGTAGAGCGCGAGCGCGTGGTCCTGCAGCTCGAAGCCCCGGGCCTGCGCCACCGCCTTCTGCCGCTTTTCGATCTCGGGGTCGAAGAATTCCTCGACCCGGCCGCAGTCGAGGCACACCAGGTGGTCGTGGTGCTTGCCCTCGTTCAGCTCGAACACCGCCTTGCCCGTCTCGAAGTGGTTGCGCGAAAGGATGCCGGCCTGCTCGAACTGCATCAGGACGCGGTAGACCGTGGCCAGGCCGACGTCGGCGTGCTCGGCGAGCAGGGCGCGGAACACGTCCTCGGCGCTCATGTGCCGCTCCTTGGTCTTCTGGAAGACCTCGAGCACCTTGATGCGCGGCAGCGTGGCCTTGAGGCCGCTGTTCTTCAGTTCGTCGGCATGGGTCATGGGCGGGGCCGGCCGGAGGCGAGCCGATAGAATCGTTTCATCATACGAGCTTGCCGGCGCCCGAGGCGGCCTGGAAGCCAGCAACCCCCATGACGATGATCCTTACTTTCCCGCCGTCCGGCCTGCTGCGCGCAGGGGCTGCCGCCATGGCGATCGCCGCCCTGGCGGGCTGCCAGGCGCTGCAGGTCTCCGACAGCGCCGTCGGCGTGCTCACGCCGTACCGGCTCGAGATCGTGCAGGGCAACGTGATCACCCGGGAACAGGCGGCGCTGATCAAGACGGGCATGACCCGCGCCCAGGTCCGCGACGTGCTCGGATCGCCGCTCCTGACCGATCCGTTCCACGCCGACCGATGGGACTACGTGTTCACGATCCGCCGCCAAGGCGCCGAGTCGCAGTTGAGGCGCGTGGTCGCGCTGTTCAAGGGCGATACCCTGGCTAGCTTCGATACCGGCGGACCGCTTCCGGAGGAGCGCCAGTTCATCACCTCGATCGACATCTACAAGATCTCGCGCGAAGCGCCTCCGCTCGAGCTCACCGAAGCTCAGCTCAAGGCCTTGCCGGTGCCCGTACGCCCGCCGCCGCCCGAGCCGGTACCGCCGGCGCCGCAGCGCAGCTACCCGCCGCTCGAGCCACGCACATGACCGGCACGCCCGAGCGCCTGCGCGTCGCCATCGCCGGCGCCTCGGGTCGGATGGGCCGCGCCCTGATCGAGGCGGTGACCGCCAGCCCCGATCTCGCCCTGGCGGGCGCGCTCGACGTCAGCGGCGGCAGCGACATCGGCAAGGACGCGACCGAGTTCCTCGGCAAGAGGAGCGGCGTCGCCGTCACGGCCGACCTGCGCGCCGGCCTCGCCGGCGCCGACGTGCTGATCGACTTCACCCGGCCCGAGGGGACGCTCGCGCACCTGGCGGTCTGCCGCGAGCTCGGCGTCAACGCGGTGATCGGCACCACCGGCTTCACCCCGGCGCAGAAAGCGGAGATCGCCAGCCGGGCCGAGCGGATCGCGATCGTCATGGCGCCGAACATGAGCGTCGGCGTCAATGTCGTCATGAAGCTGCTCGAGGTCGCGGCCCGCGCCCTCGACGAAAGCTACGACATCGAGATCGTCGAGACGCACCACCGCCTGAAGGTCGACGCGCCCAGCGGCACCGCCCTGCAGATGGGCGAGGTGGTCGCCGCCGCGCGCGGCACCACGCTCGAGGCCGCCGCGGTCCACGCCCGGCACGGCGACACCGGTGCGCGCCGCAGCGGCACGATCGGCTTCGCCTCCCTGCGCGGCGGCGACATCGTCGGCGATCACACGGTCCTGTTCGCCGGCGGCGGCGAGCGCATCGAAGTCACGCATCGCTCGTCGAGCCGGGCCAACTACGCGCAGGGCAGCCTGCGCGCGGCGCGCTTCCTCAAGGGCAGGAAGGCGGGCCTCTTCGGCATGGCGCAGGTGCTCGGCCTCGACGCGGCGCCGTCGGGAGCGAACGCATGACCGGTTTCGAGGCCTTCTGGTCGCAGGGCGACGCCATCACCCGCGGCGTCGCGATCCTGCTGCTGGCGATGTCGATCAGCGCCTGGGTCGTGATCTTCTGGAAGGGCTGGCTGCTGCGCCGGGTGCACATCGACCTGCAGCGCGCGGTGCCGGCGTTCTGGGCTGCGCCCTCGCTCGAAAGCGGGCGCGAGCAGCTCGCCGCGTTCGATCGCGAAGAGGTGCTGAAGCCGCTGCTCGACGCGGCCCTCACCGTGCCGCCGACCGGCACCCTCGAAGCCAAGGGGCATGCCGATTCGCAGCTCACGCGGCGCCTGCGCGACGCCCTCCACGCGGTGCTCGGCCAGCTCCAGTTCGGCCAGGTGCTGCTCGCTTCGATCGGCAGCACGGCGCCCTTCATCGGCCTGTTCGGCACCGTCTGGGGGATCTACCACGCACTGCTCAGCATCTCGGCGGCCGGCTCGATCACGATCGAGAAGGTCTCCGGCCCCGTGGGCGAGTCGCTGGTGATGACCGCCGCGGGCCTGGCCGTCGCCATTCCCGCGGTGCTCGCCTACAACGTGTTCGGCAAGCGCGTCGCGGCGAGCGAGGCCGAGCTCGAAGGCTTCGCGCACGACCTGCGCGAGATGATCGTCGACACCGCGTCATGAAGCCCGCGCAAGGCCGGCATCCTTCCTGACATGGCATTCGGCCGACTCGAGCGCACGCCCGGCGCCATGCCGATGAGCGACATCAACATGACACCGCTGATCGACGTGATGCTGGTGCTGCTGGTGATCTTCATGATCACCGCGCCACTGATGACCTCGAGCCTGAAGCTCGACCTGCCCAAGACCGACGCGGCCCAGCCCAGCGACGCGCCGCAGTCCATCGCGGTCGCCCTCGACAAGGACGGCCGCACCTTCTTCGGCGACGAGGCGCTCGAGCCGGCGGCCTTCGCCGCCCGCGTTGCCGCTGCGGCGCAGCGCAATCCGCAGACCGAGGTGCAGCTGCGCGCCGACCGAAACGTGCCCTACGGACGCGTTGCCGAGCTGATCGGCATCGTGCAGAAGGCGGGGCTCAGCCGGATCGGCTTCGTCACCGAGCCGGCAGCCGCGGCCAGCGGTTCCTGAGCGGCAGGCTCCAGGCCTCGGCCCGAAGGCTCAGGGCTTGGTCTGGACGGGCACGCTCGTCTTCTGCAGCTCTCTCATCCGCTCGACCGTCTTCTCGCGTTCGGCATCGCTCTGCGTTGGCAGCGGTTCCTTGTTCGGGATGCGCGAACCGGTCACGGCTTCCGGCCGCTGAGCGCGCGGCGTGTCGTTGGCCGCTGCCTTGCTCTCGTCGGTGGTGGCGCAGCCCGACGCGAGCGCGACGAGCAGGGTTCCTACGGCCGCGGACGGCAGGATGAAAGCAGGCTTCATGATGGGATCGAAGGAGTCGTGATCGAGCACTGACTATAGACGCCGACCCGCTCGAGCCGCGTCACAGCGCCTCGTGCCGGCGCAGATAGGTGGCGAAGCGCGGCAGGCCGGTCGAGGTGAGCTCGCGGTAGCGGTAGGTGATGAGGCTGCCCGTCGGCGGCGGCTCGCTCCGCAGCGCGTCGGTGAGGCCGCTGCCGACCCAAAAGCGCCGGCCTTCGGCGTTCTCGACCTCGAGCGCGCCGACCTGGCCCCGGTACTTGCCCGTCCCCGGGCGAACCCCGACCACGACAGCCTCGGCATCGAGGTGGGGCTTCAGCTTCATCAGCGTGTCGCTGCGGCCGCCGGCGACCGGCGCGCTCGCCAGGTGCAGCATCAGCCCCTCGCCGCCGGCGGCGGTGACCGACTCGAGCCGACGTTGCAGCGCGGCGCGATCGGCCACCCGCTCCTGCGGCGCGGCGACGAGCTGCGCCGCGCCCGCGTTCTTCGCGAGCTCGGCCAGGCGCGCCGCCCGGGCGGCGAAGCTGCCGGCGCCTGCGGGCTGCTCGAACACCATGTAGCGAACGCGCGCCCAGTCGGCGTCGCGCGGCATGGCAGTCCGGACGATGGCCGACAGAGCCTCGAAGCGGCCGCGGCCGAGCCACAGCTCGCCGTCGAGCGGCTCGGCCGGGAGCGCGGCAAGGAAGCTCCGCGGCGCGGCGACCTCGCGCCCGCTGCGATGGCGCAGCACCCGGCCGTCCCAGACGGCGCGCACGCCGTCGTACTTCTCGCTCACCAGACAGAGCGCCGGATCGACCTGGCCGGTGTAGACGGTGGCCAGCAGCGGCTCGGCCAACGAACCGCCACCCGCCGCCGGTTCGCGGGATCGCGCGCCGACCCAGGACGTCAAGGTCGCCGCCGCTGTGGCGACGATGAGACGGCGGCGCGGCAGCGCCAGCGAAAGGTCTGACATCGGATTCTCCGGGCGAAACGCCTGCATGGCGCAGGCGCCGCGATGCTCCGCGCCCCGCGACGCGGCGGCTAGAGCCTCCGTCGAGTGCACCCTTCCCCCGGGCGAGCGAGGCATCGCTTTCTATAATCGATCGATGCCTTCTCCTTGCCCGCTCCTCGCATGAACCCCGATTTCGAGCCGCGCGAGATCGAGCAAGCCGCCCAGTCGGCATGGCGCGAGGGCGACGTCTATCGCGTCCGCGAAGATCCGAGCCGGCCCAAGTTCTATGCCTGCTCGATGCTGCCGTACCCGAGCGGCGTGCTGCACATGGGCCATGTGCGCAACTACACGATCAACGACATGCTGACGCGCCATCTGCGCATGACCGGCATGAACGTGCTGATGCCCATGGGCTGGGACGCCTTCGGCCTGCCCGCCGAGAACGCGGCGATGAAGAACGGCGTGCCGCCGGAGAAGTGGACGCGGCAGAACATCGCGGCGATGAAGGGGCAGATGCAGGCGCTCGGCCTGGCGATCGACTGGAGCCGCGAGATCGCGACCTGCGACCCGAGCTACTACAAGTGGAACCAGTGGATGTTCCTGAAGATGCTCGAGACGGGCATCGCCGAGCGGCGCACCCAGGTCGTCAACTGGGACCCGGTCGACCAGACCGTGCTCGCCAACGAGCAGGTCATCGACGGCCGCGGCTGGCGCTCCGGCGCGCTGGTGGAAAAGCGCGAGATCCCCGGCTACTACCTGAAGATCACGAAGTACGCCGACGAGCTGCTCGAGAGCGTGAAGTCGAGCCTGCCCGGCTGGCCCGATCGCGTCAAGACGATGCAGGAGAACTGGATCGGCAAGAGCGAGGGCGTGCGCTTCGCCTTCCCGCACGCGATCCGCGGCGCCGACGGCTCGGCCATCGGCGGCGGGCGCCTCTACGTCTTCACCACCCGCGTCGACACGATCATGGGCGTGACCTTCTGCGCCGTCGCGCCGGAGCATCCGCTCGCCCTGCACGCGGCGGCGTCGAATCCGGCCCTGGCCGCCTTCCTCGAGGACTGCAAGGCCGGCGGCACGACCGAGGCCGAGCTGGCGACGCAGCAGAAGAAGGGCATGAATACGGGCCTGGTGGTCGAGCATCCGCTCAGCCACCTGCCGATTCCGCTCTGGGTCGGCAACTACGTGCTGATCGGCTACGGCGACGGCGCCGTGATGGGTGTGCCCGCGCACGACGAGCGCGACTTCGAGTTCGCCAAGCGCTACGGCATCGACCTGCTGCAGGTGATCCACGTCGACGGCGAGCATTTCACCTACGACCACTGGCAGGACTGGTACGCCGACACGAGCTGCAGCGTCACGATCAATTCCGACGTCTACAGCGGCCTGCCCTATCCCGCCGCGGTCGACGCGGTCGCCCGCGCGCTCGAGCAGCGCGGCCTGGGCGCGAAGCAGACCGCGTGGCGGCTGCGCGACTGGGGCATCAGCCGGCAGCGCTACTGGGGCACGCCGATCCCGATCGTCCATTGCGAAGGCACGCCGGGCTCCCCCGGCTGCGGCGTCGTGCCGGTGCCCGAGAAGGACCTGCCGGTACTGCTGCCCGAAGACCTGATTCCCGACGGTTCCGGCAACCCGCTGAACAAGAGCGCGGCGTTCCTGAACGTCGCCTGCCCGAAGTGCGGCAGGCCCGGTCGGCGCGAGACCGACACCATGGACACCTTCGTCGACAGCGCCTGGTACTTCATGCGCTACTGCGACCCGACGCTCGACGACGCGATGGTCGGCGAAGGCACCCGGTACTGGATGCCGATGGACCAGTACATCGGCGGCATCGAGCACGCGATCCTGCACCTGCTCTACGCGCGCTTCTGGACCAAGGTGATGCGCGACCTGAAGCTGCTGAGCGGCTTCGACGAGCCGTTCACCAAGCTGCTGACCCAGGGCATGGTGCTCAACCACGTCTGGGCGCGGCCGACCGAACAGGGCGGCGTCGACTATTTCCCGCCCGACCAGGTGACGCCGATCGGCGCCGACGAAGGCCGGCCCACCGGCGGCAGGCTCGCCGACGGCAGCGCGGTCGAGTACCGCGGCATGCTGAAGATGGGCAAGACCGAGCGCAACGGCGTCGACCCTCAGGAGCAGATCGACCGCTACGGCGCCGACACGGCGCGCCTGTTCGTCATGTTCGCCTCGCCGCCGGAGCAGACGCTCGACTGGAACAACGCCGGCGTCGACGGCGCCAACCGGTTCCTCAAGCGCCTCTGGAAGTTCGGCGCGAAGCACGCGGAGACGATCGCCGCGGCCGCCGACAGCAAGGCGAGCGGCAGCTCGCCGCTGCGCCACGAGATCCACAGCGTGCTGAAGCAGGTCAGCTACGACTACGAGCGGATGCAATACAACACCGTCGTCTCCGGCGCAATGAAGCTGCTCAACGCGCTGGAAGCGCACGCGGGCGGCGACGCGGCGAGCCTGCGCGAAGGCTTCGGCATCCTGCTGCGCACGCTCTACCCGGTGTGCCCGCACACCACCTGGGTGCTCTGGGGCGAGCTTGGCTACGACAAGCAGCTCGGCCCGCTGCTCGACGCGCGCTGGCCGGCGGTGGACGAACGCGCGCTGGTCCAGGACGAGATCGAGCTGGCCCTGCAGATCAACGGCAAGCTGCGCGGCACGATCCGCGTGCCCGCGGCCACCGGCAAGGCGGGCATCGAAGCGGCGGCGCTGGCCACGCCCGAGTTCGCCAAGTTCTCGGAAGGCGCGCCGGTCAAGCGCGTCGTCGTCGTGCCGGGTCGCCTGGTCAACATCGTCGTCTGATGACGGGACGGCGCGCGCTCCTCCTGGCCTTCGCCGCTTCGACGCTCACCGCCTGCGGCTTCGAGCTGCGCCGCGCGCCGGAGATGCGCTTCAAGACGATCCAGCTCGCCGGCTTTCCGCCGCGTTCGGCGCTGGCCGCCGACCTCAAGCGCAACATCGACTCGAGCACGACCACGCAGGTGGTCGAGACCGCCAAGGACGCCGAGGTGGTGCTGGAAGCGCTGGCGGAGGAACGGCAGAAGAGCAGCGTCGCCGTCACCGCCGCGAACCAGATCCGCGAGTTCGAGCTGCGCCTGCGCTTTCGCTTCTCGCTGCGCACCGTCGGCGGCAAGGAGCTGATCCCGCCGAGCGAGATCCTGCTCAAGCGCGACCTCACCTACACCGAGAGCGCGGCGCTGCCGAAGGAGCAGGAGGAAGCCTTCCTCTATCGCGCGATGCAGTCCGACATCGTCTCCCAGGTGCTGCGCCGGCTCGCGTCGGTGCAGGTCCTCTAGCCAACCAACCGACGCCGCGATGCAGGTCCGCAGCGACGCCCTCGAGTCCCACCTGAAGCGCGGCCTCGCGCCGCTCTACACCGTCTGGGGCGACGAGGCGCTGCTGGTGCAGGAGGCCTGCGACGCGATCCGCGCCGCGGCCCGCGCCGCCGGCTGCAGCGAGCGCCAGGTGCACACCGTCGCCGGCCAGCACTTCGACTGGTCGAGCCTGCTCGGCGCGGCACAGGCGCTGAGCCTGTTCGCCGACCGGCAGCTGGTCGAGATCCGGATCCCCTCGGGCAAGCCGGGCAAGGACGGCTCCGAGGCGCTGCAGCGCTACTGCGAAGCGGCGGTCGCCGGCGGCGGCCGCGACGTGATCACGCTGGTGCAGCTGCCCCGGCTCGACGGCATGCAGCAGAAGAGCGCCTGGTTCGCCGCGCTCGACCGCGCCGGCGTCTCGATCCGCGTCTACCCGGTCGAGCGCGCGGCGCTGCCCGCCTGGATCGTCGAGCGGATGGCGACGCAAGGCCAGGGCGTTGCCTCCGGCCCCGAGGGCCAGAAGACCCTCGCCTTCTTCGCCGACCGGATCGAGGGCAACCTGCTCGCCGCGCACCAGGAGGTGCAAAAGCTCGGCCTGCTCTATCCGCCGGGCGAGCTGAGCTTCGAGCAGATCGAGGCGGCGGTGCTCAACGTCGCCCGCTACGACGTCTTCAAGCTCGGCGAAGCGGTGCTCGCCGGACAGGCGGCGCGCGCCCTGCGCATGCTCGAAGGGCTCGAGGCCGAAGGCGAGGCGGCGGTGCTGGTGCACTGGACCCTGGCCGAGGACATCCGCGGCCTGAAGCGGGTGAAGGACGCGCTCGGCGCCGGCAAGCCGATGCCGCTGGCCCTGCGCGAGGCGCGCGTCTGGGGTGCGAAGGAGCGGGTGTTCGAGCGCGCCCTGGCGCTGCTCAGCGACGCGGCGCTCGCCCACCTGCTCGAGGCCGCGCACATCTGCGACGGCCTGGTCAAGGGCCTGAAGCATCCCGACTGGCCGCACGACCCCTGGCAGGGGCTGAAGCGCCTGGTGCTGATGCTGGTGGAAGAGACAGCGCGGGTCGGCGGCAAGCCGGCCACCCGCATGGCGCTGACCGCCTGAGCCCTCAGCCGGCCTCGCAGCGCGCGAGCAGCAGGGCCAGCGCGCGGGCCACCGACGCATGGCGGATCGCAGCCCGGTCGCCGGTGGCCTGCAGCAGGGAGGCGACGGCTTTTTCGCCGCATGCGGCGACGCCGATCCAGACCGTTCCCACCGGCTTGGCGATCGACCCGCCGCCCGGCCCGGCGATGCCCGTCACCGAGACCGCGAACGACGCGCGCGAATGGCCGAGCGCGCCTTCGGCCATGGCGCACGCGACCTCGGCGCTGACCGCGCCGTACGCCGCGATCAGCGCCGCCGGCACGCCGAGCATCTCGGTCTTGGCCTCGTTCGAGTAGGTGACGAAGCCGCGCTCGAACCAGTCGCTCGAGCCGGCGAGCGAGGTGCAGGCGGCGGCGATCAGGCCGCCGGTGCACGACTCCGCCGTTGCGATACGGGCACCGCGCTGGCGCAAGGTCGCGGCGAGCCGCTCCACCGTTGCAGCGGGCTCGCTTGCCTGGCTCACACGAACCTCCACGAGGCGATCACGAGCAGCGTGCACAGCGCCGCGACGAAGTCGTCGAACAGGATGCCGAAGCCCTGGGCCCAGCCGATCGCCCGGCCGCGGCGCAGCTTGAACAGCTGGTCGGCCCAGGCGACCGGACCGGGCTTGGCCGCGTCGAAGAAGCGGAACAGCGCGAACGCCACCGCCTGGCCCCAGAAGCCGGCAGGCGTGACCAGCCAGAGCACCAGCCAGAAGGCGACGATCTCGTCCCAGACGATGGACGACGGATCGGCCTGCGCCAGATCGCGCGCGGTCACCGTGCAGGCCCACCAGCCGACGAGGGTCGATCCCAGCAGCACCGCGGCGCGAACGCCGTCGCCCAACGCCGGCTGCAGGGCCGCCCAGGCGACCCAGGCCCAGAGGGTTCCCACCGTTCCGGGCGCGAGCGGCGACAGGCCGGCGCCGAAGCCGAGGGCGACGACATGCGCCGGGTGCGCGAGCAGAAAGCGCCAGTCGGGCCGGCGCCCGGCGCCGCGCAGGGGCGGGTTGAGCGCGGGTTCGGTGCTCATGTTGCCGACGCCGGCGGGTCCGGCCGGAAGTGGTCGAACGAAGTCGCAGGGCCGCTCACCTCGCGCCCCGCCGCGTCGACGAAGCGGAGCTCCTGGCCGGGCTCGATCCGGCCGATCCGCGTCACCGGGGTAGCCGCCGCTCGCGCCGCGCCGGCGACGGCCTCGCGGCGCCCGACCGGTGCGGTGAAGACGAGCTCGTAGTCGTCGCCGCCGGCCAGCAGGCATTCGCGCTGCAGCGCTTCGGCCTGGGCGGCGAGGTCGGCGCTGCGCGGCAAGGCGTCGACCTCGACCACCGCTCCGACACCGGAACGACGCAATACATGGCCGAGATCCCCCGCCAGGCCGTCGGAAACGTCGATCGCGCTGCTGGCGATGCCGACGAGCGCGCGGCCGAGCGCGACCCGCGGCTCGGGTTCCTCCATCGCCCGGCGGATGCGCGCGAACGCCTCGCCGGGCGCCGCCGCCCTGCCGCGCAGCACCTCGAGCGCCAGGCGGGCGTCGCCGAGCAGGCCGCTGACGTACAGGTCGTCGCCGGGCCGCGCGCCCGAGCGCAGCAGCGCGGTGCCGGGAGCGAGCTCGCCGAACACGGTGATGGCGATCGTCAGCGGGCCGCGGGTGGTGTCGCCACCGACCAGCTCGCAGTCGTGGCGCTCGGCCAGCGCCAGCAGGCCGCGGGCGAAGGGGGCGAGAAAGGCCTCGTCGGCCGCGGGCAAGGCGAGCGCCAGGGTGAAGGCGAGCGGGCGGGCGCCGCAGGCGGCGAGGTCGCTGAGGTTCACCGCCAGCGCCTTGTGGCCGAGCCGCTCCGGCGCCACCGTGGAGACGAAGTGCCGGCCCTCGACCAGCATGTCGCTGGAAACGGCGAGCGTCATGCCCGGTGCGAGGTCGAGCAGGGCGCAGTCGTCGCCGACGCCGAGCGCGGCACGGCGCACCGGCCGCGTGAAGTAGCGGGCGATCAGGTCGAACTCGCCGAGCGGGGCCATGGGAGGCGCCGATCATAGGCGGCGGCTCGGCGCCGGGGCGTGCGGCCTGCCCCGGGAAATATCGGGGTCGGCGACTGCGAAACGCTGCAATGATCGCTGCGCTGCGGCCGCGCCGCGACCCGGACGCCTGTCCAGCCCACCATGCCCACTTCCGAACTGCGCGCCGCCGAGCTGCGCCGAGCCGCCCTCGACTATCACGAGTTCCCGACGCCGGGGAAGGTCGCCATCGCCGCGACCAAGCAGCTCGTCAACCAGCACGACCTGGCGATGGCCTATTCGCCGGGCGTGGCCGCGGCGTGCGAGGAGATCGTCGCCGACCCGGCGAACGCGTTCCGCTACACCGCGCGCGGCAACCTGGTCGCCGTCATCACCAACGGCACCGCCGTGCTCGGCCTGGGCGACATCGGCCCGCTCGCCGCCAAGCCGGTGATGGAAGGCAAGGGCGTCCTGTTCAAGAAGTTCGCCGGCATCGACGTGTTCGACATCGAGGTCGCGGAGAAGAACCTCGACAAGCTGATCGACCTGATCGCCGCACTCGAGCCGACCTTCGGCGGCATCAACCTCGAGGACATCAAGGCGCCCGACTGCTTCTACGTCGAGCGGGCGCTGCGCTCGCGGATGAAGATCCCGGTGTTCCACGACGACCAGCACGGCACGGCCATCGTCGTCGGCGCCGGCGTGCTGAACGCGCTGATGGTGAGCGGCAAGAAGATCGACGAGATCAAGCTCGTCACCTCGGGCGCCGGCGCGGCCGCGCTCGCCTGCCTGGGCCTGCTGGTCAAGCTCGGCGTGCCGCGGGAGAACATCTGGGTCACCGACCTGGCGGGCGTCGTCTACGAGGGCCGGGTCGAGCTGATGGACGAGGACAAGATCGGCTACGCGCAGAAGACCGACCTGCGGACGCTGGCCGAGGTGATGAAGGGCGCCGACATCTTTCTCGGCCTCTCGGCCGCGGGCGTGCTCAAGCCGGAGATGGTGGCGACGATGCGCGCCAACCCGATCATCTTCGCCCTCGCCAACCCGACGCCGGAGATCCTGCCCGAGGAGGTGCACGCGGTGCGCAGCGACGCGATCGTCGCCACCGGCCGCACCGACTACCCGAACCAGATCAACAACGTCCTCTGCTTCCCGTACATCTTCCGCGGCGCCCTCGATTCGGGCGCGACCACGATCACGGTCGAGATGGAGATCGCCGCGGTGCATGCGATCGCCGGCCTGGCGCAGGCCGAGCAGAGCGAGGTCGTGACCGCGGCCTACGCCGGCGCGGACCTGAGCTTCGGCCGCGAGTACCTGATCCCGAAGCCGTTCGACCCGCGCCTGATGATGCGCATCGCCCCCGCGGTGGCGCAGGCCGCCGCCGACTCGGGCGTCGCGGCGCGGCCGATCGCCGACATGGATGCGTACCGGGCCAAGCTGCAGACCTTCGTCTATGCCTCGGGCACGACGATGCGGCCGATCTTCAACCTGGCCAAGACCGCCAAGCACAAGCGCGTCGCCTTCGCCGAGGGCGAGGAGGAGCGGGTGCTGCGCGCGGTGCAGGTCGTGGTCGACGAGAACGTCGCCCGGCCCACGCTGATCGGCCGGCCGAAGATCATCGAGCAGCGGATCGCCAAGTTCGGCCTGCGCCTGGTCGCCGAGCGCGACTACGACCTGGTCAATACCGAGGACGACCATCGCTTCCGCGACTACTGGCAGACCTACCACCGGATGACGGCGCGCAAGGGCGTGACCGCGCAGCTGGCGAAGATCGAGATGCGCCGCCGCCTGACGCTGATCGGCGCGATGCTGCTGAAGAAGGGCGAGGTCGACGGCATGCTCTGCGGCACCTGGGGCGGCACGGCGATGCACCTGGGCTACATCGACCAGGTGATCGGCCTGCGCGAAGGCGCCCGGACCTATGCCTGCATGAACTTCCTGATCCTTCCCGGGCGCCAGGTGATGCTGGTCGACACCCACGTCAACTACGACCCGACCGCCGAGCAGATCGCCGAGATCACGGTGATGGCCGCCGAGGAGATGCTGCGCTTCGGCATCAAGCCCAAGGCGGCGCTGGTCTCGCACAGCAACTACGGCACCAGCAACCACGCCTCGGCCGTGAAGATGCGCGAGGCGCTGGCGATCCTGCACGCCCAGGCCGCGTGGCTCGAGGTCGACGGCGAGATGCACGGCGACGCCGCGCTCGACGCCCACTACCGCCACGACGTGATGCCCGACAGCCCGCTCACCGGCGAGGCCAACCTGCTGGTGCTGCCCAACATCGACGCCGCCAACATCGCCTACAACCTGCTCAAGACCGCCGCCGGCGGCGGCATCGCGATCGGCCCGGTGCTGCTCGGCGCGGCGCAGCCGGTGCACATCCTCACCCCCTCGGCCACCGTGCGCCGGATCATCAACATGACGGCCCTGACCGTTGCCGACGCCAACGCCGCCCGTTGACGTCGGGGCCTGCGAAACTAAATGATGTCTTCGTTATCGCGGTTTTGACTCTTCGCATATGCTTGTTATTATGAAGAGTGTGCGCTAACTTAATCCCTGCGATTCGTGCCCTAATATGTGGCAGCAACTTGAGGTTTTCGCCCCACTTCGGTAACATCTCCAGATTCAACGTTCAGGGATTTCCGGTGGTTTTGATGGGTCGGCTGCAGCCTTGGCGGCCTTTGCTCCGGTGGGGAGCGGGCCTCGGCGTCGCAGTGCTGCTGGCAGTCGGCACCTTACAAGCGCGTGATTCGGCACCGTCTGCGGGAACGGTTGCGGTCGCGCAATTGCCTGCCGAAGCGCGGGCGGTGCACACGGCGATCCTTGCCGGCGGCCCCTTCCGGTACGCCAAGGACGGGTCGGTCTTCGGCAACCGCGAGCGGCTTCTGCCCCTCCAGAACAAGGGTTACTACCGAGAATACACGGTGGCCACTCCGGGCGCCCACGATCGGGGTGGGCGGCGAATCGTCTGCGGCGGAACCGATCCGGTCACGCCCGCAGCTTGTTATTACACCGGCGATCACTACGCCAGCTTCAAACGGATCACGCCATGAGCGCGCTAGCAAATTTCAATGACAAGGAGGAACGTGACATGCTCTTGCAGACAGTCCGTCCAAACATCGTGCAGTCGATTCGAGCCTATCGGGTCGATGAACTCATGCAGGCGGCGACCCACGCCGAGCAGCATTTCCTGTACGCCAACCTGACGGCGGCGCAGTCCAAGCAGGAAGTGCTCGAGGGCATCGCCGAAGCGTTCCTGTTCCCGACTCACTTCGGCAAGAACCTCGACGCACTCTACGACTGCATGACCGATCTGGTGCAGAAGGCCGGCTCGCAGCCGGGCTTCGTCGTCGTCCTGGAGCAGTTGCCCGACAACCCCCGCTTCGACCGCGAGGCGCGCGAGCAGTTGCTCGACGTCTTCCGCGACGCCGCCGACTACTGGGCGGAGCGCAAAGTACCGTTCCGGTGCTTCTATTCTTTTCAGTAGCCCGCTCCCAGGAAATAGGGTCATGGGAGCGGGCGACGGATGTGGCCCCCGGCGTCAGCAACGACAAGAGCATCGACAAACCCGTCAAGGCGGCAGCCAAGACCGCGGCGAACAGCAGCTTCGGCGCGAACATGCCGCTGATGAGCAGCGCCTTCGACACGGCGATGTGGCTGAGCGCGGCGTAGCCGCGTAGCGGCTACGCCGCGCCAAGGCGCGGTCAGGGTCGCTCCCTCCCCAACCCCTCCCTCCGGGAGGGAGGGGCCGACCCCTCCCGGGTCGCTTTTGCGACGTCTGACGCAAGCCGCAGGTATTCCTCGACCGGAACCTCCTCGGCGCGCCGCTGCACGTCGAAGTCGCCGCTCGCGCCGCGCTCGTCGAGCCAGCGGCCGAGCGTGTGGCGCAACAGCTTGCGCCGCTGCGAGAAGGCGACGGTCACCAGCTCGCCGAGCAGCTTCGGGTCGACGCCGGCGGCGGCCGGCTTGGGCGCCATGCGCACCACCGCCGAATCGACCCGCGGCGGCGGATCGAAGGCCTCGGGCGCGACGTCGAGCACGTGCTCGACCTCGTAGCGCCACTGCAGCATCACGCTCAACCGGCCGTAGTCCTTGCGACCGGGGCGGGCCACCATCCGGTCGACCACCTCCTTCTGCAGCATGACGTGCTGGTCGGCGATGCGGTCCACCGATTGCAGGAGGTGAAAGAGGATCGGGGTCGAGATGTTGTAGGGCAGGTTGCCGACGATGCGGAGCGGCCGGGCGCCGCCCGCGGCCGCCGGAAGGGCCGCGAAGTCGACGCGCAGCACATCGGCTTCGACGACCTCGAGGCCCGGCGTGCGGCGCAGCCGCGCCGCGAGGTCGCGGTCGAGCTCGATGACGGTAAGCGCGCCGCAGCGCTCGAGCAGCGGCATCGTGATCGCGCCGCGTCCCGGGCCGATCTCGACCAGCGCCTCGCCCGGCCGCGGCGCAACCGCCCGGACGATCGCGTCGATCACCCCCGGATCGACGAGAAAATGCTGGCCGAAGCGCTTCTTCGGGTGCTGCGCCACGGGAAGAGCGCCGCAGCTACTGCGGCGGATCCCGCATCTCGATGTAGGCCCGGCCGCGCAGGTCGCGCAGCCATTCCGCATAGGCCTCATCGAACTTCTGCTCGCGCAGGATGTTCCTCGCCTGCTCGCGTTGCTGCTTGTTGTCGAGCGTGACCTGGCGCCGGTCGACCACCTGGACCAGGTGAACGCCGAAGCGGGTCACGACCGGATCGGAAATCCCGCCGACGTCGAGCGCGGCGAGCGCCTCTTCGAACTCGGGCACGTACTGGCCGGCCGAAGCCCAGCCGAGGTCGCCGCCCTGGGCGGCGCTGCCGTCCTCGGAGTTGTCGCGCGCCAGCTGCTCGAAGGTCTTGCTGCCGGCCAGGATCTCGCGCTTGAACTGGATCAGACGGCGCGCCGCCGCTTCGTTGCTCAGGCCGGCGGCCGAGGTCCGCAGGAGGATGTGGCGGGCGCGCACCTGCTGGACGCTGAACGCGCCCTCGTCCTTGCGCTCGACGAGCTTGAGCACGTGAAAGCCAGCGGCGCTGCGCAGCACGTCGGGCGAGATCTCGCCCGCCTTCAGCGGCCGAACCGCCTTGACGAAGACGTCGGGCAATCGGTCGGCCGGCCGCATGCCGATCTCGCCGCCCTGGGTGCGGTTGCTGTCCTGCGAAACTTCGCGCGCCACGACCGCGAAGTCCTCGCCGGCCCGCACCCGCCTCAGCGCGGCCTGCGCCAGCGCGCGGCGCTCGCCGACCATCGCCTGGTTCGCGTTGTCCGGCACTGGCACCATGATCTGGGCGATGTTGAACTGGGCGTTGGCGCCGCCGTTGCGCCGCTCCTCGAGGAGGGCGTCGATCTCCGCCTCGGACACCTTGATCCGGCTCGCCACCTCGCGCTCGCGCACCCGCTCGACCAGCATCTGGTCCTTCACGTTGGCGCGGAACTTCGCGTACTCGATCCCCTCCTTGCGCAGGCGCTCGCGCAGCTGCACCAGGGTGAGCTGGTTCTGCACCGCGACGTTGGCCACGGCCCGGTCGAGCTCGGACTCGTCGATCCGGGCGCCGCTGTCGCGCGCATTGGTGACAAGGACGCGCTCGTCGATCAGCATCTCGACGACCTGCTGGCGCAACGCCGTCGCCGATGGAAGCTGGCTGCGGTTCTGCGCCGCCTCGGCGCGCACCCGCGCGATCCGCTGCTGCACCTCCGCCGCGGTGACCAATTCCTGGTTGACGACGGCGACGATGTAGTCGCTGGTCTGCGCCGGCGCCAAGCCGGCGGTCATGCCCAGCGCCAGGGCGGCGAGCGCGGCGAGGGCCCGGCGGCGAGCGAGATTCGAATCAGTCATACGGGTTGAACGGTGTGCTCGTCGTGCGCTCGTCGCGCAGCAGCTGGTAGCCCGGCACATTGTCCTTCAAGACGCGCAGCGGATTGGCTCCGATCCGGGACAGCCCGACGAGTTCCAATTGCACCAGCAGGCGCGTCGTCGCTTCGCTGCGGCCGGTCGACAGCCGCTCGACGACCAGCCGGCCGATCCAGCAGCCGGCATCGTATTCGAGGCCGACGAGCGAGTCGGTGAGCCGGCTGTCGCGGGTGCTGTAGTTGACCCGGCCGACGGTATAGAGCGTGCCGCCGCACTTGCCGCCGCCCGAGGACGGCTGCCCGCCCTCGCCGCCCTCGCCGGCGCGCGGCCTGCCGTAGACCGGCCACTGCCAGCCGACCTCGACCTGCTCCGAGAGGCCGCGCGTCAGCCGGTAGTTCATGTTGATGGTCCGGTACGGCCCGGGCGAATAGCGAAAGCCGGCGAGCGAACGCGCGATCCGGCGGGTGTCGGGGTTGTACTGGGCCTGGGCGTCGAAGGTCCAGTTCGGCACCAGCGAGGTCGAGCCCAGCACCAGGATGTCGGACCAGCGCTGGGTCTGCGGCGTGCCGTCGGGGGTGACGAGCTGGTCGCGGAACAGGTAGCGCTGCATGATGCCCAGGCGCAGCGCCTCGACTCCCGTCTGCGGGTCGACCAGCCGCGAGGTCAGGCCGGCCGTGAGCTGGTGCGAATCGGAGACGCGGTCGACGCCCGAGAACAGGTTCTCCGTGAAGATCGAGTCGAAGTTGAAGTCCTTGGGCGCGGCGTCGAAGTTGGGCAGGTCGGCCTGGTGGCGGAACGGCGTGTTGACGTAGAAGAGGCGCGGCTCGAGCGTCTCGCGGAACGCCTTGCCGAACAGGCTGGTATCGCGCTCCAGGGCCCAGGCACTGTCGAGGCTCACCGTCGGGATCACACGCGAGGCGCTGTGCCGGCCATCGGCAAGGGGCTGGTCGACCGAGTAGGAGGCGGCGTTGAACGAGATCTTCGGCACCAGGGTCCAGCCCGGCGTGTAGAACGGCCGGCTGATGCTGCCGAGGGCGTGGAAGCGGTCGCCGGTCTGGCGCGGCGCGAGGTAGTGGTCGTCGGGGTTGGCGAAGCGGTTGAACTCGCCTTCGAAGCTGACGTCGACGCCGCCGAGCCAGGGCGCGGCGTAGCGGGTGCCGATCTGCGGCAGCCGCTCGTAGGGGGGCGGATCGATGCGTGTCGTCGGGTCCACGGTCTGCAGCACCTGCCAGCGCTGCACCCGGGCGTAGGTCGACCAGTCGCCGAAGGGGCGGTTGAGCTGCAGGTCGGACTGCAGCAGCCGCGGCGTCGGCGACCTCGTGTCGCCCGGGAAGTCCTTCCAGTAGTCGTCGTCGGAGACGCGCAGCACCCTGGCCTGGGCGAACACGTTCCCGGGCAGCAGTCCCTCGTGCAGGAAACGGTAGGCATGGCGCGAGTGGCCGTCGTAGGCGCGGTCGTTCGGCAGCACACGGAGGTCGGCCTCGCCTGCATAGCCCGGCTGCAGATAGCGGAACTCGGCCTCGACGGCCGGGCCGCGACGCGTGCTTTCGAGAACGGTGAAGGTCGCGTCGCGATTGGGCGCGATGTTCCAGTAGTAGGGAATCCCGAACTGCAAGCCGCTGCGGCTGTCGAGGCCGAAGCTCGGCGGCAGGAAGCCCGATCGCCGCTCGTCGTTCAGGGGAAAGCTCAGCACCGGCGAGGCGAGGATAGGCACGCCGTAGAAGCGCAGCACCGCGTCGTGGGCGATGCCGGTGCTGGTCTCGTTGTCGGTATCGATCCTGCCCGCCTTCAGGATCCACGGCGGGTCGGGGTCGTCGGGGCTGCAGCTCGAGTAGGTGGCGTCGAAGGCGATGGCGCGCTGGTCGTCGACGAACTCGATCCGCGACGCCTTGCCGCCGGCGTCGGTGCGGGCGAAGCGATAGGTCGGGCTGCGGAAGAACCCTTCGAAGCGCTCGACCCGGAGCTGCGCCTCGGGACCGAAGAAGACGTTGCCCTCGCGGCTGACGACGACGTTGCCGGTGGCGCGCGCCAGGTCTTCGGCCTGGTCGTAGGTCAACCGGTCGGAATGGATGACGACCGCGCCGCGCCGGAACTCGACGTCGCCGACGGCTTCGGCATCGAGGTCGGGGCGGCCGCGCAGTTCGCGCGCCTGCAGGATGATCGGCAACTGCTTGCCGGCGTCGCCGTGCGGCGGCGGCTGCAGGGCGGTGGAATTGCGCAGCTCGATGCCGGGCGCGCTCGCGGCGCGGGGCGCCGAGGCGGCGGTGGTCGGGGTGGGGGCCTGTGCAGCTGCGCCACCCGCCAAGACCGCCAGCACTGCGATGGAGAGGATGCGTAGCCGGACGGCCTGGCAGAGGCGATCGCGCATCGATTTGTAGAATCGATTATCCACGAGGCCCGCGCGTCAGCACCTCGAACGCCCCTCGCCGCCGCACGTGAATCCCCCCGACCTGCCTCCCGCCATTGCCTGGGCCGACCCGGCCCGCAAGGCGGCCTTCGCCGTCTGGCTCGCCGGCGTGGCCGCGGCGCACCGCCTGGTCCTCGCCAGCCTCAGGCCGGCATCGAGCGACGCCAGTTTTCGCCGCTACCTGCGCGCCGACCTCGAAGGCGGCGGCAGCGTCATCGTCATGGACGCGCCGCCGCCGCAGGAAGACGTGCGGCCCTTCATTCATGTCGCCGGCCTGATCGCCAGGGCGGGCCTGCATGCGCCTCGGGTGCTCGAGGCCGATCCGGCGCACGGCTTCCTCCTGCTCGACGACCTCGGCGACACGCTTTATCTCGCCGCCCTGCAGCGGGCCCAGGCCGAGGGCGACGGCGCGCGCGCCGATGCGCTGATGCGCGACGCGATCGCCGCCCTCATCACCTGGCAGGGCAACGTTCCCGGCGACGCGCTGCCGCCCTACGACGACGCGCTGCTGCGGCGCGAGCTCGCGCTCTTTCCCGAGTGGTGCGTGCAGCGCGAATGCGGCGCCGCCTGGACGAGCGCCGAGAACGCGACCTGGACCGACGCCTGCGACCGACTGGTCGTGAGCGCCCTGGCGCAGCCGAAGGTGGCGGTGCACCGCGACTGGATGCCGAGGAACCTGATGGTCGCGACGCCCAATCCCGGCATCCTCGACTTCCAGGACGCCGTGCACGGGCCGATCGTCTACGACGTCGCCTCGCTGCTGCGCGACGCCTTCATCTCCTGGGACGAGGAGCAGGAGATCGACTGGGCCGTGCGCTACTGGGAAGTGGCGCGCAAGGCGGGCCTGCCGCTAGCCCGCGACTTCGGCGAGTTCTGGCGGGCGCTCGAATGGATGGGCCTGCAGCGCCACCTCAAGGTGCTGGGCATCTTCTCCCGGCTCAAGCACCGCGATGGCAAGCCGGCCTACAGCGCCGACCTGCCGCGCTTCTTCGCCTATGCGCACAAGGTCGCGGCGCGCTATTCGGAGCTCAGGCCGCTGTCGCGCCTGCTCGAGCCGCTGATGGGCGCCGAGCGCATGGACGTCTACCGCTAGGCGGGCGCCCGATGCCCGCGGATCGATGATTCGCCTCACCGAGATCCGCCTGCCGATCGAGCATGCCGAGCCGGCGCTGCGCGCCGCGGCGCTGGCGCGCTTGCGAGTCTCCAACAGCGCGCTGCTCGCGATGACGGTGTTCAAGCGCGGCTACGACGCGCGCAAGCGCTCGGCGATCGTCTTCGTCTACACGCTCGACTGCGAAGTCGCCGACGAGGCGCATGTGCTCGCGCGCCATGCCGGCGATCCGCATGTGCGGCCCGCGCCCGACACGCGCTACCGCTTCCTCGCCCATGCGCCCGGCGATTTCGCGGCGAGCCCGGCGCCGCGGCCGGTGGTCGTCGGCTTCGGGCCCTGCGGCCTGTTCGCCGCTCTGCTGCTGGCGCAGATGGGCTTTCGCCCGATCGTGCTCGAGCGCGGCCGCGCGGTTCGCGAGCGAACCCGGGACACCTGGGGCCTGTGGCGACGCGGCGTGCTCGATCCGGAATCGAACGTCCAGTTCGGCGAAGGGGGCGCCGGCACCTTTTCCGACGGCAAGCTGTGGAGCCAGATCAGCGACCCGCGGCATCTCACGCGCAAGGTCATCGACGAGTTCATCAAGGCCGGCGCGCCGGAAGAGATCGCCTTCGTCGCCAAGCCGCACATCGGCACCTTCCGCCTGGTCGGCGTGGTCGAGAAGATGCGTGCCGAGATCGAGCGGCTCGGCGGCGAGGTCCGGTTCGGCCGGCGCGTCGTCGACCTGCGGATCGAAGCAGGCCGGGTGCGCGGCGTGACGGTCGCGAACGCCAGCGGCAGCGGCGATGCGCTCGAGGAGATCCGTGCCGACCAGGTCGTGCTCGCCCTCGGCCACAGCGCCCGTGACACTTTCGCGATGCTGCACGAGCGCGGCGTGGCGATGCAGGCCAAGCCGTTCTCGATCGGCTTTCGCATCGAGCATCCGCAGGGCCTGATCGACCGCGCCCGCTTCGGCGAGAAGTACGCCGGCCATCCGCTGCTCGGCGCCGCCGACTACAAGCTGGTGCATCACGCGGGCAACGGCCGCTCGGTCTACAGCTTCTGCATGTGCCCGGGCGGCACCGTCGTCGCCGCGACCTCGGAGCCGGGCCGGGTCGTCACCAACGGCATGAGCCAGTATTCGCGCAACGAGCGCAACGCCAACGCCGGCATCGTCGTCGGCCTGACGCCCGAGGACGTGCGCGCCGCGGGCACGAGCGGCGAGGTCGGCGCGCTCGACGGCATCGCCTTCCAGCGCTTCTGGGAGTCGCGCGCCTACCTGCTCGGTGGCGAAAGCTATGCCGCGCCGGGGCAGCGCGTTGGCGACTTCCTCGCCGGCCGCGCCTCGACCTCGTTCGACAGCGTGCTGCCTTCGTACAAGCCGGGGGTGCTGCCGACCGACCTCGCCGCGCCCGGCAACGAAAGCCTGCCGGCCTATGCGATCGCCGCGATCCGCGAGGCGCTGCCGGCGTTCGCCAGGCAGATCGCCGGCTTCGCGATGGAGGACGCGGTGCTCACCGGCGTCGAGACGCGTACCTCCTCGCCGCTGCGCATGCCGCGCGGCAAGGACCTGCAGAGCACGAACGTCGCCGGCCTGTACCCGGCTGGCGAAGGCGCCGGCTATGCCGGCGGAATCATGTCGGCGGCGGTCGACGGCATCGAGGTCGCCGAGGCCGTCGCCATGGCGATCACGGGCAGGCCGCCATCACCTGCGCCACCGCGGCCGTGAGCTTCTTGCCGTAGGGCACGTGCAGGAACTCGTTCGGCCCATGCGCGTTGCTCTTCGGGCCGAGCACGCCGCAGACCATCATCTGCGCCTTCGGGAAGCTCTGCTGCAGCATGTTCATCAGCGGGATCGTGCCGCCCTGGCCGATGTAGCCGCAGGGCGCGCCGAAGTGCGCCTGCGACGCCGAATCGAGCGCCACGCCGAGCCAGGGGGCGAGGCTCGGTGCGTTCCAGCCGGTCGCACCGGCGGCATCACTGCCTCCGTCGCCATGGAAGGTGACCTTGGCGTTGTAGGGTGCGTTGTCCTCGAGCAGCGCCTTCAGCGTCGCCGCAGCCTGGCCGGCATCGACCAGCGGCGGCGTGCGCAGGCTGAGCTTGAATGCGGTGAAGGGGCGCAGCACGTTGCCCGCATCTTTCAGCGCCGGCATGCCGTCCACGCCGGTCACCGAAAGGGTCGGTCGCCAGGTCCGGTTGAGCAGCGCCTCGAGCGGGTCGGTGGTGGTCGGCAGGGTCGGCCCGCCGTCGGCGCCGCAGGCCCAGGGGAAGCGCTTCCAGACCTCGTCGCCGAGGATCCGCGCGGTCGCCTTCGCCTGCTCGATGCGATCGGCCGGGATGGCGCAGTGCAGGCTCTCGGGCAGGAGGCGCCCGGTTTTCGAGTCCTCGAGCCGATCGAGCACCTGGCGCAGGACGCGAAAGCTCGACGGCACCAGGCCGCTCGCGTCGCCGGAGTGGATGCCTTCGGTCAGGATCTCGACCTTGAGCGTGCCGGTGACGTTGCCGCGCAGGCTGGTCGTGAGCCAGAGCTGGTCGTAGTTGCCGGCGCCGCTGTCGAGGCAGACGACGAGGGCGATGTGGCCGAGCCGCTCGCCGAGCGCGTCGACGTAGAACGGCAGGTCGGGCGAGCCGCTCTCCTCGCAGGTCTCGATCAGGCCGACGCAGCGCGGCCGGGCGATGCCCTGCAGGTCGAGCGCCTTGATCGCGGTGATCGCCGCGTAGATCGCGTAGCCATCGTCGGCGCCGCCGCGACCGTAGAGCAGGCCGCCCTCGTAGCGCGGCGTCCACGGACCGAAGCCGTTCTTCCAGCCGTTGAACTCGGGCTGCTTGTCGAGGTGGCCGTAGAGGCAGATCGTCTCGGCGCCGGCGTCGTTGCCGCCGGGCCGGGTGGCGGGCACGTCGAAGAAGATGACCGGCGTGCGGCCCTCGAGGCGGATCACCTCGAGCTTGAGCCCGGCCACGTTCTGCTTCTCGACCCAGGCGGCGGCGTCCCTCACCACGTCATCGATGAAGCCGTGCTGCTGCCACTCGGCATCGAACATCGGGCTCTTGGCCGGCACCGCGATGTAGTTCGTGAGCGCCGGAACGATCTCGTCGTCCCAGACGCGCTCGGCATACTGGCCGAGCTGCTCGGCCTCGTCTTTCTGGACCGGAAGCAGGGGGTCGCGTGCGTTCATCGCGGGCTCCTCGTGGGCGAAACGGCCAGTGTAGCCAGCCACTCGCCGAGGGCCGATAACACCTCCGCCTGCTCGGGTTCGTTCATGATCTCGTGGAACAGCGCCGGGAAGACGCGAGCTCTCACCACTTCCTTGGGCGCCGCTGCGGCGAAGGCCGCGCTGCCCGCGGGCGGCACGCAGCGGTCGGCGCCGGCGTAGAGGAGCAGCGTCGGCACGGTCCAGCGCGTCGCCACGCTGCGGACGAACTCACCGCCTTCGACGACGAAGCGCGCCAGCCGAGGCGCAATCCGGTCGTGCACCAGCGGATCGGCCTGGTACGCCGCCACCACCGCCGGGTCGCGCGAGATCCATTCGGGCTTCAGGCCGTTGCCGACCGCGAGGTTCGGCGTCAGGGGGCCGAGCACCGCGAGCATCGCCTTCTGCAGCGGGTTCATCGCCGTGGCCAGCGCCGGCGACGAGAGCAGCAGCGCATCGACCGGCCGCGACCAGGGCGAAGCCGGCGCCAGCGCACCGGCGACGAAGCGCGCTGCGACCAGGCCGCCGAGGCTGTGCCCGAGGAGCACCAGCGGTCCCTCGGGGTGCTCGGCGCGCACCGCATCGAGCACCCGCGCCAGGTCGACGAGCAGATCGTCGACCTGCGCGAGCCGGCCACGCGCGCCGTCGCTCCTGCCATGGCCGCGGTGGTCGTAGCCGACGACGCGCCAGCCTCGCGCGTTCAGGAACGCGGCGACGTGGGCGTAGCGGCCGACGTGCTCGCCGAGGCCGTGAACGAGGACAATCGTTCCGCGCGCCGGCTCCTGCGGCCACTCTCGGCCGCGCAGCACCAGCCCGTCGCGGGTCTCGATCTGTTTGTCCAATTCGACCTCCTCCGCCGCCATGAACGACAGCACCACCGAATTCTTCGAGCTCTCGCACGATAACGGCGTCGCCCACCTGCGGCTGAACCGCCCGGAGCGAATGAACACGATGACGCCGGCGTTCTTCCCGGCGATCCGCGACGCCGTGCGCGGCCTCGGCGACGACGGAGAGACCCGCGTGCTGGTCCTCTCCTCGACCGGCAAGCATTTCTCGGCCGGCATGGCGCTCGACGTCTTCGCCGGCGACGACACCATGCTGGTCACCGGCTCGGCCCGCCAGCGCCTCGCCTTCCAGGAGTCGCTGCGCAAGCTCATGGACTGCTTCAGCGCCCTCGACGAGGCGCGCTTTCCGGTGATCTGCGCGATCCAGGGCGGCTGCATCGGCGGCGGCCTCGACCTGGTGACCGCGTGCGACATCCGCCTGTGCAGCGCCGACGCCTTCTTCACCCTGCAGGAGATCAACATCGGCATGGCCGCCGACGTCGGCAGCCTGCAGCGCCTGCCGAAGATCGTGCCGCAGGGCGTTGCCCGCGAGATGGCCTACACCGGAGAGCGCATGGGCGCCGAGCGCGCGCTCGCGGTCGGCCTGGTCAATGCGGTGCTGCCCGACACGGCGGCGCTGCACGGCCGCGCGATGGCGCTGGCCCGCACCATCGCCACCAAGTCGCCGCTCGCCATCGCCGGCACCAAGCTCGCCCTCAACCACGCGCGCGACCACTCGACCGCTTCGGCCCTGCAGCAGATGACGCTGCTGCAGAGCGCGATCTTCGACACCGGCGACATCGCGACGGCGATCGAGGCGTGGAAGGAAAAGCGGGCGGCGGAGTTCGAAAGCCTGGGGGCCGCAAGCCAGGTCTGAGGGCGGCGGTGTTCGCCTGGATGTCGGCCACCGACGTGGCGTTCGCCATGGTCGCCGTCACCCAGGCGGTGCTGGCCGGCGTATGGCTGTTCGGTTCCTCGCTGATGGGCGAGATCCGGCGCGCGGCGATGCACTGGGCCGTGTTCGCCGGCGGCAGCTCGTTCGGCTTCCTCCTCCTCATCGTCGCCCTGCATGTCGGCGGCCCGACGCAGGCCGAGGCGGTGCGTGCGGTCGGCAACATGTCGGTGATGCTGGCGATCGTGGCGCTGCAGCGCGGGGTCTGGATCTTCGTCGATCACCCGCCCGCGATGCGCGTGCACGTGCTCGTGCTCGCCATCTCGCTGATCGCGTCGCTCATCGGCCTCGCGCCTGCCGGCGGAAGCCTGCGGGTCGCCACGCTCTCGACCCTGCTCTCGCTGGTGTCGCTCGGCGTCTCGCGCGACCTGTACCTGTATGCACGCGACCGGCTGCACTTCCGCTGGCCCTGGCTGATGGCGGTGCCGGGTGTGTTCACGGTCGTCGGCTTCACCTGGCGGGGCCTGCGCGTGCTCGTCTGGCCGGCGACCGTCGGCTCCGAGATCATCGTCGACAGCCCGCTCAACGTCGCCTCCGGCCTTGGCTACGTGGTGATCGTGCTGGCCTTCCATGCCAGCCTGTTCGCGCTCGTGGTCGGCCGCCTCCTCGCCGACCTGCGGCATCGCGCCCGCCACGACGACCTGACCGGCCTGCTCAACCGGCGCGCGATCGAGGAGGGCATCGAGGCGCAGATCCGCCGCAGCCTGCGCAGCGGCGAGCCGTTCTCGGTGCTGATGCTCGATCTCGACCACTTCAAGTCGGTCAACGACCGCTTCGGCCATGGCGTCGGCGACCGGGCGCTGAAGCACGTGGCCCAAAGCCTCAAGTCGGGCGTGCGCGAGATCGACGCCCTCGCCCGGATCGGCGGCGAGGAATTCGTCGCGCTGATGCCGGGCGCAACGCTCGCCGCCGTCGCGCCGGTAGCCGATCGCCTGCGCGAGCAGCTCGCCGCCCATCCCCTGATGCTGGACGACAAGGCGGTTCCGGTGACGGTCAGCATCGGCATCGCCCAGTGGAGCGAGGCCGGCGAGGACATGTCGCGCCTGCTGGTGCGCGCCGATGCCGCCCTGTACCAGGCCAAGCAGCTCGGCCGCAACCGCGTCGTCGTCGGCGCCGCGGGCGGAGCGCATGCGGCCGCATTCGGCGACGCGGCGCTGGCGCCGCAGAGCTCAGCGCATCGGCCCTGAGGCCGCGGTCGCCACCGGCTCGTCCTTCCAGCCGCCGCCCAGCACCCGGTAGAGCGCGACGGCGTTCTGCAGCTGCAGTGCCCGCGACTGGATCAGCGCCTGCTGCGAGATGAAGAGCTGGCGCTGCGCGTCGAGCGCATCGAGGTAGCTCGACGCGCCGGCGCGGTAGCGCAGGTCGGCCAGGCGGTAGGTGATCGCCAGCGCGTTGGTCTGCGCCGCCAGCGCCCGCACCTGCTCGCCGAAGGTCGCCCGCCCGGCGAGCGCGTCGGCGACCTCGCGGAACGCGGTCTGGATCGCCTTCTCGTACTGCGCCACGGCGATGTCGCGGTTGACCTGGGCGACCTGCAGGTTGGCGCGGTTGCGCCCGGCGTCGAACAGCGGCTGGAGCAGCTGCGCGCTGCCGGTGAAGGCGTAGCTGCCGCTCTTGAACAGGCCCGAGAGCTCGGTGCTGGCGGTGCCGAAGTTGGCGGTCAGCGCGATCCGCGGAAAGAACGCCGCCTTGGCCGCGCCGATGTTGGCATTGGCGGCGAGAAGCTGCTGCTCGGCGGCGCGGATGTCGGGCCGCCGCTCCAAGAGCTCCGAGGGCAGGCCGGCGGGCAGGTCGGTCCCGATCTGGCGCTCGTCGAGCGGCAGCGGCACGGGCAGGTCGGCAGGCAGGGGCTGGCCGACCAGGAGCTGCAGCGCGTTCTCGTCGGTCGCGCGCTGGCGCAGCGCCACCGCCAGCGCGGCGCGGGCGCCTTCGAGCAGCGACTCCGATTGCCGATAGTCGAGCTCGGACGAGGCGCCGTTGTCGAAGCGCAGCTTGGTGAGGCGGGTCGACTCCTGCCGCGTCTCCAGGGTCTGGCGGGTGACGGCGAGCTGCTCGTCGTCGGCGAGCAGCGTCAGGTAGGTCGTCGCCACGGCGGCGACCAGGCTGATCTGCACCGCCTTTCGCGCTTCGGCGGTGGCGAAGTACTGGTCGAGCGCGGCTTCGCTCAGGGCATGGACGCGGCCGAACAGGTCGAGCTCGTAGCCGGTGACCGCCAGGCCTACGGTGTAGACGGTGCCGACGGTGCCCTGCGAGGTCGCCGCCCGCGCCGCGCTGCCGCCGGCGCCGAGCGTCGGCAGCTGGTCGGCGCGACGCACGTCGTAGATCGCTCGCGCCTGCTCGATGTTGAGCACGGCGACGCGCAGATCGCGGTTGTTCGCCAGCGCCAGCGCGATCAGGCGGCCGAGGCGCGGGTCGGCGAAGAAGCGCTGCCATTCGATCTCGGCGGCGGGCACGCTCGCCGCCGCGGCCGCAGGCGTGGTCTCGGGCGGGTAGGTCGCCGGCACCGGCGCGGCCGGGCGCGTGTACGCCGGGATCATGTTGATGCAGCCCCCGAGCGCGAGCAGCGCGGCCAGCGCCGGGACGAGGACGCGGCGGTCAGGCATGGCCGCCCTCTTCGGCCCGGGTGGCTGCGGTCGCTTCGCCGGGCGACTTCTCCTTCGCCGTGCCGCGCACGCCGCCGCCCTTGAAGATGCGGCGCACGACGACGAAGAACACCGGCACGAAGAAGATCGCGAGGAAGGTCGCGGTGAACATGCCGCCCATCACGCCGGTGCCGATGGCGCGCTGGCTGGCCGAGCCCGCGCCCGACGAGACCACCAGCGGCAGCACGCCGAGGATGAAGGCGATCGAGGTCATCAGGATCGGCCGGAAGCGCAGGTGCACCGCCTGCAGCGTCGCATCGATCAGGTCCATGCCCTGGGCGTGCAGGTCCTTGGCGAACTCGATGATCAGGATCGCGTTCTTCGCCGAGAGGCCGATCACGGTGATGAGGCCGACCTTGAAGAACACGTCGTTCGGCATGCCGCGCAAGGTCGCGCCGAGCACCGCGCCGAGCACGCCGAGCGGCACCGCGAGCAGCACCGCGAACGGGATCGACCAGCTCTCGTAGAGGGCCGAGAGGCAGAGGAACACGGCGAGCAGCGAGAAGCCGAGCAGGAGGATCGCGGTCGAGCCCGAGAGCCGCTCCTCGCGCGACTGGCCGGTCCACTCGTAGGCGAAGCCGGCCGGGAGCTGCCCGGCCAGGCGCTCCATCTCGTCCATCGCGTCGCCGGTGGAGTAGCCGGGCGCGGCGTCGCCGGAGATGCGCATCGCCGGGTAGCCGTTGAAGCGGATCGTCTGGATCGGGCCGGTGATCCAGCGCGTCTTCGCCAGCGCCGCCAGCGGCACCGGCTTGCCCTGGTTGTTGATCACGTTCACGCGCATCAGGTCGTCGCCGTCCATGCGATGCGGCGCATCGGCCTGGACGACGACGCGCTGCAGCCGGCCGGCGTTCGGGAAGTCGTTGACGTAGCTCGAGCCGAGCGCGGTCGAGAGGGCGGCGTTGATGTTGTCGAAGGAGACGCCGAGCGCGCTGGCGCGGTCGCGGTCGATGTCGACCTGGAGCTGCGGCGCGTCTTCCAGGCCGTCGGGGCGCACCCCGGCGAGCACCTTGCTCTGCGCCGCCATGCCGAGCAACTGGTTGCGCGCCGCGACCAGCGCGTCGTGGCCGTTGCTGCCGCGGTCCTCGAGGCGGAACGAGAAGCCGGTGGCGGTGCCGAGCTCGGGAATCGCCGGCGGCACGAGGGCGAAGATGAAGGCGTCGCGCACGCCCGAGAGCGCGCCGAAGGCGCGACCGGCGAGGGCCTGCGCCGACTGGTTCGGACCTTCGCGCTGGTCCCAGGGCTTGAGCGGCACGAACGCGAGCGCCGCGTTCTGGCCGCTGCCCGAGAAGCTGAAGCCGAGCACGCTCACCATCTTGTCGACCTCGGGCTGGCTCAGGAAGAACTTCTCGGCCTGCTCCATCACCGCGAGCGTGCGCTGCTGCGTCGCGCCCGGCGGCAGCTGCACGTTGGCGATCAGGTAGCCCTGGTCCTCGGTCGGCAGGAACGAATTCGGCATGCGCAACGCCATGAACACGGCAACGGCGACGAGCAGCCCGAACAGCACCAGGAAGCGCCCGGTGCGGCGCAGGATCTTCGCCACCCAGCTCTCGTAGCCGTGGGTTGCCGCCTTGAACGAGCGGTTGAACCAGCCGAACGGGCCGCGCTTCTCGTGCTTGTGCCCGGCCTCGACCGGCTTGAGGAAGGTGGCGCAGAGGGCCGGCGTGAGCGAGAGGGCGAGGAATACCGAGAACAGCATCGCGCTCACCATCACCAGTGAGAACTGGCGATAGATGTTGCCCACCGAGCCGGCGAAGAAGGCCATCGGCAGGAACACCGAGACCAGCGTGACGCTGATGCCGATCAGCGCGGCGGTGATCTGGCCCATCGCCTTCTTGGTCGCTTCGCGCGGCGGCAGCCCCTCCTCGCTCATGATGCGCTCGACGTTCTCGATCACGACGATCGCGTCGTCGACGAGGATGCCGACCGCGAGCACCATCGCGAACATCGTCAGCACGTTGATCGAGTAGCCGAAGGCGAACATCACGCCGAACGAACCGAGCAGCGCGACCGGCACGACGATCGTCGGGATCAGGGTGTAGCGCAGGTTCTGCAGGAACAGGTACATCACCAGGAAGACGAGGATCACCGCCTCGACCAGCGTCTCGACCACGCGGCTGATCGAGATCTTGACGAAGCGCGAGCTGTCGTACGGGATGTCGTACTTGACCCCGGGCGGGAAGTAGCGCGCCAGCTCGGTCATGCGCACCTTGATCGCCTCGGCCGTGGCGAGCGCGTTGCCGGTCGGCGAGAGCTGCACGCCGATGCCCGTGGAGGGCTTGCCGTTGAGCCGCGCCGAGGTGCCGTAGTTCTGCCCGCCGAGCTCGATCCGGGCGACATCCTTCAGCTTCACGGTCGAGCCGTCGGTGTTGGCGCGCAGCACGATCTGGCCGAACTGCTCGACCGAGACGAGCTGCCCGGCGACGACGACGGTGGCGCTGATCGGCGTGCCGGCGACGATCGGCAGGTCGCCGATCGTGCCCGAGGAGACCTGCGCGTTCTGCGCCCGGATCGCGGCGACGACGTCGTTGGTCGAGAGGTTGAAGCCGACCAGCTTGGCCGGGTCGAGCCAGATGCGCATCGAGCGCTCGGTGCCGAACAGCTGCGCCTGGCCGACGCCGGGAATGCGCTGGATCTCGGGCAGCACGGTGCGCGAGGCGTAGTCGCCGAGGGCGATCGGGTCGAACGCCGGATTGTCGGAAGACAGGATGGTGAACAGCAGGAAGTTCGAGCGTGCCTTGTCGACCCGCACGCCCTGCTGGATCACCGCCGCGGGCAGGCGCGGCGCTGCGCGCGAGAGGCGGTTCTGCACGTCGACCTGCGCCAGGTCGGGGCTGGTGCCGGTCTGGAAGGTGAGATTGATCGAGCCGACGCCGTTCGACTGGCTCACCGACTCGAAATAGATCAGCCCCGGCGAGCCGTTCATCTCCTGCTCGATCACGCTGATCACGCTGTCTTCGAGCGTCTGCGCCGAAGCGCCCGGGTAGACCGCGGTGAGCACGATCGACGGCGGCGCGACCGTCGGGTACTGGGCGATCGGCAGCTGCTTGATCGCGACGCCGCCGAACACCAGGATGAAGAACGCGATCACCCAAGCGAAGATGGGCCGGTCGATGAAGAACTGCGCCATCGCGCGGGCTCAGCGGGCGGCGGAGGCGGCACGCGGCGCCGGGGCGGCGCCGGCGGGGGCGCTGCCCGCAGCAGGCGCCGAGCCGGGCGGCTGCCACGGCACCGGCTTCACCGGCGCGTTGCCGCGCAGCTTCTGGAAGCCGTCGGCCATCACCATCTCGCCGGGCACGACGCCCTCCAGGATCACCCAGTTGCCGTCCTGCGCATTGCCGACCTTCACGGGCCGCGGCGTCACCTTGCCGTCGGCGCCGACGATCATGACGCTGTCGCCGCTGGTGCCACGCGTTACCGCCTGCTGCGGCACGAGGAGGCCGGTCGGCGCCTCGGCCTGCTCGAGCCGCACCCGCACGTACATGCCGGGCAGCAGGAAGCCGGAGGCATTGGGCACCTCGGCGCGCAGCGTGATCTGGCCCGAGGTCGGGTCGACCGAAAGGTCGGAGAAGAGCAGCCGGCCCGGCTGCGGATACTCGCTGCCGTCCTCGAGGACGATGCGCACGCTGGCCGCGTCGTTGCCCGCGCGCTTGAACTTGCCGCTGGCGACGGCGCGGCGCAGCTGCAGCACCTCGGTCGTCGACTGGGTGAAGTTCACGTACATCGGGTTGATCTGCTGCACCAGCGCGAGCGGCGTCGCCTCGCCCTGGCCGACCAGCGCGCCCTCGGTGACGAGGGCGCGGCCGATCCGGCCCGAGATCGGTGCGGTGACCGAGGCGTAGCCGAGGTTGATCTGGCCGCTCTGCACGTTCGCCTTGGCGAGCGCGACATCGGCTTCGGCCTGCTTCTGCGCCGCGACCGCGTTGACGTAGTCCTGCTTGCTGATCGCGTTGGCCTCGAGCAGCGGCTTGTAGCGCTCGGCCTGTGCCATAGCCGCAGTCACGTTGGCTTGGGCGCGGGCCAGCGAGGCCTGCGCGCTCGCCACGGTCGCCTGGTAGGCGGCCGAGTCGATCTGGAACAGCGGCTGGCCGGCCTTGACGTCGCTGCCTTCGGTGAAGAGGCGCTTGAGGACGATGCCGGCGACCCGCGCCCGCACCTGCGCCACCCGCGACGCCTCGAGCCGGCCGGGCAGCTCGGTGACGAGGCCGACGGGGCGCGGCGCGACGGTGACGACGCCCACCTCGGCCGGCGGCGGGCCGGCCGGCGCGGCCTTGCCGGCGTCGGCCTTGTCGCCGCAGGCGGAGAGAAGCGCCGCGACCGCCAGCGCCGCCGCGGAAATCGCAACGCAACGCCGCATCGCGCGAGCTTCGGCTCGCGCCGGAGGGGAACCCCGCATGTCAGCGCACCGTGTTGTAGGTCAGCGGCACGAACACGTAGCCCTTGCCCTCGGCACGGAGGTGGCCGATGCCGGGGAAGGGCAGGTGCGCGGCGGCGACCAGGTAGCGGCCCTTCGCGGCGTCGGCGTAGGCCTTGCGGCGCTGCACCGAGGCGGCGGGCGAGTCGACGTCGAAGGCAATCGTCACCGTCGGCTTCGGGAACTGCACCGCGGCGACGTGCATCAGGTCGCCCCAGAGGACGAGCTTCTGTCCCTTCGATTCGATCGCGTAGACGCTGTGGCCCGGCGTGTGGCCCGGCGTGGCGAGCGCGCGGATGCCGGGAAAGAGCTCGGTCGAGCCGTCGAAGGCCTTGAAGCGGCCGGCGGTGACGTAGGGCCCCATCGACGCCATCGCGCCCTGGAAGAATCCCTTCATCGTGTCGGGCGCCTTGTCGAGCTGCGCCTTGTCGAGCCAGAACGCGGCGTCGCGCTGGTCGGCGTGCACGGTCGCGTTCGGGAACGCGATCTTGCCGTCGGCGAGGAGCCCGCCGACGTGGTCGGGATGCATGTGCGTGATCAGCACCGCGTCGACCTGTTCGGGCTTGTAGCCGGCAGCCGCGATGTTCGTCAGCAGGTTGCCGAGGGTCGGGCCGAACAGCTTGGCCGCGCCGGTGTCGATCAGCACCAGCTTGTCGCCGGTGTTGACGAGGTAGGCGTTGACCGAGGTCGGCACCGCGGCCGCCTCGAACGAGCGCTGCAGGTAGCTCGTCACCTCGGCCGGCGTGGTGTTGGTGAGCAGCTCGCCGGGCTTCAAGTCGACCGTGCCGTCGCTGAGGGCGGTGATCTCGAAGTCGCCGAGCATCACCCGGTAGAAGCCCGGGGCCTGGGTCTTGACCTGCGGCGCGCCGGCGTGCGCGGCAGCAGCGAGGAACAGCGCGCCGACGAAGGCGGCGCAAGCGGCGCGAAACGAGCGATGGAGTCTCATGGGTGGCTTCGCCTGCTGCAAAGCCTTGAAGAATAGCCGAGGCCCGCCCGGCCCGCTCTCGCCGGAACCGGGCGCCGTTCAGGCGCCCGTCACACGCCCGCCTTGGCGAAAACCACGACCGAGACGCCGCGTGCCGGCGCCAGCGGATCGGCGTTCTGATACGAGTGCGGCAGGTTGCCGGGAAAGGCCAGCACGTCGCCGGCGGCAAGCGCATGGCGGTCGCCGGCGACCATGATGTTCACGCTGCCGTCGAGGCAGGTGAAGAACTCGCGCGTGCCCGGCAGGTGCGGCGTGCCGGCCATCACCGCGCCGGGCGCGAAATCGAGCACCTCCATCATCTCGTCGGGCACCGGCTCGGGCACCAGGTCCCTGATCGTGACGCCGCGGCCTTTGCTGCGCGAGGCCAGCTCGGCCGCCGGCCACTGCCGCACCAGCGCGCGCGGCGAGGCGAGCAGCTCGTCGATCGGCACGCCGAGCGCCTGCGCCACCTTGACCAGCACCACGAGCGAAGGATTGCCTGCGCCCGACTCGAGGTTGGCAACGGTCGAGCGCGGCACCTTGGCCGAGCGGGCGAGCGCTTCCTGCGTCAGGGCGCGCGCATGGCGGAGGCTCGCGAGGTTGCGCGCGAGATGGCTGGCGGCATCGCTGCTCATTTCGACGCGATTGTGACCATGCGCCAATCCGCTGGACAAGGCGCTGGCGTGGCGGCGAGGCGAGGCCTACCTTCGCCTCATCGCCCCTCCAGGAACCTCGATGAACACCCCTCCTGCACCACGCGCTGCGCTGCGCGTCGCCATCACCGGCGGAACCTCGGGCCTCGGCCTGGCCCTCGTCGAGGCCTTCGCCGCGCGTGGCGATGCGGTCGCCTTCGTCGCTCGCCATGCCGACGCGGTCGCCCGCGTCGCGCGCCGGGTCGAAGGCAGCCACGGCATCGTCGGCGACGTGGCGAAGAAGGACGACGCACACGCGATCGCCCTGCAGGTCGGCGCCGCGCTCGGCGGCCTCGACGTCCTGATTCACAACGCGTCGAGCCTCGGCCCGGTGCCGCTCGCCCTGCTTGCCGACACCGAGTGCGAGGACTTCGAGGCCGCGCTCGCGACCAACCTCCTCGGCCCGTTCCGCCTGACCAGGGCGCTGCTCGGACTGCTCGCCGCCGCGGCGCGCGAGGGCCGCGCCGCGGGAACGCGCTCCGTCGTCCTCAACGTCTCGAGCGACGCCGCGGTCACGCCCTATGCCGGCTGGGGCGCGTACGGAGCGAGCAAGGCGGCGCTGGCGCACCTGAGCCGGATCTGGCACGAGGAGCTGCGCCCGCACGGCGTCGCCGTGCTCGCCGCCGATCCCGGCGACATGGACACGCCGCTGCACGCGCTCGCCGTCCCCGACGCGGACCCGGCAACGCTGAGGCGGCCGCGCGACGCGGCGCGCGAGATCGTCGCGCGAATCGATGTCGAACGCGCTGCGACCGCGGCTTTGCCTGTGCCCGGAGATGCGGCCGCGAGCAGCTCGGAAGGGAGAGCGTCGTGAAGGCCGCGACCCTCGCCGTGCAGCGACCGGCCGACGCGCGGCTGCTGATGGTCGATGCCGAAGGCGCATTGAGCGAGCACCTGCGCATCCGCCTGCCGGAGCTGCTCGACGCCGGCGACCTCGTCGTCGCCAACGACGCGGCGACGCTGCCCGCGAGCCTCGCCGGCATTCACCTCGCGAGCGGCGCGACGATCGAGCTGCGCCTCGCCGGTCGCGCCTCGCTCGCCCTGGCCGACGCGCCGGTGTTCCGCGCCGTGGCCTTCGGCACGGGCGACTTCCGCACCCGCACCGAGGATCGGCCACCACCGCCCGACTTCGCGCCGGGCGACCGACTCGCGCTCGGTCCGCTGCGCGCCGAAGTGCTGCGCCTCGTCGGCCATCCGCGCCTGCTCGAGATCCGCTTCGAAGGCGACGCCGGCACGGTCGGCGCCGGCATCGCCCGGCACGGCCGTCCGGTCCAGTACGCGCACCTCGCCGAGCCGCTGGCCCTGTGGGACGTGTGGACGCGGATCGCGGGACCGCCGGTCGCGTACGAGCCGCCCTCGGCTGGCTTCATCCTCGACTGGCGGCTGCTCGACGCATTGCGCGGGCGCGGCATCGGCTTCGCGACGCTCACCCACGCGGCCGGCCTCTCCTCCACCGGCGACGCGGCGCTCGACGCCCGCCTGCCGTTCGCGGAGCCCTATCGCCTGCCCGCGTCGACCGTCGCCGCCGTCCGGGCGACGCACGAACTCGGCGGTCGCGTCGTGGCCCTGGGAACGACCGTCGCGCGTGCGCTCGAGCATGCGGCGGCGCGGCCCGGCGGCCTCGGTGCCGGCGAAGGCGTGGCGACGAACCGGCTGGGCGGCGCGAGCTGCCTTCGCGTCGTCGATGCGCTGCTCAGCGGCACGCACGAACCGGGCACGAGCCATCACGAGCTGCTGCGCGCCTTCGTCGCCGAGGACACGCTGGCACGGATCGACGCGGCGCTCGAGCGCGGCGCCTTCCGCACGCACGAGTTCGGCGACTCGGTGCTGCTCGAGCGGGCCGCGGCTCAGCCGCGCTGGAACTTGAAGACGGCGACGCTGGCGAGCAGGTTCGGCCAGGTGCGCACCGCCCTGCCCGCCTGAATGCCGAACGAGTCGAGGATCGCCAGGCCGTCCTTCCTCGCCAGCACCTCGAAATCGGCGTAGGTGGCGACGCGGATGTTTGGCGTGTCGTACCACTCGTAGGGCAGGACGCGCGTCACCGGCATGCGGCCGGCGGCGACGTGCAGGCGGTTCGGCCAGTGCGCGAAGTTCGGGAAGCTGACGATGCCGACCCGGCCGACGCGCGCGGTCTCGCGCAGCATCCGCTCGGTGTTCTTCAGGTGCTGCAGGGTGTCGAGCTGGAGCACCACGTCGAAGCTCTGGTCCTCGAAGAGGGCCAGGCCGTCCTCGAGGTTGAGCTGGATGACGTTGACGCCGCGCTGGTGGCAGGCGAGCACGTTGGCGTCGTCGATCTCGATGCCGTAGCCGCTGCAGCCGCGCTCGCGCGAGAGCAGCGCCAGCAGCTCGCCGTCGCCGCAGCCGAGGTCGAGCACGCGCGCGCCTTTCGGCACCAGCTCGGCGATCAGCTCGATGTCCTTGCGATCGCTCATGCCAGCTCCTTCGCGAGGTTGGCGAAACATGCACGCAGCACGCCGTGATAGCGCGGGTCGTCGAGCAGGAAGGCGTCGTGGCCGTGCGGGGCCGCAATCTCCGCGTAGCTGACGTCGAGCCGGTTGTCGACGAGCGCCTTGACGATCTCGCGCGAGCGCGTCGGCGCGAATCGCCAGTCGGTGGTGAAGCTCACGAGCTGGAAGCGGCAGCGCGCCGCGGCGAAGGTCGCGGCGAGGTCGCCGCCGTGCGCCCGGGCCGGGTCGAAGTAGTCGAGCGCGCGGGTGATCAACAGGTAGGTGTTGGCGTCGAAGTACTCGCTGAACTTGTCGCCCTGGTGGCGCAGGTAGCCTTCGATCTGGAACTCGATTCCCTGGGTCGAGTAGCCGAACGCGGCATTCGCCAGGTCGCGCCCGAACTTGGCCTCCATCGCGTCGTCGGAGAGGTAGGTGATGTGGCCGATCATCCGCGCCACGCGCAGCCCGCGGCGCGGAATCACGCCGTGCTCGGCGTAGTGGCCGCCGTGGAACTCGGGGTCGGTGACGATCGCCCGCCGCGCCACCTCGTTGAAGGCGATGTTCTGCGCCGAGAGGTTGGGCGCCGTGGCGACGGCGACGCACTGCACGAGCCGATGCGGATAGCGCAGCGACCAGTCGAGCGCCTGCATGCCGCCGAGGCTGCCGCCGATCACCGCCGCCAGCCGCTCGATGCCGAGCGCGGTGATCAGGCGCGCCTGCGCGTCGACCCAGTCTTCGACCGTGACCACCGGAAAGTCACTGCCGTAGGGCCGGCCCTGGGCGGCAGGGTCGGGGTTCGGATGCGTCGGCCCGGTCGAGCCGAAGCACGAGCCCGGGTTGTTGACGCCGATGACGAAGAAGCGGTCGGTGTCGAGCGGCTTGCCGGGCCCGACCAGGTTGTCCCACCAGCCTTCGCTCTTCTCCTTGCCGGCGTAGGTGCCGGCGACATGGTGCGAGGCGTTGAGCGCATGGCAGACGAGCACCGCGTTGCTCTTCGCCGCGTTCAGCGTGCCGTAGGTCTCGTAGGCGAGGGTGTAGTCGCGCAGCACCGCGCCGCTGGCCAGGCCGAGCGGCTCGGCGAAGTGCATCGATTGCGGCTGGACGTCGCCGAGGGAAGGCATGCGCAGTGAAACCGTGGACGTGAAAAAACCCGGCACCGCCAAAGCGGAGTTCCGAGTTTCGGATCCCAATCTTTAGCCGAATTTATAGAGCGCCCGCAAGCCGGAACAAATCGGCGCTTCGAGGGCGAGTATAGCGATGCGCTCCTGGGCGAGCGCCCCGCTTCGGCGAGCCGGCGATCGGCCGGCGGAGTCAGGCCTGGCGGTCGGCGAGCGCGGCCGCGAACAGGTCCTTGGCGAACTCGGGCTGGGTCGCCTCGTAGCGTTGCGCGAGCGCGATCAGGGCCATGCGCTCGCCGGCTTCGCGGCGCAGCGCCCGGTCGGCGACGTAGCGCGCGCGGGCCGCCGCGAGCCAGGCCGGAAGGCCGCTCGGATGGCGCGGATCGCCGCCGAACAGCCAGGCAACGGCATCCGCCGCCCAGGCGGCGGCCGGCGGAACAGCGCGAAGCGGGGGAACGAGGACGTTGACCTTTTGCACGGACATGGCTTTCTCCTGGAGACCGTCGCAGAGCGAAAACACGGCGACAGGCATAGACTAGGGTTTTCCCTAGTCAAATGGAAATTTCCAGTCCGAATCCGGCCATCACCCCCATGAATGCCGTGCCAAGAAGTACCGCCCCGGACAGCGTATCGCGATGAATTTCCGCACCCTCGACCTCAACCTCCTGCGCGTCTTCGCCGCGGTGATGCTCGAGCGCAACGTCACGCGCGCAGCGGCGCAGCTGGCAATGACGCAGCCGGCGGTCAGCAATGCCCTCAGGCGCCTGCGCGAGGCGACGGGCGACGAGCTGTTCATCACCGTGCCGAGCGGCGTCGTGCCGACGGCGCACGCCGCCGAGATGTGGCCGCACGTCGAGGCGGCGCTCGGGCGGCTCAGCCAGGCGCTCGATCCGCAGGGCTTCGATCCGACGCGCGACGCCCGCACCTTCACGCTGGCGATGGCCGACGCGACCGCGACGGTGCTGATGCCCGCGTTCGTCGACACGATGCTGCGCGAGCGAGCGCGTGCCGACGTGCGCGTGCTGCCGCTTTCCTCGCGCGACCCGCGGGCGCAGCTCGAGCAGGGCTTCGTCGACGCCGCGGTCGGCTTCTTTCCCGACGTCGCCGCGGCGCTCGCCGCGGAAGGCACGCGGTCGACGATCGCTCTCGATCCGCTCTACACCTGCGAATACGTGTGCACGATGCGCCGCGGCCATCCGCTGGCCGCAGAGACCGAGCTTTCGCTCGACGCCTACTGCGCCGCCCGCCACGTGCGCGTCAGCTTCGCCGGCCGGCCGCGCGGCTTCGTCGACGAGGCGCTGGCCCGCGATGGCCGCGAGCGCCAGGTCATGCTCACGGTCCACGAGTTCTCGACCGCCGCGCGCGTCGTCCACGACTCCGACCTGCTCACGGTGCTGCCGCGCAGCTTCGTCCTCGCCTCCGGCCTGGCCGAAGGCCTGGCGATGCGACGCTTCCCGGGCTCGCTGCCGCCGATCGAGGTCGGCCTGCTCTGGCATCGCCGGCACGAGCGCGATGCGGCGCAGCGCTGGCTGCGCCGCACGTTCGCCGAGACCGCGCGCAGCTTCGACGTCTGCCACGCCCCGGCTGCGGCCCGCGCCGCGGCTCGGTCCGAACCCGCACCTTCGCTCGCTCCGGCGCACTGACCGGCCTGCCTCCGACCGGCGGGAGCAGGCGCGCCTGCGGCTAAGCTCGGCGCTTGCCCTCCACGCCCTCCGCGCCGCCGCCGCCGGCGGAAACGAACGACTTCCGCCGGGTCCTGGCGGGCGAAGGCATCTCCAACTTCGGCTCGATGCTGAGCCGGCTGGCGCTGCCCTGGCTGGCGACGCTGGCCCTCGATGCGACGCCCCTGCAGATGGCGCTGCTGCTGGTCGCCGACGTCGCCGCAGGCGCGGCCGGCGCCCTCTTCCTCGGCACCCTCGTCGATCGCCTGGCCAAGCGCAGCGTCATGATCGGCGCCGACATCGCCCGCGCCGGCGTGCTGGGCGGCCTGGCCTTGCTGGCGTTGACGCCGTGGCTCTCGATCTGGCTGCTCGCGGCCGCGGCGGCGCTGACCGGCCTGCTGAGCATGGCCTTCGAGCTGGCACGCTCGGCCTGGGTCGCGCAGAGCGTCGCGGCGACCCGCCTGCCGGTGCGCAACGCGCAGCTCTCGGCCATGGGCAGCGCGTCGGAGACTGTCGCCTTCGCGCTCGGCGGCTGGCTCTATCAGCTGCTCGGCGCGGTGCTCGCGCTGGCGGTCGACGCGCTCAGCTACCTGCTCTCGGCGGCTTGCCTGTGGGGCGTGAAAGGCGGCCGCGACCGAACGACGCCCCCCGACCCGTCCGCCGCGACCGCCGCGAGCGCACCCGCGGCGCGACGCGGCTACCTCGACGAGACGCTGAGCGGCATCGCCGTGATCCGGGCGACGCCGCAGCTGCGCGCGCTGGCGACGCTGGAGATCCTGCTCGCCGTGGCCGGCAGCATTGCCGGCACGAGCTACATGATCTACGTCGCCCGCGACCTCGGCTTCGGCACGGGCACGCTCGGCCTGATCTTCGCGAGCGGCGGCCTCGGCGCCCTCGCCGGCGCCGCGCTCGCGCCGCGCCTCGGCCGGCGCGTGGGCAGCGGCAACGCGATGACCATCGGCCTCGTGCTCGGCGCGCTCGGCACGCTCTGCATTCCGCTCGCGCCGGGCGCCACGCTGGTCGGCGCGGCCTTGCTGGTCGCGCACCAGGTCGTCGGCGACGGCGGCATGACGATGTTCGACGTGCACGACCGGACGCTGCGCCAGACCGTGGTCGCGCCCGACATGCTGGCCCGGGTCGACGGCGGCCTGCGCAGCCTCGGCCGGCTGGCGACGCTCGTCGGCGCACTCGGCGGCGGCGCGCTCGCGACCGCCTACGGCGCGCGCCTGGCGATCGTGGTGATGGTCGTGCTGCTCGCCCTGGCCGCGGCGGTGGCGCATCATCGGCTGCGTCATCAACGCTGAGGCGGCTACCCGCCTCGCATTTTCCATGGACTTCCAGGCGCTCCTCGACGGCATCGACACCGACCTGCGGCCCGAGCTCGGCCGCGAGGGCCAGGTCGCGAGCTACATCCCGGCGCTGGCGCGGGTGCCGGTGGCGCAGTTCGGCATCGCCCTGCGCACCTGCGCGGGCGAGGAGGCCGCCGCCGGCGACAGCGCCGTGCCGTTCTCGATCCAGAGCGTCTCCAAGCTGTTCACGCTGACACTGGCCATCCGCCTGCTCGGCGACGCGCTCTGGGAACGGATCCACCGCGAGCCCTCGGGCAATCCGTTCAACTCGCTGCTGCAGCTCGAGAGCGAGCAGGGCGTGCCGCGCAATCCGTTCATCAATGCCGGCGCGATCGCCGTCGCCGACCGGCTGCTCAGCACGCTCGGCGCCAGGGCCAAGGACGGCCTGCTCGAGATGCTTTCCGGCCTGGCGGGCGAGCCGATCGGCTTCGACGCCGAGGTCGCCGCGTCGGAAGGGGCCACCGGCTTTCGCAACATCGCCCTTGCCAACTTCATGAAGAGCTTCGGCAAGCTCGACAACGACGCCGCGGCCGTGCTCGACCTCTACTTCCACCAGTGCGCGCTGCGCATGAGCTGCCGCCAGCTCGCCCGCGCCGCGGGCTACCTGTGCCGCGACGGCGCGCATCCGCAAGGCCAGGCCGAGCCGGTGCTGAGCGAACGGCAGACGCGTCGCGTGAATGCCCTGATGCTGACCTGCGGCACCTACGACGCGGCCGGCGAGTTCGCCTATCGCATCGGCCTGCCGTGCAAGAGCGGGGTCGGCGGCGGTATCGTCGCCGTCGTTCCCGACCGGCTGACCCTGTGCGTCTGGTCGCCGGCGGTCGACGCGAGCGGCAATTCGCTGCTCGGCACGCGCGCGCTCGAGCTGTTCGCGAGCCGCAGCGGCCTGTCCATCTTCTGAGGAGAACGTCGATGGGCTGGTTCCAGGGATTCGAGGCCGGCCTGCACGCCGCCGGCGAGGTGGAGCTGTTCGCGCGCACCGGCGGCAACCCGAAGAAGCCGCCGCTGCTGCTGCTGCACGGCTTTCCGCAGACGCACGTGATGTGGCATCGCGTCGCGCAGCAGCTCGCGCCCGATTTCTCGCTCGTCATCCCCGACCTGCGCGGCTACGGCGACTCGACCAAGCCCGGCCCGGCGGCGTCGCCGGAGGCCGACCACGCGCTGCACAGCAAGCGGGCGATGGCGGCCGACATGGTGGCGCTGATGCGCGGGCTCGGCCACCGGCGCTTCTTCGTCGCCGGCCACGACCGCGGCGCCCGGGTCGCCCACCGGCTCGCGCTCGACGACGGCGACTGCGTCGAGCGGCTGGCGCTGATCGACATCGTGCCCACGCTCGACATGTACGAGCAGACCGACATGCGCGCCGCCACCGGCTACTACCACTGGTTCTTCCTGATCCAGCCGGCCCCCCTGCCCGAGCGGATGATCGGCGGCGACGCGGCGTTCTATCTGCGCTGGACGCTCGGCGGCTGGGGCTCGAACGGCCTCGGCCACATCGAGCCCGAGGCGCTGGCCGAGTACGAGCGCTGCTTCTGCCGCGCCGACGCGATCCACGCCGCCTGCGAAGACTACCGCGCCGGCGCGTCGTTCGATCTCGAGCACGATCGCGCCTCGCGCGCCGCCGGCGAGAAGATCCGCTCGGACCTGCTCGTGCTCTGGGGCGCGCGCGGCCTCGTCGGCCGCCTGTTCGATCCGCTCGCCATCTGGGGCGCGCAGTGCTCGGGCAGGGTGTCTGGCAGCGCCATGGAAGCGGGCCACTTCATTCCCGAAGAGCTGCCCGACGACACCGCCCGGCGACTGCGCGAATTCTTCCTCGCCGCGTAGCAACACCTTCACGCTTTCCACGACGATCCGGCCGGGGGGCCAGGTCTACCATCGCGCCACGCCCGAGGGAGGAGCGCCCATGTTCGCCTGGCTCAGCAAGCTCGACCAGTACCTGCCGATCCGCTATGCCGTCTGGGCGCTGTGCATCGTCGGCTTCGCCGCCAGCCTTTTCGCCTGGCTGCGGATGGGCCTGGACCTCTGGCTGGCTGTCGGCTTCGGTGTCCTGGCGCTGACCGGCCTGCGCGACGTGATGCAGGCGCGGCACGCGATCCTGCGCAACTACCCGGTGATCGGCCACCTGCGCTTCCTGCTCGAGTTCATCCGGCCGGAAATGCGCCAGTACTTCATCGAGGACGATCGCGACGCCGCGCCGTTTTCGCGCCAGCAGCGCTCGCTCGTCTACCAGCGCGCCAAGGGCGACTCCGACAAGCGGCCGTTCGGCACGCAGATGGACGTGGGCGCGGTCGGCTACGAGTGGATCAACCACTCGCTGCAGCCCACGCTGCTGAAAACGCACGACTTTCGCGTCCTGATCGGCGCCGGCCGCGCGCAGCCGTACAACGCGAGCATCTTCAACATCTCGGCCATGAGCTTCGGCTCGCTCTCCGCGAACGCGATCCTCGCCCTGAATGCCGGCGCCAGGCGCGGCAACTTCGCGCACGACACCGGCGAAGGCTCGATCAGCCGGCATCACCGGGTGCACGGCGGCGACCTGATCTGGGAGATCGGCTCGGGCTACTTCGGCTGCTGCAACGAGGACGGCTCGTTCAGCGAGGAACGCTTCACCGCCAACGCCCGGGACCCGCAGGTGAAGATGATCGAGCTCAAGCTCTCGCAGGGCGCCAAGCCCGGCCACGGCGGCGTGCTGCCGGGGCCGAAGGTGACGCTCGAGATCGCCGAGGCGCGCCATGTCCAGCCCTGGGTCGACTGCGTCTCGCCGGCCTCGCACGGCGCCTTCAAGACGCCGATCGAGATGATGCATTTCATCGAGAAGCTGCGCGAGCTCTCGGGCGGCAAGCCGACCGGCTTCAAGCTCTGCATCGGCCACGTGTGGGAATGGTTCGGCATCGCCAAGGCGATGCAGGAAACCGGCATCACGCCCGACTTCATCGTCGTCGACGGCGCCGAGGGCGGCACCGGCGCGGCGCCCCTCGAGTTCACCGACCACGTCGGCGCGCCGCTGCAGGAGGGGCTGCTGCTGGTGCACAACACGCTGGTCGGCCTCGACCTGCGCAAGAAGATCAAGCTCGGTTGCGCCGGCAAGGTGGTCAGCGCCTTCGACATCGCGCGCATGCTCGCGCTCGGCGCCGACTGGTGCAACGCCGCGCGCGGCTTCATGTTCGCGCTCGGCTGCATCCAGGCGCAGACCTGCCACACCGGCGCCTGCCCGACCGGCGTGACGACGCAGGACCCGCAGCGGATGAAGGCGCTCGACGTGCCGACCAAGGCCGACCGCGTCTACCACTTCCACCAGAACACGCTGATGGCGCTGAAGGAGCTGGTGCAGGCGTCGGGGCTCGACGACCCGGCCGGCATCACCGCCGACCACATCGTGCGGCGCAACTCCGAGCACGGCGTCAAGCTGCTCTCCAACCTGTTGCCGTTCGTGAAGACCGGCGAGCTGCTCGACGGCGAATCGAACCTGCAGGTGTTCCGCACCTACTGGCCGATGGCCAGCGCGCGCAGCTTCAGCGCCAACCCGCCCGCACCCGTGAAGGTGGCGGCCTAGGGCTCGCGGCGCGGGTGCCGCTCAGGCGGGGGGAGCGGTGTCGACGAAGCTCTGGCGAGCGTTCATCTTGTCGGCGAGGCGGGCCAGGTTCGGCCGCTCGCGCCAGGCGATCTGCGGGAAGCGGAACGCCAGGTAGCCGAGCGCGCAGCCGACGGCGATGTCGGCGAGCGTCATGTGGATGCCGCTGCACCAGGGCTTCTCCGCGAGGCCGGTCGATATCGCCTCGAGCGAGGCGTCGATCTTCTTCATCTGCCGGTCGATCCAGGCCTGGCTGCGCTGCTCGGCGCTGCGGCCCGGCCAGTTCGCCTCGAGGCGGGCGAGGATCGCGGCGTCGATCATGCCGTCGGCGAGCGCCTCCCAGGTGCGCACCTCGGTGCGCTCGCGGTTCGGCTCGGGAATCAGGCGGGCGAGCGGCGAGCGGGCGTCGAGGTACTCGACGATCACCCGCGAATCGAACACCGCCTCGCCGCCCTCCATCACCAGGCAGGGAACCTTGCCGAGGGGATTCGAGGCGAGGATGGCGTCGCTGCCCCAGACGTCCTCGCTTTCGAACTGGTAGTCGAGCTTCTTCTCGGCCATGACGACGCGCACCTTGCGCACGTACGGACTCGCGAGGGAACCGATCAGCTTCATGGGTCGACTTGCCGCTTTCCAGAGTTCTACTAGTTCCGCTTTGCCAGATCTCGCGGTGTCGAAATGATTCTAGGGCCAGCCGATAATGGCCGGCTGCCTGGACCCCCCTCATCCGCCTGATGCCCGTCTCGCCGCTTCTCGCCTTGTCGCCGCTCGACGGTCGCTATGCCGCCAAGGTCGAGGCGCTGCGGCCGCTGCTCTCCGAATTCGGGCTGATCCGCTGCCGGGTGCGGGTCGAGGTCGAATGGTTCATCGGCCTCGCCGAGGCCGGCTTTGCCGAGCTGAAGCCCTTCGGCCCCGAGGCCACCGCCTTCCTGCGCGAGCTCGTCGAGGGCTTCTCCGAGGCCGACGCCGAGGAGATCAAGGCGATCGAGCGCACCACCAACCACGACGTCAAGGCGGTGGAGTACTGGCTCGCGGAACGGATTTCCGTCGATCCCGAGCTCGCCCCGGCGACCGGCTTCCTGCACTTCGCCTGCACCAGCGAGGACATCAACAACACCAGCCATGCGCTGATGCTGCAGGCGGCGCGCGCCGAGGTGCTGCTGCCGGCCCTCGACAACCTGCTCGCCGCGCTGCGCGAGAAGGCCGGCGAGCAGGCGGCGCAGCCGATGCTCTCGCGCACCCACGGCCAGACCGCGACGCCGACGACACTCGGCAAGGAATTCGCCAACGTCGCCGCCCGGCTGGCGCGGGCGCGCGCGAAGATCGCCGCGGTGGCGCTGCCGGCGAAGATGAACGGCGCGGTCGGCAACTACAACGCGCATCTCGCCGCCTACCCCGGCTTCGACTGGGAGGCGTTCTCGCGCCGCATCGTCGAAGAGCGCCTCGGCCTCGTGTTCAACGCCCACACGACACAGATCGAGCCGCACGACGGCATCGCCGAGCTGTTCGACGCGATCAAGCGCTGCAACACGATCCTGATCGACTGGTGCCGCGACGCCTGGGGCTACATCAGCCTCGGCTACTTCACGCAGAAGACGAAGGCGGGCGAGATCGGCTCGAGCACGATGCCGCACAAGGTCAACCCGATCGACTTCGAGAACGCCGAAGGCAACTTCGGCATCGCCAACGCCCTCTTCGCGCACATGAGCGAGAAGCTGCCGGTGTCGCGCTTCCAGCGCGACCTGACCGACAGCACGGTGCTGCGCAACATGGGCGTCGCGATCGGCCACGCCGTGCTCGCGCTCGACTCGCTCGGCCGCGGCATGGCCAAGCTCGGCGTCGACGCAGGCGCCATCGACGCCGACCTCGACGCCGCCTGGGAGGTGCTCGCCGAACCGGTGCAGACCGTCATGCGCCGGCACGGCATCGCCAACCCGTACGAGCAGCTCAAGGAGTTGACGCGCGGCAAGGCGATCACGAAGGAAGGGCTGCAGGCCTTCGTGCGCGGCCTGGCGATTCCGGCCGAGGAGCGCGAACGGCTGCTGGCGATGACGCCGCGCAGCTACGTGGGCAAGGCGGCCGAGCTGGCGCGGCGCGAGGCCGGCGCCGGGAAGAACGCATGACGAGCTTCACCGACATGCTGGCCGGCGCCGAGCGCGCCAACGACTCGATGCTCTGCGTCGGCCTCGACCCCGACCCGGCGCGCTTTCCCGAGCCGATGCGCGGCGACCCCTCGCGCATCTTCGATTTCTGCTCGGCCATCGTCGACGCGACCCGCGACCTGGTGATCGCCTACAAGCCGCAGATCGCCTACTTCGCCGCCAACCGCGCCGAAGACCAGCTCGAGCGGCTGATCGCGCACATCCATCGCACCGCGCCCGCGGTGCCCGTGATCCTCGACGCCAAGCGCGGCGACATGGGCACGACCGCCGAGCAGTACGCGCGCGAGGTGTTCGATCGCTACGGCGCTGACGCGGTGACGCTGTCGCCGTTCCTCGGCTTCGATTCGGTCGAGCCCTACCTGCGCCACGCCGGCAAGGGCGTGATCCTGCTCTGCCGCACCTCGAACCCCGGAGGCGCCGACCTGCAGGAGCAGCGGCTCGAGTCCGGCGACCGGCTCTACGAGCACATCGCCCGGCTGGCGGCGGGGTCGTGGAACACGACCGGCCAGGTGGGCCTGGTCGTCGGCGCCACCTTCCCGGCCGAGATCGCGCGCGTGCGCGAGCTCGCGCCGCGCCTGCCGCTGCTGATTCCCGGCATCGGCGCGCAGGGCGGCGATGCGGTGGCGACGGTGCGCGCCGGCTGGCGGGGCACCGCGACGACGACCACCGCGCCGATCATCGTCAGCTCGTCGCGCGCGGTGCTCTACCCGGCCGACGCGCGCGGCGCCGACTTCGCGCTCGCCTCGCGGCGCGCCGCCGAAGCGGCGCGCGCCGAGCTGGCTGCGGCGCGCAAGCCCAGCTTCGCCTGATCGGAAGGAATGGCAGCGGCGCCGGAACGGAAAGAACCCGTCCCGCGCGCGCCGTTTCCGGCCCTCGCGGTGGTCGGCGTGGCGGCGGCGGTGCTCGCCGCGGCCGTGCTCGGCCTGCTGCTCGGCGTGGGCGGCGCCGCCGGCCATGGCCTGGGCGCGATCGCGCTGGCTTCCGGGGCGGCGCTGGTCGCCAGCGCGCTTGCCGTGCGCGTACTCGGCCGGCGCCTGCGCGACGCCGAGCAGCTCGCCCGGCAATCGCGCGAGGCGCTGCGCCTGGTGGCCGACTGGTACTGGGAGCAGGACCGCGAGTTCCGCTTCACTTACCTCTCCGACTCGGGCACCCCGGTCGATCCGGCGGTGCTCGCGCAGCGCCTCGGCCGGGCCCTCTGGGAGATTCCCGACATCGGCATGAGCGAGGCGCAGATCGACCGGCACCGCGCCGACCTCGAGGCGCATCGGCCGTTCGCCGGCCTGATCGTGCGCATGCGCGACTCGCAGGGCCGGGTCCGCCTGCACAGCATCAGCGGCGAGCCGCGGCGCACGCCGGAGGGCGTGTTCGACGGCTACCGCGGCGTCGCCCGCGACGTGACCGACGAGATCCGTGCCCAGCGCGCCTTCGCTGCCAGCGAGACGCGCTACCGCGAGCTGTTCGAGAGCTCCCCCTCGCCGATCTTCCTGCACCGCCACGGCATCGTCTTCGACGCCAATCCGTCGGCGGCGCGCCTGTTCGGCTTCGTCGATGCCGAGGCGATGCGCGGCATCCGCATGGCCGACCTGCATCCGCCGGGCGAATCGCGGCAGCGAGCGCTCGACCGGATCGCCCAGCTCGAGCTGCTGCCGGTCGGAGAAGGCGTGCCGGTGCGCGACTTCCACGCCCGCACCGTCGACGGCCGGCCGATCAGCGTGCAGGCGACCGGCGTGCGGGTCGATGCCGCCGGCGGACCGGCGACGCTGTCCATCATGTTCGACATCACCGCGCGGCTCGCCGCCGAGGCGGCGCTGCGCCGCTCGGAAGCGATGCTGTCGCAGCTGTTCGCGACAAGCCCCGACTGCATCACGCTCTACGAAAGCGACAGCGGCCGCATGACGCTCGCCAATGCCGCGTTCTCGCGCCTCACCGGCCACGCCGTCGAGGACGTGGTCGGCCATACCGCCGACGAGCTCGGCCTCTGGCACAACCCGAGCGATCCCTGCCGCCTGCGCGCCGCGCTCGACAGCGTGGGCCGCATCGAGGACATGCCGGCGCGCATCGCCACCCGCTCGGGCCGGATCGCCTCGGTGCTGATCTCGGCGGCGCTGTTCACCATGGACCGGCGCGACTACGTGGTCGTCAACGCGCGCGACGTCACCGCAGCGGAGCAGACCCGGCTCGAGCACGCGGCGATCTTCGAGCGCGCGTCGATCGGCATCGCCCTCACGCGCGACCGTCGCTTCGTCCAGGCCAATCCGCGCTTCGAGGCGATCTTCGGCTGGCCCGCGGGCGAGCTGCGCGGCCAGCCGGGAGCCGCGGTCTGGATCGACGATGCCGACTACGCCGAGATCGGCAAGGTCGCGGGCCCGCTGCTCGCCGCCGGCGAGTCGTTCCAGACCGAGCGCGAGATGAAGAAGCAGGACGGCAGCCGCTTCTGGTGCCGCCTGCTCGGCCAGGCCGTCGACCCCGAACGACCCGGCGAGGGCGGCACGATCTGGATCGCAGACGACGTGACCGAGCGGCGCCGCCTCGACGCCGCGCTCGCTGCCGCGCGCGACGCCGCCGAGGCGGCGAGCCGGGCCAAGAGCGCGTTCCTCGCCAACACCAGCCACGAGATCCGCACGCCCCTCAACGGCCTGCTCGGCCTGGCGCGGCTCGCCCTGTCCGAGACGCTCGCGCCCGAGGCGCGCAAGCTCCATCTCGAGCAGATCCTCGCCTGCGCGCAGGGGCTTGAAGGCATCCTCTCCGACATCCTCGACTTCTCGAAGATCGAAGCCGGCAAGTTCACGCTCGAGGCGAGTGCCTTCGACCTGCGCGAGCTGTTGACGGCGGTGCAGGCCTCGTACCGGCCGATCACCGACGCCAAGGGCCTGACGCTGGCGCTCGAGATCGATGCCGGGCTCGGCTCGGTCGTGACCGGCGACCCGGTGCGGATTCGCCAGATCCTCGGCAACTTCATCACCAACGCGGTCAAATTCACCGCCGAGGGCGGCATCCGCATCATGGCGACGCCGGGGGCGCCGGGCGCGGTCCGGCTGGCCGTGGCCGACAGCGGCGGCGGCGTCGACGCCGAGCTCCTGCCGCTGCTGTTCCAGCCGTTCTCGCAAGGCGATTCCTCGACCACGCGCCGTTTCGGCGGCACCGGCCTGGGCCTGTCGATCTGTCGCCAGCTCGCCCGCCTGATGGGCGGCGAGGTCGGCGTCGAGACCCGCGCCGGCGCAGGCAGCACCTTCTGGGCCGAGCTGCCGTTGCCGCCTGCGGTGCTGCCCGGCGAATCGCTCGCCAGCGAGGCGAGCGAGAACGCGCGGCTGCGCCACGCACGGATCCTGCTGGTCGAGGACAACCCGGTGAACATGATGATCGCCGCGGCGACGCTGACGCAATGGGGCGTGAACGTCGCCGAGGCGCGCGATGGACGCGCCGCGATCGAGGCGGTGCACGAGGCGGCGCGGCGCGGCCATCCGTTCGACCTCGTCCTCATGGACGTGCAGATGCCGGTGATGAGTGGCCACGAGGCGGCGATCGAGCTGCGCAAGGCCTGGGACGCGGGCACGCTGCCCATCATCGCCCTCACCGCTGCGGCGCTGGTCTCGGAGCGCGACCTCGCGCTCGCCGCCGGCATGAACGACTTCCTGACCAAGCCGATCGACATGCCCAAGCTGCGCCGGACGCTGGCGCGGCACGTGCGCAAGGCGCCCGGGCCGGAAACGGTCGACTCGGTCTGAGGGCGGCGGCCGCGCGCCGTCAGGCGAGGACCAGCGGCAGCGCCCGCAGCCGTTTGCCGGTGAGCGCGAACAGTGCGTTCGCCAGCGCAGGCGCGAGGGGCGGCGTGCCGATCTCGCCGACGCCGCCCGGCGGGCGCGTGCTGGCGACGAGGTGGGTCTCGATCCGCGGCGAGTCGGCGAGGCGAGACACGCGGTAACTCGGAAAGTTGGTCTGCCGGACGACGCCGCCTTCGATGTCGATCCTGCCGAAAAGCGCGGCGCCGAGCGCGAAGATCACCGCGCTTTCCAGCTGCTGGGCGACGATGCCGGGGTTGACCACGACGCCGATGTCGGCGGCGCAGACGACCCGGTGCACGCGCGGCATACCGCCTTCGATCGACGCCTCGACAACCTGGGCGACGATGCTGCCGAAGCTCTCGTGCAGGGCGACGCCGCGCGCCCGGCCCGGCGCCAGGGCCTGCGCCGCGCCATGGCCGGGCCAGCCGGCCTTCTGCGCCGCGAGCAGCAGCACGGCCCGATGCCGCGGCGCTTCCTTCAGCATCGCCAGGCGGTAGGCGACCGGGTCCTGCTTCGCCTCCTGCGCGAGCTCGTCGATGAACGACTCGCTGAAGAAGGCGTTGTGCGAATGGCCGACCGAGCGCCAGTAGCCGACGGGCACGCCGCTCTTCGTCGCGACGTGGGCGATGCGCTGGTTCGCGATGCCGTAGAGCTGGTCGAACAGGCCCTCGCTCGTCGTCTTGTCGGGCGTATCGACCGGGCCGGCGAGATGCGGAATGCCGCGCTCGATCCAGCGCGGCGTGATCGCGTCGCCGGCGCTGGTGATCCTGAGCGCGGTCGGCGCTCCGTCGTCGCCGAGGGCGGCGCTGAGCACCGCCACGCCTGCCGGACGGTAGAAGTCGTGGCCCATGTCTTCCTCGCGCGACCAGGCGAGCTGCACCGGCCGGCCGCCGCACTCGAGGGCGATGCGCACCGCCTGGCCGACGAAGTCGACGTCGAGCCGGCGGCCAAAACCGCCGCCGAGATAGGTCACGTGGACGCTGACGGCGTCGAGCGGCACGGCGGCGACCTCGGCGGCGAGTGCGCGGGCGAGGCCCGGCACCTGCGTCGGCACCCAGACATCCACCTTGCCCTCGGCGACGCGCGCGGTGCAGTTGATCGGCTCCATCGCCGCGTGGGCGAGGTAGGGCGCGCTGTAGACCTGGCGCACCGTGCGCGCGCCCTGGGCATCGATCGCGGCGCCGGCATCGCCGCGCGAGTGGAAGGCGAAGCCGCCGCCGGTGGCGTCGGCCTCGCGGGCCTGCTGTTCGAGCGCGGCCAGGATCCTGGCGCTGTCGAGCCCGCCGCCCGGACGTTGCCGCCATTCCACCTGGAGCGCCTCGGCACCCCGCCGGGCGTGCCAGCCGGTGGCACCGACGACGGCGAGCGCCGCCGTCGAGCCGGCATACGTTCCGAGGCGGACGACGCGCTCGACGCCCGGCAGCCTCATCGCGGCAGCGACGTCGAGCGCGCCGACGCTGCCGCCGATCATCGGGCAGTGACGGATCGCCGCGAACAGCAGGCCGGGCGGCCGGACGTCCATGCCGAAGACGGCCGAGCCGTCGCTCTTGGCGGCGACGTCGACGCGCGGCAGCGCCTTGCCGATCAACCGCCATTGCTCCGCCGGCTTGACCTGCACCGTGCCGCTCGGCGTCGCCGCGGCCGTCCTGGCGAGCTCGCCGTAGTGCGCGCTCGCGCCGCTGGCATGGCTGACGACGCCGTTGTCGACCTTGAGTTCGTTCGCCGGCTGCTTCCAGGCGAGCGAGGCGGCGCCGAGAAGCTGCGCCCGCGCCGTGGCCGCGGCGTAGCGCAGCACCTCCCAGGCGTCGACCACGCTCGACGAGCCGCCGGTGGCGTTGATGCCCAGCTCGCGCGCCACCTTGGCGACCACCCACTGGCCGCTCCGCGCCACCGAGGTCTCGCGGCCGGGCTCGGTGTCGTTGGGATGCAGCGGCAGGCTGGAAACGAACATCGCCACGTTGCCGTAAAGCCGGTCATGGCCGGCCGGTATCAGGCGAACCCGATCCAGCGCCACGTCCAGCTCCTCGGCGACGAGCATCGCCAGGGCGGTGTGCACGCCCTGACCCATCTCGCTGCGATTCATCGCCAGCAGAACGGCGCCGTCGGCGGCGATCTTGATCCAGCCGTTCAGGCCGACCTCGCCCTCGACCGCCGGCAGGCTGTCGACGCCGCCGAGCCGGCTGCGCGGCGGCAGCAGGCTCCAGCCGACCACCAGGGCGCCAGCGGCGCCCAGGCCGCTGAGCAGGAGGGCGCGGCGCTTCATTTGCCGGCCGGCGCGCGTTGCAGCTCGCTCGCCGCCGCGCGGATGGCGGCGCGGATTCGCGGGTAGGTGCCGCAGCGGCAGATGTTGGTGATCGCGGCGTCGATGTCGGCGTCGCTGGGCGCGCGATTGGTCGCCAGCAGGGCGGCCGCGGCCATCAGCATGCCGCTCTGGCAATAGCCGCACTGCGGCACCTGGTGCAGCACCCAGGCGCGCTGCAGCGGGTGCGGCCGCCCGGCGCTGCCGAGCGCCTCGATCGTGTCGACGCGCTTGCCGCGCACCGACTCGAGCGGCGTGACGCAGGAGCGAACCGGCTTGCCGTCGACATGGACGGTGCAGGCGCCGCAGGCGGCGACGCCGCAGCCGAACTTGGTGCCGGTCAGGCCGAGCAGATCGCGCAGGGCCCAGAGCAAAGGCATCTGCGGCTCGGCCAATGCATCGGGAAGGGCGCGCGACGCGCCGTTGACAACGATCTCCACGCCTCTCCTTGTTCGGGGCGCCGATTGTGCCCGTGCGCCAGAATACGCCCCGTGCCGCGCTTCGCTCGGCGCCCACACCCTCGACTGCCCAGGCCGGAAGAAGATTCCACGCATGCTCCGATCGTTTTTCGCGGCCGCACTGGCCGCCGCCGCGACCCTCTGCAGTCTCGATGCCCAGGCGCAGAACAACGTCATCTACGGACTGCTCGACGCTTCGGGCAGCCACAGCCGAGCGCCGGGCGGCGACTACCGCTGGCAGCTCGACAGCGGCAACATGTCGCGCAGCTACTTCGGCTTTCGCGGCACCGAGGACCTGGGCGGCGGCATGCGCGCGGTGTTCCGGCTCGAGTCGTACTTCGGCGTCGACACCGGCGCGATCGGCAGCAGCAGCGGCGACGCGTTCTGGGGCCGCGACGCCAACGTCGGCCTCTCGGGCCAGTTCGGCACCACCGTGCTCGGCCGCAACGTCTCGCCGCTCTACCTGACCACCGTCACCTTCAACGCCTTCGGCGAATCGCTCGGCTTCTCGCCGAGCACCCGGCAGTACTTCGGCGGCGCCGTCGTGGCCGACCGGAGCTGGAACAACTCGGTCGCCTACACCAACAACCCGCGCGATCCGCTGCGCGTGCACTTCGTCGCCAACGCCCGCGAGATCAACGGCGGCGTGCTCGACAACGGGCACAACTACGGCATGAGCATGTCCTACCTCTCCGGTCCGTTCGCGACGGCGCTGGTGTGGGAGAAGATCCAGAACAGCGCGCTGCCGGTGCCCGCGGGCTTCGATCAGCAGACGATCGTGCAGGCCAGCGTGACCTACGACTTCAAGGCGGTGCGGCTGTACGGCCAGCTCGGCCGGATCAAGACCGACGCGGCGGTCAACACCCACACCACGCTCTGGCAGATCGGCGCCGCGCTGCCGATCGGCCAGGGCCTGATCCTCGCGGCCTACGGCAACTCGGACGCGAAGCCCGACGGCTTGCCGAGCGTCACCGACCGGACCTATTCGCTCGCCTACGACTACTTCCTCTCGAAGCGCACCGACATCTACGTCGCCGCGCTGTACGAGAAGGTGACGTCGCTGTCGTCGGGCAGCAGCATCGCGGGCGGGGTGCGGTTCCGGTTCTAGCCTCCGGAGGCAACCCCGGGCGAACGATCAGTCGAGGATGACTTCGGCGCGCACGACGCCGGCCCGGTCGGCGCGGGCGCTGAGGGCGAGCCGGGTTCCCTGCGGCGCGCGCACCACCCACTCGCCGACGGCGCGGTCGGCGGTCACCTCGCGGCTGGGCAGGAAGGCGTTGAGCGAGTTCTTCGGCGCGTGGCCCTCGAGCTGCGGCCCTTCCATGCGCGGCTTGCCGCTCACCAGCGCGACCGAGGGGTCGCCTTCGGGCAGGTGGATCTCGAACATCACGCCGCGCACCGTCTTCCTCTGCAGGGCGCGCTTGGTCACGTAGGCCGGCAGCCAGCCGCTGTTGGCCACCGCCAGGCGCACCCGCCAGGTGTCGGGCCCGAGGGCGCGCACCTCGGTGCGAAGCAGCTCGAGCCTGGGCAGCGAGAGCGCGATCCTCGTCATCCACTTCGGGAAGCGCGCCGCCTCGCGCTCGCGCAGGTGCGGCGGCGGGTTGCGCCAGTAGTTCATCTTGTCCCAGCCGCCGATCTCGACCTGGCCGAGCTGCGGATGCATGAACGCCTTCCAGTCGACGTGCGCCTGGCCGCCGCAGTGCTCGTCGCTCCACTTGATGAGCTTGAGGTCGTCCTCGACCGGGTGCTCGCGGTACCAGTCGACCCACTTGTACTCGTTGATCCCGGCTTCCTTGTTCGGCGCCCAGATCTCGACCACCCAGAACAGCGCGCCGAGGTGCTCGTAGACCCAGTCCTGGGTGCCGCTGATCACTTCCTTGGGGTGGTACTTGAAGTCGTGCCAGATGCTGATCGCCGGGTAGCCCGAGAGCTTGGCGCCGATCTCGCTGAAGCGCTTGATCGACCACAGGTCCTCGGGAATCATGTCCTCGTCGCTCTGCGTGCCCATCGGCCTGAGGATCACGCCGCTGTGCGTGTGGTAGCTGATCGCCGCGCCGATGTTCTTGTGCCTGACGATGAAGTCGACCATCGCCTTGACCTCGGGCTCGCTGGTCGGGTAGTCGCCGGCTCCCACCTGCTCGAACTCCTGGCGCCAGAACGACGGGAAGTTGCGGTTCAGGTCGAGGCCCTCGACGTCGGAGTTCACCTTCACCGTCAGGCCGTCGTAGTTCTGCACGAAGCCTTCGGGCATGAGCCGGTAGTACTCGCCGCCGAACTCGCCGGGCTCGCGCGCGACCATCAGGCGCGGATCGGCGGCGCACTTCTTGTAGGCGCCGTGCGGATCGGCGACGCGCATGAAGAGCACGCGGCCGTCGCCGTCGATGTCTTCGGGCGTCAGGCCCTCGACCGGCGCCTCGTCGAACGGATACGGGCGGGTCGAGGAGCGGATGTGGCGCGGCCGGTCGGCGAGCGCCAGCTCGGCGCCGTCGGGATTCAGGCGCGGGCAGAGGTAGATCGCGCGGCTGTCGAGCAGCTCGGTGATGTCGGCGTCGCCGCCGTACTTCGTCACCAGCTCGTGCAGGTAGTAGAGCACCGCGGTCGAGGCGGTGAGCTCGGCGGCGTGGATGTTGCCGTCGGTCCAGAACGCCGGCTTGTCGGCGGCGGAGCCGGTGGCGATGTTGGTGACGGTCGCGACCCAGATGTCGCGGCCCTCGTGGCTCTTGCCGATCGAGCGCACCGCCACCAGGGTCGGGTGCGCCTCGGCGTAGGCGAAGAGCAGCCGGGTCAGCTCATCGTATTTGTAGAAGGTGTCGAAGCGGGGAGTCGGCGAGGCAGGCTGGGTCATGAAGGGTCACTGGCCACGGAACAGGCTCTGGAAGTGTCGCGACACGGGCAGTCGCTCGTCGCGATCGCGCAGCATGACGAGCATGCTGCCGTCGTCCTGCCTGACCGCGCTGGCGATGGCGCGCTGGTTGACGATGATAGAGCGGTGCACCTGCCAGAACCGCTCGGGCGGAAGCCGCACCAGCAATTCCTTGAGCGGCGTGCGGATGAGCGCTTCGCCGCCGCGATGGACGACCCGCGTGTAGCGCGTGTCGGACTCGAAGAACACGACCTCGTCGACCGGGATCAGCCGCACCTCCTTGCCGACCGCGGCCTGGATCACCTCGAGCGGCGGCTCGGCGCGCGCCGGCGCCCCGAGCCGGCGCAGCAGGTCGGCGAGCATCGCCGGCTCGAGACCGGCGGGCACCGGCGCGGCGGGCCCGGCCTGCAGCTTCGCCACCGTTCGCGCCAGGCGCTCCGGCTCCACCGGCTTCATCAGGTAGTCGACCGCGCCGGCGTCGAAGGCGGCCAGCGCGTGATCGCCGTAGGCGGTGACGAAGACGATGCGCGCCGCGCCGTCGATGCGCCGCGCCACGTCGATGCCGGTGAGGCCGGGCATGCGCACATCGAGAAAGCAGACCTCGGGCTCGTGCGCGAGGAACAGGTCCCAGGCGTCGATGCCGTTGCCCGCCTCGGCGACGATCTCGAGCCCCGGCCAGGCCGCGGCAAGCGCGGCGCGGAGCTGCTGCCGCGGCGCCTCCTCGTCGTCGGCGATGAGCGCGGTCGTCATGCCGCCCTCGCCACGATGCGCACCCGCGCCCGCGTGCCGCGTCCGGCCGGTGCGGGCAGCAGCTCGAGGGTGGCAGCGCCGGCGTAGCGATGACGCAGGCGCTCGCGGCTGTTGGCGATGCCGACGCCGCGGCGCGCCGGGTCGCCGGCGTCGGCATCGGGTCCGAGGCCGACGCCGTCGTCGTCGACCGAGAGGGTCACCGCGTCACCCTCGCGCAGCGCCGTCACCGCCACCGTGCCGCCCTCGACCGCGGGCTCGATGCCGTGCTCGACGGCGTTCTCGACCAGCGTCAGCACCAGCCCGGTCGGCAGCTCGACGCCGGCGCAGTCGGCCGCGACCTCGATCCGCCAGGCGAGCCGATCACCGAGCCGGGCGCGCATGACCGCGAGGTAGTGCCCCGCCGCCTCGCACTCGGCACCGAGCGGCGTGAACGGCGCCGTCATCGCCTCGGTGGTCGCGCGCAGCAGGCCGGTCAGCGATCGCAGCAGTGGCCCGGCCCGCGGATCGGCGGTGTCGACCCAGTGCTGCAGCGAGGCCAGCGTGTTGAAGACGAAGTGCGGCCGGATCTGCCCCTGCAGCAGGCGCAGCTGCGCTTCCGCGGCCTGGCGCGCGGCGGCGTCGCGCTCGCCCACCAGGCCGGCGCGCTCGAGCTCGCCGCGCAGGACGCGCCGGCGGGCGAAGGCGGCCAGCTCGAGCACCGCGCCGAGCATGACGAGGCTGAAGACCAGCAGCGGCGCGACCTCGACGACGGAGTGGCGCGCGTCGGCGGCCAGGGTGGCGAGCTCGAGCCCGCCGCGCTGGACGATGCGCTTGGCGAGAAAGCCGGCGGCAACGCCGAGATAGGCGATGAGGCTGACGAGCAGCGCCGAACGGATCACCCTGCGGCCGGCGAATCGTTCCGGATGCAGCCAGGCGCCCAGGATCGCCAGCGGCATCGCCGTCCAGAACAGCAGGCTGGCGAAGACCGCCAGGCCGGTCGGCAGTCCGGCCAGCGACAGCACTGCGCTGCTGCCGATGGCGCCGAGCGCCAGGGCGATCCACAGCCAGGCGGCGCGGCGGCTGTACAGCCAGCGGTCGATGCGCTCGACCTCGGCGCGCAGGCGCGGCGGCATGCGCTCGTAGTGCGGCTCGGCCCAGGCGAAGTAGCGGCGCTGGAACCAGTTGTCGTCGGCACGGATCGTCGTCATCGATCGATTCTCGACCGGGCGCCGCGCGGGCCGGGGGGCGAAGCGGCGAAGCGTCGCCGGCGACGCATGGGCTGCGCTCAGGCGTGCGCGAACGGCGCCCCGTCGACGAAGGTGCGGATCTCGCCCGGCGCGAACGCGCTCCAGGTCTCGTCCTTCGTCAGCGGCTCGGTCACGACCACGGCGACCCGGTCGCGCGGCGAGGTGTGCTCGGCGAAGTCGATCGAGACCTCGTCGTCCTGCAGCGAGGCCCTGGCGAACGGATGCTGGCGGACGATGTGATGGAGCTGGGTGGAGCAGTGCGCCCAGAGCGCCTGGCCGTTGCTGAGCATCGCGTTGAAGACGCCGAAGCGCGCCACCTGCGGCAGCAGCTCGGCCAGCGTGACGCTCATCTCGGCAACCCCCGGCACGCCGGCGTGCGCCTTCGCCAGCTCCTGCATCAGCCAGCAGAAGGCGCGCTCGCTGTCGGTGCCGCCCACCGGCCGGAACGCGCCGTGCAGGCGCGGCGCGTAGCCCTTCAGGTCGCCGTTGTGGGCGAAGACCCAGTAGCGGCCCCAGAGCTCGCGCACGAACGGATGGGTGTTCTCGAGCGCCACCCGGCCCTGCGTCGCCTTCCTGATGTGGGCGACGATGTTCTCGCTCTTGATCGGATAGCGGCGCACCATCTCGGCGACCGGCGATTCGCGGGCGCTGTGCGAATCGACGAACAGGCGCACGCCCTTGCCTTCGAAGAAGGCGATGCCGAAGCCGTCCTTGTGCTCCTCGGCTCGCGTCGCGAAGCCGGTGAAGCTGAACATCACGTCGGTCGGCGTGTTGGCGTTCAATCCGAGGAGCTGGCACATGCGAGGAGTCACCCGCCGCCAGTATCGCGCCTCAGCGACGGTCGAAGACGCGGCGCAGCACGCCGCGAACCGACATCGCGTCCTTGGGCAGGTAGGTCTCCTCGAGCACGCCGGCCAGGCGCTGCAGCCGGCGCGGGCTGCGCTGCGCGCTCCAGACGAGCAGGTCGACCAGCCAGGGATGCGCGACGGCGCGGTGCGCCTGCGCGTAGAGGTCGAAGCGCGGCTGCAGGGACTCGATGCGGGCGCGGTAGTCGGCGCGCACCGCGGCGTCGTCGCCCGCGCCGGCGAGGATCGCCTCGGCCGCGTGCAGCCCCGTCTCCATCGCCTTGCCGATGCCTTCGCCGGTGAGGGCGTAGGTGCTGCCCGCGGCCTCGCCGCAGACGAGCACGCCCGGTGCCTCGAGCGTGGCGCCTTCGAGCGAGCAGCGCAATGGGGCGCCTTTCAGCGCCTCGCCCGGCTCGCCCAGCCACTCGCCGCCTTCGACCAGCTCGCGCGCCGGCGCGTGGATCGCCTGGAAGGCGGCGAACGCCTCGCGCAGGTTGAGATGCTGCGCGGTGTGGCCGCTGCGGCTGCCGCCCGAGGCGTCCTGGGCGACGCCGACGCCGATGTTGAACACGTCGCCGCCGCAGGGAAAGATCCAGCCGTAGCCGGGCGAGAGGCGCTTGTTCCAGACCACCTCGAGGCTGGCGATGCGCGGCGTCATCGCCGCGTTCCTGATGTAGCCGCGCAGGGCGATGCCGCTCGGCGCGCGCCGCTCGCACAGGCCCGCGGCGAGTGTCGCCTGCGGCTGCGCGCCGGTCGCGAGCACCAGCCACGTGGCGCGGACCTCGCGCGTCTCGCCGCCCTGCTCGAGCCGCGCGCCGACGACGCGCTCGCCCTCGCGCAAGGGCGCGACGAACCTCGCAGGCGCGAACATCCGCGCGCCGGCGGCGACGGCGGCGCGGCAGACGATCTCGTCGAGGCGCTTCCTCGGCAGCACGGCGAGCGAGCCGGGTACGTCGATCCGGCCGCCGCGCGGGCCGATGCAGCCGAGCGTCGCCGAGACGCGCGCTTCGGCCAGCACCTCGGCCTGCACGCCGAGGCGCTCGAGGGCGCGCAGCGCATCGGCGATCAGGCCGTCGCCGCAGACCTTGTCGCGCGGGAAGACGTGCTGGTCGACGAGCACGACGTCGCGGCCGGCGCGCGCCAGCCACTGCGCCGCGGCGCTGCCCGCCGGCCCGGCGCCGACGACGAGCACCTCGCAGCGGGCCGGCAGCTGGCCGAAGGCGAGGTTCATCCTGCCGCGTTCGCGGCGGCGTCCGGCGCCGCCACCGGCCGCATGAACACCGCGGCGACCACGGCGCAGGCCGTGATCGCGCCGACCAGCGCGAAGGTCTCGTGGTACGCGGCGAGCGCGTTCGTCGGATGGGTGCGCAGCCGCCACTCCAGCACGTTGCCGACCAGGCCGACGCCGACCGCACCGCCGAGCTGGCGCAGGAAGTTGATCGTGCTCGAGCCCTGCGAGATGAAGATGTCGGGCAGGCCGTGCATCGAGCCGAGGTTGAGCGAGGGCAGGACGAAGCCGAGGCCGATCCGCCCGACCACCGCCCAGAGCATGATCAGCACGAGCGCGGTGCCGGTGCCGACGCTCAGCATCACGAAGAACGACGCCGAGAGCAGCAGCAGGCCGAAGCTGACGAGCTTGCTCACCGCCATCCGGTCGGCCAGCCGGCCGGCGAGCGGAATCGTGATCGCCAGGGCGATGCCGGCCGGCAGCAGCACCGCGCCGGCCTGCGAGGGCGGCAGGTGCAGCGCCTCCTGCATGAACACCGGCACCAGGTAGGTCGAGCCGAACAGGGCCATGCCGTAGATGAAGGCGACCAGCCCGCCCATCGAGAAGTGCCGGTGCGCGAACAGGCCGAGCGTCATCAGGGGCCGGGCGCCGCGCCGCTGGTGGGCGATGAACGCCACCGCGGCGACGAGGCTGCAGGCCACGAGGCCGAGGCCGATCGACAAGGTCTCGGCGTGGAGGTGGACCATGCCGTTCAGGAGCGCGAGCACCGCGATCGCGATGAGCGCGAGGCCGACCAGGTCGATCCAGCCGCCGTCGCGGTCGATCGGCCCGCCGCCGGGCGCGCCGATCGGCAGGTAGCGGCGCGCCATCGCCATGGCCACCAGGCAGAACGGCGTGACGACGAAGAAGATCGAGCGCCAGCCCCACCACTCGACCAGGATGCCGCCGACGCTCGGGCCGACGGCCGGCGCCAGCACCACGCCGAAGCCGAAGATGCCCATCGCCTTGCCGCGCTCGCCTTCACCGAAGGCGTGCAGGATGACGATCGCCGGGATCGGCTGCAGCACGCCCGCCGCCAGGCCCTCGGCGACGCGCATCGCCAGCACCAGGTCGAACCAGGGGCTCAGGCCGCCGACGACGCCGCCCGCCATGAGCAGCACGACCGCGCCGGTGAAGGTGTGGCGGTAGCCGTAGCGCTCGAGCAGCCACGGCGTCGTCAGCATCGAGAGCGTCATCGCCCCCATGAAACCGGCCGAGAGCCACTGCGCCCGCTCCTGGCCGAGCGTGAAGGCGTGCGCCATGTCGGGCACGGCGACGTTGACGATGGTCGAGGCCATGATCGACGCCACCGTGCCGATCATCACCGTGGCGAGCACGCGCCAGCGGTACGAGGGGCCGAAGCGGCGTTCGAGCGCGGCGCGGGAATGGATCGGATCGGGATCGGGATCGTTCACGGGGCGCGGCGGGTCGAGCCGCCGATTGTCCTCGCCCGCTCGAACTCGCCCTGGTCGGTCGCCGCGGCGGTCCTGGGCGTCGCGAATAGACTAGCGGCGCCGCCGGCCACGGCATTGGGAGACCCGATGGCGACTAGAAAGAACAATAGCGGTAGCAAACGTGTCGTGGTGACTAGCGCCCCGGTCGCGACGACCGCGGATTCGGTCAAATCGGTCGGCCATCGCGCCAAACGCAAGAACATTCCGCCAGCCGGACTTGAAGCGCAAGGTCGGGTCGAAGAGGCGCCGAAACTCCGCCACCACTACAACCCGCACCTTCCGCCCGTGCTGCGCTTCGCCGCCGCCGGCGGCGAGCCTGCAGCCGAAGATCGCTTGCCAGCGCTGTTGCAGACGGCACGCGAGCGAGCGCTATCAGCGGATGAAGCGGCCGTACTGGCCGAAGCACTGCGTCGGCACGAGCCGTGGCTCGAATGGAGCGGCAAGCGCGAGCGGCCCTGGTTCGAGGTTGAGCCGCCTGCTCTGCACATTCACGAGCGCGTCTCGACGCAGGCCATGCTCCGCGTGCTCGCGCGCGAGGACGTGAACCGCGACCTGTTCGCCGACCCGCAGCAGAGCTACGCCGAGGCCGTGCAGTTCTATCGGCACGACGTCGACTGGGCCAACCGCATGATCCTCGGCGACAGCCTTGCCGTAATGGCGAGCCTGGGACGACGCGAAGACCTGGCCGGCAAGGTGCAGATGATCTACATCGACCCGCCCTACGGCATCAGCTTCAAGAGCAACTTTCAGCCGCAGCTCGGCCAGCGCGATGTGAAGGACCGTGAACAAGATCTGACGCGCGAGCCGGAAATGGTGAAGGCGTACCGAGACACGTGGACGCTGGGCATCCACTCGTACCTCGCGTACCTGCGCGACCGACTGGCGATGGCGAAGGAACTGCTCACGGACAGCGGGAGCGTATTCGTTCAAATCTCAGATGAGAACTTGCATCGGGTGCGGATGCTGATGGATGAGGTCTTTGGGGCCGAGAACTTCGTCCGCATCATTCAGTTCAAGAAAACGACGACGGCTTCCGGCGACACGCTCGCGAGCGTTTGCGACTACTTGATTTGGTATTCCCGTCAACGAGACAAACTGAAATACCGTGAGCTTTTTTCCGAGAAGCGGATCGGAGCCGAGGGAGCGTCACAATATTCGTGGATCGAAACAAGCGACGGCGCGCGCGTGAATTTTGGAATGCTGGAGTCAGACAAGCACCCTGAACCAGACGTTCGGGTCTTCGTGCACGACAACATCACAAGCCAGAGACCCGCACAAGGTACAGACGTTACCGCGTACTCCTTCCAGGGAAGCGCACTCTCGCCGGGGAAAGGCACTTTCAAATCGGACCAGAAGGGTCTGAGCAGGCTGGACAAAGCCGGACGGCTGATGGCGCTTGGCAACACGCTGCGATACGTCCGCTTTCTCAACGACTTTCCGGTGTTTCAGATCAACAATTTCTGGGAAGACACGGTTATCTCGGGCTTCTCCGATCCAAAGATTTACGTCGTGCAGACGTCGCCGCAAGTTTTGGCGCGGTGCCTGCTGATGACCACCGACCCTGGCGACCTCGTGCTCGACCCCACGTGCGGCAGCGGAACCACGGCGTACGTGGCCGAGCAATGGGGCAGGCGCTGGATCACCTGCGACACCAGCCGAGTCGCGCTCGCGCTTGCCAAGCAGCGCCTGATGACGGCGACCTTCAAGTACCACAGGCTGCGCCCGCTTTCGGCCGAAGACTTGTCGCGAAATCCGGGCGGCGCCTGGCTGAGGAACGGCAGCGCCGACCCGATGACTTTCGCTTGCCGAACGGTGCCGCACATCACGTTGAAGAGCATCGCGCGCAACACATCGCTCGATCCGATCTTCGAATATCACGACCCGCATCTGGCGTCGCGCCTCATATCGTTGAACACCACGCTTGCCGAGAACAACGGTGCCCGCGTTCGCGCCCAGCTCGTCGCCAAACTGGAGGCCAAGGTACGTGCGGAGGGCATCCGCGCGGTCAGCGATGCCGACCTTCGTCGCTGGCTTCTGCCGGGGACCAAGGAAGCCGAGATCACCGAGCGCAAGGCGGCCAAGTTGCGCGCCCGGATTCCCCCGGAAGCCTCATGGCGCGCATGGGAAGTTCCTTTCGACAGCGACCCCGACTGGCCGCCGAACCTGGCCGAGGCGTTGTCGAACTATCGAGGCGCATGGCGCGTCAAGATGGACGCAGTCAATGCCTGCATATCGGCGAACGCAGAGATGGAAGAGCTCGTCGACCAGCCGGTGATCGAGCCAGGAGTCGTTCGCGTCTCCGGCCCGTTCACGATGGAAGGCGTCATCGCCCGCGAGCTGGGTGACGAAGGCGAGGCGTCGCCGATCGACGGCGCGCCCGCAGCGCTCGAAACCTTCGGCGACGGCGGCATCGATGCCGCCAATGCCGAAGCGCATCTCGACAAAGTGCTGCGCCTGCTCAAGGCGAGCGGTGTCGATTTCGCAGGCAACCAGAATCGGCGCTTCGCGCGCCTGGAGCCGATCGCCTCGCGAGGTTTGCTCCATGCCGAAGGCGACTGGATCGAGCATTCGGATCGGCGCGTCGCGGTCTCGATCGGCCCCGAGGTCGGCAACGTGACGGCGTTCCAGGTCGAGGACGCGGTGCGCACCGCCAACCGCGCCGGCTTCGATGAAGTGGTGTTCGCCGGCTTCGGCTTCGACGCTGCCGCCCAGGCGGCGATCGACGAAGCGAGTCACCCGAAGCTCTTCCTCCACATGGCGCTGATCCGGCCCGACGTGGCGATGGGCAACCTGCTCAAGGCGCAGCCTGGCAGCCAGTTGTTCACCGTGTTCTCCGCACCACGCGTCAAGCCTCCCAAGGAACTCGACGACGGCCAGCACACGATCGAGGTCGAAGGAATGGACGTCTACGATCCGGTCAGCAACGCGCTTTTCCCCACCAGCCGCGACCGAATCGCCGCTTGGTTCATCGACAGCGACTACGACGGCCGCTCGTTCTGCATCTGCCAGGCATTCTTTCCGGACCGCAAGAAGTGGGACAAGCTGGCCCGTGCGCTTGGTGAGCGAGGTATCGTCGATGAGTCGCGATTCGATGCGCTTTCCGGCTTCGAGAGCCTGCCGTTCGCTCGCCCGCCGCGCCTGCCGGCAGGCGCGACCTGGCGGGTAGCGGTGAAGGTGATCGACCCGCGCGGAAACGAGGGTCTGCGCGTTGTGACGATGGCTGCTGACGGCCACTAAGCAGCCCATGGCCAGTACCAGCGCCCAACGCGAGTTGCCGATCCAGCCGGTCGACCAGCCGATTCTTTGCTCGCCCTACGTCGAGCCCGACGAGCATTGGGTCTACGACACGACAACCGGCATCCCGACGCGAACCCCGGGTCGGCGCCCGGCCAGTTACTGGTTCAAGAGCGAACGCACCGGCACCGCGCAACAGCAGCTCGGCTTCATGGCCGAAGAAGAACGCGACGACCTGCCGCTGGTCAACGCCCTGCGCGACGACATCCGTCGCTGGCGCGAGAGCGGCTGGGTCGGCGCCAGCGAAACGACGAAGAGCCTGCTGCGCCATTGGTGGCGGGAAGACCGGGGTCGCAGACTGTTCTTTTGTCAGCTCGAAGCGGCCGAAACCATGATCTATCTGCGCGAAATGCTCGCGCAGGGGCGTAAACCCCGCTTCGCGCCGAAGTTGACGCAAGACGATCACGCTGCGTTGATGGAAGGACGCAACCCGCGTCCTTCCGAGTGGATCGCTACCGTGGCGCAGCATCCCAAGCTGTCGGACCGGCCGCACGAGGCCGGCCGCGCCCCGCTAACCCGCTATGCCTGCAAGATGGCGACCGGCAGCGGCAAGACCGTGGTCATGTCACTGCTGCTCGCATGGGCCTTCTGCAACCGTGGCCGACAGCCGGCAGATACCCGCTTTCCTCGAAGCGCGCTGATCGTCTGCCCGAATCTCACCATCAAGGAACGTCTGGCCGTGCTCAGGCCTGGGGATGCCGACAACTACTTCGACAAGTTCGATCTCGTCCCTTCGTCGCTTCGCCCCGAACTCGCCAAAGGTCGCGTACTCGTGACCAACTGGCATGTCTTCAATCCCGAAGCCGAGGACATTCGCGTCGGCGGCGTCGCCATCGGTCGCCTTGGGCCCGAGACACCGGACTCGTTCGCGCGCAGCCGCCTCGGCGATTTGTGGGACGACGAGCCGGTGATGGTGCTCAACGACGAAGGCCATCATGCGTATCGTCCGGCGCCCGTGCCGGCGGGCGAGATTCTTTCCGCCGAGGAACGCGCTGATCGCGAAGAAGCGACGGTGTGGGTGAGCGGCCTCGACAAGATCAACGCCGCCTGCGGGATTGCTTTCTGCATCGACCTGTCAGCGACGCCCTTCTACATCGGGGGCAGCGGCTATCCGGAAGGTTCACCTTTCCCCTGGGTTGTGAGCGACTTCGCGCTCGTCGACGCGATCGAAAGCGGCATCACCAAGATTCCCCGGCTCCCGGCCGCCGACAACACGGGGCGACCGGACCCGATATTTTTCAGGTTGTGGGAACACGTGATGCACAACCTCGCTCCGGGCGAGCGGCTGACAGGAGGCAAGCCGAAGCCGGAGGTGGTCTTTCGCAAGGCGCAGGCCGCACTTCTGACTCTGGCTGGGCAATGGAAGACGCGCTTTGCGCAGATCGAGGCCGCTGCTCCGGGGCGGGACCGAACGCCACCGGTCATGATCATCGTCTGTGACAACACGGACATCGCCGAGCACTTCCATCGAATGATTTCCGGCGAGGAGACAGTGATCGTCGACGTTCCCGCGGACGACGAGGACGATGACGAGAGCGCTGCGCCGAGAAGGCGCAAGAAGCCGAAACCGATCAAGCGCTACGGCAACGGCCTCGGCGGCTTCAGTGAGCTTTGGAACACAGCCGATTCCGAAGTCACTCTGCGGATCGATTCGAACCTGCTCGCCGCCGCCGAGAGCGGCGATCCGAACGCGACACGCAAAGAGGCCGCGGAAGAGCTACGCCGCATCGTTTCGAGCGTCGGCAAGCCCGGCGCACCCGGCAGCCATGTGCGCTGCGTCGTCAGCGTCAACATGCTGAGCGAAGGCTGGGACGCCAACAACGTGACGCACATCCTCGGCCTGCGCGCCTTCCACAGCCAGCTGTTGTGCGAACAGGTGGTGGGCCGCGGTCTGCGTCGCATGGACTACACGCCTGATCCGCAGAGCGGCAAGCTCACCGAGGAGTACGTCGATATCTTCGGCGTTCCCTTCTCGCTCATTCCGTTCAAGGGGCGCTCGCCCGGAGACACGTCGTCGGCTGACGACCGGCCCAAGCACGAAGTGATGGCGATGCCGCAGCGGGCGGCGCTCGAGATGCGTTTTCCGGTGGTCGAGGGTTTCGTCGTCGATCTGCGACGGAACTTGGTGCGCTGCGACGTCAAGCAGGTGGAGAAGATAAAGCTCGACCCATGGACGGTGCCGACGGCCGCCTTCGTGAGGCCTCAGGTGGGCTATGCGATCGGATCGCCCGGCACGCAAACGGGCTTCGGCTTCGAGCTTGTCACCCGCGACGAGTACTACCGCAACACCCATCCGCAGACGATCGCCTTCGAGATCGCCCGCGAGGTCGTGCGCGGCCTCACCGATACAGCCGACCCGCGCTCGGAATCATTGCGCGCCACGGGACGCACGACACTGTTTCCGCAAGTTCTGCGCATCGTGCAGCAATACATCGAGCGTCGGGTGAACTTCAACGGCTGCGACCCTTGCGAGCTCGGCTTGCAGGTCTATGCGCAGCGCGTGGTCGGCTTGCTGATCGCTGCCATCGAGCCGGACGACTCGCGCGGCGAGTCGCCGCTATTGCCGCGCCTGAACCGATACCGGCCGATCGCTAGTACCGCCAGCGTTCGATTCAAGACCGTGAAGCCGGTCCAGGCGACGCAAGCCAGCCACCTCAATTTCGTCGCAGCAGACACCAACTCGTGGGAGCAGGCCGCGGCGTCGCAGATGGAAATGCTCGCCCTCGAAGGCGAGGTGATCTGCTATGCGCGCAACGACCACCTGGAATTGAACATCCCCTACGAGTTCTACGCACAGCCCCACGTCTACGAACCGGACTTCGTGGTCCGCCTGCCCAGCGGCCTCAACGTGTTGCTGGAAATCAAGGGGCACGCGCCCGCAGAGACCGACGCCAAACATCAAGCTGCGCGCCAGTGGGTGTCTGCGGTCAACCATTGGGGCCAACTCGGACGATGGCACTTCGAGGTCTGTCGCGAGCCTCAGGCTTTGGGTGAGCAACTCAGGCGCTGCGACGCTGCCGCCTGACCGTCGATCAATGATTCCCGCCTTCAATCACTCACACGTGTTGCCGCCGTTTCTTGGCGACTCACCGAAAGAGTCTGCAGGCTCTTCGCCTTACCAAGCCACTGCCAGTGAACTGGTCGCCCGACTCGGCAACACGCCGGAGCGGCGCTTGCTGCTTCGGGGCTTGTTCGACTATCGGCAGGCCTTGCACAACCTCGGCTTCAGCGATGGCTTTCAGTGGCTGGACGGGAGCTTTGTCGAGGATGTCGAAGCACACGAGGCGCGACCGCCCAACGACATCGACGTGGTCACTTTCGCTCAACGGCCTGCAGGCATGGATCCGGCCGCGGTTAACGCCGTGGTGGCCGCAAACCTGGACGTGTTCGAACCGGCTAAGGCACGCGTCGCGTATGGGTGCGACGCCTATGTGGTTCAGCTCGACGGCCGGCCCGAAAAGCTGGTTATCCGTACAGCGTACTATCACAGCTTGTTTTCGCATCGGCGCGGCGACAACGTCTGGAAGGGGTTTCTCATGTTGCCCCTTCAATCAGACGACGCCGACGCACTCGTCACGTTGAACGCATTCGAGGAGGAACAGAGCGATGCTGCTTCAACTTGAGCGCGAATTCCTACAAGCCGATCTGGCCCGGGTCCGAGCACTGCTCGATGAGTCGCCCGCCGACGAAGACCCGATCGAACATTTCCAGTTCACCCACCGTGCCACGGAGCTGGAGGCGCGCCTCGCGGCCTTGCCCGCGGCAATTGATGCGGCACCGGCGGCCGTAGCCCTGTTTTTTGGCGGCCTTCCGGTGGTCGGCTCGCAAGGAATCAAGGCCGTTTTCGGCACCAAGGCCCTCGGATACTTCCAGAAGCTGGTAAGCCAGCGTTTCGCCGCAAACGAGCAGGGCCCGCTTGCCTCCCGCGGGCGCGTACCGTTGGCCGAGGACACCCAACTGCTCTTGACCGATGTGGTACGTGGTTCGTTCGGCTTTGTGCTGGAGGCGGCCGCGGGTCAAGGCGAGGCCCGGACCTCGCTCAAGGTCGTCGTAGACGAAGTCGCGGACACACTGTCGCGAGTAGCGGCGCCGGACGATGCGTTGTTCGACGAGGCGTCAGCAATCGTGGACGACAGGCAACTTGGGACGCTGAAGGAGTTCTTCAAACTCCTCGACGACGAGGGCGCCAGCCTGCGGCTCGTGGAGGGCGAACGCGACTTCGAGTTGGACCGCACTGCGGTTGCTCGGGCGCGGCATCGTGTGGAAGGTTTGAGCATTCACGATCGAATCGAAAACCGCGCCGGCGAGGTCGTTGGCTGGACACAGGTCTCGCGCCGCTTCGAAGTTTGGCCACACGAGGGGGGCCCGGCCTTGATAGGGACTGTTGCACCGGATGCGATGGATCGAGCAATCTCGGAAGGCTTGAACCCGCTGCATCGCCACTTCCGCCTGCTGCTGAAGGTTCGCGAGGTTAAGGCGAGGAACAGATCGCCAAAGGTCGCCTACACCCTGCAAGGCATGGAGCCCATTACCGCTCCCGAGTCTTGGCCCAGCGGAGTTCAGCAGGCACTTTGACTTGCTTCGAATCCAGGTCGGCTCAGATCTCCTCGTAGAGCGGCAGGGTCAGGAACTCCTCGAACGCGTCCTGGGTGCTCATCGCGGTGAAGATCGTCGCCGCGCGGTCGAACTTGCCGACGAAGCCCCCGGCCTTGATCTTCGCCAGCTCCTCGGGAACGAAGTGCTTCACCATCTCGGCGGTGACCTTGCGGCCGTCGTCGAGAACGCCCTTGGGCGAGCGGATCCACTGCCAGACCTGGCTGCGGCTGATCTCGGCGGTGGCGGCGTCTTCCATCAGGTTGTGGATCGGCACGCAGCCGTTGCCGGCGAGCCAGGCGCCGAGGTAGTGGATGCCGACGTTGATGTTCATGCGCAGGCCCGCTTCGGTGATCGGCGTCTCGGGCTTGAAGTCGAGCAGGTCGGAGGCCGTGACCGAGACCTCGGGCTTCTGCTTCTCGAACTGGTTCGGCCGGTCGCCGAGCACGGCGACGAACTCCTTCATCGACGCCTCGACCAGCCCCGGGTGCGCGACCCAGCCGCCGTCGTAGCCGTCGGTCGCGTCGCGCCGCTTGTCGGCGATGATCCCGGCCATCGCGATCTCGTTCTTCGCCGGGTCGTTCTTGATCGGGATCAGCGCGCTCATGCCGCCGATCGCCGGCGCGCCGCGCTTGTGGCAGGTCTGCAGCAGCAGCAGCGCATAGGAGCGCATGAACGGCGCCGTCATCGTCACCTTGGCCCGGTCGGCGAGGCAGAAGTCGCGGTCGAGCTTGAACTTCTTGATGCAGGAGAAGATGTAGTCCCAGCGGCCGGCGTTCAGGCCGGCGCTGTGCTCGCGCAGCTCGTACAGGATCTCGTCCATCTCGAACGCGGCGATGATGGTCTCGATCAGCACCGTCGCCTTGATCGTGCCCTGCGCCAGGCCGAGCTCCTTCTGCGTGACGACGAAGATCTCGTTCCAGAGGCGCGCCTCGAGGTGGCTCTCGATCTTCGGCAGGTAGAAGTAGGGGCCCGCGCCGCGCGCCAGCAGTTCCTTGGCGTTGTGGAACATGAACAGGGCGAAATCGAAGATGCCGCCATGCACTCTCTTGCCGTCGACCGTGACGTGCTTCTCCTCGAGGTGCCAGCCGCGCGGCCGCACCTGCAGCGTCGCGATCTTGTCGTTGAGCTTGTAGCTCTTGCTGCCCGCGGGCGACTCCTGCGTGAACGAGAGCGTGCGGCGGATCGCCCGGCCAATGTTGATCTGGCCCTCGATCTGGTTGGTCCAGAGCGGCGAGTTCGAGTCCTCGAAGTCGGTCATGTACGAGTCCGCCCCCGAGTTGAAGGCGTTGATGACCATCTTGGCGTCGACCGGGCCGGTGATCTCGACCCGGCGGCACTGCAGCGCGGCGGGCACCGGCGCGATCTTCCAGTCGGCGTCGCGGATCGATTTCGTCTCGGCCAGGAAGTCGAGGCGCTCGCCGGCGTCGAGGCGCTTCGCGCGCTCGGCGCGCGCGGCGAGCAGCGCCTGGCGCTGCGGCTCGAAGGCGCGGTGCAGCTTTGCCACCAGCGCCAGCGCCGGCTCGGTGAGGATGGTTTCGAAGCCGGGCAGGATGGGCGCGTTGATCGCCACGCCGGGCGGCAGGGTGAGTGTCATGGAGCAGCTTTCCGAGGAGAAGAAACAGACGGGAAGAACGAAAGCACGTCCGCAAGGCTCGTGCCGATGCGGGTAGGAGCGGCGCCGAGCTCGTCGAGCGGCAGGCCGAAGCGGTTGACCCAGAGGGTCGTGTAGCCGAACCAGGTGGCGCCGATCGCGTCCCAGCAGTTGCTGGAGACGAACAGCACCTCGGCGGCGGAAAGCCCGAGGGCGGCGGTGCCGAGGGCGTAGGTGGCCGGGTCGGTCTTGAAGCGGCCCGTGGCCTCGACGCTCAGCAGCGGATCGAGCAGGCCGGAGAAGCCGGCGTGGCGGACCACCGCCTCGAGCATGTCGGGATCGCCGTTGCTGAGGATGCCGGCGCGCACGCCGGCGGTGCGAAGCGCCTCCAGCACGCCGCGGTTCTCGGGGAACGGATCGAGCCGGTCGTAGCAGGCCAGCAGCTCGTCCTCGGCCGGGGCGGTCAGCGCGAGGTCGAGGCGGCGGGCGGCGAAGCGCAGGCCCGCCCGGGTGCAGTCGCGAAAGCTGCGCGGTCGCCCGCTCATCGAGCTGAGGCGGGTGTATTCGATCTGCTTGTCGCGCCAGACCACGGCGACGCGCTCGCCGGCGCCGGGGAACAGGCGCTCGGCGGCGACGCCGATGCTGTAGACGTCGAACAGGGTGCCGTAGGCGTCGAACAGGACGGCGCGAACGGGAGGGGTCGGGGCCAGGCTCATGGCGCCGATTGTGCGACGCCGCAAAGGCGCGGGGCCGCGGGCGGCTCGACCGCCTGCCGACCCCGCCGCGTCCTCAGGAAGACAGGCAGGTCTTCATGAACGCCTTGCGATCGTCGCCGGTCTTCCCGGTGGCGTCGACGTTGCACTTCTTCATCTTGTCCTGCTGCGACATCGGTGCGTCGGCCGAGAGGCAGGTCTTCATGAAGGCCTTGCGGTCGTCGCCGGTCTTGCCGGTGGCCTTCTTGTTGCAGTCGCCCATCTTGGACTGCTGGGCGGTCATCGACGCGCTCGGCGCCGCTCCGCTGGCCGCCTTCATGTTGGGCGCTTCCTTGTGCGCGTTGGCGAACGCGGAGGTCGAACAGGCCAGCGTCAGGGCCGCCGCAATGCTGAGCAATCTCTTCATGAGCAAGTTCTCCGAAAACAGGAGAAACGAGCTTACAGGATGCGGCGGGGGTGGGCGAGTTGCTCGTGCGCCGAGTGCAGGCGCCGGACCAGGACCTTGATGAACGAATCGTGAAACAGGTGGCGGCAGTTCGGGCTGAGCTGCAGCAGCGTTTCCGGCGTGAACGAGATGGTCGTCGTCGGCTCGGTGATGATGACGTCGGTGCTGTGCTTCTTCAGCTCGGCACTGGGCGCAAGGTAGGCCATCTCGCCGACCGAGGTGCCGGCGCCGAGTTGCGCGACCTTCTTGCCGTCGCGGAAGACCTCGACCTCTCCCTGGGCCATGATGTGGAAGGTGTTGCCTTCCTCGCCCTTCCTGAACAGGGCGTGGCCGAAGTGGAAGCGCTGCCACTTGGCGCGGTGAACGACTTCCCACAGCTCGACGTCGCCGAAGTTGGCGAAGAACTCGAGCGTGCGCAGCAGCGTGAAGCGCTCCGAGTCGAGCACCCCCTGGAACTGGCCGCGCGGCACCTGCTGCGTTGTCACCAGCGCCGAGAGCGCCTGCGCGAACTCGCCCCAGTCGCTGTAGCGATCGCCCGGCTTCTTGGCGAGCGCCTTCTGGATGACGTTGTCCAGCGCCTCGGTGACGCCGGCGCGGATGCCCGCGAGCGGCGCCGGCTTGACGTTGTAGATCTGATGCATCATGGCCGACTGGACCTGCGCATCGAACAGCGGCCGGCCGGCGATCAGGTGATAGAGCACGGCGCCGAGCGAGTAGATGTCGGCCCGGCAGTCGAGCGTGCCGCCGTCGAGCTGCTCCGGCGACATGTAGGCGAGCGAGCCGACGCGGTGGATCTGGGTGACGTCGGAGCCGAGGTTGAGCACGCTGCCGAAATCGGTGATCTTGACGTCGGTGATCTGGCCGTTGGTCAGCACCGTGAGCAGGTTCGCCGGCTTGACGTCGCGATGGATCAGGCCCTGGCGGTACACATAGCCGAGCGCCATCGCGCACTTGAAGCCGATTTCGACCACGAGCTCGAGCGAGAGCAGCTGGTCGGCGCGGCAGAACGGCCGAAGCGTGCCGCCGGCCACGTACTCCATGACCAGATAGGGCTCGGCCGGATCGGGCACGGCGTCGAAGATCTGCACCACGTTCGGGTGCTGGAGCTTGCCGACCAGCGCGGCCTCGGCGGCGAAGAAGCGTTCCGAATAGTGGCCGTCGACCGGGTCGGCGGCGGTCGACGCGCGCACCCGCTTGATCGCGACGTTGCGGCCCTGGAAGTCGTCGAAGCCGAGGAACACCTCGCTGGTGGCGCCATCGCCGAGGCGACCGAGGATCCGGTACTTGCCGATCTGTGCCGGCATCGGCTTGGCGGTCGAGGCGGCCGAGGCGGCAAGGGGAGGAGCGGAGACGGTGGCGGCGGAGGACATGCGTGTGGCGTCGGCGGTTGAAGAATTCTTGCACCGACGTGTGACCAGAAGTACGCCGATCTGCCGATGCCGCTGGCCTTATTCACGCTCTCTGCCCACTTCCCGCCGCACGGCAGGGGCCTGGAAACCCGCCTCGTAGAATTCGCCGATGACCCGGGCCCGTGATGAATTGCTCGATGCGCTGCGCGCAGCGATGGACGAAGTGAACCCAGGCAACACGCTGGTGGCGGCGTTCGAGACGCCGCGCCAGGCCGCGCACGGCGACCTCGCCTGCACCGCGGCGATGCCGCTGGCCAAGGCGCAGCGGCGCAACCCGCGCGAGGTCGCGGCCGAGCTGATCGCCGCGCTGAAGAAGAAGACCGCGGTGGAGCGCTGGGTCGAAGCGATCGACGTCGCCGGCCCCGGCTTCATCAACCTGCACCTGCGCGCGGCGGCGCGGCAGCGGATCGTCGCCGAGGTGCTGGAGAGCGGCGCGGCGTTCGGGCGCGTCGCCGCCGGCTCGGGCGAAACGGTGCTGGTGGAGTTCGTCTCCGCCAACCCGACCGGCCCGCTGCACCTCGGCCATGCCCGCCAGGCGGCCCTCGGCGACGCGATCTGCAACCTGCTCGAGACGCAGGGCAGGAAGGTCGCGCGCGAGTTCTATTACAACGACGCCGGCGTGCAGATCGCGACGCTCACCGCCTCGGTCGAGGCGCGCCTCGCCGGCCTCGCCCCCGGCGAACCGGGCTGGCCGGAGAACGCCTACAACGGCGACTACGTCGCCGACATCGCCGCCGACTTCCTCGCCGGCAAGACCGTGCAGGCCGACGACCGCGCGTTCACCGCGTCGGGCCGCCGGGACGACCGCGACGGAATCCGCGAGTTCGCGGTCGCCTACCTGCGCCACGAGCAGGACCTCGACCTCGCCGCGTTCGGCGTGCGCTTCGACACCTACTTCCTCGAGTCGAGCCTGTACACGAACGGCCGGGTCGAGTCGACCGTCGAGCGCCTGGTCGCTTCGGGCAAGACCTACGAGGCGGACGGCGCGCTCTGGCTGCGCACCACCGAGTACGGCGACGACAAGGACCGCGTGATGCGCAAGTCCGACGGCACGTACACCTACTTCGTGCCCGACGTCGCCTACCACCTCGCCAAGTTCGAGCGCGGCTTTCGCAAGGCGATCAACCTGCAGGGGACCGATCACCACGGCACGATCGCCCGCGTCCGCGCCGGGCTGCAGGCCGCCGACATGGGCGTGCCTTCCGGCTACCCCGACTACGTGCTCAACACGATGGTCCGGGTCGAGCGCGACGGCCAGGAGGTGAAGCTTTCCAAGCGCGCCGGCTCGTACGTCACGCTGCGCGACCTGATCGACTGGACCGGCCGCGACGCGGTCCGCTTCTTCATGCTGAGCAGGAAGGCCGACACGGAGTTCACCTTCGACGTCGACCTCGCGCTCAAGCAGAACGACGAGAACCCGGTCTTCTACGTCCAGTACGCGCATGCGCGGATCTCGTCGGTGATCCGCGAGTTCGAGGCCCAGGGCGGCGACGTCGCCGGCCTCGCCGCGGCCGACCTGGCGCGCCTTTCGGCGGCCAGCGAGACCGCGCTGCTGAGAAAGCTCGCCGACTATCCCGAGATGCTCGCCAGCGCCGCGGCGGCCCTGGCGCCGCACGAGGTCGCGTTCTACCTGCGCGAGCTCGCCGCCGCCTTCCACAGCTACTACGCCGCCGAGCGCTTCCTCGTCGCCGACGCCGAGCTGGCCCGAGCGCGCCTCGCCTTGCTGGCGGCGACGCGCCAGGTCATTCGCAATGCGCTGGCGCTGCTCGGCGTCAGCGCGCCCGAGCGCATGGACAGAGAACCGGAACCCGCATGAAATCAGCACAACCCCGCGGCCAGCGCGGCGGCTTCATCATCGGCCTCGTGATCGGCCTCCTGATCGGCCTGTCGATCGCCCTCGGCGTCGCCCTCTACGTCACCAAGGCGCCGAACCCGTTCGTCAACAAGGTCCAGGGGCGCCAGCCCGGCCAGGACGCGGCCGAGGTCGAGCGCAACAAGAACTGGGACCCCAACAGCGCGCTCGCCGGCAAGAACCCGGCGCCGCTGCCTGCGTCGTCGGCCACGCCCGGCGTGTCGCCCCCGACCACGGTGCTGCCGCCGCCGCCGACGCCGGTCGATCCCCTGCCGGGCGCCGCCAGCGCGCCGCGGGTCGCGCGTCCGGCCTCGGGCGCGAGCGCCGGGACCACGGTGGCGGCGAGCGCGCCCTCGCCACGGGCGTCGCAGGCGCTGGCGGCCGGCGGCGATCCGTTCTCCTACTTCGTCCAGGCCGGCGCCTTCGCCCGCAGCGAAGACGCCGAGCAGCAGCGCGCCCGGCTGGCGATGCTCGGCGTCGAGAGCAGGCTGACCGAGCGCGAGCAGGGCGGACGCACCGTCTACCGCGTCCGGGTCGGCCCGTTCGAGAAGAAGGAAGACGCCGATGCGGCCAAGGAAAAGCTCGGCGATGCCGGGGTCGACTCGGCGCTGGTCCGGGTTCAGAAGTAGATTCGGGCCATGACACTCGCTCGGCGTGACTTCTCGCTCGGCCTCGTCGCCGCCGGGCTCGGCGGGGCAGGCCTGGTCGCTCCGGCCACGGCCCAGCAGGCCTGGCCCGCGGAAAACGTGCACTACGTTCGCCTCGAACAGCCGGCGCCGGTGGCCGCTGTCGGCAAGATCGAGGTGGTCGAGTTCTTCTGGTACGAGTGCCCGCACTGCAACGCCTTCGAGCCCGCGCTCGAAGCCTGGTCGAAGAACCTGCCGGCCAACGTCGTCCTGCGCCGGGTGCCGGTCTGGTTCCAGGAGACGCCGTTCGCCGCCCAGCAGCGCCTGTTCTACACGCTGGAGGCGCTCGGCCTCGTGCCGAGCCTGCAGCGCAAGGTCTTCGCCGCGATCCACAACGACCGTGCGCGCCTGCGCACCCCCGAGGACATGGCGGCGTTCGCGCTGAAGAACGGCGCCGATCCGATCCGCTTCATGACGCTGTACGGCTCGCCCGCGGTCGCGGCGCAGTGCCAGCAGGCGCGCCAGCTCGCCGAGGCCTACAAGATCGACGCGGTGCCGGCGATGGGCGTGCAGGGGCGCTTCTACACGAACGGCAACCTGGCCAACACGGGCCAGCCCGCCAAGGGCCCGGCGGTGGGCAACGAACGCCTGCTCGGCGTCGTCGACACCCTGGTGGCGCGGGTTCGCAAGGCCGGCTGACCCGCAGGCGGAGCGCTCCGCGGCCGGCATGAATCGGGCCAGGAGGCCCGGCGCGGCGTGAGATTCGACCGCTTCCAGGCGCACGATTCGTGATGCCTCGCATAGAATGGCCTGCAAGTTTCATGCCGCCATGCGGAATCACCTTTACCCGGACTTTTCCCCCGTGCCTCGCCGTCGTCGCCTCTCCGCCGCCCTGCTCTGGGGCGGCGCGCTCGCCCTGGCGAGCGCCCCCGCCCTCGCCGAGAAGGCCGACCGCTTCAAGGAGCTGACCGTCGAGGCCGACGCCTCCAGCTCCGGCGACCTGCTGAACCAGGTGTTCATCTTCAACGGCAACGTCGTCGTCACCAAGGGCACGATGATCATCCGGGCGGCACGGATCGAGGTCCGCGAATCGCCGGACGGCTACCGCAGCGCGGTCGCGACCGGCTCGCCGGCGCAGCACGCGACCTTCCGGCAGAAGCGCGACGCGCCCGACGAATGGATCGAGGGCGACGCCGAGCGCCTGGAGTACGACGGCAAGTCCGACGTGATCCGCTTCGTCAAGAACGCGACGGTGCGGCGCCTGCGCGGCGCCAACGCCGCCGACGAGCTGACCGGCAACCTGGTCACCTACGACAGCGCCACCGAGGTCTTCAACGTCTCCGGCGGCGCGCAGGCGACGGCCGCCAACCCCGGCGGCCGGGTCCGGGCGGTGCTGGCGCCCAAGGAAGGCAGCGCCGCGGCCGCCGAAGCGAAAGCCGCCGCGAGCGCCGCCGCCGCCAGCGCGCCGGGGCTGAAGCTCACGCCGGCGATCGGGGAGCCGAAGTGAGCGCGGTTCCGGCGAGCGCGCCGGTTCACCGCCTCGAGGCGCTGAATCTGCGCAAGTCGTACGGCTCGCGCACCGTCGTCGACGGCGTCCGCCTCGCGGTCAGGAGCGGCGAGGTGGTGGGGCTGCTCGGGCCGAACGGCGCGGGCAAGACGACGAGCTTCTACATGATCGTCGGCCTGGTCCGCGCCGACGGCGGCGAGATCACGATCGAGGGCCGGCGGGTCGAGCGCATGCCGATCCACCAGCGCTCGCGCCTCGGCCTCTCCTACCTGCCGCAGGAGCCTTCGATCTTCCGCAAGCTCAATGTCGAGCAGAACATCCGTGCCGTGCTCGAGCTGCAGGTCGGGCCGGACGGCCGGGCGCTGAAGAAGCCTGTCATCGACGAGATGCTCGACGCCCTGCTGCGCGACCTGTCGATCGAGAAGCTCCGCACCTCGCCCGCCCCCGCGCTCTCGGGCGGCGAACGGCGCCGGGTCGAGATCGCCCGGGCGCTGGCGACGCAGCCGCGCTTCATCCTCCTCGACGAGCCGTTCGCGGGCATCGACCCGATCGCGGTGATCGAGATCCAGCGAATCATCGGCTTCCTCAAGGAACGCGGCATCGGCGTGCTCATCACCGACCACAACGTGCGCGAAACGCTCGGCATCTGCGACCGTGCCTACATCATCAGTGCGGGACGGGTGCTCGCCGAGGGCACGCCGGCCGAGATCGTCGCCAACGCCGACGTCCGCAAGGTCTATCTCGGCGAGAACTTCCGGATGTAGGGAATGAAGCCGTCCCTGCAGGTTCGCCTCTCGCAGCACCTGGCGCTGACGCCGCAGCTGCAGCAGTCGATCCGGCTGCTGCAGCTCTCGACGCTCGAGCTGCACCAGGAAGTCGAGCAGATGCTCGAGCAGAACCCCTTCCTCGAGGCCGAGGAAGAGGCGGCACCCGCGTTCGAGCCGCTCGCCGAGCGGCTCTCGAGCGCCGAGCACGCCGGCGAGCGCGAGTCGGAGCGGGCCGCCGAAACCAGCGACGGCGGCGGCGACGACGTGCCGGCGATCGATGGCGCGGCCGACTTCGGCGGCACCGAGCGCGAGGACTGGGAAAACGGCACCGAGCGCGAAGACTTCGACGGCATCCGCGAGACGCCGGGCAAGACCCGCACGCAGAACGACGCCGACTTCGACGACTCCGACCGCGACACGCCGACCACCAGCCTGCAGGACCACCTGCGCAGCCAGCTTTCGAGCATGCGCCTCGGCGACGCCGATGCGGCGGCGGTGCTGGTGCTGATCGACTCGCTCGACGACGAGGGCTACCTGGCCGATTCGCTCGAGGACATCGCCGAGCGCCTGCGCGAAGGCGGCATGGAGTTCGAGCGCGACGCCGCGGACGAATGCGCCGACGAGGACGAGCCGGGAGACCCGATCCTCGCCCAGCTGCGCTGCGGCCTGCGTTTCCTGCAGAGCATGGAACCCACCGGCGTCGGCGCCCGCGACCTGGCCGAGTGCCTGACGCTGCAACTGCGTACGCTGGAGCGGGGCGAAGCGCAGGCGATCGCCATCATCGTCTGCAAGAGCCATCTGCAGCTGCTGGCGCGGCGCGACCTGAAGAAGCTGATGGCCGTCACCGGCGCCGACGAAACGCTGCTGCGCGAAGCGCAGGCGCTGATCGTCGCCCTCGAGCCCAAGCCCGGGCGGCCCTTCGCCCGCGCCGAGGCGAACATCGTCGTCCCCGACGTCATCGTGCAGAAGTCGGGCCGCGGCTGGAAGGTGACGCTCAATCCCGACGTGATGCCCAAGCTGCGCATCAACGACCTGTACGCCAACGCGATCCGCGCCCAGCGCGGCCCGGGCGGGCGCGGCAATTCGCTCAACGGCGCCGCCGCCGGCCTGAACTCGCGGCTTCAGGAAGCGCGCTGGTTCGTCAAGAACATCCTGCAGCGCTTCGACACGATCCAGCGCGTCTCGCAGGCGATCGTCGAGCGGCAGAAGAGCTTCTTCACGCACGGCGCGATCGCCATGAAGCCGCTGGTGCTGCGCGAGATCGCCGACGAGCTGGGCCTGCACGAATCGACGATCTCGCGCGTGACCACGGCGAAGTACATGTCGACGCCGTTCGGCACCTTCGAGCTCAAGTACTTCTTCGGCTCCTCGCTCGCCACCGAGGCCGGCGGCAACGCCTCGAGCACCGCGGTGCGGGCGCTGATCCGGCAGATCGTCGGCGCCGAAGACCCGGCCAAGCCGCTGTCCGACAGCCAGATCTCGCTGATGCTCGAGGAGCAGGGCATCCATGTCGCACGCCGCACCGTCGCCAAGTACCGCGAAGCGCTGAAGATCGCGCCGACGCAGCTGCGCAAGGCGATGTAGCGGCGCCAGACGCCGCCTCCTTCCCATGCCGCTGCCGATCTTCCTGCCATGCGCCGCCGGCGTCGAGGCGCTGCTCGATGCCGAGGTCCGCGCCCTGCTGCCCGAAGCCCGCGTCGAGGCGCGACGCGGCGGCGTGGCGCTGGCCGGCGACCCGCGCGAGGTCATGCTCCTCAACCTCGAAAGCCGGCTCGCGCAGCGCGTGCTGATCGAGGTCGCGGAGGGCGAGTACCGGACCGAGGACGATCTCTACGCGCTCGCCCGCAGCGTCGACTGGGGCGACTGGATCACGCCGCAGCAGACGCTGCGCGTCGACAGCACGGCGCAGCGCAGCCCGCTGAAGAGCCTGAACTTCGCCGCCCTGCGCATCAAGGACGCGGTCTGCGACCAGCTGCGCGAGGCGACCGGCGAGCGGCCCAGCGTCGACGTCGCCCGGCCCGACCTCACGGTCGTGCTGCACGTCGGCCCGGAGCGCGCCCAGGTCTACGTCGACAGCTCGGGCGAGTCGCTGTTCAAGCGCGGCTGGCGCACCGACACCGGCGACGCGCCGCTCAAGGAGACGCTGGCCGCGGCCATGCTCGCCGCCGCCGGCTGGCGCGGCACGCCGGCGGCCGGCGGCGCCCTGCACGACCCCTGCTGCGGCTCGGGCACGATCGCGATCGAGGCGGCGCAGATCGCCTGCGGCATCGCCCCCGGGGCGCTGCGCCGCTTCGCCTGCGAGCGGTTGCTGCCCTTCACCAGCGTCGAGATGCGCGCCGAGTTGCAGCGCCTGCGCAGCCGGGCGAAGGAGCGGGTGCGCGCGCCCGAGGTGCCGATCTTCGCCAGCGATCTCTCGTTCCGCATGGTCGACTTCGCCAGGCGCAATGCCGAGCGCGCCGGCGTCGCCCACGCGATCCAGTTCAACGGCGGCGACGCGCTGGAGCGGCCGGCACCCCGCCTCCCCGCCGAGCTGCCGGGCACGCTGATGCTCAACCCGCCGTACGGCGAACGGATCGAGGTCGGCGGCAAGTCGGCCGCCCGGGCGACGCGGGACTCGGCCGAAGACCGGTCGACGCCGAGCGACTTCTTCCCGCGCCTGGCGACGCACTGGAAGCACGCCTACACCGGCCATCCCGCCGGCTGGACGGCCTGGATCCTCAGCCCCGACATGCGCCTGCCGAGCGCGATGCGCCTGAAGGAATCGCGCCGCGTGCCGCTCTGGAACGGGCCGATCGAGTGCCGCCTGTTCCGCTTCGAGCTGGTCGCCGGCTCGGCGCGCAGGACCGACGCGGCGGCCGGCCAGGCCTAGCGGGTTCGGGCGCGTAGCGCGGCGCGCTGCTGTGCCGCGTACCAGAGCAGCGCCGCGCCGATCAGCGCCAGCGGCACGATCGAGCCGAGGTTGAGAAGGGTCCAGCCCTGGGTCGTGACGAGCGCGCCCGAGCTGAACGAGGTGATCGTCATCGTGGCGAAGATGATCGTGTCCATCGATGCCTGCGCGGTGGTCCTTTCCTCCGGCCGATAGGCCTGGGTGAAGAGGGTCGTGCCACCGATGAAGAGGAAGTTCCAGCCGACGCCGAGGGTGAACAGGGCGACCAGGAAGCGCGTCAGGTCGACCCCGCTCAGCGCCACCGCGACGCAGGCGCACTCGAGCAGCAGGCCGACCGCGATCACGCGCACCGCGCCGAAGCGCCGGATCAGGCTGCCGGTGAAGAAGCTCGGCACGAACATGCCGAGCACGTGCCACTGGATCACCAGGGCCGCGTCGTCGAACGGATGCGCGCACATCGCCATCGCGATCGGCGTCGCCGCCATGAGCAGGTTCATCACGCCGTAGCCGACGGCACAGGCGATCACGGCGAGGATGTACACCGGCTGCGCCGCGATCTCGGCGAGCGGCCGCCCGGGGGCCGAAAGCGTCGGCAGCGGCAGCGGCGGAAACCGGATGAACGACATCGTGACCAGCGACGCCAGGGCGACGAAGGCGAGCGCGGCATACGCGCCGGCGAACTCCGCCGGCAGCGCGTCGCGGGTCCAGCGCGCCAGGTTCGGGCCGACGACGGCGCCGAGAATGCCGCCGGCGAGGACCCAGGAGATCGCCCTCTCCTTGAACCGCGGCTCGACCAGCTCGATGGCGGCGAACCGGTACAGGCCGGCATTGGCGTTGTAGTAGCCGGCGAGCGTGGCGCCGGCGACCAGCAGCCAGAAGTGCCCCTGCCATGCGGCCCAGGCGCAGAGCGCGGTCGTCGCCATCGCGGCGACGAGCCCGAGCTGGAACGCGCGCCGCCGGCCCCAGGCGCGCTGATGCCGCCCCACCAGCCCGGCGAACAGCGCGCTGCCGGCCACGTAGGCAGTGACCGGAAGGGTCGCCAGCCAGGCGTTCGGCGCCAGGCGCAGGCCGACCAGGCCGTTGATCGTGATGAAGGTGACGTTGTTGGTCAGGAAGAAGCCCTGACACAGCACGAGCAGCAGCAGCCGGCGGTTCATTCGCGCCGTCGCCGATCGGCCAGCCCGAGCCAGGCGAGCAGCGCCAGCGGCGCGGTGTCGGCGCGCAGGACACGCGCACCGAGCGAGACCGACACGAACCCGTGGCGCAGCGCGGCGGCCTCTTCGTCGGGCGATAGACCGCCCTCGGGACCGCTGAGCACGACCAGGCCGGCTGGCGTCTCCTCGCGCGCGGGGTCGTGCAGGGCGGCCGGGCGCCGCGCCGCCGCGGCCAGGCTCAGCACCCAGCGTGCCGGCAGGCCGGCCGCCTCGCTCGCGCCGCCCATCTCGCCGAGCCAGGCGTCGAAGCGCGCCGGCGAAGCGACCCGCGGCACCCGCGTCCGGCCGCACTGCTCGCTCGCCGAGGCCGCGACCGCCTGCCAGTGTCGCTGGCGCGCCTCGGCGCGATCGCCGGCCAGGCGCACGACCGAGCGCTCGCAGAGCAGCGGCTGGATCGCCGCAGCGCCGAGCTCGGTGGCCTTTTCGACCAAGGCGTCCATGCGCTCGTTCGCCGGAATGCCGATCGCCAGCGTGACCGCGACCGCCAGCTCGCGCTCGACTTCGCGCGCCGCGCCGACGATGCGCAGCTCGACCTCGCTGCGGCCGATGCGGACGATCTCCGCCGGCCACTCGAAGGCGTCGTCGCCGTTGAAGAGCAGCACCGCGTCGCCCGGTTGCTTGCGCAGCACCTGCACATGGCGCGACTCGGCCGGCGGCAGGACGACCGTCTCGCCCTCGGCCCAGCGGCGCGGCAGGTGGATGCGCAGCGCCATCAGGACCTCGCCTTCTTCAGCCGGGCGAGCCAGAGCTTGCGCAGGGCGCGCGCGGTTCGCCACGGCGCCGAGCGACGCACCGCCTCGACGATCTTCGCCTTGGTCTGGCGCCACCAGTTCAGGGCGCGGGCGAACCAGGCGAAGGTCATCAACTGCGGCTCGACCAGGATGAAGAGCCGGCCGACGAACGCGGTGCCCAGCACCTTGGCGGCGACGATGATGAACACGCCGGTCCCGGCACGACCCTCGCCGATCAGCCAGAGCGCGGCCAGCTTGAGCGGAAAGAGCAGCACCGCCGGTGCCAGGAAGAGCAGCAGCGCGACCCAGGGTGGGGAGGCGGAGATCCACGCCTCGAGCCGCTGCAGGTGGAGCAGGCGCGCCAGCCAGGCGGCGCCCGCGGTCAGCGGCCGCCAGCCCCACTCCTCGAAGAAGATGACGATCGCGGCGAGAACGAGGCCGAAGCCGCGCAGCACCCGCCACGACGCAGTGGCGATCTTCACGCTGAAGGAAGGCTCGCTCGACGGCAGGCGGCCGTCAGCCGCCGTAGAGCGTCTTGCGCGCCTCGGCGGCGGCGGCCTCGCCCTTGCGTTCGCGGATCTGCTCGATCACGCGCTGCGCCACCTCGCGCAGCTCCTCGATCGTCGAGGCCTTGTCGACCGCCAGCGTGAGGGTGAAGCCGCGCAGGCCGAGGTTGCCCGAGATCAGCTGCGTCAGGGCGGCGGTGAACTGGCTGTAGTCGAGCGGCGAGGTCGAGGGCGTCGCGGCGCCGGGACCGAGCGGCTGCGGCACCGTCGGCCGCGACGAGTCGGGGCTGGAGGTGCGTGCGGAATTGCCCACGGTCACCGCGCCCGCGGCGGGGGCGATGAGATCGAGCTTGCGCAGTTCCTGGAAATCCTCGGCAGAGATGCCGGCCAGGTTGGAGAGCAGCATCTCCTCGGATTTCGTGCCGTCGATCAGCAACAGCAGATTTCGGCGAGCGCGATCCTTGATCAGCGCCCGCGACTGCATTTCCGCGCGCCCTGCGTCGGTCTTGACCCAAATCACCCGTTCGGCCCCATTCCCTTGCTGCGGCGGCTCATGACCGCGCGCTTTGACATGGGGCGAAATGTATCAGCACCCGGCGCGGACCGGCCCCCTGAAATCTCACGCTTTGTCGCGCAATTCCCGACGCAGGATCTTGCCGACGGGGGTCTTGGGCAGGTCGGTGCGGAACTCGATGACCTTGGGCCGCTTGTAGCCGGTGAGGTTGGCTTCGCAGTACGCCCGCACCTGCGCTTCGTTCACGGAGGGATCTTTCCTGACGATGACGAGCTTGACCGCCTCGCCCGCCTTCTCGTCGGGAATGCCGACCGCGGCGCATTCGAGGATGCCGGGCATCTGCGTCACCACGTCCTCGACCTCGTTCGGATAGACGTTGAAGCCGCTCACCAGGATCATGTCCTTCTTGCGGTCCACGATCTTGAAGTAGCCGCGCTCGTCGACCACGCCGATGTCGCCGCTGCGGAAGAACCCGTCGGCCGTCATCACCTTGGCGGTCTCGTCGGGGCGCTGCCAGTAGCCGGCCATCACCTGCGGACCCTTGATCGCGATCTCGCCGCGCTCGCCCTGCGCCACCTCGTTGCCGTCGTCGTCGAGCAGCTTCATCTCGGTGTTGGGCATCGGCAGGCCGATGTTGCCGCTGTACGCGGTGCTGTCGACCGGGTTGCAGCTCGCCGAGGGCGAGGTTTCCGAGAGGCCGTAGCCCTCGACGATCGGGCAGCCGGTCTTCTCCAGCCAGAGCTTGGCGGTGGCGCTCTGCACGGCCATGCCGCCGCCGACCGAGATCACCAGGCCGCTCCAGTCGACCGTGCCGAAGTCGGGGTGGTTGGCCATCGCGTTGAACAGCGTGTTCACCGCCGGGAAGCTGTGGAACTTCTCGCCTTGCAGCGACTTGAAGACGGCCGGCAGGTCGCGCGGGTTCGGCACCAGGATGTTGGCGCCGCCCATGCGCATCGACAGCATGACGTTCGTGTTGAAGCCGAAGATGTGATAGATCGGCAGGGCGCAGATCGTCACCACCTGCTCGCCCTTGGGGATCTTCTTCAGCGCCGGCTGGTACCAGGCCTCGGCCTGCAGGATGTTGGCGACGAGGTTCTTGTGCAGGAGCACCGCGCCCTTGCTGACGCCGGTGGTGCCGCCGGTGTATTGCAGCACGGCGATGTCGTCGGCGCCGACCTGCGCCGGCTTGAACGGCTTGCCGCGCCCGGCCGAGAGCGCGTCGTTGAAGCGCACCGCGCCGGGCAGGTCGTACGCCGGCACCATCTTCTTCACGTTGCGGACGACGTAGTTGACGATCGTGCCCTTGGGGAAGCCGAGCATGTCGCCCATGGCGGCGATGACCACCTTCTTGGTCGGCACCGCCGGCATCACCTGCGCCAGCACGCTGGCGAAGTTCTCGATGACGACGATCGCCTTGGCGCCCGAGTCCTTGAGCTGGTGCTCGAGCTCGCGCGGCGTGTAGAGCGGGTTGACGTTCACCACCACCAGGCCGGCGCGCAGGATGCCGGCGATCGCCACCGGGTACTGCGGCACGTTGGGCAGCATCACCGCGATCCGGTCGCCCTTGGCGAAGCCCTGCGCCTGCAGCCAGGCGGCGAACGCGACCGAGGCCTCGTCGACCTGGCGGAAGCTGATCGACTTGCCCATGAACTTGTACGCCACGGCGTTCGCGTAGCGGCGGAAACTCTCGTCGAGCAGCGCCACGAGCGACGGGTACTGGGCCACGTCGATCTCGGCCGGAACGCCGGCGGGGTACTGCTTCAGCCAGGTTTTTTCCATCGCTCGACGCTCGCTCTTCCCTCGGGTGAGCGGGGATTCTGACGGAGGGCTGACAAGCGGACCCTAGGGTGTTTCGATACGCTCCCAGCCGCCGCCGAGGGCCTGGATCAGCGCGATCGCGGCGATCTGCCGATTCACCGCCACCTGCACCAGCGCGCGCCGCGCGCTGAGCGCCGAGGCCTGCGCCGACACCACGTCGGTGTAGCCCAGCTGGCCGGCGCGATAGCGGTTGAGGATCTGCTGCTCGGCCTGGTCGGCCGAGTCGGACGCCTGGCGGCGCAGCTCGGCCTGCTCGGCGAGCGCCCGCGCCGAGGCGAGCTGGTCCTCGACCGACTGGAAGGCGACGAGCACGGTCTGCCGATAGCGCGCGACCGCCGCGTCGCGGCCGGCCTCGGCACCGGTGACGCGGGCCCGGATCGCGCCGGCGTCGAACACGGTCTGCGCGACGCTGAGGCCGATCGACCAGAGCGCGGTCGAGACGCTGAACACGTCGGCGAGGGTGGACGGGTTGTTGCCGATCGAGGCGCCGAGCGTGAACTGCGGGTACCAGGCCGAGCGGGCGATGCCGATCTGGGCGTTGGCGGCAACGACCTGGCGCTCGGCGGAAGCAATGTCGGGCCGGCGCTGCAGGAGCGTCGAAGGCAGGCCGAGCGGGACTGCCGGAACGTTCTGGCTCCAGGGCGCTTCGGCAAGGGCGAAGTCGCCCGGCGCCTTGCCCACGAGCACCGCGATCGCATGCTCGAAGCGGGCCCGGTCGGCGCGCACCGCCGCCAGGTCCGCCCGCGTCGTCGCGAGCTGAGTCTCGGCCTGCAGCAGGTCGGTCTTGGGCGCGATGCCGGCGGTGTAGCGATTGCGCGTGATCTGCAACGCGCGCTCGTAGCCCTCGATGCTGCGGCCGAGCAGGGCGATTTCGGCATCGGCCTCGCGCAGCGAGAAGTAGTCGGTGGCCAGCTCGCTCTGGATCGACAGGCGCGCCCCGGCGACGTCGGCGGCGCTGGCCTCGGCGCTCGCGCGGCTCCCTTCGACGCTGCGCGCGACCCGGCCCCACAGGTCGGGGACCCAGTTGCCGTCGACCTGCAGGCTGCCGCCGTTTCTCTCCTTCACGCTCGGACCGCCGCCCCGGGTGAGATTGCCCGAGAGGGCCGCGGTCGGAAACCAGGCGGCGCGCGCTTCGCTCACGGTCGCCTGCGCCTGCCGATAGGCCGCGAGCGACGCGGCCAGGGTCTGGTTGGCGCCCTCGACCTGCGCGACGAGTCGGTTCAGCTCCTCGTCGTTGAACATCCGCCACCACTCGCCACGCTCGAACGTGTCGGCGGGCGTCGCCGGCACCCAGGTCGCGCCGCCGGCGACGGTCGCCTCCTTGTAGGCGGCGGGGACGGGCGCGCTCGGCCGCTGGTAGTCGGGGCCGACGGCGCAGCCCGAAGCGAGCGCGCCGGCCACCAGCGCCGCCTGCCAGCGCAGGACGCGTCGGGTCGTCATGGCGCGGCCTCCGCGGCGAGCTGCGACGGCGGCGCGAGGCGACGCCGGCGCTTCGTGCGCAGCTTGTCCAGCATCACGTAGACCACCGGCGTGGTCAGCAGGGTCAGGACCTGGCTCGCGATCAGGCCGCCGATGATCGCCACGCCGAGCGGCCGGCGCAGCTCGGCGCCCTCGCCGAAGCCGATCGCCAGCGGCAGCGCGCCGAGCGCGGCGGCGAGCGTCGTCATCAGGATCGGCCGGAAGCGCAGCAGGCAGGCCTCGCGCACCGCCGCCACCGCCGAGAGCCCGCGCGTGCGCTCGGCCTCGAGCGCGAAATCGATGATGAGGATCGCGTTCTTCTTGACGATGCCGATCAGCAGGAAGATGCCGATCAGGGCGATGATCGAGAAGTCCATGCGGAAGAGCAGCAGCGCGAGCACCGCGCCGACGCCGGCCGAAGGCAGCGTGGAGAGCACCGTGATCGGATGGACCAGGCTCTCGTAGAGCATGCCGAGCACGAGGTAGATGACGACGATGGCGGCGATGATGAGCCCCGCCTGCTGGCCCTGCGACTGCTGCGCCGTGCGCGCCGTGCCCTGGAACGAGCCGCGCACCGACGTCGGCATCGCGATGTCGGCCTCGGCCTGCTTGATCGCCGCGCTGGCGTCGGCGAGCGTCCGGCCCTCGGCGAGGTTGAACGAGATCGTGGTCGCCAGCTCGCCGTCCTGGTGGCTGATCGATGTCGGCGTGGCGCGCTCGACGAACTTCGCGACCGCGTCTAGCGGCACCAGCGGCGTCACCGTGTTGCTGAGCGCGTTGCCGGTCGAGGAATCGCGCGAGCCCGGGTTCGCCGCCAGCGGGCCGCTGGCCGCGGTGGCCTGCACGGCGATCGCGGTGGCGGTGCCCGCCGAGATGCCCTTGGCGGGCACGTACAGGTCGGCGAGCGCGTTCGGCCCCTGGGTGTAGCGCGGCGCCCATTCCATGATCACGTGGTACTGGTTCAGCTCGGAGTAGATGGTCGCGACCTGGCGCTGGCCGAAGGCGTTGTAGAGCGCCGAGTCGACCGCGGCGGCGTTGAGGCCGAGCCGGGAGGCGGTGTCGCGGTCGACCTCGACCCGGGTCTCGACGCCGTTGTCCTGCTGGTCGGTGTCGACGTCGGTCATCTCGTCCTGCTGCTTCATCTCCTCGGCCAGGCGCGTGGCCCAGCGGCGCAGCGTCGGCAGGCTGTCGCTCTTCAGCGTGTACTGGTAGGTCGAGTTGGCCTGGCGGCCGCCGGCGCGCAGGTCCTGCACCGGGTTGAGGAAGATCTGCAGGCCGGTCACCCGGGCGAGCTGCGGGCGCAGCCGTGCGATCACGGCCTGGCCGCTGTCTTCCCGCTGCGCCGCGGGCTTGAGGTTGACGAACAGGAAGCCGCCGCCGGCGCGGCCGCCGCCGGTGAAGCCGACCACCGTGCCCACCGCCGGATCGGCGTGGATGATGCCGACCACCTGGCGCAGCTTCTCGCCTAGGGCCTGCGACGAGATGCTCTGGTCGGCGCGCAGGCCGCCCTGGAGCTGGCCGGTGTCCTGCTGCGGGAAGTAGCCCTTGGGCGCGGCGCTGAACAGGTAGACGTTGAGGCCGATCACCGCGACCAGGATGAAGAGCACCAGCCAGAGGCTCGCCAGGGCCCAGTCGAGGCTCGCCTCGTACCAGGAGAGGATGCGGGCGAAGCCGGCCTCGGCCCAGCGCGCGATCCGGCCCGGGGGCTTTTTCTGCTTGCCTTCGCCCTCGGCGCGCAGCAGCCAGGCGCACATCATCGGCGTCGTCGTCAGCGAGACCACCAGCGAGATCAGCACCGCCACCGAGAGCGTGATCGCGAACTCGCGGAACAGCCTCCCGACCTGGCCCTGCATGAAGAGCAGCGGAATGAACACCGCCACCAGCGAGACGCTGATCGAGAGCACGGTGAAGCCGACCTCCTTGGCGCCGAGCAGCGCCGCCTTCATCCGGTCCATGCCGGCCTCGATGTGCCGGCTGGTGTTCTCGAGCACGACGATCGCGTCGTCGACCACGAAGCCGGTGGCCACCGTCAGCGCCATCAGGCTCAGGTTGTTGAGCGAGAAGCCGAGCAGCACCATCACCGCGAAGGTGCCGAGCAGCGAGACGATCGTCGCCACCGCCGGCACGATGGTCGCGCGCAGGTTGCGAAGGAAGGCGCTGACGACGAGCACCACGAGGATGATCGAGATGACGAGCGTGACCTCGATCTCGCGCAGCGAGGCGCGGATCGTGGTGGTGCTGTCGGTGGCGACCTCGAGATCGATTTCCGCCGGAAGCTGCGCCTGCAATTCGGGCAGCAGCGCGCGCACGCCGTCGACGGTCTCGATCACGTTGGCGCTCGGCTGCCGCGTCACCAGGACGATCACCGCCGGCTGGCCGTTGATGAGGCCCAGGGTGCGGTTGTTCTCGACCCCGTCGCTGACCTCGGCGATGTCCTGCAGCCGCACCGCGGCGCCGTTGCGCCAGGCCACCACCATCGGCGCGTAGTCGGCGGCGCGCCGGGCTGGCGTCTGGGTGTAGATCTGCAGGCGCCGGCCCTGGCCCTCGACCGCGCCCTTGGGCCGGTTCGCGTTCGAGGCCTGGATCGCGGCGCGCACGTCCTCGCCGCTGATGCCGTACTTGTTGAGCGCGAACGGCAGCAGCTCGACCCGCACCGCCGGCAGCGTGCTGCCGCCGATCTCGACGTCGCCCACGCCCTGCACCTGCGCCAGGCGCTGGCTGACGAGGTTGGAGACCGAGTCGTAGATCTGCCCCGGCGTCATCGTCTTCGAGGTCAGCGAGAGGATGATCACCGGCGCGTCGGCCGGGTTCGCCTTGCGGTAGGTCGGGTTCGAGCGCAGCGTCGCCGGCAGGTCGACGCGCGAGGCGTTGATCGCCGCCTGCACCTCGCGCGCCGCACCGTCGATGTTGCGCGAGAGGTCGAACTGCATGCTGATGCGGGCGCTGCCGACCTGGCTCGACGAGGTGATCTCGTTGAGCCCGGAGATCGTCGCGAGGTGGCGCTCGAGCGGCGTGGCGACGCTGGTCGCCATCGTGTCCGGGCTGGCGCCGGGGAGCTGGGCGCTGACCGAGATGGTCGGGAAGTCGACCTGCGGCAAGGGCGAGACCGGCAGGACGAAGAAGGCACCGATGCCGGCGAGCGCGATGCCGGCGGTGAGCAGCACGGTGCCGATGGGCCGCTTGACGAACGGGGCGGAGAGATTCATGACGCGGCCCCCTCACCTGCCGTGCGCGGACCGGCTTGCAAGCCGGTCCCGCTCGCCGGGCTCGCCGCATGCGGCTCGAAATCCCCGTCTCGCCCCCGGCCCTCTCCCCCTGCGGGGGCGAGGGAGGAAGAGGCGCTCCCTCTCCCGCTTGCGGGAGAGGGCTGGGGTGAGGGCTTCTTCGAAAAGCGCCGCCCCAGCCGGTCGAACGCCAGATAGATCACCGGCGTGGTGAACAGCGTGAGGAGCTGGCTGACGATCAGCCCGCCGAAGATCGCCAGGCCGAGCGGCCGGCGCAGCTCGTGGCCATCGCCCCAGCCGAGCATCAGCGGCAGGGCGGCGAACAGCGCGGCGAGCGTCGTCATCAGGATCGGCCGGAAGCGCAGCAGCGCCGCCTGGTGGATCGCCTCGCGCGGCGCCTTGCCTTCGTCGCGCTCGGCAACGATGGCGAAGTCGATCATCATGATCGCGTTCTTCTTGACGATGCCGATCAGGAGAATGATGCCGATGATGCCGATCACGCCGAGGCCGTTGCCGCTGACCAGCAGCGCGAGCAGCGCGCCGACGCCGGCCGAAGGCAGGGTCGAGAGGATCGTCAGCGGGTGGATGTAGCTCTCGTAGAGCACGCCCAGCACGATGTAGACGCAGACCACCGCCGCCAGGATCAGCCAGAGCTGGTTCGAGAGCGACCGCTCGTAGGCGCCCGAGGCGCCGAGGAAGGTGAGCTGCACCGAAGTCGGCAGGCCGATCGCCCTGGCCGAGTCGCGGATCGCGTCGACCGCGGCGCCGAGCGAGACGTCGGCGCCGACATCGAAGCCGATCGTCGACGCCGGGTACTGCGCCACGTGCGTGATCTGCAGCGGCGCGCGCCGCTCGGTGATGGTGGCGATCGCATCGAGCGGCGTCGGCAGGCCCGAGCTGGTGCGCAGGTTGAGCTTGCCGAGCGACTCGGCGGTGCCGAGCAGCCCCGGCTGCGCCTCGAGGATGACGCGGTACTGGTTGGTCTCGGTGAAGATGGTCGAGACGATGCGCTGGCCGAAGGCGCTGTAGAGCGCGTCGTCGACCGCGCTCGCGGTGATGCCGAGCCGCGACGCGGTGTCGCGGTCGATGTCGATGAACGCCGCCAGGCCCTGCGCGCCGGCGTCGCTGACGACGTTGCGCAGCTGCTTGCGCGTCCGCATCTCGGCGACCAGCTTGTCGACCCAGGCCGTGACGGTCGCGGTGTCGGAGCCTTCGAGGGAGATGCGGAACTCGGTCGGGCCGGTCTCGGCGTCGATCGTCAGGTCCTGGGTCGGCTGCAGGTAGAGGCTCACGCCGGGCACCTTGTGCACCGCCTCCTGCAATCGCGCCATCACCTCGCTCTGCTCGCCGTGGTCGGGCTTGAGGTCGATCAGCATCCGCCCGGTGTGCAGCATCGTGTTGTTGGCCGCGTCGACGCCGATGAACGAGCTCAGGTTCTCGACCGCCGGATCCTTCAGCACCTCGCGCGCCGCCGCCTGCTGCAGCTCGGCCATGCGGGCGTACGACACGTCGTCGGCGGTCACGATGCGCGCCTGCAGTTGCCCGGTGTCCTGGGTCGGGAACAGGCCCTTGGGAATGAACAGGTAGAGCAGCACCGTCAGCACCAGCGTCGCCGCGGCGACGACGAGGGTGAGCATCTCGTGGTCGAGCACCCAGACCAGGGCCCGGTCGTAGCGGTGGATCACGCCCTGGAACGCCGCCTTCATGCGGATGGCGAAGCGACCGTGCTCCTCCTTCCTGTCGTCCTTCGGCTTCAGCCAGCGCGCCGCCATCATCGGCACCAGCGTCAGCGACACCACCGCCGAGATCAGGATCGTGATCGCCAGCGTCACCGCGAACTCGCGGAACAGCCGCCCGACCACGTCGCCCATGAAGAGCAGCGGAATCAGCACCGCGACCAGCGAGACGGTGAGCGAGATGATGGTGAAGCCGATCTCGGAGGCGCCGGCGAGCGCAGCCTCGATGACGCGGCGCTGCCTGCCCTCGGGCATGCCCTCGGCTTCGGCGCCGCTGAGCGTCTCGGGCCTGAGCTGCTCGGCCGCCAGCGCCTGCGCTTCGCGCGACTCCTTGGTCGCTCCCTCGGCCGCACCGCCCTTGCCCATCTCGAGATGACGGGAGATGTTCTCGATCATCACGATCGCGTCGTCGACGACGAAGCCGGTGGCGATCGTCAGCGCCATCAGGCTCAGGTTGTTCAGGCTGTAGCCGAGCAGGTAGGTCACGCCGAGCGTGCCGATCAGCGAGATCGGCACCGCCAGGCTGGCGATCACGGTCGCGCGCGGGCTGCCGAGGAAGGCGAAGATCACGAGCACGACCATGACGACGGCGAGCGCGAGCTCGAACTCGACGTGCTTGACCGAGGCGCGGATGCCGGTGGTGCGGTCGGCCAGCACCTCGACCCGCAGGTTGGCGGGCAGCGCCGCCTGCAGGTCGGGAAGCTGCTTCTTGATCGCGTCGACCGTGGCGATCACGTTCGCGCCGGGCTGGCGCTGCACGTTGAGGATGATCGCCGGGCGCAGCTCGCCGTTCTTGCCGGCCCAGGCGCCGAGCCGGTTGTTCTCGGCGCTCTGGATCACCTGTGCGACGTCGGCCAGGCGCACCGGCGCGCCGTTCTTGTAGGCGACGATCAGCTTCTTGTAGTCGTCGGCGTTGAGCAGCTGGTCGTTGGCGTTGATCGAGTACGAGCGCTTGGGTCCGTCGAAGCTGCCCTTGGCGCTGTTGGCGTTGGCCGCGGCGATCGCCGTGCGCAGGGTGTCGATGCCGATCCCGTACGACGAGAGCGCCTGCGTGTCGGCCTGGATCCGCACCGCCGGCCGCTGCCCGCCGGCGAGCGTGACCAGGCCGACGCCGCTGACCTGGCTGATCTTCTGCGCCAGCCGGGTGTTGACGAGGTTCTGCACCTCGGTCAGCGGCACGGTGTCGGAGCTGATCGCCAGGGTGAGCACCGGCGCGTCGGCCGGGTTCACCTTGGCGTAGACCGGCGGCGCCGGCAGGTCGGCGGGCAGCAGCGAGCCGCCGGCGTTGATCGCCGCCTGCACTTCCTGCTCGGCGACGTCGAGCGTCAGGCCGAGCGTGAACTGCAGGGTGATGATCGAGGCGCCCGCGGCGCTGGTCGAGCTCATGCGCTCGAGTCCGGCCATCTGCCCGAACTGGCGCTCGAGCGGCGCGGTCACGGTGTTGCTCATCACCTCGGGGCTGGCGCCCGGGTAGAGCGTCTGCACCTGGATCGTCGGATAGTCGACCTGCGGCAGGGCCGAGAGCGGCATGAAGCGAAAGCCGACGATGCCGGCGAGGACGATCGCCACCATCAGCAGCGCCGTCGCCACCGGACGCAGGATGAATGGCCGGGACGGGCTCATCGAAGCGACTTCGGCACGGATCGCGGGGCGAGCGGCAAGGTCGAGGCCGGCTCAGCCGCCCTCGGCGTTCTGCCGGCGGCGCGATCCCGAGCCCGCGGCCGAGGCCCCCGAGGCGCCCCGCCGGCCGCCGAACGCCCCCGAGGCGCCGGACGCGCCGCCGCCCGGCCGCTCGCTCGCGAGCTGCACCCGGGCCCCGTCCCTCAGGCGGTCGCCGCCTTCGGTGACGACCCGCTCGCCGGCCTGCAAGCCCTTGGCCACCGCGATCACGTCGTTGGTCTGCACGCCGCGCTGCACCGCCCGCACGCTGACGGTGCGGTCGTCGTTGAGAACGTAGACGAAGTCGCCGTTCGGCCCGGTGCGCAGCGCCGTCACCGGCACGACCACCGCGCCCTCGACCGAGCGCATCAGCAGCCGCACGTTGACGAACTGGTTCGGGAACAGCGCATTGGCGGCATTGACGAAGCGCGCCTTCGCCTTGACCGTGCCGGTCTGCACGTCGACCTGGTTGTCGAGGGTGGAGAAGGTGCCTTCGTCGAGCTTTCGGGTGCGGGTGCGGTCGAACGCGCTCACCGCCAGCGTCGCGCCCTTGGCCAGGCTCGCCTGGATCTCCGGCACCCGGTCCTGCGGCACCGAGAACTCGACGTCGATCGGATTGAGCTGGGTGATGACGGCAACGCCGGTCGCGTCGCCGGCGGTGACGTAGTTGCCCGAATCGACCGGACGCAGGCCGATCCGCCCGGCCACCGGCGCGACGATCCGGGTGTAGCCGAGGTTGAGCCGCGCCGTGTTCTCGTTGGCGCGGTCGATCACGATCGTGCCCTCGAGCTGCTTGACCGCCGCCGCCTGGGTGTCGACGTCCTGGCGGGCGATCGAGTCCTGGCCGAGCAGGGTCTGGTAGCGCTGCAGCTGAACCTTGCCGTTCTCGAGCTGGGCTTCGTCGCGCATGCGCGCGCCGATCGCCTGCTGCAGGGTGATCTCGAACGGGCGCGGGTCGATGGTGGCGAGGAGCTGCCCCTTCTTCACCATCTGCCCCTCGGTGAAGGCGATCGAGGTCAGCACGCCCGAGACCTGCGGCCGCACGGTGACGGTGACCGAAGGGGTGACGGTGCCGAGCGCGTCGAGCACCACGGGGAGATCGGCGCGGGTCGCGGTGGCGATGCCGACGGTGCTGGGTCCGGCGCCGCGCCGGCCGCCGCCGCCGCCGGTGGGGCCGCCGGGGCCAGGCGCGCCGGAGGCGGCCGATCCGGCGGCGGCCGCCGCGAACGGGCCGCCCGCGGGAAGCGCCGGCCGGGTGGTCAGGTACCAGGCGAGCGCGCCGAGGCCGATCAGCGCGAGCACGGCGATGGCGGCGCCGAGCCAGCGGCGGCGTGGCGGCGCGGCGCGGTCGGCGGCAGCGGAAGGATCTGCGGGTGGGGCGGGTTCCATGGGGCAGCGGCGAGGGAAGCCGCGAAGGCTAACAAGGCGGACCGGGGCGCGTCGACACGACCGGATGGCCGGCGCCATGGCAATCGGCATGCGCGGCGCCCGCCCGCTCACTCGGAAACGGCCGCCGCGCAATGGGCAAACCCGATGTTGACGCCGGCTTCCGGGGGAAACTATTCTTTACCGTCCGGTCGAGGCCTTCACGCCGCGTTGACCTCACGTTTGCGGAAAAGGACTCCCATGACCGATCGCCTCGCGGGCAAGACCGCCTTCATCACCGCTGCCGGCCAGGGCATCGGCCGCGCCACCGCCGAGGCCTTCGTCCGCGAAGGCGCGCGGGTCATCGCCACCGACATCAACGAGGCGCTGCTCGCCGACCTGCAGAAGGCCACCGGCTGCAGCATCCGCCGCCTCGACGTCACCGATGCCGGCGCGGTGCAGGCGGCGGCGAAGGAGACGCTCGGCAGCGGCCGCGTCGACATCCTCTTCAACGGCGCCGGCTACGTTCACGCCGGCACCATCCTCGACTGCGACGAGAAGGCGTTCGACTTCTCGTTCGACCTCAACGTGCGCTCGATGTACCGGATGATCCGCGCCTTCCTGCCGGCGATGCTCGAGGCCGGCGGCGGCTCGATCATCAACGTCGCCTCGGTGGCGGGCAGCATCAAGGGCGCGCCGAACCGCTTCGTCTACGGCGCCACCAAGGCGGCGGTGATCGGCCTCACCAAGTCGATCGCCGCCGACTTCATCACCAAGGGCATCCGCTGCAACGCGATCTGCCCCGGCACGGTCGAGTCGCCTTCGCTGCGCGAGCGGATCGCGGCGCAGGCCCAGGCGAGCGGCCAGACCGAGGCGCAGGTACAGGCAGCGTTCGTCGCCCGCCAGCCGATGGGCCGGGTCGGCCGCACCGCCGAGATCGCGGCGCTCGCGGTCTACCTCGCCAGCGACGAAGCGGGCTTCACCACCGGCACCGCACAGGTCATCGACGGTGGGTGGTCCAATTAGGCTCTCGCCTTCCCCTTTCCCCTCTCCTCACGAAAGCACGTCATGAAGTTGATGCGATACGGCGCCAAGGGCGCGGAAAAGCCGGCCCTGGTCGACGCGGGCGGCACGGTGCGCGACCTTTCGGGCGTGATTCCCGACATCACCGCGGCGACGCTGCGGCCGGAAAACCTGAAGCGCCTCGCCGAGCTCGACACGTCGAAGCTGCCCGCGGTCGCCAACCCGGGCCGGATCGCGCCGCCCTGGAGCGGCATGGGCAAGTTCATCTGCATCGGCCTCAACTACTCCGACCACGCCGCCGAAACCGGCTCGCCGATTCCGAAGGAGCCCATCATCTTCAGCAAGCCGACCAGCGCGCTCGTCGGCTGCAACGACCCGGTGGTGCTGCCCAAGGACTCGGTGAAGACCGACTGGGAGGTCGAGCTCGGCGTCGTCATCGGCACCAAGGCGCGCTACGTCGAGAAGGCCGACGCGCTGAAGTACGTGGCCGGCTACTGCGTCGTCAACGACGTTTCCGAGCGCGAGTACCAGCTCGAGCGCGGCGGCACCTGGGACAAGGGCAAGGGCTGCGACACCTTCGGCCCGGTCGGCCCGTGGATGGTGACCGCGGACGAAGTCGCCGACCCGCAGGCGCTGGCGATGTGGTGCGACGTCAACGGCAAGCGCATGCAGAACGGCAGCACCGCGACGATGATCTTCGGCGTGGCCGAGCTCGTGGCCTATTGCAGCCGCTTCACCACGCTCTGGCCCGGCGACCTCATCACCACCGGCACGCCGCCGGGCGTGGCCTTGGGCATGAAGCCGACGCCGATCTACCTCAAGGCCGGCGACGAGATGAAGCTCGGCATCGCCGGCCTCGGCGAGCAGAAGCAGAAGGTCCACGCCTGGGATCCGAAACTCATCGACGAGTAAGCTTCGGCGATGAATGACCGGCTCAACGTCGGGGCCGCTTCGGGCGGCCTCGTCATCCGCATCCATCCGCACGACGACGTCGTCATCGCGCGGCAGCAGCTCGTCGGCGGGACGCGGATCGAGAGCGAAGGGATCACGGTCGTCGGCCTGGTGCCGCCGGGGCACAAGGTCGCCACCCGCGCCATCGCGGCCGGCGAACCGGTGCGGCGCTACGACCAGATCATCGGCAGCGCCAAGGTCGCGATCGCGCCGGGCCAGCACGTGCACACGCACAACCTCGAGTTCTCGAGCTTCGCCCGCGACTACGCGGCGGCGAGCGGCGCGAAGCCCACCGCCTACGTCGACACGCCCGCCACCTTCGACGGCATCATCCGCAACGACGGCCGGATCGCGACCCGCAACTACATCGGCATCCTGACCTCGGTGAACTGCTCGGCGACGGTCGCCCGGGCGATCGCCGACCACTTTCGCCGCGACACCAACCCGAAGGCGCTCGAGCGCTTCCCGAACGTCGACGGGGTGATCGCCCTGACGCACGGCGCCGGCTGCGCCACCGACAGCGCGGGCGAGCCGCTGCAGGTGCTGCGCCGCACCCTCGGCGGCTATGCGCGGCATCCGAACTTCGCCTCGATCATCGTTGTCGGCCTCGGCTGCGAGACCAACCAGATCAGCGGCCTGCTCGAGCAGGAAAAGCTCGGCGCGGCGCACTCGATCAACCCGGCCGGCGCCTCGCTGCATGCCTTCAACATCCAGGAGACCGGCGGCACGAAGAAGACGGTGGCGCACGGTATCGAGCTGGTGGAGTGGCTGCTCGAGGAGGCCAATCGGGTGAAGCGCACGCCGGTGCCGGCAAGCCACATCATCGTCGGCCTGCAATGCGGCGGCTCCGACGGCTATTCGGGCATCAGCGCCAACCCGGCCCTCGGCGCCGCGGTCGACCGGCTGGTGCGCCACGGCGGCACCGCCATCCTTTCCGAAACGCCCGAGATCTACGGCGGCGAGCACCTGCTGACGCGACGCGCGGTCTCGCCCGAGATCGCCGAGAAGCTGATCAAGCGCATTCGCTGGTGGGAGAACTACACGGCGAAGAACGACCAGGAGATGGACAACAACCCTTCGGCCGGCAACAAGGCGGGCGGGCTCACGACCATCCTCGAGAAGAGCCTGGGCGCGATCGCCAAGAGCGGCACGACCAACCTGGTCGACGTGTTCGAGTACGCGCAGCCGGTCACGAGCAAGGGCCTGGTCTTCATGGACACGCCGGGCTACGACCCGGTCTCGGCGACCGGCCAGGTCGCCGGCGGCGCCAACCTGATCTGCTTCACGACCGGCCGAGGCTCGGCCTACGGCTGCGCGCCTTCGCCCTCGCTCAAGCTCTCGACCAACACCGCGCTCTGGATCAAGCAGGAAGACGACATCGACATCAACTGCGGCGACGTCGTCGACGGCACCGCGAGCATCGACGAGATGGGCGAGCGCATCTTCCGCCTCATGCTCGACACCGCATCGGGCCGCAAGACCAAGAGCGAGATCCACGGCTACGGGCAGAACGAGTTCGTGCCCTGGAGCCTCGGCGCGGTGATGTGAAAGCGGCGGCGCCCGCGCGCCGCCGTTTCGTTCGCCACGGGCGCCGGATGGCGCCGTGGGCGGGCGCTAGCGCGAGCCGCCCGCGACGACCAGGCGCTCGCCGGTGATCCACCGCGACGCGTCGGAGGCGAGGAACACCGCCACCCCGGCGATGTCGTCCGGCTGGCCGAGGCGGCCGAGCGGCGTGTCGGCGACCATCTGCTTCTCGAAGTCGCTGCCGATGATCCCGGCGCTGTGCGTGCCTTCGGTCTCCACGCCGCCCGGGGCGATGGTGTTGACCCGGATCTTCTTCGGCGCCAGCTCGATCGCGTGGTTGCGCGTGATCTGGTCGAGCGCACCCTTGGTCGCGCCGTAGATGGTGGCGCCGGGCAGGCCCTTGGTGCTCGCCACCGAGCTGACGTTGATGACGCTGCCGCCGTTGTCGCCGAAGCGCTTCACCGCCTCGCGGGTGGCGAGGATCGGGCCGAGCACGTTGGTGTCGAACTGGCGCCGGTACTCGGCCTCGGTCACGTCTTCGAGCGCGCCGAACTGGTAGACGCCGGCGTTGTTGACCAGGATGTCGAGCCGGCCGTAGGCCTCGTTCGCCTCGACGAACAAGCGCTTCACCTCGGCCTCCCTGGCGACGCTGCCGTGCAGCGCGACGGCCTTGCCGCCCGCCTTCTCGATCTCGGCGACGACCTTGTCCGCGCCCGCCTTGCTCGACGCGTAGTTGACGACGACCGACGCGCCCTCGGCCGCGAGGCCCCTGGCGATGGCCGCGCCGATGCCCTTCGACGCGCCGGTGACGATGGCGACCTTGCCTTGCAACGATCCGCTCATGGCGAACCCTCCTTGAATCTCCCTGTCGGTTTGACAGTTCGACAAGTGTCTAACTATTGACGAGGCCTTGCGCGCGGTAGGGACAAGCGAGCTGCGGCGCCGAGGCGCCAGGGAATCAGAGCGCCGACAGGCGCTTCAGGTAGGCGCGCAGCACGTTGCGCTGCAGGGCGAGGTTCATGAACTTGCCCTCGCGGGTGATCTGCACCAGTCCGGCCGTCTCCAGCTCCTTGATGTGGTGCGACATGGTCGCGGCGCTGACCTCGTGCTCCTCCTGCAGGGCGCTGCAGGCACAGGCGTCGCCGGCGGCGCCGATCTGCTTGAGGATCTGGTAGCGGCGCGGCTCCGCCAGGGCGCGCGCGATCCGTGCGAACTGCCGGTCGGAAAGGGCTTCTTCCTTGCGCGTGACCATCGTGGCGCGATTGTCCTACGCAGGCAGGGCCCGTCGTCCGGAGGACCGGCGATGCCCTTCCCGCTACCTTGGGTGCTCGTCCACATCGGGGATTGCAGACATGGCCAAGAACACAGGCAAGGGATCGCGAACCGGATCGGTCAGCGAACGGACCCAGGTCCAGAATCCGGTCACCGGCGACTACGTCAAGCGCGACGACAGCGAAGAAGGCAAGGGCCGCTTCATGGACGTCAAGCAGGACGGCACGAAGTTCAAGGGTGTCGCCGTCGAGCCCGACGGCCGCCGGACGCCGAAGTGAGCGGGGCGGCGACGACCATGGACACTTCGGCCACCCCCGTCTGCCCCGACTGCGGGTTCCGCATCTACAACCGGCGCTTTCCGAACTGCGAAGCGTGCGGCGCGGGACTGCCGGAGTCGCTCGTCTACTCGCCGATCGAACGCTTCGAGTTCCAGCTGGAGGAAGAGGAGCGCTCGCTGGCGAAGGCGCGTCGCACCGTGCAGCAGCCGTTCTCGATCACGACCCCGGGCTCGCTCGACGATTCGGTGCTGTCTGCGGTGCTCGAGCTCACCGAGCGCTAGGGCCGGACGAACTTCAGGACGAACTCGTCCTTGGGCTGAGCCGCATCGGGCGTCTCGCGATCGCGCGGGTCGTTCGGGTTGCGCAGGAAGCCGCCCTCGGCGAGGAGGCGAAAGCCCGCCCGCTCGACCTCGACCTTGACGAAGGCCTCCTCGACGCGATGCAGCGTGCCTGCCTCGGAGATGCCGGTGCCGGCACGGCCGGAGTGGTCGGCGATGACGTACAGCCCGCCCGGCTTCAGCGCCGCGAACACGGCGCGATTCATCCGGTCGCGGTCGACGCCCATGTGGCCGAGGTCGTGATAGTTGAACATCATGGTCGCCAGGTCGAGGCCGCCCGCGGCCACTTCGGCGGGCACCGGGCTCTCGAACGGCTGGGCCACCACGGTCACGTTGGCCAGGGGCGGCTTGGCGACGCGCGCCGTAAGGCCGGCCGAAGCCACGCGCGGCACCTGTGCATAGACCTTTCCGCCCGGGCCGACCGAGCGCGCCAGCAGCTCGGTGGTGTATCCGCCGCCCGAGCTCAGGTCGAGCGCCACCATGCCGGGCCGCAGGCCGATGAAGGCAAGCACCTCCTCGGGCTTGCGGCGGAGGTCGTTGGTCCGGTCGGCGGCGCTGCGGTCGGGGCTGGCGACGATCTCGGCGATGCGCGCCCTCGAGAGCGCCGTGCCGTCGCCGGCGGACGTCTGTGCAAGGGCCGCGGCGCTTGCCGCCGCGGCAAGGGCGAACAGCAGGATCGATTTCATCTCTCTTGTCTCCAGGTAGGTCGGGTCAGGCTACTTCGCGGGCCGTCTCGGCCTCGCCATGATGACCTGCATTCGCGACGCCGCGCTGGCAGCATAGTTTTCGCCGGCTGAAGCTTCATCCGGTCGCTGTCTCGGCCACGAGTTCGCCCTCGGCGACACTGTCGTTCATAGCTGCTCCGCCTGCCCATGCCCGATACCGAAGACACCGCCTCCGCACCGACCCGCCGCCGCTCCGCCGCAAGCCTGCGCAGCGCCCGCTGGTTCGCGCCCGACGACCTGCGCGCCTTCGGCCACCGATCGCGCCTGATGCAGATGGGCTACGGCCCTGAAGACTGGGTGGGCCGCCCGGTGATCGGCATCCTCAACACCTGGTCCGACATCAACCCCTGCCACGCCCACTTCAGGCAGCGGGTCGAGGACGTGAAGCGCGGCGTGCTCCAGGCGGGCGGCTTTCCGCTCGAGCTGCCGGCGCATTCGGTCGCCGAGACCTTCGTCAAGCCGACCACCATGCTCTATCGCAACTTCCTTGCCATGGAGGCCGAGGAGCTGTTGCGCGCGCATCCGCTCGACGGCGCAGTGCTCATGGGCGGCTGCGACAAGAGCACGCCGGCCCTGCTGATGGGCGCGATCAGCGCCGGTTACCCGTGCATCTACCTGCCGGCCGGGCCGATGCTGCGCGGCAACTGGCAGGGCAAGGTGCTCGGCTCGGGCTCGGACGCGTGGAAATACTGGGACGAGCGCAGAGCCGGCAAGATCACCAAGACCGAGTGGATCGGCGTCGAGGGCGGCATCGCCCGCAGCCACGGCACCTGCATGACCATGGGCACGGCGAGCACCATGACGGCGATCGCCGAGGCGATCGGCATGTCGCTGCCGGGCGCCTCGTCGATTCCCGCCGCCGACGTGGGCCACGCGCGCATGTCGGCCGAATGCGGCCGGCGCATCGTCGAGATGGTCTGGGACGACCTGACGCCGGCGCGGATCCTGAGCCGCGCCTCGTTCGAGAACGCGATCGTCGTCGCCATGGCGATGGGCTGCTCGACCAACGCCATCATCCATCTGGTGGCGATGGCGCGGCGCGCCGGCTTCGACATCGGCCTCGACGACTTCGACCGCGCCAGCCGCGTCGTCCCGGTCATCGCCAACATCCGGCCGAGCGGCGACACCTACCTGATGGAGGACTTCTTCTACGCCGGCGGGCTGCCCGGGCTGATGAGCCGGCTCGGCACGCATCTGCAGCCCGATGCGCTCACCGTCACGGGCAAGTCGCTCGGCGAGAACATCGCCGGCGCCAAGGTGTTCGACGACGACGTGATCCGCAGCGTCGAGACCGCCATCTACGCCGAGGGTGCGCTCGCGGTGCTGCGCGGCAACCTCGCGCCCTCGGGCTGCGTCATCAAGCCGAGCGCCTGCGCGCCCGAGCTGCTGCGCCACACCGGACCGGCGATCGTCTTCGACGACTACCCGGCGATGAAGGCTGCGGTCGATGACGAGAACCTCGACGTCACCGCGGCGCACGTGATGGTGCTGCGCAACGCCGGCCCGCAGGGCGGCCCCGGCATGCCCGAGTGGGGCATGCTGCCGATCCCGAAGAAGCTGCTGAAAGAGGGCGTGCGCGACATGGTGCGCATCTCCGACGCGCGCATGAGCGGCACCAGCTACGGCGCCTGCATCCTGCACGTCGCGCCCGAGTCGTACATCGGCGGCCCGCTCGCGCTGGTGAGGACGGGCGACCTGATCTCGATCGACGTCGCCGCGCGGCGCATCGATCTCGAGGTGAGCGACGACGAGCTGGCGCGGCGCCGCGCCGCCTGGACGCCGCCGCCGCCGCGCTACGAGCGCGGCTACGGCTGGATGTACCTGAAGCACATCCGCCAGGCCGACGAAGGCTGCGACTTCGACTTTCTGGAAACCTCGTTCGGCGCGCCGGTCGCCGAGCCGAGCATCTACTGAGGCGCGGTCAGCCGGCCTCGGTGGCCGGCAGCGGCCGCTCCTCGCGGCCGTCGCCATGCTTCGCGAAGCGCGCCGGGTCGCGGCCGTGCACCGGCGCGTTGTCGGCCCAGGGCCAGCCGCCGAACTGCGTGCGCCGGAAGTCGGCGAAGGTCTCGACGATCTCGGCCTGCGTGTTCATGACGAACGGACCGTGCTGCGCCACCGGCTCGCCGATCGGCCGGCCCTGCAGCACGAGGAACTCGGCGGTCGCGTCGCCATTGACCAGCTCGACCTCGACGCCTGCGCGCAGCTCGATCGCCGCGTGCGCCTTCACCTCCTGGCCGGCGACGCGCACCGCGTTGCCCTTGAAGAAGTAGAGCATCCGGCGCGTGCCCTCGCCGGTCGCGGCCGGAAGGGTCCAGCGCGCGCCCGGGGCCATGCGGATCGTCCAGATCGCCAGGTCGGAGTCGGCCTCCGCCGCCCACGAGTCGGGCGGCGGCGCCAGCGGCGCGAGCGCCGGCGAAAGCCGCCCGGCGATGCAGGCCACTTCGGTCGTGCGTCCCTCGCCGTCCTGCGCAGAGAGACGCGGAATCGCCTCCGACCAGAGCATGGTGAAGTGCGGCGGCGCCATCTTGCTTTTCGCCGGCAGGTTGAGCCAGATCTGGAACAGCTCGAGCGGATTCGGCTTGGCGTCGTCGAGCAAGGGGAACATCTCGGCGTGAACGATGCCCTTGCCCGCAGTCAGCCACTGCACGTCGCCGCCGCCGAAGCGGGCGGTCGCGCCGAGCGAATCGGAGTGGTCGATCAGGCCCTTGCGGACGATCGTCACCGTCTCGAAGCCGCGGTGCGGATGGCCCGGGAAGCCGGGCACGGTGGCGCCGTGGTACATGCTCCAGCCGTCCTTCCTGCTGAAGTCCTGGCCGATGTCGCGGCCGGCGAGCGGCGCGTCGGGGCCCATCTTGCCGTTGCCCTTGGGATACGCGTCGTCGTGATAGACGCAGAACAGGAACGGGTCGATCGTTTCCCAGAGGAATCCGAGCGGCTTGATCTGGACGACGGGGCTGGCGGTCACGGCGAGGCCTTTCAAACCCAGGAGATGCGGGCGGCGCGGCGCTGATCAAGGCTGCAGCGCCGGCCGGGCGCGCCTAAACTCGCGGCCCGACTTCGAAAGACACCCATGAGCAGCACCCCGCCCCGCACCGCCCTGCAACTGCGCTCGCTGGTGAAGAAGAGCGGCGAGCTCGAGGTGTCGCTCGCCAGCATTCCGGTGCCCGAGCCCGGCGCGAACGAGGTGCTGGTGCGGATCGAGGCGGCGCCGATCAATCCTTCGGACCTCGGCCTGCTGTTTTCCGCCGCCGACATGACGAAGGCGGTCGCCTCGGGCACGAGCGAGCGGCCGATCGTCACCGCGCCGATCGCCGAAGCGGCGATGAAATCGCTCGCCGCCCGGCTCGACGCCTCGATGCCGGTGGGCAACGAAGGCGCGGGCGTGGTCGTCGCCGCCGGTGCCTCGGAAGCGGCGCAGGCGCTGCTCGGCAAGACCGTGGCGATCATCGGCGGCGCCGCCTATTCGCAGTTCCGCAGCGTCCCCGCCGACCAGGTGTTCGTCCTGCCGGAAGGGGCGACGCCCGCCGACGGCGCCTCGGTCTTCGTCAACCCGCTCACCGCGCTCGGCATGGTGGAGACGATGCGCCGCGAAGGCCACAGCGCGCTGGTGCACACCGCGGCCGCGTCCAACCTCGGGCAGATGCTGAACCGGATCTGCATCGCCGACGGCGTGAAGCTGGTCAACATCGTCCGCAAGCCCGACCAGGCCGCCCTGCTGAAGTCGAACGGCGCCGCCTACGTGTGCGACACCAGCGCGCCGAGCTTCATGAGCGACCTGACCGAAGCGCTGGTCGCCACTGGCGCGACCATCGCCTTCGACGCCATCGGCGGCGGCCGGCTCGCCGGGCAGATCCTCTCGTGCATGGAGGCGGCGATCAATCGCACCGCCAAGGAGTACAGCCGCTACGGCTCGGCCACGCACAAGCAGGTCTACCTCTACGGCGCGCTCGACACCGGCCCGACCGAAGTCGTGCGCAACTTCGGCATGGCCTGGGGCATGGGCGGCTGGCTGCTGTTTCCGTTCCTGCAGAAGGTCGGCAAGGCGCGGGCGCAGGAGCTGCGCGCCCGCGTCTCGGCCGAGCTGAAGACCACCTTCGCCAGCCACTACTCGCATCGCCTCTCGATGGCCGAGGCGCTGCGCCTCGACAACATTGCCGTCTACAACAGGCGCGCCACCGGCGAGAAGGTGCTGATCGAGCCGCACCGCGGCTGAGAGGTTCACGCGACGCGACGCTGACGCCTCGGACCCGAGCGATGAAGCCCTCGATCCAGTTCGACGGCGTGACCGAGGACGGCGAAGCGTTCTTCCAGGGCTACCTGCGCGCCGCCGCAGCGCTGCGAGAAGCGGGCCTCGGCAACGGCGAGGTCGTCGCCGTGATGCTGCGCAACGAGCCGGCGATGCTCGAGCTGATGCTCGCGGCGCGCTGGATCGGCGCCCGCTGGTGCCCGATCAACTGGCATTTCAAGGCGGCCGAGGTCCGCCACATCCTGGTCGACAGCGGGGCGAAGATGCTGGTCGTGCACGCCGACCTGCTGGCGCAGGTCGCGGCCGGCATTCCGCCGGGGGTTCGCGTCTTCGTCGTCACGCCGGAGGCGTACACGCAGCGCGCCTACGGGCTGGCCGACACCCGGCCGCCAGCCGACCGCACGGTCGAGGACTGGGCCGCCTTTCGCGACGCCGCGCGCGGCCCGGCGCCCGAGCCGCAGGCGCCCGGTAGCCCGATGGTCTACACCTCGGGAACCACCGGCCTGCCGAAGGGCATCCGGCGCGAGCCGGCCACGCCGGAGCAGGTCGCCCTGCTGGCCGAGCGCACCCGCGTCGCGCTCGGCATCGCCCCGGGCATGCGGGCGCTTCTGAGCGCCCCGCTCTACCACTCGGCGCCGGCCTCGTACGCGGTGCAGGCGGCCCTGAGCGACGCGCACCTGATCCTCGAGCCGCGGTTCGACGCCGAGCGGACCCTCGCGCTCATCGAATCGGAGCGCCTCACCCACCTGTACCTGGTGCCGACCATGTACGTGCGCCTGCTCCGCCTCGACGAGAGCGTGCGCCGCCGCCACGACCTGAGCTCGGTGCAGTTCGTCGCCTCGACCGGCTCGCCCTGCGCCGCCGACATCAAGCGGCAGATGATCGACTGGTGGGGCCCGCTGTTCCACGAAGCCTATGCCGCGAGCGAGCTCGGCTGGGTCTCGCACATCGACAGCCACGAATCGCTGCGCCGGCCGGGCTCGGCCGGCCGGGCGATCCCCGGGGTGCAGCTCAAGGTGCTCTCGGCCGAAGGCCACGAGGTGCCGGCCGGCACGGTCGGGCTGCTCCATGCCCGCGACCCGGCGATTCCCGACTTCACCTACGCGAACAACGACGCCGCGCGCCGCGCGCTCGAGCGCGAGGGCCTCTGGACCCTCGGCGACATGGGCTACCTCGACGGCGACGGCTACCTGTACATCGTCGACCGCCAGTCCGACATGGTGATCGCCGGCGGCGTGAACATCTATCCGGCGGAGATCGAGGCGGCGCTGATCGCGATGCCGGGCGTTGCCGATTGCGCCGTCTTCGGCATTCCCGACGCCGAGTTTGGCGAAGCGCTGGCCGCGGCGGTGCAGCCCGCCGCCGGCGCCGAGCTCGATGCGACCCAGGTCCGCGCCTTCCTGCGCGAGCGCCTCGCCGATTTCAAGCTGCCGCGCGTCGTCACCTTCCATGACGAGCTGCCGCGCGAGGACAGCGGCAAGATCTTCAAGCGGCGCCTCCGCGAGCCCTACTGGGCCGACCGGGCGCGCCGCATCTAGCGCGCGTTCGCTCTCACGCCGGATAGCCGGTGATCGCGCGGATCCTGCGGTAGAGCGGCTCGAGGCGCTTGTAGAGCGGCCGGTAAACCTCCTTGTAGAGCGCGTCGTAGGTGCGCACCGCGTCGGGCTGCGGCTCGAAGCGGCGGCCCGCCCGGGCCATCGCCTTCGTCGCGGCCGGCACGTCGGCGTGCCAGCCCAGGCCGGTGGCGCAGAGCATCGCCGCGCCGAGCGAGGACGCCTCGGCGACCTGCGGCCGCTCGGCGGCGAGGCCGAACACGTCGGCGGCGATCTGCATCGCACCGTCGCTCTGCGCGCCGCCGCCCGAGATCACGAGGCGCGTGATCGGCCGCTTGATGCGCGCTTCGATCAGCTCGCGGCCGGCGCGCAGGCCATACGCCAGGCCTTCGATCAGGGCGCGGTAGACGTGGGCCCGCGTGTGCACGTCGCCGAAGCCGATGATCGCGCCCTTGCCCTCGGGCCCCGGGTCGCGCAGGCCCGGCGACCAGTACGGCTGCAGGGTGAGGCCCATCGAGCCGGGCGGCACCGAGGCGATCAGCGCGTCGAACAGCGACTCGGCGCTGACGCCGCGCTCGGCGGCGAGCGCCTGCTCGCGGTGCGCGAACTCGTTCTTGAACCAGCTCACCAGCCAGAAGCCGCGCTGGATCTGGATCTCGGTGTTGAAGGCGCCGGGCAGGGCCGCCGGATACGCGGGCAGGAGGCGCTGCACCTCGAGGTACTTCGGCTGGGTGGTGTTGATCGTCGCCGCGGTGCCGAAGGAGAGGTGGGCGGTGTCGGGCTCGAGCGCGCCGCAGCCGAGCACCTCGCAGGCCTTGTCGGCGGCGGCGGCGATCAGCGGCAGGCCGGCGGGCAGGCCGAGCTCGGCCGCCGCGCCCGCGGTCAACGCGCCGAGTCGCGACGCCGGCGGCAGGAGCTTCGGCAGCTGCCCGCTGCGGATCGCCAGCGCCCGCCAGTGCCATTCGCTCGCCTTCGCCCACTGCTGTCGCTTGTAGTCGAACGGCAGGTAGCCGACCTGGCAGGCGGCCGAGTCGACCCACTCGCCGACCAGGCGGTGCGTGAGCCAGCCCGAGAGCAGCACGTAGCGCTCGCACTCGGGCCAGAGCTCGGGCTCGTGCTGCGCCAGCCAGTTGCACTCGGCCTGGCGCTGCAGCTGGCGCATCAGCTCGCCGGCGCCGGCGAGGCCGAAGAGGGTGTTCCAGACCGCGCCCATCGGCGGCGGCGAGGTGGCCAGGCGCTGATCGGGCCAGACGATCGCCGGCCTGAGCGGCGTGCCGTCCTCGCGCGCGCAGACGACGGTGCCGCGCTGGGTGGTGAGGGCCAGGCCGGCGATCCGCGACGGCGCCACGCTGCCTTGCTTCCAGAGCGCCTGGCAGCTCTCGGCCAGCCCGCGCCAGTAGGAGGCGACGTCCTTCTCGGCCCAGCCCGGCTGCGGCGAATCGAAGGGCGGCTCGAACGGGACCTGCGAGCGGGCGAGCATCGCCCCCTCGCGATCGAAGACGAGCGAGCGCACGCTCTGCGTGCCGACGTCGATCGAGAGCAGCAGGTCGGCCGTCATGGACGGCGATTGTCCGGGGGCGGCGCATGCCGCGCGGCCCAGTTTTCCCGGTAGCGCGCGACCTCGTCGGCCCAGCGCGCGGCATCCCAGCCGAGCGCTTCGCGGCACGGCGCCTCGAGCAGCGGCAGCAGCGCCTCGGCGCCGCGCGCCGCGACCAGGCCGAGGCGGGTGCGGCGCATCAGCAGGTCGTCGAGGTGGCGCACCTGCTCCTCGCGCAGCGACCAGCGCAGCTCGGCGAGCGAGTACGGCGTGCCGGCGAGCGGCTGCCCTTCCTCGGCCGGGCGCGCCGCGACCCAGGCGGCGCCGGCGGGACCGAGCCGCCCCTGCAGCCGCGTCGTGGCCGGCGCGGACACCGCCTCCTTTGCGGCCGGCAAGACACGCAACCCCTGCTTCTCGACCTCGTGCAGCACCTCGTCGGCGGTGGCGCGATGCGTCGTCAGCTTGCCGCCGGTGATGCCGACCAGGCCGGGCCGCGCCCACATCGCCGAGTCGCGGCCCATCGCCGACGGCGGCCGGTCGAGCTCGCCCGGCGGCACGACGATCGCGCGCAGGCCGGCGAACGCCGAGAGCGCCATCGAGGCGTCGAGCCGAAGGTGCGGCAACGGGAGCGCGAGCGCCTCGACCAGGTACGCGGCTTCGGCCGGCGAAATCGTTGCCGGCACATCGACGAGCGGATGGTCGATGTCGGTGGTGCCGACCACGACCGCGCCTTCCCACACGTGCGCGAACACCGGCCGCCGGTCGCGCGGATGCAGCCAGGCGAGCGCACTCCTGAGCGGCAGGGTCTCGCGTGCGAACACGAGGTGGCTGCCGCGCAAGGGCCGCAGCGCCGGCGCGCCGGGAGCGGCGCCGGCCCAGACGCCGGTGGCATGCACGGTGACGGTGGCGCTCACGTCGCGCGCATCGCCGTCGACGCGGTCCTCGAGACGGGCGCCGGTGACGCGGCCGTCGCTTTCGAGCAGCGTCGCCCCGACGTGATTGAGGGCGTGCGCGCCGTGGCCGACCGCGTCGAAGATCAGGCGCAGGACGAGGCGGGCGTCGTCGACGACGCCGTCGCGGTAGGCGATGGCGGCCTCGAGGCGCGGGCCCTCACCCCCCGCCCTCTCCCGCGTCGCGGGAGAGGGGGCTGCGAGGAGAGGCTCCAACGCGAGGGCTTCGGCGGCGTCGATGCGGCGGGCGGTGCGCCGGCCGGCCATGCGGTCGGCGATCCAGAACGCGGCGCCGAGCGCGCGCGGTCCGGGCCGGCCGCCTTCGTACAGCGGCATGAGGAAGGGCTGCGGCTCGACCAGCCCGGGGCGCTCCAGGAGCAGCCGCTCGCGCTCGCGCACCGACTCGAGCGTCAGCCGCCACTGGCCCGACTTCAGGTAGCGCATGCCGCCGTGGATCAGCTTCGACGACCACGAGGAGGTGCCGCTCGCGAAGTCGCCGCGGTCGACGAGCAGCGCCTTCAGGCCGCGCCGGCTCGCCGCGTGCAGTACCGCCGCGCCGGTGATGCCGCCGCCGACGATCAGCAGGTCGTAGTGCGGATCGACCTTCACGTCACGCGGCAGCGACGGCGGCCGCGTCGGGCCAGAGCTTGCCCGGATTCATCATGCCGCCGGGGTCGAGCTCGCGCGCGGCGGCGCGCAGCAGCGCCATGCCGAGCTCGCCTTTTTCCGCCGCCAGGTACGGCGCGTGGTCGACGCCGACGCCGTGCTGATGGCTGATCGTGCCGCCGCCGGCGACCACCGCTTGCGAGACCGCGGTCTTGAGACCGCGCCAGCGCTCGAGGTTCGCGTCGGGGTCGGCGGCGAGCCGATAGACGAAGGTCGAGTAGACGCTGCAGCCCTGCCGGTAGACGTGCGAGAGGTGCGTGAACACATGCACGCGCTCGCCCTGGGCAGCGAGCGCGGCGCGTCCGGCGCCTTCGATCGCCGCGAGCATCGCGCTCGCGCCGCTCCACGGCACGCAGGTCTCCATGGTCTCGACGCAGATGCCCGCATCCCACAGGCTGTTGCGCAGGTACGGGCCGCGGAACCGGTTCTTCGCCCAGCCCTTGCCGATCATCGTGCCGACGGCGACGCCGCGGTGCGCGCCAACGATGTCGCCGAGCGCCGCGCGCGCCTGCCGCGCCTCGCGCTCGCTGCCGGTGACGCCGGCGAGCAGCATGCACGCGCCCGCGCCGACGCGCACGCCGCGCCAGCGCAGGTAGCGGCCCAGCCAGGCGAGCGCGCCGTCGTGGCCCTCGACCAGCGCGAGCTGGGTCTCGGTCTCGACCGCGTTCGCGTAGCGCAACATCGAGAGCGCCACACCGGCCTGCGCCAGCGCGCGCACCGCGGCGAGGCCGGCGTCCCATTGCGGAAAGAAGATCGCGTGGAAGGCCTCGTGCGCGGCGCGCGGCCGTAAGCGCAGGTTCACCTCGGTGAGCAGGCCGAGCCGGCCTTCGCTGCCGAGCACGGCTTCGCGCAGGTCGGGGCCGGCGCTCGACGCGGGCAGGCCGCCCACCGCGAGCTCGCCGCGCGGCGTTGCCAGCCTGCCGCCGTGGAAGAGGTTCTCGATCCGGCCGTAGCGCAGCGACTGCTGGCCCGAAGAGCGGGTGACCACCCAGCCGCCCGCGGTGGAGAGCTCGAACGATTGCGGAAAGTGGCCGAGCGTCATGCCGTGCGCCGCGAGCGCCGCTTCGATCGCCGGCCCCGGCGCGCCGGCGCCGAAGCGGGCGACGAGGTTGGTCGCGTCGAAGGACTGCAGGGCGGCGAGCCGTTCGAGCGAGATGTTGACGACCGGCCGGTCGCCCACGGGCACGCGCAGGTGGCCGACGACGCTGGTGCCGCCGCCGTAGGGAATGACGATCGCGCCGAGCCGCTTCGCTTCCTCGAGCGCGGCCACGGCCTCGGCATGCGTCGCCGGCAGGGCGACGCCATCGGCGGCGCGCGCCACCCGGCCGCTGCGCAGCGCGATCCAGTCGGGGGTGCTCTGGCCGAAGGCGTGGTCGAGGCGCGTCGCCGGATCGGTGACGAAGTGCGTGGCCGCGGTCAGGCGGCTGGGAGCGATGGCGCGCAATGCGGTCTCGCGCGAGGCGCTTTGCGCCGGCGTCGCGGCACCGATGCGGCTGGCGAGAAAGCCGCGCGCCCGTTCGCCTAGCGGATGGTCTTCGCTCTCGCCGCCCCATCCGTTCCAGCGCTTGGCCACCGCCCCTCCCTCGCTCAACCCGTGTTCGACTGGCCCACCGTCCCCAGGCTATTGTTGCCCCAGCACATCGGCACGCCCGCGAGCGTGAGCCCGCAGGTCGCCATGCCGCCGGCGCGCAAGACGCGAAACCGCTGTCCGCCGGCGACCCTGACCGGCACCAGGCTTTCGGTCGAGGTGCCGCCGCCCACCACCGCCGCGGCGCCCCAGCACCAGGCGGTGCCGTCGGCTTCGAGCGCGCACGCGTGCTGGTAGCCGGCGGTGATGCTGGCGAAGACATGGCCGCCGGCGACGGCGGTGGGCACGTCGCGGTGCTGGTTCCCGCCATCGCCGATGCCGGCGACGAAGCCCCAGCACCAGGCCGCGCCCGCCGCCGTCAGGCCGCAGTTGAACTGGCCGCCGACGGCCAGCGCGGCGAAGACGTGCGCCCCCGTCACCGCCGCCGGAAGGAGAGACGCGCCGGACACGCCGAGGCCGAGCTTGCCGTAGGCATTGCGGCCCCAGCACCAGGCCTGGCCCGCCGGGTCGAGCGCACACGCGTGCTGGTCGCCGGCGCCGACGAAGACGAAGGGGCCGGTCGCCAGCACCGCGACCGGCGCGTTCGCCATGTCGGTGGTGCCGTTGCCGAGCGCGCCGCCGCCTGCAGGCCCCCAGCACCAGGCCGTGCCGGCATCGTCGAGGGCGCAGCTGTTCAGGCTGCTGCGCCCGGCGTCGATCTGCACGAAACGGTGGCCGCCGGCCACGGCAACGGGCACGAGGCTGTCGGTCGAGAGACCGTCGCCGAGCTGGCCGCCAACGCCGAATCCCCAGCACCAGCCCTGGCCGGCCGCGTCGAGCCCGCAACTGTGGATCTGGCCGGGGCCGATGGACGCGAAGTGCAGGGCCGGCGCGCCGTGCAACGGCTGCCAGCTGCAGGGCGTGATGCCGCCCGAGCACTTCAGGCTGCTGGCCGCGCCGAGCTGGCCGTGCTCGTCGTCGCCCCAGCACCAGGCCTCGCCGGCCGGCGTGAGCATGCAGCTCACGCCGTAGCCCATGCCCACCCGGTCGAAGGCGAGCGCCGTCTGCACCTGCGTCGGCTGCAGGTAGAGGTGCTGCTCGAGCGGCGAATCCGTATGCGTGCCGCTGTCGCCGCCGCAGCCGGCCGCCAGGCAGAGGGCGAACGCGGTCGCGAAGAAGGCGCGCCAGCCGCGCGACCGGCTCATGCGGAGCCCCGCGCGCGCAGCGTGCGCTCGAACAGGCTGAAGAGCCGCTCCCAATGGCGCTCGGCCGAGGCCCGGTCGTAAACGCCGGCGCGCAGCGGAAAGACGAAGCCGTGCTCGGCGCCGCGATACCACTCGAGGCGGTGCGGCGTGCCCGCGGCCCGCAGCGCCGCCTGGAGCTTCTCGACGTCGGCCGGCGGCGCCCACTTGTCGGTTTCGGCGCAGGCGAAGTAGCTCTCGCAGCGGATCCGGGGAGGCATGCGATGCGGCGAATCGGGCTTGTCGGTGACCATGTTCGCGCCGTGGATCGAGGCGATGCAGGATAGGCGCTCGGGCCGCTCTGCGGCCGCCCACATCACGAACGGCCCGCTCATGCAGTAGCCGACCGCGCCGACCCGGGCGCCTTCGGCCTCGCGGTGCGCGTCGACGTAGCGCAGCATGGCGTCGGTGTCGCACAGCGTGGTGGCGGCGTCGAGCGTGGCCATCAGCGAGAACATGTGCGTCATCTTCTCCTCGGTGCGCTCGGTGAGCCAGAAGTCGCGCGTCAGCCGGTAGTAGAGGTTCGGCAGAACGACGAAGTAGCCCACCGCGGCGAGGCGCCGCGCCATGTCGCGCAGCTCCTCGCGGTAGCCGGGCGCGTCCATGTAGAACAGCACGACCGGGAACGGGCCGCCCTCTTCCGGATAGACGACGAAGCTGTTCATCGCGCCGTCGGCGGTGGCGATGTCGACCTGCTCTTCGATCACGGGGACTCCTCGGGTCAGCTCGGCAACAGGCCGGCTGCTATCGTGCCCTGGCTCCCACCGCCCAACATCCGGGAATGTTCGAGCCTCTCGTGCTGTTCGACGCCGCGCTGCGCGGCATGGTCGCCGCGTTGCTGCTGCTGGCCGCCGGCCTGATGCTGCGCGACCGGCCGCGGCTGCCCGCGGCGCAGGCGGGCGCGCTGCTCACGCTCGGCCTCGTCGTCCAGGTCTTCAGCTCGGCACCGAACTTCGAGCAGCGCGTCTCGTGCGCCGCGCAGTCGCCGCTGGTCGGCATCTCGGTGGCCAACGCCGTGCTGTTCTGGCTGTTCGTGCGCACCCTGTTCGACGACGACTTCCGCTGGCGGCTCTGGCACGCCGTGGTCTGGGCCCTGGCCCTGGCGGTCGGCATGCTGAACTGCAGCATGATTACCGGCGCGCCGGAGTGGGTCACCTTGCTGCTGCGGGTACTGCTGCGTGCGGTGCCGCTGGCCGCCGCGCTCCTGGCCGTGCACGCGGCGCTGCAGCACTGGCGCGACGACCTGGTGGAAGCGCGGCGTCGCCTGCGGGTCTTCGTGCTGGTCGCCGGCGTGGCCTACACGCTGCTGCAGCTCGGCCTGCGCCTGAGCGCGCCGCAGGGCCGCCTGAGCGACGGCGCGGCGCTGCTCGACATGGCCGGCTTGCTCGTGATCGCGGCGGGCGTGTCCTGGCGGCTCCTGCGGCTGGCCTCGACCGAGCTGTTTCCGGCACTGGCACGAACCCTGCCGTCGACCGATGCGATCGCGATGCCGGCCCCCTCTTCGCCCGCCGATGACGCCGAGGACACCTCGCCCCCGCCGCTACCGCCGCCCGACGCCGCCGAACTGCGCCTGGCTGAAGCGCTGCACAAGCTGATGCATCGCGACCGCGCCTACCGCTCGGAGAACCTCACCGTCGCGGCGCTGGCGACGATGCTCTCGGTGCCGGAGTACCGCCTGCGCCGGCACATCAACCAGCGCCTCGGGCATCGCAACTTCAGCGCCTACGTCAACGGCCTGCGACTGGACGAGGCCAAGGCCGCGCTGGCCGATCCGGCGCGGCGCGATCTGCCGGTGCTGACCATCGCGCTGACCTCCGGCTTTCAGTCGATCGGCCCCTTCAACCGCGCCTTCAAGGCCCTGACCGGGCTGACGCCGAGCGAGTTTCGCAAGGAAAACATCGCCGATTCCTGAAATCGACCAGCCGAAAGCGACGCCTTGCAGTTGTCGGCGAGACATTGCGCTGGCGCTCGCCGATCGTCGCCGCACCGGGGGCAAGGTGCCACCGATGCGGAGACGATTCATGAGCCTTTCCATCCCTTTCCGGGCCGCGCTGGGCGCCTGCGTGCTGGCGATCACCGGCGCCATCGCGCAGACGGCCTGGTCGGCCACGCTCGGCCAGACGGCGCTGCCAGCCCGCGGCGAAGACGGTCCGGTCACCGTCTACTACCCGAGCGAGGCGCAGGAACAACCGGTGCGGCGCGGCCGCATGACGCTGCGGCTCGCCGTCGACGCGCCAGTGCAGCGCGGCAACGGCCGGCTGGTCGTGATCTCGCACGGCTCGGGCGGCTCGCCCTGGGTCCATTCCGACCTGGCCCGGGCGCTGGTCGAGGAGGGCTACGTGGTGGCGATGCCCGAGCACCGTGCCGACAACTACCGCGACGACAGCACGCCCGGTCCCGAGAGCTGGGCGCGCCGGCCGGCCGAGGTGTCGCGCGCCATCGATGCGATCGGCCGCGACCCGCGCTTCGCGCCGCTGCTGCAGCTCGACCGGGTGGGCGTCTACGGCATGTCGGCCGGCGGCCACACGGCGCTGACGCTGGCCGGCGGCCGCTGGTCGCCGGCCGGCTTCGCGCGGCACTGCACTGCCCACATCGCCGAGGACTTCCCGGCCTGCGTGGGACTCTTCACCCATCTCACCGGCGGCCCGCTCGACGGCTTCAAGCAGTGGCTGGCGGTGAAGGTGATCGCGTCGCGGTTCGACGACGACCGGCCGCACGAGCATTTCGACCCGCGCGTCGCCGCGGTGGTGGCCGCGGTGCCGCTGGCGGCCGACTACGACCTGTCGTCGCTGGCCGCGCCGCGCGTGCCGCTGGCGCTGGTGCTGGCCGAGAAGGACCGCTGGCTGGCAACGCGCTTTCACGGCGGTGCGGTGCGAAGCGCATGCCGCAGCTGCGAATTGATCGCCGACATGCCCGACGCCGGCCATGGCTCCATGCTGTCGCCGCTGCCGCCCGGCATCGACGGCATCGCCGGCGAGCTGCTCAACGATCCTCCCGGCTTCGACCGCAGCCGGATGCCCGAGGTCGACCGCAGGATCGCGGCCTTCTTCGTGCGCTACGTGCCGGGTGTGGTCGGCGCGCCGGCCGCGAAGGCGGCGTCGGCCGACACCGCGCACTAGGCGAAAGCGGCCGCCTCTCTAACTCCTGCTGCTTCACCGCCCACACCAGGGCCTGGAAGTCCGCCTCGTTCAGGTCGGAGATCAGCCAGTGGCGTTCGCCGGGCCATCCCGGAACGGAACTACTTGCCGGGGGCGGCCGGTGCCGACGCCGCGGCGGGCGCCGCCGGCGCAGGCGGGGCCGCAGCGCCTCGCCTGCCGGCGCCGCCAGGGTGCCGTTCAGCGAAGCGCTGCTTCGCCGCCGCCTGCTCTTCCGGGCTCTTCGCGTCCCACTTCGCCCTGGCTTTTTCCTTGGCCGCCGCCTGCTCTTCAGGCGACATCGACTTCCACTTCGCCATCGCGGCATCGTGCCGTTGCTGCTCGGCGGGGGTGGTCGCCTGCGCCGCGGCGGCGAGCGGCAGCCCGACCAGGGCGGAAGTCAGCAGGGCGAGGATCGTGCGCGACATCGGGAGCTCCTGGCTGCGGGGTTCGTCGTTCGGCTGCGTCAGGCCTTCTTGGCCCAGGCGCTGCACCATCCCTTGCCGGCGACCACCTTGCCCGCGAACAGCGGGCAGGGGCCTGCCGCGTCGGTCGCCTTGCCCTGGTACAGCGCGCAGTTCGCGCAGGTCTGTCCGGCGGCGTAGTTCTTGTACTTGGCCTTGTCGGCCTTGGTGGCATCGCTCACGTAGCCCAGCGCCACGGCCTGGGGATCCTTTTCTCCGACCTGGGCCTGGGCCCGGGCCACTGGACCGATGAGCAGCGCGGCTCCGGCGACGGGAACGATCTGGATGAACTTGCGGCGGGTTTGCATGGGCTTCTTTCGTGACGCAGATCCGAAGAGACCTGTCGACGGGGTCCTTACCCCGGGGCGCAGGGTACTCATCGCCGGCTGCGATTGCAAGCTTGCCTCGCGCCCCCCGCCGATGCGCGATTGTCCGCAACTGACAAAGAGTCCACCATCGTTCACCTCGATCCCGCAGGGCCCGACGTGAACGCCACCGACCCGGCATCGGAAATCGACGCCAACTTCACCCTGGATCCGGCGCTGCTTGCCTTGCGCCGGGCGGCGAGCGCGCGCCGCATCCACACGATCCAGATGCCGGTCATCCGCGCCATCGGCTTCGCGATCCTGTGCGTCATCGCCGTGCTGCACGACCTGCGCGCCGGCATCGCCTTTCCCCAGCCTTCCCTCTCGCTGCTGCTCCTGATCAACCTGGGCTACGCGGCGATCAGCTGGCTCGTCCTGCGCTTCGCCCACGGCCGCACCGGCCGCATCGACCTGAGCTTCGTGTTCCTGCACCTCGACGTGCTGGTCTGGCTGCCGAACCTGAACCACCTCGAGCAGAGCCACCTGTTCTTCGCCTACCTGCTGCTGATCCGCGTGGCCGACCAGGTCGGCTTCGGCTTTCGCCGGGCCTTCTACTTCAACCACGTCGTGCTCGCCGCCTACCTCGGCTATTCGGCGTGGGTGTCGGTGTTCGAGCCGGCCAACACGCACTGGATGGAGCGGCTCGGCCTCGCGGCGGTCATGTACCTGCTCGGCGCCTACCTCGCGTTCACCGGCTCGGTGATCGAGCGCCTGCGCAACCGCATGCAGCAGGCCATCCGGACGGCCCGCGAGCTCGTCGAGACGCTGGAGCAGAAGACGGGCGTGCTGCAGGCGCAGGCGCGCGAGCTCGACCTGGCGCGCCGGCAGGCCGAGCAGGCGAGCGTGGCGAAGTCGCAGTTTCTCGCCGTCGTCAGCCACGAGATCCGCACGCCGATGAACGGCATCCTCGGCACCACCGAGCTGCTGCTCGGCACCCAGCTCGCGCCGGCGCAGAAGCGCTACGCCGAAGTGGCGCACCGTTCGGCCTCGGCGCTGCTCGTCCTGATCGACGACGTGCTCGACCTGTCGCGCATCGAGGCGGGCAAGTTCGCGATCCACGCCGCGGGCATCGACCTGCGCGGCCTCGTCACCGAAGCGGTCGACCTGATGGCGGCGAGCGCGCGCGACAAGCCGATCACGCTGAGCTGCACCGTCTCGCCCGACGTGCCGCAACGCATGGAGGCCGATCCGGTGCGCCTGCGCCAGCTGCTGGTGAACATGCTGCACAACGCGGTCAAGTTCACCGAGGGCGGCAGGGTCGAGCTCGACGTGACGGTGCTCGACGACCGGCGCGACGAGATGCGCCTGCGCTTCGAGGTGCGCGACACCGGCATCGGCATCGCCAAGGACAACCTCGATTCGGTGTTCGACGCCTTCACCCAGGTCGACGCCTCGAGCACGCGGCGGCACGGCGGCAGCGGCCTGGGCCTGGCCATCGTCAAGGAGCTCGCCCAGCTCATGGGCGGGTCGGTCGGCGTGGAAAGCCGGCTCGGCGAGGGATCGGTGTTCTGGGTCGAGCTCGTCCTGAAGAAGCTGGCGCAGGCCGAAGGGCCGAGCGAGCCCGCCACCGGCCCGGACCGCAGCGTCTCGGCGCGCGTGCTGCTCGCCGAAGACGACGCCGTCAACCAGATGGTGGTCGAGGAAATGCTGAAGAATCTCGGCTGCGTGGTCGACGTGGTGGCCGACGGCGACGCCGCCCGCGCCGCGGCCGCTGGCACCCGCTACGACCTCATCTTCATGGACTGCCACATGCCGGTGATGGACGGCTACGAAGCGACCCGCCTGATCCGTGAAGACGGAGTGACGCGCGGCCTGCACACGCCGATCGTCGCCCTCACCGCGGACGCGCTGGCCGGCGACCGCGAGCGCTGCCTCGAATCGGGCATGGACGACTACATGACCAAGCCGGTCAGCATGGCGCGTCTGGCCGCCGCGCTCGAGCGCTGGATGGGGTTGCGCACGGTCCGCTGAGGGCCGCGGCCGGACGGCCGTCCCGGCGTTGCTTTCCTAGCGGCGTCGAAGCAGCCGCGGCACGAGGTAGCGCAGCGCCACGCCGGCGGCCACGCCGATGCCGAGCTTGCGCCATGCCGGCTCGGTCGTTCGCCGCGGCCGGCGCGCGATGCGCACCTGCGTCAGCGGCGGCGGCGCGGGCGGGGCCGGCGGCAGATCCTCGCTGCGCGAAGGCAGGTCCGGAGCCACCTCTTCCGTCGCCGCTTCGTCGAGGCTGCGCATCGAGCCGAAGGTTCGCGCGTACACCCACGTGAACTCCGCGCCCATCAGGAAGATCTGCGCCGAGTAGTAGACCCAGACGAAGACGACGATCAGCGAGCCGGCGGCGCCGAAGCCCGAGGCGATGCCGCTCTTGCCGATGTACAGGCCGATCAGGAACTTGCCGACCGTGAAGAGCAGCGCGGTCACCACCGCGCCCAGCCAGACGTCGTGCCAGCGCACGCTCACCCGCGGCATCAGCTTGTAGATCATGGCGAACACGCCGGCAGCGAGGAGGAAGCCGATCAGCAGGTTCACCCCCTGCGCCAGCACTTCCCAGCCGGGAAAGTAGCCGCCCCACCACTTGCCGAACGCCGAGATCATCGCGCCGAGCACGAGCGAGACCATCAGCAGGAAGGCGATGCCGAGGATCATGCCGAACGACAGCAGCCGCGTACGCAGCAGGTTCCACCAGCCGGCCGAGCGTTCGCGCGCCGGCGCGCGCCAGATCCTGTCGAGCGAGTCCTGCAGTTCGCCGAAGACCGTGGTCGCGCCGACCAGTAGCAGGCCGACGCCGAGCAGCGTCGCGACGGTGCCCTCGGCCGGCTTGTTGACGCTCGAGAGCAGCCCCTCGATCGCCTTGGCGGCGTCGGCGCCCATGAGCTGGTGCAGCTGGCCGAAGATCTCGCCACGCGCCGCCTCCTCGCCGAACACCAGGCCGGCGATGGAGATCACCATCAGGAGCAGCGGGGCGAGCGAGAAGACGGTGTAGTACGAGAGCGCCGCGCCCATGCTCGGCGCGTAGTCGTCGATCCAGGCGGCCCCGGCACCCTTGACGAGCTGCCGCCACTGGGCGGGCGTGCCGCGCGTCGACTTGGCGGCGACCCTGGCGACCTCGCCCATCGCGCCCTCAGGCCGCTGGAATGCGCAGCATCTGCCCCGGATAGATCTTGTTCGGATCCGAGAGCATCGGCTTGTTGGCTTCGAAGATCTTCATGTACGCGTTGGCGTCGCCGTACGCCTCCTTCGCGATCTTCGACAGCGTGTCGCCCGACTTGACGGTGCGGTAGGTCGACTCGGGCTCGGCGGCCGCGGCCACCGTCAGCATGTCGTTGACCTTGCTCACCGCGGCGACGTTGCCGCAGCACAGCACGATCTTTTCCTTGGTCGCCTGGTCGGCGGCGACGCCGCTGACCGTCACGGTCTGGGTGGCGCCGTCGTAGCCGACGTTCAGGGCGTCGGCCTTGAGGCCCTGCGAGGCGATGTACTTCTCGATCGCGGCGCCGGCGGTGGCGTTCAGCGCAGCGATGTCGGGCTGGGCGGCCGCGGCGGCGGCGGGAGCGGCTTCGGGGTGCTTGAACAGCTTCTCCCCGGCTTCCTTGATGAAACTGATCAGGCTCATGGTTGCTACTCCCTGGGTTGTGTCTACGGTCTTCGATTCTGGAACGATTGTCGAAAGCGCCGCTTCGCCAACCTGCCAGCACAGGGGCCGAGGCCGCGTAGGCCAACGCCTCAGCGCAGGCCCGCGGCGACCAGCAGATCGGTCAGGGTGCGCGCGTTGCGCTGGCCCTGGTCTTCCATGTTGTTGTTGAAGATCACATGCGTCTGCATCGCCGTCAGCGCCAGGCGCTCGATCCTCGGCACCATCTCCGCCAGCTCCGCGTCGGGATAGTCGTAGTTGAAACGGTCGGAGGCGGAGGTCTGGCCCTTGACGTTCCAGGTGGCGCGGTTGCGGCCGTGCAGGCGCAGCAGCGCGTAGCGCGGGTGGGTAACTTCCCACAGCGCCGGCACGCTGTTCGAGAAGCCCTGCGGGCCGTCGACCACGGTGTGGGCGACGCCGAGCTCGCGCAGGAAGCCAAGCGTGTCGCGCTGCTGCGCCGCGCCTTCGAACCAGGTGCCGTGGCGGAACTCGACGCTGAGGTCGAAGCCGCTCATGCGCTGCACGCAGTGCTCGACCTGGGCGCGTCCGGCCGCGCCAGCGACGACCCAGGGCGGAAACTGGAAGTGCACCAGGCCGAGCCGGCCGGCGGCCCGCAGCGGCAGCAGGCATTCGCGGAAGCGCTTCCACAACTCATCGATCAGCTCCGAGGGCAGGTCGCGATAGAAGAAGCGCGGCGGCAGCGATCCGCCCATCGCCAGCTGCAGGTCCTTGTGCAGCACGTGCGGCTCGGTCTGGTGGCCGGTGAACAGGCGAAACGCCTTGACGTTCATGACGAAGCCCTCGGGCGTGCGTTCGGCCCAGAGCTGCGCCGTCGCCGGCGCCGGCATCGCGTAGTAGCTCGAATCGACCTCGACGATCGGAAATTGCGAGGCGTAGAAGCGCAGCCTGCCTTCCGCGGTTTTGGCCCCCGGCGGGTAGAACCGGCCGCAGGCGATCAGCGTCTTGTCGGTCCAGGAGGCGGTGCCGACCCGGACGTTCATGTCGTCGCGGGCACGGCTCTTCGCCCGATCCAGCCGCTGGCGCGGGCCAGCAGGAACACGGCGATCGAGATGTTGAACGCGTTCCAGGCCAGGCCGTTGAGGAAGGCGGCGTGATACGAGCCGGTCAGGTCGAACACCTTGCCCGACATCCAGCCACCGAGCGCCATGCCGAACAGGCTGAACATCAGCACGGTACCGACGCGCGCGCCGGCTTCGGCCGGCGGGAAGTACTCGCGGACGATGATCGCGTAGGCGGGCACGATGCCGCCCTGGAACAGGCCGAAGAGGGCCGAGATCACGTACAGCGACGCGAGCGAGTCGAACGGCAGGAAGAGCAGCAGCGCCGCGCCCTGCAGCACCGAGCCGAGCAGCAGCGTGCGCAGGCCGCCGATGCGGTCGCAGATCACGCCCGAGGCGAGCCGGCTGACGATGCCCGCGCCCAGCATCAGCGAGAGCATGCGCGCGCCCTGCGCCGCGCCGTAGCCGAGGTCGCCGCAGTAGGCGACGATGTGCACCTGCGGCATCGACATCGCCACGCAGCAGGCCACGGCGGCGACACAGAGCAGCGCCTGCGCGCCGTTCATCGACAGGCCGAACGGCCGCATCGACGGCGTCCCGGCGCCGGCCTTCGCCGCTTCCGCCACCAGCGCCGGCGGCCGGGCGCGCATGAAGAGGGCCAGCAGCGGCATCGTCACGGCGCAGAAGATGCCCATGCCGATGTAGGTCTGGCGCCAGCCCACCGTCTCGACGAAGTGCTGGACGATCGGCGGCCAGACGGCGCCGGCGAGGTAGTTGCCGCTGGCGCAGATCGCGACCGCGGTGCCGCGCCGCTTGACGAACCAGAGCGAGGTGTCGGCGACGAGCGGCGCGAAGGTCGCCGAGCTGCCGACGAGGCCGAGCAGCACGCCGTGCACGATCGCGAACGAGAGGATGCCGCCGCTCAGGCCGGCGAGGACGAAGCCGACGGCCAGGCCAGCCGCGCCGATCAGGATCGGCAGCATGATCCCGCGCCGGTCGGCCAGGCGGCCCATGAAGATGCCGCCGACGCCGAAGCCGACCAGCAGCAGCGTGTACGGCAGCGAAGCGTCGGCGCGGGCGACGCCGAATTCCTTCTGCACCGAAGGCAGCACGACCGAGACGACGTACATCGCGCCGCTGCCGATCGTCATCAGTGCCAGGGCGGCGACCAGGCGGATCCAGGCCTGGCGGGAGTCGGCAAGGGAGACGGCGCTCATGTCGGGATGGGCGAATCGACTGCGGTTCGGGAAGGGGCGGCCATTCTGACCTCATCCGCGGGGGGTGCGCGGCGCCCCTTTCGATGGCGCGGCGCGAGCCCGCGCGCTACCATGAGGGCGTGCCGTCGCCGCTGTGCTGAAGGCTCCCCGTGCTCGAAAAAATCTTCCCCGCGATCGTCGTCGCCGCCTGCCTGGTGCTGCTGCTCCGGCTGCTGCTCGGCGAGCGCCGCCGCCACCGGTTCGATCGTGCCTTCGTCCGCTGGAGCCACAGCGCGCGCCTGCGGATGGAAGGTCTCTTCACCTGGAATGCCGGGCGCCGCCGGGCCCGCCGCGCCGCCGAGGAAGCGATCCGCCGCGCCCGCGACGGCGGCGGCGAGTGGGACGGCAACGTCTACCGGCCGAAGTCCTTCAACGGCAAGAAGAAGGATCGCAAGATCCACTGACCGTCGCGCCCGCCCGCGGGGCGCGCGCAAAGGCGCGCGATGGCTCAGCCGCGCAGCTCCTGGTTGAACAAGGCGAGCGTGCGCTGCCATGCCAGCCTGGCGGCGTTGGCGTCGTAGCGTGGCGTCGTGTCGTTGTTGAAGCCGTGCTGCGTGCCGGGGTAGCGAAACGCCGCGTAGCGCACGCCCGCCGCCTTGAGGGCGGCGTCGTAGGCCGGCCAGGTCGCGTTGATGCGCTCGTCCTCGTCGGCGAACATGGGCAGCACCGCCGCCTTGATCTTCGCCACCTGGTCGAGCGCCGGCGCGGCGCCGTAGAAAGGCACCGCGGCGCGCAGCTCGGGCAGGCGCGTGGCCAGCGTGTTGACCGTGCTGCCGCCCCAGCAGAAGCCGACCGCGCCGAGCTTGCCGTTGCCGCCCGGCACGCCGGTCAGCCAGGCGCCCGCGGCCACCATGTCCTCGCGCGTCTTCGCCTGGTCGAGCCGGGCGAACAGGTCGCGCGCCTTGTCCTCGTCGCCCGGGTAGCCGCCGAGCGGGAACAGCGCGTCGGGAGCGAAGGCGATGAAGTTGTCGAGCGCGAGGCGGCGGGCGATGTCCTCGATGTGCGGATTGAGGCCCCGGTTCTCGTGCACCACCAGCACCAGCGGCAGGCCGGTCGTCGTGCCGCCGGCGGGCGGCGCGCTCGCCGGCCGCACCAGGTAGCCGCGGCCGGTGCCGTAACCCTGTGGCGACGGAAATTCGACCGTCTCGGCCTTGATCCGCGGGTCGGTCCGGGGCACCTGCTGGGCGGAAGCGAAGTTGGGGCTCAGTGCCGCGAGCAGGCCTGCCGCCGTGCTTCCGCCGACCGCGAACTTCGCGGCGCCATCGAGGAAGCCGCGGCGGTCGATCGCGCCGTGCACGTACTTGTCGAACAGCTTCAGGACTTCGGGATCGAAGTCGGCCGCGGTGCGGCGAGGGGTTTCGCGGTCGGTCATGCAGGCTCTCGCGGTCGGGGAGGGCCGGTTTTACCGCAGGCGCCTCGCCCCCGCAGGCGAGGGGGTGCGGCGGCCCGCGGCGTGACTTTCGCAGCGTTGCGGCCGCCGACGCACCGGCGGGCGACGCCGTGCGCGGCATCCGCTGGCTACCATCGTCCAGCCCCCGCCCGCCGCCTTCCCTTCCCCTGCATGTCGACGCCTCCGATCCGCCCGACCGTCGCCACGGCGCGCTGGCGCGTCCGGGTCCTCGGCGGCATGCGCGCCGACGACGGCCAGGAGACGATAGAGCGCTTCGGCAGCGGCAGCGTCGCCTCGCTCCTCGCGCGGCTGGCGATGTACCCCTCGCGCCGGCACTCGCGCGAGGAGCTGGTCGAGCTGCTCTGGCCCGGCGTGCAGCCCGAGGCCGGGCGCAACCGCCTGCGCCAGACCCTGTTCGCCTTGCGCGCCCTGCTCGAGCCGCCTTCGGCGATGCCGCGGCCGGTGATCGTCGCCGACCGGACCAGCATCGCCGCGGTCGACGGCGCCCTCGATTGCGATGCGGTCGAGTTCGAGCGCGCGATGCGCGAAGGCCGGCATGCCGATGCGCTCGCCCTCTACCGCGGCGAGCTCCTGCCAGGCCACTACGACGAATGGATCGACGAGGAGCGGATGCGCCTGACCGCGCTCGCCGAGCGCGCCGAGGCGGCGCTGTCGCGCGCCGGCGCGGCGCCGACGCCGCCGGCCGCGCCGCTCGCCTCGAGCCCGCCCGCGGTGGCGCGGCGCGAGCGCTCGCCGCTGCCGCTCTACCTGACCCGCTTCTTCGGCCGCGAGGCCGACGTCGCCCGGCTGCGCGAGGCGCTCGTGGGCGACCGGCTGGTGACCCTGCTCGGCCCCGGCGGCGGTGGCAAGACACGGCTCGCGACCGAGGTCGCGGCCGCCTGGCGCGCCGCCGCGCCGCGCGGCGAGCTGACGCTGTTCGTCGCCCTGGTCGGCAGCGCGACCCGCGAGGCCCTGCTCGATGCCCTCGCCGCCGCGCTGCACCTGCCGCCGGCCGACAGCGCGCCGCTCGAGCGCGTGGTCGACGCCCTCGAAGCCCGGCCCGCCCTGCTCGTGCTCGACAACTTCGAGCAGCTCGTCGAGGTCGGCGCCGACGTCGTCGCCAGGCTGCTCTCGGCCCTGCCCGAGCTGCGCATCCTGATCACCTCGCGCCGTGCCCTCGGTCTCGACGGCGAGCGCCAGTTGCTGTTGCCGCCGCTCGGCGTGCCCGCGCCCAGCGCCACGCTGGCCGAAGCGGCGGCGAGCCCGGCGGTGAGCCTGTTCGTCGACCGCGCCCGCGCCGCCCGCGCCGACTTTCACCTGAGCGAGCGCAACCGGCCGGTGCTGATCGAGCTCGCCCAGGCGCTCGAAGGCCTGCCGCTGGCGCTCGAGCTGGCGGCGTCGCGGGTGCGCAGCGTCTCGCCGGCGGAAATGCTGGAGCACCTGCGCCCCGCGGCCGGCGCGCCGGCCGGCGCCGGCCTGGCGCTGCTCGCGCGCCCCGGCCCGCGCGGCGGCGGCGACCCGCGCCACGCCTCGATGCTGCGCACCATCGAATGGAGCTGGCGGCTGCTGCCGCCGCCGCTGCAGCGCCTGCTCGCCGAGCTGACGGTGTTCGAGGGCGGCTTCAGCCTCGCGGCGGCGAGCGCGGTCGGCAGTGCCGGCGCCCAGCCGGTGGTGCTGATGCTCGACGAGCTCGTCGGCCACTCGCTGCTCGCGGCGCAGCGCAGCGAGGGCGAGGACCAGGCGGGCGCCGCCACCCGCTTCGCCCTCGACGAATCGATCCGCGCCTTCGCCGCCGCCACCCTGGCCGCGCCGGAGGCCGCGGCGGTGCGCGCCCGGCACCGGCGCTGGCTCGCCGACTGGGGCCGGGCCCTGCCGGCGACGCCGCCGCTGGCCGCGCTGCGCGCCGAGCTGCGCAACCTCGGCGCGGCCTTGCACTCGGCGCTCGCCGACGCCGCCGCCGAGGAAGGCGTGGCGGCGATGGTCGCGCTGCGCCGTGGCCTGCCCGACACCGCCCTGCCGGCCTCGCTGCTGCCGGTGTTCGAGGCGGCGCTCGCCGGCACCGCGGACCCGGCGCTCGCCAGCCGCGGCCACACCCTGCTCGGTCGGCTGCTCCTCGGCGCCGGTGGCGCGGCGGCGGCGCGAGACCATGCCGACCGCGGCCTGCGGCTCGCCCGGGCGCTGCCCGCGGCCACGCCGGAGCGCGACGAGCTGCTGGCCCGAGCGCTGCAAACCGCCGCCTCGGTCGCCTGGCGGACGCTGCGCGACGCCGGCGCGGCCGAGGCCCTGCTCGACGAATCGGAGCCGCTCGCGGCGCGAAGCGGCGACCTCGGCGCGCAGGCCAGCGCCGATGCGCTGCGCGCCTTCATCGCCAACATCGCCCACCGCGATCTGGCCCGCGCCGAGGCGCTGCACGCCCAGGCGATGCGCCGCTGGGAGCAGGCCGGCGATGCACTGTCGGCGAACAACGGCCGCTACAACCTGGCGGTGTGCGCGCTGCGCGGCCGGCGCTTCGACGAGGTGCTGCTGCGCCTCGGCGAGGTCGCGCGCGAAGCCGAGCGGCAGCACGACTGGCGGCTGCTCTCGCAGGCGCGCAACGTCGCCGGCGAGGCCGAGACCGGGCGGCGCGACTGGGCCGCGGCGGCGGCGGCGTACCGCGACAGCCTCGAGCTCGCCTGGAGCGCGCTCGCCCGGCCTTCGTTCGCCTACGCGCTCTGGAACCTGCCCTATCCGCTGGCCCGGCTGCGCCGGCCCGAGCAGGCCGCCCGCCTGGCCGGCGCCGCCGAGGCCTACTGGCAGGCGCACATCGGCGGGCTCGACGCCGGCGACCGGCGCGACCTGCGGCGCCTGCGCCGCCTCGTCGGCGCGCAACTCGGCGCGGCGCGCACCGAGCGGCTCTGGCACGAAGGCGCGGCGCTGGCCGTGCCCGAGGTCGTGGCCCTGGCACTCACGGCCACCGCCGAAGCCACGGCCTAGCGGCAAGGCGGCGCCGCGATCGGTGCCGGCGCGGGCGCTAACGCAGGAAGGCGCGACGCCTAACGGTTGACTGACGGTCGGCCTCCACAGTGCGCTCATCGCAGCCACGGGAGACCGTCATGAAGTTCGAAGTCCTCGAAGTCGACCCCCCGTTCCGCGGCGGCGGCAAGGTCGTCGACAAGGTCGAGAGCCTGCCCGGCACGCCGACCCCCGACGACATCCCGACCGGCGTCGACGCCGACCCGGCGAGCCCGGACACGAACGCCGCCCACCCCGAGGTCGCATCGGGACCCATCGCCCCGACGCCATGAACAGCAACCGGAGAACCCCCTTGACCCACCGCACCGGGCGCTTCGCCCTCGCCCTCGGACTCGCCCTGGCCGCAAGCGCCGCCTCGGCGCAGAGCTGGAACTACGAATCGACGAAGAAGGGCGGCCGCGGCAAGGCCGCCGGCGAGACGGCGCATGGCGTCGTCACGCTCGAGGAGCGCGACGGCAAGGCGTTCTTCCGCCTCGTCGGCGGTCCCGACAACCTGTGCCTTCGCGGCGAGATGCCGGCCAAGGTCACGCGCACCGCCGAGACGACGACGATCGAGCCGCAATCGTCGCTGCCCGACTGCGAGGCCTTTCGCCTCGTGATCCGCAACGACGGCTCGGGCGGCGAGCGCGAAACCCGACGGGGCGACGCCTGGATTCCCGGCAAGAACGAGCACGGCCTGACGCCGATTCGCTGAAGGACGCAACGATGAAGCCCGAAGATCGGAACTCCCCCCTTCGCCCCGACCCGCTGCGGCGTCGCCTCCTGCTCGGCCTGCCGAGCGGCCTGATGCTGGCCTCGCCGCTGGCGCTGATCGGCTGCGGCGGCGGCGGCTCCTCCGGCAGCGACGCCGAAGGCAGCGGCGTCGACCTGCACGACGCCGGCCGCGCCTTCGTCGGCGACGGCAGCCTCAGCAACGTCACGGTCGGCGTCAGCCTGCCGGCCGGCGTGAGCGTGCCGGCGGGCGCGCTCGCGGCGCACACCGTGATCGGCGGCTTCGGCGTGTTCAGCGCCGGCAGCGCCTCGCTGCCGCTCGCCTTCGGCGGGCTCCAGCTCGCCACGGTCTATACCGCCGACGGACTGCCGATCCTCTGCGGCTGGCTCGACTCGACGCTGACCACGCTCGACGCGCGCAGCACCGCGACGGCGCTGATCGCCAGCGCGATCGGCGCACCGATGTTCGACGCCGATCTCGGCCGGCAATGGATCGTGGAAATCGGCGCCAGCCCGGCCGCGGCGACCCTCGCCGACACGATCGCGACGGCGCTCGCGGCCGACCTCTACGCGGTCGCCGCCTTCAGCCCTGCCATCCAGGCCGGCCTGCAGGCCGCCGTGCGGACCCTGCTCGCGGCCAGCGGCATGACCGTCGCGCTGGCCTCCGGCCGGATGCGTCCGCAGGGCGTGACGATCAATCCGGGCGTGGCCAAGAGCGGCGTCGAGCCGGTGCACGCCGAGACGCTCAACACCGTCTACCTGCAGAACGAGAAGCTCCGCCGCGCCTACTACGTGATCCGGCGCGAGAGCTCGGTCAATGCCGCCGGCGACACGGTCAAGGACGCGGCGCGCACCGTCATCGCCTCGGGCGACATCCCGATGCTGCCCGCCTTCAGCAGCGCCGGCGGCATCATCACCGCGGTCACGACCGCGGTCTATGCCGACGACCAGACCGGCCTCGCGTTCTCGAAGACACCGGAGACCACGCTCGCGCTCAATCCCGGCGACGCGAAGAGCACGACCTTCAGCGTCGCGGTGCTGACGGCCGGCAACGAGAAGCTCGGCTTCGACAGCATCGCCGCCTCGCAGACGCTGACCGTGGAGGAGCTGCAGAAGGTCGACATCGAGCAGTTCAGCACCAACCATCTCGGCCTGCAGACGCTGATGCTCGACTTCCTGGTGCCGATGGCGCTGGGCTGGGTCGGCGGCAAGATCGGCGGCGCCGGCAGCGGCCTCGGGCCGCGCGAGTTCAAGGAGAAGCTGCAGGTCGCCCTGCTCGGCCAGCTGTTCACCGTGCTGACGACGACGATCCCGACCGTGGTCGCCAAGCTGAAGGATGCGAAGACCTACCCGGACTACGGCATCGCCGGCGCGCTGGGCGACATCGTCACCAACCACCTGGTGGTCTTCGTCGACGTTCCCGTGCCGGGCCGGGCGACGCCGGTCACGGTGCCGGCGCTGAGCAAGTTCTCGATCGGCCTGCTGACGCTGCTGCTGAAGTTCCTCGCCTACGAGAAGATGAACGCGGCCGACGGCGAGAAGCTGCTGACCTTCCTCGAGGGCACCGGCAACAACGACAAGGTCGACACCCGCTACACCTGGGTCACCGGCACCTCCGGCGGCAAGGAACAGCGCGTCGACTTCGACATCACCAACCTCGAGCACGCCGGCCTCGGCGTGGCACTGAAGGCGCTGGGCACGGTCGATTCGGGCCTGGCCTGGCTGAACCAGAGCCGCGTGGCGATCGACATCGGCAGCAGCAAGCTCTACGAGACCTGGGAGCTGACGGTCACCAAGGCCAAGGTGACGCTGACGCCGGCCTCGCTCGCGCTCGTGCCGGGCACGCCGCTCTACATGCTGAAGGCCGACGTGGTCGACAACGACAACGACTACGGCATCGAGAAGGGCTCGATCGTCTTCGACTGGGAATGCACCGGCCAGTGGGGCTCGCTGTACAGCCCGCTCGACACGATGCTGGCGCAGCCCAACCGCTTCACGACCAGCAAGAACTATCCGACGGTCAACTTCCAGACCAACGGCAAGGAGCCCGACCCCGACAAGCCCGACACGGTGACGGTGACCGCGTTCTTCGAGCCCATCGGCAGCGGCGGCACGCGCACGCCGCTCGGCTCGGCGACCTCGACGCTGAAGGGCAAGCGCGCCTTCAGCCTGAAAGTCACCCCGTCGTCGGCCGAGCTGCCGGCCAACGCCTCGATGAACGTGTCGGTGCGCGTCGTCGAGCCGCTGCCGGTCGGCGCCAGCGTGCGCTACGAATGGAGCCTCGCCTCGGGCGCCGGCTCGCTGAGCACGCCGCCGGCCGATGCCAGCCTGGCGACCTCGTACGTCGCCTACCAGGCGCCCGCGACCGACACCAGCGCCGTGGTGCAGGTTCGCGCCATCGTCACGACCGCGGCGGGCCTGGCGATGCCGACCGACCCGGTGACGGCGAGCCTGGCCGTCAAGGCATCGCTGAAGACCGTGAAGATCGAAGGCAGCTGGGTGTACGAGCCCGGCACCAAGCCGCTTCCCGCCCCTTCGTGCTTCATCGATGGCCAGGGCAAGCAGGCCTGCCACGACGGCTACCTCGACGACTGGGTCGTCTACCAGCTCCCCAAGGTGGCCGGCGCGCTGAGCTACGACATCAGCCTGCTCGACGCGCAGGGCGGGGTGCGCTATCGGTACGGTTATCCCAACGGCAACTCGGCGTCGAACATCGTCGATGCGGGCGGGCTCCTGCGCATCAGGTACTGGGCCGCCGACGGTCCGTACGGCAGCTACGACGGCGTGTCCAACTACCCGCAGGTCGAGGCCAACGCCATGGCGTACCTGCTCTCGCGGGTGGCCAACGACGCGCCGCGCATCGTCGCCACCGTCACCCTGGCGCCCTAGCCGTGAGCGAGTACCCCTACGCCACGAGCCAGGGCAGCAGCGCCCCGGTCGCCATCGTCCTCGCCCTGGCGCTGGCGGCGACCGTGGGCGTCTCGGCGCAGAACTGGGACGCGCGGGCGGCGGCCAAGGCGCAGCCGCCCGGAGCCGCAGCCGCCTTCGAAGCCGCGGACACGCGCGACGGCGCGTCGCTGGTGCGCCTCCTCGTCGACTGGGCGCGCGGCCGCACGCCCGATTGCGCCGCCGCCGCTTCCTCGCCCTGAGGCACGGCGCGCGGGCCGGATCACAATCCGGCGAACGCGAGCCGGTCGCTCGCGATCCGGGGCGTCCGATGACAACAGCCACCGACCTCGCCGACTGCAGCGCGCTCGATCTGCTGGCCCTGTATCGCAGCGGCAGGGCGTCGCCGCTCGACGCGACCCGCGCCGCGCTCGCCCGCATCGAGCGGCTCGACCCGGTCCTGAACGCGTTCTGCTTTCGCGCCCCGGAAGACGCGCTGCTGGCGGCGGCGAGGGAGAGCGAAGCGCGCTGGCGCCGCGGCGCGCCGGCGGGCGACCTCGACGGCGTTCCGGTCTCGGTCAAGGACCTGATCCTCGCCAAGGGCTGGCCCACCTTGCGCGGCTCGCGCACCGTCGATCCGAAGCAGGCCTGGGACGTCGACGCGCCCGCGTCGGCGCGGCTGCGCGAGGCCGGCGCGCTGATCCTGGGCAAGACGACGACGCCCGAGTTCGGCTGCAAGGGCGAGACCAACTCGCCGCTCACCGGCATCACCCGCAATCCGTGGAATCCGCAGAAGACCTCGGGCGGCTCCTCCGGCGGCACCGCCGCCGCGGTCGCCTCGGGCATGGGCCCGCTTTCGGTCGGCACCGACGGCGCCGGCAGCGTGCGCATCCCGGCGGGCTTTTGCGGCAACTTCGGCCTGAAGCCGAGCTTCGGCCGCGTACCCGCGTATCCACTCTCGCCCATGGGCTCGGTGGCACACCTCGGGCCGCACAGCATGAGCGTCGCGGACGCGGCGCTCATGCTGAACGTGCTGAAGCGCCCCGACGCGCGCGACTGGACCTCGCTGCCGTACGACGACTGCGACTACCTAAGAGGGCTGGACGACGGCGTGAAGGGCCTGCGCATCGCCTTCTCGCCGACGCTCGGCTATGCGAAGAACGTGCATCCGGAAGTCGCCGCCGCGGTCGCCGCCGCGGTGCGCGAGCTGGAGGCGCTCGGTGCGCATGTCGAGGCGACCGACCCGGGTTTCCATGATCCGCTCGAGATCTCCACCGGCCTCTGGTTCGCTGGCGTCGCGGCGATCTTCAGCGCTCTCACGGCAGAACAGCAGAAGCTCGTGGATCCCGACTTTCGCGCCCAGGCCGAGCTCGGCGCCCGCTACAGCGTGCTCGACCTGCACCGGCTGACGATGCGCCGGATCGAGCTCGGCTCGCATCTGCGCCAGTTCATGCAGCGCTTCGACCTGATCGCGACGCCGACGCTCGCCGTGCCCGCCTTCGACGCCCGCCCGGCCGGTCACACGCCGATGGACCCCGCGGCGATGCTCGGCTGGACGCCTTTCAGCTATCCGTTCAACCTGAGCCAGCAGCCGGCCTGCACCATTCCCTGCGGGCTGACGAAGGACGGCCTGCCGATCGGCCTGCAGCTCGTCGGGCCGATGTTCGGCGACGCCCTCGTGCTGCGCGCCGCGCGCGCCTACGAGACGGTGCGGCCGATCGCGCGGCCACCGCTGCGGTTCGCGAGCGCATGAGCAGCACGCGCCCCTGCCTCGCGTTCGCCTGCGCCCACCTCACCGACGAGCGCCTCTACGCGCCGCAGCTCGCGGCGCTCGGCGATGCGTTCGACTGCCGCGTCTTCGTCTTTCGCGACGACGACACGCTGGCCGGCATGGCGGGAAAGCTGCTCGCCGGCACGCCGCCCCGATTCAGCCTGGTCGGCCTCTCGCTCGGCGGCTACGTCGCCTTCGAGGTGGTTCGCCAGCAGCCCGGACGGCTCGAGCGGCTGGCGCTGCTCGACACGCGGGCCAGCGCCGACGCCGAGTCGCAGCGCGCCGGCCGCCAGGCCGACATCGAGAAGGTTCGCGCCGGCGGCATCGAGGCGCTCATCCCCGAGCTGCCCGGCCGCTGGCTGCTGCCGGCGCACGCCGCCCGCGCCGACCTGGTGGCGCTGATGGCCGACATGGCGAAGAGCGTCGGTGCGCGCGGACAGCGCAACCAGCAGCGGGCGATGCTCGCCCGCCCCGACTCGCACGCCGATCTGGAACGCCTGCGTCTGCCGGCGCTGGTGCTCTGCGGCGAGCAGGACGCGGTGACGCCCATCGCCGGCCACGAGGCGATGGCCGCCTGCCTGGCCGGGTCGCGGCTCGAGGTCGTTCCGGAGTGCGGCCACCTCTCGACGATCGAGCAGCCCGAGGCGGTGAGCCGCATCCTCGCCGACTGGCTGGCGTCGACCGGCTGAAGCCGCCGGCCGTCGAGTCAGCTCACTCGATCGCCTTGACCATGTCCTCGACGACCTTCTTGGCGTCGCCGAAGACCATCATCGTCTTGTCCATGTAGAACAGCTCGTTGTCGAGGCCGGCGTAGCCCGCCGCCATCGAGCGCTTGTTGACGATGACGGTCTTCGCCTTGTAGGCCTCGAGGATCGGCATGCCGTAGATCGGGCTGCCCTTGGTGTGCGCGGCGGGGTTCACCACGTCGTTGGCGCCGAGGATCACGGCGACGTCGACCTGGCCGAACTCGCCGTTGATGTCTTCCATCTCGAACACCTGGTCGTACGGCACCTCGGCCTCGGCGAGCAGCACGTTCATGTGCCCCGGCATGCGGCCGGCCACCGGATGGATCGCGTACTTCACGCTCACGCCCTTGGCGGTGAGCTTGGCGGCGAGCTCCTTGACCGCGTGCTGGGCGCGCGCCACCGCGAGGCCGTAGCCCGGGACGATGACCACGGTCTCGGCGTTGCCGAGGACGAAGGCGGCGTCGTCGGCGCTTCCGCTCTTGACCGGTCGCTGCTCGGCGGCGGCGCCCGCCACCGGTCCGCCTTCGCCGCCGAATCCGCCGAGGATGACGTTGAAGAACGAGCGGTTCATCGCCTTGCACATGATGTAGCTCAGGATCGCGCCCGAGCTGCCGACCAGCGAGCCGGCGCCCAGCCCGAGTAGCTGTTGAGCATCGACACCACCACCGGCATGTCGGCGCCGCCGATCGGGATGATGATCAGCACGCCGAGCACGAAGGCGATCGCCAGCACGGCGTAGAAGTCGATGCGGCTCTCGGTCAGCGTGTAGCCGACGATGAGGGCGAGCATCACGATCGCCAGCACCAGGTTCAGCCAGTGCTGGCCGGCGAAGGTGACCGGCGCGCCCTTGAAGACGCGGATCTTCGACTTTCCGGAAAGCTTGCCCCAGGCGATGACCGAGCCGCTGAAGGTGATCGCGCCGATCGCCGCACCGAGGATCAGCTCGAGCCGGTTGCCGGTGGGAATGGGCGGGATCGCGCCGCCCGCCGCCGGCTTGGCGACGATGCCGAAGGCGTAGGGCTCGACCGCGGCGGCGACGGCGATGAACACCGCGGCCATGCCGATCATGCTGTGGAAGAACGCGACCAGCTCGGGCATCGCGGTCATCTCGACCGTCTTCGCCCGCCAGGCGCCGTAGCCGCCGCCGACCACCAGGCCGAGCAGGATCCAGCCGAGGCCGATCGCCGGCGAGATGCCCGACGACTCGAACAGCCTGACGATCAGGGCGCCCGTGGTCAGCACGGCGATCGCCATGCCGGTCATGCCGAAGATGTTGCCGCGGATCGAGGTCGTGGGGTGGCTGAGGCCCTTCAGCGCCTGGATGAAGCAGACGCTGGCGATCAGGTACAGCAGGGTGGCGAAGTCGAGGCTCATTTCGGCGCGCCCTCCGCGGGCGCCGGCAGGGCCTTCTTCTCCTTCTTCTTGAACATCTCGAGCATTCGCCGCGTCACCAGGAAGCCGCCGAACACGTTCACCGCCGCCAGCGCGACCGCGAGCACGCCCATGGTCTTGCCGAGCGGGGTCTCGGTCAGCGCGGCGGCGAGCATCGCGCCGACGATGACGATCGCCGAGACCGCGTTGGTCACCGCCATCAGCGGCGTGTGCAGCGCCGGCGTCACGGTCCAGACGACGTGGTAGCCGACGTAGATCGCGAGCACGAAGATGATCAGGTTGATGACGGTGTGGGAGACGACGTCCATGGCTGGGCCTCTTCGGATTCGGTTGGCTACTTGCGCTTGACCTCGCCGCCCTGCGTCATCAGGCAGGCGGCGACGATGTCGTCTTCCATCGGCACGGAGAACGTGCCTTCCTTGCTCAACACGAGCTTGAGGAAGTCGAGCACGTTGCGCGCATAGAGCGAGGACGCGTCGGCGCCCACCAGCGCGGCGAGGTTGGTTTCGCCGACGATGGTCACGCCGTGCGCGACCACGGTCTGGTCGGCGACGCTGAGCGGGCAGTTGCCGCCCTTGCCCTCGGGCCCCTTGCCGGCGGCGATGTCGACGATCACCGAGCCGGGCTTCATGCTCTTCACCATCTCCTCGGTGATCAGCACCGGCGCGGCGCGGCCGGGGATCAGCGCGGTGGAGATGACGACGTCGGCGGCGGCCACGCGCTTGGCGACCTCGATCTTCTGCCGGTCTAGCCAGCTCTGCGGCATCGCCTTGGCGTAGCCGCCGACGCCTTCGGCCGCCGCCTTCTCCTCGGGCGTGTCGTAGGACACGTCGATGAACTTGCCGCCGAGCGACTCGACCTGCTCCTTGACGCTCGGCCGCACGTCGCTCGCCTCGATCACCGCGCCGAGCCGCTTGGCGGTGGCGATCGCCTGCAGGCCGGCGACGCCGACGCCGAGGATGACGACACGCGCCGCCTTCACCGTGCCGGCCGCGGTCATCAGCATCGGGAAGAAGCGCTGGTACTTGTCGGCGGCGATCATCACCGCCTTGTAGCCGGCGATGTTGGCCTGGCTCGACAGCACGTCCATGCTCTGCGCCCGCGTGGTGCGGGGTGCCGCCTCGAGGGCGAAGCTGGTCAGGCCGGCGGCGGCCAGGGCCTCGAGCCCGGCCCGGTCGAACGGGTTGAGCATGCCGACGAGGTTGGCGCCGCTCTTCATCAGAGCCAGCTCTTCCGCGTTCGGCGAACGGACCTTGAGGACGAGCTCGCTGCCCAGCGCCGCGGCCCGGTCGACGATCTCCGCGCCGGCGGCAGCGTAGGCCGCATCGGTGACGCTAGCGGCGACGCCCGCGCCGGTCTCGACCCGCACCGTGCTGCCCTGCGCCTTCAGCTTCTTCGCCGTCTCCGGCGTGACGGCGACGCGCGTCTCGCCGGGCGCCGTTTCTCGCGGCACACCGATCAACATGTTCTGCTCTCCTCCGCCACCGGCAATCGTGCGAGCTTACAAGAAGGCCGGCGCCGTCGCGGACTAGCATTCCCGGATGAACGAGCGCTGGAAACCGAGCGTCACGGTGGCCGCGATCGCCGCCCGTCGCCGCACCGACGGCGAGGACGAGTACCTGCTGGTCGAGGAGGAAACGCCCGCCGGCCTTCGCCTCAACAACCCGGCCGGCCACCTCGACCCGGGCGAATCGCCCGAGCAGGCGGTGGTGCGTGAAGCGCTCGAGGAGACCGCGCGCGTGTTCACGCCCCAGGCCTTCGTCGGCGTCTACCTGACGCGGAGCGTGGCCGTTCCCGGCGGCGCCGACGTGACCTACCTGCGCCTGGCCTATGTCGGCGCCGTGGCCGAGGCCGATCCGGCGCGCCGCCTCGACGAGGGCATCGTCGGCACGCTCTGGATGACGCTCGAAGAGCTGCGCGCCAGCCGCGAGCGGCACCGCAGCCCGCTGGTGCTGCGCTGCATCGAGGACGCCGCCGCCGGCCGCCGCCACCCGCTCGACATCGTCTTCACCGACCCGGGCGTGCTCCGGGGCGCTTTCCCCTAGCGGCACGGCGGCCGGCGCGCGCCGCTACCATGCCAGCCCCCATGGACGCCGGCCCCTCCCCCCGCAAGCAGCGCATCGTCGTCGGCCTCTCCGGCGGCGTCGATTCGGCGGTGACCGCGTGGCTGCTCAAGCGCGCCGGGCACGAGGTGGTCGGCATCTTCATGAAGAACTGGGAGGACGACGACGACGATGAGTACTGCTCGTCGCGCCAGGACTTCCTCGACGCGGCGAGCGTGGCCGACGTGCTCGGCATCGAGATCGAGCACGTCAACTTCGCCGCCGAGTACCGCGACCGCGTCTTCGCCGAGTTCCTGCGCGAGTACCAGGCCGGTCGCACGCCCAACCCCGACGTGCTGTGCAACGCCGAGATCAAGTTCAAGGCCTTCCTCGACCACGCCGTGCGGCTCGGCGCGGAGAAGATCGCGACCGGCCACTACGCCCGGGTGCGCGAAGCCGCCGGTGGACGCTTCGAGCTGTTGAAGGGCCTCGACGGGCGCAAGGACCAGAGCTACTTCCTGCACCGACTCAGCCAGGCGCAGCTCGCGCGCACCCTGTTCCCGGTCGGCGAGCTGGAGAAGACCGAGGTCCGGCGCATCGCTGCCGAGATCGGCCTGCCGAACGCGGCGAAGAAGGACTCGACCGGCATCTGCTTCATCGGCGAGCGGCCGTTCCGCGAGTTCCTCAACCGCTACCTCGCGAACACGCCCGGGCCGATGAAGGACGACCGCGGCCGCACGGTCGGCGAGCACGTCGGCCTCTCGTTCTACACGCTCGGGCAGCGAAAGGGCATCGGCCTCGGCGGCCTGAAGGAGCGCGGCGCGGCGCGCGGCGCCGGCGATCACGCGCCCTGGTTCGTGGCGAGGAAGGACCTCGCCGCCAACACGCTCTACATCGTGCAAGGGCACGACCATCCGTGGCTGCAGAGCGATGCGCTGGTCGCCGACGACGCAAGCTGGATCGCGGGCGACGCGCCCGCCCCCGGACCCTGCGCCGCGAAGACGCGCTATCGCCAGGCCGACGCCGCCTGCCGCGCCGCCTTCGCCGGCCCGGGCGGCGCGCTCGCGCTCGCCTTCGACACGCCGCAGTGGGCGGTGACGCCGGGGCAGTCGGCGGTGCTCTACGCCGGCGAGGTCTGCCTCGGCGGTGCGGTGATCGCCTCCGCCTCGATGCGCGAGCGGTCGCCGGTCGCGGCCTGAGCCGCAAGACGCGCCGGGACCCGCCGCGGCGCCGGCCGAGACGCGCAAGAATCAGGCTTTTCTGTCGAGCCGCCGATGTACCAGCCAGCCCACTTCGCCGAGAGCCGCCCCGAGGTCCTGCAGCGCCTGATCCGCGAGCATCCATTCGGCCTGCTCGTCACCGACGGGGCGAGCGGCCTGGCTGCCAACGGGGTGCCCTTCGTCCTCGATCCCGACCCCGCCGGCGGGCCAGGCGTGCTGCGCGCGCACGTCGCCCGCGCCAACCCGGTGTGGAAGGAGGCGCGCAAGGACCGCGACTCGCTCGTCGTCTTCCAGGGCGCGCAAGGCTATGTCTCGCCGGCCTGGTATCCGAGCAAGGCCGAGCACGGCAAGGCGGTGCCGACCTGGAACTACATCGTGGTGCAGGGCCGCGGCCCGGTGCGCTTCATCGAGGACCGGGACTGGTTGCACGCGTTCGTGAGTCGCCTGACCGACCTGCACGAAGGCGCGCGCACCGTGACCGAGGCCGGCCGCGGCGCCCCGGTCTGGGCCGTCACCGACGCGCCGGGCGACTACGTCGAGTCGATGCTGCGCGCCATCGTCGGCGTCGAGATCCCGCTGAGCTCGCTGGTCGGCAAGTGGAAGGTGAGCCAGAACCGATCGCGCGCCGATCGCGACGGCGTTGCCGCCGCCCTCGGGCAGTGGCCCGGCGACGAGGCCGCGGCGATGGCCGCGGCGGTGCGCGGCGCCGGGACCGCGGCGTGATCCGAAGCGCGTCGCTGGTCGCGGCCGGCTTTGCCGCGCTGCTGCTGTTCGCCCCGGCCCGCACCGCCGCCGCGCCGTTCGAGGACACGATGGCGCAGCGCGTGCTGGCCTGCACCGGATGCCACGGCCCCGAAGGCCGGGCCGCGGCCGACGGCTACTACCCGCGCATCGCCGGCAAGCCGGCCGGCTATCTCTACAACCAGCTCGTCAACTTCCGCGACGGCCGGCGGCCCTACGCGCTGATGAGCGACCTGCTCGCACCGCTGAACGACGCCTACCTGCGCGAGATCGCCGCCCACTTCGCCGGCCTCGAGCTGCCCTACCCGGCCGCGGCGGCTGCCGACATCTCGCCCGCCGACCGCGCACTCGCCGAGCGCCTGGTCACGCAGGGCGACGCGGCGCGCGGCCTGCCCGCGTGCACCGCCTGCCACGGCGCGGCGATGACCGGCACCGCGCCGTTCGTGCCCGGCCTGATCGGCCTGCCGCGCGACTACCTCAACGCCCAGCTCGGCGCCTGGCGCAACGGCAAGCGCATCGCGCAGACGCCCGACTGCATGGCGGCGATCGCGGCCAAGCTCGCGCCCGAAGAGATCGGCCGGCTGTCGTCGTGGCTCGCGGCGCAGCCGGTTCCGGCGGGGGCCAAGCCCGCGGCGGCGTTCGCCGCGGCCCTGCCGATCGCCTGCGGCGGCGTCGCCGCTTCGGCCGGCGGCACGCCGCGATGAGCCTGCGCCGCGGCCTCGGCATCGCCGGCCTCGCCGCGCTCGGCGCGCTGATCGCGCTGGCCGGCCTCGTCGCCTGGCTCAACCTGCGCGACGAAGCGCCGATGGTCGCCGCCGGAGCGCCCGCGCCGGCCAGCGCCGAGCTCGTCGCCCGCGGCCTGGCGCTGACGCGCGCTGGCGACTGCGTCGGCTGCCATACGGCGCGCGGCGGTGCGGCATACGCCGGCGGCCGGGCGATCGAGACGCCGTTCGGCAACGTCTACTCGTCGAACCTGACCCCCGACGCGACCACCGGCCTCGGCGGCTGGTCGGCCGACGAGTTCTGGCGCGCGCTGCACCATGGCCGCTCGAAGAGCGGGCGGCTGCTCTACCCGGCGTTTCCGTATCCGAACTACACCCGGGTCGCGCGCGCCGACGCCGATGCGATGTTCGCCTACCTGCAGAGCCTGCCGGCGGTTGCGCAGGCGAACAAGGAACACACGCTCGGCTTTCCTTTCGGCACGCAGGCGGCGCTGGCGGTCTGGCGCGCGCTCTACTTCCGGCCCGCGGTCCATGTCGACGATCCGGCCCGATCCGCCGAATGGAACCGCGGCGCCTACCTGGTCGAGGGCCTCGGCCACTGCAACGCCTGCCACTCGGCGCGCAACGCGCTCGGCGCGACCCGCGGCACGCTCGACCTGCAGGGTGGCCTGATCCCGGTGCAGAACTGGTACGCGCCTTCGCTCGCCTCGCCGCGCGAGGCGAGCGTTGCCGGCTGGCCGAAGGGCGAGGTGATCCAGCTCCTGAAGACCGGGATCTCGCCGCGAGGCTTCGTGATGGGGCCGATGAGCGAGGTCGTGGCCAACGGCACGCAGTACCTGAGCGACGCCGACCTGTCGGCGATGGCCGCCTACCTGCAGGCGCTGCCCGCGCCCGACGAGCCCGACCCCGCGCCGGTTGCGGCGCAGACGCCGAGCGCGCGCGGCGCCAGCCTGTACAAGGACCATTGCGTCGACTGCCACGGCGAGCGCGGCGAGGGCGTGCCGGGCGCTTATCCGGCGCTGGCCGGCAGCCGGGCGGTGACGATGCGCTCCACCGCCAATCTCGTGCACGTCGTCCTCGAAGGCGGTTTTCCGCCGAGCACCGCCGGCAACCCGCGGCCGTTCGGCATGCCGCCGTTCGCGCCGGCGCTGCAGGATGCCGAGGTCGCCGAGCTGCTCAGCTTCGTGCGCGCCTCCTGGGGCAACCGCGCCGCGCCGGTCTCGGCGCTCGACGTGGCGCGGGCACGCGCCGGCAAGGGCTGAGTCGCCGGCCGCGACCGGCCGGCGGCAAGCGGGCTCAGAACGGGATGTCGTCGTCCATGTTGTCGAAGCCGGTGCTCGACTTCGCCGCAGGCCGGTTGGCCGCCGCGCCGGCCGGGCGCGAGGCCGGCGCCGGGCGCTCGTAGCCGCCACCACCACCGCCACCGCCACCGCCACCGCCACCGCCGCCGCCGTAGCCGCTGTCTTCGCCGCCGGAAGCGCCGCCGCCACCGCCCATGCCTTCGCGGCTGCCGAGCATCTGCATGTCGCTGGCGATGATCTCGGTGCTGAACTTCTCGGCGCCGTCCTTGTCGGTCCACTTGCGCGTCTTCAGGCGCCCTTCGACATAGACCGAGCGACCCTTCTTCAGGTACTCGCCCGCGATCTCGGCGAGCTTGTCGTTGAAGACGACCCGGTGCCACTCGGTCTCCTCGACCTTCTCGCCGGAGGTCTTGTCCTTCCAGCTGCGCGAGGTGGCGATCGAGACGGTGCACCAGGCGCCGCCGTTGGGGTTGTAGCGAACCTCGGGGTCGCGGCCGAGGTTGCCGACGATGATGACCTTGTTGACCGATGCCATGGCGGGCTCCGTTGTTGCTTTCTGCGGGATTGCCACGATTATCCGTCGTGGGCCCCGGCGCGAAAGCCCCTCGCAGGAAGTCCCTCCGCCGACCCCCTCCACCGCTGGTGGGCCTCCCCCTTCGCGTCAGACTACGATCGCCGTCCCGATGCCAGCCGCCGAACCCTCCCTCGCCCCCCCCTCCGCGGCGGCAGATCCCGCCCGGCGCGTCCTGAGCGAGGTCTTCGGCTACGGCGAATTCCGCGGCCTGCAGCAGCCGATCGTCGAGCACACGATCGCCGGCGGCGACTCGCTGGTGCTCATGCCCACCGGCGGCGGCAAGAGCCTGTGCTACCAGATCCCGGCGATCGTGCGGCACCGCGCCGACCAGGGCGTGGCCGTGGTCGTGAGTCCGCTGATCGCGCTCATGCACGACCAGGTCGGCGCGCTCGAGGAGGCGGGCGTGCACGCCGCCTTCCTCAATTCCACGCTCGAAAGCGGCGACGCCACCCGGATCGAGCGCGAGATGATGGGCGGCCGGCTGGTGCTGCTCTATGCCGCGCCGGAGCGGATCGCCACGCCGCGGATGCTGGCCCAGCTCGATTCGCTGCACGAGCGCGGCCTGCTCTCGATGTTCGCGATCGACGAGGCGCACTGCGTCAGCCAGTGGGGCCACGACTTCCGCGAGGACTATCTGAAGCTCTCGGTGCTGGCCGAGCGCTACCCCGGCGTGCCTCGGATCGCCCTCACCGCCACCGCCGACGACCTGACCCGCGCCGACATCGTCGAGCGCCTCGCCCTGCACGACGCGCGCATCTTCGTCAGCAGCTTCGACCGGCCGAACATCCGCTACGCCGTGGTCGAGAAGGACAAGGCGCGCGAGCAGATGCTCGCCTTCCTTCGCGCGGAGCATGAAGGCGATGCCGGGATCGTGTACTGCCAGACGCGGAAAAAGGTCGACGAGACCGCGGCCTGGCTGATCGAGCAGGGCATCTCCGCCCTGCCGTACCACGCCGGGCTCGACGCGCCGGTGCGCCAGCGCCACCAGGACCGGTTCCTGCGCGAAGAAGGCATCGTCATGGTCGCGACCATCGCCTTCGGCATGGGCATCGACAAGCCCGACGTGCGCTTCGTCGCCCACCTCGACCTGCCGAAGAACATCGAAGGCTATTACCAGGAGACCGGCCGCGCCGGCCGCGACGGCCTGCCCGCCGACGCCTGGATGGCCTACGGCCTGGCCGACGTCGTCAACCAGCGGCGCATGATCGACGAGAGCCCGGCCGGCGACGAGTTCAAGCGCAACCAGCGCGGCAAGCTCGCCGCCCTGCTTGCGCTCGCCGAAGCGCACGATTGCCGACGGGTGCGCCTGCTCTCCTATTTCGGCGAGGCGAGCGTGCCGTGCGGACCGCTGCAGAACGCCTGCGACAACTGCCGCCGCCCGCCCGCCACCTGGAACGCGACCGAGGCCTCGCGCATGGCCCTCTCCTGCGTCTACCGGATCGAGCAGCAGTCGGGGCATCACTTCGGCGCGGCCCACCTGATCGACGTGCTGCGCGGCAAGCCGACCGACAAGGTCGCGCAGCACGGCCATGCGCGGCTCAGCACCTTCGGCATCGGCGCGGCGACCTCGGAGGCGCAATGGCGCACGGTGTTTCGCCAGCTCGTCGCGCTCGGCCACCTGGCGAGCGAGGGCGAGTACGGCACGCTGCAGCTCACCCCGTCGTCGCGCCTGGTGCTGCGGGGCGAGATCACCCTGCTGCTGCGCGAGGCGAGCGAGCCGACGCCGCGGGCACGCGGCGGGCGGGGCAAGCGCGGCGCGGCGGCCGGAGGCACGGGCGCGGGCAAGGCGGCGCCGCGGCCGCTCGACGCCGCCGGCCTCGAGCGCTTCGCCGCGCTGAAGGCGTGGCGCGCCAGCGTCGCCAAGGCGCACAACCTGCCGGCCTACGTCGTCTTCCATGACGCCACGCTGGCCGAGATGGCCGAAGCCCGACCCGGCTCGCTCGACGAGCTCGCCGGCATCGGCGGCGTCGGCGCGAAGAAGCTCGACGCCTACGGCGAGGACATCCTGCGGGTGCTCGCCGAAACCTGATCCCGCCCGGCGTTTCACCCCGCCGGCCGGCCCCGCACGTAGAACACCTCATGCGGCAGACTTGCAGCCTGCGATGGCACGCCCCGACGACACCCCCGACGACGCGTTGATGAGCGCCTACGCGCGCGGCGACGCGTCCGCCTTCGAGCAGCTCTATGCGCGCCACCAGTCGGGGCTGTACCGCTTCATCCGCCGCCTGCTCGGCACCGCGCTGGCGGCGCAGACCGACGAGGTGTTCCAGGACACCTGGCTGAAGGTGGTGCACCAGCGCGAGCGCTGGGCGCCGCAGGGCGCGAGCTTTCGCACCTGGCTTTTCACCCTCGCCCATCACCGGGTGATCGACCTGCTGAGGAAGAGCGGCCGCGAGGTCTCGGTCGATGCCTTCGAGGACGAGGGCGGCGAGCCCTGGCAACCCGAGGCCGAGGCCTGGCAGCACTGGCCGGCGCCGGCCGGCGCCGCGCCGAAGGGCGAGGACCTCGCGTTCTGGCGGCGCGCCGGCGAGAAGCTGCTGTTCTGCCTCGAGCAGCTGCCGCTCGCGCAGCGCAGCGCGTTTCTCCTGCATCACGACGACGGCCTCGCGCTCGACGAGGTGGCGCGCGCGCTCGAGGTCGGCTTCGAGACCGCGAAGACGCGGCTGCGCTACGCGATGAGCAAGCTGAGAACCTGCATGGGCGCGTACCTCGAGCCGCTGCTGCCGGGAGGCGCGCGATGAGCGGCGACGCTTCGAAGGAGCCCGGTGTGCCTTCGGCAGGCCCCGAGCACGACGCCTGGCTGCGCGAGGCGCTGCGCCATGCGCCGGACGCGGGCGCAGCGCCGCCGCCGACGCTGCGCGATGCGATCCTCGCCGAGGCCCGCGCGGCAGCGCGCACGGCGGCAGCGCCGCGCATCGCGGCGACGCCGTCGCTCGTCGATCGCGTGCTCGAGTTCTGGTCGTGGCTCGCGCGCCCGCAGGTCGCCGCCGGCTTCGCCAGCGTGATGGCGGCAACGCTGGTCGGCATGCTGTGGTGGGATCGACCGATCGAGGAGACGATGCTTCCGCCGCCCGCCTCGCCGCCGGTGGCCACGGCTCCGGCGGAAGCGGCGAAGCAGGCCGCCGCGAACAACGATCGGTTGCAGCCCGCGACGGCGCCGCCGGCGGCCCCGACCGCCGCTCCGCCGGTGCCGCGCGACGCGACGCCCTCCCCGGCGAAATCCGCGCGACCGCCTGCCGCGCAGGAGGCAGACGCCACGACGGCGCCTCGCGCCGAGCGCCAGCAGCGCGCGCGCGAGGGCGCGAGCGACAAGGCGAATGCGCAAGCGGACGCGAAGGCGCGCATCGCGATCGAGGACGAGAGAGCGGAGCAAAAGGAGCGAGCGGGCAAACCCGACGCGCCGCAGGCGCCCTCGACGCCCGCCGAGAAAGCCGCTCCACCGGCGACTTCTCCTCCCCCCGCCGCCGCGCCGGTCACGCCGGCCGCGCCGACTCCCTTTCCTGCCCGCGCCCCGAGCGACGACAACGCCACCAGCCAACGCTCCGCACCCGTCGCCGCGCCGCGGCCAGCCCCGCCCGCGCCGCCCGCGCCGCCCACGCCGCAGCCCGGCGCCGCGGCCGGCCGTGCCGAGCCCTTCGCGCTGCAGAAAAAGGCCGAAAGCGGTGAGAAGGACGGCGCCGCCGCCGCCACCCGATCGACCCCGCCGGCACCTGCCCCCCGCGCTCCGGCGCCCCTCGGCGCCCTCGGTCGTTCGTCGCTCGACAGTGCCGAAGCGAGCGCGCAGCGACCGATGGCGCCCTTGCTCGCCGCCCTGGCCGGCGAGGACGCACGCTGGTCGAGGCCGCTCGCCGGCGGCGGCAGCATCGCGGTCGACTCTGGCGTGCGCACCTGGCTGGCGCAGGTGCAGTCCGCGGCGCCGCGCTGGGAGGCCGCCGGCGATCGCACCGGCCGCCGTGATGCCCTGGCCGCGTCGTCGTCGCCCCCCGCGACGCTGCTGCTCGAGCGCGACGGTCGCAGCGGCGCGATCGTGCGCATCGAGGACGGCGGCGTGCTGTTCGATCCGGTCACCGGTCCGGCCTGGTTCGCGCCCTTGCCGGCCGAGGTCGTCGCCCGGCTGCGCGCGACCCTGCCGCCGGCGAGGCGCTGAAGCCCTGACGTTTCGGCGGGCTCGCGGTTTGCGCCCGCGAAGGGCGCGCCGTTATCATGCTCGGTTCGCCTTTTCACGCTGCCGATGTCTGCCGTTCAGCCCCTCCCGCCCACTGCTTCCGAGGCATACGAAGGTGCAAGTGCGGCCCGGCCTGGCGCCGAAGCGGCGTCGGCGAGCCGGCCCGGCGACTCCGGGCGCTACCTGGGCGAGCTGCGCGGCGCCTCGGCCGTCGGCGCGGCCTTCATCCGGGTGCGCGGCGCGCGCACCCACAACCTGAAGAACATCGACCTCGACATCCCGAGGAACCGCCTGGTCGTGATCACCGGCCTCTCGGGCTCGGGCAAGTCGAGCCTCGCCTTCGACACGCTCTATGCCGAAGGCCAGCGCCGCTATGTCGAGAGCCTCTCGGCATACGCCCGCCAGTTCCTGCAGCTGATGGACAAGCCCGACGTCGACGTGATCGAGGGCCTCTCGCCCGCGATCTCGATCGAGCAGAAGGCGACTTCGCACAACCCGCGCTCGACCGTCGGCACCGTCACCGAGATCCACGACTACCTGCGCCTGCTGTTCGCTCGCGCCGGCACTCCGTTCTGCCCGAACCACGGCCTGGCGCTGCAGGCGCAAAGCGTCAGCCAGATGGTCGACGCCACGCTCGCCCTGCCCGCCGACACCCGGCTGATGATCCTGGCGCCGGTGGTGCGCGACCGCAAGGGCGAGTTCGCCGACCTGTTCGCCGATATGCAGTCGCAGGGCTACGTGCGCTTCCGGGTCGACGGCAAGACGGTCGAGGCGGCCGAAGTGCCGAAGCTGAAGAAGGCGGAAAAGCACGACATCGACGTCGTCATCGACCGCATCCGCGTCCAGCCGGGGATCGAGCAGCGGCTCGCCGAAAGCTTCGAGGCGGCGCTGCGCATCGCCGAAGGGCGCGCGCTCGCGGTCGAGCTGGATAGCTCCCTCTCCCGCCTCGCGGGAGAGGGTAGGGGTGAGGGTGCTCGCGCGGCCGGCCCTCACCCCGGCCCTCTCCCGCAAGCGGGAGAGGGGGAACATCTGTTCTCGAGCAAGTTCTCCTGCCCGCTCTGCGACTACTCGCTGTCCGAGCTCGAGCCGCGCCTGTTCTCGTTCAACTCGCCGGTCGGCGCCTGCCCGACCTGCGGCGGCCTCGGCGTGACCACCGTGTTCGATGCCGATCGGGTCGTCGCCTTTCCCTCGCTCAGCCTGGCGAGCGGCGCGGTCAAGGGCTGGGACCGGCGCAACGGCTACACCTTCTCGCTCCTGGAAAGCGTGGCCCGGCACTTCGGCTTCGACATCGACACGGCGTTCGAGGACCTGCCCGAGGCGGCGCGCGAGATCCTGCTGCGCGGCTCCGGCAGCGAGGAGGTGGAGTTCGTCTACGAGGCCGAGGGCGCGCGCGGCAAGACCCGGCAGGTCAAGCGCAAGCATCCGTTCGAGGGCATCCTGCCGAATCTCGAACGGCGCTTCAAGGAGACCGATTCGGTCGCGGTGCGCGAAGACCTGATGCGCTACCAGAGCGCCAAGCCGTGCCCCGACTGCCACGGCGCACGCCTGCGCACCGAGGCGCGCCACGTCTTCCTGGTCGATTCGAAGAGCGGCGAACGCGAGCCGATCTTTCGCATCGAGCACTTCACGCTGCGCGAGAGCCTCGCGTGGTTCCAGGGCCTGCACCTGCAGGGCGCCAAGGCGGAGATCGCCGACAAGGTGATCCGCGAGATCTGCTCGCGCCTCAAGTTCCTCAACGACGTCGGCCTGCAGTACCTGAGCCTCGACCGGAGCGCCGACACGCTCTCCGGCGGCGAGGCGCAGCGGATCCGCCTCGCCTCGCAGATCGGCTCGGGCCTCACCGGGGTGATGTACGTGCTCGACGAGCCCTCGATCGGCCTGCACCAGCGCGACAACGAGCGGCTGATCGGAACGCTCCGCCACCTGCGCGACCTCGGCAACAGCGTGCTCGTGGTCGAGCACGATGAGGAGGCGATCCGCGCCGCCGACCACGTGATCGACATGGGCCCGGGCGCCGGCGTGCACGGCGGCCGGGTGATGGCCGAAGGCACGCCCGAGCAGGTCGCGGCCTCGACCGAGTCGCTGACCGGCCGCTACCTCGCGCACACGCTCGCGATCGCCGTGCCCAGGCGCCAGCCGGCGCCGCCGCCCGAGGCGTGGTTCCGGGTCGAAGGCGCGCGCGGCAACAACCTGAAGAACGTGTCGGTGGCGCTGCCGGTGGGCCTGTTCACCTGCGTCACCGGCGTCTCCGGCTCGGGCAAGTCGACGCTGGTCAACGACACGCTCTACGCCGCGGTTGCCAAGAACCTCTACAACAGCCACGCCGAGCCGGAGCCGCACGACGGCATCACCGGCCTCGACGCCTTCGACAAGGTGATCAGCGTCGACCAGTCGCCGATCGGCCGCACGCCGCGCTCCAACCCGGCAACCTACACGGGCCTGTTCACGCCGATCCGCGAGCTGTTCGCCGAGGTGCCGGCGGCACGCGAGCGCGGCTACGGGCCGGGGCGGTTCTCGTTCAACGTCGCCGGCGGCCGCTGCGAAGCCTGCCAGGGCGACGGCGTGATCAAGGTCGAGATGCACTTCCTGCCCGACGTCTACGTGCCCTGCGACGTCTGCCACGGCCGGCGCTACAACCGCGAGACGCTCGAGGTGCTCTACAAGGGCAAGAACATCACCGAGGTGCTGAACCTCACCGTGGAAGACGCGCACGGCTACTTCAGCGCGGTGCCGAACATCGCCAGGAAGCTGCAGACGCTGCTCGACGTCGGCCTCGGCTACATCCGCCTCGGCCAGAGCGCGACCACGCTCTCGGGCGGCGAGGCGCAGCGGGTCAAGCTCGCGCTCGAGCTCAGCAAGCGCGACACCGGCCGCACCCTCTACATCCTCGACGAGCCGACCACCGGGCTGCACTTCGCCGACATCGACCTGCTGCTGAAGGTGCTGCACCAGCTTCGCGACGCGGGCAACACGATCGTCGTCATCGAGCACAACCTCGACGTCATCAAGACCGCCGACTGGGTGGTCGACATGGGGCCCGAAGGCGGCGCCGGCGGCGGCCAGGTGGTCGCCGAGGGCACGCCCGAGCAGGTTGCCGCCAATCCGGCCAGCTACACAGGCCGCTATCTCGAGCCGCTGCTCGCGCTCGGCTGAGCGGCCTTTCTGCAGCGCCTGCGCGGGCGCACCCGAACCCCTAGACTTCCGTTCCCGATCCCGGAGGAGACGCCGTGACCCAGAAGACGATCGACTACTACCTGTCGCCGCAATCGCCGTGGACCTACCTCGGCCACGAGCGCTTCGCCGAGATCGCCAAGGCCGCGGGCGCGACCATCAACGTGCTGCCGGTCGATCTCGGACGGGTGTTTCCGGTGTCGGGCGGTCTGCCGCTGTCGAAGCGGGCGCCGCAACGCCAGGCGTACCGGCTGGTCGAGTTGAAGCGCTGGAGCGAGTACCTGGGCCGGCCGCTCAATCTGAAGCCGATGTACTTCCCGGTCGACGGCCACGATGCCGCCAAGCTGATCATCGCCGTCGACGGCGCCGAAGGCACCGATGCGGCGATGAAGATCGCCGGCGTCATCATGCGTGGCGTCTGGGTCGAGCAGCGGCATATCGCCGACCCGGCGGTGCTGCAGGCGATGCTGGCGGAATGCGGGCTGCCGGCAAAGCGCCTCGACGACTCGCAATCTCAGGCGGTGCACGATCGCTACGAAGCCGATTCGCAGCGGGCGATCGACTCCGGGGTCTTCGGCGCGCCGAGCTACATCTACGACGGCGAACTGTTCTGGGGCCAGGACCGGCTCGATTTCCTCGAGCGGCGCCTGGGGACTGACACCTGACCGCCCCGCGCGACTGAGGCCGCGCCGAAAGGCGCGGCACCCGTAGCCGCGCAGCGGCCGGGTCGTGTCTTATTTCCCGTACTTCGCCTTGGCCGAGGCCACGCAGGCGCTCTTGGCATCGCCGGCGAGAGCGTCGCACTTCTCGGTCGCGACCTTGTAGTCGGCGTCGACCTTGTCCTTGCTGGCGTCCATGCGGGCAACGGTGCTGGTCTTGGTCGCCTTGGCGTCGGCCTGGGCCTTGGTCATCACGGCCTTGGCTTCCTTGACGCAGACATCCTTGTCGTTGCCGGCCTTGTCGTCGCAGCGCTCCTTGGCGACCTTGTAGTCGGCGTCGGCGATCTCGTGGATCGCGTGCTCGCGTGCCTTCGGCGTGTTCTTGTAGGCGGCTTCGGCGTTCTCGTCGACACGGGTGCGCTTGGCCTTGGCTTCGGCAACGCAGATGTCATTGGCGTTGCCGCTCAGCGAATCGCACGCCTTCTTGTCGGTCTCGTAGGCGGCCTTGGCCGAGGCCTTGGCCTGGTCGTAGGTCGGCTTGTCGCCGCTGGCGGCGGTGGCGTTGCCGGCGAACAGGAACGCGCCGGCGCAGATCGCGACGGCCTGGGCGAGGGAGGAGAGCTTGAATGTCTTCATGATGGTTTTCCTTGCGGGCGGGATGTGCAACGCAGGGGAAGTATCGAAGCAGGCCCGACGCGAGCGCGTCGGATGACGCGACCTTCGGCGAGGGCGGCTTTCCTACACGCGCAATCCGGCCGGCCATGAAAAAAGCCGGTGCAAGCACCGGCTTTCGACATCGCGCCGCGGCGAGCCGCGGGCGAAAAGGCTCAGCTCAGGTGGCTGTTGATCAGCTTGGTCATCTCGAACATCGAGACCTGGGCCTTCTTGAAGATTTCCTTCAGCTTGGCGTCGGCGTTGATCATCGTCCGCTTGGCCTTGTCCTGGAGGTCGTTCTTCTTGATGTACTCCCAGACCTTCTTGGTCACCTCGGTACGCGGCAGCGGCTTGTCGCCGATGATCGCGGAGAGGGCGCCGCTCGGGGTCATCGCCTTCATGAACGCCGCGTTCGGCGTCCGCTTCTTGGCGGCAGGCTTGGCCGCCTTCTTGGCCGGAGCCTTCTTGGCCGGTGCCGCCTTCTTGGCCGGAGCCTTCTTGGCGGGCGCCGCCTTCTTGGCCGGAGCCTTCTTGGCCGGAGCCTTCTTCGCCGCTTTCTTCGCAGTTGCCATGTTGATTCTCTCCATCAATAGATTGGTTGATGTGCTCGGAGTGGGCGAAAGCCGCGTGGGCTTTCATTTCTCCTGCTTCCGCGCGAGGCGAATAGTACTGCGTGTATAGAGCAGTGAGAAGCTGATTTCACTCGTGAGTCATGCAATCTTCAGAGTGAAAGTCGCGTTTTGTCGTTGCCGCGCGTCACTGCCTCACGCGACGTCGCGCTCTTCGGGCGCTCTTTTGTTCCCGGTGAACATCGCCGCGACCAGGTTTTCGCGATGACGAAAGCTCGCCAGCGCGACCCCGCCGATGTGCACGACGACGAGCGCGAGCATCGTCCAGGCCAGCGCGAGGTGGATGCGCTCGACCGTTTCGTCGCCCCAGAACCGGTCGGTCTTGTACAGCCAGCCGGTGAGCGCCAGGCCGCCGATGCAGGCGAAGAGGGCCAGCACCATGACGGCGCCGAGCGGGTTGTGGCCGAGATGGCGCGGCTCGCGAGCGGCCAGCACCTGTCGCGCATACGCCAGGGTGGCGCGCGGGCCGCGCACGAATGCGGCGAAGCGCGCAGTGCGCGGGCCGACGAAGCCCCAGGCGATTCGCGCGGCGACGATCGCCAGCGCCGCGTAGCCGACCGGCTCGTGCCAGCGGCCCAGCCATTCGGTCGTCGCCCAGCCGAGCGCGAACGAGGCGGCGAGCGCCCAGTGCAGGACGCGAACCGCCGGATCCCAGACCCGGCGCGGCGCGGTCACCTCACTTCGGCGCGGTGACGACCTCGAAGGTCTTGGGATGGAAGAAGGTCTCGACCTTCTGGTTCTTCTCGTCGCGGCCGTAGACCTCGTAGCAGCCGTTGGTGATCTTGACCCGGCTGATCTTCCAGCCCTGGTTGGTGAGCTTGCGCTCGAGCTCGGCCTGCGGCTTCCACTCGGCCTGCGGGATCGGTTCGCACTTCTCGGCGTGCTGGGCGAAGGCCGGGGCCATGCCGGCGAGGAGGACGACGAGGGCGAGGGCGGAGCGGATGAGGGATCGGTTCATGGCGAAAAGGCGGAGTGGAGGGTTGAAGGGAAAGGCGGCCGGCGCCTCAGACGTCGGCCCAGAGGCGAAGCAGGTTGTGGTACGTGCCGGTCAGGCCGATCACGGCGGCTTCGGTTTCGCCGACGGTTTCGCGCAGGCGCATCAGGTGCATGTCCATCGCGAACAGCAGGCTGCGCTGCTCGTCGCTGCGCACCATGCTCTCGACCCAGAAGAAGCTGGCCAGGCGCGCGCCGCGCGTCACCGGCTCGACCCGGTGCACGCTGGTGCCGGGATAGATCACCATGTCGCCGGCCGGCAGCTTGACCCGCTGCGCGCCGTAGGTGTCCTCGATGACCAGCTCGCCGCCGTCGTATTCGTCGGGCTCGGCGAGAAACAGGGTGCAGCTGATGTCGGTCCGGACCCGCTCGCCCTGGCGGCCGGGCAGGTAGCGGATCGCGTTGTCGATGTGGTTGCCGAAGGCGTTGGCGGCGCCGGCGTAGCGGTTGAACATCGGCGGCAGGATCCGCCGCGGCAGCGCCGCCGAGAAGAACGTCGCGTGCCGGTTCAGCGCCGTCAGCACCGTCTGCTGCAGGCCGGGAAGCTCGGGCCGGCCCTGCGCGAGCTGCTCGTTGTTCTTGGCATGGGCCGACTGGGCGCCCGACGTGGCGCGCCCGTCGCCCCAGGAGGCGCCGGCCAGCGTCTCGCGCATGCCGGCGAGCTCCTGCGGCGTCAGCACCTGGGCCACGTGAAGCAGCATCGTCGTCGGAGGATATCGCGCCGGCTCAGAAGCGCGCCGTCATCGTCGCGTACACCGTTCGCGGCTGGCCGGGGATGTAGTGGCCGGTATAGAGCGAATCGGCGTAGAGCTTGTTGGTGACGTTGATGACGTTGAGCTTGAAGGCGATCTGCGGGTTGAAGGCGTACTCGGCCAGCAGGTCGCCGGTGACGAAGCTCGGCGCGACGATGCCCGGCGGGTTGCGATTGGGCGTCTGCGAGCTGCGGAAGTTGAGACCGCCGCCGACCCGGATCGCCGGCGTGACCTGGTAGCTGGTGAACACGGTGCCGCTGTGCCGCGGCGTCATCGACGGGCGCTGTCCCTCCAGCTCGCCGGTCAGCGTGCCCCCCGGCCCGACCTCGTCGATCTTGGCGATCGGGATGAAGGCGTACGAGAGGAACATCTCCCAGGCCGGCGTGATGCGCCCGGCCAGGTCGAGCTCGATGCCGGCCGCGTGGCGCTTGCCGGAGAGCACGTAGAACTCGAGCGGCTGGCCGTCGGGCGAGTCGCGGTTGCGCTCGTTGTACTTGGTCGAGTGGAACAGCGCCACCCGGGCCGAGACCCGGCCGTCGAACAGGTCCTGCTTGGTCCCGACCTCGATGTTGCGGCTCTTCTCCGGCGGGGTGTTCGAGCCCTGGGCGTCGTAGTTGTAGAGCTCGCCCGAGGTATTGAACGAGGTGCCGTACGACGCGTACCACGAGCTCGTCTCGCTCGGCTGCCAGATGGCGCCGAAGCGGCTGCTCCAGAGCGAGTCCGAGCGCGAGCGCGAGAGCTCGGGGTTGGCGCCCGCCGGCGGGCTGACGTAGTCGCCGGAGAACTTGTCCCAGCGCAGGCCAGCCAGCAGCTTCCAGGTCGGCGCGATCTCGAGCAGGTCCTGGGCGTAGACGCCGAGCGCCTTGGCGACGAAGTTGCGCGTCTTCACCTTCGTGCGCAGGCCCTCGTCGACCGAGGTGCCGTCGTTCGGCGTGCCGATCGTCGTGCGCGGATCGTTCTTGTTGAGGACGACGCCGGTCGGCAGCACCATGTTGTAGTTGTTGAACTCCTCGCGCGCCGCGTCTATGCCGGTGAGGATCTCGTTCTTCCGGCCGAACCAGACGAACTTGTTGGTGTAGTCGGTCTGCAGGTAGGTCGCCGCCAGGTCCTGCACCTTGTTGTTGGTGCCGCGGGTCAGCGGCGTCGCGTCCGTGAGCGTCGACTGGGTCGGCGCGACCGTCGGGCAGTCGGGATTGGTGACGACGCCGGTCTGCGCGTTGGTCGTGCGCACGCAGAAGCGGATCGTCGAGGCGCGCTGGTCGCGGTCGTAGCCGCCGCTGCGCAGCACGGTGTGCCACTCGCCGCCGTCCTGGAAGCGGTGCGTGTAGTGGGCCGTGCCGTACGACGCGTAGCCGGCGCTGTAGTCGCTGGCGGCGCCGTAGTAGTTCTTCGGGTCGATCTTGACCAGGCCGCCCGGGTTGGTCGCGCCGATGCCGCCAGAGTCGTTCTCGCGCAGCCACGGGATGCCGTAGTTGACGCCGTTGTCGTTCTCCAGGTAGTAGTAGCCGACCGAGAACTCGTCGGCCGTGCCGATGCCCCAGCGGAAGGTCGGCGCGACGCCGAACTTGTCGATCTTGTTGCCGTGGTTGTCGGCGTTGTTGGTCATCGCGTTGAGGCGCAACGCCGAGGTCTCGGAGGTCTTCAGGTTGAAGTCGCCGGTCAGCCGCAGGTACCGGCCGGAGCCGACCGAGGTCGAGACCTCGCTGATGTTCGTGAGCAGCGGCGCCTTGCTGACCTGGTTGACCACGCCGCCGGTCGAGCCGCGGCCGAACAGCATCGAGGCCGAGCCGCGCAGCACCTCGATCCGGTCGAAGTTGAAGACGTCGCGCTCGTAGAACGCGGTGTCGCGGACGCCGTCGACGAAGATGTCGCCGCTGGCGGTGAGGGAGAAGCCGCGCAGGCGGATGTCTTCCTCGCCGCCTTCGGCGGCCTGGAAGCTGATGCCGGCGGTGTAGTGCAGCGCCTCTTTCACGGTGTCGACGCGGCGGTCTTCCATCAGCTTCTCGGTGATGACGGTCACCGACTGCGGAATGTCGCGCAACTCCTGGTTGCCGCGGCCGACGGTGCTGGTCGTCGCCCGGACCGAGTTCTGGTCGGTCTCCACCTTGGCATTGACCGAGATCGTCTGCAGCACGGTGCCGTCCTTGGCGGTCGCGCCTTTCGCCGCGGAGGCGGCCGAGGCGGGCGCGGCCGGTGCGGCCGGCGCGGCCGGCGCCACCTGGGCGAGCGCCGCGACGTTGAAGAGGCCGAAGCCGGCGGCAAGCGCACCGAGCGGCAGGAGCCGTTGTCCGGACGGATGGCGCGGTTCGGGAGTGACGAGCGGGTGAGTTGGGGCGGGCCGATGCACAGTGCTTCCTTTCGGTGGGGCACGGGCTGGCGGCGGCGGGCTGGTGCGAGATCTTGCGGTGACGAGAAAACGGGACTTACTTGGTCAGGATCAGCTTTCCGAGTGCGGTCTGCTTGAGGCGGTAGAGCGAGCCGCGGTGGACGATCTGCACTTCGTTCGCGCCGGCGAAGAGCACGTCGCTGGCGATCGGCCCGGCCGGCTGCTTCGCCGAGGGCGCCGGTGCGGACGCCTCAGCCGCGGCCGATGTCGGGCGCTGCGGATCCACGGGCGGTCGGCCAGGCGCGGTCATGCCGTCACTGCTGCGGCTCGGCTTCGCTGATGAAGCCGACCTTCGTCAGGCCGGCCTTCGACGCGTCGGCCAGGGTCTGGGCGACGAAGCGATACGCCACCCCCTGGTCGGCCTTGAGATGCACTTCGGGCTGGACCGGCTTCTTCCCCTCGACGACGAAGCGCTTCTGCGCCTCGGCGCGCGAGACCGGCTCGCCGTTCCAGTAGAAGAGGCCGGCGGCGTCGATCGCGAACTCGACCTTCTCCGGCCGCAGGTCGTTGGCCTGCGAGCTCGCCTTCGGCAGCTCGAGCTTCACCGCCTGCGTGAGCAGCGGCGCGGTGACGATGAAGATGACGAGCAGCACCAGCATCACGTCGATCAGCGGGACCATGTTGATCTCCGCCATCGGCGCACCGGCATGCCTGGAGTCGAAGCTGGCGAAGGCCATCGCGTGCTCCTCAGGCCGCCGCGGGGCGGGCGGCGATCGGCCGCACGTTCGCGCCGACCTCCGCGCCGACGCCGAGCGGCTGGCCCATCGAGACGAAGGTGTGCAGCTCGTAGGCGAAGGCGTCGAGCTTGGCGGCCAGCACCCGGTTGGCGCGCGTCAGCCAGTTGTAGCCCACCACCGCGGGGATCGCGACCGCGAGGCCGAGGCCGGTCATGATCAGCGCCTCGCCGACCGGGCCGGCCACCTTGTCGAGCGTGCCGGCGCCGCTCATGCCGATCGCGACCAGCGCGTGGTACACACCCCAGACCGTGCCGAACAGGCCGACGAAGGGCGCCGTCGCGCCGACCGTGGCGAGCACGGTGAGGCCGTTCTCGAGCCGCGACATCTCCTCGTCGAGCACCTTCTTGATGGTGCGCGTGACGAACTCGCTCGAGCTGCCCGCCTCCTCGAGCTTGGCCGCGCCGTAGCGCGCGTGGTGCGCCTGCGCGTGCATCGCGTGGCTGGTGAGGTGCGAGAACGGATCGCGCGCGCCATGCGTCGTGATCTCGCCGGCCACGGCCTCGAGCGAAGTCGCGTTCCAGAAGAAGTTGAGGAACTCGCGGCTGCGGCCGTTGCGCAGCACCAGCGTCAGGCCCTTGACGGCCATGATCGCCCACGACGCGACCGACATGACGATCAGGATCGCGAGCAGGGTCTTGCCGACGACGTCGCTCTGGCTCATGAAATGGGCGAAGCCCGGGTCGACGGCGACGATCTGCGTGTTCACGGTCACTTCTCCAATGCGAAATCGAGGGGGACGAACGCCCAGCCGGCAACCGCCTGGCCGTTCTCGGTGTAGGGCTTGAAGCGCGCCTTCTTCATCGCCGCGGCGCCGGCTTCGTCGAGCCGCGGGTGGCCCGAGCTGCGCTCGACCTGCACGGTGCGCGGCAGGCCGGCCTCGTCTATATAGATACGCAGCATCACGCGACCGGTCTCGCCGGCGCGGATCGACAGGCGCGGGTACTCGGGCAGCGGCGGATCGCCGAGGTACTGCACGGCCGAAGCCGGAATGATCTTGGGCGCCGGCGGCGGCGCGGGCGGCGCCGGCGCGGCGACCACGGCGACCGGCGGCGGCACGACCGGAACCGGGACCTCGGCTGGCGGCGGCGGCACGATGAACGGGGCCGGCGTCGGCGTGGGCGTAGGCGGCGCGGCGATCACCACCGGCGGCGGTCGCTTGGGCACGGGCTGCTGCACCGGTGGTGGCGGCGGAGGCAGCGGCTTCGGCGGCTCGGGCGCCACCAGGCTGACGAACATCGGCGCGACCTCGGCGACCGCGTCGCGCACCTCGCGGATCTGCAGCAGGCCCCAGATGCCAGCGACGTGCGCCGCCAGGATCGCGGCCACCATGAGATGGCGCTGCGCCGGCGTCAGCCCGTCGTCGCGCTCGCCGCGCCGCGGCAGCGGCGGCGGCACGAACACCAATGCGCGCGGCGACGGGTCGGCGCCGGCCCCGCCTGCAGCGAGCGACGCGTGATCGAAGGTGAGCGAGCTGCCGGACATGGTTCTTGCGAGGAGGCCGGCAACTGTATCATCAATGAGAACGATTCTTGTTAGTGTTTCTCATCGGCGCAACGCCGTGTTGTGGAGACGTCGCCGGCGGCTATGCTTGATGCATGAAGATCGTCGTTCGCTGGCTGCTGCTCGCCGCCGCCCTGCTGCTCGTCGCGCAGATCTATTCCGGCGTCGTCGTCACCAGCTTCACCTCGGCGCTGATCGCGGCCTTCGTGCTCGGCCTGTTCAACACCTTGCTGCGGCCGATCCTGGTGCTGCTGACGCTGCCGGTGACCGTGCTCACGCTCGGCCTGTTCCTGTTCGTCATCAACGCGCTGATGTTCTATTTCGCCGCGTCGGTTCTGCAGGGCTTCAGCGTCACCGGCTTCGTCGCCGCGCTGATCGGCTCCTTGCTCTACAGCCTGTGCGGCCTCGTCATCGACGCCGCCATGGAGCGCATCTTCCAGCGCGGCTAGGCCGCGCCCCGGACGCCCGAGGCGCTACGGCGCCGCCTTGAAATCGCCGCCCCAGGCGAGCACCACCCGGGCCGGATCGACATACCGGCGCCAGGCCGCGTTCACCTGCTCGAGGCTCAGCTTCTCGATCGCCTGATCGACCTGCTGCACGAACGCGAAGCTGCGGCCGAGGCGCTGGTCGGAAGCGAGCTGGCTGGCGACGTTGCCGTCCTGCGCGCGCGAGAGGCGACGCAGGTTGAGCAGGCCGATCCGGGCCTCGTCGAGCTCCTTCTGGGTGAAGCCTTCCTTGACCGAGAGCGCGAGCTCCTCGCGCAGCGCCGCCTCGACCCGCGGCTGGTTCTGCGGCGCGAAGATCGCGCTCACGCTCAAGGTCGAATTCGGCTCGTCCGGATTCCAGTCGATGCCCGAGCGCACGTCGTAGCTCAGGCCGCCGCTCTCGCGGATGCGCTTCCACAGGCGCGAGGAGCCGCCCGAGCCGAACAGGTAGTTGGCCATGAGCAGCGCCGGATAGTCGGCGTCGGTGTCGGCGAGCGGCAGCGGCAGCACGCCGCGCAGGTTGGCGTTGGCGCGATCGGGCGTGAGCTCCATGAAGCGCGCCGGCGCGAGCGCGACCAGCGGGCGGGGCGCGCGGGTGTACGGCAAGGCGCCGCCGGTCGGCTGCTTCCAGTCGGCGAAGGCGGCGGTGACGGCCTGGCGCACGGCGGCCGGATCGAGATCGCCGACCGCCGTGAATTCGCCGTTCGCGGCGCTGTAGAAGCGGCGATGGAAGGCGGCGACCTGCGCCAGCGTCACCGCGCGCACGTCCTGCTCGTCTTCCTCGAAGGTGCCCTCGTAGCGCAGGTCGCCGCGCGGATACGGGTTGCCGTAGCGGGCGAGGCGGTTGCGGATCAGGGCGTCGGGCTCCTTCTTCTGCCGCTCGAGCGCGGTCAGCCACTGCACGCGCAGCTCCTCGAGCGACGGCGCGGCGAAGTTCGGCTCGCGCAACAGCTTGCCGACCAGCGCGATCACCGCCGGCAGCCGCTCGCGCCGGGTGGTGATGTCGACGCTCACCGTCTGGCCATGGGCGAAGAAGCCGACGTCGGCCTGGAGGCGGTCGAGCTCGTCGGCGATCTGCTGCCGCGTCATGCCCGCGCCGCCCTTGTCAAGCAGGCCGCCGACGAAGCCGGCGACCGTGTCCTGGCCGTTCAGCGAGGCGACGTCGCCGAAGCGCAGGCGCAGCCGCGCCTGCACCGCCTGGCCGCGCGTGCCCTTCGGCAGGAGCGCGACCTTGAGGCCGCTGGCGAGAGCGAAGCGCTGGGTGCGGGCGTCGAGGTTCGCCGGCGTCGGGTCGAACGACTCGGCCTGCACCGCGCCGGGATCGCCGCGGTAGTCCTTGACCAGCGCGGCGACGTCGACCCGCGCCGGCGCCGGCGCGCGCTCGGGCTGCGCCGTCGGCAGGTAGATGCCGACGGTGCGGTTGTCGCGGCGCAGCCGCTCGGCAGCGACCCGGCGAATGTCGTCGAGCGAGACCTTGCGCACTTGGTCGCGGGCGAGGAAATAGAGCCGCCAGTCGCCCTGCGCGATCGCTTCGGAGATGCCGACGCCGATCCGCTCGGGATCGGCGAAGCCCTTGTCCCATTCGTTCAGCCACTGCGTGCGCGCGCGCTCGAGCTCCTGCGCGGTGACCGGCTCGCTGGCGAGCGAATCGACCGTGGCGAGGATCGCGGCACGCGCCTTCTCGACGTCCTGGGTCGGCGCCAGCGCCGCGCCGATGAAGAGCGGGCTCGGGTCGGCGAGGGCGAGGGCGAAGCCGAAGGCGTTGGCGGCGAGCTGGCGCTCGACCACCTGCTTGTAGAGGCGCCCGCCCGGCGTGTCGCCGAGCACCTGCGCGAGCAGCGTCACCGCGGCGAAGTCGGCGCTCGATCCCGGCGGCACGTGGTAGCCGATGTAGATCAGCGGCGCCCCGCCCACCCGGCGCAGCGTGACCGCGCGCTCGCCGTCCTGCGCCGGGTCGAGCGTGTAGTTCCTCGCGATCACGCGGCCCGGCCGCGGAATCGGGCCGAACGACTTGGCGACGAGCTCGAGCACGCGCGCGGTGTCGAAGCGGCCGGAGACGATCAGGGTCGCGTTGTCGGGCTGGTAGTACTGGCGGTAGAAGGCCTGCAGCCGCGGGATGTCGACGTTCTCGACGTCGGCGCGCGCGCCGATCGTGCTCTTGCCGTAGTTGTGCCACTGGTACATGGTCGCCAGCGTCTGCTGCAGCAGCACCCGGTTCGGGCTGTTCTCGCCCGACTCCATCTCGTTGCGCACGACCGTCATCTCGGTGTCGAGGTCGGCGCGGGCGATGAAGCTGTGGATCATCGCGTCGGCCTGCCAGCCGAGGTACCAGCGCAGGTTCTCGTCGTTCGCCGCGAAGGTGGCGAAATAGTTGGTGCGGTCGTACCAGGTCGAGCCGTTGGCGCGCAGCCCCCGCTTGGTGAACTCGCCCCAGAGGTTCTGCGTCGTCGGCGTGCCCTTGAACAGCAGGTGCTCGAGCAGGTGCGCCATGCCGGTCTCGCCATAGCTCTCGTTGCGCGAGCCGACCCGGTAGGTGACGTTGACGGTCGTGCTCGGCTTCGAGTCGTCGGGCGCGAGCAGGAGCTGCAGCCCGTTGGCCAGCCGGTACTCGGTGATGCCCTCGACCCGCGCCACCTCCTGGATGCCGGCGGGCAGCGCCGCCGTTCGGGGCTGCGCGACCGACGTCGTGGCCGCGAGCAGGGTGAGGCCGAGGGCGACGAATGCGTGCTGGAACATGACGTTTGGAATCCGGTGCGGACGAGCCGGCGAGTCTACGAGGCCGGCCTCGCCGGAGCCGACGGCGCGGGCTTTGCCTTCACCGACGCCGCCGGCGGCCGCGCCTCGGCTTTCACGCCGGCGCCGCGCACCTCGAAGCTCACGCTCTGCAGCTCCTGGTTCTCGCGGCCGACGAGCACCAGCCGATGCCGACCGGGCCACGGCGCCCAGCGCCAGCGCTCGGCGCTGCCCAGGGCCTTGCCGTCCAGCACCCAGCGGCCGTGCTCGCCTTCGAAGGTGATGCGCTGCGCCGCGGGCGGGATGTCGGGATCGATCGCGAACACGCTGCCGTCGCGCGGGCTGGTGATGCCGAAGCGGCGCGCGCCATCGACCTCGGCGGTCGCGCGCTGCAGCGCGCGTTCGCTGCCGGCGAGGAAGACCTCGTCGCGCGCAGGCTCCTTGCCGCTGTCGAACGTCACCCGCAGCCGGGTCACGCCGGCGGGCGCGGCCGGCGCCTTCGAGCCCGCGCCGGCATGCAGCGCGCTGGCCAGCGCGTGCCAGACCGGCGCCGCGCCGCTGACGCCGCTGACGCTGTGCATCGCCTCGCCGCTGGCGTTGCCGACCCAGACGCCGATCGTGTAGCGGTCGGTGAAGCCGACGCACCAGTTGTCGCGCATGTCCTTGCTGGTGCCGGTCTTCACTGCGGCGAAGCCGCGCGTCGCGAGGTGGCTGGCGAGGCCGAAGGTGCGAGCGCGGGCGTTGTTGTCGGCGAGGATGTCGGTGACGAGGAACACCGCCGCCGGGTCGGCGACGCGCACCGGCTTCGTGGCCGCGCCGCCGCTGCGCAGCACCGCCGGCGAGAACATGCCGCCGTTGGCCAGCGCGCGGTAGGCGTTGGTCAGCGCCAGCAGCGAGACGTCGGCGCTGCCGAGGGCGAGCGAGGCGCCGTACCAGCCGGCGCTCTCGGGCAGGGCGAAGCCGAGGGCGCGCAGCCGCTCGTGCAGCGCGTCGGCGCCGAGCAGGCCGGCGACGCGCACGGCCGGCACGTTGAGGCTCGCGCCGAGGGCGGTGCGGGCGCTGACGAAGCCCTTCCACTCTCGGTCGTAGTTCTGCGGCAGGTAGAGGCCGCCGGCGGTCGCGATCTGCGCCGGCGAGTCGTCGATCAGCGACGCCGGCGTGATCAGGCGCTTCTCGAACGCCAGCTCGTAGACGAAGGGCTTGAGCGTCGAGCCCGGCTGGCGCCGCGCGAGCACGCCGTCGAACTCGCCGGCGGCCGACGAGCGCGCGTTCGAGCCGACCCAGGCGAGCACCCGGCCCGAGGCGTTGTCGAGGACGACGACGGCGCCGTCCTCGACGTTGCGCCCGGCGAGCTCGGCGAGCTGGCGGCGCAGGCTCTCGACGGCCAGGCGCTGCAGCGAGGCGTCGAGCGTGCTCGCCTGCGCGGCAGGCCCGCGCGGGTCGATCGCCTGCCGCGCGACGTGCGGCGCGAGCTGCTCGCCGAGCGGCATGCCGCCGCGCCGCGCCAGCGCCGTCTCGCTCAGGCCGAGGATGCCGGTGCAGTCGAGCCGCTGCAGGCGCAGCACGCCGCAGGCGCGCTCGGCCACGGCCGCGGGCCGGGCGTTGGGCGATCGCACCAGAGCGGCGGCGAGCGCCGCCTCCTGCGCGTCGAGGCCGCTCGCGCGCTTGCCGAACAGGGTCTGCGCGAGCGCGTCGATGCCGACGATCTCGCCGCGAAACGGCACCGAATTCAGGTACGCCTCGAGGATCTCGCTCTTCTTCCACGTCGTCTCGAGGCGGCTGGCGGTGGCCGCCTGGCCGAGCTTCTGGGCGACGCTGCGCCCGCCCGAGGGACGCGCGAGGCCTTCGTCGAGCAGGCCGGCGAGCTGCATGGTCAGCGTCGACGCGCCGCGCGTCTTCGTGTTGAGCAGGTTGGCCCAGGCGCTCTTCGCCGCCGCGCTCCAGTCCACGCCGCTGTGCTCCCAGAACCGCCGGTCCTCGCTCAGGACGATGGCCGTGAGCAGCGCGGGCGAGATCTCGCTGAGCGGGACCCAGGCGAGACGGCGGACGTCCTTGTCGACGCGAACGGTCTGGATCGGGATGCCTGCGCGATCGAGCAGGGTGATGTCGGAGGGGCGATGCGCCGCCCTCACTTCGGCGAACGTGGGAAGCGCTTGCGCGGAGAGGGACGCAGTGAGGAGTGTCATTGCGGCGAAGACCCTCACCCCGGCCCTCTCCCGCAAGCGGGAGAGGGTGAAAAGCTGCTCCCTCGCCCCGGTACTCCGGGGAGAGGGCCGGGGTGAGGGGCCGCCTGCCGCGAATCTCACGGCCCCACCTCGACCACCCCATTCGGCGCCTCGCCGAAGCTCTCCGGCGCATACATCGCCTCGACTCGCGTCGGCGGCAACGCGAACCGGCCCGGGTTGTTCAGCCGGACGCTGTACTCGACCACGTGCTTGCCGCGCGGCAAATACTCGTAGTAGCTGCGGAACGCCTCGAAGCTGCGCTCCTCGTGCGCCGGCCACGCCGAGCCGGCGCGCTTCTCGGTGCGGGTCGCGATCGCTGAATCGCGGCCGAGCCCCGAGCCGAAGATGGTCGCGCCGCCCGGCACCGGATCGCTGACGACCACCCAGGTCATGTCGGCCTGGGCGTCGATCTCGAGCCGCACGCGGACGACGTCGCCGCGCGACCAGCGCGACTTGTCCTTCTGCTCGACCGCGGTGACGCTGCGGGCGATGCTGTAGCCCGCGGCGAACGGCGCCTTGAGCGGAATCGCGGCCAGGCTTTGCACCGTGAGCCACGGCTTGCCGCTGCCTTGCTGCGCGACGACAAGCGTGCCCGGGCCTGGGCCCGGCGGCCAGGCCAGCGTCGCCTTGCCGCCCGCCGCCTGCGCGCTCCAGTCGGCAACGCGCGTCGCCGAAGCTGCAGCGCCAGGCGCCGGCGGCTCGATCGTCGCCGTCGTCGTGCCGGCGACCTTCTGCGACTCGAACTTGGCCGCGAACTTGTCGAGCGCGAGCGAGCCCCAGAGGTTGGCCGTGGTCGTGAGCCACGCGCCACGCCGCTGCCGGGCGAGCGAGCCGACGACCATCTTCGGCAGCTCGTCCTTCCACGCCGGGTCGTCGAGCACCGCGAGGATCAGCCGCGCGGCGTTCGCGTCGGCGCTGTCCATCAGCCACCACCAGAAGTCGCTCTCCTCGGTGCTGAACTTCAGCGTCGTGCCGCCATAGGTGAGGCGGCCGCGCAGGATCTGGTTCGCCTCCTCGAGGCGCTTCGCGCGCTCGGGAATGCCGTCGACGCGCTTCAGGATATTGAGCCAGTCGATCACCGCCGCGGTCGGCCAGACGTTGGGCGTGAGGTTGATCGAGCCCAGCGTCTTCGCCTGCGCCTTGCCGAAGCGCGAGAGCGCCTCGATCGCGGCGAGCTTGCGCACGTCGAGGTCCGGCCGCGGCGACCAGGTCTTTCGCTCGATCCGGCCTTCGACGAAGCCGGCCAGGCCGGCGAGCATCGCGTCGCGTGCCGGCGCCGGCAGGGCGAAGCCGGCTTCGTGCGTCGCCGCGAGCACGTAGGCGGTGAGCCGGTCGCTGCCGCTCGGCGCCTCGCCCGCGCGCGGCGGAAAGTAGCTCGCCAGGCCGTCGCTGTCGAGGTAGGTCGGCAGGGTGTTGGCGACGCCTTCCCAGAGCTTCGCGTCCTTCAGGCCGACCGCCTTCGAGGTCTTCTGCTCGAGGCAGGCGAACGGATAGGTCTCGAAGAAGCGGCGCATGCCGGGCAAGGCGCCGCTGAGCTTCGGCTGCACCGCGACGACGAGGCCGCCGCGCACCTTCGCAGCGGTGGCCGCGCTGCCGCTCGCCGGCGGCGTGCCGACGAGCAAGGCATCGGCCGGCGCCGCGACCGGAAGCGAGAAGCTGCCGTCGAGCTGCGCCAGCGTCGCCTGCAGCACGCGCACCGGCACCGCGGCGGCGACGAGCTGCGTCACCTTCAGCCGGTCCTTCGCGCTGCCCTCTTCGGCGGCGGCCTCCCAGGCGATGCTGAAGGCCTCGGCCGGCACGCTGACCGGCCAGACCACTTCCTTCGCCGCGCCGGCGGCGAGCACCACGTCCTGCGGTGCGAGAGCGATCGGCACGCGCACGATCTCGCTGCTGTTGCCGGTCGCCGGCAGGTTCGCGGTGCCCTGCAGCGTCGCCCGCACCTTCATCTCGCGCGCCGTCGTGTTGCGCAGGGTCAGCATGGCGCTGAACTGGTCGCCGTCGCGCACCAGCGGCGGCAGGCCGGCGAGCACCTGCAGGTCCTGCGTGACGCGGATGCTGGTGCTGCCGGTGCCGAACTTCTGCACCTCGGCGTCGGCGACGGCGACGAGCTTGAAGCTGGTGAGCGAATCGTTGATCGGCACCGCGACCGTCGCCTCGCCATTGGCGTCGACGACGATGCTCGCCTTCCAGATCAGCAGCGTGTCGAACAGCTCGCGCGCCGAGCCGCGGCCGCCGCCGCCCCCCGCGGCGACCGCCTTTCGGCCGTAGTGGCGCCGGCCGATGATCTCGCTCTGCGCGGTGCTCGTCTCCACGCCCCAGGCGCGCTCCCTGATCATCGCCTCGAGCAGGTTCCACGAGTCGTTGCCGCGCAGGGCGAGCAGGCCCTCGTCGACCGCGGCGAAGGCGACGTGCGCGCCGGCCATCGGCTTGCCGCCCTGCGTGACCTTGATCTTCGCCATCGCCGTCTGCCGGACCGCGTACTGCGGCTTGTCGGCCGTGACGCTGACCTGCAGCTCGTGCGCGGCGAGGCCCACCTGCAGCTTGGCGACGCCGAGCTTGAACGCCGGCTTGGCGAGATCGATCATCGCCGTCGGCGCCTGCCAGTCCTTGCCGTCGCCGCGGAAGCTCCGCCACCAGTCGAGCGGCTCCTTCCAGCCCCAGGTGAAGAACGAATACCACGGCGTCTCGCGGATCCGGCCGCGCAGCGCGAGCACGCTGACGTAGACGTTCGGGCCCCAGGCAGGCTCGACCTTCAGCTCGACCGTCGGGTCGTCGCCGCGCAGCGTCACCACCTGGGTCGCGATCACGCCTTCGCGCTCCACCGCGACCAGCGCCGTCGCCTCGCGGAAAGGCATGCGCACCTGCAGGCGCGCGGTCTCGCCCGGCTCGTAGCGCTTCTTCTCGGGCAGCACGTCGATCCGGTCGTCGTTGTCCTGCGCGAACCAGAGCTCGCCCTGCTTCGTGATCCAGACCGTGGCCGCCGCCGCCACCGGGTTGCCCGCGCCGTCCTTCGACTCGGCCACGAGCTCGACCTGGCCGGCCGTCTCGAGCGTCGCCTCGCAAAGAAGCAGGCCGCGGTCGTCGGTGGTGCCCGAGCACAGCGACCCGAGCTCCTTGACCTCGGTCCGGTTGTCGTAGGCGTAGAAGCCGCCGACCATGCGCTTTCGCGTCGAGATGATCTGGCTGACGCGGCCCTTCACCGCGACGCTCTGCCCCTTGATCGGCTTTCCCGCCGTATCCAGCGCGAGCACGGTGAACTTGGCGCTGCCGCGATTGCTCGCCCACGAGCCGGCGCGCACGCCGAGCACCACCGCGCTCGGCCAGAGGTCGACGCGGGTGGCGACGGTCTGCGTTTCGCCGTTCGGATCGGCGAAGCTCACTTCGGCGTCGATCTGGCTCGGCCGCACGACCTTCGGCAAGTCCTTGAGCGTGAAGCTCGCGGCGCCGTTGCGGTCGATCAGCAGCGGCAGCTTGTCGGCGACGAGCTTGCCGTCGCGCGCCGCGCCGTCGCCCTCGTCGTTCTCGCTGCCTTCCTGCTCGGCCTTCTTCGGATCGCGCGGCGGCTCGAACGAGAAATCGTCGTAGCCGGCGAAGCTCGGGCTGTGGCTCTTCAGCAGGGCCGACGCGCGCAGCGCGGCGCCGCTCATCGGCCCGCCGGAGAAGTAGCTCATCTGCACGTCGACGGCGACGCTCGCGGGCGCGACCGCGACCGACTTCGGTCCGGACAGGCGGGCGTCGACCAAGGGCAGGCGGAACTCCTCGACCCGGAAGTTGCCGCTGCTCCAGGTGCGCTGCCGTTCCTCGCCTTCGCCTTCGCCGTCGCCTTCACGGCGCGGCTTGGCGTCGCCGTTCGGCCGCTCGAGCGAGACCTCGTAGACGCCGAGCTTGGCTGCGGGCGGAATGTTCCAGACGGTCGTCGCGCTGCGCCCGCCACCGCTCCATTGCAGCGGGAACACGAACTCCTGGCCGCTGCCCTGGTGCACCAGCTTCACCGTCGTCGGCAGCTTGGCGGCAGGCACCATGGCGAGGCCGGCCGCGGTCTCGGTGCGGACGAAGTGCTTCATCGACACCGTCTCGCCGGCGCGCAGGAGCGTGCGGTCGAACACCGTCGCGGCGCGCAGGTCGGGCTCGGCGCCGCGCCCGGTCGGCACGTTGAAGCGCCACGACTCGATGCCCTTCTGCCAGCTGCTGAAGACGAAGGCGACGTCGGTCGCACCGCCCTTTTCATCCGCCTTGCGCGCGGTGACGAAAAACCCGTTGTCCGCCGGGCAGTTCTCGAAGCTGGCATCGAGCGCACGGGCCACGACCGCGAGGCCCTTGGCGTCGCTGCGCCCGCTCCAGAGGGGCTTGCCGAAACAGTCGTTGACGGCGATCTCGGCCCCCTCGACCGGCTTGCCGCGGTCGAGGGTGGTCACCCAGACGACACTGTTCTCGCGGCCGAGCTTGAAGTGCACGCCGAGGTTGGTGACGAGCACGCCAGTGCGCACGTACATCGGCGCGCGCTTGTCGAGCAGCGCCTGGCCGAGGCGCAGCGATTCGATCTCGACGACGTGATAGCCGGGCCCCTCGAGCGGCAGGCCGACCACCTCGAACGGCCGCGGGTCGCCGCCGGCGAGCTGCGGCAGATCGAGCCGCTTCGCATCGGTCTCCTTGGCGAGCAGCGAGACCTCGCGCGTGCCGACCCGGCGCTCGACCTTGCGCTTGATCGGCCGGCCTTTCGCGTCGGTGTCGTCCTCGGTCGTGAACCACTGGCTCTTCGGCAGGCCGAGCTCCTCGGCGGTCATCTGCGTCTCGTGGTACTTCTGCAGCTTCGCGTACCAGGCGAGGATGTCGGCGTCGCTCTGCAGGCGCTTCACCCGCACCTGCCCGGCGCTCGCCGCGGCCGGCGCGCTCGCGGCAGCGGCGCCGCCGCGCAGCTCGGCCTGCACGTGGCGCAGCGTCACCGGCAACACCCCGTCGGCGTTGCGCTCGATCACGCCGAACGGCGCCGCTGCGAACTTGGCGATCGGCGGCGCCGCGCCGGTCGCGACCTTGAGCGGAAAGCTCGCCGCGTTCGCCAGCGGCCGGCCGGCGTTGTCCTTCAGCTCGCGCGGCATGGCGATGCTGTAGGCCGCGTTCTCGGCGAGCGGCTTGGGGAAGGCGAGCTCGGTCAGCTCGGTCGCCTTGTCGTCCTTGTCGAACACCGGCGCCAGCGCCTCGCCGCTCGAAGGCTGAAGCCGCACCTGCGCCGCGAGCTCGCGCGGCACCGGCGCCGAGAAGCGCACGCTCATCGGCCGGATCGGCAGGCAGGGCGCGGCCGCCTTCTCGCGCTCGCAGCTGAACTCGGCCGTGAAGGCGGGACGAACCCGCATGCGAAAGCGCTGCTCGATCGTCGTCACGACCTTCGGATTGGCCGCGGCCGCGATGCCCTTGCCCCAGACCAGCCGGACTGCGGCCGCGTTCGGCAACGGTCGGTCGCAACGCGCGATCAGCAGGCGCGGCCACTGCGCCGGCGGAATGCGCCGCGCCTTCAGCAATTGCGCGCGCAGGTCGCCGCCGATCAGCCGGAGCGGCAGCCGCTCGCCGAGGCCTTCGACCTCGCACCAGGCGTTGGCGAGCACGCTCGCCTCGACCGCCGGGCCGTTGAGGCGGATCAGGAAGTGCTGGTCCTCCTCGACCTCGGCGCCCTCGCCCGGCTGCATCGCGACGATGGCCGGGCCGCCGGTCGAGAAGCTGAACTCGCCCGGACCGGTGAGCGCCGCCGCAGCCGCCGCGCCGCTCGCCGCCGCGCTCGGCTTCCAGTCGGCGCGCAGCTTCGCGGTGCACTTCGTGCCCGGCGGCAGCGCCTCGCGAAAGTCGTAGAGCCAGACCCGGTCGCTGGCCCAGCGGCCCGCGCCGGCGGGCGTTGCACCCTGGCACGCGATGGCAAAGGGGTCGGCGAGGCGCGGGTCGCCGAAGGCAACAACCGCCTCGGAGAACTTGACCGTCACCTGGCGGACCTGGGCGACCTCGCCCTGCGGGCTGGCGGCGACGATGGTGGCGGCATGCGCCGCGAACCCCAGGGTCAGGCCGATGCACAGGACAGCGATGTCGCGCGTTCTCATTCGGGAGCCCCCGTTGGAATCGCGCGAGTCTAAGAGACAGGTACTCGCCGGCCGCGGCGCGCTTTCAGGCGAGGCGCGCGATCTCCTGCTCGATGCGCGCGACGACGTCGCTCCAGTCGCCCCGCCGCGTCTGGCGAAAGAGGCGCATCGACCGGTACCACGGGCTGTCTTCGCGCTCGAGCAGCCAGCGCCAGTCGGGATTGACCGGCAGCAGCAGCCAGACCGGCTTGCCCATCGCCGCCGCGAGGTGCGCGACCGAGGTGTCGACCGAGATCACGAGGTCGAGCTGGGCGACGAGCGCGGCGGTCTCGGCGAAGTCGACCAGCTCGGCGCCGAACCAGGCGATGTCGCCGCGTTGCGCGAGCACTGCGGCGTCGGCCTCGCGCGCCGCGTTCTGCAGCGACACGAAGCGGGCCTCGGGCGAGACGATCCGGGCGAAGGTGCGCAGCGGAATCGAGCGGTTGCGGTCGTTCTTGTGATGCGCGTTGCCCGACCAGACCAGGCCGATGCGCGGCCTGTCCTTCGGCCCGAGGCGCGCCTGCCATGCGGCGAGCCGCCCCGCGAAGTTCGAGCCCGAGACGTGCAGGTAGGCGCCGCCCCCGGGGATCGATTGCAGCGAGGTGCCGAAAGCGAGCGGCAGGCTGAGCAGCGGGCAGTGGAAGTCGAAGCGCGGCGGCGTCTCGCCCGGCACGAGCAGGCGCTCGACCCCGGCCAGGCCCTGCAGCAAGGGAACGAGCGGCGGCTGCACCCGCAGCAGGACCTTCGCACCCTGCTCCGACAGCACCTTCGCATAGCGGCAGAACTGGATCGTGTCGCCCAGGCCCTGCTCGGCGTAGAGCATGACCGTCTTGCCTGCGAGCGGCTCCTTGCCGAGCCAGATCGGCTCGCTGAACTGGCGCGCCGGCGGCGCTTCCGAGTTGTTCTGCCAGCGCCACTCGTACTTCGGCCAGCCGCCGGGAAGATCGCCGAGCACCAGGCGCGACAAGCTCTCGTTGAGATAGACCGCCTCGTACCCTGGCTTGATCTCGAGGGCGCGCTGGTAGGCGGCGAGCGCCTCCTCGTGCCGGCCGAGCTCCTGCAAGGCGTTGCCGCGGTTGGCGTGGGTGTCGGCCAGGTCGGGCCGCAGTTGCAGCGAGCGGTCGTAAGCGGCCAGCGATTCGTCGAGGCGGTCGAGCTCATGGAGGACGAGGCCCCGGTTGCTCAGCGCCTCGGCGAAGTCGGGCTTGGCCTGCAGCGCCCGGTCGAACGCGGCCAGCGCCTCGAGCGGCCGCTTCAGGTCGCGCAGCACCAGGCCGAGGTCGTTGACCAGGTCGAGGTTGCCGGGCTCGGCGGCGAGCGCGCGCTCGAAGCTGGCGAGCGCCTCGTCGAGCCGCTTCGCGTCGCGCAGGATCCGGCCCTTCTGGATCCATGCCGCGGTCAGTTCGGGAGCGAGCTGCACCACCTGCTCGTAGCCGGCCAGCGCCTCGGCAGGGCGGCCGAGCTGAAGCAGCACGCCGGCGCGGTGGCTGAGCGCCGCGGGATAGTCGGGCCGCGCGCGCAAGGCCGCGTCGAAGCTGGCCAGCGCCTCGGCCGGCCGATGCGCGCCGAGCAGCGCGATGCCGCAGTTGTAGTGCGCTTCGGGATGGGCGGGATCGATCGCGGTCGCCCGGCGATAGGCAGCGATGGCTGCCTCGAGCTGGCCGCGATGCAGGTTCAGGTTGCCCGACAGCGAGTGGAGGTCGGCCGCCTCGGGCAGGTGGACGATGCCCTTGTCGACCACTGCCGCCGCCGCGGCCATGTTGCCCGACTGGACGTGCGCCTGGCAGAGCCGGACGTACGCGTCGACCACCCCGGGATCGAGCGCGACGATCGCCTCGAGGTGGCGGATCGCTTCCGGCAGCCGTCCCCGGTCCTGCAGGGTCAGCGCGAGCAGGTAGTGGCCGTCGATCGCGCGCGGGTCGAGCTCGAGCGCCGTCTCGAGGGTGGCGATCGCGGCGTCGAGCTGGCCTTGCTCGCGCAGCGCGTAGCCGAGCGGCAGGTACGCCGCGGCGTCGGCCGGGTCGGCCTCGGTCGCCGCCTGGTAGCAGCGGGTCGCCTCGGCCAGCTTGCCGGCGGCGAGAAAGGCCTCGCCCTCGGCCTTCAGTGCGGCGCTGCGCTCGCGCGAAGGCGGCACCTGCGGCGGCGACGCTTTCGGGCCGGCGCCGGCGGGCCGCAGCAGCCCCTTGATGCGATCGAACATCGGCGGCTCAGGACTTCTTCGCCGCCGCTGCCGTTCCGAGCTTGAGCATCAGCCAGTGCGTGAGCTGATCGACGTATTCGGCGTCGTAGCCCTTGTCGCGCAGGGTCCACTTGAAGCGGTTGCCGAGTTGCGCCGTCTTGTAGGCATTGAGCTTGTGCTCGGCCTTGAAGCGCACGACGTGCTGCTCGAGCTGGTGCAGCATCGCCTCGTGCTTCTTGGCGACCATGCGCTTGCCCAGCTTGCCCTCGACCGGGGTTCTCTCGATCAGCATCTCCGCCAGGGTCGTACCGAACTTGCCCGCCTCGCGCGCATCGAACCAGCTCAACAGCATTCATGAACTCCTGTGGGAACCGCAATCATGCCGGCGCGCCCTCCAGCGGATGCCGGTTGACGACGATCTCCTCGAGACCTTTGACCGGAACCTCCGCCTCGCGCGGCAGGCAGAGCATGTTGATCGACACGACCCGCGGGTACTTGTCGTTCGAATTCGAGAAGAAGTTGCCGGGATTGAACAGCGGCGGCATGTGCCACCACAGTCGGTACTGCTTGGACCACAGCCATTCGATCAACGCCTTCGACTTGTCCACCCGGTCGTTCTCGACATAGATCACCGGGCGGCAACGATCGATGATGACTTCCGCCCCCTGCAGGACCAGCAGCTCGAAGCCCTCGACGTCGATCTTCATCAGGCCGACGGTCTCGCCGCCGAACACCTCGTCGAGCTCGATGCAGGGAATGGCCACGCCGCCGGGAATCGGCTCGGTGCTCATGGAGACGCCGCCGAAGTTGCCGCCGGCCGAGTAGTCGGGGGCTGCGAAGTAGAGCGTCGACGCCCGATCGCCGCACGCGCTCGGCCAGGCGGTGACGTTGCCCAGGGCGTTGAGCGCGAGGTTGGCGCACATGTTCTGGAAGATGACGGGCTGCGGCTCGAACGCCACCAGGCGCCGGTTCTGTTGGGCCAGCGCCCTGGCGAGCGGCACCGTATGGGTTCCGATGTTGGTACCGACCTCCATCACCAGCCCGGGCCGAAGAGAGAGGATCTGCAGCAGGAACGCGACCTCGATTTCGCAGCACTCGCCGTACTCGAGGATCGCCTGGCCGAGATAGAGATCGTTCGGATTGACCAGCATCCAGCCGTGGCGCGAGCGGACCAGCTTGTAGGGCGGCGCGACGTCGATGCGGGTGGGCGGGGCGGCGACAGGCATGGGCGCAGGCGCCGGCGAGGGCGCCGGAGCCGCGACCGGCAGGCCCTTTCGCGCCGCGCTCATCCGGACCACGAGCAGCGTGACGATCACCGAGATCGCCACGGCAATCGGGACGGCGACCAGCGAGGCGGTTTCCATTCTTGTGCTGCGACTTATAGTACAGGACACCCCCGGAGCAAACGCGCACGATGCCGCCTCTTGCCAACCTGCTCCGTGCGATTCGCCACCCTTTCGGCGAGCAACCCGAAGCCCCCGCCGACACGCTTTGTCCGGTGTGCCGCAGCGTCTGCAAGCCGCTGGCTTCGGTCGACTTCAACAAGAACTGCGAGGAAGCGCGCGGCCTGAAGCTGCCGCACAGCGGCGAGGCGATCGAATACTGCCTGTGCGATGCCTGCGGCTTCTGTTTCGCTCCGGAGTTCGCTGCCTGGACCTTCCAGGATTTCGAGCGGCGGATCTACAACGCCGACTACGAGAAGGTCGATCCCGACTACAAGCAGGCGCGCCCGGAGGCGAACGCCAACCTGCTGGAGCAACTGTTCGGCAGCTCGAAGCCTGCGCACATCGACTACGGCGGCGGCTCGGGCGTGCTCAGCGCCGCGCTGCGGGCCAAGGGCTGGAGCTCGCGCACCTACGATCCGTTCGTCGATCGCGACGCCCGGGTCCAGGACCTTGGCAGTTTCGACCTCGTCACTGCCTTCGAGGTGTTCGAGCATGTTCCCGACATCAACGTCCTGTTCGCCGACCTGCACTCGCTGGTCAAGGCCGACGGCCTGATCCTGTTCTCCACCCTGCTCTCGGACGGCGAGATTGCCCGCGGCCGGGCGCTGAGCTGGTGGTATGCGGCGCCGCGAAACGGGCACATCAGCCTGTTCTCGGCGCAGAGCCTGCGCATGTGCCTGAATCAGCGCGGGTTCAATCTGGCGAGCGCGTCGGCGAACCTTCACCTCGCCTATCGCGCCGTTCCGGCCTGGGCCAGGCATCTTCTGCCGGGCGCGTGAGCGCACCGTGCGAGTTCAGCGGCCCGCGGTGCGGCGATCGATCTCGATCTGCCGGCGCTGCGCGTCGATGTCGCGCAGCCGCGAGTCGACGACCGAAGCGTCGATGAAGTCGATCGGCCCGCCGCTGCGGGCGAAGCGCTGCGCCGCGCGCAGCCGGTCGACGGCGCCGGTCAGGTCGCCCAGCGCGTAGCGCGACTCCGCCTCGGCACGCAGCGAGCGCAGCGGCAGGCCGAGCCGGGCCCAGGTCTGGCCGAGCGCGCCCCAGACGAGCGAATCGTCGGCGTGCAGGGCGGCCCAGGTCTGAAGCTCGCCGGCGCGGGCCTTGAGCTCGGCGTTGTCCGGGGACACCCCCGGGTTCTCGGCCAATGCGACCTGCGCCGACAGGAGAATCACCGGCCGCGAGCCCCCGCCGGCATACGGCCGGATCGCTTCGGCCGCCTTGGCCGGCGCGCCGCGGTCGAGCAGCGACTGCGCCTGCATCAGCACCACTGCCCGCTCGGCCCGCGCGCTCGAGTTCGGGCTGCCGCGCGTGACCGCCAGCGCCTTGGCGAACGCCGCGTCGGCGCGCGACCAGTCGCGCAGCAACGCCGACGCCTGTGCGCTCTCGGCGGCGTTGAGCAGCCGGTCGGCGGCCGAGCCGGTGTCCATGTCGGCGTCGCGGCCCTGCCAGCGGCGCAGCGCGTCGACGCGCGTGTCCATCAGCACCCGCGCGCGCGCCTGCGCGGCGACGTGCTCGAGCACGCTGACCCGCGGGCTCGCGCCGCGGCCCAGCGCCTCGGCGCGCGAACGCGCCTCGCCGATGCGCTCGACCGTCAGCGGGTGGCTGCGCAGGTAGGGAAAGCCGCCGAAGTCGTTGAGCCGCGACGAGACGTCCATCTTCTCGAACATCGCCGCCATGCCGCCGGGCGCGAAGCCGGCCGCGACCATGACCTGGAAGCCGGTCCGGTCGGCCTCGCGCTCCATGTCGCGCGAGAAGTTGAGCTGGCTCTGGATCGAGGCGGCCTGCGTGCCGACGACGACGGCGTTGATCGCGTCGGGGTTGTTGCTGCGCGAAGCGGCGAGCAGGCCGATGATCAGCGCCGCCAGGCTGACCAGCGAGCGCTTCGAGGAGCCCGAGATGCTGCGCGCGATGTGCCGCTGCGAGACGTGCGACATCTCGTGGCCGAGCACCGAAGCGAGCTCGTCGGGCGTGGCGGTGATCGCGATCAGGCCGAGATGCACGCCGACGAAGCCGCCCGGCAGGGCGAACGCGTTGACGCTCGCGTCGTGCACGAGGAAAGGCTGCCAGGCAAAGCGCTGGTCGATGTCGGCGGTGATGTTGCCCATGCGGCGCGCGGCCACCACGAGCGGCCCCCAGACCGACTGCAGGTACTCGAGCAGCAGCGGGTCGTCCATGTAGTCGGGATCGCCGTGGATCTCGCGCATGATCTCGTCGCCGATCTTTCGTTCAGCGCCGACGCTGAAGTCGGCCGAGTCGGAATCGCCGAGCGCGGGCAGGTTGTTCTGCGCCAGCGCCGGCTGCAGCAGCGCGCCGAGCAGGAGCACGAACGCGCAGCTTCCGGCAGCGAGGCGGCGAAGCGCGTCGCGCAGGACAGCGCGCGGGGAAGGGAGCGACGACACAGGCGGGCGAAGGGGCGAAACGGGCGCTCGGGGGGAGCGCGTCGCTATCATGCATCGGAATCGTTTCCGCTTCGTTTCGTTCCCCACCCCTCACCGATGAGCGAGCTCACCCACTTCGACGCCGACGGCCAGGCGCACATGGTCGACGTCTCGGCCAAGGGCGAGACGCACCGGGTGGCGCGGGCGAGCGGCGTGATCCGGATGCGGCCGGAGACGCTGATGCTGATCGAGTCGGGCAGCGCGAAGAAGGGCGACGTCATCGGCGTCGCCCGCATCGCCGCGATCCAGGGGGCAAAGCGCACCGCCGAGCTGGTGCCGCTCTGCCACCCGATCGCGATCACCCGCATCGCCGTCGAGTTCGAGCTCGTGCGCGAGGCCAACGCGCTGCGCTGCACCGCCCAGGTCGAAACGCTGGGCCGCACCGGCGTCGAGATGGAAGCCCTGACGGCCGTGCAGGTGGGCCTCCTGACCGTCTACGACATGTGCAAGGCGGTCGACCGCGGCATGGTCATCGGTGACGTGCGCGTGCTCGAGAAGCGCGGCGGCAAGTCGGGCGACTGGCACGCGGAAGGAAAGGACGACGAGGCGCCGGCTACTTGAAGTCGCGGTAGCTGAGCGGCTTCGTCGGCGCGCTGCACTGGAACGGCAGCGGCGCAGGCGCCGAAGCCGACGACGCTGGCGCGGCGGCCCTCGCCGCGGCGATGTTCGCCGGATCGCAGGCGGCGAAGAATTCGTCGGCCTGGTCGTTGTGGAATTCCTTGAGCCGCGCCGCGACGTAGCGCGCCTTGTCGGTCTCGCCGGCTTCGTCGAGCGCCTTCGCCCAGGCCAGCATCAGGCGCGCGTCGAGCAGGAAGTGCGGCGCCCGCTCGAACGCCTTCATCACCTGGCTCGGATGCTCGATGACGGTGGCGGCGGCGTAATCGGCATGGTGCGCGAACAGGATGCTGCGCCGGCCGTCGGCGATGCGCTTGTCGAGCGGCGCGGCGGTGGCCGGCGGCGCGAAGATGATGACCACCCGCATGTAGTCCCAGAGCGCGAGCGTGGCGCCGAGGATCAGCGCCATCGACGCGAGCACCCAGGGCCGGGTGACGTTGCCGAGATCGGCGGCGGCGAGCGCCCGGTCGCGCGGGTCGGGCCGCTCGAGGCAGAGGCCGAAGGCGAACGCCGCGGGCAGCAGGAAGTACGAATACCAGAGCGGGTACTCCAGCAGGCTGTGCGTGGCCACCATCACCACCATGACGAAGGCGGCGCGCTGCATCGGCATGGCCGGCGCCGGGCCCGCCGCCGGCTCGGGCGGACCCTCCGTCTTGCCGGAGAGCGTGCTGAACCGTGCCCCGGACTCGCGCCCGTCGTCGACGGCGCAGCGCATCGCCTGCCAGAGGGCGTAGCCCATCAGTCCGACGAGCAGCAGGGCCAGCGGAATGCCGAGCTCGACGGCGAACTGCAGCATCAGGTTGTGCGCATGGTCGAAGAAGGCGACCGGGCGATCGGGAAAGGGCGTCAGCGTCCAGGCGAAGTTGAACTCGCCGAAGCCCACGCCGAACCACGGGTGCTGGGCGATCAGGGCGAGCGAGTTCCACCAGATCTTGTAGCGCGAGTAGGAAACGTAGAGGCCGCTGCCGCTCAGGCGCTGCTCGCCGCCGAAGGCCATGCCCGACTGGTGCGACCAGAGCGATGTCAGGCCCCACAGCAGCAGGTAGGCCAGCGGCGAGGCGAGCAGCAGGATCCGGGTCGCGCGCGAGAGGCGCCGGTCGAACAGGCCCCAGCCCATCAGCGCGGCCATGCCGAGCAGGCCGGTGCGCGAGGCGCTGAGGACGATCACCTCGATGAACAGGAGGGCGAGCATCCAGGCGATCTCGCGATAGATGACGCGGGCCTCGCCGAGCCAGACCACGGCCACCACCGACCAGAGGAGCAGGCTGCTCAGGTGGTTGGGCTGGCGCAGGTTGCCGGTGGCCCGGCCGGGAATCGAGGCCTGGGCGATCCAGTCGCCGTCCGGCAGGTGCGGCGCCATCACCTGCACCAGGCCGATGGCGCTGCTGGCGATGCCGGCGACGACCAGGCCGATGCAGAACGCGCGAAAGGCGGGCAGGCCGAGTCCGGCGCGGGCGACGCAGGCGCCGATCGCGACGACGAGGAAGGCGCTGAGCAGCGTGCCGGCCGAGGAGAGCGAGAGCGACCACGGCGCGGCAGCGAGGAGCGATGCGCCGAGGGCCGCGACCACCAGGATCAGGATCGAGGCGAGCAGGGCCAGCGATCCGCGCGAGCGCGGCCGCGCCTGCTGCGCCAGGCCTGCGCCCAGCACCAGCAGGAAACCGCCCCAGCCGATGAACGCCGCCGACTGGTTGAAGAAGGTCGCCGACGGCGAGAGGTTGAAGGCGATCAGCGTCGGAAACGCGATCGCGAGGCAGGCCAGGAGGGAGAGCGCGGTCGCCGGGTAGCCGGACGATGAGGCGGGTCGGGCGAGCGCCTGCTCCATCTCAGAAGAAGCCGTCTAGCGGCAGGTAGCCGAGGAGCGCGCCGGTCTTGTCGAGCACCGCGACCCAGGGGCTGCGCGCCATCACTGGCAGGAAGCGGGCGCTGGCTTCGTCGGCCTTCATGTCGGCGAGGCGCTGGCGGGTGTCTTCCGCGTGCTGCGGGTACTGCAGGAGGAGGAGCGGAATCGGCCTGGACCGCTCGAGCGCGCGCGCCTGGGTCTTCTCGTAGGGCTGCCAGAAGATCGGCCGCTGGCCCACGTCGACGCCATTGACGCCCATGAACATCGCATCGTTGCGCTCGGCGCCCACTTCCGGACGACGAGCGCCGATCACCCTGGGGCCCGTGAGCGACAGCTCGCGAAACTCGGGCAGGGCCTTGGGCAATTCATCGACATGAACGTCGTTGGCGGTGACCATCCGGAATCGCTCGACCTCGAACACCATCGCCACCGGTCGGGCGACGTAGACGGTGTGCAGACCGTAGACCAGCGCGGCGATCTGCAGCAGGCCGATCACCGCGAGGTCGCGGCCGAGGTGCCGCTTGCCCTTGGCGCGGTTGAAGACGGCGAAGGTCAGGACCGGGCCGATCACGACGTCGACCGCGGTGACCAGCAGGAAGAGGTCGCGGCCTCCGGCCATGAAGCGGAATGCTCCGGGATACCAGACAGCGAACACCAGGACGGCCGCGAGGCCGGCCACTGCGACGGAGATCAACAGGTGAATGCCCGCGGCGTAGGCGCGCGGGCGCAGGTCAAGGCGTTTCAGCATCGGGGCGCAGTGTAAGAGGGGAGGAGCGAAGACCGGGGCGCGGCAGAAACGAAAACGGCGCCGAAGCGCCTTTTCACCGCCCGGCCACCGGGGCCGTCAACGACATTCCGCGGGCGCGTACTTGGCTGGCAAGGTGCCGAGCGTGACGACGGCCAATCCCTTGCCGAGCGCGATCGACGCGGTCGTGCTGGAGCAGCCCCAGTCGAGCGCTCCGGTGACGCCCAGGGCCAATGCGGCGTTCTGCACGTTCGGCGTCAGCACGAGGGTCTTGTTCAGCGCGGCCGCGGGCATGCCCTGCGCCGCCACCGTCGTCGTCATCGTGATCTCGCCGTTGGCGGCATTGATCTGCAGGTCGGAGACGTACTTCGACTGTTTCTCGGCGATCGGCCGGGCGTTGTACTCGCCGGCGGCGGCAGTCACGCCGCTCAGGCTGTCAGTATGAAAGGCCTCGGAGACGATCGTCTTCGGGGCCGTGAGCGCGATCACCGCCTCGGACAGCTTGGACCGCACTGTGTAGTCCTGGTAGGCCGGCAGGGCGATCGCGGCCAGGATGCCGACGATCGCCACGACGATCATCAGTTCGATCAAGGTGAAGCCCTGCTGATTGCGGCGGATCATGATGTTCGGCGGTGGGGCTGGGTGGCTAGGAAAAACGCCCGCGGTCGCGGGCGTTTTCCATATTGCTGCCTGGACGATGATCGCCCAGTCAGTCGCTTACCGGCACTCGGAGGGCGCGTACTTGGCGAGCAGGGTGCCGACGCCACGGTTGCCGAGACCACGGTTGGTCGCCGTCGTGTTGGTCGCGCTGGTGCAGGCCCAGTCGATCGCGCCTTGCGAGGTCGCCACCGGCGTGA
>JAIOOS010000016.1 GCA_021414305.1 Burkholderiales bacterium | reverse complement strand
CGATGCGATGGTCGAATTCTCCGGCGTCCTCAACACCATCGCCGCCTCGCTCTTCAAGATCGCAAACGACATTCGCCTGTTGGGGTCGGGTCCGCGTTCGGGTCTCGGCGAATTGTTCCTGCCGGAAAACGAACCGGGCTCCTCGATCATGCCGGGCAAGGTGAACCCGACCCAGTGCGAGGCCCTCACCATGCTCTGCGCCCAGGTGCTCGGCAACGACGTGGCGATCAACGTCGCCGGCGCCTCCGGCAATTTCGAGCTCAACGTCTTCAAGCCGGTGCTGATCCACAACTTCCTGCAGAGCGCGCGGCTCCTCGCGGACGGCGCGCGCAGCTTCGACAGCCATTGCGCCCGCGGCATCGAGCCCGATCGCCGGCGGATCGAGGAGCTGGTGCAGCGCTCGCTGATGCTCGTCACCGCGCTCAATCCGCACATCGGCTACGACAAGGCGGCGATGATCGCCAAGGAGGCCCACCGCCAGGGCTCCACCTTGCGCGACGCCGCCATCGCCTCAGGCTGGCTCACCGGCGAAGAATTCGAGGCCTGGGTCGTCGCCGCCGACATGGTGGGCAAGCGATGAGCAGCCCGGCCAAGCCCGCGGCGGCCAGCCAGGCCGAGCTGAAGCGCCTGGTCGGCGAGGCCGCGCTCGCGTACGTGCAGGCCGGCAGCATCGTCGGCGTCGGCACCGGCTCCACCGTCAACTGCTTCATCGACGCGCTCGCCACGCTGCCGGGCGGCGTGGCCGGGGCGGTGTCGAGCAGCGAGGCGAGCACGGCGCGACTGCGCGCGATCGGCGTCCCGGTGCTCGAGGCGAGCGCGGTCGAGAAGCTCGCCGTCTACATCGACGGCGCAGACGAGATCGATGCCTCGGGCTGCATGATCAAGGGCGGCGGCGGCGCGCTCACGCGGGAAAAGATCGTCGCCGACCTGGCCGAGCGCTTCGTCTGCATCGCCGACGGCTCCAAGCTGGTCGAGCAGCTCGGCCGCTTTCCCTTGCCGGTGGAGGTGGTGCCGATGGCGGCGGCGCAGATCGCCCGCCGGTTCGCGAAGCTCGGCGGCCGGCCGGTGCTGCGCGAAGGCGTGGTCACCGACAACGGCGGCCACATTCTCGACGTTCACGGCCTGGCGATCGCCGACCCGGCGGCGATGGAGGCCGAGGTCAGCCAGTGGCCCGGGGTGGTCTGCTGCGGCATCTTCGCCAGGAATCGCGCCTCGATCTGCCTGCTCGGCACGGCCGAAGGCGTGCGGACAATGCGCTTCTGATCGCTTGCGGGAGGCGCGGCAAAAGCGCGTAACCTCCGACCCGTGCACGTTTGGTGCAGCACACAGGAAGGACGGCCCGTGGCCAAACCCAACTATTCGTTCGAGAAACGCCAGCGCGAGCTGGCCAAGAAGAAGAAGAAGGAAGAGAAGGAAAAGGAAAAGGCCGGCCGCAAGATGGCCGGCGAGCCCGGCGAGGCGGCATCCGCGCCGGAGGGAGGTCAGGCTCCGGCCGACCCGCCCGCCGCAGGCCCGAGCGGCGGCTGACCCTCAGCTCGCGGCGCCCGGTGGCACGCCGGAGCGCCGGAAAACGCGGCTCGCGAAGCGCGCCGGGTCGACCGCATCGAGCAGGTCGGCCTCCAGCGGCATCGGCGCTCCTGTGATGCACGACGCGAGCACCTGCGCGCCCAGCGCCGAGCCGGCGATGCCGCGCGATCCCAGACCAGCGAACACGAACAGGCCCGGTGCCCGCGGCGCGAAGCGCGGCTGATCGGGCCGGGGCGAGGCCTCGGCAGTGCTGTCGAGTCCGAGTCCGGCGCCGATGGCGGCAAGCGGCACGGCGCCGACCAGCGGCAGGCGATCGACGCTCGCCCAGCGGAAACCGACCCGGCCGGAGAGCTCGCCGGCAGCGGCACCGATCTGCGGAGGGCTTTCCACCAGTCCGGCGAGGCGCTCGATGTTGGCGACATGGTCGGCGGCGCGAAGCTCCGGGTCGTCGTCGCTCTCCTGCGAGCTGGCGCCGAACCATGACACTCCGTCGAGCGGCGGCAGCAGGTAGCCCGAGCCGGCGACCGGCACCCGCAAGGCCGCCGCGGCCGGCCAGCGGGCGCTGGCCAGGCCGCTGAGCTGGCCGCGGCTGCGCTGCAGGGTCAGGGCTCGGCCGCCGAGCAGCTCGAGCGCGGCGCCGGCGTTGGCGAGAACCACGGCTTCGGCTTCGGCGAGCACGGTGCCGGCCGCATCGAGCAGATGCCAGCGGTCGTCGGCGCGCCGGATCGCGGCGATCTCGCGGCCGCACTGCAGCGCCATCTGCCGGCCGGCGGAATCGACGAAGAAGCGCGCGAGGCCGCGCGGCTCGACCCAGCCGCCGCCCGGGAAGTGCCAGGCCGGCGCGGCGACCGCGATGCCGGCGATCGCGCCCGCTTCCTCCATCGAGAGGGCGCTCACGTAATCGGCCGGCAGGCCCAGCCGCTGCAGGAGGGCCTGCATCGGGGCGACGTCAGCGCCGCGCGCCACCAGGCGGAGCAGTCCCGAAGCCCTGCCGCGCACGCCCGTGCCGGCAAGCGCGAGGGCGACTGTGCGCTGCGCCACGAGCGCCGCGGCGCGGTGGAAGCGGGCATGGTGGCCGTCATGACCGTGGACGACGCCGTGGAACAGGCCGGCGGCGTTGCCCGAGCCTTCCAGCGCGATCTGCGATCGGCGCTCGAACAGGACCGAGGCCCGGCCTTGCCCGGCCAGCGCCCAGGCGGCAGCGCATCCGGCCAGTCCGCCGCCGACGATGGCGACCGGCAGGTGTGCCGTCGCAGTAGCGGCATCGCTCACGGCGCGCCGACGCGGATTCGCCCGCGGCGCGAACCGCGGCGCGAACCGCGCGACCGTGATCTCGCGCTTGCCGCCGCTGCCGGGAACGCTGCGCACCTCGAACCCCGCCGCGCCCAGGCCCTCGCGGACGGCGCGGGCGACCGACCAGGTGGCGGCGGTCGCACCCGGCGCGGCGATCCGCGCCATCGCCTTGTACAGCCGCGCCTCCCACATCGCCGGGTTGCGCGCCGGCGCGAAGCCGTCGAGGAAGAAGGCGTCGACGCTGGCCGTGATCTGCGGCAGCCAGTCCTTCACGTCGCCGAGCGCCAGCAGCAGCTGCACCCGGCCGGCCTCGAAGCTCAGCCGGTGCAGGTTGCAGGTGAGCGGAGGCCAGGCCGCGGCGAGCTGCCTGGCCAGTGGCGCGAGAGCCTCGTCTCGCGCCAGCGCGGCGAGGTCCTCGCGCTGCAGCGGGCGCGCCTCGATCGAGATGAAGTGAAGCTGTGCGCAGCGCCCGGGGTCGTCGCGCCAGGCCTGCCAGGCGGCGAGGAAGTTGTTGCCCAGGCCGAACCCGGTCTCGAGGACGACGAAGCGCTCGCGCCCCTGCCAGCGCGCCGGCAGCTCGTTGCCGCCGAGGAAGACATGGCGCGCCTGGGCGAGGGCGCCCTGGCGCGGGTGGTAGACGTCGCCGAAATCGGGCGAGCGCGGCAGCCCGTCGGCGTCGCGTTCGACGCGGCCCGGGACGACCGGCGTGGTCTTCACGCCTGTGCCGGCAGGGCGGAGATCCGGCGACCCAGGGCCTCGAGCAGGCGCTCGCGCACGGCCTCGAGGCCGCGGTAGGCGAGCACGCTCGCCGACATGCTGCCGAGCGCGTCGCGCAGGCGGCTGGCGTCGCTGCGTGTGCGCAGCGCACTGTCGAGCGGCTCGCTCGAGACGCGGATCGTGAACACCGCCTGGCCGCTGCCGGCGACCGGGATGAAGGTCTGGTGCTCGTGGCGAAAGCTGGCGAGCGCGACGATCGTTTCGGCGTCGGCGTCCTCGGGCCACGCGACCTTGCCGCGCCCGGGATGCTGGTGCAGCCGCGGATCGGCGGAGATCGTCCAGACGAAGCGCTCCCAGCGATCGGTGCCGGTGACGAGGCGGGCGAGCTGCTCGCTAGCCTGCAGCAGCAGGGCGTTGTCGGCCACTGGCGCATGCACCTCGGCGAAGTGCCGGCCGACTTTCTCCTCGGGCGCCCAGCGCGACGGCAGGCATACGGCCAGCCACGGGATGACGGCGGTGGCGCCGTCGATGACGGCGAAGTCTTCCTCGAACGCGAGGCAGAGCAGGGCGGTGGCGCGCTTCTCGGCCGGCAGGGCACGCAGCAGGTCGCCGATCGCGGCCTCGCCGTTGCCTTCCGGGCGACCGGCGCGCAGCGACCACGAGAGGCGCGGGGCGGCGCACTCGTTCGGTCCGTCGTACGCGAATGCAGGCTCGGCCTCGCGCCGCGCTTCGAGCGCGATGGCGCGCAGCGCCGGCGCGGCGTCGAAGCCGGGGGCGGCGACCAGCGCCTCGTCGGCGGTGGCGGCCAGGACGGCCATCTTCTCGCGCAGATGCCGGCCGTTCGGCCGCGTCGGTGTCAGCTGCGCCTGGCCCGGCACAACGCGGCGCAGCCCCGGCTGCATCCGGAACGGCGCGGTGATCTGCGAGAAATCAAACGGCACGATGAATGATGCCCACAAAAGAGAAGGGCCCGCCGAGGCGGGCCCGCTGATCCCAGCGAAGCGTCGATATATCGAAGCGTCGTTATACCCGCTTGCGGTACTCGTGGGTCCGGGTGTCGATCTCGACCTTGTCGCCGGTCTGCACGAACAGCGGCACCGAGATCTCGAGGCCGGTGGCGAGCTTGGCGCTCTTCAGGACCTTGCCCGAGGTGTCGCCCTTGACCGCGGGCTCGGTGTCGACGATCTCGCGCACCACCGAGGTGGGCAGTTCGACCGAGATCGCCTTGCCGTCGTAGAACACGACTTCGACCGGCATGCCGTCCTCGAGGTACTGGATCGCGTCGCCCATGTTCTCGGACTCGACCTCGAACTGGTTGTACTCGGCGTCCATGAAGGCGTACATCGGATCGGCGAAGTAGGAGTAGGTGCACTCCTTCTTGTCGAGGATGATCTGGTCGATCTTGTCGTCGGCCTTGAAGACGACCTCGGTGCCGGAGTTGCTGAGCAGGCTCTTCAGCTTCATGCGCACGGTGGCCGAATTGCGGCCGCCGCGGCTGTACTCGGTCTTGAGCACGACCATCGGGTCCTTGCCATGCATGATGACGTTGCCGGCGCGAAATTCCTGGGCGATTTTCATGGTCGAATGCTTGAGTTGAGTGGAGCTTGCGCGGGAGTCGACGCCCCGGCGCAAAGCCTGCGATTCTAGCGTTTCGAGGCGACGAAACCGAGCAGCGCGCTGGTCAGGTCGGGCTGGGCAGCGAGGCCGTCGCGCCAGCGCAGGGAGTGGGCTGCCCATTCGGCCCGGTCGATGGCCCCCAGGTCGGGCGCGGCGACCGCGCCGGCGAGGCCGTTCCAGGTCGAGAACAGACGGCGCACGGCCGCCGCCAGCCCTGTCGACGCGCCCGCGAGGAACCGGTCGAGAAAGGCATCGACCTTCGCGGCGTGCGCGGCGTCGTCCTGGACGTACGCCTGCCAGAGGAAGGGCGCCCCGGCCCAGACGGCGCGGACCAGCGAGTCCTCGCCGCGCACGACATTGAGGTCGCACGACCAGAGGAGGTGGTCGAAGTCGACCTGCGAGAGGGCCGGCAGGGGCAAGGCACGGAGCGAGCCGCGCCGCAAGCCGGGGCCCAGGAGCTCGAGCGCCTGCCGAGTTGCCGACCCCGGGGTGAGCAGGAGCAGCGTCGGCTCGATCGAGAGGGCATCGAGCAGGCCGTCCGCCGCCGGGTTCGGATAGCAGAACAGGCTGACGCAACGTTCGTCGCGTCTGCGCTCGATGCCGAGACCGGCCAGCCAGGCGCGCCCGTCGCCGAAGGCCGCCCGCCGCTGCAGCAGCGACGGCTCACGCAGCAGGCCGCCGGTTCCGTCGCCGAACCCGGGATAGAAGTACCAGGTCGGCAGCGGCTCGCCCCCGACCGTGAAGCGCGGCGAAGGCAGGCCGTGCGAGCGCTCGACGAAAGGCTCGGCGCTCAGATGCTCGACGTTGACGCACACCGGCCGCGCCGCTCGCGCCACCAGCTCCGCCGCAACCGCCTCCGGCCAGCCGCAGCCGAAGGTCTCGACCAGGACATCGCACCCGGCGGCCGTTGCCGCCTCCCAGGCGACGACCTCGATACCGGCGGCGCCCCCGGGCGCCATCCAGGCGAGCGCGCTGGCGTCGTCGACCGCCAGGCGCACCTGCTCGCCGCGGCCGGCGAGGTCGGCGGCCAGGCGCCAGGCGAAGCCGATGTCGCCGAAGTTGTCGACGACGCGGCAGAGGAGGGTCCATCGCATCCGGCCTCGATTATCGAAGGCCACGAGGGCGAAACGAGCGCGGCACAATCGCTCGCGCCATGACCGACGACGTCGCCCCGCCCGCTCCCGATTCGCCTGCCGCGCAGCGCGAACGGCTGCTCGCCGAGGTTGCAGCCTTGCCCAACCTGCCCGGCGTCTACCGCTACTTCGACGCCGCCGGCAACGTGCTCTACGTCGGCAAGGCGCGCGAGCTGAAGAAGCGGGTCTCGAGCTACTTCAACAAGCGCCACGCCAACAGCGACGCCGCCATCTGGACCGGGCACATGGTCTCGCGCATCGCCCGCATGGAGACGACGGTGGTGCGGTCGGAGGCCGAGGCGCTGCTGCTCGAGAACAACCTGATCAAGACGCTGGCGCCGCGCTTCAACATCCGCTTCGTCGACGACAAGAGCTATCCGTACCTGAAGATCGAGTCGCACCGCTTTCCCCGCGTCGCCTACTACCGCGGCGCGGTCGACAAGAAGCACCGCTACTTCGGCCCGTTTCCGAGCGCCTGGGCGGTGAAGGACTCGATCCAGCTCCTGCAGAAGGTGTTCCACCTGCGCACCTGCGAGGACACGGTGTTCGCCAACCGCACCCGGCCCTGCCTGCTGTACCAGATCAAGCGCTGCTCGGGCCCCTGCGTCAACTACATCGACGATGCCGACTACGCCCGCGACGTCGCCAACGCCGAGCGCTTTCTCGAGGGTGAGCAGCAGGAGCTGATGGACTCGCTGCAGGCGCAGATGATGGCGCGCGCCGACGCGCTGCAGTTCGAGCAGGCGGCCGAGCTGCGCAACCAGATCGGCTCGCTGGCGCGGGTGCTGCACCAGCAGGCCGTCGAGGACAACACCGGCGCGCGCACCCGCGACGCCGACATCCTGGCGGTGAAGGTCGACGGCGGCCGGGCCTGCGTCAACCTGGCGATGGTGCGCGGAGGCCGTCACCTCGGCGACCGGCCGTACTTTCCGAAGCAGGTCGAGAACGCGATCGAGGTGGCGCGCGAGACCGAAGAAGGCGCCGAAGGCGACGCTGCCGCGACGGAGCCGGCGTCGCCCGAAGTGCGCGTGCTCGAAGCCTTCATCGCCCAGCACTACCTCGAAGGCGGGTTGCCGCCGCTCCTGATCGTCAGCCACGCGGTCGACAAGTCGCTGGTCGAGGCGCTCGCGGCGCAAGGCGGCGTGAAGGCGACCGTGCAGCACCAGCCGCGCGAGCAGCGTCGCGCCTGGCTCGACATGTGCATCAACGGCGCCGCGCTGCGCCTGGCGCAGCTCCTCGCCGAGGAAGGCTCGCAGCAGGCGCGCACCCGGGCGCTGGTGGAGGCGCTCGACCTGCAGATCGAGGACCTGAACGCCTTTCGCATCGAGTGCTTCGACGTCAGCCATACCGCGGGCGAGTCGACCCAGGCCTCGTGCGTGGTGTTCGAGGCGCACAAGATGCAGAGCGCGCAGTACCGGCGCTACAACATCGCCGGCATCACCCCGGGCGACGACTACGCCGCCATGCGCCAGGTGCTGACGCGCCGCTACGCCAAGCTGGTGGAGGCGGCGAGCCAGGGCCTGGCGCGGCTGCCCGACATCGTTCTCGTCGACGGCGGCAAGGGCCAGGTCTCGGTCGCGCGCGAGGTGTTCGAGGAGCTCGGCATCGAGCTCGCGCGCATCGTCGGCGTGGAGAAGGGCGAGGGACGCAAGGTCGGGCTCGAGGAGCTGGTGTTCGCCGACGGCCGGCCCAAGGTCGGGCTCGGCCGGGAATCGGCGGCGCTGATGCTGGTGGCGCAGATCCGCGACGAGGCGCATCGTTTCGCCATCACCGGAATGCGCGCCCGCCGTGCCAGTGTGCGCACCGGAGCCAGCCGGCTCGAGGAGATCGACGGCGTGGGGCCGAAGAAACGCGCCAAACTCCTGCAACGTTTCGGCGGTGCGCGCGGCGTCGGCCATGCCAGCATCGAGGACCTTGCCACCGTCGAAGGCATTTCGCGAGAGCTCGCCGAGGAAATCTATCGTGCCCTGCATTGAACGACCCGCCGTCGCCCGCGCCCAGCGCCGGATCGCCGCCCCCGCGCTCGTGGCGGCGCTAGCCATCGCCGGCTGCACCAGCTCTTCCGACCGCGGACCCGGTGAGGTCAACAAGCCGGTTCCACCGGTGCAGACCGCACCCAAGCCGGCTCCGCTCGAGCTGGCCAAGCCGTCTCCCGAGGTCGCCAGGGCAGGGTCGAAGCTGCCGCCACCGCGGGCGATGCGCAGCTGGGAGGAGGTGCGGCGCCAGGCCGCCGAGCGCCTCGTTGCCGCCAATCCGGACATCACCTACACCGGCAAGGTGCCCGATCCGCTGCTTTCCATCTCGGTGCTCGAGGTCGAGCTCAATGGCGATGGCAGCGTGCGCCGGATCGAGGTGCTGCGGCCGCCGCGCTTCGCCAAGGAAACCCTGCAGACCGCGACCGACGCGGTGCACCGGGCGGCACCCTTCGGCGACGTGTCGCGCCTGCCCAAGCCCTGGAAGTTCGTCGAAACCTTTCTCTTCAACGACGACCGCAAGTTCAAGCCGCGGACCCTCGACAACTGACGCGGGGCAGCCGGCGCGCCCCGGCGTCACAATCCCTCGATGTTCTTCAACCTGCCGACGCTCCTCACGTGGGCGCGCATCGTCGCGATCCCGCTGGTGGTCGGCGTGTACTACACGAGCCTGCCGCAGGAAACGCAGAACGTCGTCGGCACCGCGCTCTTCATCCTGTTCGCGCTGACCGACTGGGCCGACGGCTACCTGGCGAGGAAGCTGAACATGACCTCGTCGTTCGGCGCCTTCCTCGATCCGGTCGCCGACAAGTTCCTTGTCACCGCCGCGCTGCTGGTGCTGGTGCACCTGCAACGGCTGCACGCCTTCATCGCGCTGGTGATCATCGGCCGCGAGATCGCGATCTCGGCATTGCGCGAATGGATGGCGCAGATCGGCGCCTCGCGCAGCGTTGCCGTGCACATGCTCGGCAAGCTGAAGACCGTGGTGCAGATGATCGCGATCCCGTTCCTGCTCTACGGCGGCATGCTTTTCGGCGTGATCGACACGCAGCGCTGGGGCACGGTGCTGATCTGCATCTCGGCGGTGCTGACGATCTGGTCGATGGTGTACTACCTGCAGAAAGCGCTGCCGGAAATCCGCGCCCGCGTCCGCTGAGCCATGCGGCGCAACCTGATCAGGGCGATGCCCTGGGTCTTCGTCCTCATCTGGAGCACCGGCTTCGTCGTCGCCCGGCTGGCGATGCCGCATGCGCCGCCGTTCTCGTTCCTGACCGTCCGCTTTGCCCTCTCGGCCCTGTGCTTCTTCGCCTGGATCGCCCTGGCCGGAGCGGCGTGGCCTGTCGGCCGCGTGCAGTGGGGGCACCTCGCGGTCACCGGCGCGCTTATGCAGGCGGGCTATCTCGGCGGCGTCTGGTCGGCGGTGAAGGCCGGCATCGGCGCCGGCACGGTGGCCCTGCTCGTCGGCCTGCAGCCGGTGCTGACGGCGCTGTGGGTCACGGCTACCGCGTCGCGCGGAGGAGGCGGGGGCGCAAGCGTAGCCACGCGGGTGTCGCTGCACCAGTGGCTCGGCCTCCTGCTCGGCCTCGCCGGACTCGCCCTCGTCGTCTGGCCGAAGATGGGCACCGGCGAAGTGACCCCCGCCAACCTGGCGCTGGCGCTCGTCGCCCTGCTCGGCATCACGATCGGCACGCTCTACCAGAAGCGCTACGTCGCCCCCTGCGACGTGCGCAGCGCAAGCCTGGTGCAGATGCTCGCCGCGCTGGTGATCAGCGCGCCGCTCGCCTTGCTCGAGCCCGAGGCGATGGACTGGCACCTGAACCTGGTCACGGCGATGGCCTGGTCGGTCGGCGTGCTGACGCTCGGCGGCAGCTCGCTGCTCTACCTCCTGATCCAGCGCGGTGAGGCGACTGCGGTGACCAGCCTGCTCTACCTCGTGCCGCCTTGTACCGCGCTGATGGCCTGGCTGCTGTTCGGCGAGGCCTTCACGCCGCTGATGACCGTGGGCATGGCGCTCACCGTGGCCGGCGTCGCCATCGTCGTGCGCGACCGGAACGCAGCCGTCGCCTAGCCGGGCCATGTTCGAAGGCTTCTCCGGGCATCGGCTCGAGCACCAGGGCGTCGAGCTGCACGCGCGCTGCGGCGGCACCGGCCCGCCCTTGCTGCTGCTGCACGGCCATCCGCAGACCTCGGCGATGTGGCATCGGGTGGCGCCGGCGCTGGCCGGGCGCTTCAGCGTCGTCGCCATGGACCTGCGCGGCTACGGCGACTCCGCCCGGCCCGAGGCCGACCCCGAGCACGCCGCGCACAGCAAGCGGACGATGGCGGCCGACGCCGTCGCCCTGATGGCCTCGCTCGGCCATCAGCGCTTCGACGTCTGCGCGCACGACCGCGTCGCCCACCGGCTGGCGCTCGATGCGCCCGAGCGGGTGCGGCGGATGATGCTGCTCGACATCGCACCCACGCTCGCCATGTACGAAGGCACGACCGAGGCCTTCGCCCGCGCCTACTGGCACTGGTTCCTGCTGATCCAGCCGGCGCCGCTGCCCGAGCGCTGGATAGACGCCGACCCGGTGTTCTACCTGCGCAGCGTGATGGGCCGGCGCCACGCCGGGCTCGCCGCGTTCGACCCCGAGGCGCTCGCCGAATACGAGCGCTGCATCCGCCGGCCCGGCTCGGCGCGCTCGATCTGCGAGGACTACCGCGCCTCGGCCGGCATCGACCTCGAGCACGACCGCGTCGACCGGGCGGCGGGACGCCGGGTCGAGTGTCCCTTGCGCGTGCTCTGGGCCGCGCATGGCACAGTGGGAGCCTGCTTCGACGTGCTTGCGACCTGGCGCGCCGCGGCCCGCGACCCGAGTGGCCGCGCCGTCGACTGCGGCCACTACATCGCCGAGGAGCGGCCGGCCGAATTGCTCGCCGAGATCGACGCGTTCTTCAACGAGGAGTGACACCCATGGCAGCCCACCGCATCGCCGTCATCGCCGGGGACGGCATCGGCACCGAAGTCATGCCCGAAGGGGTGCGCGTGCTCGAGGCGGTGGCGAGCCGCTTCGACATCGGCCTCGCCTTCGACCACTTCGATTTCGCCTGCTGGCCCTGGTACGAGAAGCACGGCAGCATGATGCCGGACGACTGGAAGGAGCAGATCGGCGGCCACGAGGCGATCTTCTTCGGCGCCGTCGGCTGGCCGGCGAAGATGCCCGACCACGTCTCGCTCTGGGGGTCGCTGCTCAAGTTCCGCCGCGACTTCGATCTCTACGTCAACCTGCGGCCGGCGCGGCTCATGCCCGGCGTGCGCTCGCCGCTCGCCGACCTCAAGCCGGGCGACATCGACATGATGATCGTGCGCGAGAACACCGAGGGCGAGTACTCGAGCATCGGCGGGCGCATGTACCCGGACACCGAGCGCGAGATCGTGATGCAGGAGACGGTGATGTCGCGCGTCGGCGTCGACCGGGTCCTGAAATTCGCCTTCGAGCTCGCGCAGTCGCGGCCGAAGAAGCACCTGACCTCGGCGACCAAGTCGAACGGCATCGCCATCACCATGCCCTACTGGGACGAGCGGGTCGAGGCGATGGCGGCGCGCTTTCCCGACGTCAGGACCGACCGCTTCCACATCGACATCCTCACCGCCCACTTCGTGCAGCGGCCGCAGTTCTTCGACACGGTGGTCGCGAGCAACCTGTTCGGCGACATCCTGAGCGATCTCGGGCCGGCGTGCACCGGCACGATCGGCATCGCGCCCTCGGCCAACATCAACCCGTCGCGCGAGCACCCTTCGCTGTTCGAGCCGGTGCACGGCTCCGCGCCCGACATCGCCGGCCGTGGCATCGCCAACCCGATCGGCCAGATCTGGTCGGGCGCGCAGATGCTCGATTTCCTCGGTCACCGCGACGCGCACGACGCCGTGATCGCGGCGATCGAGACCGTGCTCGACCCCGCCGGCGGCGGGCCCCGAACCCCTGATCTCGGGGGGAAGGCGAGCACCGCCGACCTCGGCCGGGCGATCGCCGATGCCGTGCGACGCGCCTAGTCTTTCGGTTCGGGAAGTCAAGGGAGAACCGCACGAGCGGCGAAAGAAATTCCTCGTAACGGGAGCCCATAGAATCGCCAACCCTGCTTGACACTGAACATTGCCGACGATGTAATCGTTTCGCCCTGGCGCCGAGCCCGCCGCCTCGCGACACGACATCGAATTCCATCGAGAGACCGAGCTTCCTGAGGGGGAACCATTCGTGAACAAAACCGAACTGATCGAGCACATCGCCAAGCAGGCCGACATTTCCAAAGCCGCGGCGGCACGCGCCCTCGAGGCGGTGATCGGCGGCGTGAAGACCAGCCTGAAGAAGAACAACACGGTCTCGCTCGTCGGCTTCGGTACCTTCAGCGTCGGCAAGCGCGCGGCGCGCGCCGGCCGCAACCCCCGCACCGGCGCGGCGATCAAGATCAAGGCGGCCAAGGTGCCGAAGTTCCGGCCCGGCAAGGCGCTCAAGGACGCCCTCAACTGAATTCCGCTGCCGGCAGGCGCCGGCGCCGGGTGCTTAGCTCAGCTGGTTAGAGCGGCGCCCTTACAAGGCGTAGGTCGGGGGTTCGAGCCCCTCAGCACCCACCAATCGCGACCCCGTCCGCGGACCGGGCTCGCCCCTGCGAGCGGCTAGAATCGGCGCCGTCCTCCCACGAAAAGGCGAACGCAGGTTCGCCTTTCTCGCATCTGCACCATGTTCGATTTCTTTCGCCGCCACACCCGGGTACTGCAGTTCGTGCTGGTCCTGCTCGTGTTTCCGTCGTTCGTGTTCTTCGGCATCCAGGGCTACAGCCGCATGTCGGAGGGCGACCAGCAGAGCGTGGCCACGGTCGGTGGCCGCAAGATCAGCCAGATGGAGCTCGACAACGCCCTGCGCGAGCGGATCGAGCGGGCGCGCCGGCAGATGCCCGGCATCGATGCCAAGCTGTTCGAGACGCCGGAGATGCGGCGCCTCGCGCTCGACGCGCTGATCCGCGAGCGCGTGCTCGCGGTGGCCGCTGACAAGCTGTACCTCGTGCCAACCGACGAGCGCGTGCGCTCGCTGTTCAAGAACGACCCGCAGTTCGCGCAACTGCGCGACCCCGACGGCTTCGTCAATCCGATGGTGCTTTCGGCGCTCGGCATGTCCTCCGAGATGTTCGCCCAGCGCCTGCGCGAGGACATCGCCGCCAAGCAGGTGCTGCAGGGCCTGACCGGCTCCGCCGCCGCGCCGGCGGCGGCCGCTTCGGCCGCGCTCGACGCGATGTACCAGCAGCGCGAGCTGCAGATCCAGCGCTTCGATGCCAAGGACTTCCTGGCCAAGGTCGCGCCCACGGATGCCGAGATCGAGGCCTTCTACAAGGACCCGGTGCATGCAGCGCAATTCCGAGCGCCGGAGGAAGCGTCGGTCGAGTACCTGGTGCTCGACCTCGATGCGCTGAAGAAGGGCGTGGCCGTCTCCGAGGACGACCTTCGCAAGTACTACACCGAGAACGAGAAGCGCTTCACCGCGCCGGAAGAACGGCGCGCCAGCCACATCCTGATCAAGGCCGACAAGGACGCGGCCAAGGCCGACCGCGAAAAGGCCCGGGCCAAGGCCGAGGCGATCCTCGCCGAGGTGAAGAAGGATCCGTCGAAGTTCGCCGAGATCGCGAAGAAGAATTCCGAGGACGAAGGCTCGGCGGAGAAGGGCGGCGACCTCGACTTCTTCGGCCGCGGCGCGATGGTCAAGCCGTTCGAGGACGCGGCCTACGGGCTGAAACCGGGCGAGGTGAGCGGCGTCGTCGAGAGCGACTTCGGCTACCACGTGATCCAGCTCGTGGCCGTGCGCGGCGGCGAGAAGAAGAGCTACGAGTCGGTGCGCGCCGAGATCGAGAACGAGTTCCGCGGCCAGAAGGCGCAGACCCAGTTCGCCCAGGACGCGGTCGACTTCGACGACATGGTCTACCAGCAGGCCGACAGCCTCAAGCCCGCCGCCGACCGCTGGAAGCTCGAGGTCGTGAAGGCCGACCACGTCATGCGCGAGCCGGGGTCCAAGCAGACCGGGCCGCTCGCCAACCCCAAGTTCCTGGAGGCGCTGTTCGCGAGCGACGCGACCCAGAACAAGCGCAACACCAAGGCGATCGACATCGGCGCCAGCAAGCTGGTGGCCGGCCGCGTGGTCAAGTACTCGCCGGCGCACCAGTTGCCGCTGGCCGAGGTGAAGGACAAGGTGCGCCAGCAGCTGGCGGCGAGCCAGGCGGCGACGATGGCGAAGAAGCTCGGCGCCGAGAAGCTCGCGGCGGCGAAGGCCGCGCCCGCGACCGCGCTCTCCGACAACACGCTGATCGTTTCGCGGGCGCAGACGCGCGAGCTGCCGCGACCGGTGATCGACGCCGTGCTGCGCGCCCCGGTCGCCACGCTGCCGGCGTTCCTCGGCGTCGATCTCGGCGACGGCTACGCGGTGGTGCGCATCACCAAGCTGTGGGGCCGCGACCCGAGCGCCGCCGATCCGGTGAAGGCCAAGGAGCAGTACGCGCTGGTCTGGGGCGACGCCGAGGCGCAGGCCTACTACGCGGCCCTGAAGTCGCGCTACAAGACGACCATCAACGAATCGGCGCTGGCTACCCGGGACAGCGCCGCGAGCGCGCCGAACTGAGTCGCGGCCCGAGGCGGCGGGCGGCCCCGGCAAGGGTCGCTTGCTACAATCGACCGCTCGGTGGTGGCTGTAGCTCAGTTGGTAGAGTCCAGGATTGTGATTCCTGTTGTCGTGGGTTCGAGCCCCATCAGCCACCCCACTGAAATCCCGCACAGATCAGGCACCCCAGGTGCCTGATCCCGTTTTTGCGCGGCCCACATCCACCCGCAGGAGCTCGCCATGACGATCGAAGTGATCCGCGACCGGTCGCGGAAGATGGCGCACACCGTCCATGTGCGGCAGCACGCCTTCGCGGTCGACGAGCCCGAGAGCAACGGCGGCGAGGACCTCGGCCCGACGCCGCACGACCTCTACGACAGCGCGCTCGGCGCCTGCAAGGCCTTGACCACGCTCTGGTACGCGCGGAGGAAGCAGATCCCGGTCGAGGACATCCGCGTGACCGTCGAGCGCGACGACAGCGAGGAGCGGCGTGGCACCTACCGCCTGCGCACGACGCTCCACCTCACCGGCCCGTTGACCGAGGCGCAACGCCAGGAGCTGCTCAACGTCGCCGGAAAGTGCCCCGTCCACAAGCTGATGACGCAGGCGACGACCGAGGTCGTCACCGAGCTCGCTCCGGCCGCCGCGTAGACCGGCCGCTCAGCCTCTCGGCCGCGGCTCCTTCTCGAGCCCGCTTTCCTTGCGGCATTGCCCATCCGCGGCGATGACGCCCGGCGGCTGCAGCGCCAGCGAGCTCGTGGTCGGCTCGGCGGCGCCCCAGCGGTTGATCGCGGTGGCGAGGCCCAGTCGCTCGTAGAAGTTGTCGCCGAAGCGCTTCACCATGCAGCCTTCGTAGCGCATGTAGCGCGCCGCCATCGCCTCGGCGGAATCGGCCGCGGCGGCGATCGCCGGTGCGGCCAGCAGCAGCCCGGCGAACAGGCGAAGGGTCGAGCGAGCCATGATCGGTCAGAACATCGTGTTCGGGTTCGCGGAGCTCGGCGGCACCGGCTGGAGCACGTCCCAGTGCTCGACGATCCTGCCGTCTGCGGTGAGACGGAAGATGTCGATCCCGGCCCAGTCCTTGTTGGCGTCGGTCGGCCATTCCTGGTGGCAGTGCAGGATCACGAAGTCGCCTTCGGCGAGCACGCGCTTGAAGGTGACGCGCTTGCCCGGGTACTCCTTCGCCATCCGCTCGAAATAGGCGATGAACGCCTCCTTGCCGTCGGCGACATGCGGGTTGTGCTGGGTGTAGGTGTCGCCGGCGTAGAGGCGAATCGCCTCCGCCGGTCGGCAGGCGTTGAACATCAGCTCGTAGAAGGCGACGACGGCCTCCTTGTTCCTCTGCAGTGGGTCTGTCGCGGTCATGGCGGTCCGGGGAAGGCTTGCGGCCATCGTACAGGCGCTGCCGGGGTCCGGGGTCGAGCGCGACCCCTGCTGCAACGGTGCCGCAACGCCTTCCGGAGAGGATTCGCCCACTCGCAGAAGCGCTGCGAGCGAATCGAAACTCTGGGAGAACTCACATGGCAGACAACAGGAAGACCGGTGGCCGGAGCCGCCAGATGTTCAACGCGGCGGTCCAGGCCGGAGGCCTGGTCGTCGCCTCCAGCCTGCTCGCGGGAGCTGTCCAGGCGAAGGATGCCGACAAGAAGGAGAAGGCGGCGGCGAAAAGCAAGGACGCAGGCGGCACGATGGCGCTCAAGAGCGCCCCGAACGCCGCTCCCGACAAGGCGGCACCGGGCAGCACGATGGCGATCAAGCAGGCGCCGAACACCGCCGCGGACAAGCCCGCGCCGGGCAGCACCATGGCCTGGAAGCTGGCGCCGAACAGCAAGGCGGCGAAGGCCGAGAAGGTCAACCCGCCCAAGCCCTGAAGCTCGCCGCCCGGGCACGCTCAGTCGTTGACCATCACCAGCTTGCCGCGCACCTTGCGGCTGCCCATGCGCGCGTAAGCCGCGGGCAGCTCCTTCATCGGCAGCTTCTGGTCGATCACCGGCTTGATCCTGCCCTCGGCGTACCAGCCCGCGAGCTCGGCCAGCGCGGCGGCGTTGGCCTTCGGCTCGCGTCGGGCGAAGTCGCCCCAGAACACACCGACGATGGATGCGCCCTTGAGCAGCGCGAGGTTCAGGGGCAGGGCGGGGATGCCGCCCTGGGCGAAGCCGACCACGAGGTAGCGGCCGCGCCAGGCTATCGAGCGGAACACCGGCTCGGCGAGGTCGCCGCCGACCGGGTCGTAGACGACGTCGGGGCCCTTGCCGTCGGTGAGCTTCTTCAGCTCGTCGCGGATGTTGCCGCTGCCGTAGTTGATGGTCGCGTCGGCGCCGAGCGACTTGCAGAAATCGCACTTCTCGTCGCTCGACGCGGCGGCGATGACGCGCGCGCCGACGACCTTGCCGATCTGGATCGCCGCCGTGCCCACGCCGCCGGCCGCGCCGAGCACGAGCAGGGTCTCGCCGGCCTTCAGCTGGGCGCGGTCGAGCAGGGCATGGTGGGTCGTGCCGTAGGTCATCACGAAGGCCGAGGCATCGTCGAAGGCGAAGCCGGGCGGCAGCGGCATCACGCCGGCCGCGGCCACGCAGGCGTGGGTGCCGAAGCCGCCGCTCGAGCCGATGGCGGCCACCGCATGGCCGACCTTGAGGTGCTTCACGCCTTCGCCCACGGCCTCGACGACGCCGGCGTATTCGGAGCCGGGAACGAACGGCAGCGGCGGCTTGAACTGGTACTTGTTCTGCACCGTCAGCAGGTCGGGAAAATTCAGGCTCGCGGCCCGGATGGCGATCAGCACCTCGCCCGCCTTGGGCACCGGCGTCGGCAATTCCTTCCACTGCAGCGCCTCGACGCCGATCGGGTTCTCGCAGAGCCAAGCGTGCATGGGTGACCTCTCGAATCTCGCCGTCCGCGCCAGGGCGGCGCGCGACCCGATCGATGATACGCAGCGCGCCGCGCGCGCCGCGTCGCCTCGGGGACGACTCCCTACAATCGCGAGATGCGCATCCTCATTGCCAACGACGACGGCTACCTGGCGCCGGGCCTGGCCACCCTCGTCGAGGCCTGCCAGGGGCTCGGCGAGCTCGAGATCGTCGCCCCCGAGCAGAACGCCAGCGGCACCTCGAACTCGCTCACGCTCAACCGCGGCCTCTCGGTCTACACCGCCGCCAACGGCTGGCGTTACATCAACGGCACGCCGTCCGACTGCGTCCATTTCGCGCTCTCCGGCTTGCTCGAGCATCGGCCCGACCTCGTCGTCTCCGGCATCAACCAGGGCGCGAACATGGGCGACGACACGCTCTATTCGGGCACGGTCGCCGCGGCCATGGAGGGCTTCCTGTTCGGCATTCCGGCAATCGCCTTCTCGCAGGTGCAAAAGGGCTGGGAGCACCTCGACGCGGCGGGCCGGGTGGCGCGGCGCGTGATCGAGCAGGTGCTGCGCACGCCGCCCGCGGCCTCGCCCTACCTGCTCAACGTCAACATCCCGAACCGGGCCGATGCCGACCGCCTGCCGAGCCGCATCACCCGCCTCGGCCGGCGCCATGCGAGCGAGCCGGTGATCCGCCAGGTAAGCCCGCGCGGCGACACGCTGTACTGGATCGGCCCCGCCGGCGACGCGCGCGAGGCCGGCCCGGGCACCGACTTCCACGCCACCAGCAACGGCGAGATCTCGATCACGCCCCTGCACGTCGACCTCACCGATCACGCCAGCCTGCCGGCCTGGCGCGACTGGTCCAGCAGGGCCGGCTGATGGCCGCGGACGATCGTTCGCGCCTCAAGTTTCCGCTGAAGCTCGATCGCGTCGCCGGCGCCGCCGGCGCGTCGCAACGCACCCTCCTCAGACCGCAGCGCGACCTCGCCGCCGCCCATGCCGACGCCGGCCGGCGCGACCGGCCGGCGGGCCTCGGCCTCGACTCGGCCGACGTGAGAAGGCGCATGGCGCAGCGCCTCGGCGAAGGCGGCATCGTCGAGCCGCAGGTGCTGGCCGCCTTCGCGGCGGTGCCGCGCCACCAGTTCGTCGACGCCGCGCTGGCCACCCAGGCCTACGAAGACACCAGCCTGCCGATCGGCCACGGCCAGACCATCTCCAAGCCCTCGGTCGTCGGCCGGATGATCGAGCTGCTGTTCGGCGGGGCGAATGCCCGCCGGCTAGGGAACCTCGGCGCGGTGCTCGAGATCGGTACCGGATGTGGATATCAGGCAGCGCTGCTCGAGCGGCTGGCGCAGCGGGTCGTTTCGGTCGAGCGCCTGAAGCCCCTGCACGACAAGGCCCGCGAGCTGCTCGGACCGACGCGCTCGAACCGGCTGCGCCTCGTGTTCGGCGACGGCATGCTCGGCCATCCGCCCGGCGCGCCCTACGACAGCATCGTCGCCGCGGCCGGAGGTGCGGCGTTGCCCGAGGCCTGGCTCGAGCAGCTGGCGGTGGGCGGCAGGCTGGTCTCGCCGGTCGAGCAGGCCGGCGGCGGGCAGGCGCTGGTGGTGGTCGATCGGCGTGAAGACGGCTACGACCGGCAGGTTCACGAAGCCGTTCGCTTCGTCCCTCTAAAATCCGGGCTTTCCCGATGAAGAGTCCCACGGATCCATGCGCGTGATCGATGTATCGGCCAGCCGGCCCCTGCGGCTCGCGGCCGCCGCCGCGTCAGCAGTTGTTCTCTTCGGCTGCACGAGCACGCCGAACCGCGCCCCGGTCGAGGATCGGCTCGCGACCCCGCGCGCGACCGTGGCCGCTGCCAGCCCGGCGGTCAGCCCGGCGCCCGCCCCAGCCGAGCCGGCCAAGCCACTGGTTCCCGAAGGGGCGGCGCGGCCGGGCTACTACACCGTCAAGCCTGGCGACACCCTGATCCGGATCGGCCTCGACAGCGGCCAGAACTGGAAAGACCTGGTGCGCTGGAACAACCTCGAGAACCCGAACCAGATCGAGGTCGGGCAGATGCTGCGCGTCGTCGCGCCCGGCGTCGATCCGGCAGCCGCGACGAGCCGGCCGGTCGCTTCGACGGCCCGGCCCGAGCCGCGGCCGCTCGACCCGCGCGCGATCGCCTCGTCGCCGTCGTCGTCGCCCGCGGCCTCGGCGCCCGCGGTTGCCGCGGCGCCACCGCCGGCTCCCGCGCCTGCCACGGCGACGGCGCGCGACGCCGACGACGACATCACCTGGTCCTGGCCGGCGGCGACCCCGGTCTCGACGCCTTTCGACGAGGCGCGCAGCAAGGGCCTGGTGTTTCGCGGCAAGGCCGGCGACCCGGTGCTCGCCGCGGCCGACGGCCGCGTCGTCTACGCCGGCTCGGGCCTGCGCGGCTACGGCAACCTGGTGATCCTCAAGCACAGCGCGACCTACCTCACCGCCTACGCGCACAACCAGACCCTGCTGGTCAAGGACGACCAGGCGGTCAAGCGCGGACAGAAGATCGCCGAGATGGGCTCGACCGACGCCGACAGCGTGCAGCTCCACTTCGAGATTCGCAAGCAGGGCAAGCCGATCGATCCGGCGCGCCTGCTGCCGGCGCGCTAGCCGGCGATCCCTAGCACCCTGTCGGCCTGACAGCATGGCGTCGTCGCCGGTCCTCGTCTTCGACATCGAGTCGATCCCCGACGTCGCCGGTCTGCGTCTCCTGCGGCAGATGGATGCCGGCGTCGACGACGCCGCCGTCTACGAAGCCGAGATCGCCGACCGCGCGGCACGCGGCAAGGGCGACTTCATGCCGCTCTACCTGCAGCGCGTGCTCGTGATCAGCTGCGTGTTCCGCAACGCCGAGGGCCTGCGCGTGCACTCGCTGGTCGACCGCGAGGGCGGGGGCGCGAGCCAGGAAGGGCGGATCATCCAGCAGTTCTTCAACATGATCGAGCGGCACGTGCCGCAGCTCGTGAGCTGGAACGGCAGCGGCTTCGACCTGCCGGTGCTGCACTACCGCGGCATGCGCCACGGCGTCGTCGCCAGCAAGTACTGGGACATGGGCGAGGACGACCGCGAGCACCGCTACAACAACTACATCAGCCGCTATCACCTGCGCCACGTCGACCTGATGGACCTGCTGGCGCTCTATCAGGGCAAGGCCAATGCGCCGCTGGACGCGATGGCCAAGCTGTGCGGCTTTCCCGGCAAGCTCGGCATGGACGGCAGCCAAGTGTTCAATGCCTACAGGCAGGGGCGCACCGACGAGATCCGGCGCTACTGCGAAACCGACGTGATGAACACCTACCTGCTGTACTGCCGGTTCCAGCAGATGCGCGGCGGCTTCACCGAGGCCGAGTACGAGCGCGAGATCGCCCTGGTGCGAGAGACGCTCGGCGGCATCGACGAGGCGCACTGGCGCGAGTACCTCGCCGCATGGCCCGACGATCGGCCTGCGCCTCCCGCCGTCTCTGCCTCGGTCCCCGCGGAACCGCCGCCGCCGAGCATCGACACCACGATCATCGTCGCCTCGGACTGAGCGTCCGTCGGGGCAGGCCCGGCTGTGGGCCGCTACCCATGAACAGGGGTAGCAGGCGGACGGCGAACACGCGACCCTCCCGGCCACGATGGACGAAGGGCTTGCCGCTCGCGGCGATGGCGCGTCGGCGTTTGCCGCGGCGAAGTGCCTTGCCTATGATCCAGCGAGGCACAAGGGGTCGCGGCCATGGGTGAGGGCGACGCACGATCGAGACCGGCGTCGCGCAGGGCGACGCGTGCGTTACGGCGCTTTCTCGGCACCTTGCTGTGCGTGCTCGGCACAGGCGTCGCTGCCGACACGAGCGAGCCCCCGTTCGAAGTCGCCCTCGACGACCCGCGCATCTTCAGCCGCGCCGAGCTGGCGATCGTCGACTCAGACACGCCGCCTCCTGCCGGCGCCGCCTGGCGACCGGTGCAGCTTCCCGAATCGTGGCGCTCGCCCGAGCGCTACCGCCAGGGCGACAACGGCTGGTACCGCTTCACCTTGCCCGCAACGGTGCCGAAGGATCCGCAGTCGGTGTACCTGTGGCGCTTCAGCATGAACGCGGCCGTGTACTTCAATGGCGAATGGATCGGCGACGGCGGCTCCTTCGCGGAGCCGGTGGCCCGCAACTGGAACCGGCCGCTGATCTTTCGCCTGCCGACGGCGATGTGGCGGACCGACCGCAACGAGCTCATGGTGCGGCTGCGCGTCTACCCGGGGTTCGGCCACATGACGCCGGTCGCGGTGGGACCGACCGCGCTGCTCCAGCCCGACCACGACCGGCGGTACTTCGCGCAGATCGGCCTCAGCCAGGTGGCGGCGGTGCTGATGGCGCTGGCGACGCTCTCCGGCCTGGTGCTCTGGCTGATCGATCGCCGCGACACCGCCTACCTGTTTTACGCCGCCCTCGGCGCGTCGTTTCTCGTCTACGCGCTCAACAAGTTCATCCAGGAGATTCCGATTCCGGCTCGGGCCTGGTGGTGGCTGGTCCACTCGGCAGTCGACGCGGCAACGCTGTTCGCGGTCCTGTTCGCCCATCGCGCGTTGGGCGTGCGCCGGCCGCGGCTCGAGCGCGCCATCGCGGCGGTGCTCCTGCTCTTCGTCGCCCTGTACGCCCTCTGGGACCTGCCCACGCTCGCCCGCTTCAACCCGGTGACGCACGGCATCGCGACGCTGGGCACCCTGTACGCCGTGAGCTGGTTGCTCGTTCAGTGGCGCCGCCGAGGGACGCTCGAGATCGGCTCCTACGGGGTGATCCTGCTGGCCTTGGCCGCCGCCGGCGTCTACGACCAGATACTCAACTCGCTGCTCTTTCCCATGCTCTGGCGCGAAGGCTTCTACCTGATGTCGCTCGCCATGCCGGCGCTGCTGCTCGGCCTGATGTTCCAGCTCGGCCTGCGCTCGGTGCGGGCGATGCAGGCGCTGCGCGTCGCCAACGAAACGCTGGAGTCGCGCGTCGCCCGCGCCGGCGCCGAGATCGAAGCGATCTACAGCCGCGAAAGGCGCCTGCTCGCCGAGCGATCCGCCGGGCGGGAGCGAGAGCGCATCTACCGCGACCTGCACGACAACCTCGGCGCACGCCTGCTCAGCCTGGTCTACGGGGCACGCGACGACCGGCAGCGCTCGCTGGCGCGCGATGCCCTGTCGGAGATGCGCACGATCGTGGCCGCGAGCCAGGTCGATGTCGGCGAGCTCTCCGACCTGGCCGAGGAATGGCGGCTCGAGGCCGAGCTGCGCTGCGAGAACGCCGGTCAGGAGCTCGCATGGTCGCGTGAAGGCGACCTGCATCTCTCGGGGCGGCAGCGCTACCAGCTCGAGCGCATCGTCCGCGAGCTGCTCTCGAACGCGCTCGAGCACGGGCAGGGCCGGCGGATCGAGGTGGCGTGGCGGGTCGCGGCCGATCTCCTCGAATTGCACGTCAGCGACGACGGCAACGGCATCCCCGAGGGCGTGGCGCCCGAAGGCGTGGTGGCCCGTGCCGCCGACCTGGACGGCCATGCGCGCTGGGCGGCGAGGCCGGGCGGGGGCACCGAGGTGCTGGTCGGCATTCCGTTCGCCGCCACGCCGGGCCTGGCCACGCAGGCGACGGCATCGTGACGCCGATCTCGCCGCGCCGGGTGCTCGTCCTCGACGACGACGCGGATGCGCGCGCCTGGCTGCAGGCGGCGGTGCGCCAGGCGTTTCCCGACGCTGAAGTGACGGCCGCGGGCTCGCTGCGCGAAGCGCGGGTTGCGCTGCGCGCGGCCTCGCCCGACCTGGCGCTGATCGACCTCGACCTGCCCGACGGCAGCGGCGTCTCCCTGATCGAAGTCCTGGCCCGCCCGCCGCACCGCACGATCAGCGTCGTCAGCACGGTCTTCGCCGACGACCAGCATCTCTTTCCCGCTCTGCGCGCCGGCGCCGCGGGTTACCTGCTCAAGGACGACGCGATCGAGCGTCTCGCCGAGCTGCTGCTGCACACCGCGCAGGGCAAGCCGCCGCTCTCGGCCTCGATCGCGGCGCGCCTGCTCGGCTACTTCCACGCGCCCGAGGCTCCGGCCACCTCGCTGACGCAGCGCGAGCAGGAGGTGCTGACGCTGCTGGCGAAGGGCCTGACGATCGGCGACGTCGCCCAGGCGCTCGAGATCACCACCAACACCGCGGCGAGCTACACCAAGTCGCTGTACCGCAAGCTCGACGTCACCAATCGCGCCGAGGCCACGCTGGAGGCGACGCGGCGGGGCCTGATCCGGCTCTGAGGGCGTCTTCGCCGCGCGACCGCTACATCGAGGCGTCGAGCATCGCCACGTAGTCGTCGCGGGTCGCGATCCGAGGATTGGTCTTGTGGCAGTGGTCGGCCAGGGCGCCGTCGACGATGCGCTCGTACATCGCGCTCGTGACGCCGAGCGCCGCCAGCCCCGAGGGCAGGCCGAGGCGCGCGTTCATGTCGCGAATCGCGCCGGCGACGGCTTCGCCGGTCTCGTCGGCCGACGCCAGGCCCATCGCCTGCGCCATGCGGACCAGGCGGCGGTCCTTCTTCATCGACTCGGCCGCGGCGTTGAACTTCACCACGGCCGGCAGGAACATGGCGTTGAGCGTGCCGTGGTGCAGCTTCGGGTTGGCGCCGCCGAGGCTGTGGCTCAGGCTGTGCACGCAGCCCAGGCCCTTCTGGAACGCCATCGCGCCCTGCATGCTCGCGCTCATCATGTTCCAGCGCGCCTCGCGGTCGCTGCCGTCCCGGGTGGCGCGCTCGATGTGCTTCCAGGCGCGCTCCAGGCCGTCGAGGCCGATGCCGTCGGCCGGCGGATTGACGGCCGGCGCCATGAAGGTTTCCATGCAATGCGCGATCGCGTCCATGCCGGTCGCCGCGGTGAGGAAGGGCGGCAGGCCGAGGGTCAGCTCGGGGTCGAGCAGGGCGGTCCTGGGCACCAGGTGCCAGCTGTGGAATCCGAGCTTCCTGCCGTCGTCGACGATCACGATCGCGCCGCGCGCCACTTCGCTGCCCGTGCCGGCGGTGGTGGGCACGGCGATCAGCGGCGCCACCCGCTCGCTGATCTTCGCGCTGCCGCCTTCGATGGTGGCGTAGGTCCTGAGCGGCCCCTCGTGGGTGGCGGCGATGGCCGCGCCCTTGGCCAGGTCGATGCTCGAGCCGCCGCCGATCGCGACCAGGCCGTCGCAGCCGTGCTGCAGGTAGACCGTGACGGCATGGCGGACCGCGGCCTCGTTCGGATTCGACGGCGTCGCGTCGAACACGGCGTGCGGCAAGCCGGCCAGGGCATCGATGGCGCGGTCGAGCAGGCCGGCCGTGCGCACGCCGGCGTCGGTGACGAGCAGGGGCTTCTTCATGCCGGCCCGGGCGCATTCCTGCGGCAGGAGAGCGAGAACGCCGAAGTCGATCTGCACCTGGGTGATGTAGTTGATTTGCGCCATGACGACAGTCTGGCATAACCGTCTGGCACACTCGCGCGCCATGCAACGTTCCGACTTCCGATTCTTCGAACGCCTGCGCGTCCGCTGGGCCGAGATCGACGCGCAGAAGATCGTCTTCAACGGCCACTATCTGATGTACTTCGACACGGCGGTCGCCGGCTACTGGCGGGCGCTCGGCATGCCCTACGCCGAGACCATGGCCGCGTTCCAGGGCGACCTGTTCGTGCGCAAGGCCGAGGTCGAGTACATGGCCTCGGCGCGCTACGACGACGTGCTCGACATCGGCATGCGCTGCGCCCGGGTCGGCACCTCCTCGGCGACCTTCGTCGGCGGCGCGTTCCGCGACCAGCAGCTGCTCGTCTCGTGCACCCTGACCTACGTCTTCGCCGATCCGCACGGCACCGCCTCGAAGCCGGTGCCGCGCGAGCTGCGCGAGTTGTTCGACCGCTTCGAGACCGGCGAAAGCATGGTCGATGTGCGCGTCGGCACCTGGGCCGAGCTCGGCGCCGATGCGCGGCCGATCCGCACCCAGGTGTTCATCGCCGAGCAGAAGATCCCCGCCGAGATGGAATGGGACGACGCCGACGAGAGCGCCGTCCACGCCGTCGCCTACAACCGCCTCGGCCAGGCGCTGGCCACCGGGCGGATGCTCGAGCACGTGCCCGGCGTCGCCAAGATCGGGCGGATGGCCGTGGCCGCGAGCTCCCGGCACAGCGGCGTGGGCCGGGCCGTGCTCGAGGCCCTGCTCGATGCGGCGCGCGGGCGCGGCGAGCGCGAGGCGGTGCTGCATGCGCAGCTCAGCGCCGCGGCGTTCTACGAGCGCGCGGGCTTCGTGCGGCGCGGCCCGGAGTTCCACGAGACCGGAATCGCCCACGTCGAGATGCTGCGCGCGCTCTGAAGCGCGCGGACGAGGTTCAATCGCCGGCGACGACGAACGCTTCGACGTGCCGCGGCCCGGCGACAAGTGCTGCCCAGCTCGTCGCCGCCTTCTCGATCTCCGCTTCGAGATCGGCAGCGACGCCTGGACGCTTGGCGGACAGCGAGTAGGTTTCCATCCATGTCTGCGATCCGTTGCCGTCGCCGTCGCCTTCGCCGACGCGGGTCAGCAAGCGCGCCGCGAGCCCGGGATGCGCACGTCGCAACGCGTCCTGCATCGCCAGCACGGCCGCGCGGGCGGCGGCGACATCGGCGGGGCGGATCCGGTAGTAGACGAACAGCTCGCGCATGGCCACGGCGCGACCGGGTGCGTTCAGGCGGCGGCTTCGGCGTCGACCGCGACCGGGTAGGGCAGCGGCACGCGATGCAGGACCGGGCCGCTCGCGCTCCCGAGCCGGAGCTCGCCATCGCCGACAGCGGCCAGGCGCAGCTCGACCAGCGCACTGCTGCCGCCGCCCTCCGGCGAAGCCGCTGCGTTGGCGACGGTTCCCGCCGCCTCGCCTGGGGCGCCGGCGACGAACACGTCCTGGCCCGCGCTCGCGACCGCGTCGCCCTGGAACAGGAAGGTGCGCCGCTTGGTCGTGCCGCGGTACTGGCTGCGGGCGACGACTTCCTGGCCGGGATAGCAGCCCTTCTGGAAATCGACGCCGCCGATGAGCTCGAAGTTCACCATCTGCGGCACGAAGCGGTCGACCGTCGCCGCCTCGATGGTGACGACGCCGCTGCGCACCTCGAGCCAGCGCCAGGCGGCGAGGGACAGCGGTGCGCTTGCCGCACCCGGGGGTTCGACGCCAGCGGGCGCCGCGAAGAGAGCGCGCACCCGGCCTTCGGCGTCGGGCAGGCGGATCAGCACGGCGCCGTCGACGTCGCGCTTCTCCCAGACCGACAGGTCGCCCACTTGCGACCCGGCGGCGCCTCCGGCCAGACCCCAGAGCGCGACCTCGGCGCTGGCGTCGCTGAGCTTGCACTGCGCGCGCAGCACGAACATCGAGAGGCGCTTGAGCGTGGGCGCGAGCAGGCTCGTCGAGCAGGCGAGCAGGAACTCGTCGGCGCCGGCCTGCCAGACGACGAAGCTCGCCTGCAGCCGCCCCTTGGCCGAGCAGAAGCCGGCGAGTCGGGCGCGCGAAGGTCCGAGGGCCAGGACGTCGTTGGTGAGCTGTCCCTGGAGGAACTTGGCGGCGTCGGTGCCGCGGGCCCGGATGACGCCCCAATCGGCGATCCGGCAGGCGCCGTCGAGGGCGTGGGGAGATGGCATGGCCCATTATCATCAGCCGCCATGACATGCGTGGTGAAGGGGTGGAGCGCTCGCGAGGTCGTCGCGAGGCGATGAGGGTCTGGCGCGTCGCATTGCTGCTGCTGCTCGTCGCGGCGGCGGCCTCGGCTTCCGCGGCCTGGTGGTGGCTGCATCGGCCGCTCGCGCTGGCCGCCGATCCGGTCGAGGTGTCGATCGAGCTCGGCGATACGCCGCGGCAGATTGCCGAGGCCTGGGTCCGGGCTGGCGTGAAGGCCGAGCCGGTTCTGCTCTACGAATGGTTTCGCTGGTCGGGCAAGGCGCGAAAGATCCGCGCGGGCAGCTACGAGGCCCCGGCCGGCACGACGCCGATCGGCCTGCTCGAGAAGATGGTGCGCGGCGACGAGACGCTGGCCGTCGTCCGCTTCATCGAGGGCTGGACCTTTCGCCAGATCCGCGCCGAGCTGGCGAAGGCCGAAGCGCTGAAGCCGACGCTCGCCGCACTGAGCGACAGCGAGGTGATGCAGGCCCTCGGCGCGCCGCCCGGCCTCTCGCCCGAGGGCCGGCTCTATCCCGACACCTATGCCTACAGCAAGGGCTCGACCGATCTCGCCGTGCTCAAGCGCGCCTACCGGGCGATGCAGCATCGCCTCGACGAGGCCTGGCAGGAACGCGCCGCCGACAGTCCCCTGAAGAGCGCCGACGAGGCCCTGACGCTCGCCTCGATCGTCGAGAAGGAAACCGGCGTCGGCGCCGACCGCGGCAAGGTCGCCGGCGTCTTCGTCAACCGCCTGCGAATCGGCATGCCGCTGCAGACCGACCCGACCGTGATCTTCGGCCTCGGCGTCGCCTTCGACGGCAACCTGAGAAAGCGCGACCTGCTCGCCGACACGCCGTACAACACCTACCTGCGCACCGGCCTGCCGCCGACGCCGATCTCGATTCCCGGCCGCGCCTCGCTGTTCGCCGCGGTGCGGCCCGAGCCGACCCGGGCGCTCTACTTCGTCGCCCGCGGCGACGGCAGCAGCGAGTTCAGCGAGACGCTCGCCGAGCACAATCGGGCGGTGAACCGATTCCAGAAGAAGCAGGTCCCGTGAGCGGACGATTCATCACCTTCGAAGGGATCGACGGCGCCGGCAAGTCGACCCACATCGAGCCGACGGCCGCGGCGCTGCGCGCGACCGGACGATCGGTCGTCTGCACGCGCGAGCCGGGCGGCACCGAGCTCGCAGAGCGCCTGCGCGAACTGGTGCTGCACTCGGCGATGGACGGGGTGAGCGAGACGCTGCTCGTGTTTGCGGCGCGACGCGATCACGTCGCCAAGGTGATCGCACCGGCGCTGGCGCGCGGCGAGGTCGTGCTCTGCGACCGCTTCACTGATGCGACCTTCGCCTACCAGGGCTTCGGGCGCGGGCAGAGCCTGGCCCTGCTCGAAACGCTCGAGGCCGCGGTGCAGGAAGGCCTGCAGCCCGACCTGACGCTCTGGTTCGACCTCGAGCCGCAGGTCGCGGCGCAGCGCCGCGCCGAGGCGCGCGCCGCCGACCGCTTCGAGGCCGAGGACCTGGCGTTCTTCGAGCGGGTTCGCGCGGGCTACCTGGCGCGGCTGAACGCAGCGCCGGAGCGCTTCATGCGGATCGATGCCTCGCTCGGCCGCTCCGAGGTGGCGCTGCGCGTCGCGCAGGCGCTGCGTGAACGGCTCGATGGCTGAAACCGGCTCCGTGGCGGTGCTGCCCTGGCTGGTCGCGCCGCTCCGTCGCGCGCTGGAGACGCAGACCGCGCACGCCCTGTTGCTGCACGCCCCGGGCGGGGTTGGCCAGTTCGAGCTCGGCATCCTGCTCGCGCAGGGTTGGCTGTGCGAATCGACGACCGTGCCGCTGGGGGAGCGACCCTGCGGCATCTGCGCGAGCTGCCGGCTGGTGGCGGCGCGTTCGCATCCCGACCTGCTGGTCCTCCTTCCGGAGGCGCTGCGCGAAGGCCTCGGTTGGGCGGCCCCGGAGTCGGAGGAGGGCGGCGAGGAGAAGGCCGGCAAGAAGAAGCCGAGCAAGGACATCCGGGTCGAGGAGGTGCGGGCCGCGATCGCGCTGGCGCTGACCACCTCCTCGCGCGGCCGCGGCAAGGCGATCGTCATCCACCCGGCAGAGCGGATGAACGCGATCGCCGCCAACGCGTTCCTGAAGACGCTCGAAGAGCCGGCCGGCGATGCCCGCTTCCTGCTCTGCACCGCAGCCGCCGACGCCCTGGCGCCGACGATCCGCAGCCGTTGCCAGGCGATCGCGCTCGAGCTGCCGGCGACCGAGGTCGCGGTCGAGTGGCTGCGCGCGCAGGGCATCGCCGAGCCCGAGGTGCTGCTCGCCGGCTGCGGTGGCCAGCCGCAGGACGTGATCGCGCTGGCTCAGCTCGGTGTCGACGCAGCGACTTGGCGAAACTTCCCCGGTCGAATCGCCGCCGGCGACGTGTCGGCCCTGCGCGGCTGGCCCTTGCCGCTGGCGGTCGATGCGCTGCAGAAGCTATGCCACGACGTCGCCAGCGTGGCCGCCGGCGCGGCGCCGCGCTACTTCGCCGCCGCCACCCTGGCCGGACGCGCCCCCGCGCTCGACACGCTGGTGCGCTGGTCGGCCGAGCTTCGCCGCTTTGCCGAGAACGCGGAACACCCGTGGAATGCCGAGCTCACGCTCGAAAGCCTGGTCGAACAGGGCCGGGAAGCGTTGCAAACGCCGCGATCGGCGCAGCGCCGCGGCGGGGTCGACTCGCTACACTTGCGCCGATGAGCGAACCTGCTGCAGCGCGCGCGGCGCCCCCGGCGGCCGGCGCCCCGGCGCCGAATGCCGGCCGGCCCAGCGTCATCCAGCTCGTCTTTCGCGAGAAGGGCGCGCTCTACGCCGCCTACATGCCGATGTTTTCCGAGGGCGGCATCTTCGTTCCGACCACCCGCGACTACAAGCTGGGCGAGGACATCTACCTGCTGCTCTCGCTGCCCGACGATCCGCAGCGCTACCCGGTGGCCGGCAAGGTCGGCTGGATCACGCCCGCCAACGCCTCGGGCGGCCGCACCCAGGGCGTCGGCGTCCGCTTTCCGGCGGACGACAAGAGCCGCGCCCTGCGCGCGCGCATCGAGGAGACGCTCGGCACCTCGCTGTCGTCGGCCAAGCCCACGCAGACGATCTGAGCCGCTGCGGCCTGCGCGCCGCGCAGCGTGATTGCCGCGAGATTTCCATGTACGTCGATTCGCATTGCCACCTCAGCTTCCCCGAGCTCGCGGAAAAGCTGCCGGAGATCCGCGCCGCCATGGCGGAGGCAGGCGTCGACCGGGCGCTGTGCATCTGCACCACGCTCGAGGAGTTCGACCAGGTTCATGCGCTCGCGCTCGGCCACGAGAACTTCTGGTGCAGCGCCGGCGTGCATCCGGACAACGAGGGCGTTCGCGAGCCCGGCCTCGAGGACCTGCTCGCGCTCGCGGCCATGCCCAAGGTCGTGGCGATCGGCGAGACCGGCCTCGACTACTACCGCCTCGGCGGTCGCAGCATCGCCGACATGGAGTGGCAGCGGCAGCGCTACCGCATCCACATCCGCGCCTCGCGGGCGAGCGGCCTGCCGCTGGTGATCCACACGCGCAACGCCTCGGCCGACACGCTCGCGCTGCTGCGCGAGGAGGGCGAAGGCCGGGCCCGCGGCGTTTTCCATTGCTTCACCGAAACCGCCGAGGTGGCACGCGCCGCCCTCGATCTCGGCTTCTACATCTCGTTCTCGGGGATCCTGACCTTCAAGACCGCCGCCGACTTGCGCGCGGTAGCGGCGTTCGTGCCGCTCGACCGCTGCCTGATCGAGACCGACAGCCCGTACCTCGCACCGGTACCCTACCGGGGGAAGCTGAACTCGCCGGCTTACGTGCCCTGGGTGGCCCGACAGCTCGCAGACATCAAGGGACTGGAGATCGAGGCCGTCGCGGTGGCCACGAGCCGGAATTTCGAGCAGCTCTTCACTCGGACGAAACCTGATGATTAACTTTAATAATCATCTATAAAGCACTGTCATACAACAATAATATTCTTGATATATCGACCGGCGGATGGATTGCCCCTGACAACGTTGTCAGAATCTCGCTGACGTTACAAATCTCCGTGCACCAGCTTTCTGCAGTTCGGGCGTCTCCTTACATTGGCCCGAATCGCAGTCGAGGGAGATTCCAATGCAGCAGACCAGCCACACCAGCAACCCGTTTGCCCTGATGACCGCGCCGGAAATGGTGTTCGCCGCGATCGAGCGCTCGGATCGCCTCGCGCGACTGAAGAGCACCATCTGCCGGCCCCTCGACAACCCCCGTCCTGCCAAGCCCGCGGTCGAGCTCGGCGCCTTCGACGCCGCGATCGAGGCGGTGGAGATCGAGCCGGAAATCGAACCCGCGATCGTCGACTCGACGTTCGGCGCCGTTTAAGGCGTCCGCGGCCGGTTCCTCCAGCCGCCCCCCAGCCGACCCTCAGTCGACCCTCAGGCGTTCGTCAGACCAGCTCGGCGTTGATCGCCGCGAGCGCAGCCGATCCCGGGCAGAGGTCCTTGTCGCCGAGCCGGTTCAGCGCCCCGTCGACGGTGTTCAGGTGGCCGTGCAGGTCTTCCGCATCGGCCCTCACGTAGAGCAGCCCCGTCAGCACCTCGCCCCGCGCCTCGTAGGTCGCGATGTGGTTCATCGCCGCCAGCCGGTCGCCCGGGTCGTAGCCCTCGGCCAGCTTTCTCAGGCGCAGCACGCTGCCGTCGTGCTGGGTCACCTCGATCACCTCGCCCGGCGCGTACATGGCCGTGATCGCGCCTCGCTTGGGCATGAAGTCGAGCCGGTTCACCGCCTCGTTGTGCGCCCGCACGTAGTCGTAGCTCTTGGTGCTGCCGGCGTGGTTGTTGAAGGCAACGCAGGGGCTGATGACGTCGAGCAGGGCCGCGCCGCGGTGACTGAGCGCGCCCTTGATCAGCGGCACGAGCTGCTCCTTGTCGCCGGAGAAGCTGCGGCCCACGTAGGTCGCGCCGAGCTGCAACGCCATCGCCACCAGGTCGATCGCGGTGTCGGTGTTGATGACGCCCTTCTTGCTCTTGCTGCCCTGGTCGGCGGTGGCCGAGAACTGGCCCTTGGTCAGGCCGTAGACGCCGTTGTTCTCGACGATGTAGGTCATGTTCACGCCGCGCCGCATGGCATGCGCGAACTGGCCGAGGCCGATCGACGCCGAGTCGCCGTCGCCGCTGACGCCGAGGTAGAGCAGCTCGCGGTTGGCGAGGTTGGCGCCGGTCAGCACCGAGGGCATGCGCCCGTGCACGGTGTTGAAGCCGTGCGAGGCGCCGAGGAAGTAGTCGGGCGTCTTCGACGAGCAGCCGATGCCGGAGAGCTTGGCCACGCGGTGCGGCTCGATCTCGAGCTCCCAGCAGGCCTGCACCAGCGCCGCCGAGATCGAGTCGTGGCCGCAGCCCGCGCACAGGGTGGAGATCTTCCCTTCGTAGTCGCGCCGCGTGAAGCCGAGCTTGTTGGCGGCCAGGGTGGGGTGGTGCAGCTTCGGCTTGGCGAGGTAGGTCATGCCACCTTCCCCTTCTTCTTGGCCTGGATCGGCTCGACGTTGTCGGCGCGCACCCGCTTGGCGATCGCCTCGATGATGAAGCGCGCGGTGATCGGCGTGCCGTCGTAGTGCAGGATCGGCTCGAGCCGCGCCGGGTCGATCTCCTGCTCGTTGACCAGCATCATGCGCAGCTGCGCATCGCGGTTCTGCTCGATCACGAACACCGTCTCGTGCTCGGCGACGAAGCGGTCGACCGCGGCGCTGAACGGGAAGGCCCGCACCCGCAGCGTGTCGATGTGGACGTTCTGCGCCTGCAGCGCCTCGAAGGCCTCGGCCATCGCCGGGCTGGTGGAGCCGTAGAAGATCACGCCGAAACGCGTCTTGCGCGCGGCCTTCTGCAGCACCGGCTGCGGCACCAGCTCCTTGGCGGTCTCGAACTTCTTCAGCAGGCGGGTGACGTTGTAGAGGTAGTCGGGCCCGGCCTCCGAGTAGCGCGCGTAGGCGTCGCGGGTGGTGCCGCGGGTGAAGTACGCGCCCTTGCTGGCGTGGGTGCCGGGGAGGGTGCGGTACGGGATGCCGTCGCCGTCGACGTCGAGGTAGCGGCCGAAGTCGCGGCCGGATTCGAGGTCGGCCTCGCTCATCACCTTGCCGCGGTCGAAGCTGCGGCTGTCGTCCCACTCGAGCGGATCGCAGAGGCGGTGGTTCATGCCGATGTCGAGGTCGGTCATGACGAAGATCGGCGTCTGCAGGCGGTCGGCCAGGTCGAGCGAGGCGGCCGAAAACTCGAAGCACTCCTTCGGATCCTCGGGGAACAGCAGCACGTGCTTGGTATCGCCGTGCGAGGCGTAGGCGCAGGAGAGCAGGTCGGCCTGCTGGGTGCGCGTGGGCATGCCGGTGGAGGGCCCACCGCGCTGCACGTTGATGATCGTCACCGGTATCTCGGCGAAATAGGCCAGGCCGATGAACTCGGTCATCAGCGAGACGCCCGGTCCCGAGGTGGTGGTGAAGGCGCGAGCACCGTTCCAGCCGGCGCCGACGACGATGCCGATCGAGGCGATCTCGTCCTCGGCCTGGACGATCGCGAACTTGTTCTTGCCCGTGACCTTGTCGACGCGCAGCTTCGCGCAGTACTTCTGGAAGCCCTCGGCGAGCGACGAGCTCGGCGTGATCGGGTACCAGGCGCAGACCGTCGCTCCGCCGTAGACGCAGCCGAGCGCGGCGGCGGCGTTACCCTCGATGAAGATCCGCTTTCCCACCGCGTCGCGCCGCGAGATCTTCAGGCCGAGCGCGTCGTCGAAGTACTCGCGGCCATGGTGCAGGCCCATCATGAAGGCGTCGAGGTTGGGCTGCAGCAGCTTGGCCTTGCCCTTGTACTGCTCGCCGAGCAGCGTGGCGATCACCTCGGGCTCGACGCCGAGCATCGCCGCGAGCACGCCGACGTAGACGATGTTCTTCAGCAGCTGGCGCTCGCGCGGGTCGGTGTAGCGGGTGGCGCACAGGTCGGTCAGCGGCACGCCGAGGACATGGATGTCGCTGCGAAAGCGCGAGGCCGGCATCGGCTTCGAGCTGTCGTAGAGCAGGTAGCCGCCGGGCTCGATCTCCTCGAGGTCCTTCTCCCAGGTCTGCGGGTTCATCGCCACCATCAGGTCGACGCCGCCGCGCCGCGCCAGCCAGCCCTTCTCGCTGACGCGCACCTCGTACCAGGTGGGCAGGCCCTGGATGTTCGAGGGGAAGATGTTGCGCGGACTCACCGGCACGCCCATGCGCAAGAGGCTGCGCGCGAACAGCTCGTTGGCCGACGCCGACCCGGAGCCGTTGACGTTGGCGAACTTGACGACGAAATCGTTGACGGCTTCAAGACGCGGGGCCGTGCCCGCTTGAACGTTCGACGTCATGTGAGGGTTGCCACCTTCTTCGCGGTCTTGCTGCCGGTTCGACAGCCGTGCCCGGCACGGGTCTGCTTGATCATGAACTTCTGCATGTCCCACGCGCCCGTAGGGCAGCGCTCGGCGCACAGGCCGCAGTGCAGGCAGACGTCCTCGTCCTTGACCATCACCCGCCCGGTCTTCAGGTCGCTGGAGACGTAGAGCGCCTGGTCGAGGTGGCGCGCCGGGGCGTGCAGGCGAGACCGCAGGTCGGCCTCGTCGCCGTTGGCGGTGAAGGTGATGCAGTCGGTGGGGCAGATGTCGACGCAGGCGTCGCACTCGATGCACTGGACCGTGTTGAACACGGTCTGCACGTCGCAGTTGAGGCAGCGCTCGGCTTCCTTCCAGGCGGTGGCGACGTCGAAGCCGAGCTCGACCTCGACCTTGATGTTGCGCAGCGACTTGTTGATGTCACGCCAGGGCACCTTGCTGCGCAGGTCGTTGGTGATGTCGTTGTCGTAGGACCACTCGTGGATGCCCATCTTCTGCGAGACCAGCGTCACGCCCGGAGCAGGGCGCACGCTGACGTCCTCGCCGTTCAGGAACTTGTCGATCGAGATCGCCGCGGCGTGGCCCTGGGCGACGGCCCAGATGATGTTCTTGGGCCCGAGCGCCGCGTCGCCGCCGAAGAAGACGCGCGGCAGGCTCGACTGCAGCGTGACCGCATCGAGCACCGGCATGCCCCATTCGTCGAAGGCGATGCCGGCATCGCGCTCGATCCACGGGAAGGCGTTCTCCTGGCCGACCGCGACCAGGACGTCGTCGCACTCGAACACCTGCTCCGGCTCGCCGGTGGAAACGAGCTGGCGCCGCCCCTTTTCGTCGCGCACAGCCCGCACCTTGTCGAAGCTCATTCCGGTGAGCTTGCCGTTGGTGTGCAGGAAGGCCTTGGGCACCAGGCAATCGAGGATCGGAATGCCTTCGTGGACGGCGTCTTCCTTTTCCCAGGGCGAGGCCTTCATCTCCTCGAAGGGCGAACGGACGATCACCTTGACGTCGCTGCCGCCCAGACGCTTGGAGCTGCGGCAGCAGTCCATCGCCGTGTTGCCGCCACCGAGGACGATGACCCGCTTGCCGATCTTCGTGACGTGGCCGAACGACACCGAAGAGAGCCAGTCGATGCCGATGTGGATGTTCGCCGCCGCTTCCTGCCGGCCGGGAATCGAGAGATCGCGGCCGCGCGGCGCGCCCGAGCCGACGAAGACCGCGTCCCAGCGCTCGCCGAGCAGCTCCTTCATCGACTCGATCCGGGTGCCGCCGCGAAACTCGACGCCGAGCTTCAGCACGTAGCCCGTTTCCTCGTCGATCACTTCCTCGGGCAGGCGAAAGCGAGGGATCTGCGAGCGGATCATGCCGCCGGCCTTGGCATCGCCGTCGAAGATGACGACCTTGTAGCCGAGCGGCGCCAGGTCGCGCGCCACTGTCAGCGCCGCAGGTCCGCCGCCGACGCAGACGATGCGCTTGCCGTTGGCGGCGGCGACGAGGTGCGGCAGGTGCTCGGTGATGTCGTCCTTGTAGTCGGCGGCGACGCGCTTCAGGCGACAGATCGCGACCGGCTCGGGCTTTTCGGCCTGCGCTTCCTCGACGCGTCCGCGCCGGCATGCCGGCTCGCAGGGTCGATCGCAGGTCCGCCCGAGGATGCCGGGGAAGACGTTGGATTCCCAGTTCACCATGTAGGCGTCGGTGTAGCGACCGGCGGCTATGAGGCGGATGTACTCGGGGACGGGAGTGTGGGCGGGACAAGCCCACTGGCAGTCGACTACCTTGTGGAAGTAGTCGGGATGACCGATATCGGTAGCCTGCAAGATCCCTTTCCGCACGCTCGGCAACCGGGCGGCCGGCGCACTGTCTCGACGCATTGGCGACGTCAGCGATCCTAAGGGAGTGCGTGGTCCGATGCCAGACGGGTTTGCGAGCGCCGCGGACGGGGTGTCGTGTCCATCCCAGTGCATATCACTACAATGTATATTATGTAAACTTGCAGATGGAGAGGAGATCTCCTATTGATCGATCCTCCTCAGTGGTGGCTCGGCATGCGCTCACCCCGACGCCCTCCGCGCCCCACCGGGTTCAGGGCCCTGCGGCGGGCGCCGCGGCGCCGACGGCGCGAGCGGCGAAGAAGCGGCGACCGAGCGCGACGAGCTGGCCATCGGTCGGGGAATCGACGCTTTCGTAGCCGAGCACCTTTTGCGCGACCTGCGGGCGGTGCTTCTCGAGGTAGTGACGGAAGTCGGTCCGCGCCGTCGACGAGCCGGCGACCAGCACTTCGGCGGCCCCTTCCAGCGCGTCGCACACCGCGCCGTAGAACTCGTGCTCGCTTCGCACCGCGCTCCCGTGCTGCCGGGTGTGATGGCTGTGCTCGGCCAGGTGCTCGGCCGCCGGCGCCGTAGCGCCGCCGACCGGAAAGATCTTGGCCGAGTGGTGATCGAGCCAGACGAGGACGTGGGTGATGGTCATGATTCTTCCTTTTCGGTGCAAGCACGATAGACCGGTCGAACGATGGTGCCCTTGATCCGCATCATGGCGACGATGCGCCGGACTCGTCAGCGCTCTGCCGGACCGCACGTGGACGACACCCCCGGTGACTGACGCTTACCCGAATCGCTCCCCGCCGTCGGCTCTGTCAGACTGTCTCGAAGGAGCTTGCGATGGATCAAGGGAACGCCGCGATCGACCTCCGCTCCGACACGGTCACCCGGCCGACACCGGCGATGCGCGCGGCGATTGCCGCAGCCCCGGTCGGCGATGACCAGTACGGCGAGGACCCGACCGTCAACCGCCTGCAGGAACAGGTCGCTTCACTGCTCGGCAAGGAAGCAGCGCTCTGGCTGCCGAGCGGCACGATGGCCAACCAGGTCGCGCTGCGGGTCCTCACCCGGCCCGGAGACGACGTCATCGTCAGCCGCGAGAGCCACGCGGTCTGGCACGAGACCGGCGGATCGGCGGCGAATGCTGGCGTGCAGCTCACCGAGATCGGCGCGCGCGGCCTGTTCAGCGCGGCGGACTTCCTGGCGGCCGTGAAGCCGCGCCTGCATGGCATCTACCCGCCGACGACGCTGGTCGAGATCGAGAACACGCACAACCGCGCCGGCGGCGTGATCTTTCCGCAGCCGGACGCCGAGCGCATTTGCGAGGCCGCGCGGCGGCTCGGCATCGCCACCTTCCTCGACGGGGCTCGCCTCTGGAACGCGTCTGTCGCCACCGGCCTCGGCGTCGACCGCCTCGCCGCGCCGTTCGATCTGGTTGCGGTGTCGTTCTCCAAGGGACTGGGCGCGCCCGGCGGGTCGCTGCTGGCGGGGCCGCGTGAGCTCATCGGCCCGGCCGTACGACACCGCCGCATGCTCGGCGGAGCGATGCGCCAGGTCGGCATCTTCGCGGCCGCCGCGCTGCACGGTCTCGAGCACCACCTGGCGGGACTGCACGACGACCATGCGAACGCCCGGCTTCTCGGCGAACGGTTGATGCAGAGCCGCCAGGTCGAGCTCGACCTGGCCACGGTGCAGACGAACATCGTCGTCTTCGGGCTCGCACCGGAGGCTCCGGACGCTGCCGCGGTGGTGGCAGCGGCGCGGGCTCGCGGCGTGTGGGTCAATGCGCTCGGCGCCCGGACGATCCGCGCCCTCACCCACCGCGACGTCACGCGTGCGCAGTGCCTCGCCGCAGCCGACGTCCTGCTGCAGAGCGTCGAGGGACGATAGGGCGCGCTCGCGCGCCGGACTGCGCTCGCTGCGCGGGCTCAGCCCTCGCGCGCCGCCTTCTTGCGCTCGTGCTCCTTGAGGTGGCGCTTGCGGATGCGGATCGACTTCGGCGTGATCTCGACCAGCTCGTCGTCGGCGATGAACTCGACCGCGTACTCGAGGGTGAGCTGGATCGGCGGCGTGATCTTGATCGCGTCTTCCTTGCCGGACACGCGAAAGTTGGTGAGCTGCTTGCCGCGCACCGCGTTGACGACCAGGTCGTTGTCGCGCGAGTGGATGCCGATGATCATGCCTTCGTACAGCGGGTCGCCGGCCTTGACGAACATGCGGCCCCGGTCGTCGAGCTTGCCGAGCGAATAGGTCACCGCCTCGCCGTCGTCCTGGCTGATCAGCACGCCGTTCTTGCGCCCTTCGATCTCGCCCTTGAAAGGCTCGTAGCTGTCGAAGATGTTGCTGATCAGGCCGGTGCCGCGGGTCAGGTTGAGGAACTCGTTCTGGAAGCCGATCAGGCCGCGCGCTGGAATCTTGTAGTCGAGGCGAACCCGGCCGCGGCCGTCGCTCTCCATGTTGACCAGGTCGGCGCGACGCTCGCCGAGCGCCTGCATCACCGCGCCCTGGTGGCTGTCCTCGACGTCGGTGGTGACGAACTCGATCGGCTCGAGGCGCTCGCCGTCCTTGTCGTGGAAGACGACGCGCGGCTTCGACACGGCCAGCTCGTAACCCTCGCGGCGCATGTTTTCGAGCAGGATGGTCAGGTGCAGCTCGCCCCGGCCGGAAACCTCGAAGATGCCGTCTTCGTCGGTGTCCTTCACCTTGAGCGCCACGTTCGACTGCAGCTCGCGGTCGAGCCGGTCCCGGATCTGCCGGCTGGTGACGAACTTGCCCTCGCGGCCGGCGAGCGGCGAATTGTTGACGCAGAAGTTCATCGTCAGCGTCGGCTCGTCGACCTGCAGCATCGGCAGCGGCAGCGGGTTCTCGAGGTCGGTCAGGGTCACGCCGATGCCGATGCCCTCGATGCCGTTGATGAGCACGATGTCGCCGGGCCCGGCCTCGGTGGCCTGCTGCCGCTCCAGGCCCTCGAACTTCAGCACCTGGTTGACGCGCGCCTTGATCGGCGTGGAGTCGGGGCCCGAGTACAGCGCCACGTCCTGCATCGGCTTCAGGGTGCCCTGGTTGATCCGGCCGATGCCGATCCGGCCGACGTAGGTGGAGTAGTCGAGCGAGCAGATCTGCAGTTGGAGCGGATCGCCGGGCGCGCCGGCGTGCGCGGGCACGTGCTGGAGGATCGCGTCGAACAGCGGCGCCAGGTCGGTGCCGGTGGCGCCCTTCTCCAGGGTCGCCCAGCCGTTCAGGCCCGAGGCGTAGATCACCGGGAAGTCGAGCTGCTCCTCGCTCGCACCGAGCTTGTCGAACAGGTCGAAGGTGGCATTGACCGCGTAGTCCTCGCGCGCGCCCGGCCGGTCGACCTTGTTGACGACGACGATCGGCTTCAGGCCGAGAGCGAGCGCCTTGCGCGTGACGAAGCGGGTCTGCGGCATCGGCCCTTCCACCGCGTCGATCAGCAGCAGCACGCTGTCGACCATCGACAGCACCCGCTCGACCTCGCCGCCGAAGTCGGCGTGGCCCGGCGTGTCGACGATGTTGATGTGCGTGCCCTTCCACTCGACGGCGCAGTTCTTCGCCAGGATCGTGATGCCGCGCTCCTTCTCGAGGTCGTTCGAGTCCATCACCCGCTCGGCCACCTTCTCGTTGGCGCGGAAGGTGCCGCTCTGGCGAAGCAGCTGGTCGACGAGTGTCGTCTTGCCGTGGTCGACGTGGGCGATGATGGCGATGTTGCGGATCTGGCGGGTCATGACGGGAGGCTTTCGGATTCTTCGATTCGGGGGCGCGGCATCGGCGCGGGAATGGCGGCGCCGACTTCGGCCGGGCTGAGAAGACGGCTGGCGATCAGCTCGCCGCCGGCCACGTGGGCGCTGCCGAGAAAGGCTGCGCCAGGTCCGTAGACGCGAACGTTCGCGGCATCGGCCAGGGGAAGGCGGCGGCGAACGCCGGCGAGGAAGCGGCCGGCATCTTCGGCGAGGAGGACGACCTTGGGCCAGTCGGCGACGAGCGCCTCGACGGGCAGCAGGGCGCCGTCGAGCTCCGCCGGCGAGAGCGCTTCGAGCGCCTCGATCGTCAGCGCGGACTCGATCCCGAGGCGGCCGCTGCCGGTGCGGCGCAGCGCTGCCAGGTGCGCGCCGCAGCCGAGGGCCTCGCCGATGTCCTCGGCGAGGGTGCGGATGTAGGTTCCCTTGCTGCAGCGGACGTCCAGCATCCAGCGGTCGCCCTCGCCTTCGACGACGTCGATGGCGTGGATCGTCACGTTGCGCGGCTCGCGCTCGATCTCGATGCCGGCGCGGGCGTAGTCGTAGAGCGGCTTGCCCTCGTGCTTGAGCGCCGAATGCATCGGCGGCAGCTGGCTGATCGCGCCGACGAAGCCGGCGCACGCGGCCTCGACCTGGGGGCGAGAGACGGCGACGGGGCGCTCGCGCACGACCTCGCCCTCGGCGTCGCCGCTGGTCGTCGTCACGCCGAGCTTCAGGGTGGCGAGGTAGCGCTTGTCGGCATCGAGGCTCACCTGGGCGAACTTGGTCGCCGCGCCGAAGCAAAGCGGCAGCAGGCCGGTGGCGAGCGGATCGAGCGTGCCGGTGTGGCCGGCCTTTTCCGCCCGAAACAGGCGCTTGGCCAACTGCAGAGCCATGTTGCTAGACACCCCCAGCCCCTTGTCGAGCAAGAGCACTCCGTGCACCGCACGGCGCACCAGGCGCGGACGCGGCGAGTTCACGGTCAGTCTTCCTTCGCCCGCGTCGCGTTCGCCTGGGCGATCAGCGCCGTCAGCTCGGCGGCGCGCTCGGTGGTGCGGTCGAACTTGAAGTGCAGGGTCGGCACGGTGTGGATCTGCAGGCGCTTGAACAGGCCGTTGCGGATGAAACCCGCGGCCTCGTTGAGCGCGATCTCGCATTCCGCCGAATCGCCCACCAGGACCGAGAAGAACACGGTCGCGTGCGCGTAGTCGGGCGTCACCTCGACGGCGTGGATCGTCACCATGCCGATGCGCGGATCCTTCAGGTCGCGGATCAGCTCGGCGACGTCGCGCTGGATCTGGTCGGCGACGCGGAAGCCGCGGTTGGGTATCGATCGTTTGTGTCGCATGCAATGCTCCTCGAGCGGCCCTCAAAGGACAGACCCCGCCGTCTTTCGGAGGGCGGGGTCTGGGGGGAGGCCAAAGTCCGCTCTACAGGGTTCGAGCCACTTCCTTCACCTCGAAGAACTCCAGCTGGTCGTTCTCCTTGATGTCGTTGTAGTTCTTCAGCTTGATGCCGCACTCGAAGCCGGCCGCGACCTCGCGCACGTCGTCCTTCATCCGCCGCACCGACTCGACCTCGCCGGTGTAGATGACGACGTTCTCGCGCAGCAGGCGGAAGCGCGCGCCGCGGCGAACGACGCCGGCGGTGACCATCGAGCCGGCGACGGTGCCGATCTTCGAGGCGACGAACACGGTGCGGATCTCGGCCGTGCCGATCGTCTCCTCGCGCTGCTCCGGCGCCAGCATCCCGGTCATCGCCGCCTTGATCTCGTCGACCGCGTCGTAGATGATGTTGTAGTAGCGGATGTCGACGCCGTTGTTCTCGGCCAGCTTCCTCGAGCCCGCGTCGGCGCGCACGTTGAAGCCGATGATCACGGCCTTGGAGGCGATCGCGAGGTTGATGTCGCTCTCGCTGATGCCGCCCACCGCCGCGTGCACGATCTGCACCTTGACCTCGTCGGTGGAGAGCTTGAGCAGCGACTGCGCCAGCGCTTCCTGCGAGCCCTGAACGTCGGACTTGATGATGAGCGGCAGCACCTGCTTGGCGCCCTGCCCCATCTGGTCCATCATGTTCTCGAGGTTCGCGGCCTGGCGCTTGGCCAGCTTCACGTCGCGGTACTTGCCCTGGCGGAAGGTCGCGATCTCGCGTGCCCGGCGCTCGTCGCCCAGTACCATGAACTCGTCGCCCGCCTGCGGCACCTCGGTCAGGCCCTGGATCTCGACCGGAATCGAGGGGCCGGCTTCGGTGATCGCCTTGCCGTCTTCGTCGAGCATGGCGCGCACCCGGCCGAAGCTCGAGCCCGCCAGCACCACGTCGCCGCGCTTGAGCGTGCCGCTTTGCACCAGCACGGTCGCGACCGGACCGCGGCCCTTGTCGAGCTGCGCCTCGATGACCAGGCCCTTGGCCATGCTGTCCTTCGGCGCCTTCAGCTCCAGCACCTCGGCCTGCAGCAGCACCTGCTCGAGCAGCGTGTCGATGCCCTGGCCGGTCTTGGCCGAGACGCCGACGAACGGCGAATCGCCGCCGAAGTCTTCACGACGATCGGCACGCCGGCCGCCTTGGCGTGGGCGATGGCTTCCTTGGTCTGCGGCATCACGCCGTCGTCGGCGGCCACCACGAGGATGACGATGTCGGTCGCCTTGGCGCCGCGGGCGCGCATCGCCGTGAACGCGGCGTGGCCCGGGGTGTCGAGGAAGGTGATCATGCCGCGCGGCGTTTCGACGTGGTACGCGCCGATGTGCTGCGTGATCCCGCCCGCCTCGCCCGCGGCGACGCGGCTGGTGCGGATGTAGTCGAGCAGCGAGGTCTTGCCGTGGTCGACGTGGCCCATCACGGTCACGACCGGCGCGCGCGTCACCGACTCGTGCGCCGCATCGGCTTCGGTCTCCTCCTCGAGGAAGGCATCCGGATCGTCGAGCTTGGCCGCCATCGCGGTGTGGCCCATTTCCTCGACGACGATCATCGCCGTCTCCTGGTCGAGCTGCTGGTTGATGGTGACCATCTGGCCCAGCTTCATCAGTTGCTTGATGACCTCGGAGGCCTTGACCGACATCTTGTGCGCCAGGTCGGCGACGCTGATCGTCTCCGGGATGTGCACTTCCTGCGCCTGGAACTCGGCCGGGGCGACGAACGAGCTCGGCGCGCCGTCGTTGCGGTCGCCGCGGCGACCGGCACGCGGTGCACGCCAGCCGGCCCGACCGGCGCCCGGGGCGCCGCGCGGGGCGGCCTTGAGGGCGCGCTTCTTGGCGGCGTCGTCGGCCCAGCTCGAGCTGAGCTTCTCGGACTTGATCGACTTCTTGTCGCCGGGCTTGGCCACCGCGCCGGGCGCAGCCGCGCCGGGCGTGCCCGCCTTCTTGTGAATCGTGCCCTTGATGGCTTCGGCCGGCTTGGCCGGCTCTTCCGGCTTCTTCGCGACGAGCACCTTCTTCGGCGCATTCATCATCGTCCGGATCGCCGCGGCTTCGTCTTCCGCGGCCTTGCGGCGCTTGGCCAGGTCGGCTGCGCGCTGCTTTTCCTCGTTCTCGATCGTGCCGGCCTTGACGACGCGCAGCGCCGGCTTCACCGGCTCGGCGACGGCGGGCTTCGCTTCGGCCGGCTTCGCCTCGGCGGCTTTCGCATCCGTGGCCTTGGCTTCCGCGGGCGGAGCGGCGGCGGCCGCGGCCGCTTCGGCGGCGAGCTTGGCCGCCAGCTCCTTGGCACGCAGCTCGGCAGCTTCGCGCTCGGCGCGTTCCTGCGCCTCGCGGCGGCGCTGCTGTTCCTTCAGCTCTTCTTCCTGCAGGCGCAGGCGCTCGGCTTCGGCGTGCGCCTCTTCCTCGCGGCGGCGCAGCTCCGCTTCCTGCGACTCGGCGACGGCGGCCTCGTCGACCGGTGCGGCCTCGTCGCGCTTGACGAAGGTGCGCTTCTTGCGCACCTCGACCTGGATCGTGCGCGCCTTGCCGCTCGAGTCGGCCTGCTTGATCTCGCTGGTCGACTTGCGCGTGAGCGTGATCTTCTTGCGTTCGACGCCGGGCGCGGCGCCGTGCGATGAGCGCAGGTGATCGAGCAGGCGAGCCTTGTCGCTCTCGGTCACCGAGTCGTCGGTGGAGGCCTTGCTGACGCCGGCCGACTGCAGCTGCTCGAGCAGCGCCGCGGCCGGGCGATTCAGCTCCGCGGCAAGTTGGGCGACGGTGGTCGATGCCATAGGTATGTCTATCCTTGCGTTGCGGCTTCTTGCGTCGCCGCTTCTTGCGTTTCGGCAGCGGTGAACCAGTGTTCACGCGCCTTCATGATCAGGTCCTTCGCCGTGTCGGCGTCGACCTGCGTCATCTCCGTGAGCTCGTCGACCGCGAGGTCGGCGAGGTCGTCGAGGCTGTTCACGCCTCCGACGTTCAGCTTGGCGATCAGCTCGGGCGTCAGGCCGTCGAAGTCGTTCAGGTCCTGCGAGACCTCGCCCGCATTTTCCGCCTTTGCCAGCTCCATCGTCAGCAGCGCCTGCTTGGCGCGGGCGCGCAGCTCGTTGACGGTGTCCTCGTCGAAGCTCTCGATCTCGAGCATTTCCTGCATCGGCACGTAGGCCACTTCCTCGAGGCTGGCGAAGCCCTCGGCGATCAGGATGTCGGCGACTTCGGCGTCGACGTCGAGCTTGTCGACGAAGAGCTTTCTCACCGAGTCGGACTCGTTGGCCTGCTTCGACGCCGACTCCTCGGCGGTCATGATGTTGATGCGCCAGCCGGTCATCTCGGAGGCGAGGCGCACGTTCTGGCCGCCGCGGCCGATCGCGATCGCGAGGTTTTCCTCGTCGACCACGACGTCCATGGCATGGCGCTCTTCGTCGACGACGATCGACTGCACGTTCGCCGGCGCCAGCGCGCCGATCACGAACTGCGCGGGGTCCTCCGACCAGAGCACGATGTCGACGCGCTCGCCGGCCAGCTCGTTGGTCACGGCGTTGACTCTGCTGCCGCGCACGCCGACGCAGGTGCCGATCGGGTCGACCCGCTTGTCGTGCGACTGCACCGCGATCTTGGCGCGCGAGCCGGGATCCCGGGCGCACGACTTGATCTCGAGCAGCTTCTGCTCGATCTCGGGCACTTCCTGGGCGAACAGCTCGATCATGAAGCCGGGCGACGAGCGCGACAGCAGGATCTGCGGCCCGCGCAGGGTCGGGTCGACCTCGGCGATGTAGGCGCGGACCCGGTCGCCGGTGCGCAGGTTTTCCTTCGGGATCATCTCCGAGCGGCGCAGGCGCCCCTCGATCCGGCCCGACTCGACGATCACGTCGCCCTTGTCGAGGCGCTTGACGGTGCCGATGAAGATCTTCTCGCCACGCGAGAGGAAATCGGTCAGCAGCTGCTCGCGCTCGGCGTCGCGGATCTTCTGCAGGATCACCTGCTTGGCCGCCTGGGCGCCGATCCGGCCGATCGAGACCGACTCGATCTGCTCCTCGATGTAGTCGTCGACCTCGATGTCGGCGATCTGCTCGACGGCCTCGAAGTGCAGCACCTCGGAATCGGGCAGCTGGAGACCCGCCTCGTTCGGCACGACGTGCCAGCGACGGAAGGTCTCGTACTCGCCGGTTTCGCGGTCGACCGACACGCGGATGTCGACCTCGCCGCCCTGCAGCTTCTTCGAGGCCGAAGCGAGCGCGGCCTCGACCGCCTGGAAGACGATCTCGAGGTCGACGCTCTTCTCGCGCGAGATCGCGTCCACCAGCATCAACAGTTCACGGTTCATTGAATACGACCTCCGTCCATCTCGTCCTGCGCCCCGGCCTCGTGAGCCGCCGCACCCTGGGGCGCGAACCGGCGCCCCTTGAAATCGATCACCGGCACCAGGCGCGCTTCGCGCACCTCGTCCAGGGAAAAGTCCAGCACCTTCACTTCTTCGCCGGCCTCGCTCGCCGCCGGCAGCGGGCCGGCCGCTGCGGCCCGCGCCTGCGCCGACCGGCTGGCCGCGTGCTTCTTGGCCGCGGCCTTGGCGGCCGTCGGAGCCAGCACCAGGCGCCAGCCGTCGCCGTTCGCGAGCAGCTCGCCGCGGAAGCGCTTGCGGCCCTTGAACGGCACCTTCAGGCTCACCTCGACGTCGTGGCCGGCAAACCGGGCGAAGTCGGCGGCATTCTTCAACGGCCGGTCGAGCCCGGGCGAGGAGACCTCGAGCCGCTCGTAGGCGACGCCGTCCACCTCCAGCACGTGCTGGAGCTGCCGCGTCACCTTCTCGCAGTCGTCGACCTGAATGAAGCGCTCGGGCCCACTGCTTGCCGGATGGTCGATCGTCACGCGCAGCAATCCGCCCGCGGCCCGCTCCACCTCGACCAGGTCGTAGCCGAGCCCGCGGACAGTGGTTTCGATGTCGGCGTGCTGACTCATGGCGGTGGCGAACGGTGCCTGCGGCTGCGAGGTGGCGTTGACGGTCTGCGAACTGTGCAAAAAGGACTCTGAAAAGCGATCAGCCAAAAAAAATGGGCCGGAAGATCCGCCCACTTGACGCTATCTGGGAAAACCGGAATTGTATCAATTCACGCGACTACCGGCAAGCCGCGAGTCTGTCAAGTGGCCGGGGCCCGGGCTACGCGCTGCTCCGGAGGCACCCAAATCGGGGCGCGCGCTGGGTTCGCAAGCCTAGGGCGCCGTCACCGTCGAGGACGCCCGGGCCGAGGTCCTGGCCCGCTCCGGGAGCCAAGTCGTCAGCACTTCCCGCAGCTGGTCGGCGGTGTAGGGTTTGGCAAGGTAGTCGTCCATGCCAGCCTCCAGGCACCTTTCCCGGTCTCCGGCCAGCGCGTTGGCAGTCACGGCGACGATAGCAACTCGGCGCGTGCCGCGTTCCGCCTCGAGCCTGCGGATCGTCCGGGTTGCCTCATAGCCATCCATGACGGGCATCTGGCAGTCCATGAGAACAAGGTCGAAGCTCCCCAGCCCCACGGCGCCGGTGGCTTGCCTGCCGTCGGCCACCCGGGTCACATCGAGCCCCATCACGCTCAGCAAGTCCCTGGCCAGGTCCGCGTTCAGATCGTTGTCCTCCACGAGCAAAACGTTGCCTGCGAGCGGCAGGATCTCGTGGTGGCGAAAGTCAAGATTCCGAAAGGACGCGTCTCGGGCCCCGGCGGGCCTGCGCGCAACCTCCACCGGCAGGCTGAGGCGCACCGTCGTCCCCTGGCCCTCGATGCTCGAGACGCTCCATGTCCCGCCCAACGCCGAAACCAGCCGGGCGACGATGGCCAGGCCGAGTCCCGTGCCCTCGTTCATCCGGTTGCTGTCGCTGTCGACCTGATAGAAGGCGGTGCCGAGGAGAGGCTGCGCATCGGCGGGGATTCCGATCCCCGTATCGGCAACGACGACATCGATCGAAACCGCCGAATCGCCCTGATCCGGCAGGCGTTTCAGCTCGACGGCGAAGTCGACCCGACCCGACCGGGTGAACTTGATGGCGTTGTCCAGCACCTTGCCGAGCACTTCTCCCAGCATGACTTCGTCGACCTTCACATAGTCCTCCGAATCGGTGAGGTCCAGACGAAGGTGCAGCGCCAGTCCGCGTCGTGAGAGGGCCTGGCGATGACGGGCCACGACTCGCCGCACGGCCGCGGCAACGCTGACGCACGAGGGCGCGGGCGAAAGACCCTCCTGCGACCAGCGCGTGTAGTCGAGGATGCTGTTGATCGTGCTCAGGAAGGCGTTGCTCGATTCCACCGCCTTGGCGACCAGTCGCGCCACCTCGGCGTCGGCCGTGCGACGAACTACCTCCAACGTCTGCACGACGCCGCTGATGGGCGTTCGGAACTCGTGGCTCATGTTCGCCAGGAACCGCATCTTGACCTTGTCGGCTTCCTCGGCCCGCGCCTTCGCGACTTCGAGCTCCTTCGCGTAGATGTTCTTCCTCAGGTTGTCCTTGGCAAGCAGAAACAGGTCGCGCTCGCGGCCTTCGACGCTCTGCCGTAGGGAGAACGAGGCGATGTTGACGATCGCCAGGTGCAGAACAAGCCGGCCGAAATAGTACAAATCGAAGAAGGGTGCGAAGGCGGTCGTGGCGACGCCGGTGGCGCAACCCGCCACCACGACGACAGCGGTATTTCTGGCGGTGAGCCTGCTGAAGCCGTAGATGACGATGATCGCGGTGACAAGCGACGCGTTCAGGCTCCAGTAGAACTCGGTATTCGAACGGTTTCCGTGAACGGCGATCGGCAGAAGGGCGGCACCCTGGACCGCCACGAAGAAGAAGACGTTGGCCAGGGGCGTGTAGAACCTGAGCACGAACTCGCGGCAGTGAACGATCAGGACGGCCGCTCCGGCGAACATGAGCGTGAGTCCCAGCCTGGCGGCCCCGGCCCAGTCCATCGCCGGCACTCTCCCGGCAGCTACATCCATTGCGTGGAAGCCACCGAAGCCCGCAACGGCCAGCAGGACCCCGAATCTTGCGTAGCGGACGTTCGGCTCCTGGTAGAGCTCCTTGAACTCCCGCTCGAGTTGCCGGTCGCCGGAATGGCGAAGGAATGCGAAGACGCTGCTCACTACGCTTCTCCGGTGCCGCCGCTTCGAATCGTGCCACGGCCGCCTTCGAACGCTAGGCAGGGCGGACCCGAATCCGCATTCCGTTCGTCAGGTCGAACAGGGGCCCATGCAAGAATTCGCCGCCTCCCCCGCTCCCGGAGCCCACGATGGGATTTCTCGCCGGCAAACGCTTCCTGATCACGGGCGTCCTGTCCAACCGCTCGATCGCCTACGGCATCGCCCGCGCCTGCCGCCGGGAAGGGGCCGAGCTGGCCTTCAGCTATCAGGGCGAGCGCTTTCGCGAGCGGGTCGCCGGGTTCGCCGCCGAATTCGACTCGACCCTGGTCTACGACTGCGACGTCGCCGACGACGCCCAGATCGACGCCCTGTTCGCCGCCCTCGGCGAGACCTGGCCGACCTTCGACGGCTTCGTCCACTCGATCGGCTACGCGCCCAAGGAGGCGATCGCCGGCGACTTCCTCGAGGGCCTGTCGCGCGAGGGGTTCAAGATCGCCCACGACATCTCGAGCTACAGCTTCCCGGCGCTGGCGAAAGCGGCGGCGCCTCGCCTGACCCCGACCGCCGCCCTCCTCACCCTCACCTACCTGGGGGCCGAGCGCAGCGTTCCCAACTACAACACCATGGGCCTGGCCAAGGCCTCGCTCGAAGCTTCGGTCCGCTACCTGGCGACCAGCCTGGGCCCGCGCGGGGTGCGGGTGAACGGCATCTCAGCCGGGCCGATCAAGACGCTGGCGGCTTCCGGGATCAAGGGCTTCGGCAAGATCCTCGACGTGGTCGAGCGGACCGCGCCGCTGCGCCGCAACGTGACGATCGACGACGTCGGCAACGTTGCCGCTTTCCTGCTCTCCGACCTTGCGGCCGGCGTCACCTCCGAGATCACCTACGTCGACGCGGGCTTCAGCCACGCCATGGCGCTGGGCGCCGAGGCCTGAAGCCGCCTCAGCGCACGCAGTCGACGAAGTACTGCCCGTCCTCGATGCCGACCCCTTCGAGCTCGACCATCGACATCAGGCCGTGCACGTCGGTGTCGAAGCCCGGGAAGGCCTTGTTGAACGAGCGGGTGAACTTCAGGTAGTCGACGATCTTCTTGTTGAACACCTCGCCCGGGATCAGCAGCGGAATGCCCGGCGGGTAAGGCGTCAGCAGCGTCGTCGAGATCCGGCCCTCGAGCCGGTCGATGCCGACGCGCTCGGTCTTGCCGTGGGCGATGCAGGCGAAGGCGTCGCTAGGCTTGATCGCCGGCACGATCGCCGAGGTGTACATGTCGGTCACCAGGCGGGCGATGTCGTCCTTGGCGTAGAACTCGTGGATGCTCTGCGAGAGATCGCGCAAGCCCACTCGCTCGTACTTCGGATGCGCCGCGGTGAATTCGGGCATGACCTTCCAGCACGGCTGGTTGCGGTCGAAGTCGTCCTTGAACTGCTGCAGCGCCGTGAGCAGCGTGTTCCAGCGGCCCTTGGTGATGCCGATCGTGAACATGATGAAGAACGAATAGAGGCCGGTCTTCTCGACCACCACGCCGTGGTCCACCAGGTACTTGGTGACGATCGCGGCCGGAATGCCGGTCTTCGCGAACTTGCCTGACACGTCGAGCCCCGGCGTGATCAACGTGCACTTGATCGGATCGAGCAGGTTGAAGCCCTCGGCCAGGTTGCCGAAGCCGTGCCACTTGGCATTGGCCTTGAGCATCCAGTCGGCGCTGGTGCCGATGCCCGTGGGGGCCAGCTTCTCCGGCCCCCAGACCTTGAACCACCAGTCCTTGCCGTACTCGCCGTCGACCTTTCTCATCGCCCGCCGGAAGTCGAGCGACTCGGAGATGCTCTCCTCCACCAGGGCGCGGCCGCCGGGCGCTTCCATCATCGCCGCCGAGACGTCGCACGACGCGATGATCGCGTACTGCGGGCTCGTCGAGCTGTGCATCAGGTAGGCCTCGTTGAAGAGGTGCGGGTCGAGCTTGCGCGTCTTCGAGTCCTGCACCAGCACCTGCGAAGCCTGGCTGATGCCGGCGAGCAGCTTGTGCGTGGACTGGGTGGCGAAGACGATCTGGCTCTTCGGCCGCGGCCGGTTCTTGCCCATCGCGTGGAACGCGCCGTAGAAGCGGTGGAACGCGGCGTGCGGCAGCCATGCCTCGTCGAAGTGCATCGTGTCGATGTAGCCGTCGAGCTCGTGCTTGATGGTCTCGGTGTTGTAGAGCACGCCGTCGTAGGTGCTCTGCGTCAGCGTCAGGATCCGCGGCTTCACCTTGGCGGCGTCCACGCCTTGAAGCAGCGGATGGGCGGCGATCTTGGCGCGGATCGATTCGCGCGTGAAATGCTCCTGGCCGATCGGGCCGATGATCCCGTAGTGGTTGCGCGTCGGCGGCAGGAACACCGGAATCGAGCCGGTCATGATGATCGCGTGCAGGATCGACTTGTGGCAGTTGCGATCGACCACGACCACGTCGCCCGGCGCCACCGTGTGGTGCCAGACCATCTTGTTGCTGGTGCTGGTGCCGTTGGTGACGAAGTAGCAGTAGTCGGCGTTGAAGATCCGCGCCGCGTTGCGCTCGCTCGCCGCCACCGGGCCGGTGTGGTCGAGCAGCTGGCCGAGCTCGTCGACCGAATTGCAGACGTCGGCGCGCAGCATGTTCTCGCCGAAGAACTGGTGGAACATGCGGCCCACCGGGCTCTTCAGGAAGGCAACGCCGCCGGAATGGCCGGGGCAGTGCCATGAGTACGAGCCGTCCTGCGCATAGTCGACCAGGGCGCGGAAGAACGGCGGGGCCACGCCGTCGAGGTAGCTGCGCGCCTCGCGGATGATGTGCCGGGCGACGAACTCCGGCGTGTCCTCGAACATGTGAATAAAGCCGTGCAGTTCGCGCAGGATGTCGTTGGGGATGTGCCGGGAGGTCTTGGTTTCGCCGTAGAGGTAGATGGGGATTTCCGAATTGCGGAAACGGATCTCCTCGATAAAGGCGCGCAGGTTCAGCACCGCCTGGTCGATTTCGGGCCCCGGCGTGAACTCTTCGTCGTCGATCGACAGGATGAACGCGGAGGCGCGCGATTGCTGCTGGGCGAACTGCGAAAGGTCGTTGTAAGTCGTAACACCAATGACTTCGACGCCCTCGTCTTCGATTGCCTTGGTCAGCGCGCGTATGCCGAGACCGCTCGCGTTCTCGGAGCGAAAATCTTCGTCGATGACGATGACCGGAAAATGGAATTTCATGCCGGACTCCTTAGAATAGCGGCAACCGCGCGGCGCACAGGCCGGCGGCATCGGTAGAATGGAACTCGCTCACGCGCGCTAGATTTTAGGCAGGGTAACGCCCTGCTGGCCCTGGTACTTGCCACCGCGGTCTTTATACGAAGTCTCGCAGACGTCATCGGGATCGGATTCCAGAAAAATCACCTGGGCGACGCCTTCGTTGGCGTATATCTTG
>JAIOOS010000014.1 GCA_021414305.1 Burkholderiales bacterium | reverse complement strand
CACGAAGTCCTTGAGCAGCGGCGAGCCCGAGGTGCTGCGGATGCCCGCGGTCGGCACGATGTCCTTGATCGCCTGCGGCAGGCCGAACAGGAACGGCCGCGGCGCGGCCGCGGCGTCGTTGCGCACCAGCTCGAGATCGAGGCGGTCGGCCTCGAGCAGCAGCTCGTCGCCGTCGCGCAGGCTGACGATCGCGTTGTGCCGGGGGTTCATGAGCTCGATGCGCGCCAGGAAGGCCTGCATCACCTCGCGGCACGACAGCTCGCCGGTGGCGATGGCGGCGGCGAGGGCATGCGCGGGCAGGTCGGTGATGTCGCTCATCGGCGGTCTCGGGTCAGCGCTCGCCCTTGCGGTAGGGCTTCATCAGGGCCTGAGGGTACGCCGCTTTCCGCGCCACCAGCACCAGCGCCAGGATCGAGAGCGCGTACGGCAGCATCAGGTAGGCCTGGTACGGCAGGGTGGCGCCGCCGGCCTGCTGCAGGCGAAGCTGCAGCGCGTCGAAGAAGGCGAAGAGCAGCGCGCCGACCAGCGCCTTGCCGGGCCGCCACGAAGCGAACACGACCAGCGCCACGCAGATCCAGCCGCGGCCGTTGACCATGTTGAAGAAGAAGGCGTTGAAGGCCGAGAGGGTGAGGAAGGAGCCGGCCACGCCCATCAGCGCCGAGCCGGCGGCGATCGCCGCGGTGCGCGTCGCGACGACCGGGATGCCCTGGCCTTCGGCCGCCTGCGGGTTCTCGCCCACCATGCGCACCGCCAGGCCGGCCGGCGTGCGCTGCAGCAGCCACCAGGAGAACGGCACCAGCAGCAGGGCGAGGAGCGTCGGCGCCGTCTGCTGCGAGAGAACGGGCAGCGGCAGCCAGTCCATGGCGGCGAACGGCACGATCGTCGGCGGCGTGTTCACCTTCGGGAAGGCGACCCGGTAGCCGTAGTAGCTGGCGGCGGTGGCCAGCAGCGTGATGCCGAGCCCGGTGACGTGCTGCGAGAGCGCCAGCCCGACCGTGAGCAGCGCGTGCAGCAGGCCGAGCGCCGCGCCCGTGGCCGCGGCGACGATCACGCCGACCCAGAGCGGCGCGCCGAGGTACACGGCGAGCCACCCGGTGAAGGCGCCGGCGACCATGATTCCTTCGATGCCGAGGTTGAGCACGCCGGCGCGCTCGCACCACAGCACGCCGAGCGTGCCGAGGATCAGCGGCGTGGCGATGCGCAGCACCGCGACCCAGAACGAGCCGTTGGCGAGGATCTCGGCGAACGCGCTCATCGGCTCTCAGCGCAGGCGCAGGCGGTACTGCGCCGCGTGCGTCGCCACCAGCACGGAGAGCAGCGACACGGCGACGATCACGTCGGCGAGGTAGGTCGGCACGCCGATCGCGCGGCTCATGCTGTCGGCGCCGACCAGCACGCCGGCGACGAACACCGCCGCCGCGGCGACGCCGAGCGGATGCAGCCCGGCGAGCATGGCGATGACGATGCCGCTGTAGCCGTAGCCGGGCGACATGTCGAGGGTGACGTAGCCGGTGCGTCCGGCGACCTCGATCGCGCCGGCCAGGCCGGCAAGCCCGCCCGAGAGCAGCGCCACCCCCACCAGCGTGCGCGTGACCGGCACGCCGGCGAATGCGGCGGCGCGGGCGTTGGCGCCGACGGCGCGGATGTCGAAGCCCGCCACCGTGCCGCGCAGCAGCGCCCAGACGCCGGCCGCGAGCACGAGCGCGATCGCCAGCCCGCTGTGCACCCGCGTGCCCTCCACCAGGCGCGCGAGCTCGAGCTCGGGTTGCAGGGCCACGCTCTGCGGCCAGCCCATCGCGCCCGGGTCCTTCATCGGCCCGTCGAGCATGGCCGAGACGAACAGCAGGACGATGAAGTTGAGGAGCAGCGTGGTCACGACCTCGTCGACGCCGAGCTTCGCCTTCAGCAGCGTCGGGCCGAGCAGCAGCACCGCGCCGGCCAGCGCGGCCGCGATGAGCATCGCCGGAAAGAGCAGCCAGGTCGGCGCGCCGAACCCGCTGCCGCCGTGCAGGCCGCCGACGGCGACGGCGGCGAGCGCGCCGGCGTAGAGCTGGCCCTCGGCGCCGATGTTGAAGAGGCGGGCGCGGAACGCCACCGCCGCGGCCAGGCCGGTGAGCAGCAGCGGCACCGCGCGCGTCAGCGTCTCGCTCCAGGCGAAGACCGAGCCGAACGCGCCCTGCAGCAGCAGGCCGTAGGTGCGGCCCACCGGCGCGCCGGCGGCGATGACGAGCACGCTCGAGACCAGCAGGGTGAAGGCGACGGCGCCGAGCGAGGCCAGCGCCAGCGCCGCCGGCGAGGGCGCGATCCGCTTCTCGACCCTCACGCCGCGCCCGCCATCGCCAGGCCGATGCCTTCGCGGGTCCAGTCGCCGGCGTCGCGCGCCGCGGTGAGCCGGCCGTGGTGCATGACGGCGATGCGGTCGCCGAGCGTCATCACCTCGTCGAGGTCGTCGGAGATCAGCAGCACCGCCGCGCCGGCGTCGCGGGCGGCGACGAGCTGCCCCTGCACGTAGGCGACGGCGCCGATGTCGAGGCCCCAGGTCGGCTGGTGGGCGACGATGAGGCGCGGCGTCGCCACCTGCCCTTCGGGCGCGAGCAGGGCGCGGCCGAGGATCAGCTTCTGCATGTTGCCGCCCGAGAGCGAGCGCGCCGGCGCCAGCGGTCCGCCGCCGCGCACGTCGAAGGTCTCGATCACCCGCGCGGCGTGGCGCCGCGCCGCCGACCGCCGCACCACCGACCAGCGCGAGAACGCCGGTGTGCGCAACCGTTCCGAGACCGCGTTCTCCCACACCGGCAGGTCGCCGATCACACCGACCGCGTGTCGGTCTTCCGGCACCCGGGCAACGCCGCGCTCGACCAGCCGGGCCGGGTCGGGCGGCAGGGGCTGGCCGTCGAGCCGCACCGTGCCGGAGACGGCGTGGCGCACGCCCGAGAGCAGCTCGGCGAGCGCCACCTGGCCGTTGCCGGAGACGCCGGCCACGGCCACGATCTCGCCGGCACGGAGCAGCAGCGAAACGCCATCGAGCCGGTCGCGCACGCCGGCCGGCGTGCTCACGTTGTCGATCGCGCAGACCACATCGCCGGCTCGGGCGGTCGGTCGCCGCACTGGCGCGGCCACGGCCTGGCCGACCATCCACTGGGCGAGCTGCGCCTCGCTGGTGCCGGCGGCCGGCGCCTCGGCGACGAGCCTGCCGGCGCGCAGCACGGCGACGCGGTTCGAGACCCGCAGCACCTCGCCGAGCTTGTGGCTGATGAAGACGATCGAGAGCCCCTGCGCCACCATCTGGCCCAGGGTGTGGAACAGGGCCTCGCTTTCCTGCGGCGTGAGCACCGCGGTCGGCTCGTCGAGGATCAGGATGCGCGCGCCCCGGTAGAGCGCCTTCAGGATTTCCACCCGCTGCCGCTCGCCGACCGAGAGCGAGCCGACCCGCGCTTCCGGATCGACCGGCAGGCCGAAGCGGGCGGCCACGGCGGCGAGCCTGGCCCGCGCCTCGCGCCGGCGCGAGAACGGCTGCCAGAGCGGCTCGGTGCCGAGCACCACGTTGTCGAGCACGCTCAAGTTGTCGGCGAGCGTGAAGTGCTGGTGGACCATGCCGATGCCCGCGGCCAGCGAGGCCTTGGGCTGGCCCGGCGGCAGCGGCTCGCCGAAGACCTCGATCGAGCCGGCGTCGGCGACGTAGTGGCCGAACAGGATAGAGACCAGCGTCGACTTGCCCGCGCCGTTCTCGCCGAGCAGCGCCAGCACCTCGCCGGCGCCGAGCTCGAGCGAGACGTTGTCGTTCGCAACCAGCGGCCCGAAACGCTTGGTGATGCCGCAGAGCCGCAGGACCGGCTCCCTCTCCCGCGGGGCGGGAGAGGGTCGGGGTGAGGGTGGGCCGCGGCGAATACCCTCACCCCCGCCCTCTCCCGCAGGCGGGAGAGGGAGTCCGCCTCGGGTCACTTCGCGGTCGACTTCGGCTGGTCGTCGTCGACCTTGACCGTGAACTTGCCGGCGCGGATGTCGGCTTCCTTGGCCTTGACCTTGGCCACCGTATCGGCCGGCACCTTCTTCTCGAACGTGCCGAGCGGCGCAAGCTCCGAGCCCTTGTGCTTCATCGTCGAGTACGGGCCGTAGTCTTCGGCCGTGAACTTGCCTTCCTTCACCAGCTTGATCGCCCGGTCGATCGAGGGCTCCATGTTCCAGAGCGCCGAGGCGACCACGGTGTCGGGGTACTGCTTCTGCGTGTCGATGACGTTGCCGATGGCGAGCACCTTCTTCTCCTTGGCCGCGTCCGACACGCCGAAGCGCTCGGCGTACATCACGTCGGCGCCCTTGTCGATCATGGCGAAGGCGGCTTCCTTGGCCTTCGGCGGATCGAACCAGCTGTTGATGAAGGCGACGCTGAACTCGACCTTCGGGTTCGTTTCCTTCGCCCCGGCCATGAAGGCGTTCATCAGCCGGTTCACCTCGGGAATCGGGAAGCCGCCGACCATGCCGATCTTGTTCGACTTGGTCATCGCCCCGGCGATCATGCCGGTGAGGTAGGCCGGCTCCTGGATGTAGTTGTCGAAGACGCTGAAGTTCGGCGCCACCGGCTTGCCCGAGGAGCCGAGCAGGAACATCGTCTTCGGGAAGTCCTTGGCGACCTTGCGCGCGGCGCTCTCGACCGCGAACGCCTCGCCGACGATGAGCTGGTTGCCGGCGGTGGCGTACTCGCGCATCACCCGCTCGTAGTCGGCGTTGGCGACGTTCTCGCTCGCCTTGTATTCGATCTCGCCGCGCGCCTCGGCGGCCTTGAGCGCCTTGTGCAGGCGGCCGACCCATTGCTGCTCGAACGGCACGGTGTAGACCGCGGCGACTTTCAGCTTCGCCTGGGCGAAGGCGAGGCCGGGCACGGCCAGCGCGAGCGCGGCCGTGGCGAGCGCCAGGCGGCGCAGGGGGGAACGGATGGTCATGGCGGGGTTCTCCTCTCTTGTGGGAAACGGGGCGTTCACTTGGTGCCGAAGATGCGGTCGCCCGCATCGCCGAGACCGGGCAGGATATAGGCGTGCTCGTTGAGCTGGCGGTCGATCGCGGCGGTGTAGATCGGCACGTCCGGGTGGGCCTCGCTCATCGCCTTCACGCCTTCGGGGCAGGTGAGCAGGCAGACGAACTTGATCGAGCGCGGCCGCACCTCCTTCAGCCGGTCGACGGCGGCGACGGCGGAGTTGCCGGTGGCCAGCATCGGGTCGACGATGATCACGTCGCGCTCGTGCATGTCGGAAGGCATCTTGAAGTAGTACTCGACCGCGGTCAGCGTCTTCGGGTCGCGGTAAAGGCCGATGTGGCCGACGCGCGCGCCCGGCACGACCGAGAGCATGCCGTCGAGGATGCCCGTGCCGGCGCGCAGGATCGAGACGAACACCAGCTTCTTGCCGTCGATGACCCGGCCGGTGGTCGTTTCGAGCGGCGTCTCGATGTCGATGGTCTGCATCGGCATGTCGCGCGTGACCTCGTAGGTCATCAGCGTCGCCAGCTCGTTGAGCAGGCGGCGGAAGCTCGCGGTCGAGGCGTCCTTGCGCCGCATCAGCGTGAGCTTGTGCTGGACGAGGGGATGTTCGATGACGTGGACGTTGCTCATGGCGGCCTCGCAGGTGAAAAGGGTGACGTCGGGCGTCGCGCTCAGAAGACGGTGCCGTCGCTGGCCACCGCGACCGGCGGCAGGCCACCGCGCAAGCGCTGTGCCAGCGCCCGCCCGGCCGCCCACGTGCCGCCTTCCAGCACGCAGGCGAGCGGCATCTGCGCCGCCGTCAGGCCGAGGGCGTGGCGCACGCGCGGCGCCAGCTCGTCGAGCAGGGCGACGGTGAGGGCGCGCCATTCGACGACGAAGGCGTCGCCGACGGCGTGGGTGCGGGCGCCGAAGCCGGCGTCGCGCGGCCGCAGCACGCCGCTGTCGATCAGCAGGCCGCCGTTGCGGTATTCGGGCAGGCCGGTCAGCGCGTCGAGCCCGGCGACCGGAACGCCGGCCCATTCGAACGGTTCGAGCAGCGAGTAGCAAAGCCACTGCGAGAGCTTGTGGAACGGCACCCAGCCGGCGCTCGCGCCGGGGCCGGGCACCGCCTCGTGGCGCCAGCAGTCGCCGAGCGGCGTGCCGGCGATCGCGTTGCCGGTGCTCCAGATCGGCGCCAGGGTGTCGAGCAGGAGGACGAGCAGGTCGTGCGCCCGGAGGGTGCTGCCGGCGGCGGCAGGCGAGTCCGCCCCGCCGTGGGCCGCCGAGCCCGGGCCGCCGTCGGCCGGCCGCCGCGGCGCGTGATCGAACAGGCCGCCGGGCCGGCCTTCCTCGCCATAGACCGAGGGCGCCGCCGCCAGCGCGTCGCCGAGCCGCCGCAGCAGCGCCGCACGGCCGTCGAGGCCGACCAGCGGGTTCCCGCCGTCCACCTGGAAGGCCAGGGCCAGCGCCGCGCCGTCGAGGCGGCGCAGGCCCGCGGCGTCGGCCTGCCGCGGGCGCGACGGGTCGCTGGAGAACAGGCCGGCGGCGAATGCGTGGAAGCTGGCGACGCCCAGGCCTTCGGAGCGGCTCAGCGTCAGGCCGGTGCCGGGCTCGCGGTAGCGCCAGTCGGGGCCGGCGCCGGCATCGAGGAGCACGCTCACCAGGGCGAGGTCGATCTGGGCGCGGGCCCGCTCGGCGGCGTCGGCATCGCCGAGGGCGCGGTCGAGCACCGCGCGGCGGTCGATGCCGCCGGCCTCGAAGTGGCGCCAGCGGCTGTGGTACGGGATCTCGAGCGAGGGATAGCGGGCGCGGGTCACGGCGGCCACCTCGTCGCCGGCGGCGTCGAGCCGGCCGGGGTCGACGGCGAACTCGGCCGAGCCGCCTTCGAGCGCCCGCGCCAGCAGCACGCCCGCGCGCTCGCGCACCGCGACGGTGCTGCGCAGCAGGGCGACCGCGTCGGTCACGCCGTCACCGCGGTTCGAAGCCGCGGCCCTTGGCCTTGGCGAGCTCGGCGGCGTCGGGCACGACGCCGGGGGTGAAGTAGCCGGCGGCCATCTTCGCGTCCATCTCGACCCGGGCGTCGGCCGGGATCAGCGCGTCGGGGATGTTGACGCGCATGCCGACCTCGATGCCCGAGCCGGTGATGGCGTCGTACTTCATGTTGCTCATCGAGACCAGGCGGTGGATCTTCTTCACGCCGAGCCAGTGCAGCACGTCGGGCATGAGCTCCTGGAAGCGCATGTCCTGCACGCCGGCGACGCATTCGGTGCGGGCGAAGTAGCGGGCCGCGGTGTCGCCGCCTTCCTGGCGCTTGCGTGCGTTGTAGACGAGGAACTTGGTCACCTCGCCGAGCGCGCGGCCTTCCTTGCGCGAATAGGAGATCAGGCCGACGCCGCCGCGCTGCGCGCCCTGGATGCCTTCCTCGATCGCATGGGTGAGGTAGGGCCGGCAGGTGCAGATGTCGGAGCCGAACACGTCGGAGCCGTTGCACTCGTCGTGGACCCGCGCGGTGAGCTCCACCGACGGGTCGGCCAGGTCCTGCGGCCGGCCGAAGATGTAGACGGTCTGGCCGCCGATCGGCGGCAGGAACACCTCGAGGTCGGAGCGCGTCACGAGCTCGGGGTACATGCCGCCGGTTTCCTCGAACAGCACCCGGCGCAGGTCGGTCTCCGAGCAGCCGAAGCGGGCGGCGATGCCGGGCAGGTACCAGACCGGCTCGACCGCGACCTTGGTGACCATCGCCGCGCCGCCGGCGGTGAGCACGCGGCCGTCGGCGACCAGCCGGCCGCATTGCAATGCTTCGATCACCTCGGGCAGGATCACGTGCGCCTTGGTGACGGCGATGGTCGGGCGGATGTCGTAGCCGGCGGCCATCTCGGCGGCGTAGGCCTCGGCGACGACCGCCCCCCACGGGTCGATGCTGACGATCCGGTTCGGCTCGCTCCACGAGGGATGGGGGCCGATGACGTCGGTCGGCGCGGTGTCGGTCAGGTCGGCCTTGTGCGCCGCCTTGAGCGCGCCGGCGGCCACGGCCAGGGCCCGATAGACGCTGTACGAGCCGGAGTGCGTGCCGATCACGTTGCGGTGGGCGCGGGTGGTGGTCGTGGCCACGATCGGGCCGCGCTCCACCGCGCTCGGCGCGCCCCAGGCGATCGGCAGGGCGCCGAAGCCGCCGCTGTGCGAGGTGAGGCGGATGTGGCGGCGCGCCGCTGCGGGGGCGCCGGCCGGGGCGGCAGGCGCCGGCGAGGTCACGCCGACCACCGGAGAGGTCGGCGCGGGGGCGGCGAGGTCGGTGGGGTCGGAGCTCATGCGCGCACGTCTCGGAGAGGGATGCGCCGGATTGGACCATGCCCCGCGCCGATGTCCCGATCGCGGTGGGGGGTGGGCTGGTGCCCGGCGACCCGGCGCCCGAGAATCGATCGATGCCATTCCTCGTCTTGCGCCTGCTGCCGTTCTTTGCCGTCCTGCTGCTGGCGCTCGCGCCCGGCCCCGCCGCCGCGCTCCCGCCGTTCACGCCCAACGTGGTCGACCCGGGCCATCTGCTCGACGAGGCCGGCACCGAGGCCGTCAACGCCGAGCTGCGGCGCATTCGCGCGAACGGCATCCTCGGCGCCGTGTACATCGTCGACACGCTCGACGGCGTGCCGATCGAGAACGTCGCGAGCGAGGCATTCGAGAAGTGGCAGCTCGGCAAGAAGGGCATCGACAACGGCTTGCTGCTGGTGCTCGCTATCCGGGACCGCAAGTCTCGCTTCGAGGTGGGCTACGGGCTCGAAGGGCCGATTCCCGACCTGGTCGCGTCGCACGCGCTGCAGAACTACCTCGCCCCGCGCATGCGCGACGGCGATGTGGCTGGCGCCATCGTCGAATCGTTCGCCTTCCTGGCGCGCGTGGTCGCCAAGGACCCCGACGCCGTGCGCGAAGCCGAGTTGGCGAACGAGGACGAGTTTGCCTGGAAGCGCGGCCTGATCGCCTGGGGTGTGATGACCGGCGCCGTGTGGCTCGTGATGCCGATCCGCAATGCCTGGGTGCGACGACGGCGCGACCGGCTCGACCGGATGGAGCCCGGCCTCCTCCGGGACGGCGGCGGCCTGTTCGGCGGGTCCGGCTCCGGTTCCGCCGCGGCGAAGACCTCGTTCTGGGGTGGCGTCGGCCTGAAGGCGTTCCTGACGATCAACCCGGGCGTGTTCGTGCTGATCGGCTCGGCGCTCGCGCTCGAGGCCTGCTACGGCTCGATCGCGCTGTCGCTGCTCGTCATGGTGCTGGTGATCGGCGTGCCGCTGGCCAAGTTCGCGTCGCCGGCGGCCTATCGCCATTTCCTCGAGAAGCGCGACCGTCGACGGGCGGCGATGATCGCCAAGGGGTACGTGATCGAGCGCTCGAACGGCAGCTTCGAGTACACCCAGGCGTACCACGACAGCGTCCGCGCGTCGTCGTCCAGCAGCTCGTCCTCGTCCTCCTCGTCTTCTTCATCGTCGGGCGGTGGGAGATCGGGCGGCGGCGGCGCCAGCGGGAGCTGGTAGCCGCCACGCTCAGCGCGAGCCGAACATCATCTGCCGGGCAATCGCCGATTTCACCGGTCCGAGCGCCTGCAGCGCGGCGATGCCCAGGCCGCGCGCGGCGGCGGCGCCGGGCAGGGTCCAGGTGAAGCTGCGGGCGAGGAAGTCGGTCGCGGCGATCATCGCCCAGCGATCGGGGGCGCGCTGCCATTCGAGCTTGCGCAGCACCGCGTCGACGTCGCGCTCGCGGGCGAGCCGGCGCACCAGCTCGAAGGCGTCGCGCATGCCGAGGTTGAGGCCCTGGCCGGCCACCGGATGCAGGGTCTGCGCCGCGTTGCCGATGCGCACCGTGCGGCCGTCGGTCAGGGTCCGCTCGGCGAGCAGGCCGAGGGGAAAGGCCTTCAGCGGCGAGAGCGCGGCGAGGCGCGGCGTGCGCGGATGGAAGACGGTATTGAGCACGGCGACGCGTTGCGCGTCGCTCAGCTCGCGCACCGGATCGTCGGCGCTGTCCACGCACCACACCAGTCCGGCGCGGCCGTCCTTCAGCGGCAGCAGCGCGGCCGGCCCGTGCCGGGTGAAGCGCTCGTAGGCGACGTCGTTCGCCCCGTCAGGCGCTGGCGACGTGGCGAAGGTGGCCACGCCGACCCAGGCCGTCTGGCTGTAGTCGTGGCGGATGGCCGGGCTGCGCCGGCCGTCGACGAGTTCCTGCTTCGCCGCCGCCGCGAACACGCCGCCTTCGGCGACGACGGCGAGGTCGAAGCGCTCGGCGATGCCGGCGTCGACCTCGACGCCCGCGGGCCCGGTCACGTTCTTCAGCGCCGCGACGCTCGCGCCGAAGCGGCTGAACAGGCGCCCCGGCTCGCGCGCCACCGCCGCCAGCCACACCTCCTGCAGCGGCGCGACGACCCTGCCATAGCTCAGCACCGCACCGAGCAGGGGCACGCCCTCGTCGCTGGCGCGGATCGTCAGTACCGGCTCGCCGAAGCGCGAGGTGAACGCCGCCGCCAGGGAAGGCGCCTGCTGCGAGACGTGCACCTCGGCGATCGGCTGCGCCTTGTCGGCCCGCCAGGCGCCCAGGCGCTCGAGCAGCTGCACGCTGCCGAGCGAGAGCGCGAGCGTGCGCGGGTCGCCGGCCACGTCCTTGTCGGCGGGGCGCGCGTCGAACAGCGTGATCTCGGCCTCCGGCAGCGCATTCGCGGCGTGCAGGGCGAGCGCCAGGCCGACCGGTCCGGCGCCGACCACGGCGAGCTTCAAGGGTGTCGATTCGTTCATGTGCGCGCACCCATCGAGGGGATTGTTTTTCGGGTGCGCGGCGTATTATTCGCCGCACCCGAATGTTCGGGTTCGTAGTCGGAGAAACGCTGCCATGGCGCTGATGGATTTCATCAAGAAACAGTTCATCGACATCATCGAGTGGACCGAGGATGGCGATGGCGTCCTCGCCTGGCGTTTCCCGATGGAAGACCGGGAAATCCAGAACGGCGGATCGCTCACGGTACGCGAATCGCAGATGGCCGTGTTCGTCAACGAAGGCAAGGTCGCCGACGTCTTCGGCCCCGGCCGCTACACGCTCACCACCGCGACGCTGCCGGTCCTCACCTACCTGCAGAACTGGGACAAGCTGTTCAAGAGCCCGTTCAAGAGCGACGTCTACTTCTTCAGTACCCGCCAGCAGATCGACCAGCGCTGGGGCACGACCCAGCCGGTGACGATCCGCGACAAGGACTTCGGCGCGGTGCGCCTGCGCGCCTTCGGCAACTACGCCTACCGCATCGCCGATCCGCGCCTGTTCTACACCGAGATCTCGGGCACGCGCGAGCAGTACACCGTCGCCGAGCTCGACGGGCAGCTGCGCGGCCTGATGCTGCAGCACATCTCCGATGCGGTCGGCGCCAGCGGCACGCCCTTCCTCGACCTCGCCGCCAACCAGGTCGAGTTCGCCAAGGCGCTGAACGAAGCCACCGCGCCGGCGTTCGCCAAGCTCGGCCTGAAGCTCGAGATGGTGACGATGCAGAACGTGTCGCTGCCCGAGGAGCTGCAGAAGATCCTCGACCAGAAGATCGGCATGGGCATGATCGGCGACACCGCCAAGTTCATGCAGTACCAGACCGCGCAGTCGATCCCGGCGCTGGCCGCGGGCGCCGGCGGCGGCGAGGGCGGTGGCGGCATCGTCGGCAGCGCGGTCGGCCTCGGCGCCGGCGTGGCGCTCGGCCAGACCTTCGCCAACCAGCTCAGCCAGGGGCTGAACGCGGCCGCGCCGGGTGCGCCGGCCGCGGCGGCAGGCGCGGCCGCGGCCGGCGTGCGGCCCGACGAAGTGATGGCGACGCTCGAGCGCCTCGCCGACTTCAAGGCCAAGGGCATCCTGACGCAGGAAGAGTTCGACGCGAAGAAGGCCGAGCTGCTGAAGAAGCTGGCCTGAGTCGATGGCGTTGACCTGAGGGGCGAGGTTGGCGACCTCCCCCACGCCCCAGCGCGTCTATCGCGCCGCCTGTCCGAACTGCGGCGCGCCGGTCGAGTTCCGCTCGGCGGCGGCGCCGTTCGCGGTCTGCAGCTTCTGCCGCTCGACGGTGGTGCGCGCCGGCGACCAGCTTCGCAAGATCGGCGAAAGCGCCGAGGTCTTCGACGACCACACGCCGCTGCAGCTCGGCTCGGCCGGCAAGCACCAGGGCGCCAACTTCACGATCGTCGGCCGGCTCCAGTACCGCTACGGCGACGGCACCTGGAACGAGTGGCACGCCCTCTTCGAGAGCGGTCCTGAGCTGCAGAAGTCGGGCTGGCTTTCCGACGACAACGGCCGCTACGTCGTCGCTTTCGACGCGCCGCTGCAGACGCCGGTGCCGCCGGCCGAGAATCTGCAGCCCGGCGCGCCGCTCACGGTCAACGGCGAGAGCTGGTCGGTCGCCTCCGTCGTCGCCGCCAAGCTGATCGCCGCGCAGGGCGAGCTGCCGCGCCGGCCGAATCTGGAGAAGGGCTTCGTCGTCGCCGACCTGCGCAGCTCGCGCGGCGAGGTCGGCACGCTCGACTACACCGAGCCCGCCCGTCCGATGTGGTCGGTGGGCCGCTCGGTCGCCCTTTCGGACCTGGCGCTGACGGGCCTGAGCGAAGCCGGCGAGAAGACCCTGTCCGGGCGCACCCTCCAGTGCCCGAGCTGCGGCGCGGCGCTCGAGGTCAAGCTGGAGACGACCCAGTCGATCGTCTGCCACCAGTGCAAGTCGGTGGTCGACGTCTCCCAGGGCGTCGGCGGCGACCTCGCGCACTACGCCCAGGACAACGGCCAGGAGCCGCAGATCCCGCTCGGCACCGTCGGCACGATCGCCCTCGGCGGCAAGGCAGCGCTGCCGTGGCAGGTGGTCGGCTACGTCGAGCGCTGCGAGATCCCGGAGAGCAGCGAGGACGAGCAGACCTTCTGGCGCGAGTACCTGCTCTACCACCGCATCGAGGGCTTCGCTTTCATCGTCGACGCCGAGGACGGCTGGAGCTGGGCGATCCCGATCACCGGCGCGCCGCAGTCCTTCGGCGACAGCGTCAAGCACGAGGGCGTGCTCTACAAGAAGCTGTACGACTACACCGGCCAGGTCACCTACGTCCTCGGCGAGTTCTACTGGCGGCTGACGCGCGACCAGCGCACCGCCAACACCGACTACGCCGGCACCGGCTCGGCCTCGAGCAAGCGGCTCAACCGCGAGCGCACCGAGAGCGAAGGCACGCAGGAGATCGTCTGGTCGGCCGGCGAGGCGCTCTCGGCCGACGTGATCCAGGCGGCGTTTCGCCTCGGCGACGACAAGCGCGCCGGCCTGCAGCGCGACGCCCTGCCGACCAGCCTGGGCAGCGCGTCGAAGATCGCCAAGATCATCTTCTGGGGCTTCCTGTTCTTCCTCGTGCTGATCCTGTTCCGCTGCGGCGACGACCACGGCAAGAGCGACTGCAACGAGGTGATGAACACCTTCGGCGAAGCCTCGCAGGAGTACCAGAGCTGCCTCAACAACCAGCGCAGCGGCAGCGGCTACCGCAGCGGCGGCGGCGCGTTCGGCGGCTTTTCCAGCGGCGGCGGCCACAAGTAGCGGCCGCGCCTTCATCATCCGGTTTGTTTTCGCACAGGAGGTAGTCCCATGATCGGTCTCGAATGGTTGAAGCCGGCGGTCGTCTTCGGATCGATCCTCTATGCGCTGATCGGCGTCGTCATCTTCTGGATCTGCTTCGTGCTCGTCGACAAGCTCACGCCCTACAAGCTGTGGGAAGAGATCGTCGACAAGAAGAATGTCGCGCTGGCGATCGTCGTCGGCTCGACGGCGATCGCGATCGGCATGATCGTCTCGGCGGCGGTGCATGGGTGAGTGAGCCCGCGCGCGTCGAGGCGCCCGCCGCCCCGATCCGCCCGGCCGAGGTCGCGCTTCTCGCCTCGGTCTTCGTCGTCGCCGCCTGCGGTCTCGTCTACGAGCTCGCCGCCGGCACGCTCGCCAGCTACCTGCTCGGCGACTCGATCCTCCAGTTCTCGACCGTCATCGGCACCTACCTGTTCGCGATGGGCGTGGGCTCGTGGCTCTCGCGCTATCTCGAACGCCAGCTCGTCGCCCACTTCCTGCGCATCGAGCTCCTGGTCGGCCTGATCGGCGGCCTGATGCCGACGGCGCTGTTCGCGCTGCAGACCGCCGGCACCGGCTCGTTCCGCTTCGCGCTCTACGCGCTGGTGCTGGTCGTCGGCATCCTGGTCGGGCTGGAGATTCCGCTTGTGATGCGCATCCTCAAGCGCCATGCCGGCGCCGGCTCGGGCGGGCTGAAGACCCTGGTCTCGCAGGTGCTGACCTTCGACTACCTCGGCGCGCTCGCGGTCTCGATCGCCTTTCCGCTGCTGTTCGTGCCGCAGCTCGGCCTGATCCGCACCGGCGCGTTCTTCGGCCTGCTCAACGCCGGCGTCGCGGTCTGGGCGCTCTGGCTCTTTCGCGGCGAGGTCCGCCGGGTCGGGGCGCAGGCGCTGGCCTGCGCGCTGACGATCGCCGCGCTCGTCACCGCCTTCGCCGCCGCCGACCGGGTGACGAGCTGGGCCGAGGACCGCTTCTACGCCGACCCCGTGCTCTACAGCGAGACCAGCGCCTACCAGCGCGTCGTCGTCACCGGCGGCCACGCCGGCGTGCGGCTCTTTCTCAACGGCAACCTGCAATTCCATTCGCGCGACGAGTACCGCTATCACGAGGCGCTGGTCCACCCGGCGCTCTCGGCGGCAGGGCAGCCGCGGCGCGTGCTCGTGGTCGGCGGCGGCGACGGCATGGCGATCCGCGAGATCCTCAAGTACCCGAGCGTCGAGCAGGTGACGCTGGTCGAGCTCGATCCGCACATGACGACGCTGTTCTCGACCATGCCGCTGCTGCGCGGCCTGAACGGCGACGCGCTGCGCTCGTCGCGCGTCAAGGTCGTCAACGCCGACGCCTTCGCCTGGCTCGAGCAGCACGACGAGATGTTCGACGCGATCGTCGTCGACTTTCCCGACCCGACCAATTTCGCGATCGGCAAGCTCTACACCAAGACCTTCTACGAGCTGATCGACCGGCATCTCTCCGCCAGCGGCTACGCGGTGATCCAGACGACCTCGCCGCTGATCGCGCGCAAGAGCTTCTGGACCGTCGCCACCACCGTCGAGGCGGCCGGCCTCACTGCCACGCCCTACCACGCGCACGTGCCGAGCTTCGGCGAGTGGGGCTTCATCATCGCCAGCCGGCGCCCGTTCCGCCTGCCCGCGACCTTGCCGCCGGGCCTGCGCTTCCTCGATGTCGCCGCGCTGCCCGCGCTGTTCGAGTTTCCGCCCGACATGGCGCGCGTGCCGGCCGAGGTCAATCGCCTCTCGAACCAGGTGCTGGTGCAGACCTTCGAGGACGAGTGGGGCAAGGTGCAGCGATGAGTCCGGTCGGGCGCGGCCCGACTCGGCGCAGCGTCCTCGCCGCAGGGTCGGCTGCGGCGCTCTCGATGCTCTCCGGCTGCGAGCGGCGCACCGAGGGCTACGAAGGCGGCTGGGTTGGCGCTTCGGCCGAGCGCGGCCACCTGCTGCGCGGCGCTGCGACCGGCGCGGCATCGGCCGCCTCGGCGCCGGCGAGCTCGCGGCGCGTCGGCGCGATCGTCGTCGGCGCCGGCATCGCCGGGCTCGCCGCGGCCCGCGCGCTGATGCGCGCCGGCGTCGACGACGTGCGCGTGCTCGAGCTCGAAGACGCCGCCGGCGGCAACAGCCGCGGCCACGCGCTCGGCGGCATGCGCTGCCCGCTCGGCGCCCACTACCTGCCGACGCCCGGCGCGAGCGCGGTCGAAGTCATCGAGCTGCTCGAGCAGCTCGGCGTCAGGAAGACCGTGCACGGCCGCGCCGAGTACGACGAGCGCATGCTCTGCCACAGCCCGCAGGAGCGCCTCTTCATCGAGGGCGCCTGGCGCGAGGGCCTGCTGCCGCCGGTCGAGGCGCTGGTGGCCGGCGAGCGCGCCGCCACGCTCGCCGCCTACCGCTCGTTCAGCGCCGCCGTGACCGAGCTCGGCCGGGCCGAGGCGTTCGAGATTCCCACCGCGCGCTCGCGCTGGAGCCCGGCGCTGGCCGCGCTCGACGCCACGACCTTCGCCGCGTGGCTCGACGCCCGCGGCCTGCAGGCGCCCGCCCTGCGCTGGTACCTCGACTACTGCTGTCGCGACGACTACGGCGCCGGCGCCGGGCAGGTCTCGGCCTGGGCCGGGCTGCACTACTTCGCCAGCCGGCACGGCTTCCACGCGCCGGGAAGCGACGACGGCCAGCCGGCCGACGGCGGCGACGGCGTGCTGACCTGGCCCGAGGGCAATGCCTGGCTCGCCGAACGCCTGGCCGCGCCGCTCGGCGAGCGACTGCTCGCCGGCCGGGTGGTGCTGCGCGTGCGCGAAGGCCGCGGCGAGGTCGACGTCGACGCCTGGAACGTCGCGACGCGCGCACTCGAGCGCTGGACCGCGGCGCGCGTGGTCGTCGCCACGCCGCTGTTCGTCGCCGCCCGGCTGCTCGAGTCGCCGCCGTCGGCGCTGCGCACGGCCGCCGCGGCGATGCGCCACGCCCCCTGGCTCGTGGCCAACCTGCAGCTCGCCGAAGCGCTCGACGACCGCCCCGGCGCGCCGCCCTCGTGGGACAACGTGCCCTACGGCAGCCCCGGCCTCGGCTATGTCGACGCGATGCACCAGAGCACGCGGCCGTTCGCCGGGCCGACCGTGCTCACCGCGTACTGGGCGCTCGGCGGCAACAGCGCCGCCGAGCTCGAAGCCGGGCGTGCGCGCCTCCTGCACGAGGACTGGCGGCTCTGGGCGGGCCGGATCGTCGCCGACCTGTCGGTCATGCATCCCGACCTGGCTGGCAAGCTCCGCCGCGCCGACCTGATGCGCTACGGCCATGCGATGAGCATTCCGCTGCCGGGGGCGCGTTCCAGCGCAGCGCTGGCCGCGCTTGCCGCGCCGCAGCCGCGCGTGCAGTTCGCGCATGCCGATCTCTCGTCGTACTCGGTGTTCGAGGAAGCCTTCTTCCACGGCACGCGGGCCGGCCGGGCCGCGGCCGCCGCATGAGCGCGAGCGCTACGATGCGCCCTCCGCAACCTCGCTCGAGCCGCGCTCGGCCCGCATGAAAAGCAGTCCCGATCCGGTCGCCGCGCGCACGCTCGAGCGGAACTTCTTCCTCATCCTGCTGGCGGTCCTGACCGTCGCCTTCGCCGCGGTGGTCTGGCCGTTCTACGGCGCGGTCTTCTGGGGCAGCGTGCTCGCCCTCCTGTTCCAGCCCCTGAACCGCTGGTTCCTCACCCGCATGCGCCGCCGGCCGACCCTGGCCGCGCTCGCCACGCTGGCGGTCATCCTGCTGATCGTGATCCTGCCCCTGGCGCTGGTGACGGTCTCGCTGGTGCAGGAAGCCGCCGGCCTGTACGCCCGGGTCAAGTCGGGCGAGGTCAACTTCGGCCGCTACTTCGAGCAGATCGTCGCTGCGATGCCCGGCTGGGTGACGGGGCTCATGGACCGCTTCGGCCTGATCGACTGGCCGGCCCTGCAGACCAAGCTCGTCGACGGGCTGCAGCAGCGCAGCGGCGCCTTCGCCGGCCGCGCCGCCGACATCGGCAGCGACGCGCTCGACCTGGTGGTCGGCTTCTGCATCGCCATGTACCTGCTGTTCTTCCTGCTGCGCGACGGCGTCGGCGTGGCCCGCGACGTCCGCGCCGCGATTCCGCTCGCGCCCGAGCCGAAGGCGCTGCTGCTCGAGCGCTTCACCACCGTGATCCGCGCCACCGTCAAGGGCAACATCCTGGTCGCCGCGGCGCAGGGCACGCTCGGCGGCCTCGCTTTCTGGGTGCTCGGCGTGCATGCGCCCATGCTCTGGGGCGTGGTCATGGCCTTCCTCTCGCTGCTGCCCGCTGTCGGCGCGGCGCTGATCTGGGTCCCGGTCGCGCTCTACCTGCTCGCCACCGGGCAGGCCTGGCAGGGCTTCGGCCTGATCGCCTTCGGCGTGCTCGTGATCGGCCTGATCGACAACGTGCTGCGGCCGATCCTGGTCGGCAAGGACACCGCGATGCCCGACTACATGGTGCTGATCGCGACCGTCGGCGGCCTGTCGCTGTTCGGCCTCAACGGCTTCGTCATCGGGCCGGTGATCGTCGCCATGTTCGCCGCCGCCTGGCAGCTGCTCGCGGCCGAGCGCCTCAGGAAGGCTCCGGCGGGCGAAAAGTGAAGATCAGCTCGGTGTTGTTCGCATAGCGGTAGAAGGCGACGCCGACGATGCGCTCGCCGCTGCCCTCTCGCGGGTAGACCGCATAGCTGCCGCGGTCGCCGCGGGCCGGCAGGTCCTTCGCGGCGTCTTCGGGAGAGGGGCTGACCCCGTGCTGGAACTTCAGTCGGCTGATCAGCGGCACGGCCGGCTGCGGCGTGCGCATGTTGAGCACCCAGGTGGCGCTCTCGCCGTTCTGCAGGCGCAGGCAGTTGCCGACCGGTGAGTCGGGCAGCGTGAACCGCTGCGGGAACACCTTCCTCACCGCTTCGCAGTCGACGCGCTCCATCCGATAGGGGCCGACGTCGTCGGGATGGAGCATGACGTTGCCGCGACCGCTCGCGTCGTCGACGTGAACCGGCCTCCCGTCGACGGCGACGACGGTCCAGCCGGGGTTGGCTCGCTGCAGCCGCTCGGCAGGGCTCGGATCGCGCGTCAGGTAGAGGTAGCCGCCGACGACCGCGGCGACCCCGAGGCAGAGGATGACGAGCTTGCGCGCCAGGTTGTCGGCGAAAGCGCTGACCGCGGCGAAGGGATCCATGGCTTGCTTCGGCGGCCGGCTCGAAGCCGTCCTACCTCCCTGCGGCCGATTGTCCTTCGATCGATGTTGCCCCGGCGCGTCACAAGGCTGCGTCGGCGGGTCTATGCTCTTGCCGCTGCTCTCTTATTCGCCCCCGATGGACGACACCTCTTCTGCCGACCGCATTCGCGACCTCGAGGCCCGGCTGGTCGCGCATGGCATCGTCCTGAAGACGATCGCCCGCCTGCTCTCGGACTCTGCGATCGCCGAGCTCAAGGCCGCGGCCCAGGGCATCGACGATGCCGGCATGCAGGAGTCCAACCCCGACCTGCACATGCGCCGCGTTGCCGCCGAGATGTGGAGCATCCTCGAGATGGTCGGCTGAGCCGGCCCTGACGGCGGCGCGTCGCCGCTACGGCCAGCGCGGGTCACGTCCGCGTCGCCCCGCCTTCACGAGCCCGTCACCTCGGCCGTGCAGCATCGCCTGCGTTCTGCCCTGGAGGTGACGCATGCAGACCGCTTCTTTCGACGCCGCCGTCGCGACCGCGCGGCCGCCCTCGCGACTCGGCGATCGCTTCGCGATCCGCCGCATCCCCTACCGCCTGCAGGCGAGCTGGGCCGACTCGGCCGAAGACCTGCGCCGGGTGCAGCGCCTGCGCTTCCAGGTGTTCGCCGGCGAGATGGGCGCCCGCCTGCGTCCGGTCGCCGGCACGCCGCCCGGCCACGACGCCGACCGCTTCGACGCCTTCTGCGCCCATCTCATGGTGCGCGCGATCGCGCCAGGCGAGGAGAGCGGCGAGGTCGTCGGCACGTACCGCGTTCTCACGCCCGAGGCGGCGCGCCGGGCCGGCGGCTTCTACAGCGAGACCGAGTTCGATCTCGCGCGCCTCGCGCCGCTGCGTTCGCGCATGGCCGAGCTCGGCCGCTCGTGCATCCATCCCGACTGGCGCAGCGGAGGCACGATCCTCGCGCTCTGGAGCGCGCTCGGCGAGTTCATGGTCCTGCACGGCCTCGACGTCGCCTTCGGCTGCGCCAGCATCGACATGAGCGACGGCGGCCACGCCGCCGCCAGCCTGTGGCGCCAACTGTCGTCCGTGCATCTCGCGCCGCCCGAGCGCCGGGTGCGGCCGCTGCATCCGCTCGCGCTGACCGAGCTGCGCGACGACATCGAGGTCGAGACGCCGCCGTTGATCCGCGGCTATCTGCGCTGCGGCGCCGAGCTGCTCGGCCCGCCGGCCCGCGATCCGGACTTCGGCAGCGCCGACCTGCCGATGCTGATGACGCTGGCCGGCCTGCCGCGCCGCCATCGCCGCCACTTCCTCGGCGAGTCGGACGACTAGCAGGCCCTAGGGCGTCAGCGCTTCCAGAACGGCTCGGCGCGAGCAGCGCGGCGCAGCGCCTTCTCGCCGCCGCGCGCACTCGGCGCGAGTTGCGCACTCAGCCAGCCGACGTTGAACCAGCTTTCGGCCTGCCCGGCCTCGGCCGCCGCGCGGGCCATCTCGAGGCCGACGAGCAGATCGACGTGCAGGCCGAGCGCGTCCTGCGCAGGGCCGAGCCGCTCGAGATAGCGCTCCACCCGTTCCGGCTTGTAGAGCCCGCCCACCAGCTCGGCGAGATAGCGCAGTCGCTTCAGGCGTTTGCGGGCCAGGTGCTGGGCCTCCGGCTTCGACCCGGCGAAGCGCTTCGCGGCACGCTGCAGGTGCCGGTCCAGGCGGTCGAGGCGCGAAGCGATGAAGTCCGTTGCCTCCTCGCTCGCGCCAACGCTCGCCTCGCCGAGCGTCAGCGCCAGGCCGTCGAGCAGCGCGCACTGGAACGCGCCGTCGCGGACGACATCGACGGGATCCACGGGCTCTTCCTGCGACACCCGCAGCGTCGGCGCAGGCGACCCCGAATCGGCCAGTCGCGCCTGCAGCGAGGCGACGACGGTGCGGCGGTCGCGATACTCGCCGAGCCGGCGAAACGCCTCGGCCAGCGGCGCGTCCCAGTCGGCAGCGCCCGGACCCGCGAGCGGGGCGAGCTCGCTCCAGGCGGTGCGGGTGCGCCGGAGGCCGATCCGCAGCTGATGGACGATTTCGTCGTCCCGCTGTCCCGCCGCGAGCTCGCTGGCGTTCGCCAGCACCTGGTCGAGGCAGGCTTTCATTGCGGCCTGGAAGATCTCCCGGCCCGTCATCCCGTGGCGCAGGCGTGGCGGCCTTGCCTTCACCGCCGCCACTGTCGCAGCGCCGCGGAACAGCCGGTCGCCGCGCTCGCCCTTGGACACGGTGCTCAGCCACAGACCGTGCTCGCGCACGCCGGCCCGGCCGAACGCGACGAGCGCCTGCACGTCGCCCGACTTCAGCTCGTACTCGAGCTCGCAGACCGGGGTCGAGGCGGCGCCCGCCCGGATCTCGCCGCGATCGAACGCGAGCTCGACGCGTGCGCCCCCGGCCTCGATCTCGACCGACCGGCGGACCACCGAGCAGATGTGAACCGGCACCAGCGTCGTTGCCGCTTCGCCGTCGCCGAGCGCGGCGCGCAGGAGCTTGCCCGCGGCGCTTCCGTCGTGCCGGCTCGGGTCGAGCGGCGGTCCGTCAGGCCCCCAGCGGCCCGGCCGCGGCACCGTCTCCTCGAGCCGTTCGCCGAAGCGCTCGGTCGGCGCCTTGAGCGTCTGCTCCCAGGCACGCGCGCTGCGGCGAAGGCGCAGCGTCAGACCGGCGTCGGCCAGGCGATGGTCGGGCGTGTCGAAGTAGCGAGACTCGATCGCGCCGCGGCGCGCCTTCGCCCGCCGCAAGGCCGCGTCGATCGCGCGGGCGCGCGCCGGATCGACGCCGAACTTGAGCTCGATTTCACTCATGGGAGGCAGGGGGCCGGGCCGCCGGCGACGCGGCCCGCGGGGATCAGGCGAGTTGCGCGATCGCAGGATAGCCGGCATCCGGCTTCCAGCGGCGAATCGGCGCCAGGTGGGCAAGGAATTGGCGGCTCACCGCGTCCCAGTCGAATTCGAGCGCTCGCGCCCGCGCCCGCTCGCGTGGCACCTCGAGGGCGGCGAGGGCCGCTCGGCGCAGGTCGGTGTCGAGCACGCCGCCGTCGGAGGCGCCGACGACGTCGAGCGGCCCGGCGACCGGGTACGCGGCCACGGGCGTGCCGCAGGCCAGCGCTTCGAGCATGACCAGGCCGAAGGTGTCGGTCCGGCTCGGGTAGACGAAGGCATCGGCCGCGCCGTAGATCGCCGGCAGCTCGGCGCGCGGCGTCGAGCCGCGGAAGTGCACCTGCGGATACTCGCGGCGATAGCGATCGAGCAGCGGCCCGCCGCCGCAGACCAGCTTGGAGCCCGGCAGGTCGAGGCGCAGGAAGGCTTCGAGATTCTTCTCCGGCGAGACGCGGCCGACGAACAGGAACAATGGGCGCGGCAGGTCGATCACGGCTCGCGGCGAGGGCCGGAACAGCTCGAGATCGATGCCGTGCGACCAGCGCCGCAGGTTGGCGAAGCCGTGTCGGGCGAGGATCTCCATCGTGCCCGACGACGGCACCAGCACGCCGGCGGAAGGCGCGTGGAAGCGACGCAGCGCCGCGTAGCCCCAGCGCGCCGGCACGCCGATGGAGGCGGTCAGGAACTCCGGAAAGCGCGAGTGGAACGCGGTCGTGAACGGGAGCTTGCGCCGCAGGCAGCAGGCGCGCGCGGCGAGCCCGAGCGGCCCCTCGGTCGCGATGTGGATCGCCTCGGGCTGGTCCTCCTCCAGCCGTCGGGCGACCTCGGCGCCAGGCCGCCAGGCGAGCTCGATCTCGGCGTAGCCGGGGCAGCGGAAGCGGCGAAAGGCGGAGGGCTCGATCACTGTGACGCCGTGTCCCGCGGCCGAGAGTCGCTGCCGCAGGTCGAGCAGGGTGGTCACGACGCCATTGACCTGCGGCGTCCAGGCGTCGGTGACGATCGCGATCTTCATGCGTCGACCGCGTCGGCGAAGACGCGGGGCCGGGCTCGCGCCGCGGGCCGGGGGGCGCTGGCTTGCAGCGACCAGTCGACGATCTCCAGCCGGCCGTCGCCGTGCTCGACGAGCGCGGTCAGGCTTTCCACCCAGTCGCCGTCATTGGCGTAGAGGATGCCGTCGATCTCGCGCAGCTCGGCGCGGTGGATGTGGCCGCAGACGACACCCTGCACGCCGCGGCGCCGCGCCTCGCGCGCGACCGCGGCCTCGAAGTCGCCGACGTAGCTGACCGCGCGCTTGACCTTCTGCTTCAGGTAGCCCGAGAGCGACCAGTACGGCAGGCCCATCCGGGCGCGCAGCGAGTTCAGGTGCCGGTTGAGGCGCAGCGTGAGCTCGTACAGCCGGTCGCCGACGTGGGCGAGCCAGCGGACGCACTGCACGACCCCGTCGAAGAGGTCGCCATGCGTGATCCAGAGGCGCCGGCCGTCGGCGGTGACGTGGATCCAGTCCTCCGCGACCTCGATGCCGCCGAACTCGTGGCCGACGTAGCGGCGCGCGAACTCGTCGTGGTTGCCGGGCACGAAGATCACGCGCGTGCCCTTGCGCGCCTTGCGCAGCAGCTTCTGCACGACGTCGTTGTGCGCCTGCGGCCAGAACCAGCTGCGTCGCAGTTGCCAGCCGTCGATGATGTCGCCGACCAGGAACAGCGTCTCGCACTCGGTGCGCCTCAGGAAGTCGAGCAGGGCCTCGGCGCGGCAGCCGGGCGTGCCGAGGTGGATGTCGGAGATCCAGATGCTGCGATAGCGGCGAGCCGCGCCGGGCGGCGGCCCTTCCCCGCCGTCGTTGTGTTCCTCGCCGAATGCCAACGCCGCCGGATCGATCAACGCACGCAGGAGTGAAGCATCGCGATGCATGCCGACAGCGTCGCCGTCGCGCGTGACCGGCCGGAGTCGGGGACGTGAAGCTTCGATGAATCGTGGCGCGGCGCGGCGGGCGCGCCAACGCTCGCGAAGTTGTCATCGTCACGACGCGGCGCCGTCACGTGCGCTGCCTAGGCTCCCGGATTTTCTTTCGAGGACGAACTCATGCTCAAGGATTGCCCGCCGCCGCTGCCCGGAATCGATCCCGACGATCGCGAGAACAACACCAGCGGCAACGCCGGCCTGAACGAGGTGATGGGCGCGCGCCTGCATCGGCGCCACATCCTGAAGGGCGGCCTCGGCGCGCTGACCGCCGCGGCTTTCGGCACGGTCAGCCTGGCCGCGTGCGGCGGCGGCGACGACGACCCGGCGGCGCCCGCGCCCGCACCGGCGCCGGCCGCAAAGGTGCTCGGTTTCCCCGCCGTCGCCAAGGACCTCGCCGACCAGCTCGTGGTGCCGGCCGGCTATGCCGCGACCGTCATCTACGCGACCGGCGATTCGATCGACCCGGTCGTCGGCGACTACCGCAACGACGGCAGCGACGACACCTTCTCGCGCCGCAGCGGCGACCACCACGACGGCATGCACTGGTTCGGCCTGGCCGCCGACGGCGTCTCGCGCGACCCGGCCGCGACCGACCGGGCGCTGTTGTGCATGAACCACGAGAACATCGCCGGGACGGTGCAGTACATGCACCCGGCCGGCCAGACCAACATCGCCAGCGGCGCCCGGCCCGAGGCCGAGGCGATCAAGGAGATCGAGGCGCACGGCGTCTCGGTGATCGAACTCGGCCGCACCGCGGGAAAGCTCGGCGTGAAGAAGCCCTCGGCGTTCAACCGCCGCATCACCGCCTCGACGCCGATGGACCTGAGCGGCCCGCTGCGCGGCCACGCCCTGGCGAAGACGCGCTACTCGCCCGCCGGCGTGGCGACGCGCGGCACCATCAACAACTGCGCCAGCGGCTACACGCCCTGGGGCACCTACCTCACCTGCGAGGAGAACTGGGCCGGCTACTTCCGCCGCGCGGCCGGCGACGACGCCCTGCGCACGGCCAAGGAAGTCACCGCCTTCAGGCGCGTCGGCCTGACCCAGGGCGCGAGCGGCAACAACCGCTGGACCTCGGTTGTTCCCGCCGACCCCGCGAGCACCGAGTTCGCCCGCTGGGACGCGAGCCGCAGCGGCGCCTCGGCCGACGGCAGCGACGACTTCCGAAACGTCGCCAACACCTTCGGCTGGGCGGTAGAGATCGACCCCTTCGACCCGCTCTCGGCGCCGCGCAAGCGCACCGCCCTTGGCCGCTTCGCGCACGAAGGCGCGTGGCCGAGCCTGCCGGTCGCGGGCAAGCCGCTCGCCTTCTACATGGGCGACGACTCGCGCGGCGAGTACGTCTACAAGTTCGTCACCGCGGCGGCGTGGAACGCGGCCGATGCCAACGGCGGCCTCGCCGCGGGCAACAAGTACCTCGACGCGGGCACGCTCTACGCGGCGAAGTTCAACGCCGACGGCACCGGCTCCTGGGTCAAGCTCGACCTCACCAACGCCGCGGTCGCCGGCTATGCCGGCTACGCCTTTGCCGACCTCGCCGACGTGGTGGCCAACGCGCGCATCGCTGCCGACGCCGCCGGCGCGACGAAGATGGACCGGCCCGAATGGACCGCGGTGAACCCGGCCAACGGCGAGGTCTACATCACGATGACCGAGAACCCCGACCGCGGCAACGTCGGCTCGAGCAGCAACAACAACCCGAATCCGCCGCTCGACGCCGCCAACCCGCGCTACTGGCTCGACAAGAAGACGCAGAACAGCGGCGCCGTCGTCAACCAGAAGGGCAACATCAACGGCCACATCGTGCGCCTGCGCGAAACCGGCGACGACGCGGCGGCGACCACGTTCGCCTGGGACATCTTCCTGTTCGGCGCGCAGGCGGTGGCCGACGCCGGCCTCGACGACGTCAACTACCAGAAGAACGTCAACCTCTCGGGCCTCACCGCGAGCAACGACCTGTCCAAGCCCGACGGCTGCTGGTTCTCGCGGGCGACCGGCATCCTCTGGATCGAGACCGACGACAACACCTTCACCGACGTCACCAACTGCATGCTGCTCGCCGCCCTGCCGGGGACGATGGGCGACGGCGCCGCCGTGACGATCGACAACCTCGCCGGCGGCAGCCCCGACGCGACGGTGGCGACGACCGTGAGCGTGACGACGAAGATGGGCAAGAAGCTCGCCGACACCCAGTTCCGCCGCTTCCTCACCGCGCCCAAGGGCGCCGAGGTGACCGGCCTGGCCGAGTCGCCCGACGGCAAGGCGCTCTTCATCAACATCCAGCACCCGGGCGAGAACACGGGCAACGCGACGCTCGCCGCCGGCACCGCGTTCCCGGCGGGTCCGTTCGAGAGCAACTGGCCGGGCAACGGGCGCGGCATCGCCGCGGCGTACGGGCCGGGCGGCGCGGCCGCGCGGCCGCGCTCGGCGACCGTCATGATCACGAAGAACGACGGCGGCGTGATCGGCCTTTGAGGTCATTGCCCGGCCCCGGCCGGAGCGCGGTCGTCAGGCCCAGCGCAGGAGGCGTGGCCCGGCCCACGCCGCGAGCGCGCCGGGAATCGCCATGCCGAGCACGTACCAGACGGCGAGGAACGGCAGCGTCGATTCGTCGCAATGAAGCGCGTAGACCGCGCCCGCGAGGGCGCCGGCGGCGAGGCCGGCGGCCGCGCCCGACTCTCGCGGCCGCGTCGGTGCCATGCCGCGCAGGCCGGCGAGAGCCGCCAGCAGGATCGGCAGGGCGAGCAGCACGATGCTGACGACGCAGGGCAGCGCCGTCCGGCCGGTGACAAGGGCCGCGCGGTCGCCCGCCGGTGCCCCGAGGATGATCGCCAGCGCCAGCGCTTCGACCAGCAGCAGCGTCGCGGCCCACGCCGACCACGCCCTCGTCGCCGACTCCCCGGGCCGCCCCAGCCGCGCCACGGCCGCGAACGCCGGCAGCGCCAGCAGCAGCGGAAAGGCCACCTTCATCCAGAACATCGGCTGCGCGGCCGCGGCAACGAGGTCGGCCCGCGGTCCCAGAAGGACAAGCATGGCCACGCCCGAAACCGCCACACCCGTCGCCACCATCGCCACCAGGCGCCGGCTCGGCGCGCGGGCATCGGCTTCGACCGGGCCGCGGCTCAGCGCCTCGATCAGCTCGTCGGTCTTCACGAATCGCCCCGGGCTTGCAAGGCGAGGCGCTTGAGGCCACGGTGGATGCCGACCTTGACGGCGGATTCGGACATTCCGGTGCGCGTCGCCGCTTCGGCGACGCTCAGCCCTTCGAGCTTGACATGGACGATAGGCAGGCGGAAACGATCGGGCAGCGTGGCGAGCATCGCCAGAAGGTCCCGCCTGGATTCGGCGGCCAGAGGCGCCTCGTCGGCGAACGAGGCCTCGATGTCATCGTCGAGCGGCACGTCGATCGCGGCTCGCGCCGAGCGCGCTCGCAGGCAGTCGACCAGCTTGTATCTGGCAATGGCGTGCAGCCATGCCGTGACCGGTTGCGCGGAACGGTAGGTCTGCCGGCTGTTATGGATGGCGAGCAGCGTTTCTTGCACGAGGTCCTCGACGTCGTCCGGATAAGCGACCAATCGGCGCCTGAAGTAGGCCCGCAGGCGGGCGCCCGACTGGCCGAGGAACTGCCTGTAAGCCGCGTTGTCGCCGGCCTGGGCCAGCGACATCAGGGCATGCAACGTGGATTCGACCTGCTTCAACGCGTTCCTGGAAGTTCGGGTGGGCGACGGGCCCGGTTACAGCGGGCTGAAAATAAAAGTTTCGCCGAGCCGGTAACCGGCGCGTCGCGATGCGCGAACTACGAACCGCGTCCCGATGCGGTAGAAGCGCAGACGGCGCCATCCCTTCCCAACCTGTCCGGAGTTTCACCGATGAACGCACGCTCACTCGCCATTGCCGCCGCCGCCCTCGCCGCCCTTTCGAGCCCTGGCTTCGCAGCCGACGACAAGAAGGCGGACGACAAGGACGCCGCCACCGAGAAGTGCTTCGGCGTCGCGCTCGCCGGAAAGAACGACTGCGCGGCCGGCGCCGGCACCACCTGCGCCGGGACCTCCAAGGTCGACTACCAGGGCAACGCCTGGAAGGCCGTGCCCAAGGGGACGTGCACGACGATGAAGACGCCCAAGGGCACCGGCTCGCTCACCGCCAAGGCCTGAGGCCGATTGTCGGGCCGGCGTCTCGTGCCGCTCCTGACGGCCGGCCTCGGCCTCAAGGCCGAGCACTACGAAGAGGCGCTCGCCTGCCGGGCCGGCGGCCTGTGGTTCGAAGTCCATGCCGAGAACTATCTGGTCGACGGCGGGCCGCGTCTGGCCTGGCTGGACAGGATCCGGGCCGCGCATCCGCTGTCCCTGCACGGCGTCTCGCTGTCGCTGGCCGGCACCGAGGCGCTCGATGCGGCAACGCTGGCGCGATTCGCCGCGCTGGTTCACCGGGTCGAGCCTGCGCTGGTGTCCGAACATCTGGCCTGGTCCCGGCGCGGCGCGGCCTATCTGCCCGACTTGCTGCCGTTTCCCCGGAACCAGGAGGCGCTCGCCGCGATCTGCGCGCACGTCGCTCGGCTGCAGGACGTGCTGGGCCGCACGATCGCCCTCGAGAATCCGTCGCACTATGTCTCGCTCGATGGCCATGAGTGGGACGAAATCGGGTTTCTCGGCGAGATCGTCCGCAGAACCGGTTGCTCGCTGCTCCTGGACATCAACAACGTCTACGTCAGCGCGCGCAACATCGGCGGCTCGGCCGAGCGCTACGTCGACTCCTTTCCCGCCGAGCACGTGGCCGAGATCCATCTCGCCGGCCATCGAGCCGATGCCAGGCTCGGCGAGCACTTGCTGGTCGACTCGCACGACGCGCCGGTCGCCGCGCCGGTATGGGCGCTCTTCCAGCGCTTCGTCGAGCGGGCCGGAGCGCGGCCGACGCTGATCGAGCGAGACGCCGAACTGCCGTCCTTCGCCCAGCTCATGGCCGAGCGCGAGCTCGCGCACACGATGCTCGGCGCGCCGATCGACGCCGCGCCATGAAGCCGACGAGCCTGTCGCCGGCCCCGGCCCTCGAGGCCTTCCAGCGCGACTTCGCCGCAGCCCTGTGCGGCGAAGCGAACTCCGCGGCAGCGCAAGCGCTCGCGGCGCAGCCCGGCTTCGCGGTCTATCGCAACACCGTGATGCGCGGCTGCCTGGACGCTCTTGCCGCCAACTACCCGGTCGTGGTCCGACTGGTCGGCCTCGAGTGGTTCGAGGGCGCGGCCCGTGAGTTCGTGCGCCGGCATCCGCCCTCCGACGGCACCCTCGCGGCCTATGGCCGGGGCTTCGCCGAATTCCTCGAGACCTTCGAGCCGGCCGCCGAGCTGGCCTACCTTCCCGGCGTGGCGCGGCTCGACCGCGCATGGACCGAAGCCCACATCGCGGCCGACGCACCGCTCCTGACCCCGGCGGCGCTGGCGGCGCTGTCGCCGCAGCGACTGGTCGAGGCGGTGCTCGTGCCGCATCCCGCGGCGCGCTGGGTCTGTTCCGCCGCGCTGCCGGTGTTCACGATCTGGCGTCGCCATCGGGAGAACCTGCCGCTCGACGACGCGCTGGCCTGGATCGGCGAGAGCGGCCTCGTGGCCCGCCCTGTCGACCAGGTGACCTGGCATGCACTGGACCCCGCCGCCGCCGCGTTCCTGGCCGCATGCGCGCAAGGGCGGCCGTTCGCCGCGGCAGCCGAGCTTGCCGGCGCCGCCCCGTCCGGACCGGCATCGAGCCCGGGCATCTGGTTGCCGGCACTGGTCGCGGCGGGCGCCTTCACTCGCCTGGAGATCCGATGAGCACGAAAGCGTATCGCCGCCGCTGGAACGCGGCAGCCGCCGCGCTCGAGCGATGGATCGGCCTCGACCTGGTGCTCCTCGCCAGCCGGGCCGGCATCGCCGCGGTCTTCTTCTACTCCGGACGAACCAAGGTCGAGGGCTGGCTGACCGTGACCGACGGCGCGGTCGCCCTGTTTCGCGACGAGTACCGCCTGCCGCTGCTCGATCCGGTGCTCGCGGCCCACGCGGCCGCCTACGCCGAGCACCTGCTTCCGATCCTGCTGGCGCTCGGCCTCGGTACCCGCTTCGCGGCGCTCGCCCTGCTGGGCATGACCCTCGTGATCGAGATCTTCGTCTATCCCGACGCGTGGCCGACGCACCTCTCCTGGGCGGCACCGCTGCTGCTGCTGGCGGCACGTGGCGGCGGCCGGGTCTCGCTCGATCACGGCTTGGGTTTACGCTAGGGGCCATCCCACGACCGGCCCCGCCATGACCGAACCCCAAGCGCCTTCCGCCGCCACCCTCGCTCTGCACGCTGGAACCGACGAGCGCAGCACCGGCAGTGCGTTCGTCGCCGGCCCGGTGTTCGCCAGCGCGTTCCACCTGCCGGGCGACCAGGCCGGCGTGAAGTACCAGTACGGCCGCTTCGACAACCCGACCTGGTCGGCGCTCGAGGAGGTGATCGCCCGGCTCGAGTCGGGTCCGGCGCTGACCTTCGCTTCCGGCGTCGCCGCGACCGCCGCGGTGCTCACCCCCTTCGTCCAGCCCGGCGACACGATCGTCCTGCCCGACGACGGCTATTTCGCCACCCGCTCGTACGCCCAGACCTACCTGGCGCGCTGGGGCGTGAAGGTGCGGCTGGTGGCGACGCCGCAGATGGCGAGCGCCGACTTCAGCGGCGTGAAGCTCGTGTTCGTCGAGACGCCGAGCAATCCGAGCCTCGACGTCGTCGACATCGAGGCGCTGGCCGCGCGCGCGCATGCCGCCGGCGCGCTGCTCGCGGTCGACAACACGACGGCGACGGTGCTGAGCCAGGCGCCGCTCAAGCTCGGCGCCGACTTCTCGGTCGCCTCCGACACCAAGGCGTTCAACGGCCACAGTGACGTCGTCTTCGGCCACGTCGCGGTGCGCGACCCCGAGCTGCTGGCCGGCGTGCGGCAGTGGCGCACCCTGGTCGGCGCGATTCCCGGGCCGATGGAAGCCTGGCTGGTGCATCGCGGCCTGGCCACGCTCGACCTGCGCCTGGCGCGGCAGTCGGAGAGCGCGCTCGCGGTCGCCGAGCTGCTGTCGCGGCACCGGGCAGTCTCGCTGGTCCGCTACCCGGGCCTGAGCGACGATCCTTCGCATCCGGTCGCGCGCCGGCAGATGCGCTACTTCGGCGCGGTCGTCGGCTTCGAGCTCGCCGACGCCGCCACCGCGCAGCGCTTCCTGAGCTCGTGCCCCCTGCTGTTCGAGGCCACCAGCTTCGGCGGCGTGCACAGCTCGGCGGAGCGGCGCGTGCGCTGGGGCACCGACCAGGTCGGCGAGGGCTTCATCCGCCTCAGCGTCGGCGTCGAGGCCACCGCCGACATCGTCGCCGCGATCGGCGGGGCGCTCGACCGGCTCTGAGCGAGGGTCGCGTGCCGCCCTTCGTCACCCGCCGCCGGCTGGTTCGCGCCGGCATCGCCGTCGTGGCGCTGGCGCTGCTCTGGAGCTCGCTCGCGCTGATCGTGCCGGCCACCTTCAAGAGCCGGGTCGAGGGGATCGCGCTCGAGTCGCTCGGCCGGCGCCTGACGATGGGCGAGGTCGCCTTCAATCCATGGACGCTCGCGCTCCGGGTCGACGACGTCGCCTTGGCCGGGCCGAACGAAGGCGCGCCGCCGCAGTTGCAGATCAAGCAGCTGCGCGGCGCGGTCTCGCTGGGCTGGGTGGTCCGCTTCGCGCCGGTGATCGATCGGCTCGAGATCGATGCGCCGGTGCTGCGCCTCACGCGCTCGGCCGAGGGCCGCTACGACATCGACGACGTGCTGCAGCGTCTCGCGGCCAGGCCGGCGAAGGCCGACGACGAACCGCCGCAGGTCGCGCTGCACAACATCGTGGTGCGCGACGGCAGCGCCGACTTCGTCGATGTTCCGGCCGGCGTGACGCACAAGGTGCGCGCGCTCGAGCTCGGCGTGCCCTTCATCAGCTCGCTGCCGGCGCAGCGCGAGATCAACGTCGAGCCGCGCCTCGCCTTCACGCTCGACGGCAGCCGCTTCGATTCGGCCGCCGTCGCGACGCCGTTCGCCGAACGCGGCGCCGGCGACGTGAAGATCAGGCTCGACCGCTTCGACGTCGGGCCGTGGCTCGGCTACCTGCCGAAGAGCCTGCCGGTGCGCCTGCAGTCGGGCGTGCTGAACGCCGACCTGTCGGTCGCGTTCGAGCAGCGGCCGGCGCTGACGCTGCGCGTGCGTGGCAGCGTCGGCGTGACCGACCTGAAGGTGGCCGACGCGCAGGCCAGGGAGCTGCTCCAGGTCGGCAGCATCAAGGTGCAGATCGAGGACCTGCGCCCGCTCGAGCGGATCGTGAAGCTGGCGCGGATCGACATCGAAGCGCCGCATCTGCTCGCGCAGCGCAACGCCGCCGGCCGCGTCAACCTGCTGCTCGCCGCCGAGACGGGTGCGGGCGAGGCGGTGACGGTCGCGCGCGTGCCCTTGCCCAGCACCGCCGCGAGCGCCGCCGCCCGGCCGGCATCGGCGGCGAGCGGCGCGGCCGCGCCCCCGGCGGTGCCGGGCTGGAAGGCGAGCCTCGCCGCGCTCTCGCTGCGTGCCGGCCGGCTCGACTGGCGCGACGCGACCACCTCGCCCGAGGCCGCGCTCGCCGTCCAGGACTTCAGCCTCGACGCGCAGGCGATCGGCTGGCCCCTCGACGCACCGGTCGTCTTCAAGGGCGAGGGCATGCTCGGCGCCGCCAGGGAGCAGGGCAAGCTCGCGTTCTCGGGCCAGGGCAACGCCGCCGGCGCGACCGTGAAGCTCGCGCTCGACGCCTTGCCGCTCGCGCTCGCGCGGCCGTACCTGCGCGCGTTGCTGCAGCCGCCGCTCGCCGGCGCCCTGAGCAGCGACCTCACGGTCGAGTGGAAGCCGGGCGCAGGCGGCCCGCAGCTTCGCGTCGACGCGAGCCGGATCGTGCTCGCCAACCTGCTGCTCGGCGACGCCAAGGCGCCCGAGCTCGCGGCCGAGCAGATCGAGCTGCTCGACGCGCGCGTCGACACCGCCGCCCGCAGCGCGACGCTCGGCAAGCTCGGCCTGCGCGCGCCGCGCCTGCGCGTCGACCGCGACGCCGAGGGCCGATGGAACGCCCTGGCCTGGCAGGCCGCGGCGTCGGCGCCCGCATCCGCCAGCCTGCCCGCTTCGGCCGTGGCTGCGGCCAGCGCAGCCGAGCCGGCACCGCGGATCGCCGCGGCTTCGGCCGCCGCTCCGGCCGCATCGGCGGCCGCGCCCTGGCGCCTCAGCCTGGGCGCCCTCGCGATCGACAAGGGCCGGGTCCGCTTCACCGACCGCGCGCTCGCGGTTCCGGCCGCGCTCGACCTCGACGAGCTCGCGCTGCAGCTCGACGGCTGGGCGCTCGACACGAAGGCGGCGGTGCCGTTCCAGGTCCGGGCGAAGGTCGCGGTGCCGGCGGGGCCGAGCGGCCGCGCGGTCGGCGCCGGCATCGTCGGCAGCATCGATGCGCGCGGCGAGCTGAAGGGCCTGGTCGCGGGCGCGCCGCAAAGCGCGAAGGCCACGCTCGCGCTCAAGGATCTGCCGCTGCACCTGCTCGATCCCTACCTCGACGGCCGCCTCAATCTCGACGTGCAGAAGGCGCAGGCCAGCTTCAAGGGCACGGTCGCCTGGGAGGCCGGCGCCGCCGGAGCGAACCTGGCGCTGCGCGGCGACGCGAGCGTCGACGACTTCCGCGCCACCAGCCCGGTCGGCAACCGCGTCGGCCCGCGCCGCGGCCTGGCGATGGTGCGCGAAGGCAGCGCCGGTCCGGCGCTGCTGAGCTGGAAGTCGCTGTCGCTGCGCGGCATCGACGTCGCGCTCGCCGGCGCGGCGGCGCCGCGGGTGGCGATCGCCGAGACGGCGTTGAGCGACTTCTTCGCCCGCGTCGTGCTCGACGAGCAGGGCCGCCTCAACCTGCAGGAAGTGGCGCGCGCGGGCGAGGCGGCGTCGGCGCCCGGGGCGGCGGCGAGCGCAGCGTCGGTTGCCGTCGTCAGGCCGGCGAGCCCGGCGGCGTCGGGGCCGGCGCCGATCATCGACCTCGGGCCGATCTCGGTCGTCAACGGCCGGATCGCCTTCAACGACCGCTTCGTCAAGCCCAACTACAGCGCCAACCTGAGCGAGCTGAGCGGGCGGCTCGGCGCGTTCTCCTCGCAGACGCCGGCGTCGGGGCCGCCGCAGCTCGCCGACCTCGAGCTGCGCGGGCGGGTGGAAGGCACCGCGTCGCTCGAGATCACCGGCAAGGTCAATCCGCTGGCCCGGCCGCTGGCACTCGACATCAAGGCCAAGGTCCGCGATCTCGAGCTGCCGCCGCTCTCGCCCTACGCGATCAAGTACTCGGGCTACGGCATCGATCGCGGCAAGCTGAGCGTCGACCTCGCCTACCTCGTGCAGCCCGACGGCCAGCTGACCGCGAGCAACCGCATCGTCCTCCACCAGCTCGCCTTCGGCGACAAGGTCGAAGGCTCGACCGCCAGCCTGCCGGTCAAGCTCGCGGTGGCGCTGCTCGCCGACCAGCACGGCGTGATCGATCTCGACCTGCCGGTCAGCGGCTCGATCAACGATCCGCAGTTCTCGGTCGTCTCCCTGGTCTTCAAGGTGATCGGCAACCTGATCCTCAAGGCCGTGACCGCGCCGTTCGCGCTGCTCTCGGGCGCCGGCGCCGGTGGCGGCGGCGAGAGCTCGGTGGTCGCGTTCGCGCCGGGTGCGGCGACGCTCTCGGCCGAGGCCCGGGAGAGCCTCGACAAGATCGCCAAGGCGCTGCTCGATCGGCCGGCGCTGACCCTCACCGTCACCGGCGAGAGCCGGCTCGAGAGCGAGCGCGAGGCCTGGAAACGGGAGCGCCTGCAGCAGGCGGTGCGCGCGGAGAAGCGCCGCCAGGCGATCGCCGGCGGCGCCAATGCCAGCGCCGAGGTCACGGTCGCCGCGGCCGAGTACCCGGCGTTGCTCAAGGAGGTTTACCGGCGTGCCGACATCGTCAAGCCGAAGAACGCGCTCGGCCTGACGCAGGACCTGCCGCCGGCCGAGATGGAGACCCTGCTGCTCGCCGGCATCGTCGTGCCCGACGATGCGATGCAGCAGCTCGCGGTGCGTCGCGCCGTGGTCGTGCGCGACTACCTGGCGACCCGGGAGCTGCCGACCAGCCGCCTCTTCCTCGGCGCACCGAAGACCGCGCCGGGCGATGACGCCGCCTGGACGCCGCGCGCCGACCTGAAGCTGACGCTCGGCTAGGTCGGCTCATACTTCTCCCTGGCAAGCAAGGACTCGACATGGCCATAGAACTCACCCCGGACGAGCTGACCTGGCTGCGCGCGAGCCTGCGCGGGAAGACGCCCATGATCACCAAGGTCGTTTCCAGCTCGCTCGTGGCGAAGGGTCTGATGACGCCGGGAGCGGGCGGCCCGGTGCTGAGCGACGCCGGCAAGGAGTGGCTGATGGAGAACGGCTACGTGTGGGTTCCGCGAACCTGACGCGATTCAGCCCCGGGGCCTAGGCCGGCGCCAGCCGCGCCCGCACCGCGGCGCTGAGCCAATCGACCGCGAACACGAGCACGAACATCGCGATCAGCAGCGTCGCCGCCTGCGCCTGCTGAAAGATCGAGAGGTGGAAGTAGAGCATCTGCCCGAGCCCGCCGGCGCCGACGAAGCCGAGCACTGCGGCCATGCGGATGTTCATCTCCAGGCGATACAGCGCGTAGGCCACGCCCTGCGCCGTGACGAGGGGCAGGGCGGCATAGGCGAATGCCGCGACCGCGCCGCTGCCCGCTTCGCGCAGCGACCGTTCCGGCGCTGGCGGCAGGTTCTCGAGGCTCTCCGCGTACAGGCGGCCGAGGACGCCGGTGGTATGCAAGGCCAGCGCGAGCGTGCCGGCGAACGGGCCGAGGCCGGCGGCGATCACCATCAGCGCCGCCCACACCAGCTCGGGCACGCTGCGCAGCACGTTGAGCACGAGCCGCGCCGCGAGCCGCGCCGCCAGGCCGAAGCGGCCGGCCGCGGGCAGCGCCAGCGCGCTCGCCGCGAGGGCGGCGAGCAGGGTGCCGATCGTGGCGACTGCCAAGGTCTGCAGGGCGCCCCACGCTGCCTTGGCGACGAACGCCGGCGAGAGGTCGGGGGGAAAGAACTCGCGCACGAACTTGACCATCAGGCGCATCGATTCGCCGCTGAAGAGCTGCCCCCAGTCGACCGCCAGGTAGGCGAAGCTGGCGACGACGGCGGCGACCAGCGCGAGGGCGAGCGCGAGGCAGGCGCGGCACGGCCCGTAGGCCGTGGGGACGTCGCGCGCCGATGTCGTCACGCCAGCACCCGGCGGATGACGGCGCTCGCCGCGTCGGCGAGCACGACGAGGAGCAGGAAGGTGAGCAGGATGGTGCTCGCCTCGCCGCCGTTGAGCATCTTCATCGACTGGTCCATGAGCTGGCCGAGGCCGCCGGCGCCGACGAAGCCCATCACCACCGAGGCGCGCACCGCGCACTCCCAGCGGTAGACGGTGTACGAGGCCAGCTCCTGCGCCGTGCTCGGCACGAGCGCGTAGAACAGGGCGCCGAGCCGGCCGGCGCCGGCCTCGAGCAGGGCACGCGCCGAGCGCGTGTCGCCCGATTCGAGGATCTCGGTGTAGACCTTGCCGAGCATGCCGCCGTAGGTGACCGCGAGGGCGAGCACGCCGGCGCCCGGGCCGAGGCCAAGGGCGCGAACGAAGATCAATGCCCACACCACCTCGGGGATTGCGCGCAGCAGCGTCAGCAGCGCGCGCGTGCCGGCGCGCAGCAGCGCGTTGCGCCGCCGCCCGGGCCCGGGGCCGATGCGCGCGACCGCCAGCGTGCGCGTGGCGAGCACCGCCAGCGGCGCGGCGATGACGAAGGCGAGGGCGAGGCCGGCGGTGGCGATCGCCAATGTCTCGAGCGTCGCCCGGGCGAGCAGGGCGAGGAAGTCGGGCGCGGTCGAGGGCGGCAGGAAACCGCGCAGGAAGTCGGCCATCACCTGCAGGTTGCCGGCCTCGAACAGGGCCGCCGGCCGGAACTCTGCGAGCACGAGCAGCGGCCAGAGCACGACCGCGGCGGCGAGAAGCACGGCGAGCCGGCCGCGCGCCGCGGGGTCACGCAGCGGCGGGAGCGCCGTCGCGGCCGAGCCGAGCGCCACGCTCACTGGCAGCCCGGGCGGCGCAGGACGAGCACGTTCGCCGGGCGGTCGGAGGCCGCGGTCTCGACCCCCTGGATCGGCAGCGCGCGACCCTCGGTGGCGTAGAGCTCGTGCAGCATCGCCGTCGTCACCGCCGCGGTCGGGCGGTCGAACACGACCTCGCCGGCCTTCATGCCGATCAGCCGCGGGAACCACTTCAGCGCCAGGTCGACGGCATGCAGCGAGGCGACCAGGGTCGCGCCGTTCGCCTCGCTTGCCGCCACCAGCGCGCCGACCGCCTCGTCGGCCAGGGTCGGGTCGAGCGCGGAGACGGGCTCGTCGGCGAGAACGAGGTCGGGCCGCTGGTACAGCACGCGGGCGATGCCGACGCGCTGCAGTTGGCCGCCGGAGAGGCGGTCGCAGCGATCGAAGACGCGATCGCCGAGGTCGAGGCGAGCGAGGGCTTCGCGGGCGCCGGCGGCGTCGCTCGGCAGCAGCAGCGAGGCGAGCGCCTTCCAGGTCGGCCAGCTGCCCAGCCGGCCGGCGAGCACCGCCGTGACGACGCGCAGCCGCGGCGGGATCGGCGGGCTCTGGTGGACGACGCCGATGCGCGAGCGCAGCCGGCGCAGCTCGCCGGCGGCGAGCTGCCACGGGTCGGCGCCGAGCACCGAGACGCCGCCGCCGGTGGGGCGCAGCGCCGTGCCGAGAATGCGGATCAGCGTCGTCTTGCCGGCGCCCGAGGGGCCGATCACGGCCGCCCGCTCGCCGCGAGCGAGCGCCAGCGAGACGCGGTGCAGCGCACGGTGGCCGTTCGGATGAACCAGGCCGGCGCCTTCGAGCGACAGGCTCATGAGCGCGAGGGCGCGGCGGCTACTTGATCAGGCCGGCCGACTTCGCGGCGGCCTCGATGCCGTCGTAGTTCGAGTTCTGCGTCGGGATGAATTTCGACGCCCGCTGCAGGTCCATGATCTCCTTCATCTCGGGCCTGGCCGGGTCGAGCTTGAGGAAGGCGTCGGTGAGCTTCTTCGTCAGCGCGGCGTCGAGGCCGGGGCGAACGGTCCAGTTGTAGTCGAAGTAGGGCGGCGTCACCGCCAGCACCCGCACCTTGGCCGCGTTCGGGTTGTTCGTCTCGACCAGCTTGTCCATCACCGAGGCGTTCAGCACTCCGGCTTCCGCCCGGCCGGCCGCGACGAAGGCGACGGTGGCGTCGTGCGCGCCGGAGAACGCCACCGACTTGAAGTCGCGCTCGGGGTCGATGCCGGCCTGGAGCAGGAAGTAGCGCGGCATCAGGCTGCCCGAGGTCGACGACGGCGCCCCGAAGGCGAAGGTCTTGCCTTTCAGGTCGGCGAGCGTCTTCGCGCTGCTCGCGGCCGGAACGATGAAGCGGCTGGTGAACTTCGCGTCCTCGGCGCGCTGCACGATCGGCACGGCCCCGCCGTTGGTGCGCAGCTTCGCCTGCACGTAGGTGAAGCCGCCGAGCCAGGCGAGGTCGAGCTTGTTCGTGGCCAGGCCTTCGACGACGGCGGCGTAGTCGGTGACCGGGATGAACAGCACCTCGAGCCCGGTCTCCTTCTTCAGGTAGTCGCCGAGCGGCTTGAACTTGCGCTGCAGCTCGGTCGGCGCTTCGTCGGGAATGGCGGAGACGCGCAGCACGCCGGGCAGCTGCGCCCAGGCGGCGGGCAGGCAGGCGAGCTGCAGGACAAGCGCCGAGGCGGCAGCGAGAAGGGTGCGAAGGATGGGCATGGGCGTTCCGGTGTCAGGGTGGAAGTGCGGCAGTGCGAAAGCCCGCGAAGACGTCGCTGCGTTCCGGGGTGAAGAAGTTGCGGTACGCCGGATGATGAAGCCGGCCCTGCGTGGCGAACGAGCCGCCGCGCAACTCGCGATGATCGCCGAACCACGGCCGCGAGTAGTCGGCGTAGGGTCCGGCCGCGAAGCCAGGGTAGGGCAGGAAGGAGTCGGCAGTCCACTCCCAGACGCTGCCGCCCCAGAGAAAGCGCGGATCGCGGGCCGCGCATTCCCACTCGGCGGCGCTCGGCAGCCGCCGCCTCGCCCAGCGGCACCAGGCCTCGGCCTCCCAGGCGTTGACGTGGACGAGGGGGGCGTCGAGGGCGAGCGGCTGCCAGCGGTCGAACCAGCGCGCCTGCCAGCGGCCGGCACCGTCCCGGCGCCAGCGCTGCGGATGACCGGCGTCGTGCTGCGCTCGCCAGGCGCCCGCGGCCGCAGGCCAGAACGCCGGCGTTGCGTAGCCGGCGGCTTCGACGAAGGCGAGGAACGCGCCGTTCGTCAGCGGCGCGGCGTCGATCTCGAACGGCGCCACGCGCACGATCCGGCCGGGCAGCTCGTTGTCGAAGGAAAAGCCCGCGGCCCGCGGGTCGCGGCCAAGGGCGATCTCGCCGCCCGCGAACCGCAGGGGCCGAGCGGCGGAGTGCACCGGCATCGCTTCGAGGCCCGGCGGCGCCGGCCGGCCGAGCGTCGCCCGCGACCAGGCGAAGGCCTCGCCGTGCATGTCTTCGTGGAACAGGGCGAGACGATGGAAGTAGTGCGCGGCGTCGTCCTGCGGATCGGCCGGGATCGCCGCGACAGAGGCCTCGAGCTGCGCGGCGAGCGTCGCGACCAGCTCGGCCCGCGACGGCAGCGGCGCGCTCCAGCGGTCGGCATGGGCCAGCCGGGCCGAATCGAAGATCGCATCGGGCCCCGAGCAGCGCGGCGCCCGCGCGGCCTCGACGAAGCCCGCGGCGTCGCTCGCGTGCGGGCCGCGCAGGATCCAGAACTCGGCGAACCAGGCGAGATGGCCCAGCTCCCAGGCGAGCGGGTTCAGGCCGGCGCGCTGCGGCACTTGCCAGGCGTCGGCGTCGAGGTCGAGGGTCCAGCGAAGCGTCGTCGCGCGGCTCTCGCGCAGGGCGGCGGCGAGTTCGGCGCCGGCGAGGCGGCGCGCGTCAGCGGCCATGCTCGCTCGCTGCCCGTGCCATCATCGTCCGATGCCAGCGACGACCCCGCCCTTGCCGCGGATCTGCATCGTGTCGCCGGCCTCCGCCGGGGCGAACAACGGCAACTGGCACACGGCCGCGCGCTGGGGGCGCTTCCTCGCGTCGGTGGCGGCGGTGCGGATCCAGGCGCCCGCGGACGACCCGGTCGAGGCCGACGTCCTCGTCGCCTTGCATGCGAGGCGCTCCGCCGAGGCCGTGCGTCGATGCCGCGAATCGCGGCCGGCGGTGCCGATCGTCCTGGTCCTGACCGGCACCGATCTCTATCGCGACCTCGACCATGACCCGCGCGCCCGACATTCGGTCGAGTGTGCCAGCAGGGTGGTGGTGCTGCAGGCAGAGGGCCTCGAGCGGCTCGATGCGGCCACGCGTGCCAAGGCACTGGTGATCGTGCAATCGGCGAGCGCGGTGCATGCGGTTCGCTCGCCGGGCGACGCCGACTTCGTCGCCGTCGGCCACCTGCGCGCGGAGAAAGACCCCGAGACGCTGATGCGCGCCGCCCGCCTGCTTGCCGCGGACGCGCGCGTGCCGACGATCGCCCACATCGGCGCTGCGCTCGACGAGCGGCTCGGCGACGCGGCACGGGCGACGGGCGCCGCCTGCCCCGCCTACCGCTGGCTCGGGCCGCGCTCGCACGCCGCGGCGCGGCGGGCGATCGCGCGGGCCCGCGCCCTCGTCCATCCGAGTGTGCTCGAGGGCGGCGCCAACGTCGTGATCGAGGCGGTGCGCTCGGGCGTGCCGGTGCTGGCGAGCCGCATCGACGGCAACGTCGGCCTGCTCGGCGCCGGCTACGACGGGTATTTCCCGGTCGGCGATTCCGCAGGGCTGGCGGCGCTGATGCGCCGTTTCGTCGCCGATGCGGCGTTCGCCGCGCACCTGGCCGCGCAATGCGCCGCGCGCGAGCCGCTGTTCAGGCCGGCATGCGAGCGGCGCGCGGTACAGGCGCTGGTCTTCGGCCTGTTGCACGCGGGGTCGGCGGCGCGCTGAGACAATCGAACTTCCGCTTCCGGACCACCGCCATGAGCCCAGCTTCTCCCGTCGAATGCGCCGTCCCGGGCGCCGCCCCGCTGCGCCTCACGAGCTTCTCCCACGGCGGCGGCTGCGGCTGCAAGATCGCCCCGGGCGTGCTCTCCGAGATCCTGCGCTCCAGCGTCGGCGGCCTGGTGCCCAGGGAGCTGATGGTCGGCATCGAGACCGCCGACGACGCCGCGGTCTGGCGCCTCAACGACGAGCAGGCGCTGATCGCGACCACCGATTTCTTCATGCCCATCGTCGACGACCCGTACGACTTCGGCCGGATCGCCGCGACCAACGCGATCAGCGACGTCTACGCGATGGGCGGCAAGCCGATCATGGCCCTCGCCCTTGTGGCGATGCCTATCGACAAGCTCACCGTCGAGCAGATCGGCGCCGTGATCCGCGGCGGCGAATCGGTCTGCCGCGAGGCCGGCATCCCGATCGCCGGCGGCCACACGATCGATTCGGTCGAGCCGATCTACGGCCTGGTCGTGATGGGCCTGGTCCATCCGAGCAAGGTGCGGCGCAACGCTGACGCCAAGGCCGGCGACGTGCTCGTGCTCGGCAAGCCGATCGGCGTTGGCGTGCTTTCCGCGGCGCTGAAGAAGAACGCGCTCGATCCCGCCGGCTACGCCGGGCTGATCTCGACCACGACCCGCCTCAACACGCCCGGCATCGCCCTGGCCGCGATGCCGGGCGTGCACGCGATCACCGACGTCACCGGCTTCGGCCTCGCGGGCCATGCGCTCGAGATGGCTCGCGGCGCGAAGCTCGGCGTGACGATCGCCTGGTCGAAGGTGCCGCTGCTCGAAGGGGTTGCGCAGATGGCCGGCGACGGCTTCGTCACCGGCGCGTCGGGCCGCAACTGGGCCGGCTACGGCGCCGAGGTCGAGCTCGATCCTGCCTTGCCGCCGATCGCCCGCGACCTGCTCACCGACCCGCAGACCTCGGGCGGGCTGCTCGTGAGCTGCGATCCGGCGTCGGCCGATGCGGTGCTCGCGGTGTTTCGCGCACAGGGCTTCGATGCCGCCGCGGTCGTCGGCGAGGTTTGCGCCGGTGCGTCGGGATTGCGCGTGACGGCCTGAGGGCGGCGCGAACGATCAGGCCGCGACTTCGGCGGCGGCCTCCATGCGCTCGGCAGCGCTGGCGAACAGGAGGGGTTCGTGCGGAGCGAGCGCTTCGTCGGACCCGGCCACATCTTCCTCGAGCAAACGGCGCAGCGCCGGCGCTCCGACGCCGGCGCTCGCCCCGGCCCGATCGGCGATCTCGGCCGCGAGCGTGCGCATCTGCCGGGTCGAATGGCGGATCCGCTCGCGAAAGGCCGCGTCGTCGAGCGTGTCGAGCAGGCTCTTGTTGAGCGCCGCGAACCAGGGCAGCGATGCCTGGTCGAGCATCACCGCGGGGTTGGGCACGTTCGCCAGCGGCCGCGCCGCCGACCACGCCCTCAGCAGGGCCTGCACTTCGCGGTTGAGCGCCTGGCAGTGCGCCAGCTCGACGCGCAGGTCGGAGTACGCCGCCAGGTCGGCGATTCGCCGCTGGAAGAAGAACTGCGACAGCACGCCCCAGTAGTAGGTGTAGTCCCAGATCACCTTGACCGGCAGCACCTCGGGGTCGCCGAAGACCCGGTACTGGTCGGTGTAGAGGGCGAGCGTGCTCTCGTAGAACGAGTGGAAGATCTGGTCGTAGAGCTGCGCATGCGCGGCCAGCGGCCGGCCGGCGCGGTCGCGCGCGATCAGCTCGCAGATGAAGGTGTTGCCGATGGCGATGAAGTCGCTGCCCGGTGAATAGAACGGGTCGAGGAACAGGCCCGCCTCGCCGGTGAGCGCCCAGCGCTGGCCGGAGAAGACCTGCTTGCAGCCGTAGGAGAAGTTGCGGAAGAACGCGAAGTCCATCAAACGTTCGCGTTGGGCGTCCACGGCGTCGAACACGCTTGGCTGGTACTTCTCGAGCCAGGCCATCGCCTTCTCGAAGGTGTTCATGGTCGCCAGGGGATGCAGCTTCGCGTCGGCGACGATGCCCACCGAGTGCGCGCCCGAGGAGAGCGGGATCAGCCAGACCCAGTAGCCCTCGCCCACCATGTGGTTGGTCGAGAGCCAGCGCGCCTGCGGCTCGCAGCGTTCGCGCCAGGCCGGATCGTTCGGCCACTCGTCGATCGCAATCCGGTCCTGGACGCGAAACCAGACCGCGTTGGCGTCGTGCGCGTTCGCTTCGGCCAGGCCGAGCTTGCGCTTCAGCAGCCCGGCTCGGCCGCCGGCGTCGACGACCCAGCCGGCTTCGGTCTCGCGGCTCTCGCCGCCGGACCGCCACGACACGCGATGCGGGCCGCCGCTCTCGCCCAGGGCGATGTCGGTCACCAGCGCGTCGTCGATGAAGGCGATGCCCTGCCGCTGGACCTCTTCGCCGAGGAAGTTCTCGAAGATGCCGCGATCGATCTGGTAGCTCGGCACCGAGAGGTAGCGGCTGGCGCCGATCTCGGTCACCCGGTCGATGTCGCGCCGGCCCTCGGAGGAGAAGAAGCGAAAGCCGAACTTCTTCAGCTGGCGCTCTTCCATGTGCTGCTTCAGGCCGAGCACCTGGCTGAAGTAGTGGGCGCCGATCTCGACCGACGACTCGCCGACCTTGTGCGCCGCTTCGGGCACCGGGTGGCGCCTGCGCTCGAGCACCAGGATGTCGAGGTCGGCGAAACGCTGCCGCAGTTGCAGGGCCAGGGTCAGGCCGGCGAGGCCGCCGCCGGCGATGACGACGTCGTGGCGTGTCTTCATGAGTCCAGGCGCAGGGAGAGCATGGGTGACAGGGGCAGCTCGATCGGGCCGGTCGCACCGAGCGCGAGCGCTTCGAGGAAGGGCAGGGCATCGGCCATGCCGTTGCCGGCCAGGGCGCGGGCCGCCTCCGAGCGCAGGGCCACGGCGGCGCTGCTGCCGGGCACGAGCGTCGCCTCGAACAGCGGCCCGCGGGACGATGCGCCGGCCGGCGCGATCACCAGCGCCGTGGCGAGCAGGCCTTCGCTTGCGGTCACGCTCGCCAGCGCGCCCGTCGCCTGCACGTCGAAGGCGACCAGCAGCACCGCGCGGTCGTCGGCGACGCATTGCGTCGCCGCTTCGAGCAGGCCGGCGGCGAAGCTCGCGTCGAATGCGCTCAGCGCGCTGCTCGCCGCCCGGCAGCCCGTGGCGATGGTCCAGTAGCCGGCCGCGGCGTTGTGCACCGAGTTGTGAAAGCGGGTCGGCGAGAGCAGCGTTGGCTGGTTCGCCAGCGTCGTGCACATGTAGTCGTTGACCGCGAGGTCGCCGTGCGCCGAGGTGAAGATCGAGGGCAGCGAGGCCGGGTCGCGGCCCGACTCGCGCACCGCCGCGCTCGCCACCTCGAGGGCGAGGGCGACGCTGTCGGGCGCGCGCCGACGCTCGGCCGGCGCCAGGATCTCGGGGGCCGGTCGCCGGGCAGGCGGATCGACCGGCGCGCCCTCGCCGCGAAACGCCGCCCGGGCGATCGGCCAGCCGGGCAGCGACGGCGCCCAGAAGGCCACGCTTTCGACCCGGAAGGCGAGCGCGCTCATGGCCGCCGCTCTCCGCCGCGGCCGAACACCAGCACGCAGTTGTTGCCGCCGAAGCCGAACGAGTTGCTGAGCGCGAGCCGAACCGGGCCGCGGGCCGGCTCGATCCGGATCTGCGGCCCGCAGGCGGCGTCGAGCGTCCGCGTGTTCGCCATGCCGGGCAGGAAGCCGTGCTCGATCGCCAGCAGGCTGGCCGCGGCCTCGACGATGCCCGCCGCGCCCAGGGTGTGCCCGGTGAAGCCCTTGGTCGAGCTGGCGTGGGTACGGGCCGGGAAGCGCCGCGCCACCAGCGCCGCCTCGACCTCGTCGTTCTTGGCGCTGGCGGTGCCGTGCAGGTTGATGTGGTCGATGTCGGCGGCGTCGACACCGGCGCGCGCCAGCGCGTCGTCGAGCGCGAGCTCGGCGCCCAGGCCTTCGGGATGCGGCGTCGACATGTGGTGCGCGTCGCTCGATTCGCCGTAGCCGAGCAGGGCCAGGCCGTCGCCTCCGGCGCCTTCGGGCATGCGCTCGAGCAGGGCGAAGCCGGCCGCCTCGCCGATGCTGATGCCGTCGCGCCCGGCGTCGAACGGGCGGCACGGGCCAGGCGAGACGAGCTGCAGGGCGTTGAAGCCGAACAGGACGCTGCCGCACAAGGTGTCGACGCCGCCCACGATCGCCGCGTCGGCGAGGCCGAGGCGCAGCATCCGTTCGGCCGCGGCGAACACCTTGGCGCTCGAGGAGCAGGCGGTGGAGACGGTGAGGCAGGGCCCTTCGAGGGCGAGCGCCTCGTGCACGAAGGCGGCGAGCGAATGCGGCGTGTGGACCCGCGGGTTGCGGTTGCCTGCGGGAAACCCGCCTTCGCCGTCGAGGCTGCGGTAGGCGTCTTCGGTGGCGCCGATGCTCGAGGTCGAGGTGCCGAGCACCAGCGCCACCCGGGCCGCGCCGTGGCGCTCGCGGGCAGCATGCGCCGCGTCGATGAAGTCGTCGGCGACCAGGCCGAGCCAGGCGAGCCGGTTGTTGCGGCAGTCCCAGGCGGCGAGCGGCTTGGGCAGGGTGGTCGATTCGATGGCGCCGACCCGGCCGATCCAGGTGTCGAGCCGGTCCGGACCGAAGTCGTTGGCTCGCAGGGCGGTCTTCCCGCCCTCGAACGCCGCCAGCAGGGCCTTCTTGCCGATGCCGGCGGCCGTCGTTGTCGTGTAGGCAGTGATCCTGAGAGGGGAGAGTCGCTGCGGCACGGACATCCAGGGCAAGAATCGAGCCCGATTATCGCCAGCATCCAGTCGCGCCCTTCCTGCGTATGGGTCGGCACCTGGGTTCCATCGAGGCCATTCCGGCATGACATCACGCGGCAGCAATCTGGCCCTGAACTGGGTCGAGCAAGAACTCGTCCCCGACCGCGTCGTGCGCCTCGGCATCCGCCGGCTCCTCAAGGAGCGGCTGGCCGAGATCGGCGACGGCGATGCCGAGAGGTCGGCGCGGATCGCGGAAGACTTCCTCGCCACGCTCTCGTCTTCGGCGGTGGCCCTCCTGACCGAGAAGGCGAACGAGCAGCACTACGAGGTGCCGGCGGACTTCTTCGCCCGCGTGCTCGGACCGCACCGCAAGTACAGCTGCTGCCAGTGGGACGAAGGCACCGCCACGCTCGCCGAGGCCGAAGCGGCGGCCCTGGCCACGACCTGCGAGCGCGCCGGCCTCGCCGACGGCCAGCGCATCCTCGAGCTCGGTTGCGGCTGGGGGTCGCTCAGCCTGTGGATGGCGGAGCACTACCCGAAGAGCGAAGTGACCGCGCTCTCGAACTCGCACTCGCAGCGCGTATTCATCGAGGCCGAGGCGGCGCGGCGCGGCCTGGGCAACGTGCGCGTCGTCACCGCCGACTTCAACCACTTCGCCAGCGACGAGCGCTTCGATCGCGTCGTCTCGGTCGAGATGTTCGAGCACCTGCGCAACTGGCCCGAGGCCTTTCGCCGCGTCGCCGGCTGGCTGGCCCCGGGCGGGCGCTTCTTCATGCACGTGTTCGTGCATCGCTCGACCCCGTACGCCTTCGTCGACCGCGACGCCAGCGACTGGATGAGCCGCCACTTCTTCTCCGGCGGCATGATGCCCAGCGACGACCTGGCGCTGCGGTTCCAGAACGACCTGAAGCTGGTGCAGCGCTGGCGCTGGAACGGCCGCCACTACGCGAAGACCTCCGAAGCCTGGCTCGCGAACATGGACGCGAATCGCACCGCGCTCTGGCCGCTGTTCGAGCAGACCTACGGCGCCGAGCACGCGGCCACCTGGTGGATGCGCTGGCGCCTGTTCTTCCTCTCCTGCGCCGAGCTGTTCGGCTACGAGGGCGGCGAGTGCTGGCGCGTCTCGCACTACCTGTTCGAGCCGCGGTCGCACGCCGCGGCGTCGGGCGCGGCGGGCCGATGAGTCCCTTCGAGCGTGCCGCGCTCGCCGGCGCGGCGGTGACCGGCGCGCTGGCCTTCGCCACCTGGCTGGCCAGCCTGAAGCAGCGCGACGTGAGCCTGGTGGACAGGATGTGGTCGCTGATGATCGCCGCGCCGGCGATCGCCTACGCCTGGGTGCTGGATCCGCCCTGGAACCTGCGCACGGTCGGCCTGTCGGTGCTGGCGGCGGCCTGGGCGATCCGCCTCGCCGCCTACGTGTCGTGGCGCAACTGGGGGCACGGCGAAGACCGGCGCTACCAGGCGATCCGCGCCCGCAACGAACCGAACTTTCCGCTCAAGAGCCTCTACCTCGTGTTCGTGCTGCAAGCCGTGCTCGCCTGGGCGGTCTCGACGCCGCTGCTCGCGGTCTTCACCTACGACCGCGGCACGGCGTGGCCCGATGTCCTTGGCCTGGCGATCGTGCTGTTCGGCATCGTCTTCTCCGCCCTTGCCGACCAGCAGCTGGCGAGCTTCAAGGCCGACCCGGCGAACCGCGGCCAGGTGATGGATCGGGGCGTCTGGCGCTACACGCGGCACCCCAACTACTTCGGCGAGTTCTGCGTCTGGTGGGGCTTCTTCGCCATGGCGCTGCCGCTCGGCGGCTGGAGCTTCGTCTCGCCGCTGATCATGAGCGTGCTGTTGCTGAAGGTCTCGGGCGTCGCCCTGCTCGAGAAGGACATCGGCGAGCGTCGCCCCGCCTACCGCGACTACATCCGCCGCACCAACGCCTTCTTCCCCGGGCCGCCGAAGGGCGCCGCATGAAACCGAGCACGAGATGACTTCCCGCAAACGAATCGCCCTCTACGCCGCCGTCGGCGCCACCGCCGCCCTCCTCGCCGCCTGCCAGGGTGCGATGACGGCGAAACCCCTGCCGCCGCTCGAGCTCGCGCCGAAGGTCGACATCGCGCGCTTCATGGGCGACTGGTACGTGATCGCCAACATTCCCACCTTCCTCGAGAAGGGCGCGCACGCGGCGAAGGAGAACTACCGGCTCGAGGCCGACGGCTCGATCGCGACGACGTTCTCGTTTCGCGCCGACGCGTTCGACGGTGCGGCCAAGGAGTACCACTCGCGCGGCTTCGTGCTGGGCGGCGACGGCGCGATCTGGGGCCAGCAGTACGTCTGGCCGATCAAGGCCGACTACCGCGTCTCCTACGTCGCCGACGACTACAGCGCGACGATCATCAGCCGGGAGAAGCGCGACTACGTCTGGATCATGGCGCGCACGCCGCGCCTGGCCGAGGCCGAGCTGCAGCGGCTGATCGAGCGCGTCGGCCGCCAGGGCTACGACACGAGCAAGCTCCAGCGCGTGCCGCAGCCGCCGGGCTGAGGCATCCGCGCCGCCCGCGGCCGGCTCAGCCGGCGAGCGCCGTCGCCACGCGCGGCCGGTCGATGACGCGGGCGACCACGCCCCGGCCGAGGAGGACGATCGCGGCGGCGACGATCACCAGCGCCACCTGCGGCCCGAGCGCGTGCAGCAGGCCGCCGAAGACCAGCGGCCCGAGCCCCTGGCCGACGAAGAAGCCGCAGGCGAACAGGGCCACCGCCGAACCGCGGGCCGAAGGCGCGAGCTCGGTGGCTTCGGTCTGCATCGAGTTGTGCAGCATGTAGAAGGCGACGCCGGCACAGAACATCGCCGCCGCGTCGAGCCACCAGAGCGGCGAGATCGCGAGCGCGGCGTAGCAGGCGGCGGCCGCGGCCGAGCCGAGCAGGCACATCCGGCGCACGCCGAGCAGGCGCAGCAGGCGGCGCACGCTCGCCGCGTAGAGCAGGCCGCCGATGCCGAAGGCGCCGAGCACGATGCCGGTCTCGATCGAGATCGCGTTGCCGCCGCGCGCCGTGGTCGCGACCAGCAGCTCGCTCATGAACGGGAACAGGCCGTAGAAGAGCGCGCCCTCGAGCATCACCGCGGCGTAGAGCCAGGCCGCCTTGGGGTTGGCGAAGACCCGGCCGTAGAGGGCCGCGAACGACGCATGCGGCACCGAGGCGTCGCGCTGGGCCGCGGCCGGCATCGCCGTCCAGGCGACGATCGCCGCCAGCGTGCCGACGGCCGACGCGATGATTAGCGCGCTGTGCCAGCCGAAGGCGACGTTGGCGAAGCCGGAGACGACGGAGCCGAGCATCTGCCCGGAAATGATCGCGAACAGCATTCGCCCGATCATCACCTGGCGCTCGGTCATGGCGTAGGTGTCGCCCAGGCCGGCGAGCACCAGCGGGATCAGGCCGCCGGCGAAGATGCCGGCGAAGATCCGGGTCGCGAACAGGAACGCGAAGCTGCTCGCGAACGCGCCGGCCGCGAGCGTGAGGGCCAGCCCGGCGATGCAGATCTGGATGCACCGCTGCATGCCGAAGCGGTCGCCGAGCGGGCCGAGGAAAGGCTGCGCCAGTGCATAGGGCAGCGCGTAGGCGGTGTTGAGCATCGCCGCGGTCGCGGGCGTGACCGCGAAGTGCGCGGCGACCGGCAGGACGATCGGATCGACGAGGCGAAGGGCGAAGCCGCTGGCGAAGGCGCACGCGGCGTAGATCAGGAAAACAGGCACACGCCGACTCTAAGCGGCCTTCGCCGGGCGCGTCGGCCGCGGCCGGTTCAGCCGCGCATCAGCGCTTCGATCTTGCCAGCCGCGACCGGCACGCCGCGGCTGATGACCTCGCAGCCCTGCTCGCTGACGACGACGTCGTCCTCGATCCGGATGCCGATGTCCCAGAAGCGCTCGGGCACGCCTTCGGCGGCGCGGACGTAGAGGCCCGGCTCGATCGTCACCACCATGCCGGGCTCGAGCTTGCGCGAGGGCTTCTTGACGACCTTGCCGCCCTGCCAGTCGGGTTGCTCGACCGGCGCCTCGTCGGCCGAGTGGTAGTCGCCGACGTCGTGCACGTCGCGGCCGAGCCAGTGGCCGGTGCCGTGCATGTAGAAGGCGCGGTAGGCGGCCGATTCGATCACCGCGTCGACGTCGCCGACCTTGTCGCGGTCGAGCAGGCCGGTGTCGAGCATGCCCTGCGAGAGCACGCGAACCGCCGCGGCGTGGGCATCGCGCTGGCGCGCCCCGGGGCGGGTGGCGGCGAGTGCCGCGACCTGCGCCGCCTCGACGATGTCGTACAGCTCGCGCTGGGCCGGCGTGAAGCGGCCGTCGGCGGGGAACGTGCGGGTGACGTCGCTGGCGTAGCCGTCGAGCTCGCAGCCGGCGTCGATCAGGCAGAGCTGGCCCGGGCGCAGCTCGGTGCGCGAGGGCACGTAGTGCAGCACGCAGGCGTTGCCGCCGGCGGCGACGATCGAGCCGTAGGCGGGGCCGTCGGCGCCGTGGCGGCGGAACTCGTGCAGCAGCTCGGCCTCGATCACGTATTCGGGCAGGCCGGCGGCCGGATCTCGGCGGAAGGCCTCGGCGCAATAGCGCATCGCCCGGGCGTGCGCGCCCGCGCTGATCTGCGCGGCCCGGCGCATGGTCGCCAGCTCGCCCGCGTCCTTGACGATCCGCATCTCGGCGAGCACCGCGGCGAGGTCGTGCTGGACGCGCGGCGCCTCGTCGCCCTGGCGCTCGCGGGCGCGGATGCGCTCCAGCCAGCCTTCGAGCTGGCCCTGCAGGCCCGGCGTGGCCGAAGGCACCCAGACGGCCGGCTGGTTGGCGAGCTTCCTGATCATCGCCGCGTCGAGCTCGCCGACGGGCAGCGCATCGTCGACGCCGAGCACCGCCGGCGCCGCCTCGGGGCCGAGCCGGAAGCCGTCCCAGATCTCGCGCTCCACGTCCTTGGGCCGGCAGAGCAGGGTGCTGCGTCCGCTGGCCTCGACCAGCAGCCAGGCGCCCGGCTCGGCGAAGCCGGTGAGGTAGTGGAAGTCGCTGCCGTGGCGGTACGGGTGGTCGTTGTCGCCGTTGCGCTGGCGCTCGGGCGCGGTCGGCACGATCGCCACGCCGCCGCCGCCCTGGCGCAGCGCTTCGGCGAGGCGGGCGCGCCGCGCCCGGTACGGTTCGAGGCTGGCATCCCTGTCCATCCCCGCACTGTAGCGGCCGACGCAGCCGCGGTCGATATTCGCTACCCTCGCCGGTTCGCTGTCTTTCGAACGCACAAGGAACAAGCAACATGGAATACCGTCGTCTCGGCGCCAGCGGCCTCAAGGTGAGCGAGCTCTCGCTCGGCTCGTGGGTCACGTACCACAACCAGGTCGGCGCGCCGGCGGCGCGCGAGATGCTCGCCGCGGCGATGGACGCCGGCATCAACTTCTTCGACAACGCCGAGGTCTACGCCAAGGGCCAGAGCGAGATCGTGATGGGCGAGGCGTTCAAGGCGCTCGGCTGGCCGCGCCTCAACTACCTCGTCTCGACCAAGTTCTTCTGGGGCCTGGACCGCGACGGCGCCGCCGCCAACCGCAAGGACACGCTCAACCGCAAGTACCTGATGCAGGCGATCGACGGCTCGCTGAAGCGCCTGCAGCTCGATTTCGTCGACCTGGTCTACTGCCACCGGCCCGACCCGCACACGCCGATCGAGGAGACCGTCTGGGCGATGAGCGACATCATCGCCAGCGGCAAGGCGCACTACTGGGGCACCAGCGAGTGGTCGGCCGCCGAGATCGAGGCAGCGTGGGACGTGGCCGAGAAATACCATCTTCGCAAGCCGGTGATGGAGCAGCCGCAGTACCACCTGTTCCACCGCCAGCGGGTCGAGCAGGAGTACGCGCCGCTGTACGACACGGTCGGCCTCGGCCTCACCACCTGGAGCCCGCTGGCGAGCGGCCTGCTCACCGGCAAGTACCGCGACGGCGTGCCGCCCGGCAGCCGCGGCGCGCTCGAGAGCATGAGCTTCCTCGCCAAGGGACTGACCGATCCGGAGCGCAATGCCGCGGTGGCCAGGCTCGAGCCGATCGCCGCCGAGCTCGGCGCGAACCTGGCCCAGCTCGCGATCGCCTGGGCGGCGAAGAACCCGCGCGTCTCCACGGTGATCACGGGCGCCTCGACCCTGCAGCAGCTGCAATCGAACCTGGGCGCGATCGCGGTGCTGCCGAAGCTGACGCCGGAGGTGATGACACGCATCGACGCGGTGACGCGCTCGCTCGCCGACTGACAATCGTCGAACGGCGACGCTCGATCGCCGGCGAGGGAGGACCCTTGATCTTCAAGTGGCTTGCGCGCGTCGTCCTGATCGGCGGCTATCTGGCGGTGTGCATCTATGCCGCCGTCACCGAGACCGGCCCGATCGGCTGGATCAACTATGCGCAGCAGAGCGTGTTCGGCGCCTACTCGCAGAAGATGACGATGCTGATCGCCCTGGTCGCGAGCGTTGTCGTCGTCGGGCCGCTCTGGTGGGCGATCGATTCGCTCGCCCGCCGCATGGGCCTGAGCGAGGGGCTGCCGACCGCGGCGGAAATCTCGGGCGCCAACGCGCCGGTGACGAATCGCGGCCTGCTGCTCTCGTCGCTGGTCGCCATTCCCGTGATCTGGATCGGCGGCTATGCGATCTGGTGGGCGATCGAGCACCAGCATCGCGAGGATGCCTCGGCCCGCTACGAGCCCCTCGAGCTGGCGCGCGGGGCGCCGGTCGCGCTGCCGGCCAACGGCTACGTCTCGGTGCACGGTCGCCTGCTCTGGCAGCGCACCGTGGCATTCACCAAGGGCTCGGGCTCGACGCCGGAATACACACTGGTGCCGCTGGTCGCGAAGGATTGGCGCGACGGCGAGCCGGTGCCGTTCGTCACCCGCGTCGACAACTCGAACCGCTATCTCGCCGAGCGCTCCAGCCGCTCGGGAAGCGTGCTGCTCGGCCGGACCGACGGCGCGGTCGCGGTGCCGGCGGCGCAGGAGTTCCGCAAGATGGGGTTGCCGATCGACGCCGCCACCCAGCTGCTGCGCCTGATTCCTTCGGAGAACGGCGCCCCGGTCGTGCGCGACACCGCGGCGAGCGACCGGCAGATCTACGTCTGGCTGGCGCTCGGCTGCAGCGTGTTCTACGTGTTCATGATGGGCATCATGATCCTCGTTCGCTGGAATCACGATCGGAAGCAGCGGAGCCGCCAGCGGGCGGCGTAGCCGATCCCGTTGCCGCGGGCGGAGCGGCGTCGAGCGCAGCGAGCTGCTCCGGCGTGCCGACGTTCTCCCAGCGGCCGCGCCAGATCTCGGCGCCGATCTGCCGGGCCCGCATGCCGGCGTAGAGCAGCGGCGCGAGCGGCGCCACCGTGCCCGGGGCGATGCCGGCGAACATCGAGGCGCGGAGCAGGGCGATGTTGGCGTAGGTCCAGCGCTGGCCGTCGGGGCCGGCGCTGTCGGCCAGGCCCATGCCGTCGGCACCAAGGCCGAAGTCGCCGCCCGGATGGAAGTGCGGATTCGGCACCAGCCAGAGGCGCCCGAGGCGGCCGCTGGCGATGAAGGCGTCGTGCGCCGCGGCGGTGAAGCAGAAGTCGGGCGCCCAGACGTCGGCCGAGACGACCCAGAACACGTCGCCGAGCAGCGGCAGCGCCTTGGCGATGCCGCCCGCGGTCTCGAGCGCGCCGCCGTGGTCGCGACCCTCCATCGAGTAGGCGATCCGCAGGCCGAAGCGCGAGCCGTCGCCGAGCGCGGCGACGATCTGCTCCTCGAGCCAGGCGGTGTTGATCACGACCTCGCGCACGCCGCCGGCGGCGAGCGCCTCGAGGTGCCATTCGATCAGCGGCTTGCCGTGCACCGCGAGCAGCGGCTTGGGCGTCGCATCGGAGAGCGGACGCATCCGGCTGCCGCGGCCGGCGGCGAGGACGATCGCCTTCATCGTCAGCCGCGCCGGTGCGCGTGGCGCTCGATCCGGGCGGGCGCGAACGCCGCGACCAGCGCGTCCATCAGCGCCTCGGCGCGCGCCGAGTTGTCGGCGCCCAGGTTGCAGACGTAGACGTCGAGCGTCGCCGCCTCGAGCTCGGGCCAGGTGTGGACCGCGAGGTGCGACTCGGCGAGCAGCACGACGCCGGTGATGCCGCTCGGCCCTTCGCCCGCCGCGCCTGCGGACGCGGGCACGAAGCGATGGAACAGCTCGCCGACGGGAGTGAGGCCCGAGTGCGCGACGGCGTCGAGGCACAGCCGGCGCAGGCTCGCCGTGTCGATCATCTCGGGCCGGCCGGCGGCGCAGCCGCGGAGGTCGGCGGTGAGGTGAAGACCCTGCATCGGCCGGATTATCCGGCCCGGGGTTCGTCCTTTCCCGGCACCCTAAAATGGCAGGCTCACCCGCGCACGGAAGCTTCGAAAAATGGCCGCGATCGATTCCCCGGACACCCCGATCGCGGCTCCGGATGCGCCCGCCGCGGCCCGCAGCGCGCTGATGGCCAACGCGATCCGCGCGCTCTCCATGGACGCGGTGCAGCAGGCCAACTCCGGGCACCCCGGCGCGCCCATGGGCATGGCCGAGATCGCCGTGGCCCTCTGGGGGCGGCACCTGCGCCACAACCCGGCCAACCCGCACTGGTCGGGCCGCGACCGCTTCGTCCTCTCGAACGGCCACGGCTCGATGCTGCAGTACGCGCTGCTGCACCTCACCGGCTACGACCTGGCGATCGGCGAGCTGCGGAATTTCCGCCAGCTGCACAGCAAGACGCCGGGACACCCGGAAGTGGACGTCACGCCCGGCGTGGAGACCACGACCGGGCCGCTCGGCCAGGGCCTGAGCAACGCCGTCGGCATGGCCCTCGCCGAGAAGCTGCTCGCGGCCGAGTTCAACCGCGACGGCCATGCCATCGTCGACCATCACACCTACGTCTTCTTCGGCGACGGTTGCCTGATGGAAGGCATCAGCCACGAAGCCTCTGCCCTGGCCGGCGCCTGGAAGCTGAACAAGCTGATCGCCGTCTACGACGACAACGGCATCTCGATCGACGGCGCGGTCGCGCCCTGGTTCATCGACGACACGCCCAAGCGCTTCGAGGCCTACGGCTGGAACGTGATCGCCGGCGTCGACGGCCACGACGTCGATGCGGTCGACGCGGCGATCGCCCGGGCGCGGCAGTCGACCGACCGGCCGACCATCGTCTGCTGCAAGACCACCATCGGCAAGGGCTCGCCCAACCGCGGCGGCACCGCCAAGGCGCACGGCGAGGCGCTCGGCGCCGAGGAGATCAAGCTCACCCGCGCGGCCCTCGGCTGGGCGCACGACGCCTTCGTCGTGCCCGAGGAGGCCTATGCGTACTGGAACGCGAAGCAGGGCGGCGCCGCCGCCGAGTCGGCCTGGCAGGAAGCATTCGCCGCCTACGCGGCGGCGCACCCCGAGCTCGCCGCCGAGTACACGCGGCGGATGAAAGGCGAGCTGCCGACCGACTGGTGGAAGACGGTGCAGGCGGCCGCGGTGGCGACCCATGCCAAGGCCGAAACCGTCGCCAGCCGCAAGGCGAGCCAGCTCGCGCTCGAGGTCTTCACCGCGGCGCTGCCCGAGCTGCTCGGCGGCAGCGCCGACCTGACCGGCTCGAACCTCACGAACACGAAGAGCACGCCGCCCCTGCGCTTCAACGCCGACGGCTCGCCCCAGGTCGACGAGGCCGGCCACGCCGGACGGCACATCAACTACGGCGTGCGCGAGTTCGGCATGGCGGCGATCATGAACGGCGTGGCGCTGCACGGCGGCTTCATTCCCTACGGCGGCACCTTCCTCACCTTCAGCGACTACAGCCGCAACGCGATCCGGATGGCGGCGCTCATGAAGCAGCGCGTGGTCCATGTCTTCACCCACGACTCGATCGGCCTCGGCGAAGACGGGCCGACGCACCAGTCGGTGGAACACGCGGCGTCGCTGCGGCTGATTCCCAACCTCGACGTCTGGCGGCCTTGCGACACGCTCGAGACGCTGGCGGCCTGGGCCGCGGCGGTCGGCCGGCGCGAGGGCCCGGCCGCGTTGCTGCTGTCGCGGCAGAACCTGCCGTACGCGCCCAAGCCGGCGTTCGACGCGGCCCGGCCCGACGGCGCGCTCGGCGAGATCGCCAAGGGCGCGTACGTGCTTGCCGAGCCGGCCGAAGTGGGCTTGCGCGGCAAGGCGAAGGCGGTGCTGATCGCCACCGGCTCGGAGGTGCAGCTCGCGCTCAATGCGCAGCAGTTGCTGGCGAAGCCGGAGAACGGCGGCATCGCCGTGCGCGTGGTCTCGATGCCCTCGACGACGGTGTTCGACCGTCAGGACCGGGCGTACAAGGCATCGGTGCTGCCCGCGGGCGTGCCGCGCATCGCCGTCGAGATGGGCGTGACCGACGGCTGGTGGAAGTACGGCTGCGCCGCGGTCGTCGGCATCGACCGCTACGGCGAATCGGCGCCGGGCCCGGTGCTGTTCAAGCACTTCGGCTTCACGGCGGAGAACGTGGTGGCGACGGTGCGGGCTGCGCTCGGCGCCTGATCTGCCGAACGACCCGACGCCACCCGACGCATTCTTTCTTCCAGAGGATTTCCCCATGACCATCAAGATCGGCATCAACGGCTTCGGCCGCATCGGACGCATGGTGTTTCGCGCCGCCGTCCAGAACTTCGCGGACATCGAGGTGGTCGCGATCAACGACCTGCTCGAGCCCGACTACCTGGCCTACATGCTGAAGTACGACTCGGTGCACGGCCGCTTCAAGGGCGACGTGTCGGTCGACGGCAGCATGCTGGTGGTGAACGGCCGGAAGATCCGCCTGACTCAGGAAAAGGACCCGGCCGCGCTGAAGTGGGCCGAGGTCGGCGCCACCGTCGTCATCGAGTCGACCGGCCTTTTCCTCACCAAGGAAACGGCGCAGAAGCACCTCGACGCCGGGGCGAAGAAGGTGATCCTGTCGGCACCCTCGAAGGACGACACGCCGATGTTCGTGTTCGGCGTCAACGACCGCACCTACAAGGGCCAGGCGATCATCTCGAACGCCTCCTGCACCACCAATTGCCTGGCGCCCGTGGCCAAGGTGCTGCACGACAAGTGGGGCATCAAGCGCGGGCTGATGACCACCGTGCATGCCACTACCGCGACCCAGAAGACGGTCGACGGTCCGAGCAACAAGGACTGGCGCGGCGGCCGCGGCATCCTCGAGAACATCATTCCCTCGTCGACCGGCGCGGCCAAGGCGGTGGGCGTGGTCATCCCCGAGCTCAACAAGAAGCTCACCGGCATGTCGTTCCGGGTGCCCACCTCCGACGTCTCGGTGATCGATCTCACCGTGGAGCTTCTCAAGGAGGCGAGCTACAAGGAGATCTGCGCCGAGATGAAGGCGCAGTCGGAAGGCGCGCTGAAGGGCGTGCTCGGCTACACCGAGGACAAGGTGGTCTCGACCGACTTCCGAGGCGAGGCGATGACCTCGGTGTTCGATGCCGAAGCCGGCATCGCCCTGGATTCCACCTTCGTCAAGATCGTCGCCTGGTACGACAACGAGTGGGGCTACTCGAACAAGACGCTCGAGATGGCGCGGGTGGTGGCCAAGGCCCCTTGATCACCAGTGCCGGTAGCCGTGGCGCCAGCCCCAGGCGGGGCCGAAGCCGATGCCGATCACCGGCCCGTAATAGGCCCGCGGCGGGCCGTAGTAGTAGGCCGGGGCCGGGTAGTACGCCGGCGCGGGCGCCGAGTAGTACGGGTAGCTTGCGGGCGGGGCCTGGTCGTAGCCCGTCGGCGGATAGGCCGGGGGCACCGCCGAGTAGCCGCCGCGCGGGCCGACCTCGTCCAGCGGCGCGCTGTTGTTCGCCGGGCGCACGTCGATCGCCAGGCGGGGGCCCGGGTCGGTGGCGGTGCGCGTGCTGTAGCGCTGGCCGTGGTACTCGTAGACCACGTCGTAGCCGATCACCCGGTTCTCGTAGCTGCTGACGGTGCGGCAATCGCGCACCGGGACGACCTGGCCGGGGTTGTTGTTGATCTCGGCCTGATTGCCGATCGCGCCGCCGGTCACGGCGCCGATGGTGGTGGCGGCGACCCGGCCGGCGCCATGGCCGAACTGGTTGCCGACGACGCCGCCGATGATGGCGCCGACCAGCGCACCACCGCCCGAGGGCTGCGAAGGCACGACGCGCTGGCCTTCGGCGCATTGCTGGCGCGGAACCGGATACGAGCCGGTCACCGGGGTCGCAGAAACCACGTTGGCGTATTCGGCGGCCTGGGCGGCGCCGGCCGCGGCCAGCAGGGCACAGGCGGCGGCCGCCAGGGCGGTAGACTTCAGGGGGGTGTTCATTCTGGATTGCTCCTCGTCACGCCGTGGGGCGGGTTCTCTTCATCGACCTGCGATCTTGGCAAGAGTTCTGTTCCATCTACGCACGACCACTGCCAAACGACGACGCGTTGACATTTCTTTGCATTGCGCACCCGCGCAGCAACGTCCATGTCGAGCCGCGTGGCTCCAATCGAAGATCTCACTATCAACAACGCGAGCCCGACCCCGGGGTTGACCCGACGGTGCTCGAGACACAAGGAAGACCAGTGCGCAATTTCCGGTTCCGGGCCCTCGCGGCCGTCGTGGCCTTCGCCACCGCCCTTCTCGCCGGCTGCGGCAGCAGCTCCGACAGCAACGGCAACGCCTCGGTTCGGCTGGTCAACGCGACCCTGACCCACGCGTCGATCAACCTGCTCGCCAATTCGTCGACCATCATCACGGGAACGGCGACCGATACCGTCAGCGCCTTTGCCAGCGTGGAAGAGGGCAGCCCCTCGCTGCAGATCAACGACGCCAACACCGGCGGCGTGCTCGCTGTGACCGCGCCCACCGTGAGCAAGGACCAGAAGTTCGCGCTCATCGCCTACGAGAGCGGCGGTGCGGTTCGCACCTCGGTCATCTCCGAAGACACCGACGCGCCGGCGGCAGGCACGGCGATCGTGCGCGTGTTCGACGCCGCGACCGACGCGGGTTCGATCGACGTCTACATCACCGACCCGGCCGTGGACATCACGACCCTGTCGTCGCCGACCTTCACCTTCACCTCCTCCAATTCGGTACAGGCGAGCAACTTCATCTCGTTCGGTCCCGGCACCTATCGCGTTCGCGTCACCGGCCAGGGCAACACCAGCGACCTGCGGCTCGACATTCCGTCGGTCGTGCTCGCGAGCACGCAGGTGGCGACCGTGATCCTCACCCCGACCACCGGCGGCACGCTGGCGAACGGCTCGGTCCTGGTCCAGGACTCGACCACCTACGTCGCCACCCGCACCACCAGCGCGCGCGTCCGCCTGGTCGCCGCGGTGACGAACGGGGCCACCGTGTCGGCCAACGTGGGCGGTGTCTCCATCGGCAGCGGCCTGGTCGCGCCGGCGATCGGCTCCTACACCAGCGTTCCCTCGGGCAGCGCGATCAACATCTCCGTCAACGGCGGCTCGGTCGCCGCCCCGGCCACCCCGCTCGTCCCGGGCAGCGATGCCACCCTGCTGGTCTACGGCAGTGCAGGCAGCGCCAGCGCGAACCTGATCACCGATGACAACCACCTGCCGACGGCGCTCACCGCCTACAAGCTGCGCCTGGTCAACGGCCTCACCGGCGCCACGGCGGGGCCGCTGAACATGGACGTCAACTTCGCCAACGTCGCGAACAACACGCTGGTCGGCACGGCGTCCCCCTACTCCGTGCTCAGCGCCACCGTCGCCGCGGCCCAGCTCTCCGTCGCTCCCTCGAGCACGCTCACGCCGCTTTACGGCCCGGTCTCCGTGACGCTGAACGGCAACTCGGTCTTCACCGTGTTCATGCTGGGCGATCCGGCCATTCCCGTGGGCACCCCCGGTGGCCCCCTCGGCGTGCTGCGCAAGGACCGTTGAGGCCGATCCCGGCCGGCGACGCCGGGGCGTGATGGAGTTGGCGAGCGTCGCGTAGCGGTCGGTAAGGCTTGGTAAAGCCCGGCTTCGCCGGCTGGGCCGCGTCCTAAACTGGGCCGAATGACGTCGACTTCCCCTCGCGGCGCGCGCCCCGGGCGCGCGCTTCTGGCCGCGCCCTTCGCGGCCGCTGTCGCCGCGAGCGCTCTGTCGGCGTGCGCCGCGCCGCCCTCCGGGCCCGCGCCGGGCACGGTGGACGTGCGAGTGATGGTCAAGCTGGCGCGCCCTTCCGGCGACCGCGCCGGCATCGCCGCCGAGGTCAGCCGCGTGGCCGGCGTGCCGGCGAGCTACGGCACGGCGGTGAGCCCAGACTGGCACGCGCTCAGCCTGCGTTGCGTCGACCTCCCTGCCTGCGACGCGGCGATCGTTCGCCTGCGCCAGGCCAAGTCCGCCTTCGAGGCCGTCGAGCTCGACGGCCGCAAGCGCGGCGCCGTCATGTGATCCAGGAGTGAACCCGAATGCGTAGACTGAACCGGAGCGCCGCGGCGCTCGCCGCCGCCCTGCTGCTGCCCCTGGCCGCCCAGGCACCGATGGCCCAGGGCGTGCGGCCCGCCGTCGCCGCCGATGCCGTGCAAGCGCGTGTGATCGTCAAGTACCGCGCCGATTCCGACATGATGAGAAAGCAGGCGATGACGGCCACCGGCCGGCGCACCCTGCAGGCGCAGGCGCTCGGCGACCGGATCGGGCTGAGCCTGACCGCCGGCGCCGGCGTCGACGCTCGTACCCACGTCGTCACCGCCCGCGGCCTCGGCTCCGCGGCGCTGGCCGCCCGCCTCGCAGCCGAGCCCGACGTCGAGTTCGCGGTCGCCGACGAGCGCAAGCACATCGTCGCAGCGCCGAACGATCCCTTCTACGCCAGCCGTGCGGTGACGGCGTCGAGCGGCGGCCCGGCGGTCGGCCAGTGGTACCTGAAGCCGCCCGGTCCGGACGGGCTCGGCACCAACACCGCCCCGGCCGCGATCAATGCCGAGCAGGCCTGGGACGTTCCGAACGGCGGCACCGGCAGCGCCAGCGTCGTCGTCGCCGTGCTCGACACCGGCGTGCGCAAGGACCATCCCGACCTGCTGGGCGGCAACATGCTTGCCGGCTACGACATGGTCGCTCCCGACAGCGCCGGCGTCTTCGTCACTGCCAACGACGGCAACGGCCGCGACGCCGACCCGAGCGATCCGGGCGACTGGGTGACGCAGGCCGAGATCAATGCGTCGGGCGCCGGCGGCCCGCTGGCCGGCTGCACCGTCGAAGGCAGCTCGTGGCATGGCACGCAGACGCTCGGCCTGATCGGCGCGGCCACCAACAACGGCGCCGGCATCGCCAGCGTCGGCCGCAGTGTCAGCGTGCTGCCGATCCGGGTGCTCGGCAAGTGCGGCGGCTTCGACTCCGACATCATCGTCGGCATGCAGTGGGCCGCCGACGTCTACAGCGATTCAGAACTGGCTGCGCTAGGTCTGCCGAGGAATCCGAACAAGGCGAACGTCATCAGCATGAGCCTGGGCAGCACCGGCTCGTGCAGCACGGCGTATCAGGACGCCATGACGCGCATCACCGCCGCCAACGTGGTCGTGGTCGCCTCGGCAGGCAACACCGCCGGCCACGCGGTCAGCACGCCGGCGAACTGCCCGGGGATCATCGCCGTCGCCGGCCTGCGCCATGTCGGCGACAAGGTGGGCTTCTCGGATCTCGGGCCGCAGATCGCGATCAGCGCGCCGGGCGGTAACTGCGTCAACATCCTGGCGGGTACGCCGTGCCTGTACCCGATCATGACGACGTCCAACTCGGGGACGACGACGCCGGTCGCCGGGGCTGGCGGCGCGGTCTACACCGACAGCTTCGCGGCGCCGTCGCTGGGCACAAGCTTCGCCGCACCGCTCGTTGCCGGCGCCGCCGGCCTGATGCTCTCGGTCAAGCCGTCGATGACCCCAGCGCAGGTTCGCTCGACGCTGCAGGCGACCGCGCGCCCGTTCCCGACCACGGGAGGCACCGCCGGCATCCCGATGTGTGTGGCGCCGTCAGGCGCTGACCAGGACGAGTGCTACTGCACCACCTCGACCTGCGGCGCCGGCATGCTCGACGTGCATGCAGCCGTCATCGCCTCTGTCGGCGTGCAGGCGCAGCTCTCGGTGACGACGGCCGCGCCGACCGCGGGCCAGCCGGTCGTCGTCACCTCGACGTCGGTGATCGGCGCCGGTCAAAGCGCGACCTACCTGTGGAGCATCGTCTCGGCTGGCACCACCGGCGCCACCATCACCGGCGCCAACAACGCCTCGACCGTGACGGTCACGCCCACCGCCGCGGGCACCTTCACGATCGGCCTGGCGACGACCGACAACAACAACTACGTCTCGACCACGAGCACCGTGGTCACGGTCGCGGCCGCCGCGGGGGGCGGCGGTGGCGGAGGCGGTGGTGGGGGTGGTAGCGGTGGCGGTGGTGGTGGTGGCGGCGCCCTCGGCGCCGGCTGGCTGATGCTGCTGCTGAGCGCCGTGCTCGCGCTGGCCGCGGTCGCGCGCTTCGAGCGGCGCCGCGCGGCGCGGGCGATCAGCGGCCCGGCTCGGGCCGGGCGCAGGCGCTGAAGCCGCGGCCCGAGCTGTCGAGCCGGAGGCTCGCGAGGCGCGCGGCCATCGCCGCGTCGGCGTTGCCGACGCGGTAGACATGGCTCACGACGGTCGCCGTGCCGACGGTCGATTCGCTGCGCAGGTCGCTCCACGTTCCCGCCGGCAGCGCCGCCTTCAGGGCGGCTTCAGCGGCGGAGGCTTCTCCGGCGGCGACCGGCGCCGATTCGAGGCAGCTTCCCGATGTGCCGGGCGGCGCAGAAGCCATCGGCATGAGGACGATGGTCGTCGGCCGCACCTGGTTGGCGATGCGCTCGGGCTCGCGGTCGCCGCGCGCGTGCAGGCCGAACAGGCCGTCGAACCAGCCGCGGGTGAAGCCGAAGAACAGCAGGTTGGCAGCCAGCAGCAGCGCCAGCACGATCTTCACCATGACGTGCGGGCGGCAGGCTGCGGGTCGAGGGCCGTCGACGCCCCACCAGCGATGCGCATGCTGACCTCGCCGCTGCCGATGCGCTCGAGGCCGGTGGGGGTGCGCAGCAGCAGCTCGCCGCTGGCCGACACGCCGGCGGCGATGCCTTCGTGGCCGGGGCCGGGGCCGGGGCCGTTGCCCGCCGCCGAGCGCACGGTCCGTCCGCGCAGCAGATCGCGCTCGGCGAAGGCAGCGGCGAAGGCAGGGAAACCCTCGCGCTCGAAGCGGTGGAGGGCGACCGCCAGGTCCGAGAGCAGCCGATCGGGCAGCGTCGCCGCGCTCGCCGCGGCCGCAGCGTCGATCTCGGCCAGCCAGGCCACGCCGCTCGAAGCGCCTGCGACGCGCTGCTCCAGGAGGTTGAGGCCGATGCCGATCACGGCGACGCGGCCGATGCCGCGCGGCACCGTCTCGATCAGCACGCCGCCGAGCTTGCGCCCCGGCTCGCCGGTGCCGACCAGCCAGAGGTCGTTCGGCCACTTCAGGCCGATCCGCAGGGCCTCTGCGGGCTTCGGGTCGAGCGTGCCGGCCAGGGCCACGCCGACGGCCAGCGAGAGGCCGGAGAGGTCGATTCCGGCCGCCAGCGGCCAGGCCAGCGAGAAGGTGAGCGAGGCGCCCGGCGTCGCCGCCCAGGTTCGCCCCAGCCGGCCGCGGCCGGCGGTCTGCCGTTCGGCCACCAGCGCGCGCGGCACGAGGGCGACGCCGGCAGGGGCGCTGCGGGCCCAGGCGAGCAGGTCGGCGTTGGTCGAGCCCGTCTCTGCGACCCGCGCGACCTCGACCGCCGGCAGCCCGCCCGTGCTCACCTCTTCTTCGGCGCCAGCATGGTGCCGCGGCACTTCGGGCTGCCGCAGCGGCATTCGAACTGCTTCTTCGCCTTCTTCGTCTGGCGACCTTCGAGCACCAGCCCGTAGTCGTAATTCAGCTCCTCGCCCGGCTCGATGTCGCGCAGCGCCTTGATGAACACGCGGCCGGCGTCTTCGTCTTCGTCGGCTTCGCAGTTCGGGTCGCAGGCGTGGTTGATCCATTTCGCCGAGCCGCCGGTGCCGCCGTCGATGACCCGCTTGTCGTCGATGTGGAAGAAGAACGTATGGTTCGGATCGTTCGGATCGTGCGGGTGGCGGCGTTGCGCCTCCTTCCACGTGATCACGTCGCCGGTGTACTCGATGATGCGCGTGCCCGCCTTGATCGGCTTCAGGGCGAACACGCCCTTGCCGTGGATGCCCGAGCTTCGCACCTGGGTGCGTCCGCGCGGGCTCGGCGCCGCCGCGGTTTCGGAGTGACTCCTGGGGCTTTTCCTGACGTTCGTTTTCTTTGGGTACATTGAATTCATGGGTGCGCGCGCGTAGGCGTGCGCGCGAGAAGCCCGGATTGTATGGATGCGGCCAGGCCGCCAGAGAACAGAAGAGAAATCGAACCGAAGAATGGCCAAGTCACTGATCATTGCCGAGAAGCCTTCCGTCGCGCAGGACATCGTTCGTGCGCTCACGCCGAACGCGGGCAAATTCGAAAAGCACGACGAGTACTTCGAGAGCGACGGCTACCTCGTCACCTCCGCCGTGGGCCACCTGCTCGAGATCAAGGCGCCGGAGGAGTTCGACGTCAAGCGCGGCAAGTGGAGCTTCGCCAACCTGCCGGTGATCCCGCCGCACTTCGACCTGGCGCCGCTCGAGAAGACCAAGAGCCGGCTCAGCGCGATCGTCCGGCTGGTCAAGCGCAAGGATGTGAGCGACCTGATCAACGCGTGCGACGCGGGGCGTGAAGGCGAGCTGATCTTTCGCCTGATCCAGCAGCACGCCAAGTCCAAGCATCCGGTCCGCCGGCTCTGGCTGCAGAGCATGACGCCGGCCGCCATTCGCGACGGCTTCGACCACCTGCGCAGCGACAAGCAGATGCTGCCGCTGGCCGATGCCGCGCGCTGCCGTTCCGAGGCCGACTGGCTGGTCGGCATCAACGGCACGCGGGCGATGACCGCGTTCAACTCGCGCGACGGGGGCTTCTTCCTCACCACCGTCGGCCGGGTGCAGACGCCCACGCTCTCGATCATGGTCGAGCGCGAGGAGCAGATCCGAAAGCACGTCTCGCGCGACTACTGGGAGGTGCGCGCCACCTTCGCCGTGAGCGCCGGCGAGTACGAAGGCAAGTGGTTCGACCCGGCGTGGAAGAAGAATCCCGACGATGCCGAGCTGCGCTCGGACCGCCTCTGGAACGAGGCCGACGCGCTCGCCATCGCCGCGGCGGTGCAGGGCGAGCCGGCTTCGGTGACCGAGGAGGCCAAGCCGAGCACTCAGGCGCCGCCGCAGCTCTACGACCTCACCAGCCTGCAGCGCGAGGCGAACTCGCGCTTCGGCTTCTCGGCCCGCACCACGCTCTCGATCGCCCAGGCGCTGTACGAGAAGCACAAGGTGCTGACCTATCCGCGAACCGACAGCCGCCATCTTCCCGAAGACTATGTCGCGGTCGCCAAAGACACGATCGCGATGATCTCCAAGGAGGACATGCCGGGCCCGCTGCGCGCGCTGGCCGTGCACGCCAGGACGGCGATCAAGGAGGGCTACGTCAAGCCGATCAAGAAGATCTTCGACAACGCCAAGGTCTCGGACCACTTCGCGATCATCCCGACGCTGCTGCCGCCGAAGAGCCTCTCGGAGATCGAGGCCAAGCTCTACGACATGGTCGCCAAGCGCTTTCTCGCGGTGTTCTTCCCCTCGGCCGAATTCATGGTGACGACGCGGATCTCGACCGTGGCCAAGGCGGGCAAGGACTATCGCTTCCAGACCAACGGCAAGGTCATGGTCAAGCCGGGCTGGCTCGCGGTCTACGGGCGCGAGGCGCAGGAGGACGACGCCAACCTCGTCGCCGTCGCCGCGGGCGAGCTGGCGCGGACCGAGAGCATCGACGTCAAGGCGCTGAAGACGCGGCCGCCGGCCCGCTACACCGAGGCGACGCTGCTCTCGGCGATGGAAGGCGCGGGCAAGCTGATCGACGACGACGAGCTGCGCGAGGCGATGCAGGAAAAGGGCCTCGGCACGCCGGCCACGCGCGCGGCGATCATCGAAGGCCTGATCTACGAGAAGTACATCCACCGCGAAGGCCGCGAGCTGGTGCCCGGCGCGAAGGCGTTCCAGCTCATGACGCTGCTGCGGGGCCTCGGCGTCGAGGACCTGACCAAGCCCGAGCTGACGGGCAACTGGGAGTACCAGCTCGCCGAGATGGAAAAGGGCCACCTCGAGCGCGAGGACTTCATGAAGCAGATCGCGGCGATGGCCGAACGCATCGTCCGCAAGGCCAAGGAGTACGACCGCGACACCATCCCCGGCGACTACGCGACCCTGGCCACGCCGTGCCCGAACTGCGGCGGCGTGATCAAGGAGAACTACCGCCGCTATGCCTGCACCGGCATCCCTGGCAAGACCGAGCCCTGCGGCTTCTCGATCAGCAAGATCCCCGGCGGGCGGGCGTTCGAGCTGCCCGAGGTCGAGGCGTTCCTGCGCGACAAGAAGATCGGCCCGCTCGAGGGCTTCCGCTCCAAGGCGGGCTGGCCCTTCACCGCCGAGATCAAGCTGGTGCGAGACGAGGAGCTGAACAACTGGAAGCTCGAGTTCGATTTCGGCGAAGACGCCAGGCGCGAAGGCGAATCCGGCGAGCCGGTCGACTTCTCCGCGCAGGAGAGCCTGGGCATCTGCCCGAAGACGCAGGGCAAGGTCTACGAGTTCGGCAGCAGCTACGTCTGCGAGCACGCGGTCGGCGCCAACGTCATCTGCGACTTCAAGAGCGGCAAGGTGATCCTGCAGCAGCCGATCGCGCGCGAGCAGATGACCAAGCTGCTCGCCTCGGGCGCGACCGACTTGCTCGAAGGCTTCATCTCCAACAAGACTCGGCGCAAGTTCAAGGCGCGCCTGGCCTGGGACGCGAAGGAGGGCAAGGTCGTGTTCGCATTCGAACCGCGGCCGGAGCGACCCGGGGCGAAGGGTTCCGCGGGTGCGGCGACGAAGACCGCGGCGGCAAAGCCCGCGGCGGCGAAGAAGGCGGCCGCTGAGACCGCTGCGGCGCAGCCGGCGCCGGCGAAGAAGGCGCCGGCGAAGACCGCCGCCCGGAAGGCCCCGGCCAGGAAAGCGGCGGCCAAGAAGAGCGGCTGAGCGGAGAATCCGGGGAACGCCGTCTTGGCCATGAGGAGAAATCGAATGAACAGCCCGTCGTCTCTTCGCCTCGCGAAGGCGGCCGCATTTGTCGGCCTGGCCTGCCTGAGCGTGCTTGCCGGCGCGGCCGACCCCGGGGCCAAGAAGCCGGAGCGACGCGTGCCGCCGACTGCGCAGATGGGCGAGATTCCGGCCGGCGTCGATGCCGGCACGCCGACGACGAGCAACTCGATGCAGCTCGGCATGCCGGTGCCGCCGTCGCAGCAATCGGCCGACCAGGCCGAGCAGAACCGGCGCTCTTCGGCGGCGGCGCGCGCGGCCGCCCGGCCGGGTCCGTCGGCGGCGAGCAATGCCTACGCCAAGCCGATCGGCCCCGTGGTCACCACAGTCCAGAAGAAGCCGCCGCCCGCCGCGACGGCGACCACCGCGGCCAAGCCCGCCTCGGCGCCGGCGCGCTGACGCCGGCAGCGCTCCGCAAGCGCGCCGCTAGCCGGGCGATGCCACCGACGCCGTCGCCACCAGCTCGTTGAAGAGGGCGAGCGAGGCGGTGCCCGAGACCGCGTAGGGGTCGAGCACGGCCGACTCCGAGTACTTGAGCAGCAGCGACGGGTTGAGCCGGCTCATGCTCACCTGGCCCATCGACCAGCCGGAAAAGCTGCGCTCGCCGATCTCCTCGTAGCTGAGCAGGACGACGTCTTTGTGGCGCGGATCCTGGGAGATCCGGTTGTAGAGCGCGCTGACCTGGCTCCTGCCGCCCTCGAGCACCTGCATGAAGATCTTCGAGGTGGCGCAGTGGCAGAGCACGCCGGTCACGCCGGCGGCGAGGTTGTGCTCCTTCGAGACCTTGAGGATGGTCGCCAGCGTTTCGGCATGGACCGAGTCGGCGGCGCGGCTGGCGTAGAGCAGGCGGACGAGCATCTCAGCCTCCGTTCTTGTTCTTCTTGGTCAGGAGCGAAAGGAACTCGCGCCTGAGGTTGGCGTCCTTGAGGAAGGCGCCGCGCATCATGCTGTTGGTCATCATCGACTCGTCGTCCTTGACGCCGCGCCAGTGCATGCAGAAGTGGTCCGCCTCCATGACGATCGCCAGGCCGTCGGGCTTGACCCGATCCTGCAGCTCGTCGGCGAGCATGGTCACCGCCTCCTCCTGGATCTGCGGCCGGCTCATGATCCAGTCGCAGATCCGCACGTATTTCGAGAGGCCGATCAGGTTCGAATGCTCGTTCGGCAGGAGGCCGATCCAGACCCGGCCGAGGATCGGGCAGAGGTGGTGCGAGCAGGCGCTGCGCACCTTGATCGGGCCGACGATCATCAGCTCGTTCAGGCGCGAGACGTTCGGGAACTCGGTGATCGCCGGCGCCGCCACGTAGCGGCCGCGGAACACTTCGGTGAGGAACATCTTGGCCACGCGCCGGGCGGTTCCGGCGGTGTTGTGGTCGCTCTCGGTGTCGATCACGAGCGAGCGAAGCACGGCCTGCATCTTCTCCTCGACCTCGGCCTGCAGCTCCTCGATCTCGCCCGGCTCGATGTACGCGGCGATGTTGTCGTTGGCGTGATAGCGGCAATCGGCGCCGATCAGCCGGTAGCGGATCCGGTCGGAGGCCGGCAGCCGGGCGAGGTCGCCTTCGCTGCGGAAGATCGGGGTGGGTTTTTCGCCGGCCATGGAGGGAGGGCCTTGCCAGGGGATTGGGGAGGCGAGCGTACCGCAGTCGTGCGTAGACTGCCCCTCGGATGACCGACGACCCGACCAGCAGCTCGCTGCCCCTTGCCACGCTGCTCGGCCACACCGCCGACGCGATTGCCGCGGTCCGTGCCGGCGAGTCGCTCAACACCGCCCTCGACCGCTGCCCGCAGCGCGCCCGCCCCGGCACCCAGGCGCTCAGCTTTCACGCCCTGCGTTGGCTCGGGTCGGCCGAGGCCGCCCGGCGAATCCTGGCGAAGAAGGCGCCGCCCCCGCGCATCGACGCCTTGCTGCTCGGCGCGCTCGCCCTGCTCTGGCCCGCCGGCGAGCCGCCGTACGCCGAACATGTGTTGGTCGATCAGGCGGTCTCGGCCGCCCGAAGTCGCGACAAGGGATCGGCTTCGTTCGTCAACGCCGTCCTTCGCCGCTTTATTCGCGAGAAAGCGTCACTGATCGAGCTGATCTCCGCGGATCCGGCGGCGCGCTGGAACCATCCGGCCTGGTGGCTGGATCAGCTGCGCAAGGATTGGCCCGGGCAGTGGCAGGCGATCGCCGAGGCCGACAACACGCGGCCGCCGATGACCCTGCGCGTCAATGCCCGCCGCGGCACCGCCGAGAGCTACCAGGCGACGCTGGCGCTTGCCGGGTTGAGCGCCGACACCGGGCCGGGCTACGAAGTCCGCCTGCGGCAACCGGTGCCGGTCGCGCGCCTGCCGGGCTTCGCCGCCGGCGAGGTCTCGGTCCAGGACGGCAACGCCCAGCGCGCGGTCGAGCTGCTGCTCGCCGCCCCGCTCACGGCGGGCGCGCGCGTGCTCGACGCCTGTGCCGCGCCCGGTGGCAAGACCGCGCAGTGGCTCGAGCGGGCCGACCTCGAGCTGCTGGCGCTCGACCGGGATCCGGCCCGCCTGACCCGGGTGGACGAGACGCTCGCCCGGCTGGGGCTGGCGGCAACGACGCTCGCCGCCGACGCCGCCCGGCCCGAGACCTGGTGGGACGGGCGCCCCTTCGCCGCGATCCTGCTCGATGCGCCGTGCAGCGCCTCGGGCATCGTCCGGCGTCATCCTGACGTCCGCTGGCTGCGCAGGGCCAGCGACATCCCCGCGCTGGTCGCCACCCAGGCCCGCCTGCTCGATGCCCTCTGGCCCTTGCTCGCGCCCGGGGGCCGGCTGCTGTACTGCACCTGCTCGCTGTTCCGCGCCGAAGGCCAGGACCAGATCGACGCTTTTTTGCAACGACACGGCGACGCCTTCGTCCCCGCGTCGCCGCCTTCGCCCGGGCACCTGCTGCCGCTGCCCGACAATGACGCAACGCCGTCGCCAGGGCCGACGGCCGCCGCGGCGGACGGCTTCTTCCTGACGCTTCTAGAGAAACACCGAGACCCCACGAATCCATGATCTCGCCGCCGCCCCCCGGCTCGTTGCGCCGCCGCAGCCTGCTGCGTGCGTTCGGCGCCGCGGCCCTGCGGATGCTGCCGGTCGGAGGCACGGCGACGGCCCTGTTCGGCGTCGCGCCGGCCGCCCGGGCGTCGGCGGCGGAGCTGACCGGGTTCGACCTGTCGCGCGACGAGGACGGGGTCTACCTCAGCTACGCCGTCGAGTTCGAGCTCGGGCGCGGCGTCGACGACGCCCTGGTCAAGTCGGTCCCCCTTTTCTTCGTCGCCGAGGCCGAGATCTTCCGCGACCGCTGGTACTGGCGCGACCGCCGCGTCGCCCACGCCGTGCGGACCTGGCGCATCGTCTACCAGCCGCTCACCTCGACCTACCGGGTGACGACGATCGGCGGCCTGAGCCAGAGCTATCCGACCCGGGCCGAGGCGATCGCCTCGTTCAGCCGCGCCTCGCGCTGGAAGGTCGCCGAGCCCGGGCAGCTCGAGGAAGGCGGCCGCCACTACCTCGACTTCCAGTACCGGCTCGACACCACTCAGCTGCCGCGGCCGATGCAGATCGGCATCAGCGGCGAGCCCGACTGGCAGCTTTCGGTCAAGCGCACACTGCGCATCAACTGAAGACTGCTGCAGGACGCCGGCTCATGGCGCGCCAACACCCCCCCGGCTCGGCCCTCCCGGGCATCACCCCGGCTTCGCGCTGGGCCTGGATCGTATCGACCCTCGCCGCCCTGGGCGCCGGCCTGGTTCTGGTGTTCCTGCTGTCGGTCGCGACCAACAGCCCGGCGCTCTACGAACGGCACTACGTCTGGCTGTTCTGGGTCAACGTCGGCCTGGCCAGCCTGCTGGTCACCGTGATCGTCGTCGCCGCGGTGCGCCTGCTCTGGCGGGTGGCGCGCGGCCGCTTCGGCAGCCGGCTGCTGCTCAAGCTGGCGGCGATCTTCGCGCTCGTCGGCGTGGTGCCCGGCGTGCTGATCTACACCGTGAGCTACCAGTTCGTCTCGCGCTCGATCGAGAGCTGGTTCGACGTCAAGGTCGAAGGCGCGCTCGACGCCGGCCTCAACCTCGGCCGCGGAACGATCGATTCGCTCGTCGCCGACGTCGGCACCAAGACCCGGCTGGCGGCCGAGCGGCTGGGCGAGTCGGCGGGCGCGGCCGAGCCGATCGCCCTCGAGCGGCTGCGCGAGCAGCTCTCGGCACAGGAGGTCGGCATCGTCGGCAGCGCCGGCCAGACCCTGATCACCACCGGCACGACCCGATCCGGACTGATGCCCGAACGGCTGCCGCTGCAGCTCCTGCGCCAGGCCAAGACGCAGCGGGTGGTGAGCGTGGCCGAGGGGCTGGACGAGGACGCGGCGGCGGCAGGCGCGGCGGCGCGGATTCGCGCCGTCGCCCTGATCCCGAGCAGCAACTTCGAGCTCGGCGCGCAGGAGCGCTACCTCGTCGTCAGCCAGGCGCTCAGCACGACCCTCGCCGCCAACGCGCTGGCGGTGACCAACGCCTACCGCGAGTACCAGCAGCGGGCGCTGGCGCGCAGCGGCCTGCGCAAGATGTACATCGGCACCCTGACCCTGGCCCTGGTGCTCGCGGTGTTCGGCGCGCTGCTGCTCGCCGTCGCACTCAGCAACCAGCTCGCGCAGCCGTTGCTGCTGCTCGCCCAGGGCGTGGAGCAGGTGGCGCGGGGCGACTTCAGCTCGAAGACCGTGTTCACCTCGCGCGACGAGCTTGGCGGCCTGACCCGGTCGTTCGCCGAGATGACGGCGCAGCTTTCCGATGCGCGCGAGCTGGTGCAGAAGAGCGTGGTCCAGGTCGAGGGCGCGCGCGCCAACCTGCAGACCATCCTCGACAACCTGACCGCCGGCGTGATCGTGTTCGACCGCACGGGCGCGATCGACACCGTCAATCCCGGCGCGACCCGGATCCTGCGCCTGCCGCTCTCGGCCTATCGCGGCCGCAAGCTCGAGGAGGTGACCGGGCTCGGCACCTTCGGCCAGGCGGTGTGGCAGCGCTTCGAGATGCACGCCACCAGCCCCGAGGCGGGCGAGCGCGACCACTGGCAGGACTCGTTCGAGCTGCAGGCCGGCGGCCTGCCGGGAGCGGAGCGGCCTTCGATCACGCTGCTGGTGCGCGGCGCGGCGATGCCGCAGGGGGCGCGCCTGATGGTCTTCGACGACATCACCGAGCTGGTCTCGGCGCAGCGGGTGGAGGCGTGGAGCGAGGTGGCGCGCCGGCTCGCCCACGAGATCAAGAACCCGCTCACGCCGATCCAGCTCTCGGCCGAGCGGCTGCAGTTCAAGCTCGCCTCCAAGCTCGAGGGCAGCGACCAGGCGATGCTGCATCGCTCGGTCGACACCATCGTCAACCAGGTGCAGGCGATGAAGACCCTGGTCAACGAGTTTCGCGACTACGCGCGCCTGCCCGCCTCGCAGCTCGTGCCGCTCGAGCTCAACGGCCTGGTCGGCGAGGTGCTCGGCCTTTACGGCTCGGCGCAGGAGTCGGGGCGCCTCGCGGCCGAGCTGGCCGGGGACCTGCCGGAGATCGTCGGCGACGGTACCCAGTTGCGCCAGGTGATCCACAACCTCGTGCAGAACGCCCTCGACGCCGTTGCCGAGCGGCCGGACGGGCGGGTGCGGGTCTGCACCGAGGCAGTGAGCAACGAGCAGGGCGAGGTGCGCGCGGTCCGGCTGATCGTGCTCGACAATGGGCCCGGCTTCTCAGAGAAGGTGCTCAAGCGCGCCTTCGAACCCTATGTGACGACGAAGACGAAAGGAACCGGCCTCGGACTGGCGGTGGTGAAGAAGATCGCCGACGAGCACGGGGCACGGATCCGCATCGTCAACCTCGGCGGCAACGACGGAAACGGCGGCAGCGGCGGCGGCGCGGAGAGTGCACCGCGCGGCGCGCAAGTTTCGCTATCATTTTCAAAACTCGCCCCGGTGCAACACGCCGCGGCGGCAGGGGTCGCGGCGCGGGCCGGATCTCACTGAAAGGTTCATGGCCACCATTCTTGTCGTCGACGACGAACTGGGCATTCGCGCGCTGCTTTCGGAGATCCTCGCCGACGAGGGTCACACGGTCGAACTCGCAGAGAACGCGGCCCAGGCGCGCGCCTGCCGCGAGCGGATCCGCCCCGATCTTGTCCTGCTCGACATCTGGATGCCCGATGTCGACGGCATCACGCTGCTGAAGGAATGGGGCTCGTCGGCCCAGCTCTCGATGCCGGTGATCATGATGAGCGGCCACGGCACGATAGACACCGCGGTCGAGGCCACCAAGTTCGGGGCGATGGCGTTCCTGGAAAAGCCGATCACCCTGCAGAAGCTGCTGCGGGCGGTGGAGCAGGGCCTGGCCAAGCCGGCGGCGCGTGCCAATGCGATGCCGGGCGCGGCGACGCACGAGCCGAGCCTCACGGTCGAAGCGGCGATGACCGGCGGCGCCATGCCGAGCTCGGTGCCGGTGCTGCTCGGCCCGCAGCCGGAGCAGAGCTTCGATCTCGACCGGCCGCTGCGCGAAGCGCGCGACGCGTTCGAGAAGAGCTACTTCGAGTTCCACCTCGCGCAGGAGAACGGCAGCATGACCCGGGTCGCCGAGAAGACCGGGCTCGAGCGCACGCACCTGTATCGCAAGCTCAAGCAGCTCGGCGTCGATCTGTCGCGCAACAAGCGCAGCGTGATCTGAGCCTTGTCATCCTGAGCGCGGCGAAGGATCTCGCCCCCAAGCCAGCGCAGCCACCTGCCTATAATCGTCGGCTCACGGCCAAGTAGCTCAGTTGGTAGAGCAGCGGATTGAAAATCCGCGTGTCGGTGGTTCGATTCCGCCCTTGGCCACCAAGATCACATCTCTCGGGCGGTAGCCTCCGCGACCTGCCCCGCCTTGCCGGGCGCCTCCCCGATCTTGGCGTAGCACTTGTCCAGATCGCTCAGCACCTTCCCGGCATGACTCGTGGTCTGCAATTGCGACCGGTCGGCCATCGCTTCCGCGAGATCGGTGCGAGCCCGACCGATCAACCCGCGTTGCAGACCCGGCTCCCGTCCCGCGGCCAGCTCCAGCGCTGAGCCGTACTCGCGCAGGGCGAGCCCGAATCGTCCGGCGCAGAGCACGGCCAGGGCGATGTCGAACTTCACCTCGATCACGTCGCTCGAAGTCGGAAAGCTTCGTTTCGCGGCGAGCGCCTCGACGTAGAACTCCTCGGCCTCGGCGAGCAGCGTGCTCGCTCGCTCGGGCTCGGTCGTCGCCAGTCCCGAGAGGCGATACGCCGACCAGCCGCCGCTCAGGGCCGTGTAGAAGTCGAGCTTCGCGGTGGTGTGCGCGCCGTGCAGGACGGTCTCGAATTCCTTTGCCGCTTCCTCGCGGCGCGCGGTGCCGCGCCGCCACAGCACGTCGCCCAGGATCTGGCGCCAGCTGGCATCCTCCGGCTCGAGCCCGACGGCGATCCTGCTCGCCGCCTCGGCTTTCGCGAACAGCACCTCCGCTTCGGCCGCGGGCTTGCCGAGGGCCAGCCGCATGTAGCAGTGAGCCAGGTGGTTCTGCACCCACGCGAGCTTCGGGTCGACGGCGACGCTTCGCTCCAGGTCGAGCACCGACTTCTCGTACTCGGCCACGCCGAGATAGGTGACGCCACGAATGCCGAGCGCATAGGCCTCGGCCCCGACCTCGATCCGCTGGCCGATGAACTCGAGCGACTCCTCGAACCGGTCGAGGCGCATCAGGGCCAACGCCTTCGATTCCAGCGCGCTCGGGTCCCGGGGGTCGAGCTGAAGCTCCTGCTCGGACACCGCGAGTGCGTCCTCGTTGCGGCCCTGGTCGGCGAGCACCTTCTCCAGGATGCTGAGATTGAACAGGTTTCCCGGGTCGAGCTCGATGGCCCGTCGGATGGTCTCCTCGGCCTCCGAAAACCGCCTGAGCATGCGCAACGAGTCTGCCTTGCTGGACAGCGACCACACGGAATCCGGCTCCTGGCGCAGTGCCTGGTCGAGGGTCTCGACCGACTCCTCGAAGCGCCCCAGCATGCGCAAGGTTTCGCCCTTGCGCGAGATCGCGTACTTGTCCTTCGGATCGATCGCCAACGCCGCGTCCAGCGCCGCCAGCGCGTCCTCGTAGCGGTTGAGCAGGCGCAGCGCATCGCCCTTGCGGGCCAGCGCCCAGCCGTCTTCGGGGCGGAGGGCGAGCGCCGCGTCGAAGGTCTCGACGGCGTCCTCGAGCCTCCCCAGCAGGCGCAACGCGTCGCCCTTGCTCGTGAGCGAATACACCGACTTCGGATTCTTCGCGAGCGCCTGGTCGAGGACGGCGACGGATTCGTCATAGCGCTGGAGCAAGCGCAGGCACTCGCCCTTTCGCGAGAGCGCGAACTCGTCTTGCGGCTCGATCGCCAGCGCTTGATCGAGCACGACCAGCGCCTCCTCGAACTGGTTGTTCTGCCGCAAGGCGTCGCCCTTGCGGCCCAGTATCGCCACGTTGTCCGGCAGCGCGGCCAGGGCAGCGTCGCAGGTGGCGATGGCCTCGCTCGTCTTGCTCAGCCGGAGCAGGGCGTCCACCTTGCGGGTCACGGCCCACGGCGTGTTCGGTCGCTCGCCGAGCAGCTTGTCGATCTCGGCGACCAGCTCGTCGTTGCGCTCGAGCGCGTGCAGGGTGTCGAACTTGCGCGTCAGCGCCTCCTCGTCGCCGGGGTTGAGCTCGGCGGCACGAGAGAAAGCCGCCAGGGCCTCTTCCTCGCGGCCGGACTGGCGCAGCGCACTGCCCTTGCTTACCAGCGACCAGGCATAGCTCGGGTCGACCTTAAGGGCGCGATCCTGCGTCTCGATCGCTTCGGCAAACCGCCCCAGCGCGCGCAACGCCTCGCCCTTGCCGGCCAGTGTCCGCACGTTTTCGGGATCGTGCGTCAGCGCCCTGTCGAGATCGACGATCGCGTCCTCGTAGCGGCCGAGCAGGCGCTGCGCCTCGCCCCGGGTCGTGAGCGTGAAGACGTCGTCGGGTTCGAGTTCGAGGGCGGCGCTGAGCGCCGCCAGCGCGTCGGCCCTGCGGCCGGCGTCGAGAAGCGTGGCGCCCTTTCGTGCAAGCGCCCAGGGGAACTGCGGCTTCAGCGCCAGCACTTCGTCGAAGGCGCCCAGCGCGTCGTCGAACCGACCCATCGTGCGCAGGACTTCGGCCCGAGCGGCCAGCACCGGCGGTTCTCCGGGCCGCAGCGCCCGCGCGCGGTCCAGGCTCAGCAAGGCCTCGGGCAACCTCCCGGCGGAGAAGTGCAGGATGGCGAGGGCCGCGTAGGCGCCCACCGCTTCGGCCGATCGCTCTGCGCCGAGCGCCTCGGACGAGGCGGCCAGCGTCTCGAGGCGAAGCCGCTCCAGGTCGGGCGCGTCGGGCGCCGTCGCTCTTTCCAGCGCGCGGACCGATTCCTCGAAGCGCCCGCGTGCGTGCTCGACGACGCCGTGGTACACGCCCAGCTCGGGCCACACCGCACTGCTCGGGTTGGCCTTTGCCATCGCCGCGGCCGCGTCGTCGAACTTGCCGGCGATGAACAGGCTCAGTGCGTATTCACCGTCCGATTCGTCGGCCGCCGCCTCGCCCGCCGGCAGGCTCCGGCGCAAGGCCAGGCTCCGCTCGGCGGCGTCGACGGCCACGGCCGACTGCCCGGACCGTATCGCCGCACGGGCGAGAAGCGTCCATGCCGAGGCCGCGTCGCGCGCCGCACGCAAGCGATCGTCGGGGCTCAGGTCCGGTCGGTCGGCAGCCTCGGTGAGCTCGCGCGCCGGCGCCGGCAGATCGCGCAGCACGACGTCGAGGCGACCCTTGGCATAGTCGCGCCGGGCGCTCTCCAGCATCGCGATCGAGCCGGGCAAGATCGTGCGCCCGGACGCGTAGGCGCCTGACAGCGAAGTCGCCAGGTTGTCGAACCACGAAGCCGTCGTGCCCGCGGACGTCGGGCCGGAACGGTTCGCTCCGTCGTCGCCGGGAGCGCTGCTCATCGCGGCGCTCCCTGCGCCACGACGGCGGCCGGCGGGGGCGTTCGGCCCGACGCGTTCTCGATGATCTTCGCGCACAGGTCCTGCCCCGCCTCGGCCAGCTGCACTTGCCCGCGCCGGACCGACTCGCGATCGCCCTTGAAGCAAGAGCGGCACATCCAGGTCGCGTTGAGCACGTCGCGAAGCTTGCCGATCGGGTTGGGAGGCGACGTCAAGCGCTGCCCGTCGTTCCACTGCTGGAGCCAGTGTCCGGCCCAGTCGGAGGCGCGCAACCACCCCTGGTTGGTACCGGCGTGCGGGTACTTCGCCGTCCCCGCGAGGGCGTAGTTGCTGACGTCGGAACCGAACTTGTCGGCGAGCTGTGCGGCGAAGGCGGCTTCCGCGGGGTCGAGCTTGTGCAGTGGATTGGCGGCGAGCGCGCTTTGCCAGTTCTTCTTCTGCTGCTCCACGGCGTCGCTGTACGGCTTGGCCAGGCCGCCCGTGTTCTCGTTCATCCAGGTCAGGGTGTTCAGGATGACCTCCGCGCGCAGCGCATCCGAAGGCGTGTCGCGCTGCGCGGCAACGGCCGGCGAAAGCCGCAGCATGATCGCCGAGAAGGCGTAGGCCGGGCCCATGGTGTAGGTCGCGAACGCGTCGGCGAGGAGGATCAGGACCCGTCCCTTCGCCCAGCGGCCCGCTTCCGCGGCGCTCTCGCCGCCTTCCTGGTTCTTCGCCTGCAGCCCGGCGTCGCTGGCGACCAGAAGGTCCCGTTGCACCGCGAGAAACGGTGTCAGCGTGGTGTCGCCGGGCTCCACAAACCCTTCCTCCCTCAGGATCTTGGCCATCGCGACTTGACCGAGATCGTGCGCAGCGAGCGGCAGGTCCCAGATCGTCCATTCCGGAAAGCGCAGGCGGATGATCCGGGCCCTCGCCCGCGAGAAGGTCTCGCTCACGCTGTGCACCAGCAGGTAGTAGTCGCTGCTGCCGGTGCTGAGGGTGAGGCAATCGCGGATCAGCTCGTCGGCCACGTAGAGAAGCCTGCGGTCCAGGTTCTTCTCGCGGATCGCGAGCGTGCCGATGATCTCCAGGCACTCGCGCAGCAAGGTTTGCGAGTCGCCGTAGGTCTTGCCGTAGCGGATCCAGGCCGCCGACACGGCGGCGGCGTCGCCCGGCGGCGCCTTGTACAGATCCGCTTCGATCTGGTCGATGTCGCGCAGCCGGGTCCGGATCTCGGTGAGCAGCGACTGCAGCCCGGCCCAGAGCAGCGACTCGCCGAGCAGCTCGGCGCGGGTGGTGGCCCGGCTCTGGTCGTCGGCCTTCCAGGTGTCCTTGTCGAGGTTGGCGCTGACGACGTTCAGGTTGTTGCGCAGCGCCTCGAGGCGCGACGTCAGTGCGGGATCCTCCATCGAAAAATCTCCTCTCAGGCGATACGGCGAAACGCCGCGAGCGCGCTGTGCTCGAGATCGTTCAGTTCATACCGATTCTGGCTGGCGATGCCGAGACGGGCAAGCCACGCCGCATTCAGGACGTCGCACCGCGTCGTCGCCGGCACCAGCACCGCAGGTGGCGGAACGAGCGCAAGGGCCTGGCTTCGATTCCACGCGGGCGCGTCGAACATCAGTCCGGGCGGCGTCGCCCCGACCAGCAGATCGAACAGCCTGCTCGCGTTCTCGGTCGCGAACGATGCGGCGGCGTCCGCAAGCTTGTCGGCCTGCCCGGCCAGGCGCAGGCTCGCCGCCCAGAGCTCGCGCAGCATGGCCGTCACGTCGCGCAGCCGGCCGGCGACGTGGGTCGCGTCGAGCTTGTCGAGCGTCCACAGGATCGCGTGCACCCGCGCCGCGGCCGAGGGATGGGTGTAGGCCGACGCGTTGGCGTCCGTGGGGTTCATGCGAAGGAGGATGAAGGCCGCCGCATAGGCCGGGCCGAGCGTGCAGGTGGCGAACACGTCGGCGAAGCTCTCCTGGAGATGGTGCCACTCCCTGCTGTGGGCCTGACCCTCGCCCTTGGCTTTCTCGTCGGCCGTCTTGAGGAGCTCCTGGAACGGATAGGCGAATGCGCCATCCCGGCGTGCGCTCAGGGCCGGGCCGATGAAGTGACCGAATTCGTGCGCCGCGAACGGCATGCTCCAGAGGCTCACTTCGGGATAGCGGATGCGGATCACCTCCGCCATGTCGCGATAGAACTCGCTCGTCGCCAGCAGCGTGAAGCGGCCCCAGGCGACGTCGGCGGCGGTGGCGAGGTCGGCCAGCAGGAGGTCGGTCAGCGCGCAGATGCCCTCGTCCATGCCGGCCTTGCGGGCGAGCGCGCCCTGGACGAACGCGAGGCATTCGTCCAGCACCCTGCCCGCTTCGGCCTGCAACTCGCGCAGCTCGCGCCAGGCGCTTTCCGGCGATCGCTCTGCCTTGTCGATCGCCGCCTTCAGCGCATCGACGCGGCCCAGGACGCGCGTCAGCTCGACGTCGAATCGGGCCGCGACCCGATTGCGCAGCTCGGGCTCCACCTCCGCGGCTTCGGCCGCCTTGCGCGAGCGGACCAGGTCGAGGCGCAGCACCTCGAGCTGCGCCTGCAGGATGCGGCCGGGTTCCATCTCTTCTGCCGCCCGTCGCTACTCGACGAAGCGGAAGTTGCCGAGCGGCGGGCCGTATACCTTCTGCGCGCCGACCTTGTCCTGCTCGGTGATCGCCAGCGTCTTCGAGCCGACGCCGCCGCAGAAGTAGTGCATTACCGAGCGCGCGTCGTAGTCGCCGAGATTGATCGTGCCGAAGGTGTCTTCGTCGGGGCAGCCGGCGGGCGCCTCGGAGCGGATCTGCTCGTGGCGGAAGCCGAGCACGTGGCCCAGCTCGTGACGCAGCACGCCGACCCGGTCGAAGCCGAGGTCCGGCGCGTAGAACGAGGGATCGATCAGCACCCGCCGGCGATTCGCCGGATCGTCGGGGAAGAACGCCGAGGCGATGAAGCTGCCGCCGGCGTCGAGCTCGCGAACGACGAAGACGACGCCTTCGGGTCGCAGCTGCTCGCTGGCGTCGAGCCCGGACCGGTGTGCGAACCGGACGCCGCAGGTTTTCTCCCAGTCGGCAGTGGCCCTGCGCGTGCTGTCGACGGCGAGGTCGTAGCCCGCTTCGCCGCCGATCTCGAACGTGCTTCGCAGGACCGCGTAGCTCAGCTCCAGGCCGGGCGCCCAGCGGATGATCTTGCCGCCCTCCGCGCCGGCGGAAAGATCGGTCATCGCGACGAGCGGCGCGCCGGCCTCGCGCGCTTCGGCGCGGGCCTGCCGCAACGCCTCGAGACCCTGCGCGTACCGGCGCAGTTGCTCCTCATCGAGGAGCGAGTCGCCTTCGACCCGCCAGAACGTTTCGCCATCGACGACGATCCGCTTCGAGCCGGCGCGAAGGCGCTCGAAAAGCGACGCCGCGGTCTCACCCTTTCGATCGTCCATCGCCTGCTCCCGGTTGCGCCACGTCCTCAGGCGAGTGCCCGCCGGATCGCCTCGTCGCTCAGCAGGCCGGCGCGGCGGGCCCATTCGAAGAGAACCTGCTCCCTGTCCCGCAGGATATCGCCGCCGCGAAGATACAGGGTCTCGCCGTCGACCTGCACCATGCGCAGGCTGGTCAGCCACTGGCGAAAGTCAGGCGACTCGTTCGCCGCTGCCCGGATCTCGGGCAATCGCTCGAGAACGCGCGCTTCCCGACTGGGCTCGGCTTTTTCCACGAGGCGTCGCAGCGTATTGAAGTGCTGCGGATACTAGCGGCCGGGGCGAGGCGTCGCCCGGGCGTTGCCGCGCAGGCGGCCGAACCCACGTCACCGCCTTGCGGCGGTCAGACCCGGCGAGCGAGGGGACCCAGGGTCGCGCGCTCGAGCGCACCGAGCGCGCGCTCGACGTCGCGCGAGGCGAGCATCGAGTTCTCGACCAGCCCGGCCCGCACCGCGCTTGCATAGGCGAGGCGCATGGCGTCGAACGGCAGGGCGGCGAGGCCCTTGCCGGCCGACCACGCAGCAGCGAGGCTGGCGAGCAGGAGCACGGGCCCGCGCGTTCTGGGCGCGGCGAACGGCCAGGCGACGGAGGAAGGCACGGTCGTCAACTCAGCGCGGGTACAGCCCGTAGGCGATGGGCGACCAGTTCTTGCGGCCGCGCGCGTCGATCTCGCGCATGCGCCGTTCGACGTCGTAGAGGTCCACGGCAGCGGCGATGTAGGCGTCGTCGCGTTCCTGTTGGGACTCGATCGAGGGACGCAGGGACTTCAGGAAATTCAGGAGGGTGTTCATGGTTCAGTCGTCGTTGGACGCACTCATCAAAATGAAGCTAGGGTTATCCCTAGGTCATTGTCCCACTGAATGGTTCCGGACGTCCGACGATGAGGCCGATAGCTTCGTGCAATCTGACCCAGTCGTAAGCGCTTGCTCTCAGGGCGAAGCCTGAGGAATCGTAGACGCCTTGTGCGCCGGCTCTCGAGCCCTCAGCCGGGCTGGCGCCGGTCCCGGTCGGGCAGCGGCAGATCGTCCTTGCGCCGCCCGTGCCGCTGCTGCATCTGGCCGTGGCGCGACCCCTCGCGGTCCGTGGCACGGACCTCGCCGCCGCAGGCGATCAGCATCGCCAGGTACTCGGGCGAGAGAACCTCGTCGGCCTCCACCTGGTGCTTGCGGCGATCGTTGGGATACGGCACGGCGTCTCCTCGAAAAGCGAGTGCGCGCAGATTCTCATGCCTCTGCCCTGGCCCGTCTCGTAGGACAAGGCCCTATGCCGGCGCGCTCGTCGAATTGAAGCCGCCGTCGGCCCAGTTGAAGCGCGACATGCCGACGTGGCGGCCGCCGCGGTGCACGCCGGCGCGCGCCGCCGCGCCCGTGCCGGCCGGCAGGCGGGTGGCGACGCCGGGCCCGTGCCGGTGCGCGCCGTTGACCGTGTTCACCGCGATCCAGACCGAGGCCGCGCTCGAGCGGTCGGCGAGGACCACGGCCATGCGCGAGCGCAGGTCGGCCAGGCTGGTCGAGGACCAGTTGCGCACCAGGGCCTCGAACTCGCGCAGCGCGCGGCGCAGCTGGTCGACGGGAAACTGCTCGATCGTGCGCAGGCCGTACTTGTCGAGCTTGCGCTCGAACCGCGCCAGGTTGCGGTAGGTCTGGCGATAACTCTCGTCGCCGTCGAGCACCTTGCCGAGCTCGAGGCGCATCGCGCGGACCAGATCGATGTCGGCCTGCAGGGCGCGAATCGCCGGCTCGGGGCGGGTTTCCTGCGCTTCGCGTGACGGCGGGCGCACCCGCCAGGCACCGGAGCGCCGCTTGTGCGCCGCCCACCAGAAGAGCATGGGCCGCGCGATCTCCAGCGGCACGGTGTGAACGGCCCTCAACAGGCGGGTCAGCAAAGTCGGCATGCGGCGAGGTCGGTCGTCCGGGATACCGGCATATCGACCGGACCGGGGTGCGCCTCGAGGTGCGTTACCCCCGGTTACCTGACGCGCGTGAAATCCGCCGCCAGCTGGGGGCGCTGGCGGCGGATGCGGGGGCCCTGTGGCGGGTCGGGCCCGTCAGGCGGCGAGGGCCGAGGCCGCGGCGGCAGCCAGGCACTTGTTGCACTTGCCCAGGCCGGGCAGGCGCGAATCGGGCTTGCCGTCGCCGGTCTTGAAGTTTGCCTGGCAGCGCCGGCAGACGTACATCTTCGAGCTCGACATCATCGGCTTGACCCCCGGCTCGCCGGCCGGACGCGCGGCGACGTATTCGGCCTGGGTCTGGCGCAGCTTCAGTGCGGCGCCGGGGTCGGCGGGGGGCTTGGCTGCAGGCGTGGCGACTTTGCTGGTTTTGGCTGCGGATGCGGGAGCGGAAGAACGGGTTGCCATGGCGATCCTGGTAGTGGCGGCCGCCGCGCCGGGGGGCGCTGCGTCGCTCGCGGGGGGGCACTATTGTCCCAGCAAAGTGGCTGTCGCGCCCGAAGGGTTTGCCTTGACCCCCCGCCGGGCCGGTCTTCGGTGCCTGCCCTGCCTCGGTCGGGAGGCATGCGGGCACCCACTCGCCTACTCGTGCTTGAGCCCGCCGGGGCGCTCGAGATCGAGCTGTTCCTGGCCGACGACGACGAGCCCCGGCGCCCCGCCGCGCAGCGCCGTGGCGAACCGGTCGGCAACGCCGGCGACCGCGATCCGCCGGCCGGCGGCGCCGAAATGGGTCGCGGCATAGCGCTGCACGTCCTCCGGAGCGACCGCCTCGAGCGTCGCGATCCGCGTCTTCAGGTCGGCCGGCGAGCGCCCGCTGGCCACCAGCGAGCGGATCGCCGAGGCAAGGCCGGCGGTGGTCTCGACGCTGCGGCTGAAGCTGCCGATCAGCGAGAGCTTGCGCGAGGCCAGCTCGTCGGCCGGCACCGGCGCCTGCACGACCCGGTCGAGCTCGCCCTGCAACAGCGAGACGACCTCCGCGGCGGACTCGTTCTTGGTCTGCAGCGCCGCCTGGAACAGGCCGCTGGCGCCGCGCGCCTCGATCCGGCTGAAGACCGAGTAGCTGAGGCCGCGCTTGATCCGGATCTCCTGGCTGAGGCGCGACGAGTAGCCGCCGCCGATCACCGCGTCGAGCACGTCGGCCGCGGCCCGCTCGGCGCCCAGGCGCGGCGGCAGCGGCAGCGCCAGGACCACGCCGGCCTGGCCGGCGGCGGGCATGTCGACCACCGCGAGCGCCGGGCCGGCGGCCAGCGACGGCGGGGCGGGCGGCCGCGGCGGCGCCACGCCGACGGGCGCGGCCCAGTCGCCGAAATGCGTGCGCGCCAGGGCGAGCGCGCGATCGGGTGCGATGTCGCCGGCCAGGATCAGCACGGCGCGGTCGGGCCGGAAGGTGGCGCGATGCAGGGCGACCAGGTCGGCCTGGCGGATCCGCGGCAGCGACGCCGGGGTGCCGCTCGCCGGGTGGCCCCAGGGGCCGCTGCCGTACACCAGGCGCGCGGCGGTCAGGCCGGCCAGGGAGCCAGGGTCGGCATAGCGCACCTTGAGCGCGTCGAGGGTCTGGGTGCGCAGCCGGTCGAGCTCGGCCTCGGCGAAGGTCGGCTCGCGAGTGACCTCGGCGACGAGGCCGAGCGCGGCGCCGAGCCGCGGCGTCGTCACCGTGATCGCCACCAGCGACTGGCTCCAGCCGGCGTCGCTCTCGAGCGAGCCGCCGAGCGCCTCGGCCGCCGCCGCGATCTGCGGCGCGGTGTGCCGGCGAGTGCCCTGCGTGAGCAGGCTCGCCGTCATCGAGGCCAGGCCGGAGAGCTGCGGCGGGTCGAGCTCGCTGCCGGAGAGCACGACCAGCATCGCCGTCACCAGCGGCACGCCTTCGCGCGGCGCGACGATCACGCGCAGGCCGTTCGGCAACGCCTGCTCGACCGGCGCGGCGATCGTCAGCGGCCGCGGCGCGGCCGGAGGGGGCGGCGTCTCGAACGGCTGGGCGCTGGCCGCAGCGGCGACGAGGAGGCCGAGCAGAAGGGCGGGCAAGCGTCGTGCGGAGGGCTTCATTTCGCGCTCGGGTCCTGGACATAGTCGACGGCGACGCTGTGCGCCCCGGCGACGTAGCGGCGCATCACCCGCTGTACGTCTGCGGCGCTGACGCGCTGCAGGTCGTCCAGATCGGTGTTGACGCGGTTGGCGTTGCCGCCGAGCACGGCGGCTTCGCCGATCGCCTGGCCGAGGCCGAGCGGCGTCTGCCGCGAGCTGAAGGCCTGCGTCAGGAGCTGCGTCTTCACCTTGTCGAGCTCGCCGCGGGTGGCCGGCCGCTCCGCCAGCCGCTTCACCTCGGCGAGCAGCGCGGCGCGCACCGAGGCCGGCGCCTTGCCGCCGGCGGCGATGGCGCTGGCGATGAGGAGGCCGGGACCGGCGCGCAGGTCGGCGCTGAAGCTCGCCTGGGTCGCGATCTGCTTCCGGTAAACGAGCGCCTGGTTGAGGCGCGACGACTCGCCGGCCGAGAGCAGGGCCGCGGCGACCTGCAGCGCCGGCGCGTCGGCGTCGGTGACCGGTGGCGCCAGCCAGACCGTCGCCACCGCCGGCAGCGGCACGTTCGGCGAGCGGATCGTGATCGAGCGGTCTTCGCTCCACGGCGGCTCGCGCGAATCGCGCGCCGGCAGCGGTGCGGCCGGCCGGGCGACGGGGCCGAAGTACTTGTCGACCCAGGCGTCGAGCTGACGCGGATCGAAGTCGCCCGTGACGACGAGCGTGGCGTTGTCGGCGCGGTAGTGGGCGGCGTGGAAGGCGACCACGTCGGCCAGCGCCGCGGCGTCGAGGTTCTCGATGCTGCCGATGACGCCGCGGCGATACGCATGCTGCAGATACGGCCGCGTGCTCACCGCCTCGAAGAAGCGGCCGTACGGCGACGCCAGCACGCGCTGCCGGAATTCCTCCTCGACGACGGCGCGCTCCGACTGGAAGTTCGCTTCGTCGACCCGGAGGTTGACGAGCCGCTCGGCCTCGGCCCAGAGCAGCGTCTCCAGGTGGTTGGAAGGCACGACCGCCTCGTAGACCGTCACGTCTTCGCTGGTGGACGCGTTGTTCTCGCCGCCGACGTCTTCGGTGAGGCGGTCGAACTGCTCGCTCTTCATGTACTTCGAGCCCTTGAACATCAGGTGCTCGAAGAGATGCGCGAAGCCCGACTTGCCCGCGGGATCGTCGCTGCCGCCCACGTGGTACCAGACCTGCACGCTCACCGTCGGGCTGGCGTGGCTCTCGACCGAGACGAGCGTGAGGCCGTTGCCGAGCTTGCGCTCGCGGTAGTCGATGCGGGGCACCTTGAGCACCTCGGCGGCCGGCGCCGGCGCGCCGAGCGCCGGCGGGGCGCCGAGGAAGCAGGCGCCGAGAGCAGCCACCTGCAGCGCGGCGGCGAAGCGCCGCGGGCTCACGTCGGCGTTCCGGGCGACGCGGTGACGACCGTGTAATGCTCGACCGAGGGCGGCGAGGCGAAGAACGGCCCGACGATCGCGCGCCAGGCGGGAAAGAGCGGTCCGCCGCGGAACTTGACGGTGTGGTCCTCGAGCGTCTCCCACCAGATCATCAGCATGTAGCGCTCGGGCGACTCGATGCCCTTGACGACGCGGTGCATGCGGTAGCCCTCGGCGCGCGAGATCACGGTCTCGAGGCCGTGCTGGACGGCGGCGTCGAATTCGGCGTTCTTGCCGGGAGCAATGCGGATGTCGGCGATTTCGAGAATCATGGCGGCGGCTGGCGATGGCGGGAGCCTGTCATTCTGAGCGAAGCGAAGAATCTCGCTTCCCGCGAGGAGATCCTTTCCTCAGACGCCGAGATGCCGCGCCAGCGCCTCGCCCTCGGCCGCCACCGCCGCCGACGCGCCCTGCATCACGACCAGCCCCTTCTCGAGCACGACCGCGCGGTCGGTGTGGGCGAGCACCGCGCGCGCGTTGCGATCGACGATCAGGGTCGCGATGCCGGTGCCGCGGATCGTGGCGATGGTGCGCCAGATCTCGGCCACGATCAGCGGCGCCAGGCCTTCGGTCGCCTCGTCGAGGATCAGCAGGCGCGGGTTCGTCATCAGCGCCCGGCCGATGGCGAGCATCTGCTGCTCGCCGCCGGAGAGCTGCTGGCCGCCGTGGTCCAGCCGCTCGGCGAGGCGCGGAAAGGTCTCCATCACCCGCTCGAAGGTCCAGTCGCGCGCGCCTTCGGGGCCGGCGCGCGCCGTCATCACCAGGTTCTCGCGCACCGAGAGGTTGGCGAAGATGCCGCGGCCTTCGGGCACGTAGCCGATGCCCAGGCGCGCCATGCGCTCGGGCGGCGCATGCGTGACGTCGCGGTCCTGCCAGGCGACGGCGCCGCCGGCGGCGCGCACGTAGCCCATCGCGGTGCGGATCAGCGTCGTCTTGCCCATGCCGTTGCGGCCGAGCAGGCCGAGCGAGACGCCGGCCGGGATCTCGAGCGAGACGCCGCGCAGCACGTGGCTGTCGCCGTAGCGTGCGTGCAGGTCGGTGAGCGAGAGCAATGCAGCCATGCCTAGTGCTCGTCGCCGAGATAGGCCTCGCGCACCGCCGGGTCGACGCGGATCCTCTCCGGCACGTCGCTGGCGATGACCCGGCCGTTGACCATCACCGTGATCCGGTCGGCGACGCGGAACACCGCGTCCATGTCGTGCTCGACCAGCAGGATCGCGTGCCCGGGCTTGAGCGCCGTGAGCAGCGCCAGCATGCGGCCGCTCTCCTCGCCGCCCATGCCGGCGAGCGGCTCGTCGAGCAGCAGCGCGCGCGGCGCGGTCGCCAGGCACATCGCGATCTCGAGCTGGCGCTTGGCGCCGTGGCTGAGCGTGCCGGCGGTGCGCGCGGCGAAGGCGTCGAGGCCGGCCGCCTCGAGCGCGGCCTTCGCTGCGGCCAGACTCGCGCTGTCGCGGCTGGCGCGCTGCCAGAAGGCCCACGGTCGCGGCGCCCGCGCCTGCGCCGCCAGGCGGCAGTTCTCGAGCACGCTGAACTCGTTGAAGATGGTCGTGCGCTGGTAGCTGCGGCCGAGGCCCGCGCGGGCGCGCCGCGGCTGCGCCCAGTGCGTGACGTCGTGACCGCGGAAGGTCACGCTGCCGGCGCTCGGCGCGAGCTCGCCGGAGAGCATGTTGACCAGCGTCGACTTGCCGGCGCCGTTGGTGCCGATCACGGCGTGGATCTCGCCGACGTGCAGGTCGATCGAGACCTGGTCGACCGCGGCCAGGCCGCCGAAGCGCCGGCCCAGGCCGGCGGCGCGGAGCAGCGCGGGCTCAGCCATGCGCCTTGCCGCGCAGCAGCGCGCCGAGTCCGATCAGCCCCTTGGGCAGCAGGGCGACGAAGGCGATGATCGCCAGGCCGAGCGTGAGCTGCCAGTGCGAGGCGAGCGGGCCGAGCAGCGCCTCGGCCTGCACCAGCTCCTTGAGCAGCGTGAACGCCACGGCGCCGAGCACCGCGCCGCGCAGGCTGCCGATGCCGCCGAGGATGATCATCAGCAACACCGCGCCCGATTCGTGCCAGGCGAGCAGCTCGGGGTTGACCGCGCCGTCCTTGATCGCGAGCAGGGCACCCGCCAGACCGGCGAGGGCGCCGGCGATGACGAAGGCCGCCAGCTTGTACGGGTAGGTCGAGAACCCGGCGGCGCGCATCCGCTGCTCGCTGACGCGGATGCCGGCGAGCGCGTGGCCGAAGCGCGAGCCGAGCAGCAGGGCGAGCAGGCCGTAGGTGGCGGCGAGCGCGGCGATCACGCTGTAGTAGAGCGGCAGGCGCTCGCCGAGATCGAGCAAGGTCGTGCCGGCGACGCCGAGCGCCGGCTTGACGTAGAGGAAGATGCCGTCGCTGCCGCCGCCCGCCTTGGTGTCATGGACGACGAAGTAGGCCATCTGCGCGAACGCCAGCGTCACCATGATGAAGTAGACGCCGCGGGTGCGCAGGCTGAGCGCGCCGACGAAGAGGGCGTAGAGCGCCGCGCCGCCGACCGCGAGCGCGAGCAGCAGGAGCAGCGGCGCGCCCGCGTCGCCCGAGCCGAGCACGACCGCGTAGGCGCCGATGCCGAGGAAGGCGGCATGGCCGAGGCTTACCAGGCCCGCGCCGCCGACGATCAGCTCGAGGCTGAGGGCGAAGATCGCGTAGATCGCGATCCGCACCACGAGGTCCTGCGCATACGGCGACACCAGCGCCGGCAAGGCGGCGAGCAGCAGCAGCGCGGCCGCCGGCACGAGCCAGCCGCCGGGCTCGCGGCGGGCGATGTCGGGCATCGCGCCGACCTCGGCGGCGGGGCCGGTGCCCTCGAGCGGCGTCGCCTCAGTAGCCACGCTTCATCAGCCCTTCGGGCCGCCAGATCAGCACGATCGCCATCAGCAGGTAGACGCCGACGCCGCTCCACTCGGCGAAGAACACCTTGCCGAAGGTATCGACGATGCCGACCAGCAGCGAGGCGATCAGCGCGCCGGTGATCGAGCCGATCCCGCCGATCACGACGACGACGAAGCAGATGATGAGCACGCTCGAGCCCATGCCCGGATAGACCGAAGACAGCGGCGCGGCGATCATCCCGGCGAGTGCGGCGAGCGCCACGCCGCCGGCGAAGACGATGCGGTAGAGCAGGCGGATGTCGACGCCGAGGCCGCGCACCATGTCGCGGTTGCTCGCGCCGGCGCGGATCATCATGCCGAGCCGGGTCTTGTTGACCACGGCATAGAGGCCGAGCGCGATGACGATGCAGGCGACCGACGAGAACACCCGATACCAGGGATACGACATCAGCTCGCCGAGGCGAAAGCTCCCGGCGAGCCACGCCGGCGCGGCGACGCCGTGCACGTCGTTGCCGACGAGGATCGAGCGCAGCTCCTCGAAGACGAGGATCAGCGCATAGGTCATCAGCACCTGCTGCAGGTGGTCGCGTTCGTAGAGGAAGCTGAAGAACGCCCATTCGAGCAGATAGCCGAACACGACCGCCAGCACGATGCCGACCGCGAGCCGGCTGAAGAACCAGTCGCCGAAGAACGGCGCGAGGGCGAACGCGAGGTACGCGCCCAGCATGTAGAAGCTGCCGTGGGCGAGGTTGATCACGCCCATGATCCCGAAGATCAGCGTCAGGCCGCTGGCGACGAGAAAGAGCAGCAGGCCGTACTGGACGGCGTTGAGGCACTGGACGAGAAAGGTCGAGAGGTCCATGAGCTACCCCCTCTCCCGCAAAGCGGGAGAGGGCTGGGGTGAGGGTCTCGCGCGGGTCCCCACCCTCACCCCGACCCTCTCCCGCCCTGCGGGAGAGGGAGAAGAAGGCTTCAGAGCTTGCAGCCCCGCGCCGGGTCCGACAACGACTTGACCGCGATGCTGCGGAACTCGTTGTTGTTGCCCTTGACCTCGCGCAGGTAAATGTCCTGCACCGGGTTGCCCGCGGGAGAAATGGTGAACTTGCCGCGCGGGCTGTCGACCACGGTCTTGTGCATCGCAGCCGTCAGCACGTCGCGCTTGCCGAGGTCGCCGCCGGCCGCCTTCAGGCCGGCGCCGAGGATCTGCGCCGCGTCGTAGCCCTGCACCGCGTAGACATCGGGCTGCGCCTTGTAGGCGAGCGCGTAGGCCTTGCGGAAGGCGTTGTTCTTCGGCGTGTTCAGGTCGTCGGCGTAGTGCAGCGTCGTGAGCATGTTCTGCGCCGACGCGCCCTGCGCCTCGAGCGTGCCGTCGGTCAGGAAGCCCGGGCCGTATAGCGGGATCGTCTTGTTGAGGCCGGCCGCGGCGTAGTCCTTGACGAACTTGACCGCGCCGCCGCCGGCGAAGAAGGCGTACACCGCGTCGGGCTTCTGCGCCGCGATCTCGGTGAGCAGCGCCTGGAATTCGACGCCCGGGAACGGCAGGTTCAGGTCCTTGATGACCTTGCCGCCGCCCTTCTCGAGGCCCTCGGTGAAGCCCTTGGTCGATTCGGCGCCGGCGGCGTAGTTCCAGGTGATCGTCATCGCCCGCTTCACGCCCTTCTGCGCCGCGACCACGCCCATGGCGTAGCCCGGCTGCCAGTTGGAGAACGAGCTGCGCACGATGTTGGCCGAGCACATCGCCCCGGTGATCGCGTCGGCGCCGGCGTTGGGGATGACGAGCAGGGTGTTGTTGTCCTTGGCGGCCTTGGCCATCGCCAGGGCGACGCCCGAGTGCACCGTGCCGACGAGGACGTCGACGTTGTCGCGCTTGATCAGCTTGTTGACGTTGTCGGTGCCCTTGGACGGCTCGGACTCGTCGTCGACCTTGAAGTACTGGATCTCGCGGCCGCCGAGCTTGCCGCCCTGTTCCTGCACGTAGAGCTTGAAGCCGTTCTCGATCGCGTTGCCGAGCGCGGCGTAGGTGCCGCTGTACGGCAGCATCAGGCCAATCTTGATCGGGCCGCTGGCTTGCGCATGCGCAGAGAACGACGTGAGGGAGGCGAGCAGCGCAGCGGCTGCGCAAAGGGCGGTACGGGTCGGGCGCATGAAAGCTCCAGGTCAGGAAGGGGGAAATTCGAGGATGAAACGGCCGGCCTCGCGGGCAAGGAGCGCCGGCTGGTCGCGATGCGGCGAGTGTCCGCATTCCGGGATCACGAGCAAGCGGGTTTTCGGCAATCGACGCGCAATGGCGTGGATTTGCTCCAGCGTGCCGTACTCGTCGTTCTCGCCCTGCACCGCGAGAACGGGGCAGGCGATGCGCTCGATCCCGGCTTCAATGTTCCAGCGTCGGAACGTGGGCGACAGCCAAGCGTCGTTCCAGCCGCGGAATGCCGAGTCGGGATCGGCGTGATGGCGCGCCAGCCGGGCCCTCAGGTCGGACGACTCGAACGCGTCGCGCGCCCGCTCGATGCTCCTGATAGAGACCTCCTCGACGAACAGGTGCGGGGCGACGGCGATCACGCCGGACGCGGGGTGCCCCGCGGCATGGAGCAGGGCGATCGAGGCGCCGTCGCTGTGCCCGAAAAGCCACGGCCGCTCGATGCCGACGGCAGCGAACAAGGCGGGCAGCACCGCATTCGCCTGCTCGTGCATGAAGTCGGTGGCCCAGCGCTCGTCGGGCGGCTTCGGCGAGGAGTTGCCGTAGCCGTAGCGCGAGAAGACGAAGCCCGAGAGGCCGTGCGCCGCGCAGAACTCGCGCGGGAAGTCCTTCCACATCGAGATCGAGCCCAGGCCCTCGTGCAGGAACACGACCGGCGGCGCGTCGGTCCGCGGCGCGCCGACCCATTCGTACTCGAGCTCGATCTCGCGCCCGTGCCAGGGCAGGCGCGCGAACTCGCGCCCCGGGGCCCGTGCGATCACGAAGCGGCGCCGCCGCGCTCGCGCTCGCGCAGGCGAAAGCGCTGGATCTTGCCGGTGGCCGTCTTCGGCAGCTCGTCGACGAACTCGATCGCCCGCGGATATTTGAAGGCGGCGAGCCTTTCCTTGACGAAGGCCTTGAGGTCCGCGTCGCCCACCGCCTGGCCCGGCTTGACGACGACGAAAGCCTTGGTCTTGGTCAGGCCCTCCGCGTCTTCGGTGCCGATGACCGCGCACTCGAGCACCGCCGGGTGCTGCATCAGCGTCGCCTCCACCTCGAACGGCGAGACCCAGATGCCGCTCACCTTCAGCATGTCGTCGCTGCGGCCGGAGTAGGTGTAGTAGCCGTCGGCGTCGCGCACGTACTTGTCGCCGCTGCGAGTCCAGCCGCCCTGGAAGGTCTCGCGCGACTTGTCGCGGTTGCCCCAGTACATGAGCGCGGCGCTCGGGCCCTTGATGTAGAGGTCGCCAATCTCGCCATCGGCGACCGGGCGGCCGTCTTCGCCGCGCAGCTCGATCTCGTAGCCCGGGACCGGCTTGCCGGTGCTGCCGTAGCGAACGTCGCCGAGGCGGTTGGAGATGAAGACATGCAGCATCTCGGTCGAGCCGATGCCGTCGACGATGGGCGCGGCGAAATGCTTCTCGAAGCGCTGGCCGATCTCCGACGGCAGCGCCTCGCCGGCCGAGGAGCACATGCGCAGCGCGACGGCTTCGCGCGACGGCAGCGCAGGCGAGGCGAGCATGCCCGCGAAGCCGGTCGGCGCGCCGAAGAAGACGGTGGGGCGAAGCGCAGCGCCAGTGGCCGCCTTCGCCGCGGCGCCCGTCCAGCGCTTGAAGATCGCGTCCGGCGTCGGCCGTTCCGCCATCAGCAGCACGGTCGCGCCCACCGCCAGGGGAAAGGTCAGGCCGTTGCCGAGGCCGTAGGCGAAGTAGAGCTTGGCCGCGGAGAAGCAGACGTCGGCCTCGGTCAGGCCGAGCACCCGCTTGCCGTAGAGCTCGGCCGTCCACCAGGCGTTGGCGTGGGTGTGCACCGTGCCCTTGGGCTTGCCGGTGGAGCCTGACGAATAGAGCCAGAACGCCGGGTCGTCGCCACGGGTCGCCGCCGCCTCGGCGAGCGGCTCGTGGGCGGCGAGGAGCGAGTCGAAGGCGAGGGCGCCGGCCGGCAAGGTTTCCGCGCCGCCGGCGACGACGAGGTGCTTGACCTCGTTCTTCGCTTGCGCCATCGCCTTGCCGAGCAGCGGTGCCAGCGCGGCCGAGACAACGGCCGCCTGCGCCCGGCTGTGCGCCAGCATGTAGGCGTAGTCGTCGGCGGTGAGCAGGGTGTTCACCGCCACCGGCACGACGCCGGCGTAGAGGCAGCCGAGGAACGCGACCGGCCACTCGTTGGCATCGAGCATCAGCAGCAGGACGCGCTCCTCGCGGCGGATGCCGAGGCCGAGCAGCGCCGCGGCGAAGCGGCGCGAACGCTCCTCGAGCTGGCCGTAGCTCAGGCTGCCGCGATCGTCGACATAGGCGATCTTCGCGGCGCGGCCGGCGTTGGCCTGGAACAGGTGCTGCGCGAAATTGAGCGGTTCGGGTGGCGACAGGTCCATGTCAAGCACTATACTGCATGTATGGCCGCTGCTGACAAGGATCCCTTCCTGCTTGCCCTGGGCGAGCGCGTGCGCCTGCTGCGCGCCCGGCGCGGGCTTACGCGCAAGTCGGTGGCGCTCGCCTCCGGCGTCTCGGAGCGGCACCTCGCCAACCTCGAATACGGCATCGGCAACGCCTCGATCCTGGTGCTGCAGCAGGTCGCGGCCGCGCTCGATTGCTCGCTCGCCGAGCTGGTGGGCGACATGACCACCAGCTCGCCCGAGTGGCTGATGGTGCGCGAGCTGCTGCGCGGCCGCAGCGAGGCCGAATTGCGCCGCGCCCGCCTGGCGATCGCCGCCGTCTTCGGCGAGGGTGGGGCTGCGGCGCGCGGCCGGCGCATCGCCCTGGTGGGCCTGCGCGGCGCCGGCAAGTCGACGCTCGGCCGCCAGCTCGCCGACGCGCTGGAGATGCCGTTCGTCGAGCTGAGCCGGGAGATCGAGCGCATCGCCGGCTGCAGCATCCGCGAGATCCACGATCTCTACGGCACCAATGCCTACCGCCGCTACGAGCGGCGCGCGCTGGACGAGACGCTGCGCCTGCACGCCGAGGCGGTGATCGCCACGCCGGGCGGCATCGTCGCCGAGCCGGCGACCTTCAACGCCCTGCTCGAGTCGTGCACCACGATCTGGCTGCAGGCCTCGCCCGAGGAGCACATGAACCGCGTCGCCGCCCAGGGCGACACCCGGCCGATGGCGGCGAGCCGCGAGGCCATGGCCGACCTGCGCCGCATCCTCACCGGCCGCGCCGCCTTCTACGCCAAGGCCGACGCCGCGCTCGACACATCGGGCAAGAGCGAGGAAGAGAGCCTGCGCGCCCTGGTCGCCCTGGCCGGCGACCTGCTCGGCATCGACATGAAGCAAACTGCATAAATTGGTTGACTCGGCCCTTTGTGATGCACTATGATGCATCTAGCCGCCTGAAGCCCTGAAGGAGACCCGATCCATGGACACCGCCGTCGTCACCGCCGCCCCGCCCCGGGTCGACTACCGCACCGAGCCTGCGCAATACCGGCACTGGAAGCTCTCGACCGAAGGCTCGCTCGGCCGGCTGACGCTCGACATCGCCGAAGACGCGGGCGTTCGCCCCGGCTACAAGCTCAAGCTCAACAGCTACGACCTCGGCGTCGACATCGAGCTCGCCGACGCCTTGAACCGGGTGCGGTTCGAGCATCCGCAGGTGCGCTCGGTGATCGTCACCAGCGGCAAGGACCGGATCTTCTGCTCGGGCGCCAACATCTTCATGCTCGGCGTCTCGAGCCATGCGTGGAAGGTGAACTTCTGCAAGTTCACCAACGAGACGCGCAACGGCATCGAGGACACCTCGACGCACTCGGGCATCAAGTTCGTCGCCGCGGTCAACGGCGCCTGCGCCGGCGGCGGCTACGAGCTGGCCTTGGCCTGCGACGAGATCATCCTCGTCGACGACCGCTCGTCGTCGGTGTCGCTGCCGGAGGTGCCGCTGCTCGGCGTGCTGCCCGGCACCGGCGGGCTGACCCGCGTCACCGACAAGCGCAAGGTCCGCCACGACCTCGCCGACATCTTCTGCACCAGCGTCGAAGGCGTGCGCGGCCAGCGCGCGGTGGAGTGGCGGCTGGTCGACGCCGTCGCCAAGCCGGCGCAGTTCGCCGCCGTCGTGCACGAGCGCGCGGCGAAGCTCGCCGAAGGCAGCGCGCGGCCGGCCGAAGCGAAGGGCGTGAGCCTGACCCGGCTCGAGCGCGAAGACTCGGCCGACGGCTTCAGCTACGCGCACGTCGCCGTGGCCATCGACCGCAGCAAGCGCGCGGCGACGATCACCGTCAAGGCGCCGACCGGCGCGCAGCCTGCCGACATCGCCGCGATCGAGGCGGCCGGCGCCGGCTGGTGGCCGCTGGCGATGGCGCGCCAGCTCGACGACGCGATCCTCAACCTGCGCACCAACGAACTCGAGATCGGCACCTGGATCCTGAAGACCGAAGGCGACGCGGCCGCGGTGCTCGCCGCCGACGCGACCCTGCTCGCCAACGAGAAGCACTGGCTGGTGCGCGAGACGCTCGGCCTGCTGCGCCGCACCTTTGCCCGCCTCGACGTCTCCTCGCGCACCCTGTTCGCGCTGATCGAGCCGGGCTCGTGCTTCGCCGGCCTGCTCGCCGAGCTCGCCTTCGCCGCCGACCGCGCCTACATGCTCGCCCTGCCCGACGACCCGGCGCGCGCGCCGAAGCTGCAGCTCGACGCGCTCAACTTCGGCCCGCTGCCGATGGTGACCGACCAATCGCGCCTGGCCCGCCGCTTCTACGAAGAGGCCGCGCCGCTGCAGGCGGCGCGCGCGGCGATCGGCACCGCCCTCGACGCCGACGCCGCCCTGGAGCTCGGCCTGGTCACCGCCGCGCCCGACGACATCGACTGGGACGACGAGATCCGCATCGCCCTGGAAGAGCGCGCGGCGATGTCGCCCGACGCGCTCACCGGCCTGGAGGCCAACCTGCGCTTCGCCGGCAAGGAAAACATGGTCACGCGCGTGTTCGGCCGGCTCACCGCCTGGCAGAACTGGATCTTCCAGCGGCCGAACGCGGTCGGCCCCAAGGGCGCGCTCAAGGTCTACGGCACCGGCGAGAAGGCCGGCTTCGATTTCACCCGCGTTTGAATTCCTCCCTCTCTCGCGGCGCGGGAGAGGGTCGGGGTGAGGGCGCTTTCAGAGAACCATCATGGCCATCGACTACTCGCAGAAGATCCCGAACAACGTCAACCTCGCCGACGACCGCACGCTGCAGCGCGCGCTCGAGCAGTGGCAGCCGAACTTCATCCACTGGTGGGACGACGTCGGACCGGAGAACTCGACCAACAACGAGGTCTACCTGCGCACCGCGACCAGCGTCGACCCGCAAGGCTGGGCGCACTTCGACTACGTGAAGATGCGCGACTACCGCTGGGGAATCTTCCTCAACCCGGCCGACCCCGAGCGCAAGGTCGACTTCGGCGACCACAAGGGCGAGAAGGCCTGGCAGGACGTGCCCGGCGAGCACCGCGCCAACCTGCGCCGGATCATCGTGACCCAGGGCGACACCGAGCCCGCGTCGGTGGAGCAGCAGCGCCATCTCGGCCTGACCGCGCCCTCGCTTTACGACCTGAGAAACCTGTTCCAGGTCAACGTCGAGGAGGGCCGCCACCTCTGGGCGATGGTCTACCTGCTGCAGAAGTACTTCGGCCGCGACGGCCGCGAGGAGGCCGCCGCGCTGCTCGAGCGCACCTCCGGCGACGCCAACAACCCGCGCATCCTCGGCGCGTTCAACGAGAAGACGCCCGACTGGCTGGCGTTCTTCATGTTCACCTACTTCACCGACCGCGACGGCAAGTTCCAGCTCGCCGCTCTGGCCGAGAGTGCGTTCGATCCGCTGGCGCGCACCACCAAGTTCATGCTGACCGAGGAAGCGCACCACATGTTCGTCGGCGAAAGCGGCGTCTCGCGCGTGCTGCAGCGCACCGCGCAGGTGATGAACGAGCTCAAGACCGACGACCCGGCGCTGGTGCGCGCTGCCGGCGCGATCGACCTCGGCACGATCCAGCGCTACCTCAACTTCCACTACTCCGTGACGATCGACCTGTTCGGCGCCGACCAGTCGAGCAACGCGGCGACCTTCTACTCCTCGGGCCTGAAGGGCCGCTACGAGGAAGGCAAGCGCGCCGACGACCATGTGCTCAAGGGCCAGACCTACAAGGTGCTCGAAGTGCAGAACGGCCAGCTCGTCGAGAAGGAAGTGCCGATGCTCAACGCCCTGAACGAGGTGCTGCGCGACGATTTCATCAAGGACTCGGTGGCCGGCGTGGGCCGCTGGAACAAGGTGCTGGAGAAGGCGGGCATCGCCACCCGGCTGACGGTGCCGCACAAGGCCTTCAACCGCAAGATCGGCGCGCTCGCCGGCATCAAGCTGTCACCCGACGGCCGGGTGGTGAGCGAGGAGGAGTGGAAGCTGAAGGAAAAGGAGTGGCTGCCGAGCCCTGACGACTTCGCCTTCGTCGCCTCGCTGATGCGCCCGGTGCTCGAGCCCGGCAAGTACGCCGCCTGGATCGCGCCGCCGGCGATGGGCATCAACAAGAACCCGGTCGACTTCGAATACGTCCGTTTCGGGTGATGATTCGCTGATGGAGACGAGCCCGGCCGCCGCGGACTCGGCGGTGATCAGGCAGCACCTGATCGACCCCGAGATCTGCATCCGCTGCAACACCTGCGAGGCCACCTGTCCGGTTGGCGCGATCACCCACGACGACCGCAACTACGTCGTCCGGGCCGACGTGTGCAACCTCTGCATGGCGTGCATCGCGCCCTGCCCCACCGGCTCGATCGACAACTGGCGCACGGTGCCCAAGGCGCTGGCCTACGCCATCGAGGACCAGCTCGTCTGGGACGAGCTGCCGCCCGAGCTCACGCCCGAGCAGCTTGCCGCCGAAGGGGTCTCGGCCGAGGCGGTGGCGGCGGTGGTGGCCGAGCCGGTGCTCGCGGTGCAGCCCGAAGCCGCGGCCGGCGAAGCGCCGTTCAACTCGGCGGCCTTCGGCTCGACGGTGCCGCCGTGGTCGGCGGCGCATGCGTACACCAACCTTTTCGGTCCGAAGAGCCCGACCACCGCCACGGTGGTGGGCAACGTCAACTGCACCGAAGCGGGCTTCCACAGCCAGACGCACCACATCGTGCTCGACTTCGGGCCGATTCCGTTTCCGGTGCTCGAAGGCCAGTCGATCGGCATCGTGCCGCCCGGCGTCGACGGCCACGGCCGGCCGCACGTGGCGCGCCAGTACTCGGTCGCCAGCCCGAGGAACGGCGAGCGCCCGGGCTACAACAACGTCTCGCTCACGGTCAAGCGCGTCACCGAAGACCACCAGGGCCGGCCGGTCCGCGGCGTGGCCTCCAACTACGTCTGCGACCTGAAGGTGGGCGATCCGGTCCAGGTGATCGGCCCGTTCGGCCAGAGCTTCCTGATGCCGAACCATCCGAAGTCGCACATCGTGATGATCTGCACCGGCACCGGCAGCGCGCCGATGCGGGCGATGACCGAGTGGCGCCGGCGCCTGAGGAAGAGCGGCAAGTTCGAGAGCGGCAAGCTGATGCTGTTCTTCGGCGCGCGAACGCGCGAGGAGCTGCCGTACTTCGGGCCGCTGCAGTCGCTGCCCAAGGACTTCATCGACATCAACCTGGCGTTCTCCCGCACGCCCGGGCAGCCCAGGCGCTACGTGCAGGACCTGATCCGCGAGCGCGCGGTCGACCTCGCGCCGCTGCTCGCCGATGCGAACTCGCACTTCTACGTGTGCGGCCTGAAGTCGATGGAGGAGGGCGTGCTGCTGGCCCTGCGCGACGTCGCCGAGGAGGCGAAGCTCGAATGGGCCTCGATCGGGCCGACCCTCAAGCGCGAGGGCCGGCTCCACCTCGAGACGTATTGATCGGGCGTCAGGCCCGCCGCCGGCGCGCCAGCCGGCCGACCATGGCCAGGCCGGCGAGCATCATCGCCCACGTTTCCGGCTCGGGAACCGGGGCGGTGATGGGCGGCAGGCCGGCCATGGCGACGTTGTCGATGTCCATGCCCGAGTAGCCGGCCGGCCCGCTGGCGGTGAAGACGATGTGCTGGCCGAGCTGCGTGAGGCTCTGGGTCCACGTCAAGGTCGCGCTCTGCCAGTCTTCGCCGTAATAGAAGCCGACCACGTCGTAGAAGGTCTGCGAGAAGCTGCCGAGCGAGGCGATCAGCGAGGTGTCGAACGGGCCGTTGCCGGCCGAGAACGCCTGGCGCGAGTAGTCGAAGGTGAGCGAGTAGGTGTAGCCGGCCAGCAGGTCGAAGGTGGAGATCGTCTGCACCGTCGTGAAGCCGAGGTTGGCGCCGTTGTCGAACGTCGACGCGTACCAGCCCGAGGCGAGGTCGAGCACGTTGCCGTGCGACAGCGTGTTCGCCGGCGCGATCCAGGCGGTGCCGGCGACGAGCTCGAAGCCGGTGCCGGCGATCGGCCCGGCCGGCACGGAGGCGTTGCTCGCCTGCGCGCCCTGGAAGGTCTCGGTCGGGTAGTCGGCGCGGGCGACGGCGCAGGCGCCGGCAAGGGCGAGCGCGGTGAAGAGGGGGGCGAGACGGGTGCGGTTCATGGGGCGGTGACCTCCGGGGTTGGAATGAACCGGAGCTTCCGCCGCCACCGTCAGTCATCCGTTAGCGGTTCGTCCTTCCAGGGCGTTCCGGGCCCCCGCATTCGCGGGGTCGTTCGACGGCACGGCGCTCTAAGCTGCGCGCTTCTGCTTCTGGTCGATCGGAGATTCCATGCCTCAGGGTCTGCTGGCCGCGCTCAACCTCCCCCGGCCCAAGTCGATGCCGCTGGCGCCTCCCCCGGCCGCGGCCGCCGCGGTCGCCGCTGGCTCGGCCTCGCCGAAAACTGCCGAGGCGGCCGGCAAGCCCGGGCCCTCGGCCGAGCAGGCCGATCTCAAGAAGGAATTGAACGAGGCGGCGAAGTACGCCGCGTCGATCAGCGACGACGAGACCAAGCGGGAGCTGGCCCTGGCCCTGAAGAACGCCGACAAGGCCCGCGAAGACGCACTCAAGCTCGGCAATCCCGAAGCCCGCAACGAGGAGTTCAAGAAGGTCAGCGAGACGATCAAGGCGGCGCGCACCCGCGCCACCGACAAGCTCAAGGCCAAGCTCAAGATCGGCGCGGGCAAGCCGGACCCCAAGGACGCCGCCGACAAGCCCGAAGTGAAGGATGGCAAGCCCAAGTTCAATGCCGGCCTGGTCACCGACAAGGGCAAGCTCGGCCTCGGCGGCGGCGTCGAGTCCGAGGCCGAGAAGAAGACGGCCAAGGGCACCGTCGTCAACTGCAACGCGTCGTTCGAGGGCAAGGCGTACGTCGAGTCCAAGCCGATCCCCTACGCCGAGACGCCGGGCGAGATGGAGCTCACGTTCCACCTCGTGCTCGGCGGCAAGGTGGGCGTGGGCGCCAAGCGCGAACGCGAGGCCGGCGCCGACGGCAAGTCGGTGCAGGTGAATGCCGGCGTCAGCGTGGAGTACGAGCTCGTCTACAAGCGCAAGGCCACGGCCGACGAGAACAAGCGCTACATCGAGGCGATGAAGTCGGGCAAGGCGGGCGGCTTCGAGGAGCTGCGTGCGCTCGAGCTGGCGGTCAAGGGCAGCATGAACGAGGCGCGGGCGCTGGCCGAGAAGTTCGGCGCCAAGCAGCGCGAGATGAAGGACGACGAAGAGGTCGAGGAAAACCTCTCGGCCACCGGCGAGGCGGGCGGGGGCGTCTCGCAGAAGAAGGGAGCGTTCGGCATCAGCCTGAACGCCGGCGTGAGCGTCTCCGGCAGCCTCTCGCGCAAGATCGCGATGAAGGACGGCATGTACTGGATCACGCTTCAGGCCGTCAAGGGCCGCGAGGTTAAGGGCGGCGCCGGCTTCACCTTCGAGGGCGTGGGCATGGAAGGCTCGGGCGGCAAGGAGGCGCACGAAGCGCGGGCCGTCACCTTCGTCATCGACCCCGGCAAGCCCGAGCTCAAGCCACTGCTGAAATCGGTGATGGCCGCCAAGACGATCCCGCAGATGCTCGATCTGCGCGCCAAGAACCCGGCCGTGGCCTCGTTCGACGTCAAGACCACGGGCGACAGCGACAGCGGCGGCCTCACCGTCACCGCGGGCGGCGTGGGCATGACCGGCGGCAACCAGAGCTTCGGCTCCGACACCGAGATCGACGGCCCGGACGGCAAGACCACGGTGCACACCGGCGGCAACAGCAGCAACGCCGCCGCGGTGGCCGGCGACAAGACCTTCGCCGGCTCGAAGCGCACCGACAAGTTCAGCGGCGGCCGGAATGCCGACGGCACCGGCTTCGGCGAGACCAGCGCCACCGACACCGAGGGCGACCTCGTCGGCGGTGTCAAGGATCTGTTCGAGCGGGTGCAGAAGTCGCCCCTCACCACCCTCAAGAACCTGAAGGACGGCAAGGAAGAGATCAGCAAGGAGAAGGTGCGCCAGGAAGGCGCCGCCTTCACCGACGACAGCTACACCGCACTCGCCGAGCGTGCCAAGGGCAGCCCCGGGCAATGGGGCAAGTACTGGCGCGGCGACATCGCCTGCTACACCGACTGGGTGAAGACGCAGGCGAGGGTGAAGGCCTGCGGCGACGACCGCGACAAGATCGCCAAGGTGATCGCCGACTTCGAGCGCGGGACGGGACGCGGCCGCCACGACACCGTGCGCAACGCGATCAGCGGCACCGAGATCCCGTTCGAGTTCCCGGCCTCGCTGTCGCCCAAGAAGCCGTTCTTCGACGCGCTGGTCGTCAACGACCCGGTGCCCGCGGCGCTCGGCGCGGGCGCGCCGGAGGCGGTGCTCAAGAAGGTCGAGGAGCTGCTGCGACAGGTCAACGGCTTTCGCGACGACATGTCGAAGTCGCAGGCCGAGTTCGCGCGTGCCGATGACTACCAGGACATGGCCGCCCGGCTCGACCAGCGGCGCGCCGCCTTGCTCGCCGCGCAGCGCAGCACCCAGGCCAGGATCAAGGCCAAGTCCGACGAGGCCAAGGGCATCAACCAGTTCACGCCGAACCAGCCGCTCGTCTCCAAGGTCGACCCGGCCAAGGAGAAGGAGCGGATCGACGAGATCCAGCGCCGCATCGAGGAGCTCAAGCGCAACATCGGCGAGGCCTATGCCGACGAGCAGCGTGTGTTCAGCCAATGGGAGATCGACCTCAAGGGCTTCACCGTGCTGGGCGTCAGCCTGTCGAAGCCCGACCTCATGAAGATCATTGCCCACGAGAATCACCTGCGAAAGGCCTACCCCGGATGGGACAAGTCGCGCGAGGACCTGCGCAAGCTGCTCGGCGACGCCGGCCCCGGCTACGACGCGCGCGAGGCCGACGTGCTGCAACCCGACCGGCCGCGATACCGCGCGCTGCGCGCCAAGGGGCCGCAGGCGGGATGGAACAAGCCCGACGGCGTGTAGCGCCCTACGGCACCACGATCGCCCGCGAGACGCGCTTCAGGTCGCCCGCCCGGCCTTCTTCAACAGCTGCCCGAACGCCGCCGCGGCGGGAGAGAGGCTGCGGCCGCTGCGCCGGACGATGGCCAGGGTGCGGGTGATCGCCGGCTTCTCGAGCTTCACGCCGACCACCGCCGCGGGCCGCAGCGGCAGGGTGAGCTGCGGCACCACCGCCAGCGCGAGCCCGCGCTCGACCAGGCCGATCAGCGTGGACACGTGGCGCACCTCGATCACCGGCCGCGGCAGCGGCGGCAGCTCGGCCAGCGCCTGGTCGATGATGAGGCGGTTGCGCGAGGCGTGCGAGACCCGCGCGTGCGGGTACTTCGCCAGCTCCTCCCAGCGCACAGAGCGGCGCTTCGCGAGCGGGTGGCCGGCGGGGCAGGCGAGCACGTAGGGCTCCTTCAGCAGGGGCGTGAACTCGAGCTCGGGGTCCTGCATGCCGATGTAGTTCACCGCCAGGTCGGCCTCGCCGTGCTTCACGCTCGCCAGCACCTCGTCGGCGCCTTCCTCGATGATGCGCACGAGCACGCGCGGATGCTTGTCCCGGAACGCCCGGATCACCGGCGGCAGGAAGTGGTGCACCGCCGAGAAGACGCAGCCGATCGTCACGTCGCCCGCTTCCAGCTCGGCGGCGTCGCGCAGGCTGAGGACCGAGCGGTCCAGGTCCTCCACCAGGCCGTGCACCTCGCCGAGGAAGCGCCGGCCCAGCACGGTCAGGCCGACGCTGCGCGTCGTGCGGTCGAACAGGCGCACGCCGAGCATCTCCTCCAGGTGGGAAACGCGCCGCGAGAGCGCCGGCTGCGAGAGGTGCAGCGCCTTCGCGGCCGCGGCGAAGCTTTGCAGCTCGCCGACCGTGACGAAGGCGCGCAGGTCGGCGATCGAAGGCTTCAGCAAGGGACCTCACTCATGCACGGCATGCAACAAAGCCTCAGAAAATTGCAATTTACAACAAGGGCACAGGCGCCGAGCATCGCCCCATTCCAAAGGAGACAACAGGAATGAAGCGACGCCATCTGCTGCAGGCAGCGACGGCCACGATCGCCCTGCCCGGAATCGCCTGGGCGCAGGCTTTTCCCGCCAAGCCGATCCGCTACATCGTTCCGGTTTCGGCGGGCGGCGGCAACGACATGATCGCCCGCGTGGTGACCGAGCGCTGGGGCAAGGCGCTGGGCCAGAACTTCATCGTCGAGAACCTGGGCGGCGGCGGCGGCGTGATCGCCTGCCAGACCACCGCGCGCGCGCCGGCCGACGGCTACACGCTGATGCAGGGCTACGTGGCGACGCACGGCACCACGCCGGCAACGCGCCGCGTCAGCTACGACGCGGTCAAGGACTTCACGCCGATCGGCATGATCGGCGCCACCCCCAACGTGCTCGCGATCCACGACGGCGTGCCGGCGAAGACGATCAAGGAGTTCATCGACTACGTCAGGCGCAACCCGGCCAAGGTGAGCTACGGCTCGGCCGGACCCGGCTCGCTGACGCACCTGACGATGGAGCTGTTCAAGCAGGAGACCGGCGTCTTCATGCTGCACATCCCCTATCGCGGCATCGCGCCGGCGATCACCGACCTGCTCGGCGGGCAGACGCAGGCCATGTTCCCCGGCCTGGCCGCGGCGCTGCCGCACCTGCGCTCGGGGCGCATGCGCGCGCTCGCCGTCACCGGCAAGCAGCGCAGCCCGCAATTGAAGGACGTGCCGACCATGGAGGAGGCCGGCTTCAAGGGCTTCGACGCGATGCAGTGGTACGGCTCGGTCGGCCCCGCGGGCCTGCCCGCCGACGTCGTGCGCCGCCTCAACGAGACCCAGGTCGCGGTGCTGAAGGCGCCCGACCTCGCCGAGAAGCTGGCCGGCGAGGCGGTCGAGCCGTGGCCCATGAGCCCCGAGCAGTTCGGCCAGTACATCGTCGCCGAGATCGCGCGCTGGACCGCGCTCGCGAAGGCCAGGAACATCCGCCTCGACGAGTAGGCGGCGCCGGCGACTCTCCCCTTCATCTTCTACCGGAAGCATTCCTTGGCCCGCAACACGCAAGTCGCCGCCGATACCGCGGCCCCTCCCGTCACCGCGATCCTCGCGAAGTTCGTCGCGACCCATCCCTCGCGCGGCTGGAGCGAGGCGGTCGAGCACGAGGCGCACCGCACCTTCTACAACTGGCTCGGCTGCGCCATCGGCGCGGCGCGTCACGAGGCGGCGGACGCGGCGCTGGGCGCGGTGCAGATGCTCGAGCCGGCGCCGCAGGCGACGGTGCTCGGCCGCGCCGAGAAGGTCGACATCGGCAGCGCCGCGCTCGTGAACGGCATCACCTCGCACACCTTCGACTTCGACGACACGCACCTGAAGACGATCATCCATCCGGCCGGCCCGGTCGCGTCGGCTGTGCTCGCGCTCGCCGAGCTGCGCGGCGCCAACGGGCGGGACGTGGTCGACGCGCTGGTGCTCGGCATCGATGTCGCCTGCCGCATCGGCAACGTCATGTACCCGGATCACTACGACCGCGGCTGGCACATCACCGGCTCCACCGGCATGCTCGGCGCCGCCGCCGGCTGCGCGCGGCTGCTTCGCCTCGACGAGCGGCAGGCGGCGATGGCGCTCGGCATCGCCGCCTCGCAGCCGGTCGGCCTGCGCGAGCAGTTCGGCACCATGACCAAGCCCTTCCACCCGGGCGGCGCGGCGCGCGCCGGCCTGTTCTCGGCGCTGCTCGCGAGCCGCGGCTTCACCGCCAGCGCCCGCGCCCTGGAGGCGCCGCGCGGCTTCGTCCAGGTCGTCTCCGACAAGCGCGCCTGGCACGAAGCGACCGACGCGCTCGGCGAGCGCTTCGAGATCTCGTTCAACACCTACAAGCCGTTCGCCTGCGGCATCGTCATCCATCCGAGCATCGACGCCTGCGTGCAGCTGCGCGCGCAGGGCATCGCGCCCGGGCAGGTGGAGCGGATCGACCTGCGGGTCCATTCGCTGGTGCTCGAGCTCACCGGCAAGAAGGAGCCGAAGGACGGCCTGCAGGGCAAGTTCAGCGTCTACCACGGCGCCGCGGTCGGCCTGATCCACGGCCGCGCCGGCGAGCACGAGTTTTCCGACGCCGTGGTCAACGACCCCGAGGTCGTGGCCCTGCGTTCACGGGTGCACGCCACGGTCGACGACGCGGTCCACGAGGACGCGGTGCTGCTTTCGGCGCTGCTCAAGGACGGACGCCGGGTCGAGGTTCAGGTCGAGCACGCGATCGGCTCGATGCGCAACCCGCTGAGCGACGCGCAGCTCGAGGCGAAGTTCGGCGCGCTCGTCGCGCCGGTCCTGGGCGCCGCCCGGTCCGCCGAGATCACCGCCCGGTGGCGCACGCTTGCCGCGCTGCGCGACATCCGCGAGCTGACGGCGCGCTGCCGGCCATGACCGCCGCCGCGCCCCTGCGCATCGGCATCCTCGACGGCGACGACATCGGCCGCGAGATCGTGCCGGCGTCGGTGGAGATCGCCCGCGCCGCCGCCGAGCTGCACGGCGTCTCGATCGACTGGCGGCCGTTGCCCATCGGCGCGCCGGCGCTCGAGTCGCATGGCCACACGCTGCCGCCGGAGACGATGGCGACGCTGCAGACGCTCGACGGCTGGATCCTCGGCCCGATCGGTCACCGCGCCTACCCGAAGGTGGCGAACGCGATCAACCCGCATCCGATCCTGAGGAAGCAGTTCAACCTGTTCGCCAACGTCCGGCCGACACGCTCGTATCCCGACATCGGCTGCCTGCACGACGGCGTCGACCTGGTGATCGTGCGCGAGAACAACGAGGGCTTCCAGCCCGACCGCAACATGCTCGTCGGCAACGGCGAGTTCCGGCCGAACGACGAGGTGACGCTCTCGGTGCGCGTGATCACCCGCACGGGCAGCCGCCGCGTCGCCCGCGCCGCGTACGAGCTCGCGCGGCAGCGGCGCAAGCACCTCACCTACGTGCACAAGGACACGGTCTTCAAGCTGAGCTGCGGCATGTTCGTCGAGGAGTGCCGCAAGCTCGCGGCCGAGTATCCCGACGTGCGCGTCGACGACGTGATCGTCGACACCTTCGCGATGCGCATGGTGCGCGACCCGCAGAGCTTCGACGTCGTCGTCACCACCAACATGTTCGGCGACATCCTTTCCGACGAGGCCGCCGGGCTGGTCGGAGGCCTCGGCATGGCACCGGGCCTGTGCATCGGCGATGGCGACGTGGCGATGGCACAGGCGACCCATGGCTCGGCGCCCGACATCGCCGGACGCGGCATCGCCAACCCGTACGCGATGATCGAGTCGACACGGATGATGTTCGAGTGGCTGGGGCACAGCCGCGACAACGCCGGCGCGGTGCAGATGGCGGCGGCGATGTCGCGGGCGACGACCGCGGCGCTCGCCGACCCCGAGGCGCGCACCGGCGACATCCGCGGCCGGGGCAACACCGCCAGCTTCACGCAGGCGGTGCTGCGCAACCTTTCGAGTTGAGAGAAGAGGGTCCATGCTCAACCTGCCTGCCTGCGTCGCTTCGCTGTGCCTGGCCGCCGCTGCCCTCGCCGGCTGCGCCGCGACGCCACCCGACCTGCGCGCCGCTGCGATCGCCGAGCTCGGCGGCACCGGCACCTTGCGCGCGGCGATCAACTTCGGCAACCCGATCCTCGCCACCCGCGGGCCGGGCGGCGAGCCGCGCGGCGTCTCGGTCGACCTGGCGCAGGAGGCCGGGCGCCGCCTCGGCCTGCCGGTCGAACTGGTGACCTTCAACTCGGCCGGCGCCGTGGTGGAGGCGGTCAAGGCGAAGGGCGTCGACCTGGCCTTCGTCGCCATCGACCCGGTGCGCGGCGCCGACATGGACTACACCGCGCCCTACGTGATCATCGAAGGCGCCTACCTCGTGCGCGCCGCCTCGCCGCTGCAGCGCAACGACGAGGTCGACCGCACCGGCACGCGCGTCGCCGTCGGCCGCGGCAGCGCCTACGACCTCTACCTCACGCGCGAGCTCAAGGCGGCGTCGTTGGTGCGCGCACCGACCTCGCCGGCGGTGACCGACCTGTTCCTCGCCGACAACCTGGAAGTGGCCGCCGGCGTGAAGCAGCAGCTCGAGGCCGACGCGAAGCGCGTCGGCGGCGTGCGCCTGCTGCCCGGGCGCTTCATGGTGATCGAGCAGGCGATGGGCGTGCCCAAGGGGCGCCTGGCGGCCCGGGCGTGGCTCAGCCGCTTCATCGAGGAGGCCAAGGCCTCCGGTTTCGTCGCCGCCGCGTTGCAGCGGCACGCGATCGAAGGCGCCCTCGTGGCGCCGCCACGCGGCGGCCCCTGACCCGTTCCTTGTCACGATCCCAACGACACACGGAGACCTTGCCATGACCCGATCGCTTCGCCACGCGGCGCTCGCCGCCTTCGCCGCTGCCGCCGCCCTGGCCCTGCCCGTCGCGGCGCAGACCGTCAAGATCACGCCGCTCGGCGGCATCGACGGCGAGTTCTGTCCGCAGGACCGCGCCCTGGTCTTCGAGGATCCGAACGGCACGCGCGTGCTCTACGACCCGGGCCGCACCGTCGCTGGCGCGAGCGACCCGCGGCTCGGCAAGATCGACATCATCCTGGTGAGCCACATGCACGGCGACCACCTCGGCAACGCGCACAACAAGGCGCCGAACTCGGGCACCTGCGCCGCGCCCGACATGTCGGTGTCGGCGCTGCCGAACTCCAACGCCGTGAACATCGCCCTGGAGAAGAAGTCGAAGATCGTCACCGGCAGCGAGATGCCGCCCTTCTTCGCCGCCAAGCTCAAGGCCAACGGGGGCGATCCGGCCAACTCGATGCTCGCCCGCTTCGGCGGCAGCGTCACCGTCGGCGGCATCCGCATTGCCACGGTGACGGCGATGCACAGCAACGGCCTCGACCCCGACTACATCGGCGGCGAGCTCGGCAAGGCGATGAAGGACGCGGGCATCGCCGGCGACGTGGGCCTCCCCACCGGCTACGTGCTGCGTTTCAGCAACGGACTCGTCGCCTACCTCTCCGGCGACACCGGCATCACCGCCGACCAGGAGCTCGTCGTGAACCGGCACTACGGCGCCAAGCTCGCGGTGATGAACATCGGCGACGGCTTCACCACCGGCCCGGCCGAAGCGGCCTACGTGATCAACGAGCTCGTCAAGCCCGCGACGGTGATCGCCTCGCACGTCAACGAGGTGGGCACGGTCGGCGGCAAGGTCCGCCCGGGCAGCAAGACCGAGGCGTTCATGAAGGCGAGCAAGGTGCCTGTCGTGGTGCCGCTCTCCGGCAAGACGATGGAGTTCGACGCCGCGGGCAAGTGCACCGCGGGCTGCTGAAGGCCGCCCCCGCCGCCCTGGGCTACGGCGACTAGCGCACGAACTGGTCGACGAAGGCTTCGCCGAGTCCGTTCTCGGCGTAGTGGCGGCGGCACATCGCGATCTTCGTGAACACGTCTTCGTAGCCGGTGACCTGGCCCTCGGCGTCGACATAGACCATGGCGCCGTGGATGTTGAAGAAGGTGATCATCTCGGTGGCCCCTGCCTGCTCGTCGACGACGAGCGTGTGGATCTCGCCCGGCGGCTCGTAGACGAACGAGCCTTCGGTCGCGACCCAGTCGTGCTCGAGGTAGCGCCAGGCGCCGCGGATCACGTAGCCGGTGACCCAGGAAGGATGGATGTGGCGCGAGAGCACGCCGGCCCGGCGCACGCGCAGCAGGTTGCACCAGCTCCCGGTCACCGTGTTCAGCAGCAGCGGCCGGAACCAGACCTCGGGCGCCTGCGGCACCCAGACGCGCTCGTCGTCGGGAATCGCCTGGATCGCGATCTCGGGCTGGATGCCGGGCAGCTGGACGATCATCGAATGTCTCCTTCAGGCAATGAGGTAGCCGCCGTCGACCGGCAGGACGACGCCGGTGACGAAGCGTGCCGCGGCGCTGGCGAGAAACAGCACCGGGCCGGCAACGTCTTCCGGCGTGCCCCAGCGGCCCATCGGCGTGCGCGCCAGGATCGGGGCGGCGCGCGCCGGGTCGTCCTGCAGCGCCTGCGTCAGCGGCGTCGCGATCCAGCCCGGCGCGACCGCGTTGACGCGGATGCCGTCGGCCGCGTAGGCGATGGCCAGGCTCTTGGTGAGCTGGGCGACGCCGCCCTTGCTCGCGCTGTAGCCTGGCACCAGCCCGCCGCCGAAGAAGCTGAGCATCGACGCGGTGTTGACGATGCAGCCGCTGCGCGCCTTCAGGCCGGAGCGGGCCGCGCTGCAGACGCGCATCGTGCCGGTGAGGTTGATGTCGAGCGTCTCGGCGAAGGCGACCGGGTCGTGCTCGACGCCGCGGCGAATCACGCCGGCGCAGTTGACGACGACGTCGATCTCGCCGAGCCCGGCGACGAGCGCGAGAACCGCCTCGCCGTCGCGCACGTCGAGCCGCTGCACGTCGATGCCCGACACGCCGCGTGCGGCCTCGACCTCGGCATCGGTGGCGCCGGTGGCAACGACCGAATCGCCCAGCGCGGCGAAGGCGCGGGCGATGCCGGCGCCGATGCCGCTGGTGGCGCCGGTGACGAGCACGCGGCGCGCGCTCATTGCGCCCTCTCGAGCGCCGCGCGCACCTGGGCGGCGCGCGGGATCGGGGCGACGGCGCCGTAGCCCTCGGTGGAAAGCGCCGCCGCAGCGGCGGCATAGCGGCCGGCGTCGAGCAGCGAGTCGCCGGCAACCAGGCGGGCGACGAACGCGCCGCCGAAGGCATCGCCGGCGCCGGTGGCGTCGACCGGCTTGCAGGGGAAGGGCGCGATCCGGTGCCGCTGATGTGCGTCGGCGACGATCGCGCCGCGCTCGCCGAGCTTCAGCGCCACCGTCTTCGCGCCGAGGGCGAGACAATGGTCGACGAGCGCGTCGGGCTCGGCGATGCCGGTGAGGGCGAGCACGTCGTCGTAGCTCGGCAGGCAGATGTCGGCGAGGCGCATCACGTCGCGCATCACCGCGCGTGCGCGCTCGAGGGGCCAGAGCTTGAGGCGCAGGTTGGTGTCGAACGAGACCTTCACGCCGGCCTCGCGCGCGGCCTGGATCGCGGCGAAGCCCGTCTCGCAGGCGCTCGCCGAGATCGCCAGCGAGATGCCGGAAAGATGCAGCACCTTGGCCGCGGCGATGCGCGCGCGCGGCACGTCGGTCAGCGTCAGCCGGCTCGCCGCCGAGCCGCCGCGATGGAAGTGGAACGCGTGCCCCTCGGGGCCGTGGGTGACGAAGTAGATCGCCGTGAACGCGCCAGAGTCGGTCTTGACGTTGCGCTGGTCCACGCCTTCCTCCTCCCAGAGGGCGCGCAGCATGCGGCCGTTCGGGTCGTCGCCCACGGCGCTGAAGTAGCCGACGCGCGCGCCCTGGCGCGCCGCGGCGATCGCGAAGTTCGAGCTGTCGCCGCCGAAGCCCTGCAGGTACAGCCGCCCGCCGCCCTCGCCGGTCTGGTTGAACTCGACCATCGGCTCGCCGTACGCGAGGATGTCGAGGGCCGGCTCGATCTCGCCGGCGCCCGTGGCGGACTTCATCCCCGCAGCTCCTTCGCCTGTGCCTTCGCCGCGTCGAACTCGGCCCGCCGGCGACGGATCTCCTCGGGCGCGAGGCGCTCGATGTTGCAGTAGTCCAGCTTCCAGTCGGCGTTCTCGCTCCAGCGCAGCGGCGACTGCACCGTGGTGCGCGGCCCCGGCGCCGCTTCGAGCATGCGCAGGGCGAGCTCGAGCGTGAGGGCCTGCGACGCCTCGTCCTTCGGCCGCCCGGCGGCGTTGCCGAGCGGGAAATCGGAGAACAGCAGGCGCGGCACGCCCACATGCTCGACGATGTCCTTGGCGCAGCCCATCACGACGGTGGCGATCCCGGCCTGCTCGAGCAGGCGCGCCACCAGGCTCACGGTCTGGTGGCAGACCGGGCAGTTGGCGACGAGGACGGCGGCGTCGACCGCGTCTGCCCGGCAGCGCGCCACGATCTCGGGCGCGTCGACCCCGAGCGTGGTGCGAAGGCTGCGGTTGGTGGGCGCGCCGTGGAAGCGCGGCGCGAGCGAGCCGATCCGGCCCGCCGCGGCGCTGCGGCGCAACGCCGCCAGCGGGAACCAGGTCGCCGGGTCTTCGGCCGTGGTGTGCTGGCGGTCGATGGCGACATGCGAGATCCGCAGGTCGTGGTCGATCGTGCTGTCGCCCGAATAGACCGAGAAGAATTTGGCCTTCGCGTTGTAGGGCGCGCCCGGCCCCTGGTCGCCGGCGCCGGGCCGGAACGGCGCCGCCGTCGTGACCAGCGCGACGCGGCAGCGGGCCAGGGGCTTCTCCAGGAGCCGGAACGGCACCTCGGCGTAGTGCGCCCACTCGTAGGGCGCGCCGTAGCCGAGCGCCTGGTAGTAGCTGGCAACCCGCTGCAGATAGGGCACGGGCACGTCGTGCGCGGCGGTGAAGCCAAGCTCGCCCGGACGCTCGCTGCTCATGGTTCCTTCCTCATCCCGCCTTCATTCTGCTCGCGGCTTTCGCACTATGCTTTGCTCGGGGCAACGGGGAGGACTATGCGCGCGTGGACCGTGGACGCCGACGACATTCGCGTCGCCGAGGACTTCGACGAGTCGCTGCTGCACCGCACGCCCGAGATCGAGGGCTTCCTCAGCCGCGACCGGGACGACAAGTTCATCGTCATCGGCACCAAGGGCTTCGGCAAGACGCTGCTCCTGAAGGCCAAGCGCGTGCTGTACCAGCGCGAGGGCAACGCGACCTGCCTGCCCACCGGCAACCTGCTCGACAAGCCGATCGGCGACAAGATCTTCGGCCGCGAGGCGATCGCCCTGCTGGCGACCTCGCCCTTGCCGTGGTCGAAGCTGTGGCTCTCGGCGATCGCCCTGGCGGTGCTCAAGCACGTCGGCGCCCACCGCAACCTGGAGGTGGGGCCCAAGCTCGCCGGACTGGTGGCCGACGCGCAGCTGCACAGCGTCATCGACCACTTCGTGCGCCTGCTCGACTTCACGCCGAGCGAGCTGCAGCGCGCCGCCAACGACACCGACGGCCACCTCGTGCCGCGCCTTCGGGCCCTCAACGCGCCGCTCGCCCTCTTCATCGACGGCATCGACGAGTACTTCAACAAGCACGTCGAGGACGGGCCGAGCAGCCCGAGCGTCACCGGCGAGCTCTCGCCCAACGTCTGGTACTTCGCGCAGCTCGGCCTGGTCGAGGTGGCCTACCAGCTGCGCCGCATCAACCACCACCTGAAGGTGTTCGCGGCGATCAGGAAGGAAGCCTACGCCCGGCTGCCGCAGCGCACCGCGATGGCGCAGCAGTACCGCGGCAGCGCCGTCGACATCGTCTATTCGCCCGAGAGCCTGCACGAGATCTTCGTCAACAACGTGCGCCTCGTGCGCAGCGAGTACATGGTCCGCCCCGACCTGGCGAAGACCCGGCCGCTCGAGGCCTTCTTCGGCCGGACCAGCGTCATCGACACAGCCACCCGCGAGGAGGAGGACGTGTTCGAGTACGTCTGCCGGCACACGCTGCTCAGGCCGCGCGACCTGATGACGATCGGCGAGCGCCTCGCCGCGCTGCGCCCCGACGAGCGGCGCAACGAATACCGCATGAAGGAGGCGATCCATCATTCGGCCACCGAGATCGCGCACGAGTACCTGGCCGAGATCGCTCCCTATGTCGCCGGGCTGGAGACCGAGAGCGTCTTTCCGGACCTGCCGGGCCCCGTCCTCAGCCGCGCCGAGGCCGAGGCCCTGATCCGCGGCGGCACCGGCGAAGGCGTCGGCACCGACCCGCTGAGCGCGCTCTACCGGGTCGGCCTGCTCGGCTACGTGCAGCACGACCGGGTGCGCGGCGAGTGGCGACAGCGGTTCCTGCGCCCCGGCGAGGCGACCCTGGAGACCGACGGCGCCCTGCCGCGCGCGCCGCACTACCTCGTGCACCCGGTGCTGGTGGACCTGATCGGGCGCATCAACCCCGCGTTCCTGCAGCGCGTCGACCGGACCAACGTCGTCGGCTACGACCGGCCCTGGCGCGAGATGCTTCAGGTCGACCGGACGCTGAACGTGCGCCAGTGCTGCGTGCTGAAGGCGGACATCCACGCCTTCTCGGCCTTCATGCGCAGCGGCCAGGACGCGCCGGTGCGCCGCGCCCTCGAGGAGGCGGTGCTGCGCTGGACGCCGGCGACGGCGATCGTCGAGGTGCGCTCCGGCGACGCCGTGCTCATCGCCGCCGACGACCCGGTGGCGCTGGCGCAGATGGCGCGACACCTGATGGACGACGTGTACCAGGCGCCCGGCCATCCGCGCCTGCGCATCGCCCTGCACCACGGCGAGGTGCAGACGCGCCAGGGCGACGCCGACGAGAAGGCCGAGATCGTGGGCGGCGAGGCGATCCTCTGCGCCGCACGCGTGGAGCCGATCGTCGAGCCCGGCCAGATCTGGGCCACCGAGGCCTTCCGCGCCCAGTTCATGGAGCGGCCATCGCTCTGGCGCACCTCGCCGCTCGCCGCGCCCGGCGGCGACGAGCTGTTCAACGTCAGGAAGAAGGGCTCGTCCGAGCCCGACTCCTGGCTGCGCCTGTTCCGGCTCGAGACCTGAGCCCGCTCTGCGGCCTACTGAACTGAGATGTTCTTCGCGGCGGGGGACGCGTCGAAGAGCAACTTGTTCGGCCAGGCCGGCCAGGCCACGCCCAGAGCCGCGTCGTTCGGGTCGCCGTTCTTCGCGAACGCGCCCAGGCTCTTCATCATCGCGTTCGACAGGTCGAGGCGACCCGGCTTGTTGGCCGTGCTGTTGGCGACGTTGGAGAACAGCGAAGGACCGAAGTTGCCGAACGCGAATGCCAGGTCGAAGGCGTGCGCTGCGCCGTAGATGTCGTTCCACGGCGCCGGCTCCTCGTCCCAGTCGAAGCGGTAGTACCAGACCTCCGGCTGCTGGGCCTTCAGCGCGTTCAGGACGTTGTCGCGGCTGGCGATGAAGAAGATCGAGTTGAGCAGGTCGGTCTTCGCGTTGAAGCCGGTCACGGGCGTGTCGACCGGCAGGTATTGCGCCGGGATCCAGTTGCCGATCAGGACGGCGGGCGCGGCGTCGGGGTTGTAGCTGAACTGGGTCGAGAACAGCGTCGCGTCGCTGACCAGGCGGCCGCTGACCCCGCCGAGCGCAGGCGACAGCGCGAGGAAGGTCGGGAACAGTTTTGCCTCGTCGCGTGTGTTGCTCGCGAGGAACGGCACCTTGAGGTAGTTGCCCGCGTTGATGGCGCCGACCGGATCGACCGGCACCACCACGCCTTCGGGGATCGGACCCGAGCCGGCGAGGCCGAGCGCTGCCAGCCGGGTCAGCAGGGTCGTCAGCAAGGTGGCCGGAGTCTTGCCGCGCAGGTAGGTGGCGATCTGCGCCGCCGTCTGCGTTGCGACGTAGGCCTGGGCGGTCGCGGTGTCCGTGGCGAGGCCGTCGGCGATCAGCAGGTTGTTGAGCAGCGCATTGCCCTGCGCGAGCGCGGTCGACGCGGGGTTCAGCGTCGGAATGCTTCCCGGGGGAAGGTTCGATGCGAGCGAGATGCCGCCGCTCATCGCCACCGCCCGGTGCATGAGCTTGGGACTGACGTTCACGATCAGCGGCGATGTCAGCAGCGCATAGACGTCGATCGCGCCAGCCGACTGGCCCATGACGGTGACGTTGCCGGCATTGCCGCCGAACGCGGCGATGTTGCGATTGATGAACTGGAGCGCCTTGATGTTGTCGAGCACTGCGAAGTTGCCGGAGTCGTTCTGCGCATCGGCCCCCGGCTTCAGCTGAGGCAGGTTCAGCCAGCCGAAGATCCCCAGGCGGTAGTTGACCGTGACCACGACCGCATTCGCCGTCTTGGCCAGCATCGCTCCGTCGTAGACCGGGTCGGCCGTGTAGCCGGAGACGTTGCTGCCGCCGTGGATGAATACGATCACCGGCAGGTTGCCCTGCGAGCTGGCGGGACGCCAGACGTTGAGGTAGAGGCAGTCCTCGTTGCCGACGGCCTGGTTGAGCGTCGTGCCGATGGTCGCGTCGTAGGTGTTGTTCGCACCCGGGCCGTAGATCCGCCCGTACTGCACGCAGGGCTGGGCGAACTGCGTCGTCGCGCGGGGCGTCGTCCAGGGATCGGGATCCACCGGCGCGGCCCAGCGAAGCGCGCCGACCGGGGCCTTTGCGAACGGGACGCCCTTCCAGGCATAGGTTCCCGAGAGGGCGGAATCGTCGGCGCCCTGGATCGTTCCGAAGGTTGTGTCGACCTTCGTCGGCGCGTCGTCGTTGCCGCCGCAGGCGGTGAGCGCGGCGCAAGCCGCGGCGAGCAGGATCGGTCCGAACCGCTGGATCATGAACATGGGGTCGTCTCCTAGATGGGCCGGCTTCAAGCCGATCTCGCAGGGGTTCCGGGCTGTCCGGCACTGCTCTGCGTTATTCTAGAAATCGGACGGTGCCAACGCAGTGGCCGAAGCGGACCACTTTTGTGGCGTTGCGATGCCATCCTCAGGACGAAATGAAATGATCGCGCGCACCAGTTCCTCGACATGGGTACGCGGCGTCGTCGAGATGTTCGCGGCCGAGGGCATCGACGTCGAAGCCCTGTTCCGCGACGCCCGGCTCGACATCGCCCTGCTCCTCGATCCGGCCGGGCGGTTCTCGATCGACGACGTCAGCGTGCTCTGGGAAATGGCGGTGGCCCGCTCCGGCAAGGTGAGGCTGGGGCTGTCACGGGAGTTCGCCCTCACCTACGGCAAGCTCGGCGTCGTCGGCCACGCGATGATGGCCTGCCCCACCCTGCTCGCGGCGCTGCAGCAGCTGGCGCGCTCCATGGACCTGGTGAGCAACGCGGCGACCTTCGCGCTGGTTCCGCAAGCCGAGGGCCACTGGTTCGAGCTCGGTCATCTCGGCGGGGAGCGCCCGGTTCCGAGACAACGGGTCGAGTTCGGGATGCTGACGATGCTCGGCTTTTGCAGTTGGATCACCGGTCGCAACCTTCAGGCTCTGGCGGTCGAGTTCGTGTACCCCGCGCCGGACGACGCGAAGCCGCATCTCGAGGTCTTCGAGTGCCCGGTCCGCTTCGGCTGCGCGGCGAACCGCGCCCTGCTGCGCCAGTGCGACCTGGAGCTGCCGTTGTCGGCGCGCGATCCGGACATGGCGGCGCTGCATGCCCGCCTGGTCGAGGAGCAGCTCGAACGCCTCGAAGTCGCGCCGACGAGCCAACAGGTGCGCCAGCTCCTTGCGCAGCGCATGGCGCACGCCGAGCCTCGCCGCAAGGACATCGCCGAAGCGCTGAACATCAGCGACCGCACCTTCCAGCGCCGCCTGCAGGCCGAGGGCACTTCGTTCCAGCACCTGCTCGACGAGACGCGCCGCGAGCTGGCCCAGCAGTACCTGCGGCGACGGCGCCACTCGCTGCGCGACGTCGCAGACCTGCTCGGCTTCGAGGACCAGGGCAACCTGTTCCGTGCCTGCAAGCGCTGGTTCGGGGAGTCGCCGAGCACGTATCGAGCCCGACTTCTGGCTGCGCCCGTTCCGGCTCGAGTCCTGATCTAGGGAGCTACCGGGACTCGAAGGCCGCGAAGACCTTGTTCGAGTTGAAGATGTGGGTCCCGAGGAACTCGCTCCACTCGAGCCTGGCGTCCTGCGCCTGCATCGCCCCGAGCAGGGCCCACCAGTTGAGTACTTCCTGCTGCCCTGCGTCTTCCACGTCGCCAGCAAGGCCACGCGCCAGGGGCTCGCGCGCAGCGCCCGTGCGGGTCATGAAACGGCACGAGACCACCCGGCGGCCGTGGCGATTGAGCGGAAAGCGAAAGGATGGCTGCGGCATCGAAGCTCCGCCGATGATGCAGCAGTGGCCGGCGTCGAGGCGAGAATCGGCGCGGCGCCCCGCCCTCTCGCTGGCGCGCTCCTTGCACCCGAGGTCGGCATCTTGCGCATCCTCCTGGTCTCCGACCTCCACTACACCTTGCCGCAGCTCGACTGGGTAGTGCGCTCGGCCCCTTCCTTCGACCTCGTCGTGCTCGCGGGCGACCAGCTCGACATCAGCTCCACGGTCTCGCTCGACGCGCAATCGGTCGTCATCCGCCGCTATCTCGCGCTGCTGCAGGCGGCGGGCAGGGTCGCCATCGCCTCGGGCAACCACGACCTCACCGGGCCCGACGCGCGCGGCGAGCAGTCGGCCCTGTGGCTGGCCGAGGCCCGCGCCAGCGGCGTGCCGACCGACGGCGATTCGCTGACGATCGGCGACACGCTGGTCACGATCTGCCCGTGGTGGGACGGGCCGGCGGGCCGCGCCGCCCTCGAGGCGCAGCTCGCTGCCGAGGCGCTGCGCCGGCCGAAGCGATGGATCTGGGTCTACCACTGGCCGCCGCTCGGCTCGCCCACCTGCTGGACCGGCAAGCGCCACTACGGCGACGCCGACGTTGGCGGCTGGATCGAGGCGTACCGGCCCGATCTCGTTCTCACCGGCCACGTCCACGAGTCGCCGTTCAAGCCCGACGGATCGTGGGCCGACCGGATAGGCGCGACCTGGGTCTTCAACGCCGGCCGGCAGATCGGCCCGGTGCCGTGCCATGTCGAGATCGATCTCGCACAGGGAACGGCTTCGTGGCGCTCGATGATGGGCAGCGAGAGCCTCAGCCTGGCGGCGATGCGGGCGCCGGAACGAACCGTGTTCTGACGACGCGGCCACCGCCGCGGGGCAGGATCAGTACTCCGGATCGGGGTCGCGCGCCGAACCGGGACGTGCGACCGGCGCCTGGCGCTGTGCGAGCTGCGCGAGCACGTCGTTGACCATCGAGAGGCCGGGCGCGTCGCCGTACTGCTGCTTCAGGTCGGCGAGGTAGGTGGTGACGAAGTTGAGCCGCTCGGCCAGGCCGATCGCCACCAGGCGCGAGATCGTCGGGTCGCTCGCCAGCAGCGCCCTGCCGTCCGCGGCATGGCGCAACACGCTGGCCTCGGTGGCCTCGACGGTGGCGCTGTTCGCGGTGTCGAGGAGCAGCGCAATCTCGCCGATCAGCGCGCCGGGGCGCGTCACGGTATTGACCACGACCGCCCCCTTGCGAACCTGCAGGGCGCCGGAGACCAGGATCCACAGCCCGCCGGAGGAGCCGCCTTCGCGAACGACGACGTCGCCGGCCGCGAACTCGACGACCGGAAGCGAAGCCGAGAGCGCGAGCATGTCCTGCATCGCGAACATCGTACGCGAGGGCGGCGGCGCGGGCGCGCGTCGCTGCCTCGCGTCCGGTCCCTATCGATCGACCCGCTCCATCCGCCGCCAGTCCCCCGTCGATCCGACGTTGGGGTCGGCCCGGGGATCGTCGGTGCCCTTCATCTGGCCCTGCCGGTCGACCCAGTAGTACTTGTGCGTCATCGGCAGCTCGACCGACTGACCGGTCGCGTAGGGATTCGCGAAGGTCTGCACGCCGCCCAGGTTCTCGCGCACGGCGAAGTTGCGGCGGTCCTGGCTGGCGTTGCGGTCGTCAGTGACCTGTTGCCAGTTCTTCTGCGACCAGTCGCGGTAGGTGCGCGCCGCCTCGGCGTAGGCCATCGAGTTCTGCAGGTTCTGCTGCATCACGCCGCGCGCGCCGAATGCCCCGCCGTTGGTGGCGGCCACCTGGCCGGCGACCTGCGGCAGCCACGCCGCGTGGTCGGGCCAACGGTCGGCGCTCGCCAGGGCGGCCGTCATGGCCATCGTCTGCGTGTCGTACGCCGGCGCCACCGAAACCTTCGCCACGCCGCGCCACGCCACGCCGCGCAGCGAATAGGCGACGTCGAACTCGACCGCCTGCGCAAAGCCGGCCCCGGGCGCGGCGGGGCGCGGCGCGCCCAGCTGCAGGTTCTGCATCTGCATGGCCGAGAGCTTGTCGAAGGCGAAGCGCGCGGCCGGGTGCCGCGGCGGCATGCCGGCGTTGCCGACCATCACCGTGAGGGCCCGGCTGTCGGGCGCGACCAGCGTCAGCGCGAACTGGCCGTCTTCGCCGACGCGCCACCCGGGCGGCAAGGCGAACGAGAAGAAGCGGGTCTGCGCGATGCGCAGTTCGGCGGGAGGCCGCGCCGGGGTGGCGGCGGGCTGACGCGCGACCGGCTGCACGGAGACGAACTTGCCCTGGGGGAGGGTCGCGGCCTGCTGCGCCTGCTGCGCGGCGGGCGCCGGAGCGAAGCCCGCTTGCCCCGCCGCCTGCGTCGGCAACCCCGCCGCCTTCCACGCCTCGATGCCGCCGCGGTACCAGAGCACGTTGCCGTAGCCCGCGGCGACGGCGCGCAGCGCGGCGTTGTACGAGAGCCAGCACTCGCGCGAGAGGCAATAGAACACGAGGGCGACGTCCTTGCGACCCTGGGTCCGCTGGGCGAAGAGCTGCGCGGCCTGCTGCTGCACGGCATCGTCGAACGCGCCGGCCTGAGCGAGCCAGGGCGCGGGCAGCGCGTTCGGCAGCGCCTCGCCTCCGCCCAGCACGTCGAAGACGACGAAGGGCGCCTGCCGCCCTTGGATCAGCGCGACGAGGCCCGCGGTCGTGATCACCTGGCCGCCGGGAATGCTGGCCGGCGTCGGGCCGTGCATGGCGCCGGCGTGCAGGTGCCGGGTGGCGGCGACGCCGAGGTCCTGTCGTTCGTGGCGCGTCGCCGCATCGAGCTGCGTGGCCGCGCTGTTGCTCTCCAGCGCCTGGACGGCAACGAGCGACGTGGCGTGCGACGCAAGCGCGACAAGGAGGATGGCGATCGAGTGAACCGACATGGCGAGCTCTCGAAGTGGAATACCCCGGAGCTTGCGGTGCCGCCGTCAGTCAACCGTTAGCCAAGCGTTTGAATCCGCCGGCAACGCAGACGTTCGAAGTTCAGCGCGGCGGGGGTGACTTCCGCTGTCGACCCAATCCTGGCATCCCTCAGCCGGGATTGACAACCGCAAAGCAGCCATTCGCAGTTGGGTTCGAGGTTGTGGAAGGGCTCAATGCGACGGCACGGCCTTGAGTCTCAAGGCCTGGATGCCGGGTGGGTTCGTCGGCGACAGCAACAGCTCGCCCTCGATCGCGCCGCGCTCGCAGGTCCACCGGAAGTCACCGGAAAGCATGCCAGTCGGATGGATTGGCGCACCGCCGTCGCATTGGCCAACCTCCTGCTTGAGCTTGCCGAATTCGCGCACCCACCTGTCGGCAGACCGGTCGAACAAGAAGTTCATCGCGAGCACGGCCTTGCCAGGTTCTAGGTTGCCGGCCGCATACATGCGCGCCGCAATCTGATAGGCCTGGTCGAGCGCCGCGCTGACCGCCAGGGGACGCACCGGGACCAGCCCCGCACGCTGCAGTGCGAGCGCCGCCAAGGTCACTGGTTGGCCAGGCACCGCGTAGGTGCCGTTGGCGAAGGCGAAGACACCGAGACCGCTGTCCGGCATCAGCAGGACATAGGCTCCGTAGCCCGGGTAGCCACCTGCATGACTGAGCGCGAAACCAAGCTCGCAGTCCGTCCGCGCGTTCATGCCCATGCCATAGGTGACTGCGAACGCGCAGGGCTTGGCGCCGCCCGACCCTTCACGTTGAAGCACCCTCGGAAAGTTCAGGCCCTGCGCCAGCTCGCGCACGGACGAGCGGCGCACCGGGCCTTGCTCTGCGCCGCTTCGGGCGGGCCAGGCGTTGAGCAAGAAGGCGACCCAGCGAGCGTAGTCCTTGACACTGGTCTGCACGCCGCCCATGGCGCCGAAGACGCCGCGGCCCATGGCCGGCTCCAGCGCATGCTGCTCGTTTTCCCAGCGGTAGCCGAGGGCGCGGCGCTCGATCGGCGCGTTGGATACCTCGTAGCCCGTGGACGCCATGCCCAGCGGCACCATGATCTCGACACGGATGTAGTCGTCGAACGGCCGCCCGGTGACATTGGTGATGATGCGGCCGAGCAGCGCGTAGCCGAAATTGGAGTACTCGAATGCCGTCTGCGGCGCCCGGCTGAACGACACGCCCGCACGCAACATGGCCGTGAAGTCCGCCTCCGGCAGCGGCTGCTGCCGGTCGCCCCAGGGATCGTCCGTGACGAGCCCACCCACATGGCTCAAGAGATCGCGCACGCGAATGCGTGGCGCGTCGTCGGTCGGGTAGGTCCACCCTTTCAGTTCGGGCACATAGGTCTCGGCCGGCGCATCCAGCGACACTTTTCCCGCATCGCGCAATTGGAGGATGGCGAGCGCCGTGAACGCCTTGCTCATGGAGGCGATGCGAAACAGGCTGTCTGCGTTGACGGGCCGCGCGCTTTCGCGGTCCTGAACGCCGGAGCCACCGTAGTGAACGAGCGCGCCGTCCTTGACCACGCCCCAGACGAGTCCGGAAACGTGTGCTTCCTGCTGCCACTTCCGGAATGCCGCATCGATTTCCGGAACGAGCGACTGCAGGGTTGCCGGCGCGGCAGGCTTGCCAGGCGACGTGTGCACTTGCGGGGCGCCGGCACATGAAGCCAGCGCGAACAGGGCAAAAAGGAGGGCGACATGATTCATGACTTTCAGTTTCGCTGATCCGAGTCCCAAGTCGTCGCCCTGATCCTTAACCCACCCCAAAGCCGTCCGCCGTGAGCGACGGCTCCTGGCCGACAGCGGTCTTCGAAACGCTCTGCTCGAAAGACGGCACCTAGTCTGAAGCGCAAAGGCGAGACGACGTGAGCGCCTGGCCAGGCGCACGCGATGGCAGCCGGAGCCGGTCGGCCCCCTTGCGCGAGGGTTGGGCCACTCGCGACTTGCCGGCTTCGAGGAGCGCGCGGCGCGAGCGCTCGAGTGCGGTACGCTGGCGTTCGGGGCGCCGTTCCAGTTCGGCCAGCGCCTCGTCGACGGTATCGGCGCCGCGGTCGAAGTCGCCGTCGCGCGTGTGCGCCGCTACCTGCGCGAGCACGCCGTCGACGAAGCCGTCGAGCGCTGCGCGCTGCCATCGGCGGAGACGACGCGCCCGGCGAGCGCCACCGCGCGTTCGATTTACTGCAACGCGACGCCCACGTCGGAAGAGGATTGCCGGAAGGTGGTACTCACGGCTTAGGAGTCAGGCGGACTTGCGTTTCGGGTGCATGATCGTGGCTGGAGAAGCGGCCAATGGCAGACACCTCTTGCACCACGCGGCGGACCGCGTTGACCGCGCTGGCCACCGCTGCTTTCGTCACTGTCGCACGAAGCCAGCCCGCCTGGAACACCGAACGCATTCAGGCCCTGGAAGCGCAGTTGCGCGCCGCACCCCATGTGCGCGCCCTGCTGATGGAGCGCCGCGGCGCCAGCTTCGCGTACTACCAGCAGGGCATCACCGCCTCAAGCCGCATGAACGTCGCGTCGGTGACGAAATCGGTCGTGTCGCTGCTGGTCGGAATCGCCATGGCGCGCGGGGCGATCGCGAGCGTTGAGGAGCCTCTGGCCGCTTTCTTTCCCGAGCACGCGCAAGGCCCTGGCGCCACGGCGATGCAACGCGTCACGCTGCGGCATCTGCTCACCATGTCCTCGGGATTCGACCGTGGCGGACTCACGAACGACAGCGACTACTTGGACTTCTCGCGCCGGCTGTATGCGCCCGGCGTTCTGGCGCATGCGCTTGCTCGGCCACTCGCGTATGAGCCCGGCAGCCGCTTCCAGTACAGCAACATCGATTCGCACCTGCTCGCGCTGGCGCTCGCGCGCCGGCTCAAGGTGCCGCTGGCGGAGTTCGCACAGGAAGTGTTGTTCCGCCCGCTGGGCATCGATGGCGCGGAATGGCCCACGGGGCAAGACGGCGTACCGAACGGCGCGGCGGAGTTGCGCTTGACTGCGCCGGAAATGCTGCGGATCGGCCAGATGATGCGCGCCGGCGGCAGCTGGAAGGGTCGCCAGCTGGTGCCGGCGGAGTTCGTGCGTGAGGCGACCGCGCGCAAGATCGCGAGCGACATCCCGCCGCGCGGCCGCCCCGAGCTGTGGGGCTACGGTTACCTGTGGTGGCTGTCGTCCACGCCCGGCGACGAATTGCCGGCATACAACGCGTCGGGTTTCGGCGGGCAATTCATTTACGTCGTACCTGCGCTCGAGGTGGTCGTGGTGGCGTTGACAGAGCAGATTTCTCGTGCGGTGGCGATCCAGACCGCGACGATCATTCGCGAAGCAGCGCTGCCAGCGGCGCGCTGACTAACGCTGCCTGCCGCGAGCGGTGTTTGATGGCCGACATTAGCCGGGGCAGCCGGTCGAATCGCCAACGCGGTGACCGTTCGCTTCCACAAGGAGCGGCCATCAAGCGTTCGAGGACGATGGACCGCTTTTAGTCTGAAGCGGTGGATCACCCGACCGGCAGTGCCGCCCGCTTCTGGCCGGGTCCGGGTATTGGCGACGGTCAGCTGTCAGGTCGGCCGTTGCGAACGGCAAGTTTGAGACGAGACGAATCGGAACCGGGAGGACCGGCAACCGACCGGAAGCGGAAGTCGGCCGCTCAACGCTCCGGTTCAGCGGCGGGCCGCACAGCCGACCGTCCGCTGCAACCGGTTGTTAGCCGCGCGCGCGCAGGTAGTGCATGGCGACCGCGCCGCTTCGGAGCGGCTTGGCCGAAACAAGTTCGAGCCGTCGCGTGCTGGGCAGCCCACTCTGGTACAGAGTCGGGCCGTGGCCGGCGATCCTGGGGTGGACGAGGAACCTGTACTCGTCGATCAGATCCAGCCGGTCCAGCTCGGTCGCGAGCTTGCCGCTACCGAGGAGCACGCCGTTCGGGGTCGCGTCCTTCAGCTTCTGCACGCCCGTGCGCAGGTCGCCGACGATGTGGCGGCTGTTGGTCCACGGGAAGTTCCTTCGCGTCGAGGACACCACGTACTTCGGCTTGGCCTCCAGCTTGACCGCCCACTCGCGCATCGCGGCTGGTGCCTCCGCGTCGCCGCGGGCGACCGCCGGCCAGTAGCTCTCCATCATCTCGTAGGTGACGCGGCCCCACAGCATCGCCCCGCCCTCGTCCATGAGGCTGGTGAAGAGAGCGTGTGTCTCGTCGTCGGCGATTCCCTCCCGGTGGTCGACGCAACCGTCGAGGGTGACGTTGATGCTGAAGGTCAAGATTCCCATGGTGGCGCGTCTACTCCGAGTCGAGGGCGACTGTCACTTGTCGACGAAACGATGATTACACCCATGTGCTGCGGATGGGAGGTCATGCGGTGCTTCAGTCCGCTTGATGCGCCGCCCTCTTGCCGACCGCTCCAAACCGGATCTTCCTGCACTCCGTTGCGTCGTCGTCTTACACGTCGGCGACCCCGCATGTCCTAAATTGCCCGGCCTTGTCAACCCTGCGGGACCACCATGCACGCCCTCTTCGTCACCACCAGCAGCGATCAACTCGCTCCCGGCCATCCCACCGGACTGTGGCTGGAGGAGTTCGCCGTGCCCTACATGGCCGCCACAGAAGCCGGGATCGCCGTCACCGTGGCCTCGCCAAAGGGCGGTGCGGTGCCGCTGGATCCGAAGACTGAACCGAACGAAAAGCAAAGGAAGAACTGGGAGAGGGCTATTCAAGCGCTGCGCCACAGCGTGACGCTGGATTCGGTAACGAACGAGAACTTCGATGCCATCTTCATCCCGGGTGGACACGGGCCGATGGTGGACCTGGCGAACGACGCGACGCTGCACGCTCTGGTGGCGCGCCACGATGCCGCCGGCAAGCTCATCGCTGCCGTCTGCCACGGGCCCGCGGCGCTCGTGAACGCCCGACGCTCCAGCGGCGAACCGTTCTTGAAGGGTCGGCGCGCCACGGGCTTCACCAACGCTGAAGAACGCTTGGCTGGCCTCAAGGACGTTGTCCCCTTTCTGCTCGAAGACGCGATGAAATCCAGCGGCGCCGATTTCCATTCGGCGTTGGTACCGATGTTCAGTCACATCGAGCACGATGGCAACTTGCTAACGGGCGAGAACCCGCATTCGAGCGCGGCCTTGGCCAAGGCGATGGTCGAAGCCCTCGGCAAGCTGGGGCCTCTCGAACGGGTTGCCCGATAATCGACATCCACACACCCTCTTCCAGCAAATGACCGATACCGAGCAGCAAGCCGTTCCCCATGGGTTTACGCAGATCACAGAAGGTCGCATCCGGACTACGGACATCATCCGCGGCGAGTCTGGCGGGTGGGCCATCCCCCACGTCTTCCTTGTGGGTGGCGACATTGCCGATGACGGTCGGGCCGTTGCTCGGCCGCTCGTCAAGAAGCCGGGCGGCCGTAGCTGAGTGGGTCTCGCCGCTTCATTGAGAGAGCGGCGAGGCCGCAGGTTGTCAGTGGGGCTCACGGAGCACGCAGCGGTGAGCCGAACTTGAGAGGACTGCGATGAACCTGAAAGTACCCATCGAGATACTCGACGAGCTGGCGGAGACCGTGATCCGCTCGACCGCTTCCCTCGACTTGGCGAGCGGCGAGATCTTCGACGTCCGCTATGAAGTCGATCGGCCTGGATTGATGGGCATGCCGGCGGTCGACGAGCAATACGAGTTCACCAGCGGCGTGCTGTCCAACGACGGCAAGGACGTTGAGTTCCGCATAGACGTCGATGTGATGCGTGGACAGTACTTCGTCAACCCGACCGAGCTACTGGAACTCAAGGTCAGGGCCGCCAAGCTCTTCGCCGGCATCGAAGGCAAGACGCTGCTTGCCGCTTCGGATCGCGCCGCGGCCGCATCCTCCGACATCCATGTCCGCGACGCGGACCGGCGCCTTCATTGAGCCAAAGTAACTCATTCAGCTCACGGCAGTCCTCCAGGCCTCCCCATGGCTGCCATCCCCTTCACCCTCCAAAACTCCTACGCCCGCGAGCTCGAAGGCTTCTCCGTGCCCTGGCGCCCCGAAGCCGCGCCCGAGCCGAAGTCGCTGTTCTTCAACGCGTCGCTGGCCGATGAGCTCGGCCTCGACGCCGCGGCCCTGGCCGGCGAGGCCGGCACCGCGCTGTTCGCCGGCAACGCCCTGCCCGAAGACGCCGAGCCGATCGCCCAGGCCTATGCCGGCCACCAGTTCGGCGGCTTCTCGCCGCAGCTCGGCGACGGCCGCGCGGTGCTGCTCGGCGAGGTGATCGACCGCGCCGGCCGGCGCCGCGACATCGCCCTGAAAGGCTCGGGCCGAACCCCGTTCTCGCGCGGCGGCGACGGCAAGGCGGCGGTCGGGCCGATGCTGCGCGAAGTGCTCGTCGGCGAAGCGATGCACGCCCTCGGCATCCCGACCACACGCGCGCTCGCGGTCGTGGCCACCGGGCAGCCGGTGCTGCGCGAGACGGTGCTGCCCGGCGCCGTGCTCACGCGCGTGGCGGCGAGCCACATCCGCGTCGGCACCTTCCAGTTCTTCGCCGCCCGCGGCGACGTCGCCCGTGTGCGCCAGCTCGCCGAGTACACGATCGCCCGCCACGACCCCGACCTCGCCGGCACGCCCGGCCGCTTTCTCGCGCTGCTCGAGCGCGTGTGCGCGCGCCAGGCCGCGCTGATCGCGCAGTGGATGAACGTCGGCTTCATCCACGGCGTGATGAACACCGACAACATGACGCTCTCCGGCGAGACCATCGACTACGGTCCCTGTGCGTTCGTCGAGGCCTACGACCCGGCGGCGGTGTTCAGCTCGATCGACCGCCACGGCCGCTATGCCTTCGGCAACCAGCCCGGCATCGCGCAATGGAACCTCACGCGCCTGGCCGAGGCGCTGCTTCCGCTTCTTTCCGACGAGCCTGAAGAGGCTGCGGCGCAGGCCACGGCGGTCATCGAGGCGTTTCCGGCGATGCATGCCCGCCACCTTCTCGCGGGCCAGCGCGCGAAGCTCGGCCTGCAGCGCGTGGAAGGCGCCGACGAGGCCGCCGACGCGGCGCTAGCCGCCGACTGGCTCGCCCTCCTGCACGCCGGCCACGCCGACTTCACGCTCGCCTGGCGCCGCCTCGCCGACGCGGCCGCGGGAGCCGACGCGCCCTTGCGCGCGCTTTTCGCCGACGCGAGCGCTCCCGAGGCTTGGCTGGCGCGCTGGCGCGAGCGCTGCGCGCGCGAAGACGAAGGCCGTGCTGTCGATGGCACGGCGGCGGGCGAGGCGCGTGCCGGCCGCATGCGCCGCGCCAACCCGTGGGTGATTCCGCGCAACCATCGCGTCGAGGAAGCGCTCGCCGCGGCCTCCGACGACGGCGACCTCGGCCCCTTCGATCGCCTGCTCGACGCCTTGCGCCGTCCCTACGACGAGATCGCCGAGAACGCCCGCTACGCCGAGCCCGCGCCCGCCGAGGTCACGGCCTGCTACCAGACCTTCTGCGGCACCTGAGCCGCGGGGCGGCGAACCCCGCCGCCGCTACTCGTCGTCGCCGCCGAAGATCCCGCCCAGCACCCCTCCGATCGCGCCGGCGCCGAGAACCGAGCCTTCCTCGCGCGAGCCGCCGCGCTGCGGCGCCGCCGCGAACACGCGCGACGCCAGGCGCGAGAACGGCAGGCTCTGCAGCCACACCGTGCCGGGTCCCGTGACCTTGGCGAAGAACAGGCCCTCGCCGCCGAACAGCGCGGTCTTGATCTTGCCGACGTACTGGATCTCGAAGCTGACGTTCGGCGTCAGCGCGACGATGCAGCCGGTGTCGATGAAGAGCGTCTGCCCGGGCTGCAGCTCGCGCTTTTCCACCGTGCCGCCGGCATGCACGAAGGCGAGGCCGTCGCCGTCGAGCTTCTGCATGATGAAGCCCTCGCCGCCGAAGAAGCCGACCGAGAGCTTCTGCTGGAAGTAGATGCCGAGCGAGACGCCGCGCGCGGCGCAGAGGAACGCGTCCTTCTGGCAGATCAGGGTTCCGCCGAGCTGGCGCAGGTCCATCGGCAGGATCTTGCCGGGGTAGGGCGCGGCGAAGGCCACGCGCCGCTTGCCCGAAGCGCCGTTGGTGTAGACCGTGGTGAAGAGCGATTCGCCCGTGACCAGGCGCTTGCCCGCGCCGAGGAGCTTGCCGAAGAGGCCGCTGCCCTGCGAGGCCGAACCGTCGCCGAACAAGGTGTCCATCTGGATGCCGGCGTCCATGAACATCATGCTGCCGGCCTCGCCGATCGCCGCTTCGCCCGGGTCGAGCTCGACCTCGACGAACTGCATCTCCGCGCCCTTGATCTCGTAGTCCACCACGTCCATCGCCATCCGCCGCACTCCTTCGTTGAATCGCTTGTCGGGCCTGCCGCCGGTCACCAGCTGTTGCGCAGCTCGCGCAGCTTGACGAACACGGTCTTCGGATCCGGGTTCTCGGGCAGCTCGGGAAACGCCTCGCGCAGCGCGGCGATCACGCCGGGGCTCTGCAGGCGCAGGAAGGTGTTGAATTCCTTTTCCTCCGCGAGCGTCGTCACGCGACCGGTCGCCGGGTCCTGGCCCGCCACCGCGGGCAGCAGCGCCTTCGCGGCGGCGTTGTCGGGCTCGCGCGCGAGCGTGAAGCGCAGGTTGTTCTCGATGTAGTCGTGGCCCGGGTAGACGCGGGTGCCGTCGGGCAGCTTGGCGAGCTGCTCGACGAAGGTGGCGTACAGGTCTTCGGCATTGCCGCCGTTGTGGCAGTTGCCGGCGCCGGCGTTGAACAGCGTGTCGCCGGAGAAGAGGGCGGGCTGCTCCGTGTGCGAGCGCAGGCAGATGTGGCACATCGTGTGGCCCGGCGTGTCCATGCACTCGAGCTCGACGGTCTTGCCGACCTTGATCACGTCGCCGGCCTTCACGCCGCGATCCATGCCGGCGATGTGCGAGCCGGCCTTGTGGTGCGCGATCACCTTGGCGCCGGTCGCGGCGACCACGGCTGCATTGCCGCCGGTGTGGTCGTGGTGCTCGTGCGTGTTCAGGATCTGCGTGATCTGCCAGCCCTTCACCCGGGCCGCGTTCAGGCATTTCTCGTGGTCGAGCGGATCGATCGCCAGCGCCTCGCCGCTCTCCGGGCAGGCAATGAGGTAGTTGTAGTTGCGGTAGGCGTTGCCGGTCCAGATGCGCTCGACGATCATGCGTGCTCCTTGTTCGCGCGTCCGCCGGGCACTTCGGTCGGCGGCACACGAGACACCGCATGGTAGTCGGCGAGCGCGACCTTTTCGAGACTCACGCCCGGCGCGAGAACCCGTCCGCGCTCCAGCGCTCGCTGCCCGGCCCGTGGTGCATGAAGAACAGCCCCTCGGGGTCGTAGCGATCCTTCACCGCGAGGAGCCGCGCGTAGTTCGATCCCCAGAACGCTTCCTGCCAGCGCGGCTCGAAGTAGTTGCTCTCGGAGACGTAGGCGGCAGGCGTCGGCACCACCTTGCGGATCTCGTCCATGGCGCGCGCGATCGACTGCCTGGCGCGCCGCGCCGCCTCCACGTCGGGCTCGTGCCCGGCCACGCCGGGATAGGCCGGTGCCTCGCCCGCGCCGGTGATCAGGAGCGCGAAGGCGTCGAGCGCGGCCGGGTTCACCGCCGTGTCCTTCGCCGCGGCCAGCGCCTCGGGCGGCGCGCCGGCGAGCCCCTTGTTCAGGTGCAGCGAGACGCCGCGATGCCGGCTCGCGGCGAACAGGGCATCGGCGAGCGCGCTCCGCCGCTCGGCGGCGAGCAGCGCCGCCGGCATCCAGGCGGAGTCGTAGGCGTGCAGGAACTGGCCGGCCTGGCCCTGGTCGCCGGGCCAGAACACGTTGGTCTCGGGCACGCCCGGCCGATCGTCCTTCTTGATGAAGCCGAACAGGCTCTTCACCAGCGTCGGCGACCAGAACGTGCGCGCCGAGGTGGCGACGATCTTCAGCGGCGAGAACTCGACCTTCCAGTCCTTGTCGGCGTCGAGCGCGGACAGGTACGGCTGCCACACGGCCTGTGCCTCGCTACGGCCGAGGCCCTGGAACACCATCGAGACCTTGAGCACGTTGTCGGGCCGGAAGCGGATCTGCTCGCCCCAGTGCGGGCCGACCAGCCGGGCGCTGCAGAAGTCGAGCGTCGCGCCGACGAGCCGCCGGAATGCCGCGGGCGAATTCGCCTGCACCGTCAGGTTGACCGCGCCGAACTCCTCGGGCAGCGCATGCACGCGCAAGGTCAGCCGGGTGACGACGCCGAGGCTGCCGCCGCCGCCGCCCTTCAGGCCCCAGAACAGCTCGGGATTCGTGCATGCGTTGGCGATGCGCACGGCGCCGTCGGCCGTGACCACCTCGGCCTCGAGCAGGTTGCCGGCGGCGAGGCCGAAGGCCTTGGAGAAGCTGCCGAAGCCGCCGCTCTGCACCAGCCCGGCGACGCCGACCGACATGCAGCCTCCCCCCTGGACGTAGCCGCCGGCCTTCGTGGTGACCGCGTCGTACACCTGCGACCAGAGCGCACCGGCGCCGACCGAGACGGCCCGCGCCGGCGCCGCCTGGCCGGCGCAGCCCTGGCCGACGAAGGCGTCGTGCAGGGCGATGGTCGACATGCCGCGGGTCCAGACGAGGAGCGAATCGGCCGCGTTCGACGTGCCCTGGTAGCTGTGTCCGCCGCCCTTGACGACGAGGCGCAGGTTGTTCGTGCGGGCGAAGTTCACGGCAGCCACCACGTCGGCGGTGCGGCGCGCCGCGACCGCGTAGGCGCTGGCGCGCGCGGTCCAGGCGTCGACCCAGCCGAAGGTCTGCGTCAGGCCCGGATCGTCGCTCAGGAAGTAGGGATTGGTCGCCGACTTGAAGAGCTGTGCGCAGGCCGGCGAGGAGGGCGTGGCCAGGCATTCGGCGAACGGCGGCCGCAGCTTGACCAGCGCGCCGCCGACCGCCTGGCCGAGCTCCTTCCAGCGCGCTTCGGAGGGCCATGCCGGGTCGCCCGGGCGCACGCGCGAGGCGGTGGCGGCAGCGCGTGCAGACGGAGCGACGAAGGCGGCGAGCCAGGCAGGCGGTGCGAAGCGGAGCGCTGCCGCGAGCCCGAGCAGGCGGCGCCGCTCGGAGCGGTTCGCGGCGGGGCCGGAGGCGGAGGGTCTCTTCGCGACGCGCATCTGGTAACGATAGCAACGTCGCTTCCCGGGCCCAAGGGGGTCGTGCCGCTGGCGAGACGCTGCGCCCTGCTTCACACTCCGGTCATGCGCTCGCCGCCTTCTTGTCACCTCGCCGCTCCGCTGGTCGCGGTCGCACTCGCGGCCGTCCTGCCCGGCGCCCGGGCCCAGCTCGGCACCATCGTTCCCGAGACCGCGGCGCCCGCGGCGGTCGAGGCCTGCGAGCGATCGGCGCGCCAGGCGGTGCCCGCGTCGGCGCGCGAGCCGGCCGAGGTGACCTTCAACGGCCCGCCGAGCGTGCAGCAGGAGCTGGCCATCGACGGCCAGCAGGTGTTGCGCGGGGCCGGCCGCTGGCGGGGTGCGAGCGGCATGCGCAGCTTCACCTACACCTGCAACGTCGATCAGCGCACGTCGGAGGCGGTGGGCCTGGTCCTGCGCGACACGACGCCGGTGGCCGCCAAGGCGCCGCCGCCGCGTCCGCCCGCCGAACCCGACCTGAGCCAGCTCTCGCCCGCGGCCTGCGAGTCGAGCGCGGTCGCCGCTCTCAAGGAGCGCTGGCCGCGCGTCTCGCAGATCGCCTTCGACCCGAGGACGCGCACGTTTCGCCAGCCGAGCGCGAGCAGCGCCCTGCTGCACGGCAGCGTGCAAGCGGTGCCGACGATCGACTCGCCGTCGCGCCTGCTCGGCTTCGACTGCGAGATCGATCCGCGCAGCGGCCGGGTCCTGCGCATCAGCATCTCGGGCTGAGCCCGACTGCCGCGCTCGGCGGAAACGCGAAGAAAGGCGCGATTCGCGACCCTGTTCCGCGGGCAGGGCGGCACGCCATGGTGAACACTTCGACGTTCACCTTTCGTGCTGCTGAGAGAGACGACATGAGTCACGCGTATGTCCCGGCATTCACCCTCGAACCGCCGAAGCCGGTCGCCGAGGCGAGGCCGGCGCACAACCCGAACACGCCCAACTTCATCAACGACATCGCCGCCGGCAAGGTCGAGCTGCCGACGATCCCGCGCGTGGTCCAGCAGCTGATGGCCGCGCTGCGCGACCCCGACGTCGATACCCGAACCATCGCCCAGGGCCTGGCCAAGGACCCGGTGCTGAGCGCCAAGGTGCTGCGCCTGGCGAACTCGTCGTTCTTCGGCGGCCAGCGTTCGATGGCGTCGATCGATGCGGCGGTATCGATGATCGGCATGCAGGCGCTCAACCGCCTGATCGTCGCCTGCGGCGTCTCGTCGAGCTTCGGCAAGATCCCGGGCATCGAGCTGCCCGCCTTCTGGCGCGATGCCCTCGTCGCGGCGACCGCCGCCAACAAGCTCGCCTCGCGCCTCGGCGCCGATCCCGAAGAGGCCTACATCTGCGGCCTGCTGCACGCCACCGGCCACCTGATCCTCTGCCAGACCTACCCCGACATCGCCGACTTCGTGCTGACCGGCTATGCCCCGGTCCGCGGCGCCGAGCTGGCCGCGATCGAGCGCGACAACTTCGGCACCGATCATCCGACCGTGGGCGCCATCTGGGTCGAGACGATCGGCTTCCCCCAGGCCGTGGCCGACACGATCCGCAACGAGGCCCAGCCGGCCGCCGGCGCCGCCTCGCCGCTCGACCTCGCGCTGCGCGGTGCCTGCGGCCTGGCGCTCGCGGTCGCGCAGAACCACGAGGCGGCGGTGGCCTGGGCGGCGCTGCCCCCGGCGGTGAAGGCGCTGTACGCCGGCGCCGACGGCCAGCACGACGCCGCGTTCGAGAAACTCTACGAGGCGCTGCAGGAGACCGAGCCGGAAATCTGACGATCTCCGGGGCGCGGCTTTCGCCCTGCCGCCGGGAAACAGACTTCGTGACGCTTTGCGCTGAAGTCGCGCGCGTCTTTCGCCGACCCGTTCCGGCGGTCCTTCGCCGGCGCTTGCAGCCCGGACAATCCAGCGACGCCGGCCCCTTCACGCCGGATGACGTTTCCGCTCCCGCATGCACCTGGACATCGCCACGCTGCTCTTCGCCATGACCGTGTGCATGGTGACCATGGCGGTGGCGCTGCCGGCGGTGATGGGTCGGGTCAACGAGCCGGCCCGTCGTGCCCAGGCCGGCGTCGTCGTCCAGGGCGTGGCCTGGGCGCTGCTGCTGCTCTCGGGCCTCACCGAGCCCGGCTCGCTCGGCGACCGCACGCTCTCGACCCTGGCGATGGCCGGAATCGCGGGCGGACTGGCGCTCAACGCCGCCGCGTTCGAACTCTGGTGCGGCCGCGCCGGCATCAGCCGCTGGCCGCTGCTGATCGCCATCGTCATGCCGCTCGGCTACTTCCTCGGCTTCTCGAGCTACCCGTTTCGCGTCGGCTGGGCGAACGGCCTGCTCACGCTGCAGATGGCCCTGCTCGTCGCCGCCGTGTGGCGCACGCCCGCGGTCGCGGTCGGCCGCTGGCGCTGGCTGCTGGTGGTGAGCCTGCTCGCGCAAATGGTCGTCACGCTGTGGCGCGGCATCCTCGGCGCGTTCTTCACCGAGAGCTATCCGACCTTCCTCACGCCGCATCCGGTGAACTACGCGTTCGCGATCATCGCCAACGCGACGACCGTGCTCTCGCTGATGGCGGTGCTGCTCGCGCATCGCGACGAGGCGGCGCGCGACCTCGAGCGGCTCGCCACGCTCGACGGCCTCACCGGCGTGCTCAACCGGGGCGCCTGGATGACCCGCGCCGCCACCGAGGTCGCGGTCAGCGTGCGCTACGCCTACCCGGTGGCGGTGCTGATGATCGACCTCGATCACTTCAAGCAGATCAACGACACCCGCGGCCACGCCGCCGGCGACCGCGCCCTGGCGTTCGTGGCCCGCGCGCTCGAGGCGGCGGTGCGGCCGGGCGACCTGGTCGGCCGTTATGGCGGCGAGGAGTTCTGCGTGCTGATGAACCACGCCGAGAACGCCGCCGCCAACGCCTTCGACGTGCGCCTGCGCGGCTACTTCGGCGAGATGGCCGAGCGCGAGCTGGGCTTTCCGCTCGCCTACAGCGCCGGCATCGCCGTCCGCAACGCGGCCGCCGATTCGCTCGAGGCGATGCTGCGCCGCGCCGACACCACGCTCTACAGCGCCAAGGCGCAGGGCCGCTCGCGCACGCTCGAGTCGGTCGACTCGCGGCTGCAGGCGGCCTGAGGAGAGCCGGTCCGCTCGCCGGCGGACTACTTCGCGCTGCCGGAGGCGGAGGCCGGGACGAACAGGCCCGGCGAGTCCACGGGCGCGCTGCTGCGCGGTGCGTGCTGGAATCGCCACTCCTGGGTCCTGCCGCCATAGCCGTAGGAAGCGGCGCGAACGTCGTGCACATGGATGTAGCTCTCCTCGTGCAGATTGCCCAGCAGCCCGGCGAAGCCGGCGAACGCCTCCTCCACGTAGCGCGCCTTCTCGGTCTTGGTGTTGGTCTCGTCGGTGACCTTGATGTCGAAGTAGAAGCTGCTCTTGCCCTGCTCGGCGAGGGAAAGGCCGCCGACGATCCAGTCGGCCGGATCGACCCAGTCGATCGCGATCGAGGTCACGCGCGGATCCTTGCCGAGGATGCGCGTGGTGAGCTCGAGCAGCATGGCCGCGATCTTCCGCCGGAGCTCCGGCGTACGCTCGGCGCCGACCTTGACGTTGAGGATGGGCACGGCTCGCTCCTCAGCGCGCCGCGCCCGGCCAGGCCGGGTTGACCGGCCGGTCGAACTGGGCGCCGGCGCTTTGGAACGCGCGCCGCCAGGCCTTGCGCGCCGCGTCGAACGCGCCTTTCCAGAAGGCGTCGATCGCCTCCTCGCGGGCCTGGACGGCGCGCCGCTTCGCAGCGTCCATCAAAAGGGCGAATTCTTCGGGCGTGTAGTTGCGGTCGATGGGCGAGCGTTCCATGGCGGGCTCCTTGTGCGGTGCCGTCACTCTAGGAATTCGCCCGCGCCCGGGAAACCGCAGTCCGTTCAAATGCGTCTTGCAGCGGCTGCAAGGCCGCTTGCCTACCATTCGCCCCCATGGACACGCTCGGCTTCGACGACCTTCGCCTGTTCGCCCGCGTCGCAGCGCTGGGAACGCTCTCGGCGGTGGCGCGCGAGCGCGACGTGCCGGTGAGCCAGGTCTCGCGCTCCCTCAGCCGCATCGAGAAGGCCTGCGGCGCGCGCCTGATCCACCGTTCGACCCACGGCCTGGCCCTCACGGCCGAGGGCGCGACCTTCCTCGCCTATTGCCGCAGCATCACCGGCTCGCTCGAAGAGCTGCAGGCCGAGTTCGCAACCCGCACCGGCGAGGCGAGCGGGCTGGTCCGGGTGGCAGCGAGCACGGTGATCGCGCAATACCTGCTGCTGCCGAGCCTGGCGGGCTTGGGCGAACGGCATCCGCGCCTGCGCGTCGAGCTCGAGGTGAGCGACCGGCTGGCCGACATGGCGCGCGACGGCATCGACATCGCGATCCGCACGATCGCGCTGCCCGACACCATGGTGGCGCGGCGCATCGGCACGCTCGGCCGCGCCCTCTACGCTGCGCCCGCCTATGCAGCGCGTGCCGGCCTGCCCGAACGCCCGGAAGACCTGCGCGCGCACCGCCTGGTCGTCAACTCCGCGGCGACGCAGCTCAACAGCTGGCCCTTCGTCGTCGAGGGGAAGACCTGGACGTTCGAGGCCGAAGGCGCCTGGCGCACCAATGACACCGGCCTGGCCGCGAACATGGTGCTGCAGGGCCTGGGCATCGGTCGGCTCGCGACCATCGCCGCCGAGCCTCTCGTGCGCCAGGGGCGGCTGGTGCCGGTGCTGCCGGCGTTCGTCGACGTCCAGACCGTGCCGATCTTCGCGGTGATCGCCGCCGCGCGGCAACGCCTGCCGAAGATCGGCGCCTGCGTCGACTACTGGGTCGAGTGGATCGACGGCAACGTCGGCGCGCCGTAACGCGCCGCGACCGCCCTAGCGCGCGGGCTCGCGCACCGGCAGCTTCCAGCCCGGCCGCACGAAGTGGCAGGTGTAGCCGTTCGGGATGCGCTCGAGGTAGTCCTGGTGCTCCGGCTCGGCCTCCCAGAACGGCCCCGCGGGCGCCAGCTCGGTGACGACCTTGCCCGGCCACAGGCCCGAGGCGTTCACGTCGGCGATCGTGTCCTCGGCGACGCGCTTCTGTTCCTCGCTCGTGTAGAAGATCGCCGAGCGGTAGCTCATGCCGACGTCGTTGCCCTGGCGGTTCTTCGTGCTCGGGTCGTGCACCTGGAAGAAGAACTCGAGCAGCTTGCGAAAGCTCAGGCGTGCCGGGTCGAAGATCACCTCGAGCGCCTCGGCATGCGTGCCGTGGCGGCGGTAGGTCGCGTTCGCGACGTCGCCGCCCGAGTAGCCGACGCGGGTGGAGACCACGCCGTCCATCTTGCGGACGAGGTCCTGCATGCCCCAGAAGCAACCGCCGGCGAGCACTGCGCGTTCCTGACTCATTTCACGTCCTCCACCTGGTCGATGTATTCGCCGTAGCCGGCCGCTTGCATCTCGTCGCGATGGATGAAGCGCAGCGACGCCGAGTTGATGCAGTAGCGCAGGCCGCCGCGATCCCGCGGCCCGTCGTTGAACACGTGGCCGAGGTGGCTGTCTGCGCCGCTCGAGCGCACCTCGGTGCGGACCATGCCGTGCGAGCTGTCGCGCAGCTCGTTGACGTGCGCCGGCACGATCGGCTTGGTGAAGCTCGGCCAGCCGCAGCCCGACTCGAACTTGTCGGAGGAGGCGAACAGCGGCTCGCCCGAGACGATGTCGACGTAGATCCCGGGCTCCTCGTTGTCGAGCAGCTCGCCGGTGCCCGGCGCCTCGGTGCCACTTCTCTGGGTGACGCGGAACTGCTCCTTCGTCAGGGCGGCAAGGGCCTCGGGGGTCTTCAGATAGGTGGGCATGACGTGGTCTCACTTGTCAGGGTGAATGGAAAGCTTAGCGAAGGTTCGGGTTGGTCGGGGGATTGCAAGTCCGGATTTCATCATCGATAACCTTGCCCGAGTCACGGAAAAGGAGACGAGACATGTTCGACGAGCCGCACACGGCCGCCACGCCGGCCTCCGACCTCTCGCGCCGCGACTTCGTCGCCCTCTCGGTCGGCGGTGGCCTCGCCCTGGCTGCCGGCCCGACCGAGGCGGCGCTGTCGGTGGTCGAGAGCGAGGTGACGATCCGCACTGCCGACGGCAGTTGCGATGCCGCCTTCTTCCACCCCACGAGCGGCAGCTACCCCGGGGTGCTGGTCTGGCCCGACGCCTTCGGCCTGCGTCCCTCGATGCGGGCGATCGGCCGCCGCCTCGCCGGCGAGGGCTACGCGGTGCTGGTGCCGAATCCGTTCTACCGCGTGGCCAAGGCGCCGGTCTACGAGACCGCGGCGAACGTCGACTTCCGCGATCCGGCCACGATGCAGAAGCTCGGGCCGCTGATGGGCTCGGTCACCGCCGCCGGCCTGGCGGAGAAGGATGCCGCCGCCTACGTCGCGTTTCTCGACGCCCAGCCGCAAGTCGACAAGGCAAGGAAGATCGGCACGCAGGGCTACTGCATGGGCGGCGGGCTGGTGGTGCGAACCGCCGCCACGCTGCCCTCACGGATCGGCGCCGGCGCGTCGTTCCACGGTGGCGGCCTGGTGACCGACAAGCCCGAGAGCCCGCACCTGCTCGCGCCGCGGATCTCCGGCCGCATGTATTTCGGCGTCGCGGCGAACGACGATCAACGCCAGCCCGAAGCGAAGGACAAGCTGAAGGAAGCCTTCGCCGCCGCCGGGGTGCCGGCGCAGGTGGAGGTCTATCCCGCGCGCCATGGCTGGTGCGTCGCCGACATGCCGAACGAGGGCGGCAGCCCGATCTACAGCGCGCCCGACGCCGAGCGCGCCTGGGCGCGGCTGCTCGAGCTCTACAAGGCCGGCCTGGGCTAGGCGGAACGAACGCACGCCGGCACAGGCTTCCCTCCTACGGTGGAACGCGATCGGCGTGCACTGTGCCGGCCTTGGCCGCGTTCTATCCTGCATCTCTGAAAGGAGCAGGAGATGCACTGGATTCGCACTCTGGCACCCGCCCTCGTCGCGGGCTGCACGGCGGTCATGTCGCTTTCGGCACTGGCGCAGGCGGAGCCCGCCGCCGGCCGTGTGCGGCCCAAGGTCGACGTTCGGGCGATGGCGCCGGGACCGCAGGCTTCCGACGCCGCCGTCGAGCCGAAGCCCGCCGCGAGCGGCCTGACGCGCGATCAACGCAAGGCGGCCACCCTGCAGGCGCGTCAGGACGGCGCCCTGCTGCCGGCGGGCGAAGCTTCCGATCTGCGCAGCGAGAGGGCCGCCTCGGCGGTTGCAGCGCGCGCGGCGACGGCGACGGCGACCGCCGAGCCTTCGCCCCCTGCTGCGCCCGAGCTTGCGGCGCCGACGGTGCCGCCGACCCTGGTCGCGACCGTGGAGCCGCCGGCGAAGAAAGGCGCGCGCAAGAAGGCGCGAGCCGCGGCAGCGTCCGCACCGATCTGAAGGTGTTCGCTTCGGCACGCCGCCGGCGCTAAGCTCCGCCGCTCCCGGATTCACAGGAGCCTCCGCCATGCCCACCGCCGTGCAGAACCCGCCCGCCGGATATCACAGCCTCACGCCGTACATGACGGTGAAGAACGCCAACGCGGCGATCGATTTCTACCAGCGGGCCTTCGGCGCCGAGCAGGTGCTGCGCCTCGACTTGCCCGACGGCTCGGTCGCCCACGCCGAGATCCGCATCGGCGACTCGGTCGTCATGCTGGCCGAGGAGAGCGAGGCGTGGGGCAACAAGAGTCCGCTCAGCCTCGGCGGCTCGGCGATGTTCCTCATGGCCTACGTCGCCGACGTGGATGCCGCGTTCCGCCGCGCCCTCGATGCCGGCGCCAGCGAGGTGCGGCCGGTCGCCGACCAGTTCTACGGCGATCGCTCGGGCACGCTGAAGGATCCGTTCGGGCACCAGTGGACGCTGTCGACGCACATCGAGGACGTGTCCGAATCCGAGGCGCAGCGCCGAATGGAGGCGGAGTTCGCCAAGTCCTAGAGGCCGCGCTCGCTGCCGGCGGCAAGGACCCGGCAAGCCGGGGTGATCGCCTTCAGCCAGTAGCGGCCGCCCGCACCGGTCGAATCGCGTCGGCCGTGCACCGCCGCCGGCGGATCTGAGCGGCGAAGGCATCATCGCGCCATGACCAGCGTCTCGGCGACCGCCCTCCGCACTGCCCGCGCGGCCACCGTCGAGCAGGCCGCCTGGCAGCTTCGCGTGCTAGGCCGCTTCGAGCTCGACGACGGACGGCAGTGCCTGACCCGCTTGCGCAGCCGCGCCGCCATGACCCTGGTGACACGACTGGCGATGTTTCCCGGCCGCGCGCACGGCCGCGAAGAGCTGGCCGCGCTGCTCTGGCCCGAGGCCGAGGCCGACGTCGGCCGCAACCGTCTGCGGCAGACGCTCTCGCTGCTGCGCGCCGTGCTCGAACCGCCGGGCGCGCCGCCCCTGATCCTCGCCGACCGACGCATGCTGCGCTGCGTCCCCGGTGCGTTCTGGTGCGACGCGACCGCGTTCGAGCAATCTTTCCGCGAAGGCCGTGCGGCGCAGGCTCGCGGCCTGTATGGCGGCGAGCTGCTGCCCGGCTTCTACGACGAATGGCTGGTCGACGAACGGGTGCGCCTGCAGGCGCTGGCCGACCGTTTGCCCGATGCCGCCGCCGGCGGCTCGTTCCCGGCTTCGGAGGAGTTGGCATCGAGTGCGGAGACTGCGCATGCGGCCGCCCGGCCGGCACCGATCGTCGCGGCGCTGGCGACGGCCCCCGGCGAGCGCCTCCCTCACTACATGGCGCGGCTCGTCGGCGCCGACCAGCAAGGCGCCCGGCTGCAGGCCCAGGTGCAGGAGCATCGGCTCCTCGTCGTGCTCGGCGCCGGCGGCAGCGGCAAGACGCGCCTGGCCATCGAGGTGGCGCGGTCGCTCGCGCAGGCCACGCCGGGCGCGCCGCCGCCGCGCTTCGAGCTCGCGGTGTTCGTCTCCCTGGTGGGGGCGGTGTCCGCGACCGAGCTGCTCGACCGGCTGGCGCTGGCGCTGCGGGTCAAGCCCTCCGGCGACGTCGTCGACACCCTGCTCGAGGTACTCGAAGGTCGTCGCCTGCTCCTGCTGCTGGACAACGCCGAGCAGCTCGACCCCGGCGCCGCCGGCACGGTGGCGCATCTCGCCGAGCGGTTGCCGCAGGCCCATCTGCTCGTCACGTCGCGCCGGCCGCTCGAGGTGAACGGCGAACGCCGGTTCCTGATGCATGCGCTCGAGCTGCCGGCCGCCGGCGCCACGCTCGCCGAGGTGACGATGAACGCGGCGGTCGCCCTGTTCGTGGACCGCGCACGGGCGCACCAGCCCGACTTCCACGTCCACGCCGGCATTGCCGGCGCGCTGGTCGACCTGGTGCGGTGGCTGGAGGGCCTGCCGCTGGCGATCGAACTCGCCGCCTCGCATGTGCGCACGCTCGCGCCGGCAGAGCTGCTCGAGCTGCTCGCGGCGGCCCGCGCCGAGAACATCGCCGGCGAGGGTGACGCGACCGGACCGCGCGGCGGTCCCGGCCGGGGCAGCTTCGCCCTGCTCGCCCGGCGCGGCCCGCGCAGCGGCAGCGACTCGCGGCATGCGTCGATGCTCGCCGTGCTGGCCTGGAGCTGGACCTTGCTGACGCCCGAGCAGCGCCACCTCCTGGGCGCGCTCTCGGTCCTGCCGGCCGGCGCAACGGTCGGCCTCGCTGCGGCGCTTGCGGACGGCGCGCCGGCGCCGCAGCGCATCGGCCTCGGCGCCGCGCAGGCGCTGCTCGACGAGCTGATCGAACAGTGCGTGCTGCTGCCGGGCGTCGGCCAGGACGGTCGCCGACGCTACGCGCCGATCGAGGCGGTGCGCGAATACGTGCTGGCGAGCCTGGAGCCCGACGTGCTGCGCCGCTGCCGCCGTCGCGCGCTCCAGGCGCATCTCGAATGGGCGCGCACCCTGCCGGCGACGCCGCCGCTGCCGAGCGTGCGCGACGAGATGCCCAACCTGATGGCCGCGCTCGCCGCCGCGCCGGCCGACGGCGACGCCAACGCGGCGCTGACCCTGGTGCTGTTGCTGCAGTCGTCGTGGGGCGAGATGGCGGTGCCGGCCGGCGTGCTGGAGTCGCTCGACCGCCTGCTGCAGGCTCCCGACCTCGACGACTCGCTGGCCGCCGGCGTGCACGCGCTCGCCGCCGTCGCCTGCCAGGACGCCGGCCGCCCCGACGACGTCCGCCGGCATCGCGAGGCGGCCCTCGCGCGGCCGTGCGCCGACCCGGCGATCCGCTCGATGGTGCTGTCGCGGATGGCGCGCATGACCTGGCGGGTCGACAAGGACCATCGCCGCGCCCGCGAGCTCATCGACATGGCCCTGCCGCTGGCGCGCGAGGCCGATCGCCCCAACACCGAAGGCGCGCTGCTCAGCCTGCAGGGCCACCTGGCGACGATGGTCGACGGCGACCCGGTGCGCGGCAAGGCACTCTCGGCTGCGTCGCTGGCCCTCTGGGCGCGCTCGGGGAACCTGCACCTGGTGAACAACGGCCGGTACAACGTCGCCGTGCAGACCATGGAGGCCGGCGCGCCGGAGCGTGCGCTGCCCGAGTTCGAGGCGCTCGCCGAGGAAGGGCGTCGCCTGCAGGACTGGGACCTGGCGGCCGGCGCGTACGAGGCCCGCGGCACTGCGCTCCTCAAGCTCCGCCGCTGGGCCGAGAGCGCCGCCAGCCTGCGGGAGAGCCTGCGCCTGGCGTGGGAGAACCTGGAGTTGCAGGCGGCGCTGTACGCGCTGTGGAACATTCCGCCGGCGCTCGCCCGGCTCGGCCGCGCCGAGCTCGCGGTGCAGACCATGGCCTGCGCCGAGGCCCAGTGGCAGCAGCGCTACGGCGCCTTCGACGACCGGGACCGGCGCGACCTCCGGCGCCTTCGCCGCTTCGCCCGCGCGCTGCTCGGCGCCGAAGCGGCCGCCGAGGCATGGCGCCGCGGCGCGCGGCTCGCGCTCGGCGACGCGGTTCGCCTGGTCCTGCACGAGGCACCGCCCGGTTCCCCCTGAGGCGGGGGGGCAGGGCCGGGCGCCTTGCTAGCGGATGCGGAACGGTGGCGCCCTAGATTGCGCCGGCCCGTTCAACCCATCCGCCACCGCGCAGGAGACCGCCCATGACGACCCTTTCGACCGTGACCCCCGTTTCGACCGCTTCTGTCCCGGCAGGCAGGCCGCCCCGTACCGCCTCGCCGAGGACCGCGCCGAAACTGCGATCGCTCGTCGCCCTGGCCGCGCTCGCCGCGCTGGTCGGCTGCGGCGGCCACAACAGCGGCGACGACGACCCGGTCGCCCCGGCGCCGCCGGCGGCGCCGTTGCGCTCGAGCCTGATTCCTGCCGGCAGCAACACCAACCTGATCGAGGCCCGCACCTCGCAGGCGCCCACCCAGGCCGGCGCCGCGCCGTCGACCGTGTACGACGACTTCCGCCTGGCCACCGCCGGCACCGCCGCGAGCGTCTCCTGGCAAGGCATCTACTGCGTGCAGGCCGACGGCGCCCCGGCGCCGGCGGCCACGGCGAGCCAGTTCATCATCGTCCTGTACCCCGACAGCGCCGGCCGGCCGAACCTGGCCGCGCCCTTGTCGACGACGACGGTGACGCCCGGCGGCGCCAACCAGGTGCTCGAGCGCAACGTCTCCGGCCTGACCTGCGGCTCGGCCGCGAACACCACCTGGGCGCTCTACAACTACTCGGCCACCCTTACGGCGCCGGTGAGCCTGGCCGCGGGAACGACCTACTGGATCAGCGTGCAGGCGGTGACGCCGTCGTACGACGTGTACTGGGGGTTCCGCGCCGGTGCCACGGACAACAGCCTCTCGCTGATCCGCTTCATGGGCGTGTACGACACGTTCACCTTCGATCGCGCCTTCGCCCTGAATCCGTGACCTGAGGTCCGGGCGCCCCGCGCGCAACGCCGGGGCGCGGTGCACTCGACCGGCGCAGGCCGCGATCCGGCCGCGCACTAGACTTCGGCCATGAAGATCGATCTCGGTCCCGGCACGCCGGTCCTCGTCGTCGGCGCCGGCATCATGGGCGCGGGCATCGCCCAGGTCGCGGCGCAGGCCGGGCACACGGTGCGCCTGTTCGACGCGCGCGACGGCGCCGCCGCCGCCGCCTGCGCCAAGCTCGAGCTGGCGCTCGAAGGGCTGGTCGCCAAGGGCAAGATCGGCGCCGACGAGGCCAAGGCGACCGTCGCCCGCATCCGCCCCGCGGGCCGGCTCGACGACGCCGCCGGCGTCGGCCTGGTGGTCGAGGCGATCATCGAGAACGCCGACGCCAAGCGGGCCCTGTTCCGCGAGCTCGAGAGCAAGGTCGACGAGCGCTGCGTGCTGGCCTCGAACACTTCGTCGATCTCGGTCACCGCGCTCGCCAACGGCCTGAAGGCGCCCGGCCGCTTCGTCGGCATGCACTTCTTCAACCCGGTGCCGCTGATGAAGCTGGTGGAGGTGGTGTCGGGCCTCGAGACCGACCCCGCGGTCGCGCAGGCGATCTTCGAGCTCAGCCAGCGCTGGGGCAAGACGCCGGTGCATGCGCGCTCGACGCCGGGCTTCATCGTCAACCGCATCGCCCGCCCGTACTACGCCGAGACGCTGGCCCTGCTGCTCGAGCGCGCCGCCGAGCCGGCGGTGCTCGACGCCTGCCTGCGCGGCAGCGGCGGCTTTCGCATGGGCCCGTGCGAGCTGATGGACCTGATCGGCCACGACACCAACTTCGCCGTGACCGAATCTGTGTTCGCCGCCAACTTCTTCGACAAGCGCTTCGTGCCTTCGCTGGTGCAGCGCGAAATGGTCGACGGCGGCCTGCTCGGGCGCAAGTCGGGGCGCGGCTTCTTCAGCTATCCGGCCCCGGCGGCGAGCCCGCCGGCGGCGTTCGAGCCGGAGCCGGTTCCGGCCGGCGCGATCGTCGCCCTGCATGGCGGCGGCGTCGCCGTGCAGCGCTGGGCGGCCCGCCTCGGCGAGGCCGGCGTCGCCTTCGAATCCGACCCTGCAAGCCGCTGGAACGGCCTGCAGACCGCCAGCGGCCAGCTCCGCCTCACCGACGGCCGCACCGCCACGCAGGTCGCCGCCGAGGAGGGCGTCCGCGATCTGGCGCTGTTCGATCTCGCCACCGCGCGCAACGGCGGCGCGCCGGGCGTCTCGCTCGCGTTCAGCATGTCGGCGGGCGCCTCCGACGCCTGGCGCAGCGAAGCCGGCGCATGGCTGCGCATGGCCGGCTGGACGCCGCAGGAGATCGGCGACGCGGCCGGCCTGGTGGTCGCGCGCACCGTGGCGATGCTCGTCAACGAAGCCTGCGACGCGGTGCTGCAGGGCGTGTGCACGCCCGAGGGCGCGGACCTGGCGATGAAGCTAGGCGTCAACTATCCGCAAGGGCCGTTCGAGTTCCTCGCCGGCTGGGACGCCGCGGCGGTGGTCGCGCTGCTCGACCGGCTCGACGCGCACTACCGCGGCGAGCGCTACCGGGTCAGCCCCGAGCTGCGGCGGCGCGCCTGGCCGGCGCCGCCGGCGGGCTGACGGAGGCGGAATGCGTCGTCGGTGGATCGGTCTGGTGGCGGCGCTTGCGCTGCTCGCGTTCGGCGCGGCGCAGGCGATCGACTTCGACCCGAACGCGGTGTACGACCTCGTCGAGCCGGCATGGCGCGTCGAGCACGCGGTGCGCATCGTCGACGCGCGCGAGACGCCGTCGGCGGCAGCGCGGATCCTGTCCAACGGCATCCGTCTCGGCGAGACGCAGTTCCGCCAGCCGCCGCCCGAGGCGCTGCGCCAGTCGCTCGAGGCCTACCTCGGCTCGAGCCAGGCGCAAGCGCGGTCGCGCGAGCTGTTGACGCGCGGCACGGTTCGGCTGACCCGATTCGAGTTCCGCTTCGAGGATTCCGGCGTGGCCGCCGATGCGGCGCGCCTCGGCCTCCCGGGCGGGAGCGGCAAGGCGGTCGATCTCGTGCTGCGCTCGCTCGGCAAGAACAAGAACAAGGCCGGCGTTGCGCACGGCATCGTCGCGATCGAGGTCGAGGCCGGCGGCCGGATCTACTTCGGCAACGCCGCGGGCAAGCTGACGTCGTCGCCGACGTCGGCGACGACGCGCGAGACGTTCCAGGCGGCGGTTGACGACCTCGTCAAGGCGCTGTCGTCCGATCCCGACGCGGCGGCGCTGCCGGGCGAGCCGGCGTCCTCCTCGAAGAAGAAGAAGCGCTGAGCCGCGCGGCTCAGGCCAGGTTCAGCAGCCGCTTCGCGTTTTCCTTCAGGATCAGCGGCCGCACCTCGTCCTTGAAGCCGGCCTCGGCGAAGTCCTTGAGCCAGCGGTCGGGCGTGATCAGCGGGAAGTCGCTGCCGAACAGGACGCGGTCCTTGAGCAGCGTGTTCGCGTACTGCACGAGCTGCGGCGGAAAGTACTTCGGGCTCCAGCCGGAGAGGTCGATCCAGACATTGGGCTTGTGCATCGCCAGCGAGATCGCCTCGTCCTGCCACGGCCACGAGGGATGGGCGAGGACGATCTGCATGTCGGGGAAGGCCATCGCCACGTCCTCGACGAGCATCGGATTCGAGTTCTGCAGGCGCAATCCGCCGCCGCAGCGCATGCCGCTGCCGATGCCCGAGTGGCCGCTGTGGAAGATGGCAGGCAGCTTGTGCTCGGCGATCACCTCGTAGATCGGCCAGGCCATCTTGTCGGCGGGCTCGAAGCCCTGCACGGTGGGGTGGAACTTGAAGCCGCGCACGCCGTATTCCTCGACCAGCTTCCGGGCCTCGCGGCCACCCATCTTTCCCTTGTGCGGATCGATCGAGCCGAAGGCGATCATGATGTCGCTGTTCTTCTGCGCCGCCTCGGCGATCTCCTCGTTGGGGATGCGCCGGCGCCCCATCTGCGTCTCGGCGTCGACCGTGAAGTTGACGAAGCCGATCTTCTTCTCGCGATAGAACGCGATCGTCTCGTCCATGGTCGGGCGCTTGCTCGAGCGGAAGTACTTGTCGGCGGCGCGGTCGTACTCCTCGCCGTAGTTGTCGAACGGGTTGCGGCACGACACCTCGAGGTGGGTGTGGGTGTCGATGGCGATCAGGTCGGCGGTGTTCATCCGGGGCTCCTCATGCGGGCGCCGCGCAGACGCTGGATCAGCGCCGCGGCATCGGCGGGAACAGTATCGCCGCGCCAGGCGATGTGCTGGTCGGCACGCACCAGCACGAGTGCGTGGCGGTACTCCTTCGGCGCGATCCGACGGTCGATGTCGAGCAGGGCCAGGGGCGCGGCGTGCGCCCTCGCGGCCGCGACGAGCGGAGCGACCTGCGCAGAGGGATCGAAGCGGAGCAGCGTGTAGTCGCTGCCGAGCGCGTCGTACAGCGAGCGCCCGTCGCCGAGCAGGAAGTGCGGCGCCCGGCAGCCGGGGACCGTCGACGCCGTGAAGCCGCCCATCGTGTACGCCGGCGCCGGCTCGTCGTCGTACGCAATCAGCGGCGAGCGGTCGTAGAAGTAGCCGAAGTTGAGGCCGGCACAGCAGAACTGCTGGACGTTGAGCTCGAACGCCTTCCTGCCGGCCTCGGCGCGAATCGCGTCGCCTTCCGGGCCGGGCTCCTCGATCCGCGGCGGCACCGCCCCGCGCGCCTTGATCATCTGCTGCGCATGGTCCATCGCGAAGCGCGAGACCTGGTCGGTGATCGGCAGCCGCTCGATCTCGTAGGCATCGAGCACGCCTTCGGCGGCCCAGCCGGCGAGGTGCGACGACAGATGCCACGACAGGTTCATCGCGTCGGCGATGCCCGCGTTCATGCCGTAGCCCGCGTAAGGCACCCAGAGGTGGGCCGCATCGCCGCAGAGGAAGACCCTGCGGTCGCGGAACCGGTCGGCGACCAGGCGCCGGCCGATCCAGTCCTCCTTGCTCAGGACCTCGTACGCGAAGGTGTCGTCGACGCCGAGGATGTCGCGCAGGCACCGGTCGCGGTCGACCGAATCGAACTCCGTCTCGTGCGGCTGCAGGTGGTTGTGGACCAGCCAGGTCTCCTTGCCGTCGATCGCGAAGCAGACGCCGCTGCGCCGCGGATTCGAGGCATAGCAGCTCCAGGCGCGCTCGCCGGGCACGAGGCCGAGCAGCGCGGGCGCGCGGATGAAGGTCGACTGCACCTTCTGGATCACCGGCGTGCCCACGAGCTCGGCGCCGATCGCCTTTCGCACCATCGAGCGGCCGCCATCGCAGCCGATCAGGTAGCGGGCGCGGATCCGGCGCGGGGCGCCGCCGTCGAGGTCGCGCGCTTCGAGCGTGACGCCGGTGCCGTCCTGCGCGAAGGCGGTCGCTTCGCAGCGATTGACGATCGTCACGCCCGCACGCTTCTCGGCGTGCTCGAACAGGATCGGCTCGAGATAGATCTGGTTGATGCGGTGCGGCGGCTCGGGCGTCGGCCACCAGCCGTCGGGACCGCTCGTGTCGCTGTAGCGCGTCGCCCGCGCCGGAATGTGGATGCGCGAGAGCTCGGTGCCGACGACGCTGGTGCGGAACACGACGTCGTTCGGATAGTCCGCCGGCAGGCCCGCATCGCGTACCGCGGCCGCGACGCCGAGGCGGCGGAACTGCTCCATCGTCCGCGCGGCGACGTGGTTGCACTTCACGTTGGGCGGCTCGCCGCGGCGCCGCGTCTCCAGCACCACGACGCTGCGGCCGCGCGCCGCGAGATCGATCGCCAGCGTCAGGCCGACCGGCCCGGCGCCGACGATCGCGACCTCCGCGGTAAAGCCGGCTTCGCCGCCGCCCGCGTTGCTCGGGCCGCTCACTCCAGCTTCGTCCCCGAGCGCTTGATCACGTCGGCCCACTTCACGGTCTCGCTGGCGATGAAGCGGCCGAATTCGGCCGAGGTGGTGGGGCTCAGCTCGACGCCGGCGGCACGTGCGCCGGCGATCACCTCGGGATCGGTGAGCACGGCGCGCATGTCGCTCTGCAGGCGCGCAACCACCGCGGGCGGCGTCGCGGCCGGCGCGACCACGCCGAACCAGCCGGTCGATTCGTAGCCCTTGACGCCGGCTTCGGAGAGCGTGGGCACGTCGGGCAGTTGCGGCAGCCGGGTGGCGCCGGTGACGGCGAGCGCGCGCACCTTGCCCGCCTTGATCTGCTGCAGCACAGAGGGCAGGTCGAGCATGCCGGCCGGCACCTGGCCGCCGATCACGTCGAGCGCCACCGGGCCCGATCCCTTGTACGCGACCTCGGTCAGGTCGACGCCGGCCATCAGCTTCATCAGTTGCACCGAGAGATGCATCGCCGTGCCATTGCCGCCGTGGCCGACCGCGACCTTGCCGGGATCGGCCTTGGCCTGCGCCAGGAGATCGGCAACGCTTTTCGCCGACGAGCCCGGCGGCACCACGAGCACGAACGGAATGTGCGCCAGCAGCGAGATCGGCACGAAGTCCTTCTGCACGTCGAACGGCATCTTCGGGTACAGGCTCGCGTTGGCGGCCAGGCCGCCGGCCGCGCCGACCCCGATCGTGTAGCCGTCGGCCTCCGACTTGGCGAGCGCCGCCAGGCCGATGTTGCCGCCGGCACCGGGCCGGTTGTCGACCACGACCTGCTGGCCGAGCCTTTCGCCGAGCTTGGGCGCCATGATGCGCACCACCGCATCGGTCGAGCCGCCCGGCGGAAAGGTGACGATCAGGCGCACCGGTTTGCTCGGCCAGGCTGCCGGTGCGGCAACCTGGGCCTGGGCGGCAGCGCCGGCGCTCGCGAGCGCGACTGCGAGCGCCGCCAGGCCGCCAAGGAATCGGGTCATCGCGTCTCCTCGCCGACCTCCGCGGTGGGCCGGTGGTGCGAGTGTCGGCGAAACGGCCGGGCCGTCTTGCGCATCCGGCCTCAGCGGCAACTGAAGGCAGAGGCCGATTCGAGGTCGCCATCGCCGCTGCGTCGCGCCACCGCCGGGTACGGGCAGAGCGGGCGGGTGCGCACCGGCGACCACGAGGCCGGCAGGTCGGCGTTCGCGCCGGCGCCGTTGCCGGGGCCGCGCACGCTGGCCATCACGGCGGCGGGCGCCTTGCCCTGCTCGACCCACTCGACCAGCGGCTGCAGCAGGTCGAACTGGTCGGTCGACGGGCCGCCGCGGCAATGGTTCATGCCGGGCACGAGATAGAGCCGGGCGAAGGTGTCGGCTGGCCCGCCGCTGCCGCGGCTCCACGCCTCGTAGACCTGGACGCTGTGCTCGCTGGAGAAGATCGGGTCGCTGGTGCCGTGGTACATGACGATCCGGCCGCCGCGCCGCCGCACCCCCGAGAAATCGTCGAGGCGCGGCGGCAGCATGAACGCGAGCGCCGGCTCGTTGTAGGTGGCGTCGGTGGCGCCGACGCGCGCGAGCAGCGCGTCGGCATCGGCGCCGAGCATGAAGGCCCGGCCGTCGAAGCCGGTCGGCGCGGCCGGCGGCACCTGCCAGATGCCGGCGATGGCGCCGGCGTCGCGGGTCGACGGTGCGCCGAACTTCCACGCGGCCCAGTCGCTCGTCGCCAGGCCGGCGTCGTACGGGAAGGGCGCATAGACGCGAGCGCCCGAGGCGACCGCGACGCCCGCGAACAGGCCGCCGATGCCGGCCTTCTGGGCGGCGCTGAGGCAGCTGCCGTCGCGCGCGCCGACGCAGGTCGGCACGTCGCGACCCAGGTCGAACGCCGCCTGGCAGGCGCGCGTGTCCTGCACCATGCCGTCAGTGGCGCCGTCGAGAGCGTCGCAGCGGCGCAGCACCGCATCCGAGACCAGCCTGCGCTCGGCGAGGGTGAACGCCGAGCCGACGTCGGCGGGGTCGCTGGCGAGGCTCGCGTAGGTCTTGCCGCCTACCAGGTTGACGATCGCGGCGCGCGGCAGCACCGTGCCCGGATCGCCGACCAGGAAGCCGTCGTAGGCCTCGGGCATTCGCGCCGCGGCGACGAGCGCGTGCCGGCCGCCGTTCGAGCAGCCACCGATGTAGGAGCGATCGGGCGCACGCCCGTAGGCGGCGCGGATCAGCGCCTTGGCCATCGGCGTGAGCGCGGCGACGGCGCCGTAGCCGTAGTCGACGCGCGCCTGCGGGTCGATGCCGAAGCTGCCGTTCTGCGCCGCGGCGTGGCCGGCGTCGGAGCTGATGACGGCGAAGCCCTTGGCGAGCGCGCTCGCCGCCGCCGGACCGGGGGTGGTGAGGCCGAGGGCCGGCACCACGCTGCCGTCGACGCCGCCGTTGGCCTGATAGAAGAAGCGGCCGTTCCACGCCTGCGGCAACCGCATCTCGAAGCCGATGGCGTAGCGCTTGCCGTCGACCGGGCTGACGCGGTCGTTCATCGCGCCGACCACGCGGCAATGCGCGCCGATCGCGCCGCCCGCGGCCGCCAGCTCGCTGGCCGGCACCGCCGCCGCAGCGCCGATGCTCGTTCGCGGGAAAGCGAACGAGGCGGCCAGCGCCTCGCAGGCGACGAGGGCCGAGCCTTGCGCGGCGGCCAGCGGGGCGGGCGGCGAGGGGCTCACGCAGGCGGCGAGCAGCACGGCCGAGAGCGCGAGAGCGGTGGTATTCGAGCCGGTGGCAGGCATGGCTTTGTCTCCTGGACGGATCTTGTTTTAGTTAATGTAAATAACCAAACTCTCGCACCCCGCTAGGGCTTACCCTAGGATTCTCCTAGGTCGACGATCCTAGAATGGCCGCGGCCACATGATTAAGGAAACTAACCAATGACCAGCGCCGCATCCTTCCCGGCGCTCCTGCTCGGCTCGCTCGACCTGCTGCGCATCGAAGCGCTGGGCGCGGTGCTGCACGTGCGCCTCAATCGCCCGGCCAAGCGCAACGCCATCAACGATGCCCTGGTCGCGCAGTTGCACACCGTCTTCGTCAACCTGCCGGAGGCCATTCGCGCGGTCGTGATCAGCGGCGAGGGCGAGCACTTCTGCGCCGGCCTCGACCTCTCCGAGCTCTCCGCGCGCAGCGTCGCCGAAGGCATCGTCCATTCGCGCTCCTGGCATGCGGCGTTCAACCAGATCCAGCTCGGCAAGGTGCCGGTGGTCGCGGTGCTGCACGGCGCCGTCGTCGGCGGCGGCCTCGAGCTCGCGAGCGCCTGCCACGTGCGCGTCGCCGAGCCGAGCACCTTCTACGGCCTGCCCGAGGGCCAGCGGGGTCTCTTCGTCGGCGGCGGCGGCTCGGCGCGCATCCCGCGCCTGATCGGCGTTGCCCGCATGACCGACATGATGCTCACCGGCCGCGTCTACGACGCCGACGAAGGCCAGGCGGTCGGCCTCTCGCAATACCGGGTCGAGGCAGGACAGGGCGTCGAGAAGGCGCTCGAGCTCGCCGGCCGCATCGCCGGCAACGCGCCGCTCTCCAATTTCGCCGTGATGCACGCGCTGCCGCGCATCGCCGACATGAGCCAGGACGAAGGCCTCTTCGCCGAATCGCTGATGGCCGCCATCGCCCAGGGCGACGACGCGGCCAAGGACAGGATGAAGGCCTTCCTCGACGGCAAGGCCGCGAAGGTGAAGAAGGCGTGAGCAGCACCGCGGCCGGCACGGGGGCGAGATGAGGGGCGCGGTGCGCTACCGCGACCTGCCGCTCGGCGGCTCGCTCGCGGCCACGCTCACGAAGGGCGAAGACGGCTCGACCCTGGTCGTCTCCGCGGAGCCGCTGCAGCCCTACGCCACCCGCCTGACCGATCGCTTCCTGCACTGGGCCGAGGCCGCTCCCGAGCGCACGCTCGTCGCCAAGCGCGTCAACGGCGGCGACTGGCGCAAGGTCAGCTATGCGCAGGCGCTGCACGCCGCCCGCTCGATCGCCGAGTGGCTGCTGGCCCACGAGGTCTCGGTCGAGCGGCCGCTCGTGATCCTCTCCGACAACGACATCGAGCACCTGCTGCTCGCGCTCGGCGCGATGCTCGCGGGCGTGCCCTACGCGCCGGTCTCGCCCGCGTACTCGCTGGTCTCGCAGGACCACGGCAAGCTCAAGCACATCCTCGCCCTGCTGACGCCCGGCCTGGTGTTCGCCAGCGGCCCGGCCTATGCGAAGGCCATCGCCGCCGCGGTGCCGGCCGCAACGCCGGTGGTGCTGGCCGAAGGCACGCTCGAGGGCCGTGCGGTCGTGCCGTTCGCCGAGCTGCTGGCGACGCGGCCGACCGCCGCGGTCGATGCCGCGCATGCGAAGGTCGGCCCCGACACCATCGCCAAGTTCCTCTTCACCTCGGGCTCGACCAAGCTGCCCAAGGCCGTGGTCAACACCCAGCGCATGCTCTGCGCCAACCAGCAGATGATCCGCCAGTGCTTCCCGGCGCTGCAGCAGGAGCCGCCGGTCCTGGTCGACTGGCTGCCGTGGAACCACACCTTCGGCGGCAACCACAACATCGGCATCACCCTCTACAACGGCGGCACGCTCTACATCGACGAGGGCAAGCCGACCCCGGCGCTGATCGGCGAGACGCTGCGCAACCTGCGCGAGATCGCGCCGACGATCTACTTCAACGTGCCCAAGGGCTTCGAGGAGATCGCCAACGCGCTCGAGGTCGACGCGGTCCTGCGCAAGACCTTCTTCAGCCGGGTGAAGATGCTCTTCTTCTCCGGCGCGGGCCTGTCGCAGCCGGTCTGGGACAAGCTCGACGCCGTCGCCGAGATGGAGTGCGGCGAGCGCATCCGCATGCTCACCGGCCTCGGCATGACCGAGACCTCTCCGTTCGCCATCTGCGCCAACGCCTGGGAGGTCAAGTCGGGCCACATCGGACTGCCCGCGCCCGGCCTCGAGCTCAAGCTCGTGCCCATGGGCGACAAGCAGGAGGTGCGCTACCGCGGCCCCAACGTCACTCCCGGCTACTGGCGCGCGCCCGAGCAGACGGCCGAGAGCTTCGACGCCGAGGGCTTCTACTGCAGCGGCGACGCCGCCAAGCCGATGGACCCGGCCGACCCCGGCCGCGGCTTCATGTTCGACGGCCGCATCGCCGAGGACTTCAAGCTCAACACCGGCACCTTCGTTTCGGTCGGGCCGCTGCGCGCCAAGATCATCGCCGCCGGCGACCCGCTGGTGCAGGACGTGGTCATCGCCGGCATCAACCGCAGCGAGATCGGCGTGCTGTTCTTCCCGCGCCTCGACGCCTGCCGCGCGTTCGTCGAGCTGCCGGGCAATGCGCCGGCGCACATCGTCCTCGGCGAGCCGAAGCTGCGCGCCTTCTTCCAGCGCCTGGTCGACGTGCTGCACTCCACCGGCAGCGGCAGCTCGACCCGGGTGGCGCGCGCCCTGGTGCTGGCCGAGCCACCCTCGATCGACAAGGGCGAGATCACCGACAAGGGCTCGATCAACCAGCGCGCGGTGCTGACGCATCGCGACGTCGACGTCGTGCGGATGTATGTGGGGCGGGATCGCGACGTGATCGTGCCGCGCGCACCCTCACCCCAGCCCTCTCCCGCGAGCGGGAGAGGGAGCCAGTGATGGCGAAGACCACGACCTTTCGCGTGACGATCCAGTTCGGCGACTGCGATCCCGCCGGCATCGTCTTCTATCCGAACTTCCAGCGCTGGATGGACGCGGCCTCGCTCTCCTTCTTCATGCAGTGCGGCGTGCCGCCCTGGCGCGAGCTGGTGAAGACGCGCGGCATCGTCGGCACGCCGCTGCTCGAGATCGCCACCCGCTTCGTCACCGCCGCCACCTACGCCGAGGAGCTCGAGATCTCCACCCACGTCGAGGAGTGGCGGGCCAAGGTGTTCCGGCAGCGGCATCGCGTCATGCGCGGCGCCACCCTGATCTGCGAAGGCACCGAGACGCGCGCCTTCGTCCGCCGCGACAGCGACAATCCCGACCGGCTGCGGGCGATCCCGGTTCCCGAAGACATCCGCGCCCTCTGCGAATAGCCGCGGCGCGGCCCCGAGTTTGTTTGCCCAACAACGACAGGAGACCTCATGAAAGCCTCGATCCGTCTCGCCCTGGCCCTGGCCGCGGCGTGTGCCGCCGCCAGCGCCCAGGCCGACCTCACCATCGGCGTCAGCATCTCGCTCACCGGCCCGACCTCGGCGCTCGGCATCCCGACCAAGAACGGCATCGCCCTCTGGCCGGCGACGATCGCCGGCGAGAAGCTCAACGTCATCGTTCTCGATGACGCCACCGACCCGACCAAGGCGGTGCAGAACACGCGCAGGTTCCTCACCGAGGACAAGGTCGACGTGATCATCGGCTCGACCGCGACGCCCGTCGCCGCGGCCATGGCCGACGTTGCCGCCGAGGGCAAGACGGTGCAGCTCATGCTCTCGCCGGTGAACCTGCCGCCGGGCAAGGGCGAATGGTCGTTCCGCATGCCGCAGTCGACCGCGGTGATGGCGATCCCGATCGTCGAGCACTGGAAGAAGACCGGCGTCAAGACCTACGGCTTCCTCGGCTTTGCCGACGGCTATGGCGAGGCCTGGCTCACCGACATCAAGCCGCTCGCCGACAAGGCCGGCATCAAGCTGGTCGACACCGAGCGGTTCGCGCGCAGCGACACCGCGGTGACCGGGCAGGTGCTCAAGCTCACCTCGGCCAATCCGGACGCGATCCTGATCGTCGCCTCGGGCAGCGGCGCGGCGATGCCGCACAAGGCGCTGGTCGAGCGCGGCTATCCGAAGGCGAAGATCTACCAGACGCACGGCGCGGCGACGATGGACCTGATCCGCGTCGGCGGTGCCGATGTCGAGGGCGGGTTCGTCTCTTCGGGCCCGGCCGTCGTGGCCGAGAAGCTGCCCGACTCGAACGCCAGCAAGGCGCTCGGCGTGCAGTTCAAGAACGAGTTCGAGAAAGTCAACGGCAAGGGCTCGGCCAACCAGTTCGCGGCCCACGCCTTCGACGTCGTGCTCGTGCTGCAGAAAGCCGTGCCGATCGCGCTGAAGAAGGGCAAGCCTGGCACGCCCGAGTTCCGCGCCGCCCTGAAGGACGCATTCGAGACCATGGGCCGCACCCCCGTCTCGCAAGGCGTGCTCAACTGGACCGCGACCGATCACTTCGGCTACACCCCAGAGACCGGCGTGCTGCTCAAGATCGTCAACGGCGACTGGCAAGTGGTCCCTTGATCCGGACCTGCGCGGCACCCTGCGGCGGCGAGTAGCCCGATGGACGCCTCGATCGCCGGCATCCTGATGCTCGACGGCGCCACCAACGGCGCCGTCTACGCGCTGCTGGCGCTCGCGCTCGTCCTCGTCTTCGCGGTCACCCGCGTCATCTTCATCCCGCAGGGCGAGTTCGTCGCCTACGGCGCGCTCTCGCTCGCGGTGCTGCAGTACGGCAAGGTGCCGGGCACGCTCTGGCTGATGGCGGCGCTCGCCGTCGCCGCCGCGCTGCTCGACGCCTTCGACGCGCTGCGCCGCGGCCTGCCGGCGGCGACCCTGCTGCGCAACGCGGTCAAGACCCTGCTCGCGCCGGCGATCGTGGTCGCGGTCACGGTCTGGGCGGCGCCGCAGAAGTTTCCGCTGCTCGTGCAGAGCGCACTCGCGGTGGCGATCGTCACCCTGCTCGGGCCCCTGATCTACCGCCTGGCCTACCAGCGCCTCGCCGACGCGACCGTGCTCGTGCTGCTGATCGTCTCGGTCGGCGTGCACTTCGCGCTCACCGGGCTCGGCCTGGTGTTCTTCGGCGCCGAGGGCTTTCGCAACCCGAGCTTCTGGGACCAGCGCTTCACCCTCGGGCCGCTCGCGCTCTCGGGGCAGACGGTGATCATCTTCGCGGTCGCCATCGCGCTGATCCTCGGCCTGTTCCTGTTCTTCGAGCGCACGCTGCGCGGCAAGGCGCTGCGCGCCACCGCCGTCAATCGCCTCGGCGCGCGCCTCATGGGCATCTCGACCTCGGGCGCCGGCAAGCTGAGCTTCGGCCTCGCCGCCTTCATGGGCGCGCTCTCGGGCCTGCTGATCGGGCCGACGACGACGATCTTCTACGACTCGGGCTTCCTGATCGGCCTGAAGGGCTTCGTCGCCGCGATCTTCGGCGGCCTCGCCAGCTACCCGGCTGCCGCCCTCGGCGCGCTGCTGGTCGGCGTGCTCGAGAGCTTCAGCTCGTTCTACGCCAGCGCCTTCAAGGAAGTGATCGTCTTCACCCTCATCATCCCCGTGCTCCTCTGGCGCTCGTTCCAGCACGGCCACGACGACGAGGAAGAATGATGGTGCCCCCACGCTCACTTCGTTCGCTGCCCCCCGAGGGGGCGCTCCCCGCCTTGGGGCGGCCCGGCGGCGGGGAGGCCCCGTGAGCCTGCGTCGTATCTCGCTCGTCGTCTTCGTCGTGATCCTGGCGCTGGTTCCCGTCGTCACGCCGGAGTACAAGGAGTTCTGGATCACGCAGGCCAACTACATCGGCCTGTACACCCTGGTGGTGTTCGGCCTGGTGCTCCTCACCGGCGTGGCCGGCCTCACCTCGTTCGGCCAGGCGGCGTTCGTCGGCCTGGGCGCGTACTCGGCGGCCTACCTCACGCTGACCTACGGCGTCTCGCCCTGGCTCACCGTCTGGATCGGCCTGGCCTTCACCGCTGTCGCCGCGCTGGTGCTCGCCTGGGTGACGCTGCGCATGTCGGGCCACTACCTGCCGCTCGCCACCATCGCCTGGGGCCTCTCGCTCTTCTACCTGCTCGGAAACCTCGACTTCCTCGGCAAGTACGACGGCCTGCTCGGCATCCCGGCGCTGAACTTCTTCGGCAAGGTGCTCAACACCGGGCGCAGCTACTTCTACCTGATCTGGACGCTCGTCGTGCTTGCAGCCGTTGCCATGACGCACCTGCTCGATTCGCGCGCCGGCCGGGCGATGCGCGCGGTCAAGGGCGGCTCGACCATGGCCGAGGCGATGGGCGTCGACACCTTCCGCGTCAAGGTCACCGCGTTCGTGCTCGCGGCCCTGCTCGCGAGCGTCTCCGGCTGGCTCTTCGCGCACTTCCAGCGCACCGTCAACCCCTCGCCCTTCGGCCTGAACATGGGCATCGAGTACCTGTTCATGGCGGTGCTCGGCGGCATCGGCTACGTCTGGGGCGCGCTGATCGGCGCCGGCGTCGTGCAGATCCTCAAGGACCAGCTGCAGGTCCTCCTGCCCAAGCTGATGGGCAACAGCGGCAACTACGAGATCATCGTCTTCGGCGTGCTGCTCGTGCTGATGCTGCAGTACGCGCGCGACGGCCTCTGGTCGTTCGTCGATGCGTTGCTGCCGCGGCTGCGCCGCAAGGTCGACTGGGCCGAGGCGCCGCCGCTGCCGGCCCGCCCCCGGCCGGCGCACGGCGAGGTGGTGCTCGACGTGCGCGACGCGCGCAAGGAGTTCGGCGGCCTGGTCGCGGTGAACGACGTCAGCTTCCAGGTCAAGGCGGGCGAGATCCTCGGCCTGATCGGCCCGAACGGCGCGGGCAAGTCCACCACCTTCAACCTCGTCACCGGCGTGCTGCCGGCGACGAGCGGCCAGGTCACGCTGCTCGGCCGGCGCATCGACTCGCTCGCCTCGCGCAAGATCGCGCGGCTCGGCGTGGCGCGCACCTTCCAGCACGTGAAGATGATTCCCGGCATGACGGTGCTCGAGAACGTCGCCCTCGGCGCCCACCTGCGCGGCCGCCACGGCGTGCCGGCGGCGATGCTGCGCCTCGACCGCGCCGAGGAGCGCGGCCTGATGAAGGAGGCCGAGCGCCAGCTGCAGCGCATCGGCATGGGCGAGCTGATGCACGAGCAGGCCGGCAACCTCGCGCTCGGCCAGCAGCGGCTGATGGAGATCGCCCGCGCGCTCGCCGCCGACCCGATCCTGCTGCTGCTCGACGAGCCGGCGGCGGGCCTGCGTCTGAAGGAAAAGGAAGGCCTCGCCGACGTCATGCGCCAGCTTCGCGGCGAAGGGCTCTCGATCCTGCTGGTCGAGCACGACATGGACCTGGTGATGGGCCTCGTCGACCGGGTGGTGGTGATGGAGTTCGGCACCAAGCTGATCGAAGGCACGCCCGACGAAGTGCAGGCCTCTCCCGCGGTGCGTGCCGCCTACCTCGGCACCGAGCACTAGCGCGCCGCGACCATGGCCAAGACCCTGCTTCGAGTTCGCGACCTGCGCGCCGGCTACGGCCGCGCCGAGGTGCTGCACGGCCTCTCGCTCACCGCCGAAGAGGGCCAGGTCATCACCGTGATCGGCCCCAACGGCGCCGGCAAGTCCACCCTCCTCAATGCGCTGATGGGCGCACTGGCCTCGACCGGCACGCTCGAGTACGCCGGCCAGTCGGTCGCCCTGAGCTCGCTCGAGGAGCGGGTGATGCAGGGCATGGCGCTGGTGCCGGAAACGCGTGCCCTGTTCGGCACGATGTCGGTCGAGGACAACCTGCTGCTCGGCGCATGGCGCCAGTTCCGCCTCGGCATCAAGGACAGCAGCAAGGCGTTGAACGAGGTCTACATGCTGTTCCCGCGGCTGCGCGAGCGGCGCGTCCAGCTCGCGGGCACGCTCTCGGGCGGCGAGCGGCAGATGCTGGCGGTAGGCCGCGCCCTGATGGGTCGCCCGGCGCTGCTGATGCTCGACGAGCCGAGCCTCGGCCTCGCGCCGCTGGTGGTGAAGAGCATCTTCGCCACCATCGCCGCGCTGCGCTCTACCGGCGTGACGATCCTGCTGGTGGAGCAGAACGCCCGCGCCGCGCTCGAGGTCGCCGACTACGGCTACGTGCTCGAGATGGGCGAGGTGGCGCTGCACGGGCCGGCGGACGAGCTGGCACGCGACCCGAGGGTGATCGAGACCTATCTCGGCGCGGCGCGAAAGAAGACGGAAGCATGAGCGTGGCCGCGGTCCGCCCGACCCCGGCGCCCGGCGCGCGCCCGCCGCGCCCGGCCGCGGCCAAACGGCAGCCCGGCCGGCTCGACGACTCCGGCCTCGCCCACCTGGTGGGCTACGCGGCCTCGCGCGCCGCGCTCGAGCTGCGCAAGGTGTTCACCGTGCACATGGACCCGCACGGCCTGACAACGCCGCAGTTCTCGATCCTCATGCTCGTGGCCGACAACGGCGACGTCAACCAGAAGCAGCTCGGCCAGGCGCTCGATATCTCGCCGCCGAACATGGCGGTGACGCTCGACCGCATGGCCGAGCGCGGCTGGATCGAGCGGGTGCGCAGCACCCGCGACCGGCGGGCGCAGCAGATCCACCTCACCGCCGCTGGCCGGGCGCTCGCCGAGCGCACTCGCCGGATCGCGGCGACGATGGAAGAGCCGGCGCTCGCGGCACTGTCACGCGCCGAGCGCGCGCTCCTGATCGAGTTGCTGCGCAAGATCGTGCCCGAATCGGCGGCGGCATGAAGCGCGGCGCAGCGGCCGGCCGGACGTAGGACAAGCGCCCGACCCGGCTCGGGCGCCCGCTTCGGGCATTGCCCTTGCCGGCGAAGAGGAGCGTGTCCAACTTCGACGGGAGATATCCATGAACACCCCTCTTCGCAATCTGCTCTCCATTTCCATCGCCACCGTTGCCGCGGTCGGCCTGCTCGGTTGCGAGCAGAAGACGACCAGCCAGTCGCCCGACGGTACGAGCACGACGACGACCACCACCACCGTTCCCAACCCCGCGCCGCAAACGACCGCGGAGGTGAAGGCCGACGCCAAGGAAGCCACCGCCGACGCCAAGGCAGGCGCCAAGGAAATGGCCGCCGACGTCAAGTCGGCCGCCAAGGAAGTGGGCAACGACATGAGCCGCGCCGCCGACAAGGCCGGCACCGTGATCCAGGACAGCGCGATCACCGCCACGGTGAAGACCGCGCTGCTCGCCGATCCCGACGTGAAGGGCCTGAAGATCGACGTCGACACCAAGAACGGCGTCGTCACCCTGAAGGGCACGGCCGACAAGTCGGTGAACCGCGATCGCGCCGTGGCCATTGCCAAGGACACCAGCGGCGTGAAGTCGGTCGACGATCAGCTCGTCGTCAAGGCCTCGTCCTGAGTTTCTGACTGACGCCCCGGCTCGCGCCGGGGCGGGCGGCGGTCAGGCGCTGCCCCACACCTCGTCGGCGACCTCGACCACGAGGCGCAGCTTCGCGCGCTGCGCCTCCACCGCGATGTTGTTGCCGTGCACCGTGCTCGAGAAGCCGCATTGCGGCGACAGGCAGAGCTGCTCGAGCGGCACGTATTTCGCGGCTTCGTCGATGCGGCGCTTGAGCGCGTCCTTCGACTCCATCTCGCCGAACTTGGTGGTGACCAGGCCGAGGACGACGATCTTGTCCTTGGGCAGGTAGCGCAGCGGCCGGAAGTCGCCCGAGCGCTCGTCGTCGTATTCGAGGAAGTAGGCGTCGAGCTTCATCTCCGCCAGCAGCGCCTCGGCCACCGGCTCGTAGTTGCCCGCCGCCGCGTGCGTGCTCTTGAAATTGCCGCGGCACAGGTGCATGGCCAGCGTCATGCCGGCGGGCTTTTGCGCCACGACCTTGTTGATGAAGCCGGCGTAACGGTGCGGCAGCTCGTTCGGATCGTCGCCTCGCGAGCGCGCCGCCTCGCGCATCTTCTCGTCGCAGAGGTAGGCGAGGTTGGTGTCGTCCATCTGCACGTAGGTGCAGCCCGCGGCGGCGAGCGAGCGAAGCTCGTCGCCGTAGGCGTTGGCGACGTCGTCGTAGAAGTCGGGCTCGAGCTCGGGATAGGCCTCGCGGCTGATGCCGGCGCGGCCGCCGCGAAAGTGCAGCATCGTCGGCGAGGGAATCGTCACCTTGGCGGTGCGGCCGGGCGAGACCCGCGACTTCAGGAACTCGAAATCGGCCCTCTGGATGTCCTGCACATGGCGCACCTTGCCGGTCACGCGCATCACCGGCGGCGCCAGCTCCTCGCTGCCGTCGGCCTTGATCACCGTGACCGGAATGTCGGTCTTCACGCCGCCCAGCTTGTCGAGGAAATCGATGTGGAAGTAGGTGCGGCGGAACTCGCCGTCGGTGATGCTCTGCAGGCCCACGTCTTCCTGGAATTTCACGATCTCGGCGATCGCGTCGTCTTCCACGGCGCGCAGCTGCTCGGGCGTGATCCGGCCCTTTGCCCGCTGGTCGCGTGCCTCGAGCAGGCGCTTGGGGCGCAGGAAGCTGCCGACATGGTCGGCGCGAAAGGGCGGCTGGGTGCGAGTGCTCATGACGTCAGGGGGCGGTGAGGGCGAACGATCATAGGCCGCCCCGCCGCTGCGCGAATCTCCGGATGGCCGGGGCGCCGGCGGGTGGCGACAATCGACCTCTTTCCTCGTCGCGATTCCGGAGCCGTTCATGAAAAGACGCCTAGCCCTCCATGCCCTCGCCGGCTCCGCCGCGCTGGCCGCCGCTCCCCTGGTCGTGCGCGCCGCCGACGCCAAGCCGTTCAAGATCGGCTTCATCCTGCCCATGACCGGCCAGTCGGCGTCGACCGGCAAGCAGATCGAGGCCGCGGTCAAGCTGTGGATGGCGCAGAACGGCACCACCGTCGCCGGCCGCAAGATCGAGCTGATCCTGAAAGACGATGCCGGCACGGCCGACACCACCCGCCGCATCGCCCAGGAGATGGTCGTCAACGACAAGGTCGACGTGCTGGCCGGCTTCGGCCTCACGCCGCTCGCCTTCGCCACCGCGCCGATCGCCACCCAGAGCAAGACGCCGATGGTCGTGACCGCGGCGGCCACCTCGGCCATCACCGAGCAGTCGCCGTACATCGTGCGCACCAGCTTCACGCTGCCGCAGGTCTCGGTCTCGATCGCCGAGTGGGCGGGCAAGCACGGCATCAAGAGCGTGGTCACCTTTGTCGCCGACTACGGCCCGGGCATCGACGCCGAGAAGTTCTTCAAGAGCCAGTTCCTGCTCAACGGCGGCAAGGTCATCGGCGAGATCCGCTCGCCGCTGCGCAGCCCCGATTTCGCGCCCTTCCTGCAGAAGGTCGCCGACCAGAAGCCCGACGCGGTGTTCGTGTTCCTGCCCTCGGGCCAGGGTGCCGCGTTCATGAAGCAGTTCGCCGAGCGCGGCCTCGACAAGTCGGGCATCAAGCTCATCGCCACCGGCGACGTGACCGACGACGACCAGCTCAACGACATGGGCGACGTGGCGCTCGGCATCGTCAACTCGCATCACTACTCGGCGGCGCATCCCTCGGCGGCGAACAAGAAGTTCGTCGCCGCGTTCGAGGCGGCGAACAAGTTCCGTCCCAACTTCATGGCCGTCGCCGGCTACGACGGCATGCGCGTGATCTACGCGGCGCTGGCCGCGACCAAGGGCGCGGGCGGCGGCGACGCCCTGCTCGCGGCGATGAAGGGCCAGGTGTTCGAGAGCCCGCGCGGCCCGGTGCTGATCGACGCGCAGACCCGCGACATCGTCCAGGACGTCTACATCCGCAAGGTCGAGCGCGTGCCGGCGATGGGCAACCAGCTCTACAACGTCGAGTTCGACGTGCAGAAGCAGGTCAAGGACCCGGCCAAGACGAAGTGAACCCGGCTCAGGAGAGCCGTTCGAGATAGCTCTCGAACACGCCGACGTGCACGAACGCCGCGTCGGCCGCGTTCGGCCACAGCTCGGCGCTGCTGAAGCGCACGTCGTAGGTCGGCTCGTCTTCCGCGGGCACGCCGTGCGCGTGCGCGTCGGGGAACGGGTAGGCCGGCGAGACGCCCACGACGACGCCGCTCTTGCCGCGGATGTAGGCCGGCATGCGCACGTGCCCGGGCACGTGCTCGACGAGAACGCGCACCCGGTCGCCGACGGCCAGGCGCTGCCGCCCGGCGACGTTGGACCGGCCGGCGGCGGCCGGCAGCGCCAGCGGGAACGCGCCCTCGGCGCGGCGCTCGAGGTCTTCGCGCGTGACCAGGCCCTTCTCGATGCAGAGGGTGGCCAGGCTGGTGAGCGTGCGCTCGTAGTAGCTCGCTGAAAGGTAGTGGCGCGGCTCCATGCGCTCGATCGCGTGCCGGTACTCGTCCATGTTGAAGATGCCGAGCCGCACCGCCAGCGCGTAGAGCGCGTTGACGCGCTTCTCCCACGGCGCGTGGAACGCCGGCGCGTGCGGCGTGTAGCGGACAGGGCCGAAGCCCTGCCTGCCGCCGAGGTCGTGGATGCCGTCCATGCCGTGCTCCCGGCGGGCTAGAGCCGCGCCACGCCGATCATCGCGTCGCGGGTCACGATCGCGGCCAGCCGCTGCTCTGTCCAGCCGAGCGTCGCCGGCGGCTGCAGCGGCAGCACCACGTAGCGCGTGTCGGCGGTCGTGTCCCAGACCCGGATCTCCATGTCCGGCGGCAGCTCGAGGCCCATCTCCTTCAGCACCGTGCGCGACTCGCGGACGACGCGGGCGCGGTACTCGAGGTCCTTGTACCAGTCGGGCGGCAGGCCGATGATGGTGAACGCGGTGCACGAGCAGAGCGTGCAGCAGATGACGTTGTGCACCGCTGCGGTGTTCTCGAGGAAGACGAGGTGCCGGTGATGCCGCGGCAGCTCGAAGCCGAGCTCGGCCGCGGCGGCGCGGCCGTCGGCGAGGAGCCGCTGCCGGAAGGCCGGATCGGTCCAGGCCTTCGCGACCAGGCGCCCGCCGTTCGCCGGCACCCAGTCTTCCTCGGCACGGCGGGTCAGGTCGGCGACGAACTCGCCCGGCTTCAGGCCCTGGGCTTCAAGCGCCGCCTCGATCGCCGCGGCGCGCCGCTCGACCGAGGCCATCGGTTCGCTCGAGGATCGGGTTTCGGCCATCGTCAGCGCCTCGCAAGCAAGGGGAACGCGCAGTATAGGAACGCGTCGCCTCCGCCGCCAATCTGCGAGCATCGCCAGGATGAACACCCGCCCCATTCCCTCCAGCGGCGAAGCCCTGCCGGTGATCGGCTGCGGCACCTACGTCGGCTTCGACCAGGCGCCCGGCAGCGCGGGCTACGCGCTGCTGCCGGGCGTGGTCGAGGCGCTGCTCGCCGCCGGCGGCAAGGTCCTCGACAGCTCGCCGATGTACGGCCGTGCCGAGGAGACCACCGGCGAGCTGCTGGCGGCGAGCGGACGGCGGGCCGAGGCCTTCCTCGCCACCAAGGTCTGGACCTCCGGCAAGCTCGAGGGCATCCGGCAGATGGAGGAATCGATGCGGCTCCTGCGCAGCGACCGCATCGACCTGATGCAGGTGCACAACCTCGTCGACTGGCGCAGCCACCTGGCGACGCTGCGCGGCTGGAAGGAACAGGGCCGGGTGCGCTACATCGGCATCACCCACTACAGCTCGTCGGCCTACGCCGAGGTGGAGGCCGTGCTGCGTGCCGAGAAGCTCGACTTCCTGCAGATCAACTACGCGCTCGACGACCGCCAGGCCGAGCGGCGCCTGCTGCCGCTGGCCGCCGAACGCGGCGTCGCCGTCATCGTCAACATGCCGTTCGGCGGCGGCGGCCTGCTGCGCGGCTTGCTCGGCAAGCCGCTGCCGGGCTGGGCCGCGGAGATCGGCTGCGCCAGCTGGGCCCAGGTGCTGCTGAAGTTCGTGCTCGGCCATCCGGCGGTGACCTGCGCCATTCCCGGCACGCGCCGCCGCGAGCACATGGAAGACAACGCCAGGGCCGGCTTCGGTACGGTGCCGCCCCTCGCGTTCTGGGACGACAAGGCCGAGGCGATCGGCCGCTGAGCCCGGGCCCTTAGGCCGCGGGCGCGTCGCCGATCCGCGGCAACCTGACGACGAACTCGCTGCCGCGATCGCCCGGCCCGCAGTTCACGCCGACGCTGCCGCCGTGCGCCTCGGCCAGCGCGCGCACCACCGCCAGGCCGATGCCGAGGCCCGCTTCCTCGAGCGGCACCTGGGTGTCGACGGCGAACAGGTCGAAGATGCCGGCGAGGACGTCGGGCGCAATGCCGGTGCCTTCGTCGGCGACGGTGACGACGATCCTGCGGGCCTCGACCTGCGTCGTCAGCGTGACCGCGCCTCCGGCCGGCGAGCGACGCGAGGCGTTGTTCAGCAGGTTGCTGAACACCTGGATGAGGCGCTGCGGATCGCCGTTCACGAGCGCGGGCTCGACCGGCGCCCGGACAACCAGCCGCTGCTGCTTCGCGTCGATCGCATGGCGGCAGGCGTCGGCGGCCACCCCCAGGATCGAATCGAGCTGCAACTCGCGGCGCTGCAGGCGGAACTCGCCGGCGCCGACCCGCGAGCCGTCGAGCAGGTCGTCGATCAGGCGCGCGATCAGCGCCGCCTGGCGCTGCACGAGCTGGAGCTGGCGCTCCTTCATCGGCCCCTCGATCCGCGAATCCGAGAGCAGCGTCGTCGCCATGCGGATCGCCGAGAGCGGATTGCGCAGGGCGTGCGCCGCCATCGCCACGAAGTTGATCTGCCGGTGGTGCGCCGCTTCGGCGTTGGCCTGGAGCTTCTGCGCGACCTGCGCCGCGCCGACCAGGTCGCGGTTGGCTTCGAGCAGCTCGCGCAGCCGCGCCTCGTGCTCGGAGAAGGCGACGTCGGCGCGCCGCGTCGCCAGCTGCATCGGCTCGGAATCGAGGCCGCTGGCGGGATCGGTGGTCCCGTCGTCCTGGTAGAACTCGAATCCGCCCGCACCGCGCCGCTTGCTGCGGTACATGGCGGCGTCGGCGTGGCGGATCAGGGTCACCGCATCGGCACCGTCCTCCGGATAGATGGCGATGCCGATGCTCGCGAGCAGCGAGACCGGATGCGCGCCGATCAGCGCCGGCGCGGCGAGCGCGTCGAGCATCTTGCGGGCGATCGGCGCGGCGTCGGCGGCGCTCGACATCTCGGCGAGCAGCACCACGAACTCGTCGCCGCCGTAGCGGCTCACCGAGTCGGACTCGCGCACCACCGAAGCCAGGCGCTGCGCCGCCAGGCGCAGCACCTGGTCGCCGACGCCATGGCCGAGGGTGTCGTTGATCGCCTTGAAGCCGTCGAGGTCGAGGAACAGCAGGCCCACCCGCGCGGCAGTCCGCTGGGCGCGGGCGATCGCGCTCTGCAGCCGGTCGAGCATGAGAACGCGGGTGGTGGCGCCGGTGAGTTCGTCGTGCTGGGTCGAGCGGTTCAGCTCGTCGAGGCTGCTGACGGCGGTCTGGGCGGCCGTGTCGGCATGCACGGCCGCCTGCACCAGGCGGTCGTTCACCTCGAGCAGCTGCGCGGTGCGCAGCCCGCTCAGCTCCTGCTTCGCCTTCTCGGTTTCGCGGCGCAGGCTGGCGAGGTCGGCACGCACCGCCTCGGCCTGCGCCTGGAGCAGGGCGAGCGTTCGCCGCGCCGTGGCCAGCGCTTCCGGATCGGGGGTCTCGTTCACGCTGGCGTCGATCATGACGCGCGCCGACCGGTGCGCCCGGCGGCCGGAGCCTGAAGTCGAGCCTTCCGCGAAACCTGCCACATGCACTGGCGCGGGCAAGGCGGATGCCTGCCCCCGGCCGGTCGACGTTCGGCGGGCCCTAGCCCGGCGCCACGGCCGGCGTCGAGCCCTTGCCCAAGTAGGCCTGGCGGACCAGGCTCGAGCCGGCGAGCGCCGCTGCCGTGCCGGCGGCGACCACCCGGCCGCGCTCGAGCACGTAGCCGCGGTCGGCCGTCGCCAGCGCCTTGCGCACGTTCTGCTCGACCATCAGCACGGTGGTGCCGCTGTCGGCGATGCGGCGCACGATGGCGAGCATCTCGTCGACCTTCTTCGGCGCCAGGCCGAGCGAGGGCTCGTCGAGCATCAGCAGGCGCGGCCCGCTCATCATCGCCCGGGCCATCGCCAGCATCTGCTGCTCGCCGCCGCTCATCGTTCCGGCGAGCTGGCGGCGGCGCTCGGCGAGGCGCGGGAAGTCGGCGAAGGCCTGCTCGAGCCGGCTCTGGCGCACCGCCCCGGGCACGAGCCAGCCGCCGAGCTCGAGGTTCTCGGCCACGCTCATCTGCGGGAACAGCTGGCGGCCTTCGGCCACCAGGGCGATGCCGCGGCGCACCAGGTCCGAGGTCTTCGCGCCCGGGTCGATCAGCGCGCCGTCGAGCCGCACCCGGCCGGAGCGCGGGATCAGGCCGGCGATCGCCTTCAGCAGCGTCGTCTTGCCGGCGCCGTTCGGGCCTAGGATGACGGTCAGGCCCGGCAGCGCCTCGAGGCTCAGGTCGCGCAGCACGAGAAAGGCGCCGTAGCCGGCGGCGAGGCCTTCGACCTCGAGGTGGGCGAGGGCGCGGTCGGCGCCCGGCGGCGAGCTCATGCCGGCTCCACCATCTCGTCGCCGAGGTAGGCCTCGACCACGATCGGGTTGCGCACCACTTCGGCCGGCGTGCCGTCGGCGATCTTGCGGCCTTCGTGCAGCACGATCACGCGCTCTACGTGCTGCAGCAGGGTGGTGACCGCGTGCTCGATCCAGATCACGGTGAGGTCGAGCTCGTTGCGCAGGCGCAGCACGAGCCGGCCGATCGCCTCGATCTCGGCCTCGACCAGCCCGGCGGCGACCTCGTCGAGCAGCAGCACCCGCGGCCGCGTCGCCAGCGCCATGCCGATCTCGAGCAGTCGCTGCTGCGAAGGCGTGATCGCCGCTGCTGGCAGCGCCGCGTACGGGGCCAGCCCGAGCAGGGCGAGGATGCTCGTCTCGTCGTGCAGCAGGCCCGCGGCCGGGCGCTTGCGGCCGGCGAAGCGCAGGCCGAAGGCGACGTTGGCGGCGACGCTCAGCGAGGCGAAGACGCGCGGCGTCTGGAAGCTGCGGGCGATGCCGCGCTCGGCGAAGCGGTGCGGCGCGGCGCCGGTGAGGCGCTCGCCGAGCGCGAACAGCTCGCCCGAGGTCGGCCGGATGACGCCCGAGAGGGCGTTGAAGAAGGTGGTCTTGCCGGCGCCGTTCGGGCCGATGATGCCGACCAGCTCGCCCGGGGCGAACGCGGCGCTCACGGCGTCGACGGCGGTGAGGCCGCCGAAGCGGACCGTCAGCTCGCGCGCCTCGACCAGCGGATGGCGGTTCATCGCCGCCGCCAGCGGATCGAGGCCAGGCCGCCCGGCAGGAAGAGCACCGAGAGGATCAGCAGCAGGCCGAGCGACATCATGTAGACCTGCGGCATCTGCAGGCGCAGGGTCTCGGCGAGCAGGCTGAACACCAGCGCCGCGAGCAGCGGGCCCCACAGCGTGGCGGCGCCGCCGATCAGCGCGATCAGCACCGTCTGGAAGCCGATGAACGGGGTGAACACCGTAGCCGGGTCGATGTAGGTCCAGCGCACGCTCATTGCCGCGCCGACCGCGCCGGCGAAGGCCGCGGTGAGCGCGAAGCCGCCGATCTTGACGAGCCGTGTATCGACGCCGAGCGTCTCGGCGCGCTGCTCGTCGGCGCCGATGCCGGCCATCGCCAGGCCGAAGCGGCTCTGCCGCACCGCGATCGCCACCAGCACGGCACAGGCCGCCAGGCCGAGCATCGTCAGGTAGATCGTGTTGCGCTCGGGCACGACGGCGAGCACGCGGCCGACGGTGCCGGTGACCTGCTTCTCGAAGTAGGCGACCCCGTGCCGGATCAGCTCGGTCATGCCGAAGGTCAGCACCGCGAAGTAGGTGCCGCGCAGGTGCAGCACGGCCGCGCCCATGACCACGGCGACCCCCGTGGCGATCGCCGCGCCGAGGGCGATCGCCAGCAGCCAGGGAAGCTGGCCGAGGGTCAGCGCCGAGGTGTAGGCGCCGATGCCGAAGAACGCCGAGGTCGCGAGCGAGAGGTAGCGGGTGCTGCCGCAGAAGGTGCTCCAGCTCGACGCCAGCGCCGCGTACATCAGGCAGCTCAGCGCCAGCGAGACGACGAACTCGCTGGCGACGAAGGGCAACGCCAGGCCCGCGCCGGCGAGCACGAAGAGGATCGTCAGGTCGCGTCGCATGGTCGGCTTCAGCGCCGGGTGAAGAGGCCGTTCGGCCGCCACAGCAGGACGGCGATGAAGATGCCGTACGAGAGCAGCGTCTTCAGCGAGGGATTGGTGAAGTGCATGCCCAGCGCCTCGATCACGCCGAGGGCGAGGCCGCCGACGAGCGCGCCCGACATGCTGCCGAAGCCACCGAGGGTGATGACGATCAGCGCCGTCACGGTGTAGGGCTCGCCCATCGAAGGCGAGATCGTGTAGGTCATCGAGAGCAGGCAGCCCGCCACGCCCGAGAGGCCGAGGCCGACGCCGAACATCAGCGGATGCAGCCGCTCGGTGTCGATGCCGACCAGCCGCGCGCCGGTGGGCGACTGCATCAGCGCGCGCACGCCCTTGCCGAGCAGGGTCGTGCGCAGCACGACGATCAGCGCCGCGCTGATCGCCAGGGCGAGCGCGAGCAGCAGCAGCTTGTTGGCGGCGAAGCGGGCGTCGCCGATCGCCACCGGGTCGGCGAGCCAGTCGTAGCCGCGCAGCTCGCCGCCCCAGAGGAGCTGGGCGAAGTTCTGCACCAGGAACATCAGGCCGAACGAGACCATCAGGCCGCGCGCCTCGAACACGTCGAGATCGGGCGAGGTGCGCGCGAGGCGGCGAAACGTCAGCCGGTGGATCACGAGGCCGAGCAGCATCAGCAGCGCGAACGAGACCGGCAGCATGACGAGCGGCGAGATGCCGAGCGAGGTCTGCGCCGCCCAGGTGAGGAACGCGCCGAGCATCAGGAATTCGCCGTGGGCGATGTTGAGGATGCGCATCAGCCCGTACTGCAGGTTCAGGCCGAGCGCGACCAGCGCGTACACGCCGCCGGTGATCAGGCCGGAGGCGACCAGCTCGGCCCAGGCGCCGAGGGTCATCGGGGCTTCAGGCCCAGGGCGGCTTCGGCGTGAGAAGCGGCGCGGTGGCGATCGCCTTCGGCCAGACGACCTCGAACTCGCCCTTCTGCCACTGGCTCACCGAGCCGGGCGTGCCGAGGTTCTCGCTGCCGGCGAACTTGATCTTGCCGATGATCGAGGCGTGCTCGGTGCCGGCGATGTAGTCGCGGATCGCCTTCCTGTCGAGACCTTCCTTCGCCACCGCGGCGGTCAGGATCTCGAGCCCGGCCCAGCACGCGCCGCTCGCCCAGCGGTCGGGCTCCTTCTCGAACTTCTTGACGTGCGCGTCGAAGTAGGCCTTCGCCCCCGGCGAGGTCTTCGCGTTCCACGAGCCCATGCCCATCACGCCTTCCGCACCCGCCGCCATGACGTTGCGGTAGAGCTGGAAGGCGGTGCCGACGCTGGCGTAGAAGAACTTCGGGTTGAAGCCGATCTCCTTGGCCTGCTTGCTCGCGAGGATGGTGTCGGGCGGGTAGGTCAGGCCGATGAAGGCGTCGGGGGCCTTGTCCTTCATCGAGCGCAGCACCGGCGCCAGGTCCTTGACGCCGAGGGGGTAGCTCTTCTCCTCGACGATCGTGATGCCGCTGCCGGCCACCGCCGCCTTCAGCGCGGTGTGGTTCTCGAGGCCGAACAGGTCGTCGACGTAGATCACCGCGGCCGACTTGACGCCATTCGCCTTCAGCATGTCGACCAGCGCGTTCATCATCGGCTCGGGCTGCTGCAGCAGCGAGAAGAAGTACGGCAGCTTCATGTCGATGAGCTTTCGGCTGAGGGCGGTCGGCCCGAGCAGCGGGTAGCCGAAGCGATTGGCCAGCGGCGCGACCGCGAAGTTGGCGTTGCTGCCCCAGGGCGCGAGGATCAGGTCGACCTTGTCGCTGCCCATCAGCTTCTCGTAGGTGCGCACGCAGGTCTCGATGTCGCTGCGGTCGTCGGAGCTCACGAGCTCGATCTGCCGGCGCGCGCCCTTCACGCTCAGGCCGCCGGCGGCGTTCTGCTGCTCGGCCCAGAGCAGGAAGTTCGGCTCCTGGCTGACCTGCGCGCCGCCCGCCCACGGGCCGGTGCGGGCGATCGCGTAGCCGACCCGCACCGGCCCGGCCTGCGCCCGGACGAGCGCGGGAAAGGCAAGCGCGACGGGCGCGGCGGCGAGGGCCTTGACGACGGTGCGGCGCGGAAAGCCGGCGGGCGGGGTGCGGCGAAGGGTCATCGGAGTCTCCTGGATCGTTCGTGGACGCGCCCGGCTCTCGCGGCCGGCTGCGACGGCATTCTCGGCAGCAAGCGGCGCGGGTGCTTGTCGCCGCATGCATTCGCGCTTGCCGTTTTGTGCACGCGGCCTTCGGGCTTTCCCGGAGGCGTGGGTTCTCCAGCTTGAGAGTGCCGCGACCGTCCGATACGCTGCCCGGCACCGGCGCCACGCCGGCAGGAAGCGCCGTGACCCCAGGCACCACCGCCAGCACGATGAGCACCGACCAGGTGGCCGCGTCGGAGCGTGCCGGCTACTGGGGCGACTGGATCAACCGCCTGTTCTGCGGCCTGAAGAGCGACCTGTACGGCGACAGCGACTTCGAAGGCAGCATGTCGACCCTGCGCGCCGGCGACATCGTCCTGACGAGGCTCGAGGCGAACCGGCACCGGGTGATGCGCTCGAGCACGCTTGCCCGCTCGACCGAGATCGGCTACCTGAAGATCGTCGCCCCCTATGTCGGCTGCGCCGGCGTCGGCCAGAAGGGCCGGGAGGCGTGGGTCACGCCCGACCAGTGGAGCATCTACGACACCACCGACAGCTACGCCGTCGCCAACCCGGTGTCGGTGCAGCACCTGATCGTCATGGTGCCCAAGGAGAGGCTGGTCGAGCGCGGTGTCGCCCTCGACCCGCTGATGGCACGCCGGCTCGGCGGCAGCGGTGGCGTCGCCCGGCTCGCGCTGGAGACCATGCGCTCGGCGTACCGCGAGCTGCCGGGCATGTCGGAAGCGGCGGCGCGCGGCGTCGGCGACGCGATCACGCAGCTCGTGCACCTCTCCATGCTCGACCTCGCCGGCATCGGCACGGCGATGACGCAGCGCGAGGCGCTGCGCGAGCGCATCAAGCAGCACGTCGCCGAGCACCTGGGCGACGCCCGGCTTTCGGTCGACAGCGTCGCATGGGCGCTCAATTGCAGCCGCCGCCATCTCTACAACGCCTTTTCCGACGAGCCCGACGGCGTTGCCGGCTACATCCTGCGGCGCCGGCTCGAGGCCTGCTGCCAGAGCTTCGACGACCGCGCCAACAGCCATCGTTCGATCACCGAGATCGCGCTCGGCTTCGGCTTCTCGAGCATGGCCCACTTCAGCCGCGTCTTTCGCTCGCACGTGGGCGTGGCGCCGAGCGACTACCGGCGCGCCGCCGGCGGCCTGCCGGCCTGAGCGTCGCCGTCCGGAGACCGGTTCGCGTGTAGGGCGGCGCCCTACGAGGCCAATCGGCCTCTTCCTGCCGCATTCCTGAACGGGCTTTCGTAACGTAAGGGGCATGAACGCCATGCACGAAAGCCGTGTCTTCGCCCCGCCCCGCACCTCCACCGGCGTGGAGGGCCTCGACGAGATCCTGGGCGGCGGACTGTCGGCCAACCGCCTCTACCTGCTCGAAGGCACGCCCGGCACCGGCAAGACGACCTTCGCCCTGCGCTTCCTGCTCGCCGGCGTGGCCCGCGGCGAGCGCGCCCTGTACATCACCCTGTCGGAAACCGCGGCGGAGTTGCGTGCCGTGGTCGCTTCTCACGGCTGGTCGCTCGACGGCATCGACATCTTCGAGCTCCTCGACGAGAGCGGCCGCGATCCGGACGCCGAGCAATCGATCCTCTATCCCTCGGAAGTCGAGCTCGGCGAGACCATCCGCAAGATCACGGCACAGATCGAGCGCGCCGAGCCGACCCGGGTGGCCTTCGACAGCCTCTCCGAGATGCGGCTGCTGGCCCAGGACCCCTTGCGCTATCGCCGCCAGGTGCTCGCGCTCAAGCAGTTCTTTTCCACCCGCTCGTGCACGGTGCTGCTGCTCGACGACAAGACCTCGGAGCCCGGCGACCTGCAGCTGCACAGCATCTGCCACGGCGTCATCAGCCTCGAGCAGACGGTGCGCGAGTTCGGCACCGAGAGCCGGCAGGTCCGCGTCATCAAGATGCGCGGCCAGAAATTCCAGGGCGGGAGGCACGACTTCGTCCTCGACACCGGCCGCGTGGCGGTGTTCCCGCGCCTGGTCGCCTCGCAGCATCGGGCACCGGTGCGGCTTGAGCACGTGAGCAGCGGCACGAGCGCCCTCGACGAGATGCTGGGCGGCGGCCTGGTCCGCGGCACCAGCACGCTGCTGGTCGGGCCTTCGGGCGTGGGCAAGACCACCACCGCGGTGAGCTGCATGCACGCCGCCCTGCGGCGCGGCGAGCGCGCCACCTACTTCCTGTTCGACGAGGGCCTGACGACCCTGATCCTGCGCAGCCGGCTGCTCGGCATGGACCTCGACCCCTACATCGAATCGGGCCAGTGCCGGATCAAGCAGATCGATCCGGCCGAGCTCTCCACCGGCGAGTTTTCCGCGCTGGTGATCGAGGCGGTCAAGGTCGAGGGCGCCAGCTTCGTCGCCCTCGACAGCCTCAATGCCTACCTGCAGGCGATGCCCGGCCAGAGCTTCCTGCTGCTGCACATGCACGAGCTGCTCACCTACCTCAACCACCGGGGCGTGACCACGCTGCTGATCGTCGGCCAGCACGGAGCGGTCGAGAACGTGAGGACCGAGATCGACCTCAGCTATCTGAGCGACGCGACGATCGTCTTCCGCTTCTTCGAGGCCGAGGGCGGGGTGCGGTCCGCGGTCACGGCGATGAAGAGCCGGACCAGCCAGAACCAGCGAACCATCCGCGAGTTCCGCCTGAGCGAGGGCCTCGGCCTGCAGGTCGGCGAGCCGCTCGCCGCGTTCGAGGGCGTGATGTCCGGCATGCCGACCTATACCGGGGCGACGAAGCTGCTGGCCGCCGACGCGAACGGATGAGCGCGTTGTTCGCCCCCTCCGAGGTGCCGCAGCGCATCCTGGTTCATGCCCCGCGCGGCCGCGACGCCGACGTCGTCTGCCATGTCCTGCAGACCCAGTTTTCCCGGCCTTCGGTCTGCGCTTCGCTCGACAGCCTGGCGCAGGCGGTCGAGGCCGGCGCCGACATCGCCTTCGTCACCGAGGAGACCCTGTCCGGCCCGGCGCTCGAGGTTCTCGGCCGCTGGATCGACGAGCAGCCGCCCTGGTCGGACTTTCCGTTCATCGTCCTGACCTCGCGCCGCGTCGGCCGCCGGCCGAACGACGCCAGCGGCGCGCTCCACCGCCTGGGCAACGTCGTCCTGCTCGAACGCCCCCTGAACGCGGACACCCTGGTCAGCGCCGCCCGCGCGGCCTTGCGCGCCCGGACCCGCCAGCACGAGATGCGGCGTCAGCTCATGATCGAGGAGGAGTCGCGCGACGCCGAGCGCCTGGCCCGTCTCGAGGCCGAGCGGGCCGGCCGGATGAAGGACGACTTCCTCGCCACGCTGTCGCACGAGCTGCGCACGCCTCTGAGCGCCATCCTCGGCTGGACCCACCTGCTGCAGCATCCGGGCGCCCGCGGCGTCGACCTCGCCCGCGCCGTGGCGACCATCGATCGCAATGCCCGCGCGCAGGCCCGGCTGATCGAGGAGCTGCTCGACGTCAGCCGCATCACCTCCGGCAACTTCGAGCTCGACATCAAGAAGGTGTCCCTCGAAGCGGTGTTCGAGTCCGCGGTGCAGTCGCTGCAGCCGGCCGCGGACGCCAAGCGCATCGCCCTGGAGCGGATCGAGGGCGCCGCGGTGGAGCTGCAGGCCGACCCGGGCCGGATGCAGCAGATCGTCTGGAACCTGCTCTCGAACGCGATCAAGTTCACCGGCGAGGGTGGAAGGGTCACCTTGCGCGCCGAAGTGCGCGACGACGAGGCCTGGCTCACGATCGCCGACACCGGCGCCGGCATCTCGGCCGAATTCCTGCCGCACGTGTTCGAGCGCTTTCGCCAGGCCGAATCGTCGGAGGCACGCTCCTTCGGCGGCCTCGGCCTGGGCCTGGCGATCGTCCGCCAGCTGGTCGAGCTGCATGGCGGCCAGGTCTACGCCGCGTCGGAAGGGCTCGACCGCGGGGCCACCTTCGTCGTTCGCCTGCCGCTGGTCGCCGCGCGGGCGCGGCCCGCAGCGGCCGAGCCGTCGTCGACGCTGATTCCGCCTGCGCCGGCGGCAGCCGAGCTCGCCGGCCTGCGCGTCCTGGTCGTCGACGACGAGGCGGACGGCCGGGAGATGCTCGCCAGCCTGCTCGAGACGCGCGGCGCCGAAGTGGCCGCGGCCGGCTCGGCCGAGGAGGCGCTGGGCCTGCTCGCGGAGGAGCTGCCCGACGTGCTGGTGAGCGACATCGGCATGCCGCGGGTCGACGGCTACGAGCTGATCCGCCGCATCCGCCGGGTCGAGCGGCCCGGCCTGCGCGACCTGCCCGCCATCGCAGTGACCGCTTTCGCGCGCCTGGGCGACGGCGACAAGGCGCGCGACGCCGGCTACGGCGCGCACCTGGCGAAGCCGGTCGAGCCCGCCGAGCTGTTCCTGGCGATCCGCAGCGTGGTCGCCAACTGCCGGCGCTAGCGGCACCGCAGGCAATCGGCTTCAGCTCCCGGTGCGAACCTCGATCCGCCGCGGCTTGGCCCGTTCGAGCTTCGGCAGCCGAAGCGTCAGCACGCCGTCCTTCAGTGCAGCCTCGACCGAAGTGGTGTCAAGCTCGCCGCTCAGCTCGAAACTGCGCCGGTAGTGATTGGCGCGGACCTCGGCATAGACCGAGACCAGCGTGTTCGCCTCGCCCAGCCGCAGCGGCGCGTCGATGGTCAGGGTGCGGCCGTCGACGCTGATCGACAGGTCGTTCTGCTCGACGCCGGGCAGATCGGCCATGAGCGTGATGCCGGATGCGTCTTCGACGATGTCGACCGGCGGCAGCAGCGTGGGTTCAGTCCGCTGCGCGGGGGTGGAAGGGGATCCTGCTTGCATGATGTTGCTCCGATGGATGGCAATTCGAGGATTCAGCCGTTGATCTGGATCTGGCGCGGCTTGGCGGCCTCTTGCCGGGGCACGACCACTTTCAGGACGCCGCCCGTGTAGCTCGCCTCGACCCGCGCCGGATCGGAGTCTTCCGGCAAGGCGACGACGCGGCGAAAGCGCCCGTCGAAGCGCTCCCTGGCGTAAACGTTGACCTCCTTGCCGGGCTGCTGCGTTTGCGCCTTGCGTTCGCCCGCGACCGTGAGCAGCCCCTTCTCGACCGACACCTCGATCGAGGCCGGATCGATCCCGGGTGCGAAGGCGTAGATCTCGAGCGCCTCGGCCCAGGTGCCGACGTTGAGCGCCGGGAAGGCGCCCGAGCGGGCCACCGCCCGGATGCTCGACGAGCCGCGGCTGCCGCCGAGCAGCTCGTCGATGCGGTCCTGCAACTGCGCGAAATCGGCGAACAGGTCGCCGGACGGCATCAGCATGGAGGGGTACATGGTTCACTCCTTTCTTGCATTGCGCGGACGGGATTGCCCGCGCGAAGCGAAATAGGAGCACGCCGGAAAGTTTCAAGAGGCTTTTGTCAGCGGCCCGCCAAGCGGCCGCGCAGGCCCTTCTTCAGTCCGTACCCAGCCGCCGACCGGGTTGTCGGCCGAGCTCGACCCGGTCGCCGGCGCGCTTCAGCATCGCTCGACATGCATCGTGTAGGCCGAAGTGCCCAGCGGCGTGTGCAGCCGCCAGGGATCGGCCTTGTCGCGGACCCCGGTCGTCATGCGGCGTCGAGCTCGAACGAGCCTTCCTGGGCGATGTAGGCGACGTAGCGGAAGTCGCGGATCGAGATCACCGCGCCGTCGCGCCAGCCGAGCTCGACGAAGTAGCGGGGCGCCGGCGAGTCGGGATCGGCCAGCACGGCGAGCACCTCGCGGCCTTCGAACCGGGCCGCAACCAGATGCCAGCCGCCGGCGCGATCGTAGTTGCTGAAATACATGCCGACCTCGCGTCGCCCGGCGGCCTTGCGCCGCGAGACGAGGTCGAGCCGCACGTCGTCGGCGAGCAGGCTGCGCACGCCGTCCCAGTCGTGGGCGTTGAACAGGCTGGCGTAACGCCGAAGCTCGGCCGAGGTCTCGCCCGGCCGGGCCGCGCGAGGTGGCGGCGCCTCGATGCGTGCCTGCAAGGCGGCGCGCCCGCGGTGCAGCGCCGCCTTCACCGCCGGCACGCTGAGGTCGAGCTCGGCGGCGATCTCCTCGAGCGAATGGTCGAGCACGTCCTTGAGGATCACGCAGCCGCGCTGCGCCGGCGCCAGCGCGAGGAAGCAGCCGAGGGCGGCCTGCACCGCCTGCCGCCGCGCCAGCGCGTTGTCGGGCTCGAGCGCCGCGGCGCCGGCGATCTCGGCCGCGGCTTCGAGCGGTTCGCTCGCCCGCGTGCTCTCGTGCCGCCAGTGATCGATCGCCCGGTTGTGGGCGATGCGAAAGAGCCAGGGTCGCAAGGCCGGCATCTCCTTGAGCTGCGACAGCTCGTAGTAGGCGCGGGCCAGCGTCTCCTGGACCACGTCCTCGCCATCGGCGGCAGAGCCCGTCATGCGCGTGCAGTAGCGGTGCAGCTCCGGCCGCACGTGGTCGACGAGGGCGAGGAACTGGCGTCGGCCTTGCTCGAGCATGCCGATCAGGTCGCCCGGCGCCGGCGGCACGCCCGGCCAGCCCGGCTCACTTGTCGAAGAAACCATAGGCTCCGATTCCGGTCAGCTCCACCCGCACCGGCGGCTCGACGCAGCGTTCCTTCACGCCGGCGGAGAACGCCTTGAACGCCGGCAGCGAGGTCAGGGCATTGCTGCCGTCCGCCTCTTCGTGGGCCACGATGTGCACGAAGCTCACCCCGTCCTCGAGCCGGAAGGTCGCGTAGCGTAGCCCGGCGGGCCGCGTCGTGCGCAAGGCTTCGTACACGGCAGACGCCAGCCGCTCGTTCTCGGCCGCCTGCTCGGGCTTGACCCGGTATCTCACCATGTGTGTCTTCACTTTCGGCTCCGTTTCTTCGGGGGAGCTGCAAAGACGTTGGCGAGCGGCCAAAGGATGCGGTGCGCCCGCGGGCGAGCGAAAGCTCTCCGATCTGCTGAACCCGGCCCGGCGCTGCTAAGCTCCCGCGCCCGATCACCAGCGCCGTTGCCCCTGCCGGCGCACCGCCCGTCCCCTGGAGTGACCCGCCCTTGAGCGACATCGACCCGAAACTGCTGAGCCAGCTGCGCATCGAGGGCGAGCAACGCGAGGACGAAGGCGGCCGCAGCCGGCGCACCCTGTGGCTGGCCCTCGCCGGCGTGCTGGTGGTCGCGGCCCTCGGCGGCACCGCGTGGTGGCTGCTCGCCGCCCGGCCGCTCGCGGTGCAGACGGCGACCGCGATCCTGCCCGGCGGTGGCGGCGGCGGCACCGCCGTGCTCCAGGCCACCGGCTACATCACCGCCCGCCGCCAGGCGACCGTCTCGACCCAGATCACCGGCACGCTGACGCAGGTGCTGATCGAGGAGGGCGTGCGGGTCGAGAAGGGCCAGGTCATTGCCCGCCTCGAAGACAGCGGACTGCGCGCCACCCTCGATGTCGCCAACGCCAACGTCAAGACCGCCGAGGCGCAGGTCGCCACGGCCGAGGCGCAGCTCGGCCAGGCGCAGGCGGATTCGCGCCGCCAGCAGGCGCTGGTGGCGAGCGGCATGGCGACGCAGCAGTTCGCCGAGCAGTCGCGCACCGCCGTTTCCACCGCCACGGCGCAGCTCGACGCGCGCCGCCGCGAGGCCGATTCGGCGCGCGCCCAGGTCGCGCAGGCCAGGGTGAACTTCGACTACTCGGTGGTGCGGGCGCCGTTCGCCGGCGTCGTCACGGTCAAGGCGGCGCAGGTCGGCGAGATCGTCTCGCCGCTCTCGGCCGGCGGCGGCTTCACCCGCACCGGCGTCGGCACCATCGTCGACATGGACTCGCTCGAGATCGACGTCGACGTCAACGAGGCCTACATCAACCAGGTCAAGCCCGACATGCCGGCCGAGGCGGTGCTGAGCGCCTACCCCGACTGGAAGATCCCGGCGCACGTGATCGCGATCGTGCCCGCGGCCGATCGCGGCAAGGCGACCGTGAAAGTGCGCGTGGCGCTCGAGCAGAAGGACGGCCGCATCGTGCCCGACATGGGCGTGCGCGTCTCCTTCCTCGGACCGAAGGCGCCGGCCGCGGCGCAGCCGCCCCGGGGCGTGCTCGTGCCTCCCGCGGCCATCGCCCAGCGCGACGGCAAGAGCGTCGTCTTCGTGGTCGACGGCGGCAGGGTGGCGCAGCGCAGCGTCGCACCCGCGGCGCAGGATTTCGGCGCCATGAAGTTGCTGCCCGACGGCGTGAAGGCCGGCGAGCGCGTGGTACTGTCGCCGCCGCCCGCGCTGCAAGACGGCGCGAACGTGACAATCGAAGAGCCGCACTGAACCACGGATCGCGGCCGATACGACCACAGTCAAAAGCTGGAGAGGGCAGAGATGACCAAGCTGATCGAGATCCGCGATCTCTCGAAGGTGTACGAGCGCGGCAAGCAGAAGGTGGAAGTGCTCCGACACATCGACCTCGACGTCGAGCAGGGCGACTTCCTCGCCCTCATGGGCCCGTCGGGCTCGGGCAAGACGACCTTGCTCAACCTCATCGGCGGGCTCGACCTGCCCACTGCCGGCAGCATCAGCGTCGGCGGCCAGCGCATCGACCAGCTCGGCGCCGGCGCGCTCGCCAAGTGGCGCGCCGCCAAGGTCGGCTTCGTGTTCCAGTTCTACAACCTGATGCCCATGCTCTCGGCCCAGCGCAACGTCGAGTTGCCGCTGCTGCTGACCAAGCTTTCGGGCAGCGAGCGCAAGAAGCGCGCGGCGATCGCGCTGCAGCTCGTCGGCCTGGCCGACCGCGCCAGCCACAAGCCGACCGAGCTCTCCGGCGGCCAGCAGCAGCGCGTCTCGATCGCCCGCGCCATCGTCTCCGACCCGACGCTGCTGGTGTGCGACGAGCCCACCGGCGACCTCGACCGCGGCTCGGCTGAGGAAGTGCTGGGCCTGTTGCGCGCGCTCAACCGCGACCACGGAAAGACGGTGCTGATGGTCACGCACGACCCCAAGGCCGCGGAGTACGCCAACCACACGCTGCACCTCGACAAGGGCACGCTGGTCGAAGCCACGGCCACCGCCTGAGGAGGGCGCGATGAAGTACCTCCACCTCGTCTGGGCCTCGCTCTTCAGGCGCAAGACCCGCACCTTCCTCACGCTGATCTCGATCATCGCGGCGTTCCTGCTGTTCGGCCTGCTCGACGCGGTGCGCACCTCGTTCAGCCAGGCCGGGCAAAGCGCCAACGGCGCGCAGCGCCTGCAGACCGGCGCCCGGCTCTCGTTCATCCAGCCGCTGCCGCAATCGCTGGAGGCGCAGATCGCCGGCGTGCCCGGCGTCGCCAAGGTGACCTATGCCAACTGGTTCGGCGGCGCCTACCAGGACCCGCATAACCAGGTGTTCAGCTTCGCGGTGCCGCCGAACTACCTGGACCTCTTTCCCGAGGTCGAGGTGAGCGACGGCGAGCGCAAGAAGTTCGTCGAGACGCGTACCGGCGTGCTGGTCGGAGAGCAACTCGCGACCCGCTTCAAGTGGAAGGTGGGCGACCGCATTCCCCTGCAGTCGACGATCTTTCCCGACAAGGAAGGCAGCAAGAACTGGCAGTTCGACATCGTCGGCATCGTCCACGCCAAGGACAAGAAGACCGGCGGCTTCTTCGACCAGACGCTGCTGCTGAACTGGAAGTACTTCGACGAGACCACGCCCTACAACCGTGGCCAGGTCGGCTGGTACGTGACGCGCGTCGCCGACGTGAACCAGGCCGACCGGGTGGCCAAGGCGATCGACGCGCTCTCGGCCAACAGCGACCACGAGACGCGCACGCAGACCGAGCAGGCGGCCACCGCCTCATGGATGAAGCAGCTCGCCGACATGGGCCTGATCGTCGGCTCGATCATGGGCGCGGTGTTCTTCACCCTGCTGCTGCTCTCGGGCAACACCATGATGCAGGCGGTGCGCGAGCGCACCAGCGAGCTGGCGGTGCTGAAGACGATCGGCTTCTCCAACGGCAGCGTGCTGGCGATGGTGCTGGCCGAGTCGATGCTGCTGCTCCTGCTGGGCGGCGTGATCGGCCTGGGGCTGGCGAGCCTGCTCATTCCGGTGGTCAGCGCCAGCAGCGGCGGCATGCTCACCCTGCCGACCGTGGGTGCCGACAGCTGGGCGCTCGGCCTGGCGCTGATGGTGCTGATCGGCCTGCTGGTCGGCTCGCTGCCGGCGTGGAACGCGATGCGCCTGAACATCGTCGACGCCCTGGCCGGCCGCTGAGCGACAGGAGACACCATGCGCTTCCTGATGAACTTCCTGCTGATCGTGCTGCTGGTCGTGGTGCTTGCGGTCTGGGTGATGCTGCCCTGGCCCGGGGCGATCGTGCTCGCCGTGCTTGTCGCCGCGTGGCTCGCGCTCACCCGGCGCGGTCGGCAGGCGGCTTCGGTGGCCAACGTCGGCATCAGCACCCTGCGGCAGCGGCTCGGCTCTTCGGCGGTGATCGTCGTCGGCATCGCCGGCGTGGTGGGGGTGCTCGTCGCGCTGCTGGCGATGGCCGAGGGCTACAGCCAGACGCTGCGCGCGACGGGCAGCGCCGACACCGTGGTGGTGATGCGCGGCGCCTCGGCTTCGGAAGTGATGTCGGTGATGGACCGCGACAGCGTCGTGCAGATCGCGCAGACCGCCGGCATCGCGCGCGATGCGAACGGCAAGCCGATCGCCTCCGACGAGCTGGTGGTGGCCGCCAACCTGCCGGTGAAAGGCGCCCTGGGCGACGAGGAAAGCAGCGTGCAGCTGCGCGGCGTGGGCGAGCAGGCCTGGGCGGTGCGGCCGCAGGTGAAGATCGTCGAGGGCCGCAAGTTCCAGCCGGGGCTGCGCGAGCTGATCGTCGGCCGCGGCGCGGCGCGCCAGTTCGCCGGCATGTCGCCCGGCCAGGAGATCAAGCTCGGCACCAACCAGTGGACGGTGGTCGGCATCTTCGCCTCGGGCGACGCGCTCGAGTCCGAGGTGTGGGGCGACGCCGCCGTGGTGGCCGACACCTACCGCCGCGGCAGCGGCCGCGCCTCGGTGACCGTGCGCCTGGCCGACCCGAAAGCGTTCGCCGCGTTCAAGTCCGCGCTCGAGGCCAACCCGCAGCTCAAGATAGACGCGAGCACCACGCTCGACTACTTCGGCAAGCAGTCCGAGCGCATGACCGGGATCATCCGCACCATGGGCATCGCGGTGGGCGCGATCATGGCGATCGGCGCGATGTTCGGCGCGTTGAACACCATGTTCGCCGCCGTCGCCGCGCGCGCCCGGGAGATCGCGACCCTGCGCGCGATCGGCTTCGGCGGGCTGCCGGTGGTGGTGGCGGTGATGCTCGAGACGATGCTGCTGGCGCTGATCGGCGGCCTGATCGGCGGGCTGCTCGCCTATCTGGTCTTCAACGGCCAGGGCGCCTCGACGCTCGCCGCCGGCACGGTGGGCAAGCTCAGCTTCGAGCTGAAGGTGACGCCCGAGCTGCTCTGGACCGGGCTCAAGTGGGCGCTGGCAATCGGCTTCATCGGCGGGCTGTTCCCGGCGGTGCGGGCGGCCCGGCTGCCGGTGACGACGGCCCTGCGGGAGCTTTGAGGGGGCCGCGGCCGACGATGCACTCCGCAGGCTTCCTGCTGCGCCGCGCCGGCGCCGCTCTGGCGCTCCTGGCTTCGGCCCTGCTCGCGTCCGGCTGCGCCGGCCTGCCGCGCGACGTGCAGAAGACCGCCTCGCAGGCGCTGCCCGCCGCGGCCGCGGCGGAGACCGCGCTCGGCCGCATCGCCCGCGCCTCGACCGAGGACCCGGCGCTGAGCGGCTTTCGCCTGATGTCGTGGTCGGAACAGGCGTTCGCCACCCGCCTGGAGCTCATCGCGCGCGCCGAGCGCACCCTCGACCTCCAGTACTACATCCTCGAGGACGACGACACCGGCCGGATGCTGCTGCGCGCGCTGCGCGACGCAGCCGGGCGCGGCGTGCGCATCCGCCTGCTGCTCGACGATCTCTACATCGGCAGCGGCGATCCCCTGCTGCTCGGCCTGGCCGCGCATCCGAACGTCGAGGTGCGACTCTTCAATCCGTTCATGGTCCGGCCCAAGCGCGTCAGCGCGCGCTTCGCCGCATCGCTTTTCGATGTCGGGCGTCTCAACCACCGCATGCACAACAAGCTGTTCATCGCCGACGGCGCGATGGCGATCGCCGGCGGCCGCAACATCGGCGACGAGTACTTCATGGCGCACGAGGGCGCCAACTACATCGACCTCGACGTGTTCGCCGTCGGCGAGTTGCTGCCGACGCTGGGGCGCCTCTTCGACCAGTACTGGAACAGCGAGCACGTCTTTCCGATCGGGTCGATCGTGCAGAGCAGCCTCGCGCCGGCCGAGCAGCGACAGCGCTTCGAGACGGCGACCTTGCCGCGTCCGGGCCGCGGCTCGCAGCCGCCGCCGGCCGGAGCGAAGGACATTCTGGGTCAGCTCGGCATGCAGGAGGAAATCCGCGCGGGCCGGCTGAAGCTGATCTGGGCGCCGGCGCAGGCCTTCGCCGACTCGCCCGACAAGATCATCGCCCACTCCGAGCGGGTTCTCGGCAAGCCTGTCAGCACCGATCCGACCGTGCGCCAGAGCCTGATGAGCGCGCTGCTGCTGGCACGCCACGACGTGCTGATCTCCTCGCCTTACATGGTGCCCGACCGCTCGGTCATGGACGACATCACCGAAGGCCGGCTCTGGGGGCTGCCGATCACGGTGATCACCAATTCGCTCGCCTCGACCGACGAGCCGTTCGTGCATGCCGGCTACCAGCGCTACCGTGCCGAGATGGTCGACCTCGGCGTCAAGGTGTACGAGGTGGCGCCGAGCCCGATCCGGCGCAGCAGCAACCTCGGCTCGTTCGGCCGCTCGATCGGGCGCTTTCACGCCAAGGCGGCGGCGATCGACGGCGAGCTCATGTTCATCGGCTCTCTCAATTTCGATCCGCGCTCCGAGAACCACAACACCGAGCTCGGCCTGCTGATCAACAGCCCCGAGCTGACCGGGCAGCTGCTCAAGCTCGCCGAGGTGGTGATGGCCGAAGCGTCGTTCCGCGTTCGCCTCGGCCCGGATCGAAAGGGCCTGGTGTGGGAGCTGAAGACCGCCGACGGTGAGCAGACTTTCACCGAGGAGCCCGATACCGGCTGGTGGCGGCGGGCCATGCTCTGGCTGGTGGGGCCGTTCGTGCCCGAGGGGCAGCTCTGAGCCGGCCCTAGCGCAAGAACGCGCTGACGGCCTCGAGCGAGCGCGATGCCGCTTCTTCCTGCGGCAGGTGGCCGGTGTTCGGCAGGGCGACGACGCGGCTGCCGGCAATCGCCGCCAGGTAGTCGGCCGAGTTGGCGAACGGAATCATCGCGTCGCGCTCGCCCCACAGCAGCAGGGTCGGCGCGCGAATCCGCCGGAGCAGGGGCAGCGGATCGACGAGCACGGTCTGCCGCATTCGCGCCAGCATCGCTTCGCGCGCGCCCGGCGCGAGCAGAAGGTCGTGGTAGCGCGTCGTCAAGGCGTCGGTGAGGAAGTCGGGGTCGGCGTAGGCCGGCGCCAGGTTCATGCGCAGCACGGCCTTCGGCAGCACGTAGCGCATCGCCGCGAGCGCCGACGGCAGCTCGGGTGCCTTGCCGTATTCGAAGCCGGGGCTCGCGAAGCCGTCCGGCGCCACCAGCACGAGCTTGTCGACGCGTTCGGGATGCAGCGCGGCGAAGGTCCAGGCGATGCGGCCGCCGATCGAGTGGCCGACGATGCTGGCGCGGCCGAGGCCGAGATGGTCCATCACCGCCAGCAGCAGCTCGTTGCTGCGCGCATCGCGGTAGTCGCCCGCGGGGTCGGGCCTGCTCAGGCCGCTGCCGGGGAGATCGAAGCGGATCACCCGGTGCCCGGCGGACAGCGGCCCGGCCCACGCGTCCCAGGTCTCGAGGCTGGCGCCGAAGCCGTGCAGGAGGATCAACGCCGGCGCATCGCGCGGCCCGGTGTCGCGCAGGCGCAGCCGCCAGGCCCCGAGCTCCACCATTTCATCGGGCGAGGAAAGGTAGCGGGCCTCGAGCGAGCGCCGGTCGCGGTCGGGTGTCCAGAGATAGAAGGCGAGGGCACCGAGAACCAGCAGCGCGGCCGCGACGAGGGCAGTCTTCAAGGCAAGGGCGGCGAGACCTTCGCCGCGCCGCCGGGGCGCGCGTCGAGCATCTGCCGGAGCTTTTTCGCCAGCGCATCGCGGCTGTAGGGCTTGGAGAGCAGCTCCACGCCGGCATCGAGCCGGCTGCCGTGGACGATCGCGTTCTCGGTGTAGCCCGAGGTGAACAGCACGGCCAGACCCGGCAGCCGCGCCCGCGCCCTGCGCGCCAGCTCGGTGCTCTTGAGCGGGCCGGGCATGACCACGTCGGTGAACAGCAGGTCGATGCGCACGCCGCTCTCGACGATGGCCAGCGCGGCGCTCGCGTCGCGGGCCTTGAGAACCCGGTAGCCAAGGCCCGAGAGCAGGTCGACCACCGTCGTGCGCACATCCTCGTCGTCTTCGGCAACCAGGATCGTCTCGCTGCCGCCGAGGCCGCTGGGCTCCTCGACGATGCTCGGCAGGTCTTCGCTCCCGGCCGCACGCGGCAGGTAGAGCTTGACCACCGTGCCGTGGCCGGGCTCGCTGTAGATCTTGGCGTGGCCGCCCGACTGCTTGGCGAAGCCGTAGACCATGGAGAGGCCGAGCCCGGTGCCCTTGCCTTCCGGCTTGGTCGAGAAGAACGGCTCGAAGGCCCGGGCCGCGACCTCCGGCGTCATGCCGCAGCCGGTGTCGCTCACCGCGAGCATGACGTACTGGCCCGGCTCCACCTCGGCGTGCCGGCGGGCATAGGCGTCGTCGAGCGAGGCGTTGCCGAGCTCGATGGTCAGCTTGCCCGCGCCCTGCATCGCATCGCGGGCATTGATGGCCAGGTTGAGGACGGCGTTCTCGATCTGGGCCGGGTCGACATGCGTGTTCCACAGCCCGCCCGAGACGATTGTCTCGATCTCGATCGCTTCGCCGAGCGCCCGGCGCAGCATGTCTTCCATGCCCGCGACCGAGCGGCCGACGTTGACGACCTTGGGCTGCAAGGGCTGGCGCCGGCCGAACGAGAGCAGCTGGCTGGCGAGCTGGGCGCCGCGCCGGACCGCCGACTCCGCCTTGGCCAGGCGGTCGGTGACCTTCGTGTTGCCGGCCGCGAAGATCGCCAGCAGCTGCAGGTTGCTCGAGATCACCTGCAGGATGTTGTTGAAGTCGTGCGCCACGCCGCCGGTGAGCTGGCCGATGGCGTCCATCTTCTGCGCCTGGCGGAGCTGCTCTTCGGTCTGGCGCAGCACGTCGGCGCGCTCGCGTTCGGCGGTGAGGTCGCGGCCGACCGCATTGACGAGCCCGTCGCCCGGCACCGCCGTCCAGCTGATCCAGCGGACGCTTCCGTCCTTGTGCCGGCACCGGTTCTCGAAGCGGATCGGCGCCTCGCCCTGCGCCAGGCTCGCGAGGGCGGCCACGCTCGCGTCGCGGTCGTCGGGGTGCACGATGTCGATCAGGGGGCTCCCCACCAGCTCCCGCTCCGCCCAGCCGAGGATCGCGCTGCCGGCCGGATTGACGGCGGTCACCGGACCGTCGATGCGCGCCACCAGCATGATGTCCGACGAGAGCCGCCAGAGGCGGTTGCGGTCGCTGGTGCGCTCGGCGATCTCGCGCTCGAGGTATTCGTTGAGGTGCGCCAGCGCCGCCGCCGTCGTCTTCTGGTCGTCGATGTCGGTGTTGGTGCCGACCCAGCTCGTCAGGGTGCCGTCGGCGGCGCGGATCGGCACCGCACGGGCCAGGTGCCAGCGGTACACGCCGTCGGCGCGGCGCAGGCGGAACTCGGTCTCGTAGAACTTGCCGGAGGCGATCGCGGAAGCCCAGCGCGGCGCGGCGATCGCCAGGTCGTCGGGGTGGACCAGGCTGGCCCAGCCCTGGCCGTCGAGCGAGCCGCGCGCGGCGCCGCTGAATTCGTAGACGCGGTCGTTGAACCAGTCGAGCAGGCCATCGGCCGGCGCCGTCCACACATGGTTCGGCATGGCCTGGGCCAGGGTACGGAACCGGGCTTCGCTGGCCACCGCCTCCTCGGGATCGCGGCCCCCCGGGTCGGCGCTGGTCATCGCGGCAAGGTCCTCACGGTTCGACGAACGCCGCAAGGGCGCGGCCGGCCGAGTCTATCTGCCGTCGCTTTACCATCGCCGGCATCCCGACTGCGGTGCACCGTTCTTGGAATCCGTCGCCACGCCCTTCGACCAGGACTTCGGCCTCGTCGCCGACCTGATTCGCAGCCACGCCCGGCGCGACCCGGCGCACCCTGCGCTGGTGGACTCCCGGCGGACGCTCGCCTACGGCGCCCTCGACGCGCTGCTGGATCGCATCGCCGCGGCCCTGCAGCGCGACGGCGTTCGGCCGCGGGAGGCGATCGCGATCTGCGCCAGCGCCTCGGTCGAGTACGCCGCGGTCTTTTTAGGCGCGCTGCGGGCCGGCGTCGTCGTCGCTCCGCTGGCGCCCGGGGAAACGGCGAAAAGCCTGGCCGGGATGCTGGCCGACTCGGGGGCGAAGCTGCTGTTCCTCGACGCCGGCACCGCCGAGAGCTTCGCCGCGCCGGGCGATCACGGCGTGCAGCGCGTCGCGCTCGACGGCTCGCCGGCCGCCCTTGCATTCGAGGCGTGGCTCGCGCCCGAAGGCGCGGTGCCGGCGCCGGTCTCGCCCGGGCCCGACTGGGCCTTCAACATCATCTATTCCTCGGGCACGACCGGCACGCCCAAGGGCATCGTGCAGCCGCACGCGATGCGCTGGACCCAGGTGCGACGCGGCGGCGGCGCCTACGGCTACGGCCCCGACGCGACGACGCTGCTGGCGACGCCGCTCTATTCGAACACCACGCTCGTCGTCTTCCTGCCGACGATGGCCTGGGGCGGCACCGCGGTGCTGATGGCGAAGTTCAATGCCGCCGAGTACCTGCGCCTGGCCGAGCGGCACCGCGTCACCCACACCATGCTCGTGCCCGTGCAGTACCAGCGGCTGATGGCCCTGCCGGAGTTCGGCCGCTTCGATCTCTCGGCGTTTCGCATGAAGTTCTGCACCAGCGCGCCGTTCGCCGCCGCGCTCAAGGCCGACGTGCTGGCGCGCTGGCCGGGCGGCCTGGTCGAGTTCTACGGCATGACCGAGGGCGGCGGAAGCTGCGCGCTGACGGCGCACCTGCATCCCGGCAAGCTGCACACCGTGGGCCAGCCGATGGAAGGGCACGACATCCGCCTGATCGACGACGAAGGCCGCGAGGTCGCGCCCGGCGAGACGGGCGAGGTGGTGGGCCGCTCCGGCTCGATGATGCTCGGCTACCACGGCCAGCCGGAGAAGACGCGCGAGGCCGAGTGGACCAGCCCCGAGGGCGAGCGCTTCATCCGCACCGGCGACGTCGGCCGGTTCGACGAGGAGGGGTTTCTCCTGCTCCTCGACCGCAAGAAGGACATGGTCATCAGCGGCGGCTTCAACATCTACCCGAGCGACCTGGAGGCGGTGCTGCGCGAGCATGCCGCGGTCGCCGACGCCGCCGTGGTCGGCGTGCCGTCCGAACAATGGGGCGAGACGCCGGTCGCCTTCGTCGTTCGCCGCGAGGGCAGCGGCGAGAGCGAGGCCGGCCTCCTGCAGTGGTTCAACCAGCGCATCGGCAAGACGCAGCGGCTGGCGGCGCTGCACTTCGTGGCCGAGCTGCCGCGCAGCGCCATCGGCAAGGTGCTCAAGCGCGAGCTGCGCGAGCGCCACCGGGCCGCGCAAACCTCGCCCTAGGGCCGGGGCGATCCGCGCAATAGCGCTGCCAATCGGCTTCTTTTTGTAACGTCGGTACCGGCGTTGCATGCTGCAATCGAACGAACCTTGGGGCCTTTGCGGCCCGGACGTCCCTGCACCATGCCTGTCATCGCCATCGTCAATCGCAAAGGCGGAAGCGGCAAGAGCACGCTGGCCACTCACCTGGCGGCCTGCTATGCCAACAGCGGCACCGCGGTGATGCTGGGCGACGTCGATCGCCAGCAATCGACCCAGAGCTGGCTGCGCCTGCGCGGCCTCCAGGAGCTGCCGAGAAGCGCGCCCATCGTCGGCTGGGCGGTCGATCCGAAGCGGATCCTGCGGCCGCCCGCCGGCGTCAGCCTCGTGGTGCTCGACACGCCGGGCGGCTTGCACGGCTTCGACCTGGCGCGCGTGGTCGCGTTCGCCGACGTCATCCTCATGCCGGTCTGCAATTCGGCGTTCGATCGCGAATCCGCCGCCGATTGCCATGCCGAGCTGATGGCGCTTCCGCGCGTCGCCAGCGGCCGCTGCAAGGTCGCCGCCGTGGGCATGCGGCTCGACGCACGCACCCGCGCCGCCGAGACGCTGGCCGACTGGGCCCGCGGGCTGAAGATTCCTTTCGTCACCGCGCTGCGCGAGGCGCAGGTCTACGTGCGCGGGGTCGAGCTGGGCGTGACGCTGTTCGACGTGCCGGCCGAGAAGGCCGCCGCCGATCTGGCGCAGTGGCGGCCGCTCGTCGACTGGCTCGAGCCGATCCTTCGCACCGTGCACCGGCCGGCGATCCGCCGCAATCCCGCCGTGGTCCGGCCGCCGCTGTCGGGCGCCTCGGGCGCCGCACCGCTGCCGCGTCTTCGTCCCGCGGCTGTCCTGGAGCCGGCGCCCTTGTCGGCCGGGCATCGTCTCGCGGGCTGGCTCGGCTGGCTGACGCCGCCGAGGTTCCGGCAACGCCTCTCCTGAGACGACGCCGCGTACCGCGCAAGGACGCGGGACCGAGGCGCGCTATGCGGCCTTCTTCAGCCGCTTCTGGATCCGGCGCTGCGCCGCGGAGGTGATGAGGTTCTGCTCGATCGGCGAGGCGTTCTTGTAGAGCGCCTGGCCTTCCTGCAGGCACTGCGCCTGCCGGCTCACGGCGGCCGAGCGCGGCAGGGCCTCGAAGTCCTTTTCCGCGGCCTCGAGCAACGGACGCGCCTCCGACTCGCGAAGCCCGGCCAGGTACTGCGTGCCGATGATCGCGATGCCGCTGCGCACGACCTTCAGCAACTCCGACTCGACCGGGGCGCCGGCCTTCAGCGTTGCGATCAGGCCGACCTCGTTCGCCTTCAGGGCGGCGACGCACGCGGCCGCATGCGGCGCCGTCGCCGGAACGGCGTGCGCCGCGCCGGCGAAAGACAGCGCTGCCAGGAGGGTGGAAAGGACGAACGAAGGTTTCATGGCGAGGACTCGACAGCCTCCCAGCTCAACGAGCCGGAGGGCTTCGGGGTTGACTCGCCCGGCGGCCGACGCCGCTCAGTGCGTCGTCGCCGCTTCGGCCCGCGCCGGCATCGCGTAGGCGAGCGGCGCCAGCGCTTCCTGGATCCGCGCCATCTGCTTCGCGCTGACCAGCTCGCCGAGCACGTGCTGGAAGCGTGGCTCGAGCGTGCCCGAGACGATGTACTGCCAGCGATAGGCCTTCAGCAGCGTCGCCTCGACCTGGCTCGCCTGGCTGCCTTCGGCGGGCAGACTGCTCGCCGCGAGGAAGTACGCCGCGTCGGCCTTGGCCTGCCCTTGCAGGATGCCGTCGACGCCGCCGACGAGCGCGATCAGGTCCTCGACCGCGGCATCGCGCGCGGCGTCGGAGGCGAGCTTGCCGTCCTCGCGCACCCACTCGAGCTCGTCGATGATCGCGTGCTGCGACTCCTCCTTCCAGTGGAACAGGAAGATGTCCTTGAACAGGTCGGAGAGGCCCTCGGCACTGGCGATGCTGGCGTGGTAATGGGCCTGCGAGAACAGCTCGATGTGGCAGGTGAGGGCGAGCACCGCCCAGGTGCTCTTGCCGAGCACGAAGGCGGCGACGTCGTTGGCCGAGGCGTCGAAGCGGTAGCCCGGCGGCATCGTGCTGCCGATCATCTTCTCGATCCGGCGGAACAGCTCCTGGTGCTTCAGCTCCTCGTCGGTGAAGCGGACGATCGCCTCGAGCGCCGTCTGGTCGCCGAGCCAGTGGTCCTTGCTCACCTCGAGCATCTTGGCGCCGATGAAGCGCTCGACCAGGCCGAACATGTTGGCGTAGGTGCGGCCCTGTATCTGGCTGAGGAATCGCTGCTGTGCGGCGCTCAGGAAGCCGAGCTCGTCGATCATCGACAGGCCGTCGGGCAGGAACTTGTGCTTCAGGTCGAATTCGCGGCCGCGGACGATGTCGCGGTCGATGTCCCAGCGGATCCGCTTGGAGACCTCGATGGTCTTGGCGTAGCGCTGGGCGGGGGTCGGTGTCGAAGCGGGCAGGGTGTGCATGGGGAGGTCCTCGGGAGCTGATCCGTCCAGTTGACGTGAACTGGATGATTCGCTGAGGGGCCTGCATGCGCATGATGCCGATGTCCCGCCTGGGGACGCTCGGCCGACCGCGGATCTCGCGGTCGTGGGCTCGATGTCCTACGCCGCTGCCGGCGCGGACCAATCGCTCAGGAGGCGAGCGGCTTGAAGTAGCGCGCTTCGAGCGTCTTCGCGTTGAGCAGGCGCAGGTTCACCAGCACCTTCTCCCAGAACGTCAGCGGCTGGATGCGGCCGTCGGGCATCGTCAGCACCGAGCCGAGGATCGGCTCGTCGTCGATGCGGGATTCCTGGTAGATCGGGTTCTGCGAAGCGTCGGTCATTGTTGTCTCCACGCGCGGCTCTCGTGGAGCCTGCGCGACCCAATGTAACAGGATGTGTGGGCCGCGGAGAAGTGGGGACATCCGCCGCTCAGGACAGACGGTCGCGCGGCGCCGCCCGCGCGCCGCTCAGCGCGGCAGCGGCGGCAGCGTGCGCAGGTAGGCGACGATCGCGTCGAGGTCGTCGTCGCGCAGGCCGGCGTACCACGCGTAGGGCATGGGCTCCTGCATCCTGCGGCCGTCGCGGCCGACCCCCTGGACGATGGCGCGCCTGATCTCGGCGTCGCTCCAGGCGCCGAGGCCGCGCTCGCGGTCGGAGGTCAGGTTGCGCGACACCGCGCCCTTCCAGGACTCGGGCAGGCCCTTGACGAACGACGGCATGAACGGCCGCCCGCCGGCGCCGAGCGCGGCGTCGAGCTGGAGCACGCCCTTGTCGACCGGCGTGTGGCATTCGAGGCAGTGGCCGATCGTCGCCAGGTAGGCGCCGCGGCGCACCTTGTCCTGCAGGTCGCGCTCGCCGAAGCCCTGGTCGGCCAGGGCGAAGGCCTCGCGATGCACGGGGGCGCGATAGACCGGCGCCGGCAAGGGGTTGCGCACAGCCGGAACCGAGCGCAGGTAGGCGACGATCGCATCGAGGTCGCCCGGCAGGATCGCCTTGAAGAAGTTTGCCGCCATCGGCAGCGCCAGCGGCTTGCCGGCGAGCGGGCCGTGCGCCGGCCGCTCGCCGTGCGTGATCGCCCGCTTGATCTCGGCGTCGCTCCAGCTGCCGATGCCGGTTTCCTTGTCGGGCGTGATGTTCGCGGCGACGCCGGCGAAGGGCGGGATGTCGAAGGCGATGCCGCCGCCCGCCAGCTCCTTTGCGGCGATGGCGCGGCCTTCGCCGTCCTTGGGCGTGTGGCAGTTGCCGCAGGCCAGGATCGTGGTCACGAGGTAGCGGCCGCGCTCCAGCACCGGGCCGCCCTGGGCGACGGCCGAAGCCAGGCCGGCGGCGAGGGCTGCCGCCACCAGCAGACGTTGCAGGAATCGCGGGAGGAAGCGGCTGTGCTGCATGGGGCCTCGGCTGAGCGGACGGATGGGACAACGGCACGATGAACGACCTGTCGCCCGTCAAGGGTACAGGCTCCGCGCCCGCGTCGAGCGGCGATCGGATGTAGGGTAGCCGTCCCCGGGGCCGCCCCGCCCCGTTCTTCGGATTCCCGGCACCATGGCGACGAGCGACACGAACACCCGTCCGGTCTTCACGACCACCAACCCGGCGACCCTCGCGCCGGGCAAGTCCTATCCCGGCCACAGCGCCGAGGACGCCGCCAACAAGGCGCGGCTGGCGGCCGAAGCGCAGCGGCCGTGGCGGCGAACCGGCATCGACGAGCGGGCCAGGCACATGAAGCAGGCCGCGGCCGTGCTTCGGTCGCGGCGCGACGAGCTCGCCGCGCTCATGACGGAGGAGATGGGCAAGACCGTGACCGACGGGCTCGCCGAAGTGGAGAAGTGCGCCACGGCGTGCGAGCACTTCGCCGCCCGCGCGGCGTCGTATCTCGCGCGCGAGCCGGTCGCGATCGACGGCGCCAGGGCCTTCGTCACCTTCAACCCGCTGGGCGTGGTGCTCGCGGTGATGCCCTGGAACTTTCCGTTCTGGCAGGTGTTCCGCTTCGCCGCGCCGGCGCTGATGGCCGGCAACGGCGGCGTGCTCAAGCACGCGAGCAACGTGCCGGGCTGCGCGCTGGCGATCGAGTCGGTGTTCCGCGACGCCGGCTTTCCCGAGCACCTGTTCGCCACCGCGCTGGTGCCGAGCGCCGCGGTCAAGGCGCTGATCGAGGACGGCAACATCGCCGCGGTCACGCTCACCGGCAGCGTGCCCGCCGGCCGCAGCGTCGCCACCGCCGCCGGCGCGGTGCTGAAGAAGTGCGTGCTCGAGCTGGGCGGCGCCGATGCCTACCTCGTGCTCGAGGACGCCGACCTGCGTGCCGCCGCGAAGGTGTGCGCCGCGGCGCGCATGGTCAACGCCGGCCAGAGCTGCATCGCCGGCAAGCGCTTCATCGTCGTGCGCGAGGTGCGGGCGGCGTTCGAGGCGGCGCTGGTCGAGGCGATGGCGGCCTACGAGATGGGCGACCCGCGCGATCCGCACACGCGCCTCGGGCCGCTGCAGAGCGTCGCCGCCCGCGACCAGATCCACGCCCAGGTCGAAGCGAGCGTTCGCGCCGGCGCCCGCCTGCTGCTCGGCGGCACGCTGCCGGCGCAAGCCGGCGCCTGGTATCCGCCGACGGTGCTCGCCGACGTGCGCACGGGCCAGCCGGCGCACGACGAGGAGGTGTTCGGCCCGGTCGCCGCGATCATCGAGGCGGCCGACGAGCGCGAGGCGATCGCCATCGCCAACGCCAGCGAATTCGGCCTCGGCTCGGGCGTGCTGACGAGCAACCTCGCGCGCGGCGAGCGCATCGCCGCCGACGAGCTCGACGCCGGCATGAGCTTCGTCAACGACAACGTCCGCTCCGACCCGCGCATGCCGTTCGGCGGCGTCAAGCATTCGGGCTTCGGTCGCGAGTGCGCAGGCTTCGGCATCCGCGAGTTCGTCAACGTCAAGTCGGTCCAGGTCAAGGCCTAGCCGGCGGACCGGCCACGGCGATACTGCCGCCATGAAGCGCGTTGCCCTTCCCTGCGGCGAAAGCGTGCCGGCGCTCGGCCAGGGCACCTGGCAGCTCGGCGACGACCCTGGCCGGCGCGCGGAGGAAATCGCCGCGCTGCGGCGCGGCATCGACCTCGGGCTGACGCTGATCGACACCGCCGAGATGTATGGCGACGGCCGCTCCGAGGCGCTGGTCGGCGAGGCCGTCGCCGGGCGACGGAGCGAGGTCTTCATCGTCAGCAAGGTCTATCCGCACAACGCCTCGCGCCGGGGAATGCCGGTCGCCTGCAACCGGAGCCTCGAGCGCCTGGGCATCGAGACGATCGACCTGTACCTGCTGCACTGGTCGGGCGCGGTGCCGCTGGCCGAGACGGTGCAGGCGTTCGAGGCGCTGCAGCGCGAGGGCAAGATCCGCCACTGGGGCGTGAGCAACCTCGACCCTGCCGACATGGACGCCCTCTGGGCCGTGCCCGGCGGCCGGGCGGCGCAGACCGACCAGGTGCTCTACAACCTCGGCCGCCGCGGCATCGAATGGGACCTGCAGCCCTGGCTGCGGCAGCGGGGCGTGGCACTGATGGCGTACTCGCCGATCGAGCAGGGCCGCCTCTTGCAGGAGCGCGGGCTGCTGCAGTTCGCCAAGCAGCAGGCGATGACGCCGGCCCAGGTCGCTCTCGCCTGGCTGCTGGCGCAGGACGGCGTGATCGCCATTCCCAAGACCGGCAGCCGGGCCCGGCTCGAAGAGAACGCCGGCGCCCTCGCGCACGCGCTCTCGTCGGCGCAGCTGCGCGAGCTCGACGGGCTGTTTCCGCCGCCGCGGGGCCCGAGCCCGCTGGCGATGATCTGAAACGCGACCCGATTTCGGCGATGCCTTCGATCCTGCGGCACCTTCGCTTCTGTGCTGTCGTTGTCGCGGCCGCGATGGCCCTCGGCACCGCCGTCGCTGCGCCGCTGACCCGGGCGGAGGCGCTCAAGGCGCTGGAGCGGCCCGACACGGCGAGCCGGCTCGCGGGCATCGTGCGACTGGCGGAGATCGGCAGGGGCGCCGATGTCGATCGCCTGATCGATCGCCTGAAGGACGCCGACCCGCAGGTGCGCGCCCTCGCCGCGGCCGCGACCTGGCAGATCTGGAGCCGTTCGGGCGACGCGGCGATCGACAAGCTGTTCGCCCACGGCGTCGAGCAGATGCAAAACGCCGACCTGCCCGACGCGCTCGCGACCTTCAACGCCATCGTCAAGCGCAAGCCCGCGTTCGCCGAGGGCTGGAACAAGCGGGCGACGATCCATTTCCTGCTCGGGCGGAACCAGGAATCGCTGAAGGATTGCGACGAGGTCCTCAAGCGCAACCCCAGGCACTGGGGCGCCTTGTCCGGCGCCGGCCAGATCCATCTCCAGCTCGGCAACCCGGACCGGGCCCTCGACTTCTTCCGCCGTGCGGTCGAGGTCAACCCGAACCTGGAGGGTCCGGCGGAGATGATTCCAGTGCTCGAGGAACTGCTGCGCGAGGGCCGTCCCAACCGGACCTGAGTCGAGCCTGCCGGGCTCGGACCGGCTCCCATAATCGGCCGATGAAGAACGAACTCGCCGACCGCATTTTCACGGGCCGCCGCGCCTCGCTCCTCGGCCTGCTGGGCGCCGCCCTCGCGGGCTGCGGCGGCGGGTCGGACGGGGGCTCGGGCCTGGCGGGGACGCTGCAGGGGCGCACCCTCCTCGCCCGCAGCAACGGCACGACCTACTTCCTCAACATCTACCTTCCGCCCGGCCTGGCCGCGATCAGCGCCACCGTGCCGGTGATCTACCTGCTCGACGGCGACTCCCGGTTCGCAGCGGTGATCGACATCGTCGAGCGGATGCAGGCGCCGAAGGCCGTGATCGTCGGCATCGGCAACGAGGACCTGCGCGGCCGCGACTACGTGCCGCAGAACAGCTGCACTCCGGGCGGCGGCGGCGAGGCGGCCTACCTGGACTTCCTCCGCTTCGACCTGATCCCGTTCATCGAGGCCAACTTCGGCGGCGACCCGCAGCGCCGCATCCTGCTCGGCCACTCGCACGGCGGCAGCTTCGTCCTCTACGCCCTCTTCAACGAGGCACCGGCGAGCCGCCACTTCGCCTCCTACCTGGCGAGCGACGCCTCGATCGACTGCATGAACGCTACGGTCTACGGCTGGGAGTCGGCCTACGCCGCCGCCAATACCGCGCTCGCGGTGCGGCTGCACATCTCCTATTCGGCGAACATGGCGAACCCCGCCTTCGCGGAGCAGGTCCAGTCGCGGCACTACGCCGGGCTGACCTTCGCGGCGCAGTTCTACAGTGGCGGGCACATCGGCATGATCCCGGCGGCCTTCGGCGACGCGCTGGCGTTCGCGGTCGCCTGAGGCGCCACGCTACTTCGCGGCGAGGAAGTCGCGCACCAGCTTGATCGTCGCGCCCGGGTTCTCTTCCATGATCCAGTGCCCCGAGTCGGGGACGATGCCTTCGGTCACGTTCTCGCCGCCGGATCGCATCACTGTCGCCATCATCAAGCCGAACGACTTCTCGCCGCCCAGGGCCAGGATCGGCAGCTTCAGCTTGCCGCGCGCGGCCAGGAACGCGCGGTTGTCGATCGCGTCCTGGTCGAAGGCGGCGAACTGCGCGAACCCCGAGTGCATCGCCCCGGGCAGGGCGTACAGCCGGGCGTAGTGGGCGCGCGCCGCTTCGCTGAAGCGAGCGGGCGACGCCGAGAACTCGTTCCAGAAGCGGTCGAGGTAGATCCGCTCGCGCCCGGCGACGAGGCGCTCCATGTCGGGCCCGCCGAAGCGGAAGTGCCAGAGCAGGGGGTTCTTCAGGATCTCTTCCCACGGTCCGACCCCGGGCACCGGCGCATCGATCAGCACCAGGCGCAGCACCCGCTCCGGATGCTGCGCGGCGAACTGGAACGCCACCATGTTGCCGATGTCGTGGGCCACCACGTCGGCCTGGCGCACGCCGAGCGCGGCGAGGACGCCCTCGACGTCCTCGGCCTGGGTCTTCTTGTCGAAGCCGCCCGCCGGCTTGGACGAGCGGCCGAGGCCGCGCAGGTCGGGAACGATCACGGTGTGGTCGCGCGCCAGGTCGGCGGCGAGCGGCACCCACATGTCGCCGGTCTCGCCGTAGCCGTGCAGCAGCACCACCGCCGGACCCGAGCCGCCGCTGCGGACATGGATCGTCGCGCCGTTGGTGGCGATGTCGCGCACCGCGAATCCCTTGAAGACGAAGGCCTGCGCCGAGGAAACCGAGGGCAGGGCCAGCCCCAGCAGCGTTGCGAAGAGGGCATGGAGGAGCGCGCGCATGAAGTCTTTCCGTCGAGTCGGCGCCTCGGGACGAGGCGCGCAACCGGCAGTGTGCGCAAGTCCGGCCTCGCCAGCCAGCCTGTCATGGGTGCAATCAGCTTCAACCAGCGGTTTAAGATCGGCCATGGCGCAGGTGCAGCATCTGGTCTCGTTCGTGCAGACCGCGGAGCACGGCAGCTTCTCCGCCGCCGCCCGCGTTCTCGGCCTCACGCCGGCCGGCGTCAGCAAGAACGTGGCGCGGCTCGAGGCGGACCTCGGCGTGCGCCTGTTCCAGCGCAGCACCCGCCGCCTCGCCCTGACCGAGGGCGGCGAACGCTTCCTGCGCCAGGTCGACGGCCCGCTGGCCTCGCTGCAGGCGGCCGTGTCCGGGGCGCGCCAGGTCGACGACGAGCCCGCCGGCACGCTGAAGGTCAGCATGGGACACGCCTTCGGCCGGCAGTTCCTCGTGCCGCTGCTCGGCGACTTCCTGGCCCGCTTTCCGCGCATCCTGCCCGACTGGCACTTCGACAACCGGCAGGTCGACCTCGTCGGCGAGGGATTCGACGCCGCCATCGGCGGCGGCTTCGCCCTGGCCTCCGGCGTCGTGGCGCGCGAGCTGGCGCCGGTGCACATCGTCGCCGTCGCGTCGCCCGCCTACATGGCCGGTCGGCCGCCGCCGCGCACGCCCGAGGACCTCGCCGCGTTCGACGGCATCATGCGGCGCTCGTCGCCGACCGGACGCGTGCGGCCCTGGGCGCTGCGCACGCGGCGCGTCGCCGAGCGAGCCGTGCAGTGCCGGCCCCGGCTGATCTTCAGCGACCCGGAGGCGATCGCGCAGGCGGCGCGGCTCGGGCTTGGCGTCGCGCTGCTGCCGATGCCGTTCGCCTTCGCGCCGATCGGGTCGGGCGAGCTCGTCCGCCTGCTGCCGGGCTGGTACGCCGACGCCGGGCCGCTCTCGCTCTACTACCCGAGCAGGACCCTGCTGCCGGCGAAGACCCGGGTGTTCGTCGACTTCGTCGTCGACCGCTTCCGATCGGCGGACTTCGCGCGCCTGGTGGACGGCCGCTAGGGACGCGGCGGCTCTGGGGTTCTCCCGGCTGCACGCAGCGGGAGGCGGCGTTGAAACTACGCCGATGCATTCGTCGCTGGCGCATCCATGAGCGCCCTGCAGCTCGAATCGGTCAGCAAGCACTACGGTGCCGCCAGGGCCGTCGACCGCATCTCCTTCGCCACGCCCTCGGGCAAGCTCGTCGTCCTGCTCGGCCCCTCGGGCTGCGGCAAGTCGACCACGCTGCGCATGATCGCGGGGCTCGACACGCCGTCGGAAGGCCGGATCCTGATCGACGGCCGCGACGTCACCACGCTGGCGCCGGCGGAGCGGCGGATCTCGATGGTGTTCCAGTCGTACGCCCTGTTCCCGCACCTGAGCGTGGCCGAGAACATCCTGTTCGGCATCAAGGTGAGGAAGGAACCCGCGGCCGAGCACGGCAAGCGGCTGGCGCGCGTCGCCGACCTCCTGGGCCTGAGCGCGCTGCTCGAGCGCAAGCCCTCGCAGCTCTCGGGCGGCCAGCAGCAGCGGGTGGCGCTCGGCCGGGCGATCATCGCCGAGACCAAGGTCTGCCTGATGGACGAGCCGCTCTCGAACCTCGACGCGCAGCTCCGCCAGGAGATGCGGCGCGAGATCCGCACCCTGCAGCAGAAGCTCGGCATCACCATGGTCTACGTCACCCACGACCAGACCGAGGCGATGAGCATGGCCGACCAGGTGGTGCTGCTCAACGCCGGCCGGATCGAGCAGGACGCGGCGCCCGCCGAGCTCTATGCCCGGCCCGCTTCGGTGTTCGCGGCGCGCTTCATCGGCACGCCGCCGATGAACATCGTCGCCGCGCCCGGCCAGCCCGGGCTGAAGCTCGGCGTGCGGCCGGAGCACGTGCGCCTGGTCGAAAGCGGCGGCGTCGCCGGCACGGTGCTGAGCGCCGAATACCTCGGCGCCGACACCGTGGTCACGTGCACGACATCGACCGCCGGCACACTCGCCGAGACCCTGGCGGCGCGCCTGCCGGGTCGCCACGAGCTCGCCGAGGGCACGCCGGTGCGCCTGGGCTGGGCCGCGCACGACAGCCACCTGTTCGACGTCGCCACCGGCTTGCGCCAGACCGCAGACGTCGCCGTTCCCCTTCCCGCCTGAATTCGATTCCCAGAGGAGACCCGCCATGAAAAGACAACCGTTTTCGCTCGCCCTCGCCGCCGCTGCGCTCGCGCTGGCCCTGCCCGCCGCGGCGCAGAAGGTCACCGAGGTGAACTTCTACTATCCCGTCGCCGTGGGCGGCCCCGTCACCAAGACGATCGACCAGATGGCCGCCGACTTCGGCAAGGAGAACCCGGACATCAAGGTCAACCCGGTCTACTCGGGCACCTACCAGGAGAGCATCGTCAAGGTGCTCACCGCCACCAAGAGCGGCAAGCCGCCGCAGCTCGCGGTGCTGCTCTCGACCGACATGTTCTCGCTGATCGACGAGGACGCGATCGTGCCGATCGACGACATCGCCAAGTCGGCCGACGACAGGAAGTGGCTCGACGGCTTCTACAAGAGCTTCATGATGAACAGCCGCACCGGCGGCAAGACCTGGGGCATTCCGTTCCAGCGCTCGACCATCGTTCTCTACTGGAACAAGGAGGCGTTCAAGGAGGCCGGCCTCGACCCGGAGAAGGGCCCGGCGAGCTGGGACCAGATGGTCGAGTTCGCGAAGAAGCTGACCAAGACCGATGCCAGCGGCAACGTCACGCAGTGGGGCGTGAAGATCCCGTCCTCGGGCTTTCCGTACTGGCTGTTCCAGGGCCTGACGACGCCGAACGACGCGATCCTGATGAACGAGGCGGGCACCGAGACCTACTTCGACAAGCCCGGCGTGATCGAGGCGCTGCAGTACTGGGTGGACCTCTCGGCCAAGCACAAGGTGATGCCCGGCGGAGTGATCGAGTGGGGCACGACGCCGAAGGACTTCTTCGAGAAGAAGGCGGCGATGATCTGGACCACCACCGGCAACCTCACCAACATCCGCGCCAACGCCGGCTTTCCCTTCGGCGTGGCGATGCTGCCGGCGAAGAAGCACCCGGGCAGCCCGACCGGCGGCGGCAACTTCTACATCTTCGCCAAGACCACCCCGGCCGAGCAGGCGGCGGCGCTGAAGTTCGCCAAGTGGGCCACGGCGCCGCAGCGCGCGGCAGCGTGGAGCATCGCCACCGGCTACGTCGCCGTCACGCCGGCCGCCTGGGACACCGCCGAGATGAAGAAGTACGCGCAGGACGTGCCGCAGGCGCTGGTGGCGCGCGACCAGCTCCAGTACTCGGTGGCCGAGCTTTCGACGCACGACAACCAGCGCGTCACCACCGCGCTGAACAACGGCCTGCAGGCGGCGCTCACCGGCTCGAAGACGCCGGCCGATGCGATGCGCGACTCGCAGCGCGAGGCGACCCGGCTGCTGAAGGACTTCAAGAAGTAGTCCCCGGCGCGCGCTGACCTCGCCCTCGAAGACAGCGCGTGCTGCGCCTCACCGAGCGCGTCACCGCCTGGCTGCTCCTGCTGCCGGCGCTGGCGCTGCTCGCGGCGTTCACGCACTGGCCGGCGCTGGCGACGCTCTGGCACAGCGTGATGTCGACGCCGAAGAAGGCGCGGCCGTCGCGCTTCGTCGGCCTCGACAACTACCGCGGCATGGTCGAGGACGAGGTGTTCTGGCAGGCCCTCTGGAACAACGTGATCTTCGCCGCCGGCACGATTCCGCTCTCGATCGCGCTGGCGATCTCGATGGCGCTCTGGGTCAACAGCCGCATCTCCGGCCGCGGCTTCCTGCGCCTGGCCTACTTCACGCCGACGGTGCTGCCGATGATCGCGGTGGCCAACATCTGGCTCTTCTTCTACACGCCGCAGTACGGCCTGCTCGAGCAGATCACGCAGGCGCTCGGCCTGCCCAGCCACAACTGGCTCGGCGACAAGCACACGGTGCTCGGCGCCATGATCGTGGTCGCGGTCTGGAAGGAGGCGGGCTTCTTCATGATCTTCTACCTGGCGGCGCTGCAAGGCATCTCGCCTTCGCTCGCCGAGGCCGCTGCGCTCGAGGGCGCGTCGAGGGGCCAGTACTTCCGCCGGGTGCTGTTTCCGCTGCTGATGCCGACGACCCTCTTCGTCCTGATCAACGCCCTGATCAACTCGGTGCGCATGGTCGACCACATCTTCGTCATGACCCGCGGCGGGCCCGACAACGCGAGCACGCTGCTGCTCTACTACATCTACCAGGTCGGCTTCAGCTTCTGGGACTCGGGCTACGCCGCCGCCCTGACCGTGGTCGTGCTGATCGGGCTCGGCCTCGTGGCGGTGTTCCAGTTCGGCTTCCTCGAGCGGCGCACGCACTACCGGTGAGTGAGCGCATGAGCACCTCGACCCCGCCGCCGCCGCCCGCGTTTCACGTCGCGCCCGCGTCGCGCGCGCTCGAGACGGCGGGCGCCTGGCTGCTCGGCCTGCTCTGGATCCTGCCGCTCGCCTACGCGGTCTGGACGGCGTTCCACCCGTCGGCGTTCTCCACCCGCTTCGAGCTCGGCGCGCCGCTGACGCTGCAGAACTTCGTCAACGCCTGGAACGCGGCGCCGTTCGCCCGCTACTTCCTCAACACGACGATGCTGGTGGCGATGGTGCTGGCGGCCCAGCTCGTGCTGGGCACCCTCGCCGCCTACGCGCTGGCCCGCTTCGAGTTCCCGGGACGCAACCTCGTGTTCGCGCTGATCCTGCTGCAGCTCATGGTCATGCCCGATGTGCTGATCGTCGAGAACTACGCGACCATGAACGCGCTCGGCCTGCGCGACACCATCCTTGCCATCGGCCTGCCGTACTTCGCCTCGGCATTCGGCATCTTCCTCCTGCGCCAGACCTTCAAGACGGTGCCCCGGGAGCTCGACGACGCAGCGCGCGTGGAAGGCGCGAGCGCGCTGCAGGTGCTGCTCAAGGTCTACGTGCCCCTCGCCCGGCCGGTGTACCTGGCGTACACGCTGGTGTCGGTGAGCTACCACTGGAACAACTTCCTCTGGCCGCTGATCATCACCAACTCGGTCGAAACCCGCCCGCTCACCGTCGGCCTGCAGGTGTTCTCCTCCACCGACCAGGGCGTCGACTGGTCGATCATCACCGCGGCGACCCTCATGACCTCGGCGCCCTTGCTGGTCGGCTTCCTGCTGTTCCAGCGGCAGTTCGTCCAGTCGTTCATGCGCGCCGGCATCCGCTGACGAGCTTCGCGGCGTTCCACTGCGGACACTGACTCGAAAGTGCAATTGACGTCGCCGACGGGGGAGGGCGAGTCGCAGCTTCGCTCTCTTGCCCTTAAGGGATATTGACCGAAGCCCAACCGATGCTCAAACTGCACGGACATGGCAGGGAGGACGCCCGGGCGTGATGCTCGATCCGGCGGCCAACGGGCCAGCGAGCCACGCATCGTTGAATCGACCGGCCAAGGGTTGCGCGACCTGGAGCACGAATGGAAGCGTCGGACGAGAAATTCACCAAAGCCCAGGAGCTGCGCAGCTTCCTGTTTCTCGCGGTGGTCATGGCGCCGGTGCTCGCGGGCGTGATCGTCGCCGGCTGGGGCTTCATCGTCTGGATGGTGCAGACCGTGGTCGGCCCGCCGGGCAGTTGAGCGAGCACGTCGGGGCGCAACGAAAGCCGCACATGCCAGAGGAAGTCCACATCACGAGCCTCGTCGTTCACTCGACTCCGCGCAGGTTGCAGCGGGTCTCGGAGCGGATCGCAGCGATGCCCGGCGCACGGGTTCACGGCAGCTCGCCGAATGGGAAGCTCGTCGTCACGCTCGACGCGAACAGCGCCGACGAAATGCTGGCCCGGGTGAGCGAGATCCAGCGCACCGACGGCGTGCTCTCCGCCGCACTGGTCTACCAGTACGCCGACGGTCCCGAGGCAACGACTGCGGAGGTCTGCGATGCCGGTTGACAGACGGGATTTCATTCGCGCCACTGCGGCCGCGACCGCCGGCGCCGTGGCCGGAATTCCCCTTCCTGCCCTGTCGCAGGCAGCCGCGGCCGACCCCGACGCCGCCAAGGTGAAATGGTCCAAGGCGCCGTGCCGGTTTTGCGGCACCGGCTGTGGCGTGACGGTGGCCGTGAAGGACAACCGCGTGGTCGCGACGCAGGGCGATCCCGAGGCCGAGGTCAACAAGGGTCTGAACTGCGTCAAGGGCTACTTCCTGTCCAAGATCATGTATGGCGAGGATCGGCTGACGACGCCCCTGCTGCGCATGAAGAACGGGCAATACGCCAAAGACGGGGAGTTCCAGTCCGTCTCCTGGGACAAGGCCTTCGACGTCATGGCCGAGCAGTTCAAGCGGGTGCTGAAGGAAAAGGGCCCGACGGCGGTGGGCATGTTCGGCTCGGGGCAGTGGACCGTCTGGGAAGGCTACGCCGGGCTCAAGCTGATGAAGGCCGGGTTCCGTTCCAACAACCTCGATCCCAACGCCCGCCATTGCATGGCGTCGGCGGCCGTCGGTTTCATGCGCACGTTCGGTGCCGACGAGCCGATGGGCTGCTACGACGACATCGAGGCGGCCGATGCCTTCGTGCTGTGGGGCTCGAACATGGCCGAGATGCATCCCATCCTCTGGACTCGGGTCACCGACCGGCGGCTGAGCGGGAAGAACGTCAAGGTCGCGGTGCTCTCGACCTTCGAGCACCGCTCCTACGAGCTGGCCGACATCGAGCTCACCTTCACGCCGCAGTCCGACCTGGCGATCCTCAACTACATCGCCAACTACATCATCAAGACGAACCGCGTCAACCGCGAGTTCGTCGACAGGCACACCTCGTTCCGCCTGGGAAATGCCGACATCGGCTACGGCCTCAGGCCCGAGCATCCGCTGCAGAAGGCTGCCAAGAACGCCGGCGACGCGGGCGGCTCGAAGCCGATCACCTTCGACGACTTCGCGAAGTTCGTCTCCACCTACGACCTCGACTACACGGCCAAGCTCAGCGGCGTGCCGAAGAACCGACTGGAGGCCCTGGCGGAGCTCTACGCCGACCCGAAGGTCAAAGTCATGTCGTTCTGGACCATGGGGTTCAACCAGCACACGCGCGGCGTCTGGTGCAACAACATGGTCTACAACATCCACCTGCTCACCGGCAAGATCTCGACCCCCGGCAACAGCCCGTTCTCGCTGACCGGCCAGCCCTCGGCCTGCGGCACGGCGCGCGAGGTCGGCACCTTCGCGCACCGCCTTCCCGCCGACATGGTGGTGACCAATCCGAAGCACCGCGCGACCGCCGAGCGCATCTGGAAGCTGCCGGAGGGCACTATCCCCGGCACGCCCGGCTATCACGCCGTGCTGCAGAACCGGATGCTCAAGGACGGCAAGCTCAATGCCTACTGGGTGATGGTGAACAACAACATGCAGGCGGCAGCGAACCTGACGCAGGAGGGCTACCCGGGCTATCGCAACCCCGACAACTTCATCGTCGTCTCCGACGTCTATCCCACCGTCACCGCCATCAGCGCCGACCTCATCCTTCCGGCAGCGATGTGGGTCGAGAAGGAAGGGGCCTATGGCAACGCCGAGCGCCGCACCCACTTCTGGCACCAGCTGGTGAGCGCACCGGGCGAGGCGCGCTCCGACCTGTGGCAGCTGATGGAGTTCTCGAAGCGGTTCAAGACCGAAGAGGTCTGGCCCGCCGAGCTGCTGGCGAAGAAGCCCGAATACCGCGGCAAGACGCTGTACGAGGTGCTGTTCCGCAACGGCGAGGTCGACAAGTTCCCGCTGTCGCAGATGGAAGCCGGCTACGAGAACGCCGAGGCGAAGAGCTGCGGCTTCTACGTGCAGAAGGGCCTGTTCGAGGAGTACGCGAGCTTCGGCCGCGGTCACGGTCACGACCTCGCGCCGTTCGACACATATCACCAGGTCCGCGGCCTGCGCTGGCCGGTGGTGAACGGCAAGGAAACCCTGTGGCGCTACCGGGAGGGGGCCGATCCGTACGTCAAGGCCGGCACCGGCTACCAGTTCTACGGTTACCCGGACGGCAAGGCCCTGATCTTCGCCCTGCCCTACGAGCCGCCGCCGGAGATGCCCGACGAGGCCTACCCGTTCTGGCTGTCGACGGGCCGGGTGCTCGAGCACTGGCATTCGGGGTCGATGACGCGGCGCGTGCCCGAGCTGCACAAGGCGGTGCCTCACGCCGTCTGCTACATGCACCCCGACGATGCCACGGCGCTCGGCCTGCGCAGAGGCATCGAGGTTGAGGTCAGCTCGCGGCGCGGCAGCATGCGTACCCGTGTCGAGACGCGGGGCCGCAACAAGCCGCCGCGCGGCCTCGTGTTCGTGCCCTGGTTCGATGCGAGCCAGCTCATCAACAAGGTCACGCTCGACGCCACCGACCCGATCTCCTTCCAGACGGACTTCAAGAAGTGCGCCGTCAAGATCGTCAAGGTCTGAGGTCGAAGAACAGGACGCCGACATGAAGACGAGCTTCCTCATTCCAGCGCTCGGCCTCGTGGCCGCGGTGGCCTGGGCCCAGCCTTCGCCGGGGCTGGTGGACGCGGCACGCGGTCCGGTGCCGGTGCTCGAATCGACCCACCCGCCGCTGCTGGGCAACGCCGTGAACGACGACGTCCGGCGGCCGCGCAACTACGACCAGCAGCCGCCCACCATTCCGCACCGGGTGGACGGCTACCAGATCGACCGCAACTTCAACAAGTGCCTGGACTGCCATGCACGCGCCAAGTCCGATTTCTCCGGAGCGATCCCTGTCAGTGCCACCCACTACATCGACCGCGCCGGCAAGGTGCTGCCGCAGATCTCGACGCGGCGCTACTTCTGCATGCAGTGCCACATCGCCCAGGAGCGCGATCCTGCGCTGGTCGGCAATTCCTTCCGCGGCGTCGAGCCTGACAAGAAGTAGAGCGGGACCCGGACATGATCGAATACCTCAAGCGCTACTGGAAGATCATCCGCCGGCCGAGCGTGCACTTCAGCCTGGGCTTTCTGACCCTGGGCGGCTTCATCGGCGGAATTCTGTTCTGGGGTTCCTTCAACACCGCGATGGAGGCGACCAACACCGAGAAGTTCTGCACCGGCTGCCACGAGATGCGCGACAACGTGTTCGCCGAGCTCAAGAGCACCATCCACTACACCAACCGCTCGGGCGTGCGCGCGACCTGCTCCGACTGCCACGTGCCGCACGAGTGGACGGTCAAGATGGCGCGCAAGATGCAGGCGTCGAAGGAAGTCTGGGGCAAGGTCTTCGGCACGATCGACACGCAGGAGAAGTTCCGCGAGAAGCGGCTCGAGCTGGCCCAGCACGAATGGGCCCGTTTCAAGGCCAACGACTCTCTCGAGTGCCGCAACTGCCACAACTACGAGTCCATGGACTTCACGCGCCAGAGCGTGCGCGCGCAGAGCATGCACTCGACCTACCTGGCGAGCAAGGAGAAGACCTGCATCGATTGCCACAAGGGTATCGCGCACAAGCTTCCCCATGTCCCGCCGGGCGCCGCGCCGAGCGATACGCCGGGACAGGTGGTCCCTGGGGACGCGGCGGCTGCGCCTGCGCCCTCCGGCAGCGTTGCTGCCGGCGCCAAGAGAACAGGCTGACGCCCGAGCGAATGGGGATTGCAACGCTCGGCCGGCACGCGATGCCGGCCCCGAAGCCTCTAGCCCGGCTTGCCGAGCTTGTCGAGGTATTCCTTGATGGCCTCGCGGATGGTCGTGACCAGCGCCTCGGTCTCCGCCGGCCCGAGCGCGCTGACGGACTTGTTGCGGACGACGAAGCCCATCATCAGCGCGTCCCGGAGCTTCTTGAAGGCCAGCGGATTGCTGGTGCCGCAGACGGAGGCGTCGTTTCTGAGCACCGCGTCGATGACGCCGGCGTCGAGGAGGCTCACCTTGCAGATGATGGCTTGACGCGTCATCTCCGCCATCAGGTCGCGAATCTGGCGGCCCCAGAACTTGCCTCGGATCACGTCACTCATGGCGCGCTTGCCTCCCTTGCTCGGAGGATACCGCGAGGCCGCGAAATGGACATCGGAGTTGCTCGCTAAGCCGAGGACGCATCACCGCCGGTTTCCGCTGGCCGGTCCAGATCATTTCCAACCGAAGGAGACCGAGGATGAGCCTGAAAACAAAGGGCAAGAAGGCGCGCGCCGCGCCGGACGCCGAAGGCGTCGAGACGGTCGCCGCTACCGGTACCGTCCCCACGACCGCCAAGCCCGAGGGCGACCTGTCGGACAAGCAATACGCCAAGGCGCTGAAGAAGCTGCACGTCGAGCTGGTGACGCTGCAGCAATGGGTCATAGCGACGGGAGCGAAGGTCTGCATCGTCTTCGAGGGTCGCGACGGCGCCGGCAAGGGCGGCACGATCAAGGCGATCACGGAGCGCGTCAGTCCACGCGTGTTTCGCGTCATGGCCTTGCCGGCGCCCAGCGAGCGCGAAAAGTCGCAGATGTACATGCAGCGCTACCTGCCGCTCCTGCCTGCTGCCGGCGAGGTCGTCATCTTCGACAGGAGTTGGTACAACCGCGCCGGCGTGGAGCGCGTCATGGGCTTTTGCACGCCGAAGCAGGCCGAGCATTTCCTCGCCGGCGTTCCGCCGGTCGAGAAGGCTATCGTCGACTCGGGCGTCGTCCTCCTCAAATACTGGCTGGAGGTCAGCCCCGAGGAGCAGACGCGCCGCCTGAAATCGCGCTTCCAGGACGGGCGCAAGACCTGGAAGCTCTCGCCGATGGACCTGAAGTCGTACAACCGGTGGTACGACTACTCGCGGGCACGCGACGCCATGTTCCAGGCCACCGACACCAACTTCGCGCCCTGGCGCGTCGCTCCGTCGGATCGCAAGAAGAACGTTCGCCTGAACATCATCAGCGACATCCTGAAGAGCATCCCGTACAAGGAGCTGCCGCGCGAGAAGCTGAAGGTGCCGGCGCGGCAGAAGCGGGGCGACTACGTCGAGCCGGCCTATCCCTACAAGGTGATCGCCCAAGTCTACTGATGCCGCCGCTCTACCCGATCAGGGTCGCTCGCGCATGACCGAGGCCGACGTCACCGTGCGCGACGGCCGTGTCGTGCGTGTCCGTGCCGTCTCTCCGGCCGACGAGGCAGAGCTCCTGCAGAAGTTCGAGCGCTCGAGCGAAGACGCCCGCTCTAGCGACGGAGCCACCGGGCCGGGCAGGGTCTTCGGCAAGCATCATGATTCCACTGGAACAACTTCCTCTGGCCGCTGATCATCACCAACTCGGTCGAAACCCGGCCGCTCACCGTCGGCCTGCAGGTGTTCTCCTCCACCGACCAGGGCGTCGACTGGTCGATCATCACCGCGGCCACCCTCATGACCTCTGCGCCGCTGCTGGTCGGCTCCTGCTGTTCCAGCGGCAGTTCGTCCAGTCGTTCATGCGCGCCGGCATCCGCTAGGGCCGGCCCTCGCGTGGCGCATGATTCGCCTCACCAAGGAGCGACATGTCCGCGAAGCACGAGAAATACCACCGCCTGCTCGACCGCTGCAAGTCGATTCCGCCCACGCCCACGGCCGTGGCGCACCCTTGCGACGCGGCGTCGCTCGAGGGGGCGATGGAGGCGGCCCGGCTCGGCCTGATCACGCCTATCCTGGTCGGCCCGCGCGCGCGCATCCTGGCGGTCGCGGCAGCGAGCGGGCTCGACCTGACCGGGGTCGAGATCGTCGACACGCCGCACAGCGTGGCCTCGGCCGCGGCGGCGGTGCAGCTGGTGCGCGAGGGCCGCGCCGAGGCGCTGATGAAGGGCAGCCTGCATACGGACGAGCTGATGTCCGCGGTGGTGCAGCGCGAGACCGGCCTGCGCACCGCGCGCCGCGTCAGCCACTGCTTCGTGATGGACGTGCCCGGGCACGAGCAGGCCCTGATCATCACCGACGCCGCGGTCAACATCGCGCCGACCCTGGAAGACAAGGTCGACATCCTGCAGAACGCGATCGACCTCGCGCACGCCCTCGGCCAGAACGACGTGCGGGTGGCCATCCTCTCGGCGATGGAGACGGTCAATCCGAAGGTGCCGTCGACCATCGAGGCCGCGGCGCTGTGCAAGATGGTCGACCGGCACCAGATCACCGGCGCGCTGGTCGACGGCCCGCTGGCGCTCGACAACGCCATCGACCTCGATGCCGCGCGCATCAAGCAGCTCGACTCGCCGGTCGCGGGCCGCGCCAACGTGCTGCTGGTTCCCGACCTGGAAGCCGGCAACATGCTGGCCAAGAGCCTGACCTTTCTCGCCGGCGCCGATGCCGCGGGCATCGTGCTCGGCGCCCGCGTGCCGATCATCCTGACCAGCCGCTCCGACTCGCTCCTCGCCCGCCTCGCCTCCTGCGCCGCCGCGGTGCTGGTGGCCAAGGCGCGGCGCGAGAGTGCCCGGGCCGTGAGCTGAAGCAGCGTGGCCGACGTCGTCCTGGTGCTCAACGCCGGCTCGTCGAGCCTGAAGTTCAGCCTCTTCGATGTCGCCGGCGGTCGGCCCGCGCTGCAGCTCCACGGCCAGGTCGAAGGCCTGGACACGGCGCCGCGATTCCTCGCCCGCGACGCGCAGGGCGCCGAGGTCGGGGCCAAGGTCTGGGCCGAGGGAACCGGGCTCGGGCACGACGGGGCGATCACCCACCTCGTCGAGTTCCTGCGCGAGCATCGGGTCGACGGCAGGCTGGTCGCCGTCGGCCACCGGGTGGTGCATGGCGGCCTGGCGTTCGCCGCAGCCGTGCGCGTCACGCCCGAAGTGACCGCGGCGCTCGCCCGGCTGAGCCCGCTGGCGCCGCTGCACCAGCCGCACAACCTCGCGCCGATCGAGATCCTGGCGAAGCTGCAACCCGGGCTGCCCCAGGTCGCCTGCTTCGACACCGCCTTTCATCGCGCGCAGCCCGAGGTGGCGCAGGCCTTCGCCCTGCCGCCGTCGATCACCGGGCGGGGCGTGCGGCGCTACGGCTTTCACGGCCTGTCCTACGAGTACATCGCCGATGTGCTGCAGCAGGTCGATGCGAAGGCGGCGGCCGGCCGCACTGTCGTCGCGCACCTCGGCAACGGCAGCAGCATGTGCGCGCTGGTCGCCGGCCGCAGCGTCGCCAGCACGATGGGCTTCACCGCCGTCGACGGGTTGCCGATGGGAACGCGCTGCGGCAACCTCGATCCCGGTGTCGTGCTGTACCTGATCGACGAGCTCGGCATGGATGTGCGGGCGATCGAGCGCCTGCTCTACACGCAGTCGGGGCTGCTCGGCGTCTCCGGGCTGTCGAGCGACATGCGGGTGCTGCTGGCGAGCAGCGACGAGCGGGCGCGCTTCGCGATCGAGCTGTACACCTACCGCCTGGGCCGCGAGCTCGGCTCGCTCGCCGCCGCCGCCGGCGGCCTCGATGCACTGGTCTTCACCGCGGGCATCGGCGAGAACGCCCCGGCGATCCGCGAGCGCGTCTGCCGCGACGCGGCGTGGCTCGGCGTGGTGCTCGATCCCGCCGCCAACCGGAGCGGCGGCCCGCGCATCAGCGCGCCCGAGAGCCGGGTCGCGGTGTGGGTGCTGCCCACCGACGAGGAGCTGATGATCGCGCGCCACACCCTGGGCCTGATCGGCGGCGGCACGTGAACGAGTTCGACGCCACGCTGCGCGACGGCCGGGTCGTGCATGTCCGGCCGATCGCTCCCGCCGACGAAGCCGAGCTGCTGCAGGCGTTCGAGCGCATGAGCGACCACGCCCGATACATGCGCTTCATGCATGTCGTGCGCGAGCCCGACCTGGAACGGCTGCGCAGCCTGCTCGCCTCGTTTCCGGAGGCCGGCGTCGGCGTCGTCGCCACCGTGCCAGCGGACGACGGCATCGACATCGTCGGCAGCGCGATCGCCGTCGTCGCCGCCGACCCGACCCGCTGCGAGTTCGCGATCACCGTGGCTTCGAGGTTCGCCGGCGCCGGGCTCGGGAGCCTGCTGATGCGCACGCTCATCGACGAGGCCGCGGGTCGCGGCCTGAAGGAGATGGAAGGCTTCGTGCTGACCGAGAACGAGTCGATGCTCCGCCTGGCGAAGTACCTCGGGTTTCGCATCGAGTCCGATCCCGACGACGGCACCGTCCGCACCTGCCGGCTCGCCCTCGGCGCGCCGGCGCCGGGCTCGGGCGGGCCACCGGCCGGAGGCGCCGCGGCAGGCCCGACCACGGCAAGGGGAAGCGCATGAAGATCGTCTCCTGGAACATCCAGTGGTGCCTCGGCGTCGACGGCCGCGTCGACCCGGCGCGCATCGTCGAGGAAGCGAAGGCCTTCGCCGACTTCGACGTGCTCTGCCTGCAGGAGGTGGCCTGCAACTTCCCGGCGCTGAAGGGCAGCGCCGGCGAAGACCAGTTTGCCGCGATCGGCGCGCTGCTGCCCGGCTTCACCGCGATTCCCGGGATTGCCGTCGACACGCCGGCGCCGGACGGCGCGCGCCGCACCTTCGGCAACCTGGTCCTCAGCCGCCTGCCGGTGCAGCAGGCGACGCGGGTGCAGCTGCCCTGGCCGTGCGATCCCGGGCTGCGCAGCATGCCGCGGATGCTGCTCGAGGTGGTGGTTCGGGTGCCGTTCGGCCTGCTGCGGGTGATGACGACGCACCTCGAGTACTACTCGGCGCTGCAGCGCGAGGCGCAGGTCGAGGGCGTGCGCGCCCGCCATGCCGAGGCGAGCGAGCACGCCCGCCGCGATCGTCCCGTCGACGCCTCCGAAGGCCCGTTCCACAGCTTCGCGCAGACCGCGTCGGCGGTCCTCACCGGCGACTTCAACTGCCGCGTCACCGACCCGGCCTACGCGCGCATGACCGCGCCCTTCGACGAGCGGGCGCCGGCGTTCGACGACGCTTGGACGGTGCTGCACCCGGGCGTGGCGCACGCACCGACGGTGGGCGTGCACGACCGCGCGCAGTGGCCAGAAGCCTTCGCCTGCGATTTCATGTTCGCCAGCCGCGACCTGCGGCCGCGGCTGCGGGGGGTCGCGGTCGACGCGGCGACCAGCGCATCGGACCACCAGCCGGTGCTGCTCGAGCTCGCGTAGGGAGCAGGGGCTTTGGCGGGACGTCATCGTCGTGTCAGTTCGCCCGCCTAGGATCGCCCTCCCACCCACCTGGAGGCCAGCGATGAGCGTTGTCAAGACCAAGGACGGCACCGAGATCTTCTACAAGGACTGGGGCACGGGCCAGCCGATCGTCTTCTCCCACGGCTGGCCGCTCACGGCCGACGACTGGGACAACCAGATGTTCTTCTTCCTCGAGAAGGGGTTTCGCGTCATCGCCCACGACCGGCGCGGCCACGGCCGCTCGAGCCAGACCTGGCAGGGCAACGAGATGGACACCTACGCCGACGACCTGGCCGCGCTCACCGAGGCGCTCGACCTGAAGGACGCGGTCCACATCGGCCACTCCACCGGCGGCGGCGAGGTCGCGCGCTACCTCGGCCGGCACGGCACCAAGCGGGTCGCCAAGGCGGTGCTGATCGGCGCGGTGCCGCCGGTGATGCTGAAGTCGGCGGCCAATCCGGGCGGCCTGCCGATCGAGGTGTTCGACGGCATCCGCGCCGGCGTCGCCGGCAACCGCCCGCAGTTCTACATGGACCTGACGATGCCGTTCTACGGCTACAACCGGACGGGTGCCAAGGTCTCGGAGGCGATTCGCATGAACTGGTGGCGCCAGGGCATGGCGGGCTCGGTCAAGAGCCACTACGACTGCGTCGCGGCGTTCTCGGCCACCGACTTCACCGAAGACCTGAAGAAGATCGACGTGCCCACCCTGGTGATGCACGGCGACGACGACCAGATCGTGCCGATCGCCGACTCGGCGCTGCTGTCCTCGAAGCTGGTGAAGGGCGCGACGCTGAAGGTCTACCCCGGGCTGCCGCACGGCATGTGCACCACGCACCCGGAGGTGATCAATCCCGACCTGCTCGCCTTCATCCGCGGCTAGGCCGCAAGCTCTCAGCCGTCGACCTGGCAGGCGGCGCCGCCGGCGCCGAGGAAGTCCTTGATCTTGTCGATGCGGGTGCCGACCGCCTGCACGGCGGCCCACAGGGCGTCGTCGGTGACCGAGAGCGCCTTGCACCAGCGCTCGACCGCTTCCTTGTCGCTCATGTCGATGTAGACCTCGGATCCGGGGTCGTCGGCGGCGTTCGTCTCTGCGGTCATCGATCGTCTCCCGGGAGGATCAGCGAAACCAGTTCGCGAAGAAGAAAACGGACAGCCCGGCCAGGCCCAACGCGAAGGCGATGAACACGCCGAGCGCGACGCTGGCCAGGGCGCGCGTGCCGCTGGCGGGTACGTGCGGCGAGCCGACGCGCAGGGTTCCCGGCAGGGCGCTGAAATGGGCGACTCCGGCGGCGACCGTGCCGGCCAGGAACGCGGCGATGGCGATCGCGACCGCGCCGCGCTGCACCGGCTGCGCGAACGACCGGCCGACCAGGGCCACCGTCAGCAGCAGCGCCGCCGCGTGGAGCGCCACGAACTGGCGCAGCAGCACGAGCAGCGAAGAACGCTGCTCCCCTCGGCGGGCCTCGGCCTCTGCCTCGCCGACCACGCCCGGCGCGGTCTCGACGAAGGCGGTGGGCCGCCAGTCCTTGCTCTTCATGGGCAGAGTCTAGGCGCGGCGTGGCCGGCTCGCGTCAGCCGGACGCGCTTCGCCTCTCGACGATCACCAGCGCGATCCCGCCGAGGATCGCGATCGAGGCAAGGACCAGGCGCAGCGTCAGCGGCTCGCCGAGCAGGACGATGCCGCCGAGCGCGGCGATCAGGGGCACGGTGAGCTGCACCGTCGCCGCGCTCGCCGCCTTGAGGCCGGGGAGCGCCGTGTACCAGATCGCATAGCCGATGCCCGAGGTCAGCGCACCCGAGGCCACGGCGAGGCCGGCGCCGGCCGGATCGATCGCGGCCGAACCCAGCATCGCCAGGCTGAGCGCCGCGGCGAACGGCACGGCGCGCAGGAAGTTGCCCGCCGTTGCACGGAGCGGATCGCCCGCGCCCTTGCCGCGCAGCGAATACACGCCCCAGGCGACGCCGGCCAGGAGCATCAGCGCGGCGCCGTGCAGCGGCGGCGCCGAGAGGCCGGGCAGGAGCAGGCCGACCAGCCCGCCGAGCGCGCACGCCAGGCCGAGGAGCTGCCAGGGGCGCAGGCGCTCGCCGCGCCACAGGCCCACGCCGATCATGGTCGCCTGCACGGCGCCGAAGAGGAGCAGCGCGCCGGTCGCCGCGCTCAGGCTGAGGTAGGCGAACGAGAACGCCGCGGCGTAGGCGAACAGGGCCGCGGCCGAGCTCCAGCTGCCGGCAGGCTCGCCCTTGCCGCCCTGCGCGCGCACGATCAGCCAGAGAGCGAGCGCCCCGGAGACCACGCGGATGGTGGTGAAGCTCGCCGCGTCGATGCGGGTGGCGTGGAAGGCGGCGCGGCAGAGCAGCGAATTGCCGGCGAAGGCGAGCATCGCGAGCAGCGTCAGGACGAAGATACGCGGGCGCGACATCCGGGCAATTCTGCAGGCAAGACAGAGCGCCGCCGCCGATACTCGGGTGAGCCCTCGCCCGCAGGAACCGACCCCATGACCGACGACACCCTCGACCGCCTCGCCATCCGCGACCTGGTCGAGAACTGGGCGCTCTGGCGCGACGCCGGCGACTGGGAGCGCTTCCGGACCGTGTGGCACGACGACGGCGTGATGATGGCCACCTGGTTCCAGGGTCCGGCGAAGGACTTCATCCGCGTCAGCCGCGAAGGCTGGAACAAGGGCGTGAGCATCCTCCACTTTCTCGGCGGCACCGCGATCGACCTCGCCGGCGCGCGCGCCATCGCTCAGACCAAGATGACGATCTCGCAGCGCGCCGTGGTCGAGGGCGTGCCCTGCGACATCGTCTGCACCGGCCGCTTCTACGACTTCCTCGAGAAGCGCGCCGGCCGCTGGGGCGTGGTGCTGCGCCAGCCGATCTACGAGAAGGACCGGATGGATCCGGTGCCGCAGGGCGCGGCGCCGGTGCTCGACGCCGCCATCCTGGCCGGCTATCCCGAGGGCTACCGGCACCTCGCCTACGCCCAGCAGCAGATCGGCTACACGGTGAAGCGCGACATGCCGGGTCTGAAGGGGCCGGAGGTCGAGGCGCTCTACCGCCGCGGCGCGCAATGGCTGGCGGGCGGAGCCGCGACATGAGCGCTCCGCCTCCGGTCTCGCCGAGCGAAGACGACGACGCCGGCATGCGCAAGGGCCTGCCGAACTACGGCGACGCCGCGTTCTCGCTGTTCCTGCGCAAGGCCTTCATCAAGGGCGCGGGCTACACCGACGCGGCGCTCGATCGGCCGGTGATCGGCATCGCCGCCACCGGCAGCGACTACAACCCCTGCCACGGCAACGCGCCGCAGCTGATCGAGGCGGTCAAGCGCGGCGTGATGCTCGCCGGCGGCCTGCCGATGGCGTTTCCGACGATCTCGGTGCACGAGAGCTTCGCCGCGCCGACCAGCATGTACCTGCGCAACCTCATGTCCATGGACACCGAGGAGATGGTGCGCGGCCAGCCGATGGACGCCGTGGTGCTGATCGGCGGCTGCGACAAGACCGTGCCGGCGCAGCTGATGGGCGCGGCCTCGGCCGGCCTGCCGGCGATCGTGCTGGTCACCGGCGCGATGCTCACCGGCAGCCATCGCGGCGAGCGGGTCGGCGCCTGCACAGACTGCCGGCGCTACTGGGCACGCTTTCGCGCCGGCGAGATCGACGCCGAGGAAGCGAGCGACGTCAACGACCAGCTCGTCGCCAGCGTCGGTACCTGCTCGGTGATGGGCACGGCCAGCACCATGGCCTGCATCGCCGAGGCGCTGGGCATGACGATGCCCGGCGGCGCCTCGCCGCCGGCGGTGACCGCCGACCGCATCCGCATCGCCGAGCAGACCGGCGCGCAGGCGGTGCAGATGGCGAAGGACCGGCTCACGATCGACAAGGTGCTCACCCCCGCGGCCTTCGAGAACGCGATGCGGGTGTTGCTGGCGATCGGCGGCTCGACCAACGGCATCGTCCACCTCACCGCGATCGCCGGCCGCATGGGCCTGGAGATCGACCTCGACGCGCTCGACCGGATGGGCCGCGAGACGCCGGTGCTGCTCGACCTGAAGCCCTCCGGCCAGCACTACATGGAAGACTTCCACCACGCCGGCGGCATGGCGACGCTGCTGCGCGAGCTGAAGCCGCTGCTCCGCCTCGACGCGCTGACCGTGACCGGCCGCACCCTCGGCGAGGAGCTGGAGCGCGCCGGCCCCGGCTTCGCCCAGGACGTGGTGCGGCCGTTCGCCGATCCGATCTATCCGCAGGGCGGCATCGCCGTGCTGCGCGGCAACCTGGCGCCGGGCGGCGCGATCATCAAGCAGTCGGCGGCGAACGCGGCGCTGATGGAGCACGAAGGCCGCGCCGTGGTGTTCGAGTCGCTCGAGGACCTGGCGACGCGGATCGACAGCGACGACCTCGACGTCACCGCCGACGACGTGCTGGTGCTGAAGAACATCGGCCCCAAGGGCGCGCCCGGCATGCCCGAGGCCGGCTACATCCCGATCCCGAGGAAGCTGGCGCGCGCCGGCGTGAAGGACATCGTGCGCATCTCCGACGGACGCATGAGCGGCACCGCGTTCGGCACGATCGTCCTGCACGTCACGCCCGAGTCGGCGATCGGCGGCCCGCTCGCCCATGTGCGAAACGGCGACCGCATCCGCCTCAGCATCGGGGCGCGCGAGATCGCGTTGCTCGTTTCAGACGACGAGCTGGCGCGGCGCGCGAAGGAGGCGCCGGTGGTAGAACCCGTGGCCGAGCGCGGCTACCGCAAGCTCTTCCTGCAGACCGTGACGCAGGCCGACCAGGGCGTCGATTTCGACTTCCTGCGTGCGGCGAAGATGGTCGGCAAGGTGCCCCGTTCCTGATGGGAGACGATCGATGACGACGAGACTGCACGGCGTGCTCGCGCCGGTGCTGACGCCCTTCGACGCTGCGCTCGCGCCCGATGTCGGCCGCTTCATCGCGCACTGCCGCTGGCTCGTCGACCAGGGCGCGGCGCTGGCGATCTTCGGCACCAATTCCGAAGCCGCGTCGCTCTCGGTCGCCGAGCGGCTGTCGCTCACCGACGCGCTGCTCGAAGCCGGTATCCCCGCCGCGAAGCTGATGCCCGGCACCGGCGCGTCCGCGCTCACCGATGCGGTCGAGCTCACCCGGCACGCCAGCCGCGCCGGCGCCGCCGGCGTGCTGATGCTGCCGCCCTTCTTCTACAAGGGCGTGTCCGATGACGGCGTGTTCGCGTACTACGCCGAAGTGATCGAGCGCGTCGGCAGCGGCTGCGCGCCGATCTACCTGTATCACATCCCCCAGGTGACGCAGGTGCCGATCACGCTCGCGCTGATCGAGCGGCTGCTGAAGCGCTATCCGGAGGTGATCGCGGGGGCCAAGGACTCGTCGGGCGACTGGAGCAACTCGAAGGCGATGATCGACCGCTACGCCGCCGGCGGCTTCGACGTGTTCCCGGCGAGCGAGGTGTTCCTCTCGCGCTCGCTCGCGATCGGCGGCGCCGGCTGCATCAGCGCGACGGTGAACATGAACCCGGCGGCGATCCGCCGTGTGTACGAATCCTGGAGCACGCCCGAAGGTCCCGACCTGCAGGCCCGGGCCGACGTCGTTCGCCGCATCTTCGAATCGGCGCCGATGATCCCGGCGATGAAGCACGTGGTCTCGACCTTCGCCGGCGAGCCGCGCTGGCGCACGGTGCGGCCGCCGCTGGTCGCGCTCGACCCCGCGGTCGGTGCGCGCGTCACCACCGAGCTCGCCGCCGCCGGCTTCGCCATGCCCGGCTATCCGCGCCACTGACCAACCGAGGGCCTTGCGCCATGAAGACCTACGCGATCGCCACCATTCCCGGCGACGGCATCGGCAAGGAGGTCGTGCCCGCTGGCCAGGCGCTGCTCGAGGCGCTGGCCGCGGCCAGCCCCGGCGAGTTCCGCTTCGAGTTCGAGAACTTCGGCTGGGGCGGCGACTGGTTCCGCGCCCACGGCGAGATGATGCCGGCCGACGGCCTCGATGCCTTGCGCGCCAAGGACGCGATCCTGTTCGGCTCGGCCGGCGACCCGCACATCCCCGACCACGTCACGCTCTGGGGCCTGCGCCTGAAGATCTGCCAGGGCTTCGACCAGTACGCCAACGTCCGGCCGACCCGCATCCTGCCCGGCATCGACGGTCCGCTGAAGCGCTGCGGCCCGAACGACCTCGACTGGGTGATCGTGCGCGAGAACTCCGAGGGCGAATACGCCGGCGTCGGCGGCCGGGTGCACCAGGGCCACCCGATCGAGGCCGCGACCGACGTCTCGATGATGACCCGCGCCGGGGTCGAGCGGATCATGCGCTTCGCGTTCCGGCTCGCCGGGTCGCGACCGAGAAAGCTGCTCACCGTCGTCACCAAGAGCAACGCTCAGCGCCACGCGATGGTGATGTGGGACGAGATCGCCGCGCAGGTGGCGAAGGAATTCCCCGACGTGCGCTGGGACAAGGAACTGGTCGACGCGTGCACCGCGCGCATGGTCAACCGCCCGGCCTCGCTCGACACGCTTGTCGCGACCAACCTGCATGCCGACATCCTCAGCGACCTCGCCGCCGCGCTCGCCGGCAGCCTGGGCATCGCGCCCACCGGCAACATCGATCCCGAGCGCCGCTACCCCTCGATGTTCGAGCCGATCCACGGCTCGGCCTTCGACATCATGGGCCTGGGGCTGGCCAATCCGGTCGGCACCTTCTGGTCGGTGGCGATGATGCTCGAGCACCTGGGCGAGGCCGCCGCGGCGAAGCGGGTGATGCAGGCGATCGAGAGCGTCACCGCCGACAAGGCGCTGCACACGCGCGACCTCGGCGGCAACGCGACCACGGCGCAGGTGACGAAGGCGGTCTGCGACCGGATCGCCGCGCCGGCCGCGCGCCGGGCCGCATGACCGCGGCGACACCCCGACATCGACAGCGAGACCGACAACGACAACGACGACAGGAGACTTCGCGATGACCCGACCCCCGACGCTTCGCCGCCGCGCCCTGCAGGCCGCCGCCTTCGCGCTCTGCGCCCCGTTCGCCGCGCTCGCGCCGGCGCAGCAGGACTACCCGACCAAGCCGGTGACGCTGGTTGTGCCGTTCCCGCCCGGCGGCACCACCGACCTGGTCGCCCGCGCCCTCGGCGAATCGCTCGCGAAGAGCCTCGGCCAGCCGGTGCTGATCGAATCGAAGCCGGGCGCCGGCACCACCGTCGGCGCCGACTACGTGGCGAAGTCGAGGAACGACGGCTACACGCTGCTCGTCGGCGCGGTGCACCACACGATCGCGCCCAGCGTCTACAAGAAGCTGCCGTACGACTTCCAGAAGGACCTGGTGCCGATCACCACCGTGGCGATGGTGCCGAACGTGCTGGCGGTCAACGCCGCGCAGACGCCGGCGAAGACCGTCGCCGAGCTGGTGGCGCTGGCCAAGGCCTCGCCTGGCAAGCTCTCGTACGGCTCCAACGGCAACGGCACGGCGCAGCACCTGATCGGCACGCTGTTCCAGATGGACACCGGCACCGAGCTCCTGCACGTGCCGTACAAGGGCAGCGCGCCACTCACCACCGACCTGCTCGCCGGCCAGGTGACGATGTCGTTCGACAGCATCCCGCCGCAGATCCAGCACATCCGCGCCGGCAAGCTGCGCGCCCTGGCCGTCTCCACGCCGACCCGCTCCTCGCTCCTGCCCGACGTGCCGACGCTGCAGGAGGCGGGCCTCAAGGACTTCGACATCCAGACCTGGTACGGCATCCTCGCGCCCGCGGGCACGCCGCCGGCGGTGCTGGCCCGGCTCAACAGCGAGATGCTGAAGGTCATCCGCTCGCCCGACTTCGTGCAGCGGATGAAGGACGCCGGCTGCGAGCCGCTCGGCAGCACGCCGGCCGAGATGTCGGCGCGCATTGCCAGCGAAACCGCGAAGTTTGCGAAGATCGTGCGCGACGGCAAGCTGATCGTCGAGTAGGCTGGCGGCGCCCGGGCATCCCGCGTGCCAAAACGGAAGGACAGGAGTCGCTCATGAAACCCATCTTCGCCATTGCCGCCCTGGTCGCGGTGCACGCCGTGTCGCACGGCGCCGAGATCGTCGTTCCCATGAGCGCGGCCACAGCCGCCGGCGCGGGCGCGCCGGCAGGCACGGTGCGCATCGTCGAGACGCCCTACGGCCTGGCGTTCTACCCGGCGCTGACCGGGTTGCCGCCGGGGCTGCACGGCTTTCACGTGCACGAGAAGCCGTCGTGCGCCCCCGGCGAAGTGAACGGCGCGATGGCGCCGGCGATCGGCGCCGGCGGACACCTCGACCCGGCCGCGACCAAGCGCCACGGCGAGCCCTGGGGCGACGGCCACCTCGGCGACCTGCCGCCGCTCTACGTCGCCGCCGACGGATCGGCTTCGGCGCCGGTGCTCGGGCCGCGCCTCAAGCTCGGCGACGTGACCGATCGGGCCCTGATGATCCACGCCGGCGGCGACAACCACGCCGACCATCCCGCGCCGCTCGGCGGCGGCGGCGGCCGCATCGTCTGCGGCGTCATCGCCCGCTAGGCTTCCACCCTCTCCCGCTTGCGGGAGAGGGCAGGGGTGAGGGCGGACTCCGCTAGCGCGGCAGCCCCAGCCCGCGCTGGGCGATCAGGCTGCGCTGGATCTCGTTGGTGCCGATCGAGATCACCCACATCAGCGAGTGGCGCAGGCCCTGCTCGTAGCGGCCGTGGCGCAGCGCTCCGGCGGCGCCCTGCGAGAGGGCGGCGCGCGGCCCCAGGATCTCGAGCGCGGCCTCGCCGAAGCGCTCCATCAGCTCGCCCGAGAACACCTTGCTGATCGCGCCCGTCTCGGGCGGCGTGGTGCCGCTGGTGGCGAGCTCGGCGCAATCGATCATCAGCCGGCGCCCGACCTCGATCTCGGCGGCGAGGCTGGCGATGCGGTCGCGCGCCAGCGCGTCGTCGCGGAGGGCCGGGCCGGCGGCGCGGACGTCGCGGCAGAGCAGGTCGAAGGCATGCGCCACCTTCAGGACGATGCCGCCGCCGACCGTGCCGCGCTCGTTGGCGAGCGCGTCGGTCAGCACCTTCCAGCCGCCGTGCAGCGGGCCGATCAGCGCGTCGGCGGGCACGCGCACCTCGTCGTAGAAGATGTTGGCGAAGCTGCCGTCGTACATCGTCGTCGCCGGCTTGACGCTGACGCCGGGCGAGTCCATGGACACCACGAACATGCTGATGCCGGCGTGCGGCCTGGCCTCGCGGTCGGTGCGGGCGGCCAGGAACATGTACTTGCCCCACCAGGTGGTGGTCCAGATCTTCTGCCCGGTGATCACCCACTCGTCGCCGTCGCGGACCGCGCGGGTGCGCAGCGACGCCAGGTCGGAGCCGGCCTCGGGCTCGCTGTAGCCCATGCCGTGCATCGCCTCGCCGCGCAGGATCTCGGGCAGGAAGCGCTGCTGCTGCTCGGGCGTGCCGAACATCATCAGCGCGTTCGCCTGGACCGCGGCGCCGATGCGCGGCGCCTCGGCGCGCTCCATCATCTCCATGAAGGCGATCTGCTCGAGCGGCGTGCGCGCCTGGCCGCCGAATTCGCGCGGCCAGCCGAGGCCGAGCCAGCCGGTCCGGCCAAGGTCGCGGGCGAACGAGGGGTCGAACTCGCGCTCGTGGAAGTCCTTCTCGTCGAACGCGGCCTTGCGCTCGCCGCTCCAGTGCTGCTGCAGCCAGCCGCGCACCTCGGCGCGAAAGGCGTTGCCGGCCGGGCCGAGGTCGTACTCGGGGAGCGTGCCCTCGGCGTCGTCGAGCAGGTGCGCGGCGAGATCGCGGCGCGCCGCGGCGGTGCCGCCGAGCGCCAGGGTGTCGAGATGGGCGCGGCGAAAGTGGCGCGGCGCCTCGTGCTCCTCGGCGTAGCCGATCGCGCCGAACGCGTGCTGCGTCTCGAGCGAGGCCTGGCGCAGGGCCGGGCCGGCGAACGCGACCGCGGCGGCGGCGAAATAGCGCCACGCGGTCGCGCCGAGGTCGAACGCTTCCGCCGCGTGCACCAGCGTGACGCGCACGCCTTCGAGCGCGATCAGGTTGTTCGCTAGCTTGTGCTGGATCGCCTGGAAGCGGCCGATCGGCTGGCCGAACTGCTTGCGCTCCTTGGCGTACTCGACCGCCATCTCGAACGCGCGCCGCGCCGCGCCGTGGGCGCGGGCGACGAGGGCGAGGCGGGCGATGCGCAGCAGGTCGGCGAGCGTCGCCCCGTCGACGGAGACAAAGGCTGCGGGCACGTTCGCCAGCAGGACCTCGGCCAGCCCGTCCGCGCCGAGCGCGCGGGTGGCGACGATGCGGCTGCCCTCGTGCGCACCGAGCTCGACGATCGCCAGGCCGGACCGCGATCCGCCTTTGGTGATGATCGCGTGCGTCGCCGCGGCGGCGCCGTCGACGAAGCGCAGCGTGCCGGAGAGCGTGTCGCCGCTCCAGGTCAGTTCGCTCGCGCCGGCGCTCGGGTCGAGCTCGCCGAAGCTCCAGCAGACGCGGGCCGTGCCGGCGTGAAGGCGCTCGAGCAGGTCGGCGGCCGGGCCGGCGGCATCGGCGCCGGCGAGCGCCAGGTTGGCGAGGGCGGCGGCCAGCAAAGGGGCGGGGCAGGCGGCGCGGCCGAGCTCTTCCATCGCCACCGCAAGCTCGCGCAAGCCGCCTTCCGCGGGCTCGCTGCCGAGGCTCGTGACGCCCTGTTCGCCCAGCCGGGCCCAGACCGCGGCGATCGATTCGGGCTCGCGACCTCGGGCGACTGCCTTCTCGGCGGGCCAGTGCTCGGCGAGAAGGCCGCGCAGCGAGTCGCGCAGCATCTGCCGCTCCTCGGCGCCGGGCAACGCGCCGGCGTCCAGCCCGCTCCGTTCCTTCATGCGTCTCTCCTCAGGCGCGAGCCTTGCCGAAGACGCCCCGCGCGCGCAGGCCGGCAAGCGTGGCGGCGTCGAGGCCGAGCGCGTCGTGCAGGACCTCCTCGGTGTGCTCGCCGAGGCCAGCGACCTGCGGCTGCGCCGCCACCGGCGTCGCCGACATCAGGAACGGCAGGTTGCAGACCTTGTAGCTGGCGTCGCCTTCGCCCAGCTCGACGAAGAGGCCGCGCTCCGCGCACTGCGGATCGGCCATCGCCTCGCCGACGCTGCGATAGCGCGAGCACGGCACGCCGGCCTTCATGAACACCTGCTCGCACTCGGCGCCGGTGCGCTGCGAGGTCCAGCGCTCGATCAGCGCGAGCAGCGCCGGCCAGTTCGCTTCCTTGGTCGCCATGGTGGCGAAGCGCGGATCGGTCTTGCCCTCGGGGTAGCCGATGGTGTCGAACAGCACCTCGAGGTTCTTCTGCGTCACCGCCGCGACCATCACGTAGCCGTCGTTCGCGCGCACCGGCTCGTAGACCTGGCGCGGCCGCTCCGGCGGGAACTGCGCCGCCTGCATCTCGTAGATCAGCATGCCGAGCACCGAGTCCATCAGCGAGACGTCGATGTGCTGGCCCCGGCCGCTCTTCTCGCGCTCGTAGAGGGCGAGCTGGATCGCGCCGAAGGCGTACGAGGCGCCCATCACGTCGGCGATGAAGATGCCGTTGTTCGCCGGCCGGTCGCCGCCCCGCTGGTACTGGTTGTAGGCGAGCTCGTAGCCCGAGGCCGCATGGATCACCGGCGCGTAGGCCGGCGCCGAGGCCATCGGCCCGGTCTGGCCGAAGCCGGAGATCGAGGCGTAGACCAGGCGCGGGTTGTCGCGCGACAGGTTCGCGTAGTCGAGGCCGAGCCGCTTCATCACGCCCGGCCGGAAGTTCTCGACGACGACGTCGGCCTGCGCCACCAGCTCGGTCGCCAGGCGCTTGCCGTCTTCGGTCTGCAGGTCGAGGACGATGCTCTTCTTGCCGCAGTTCATCGACGCGTAGTAGGTGCTGACGCCGCCGCGCTGAGGCGGCCGCTGGCGGACGACGTCGCCGTCGGGTGGCTCGACCTTCACGACCTCGGCGCCGGCGTCGGCGAGCATTCGGGTGCACATCGGCCCCGACATGACGATCGTGAAGTCGACGACCTTGAGGCCGGCGAGGGCCGGCGCGCGCGTCGCCGCCGGCCGGACCGCCGCGGCGGCACTCACTGGAACACGGGCTTGCGCCGTTCCTTGAATGCCTTGGTGGCCTCGCGGTGATCGGCGGTCTCGAAGGTCACCTGCTCGAGCGCCATCGAGGCCTCGAGCAGGTGGTTCACGCGTTCCTTCACCACCTGGTTGATCGACAGCTTGGTCCAGCGGATCGCCCAGGTCGGGCCGTGCGCGAGCTCGCTGGCGATCTTCTTCGCCTCGGCCAGTACCTCGCCGGCCGGCAGGCAGTGGTTGACCAGGCCGATGCGCTCGGCTTCCTTGCCCTTGAGCAGGGTGCCGCGCATCAGGAACTCCTTGGCCTTCTGCACGCCGATCAGCAGCGGCCAGATCACCGTGCCGCCGTCGCCGGCGACGAGGCCGACCTTGTTGACGTGGCTGTCGCCGATGCGCGCGTCTTCCGACATCACCGTGATGTCGCAGAGGAGGGCGATCGTCGCCGCCAGGCCGACGCAGTCGCCGTTGATCGCGCAGACGATCGGCTTGTCGAGCTCGAGCAGGCGGGTGACGATGCGCCGGCTGATCATCGGGTCGTGCACCTCGCCTTCCTCGAGCACGTCGCCGCCCGGACGCTCCGACATCGCCTTGACGTCGCCGCCCACGCTGAAGATCGGTCCGGCGCCGGTCAGGAGCACGGCGCTTACCGCCATGTCGTCGGCGAGGTCGTCCCAGATCGAGCGGAGCTCGCGGATCAGCCGCTGGTTGATCGCGTTGCGCGCCTCGGGGCGGTTGAGGGTCACGGTCGCGACCTTGTCGGCGATCTCGATCTTCAGGTCTTTGTAGTTGGCATAGCGGGACATGTGCGGGCCTTTCAAAAGGGGAGGAGGCAGTCGACCGGGGCTCAGTCGGTGCGGATGTTGTTGTCGCGGATCACCGGCGTCCAGCGGGTCACCTCCTCGGCGACCATCTGGGTGAGCTTCTGCGGCGTCGTCGTCTTGGCGACCACGCCGAAGGTGGTGAAGCGCTGCTGGATCTCCGGGAGCTGCACCGCGGCGTTGATTGCGGCATTGAGCCGGGCCACCAGGTCGGCCGGCATGCCGGCCGGGCCGATGATCGCGAACCAGCTCTCGGCCGCGTAGCCGGGCAGCGTCGCGGCGATCGTCGGCGTGCCCGGCGCCAGCGGCGAGGGCTCGGGCGAGGTGACGGCGAGCAGCTTCAGTCGCTTCTGGTGGATGAACTCGTTCATCGCCGCCGAGGGCGTGGTGATGAGAAGCTGCACCTCGCCGGCGACCACGGCGGTCGTCGTCGGCCCCTGGCCCTTGTACGGGACGTGGGTCATCTTCACGCCGGCGCGGTTGGCGAACAGCTCGGTCGCCAGCTGGCCGAACGAGCCGATGCCGGCCGACGCGTATGCGACCGGGTTCGCCTTGGCGTACTCGATGAAGCCCTTGATGTCGTTCGCCGGCACCGATGCCGGCACGATCGCGACCATCGCCGCCGAGGAGACGAGCGCGATCGGCGTGAAGTCCTTGACGCCGTCGTAGTTGGCGTCCTTCACCACCGCCGGCGTGACCGCGAGGTTGCCGTTGTTGACGAAGAACAGGGTGTAGCCATCAGGCTTGGCGCGGATCACCTCGCGCGCCGCCAGCAGGCCCGAGGCGCCGGCCTTGTTCTCGATGATGACCGGCTGGCCGAGCGCCTTCTGCAGCGGCTCCTGCAACACCCGGGCCATGTTGTCGGTGGAGCCGCCGGCGGCATAGGGAATCAGCAGGCGGATCGGGTGATCGGGGAAGGTCTGCGCCGGCGCGGCGAGGGGGGCGAGGGCCGTCAGTGCGACCGCGGCCAGCAAGGCGCGGCGAATGGATGAACGCATGGTGTGTCTGTCTCCTGGTGATGTCACTTGAGCAGGTGGCGTGCGATCACCACCCGCTGGATCTGGTTCGTGCCTTCGAAGATCTGCGCCAGCTTGGCGTCGCGCATCATCCGCTCGACCGGGTAGTCCTTCGTGTAGCCGTAGCCGCCGAAGATCTGCACCGCGTCGGTCGTGCACTTCATCGCCGCGTCGGCGCCGTGGGCCTTGGCGTAGGCCGAGACGATCGCCTGCAGGTCGCCCTTGTCGACGAGCCAGGCCGCCTTGTGGCAGAGCAGCCGCGTCGACTCGTAGGCGATCGCCATGTCGGCGAGCATGAACTGGATGGCCTGGTGCTGCGCGATGGGCACGCCGAAGGTCTTGCGCTCGAGCGCGTAGTTGCGGCTCTCCTCCATCGCGCGGCGGATCACGCCGGCCGCGCCGGCCGCGATCCACGGCCGCGAGCGATCGAAGGTCTTCATCGCGATCTTGAAGCCGTCGCTCTCGCCACCCAGCAGGTTGGCCTTGGTGAGCTTCACGTCCTCGAACAGCACGTCGGTGGTGTTCGACGCGCGCTGGCCCATCTTGTGTTCCTTGCGGCCGGCGCGCACGCCTGGGGTGTCGGCGTCGACGATGAAGCACGCGATGCCCTTGTGCTTCATGCCCTTGTCGAAGGTCGCGAGCACCGTGTAGAAGTTCGCGATCCCGCCGTTGGTGATCCAGCGCTTCTGGCCGTTGAGCACGTACTCGTCGCCGTGGCGCGTGACCTTGGTCGACAGGTTCGCGACGTCGGAGCCGGCGTCGGGCTCGCTGCAGCAGTACGCGGCGAACACGTACTCGTTGATGAGCCGCCCCAGGTACTTCTTCTTCTGCTCCTCGGTGCCCGCGATGATGATCGGCATCGAGCCGAGGCTGTTGGCCGCGAGCGAGGTGTTGAAGCCGAGGCAGCCGTAGGCGACCTCCTCCTGCACCAGGCAGTTGTCGAGACACGAGCCGCCGAGGCCGCCGTAGGCCTCCGGCACCTCGATGCTCATGAGGCCGGTCTCCCACGCGCGCTTCAGGATGTCGCGCGGGAACTCGCCCGACTGATCGTACGCGCCCGCGACCGGGATGATCTCCTTGCGCGTGAAGTCACGCGCGGTCTGGACCAGGGCCTCTTGCTCTTCGGAGTAGGAAAGATCGAACGGCACGGGCGGATGCTAGCCCGGGTCGCGCGCACAGGGGCAAGCATCTGACGCGCAGATCGCGGCTGCGCCACGCCGCCGCACGCCTGACGCAGCCTCGGAACGCGGTGCTACCATCGCGACGTGGCCGACGACGCGCGCGTGGGTCCCTGGCGCATCGCCCGGACCCTGCACCAGGGCGAATGGCACGACCTGGTCCACGCCGTCGCCGACGACGCGGACTCCGGCGAGCCGGTGGCGGTGAAGCGCCTGCACCGCCACGCGGTGCGCGAGCCCGCGGCCGCCGCGCTGTTCGCCGCCGAGGCCGCGCTGGTGACCTCGCTCGCGCCCCACCCGCGCGTGGTCCGCGGGGTGGCCGCGCACCCCGGTGGCGAGCCACCCGACGATCGCCCGTGGCTCGCGATGGCGCTGGTCGATGGCCTCGATCTGCGCAAGCGCGCGCCGGCCTCGGTCGCCCAGGCGATCGCCTGGCTGCGCGACGCCTGCGAGGGCGTCGCGCACCTCCACGCGCACGGCTGGCTGCACGGCGACCTCGGGCCCGCGAACCTGATCGCGGACACCGACGATCGCGTCACGGTCTGCGATCTGGGCTGCGCCCGCGCGGTCGGCGCCGGCGGCCCGGTGCGCGGCACCCACGCGTACATGGCGCCGGAGCAGGTCCGCGGCGAGCGCTGGACCCCGGCGACCGATGTGTTCGCGCTCGGCGTCGTGCTCTGGGAGCTGGTCGCCGGCGCGCGGCTCTTCTTCCGCGGACCGGTCTACCTGACGATGGCGGCGGTCATCGAGCACGCGCCGCCGCCGCTCGCCGATCCGGCGCTCGACGCGATCGCGCAGGCGGCGCTGGCCAAGGATCCGGCGGCGCGCGTCGCGACGCCGGCCGAGCTCGCGGCGCGCCTCGAGGCGCTCGCGCGCTGACTACTTCAGCACGCAGTCGGTGAGCATCATCATCTTGTCGTCGGCGCCGCCGACCTGACACGTCGCCGAGACCTGGTCGCCGGTCTTCACGGCCTTCTGCTTGGCGGCGGCGCCCTGGTCGGTGAAGTCGAGCGTCACCTTGTGGTTGTTGCCGCCGTCGAGCCAGACGTGGAGGAAGCCCGACTCCTCGGCGATCGTGTTGGTGACCGCGCCCGACACGGTCACGCCCGGACGGTACTTGTCGAGCAGCGCCATGCCGTCCTGACCGGGCTTGGTGAAGTCGTCGAACAGCGCCTGGGCGGTCATCGTGAGCGGACCGGCGGCGGCGGGCGCGGCGCCCTCGGCGGCGGCGGCGCCCTCGGTGGGCTTGCCGGCGGCCTCGCCGCCCTCCTTCTTCTTGCAGGCGGAGGCGGTGAGCGAGGCGGCGGCGATGATGGTGAACGCGAGGAACGAGAGCTTGGTCATGCCGGGCCCTAGTACACGTCGCGTGCCACCCGCAACCGCGCGATCACAGGCGGCGCTCGTCGACGATCACCGCCGAAGCGGGTCGAGCCAGACCCAGCGGGCGCGGCAACCGGGTGCGCGCGGGCCCAGCTATTCGGGCTTGGCCGCAGCGCGCGCGGCCTTGCGGGCGGCGCGCTCGGCCTGGGCTTTCGCCCGATCTTCCTCGCGGCGGCGCTCGAGATCGAACGCGTTGCGCGCGGCCCGGGCGCCGAGAATGAAGCCCAGGAGCCCGCCGATCATGAGCATCAGCGGGATGAAGATGAAGTGGCCGGAGGTCATGTCGTCGCCGCCTTGGTCGCGGCGGCGAGATCCTGCTCGAGCTGCGCGATCTGCTTCTCGAGGCCGCGCTGGCGCCACCACAGGAACACCAGGAAGCCGACCGCGGCGATCCACATCGCGGCGTAGGCCAGGATCACCTGGCGCTCGTCCTTGGCGATCTTGTCACCCGCGTGGATCCGCTTGAGCGCGGTCTCCTCGTTGACCTGGCGGATGATGTCGTTGGCGAACGTCGTGTCGGCGTTCATCGCGTCGGTGCAGGTCTGGCGGAGCGCGGCGGCTTGCGCGGCCGGAATCGGCGGCGGCGGCGCGGCCATGTCGGCGCGGGCCGGGCGCAGGCCCGCGAGCGCGAGGACGGCGCCAAGGACGACAACGGACACGAGGGGCTTGGTCATGGTCGATCTCTCAGTCAAACAGCCCGGCGTCGATCGCGCGCTCGCGCAGCTCGCGCACGCGCCGCTCGGCGCGCACCGTCGCGAGGCGGGTGCGGATCAACAGGTTCATCCAGGCGAAGAAGGTCAGCACGCTCATCCAGAACGTCAGCCGCATCGTGCTGTCGAGCGTGGCCACGTTGCCATCGGAGCCCGCCTGCGGGTGGTGATCGCCCTTGCCGACCATCACGTAGATGAATGGCAAGGCGACCGTGCCAAACACCGCGAGCGCGGCGGCGAGGCGATCGGAGCCCGGCCCGCCGAAGCGGCGCACGAGCACGTAGCCGAGCAGCACCAGCCACAGCAGCAGCGACATCGTCAGCCGGTTCTCCCAGGTCCACCACAGGTCCCACGCCGCCTTGGCCCACATCGAGCCGGTGAACAGCACGACCGCGCCGAACATGACGGCGACCTCGGCGCCGGCCAGCGCGACGTCGTCCCAGCGCGGGTTGCGGCCGCGCAAGAACGCGATCGAGGCGACGCCCGTGACCCCTACCGCCATGAACAACATGAAGGCGTTGGACACGTGGTAGTAGAAGATCTTCTGGCTGTAGTAGAGCGCGCGATCCGTCGGCGTCTCGACGAAGACGCCCCAGCACGTGAACGCGAAGCCGATCGCGGTCGCGATCGCGAACAAGGGGAAGAGCCAGCGCTTCATTCGATCACCAGGGCTTCGAAGACCCACATCGACACTACCAAAAACGCGGCGTCGAACACGGCGAGGAAGGTGATCCAGTACCACGCCTTGTCGAGATCCGCGGGCACCTCGAGCAGCGCCGCGGTGGCGTGGGTCCCGGCGACGAACAGCGGGATCAGGATCGGGTACAGGACCACCGGCAGGAGCACGTCGCGGGCGCGGACCCGGAGCAAGGCCGCCGCGAACACGCTGCCCGCGACGGCAAACCCGAGGGCGCCGAGCGTGAGCGCGAGCGCGAGCGGCGCGGGGTCGCCGAACAGGTGCGCGCCCAGCAGGAGGGCGGTGAGCGGCACGATGATCGCCTCGACGATCATGATGAGCACCGCGATCGCGATCGCCTTGCCGAGGAACACCGCGAGCCGCGGCGCGGGCGCGAGCAGGAGCGCGCGCATCGTGTCGCCCTCGCGCTCGCGATCGAACGCGCGGCTGAGGCCGATCGTCCCGGCGAACGCGATCGCGACCCAGATCATGCCGGGCGCGACCTGCGCGATCACCCGCGGCTCCGCCGACGGGAACGCGAACGAGAACACGACGACGACCAGCGCCGCGAAGAACCCGACGGTGTAGACGATCTCGCGGCTGCGCAGCTCGACGCGCAGATCCTTCCACGCGACCCGCGCGGCCTGGCGCACGACGCTCTGGGGCGCGATCGCGGCGGCGACCGGCGCGGCGGCCTCGGCGGCCGGCGCGGATGACAGCTTCTCAGTCGGCATGGCGGTGGTAGAGCTCGCGCAGCTCGGCGTAGCCGTAGCCGCCGGCGATCTGCCGGCGCGCCTCGGGTCGGCGGTCCTCGTGCACCAGCTGGCCGCGGCGCAGCACGCACACGTGATCGGTGACGTCGCCGATCGCCTCGAGATCGTGGGTGACGACGACGACGATCGCGCCGGCGGCCTTCACGACCGCGAGCGCCCTGGCCAGCGCCGCGGCGCCGCCGCGATCGAGGCCGGTGAACGGCTCGTCGAGCAACAGCAAGGACGGCCGCGCCAGCAGCGCGCGGGCCAGCGCGAGCCGCTGGACCATGCCGCGCGAGTAGGTGCGCGACGCGCGGGTCCGGGCCCGCGGCTCGAGGCCGACCTCGTCGAGCAGCGCCGTGACGCGCGCGCCGATGTCGGGCAGGCCGTAGAGCCCGGCGAAGAACTCGAGGTTCTCGATCGCGGTCAGCTCGCCGTAGCAGAGCGGCGCATGCGCCAGGACGCCGATCTCCCGGCGCAGCTCGTCGTCGGGCTCGCGCGCGGCCGCGCCGTCGTGGTAGTGGACCTGGCCGCTGGTCGGCCGCACCAGCGTGGACAGGATGCCGAGCAGCGTGGTCTTGCCGGCGCCGTTGGGCCCGAGCAGCGCGCACAGGCTGCCGCCGGCGAGCTCGAGCGACACGCCGGTCAGCGCGCGCTCGGTGCCATAGCGCTTGGCGACCTTGGAGATCGCGACGCGATCGATCGCCACGGAGATCAGGCCCGTTCGTTGGCGACGAGCCGCTCGAGCTCGGCGTACAGCGCCGCGCGCCGCGCCGCGAGCTCGCCGGTGGCATCGGGATCGATCGCGGCCAGCTCGTCGTAGAGCGCCTCGACGCGCGCGCTGCGCTCGGCCGTCGACGACTTCGCCAGCTTGTTCTTGCGCGCCTCGGCGCTCAGCGCCACGAACGCCGCGATCGCGAGCGCCAGCAGCACCAGCACGCCGACCGCGCGCGGCGCCCAGACCTTCCAGGCCGGCTGGCTGGGCAGGCCGGTGATCGAGAACTGCAGGCTCGCCGGCTCGGCGTCGGGTCGGCTCGGCGGCAACGTGATCTTCTGGATCGCGTAGAACTTGGTCGTGCCCTCGGCGACCTCGCCGGCGTCGACGTTCGGGATCGTCGGCGGGATGGCGCTCATGCCCGGCAGGAGCCGGATCGCGAGGTCGCTCTGGTAGATGCCGAGCGGCGCGGGCTGATCCCAGCTGATCGTGTCCGAGCCGATCGCCATCGAGAACCCGCCGCGGAACTTGAACTCGAACGGCGGCAGCGGCCGCAGCACGTGGAAGCCGCTCGCGTCCTTGGCGACGTCCTTGTCGCGATCGACGATCGCGCCCTTGAAGCCGTGGGGCAGCGGGATGTTGATGCCGTCCTCGCCGCCCGTGTACGGGAACCACGAGTAGTTGCGGAGGATGTAGTCGCCCTGGACCGCGAGGAAGTCGTCCTCGACCCACGCGTCGAGCTGGAAGCGGAACAGGAGCCGCGGGTACAGCAGCAGGCTCGCGGTCGTGCCGCGGCCGTCGACGACCTGGAACGGCAGCGAGCGGACCTTGGCCTTGCGCCACTCGGTCTCGAGGTAATAGACGGTGGTCGCGCCGTCGGGGACGTTGTTGAAGATCGCCTGCAGGTTGCCGCGCTGCTGCCAGTTGATGCGCAGCATGATCTGCGAGCCACCGCTGGCCGGCAGCGTGAACGGGCTCGACCGCACGGTCTGGCCGTTGGTGGTCAGCTCGAGGACGAGTGGCGTGCCGGTCGGGAGGTCGCTGACGGTCAGATAGCCGTCCTTCGCGGACACGCCCTGCCCGATGATCTCGTCGGCGACCGGCGCCGGAGCCGGGGCCGCGCTGCCGCTGCCCGCGCCG
>JAIOOS010000017.1 GCA_021414305.1 Burkholderiales bacterium | reverse complement strand
AAAGCGGTCGAGTTCGCAGTGCGCCTCGGCCTCGCGATCGGCGCCACGATCAGCCCGCGTTCCGTATTCGCGCGCAAGAACTACTTCTACCCCGACCTGCCCAAGGGCTACCAGATCAGCCAGTACGAGTTGCCGGTCGTGCAGCACGGCACGCTGAAGATCGCGGTGGAAGGCGGCGAGAAAACCATCCGCATCCTGCGCGCGCACCTCGAGGAGGATGCGGGCAAGTCGTTGCACGAAGACTTCAAGGGGCTGTCGGGGATCGACCTCAACCGCGCGGGCACGCCTTTGCTCGAGATCGTCACCGAGCCCGACCTGCGTGGTGCGAAGGAGGCGGTGGCCTATGCAAAGGCGCTCCATTCGCTTGTGCGCTGGATCGGGATTTGCGACGGCAACATGCAGGAAGGCTCGTTCCGGTGCGACGCCAACGTTTCGGTTCGGCGCCCCGGCGCCCCACTGGGCACGCGGTGCGAGATCAAGAACCTCAACTCGTTCCGCTTCATGGAGCAGGCGATCGGCAACTATTTCTCCGAGGCGCGCCTCCTGAACGCCGCGCACCAGTACCAAAAGGCGACCGACTGGCACATTCGCGTGCCGGACGCGGTCCCGCTCTGAGGCGCCGGGATGGACTGGGAAATCGTCGTCGGCATCGAGACGCACACGCAATTGCTCACGGAGAGCAAGATCTTCTCGGGCGCCTCTACTGCGTTCGGCGCCGAGCCGAACACGCAAGCCTCGGCAGTGGACCTTGCGCTCCCCGGCGTGCTGCCGGTCCTGAACGCAAAAGCGGTCGAGTTCGCAGTGCGCCTCGGCCTCGCGATCGGCGACACGATCAGCCCGCGTTCCGTATTCGCGCGCAAGAACTACTTCTACCCCGACCTGCCCAAGGGCTACCAGATCAGCCAGTACGAGACGCCGGTGGTCCAGGGCGGGGCGGTCGAGTTCTTCGTCGGCGAGGTGGCGCACCGCGTGCAGCTCACCCGCGCCCACCTCGAGGAGGACGCGGGCAAGTCGATCCACGGCATCGCCCGCAGCGAGGAGGGCGCCACGCCCGGCGAAAGCCACGGGGCCGCCGGACCCGGCGGCGCGCCGCTCGACTTCGCCGGCGACTGGACCGGCGTCGACCTGAATCGCGCAGGCACGCCGCTGCTCGAGATCGTGACCGAGCCCGACATGCGCTCGAGCGCCGAGGCGGTGGAGTACGCGAAGGCCCTGCACACCCTGGTGGTCTGGCTCGGCATCTGCGACGGCAACATGCAGGAAGGAAGCTTCCGCTGCGACGCCAACGTCTCGGTGCGCCGGCCGGGCGCGCCGTTCGGCACGCGCCGCGAGATCAAGAACCTGAACAGCTTTCGCTTCATGCAACAGGCGATCGACTACGAGGTGCAGTGGCAGATCGACCTCCTCGAAGACGGCGGCCGGGTGCAGCAGGCGACCGTGCTGTTCGATCCCGAGCACGGCGAGACCCGCGCCATGCGCTCCAAGGAAGACGCACACGACTACCGCTACTTCCCCGACCCCGACCTGCCGCCGCTGGCGATCGCCGAGGCCTGGATCGCCGAGGTGAAAGCGACGATGCCCGAGCTGCCGCGCGAGATGGCGGCGCGCTTCCAGCGCGACTACGGGCTGGCCGAGTACGACGCCCGGATCACGACCCAGAGCAAGACGTTCGCCGCCTACTTCGAGACGGCGGCCAAGGCCAGCGGCCAGGCCAAGCTGGTCGCCAACTGGATGATGGGCGAGATCTCGCGCCGCATGAATTCTGGCGCGCTGACGGAGATTCCGGTGCCCGCCGGGCAGCTTGCGGCGATGGTCGCGCGGATCGCCGACGACACCATCTCCAACAGCGCCGCGCGCCAGGTGTTCGAGGCGCTCTGGCAGGGCCAGGGCGAAAGCGTCGACGCGATCATCGAGACGAAAGGCCTGCGCCAGATGCGCGACTCGGGCGAGCTCGAGCGCGTGGTCGTCGCGGTGATCGCCGCCAACCCGAAGTCGGTCGAGGAATTCCGCGCCGGCAAGGAGAAGGCGTTCAACGCCCTGGTCGGGCAGGCGATGAAGGCGACCCAGGGCAAGGCCGATCCGACGCAGCTCAACGCGCTGCTGCGGGCGAAGCTGGGCGGCGGCTGAGCCACGCGCCGCTCGAGACCGGACGCGCCCCCTAGCGGCGGGTGACTGCGGCGGAGGCGCTCGCCGTCGGCCCCAGAGTACCCGGCATGGCGCCGCCCCAGAGCTTCCTCAGGCGCCCGAGTTCGGTGTCGTACAGGGCATTGATGCGCACGACCTCGATCTGCTGGTTCTGCACCAGCGAGCGCTGCGCCTCGAGAGACGCGTCGTTGGCGTCGAGCTTCGCCTTCAGCGGAGCCGGCAGCGACTTGCCGACGTAGAACTCGGCCTCGTCCATCAGCGGCTTGCGCTCCGCCAGCAGCAGCTTGATTCGCGCTTCCGAGTTGCGCACCGAAGAGGCGACGTCGTCGAGCGCCTTTTCGCGCGCCTTGGCATGGGCGGCCTCGTTCTGGTAGCGCTTGAGCATGTCGCGGTCGCGTCGGACCTCGATCTCCTGCGCGGTCTTTTCGGCTTCGCGAATGCGCCGGATCCGGTCGCGCTCGGCCTTCTCGTCCTCGGTGGGGGGGGCCTCGAAGACGCCTTTCTCGGAGCCGTCCTTGTTGAGCTCGCGCTGCGGCTTGCCGACGTTCATGCACTCGGCAATCGGCTTGTCGGAGGTGAGCTTCTTGCCGTCGGGCAGGACGCACTGGAAGATTCGCGGCGGCGCGCCCGGCTCGGCGGCGCGGGCGCCCACCGCCGCGACGATGCCGGACAGGAAAACCGAAATCAGGACGCCGGCGGCGAGTTCCGCCCGCAGCGAGCTAGGCCCCATACCGCTCGCGATACCGGGCCACGGCCTCGGCATGCGCCGCGAGCGGCGAGTTGGCATCGGAGTTCAGGAATTCCATCAGGTCGGCAAGCGTCGCAATGGCGATCACGGGCAGGCCGAGATCGCGCTCCAGGTCCATAACGGCTGAACGCTCCGAGAGGTTGTCATCCGTGCCGCCGCGCTCCATGCGATCGAGCGCAATGAGCACAGCCACGGGCGTCGCCCCCTCGCGGCGAATCAGTTCCACCGACTCGCGCTTGGAAGCGCCATCGGTGATCACATCATCGACGATCACGGTACGGCCTCGCAATGGTGCACCGACCACGATGCCGCCCTCTCCGTGATCTTTTGCTTCCTTGCGGTTGTACGAGAAGGGCAAGGACCGGCCGCGCAGGCCGAACTGCAAAGCCACCGCGGCCGCAAGGGTGATTCCCTTGTAGGCCGGACCGAACAGCATGTCGAACGCCAGGCCCGAAGCGACGAGACGCCGCGCATAGAATTCCGAGAGGCGCAACAGCTTGGCGCCATCGTCGAACAGGCCCGCGTTGAAGAAGTACGGCGACAGCCGCCCCGCCTTGGTCCTGAACTCCCCGAACCGCAGCACGCCGGCCTCGACGGCGAAGGCGACGAACTCGCGCGCCAGGGTGGAATCGGGAGGGGTGGCGGCCATGCAGGGATCCTCGTGTTTCGCCTCGTCTCGCTGAACCTGAACGGCATCCGTTCTGCAGCTGCGAAGGGCTTCGAGGCCTGGGCTGAAGGAGTGGGCGCCGATTGTATGGGCGTGCAGGAGATCAAGTGCCAGGCCGAGACGGTCGAGGGCCGCTTCGACGCGGTGGCCGGCATGAAAGGCCACTTCCACTTTGCCGAGAAGAAGGGCTACTCCGGCGTGGGCCTCTACAGCCGCAGGCGCCCGAGCGCGGTGCGGCTCGGCTTCGGCGACAAGGAGTTCGACGCCGAGGGACGCTATGTCGAAGCACGCTTCGACCGTCCCTCGCGCAAGAAGCTGCCGAACCTCAGCATCGTGAGCTGCTACTTCCCGAGCGGCTCCTCCGGCGAGCACCGGCAGGCAGCCAAGTTCCGCTTCCTCGAACGGATGGCGCCCTACCTCGAGAAGCTCGGGAAGCAGCGCGAGGTCATCCTGGTCGGCGACATCAACATCGCGCACAAGGAGATCGACCTGAAGAACTGGAAGGGCAACCGCAAGAACAGCGGTTTCCTGCCCGAGGAGCGCGCCTGGATGACGCGGCTGTTCGAGGAGCTCGGCTTCGTCGACGTGTTCCGCACGCTCAACACGCATCCCGAGCAGTACACCTGGTGGAGCAACCGCGGCCAGGCGTGGGCGAAGAACGTCGGCTGGCGCCTCGACTACCACCTGGCGACGCCCGGCGTCGCCGAGCTCGCGAAGAGCGAGCACATCTACCTCGAGCAGCGCTTCAGCGACCACGCGCCGCTCGTCATCGACTACGCCTTCACGTTATGAAGCCCCCACGCTCGCTTCGTTCGCTGCCCCCCGAGGGGGCCACGGCGCCCTTGGGGCGGCCCGGCGGGCGCCGACCCGCTGTTCACCAGGACCTTCCATGACACGTGACGCCATAGAAATCGAAACCGCGCCGAAGCCCACGGCCAGCATGATCATCCTGCACGGCCTCGGCGCCGACGGCAGCGACTTCGTGCCGGTGGCGCACGAGCTCGACCTCGGCCCCGTCGGCCCGGTGCGCTTCGTCTTCCCGCACGCGCCGGTGCGCCCGGTCACGCTCAACAACGGCTACGTGATGCCGGCCTGGTACGACATCTTCAGCCTCGACGCGCAGAACCCGCGCGAGGACGACGCCGGACTTCGCCAGTCGCAGGCGCTGGTCGAGGCCCTGATCGCGAAGGAGAAGGCGCGCGGCATCCCGGCCCGGCGGATCGTCCTCGCCGGCTTCAGCCAGGGCTGCGCGATGACGCTCATGACCGGCCTGCGCCACGCCGAGCGGCTGGCCGGGCTGGTCTGCATGTCGGGCTACCTGCCGCTGGCGGCCCGGCTTGAGGCCGAGCGGCACGACGAGAACCGCGACCTGCCGATCTTCATGGCCCACGGCACGCTCGATCCGGTGATCGCCATCGCCCGGGCGCGGGCGTCGCGCGATGCGCTGGTGCGGCTCGGGCACGCGGTCGAATGGCACGAGTACCCGATGCCGCACTCGGTGTGCGCCGAGGAGATCGCCGACATGCAGGCGTGGCTGCGACGCGTGCTCGCCTGAGGCGAAGGAAGGCGCACGCCACAGCGCGGCGCACGCCCCGAAGTCACTCTTTCGACGGCGACGCGGCCGGCGGCCCGAACCTGCGATCGGGCCGGGCGGCGCGCTCGTAGAGTGGCAGCACCAGCGGGAGATTGGCCTCGATGTCGCTGATCCGGGTCGGCCCCGAAGGGTGCGTGCTCAACATCTCGACCGACGACTTCTTGCTCGCGCTCGCCATCTTCTTCCAGAGCGTCACGCCGGCCTGCGGGTCGTAGCCGGCGCGCGCCGCGAGCTCGAGGCCCACCAGGTCGGCCTCGGTCTCGTCCTCGCGACCGAAGCGCAAGGTGAGGAGCTGGCCGCCCATGTCGGCGAGCAGGCGCCCGCCGCCGCCGAGGCCGAGCAGCGCCGAGCCGAGCTCGATCGCGCCGCGGGTCGCCGTGTTCTTGCCCATCTGCTCGCGCGCGTGCTCGCGCAAGGCGTGCGTCATCTCGTGGCCCATGATCATCGCGACCTCGTCGTCGGTGAGCTTGAGCTGGTCGAGGATGCCGTAGTAGAAGGCGATCTTGCCGCCCGGCATGCAGAAGGCGTTGATCTGCTTGCTGCCGATCAGGTTGACCTCCCAGCGCCACTGCCGTGCGTGCGGATTCCATTCGTAGGTGTGCGGGATCAGGCGCTGGGCGATGTAGCGCAGCCGCTGCACCTGGGGATGGCTGTCCGGCGCGAGCGCGCGCTTCTCCGACGCCTGGCCGAGCATGCCGCTGTACTGGCGGGCCGCGGCCTGTTCGACCTGCTCGGCGCTGACGAGCTTGCTCAGTGCCGAGGGCGGCCCGACCTGGACGCCTTCGCGCGCGCCCGCGTCGGGCACGCCCGCCGTGAGCACGACACCGCCGAGCAGGGCGACGAACGAGCGCCGGCGAAGCCGCGCGCCGGTGCAGGCGCAGCAGGACGCGCCGGTCGGAAGCAGGAAGTTCTCAGCCATTGCCGTCATTGCGAGCCGGGTCGGCCTCCAGCATATCGATGGGCTTCCTCAATACCAAGAGCAAGGCCAAGGCCGGCAGCGCGACGATCGTCGAAGCGATGAAGAACGCCGGCCAGCCGATCGATTGCGCCAGCACGCCGGCGAGCGGCCCGACCCAGACCCGGCCGACCGAGGCGAACGCGCTCAGCAGGGCGAACTGGGTCGCGCTGAAGCGCTTGTTGCACAGGCTCATCAGGAAGGCGAGGAACGCCGCCGTGCCCATGCCGCTGGTGATGTTCTCGCTGGCGATCGCCATCAGCAGGCCGCCATCGACCGCCGTCGCCTCGGCGAGCTTGACGAAGCCCCAGTCGAAGGGCGGGATCGTCAGGCCGCCGAGCGCGCCACGGCCGTTCACCGCGAGCCACCAGAAGCCGAGGTTGCCGAGCATCTGCAGGATGCCGAACAGCAGCAGCGAACGCCAGAGGCCGAGGCGGATCATCAACGCGCCGGCGATGAGCGCGCCGACGATCGTCAGCCACAGTCCGATCACCTTGTTGACGACGCCGACCTCGGCGGTGCTGTACTGCATCGCCGTCAGCAGGAAGGGCGTGAGCAGGGCGCCGGCGAACGCGTCGGGCAGCTTGTAGAGGACGATGAAGGCGAGAAAGGGCGCTGCGCCCGGCTGGGCGAAGTAGCTCTTCAGGCCGCCGAGCAAGGTCTCGAAGCGCGCCCGCTTCGCCGCCCAGGTGACCAGCGGCAGGGTGAAGGCGATGCCGGCGAAGAGGGCGACCAGGTCGGCCCAGCGCTGCTGCAAGGTCGCCGCGACGCTGCTGCCCGCGAAGAGAGGCAGCACGAGCTCGCGCGCCAGCGGCGAGAAGGCGTAGCGGGTGACGACGAAGCCGAGCGCGACCGCGGCGGCGACGGCGAGAAAGCCGAGCAGGTCGTTGCGCGCCACGCTGACCGGCCGCGCCGCGTTCACCAGCCGCGGCACGAGCAGCGCCGAGACCACCGCCGCGAACACCATGAACACCGCCATCGCCCGGTAGACCTCGGGCCAGTTCCAGCCGCCGCCCTGGCGCGGGTCGACCCAGATGAAGGCGATGCCCCCGGAGAGGATCATCGCCATCCGGTAGCCGAGGACGGTGAGCGAGGAGCCCATGCCGCGCTCGGCGGCGGGCAGCAGGTCGGTGCGGTAGGCGTCGACCACGATGTCCTGCGAGGCCGAGAGCATCGCCACCAGGCAGGCGAGCAGGGCGAAGGCGCCGAGGGCAGCGGCCGGTGGCGTGGCCGCCATCCAGACCAGCGCGCCGGCGAGGGCGAGCTGGGTGAGGACCAGCCAGCCGCGGCGCCGGCCGAGCCAGGGCAGCTCGAAGCGGTCCATCAGCGGCGCCCAGAGGAACTTGAAGGTGTAGGGCAGGCCGACCAGGCTGAGGAAGCCGATGGTCGCGATGTCGATGCCATCGGCCGTCAGCCAGGCCTGCATCGCCTGGCCAGTGAGCGCGAGCGGCAGGCCGGAGGCGAAGCCGAGAACGGTAACCGCGACCAGCCGCCAGGCCCGGTCGAGGCGCGCGCGCGTTGCCGCGCCGCGGTCGCTCGATGGGGTCATGCGGGCGATTCTAGGGAGCGCTCGCGGCGGCCCTCACCCCAGCCCTCTCCCGCAAGCGGGAGAGGGAAACTCCAGCCGACAATGGCGACATGTCACCGCCTTCCCGCGCCGCCACGCCCGCATTCGGCGCCGACGACTTTCGCGCCTCGTTGGCGATGTTCGCCACCGGCGTGACCATCGTCACCGCGCTCGATGCGACCGGCCGGCCGGTCGGCCTGACCGCGAACTCGTTCAACTCGGTCTCGATCGAGCCGCCGCTGGTGCTCTGGAGCCTGTCGCGCCACGCCGGCTCCATGCCCGCCTTCAAGCGCGGGTCGCACTACGCGATCAACATCCTTTCCGCCGACCAGAAGGCGCTCGCCGAGCGCTTCGCGAGCAAGGACATCGAGCGCTTCGAAGGTGTCTCCCACCGCGCCGGCGCCAGCGGCGTGCCGCTGATCGACGGCGCCGCGGCAGTGTTCGAGTGCTTCAACCGCAGCCGCTACGAGGAAGGCGACCACGTCATCTTCGTCGGCGAGGTCGAGCATTGCGCGCGCCGCGAGGGCGCCAAGCCGCTGCTCTTTCACGGCGGCCGCTACTTCACCGAGCTGCCGCTGTAGCGATGCGTCCGGCGACGATCCTGGCGGCGGCGCCGATCGCGGCGGCACTGGCCTGCGCACAGACCGAGGCGCCGAAGCTGCTCAATCCGTTCGCCGACCCGTTCGTCCAGGCCACCGCCGGCCGCGCCTGCCCGACGCCGCTCGGCCCGGCCTACACCGAGGCGGAGTTGCGGGTCCAGGCGCATTCGCGGATCGAGCGCGGCACCACCTGCTGGCTCGCGGGCCAGTGCGCCGAGCCCAACGCGTACCGCTACGACGCCATGAACGCGGTCGACGCCGCGGCCGCCCTCCGGCGCGACCCGACCCTTGCCGGCACCGCGATCTGGGTGACGGCGCAGCGCCGCTTCATCTACCTCGAAGGATGCGTCGGCGACGCTGCTCAGGCGGCGCGAGCGGAGACGCTGGTGCAGGGCGTGCAGGACGTCGAGCGCGTCATCCCCGCCCTCGCCCTGCCGGGCGAGAAGCCGCCCTACGCGGTGGCGGGCGAGGCCAGCCGGCCGAGGTAGGCGCGCACCCGCTCGTCGCGCTCCAGCTCGGGCAGCGAGCCGGCGTGCGTGAGCCGGCCGCTTTCGACGAAGACGAAGCGCTCGCAGACCTCGCGCAGGATCTCGAGGTGCCACGGCTCGTTCGGATGCAGGCACAGAAACACCAGCCGGTCCTCGGCCCGGAGCTTGCGGAAGAAGTCGAGCATGAAGCCGATGTAGCCGTCCTGGGTGTTGAACTGCGGCTCGTCGAAGAGGTGCACGCGCGGGCTCTGGCTGCGCGCCCGCTCCATCAGGGCCTCGGGTCGGCTGCGCTTGAACCGCCGCACCTGGTACGACTGGTGATAGTGGATCGCCACCCGGTCGCGCTCGCCGTAGCGGACCGCGTGCACGTCCTGGCCGTCGATCAGCACCCGGCCTTCATCGGGCGCGTTGCTGCCGGTGATCAGCTCGAACAGCGTCGTCTTGCCCGAGCCGTTCGGCCCCATCACGCCGACCACCGAAGGCGCCTCGATCGTGAAGTCGGCCTCGAGCGAGAACGTCACCTGCGGATTGAGCAGGCCGCGGGTGTAGCGGCGGGCAAGCCGGTCGACGTGGAGCAGCGGCGCGGCCATCGTCAGACGCCCAGCAATTCGGTGCGCCGCGCGCCGTCGTCGAGCAGCGCGCCGGCGCCGCCCTCGTGGACGATGCGGCCGCGGTCGAGCACGTAGACGCGGTCGGCCACGGCGAGCGCGCTCTGCACGTTCTGCTCGACCACGAGCACGGCGATGCCCTCGTCGCGCAGGCGTGCGATCGTCTTCATCACCTCCTGCACGATCTTCGGCGCCAGGCCCTGGCTCGGCTCGTCGAACAGCACCAGGCCGGGCGCGCCGAGCAGGGCGCGCGAGATCGCGACCATCTGCATCTCGCCGCCGGAGAGGTTCTCGCACTCGCGCTCCATCAGGTACTCGAGGGCGCTGAAGATGGCGAAGCAGTCCTTCTCGCTCCAGGCCTTGAACGCGGTCTTCTTGCGCGCGATCGCGAGGTTGCGGGCGACCGTGAGCGTGGGGAAGATGCGGCGGTCGTCGGGCACCCAGCCGATGCCGGCGCGGGCGATCTCGTGGGTCGGCGCGCGGGTGACGTCGCGGCCGGCGAACTCGATCCGGCCGCGCCGCGCCGGCGTCAGGCCGAGCACCGAGCGGAGCAGCGTCGTCTTGCCGGCGCCGTTCGCGCCGAGCAGCGCCACCACCTCGCCGCGGGCGACCTCGAGCGAGACGCCGAACAGCACCTGGGTCTCGCCGTAGGAGGTCTCGACGCGATCGAGCCGCAGCATCAGTGCGCTCCCGCTGGGGCCGGACGCGGCGTCGACGCCGACGCTGCCAGCGTGCCGAGGTTCGAGCGCTGCACCCACGGGTTGTCGCGCAGCTCGTCGGGCGTGCCGGCGGCGATGACCTGGCCCCAGTGGATCACCGACACCGTGTCGGCAAGGCGGAACAGGAAGCGCATGTCGTGCTCGATGACGACGATCGTGAGCTGGCGCTTCAGCTCGGCGACGAGCTCGGCGAGGCGTGCCGTCGCCTCGGCGCCGAGGCCGGCGGTCGGCTCGTCGAGGAACAGGAGGCGCGGCCCGGCGGCGAGCGCGACCGCGATCTCGAGCGCCCGCCGCTCGCCGTAGGAGAGGCCGCGCGCGCCGGCGTGCTCCTTGCCGGCGAGGCCGACCTTCGCCAGCACCGCCGCCGCGTGCTGCCCGGCCGAGGCATCGGCGCGCAGGTCGCGCCAGACATCGAAGCCACGCGCGCGCACCTCAGGCAGGGCGAGGATCACGTTGTCGAGCGCCGAGCAGTCGTCGAACAGGTTCATCGACTGGAACGAGCGCGAGAGGCCGCGCCGGGCGATCCTGCGCGGCGGCTCGCCGGTGATGTCGACGCCGGCGAAGCGCACCGTGCCGCGGTCGGGCGCGAAGCGTCCGGTCAGGACGTTGAAGCAGGTCGTCTTGCCGGCGCCGTTCGGACCCATGATCCCGGACAACTTGCCTTCCTCGAAGGCGAGGCTCAGGTCCTGCAGGACGATCCGGTCGCCGAAGCGCTTGTGCAGGTTCAGGGCTTCAAAGAGGGCCATGCGCGACCCCCTTCGCCTCGATCGGCAGGACGGCGTCGGCCCCCGGGGCGCGCGGCCGCCAACGCGCCGCGGCCGACTGCCAGATGCCGGCGATGCCCTCCGGCTTGATCAGCACCATCGCCACGAACAGGAGCCCGTACCAGAGCAGCCAGGTCTCGGTGGTCGCGCCGAGAACGTCGCGCGCCAGGATGAAGAAGACCGCGCCGATCAGCGGCCCCCAGAAGCTCACCAGGCCGCCGCCGATCAGCACCATCATGACGACGAACCCCGAGGAGTGCAGGCTCATCACGTTCGGGTACGCCGACTGCTGCGCCATCGCGAACAGGGCGCCGGCGAGGCCGGCGACGGCCGAGGCGATGGTGATGCTCGCCCACTTGTAGAGCCAGACCGGATAGCCGATGAAGGCCGCGCGCAGCTCGTTCTGGCGGATCGCCGCGAGTACGCGGCCGAACGGTGAATTGACCAGCCGCCAGAGGGCGACGACGACGAGCGCGAAGACGCCGAGGCAGAAGAAGAACAGCGCCTGGTTGCCGCGCAGGTCGACGCTGGCGACGCCAAAGTTCGCGACGGGGCGAACGATGTTGAGCAGGCCGTCCTCGCCGCCGGTGACGCTGTGCCACTTGACCGAGACGAACCAGAACACCTGGCCGAAGGCGATGGTCAGGAGCGCGAAGTAGATGCCGCGCTTGTGCGCGATGCACGCCGCCACCGCCGCCGCGAGCAGCGCGGTGACGAGCACCGCGCCGGCGAGGTCGAACCACAAGTTGGCGAGCACGCGCTGCTGCAGCAGGCCGAACGCGTAGGCGCCGACGCCGAAGAAGGCGCCGTGGCCGAACGACGGCAGGCCGGTGGTGCCGAGCATCAGGTTGTAGCCGAGCGCGAACAGCATCCAGATCATCACCTCGAGCGCGAGGTACTGGTAGAGGCCCACGCGCGCGAGCCAGAGCGGCGTCGTCGCGAGCAGCACGAAGACGACCAGCATCGGCAGGGGAACGAGCCGGGCGCGCGGCGGCGGTGCCGCGCCAGGTGCGGCGCCGGGCGGCGCCGTGGGCATGCGGGGAAATACGGTCATGGACAAAAAGAATGTACGTTCTAATATTCCCAGAAACAAGAACGTTCGTTCTAGTGACTTTCCCGCTGCCATGACCGACCGCGCCACCACCTACGACGAGCTCAAGGACGCGATCTCCGACGCGTACCCGACGCTCTCGCCGCAGCTGCAGCGCCTCGCCCGCTACGCGCTCGACAGGCCGCACGACCTCGCCCTCGGCACGGTGGCGGCGGTGGCGGAGGCGAACGCGGTTCAGCCCTCCTCGACGATCCGCTTCGCCAACGCGCTCGGCTTCGACGGCTTCTCGCAGATGCAGCAGGTGTTCCGCAGCCACTTGGTCGAGCGCGGCGCGCCCTACCGCGAGCGCATCAAGCGCATGCAGGACGGCGGCAAGGCGTCCGGCGGCGTGCTGCACCAGTTCGTCGGCGAGGCGGTCGACGAGCTGCGCCAGCTCGAAGAGCACGTCGATCCGAAGGCGCTGGCCCGCGCGGTCGGCCTGCTCGCCGGTGCGGAGCGGATCCACGTGCTCGCGCAGCGCCGCGCCTTCCCGGTGGCCTGCTACCTCGCCTACGCGCTCAACCAGCTCGAGCTGCGCACCCAGCTGCTCGACGGGCTGGGCGGCATGCTCAACGAGTTCGCGCACGGCATCGGCAAGCGCGACGTGCTGCTGGTGGCGAGCTTTCGCAACTACACGCCGGCGGTGGTGGAGACCGCGCTCGCCTGCCGCGCGCGAGGCGTCTCGGTGGTGGCGATCACCGACAGCGCGCTCTCGCCGCTGAAGCCGGCCGCCGATGTCTGCTTCGAGCTCGGCGACGACTCCTCGCGGCCGTTCCGCTCGCTGGTGGCGCCGCTCTGCCTGGCGCAGGCGCTGGTGGTCAGCACCGGGCAGTACCTGGCATCGCCGGCGAAGCAGGGTAAGACCAGCCGCAAGGGAGCCGCGCGGTGAGCGGGGCGGCGGGCCGGCCGATCGACGTCGTCTGCATGGGCCGGGCCGCGGTCGACCTTTACGGCGAGCAGATCGGCAGCCGCCTCGAGGACATGCGCTCGTTCGCCCGCTACCTCGGCGGCTCGCCGGCGAACACCGCGGTCGGCGTCGCCCGGCTCGGCCTGAAGCCGGCCATGCTCACCCGCGTCGGCGACGAGCACAACGGCCGCTTCGTGCGCGAGCGGCTCGCCGCCGAGGGCGTCGACGTGCGCCACGTCACGACCGACCCGAAGCGGCTGACCGCGCTCGTCTTCCTCGGCATCCGCGACCGCGAGACCTTTCCGCTGGTGTTCTATCGCGAGAACTGCGCCGACATGGGGCTGGCGGCGAGCGACGTCGATCCGGCGCTGATCGCGTCTGCGAACGCGCTGCTGCTCTCGGGCACGCACCTCTCGCAGCCGGGCACGCTCGAAGCCTGCCGGCGCGCGATCGCCCTGGCGCACGAGGCACGCACCCGGATCGTCCTCGACATCGACTACCGGCCGGTGCTCTGGGGCCTGACCTCCCCCGGCCTGGGTGAGCAGCGCTACGTCGCCTCCGAGCGGGTCAGCGCGGTGCTGCAGACGGTCGTCGCCGATTGCGACCTGCTCGTCGGCACCGAAGAGGAGATCCGCATCGCCGGCGGCTCGGGTGACACCCTTGCCGCGCTGCGTCGCCTGCGCGAGCTGAGCGCGGCGACGCTGGTCGTCAAGCGCGGGCCGATGGGCTGCGTCGTCTTCGAAGGCGCCATCCCCGCCGACATCGAGGCCGGCCTGCAGGGCCCCGGCTTCCCTGTCGAGGTGTTCAACATCCTCGGCGCCGGCGATGCCTTCATGGCCGGCTTCCTGCGCGGCTGGCTCGAGCATGCGCCGCTCGCAGACTGCTGCGCCTACGCCAACGCCTGCGGCGCGCTCGTCGTCTCCCGCCACGGCTGCGCGCCGGCGATGCCGAGCTGGACCGAGCTCAGCCACTTCCTCGCCCACGGTTCGCCCGAGCGGGCGCTGCGCCGCGACGCCGCGCTCGAGCACCTGCACCGCGCGACCACGCGGCTCGCCCACTGGCCCGAGCTCGCGGTGTTCGCCTTCGACCACCGGGTGCAGCTCGAAGAGCTCGCCGGCGGCGCGGCCGACGCCGGCCCCCGCATCGCCCGCTTCAAGGCGCTGCTCGCCGAAGGCGCGCGCCGCGGCGCCGAGAGCGCACGCCTGGCCGGCAGCGCCGCGGCGTTCGGCGCGATCCTCGACGACCGCTACGGCGAGGAGACACTGCCGACCCTCACAGGCTGCGGCGGGTGGATCGCCCGCCCGGTCGAGCTTCCCGGCTCACGGCCGCTCGCCTTCGAGGCCGGGCCCGAGCTGGCGCTGGCGTTGCGCGCCTGGCCCACCGAGCACGTCGCCAAGTGCCTGGTCATCTACCACCCCGACGACCCGGCCGACCTGCGCCAGGCGCAGCTCGGCCAGTTGCAGGCGCTGCAGCTCGCCTGCGTCGGCACCGATCGCGAGCTGCTGGTGGAGGTGATCCCGCCGCGCGAGATGGCGTCCGCGCCCGACACGCTGGCCCACGCCCTCGACCAGATCTACGCCGCCGGCGTGCGGCCCGACTGGTGGAAGCTGCCGCCCCCCGATGGCGCGCTCGAATGGACGCTGATCGACGCGGCGATCGAGCGCAACGACCCGCATTGCCGCGGCGTCCTCCTGCTCGGCCTCGAAGCGAGCGAAGAGGCGCTGGCCGCGAGCTTCGCCACCGCCGCGCCGCATGCGCGCTGCAAGGGCTTCGCCGTCGGCCGCTCGATCTTCGGCGAGGCCGCGGCGGCCTGGTTCGGCGGAACGATGGCCGACGACGCGGTCGTGGCCGACGTCGCCGCCCGCTACGCCCGCCTGGCGGCGCTCTGGCGGCGCGCTCGCGGCGGCCCGGGCGCCGCCGCCTTCTCTCCACCTCTCGCAGCGAAGGACACCGCATGAGCACGCTTCCCCGGATCGGCTTCGTCGGCATCGGCATGATGGGTCACGGCATGGCGAAGAACCTGCTCGCCAAGGGCTACCCGCTGACCTTCAAGGTCAACCGCGACCGCTCCCGGCTCGACGACCTGATCGCCGCCGGCGCCCAGGAGGCGAAGAGCAACGCCGAGGTGGCGCGCGGCGCCGACGTCGTCTTTCTCTGCGTCTCCAGCTCGCCGCAGATCGAGGCCATCGTCCACGGCCCCGAGGGATTGCTGAGCAGCGCGCGCAACGGCCTGATCGTGATCGACACCTCGACCGCCGAGCCGTCCTCGACCGAGAAGCTCCGCGCCGACTTCGCCCGTCGCGGCACGCGTTACATCGACGCGCCACTGGCGCGCACGCCCAAGGAGGCCGAGGAGGGGCGCCTGAACACCATGGTCGGCGCCGAGCCGGCCGACTTCGCGGCCATCAAGCCGGTGCTGCAGGCGTTCTGCGAGAACGTGTTCCATGTCGGCCCGCCGGGCTCCGGCCATGTGCTGAAACTGGTCAACAACATGCTGGCGATGTCGATGGCCGCCTCGATCTCGGAAGCGGTCGCGGTCGCGGCCAAGAGCGGCCTTCCGCTCGACAAGCTGTTCGAGGTGATCTCGGCCGGCGGCGTCAACTCGGGCATCTTCCAGATGATGGTCGGCAAGATGCTGCAGGGCGACCTCGGCGGCCTGAAGTTCGCCATCGACAACGGCCGCAAGGACCTGCGCTACTACACCCACCTCGCCGAGTCGCTCCCGGTGCCGAGCTTCATGGGCGAGGCCGCGCACCAGAGCTTCGTGCAGGCCAGCAACCTCGGCCACGGCGAGAAGTTCATCGCCTCGCTGTTCGAGGCCCAGGAGCAGACCGCCAGGGTCCGCATCGTCCCGCGGCCGTAGCCGCGCGCTTTCCCGACGGCGCGAAGAACGCCGCGTCACCTCAACGAACCGGAGAGAGACATGAGCGATTCCGACAGCAAGGACCTTCCGCAGGCAACCCGGCGCAAGCTGCTCAAGGCTTCGGCGTTGACCCTCGCCGGCGCCGGGCTCTACGGCGTGGCGCCGTTCTACGGCCCGTGGAAGCACAACCGCGCCTGGGCGCAGAGCGCGCAGAAGAAGCCGCTGGTCATCGGCCTGACCATGGACACCAGCGGCCAGTACGCCGCCTCCGGCGCCGACGAGCGGCTGGGCGCGATGATGGCGATCAAGGAGTTCAACGACAAGGGCGGCGTGCTCGGCCGGCACATCGAGGCGATCCACATGGACACCGAGACCACGCCCGCCACCGGCACGCGCATCGCCGAGCGGATGATCACGCGCAACGAGGCCGCGTTCCTGGTCGGCGCGGTGCATTCGGGCGTGGCCAACGCGATCTCGCAGGTGGCGCAGAAGTACGGCTGCGTCTACCTGAACACCAACTCGAGCTCGCCCACCGAGGCCGGCAAGGACTGCCACCGCGTCAAGTTCGTCTGGGACGGCAACGGCAGCAACTTCTCGCACGCGATCGTCAGGAACGCGATGCGCGTCAACGGCAAGAACTGGCTGCTGCTGACCAACGACTACGTGTGGGGCCACACCACCTCGAAGGCGACCCGGGCGATCATCGAGGCCAACGGCGGCAAGGTCGTCGACGAGCTGCTGGTGCCGCAGAACACGCGCGACTTCGCCGCCTACCTGCTGAAGATCCAGCAGATCAAGCCCGACGTCGTCGCCACCGCGGTCGGCGGTGACGACATCAAGTCGCTGCGCCAGCAGGTGGTGCAGCTCAAGATGAACAACAAGCCGGCCTGGATCAACAACCAGCAGGACTGGCCCGACATCTACGGCCTCGGGCCGGACGCGATCTTCGGCGTGTTCGGCACCAACTGGTACTGGCGGCTCGATCTGCCCGGCGTGAAGGAATTCGTCGCCGCGTACCAGAAGCAGTACCCCGGCATCGCCATCAAGACGCCGGGCAACGTCTACTACAACGGCTACATGGCGACGCGCGAGCTACTGAAGGCGGTGGAGCGCGCGGGCACGACCAACAACCTCGCCGTCATCAAGGAACTGGAGGGGCTGAAGGTCTCGGCGCGCGACCGGATGCAGCACTACGACGCCTACATGAACCCGGCCACGCACCAGCTGCAGCAGACCATCTACATGGCCAGCTACAACGACGCGCCGGCGGAGAAGGACGACATCTACAGGATCCTCGCCCAGGCGCAGCCGCAGGACGTGGAGGACAAGGACGCGGCCGGCGCCTGCAAGCTCGAGCCGCTGGCGGCGACGCCGAGCTACGAGCAGTAGGACCCCGCGCGCGGCGGCCCGGACGAAGACGATGCTGCAGCTGCTGCCGCACCTGCTCAACGGCATTTCGCTCGGGCTGCTGTTCGCCCTGATCGCGCTCGGCTTCATGCTGATCGTCGGCGTGATGGAAACGATCAACCTGGCGCACGGGTCGCTGTTCGCGCTCGGCATGTACGTGGCGGTCTTCCTCGTCACGCCGCGCTTCGGCTGGTTTCCCGAGCTGCAGGCGGCGTACGTCGCCCTGCCGCTCGGCACCCGCTACGCGATCGCCCTTCTGCTCGCGCCGGTGGTGGTGGGCATGTTCGGCATGCTGCTCGAGCTCTGCATGCGCCGCACCTACGGCAAGGACCCGCTCTACGGCCTCTTGCTCACCTTCGGCGCCGCGCTGGTGATCGAGGAGGCGATCCGCGCCGTCTGGGGTTCGGCCGAGAAGCAACTGCCCGTACCCGACGCGATCTCCGGCGCGTTCCTGATCGGCGACCTGATCTGGTCGCGCTACCGCTTCTTCGCCGCCGGCTTCGCCTGCCTGATGATCGGCCTCCTCTGGTTCTTCCTCGAGAAGACGCCGTACGGCGCGGTGGTCAAGGCCGGGGCGCACGACAGCGAAATGGTGCGTGCGCTAGGCATCAACCTGTCGCGCCTGCGCCTCTTCGTGTTCGCACTCGGCGTCGGCCTGGCCGCCATCGCCGGCGTGGTGATGGCGCCGATCTGGGGCGTGCGGCCGCAGGTCGGCGTCGACGCGGTGGTGCCGGCGTTCCTCATCATCGTTCTCGGCGGTGTCGGCAGCCTCTGGGGCGCCGTGCTCGCCGGGCTGCTGGTCGGCATGGCGGTGGGCCTGACCGGCGCGTACGCTTCGGAGTGGTCGCTGCTCTCGATGTACCTGCTGTTCATCGCCGTCGTGACCTTCCGCTCGCGCGGCCTGTTCGGAAAGAAGAGCGTGCTCGACACATGACTTCCCAACCCCTCAAAGGCAAGGTCGCCGTCGTCACCGGCGCCGGCGGCACGATGGGCCGCGCCGTGGTCGAGGCCCTGCTCGCCGACGGCTGCCGGGTCGCCGCGATCGACATCCATCCGGACGCGATGCGCCCGCTCGTCGCCGCCGGCGACGGCGCGGTGCTTTCGGTCGCCTGCGACATCAGCGATCCCGGCGCCGTTGCAGCGGCGCATGCCCACGTCGTCGGCGCGCTCGGCGAGGTCGACGTCCTGGTCAACAACGCCGGCATCCTCTCCAACAACAAGATCGAGGCGACCGGCGTCGACGAGTGGCGGCGGGTGCTCGGCGCCAACCTCGACGGCGCCATGTTCTGGGCCAAGGCGGTGGTGCCGGCGATGAAGGCGCGGCGCTGGGGACGGATCGTCAACACCAGCTCGCTCGCTGCCAAGACCGGCGGCCTGACCGCCGGCACCGCCTACTCGGTCTCGAAGGGCGCGTTGGGCGCGCTCACTTTCTCGCTCGCGCGCGAGCTCGCGGCGCACGGCGTCACCGCCAACGCCATCGCCCCGGCCTACGTGCGCACGCCGATGGTCACCGAGCAGCTCAGCGAGGCGCAGCGCCAGGCGCTGCTGGCGCAGATTCCGGTCGGCCGCTTCTGCGAGCCCGAGGAATTCGCCCATGTCGTCAGCTTTCTCGCCTCGCCGCTCTCGGGCTTCATCACCGGCGAGATCCTCGATCTCAACGGTGGCCTGCTGATGGACTGAACCGATGAGCACAAGCGCCGCCCGCCCCGACTACGCCCGCCTCCTTGCCGGCCAGTTCGACCTGCGCGGCCGCGCCGCCTTCGTGCCCGGCGGCTACGGCGGCATCGGCGAGGCGATCGCCTGGGGGCTGGCGATGGCCGGCGCGCGGGTCGCGGTCGCCGGCCGGAGTGCGGCCAAGGCCGAGGCGCTGGCCGCGACTTTGACGAGCGCCGGCCACGGGGCGATCGGCCTGGCGATGGATGCGCACGTCACTGGCTCGATCCGCGCCGCCGTCGACGCTACCGCCGCGCGCTTCGGCGCGCTCGACCTGCTGGTCAACTGCATCGGCATCCAGCGCGAAGAGCGCCTCGCCGATGTCAGCGAGGCGGCTTTCGACGAGGTGGTGCAGGTCAACCTCAAGGCCGCCATGTTCCTCGCCCAGGCCGCCGCCCGGCACCAGGTGGAGGCGGTCGCCGCCGGCCGCGCGCCGGGCCGCCAGGTGCACCTGCTCTCGGTCCGCTCGCAGCTCGGCATGCGCGACCGCGGCTACTCGGCCTACTGCGCGACCAAGGGCGCGCTGGCGATGCTGATCAAGCAGCACGCCGTCGAGCTCTCGGCGCACGGCATCACCGTCAACGGCGTCGCGCCGACGGTGGTGCGCGGCGAGATGGGCGCGCACTGGCTCGCCAACCCGGTCACCCGCGAGCACATCCTCGCCCGCATTCCGCTCGGCCGCGTCGCCGAGCCGGGCGACGTGGTCGCGCCGACGCTCTTCTTCTGCGGTCCGGGCGCGTCGTTCGTCACCGGGCAGGTCCTGACCGTCGATGGCGGCCTCACCGCCACCCAGTAGAAGACCGGAGTTGTTCGGACAACCTTCGTCAATCCCTGATTGAGAGCGCTGTCCGTATCCGATATGTTCGACGCTCGGCACGCAAGTGCCGCCTACACCGCCACGGAGACAGAAATGAAGAGACGTCTATTCGCATCGCTCGGCGCCGCCCTGGTCGGGGTCGCCGCTGTCGTGAGCCTGCCTGCGACTTCCCAGACGAAGGTCGTCTGGAAGGCCTCCGACGTCCACCCGCTCGGCTATCCCACGGTCGAGGCGATCGTCCGCATGGGCAAGAAGTTCGAGACGCAGACCAACGGCCGCATCTCGATCCAGATGTACCCGTCGATGCAGCTCGGCGGCGAAAAGGAAATGATCGAGCAGGCCCAGGTCGGCGCGCTGCAGATCGCCCGCATCTCGGTCGGCGCGATGGGTCCGGTCGTCGACGACCTCAACGTCTTCAACCTGCCCTTCATCTTCCGCGACGAAGCGCACATGCGAAAGGTGATCGACGGCCCGATCGGCGCCGAGCTGCTCGACAAGATCAACACCAACCCGGCCTCGCGCATCGTCGCCCTCGGCTGGATGGACGCCGGCGTGCGCAACGTCTACGGCAAGAAGGCGGTGCCGACCCCGGCCGACCTCAAGGGCCAGAAGATCCGCATGATGGGCAACCCGATCTTCGTCGAGACGATGAACGCGATGGGCGGCAGCGGCGTGGCGATGGGCTTCAACGAGCTCTACAGCGCGCTGGAGACCGGCGTCGTCGACGGCGCCGAGAACAACCCGCCGACCCTGCTGGCCCAGAACCACTACCTCGTCAGCAAGGTCTACACCCTGACCGGCCACCTGATCATTCCGGAGATCTTCATCTTCTCCAAGCGCACCTGGGACGCCCTCACGCCGGAAGACCAGGCGCTCCTGAAGAAGCTCTCGCGCGAGGCGCAATTCGAGCAGAGGAAGCTCTGGGACGAGAAGACCGTCACCGCCGAGGCCGACCTCAAGGCCAAGGGCGTGACCTTCGTGCCCGCGGACAAGGCGGCGTACTACAAGGCGACGCAGCCGATCCGCGACAAATACGGCGTCAAGTACGCGGCCCTGCTGAAGCGCATCGAAGAGACGAAGTAGTACCGTGCGAGCCGCCTACGCGCTCGCGATGGAGCGGCTCTACCTGGCGTGCATCGTCGTCTCGGCGGTGGCGCTGGTCGCGATCACGCTGGTCATCCCGTACGGCGTGTTCATGCGCTACGTCATGAACTCGGCGTCGAGCTGGCCGGAACCGTTCTCGGTCCTCGCGATGGTGCTGTTCTCGTTCGTCGGCGGCGCCGCGGCCTATCGCGCCGGCGCGCACATCTGCGTGCAGATGCTGACCGACGCGGTTCCGCCGGCCGTGCGCGGCGTGATGCTCAAGCTCGCCGACCTGGTGATGGTCGCCACCGCGCTCTTCATGCTGGTCTGGGGTACGCAGCTGGTGAAGGTGACCTGGAACCAGACGATCGCCGAGTTCCCGACGCTCTCGGTCGGGCTCACCTACTCGCCGATTCCGATCGGCGGCCTCATCACCCTGCTCTTCATCATCGAGCGCCTCTGGCTCGGCGCGCCGCCGCCGGAATCGATCATGTACCGCGACCAGCCGCTCGCCGACTGAGGCGGCCCAGCCGATGACCGAAGTCCTGATCCTGCTCGGCTCGTTCGTCGTGCTCTGCATGCTCGGCATGCCCGTCGCCTACACGCTCGGCCTGGCGGCCATCCTCGGCGCGCTCTGGATCGACGTGCCCCTCGAGGCGGTGATGATCTCCATCTCGAGCGGCGTGAACAGCTTCTCGCTGCTCGCGATCCCGTTCTTCGTCCTCGCCGGCGCGATCATGGCCGAGGGCGGCATGGCGGTGCGGCTGGTCAACCTGGCGCGCATCTTCGTCGGCGCGATCCGCGGCGGGCTGGCGCTGGTCAACGTCATCGCCTCCACCTTCTTCAGCGGCGTCTCCGGCTCGTCGGTCGCCGACACCGCGTCGATCGGCTCGGTGCTGATCCCGCAGATGGTCAAGCAGGGCTATCCGAAGGTCTTCGCCACCAACGTGACGATCTGCGGCTCGGTGCAGGCGGTGCTGATCCCGCCCTCGCACAACGCGGTGCTCTATTCGCTCGCCGCCGGCGGCACGATCTCGGTCGCCCAGCTCTTTCTCGCCGGCGTGCTGCCGGGGCTGCTGTTCGGCGCCTGCGTGATGGGGCTGTGCGTGATCCTCTCCTACCGGCGCGGATATCCGAAGGGCGAGCCGGTGACGCTGCGCCAGGCCGGGAAGATCGCGGTCGACGCGCTCTGGGGCCTGGTCACCGTCATCATCATCCTCGGCGGCATCCTGAGCGGCGTCTTCACGCCCACCGAGTCGGCGGCCGTGGCCTGCCTGTACGCCTTCATCGTCACGATGTTCATCTACCGCGACTACCGCTGGCGAGAGCTGCCGATGCTCCTGCACCGCGTGACCAAGATGGTGGCGATGGTGATGATGCTGATCGGCTTCTCCGCCGCCTTCGGCTACATGATGGCGCTGATGCAGGTGCCGGCCAAGGCGACCCAGCTCTTCGTGGCCATCGCCAGCAACAAGTACGAGCTGCTGATGATGATCAACGTGCTGCTGATCCTGCTCGGCACGTTCATGGACATGGCGCCGATGATCCTGATCTGCACGCCGATCCTGTTGCCGGTGATCCTCAAGTTCGGCATCGACCCGGTCCACTTCGGCATGATCCTGCTCGTCAACTCGGGCATCGGCCTGATCACGCCGCCGGTCGGGCCGACGCTCTTCGTCGGCTGCGCCATCGGCAAGGTGACGATGGAGGAGGTGTCGCGCGAGCTCTGGCCGTTCTACGCGGCGATGTGCTCGGCGCTGCTGATCGTCACCTACGTGCCCGCGTTCTCTCTCTGGCTGCCGCACCTGCTGACCAAGTAGGCCCGCGCGGCGCGATCAGCCCTCGCGGCGCCGCGCGAACTCGGCGAACCAGCCGATGCTCTCGGGCGTGGCCATCGCCCCCGCCTTGAATACCTGCTCGGCCGGCGCGCCCATGAGCAGCTTCTTGACCGGCAGCTCCATCTTCTTGCCCGAGAGGGTGCGCGGAATCGCCTGCACCTGGAAGATCTCGTTCGGCACGTGCCGCGCGGAGAGGGCGGTGCGGATGCCGGCCTTGATGCGCTTCGTCAGCGCCTCGTCGAGGGTCAGGCCCTCGCGCAGGACCACGAACAGCGGCATGTAGCTCTCCCGCCCCAGGTACTCGAGATCGACGACCAGCGAATCGAGCACCTCGGGCAGGGCCTCGACCGCGCGGTAGAGCTCGGCCGTGCCCATGCGGATGCCGTGCCGGTTGATCGTGGCGTCGCTGCGACCGTAGATGATCGCGCCGCCGCGCGGCGTGATGCGCAGCCAGTCGCCGTGCCGCCAGATACCCGGGTACATGTCGAAGTAGCTGTCGCGGTAGCGGCTGCCGTCGGCGTCGCCCCAGAAGCCGAGCGGCATCGAGGGCATGGGCTTCGTGCAGACGAGCTCGCCGACCTCGTCGACGAGCGCCCGGCCCCGGCCCTCGGCGTCGGGCTCGCTCCACGCCTCGACCGCGGCGCCGAGGCAGCGGCACTGCATCTCGCCCTCGACCACCGGCAGGGTGGGCAGGCCGGCGATGAAGGCGCCGGCGAAATCGGTGCCGCCGGACATCGGCGTGAGCCAGATGTTCTCGCCATCGACCTTCGGCAGGTGGTCCCAGACCCAGCGGTAGCACTCGATCGCCAGCGGCGAGCCGGTCGCGCCGATACCGCGCAGGCGCGAGAGGTCGCCCGCGCGCACGGGCTCGACGCCGGCCTTCAGGCAGCTCGCGTAGAACGCCGCGCCGGCGCCGAAGAAGGTGACGCCGGTCTCGGCGGCGAAGCGCCAGAGGGTCGACCAGTCGGGCGCGCCGGCAGGCCCCGCCGGGCTGCCGTCGAACAGGCAGATCGTCGTGCCGCCGAGCAGGCCGTGGATCTGGCAGTTCCACATGATCCAGCCGGTGGAGGCGTACCAGTGGAAGCGGTCGCCGGTCAGGACGCTCGGGCCGAGGTTGTTATGCAGGCCGATCTTCAGGCCCTCGAGCATCACGCCGCCGTGGCCGTGGACGATCGCCTTCGGCAGGCCGGTGGTGCCGCTCGAGTAGACGATCCAGAGCGGGTGGTCGAACGGCAGCCAGGCCGGCTCGAACGGCGGGTCGTCGGCGACCAGCGCATCGAAGTCGTGCGCCGCCCGTGCCTTGCCGGCCAGGGCGGCGATGTCTGCATCGGCGTCGAGATGGCGCAGCAGGACGACATGACGCACGCTGGTCAGCTCGTCGATCAGTCCGCGCAGGACCGGCAGCCGGTCGGCGGCGACACCGCCGTAGACGTAGCCGTCGCAGGCGATCACCACCTTCGGCTCGATCTGCCGGAAGCGGTCGAGGATCGCCAGCGGGCCCATGTCGGCCGAGCACACCGACCAGACCGCGCCCAGGCTGGCGCAGGCGAGGAAGGCGATCGCGGTCTGCGGCAGGTTGGGCAGGATCGCGCACACCCTGTCGCCCGGCGCGACGCCCATGCGCGAGAGCGCGGCGGCGAACGACGCGACCTGGCGGCGCAGCTCGGGCCAGGTGATCTCGAGCGTCTCGCCGTGCGCCTGCATCGCCTCGTCGCGAAAGACGATCGCCGGGTGGCCGGCGGCGTGGCTGCGCTCGGCGTGGCTGAAGAGGTGGCGCGCGTAGTTCACCTGCGCGCCGGGGAACCACTCGGCGCCGGGCATCTTCGCTTCGACCAGCACGGTCGCATGCAGGGTCGGCGACTCGATGGCGAAGAAGTCGAAGATCGATTGCCAGAAGCCGCGCAGGTCCTCGCACGACCAGCGCCAGAAGCGCTCGTAGCCGGCCGGCGTGGTCGGATCGAAATCGAGGCCGCGACGATCGCGCAGCCAGCGCGTGTAGCGCAGGATCTGCGGCTCGGGCGGGCTCATCGCGTCGGCGGAGATCTGCGCCGGCTCACTTGCGGGCCAGCATCTTTCCGTTGTTCTCGTCGATGTCGATGAACTGCCAGAACTGGTTGCCGTACATCGGCGCGCGCAGGCCGACGACGCGCGGCTGGGCCAGCCAGGTGACGATCCGGTGCACGTTGTACTTCTGCGGCATGTATGCGGTGATCAGGTCGCGGGCCTCGTGCATCAGCGCGAGTCGCTGGGGGCCGTCGGGCAGCGACTGCATCTTCTGGAAGATCTCGTCGAACCGCGGGAGCTTGAAGCGCGACAGGTTCTGCCCGCCCGACGCCGGGCTGTAGAGGGTCTGCAGGCCGTCCTGCACGTCGGGCGACGACGACGAGTAGCCGAGCTGCCAGATCATGAGCTGGCCGGCGCGCGCCGCCTTGAGCTGCTCGGGCCATTTCGCCGTTTTGATCTTCAGGCGGACGCCGACCGCGTCCATGTTCTTCTTCCACAGCTCGTCGAACTGGCGCGAGATCGCATCGGGCGTGGTCGCGTACTCGATCACCATCGGCTTGCCGTCGGGCAGCTCGCGCCAGCCGTCGCCGTCGCGATCGACGTAGCCGTAGAGGTCGAGCAGGGCCTTGGCACGGGCCGGGCTGTAGACGGCGTTCTCGCTCCGGTAGGCCGGGTCGTACGACCAGCCGCCGGGGGCCACGGTCGACTGCGCCGGAATCGCCTGGCCGCGGCGCACCTGGGCGATCTCGGCGTCGACGTCGGTCGCCAGGGCGATGGCGCGACGCAGCGCCACCTTCTCCGGCGCCATGCCGCCGACGATCGGATCCTCCATGTTGAAGTAGTAGAGCGTCCGGTCGGCGTTGGCGAAGCGGTCCATCTGCACGCCGCGCTTGGCGAGCCAGGGCGCGAGCTTGCCGCCCGGCGCGGCCTGCGCGGCGAACTCGAGCGGCACCGACATCAGCACGTCGATCTCGCTGTTGAGAAAGCTCAGCCAGCGCGGCTGGCTTTCCTCGATGATCGCGACCTCGACCCGGTCGATCATCGGCAGCTCGCGGCCCTTGAACCGGGCGAGCATCGCCTGGCCGACGGCGTCGTCGGCGGCGGGCTCGCCGTCGTAGCGGACCTTGCGGTAGGTGGGATTGCGGTCGAAGGCGATGAACGAGCTGCGCCGCCACTGCGCCAGGCGGAAGGGCCCGGTGCCGACCGGATGCTCGGCGATGTTGTCGCCGTAGAACTCGACCACCTCGCGCGCCATCGCGCCGATCAGGCTCGAATCGACCAGGGTGTAGAGCAGGCGCGGCCGCGGCTGCGCCAGCCTGAACTGCAGGGTGTAGCGGTCGAGCACGCGCAGGCCCTCGACCTCGCGGTCGTAGTCGAACGGCTTCTTGTCGCGGATCGCCGCCTGGCGCAGCTCGTCGACGCCGAGCACGCCCTCCTCCTTGAAGCCGGTGTAGTTCGGGTCCTTGTTGACCGGGTCGAAATGCCGCTTCCAGCTGTAGGCGAAATCGGCCGCCACCAGCTCGCGCGGCTTGCCCTTGAACGCCGGGTCGTCGGTGAAGTAGATGCCCGGAAGGATGCGGATCGTCCAGGTCTTGAAGTCGTCGGTGATCTCGGGCATGGCCGCGGCGACGTGCGGCACCACCTTCGAAGGCCCCCGCGCCAGGTAGTCGAAGCGGTACAGCGCCTCGAACATGTGGGCGGTGCAGATGCGCGAATAGAGGTCGCTGATCTTGGCCGGATCGAAGCCGGTCTCGGCGGCGACGAAGGCATAGCGCAGCACCTTGGCGGCGCCGCCGCCCGCCGAAGCGGCGGGCGCGCTGGCTGCGGCAGTGGCCCAGGGTGCACCGAGCAGCAGCGGTGCGGCGGCGATCGCGGTTCGCCTCTTCATGCGGATTTTCCTTTTACGCTGGCGTCGACGTCGACGTATTGCCACCAGTCGAGCGAGAACGGCGGGCGGCGGTAGCCGCTGACCGCGTCGTAGCTCAGATCGGTGAGGATGCGGTGCACCGCGAGCCGGTACGGGGCGTAGGCGGTCATGATCTGCGCGCTCTTGTCGAACAGGGCCTGGCGCTCCGGGCCGCTCGGCAGCATCTTCATCCGCTGGTAGATCTCGTCGAACGCTTCCAGCTTGAAGCGCGCCAGGTTGCCCTTGCCGATCGAGCCGCCGTAAGCCCGCTCGAGGGCGCCGTGCCCGTCGGGCGTGTCGGCCGACGAGCCGACGCGCCAGACCATGAACTTGCCCGAGCGCACCGACTTCAGGTTCTCCGGCCATTGCGCCGTCTTCAGCACCATCTTGATGCCGAGCGCATCGAGGCCCTTCTTCCACAGCTCGTCGCGCGAGCGCGAGAGCTGGTCCGACTGGGTCGAGAACTCGATCACCAGCGGGCTGCCGTCGGGCTGCTCGCGCCAGCCGTCGCCGTTGCGGTCGACGTAGCCGTAGAGGTCGAGCAGGGCGCGCGCGCGGGCCGGGTCGTAGAGGCCCGACTCGGTTCGCACGTCGGCGCGGTAGCCCTCGGTGAGCGGCGGCACGATCGTCTGCGCCGGAATGGCCTGGCCGCGCCAGACGGTGCGGATCTCGAGGCCGACGTCGTTGCCGAGGATCATCGCCCGGCGCAGCGCCACCTTCTCGGGCGTGTAGCCGCCGACCACCGGGTCCTCGATGTTGAACACCAGCAGGGTGACGTCGGCGCCCGGAACGCGATGCGCCTTGATGCCCTGCTTGGCCAGGTTGGGCGCGATCCGGCCCTTGGGGACCGCCTGGTCGGCGAACTCGGTGGGCAGCCGCTCCAGGAAGTTCTGCTCGCCGTTGATGAACGAGAGGAAGCGCGGCTGGCTCTGCTCGATGATCGCGACCTCGACCTTGTCGATCATCGGCAGGCGCCGGCCCTTGAAGCGCTGGACCAGGGCCTGGCCCTCGGCGTCGTCGACGTTCGGCTCGGCGTCGTAGAAATGCTCGCGGTAGCCCGGGTTCTTCACCAGCACGATGCGCGAGCTCCGCCGCCACTCGGCCAGGCGGAAGGGGCCGGTGCCGACCGGGTGATCCATGATGCGATCGCCGTAGGCCTCGACCACTTCGCGCGCGAGCGCGCCGAGGATGTCGCGCGAAGCCCAGCGGTAGAGATGGCGCGGCCGGGCCTCTCGCAGGTGCACGCGCAGGGTGTAGCGGTCGAGCGCCTGCAAGCCCTCGACCTTCCTGTCGTAGTCGAACCGGCCGCTCTTGACCGCCTCGGCGTTGAGCTCGCGCAAACCGACGATGCCTTCGTTCTCGAGCGAGGGCAGGCCCGGGCTCTTCAGCTTCGGGTCGTAGATCCGCTTGAACGAGAAGACGAAGTCCTCGGCGACGAGCTCGCGCGGCTTGCCCTTGAAGGCCGGATCGTCGGCGAAGAAGATCCCGGGGCGCAGCTTGAAGGTGAAGGTGCGAAAGTCCTCCGAGACCTCGGGCATCGCCTCGGCGACGAGCGGCCGCAGCTTGAACGGCCGGGCGAGGTAGTCGTAGCCCAGCATCGAGTCGAAGATGTGCGCCGTGCAGATCCGCGAGTAGATGTCGCTGATCTGCGCCGGGTCGAACCCGGTCTCGGCGACCTGGAAGGCGTAGCGCAGGATCTTTTCGCCGCCGGCACCGGCGGCGGGCGCGGGCGCGGCCAGACCGGGCAGCGCGCTTCCCGCCCAGGCCGCGGCCATCGCTTGCGTCACTAGCCGGCGCTTCATCGTCCGCTCGTCCTCTCGAAATCCGGGGGGTGAAAGGCGAAGTCTAGGCGCTAGACTTCGCTCCCGCCGGGTTCCCGCGGCCTCGTCCTCACCACCGACCCACCCTCGACCGATGGCCGCCTATCTCATCCGCCGCCTGTGGCAGATGATCCCCACCCTGGTGGGCGTCGTCCTCCTGGTTTTCCTGCTGTTCAAGTTCTTCGGCGGCGACCCGGCCGAAATCCTCGCCGGCCTGAACGCCACGCCCGAACAGGTGCAGGCGATCCGCGACCAGCTCGGCCTGAACAGCCCCTGGTACGTGCAGATGTGGATCAACCTGAAGAGCATCGTCACCTTCGACTGGGGCCGCAGCTTCGCCACCAACGAATCCGTGGCGAGCATCTTCTCCACCCGGCTGCCGGCGACGCTCACGGTGATGACGCCGATCCTGGTGCTCGACGCCCTCATCGCCCTGCCGATCGCGATGTGGGTCGCCTACCGGCGCGGCTCGCTCAGCGACCGGGCGATCATGGTGATCAGCACGGTGGCGCTCTCGGTCTCGTTCCTGGTCTACATCATCATCGGCCAGTACATCTTCGGCTTCCAGCTCGGCTGGTTTCCGGTCCAGGGCTGGAGCGACTCGGTGGCCAAGAACCTGGTGACCTACGTGCCGCTGCCGGTGCTGCTGGCGCTGCTGGTCGGGGTTGCGCCGCAGACGCGCCTGTACCGCACCTTCTTCCTCGACGAACTCGGCCACGACTACGTGCGCACCGCGCGCGCCAAGGGCATGACCGAGAAGACGGTGCTGTTCAAGCACGTGCTGCGCAACGCCATGATCCCGATCCTTACCAACATCGGCCTTTCGCTGCCCGGCATCTTCGTCGGCTCGTTCCTGATCGAGGTGTTCTTCTCCATTCCCGGCCTGGGCCGCGAGGTGATCCTGGCGGTCAACCGCAGCGACTACCCGGTGATCCAGGCGATCACCGTCTACCTGGCGATGATCACGATGGTGATCAACCTCCTGGTCGACGTGCTCTACAAGCTGGTCGACCCGCGGGTGGTGCTGAAGTGAGGGCCGGGCGATGAGCGCAGTTCTGCCGACCATCGTCGCTCCGGGCGCCGGCAGCCCGCCGCGCTCCGAAGGCGTCTGGCACGCCGCCTGGCGGCGACTGCGCGCCGACCGGGTGGGCATCGTCTCGATGGCGGTGGTGGCGGTGTTCCTGCTGATGATCGTGCTGACGGCGAGCGGCCTGGTGGCGCGCGGCTGGCAGAAGGAAGTGGCGCTGCCGAGCGCGCCGCCCGGCTTCGTCGGCGCCGCCTCGGCGGTCGCGGCCGAGGCGATCGCCGCGCCGACCGGCCCGGTGACCGACATCTCGGCGGTCGACCCGCTGGCGCCGCGCTACAAGGAATGGGCCGAGCGCGCCGCGCAGTACAAGACCGTGGAAACGCCGCGCGCCGAGACCCTGCCCTTCGGCGCCGACCGGCTCGGCCGCGACGTCCTCGCCAAGGCGATGAAGGGCACCCAGACCTCGGTCTTCGTCGGCCTGCTCGGCGCGCTCGTCGCCACGCTGATCGGCACCGTGCTCGGGGCGCTGGGCGGCTTCTTCGGCGGCAAGGTCGGCGACTTCCTCGAGTGGCTCTACAGCGTCTTCACCTCGATCCCGGACATCCTGCTGATCCTCTCGTTCGCGGTGATCTTCGGCCGCGGCATCGTCAGCGTGGCGATCATCCTGGCGCTGGTCGGCTGGACCGGCATCTACCGCCAGGTGCGCGCCGAGTTCATCAAGCACTCGACCCGCGACTATGTGCGCTCGGCCGAGGCGATCGGCGCCTCGACCGCGGCGCGCATGTTCCGCCACATCCTGCCCAACGTGAGCCACGTGATCCTGGTGCGGCTCTCGCTGCTGGTCGTCGCCTTCATCAAGTACGAGGTGATCCTCTCGTACCTGGGCCTGGGCGTCGGCGTCGACGACGTCTCCTGGGGCACCATGCTCTCGGAGGCGCAGAGCGAGCTGATCCTCGGCTACTGGTGGCAGCTCGTCGCCGCCACCGCCTTCATGGCGGTCTTCGTCACCGCGTTCTCGCTGATGACCGACGCCGTGCGCGACGCCCTCGATCCGAAGCTGCGGGGGCTCGAGTGAGCGCGTCCTTGCTGACCATCGGCGATCTCCGAGTCGCGTTTCGGATGGGCAAGGAAGACGGCGTCGTGCGCCGCGTCGAGGCGGTGCGCGGCGTGAGCTTCGACATCCCCGAGAACACCACGGTCGCGCTGGTCGGCGAGTCGGGCTCCGGGAAGAGCGTGACCGCGATGTCGATCCTCAACCTGCTGCCCGACAACGCCGAGCGCTCCGGCGCGATCTCGTTCCAGGGCCGCGACATGCTCGCCCTCGGCCGCGACGACCTGCAGCGGATCCGCGGCAAGGAGATCGCCTGCGTCTTCCAGGATCCGATGAGCTCGCTCAATCCGGTGTTCACCGTCGGCCAGCAGATCGTCGAGCCGCTGGTCAAGCACCTGGGCCTGGGCCGTCGCGCCGCCATGGAGCGGGCCGAGGCGCTGCTCGGCGAGGTCGGGATGCCCGAGCCGAAAAGGCGCCTGGCCGCCTACCCGCACCAGCTCTCCGGCGGCCAGCAGCAGCGGGTGATGATCGCGATGGCGCTGGCCTGCGAGCCCAAGCTCCTGATTGCCGACGAACCGACGACGGCGCTCGACGTGACGATCCAGCGGCAGATCCTCGAGCTGCTCGGCCGGCTGAAGGAAAAGCACCGGATGAGCATGCTGTTCATCAGCCACGACCTCGGCGTGGTCGGCGAGATCGCCGACCACGTCGTCGTCATGCGCAACGGCGTGATCCGCGAGCAGGGCCCGGTCGCCGGCATCTTCGCCGACCCGAAGGACGCCTACACCCGGGCGCTGCTCGCCTGCCGGCCCACGCTCGAGCAGCGCGCGCCGCGCCTGCGCGTGGTCGACGACCACATCGCCGGCCTGGCCGCGCCGGTCGCCATGGCGGGCAAGCCGAAGGATCCCGCGGCACGCGTCATCGTCGAGGCGAAGGCGCTGACCAAGAGCTTCTGGATCAGGAGCGGCGTGTTCGGGCGCAAGGAGTTCGCCGCGGTCAAGGGCGCGACCTTCAAGCTGCGCGCCGGGCACACGCTCGGCGTGGTCGGCGAGTCGGGCTCGGGCAAGACCACCCTCGGCCTGACGCTGCTGCGCCTGCACGAGCCGAGCGGCGGCCCGGTGGGCGGCCAGGCGATCTTCGACGGCCGCGACCTGCTCGCCCTCTCCAAGGCGGAGATGCTGGCGATGCGGCGGCGGATCCAGGTGGTGTTCCAGAACCCCTACGCCTCGCTCAACCCGCGCTTCACGATCGGCCAGACGCTCGTCGAGCCGATGACGATCCACGGCGTCGGCAGCGACCCCGCCGACCGCGAGGCGCGCGCCCGCAGCCTCCTCGCCAAGGTCGGCCTCGACGACACGGCGATGGTCAAGTACCCGCACGAGTTCTCCGGTGGCCAGCGGCAACGCGTGGCGATCGCCCGTTGCCTGACCCTCTCGCCCGAGGTGCTGGTGCTCGACGAAGCGGTGAGCGCGCTCGACGTCTCGGTGCAGGCGCAGGTGCTCAACCTGCTCAAGGACCTGCAGGACGAGTTCGGACTGGCCTACATCTTCATCAGCCACGACCTCGCCGTGGTGCGCTTCATGGCCGACGAAGTGATCGTCATGAAGGACGGCGACGTGGTCGAACAGGCCGGGGTCGAGCAGATCCTCGAGCACCCGCAGCAGGACTACACGCGGCGCCTCCTGACCGCCATTCCGCGCGGCTACGTCGCCGCGGCGGCCTGACGCGCCGCCCGGACCGCTTTTCCGTTACGCCTGCTTGCGAAGGCGACGCGGCGGGTCGCGGCGGCGCAGCCCGCGTCAGGGTCGGCAAGCGGCGAGAACCCCGCCGGCGATCGGCCCGTGATCGGCATCACGTCGAGCGACATGGCACGAACGTTGCAAATCCTCTGGCGACAAACCGGTACCTGCAACCAGTCGTTTCAGGGCCGTTCCAAGCGAAGACCGAAGGCATGCTGCATCGTTCCCTTTCTCCGGCCGCGTCGCCACGCGGCGGCGCCTCTTCCCTGCTTCGGCTGGGCCTCGGCAGCACGTCCCAGCCGCTGCCGACCATGCGTTCGCCGCGTCCGTTCGTGCTGCGGCAGCAAGCCTTCGTGCCGCAGCAGCTTTCGTTGTTCGGGCCGCCAGGAGGCGGCCGCTAGCGTTCAGGTTTCAGGCCGCAGCTGCGGACGCGAGCCAGTGACCGACACTGTCTCGCGCCTGGTGCAGGCGAGGCGTCGTGAACAGCGGCGGTTCGCCGACCTGCGGCCACGGGGGAGCGGGCATTCGGGGCGGTTTCGAGAGCGAGCCCCGGCATCCTGTCCCGCTCCCCTGTCTTTGTCTTCCGCCGCGCGGCGCCTCATGCGGCGACCAGGGTCCCCGCAGGCTCTTCCGCCGCCTTCGGCAGGAAGTGGGCGATCGAGTTGGCGTAGTAGCGGAGCACCGGCAGCTCGATCGGCTGGGCCGTGAAGAGGCCGTCGCTTTCGTCGACCAGGTGGCGCAGGGTGAGCATGCGCAGGCCGACCCCGACCGCGTAGTCGAGGTCCTTGCGCGGAATGTAGGTGTGCGCGCCCGCGGCCTCGAGCCGTTCGATCAGCGCGTTGACCTCGGCTTTCAGCTCCAGCTCCGAGATTCCGGCCTTCTCGCGCGCCAGGATCACCGCCGCGACCAGCGGCACCGGCAGGACCGGGACGACCCGGCCGACGGCCGCCATCAGGTGGCCGCCGAGCTCGCCGATGGCGAGCTTGCGCTCGGCGGCGGGCAGCGTCTGGAAGTCGATGTCGCGCTCGGCGCAGTAGGCGCGCATCGACACCGGCGTGCCGAAATTGACGCAGGCGTAGCCGAAGCGGCGCCAGCCGCTCCTGAACATCAGGCGCAGGTTGTTGACGACGAAGCCGAGTGTGTTCCAGACGGTCCAGAAGCGGTTGGTCGGGCGCGCGTTGGGATCGATCGAGCGCAGCAGCGTTCGGTCCTCGAGGACCCGGTCGTAGTTCAGGCCCAGCGGCACGAACACCAGGTCGCGCTCGCCCTCGAGGCGAAAGCCGCGCAGCATGTAGTCGATCACGCCCAGCCGCGGTGCGCCGAGCAGGCCGTTGCGCGTGAGGCCGCCCTCCGGGAACACGGCCTGGGGCACGCCGGCCTGCGTCGCCATCGCGATGTAGCACTCGAGGACGCGCCGGTACAGGTCGTCCTTCGAGTTGCGGCGCACGAAGTAGGCCCCCATCGAGCGGATCAGCGCCGAGAGCGGCCAGACGCGGGCCCACTCGCCGACCGCATACGACAGCGCCGCCTGGTCGGCGGCGACGTGGCTCGCCAGGATGTAGTCCATGTTCGAGCGATGGTTCATCACGAACACCACGGTCGCGTTCTCGGGCACCCCGGCCAGGGCGGCGGTGTCGACATAGCCGAGGCGCACCCGGTACAGGCCGCGCGAGACCTTGCGGCCGAGCCAGTTGCTGATGCGAAAGACCATGTACGCGTTGAACGCCGGCACGATCTCGCGGGCGTAGCGCTCGATCGTCGCGAGCACCGCCGGCAGCGGAAGCTTCTTCTCGGCGGCGAAGCTCTCCGCCGCCGCCATCACCTTCGGATCGCCGAGCAGGCGGTGGATCAGCACCTGGCGGCGGGTGCGCTGGAACGGCCGCACGCCGATGCGCAGCCGTGACGAGACCTCCTCGAGCACCCGGTTGACCCGTCCGCGCACGAACCAGCGCAGCGCCGGCAGCAGCAGCTTGTCGTATGCCGTCCACGCCGCGCCGGCCAGGACGAGCAGCAGCAGCCAGAGGGGCAGGACGACGGACTCGTTCATGGCGGCCCAGCTTAGCGTCGCCGGCGCGGCGCGCTGCTGAGGTCTTCCACGAGAAGGCAGCGCCGGGCGGGGCCGTCCGAGGGGACTTGCGACCTCCCGTGGGCGGCTACCGGGAGGCGCGACCTCGGCCTAGGCGCACCACTGCGGATGGCGGGTGGCGAACATCCCCAGCGGCGACTCCTCCTCGAAGCGCAGGCAGTAGCCGCGGCCGTAGACCGTTTCCACGCGCAGCGTCTTCGCCCCGGCGTCGCGCAGCTTCTTGCGGATCCGGCAGATGTGCATGTCGGCACTGCGCCGGCCTTCCCCGGCGCCGCTGCCGAGCGTGCGGGCGATCGTGTCGCGATGCACGAATTCGCCCGGCCGGGAGGCGAGCAGCAGCAGCAGCTCGAACTCTCCGGTGGTGAGCACCAGCGGCGCGTCGCCGACGCTGGCCGCGGCGCGGCGCGGATCGAGCCGCAGCGGGCCGAGCCGCACCACGGCGCGCGGCTCCTCGGCGCCGGCGGGAGGCCGCTCCTTGCCGATCTCGATCAGGCGATGCAGCTTGGCGGCGATCAACCGCGCCGACGCGGGCTTGACGATGACCTCGGTGGCGCCGCCCTGCAACGCCTCGATCTGCCGCCGCTCGGCGCTGTCGCTCCAGACGACGACGATCGGCGCGTTCGAGCGGTCGCGAAGCTCCGGCAGGGCATGGAGCAGCGAGCCGGCATGACCGTCGCCGTCGACGAGCACGGCGTCGAACTGCCATTGCCGGATCATGCCGAGCGCCGAGCTGAAGGTCGCGACCGCATAGGGCTTGAAGCCGAAGCCGTCGAACTCGCGGTGCAGGCCCGCGGGGTCGACCGCGTCGCTGCCGACGATCAGGCAGAGTGGAAGCACGATTCGGGTCCTGCCCCTGCGGGCGTCGACTTGCGGAGGTTGCGGAACAGGGACGAACGGCTGCCGAAGCCGGCCCGGCTGGCGGCCTCGCTGCAGGCGCTGCCGTCGGCCAGGTGGCGGCGGGCGACTGCCGTGCGCTTCCTGCGCAGGAAGGCGTGCGGTGTCTCGCCGTGGACGAGGCTGAACAGGCGCACGAAGTGAAAGCGCGACAGGCTCGCGGCGCGCGCCATCTCGTCGAGCGAGATCGGCTCCTCGTGATGGCTGGCGATGAAGTCGGCGGCAAGCAGGATCCGGCGCAGCAGCTGCTCGCGCGTCGCCCGCTTGACGCAGTCGATGCGCGCCGCCTTGCGGCGCAGGTCCTGCTCCTCGGCCCAGGCGTCGCGAACCAGGGCGATGCGCTGCTCGCGCTCCTCGGCCTCGCCCCGGCCGGCGTCGCGGCCCTGGGCGATCGCCGCCAGGCGATGGCCCGCGGGTCCGTCGCGCGAGCGCAGGTTGTCGGCGAGGGCGAAGTCCGCGGGCGATACGCCGGCGGTCGCCGCCTCGAACTCGTCGGGTGCGACGACGACCACGAACATCCGGGTGCGCAGCTCGGGATCGAGGCGGACCGAGCAGCTCTCGCGGCCGTCGAGCACCAGCCAGGCGTCCTCGTCGAGGCGCACGCGCCGGTTGCCCCAGGCGAGGCTCGCCGCGCCGCTCAGCACGGCGCGAAACACCAGCGTCGGCGCGGCCTTCACCGCCTCGGCCGCGGGCGCCGGGGCCGGCGCCGCGGTCGCGCCCGCCGCCATCGTCCGTCCGATTGAATGCATATACATCGTTCCGGACAAATTTTTGAGGGCGCTCAGGCGATGGCGCGCGTCAACCGGAGCAGCCGGCGATTGGTCTCGCTCAGCCTGTCGTCGAGCAGCGCCGCCACTTCCTTCTGCGCCTTCTGCCAGAGCGGGAGCGCGGCGCCGAACACCTTGCGGCCCTCTTCGGTCAGCGCCGGCAGGCGCCGCCGCCGGTCGCCGCCGACCGCCAGCGTCACCCAGCCCTGCTTCTCGAGCCCGCGCAGGTTGCGGATCAGCGTGGTCTCGTCCATGGCGATGCGGCCGGCCAGCGCCTTGACCGAAAGACCGCAGGCATAGGCGACGGCCCAGAGCACCGCCATCTGGCTGGCGGAGACGCCGGCGTCGCGCAGATGCCGGTCGTAGACGCCGGTGACGGCGCGCGCTGCCATGCGGATGTTGCCGCAGACGCAATCGAATCCGCGCGGCGCGTACTGGTCGACGATGTCCATGCGCCCCAGTATAGATGCAGATACAGCTGATGCAAGGCCGAAGATCATGCTCAGAAGAACTTGTAGCTCGCCGTGAGGTAGAAGAACCGGCCGCGCACCGTGTACAGCTCGGCGAAGCCTTGCTGCGAGTAGGTGTTGTCGGTCAGGTTCTTGTTGCTGAAGGGCGGCATCCGGTCGAACAGGTTGCGGATGCCGCCGGTCAGCGTCAGGTTCTTCCAGCCGGTGTACTGCCCCTGGACGTCGACCTCGTGCTCCGATGGAACCTTGCGCGTGCCCACGGGAATCGGATAGGGCTCGTCGGTGTCCCAGAAGCCGCCCACCGAGCGCAGCGACGCGGTGGCCGACCAGGGGCCGGCATCGGTGGAGACGATGAACACGTTGCGCCAGCGCGGCAGCGCGTAGGTGCCGTTGAACTCGGCGTAGGGATCGCCCGAGGCGGTGCGCGTGCGCTGGTGATAGAAGTAGCTGCCGGCTTCGCGCACGGTGACGTTGCCGACCGAGGTCCCCGGGAAACGCCACTGCACGTCGAGGTCGACGCCCGAGTTGGCGACCTGGGCGAAGTTCTGCAGGTTGGTGAAGACCAGGGTGCGGACGCCGTCGCGCGCGAACAGTCCCTGGTCGATCGCCGTGCCGACCGTGGGCACGCTGATCGCGTCGGTCTTCTTGATCTTCCAGAAGTCGAGGCTGCCGCTGAAGCTCTTGCCGAGCTGGAACACCGCACCGGCGCCGTACGTCTTGCCCTTCTCCGGTTTCAGGTCGGGATTGGAGCCGTTGATGACGAAGATGTTGGCCGCACAGGTGCCGTCGGCGTTGAGGGCGATGCCGAGCGCCGTGCACTGCGCCGGGTCGGTCACCGTGCCGGCGCCTTGCTCCTGGGCGCCGAACAGCTGCTTCAGCGCCGGTGCCTTGAAACTCTCGGTGTACGAGGCTCGGAACGCCAGCTGCGGAATGGGCGTGTACTTGAACGCCACCTTCGGGCTGGTCGCCGAGACCGAGTTCGGATACTGGTCGTAGCGGATCGCGAGCTGGCCCTCGAGGTTGGTGAGGACCGGGATCGAGAGCTCGCCGAACACCGCCTTGACGTTGCGCTTGGCATCGACCGCCGCCTGCTGGATGCTGCCGAACACCTCGCCGGCCTGGGTCAGCGCGTCGGGCGTGTCGGTCAGCTTCTCGCGCCAGAACTGGGCGCCGACGGCGTAGCGCAGCGGTCCGGCGGGCATGGCGACGGCATCGCCCGAAAGCTGCAGGTTGAGGAAGTCGACGGTCGACTTTCCCTTGCGCACCGGGAAGACCTTGAGCGAGTCGACCACCGCTTGGTCGTTGGTCGTGACGGTGGGATCGACCAGGCCGGCCAGCACGGCGTCGAAGAACGGATCCTTGGCCAGGTAGTTGCTGTCCTTGTTGGTGACCTTGCTTTCGCCGCGGCCGAGGTTGACCTTCCAGTCGAGGCCGTAGTTGGTGCCCTCGGCGCCGAGCACGGTGTTGATCAGCTCCGACTCGCGCTTGGTGGTGCGCGGCCCGGCCTGCATGAAGCGGCCGCCGATGTAGATCGTCGACGGCGGCGTGTCGAAAGCATAGGGAATCTGCGCCGGGTCGATGACCGGCACCGGCAGGTAGTCGGGCGCGGGTTGCGACTTGAAGGTGTCCTTCGACAGCGCGTAGGTCACCTCGGCGAACAGCTTGATCTCGGGCGTGAGCTGGAACGAGGCCAGGCCCAGGGCGCTGATCCGGTCGGCGCCGTTGCTCGAGGTCAGGATGCTCTTGTTGAAGTCGAAGCGGCAGACGTTGTTGTCGTCGAGGCTGTCGGCCGGGCAGGGCCGGTACGGCAGGCCGACGTTGGCGCCGCTGTTCGGGTCGACGACGTTGCCCGTCGGCGCGAACGTGCTGCGACCGTCGGTGCCGCCCTTGGAGCGACCGTCGACGGTGTTGCTGAGCGAGCGGTCCTTGCGGTAGATCGGGTCGCGCTTGAACACGTCTACGCTGCCGAGCACGTTGAAGCGGTCCTTGCTCAGGTCGCCGAAGCCGCCGAGCAGGTTGACGCGCTTCTCGGTGCCGTCGTTGCGGCTGCTGTTGCCGTAGGAGGCGCTGCCTTCCAGGCCCTGGTAGTCGCTGCGCGTGATGATGTTGAACACGCCCGAAACCGCGTCGGCGCCGTAGATCGCCGAGCCGCCATCCTTCAGGATCTCGATCCGCTCGATCGCCGAGATCGGAATCAGGTTGACATCGAAGGCCGCGCCGGCGCCCGACGCGTCGTACAGCGCGTTGACCGGCAGGCGCCGGCCGTTGAGGAGCACGAGCAGGTTGGTCGAGCCGAGGCCGCGCAGGCCGAGCTGCGCCGTGCCCGAGCCCGAGGGCGAGTTGCTGGTGAGCTCGCCCTGGTCGAAGACGTCGATCGAGGGGATCGAGCGCACCAGCTCGTTGATGCTGGTGGCGCCGGTCTTGGCGATCTCCTTGCGGGTGATGATCTCGACCGGCGCCGGCCCTTCGGCGTCGGTCCGCTTGATCGCCGAACCGGTGATCTCGACCCGCTCAAACTGCTGCTGCTGCGCCCACGATGCCAGAGGAAACGCCGCGGCGACAGCGGCGGCGACGAGCCGGCGACGGCCGGGACGGTTGCGTTTCGAAGCGGTGGCCTGGCCGGTCCTGGGCATGTTTTTTCCTGAAGAGTTGCGCGGCTTCGGCGTCGTGAGCCGAGCGCGAGAGACTACGAACGCGAGCGATCGGCGGCGTTGCACCGCTTGCGAATTTCCGCCCCTGGCACGTCGGCGCAACGGCGAGGACAGGCTCGAAACCGTGTCGAAACAATCGGCGTCCGATCTCCCCCACACTACGGTCCGGACGCGCCCCTTTCGAGGCTCGCCGCGCTGGAGACACGCCCCATGAGTCAACGCTTGCGAATCGCCCTGACGGCCCTCGCCCTCTGTCTCCTCGCGCCGCTCGGCTTCGCGCAGGGCAGCGCATCCGGCTGGCCGACGAAGCCGGTGCGCATCGTCGTTCCGTTCGCGCCCGGCGGCACCACCGACATCCTCGCGCGGGCGCTGGCGCCCGAGCTCGGCAAGGCGTTCGGCCAGAGCTTCATCGTCGAGAACAAGCCGGGCGCAGGCGGCAACACCGGCGCCGACCTCGTCGCCAAGTCGCCGGCCGACGGCTACACGCTGCTGATGGGCACCGTCGGCACGCAATCGATCAATCCGGCGCTCTATCCGAAGATGCCGTACGACGCGGTCAAGGACTTCGCGCCGATCACCCTCTTCGCCGGCGTGCCCAACGTGCTGGTCATGAACCCGGCCAAGGCCGCGGCCTACAAGATCACCGACGTGAAGTCGCTGATCGCCTACGCCAAGGCCAACCCGGGCAAGCTCAACATGGCCTCGAGCGGCAACGGCACCTCGATCCATCTCTCGGGCGAGCTGTTCAAGACCATGAGCGGCACCTACATGGTCCACTTTCCGTATCGCGGCTCGGGCCCGGCGCTGCTCGACCTGATCGGCGGCACCATGGACCTGATGTTCGACAACCTGCCCTCGGCGCTGCCGCAGATCAAGGCCGGCAAGCTGGTGGCGCTGGCCGTCACGAGCGGCGAGCGCAGCGCAGCGCTGCCCGAGGTGCCGACGGTCGCCGAGGCCGGCCCGATCAAGGGCTACGAGGCGAGCTCGTGGTTCGGCCTGCTCGCGCCGGCGGGCACGCCGGCGGAGCTCGTCAACCGGCTGCAGCAGGAAACCGCGAAGGCGCTGGCCACGCCGGCGCTGAAGGAACGGCTGGTCTCGCAAGGCGCGATTCCGGGCGGCAGCACGCCGGCGCAGTTCACCCAGTTCATCGCCGCCGAGGCGAAGAAATGGGCGCAGGTCGTCAAGGCCTCGGGCGCGAAGGTCGACTGAGCCTCAGTTCATCGTGTAGGTCACGCGGGCGTACATGAAGCGGCCGCGCGGGTCGGCGTACTGCGGGTCGTAGCCGCTCTGGAACGAGGTCTGGCCGCCGGCGTTGGTGTACGGCGGATCCGAGTTGAAGACGTTGCGCGCGCCCAGCGTCACCCGCCACGACTTCGAGGCCTCGTAGCTGCCCTGCAGGTCGTAGGTCGTGTACGAGCGGACGGTGCGATAGTGGAAGTCGGCCGGCTCCGGCTGGCTGAAGGTGTCGGCCAGGTCGGTGTAGTGCTTCTGGTAGTTCTGCGCCACCGTCACACCCCAGGGCCCGTTCGCCCAGTCGACCGCGAGGTAGCTCTTGAAGCGCGGGATCACGCCGCCCGTGGCCGGATTGATGCGGTCGACATTGCCGGTGAACGAGCCGTCGGGCTTGGAGGTGTCGAACTTGATGAAGTAGGTGGCCGTGCCGCTGACGGTGAAGCGCCCCATGTCGGCCGTCGGGATCCGCCACTTGACGTCGAAGTCGAGGCCCGAGACCTTGGTCGTGCCGAGGTTGATGTTGATCTGGTTGATCGCGGTGATCGAGCCCGGAATGCCGGCCGCGATGTCCGCCGGGGTCTGCGGCGCGCGGGTGATGAGGTTGGCGTACTGCGTCGTGTCGCCGAGGATGATCGCCGGATTGACGCCGTTGACGATCGTGTTGTCGAGGCGAACCTGGAAGTAGTCGATGCCGATCGAGACGTTGTTCACCGGCTCGAGCACCGCGCCGAGCGTGAAGTTCTTCGACTTCTCGGGCTTGAGGTTCGCCTCGCCGCCGAGCTGCACGTTGAACTGGGTCTGGCAGTCGTTGCCGTTGTTCGTCACCGGGCAGCGGTCGGGGTCGCTCAGGCCGGGGGTCGTCACGCTGGTCTGCTGCGGCAGGAACAGGTCCTGCAGGCTAGGCGCGCGGAAGCCCTTGCCGTACGAGGTGCGCAGCAGCAGCTGCGGAATCGGCTGCCAGCGCAGGCTCGCCTTGGGCGTGGTCGAGCTGCCGACCCCTTCGTAGTGGTCGTAGCGGACGGCGACGTTGGCCTCCAGGTTCTTGACGATCGGGATGTTGGCCTCGCCGAACACGGCGCCGACGTCGCGCGAGTGGCTGGTCGGCAGGAAGTTGCCGCCGTAGCCGGACACGTCGCCCGCCTGCAGCGCCGCCGAGGCGGAGAAGTCGAACTTCTCCTTGCGCATCTCGCCGCCGAACGCGACGCCGAGCGGGCCGGCCGAGAGCTGCATGATCTCGCGCGAGGCCTTGCCGGCCAGGCTGGTCATCGACGACTTGATGGAGTACGCCTCGCCGGTGAAGTTGGTCGCGCGGACCTGGGCCTCGACGCCCGGGTCGCTGGGACCGAAGGGGTTGACGAGTCCGCTGTTGAGCAGCGGCATCAGCTGCGTCAGCAGCGGAAAGCCGTCGCTGACCTGCTCCTTGACCTTGCTCTGGCTCCAGAGCCCGGCGACGTCGAAGTCCCAGCCCATCGCCAGGCCCTTCACGCCGACCACCGCGCGCGGCGCTTCGCTGACGTCGGTGATGTCGCGGTTGCCGGTGAGCGCCGACCGGTAGCGCACGAGCAGGTCGGGCGTGCCGCCGTAGTTCGTGGTGGCAAAGGCGGTCGGGTAGTAGGGGCTGGAGGGCGTCAGCAGAAAGGTCGAGACGCAGGCATTGGCGACGGTGTTGTTGTACGGCGCCTGGCTGCAGAGCGTGTTCTGCAGCGGGATGTTGAACTGGTCGGAGATCGGCACCGGCTGGATCACGGTGCGGATCTTGTTCTTGTTGTACGACGCCTCGGCAAAGGCGTGGATGTCGGGCGTGATCGCGAACTTGCCCGAGGCGAAGACGCTGGTGCGCTCGGAGGCCGGCAGCAGCGTCACCTGCAACGACGGGTCGTAGCGGCAGCGGGTGGGCGGGAACAGCGGGTCGTTGAAGGAGTACGGCCCGGGGCAGTCCGGGGCGGAAGGGTTCAGCGTTCCGCCCGAGCCGTCGGCCGGCACGATGTTGCCGGGGAAGGTGTTGCCCGAGGTCGTGTCGTTGGTGTTGGTGACGTCGTAGGCGCGGCCGGCGAAGTCGGCGCGATCGCGGCCGAACAGCGCCGCCTCCTTCTGGTAGGACGCGGTCATCATGACGTTGAAGCGATCGGTCGAGAGGTTGCCGAAGCCGAACGTTCCCGCCGCCTTCTTGAACTTCGCGCCGCCGTGCGTCGTGTCGCCGTAGTCGGCGGTCAGCTCGAGGCCCTTGAACTCCTGGCGCAGGATGAAGTTGATCACGCCGGCGATCGCGTCCGAGCCATAGACCGCGGAGGCGCCGTCCTTCAGCACCTCGACCCGCTCGATCGCCGCGAGCGGGATGCTGTTGACGTCGACCGAGACCGAGTCTCCGGTGAAGCCGATGCCGTAGGGCGCGATCCGCCGGCCGTTCAGCAGAACCAGCGTGCGGATCGACGTGAGCCCGTGCAGCGAGACCGCCGAGATGCCGCCGGTGGTGGCGCCGGAAGCCGAGGCCGCGGTCAGTCCACCCGAGCTCGAGACCGAGCTGATCGTCTGCAGCAGCTGCTCGACGTTGGTCGCGCCGCTCTTCTGGATCTGTTCGCGCGTGATCACCTGCACCGGCAACGCCGTTTCGGCGTCGATGCGCTTGATCGACGAGCCGGTGATCTCCACTCGCTGCATCTGCTGCGCCGGAGCGTCCTGGGCCCAGGCCTGGGCGGGAATCGTCGCGATCAGCGTTGCCAGGGTGGTGGCGAGCAGGGCGGGGGCTTCCTGGGTGCGGGGCATGATGGGGTCCTGCAAAGGGTTGCGCGATGCGGCTTCGCGAGCCGAACGGGCAGACTACGAACCGCCGCGCGAGGCGACGTTGCAGCTCTTGCGAATTTGCAGAAGCGAAACGCCCGCGCAACGCTCGCGCGAGCTTCGAAGCGGGTTCGAAACAATCGCCGTCTGATCGGCCCCACATTCAGACCAGGGCGCGCCGGCGCGCGCCGCCGGCGACGCGACTCAGGCGTCGTGCCAGACCACGGGCTTGCGTTTGGCGATCCAGCCCGCGAAGAGCGGACCGTAGACGTCCTCGATGCGGTTGCGCTTGACCTTGAAGGTCGGCGTGATGAAGCCGTTCTCCACCGACCAGGGCTCGGCGACGACCACCAGGCATTCGAGCTGCTCGTGCGGATCGAGCCCCTCGTTGACCTTGGCCAGGTGCTCGGTCAGCGAAGCCTCGAGCTCGGCCCGCCCCTCGGCCGACGCCGCGCGCTTGACCGCTTCGGCGTTGAGCATGACGATGCCCAGCGGCTGGCCGAGGTTGGCGCCGGTGACGACGCAGGCCTCGATCGCGCCGTGCATCACCAGGCGATCCTCGATCGGCGCCGGCGCGACGTACTTGCCCTTGCTCGTCTTGAACAGGTCCTTGACCCGGCCGGTGATGCGCAGGTTGCCTTCCGGATCGAGCGCGCCCTTGTCGCCGGTGTGCAGCCAGCCCTCGGCGTCGATCGCCTCGGCCGTCAGAAGCGGTTCCTTGTAGTAGCCGAGCATGAGGCCGGGGCTGCGCATCAGGATCTCGCCGTTGGCCGGGTCGATGCGCGTCTCCACGCCCTGGTACGGCTGGCCGACGGTGCCGACGCGCTCCACGCCGGGCAGCGTGGCGTGCGAGACGCCGCAGTTCTCGGTCATGCCGTAGACCTCGCTGATCGGCAGGCCGAGCCGGGCGTACCAGCGCAGCAGCTCGGGCGGCATCGGCGCGGCGCCGCCGGCGGCGTAGCTGCAGGCGTCGAGGCCGAGCGCCGTGAGCACCTTCTTCGAGACGATCTTGCGCACGATCGGAATCCGCAGCAGGCGCTGCAGCTTGGCCGGCGGCATCTTCGTGTCGACCGCCTGCTGGAACTTGACCCACAGCCGCGGGACCGAGAAGAAGACGGTCGGCCGCGCCCGCTGCAGGTCGACCGTGAAGGTCTCCAGGCTCTCGGCGAAGTACACGTGCATGCCGGTCGCGAGCAGGGCGTGCTCGACCAGTGCGCGCTCGGCCACGTGGGCGAGCGGAAGGTAGCTGAGCAGGCGGTCATTGCTGCCGACCGGCACGCGCTTCAGGCCGGAGGCGATCGACCAGGCGAAGGTCGCAAAGCTGTGCATCACGCCCTTGGGCGTGCCGGTGGTGCCGGAGGTGTACATGATGGTCGAGAGCTCGTTGCCGTCGCGCAGCGGCGACTCCGCGAACGGCGCCGTGGCGTCGACGATCGCCTGCCACTGCGGGTAGTCGTTGGCCGGGGCGAGCGGCAGGCCGATGCAGGGCAGCCCCTCGGGCACGCCGGGACGCATGGCCGGCCAGCCGTCGAGCTTGCCGACGAACAGCAGCTTCGCCTCGGAGTGCTCGAGGATCTGCCGCACGGTGCCGGCGGCGAGCGTCGGGTAGAGCGGCACGGAGACATGACCGGCCAGCCAGATCGCGAAGTCGGCGAGCAGCCAATGCGCGCAGTTCTTGGAAAGCAGCGCGATCCGGGTGCCCGGTGGGAACCCGAGCGAGCGCAGGTGCGCGGCCATGCGGCGCACCTCGCTGATCGCCTGGCCCCAGGTGAAGTCGCGGATCGCGCCGCCGCCCTGCGGCTGGGACAGGATCACCCGCTCGGGCGCGGTCCGTTCCCAGTGATAGAGGCGCTGCAGCGCGAGATGCTCGGGCGCGACGGTGTCGCGCGGCGCCGGATTCGCCATGGCGGAACTCCTCGCGCCCGCGGCGGCGTGCGCTCTCGTCGACGACGCTAGTGCAGCACGCGGCCGAAGCCAAGAGAGAGACTACGGGGAATCGGGCCCCCCGGAAGGGCTAGGGCCTGTCAGCAGGCCCTAGTCGGTCTTCGCCCGCTCGACCGCCATCTCGATCTGCTCCTGCACCCGGCGGGCGCCGCGCGCCGCCAGCAGCGGGTCGAGCTCGGCCTGCGGCGCCACCTTGCGGGCGACATCGTCGAGCGTGTCCGGGTCGGTCATCAGCGCATGCGCCATGGCCGATAGGGCGCAGATCGAGCGTCGCTGCACGTGCATCGGCAGCTCGAGGGTGCTGTTGACGATGACGTGATAGCGCACGCTGTCCACCGCCGGCGGCGCCAGCCCCCAGCTCTCGCAGAGGGCGGCGCCGAGCGTGTCGTGGCTGACGCCGATGTTCGTGTGCTCGAGCAGCAGCAGCTCCTCGTCGTTCTTCGCCTCCTTGAGCATCGGCCGGTAGCGCTCGGTGGCGTGGCGGAACATGACCGCCTTGCCGCATTCCTCGAACAGGCCCGCCGAGTGCGCGGCCCAGGCGTCGACGCCGAGCTCGGAGCCGATCCGCCCCATCAGCAGGCCCCGCACCCGCGCCCGCTCCCACACCGGCTCGAGCTCGGGCGCCGGCGGGAACACGGCGCGCAGGCCCATCTCGAAGGTGACCGATGCGACCTCACGCGTACCGAGGTAGGTGATCGCCTGCTGCACGCTCTGCACCCGACCGCGCAGGCCGTACATGGCCGAGTTCACCGCCTTGAGCACGGCGGCGGCGAGCGCCATGTCGGAGCTGATCAGCAGGCTCGCCGCGTTGAAGTCGACCTCGTCCTCGGCGAGGAGCAGCGACAGGCGGACGAGCACGTCCGGCTGGGCGGGAATGTCGACATCGAGCAGGCGACGGGAGGATTGGGTCATGAACGCGATGGGCGAGCGAAGCCGACCCGCATGGTACGAGGCGCGCCGCCGCCGGGGCGGATCTCGTGAACATTCGCCCGGGCACAATTCCCGTTTTGCGGGCGCGCGTGGCGCCTGCCACGGAGCCCGCCCATGCAGCGACCCCTCGCCCGGTTCTCGATCGGCTTCGCGCTGGCGCTCGCCGCCGCCGCCGCGCCGGCCCAGCAGCCCGACAGCGCCGCGCTGCTTTCGGCCCAGGCCGAAGCCCTGAAGGCGTTCGCCATGATGGACGGCGTCTGGCGCGGCCCGGCGACCTCGGTGCTGCCCGACGGCAGCCGCCGGACCTTCGTGCAGACGGAGCGCATCGGCCCCTTCCTCGGCGGCTCGGTCCGGGTGATCGAAGGCCGCGGCTACGCCGACGACGGCTCGGTGCGCTTCAATGCCTTCGGCATCATCTCGTACGACGTCGCCAGGCGCAGCTACAGCATCCACTCGTACGCCCAGGGCCTGCAGGGCGACTTCGCCTTCACGCCCACCGGCGACGGCTATGCCTGGGAGATTCCCGCCGGCCCGGGGGCGACGATCCGCTACACCGCGACCATCAAGGACGGCGAGCTGCACGAGGTCGGCGACCGTGTCGTCAGCGGCCGCGAGCCGCAGCGGATCTTCGACATGCGCCTGAAGCGCATCGGCGACACCGACTGGCCGGCGGCCGGCGCGGTCGCGCCGCGCTGAACGGGCAAAACAAAGGGGCACCGGTTTCCCGGTGCCCCTGAGCGATTTCTGCATCGGCCTGTAGGCCTGTCTTGAAAGACCGCTCCGGGCCTTGCCGGTGGCGGTTGTCGTCTCCTCGCTGACCTCCCGCGCCCCATGGCACCGGGTTGGTGCCTGCGCGAGTCGGGGCACTGTAGATCGTGCCCCGAAGCGAAGCACGAGGGCTTTCCCGGTGCGGCCCCACGGCGGCTCAGACGGCCGCCGGCCAGCGGGTGGTGACCCGGGTGCCCAGGCCGAGCGTGCTCTCGACCGCCACCTCGCCCCCGTGCAGCTCGAGGATGCGCTTGACGATCGCCAGGCCGAGGCCGCGCCCGCCATCGCCGGTGGCGGGCGCGACGGTCGGCCGGCTCTGGTAGAAGCGGTCGAACAACATCGGCAGCTCGGCGGCGGCGATTCCCGGTCCGTCGTCGGCGACGCTGACCTCCACCCGGTCCTCGCGCCGCTCCGCCGCCAGCGTCACGGTGCTGCCGCCGGGGCAGAACTTGAGCGCGTTGTCGACCAGATTGGCGATCGCCCGCTCGAACAGCTCCACGTCGATCCGGGCGTGCGGCGGCGGCGCGCCGGCGCCATCGGCGACCGGCAGCGCCCGCAGCACGACCCCCTGCTGCGCCGCCCGCTCGGCGAAGCGAAGGGCGATGTCGTCGAGGAGCTCGCTCACGTCGACGGCTTCCCGCCGCAGGCTGTATTCCGGCTCGTCGAGCTTGGCCAGGTCGCCGAGCGAACGCACCAGGCCGGCGGCATTGCGGGCGTTGCGCAGGGCGATCTCGACCAGCCGGCGGTCGTCGCTGCGCTCGGCGCTGCCGGCCCAGCGGCCGTCGAGCGTTTCCAGGCAGGCGACGGTGGCGGTGAGCGGCGAGCGCAGGTCGTGCGACAGGTTGCTCACGCCTTCGCGCCGGAAGTGGTCGGTGCGGCGCAAGGCGTTCCACTGCCGCCGGCACGTATCGAGCAGCATCTCGAAGGCGCGGGTGAGCTGGCCGAACTCGTCCCCGGTATGTGCCGGCAGCGGGCTCGTCGGAGCGACGGTCAGCCCTTCGGCGAGGCCGCGCTGCGACAGGGTCGCGACCGCCTGCGTCAGGGTGCGCAGCGGTTGGGTCACCGCCGAGATGATGAGCAGCGCGAGCAGCGTCGTGAAGGCGACGACGGCGATCACCAGGCCCATCACCGGCCGGGCGAAGCTCGAGCGCAGCACGTCCCAGCGGTCGGCGGGCAGCTGCTGGGTGTGCAGCACGAGGTAGAGGTAGCCGGCGTTCGGCGCGCCGGTCTGGGCGATCGCCCGCTGCACCGGCTTGGCGACGATCACCGCGCCGGCGTCCATGCGTTCGGGGTCGTCGCCCATCACGTACGAGGTGTCCATGCGCTCGATCGACTCGCGCACCGGGCCGAGGGCGACGTGGGAGCCGGGCTTGAGTGGCGAAGGCCCGGTCTTGGCGAGGATCAGGCCCTTGGCGTCGAGAAGGTAGAGCTCGGTGTCGGGCTCGTAGAGCACCAGCCCGCGCAGCCAGCGCTGGAATTCCTCCGGGCTCTGCTCGTGCATGTCGAAGATGTTGTCGTACATGCTGACGACGCGGCCGAGGAAGGCCATGCCGCGCCTGTACGCGGTCTCGTTCTCGAAGCGCTGGAACGAGTAGACGACGGTGGCGACGACGAGCAGCGCCGTGACCAGGCCGGTGGCGAAGATCGTCAGCGCGAGCTTGAGCCGGACCGACATGCGCTACGCCCGGGCGCCGGGCCGTCCCAAGGCCGGGCACGCCCCCTCGGGGGGCAGCGACCGCAGGGAGCGTGGGGGCTTCATGGACTGTCGCGCATCTTGTAGCCGGCGCCTCTGACGGTCAGGATCATCTCCGGCCGCATCGGGTCCCGCTCGAGCTTGTTGCGCAGCCGGTTGATGTGCGTCGTCACCGTGTGCTCGTAGCCGTCGTGGCTGTAGCCCCAGACGGCGTCGAGCAGCTGGCTGCGCGAGAACACGTGGCCGGGATGCGACGCGAAATGCAGCAGCAGGTCGAACTCGAGCGCGGTGAAGTCGAGCGCGGCGCCGCGAAAGCGCACCTGGCGCTTCGCCGGCTGGATCTCGAGGTCGCCGTTGCGCAGCACCCGCGCCTCGCCGCCGACGTTGGCCTGGGCCGCGCGCAGCAGGTCGGCGCGGCGCAGCAGCGCCTTCACCCGCGCCAGCAGCTCGGCCAGCGAGAACGGCTTGGTGAGGTAGTCGTCGGCGCCGAGCTCGAGGCCGAGCACCCGGTCGAGCTCGGTCGACTTGGCCGTGAGCATCAGGATCGGCGTGCTGCGGCCGCGCGCCCTGAGCGCCTTGCAGACCTCGAGCCCGTCGAGCCCCGGCATCATCAGGTCGAGCACCAGGAGGTCGCTGGCGCGCTCGTTCTGGCTGGCCAGCGCTGCCGGACCGTCGGCGACCGCCTCGACCTCGTAGCCGGCGCTGCGCAGGTTCATGACCAGCAGCTCGCGGATGTCGGTCTGGTCTTCGGCGACGAGGATCGAAGCGGGAGGCATGGCCGATTGTCTCGTCGCCGCGCCTCGTCCTTACGGCGATGTGATCTTCCTGTGAGGTTTCGGGACCTGGGCGCGATCCGCGGCGAACACAGTCGCGGCATGCCCACCCCCCGACCCGCCATGACCCCCGCTTCCGCCTCGATCGCCGATGTCGTTGCCCACCGCGCCTACCTGGTCCGCTTCGCCATGCGGCGCCTGCGCGACCCGATGCTCGCCGAGGACGCGGTCCACGACGTGTTCGAGGCCGTGCTCTCGGGCCGCGCGGCCTTCGCCGGCCGGGCGGCGCTGCGCTCGTGGCTGACGGCGGTGCTGAAGAACAAGATCGTCGATTCGCTGCGCCGCTCGCCGATCCACGAATCGCTCGACGCCGACGAGGGCGGCGAGGGCACGGGGCGTCCGGGTCACGACGCGATCTGCCCCCTGCCCGGCCCGGAGGAAGTGGCCGAACAGCGCGAGCTGCTGGACCGCGCCCTGGCCGGGATCGAGGCGCTGCCCGCGGGCCTGCGCGATGCGATCCGCCTGCGGGTGATCGAGGAGCGATCGGCCGAATCGGCGTGCCGGGAGCTCGGGATCAGCGAGGAGAACCTGTTCGTCCGCGTGCATCGGGCGAGAAAGCGCCTGCTGTCCTGAGGCGGCGGCCCCTCACCCCTGCCCTCTCCCCGCAGGCGGGGCGAGGGGGTCTTCAGATCATCGCGGCGGGATCGAAGTCGACCTGCTCCGACGAGAACCGGGTCACCTTGCGCGGCAGCAGATGCACCGTCGAGCCGGTTGCGAGGCCGAGGCGGTCGCGCAGCCTGATCCAGTCGTCGCGCTGCATCTCGACGTCGACGAACGACTGGTCCTCGGCTCGCTTGAACTCGAGCCGCGTGTTCGGGCCGACGGTCAGGGTCTGCATCAGGGTCGCCGCGACCGAACCCGGGGCAGGCGCCGCGACGATGTCGAGCTCGTGCGGCCGCACGAAGGTGACCTCGCCGTCCTTCGACTGGCCGAGCCGGCCATGGAAGACGTTGACGTCGCCGAGGAACTGCAGCACGAAGGGCGTCGCCGGACGGTCGTAGACCTCGTCGGGCGGCCCGTCCTGCTCGATCCGGCCGAGGTTCATGACGACGATCCGGTCGGCCACCTCCATCGCCTCTTCCTGGTCGTGGGTGACGAAGACGCTGGTGACGTGCACCTCGTCGTGCAGGCGGCGCAGCCAGCGGCGCAATTCCTTGCGCACCCGGGCGTCGAGCGCACCGAACGGCTCGTCGAGGAGCAGCATCTTCGGCTCGACCGCCAGGGCGCGGGCCAGCGCGATCCGCTGCCGCTGGCCGCCCGAGAGCTGGTGCGGATAGCGGCCCGAAATCGAGTCGAGCTGCACCAGGGCCAGGAGCGCCATCACCTTGGAGCGGATCGTCGCCTCGTCGGGCCGGGTCTCCCGCGGCCTGACGCGCAGGCCGAAGGCGACGTTCTCGAAGATCGTCATGTGGCCGAAGAGCGCGTAGTGCTGGAAGACGAAGCCGACCTTGCGCTCGCGCACGTCGGCGCTGGTCGCGTCCTCGCCATGGAAGAGCACGCTGCCCGAATCGGGCACCTCGAGGCCGGCGATGATGCGCAGCAGCGTCGTCTTGCCGGAGCCGGAAGGGCCGAGCAGGGCGACGAGCTCGCCATCGCCGATGTCGAGGTTGAGGTTGTCGCAGACGACGGTGGCGCCGAACCGCTTGTTGAGGTTCCTGACCTGGATGCTCATGCGGCGCCTTCGCTCATACGGTGATCGTCGATTGCTGGATCCGCCGCTCGACCAGGAACTTCACCAGCAGGGTGACGAGGGCCAGCCCGGCAAGCAGGGACGCGACGGCGAAGGCCGCCGCGAACTGATATTCGTTGTAGAGGATCTCGATGTGCAGCGGCATCGTGTTGGTCTGGCCGCGGATGTGGCCGGAGACGACGCTGACCGCGCCGAACTCGCCCATCGCCCGCGCGTTGCAGAGGATCACGCCGTAGAGCAGCGCCCACTTCACGTTCGGCAGCGTCACGCGCCAGAACATCTGCCAGCCGCCGGCGCCGAGCACCCGGGCCGCCTCCTCCTGCTCGGTGCCCTGCGCCTGCATCAGCGGGATCAGCTCGCGGGCGACGAACGGGAAGGTGATGAACACGGTGGCGACGACGATCCCCGGCAGGGCGAAGATCACCTTCAGGTCATGGTCGCGCAGCCACTCGCCGAACCAGCCCTGCAGGCCGAACACGAGCACGTAGATCAGGCCGGCGATGACCGGGCTGACCGAGAACGGCAGGTCGATCAGCGTCAGCAGCACGTTCTTGCCGCGGAAGTCGAACTTGGCGATCGACCAGGCCGCGGCGATGCCGAACACGAGGTTGAGCGGCACCGCGATGAAGGCGGCAAGCAGCGTCAGCTTGATCGCCGAGAGCGCGTCGGGCTCGGTGATCGCCGCCCAGTACACCTGCAGCCCCTTCTTCAGCGCCTCGACGAAGACGGCGGCGAGCGGAACGAACAGGAACAGGGTGAGGAAGAGCAGTGCGATGCCGATGAGCGTGCGCCGGACCCAGGGCGGCTCGGTGGTGGACGGCACCGCCGGCCGACGGGGCGCGTTTGCGGCCGCGCTCATCGTCCCTGCCTCGAACGGGTCCAGGCCTGCAGGCCGTTGATCGCCAGCAGCATCACGAACGAGGCGACCAGCATCACCACCGCGATCGCCGTGGCGCCGGCGTAGTCGTACTGCTCGAGCTTGGTGATGATGAGCAGCGGCGTGATCTCCGAGATCATGGGCAGGTTGCCGGCGATGAAGATCACCGAGCCGTACTCGCCGAGCGCGCGCGCGAACGCGAGGGCGAAGCCGGTGAGCAGGGCCGGCGTCAGGATCGGCAGGATCACGCGGCTGAAGGTCTGCCAGCGGGTGGCGCCGAGGATCGCCGCGGCCTCCTCGATCTCCTGCTGCAGGTCCTCGAGCACCGGCTGGAGCGTGCGCACGACGAACGGCAGGCCGATGAAGGTGAGCGCGACCCACACACCCACCGGCGTGAAGCTCACCTTGAACGGCAGCCAGCGGCCGATCCAGCCGTTGGCCGAGTAGAGCGCCGTCAGGGCGATGCCCGCGACCGCGGTCGGCAGGGCGAACGGCAGGTCGACGAGCGCGTCGACGAAGCGCCGGCCCCAGAAGTCATAGCGCACCAGCACCCAGCAGACGAGCAGCCCGAACACGGCGTTGACGACCGCGGCGAGGAACGAGGCGCCGAAGGTCAGCCGGTACGAGGCAACCACCCGATCGGAGCTGACGGCGCTCCAGAACGCCGGCCAGGTCATCGTCGCCGTCTTCAGGAAGGCCGCGGCGAGCGGGAGCAGGACGATCAGCGAGAGGTAGAGCAGCGTGAAGCCGAGGGCGAGATCGAACCCCGGCAGGACACTGTGTCGCCTCAGCAGCGCGCGGGAGAAAAGCATGCTGCCGAGGATGCTCCGGGGTCAGGATTTCTTGGCCAGGATCTGGTCGTAGATCGCACCGTCGTCGAAGTGGTCCTTCTGGGCCTTGGTCCAGCCGCCGAAGAACTCGTCGATGGTGAAGGTCTGGACCTTCGGGAAGTCCTTGCCGTACTTCGCCAGCAGCGCCGCCGAGCGCGGCCGCAGCTGGTGCCGGGCGGCGATCTCCTGGGCCTCGTCGCTCCACAGGAACTTGAGATAGGCCTCGGCCTGCTTGCGGGTGCCCTTCTTGTCGACCACCTTGTCGATCACCGAGACCGGGTTCTCGGCCAGGATCGTCGACTTCGGATACACGACCTCGAAGTTGTCGCCGAACTCGCTGCGGATCAGGTTGACCTCGCTCTCGAACGTGCACAGGGCGTCGCCGATCGAACGCTGGGCGAAGGTCGTGGTCGCCGCCCGGCCGCCGCCGTCGAACACCGGCACGTTGGCGAATATCTTCTGCACCAGCGCCCGCGCCTGCGCCGGCGTGCCGCCGGCCTTGAGCACCGAGCCCCAGGCAGCGACGTAGGTGTAGCGGCCGTTGCCGGTGATCTTCGGGTTGGGGATCACGACGCTGGTGCCCGGCTTGGCGAGATCGCCCCAGTCGGAGATGCCTTTCGGGTTGCCCTTGCGCACCAGGATCACGGTCACCGAGCTGGTGGGGGCCGCGTTGTTGGGCAGGCGCTTGGACCAGTCTTCGGGGATCAGCTTGCCGCGGGTGGCGAGGACGTCGATGTCGCTGGATTGGTTCATGGTCACGACGTCGGCCTCGAGCCCATCAAGCACTGCCCGTGCCTGCTTGCTCGAGCCGCCGTGCGACTGGTCGATCTTGATGTCTTCGCCGGTCTGCTGCTTCCACGATCGCTGGAACGCGGGATTGATTTCCTTGAAGAACTCGCGTGCGACGTCGTAGCTGACGTTGAGCAGGGTCGGGCCGGCGGCCAGGAGCGGAAACGACGGCGCGACGCCGAGCGCGAGAAGGGCGGCGGTGCGAACGAGCACGGCGCGACGGGCCGGGCGGTGGGCAATGGGGTGACGCATGACGGATCTCCGGAGGCCGCGAGCGGCGGGCAACCCAGGATGTTAGGACGGGCTAGGGGGCCGGCAAGGACAGCTTCGTCGAATGCATATTACGGTGTGCTTGAGGCTCAGCCCCCGGTACCCCCGCGGACGAGGGCCCGCGCCCGCTCGCCGAGCGCCGCCTGGGCGTCGTCGATCACCGGCAGGTCGCCCGCCAGCGCGTTGCGCACGAGCCGCTCGGCGGTCGCCGCATGCGGCGTCACCGCACCGAGAAAGCGCAGGCCCGCGTCATCGACGAGAAGCAGGGTCGGGAAGTTCTCGATGTCCGGGTCGCCGAGGGCGTCGGACTCGTCTTCGATGTCGATCCAGGCGAAATCGGCCTCGGCCCCGAATTGCGCCGTGAGCGCCGCGAAGGTCGCGCGATAGTCGCGGCAGCTGCCGCACCACTCGGCGCACAGGCAGGCGACGAGGAGGCGCCCGGACGCCTGCATGCTGCCTGTCAGCCCTCGACGTGCAGCATGTCGTGGATCTCGTGCTCGTGCGTCGGCGGGCCGTCGAGGTTGATCGTCTCCCAGCCGTTGTCGTAGTCGACGATGCGGAACCGCCGCGCGGGCTCGAGGCCGTGCGGTCCGGGAAAGAGCGCGAACACGTCGTCGCCCCGGCGCAGCGCGGCGACGACCTCGGACACGTCGGCGATCGCCGGCTCGGTGTGCCACTCGTTGGTCTCGGTGTTGACCGGGCCCCAGTCGACGCCGGTGACTCGTCCGTCCGCGTCGAGGCGAACCCGGGCTACGGCATGCACTTTCATCGCTTCTCTCTCCAGGCTGGGCGCGGCAGTCCAGTATGCCCAAACGGCGGCACGCTCACTGGCCGGCGCGGATCCATTCGGCCGCGCGCTCGGCGATCATCAGGGTGGGCGCGTTGGTGTTGCCGCTGGTGATCGCCGGCATGACGCTGGCATCGACGACGCGCAGCCCCGGCACGCCGTGCACGCGCAGCCGCGCGTCGACCACCGCCATGGGGTCGGCCGCGGGCCCCATCTTCGCCGTGCCGACCGGATGGAAGATCGTGGTGCCGATGTCGCCGGCGAGCTGCGCCAGCTCGGCGTCGCTCTCGAACTGCACTCCGGGCTTGAGCTCGCGTGGCTTGAAGCGGGCGAGCGCCGGCTGGGCGACGATGCGCCGCGTCACGCGCAGGCTCTCGGCGGCGACGAGCCGGTCGGCGTCGGTGGCCAGGTAGTCGGGCGCGATCCGCGGCGCCTCGCTCGCCGCGGCCGAGCGGATCTGCACCTTGCCCCGGCTCGTCGGATTGAGGTTGCACACGCTCGCGGTGAACGCGTCGTAGGCGTGCAGCGGCTCGCCGAAGGCGTCGAGCGAGAGCGGCTGCACGTGGTATTCGAGGTTCGGATGCGGCAGCCCGGGGCGGCTGCGGGTGAAGGCGCCCAGCTGCGAAGGCGCCATGCTCATCGGGCCGCTGCGCTTCCAGGCGTAGTGCAGTCCGATCCGCGCCTTGCCCCAGAACGAGTTCGCCAGCGTGTTCAGGGTCTGCACGCCCTCGACGCCGTAGACGGCGCGGATCTGAAGGTGGTCCTGCAGGTTCTCGCCGACGCCGGCGAGCTCGCGCCGGACCGCGATGCCGTGCGCCTGCAGCAAGGCCGCCGGGCCGATGCCGGAGAGCTGCAGGATCTGCGGCGTGCCGACGGCGCCGGTGGCGAGGATCACTTCGCCGCCGGGAGCGAGCGTCGCCACCTCCGGCGCGTCGCCGCCGACCGGTGCGACGCGCACGCCGCACGCCCGGCCCTCTGCGTCGAGCTCGATCTTCTCGATGTGCGCGCCGGTCCAGACCTGCAGGTTGGCGCGGCGCTCGATCGGCCGCAGGAACGCCTTGGTCGCGTTCCAGCGGATGCCGGCGCGCTGGTTGACGTCGAAATAGCCGACGCCTTCGTTGTCGCCGCGGTTGAAGTCGTTGCTGTGCGGGATGCCCGCCTCCTGCGCCGCCGCGGCGAAGGCGTCGAGGATGTCCCAGCGCAGCCGCTGCTTCTCGACCCGCCATTCGCCGCCGGGGCGCCTGCCCTTCTTGTCGAACCCGGGCGCCGCATGGAACGCATCGGCGCCCTTGTGGAAGTCCTCGTGCTTGAGGAAATAGGGCAGGCACTCGTCCCAGCTCCAGCCGGGGTTGGCGCCGCGGCCGTCGCCGGCGCCCCAGCCGTCGTAGTCGCGCGCCTGGCCGCGCATGTAGATCATGCCGTTGATGCTGCTGCAGCCGCCGAGCACCTTGCCGCGCGGGTAGCGCAGGCTCCTGCCGTTCAGGCCGGCCGCCGGCTCGGTGGCGTACAGCCAGTCGGTGCGCGGGTTGCCGATGCAATAGAGATAGCCGACCGGGATGTGGACCCACAGGTAGTCGTCGTTGCCCCCGGCCTCGATCAGCAGGACGTGCTTTCTCCGGTCGGCGCTCAGCCGGTTGGCGAGCAGGCAACCGGCCGTGCCGGCGCCGCAGACGATGTAGTCGTACGTCGCCGCGGGCTCGGGCGTGGCGGCCGTCATCGGCTGCCTCCGAGCAGGCCCGGGAAGAGCTTGACCAGGCCGTCCGACATCACCTCCACCGCCAGCGCGGCCAGCAGCAGGCCCATCAGCCGCGTCATGACGTTGATGCCGGTCTTGCCGAGCACCCGGGCGATCCGGCCCGAGAGGCTGAACGCGATCCAGACCGAGAGGCCGATGACGACGCCGTAGCCGACCAGGATGGCGAGCTGCCACCAGTGGCGCGTCTTCTCGGCGTAGATGACCATGGTCGAGATCGTCGCTGGCCCGGTCAGCAGCGGAATGGTCAGCGGCACGATCGCGATCGAGTCGCCGGTGTCGACCTTGTCGCTGCCCTCGCTCAGGTCGCTGCTGCGGCTCTCGGCGGGCTGCGCGTTCAGCATCTGCAGCGAGGACACCAGCAGCAGCATGCCGCCGCCGACCTGGAACGACGCCAGCGAGATGCCGAAGAACTCGATGATGCGCAAACCGGCAAGCGCGCTGACGGCGATGACGACGAAGGCGCCGATCGCCGCGACGTGGATCGTGCGCCGCCGCTGCTCGCGGCTGAAGCCGCGGGTGAAATGGATGTAGAACGGGATCACGCCGATCGGATTGACGATCGCCAGCAGCGCGAGCAGCGGCTTCAGGATTTCCATCGGCGTCGGGAGGGCGAGTGCGCCTCAGGCGCGTTCGGGAAGGCGATTGTCGTCGCCCAGCGCGCGCAGGTAGGCGAGGCCGGCGACGGCGCGTGGGCCATACCAGCTCAGCAGCTCGCCGTCGACGCGCCGGACTTCGGCGCCTGGGCAGAGCGCCTGCGCCTGGGCGAGATGACGCGCCTCGAAGGCGAACGGCTCGGAGCTGAGCAGCACCCGCTCCACGGTTGCGAGCCAGGGCTCGTCGCCGGCGAGGCGCGGATAGCGGTCCGCGCCGGACTCGCCGCCTTCGGTCGCCGGCAGGGTGAGCCAGCCGATCCGGGCCAGCATCCGGGAGAGGTAGGTGTCGCGGGCAACGGTCATCCACGGGTCGTGCCAGATCAGGTAGAGCACCTTGCACTCGGGCCGCCCCTCGGGCCGGGTGGCCGCCAGCTCCTTCGCCAGCGCGCCGCGCAGGGCTTCGGCCTGCGCGGCGACGCCGGGCTGGTCGGCGAACGCGGCCGCCACCTGGGCGACCAGCGCCAGGTTGCCCTCGGGCGCCAGCGGATGCGTGACCAGGATCTCCGGCGCTGCCTCGCCCCAGGCGCGTATCGCCTCGACCGTCTCGCGCCGGTTCTCGTCGACGTTGACCAGAAGGTGCGTCGGCGCCAGCCGGCGAAGCTTGGCCAGATTCACGGTCTTGGTGCCGCCGACCTTGGGTACCCGGGCCAGCGCCTCGGCCGGGTGGGTGCACCAGCCGGTGCGCGCGACCAGCCGGTCGCCGAGGCCGAGCGCTGCGACCAACTCGGTCAGGCTCGGCACCAGGCTGGCGATCCGCACCGCCGACGGGCGCGCAAGGCTCATTTCGCCCTCATTCCAAAAAGCAACAACCGGGTGCCAACCTTGTGCGATTTTTTCTGCAGTTCACTTATATTCGCCAGTCTGTGTGTTGGAAGCAGCGCCTTCTTGAAATAGGTTCACGGTGGGTAGAAGCTCCAAATTTAGGCAAATAACAGGAAGGGAGCTCACCCGTGGGCAATAAACTGTACGTCGGCAATCTTTCGTACAACATTCGCGACGACGACCTGCAACAGGCGTTCGCTCAGTACGGAACGGTCAGTTCGGCGAAGGTCATGATGGACCGCGATACCGGCCGCTCGAAGGGCTTCGGCTTCGTCGAGATGGGTTCCGACCCCGAGGCGCAAGCCGCGATCAACGGCATGAACGGCCAGGCCCTCGACGGCCGCGCCATCGTCGTCAACGAAGCCCGTCCGCGCGAAGAGCGTCCGGGCGGCTTCCGCGGCGGCAGCGGTGGTGGCGGCGGCTACGGCGGCGGCGGTTCGGGCGGTGGCGGCGGCTACGGCGGTGGCGGCGGTGGTCGCTCCGGCGGTGGCGGCGGCTACGGCGGCGGCGGTTCGGGCGGTGGCGGCGGCTACGGCGGCGGCGGCGGCGGTCGCTCCGGCGGTGGCGGCGGCTACGGCGGTGGCGGCGGTGGCCGCTCCGGCGGTGGCGGCGGCGGCGGTCGCGGCGGCTACTGATCCGGTCTTCCGGTCGGAACGAGGGCGGTGCAGCGAAAGCGCACCGCCTTTTTCCTTGCCTATGACGTTTCGCCTTGCCGGCGCTTTCGCGGCCGGCCGGCGAACGCGCGGTCCAGCAGCCCGTTCGGCAGGAGCCGCAGCAACCGGACCACCATCCCCATCTGCCAGGGAATGACGCGCCAGCTCGCGCCGGCTTCGATCGCCCGCCAGGCGCGCTCGGCGAAGTCGGCGGCCGGCATGAGAAAGGGCATCGAGTAGCGGTTGCCGCGGGTGAGCGGGGTGTCGATGTAGCCCGGCACGATGGTCACGACCTTGACGCCCGACGGTCGCATCTCGCCGCGCAGCGACTCGCAGTAGCTGATCGCCGCGGCCTTGCTCGCGCAGTACGCGCCGTGGCCGGGCAGGCCGCGGATGCCGGCGACGCTGGCGATGCCGACCAGCCTGCCCGAGCGGCGCTCGCACATCGCCGCGACGAAGGGATGAAAGGTCGCCGCCATGCCGAGGACATTGGTTTCGAGGGTGGCGCGCATCACCTCGAGATCGGCGAAGTCGGCGGTGTCGATGCCGATGCTGATGCCGGCATTGGCGATCACGACGTCGGGCAGGCCCTGGGCTTCGATGCAGGCCCGGCCGGCGGCGACGATCTGCCCGACGTCGCGAACGTCGGCGGCGTAGACCGCGAAGCGCGCCGGCCCGATGCCGGCCTCCGCCGCCCAGCGCGCGACCTCGTCGGCGCGCCGCGCCACCAGCGCCAGCCGATAGCCCGCGGCATGGAAGCGCAGCGCCAGCGCCTGGCCGATCCCGCTCGAGGCGCCGGTGACGAAGGCCAGCGGGCCCGTCATCCGCCGCTCTTCTTCGCCGCGAAGACCGCGCTCGCCCGGCCCTTGAACTCGACCGAGCGGGCCAGGTTGTCGTAGTTCATGCTGTTCGCACGAACCACGCTCGTGCCCTGCGTCATGACCACCGGCAGGTGCGAGCGCACCTGCTCGACGTTGCGAAAGGCATGCAGGAACTCGCTGCGGAACTCGACCGCCTCCTCCTTGCCGCTCGCCGGTCGGTTGACCCGCGCGTCGCCGAGGAGCTGGACCTCGCTGCCGTCGCCGTTCGCCAGCGCGCGCCGGGCGGTGGCCAGGGTCACCGTGCCGTTGTCGGCGATGGCGCGGATGCGCGCGGCGTCGATCTCGAGCGTGTCGTCGTCGGGATAGTGGCGCAGGGTGTCGCCCTCGATCTGGGTGCGCAGCGTGCCGTCGGCGGAGAAGCGCTGGACCACGAAGGTGGTCATCACGTAGTCGGGCTCGTGCCGCGGCGCCACGGCCGGGCGCGGGCCCTCGAAGGTCGGCGCGTTGCGCACCAGCCACCAGGTGCCGGCGGCGAGCACCGCCATCATCACCAGCGGCAGGTACGCCGAGGCGAGATCGAACAGGCGCAGGTACCACGGCGCTGTCGGCACGACCGGCTCGGGGCCGGCGAACGAGAGATCGACCGGGTCGTCTTCGTCGAGGCCCGAGCCGGCGGGAACGTCGGCGTCAGCGAGCGCCATCCAGCGAACGCAAGGGCCCGTGCAGCAGGTCCGCGTAGCGGCCGGCGGCAACGAGCAGGAGATCGCAGAACTCGCGCGCCGCGCCGAAGCCGGCCCGCGCCGCGGTGACGTGATGGGCGGCGGCCCGCGCTTCGATGTGCGCCCCGGGCGGCGCGCAGGCGAAGGCGGCGCGCTGCATCAGCGGCAGGTCGGGCCAGTCGTCGCCGATGACGGCGACCCGGCTCCAGTCCAGGCTCAGGTCCGCCAGCAGCGCCTCGCTCGCCGCCAGCTTGTCGGCGGCGCCGTACGCGGCATGCGCCAGGCCGAGGTCGGCGACTCGGCGGCGCACCGCCGCCGAGTCGCGGCCGGTGACGACGATCGGCACGATGCCCGCTTCGGCGAGCATCTTCATGCCGTGGCCGTCGAGCGTCGAGAACGCCTTGACGGTCTCGCCGTGCTCGCCGATGTAGATCCGGCCGTCGGTGAGGACGCCGTCGACGTCGAAGATCGCCGCGGCGATGCCCGCGCCCGTGCCGCGCGCCGCGAGCAGCAGCTCGGGCGGGAAGTCGAGCGCGGGGGGCTTGAGGGCCGCGGCCATCAAATGACCTTCGCCCGCATCAGGTCGTTCGAATTGAGCACGCCGGCCAGCCGCCCCTCGGCATCGACGACGAGCAGGCCGGTGACGCGATGCGTCTCCATCAGGTCGGCAGCCTCGACCGCGAGCGCCTCGCCGCGGATCAGCCGCGGCCGGGCGTGCATCACCTCGCTCGCGGCCAGGCCGCGCAGGTCGGCGCCGGTCTCGATCAGGCGGCGCAGGTCGCCGTCGGTGAAGATGCCGGCGATGCCGCCAGCGGCGTCGGTCACCGCGGTGAAGCCGAAGCCCTTGGACGTCATCTCGCGCAGCATCTCCGGCACGCGCGCCTCGACGCCGACGCGCGGCACCGCCTCGCCGCTGTGCATCAGGTCGGCGACGTGCATCAGGAGCTTGCGGCCGAGGCTGCCGCCCGGATGCGAGCGGGCGAAATCGTCTTCGCGAAAGCCGCGGGCGTCGAGCAGGGCGACGGCGAGGGCATCGCCGAGCGCCATCTGCGCCGTCGTGCTCGCGGTCGGCGCCAGGTTGAGCGGGCAGGCCTCCTGGTCGACCGCGCTGGAGACGACGATGTCGGCATGACGCGCCAGGCTGCTCTCGGCCCCGCCGGTCATCGCCACGAGCGTGACGCCGAGGCGCTTGATCGCCGGCACGATGGCGCCGATCTCGTCGCTCTCGCCGGAGTTCGAGATCGCCAGCACAACGTCGTCCTTGGTCACCATGCCGAGGTCGCCGTGGCTGGCCTCGGCCGGATGGACGAAGAACGCGGGCGTGCCGGTGGAGGCCAGCGTGGCCGCGACCTTGCGGCCGACATGGCCGCTCTTGCCCATGCCCATCACGACGACGCGGCCGGTGCACGCGAGCATCGCCTGCACCGCGGCGACGAAGCCTTCGCCCTGGCGCGCCTTCAATCCCTCGAGTGCGCGCGCCTCGATGTCGAGCGTGCTCCGCGCGAGCTCGAGCACGCGTTTTGCGTCGAAGGCGGGAGGGGCTGACACCAGGGAGGTCGAGGAGGCGTCCAGTAGGATCGACCGATTCTAGGGTTGCCCTCTTTCATCGCTCGCCACGCATGGCATCGTCGCTCGAACTGACTCTCCTCTACCTCGTCGCGGCCGTCGGCGGGGTCGTGCTCTGCCGCCTTTCGCGCTTGCCGCCGATCCTCGGCTACCTCGCGGTCGGCATCCTGATCGGACCGCATGCGATGGCGGTCTCGGGCGACTCGGCCGGCGTCGCCCACCTGGCCGAGTTCGGCATCGTCTTCCTGATGTTCGTGATCGGCCTCGAGTTCAACCTGCCGAAGCTGCGCAGCATGAAGAAGCTGGTCTTCGGCCTCGGGCTGAGCCAGGTGGTGCTGACGACCCTGGCGGCCGTCGTCGGCAACGCGTTGCTGACCTGGGCCTTCGCGCTGGTCGGTCGGCACGGCGTCGGCCTCGGCTGGCAGAGCGCGGTCGCGCTCGGCGGCGCCCTGGCCATGAGCTCGACGGCGATCGTCGTCAAGCTCATGGCCGACCGGCTCGAGCTCGAAAGCGAGCACGGCCGGCGCGTCATGGGCGTGCTCCTGTTCCAGGATCTGGCGGTGGTGCCCTTGCTGGTGCTGATTCCCGCCCTCGGCTCTTCGCCCGAGGCGCTGCTCGGGGCGCTGGCGATCGCCATGGTCAAGGCCGCGGCCCTGCTGACCGTGCTGCTGGTCGGCGGCCAGCGCGTCATGCGCTGGTGGCTGACGCTGGTGGTGCGCAGGAAGAGCGAGGAACTGTTCGTCCTCAACCTGCTGCTGGTCACGCTCGGCCTGGCCTGGCTGACCGAGCTCGCCGGCCTCTCGCTCGCCCTCGGCGCGTTCATCGCCGGCATGCTGATCGCCGAAACCGAGTTCAAGCACCAGGTGGAGACCGACATCCGGCCGTTCCACGACGTGCTGCTCGGCCTGTTCTTCATCACCGTAGGCATGAAGCTCGACGCCGGGTCGGTGCTGGCGAACTGGCCGCTGGTGCTGGCGATGACGGTGCTGCCGGTCCTGTTCAAGTTCGCGCTCGTCACGGCGCTGGCGCGGGTCTGGGGCGCCGCCCCCGGAACCGCGATCCGCACCGGCCTGTACCTGGCCCAGGCGGGCGAGTTCGGCTTCGTCCTGCTCGCCCTGGCGACCGAACGCGGCCTCCTGCCGGAGTCGCTGCAGAGCCCGGTGCTCGCCAGCATGGTGCTCTCGATGCTGCTGACGCCGATCATCTTCATGTACAGCAACCGGATCGTCATGCGCCTGTCGTCGAGCGACTGGCTGCTCCAGTCGGTGGCGATGACGACGATCGCCAAGCGCGCGATCAACACCGAAGCGCACGTCATCATCTGCGGCTTCGGCCGGAGCGGCCAGAACCTCGCGCGGCTGCTCGAGCTCGCGAAGATCCCCTACATCGCGCTCGACCTCGACCCCGATCGCGTGCGCCAGGCCGCCGCCGCCGGGCAGAGCGTGGTGTTCGGCGACGCGGCCCGGCTGCAGAGCCTGGTCGCCGCCGGGATGGCGCGGGCGAACGCCCTGGTGATCAGCTATCACGACACGCCCTCGGCGCTGAAGATCCTCGACCTCGTCAGGAATCACGCGCCGAAGCTGCCGGTGATCGTGCGCACCATCGACGACAGCGACATCGAGCGGCTGCGCGGCGCCGGCGCGACCGAGGTGGTGCCGGAGGCGATCGAAGGCTCGCTCATGCTCGCCAGCCACGCGCTGGCGCTGGTGGGCGTGCCGATGCGGCGCGTGCTGCGCCTCGTGCAGGACCAGCGCAATGCGCGCTACGGCCTTCTGCGCGGCTACTTCCATGGCGCCGACGACGACACCGCCGACGAACTGCAGCACGCCCGGCTGCTGAGCGTGACCCTGCCGCCGGAGGGGGCGAGCCTCGGTCGGACGCTCGGCGAGCAGGCGCTGCCCGATGTGGGCGTCAGCGTCGTCTCGCTGCGCCGGGCTTCGAGCGCCGTGCTGCAGCCCGACGACTCGCTGCTGCTCGCCGCGGGCGACACGCTCGTGCTCTCCGGGCTGCCGGAACCGCTGGCGCTGGCCGAGGAAAAACTGCTGCGTTCGAACTGAGGTCCGGCCGGCGAGACGCGGCGCGGGCCGGGCGACTCAGGTGACCGGCGCCTGCCGGGTCAGGGTGGCGCGGAAGCGGGTGGCCATCACGGCCCCGGCAGCGCGCAGCAGCTCGAGGGCGAGCGCCGGCGAGCGCTGGGCGAGCTCTTCCATGCGCGGGCCGCGCAGGGCCCAGACGACGCACGGCGTCATCGCCTCGACGTTGGCGGTGCGCGGCGTATCGCCGAACAGGCCCGGCTCGCCGACGACGGCGCCCGCGCGCAGGATCGCCACCTTGTTGCTGCCAGGCGGGCCGCCGGTGACGAACACCTGCATGCTGCCCTGGGAGATGAAGTACATCGAGCGATCGGCGTCGCCCTGCTTGATGAGCAGATCGCCGGCCCGGATCTCGTAGCGCGCCAGGTAGGGCGCGATGACGCGCCAGTTCTCGAGCGTCAGGCGCGCGCGGAAGGAGTCTTCCGCGTTGAGCGTCTGCACGGCGCTGACGAGCTCGTCGATTTCCATCTTTGATGCCTCCGGGGGCCTGGCCGCCGTCGTCGCGGAGCGGCCAGTGCCGAGTCGCCGATTATCGATGGTGCACGGGGCTCCGGAGTGCCACTCGGTCACGCTTCGCAGGGCATTCGCCCCAGGCACCCCGTGGTCGCGGGGCGGGGTCGACCTGAGGGGGCGATTACTTGCCGATACAAAAGCGGCCGAAGATCGCGCCCAGCAGGTCGTCGGCCGAGAACGCGCCGGTGATTTCGCCAAGCGCGTCGTGCGCCGAGCGCAGCTCCTCGGCCACCAGCTCCAGCGCCTGGTCGCCGACGCCGGCGTGCGCCTCGGCCGCGGCGAGATGCTCACCGGCCCGCTGCAGCGCGTCGACATGGCGGGCGCGGGCGTGGAACACGCCTTCGCCCGCCGCCTGCCAGCCGGCGCGCGCGAGCAGCGCGCGGCGCAGGGTTTCAAGTCCGGCGCGGGTAACCGCGGAAACGACGAGCGCCTGGGCGTCCTGCGCCACGATCTGCTCCGGGGCGGCGGCGTCGGACTTGTTGAAGACCTCGAGGACCCGGCCGGCCGCGGCGGCGGCGGCGAGGCGGGCGGCGATCGGCGCTTCGCCGGCGTCGTAGTCGGCATCGCCGATCCGCGTCAGGTCGCGCAGGAAGACGATCGCGTCGGCGTCGCCGATCGCCGCCCAGGAGCGGGCGACACCGATCGCCTCGACCGCATCGCCGGCTTCGCGCAGCCCGGCGGTATCGACCACGTGCACCGGCACGCCCTCGATCTGGATCGTCTCGCCGACCTTGTCGCGGGTCGTGCCCGGAATGTCGGTGACGATCGCGAGCTCGGCGCCGGCCAGCGCGTTGAGCAGCGAGCTCTTGCCGACGTTCGGCTGGCCGGCGAGCACGACCCGGATCCCTTCGTGCAGGAGCACGCCCTGGCGCGCCGTCGCCAGCACGGCCTCGATCTGCGCCTTCGCGTCTGCGAGCCATTGGCGCGCGCCGGCACGCTCGAGGAACTCGATCTCTTCCTCGGGAAAGTCGAGCGTCGCCTCGACCAGCAGGCGCAGCTCGACGATCTTCCCGGCCAGCACGCCGATCTCGCGCGAGAACGCGCCGTCGAGCGAGCGCGCCGCCGAGCGCGCCGCGGCCTCGGTGCTGGCGTCGATCAGGTCGGCAACGGCTTCGGCCTGGGCCAGGTCGAGCTTGTCGTTGAGGAAGGCGCGCTCGGTGAACTCGCCGGGCCGGGCGAGCCGAAGCCCGCCCAGCCGCGACCGGCCCGACGCGCTGTCCCCCTCGGCGGCGGCCTCGAGGCAGCGCGCCAGCAGCAGCTGCATCACGACCGGCCCGCCGTGCGCCTGCAGCTCGAGCACATCTTCGCCGGTGTACGAGTGCGGCGCGGGGAAGTGGATCGCCAGGCCGCGATCGATCGTCTCGCCGTGGCGGTCGAGAAAGGAGGTCAGGGTGGCGTGACGCGGCTCGAGGCGCAGGCCACCGCAGAGCGCCGCCGCCAGCGGCGCGAGCGCGTGCCCGGAGATGCGGACGATGCCGATCGCGCCGCGCCCGCTCGCGGTCGCGATCGCGACGATCGGCTCGCTCACACTAGTTCACGCCCAGCCGCTTGTTGATGACGTACTGCTGCGCGATCGACAGGATGTTGTTGGTCAGCCAGTACAGCACCAGGCCCGCAGGGAAGACGAAGAACATCACCGAGAAGATCAGCGGCATGATCCACATCATGCGCGCCTGCACCGGATCGGGCGGCGTCGGGTTGAGCCAGGTCTGCAGCAGGCTGGTGAGCGTCATCAGGATCGGCAGGATGAAGTACGGGTCCTTGGCCGAGAGGTCGGTGATCCAGCCGATCCAGGGCGCGCCGCGCATCTCCACCGTCGACAGCAGCACCCAGTAGAGCGAGATGAAGAACGGCATCTGCGCCACGATCGGCAGGCAGCCGCCGAGCGGATTGACCTTCTCCTCGCGATAGATGCGCATCATTTCCTGCTGCATCTGCTGCGGCTTGTCCTTGAGCCGCTCGCGCATTTCCATGATCTTCGGGTTGATCGCCTTCATCTTGGCCATCGACGCGTAGGCCTTGGCGTTGAGCCAGTAGAAGGCGATCTTCAGCAGCACCACCAGGCCGACGATCGACCAGCCCCAGTTGCCGAAGATCTTGTGCAGCTGCGTCAGCAGCCAGAACAGCGGCTCGGCAAGGATCTTGAAGATGCCGTAGTCCTTCACCAGCTCGAGGCGGGGGGCGAGCTCGGCGAGCTTGTTTTCCTCCTGCGGGCCGACGAACAGCTTGGCGTCGAAGGTCTTGGTCGCGCCCGGCGCCACTTCGCCCAGCGGCACCAGCATGCCGACCGAGTAGACGCGCGCGGTCTGCCCGGTGGCCGGATTGACGGTGTCGGCCTTGCCGGTGAAGTACTCGCGCGGTTGCTTCGTGCCTTCCTTGTCGATCAGCCAGGCCGAGGCGAAGTAGTGCTGCACCATCGCCACCCAGCCGGCATCGGACTCGGTGGTGTGGTCGGGCTTGGCGCCGGCGCTTCGCTTCTCGATGTCCTTGAACTCGACCTTCTGGAACTTGGCTCCGTCGTCGATGGCCGGGCCGGTGAAGGTGAAGTAGAAGCTCGACTCGCCGGGCGGCGCGATGCCGTCGCGCACCAGTTGCAGGTAGAGCCGCGGCGACACCGGCGCGCCAGATTCGTTCACGACCTCGTTCCTGACGTCGACGACATAGTCGCCGCGCTTGAAGGTGTAGCTGCGCCGCAGCTTGACGCCACCCACCACCGGCGACTCGTACTGCACCGTCAGCGCCTTCTGGCCGGCAGCGAGCGTGCGCTCGCCGGGCAGCACCGTCATCGCCGTGTGGTGGTTGGGCAGACCCGAGCCGCCCGCTGCGGGCACGAGGCCGGACTCGGCGACGTAGAGACGCTCCGGCGTCTGGTCGAGCAGCACCACGTCCTTCGCCGGCGCCGGCGTGGACTTGCGGCCGAACATCTCGAGCAGCGGCTCGTACCACTCGCGCACGACGTGGTCGGGATACTTCAGCAGCTCGAGCCGAACCAGGGTGCCGCCGGTCGAGCTGAGGGTCGCCTTGACGACGTCGGTGCTGATCTCGGTCAGCGCCGCCTCCGTGGGCGCGGCGGTCGAGGTGGTGGCCGGCGCGGCGCCCGGCGTGGTGGAGGCGACCGGAGCGATCGCCGTCGTCGGCTTCGGCAGGCCGCCGCCGGACGCCGGCAGAGTGGCCGGGGCGGCGACCTTCGCCGGCGGCGGGGCGAAGAACGACGGCTGCCCGTTGTGCTTGTTCCAGGCGTCCCAGATCAGGAACAGCGAGGCGGAGAACACCACCCAGAGGATGCTGCGACGGATGTCAGTCATGAGGAAGCGGCGTCGGAGGCACCGGATGCGGAATGAGGAACGGGCGCCGCTGGACGGTCCAGAAGGCGCCTGAAGAGACGCGGCGGCAGCGCTGGCACGGGATCGTGGCCGCCGGCGCACCAGGGATGGCAGCGGCCGATGCGGCCCACCGTCAGCGCGGTGCCGGCGAGGGCGCCGTGGCGCTCGAGCGCGCCGATCGCGTAGACCGAGCAGGTCGGCTCGAACCGGCAGGCGTTGCCGAGCCAGGGGCTGAGCAGCAGGCGGTAGACGCGCACCGCGCCGACCAGCAGGCGGCGCGGCAGCAGGATCCAGCGGAAGGTGAAGGGTTCACTCATCGCGGACGGGACGAGCTGGCGGCGCGGAACAGGTCTTCGAGCTCGGCCCGAGCCACTTCACGCAGCGCGGGAGAAGCGGCGCTGACGAACCGGGTGCGGTCGAAGGGCGCGCGCAGACGAACAATCCACAGGCCATGGGCCAAGGTGGCGGCGTGCCGTCCTCCGGCCGCGTAGATCTGGCGCTTGAGCAAGGAGCGAGTCACGGCGCGCCGCGCGTGCCGTTTCGGAACCACGACGCCGAGCCGCCTCGGTGGCTCGCCAGGCAAGTCATCCACAGGCCGTTCACCGATTTCTCCAGGAATTGTGGATAACTCTCGGCGCGCGGGCTGGGCAAGGGGCGGGGGAGTGGCCGCCTCAGCGGCCGGCAGGTGGTGAACCGCGAAATGAAGCGTGCTGGCACGGCTGCGCGAGCCCAGCACGCGCTCGAAATCGGCCGAGGCCACCAGGCGAGCCATCACCTCGACCGCGGGCTGGCGCCGAGGCATGCGACCGCGCGAGGCGGTGCCTCAGACAGCCAGGCGCTTCCGACCCTTGGCGCGCCGGGCGTTGATGACCGCGCGGCCACCGCGCGACTTCATGCGAACGAGAAAGCCGTGGGTACGGGCGCGGCGGGTCTTGGAGGCTTGGTAGGTGCGTTTCATGGTGCTTTTCCTGGCCGGGAGCGGGCGCTCCGAGGCGAACCCGCAATTACATCAAGAACCGGCCCCGCCGTCAACGGCACGGGATTGCCGGCGCGAACCGCCGCCGATTCGGCGCCACTGCGTGTTTCTACTGTGGATAAGTCCCAGCCAGGAGGCCTCCGCGCGCTACAATCTTCGGCTTTCCCCGGGTACTTCTCCACATATGCGCGCCGACCTCTGGCAACGCGGCTGCGAGCGCCTCGCCGCCGAGCTGCCCGACCAGCAATTCAACACCTGGATCCGGCCTCTGCCGGATGCCGAGGTGGCTGACCTCGGCGACGCCGGTGCGACCGTGACGATCCGCGTGCCCAACCGCTTCAAGCTCGACTGGATCCGCACGCAGTACGCCGACCGGATCGAGAACGCGCTGAGCGAGCTGGCCGGCAAGCCCGTGCGTCTCGACATCACGCTGGCGGCGCGCGATGGCGCGCCCGTCGCGGCAGTCGGCGCGAACCCCTCGGCCGCAAGCGCGGTCGCGCGTACCGTGCGCGACGAGACCCGCCCGAGCCCGCACCTGAACGGCTCGGCCACGGCGAGCGCGGCAGCGCTGCCTTCGCGCAGCCGCCTGAACCCGGCGCTCACCTTCGACACCCTCGTGCCGGGCCGCGCCAACCAGATGGCGCGCACCGCCGCCCTGCACGTCGCCGGCGCGCCCGGGCAGATGTACAACCCGCTCTTCATCTACGGCGGCGTCGGCCTCGGCAAGACGCACCTGATCCACGCCGTCGGCAACGCCCTGCTCGCCGACCGGCCCGACGCGCGCATCCTCTATCTGCACGCCGAGCAGTTCATCACCGACGTGGTGAAGAACTACCAGCGCAAGACCTTCGACGAGCTCAAGGCCAAGTACCACTCGCTCGACCTGCTGCTGATCGACGACGTGCAGTTCTTCGCCGGCAAGGAGCGCACGCAGGAGGAGTTCTTCAACGCCTTCGAGGCGCTGCTCGCCAAGCGGGCGCACATCATCATGACCAGCGACACCTATCCCAAGGGCCTGGTCGACATCGACGAGCGGCTGACCTCGCGCTTCGACGCCGGGCTCACGGTCGCGATCGAGCCGCCCGAGCTCGAGATGCGGGTCGCGATCCTGATGAAGAAGGCCGACCAGGAAGCCACGCCGATGCCCGAGGACGTGGCCTTCTTCGTCGCCAAGAACGTGCGCGCCAACGTGCGCGAGCTCGAAGGGGCGCTGCGCAAGATCCTCGCGTACTCGCGTTTTTCCCACAAGGACATCAACATCCAGCTCGCGCGCGAGGCGCTGAAGGACCTGCTCTCGATCCAGAACCGCCAGGTCGGGGTCGAGAACATCCAGAAGACGGTGGCCGACTTCTACAAGATCAAGGTCGCCGACATGTACTCGAAGAAGCGGCCGGCCTCGATCGCCCGGCCGCGGCAGATCGCGATGTACATCGCCAAGGAAATGACGCAGAAGAGCCTGCCCGAGATCGGCGAGCTGTTCGGCGGCCGCGACCACACGACGGTGCTGCATGCGGTGCGCAAGATCTCGGCCGAGCGGCAGAAGAACACCGAGCTGAACCAGCAGCTGCACGTTCTCGAGCAGACCCTGAAAGGCTGAAGTGGTTAGACAGCTCGAATATCGCCGCCTTGTCAAGCAACAACCGTGGGGACAACTTCCGGCACAACTCGTTCCTGTCCACAGGACGAGCCGGTCCGGGCGAGTTGTTCGCTTTCCACAGGCCGCCCGAACAGACTCGATCGACAGGCTTTGCGGTGTGCTAACTGCCTGAAGGAACAGGCGAAAATGCGATTGCCCACAGGCCCGGCCCTTGCCTACTACAACGACCAGCTTAAGAGGTTGACATGATTGTCTTGAAAGCCGCACAAGAAAAATTCCTGGCAGCCTTGCAAGCGGTCTCCGGAATCGTCGAGCGTCGGCACACCTTGCCGATCCTCGCCAACGTTCTGATTCGAAAGACCGGCCCGTCGATCGAGATGACGACCAGCGACCTGGAGATCCAGGTGCGCACGGTGGCCGAGCTCGGCGGCGACGGCAGCAACTTCGCCACGACCGTGGGGGCGCGAAAGCTGATCGACATCCTGCGCTCGATGCCCGCCGACCAGATCGTGACCCTGAGCGCGACCCAGTCCAAGCTCACCCTGGCCGGCGGCAAGAGCCGCTTCACGCTGCAGACGATGCCGGCCGACGACTTCCCGCTGGTGCAGGAGTCGGCCGATTTCGGGCCGGCGTTCAGCGTGCCGCAGAAGGCGCTGCGCGGCCTGATCGCGCAGGTTCACTTCGCCATGGCGGTGCACGACATCCGCTACTACCTCAACGGCATCCTGTTCGTCGCCGAAGGCAAGAGCCTCACCCTCGTGGCCACCGACGGGCATCGCCTGGCGCTGGCCCAGGCCACGCTCGAGACCGACATCCCGAAGCAGGAAGTCATCCTGCCGAGGAAGACCGTGCTCGAGCTGCAGCGCCTCCTCAAGGACGACGACACGACGATCGAGATGAGGTTCGCGCCGAACCAGGCCAAGTTCTCGTTCGCCGGCATGGAGTTCGTCACCAAGCTGGTCGAGGGCAAGTTCCCCGACTACAACCGCGTCATTCCGAAGAACCACAAGAACAAGGTCACGCTCGGCCGCGGCCCGTTTCTGCAGAGCCTGCAGCGCGCGGCCATTCTCACCAGCGAGAAGTTCAAGGGCGTGCGCGTCAACATCGAGCCCGGGCTGCTGCGTATCGCGTCTTCCAACGCCGAGCAGGAAGAGGCGATGGAAGAGCTCGAGATCGACTACGGCGGCGACACCATCGAGATCGGCTTCAACGTCACCTACCTGATCGACGCGCTCACCAACATGGGCCAGGAGATGGTGACCATGGAGCTCCAGGACACCAACTCCAGCGCCCTGATCACCGTGCCCGACCAGGCCGGCTTCAAGTACGTCGTCATGCCGATGCGGATCTGACGACGTGGCAAAAGCATCGATGACCCCCAAAGACGACGACAACGACAAGAAGCCCGAGATCGCCGGCACCCACGGCGACATGGCGAGCAAGGCGTCGACCAGCCCGCTGGAGCCCGATCAGCTGCGCGAGGGCGGCGCCCTCAACGGCGACACCTACGGCGAAGGCTCGATCCAGATCCTGGAAGGGCTGGAGGCGGTGCGCAAGCGCCCGGGCATGTACATCGGCGACACGTCCGACGGCACCGGGCTGCATCACCTCGTGTTCGAGGTGGTCGACAACTCGATCGACGAGTCGCTGGCGGGCTTCTGCGACGACATCGTCGTCACCATCCATACCGACAACTCGATCTCGGTCATCGACAACGGCCGCGGCATTCCCACCGGCGTGAAGATGGACGACAAGCACGAGCCCAAGCGCTCGGCCGCCGAGATCGCCCTGACCGAGCTGCACGCCGGCGGCAAGTTCAACCAGAACAGCTACAAGGTCTCGGGCGGCCTGCACGGCGTGGGCGTGAGCTGCGTCAACGGCCTCTCGAAATGGCTGCGCCTGATCGTCCGCCGCGACGGCCTGGCGCACTCGATGGAGTTCCGCCAGGGCATCCCGCAGGACCGGTTGATCGAGGAGCGCAACGGCTTCGCGATCTCGCCGATGAAGATCACCGGCGAGACCGAGAAGCGCGGAACCGAGGTCCACTTCCTGCCCGACCTCGAGATCTTCTCGAACATCGACTTCCACTACGACATCCTCTCGAAGCGCCTGCGCGAGCTGAGCTTCCTGAACAACGGCGTGCGCATCCGCCTGGTCGACGAGCGCAACAACAAGTCCGACGACTTCGCCTTCGCCGGCGGGGTGAAGGGCTTCGTCGAGTTCATCAACACCGGCAAGAAGGTCCTGCACTCGAAGGTGTTCAGCGCCACCGGGCAGAAGGCGAGCGATCAGCACACCGTCATCACCAGCGAAGTGGCGATGCAGTGGAACGACGGCTACAGCGAAAACGTCCTCTGCTTCACCAACAACATCCCGCAGCGCGACGGCGGCACTCACCTCACGGGGCTGCGCGCGGCGATGACGCGGGTGATCAACAAGTACATCGAGGACAACGAGCTGGCGAAGAAGGCCAAGGTCGAGGTCACCGGCGACGACATGCGCGAAGGCCTGACCTGCGTGCTCTCGGTCAAGGTGCCCGAGCCCAAGTTCTCGAGCCAGACCAAGGACAAGCTGGTCTCCAGCGAGGTGCGCGGCCCCGTCGAGGACGTGGTGAGCAAGGCGCTGACCGACTACCTGGCCGAGAACCCGACCGACGCCAAGATCATCTGCGGCAAGATCGTCGACGCCGCCCGCGCCCGCGAAGCTGCGCGCAAGGCGCGCGAGATGACGCGACGCAAGGGCGTGCTCGACGGCATGGGCCTGCCCGGCAAGCTCGCCGACTGCCAGGAGAAGGATCCGGCGCTCTGCGAGATCTACATCGTCGAGGGAGATTCCGCCGGCGGCTCGGCCAAGCAGGGCCGCGACCGAAAGTTCCAGGCGATCCTGCCTTTGCGCGGCAAGATCCTCAACGTGGAGAAGGCGCGCTACGAGAAGTTGCTGACGAGCAACGAGATCCTGACGCTCATCACCGCGCTCGGCACCGGCATCGGCAAGGGCACCGGCGGCGACGACTTCAACGTCGCCAAGCTGCGCTACCACCGCATCATCATCATGACCGACGCCGATGTCGACGGCGCCCACATCCGCACCCTGCTGCTGACCTTCCTGTTCCGGCAGATGCCCGAGCTGGTGGAGCGCGGGCACATCTACATCGCCCAGCCGCCGCTCTACAAGGTGAAGTTCGGCAAGGACGAGCAGTACCTGAAAGACGGCCACGAGCTCGACGCCTACCTGATGCGCGTGGCCCTGAAGGATGCGCGCCTCGAGACCGGCGAGACCGGCGCCGCGGGGCCGACCGTGCTGCAGGGCGAGACGCTCGAGACGCTGGCCCGTCAGTACGTGCTCGCCAAGAACGTGGTCGAGCGGCTGGCCAACTGGATGGACGTCGATGCCCTTCGGGCGATGGCCAACGGGCTCGAGATCGACCTCGACAGCCTCGAGGCCGCGGAGCGCTCGGCCAGGGCGCTCGCCGAAGCGCTGGTCGACGCCGAGGTCGCGGCCGAGTTCGACGCCCGCACCGACAAGCACATCCTGCGCATCGGCCGCATGCACCACGGCAACGTCAAGTCGAGCGTGATCACCGCCGACTTCGTGCACGGCGCCGACTACGAAGCGCTGAGCACCGCAGGCCGCACCTTCCGCGGCCTGGTCGGGCCGGGCGCGATCGTCAAGCGCGGCGAGGGCGAGCGGCAGAAGGAAGCGCGGGTCGGCGACTTCCGCGAGGCGATGGCCTGGCTGGTGCAGCAGGCGGAAGCGGCGGTCTCGCGCCAGCGCTACAAGGGCCTGGGCGAGATGAACCCGTCGCAGCTCTGGGAAACGACGATGGACCCCACGGTGCGCCGGCTGCTGCGGGTGCAGCTCGACGACGCGCTCGAGGCCGATCGCGTCTTCACCATGCTGATGGGCGACGAGGTCGAGCCGCGCCGCCAGTTCATCGAGAGCAACGCACTGCGCGTTGCCAACATCGACGTCTGAAAGCCGCCGCCATGGCCAGCATCCAACGACTTCATCCGGCCAAGCGCTTCAGCGAGGCGGCGGTCCACAGCGGCACGGTCTATCTCGCCGGCCAGGTGGCCGACGACGCCACACAGGACATCGTCGGCCAGACGCGCCAGGTGCTGGCGGCGATCGACCGTCTGCTCGGCGAAGCGGGCAGCGACAAGACGCGGATCCTGCGCGCCCAGGTCTTCCTCGCCGACATCGCCGACTACGAGGGCATGAACGCCGCCTGGGACGCGTGGGTGCCGGCCGGCGCCGCGCCGGCGCGGGCGACGGTCGAGGCTAGGCTGGCACGTCCCGAGTGGCGGGTCGAAGTGGTGGTGACGGCCGCCACGGCCTAGCCGCCACGGGTCGCGCCGCGAGGGCGCGGCGACGCGGCGACGCGCGCCCCGCCTCGGCCAGCCAGAGCACGAGCACGCAGCCGAGCACCGGCAGGTTCTTGACGAGCGGACCGCAGTGGTCGATCGTCAGCTCGGGCACGTTGAACGCCGCGGTGAGCGTGTAGCCGACGACCGCCGCGCCCTGCAGCGCGTACAGCAGCACCGAAGGACGCAGCAGCGTCAGCGTGCCGAGCGTCAGGTTGAGCATGCACGAGGCGACCAGCGCCGCCTGCCCCGCGGTTCCGGCGAAGCCGCAGCGGGCAAGCAACTCGAGCACCCCCGAGCGCTCGGGCAGCCAGGCGCTGATAGCCGCGGTGTAGATCCAGAGGAAGGCGAGTGCCATGCGCAAGCCGAGCTCGACCGGAGGCGCCAGCTCGACGCGGGCGCTGAACATCGGCTTCGGCGGCGCCACCGCCAGGCCTTCTGCGAGCCCGCTCGGGGCCCGGCCGAGCAGCGCGGGTGCGGCGTTGCGGGCCGGGACGTTGCCGCGCTCGAGCATGCGCAGCGTGTCGCGGCTGAAGACGCGTTGCGGCACCCATTCCGCGACGCGCGCGCCGAGCAACATCAGTGGCATCGGCAGCGGCAGCCAGATCGCCTCGCCCAGGCCCTGCGCGGCGCGGTACGCGGCGAGCATCTGCCGATAGTCGAGCGCTTCCTTGCCGCCGAGCTCATAGACGCCGCGAGCCGAGCCGCTGCGCTCGACGAGGCCGGCGATGATCTCCGCCAGCTCGAACACATGGATCGGCTGCACGCGCTGCCCGCCCTGGCCGGGCAGGCCGATCACTGGCAGGCTGGCGAGCGTGGCGAACAGGGCCGCGCTGGCGCTGCCCGGACCGAACAGCAACGACGGGCGAACGATCGCCGCGTCGACGTCGAGCGCGAGCAGGGCCTGGTCGGCGAGCCGCTTGCTGCGCAGGTAGCCAGTTTCGCCTGCCTCAGCCGTCTCGGCGACGCCGAGCGCCGAGACCTGCACGATCCGGCCGACGCCGGCGAGGGCGGCGCCGCGGAACAGCTCGATCGGCCCCTCGGTGTGCACCCGCTCGAAGCTCGCCGTCGACGAAGTCATGAGGATGCCGACGCAGTTGACGACCGCGTCGATGCGCCGGGCGCGAAGGTCCGCGGCCCAGTCGCCGGGCGTACGGGCGCGCATGAAATCGAGTGCCATCGAGTCGCTTGCCGACGCGCGATCGCGTCCGGACTCGACGACCCGGTGACCGCGCCAGCGCAGCGCCTGCACGACCGCGCGGCCGACGCAGCCGCTGGCGCCGCAGACCAGGACGTTCATGATCCGCTCTCCCTGGCCCGCCGGGCACGCACCGCGGTGATCGCCGGGCCAAGGACGCGTGAAATCGACTTGCGATGGCGAGCGAAGACGCGGTAGGCGGCGTCGAACGCCGGCCGGAGCGGCCCCATCGCCGAGGGCCGGAGCAGCCAGCCGAGGCCCGCCGCGGCGTAGGCGAGGCGCAGCACGGCCATGCCGCGGACGACCGAGCCGTCGGGGCGCACGGCATGGATCGCCGCGTCGAGCTCGGCGTGGCTGAAGCCGTGGCAGGCGGCGTCGAAGCCCGGCGCGGACATGTCGACCAAGACCAGCCGGCCGGCGGTGTCGCGCGCGCCGAGCTGATCCATCTCGAGGGCGCAGACCGGGCAGGACGCGTCGTAGAAGACCTTCAGGGGATAGTCGGAGACCATTGCTCGCCTTTCAGTGATTTCCGCCGGGAGTGAAATTACCCGTGGATCAGGGACCGAGGAGACTGGCTGCGGTCATGTCGTCGCCCGGCGGCGGGCCGCCCGACTTGCCGAGCAGCTTCTTGATCCGGGCCCCCAGCTTCAGCACCTGGCCGAGCGTCTCGGTATCGAGCTTGAGCATCTCCTCGCTCCAGGCCGTGAGGGTCTCGAGCAGGTCGAGGGTCTGCTCCATGCGGAGCTTGACGGCGACCGGCTCCTGCCGCATCGCCGGATCGGCCAGAAGCTGCTGCAGGACGCCGACCGTGGGATCGATTTCACGTCGTTGGCGCTCCTTGACGATAGTACGCATTAACTCCCAGACCTGTCCGGAGGTCTCATAGTGGTCGCGCCGATCGCCGCTCAGGTGGACCAGCCGCACCAGGCCCCAGCCCTGCAGCTCGCGCAGGCTGTTGCTGACGTTGGAGCGCGCTACCTCCAGCGTCTCGACGATTTCGTCGGCGTGCATCGGCCGGCCGGAGATGAAGAGCAGGGCGTGGATCTGGGCGACAGTGCGGTTGACGCCCCAGCGCGTGCCCATTTCGCCCCAGTGCAGGACAAAGCGTGAAACCGTGGGTGAGAGAGACATGCGCACAGCATCCGCCAGCCTGCAATTTCTGTCAAGACAGAAATAGAAGATGGCAGACGAGCGGTCGCGGCACGCCGAATGCCGCATTTGAACCCTGTTTCCGCCAAGGACGCCCATGCTCGAAAAACTGCCCGACATCGTCGGCCATGCCCTGCGCGGCCAGCGCGCCGGCCTCGACAAGATCGCCTTCCAGGCGGTCGACCTGCGCGCCGGCATGGCGGCGATTTCCGTCACCAGCCTGGCGTTCGCCGACCATGCGCCGATCCCGCCGCGCTACACCGCCGATGGCGAAGGCGTTTCGCCGCCGCTGCAGTGGAGCGGCGTGCCCGAGGCGGCGGCGGCGGTGCTGCTGATCGTCGAGGATGCCGACGCGCCGACGCCGCAGCCCCTGGTGCATGCGATCGTCGTCGCGCTGCCCGCCGGCGACGGCGCGCTGCAGGAGGCGGCGCTGCCGAGTCGCGACCAGGATGGCGCGGGCCTGCAGGTGGGCCGCAATTCCTACCTTCAGCCGGCCTGGCTGCCGCCCGACCCGCCGCCGGGCCACGGCGTGCATCGCTTCGCGTTCCAGGTGTTCGCCCTCGAAGCCGGCGCGAGCTTCGATGCCGAGCCCGGGCGCGAGGCGGTGCTCGAGGCGATCCGCAGCCACGGCCTGGCGAGCGGTTGCCTGACTGGCACCTACGAGCGGCCCGACACCTCGATCAGCATCGGCAGCGAGGAAGGCGCGCCGGCGGCGCTGCCGACCCTGGCGGTGTGATCGCGTCGGATCAGCGCGCCAGCGTCGCCGCGGCAGCCGGCGCGTCGAACAGGTCGTCGACGCCGTCGCGGCGCGCGTCCTCGATCGTCAGCAGTCGCCGCTTCGTCGCCGTGCCGCCGGGGGCCGAGAAGCCGCCGAGCTCGCCGCTCGCGGCGACGATGCGGTGGCAGGGCACGACGATCGGGAACGGGTTGCGGCCGAGCGACTGGCCGACGGCGCGAGCGTTTGCGTCGCTGCCGACGCGGGCGGCCAGCTCGGCGTAGGTGACGACGCGGCCCGGCGCAATCGTCCGCGCCGCCGCGTACACGCGCCGGTCGAAGGCGTCGAGGCGCGAGTCGTCGATCCGGATGGCACCGAGAGCGGTGCGTTCACCACGCAGCAAGGAGCGGATCATCGCGACCGCCTCGGCGACCCTGCCTTCCGGCTCGGTCTCGTGCGCGTCGGCAACGCGCTGGGCGATCCGCGAGCGCAGCCTTGCCGCCGAGGTCTCCGGCAGCCACGCCGCGGTGATGCCGGTGCGGTTCCACGCGAGTGCGCAATCGCCGATCGCCGTGGCGAAGGTCGTGAAGGCCGAGGGCTCGCGCATGCGAACGATCGTAGCCGCGGGCGGCTCGGACCGCCCGTCGGAATCGGCCATGTCGATCCGTCAAGAGTTGGCGCGGCCGTGACTTGCTGCAAGCCCGTACGCGCCCCTTGCGCGAGCGACGGCGAGACAATCGAGGCGTGTCCGCGCATCTCTTTTCCCGCAGCCGCCGCCTCAGTTGCGGCATCGTCGTCCTCTCCGCCAGCCGCGAGCTGCTGCTCTGCCACGTGACCGGGCAGCGTCATTGGGACCTGCCGAAAGGCGGCATCAACGAAGGCGAGACCCCGGTCCAGGCGGCGGTGCGCGAGACGGTCGAGGAAACCGGCCTGGCGTTCGCTGCCGAGGCCCTGCTCGACCTCGGCCAGTTCGCTTATACCGGGAAGAAGGACCTGCATCTGTTCGCGGCCCTCTCCGCGCGCGTCGATCCGGTGGCCCTGTGCTGCGAGAGCACCTTCATCGAACGCGGCTCGAGCCGCCGTCTGCCAGAAATGGACGGCTTCGGCTGGTTCACCCTCGATCGCCTGCACGAGCTCTGCACCCCGCGCATGGCCGCGGTGCTGACCGCGGGGCTCGACCTCGGCCGGGTCCTCGACGAGCTGATGGCGCCGCCGTCGCCCGCCCGCCTCGCCGCCTGAGCCGACGCTAGCGAACGACGAGCTTCAGGCCGAAGCCGATCATGAAGAGGCCGGCCAGCCGGCTGAGGCCGCGTGAGACCTTCGGATTGGCGCGCAGGCGTTCGGCGAGGCGGTGCGTCAGCAGGGTGACGATCAGGCCGTAGAGGAAGGTCAGCGCCGCGATCGTCGCCGCCATTACGCCGAAGGTGAGCACGCCGGCGTGCTGCGCCGGGTCGACGAAGAGCGGGAAGAACGCCATGTAGAACACGATCGCCTTCGGATTGAGCAGGGTGATCGCGAACGCCTGGCGGAAGTACTGGCCGGTGCGGATGTGCAGCACCGGCTTGTCGCCGGGCTTGGCGAGGATCATGCGCAGGCCGAGCCAGGCAAGGTAGCCCGCGCCGAGCCACTGCACGCCGCGAAACGCCGGCGGGTAGGCGGCGAGCAGCGTCGCGACGCCGGCGACCGCGAGCCACATCAGGACCTGGTCGCCGGCGATGACGCCGAGCGTCGCCGCCAGGCCGCCGCCGATGCCACCCTTGCCGGTGGAGGTGATGAGGGCGAGGTTGCCCGGCCCCGGGATCATCAGGAAGACGATCACGGCGACGACGAACGACGCGTAGTCGGCGATACCGAAGAACATGGATGGAGTTTCGCCGACGCACGCGCGGCTGTCACGCCGGGGCTTCGCCGAGAATCGCGCGGTGACCGCGCACGACGAATTCATCGCCGCCTTCGACCGCGCGCTCGCGTATCGGACGCTGGCCTCGCTGGTGTTCTCGAAGAACCGGCGCGCTGCCGGCGACCTGCAGAGCGTTCGCGTCCGGCCGATCGAGCTGCGCGGCGAGCCGGCGCTCTCGTTCGTCTGGCGCCACGCAACCCGCGACGTCACGAAGAATCTCGATCCCGCCGCCGGCCGCGCCGCCGTCCTTGCCCTGCTCGACGAGCACGGCGATCCGTCGTTCGCGCACGCGACGCTGCATTCCGGCGACGCCGAGCTGCAGCTGCGCTTCAGCAAGAAGGGCAGGCAGGCACTGATTCGCGCGCCGCGTCCCGCGGATGCCGTGGCCGAGCCCGGGTCGCAGGCGCATGACCGCGCCAAGGCGCGGGCCCTGCCGCTCGACCTGCCGTTCTGGGTCGAGCTCGGCATTGCCGACGAACGCCATCGCCTGGTGCCGGCGATGGCGCGCAAGTGGAAGCAGATCGACAAGTTTCTCGAGGTCCTGGAGCACGCGCTCGACGACGCCGGCTTCGGCGATGGCGCCGCGCCGCCGCGGGTCGTCGATTACGGCTCGGGCAAGGGCTATCTCACCTTCGCGGCGCACGAGTACCTGCGCCGCCGCTTCGGCCGCGCGCCCCAGGTCACCGGCGTCGAGCTGCGCGCCGACCTGGTCGCACTGTGCAACGACGCCGCCGCGCGGTCGCACTGCGAAGGTCTGCGCTTCGTCCAGGGCGACCTGCGCAGCTTCGTGCCCGAAGCCGTCGACGTGATGATCGCCCTGCATGCCTGCGACACCGCGACCGACCATGCCCTCGACCTGGGCCTGCGCGCCGGGGCGAGGGTGCTGGTCGCCTCGCCGTGCTGCCACAAGGAGCTCCGGCCGCAACTCACCACGCCGAAGGCGCTGGCCCCCTTGTTGCGGCACGGCATCCACCTCGGCCAGGAGGCCGAGATGCTGACCGACGGCCTGCGCGCGCTGCTGCTCGAATCGGCCGGCTACCAGGCCAAGGTGTTCGAGTTCGTCTCGCTCGAGCACACGAGCAAGAACAAGATGATCCTCGCCACCCGGCGCGAGCACGAGCCCGCGGCCCATGCCGCCCGGGCGCGCGAGGAGATCGACCGGCTGAAGGATTTCTACGGCATTCGCGAGCAGGCGCTGGAGCGGCTGCTGCGCGCGCGGGCCGCAGAGCCGGGCTGAGTCAGCCGTTCCAGCCGAGGGTGCGGACGACGACGAGGATCGTTCCGCCGGCGATCCAGTACACGGCGGGCAGCACGAGCAGCGGCAGCACGAACATCGCCGGCCGTCGCCGCTGCGCGCCTGCATCGACGCGGTCGCGCAGCGCCAGGAAAGCCGCCATCGTCATCGCGTGATAGCTCACCATCAGCCAGGGCAGGAAGACGAGCATCGCCGGATTCGCCGACAGGTAGGCCACGCCGTCGCCCAGCGCCTGGCCGGCGCCGACCAGGACGACGAACTCGATCGGTCGGTAGGCGTAGCGCCGCATCAGCGCCCACACCGCCCAGAAGATCAGCACGTAGGCAGGCGTCGTCAGCACCAGGTCGAGGGCGAGGTGGCGCAGGGCCTCGCCTGCCCCCGTGCCCGGCGTGACGAGCAGCGAGGGATGCAGCGGCGCGCTGATCATGTAGCAGCCCTCGACGACCGCCGCCGAGGCGACGCAGGCGCAGAGGAAGACGCGACGCGGCGAATGGCGCTCTGCCAGCCGCCGCAGCCAGGGGATGGCCAGCAGGCTGAGCGCGAGCCAGGCGAACACCGCCAGGTGCGTGAGGGCGTCCGGCGCGAGCGGGTCCTTGAGGAGGACGATGCCGATGCACGGCAGCGCCCACGCCAGGTAGAGCCCGGTCAGGACCCTTTCCGACACGGACGCAGCTTCGGCCGACGCCGGCGGGCGCTAGCAGGGAGTGATCTTGAACTCGACCCGCCGGTCGAGCGCGTCGACCGCGTTGTCGGTGCCGCTGCCGACGATGTTCTGGCGAAAGCCCATGCCGACCGTCTTCGTCCGTGTGCCGAGCACTGCCGACTCCGCGGAGAGCTTTTGCCGGATGGCGTTGGCGCGGGCCAGCGACAGGGTGTCGTTGACCTGCTCCGAGCCGGTCTTGCTGGTGTGGCCGACGACGTTCATGCAGACCTTGGCGGCGGTGCCTTCCTTGGCGATCTGCCGCAGCCACATGCCGTAGGGGCCGCTCACCTTGGTGTCGGACCAGAAGTCGGTGCTGCCGGGATTGAACAGGAACTTCACGCCGAGCTCGTTGTAGGCGATGCCGAGCGCCACCACGCGGCCGAAGGCCTGCTCGGCTTCGGCGGTGCGGCCGAGCTTGGCGGTGGTGAGGTAGATGCCGTTGAGAACGCGCAGCTGCTCGCCGGTGGGCGTGGCCAGCGCGCTGCGGTACTGGCCGAGCGCCTCGACGTAGCGCTCCTGGTTGTAGAGCATGGTCGCCTCGTTGATCAGCGTCGCCGAGGCGATGCGCTCGAGGTAGAACGCGTCGCCGCGCTGGCCGGGCGGCGTGGCCGAGGTGCGGGCATAGCCTTCGATGACCTTGTCCTTCACCAGGATCGGGCTGTCGCGGTAGTAGGCGAGCGGCGTGTGGTCCAGCCCTTCGTCCCGGGCCAGCGCCGAGGCCTGGGCGACGACGGTGCCCGACTTCAGGTCGGTGAGCGCGAGGTTGATCTGCAGCGCGCGCTTGCGGTTCGCGGCGGCGCCTTCGACCCGCGTCATCGTGCCGGTCAGCAGGAACTGCGCCTTGGCGAGGTTGGCCGACTGGAAGGGCAGGATCTCGAACGGAGTGGCCTTGCTCGTCGTCAGGCGTTCGGAAACGCGGCTCTCGAGCAGCACCGTCGCCGCGGTCTGCTGGCCGGTCACCGCGTCGAGCATCGGGTCGAGCACGACGGGGCGCTTGTTGAGCTGCTCGACCTTGGCGAGAAACGCCGGCATCTTCTGCGTCTGCGCCGCCAGGCCGTCGGTGGCCTGCGCGACCGCCTGCTCGAACGGCAGTTCCTCGTTGAGGTTGGTGGCCTGCGGCGGAGCGGCGCAGCCGACCAGGACGGCAAGCAGGCCGGTGGCGGCCGAGGCGAGCAGCCGCTTCGTGTTCGACAAGGAGATCATCTGCATTCCCTCTTCAGGTACGCCGCTTCTTCGGCGGTCAAGGGCTCGAGCGAGGCCTTTTGCAGAATATCACTGCACCTGGCGCCGGTGACCGGCCGATACGGCGCCGCCGGCCGGGTCTCGGGGGGCGCCTCGATGCGGGTGGACTCGCGCGGCGGTCGCGCCGCCGCGGACGCCGCCGCCGCCGGCGCGCGGCGCGGTGCGGTGCTGGCCGCGGGCGCCGGGATCGGCGTCTCGACCCGCGTGGGCGTGGTCGACGGCGCCGCCGCGCTCGCGGGCGCGGGCAGCGGCGCGGAGGCCACGGCGGGAGCGGCCGCCGCGCTGGGAACCGAGGCGGCGGGGGCCGATGCGTTCGGGACCGCGACGGCCGCTGCCGCCGCCGGAGGCGCCACGGCCGAAGCCGGAACCGCGACTGTGGAAGCCGGCAGCGCGACGGCCGAAGCGGCGGGCTGCAGCGGCGTCACGGTGCCGTCTTCTCCGGGCCGCAGGGTCCAGTAGACGCCGACCGCGAGGCCGGCCCCGATCAGCAGGATCGCGCCGCCGAGCGCCACGGCTCGGCTCCTCGCGCCTGCCGGCACCGGGCGCCGCGCCGGTGGCTGCGCAGCCCGGGGCGCGGCCCGGGGCGCGGGCCCGGGCACGGCGGGTGGCGGCGGCGCGGGCGCGCGCGCTTCGACCGGCGGCGTGGGGGCAAGCGGCGGTGCTGCTTCGGGCGCACGCGCCTGCACCTGGGTCGCCAGCACCGGCAGCAGCGTTCCCGGCACCGTCGAGTAGGAGCGATCCTCGGTCGGGGCGAAGGCCTCGTGGTGGAGGGCGCCGTAGCCGCTCGCCGAAGGCGCCGGCGTCGGCAGGTCGATGTCGAGCAGGGCGCGGAACTGCGCCGCGTTCTGCGGCCGGTCCTGCGGCCGGACCGCGAGCGCCGCGTCGATCGCACGCAGGAAGCCGTCGCTGTAGCGGCCCGCGGCCTCGACCGCGATCGGCTCCAGCCGGTCGTCCATCAGCCGCTCGACCGAGGACATCGGCGTCCGGCCTGTGATCGCGTAGTAGACGACGCAGGCGAGCGCGTAGATGTCGGTCCACGCGCCCTGCGTCATCGAGGCGACGTCGCCGTACTGCTCGATCGGCGCGTAGCCGGGCTTGAGCACGACCGTGAGGGCGTGCGTCATGTCGCCGATGACGCGGCGCGCCGCGCCGAAGTCGAGCAGCAGCGGCCCGCTCGCGGTGAGCAGGATGTTGTCGGGCGCGATGTCGCGGTGAAAGCACTGCGCTGCATGCATCACGGTCAGCGCGTCGAGCAGCGGCGCCAGCCAGCCGCGCAGCTGCGCCTTGGTCGGCGCCTGGCCGAGCTGGGCAAGCACCGCCTTGAGCGTCGGCCCCTCGTAGAACGGCATCGCCATGTAGGCGGTGCCGTTCTCCTCCCAGAAGCGGTACACCTTCACCAGTGCCGGGTGGTCGAAGCGGGCGAGCAGCCGCGCCTCGTTGACGAAGCTCTTCAGCCCGGCCTTGAAGGTATCGAGGTGGCGCTCCGACTTGACGACGATCGCCGACGAGCCCGCGATCCGCGAGACCATCGAGGCCGGCATGTACTCCTTGATCGCGACCTTGCGCTGCAGCGAAAGGTCCCAGGCGAGGTAGACGATGCCGAAGCCGCCTTCGCCGATCAGGCCGGTGATCTCGTAGTCGCGCAGCTGGGTGCCGATCGGCAGCGTGTGGCCCAAAGGCGCGGCGGCCGCGCGCTGCGAGGGCGGGCGGATGATGGTTCGGTCGTCGTCTTCGTCGTCGGACGGGCTCAAGTCGACACCCCGGAGGGCCTCAGCGCGGGCAAGGCACGATCTTGAACTCTACCCGCCGGTCGAGCACGTCGAAGCCGTTGTCGGTGCCACTGCCGACGATGTTCTGGCGAAAGCCCATGCCCTCGGCCGTGGTCTTGGCGGCGAGCACCGGCTGCTCGGCGACCAGCTTCTGCTTGATCGTCGCCGCGCGCTTCAGCGAGAGCGCGTCGTTGATCGCCGCCGGGCCGCTCTTGCTGGTGTGGCCGACGATCTTCATGCAGCTGCCAGCGGAGACCGTGCCGCGCGCGATCTGCCGCAGCCACATCGCGTAAGCGCCGCTGATCTTCGGGTCGGCCCAGAAGTCGACGCTGCCGGGCGCGAACAGGAACTTCACGCCGAGCTCGTTGTAGGCGATGCCGAGGGCGACGATCCGGCCGAACGCCTGCTCGGCCTCGGCGGTGTTGCCGAGCTTGATGTTGGTGAGGTAAACGCCGCTCTCGGCGCGCAGCTGCTGGCCCTGCGGCGTCGCCAGCGCGGTCTTGTACTGGCCGAGCGCGTCCTGGTAGCGCTCGGCGTTGTAGAGCGAGGTCGCCTCGGTGATCACCGTCGCCACCCCGATCCGCTCCATGTAGTACGCGTCGGCCTTCTGCCCGGCCGGCGTGGCGGTGGTCCGGGCGTAGCCCTCGACGACCTTGTCCTTGATCAGGACCGGGCTGTCCTTGTAGTAGCGCGACGGCGTGGCGTCGAGGTTTTCCTCCTTCGCCAGCGCCGAGGCCTGGGCGACGACCATGCCGGTGCGGATGTCGGTGAGCGCGAGGCTCAGGGTCACCGTCGGCCTGGCGGCGGCGGTCACCCGCGTCATCGTGCCGGTCAGCAGGTACTGCGCCTTGGTCAGGTTCGACGCCTGGAACGGCAGGAACTCGAACTGCGGAAACTTCGCCGCCATGCGCTGCGTCACGCGCCGCTCGAACAGCAGCGTCGTTTCGGTTTGCTGCCCGGTGATCATGTCGAGCATCGGATCGAGGACGATGCTGCGCTTGGGCGCGCTCGTGTCGGAGCTCGACAGGGTCGATTCGATCCGGGCGAGGAACGAGGGGAGCTTGCCGGTCTGCGCGACCAGGCTGTCGGTCGCTTCGGCGGCGGCCTTCTCGAAGGTCTGCGGCTCCTTCGACGACGAGCAGGCGGCGAGCAGCACGGCGAACGCGAATGCGAGCAGCAAAGCGAGGGGTAGCGGCTTCCGGCGGGCAATGGCGGGGGCTGTCATTTGCACTCCCTCTTGAAAAAGTCGGTTTCGGCCGGCGTGATGCTTTCCAGCGAAGCCTTCTGCAGGATCTCGGTGCAACGGGCCTGGCGTTCGGTGGCCGTGACCGGCGTGCCGAGGTAGTCGGCGCCGGTCGGGGCGCGGGCCGGCGCCGCCGAGGCCGCGGGTGCGGGTGCGGGGGCGACGGGCGGGGACACCGCCGCCGTCGTGGCGGGCGGCGGCGTCGCTGTCGCCGTCGGCGGGACCGCGGTGGCCGCAGCGACCGCCGGTACGGCCGGTGCGGCCACCGTCGGGTTGGCGACAGGCACCGAGGCGACGACGCCGGGCGCGGCGGTCGCCGGGCGCGGCGCCTGGCGGGCATAGAACTGCAGCGCCAGCGCGGCGACCCCGATCAGCGCGCCGGTTCCGGCGACGAGGCCGTAAAGGGCGCGTTTGCCGAAGAGCTTCTTCACCGGGCTCGTGCTCAGCCACGAGGGGGCGAGCTCCGCGGGCTGCGAAGGCGTGCTTTCGCCGCCGGCGCGCGCGCGTGCGCGCCGCTCGCCTGCCGCCTTGCCCGGGCTGGCGGCGGCCGCCGCGGCAGGCTTGGCGAGCACCGCCTTGACGGCGGGATCGGCGATCGTCAGCAGCGGGTGGTCCGGAACCGTGATCTGGCGATCGCCGTCGCGGCCGACGAAGGGCTCGTGCATCAGGTCGCGCGGCGGCGCGAGCTCGAGCGGCGCGGGCGAATCGATGTCGCCCATCAGGGCGCGGAACTGCTGGTGGTCCTGCGGCCGGCGCTCGGGCTCGACCGCCAGGGCGGCGTCGATCGCGGCGAGGAAGCGTTCGCCGTACAGCCCGGCGGCGACGGCGCCGAGCGGCCGCACCGGATCCTCGGCGAGGCGATCCGCGGCCGCGGCTGGCGCGCTGCCGGTGATCGCGGTGTAGATCACCGCGGCAAGCGCGTAGAGGTCGGTCCAGGCGCCGCGCTTGGTCTCGGCGGCATTTCCGTACTGCTCGATCGCGGCGAAGCCGGGCTTGAGCGCCGCCGCGGGGGTGTGCTCGATCGCGGCGATCGCCTGCTCGGCGGCGCCGAGGCCGAACAGCACCGGGCCGATCGGCGTCAGCACGATGTTGTCGGGGCCGATGTTCTGGTGCCAGACGCCGCCCTCGTGCAGCAGCGCCACCGCGTTGAGCACCGGCTTCAGCCAGGCGCGAAGCTCGGCTTCGCCCGGCACGTGGTCGAGATCGGCGAGCGCGGCCTCGAGGGTCGGACCCTCGTAGAACGGCATCACCATGTAGGCCGTGCCGTTGCCTTCCCAGAAGCGGTAGACCTTGACCAGCGAGGCGTGGTCGAAGCGGGCGAGCAGGCGTGCCTCGCCGACGAAGCTTTTCAGGCCGGCCTTGTAGGTGTCCCACTGCCGCTCCGACGCGACCGTCACGTTCGGCGTCCCCGCGACCCGCGTCGCCATCGACACCGGCAGGTATTCCTTGACTGCGACCTTGCGCTGCAGGGTCGCGTCCCAGGCGCGGTAGACGATGGCGAAGCCGGCCTCGCCGATCACCTCGGCGAGCTCGTACTCACGCAGCCGGGTGCCGGGTGGCAGCGCCCGGCTTTGCGGCGAGCGCGCACCGGCGGGATCCGCCCTGTCGTCGATCGCTTGTGCCGGATTCATCGCTGCGCTTGCGCTGGGGCTCCTGCCGGAGGGGTTGGGCCATCTCGGCCGGCCGGCGCGCGCCGGACTGTCGCCGTGCCGAGCGAGGTCGTGATTGTCGCGCCTGACGCCCGTGCCGGGCCCCCGCAGGAGGTGCGGCGCGACGAACTAAGTCACGCCAATCCGGCGGGCGGCGGCCCGCTGTCGCGCCGGCGAAAGAAACCCACGCCTTCCATGCTCAGCACGACCTGTCCGTCCTGGTTCAGCACTTCGCTGCGGCTGCGCACCAGGCCGACCTGCGGCCGGCTGGCGAGCGGCCGGGCCTCCAGCACGGTGTTTCGCATCGACAGGACATCGCCGGGGAAGACCGGCGCCGGCCAGGTCAGCCGTTCGACGCCGGGCGAGCCGAGGGCTGCCGACTCGAGCAGGTAGCCCTCGCACATCATCCGCATCGCCATCGCGCAGGTATGCCAGCCGCTGGCGGCCAGGCGGCCGAACAGGGAGGCGGCCGCGGCGTCGTCGTCGAGATGGAAGGGCTGCGGGTCGTAGCGCCCGGCGAACTCGAGCACGGCCTCGCGCGTCACTTCGCAGCGGCCGAATTCACGCACCCGGCCGACTTCGAAGTCTTCCCAGTGATAGCGGATCGGGCGGGCGGAGGGGGCTGACGAAACGGGGTCGTTCACGGGCGCGGCGAAGAATCGGGTCGGGCGCCCAGCATAGCGAGGGCGCAGCCGTCCGGCCGCGGGCGGGGAAGAGATCAGGCGCCGAAGATCAGGCGCCGAAAAAGTGGCGGAACACGTCGGGCTCGTTGACTTCGCGGATCGCCAGGCCGTTGACCGGCTCGCGGAAGGGTTGCGAAGGCACCGGGACCTCGAGCTCGGCCGGGCGGGTGGCGTCCCACGGGGCGTTCGTCGCGGCAGCGATGCGCTTGGCCAGCGATCCGGCCAGCGACGGCAGTTCTTCCCACTCGATCGCCCCGGCGACAGGGGTCCGGAAGCTGCGCGCCGCGAAGGCGTGCGAAAAGTGCATGGTGGACGGTGTGTGGCGCATGGTCGGTGGCTCCTGGGAGGCTTGACCGAAACTTATCGGCAGCCGGCTGCCGCCGGTGGCCCGAACAAGGGCCGGGTTCCGGCGCAGATCGGGCGCGCCCGCTCACCGGTCGACCGGCGTGTGACCTTGTACCGGCCCCTGCCATCAGCGTGTCAGCGCATCCGCACTTCGCCGTGCTCGCCCAGATCGGTCGGCGGCTTGCCCGTGACCACCGCCTTGGCCATCTCGTAGAGCTGGACGATCTTGCTTTCCTTCACGTCCCAGTAGTTGGCGTGGACGATCTGCACCTGCACCAGGGCGAGGTCCGGGTCGGTCGGACCGCCCGGGAACCAGGCCTCGGCCATCTTGCTCCAGAGCTGCTCCTTCTTCGCCGTGTCCTCGATCATCGCGGCCGTGCCGGAGACCGAGACGTAGGTGTCCTCGGAGGGGTCGGCGTAGACGATGTTGACCACGGGGTCGGCCTTCAGGTCCGCGACCGGATCGCCGGACTTGGACATGAAGAACCACAGGCTTTCGTCCGCCTCGAGGCCCTTGTTCTGCGTCGTCATCGGCCGGGCATGCAGGTGGCCGTTGCCGTGCCGAGTGGTGAACATCGCGAAGCGGATGTTCTTGATGAGCTTCCAGAGCAGCTCGCGCTTGTCTTTCGTGTCGTTCATTTCCGTTGCTTCCGGTTCGAGCCCGAGGGCGATCGAACCATTGAAGCACCGGGGCGACGGCCGCCCGGTCAGGCGTGGCCCGAGCGGGCTGTAGGACGGCTTCGTCTCCTCGCCGCGCTACTTCTTCATCGGCTCGTCCTTCTTCATCATCGCGCCGTCTTTCTTCATCATCTCGTCCTTCTTCATCATCGCGTCGCAGGCGGCGTCCTTCTTCATCATCGCGTCGTCCTTCTTGGCCATCGTGTCCTTCCTGGCCATCGCCATGTGGTCCTTGCAGTCCTGCATCGACATCTCCTTCTTCATCATGCCGTCCGCGGCCATCGGCGCCGACGCGCCTTTCTCCATGTGGCTGGCGGCCGCGGCGGTGCCGGCGACGAGGGTCATGCTGGTGCACATCAGGAAGGCGGCGAGGGTTTTCATGGGAAGACTCCGGGTTGGCTGAAACGAGGCAGGTTCGCGGCCCATCGGCCACGCCTTCCAGTCGCCGATTCGGCCCGGGTTCTTACAGTCCGTCGCCGCTCGGCGGCGCGAGCGTGGCCGTCGCCTGGCGCAGGTCGGCAAGCCAGGCCGCCCACGCTGCTTCCTGGTGCTCGGGCTCCATCCGCAGCAGCGCCGAGGGGTGCAGCGTAATCAACACCCGGCGGCCGTCGGCGCGGCGCAGCCAGCGGCCGCGCTCGCGGGTAACGGCGATCGGCGTGCCCATCAGCTGCCGGGCCGCCGTCGCGCCGAGGGCGACCAGCGCGCCGGGGTCGACCAGCGCGATCTCGCTTTCCAGCCAGTGCAGGCAGGCCGCGGCCTCCTCCTGTGCCGGGGTCTTGTGGATCCGGCGCTTGCCGCGCAGCTCGAACTTGAAGTGCTTGACCGCGTTGCTGATGTAGGTGTCGCGGCGATCGATGCCGAGCGCGGCGAGCGCGCGGGCGAAGAGCTGGCCCGCGGGCCCGACGAAGGGCCGGCCCTGCAGGTCTTCCTGGTCGCCGGGCTGTTCGCCGACGAACATCAGCTTCGCGTGCTGCGGGCCTTCGCCCGGCACCGCCTGCGTGGCGTGCTCACCGATCGGGCATTCGCGGCAGCGCTCTAGCGCCTCGCGCAGGGCGGGCAGGCTGCGCGGCGCCTCGCCCTGCGGCGTCGGCGCGTGATCCGGCGCCGTCGGTTGCGGCCGGACCGGTATCCGCCGCGCGGGCTCGGCGGCATCGCGCTCCACCATCGCCGTGCTCCGCTCGGCCGCGCCGGCGGCGAGCGGGTCGATCAGCGCCGCCTCGGGCAGGTTGGCCCAGTACTTCCTGGGCATCTCCTTTTGCATCATCGCCAGCTTGAGGCGCGCCGGGTTGAAGATGCTCCGGTAGTAGGTGAGCCAGAGCGCTTCGCCGGCGTCGGCCGGCGGCGCCTGGTCGCGGCGCGCGCCGGGGCCGAACGCGAGCCGCTCGCCGTCCCAGCGCACGCTGCGCTCGGGCGTCAGGATCGCCCAGCGCATGGCGGTGAAGCGGCGGGAGAAGAACGGCGCCGTCGCCTCGACGATGTGGTGCTCGGGCTCGAACCAGGCGACGTGCAGCGGCTCCTCGCCCCCGCCTTGTTCCAGGGTGCGAAAGCGGACGAAGGCCTTCATCTTGTGCATGTCGCGATGCACCGCCTGCGCGAGCAGCTGCGCCGCCACCCAGTCGGCATCGAGGGCGTCGTGGCGCAGGCCCGGCTCGGTCTGCAGGCGCCAGAGCAGGCGGTATAGCAAGCCGAAGCGGCCCGGGTCGCGGTGCAGGATCACGCTCTCGCAAAGCGGCATGAAGGCGGCCGGCGCCCGGACGGGCGGCGCTTCGGTGCTCGCGGTCGCCGGCTCGGCGGCGCCGGCCTCGAACAGGTCGCCCTCGGCATCGTCGGCGGCATGCCAGGCGACGCGGCCGGGCTCGACCTGCTCGGCCCACAGGCGCCGGCAGGCGGCGCGAAAGCCGTCGAGGTCGATCGCGCTCGCCAGCGTGACGCTGCGCGGGCCGTCGCCTGCGCCGGGCGCCGCGCGCGGCGGGGGATGGGGGGCGTCGTCGTCGGGTTCCATGCGGCGCGTCAGCGGCGAATCGTGTCCGTCACTATCGACCTTGTACCGCGGCGGCGGCGAAAAGGCCTCAGGCGAAGAGCGATTCCTGTCGCGGTGGCGGTGCGAGCCGCCGCACCAGGCCGGCGGCGTCGAGCTCGCGCCCGGGTCGATGGTCGGCGACGACGACGAAGGGCAGCAGCTTGCCGAGCGGCAGATGCATCCGCTCGAGGTCGGCGGCGCGCAGCTGCCGCACCCGCCGGGCCTGCAGCACGCGGCCCACCGACTTGACGCCCAGGCCCGGCACGCGCAGGAGCATCTCCTTCGGCGCGCTGTTCAGGTCGACCGGGAAGCGCTCGCGGTGCGCCAGCGCCCAGGCGAGCTTGGGGTCGACCTCGAGCGAGAGCATGCCGCTCGCGGCGGGCACGATCTCGTCGTGGGCGAAGCCGTAGAAGCGCATCAGCCAGTCGGCCTGGTAGAGACGATGCTCGCGCACCAGCGGCGGCGACTTCAGCGGCAGCGCGCGGGCCGCGTCGGGGATCGGGCTGAAGGCCGAGTAGTAGACGCGCTTCAGCCGGTACGACCCGTACAGCGCGGCGCTGGTCGAGAGGATCGCGCCGTCGGAGGTGGTGTCGGCGCCGACGATCATCTGCGTGCTCTGGCCCGCGGGCGCGAACCGGGGGGCGCGGGCGCGCCGCGGCGGCAGCATCGGCTGCGCCACCACCGGCCGCGGGCGGCGCGCCTCCTTCGCCTCGTCGATGGAGACACGCAGGCGCGCCATCGAGCGGCGGATCGCCGCGCCGTCCTTCTCCGGCGCCAGCGCGGCGAGCGACTGCACGGTCGGCAGCTCGACGTTGATGCTGAGTCGGTCGGCGTATCGGCCGGCGCGCGCGAGCAGCTCGGGGCTCGCCTCGGGAATCGTCTTCAGGTGGATGTAGCCGCGAAAGTCGTGCTCCTCGCGCAGCACCCGCGCCACTTCGACCACCTGCTCCATGGTGTAGTCGGGCGAACGGATGATCCCCGAGCTGAGGAACAGGCCCTCGATGCAGTTGCGGCGATAGAAGTCGAGGGTGAGCTGCACCACCTCCTCGACCGTGAAGCGCGCCCGCGGCACGTTGCTCGACACCCGGTTGACGCAGTACAGGCAGTCGTAGGTGCAGAAGTTCGTGAACAGGATCTTCAGCAGCGAGATGCAGCGGCCGTCGGGCGCGTAGCTGTGGCAGATGCCCGAGCCTTCGGTCGAGCCGATTCCCTTGCCGCCGATCGAGCTGCGCTTGTCGGTGCCGCTCGAGGCACACGAGGCGTCGTACTTGGCGGCGTCGGCGAGGATTGCCAGCTTGCGGTCGAGGTTCATGAGGAGGCGGGTCGGGCTGGCGGCCCCGGGAGGCTGTACAAATATACAGCTTGCCTCACAATCCAGCTCGGACCGCCCCTCCCGCCCCCTGGAAACCGTCGCCGTCATCGATTTCGAGACCACCGGCATGTCGCCGGGCATGGGTGCGCGCGCCACCGAGGTCGCCGCGGTGCTGGTTCGCGGCGGCGAGATCGTCGGCCGCTTCCAGAGCCTGATGCGCTCGGGCGCCTGGGTGCCGCCCTTCATCGAGCAGCTCACGGGCATCAGCAACGCGATGCTCGATCGCGCGCCGCCAGCGCGCGCGGTCATGCACGAGCTGCTGCGCTTCACCCGCGGGACGCCGCTGGTCGCGCACAACGCCGCGTTCGACCGGGGCTTCTGGCGCGCAGAGGCCGAGCGGGCCGAGTGCGAGCCCGACGAGGCGCATCGTTTCGCCTGCACCTTGCTGCTGTCGCGCCGGCTCCATCCGGAGGCGCCCAACCACCGGCTCGGCACCTTGCGCGCCTGGCACCGGCTGCCCGAGTCCGGACGGGCGCATCGCGCCCTGGCCGACGCCGAGACGACCGCGCACCTGTTCATTCGCCAGCAGCAGGACGCCGCCGAGCGCTTCGCCGAGCCGCTCGCCGGCAGGGGCCTCGGTCACGAGCTGCTGGTCGTGCTGCAGAAGGCGACCCGGGCGCGACTCGCCGAGCGCCTGCAGCGCCACCTCTCGACTACGCAGGCACGTTGAAGACCTGGCGCAGGTAGGCGAGGAAGGTCTCGTCGTCGCAGAGCAGCTTGCCCGGGCTGTCGGACAGCTTGGCGACGGGCTGCCCGTTGGCCTGGGTCAGCTTCATGACGATGTGCAGCGTCTTCAGCCCCATGTCGTTGGTGAGGTTGGTGCCGATGCCGAAGCCGACCATCGTCCGGTCGGCGAAGTGGCGATAGAGGGCGAAGGACTTCTCGAGGTCGAGCCCGTCGGAAAAGACCAGCCGCTTGGTCTTGGCATCGATGCGCAGCTTCTCGTAGTGGGCGAGCGCCTTCTCGCCCCAGACATACGGGTCGCCCGAATCGTGGCGCAGGCCGTCGAAGAGCTTGGCGAAATAGAGGTCGAAGTCGGCGAGGAAGGCGTCCATGCCGACGACGTCGGTGAGCGCGGTGCCGAGGTCGCCGCGGTACTCCTGGACCCAGGCTTCGAGCGCGGCGCGCTGGAAGTCGCGCAGGCGCACGCCGAGCGTCTGGAAGGTCTGCAGGTACTCGTGCGCCATGGTCCCGATCGGCACCAGGCCGAGGTCGCGGGCGTAGAGCACGTCAGAGGCGCCCTTGAAGAACTGCGGCACCTCGCGCTTGAGGATGGTCAGCACCTCGCGATGCCACTCGGCCGAGAAGCGCCGGCGCACGCCGAAGTCGAAGAACTCGAACGGATTGAGGCGCTTGGGCTCGCGCTCGAACTCGCGCAGCCGCTCGATCTTCGCCGCCAGGCGTTTCCTGCCCTCGACCCAGGCCTCGCGCCGATCGAAGCGGCGGAAGTAGAGCTCGTTGACGATCGCCAGGACGAAGATCTCGAACGCCATCACGTGGACCTGCGGCCCCTTGGCGACGATCTCCAGGCCCTTGCCGTCGGCCGCGGCGCGGGCCGAGATGAAGTCGCGCTGGAACCGGAAGATGCGCAGGAAGTCGACGAAGTCCGAGCGGATGAAGCGCAGCCCCCCCAGGTAGGCGAGCTCGCCGGGGCGAAACGAGAGCGAGCAGAGGGCATCGAGCTCGCGGTTGACCTCGGTCAGCAGCTCGGCCAGCGGATACGCCGGTGCGTTGCGGCAGACGAAGGTGTACTCGGCCTGCGTCTGCGGATGCCGATGCAGCATCGCCTGCCACATCGTGAACTTGTACAAGTCCGTGTCGAGCAGGCTCGTGATGACAGGTTGCATCGGCGCTCTGAGGTCGGCTTCGGTGTCCGACGATAGCGCGAGCGCGCCTCCCGTGCGACGCGAGGTTTGCCGACCGGCGCCGCGGCGGCCGCTAGCGCTTCCTGCGACGGTCGCCGCGAAACGCCTCCGGTGCCAGATACGCGGTCTGACCGGGGCCGCTTCCTATCGTCATCGCACTCGCCGCAGGGTGCTGGCGCGACGCGATCTCGGCGCGGTCGGCCCATTGGGCCAGCGCCGACCATTGCTCCAGCTCCTCGGTCGTCGCGTCCCAGTTGCTGCCGAACAAGGCGACCCCGTGGCGGTGCATGACGAGAGCGATGCCGGCGGCCTCGCGGTTCCCTTCATTGGCGAGGCGCGCGAATCGGCCGTAGGCCGCAGCGTGCCGACCGGCCCGAAAGAGCTGGCTGGCTTCGGCGAAGGAGGTCGCGGGGGCTAGCGGCGAAACCTGCACGGTCTGGGATTGGGCCATCGCGGCGGGGACGAAGACGGCGAAGAGGCCGGCGAGCAGGGCGACGAGCGCAGCGCGAGCGGCCTCGACCGCGAACGAGGGCGTATTCATGGATGGAGCAGGCAAGCATGCGGGAGTGCATACAGCCCCATACGCAAGCCCTGCCGGAATCCGGCCATCGGCCTTCGCTAGATCGGATAGATGATCGAGTTCGGAATCATCTCGCTGTCGTAGACGACCAGGCGGCTCTCGAACTTCAGCCCCGCCGGCGTGCGCACCACCGTGTCGAGGTAGCGGCCGACGTTGAACACCGTGCTCAGCTCGTTGAGCTTGGTGCGAAAGACCGCGTAGTTCGCCTCGCTCGTGATGCGCTCGCCGTCGAAGCCGCGCACCAGGGGCGCGCCGACGACGTGGCGCTGGTAGTAGGGGTCGTGGAACAGCGTTTCCTTGATGCCGTAGACCCGGTCGCGCAGCATCCCCTTGCTCTCGAACGCGAGGGTGGCGAGCGGAAAGCCGCGCTCGTGGTTCTCGCGCGGCACCAGGCGGTAGCTGCAGGCCTCGACGAAGAACTCGGGCCACAGGCTCCAGTCGCCCGAGTCGACCGCGTATGCATAGTCGGCGTAGAGCTGGACCAAGGCGTGGTAGTCGGCGAACTCCATGACGGGCGCGCTCATCGTCAGGCCTCCATCACCCGGCGCCAGTACTCGTACATGCCGCGGATCAGCGTCTCGGTCACCATGTGGTCGGCATCGCCGACGTCCTTGCCTCCGAGCTCGGCCAGGGTGCGGTGGAACGGCTTCTGCTCGAAGCCCTTCTGCGAGAGCTCGATCACCTCGCCGTCGTCGGCCGAGACGAACCCCGCGGGTCCGAACAGGTTGGCCTGGCGCAGGCGCCGCTGCACCATCTCCTCGGAATCGTCGGCGAAGGCGAAGTGGGTCCAGATGAAGTCGAAGGCGCCGTGGCCGTCGGGCTGGATGTGCCGGGTCGAGACCGAGTTCACCTGCTGCTGGAAGATGACGCTCGGGAACACCGTCGTCATCACCGCCGTTGGCCCACCCCACCAGGCCTCGGGCACGATGTCGAGAAAGCGCGGGTCCTCGAGCTTCATGTCGGCCTTGAAGCTGGAGACCGAGGTCACCTGGTCGGCCTTGCCCATCTGGCCCCGGGTCGAGATCATGGCGCCGTGGCGATGCTGCGCGTCCATCACGAGCTCGGACTTGTTGTCGGCGCGCCAGAGGCCGAAGGTCACGAACCAGGTGTGCAGCAGGCCCGGGTGGTACGGGTCCTTGATGTTTTCCTGCATCAGCTTCCAGTTGCCCGGGATCCGCTGCCGGTTGTAGCCGAGGATCTTCAGCGCCCGGCCGTCGAACAGGCGGTCGAAATAGCGCAGGACGGCCGGGCCGAGGAAGTCCTCGAGCGGCTCGACGTCGGCGTCGAACGAGGCGAAGACGACGCCGCCGCGGCTGGCGACCTTCAGCTTGTTGAGGCCGTTCTCCTCGAGCTTGAAGTCGGCCGGCATGCCGCCGTTGACCTTGCCCTCCTGGCGCACGCCGCGGCGAAACGGCACGCCCTGCAGGTCGCCCTTCAGCGAATAGTTCCACTGGTGGTAGGGGCAGGTGAAGTCGCGGCGGTTGCCATGGCGCTCGCGGCAAAAGCTCATGCCGCGATGGGCGCAGACGTTCTCGACGACATTGATGCCGCCCTCGAGGTCGCGTGCCAGGATCACCGAGCGCTCGCCCACCGCGCTCAGCTTGAAGTCGCCCGGGTTCGGGATCTCGGCCTCGAGGCCGACGTAGCACCAGTGCTTGCGATAGAAGAAGCGCTCGAGCTCGAGGCGGTGCAGCGCCTCGCTGGTGTAGCTCATGAACGGGATGCGGCTGGAGCCTTCGTTCTCCCAGGCCAGCTGGCCGGGGAAGACGGAAGCGGGTGCGGGTCGGTCCATCGCGGGCTTTCGGCGGTCGTCTACGGCCCGACTGTGCCTGAAGCCGGGGCCGCGCCCGACCGGGACAACCTCAGGTCGCGACCAGCCCCGAGCGCGTCAGCAGCAGCCGCCGTACATCGGCCGGTACAGGCCGGCGCCGGTGTCGTCTTCGCGGGTGAACTGCAGGTTTCCTTTCTACGCGCTGCACGGGCGTAGCGCCCTGCCTGCATGAGCAGAGACGCTGGCAATCGGTGGTCGCGAACGACAATGCCGCTCGCACCATGATCCGACAGACCCTCGCTCTCCTGATTGCCCTCGTCGCCGCCATGACCTTCGCCCAGACTTCGCCCCAGCCTCCCGTCGCCCCGCGCGAGCCCAAGGACGTGACCGTGCACGGCGACCGCCGCGTCGACGACTACTTCTGGATGCGGGAGCGCGACGATCCCCGCACCCTGCCGCACCTGCGCGCCGAGAACGCCTATGCCGATGCCTGGTTCGCTCCGCACGCGGCCCTGAAGGAAAAGCTCTACCAGGAGATGTTCGGCCGGATCCAGCAGGACGACGACTCGGTGCCGTATCGCAAGGGCCAGTGGTGGTATTCGACGCGTACCCAGAAGGGCGAGCAGTACCCGCGCTACATCCGCCGCCGCGCCGCCGGCAGCGAGCGCGCCTACGACCCGAGCGGCAGCGACGAGACGATGCTCGACCTGAACGAGCTGGCGCGCGGCCAGGCGTTCCTGCGCCTCGGCCTCGCGACCGTGAGCCGCGACGCCGCGAGGCTCGCCTACACCCTCGACCTGACCGGCGGGCGCGACTACACGCTGCGCCTGCGCGAGCTCGCGACCGGCAAGGACGACGCCTGGTCGATGCCGCAGGTCGCTTCGGCGGAGTGGGCCAACGACAGCCGCACGCTGTACTACGTGACGATGGATCCGCAGAGCAAGCGTGCCGACAAGCTCTGGCGCCACGTCGTCGGCGCCGCCGGCCCGGACACGCTGGTGCTGGAGGAGAAGGACGAGCTGTTCGACCTCGGCCTCGGCAAGACCCGCGACGAGAAGTTCCTGGTGCTGACCAGCGAGAGCAAGGACGCGAACGAGCAGAGCCTGCTCGACGCCGATGCCCCGGCCGACAAGGCGGCGCTGCGCATCGTCTTCCCGCGCCGCGCCGACGTCGAGTACCACGTCGACCATCGGGCCGGCAGCCTGTTCGTGCGCATCAACGACACCGGCCGCAACTTTCGCCTGGTCAAGGTCGACGCGGCGAAGCCCGACCTCGGCCGCGCCGAGCAGCTGATCGCCGCCCGCGACCGCGTCATGCTCGACGACTTCGACCTGTTCGCCGAGGACCTGGTGGTGACCGAGCGCGTCGCCGGCAGCCTGCAGCTGCGCGTCGTCGACCTGGTGCGCGGCGGCGAGCACACCGTCGCCTTCGACGAGCAGGCGTACACGGTCCACACCTCGGGCAACGCCGAGTTCGAGACGCGGACGCTGCGCTTCGTCTACGACTCGATGACGACGCCGGCCTCGACCTACGACTACCGGCTCGACAGCCGCGAGCGGGTGCTGAGGAAGCGCCAGCCGGTGCCCGGCTACGACCCGGCGCTCTACCAGAGCGAGCGGGTCATGGCCAAGGCGGCCGACGGCACCGAGATCCCGGTCTCGCTCGTCTGGCGGCGCGACCTGAAGCGCGCCGGACCGCAGCCGCTCCTGCTCTACGGCTACGGCAGCTACGGGATCGCCCTCGACCCCTGGTTCTCGCAGAGCCGGGTGTCGCTGCTCGATCGCGGCGTGATCTACGCGATCGCCCACACCCGCGGCGGCGGCGACCTCGGCCGCACCTGGTACGAAGCCGGGAAGATGGGGAAGAAGCAGGCCACCTTCAGCGATTTCATCGCCTGCGCCGAGGCCCTGATCGCGCGCGGCCTGACCTCGCCGAAGCAGCTCGCGATCGAAGGCGGCAGCGCCGGCGGCCTGCTGATGGGCGTGGTCGTCAACCAGCGGCCCGAGCTGTTCAAGGCGGTCATCGCCGAAGTGCCGTTCGTCGACGTCATCACCACCATGCTCGACGAGACCATTCCGCTCACCGTCGGCGAGTTCATCGAGTGGGGCAACCCCAAGCTGCCCGAGCAGTACGCCTGGATGCGCGCCTACAGCCCCTACGACAACCTGCGGGCCGGCGCCTATCCGGCGATGCTGGTGCGCAGCGGCCTGAACGACACGCAGGTCGCCTACTGGGAGCCGGCGAAGTACGTGGCCCGGTTGCGCAGCCTGAAGACCGACTCGAATCCGCTGCTCTTCAAGATCAATCTCGAGGTGGGCCACGGCGGCGCGTCGGGCCGCTTCGATTCGCTGCGCGAGATCGCCGAGGACGATGTGTTCCTGCTGGTCGAGCTCGGGCTGGTGGAATGAGCGGCCGCCGCACCGGCGGCGGGTCGGGCCGCGCCGGCAGCGCCGCCGCGATCGCCTCTTCTTCCGAGGCGCTCGCCCCTTCGAGCATCAGGATCGCCAGCGCTTCGGCGCTGTAGCGCGAGGCGAGGTGGTCCAGGGCGCGCTGGCGCGAGCGCTGCTCGTTCTGCACCCGGCGCCCCTTGTTCAGGCGCGCATAGCCCGCCTCGGCGTAGCCGAGCAGGCGGGCGGCGACGTCGTCGCGGGCCTCGGCGATCGCCAGCAGCGCGATGTGGTCGAACACCCAGTAGGTGAAGTCGAGGCCCTGCAGCTCCTCGAGGGCCTGCGCCCAGCAGCTGCGGGCGACCGCGAGTTCGCCGCGCGCGAACCAGGCAGCGCCGAGGTTGGCGAGCGCCCGGCCGAGGTCGACCCGATGCGAGCCGTCGCGCAGCCGCTCGACCGATTCGTTGCCGATCGTGATCGCGCCCTCGACGTCGCCGAGGGCCAGCTTGAGGTCGGCGATGTGCAGCATCGCCCGGGTCTCGCCGTGCCAGCCGCCGCTGCCGCGATAGGCCGCGCGCGAGCGGATCGCCCAGGCCAGCGCTTCGTGCGGCTCGCCTGCGAGCTGCGCCGCCCAGGCGTGCGAGCCGCAATACCAGGCGAAGGTCTTGCCGCTCCGCTGCCCCGCGAGCACCGCCTCCACGCGGGCCAGGCAGGCCCGGTGCGCCGCCGTGTCGCCGAGCTGCGCGAACGCGGAGGCGAGGCACAGCATCGCGTTGGCCGCGCCGAGGCGGTCGGGCGTATCGGCGAAGGCCGCCACGGCACGCTCCGCGGCCTCCTTGATGCGCTGCGAGTCGCTCGAGGTCGCGTGCAGCGCGTAGGCCCGGGCGAGCAGCAGCCGGGCGGTGGGAGGGTCGGGCCGCTCCGGCAGCGAATGCAGCAGGGGTTCCTCGAGGATCTGCTGGAACTCGTGGATCGCGCCGGCGGCTCGCCAGAGCCACATCGACGCGCCGACGAGGCGGGTCGCCAGGGCCGGGTCGCGGGCGTCGATCGCGGTGCGCAGGGCGGTGGTCAGGTTGTCGCGCTCCGGTCCGAAGCGCGCGATCCACACCTCGTCCGGCGTCGAATCCCATTCGCCGTAGCCGGTCTCGAAGAGGCTGCACAGGTGGCGCGCGTGGGCGTCGGCGAGGCGCGCCTCCTCGCCGCTGGCGCGCAGCTTTTCCCTGGCGTAGGCGCGCTGCGTCTCGAGCATCCTGAAGCGCGGCGACTGGGTCGAGGCGTCGCGGCCGACCAGCGACCACTCGACCAGCTCGGCGAGGCGGCGACCGACTTCGGCGCCCGGCGCGGTCGCATCGCCGACGACCGCCTTCGCGGATTCGATCGTCCAGCCTCCGGAAAAGACCGACACGCGGCGAAAGACCGCGCGCTGCCCATCGCTCAGCAGATCGTGGCTCCAGTCGATCAGCGAATGCAGCGTCTGATGCTTCGGCAGCGAGCCGCGCTGCGGCCCGGCCAGGAGCTCGAAGCGATCGGCCAGCCCGCCGCTGACGGCGGCCAGGCCGAGGGTGGCGACGCGCACCGCGGCCAGCTCGATCGCCAGGGCATTGCCGTCGAGCTGGCGACAGAGCTCGGCCGCGGTCTGCAGGTCGGTGGCGTCGAAGGCGAGGCGCGGATCGCAGTCGCCGACGCGGGCGAGCAGGAGCCGAACGGCCGAAGAGGCTGCGAGCAGCGACGTATCCGAGGTTCCCGCCGGCGGCAGGCCGAGCATCGGCACCTGGACCCGCTGCTCGCCGGGAATGCCCAGCGGCCGCTGGCTGGTGGCGAGGATGCGCAGCGAAGGGCACGCCTCGAGAAGCTCGCGCAGCAGCGCCGCCGTCGCCTCGATCAGGTGCTCGCAGTTGTCGACCACGAGCAGTGCCGGCGCTTCGCGCAGCGCGTGGCGAATGCGGGTCGGCGGCGGCACGCCGCTGGGACCGGAGAGCCCGAGCGACGCGGCGATCGTCGCGGCGACGTGGCCGCCTTCGGCCAGGGAGGCGAGCTCGACCAGATGGACGGCCGCGTCGCCAGCCGCGCGCCGACGCTGCGCGATCTCGACGGCCAGGCGCGTCTTGCCGATCCCGCCGGGACCGAGCAGCGTGACGCAGCGGCCCGCCCGCAGGAGCCCTTCGACGGTGGCCACTTCCGCGGCGCGACCGATGAGCGGCGTCAGCGGCGAAGGAAGGACCGGCGGCGGCCCGAGCGCATCGGCGGCGGGCCCGGAGTCGACCATGGCCTCCTCGACGGTTCCGGCGAACCGGTAGCCACGGCGCGGCACCGTGGCGATCAACCCGGCCCGTTCGCCGAGCGCCTTGCGCAACGCGGCGGCGTGCTGGTGCAGGGTGTTCTCGACGACGACCACGTCCGACCAGAGCGCCGCGAACAGCTCGTCCTTGGTGACGAGGCCGCCGCGCGCGGCCACCAGCAGGCGGAGCAGTTCGAGCGCCGTGCCGCCGATGGCCACCGGGCTGCCGTCGCGCAGAAGCTCCCGCCCCGGGCGAAGCTCGAAGCCCTCGAAGCGGTAGACGAGCTGGTGCGTCGTCAGCACCGTTCTCAGACGTCGAAGAACACCGTCTCGCCTTCGCCCTGCAAGCGGATGTCGAAGCGGTAGACGGCGGCGCCGTCGTCGCTGCGTCGGTCGGTGCGTTCGGCGACGAGCGTCTTGCGCCGCGCTTCCCATTCGATCAGGTTGATCACCGGATCCTTGGCGTTCGCCGCCGCCTCGTCGCTGAAGTAGATGCGCGTGCTGAGGCCGATGTTGATGCCGCGCGCGACGATCCAGGCGTTGATGTGCGGCGCCATCGTCCTTCCGTTGCGGCCTTCGGCCGCGCCGGGCTTGATGGTGTCGAAGGTGTAGATGCCGGTGTCGAAGTCGGTGCAGCTGCGGCCCCAGCCGCGAAAGTGCGGGTCGAGCGACTTGCCGGGCTGGCGGTCGGCCGGGTGCGCGTACTTGCCTTCGGCGTTGGCCTGCCAGATCTCGATCAGCACGTCCTTCAGCACGGTGCCGATGCCGTCGAAGACCCGGCCTTCGATACGGATCCGCTCGCCCTTCGTCTGGGCGTCGACGAGGACGCTGCCGAAGTTGTTCTCGAAGATGTCGAAGCCCGCGGCCTTGGGCGCGAGGCCGATGTGCACGTAGGGGCCGGCGGTCTGCGACGCGGTTTCGCGCCGCACCATGAGCTCGCTGCCGCCCGGGGCGCTGAAGAGGTGGCTCATTGCAGCGCTCCTTCCGGCGTCTTCTGCACGTGGTTCTCGAACAGCGTGGCGCGGTGGCCGCGCAGGACGATGTCGAAGCGGTAGGCGCGGCTGTCGAGCTGGACGAAGGCGCCGATGTCCTGCAGCGCGATCAGGCCGCGGATCTGCTCCTCGCTCGGCGCGACGCCGAGGATCGGGCAGCTCCGGATCAGCGGGTCGCCCTCGAAGTACATCTGCGTGATCAGGCGTTGCACCCAGCCGTCGCCCGAGATCGCGTAGTGGATGTGCGCCGGCCGCCAGTCGTTGACCCGGTTGCGCCAGGGGTAGGGGCCGGGCTTGATGGTCCGGTAGGCGTAGTAGCCGTTCTCGTCGGTCAGCATGCGGCCGCAGCCGCCGAAGTTCGGGTCGAGGGCGCCGATGTACTGGTCCTTCTTGTGCCGGTAGCGGCCGCTCGCGTTGCACTGCCAGACCTCGACCAGTGCGTTCTTCACCGGCCGGCCGAGCTGGTCGTGGACGTAGCCGTGGACGACGATGCGCTCGCCGATCGGCAAGCCCTCCTTGGCGTAGTTGAGGATCAGGTCGTTGTCCTTCGGCCCGAGCTCCTCGGCGCGGAACACCGGCGCGGTCACCTCGGAAAGCGACTGCTGCAGCGAGATCAGCGCCAGGCGCGGGCTGCGCAGCACGCTCGTCTTGTACGCCGGCGTGTAGGCCGGCGGGTGCGACGTGGTGTCGCGCATCAGGAACTCGGCGTCGGGGGCGGGTGGGGTCGACATGGCTTGGGTCTTGATGAAGAGTGAGGGCTCAGGCGGCGATCGCGGTGCTGGCGTCGACGGCGGGAAGACGCAGCATACGGCGCGCTTCGTCGACCGTGGCCGGCCGCCGCCCGTAAGCGTCGCAAAGACCTGTGACCTGCTTCACCAGCGCCGCGTTCGAGGGCGCCAGCGTGTCGCGGTCGAGGCGAACGTTGTCCTCGAGGCCGGTGCGGCAATGGCCGCCGAGCTCGAGCGACCACTTCGCCAGGGTCAGCTGCTCCTTGCCGATGCCGGCGCCGGTCCAGGTCGCGTCGGGCGCGAGGCGCGCCAGCGTGCGCACATAGAACTCGAACACCTCGCGATCGACCGGCATGGCGTTCTTGATGCCCATGACGAACTGGACGTGCAGCGGACCCTCGATCTTGCCCGCGTTCTCCAGCGCGACCGCCTGGAAGATCATCGACAGGTCGAAGGCCTCGATCTCCGGCTTGACGCCGTACGTCTTCATCTCTGCGGCCAGCCAGTCGACCAGGTCGGGCGCGTTGTCGTAGACCCGGGTCGGGAAGTTGACCGAACCGCTCGCCAGCGAAGCCATGTCGGGCCGCAGGTGCAGCATGCCGCCGCGCTCTCTTCCGGCCCCGGAGCGGCCGCCGGTCGAGACCTGCGTGATGATGCCCGGGCAGTGCCTGCGGATGCCGTCGAGCACGAGGGCGAAGCGGTCGGCCGAGGAGGTGGGCGTCTCGTCGTCGTTGCGCACATGCAGGTGCACCAGCGCCGCCCCGGCCTCGTAGGCGGCGTGCGTCGACTCCACCTGCTCGGCGACGGTGATCGGCACCGCCGGGTTGTCCTTTTTCTTCGGCAGCGAGCCGGTGATGGCCACCGAGATGATGCAGGGCGTGCTCATGGTTGCTTGTCTCCGCGATTCAGCTTGATCGCGGCCGCCTGCAGGGCGAGCCGGTAGCCGAGGGTGCCCAGGCCGACGATCACGCCCTCGGCGATGTCCGACAGGAAGGAATGGTGGCGAAAGGCTTCGCGCTTGTGCACGTTGCTGAGGTGCATCTCGATGAACGGAATGGCGACGCCGGCGAGCGCGTCGCGCAGGGCGACGCTGGTGTGCGTCAGCGCCCCCGGGTTGATGACGACGAAGCGCACACCCTCGTCGCGCGCGGCGTGGATGCGGTCGAGGATCGCGCCTTCGTGGTTGCTCTGGAACGTCGCCAGCTCGAGGCCCAGCGATTCGGCTTCCCTGCGGCACATCGCCTCCACATCGGCCAGCGTCTCGGCGCCGTAGATCGCCGGCTCGCGCGTGCCGAGCAGGTTGAGGTTGGGGCCGTTGACGAGCAGGACCTTCATGATTTGTCTCCCGTAGTCATCGTAGGCCCTGCGCTGCACGACCTCGGAATCGGCGTGCTCTCAGTAGCGAAGTTGCGCCACGGCGCGCAGCTCGTCGGCGGTGGCGGTGCCGAAGCCGAAGAACTCGAGGTAGGCGGGGATCATCTCGAACAGCATGTCGGAGCCGACCTGCACCTCGAGGCCGCGCGCCAGCGCCGCGCGCAGCAGCGGCGTGTGCTCGTCCTTCATGACGACTTCGCCGACCAGCGCGCCGGCGTCGACGCGGCCGATGTCGAAGGGCAGGGCGTCGCCGTCCTTCATGCCGAGCGGCGTGGCGTTGACGACGATGTCGTGGCCGGCCGGGTCCGGCGAGCCGCTGCGCGCCGCGAGCGCGGGGTAGTGCGCGAGCAGGCGCTCGCGCAAGGCCTCGGCCGATGCGCCGTGGGCGTCGAACATGTCGATCGTGGCGGCACCCGCGGCGGCGAGCGAAGCGGCGATCGCCGAGCCGACGCCGCCGCAGCCGGCGACGAAGACCCGCGCGCCGGCGATGCGTCGGCCCTTGCGCGCGACGCCGCGAACGAAGCCGGCGCCGTCGAACTGGTCGCCGAGCCAGCTGCCGTCGGCGCGCTTCAGCAGCGCGTTGCAGGCGCCGGCGATCCGCGCGGTCGGCGTGGCCTGGTCGACCAGGCCGAGCGTGCTCACCTTGTGCGGCATGGTCACCAGGGCGCCGCGCAGGTTGGTCACGGCGGCGAGCGCCGCGAGCGTGGCCGGGTAGTCCTCGGCCTTGACGCCGAGCGGCACGACCACGGCGTCGATGCCGCGCTGCTCGAACCAGGGGTTGTAGATCATGGGTGCCCTGAACGCCTCGGTCGGGTAGCCGAGGTGGGCGATCAAGGTGGTCTTGCCGCTGATCATGGCTCAGTGTCGCGCAAGGCTTGTCTCCGTGCGACCGCCGAAGCGGATCGACGCGGATGATCGCGCACTGCCTGGTAAGAGGCGCTGCGGCCAGCCCTAGGTCGTGGCGGCGCCCGAACGGCGCGGATGCTCGGCGAAGAAGCGCAGCATCTCGCGCGAGGCGTCGGGGCCGTCGCCGTCGGTGAAGCTGCCGGCGGCGTCGCCACCGATCCAGGCGTGGCCGGCGCCGTGCACGACCCAGTGCTCGGCGTGGCTCGGCCCCGAGCCTTCGGCCGGGTGGTAGACGGTGCGGGTGAAGGCGCGGCCCGGGCCGTTCGCCGCGCCGATCTCGCGCCGGGCCTGCGCAGGCATGCCTCCGAGCGTCGCGTCGACCAGGAGGCTGCCGTTGAGGACGTGGACGGTGCTGTCGGCGTCGCCGTGGAAGACGATCGTGGGAACGGCAGCGGCGTCGTCGGCGGCCGCGCCACGGGCGCCGGACTTCATGGCCGAGAACGCCGACACCACGTCGTGCGCGGCGCCCGGCGGCAGGCCGGAGTGCACGCCCGCGGCGGCGAACAGGTCGGGATACTCGCGCGCCAGGATCGCTGCCATCGCGCCGCCGGCGGACAGTCCGGCGACCCAGACGCGGTCGGCGTCGACGCGATGCGTCGCCATGACGTGACGCGTCATGCCGGCGAGCAGCGCCGGCTCGCCGTGGCCGCGGCGCTGGTCTTCGGGCACGAACCAGTTCCAGCACTTGTGCGCGTTCGAGCGCGGCGCCTGCGCCGGGTAGAGAACGTACAGGCCGAGCTCCTGCGCCAGGGCGTTCATCCGCGTGCCGGCGGCGAAGTCGTCGGGGTCCTGGGTGCAGCCGTGCAGCATCACCACCAGCGGCAAGGCGCGTCCTTCGAAGCCGGCCGGCTCGAACAGCTTGAAGGCTCGCGTGCCCGCCTCGGCGGTAAAGCTGCTTTGGCTGAATCGGGAGGCGGCGCGGCCGGGCCGCGGAGGGGCCGGCGTCTCAGGCTCGATCACGCCGGGAAGGGTGTCGCCGTCTTCGCCCGGGGCCGGCTCCAGCTCGACCTCTCGGACCAGGCCGTCGAGCACATCGGCCGAAGCCGCTGCGGTGGAAGTGGGCGCTTCCGCTCGTGCGAAGCCCGCCTTGGGGCGGCCGGATGCTTCCGCCAGGGCGCGCTGAATGGCGTCGGTGGCTTCGACGAGGTCGCCGCGACGGGTGAGGCCGGTGGCGGCGAGAAGCTTATGGAGGAAGGAATTCAAGGGCGTTTGCGGATCGTGCATGGCGGAGCGTAACCCGCCTGGGGGATTTTTGCTGCAGCGCAGCAATCACTTCGTCCGCGGCCTCGGCAGGTCGGCGGTCTCCGCCGCGAGCTCGCCGGCCCGGAGCGCCCGCGTGACCCGCGCCACCGCGCGGGCCACGTTGCGCGTCTCCTCCTGCACCGCCACGTCGCCGTCGAGGGTGTCGTGGCTGGTCGCGTAGGGCTCGTAGTAGCCGATGTAGCGGTCGAGCCGGGCCTGATCGCCGGCATCGACCAGCCCCATCCAGTCGAGCCAGTCGGACAGCGCGCGCCGTGCGCCCTCGATGCCGGCGACGTCGCCGTGCACCATGAGCCCGTAGGCGCGCCGCTCGAGATGCTTGGGATAGCTCCAGCCCGCGAGCTCGATCGCCTTCGCCTTGGCCGGGTCCTTGCCGTGGGTGGAGGTCGGGTCGGGATTGCCGCCGTCGGCGCAGACCAGCCGGTCGATCATCAGCTTCAGCGGGCTCGAGGTCGAATACCAGTGCGTCGGCGTGACGATCACGATCGCATGCGCGGCAACCCAACGTTCGTAGATCTCGCTCATCCAGTCGTTCACCTGGTTGAGCGCATGGTTGGGGTAGCAGCTGCACGGCCAGTGGCAGAGCGGCATCGCCGTCGAGACGCAGGCCTTGCACGGATGGATGTGGCGGCCGTAGTCGGAGGTGAGGAGAGAGAGGTCGAGGAAGTCGACCTCGATCTTCTCCTCCGCCAGCACCTCGCTCGCCAGGCCGGCGAGGCGGAAGGTCTTGGAGATCTCGCCGGGGCAGGTGCCGTCGTTGCGCGGCGAGCCGCAGACGACGAGCGCGCGCGTCTTCGTCTTCGGGTCCGCCCACGCCTTCTGGGCCTGCTCGAGGCGCTCACGGGTTTCGAGCCATTCGACCGAGAGCTCGTACTTCGGATCGGCGTAGCCGGGCCCGGCCTTTTGCGTGATTGGCGCCTTGCGGCCGTCGAGGTAGGCATCCCAGGCGATCGTCTCGAGCTTGCCGATCGCGACGTCCTCGCTGCGGAAGGCCGGATCGACGAACGCATTGCGAAAGCGCCGGCTGAATTCGAGCCGCTCGAGGTTGCCGGGCCACTGGCCTTTTCGCACTTTGGTCGTCATCGCGCTTGCCCCTCGAGTCGATCGAATCCAATGTAGCGAGCCGTTCGCCGCGGCGCTGTCGGCCAACGCCGCGAGAGCGCGCGAGGCATCCCCACTCAGCGCGATATGAATGCGCAAGGGCGGCGCAAACAATCCGCCCCGCTTCGGGCATGTCGCCCGGGCGCACACGCCCCGCCGTGTGCCACTACGAGGAGAAACCCATGGCAACTACCAAGCGCAAGGTCGCCGTCACCGAAATGAAGGTGGCCCTGACCTCGAGCAGCTCGTTCGACGATCTCGTCGCCGCCCTCAAGATCACCCTCACCGTTCCCGAGCTGCCCGGCTTCAAGGGCTGCCGGCCGTGCCTTTCCGGTCTCGATCGCCTCGTGATCGAGGACCTGGCGATGCGCGGCATGCGCTGAGCCATGCGCCCTCCCACGCTCGCCTTGCCGAAGCTGGGCGTGGGCCTGGCGTACCAGGCCCCGCTCGCGCCGCTGCTCGCGGCCGCCGGGGCCGAGCTCGACTACGTCGAGGTCGTTCCCGACATCCTCTGGACCGACCTCGGCCGCGCCGCCGAGCCGCGCTACATCGACGACCGCGCCGGGCGGAGCGCGCTCGAGCAGGCGAGCCGCGGCCGGCCCATCGTCGCTCACGGCATCGGCCTGTCGATCGGCAGCGCCGGCCTGTTCGACACGGCGCACGTCGACCAGGTCGAGCGCTGGCGCCGCCGCCTCGGCTTCCCCTGGCACAGCGACCACCTCGCGTTCCACCTCGCCGAGCACGGCGACGCTTTGATGAACGTCGGTATCACCCTGCCGCTGCCGCGCGACCGTGAATCGCTCGAGCTGCTCGTGCCGCGCATTCGCGAAGTGCAGCAACGCGTGCCGGTGCCCTTCCTGCTCGAGAACAACGTCTACTACTTCGACATCCCGGCGTGCGAGATGGACGAGCCGACCTTCCTCAACACGCTCTGCCGCGAGAGCGGCTGCGGCCTGGTGCTCGACCTGCACAACGTCTACACCAACGCGCGCAATCACGGCTTCGACGCTGGCGCGCTGCTCGCCGAGCTCGAGCTCGAGCATGTCGGCGAGATCCACGTCGCCGGCGGCATGGAGCTCGACGGCTTCTACCTCGACGCCCATTCCGACACGATTCCCGAACCCGTCTGGTCGCTGCTCGAATGGACGCTGCCGCGCTGCCCGAACGTCGGCGGCGTCACCTTCGAGCTGTTCGGATCCTGGTTCGACAGCGTCGGCAGCGAGCGGGTCGGCGCCGACCTGCGTCGCCTCCAGGCCTTGTGGACGAGCGCGATCCGGCCCTCGCCGCGCCATTCGCCGGCGATCGCCGAGCCGGCATGAGCGCGCTCGCGTTCCAGACGGCGCTGGCCCGGCTGATCGTCGAGCCCGACTTCCGCGACGCGGTGCGCGCCGAAGGACCGGCCGCGCTCCCGGGGCCGCTGACGGCGCTGGAATCATCGCGCCTCGTCACGATCGCGAGCGACCGCGGGATCGACATGAATCGCACCCTGCACAAGGGCTTTCGCCTCGGCAAGCTGCGCGCCCTGCTGCCGCTGACCTGCAGCCTGCTGCCGCCGGCGCGCCTGGCACGCGAGGTCGCGGCCTTCTGGCGGGCGAATCCGCCGGCGAGCTTCTCGTTCCTGCCCGAGGCGCTGGAGTTCTGCGCCTTTCTCGAGCGGCGCTCGCTGCGCTCGGTCTACCTCGCCGAAGTGCTCGCCTACGAGCGCGCCACGCTCGAGCTCGAGCGGGCGCGCGTCGGCCCGGCGCCGCCGCAAAGCGTGCGCTTCCGGCACGACCCGGTGCGCCTGCTCGGCACGCTCGCCGCCGGCCGCCGGCCGCGCGCGGTTCCGCCGCGGACCTGCCTGCTGCTCGGCAGCAAGGAGGGGGACGAGCCGGCGCACTGGACCCTGGTCGACGCAGAGTCTTCGCCCCGTCGCTACGATCGCGGGCAGGCCGCGGCCACCGCCAGCGGCACGAAAGGCCTCACGAGATGAAAGCGACCTGGAACGGCGTCACCCTCGCCGAGAGCGACGACACCGTCGTCGTCGAAGGCAACCACTACTTTCCCGAAGCCAGCCTGAAGCGCGAATACACGACCTTCAGCAACCACCGCTCGATGTGCCCGTGGAAGGGCGAGGCGCACTACTACAGCGTGATGGTCAACGGCGACCTCAACCCGAACGCCGTCTGGTACTACCCGGAGCCGAGCGAGGCCGCCAGGGAGATCAAGGGCCGGGTCGCGTTCTGGAAGGGCGTGAAGGTCGCCGAACAGTAGGACGGCCCGGCGCCCGGCCGGGGCGTTACTTGCCCGCTTTGAAGTTGGTGAAGATCCGCGTCTGCACCCGCCGGATCGCCTGCGGCACGGCGTCGGGCGGCGTCATCCGCGCCTTGTCGGCATCCGAGAGGAAGATCGTCTTGTTCGCCGCCACGTCCTTCTTCACGAACTTCAGCGACGCCGCGTTCGGGTTGGCGTAGAAGACCTTGTTGGTCAGCGCAGCCGAGACCTCGGGGCGCAGGATGTAGTTGATGAAGAGGTGCGCATTGGCCACGTTCTTCGCGTCCTTCGGGATCGCCATCGAGTCGAAGAACAGCGTCGCCCCGCCCTTGGGAACAAGCGCCTCGATCGCCGCCGGCGCCTTCGGGTTGGCGTCGAGGGCGCGGGCGCGGGCGATGTTGATGTCGCCCGAAAAACCCATGACCGCGCACAGCGACCCGCCGGCCAGGTCGTTGATGTAGCCCGACGAGGAAAAGCGCGTCACGAACGGCCGCACCGACTGCAGCATCTTCGCCGCCACGTCGTAGTCGGCCGCATTGGTGCTGTAGGCGGGCTTGCCGACGTAGAGCAGCGCCACCGGCAGCACCTCGGAGGCCGAGTCGAGGAAGTTGACGCCGCAGCCCTTCAGCTTGCTCGCGTACTTGGGGTCGAAGATCAGGCTCCAGGCGTTGTCGGGCATCGGCAGGTCGCCGAGCGCGGCCTTGACCTTGGGCACGTTGATGCCGACCGTGACGTAGCCCCACAGCCAGTCGACCAGGTACTGGTTTCCCGGGTCGACGTTGGCGAGCTGCTTGAGCAAGGCCGGGTCGAGGTTGTTCCAGTTGCTGAGCTTGGAGCGGTCGAGCTTTTGCAGGAGGCCGCCCTCGATCTGCGTCTTCGCGAAGTGCGCGCCCGGGACGACGATGTCGTAGCCGGTCTGGCCGGCGACGAGCTTGGCGTGCAGCACCTCGTTGGTGTCGTAGTTGTCGTAATTGACCTCGATGCCGGTCTCTTTCTCGAAGTTCTTGATCGTGTCGTCGGCGATGTAGTCCGACCAGTTGTAGATGTTCAGCACCTTCGGGTCTGCGCTCGAGGCCGGCCCGGAGGCGCCGAACAGGACGAGACCGGCGAGCGCGAACGCATGGCGGAAACGCGGCGAAGAACGAGCGGGCATGGCGGAGGCTTTCTGGCGAAGGGTTGGCGCGAATCCTAACGTCGGTGCAGCCCGATCCGTTGAATCTTGGTAAGGTGTGCGGCTCCGATTTCGCCCTTCCATGCTCGACGGTTCGCCTTCTCCCGCGGTTTCCCTGGTCGCCATCGGCGTCGTCCACCGGCGGCGCCTGCGCGATGTCTACCGCTCGGCCGGCTGGCCCTGCCAGGACGCGATCGAGATCGAGCTGGTCGCCGCCGGACTCCTGGTGCGCGAGCGCGGTCCGTTCGGCCACGAGACGCTGCGCCTCAGCGATTCCGGCATTGCCGTGCTTGCCGAGACGCTGGCCGGCAACCGCCGCCGGCGCGACGCCCACGAGTTGCTGGTCGAGCGCGTCGCCCGCGAGATGACGCGCGCCGGCCGGCTGGCGTGGCGCGGCCTGGCGGTGCGCGCCCGGGTCGGCGAGCAGTGGCAGATCGCCATGCCCGACGTGTTCTCGGTCCGGCACACGACGGTGGAGGCCTACCTCGAGCCGATCGTCCACGAGATCAAGGTGCAGCGCTCCGACCTGCTTTGCGACTTGCGCCGGGCGACCAAGCGCGAGACCTACCTGCAGCTCGGCGGCGAATGCTGGTACGTCGTCAAGGCGGGCATCGCCGAGCCCGACGAGATTCCTCCCGAATGCGGCGTGCTCGTCGCCGACGGCGCCGGGCTGACGGTCGCCCGGCCGGCGCCGAAGCGGCCGGCCCGGATGAGCTTTCCCCTCTGGATGGCGCTCGCCCGGGCCACGCCGGTCGAAGGCTGGCGGTTCGAGGAGGCGCAGGGCGCGCTCGGCGAGGGCACCCAGGTGCCCGGCGACGGGTCGACCGCCTGACGATGCCGCCTTCCACCGCCGCCGGCGCCGCCGCGCCGATCGAGGACGCCGTTGCCCGCCAGGACCGTCGCGCGCGTCGCGCGCTGTGGCTGGCCCTGTTCCTGATCGTTCTCTGGGGCGCCAACTTCACGGTGCAGAAGGCGGTCTTCACGGCCCTTTCGCCGGGCGGCTTCCTCTTCGTCCGCTACCTGATCATGCCGGTGGCCGCGGCGCTGCTGCTCTGCTCGCGCTATGGCCTTCGCTGGCCGAAGGTCTCGCGCAGCGACGCCTTCGCCCTGCTCCGGCTCGGCCTGATCGGCCACCTGCTGCATGTCGGCCTGGTGACCTACGGCATCCACTGGTCGACCGCGTTCTCGAGCTCGCTGATCCTCGCCTGCGGGCCGATCTTCACCCTCTTCATCCTGCACTGGCACGGGCACGAGAAGCTGACCCGCGGCCAGGTCGCCGGGGTGGCCGTGGCCTGCTGCGGCGTCCTTGCCTTCCTTTCCGACAAGCTTTTCGGCGGGCATTGGCAGGCGGGCGGCGGCGACCTCGTGCTGCTGGTCGCGGCGTCGTTCTTCTCGTACTACACGGTCGCCGCCAAGCCGCTGATCGAGCGCCTGGGCGGCGTCACCGTGATGACCTACGGCGTGCTCTTCGGCAGCGGCCCGGTCGTGCTGCTCAGCCTGCCGGCGGGGCTAGCGGTCTCGTGGATCGACATCGCGCCGGCGATCTGGGCCGGCACCTTCTACTCGGTGATCATCTCCGCCTTCCTCGGCTGGCTCGCCTGGGGCTGGATCAACGCCGTTCGGGGCGTCGCCCGGACCGCGCCGCTGATGTACCTGATGCCGCCGGTCGCCGGCCTCGTCGCCTGGGCGCTGACCGGCGAGCACTACTCGGCGGTCAAGGTCGGCGGCGCCGCGCTGACGCTCGCCGGCGTCGCCCTGGCGCAGTTCGGCTCGTCCCCGCGCGACCCGGTGCGCGAGGCGCCGGCGCCGGTCGACTAGGGTCGACTGGCCCTGGGGGTCTGGCCCCGCCGCCCCACGCCGGCGCGGCTTGGGCGATGATCGCGCCTGCATCGGAGAAGCGATGAAACAGCCCTCTTTGTCCGCCGCCGGCCTCGCAGTCGTCGCGGCATTCGCCCTCGCCGCCTGTTCCAAGGCGCCCGACGTGCCGGCGCCTGCCGCGCCCTCCGTCGCCCCGACCCCGGTCGCGGCGAAGCCCGCGCCCCAGGCCGCCAGCGATCACGCCGAGGCCGGCATCGCCTGGAGGGAGGCAAGCAGCGACGCCGATGTCGACGCCGCCTTCGCCGTCGCCCGCGCCGAGACCAAGCCGGTGTTCGTCTACTGGGGCGCGAAGTGGTGTCCGCCGTGCAACCAGGTCAAGGCGACGCTCTTCAACCGGCAGGACTTCATCGAGCGCTCGCGCGCCTTCGTGGCGGTGTCGGTCGACGGCGACAGCCCCGGCGCGCAGAAGCTCGGCACGCGCTTTCGCGTCAGCGGCTATCCGACCATGGTGCTGTTCAAGCCGAACGGCGAGGAGGTGACGCGCCTGCCCGGCGAGGTCGATCCTGCCCGGTACAGCGGGCTGCTCAACCTCGGCATGAACGCGACGCGGCCGGTCAAGGCAGTGCTCGCCGACGCGCTCGCCGGCGGCAAGGACCTGAAGGCGAACGACTGGCGGCTGCTCGCCTTCTACTCCTGGGAAACCGACCAGACCCAGGTCGTCGCCAAGAACCAGGTCGCGACGACGCTGGCGAAGCTCGCCGCCGCCTGCCCGGCCGACCAGCCCGAGACGGCGATGCGGCTGCGCCTCAAGGCGCTGGCCGCGCGCGAGGCGAAGACGCCGGCGCCGGCCGACCTGGCGGCGCGGCCCGCGGTGCTCGCGGCGCTCGCCGACCCGGCGGCATCGCGCGATGTCGCCGACCAGCTCGTCAACTTCGCGCCGGAGATCGCGCGTGCCCTGGCCGCCCCCGCAACGCCAGAACGCACCCAGGTGGTGGCCGCGCTCGACACCGCGCTGCAGCGCCTCGAGGCCGACAAGACCCTGTCGCGCGCCGACCGGATGCAGGCGCTGATCTCCCGGGTGGAGCTGGTGCGCCTCGACGTGCCGGAGGATCCGCCGGCGTCGTCGGGCAAGCCGGCGCCGCTGCCGCAGATGCCCGAGGCGCTGCTCGTTCACGTGCGCGAGGAAGCCGCCCGCGCCGACCGCGAGATCACCGACGGCTACGAGCGCCAGGCGGTCGTCACCTCGGCGGCGCACCTGCTCGGCCAGGCCGGCCTCCTGAGCGAAGCCGACAAGCTGCTCGAAGCGAACCTCGCGAAAAGCCACTCGCCCTACTACCTGATGCTCGGCCTGGCGAGCAACGCCAGGAAACGCGGCGACAAGGCCGGCGCGCTGCGCTGGTACCGCGAGGCCTACGAGAAGAGCGAAGGCCCGGCGACGCGCATGCAGTGGGGCGCAGGCTACCTGAGCGCGCTGGTCGACCTGGCGCCGGCCGACGAGGCCGCGATCGAGGCGACGACGCTGCAGTTCTGGCGCGAGGCGGCTCCCCTGCCCGACGCCTTCGAGCAGCGCAGCGGCCGGGCGATGCAGAAGGTGGGCAACAAGCTGCAGGCCTGGAACAAGGGCGGCGCGCACGGCGCCAGCATGGCCCGCCTGCGCGGCGAGCTCGACACGGTGTGCACGACCCAGGTCAAGGCCGAGGCCGACCGCGCCACCTGCAAGGCGCTGCTCACGCCAGCGCCGAAGGCGAGCGCCTGACCGCACTGCTGGCCGTCGAGCACCTGAGCGTGCGCTTCGGCGCGGCGCGCGTGGTCGACGACGTCTCCTTCGAGATCGCCCCGGGCGAGAAATTCGCGCTCGTCGGCGAATCGGGCTCGGGCAAGTCGATCACGGCGCTGTCGGTGCTCGGCCTGGTCGACGGCGCCGAGACGACCGGGGCGATCCGCTTCGCCGGCCGCGACTTGCGGGAGGCTTCCGAGCGCGAGCTACGCACGGTCCGCGGCGCCGAGATCGCGATGATCTTCCAGGAGCCGATGACGGCGCTGAACCCGCTCCACACCATCGGCGCGCAGATCGGCGAGGTGCTCGCCCTGCATTCGCCGCTCGGCCGGCGCGAGGCGCGGGAGCGGGCGATCGAGCTGCTCGCGAAGACCGGCATTCCCGAGCCGGCTCGGCGCGTCGATTCCTGGCCGCACCAGCTTTCCGGCGGGCAGCGGCAGCGGGCGATGATCGCGATGGCGCTGGCCGGCCGGCCCAGGCTCCTGATCGCCGACGAGCCGACGACCGCCCTCGACGTGACGATCCAGGCGCAGATCCTGGCCCTGCTCGACGCCCTGCAGGCGGAGATGGGCCTGGCGCTGCTCTTCATCACCCACGACCTCAACCTGGTGCGCCGGTTCACGCATCGGGTCGGCGTCATGGAACGCGGCCGCCTGGTCGAAGTCGGGCCGACCGAGCAGGTGTTCACCGCGCCGCGCGACGCCTACACGCAGCGCCTGCTGGCGAGCCGGCCGCGCCGCCTGGTCGAACCGGTCGCTGCCGATGCGCCACGACTGATCGAGGCCCAGGGCCTGCGCGTCAGCTTCGACATTCCCCTCGGCTGGTTCCGCAGCCGCCGCTTCGACGCGGTGCGCGACGCGACCCTGGCGCTGCGCCGCGGCGAGACCCTCGGCGTCGTCGGCGAATCGGGCTCGGGCAAGACGACGCTCGGCATGGCCCTGCTCGCGCTGCAGCCGTTCGCCGAGGGCAGCGTCGCGCTCGATGGCCAGCCGCTCGGTCGCGACGCCGAGTCGCGCCGGGCCCTGCGGCGCCGAATGCAGGTCGTGTTCCAGGATCCGTTCGGCTCGCTCAGCCCGCGCATGACGGTCGCCAGGATCGTCGGCGAGGGCCTCGAGCTGCATCGGCCCGAGCTCGATCGCGAGGCGCGAGAAGCGCTGGTCGCCGCGATGCTCGACGAGGTGGGGCTGGGCGCCGCGGCCGGCATGCACGACGTGCTCGGCCGCTATCCGCACGAGTTCTCCGGCGGCCAGCGGCAGCGCATCGCGATCGCCCGCGCGGTGGTGCTGCGGCCGGAGATCCTGGTGCTCGACGAGCCGACCTCGGCCCTCGACGTCTCGGTGCAGCAGCAGGTGCTGGCCCTGCTCGTGGACCTGCAGCGCCGCTACGGCATGAGCTACCTCTTCATCAGCCACGACCTCGCGGTGGTGCGGGCGGTGTCGCACCGGGTGATGGTGATGAAGGACGGGCGCATCGTCGAGGAAGGCGAGGCCGAGGCGCTGTTCGCGGCGCCGCGCCAGCCCTACACGCAGGCCTTGCTCGCCGCTGCGCACCTCGCCTGAAGGCGAGGTCCGGCCCGCGGGGACTCGGGGGTCGGACTAGCGGGCGCGGCCCAGGCGGGCGCCGGTGCGGACTTCGTAGCGCGCCTGCTTGTCGGTGTCGATGAAGCTCAGCACGTCGCCCTGCCACGCGTACTCGGCGCTGAACTCGTCGATCTGCATCCGCCCGTGCAGGGTGGTCACATCGACTTGCGCCGGCCGCAGGCTCAGCCGGTAGACGATGTCGGCCACCCGCACCTCGGCGCGCGTGGCCGAGCGCACCTCGAGCTCGGCCGCCCCGCATGAGGGCGGCGCCGAGGCCGAGGCCGAGACGCACAGCGTCGCCTCGTAGCGGCCGGGGGCGGGCGCTGCCGCGGCGGCGACGCCGATCGCGGCGAGCGGGAGTGCGAACAGGCAACGCATCGCCGAAGCTACTTGATCAGGCCCTCGTCCCGCATCGCCTTCTCCACCGCCGGCCGGGCCTTCATCCGCGCCATGAACGCGCTCAGGTTCTTCAGCGGCGCGATGTCGATGCCGACCGCTCCGGTCCAGTTGGTGACCGTGAACAGATAGGCATCGGCGACCGAGAAGGCGTCGCCCATGGTGTATTGCCGGCCCTCGAGCTGGGCATCCACCCACTTCAGCCGGTCGAGACCCTTGGCCCGCATCAGCACCTTGGCCTCTTCCGGCATCGCCGGATTGAACATGCCGCCGATTCCCTTGTGCAGCTCGCTGGTGATGAAGTTGAGCCATTCCTGGAGGCGGTAGCGCTCCATCGTCCCCGCCGGCGGAGCGAGCTTCTTCGCCGGCACCTGGTCGGCGACGTACTGGACGATCACCGGCCCTTCGCTCAGCCGGGTGCCGTCGTCGAGCTCGAGCAGCGGCACGTAGCCCTTGCTGTTGATCGTGTAGTAGTCGGTGCCGTCCTGCAGCTTGTGCGTCTTGGTGCTCGCGAGCACCGGTTCGAAGGCGAGGCCCGACTCTTCGAGGACGATGTGCGGAGAGAGCGAACAGGCGCCGGGGCTGTAGTAGAGCTTCATGGGGTGATCTCGTGAGCGAAGGGGTGGCTATTACACCCGCGTTCGCGGCGGGCTGCCGGCGGAGAACATTCGCCCCCTTGCAACGCTGCGTGCAAAGCGCTGCGGCTTGCGTCCGGCGGGCGCGGCGCTACATTGATTCCATGAACACCACCGCCCCCGTTTCCTTCCGCTCGCGCGGCGTCGAGCGCATCGTCCTTGGCCAGCCGACCTCCGACGGCGACGGCGTCAAGCTGACCCGCGTACTGACCCAGCCGCTGCAGCGCAGGCTCGACCCGTTCCTGATGCTCGACGCCTTCGGCAGCGATGCCGCGGCCGACTACATCGGCGGCTTTCCCGATCATCCGCACCGCGGCTTCGAGACCGTGACGATCATGCTCGAGGGTCGCATGCGGCACCGCGACAGCGTCGGCAACGTCGGCCTGCTCGAGCCCGGCAGCGTGCAATGGATGACCGCCGGGCGCGGCATCATCCACTCGGAGATGCCCGAGCAGGAGGCCGGCCGGATGGCGGGCTTCCAGCTCTGGGTCAACCTCGCCGCCAAGGACAAGATGCAGCCGCCGGCCTACCGCGACATCGCCCCGGCCGGCGTGCCGGCGTTGACCACGGCCGAGGGCGTGTCGGTGCGCGTCATCGCCGGCGCCAGCCAGGGCGTCGCCGGCGCGGTCGAGCGGCCGACCACCGAGCCGATCGTCCTCGACCTGGCGATTCCCGCCGGCCAGTCGTTCGAGGCTGCGATCCCGGCCGGGCACAACGCCTTCGCCTACGTCTACGGCGGCGAAGTCGACATCGGCGAGACGGCGGCGACGACGCGGGTCGAGGTCGAGCGCATGGCCGTGCTGGCCAACGACGCCGGCGCGAGCGGCGTGCGGCTGGCGGCGCCCGCTGGCGCGACCGGCCCCGCGCGGGTGCTGCTGGTGGCTGGCCGGCCGCTCGGCGAGCCGATCGCGCAGCACGGGCCGTTCGTCATGAACACGACCGCCGAGCTGCATCGCGCGGTGAGCGACTTCCAGCGCGGCGTGCTCGCCACCTGAGGCGCCCGCGCGCCGCGGCTTCGCCAAGCGGGCCGGCCGGGGGTCTTCGCAGGCGATGGTATGGTCGCCGCCAATCCGTTTCCGGATGAGCCACTTCATGCCGCGCACGATCCTCGAAGAAGCCCGCCTGCATCCCGCGATCCGCGAGCGGGTGGCGACGCTCAACGCCGACATCGTCCACAACGTCCAGGCCGCGGCGAGCTCGAATCCGGTGCTCGTCGTCGGCATGGCCGGCAACCCGGTCGTGCGCCGCGCCCGCAAGGCGCTGACGGCCGCCGGCGTGTCCCACCACTACCTCGAGTACGGCAGCTACTTCAGCGAGTGGCGCCGGCGCAATGCGCTGAAGATGTGGAGCGGCTGGCCGACCTTTCCGATGGTCTTCGTCAAGGGCGCGCTGGTCGGCGGCGGCAAGGAGATCGAGGCCCTCATCGCCAGCGGTGAGCTGAAGCGCACGCTCGGCGAATGAAGCGGCGGGCAGTGCGGGCCTTCGCGGCGCTGGCCATCCTCGCGGCCGGACTGGCCACGGCCGCTTCGGCAACGGCCGCCGACGCGCTGCCGGCAGGGCTCAGCGACTGCCACGTTGCTGGCTTCCGCAACGGCGTGCTGTGCGGCAGCGTCAAGCGCCCGCTCGATCCGGAGCATGCGGAGCACGGCAGCCTGGAGATCAAGTACGTCGTCGTTCCGGCGTTGGCGCGGCGAAAGCTCGCCGACCCGGTGTTCTTCCTCGCCGGCGGCCCGGGGCAGAGCGCGACGGTGCTCGCGCCGCAGGTGATGGCGCTGTTCTCGCGCCTGAACAACCGGCGCGACATCGTCTTCGTCGACCAGCGCGGCACCGGCGGCTCCGCGCCCCTGGCTTGCAAGGATCCGGAGGACGAGACGCTCGCCGAGCAGGCCGAGCCCGAGCGGCAGGTGCGCCTGCTTTCGGAGTGCAAGGCGGCGCTGCTCAAGAAGCCGTACCTGAAGACCGAGGCCGACCTCGGCTTCTTCACGACCGCGATCGCCGTGCAGGACCTCGACGCCGTTCGCCGCCAGCTCGGCGCCGAGCGGGTGGACCTGATCGGCGGCTCGTACGGAACGCGGGTCGCGCTCGAGATGCTGCGCCAGTTTCCCCAGACCGTGCGGCGGACCGTGATCGACGGCGTGGCGCCGCCCGACATGGCGCTGCCGGCGAGCTTTTCCACCGACAACCAGGCCGCGTTCGACCGGCTCGCGGAGTCTTGCGCCGCCGAGCCGGCGTGCGCCAAGGCGCATCCCGACCTGCGTGCCCGCTTCGCCGCGCTCCTGCAGGGCCTGCCGCGCGAGGCGAAGGCGCTGCACCCGCTGACGGGGATCGAAGAGCGGTTCACGCTGACGCGCGAGCTGGTGCTCGGCGCAGTGCGTGGCGCACTCTATTCGCCGCCGCTGGCCGCGGCGCTGCCGGAGGCGATCGACGCCGCGGCGCGCGGCGACTACGCCGGCCTGATCGGCCTGAGCGCGACCCAGGTCGCGACGAAGTCGAGCCGCCTCGCCATGGGCATGCACTTCTCGGTGGTGTGCGCCGAGGACCTGCCCCGCCTGGCGGCCAGCGCCGACAAGCCGGGCGGAGAGTTCGGCAACGCGTTCGCGCGGATGTACGAGAAGCTGTGCTCGGTCTGGCCGCGCGGCGCGGTGCCGGCCGCCTTCTACACCCTGCCCACGGCCCCCTCGGCGACGCTCGTGCTCAGCGGCGGCATCGACCCGGCGACGCCGCCGCGCCACGGCGAGCGCGTGGCCAAGGCGCTCGGGCCGCTGGCCCGGCACGTCGTGGTCGCCAACGCCGGCCACGGCGTGATGGCGATCGGCTGCATGCGCGACGTCGTCTTCCGCTTCGTCGACGCCGGCACCGATGCCGAGGCGCTGGCGGTCGACGCGAGCTGCGCCGCCAAGGTGCCGCGCCCGCCCGCGTTCGTTTCCCTGCGCTCGGCCCACGCCAAGGCCTCGGAGCCCGGACGATGATCGAGGTCAGCGGCGTCGCCCGCTCGTTCGTTGCCGCGACTTCGGGCAAGCGCGGGCTCGGTGGCCTTCTGGGTCTCGGCGCGAAGCGGGCCGGGCCGCAGGTCGTGCACGCGGTGCGCGACGTCAGCTTCAACGCGCCGGGCGGCCACATCACCGGCCTGCTCGGCCCGAACGGCGCAGGCAAGACGACGACCCTGCGCATGCTCGCCGGCCTGATCACGCCCGAGGCGGGGCGGATGGCGGTCGACGGGATCGACGTCGTCTCTAGGCCGCGCGAGGTGCTGGCGCGGATGGGCGTGCTCTCCGACTCGCGCGGCCTGTACCCGCGGCTCACGGCGCGCGAGAACATCGTCTACTACGGCGCCCTGCAAGGGATGGAGCGCGCCGCCGCCGACGCGCGCGCCGAGGACCTGGCGCGCATGTTCGACATGACGGCCCTCCTCGACCGCCGCACCGAGGGCTTCAGCCAGGGCGAGCGGATGAAGACGGCGCTGGCGCGGGCGCTGGTTCACGACCCGGCCAACATCGTTCTCGACGAGCCGACCAACGGCCTCGACGTGCTCGCCACCCGCGCCTTGCGCGAGAGCCTGCGCTGGCTGCGCACGCCCGCGGGCGGCGCGAAGTGCATCGTCTTTTCGACCCACATCATGCAGGAGGTCGAGCGCCTGTGCGACAGCGTCGTCGTCGTCGCCGACGGCCGCACGGTCGCCAGCGGCACGGTCGCCGAGCTGCTCGAGCGGACCGGGCAGACCGACTTCGAGGAAGCCTTCGTCCAGCTCGCGTTTGCGCCAGCGCGCGGCGCGGCGATCCCGGCGGGGGCGAGCGCATGAGGCGCAGTCTTGCCGCCGTGCTCACGGTGCTCCGCAAGGAGCTCACCGACGCGCTGCGCGACCGGCGCACGCTGCTGACGGTGCTGGTGTCTTCGGTGCTGCTCGGGCCGCTGGCGCTGCTCGGCGTCTCCGCCCTCGTCGCCTCGCTCGAATCGCGCGCCGAGCAGCGCGCGGTCTACGTTGCCGGCCTGGCGAACGCGCCGACGCTGCAGAACTTCCTGGAGCGGCAGACCTACACGGTGAAGGCACCGCCCGAGGACTACGAAGCGCAGCTGCGCAAGTCGACCTTCCTCGACCCGGTGGTGGTGGTGCCGGCCGACTTCGAGGCCGCGCTCGTGCGCGGCGAGACGCCGGTGGTCGAGATCGTCTCCGACAGCGCCAACCAGCGCTCCGAGGCGGCGACGGCACGGATCGAGCGGTTGCTCGGCTCCTTCGGGCGCGAGCGCGCGGTGCTCAATCTGGCGCTGCGCGGCATCGCGGTGCAGGTGCTCGAGCCGATGCGGGTCGAGGAGCGCGACCTCGCCAACCAGCAGACGCGGGCGACGCGCATCACCGGCATGGTGCCGTACTTCGTGATGATGGCCGTGCTCTACGGCGCCCTCACCGCGGCGCTGGACACCACCGCCGGCGAGCGCGAGCGCGGCTCGCTCGAGCCCTTGCTGATGAATCCCGCGGAGCGCTGGGCGCTGGTGGTCGGCAAGTGGGGCGCGGTCGCCTGCGTGAGCATGCTGATCGCGGTGCTGAGCTCGTTCAGCTTCCTGCCCGGCCAGTGGGTATTGCGCAGCGACACGCTCGCGGCGCTGTTCCAGTACGGGCTGCGCGAGGCACTGCTGTTCCTGGTGCTGCTGCTGCCCTTCGCCGCGGCGCTTTCGGCGGTGCTGATGGCGGTGGCGATCCGCTGCAAGACCTTCAAGGAAGCACAGGCGAGCGCCACCATCGTCATCCTCGCGACCTCGCTGCTGCCGCTGGTGAACGTGTTCAGTCTCGGCGGCGAGTCGCCATGGCACCTGTGGGTGCCGGCGCTGGCGCAGAACACGCTGATGACGCGGGTGCTGAAGGGCGAGGACTTCAACCTGGCGCAGGTGCTGATCCCGCTCGGGGTCTGCGTCGCGCTCACCATCGTGGGCGTCTGGTTCGTCGCCCGCATGCTGCGCCAGGCGGCGCTGAAATGAACGCGCCGGCCGAGCTTTCCTGGCGCTGGTGCCGCTTCGACGACCTCACGGTGCGCGAGCTGCAGCACATCTACGCCGCGCGCCAGCTCGTCTTCAGCATCGAGCAGCAGTGCATCTACCTCGACGCCGACGGCTGCGACGAATCGGCCTGGCACCTTGCCGCCTGGTCGCCGGCGCAGCGCGAGCCGCTCGCCTACGCGCGCGTGCTCGATCCGGGTGTGAAGTACGCCGAGGTGTCGATCGGCCGCGTCATCACCCTCGGCGACGGGCGGGGCCGCGGCCTCGGCCGCGAGCTGGTGGCGCGGGCGATCGTGCACACGGCCGAGGTCTGGCCGGGCGGCGCGATCCGCATTTCCGCGCAGACCCGGCTCGAGCGCTTCTACGAGGAGTTCGGCTTCGCCGTCGTCGGCGCGCCGTATCTCGAGGACGGCATCGAGCACACGGAGATGCTGCGCAACCCCTGAGCCGTCTGAGCGGCCGGGAAAAAATACAATCGGCCCTCGCCGGAGCGGCCGCATGCAATTTCCCCAGCAGTTCGATGTCATCGTCGTCGGCGGCGGTCACGCCGGCAGCGAAGCCGCGCTCGCCGCGGCGCGCATGGGCGCGCGCACGCTGCTGCTGACGCATTCGCTCGAGACGCTCGGCCAGATGAGCTGCAACCCGTCGATCGGCGGGATCGGCAAGGGCCATCTGGTCAAGGAGATCGACGCGCTCGGCGGCGCCATGGCCGAGGCGGCCGACGAAGCCGGCATCCACTTCCGCATCCTCAACGGCTCCAAGGGTCCGGCGGTCCGCGCCACCCGCGCCCAGGCCGACCGGGTGCTGTACCGCGCAGCGATCCGCCGGCGCCTCGAGAACCAGCCGACCCTCTGGTTGTTCCAGGCGGCCTGCGATGATCTGATCGTCAGCGGTGACCGGGTGACGGGGGTTGTGACGCAAGTGGGCGTTCGCTTCTCGTGCGCCGCTGTGGTTCTGACGGCGGGGACGTTCCTCGACGGCAAGATCCACGTCGGCCTGCAAAGCCACGTCGGCGGGCGGGCGGGCGACCCGGCGGCGGTGACGCTGTCGGCGCGCCTGAAGGAGCTGAAACTGCCGCAGGGCCGCCTCAAGACCGGCACCCCGCCCCGACTCGACGGTCGGACGATCGACTACAGCCGCCTGGTCGAGCAGCCGGGCGACGGCGCCGGCCCGGGCGCCGATTCGCGGACCGAGGTCCCGGTCTTCAGCTTCCTCGGCGATCCGGCCACTCATCCGCGTCAAGTGTCGTGCTGGATCACCCAGACCAACGCGCGCACGCACGAGATCCTCCGCGCCGGATTCGCCGAGAGCCCGATGTTCACCGGCAAGATCGATGGCGTCGGCCCGCGCTACTGTCCGAGCATCGAGGACAAGGTCAACCGCTTCGCCGGCAAGGACTCGCACCAGATCTTTCTCGAGCCCGAGGGCCTGACGACGCACGAGGTCTATCCGAACGGCATCTCGACCTCGTTGCCCTTCCAGGTGCAGCTCGACGCGGTCCATTCGATCGCCGGGCTCGAGAACGCGCACGTCGTCCGGCCGGGCTACGCGATCGAATACGACTACTTCGACCCCCGTGGCCTGAAGGCCAGCTTCGAGACGCGTTCGATCTCCGGGCTGTTCTTCGCCGGGCAGATCAACGGCACCACCGGCTACGAGGAGGCGGCGGCGCAGGGCCTGCACGCCGGGCTCAATGCAGCGCTCGCGGTGCGCGGCGATGCGCCCTGGGTAGCGTCGCGCGACCAGGCTTACCTGGGCGTCCTCGTCGACGACCTGGTCAGCAAGGGCGTGACCGAGCCGTACCGGATGTTCACCAGCCGTGCGGAGTACCGATTGCATCTGCGCGAGGACAACGCCGATGTCCGCCTGACGGAGATCGGCCGCCGGCTCGGCCTCGTGGCCGATGCGCGTTGGGCAGCGTTCGAGCGCAAGCAGGAGCGGGTTTCACGTGAAACCGCGAGGCTGCAGGCGACCCGTGTCGGCCCGGCTCCGGCGACAGAGGCCTTGCCCGAGCTGAGCCGCGACTACACGATGTTCGACTTGCTGCGCCGCCCCGGCGTGGGTTTCGACGAGGTCACGCAATGGGCCGGTGGCAACGCGGTTTCACGTGAAACCCTCCGGGCCGAGCTTGGTCGTCCCTTGGCCGACCAGATCATCGCGAGCATCGAAACCTCGGCCCGCTACGCCGGCTACCTGGACAAGCAGCAGGAGCAGGTCGAGCGCAGCCGCAACGCCGACGACGTCGACCTCCCCGCGACGCTGGACTACGCCTCGGTCCGGGCACTGTCGTTCGAGGCGCGTCAGGTCCTGGCGCGGCATCGGCCCGAGACGATCGGCCGGGCGGCACGCCTGCCGGGCATCACGCCGGCGGCAATCTCGCTGTTGCTGGTGCATCTCAAGAAGCTGCGCCGCGCCGACCCGGCGGCCAACGACGGCGGCGCGCTCCGCGCCAACGCTTGACCGCTCAGCCGGCGCCCCGGTCCGCGCGACCGACCCTCGGCGACCAGCTCGGCTCGGCCGCCGAGGCGCTCGGCCTGCACTTGTCGGAGGCGCAGACCGGACGGCTGCTCGACTTCGTCGCCCTGCTCGCCCGGTGGAACCGGACCTACAACCTGACGGCGGTGCGCGACCCGGCGGCGATGCTGACCCAGCATGTGGTCGACTGCCTCGCCGCGGTGCCTGCCCTGCGGCGCAGGTTGCCGGGGCCCCAGCGCGTGCTGGACGTCGGCAGCGGTGGCGGCTTGCCCGGCGTGGTCTGGGCGATCGTCGCGCCGGAGCTCGACGTGACCTGCGTCGACAGCGTGGGCAAGAAGGCGGCCTTCATCCAGCAGGTCGCTTCGACCTTGCAGCTTCTCAACCTGCACAGCGAGCATGAACGCGTGGAACAGCTCCAGGTGCCGCCGTTCGACGTCGTGACCTCTCGCGCCTTCGCCTCCCTTTCCGACTTCGTCACCCTGACCGGAGGGCTGCTCAAGGACCACGGCGTCTGGCTGGCCATGAAGGGAAAGTTGCCGCTGGACGAGATATCGAGCCTGCCGGCTGGGGTTCAGGCGTTTCACCTGGAACGTCTGGAGGTACCCGGGCTGGACGCCGAAAGATGCCTGATCTGGATGCGAAATATGGCTCCCATACTCACTATAAACGAGAGTGGGCGCTTGCAATGACATTTCTCGCGAGAGTCCAATGAGCCGCATCTTCTGCATCGCCAACCAAAAGGGCGGCGTCGGCAAGACGACCACGACCGTCAACCTCGCCGCCGGCCTCGCCCGGCTCGGTCGCCGGGTGCTGGTGGTCGATCTCGACCCGCAAGGCAACGCGACCATGGGCTCGGGCATCGACAAGCGCACGCTCGATCCCAGCATCTACGACGTCCTGCTCGAGAGCGCGACCATCGACGAAGCGAAGCGGCCCAGCCCGAAAGGCGGCTACGACGTCGTTGGCGCCAATCGCGAGCTCGCCGGCGCCGAAGTCGAGCTCGTCGGCCTGGAGCGACGCGACCGGCGCCTGCGCAGCGCCCTGGCCGCGGTCGAGGGCGCCTACGACTTCGTCCTCATCGACTGCCCGCCGAGCCTCAGCCTGCTCACGCTCAACGGCCTGGCGTGCGCGCACGGCGTGGTGGTGCCGATGCAGTGCGAGTACTTCGCGCTCGAAGGCCTGAGCGACCTGGTCAACACGATCAAGCAGGTGCACGCCAACATCAATCCGCAGCTCGAGGTGATCGGCATCCTGCGGGTCATGTTCGACGCCCGGATCACGCTGCAGGCGCAGGTGAGCGAGCAGCTCAAGGCGCACTTCGGCGACCGGGTCTTCGACACCGTGATTCCGCGCAACGTGCGCCTGGCCGAGGCGCCGAGCTACGGCATGCCGGGCCTGGTGTTCGACCCGGCGTCGAAGGGGGCGGTCGCCTTCCTCGACTTCGCCAGGGAAATGGCGGCGCGGGCCGACGCGCGCAGCGTTCCGGCATGAATCCGGCGTTCGCGCCGGGGCTGCTCAGTCGGGTCGAGGACGCAGGCATCAACGCCAGCGCGCCGCGCGAGCAGCTCTGGATCGACGGCTGGCTGGTTCGCTTCTCGCCCGGCAAGGCCAAGCGTGCGCGCTGCGTGCAAGCGGTTGCGGACGGCCGGCTGTCGCTCGACGAGCGTCTCGAGCGTTGCTTCGCTGTCTACGCCGAGGCGAACCTGCGCCCCTTCTTCCGGATCACGCCGTTCTCGCTGCCGGCCGGGCTCGACGAGCAACTGACGGCGCGCGGCATGGAGCGGATCGACGACACGCGCGTCATGGTGGCGTCGCTCGCGCCGGGCGCGAGCGGCGCGGCCGGGCTCGACGTGGCGGAAGGGTCGATCGCGTTCGAGTCCGTCGACGGCGACGCGTTCGCCGAATGGGTCGGCATCCAGCGCGGCTCGTCGCCCGAAGCGCGGTCGGCGCATGCCGAGCGCATTCGCCAATCGCCGGTGCGCCATCGCGCGCTCTTCGTCGTCGACGCCGCTGGCACGCCGATCGCGGGCGGCCAGGTCGTCGTCGAAGGCGAGCTCGCCGGTCTCTACGACGTCTTCAGCATCGAGGCCATGCGGGGCCGGGGCCTGGCGCGCGCGCTATGCCAGCGCCTGCTGCACCTGGCCGTCGCAGAAGGCGTGCGGGTCGCGTATCTGCAGGTCGAGGCGAGCAACGCGCCCGCGCGTCGCGTCTACGAGCGCCTGGGCTTCGCCGACGCCTACGCCTACCACTACCGCTCGCCACCGGTCGGCTGACGCCGACTGGCAAGGCTCAGAGGCCGGTGCTCTCGTCGATGCCGAGGTGCACGTTCATGCACTGGACCGCGGCGCCGCTCGCGCCCTTGCCGAGGTTGTCGAGCCGGGCCATCAGCAGCACCTGGGTGTCGTTGCCGAAGACGAACAGCTCCGCACGGTTGCTGTCGTTGCACGCCTGCACGTCGAAGTAGTTCTCGGCCAGGATCGCCGGATCGCGCAGCGGCATCACGCGCACGAAGCGCTCGCCCGCGTAGCGCTCGGCCAGGGCCGCATGCAGTTGCTCGGCGGTCGTGCCACGGCGCGCTTCGGCGAGCGGCAGCGGCACCGTCACCGACAGGCCCTTCAGGAAGTTGCCGACGATCGGCACGAAGATCGGCCGGGTCTCGAGCCGGCTGTGCGCCGTCATCTCCGGCAGGTGCTTGTGCGTCAGGCCGAGGGCATACGGGCGGGGCGAGAGCAGGCGCTTGTCGCCGCCGGCCTCGTACTGCTCGATCATCTTCTTGCCGCCGCCCGAATAGCCCGTGATCGACGACGCCGAAAGCGCCGCCGACTGCGGGATCAGGCCGGCGTCGACGAGCGGCCGCACCAGCAGGATGAAGCCGGTGGCGTGACATCCGGGATTCGAGATGCGCTTGGCGGCGCGCAGCCTGGCGCGCTGGTCCGGGGCGAGCTCGGGCAGGCCATAGACCCAGTCGCCGGCGGTGCGGTGCGCGGTGCTGGCGTCGATCAGGCAGGTGGCCGGGTTGGTGACCAGCGCCGCCGCCTCGCGCGCGGCGACGTCGGGCAGGCAGAGGAAGGCGATGTCGGCGGCGTTGAGCAGGCGCGCGCGCTCGGCCGTGTCCTTGCGCAGCTCGGGCGCGGCGCGCAGCACCTCGACGTCGCTGCGCTGCGCGAGGTATTCATGGATCCGGAGGCCGGTGGTGCCTTCCTGGCCGTCGACGAAAACGCGGGTGCTCATAGCGGGACTCGTGGGCTGAAGGCGAAGCATACCGCCGCAGGCCCAAGCCTGCGCGGCGCCGCCGCGGCGGCGATAGCGCGCCGGGCTATCAAGGACAATCGGCCGATGGCGACGAAGAAACCCAAGGGCCTCGGCCTCGGCCTCGAAGCCCTGCTCGGGCCGACCGTTCGACAGACATCCGAAAGCGGCGCGGGCGGCGGCGACGGCGAGCCGCACACGCTCGCGATCGACCGGCTGCAGCCTGGCAAGTACCAGCCGCGCATGCACATCGACGAGGCCGGGCTGAACGAGCTCGCCGAGAGCATCAAGGCGCAAGGCGTGATGCAGCCCGTGCTGGTGCGCCGCCTGGGCGGCGCCGCCGATCGCTTCGAGATCATCGCCGGCGAGCGCCGGGTTCGCGCCGCCCGGCTGGCCGGGCTGGAGCAAGTGCCGGTGCTGGTTCGCGACGTGCCCGACGAGGCGGCGGCGGCGATGGCGCTGATCGAGAACATGCAGCGCGAGGACCTGAACCCGCTCGAGGAAGCGCGTGGCGTCAAGCGCCTGACCGAGGAGTTCGGCCTCACCCACGAGGCCGCCGCCCGCGCCCTCGGCCGCTCGCGCAGCGCCACCACCAACCTGCTTCGCCTGCTGCAGCTCAGCGAGCCGGTGCAACAGCTCCTGCTCGGCGGGGCGATCGAGATGGGGCACGCCCGCGCCCTGTTGCCGCTTGGCGGTGCAGAGCAGATCCAGGCGGCGAACGAGATCGTCGCCAAGGGCTTGAACGTGCGCGAGGCCGAGAAGCTCGCCGCCCGGCAGGCCGCTGGCAGCGCAGGGTCGTCACCGCTGCTGCGCGCGAAACGTCAGAAGTCGAGCGACATTCTGCGTCTCGAAAGGCAACTCTCCGACAGCTTCGCGACCACGGTCGAGATCCGCCTGCGGGACTCCGGCGCCGCAAAGGGGCATCGCGGCGAGGTCGCGATCGCCTTCGGCTCGCTCGACGAGCTCGACGGGCTGCTCGGCAAGTTCGGCCACGAGCGAAGCTGACGCTCCCGCGTTCGCGGGAGCTACCGAGGCGAGGAACTTCACACGCCGCTGCACCCGCTTCGGCCACGTGCAGTCAACCGGCGACGATTTCGGCACGTTGCTTGCTAACCTGCTCGACAAGCGCGGATGCAAGATGCGCATGAGCAACACCGCAAAGGCTCTTCTTTTCGCGCCTTTGTCTGTGGCACGATGATCGAAGCTTGAACTGACACCCTGCTGGTGTGCAAGGAAAGCTCTGATGGCGCCCCGCCGGGTTCCATCAGAACTTCCCCGGACGCGCGGAGGCCAAAAGCCTCCCGCTGCCGCCTCTTCGCACAGGAGATCAGCATGGATGTGATCAGCAACTTTGCCGCGCGCTTCGAGCGCAGCCGCGAAGAAGAGCTGTCGATCGAGGACTACCTCGCCGAGTGCAAGCGCAACCCGCTTGCCTACGCCACCGCCGCCGAGCGGATGTTGAAGGCGATCGGCGAGCCGACGATGGTCGACACGCGCAATGACGTCAGGCTCTCGCGCCTGTTCGCCAACAAGGTCATCAAGATCTACCCCGCATTCGCCGAGTTCTACGGCATGGAAGACGCGATCGAGCAGGTCGTGAGCTACTTCCGCCACGCCGCCCAGGGCCTCGAGGAAAAGAAGCAGATCCTTTACCTGCTGGGCCCCGTCGGCGGCGGCAAGAGCTCGATCGCCGAGCGGCTGAAGCTGCTCATGGAGCACGTGCCGTTCTACGCGATCAAGGGCTCGCCGGTGAACGAGTCGCCGCTCGGCCTCTTCGACCCGCTCGAGGACGGGCCGCTGCTCGAAAAGGAGTACGGCATTCCGGCCCGCTACCTGACGCGCATCCTCAGCCCCTGGGCGGTGAAGCGCCTCGACGAGTACGGCGGCGACATCCGCAAGTTCAAGATCGTCAAGCGCCACCCCAGCGTCCTCAAGCAGGTCGGCGTTTCCAAGACCGAGCCGGGCGACGAGAACAACCAGGACATCTCGGCGCTGGTCGGCAAGGTCGACATCAGAAAGCTCGAGACCTTCGCCCAGGACGACCCCGACGCGTACAGCTTCTCCGGCGGCCTGTGCCTGGCCAACCAGGGCCTGCTCGAGTTCGTCGAGATGTTCAAGGCGCCGATCAAGGTGCTGCACCCGCTGCTCACCGCCACCCAGGAAGGCAACTACAAGGGCACCGAAGGCTTCGGCGCGATCCCGTTCGACGGCATCGTTCTCGCGCACAGCAACGAGAGCGAATGGAAGACCTTCCGCAACAACAAGAACAACGAGGCCTTCCTCGACCGGATCTACATCGTCAAGGTGCCGTACTGCCTGCGCACCTCGGAGGAAGTGAAGATCTACGAGAAGCTGCTGCGCAACTCGTCGCTGTCCGACGCCAAGTGCGCGCCCGGCACGCTGAAGATGATGAGCCAGTTCGCGATGCTCACGCGCCTGAAGGAGCCGGAGAACTCGTCGCTCTACTCGAAGATGCTGATCTACGACGGCGAGAACCTGAAGGACACCGACCCGCGCGCCAAGAGCTACCAGGAGTACCGCGACTACGCCGGCGTCGACGAAGGCATGAGCGGCGTCTCGACGCGCTTCGCCTTCAAGATCCTGTCGAAGGTCTTCAACTTCGATCCGGCCGAGGTCGCCGCGAACCCGGTGCACCTGATGTACGTGCTCGAGCAGCAGATCGAGCGCGAGCAGTTCCCGGCCGAGACCGAGCAGAAGTACCTCGGTTTCATCAAGGAGCACCTCTCGGCGCGCTATGCCGAGTTCATCGGCAAGGAGATCCAGACCGCCTACCTCGAGAGCTACAGCGAGTACGGGCAGAACATCTTCGACCGCTACGTCACCTACGCCGACTACTGGATCCAGGACCAGGAGTACCGCGACACCGACACCGGCGAGGTCTTCGACCGGGCCCAGCTCAACGCCGAGCTCGAGAAGATCGAGAAGCCCGCGGGCATCTCCAACCCGAAGGACTTCCGCAACGAGATCGTCAACTTCGTGCTGCGGGCTCGCGCCAACAACAACGGCAAGAACCCGCTCTGGACGAGCTACGAGAAGCTGCGCACGGTGATCGAGAAGAAGATGTTCTCGAACACCGAGGAGCTGCTGCCGGTGATCAGCTTCAACGCCAAGGCGAGTGCCGACGAGGCGAAGAAGCACGAGAACTTCGTCAACCGGATGGTCGAGAAGGGCTACACCGCCAAGCAGGTGCGGCTGTTGTGCGAGTGGTATCTGCGGGTGAGGAAGAGCAGCTAGGAAGGCACATGCTCCAGCAGATCATCGACCGCCGCCTCGCCGGCAAAAACAAGTCGATCGGCAACCGCGAGCGATTCCTGCGCCGTTACCAGGGCCAGGTGCGCGACGCGGTGCGTCGCGCCATCGACCAGCGCGGCATCCGCGAGATCGAGAAGGGCGAGGACATCCACCTGCCCAAGCGCGACATCAGCGAGCCCTCGTTCGGCCACGGCAGCGGCGGCGCGCGCGAGATCGTGCACCCGGGCAACCGCGAGTACGTGCGCGGCGACCACATCGAGCGGCCGCAAGGCGGCTCGGGCCGCGGCAGCGGCAGCGGCAAGGCGGGCGATTCCGGCGAGGGGGAGGACGATTTCGTCTTCCACCTCACCAAGGAAGAGTTCATGCAGATCTTCTTCGACGACCTGGCCCTGCCGCGCCTGGTGCGCAGCCAGCTCGTCGAGATGCCCGAGATGAAGAGCCAGCGTGCCGGCTACTCGAACTCGGGCACGCCCAGCAACCTGAGCGTGATCCGCTCGATGCGCGGAGCGATCGGCCGGCGTGTCGCCATCGGCGCCGGCTCGCGCGCCGAGCTCGCCAGCCTGCTGCTGCAGCTCGCCGAGCTGCCCGAGACCTCCGCCGACCCGGCGGTCGCACTCGCTCGCAAGGAGATGGAGGCGCAGATCGCCGCGCTGCGTTCGCGCCTCGAACGCATTCCCTACCTCGACCCGATCGACCTGCGCTTTCGCAACCGGGTGCGCCTGCCGATACCGACCGCCAAGGCGGTGATGTTCTGCCTGATGGACGTCTCCGGCTCGATGGACGAAGCGAGGAAGGACCTCTCCAAGCGCTTCTTCATCCTGCTTTACCTGTTCCTGACGCGGCACTACGAGAAGATCGATCTCGTCTTCATCCGCCATCACACGCAGGCGCAGGAAGTCGACGAGGAGAATTTCTTCCGTGCCCGCGAGACCGGCGGCACGGTGGTCTCGAGCGCGCTGGTGCTGATGGACGAGATCATCACCGAGCGTTACTCGCAGGGCGACTGGAACATTTACGGCGCGCAGGCGAGCGACGGCGACAACTGGCACCACGACTCCGGCCGCTGCCGCGAGCTGCTGACCGAGAGCCTCCTGCCGAAGTGCCGCTACTTCGCCTACGTGCAGGTGGCCGAGGAGGAGCAGAACCTCTGGGAGGAGTACGCGCGGCTGCGGGAGACCGAGCGCGCGTTCGCGATGAGGAAGGTCACCGATCCGAGCCAGATCTACCCGGTGTTCCGCGAGCTGTTCAAGAGCGAGGGAGCGGCGGCATGAAGTCGGTGACCGCGGACTCGCGTCCTTCGCCTGCGATTCGGCGCCTGCGGCCGGAGCGACTGATCCCGCCGGCGCCGCTGCCGGCCGGCCCGCGGCCCGAGGGGCCCCTGCCCGACCCGAGCGACTGGACCTTCGAGCTGGTCGAGCAGTACCACGAGAAGATCCGCGCCTGTGCCCAGCGCTTCGCGCTCGACACCTATCCGAACCAGCTCGAGGTCATCACCGCCGAGCAGATGATGGACGCCTACGCCTCGGTCGGCATGCCGGTGAACTACCGGCACTGGAGCTACGGCAAGGAGTTCATCGCCAACGAGCGCAGCTACCGCCGCGGCCAGATGGGTCTGGCGTACGAGATCGTCATCAACTCCGACCCCTGCATCAGCTACCTGATGGAGGAGAACACGACGGCGATGCAGGCGCTGGTGATCGCCCACGCGGCGTACGGCCACAACAGCTTCTTCAAGGGCAACTACCTGTTCCGCCTGTGGACCGACGCGTCGTCGATCATCGACTACCTGGTCTATGCCCGGAACTACATCGCCGAGTGCGAAGAGAAGCACGGCATGCAGCAGGTCGAGGACATGCTCGACAGCTGCCACGCTCTGCAGAACTACGGCGTCGACCGCTACCACCGGCCGAGCAAGCTCTCGCTCGCCGACGAGCTCGCCCGCCGCAACGACCGGCTGGCGTACGCGCAGACGCAGGTCAACGACATCTGGCGCACCTTGCCGCGGCGCCCGGACCGGGCCGAGGACGCCGCCGACGTCAAGCGCTTTCCGGCCGAGCCGCAGGAGAACATCCTCTACTTCATCGAGAAGAACGCGCCGCTGCTCGAGCCGTGGCAGCGCGAGGTGGTGCGGATCGTGCGCAAGATCGCCCAGTACTTCTACCCGCAGCGGCAGACGCAGGTGATGAACGAGGGCTGGGCGACGTTCTGGCACCACCAGTTGCTCAACACGCTCTACGACGAAGGCCACCTCACCGACGGCGTGATGATCGAGTGGCTGAAGTCGCACACCAACGTGATCTTCCAGCCGCCGGTCGGCCACCCGGCTTACGGCGGCCTCAATCCCTATGCGCTCGGCTTCGCGATGTACACCGACCTGCGGCGGATCTGCGAGCACCCGACCGACGAGGACCGTGAGTGGTTCCCGCAGCTCGCGGGCACGCCGTGGCTGCCGGCTATCCATCACGCGATGCGCAACTTCAAGGACGAGAGCTTCATCGGCCAGTACCTTTCGCCGAAGGTGATCCGCGACCTGCGCCTGTTCTCCATCCTCGACGACGAGCACGACGAGCACCTGCGCGTCTCGGCCATTCACGACACCGCCGGCTACCGCCACGTGCGCGAGGCGCTGTCGCGGCAGTACGACCTCGGCTCCCGCGAGCCCGACATCCAGGTCCTGAGCGTCGACCTGCGCGGCAACCGCTCGCTGACGCTGCGCCACACGCGGCACAACAACCGGCCGCTGCACGAGGGCGCGCAGGAGGTGCTCAAGCACGTCGCCCGGCTCTGGGGCTTCGGCGTGAACCTCGAGAGCGTCGACTCCTACGGCGACGTGACGACCCACTGGTCGATCACCGCTTCCGAGCTCGAGCGGATGTGAGCCGGCGCGGGGAGGCGCGGCGCCACGGGCGTCCGGAAGCGCGCGCCGGGTTCTTCTGGCGGCATCTGGTCGGCGAGTATTCGCTGGCCCGCTCGTACTGGCTGCACACCGTCCTGCTCGCCTGGGGCCTCGCCGCCTTCGGCGCATGGGTGTTCCGCGAGCTCGGCGACCGCAGCTCGATGCGCTCGGTCTCGGTCGCGGTGCTCTGTTTCGAGCCGGTGGTGATCGCGGTCTGGCTCTGGTCGATGTTCGGCACGACGATGTCGGCGCTGCGCCGCTTCCTCGACGGCTCGCAGATCGTCTGGTCGCTGCTCGCCCTCATCTCGCTCGGCGTCGGCACGGCGGCAACGGTGCGCGAGCTCGGCAAGATGGGCCCCTACCTCAAGGAGCATTGGGCGGTCGCCCAGGGCAAGCAGCCGACCGAGGCCTTCGACGTGAAGCTGAGCGACGACGGGCGGGTGGTCTCCTTCTCCGGCGGCATCAACGACGGCGCCGCCGCGGCGATCGACCAGGCGATCGGCGCGGCCCCCAAGGTCGGCACCCTGCTGCTCCATTCGCCCGGCGGTTGGCTGCGCGAAGGCAAGCGCATGGCCGAAGTGGTCAAGCGCTACCAGCTCAACACCCGGGTCGAGGGCGAGTGCTTCTCCGCTTGCACCCTGGTCCTGCTCGCCGGCGCCAACCGCTCGGCGGGCGAGCGCGCGCGGATCGGCTTTCACCGCGGCCGCTCGATCGGCCAATCGGCCGAAGACCGGGCCGTGCCGGCGGCGCGCGAGGAGTCGGACCTTTACCGCAGCGCCGGGCTCAAGCCCGAGTTCGTCAAGCGCATCGTCTCGACGCCGAACGACGACATCTGGATCCCGACCCGCTCCGAGCTGCTGCGCGAGGACGTGCTGACGCGCTAGGTCGCGCGCTCAGAGCGCGAAGATCTTGCCCGGGTTCATGATGTTCTTCGGGTCGAGGGCGCGCTTGACGGTGCGCATCATCTCGATCGCGCCGGTGCCGGCTTCGCTCACCAGGAAGCCCATCTTGTGCAGGCCGATGCCGTGCTCGCCGCTGCAGGTGCCGTCCATCGCCAGCACGCGCATCACGAGCGCCTCGTTGAGCCGCTCGGCAGTCTCGCGCTCTTCCGGCTTGTTCGGATCGACCAGGTAGGCGATGTGGAAGTTGCCGTCGCCGACGTGGCCGACGATGTAATGCATCATCCCCGCCGCCTCGGCCTCCTCCGACGCGGTGACCACCGATTCGGCCAGCCGCGAGATCGGCACGCAGGTGTCGGTGGTGACGGTGCGGCAGCCGGGCTTCATCTGCAGGCCGGCGAAATAGGCGCGGTGGCGCGCCGCCCAGAGCTTCTTGCGCTCTTCGGGCGTCGTCGCCCACTGGAAGCCTTCGCCGCCATGCTCGCTCGCGATCTCCTGGACGATCGCCGACTGCTCGGCCACGCCGGCCTCGCTGCCGTGGAACTCCATCAGCAGCATCGGCGCTTCGGTCAGCGTCAGCTTGTCGTGCCGGTTCACCGCCTGCACCGCGTAGCGGTCGAGCAGCTCGCAGCGGGCGATCGGCACGCCCATCTGGATCAGCTGGATCGTCGTGCGCACCGCTGCGTCGATCGAGGGGAAGGTGCAGGTCGCGGCCGACATCGCCTCAGGGACCGGATAGACACGCAGCGTGATCTCGGTCATGACGCCGAGCGTGCCCTCGCTGCCGATCATCAGCCGGGTCAGGTCGTAGCCGGCGGAGGACTTGCGCGCCCGGGTGCCGGTGTGGATGACCTCGCCCGAGGCGGTGACGACCGTGAGGCCGAGCACGTTCTCGCGCATCGTGCCGTAGCGGACCGCGTTGGTGCCGCTGGCGCGGGTGGCGCACATGCCGCCGATCGAGGCGTCGGCGCCCGGGTCGATCGGAAAGAACAGGCCGGTGTGGCGGATCTCGTCGTTGACCTGGGTCCGCGTCACCCCGGCCTGGACCGTCACCGTCAGGTCCTCGGCGTTGACCGCGAGCACCTTGTTCATCCGCGACAGGTCGATGCTCACGCCGCCCTGCACCGCCAGCAGGTGGCCTTCGAGCGAGGAGCCGACGCCGAACGGAATCACCGGCACCGAGTAGCGGTCGGCGAGCCGGACGACGAACGCGACGTCCTCGGTGCTCTCGCAGAAGACCACGGCCTCGGGCGGCGGCGCGTCGATCGGCGATTCGTCGCGGCCGTGCTGCTCGCGCACCACCAGCGCGGTCGAGCAGCGCTCGCCGAACTGCGCCTTGAGCGCGTCCACCATCTCCTTCGGCACCGCCCGGGGCTCGATCTTGGGCAGCAGGTGGGCGGGCAGCGGTGCGTTCATGACGATCTCCTCGGTGGCGGGCACCGGCGAGCCATTGTAGGAACCCGGCGGCGCGGCCGACCGCGCTGCTAGCATGGCCGCGATCATGTCGAATCGCCTCACCCAGATCGCGACACGCACCGGCGACGACGGCACCACCGGGCTCGGCGACGGCAGCCGCGTGCCCAAGGACCATCTGCGCGTCGCCGCGATGGGCGAAGTCGACGAGCTCAACTCGAATCTCGGCGTGCTTCTCGCCGAGCCGCTGCCCGACGACGTGCGCGAGCTGCTCTCGGTCATCCAGCACGAGCTGTTCAACCTCGGCGGCGAGCTCTCGATCCCGGGCTACGAGTTGCTGAAGAGCGAGGCAGTCGCCCGCCTCGACGAGGCGCTCGCGCACTACAACGCGAGCCTGCCGCGGCTGAAGGAATTCATCCTTCCCGCCGGCACCCGCAGTGCGGCGATCGCGCATGTCGGTCGGACGGTCGCGCGCCGGGCCGAGCGTTCGGTGGTGGCGCTGGCAGCGAGCGAGACCGTCCGTGCCGAGCCGCGCCAGTTCCTCAATCGCCTCAGCGACCTGCTGTTCGTGCTGGCCCGCGTGCTCAACCGTGCCAACCTCGACGGCCTGGGCGGCGACGACGTCTACTGGAAGAGCGAGCGGCTGGCGCGCGACGCCGCCGCCGACGGCGCCGATCCGGCCGGCTCGTGAGCGCCGCCGCACCGCCTTCGCCGCACAGGGCCGGACGCGTGCCGCGCGATGGGCGGCGAAACCGCCTGCGGGCCCGCCTCGCCTGGGCCCTGCTCGCCGCCGACGCCGCGGCCTTCGTCGCGATCTGCGTGTTCGTCAATTTCGACGCGCTCGGCAAGGCCCTCGGCATGACCGTCATGGCCATTCCGATCGTCGGCGCGATCGCCCTCTTCGTCTGGGGCATCCAGGAGGCGTTCGCGGCGCAGCACTTCGGTCGCCTCGAGGGGGGCAAGGGTGTCGTGGCGAGCTGGATCGTCGACGCCGACACCTGGCGCGAGCGCATGGCGGTTCGCGCGCAAGTCGACGGCCAGTCAATCGCTCAGAGCCAGGGCCTCGCGCTTCTACCCAAGAAGGCACCGCCCGGTGGCCTGGAGATCGTGGTCGGCGACGAGGGGATATACATCGGCGACTACAACTTCCTGCCCGTCCATGCGTCGTACGTCGTACGTGCCCGGATCCGTGAGGACTGGATCGAGCTCGAGCTTCCCGACGACTCGGGCACGTACCTGCTGCGCCTGCCGATCGGCCGTGACGGCAGGCTCGCGGCCGACAAGCTCGTCCGCCACTTCGGAGATCGCGTCAGCGCGGCCCCGGGCGAGGCCCCCCTGTCCAGCCGCTAGCTGCCGACGATCAGGGCCCGCTCCGCCTGCCACATCACCGGGCTGCCCGCCGGCGCCCGCGCCGGGCGCATCTCTACCGCCTCGCGGCCGGCCTCGGAGAGGCTTCGGTAGAGAAAGTCGTTCGCGTTGCCCGGGTCGCCGGCGACGAAGAGCTGCGAAGTGACTTCGCCGAACGACGGATGGCGCAGCTTGACGTGGATGTGCGGCGTGCGGCCGGTGTAAGGCACGGGGCGGATCGTGCGGAAGCGGTAGCTGCCGCGGGCATCGCTGCGCGTGCTGCCGAATCCCTGGAAGCCGGCGTCGACCCGGGCGCCGGCGCCGCGCGGATGGCGGTAGCTGCCGAACGCGTCGCATTGCCAGATCTCGACGGTGGCGCCGTCGATCGCCCGGCCTTCGCTGTCTTGCACCGTGCCCCAGAGATCGAGGTGCTCGCCGCGGGCTCGCGGGCGCGGCTGGCCGTCGGGGTCGCGGCCGCCGACGGTCGTCAGGTCGGCGTCCCAGTCGACGCCGCCGGCGCGGTACGAGGGCGACGGGTAGAACGGCCCGTCGGTCATGCGCGGCAGGGCATCGCGGCCGGCGGCGAGCGCGGGGAAGGCGATGTGCGCCAGGACACCGCCCGCGCCGACAAGCAGCCGCCGGCGCTTCATGCGACAACAGCCTCGCCGAGCCTGCGCCGGGCGACGGCCTCGCTCAGCGTCTCGAGCACGCGCAGCGAATCGTCCCAGCCGAGGCAGGCATCGGTGATGCTCTGGCCGTAGGCGAGCTTGCCCGGGTCGTCCTTGCCGGCGCTGAACTTCTGCGCCCCGGGCTGGAGATGACTTTCCACCATGACGCCGAAGATACAGCGATTGCCGGCCTTCAGTTGCGCTGCGACATCGCCCGCGACCTCGACCTGGCGGTTGTGGTCCTTGCTGCTGTTGGCGTGGCTGCAGTCGATCATCAGCGTACACGGCAGCTTCGCCGCCTCGATCTCCTTGCACGCTGCGGCGATCGAGGCGGCGTCGTAGTTCGGCGCCTTGCCGCCGCGCAGGATGACGTGGCAGTCCTTGTTGCCGCGCGTCTCGACGATCGCCACCTGCCCGTTCTTGTGCACCGAGAGGAAGTGATGCGGCCGGGCCGCCGCCTGGATCGCGTCGATCGCGATCCGGATGTTGCCGTCGGTGCCGTTCTTGAAGCCGATCGGCGCCGAGAGGCCCGAGGCGAGCTCGCGGTGCACCTGGCTCTCGGTGGTGCGCGCGCCGATCGCGCCCCAGGCGATCAGGTCGCCGAGGTACTGCGGCGAGATCACGTCGAGGAACTCGCTGCCGGCGGGCATGCCGAGGCGGTTGATCTCGAGCAGGAGCTGGCGGCCGATGCGCAGGCCCTCGTCGATGCGGTAGCTCTCGTCGAGGTAGGGGTCGTTGATCAGTCCTTTCCAGCCGACGGTGGTGCGCGGCTTCTCGAAATAGACGCGCATCACGATCTCGAGCGTGCCGGCGAAGCGGTCCCGCTCGAGCTTGAGCTTCTTCGCGTATTCCACCGCAGCGAGCGGGTCGTGGATCGAGCACGGGCCCATGATGACGAGCAGCCGGTCGTCCTCGCGCTGCATGATCCGGCGGATCGCGCCGCGTGTCTTGCCGATCTGCTGCTCGACCGGCGTGCCGGCGATCGGGAAGAACCGGATCAGGTGCTCCGGCGGCGGCAAGGGCGTCACGTCCTTGATCCGCTGGTCGTCGGTCTGGCTGGTGCGTTCGCCGTGCGCATACGCACCCTCGACGGGATGACTGCTCTTCACCATGATGGGTTTTCCTTCCGCAAAAAAGAAAACCGCCGGGGGGTGCCCGGCGGTTTGGAGTTCGGTGTGCGCTGACTAGCCTACGCGATCGCCTCTCCGTCCGCCGAGCGGTGCGAGAACGCAAAATACGCAAAAAACCAGGAGCGCGAAATCATTTGCGCCAATGTAGCACGCGGTCGCGGGACGGCGTCAACCGAAACCAGGAGACATGACATGGATCGAAGGAAAGTGTTGTCGGCAAGCGCCGTCACGGGACTTGCCGCGCTTGCCGGCTGCGCCAGTGGTGCGCCCCAGGGCAACGCCACGGCGGGCTCGCGCACCGTGTTCAGCGTTGCCCAGCCGATGCTGCCGATCGTCGGCACGAGCGACATGTTTCCGGTGCGCCGGATCTATTGCATCGGCCGCAACTACGCTGCGCACGCGCGCGAGATGGGGTCGGACCCGACCCGCGAGCCGCCGTTCTTCTTCCAGAAGCCGAGCGACGCCATCCAGTTCGTCGCCCCGGGCACCACCGCCGACCATCCGTACCCGACGCTGACCAAGAACTACCACTACGAGATCGAGCTGGTCGCAGCGCTCGACAAGGGCGGCCGCAACGTCTCGACCGAGCAGGCGCTCGGCCTGGTGTTCGGCTACACCATCGGCCTCGACATGACGCGGCGCGACCTGCAGCGGGCGATGGGCGACGAGAAGAAGCCCTGGGAAATCGGCAAGAGCTTCGACCGCTCGGCGCCGATCGGGCCGATCCATCGGGTGGCGCAGATCGGCCACTTCACCAAGGGCGCGATCTCGCTCAAGGTCAACGGCGCGGTCAAGCAGAACGCCGACCTGAGCTACATGATCTGGAGCGTCGCCGAGCAGATCTCCCGGCTCAGCCAGGCGTTCGAGCTGATGCCGGGCGACATCATCTTCAGCGGCACGCCGGAGAACGTCGGTCCGGTGGTACCGGGCGACGTGATGCAGGGTTCGATCGCCGGCCTGCCGACGCTCGACGTGCGGGTGGTGTAGCGCGTCGGCGTTTACGCCGTCCCGCCGACCGTGAGCCGGTCGATGCGCAGCGTCGGCTGGCCGACGCCGACCGGCACGCTCTGCCCTTCCTTGCCGCAGACGCCCACGCCGGTGTCCAGCCGCATGTCGTTGCCGATCGCCGAGACGCGCGTCAGCGCATCGGGACCGTTGCCGATCAGGGTGGCGCCCTTGACCGGGTACTGGATCTTGCCGTTCTCGACCCAGAACGCCTCGCTCGCCGAGAACACGAACTTGCCGCTCGTGATGTCGACCTGGCCGCCGCCGAAGTTGGTGGCGTAGAGGCCGCGCTTCAGGCCGGCGACGATCTCTTCCTTCGTCTTGTCGCCGCCCAGCATGTAGGTGTTGGTCATGCGCGGCATCGGCACCGCGGCGTAGCTTTCGCGCCGGCCGTTGCCGGTGGGCTTGACCTTCATCAGGCGCGCGTTCATCGAGTCCTGGATGTAGCCCTTGAGGATGCCGTCCTCGATCAGCACGTTGCGCTGGGTCGCGTTGCCCTCGTCGTCGACGTTGAGCGAGCCGCGGCGGTCGGGGATCGTGCCGTCGTCGAGCACGGTCACGCCCTTGGCTGCCACCCGCTGGCCGACGCGGCCGGTGAAGGCGCTCGCGCCCTTGCGGTTGAAGTCGCCCTCCAGGCCGTGGCCGATCGCTTCGTGCAGCAGCACCCCCGGCCAGCCCGGGCCGAGCACGACGCTCATCTCGCCGGCCTTGGCCGGCCGCGAGTCGAGGTTGGTGAGGGCCGCGTTGACGGCCTGGTCGACATACGACTCGATCACGTCCTGCTGGAAGTAGCCGAAGCCGAAACGGCCGCCGCCGCCGCCGTTGCCCGACTCGCGGCGCACGACGCCGTCTTTGGTCTGCTCGGCGATCACCGTGACCGAGAGCCGGACCAGCGGGCGCACGTCGGCGGCGATGGTGCCGTCGGCGCGCGCGACCAGGACCACGTCATATTCGCCGGCCAGCCCGGCCATGACCTGGACGACGCGCGGATCGCGGGCGCGCGCGAGCTTTTCCACCCGCTCGAGCAGTGCGACCTTCTGCGTGCTGTCGAGCGTGGCGATCGGGTCCATGGGCGCGTAGAGCACGCGGCTGCCGGCGAGCTTCGACGCGGTCTGCAGCTTCACCCGGCGGCTCTGCCCGGCGGCGGCGATCGTGCGCACGGTGCGCGCGGCGTCCATCAGCGCGGCCTCGGAGATGTCGTCGGAGTAGGCGAACGCCGTCTTCTCGCCGGCGACCGCGCGCACGCCCACGCCCTGGTCGATGCCGAAGCTGCCGCTCTTGACGATGCCCTCCTCGAGGCTCCAGCCTTCGCTGCGCGTGTACTGGAAGTAGAGGTCGGCGTCGTCGATGCGGTGGGTGGCGATCGTTGCCAGCGCCGTCGCGAGCGTCGCCTCGCTGAGACCGAAGGGCTCGAGCAGCAGGGAGCGGGCGATGGCGAGGCGTTCGATCGTGGGTTCGCGGGAAATCATGGTCGAAGCAGCCTCGGGAGTCGAAGCGGAATTGTAGGATCGGCGCCGGCTTCACAGACCTTTACGCCGTGGCGGTCGTCCTGGCGCAAGGGGCATCGTTGAACACGGGCGGGGCCTCCCCGCCCTCATCACGAACAACACCCACTCTGGGAGAGCATCACCATGTCGAATCTCAAGACCCTCGTCGTCGGCGCCAGCCTCACCCTCGCCGCGCTCGGCGCCTTCGCCCAGGCCGCGACCGCGGCCACGCCGAAAGCCGACGCCCGCGAAGTCAAGCAGCAGGCGCGCATCGACGCCGGTGTCGCTTCCGGCCAGCTCAACGCCAAGGAAACCAACCGTCTCGAGAAGCAGCAAGGGCACGTCGCCGCGGTCGAAGCCAAGGCCAAGGCCGACGGCACCGTCACCAAGGCCGAGCGCCATCACCTCAACAAGGTGCAGAACCGTACCAGCGAGAACATCAAGCAGCAGAAGCACGACGCCCAGACCGCGCCGGCCGCTGCGAAGCCCTGATCGGCAGCGGTCGCTAGTTCGGCTCGCCTTCCGGCGTGGCGCCGGTCTTGAGCACGAGCGCGCGGGCGTAGAGAACGTTGCGCGGCGCGCCGCCGATCGCCATGGCCAGCGCCACGGCCTGCTTCAGGGGCAGCGCCTCGACCAGGGGCGCGAGCAGTGTGTCGTGATCCGCTTCGCCGGCCGCTCCGGTGTCGTCCGGCAGGCCGTGCAGCACGAGCACGAATTCACCGCGAACCCGATTCGCGTCGGCGGCCAGCCACGCGGGCAGCTCGCGAGCGGGCAGAGTGGCGATCGTTTCGAACTGCTTGGTCAGCTCGCGACACAGGGTCAGCGTGCGCTCGGGGCAGGCCTCGGCCAGGGCGGCGCCGAGCGCAGCGATCCGGTGCGGGGCCTCGAACAGCACCTGGGCCAGGTTCGCGCGCGCGGCGCGCGCCAGGGCCTCTGCCCGCTCGCCGCCGCGCGCCGGCAGGAAGCCGATGACGGCGAAGCCCGATCCCAGCGTGTCGCCCGCGACCGAGAGCGCCGCCAACGCGCTGCTCGCACCCGGAATCGGCACCACTCGGTAGCCGGCGCCGCGCGCCGCGGCGACCAGCGCCGCGCCCGGGTCGCTCACAGCCGGTGTTCCCGCGTCGCTGATATAGGCCACCCGTTCGCCGCGCGCCAGGCGACCGAGCACGGCGGCAGCGGCCTCGCGCTCGTTGTGCTCATGGGCCGCGAGCAGCGGCTTGGTTAGGCCGAAATGCTCCAGCAGCCGGGCGCTGTGCCGCGTGTCTTCGCAGGCGATCGCGTCCACCATGGCGAGCACGTGCAGCGCGCGCAGGGTCAGGTCGGCGAGGTTGCCGATCGGCGTGGCGACGACATAGAGCGCCGGCGCGGGATACTCCTGGCCGCCGGCCGCGGCGGCCGCCGCCTGAACGAGCATCGAACGATCCGTGAGCACCCATGACCTCCGATGCAAGACCTGTCGACCCGCGCACAACCAAGGCACGAGGCGACGCTGCCGAGAGGCGAGCGCTCGCCCACTTGATGGCGGGCGGGCTCGTCCCGGTCGAACGCAATTATCGGGTCGCGCGCGGGCCGCGCGCCCGCGGCGGCGAGGTCGATCTGATCCTGCGCGACCGCGACGGCACGCTGGTGTTCGTCGAGGTGCGATCGCGCGGCGATGCGCGCCACGGCGGCGCGGCGGCGAGCGTCGACGGCCTGAAGCAGCGCCGCATCGTCTTTGCCGCCCAGCATTTCCTGCACCGGTTCGCGGTCCTGCCGCCCTGCCGGTTCGACGTCGTCACGGTCGAAGGCGAGCGTATCGAGTGGCTGCGCGCGGCCTTCGACGCCTCGTGAATCGACGCTGAACCGACGCGCAAAAAGCGTGTCATATCATCGGTGACCATGCTCGAACAACGGATCCAGCAGCAGTTTTTCGACAGCGCCGACCTCAAGTACGCTGCCGCCGAAGTGCTCAGCAAGCCGATTGCCGACGCGGTCAGCGCGCTGGTCGGCTGCATCACCGGCGGGGGCAAGGTCCTGGCCTGCGGCAACGGCGGTTCGGCCGCCGATGCCCAGCATTTCGCGGCCGAGTTCGTCGGCCGATTCGAGCGCGAGCGGCCCGGCCTGGCGGCGCTCGCCCTCACCGTCGACACCTCGATCCTCACCGCGGTCGGCAACGACTACGGCTACGAGGCGGTCTTTTCCAAGCAGGTCTCGGCGCTGGGCTCGCCCGGCGACGTGCTGCTGGCCCTGTCCACGAGCGGCAATTCCGCCAACGTGCTCGCCGCGGTCGACGCGGCGCACGCCCGGGAAATGACCGTCGTGGCGCTGACCGGCAACACCGGCGGGCGCATGCGCGAACGCCTGACCGAGACCGACGTCCACATCTGCGTCCCGCACGAGCGGACGGCGCGCATCCAGGAAGTGCACCTGCTGGTGCTGCACTGCCTCTGCGATGCGGTCGACCTGCAACTGCTCGGCGAACAGGAAAACACATGACTCTGAATTCCATCCGCGGCACGGGCCGCGGCCTGCCCTTCGCATTGGCCGGCGCGGCCCTCGCCGGCGCCCTGCTCTCGGGCTGCGGCGCCCTTCTGGTCGGCGGCGCGATCGTCGGCGGCGCCATGGTCGCGACCGACCGGCGCACCACCGGCGCGCAGGTCGACGACGAGACGATCGAGGTCAAGGCGAACGGCCGCATGAACGAGGCTTTCGGCGACCGCGCCCGGGTCAGCACCACCAGCTTCAACCGGATGGTGCTGCTCACCGGCGAGGTGCCGACCGCGGGCGACAAGACCACCGCCGAGCAGACCGTCGCGCGGATCGACAACGTCAGCTCGGTGGTCAACGAGCTGACCGTCGGCCCGCTCAACACCTTCAACGAGCGCTCCAAGGACACCTACGTCACCTCGAAGGTGAAGGCCAGCCTGATCGATTCGAAGGACCTGTTCGCCAACTCGATCAAGGTCACGACCCACCGTGGCGTCGTCTACCTGATGGGTCGCGTCACCGAGCGCGAGGCGAACCGCGCCTCCGAGGTCGCGCGCGGCGTGAGCGGCGTGGTCAAGGTGGTCCGCGTGTTCGAGGTGATCAGCGAAGCCGAGCTGGCGAGCACCCAGCCCAAGAGCCTGGCCAAGCCGGAGGACGCCGCCAGCGCGGCGGTCGCCAAGCCGTAGCCGCGGTCAGCCCAGGCGCTTGATCAGGCTGGAGGTGTCGGCGCGGTTGGCGCCCTCGGCCTGCAGGTCGGCGTAGAACTGGTCGACCAGCGCCGTCACCGGCAGCCGGGCGCCGTTCTGCCGCGCCTCCTCGAGGGCGATGCCGAGGTCCTTCCTCATCCAGTCGACGGCGAAGCCGAAGTCGAACTTGCCCTGGATCATGGTCGGGCCGCGGTTGTCCATCTGCCAGCTCTGCGCCGCGCCCTTGCCGATGACTTCGAGCACCGACTTCATGTCGAGGCCGGCCTTCTGGCCGAAGGCGATCGCTTCCGCGAGGCCCTGAACCAGGCCGGCGATCGCGATCTGGTTGACCATCTTGGCGAGCTGGCCCGAGCCGCTGGGGCCGAGCAGCGTCATCGCCTTGGCGAAGGCCATGGCGACCGGGCGGACGGCATCGAAGGCGGAGGCGTCGCCGCCGCACATCACGGTGAGCGCGCCGTTGATCGCGCCCAGGTTGCCGCCCGACACCGGCGCGTCGACGAAGCCGAGGCCGAGCTCCGCCGCGGCCTTCGCCAGCTCGCGCGCCACCTCGGCCGAAGCGGTGGTGTGGTCGACGAAGATCGCGCCGCGCGTCATGCCGGCAAAAGCGCCGCCGGCGCCGGTGGTGATGGCGCGCAGGTCGTCGTCGTTGCCGACGCAGGCGAACACGATCTCCGCGCCTTCGGCTGCCGCGGCCGGCGTCGCCGCGCTCTTGCCGCCGTACTCCTGAACCCACTGGGCGGCCTTGGCCGCGGTGCGGTTGAACACGGTCACGGCGTGGCCGGCGCGCGCCAGGTGGCCGGCCATCGGGTAGCCCATGACGCCGAGGCCGAGGAAGGCGACGCTGCGCGACGGGATCGGGTCGTAGGTTCTGGTCATAAAAGAGAACGGCCTCGCTAGAGGCCGTTTCACAGTAGCGAAGCGCCTAGTTATACGATGTGCAGGTGCTCGGTGCCGGCGGTCAGGTCGCCGCTGCGCGCCCGGTGGCTGTGCAGCTTGATCTGCAGGCGCAGGTCGTTCACCGAATCGGCGTTGCGCAGGGCGTCTTCGTAGGTGACGGTCTGGCTCTCGTACAGGTCGAACAGGCTCTGGTCGAAGGTCTGCATGCCGAGCTCGCGCGAGCGCTTCATGATCTCCTTGATCTCGGCGACTTCGCCCTTGAAGATCAGGTCGGAGATCAGCGGCGTGTTGAGCATGATCTCGACCGCGGCGACCCGGCCCTTGCCCTCCTGGCGCGGCAAGAGGCGCTGCGAGACCAGGCCCTTCAGGTTGAGCGAGAGGTCCATCAGCAGCTGGGCGCGCCGCTCTTCGGGGAAGAAGTTGATGATCCGGTCGAGCGCCTGGTTGGCGCTGTTGGCGTGCAGCGTGGCCAGGCAGAGGTGACCGGTCTCGGCGAAGGCGACCGCATGCTCCATGGTCTCGCGGTCGCGGATCTCGCCCATCAGGATGACGTCGGGCGCCTGGCGCAGGGTGTTCTTCAGGGCGATGCCCCAGTCGTCGGTGTCGATGCCGACCTCGCGCTGGGTGATGATGCAGTTCTTGTGTGCGTGCACGAACTCGACCGGGTCCTCGATCGTGATGATGTGGCCGAACGAGTTCTCGTTGCGGTGATCGACCATCGCCGCCAGCGAGGTGCTCTTGCCGGAGCCGGTGGCGCCGACGAAGATGACGAGGCCCCGCTTGGTCATCGCCACGTCCTTGAGAACGTGCGGCAGGTTCATCGCGTCGATCGTCGGCACGATCTGCGGAATCGTCCGCATCACCAAGCCGACGTGGCCCTGCTGCACGAACGCGTTGACGCGGAACCGGCCGATGCCCTGCGGCGCGACCGCGAAGTTGCACTCCTTGCTGCGCTCGAACTCGGCCGCCTGCTTGTCGTTCATGATCGAACGCGTCAGCGCCAGGGTGTGCTGGCCGGTGAGCGGCTGCGGCGAGACCTTGGTGACCTTGCCGTCGACCTTGATCGCCGGCGGGAAGTCGGCGGTGAGGAAGAGGTCGGAGCCCTGCCGCGACACCATCAGGCGCAGCAGGTCGTTGACGAATTTGGATGCCTGGTCGCGTTCCATGGTCGTGGCCCCTTGATCCGTGGTTCAGCCGGGGAAGTTCTCGGGGAACTTCGCCTTGGCACGCGCTTCCGCGGGGGCCACGATGTTACGCCGCACCAGGTCGGCGAGGTTCTGGTCGAGGGTCTGCATGCCGATCGCGTTGCCGGTCTGGATCGCCGAGTACATCTGCGCGATCTTGCTCTCGCGGATCAGGTTTCGGATCGCCGCGGTGCCCAGCATGATCTCGTGCGCAGCGACGCGGCCGGCGCCGTCCTTCGTCTTGCAGAGCGTCTGCGAGATCACGCCGATCAGCGACTCGGAGAGCATGGCGCGAACCATTTCCTTTTCGGCCGCCGGGAACACGTCGACGATCCGGTCGACGGTCTTGGCGGCGCTCGAGGTGTGCAGCGTGCCGAACACGAGGTGGCCGGTTTCCGCCGCGGTGAGCGCGAGGCGGATCGTCTCCAGGTCGCGCATTTCGCCGACCAGGATCGCGTCCGGGTCTTCGCGCAGCGCCGAGCGCAGTGCGTTGGCGAAGCTGAGCGTGTGCGGCCCGACCTCGCGCTGGTTGATCAGGCACTTCTTCGACTCGTGCACGAACTCGATCGGGTCTTCCACCGTCAGCACGTGACCGAACTCGTTTTCGTTCAGGTGGTTCACCATCGCCGCCAGCGTGGTCGACTTGCCCGAGCCGGTGGGGCCGGTGCAGAGCACCATGCCGCGCGGCTTGACCGCGAGCTCGGCGAACACGGCAGGGCAGTTGAGCTGCTCGAGCGTCAGGATCTTCGAGGGAATGGTCCGGAACACGGCGCCGGCGCCGCGGTTCTGGTTGAAGGCGTTGACCCGGAACCGCGCCAGGCCCTGGATCTCGAACGAGAAGTCGCACTCCAGGGTCTCTTCGTAGTTCTTGCGCTGCGAGTCGTTCATGATGTCGTACACCATGTCGTGCACCTGCTTGTGCTCGAGCGGGTCGACATTGATGCGGCGCACGTCGCCGTGAACGCGGATCATCGGCGGCAGGCCCGCCGAAAGGTGCAGGTCGGAGGCCTTGTTCTTGACCGAGAACGCCAGCAGTTGGGTGATGTCCATGAATCTTCCGGAAGTGGCGCCAGGGCGCGGCGACAGACGTCGCGGCGCTGGTGCAGCGCAACGGTAACGCAATGATCGCAGACAAGCTCGCCCGTGTGCATGAGCGCATTGCAAGCGCTTGTGCCGACGCCGGGCGCCCCGTGCAAAGCGTCACGTTGCTTGTCGTGAGCAAGACCTTCGGCCCCGACGCGGTGCGCGCGGCCCATTCCGAGGGCGAGCGCCGCTTCGGCGAGAACTACGTGCAGGAGGGGCTGGAGAAGATCCTGGCCCTGCCCGACCTGCAAGGGCGGATCGAGTGGCATCTGATCGGGCCGCTGCAAAGCAACAAGACCCGGGTCGTCGCCGAGCGCTTCGACTGGGTGCAGACGGTCGATCGGCTGAAGCTCGCCGAGCGCCTCGCCGCCCAACGGCCGGCCGGATTGCCGCCGCTGAACGTCTGCCTGCAGGTCAACATCAGCGGCGAGGCGTCGAAGGCCGGGCTCACCCCGCGCGAGGTCGCCGCGGTGGCTCATGCGGTGGCGGCGCTGCCCGGCCTTGCCCTGCGGGGACTCATGGCGATTCCCGAGCCCGCCGCCGATTTCGAGTCCCAGCGCCGGCCGCACCGGGCCCTGCGCGAGTTGCTCGAAGAGCTGCGGCGGGACGGCCTGCCGCTCGACACGCTGTCGATGGGCATGAGCGCCGACCTCGAGGCGGCGATCGCCGAGGGCGCGACGATGGTGCGCATCGGCAGCGCGATCTTCGGCGAGCGGCCGCGGCCGGCCTGAGCCCGACGGTCGCCGCGGACGCGTGCGCCGCTGAGGCTCAGTCGCTCAGCAGGCCGTGCCGACGGTGCCAGTCCTCGAGCGATTCCTTCGGCCACTCGCGGCAATGGACGTGGCCCTTCCCCTTGGGCACGTCGACCCATGACGCTGCATAGGCGAGCGCGGCCTCGACCACCTCCTTCGCCTTCGGCAGCGGCGTGTCGATGGCCGAGGCGTGCGGATGCACCAGCTCGGGCCAGCGCTTGTCGTACAGCCAGAGCGGGCTGCCGCATTGGCGGCAGAAATGGCGCTCTGCGGGCGAGCGTTTCGCCCGCTTGCCCGGCTCGCGCAGCAGCGCGTGATAGCGGCCGAGATGCTTCTCGCCGCGGACCTTCAGGGTGGCGAACTTCGCGCCCAGGTTGATCGCGTAGCCGCCGCTGCCCGCGGTCTTGCGGCAGATCGAGCAGTGGCAATGCATGAACGGCACCGGGCTTTGCGCCTCGACGCTGAAGCGGACGGCGCCGCAGTGGCAGGACCCTTCGAGATGCATGGCTCGACCTCTCCCCGCGGCCGGCCGGGGGCCGCAACGCGGCGATCATGCCCCGACCGCGGCCCGAAGCCGCGGCGGTCCTCGCCCTCCTTACACTGGGCCGATGGAGACGATCGCATTCATCGGCGGCGGCAACATGGCGGGTGCGATCGTCGGCGGCCTGGTTGCCGCCGGCCGGCGCGCCGACTCGATCCTGGTGGTCGACCCGGGCGAGGCGGCGCGGCAAGGCCTGGTCGAGCGCTTCGGCGTGCGCGCGCTGGCCGCGGCCGATGCGTCGCTCGCTGCCGCCGCGCTCGTCGTCTGGGCGGTCAAGCCGCAGCTCTTCGCCGCCGCTGCCGCGCCGTGCGCGGCGTACATCGGCGGCGCGCTGCAGCTCAGCGTCATGGCCGGGATCCCCAGCGACGCGATCGTCCGGGCCACCGGCAGCGAGCGCGTCGTCCGCACCATGCCGAACACGCCGGCGCTGATCGGTCAGGGCGTTGCCGGCGTGTTCGCCCGGCCGGCGGTCTCAGCCGCGGATCGCGCCATGGTCGCGGCGACGCTCGCGCCCACCGGCGAGGTCGTCTGGCTCGCCGACGAGGCGGCGCTCGATGCCGTGACCGCGCTCTCCGGCTCCGGCCCGGCCTATGTGTTCCATCTCATCGAAGCGATGCTCGCGGCGGCGCGCGAAATGGGCCTGCCCGAGGCCGAGGCGCGCCGCCTCGCGGTGCAGACCGTGGCCGGCGCCGCGGCGCTCGCCGCCGCCTCGAGCGACTCGCCCGAGACGCTGCGCCAGAAGGTCACCTCGCCGGGCGGCACCACCCACGCGGCGATGACACTGATCGAGGCGCGGGGCGTCAAGGCGGCGATCGTCGAAGCGATCGTTGCCGCGCGCGACCGCGCCCGCGAGCTCGGCGACGAGTTCGGCCGGGCGCTCCCCTAGGCTCGCCAACGCGCTGCGGCGCTGCAAGGTGACAGCGCGCATCGCCGGGGGCTAGAGTCTCGGGCTGGCCCGACCCGGGCCGCCCGCCTTTCGACACTCCCACACGGACTCCTCGATGAGCTACCTCTCCTATCTCACGCCGACGGCCACCAGCCCCTGGCACACCTACCTGTCGCAGGTCGATCGCGTCCTGCCCTACCTGGGCTCGCTCGCGCACTGGTCGGAAACGCTGAAGCGGCCCAAGCGCGCCCTGATCGTCGACGTGCCGATCGAGATGGACGACGGCAGCGTCGCCCACTTCGAGGGCTTTCGCGTCCAGCACAACCTGTCGCGCGGCCCCGGCAAGGGGGGCGTTCGCTACCACCCCGACGTGACGCTCGAGGAAGTGATGGCGCTATCGGCCTGGATGACGGTGAAGTGCGCAGCGGTGAACCTGCCGTACGGCGGCGCCAAGGGCGGCATCCGCTGCGACCCGAAGGCGCTGTCGCTGAAGGAGCTGGAGCGCATGACCCGGCGCTACACCAGCGAGATCGGCATCATCATCGGCCCGCAGCGCGACATTCCGGCGCCCGACGTGAACACCAACGGCCAGATCATGGCCTGGATGATGGACACGTACTCGATGAACACCGGCACCACCGCGACCGGCGTCGTCACCGGCAAGCCGATCCACCTCGGCGGCTCGCTCGGCCGCGTCAAGGCCACGGGGCGCGGCGTGTTCGTCACCGGCCGCGAGGCGGCGCGGCGCATCGGCCTCAACCTCGACGGCGCGCGGGTCGCGGTGCAAGGCATGGGCAACGTCGGCAGCGCCGCGGCGGAGCTGTTCGTCCAGGCCGGCGCGAAGATCGTCGCCATGCAGGACCACACCGGCACGCTGGTGCTGCCCTCGGGCTTCGACATGCTGAAGACGATGGAGGTGCTCAAGCGCGACGGCGGCATCGGCAACATCGAAGGCGCCGGCCGGATCGACGGCGAGGCGTTCTGGGACGTCGACTGCGACATCCTGATCCCGGCCGCCCTCGAAGGGCAGATCACGCCCGAGCGCGCCAACCGGATCAAGGCCAAGCTCGTGCTCGAAGGCGCCAACGGCCCGACCCTGCCCGAGGCCGACGACGTGCTCGGCGAGCGCGGCGTGCTGGTCGTGCCCGACGTGATCTGCAACGCCGGCGGCGTGACCGTCAGCTACTTCGAGTGGGTGCAGGACTTTTCGAGCTTCTTCTGGAGCGAAGACGAGATCAACGTGCGACTCGACAAGATCATGGTCGACGCGCTGAAGAAGATCTGGGAAACCGCCGACCGGCACAAGATCAGCCTGCGCACCGCGACCTTCGCCGTCGCCTGCGAGCGCATCCTCATCGCTCGCGAGGAGCGCGGCCTCTATCCCTGACCGTTCGTCGCGCCGCGCGAGGTAAACGCGCCTCGCGTGGCGCACTTCTCGACTGCGCGCGCGGCGGCTTCGTGCCGTGCCTTACGGCACGAACGTTCGCTCACACGCAGCGCGGCAACTCCAGACAATCGCTCCCGCAGCGGCACGAATCCTCGATGCCGAGCGAACGATGGTTTCTCTCTTCATCGCGTCGTCACGACCCTTGAATGAAAAGAACCATGCTGAAGAACGCCTTCCCCCTTCCGTCGCCCAGTGGCTTCGTTGCTTTCGACGGCGGCGGCGCCCTCCCGGTCGATGCCTACCGGGTCGCCGGCAAGGGCGCCTCGGTCCTGCAACCGCGGGTCGAGATCGCCGAGCCGGCGCCGGCGCTGCAAGGCATGCCGCAATCGGCCACGTGGGAGCCGGCGAGCGGTCGTCGCGCCCGCTGGGTCGAGGGCAGCGTGATCATCGCGATGTGCGGCTACTTCGTGTTCGGCATGTTCAACGTCGTTCACGGCTGACCCTCACTCGACCGGCAGCGGCGAGGGAGGCTTGATCTCCTCGAGGCAGATCATCGAGCGCACGTCGTCGATGCCGGGCACCTGCATCAGCCGGTCGGTGAGGAAGGTGCTCAGGCTCTTCAGGTCGCGCGCCACGACCTTGAGCAGGTAGTCGTAGTCGCCCGAAACCGACTGGCATTCGAGGATCTCGGGATAGGCGCGGATCTGCGCCTCGATCTCGCGCACCCGACCGAACTGGTCGCCGGCGATGCTCACGCTGACGTACGCCGTCACCGCCAGGCCCAGCGCCTCGGCGTCGACCTGCGCCGCGTAGCCGCGGATCACGCCGCCTTCCTCGAGGGCGCGAACGCGGCGATAGCACTGCGGCGCCGAGAGATGGACCTGCGCCGCGAGCTCGACGTTGGTGGCCCGGCCGTCGGCCTGGAGCGCACGAAGAATCTTGCGGTCGATCGCGTCCAGAGCGTTTGCCATGGCGGCAATGATAGCGAGCGAGAAAGAATCGTGCGTCGACAGGGCGGAATGCGCATGATTTAGCAAGCACATTTCGCACCTCCGCAGCTACAGTGCTTCCTGCAATGAACGCAGGAGCTCCCATGACCACCGCCGCCCGCGCCGAAGCGCTCGCCAGGAAGACCCGCACGCCGATCGAACTCGAGCGCCGCCACGGCGCGCGCAACTACGACCCGCTGAAGGTCGTGCTCGAGCGCGGCGAGGACGTCTGGCTGTTCGACACCGCCGGTCGTCGCTACCTCGACATGATGTCGGCGTACTCGGCGGTGAGCTTCGGCCACGCCAACCCGACCCTCGTGCACACGCTGACCGAGCAGGCCAAGACGCTCGCCGTCACCAGCCGCGCCTTCCACACCGCGCGCCTCGGCCCCTTCCTCGAGCGTCTCTGCCGCATGACCGGGATGGACCGCGCCCTGCCGATGAACACCGGCGCCGAAGCGGTGGAAACCGCGATCAAGGCGGCGCGCAAGTGGGCCTACAAGGTCAAGGGCGTGCCCGCGGGGCAGGCCGAGATCCTGGTGGCCGCGGGCAACTTCGCCGGCCGCACCACGACCATCATCAGCTTCTCCAGCGAGCCGCAGTACCGCGACGGCTTCGGCCCGTTCACGCCCGGTTTCCGCAGCGTGCCGTTCGGCGACCCGGCCGCGCTCGAGGCGGCGATCGGCCCGAACACCGCGGCCTTCATCGTCGAGCCGGTGCAAGGCGAGGCGGGGATCATCGTTCCGCCCGTCGACTACCTGCGCGCGGTGCGCGAGATCTGCACCCGCCGCAACATCCTCATGATCGCCGACGAGGTGCAGACCGGGCTCGGCCGCACCGGCCGCGTCCTCGCCTGCGACCATGAAGGCGTGCGTCCCGATGGCCTCACGCTCGGCAAGGCGCTCGGCGGCGGCCTGCTCGCGGTGAGCGCGTTCTGCGCGCGCGAAGACGTGATGGCGGTGTTCGCTCCCGGCGACCACGGCAGCACCTTCGGCGGCAACCCGCTGGGGGCGGCGGTCGGCGAAGCGGCGCTCACGCTGCTCGAGAACGGCCCGTACTGCGAGACCGCACGCGCCCAGGGCGACTACCTGCTGGCCCGGCTTGCCCGGCTCGACCATCCGGCGATCATCGACATCCGCGGCAAGGGCCTGCTCGTCGGCGTCGAGATCGATCCGGCGTTCGCCGGCGCGCGTCAGGTCTGCGACGCGCTGGTCGACGAAGGCGTGCTCACCAAGGACACGCACGGCACCGTCGTGCGCATGGCGCCGCCGCTGACGATCAAGCCCGAGCAGATCGACCAGGCCGTCTCGGCCCTGGGCCGCGCGCTCGCGAGCATCGAAGCCGCCGAGCCGGTCGCGGCCTGAGCGCAGGGCGAGCCGGCGCGGCGACGCGCCGGGATCGTCTCCGCTAACGCAGGGCGAAGTCCAGGGCGACGCCGGCGAAGACGGCAAAGCCCAGCCAGTGGTTGAGGCGAAAGGCGCAAAAGCACCCCTCGCGCGTTCGGCCGCGGATCAGCGTGAAGTGCCAGGCGGCGATCAGCGCCGCCGCCCCCAGCCCCGCGAAATACGGCCAGCCGCTGCCGATCCCCGTGCCGATCGCCGCCCAGATCGCGATGAAGGCGGCATAGAAGGTCATCACCGCAAGCACGTCGAAGCGGCCGAGCGTGATCGCCGAGGTCTTGATGCCGATTCGCAGGTCGTCGTCGCGGTCGACCATCGCGTATTCGGTGTCGTAGGCGAGCACCCAGAACAGGTTGCCGAGCAGCAGCGCCCAGGCGAGCGCGGGGACGGCATCGAGCACCGCGGCGAATGATCGCGCGTCGCCGCCGCGTACCGCGGCGAAGGCCATCGGGATGCCGAAGCTGAAGGCGACGCCGAGCACCGCCTGCGGCATCGCGAAGAAGCGCTTGCTGAACGGATAGAAGAGCGTCACCGCCAGCGCGGCGACGCTCCAGGCGATGGCGGCCGCGTTGGTCGTCAGCACCAGCGCGAAGGCGGCGAGCGCCAGCACCGCGCCGAGCGTGAGCGCCTCGCGCGGCGAGATCGCGCCGCTGGTCACCGGCCGTGCCGCGGTGCGCTTGACGTGGCGGTCGAACTCGCGGTCGGCGACGTCGTTGGCGGCGCAGCCGGCGCTGCGCATGAGGATGGTCCCGGCAACGAACACGACGAGCAGGTGCCAGCCCGGGAAGCCGTTCGCCGCGATCCAGAGCGCCGAGAGCGTGGGCCAGAGCAGCAGCAGCCAGCCGGCAGGCCGATTCCAGCGGATCAGGTCGAGCCACAGGGCGAGGCGCGAGCGCTGCACGAGCGAGTCCATGCCTTGATTCAGCGCCGCCGGGGATTCACGGCGTGCGGTCCGACACGGAGGCGGCGCCTGAACCCTGTCCCTGGGCACTCGCCGCAAGCGTTAATGACGGATACACCGTCCTGGAGACACTCATGAAGAAGATTCTCGCTTTCGCGCTCGTCGCCGGCATTTCCGGCGCGGCGCTGGCCCAGACCAGCGTCTCGATCGGGATCAACCAGCCGGGCGTCTACGGCCGCATCAACATCGGGGCCGTGCCGCCCCCGGCGTTGATCCTGCAGCAGCCGGTCGTCATTCAGCAGACTCGCTACGTCGAGCAGCGCGCACCCGTCTACCTGTACGTGCCGCCGACGCATCAGCAGAACTGGCGCCAGTATTGCGGCCGCTACAACGCCTGCGGCCAGCCGGTCTATTTCGTGCGTGACGAGTGGGTGCGCGAGCGCTACGAGCACGAGCATCCCGGCTGGAACAACGGTCGCCATCGCGGCCCGGACCGGCACTACCAGTCGCAGGGCCACGGCAACAACGGCAATCACGGCAATGGCAACAACGGCAACGGCAACGGCCACGGCCACGGCAACAACGGCAAAGGCAACGGCCACGACAAGGACAAGCACTAGCCTCGGGACGAACGCACCGGCCGCCGCACGCGGCCGCTGACCCGCTCAGCCTTCGAGCTGCTTCTGGAACACCAGCCCGGCGTGCTCGCGCAGGGCATGGAAGCGGATCTTCGGCCAGTTCTCCTGCATCGCCCGCAGCTCGCCGGCATATTCCAGCAGCACGCAGGGCGCGTCGACCGCGTCGTAGGCGACGCGGTGCGCGTTGCCGTCGATGAAGCGCTGCAGTTCCTTGACGCCGCCGTCGGCGTCGTCGCAGGTCACCCAGCGGGCGACGTTGTAGCGCGCCGGCAGGATCCGCGCCTTGACGCCGTACTCGTGCTCGAGCCGGTGCGCCACCACCTCGAACTGCAGCTGGCCGACCGCGCCGAGCAGCAGCACCGTGCCCGCGACCGGGCGAAACACCTGGATCGCCCCCTCCTCGCCGAGCTGCGTCAGCCCGGCGCGGAGCTGCTTGGTGCGCAGCGGGTCGGCGACCTCGACCGAGCGGAACATCTCGGGCGCAAAGAACGGCAGACCGGTGTACTGCAGCGCTTCGCCTTCGGAAAGCGTGTCGCCGAGCTGCAGCACGCCGTGGTTCGGAATGCCGATGATGTCGCCGGCGAAGGCCTCGTCGAGCAGCTCGCGCCGCTGCGAGAGGAAGCTCACCACCGTGTTCGGCCGCAGCTCCTTGCCCGAGCGCACGACCTTCAGCCGCATGCCGCGTTCGAAGTGGCCGGAGGCGACGCGCACGAAGGCGATCCGGTCGCGGTGGGCAGGGTCCATGTTGGCCTGGATCTTGAAGACGACGCCGCTGAACTTCGGCTCGTCGGGATGCACGGTGCGCTGCGTCGCCACCCGGTCGCCGGGCGGCGGCGCCAGGTCGACCAGGGCGTCGAGCACCTCGCGCACGCCGAAGTTGTTGACCGCCGAGCCGAAGAACATCGGCGTCTGCCGGCCGGCGAGGAAGGCGGCGCGGTCGAACGGCGGCGCCGCGTCGCCGAGCAGCGCGATCTCGCCCTCGGCCTGCTCGTACTGCAGGCCGAAGCGCACGGCGTACTCGGGATTCTCCAGGCCGAGCAGGATCTCGTCGTCGTCGCGGTCGCGGTCCTGGCCGCCCTTGAACACCCGCATCTGCTTTTCGCGCAGGTCCATCACGCCGTGGAAGCTCTTGCCCATGCCGACCGGCCAGGTGAAGGGCACGACCTCCATGCCGAGCTCGCGCTCGATCTCCTCCATCAGCGCGAGCGGCTCCTTGACCTCGCGGTCCATCTTGTTGACGAAGGTCAGGATCGGCGTGTTGCGTGCCCGGCAGACCTGCAGCAGGCGGCGCGTCTGCGGCTCGACGCCGTTGGCCGCGTCGATCACCATCAGCGCCGCGTCGACCGCCGTCAGCACCCGGTAGGTGTCTTCGGAGAAGTCCTGGTGGCCGGGCGTGTCGAGCAGGTTGATGACGCAGTCGCGGTATTCCATCTGCATCACGCTCGAGGCGACCGAGATGCCGCGCTGCTTCTCGATCTCCATCCAGTCGGAGGTCGCGTGGCGCGAGGCCTTTCGCGCCTTGACCGAGCCGGCGATCTGGATCGCGCCCGAGAACAGCAGCAGCTTCTCGGTGAGCGTGGTCTTGCCCGCGTCGGGGTGGGAAATGATGGCGAAGGTGCGGCGGCGGCGCACCTCGGTGGCGAGGTCGGACATCGGCAGGCAGGGAGCCGCGAGGGGCGGCGGAATGGAGCGGGGATTATCCGGCCCGCGGCCGGCGCAGCCGCCTAGTGCGCCCAGCTCACCGTGACCTGCCCCCGCTCGTGGTCGAGCGTCTCGGCGTCTGCGGCGCCGCTCTGGCGCACGCGGGCGACTTCGGCATGCAGCTGCCACGACCTGGCGATCGACATCGCCAGGCCGAAGCCGACGCTGGTAGCCCGCATCCTGCCCGCCGATTCGCCGGGCGCCGACGGGTTGCGGGAGACGCTGCCCTGATCCAGGAAGAGCAGCCCTTGCGCGGACAGCCGGGGCCGAAGCCGCGGGCCGAAATCGGGCGTGCGCAGCTCCGCCGTGAAGCGCTGGCCGCGGTCGCCGGCGAGCGCCCGCTCGTCGAAACCGCGCATCGAATCATGGCCGCCGAGTGCGAATTGTTCGCACGGCACCAGGGCGTCGGTGCTGTGCTGCCCCTCGGCGACGAACCTCAGCCGCCAGTCGGCCGGCAGGGCCTGCAGGAGGGTGGCGCCGTAGCGGAGCAGCGAATAGCCGGCCTTCGCGCCGCTTCGGGCCGCACCCAGGGCGGCCGAATCGCCGTCGCGCCCACCCGGAAGGTTGCGGTGGAAGACGAGCGAGCCGTCGAGGCGGCGGCTGGCGTCGTTCCAGCCGGCGGCGTAGCCGACGCTGACCGGGTGGAAGGTGAGGTTCGGCACCAGGCTGTCGGCATGCCGGTACTCGAAGCCGAGCAGCCAGCGATGGACGTAGCTGCCGATGCCCGGCACCTCGCGCGTGTGGCGCAGGCCGACGACCGCGCCGCGGCGCGCATCGAACAGGGCGTACACCCTGCCGAAGTCGGCGTCGGCGTGGACGGCGTAGCTCTCGGTCGCGGCAACGGGCGCCGGCGAGAGGGTGCGCAAGTCGGCGACGGCCGGCGACGCGAAGGCGGCCAGCAACGCAGCGGCGAGCCGCGAACGCGGCCCGGCCCGGCGCCGCACGCGGCGGGAAAGCGGGACGGATTCTCGATGCATGGGTTGCGGCGCCTGATGGCGAAAGTGTGGCCATCATTCGCCGCCGGCGGCGACCGCTCATGAGGGTCGTCGGCTGCCGCGGTGATGAACTTCTCGCAAGCGTCAGGCAGTGCACACTTGGCCGATGCCCGAGATGCCCGACGTCACCGTCTACGCCGAGCGGCTGGCCCGGCGGGTGGTCGGCAAGCAGCTGCACCGCATCAAGGTGATGAACCCCTTTCTCGTCCGCACCGCGGTGCCGCCGCTGGCCACTGCAGAAGGGCGGCGGGTCGAGAGCGTCGAGCGCCTGGCCAAGCGGATCGTGCTCGGGCTCGAAGGCGAGCTCTTCCTCGTGATCCACCTCATGATCGCCGGTCGATTGAAGTGGCTCGCGCCGGGAGTGAAGCCGCCGGGACGGATCGCCCTGGCGCTGTTCGAGTTCGAGACCGCCGGCACGCTGCTGCTCACGGAGGCAGGCACGCAACGTCGCGCCTCGCTCCATCTCGTGCAGGGTCGCGATGCGCTGGCGGCCATGGACCCGGGCGGCATCGACGTCATGCGCGCCGACCTCGCCGCCTTCGCCGCGCGACTGGCCGCCGAGAACCACACCGTCAAGCGCGCGCTGACGATGCCGCAGCTCTTCAGCGGCATCGGCAACGCCTATTCCGACGAGATCCTGCACCGCGCACGGATGTCGCCGCTGGCGCTCACGCGTTCGCTCGAACCTGCCGCCGTCGAGCGGCTCTACGACGCCTGTCGTGCGGTGCTTGGCGAATGGACCGAGCGGCTCGGCGCCGAGGCCGACCGCGCCGGTGGCTGGCCGGAGAAGGTCACCGCCTTTCATCCGCAGATGGCGGTGCACGGCCGCTTCAGTCAGCCCTGCCCCGACTGCGGCGCGCCGGTGCAGCGGATCGTCCGAGCCGACAACGAAACCAACTACTGCGCCCGCTGCCAGACCGGCGGCAAGCTGCTCGCCGACCGGGCGCTGTCGCGGCTGCTCAAGGAGAGCTGGCCGAAGAACATCGACGAGCTCGGCTGAAGGCCACCGCCGGTTCCGCGGCGCGCGCCACTCACCCCGGCCCTCTCCCGCAAGCGGGAGAGGGAGAACTCAGTCGGCGGCGTCGCCGACGAAGGGCCGGATCACGTCGAGCAGGCGCTTGACGTAGGCGTCCTTCTCGCCCACCGGCGCCACGTAGTGCAGGGCGCGCCCGGCGGCGGCCCAGCCCGCGCCGCGCACCATCACCCAGGCCGCCAGATACTGCGAGGCGAGGCAGCCCCCGGCGGTGGCGATGGCGCCACGGGCGAGGAAGGGCGAGTCTTCGACGCGCACGCCGGCTTCCCGGACCCAGGGCCGGGTGGTCAGGTCGGTCGCTGCGGGCTGGTCGGCGAGCAGGCCGAGGCGGGCCATCAGCAGCACGCCCGAGCATTGCGCGCCTATCGTCTGGCGCACCGGGTCGAGCTGCAGACGATCGAGCAGCGATCCCTTCTTGCCGAAGCTGTCGGCGATGGCGCGGGTGTAGATGCCGCTGCCGAACAGAACGACGTCGGCCTGGTTGGCGAATTCGAGCGGCTGCTGCGCCTGGATGGTCACCCCGTTCATCGAGGTGACCTTGGCCGCGGGGCTGGCGATCTCGGCCTTCCAGCCCTGTGCCGAAAGCCGGTTCAGCATGCCGAGGGCGACGAACGAATCGATTTCGTTGAAGCCGTCGAAGGTGACGATGGCGATCCGCATGGGACCGCCATCGTAGTCCGCGGCGCTACCCCGAGGCCGCCGCCCGGTCAAAGCCCCCGGGGCTCAGCGCCCGGCGACCTCGGCGTACTGCTCGAGCATGCCGCCCCAGCCGTTCGGCGAAGCGAAGGGCGAACTGTCCAGGTTTTATTCGAGCAGGCTGCGCAGCATCCAGGCCGTCTGCTCGTGCACCGTGAGGCGCTGCGTCAGCAGGTCGGCGGTCGGCTCGTCGCCCGCCTTCTCGGCGACGGGGAAGATGCCGCGCGCGGTGCGGGCGACGGCCTCATGGCCCTCGACCAGGATCCGCACCATGTCGAGCGCCGCGGGCGGCGTCTCGGGCACGTCCTTGATCGAGCTGAGCTTGCCGAACTGGGCATACGAGCCCGGTGCCGGATGGCCGAGCGAGCGAATCCGCTCGGCGATCGGATCGACCGCGTTCCACAGCTCGGTGTACTGGCCCATGAACATCAGGTGCAGGGTGTTGAACATGGGCCCGGTCACGTTCCAGTGGAAGTTGTGGGTCGTGAGGTAGAGCGTGTAGGTATCGGCGAGCAACTTCGAGAGGCCGGCGGCGATCGCCGCGCGGTCCTTCTCGCTGATGCCAATGTTGATGCGCGGGGCGGCGCTGCCGCGGCTGGCCTTGGCCATGGATCGATCCTCCGGTGGTTGTTCGGTCGAGAGTAGCGCGCGGCCGCGATGCCGGCCAATCGGAATTTGCTAGCCCGGCCATAGGCTCCGAAGCGGCGAGCTCAGCCCGGCCCGTCCTGGCGCAGGCTGTTGCCGAGCGCCGTCTTGCGCAGGATCACGGCGAACGACTGGACCCGGGGCGCCTGCTTGACGCCGAGCCGCCAGAGGATGCCCGGCGTGCGGATGGGCGTCGGGCTCTCGAGCGGAATCATCACCAGCCCGCTCATGCCCGCCGGAATGGCGTTGGTGGCGACGATCGAGCCGATCTGCGTGCGCTGCACGAGCCCAAGCATCGGCGCGATCGTCGACATCTCGGCCACCACCACCGGCTCGGCGCCGCTCGCCTTGAAGCACTCGTCGAGCAGCGAGCGGGTCGCGAAGTAGTCGGGCACCAGCACCAGCCGCTGCTGATGCAGCTCGACCATCCGGATCCGCTTGCGCCCGGCGAGCGGATGCGCGGTCGAGACGACCAGCACCATCTCCTCGTTGTAGAGCGGCTCGAACCAGAGCTCGGTCGGCCCGGCCGGACGGTAGGCGATGCCGAGGTCGAGCTCGCCGGCATGCAGCCGCGTGCTGATCTCGTCGGCGGAGAGCTCGTCGACCCGGATCCGCACGGTCGGGTGGCGGGCCAGGAAGAGCGCGACGCACTCCGGGATCAGGCCGATGTTGAAGGTGTGCGTCGCCCCGATGCGGACCTGTCCGGTCAGGCCGCCGCCGCCCGGCTTGAGCGTGGCGATGCCCTGGTCGACTTCCTCCAGCGCGCGCGAGGCATAGGCGAGGAACAGGGCACCGGCTTCGGTCGTGACCACCCGCCTGCCGATCCGCTCGAAGAGCGGCTGCCCGACCTCGTCCTCTAGCTGGCGGATCTGGTGCGAGAGGGTCGACTGCGTGACGTGCACGCGCTCGGCCGCGCGCGTGAAGCTCAGGCAGTCGGCCAGCGCGACGAAGTAGCGAAGATGCCTCAGCTCCATGGAAACCCGCTGGTCGAATCGATGCCATCGATCCTATCGATGGGCATCGATCATTTGTCTCGGGCGCTACCCGACCCTATCGTGCGCGTCGCATCCACGTTCCCACGAAAGCCCGATCGCCATGTCGAACTACAACCAGGACAAGCTGACCGCCGACGTCGTCGCCGCCTTCTCGAAGTCGCCCGATCCCCGTCTGGGCGAAATCATGATGTCGCTGGTGAAGCATCTGCACGCCTTCGCCCGCGAGGTCGACCTGAAGCCCGAGGAGTGGCAGGCCGGGCTCAAGTTCATGGAAGAGACCTGCCGGATCACGAACCGGCCGGAGATCATCGTCCTGTCCGACACCCTGGGCCTGTCGATGATGGTCGTCTCGCTCGCGCAGGCCCGTGCCGGCCAGGCCAGCGGCGCGACCGAGGCCACCGAGGCGACGGTCGAGGGCCCCTTCTACTGGCCAGGCGCGCCCGACCTGCCGCTCGGCGCCGACATCGGCGAGGGCGTGCCGGGCGAGCCGGCGCTCTACATGGGCCGCGTCACCGACGTCGACGGCAAGCCGCTCGCCAACGCGTTGCTCGACGTCTGGTCGGGCGACGGCGAAGGCATGTACGACATGCAGCTCTCCGACCCGCCGACGATGAAAGCGCGCGGGCGCTTCCGCACCGACGCCGAAGGCCGCTACTGGTTCTGGTCGATCCTGCCGAACTTCTATCCGATTCCCGACGACGGCACGGTCGGCAGGATGTTCCGCGCCACCGGCCGCAGCATCTACCGGCCGGGCCACGTGCACCTGATGGTCTCGGCCGAAGGCCACGTGCCGCTGACGACGCATCTGTTCATCGCCAGCAGCCCCTACCTGCACGAGGATGCGGTGTTCGGCAAGCGCGACAGCCTGGTGGTCGAGACCGACAGGCATCCGCCAGGCAAGTCGGTCGTGGGCCGCGAGATGAAGGTGCCGTATCACTCGGCGAGCTACGACTTCCGCCTCGCGCCGATCACGGAGAAGGTCGCCGCATGAAGATCGGCAAGGCGACGGTGCCGCGCACCGCGATCTGCACCTCCGACGAGCACACGATCGTCATCCGCGGCAAGGATCTCTCCAAGGACCTGATCGGCAAGATCTCCTTCGTCGACCATTTCTTCCTGCTGCTCAACGGTCGCATGCCGGAGGCCGGCGAATCGGCGGTGCTGAACGCGACCCTGATCGCGATCGCCGAGCACGGCCTCGTGCCCAGTGTGCAGGCCGCGCGCATGACCTTCGCCGCCGCGCCCGACGCGATGCAGGGCGCGGTCGCGGCTGGCATCCTCGGCTGCGGCTCGGTGGTGCTCGGCGCTTCGGAGACGGCGGGGCGCATGTACAGCGAGATCGACGCCAAGGCGCAGGGCGGCATGGCGCTGCCGGCCGCCGCGTTCGAGGTGATGAGCGCCTGGCGCGCCGCCGGCAAGACGATTCCCGGCTACGGCCATCCGCTGCACAAGGAACGCGACGAGCGCGTCGGCGCCCTGTTCGACGTGGCCCGCGCGGCGGGCACCGACCTGCGCTTCGTCGCCATCGCCGAAGCGGCCGAGGCGCAGATGCCCGAGGTCCTGAAGAAGCCCCTGAAGCTCAACGTCTCGGGCGCCATACCCGCGGTGCTGCTCGGCGCCGGCTTTCCGGTGCAGGCGCTCAAGGGCATTCCGATCCTCGCCCGCACGGCCGGGTTGATCGCCCATCTCTACGAGGAGATGAGTCAGCCGATCGGCTTCGCGCTTTCGTACCAGGCGACGCGCGAGATGGAATACGACGGCGAGCTGCCGCCCGGCTTCGGGGCCAAGGCCGCGGCCTGAACGACATGATCAAGACGCTCGCCGGCATCAAGGTCGTCGACCAGGGCACGTTCATCACCGGGCCGGCCTGCGGCATGCTGCTCGGCGACCTGGGCGCCGACGTGATCAAGGTCGAGCAACCGAAGACCGGCGATCCGTTCCGCGCCTTCAAGGACGGCCTCTACAGCCCGCACTACCAGGCCTGCAACCGCAATAAGCGCTCGATCGAGCTCGACACCAAGAGCGAGGCCGACCGCGAGGTGTTCGACGCGCTGATCGCCGATGCGGATGTCTACATCCAGAACTTCCGCCCCGGCGTCGCCGAGAAGCTCGGCGCCGGCGAGAAGCGCCTGCGTGCACTGAACCCGCGTCTCGTCTACTGCTCGATCAGCGGCTTCGGCCCGACCGGTCCTTCGGCCAACCGGCCAGCCTACGACACGGTGGCGCAGGCGGCCGGCGGATTCCTCGGCCTGCTCGTGAACCCCGAGAACCCGCGCGTCGTCGGACCGGCGATCGCCGACTCGCTGACCGGCTTCTACGCCGCCTACGGCGTGCTCGGCGCGCTGGTCGAGCGCGGCCGCACCGGCACCGGCCGCACGGTCGAGGTCTCGATGCTCGAGGCGATGGTGCACTTCAACATCGACGCCTTCACCCACTATTTCCAGGCCGACGAGGTGATGGGCCCCTACAGCCGGCCGCGCGTCTCGCAGTCGTACGTGCTCGAGTGCGGCGACGGCAAGTGGATCGCCCTGCACATGTCTTCGCCGCCCAAGTTCTGGCAGGGCCTGGCCAAGGTGATCGAGCAGCCGACCCTGTTCGACGACCCGCGCTTCGCCACGCGCGAGGCGCGCATCGTCAACCAGGACGCGATCATCGCCGTGCTGGGCGAGAGCTTCCGCCGGCGCAGCCGCGACGCCTGGTGCGAGCTGCTGCTGGCCGAGGACGTGCCGCATGCGCCGATGTACGACACCAGCGAGGCGCTCGAAGATCCCCAGGCCCTGCACATGGAGCTCACCACTTCGGCCGAGCACCCGGTGATGGGCCTCTTTCGCACCGTGCGCTCGCCGGTCTCGTTCGACGGCCAGCGCGCGCTCGAGGTGCGCCCGCCGCCGACGCTCGGCGAGCACAACGACGAGATCCGCGCCGCCGTGAAAGCGGCAGACCGGGTCAAGCGCTCGGGCGCCCAGGTCGATTGACGCTTCCGACCGCCACCCCTCACCGACAACAACAGGAGACAACGCGATGACCTCTTCCACTTCGAACCCGACTGAAGCCGCCTCCGTGATCGACGCCGGCTCCGTGACGCGGCGCAGCGCGATCGCCGCCGCGGTCGCCACCCTGTCCGGCGTGGCGCTCGGCCAGCCCGCGCAGCCGATCCGCATCGGCAGCACCCTGGCCCTGACCGGGCCGCTCTCGGCGACCGCCCAGGTGCACAAGCTGGTCGGCGAGATCTACGTCGAGGAAACGAACAAGAAGGGCGGCTGGCTGGGCCGGCCGCTCGAGTGGATCGTCAAGGACGACCAGTCGAAGCCCGACCTGGCGCGCACCCTGTACGAGCAGCTCATCACCGTCGACAAGGTCGACCTGCTGATGGGGCCCTACGCCACCGGCGCGATCCTTTCGGCGATGGGCGTGGCCCAGCGCTACAACAAGGTGCTGGTGCACCACACCCTGGGCGTGCCGTCGCTCGCCAAGTACGACCTGCAGTTCCCGGCCTGGCAACTCGGCTCCGACCCCGGCACGACCGTGCCCAACACGGTGTTCGACGCCCTCGCCGCCGGCCCCAAGCCGCCCAAGACCGTGGCCGTCGTGACCAGCAAGTTCCCGTCGATCTTCTTCATGTCGGCGGGCGCGCGCGAGGTGATGAAGAAGCGCGGCCTGACCGAAGTGCTCTATCTCGAGTGGGACTTCGGCAACCGCGACTTCGGCCCGATCGCCAACCGCATCAAGGACGCCAAGCCCGACTTCGTCTGGGTCGGCGCGATCGGCCTCGACGGCAACCTGCTGCTGGACGCGATGAAGAAGATCGACTACGCGCCGCCGCAGCACTTCTACCTCTACCCGGCGCCGGGCCCGCTGGTGACGCTGCCGGAAGCGAAGAACGCGCTCTCGCTGACGATCTTCGAGGACCAGCCGCCCTTCCTCGGCAATACCGGCGCGGCCGACTTCGTGCGCATCTATCGCGACCGGGCGACCAAGGCCGGCCTCGCCGACCCGTCGGTCGAGACCCAGTCGGCGGCGTCGTACACCGCCTGGCAGATCCTCGCCGCCGGCGTCGCGGCGACCAAGAGCCTCGACGACAAGGCGATCGGCGCCTGGATCAAGGCCAACCGCATCGACACCCTGCAGGGCAAGCTCCGCTTCGACGGGCCCAACAACTTCGGCGACGACCTGATGCGCGTCAAGCAGGTGCAGAACGGCAAGTGGGTCGTCGTCTGGCCGAAGGAGATGACGGCCGGCGGCGCCAAGCTGCTGGCGAACTGAGACTCAGACCGCATGCCGGGTTTCACGCTGCCCAGCGCATCGCTGCTGGCGCAAAGCATCCTGTCCGGCATCTTCGTCGGCGCGCTCTACGGCTTGATGGGCCTGGGCCTCAGCCTCAGCTGGGGGCTGCTCCGGCTCATCAACCTCGCCCACTTCGCGTTCGCCTTCCTGGCCGCCTATGTCTGCTACCAGCTGGCGCACGTCGGCGTCGACCCGCTGCTCAGCCTCGTCGTCGTGGTGCCGGCGTTCTTCGTCATCGGCGCCGCGCTGCACTGGGTGATGGCGCGCTTCGCCGTCACGCCGTTCAATTCGCTGCTTCTCACCTTCGGCCTGATGGGCGTCATCGAGGCGGCGATCCAGGGCATCTGGACCGCCGATTTCCGCAAGCTCGAGTCGGTGTACTCGCCGCTCAAGTTCAAGATCGGCTTCCTGTACGTGCCGATTCCCGAGCTGATCACGCTGGTTCTCGCGGTCGGCCTGTCGTTCGCCGTGTGGGCCGTGCTGCGCTACACCGATCTCGGCAAGGCGCTGCGCGCCGCCGCCGAAGACGCGCCGATCGCCGCAGCATTCGGCGTCGACCAGAAGAGGAATGCCCTGCTGCTGGCCGGCACCTGCACCGCGCTGGCCGGGATCGCCGGTGTCTGCCTGGCGCTCAGCTTCACGCTCGCGCCGTCTCAGATCTACGCCTGGGTCGGCGTGGTCTTCGCCGCCGTCATGCTCGGCGGCCTGGGGCGGGCGCTCGGCCCGCTGCTCGCCGGCTCGCTGATCGGCGTGAGCGAGGCGGTGACGATGGCGGTGACCGCGCCGTCCTGGGCGCCGATCGTCTCGTTCACGCTGCTGATCTTCGTGCTCGTGCTGCGCCCGGGACGGGCGGCGTGACCACGCGCCCGAGGCCGCTGCCATGAGGCGCACGCCGCTCGTCATCGTCGGCGCCGGGGTGCTGCTGGCGTTCGTGCCCCAGCTCGGCCTGCCGGCCTTCTACGACTCGCTGCTCTACCTGATGCTGCACTGGATCGTGCTCGCGACCTCGTGGAACATCCTCTCGGGCTACACCGGCTACTTCTCGTTCGGCCACGGCGCCTTCTTCGGCGCCGGCCTGTACACGACGACGACCCTGCTCTCACGCTACGAGTGGCCGTTCCTGTGGACGCTGCCGGTCGCCGCGCTCGTCGCCGCGGCCCTCGGCGTCGGCCTCGGCGCGGTGGTGTTCCGGGTCAAGGGCGTGCGCGGCGAGCTGTTCGCGCTGCTCACGCTCGCCGTCACCTTCGTCATCGGCACCATCGTCGTCAACACGCCGCTCGACGGCGGCCAGGGCGTCTCGCTGCAGGGCGTGCCGGTGCCGGCGGTCGGGCCGACGCAGTCGGCCACCTTCTACCTGCTCGCACTCGCCGCGGCGACGCTGACGCTGCTGGTCGCCTGGTGGATCTTCGTCTCCAAGCTCGGCGCCGGCCTGTTCGCGATCCACGACGACGAGGACGCCGCCGAGGTGATGGGCGTGCCGACCTATCGCTACAAGCTGGTCGCGCTGGCGATCTCGTGCGCGCTGGCCGGCGTGGCCGGCGGCATCCACGCCCTCTTCCTCTCGTACGTGACGGTCGGCGAGGTGTTCACGATCACCGTGCCGCTGACGGTGGTGCTGATGAGCGTGCTCGGCGGCACCCGCCACTGGGCCGGCCCGGCGGTCGGCGCGGTGGCGATCACCGGACTGCTGTACAGCTTCACCGCGGCCGACCACGCCATCGCCGGCAAGGCGGCGATCGGCGTGATCCTGATCGCGGCGATCCTGTTCATGCCCGACGGCATCCTGTTGCGCGTGCAGCGGTTGTTCCGCCGAGGCACGGCGCCTGGCGACGGCCCTCACCCCAACCCTCTCCCGCAAGCGGGAGAGGGAGCCGGAGGGCAGCATCACCCTCTCCCGCTTGCGGGAGAGGGCCGGGGTGAGGGCGTTCGCTCGCCCAGCATCGTCGCCGGCGACGTGATCCTGCGCGTGCGCGGCCTGCACAAGTCCTTCAAGGGCGTGCGCGCCCTGTCCGGCGTCGAGGTCGACGTGCGCCAGGGCGAGATCCTCGGCCTGCTCGGGCCGAACGGCTCCGGCAAGTCGACCTTCATCAACGTCGTCAGCGGCCACTACCGGGCGAGCGCCGGCGACGTCGTGTTCGAAGGCAAGAGCCTGGTCGGCGAGCCGGCGCATCGCATCGCCGCCGCCGGCATCGCCCGCACCTACCAGATCCCGCGGCCGTTCGCGCACCTGAGCGTGCTCGAGAACGTGGCCCTGGCAACGATGTTCGGCGGCGCCGTGTCCGACCCGCAGACCGCGCAGCGGCAGGCGATGACCTGGCTCGAGTTCACCGGCCTGCAGGACAAGGCCCAGGCGCATCCCGACGACCTCAACCTGCACCAGCGCAAGTTCCTCGAGCTCGCCCGCGCCCTCGCCTCGCGGCCGCGCCTGGTGCTGCTCGACGAGGTGCTGTGCGGCCTGACGCCGAGCGAGATCGACGACGCGGTGGCGCTGATCCGGCGGATTCGCGACCAGGGCTCGACCATCGTCTTCGTCGAGCACGTGATGCGCGCCGTGCTCGCCCTCACCGACCGGATCGTCGTCTTCCATCACGGCGAAAAACTCGCCGAGGGCAGCGCCGCCGACGTGATGCAGCGTCCCGACGTCATGACCGCCTACCTGGGCAAGGCCCATGCTTGAGGTCCGCGACCTGCACGTCGCCTACGGCGCCGCGCCCGCCCTCTGGGGCGTTTCGCTCGAGCTGCGCGCGGGGGAGCTGCTGTGCGTGGTCGGGCCGAACGGGGCCGGCAAGACGACCCTGATCAACACGATCGCCGGCATCCTGCGCGCCCGGTCGGGCCGGATCGCGTTCGAGGGCCAGGACATCACGGCCCTGCCACCGCATCGCTTCTGCGCCGCCGGCATCGCCATCGTCCCCGAGGGCCGGCGTCTCTTCACCGGCATGAGCGTGCTCGAGAACCTCGAGCTCGGCAGCTACCTGCCCGCCGCGAAGGCCCGCCGGGCCGAGTCGCTGGAGGCGGTGACGACGCTGTTCCCGGTGCTGAAGGATCGGCTGCACAGCCTGGCCGGCGAGCTCTCGGGCGGCCAGCAGCAGATGCTCGCGATCGGCCGGGCGCTGATGGCCCGGCCGCGCCTGCTGCTCCTCGACGAGCCCTCGCTGGGCCTTTCGCCGCTGATCGTGCACGAGATGTTCGCGGCGATCCGGCGGATCAATGCCGAGGGCATGTCGGTGCTGCTGGTCGAGCAGAACGTGACCATGGCGATGGCGGTCTCCACCCGGGCCTACGTGCTCGAGGAGGGGCGCGTCGTCGCCGAAGGCACGCCGGAGGATCTGCTCGCCCGGCCAGAGATCCAGAAAGCCTACCTGGGCGTTTGAGCCCGAAAGCCATCACACTGTCAGCGGAGACGAGCATGCTGTTCCCCACCACCATCGTCGGCAGCTTTCCCCAGCCCGAATGGCTGATCGATCGCGCCAAGCTCGCCGGCCGCTTTCCGCCGCGGGTGCGCGCCCTCGAGCTCTGGCGCATTCCGCCGCAGTACCTGGCCGAGGCGCAGGACGACGCCACCCTTATCGCGATCCGCGCCCAGGAGGAGGCCGGCCTCGACATCGTCAGCGACGGCGAGATCCGGCGCGAAAGCTACTCGAACCGCTTCGCCACCGCGCTCGAAGGCATCGACCTCGACAACCCGGGCACCGCGCTCGACCGCTCGGGCCATCCGAACCCGGTGCCGCGCATCGTCGGCAAGATCCGCCGCATGCATGCGGTCGAGGTCGACGACCTGAAGTTCCTGCGCGCCCACACCGACCGGCAGGTGAAGATCACCGTGCCGGGCCCCTTCACCATGCTGCAGCAGGCGCAGAACGACTTCTACGGCAGCGAGGACGAGGCGGCGATGGACTATGCCGCGGCGGTGAACGAGGAGATCAAGGACCTGTTCGCCGCGGGCGCCGACGTGGTGCAGATCGACGAGCCCTACATGCAGGCGCGGCCGGAGAAGGCGCGCCTCTACGGGCTGGCGGCGCTGAACCGCGCACTCGAGGGCGTGAAGGGCACGACCGCGGTGCACATCTGCTTCGGCTACGCGGCGATCATTCACGAGCGGCCGAGCGGCTACTCGTTCCTGCCCGAGCTGGCGCAGTGCAGCTGCCGCCAGGTCTCGCTGGAGACCGCGCAGTCGCACCTCGACTGCTCGGCGCTGCAGGCGCTCGAGGGCAAGCGGCTGATGGTTGGCTGCATCGATCTCTCCGATCCCGAGGTCGAGACGCCGGAGACCGTGGTCGCGCGGATCGAGCGGGCCTTGCCCTACGTCAAGGCCGAGAACGTGATCCTCGCACCCGATTGCGGCATGAAGTACCTGCCGCGCGAGACGGCGATCGGAAAGCTCAAGGCCATGGTCGAGGCGGCGAAGATCCTGCGCGCGAAGCACGGCGCCGCGGGCTGACGAAGGAGCGGGTCGTGCTGTTCGCCTTCATGCTTTTCGACGCTCCCGGCACCGCCGCCCTGCGCGCGCAGATCCGGCCCGAGCACAAGGCCTACCTCGCCGGCGTCGCCGACCGGATGGCCTTCGCCGGGCCGCTGACGGGCGAAGACGGCGCCATGAACGGAAGCCTGCTGGTGATCGACTTCCCGGACCGGGCGGCGGCGCTGACCTGGCTCCACGAGGAGCCCTTCACCCGCGCCGGCATCTACGGTACGCGCGAGGTCCGCGCCTTTCGCAATCTCTGGCCGCAGAAGACGGGGTTCGCGGAAAGCTGAGGGCAGCGATGAACGACTTCGTGTTCCACATGCGGATGCCGCGCGTCGTCTTCGGCGCCGGCGCACTGCAGCATGTGCGGCGCGAGGTCGAGGCGATCGGCGCCGAGCGCGCGCTGGTGCTCTCCACGCCCGGCCAGGCGGCGCTGGCGCAGCGCGTCGTCGAGCTGCTCGGCGAGCACGCCGCCGGCGTGTTCTCCGGGGCGGCGATGCACGTCCCGGTCGAGACCGTGAGCGCCGCGGAAGACCGGGTGCAAAGCGTCGACGCGAACTGCCTGATCGCCATCGGCGGCGGCTCGACCACCGGCCTGGCCAAGGCGCTGGCGCTCGATTCGGGCATTCCGGTCATCGCCATACCGACCACCTATGCCGGCAGCGAGATGACGACGATGTACGGGCTCACCGAGGGCGGCGCGAAGCGCACCGGCCGCGACGCCTCGGTGCTGCCGCGCTGCGTCATCTACGACCCCGAGCTGTCGCTCGGCCTGCCGTTCCCGACCACCGTCGTCAGCGCGATCAACGCCATCGCCCACGCCGCCGAGGGCCTGTACGCGCCCGACGGCAATCCGGTCGTCGATCTGTACGCGCAGGAGGGCATGCGCAGGAGCGCCGCCGCGTTGCCACGCCTGCAGGCGAACCCGCGCGACATCGAGGCGCGCGGCGATGCGCTGGTCGGCGCCTGGATGTGCGGTGTCGTGATGGGCAGCGTCACCGTCGGCCTGCACCACAAGCTCTGCCACACCCTCGGCGGCAGCTTCGGCCTGCCGCACGCCGAGCTGCACACCGTCGTCCTGCCGCATGCGCTCGCCTACAACGCGCCGGCCGTGCCCGAGGCGATGCGCAAGATCGCTGCCGCCCTGCTGGCGCCGAGCGCGCCCGGCGGCGTGTTCGACCTGGCGGCGCGGCACGGGGCGGCGACCTCGCTGCGCGCGATCGGCATGCGCGAGGCCGATCTCGACCGCGCCGCCGAGCTGGCGATGCAGGGCCAGTACCCGAACCCGCGTCCGCTCGAGCGCGGGCCTCTGCGCGAGCTGCTGCAGCGCGCCTGGGCAGGCGTGCGACCCGACTGAAGCAGTCCGGAGGGCGCGCAATGCCGCCCTCGGCCCGCCCTCAGGCCGTGAGGCGCTTCACGCCCTTCAGCTCGCAGGCGTAGATCGCGTTGCGCAGGGCGGCGATCGCCTCGTAGCGGGTGAAGCTGCGCCGCCAGGCGAGGACGACGCGGCGCATCGGCGCGGGCTTGTCGAACGGCACGTAGACGACGTGCGGCTGCTTCTCCGCGGGCACCGAGAGCTGCGGCACCACCGTCACGCCCATGCCCGAGGCGACCATGTACTTGATGGTCTCGAGCGACGAGCCTTCAAAGGTCTTCCTCATGCCGTCGGCGGAGCCCGACGAGAACTGCGCGTACTCCGGGCAAACCTCGAGCACGTGGTCGCGGAAGCAGTGGCCGGTGCCGAGCAGCAGCATTTTCTCGAGTTTGAGCTCGTCGGCGCTGATCGACTTGCGCCTGGCCAGCGCGTGCGTCCTCGGCAGCGCCACCATGAACGGTTCGTCGTAGAGCGGGGCGATCGCCAGGCCGGTGTCGGGAAAGGGCTCGGCCATGATCGCGCAATCGAGCTCGCCGGTCCGCAGCAGCTCGAGCAGCTTGGCGGTGAAGTTCTCCTGCAGCATCAGCGGCATCTGCGGCACCCGCTCGATCGCCTGCTTCACCAGCTCAGGCAAAAGGTACGGGCCGATGGTGTAGATCACGCCCAGGCGCAAGGGGCCCGACAGCGGGTCCTTCTTGCGCTTGGCCGTTTCCTTGATCTCGGCCGCGGCCTCGATCACCGACTGTGCCTGGCGCACGATCTCCTCGCCGATCGGCGTGACGCTCACCTCGTTGGCGCCGCGCTCGAAGATGCGCACGTCTAGCTCTTCCTCGAGCTTCTTGATCGAGACCGAGAGCGTCGGCTGCGACACCGAGCACGCCTCGGCGGCGCGCCCGAAGTGCTTCTCTCGCGCTACCGCGACGACGTAGCGCAACTCGGTGAGGGTCATGCTCCCTCTCCCGCTTGCGGGAGAGGGTCGGGGTGAGGGCCGGGCCGGCGCCGGATGCTGCCCTCACCCCCCGCCCTCTCCCGCAGGCGGGAGAGGGGGCCGAGTGGCTTCATGTCGCCGGCTTGTCGCTCAAGGCCTTCATGTTGTCGACCAGCTCCTTGCTCATCGGCGCGCTCAGGTTGATGCCCTTGGGCGGGATCGGCGACTGGAACCACTTCTTGTAGAGCGTCTCGAACTCGCCGCTCTTCATCATCGCGGCGAGCGTGTCGTCGACCAGCTTCTTGAACGCCGGGTCGTCCTTCCTGATCATGATCGCGTAGGGCTCGACCTGGATCGCCTCGCCCACCACCGCCAGCTCGGCCGGATTGGCCGCGCTCGCCTTCAGGCCGTAGAGCAGGATGTCGTCCATCGCGAACGCGACCGCCCGGCCGGTCTGCACCATCAGCGCCGATTCGGCGTGGTCCTTGGCGCCGAGCAGCTCGATGCCGAGCTTCTGCTCCTCGTTGAGGCGGCGGATGATCTGGAAGTTGGTCGTGCCGGTGGTCGAGACCACCTGCTTGCCGGCGAGGTCGGAGAGCTTCGTCACCGGCGTGCCGGCCTTCACCAGGAAGCGCGTGCCGGTATAGAAGTAGTTGGTCGCGAACTGCACCTGCTTGCCGCGCTCGGAGTTGTTGGTGGTCGAGCCGCACTCGATGTCGATCGTGCCGTTCTGCAGCAGCGGAATCCGGTTCGCCGAGGTGACCGCCTGGTACTGCTTCTGCATGTCGGCGCGGCCGGTCGCGGCCTTCACCCGGTCGGCGATCTTCTCGCAGATCTCGAACGCGAAGCCGGTGGGCTTGGCCTTGTCGTCGAGGTAGGAGAACGGGATCGAGGCCTCGCGGTAGGCGAGCGTCATCGTCCCCGAGGCCTTGATCTTGTCGATCGTCGGCGGGGTCTGCGCCCAGGCGAGCACGGGCGCGGCCAGCGCGATCAGGGAAAGGCGGAGCAAGCGGTTCTTCATCGGAGCTGTCTCTCTGGTCGTTTGCGGTAGGGAGCCGGAGGCAAGGATAGCGCCCGCCTATTTGGCGGCGCGCTTCATCGCCTCGATGCGGCCAAGGTCGATGCCGGCGATCACCTTCTTCAGCGTCGCCACGTCGATCTTGCTGCCGTCGGCCTCGACGATCACGCCGTTGGCGAGGATCACGGTCACCTCGCCGCGGCTGCCGTCCTTCTGGTATTCCTCGTGCACCGTGCGGGCGCCGTCCTTGTAGACCTTCTCGACCTTGCCGTCGGTTTCCTTGTCCATCGTCATGTTGGCCCAGCCGGCCATCGCCGCCAGGCCGGCGAGGCCGCCGGTGTCGGTGATCGAGAGCTCGAGGCGCTGCTCGCCTGCAGCGTAGGTCGCCTTGGCCGAGGAGCCGGCGATGCCCATCGCCTGGCCGCCGCTCGCCTCGTAACCGGTGCGCTTCATGTCGCCGATGCTCTCGGGCAGCATCGTCTTCAGGTCGGCGGCGGCGATCGGCGTGGCGTTGCCGCCGGTCACCGCGCCCATGATCTCGCCCATCGCCTTGCCGGCGGCGGCGCTGTCGCCCGACTTCTGCGCCGACTCCATTCGCTTGCCGGCCTCTTCCATGCGCTTGGCCATCTCGGCCATCGCGCCCGGGTTGATCGTCACGTTCGTGCCGTCGGGCGCCTTGATGGTGACGTTGCCGGTGCCGGCCGCCCCGCCGGTGGCGAGCCCGCCCAGGCCGCCCACGCCCATGGTCGGGGTGAACAAGGAGGCTACCGCGGCGATCACGACCCCGGCGATGATGCCGCAGACGATCACCACCGCGGTGTACGCCCCGGCCTTGTCGGCCGGGCAGCGCATCATGACGGCGATGCCCGTGTAGATCAGGTAGATCGAGTACAGGCCGGCGATCAGGCCGAGGATCCCGAGCATCGGGATGAGGCTGAAGATGCCGCCGACGAAGGCCGCGGTGCAGCCGTAGGCGACGAGCTTGAGCGCCTGCAACTGGTTCTTGGTTCCGCCGAAGGTGGGCGCGAGCGCGTTGACGATCAGCGCCAGCACGAACACCATCGCCAGGGTCAGCAGGTAGCTGACGATCATCTGCACGACGCCGCCCAGGATCGGCATCCGGTAGCTGGCGCCCAGCACGTTGACGCCGACCAGCGTCAGGCCGATGAAGCCGGCCACCGCCGGTATCGCCGCCAGGATCATCACGTAGCCGGTGTAGAGCGACGCCGCGTCGCCGCCCTCGGCGGCGATCACCGGCCAGGTCTCTTTCGGCTTGACCAGGATGGACTTCACACGCTCGATCAACGCCATGACCTTCCTCCGTTGCTGCGGGATCGTTTCCCGCCGCGATGGTAAGGCCCTCAGTACGCGTAACCGATGCTGAACAGGATGCGGTCGTCGCCGCGCGGCCGGGTCTCGGTTCCCTGGGTCACGCGGGCCAGGTCGAGGCGCACGCTCCACGAAGGCGGCAGCGACAGGCGCAGGCCCGCGCCGACGCTGGAGATGTGGCTCCGGTCCACCTCCCCGGGCAGGGCGTGATTGCGGCGCAACCAGCCGTGGTCGAGGAAGACGAGGGCGCGGGCGAAGACGCCGGCGGCGACGCGCTCGCCGAAATCGGGCGTGTGCACTTCGAGCGTGGCGTGGTTGCCGACGTCGTTGCTCAGCTCGCGCTCGTCGAAGCCGCGCACCGAGTCCTGGCCGCCGATGCCGAACTGCTCGCTCGAGACCAGCGCGTCGCGGGTGTACTGGCCGTCGAATGCGACGCGAACCTGCCAGTCGCCGGGCAGCGACTGCAGCGCCTTGGCGGCGTAGCGCAGGATGGCGTAGTTCGCGCTCGCGCCGGCGCGAGCGGCTTCGAAAGCCTCGGAGCGGCCCTTGCTGCCGCGCGGGATGTTGTGGACGCCGGTGACGGAGAAGTCGACCTGTCGACTCGCCTCGCTCCAGTTGGCGGCGTAGCCGATGCTCGCCGGATGCACCGTGATGTCGGAGGCGAGGTCGGCGCCACCCTGGACCAGGCCGACCTGGTTGTCCGTCGGCCGCTGCTCGAAGCCGTAGAGCAGCCGGTGCCGCCAGGCCGCGGTCGGGCGCAGGTTCTGGCTGTAGCGGATGCCGAGCACCGTGCCGCTGCCGCGCACGCTGAACAGGTCGCTGACGACGCCGGCATCGACATTGGCGTAGACCGCGTACAGGTCGAGCGCGTCGCCGAACGAGGGCAGCGGGATGCGGTAGTTCAGGGCCGCGATCGTCACGTCCTCGGGCTGGGTGGGCGAGGTGACGTATTGCAGGGTCGCGACGTGATCGAGATCGGCGACGTTCGCGTGCTGGAAGAAGCCGCCGATGCGTGTCCTCCCGGTCGCCGAGGTGCCGGTGCTGTCGAACACCAGGCCGACCTTCGCCGGCCGGTCCTGCGCAACCGACACCAGGGCATCGATCTCTCCTGGCGAGTCGCTGCGCAGGTCGACGCTGATCCGCCGCGTCGGGTTTTCGTTGGCCAGCGCGAGCTCGCGCGTCAGCGCGTCGGTGTCGGGCGTCGCGCCGTCGCGCAGCGCGGGCAGGGCCCGGCGGATCCGCGCGCTGTCGCTGTCCGGCACGCCCTCGACCGTGACCTTGCGCAGGCGCGGCTCGACCACCGCGATCCGGACCGTGCCCGACGCCACGACCTGTTCCGGCAGGACCACCCGCACCGCGCCGTAGCCGGCGCGTGCGTAGGCGAGCTGCAGGGCGGTCACCGCGGCCTGCACGTCGGCGAACGAGCGTGCGCTGCCGACGTAGGCGGCGAGCGCGGCCTCGATGCGGATTGCGTCGAGCAAGGTGTTGCCCTCGACGTCGAAGCGCTGGATCTCGAACGTCGGCGCGGGCGGGGGAGCCGGGGACTGAGCCCGGGCGAGCGGCGCCAGCGCCAGAACGCTGGCCAGCGCCGCGGCGTGCACCAGCCACCGCAGGCCGGCTCCGGCTCGTCGAACGACGGCCTTCGTCGCCCCGCGCCGGCTGCTCATCGGCCCGTTTCGGCGGATACGCGCGCCTCGCAGACAGGGCGCGGCACCTCGCACACCGGCAAGCCGGCGCAGACGCGCTCGTCGGCCGCCGGCGGCCGGCACTCGGCGCGCGAGCCGCCGACCTTGGCGGCCGTGAGGTCCACGAGGCGGGCGTCGCGCGTCGCCAGCGCCGAGTCGAGTCCGGGCAGCACGGTCGGCGGCGGCGTCGGCGCCAGCAGCACGGTGAGCGTGCCGTTGACGTAGCGGATCGAATAGTTCTGCGAGCTCAGCCCCGCCGGCACGATGGCGTACAAGCCGGGCGGCGAGAGCGGGTCGGCGGTCGTCGTGAGGCTCAGCGCACCGGTCAGTGCCGACGGCGACTCCCCGCCGACGAAGCCTGCGTAAGTCGCGGTCAGCGGCGGGTTGGGCTGGGTCGTGGTCCGGCTCTTGTCGTCGGCGGTGATCGCCAGCGCTGCCGGCGTGATGGTTCCGGCGGCCGCATTCGTCAGCACGCTGTAGTTGGCGCCGCCGTTGCCGTCGCCGACCGCGAAACCGCTGACGCCGATGGTGCGCGTGCCCGCGTTCCTGCTGTCGAACGTCTGCGTCAGCGCACTCACGCTGTCGCCCGCCACGAGCCCGGAGACGACGACCGGCACGCCGGCCGAGCCGGCCGAGCCGTCGTAGACCTTGGTGTCGGCGACGGCCCCGAGGGTCAGCGTCGCCCGGCTGATGAGGCCGGGCGCGGTGACGGTGGCGAGCGCGTAGTTGGCGCCGCCGTTGCCGTCGTTGACGCTGTAGCCGCCGTTGACGACGAGGGTGCGTGTTCCGGCATTGCGGCTGTCGAAGGCCTGGCTCAGGGGGCTGAGCGAGTCGCCGGCGACGAGCCCGGTCACCGTCGGCGCGCCGGCCGAGGAGGTGCTCCCGTCGTAGACCCGGCTGTCGGCGACCGCCGCCAGCGTCAACGCGGCGGGAGTGATGCTGCCGGCGGCGGTGTTCGTCAGCACGTTGTAATTGCCGCCGCCGTTGCCGTCGCTGACCGCGTAGCCGTTGACGCCGATGGTGCGCGGGCCGGCGTTCCTGCTGTCGAAGGTCTGGCTCAGTCCGCTCACGCTGTCGCCGGCCACCAGCCCCGAGACGACCACCGGCGTTCCGCTCGAGCCGGCCGTTCCGTCGTAGACCCTGGTGTCGGCGACGGCGCCCAGGGTCAGCGTCGCGCGGCTGATGAGCCCGGGCGCGGCGACAGTGGTGAGCGCGTAGTTGGCGCCGCCGTTGCCGTCGTTGACGATGTAGCCGCCGTTCACGGTCAGCGTCCGGGTGCCGGCGTTGCGGCTGTCGAACGCCTGGCCGAGCGCGCTCACGCTGTCGCCGGCGACCAGGCCGGTCACCGTCGGCGCGGCGGCCGAGGCGGTGCTGCCGTCGTAGGCCCGGGCGTCGGCGCTGGCCGTCAGCGTCAGCGTCGCCGGGGTGATGCTGCCGGCCGCGGTCGTCGTCGCCACGCTGTAGTTGGCGCCGCCGTTGCCGTCGTTGACGCTGTAGCCGCTGACCACCAGGTTGCGGGCGCCGGCATTGCGGCTGTCGAAGGCCTGCGTCAGCGCGTTCACCGTGTCGCCGGCGATGAGCCCTATCACGCCCGGCGCGATCGCCGAGCCGGAATTGCCGTCGTAGACCTTGCTGTCGGCGCCGGCGGCGAGGGTGAGCGGCGCGGGCGTGATCGTGCCGATCGGGGCGGCAACGGTGCCGGCCGAGAGGGTGTAGCCGTAGACCAGGGTCGCGCCGTTGCTCGCGCCCGTCAGGCTCACCGGCGCCGAGACGACCTTGGTGCTGCCGGCGTTGCGCGTGTCGAAGCTGGCGGCGCCGAGCGCGAACGTCGCGCCGTCGCCGTCGATCGCACCGGTGAGGACGACGCTGCCCGGCGCGAGGACGGCGCTGGTGTTGCCGTCGTAGACCTTGCTGGCCGTGCCGCCGAGGACAGGCGTCAGCACCGGCGCGACCCGGTACAGCGCGCCGTTGCCGCTGCCCTGCACCGGCGTGACGCCGTAGCTCGCGTCGTACTGCTTGAAGTCGGCGACGAGGCCGTTGCGGATGTCGGCGCCCGGGTCGGTCGAGTAGACGCGCCAGACGCCGGCGCCCGGAGCCAGTGCCGCCGGGCCGGCGTTGTTGAGGAAGTTGCGGCCGGCGCTCAGCGTCAGCGTCGGCCCGGTCGCGCCGCTCGTGCTCGCCAGCGGCGCGGCCAGCGTGATGTCGGCGCCGGCACCGGAGACGACGACCAGCGGATCGGCGAAGACGAAGCCGGTGTCGATCGTCGTCGCACCGGCGGTCGCGCCGCCCAGGGTCAGGGTGCGGCCGCTGCCCCAGCGCAGGTCGCCGAGGGTGGCGTCGCTCAGGGCGAGACGGCCGGCCGCGGCGCTGCCGACGCCCATCGTCGTGCCGGCGGTGTAGGGCCGGATCGTCAGGTCGCCGGCGCTGTTGATCGCGTTCGCCGCGCTCAGGCTCACGCTGTCAGCGACCAGCGTGATGCTGCCGCTGCCGGTGGTGTGCAGGGTGTCGCCGGCGTTGATGAAGGCGCCGGTGCCGCCCGGACCGGCGATCGCGGTGACGAGGACGTCGCCCGAGCCGGTGGTGCGGATCGTGTTCAGCCCGCTGCCGCTGCCGCTCGAGGCTTGCAGGCCGTTGTTGCCGGCGCCGCCCGCATTGCCGCCGGTGCCGACGAGCGTGATCCGGCCGTCGACGGCGGTCACGGTGCCGTCGCTGAGGCCGATGCCGTAGTTGGAATGGCCGCTGCTGGCCGGGTTGCCGCCGGCGGTGCCGACGATGTCTATCGTTCCCGCGCCGATGTTGCTCACCGTGCCCGAGATGCGCGTGCCCCAGTTGTAGTTGCCGTTGCCGTTGCCGCCGATGCCCACCACCGAGACCGCACCGCCGCCGCCGGCGACCAGGCCCTGGATGTCGGCGCCCTGGTTGTCGACGTCGCCGGTGCCGAGGCCGCCGTCGCCCGAGTGGCCGGTGATCGAGATCGCCCCCGTCCCGGTCGCCTGGACCGTGTTGCCGCTGCCGACCAGGACGCCGCGGTTCGAGCTGCCGCTCGCAGTGTTGCCGCCGTTGCCGACAAGCGTGATGTCGCCGCCCGCCGTCGTCTGGATCGTGCTGCCGGTGGCCAGGCGCACGCCCATGTTCGAGCCGCCGCTGCCGCCGCTGCCGCCGTTGCCCGTGACCTCGACGCTGCCGCTGCCGGTCGAGCTCAGCGTCGCGCCGGTCAGCAGCACGCCGGTGTTGGTGCCGCTCGCGCCGCTGCCGCCGCCGTTGCCGATCAGCGTGATCGTGCCGCTGCCGGCGGTCTGCACCGAGGCGCCGGCGAGAAGCGAGATGCCGACGTTGCCGTTGCTCGCCGCGGCGGCGCCGGTGCCCATCATCCAGACGCTGCCGGTGCCGGCGTCGATCGTCGCCGCCGAGTCGATGCCGTCGACGTAGACCGTGTTGCCGTGCGCGCCGGTGGCGGGCAGCGCGCCGTTCACCAGCCCGCCGGGGTTGCTGCCGCCGGCCAGGGTGATGTTGCCGCCGTTGCTGCGGAAGGTGCCGCTGCCGAGCACCACCGCGCCGGTCGCCGGCGCGATCACCAGGTCGAGCTTGCCGCTGGTCGCGTTGACGCCGGCGGCGCCGGTGAAGACCACGCTCTTGGGCGCGGTGATTGTCCAGGCGCTGTCGCCGCCGGAGGTCTTGGTGACGCCCAGGCCGGTGAAGACCAGGTTGCTCGCCGTCGACAGCTGCCACTGGCTGATCGAGCCGGCGTAGTCGAGCGCGCTGCCCGTGGTGCCGATCGACAGGCCGTTGGCGTCGCCGCCGCCGAGCGCGCGGAGCGTGACGGTGCCGAGCCCGGTGGTCGTCAGCGACGACTCGGCGAAGCCGCTGTAGACCGTGTCGAGCACGGCGCCCGAGGCCGTGCCGGTGATGCTGATGTCGCCGTCGGCGCTCGAGATCGTCTGTCCGGCGCCGGCGTTGGCGATCGTCACGCCGCGCCCGCTCGTGCCGCCGCCGGTGCCGACGAGGCTGATCGCGCCGCTGCCGGTGGTGCGCAGGCTGCTGTTGGTGAGCTGGATGCCGTGGTCGTTCGCGCCGACGCTGCCGCCGATGCCGGTGATGGCGATGTCGCCGCCGCCGGCGTCGACGGTCGCGCCGGTCAGGGCGACGCCGACGAAGGTGCCGGCCGAGGCGCCGGCGCTGTTGCCGGCCAGCGTGATCGGCGCGCCGTTCGAGGTCAGCGCGCCGTTGACGACCAGGTTGCGGCTGCCGTTCAGGTCGATCGCGCTGCCCGGGCCGCCGCCGCTCACCGTCGCCGAGCCGATGCTCACCGTCAGGCCGTTGGCGCGCAGATCGGTGAGCGGCGTGACGGCGCCGACCGCGCCGGTGAAGGTGACGTTGCCCGTCGTCGTGGCGCCGAGGTCGTGGGCGCCGTCGATCGTGCTGCTGAAGGTGATCGCGCCGGCGCCGGCGTTCAGGGTCGTGTTCACGCCGAGCACCACTGCCGGTCCGTAGGTCTGCGCGCCCGTGGTCGTCACCGAGCCGCCGTTCAGGGAGGTCGGACCGATGTTCTGCGTCGTCAGCGTCAGCAGCGGCGACGCCGCGCCGACCGGGGCGGCGAAGGTCGACGAGCCGTTGGTCGTCAGCGTCAGGGCGCGCGCGCTGCCGCTCGAATCGACGCTGCCCTGGAAGGCGATCGCGCCGCCGGGCGCGAGACCTTCGTTGCCGCCACGCGCATCGATGACGATCGCCGCGGCGTTGAGGAGCGCCGCGTCGCTGATCGTGACGTCGGCGCCGGTGCCGGCGACGCCGGTGCCGAAGCGGTTGCCGCCGCGCGCCGTCAGGTTGCCGCCGAGCGTGATCGTCGGCGTCGCGCCGCCGGCGTCGAGGGTGATGCTGCCGGCGTTGCCGCCGTTGCCGTTGCTCGCCGTGCCGAGGCCGCCGACGGTCGAGATCGCGCCGACCGAGACCGCGCCGCCGCTGCCGGTCACGGCGACGTTGCCGCCGTTGCCGCCCTGCATGTCGCTGCCGTTGCCGACGATGCCCGCGGCGGTGATCGCGACCGTGCTGACGCTCTGGCCGACAAGATCGACGCTGCCGGCGCTGGTGCCTGCGGTTCCGGCGTTGGCCGTGCCGCCCGAGGCGACGATCGTGCCGACGCCGACCGCGCCGCTGGCGTTGACGGCGAGCGATCCGCCGCCGCCGTTCGCGCCGCCGGTGGTCGTGAGGGCGCCGGTCGTGACGCCGCTGCCCTCGAGACGGATGCTGCCGGTCGTGCCGCCCGCACCGGTGCCGCTGGCACCGCCGGTCGAGACGGTGACCGCCCCTGTCGACAGCGTTCCGGCAGTGGCCGCCGTGCCGTCGGTGCCGGTCGCCAAGACCGTGCCGGCGTTGCCGCCCGCCTGCCCGGCGACGACCGCCGCGCCGCCGCTCGCCGTGACCGCGCCGGTGAGGGTGCGGTTGACGCCGCGCACGATCACGTTGCCGGCATTGCGCCCGGCGGCGGCGGTGCCGGCGTTCAGCGTCCCGCCGCCGACGCCGATCGTCGAGGTCGCCAGGATGTTGCCCGCCGAAACGAGGGTGGCGTCGCCGCCGGCCCCGCCGGCCTGACCACTGGCGTCGATCGCGCCGACCTGGAGCAGGGTCGGCGCCGCGTTGCTCGTGGCGATGCTGCCGGCCGCGCCGCTCAGCGTCGCTCCGGTCGCGGCGCCGGCGCGCGCCGTCAGGGTCGTGGCCGTGACCGTGCCCGTCGTGGTCGAGAGGTTGGCGAGGCTGATCGCCCCGGCGCTGCCACCGGCGCCGGTCGTTCCGCCCCCGGCACCGCCGTTCGCCTGGATCGCGCCGGTGGAGAGCGCGCCGCTGCTGGTGACGGTGACCGTCGATGCGTTGCCGCCGGCGGCTCCGGCGCCGACGCCGCCGGAGCTGCCGGCGCCGCCGTTGGCGGTGATCGCCGCCGTGCTGACGCTGCCGCCGCTCGAGGCGAGCAGCACCGAGCCGGCCCGGCCGCCGACGGTGTTGGCGTTGCCTGCGCCGCCCGAGGCGACGATCGTGCCGACCGAAAGCGTGCCGCTGGCATTGACCGCGATCGCGCTGCCGTCGCCGTCGCTGCCGCCGGTGGTGGTGATCGTGCCGAGAGCGACGTTGGCGCCGGTCACGGCGAGCGTCGCCGCGCTGCCGCCCAGGCCGCCGGTGCCGAACGCGGAGCCGGAGCGCAGCACGATCGCGCCGGCCGACACGTTGCCGCTGGCGACCAGGGTGATGTCTTTCGCCGCGCCGCCCGCGCCGACGCCGGCGACGGCGTTGCCGCCGAGCGCGTTGAGCGTGCCGGCGCCGAGGTCGATCGCGCCGGCGCTGGCGCTCAGCGAGATCGCGCCGGCGTTGCCGCCGCGCGCATTGGCCAGGCCCAGCGCCGCGCCGCCGTTGGCGGTGATGCCGGCGGCGCCCGGGGTCGTCATCGTGACCGAGGCGCCGCTGATCGTCACGTTGCCGGCGTCGCTGCCCTGCGTGCTGGCGCCGGTGGCGGGCGCCCCACCGCTCGTCACGATGGTGCTCGCCGCCGTCGTCGTCACGCTGCCGGCGGCGCTCAGGACGACGTTGCCGCCGTTGCCGCTCGCGCCGCCGGCGGTGCTGATCGAGGCGGTCTGCAGGCTGCCGGCGCCGTTGCTCACCGAGATGGCGCCGGCCGCGCCGCCCGCGCCGGTGCCGGTGGCGGCGCCGCTGCCCGCGGTGAGGGCGGTGGTGACGACGTTGCCGGCGGCGCTGTTGGCGATCGTGATCGAGCCGGCGTTGCCGCCGTTCGCATTCGTGCTCGTCGCCGCGCCGCCGCTGGCGGTGACGGCGGCGGTGGTGATGCCGTTGGTCGAGGTGATCTGCACCGCGCCGCCGGCGCCGCCGGGCTGGTTGCTGAGCGCGGTGGCGCCGCCGCTGCCGCTGGCCGTGATGGCCAGCGTCGTGACGCCGACGCCGGCGAGCGTCACGTTGCCGGCGTTGCGGCCGGCCGAGCTGGCGTTGGCGGCGCCGCCCGAGGTCGTGACGGCGCCGCTGACGTTGAGCAGGCCGCCGCTGGCGATGGCGTCGACCGCGCCGCCGGCGGCATTGACGCCGCCGGTCGTCGTCAGCGCTCCGGTCGCGCTCACCGTCGTCGCGCGCAGCGTGATGCTGCCGGCGGCGCCGCCCGCGGCGGTGCCGCTGCCGCCGCCGGCCGAGGCGGTGATCCCGGTCGTCGCCAGCGTGCCCGCGGTGGCGGCGCTGCCGTTGCTGCCGGTGAGCAGCACCGCGCCGGCATTGCCGCCCACGTTGCCGGTCACCACCGCGGCGCCGCCGCTGGCGCTGATCGCGCCCGAGACCCCGCGGTTCGCGCCGCGGATCGTGACGTTGCCCGCGTTGCGTCCGCTCGCCGCGGTACCGGCGCCGAGGGCGCCGCCGCCCGCGGCGATCGTGCTCGTCACGGTCACGTCGCCGGCCGAGGCGAGGAAGACGTTGCCGCCGTTGCCGCCGGTCCCGCCGCTGGTGTCGATGGCGCCGGTCTGCAGCAGCGCGACCGAGTTCTCGGTGACGGTGACGCTGCCGGCCGCTCCGCTCAGCGCAGCGCCCGTCGAGGCGCCGGCGCGGGCCGTGAGCGTGCCGGTCGTTACTGTTCCGCCGGCGGCTGAGGTGTTGGCGACGACGATCGCGCCGGCCGCACCGCCCGACCCGGTCGTGCCGCCGGCCGCGCCGCCGCTCGTCGCCAGCGCACCGGTGCTGATCGCGCCGACGCCGCTGATGGTGATGCTGGCGCCGGTGCCGCCGGCCGTGCCCGCGCCGGCGCCGCCGGCGCCGCCGCTGACCGTGATCGCGCCGGTCGTGACGGGGCCGCCGGTCGACACCAGGCTCACCGCGCCGCCGTTGCGGCCGGCGCTCGCGGCATTGCCCGAGCCGCCCGCGTTGGAGATCGCGCCGGTCGTGAGCGCGCCCGTCGCCTGTACGGTGATGAGGGTCCCGTCGCCGTCGGTGCCGGGCGGATTGGTGATCGCGCCGAGCGTGACGTTGGCGCCGCTGATGGCGATCGTTCCAGCCGCGCCCCCGAGCGCGCCGCTGCCGAACGAATTGCCCGAGCTGACGTTGATGACGCCGGCGGTGTTCACGTCGCCGGCAGCGTTGACGATGAAGTTGCCGGTCGCGCCGCCGGTGCCGACGCCGGCCGCCGCGTTGCCGCCGATGGCGTTGATGCCGGCGTTGAAATTCGCCGCGCCGGCGGTCGTCGTCACCGAGATCGTCCCGGCATTGCCGCCGCGGGCGTTGGCCAGCGTCAGGGCGTTGCCGCCATTGGCGTTGATGGCCACGGCGCCGGGCGCCGTCATCGTCAGCGAGGCGCCGGTGATCGTCAGGTTGCCCGCGTCGGTGCCCTGGATGCTGGCGCCGGTGGCGGGGACGCCGCCGCTGGTGGTGATCGTGCTGCCGGTGGTGGTGACGATGTTGCCCGCCGCGCTCAGGACGATGTTGCCGCCGTTGCCGCTGGCGCCGCCGGCGGTGCTGACCGAACCGGTCTGCAGGTCGCCGGCGCCGTTGCTGACCGAGATGGCGCCGGCTGCGCCGCCCGCTCCGGTGCCCGCGGCAGCGCCGGTGTTGGCGTTCAGCGTCGTGGTGACGACGCTGCCGGCGCCGGTGTTGGCGATCACTATCGTTCCCGCATTGCCGCCGGCGGCGTTGGTCGTCTGCCCGGCGCCGCCGCTCGCGCCGACGGCGCCGGTGGTGATGCCGTTGCTCGAACTGACGCTGATCGTGCCGCCGGCGCCCCCGGGCTGGTTGCTCAGCAGGGTCGCCCCGGCGCTGCCGTTGGCGGCGAGCGCGAGGGTGGTGACGTTGACGCCGCTCAGCGTCACGTTGCCCGCGGCGCTGCCCGGCGAGCTGGCATTGGCCGCCCCGCCCGAGGCGGCGAGCGCGCCGGTCAGGTTGAGCAGGCCGGCGCTCGCGGTGGCCGTGATCGATCCGCCGGCACCGTTGGCGCCACCGGTGGTGGTCAGCGCGCCGGCCGTCACCGTGGTGCCTTGCAGGGCGATGCTGCCGGGCGTGCCGCCGGCGCCGGTGCCGGTGGCGGCGCCGGTGGAGACGGTGACGGCGGCGGTGGAAAGCGTTCCCGTTCCGCTCAGACTGACGCTGCCGGCGTTCCCGCCGGTTTGGTTGAGGCCGCCGCCGATGCCGCCGCTCGCCGTGATCGCGCCCGTGACGCTGCGGTTGACGCCGCTCACGCTGATGCTGCCGCCGCTCGCGCCGGTGTGCGTGCCACCGGCGGCCGCGCCGCCGCCCGAGGCCGAGACCGTGCCGCCCAGGATGACGTTGCTCGCCGAGGTCACCAGCACGGCGCCCCCCGCGCCCTTGTTGCCGCCGCTGACGCTGATGTTGCCGGTCGTCAGGCTGGCGCCGGCGGTCGCGTTGCCGTTGCTCACCGTGACGCTGCCGGCCGCACCCGCCGCGCCGGTCCCAAGGGCGTTGCCGCTTTGCGCCGTGAGGGCACCGGTGGCGACGTTGCCGCTGGTCGTCGACAGGTTGCCGATGCTGATCGCGCCGGCGTTGCCGCCGCTGGCGTTGCCCGTGCCGCCGGCGCCGCCGTTCGCCGTGATCGCCGGGTTGGCGCCGAGCGTCGCGATCGTCCCGTTCGAGCTCAGGGTGACGCTGCCGCCGTTGCCGCCGGCGCTGTCGGCGCCGGCGCCGGCGCTGCCCGAGGCAGTGATCGTCGAGGTCGCGATCGTCGCGCCGGTGATGCTCACCGCGCCGCCGTTGTGGCCCGCAACCGTCGGACCCGGCGGCGAGACGCCCCCGCTCGCGGCGATCGCGCCGGCGAGGCTGACCGCGCCGGTTCCGGTGATGCTCACCGCGCCGGCGTCGGCGCTCGCCAGGCCTGTCGTCGTCAGCGTGCCGGCCGCGACGCTGGTGATGTTGGCGCCGGAGATCGCGATGCCGCCGCTGTGCGCCGTGAGCGCTGCGTTGATCGAGACGTCGCCGCCGCCCGCGGCGTCCTGATTGGCGATCAGGCGCAGCGCGCCGCTGCCGGTGGCGTTGATCGTCGCTCCGGCAGCGACGGTGATGTTGTTGTGCGCGCGCAGCTCGAGCGAGTTGCCGCTTGCCCAGGTCACCGCGTTGTTGACGCTGATGTTGCCGGCGCTGGCGAAGGCACTCGTGGTGTCGACGACCACGTTGTTGGTCGCCAGCGCGGTCTGCAGGGTCGTGGTGTTGAGGGTCGAGCTCGCGGCGGTGCCGGTGAAGGTCGGTCCGGCGCTGACCGACGCGTTGGCGCCGGTCGAGATCGTGATGTCGCTCGGATCGAGCAGCAGCGTGCCGGTCGCGCCGCGCGCCGCTCGGGTGTCGACCGTGCCGTCGAAGACGAGCGTCTGCTTGCCCGAGACCTCGACCAGGCCGCCGTCGCCGCCTTCGGCGCCGCCGCGCGCCGAAATCGTGCCGGCGAAGCGGGTCGCGTCGTCCGCCCAGACGATCACCTTGCCGCCGCGGCCGTTGTCGCGGGCATCGGCGGTCAGCGTCGTGCCCGCGCTCACCTCGGTGCTGCGGGCGTTGGCGACAGCGGCGTTGCTGCCCTGGTAGTCGCCGCCGACCAGGATCTCGCCGCCGGCGCTCCCACCGGAGGCGTCGACCCGGGCGTCGGCGAGGCGAACGTCGCGGCCGAGCAGGCGGATCGAGCCGCCGCCGGCGGCGCTGCCGGTCGCATCGATCGCGCCTGCGACCTGGAGCTGCCCCTCGCCGGCATCGACGGTGATCTTTCCCCCCGTGCTGCCGCCGGCGCTGGTCCGGCTGCCCGGCGCGAGGGTGACGCCAGCACTGCCTTTCAGGTAGATCTCGCCGCCCGGGCCGACCTCGGCGCGATCGGCGCTGAGCGTGCCGCCCTGCCCGACCAGGCCGGCATGGATGCCGATCCGGCCGCCGTCGGCGATCAGCTTGCCGAGGTTGAGCGCCTCGCCCGCCGGCGCCGTGACGGTCACCCGCAGGGCCGGATTGGCGGTGTCGGCGAGCTGCACGCTGGTGCCCGCGGCGAGCAGGATCTCGCCTTGCGGCGAGGTGATGACGCCGCCGTTCTCGACCCGCGGCGCGATCAGCAGCACCTGGCCGCCGGCCGCGGTGTTGATCTGCCCGAGCTGGGTCAGCGCGCCCGCCGACGCCGGGCCGGCGAAGCGCATGCGCCCGGCCAGGAAGTCGGCGTCGCCGAGGTCGAGGGTCGAGGCGACCAGGCCGCCGACGTCGATTCGCGCGCCGGTGCCGAAGACGATGCCGTTCGGATTGATCAGGAAGACGCGGCCGTTCGATTGCAGCTTGCCGAGCAGGCTCGACGGGTCCTGGCCGATCACCCGGTTGAGGACCGCGCTGTTCGAGCTCTGCTGGATGAAGCGGGTCAGCTCGTCGGGCGTGATCGAGAAGCCCTGCCAGTTGATGATCGTGCCGGGCGCATTGGTGACGGTGAGGGTCTTGCCGCTGGTCGTGACATCGGCCTTGCCCGTCACCACCGTCGCCCCGGTCGGATTGGCCGCGGCCGCGCCGGCGAACGCGCAGAGCAGCGCGAACGTCAGGGTCGAGAGGCGAGGGGGTGCCATGCACCAGTATCGGCAAACCTTGCCGCGATCGGTGTCCCGCGCGCGCACACCGGGCCGGGCTCAGTGACGAACTTCGCTGTACCGGACGCCTTCGATGCGCTGCGCCAACGCGGATCTTTCAGGCGCTCCCCCGCGTTCGCGGGGGGTCCGCGTGATGTCTGTCACGTCGCCCGTTCGGCCGCTCAGGCGTTCAGGAAATGCACCCGGCCGCCGAGCCAACGCGCGATGTGGCGTTCGGCCGCCGCGGCGTCGGTTTCGAGCAGCCGCTCGGCGACCCGTCGCGCCTCGAGCAGCAGCGCCTCGTCGGTGAGCGGGTCGGCGAAGCGCAGCAGCGCCGCACCCGACTGGCGCGCGCCGAGCAGCTCGCCCGGGCCGCGGATCTCGAGGTCGCGGCGCGAGATCTCGAAGCCGTCGCCGGTTTCGCGCATCGCCTTCAGGCGCGCCTTCGCCGCATCGGAGAGCGGGCCGGTGTAGAGCAGCACGCAGACGCTCGCGGTTGCGCCGCGGCCGACCCGGCCACGCAACTGGTGCAGCTGCGACAGGCCGAAGCGCTCGGCATGCTCGACCACCATGAGCGAGGCGTTCGCCACGTCAACGCCGACCTCGATCACCGTGGTTGCGACCAGCACCGCGATCTGGCCGCCGGAGAAGAGCGACATCACCGCGCTCTTCTCCGCCGCGGGCATGCGGCCGTGGATCAGGCCGATCATCCTGCCGGGCAGCGCTTCGCAAAGCTGCTGATGGGTCTCGGTGGCGTTCTGCAGGTCGAGCGCGGCCGACGCTTCCACGAGCGGGCAGACCCAGTAGACCTGTCGGCCGCGGCCGACCTCGTCGCGGATCCGGGCGATCACCTCGTCGCGCTTGCCGTCGGCGAAGAGGCGGGTCTCGATCGGCGTGCGACCGGGCGGCAGCTCGTCGATGGTGCTGACGTCGAGGTCGGCGAAGAGCGTCATCGCCAACGTGCGCGGAATGGGCGTGGCGCTCATCATCAGCATGTGCGGTTCGAGCGCTTGGCCGCTCGCGTTGCTTTCGGCGAGCTTGGCGCGCAGGGCCAGGCGTTGCGTCACGCCGAAGCGATGCTGCTCGTCGATGATCGCCAGGCCGAGCCGGGCGAACCGCACCTGCTCCTCGATCACCGCATGGGTGCCGACGACGAGCGCGGCTTCGCCCGAGGCCACCTGTTCCATCATCTTCGTGCGTGCCTTGCCCTTGCGGCTGCCGGTGAGCCAGGCGACGGTGACGCCGAGCGGCGCGAGCCAGCCGACGAGCTTCTTCAGGTGCTGCTCGGCCAGGATCTCGGTCGGCGCCATCAGCGCGCATTGCCAGCCGGCGTCGATCGCGACTCCGGCCGCGAGCGCGGCGACCACTGTCTTGCCCGAGCCGACGTCGCCCTGCAGCAGGCGATGCATGGGCACCGGCCTCGTCAGGTCGCGGGCGATCTCGTCGGCGACGCGCCGCTGCGCCGGCGTGAGGCGAAACGGCAGCTCGCGCAGCAGCGCGTCGTGGCGGCCGCCGCGAACCGCCGCGAACACCGGTGCGCGCTGCGCCTCGCGCTCGCGCTTGGCCTGCAGCTGCGAGAGCTGCTGCGCCAGCAGCTCGTCGAACTTGAGGCGCTGCCAGGCGGGATGCGAGCGGTCTTCGAGCGCCTCGGCATCGAGGCCCGGCGCGGGCTCGTGCAGCCGGCGCAGTGCTTCGCGCAGGGTCGGCAGGTTCGGCGGCAGCAGCGCCGGGGCGACGATCTCGTCGAGGTCGGCGCGCGCCAGGCCGCCGGCGACCGCCTTGCGCAGCACCGCCTGCGAAAGCTGCACCGTGCTCGGGTAGACCGGCGTCAGCGAGCTCGGCAGCGGCGTGCCGGGGGCGACGACCTTGAAGCTGGGGTGGACCATCTCGAGGCCGAAGAAGCCGCCGCGCGCCTCGCCGCGGGCGCGCACCCGCTTGCCCACGGCGAGCGTCTTCTGCTGGGAGGGATAGAAGTGGAGGAAGCGCAGCACCAGGTCGTCGCCGTGCTCGTCCTTGAGCGTGACGACGAGCTGGCGGCGCGGCCGGAACTGGATGCGCGAATCGCTGACGACCGCCTCGACCTGGCCGACCTCGCCGTCGTGCAGGGCGGCGATCGCGATCACCTTGGTCTCGTCCTCGTAGCGCAGCGGCAGGTGCAGGGCGAGGTCGATGTCGCGCACCAGGCCGAGCTTTTCGAGCGCCTTGTCGGCGGCCGTGGCCGCGCGGGCCGGCGCCGGCGCGGCGCGCTCGGTCGAGGAAGAGGGCATGGGAGAATTTTGCCCGCCGGCCAGCGATCGATGACGACTCCTTCTCTCTCTTCCCCTTTCACGCTCGGCGACTTCGATTTCGCCCTGCCGCCCGAGCTGATCGCGCAGCATCCTGCCGCCGAGCGCAGCGGCTCGCGCCTGCTCGACGGCACCGGCGCCGAGCCCTGCGACCGGCGCTTTCGCGACCTGCCGGCGCTGCTGCGCGAAGGCGACCTGCTGGTCGTCAACGACACCCGCGTCGTCAAGGCGCGGCTCCTCGGCGCCAAGGCGAGCGGCGGCGCGGTCGAGGCGCTGGTCGAGCGCATCGAGCCCGGGCATCGCGTGCTTGCGCATGTGCGCGCGAGCAAGTCGCCCAAGGCCGGCAGCACGCTTCGCTTCGGCGCGGGCGCTGGCTTCGAGGTCGAGGTGCTGGGCCGCGGCGGCGAGGACGGGTCGCTGTTCGAGCTCCGCTTTCCCGACGATCCGCTGCTCCTGCTCGAGCGTCACGGCCATGTGCCGCTGCCGCCCTACATCGCCCGCGACGACGGCGCCGACGACGAGCGCCGCTACCAGACCGTGTTCGCCGAGCAGCCCGGCGCGGTCGCGGCGCCGACCGCGGCGCTGCATTTCGACGCCGGGATCCTGGCGGCGATCGCGGCGCGCGGCGTCGAACGCTGCGCGATCACCCTGCATGTCGGCGCCGGCACATTCCAGCCGGTGCGCAGTGACGACCTCGCCGCGCACGTGATGCACAGCGAGCGCTACACGGTCGGCGCCGATGCCGTGGCGGCGATCGCGCGCGCCCGCTCGCGCGGCGGCCGGGTGGTCGCCGTCGGCACCACCAGCCTGCGCGCGCTCGAGTCGGCGGCGCTCGCGTCCGGCGGTGGCCCGCTGCAGCCGGCGAGCGGCGACACGCGCCTCTTCATCACGCCCGGCTTCGCGTTTCGCGTCGTCGACCTGCTGCTCACCAACTTCCACCTGCCGAAGAGCACGCTGCTGATGCTGGTCTCGGCGTTCGCCGGCCACGCGCGGGTGCTGGCGCTGTACCGGCATGCGATCGCCGAGCGCTATCGCTTCTTCAGCTACGGCGACGCGATGCTGCTCGCCCGCAGCGCATGAACGGGCTGGCGCGTCGCGGCGGGGCGATGCTTGCCCTGGCCCTCGCCATCGCTCTTGCCTCGTTCGCCAGCTCTGCCGAGGCGGGTCCCTATGCGACGCGCGGCAGTTGCGCGGGCTTTGCGCGCGTCGACCTGCGCACACCGCCGGGCTGGTGCGTCGCGCTCCTCGCCGACGCGAGCGCGGGCCTGCGCTTTCCGCGCCGCGTGCTCGAGGTGCAGCCGGGTCGCTACTGGCTCATCGACATGGGCAGCTGGGAGCCCGGCCGCGGACGACTGCTCGAGTTCTCGCTGCCGGCGCGCGCCGCGGCCGCGTCGTCGCCGCCGGCCCTTGCCTTCAGCGTTCTCGCCGACAAGCTCGATCGACCGTTGGCCCTCGTGCTCGGCCCGGATGGCAAGGTCTGGATCGGCGAAGCCGGCCGGATCTCGCGCACGGCGATCGGCCCGGTCGGCGCACCGGTACGGCTCGAGACCGTGATCGACGGGCTGGCCTCGAGCGGCGCACATCCGCTCAAGGAGATCGCCTTCGGCGCGAACGGCCGCTTCTATTTCAACCTCGGCTCGGCGACCGACGCCTGCCGCAATGAGGCCGGGCAGCAGCCGCTGCCCTGCCCCGAGGTCTCGGGCCCGGCGCCGCGCGCCTCGGTCTGGGAGGCGACGCTGGGCCCTGCGCCGGCGTTCGCGTTCCAGGCGATGCGGCCGTTCGCCCGCGGCCTGCGCAACTCGGTGGCGCTCGCCTTCGTCGCCGGTCCCGACGTGCTGCTCCAGGGCGAGAACTCGATCGACTACAGCGACGAGACGGCGCCGCCCGAGGAGCTCAACCTGCTGCTCGATGGCGTGCACTACGGCTGGCCCTACTGCACCGGCGCACGCGCCGCGGCGCGCGGCTATGAAGGGCGCTTCGACTGCAAGCAGAGCGAGGCGCCGGCGCTGCTCTGGCCGGCGCATGCGGCGCCGCTGCAGATGCTCGCCGTGCCGGCGAAGGCGAACAACGCGTTCGCCGGCCAGTTGCTCGTTGCCTGGCACGGCTACCGCGCCGGCGGGCACAGGATCGTGAGCCATGCGCTCGACGCCAAGGGCCGACCCCAGGGCGCGCCGCGGATCTGGGTCGACGGCTGGACGGCGCAGGCTGGCGTGCGTCCGCTGGGCGCACCGACCGGCATCGCCGTCGATGCCGCGGGGCGGCTGCTGATCGTCGAGGACCGGCACAAGACCTTGCTGATGCTCGCGCGCGACGTGCCCTGACCTTCGGCCGCGACAATCCCGGCATGCTCGAGTTCACCGTCCTCTCGACCGAAGGCCTCGCCCGGCGCGGCCGTCTGGTGCTCAACCGCGGCACGGTCGAGACGCCGGTCTTCATGCCGGTCGGCACCTATGGCAGCGTCAAGGGCGTGATGCCCGATTCGCTCGAGGCGATGGGCGCCGAGATCATCCTCGGCAACACCTTCCACCTCTGGCTGCGGCCGGGCCTGGACGTGCTGCGCACCTTCGGCGGCCTGCATCGCTTCGAAGGCTGGACCCGGCCGATCCTCACCGACAGCGGGGGCTTCCAGGTCTGGTCGCTCGGCGCCAACGCCAAGGTCAGCGAGCAGGGCGTGGCCTTCCAGTCGCCGGTCAACGGCGACAAGCTGCTGCTCACGCCCGAGGTCAGCATGCAGATCCAGCGCGTGCTCGACAGCGACGTCGTCATGCAGTTCGACGAATGCACCGCCTGGCAGAAGGACGGCGTGGTCGCGGCCGAGGCCGAGGTGCGCCGCTCGATGGAGATGAGCCTGCGCTGGGCCAGACGCTCGCAGGACGAGTTCGCCCGGCTGGAGAACCCCAATGCCCTCTTCGGCATCGTCCAGGGCGGCATGTTCGAGACGCTGCGCGAGGCATCGGTCGAGGCGCTGGCCGCGCTCGACCTGCCCGGCTACGCGATCGGCGGCGTCAGCGTCGGCGAGCCGAAGGAGGAAATGCGCCGCATCGTCGGGCACACGCCGCACCGCCTGCCCGCGGCCAAGCCGCGCTACCTCATGGGGGTGGGAACGCCGGAGGACCTGGTCGAGGGCGTGGCCGCCGGCGTCGACATGTTCGACTGCGTGATGCCGACGCGCAATGCCAGGAACGGCCACCTGTTCACCCGCTTCGGCGACCTGCGGATCAGGAACGCGCGCTACAAGCAGGACGAGTCGCCGCTCGATCCGACCTGCGGCTGCGCGACCTGCGCGCGCTTCTCGCGCGCCTACCTGCACCACCTCGACCGCTGCGGCGAGATGCTGGCGCCGATGCTGGCGAGCGTGCACAACCTGCACTTCTACGTCGACCTGATGCGGCGGGTGCGCGAGGCGCTGCAAGGGCAGCGCTTCGCCGCCTTCGCCGCGCAGTTCCGCCTCGATCGCCAGCGCGGCGTCTAGCCCGCGGGCGCGTCGGACGCGCCTTACCCGAGCGCGTGTCGGGCGACTACAGCGGCGCCCCCTGTCAGCCGCTGGAAGCGGTTGCGACCGGCCTCTAGCCTCGCTCAGCCGATGGGACGAGCCCTCGGCAGGAACGTCGCAACGAAGGAACCCATGTCCACGACCATCACCGCCAGCGGGATCACGACCGCCGAGATCGACGCGTTCGACGACGAGCCCGCGTCGGGCGTTTCCTGGGGCGCGATCTTCGCCGGCGCCGCGGCGGCCGCGGCACTCTCGCTGATCCTGCTGGTGCTCGGCGCCGGCCTGGGCTTCTCCGTGGCTTCGCCCTGGGGCGCCACCCGCGAGACCGCCGCCACCGTGGGCGCCGCGGCGCTCGGCTGGCTCGCCTTCACGCAGCTCGTCGCGTCCTCGGTCGGCGGCTACCTCGCCGGGCGCTTGCGGATCCGCTGGGTCAACGTTGCCCAGGACGAGGTCTGGTTCCGCGACACCGCGCACGGCCTGCTCGCCTGGGCGATCGCGACGCTGATCGCGGCCGCGGTGCTGGGCAGCGCCGTCACCGGGCTCCTCGGTGGCGCGGCCAAGGTGGGCGGCGAAGCGGCCAGGACGGCGGTTACCGCCGTCGCGGCCGGAGGCGGTGCGGCAGCCGCCCAGGACGGCGCGCAGACGGGCTACTTCGTCGACAGCCTGTTCCGCGCCGACACGCCGCAGGCCGCCGATCCGAACGACGCGCAGACCCGCGCCGAGGCCTTGCGCATCTTCGTCAACGACATGCGAGCCGGCTCGATGGGTCCGGAAGACGTTCGCTACCTCGGCCAGGTCGTTTCGCGCCGGACCGGCCTCGCGCCCGCCGACGCCGAAAAGCGCGTCGCCGATGCGTTCAATCGCGCCAGCAAGACGCTGAACGATGCAGAGGTCGCGGCGAAGAAGGCGGCGGACGAGGCGCGAAAGGCCGCGGCCTACAGCGCGCTCTGGATGTTCATCGCCCTGCTTGCCGGCGCGTTCTTCGCCAGCCTGGCGGCGCTCGCCGGCGGCCGCCAGCGCGACGACCGGGTCTGATCCCGCGCTCGCCGTCGCCCGTGATTCTTGTCATCGTCCATCCTGAGGATCCTGAAATGCGCTCCATTCTTCTGCTTCTGCTCGGCGTGCCGATTCCGATCATCATCCTGATCGCGCTGTTCGCCCACTGAGGACGCCGCCATGACCCGCATCGCCGACATCATGACCCGCAGCGTCGCCACCGTCGGGCGCGACGAGACCCTTCAGGCGGCCGCCCGCCGCATGCACGAGATGGACATCGGCGCGCTGCCGGTGACCGACGGCCGCGCCCTGATCGGCATGGTCACCGACCGCGACATCACCGTGCGCGGCGTCGCCGCAGGCATGGTCGCGCAGGAAGCGCTGGTCGCCGACGTCATGACCGAGGATGCGCGCTGGTGCAACGAGGACGACCTGGTCGAAGACGTGCTGGCGCAGCTCGGCGATGCGCAGCTGCGCCGCCTGCCCGTGCTCGGCGCGGATCACCGGATCGTCGGCATCGTTGCCCTCGCCGACTTCGCCACGCGACAATCGACGCCCACCGACGAAACCCTGCGCGAGATCTCGACGCCCGATCATTGAAGTCGCCCAATGCCCTGCAGCGATACCTGAGCCTCAGGCTCATCGGCCCGGCGGCGCAGTACGTCCTGCGCCACCCGGGGCAATTCGCCTGGGGGGTGCTGAAGGCGTTTCGCGCCAACCAGGGCCTGCTCCTCGCCGGCGCGGTGGCGTACTACGCGCTGCTCTCGATCGTGCCGCTGCTGATCCTGACGGTGATCGCGCTCACCAACGTGATCGATGCGCGCGAGCTGCTGCACACGCTCGGCCGCTACCTCGAGTGGCTGGTGCCGGGCCAGTCGGCGGCTATCGTCGCCGAGCTGGCGCACTTTCTCGCCAACCGCGGCGAGATCGGCTGGCTGCTGCTCGGCACCCTCATCTTCTTCAGCTCGCTCGCGTTCACGGTGCTGGAGAGCGCGATGTCGGTGATCTTCCTGCACCGCGTCGTCGCCAGGAAGCGGCGCTTCATCTTCTCGGCGCTGATTCCCTACGCCTACATCCTCTCGCTCGGCATCGGCCTGCTGCTGGTCACGCTGGTCGCCGGCAGCCTGCAGGCGGTGGGCAAGGAGAACGTCGAGCTGTTCGGCCGCGAGTGGTCGCTCAACGGCCTGTCGGGCGTGCTCCTCTACCTGCTCGGCTTCGCCGGCGAGGTGTTCGTGCTGACCTCGGTCTACCTGGTCATGCCGGCCGGGCGGCTGCATTGGACCCATGCGCTGATCGGCGGCATCACCGCGGCCGTGCTCTGGGAGCTCACCCGGCACGTGCTGGTCTGGTACTTCGCGACGCTGTCGCAGGTGAACATCGTCTACGGCTCGCTCACCACCGCGATCGTCGTGCTGCTCAGCCTGGAGATCGCGGCCGCGCTTCTCCTGCTCGGCGCCCAGGTGATCTCCGAGTACGAGCGGATCGGCGTCGCCGACCCCAAGGCCGAGCCCAAGGACTTTCGAACCGCCTGAGGCCCGTCAGCCCGGCGCGGCGAGCAGTCCGGCGACGCGCCGCTGCAGCTCGGCCGGCGTCACCTCCGGCGGCGCCACCGGCTCGCCGACGGCGAGCACCACCCGGTTGAACAGCCCGCGGCGAAACGGCCTGGCCATCGCCCGGCCGTCGGCGCGCGAGAAGAACGAGCCCCACAGGTTGTGCAGCGCGATCGGGATCACGGGCACCGGGTTCGACTCGAGCAGCTTCATCACGCCGCCCTTGAACTCGCCCATCTCGCCGGTCTTGGTGATCGCGCCCTCCGGAAAGATGCAGAGCAGGTCGCCCGCGTCGAGCACCGCCCGGGCGCGGGCGAAGGCCTGCTCGTAGGTCTCGGGCTCGACCTTCTGCGGCGCGATCGGAATCGCCTTGGCGAGCTTGAAGAACCAGCCGAGCAGCGGCGTGCGGAAGATCTGGTGGTCCATGATGAAGACGATGGGCCGCGGGCTCGCCGCCATCAGCAGCACCGGGTCGATGAAGCTCACGTGGTTGCAGACCAGGATCGCCGGACCTTTCGCGGGGATGCGCTCGTCGTTCTGCACCTGGAAGCGATAGGCCAGGCGCGCCGTGACGAAGGCGAAGAAGCGCAGCAGGTACTCGGGCACGAGCATGAAGATGTAGAACGCGACCACCGCGTTCAGCAGGCCGACCGCGAGGAACACCTGCGGCACGGTCAACCCGAGCTTGAGCAGCACGCCGACGATGATCGAGCTGGCGATCATGAAGAGCGCGTTCAGGATGTTGTTCGCGGCGATGATCCGGGCCCGGTGGCTGGGCTGGGAGCGGAGCTGGATGAGCGCGTACATCGGCACGCTGTAGAGCCCGGCGAAGAGCGAAAGCAGCCCGAGATCGGCCATCACCCGCCAGTGCGCGGGCTCGGCCATGAAGGCGCCGACCGAGTAGCCGGTCGATGGCGGCAGCCCGCGCGAGGCGAAGTACAGGTCGATCGCGAACACGCTCATGCCGATCGCGCCGAACGGCACCAGGCCGATCTCGACGTGGCGCCGCGACAGCACCTCGCAGAGCAGCGAGCCGATGCCGATGCCGACCGAGAACACCACCAGCAGCATCGAGGCGACCCGCTCGTCGCCGTGCAGCACGTCCTTGGCGAAGGAGGGGAACTGGGCGAGGAACACCGCGCCGAAGAACCACATCCAGGAGATGCCGAGGAGCGAGCGGAACACGACCAGGTTGCCGTGCGCGAGCTTGAGGTTGCGCCAGGTCTCGGTGACCGGGTTCCAGTTGATCGTCAGGCCCGGGTCGGTGGAGGGCGAGGGCGGCACGTACTGCGCCGTCACGCGACCGAGCAAGGCGACGCCGACGCAGGCGAAGGCGACGTAGTGCCGGCCGACGTCGGCGATGCCGACGAGCAGGCCGCCGGCCACCTGGCCGAGCAGGATCGCGACGAAGGTGCCCATCTCGACCATGCCGTTGCCGCCGGTGAGCTCGCGCTCGCTGAGGTGCTGCGGCAGGTAGGCGAACTTGACCGGGCCGAACAGGGTCGAGTGCAGGCCCATCAGGAACACGCAGGCGAGCAGCACATAGGGGTCGGCGACCCAGAAGCCCCAGCCCGCGAGCAGCATGATCGCGATCTCGAGGTTCTTGACGAAGCGGATCACCCGGGTCTTGTCGTACTTGTCGGTGAGCTGGCCGCTGGTGGCCGAGAACAGCAGGAACGGCAGGATGAAGAGGGCGCCGATGGTCAGGCCGGCGAGCTGCGGCTGCAGGAACGGGTCGCTCACCTGCAGCTGGTAGGTCACCATCACCGTGAACGCGAACTTGAACAGGTTGTCGTTGCCGGCGCCGAGGAACTGGGTCCAGAAGAACGGCGCGAAGCGGCGCTGGCGGAGCAGGGCGAACTGGTTCGGGTGGGCGTGCGCCGAAGCTTCGGCCGGGCCGCGGGCGGTGTCGACGGGAATGTCCAAGCCGGTCTCCAGGAAGGGCTGCGGGGCGGCGCTCGAATCTACTCGATGCCCGGGGCGCGGCGCGCCTTGTCTTCATGCACGTCGTGCCAGCGCAGCATCGCGCCGAGGCGCTGCTCGCGGGCGTCCTCGAAGCCGCAGGTGGCCTCGAATCGCGCCGGGTTCTCGTAGGTGCCGAAGAGCATGTCCCACCAGGTGATGTCGCCGTAGTTGTTGCGGTGGCGGCCGAACTGGTGGTGGACGCGATGCATCTCGGGCCGCTGGAAGAAGAGGCCCACCCAGCGCGGCGTGGTCACGTTGGTGTGATAGAAGAATTCGCCCAGCGCGGTGCACAGGGTGTAGATCGCGCCGGCCTCGGGCCTCAGCCCGAGCAGCGCATAGACCAGCAGGCTGCCGATGATCGAGTTGACGATCATCTCGACCGGGTGCTTGTAGAACGAGGTGATCACCTCGAGCCGCTGGGGGCTGTGATGGATCTGGTGGAAAAGCCGCCAGAGCGTCGCCGATTCGTGGCGGGCGCGGTGCCACCAGTAGAAGACGAAGGTGGCGATGAAATAGGCGATCAGACCGCCCGCAACCGGCCCGACATGGTTCGAGAGCTGCAGCAGCGATGCGCCGCGCGCCCAGCGCTCCCAGGTGAAGCCGGCGAGCAGCACGACCGCGAGCTGGGCACCGTTGATCGCGAGCACTCGCCACCACCAGCCGCGAACCGGCGGCAGCCGCCAGCCCGGCGCGGCACGTTCGAGCAGGAAGCAGAGCACGAAGACGAGGAAGATCAGCGGCAGCATGGCGTGGCTCCTGGGTGCGAGGGGGCCGACTCTGGCAGCGCGGCATCCATCGGCCCAGGGCTTTGCGCCGAGTTTTCACCCAGGCTTCGCGCGGTCTCGCTCGGCGATACTGGCGCGCCGATCCCCGACCCGATGAGCACGACCCAGGACCTCGTCCTCGCCCTCAAGGCGGAGCTGCGCACCGCCGGCCTGACCTATGCCGACCTGGCGACGGCGCTCGGCATGTCGGAGTCGAGCGTCAAGCGCGTCTTCGCCAAGGCCGACATGCCGCTCTCGCGCATCGACGAGATCCTGCGCGTGCTGAAGATGGACTTCGCCGAGCTGGCGAGGAAGGTCGTCGACACCCAGCCGCTGGCGCACGAGCTGACCGAGGCGCAGGAAGCCGCCGTGGTCGCCGATCGCCGGCTGCTGCTGCTCGCCATCTGCTGCCTCAGCCAGTGGTCGTTCGAGGACATGACCAAGGAATACATCTTCAGCGACGCCGAGTGCATCAAGTACCTCGCCCGCCTCGACCACCTCGGCATCATCGAGCTCAGGCCGCTCAACCGCTACCGGCTCAAGGTCTCGAAGGGCTTTCGCTGGCTGCCGCACGGGCCGGTGATGCGCTATTTCCGCGAGCACGTCGCCGCCGACTACCTGAGCGGCGGCTTCGACGGCGATGGCGAGCTGATCATGCTGGTGCACGGCCAGATCACGAAAAGCCTGGCGGCGACGCTGGTCGAGCGGCTGCAGCGCGTCGGCCAGGACTTCGCCCGCGGCCACGTCGCCGAGCACAAGCTGCCCGACGAGCAGCGCGAGTCCTACACCCTGCTGGTCGGCATGCGGACCTGGCTGTTCGCCGCATTTCGCGACCTGAAGCGGGCGCCGCCGCGCAGCTGAACGTGGCGAATGCCCGGCCGGAGCCGGGCCGGTCGGTGGCGAGGGCGTTGCGCTCCTCCTACACTCGCCAACGATTCATTTCACTTCCGTGACCATGTCGAAACATTCCCTTTTCGCCGCCAGCGCCCTCGCGCTGGCGATCTCCGCCGCGTGGGCGCAACCTGCTCCCGCGCCGGTGCAGAGTCCCGGCTCGGTCGAGGTCATCGGCCTGCGCCCGGCGCCGATCGAGGACTACGTCAAGCTGCCGGCCTTCGCCACCCCGAGGCTGTCGCCCGACGGGCGCTACCTCGCCGTATCGGTGCCAGTGAACGGCAAGATGAACCTGGCCGTGGTCGACCTCGAGACGCGCAAGGGGACGGCGATCACCAATTTCTCCGAGTTCGACGTGCTCGGTGCCCACTGGGTGGGCAACGAGCGTCTGGTATTCAACCTCGGCCAGGTCAACTCGCCGACCGGCCCCGAGCAGTTCGACGGCGGCGGCCTGTTCATGGTGTCGCGCGACGGCAAGGAGTCGAAGAAGATCGCGCCCACCGTCCGCGAGGCGCGCGAATCGAACCAGCGCTACCGGAACATGGAGTTCCTGCAGACCATCCCCGGCAACCCGAACGAGATCCTGGTCACCGCCAATATCCGTTCCGCGGACTCGGAAGACGTCTATCGACTCGACCTGAAGAGCGGGCGAACCACGCTGGTCAGCGGCGAGCGTCCGCTGTTCGCCAGCGGCTGGATCCTCGACAACACGGGGGCACCGCGGGTCGTCACCTCCTGGGTGGAGAACACGCTGACCTTCGTCGTCCACTATCGCGCCAGCGTCGATGCACCCTGGAAGGAAATCGGACGCAACGAGCGCGCCTCGGGCACGGCGTTCCATCCCCTCGGTTTTCTCTCCGACAACAAGACGCTGATGGTCGCCTCGAATGCCGGGCGGGACACGATGGCGATCTACCGGTTCGACCCGGAGACGCGGCAGTTCGGCGAGATCCTGGCGCAGCATCCGAAGTACGACGTTGGCGCCGACGTCGAGGGCAACCCGGCTGGCAACGTGATCACCGAGCCGGAGACCGACCGGGTGCTCGGCTTCGTCGTCAACGCCGACAAGCCGCAGACGGTGTGGATCGACGAGAAGGAGGCGCGCACCCAGGCGACGATCGACAAGGCCCTGCCCGGGATGCGCAATGCGTTCCGCCGCTTTCCCAATTCCTCCCGTGTGCTGATCTCCTCGTATTCGGACGTCAGTCCGGAGAAGTTCTTCCTTCTCGACGAGCAGAAGAAGACCCTGGAAGAGCTGTTCACGAGCAAGCCCTGGCTCGCCAAGGACCGACTCGTCGAGATGCGGCCGTTCATCCTCAAGACCCGGGACGGCCTGGAGATTCCTTCTTACTACTTCTTGCCCCGCAGCTACAAGCCCGGCGACAAGCTGCCGACCGTACTGCATGTCCACGGCGGCCCGCACGTTCGAGCAGATACCTGGGCGCGCGGCTTCGGCTACATGGAAGCCGAGATCCTGGCTTCTCGCGGCTACGCGGTGGTCCTGCCGAACTTCCGGGTGACGCCCGGCTTCGGCGGCAAGATCTTCAAGGCGGGAATGGGCACGATAGGCCGGCAGATGTCGGAGGACCACGAGGACGCCGTCAAATGGGCCGTCGAGCAGGGCTTCGCAGACCCGAATCGGGTCTGCATCTCGGGCGCGAGCTACGGCGGCTACGCGGTGCTGCGGGCGCTGGCCAAGACCCCCGACCTGTTCAAGTGCGGAATTGCCGGGCTGGTGGTAAGCGATCTCGAGATGCAGTTGACGTCGACCGCCGGCGATACCTCCCGCAGCGACGCCGGCGTCAAGTTCTGGTACCAGCTCGTGGGCCAGAACGACGCGAACAAGACGGCGTTGCGCGACAACTCGCCCGTCACCATGGCCCGGCAGATGAAGGCGCCGCTGTTCATGTATGCCGGCGCCGCCGACATCCGCACCCCGCCGGAGCAGACCCGGGCAATGGTGAGCGCGCTCGAGCGCGCCGGCAACCCGCCGAAGGCCGTGATCATCAAGTCCGAGGAAGGACACGGATTCGGCCGGGTCGAGAACAACGTCGAGCTCTATACGAGGATGCTCGATTTCCTCGACGAGAACATCGGCCCCAAGGCGCGCTGAACGGAGCCGGGCGAAAAAAAGGCCCCGAGGCGAGAGCCCGGGGCCTTTTGCTTGAGCGAAGGAATCGCGGCGCCGGGAACCTCCCAACGGCGCCCGTCGTCCCTTACATCTTGTAGGTCAGCGACACCCGCACCAGGCGACCACGAACATCGTACTGGCTGAAGTCGTAGTTGTTGGTGGAGTCGATGCCCGGGTCGTACGGCGGCTTCTTGTCCAGCAGGTTGGCGACCGAGCCGGCGATCTTGAAGTTCTTCGTGATCTGGTACGAGCCGTACAGGTCCAGGGTGTAGTAGTCCGGAGTCTTGGCAGGGTACACGCCGGTCTGGAAGTTCGGGAACGCGGCGGGAGTCGGCGCGAAGTATGAACCCGGCAACCGCTGCTGTTCCACGCCCATCGTGTAGTTCAGGCGGCCGGTCAGCGAGAACGCGCCGTAGTCCCAATCGAGAGCCGTGGTGTACTTGATCCGCGGGAACGCGGAACCGTATCCGTTGTTGCCCTCGTAGCCCACGCCGTCCTGTTCGTACTTGATGACGTAGATGCCGTTGAAACGCGCGGTGAACTTGCCGGCGGTCGCCGTCGGCATCTGGTAGCGCATCTCGAGGTCGAGGCCGCTCGTGAACAGCGCCGAGGCGTTCTGGTACTGGTTGAACACCGTGACCACGTTGTTCGTGACCGGGTCGCGTACCACCGTCGCGGTGCTCGGGCAGTTCGGCAGATTCGGGTCGCCATTCGGCGGATTCGGGCACGAGGCATCGACGAGGCCCTGGAAGTCCGCCGCAATGACGATGTCCTTCCACTTGATCCAGTAGTAGTCGAGGCTGGTCGAGAAATTGCGAGTCGGCTCGAACACCACACCCAGGTTGGCACTGACCGACTTCTCCGCCTTCAGGTTCGGATTGCCGGCAAAGACGCCGGAAATCTGCTGTGCCGTACCGGACTGCGGGTCGTTGACCTGCACGAAGAACGTCGCCGACGAGGGCGAGATCTCGGGCAGGGTCGGCGCGCGGAAGCCCTTGCCCACGTTGCCGCGGAGCGCCAGGGTGTCGGTCGGCGTGTACTTGATGCCGATCTTCGGCACCGCAGAGCTGCCGTAGTCGCTGTAGTGGTCGTAGCGGGCGGCGAGCTGCATCTCGAGGTTCTTCAGCAGCGGCAGGCGAAGCTCGCCGTAGATCGCTTCGGAGGTTCTCGATCCGTCGGTGGCGGTGCTGCCCTGGCCGAGGACGTCGCCGTTGACCGTGGCCTCGCTCGGCTTGTCCTTCAGCGATTCCTTGCGCCACTCCGCGCCCAGAGCCAGGCCGATGTTGCCGCCGGGCAAGGCGAATTTCGCCGGCAGCTCGGTCGTCGCCTTGGTGTCGATGAAGCGCAACGACGATGTCGCCTTGCGGGTGTTTTCGATCCTGATCGAATCGCGCACCGCGTCGGAATTCAGGTTGAAGTCGTCGAGCTGATAGGTACTGCTCGTCGCCACCGGCACCGGCGGCTGGGGCGTGGAAGGCACGCCGAACGCGGCGCTGATGCCGCTCTTGGAGAGCCGGTTGGTGCCCGTGGATTCGACCTTGTTCTTCGAGTAGCCGACGGCGCTATCGAAGTCCCAGTTGGCGTACGAGTACAGCAAGCCCGCCAGCAGGCGGCCGGTGTCCGACGTGATGTGCGAATCGCGCGAGCCCAGATCGTTGAGCGAGCCGGTGTAGCGGGCCGTGGCCCCGCCCGCAGCGGTACCGCCGTTGGACGCGGTCTGGAACGGGTTGCCCGCCACGCCGGGCGCGAAGTTGATCGTGTACGTGAACGGCTTCAGGCCGGCCGAGGTCGGCTCCAGGCCGGTGGTGTTGAAGAAGGGATTCGTGAAGGTCTGGTCCGTCTTGTTCCGGCTGAGGCCCAACTCGACGAATGCGCTCATCGTCGGCGAGATCTCGTAAGTGCCGCGGCCGAGGAAGCCGACGCGCTCCGTGCCCGGGATCGCCGAGAGAAGCGTGTTCGTATGCTGCGGGCAGAACGTATTGGTCGCGGTGGCGAAATTGGCGTTGTTCGTGAGGCCCATGTCGGCTGCCTCGAGGCCGGTGATCGCGCCCTCGGGGCAGCTCGAGATCGCCTGGAAGTTGTTGCTCAGGCCCCCGGTGTTGGTGAGCTGCCGCCAGGTGCCGCCGGCCGTGAGACTGTTGAGATTTCGCCCGCCGGAGGTACCGCGATAGTCACGGTCCTTGCCGAACTCGGTGTCGGACAGCAGGATTTCCTTGCGCTTGTAGAGGTCGAGCACGCCGAAGACGTTGAACTTCTGCGAGCCCAGATCGCCGAAGCCGCCCGTGAGGGTCGCGCCGTAGTCGTTCTTGCCGCTCGCCTGGCCGCCGCTGATGGTGCCCTCGAAGCCGCGGAAATCGCGCCGCATGATGATGTTCACCACGCCGGCGATCGCGTCCGAGCCGTAGATCGCCGAGGCGCCGTCCTTCAGGATTTCGACCCGCTCGACCGCGCTCGAGGGAATGGAGTTCAGGTCGACGAAGCTGTCCTGCAGGTTCTGCGCAAAGCCGTAGCCGCTGACGCGGCGGCTGTTGATCAGCACCAGGGTCGTCTTCTGGCCGAGGCCGCGAAGCGAGATACCGGCGGCGCCCGGGGCGAAGCTGTTGGAGAAGCTCTCGCCGTAGCTGTTGCCGCTGTTGGCCGGCAAGTTGCGCAGCACATCGGCGATGGTCGGTTGCCCCGAGCGCTCGATGTCCTGGCGGGTGATCACCTCGACCGGCGCGACGGTTTCGGCATCGATCCGCTTGATGTTCGACCCCGTGATTTCCACCCGCTGCATCTGCTGCGGTTGTTGCTGCTGTGCAACGGCGGGGACGGCGATACCACCCGCGCACAAGGCCATGACGGCCAAGCTGATCTGTTTGTGTCGAAACATCATTCCCTCATTCGGTCATTGGATTGGCGGCAGCCGCCGACGAAATCTCCCCTGTGCAGATCATGCAAAGACGAGCTCCAGAGCACGGGCGCACGGTGGACGCTCCCGAGTTCACGAAGTGATCTTCACCAGCGGGTCCGTTACGGTCACTTCGGGGAGACTCAGCTTGGCAAGTCTGCGACAAGGGTGTAGGTAACTTTACGTAGGCGAGACAACTTCGCGACATTCCGTTCGCAAGGAACGGGCCAGTCGACGGGAGGGTCAAGCGGGGCGGGGCCCCGCGCCTTCAGGCCTCGACCCGGTCGAGGCCGAAGCGGGCGCCGTCGTACTGCCCGAGCACGTCGACCAGCCAGGGCAGCACGTCCTGGAGCTGGGCGGCGAGAGCGTGCGGCGGATTGATGACGAACATGCCGCTGCCGGCCAGGCCGAAGCCCTGCGCATCGGGCTGCTGCACGCTGAGGCTGGCGTGCAGCCAGCCCTTGGGCGCTAGCGCTTCCAGACGTTTCGGCAGGCTCGCCGCCTCGAGCTTGCTCACCTGCGGATACCAGACCATGTAGACGCCGTCGGCGAAGCGCGTCAGGGCGTCGCGCAGGGTCGAGACGACGCGCGCGTAGTCGCGGTTGCCCTCGTAGCTCGGATCGATCAGCACCGCGGCGCGACGGCTCGAAGGCGGCAGCTGCGACTTGAGGCCGACGAAGCCGTCGCCGTCGTAGGCGATCGCGCCCGGCGTCGACGCCAGCGTGGCGCGCAGGATCTTCTGCTCGGTCGGATGCAGCTCGAAAGCCCGCAGCTGGTCCTGCGGTCGCAGCAGCAGCTGCGCCAGCGCCGGCGACCCGGGGTACTGCGCGAGCACGCCGTCCGGGTTGAAGCGGCGGACGAGCGTCACGTAGTCGGCAACCAGCTCGGGCAGGTCGGTGCGCGTCCAGAGGCGCCCGATGCCGCGCTCGTACTCGCCCTTCTTCTGTGCGTAACGTCCTTCGAGCGAGTAGCCGCCGGCGCCGCCGTGGGTGTCGACGTAGCGATAGGGCTTCGGCTTGGCGTTCATGTGCCTGAGCACCAGCATCAGCACGATGTGCTTCAGCACGTCGGCGTGGTTGCCGGCGTGGAAAGCGTGGCGGTAGGCGAGCATCTAGGAGGACGCCGCGGCGCGGCTCATGCGCGAACGGAACAGCTCCGCGATGCCGACCTCGCGCGGCCCGGGCTCGAGCGTGAACGCCTGGCCGGCGGCGATGGTGCCCGGCACGCGCACCGCCAGGTAGGCACCGCACCAGGCGCTTTCGATCATGAGCCTGGCGGCATGCTTGAAGCCCATCGCCGCGTTGAACTTGAAGCAGGGGAAGCGCGGCTCGCTGACCGCCAGCTCGCAGCCCGGAAAGCGCAGCACGTCGCCGATCCAGAGGCCGCTTTCGGCCACGCCCTGCAGGGTGAGGTTCTCGCCGAGCGAGCCGAACGGCAGGGCTTCGTCCCAGAGCGCCACCTGGGCTTGCGCCCGCACCGTCTGCCAGAACGGGTAGTGCTCGCCCGGGTAGGCGTAGACCGCCTTGCTGAGGCCGCCGTGCACCGAGAGGTCGGCCTGTTCGTCGCCCTCGATGCCGAGCGGCAGCACCGGGCGCTCGCCTTCGACCGGGCGCTTGGCGATCGCCGTCATCACCTTGCGGCCGTTGATCGTCACCGCCTGGGCGCGGGCGACGTTGAGGCTCAGGACCTTGCCGGTCTTCATCGCGGCCCGCTCAGCCGGGCCGCCGGTAGCCGCGGTGCGCGGCGACGACGGCATGGCCGCGGCCGCCGCCGATCCAGGCCATGAAGATCTTGCCGGCCGGATGGCTGGCACGAAACGAGCGCATCGCATGCACCGGTTCGGCGAACAGCGGGTCGCCTTCGGCGAGCACGACCAGCGGCCCGCCGCCGGCGACGGCCCAGGCGCCGCGCTCGACCAGGGCGTACGCGCCGCGGGCCCGCACCTTGGCGACGAAGCCGGCCGACCCGCCGGCATTCACGTACCAGGGTGCCGCGGGAGCGATCGCCGCGGCACGCCAGATCGCCTGCTCGGCGACGTGCGTTCCCGAGCCGTCGCCGGCCGAGAGGAAGACGACGCCGTCGGGCATGGCCAGGGCGAGATCGCGAATCCGGCCGAGGACCTCGACCGCGCTGCGGCTCGCGGCCACCCCCGCCTTGCCGCGGCCGCGTTGCGGCGCCGGCCCGACGAGCAGGAATTCGCCGGCGGCGATCTCCCGCCGGTCGTGCACCAGGGCCTGCTTGTCGAGCGCCGCCTCGGCAGCGGGGGCATTGGTCAGGGCCGCGTCGAGTTCGCCTTCCTTGGTCGCCTCGAGCACCGCCAGGGCGGGGCCGGCGACCAGCTTGACGGCGATTCCGGTGTCGGCGCTGAAGGCGCTCTGCAGGCTGGAGCCGAGCCGCGACTCGATCAGGGCGTGGTCAACGCCGAGCCTGAGCGGCAGCGTGCCGACGGGCTTCTGGGCCCGCACCGCCGGCGGGCCGGCGAGCGCGAGGCCGGCGACGAGCAGGCGGCGACGGAGCATCGGCCGATTATTGCGGTCGCGAAGCCGACACGCGGCAAGGGGGCGCTTCGCCCGCCCGCTACACTCCAACCCACTTCAAAAGAGCAGACTCGGCAGGGTCCGCCACGTGCCTAGAGCGCTTCGATTCGCCCCGACCGCGACGCCTGCCCCGACCACCCAACGCGCCCCCGCTCGCCGCTGCCGCCATGCCGCCCGGTGAAGCCGCGCCCCCGAATCCCTCCTCTATTGGAACTTCCATGAACCGACCCCTCGCGCACGGCCCGGCGATCGACGCGCCGGCTACCGTCAGGCACCGCAAGCTCGTCGAGTGGGTGGCCGAAATGGCGGCGCTGACCGAAGCCCGCGACGTTCACTGGTGCGACGGCAGCGACGCCGAGTACGACCGCCTGTGCGCCCAGCTCGTGACCGCCGGCACCCTCCTCAAGCTCAACCCCGAGTTGCGCCCGCACAGCTTTCTCGCGCGCAGCAGCGCCAGCGACGTCGCCCGGGTCGAGGACCGGACCTATATCTGCTCGGAGCGCAAGGAAGACGCCGGCCCGACCAACAACTGGATGGCACCCGCGGCGATGCGCGCCCTGTTGCAGACCGGCCAGGCCGACGGCACGCCGCCGCTCTTTCGCGGCGCGATGCGCGGCCGCACGATGTACGTCGTGCCGTTCTCGATGGGTCCGCTCGGCTCCGGGATCTCGCACATCGGCGTCGAGCTGACCGACAGCGCCTACGTCGCGGTCAGCATGAAAGTGATGACGCGGATGGGCAGCAAGGTGCTCGACCTGCTCGGCAGCGACGGCCACTTCGTGCCCTGCATGCACTCGGTCGGCGCCCCGCTCGCGCCGGGCGAGAAGGACGTGAGCTGGCCGTGCAACGCCACCAAGTACATCGTCCACTACCCGGAGACGCAGGAGATCTGGAGCTACGGCTCGGGCTACGGCGGCAACGCCCTTCTCGGCAAGAAGTGCTTCGCGCTGCGCATCGCCTCGGTGATGGGCCGGGCCGCCGCCGACAAGGCCGCGGGCAACCCGGGCTGGCTCGCCGAGCACATGCTGATCCTCGGCGTGACCTCGCCCGAGGGGAAGAAGCACCACGTCGCCGCCGCCTTTCCGAGCGCCTGCGGCAAGACCAACTTCGCGATGCTGATTCCGCCGCCCGCGCTGGGCCACTGGACCGTGACGACGATCGGCGACGACATCGCCTGGATCAAGCCGGGCCCGGACGGGCGGCTCTACGCCATCAACCCCGAGGCCGGCTACTTCGGCGTCGCCCCGGGCACCAACGAGAAGACCAACCCGAACTGCATGGCGAGCCTGAAGCGCGACGCGATCTTCACCAACGTCGCCCTCACCGACGACGGCGACGTCTGGTGGGAAGGCATGACCGCCACGCCGCCGGCGCACCTGATCGACTGGCAGGGCCAGGACTGGACGCCGCAGATCGCCCGCGACAGCGGCGCCAAGGCGGCGCATCCGAACGCCCGCTTCACCGTTGCCGCGACCAACAACCCGGCGCTCGACGAGGCCTGGGACTCTCCCGCCGGCGTGCCGATCGACGCTTTCATCTTCGGCGGCCGCCGTTCGACCACGGTGCCGCTGGTGACCGAGGCGCGCGACTGGACCGAAGGCGTCTACATGGCCGCGACCATGGGCTCGGAGACCACCGCCGCCGCCACCGGCGCCCAGGGCGTGGTGCGTCGCGACCCGTTCGCCATGTTGCCGTTCATGGGTTACAACATGAGTGAGTACTTCCAGCACTGGCTCGACTTGGGGGCGACGCTGGCGGCCCGCGGCGCACCCCTGCCGAAGATCTTCTGCGTCAACTGGTTCAGGAAGGGCGCCGACGGCAAGTTCGTCTGGCCCGGCTACGGTGAGAACATGCGCGTGCTCGAATGGATCGTGCACCGGGTCGAGGGCAGCGCCGGCGGCGAGCTCAACGCCTTCGGCACGACGCCGCGCTACGAGGACATCGACTGGTCCGGCCTGGCCTTCGACAGCGCCCGCTTCGATCTCGTCACCGACCTCGACGCCGCGAGCTGGGCCGGCGAGCTCGAGTCGCACGACGCCCTCTTCAAGCAGCTCGCGCATCGTCTGCCCGGCGAGCTGCCGCAGGTCCGCGAGCGGATCGCCGCGCGCCTGGCCACCTAGAGCACCGCCCTCGTCATGGCCCTGTTCGATGCGGCGCCGCCGTCGCGCCCGCCCCTTGCCGCCTCCGCCCAGGACCTGAGCGACGCCGAGTTCGCCGAGCTCGACGAGCTGCTCGCGGGCATCCCCGAGCCGCTCGAGCCGCTCGACGCGGTGATGCTCGACGGCTTCATCGCCGGCGTGCTGGTCCAGCCCGAGCTGATCGATGCCGAGCGCTGGCTGCCGCACGTGTTCGACGCAGGCGGCCACCGCTGGGGCGAAGCCGAGCCGGGACCCGAGCAGATCCGCGTCCGCGAGCTCATCGCCCGCCGCTACGCGGCGATGAATCGATCGCTCGCCGAGTTCGGCGGCTTCGATCCGTTGATCCTCGAGCCCGACGAGGCCGGAGAAGGCGAGGCGGCCGAGGCGCCGCCGGCGTCCGCCGACGAGGCGCCGGCTGCTGCTGCCGACGAGCCGCCGCTCGATCCGATCACCCGCGCCATCCTGCCCTGGGTCGCGGGCTTCGAGTTCGCCGCCAGCATCTTCCCGGCCCTGTACGAGCTCGACGACGACGCGGTCGCGACCACGCTGACCCGCCTCTACCGTTTCCTGCCGGCCGAAGGCGCCGAGGAGGAAGCGACCGCCGCGCTGCTGGCCAAGGAGCGGCCGCTGGCCACGCTCGACGCGGCGATCGAGGAAGTGATCGTCTGCGTCGCCGAGCTCTACGACCTGACCGCGCAGGAGCGCTACCAGGTCGAGACGGTGCGCCGCGCGACGCCCAAGGTCGGCCGCAACGACCCCTGCCCCTGCGGCAGCGGCCGCAAGTTCAAGGTCTGCCACGGCGCCGGTACTGCCTGAATGCGGCTGCAGCTCCTCTCCGACCTTCATCTAGAGACCGAGCTGTTCGACCCGCAACCGGCGCCCGGCGCCGAGTTGCTCGTCATCGCCGGCGACATCGACAGCGAGTGGGTCGGCCTCGAGCGCTTCGCCGGCTGGCCGCAGCCGGTGGTCTTCGTCGCCGGCAATCACGAATTCGACCGCCGCGACATCGAGACGGCATGGCCGGCCCTGCGCCAGCGCTGCGCCGAGCTCGGCATCACGATGCTCGAGCGCGAGAGCCGGGTCGTGGTCGACGACCGCGGCCGCCGGATCCGCCTGCTCGGCACGATCCGCTGGTGCGACTTCGACCTGTTCGGCGCCGCCGGCCGGGCCAAGGCGATGCGCGCCGGCGGCTACTTCTCGAACCTGATGCAGTCGACTCGCGGTGCCGCGCCGCTCGATGCCGAGGCGATCCGCGAGGAAGCCCTCGCCTGCCGGGCCTGGCTGGAAGAAGAGCTGATGCGTCCGGCGGGCGACTGGGACCGCACCGTCGTCATCACCCATTTCGCGCCCAGCCTGAGAAGCGCCGATCCGCGCTACGGCGCGCGCAGCGGCACGGCCAGCTTCTGCAATGCCGACGACGACCTGATCCCGCGCGCCGACCTGTGGATCCACGGTCACCTGCACTGCAGGCACGACTACCAGGTGGGTCGGGCGGGCGGCTCGACCCGGGTGGTCTGCAACGCGCGCGGCCATGAGTGGCGCGGTGAGGCCGAAGGGCACGCGCCCTTGCTGATCCTGGAGGTCTGAGCGCCCGCGCCGGGCTCGCGCGCGCCGACCGGGCCGCTAGAGGCTGGAGCGGCGGTGCAGCCGGAGCTCGAAAGGCGAGGGCGCGGGCGCGCCTTCGCGCTCCTGGACTTCGCCCAGCGTTTCCGGCTCGAGGGTGGTGATCGCGTCGAGGCCGAATGCGGTGCCCATGTCGGCCGGATCGCTGCCGTGCCGACGGCGCGCGCGACGAGATGTCAGCGACATCAACCAGCGGGCTCCGGCGAACAGGTTCATCGGCTTCTCACGTTGCGGCGGCGAGTCGTCGTCAGTATCGAGCGCCGTGAAGACGCCCGATCGGACCGGGACCGCCCGGAAAGCGGGGCAGTTCCCGCTCTCCGGTGCAACGTCGAAGGAAGCCGCGCGGTTTACCAGTCGCCGACGTATTTGTTGCCGTTCGCCTTGTACTTCGCGACCGCGCTCTTCAGCTCCTTGTGCTCGTTGCACGGCAGGAAGCACGCCTTGTCGAGCGCGGCCAGGCGCTGCTCGGCCTGCGGCAGGTTGCCCATCATGAGGTAGAGCTCGCCCGAATACTCGAGCGCGCCCTTGTGCTTGGGATCGAGGCGCAGCGCCTCGTTGTAGTACCGCTCCGACTCGGCGGCGTTGGCGGCGCCGGCCTTGCGCAAGCTGTAGCCCATGAGGTTGTTCCAGTCGGCGCTGTTCGGGTCGTTGGCGCGCTTGAGCTCCTCGACCGCCCCCGGCCAGTCCTTGGCGGCGATCTTGGCCCGGGCCGCGCTGAGCTTGTCGTTAGCGGGCGGGGAGGTGTCGACCGCGAAGCTCGCGGTGGCGAACAGGAGCAGCAGCGGGGCCAGCAGAATGCGGGTGAAGGAAAGCTTCATGGATGCCTCTCGTCGTGGACCGGAGGGAAAAGGATAGCCTCTCCCGATGCCCGCCGCTCCCGTTGCTGCTTCCGGTTACTGCGCCATCGATTTCGGCACCTCGAACTCGGCGATCGCCATTCCCGAGGCCGGTTCGTCCCGGACGATGCGCCTGATCGAGCTCGAACCCGGCTACCGGACCATGCCGACGGCGGTGTTCTACGCCGCCGAGGGCGGCCTGCACGAGCAGCCGCAGTGCGAGTTCGGCCGGGCCGCGGTCTCGGCCTACGTCGACGGCATCGAGGGCCGGCTGATGCGCTCGATGAAGAGCATCCTCGGCAGCACCCTGGTCGAGCAGACCACCGACATTGGCGGCGGCCGTGCCGTCCGCTTTCTCGACGTCGTCGCCACCTACCTGGCGCACCTGAGGCGGCGGGCCGAGGCAGAGACCGGACAGCCGATCGCCCGGGCCGTGCTCGGCCGGCCGGTCTTCTTCGTCGACGACGACCCGAAGCGCGACGCCCAGGCGGAACGGGCGCTGCGGACCGCGGCGCAGCGGGCCGGATTCCGCGAGGTCGAGTTCCAGTACGAGCCGATCGCCGCCGCCTTCGACTACGAGCAGGGGGTGCGAGGCGAGGAAAGGGTGCTGGTCGCCGACATCGGCGGCGGCACCTCCGACTTCTCGATCGTCCGCGTCGGGCCGGGTCGGGCGGAGAAGGCCGAGCGCAAGAGCGACATCCTCGCCAACCATGGCGTGCACATCGCCGGCACCGACTTCGACCGCCGGGTCGAGCTCGCGAGCGTGCTGCCGCTCTTCGGCTATCGCGCCTTCGGCGTCGCCGGCGCGGACCAGCCGGCGCGCGAGGTGCCTAGCGCGGTTTACTTCGACCTCGCCACCTGGCACCTGATCAACACCGTCTACAACCCGCTGCGCGTCGCCGAGCTGCGCTCGATGCGCTCGTTCTACGCCGATCCGGCGCAGCACCGGCGACTGATGAGCGTCGTCGACCAGCGCCTCGGCCACGAGCTGCTCGCCCGTGCCGAGGGCGCCAAGATCGCGGTCGCCGACGGGGGCACGACGGCGATCGCGCTCGATCCGGTCGAGGCCGGCCTGAGCGGCACCTTCGACGAGTCGCAGGCCCGCGCCGCGCTGGACGCCGACCTGGAGCGCATCGTCGCCGCCGCACGCGAGACCGCGGCGCAGGCGGGGCTGGGCGTCGGCGAGATCGACGCGCTCTATTTCACTGGCGGCTCGACCGGCCTGCGCCTGCTCGCGGAGCGGCTGCAGCAGGCCTTTCCCGCGGCGCGACCGGTGCGCGGCGACCGCTTCGCCAGCGTCGCCACCGGGCTGGGCCTGCACGCGGCGCGGCGCTTCGGCGCGCCGCGCTGAGCTGCTGCTTCAGCCGTCGAGCACCGCCGCCATCGCCAGGCCGGTCGCCTCGACGTTGCCGGTGTTGAGGCCGGCGATGCACAGTCGCCCCGATCGCACCAGGTAGACGGCGAACTCCTCGCGCAGCCGGTCGACCTGCTGCGGGTTCAGGCCGGTGTAGCTGAACATGCCGCGCTGGCTGAGGAAGTAGCCGAAGTCGCGGGCGGGCATCTTCGCCTTCAGGGTCGCGTGCAGCACCTTCCTCATCGCCTTGATGCGCTCGCGCATCGCCGCCAGCTCTTCTTCCCAGGCGGCGCGCAGCGCGGGCTCGCCGAGCACCGCGGCGACGAGCTGGCCGCCATGGATCGGCGGGCTCGAGTAGTTGCGCCGCACCGTGAACTTGAGCTGGCCGAGCACGTTGACGGCTTCCTTGGCATCGGCGCACACGACGCTGAGCGCGCCGCAGCGCTCGCCGTACAGGCTCATGCTCTTGGAGAACGAATTGGCGACGACGAACGACATCGGCCGGCCGTCCTTGCCGCGCGCCGCGGCCAGCGCGCGAACCGCATAGGCGTCCTCGGCGATGCCGTCGCCGAAGCCCTGGTAGGCGAGGTCGAGATAGGGCAGCAGGTCGCGCTCGGCGAGCAGCGGGATCAGCGTGTCCCATTGCGCTCGTGTCAGGTCCACCCCGGTCGGGTTGTGGCAGCAGGCGTGGATCAGGACGACGCTCCTGGCCCGAAGCGTGTGCAGCGTCGCGCACATCGCGTCGAACGAGAGCGCGCCGGTGGCGGCGTCGTAGTACGGATAGGAATGCACCGCGAGCCCGGCGCCTTCGAACATCGAGCGGTGGTTCTCCCAGCTCGGGTCGCTGACCCAGACTTCGCTGCCCGGCAGCCAGCGGGCGATGAAGTCGGCGCCGACCTTGAGCCCGCCGCTCGAGCCGACCGACTGGATCGTTGCCACCCGCTTGCCCGCGAGCGCCTCGTGCCCGGCGCCGAACAGCAGCGCCTGCACCTGCTCGCGGAAGTTGGCCGCGCCCTCGATCGGCAGGTAGGGCTTGGGGGCGTTGCGCGCCACCACCTGCTGCTCGGCGCGGCGCACCGAATCGAGCACCGGGATCTTGCCGGCGTCGTCGAAGTAGATGCCGATCGACAGGTTGATCTTTCCCGGCCGCGGGTCCTTCTGGAAGTCCTCGTTCAGGCTCAGGATCGGGTCGCCGGCGAACGGCTCGACGTGTTCGAACATGCAGGGTCCCCTAGGCGGTGAGCGCCGCTTCGATATCGGCGCGGATCGATTCGGGCGTGTCGTTCGGCGCGTAGCGCTTCATCACCTTGCCGTCGCGGCCGACCAGGAACTTGGTGAAGTTCCACTTGATCGACTGCGTGCCCAGCAGCCCCGGCGCCTCGGCCTTCAGCCATTGCCACAGCGGGTTCGCCTTGGCGCCGTTGACCTGGACCTTGCTCATCATCGGAAAGCTGACGCCGTAGTTGACCTGGCAGAACGAGGCGATCTCGGCGTTCGCGCCCGGGTCCTGGGCGCCGAACTCGTTGCTCGGAAAGCCGAGCACGACCAGGCCCTTGTCGCTGTAGTCCTGCCAGAGCTTCTCGAGGCCGGCGAACTGCGGCGTGAAGCCGCAGGCGCTCGCGGTGTTGACGATCAGCATCACCTTGCCGCGCTGGGTGGAGAGCTGCGCCGGCTTGCCGTCGATCGAGAGCGCCTCGAAGTCGTAGATGCTCTTTGCCTTGCCTGCCATCGCTGCCTCTTCGAAGAACCGGATGGGTCGATGGTAGCGCCGCGGCTCTCAGTGGCGATCGGCCGGCGCGAGCGCGGCGAGCAGGGCGCTGGCGACGATCAGCCCGCCGCCGAGGGCGACGCGTGACGTCAGCGTGCCGCCGCCGAAGGCGATCGCCGAGGCCGAGGCGAACACCACCTCGGTCAGCATCACGACCGAGGTCCGGTTGGCCGCCAGCCGGGCCGCGCCGTACTGCAGGGCCAGGTTGCCGGCGAGGAAGAGGGCCGTCAGCAGCCCGACCGGAACGAGCCACCGGGTCTCTGCCGGCGCCGGCCAGCGAACCTGCCCGCTCGCCGCGAGCACGGCGGCGACAGCGCCGGCGACGATCGCCCCGCCGAGGAACATCGCCAGCGCACGCCCCTCCTCGGGCCGGGCGGCTTCGCGACGCAGCATCACGTTGTTGAGGGCGAACGAGAAGCCGCCGGCCAGGCCGAGCCAGTCGGGCAGCGAGCGCGGCACCGGCAGCTGCCCGGCGAAGCCGGCCGCCGTGCCGTCGCCGACCCCGCCTTCGGGCCAGAGCACGATCGCCGCGCCGGCCAGCGCCAGCACGGTGCGCAGCGTCGCCGCGGCGGTGAAGCGCTCGCCGAGCACCACCCGGGCGAGCAGCACGGTCCAGAACGGCATCAGGTAGAACAGGAGGACGACACGGACGACGTCGCCGATGACCACGCCCCAGTTGAACGATGCGTTGGTCGTTCCCGCCGCGGCGACCAGCACCCAGAGGGCGGGCGTGCGCAGCACCTGGCCGAGCGCGCGTGGCCGGACGGCGACGATCACGGTCGAAGCCAGCGTGTAGATCAGCGCCGTGGCCCAGAGCGGATGCAGCCCCGCTCCCTGCAGCCAGCGGAACGGCCACCACGAGGTTCCCCAGACCAGGGCGTTGAAGACGAGCGCGAGGGCGGCGATGCCGGCGGCGCGCCCGACGACGGGCGAGGGGGCGATCAATGCTTGTCGAGACGGGCGATCGACAGCAGGTGCTCGATCTCGACCGGGTGGTTCTTGCAGTTCACGATGTGCCAGCGCCGGATCAGCCACATCGTGCCCGCGACCAGCACGCCGAACACGCCGATCGCCACGAACGCCGAGAGGCCGAAGCGCGTCATGCCGGTGTAGAACGCGCCGAGGCCGAGGATGCAGGCCTGCTCGTTGAAGTTCTGTACCGCGATCGAGCGGCCCGCGCCCATCAGGTTGGCGCCGCGATGCTGCAGCAGGGCATTCATCGGCACCACCAGGAAGCCGCCGATCGCGCCGAGGACGATCAGGAACGGCGCGGCGAGCCAGGCGTTGGTGATGACGTTGAGGCCGATCACGAGGATGCCCATCATGATGCCGAGCGGGATCACCCGGGTCGCCTGGTCGAGGCGCATGCGCATCGAGGCGATCACCGCGCCGACCGCGGTGCCGATCGCGACCACGCCGACAAGGGACGACGCGTCCTTGGTGCTGTAGCCGAGCGCGGCCGCGGCCCAGGCGAAGACGATCACCCGCAGGTTGCCCGAGACGCCCCAGAACAAGGTGGTCGTCGCCAGCGAGATCTGGCCGAGCTTGTCGTTCCAGAGGCGGGCGTTGCAGTTCGAGAAGTCGCGGATCAGGGCGCTGGCGCTGTGCGAGATCGGCTGCAGCGGCGCGTCGGTGCGCGGGATCCGCAGGTTGAACAGGGCGGCCACGACGTAGAGCGAGACGATCAGGGCGATCGCCGCTTCCGGCGCGGTCGAGATGCCGGTATCGAAGACCGGGATGTCGAACGAGAGCAGGTGCCGCGAGACGACGTGGCCGAGGAGCTGGCCGCCGAGCACCACGCCGAGGATGATCGACAGGATCGTCAGGCCCTCGATCCAGCCGTTGGCCTTGACCAGCTGCGAGTTCGGCAGCAGCTCGGTCAGGATGCCGTACTTGGCCGGCGAGTAGGCAGCCGCGCCGAGGCCGACGATGCCGTACGACAGCAGCGGATTGGCGCCGAACAGCATCAGGAGGCAGCCGATCACCTTGATCGCGTTCGAGATGAACATGACCCGGCCCTTGGGAACCGCGTCGGCGAAGGCGCCGACCAGGGGGGCCAGGATCACGTAGAACAGCGCGAACATCGGCGTCAGCGCCGGGATGTGCCATGAAGGCGCGCCGCCGGTTTTCAGCAGCTCGATGGCGGCGACCAGCAATGCGTTGTCTGCCAGCGAGCTGAAGAACTGCGCCGACATGATCGTGTAGAAGCCTTTTTTCATTCGCTTCGTGTCGGCGTCGGGTGAACGGAAATCCGCCCATGTCTCCCATGCGGCGGGGGTTATAGCACGCGGGTTTTGTCACTCCCGCCGACAGGCGCCGCCGATCTGTGGCTGGCAGAATTCCCCGATGCCGCGTCCGATAGCAGCGCTCGTCCACGCGGATGCCCTCGCGGCCAACCTGGCCGTGGCGCGTCGCGCCGCCGGCGGCGCCAAGGTCTGGGCGGTCGTCAAGGCCAATGCCTACGGTCACGGTATCGGCAATGTGTATGCGGGACTGAAGGGCGCCGACGGCTTCGCCCTGCTCGACCCCGCCGAAGCGGAGCTGCTGCGCGAGCTCGGCTGGCGCGGGCCGATCCTCCTGCTCGAAGGCTGCTTCGACCCGCGCGACCTCGACACCTGCTCCCGCCTCGACCTCTGGCACACGGTGCATCACGAGGCACAGATCGACTGGCTGGCGGCGCACAAGACGAAAGAGCCGCACAAGGTCTTCCTCAAGCTCAACAGCGGCATGAACCGGCTGGGCTTCGCGCCCGCGGCCTATCGCGCCGCCTGGCTCCGCCTCGACGCGCTGCCGCAGGTTGCCGGGATCACGCTGATGACGCACCTGGCGAACGCCGACGCGGCCGATCCGGCCGATCTCGAGGCGTCGCTGGCCGCGTTCGCCGGCGCCACCGCCGAGCTGCCCGGCCCGCGCTCGATCTGCAACAGCGCTGCCACCCTGCGCCTCGGTGCGCGCCTGGCCGCCTCGCCCGATGACTGGGTGCGCCCGGGGATCCTGCTCTACGGCTCGTCGCCCGACCATCCGCTGCACCGCGCCGCCGACTGGGGCCTGGCGCCGACGATGAGCCTGCGCGCCGAGCTGATCGCGGTGCAGACGCTGGCTGCGGGCGCGAGCGTCGGCTACGGCTCGGCGTACACCGCCGCGCACGAGATGCGGATCGGCGTCGTCGCCTGCGGCTATGCCGATGGCTACCCGCGGATCGCGCCCGGCGGCAACGAGCGCGGCACGCCGGTGCTGGTCGACGGCGTGCGCACGCGCACCGTCGGCCGGGTCTCGATGGACATGATCACGGTCGACCTCACGCCCGTGCCCGAAGCGCGCGTCGGCAGCGTCGCCACGCTCTGGGGCCGCGCCGACAACGGCGCCGTGCTTTCGATCGACGAGGTCGCCGGAGCGGCCGGCACGGTCGGCTACGAGCTGATGTGCGCGCGCGCGCCGCGGGTGCCGGTGCGGGTCGTTGCCGGATGAGGCCGGCCGAGGGAGCCGCTTGAGCCTTCGCGACCTGAACGTCGCGACCCGCCGGCGTCTGCGCCGCCACGCCTGGCTGCTCAGCGCCTGGTGCGTGGCGCTGGGGTTCGCCACCAGCTGGATCCTGCTGCACGTCTTCGGCCTGCGTGCGCCGGCCGCGCGCTACGGCATCGCCGCGATCGTCATGTATTCGCTCGGCCTGGTGGTCGGCACGCGCGTCTGGCTGGCGCACTTCAACCGCAGCGTGCACGAGCAGCCGGGCCTGCTCGGCACCGCCCGCCCGGGCGACGTTGCCGAGTTCGAGCGCGAGCAGGCCGAGCGCGAGCGCCGGGGCGAGCGGGCGCGCCAGTCCTTCGACTGGGCCGACGGCTTCGGCAGCATCGCCGACTGGCTGAGCTTCGACGAATTCGCCACGCTGCTGATCGTCCCGGCCCTGCTGTTCCTGCTCGCCGGTGTACTGCTGCTCGCGGGAGCGGTGCCGGTGCTGCTGATGGACGGTGTCGCCGGCCTGCTGGCCGAAGTGGCGGTGCAGTTCGTGTTCGGCGCGCTGATCGCTCGCCGGATCATGCGGCCGAAGGCGCACGACGCCGCGTTCATGACGATCGTCGCCCGGAGCTGGCTGATCGGCCTCGTCCTGGTCGTCGCCAGCGTCGCCGCGGGTTGGCTGCTGGCGCGCGTCAACCCCGGCGGCGCGACCCTCGCCGACCTGTTCCGGTGAGCACCGCGCCGCTCGTCGTCGTCGACGAGGCCGAGGTCGAGATCACGGCCGTGCGCGCCCAGGGCGCGGGCGGGCAGAACGTGAACAAGGTGTCGAGTGCGATCCACCTGCGCTTCGACGTCGCCGCCTCGTCCCTGCCCGCTGCGGTGAAGGAGCGGCTTCTCGCCTCGAGCGACCGGCGCCTCAGCGACGAAGGCGTCCTCGTCATCAAGGCGCAGCGCCATCGCAGCCAGGAGCTGAACCGGCGCGACGCGCTCGAGCGGCTGAACGAGCTGGTCGCCAAGGCGGCGGAAGTGCCGCTGGTGCGCAAGGCGACGCGGCCGACGCGCGCCTCGAAGCGGCGTCGGCTCGAGGCCAAGGGCGTGCGCGCGGAAGTGAAGGCCGGGCGGGCCAAGGTCGTCGACTGAGCGGCGCGGCGCGGGCCGCGCCGACCCGCGCCCGCGGCGGCTGCAGTTCGCGCCGCCGGCCTGCAACTCGCGCCGGCGCGACCGGGGTTCGTCGCAAGGGCGTCGCGCGGGGCTGCGTCGATTCCTAGAGTCGCGCCATGTCCACTTCCATCCCGCAGCGAGCCGCCATGACACAACGCCTCTCCTCCGTCGCCGCGATCGCCTTCGGCGCCGTTCTCTCCGCCCTCGTCATGGTCGCCCATCCGGCGCGCGCCCAGGGCATGGCCGCAGGCTGTGCCAACGTCGAGGTGCAGAACATCCGCCCCGAGCAGGGCATGCTGATGGTCGCCGCCTACGGCGACGCGGCCGCCTTCGCCGGCAAGTCGCCGCTGGTGGCTACGCAGATGCGCACCGGCCCGGCACCGACTTTTTCTTTTCCCCTCTGCGGCCTGGCCGGCAGCAGCCGGGTCGCGCTGACGCTCTACCAGGACCTGAACGGCAACGGCAAGCTCGACGCCAACGCCTTCGGCATCCCGAGCGAGCCCTGGGGCGCTTCCGGCAAGCCGGTGGCGATGACCGCGCCGACCTGGGAGACGACGGCGGTGCCGCTCGACGGCAGCACGATCGTCGTCCTCCTGTCCAAGTAACCCCTCTGCGAGGAGCCCGGACCATGAACACCTTCGACCATCAACGCCGCGACGTCCTTCGTGCCCTCGCCGCCGCCGGCGCCGCGAGCGCCCTGCCCGGCCTCGCCGCCGCCGCCGTTCCGGCGCCCGCCGGCGATGGCGCGGCCTTCGACGCCGCCGTCGCCGACGCACCCTGGCTCGCGCCGTTCAAGGGGGTGGACGACCGCGACCCGGCGCGCACCGACCTGCGCTGCGACGCGCTCGCGATCACCGGCCGCTGGCCGGCCGAGCTGCGCGGCCGCTTCTATCGCAACGGCCCGGCCCTCTTCGAGCGCAACGGGCAGCGCTACCGCCACTGGTTCGACGGCGACGGCATGGTGCAGCAGTTCACCTTCAGCGGTCGCGGCGTCTCGCACGTCGGCAGGATGGTGCGCACCGCCAAGCTCGCCGACGAGCGCGCGGCCGGCCGCTTTCTCTACCCGACCTTCGGCACGCCGATCGCGAGCGATGCGCCGACCCAGGGTCCCGACTCCTTCAACACCGCCAACACCAACGCGCTCGAGCACGCCGGCCGGCTGCTGGCGATGTGGGAAGGCGGTTCGGCCTACGCGCTCGATCCGAAGGACCTCTCGACCCAAGGCCCGGTGACCTGGAAGGAGGGCTACGAGCAAATCCCCTTCTCCGCCCATCCCAAGGTCGACGCCACCCGCCACCTGTGGAACATCGGCACCTTCGGCGCCAGGATCGTCGTCTGGCACGTCGACCCTGCAGGCAAGCTGGCGAGCGTGCAGGTCGGCGAGTCGCCCTACCCGGACGGCATGGTCCACGACGTGGCGGTGACCGAGCGCTACATCGTCCTGCCGCTGCCGCCGGTGAAGATGGACTACGCGGCGATCGCGCGCGGCGCGACGCCCGAGCAGGCGTTCGACTACCAGCGCAGCGAGCCCCTGCGCATCCTGGTGATGAGGAAGGACGACATCCGCGAGCGCAAGCTGTTCGAGCTACCGGCGCAGTTCGTCTTTCATGTCGGCAACGCCTACGAGCGGCGCGACGGTTCGGTCGCGCTCAGCTTCGTCGGCGCACGCGACGACGAGTTCCTGATCCACGGCGCCGTCGGCTTCGTCGCCGGCCGGACCGTGCCGCACGAGGGCCCGGCCCTGCAGTCGGCGGTGCTCGACATGGCGACCGGCCGGGCCCGCGTCGAGGCCCTGCCGGGCACGATCGAGTTCCCGCGCACCCATCCGCGGCGCATCGGCAGCCCCGCCCGATTCCTCGCCAGCGTGGTCGCGTGGAAGGACTCGGCGGCGCGGCGCGGCGGCCTGTTCCACGGCGTGCAGATGCGCGACCTGCAGACGGGCCGGGTCGACCGCTACGACTACGGCGAGAACACCGTCGTCGAGGAGCACATCCTGGTGCCCAAGCCGCGCGCGAGCGGCGAGCTCGACGCCTGGCTGGTCGGCACGACCTACGACTGGAAGCGGAGGGTCACGCGGGTCAACGTGCTCGAGGCGAGCCGGGTGAGCGCCGGACCGGTGGCGCAGGCGGCCCTGCCGTACTGGCTACCGCTCGGCTTTCACGGCAACTTCAGCGCCGCCTGAGCGGCGCGGGGGCGAGGCCCCGCTCGGAGCCTCGCGGTCTCAGGCGGCCTTGCGCTTGCGCCGCGACATGTAGCCCACTGCGCCGAGGCCGGCGAGCATCAGCGCCAGCTCCGAAGGCTCGGGCACCGCACCGGGGATTCCGAGGGCGTCGATCTCGCCCTCGCCCGCCGAGAACGGGCCGCCGATCAGCCGGTCGCCCGAGGTGATGGCGAAGATCGTGTAGGCCGCGTCGAAGGCCCAGACGGTGGTCCAGTCGTCGGCGTTCTTGCCAGCGCCGGTGTTGTCGACGCCGAGCGTGTAGACGTCGGTGATGTGGCCTTCGGTGCAGGTCGCCAGGTCGGCGGCGGTGCAGCCCCAGATCTTGAATTCGAAGGGCTCCCAGGACTCGCCGGTGTTGCCCGGGGTCCAGCCGTGGTCGATGGCGGGAATGGCGATCAGCGAGCTCAGGGCGAGCGTGCCGCTGGTCATGAAGATGGCCGGGTCGTACTGCGCCCAGATGTGGTCGGCGGTGCCCATCGCGACGCCGGGTGACAGGCCGCCGATCGTGTAGTTGGTGCCGTCGGCGGTGCCGGTGGTGCCGTTGCTGCCGGACAGGAAGGTGAGGTAGGCGGTGGGCGTGATCGTCGTGGTGTGCACGGTCGCCGTATCGCTCAGGGTCGCGCCGCCGACCACCGTGACGGCGTATGCGCTGGACATTGCCGCGGCAAGCAGGGAAACGGCCAGGGTCAACTTCTTCAACATGTGGTCTCCTTTTTTGTTCCGACCCTGCGGCTCCGGTGTATGAAGCAGCGGGGAACAAACACTATTCCTTTGCCGCCATTCGCGCACCCCCGCATTCGCGGCATTCCGCGCGCCGCCGACAATGCCGCCATGGCCAAGGAGAAGTCGATCTACGCATGCACCGAGTGCGGCGGCACGAGCCCGAAGTGGCAGGGCAAGTGCCCGAGCTGCGGCGCCTGGAACACGCTGGTCGAATCGGTCGCCGAAGGCGCGGCGAAGAACCGCTTCGCGACCCCTTCGCGCGGGCTGACGCCGGCCGAGTCGGTCGCCACCTTGTCGGAAATCGAGGCGGCCGACGCCGAGCGTCAGCCGACCGGCATCGACGAGCTCGACCGCGCCCTCGGCGGCGGCCTCGTTGCCGGCGGCGTGGTGCTGATCGGCGGCGATCCGGGCATCGGCAAGTCGACGCTGCTGCTGCAGGCGCTCGATTCGCTGTCGCGCGTGGCCAAGGTGCTCTACGTCACCGGCGAGGAGAGCGGCGCCCAGGTGGCGCTGCGCTCGCGCCGCCTCGGCCTGGGCGGCAGCGCAGTGCGGGTGATGGCCGAGATCCAGCTCGAGAAGATCATGGCGACGATAGCGGCCGAGCAGCCCGCGGTCTGCGTCGTCGATTCGATCCAGACCGTGTACAGCGAGGCGCTGACCTCTGCGCCCGGCTCGGTGGCGCAGGTGCGCGAGTGCGCGGCCCAGCTCACGCGGCTGGCCAAGGCGAGCGGCACGACGATCATCCTGGTCGGCCACGTCACCAAGGACGGCGCCCTGGCCGGGCCGCGCGTGATGGAGCACATCGTCGACACCGTCCTCTATTTCGAGGGCGACACCCATTCGGCCTTCCGCCTGGTGCGTGCGATCAAGAACCGGTTCGGCGCGGTCAACGAGATCGGCGTCTTCGCGATGACCGAGAAGGGGCTGAAGGGCGTCGCCAACCCGAGCGCGATCTTTCTCTCGACCCATGGCGATCCGGTCGCCGGCTCGTGCGTGCTGGTCACGCTCGAGGGCACGCGGCCCTTGCTGGTGGAGGTGCAGGCGCTTGTCGACTCCGGCGGCCCCAGCCCGCGCCGCCTTTCCGTCGGCCTCGACCGCGACCGGCTGGCGATGATGCTGGCGGTGCTGCACCGCCACGCCGGCATCGCCGCCCTCGACCAGGACGTGTTCGTCAACGCCGTCGGCGGGGTGCGCATCAGCGAGCCTGCCGCCGACCTGGCGGTGATGCTGGCGATCCAGTCGAGCCTGCGCGGCAAGCCCTTGCCGCGCGGCTTTCTCGCCTTCGGCGAGGTCGGCCTCGCCGGCGAGATCCGGCCGGCGCCGCGCGGCCAGGAGCGGCTGCGCGAAGCCGCCAAGCTCGGCTTCTCGGTGGCGATCGTGCCCAAGGCCAACGCCCCCAGGGGCGCGGCGGCCAAGGGCTTCGAGGGCCTGACGATCCACGCCGTCGAGCGCATCGAGGAAGCGATCGAGCGCGTCCGCTCGTTCTGAACGAAGGTCCGCCGACGTGAATCCGATGCTCGGCTGGGCCCTCGCGGCGCTGCTCGCCGTGGCCTCCTTCGAGGCCTACGGCTGGCCCGGCCTGGCCATGGCCGCGAGCGCGATCGTCTTCTGGCTGCTGCTGCAGTTCAACCGCGCCGTCCGGGTCATGAAGAACGCCGCCGACTCGCCGCTCGGCGAGATCGAGAGCGCGGTCATGTTCCACGCGAAGTTGCAGACCGGCCTGACGATGCTGCAGATCGTGACCCGCACCAAGAGCCTGGGCCGCAAGGTCGAAGGCAGCGACGACGACTGGGTCTGGAGCGACCCGGGCGGCAGCAGCGTTCGCCTGCATTTCGAGCGCGGCCGGCTGAAGCGCTGGCAGATCGAGCGGCAGGAGTGATCCGGACCGCCACCTAGAATCAGCGCCCCGAAGACGACCTTGGAGAGCGCCATGTCGATGGCCGATCGCGACGGAAAGATCTGGATGGATGGCGCGCTGGTCGACTGGCGCGACGCCAAGATCCACGTCCTCACGCACACCCTGCACTATGGCTGCGGCGCGTTCGAGGGCGTGCGCGCCTACAACACGGTGAACGGCACCGCGATCTTCCGTCTGCAGGAGCACACCCAGCGGCTCTTCAACAGCGCCAAGATCCTGCGCATGAAGATCCCGTTCTCGTTCGAGGAAGTGTTCGAGGCGCAGCGCACCGTGGTGCGCGAGAACAAGCTCGAGTCCTGCTACCTCCGGCCGCTGACCTGGATCGGTTCCGAGAAGCTGGGCGTTTCGCCCAAGGGCAACACCGTGCACCTGATGGTCGCCGCCTGGCCGTGGGGCGCCTACCTCGGCGAGGAGGGCATGCGCCGCGGCATCCGTGTCAAGACCTCGAGCTACACCCGGCACCACGTCAACATCACGATGACGCAGGCCAAGGCGGTGTCGAACTACACCAACTCGATCCTCGCCAACATGGAGGCGCTCGACGACGGCTACGACGAGGCGCTGCTGCTCGACGCCAGCGGCTTCGTCAGCGAAGGCGCGGGCGAGAACCTGTTCATGGTGAAGAAGGGCGTGGTCTACACCCCTGACCTCTCGGCCGGCGCGCTCGACGGCATCACCCGGAACACCATCCTCGCGATCTGCGGCGACCTCGGCCTGAAGCTGGTGGAAAAGCGGATCACGCGCGACGAGGTCTACATCTGCGACGAGGCGTTCTTCACCGGCACCGCCGCCGAGGTGACGCCGATCCGCGAGCTCGACCGGATCGAGCTCGGCAAAGGCAGCCGCGGGCCGATCACGGAGAAGATCCAGAGCGCGTTCTTCGACATCGTCAACGGCCGCAATCCGAAATACGCCGAATGGCTGACCAAGGTGTGATGGCGATGACAAGCGCAGATCCGAAGAAGAGCGCGGTGGTCGAGCTGGCGGCGGCCGACCTGCAGGGCCCGGGCGTAGTGTTCTGCCCGAATCCGAAGATGCCGCTCTGGAGCAATCACCCGCGCGTCTTCATCGACGTGGCGACGGCGGGCTGGGGCAAGTGTCCGTACTGCGGCACCGAATACAGGCTGAAGGCGGGCGAAAAGGTCCACTCGTCGCACTGAGCGCGGTCGGATGACGCGCTCCCTCGTCATCGCGCCGCAGTGGATCGGCGACGCGGTGATGGCCGAGCCGCTGCTCGCTGCGCTCGCCCGGCGCGGCGAAGCGCTCAGCGTCGCCGCGCTGCCGTGGGTGGCGCCGGCGTTCCGGGCGATGCCGCAGGTCGCCGACGTCATCGAGCTGCCGTTCGCGCACGGCCGGCTCGACTGGGCGGCGCGACGCCGGGTGGCGGCGAGCCTGCGCGGCCGCTTCGATGCGGCCTACGTGCTGCCGAACTCGATCAAGTCGGCGCTCCTGCCCTGGCTTGCCGGCGTGCCCGTGCGCACCGGCTATCACGGCGAAGGTCGCTGGCTGCTGCTCAACCGGCGCCTGGCCAGTCCGGCCGAGGAGCGGCCGCCGATGGTCGCGTTCTACGGGGCGCTCGCCGGCCGCGACTTCGACCCTGGCGCCCGGCCCCGTCTGCAGCTCGACGACGCGGTGCTGCAGGCCGCGCTCGCCAAGGCCGGCCTCGGCCGCGGCGCGTTCTGGGCTTTTGCGCCCGGCGCCGAGTACGGCCCCGCCAAGCGCTGGCCGGTGGCGCACTACGCTGCGCTGGCGCGCGCGCTGCACGCGGCCGACGGCGCTGTCGTCGCCCTGCTCGGCTCGCCGGGCGAAGCCAGTCTCTGCGAAGCGATCGCCGCCGCCGCTCCGGGCGCATGCCGGGTGATCGCCGGCAAGACCTCGCTGCTCGAGGCGATGGCGCTGATCGCCGCCGCGCGCGGCCTCGCCAGCAACGACTCGGGCCTGATGCACGTGGCGGCCGGCTTCGGCGTGCCCCAGGTGGCGGTGTTCGGCTCGACCAGCCCGCTGCACACGCCGCCGCTCAATCCGAACGCGCGCGTGCTCTGGCTGAAAGACGAGCTCGGGCTCGACTGCATGCCGTGCTTCGAGCGGACCTGCCGCTTCGGCCACTACCGTTGCCTGACCGAGGTCGCGCCGGAGCGCGTGCTGGCGTCGCTGCGCGACGCCGTGGCGGCTCAGAGCGAGAACTTGCCGGCGTAGACGATCGGGCCGGTCGCCTTGCCGGTGGGCGAGCCGCCGAGCGGCTCGATCGTGACCGCGAGCGTGTCGACCCCGGCCAGCACCTTGCCGCGCAGCGCCACGGTGCCGCTGCCGCCGGGAAGGATGCCCAGCGAGCGCGCTGCGCCCTCCTTCGGCACCGCCCAGAGCTCGAGCGAGCGGTCGGCCTGGATGGAGACCGGCACGATCGGCCGCGTCACCAGGGTCGAGCCATCGCCGCTGATGCTCGCGACCAGCGACGCGGGAGGCGTGCTGCCGGGCGCGGTGCCTGTGGGCGCCAGGACGACGACGATCGGCGGCGCGGCCGGGCCGGGATTGGCGAGCAGCGCCGCCAGCCCGATCGCCGCGACGCTGGCGAAGGCGCTCAGGCCGCGCCAGAAAGCGAGCCGCGACCAGGTGCCGCCGGGCGCCTTGGCCTGGCCGCCGCCGATCCGCTCGGAGACACGGCGCCAGACTTCGCCCGAAGGCTGCACCGGTGCGATCGAGGCGGTGAGCGGCATCAGCCGCTGCTCCCAGGCCCGGGTCGCTTCGCGCAGCAGCGGATGCGCCGGCAACAGGCTCTCGAACCGCCGCCGCGCCGGTCCGCGCAGCGTGCCGGCGGCGTACTCCGCGGCGAGGCGGTCGGCGAGCTCGGGGCGGCCGTAGTCCATGTCAGCCGGCCTCGTCGCGGATCACGGCGCCTTGCAGGCAGCCCTTGAGCGTGAGCAGGGCGCGCCGCACCCACGACTTCACCGTGCCGAGCGGCTGGCGCAGCTGGTCGGCGACCTCGGCGTGGCTCAGGCCCTGGTAGAACGCGAGCGCGACGCTTTGCCGCTGCAGCGCGCTGAGCTTGTCCATGCATTCGCCGAGAACGCGTGCATCCGCGGCCCGGCTCAGGAGATCGAGCGGGCCGGGCGCTGCATCGGCCACGGCGTCGTACACGTCTTCGTCCTCGGCGTCGGCGCCCCCGGCGGCGGCGCCCTGGGGCTGCAATCTCGGCTGCGTCTGCCCGCGGCGCAGGCTGTCGATGGCGCGATTGCGGGCGATGCTGGTCAGCCAGGTGAGGGGCTGGCTCTGGGCAGCGTCGAAGCTCTGCGCCGCGCGCCAGACGTTGACGTAGACCTCCTGGAGGATGTCTTCGGCCTGCGCGCGATCCCGGTTGATACGCAAAACCACCGCGAACAGATGCGAGCTGGTCCGCTCGTAAAGCGTGGCAAATGCCGCACGATCGCCGACCCCGGCGCGGGCCAGGAGGCGGGACAGATCGAGGCTGCGCTCGGTCCAGTCGGCGGTGGGCTTGACCATGGGTCTTGGAGTCGGAAACGGTCGGCCGGCGAGGCCTTCCTACAATTCAGCGCTGGAGATTACCCGAAGAACTCGATGCGCCGAACGAAGCCACCTGCTCCCGCGACCGGTTCCGCCGACGACGTGGAGGTCGAGTTCTACGAATCGCTGCAGCGCGGCGACGTCGATCGGCTGATGAGCCTGTGGTCCGACGACGACGAGATCAGCTGCGTCCATCCCGGCGGGCCGCGGCTGGTCGGCGCGGTCGCCATCCGGGCCTCGTTCGACGCGATGTTCGCCAACGGCACGATCGATGCCCGGCCGGAGAAGGTGCGCCGCCTCGACACCCACTCGACCGCCGTGCACAGCGTGCTCGAGCGCGTCCGCGTCGCCGGGCCGGAGGGGGAGGTCTTCGCCTTCGTCGTCGCCACCAACGTCTACGTCAAGGCGACCCGCGGCTGGCGCCTGGTGGCGCATCACGCCAGTCCGGGCACGGCGAGCGAGGTGCAGGACATCGCCGAAACGGCGTCCATCCTGCACTGAGCCGCGCCGGCCGCGCCGTTCGCCGCGTCTTCCCGCATGCACGACTTTCGCGCGCCGCGCTGGCTGCCGGGTGGCCACGCGCAGACGATCTGGCCGGTGTTCTTCAGCCGGCGCTACGCCGGCACCCGGCCGGTCTTCCAGCGCGAGCGCTGGGCGACGCCGGACGCCGACTTCGTCGACGTCGACTGGCTCGGCAGCGATGCCGACACGACCCTGCTGGTCCTCTTCCACGGCCTCGAAGGGTCGTCGGCCAGCCATTACGCCGAAGCCTTCGCCGCCGAGGCGCGGCAGCGCGGCTGGCGGTTCGCGATCCCGCACTTTCGCGGCTGCTCGGGCGAGCTGAACCTCGCCCCGCGCGCCTATCACTCGGGCGACTTCGAGGAAGTCGGCTGGCTGCTCGGGCGCTTTCGCGCGCTGCACCGCGGGCCGATCGTCGCCGTCGGCGTCTCGCTCGGCGGCAACGCGTTGCTGCGCTTCGCCGAGGAGGCGGGCGAGAGCGCGTTCGAGCGGGTGCGCGCGGTCGCGGCGATCTCGGCGCCGCTCGACCTCGACGCCGGCGCCACCGCGATCGGCCACGGCTTCGGCCGGCAGGTCTACACCCGCATGTTCCTGCGCTCGATGAAGCCCAAGGCCATGAGAAAGCTCGGCCAGCATCCGGGCCTGTTCGACGCCGGCCGGCTGCGGCGGGCGCGCGACCTGCGCGCCTTCGACGACGTCTTCACCGCGCCGCTGCACGGCTTTCGAGACGCCGCCGACTACTACGCGCGCGGCTCGGCCAAGCCGCGGCTCGCCGACATCCGCATTCCTGCCCTGGTGCTCAACGCGCGGAACGACCCGTTCCTCCCGGCCTTCGCGCTGCCGCGCGCGGGCGAGGTCGGCGATCACGTCACGCTCTGGCAGCCGGCGCATGGCGGACACGTCGGCTTCGCCGGCGGCGGCTGGCCGGGCGACTTGGGCGTCCTGCCCGCGCAGGTCGTGGGGTGGCTCGCCGAGCATCGCTAGCCGCCCCGGGCCCGCGCCCACAATCGGCCGATGGACGCCATCGTCGCCGCGGCCCTGAAGAAGTGGCCGAACGTGCCGCACTGCTACGGCTGGCTCGCGCTCGACGCGCGCGGCGACTGGTACATGCGCGACGACCGGATCCAGGCCGCGGGTCCCTTCCCCCAGGTCAAGGGCAGCCGCATCGAGCACGAGAAGCTGCGCGAGTTCATCGCCCGCAACTACGCGGGCGACGCGTCCGGCGCCTGGTTCTTCCAGAACGGGCCGCAGCGCGTCTATGTCGAGCTGGAGGCGGCGCCGTACGTCTGGCGGCTTGCCGCGGGCGCCGCGGCGCCGGCGATCACCAGCCATGTCGGCACCGCGGCGCAGTTCCGCTCGGCCCAGGTGGACGAGCACGGCCGGCTCTTCCTCGACACCGACGCCGGCTACGGCCTGGTGCATACGCTCGACATCGAGGCGGCGGCCGACGCGGTCGAGCGCGGCCTCTGGGCGCCCGAGCCGGTCGCCTTCGCCGATCTGCCTGCGCGCTTCGGCTATCGCCTGCGCGCCGCCGGGCCGGACACTCATCCGCCGTAGAAGACGTAGTCGGCCTCGTAGGCGACCTGCTGGCGCTTGCCCTTGCTCATGGCGTCGCAAGCCGTGCTCGGGGCGACGCCGCCCTTGGTGTTGAGGCGCTGGATGTAGGTCACGCCGCTCATGGCCCCCGCGCCCATCGCCGGCTCGGTCTTCACGAGCTGCAGCGGGATGTTGCCCGGCGCCGCGGGCGCCACCGCGACCTGCTTGCCGGTGACCTTGGAGCCGTCGGCGGCTTCCCAGGTCGGGCCGGCGTAGTACTTGCCGACGCTGCGCTTGTCGCCGGAATAAAGCGTCGCCACCGGGCCGACGAAGGCCCATTCGTACTGGCCGGCGGCAGCCGTCTTCTCGCGGCACTCGTAGGTGATCTCGCCCACACCGGTCGTGGCCATGCGCATCGTCTGCCCGGCCGGCACGCGCACCGCTTCGGGGAGAGCGGCGTTGTCGACCTTGCTCGTCGCCATCGGGCTCATCGAGCAGGCCGAAAGCAGGGTGGCAACGACGGCGATCGCGGCGAGGGAAGGATTCAACATGGAACGCTCCTGGGAAGGGTGAAGGACGACAGCGGTCCGCGACCGGGCGCGCACTCGCTGCGGGCCTCTACGAGCCAAAGGCCCGACCGGATGCGAAACCCCGCCGGGCCAGCGGGCCTTGAAGCGCGACGGGCAAGAAAAAGCCGGCCACGAGGGCCGGCCGATTCGCGGGGCGGAGCGCCTTACTTGGCCTGGCCGACCATCCAGGCGACGACGGTCTTGATCTCGGCGTCGCTGGCGGTGGAGCCGCCCTTGGGCGGCATCGCGCCCTTGCCCTTGATCGCGCTGGCGACGAGCGCGTCGACGCCCTGGGCGATGCGCGGTGCCCAGGCGGCCTTGTCGCCGATCTTCGGCGCACCGGCGATGCCCTGGCCGTGGCAGACCATGCAGGTCGAGGTGTAGAGCGCCGGCGGAGCGCCGGCGTCGGCCGCGGCGGCGGGGGCCGGCGTCGCCGGGGCGGCGGGGGGAGTGGCGGCCGCGACCGTGGTCGCTGCGGCGGGCGCGACGGCAGGGGCCGGGGCAGCGCTGGCCGCCGCAGTGGTGGCGGGCGCCGACGCGCCGGCGGCCGGCGCGGCCGGCTCGGCGAGCTTGCCGCCGCCCTGATTGGCCATGTAGACGACGGCGCGGCCGATCTCGTAGTCGCTGAAGTCGCCGCCACCCTGCGGCGGCATCTGGTTCTTGCCGGCGAGCGCCGAGTGGAGCAGCGCCTCGTAGCCGGTCTTGATGCGCGGCCCCCAGGCCGCGGCATCGCCGAGCTTGGGCGCATTGAGCGCGCCGGCGGCGTGGCAGGCGGTGCACTGGGCGGCGTAGACCTGCTCGCCGGTCTTCATCGAGGCGACGTCGCTGGCGTCCTTGATCTCGACCGTGCCCACGGGGCGGATCCGCTCGGCGACGCTCTTGGCCTCGCGCGCGTCGCTGCCGGCCGCAGGACGATGCTCGGTCGTCACGTACATGACGAGCAGGATGATGCCGAAGATCGGCACCACGAATGCGTACAGAACCGCGAGGATGAGCTGCTTGGGCGTCTTGATGGGGCCTTCGTGCGGGCCGTCGATCTCGTTCGGTTCGTGCGCTGCGGTCATCGAGTCCTCGGGAGCGTGTCGTGCGGCGCGAGGAAGCGGCATGCGCCGCGCAGAAAAGCCTTTCGCGCCGAACCCGAAATTATAGGGCCGCGCCCCCGCGCCCCTGCTGCGCGGGCCGGTCTGCATGGGAGGGCGTTGATAGAATGCACCCCCGCTGCGCCCGTAGCTCAATGGATAGAGTACTGCCCTCCGAAGGCAGGGGTTGCAGGTTCGATACCTGCCGGGCGCACCAATGAAATCAGTGAGTTAGAGCGATTTTGAGGTCGGCAAACTGGCCGAGTGTCCTAAAAGTTGCCTAAATCCGTCCCCGGCCGCACGTCTTAGCGGCTCGCCTCGACGCACTTCTGCTGTCTCCGCGCCCGTGCGACGTGGCGCGACAACACTGGATCCTGCGCTGTTGCCAACGGGTAGTTATCGCCCCCGGTGTTGCGCTTCTCTGATGCGCCATTGGTACTCAAGCTACCTCGGCAGCGAGTACGGGTCGCGACCTACCCAATCATTGTCGACCACTCCGTTGCTGCCAGTGGCTCGATAACTTCCTCGACAAGCCGACGGCCCGTCGCAAGTAGTGCGTCTGCTTCGACATCCATCGAAGCCAGCAGACCCAGATTGCAAGTCCTCAGCGCTTCGTCCACGTCGTTCTTGCTGGCGAGCAACTCGCGGATCCCATCGCCGGCTCTGGCGGCCAGTTCGGCGGCGTGGCGAGGAAGTTTTGCGTGCAGCGCTCGCGCCATGTTGATATGCCACGAGCCCAACTCTTCTGTGTCGTTCTTGCGGTCGCGTGCAACCGTGAGGTACGCCAGGGCCAGCACTCGGCCGAGATCCTTGTTGGCGCGCTTTGTCGGTCGTCCGAACTGATCGCCGCTCATCACTTCCGGGCCGATCGAGGGATGGTGCAGCATGTTGGCCAGCGCCATCATTTCAGGCCGGGCGATCCGGATGCCCAGCTTGGTTGGCACCGGCTCCCACTCGGCAAGAACGAGGAAGCCGAAGCTGCAGATCGCGTAGTAGCCGTGACTGGTCTTGATGACGTCAAACGCCTTGCCCGTTTTCTCATTAGTCGAAGTGTCCGGAGCCCCAAGCAGCTCGATGAACCACTCGCTCTGCGACGCCGCCTGTGGCGGGCGTAGGCGCACAAGAGGCAGATCCTCCGGGCGCTGGTCTGCTGTGCCGGCCTTGCCCCAAGCCTCGTCTTCCCGCGGTGTCCACTTCGCGCGCAGCAGTTCCTCGGTGACCTGCTGTGCGGCGGTGACGGCCTTCGCGTGGGGAGAGAACATGCAATCCACGTCCTTGGTGCGCACCGCTTTTGCGCCATCGTCGGCGAAGAAGTAGTAGCCGGCCGCCAGGCTACCGATGATGATCACGTCGTCTCTGCATGATGCAGGTAAGGCTCGAGCGACTTGCGCGAGGACTGCAGCCGGCGAGAGGCTTGGGTTCAATGCCATGTTTCGATGTGTCGGGCGCTGGGCAAGGTCTCGCGTTGGCGGACGAGATGGTGGAGCAGCTCGTCGGCCTGCTCGTCGAGACCCAGTTCGTGCAGGTCCGTCACGCATTCCAGTGGGTCTGCCCACACGCCGGCATCGTTCCTTAGAAACGAAGGGTCCGGTCCATGGGCGAAGTGCACGACCACGGTCGCTTTGGCTTGCCGGTCCTCGGTTTTCACAAGTCCCGGGTCCAGCTTGCCGATGAAGTCCAAGTGCGCGCCGTGCACGGTGAGGTCGAGGCGAATGCTGCCCGTGATGTTCAGGTCCGGGAAGTAGTGTTTCGCGCCCAGCACGCCTCCTACGGCCACGTCGTCGCGCTGAAGGCGGAACAGTCGCTTGGCCATGGATTCCGGCGTTCGAGGCATTTGCGCCGGGTCAATGAAGCGCATCGACCTCCGTGTCGATGCATTGGCGGCAATCCACTGGCGCCACTGCGATGGGGAGGGGGAATGCAAGGCGACGCGCCGATCCGAGGACCTCGTAAGCAGGCCATCGCCCTCCAAGTTCTTCAGCACCGCGGCCACAGTGGGATAGCTGGCGCCAACCGCTTCCTGGATGGAAGCGGTTGTTTGTGGCCGGTCGGTAGAGAGCCAGGAACGGAGGAGGTATGTCAGCACTGCCTGCTGGCTGGAGCTTGCTTGGCCGACGCGTGCCGTTTCTTTATGGACGAGTTTGTGAAGCCATTCGGCGAAACCTGGGCCTGGCGATCGCAATCCGACCACCCGGTCGCCGGTGACCTGCGCCAAGTGCACACGCATGCCGAGTGCTGGATTCATCACCGCCCGGAACATCTCTAGTTCGGCCGCCAAGCGCTCCGGCGTAATCTTGCTTCCCACGAGCACGCACACGGCGTGTTTCGACGGGCTCTCTTCGGTGAGGAGGTAGGCGAGTGCGAGCAGCGTGCCCCGAATGTCACGGAGGTTATGGGTCGTCTTCACCTCGACGAGCCAGTTTTTCCAGCGACCGTCGACTTCGAACGCCGCCAGCCGGGAGAGTGAACGGGTGGGCGCGACCATCATTAAAGATGCTACCACGTATTGAGGCGCACCTTTGATATAAAAGTAGCACCTAAATATTAAGTCGCTACCAATCAGAACAGATTGAGACGCGCGCCGCGTTCAAGACGCCGAGTCGAATGACGGACGATGGACTTCTTCGACAGCGCTACCGAACGGGTGTCGGACTCTGGTAGGCATCGACTGTTCTATCGCGGGTCGAACGACTCGCGGTATCTGCTCAAGGATCATCGCTCGCTCAAGATCCGCGAAGTCAGCGAATGAGTGTCTGAAGCCACTGCGAGGCTGCCGGCACCGCCGCGCTCGAGGCCGTCGCCAGCGATACGACGACGATTGCCACCGTCTTGCAGATGGCTCGAACGTTCAAGGCGCGCCTTCGCTCGGCGTCATCCTTGAACCCGTCGTATGGGTCGGGTCGAAAGTTTGTCGCTCGCCTCACCTTCGCCCTCCTTGCAAAGCAGGTTCGTCGGGCAACCATTCCACGCGCAAGCGGCCATCTTCGAATTTCAGTTGGACGTTGAGTCGTAGCACCCACTCCCCGTTCAGCTTTTCGAAGCCTCCGACCTGTGCTTCGTGTAGCGCCAGGAAGTGGCCCGTGACGGCATTCGCGATGGTGAGAATGCCCTCCTTTTCCGCGAATTGGTGGACGATCCAGGGATGGTCAGATGGACCTTGATCGTCACCGTTCCAACGGCGCGCTGGCGTCGGCTGGATCGCGAATGTCGATATTCCTCGCGGTGGCCTCATCGCGGCGCGTCGTTGACTGATCTGCTCCGGGCTTTCATCGGCCTCGTGTAGGTCTTTGCCTCGAACGCGAAGGGCACCGGTCCGCGGATCGAAGTTCTCTTTGTGCCGCGCGGCGCGCTTGATGCCCTCCAGGATTGCCGCGCTGTGCTTGTCGAACGCCGCGAAGAATTCGCTGTCGGGGGATCGTGCCGACAACCCCTCCAGGTCGGCCAAGGCCTCGCGCGACACGAATGCTGTCAGCGGTCGCCCTTGCCACTCGAGGTCCAGCGGCAAGCCATCCCACAACGTCATCGCCGTCGGCCGTCGGATGAGATGCGGTCGCTGCGGAGCGAATTGCACGCCGGGGCCGCGAGTGGCGTCTCCATCGACGAGCAACACACCGTGGTTGTCGAGGGCGGCGCGGATGCGCTCAACCATTTCAACGCTTGCCGGCCCACGCTGCGCCTCGATGTCGCGCAACGTGCTCACGCCGACTCCGGCGGCCTTCGCGAGCTGCTCTTGGCTGAGGTTCAGTAGCGCTCTCGCCGCTCGAATTTGGGCGGGAACGACGAAACTGGGCAGGACCTGCATCTGCAACTTAAAGACCGGCGTTGCCCGAGCATAGCAACGAATCCATTTGCTAGTCAAGCAACGATAATCGCTGGACATTGATCGGTTCAGCCTCAAAGGTCAGTGCTCGTAGTTCGCGGTTTTCGCGGCCATGCGATAGCGGTCGGCGAGGAATTGAAACAGTCTGTGACAGCTCCCGGACCGTGTTGGACCGCAATGGAATACCTAGGATCTTGGCGGACGTAGCGAGGGAAATTCCGACGAGCTAGAGGGGACTACCAACACGCAGAACGCAGCGGCACGATGCGTTCATGCGCTTGCCCTGGAACACACCGAAGATAGAGCAACTCGATCTTGTCGACGAGGCGAGTGCCGGTCCTGTCGGAACCCTGACTTCGGGCGTTGTCGCAAAGCACGTCGATACCCAGACTGCCGCCGCCAGGGCTTTGCCCTCGCTCGATGAACTCGTCGTCGAGGGCCAACCGCTTCTCGTGCCGACTGGCAGCCTTGATGAGGACCCAGCCAACCCGCGGACCGAGTTCCCCGATGAGGAGCTCGCCGAGCTCGCCCAAGACATCGCTCTGCGCGGCGTTCTTCAGCCGATCGTCGTGCGCCGCGCTGGCGATGACGGTCGCTACCGTGTCCTCTTTGGAGCCAAGCGTCTTCGCGCGGCGAAGCGGGCGGCGCTAGAGCTGGTGCCGGTCGTCATCGGCTCGGAAGCCCATGACGTCTACGCTCAGGTTGCCGAGAACCAGAAGCGTCATGGCCTGACGCCTCTCGATCTCGCCAGGTTCATGCGCTCGCGCGTGGATACTGGCGAATCCAACGCCGAGATCGCCAAGCGGATGGGCGTCGACCTCACGAGCGTCGCCCACCATCTGGCGTTGCTGACCTTGCCTCCGGAGCTTGATGAGGCCCTTCGAAGCGGGCGGTGCACCTCGCCTCGGACGCTGTACGAGCTCGCCAAGCTGCAGAAGACGAAGCCGGAGCGAGTCAAAGCCATCGTCAGCGGCGAAGGCGAGATCACCCGCAAGGCAGTCGCGTCTCTCACCAAGGCACCTCGTTCGCCGCGAGCTGCGCCACGCAAAGCGGTCGCGTCACGCCAACGCCGTTCACTCGCCGGACAGGCAAGTGACCTATGTGCCCGCCTCGAAACGCTCCTCGAGCGGATGAGGAGGCCGGGGGCCTCGGTCACCTCAGACGAACTGGCGACCGTGCGGCGGCGCCTGGTCGCTCTCGTCGGTAAGTAGCTCGCGGGGTCGGACGGTCCGACCCCGCTATATCACCTCGTTGTGTCTCGATGAAGGGAGTAGAAAAAGATGGAAGGCAGGATAGGCTGCGCCCCGGGAAACGGCTGCCAGGCAGCCTGAATCGCGAGAGTCATCGTGTCCGCTGACTCGCGCGATCGTGTGACCGTCGACCTTCGCGGTCTGGCGCCGGCCGTGAAGGCCCACGCGTCAGCGAGGAACATGACGCTCGCCGCGTTCGCGCGCGCGGCTATGGTCGACGCGCTGAAGCAGGCGGAGGCTGACCCGTTCCATCTATTGCAGGACAGCGGCCTGGACGACGGCGAGCCGGTCAAGCTGACGCTGTGCCTGCCTTTGCGCCAAGCCAGCTGGCTGGTCGAGCATGCGCGGGCGGCGGGGCTTTCGTACGGCACCTATCTCGCATCCGTGATCGATGGCACCCCAGCGCCTGGCGGCCTGGGCGAAGCGGTCAGGGCGCTCACGGCCTCGACCAATCAGCTCGCGGCACTGTCGACCGACCTGAATGACTACGTGCGGCTGCTGCGCCGTCTCAACTTCGCAGAAGCCGAGAAGTACCGACAACGGGTCGTGTCGATGCACGACGAGGTACGCGGGCACATGCGGCTCAACGCCGCGCTGGCCACCGAAGTCCGCGCCGTGGTCCGCTGGAAACCGCAAAAGCCAAATCCGTGTTGAGGAAGGAGAGCCGAGCATGACCGTGCCTTCAGCTGTCGACGCCGCCCTGGTCGAGTGGGGCGAGCGTTTGTTCTATCCGCGCAATCGGATCGTGAGGTCGGCGGGGACGCCGCGCCTAGCTGCCCTCTCCATCGGCCATCGCGCCGCTGCCGTGCGTGCCCGTTTGGAAGCAACCGTCCTGCGGCGGGCCCCGCAGGTGATGGTCAAGGTCACGGGCGGCGGCCGCGGCATGGCGGCGATCGCCGCGCACTTTCGCTACATCGCCAAGGCAGGCCGGCTTCCGTTCGAGGACGACCGAGGCGTGACGCGCGAGGGCAAGGAGGCGTTGAGCGACCTGGTCGAGCAGTGGCGTTATGGCGGCTCGGAGATCCCGTCGACGAGCGCACGGCGCGAAGCCTTCAACATCATCTTGTCAATGCCGCGCGGGACCGATCCGCTGACCGTGCAGCGGGCGGCGCGTGAGTTTGCGAAGGCAGAGTTCGCAGACCACCGCTACGCGATGGTGCTGCACGACCACCAGGCCCACCCGCACGTTCATCTGAGCGTGCGCGCAGAGTCCAACCACGGCGACCGGCTCAATCCGCGCAAGGCCGATCTGCAACGCTGGCGCGAGACGTTCGCAGAAAGACTGCGCGGCTGGGGAATCGATGCGGAGGCGTCTCGGCAGGCGACGCGAGGCGAGCGGCACAACTACGAGCCTACATGGCGACTGAAGGCTCGCCAGGAGGGAAGGCTGCGAACGCGCTCGACTCGCGAGAAGTCGAGTCCCCGAGCGACGCGGACTCGGGAGACCGCCATCGCCGTATGGGTCAAGCTGGCGCAGGCCTTGGGGGAATCACCGGAGGCGAAGGATCGCCAGCTTGCCGGGGCGATCGCCCGGTACGTACACCAGATGCCGGCGGCCATCGAGCACCTGCGCAAGCGAGAGAGCGAGAAGCAGCGAGACTTGCCGGGGATGCCGTTGCCATCGCGCACGGGACCCGAGCGGGCACGAACGGCTCCGGAGATCGAGCGATAGCCTCCAGCGGTGTTCGCCAGCACAGCGTATCGAACCCGGCGCGCGGCAATCCCAGCGCCGGCGAAATATCGGGCTCCGGCATAGCGCGCCTACCCCCGGGTGCCGTGCCGCGCCAACCCAGCGTGCAGACTGGCCTGCGGGCCACGGCGTGCCGCACCGTCTATTTTGCCCGTGCTCTCCTCCGGTCCCCAAGGACCCGGTACCGAGCTGACGCCAGCCGAACGCGGGGTGTGCCACGCTTCTCGCAGGGGCAGCGCAGCGGGAGCTGCAGCCTATGGCGGCAAGTCGGGTAACTCGGTCGATGTTCCACGGTGTGCCAATTTGCTTGACAAGTTCTGCCGTGCCGCTATCATTGCCACACTCAGGAACATCGGGCCGACACCATGACGCAACCCTACACAGCCACCGCCAAGCAGAACCCGGGCCGCCAGTCTTGGCTCGTCGAATTCAGACACCCCCTGCGCATGGACAGTGCCGACAAGCCCGGGAAAAAGACCCGAAAGGGTCTCGGTACGACTGACCCGGAGCGGGCGCAGCGCCTCGCCGGCCAACTCAACCGACTCCTCGCCAACGAGGCTCTCTGGTCTCTGGGCGCGCGCGGCGAGGCCGAGAAGCTGTATGACCCCGAGGTAATCGAGATCTTCTATAGCGAAATCGAACCGCGAACTCCGGATGCCCGGCCGCTGCGCGACAAGCTGCTGCCATTGCCCAACCGTGAGGATGGCTACGCCAAAGTGGTGATGCTCGGGGTGCCAGGCGCAGGCAAGACAACCCTGGTCCGCCAGCTTATTGGCACGCACCCGAAGCGCGAGGCGTTCCCGTCGACTTCGCTCAATCGCACCACCACGTTTCCGACCGAGCTGGTCCTCAAGCCTGGCCGGTTCGAGGCGGTAGTCACCTTCATGTCCGAGCACGAGACTCGCTTCGAAGTCGAGGAATGCGTGTCTGCGGCCATCGTGGAGGCCGTCGAAGGCGATATGCCTCTGGTCGCGAGCACGTTCCTTGAGAAGAGCGACATGCGCTTTCGCTTGAAGTACCTCTTGGGCGATCTCGACGAGCAGTCAGGAGAGGTGGACCCCTACGCGGACGGCGATTCCGAAGGCGAGATACCCGAAGGCGACGAGGCGGCGCAGCTCAATGCAGACGAGCGCCGCCGCAACGCCCTCAAGGTGCAGGAGTACATCGACCGAATGTTCGCAATAGCGGCCAAGTGCAAGAAACCGGTCGAAGCCGAGCTCGGTCCGCTCGCTGAGATGCTGCCGGCAGACCGCGCGACCGCCTTAGAACTTATCGAGGAGCAGGCGGACGCATCGGAGGAGTTCCTTGAGCTGGTCTCGGACATCCTCGACGAACTTCGCTCGAAGTTCGAGAGCGTCACTGTGGGCAAGTTCGACAAAACAACCACCGGCTGGCCAAAGGCATGGCTGATGAAAGCCGCGCCGGACGAGCGAGCACAGTTCCTCGCGGCGCTCCGCTTTTTCTCCGGAATCAGCGACCGGCTGTGGGGCAGGCTCCTCACGCCTCTTGTGAACGGCATGCGCGTCCAGGGTCCGTTTGAAGCTGACTGGGCGTCGAACGAAACCCGGCTGGTGCTGATGGATACGGAGGGCCTTGGGCACAAGGCCAATTCGACGGCCGACCTGCCGGAGCAGACGGTGACGCTGCTGCACGAGGCCGATGTCATCCTGCTGGTGGACAGCGCAAAGAATGGCCTGACCAACTACGCCGCCGGCAAAGCGCTGGAGAGCATCGCCAACTCCGGTTTGACCCGGAAGCTGGCGATGGTGTTCACGCACATGGACATGGCCTCCGCATCCGGCCTGAAGGGGCAGCGACTGCACGACCAAGTCTTCTCCGGACTGCGAAACGTCGTCGACAACCAACTGTCGAAGTCTCTGACACCCGAGTCTTCGCGCTTTCTGCTCGAGCGGCTGCAGGGCCAGACCTACTACGTTGGCCGCATCGACAAGGCTGACCCCAAGGGGGCAGAGCCCGAACTCAACAGGCTCTTGGCCCATCTGATGGCCGAGCAGCCGCCGGTCATAAAGCCGGTCTCGGTGCCGCAGTACAACCCGGCCTTCCTGATGATGGCCATCCGGGAGGCTGCACGCGACTTTCGCCGGCAGTGGCAAGGCATCCTTGGCATCTCACCCGATTCCGACCACAAGCCGAAGTCGTGGCAGACCATCAAGGCCCTCAGCCGCCGCTACGCTGAGAACTGGGGCGAGAACTTCGAGCTCCGCCCGACGGCCAACCTACGCACTGCGCTGGAGGCAGCCGTTTCTTCATTCCTCGAGGGGCCGATTGGCTGGACGGGCGACCCCACGCCCGAGCAAAAGCGCGATGCCATCGAGCGCTTGAAGACGGCGGTTACCAAGCAGCTCCCAGACCTCGCGCGACGGCGACTGCGAGAGCAGCCGCAGCCGTCGTGGCATGAGGCTTGGGTGCCCCGAGGCACGGGCAGCACGATCACGCGCCGTATCCGCATCGAGGGCATTTACCAGCGCTGGGTCCCTATTCCGGAATCGCGCGGCGACCAAGCCGTTGTCGACTTCATGAACGAAATGGAGCATGCCGTGAATACGGCGCTGCTGGAATTCGAGGCCCAAGTTAACGCCGAGGCCAAGAGCAGCGTCCTCATTGCCAAGAAGGCAGCATGACCAAGGAGCAACCGTCCGCCGATGCTGCACAAGCGGCGCCGGCGGCCAAGCCGCTGCTGACGGGGCCCAAGCGCCATCACTTCCTGCCACGTTTCTACCTCGAAGGCTTCGCCAAGGACGGCATGGTTGCCGTGTTCGACCGTGAGAAGAACGAGGTGCGCGTACAGCAGACAGTGAACACCGGCGTCATCGGCCACTTCTACACGATGGAGGACGCTTACGGGCGACCGCGGTTCGAGCTCGAACAGATGCTGTCCGAGTTCGAAGGCAAGGCCAGCCTTACCGTCAAGAGGCTCGCCGCGAGGGAGCAGCTAACTGGCGAAGAGCGCGCCGACCTTGCCATCTTCGTCGCGCTTGCTGGATTTCGTACGCCGGACATCATCGAGTCACTCAAGCTGTTCAATTCCGGCCTGATAAGCGATATCGCGAAGCGCATGTTCGCGAACGTCGACCAGGTGAAGGAGACGATGCGCGGCAAACCAGGCTCTCCAACTTCCGAGGAGGAGCTTGAACAAGAGGCGAAGGAGATGGTGGACTTCGCCCAGGGGGGCCAATACGAGGTGACGACGAACCATCGTTGGGCGGTTGGCATGGCCATGAAGATGGCGTTTGAAGTCGCGCCACTGCTTGCCGGCCGAAACTGGCTCGTCGTGCACCGTCCGAACGAGAAGAAATCATTCGTCACAACGGATGCACCGGTTGTCTTGAGCACGGTGACTCCTCGTGAACCAAGCTTCTACGGCATCGGGTTCGGCAATGCTGACGCAATGGTTGTGTTTCCGCTCACTCAGTCATGCGCTCTGGTCATGTTCGGCGAGGACGGTGCACTGGAGCATCGCGATATCGCCTCAGACGCTATCCGGCACATGAACTCGGCCGTTGCGGACCGGTGCCAGCGGTTTGTCATCGGACGCGAGGAGGCGCTGGTGAGGTCGCTGGCGGATCGGCTCGGGCTTGCCGAAAAGGAGTGGCAGCCGAAGATGCAGCGGCGATAGTGCAGTCATCGGCCTGCCGCCCGGCGCAGCAGCGCAATCGAAACCAACGTTGCCGTCACGATCAAAGGCAATCCCTCCATCAGGCTAGTAGGCGGGCGGGCCCTCGCCCAGCGCACGGTTGACACCGGAACGCCGAACTCCTTACGATTCGCATGCGATTCAGCCGAATCGCGGGTGAGTTGCTCCCGTCAGTGCACGCTCCGGACGCCATGTCCGGCCTGGCAAAACAGTTAGACAGTACTTGCGTCCTTCCCGGCTAGGTTTGACCTCCAGGAAAGCCGAACAACGCGTGCCGTTCATGACCGTGCTTTCCTTGACGGAGTTCATCCCATGCCCGCCGCTACCTCGGCCGCCGCGCCGAAACACATTCATCTGACCGCCGAGGCGCAAGCCCTTGCCCTGTGGACCTACGTCCAAGTCAAGGCGCCTCGCTTCACGTTCGATACCGCGCTCGACCTGGTCAAGCAACTTCGCCTGCGCCAGGGCGAGGACCCGAAGTCGCTGGCCACGCGCCTGCGCAAAGCCTTGCAGGACAAGGGCATCGGGTTCAAGCGCACCCACGCCCTGCACGCGGCCTCTCGCTTGGCCGGATACGACAGCTGGCACACCAACGAAGACGCCCGCGCGGCGCGACTGAGGTTCTCAACGCTCGACGCTGACAAGCTGGGTGAAAAGGAGTTCAGCTCCTGGAGCGAACTGGCCATGGAACTCCGTGAATGGTCCAGCCGGCTGTTGGCGCGGGGGCAGTTGCCGCTGGGCGTGCTTGCGCTCAACTTCTCCGGCAGAGTCCTGAACCTATCGACGCCGGTGCCGGCGGCGAAGGACGAACCGCAGCAGTCCAACCAGTCCTGGCCGCTGGGCGTCGTCAGCTCGGTCATCGACGATCCGCTGTGGCTCGAAGAAGCGCCCGGGGCTCTGGAGAAGCTACGCCGCCATCTGGAGGAGGACGGAAGGGCCGTGCTCGACGGCTACGCGGTGCTGCGCTTGTGCACTAACTCCGGTGATGCCCCGGACACCCATCAGGCGGTGACGGCTTCGGACGTCGTTAATTCAGAACTCGTGCTAGTGCGCGAAGACAACGAGGACGACCCTCGAAGCGGCTATGAAATCGCTCGCGGTGATGAGCTCACGTGTTGGCACCAGCTCGAACTCTCGCTGCGCGACTTCGCGACTAACGAGATGCCGGAGGTGCATGTCACCGTTCCCGAGGAAGGCACAGGCGCCTGGATCGTTAACGGCATTCGCTACGTCTGGTTCGTGGAAACGCTCCAGCCGCACGACTACGTGCCCGGCCGCGTCCATCGGCAAATTGGCATCCCTGACTGCGAGCGGCTCCTGCGCCGCTATAAGTTGGCCAAGCGAATCCACGGCAAGACCTTCAAGCACCACGAGCAGACCAAGCGCATCGACTACCTTGGCGGTCCACCAGAGAGCTACCGGGTGGACCTGCACTTCCTTCTTCACCAGCTGAAGGCGGCCGGGCTGACATGGGAGACCTATTGCGAGAAGTTCGGCGCCGAGCCGCTGCCGATGCAAGCCACCCTGCCTGTGGGATTCGTATTCCAATTGCTCGAGAACCTACAGGTTGAAAAGCCCAACTTGGTCTTCGCCATGCCGAACCTTTCGGAGATGGCCCGGGTGGACGATGGCGGTCTGCTCCGCGCGCTGATGCCTCGCGTCGAGACAGTGCGTCCCGCGATGCCGCGCGACCTCGACGAAGCTGTTGAAATCGAGCTGCGCAAGGCTGTCGAGGAGTTCGGCACAGGGCTGCGCATGCAGAAGTTCAGCAGCGGAGCGTTGCGGTCGGAGCAGGAACTCCCATACCTCTTGTACGCCAGCGAGGCCGAGCAATTTCGCGCAACAGTCGACGAATTGGGATTGGTGATGTACGCAGCCGCGGTGCCGCACTTGCTTTCTACCAAAGGGCTGTTGCCGGAGGTCCCCGGCGCCAACATGTGGCCCTGGGCCATTGGCCATGCAGTCTTTCTACGCTTCGAGCGCCGCGGGGCGCACGATGAGCCCAGTAGCGGCGCAGCTGAATCGCTGTCTTGCAACCTACGCAATACATCGGTAGGTTGACACCGCTACAACAAGTTCCGTAATATGGAAGAGCGGTTCGAAGCCGAACCGTAGGCAAGTTGGCGCCTGTCAGTGCACGCTAGCTCGGGACACCACCGAGGACCGGCAAAGCCAGAAGAGTAGTACCAAGACATTCCCGGCTAGGTGAACTCCTGGAAAGCCGGACAACGCGTGCCGTCCCAGATGCTTTCCGTATCGGAGCTCATCTATGACAGCCTCTAACTCGGAGGCGGCCGACGCCGCGACTCCACTTTCTCCAGAAGCCCAAGCGGTTGCGCTCTGGACCTTCGTCCATCTGCGGGTTCCTCGATTTGCATCCGCCGATGCCTTGGCCGTCGTCAAGGAATTGGCGCCTGCCCCGCACGAGAACGTCAAAGCTCTCGCCAAACGCCTTCGCCAGGCAATGGCGTCGCGCGGGATAGCGTTCAAGCACACGCACGCACTGGACGCCGCTTCCCGGCTGCTCGGCCATGAGAACTGGCATGTAGCGGCACGAGACTCGGTCCCGATGCCTCTTGAGTTCGTTTCCCATTTCGCAGGCTTCGATCGTCCTCTTGCGAGCTGGGAGGAAGCGGTCCAGCTGTTCAGCGAATACTGTGAGGGCGAGATCGAAGGCGGGGGCATGTATGTCTACCAGCTCGGTTTCACGCCGAATTCCGTGACGCTGGACTCGCCCCTGATGCAGGCAAAGGACAAGCAGGGACGAACCGTTCCCATGATGCAGGTGCGGTGGCAGGCGGCAGATACGAAGCAACTCGCCGCGGCGGTCAGCGCTATAGAGACTCTTCGGCGCCGATATGAGGAAACCGGTCGCGGGCTCATCGACGGGTTGGCTGCTACGCAGTATTGCCTTCACACCCCCCACACGAGCCCTGAGCCCGAGGACCCGGTGAACTCCGAGCTCGTTGTCGTCGACGTGACCCAAGGGCCAAGCTTCGGCGATGAAGTTGCACGTGGCGATGAGGTGAAGTGCTGGTCCGAACTCCAGAAGGTGCGTCCGACGAAAGACGCGGAGCCCTACTTGTTCGACGCCGGCCTTTGGGCTGTGGGCAATACTCGCTACGAGTGGCGCCTGACGACCATTCGTCCTGGAGCCCTCGTTCCGACGATTCTTACGAGACCGCTTAGCGCTGACGAAAGCGCTCGGCTCTTCCGCCGCCATCAGCGGGCAGTGCGCGCCGGCCGGTACTTCGTTCCCGAGGACAGGGTCAAGAGCATGAGCGCGGTCGCGCTTACGTCGCTGGGAGTCGACGTGGACTGGGAGCGGGTGGGCCTAGAAGCCGTTCGTACTCTCACGTCAGATCAGGAGCTTGTCGACGCCATAGGCCGACCAACCCTGCGAGGAAGGCTCAGCTTCGACGAATTCTTCCGTGTATGCGACACACTCCGGATGTCGCATCCTGCCAACCTGATCCGCAAGCCGAAGCGTTCGGAGCTGGTTTTGCTCGGCAACGACGAGTTGCTGCGAACGTTCGTCTCCCGCATCCACGACGCGGTCTATGAAGTGCCGCGTCGACTGGACGAGACCGTGGTCAGGGTGGTGGACTCTGCCGTAAATATGTTCCTAACCGCTCTGCGGAACGACGTCGTGACCGCCGACGGCGTAACGCACGACAGCTTTCCCCGTAATGACCCCTACATGGTCTTTGCGAATCAGGGCAAGGACCTGCTAGCCACGCTGAAGCGGCATGGGCTAGTGGCCTATGGTGGCTTGACCACCAACGTCCAGCGTTTGCGCGGGGCTGGCCCCCGAGTGAACGGGGCGCCGCCCTTCAAGCTTGAGCATGTGCTCTTCCTCGACATCGACTTCGAGGAGAGCAAGCAATGAGCGCGAATCGCAAGCCGAGAACCGCGAGCGACATTTTCAAGAAGGGCTTTACGGAGCCCTATCTGCGCGCGGGCAACAAGCCGTTCATCAAGCTGCTGAACTGGTACACCGGTTTCGGCAAAACCTACACGGCGGCTGTCTTCGCCATTGACCTGTACGTCAACTGCGATGTCATTCCGGTCTTCATTGCCCCCCTGCAGTCCATCGTTGGCGGTTTCGCCAGCGACCTGAAAGGGCACAACGAGAGCCGCGATTACGCAGACCACATTGAAGAGGCAATCCGTAGACGCGGCGCGCCGATCCCGGTTCACCGGCTGTACTCCGTCGACTACCACATCAACGACCGAACGTTCTTCAGCGCTGCGTTAGAGCTGGCGGATTGGCTGGAAGCAAACCAAAGAGTTCTTTCCCAGATGGAACGTTCGGACAAGCAGGCCGACACGGACAAGGGCTTTGCCTACCGGCTTGCTGAGATGCGCAGCAAGTGCATCAGCTGCCATGCATCGCAGTTCCTATTGATGTCGCCTTCTGACGATACCTACGATGACACCAAAGCGGCCTATCTGAAAGCTGCTCGTCGCGCCCGCTCATTGGCAGACAGCGTCACCAGGCGACTCATCGTCCTCGACGTTAGCGGCCGCAAGGGCGAGAGCCCCGATGAACGCTATTTGGCAGTGCCTCAGGTTGCGGAGATGGTTCGGCGCTTGCACCCGCTGCAGGCATTCCTCGACAACCCAGGCGTCATTGTCAGCACCGCCTCGAAAGCTCAAGTCGGTCAGGAGGTCTACGCATTCGACGAGACCAAGGGCAGACACGCATGGCGGCCCTTCGAGAACTTGCCTCTGTTCCTGGAGGAACTCAACCGCGATGACAGCGCGCTTGGGCGGATGGTTTCCAGGCGACCCGATTCGGCACGGGTGGTGACGTTTGTCGACGAGGAAGAGGACTCGTATTGGTACCTCTTCGACCAACGCAAGTCCGTCGTCAACTCCGAGGGTCGCAACGACCTGAACGTCGTCATTACGGAGTTCTTCACCTACTTCGACCTGAAGTGGCCGCTGGCCTTCGAGAGGCGTGGCGGCAATGACTACACACTTGCGGGCAAGGTGTACGACCATCTGGAGCACTTCGCCAAGGTCAGTGAAGCGGCCAATCGGGAATTCGAGACCGAGAAGCTCAATAAAGGAGCGAAGTACATCCCGGAGGCTCGCCGCGTTGAAATCCTGCGCAAAGCGCTGGCTGACAAGTTTCCGCGCACCGAGGCGAGATTCCACGACGACGAACTCCTTCAAGTCCTCCATCAATTGCACGACAAGAACGACGTGCAGAACAAGTTCAAGCGCTTCCGACAGAAGGCTCGTGTCTTGGAGCAGATGCGAGCGTATGTGGCGAAGATTCGGCCGCTCGGGCGCACTGAATACGAAACGTTCAGGGATCTGCGCGACCTGGTGTTCGACAAGAAGTTCTTCACGATGAACCGCTCGACTTACGGAGAGGTTCTGGATCAGCCGGGCCAGACCTTCTTCAACGAGTCGGCGAGTGTCATGGACACAGAGTTCTTGAAGCAGGTCGAGCTGAAGCGTGACACCGCACACCAGACCGTTCGTCTGCATTATCACGAAGGCGACGTTCCCGCGGACGCGTACACGTTGCTGCACTACCTGGAGTTGGTTCTCTTTGTTGCCAGGGTGCTCGCAATCCGTGACGGAGAGGATGCCGTCGATTTTACGAAGCCCGACATCGACCGGTACCCCAACCTCTACCGCTTCCGCAACGACGTGCGCCGCCTGTTCAAGGACCCGGTGACGAGCGAAGGCCTCGCACAAGAAACCAGCAGCGATGAACTTCTGACCGAAGCGTTCTTCTTCAACAAGACCAAGAGCGTCGTCACCCTGGAAGAGAGCTGGCGCCAGGCCGAGGAGTACAACCTTCCGGCCGACGTCAGCCTGACGCTGACCATCACGACGTTGCGTGCGACGCCGGAGGAGGACATCGTTCACGCGCTGGGCCGCACCAATGGCGTCTTCCTGATGAGCGCGACCGGCGGCCTCTCGGCGGCCTCGGCAGGCGCATTCAACACCAAGCAACTTCGCCGCGTGTTGCAGGCCAAGGACGGCATCTTCAGCGAGATGTCGGATGAGGAGCTCGACATCGTGTCCGAAGAGGCGCGGCGGATGCTCGAAAAGCGCGACCGACACGTCACCATACTCGACGACACCGACCCGTCATCGCGGTTCGGCGTCTCTGGCGGTTACCGCGGCTTAGTGGCGCAATTCAAGGAGGCGCTTCCGAAGAAGGACGAGCCCGGCTACGCCATGCTCAACCGGCACAAGCAGAACGAAATCGAGGGCTTGGTCGCCAGCCTCGACCGCCTGCTGTCGAGTGACATGCGTTCCGGGCTGGTGTTGTGCCAGACGGTCACGCGCATTCAGAAATGCCTAATCCGACTGGCCAACAAGGAAGACGGCTGGGTCAATCAGAAGGACTCGACCGGCAACCACTTCGTCATTAAGGCCCGCATGCTGCCGGCCTACCGCAGCAGCGGAAGCAACGAGGACGTCACCCTGATCCTCTACAACGGCCCGCGCTTCCGGCGGAAAGACACGTCGAAGACGGGCGCCGTACAGGAAGCCGACGATTCAGGCCAATTTAGCCAGGACCTAGTGGACGCGTTGGACGTCACTCGCAAGAAAGTGCTTCTGTGGTCTGCCTACGGCTCAGCGTCGCGCGGAATCAACTTCGTCACGACGCAGAACGGAGCGGAGCGCGACTTTCAACTGTTCTGCTTGCTCAATGACCCTTACTACACCCGCCACACCAGGCCGAGTTCGCGTGGCTTCTCGATGGAAATGTTCCAGAGCTTCGCGCAAGTGATTCGTGACGAAAACGAAGACTGGGCGGCTATGTCACGCGGCGACCTGCTGTTCCAGTATTCACGCAATCGGTGGAAGCGGCTTCGCAAGGAGCACGTCATCGACATCACGCGTACCGTCTTCCAAGCACTGGGACGAGGCGAACGTCGTCCGCACGAGGAGATGCCGCGACAGCTGGTGTTCCTCAGCTCGGAGGCAGCACGCACTGTACACCTTGGGTTGCGCCACGCCGACGAGCTCAAGCGTCGAGCGTCGCCGGCCCAGCGCGCGGTACTTGCCGAGCTCGAGAAGCACAACATCGAGACGGCCGTTTTCCAGTCGCCCGAGGAGCGCAAAGCCAACGCGAGCGCCAGCTTGAAGCTCGCCGTCAAGTTCCGCCAGTACACGAGCGAGATGCCCAAGCGGTTTCGTTCGGATGCGAAAGCTCGGTCGTCCTGGACAGTGCTGTTCGATGTCTTGATGTTCAAGGACCCCGTGAGGTACCTGGCCAAGTTGGAAGCTGCTGGCATCCCCGCCGACTTCCGCGACGGCTGCTATCTGCGGGTGCCTGTGACGGCCGAGCCGTATACCAAGGAGGTCGCGATCGCGGGCATGTCCGAGACGGTCATCACAGACTCGGCCGACGGAACGGACACCTACGACTGGATTGGCAGCTTGGCGCCGGATGGCTTGGTGGCGCACTTCTCCGCCGCCAACCGTGCGCTGTTGCGAGGCTGGGATGGCTTCGAAGTGGACACCGCCGAGGGCAAGCGGAAAATGTTCCCGCAGCCCTGGTTCGTCACCGAAATCATGAAGGGCTACATCGCCGAACTCGAATTCGAAGAGTACGTGCGCGACCAGTTCGGACTGTCGACGCAAGAGCTTTCGCTGGGAGGCGGCCAACTTCAGTACCTCGACGTCGCAGCACACCCGCTCTATGGCGAGCTGTATCAACGTTTCGACTACTACCTTGAGGTCGGAGGCGACACCGTGGTGGCCATCGACATGAAGAACTGGGCTCGCAGTACAGACCGGTTGAAAAAGGCCGAGCTGCAGGCAGAGGCGAATGCCAAGCATGCGCGGCTGCGCGAACTGCTGCCTGACAAGACCGTTCACGCGGTCTACGTGAACCTCTACGGCGCATACAAGTTCACTGTGCGGCACCCGCCAAGCGGCAGCATTCGTTTCATGTCGCTGTTTGTCCCCAATACTGCAGGCTTCGAGACGTGGATTGCGAACCAAAACCTCGCCGCTGTGCTGCTCGGCAAGTGACCTGAGCAGCGCAAATGCCAATTCGAAGTCTTGGTACTTCTGCGGCCGTTGCGCGGCTGAGTTCGTTGCGCTTCAAGGTTCAGATCGAGGAGGCGGCGCAGAAGCTGGCTGAATGGCAGTCTGCGAGGGACGGGTTCCTCGTGCCGATTGCAATTCCGCTACCGCGGGCGCCAGTTGCAGGAGTCAACGGACAAGAAACCGCGCCCCATCCCGACTTCTTTCGAGACAGGGCTCGCCAGGTTCGTGCGGTGATTGCGGAAGCCCTGAAGCTCGACGCCAAGGCGGCGGGCCGGCTCACCTTCACGATGACCTACAAGGACGCGTGGTACCTGGGGCCTCGTCCAAATCTTGACCGAACTGCCATGGTGGCTGCTGTGCGTGCGACGCCAGCGAAGTTCATCGAGCTCATGCTACAGAAGGAGCTGATTGAGGCCGCAGCCTTCGACCCGAACCACACGTTCATCACGGGGGGCTTCGGCCCCGGCGTGTACCTTGGAAGCCTCAGCCAGGCGGTCAAGCGGCGCCTGCATTTGGCGGAAGCTGGGTTTAGCGTGAACGCAAAGCACGGCCTGTTGCTGTGCGACATCACGTCGAAGGTGTTTGCCAAGAAGACGAAGGCCGCTTCAGGTCCGTCGGCCTCGACGCTGGCAATCGACGCCGGCGAAGGCTTCATGGTCGGTGTGACACGCATCGTGCCGGACGACTTCTTCGAGTTGGACGGCCGCCGTCATCCCATGGTCGGCGTCAGTCTCGATACCGTGAGGATTCGACAGACTCGGCTGTACTACTTGAACGTGCTGGCCGAATTCGCTCTCGCGCTCTTCGAGAAGGCGGGCGTACCGGTTGCGCGCGATACCTTCGTGGCGACACACTGTGTCGACGACGGCTTCATCCCCTTGGAGCCCCTGGCTAACCTTCAGCGACCCCTCGTGGTGGTCAACACCACTACGGAGCCTATGGACGACGAGGCGTTGAAGCCGCTCGCGCGCTTCTCCGAGTTCTTCCCCGACGGCTACCACGTCGCAGGCAACAAGAAGGCGCACTTCCAAGCTCTTGGCGTGCACGCGGCTGCGACAGCGCCGACCGAGCTCGATGTCGGCCAAAACTACCTCTTTCTGAACGGCATCGGAGACCCGGACCACGGCAGCATTCGTCTCGCCAAGTCGACCGCGGCACTGGAGTTCAAGCCTGTCCGCGCCAGCACCGCGTACGCGGCACTCGCCCGAGGGGAGTCGATCGCCGACCCGTACACGCAGAGCAAGTTTCGGCACCTGATAGACCGAGACACGGTGTCAGTCGCCATGCAAGGCCTGGACTTCGGACCGGGCGCGCTGGCATCGCTGATGCCAGGAAAGGCCCGAGGCGATGACCGCCAATTGCAGGAGGCGGTCAAGCGGTGTCTCGTCGAGTTGTCGCTGAAGGAGTGCTTGCTGGGGCATAAGGCGGTGTCGACCCCAACGATGCCGGCAGAGCTGATGCCCACGTCACTGACACTCATCGCGACCAGACAGATTCGGATGGCTGGCAAGCAACCGCGCAAGCAGCTGGTTGCCGTCGTTGACGTGCGGGTGTCGGACCAAGGGATTGAAGTCGAACGTGTTCGCCGGTCTCCGTGGTCCTCGGATGCGATAGCCGCTATTGACTTCGTCGACGAATTCCCCTTCCTTCAGCCAGACGGGAAGGAGTGGATTCGCGACGGCCAGTTCTGGGTCATCGACCGCCCGACGAGCGAACGTTTGACGGTCTGGTCTGGCAGGTTTGTGCCCAAGCTCATCCTGAACGACGAGTACGCTGGAATCGAAGCCGCATTGGTTGCCCAAGAACAGCTCCTGTCGGCACGGCGAAAAGATGGCGGTGGCCGCTACTATTCGAAGAGCCGCGAGTTCAACCTGCTTCCGTATTACATGTCGATGTACCGGGCGGAGAACAATGTCTCTGGCGAGCGCACTGGCACGCGTATCCCCGTGCAGGACTGCGGAGCGTTCTTACGGGTCTTCGTGCCTCCGGAGGGCGGCATCAATGGCTCCGGTGACTCGCTATCCGGCATGCGGGATGTGATGGCGTATGCCTGCGACGGCACTCTCGTTGACGACGGTCTGCTTGATCGGCCACTCGTTCAGCTATACCTGCACACGATGACAAACGGGGTACTGGTCGGCGGTGACAACTCGAAGATGAGCGTGCTGGAGAAGCTATCGAGACTGGCGCTGGAGAACTAGACATCGTCAAGGCAGAGCGAGAGGGATCAGTCTGCCCGCAGCAGATGCGTTGCAAGGATGCCAAGCGCTTCCCGGTGAGGCGGTACAACAAGGTGCAGCTTGGGAATCACTGGGATAGCGTCCGGGCGCTTCTGCCTTCAGAGTGCTAACGCGGCCAACGCGGCAGCGGCATGTTCGGCGCGCAGGTGCCCATAGTGTTTTTCGATCATGGCGACGCTCGTGCCGCTGACCTGCGCCACCGTCAAGAGATCGAGGCCACCTGTCACCAAGTCCGTGATCGTGCTATGCCTCATGGCATAGGCGGTGATGTCGTCGGAGAGCCCCGCGGCCTTTGCCGCTGCTCTCACGGGCTTCTTCCATGAGTCCTTGTCCCAAGGCTTTCCGTCGCCCCGAGCCAGCAGCGGCGCTGAAGGAAGCTTGTTCATTGCCTGCGCCCCGAAGAACGTGCTTGTTTGCTTGGGCAACTTGATCCGCCTGTCGCCACCGGTCTTGTCCTTGCCGATGGTCAACACACTCAGCCTCTTCTCGAAGCTCGCCGCCTTCAACGACGCCAGTGCCCCAGGCCGAAGCGGGATCACTGACAGGCCCTGAAGAAAAAGCGCCAGGTCCGGTGGCGAGTTTGCAATCAAGGCCGAGCGCTGTGCACGATCCAGATAAGCGTCTCGTCGCCCATCGGCATTCTCGATTCGCCGCAGCGCCACGCGCCAAGCCATGTCACTGGTAACTGCGCCGTTGTCGTGCGCCAGATTCAGCGCAGCGCGAAGCGCCGCCATGTCCCTATTCACCGTTGACAAGGCACGCACCCGAGTCTTCGGCTTCTTGGCATGCGGATTTACAACCACGGGGATCGCGGTCAATTTCGAACGCCATGCCTCGATATGCTTGCGGGTTAGCTTGGGCAAGTCGATATCGGCGATCTTCTCGGTGTAGACGCGCCGTTTGAACCGAGCAGCGATGTCTACTGCTGTGGCCTCTCTTCCCTTGGTTCGCACCGAGGCGACGTATTCCTCGCACGCCTCTCGAACGGTGAGTGTGTCGAGGCTTCCGCCTCGGCCCAAGTGCTCGAACCACGCCTCGGCGGCCTTCTTCGCCGCGTCGAAACGCAGGTGAGCCGACAGTTCTCCGAAGGTGCCCAGGCTGCGGCGGGTCTGCTTTTGAGTCGCAGCGTCGTAGGCTTGGGCTATCCACGTCCCTTCGGAGTTCGTGGCCAGTTTCCTGAGGCCGACATGGCATCCGGTAGACAGCTTTTGCCAGTAGGGAGCGCGACGTGCCTGCAGTCTTCCTCGCCCCTCAACCGTATCCAGTCGACGTATCATTGCGACGTCCTTCCAAGTGTCCTAAAAGTATCCTAAACCTACGCGGCCTTTCGTGGATGCCCTTGTACGAATTTACCTCGTACACGAGGTCCGAGGAAGTCCGGGAACATCCCCGAACCCGGCGCTCCGAAGGCAGGGGTTGCAGGTTCGATACCTGCCGGGCGCACCACCGTATCACTTCAAAAGTCGCTGCCGTCGCCGCTCTGTGCACATCCGGCAGGCGACTGGCAGGCCCGGCGGTTGCTGGCAGTCGGATCCCCTGTGATACATAAGAGCATGACCTCTCCCGTCCTCGTCACCGGCGGCGCCGGCTTCATCGGCTCCAACTTCGTGCTGGACTGGATCGCCGCCACCGGCGAGCCGGTCGTCACGCTCGACGCGCTCACCTACGCCGGCAACCGCGAGAACCTGGCCTCGCTGGAAGTCGACCCGCGGCACCACTTCGTCCACGGCGACATCCTCGACCGCGCCCTGCTCGACGAGCTGCTCGCCCGGCACCGGCCGCGCGCGGTGGTGCACTTCGCCGCCGAGAGCCATGTCGACCGCAGCATCCACGGCCCGGCGGCGTTCGTGAAGACCAATGTCGAGGGCACCTTCACCCTGCTCGAGGCGACGCGCCAGCACTGGGCCGGCCTGGCCGAGGCGGAGCGGAGCGCGTTCCGCTTCCTCCACGTCTCCACCGACGAGGTCTACGGCTCGCTCCTGCCCGATGCGCCCGCCTTCACCGAGGCCCATGCACACGCCCCCAACAGCCCCTACTCGGCAAGCAAGGCGGCGAGCGACCACCTGGTGCGGGCCTGGCACCACACCTACGGCCTGCCGGTGCTCACCACCAACTGCAGCAACAACTACGGCCCCTTCCATTTCCCCGAGAAGCTGATCCCGCTGATGATCGTCAACGCCCTGGCCGGCAAGCCCCTGCCGGTCTACGGCGACGGCATGCAGGTGCGCGACTGGCTCTACGTCAAGGACCACTGCGCGGCGATCCGCGAGGTGCTGGCGCACGGCCGGGTCGGCGAGACCTACAACATCGGCGGCTGGAACGAGAAGCCCAACGTCGAGATCGTCGAGACCGTCTGCGCCCTGCTCGACGAGATGCGGCCCGACCCGGCCGGCCCGTACCTGCGTCTCGTCAAGCACGTGGTCGACCGCCCCGGCCACGACCGGCGCTACGCGATCGACGCGCGCAAGATCGAGCGCGAGCTCGGCTGGCGGCCGGAGGAGACCTTCGAGAGCGGACTGCGCAAGACCGTGCGCTGGTACCTCGACCACGCCGGCTGGGTGGAACGGGTGCAGACCGGCGCCTACCGCGACTGGCTGTCCACGAACTACGCCGCTCGTTCCCAGGCCGAGGCGGGCCACGTCGGCGCCGTACCCGGGTGAAGGTCCTGCTGTTCGGCAGCAACGGCCAGGTCGGCTGGGAGCTGCAGCGGGCCCTGGCGCCGCTCGGCGCCCTCACTGCTCTCGATTTCGACAGCGCCGGTCCCCTGCGCGCCGACTTCGCCGATCCCGAATCGCTCGCCGCCACCGTGCGCGCCCTCGCACCGGACGTGATCGTCAACGCCGCGGCCCACACCGCCGTCGACCGCGCCGAATCGGAGCCGGCCCTGGCGAGGAAGCTCAATGCCGAGGCGCCGGCGGTCCTGGCCCGCGAGGCGGCGGCGAGCGGCGCCTGGCTGGTCCACTACAGCACCGACTACGTCTTCGACGGCAGCGGCGACACGGCGCGTGCCGAAGACGCACCCACCGCACCGCTCAACGTCTACGGCACGACCAAGCTCGAAGGCGAGCAGGCGATCCGGGCGAGCGGCGCGAAGCACCTGCTGTTCCGCACGAGCTGGGTCTACGGCACGCGCGGCGGCAACTTCGCGCGCACCATGCTGCGCCTGGCGCGCGAGCGCGATCGCCTCGCCGTGATCGACGACCAGATCGGCGCGCCGACCGGCGCCGAGCTGCTCGCCGACGTCACCGCGCATGCGATCCGCGCGGTCATGCGCGACGCGGCGCCGGGCGGCACCTATCACCTGGTGGCCGGCGGCGAGACGAGCTGGCACGGGTACGCGTGCCGCGTCATCGAGGCCGCGCGCGCGGCCGGCGCACCGGTCAAGGTCGCGGCTGACGCCATCGCCGCGGTGCCGAGCAGCGAGTTCGCCACCGCCGCGCAGCGGCCGAAGAATTCGCGCCTCGACACGTCCCTGCTGCGCCGTACCTTCGCGCTCGACCTGCCGCCGTGGCAGGCCGGCGTCGACCGCATGCTGGCCGAGATACTGACCCCGACGGATCCCCGATGACCGCAACTCCCGCCCGCAAGGGCATCGTTCTCGCCGGCGGCTCCGGCACGCGCCTGCATCCGGCCACGCTGGCCATGAGCAAGCAGCTCCTGCCGGTCTACGACAAGCCGATGGTCTACTACCCGCTCTCGGTGCTGATGCTCGCCGGCATCCGCGAGGTGCTGCTGATCAGCACGCCGCAGGACACGCCGCGCTTCCAGGGGCTGCTCGGCGACGGCTCGGCCTGGGGCATGTCGATCTCCTATTGCGTGCAGCCGAGCCCCGACGGCCTGGCGCAGGCCTTCATCCTCGGCCGCGATTTCGTTGGCGGCGGCCCGAGCGCGCTGGTCCTCGGCGACAACATCTTCTACGGCCATGACCTGCAGGGCCTGCTGCAGTCGGCGGCGAGCCGGCCGCGCGGCGCCTCGGTGTTCGCCTACCACGTGCACGACCCTGAGCGCTACGGCGTGGTCGAGTTCGACGCCGGGCGGCGCGCCCTCAGCATCGAGGAAAAGCCGCAAGCGCCGCGCAGCAACTACGCGGTCACCGGCCTGTACTTCTACGACGAGCAGGTCTGCGACATCGCCGCCGACATCAAGCCCTCGGCCCGCGGCGAGCTCGAGATCACCGAGGTCAACAGCCGCTACCTGGCGCAGGGCGGCCTGTCGGTCGAGATCCTGGGCCGCGGCTACGCCTGGCTCGATACCGGCACCCACGACTCGCTGCTCGAAGCGAGCAGCTTCATCGCCACGCTCGAGAAGCGCCAGGGCCTGAAGGTCGCCTGTCCCGAAGAGATCGCGTACCGCTCGGGCTGGATCACCGCCGAGCAGCTCGAGACCCTGGCCGCGCCGATGCTGAAGAACGGCTACGGCCAGTACCTGAAGCGGGTCCTCAGCGACCGCGTGTTCTAGCGAGAGTCCGCTCGCTCAGGCGCCGGCTTCGCGGGCGATCGCCGCCGGCACCTCGATCGGCATCTCCAGCAGCATCTGCGCCATGCCCTTGCCGAGCGGATCGAGCCGGTGCGAAGCCGGGCCGCCGCCGTCGAGCGCGTCGTGGAGCAGGAAGTTGATCGCGCCGATGCCCGGCAGCCAGAAGCGTTCCACCTCGCCCTGCATCAGGTAGGCGAACCAGTCGCGCACCCGCGCCGGCGTGAGCCGGTCCCAGAGCAGCGGCAGCCACTCGCGCCGCCGGGCGATGACGCCGATGTTCGAGAGGTTGCCCTTGTCGCCGCTGCGCGCCCAGGCGAGGCGGATCAGCGGCAGCGTCGTGCTGCCGGCAGCCTCGTCGTCCGGAGCCAGCAGCGGCAGCACCTGCGCCGCGCCCGGCGGCGGCAAGACACCTCCGTGCAGCTCGATCGTCACCGGATGGCGATGGTCGGCGAGCGTGAAGCTGACCTCGACCGCGCTCTTGTGCAGCATGAAGGCGAGCGGCCGGATCAGCGGCGCGACGCTAGGCCGGCCGCCGCCCGGCCCGGTGGTGCCCGGCGACCACGAGGTTCCGGCTGGCGCGATCTCGCGCGCGAACAGCTCGAGCGCGCGCTTGTCGGCGTGGTCGGCCACGACCCGCATCATCACTTCGCGCGCACCGCGTGCGCGCGAGTGCGGGCCGTACGAGGCCTCGGCGCCGAGCACCTCGACGTGGGTGGCGCTGAAGTCGGCCAGGCCGGACTCGGCGAGCAGCGCTCGCGTCCGTTCGAGGATCGCCGCCGCGGTGCGCTCGGCCTTGGCCGCCGCGTCGATGCCGACGATCACCAGCGTGCCGGCGGCGCGAAAGCCCTGCATCGCGGTAGCCGAGACCTTGTAGCCGTCGGTCGGCGCGAGGCCGCGCGCGCCGGCGACGCGCACCCGGTGCTCGCCCTCGGCCTCGATCGTCACCTCGCGAAAGTCGCAGATCACGTCGGGCAGCGCATACGCGCCCGGATCGCCGATCTCGTAGAGCAGCTGCTCGGCCACCGGCGCCGGCGCGACCAGGCCACCGGTGCCTTCCGGCTTCGTCAGGCTGAAGCTGCCGTCGGCCCGGCATTCGACGATCGGATAGCCCATCGTCGCCCAGCCCGGCACGCTCTGCCAGTCGGTGAAGAGGCCGCCGGTCGCCTGGCAGCCGCATTCGATGATGTGGCCGGCGAGGCTGCCGCCGGCGAGGCTGTCGTAGTCGGTCGCCGCCCAGCCGAACTCGTGCATCAGCGGCCCGAGCGTGACCGCGCTGTCGACGCAGCGACCGGTGATCACGATGTCGGCGCCGGCGGCCAGGGCCTTGGCGATCGGCACCGCGCCCAGGTAGGCGTTGGCGCTCAGCACGCGCTCGGGCAGGGGCTGGGCGGTGAACATGTCGAGCTGGCCGGCGGCGATCAGGTCGCGCACCTGCGCGTTGACGTCGTCGCCTTCGACCACCGCGATCCTGAGATGCAGACCGGCGGCCTCGATCAGCTGGGCGAGCGCCTTGGCGCAGCCGTGCGGGTTGATGCCGCCGGCATTGCTCACGACCTTGATGCCGGCCTCGGCCACCTCGTTCAGCACGGAGCGCATCGCCACCTCGACGAAGTCGGTGGCATAGCCGAGCTCCGGCTTCTTGGCGCGGGCGCCGACCAGGATCGCCATCGTCGTTTCGGCGAGATAGTCGAACACCAGGTAGTCGATCCGGCCGGAGCGCACGAGCTGCGGCGCGGCGACCCGGCTGTCGCCCCAGAAGCCCGAGGCGCCGCCGATGCGGACGATCTTCTCCCCGGAGGCTTCGGTGCTGCTCATGGCGGTATTCTCGGATGTATGACCGCCGCTCCCGCCCTGCCCCGGCGCTTCGCCTCCGTCGAGGAGCTCGAAGCCTTTCTCGCCACGCCGAGCCCGGCGCTCGTCGCCGACCTGGAGAAGGTCGAAGGCGACCTCCTGATCCTCGGCGTCGCCGGCAAGATGGGGCCGACGCTCGCCCGGTTGGCGAAGAACGCCTCGCCGAAACGCCGGGTCATCGGCGTCGCCCGCTTCAGCGACGCGGAGGTGAAAGAGCGGCTCGAGTCCTGGGGCGTCGAGACGATCGCCTGCGACCTGCTCGACCGGGCCGCGATCGCGGCGCTGCCCGAGGCGCCGAACCTGATCTTCGCCGCCGGCCACAAGTTCGGCGCCAGCGGCAACACGCCGCTCACCTGGGCGATGAACACCTGGGTGCCGAGCGTCGTTGCCGAGCGCTACCAGGCGTCGCGAATCGTCGCCTTCTCCACCGGCAACGTCTATCCGCTGACGCGCGTCGGCACGCCGGCGCCGACCGAGGCGAGCCCGCTCGGCCCGATGGGCGACTACGCGCAGTCGTGCCTCGGCCGCGAGCGCATGTTCGAGTACTTCTCGGGGCGCTACCGCACGCCGGGCCGGATCTTTCGCCTCAACTACGCGATCGACATGCGCTACGGCGTGCTGTTCGACATCGCCTCGAAGGTGAAGAGGGGCGAGCCGGTCGACGTGACCATGGGCCACGTCAACGTCATCTGGCAGGGCGACGCCAACGAGCAGGTGCTGCGCTGCCTGGCGCACTGCACGACGCCGGCGACGCCGCTCAACAGCACCGGGCTCGAAGCGCTCTCGGTGCGCAGCCTCGCCACCCAGCTGGGGGAGCGCCTCGGCACGCCGGCGAAGATCGTCGGCCGCGAGGCCGAGACCGCGCTGCTCTCCGACGCGAGCGAGGCCGCGCGCCTGTTCGGCGCGCCCTCGGTGCCGGTCGCGACGATGCTCGACTGGGTGGCCGACTGGGTCGCCCACGACGGCGCGAGCCTCGGCAAGCCGACCAAGTTCGAGGTCCGCGATGGCACTTTCTGAAGCGCAGGCGCCGGTCGCGGCCGAGTCGCTGCGGCTGCAGGCGCTGGGCGAGCGCGACGTCGACGCCGGCCTGGCGCTGTCTGATGCGGCCGGCTGGAACCAGACCGGCGACGACTGGGCGCTCTTCGTCCGCCACGGTCATGCGATCGGCCTGCGCGATGAGCAGGGCCGCTGGGTCGCGACCGCGGCGGCCCTGCCGTACGGCAGCGAGCGCGGCTGGATCTCGATGGTGCTGGTAGCCGACGCCTGGCGCCACCGGGGCCTGGCGAGCCGGCTGATGGACGCCTGCGTCGCCCACCTGCGGGCAGGCGGCATCGTGCCGGTGCTCGACGCCACGCCGGCCGGCGCCGAGGTCTATCGGCGGATCGGCTTCGTGCCCGGCTTCGAGATCGACCGCTGGGAACGGCGCGCCTTGCACCCTGCCCGAGAGCCGCACTCCGCCGGCGCTGTTCGCCCTGCCGGCGCTGGCGACCGCGACGCGGTCCTCGCCTTCGACCGCGCGTCCACCGGCCTGGACCGCGGCTTCCTGCTCGACGACTTCCTCGCGCGGCCCGAGACCCGCATCTGGCTCGGCAACGACGGTCGCGGCTTCGTCGTCGCCCGCGCCGGGCGGCGCGCGACCCAGATCGGGCCGCTCGTGGCGGGCGACACCGGGCAGGCGATCGCCCTGCTCGAGGCGGCGATCGACGCCTCCGCCGGATCCGCCCCCCTCGCCCGGCCCGGCGAGCGCACGATCTTCCTCGACCTGCCGCGCGCCCGTCGCGAGGTCGCCGCCTGGCTCGAGCGCCAGGGCTTCGTGCGCCAGCGGCCGTTCGTCCGCATGGCGCTCGCCGCGACCGAGCCGCCGCGCCTCGGCGCCGCGATGTTCGTTCTCGCCGGCCCGGAGTTCGGCTGATGGCCGCGATCCCTCCTTCCACCGATCCGGCCGCCGGCCTGGCCGCCTGGCGCGACATCGATGCGCTGCGCCGCCGCCTGCGCGAGGGCCTCGCCATCCCGGCGCATCCGCTCGCCCTGGACGCCGCTCGCGCCTTCGACCCGCGCCGCCAGCGCGCCCTCAGCCGCTATTACCTCGACGCCGGCGCCGGCGGCCTGGCGGTCGGCGTGCACACCACCCAGTTCGCGATCCGCGAGGCCGGCCTGTACGAGACCGTGCTGCGCGGCGCGATCGAGGCCGCGCGCGACTGGCCGCGCGCCGCGCCGGCGCCGGTGATGGTCGCCGGCGTCTGCGGCGGCACGATTCAGGCGGTCGCCGAAGCGCGGCTGGCCAAGGGCCTCGGCTACCACGCCGCGCTGCTCAGCCTGGCCGCGCTCAAGGGCGCGAGCGACGACGTGCTCATCGCCCACTGCGAGGCGGTCGCGCGCGAGCTGCCGCTGATCGGCTTCTACCTCCAGCCTGCCGTCGGCGGCCTCGACCTCGGCGCCGGCTTCTGGGCGCGCTTCGCCGCGCTGGAGCGGGTGGTGGCGATCAAGGTCGCGCCGTTCAACCGCTACCGCACGCTCGACGTGGTGCGCGGCGTCGTCGCGGCGCGGGCCGAAGACCGGGTCGTGCTCTACACCGGCAACGACGATCACATCGTCCTCGACCTGGTGACGCCGTTCGTGGCGATGCGCGAGGGCCTTCCCGTCACGGTGCGCTTTCGCGGCGGCCTGCTCGGCCACTGGTCGGTCTGGACGAAGGCCGCGGTCGAGCAGCTCGAGCGCTGCAAGCGGGCCGTCGCCGCGGCCGAGGCGGGGCCGGATGGCGCCGTCGCGGCCGAGCTGCTCGCCCTCGACAGCCGCGTCAGCGACTGCAACAGCGCCTTCTTCGACGTCGCCAACGGCTTCGCCGGCTGCATCGCCGGCTGCCACGAGGTGCTGCGTCGCCAGGGCTTGCTCGAAGGCATCTGGTGCCTCGACCCGCACGAGGGCCTGGGCCCGGGCCAGGCCGCGGCGATCGACCGGGTGCTGCGCGAGCACGCCGACCTGGGCGACGATGCCTTCGTCACCGCGAACCTCGCTCGCTGGCTGGGCTGAAGGCGGCGCGAAAAAACTTCGTCACACCTGCCAACATTGCCAATCCCGACTGCGCTGGCATGACCCCAGAATCAACGTCATGGCAGTAGCGATTCCCGCACCGCGGGTCCGGGTTCTGTGGGTCGAGGCGTTCGAGCAGCCGTTTCGCCTGCGCATGCCATTCCGCTTCGGCGTGATCACGCTGACCGAAGGCATCCAGGCGATCGTGCGGGTGCAGGTCCGTCTCGGCGACGGACGCGAGGGCTTCGGCTACGCCGCCGAGATGCTCGCCGCCAAGTGGTTCGACAAGAACCCGCTGCTGTCCGACGCGCAGAACCAGCACCAGCTGCGCAAGTCGATCGAGCTCGCGACCACCGCCTACCTGGCGGCGCCGCCGTCGACGCCGTTCGAGCTGTTCGCCAACAACTACCGCTACCAGATCCGCGCCGGCCGCGAGCTCGGCCTGCCGCCGCTGGCGGCGAGCTACGGCAATGCGCTGCTCGACCGCGCGGTGATGGATGCGGTCTGCCGCCTGGTCGGCGCCAGCTTCTGGACGGCGATGCGCAGCAACCTTGCCGGCATGGCGCCGCACCCGCTGATTTCCGACCTCGGCGGCTTCGACTTCACCACCTTCCTCGCCGACCTCGAGCCGGTGCGCAGCATCGCCGCCCGGCATACGGTGGGGCTGGTCGATCCGATCGTCGCCGCCGACCAGGCCGCCGGCAGCCGCGTCGGCGACGGCCTGCCCGAGACGCTCGAGGAAGTGGTCGCCGCCTACGGCCAGCGCTGGTTCAAGCTCAAGGTCGGCGGCGACCGGCAGGCCGACGTCGAGCGCCTGGTGCGGATCGCCGGCGTGCTCGACACGGTCGACGGCGGCCTGCGGGTCACGCTCGACGGCAACGAGCAGTACGAGGACGTCGACGCGGTGGTCGAGCTGTGGGAGGCGATGGAGGCCGAGCCGGCGCTGCAGAAGCTCTGCGCGGCGACGCTTTTCATCGAGCAGCCGATCAAGCGCCAGGTCGCGCTCTCGCGCAGCGTCGCGCCGCTCGCCCGCTACCGCCCGGTCATCATCGACGAGTCCGACGGCGAGATCGACTCGTTCGTGCGGGCGCGCTCGCTCGGCTATGGCGGCGTCTCGTCGAAGGACTGCAAGGGCTTCTACAAGTCGCTGATCAACCTGGCCCGCTGCCGCCTCTGGAACGCGGAAGGCGAGGGCTCGTTCTTCCTCTCCGGCGAGGACCTGACGACGCAGGCCGGCCTGGCGGTGCAGCAGGACCTGGCGCTCGTCGCCCTGCTCGGCCTGGCCGACGTCGAGCGCAACGGCCACCACTTCATCGACGGCTTCGCCGGCCGCCCGGCCGCCGAGGCGCGCGCCTACCTGGAAGCGCATCCCGACCTGTACCAGTCCTCGGGCGGGAAGCCGCGCCTGCGCATCCGCGACGGCCGGCTGACGCTCGACTCGCTCGACTGCAAGGCATTCGGCAGCGCCGTCGCGCCCGACCTCTCGACCACCGCGATCATGAGCAAGGCCGAGTGGCCGCCGGCCAGCAGCCAGCCGGCCTTCGCTCACTCCATGCCGAGCAGCTTGTAGATGCGCCGGGTGTAGGCGCCGAAGGCTTCGTGGGTCTTGATGTCGAGCGTGCGCGGGTACGGCAGCTCGATCGTGAAGTTGTCGGCCATGCGGGCCGGCCCGGCGGTGAAGACGACGACCCGGCTGCCGAGGAACACCGCCTCGGAGATGCCGTGGGTGACGAACAGGATCGTCTTGCCGGACTGCTTCCAGATGCGCAGCAGCTCGAGGTTCATCTTCTCGCGTGTGAGCGCGTCGAGCGCGCCGAACGGCTCGTCCATCAGCACCAGCTTGGGGTCGTGGATCAGCGAGCGGGCGATCGCGGCGCGCTGCTGCATGCCGCCGGAGAGCTCGTAGGGACGCTTGTCCTCCGCGCCGGCGAGGCCGACGAGCGCGAGCAGGTCGCGCGCCCGCTCGCGGCTCGCCTTCTCGGGCAGGCCGAGGATCTCGGCCGGCAGCAGCACGTTGTCGATGATGGTGCGCCACTTCAGCAGCAGCGGCTGCTGGAACACCATGCCGACGTCGCGCGCCGGATCGAACGGCGTCTTCGCCGAGCCCATGGTCACGGTGCCGCCGTCGTGCGGATGCAGGCCGGCCAGGATCTTCAGCAGCGTGCTCTTGCCGCAGCCCGAAGGCCCGACCAGCGAGACCAGCTCGCCCGGCATCACGTCGAAGGTCGCGTTCGAGATCGAGAGGTGCGTCTTCGCGCCCTTGCCGTACGACTTGGTGACGTCGGCCAGATGGATGAACGGCTCGGCGGCGATTTCCATATGCACTACGTGCGAACCAGCGCAGGTTGGGCCTGGGGCGTGGGGCGGCCCCCTCCGCTCATGTCCCCCGCCGAGAGCCAAGCAAGCTTGGCTCTCGGCTCCTCCTTTACTTCGCTGCGGGGGCCACCCCACGCCCGAGGCCTTCCCACGCCTGTCGCCGAAGCGGCGATGCAGTGGCGGATCGGGGAGGTGGGGCGCCCTGTTCCGCGTAAGTAAAGGAGGAGCCGAGCGCCAAGCTGGCTTGGTGCTCGGCGGGGGACATGGAGCGGAACAGGGCGCCCCACCTCCCCGATCCTTCCGCTCTGGACGACGCTTGCCATCAGGACACCCGCGCGTCGGGCACGACCAGCGCCCGCTCGAGCAACAGCACCCCGCCGTACAGCAGCATGCCGATCAACGTGATCAGGATCACCGCCATGAACATCGCGGCGGTGTCGAGGGTCACCTGCACCTGCAGCATCAGGTAGCCGAGCCCCTTGTCCGAACCGAGGAACTCGCCGACGATGGCGCCGGCCACGGCGAGGATGGCGGCGACCTTCATGCCGGAGAAGATGTAGGGCAGCGCACCCGGGAGCTGGATCTTGGTGAAGGTCTGCCAGCGCGAGCCGCGCAGGCTCTTCACCAGGTCGAGCAGGTCGGGCTCCACCTCGCGCAGGCCGCGCACGGTGGTCAGCAGGATCGGGAAGACGCAGATCGAGAACGCGATCAGCATGTTCGGCACGATCCCGTACTTGAACCAGACGATGATCAGCGGCCCGAGCGCCACCTTCGGGATCATGTTGAGGCTGACGAGCAAGGGCATCATCAGCGCCTCGAGCGGCTTCGACCAGGTGAAGGCGAGCGCCAGCATCACGCCGACCACCAGCGCGGCGAAGTAGCCGCCGTAGATCTCGGTGGCGGTGACCAGGGTGTTGGTCCACCAGCTGTAGTTGCTCGAGCCGAGCGCCTTGGCCGTGTCCACCGGCGAGGGCATGACGAACTTCGGCACGTCGCCGAACTTCACGAACAGGTACCAGACGAGCAGCAGGGCGAGGTGGGAGGCCACCGCCATCAGCGTTCGGTTCCAGCGTTCGTTGTTCATCAGGGGTGCGGGGTCTCTCGATCGGGCCGCGCCGATGATAGGGGCGAAGGTGGGGCGGAGCGGCCGTATCGGGGTCAACGCTCTGTCCCGGCGAGGGGCCGGTTGCTAGACTGAAAGACGCTCGCACCCCCCAGGAATCCACCACCATGAATCTCGTTCGCCGCTTCGCCCTGCTCGCCGTTGCCGCCGCCGGCTTCGCCGCCACGCCCTCGTTCGCCCAGACCAAGGTCGACTTCATCCTCAACTGGGTGCCGGGCGGCGACCACGTGCCCTACTACTACGCCAAGAAGATGGGCTGGTACAAGGACGCCGGCATCGACCTCAACATCGAGCCCGGCAAGGGCTCGGCGGTGGCGGTGCAGAAGGTCGGCGCCGGCGCCAACCCGATCGGCCTGGCCGACATGCCGAACGCACTCACGCTGCGCGGCAAGGGCGCCGACACGGTGGGCGTGTTCAACGTCTACGCCAATTCGCCGCAGGGCCTGTACTGGCTGAAGAGCTCGGGCATCAAGTCGGTGAAGGACCTCGCCGGCAAGAAGATCGGCAACCCCGCCGGCGACGGCGCGCGGACCATCTGGCCGGCGCTCGCCAAGGCCAACGGCATGGACCCGGCCTCGGTGACCTGGGTCAACATCGACGCCAACGCCAAGCTCGCCGCGCTGAAGTCGAAATCGATCGACGCGACCACCTCGTTCTATAACATCCACCACATCTTCCAGCGCGAGCTCGGCGACGACATGGGCTTCGTCGCCTGGAAGGACGCCGGCCTCAACACCTACGGCAACACGATCATCGTGAACGGCGACTACCTCAAGAAGAACAAGGCGACCGTCGCCGCGTTCGTCAAGGTGACGCAGAAGGCGTTCGCCGCCTGCGTGGCGACGCCCGCGCCCTGCGTGCAGGCGCTGATCGACGCCAACGGCGCGCTGCAGCTCGACAACGAGGCCACCAACTGGAAGCTGGTGCAGGTGCTGATGCGCGACAAGTACTCCGAAGGCGTGGCCCTCGGCATCCTCGACGACGCGCGCATGGCCGCCGACTACGACATCGTCAAGACCTACCTCGGCCTCGAGCAGCCGTTCGACGTGAAGATCGCCTACACCAACGAGTTCCTCGACCGCTCGATCAAGATGCCCAAGTAGGGAGCCGCGATGACCGCCGCGCCCCGCATCCGCACCACCGTCGTCGGCTCCTATCCGGTGCCCGACTGGCTGGCGGCCTCGCCCTCCGAGCAAGGCCTGATCGACGCCACCCGGGTCGTCATCGCCACCCAGGAGGCGGCCGGCGTCGACGTGGTCTGCGACGGCGAGCTCTACCGCTTCGACCTCAACCATCCCGAGACCAACGGGATGATCGAGTACTTCGTGCGGCCGATGACGGGCGTCCGCTACGCGATGAGCTTCGAGGAAGTGATGGCCTACCGGGCGCTGCCCGGGATGCGCTTTCGCACCCGGCCGCCGGGCGTCGTCGATTCGGCGGTGGGCAGCGGCACGCTCGACCTGGTGGGCGCCTGCCAGCGCGCCTCGGCGCTGGCCACCCGGCCCTTCAAGTTCACCGTCACCGGCCCGCACATGCTGGCCAAGACGCTGCTCGATCGCCACTACGCCGACACCGCCGCGCTGGCCCACGCCCTGGCCGACGTGCTCGCCGAGCAGGTGCGCCATCTCGACGCCGACATCGTGCAGATCGACGAAGCCAACCTGCCCGGCCACCCCGAGGAATGGGAGTGGGCGGCCTCCGCCATGAATCGCGTGCTCGACGCCGTGCCGTCGACGCCGGCGGTGCACCTGTGCTTCGGCAACTACGGCGGGCAGAGCGTGCAGAAGGGCAGCTGGGACCAGCTCATGCAGTACCTCAACGCCCTGCACGCCGACCACGTGGTGCTCGAGTGCGCGCACCGGCCGCCCGAGGAGCTCGCGGTATTCAAGGACCTCAAGCCCGAGATCGGCTTCGGCCTCGGCGTCGTCGACATCAAGGCGACCGAGATCGAGTCGGCCGACGCGGTGGCGCGGGCGATCGAGCGCGCCGAGTCGCTGCTCGGCGCCGGCCGGGTGAAGTACATCCACCCCGACTGCGGCTTCTGGATGCTGAAGCGGCCGATCGCCGACGCCAAGATCCGCGCCCTGGCGAAGGGCCGCGACCTGTTCGAAGGCAGGTAGGCGGCCTTGGCGCGGGTCAGGCCTTCATGAAGCGGTCGCGCAGCGCCTGCGTGCCGCCGCGAAACACGCCCAGGTCGCTGCCGACGGCGACGAACTTCGCGCCCATCTCGATGTAGCGGCGCGCGTCGGCCTCCACCGGCGCGAGGATGCCGATCGACTTGCCGACCGACTTGACCGCGGCGAACACCGCGGCGATCGCCGCCTGCGCCTCGGGATGGTTGGAATTGCCGAGATGGCCCATCGCCGCCGAGAGGTCGGCCGGGCCGATGAAGACGCCGTCGACGCCCTCGACCGAGGCGATCTCGGTCGCCGCCTCCAGGCCCTTGCGGCTCTCGATCTGCACCAGCACGCAGATCTGCTCGTCGATGCCGGCGAAGTAGTCGGGCACGGTGCCGAAGCGGTTGCTGCGCTGTGCGTTCGAGACCCCGCGTACGCCCTTGGGCGGGTAGCGCGTGGCGGCGACGGCGCGGCGTGCCTCGTCGGCGGTCTCGACCATCGGCACGAGGAAGTTGTAGAAGCCGGCGTCGAGCAGCCGCTTGATCTCGACCACGTTGTTCGAGGCCGGCCGGGCGATCGGCGCGCTGACGCTGTCCTTCAACGCCATCAGTTGGGGGATGAAGGTGGTCACGTCGTTCGGCGAGTGCTCGCCGTCGAGCAGCAGCCAGTCGAAGCCGGCGACGCCGAGCACCTCGGTCGTGATCGGGTTGGCGAGCGAGCACCAGCAGCCGATCACCGTTTCGCCGGCGAGGATGCGGCGGCGAAACGAGTTCGGGAAGCTCTGGTATGGGGCGGCAGGGGTGGGCATCGCGATCCTTGGTGTTGTTGTCAGTCGATCTTCACGCCACCGGCGGCGACCACGCTCGCCCAGCGCTTCTTCTCGCGGCCGAAGAAGGTCGAGAACTCGGCCGGCGACATCGTGTTGACCTCGGCGCCCTGCGCCGTCAGGCGGGCGCGCACCTCGGGCGAGCGGATGATGCGGGTCAGCTCCGCGTTGAGCCGCGCCACCACCTCCGGCGGCGTGCCGGCCGGCACGAGGGCGCCCTGCCAGGTTCCGGACTCGAAGCCGGTGACGCCCTGCTCGGCGATCGTCGGCACGTTCGGCAGCAGCGGAACGCGGGTCGACTTCGAGACGCCGAGCACCTTGAGCTTGCCCGACTGCACGAACGGCAGGGTCGCGAGCATGCCGTTCATCAGCACCTGCGTCTGCCCGGCGACGGTGTCGCCGATCGCCTGCGAGCCGCCCTTGTACGGGATGTAGACCCACTTCGCGCCGGTCGCCTTCTCGACGGCGATGCCGGCGAGGTGCGGCGCGCTGCCGATCGCCGTGACCGCGAAGTCGAGCTTGTTCGTCTGCGAGTACGCCACCAGCTCCTTCAGGTTGTTCGCCTGGATCGAGGGATGCACGACCAGCAGGTGCGGCGAGTAGGCGAGCATCGTCAGGCCGACCAGGTCCTTGGCCGGATCGAACGGCAGCTTGGTGTAGACCGAGGCGGTGATCGCCAGCGCGCCGACGTCGCAGAGCAGGATCGTGTAGCCGTCGGGCGGGCTCTTGGCGACGAAGTCGGTGCCGGTGTTGCCGTTGGCGCCGGGCTTGTTCTCGACGATCACGGTCTGCTTCAGCGCCTCCTGCAGGGGCTGCGAGATCGCCCGGGCGATGATGTCCGAGGAGCCGCCCGGCGTGTACGGCACGACGATCCGGATCTGCTTGTTCGGCCAGGCCTGGGCGAAGGCGGCGGGTGCCGCGAGGACCAGGGCGAGCGCGGCGGCGAGGGCCGGGAGGAGGCGTTGCTTCATGCGATTCCTTCGTTGTCGTACAACCGGGCGCGAGGGCGGCCGGATCAAAGCTGTCCGGCGCGGCGGCGGCGTTCGCGGCTGTTCGCGAGATGGGTGCGCATCGCCGCCCGCGCCGCTTCGCTGTCGCGGCCGGCGATCGCGTCCAGGATCGAGCCGTGCTCGGCGTTGACCCGGCGCAGATAGGTCTGGCGCTCCTCGAACGAGGCGGCCGAGGGATCGAGTCGGGCGCGGGGAATGATCGCCGTGCCGAAGGTCTGCACCAGGCTCTCGAAATGCGCGTTCTGGGTGGCCCGGGCGATCTCGAGGTGGAAACGAAAGTCAGCGCCTACTGCGTTGTTGCCCGCTTCCACCGCTGACGTGAACGCGCCGAGCGCCTGCCGCATGGTCTCCAGATTGGCGGCGCCGCGGCGCTGCGCCGCCAGGCCCGCCGCCTCGGTCTCGACGCCGATCCGCAGCTCGAGCATCGCGACCACGTCGCGCAGCGTGGCGAGCTGGTCGCTGCGGATGCGAAACACCGGCGAATCGGCGTGGCCGGTGACGAAGGTACCGACGCCGTGGCGCGTTTCCACCAGCGAGGAGGCCTGCATCTTCGAGAGCGCCTCGCGGATGACGGTGCGGCTGACGCCGAACTCGCCCATCAGCGCCGCCTCCGTCGACAGCTTCTCTCCCGGAGCGAGCCGGCCGTCGCGGATCCGGTCGGCAAGCTCGTCGACCACGCCGAGGGCGAGGCTCTTCGGCCGGCGGCGTTCGAGGAGAGCGGTATCGTTCATCGGCAAGATCGCTTTGCGCTAGTTGTATGACATCAGACAACTTGCTGCAAGAAGCACTTTCGCCGATGCGTCCGCGACCCGCCTTGGGCGATCATCGGCCCCTCATGACAACCGCCTCCTCTTCGAATCCCGCCGCGCCCGCCTTCGATCGCCTGCTGCTGACCGGCGCCGCGGGCGGCCTCGGTCGCGTGCTCCGGCCGCGCCTGAAGCGCCTGTGCCGCGTGCTCAGGGCGAGCGACATCGCGGCCATGGAGCCGGCGGGCGAAGGCGAGGAGGTGGTGGTCGCCCCGCTCGAGGACGCGGCCGCGGTGCACGCGCTGGTCGCCGGCGTGCAGGCGATCGTCCACCTCGGCGGGGTCTCGGTCGAAGGGCCGTTCGAGCCGATCCTGCAGGCCAACATCGTCGGCGTGCACAACCTCTACGAAGCAGCGAGGAAGCACGGCGCGCGGCGCATCGTCTTCGCCAGCTCGAACCACGTGACCGGCTTCTATCGCCAGGACGAGGTGGTTCGCCCGAGCGATCCGATGCGGCCCGACGGCCACTACGGCCTCAGCAAGGCGTTCGGCGAGAACCTGTCGCGCTTCTACTTCGACCGCTACGGCCTCGAGACCGTGTGCCTGCGCATCGGCTCGTCGTTTCCCGAGCCGAAGGACCGCCGCATGCTCGCCACCTGGCTGAGCTACGACGACCTCGAGCGGCTCGTCGTCGCCAGCCTCATGGCGCCGGTGGTCGGGCACAGCGTCGTCTACGGCCTCTCCGACAACACGACCCGCTGGTGGGACAACACCTCGGCGGCGCACATCGGCTTTCGCGCCCAGGACAGCTCCGAGCCGTTCCGCGCCGCGGCCGAGGCGCGCCAGCCGCGCATCGACCTCGCCGACCCGGCGGCGGTCTTCCAGGGCGGCGGCTTCGTCACCAAGGGCCCGTACGAGAACTGAGGGGGCTGAGGCGATGGCTTCGACGATCGTCTACGTCGCCTGCGCCGACAGCCGGGAGATCGTGGTCCTGCGCCTCGACGCCGCGACCGGCGCGCTGGCGCCGCTGCAGCGGATGGCGACCGAAGGCATGGTCATGCCGCTCGCCGTGAGCCCCGACCGGCGCTTTCTCTACGCCTCGATCCGCTCGGAGCCGCTGCAGGTGCAGAGCTTCGGCATCGATCCCCTGCACGGCACCCTGACCCTGCGCGGCAGCCATCCGCTGCCGGCGAGCAGCTGCTGGATCGGCACCGACCGCAGCGGCCGCTTCCTCCTCTCGGCCTCCTACGGCGGCAGCCAGGTCGCGGTCAGCCCGATCGGCGCCGACGGCGTCGCCGGCCCGGCGCAGCAGACGCTCGCCACCGCACCGAACGCGCACTCGTTCCAGACCGACCCGTCGAACACGCTCGCCTTCGCCGCCTGCCTCGGCGGCGACGTGGTCCTCGCCTGGCGCTTCGACGCCCAGGCCGGCGCACTCGAAGCGCTGCCCGAGCCGGCGTGGCGCACCCGGGCCGGCGCCGGGCCGCGCCACTTCGTCTTCCACCCGTCGGCGCGCTTCGTCTACCTGCTGAACGAGCTCGACGCCACCGTCGACGCGCTGGAGCTCGATCCCGCCAGCGGCCGCTTCGGCCATGTCCAGACGATCGGCTCGATGCCGCCCGGCGTCATCGGCAAGCCGTGGGCGGCCGACATCCATTTCACGCCCGACGGCCGCTTTCTCTACACCAGCGAGCGTCGGTCGAGCACGCTCGCCGCGTTCGCCGTCGACGCCAAGGGCGGCTGGCTGACGCTCGTCGGCCGGGTCGAGACCGAGGCCGAGCCGCGCGGCTTCGCGATCGATCCCTCGGGGCGCTGGCTGCTCGCCGTGGGGCAGGCCTCGCACCGCCTGCGCGTGCACGCCATCGACCCCGAGACCGGCACGCTGTCGCCGCATGCCGACCTGGCCGTCGGCCGGAACCCGAACTGGGTGGAGATCGTCGCGCTCGGCTGAGCGCGCGCTAGAGCTTCAGCAGCGTCGGCAAGACCAGGCTGATCGACGGAAACGCGACCAGGATCGCGAGCAGCGCCACCTCGGCCCAGACGAAGGGCCAGACGCCTCGGAATACGGTCTGCGTCGTCATGCCCGGCAGCATGCTCTTGACGACGAACATGTTCATGCCCACCGGCGGGCTGATCAGGCCGATCTGCACCACCACGACGATGATGATGCCGAACCAGACCGGATCCATTCCCAGGCCGGTGACGATCGGAAAGAACACCGGAATCGTCAGCAGGATCATCGACAGCTCTTCCATCGCCGTGCCGAGCACGACGTAGATCGCGCAGATCACGACCATCACCGTCACCGGGCTGAGCTTCCAGTGCGTGATCAGGCCCTTCAGGTCGGCGGGCATGCTGGTGTAGTTGAGAAAGTTCGAGAAGATCAGCGCGCCGACCAGGATCACGAACAGCATCGCCGTCGTCCGGGCGCTGTCGGTCAGCACCGCGAGCAGCGCCTTGCGGTCGAGCACGCCGCGCGCCAGGGCGAAGAAGAAGGCGCCGGCCGCGCCGATGCCCGCGCCCTCGGTGGCGGTGAAGATGCCGCCGTAGATGCCGCCCATGACCACGGTGAAGAGCACGACCACCGCCCAGACGTCGCGCAGCGCCTGCAGCCGCTCGGACCAGCCGGCACGCTCGGCGGCCGGGCCGGCGGCGGGATTGCGCCAGCACATGTACTGCACGCCGAGGCAGAGCAGGCCCACCGCCACCAGCCCCGGCAGCACGCCGGCGGCGAACAGCTTGCCGATGTTGGTCTGGGTCATGATCCCGTAGATGACCATGATGGTCGAGGGCGGGATCAGGATGCCGAGCGTGCCGCCCGCGGCGATGGTGCCGACCGCGAGCTCGTCGGAATAGCCGTGGTCGTGCATCGACGGATAGGCCACCTTGGTCATGGTCGCCGCGGTCGCGATCGAGGAGCCGCAGATCGCGCCGAAGCCGGCGCAGGCGAGCACGGTCGCCATCGCCAGCCCGCCGCGCAGGTGGCCGACGAAGGTGTAGGCGGCGCGGTACAGCTCCTTCGACATGCCGGCGCGGGTGACGAAGTTGCCCATCAGGATGAAGAGCGGCACCACTGAGAGCGTGTAGTTGAAGCCGGACTCGTAGACCACCGTCGTCGCCGAGGCCATCGAGGGCCCGAGGCCGCGCATCCACCAGAGGCCCAGGAAGCCGACCAGGCCCATCGAGATTGCGATCGGCACGCGCAGGAACGAGAGCGCCATCATCGCGGCCAGGCCGATCAGCGCTTCGGTCATGCAGGCCTCAGACGATGGTCTTGCCGTCGTCCTCGCCGTGCGGCACGAGGATCAGCGAGACGTGGATCAGCGCGGCGACGACGATCATCACGCCCATCAGGTAGACGATAGGCGCGAGCGGCAGCTTGAGCACGGTGGTCGTGTCGCCGTACTGGGCCACGCGGACGGCGCGGACGAAGATCAGGTAGCCCAGGCCCGACAAGGTCGCGGCGCAGATCACCTCGGCAACGATGTCGAGCGCGCGCTTCAGGCGCGGCGGATAGAGCGGGTCGAAGGTGTCGATGACGATGTGCTCGCGCCGCCGCGAGACCAGCGGCAGGCCGCAGTAGATGAGCGCGGCGAGCAGCAGCTCGGTCATCTCGAAGCCGCCCTTCAGCGGCATGTTGAGCACGTAGCGGCCAGCCACGTCGACGGCGGTGATCGCCATCATCAGGAACAGCACCACGGCCGAGGTGACGCCCAGGCCCGTCTGCAGGACTTCCGCGAAGCGCTTCAACGCCATGTCGAGCGTCGCCGTTCGGCGCGACGCGACCAGGCGTCGAAGGTGAGGCCCATGATCCGGTCGCTGCGCAGGAAATCGCGGGCGCGGCGCGCCTCGGTGGCGTCGATCGGCTTCGCGCCGCCCACCTTGGCCGCGTCGATCTGCTGGCGCGCCATGCGCTCCATGAAGACGCCGAGGAAGGTCGCTTCCTGCACCGAGCGGCCGGCCGCGAGCAGGCCGTGGTGGGCGAGCAGCAGCGCGTGCTTGCCGCCGAGGCCGGCGGCGATCAGCTCGCCTTCGCGGTCGGCGGTGGGCAGGCCGGGCCAGTCGGGGAGAAAGGCGGTGTCGTCGAACAGCGGCGTCGCGTCCATGTGCGCCACGATCAGCGGCTGCTCCGCGGCGGCGAGCGCCGAAGCCGCCGGCGGATGGGTGTGGACGATCGCCGCGACGTCGGGTCGCGCCCGGTAGACCCAGAGGTGAAAGCGCGTCGCCGGATTCGGCTCGCGGATGCCATGCGAGCCCGCGCCCTCGAGCACGGCCAACGCATCGTCGATCAGCAGCCACGAGGCCTCCTCGGCCTCGTCGAAGGCGAGGCCGAGCGGCAGTGTCCAGAACGTGCCCGCGCTCGGGCCGCGCGCCGTCAACTGGCCGGCGAGGCCCGACTCGTGGCCTTCGTCGGCGAGGATCCAAGCCGAGCGGGTGAGCGAGCGGCGCGGGTCGCTGGCGGCGGGCATCGAGGCCAAGGCGGGGCGAAGGAGCGCGGCCGCGTCAGTTGCCGGCGGCGACCTTCTTCAGCTCCTCGTGGAATTCGGCGTACACCTTCGCGCCGTCGATGCCCTTGGCGTTGGCGGATTTGATCCATTCCTGCACCAGCGGCTCCGTGCGCTTGCGGACGTCGGCCACGAACTCGGGGCTGGCCTCGATGATCGTGACGTTGGCGGCCTTGAGCGAATCCAGGCCGACGCGGTCGGCGGCGTCCCACGAGCGTCCGGCGAGTCGCGCGAGCGCCTCGCCCGAGACCGACAGGATGGCATCCTGGTCCTGCTTCGGGAGCTTGTTCCACTTGTCCTCGTTCATGAAGAAGCCGAACGACGAGGAGTAGAAGCCGCCCGGAAACAGGGTCGCGTACTTGACGACCTTGTCGAGGTTGAACGACTTGATCGACTCGAGCGGGAAGAATATGCCGTCCGCTATGCCGGACGACAGGATCTCGTACGAGTCGGATGCGGGCTTGAAGAACGGGGATGCGCCGAGCACCTTGGCCGCTGCTTCGGAGATGCCGCCGCCGCTGCGGATCTTCATGCCCGCCAGGTCGGCCACGGAGCGAATCGGCTTGCTGACGGTGAAGATCTGCCCGGGGCCGTGCGTGAACACGCCCAGCAGCTTCACGCCCTTGTATTCGTTCGCCGCCTGCAGGTATTTCCAGTGGATGCGCGAGAACGCGACCGAGTTGATCTCGCCCGTGGCGCCGGCGCCCGGCAGCTCGCCGAGCAGCGGCAGCGGATGGCGCGCGGGCGTGTAGCTCGCGGTGACGAACGACACGTCGACGAGTCCGTCGCGTACCGCGTCGAAGGTGCCGGGCGGCGCCGACGGATGCTTGGGCAGCATCTGGAACTTGACGCGGCCGTTGGTCGCCTTCTCGACATTGGCGGCCCACACCTGCAGTACGTCGCGCGTGAGATGGTGCGTCGGCGGGACCCAGCTCGACATCGTGAGCGTGGTCTGTGCCTGCGTGGCCACGGGGCCGAGGCCGAGCAACAGGGCCGTTGCGCAGGCGGCGAGGAAGCGGTGCGATGCCATGACGAGGGTTCTCCAGCGACGTGAACGGGGGGATCGAGAGGTATCGTGCGAAGCAGGGTCCGGCCGGGCGGCCTGCTGCGGCGTGCGGCGCGTAGCTTGCGGCTTGCGGCCGTCCTTCGTCGATCTCGTAAACCCTCTATGAACCCCTCCGTTTCCCTGCTGCGCGTCGGCTTCGTCGGCCTCGGCGTGATGGGCCGGCCGATGGCCTCGCACCTCGCCGCCGCCGGCCACTCGCTGCAGCTCTTCGACGCCGCCCCCGGCGTTGCCGAGACCCTGGCGGCGAGCCTCGAGAACGCCGTCGCCGCGCCTTCGCCCGCGGCGCTGGCGCGGGCCAGCGACATCGTCATCACCATGGTGCCGAACGGCGAGGTGGTGCGCGACCTGGTCGGCGGCGAGCACGGGCTGCTGCAGGGCTTCGCGCCCGGCGCGCTGCTGCTCGACACCTCGTCGTCGGAGCCGTGGCTCACCGAGGAGACGGCGGCGCGGCTGGCGGCGCGGGGCGTGGCGATGGTCGATGCACCGGTCTCGGGCGCGGAGTGGGGCGCGAAGGCGGCCGAGCTGGTGTTCATGGTCGGCGGCGCCGCGGCGGACCTCGAGCGGGTGCGGCCGCTGCTCGAGGCGATGGGCAAGTCGATCTTCCACGTCGGCGGGCTCGGCGCCGGCCACGCCATGAAGTGCCTCAACAACCTGATCACCTCGGTGAACCTGCTGGCGCTGAGCGAAGGCCTGGCGATGGGCAAGCGCTACGGGCTCGATCCGCAAGCGATGGTCGACGTGCTCGACGTCTCGACCGGCATGTCGTGGGTCGGGCGCACGCACATCAAGCAGCGCGTCATCAGCCGCCGCTTCGACGACCCGTTCAAGCTCGCGCTGATGGTCAAGGACATCGGCATCGCCATGGAGCTCGCGCGCGCCACGGCCACGCCGGCGCCGCTCAGCGGGCTGACGCAGGAGCTCTGGCGGGCTGCCGCGGCCGACGCCGCGCCCGACGCCAGCGTCAGCGAACTGGTGCGCTGGGTCGAGCGCACGAGCGGCACCGAGATCACCGCGGGGGCGGCGCCGAGGGTGCGGGCATGAGCGCGCCCGAGGAGAAGAAGCTCCGCTCCTCGATCGTCACCGAGGGACTCGACCGCGCCCCGCACCGCGCCTTCCTGCGCGCCACCGGCGTCGGCGACGAGGACTTCGGCAAGCCCTTCGTCGGCATCGTCAGCCAGCACGGCGAGAACACGCCCTGCTCGATGTCGCTCGGACCGCAGGCCGACGCGGCGCGCCTGGGCGTCGCCGCGGGCGGCGCCATTCCGGTGCAGTTCACCACCGTCTCGGTCTCCGACGGCGTGTCGATGAACCACAAGGGCATGCGCATGAGCCTGGTCTCGCGCGAGCTGATCGCCGATTCGATCGAGGCGGTGGTGCGCGCCCACGCCTACGACGCGCTGGTCGGCTTCGCCGGCTGCGACAAGACGCTGCCCGGCGTGATGATGGCGATGGTGCGGCTGAACTGCCCGAGCGTCTTCGTCTACGGCGGGGCGATGCTGCCCGGCCGCTGGCGCGACAAGGACGTCACCATCCTCACCACCTACGAGGGCGTGGGCTCGGTGCTCGCCGGCACGATGACCGAGCAGGAGCTCGACGAGCTCGGCCACGCCTGCGCGCCCACCCTCGGCTCCTGCCCCGGCCAGTTCACCGCCAACACGATGGCGATGGTGGCCGAGACGCTGGGTCTGGCGATGCCCGGCTCGGCGATGCTGCCCGCCGCGTATGCCGAGCGGCTGGCGATGGCGCGCCGCGCCGGTCGTCGTGCGGCGGCGCTGGTGAGCGAAGGCGGCCCGTTGCCGCGCGACCTGGTGACGAGGAAGTCGCTCGAGAACGCCTGCGCCGCGGTCGCGGCGACCGGCGGCTCCACCAACGCCGGCCTGCACCTGCCGGCGATCGCCCACGAGGCCGGCATCCGCTTCTCGCTCGACGACGTCGCCGAGGTGTTCGCGCGCACGCCGCTGATCGCCGACCTGCAGCCGGGCGGGCGCTTTCTCGCCGTCGACCTGCACCGGGTGGGCGGCGTCGGCATCGTCCTCAAGGCGCTGCTCGACGCCGGCCACCTGCACGGCGACGCGCTCGCGCTCTCGGGCCGCACGCTGGGCGAAGAACTTGCCGGCCACGCCGGACCCGACGGCGAGGTCGTCCGCGGCGTCGACCGCGCCCTGCTCGCGACCGGCGGCGTGGTCGTGCTCAAAGGCAACCTCGCGCCCGATGGCGCCCTGATCAAGGTCGCCGGCCTGAAGAGCGCGGTGTTCGAGGGGCCGGCGCGCGTCTTCGAATGCGAGGAGGACGCCTTTGCCGCCGTCAGCGCCCGCGCCTATGCGGCCGGCGAGGTGCTGGTGATCCGCAACGAGGGCCCGCGCGGCGGCCCGGGCATGCGCGAGATGCTGGGGGTCACCGCGCTTGTCTACGGCCAGGGCATGGGCGAGAAGGTCGCGCTCATCACCGACGGCCGCTTTTCCGGGGCGACGCGCGGCCTGATGGTCGGCTACATCGGACCCGAGGCGGCGGCGGGCGGGCCGATTGCCCTGCTGCGCGACGGAGACAGGATCCGCATCGACGGGGAGGCGCGCGTGCTCGAGGTGAAGCTGGACGACGGGGAGCTGGCGGCGCGGCGGCAGGCGCACGAGCCGCTGGCGCGCGAGCGCCTGGGCGGGGTGCTGGAGAAGTACGCCAAGCTGGTGGGGCCGGCGCATCTCGGCGCGGTCACCCATTCCGGCGCGGTCGAATGGCCGCAAGGATGAAGGCCCCCAAGGTGGATGGCCGCTTCGTCTTCTGGGTCTGCGTCGCGTTCGTCCTCGGCATCGCCGTCTCGCTGCTGGTCGCCAACCTCGGCACGGGCGAGAAGAAGATCGACCGCAAGGTCGAGCGTCTGCACGACACCCGCGACCCGGCGTTCGCCCGCGATCTCTCGCTGCTGCTCGGGCCGCCGCTGCTCGAGGGCAACGCGGCCGAGGTGCTGGTCAACGGCGACCGGATCTTCGCGGCGATGCTCGCCGACATCCGTTCGGCGAAGTCGACGATCAGCTTCGAGACCTACATCTACTGGGGCGGAACCATCGGCGAGGAGTTCGCGATCGCGCTGGCCGACCGTGCCCGGGCGGGCGTCAAGGTCCACCTGCTGCTCGACTGGGTCGGCAGCACCAGGCTGGACAAGGAGGCGCTCGACCGGATGAAGAAGGCGGGCGTCGAGATCGAGCGCTTCCACCAGCCGCACTGGTCGCATCTGCCGCGGCTCAACAACCGCACGCACCGCAAGATCCTGGTCGTCGACGGCCAGGTCGGCTACACCGGCGGCGTCGGCATCGCCGACAAGTGGCGCGGCGACGCGCAGGACCCCGAGCACTGGCGAGACACCCATTTCCGCGTCCGTGGCCCGGTCGTGGCGCAGATGCAATCGGTGTTCACCGACAACTGGACCAAGGCGACGGGCCGGGTGCTGCACGGCAGCCGCTATTTCCCGGCGATCGAGGCCGTCTCGGGCGGAATGCCAGCGCAGATGTTCAGGAGCTCGCCGAGCGGCGGAGCCGAGAGCATGCACCTGATGTACCTGCTCGCCGTCACCGCGGCGAAGACGAGCATCGAGCTCTCGAACAGCTACTTCGTGCCCGACGAGCTGACGATCCACGCTCTCGCCGCAGCGGCCAGGCGCGGCGTGAAGGTGCGCATCATCGTGCCCGGGCCGATCATCGACTCGAGTGTCGTCCGCGCCGCCTCGCGCGCCGACTGGGGCCCGCTGCTCGAAGCCGGCGTGCAGATCGCCGAATACCAGAAGACGATGTTTCACTGCAAGGTCTTGGTCGTGGACGGCCGTTTCGTCTCGGTCGGGTCGACCAATTTCGACAACCGGTCGTTCCGCATCAACGACGAGGCCAACCTCAACCTGCTCGACGAGAAGTTCGCGGCCGAGCAGGTCAAGGTGTTCGAGAACGACCTGTCGAGCTCGAAGGTCGTGACGCTCGAGGCCTGGCGCAACCGGCCGAAGAAGGAGCGGGCGATGGAGTGGATCGGGCAGGTGCTGAAGAGCCAGCTCTAGCCGATCAACGCCGGCAGCCAGGTCGCCACCGCCGGCACGAAGAACACCAGCGCCAGCAGCAGCACGCTCATCACCAGGAACGGCACGACGGCGCGAAAGATGTCGAGCATCGTCACCTCGGGCGGCGCCACGCCCTTCATCGTCATCAGCAGCAGGCCGTGCGGCGGCAGCAGCAGGCCCATCTGCATGCAGATCAGGAACAGCACGCCGAACCAGACCAGGTCGACGCCGAGCGCCTGCACCACCGGCATGAAGATCGGCAGGGTGATCATCATCATGCTCACCTGGTCGACGAAGATGCCGAGGAAGATGAGCATCGCCATCATCGCCACGATCACGGCCCACGGCGCCAGGCCGGAGCCCGTGATCGCCTGCGCCAGGCCGTTGGAGGCGCCGGAGAACGAGAGGATCTGGGCGAAGGTGGTCGCGCCGACGATGATGAAGAGGATCATCGCCGAGATCGCCACCGTGCCTTTCGCCGAGGCGAGCAGGATCTTCCAGGTCAATGACCGATACACGAGAGCGAGCACGATAGTCGCCAGTGCCCCCACCGCGGCCGACTCGGTGGGCGTGCCCCAGCCCGCGGCCATCGCCCCCACCACCACGCCGAAGATCGAGACCAGCGGCAGCACGTAGAGCAGGAAGGGCTTGAAGCGGGCGAAGCCGACGTGGCGCACCAGCTCGACGTTGGGCGCCAGGCTCGGCGTGATGCGAACGCGCACGATGATCCAGGCGACGAAGGCGACCGCGAGCAGCATGCCCGGCAGCACGCCGCCGATCAGCAGCTTGGAGATCGAGATGCCCGAGAGCGAGCCGAGCAGCACCGTCAGCGCCGAGGGCGGGATCAGCATGTCGACCGCGCCGATCGCCATCACCGGGCCAGTCGCCAGCGTCGGGTGGTAGCCGCGCGAGAGCATCACCGGCACCATCAGCGAGCCGAGCATCGCCGTGGTGGCGATGGTCGAGCCCGAGATCGCCGAGAACACCGTGCCGGCGACGACCGCCACCACCGCGAGCCGGCCCGGCACCTGGGCGATCAGCCGCTCGATGCCGTCGATCACCTTCACCGCCAGGCCGGTGTGGAACAGGATCTCGCCCATCAGCACGAAGAGCGGAATCGGCGTCAGCGAGAAGCTCATCACCGAGCTGACGCTGTTGCGGGCGAGCTGCACGAAGCCCGGCTCGCCGCCGAGCCAGAGCCAGGCGCCGGCGATGTTGATCACGAGGAACGAGAACGCGACGGGCAGGCCGAGGAAGAGGAGCACGGTCGAGCCGCCGAGCAGCAGCCAGGCGGCGAAGGTCCAGCCCGTCATGCGGCCGCCCTCACCCCGGCCCTCTCCCGCACGCGGGAGAGGGAGTCATGCGGCGCTGACGGCGTCATCGCGGGGGCCGATCTCGGCGTGCTTCAGCCGCCGCATGCGGAACACGAACTCGATCGCCAGCAGCAGGAAGCAGATCGGCAGCGGCGCCAGGAACCACCACTCGGGCATCACCAGCGTCTTGATCGAGAGCGCATCGCCGGCCCAGCTCTTCTTCGCTGCCGAGGCGCCGTAGAACACCAGCCACAGGCAGCAGACGAAGCCGAGCGAATCGGCGATCCACTCGCAGGCGTAGGCCATGCGCTTCGGCAGCGCGCGCAACACGATGTCGACGCGGATGTGCCGGCCTTCGCGCAGCAGCCAGGGCGCGGCGGCGAGCGTCATGCCGTAGAGCAGCAGCTCGGAGATCTCGTTGCTCCAGGCGATGCCGCGCGGCAGCCCGGGAATCGCGACGTTGCGGGTGAGCACGTCGCCGCAGATGATCGCCACCATCGCCAGCAGGGCCACGCTGGCGGCGAGCGCCAGCGCCTCGAGCAGCGTGCCGAAGCGCGCCTCGAGGCGCCCCAGGCCCGGCTTCACGAGGCGATCACCGCGCTCGGCCCGGCGCTCACTTCGAGGTCAGCGTCTTCAGCTTCTTGGCGAACTCGGGGTTGGTCTTCATCGCCGCGGCCCAGCCCGCGTCGTACGCCTTGTCGACGTAGGTCTTGGTGCCGGCGGCGTCGAACTTGATCGCCTGGATGCCGGCTTTCTCCTGGCGCGCCGTCTCTTCCTTGCCGTAGGTGGTCCAGAAGCCGTTCATCGCCTCGAGCGCGAGCGCCTGCTTGTCGAGGAAGGCCTTTTGCTTCGGCGTGAGCTTCTTGTACGCGTCGGCGTTCATGATGATCGCCACCTCGGCATCGTAGAAGCCGGGGTCGACGCGGTACTTGGTCTTCTCGTTCCAGTTGAGGTCGAAGATGCCGCCGATCGGCCAGCCGTAGCCGTCGACCACGTTGCGCTCGAGCGCGGTGTACACCTCGCCGGGCGGCATGGTCACGTTGTTGGCGCCGAGCGAGGCGAAGAACTCGCGGTACACCGGCGTGATGCGCACCTTTATGCCGGTGAGGTCGGGCTTGTCGACCTTCTTGTTGAGGTACAGATGGAACGGCTGGTTCTCGACCATCCGCGCCAGGTAGACCATGTTGCCCTTCTGCATCCACAGCTCGTTGATCGCCGCGAAGGCGCCGTTCCTGCGCTGCTCGGCCACGGGGATCTGCGTCAGCTTCAGGAAGTCCGACTCGGGCATCACGTTCGTGTAGAACGCGCCCGTCGCCAGGGCCATGTCGACCACGCCGGTCTTCACCGCGTTGCCCGCCTCGAAGGTGGGAATCGCCTTCGGCCCGCCGATGAAGTTGATCTGCAGCGTGCCCTTTCCCTCGGCGTTGAACTGGGTGATCCATTTCTGCATGTGCTGCACGTAGATCCCGTTCTCGGCGAAGGCGCTGACCAGGCGCAGCGTCGTTTCCTGGGCGGTCGCGGGCAGCGAGGCGCCGAGGGCGAGCCCGGCGAGGCCGAGGGCGACGACGGTGCGGCGGGTGACGATGGCGGGCATGCGGAGGCTCCTTCGCGCGGGCAGATGCGATGCGTCGATTCTGCGGCCGGCGTGGCGCCGGCGCCTCGGCGTTTTCAGGCATGGCGTCCGCCCGGCCGCCTGCCGCGGGTGCCGTCAGCGGCGCTGCTCGCCCGCCTGTTCGGGAGGCGCGCGCAGGCTGCGCCAGAGGCCGGGCAGGTACAGGGCGCGACGCAGCAGGCGAGCGGCCACCATGGCGACGATCCGGGCGGTGTCGACCACGCCGCGGTAGTGGCTGGGCCGGTTGCCCTTCGGGTACAGGCCCCTCACCGGCACGGCGATCGTGGGATAGGCGTGCGCCGCGGCCTCGATCAGGATCTCGCTCTCGAAGGTGAAGCGGCTGCTGCGGACGCTGCCGTCCGTGGCCATCGTCATTACCGCCTCCGGGTAGACGCGAAGGCCGGTCTGCGAATCGGCGATGGCATGCCCAGCCGCCCACGAGATCCAGAAGCAGGCGATGCGGTTGCCGATCCAGCGGCTCGGCGGGAACGCCGCCCGGTCGTGCAGGCGCGCGCCGATCACGACCCGTCCGGGGTGGCGGCGAAATGCGGCGAGGAGGCGCGGCAGGTCGGCCGGATCGTGCTGGCCGTCGCCGTCGAGCGTGATTGCGCACTCGCCGCCGCGCGCGAGGACGTAGGCGAAGGCGGTGCGCAGGCTGGCCGCCTTGCCGCGGTTGGCGTCGTGGGCCAGCAGCACGAGGGGCAGCCCCTCCAGCCGGTCGCGGGTGCCATCGCGCGAGCCGTCGTCCACCACGACGACGTTCGGGCAGCGCGCCAGCGACGCCTCGGCGACAGCGCGGATCGTCGCCGCCTCCCCGAAGGCCGGGATCACGATCCATGCCCCCTGCCAGTCGAGCGCCGACTCGGCGGCGTGATCCGTCAGGTCGCGACGCATTCCAGAAGGGTGTGGAAGCGCCCGACGCCGTCGCTCAGGTGGTCGACGCGCAGCCCCGCCTCGGGCAGCAGGGCGAGGAAAACCGCCGAGTCGTACATCTGGCTGTTGCCGTTGGCGACGCAGGCGAAGTAGAGCGAGGTCTGCTGCAGGCTGAAGGCCGCGGATTCGAACCGCTGCCGGTCCCAGAACAGCTCCAGCACCAGGAGGCGCCCGCCCGGTGCGAGCGCGGCGCGGACCTTGCGCAGGATTGCGACGATCTGCGCCTCGGAGAAGCAGTCGAGCAGCTGGCTCATCCAGATCACGTCGTAACCCGCCGGCAGCGGCGTCGCCGGATCGAGCAGGTCGAGCGGGTGGAAGCGGGCGCGGTCTTCCAGGCCCGAACCGGCGAGGCTCGCGCGGGCCGTGTCGAGCTGGATCGGCAGGTCGGCCAAGCCGACCTGGAGCGTCGGCATCGTCTCGAGGCAGAGGCGGGAGAAGCGACCGGTGTTGCAGCCGACGTCGAGCAGGCGCGCCGGCGGTGCCGCGGCCAGACGCTTGCAGGCGGCGGGGAACGCCTGGTCCGAATAGAAATGGTCGAAGGCGAACCAGCTGCGGCGCGCCGGCTCGGGCAGGACCGAGAGGCCTTGGTAGAGCGTGTCCCACGGGCCGAGCGTGCCGAGGCCGGCCGGCCGACCCTCGGCCAGGCTCTGGTCCAGGTGCGCCGCGGCGCCGTAGCAGACGTCGCGGCTGAAGTCGAAGTTCACCCGCGTCATCTCGTCGTGGAGCAGGAAGTGGCCCACCTTGCCCAGCCGGTAGCGGCCCTCGCGGCGGGTCGCCAGGCCCATGCCCAGCGCGGCCTCGACCAGCACGCGCGCGGCATAGGTCGACAGCGAACAGCAGGCGACGATCTCGTCGAGATCGAGGCCCCGCGGGCCGGCCTCGCTCAGGGCCGCCAGCACGCCGCGGTCGCGCAGCGCAGATGCGGCATGGAACGCCAGCGGGGCGAAAGCGAGCCGCTGCGCGGCGGCGATGGCATCCATCGCGCTGACGGTGTCTTCTTCGAACATCGGCGGCCTAGCGCTGCTGCGACCAGTAGGGGTAGAAATTGAACCAGTTGAGCGGGTATCGGCGAGCGTAGCGCTCCAGGACCTGCACGTAGCGGTCGATCGCCGGTTGCAGGGCTGCGCCCCGGCTGCCTGCGGGTGCGGGGTCGCCGCCGTCGAGGAACTCGATGCGGTAGCGCGCGCCGCCCTCGTAGAGCCCGAACCCGACGAGCACCTTCGCACCGGCTCGCGCCGCCAGGGCGTGTGGACCGATCGGGAAGTCCGCCGGCCGGCCGAGGAAGGCGCTCGGCAGCGCGGCGGCGCCTTCGCTGCGATCGGCCAGCACGACGACGAGGCCCCCCTTCGACAGCACGTCGTAGGCGCGCAGGTAGCTGTCGAAGCGGCCGAGCGGGATGATCGGCAGCTCCGCGTCGTCGATGCCGGCGATGCGACGGACGCGCGAACGATCGTCGAGACGCATCAGCACCGTGATCGGCCGGTTGTGCAGCACCTGGTTCTTCAGCATCAGCAGGTCGAAGCTGCCCAGGTGCGAGCCGAGCAGCACGCAGCCCCTGCCGGCATCGAGCGCCTCGCGCACCAACTCGTCGCCCGCCACCACGACGCTGAAGCGGGAGAAGTCGCCGGCCGCCATGTAGACCCGGTCGAGCAGGGTCGCGGCGAATGCGTACAGATGCTTCCAGGCGTCACGCCAGCCTGCGGGCCGGCCCGTCGCGGCGGCGAGGAACTCGCGCGAGGCCCGGCGCGCCGTCCGGTCGGCGAGCACGAAGTAGAGCGAGATCGGATGGAGCAGCACGCGGCAGAGCGGCCGCCCGGCTGCGCGCGCGAGCCAGGCGATCAGGTGGATGAGCCACGTGCTGCCGCGCTCGGCCTTCGACTTCCACGAGAACATCGGCGACGGCTCAGGACGGCAGGTGGCGGCCGGGCGCGGCTGCCATGAGCAGCTGCGGCGACGTATCGACGCCCTGCCATTCGTCGTACAGGCGCTCCAGGGCCGCGCGGCGCAGCTTCCCGCCCTCGGTGCGCGGCAGGCGCTCGACGCGGATGAAGGTGCGCGGCAGGAAGACCGGGTCGAGCCGCTCGCGCAGCCAACGCGAGGTCGCGGCGGGGTCGAGCGGCGGGCCGGCGTAGATCAGGCAGAGTCGCTCGGTGAACTGCCCCGTCTGCGGCAGGAAGAAGGCGCCGTCTTCGAGGCCGGGCAGATCGAGCAGCAGCCGGTCGAGCCCGGCAAGCGAGGCGCGCCGGCCGGCGATCTTGACCAGGTCGGCCTGCCGGCCGAGAAGCGCGAAGGTTCCGTCTGGGCTCGGCGCGATCCTGTCTGGCACCGCCACCGGCGAGGCGAAGTGGGCGCCCGAGGCGGTCGTTCCGTCCGCGCCAGCCTCGAGGCGCACGCCGGGAAGCGGCCGCCACGCCGCCTCGGCGGCGGTGCGCCGCATCGCCAGTGCGCCGGTCTCGGTGGAGCCGTAGATCTCGAGCACCGGCGCGCCGAGGCGGCGCTCCGCCAAGACAGCGACCTCGGGCGAAAGGGGCATCGTCGAGACGATCGTGACTCGGCAGCCGGGCGCCGCCTCGCCGTCCGCATGGGCGAGGTTGCGCAAGTGCATCGGCGTGGCGATCCAGGCGGCGGGCCGGCGGTCGTCGAATGCGGCGCGCACGTCGGCGGGCAGGAGCGGTCGGCGATCGAGCACCGGCGTGCCGGCGACGAGTGACAGCATCACCGAGCACTCGAGCCCGAACATGTGCTGCGGCGGCACGCTGCAGACGATGCGCTCGAGTGCCGCGACGCCGCCCGCGATCTCGCGCGCCAGGCGCGCGGAGAGAGCGCGCGCGCCGGCGACCAGCTGCCCGAGCGTCTTGGGCTGGGGTTGCGGCACGCCGGTGCTGCCCGAGGTGTACAGGCGGACCGCGACTTTGTCCCAGCGCGGCTGCCAAGCGAGGTGCGCGTCGTCGGCGGCGCTGCAGCCCAGGTCGGGAAGGCATTGCAGGTAGCGGTCGCCGCACCAGGGCTCGGGCCATGCCTGCGGATCGCCAACGACGAAGGTGCCGCGGTCGCCGGCGATCACGGCGCCCATCTCCGCATTGCCGCCGGAGGGCGGCAGGATCAGGAGCGCGCCGCGGCGCAGCGCCGCCAGCGCGGTGACCAGGAAACCAAGCCGCGAGGCGCACAGGTTGCACACCGCCGTGGCATCGCCCAGGCGCGCCGCCAGGGCGAGCGACGCGAGGTGGATCTCGCGCCAGGTCCAGGTTCGCCGCTCGCCCTCGATCGCCGGCCTGTCGAGCCAGTTTGTCGCGGCGGTGAGGGCCATGCCGGTCGCCGGCGCCGTGCCGACGAGCGCTGTCGCCTCAATCATGGCGTTGTGGCCGCCACACGCTGACCGTGTCGCGGACCTGGTCGATCAGGTTCGGAAAGTACTCCCCCGGGAAGAACAGGCGGCGCAGGCCGTACTCGCCGACGAAGAGCAGCGCCGAGAGCGTCGCCACGCCGGTGCTGGCCTGCAGGAAGCCGAGGTGGGCGACCAGCGCAAGCGTCGCGGCGAGCACGAAGTAGGCGCACCACAGCGTCGTCAGGATGCGCGTGTAGCGCACCAGGCGCGGCGAGAGGTCGGGCTTGGCCACCCGCGCGACGCGCTCGATCAGCGGCATTTCCCCGGCGCGCAGGGTGCGGCCGAAGAACCAGGCGAGCCACAGCAGGACGAGGCTGGGCAGCAACCGCAGTGCAGCTCCGGCGGGCGGGGCAAAGGCGTCGAGCATGGCGTTGGCGCGGCCGACCCTGCGGCGCGGCCGGCGCGGTGCCGGCCGCATCGGCACCGGATCAGCTGGCGGCGAGCTGGGCGTTGATGCCTCGGGTGAGGTTGGTGATCCAGCCGTTGTAGTTCTGGTGGATCTTGCCGTTCGCTTCCTTCAGGTCCACGCTCGACTTGTAGGTGATGCTGTAGGCGCTGGTCGAGTAGGGGATGTCGACCACGGCCGTGTGGGTGCGAAGCATCAGCGTGCCGGTGAGCTTGCCCGGCCCGTCGTCCTTCATGATCCAGCCCAGCGCCGCCCCGGCGCGGACGATGGCGCCGCGCACCTGCTCTGCCGTCAGCGGCTTGTTGGCCACAGTCGTGACCGGCGCGTTCTGGACATTCTGGATCGGCGCCAGCGTCTGGCAGCCGACGAGGGCGGCCGCAGCGGCCACCGCAACCAACCTGGACAGTGCGTGCATGAACTCCCCCCGCATCGATTGAATGGTGTCCGACTCCCCTCGGACCGCCGAAAAGGCTAACACGCAGGCACCTCGCGACGGGCAGGGATCGGAGGGGAATGACAAATCCGCAACACGCGGGGACGCTCCGATTCCCATGGGCGTCAATTGCGCCACGGGGTCGCCGCGATCGATCCTGCCGCGGCGTCCGTCCGCCGCGGCCGCCCTATGTGTGCCCGACCACCGCGTGCGGCAGGTACGGCGCCTCGAGCTCGGCGATGTCGGCCGGCGAGAGCTGCAGCGAGAGCGCCGCGACGGCGTCGTCGAGCTGCTCGAGCTTGGTGGCGCCGACGATCGGCGCCGAGACCTCGCTCTTGGCCAGCACCCACGCCAGCGCCACCTGCGCGCGCGGCCGGCCAAGGCGCTGCGCGACCATGGCGACGGCCTCGACCACCTTGCGGTCGGCATCGGCCGTCTTCGCATAGAGCGTCTTGCCGAAGCCGTCGGTCTCCGTGCGGGCCGTGGTCGTGTCCCAGTCGCGTGTGAGGCGCCCGCGTGCCAGCGGGCTCCACGGGATCACGCCGATGCCCTCGGCCTTGCAGAGCGGCAGCATCTCGCGCTCTTCCTCGCGGTAGAGCAGGTTGACGTAGTTCTGCATCGTCTGGAAGCGGGCCCAGCCGTGCTTCTCCGAGATCGCCAGCGACTTGGCGAACTGCCAGGCATGCATCGACGAGGCGCCGATGTGCAGCGCCTTGCCGGCGCGCACCACGTCGTTCAGCGCCTCCAGCGTCTCCTCGATCGGCACCGCGTAGTCCCAGCGGTGCGTCTGGTACAGGTCGACATGGTCGGTACCCAGCCGCTTCAGGCTGGCGTCGATCTCGGCGAAGATCGCCTTCCTCGACAGGCCGGCGCCGTTCGGCCCCGGGTGCATGCGGCCGTGCACCTTGGTGGCGATGACCACCTCGTCGCGGCGCGCGTAGTCGAGCAGCGCCTTGCCGACGATCTCTTCGCTGGTGCCGTCGGAATAGACGTTGGCGGTATCGAAGAAGTTGATGCCCAGGTCGAGCGCCTTCCTGATGAAAGGCCGGCTCGCCGCTGCGCCCATCGTCCACGGGTGGTTGCCGCGGTCGGGCTCGCCGAAGCTCATGCAGCCGAGGCAGAGGCGGGAGATCTCGAGGCCCGTGCGGCCGAGGCGGGTGGTGTTCATGAAGTGTCCCGGTTGATGCGCTGCCCGGTCCATTCTGCGGCAGCGTCGGGATTCCTCACTGCCAGCCGCCGCTCACCGGCTGGCCGCTCGCCACGTCGACCGCGCTGCCGTTCTCGAGGTTGATGCTGTAGTACTCGCGCAGCACGTTGCCAGAGAAGGCGAGCTCGACGATCGAGACCTCGCGGAAGGTGGCGGGAAAGCCTTCCGGCAGCACCTTGTTGAAGTCGGTGGCCACGTCCTTCATGCCGGCCTGGATGCGCGCGTCGAACGGCGTCATGCTGTAGACCAGGGTGTTGTGCGGGTTGTGGGCGCGCAGCTCCTTGCCGTCGCGCACCACGTTGACGCCGCTGACGCCCACGCTCGCCACCAGCGCCCGCCCCGCATCGCTCATCTTCGCGTAGACCGGCCCGGTCACGCGCGGCAGCGGCCCGTCGCGCAGCGGCGCCAGCGCCGCCGTGGCGACGGTGTTGTACGCCATCAGGCTCTCGTAGCCCGCGCCCGACTTGACGATGCCGAGGTCGAGCCACCACGGCCGGCCGGCGTCCTTGGCGGCCTCGGTCGTGTAGAAATCCTTGAACTGGAACGCGATCACCGGGGGCAGCTTCGGCAGCGCCTTCAGCATCTTCTGCGGCGTGGTCGGGTCGGCGCTGTGGATATGCACGACGGTGACATGCGGCAGGTTGAAGGTCTGGGTCTCGGCGCGCAGGCCGAGCGCGAGCAGCCGTTCCTTCAGCGGCCCGTAGATGCGCGCCTCGAGGACGTCGGTCGAGTCCTTCGGCAGCCGGTAGACGAGGCCGTAGGTCGCCTTGTGCTCGCGGAAGGCGGGCTGGCCGATCGCGCTGTTGTCGATGGCCGGCGCGCCGGTGCCGGCGCAGGAGACGAGCAGCGCGGCGGCGGCGGCGAAGGAGCAGGTCTTGGCGAGCGAACTGAGCATGGCATTTCTCCTGGGTTGGGCGCGCCGCTAGGGCGGGGAAGACGACGATGCACGATACGTGCCGTTTGCGCCACCGGCATGCCTGCCCGTCGTGGCGGCCAGCGGGCTCGCCCTCTTGACCCACCTCCGACCCACCGTTAACGTGAACCCGACGCCACCGTATGCGAGTGGCGGCAACCGCGTGGTCGGTGCGCCTTTCGCGCCGCCGCCGCGCTCGATGGAGACTCCCCGATGACCTTTATTGCCCGCGCCTGCGCCGCGCTTGCCGCGCTCGCCGTCTCGACCTTCGCCGCCGCCGCCTATCCCGAGCGGCCGATCACGCTCATCGTGCCCTGGGGCGCGGGCGGCGGCACCGACGCCACCGCGCGCATCATCGGCGCGCTGCTCGAGAAGGAGCTCAAGCAGCCGATCAACGTCGTCAACCGCACCGGGGGCTCGGGCGTGGTCGGCCACAGCGCCATCGCCCAGTCGCCGCCCGACGGCTACACCATCGGCCTGATCACGGTGGAGATCGGCATGATGCACTGGCAGGGTCTCACCGACCTCAAGGGTTCCTCGTACACGCCGCTCGGCCTGGTGAACGCCGACCCCGCCGGCCTGCAGGTGCGCGCCGATGCGCCCTACAAGACCGTGAAGGACCTGGTCGACGCGATCAAGGCGGAGCCCGGCAAGCACAAGGCTTCGGGCACCGGCCAGGGCGGCATCTGGCACCTCGCGCTGGCCGGCATGCTGAAAGACCTGAAGGTCGATCCCGCCGCTGCCCCGTGGGTGCCCTCGAACGGCGCCGCGCCCGGCCTGCAGGACCTGGTGGCGGGCGGCGTGGACATCGTGCCCTGCTCGATTCCCGAGGCGCGCTCGCTCATCGACGCGGGCAAGGTGAAGAGCCTGGCGATCATGGACGCAGCCGCGCCGGGCCTCTACCCGAGCCTGCCGACACTCAAGGCGCAGACCGGCAGCGACTGGAAGATGGCCGCATGGCGCGGCATGGCCGCGCCCAAGGGCCTGCCCAAGGACATCGAGACCGCGCTCGTGACGGCGATCAAGAAGGTCTACGACAGCAAGGAGTACCACGACTTCATGGCCAGCCGTGGCTTCGGCGTGACCTACCTGCCGCCGGCCGAATTTGCCACGTTCATGGAGAAGAGCACCAACGACCTCGGCGCGACGATGAAGGCGGTGGGCATCGTCAAGTGACGTTCGCCGCACCTTGAAGCTCAACGACACCGTCTGGGGCGGGCTGCTGCTCGCCCTCTCGCTCGCCATTCTCTGGAACGTCCGGACCTTTCCGCAGATTCCCGGCCAGAGCATCGGCCCGGCGGCGTTTCCCGGGGTGCTGGCGGTGCTGCTCGCGGGCTGCGCCGTGCTCCTGATCGTGCGCGGCGTTCGCGCCGGCGCGGCGCGGTTCGAGTTCGGCGACTGGGTGCGCTCGCCGCGCCATGTGGGCAACTTCCTGCTCGCGCTGGCGGCGCCGGCGTTCTATATCGCTGCCGTCAACCTGCTCGGCTTCATCGTCACCTCGATCCTCATCCTGCTGGCGCTGTTCCTGAAGCTGCGCGTGCGGCCGTGGGTGGCGGTGCTGGTGGCGGTGGTGACCGCGTTCGTGATCCACGCGGTGTTCTACAAGATGCTGCGCGTCTCGCTGCCCTGGGGCGTGCTTCCCATCCTCTACTGAAGCGAAGCAGGCACCCGGCGTGGACGTCTACCTGCAAGCGGTGAAGCTGGTCTTCGACCCGTACGTACTCACCGTCATCTTCTGCTCGGCCCTCTACGGCCTCTTCGTCGGCGCCATTCCCGGCCTGACGGCGACGATGGCGACTGCCCTGCTCGTGCCCGTCACGTTCTTCATGCCCCCGGTGCCGGCCGTGGCGGCGATCGTCACCGCCACCGCGATGGCGATCTTTTCCGGCGACATCCCCGGCGCGCTGCTGCGCATTCCGGGCACGCCCGCTTCGGCCGCATACACCGACGAGGCCTACGCGATGACGCTGAAGGGCCAGGCCGAGACCGCCCTCGGCGCGGGCCTCTGGTTCTCGGCCGTAGGCGGCCTGTTCGGCACGGCGGTGATGATCTTCATGGCGCCCAGCCTGGCCGAGGTGGCGATCAAGTTCAGCTCGTTCGAGTACTTCTGGCTGGTCGTGCTCGGGCTGGCGAGCGCCGTGTTCATCGGCGCCTCGTCGATCCTGAAGGCGCTGATCTCGCTGATCCTCGGCCTGCTGGTCGCCTCGATCGGCCTGGAGAACCCGGGCGGCTACCCGCGCTTCACCTTCGGCATCAACGACCTGCTCTCGGGCGTGGACCTGATCCCGATGATGGTGGGCATGTTCGCGGTCTCCGAGATCCTGCGCTTCATGGTCGACCTGGATCCGCCGGCGAAGATCATCAAGGCGAAGCTCGGCAACGTGTTCAAGGGCATGTGGACGCTGACGCGGCGCTACAAGTGGAGCCTGCTGCGCGGCAGCACGCTCGGCACGATCGTCGGCATCCAGCCCGGCGCGGGCGCCGACATGGCGGCCTGGATGTCGTATGCCATGAGCAAGCGCTTCTCCAAGGAGCCGGAGAAGTTCGGCACCGGACACATCGAGGGCATCGTCGAATCGGGCGCGGCCAACAACAGCGCGCTCGCCGGCGCCTGGATCCCGGCGCTGGTGTTCGGCATTCCCGGCGACTCCATCACCGCCATCGCGATCGGCGTGCTCTATCTCAAGGGCATGAACCCGGGCCCCTCGATCTTCACCAACAACCCGCAGAACATCTACGCGATCTTCCTGGTCTTCATCCTGGCGAACATCATCATGCTGCCGCTCGGCTGGGCGTGCATCAAGGCGGCCAACAAGGTGCTCAGCGTGCCGCGCAACGTGCTGATGCCGATCGTGCTGCTGTTCTGCATCGTCGGCGCCTTCGCGGTGAACAACTCGCTGTTCGCCGTGGGCCTGATCCTGGTGTTCGGCCTGATCGCCTTCGTGCTCGAGGAGAACGGCTTCCCCACGGCACCGGCGATCCTGGGCGTGGTGCTGGGCACCATGCTCGAGGAGAACTTCATCACCTCGATGATCAAGAGCGACGGCAGTCCGGCGGTGTTCTTCACCCGGCCGATCGCCGGCGGGCTGGCGGCGGCGACGATCGTGATCCTGTTCTGGCCGGTGGGGGCCTGGGCGTGGCGGAGGGCGAGAGGCAAGGCGGTGCAGCAGGCGGCTCGACCGGCCACGTAACGCGTGTTCCGCGGCTTCGGCGCCGCACCGGGAGGCTGGGTCCGGCGATTGCCATGCCGGGATCTCCCTCATCCCTTTTCGAATCGAGCCCGCCATGCATGAAAAGTCGCCCGACACGCATCCCCTCAGCGACCTCGCCTACGACTGGATCACCCTGATCCAGAACAAGGCGCAGGCCCTGATGGCCTACGACCAGTACATCAAGGACGCCGAGCAGGCCGGCTCGCCCGAGTGCGCGGCCTTCTTCCGCAAGGTGCACGACAGCGACAAGGCACAGCTCGCCGAGGCGAAGGGCCACCTGGTGGCGGTGCTGCAGGGAAAGATGGGGCGCGGCTGACACCGCGCCCTGCGGGGGCCTCGGCGCCCTGGAGCTCAGAGGCTTGCGGCGTCGCGCTCCCGCCGACCCCCCGGCTCGCGGCGCGAGCCGCGGCGCTCGCGCAGGCGCCGCTCCTCGATGACGCGCACGCTCCAGTCGGCGCTCGAGAAGGGACTGGCGTCGCGAAGAAACAGCTCGGCGCCCTCCATGTCGTCGTAGAACAGCCGGAAGTCGCTGCCGCCGAAGGCCAGCCGCGCGAGGTGGGCGATCATCGCGTTCGGCACGACGATCGCACGCCTGATGCCGAGGGTGGCGAGGTGCTCGTTCAGCAGGCGCTGGTAGAGCAGCACGCTGGCCGGCGCCTGCTCCATCTTCGTCAGGTCGTAGAGCACGGCCTTGGCGCTGATCTGCTGCATCGCCTCGAGCACGCAGATCTGGCACTCCTCGAGCACGCGTTCGCTCGGCGCGCGCCTGAGCCTCACGAGCACGAACGAACGCAACGCCTCGCAGTGGAAGTCTTCGTCCATGCGCGTGGAGGGCAAAGCGCCAGTCTGCGAGCCTCGAGCAGGCCCGGTTGTCGGACGAGATGCCAGCGCCAGGTCGGACAGCTCGTCGCCTGTTCCGCCTAGCCCGCTTCCAGCGTTCGCCGAAGGGCTTCGAAGAACAGATCCGACTGCATGCGCTCGCCGAGCGTCTGCTCGCAGACCCGTTGCGCGATCGCCGCCGCCACCGGCAGCAGCGGCCGGCCGGTCGACTGCGCCAGCACCTGGGCCATGCAGGCGCGCTCCAGGTAGTAGAGGTCGTCGTAGGCCCAGGCCAAGCGCTCGCCGCAGACCACGACGCCGTGATTGCCGAGGAAGGCCACGTCGGCGCTGCCCATCGCCGCCGCGATGCGTTCGCCCTCGGAGGCGTCGAGCGCGAGGCCGTTGTAGCTCGCGTCGACGGCGGTGCGCCCGTGAAAGCGCATCGCGTTCTGCGACAGGGTGGTGTCCAGGCAGCGGTCGCTGGTGAGCGTGAGCGCGGTCGCGTTCGGCATGTGCGTGTGCAGGACGCAGGCCTTGGCGCACAGGCGGTGGATCGCGGCGTGGATGAACATCGCCGTCGGCTCCACCGGGTGGCGGCCGGCGAGCTGCCTGCCCTGGCCGTCGACCATGACGATGTCGCCGGCCCGCACCTCCTTCCAGAGCAGGCCGCGCGGGTTCAGCAGGAAGCGGCCCGAGCGATCGGGAAGCTCGACGCTGAAGTGATTGCACACGCCCTCGGCCAGGCCGTGGTGCGCGGCCGCGCGCAATGCCAGGGCCAGGTCGTCGCGCAGGCGAAGCACCGCGGGTGAATCGAAGTCCCTGCCATCCGAAGTCGTCGTCGTCATCAGCAGCTCCTGGCGTGTCGCCGCAACCTTACCGCCGTTCGCGGTCGTCCCGCCCGGCCGCGCTTCGACGCCGCGCATCGCGTGCCAGAATGCCCCGAGGCAGATGCCGGGAGCGCGCGCCAATGAACTTGCGATTCATCCAGGCCAACGGCATCACCCTGCGCATCGCCGAGATGGGCAGCGGGCCGCTGGTCCTCTTCGTGCACGGCTGGCCCGAGTCCTGGTACTCGTGGCGGCATCAGCTTCCCGCCGTCGCCGCCGCCGGCTACCGCGCCGTCGCGCCCGACATGCGGGGCTTCGGCAAGAGCGACAAGCCCGAGGCGGTGGAGGACTACGACATCCACCATGTCGGCGCCGATCTCGTCGGCCTCGTCGAGGCGCTCGGCGAGAAAAGCGCGGTGCTCGTCGGCCACGACTGGGGCGCGATCGTCGCCTGGCAGTGCATGCTGCTGCATCCTGATCGCTTCACCGCGCTGGTGGCGATGAGCGTGCCGCATGGCGGGCGCGGCTCCCGATCGATCGTCGAGTCGTTCAGGCAGGCCTGGGGCGACAACTTCTTCTACGTGCTGTATTTCCAGGAGCCCGGCGTCGCGGAGAAGGAATTCGACGCCGACCCGCGGGCGATCCTCAGCCGCCTGTACCTCTCGCCCGACTCGCCCCGCGAAGCGCCGCTGGTCACCGACCCGAAGCGTGCCGCGGGCGGCTGGATTCCCCGGCTCGGCGCCGCCAAGGGCCTTCCCGACTGGCTGACGAGCGAAGACCTCGACTACTACGTCGCCGAGTTCACGCACGCAGGCTTTCGCGGCGGCATCAACTACTACCGCAATTTCCAGCGCAACTGGGACACGACGCCTCAGCTCGCGGGGGCGCAGGTCCGGCAACCTGTTCTCTTCATCGCCGGCGCCAGGGACATCGTCATCCGCGGCGCCTCCGCCGAGCAGCTCACGGCGATGATGAAGCCGGCGGTGCCGCAACTCCGTGGCGTGACGCTCATTCCCGACGTGGGTCATTGGGTGCAGCAGGAAAGTGCCGCAGAGACCAACGCGGCGATCGTCGAGTTCCTGCGCGGCCTGGCCTAGAGGCGAGGCCCCGCAGCGGTAGAACCCCCCTGATCACGGGGGAGGGCCGACCCTCTTTACAAACTGATTTGCGCAAAACCCCGTGAACACGGGGAACGCATTTCCGACTTGGGTGCGTATAACCAGAACCTCGTTATCGGCTCTGGCCGGGACTCTGTTTCTCTCTCTCCTTGCAAGGCTCCATCGCCATGAAATTGTTCAAGACTCTGCTCGCTTCGGTCGCCGTCGCCACCGCCTCCTTCGGCGCACAGGCGCAAGTCACCGGTTCCCTGGGCGGCGGTGCGGGTTCGTTCCTGCTGCTGTCCTCGCCGGCGCTGTGCACGCTGGCGACGCCCTGCACCCTGACAGGCTCCGTCAACGCAACGATCGTCGGCGGCAGCATCCTGAACTCGGATCAGCCCTTCGCCGACATTCCCAAGGGCGCCATCGCCGGCGGGAACTTCCTCTCGGCGGGCCCGACCACCACCCAGCCGTCGATCGTCACCTTCAGCACCGGCATCGACTACATCAGCTTCCTCTGGGGCTCGCCTGACCTGTACAACAGCCTGACGGTCGTCACGACCGCCGGCAACATGGTGTTCGACGTCACGAGCCTCGGCTTCAGCGTCACCAACGGCGACCAGAGCTTCTCGCAGTACGTGCAGTTCGTCGCCGATGCCGGCGTCGACATCACGGGCCTGATCTTCACGAACGCGAACCCGCCCACCGACGCCTTCGAAGTTGCCAACTTCACGGTCACGGCGCCGGTTCCGGAGCCCGAGACCTACGCGCTGATGCTCGCCGGCCTCGCCGCCGTGGGCTTCATCTCGCGTCGTCGCCGCCGCAGCTGAGAGCCTCAGGGCTCGAAGCGCCCCAACCTCACGGCCGTTCCACCCGGCTTGAGGTTGCGGGTTCCCGGCATCACCAGCACCGCATCGTCGTAGGGCGTCGTCCAGATCTGGTCGCCGTCCTGTGCGATCGGTGTTCCGGCTTTTTCGATCACCGATAGCCCTACGGTCGGCACGAGGAAGCGGAAGTCGGCGGTTCTCGCCACCACCGGCTCGGTCACGCGCACCAGGCGCTGCACAGAAGGCAGCTCCAGGCGTGTGTTGGCCCTTACCCACCCTGGGTGCGCCGCACCCGCCAGGCCGAGAAAGCGCACGAGCGCATCGATGGCAACCTCGGCCGCGGCCTGCTCCCAGTGCTGGCCGCACTCGATCAGCAAGGCCCGCTTCGGACTCGCGAGGTCGCCGAAGGCACCGCGGTCGACCATGCGCTTGCCGGCCGGGTGGCCGGTGTCGAGCAGCAGGTCGCCGGGCACGCCGAGCTGGCGCGCATAGGCCACGTTCTTCTCGACCGTGCCGCACACCATCAGCGGCCGGCAGGGCTCGCTCATGCTGTGGATGTCTAGCAGCAGGTCGGTCGCGTCGACGAAGGGCTGGAGCAGCCGCGCGCGGCGCAGCTCCACCGAATCGCGCGGGCCGAAGAGGGCGCTGTCGTCCCACACGCGGTTGTAGTCCTCGTCGACCAGGCGCGAGGGAAACGGGTCGGCCGGATCGAAGCGGGCGTAGGCCTCGACGTTGGCGAAGGCGAGGGTGAGCGTGCCCCATTGCGGCCGAAAGCCGCTGTCGAGCAGCCAGTCGAGCGCGATCGCACCGCAGATCTCGTTGCCGTGGGTCAGCGCCTGCACCATCACCTTCGGCCCGGGCCGGCCCGAGTCGAAGACGTGCACCCAGTCGACGCCGCTGCCCCCGTCTTTCCAGCGGGCGATGTCGGGGGCCTGGAGCTCGATCGGCGGGAGGGTGTCTTCAGCCATGGTCGGGCCTCGCTGCGGGCTCAGCGTGGGCTGCGCGCATCGAAGACCAGCTCGGCCAGCGCCTCGGTCATCGCCGAGCCCGGGTCGCACCAGTCGAGCACGATGTCGAAGTGGTGCCGCGCCGGCACCTTCAGCTCGGTCGCCGGGTAGCGCCTGAGCCGCCATGCGTCGAGCCAGAGCTGCGCCTGGTCGTGGAAGCCGCGGGTCTCGTCGCCACCCCAGGCCACGACCATCCGGCACGGCGCGGGCGGCAGGTGATGCACCGGGCTCAGCGCCGCGGCGCGCGCAGCGTCGAGGCCCATCCATTCGTTGACGAACGAGCGCGTGATCGGCTCGAGATCGAACAGCCCGCTCACCGGCATCGCTCCCTTGATCACGTTCTCCGGCAGGCCGAGCGGCTCGCGCCAGCCACCGGCGACGACCGCACCGGTGAGGTGGCCGCCGGCGGAATGGCCGCCGACGTAGAGCCGCTCCGGGTCGATGCCGTGCTCGGCGCCGTGGCGATACAGCCAGGCGATCGCCGCCCGCACCTGGCGCACGATCTCCTCCAGCGAGGTTGCCGGCGCCAGCGAATAGTCGGGTGCGACCAGCGTGATGCCGCGAGCGTTGAGCGTCGGCGCCATGTAGACCGATTCGTTCTTGCTGAGCATCCGCCAGTAGCCGCCGTGGATGAACACGAACGCCGGCTTCAGGCCCGGGCCCGGCGCCGGAACGATGTCGAGACCCTGGCCGCTGGCGGCGTCGTAGATCACGTCGCGCTCGTGCGGCAGCGTGCGGTACACCTCGAGCGAACGATCGCGGTAGAGGTCCATGTTCGCCTGGAACACGCCCTCGGGCAGGGACCGGCTCGGCGCATAGGCCTTGTCGACTTCGGGGTCGCTCGTGAAGCTCATCTCTCTCACACTCCCAGGTGGCGTTGCCAGATCGACGGGTCGGCGTCGAGCTGGGCCGAGCTGCCGGTCCACGCGACCCGGCCCTTCTCGAGGATGACATGGCGGTCGGCGAGCTGGATCAGGCGCTGCACGTACTTGTCGATGACCAGGATCGCCTGGCCGCTCGCGCGCAGCGCCGCGAGGCAGCGCCAGATCTCGTGGCGCACCAGCGGCGCGAGGCCCTCGGTCGCCTCGTCGAGGATCAGGAGGCGCGGCTCGGTGACCAGCGCCCGGCCGATCGCAAGCATCTGCTGCTCGCCGCCGGAGAGCTGGTTGCCCATGTTCGTGCGCCGCTCGTAGAGGCGCGGGAACAGCTCGAACACGCGGGCGATGCGCTCGGCGGCGCCACCGGTTCGCGGGGCGCCAGCGCTCGCGCCGACGTCGTGCGGCCCGGCCCGCGCCCGCTCGAATGCGCTCAGGTGCTCGAGCACGGTGAGGTTGGCGAAGATCTGCCGCCCCTCCGGCACCAGGCCGAGGCCGCGTCGCGCGATCCGGTGCGCCGGCTCGGCCTCGACCCGCTCGCCGCGGAACACGACCTCGCCGCGCCGGGCCGGATGCAGGCCGCAGATCGCGCGCACCAGCGTCGTCTTGCCCATGCCGTTGCGGCCGAGCAGCGCCACCACCTCGCCCGCGCCCACCTGCAGATCGACGCCGTGCAGCACCTCGCTGCCGCCGTAGCCGGCATGCAGGTCGCGCACCGCGAGCAGCGTATCCGCGGCTGCGGCAGCGATGGACGGACTCGCGACGCTCATCGTCACTCCTCGCCCAGGTAGGCCTCGATCACGCCGGCGTCGCGGCGCACCGCCTCGGGCGCGCCGCTGGCGATGATCTGCCCGCTCACCAGCACCGACACCCGGTCGGCGAGGCGGAACACGGCATCGACGTCGTGCTCGATCAGCAGCACCGTGGTGTGCGCGCGCAGGCGCTGGATCAGCGCTTCCATTCGCTTCGATTCCTCGTGGCCCATGCCGGCCATCGGCTCGTCGAGCATCACCAGGCGCGGCCCGCTCGCCACCGCGAGCCCGACCTCGAGCGCGCGCTGCTCGCCGTGCGAAAGCGCATCGATCCGCGCGGTGGCCTGGGCGGCGAGGCCGATTTCGGCGAGCACCTCGCCCATGGTCATCCGCCGCCCGTCCTCGCCCGCCGCCTGCAGTGCGAGGGCGACGTTGCCGGCGACGTCGAAGCTCTTGAACAGGCGCGTGATCTGGAACGATCGCGCCAGCCCGCGCCGCGCCCGCTCGTGCGGCGGGAGGCGGGTGATGTCGTGGCCGGCGAAGACGATCCGGCCGCGGTCGGGCCGCAGCTGGCCGGCGAGCTGCGCCACCAGGGTCGTCTTGCCGGCGCCGTTGGGGCCGATCAGGGCGTGCACCTCGCCTTCGTGCACCTGCAGGTCGACGCCGGCGCTCGCCACCACGCCGCCGAAGCGCTTCGAGAGCTGCTGCACGTCGAGCAGCACGGCGGCGGGCGCGGCGCTGCTCATCGCTTCTTCCCCGCGAGCGCCGCCAGCCAGCCGGCGAGACCGTGCCGCGCGAACAGCACCACCGCGAGCAGCACCCAGCCGGTCCAGAACTCCCAGTGCTGCGTGTACGCGGAGAGCGATTCCTGCAGGATCACCAGCACCGCCGCGCCGAGCACGCCGCCCCAGAGCGAGGCGACGCCGCCGAGGATCACCATCACCATCAGCGTGCCCGACTGGGTCCAGTGCAGCAGGTTCGGGCTGACGTAGCCCTGCTGGTTGACCGAGAGCGCGCCGGCGACGCCGGCGATCGCGCCGGCGGCGACGAACACCGCGAGCCGATAGCGGTATGTGGGAAAGCCGAGCGCCTCGGCGCGCAGATCGTCGTCGCGGATGGCGACGATCGCCCGGCCGAAGCGCGAGCGCACGAACGCGTGCAGGCCGAAGAGCGTTGCCGCCAGCACGGCGAGGGCGACGTAGTAGAAGGTCGGCGCGTCCTTCAGGTCGAGGCCGAAGCCGAGGGCCGAACGGGCGCGGATGTTCAGTCCCTCGTCGCCGCCGTAGCCCTTGATCGAGTTCGCCAGGTAGAACAGCATCTGCCCGAAGGCGAGCGTGATCATGATGAAGTAGACGCCGCGGGTGCGCAGCGAGATTGCGCCGATGACGAGCGCGGCGAAAGCGGTGAGCGCCACCGTCGCCAGCAGGTGTGCGCCGGCGTTGAGCACGCCTTCGCTCACCAGCACCGCGGTCGCGTAGGCGCCGAGGCCGAAGAACGCGGCGTGGCCGAAGGAGACCATGCCGCCGTAGCCGAGCACGAGGTTGAGGCTGGTGGCGGCGATCGCTAAGACGACGATCTTGCCCGCGGTGCTGACGTAGTAGCCCGCGCCCAGCGCCTGCATCGCCGGCGGCAGCGCGAGAAGCAGCATGGCGAGCGCGAGTATCGCGGCGCGGCGCTGCGTCGGCGACATCAGCCGCGCGCCGGAAAGAGGCCCTGCGGCCGGACCGCGAGCACGACCGCCATGAACACGTAGATCGCCACCGAAGCCACCGCCGGCCCGGCCGCGCTCGCCATCTGCGGCGGCAGGAACTCGCGAAAGAGCGCCTGCATCACGGTGCGGCCGAAGGTGTCTACCACGCCGACGAGCAGCGCGCCGACGAGCGCGCCGCGGATCGAGCCGATGCCGCCGATGACGATCACCACGAAGGCGAGGATCAGGATGTTCTCGCCCATGCCCACCTGCACCGCGAGCAGCGGCCCCATCAGCACGCCGGCCACCGCGCACAGGCCCGCGCCGATGCCGAACACGACGGTGAAGAGGCGCTTGATGTCCACGCCCATGGCGGTGGCCATCTCCCGGTTCGAGGCGCCGGCGCGGACCAGCGCGCCCATGCGCGTCTTCGTCACCAGCAGCCAGAGCAGCAGGGCGAGCAGCAGGCCGGCGCCGATGATGACCAGCCGGTAGGCCGGGTACAAGAGCCCGGGCAGCAGCTGCACCGGCCCGTCGAGCACGGCCGGCGCCGAGAGCGGCAGGTCGTTGCCGAACACCATGCGCGTGCCGTCGTTGAGGATCAGGATCAGGGCGAAGGTGGCGAGCACCTGCGAGAGATGGTCGCGCGCATAGAGCGAGCGCAGCAGGGTCGATTCGAGCGCCATGCCGAAGGCGGCGGTGCCGAGCACCGCGCCGAGGAGGCCGAGGACGAAGGAGCCCGTCAGGCCGACGATCCAGGCACCGAGGAAGGCGCCCACCATGTAGAGCGAGCCGTGCGCCAGGTTGATCATGTCCATCACGCCGAACACCAGCGTGAGCCCGGCCGCGAGCAGGAACAGCATCAGCCCGAACTGCAGGCCGTTCAAGGCCTGCTCGAGCGCGAGAACGCTCACTACTTCATCGCGCAGGCTTGGACGTAGGCGTCGCCGTGGTCCTTGAGGATCGGGTCGTTGAACGACTTGTTGATCAGGCCGCCCTTGCCGTCGCTGCCGACGGTGCGCACGTAGTAGTTCTGGATCGGGTACTGGTTGGTGTTGAACTTGAACGGGCCGCGCACCGAGTCGAACTTCGCCGCCTTCAGCGCCTTCCTCACCGCCTCGTGGTCCTCGAGCTTGCCCTTGACGTCGCGCACCGCGGCGTCGATCAGGCGGGCGGTGTCGTAGCCCTGCGAGGCGTAGAGCGTCGGCGTGCGGCCGTATTCCTTCCTGAACTCGGCAACGAACTTGACGTTGGCCGGATTGCTGAAGTCGGGCGACCAGTGCGCGGTGTTGAACAGGCCCGACATCGCCCCGCCCACCGGCCCGATCACGTCCTGGTCGGCGCTGAAGCCGGGCAGCAGCAGCGTCATGTCCTTGCCGAGGCCGGCGCCGACGAACTGCTTGATGAAGTTGATGCCCATGCCGCCCGGCAGGAACACGTAGAGCACCTGCGGCTTGGCGGCGCGGATCTCGGCGAGTTCGGCGGCGTAGTCGAGCTGGCCGAGCTTGGTGTAGTTCTCGCCGACCACCTGGCCCTTGAAGGTGCGCTTGAAGCCGGAGAGCGAATCCTTGCCCGCCTGGTAGTTGGGCGCCAGCAGGTACACGCTCTTCATGCCGCGATTCGTGGCGAACTGGCCCGCGGCCTCGTGGTACGCGTCGTTCGGCCAGGCCACGGCGAAGAAGTCGGGGTTGCAGTCCTTGCCCGCCATCGACGACGGCGCGGCGTTCGGGCTGAGGTAGAAGGTCTTGGCGTCGAGCGCCTCCGGCAGCGCCGCCAGCATGATGTTGGAGAAGACCACGCCGGTCATGAAGTCGACCTTGTCGCGCTTGATGTTCTTCTCGAACAGGCCCTTGGCCACGTCGGGCTTGAACTGGTCGTCGCTGACGATCACCTCGGCCGGCAGGCCGCCGAGCTTGCCGCCGTTGAGCTTCACCGCGAGCAGGAAGGCGTCGCGGATGTCGACGCCGAGCGCGGCCGAGGGGCCCGAGAGCGTGCTGACGAAGCCGACCTTCACCTTGTCGGCGGCGGCCGCGGGCCCCGCCAGGCCCGTCATGAGCATCGCGAGGAGGGCGACGATGGCAGAGGTCGGGGAACGGTGCTTGGGCATGACGTGAAACCTTTCAAGGGCCTGAACGGGGAAAAGGTCCGCCGAATTGTAGGGACGGCCGGTCAACGCCGGCCGAGGAGGTGGCGTTGAGAGGAGGTGCTGCAAGTTCGCGGCCATCCCTCCCTCAAGGAAACCATCATGCTGAAGAAGACCCTCCTGGCCACGGCCGTCCTGTTCGCCGCCACCGGCGCCTTCGCCCAAACCACCACCGCCGTCAAGGAAGCCGGCAAGGCCACCGGCGAAAAGGTCATGCAAGGCACCGAGAACGTCAAGGCCGCTGCCGCCAGCGAGCCGAGCAAGACGGTTCACAAGGCCAAGGCCGCCGATCACAAGGCCAAGGCCGCCGCCCATGGCAGCGCCGCCAGCGCCGCCGCGAAGAACATCGGCAAGTAAGCCTTTCCGGTGCGGGTCGAGGGGCGGCGCGAGCCGCCCTTCGGCTTTTCAGGGCGCGAAGTGGCGCGACGGCGCGTCGCCCAGGCCGTGCCGGGTGGCGAGCCAATCGAGCGCCGCCCGGTTGAACGCCGGCCCGTTCTCGATGTTGCTCAGGTGGCCGGCGCGGGGCAGCACGCTCACCGGCGCTCCGCCGAGCTTGGCCGCCATCTCATGGTGCATCGCCGGCGGCGTGAGCGGATCGTCGGCGCCGACGATGAAGTGCGACGGTGCGCGGATCGCGGCGATGTCGCCGAGGTCCACCTGCGCCACGGTCGCCTCGAGCGACTTGATGTACGAGCCCTTGTGCAGCGCCGCGATGCTGCGCCGCAGCTCCTCGAAATGCTCGGCCGAGGCGTGCGGGCCGATCAGCGAGCGCGCCACCGGCTCGGCGATGTCGGCCGGCTCCTTGCCCGCGAGCAGCGGCGCGCGTCGGCTGTCGACGAAGGCCTGGCGCTGCTCGGCGCTGAAGGCGGCGAAGCCTTCATGCGTGTCGACCAGCGTCAGCGTCGCCACCCGGTCGGGATGGAGCAGCGCCGTGCGCATGGCGATCCGCCCGCCCATCGACAAGCCCAGCAGGTGCCCTCTGGCGACGCCGAATTGATCGAGCACGCGCAGCACGTCGGCGACGAAGTCGTCGAAGCCGAGCGGGCCGTCGTAGTCGTCGCTGTCGCCGTAGCCGCGCGCGTCCCAGGCAACGCAGGAGAAGCGCTCGGCGAGCGCCGGAAGCTGCCGGCGCCAGTTGCTGCGGTTGCCGCCGATGCCGTGCATGAAGAGAAGGAGCTCGCCCGTGCCGTCGCCGGCGAGGTCGAAGGCGAGCGACGGGACTCCGGGAAGGCGATGAAAGCGCATGGCGGTCGGCTCAGAGCCCCAGGTAGGCCTGGCGGATCTTCGGATCCTCCGCCAGCTCGCCGGCATCGCCTTCGAGGGCGACGCGGCCGTTCTCGATCACGTAGGCGCGGCGTGCCACGTCGAGCGTGCGCCGCACGTCCTGCTCGGCGACGAGCAGCGTGATCGACGCGGAGAGAGTGCGGATCAGGTCGAACATCTGGTGCGCCATCATCGGCGAAAGCCCGAGCGTCGGCTCGTCGAGCAGCATCAACGTGGGGCGCGCCATCAGGCCGCGGCCGATCGCCAGCATCTGCTGCTCGCCGCCCGAGAGCGTGGCCGCGGCCTGGTGGCGGCGCTCGAGCAGCTTGGGGAAGATCGCGTTCACCTCGTCGAGCGCGCCGCGCCAGCCGGCGCGGGCGCGACGGTTCACGGCACCCAGGCGCAGGTTCTCGTGCACGCTCAGTTCGGGAAAGACGAGCCGGCCCTCGGGCACGAGCACGATGCCGGCGAGCACCCGCTCGGCGGCGTTGCGGCCGGTGATCTCCTCGCCGCGGAAGAAGATCCTGCCGCCGGTCGAGGGCAGCACGCCGGCCAGCGTCTTCATCAGCGTCGTCTTGCCGGCGCCGTTGGCGCCGAGCAGGGCGGTGACTCCGTCGCTGCCGACGGAGAGATCGATGCCGTGCAGGATGCGGGTCGCGCCGTAGCCGCCCGCGAGCGACTCGATGCGCAGCAGCGGCTCCGTCACGCTGCCGCCCCGAAGTAGACCGAGAGCACGCGCGGGTCGTTGCCGATCGCCTCCGGCGTGCCCTCGGCGATGCGCTCGCCGTGATGCAGGACGACGATGCGCGCGCAAAGCTTCATCAGCGCCTGCATCACGTGCTCGATGACGATCAGCGTCAGTCCGCGCGCATCGCGCACGCGGCGCAGCGTGTCGAGCATCTGCGCCACCTCGGTCGCCGTCAGGCCGGCCATGACCTCGTCGAGGAGGACGAGCTTCGCGCCGGTGGCGATGGCGCGGGCGACCTCGAGGCGCTTCTGCCCGGCGAGGGTGAGCGTCGAAGCCGGCGCCGAAGCCAGCGCGGCCATGCCGACCTCCTCGAGCACCGCCATCGCCGCGCCGTCGGCCGCGCGCCGGTCGTGCAGGTCGGCGCGGCCGAACATCGCCGCCGTGCGCAGGTTCTCGAGCACCGTGAGGCCGGGGAAGGGCTTGACGATCTGGAAGGTGCGGGCGACGCCGAGGCGGCAGATGCGGTCGGGCGAGAGGCCGTCGATGCGCTCGCCGGCGAAGGCGATCGTTCCCGCGCTCGGCCGGGCGTTGCCGGCGATCAGGCTGAACAGCGTGGTCTTGCCGGCGCCGTTCGCGCCCATGATGCCGACCGTCTCGCCGGCAGCGACCGAGAACGAGACGCCGGAGAGCGCGGTCAGGCCGCCGAAGCGCTTGCCGAGGTCGCGCACCTCGAGCAGCGGCGGAACGGAAGCGTCGTTCATGCGCCGTCGGCGCCGCGGGCGCGGCGGCCGTCGAGGAAGCCGAGGATGCCGAGGATGCCGCCCGGCGCCACCAGCACGAAGCCGGCCAGCACCGCGCCGAGGATCAGCATGTAGGCCAGCGGCGCACGGATCCAGAGGAATTCGGAGACGATGAAGAGGAACAGCGTGCCGAGGATCGGCCCGCGCGCGTCGTCGCCGCCGCCGAGCAGGGCCATGGCGATGACGGTGACCGAAATCATCGGGTCGAACACCTGGCCGACCACGAAGTAGGTGGAGCGCAGCGCCATGACCGCGCCGACCATCCCCGGAATCGCCGCGGAGAGAACGAACGCGAGCAGCTTGTAGCGGACCACCGGCACGCCGAGGGTCTCGGCGGCTTCCTCGTTCTCGCGCAGCGAGCGCAGGCCGTGGCCGAAGCGCGAGCGGCCGACGAGCACCAGCAGCAGCGTCGCCGCCGCGGCGAGCGCGAACATCGCGAAGTAGATGACCGTCAGGTCGGGCGCGCCGAACAGGATCCGGCTCGCGGTGCCGCTCGCCGCCTCGGCGGCGAGGATGCTGTACTTCACCAGCTCGGCGACGCCGAAGGTGAGGATCACGAAGTAGGGCCCTCGCACGCGCAGCACCGGCAGGCCGATCAGCGCCGCGAACAGCGCGGCCAGCGCGCCGGCGGCGGCGATCGCCAGCGGCAGGGGCCAGCTCTGCCAGGTGATCACCACCAGGTAGGCGCCGAGGCCGTAGAACACGACGTGGCCGAGCGAGACGTAGCCGGTCAGCTTGGAGAGCAGGCACCAGCTCTGCGTCAGCGCCAGCCACATCAGCAGCGTCAGGCCGGTGGCGACGAGGTAGGGGTTGGCGAAGAAGGGCAGCGCCGCGAGCGCCGCCGCGGCCACGATGCCGGCGCCGATCCAGGCTCGCGTCTCTCCCGTCGAGATCGTCACGCGGCCCTCGTCCGGCGCGCGAAGATGCCCTTCGGGAACAGCACCAGGGCGGCGACGAAGGCGCCGTAGAGCAGCACCGAGCGCATGTTCGCCGAGGTCAGGGCGACGCCGTAGGTCTCGAGCGCGCCGAGCAGGAGGGCGGCGCCGAGTCCGGCGAAGAGGTTGCCGAGGCCGCCGAGGATGATGACGATGAAGGCGGCGATCGTGAACGGAAAGCCGGTGAAGGGCGAGATCTGCTCGAGCATCGAGACCAGCGCGCCGGCCAGCGCCGCGGTCGCGAAGCCGAGGGCGAAGCTGATCGCCTGCACCCGGTCGACGTCGATGCCGACGATGGTCGCGGCCTCGCGCTTCTCGATCACCGCGCGCATCGACAAGCCCAGGAGGCTGCGGCCGAGCAGCGCCGCCACCGCGATGCAGGTCGCGCCGGCGATGACGAGCGCCGCGATCCGGTTGCCGGTCATCGCCACGTTGCCGAGGTGATAGACCTCGGTCCAGTACGCCAGGCCGCGCGCGTTCGGCGTGAAGGCGAGCGCCGCGGCGTTCTGCAGGATGATCGAGAGGCCGAAGAACAGCAGCAGCGAGTTGCCCTCGAGGCGGGTCGAGCCGGGGCCGGCGGTGGCGAAGAGGCGTCGCACCAGGCCGCGGTGCACCGCGAGACCGGCGAGCGCACCGAGCGCCGCGACCGCCGGCGCGGCGAGGATCGGCGACACGCCGGCCACCGAGAACGCCCAGTAGGCTCCGTACGCGCCGAGCATGACGACGTCGCCGTGGGCGACGTTGAGCATGCGCAGCGTGCCGTAGACCAGGTTTAGCCCGAGGGCGACCAGCGCGTAGAGCGATCCCGTCACCAGGGCCGCGAACAGGAGCTGGCCGGACAGCAGCGTGTCGACGATCGCCGCCATGGGCTGCCCCGGCCGCTCCCGATCACCAGCCCTTCTTCGGCTCGTACTGTCCGGTCGCGATCGACTTCGGCCAGACCATCTGCAGCTTGCCCTTCTGCATCTGCACGAAGGCGGTCGGCGTGATCACGTTCTGCACGCCCTCGAAGCGGACCTTGCCGTTGATCGTCTCGAACGTGTCCTTGGCGATGATCTCGCGGATCTTCTCCTTGTCGAGCCCGGCGCGCGCCACCGCGCTCTGCAGGATCTCGAGCGACATCCACGGCAGCGCCGCGTCGAGGTAGTCGGGCGCCTCGCCGTACTTCTTGGCGTAGGCGTCGTAGAACGCCTGCGATCCCTTCCACTCGGGGCGCGGCGTCCAGTGGGCGATCGTCACCACGCCCTCGGCCGACGAGGCGCCCACGGCCTTGGCGAAGAACGCGGCCGTCGGGCCGATGGCGATGAACTGGAACGGCGCGGTCAGCCCCAGCTCCTTGGCCTGCTTGGCGTAGAGGATGGCGTCGCCAGGGTAGGCGAGTGCGATCACCGCGTCGACGTTGGCCTGCTTCACCTGTGTCAGCGTCGCGGTCATGTCCTTGACGTCGGGCGGGTACTCCGAGGTGTGCTTCAGCTCGATGCCGGCCTTCTTCAGCTCGGGCTCGAGGGCGTTCTTGATCTCCTTGGAGAACGGCAGCACGTTGGAGACGATGGCCGCCGACTTGACGTTGGCCGCCTTCATCATCGCCGTCAGCTCGACGCCGATGCGGTCGGGGATCGCCGAGGTCGGGAACCACAGGTAGCCCGGCTTGATCTGGCGCAGCGCGACCGAGGCGGCGGTGTTGCCGACGACCGGAAACTTGTACTTCTCGAGCACCGGCGCGATGGCGATGTGGAACGGCGTGCCCCAGGGCGCGAGCAGCAGGTCGACCTTGTCGTCGGTGATCAGCTTCTCGTAGATGCGCACGGCCTGCCCGGGGTTGGACTGGTCGTCGTAGCTGACGAACTCGACCTGGCGCTTCTTGCCGCCGACGTTCAGGCCGCCCGCGGCGTTGACCTGCTCGCGCCACAGGTCGTAGGTGGTCTGCTGCGGCGGTGTGGCGACGGCCATGATGCCGGTGCGCGCCATCGAGAAGCCGATGCGCACGGGCTTTTCGGCTTGGGCATGGACGCTGCCGGTGCCGGCAGCGGCGATGGCGGCGAGCAGAAGCTCGCGGCGGCGAAGGTGGTGGGTCATGGAGCCTCCTCGTCAGTGGTTGGGGGTCGGTGTGTCGTGCATCCAGGCCGCGGCGCGGTCGGGCCAGCCGGATTCCTCCTGGCCGCAGGCCAGGCTCGCTTCGAAGTGGTCGGCGCCCTCGAAGAGGAATGCCTCGGCGGCGACGCCGGCGCGCTGCAGCGCCTCCTGCATCTGCCGGCCCTGGACGATGAGGTGCGGGAAGTCGCGGCTGCCCCAGGCAAGCAGGAAGGGCGCACACGCGCCGGCGTCGATGCGCAGCAGCGGCGAAGCGGCGGTGGTCGCGTCGCCCTCGCCGGCGGGGCCGAGAAAGCGCGGCCGCATCGTCAGGCCGCCCTCGGCGTCGAAGCGGTAGACGCCCGAGACCGGCAGGCAGCCGCGCACCGCATCGGCCGGCAGGCCGCGCGCGCTTCGCCAGTCGGGAGTGGCGGCGAGCAGCGCGGCGTAGTGGCCGCCCGACGAATGGCCGCCGACGAAGATGCGCCGCGCGTCGCCGCCGTGCTCGCCGGCGTGGGCATGCACCCACGCAAGCGCATCGGCGGCGTCGTCGAAGCCGGTCGGGAAGAGGTGCCCGGGCGCCAGCCGGTAGCCCGGCGTGACGAGCGTGACGCCGCGCGCCTGCAGGGCCGGCGCCATGAACGCCATCCATTCCTTGTAGCCGCTGGTCCAGCCGCCGCCGTGGAAGAAGACGAGGACGTCGCCGGTGGGCGAACCGGCCGGGTAGACGGTCAGCCGCTGGTAGGGGTCGCTGCCGTATCCGAACTCGCGGCCCGCGATGCCTTCGCCGCGCGCCATGACGCGCGCCTGGTACGACGCGCCGAGCGCCGAGAGCGGCTCCTGCGGCGGATAGTCGGCGAGCTTCATGCCGCGGGCGTCTCGAGCAGGCCGCGCAGCACGCGCTCGCCCGTCATCGGCAGGCGGCGCAGGCGGATGCCCGCCGCGTCGGCCACGGCGTTGGCGATCGCCGCGGCGACGCCGTTGATGCCGAGCTCGCCGACGCTCTTGGCGCCGAACGGCCCGCTCGGCTCCTCGCTTTCGACGAGGTAGGCCTTCAGCGTCTCGGGCAGCTCGGCCATGGTCGGGATCTTGTAGTCCATGAGGCTCGGGTTGGCGAGGCGCGCGCCGTCCCAGACCATCTCCTCGACCAGGGCGTAGCCCATGCCCTGCACGAACGCGCCTTCGACCTGGCCTTTGGCCATCGCCGGATTGATCGCCCGGCCGATGTCGCAGGCCGACCAGGCGCCGACCACGCGCACCTGGCCGGTCGCCTCGTCGACCTCGACCTCGACCACGAGCGCCGTGAAGCTGAAGACGCCGATCTGCGCGAACGGCAGGCCGAGGGCGACGGCGCGCTTGGGATCGAAGGTCTGCTGGTCGAAGACCCAGCTATGGGTGCCGATCAAGGGGCCGCCGGTCGCCCAGTGGGCGCGGCCCGAGATGTCGGCGAAGCTCACCGCCTTCTGCGCCACGCCCTTGATCGCGACCTTGCCGCCGGGCAGCAGCTCGAGGTCGTCGACGCTGCATTCGAGCATCTCGCTCGCATGGCGCTTCAGCTGGCGCTCGATCTCCGCCGCCGCGCCCACCACCGAGCGGCCGGCGACGTAGGTGACGCGGCTCGCGGTCGTGCCCCAGTTGTAGGGCGAGCCGTCGGTGTCGGGGCTGGCGATCGCCACCCGTTCGACCGGAAGCTGCAGCGCCTCGGCGCAGATCTGCGTCAGCACCGTGTTCGAGCCCTGGCCGATGTCGACCGCGCCGGTGTTGAGCAGCACGCTGCCGTCTTCGAGCAGGCGGACGATCGCGCCCGAGGCGAGCAGGCCGCTGATGTGTGCCGAGAGGGCGACGCCGCGGCCGCGGCGCAGGCGCTGGCCGGCGGGGGCGTCGGGCGTCGGCTCGGCAGGCGGCGTGCTCCAGCCCGATTCGCGCTCGACGACGTCGAGGCACTCGGCCAGGCCGTTCGAGCGGATCGCCTGGCCACCGAACCACGGGTCGCCGGGCACGAGCATGTTGCGCCGGCGCATGGCGAGCGGGTCGAGACCGAGCTGCGCGGCGAGCTCGTCGAGCTGCGACTCGGAGGCGAAGGTCACCTGCGGCACGCCGAAGCCGCGGAAGGCGCCGAAGCGCAGCTTGTTGGTGTAGGCGACCCGGCCATGCGCGCGCACGTGCGGGATGCGGTACGGGCCGCACTGCATCAGCAACGCGTAGCCGAGGACGCCGGGGCTGTCGTCGCCGTAGGCGCCGCCGTCGAGCAACAGCTCGATCTCGCGCGCGACCAGCGTGCCGTCGCGCTTCGCGCCGGTCTTGATGCGGATCGTGAGCGGATGGCGCGCCCGCACCGTCTCGAAGTCTTCCTCGCGCGAGAGGACCATGCGCACGGTGCGCCGCGCCTTCATCGCCAGCAGCACGACGACCGGCTGGACGTGCGCCTCCATCTTGTTGCCGAAGCCGGCGCCGACGCGCGGCGTGAGGCAGCGCAGCTTCGTCATCGGCAGGCCGAGCGATTCGCAGACGCTCGCCTGCACGCGGAACACCGACTGGTTCGCCGACCACAGGGTGATCCGGCCGCCGGCCTCGATCTCGGCGAGCGCGCCCACCGGCTCGAGCGAGAGGTGCGCCTGCGCCTGCGTCTGGAAGGTCGACTCGACGACGGCATCGCAAGTCGCCCAGGCGGCGTCGGCGTCACCGCTGGTGAACTCGGTGCGCGAGCAGAGGTTGCCGTCGGTGCCAGCGTCGAAGACCTTGATGTAGCTCGCCGAGCCTTCGTGGATCATCGCGGCGCCAGGCGCGAGCGCCGCCGCCGGATCGACCACCGCCGGCAGCTCCTCGTAGTCGACGCGGATCAGTCGCGTCGCCTCGCGGGCGATGGCCTCGGTGTCGGCGGCCACCGCGGCGACGATCTCGCCGACGTAGCGCACCTTGCCCTTGGCGAACGCCGGCTCGTCCTTGATGAAGGCGCCCATGCGATGGCGCTCGTCGAGGTCGTCGCCGGTGACGATCGCGCGCACGCCGGGCAGCGCCCTCGCCGCACGCAGGTCGTAGCCGCGGATGCGGGCATGCGCGTGCGGGCTCTGCAGGATCGCGCCGTGCAGCATGCCGGGGCGGTGCAGGTCGGCGATGTACTGGGCGCTGCCGCAGAGCTTGTCGTCGCCCTCGAGCTGCGGCACCGAGAGGCCGACGGCGGTGCCGGCGGGGGCGCTCATGCCGTGCCTCCACTGGCGGCACCGAGGGCGGTCGCTGCATCCCGCACCGCGGCGACGATGCGCGCGTAGCCCGTGCAGCGGCAGAGGTTGCCCGAGAGCGCGCGTCGAACTGCCGCTTCATCGGGATTCGGATCGGCGGCGAGCAGCGCATGCGCCGCGACCAGCATGCCGGGTGTGCAGAAACCGCACTGGAACGCGCCGCTCGCCGCGAACGCGCGCTGCAGCGCCTGCATGCGCGGCGTCTCGAGCAGGCCTTCGAGGGTGCGCACCGGCCGCTCGACGCAGCCGTGCGCGAGCGAGAGGCAGGAGCGCATCGGCACGCCGTCGACCTCGACCGTGCAGGCGCCGCACACGCCCTGGTTGCAGCCGCGCTTGGCGGCCGTGAGGTGCAGCTCGTCGCGCAGAACGGTGAGGAGGGTCGTCGCCAGGTCGGCGCGCACGTCGGCGGCGACGCCGTTGATGTCGAGCTCGACCCGCAGCGCAACGGCCTTGGCGGAGGTCGGCGCGGCGCTCATGCGTCCCTGCCCGATTCGGCGCGGCGCACCGCGCGCAGCAGCAGCCGGGGGATCAGCAGGCGGCGGTACTCGGCGCTGCCGCGCACGTCGTCGAGCGGGTCGGCGCGGGCTTCGAGCAGCGCGGCGGCGCGGGCGATGGCGGCGTCGCTGCGATCGCTGCTCAGCAAGGCGTCGGCGGCGTCTGCGCGCACCGGTGTCGGGCCGCACGAGCCGATCGCGGCGCGCACCGGCCCGGCGGCGTCGATGCAGACCGCGGCCGACGCGGTGGCGTAATCGCCGGCCACGCGCGCGTGCTTCACGTACGCCGCGCCGCCGACGCGCGCGGCGCCGAGCAGCACGGCGGTGACGATCTCGCCGGGCTCGAGCGCGGTGGTGTACCAGTCGATGAAGAAATCGGCGGCGGCGACCTGGCGGCGGCCGGAGACGCCAGCGATCTCGATCGACGCGCCCGCGGCCACCAGCGCCGGCGGATAGTCGAGGCCGGGGTCGGCGAACGCGATCGAGCCGCCGATCGTGCCCATGTTGCGCACAGTCGCGTTGGCGATCTTCGAGGCGGCCTGCCGGACAACGGCGGCCGGACCGCGAAGCAGGGCGCAGGCGGCGGTTTCGGCGTGGCGGGTGAAGGCGCCGATGCGCAGGCCGCCTTCGGCTTGGCCGCGGACGCCGCGCAGCTCGTCGATGCGCGAGAGGTTGACCAGCGTCTGCGGCTCGATCACCCGCGCGTTCATCATCGCCACCAGCGTGGCGCCCCCGGCGAGCGGTTTGGCGTCGGGATCGGCGGCGAGCATCGCCGTCGCTTCCTCGACGGTGCGCGGCCAGAGCATGCCCTGCAGCACGGCGCTCATGGGTGTCCCGGCGAGGCCGGGCCGAAGCGGGCGCGCAGCCACTGCACGATGCGTCGCCACCAGGAGCCTCGCGCCGCGGTCGCGGGCGCTGCGGACGCCGACGTGACCACCGGGACAGCGGCCACGGGCGGAGTGGCCGCCATAGGCGCAACGTCCGCCGGCGTCGTCGCGACCGGAGGCTCCGTCGCGGCCAGCGCCCGCTGCAGGTTGGCCGCGAACTCGTCGCCCAGGCTCTGCGCCTTCTTCTTCATCATGCCGAGGGCGAAGCGGCCGAGCCGGCCGGTGACCGCGACCTCGGAGCGGTAGTCGACGTGCGTGCCGCCGGCGTTCGGCGTGAGCCGGACCTCGCTCGTCGCCTGCAGGGTGCTGGCGTTGCCGCCTTCTTCGCCGCGGGTGATCGCGCGCACGCCGTCGGCGAGCCGCTCGGTGACTTCGACCTGCAGGTCGAAGCGTGCCTTCACGCCGGCCAGCGCCACCGCGACGACTGCGCGGTAGCGGTCTTCGCCCGCCTCCTCGAGCGACTCGCAGCCGGGCAGGCAGGAGGCCATGAGGCGCGCGTCGAACAGGTGCGCGAGCACGACCGCAGGCGCCGCGGCGACGTCGAACTGGCCGTCGATGAGCACGCTCGGAGTCCTGGGCCGGCGAGGCGGATCAGCGGGCGACGCGCGCCACGCGCATCGCCGGGTCGACGACGCGGCCTTCCTCGACGACGGTCTTGCCGTCGAGCGAGATGCTGCAGCCGCGCATCGGCACGTCGTAGTGTCCGCGCGTGGTGCGCTTGCCGCCGCCCTGCGTGTTCGGCCCGGTGGAGAACAGGAAGTTGCCGGGGAAGCTGCGCGCGGCGGCGCGGCTGCGCTCGGGCGCGTCGCCGTAGAGGGCGAGCGAGTCCCAGCGGCACTGCGGGTTGAGGCCCCAGCCGACATGCGAGACGGCGTAGGGATCGCGGTCGCGCTCGCCGGTCTGCCCCTCGGCGAGCCAGTCGCGCATGAGCGCGGCGTCGACGCCGCCTTCGATGCTGACGATGTGGCCTTCGCGGATCTCGAGCCGCACGGGATCGACGATGTAGCGGCAGTAGGGAAGGATGACGATGTCGCCCGGCGCGAACACGACCTTGCCGTTCGCGCTGCCCTCGTTCGGGAAGGTGTGCAGCAGGCCGACGCCCCAGTGGTCGAAGCGGCCGGGCTCGTCGGCCATGCCGTACTGGCTCATCACCGGGTACTCGCCGCAGCGGTAGCTGAGGTCGGTGCCGGCGCGGCTGGTGACGCGCACTTCCTTGGTCGCCCGGTAGAGCGACTGCGCATGCAGGATCGCTTCCTTCAGCCCGGGCGGCGACTGGAGCTGGTGCAGGTCGTCGGGCGCGTCGATCACCATCTGCACGCGAACGCCCTTGCCCTGCACTTCGCGCAGCCACTTCGAGAACAGCGGCACGTGGAAGATGAGGATCATGTCGGCCGCGCTCAGCGCCTCGAGCGTGCCCTTGCACTTGCCGATGGTCGGCACGCCCACGCTGGTCCAGCCGGGGATGGCGTTGACGCACATCTCGTAGATGTCGAAGCCCATTTCCTCGGCCGCGGCGAACGCCGCTTGCACGTACTCGCGGCGGGTTCCCAGGTCGCTGACGACGGCGACGGTCTGGCCCGGCCCGACGCGACAGAGCTCGAACTGCTTCCTGAACAGGCCCGTCATCCGAGCCGGATTGACTTCCTGGGTGCGGATCGCGGAATGCATGGCGATGCCCTTGTATCGATGACGCGGCACTCTAGGCGGCGCTTGAGGACGCTGTCAATAGCGAATACCATTCGTTTTTACAGTACGGAGCGCGGTGTCCGATGGCACAGACCAAGAAAGACGGCGTTCGCGAGGCGATCCTGCAGGCCGCGTTCGGCCTGTTCTCCGAGGTCGGCTACAGCGAGACCTCGATCCCCGCGATCGCCGCCGCCGCCGGCATCTCGACGGCGAACGTGTACCGCTATTTCCCGTCGAAGCTGCAGATCCTCTACACGCTCTACGAGCCCTGGCTGGTGGCGCGGCTCGACGAGCTGGGCGCCGCGCTGGCGCGCATCGCCGACCCGCGCAAGCGCCTGGAGAAGCTGCTGCTCGCGCTCTGGCGCGAGCTGCCGCGGGCAACGAACGGCTTCGCCAACAACGTGATGCAGGCGCTCTCCACCAGCGGGCGCAACGACGCCTACGACCCGCACCTGCGGCAGCTCTTCCAGGGCCGCGTCGCCACCTGGATCGCCGATGCCACCGCCCTCTCGGCGCGCGAGAGCCGAACAGTCGCCGGCGTCGCCCTGATGGCCTTCGACGGCTTCGCGATGAACGTGCACCTGCCGGTCGGCATCGCCTGCGACGCGGCCACCGCGCGCCTGATGGCCCGCACGCTGATCGGCCCCGGCGCGCCCTGAGGCGCAGCGCCGTCAGACCCAGATCTGCAGCACGTAGTCGAACGAGGCCTGGCTGTTGAACAGGTCGACGCGCTGCAGCGCGATGCGCAGCGCGCCAGCGGCGTCGCGCTCCAGGGTGTGCGTGTAGCGGCCGCCGAAGTGGCGGATGGCGTCGCGGCGCAGCTCCATCATGTGGAAGCGCGAGCGCACGACGATCCTGCCGCCCGCGGTCGATTCGATCGCGACGTGGCTCACCAGGTGGTTGGTCTCCCACTGCGGCGCCTGGGACCAGGCGTTGGGGTGCGAGACCCGGCCCTTCCTGATCTCCATCATCAGCTTGTCCTCGATGAAGATCGAGGGCGAGCTCTCCCATTCGGTCTGCTCGGGCGCGACCGGCATCCAGTAGACGCCCTCGGGCGCGAACAGGTCGATCCACGCCTGCCAGTGCTTGGCGTCGAGCAGCTCGGCCTGCACGTAGAGGAACTGCTCGACCTCGCGGTGCAGGTCGGGCGAGGTCAGCGCCTCGGGCCGGGGCGCCTCGCGCAGGTGCGCGGGCTGGCCGGCGAGCGTGGCGCGCGGCGAGTGGCTGGGCTCGATGCGCTGCGCGCCGGTGGCGGGGCCCGAGGTCTCGCCGTCGATGACCACGTCTTGCGCGAGCAGCCGCCCCATGTCGGCGCCGGCGCTCGGGATCGCTGCGCCCGCAGGCGCCTTCGTCTCGCCGCTCATGCCGCGTCTCCCTGCATGTACTTGCTCCAGGCCTGGAACTGGCTGCGCATCACGACCTCGGAGGTGCCGTGGTTCGAGTACGAGACGCCGTTCTCGACCCGGTCGTCGCCGTGGTTGCGGTGAAAGCTCACCCAGTCGCCGCCGTCGCTCTGCAGGCCCCACTGCGCCTTGGTCCAGTTCTCCAGGTCGTCGGCGTTGATCATGGTCGCCGGCGAGTTGACCAGGTTGTAGTACCAGAGGCTCCTCCGGTAGATCGCCTCGGGCGCGCCCTTCAGGCGGAAGTGCCAGATCTCGGAGAGCGTCTTGTCGGGCGAGATGGGGCGCAGGCACCGGAGCTGCTGCAGCGGCGACTGCACCGAGAGGTAGGGATAGACGAGCACGTGGTGGATGCTGCGCGAGAGGTACTCCTCGGTCTTCTCCGGCCCGTAGGCCTTCTGCAGCAGGGCTTCGTACTCGAGCGTGTCCGGGTCCTTGGGCCTGAGGCCCATGTAGGCCTTGAGGATGCCGTGGCCGCGCGGGAAGTTGATCGTCTGCACGCCGTCCCACTGCTCGAAGCTCGAGGCGAAGGTGGAGAGGTAGTGGTAGTGCAGCGGCGCCGAGCCCTTCTCCTCCTTGATGCGCTTTTCCACCCGGCCGGCGGAGATGCCGGTGGACTGGTGCGTCACCGAAGGGTGGAGCGCGTCGAGCTGGTTCTCCATGAAGAACTTCCAGTTCGACTGCTGCACCATGCGGTGGCAGTAGGGCACGACCTCCACCTCGCCGAGCGGGGAGCGGTCGCACATGTCGTCGAAGGCGATCTTCGCGTCGCCGAGGAAATCGGCGAGCGTGGGCCCCTCGCCAGAGAGGCTGGCGAAGACGAAGCCGCGGTAGCTGTCGACCCGGGCCGCGCGCTTGACGTTGCAGTCGGGGTTCGACTTGTTCATCGCCGTGCCCTCGTAGCCGCGCGCCAGCGGAATGGCGCGCACCTTGCCGTCGAGGTGGAAGCTCCAGGCGTGGTACGAGCAGACGAAGGCGCCGCCGGTGTTGCCCTTGAGATTGCCGACGAGCTGCACGCCACGGTGCGGGCAGCGGTTGTGCAGCACGTGGATGCTCCTGTCGGCCGCGCGCACCATCATCATCGGCTGGCGGCCGATGGTGACGGCGTAGTAGTCGCCGGCGTTCGGGATCTGCGACTCGTGGCCGCAGTAGACCCAGACCTTCTCGAAGATGTTCTCCATCTCCTTGTCGAAGATCTGCTGGTCGGTGTAGACGCTTTTGTGGACCCGGTCGGGTTCCACGAGGGCCTGGGTGTCCATCGTCGAGTCTTCCTTCGAATGCGCCGTACGCCGTGCAGTGTGCATAAACTCGCAGAACTTTCAAATAAACCCAACTGATGCCTGCCTCGCTCGACTTCAGGCGCATCCGCCACCTGCTCGCCGCCGTCGACGAGGGCAGCCTGACGGTCGCCGCCCAGACCCTCGGCATCTCGCAACCCGCCCTCAGCATGAGCGTGAAGTCGCTCGAGCAGGAGCTCGGCGTGGCCCTGCTCACGCGCCATCGCCACGGCGTGCGACCGACGCCCTATGCCGAGATCCTGGTGGCCAGCGCGCGCGCCATCGAGGGCGAGCTTGGCCAGGCCGCGATGCGGCTGCGCCAGCTCAAGGCCGTGACCGCGGGCAGCGTCAGCGTCGGCTGCGGGCCCGCCGAGTCATCGCGTCTCCTGCCGATGGCGCTGATCCGCTTGCGCCGCACCCACCCGAACATTCGCGTCGTCGTCGAGTACGGGCTCAACGAATCGCTGATGCCGCTCGTCGCCAGCGGTGCGATCGCGTTCGCCCTGTCGTCGGTGCCGAGCCAGTCGGCGCACGCCGAACTCGAGCATCAAGCCCTGTTCGTCGACAGCGCGGTGGTCGTCGCACGTTCCAGCCACCCGCTCGCGCGCCGGCGCTCGCTGACGGCGGCCGACCTCGCGCCCTGGCCCTGGGTGCTGGCGCGGCGCCGCGAGCTCGAACGCAACGCCCTCGACCAGCTGTTCACAGATGCCGGGCTGCCGCCGATCGCGCCCGAGGTGGAGACGACGTCGGCATCGCTGATGAAGACGATCGTCGCGCAAAGCGACTTTCTCACCTTCGTGCCGCACGAGATGATCCACTGGGAGGAAAAGGCGCGGCTCCTGCGGCCCCTGAAGGCGATCCATTCGGCATGGGCGCGCCACGTCGGCCTGACGTTTCGACGCGGCGTGGTGTTGCCGGATGCCGCAGCGCTTCTCGCCGACAGCTTGCGCAAGGCGGCAGCCGGCTTTGCGGCACACTCCGCGCCAGCGAGGTCTCCATGACGCCAGCACCTTCGGCTCCGGCGGCGGCTCGCGGGCCGCTGCGATTCAGCACGGACGCGGTGCGGCCAGCGCATCGCCTGTCATTCTGGAAAGACGCGATCTGCACGGCCTTCGTGCGGCTCGAGCTGGAATGCGACTCGCGCCGGCCTTTCCTGGCCGCGCTCACGGCGCGCTCGATGCCGCGATTCGACTGCATCTCGGTCAGCGGCAGCGCCCAGCACGTGCGGCGCAGCGAGCGGCTGGTGGGCGAGGATCTGGCAGACAGCCTCTTCCTGATGCGCCAGCTGCGCGGCAGTTGCGTCGCCACGCAGGGCGAAAGGGTGCTCCCCCTGCCCGAAGGCGGCATTGTCCTGCTCGACAGCCGCAGGCCTTATTCGCTCAGCTTTCCGGGTGAGTTCGTGCAAACCGTCATCAAGCTGCCGGCAAGCGCAATGGAGCAACGCCTGGGCCGTGGCGCAGCATGCGGCGGACGCGCTTTGCCGAGCGCCTGCGCGACCAGCCGCCTCGCGAGTCTGGCGATCGACGAGCTGGCCCGCGAGACGCGGGAAAGCGTCGCCCTGCCGCTGTCGGCGATCGCCTTCGACCTGCTCGCCCTCGCGCTCGCGCAATCGCTGCCGGCCGCGGCATCGGCGCCGCGCATGGCGACCATGCGCGTGGCCTGGGCCAAGGCCCACGCGCTCGACAACCTGCGCGACGCGTCGCTCGGCCCCGAGGCAGTCGCGGCACGGCAGGGCGTCTCGCTCCGGCTGCTGCAGCGTCACTTCACGGCTCAGGGCGAGAGCCTCGCGGCCTTCATCCTCGAGCAGCGGCTGCAACGCTGCCGCGACGCGCTGCAGGATCCGGCGCAAGCGCGGCGCACGATCACCGACATCGCGATGTCGTGGGGCTTCGGCGATTCAGGCCGCTTTTCGCGGGCGTTCCGGCGCCGCTTCGGCCATGCGCCAAGGGATGGCCGGGCAGCGGCGCCGCCGCACTGAGTTCGCAATTTGCCTGGCGTTGGTTCGCCTGCCGTCAAGACGGCGGCGACGAGGCGCTCTTCAATGGCGCATCGACATGCTGCCCGGAGCCGCCATGAAGCCCAGCCAGAAAGTGCTCAACGGCCATCCCGCCGTCAAGGTGGCCATCGTTCAGGCGGCGCCGGTGTTCTTCGACCGCGAGGCGACGATCGACAAGGCCTGCGCCAAGATCGCCGAGGCGGCCGCGCAAGGCGCGCAGATCATCGTCTTCAGCGAGGCCTGGGTGTCGGGCTATCCGTACTGGGGCGAAGGCTGGGAGTCGCGGGTCGGCGACTGGATGGACGTGCGCGGCCGCTTCTACGACAGCACCTTGCTGATCGAGAGCGAAGACACCGCCCGCCTTTGCGCCGCCGCGGAGAAAGCCAACGCCGTGGTGGCGATCGGCTGCAACGAGATGGACCCGCGCGCCGCGGTCCACACGATCTACAACACGCTGCTGTTCATCGACAACCACGGCCAGGTGCTCGGCCGGCGCCGCAAGCTGATGCCGACCTTCGTCGAGCGCGCGGTCTGGGGCTGCGGCGACGGCTCCGACCTCGACGTCTACGAGACCGACTACGGGCGCATCGGCGGTCTGATCTGCGGCGAGAACCTGATGACGCTGGCGCGGGCGCACATGATCGCCCAGGGCGAGGACTTCCACGTCGCCGTGTTTCCCGGCGCCTTCGCGCTGCACACCGGACCCAAGCTCGAGGAATTCGATGCCACCGCGGAGAGCTTCTGGGGCTATTCGAGCTGCCGCGCCCACGCCTTCGAGGCGGGCGCCTTCGTGCTCGGGTCGTGCGGCTACATCACCGAGGCGGACATCCCGTCGGATTTCGCCTTGCGCGATACCCTGAACATCGACTACGCGCAAGGCGGCAGCGCGGTCTATGCGCCGATCGGCATTCCGCTCGCGCCGCCGACGCCCGGCGACACCATTGTCTACGCCGTGTGTCCGGCGCAGTTCGTGAAGATCGCCAAGGCGGTGGTCGACACCATGGGCCACTACGCGCGGCCCGACGTGTTCAGCCTCGTCCATCACGGCCGGGCCGGGACCGCCGAGGGCGGCTCTCGCGGCGTCGCGATGGAGTCGCTTCCGTCGGGCGAGCTGCTGCGCATCGCCGACCGGCACGAGGTCACGACGGCGATGCTCGAGCAAGCCGCTTCGCGCGCCTGAGGTCCGGGCGTCGCCCGGTGGCCGATCCTGCACCGTCGCCGTCAGTGAGGATGCCGAGCTGTGGGTGACGATACCGACGGCCACCTCGGGTCGCGCCGCAGCCGAGCGGGTCGTGCTGCAGCCAGCGTCGAGATCAGGCCCAGGCGATCCGGTAGTCGAGGGAGTGTCCGATCCGCTCCGAGAAGCGGGTGACCGACCTGGCCGCCATCCGCTCGCTCGCGCTCACCGGGATCAGCGTGGTGAGCCAGGCGCCCACGCCCTGCGGCTCGCCCTCCAGCTTGCGCGGGCGCGAGGTCGGCGTGTAGCCGACGATCGCCTCGCGCTTGCCGGCCCGCTCGAGCAGGTCGTACAGATCGCGGAACAGGATGAACGAGGTGTCGTTCTGGTGCACCGACCAGTTCGCCACCGGGAGGAAGTCCACCAGGTGGATGAGCTGGTAGTTCAGCGCGATCCAGAGATCCTTGCCGCTCAACGTGATCGGTTCGTTGTCGATCACCCGGTGAAACGTGATCGAGGCGATGGCATCGGCGCGTTGGACGTTGTCGCGGAGCTCCTCGCGCAGCGGGCCGGCATAGAGCAGCCGCAGTACGGAGGGAAAGGCTTCGGTCTGCGCCCACTCCGAGGGCGTCATCAGCTCGCGCAGCGCGGGAATCTTGTCGGCGGTCATCGCGAACGTGTTGGTGCCGGTGCCGAGGATCGAGTGCAGCAGCATCACCAGGGGCGACTGCCCGGGATAGTGCTGCACGCTGTATTCGAAGCAGAAGTAGAGGTGATCGAGGAACGATCCGTCGGCGTGCTCCACGTCGAAGTCGCACTCCCTGACCAGGAACTGCATCAGCTCCGGGCTCACTTCCGGCAGAGGGTGCGCCGCGCGGGCAGCCTCGTATTCGGCCTGCACCGCCCGGGCGGCAGCGGCGTCCCAGCGGGCCTCCTTGCCGACGCGGGTGGTCACCACGAAGCGGGCGGCCTTGCCCTCGAGGGTCTTGAAGATGGTGCGATCGAGGTCGAAGTCCGGGATCGGCTCGACCCGGACCTTGCCGGTGTGCTCGAGCGCGGCGCCGCGGGCGATGGCGGCCTTGCGTTGGCTCGTGGGGTCGGGACGCTCGGCGGCGGACTGCTTCATCGGGTTCCTCGGCGACGGCTCGGTTTGTACACGACTGCGGGGGCCGCACGGGGCCGCATCGCCAGGGATTGTCGTCCGGTCGAAAGGTGCTTCGGGGGCTGGAGAATGCCGTCGATGAACGAGTTCGACGAATCGATCGCCCTGTCTCCCGCGGGGCCGCGCGAATGGAGCGGCCGCACCGACCCGCGGCGCGAAGCGGGCACCGGCATGTTCGGCGGCTGGACCTCGGCGCTGCTGCTCAAGGCGGTGCTGGGCGACGCGGTCGACGCAGGCAGCCCGGTCTCGATCGCGGTGCACTTTCTCAGCCCGGTGCTCTCCGGCCATGCCTTGCGCTTGAAGACGCGCCCGCTCGGTGGCGGCCGCGCGCTCGCGACCTGGCAGGCGGAGCTGCACCTGGAAGGAGCGCAGGCCCCGGCCGCCATCGCGACGGTGGTGCTGGCCAAGCGGCGCGAGAGCTTCGGTTTCACCGACGCGGTCATGCCGCAGACGCCGCCGCCCGACACCTTGCCGACGTTTCATCCGCCGGGAACCTTCGGCCAGCGCAGCCTGATCCGGCCGGTTCACGGCTTTCCGATCTTCGATCGTGCCGACGCCCGCTCGGTCTTCTGGCTTCGCGAAACCTCGGGGCGAGCGCTCGACGCCATCCTGCTCGCCTACCTCGCCGACAACTATCCGCCGCGCAGCTGGTCGAGGCGAACCGAGCCCGGCCCTTACTCGACCGTCACCCTCTCCGCCTACTTCCTCGCGACCGACGCCGAGCTCGCGGCCCTGGGCGACGACGACGTGCTGCTCGACGTCTCGTGCTCGCGGGCCGAGTCGTCGACCGTCGCCGCGCAGGCGCGGATCTGGAGCCGTGGCGGCGTCCTGCTGGCGACGACCGAGCAGCTCGGATGGTTTCGCTGAGTCAATGGCTCTCCGGATGGCCCTCCATGGCGCTTTCGGTCGATGTCCCGCGCCCTGCCCGCGCCGCAGAATCACGGCATCGACAAGCGGCATGCCGCCACCATCGCGGGAGATTTCATGGGACTGCTGAGCGCGCTGAACCTGCCCACGCCGAAGGCGCTGGCCGAGGCGAAGGCAAGCCACAAGGCCAACGACAAGTCCGGCGACAAGGCCGAGAAGGGCAGCCAGGCCAAGGAGGCGCAGGGTGCGCTGGCCGAGTTCATCGGCGACGTGAAGGGGTTGCTTGCCGCCGGGCATCCGCAGGGCGAGAAGATGCGCACCCTGGCCGCGGCGGCCGGTGCGGACGCCAAGGCCGGGCTGTGGGACCAGGTGAAGGAAAAGGTCGCGCAGGGCAGAAAATCGATCGAAGGTCTGACCAAGGCGTACACCGACGCCAAGAAGGAGGTTCTCAAGCCGGTCGAGGACGCCAAGAAGGTGGCCAACGCCGACTATGGCAACGACACGCCGACCGAGAGCGCCGTCGATCCGGGCGCGGCGGAGGAGAGCTTCAAGGCCTTCGCCGACGACGTCGAGGCCGCCACCAAGCGCCTCAAGCAGGCGCAGGGCGTGCTGGCCAAGGTGCAGGGCCAATGGGAGACGGCCAAGGCGATCGGTCAGACGGCCGAGGCGCTCGGCAAGGTCGCCGAGGGCCTGGAGAAGGTGGGTGACGGCGCCGGCAAGGTGCTCAAGGTCGCCGCCGCGGTGAGAAAGCTCGAGGAGTGCCGCCAGGTGCTGATTCGCGTCCAGGCGGTCGACTTCACGCAGACCGGAAACCGCGTGAAGAACGCGCAGGCGATGGGCGACATGGCCAAGCTGTTCGGCGAGTTCGGCGCCGCGGCGAGCGAGGAATTGCCGATGCTGAAGGGCTACTTCCAGCTCATCTCGCGCCTCGGCGAGATCTGGGTGCCGTTCGCGAAGATGGTCGACCGGCGCGAGCAGGAAGCGTTCGACGCGGCCGACGGCAAGATGAAGCCCGAGCCCGCGCCGGAGGCCAAGGACATCGCCGCCGACACCGGCGAGACGATCGCGCTCGAGGACGTGCCGGCGTTCCTCGACCGGCAGTGGAGCACCCTCGACAGCTCCCAGGAGGCGCGCGCGGCACGCCAGGCGCGCGACATCCGCGACGACGGCGAGTTCGACGAGAACTTCCGGAAGTTCCTCGCCGCCATCGAGAAGAGCCACGGCCTGAAGGCGAAGATGTTCCATGCCATCGCCGAGAACACGCCGGTCGAGTTGCCTGGCGAGCGCTTCCTGCAGGAAGACCTGGCCCGCTACTGGAAGGCCTGCTACGACGTGGTCGTGAAGCTCAGGGCCGAGCTCGACAAGAACTGGAACTGGATGGGCGTCACCTACCAGCCGGCGGTGCGGGCGCTCGCGGCCGCCAAGCCGAAGAAGGGCTGAGGCGGGGAAGCCCCTCTCAGGCCGCCTTCCGCGGCCGGACCAGCTCGCGCTTCAGGTCGACGAACAGCGCGCCCTCGAAGCCGGCGCGAAACGCCGTCCAGCCGTCGTTGGCGGCGGCGGCGGCGATCTTGTCGTGCAGGGCGCGCGGCGCCGACACCACGGCGCCGGCGGCGCCGTCGTAGCTGCGCTGCCAGGCGAGCAGCAGGTCGTTCTTGTCGGCGGCGACCAGGCGCAGCTCGGCGACCACGCGGCCGGGAATCGACGCCGCGTTGCGCAGCACGGTCGCCTTCACCGCCTCGAGCGCCACGTCGTCGAGCCCGAGGTCGCCGACGACCAGCTTTTCACGCAGGGCCGGCCAGCCGAAGACGATGCGCGGCTTCAGCCGCTGGCCGATCTCGCGGGCGATGGCCGGCGCCTCGGCGCCGTAGGCCCGGGCGAAGATCGCGCGGGCGGCGGCCTCGCGCGCTTCCCAGTCGGCGATCGCCCCGACCGGCGCGGCGACGATCCACTGGCCGCGCTTGACGTCGAGCACGGTGAAGTCGCAATCGAGGCGAAAGCCCGTGCCGCAATACGGGCAGTTGGTGCGCTGGAAGCGGCTGTCGAGGATGTCGGCGCGCAGGTCGGGCCGGCGGTCGGCGTTGAGGCTGTGCACGGTCTCGAACGAGAGCGACCGCGCACACGACGGGCAGTCGATGACGGTTTCCTGAAAGAGCGACATGAGTGTCTCCGCGATCAGGACGTCTGCGACTCGGCCTTGAGCTTGGCGAGCCACTTCGAAGCCGGGTGCGACGGGTTGAGCTTCTGCATGTGGTACGCCGCGTACAGCTCGGCGAACCACTCGGCGGGCGCGCGGAACTGGTAGCCGGTGATGCCCTGGGCTCGCGCCGAATACTTGTAGCCCACCCAGTTGCCCTCGTAGCCCTCGTGATAGACGAGCCCGTCGGCAGCGGTGCGCTGCTTGGCCATCGCGGCGTTGCCCCATGGCTTCTTGCCGACGCGGATGTCCTTCACCCAGGCCTCGGCATCGGCCCGGGCCTTGTCCCAGTCGTCCTGGCTCGTGCCCTCGGGCGGCTTCGGCGCCTTCTTCGGCGGAGTGCTCGACTTGTCGTCGAGCATCTTCTCGATGTACTTCTTGTCGTAGCCGACCTTGGCGGCGATCTTCTCGGCGATCGTGCCGGTGCCCGGCGTCACCCAGCCGGCGTCGTTGCCGCGCTCGCCGCTCATGATGTTGCGCGCGTCGTCGACCGCGTGGCCCACCTCGTGCAGCACGGTGAAGTCAAACCACGGCGCGTCGGCCGCGCCGGCCGGCGGCTCGCAACCCGGTTGAACCGATTCGCCGGTCGGCACCACCTGGCCCGGCGTGTTGAACTCGGTGATGTTGTCCTGCAGCGTGCCCGGCCGGCCGCAGTGCAGCTCGATCGTGTCCTTCAGGATGCCGCCGTTGTACAGCGCGGCGACCTTGTCCTCGGTGACGCGCTTGATCTTCTCGACGAACTGCACGTCCTGGTTCGGTACCTTGCCGAGCACCGAATACAGGCCTTCGAGATCGACCTCCTGCTTCGGGTCGGGCAGGCTCGGGTCGAGCTTGGTGCTCGGGTCGATGTCCCAGGTGGGATCGTCGTTCTTGTCCTTCTTCATGTTCGAGTACTGGGTGATGTCGACGCCGTAGCGCGCCTTGAGCGCGGCGTAGAGCACCTTGGGCGTGGTCGACGGCGGCAGGTCCTCCACCAGCCGGTCGAGCACCTTGTCGCCGCCCGGCAGCCTGGCCAGGTCCTCGAGATCGCCGACGTCGGGCGACTTGCCGTGCAGGTTGTCGTAGGCGATCTGCGCCTTGCCCCAGGCGTTGGCCTGCTGGATCCAGATGTCGATCTGGCGCAGGGCCGGGTCGAACACGCCGTTCGAGGTCGAGGCCTCGATCTCGTTCTCGCGGTCCTGCAGCTGCTTGTCGCGCGAGGCGGCGAAGTCGGCCGGCTTGAGCTTGAGCGCGCGGGCCGTCTTCACCGCGCCGTCGCGAGCCGCCTCGAACTTGCGCCGGTATTCGGCGTGGCGGTCCTTCATGCCTTCCATGTCGCCGAGCGAAAGCGTCAGCAGGCCCAGCGTCTTCAGCACCGCGGCCTTGTTGCCGGCGGTCATCTGCTCCTCGATCGTCTTCGCGAAGTTGCGCACGTTCGCCTGGCGGTCCTCCACGTACTTCGGCATGCCGGTGTCGTTGGCGCGGTCGATGCGCGGCTTCAGCCCGTCGAGGCGCTTGCGCACCACCGCCAGCTCGCGCTCGTCGCCCAGCCTGGTCGTGAGCTCCCGGCCCTCGGTCTGCAGCGCCCTGGCCTCGGCGAGCAGGCCGTCGACCGAGGTGGCGACCTCCTCGAAGGTGGTGCCGGCCGGCCAGCCGCTCTTCTTGGCATCCTGCAAGCGGGCCAGCCGCACCAGCAGGTCGGTGGCGCGGGTCTTGTCGAGCGCGAGCAGCACCTTGGCGGCGGCGGCGATGCCGGCGTCGATCTCGGTCGATCGCTTCGGCAGCGTCGTCACCAGGGCATGCAGGCGCACCAGCTTCGGCTGGATCGTCGATTGCAGCGTCGTGCTGTCGCCGGCCCGGGCGGCGCGCAGCGCGTCGGCCTCCGTGCCGGCGAGCGTGGTTTCCAACACCGCCTTCGCCGCCTCGGGCAGCTTGCCGATCGCGGTGCGGGCGGGCTCGACGAGCGCTTTGCCGTTGCCGTCCCACAGGCCGAACGCGTAGCGGATTCCTTCGGCCCTGGCGCGCAGGTCCTGCGCCGGCGCGAGGATCGCCTCGTAGGCGGTGACCTTGGCCTTGGTGGAGCCGAGCTTGTCGGCCTTGTCGAACGTGGCTTTCAGCTTGCCGTAGGCGTCGTTGACGGCCTTGCGCGCTTCGTCGTCCTGGATGCCGCCGAGCACCAGGTCGAGCACCTGCTGCAGCACGGCGGCGACGTCGGCCTTGATGTCGAGCGGCGTTTCGCCGCCGCCCGCGCCGCCCTTGGCGCGGCCGGCGCTCTTGCCCGACTCGCCGGCCTTCGCCGGCTCGCCTTCGGCGTCCGCGAGACCGGCCGGGGCGGGCAGGGCCGCCAGGCCGAGTGCCTGCAACAAACTCATGGGGAGCCTCCTTCGGCGCGGAGGATAGACCTGCGGTCGGGGCGCGACCAAGCCCCCCCAAAAAGCGCGTGCACGGCAACGCGGGGGGCGAGGCGGCACACTCGGGCCGATGTCCCGCGACCGCGAATCCGAACGCACCCTGGCCGGCATCGGCCTCGTCGTCCTCGCGGTCGCCTGCTTCGCCGTCCTCGACACCACGGCCAAGCTGTCCACCAGCGCCGTGCCGATCCTGATGGCGATCTGGTTCCGCTATGCCTTCCAGGCCGTGGCGACGACGCTGGTGCTGCTGCCGCGCTACGGGATCGCCGTGCTGAAGACCGAGCATCCACGCTTTCAGCTCCTGCGCGGCAGCCTGCTGCTCACCTCGAGCGCGCTCGCCTTCCTGAGCCTGCGCTACATGCCGATCGCCGAGTTCACGGCGATCGTGCTGATCGCCCCGCTCGTCGTCACCCTGTTCGCCGCCACCGTGCTGAAGGAGGAGGTGTCGCCGCTGCGCTGGGCGCTGGTGGCGGGCGGCTTCGCCGGCACGCTGGTGATCCTGCGGCCGGGCGGCACGGTCTTCAGCTGGGCGATCCTTCTTCCGCTCGGGCTGGTGTTCAGCAACGCCTGGTTCCAGGTGCTCACCAGCCGGCTGGCGCGCACCGAGAAGCCGCTCACCATGCACTTCTACAGCGGCTGGGTCGGCACGCTCATCGCCTCGGTCGCGCTGCCCTTCGCCTGGGCGCCGCTGCCGGCCTGGCACTGGTGGGCGATCCTCTGCCTCATGGGCTTCATGGGCACGGTCGGCCACTTCTTCCTCATCCTCGCGTACCAGCGCGCGCCCGCCTCCACGCTCACGCCCTACCTCTACGGGCAGATCGGCTTCGCCATGCTCACCGGCTGGGTGATGTTCGCGCAGGTGCCCGACCTCACCTCGCTGCTGGGCATCGCGCTCATCGCCGTCTGCGGCGCCGCCGGCGCCTGGCTCACGGTGCGCGAGCGCAAGGAACCGATCGAGCCGGCGGAGTCGTAGCGCTCAGGCGGCCTCGGCGCCCTCTTCCTCGTCGGTGGCGATCTCCTCGCGGATCAGTGCCGCCTCGGCCGCCACCGCGTCGAGCAGGCCGGCGAGCTGCTCGCCGCTCAGGCCGTCGATCGGCAGCCTTCCCCAGACGACGACGTTGCCCGCCTTGTCGCAGCCGATGCGAAACGGCGCCAGCGGGCTGTCGTGGAAGTTGCGCCGCATCAACCACAGCAGCGTGCCCTTGTCGAGCGCGCTCGGCAGCGGCGCCACGGGCGAAAGCAGCATCAGGGTGTGCGCGTCCTCGGGCACGATGACCACGCGGCCCTCGTCGCCGACCTCGAGCTGGACGATGCCTTGCGCGTCGGCGGGGATGGCCTCCACGCCGAGGGCCTGGGCGAGCTGGGCGTAGAGAGCCTGGGCACTGGGGGACATGGGTCGGTCTCGGTAAGGTGGAGAGGTCGAGGGTCACGCGGCCGGGCGCATGCGGCGCTGCGCGAGCTGCTGCGCGAACACGCGGTGGCCGCGCTTGGGAATGCGCCGGTCGCGCTTGTTCAGGAAGTGCTTCACGCCGAGCTCGATCGCCTGGTTCACGTCGCCCGGCTGCTTCGCCGTGCGCAGGAGCTGCTCGATCGTGAACAGGGTGAGGATGCCGGCGCCCCCCTTGGGCTCCTGCTTCATCTTCGGATAGACGAGCTGCTTCAGGATGTTGTCGGCGAAGGTGTGCGCGCGCAGCCCCTCGGCCACCGCGTCGGCGGCATCCAGGGTCGGGCTCTTCCTCCCCTTGGCGTTGCGGTTGTCGCGCCGCGCCGCCTCGAGCATCAGGTCGAGCTCGGGCTTCCTGTTCAGCTCGCGGCCCACGTAGCCCTGGAACTCGGGCTCGGCGCCGGCCAGCGTGTCGAGCTCGGCGAGCGTCATCGCGACGTCCTTGTCTTTCAGGGCATCGGCCGCCCTGCCGCCTTTGCCGGCAACCGCCTTCTTCACGCCCACCAGGAGCTTGACGATCATCTCGGCCACACGCTCACGAAACGCCACCGCCTCCGCAGCGCCGGCGTATGGGCTCGCGGCCAGCGCCTTCAGCTCGTCGAGCGGGATCGAGGCGAACATCTGCGCGTCGCTCGCGAACTCGCGCGTGCGCGGCTTGCCGTCGGCGGCGATCTGCTTCTTCGTCGCTTCCTCGGTCATGCCGCGCAGGCCGTCGCGCACCGCCTGCGGCGGGCTGAAGTTGAGCGTGCCGCCGAGGGTGCCGCGCAGGTCGTGCTTCTTGCCCTTCTTGCCGGGCTTGGCCGGCGGCAGCTCGATCTGCAGCGGCACGACCACGATCTCGCCCGGCTTGTCGGCGGCAGACTTGTTCTTCGCGTACTCGGCACCGGCGTTCTTCGAGCCGACGAACCAGTCGGCGATGCGCGCGCCCAGGCCCTGCGCCGGGTTCACCTTGCCCTTGAGCAGGCTGGCGGCGTCGCCGGTGTCGTCGTCGAATACGAAGGTCACGCCGCGCTGCTGCGGCATGGGGTCGAGGTCGCGCTCGTTGCCGATGCTCGAGGAGGTGGGCGTGTTGTTCATCACCCCGCCGTCGATGAAGCGCACCGTGAGGCCGCTGGCTATCTTGATGTCGATCGGCTTGAACGCCCCCGGGAACGACGCCGAGGCGTGCACCGCGACGGCGACCTCCAGGTCGGGCTCGCTGTCGGCGTCGAAGACGTAGAGCTGGCCTTCCTCGTTGCCGCCCTCGAGCTTCTTCTTGCCTTTGCCCTCGCCGGTGAACTCGGTCGTGTAGCTGCCCGTCATCACCACTTCCTTGATCGCCGGGATCACTTTCGAGAGGGCGCGGTAGTCGCCGAAGGTCGGGCCGGCCTTGTTGCTCGCCAGCCGCGCGGTGATCCTCGCCACCGCGGGGTCGATCGGCTTGCCCGCCTTGCTGCACTCGGCCATGTACTCGGCCATGCGCTTGCGCAGCGTTTCGTCGAGCACGTTGCGAACGATGTCCTCGAGGCCCTGGCCGGTGAGCGGGCTGCCGCTGCCGGTGAGGATCTTGTTCTTCAGCGCCCGCGCCAACAGGCCTTTCTTGCTGCCGCCGGTGCCTTCGGTGATCATGTCGGTGGTCTCGTCGGCATCGGCGATGGCGAGCATCTCGTCGGGCGTGATGCCGGCGGCGACGAGCGCCGCGGTCATCGAGCCGACCGAGGCGCCGGCGATCTTGGTCGCGTCCTTGAGGATGCCGCTCTCGTGCAGCGCCTTCACCGCACCGGGCAGGGCAGTGCCCTTGCCGCCGCCGCCGGAGAAGGTGATCTCGGCGACCTTAGGCGGCGGCGCGGTGTACTTCACCTTGCCGTTGGCCGCCTTCACCACCTCGAGCTTCTTGCCGCCGGGCGCCTGCACCTCCACCGCGGCGGGCACCTTCGGCGGCGGCGCGATCACCGCGTCGGAGCGCTGGCGGCCCTTGCCGATCTGCACGGCCGAGCCGCCGGGCTCGGGCACCTGCTGCGAGACCTCCTCGAAGCGAACGGTCCTGCCCTGCTTGGCCGCCGCGCCGTCCGCGGCCGCACCGGGGAGCTTCAGGCCGAGGGTCTGGAGCAGCGACATGAGGGATCTCTCGGCGTGAAGTGGGCGAGGCGCCGGATCGTATCGACGAGACCCTGACGCCACAACGGTATTTGCGTGCCATCACGATGAGCGGAACTCGCGCCCGCCATGTCGGCTCCCACAGCGACGCGAGATCAACACGAAGGAGACCTGGCCATGGAAACAGAAAAGCGCCTGCACCTGCTCGATTCGTTCGACGCCCGGGGCAGCGACGGCGCGTCGTACAAGGTGATGGCCTACGAGCACCTTCAGCGCGTCGACCTGCTCACCGCCGGCCTCGACCAGTGGGAGCCGACCGGCCTCACCGAGTACCGGCTCACGAGCGGCGAGCGCATCGACCTCGGCAAGAACGGCGCGCTGCGCGTCGTCGGCACCGGCGTGGAGCTGCGCGCCGCCTGAACCTTTCCGCCGCCGGCCCGTCAGCGCTGCGCTGCGTTGCCCGGCGTGGCCGGCACGAAGCTCAGCGTGTTCACCGCCGGCCCCGGCAGCAGCGGCGTCGGCCGGCCCGCCACCCAGTCGGCATGACCGCCGAGGAAGTTGCGGCTGAGCGGATGGCCGCTCTGCCCGCCCGGCATGTTGAACACGCCGCTCGCCTCGCGCCCCGGCGAGACGGCGAAGCGCTCCGATTGGCCGAAGTCGGGCGAGGCGACGCGCGGCATGTGGCTGTCGCCCGGCATCTGATCCGCCGGCGCGGCCAGCCAGCGCATGCCGAGCGGCAGCGCGGCGGCCATCGGATGAACGATGCGCGTGGTGTTGCGCTTGCCCCAGGTCGCTTCCGCTAGCGGCGTGCCGTCCTTCTCGATGCTCGCGATCGCGTCGTCGATCGCCGCGAGCTGAACCGCGCGCCAGTCGGCGCTGCCTTGCGGCAGCCAGCCCGCGGGCTGCTCGTCGAGCAGGCGCGCGATCACTGCCGGCCAGCGCGAGGTGGCGCGCGAATAGGCGGCCCGCTTCTCGGCTTCCTTCATCGCCTCGTCGACGCCGCCGAACAGGCGCGCGTACAGACCGGCGACGAAGGCGCGGGTGAGGCGATAGCCGACCGAGTCGATGCTCGCCCTGCCGGTCCACGTGGTCTCGAGAAGGCGCTTGAACTCGTCGCGCTTCGCACGCGGTGCGGGGTCGGTGTCGCCGGCGAGGGCCTGCAGGGCGCGGTCGCGCCAGGGCGCGAGGTAGAGGGCGCGATCGTCGAGGAAGACGCCGTAGACGCCGGCCTCGTCGGTGCTCGGGCCGAGCGCGGCGACGCTGGCCTGTGCCTGGCGCTGACGTGCGCCGAGGTCGGCGCCGCCGTCGCCGATCGCGGCGTAGGCGGCGCCTGCGAGCTGGCGCGCGTTGGCGGTGGCGATCTGACCTGACGACGGGTTGCCGATGCTCGGGTAGGAACCGGGCGGCGCGAGCCCCGACCAGGTGTGCGACGCCGACGCGGCGGCCGGCGCCGGAAAGGTCGAGGCCCAGGTCGCGGGGCGATTCGGCAGGGCGCCGCCGATCGTCCAGCCGATGTGCCCGGCGATGTCGCCGACCACCAGGTTCTGCGCCGGAATGCCCGAGCGCTGGCCGATCGCGAGCGCTTCCTCCGCGGTCGCCGCGCGTTCGAGCTGGAACGACACGAAGTTCACCGCGCCGGGGTCGTGCGCGACCCAGTGCACCGCGTAGCGGCGGCCACCCCGCTCCCAGATCGGGCCGAATGCCGTTTCCTGCACGCGCAGCACATCGTCCTCGCCGCCGGCGACGGCGATGCGCTCCTCGACCGTGCGGATCAGGCCCCACTCCTCGCCCGCGGCAGCGCCCGAGAGCGGCGGCGGCAGGCGGTAGCGGGTCGGGTCCTTCGGGTCGAGCTCGAGCTCGAGCAGGTCGAGGTACGCGCCGTAGCTGTTGGTCAGCCCCCACGCGACCTGGCCGTTGCTGCCGGCGACGATCGCCGGCGTGCCGGGGAGCGTCACGCCGACCAGGCGGCGCGGCGGCGCGCCCGGCGCCTCGATCTCGATCGCGGCGCGGTACCAGATGTGCGGCAGGCGCAGCGTCAGGTGCATGTCGTTGGCGACGATCGCCGCGCCGCTCTTGCTGCGCGCGCCGGCGACGACCCAGTTGTTGCTGCCGACCTCGGCATTGCCGATGTCCTCGAGCAGCGCGACCTTGGTCTTCGCCGGCTTGCCGAACCAGGCCGGCGGCTGCGCAGGAAGAGGCGCGGCCGGCTCGTCGATCGCCGCCGCGTCGAGCGGCGCGTCGTAGCCGCTCGCCGTCGGCAGCAGGAAGGCGAGCTGCTCGGGCGAGCTGCCCTGGTCGCGCAGCCAGCCGCGCGAGAACACGCGGTGGAACTGGTCGTCCTGCAGGTCGAAGTACATCGCCCAGGCCACCAGCAGGGTGTCCTGCGCGACCCAGCGGCGCGGCACCGCGCGCAGCACGCCGTACTCGAACGGCCGCGCGGCGAGGCCGGCGAGGCCGGCGTTCACGCCGGCGGCATAGCGTTCGAGCACCACCCGGTCGCGCTCGGGCAGGGCGGCGAGGGCGACGCCGGCGCGGGCGCCGAAGCGGTGCAGGCGGCGCTCGCGGTCGACGGGCAGCAGCGCCTTGCCGAGCAGCGCCGCGAGCTCGCCCGAGCCGGCACGACGCAGCAGGTCCATCTGGAAGAAGCGCTCCTGCGCATGCACGAAGCCGGTGGCGAAGGCGATGTCGGCGCGGTCGCCGCCGCGGAGCAGCGGCACGCCGAGCTCGTCGCGCGCGACCGTGACCGGGCCGCGCAGTCCGGCGGCGGCGATCGTGCCGTCGAGCGTGGGCAGGCTGGCGCGCATGAACGCGTAGACGCCGACCGCGAGCGCGAGCACGACGATGACGACGAGCCAGAGAACCCCGCCGATCCAGAGGCGCGCCCGCCCGCGCCTGATCACCGCCTCCGCCATCGCTTGCCTCCGTCTCGTGGTGCGGCGAGTCTAGCGACGCGCCGGGCGACGGCCGCGGCCTCGCGCGGGCCCGTGGCCGCGCCGGAACGCTGACCGACGTCCCTCGCCGGCTGCTGCCTCAGCGTCGCGGCGGCGCCGCGGTGCTGCCGCGGCTCACGAGCTCGAAGCCGAGCAGCTGGAAGGCGAGGTGCGGCTCGCCCTCGAGGCGCGCGACCACCTGCTCGGCGGCGGCGCGGCCGATCTCGACGATCGGCGTGCGGATGCTGGTGAGGGCCGGCGTCTGCGTCGCGCCGAGGTCGGTGTTGTCGCAGCCGGCGATCGAGACGTCTTCGGGAATGCGCACGCCCTCGGCCCGGCAGGCGAGCATCGCGCCGACGGCGAAGACGTCGTTGGTGCCGATCACCGCGGTCGGGCGCAGCGCCTTCGGCAGGGCGAGCAGCGACTTCATCATCGCCGTCGCCGCGCCGAGGTCGATCGGGCCGTGGCGCACGCAGCGCTCGTCGAGGGCGAGGCCGGCCTGCGCCAGCGCCGCCCGCATGCCGGCGCCGCGCTCGGTGGCCCGGTCGTTGCCGGCGGTGGGCGCGCTGAGCAGGCCGAAACGCTGGTGGCCGAGGCCGAGCAGGTGGCGCGTCATCTCGAAGGTGGCGGCGCGGTTGTCGAAGCCGATGCTCGGATGGCGCCGCATCGGATCGACGCCCCAGGTCAGCACGTAGGGCCGGCCGTAGCTTTCGAGCAGGGCGAAGAGGGCCGGGTCGTGGTCGAGGCCGACGAAGACGAACGCGTCGACGCCGCGCCTGATGAGCTGCTCGGTGATGCGCACCTCGGAGGCGAGCTCGTAGTGGTGCTCGGCCAGCACCATCGAGTAGCCGCGGGCGTCGAGCACCGCCTGCATCGCGCTGGTGGTGCGCGCGTAGAGCGCGTAGTCGAAGGAGGGCACGACCGCGCCGACCATGTGGCTGCGCGCGCTGCGCAGCGCCCGGGCGGCGCCGTGCGGCACGTAGCGGAGCTTGAGCACCGCGTCGCGCACCAGCGCCTGCGTCTCGGCGTCGACCTGCGCCGGCGAATTGAGGAAGCGCGATACCGTGGCGGTGGAAACGCCCGCCAGGCGCGCCACGTCCTTGGCGCTGGGGCGGCCCGGCTTGTCGGCAATGGCGGTGGCGCGCGTCATGCCTGAATTCGATTACACAAGGCATGAGCTTACGCTCCGTGGAAACGCTGATACTCGGGTGTTGTGTCGGCCGGACGGGGCTGCTACCGTCATGTAATCGAATACACGAGGAGTGCCTGCAATGAAGCGAAGCCAAGGCCGCCGCGAGGTTCTGAAGCAGGGCGCCGCGCTCGGCGCCGCCGTCGCCCTCGGGCCGGTCGGGCTCGGCCCGGCGTGGGCGCAGGCCGACGAGCTCGCGCCCTACAAGGCGGCGAAGATCAACTGGAAGCAGGTCGAGGGCGAGAGCATCACCGTGATGGTGATCCCGGCGAGCTACTTCGAGAACCTGATCAGCCTGCAGCCGCAGTTCGAGGCGCTCACCGGCATCAAGCTGCGCTTCGAGAAGGTGCCGCCCGGGCAGATCCGGCAGAAGGCGCTGCTCGACCTCTCGTCGAAGACGGCGACCTACGCGACCCATGCCGCCGACCCGATGTACTACCCGCTGTACGTCTCGAACAAGTGGGTCGAGCCGCTCGACACCTATCTGAACGACGCCACGCTGACCGACAAGGCCTGGTTCCACTACGAAGACATCATCAAGGCCTGGCGCGACGCCGACTCGATCGACGGCAAGCCCTACGGCATTCCCTACGACGGCGAGGTCACGGTGCAGGTCTACCGCAAGGACCTGTACGAGGCCAAGGGCCTGAAGCCGGCCGAGACCTACGACCAGCTCGTCGCCAACGCCAAGGCGCTGACCGACGCCAACGCCCGCGTCTACGGCCTGGCGCTGCGCGGCTTCTCGGGCGCGGGCCAGAACATGTACGTCTACCCGTCCCTGTTCCGCGGCTTCGGCGGCAGCTGGATGCAGGGCAACAACGTCGTCGTCAACTCGCCGCAGGCGGTGCAGGCGCTCACCTGGTACGTCGACACGCTCACGGCCTATGCGCCGCCGGCGGTGCGCAACTGGAACTGGCCCGACATCGCCGATGCGTTCTCGCAGGGCACGGTGGCGACCTACATCGACGCGCATTCCTCGGCCGCGGTGATCACCAACCCGGAGAAGTCCAAGGTCGTCGGCAAGATCGCCTACGCGCGCTGGCCGAAGGGACCGAACGGCAAGCGCGTGACCTCGATCTGGAACTGGGGTTTCCCGATCAACGCCGCCCTGACCGAGAAGCAGAAGAAGGCGACGTGGCTCTTCATCGCCTGGGCGGCCTCGGCCGAGACGCAGGCGCGCACCTCGTGGAAGTTCGCCGGCCCGGCCAAGCGCTCGGGCATCAACCGGATCGCGCTCTGGCGCACGCCGGAGTTCGCTGCGGCGATGAAGGACGCCGGCGACAACTTCATCCCGGCTGCGCTCGAATCGCTGGAGCAGGACACCGACGTCGATTGGCGGCCGCGCGTGCCGCAGTGGCCCGCCATCGGCGAGACCATGGCGACGGCGATCCAGTCGGCGCTGGTCGGGCAGAAGAAGCCGAAGGAAGCGCTCGACGAGGCGCAGGCCCGGATCGCGACGATCCTGAAGGGGTGAGTCCGACGGCGACTCCCTCTCCCGCGAGCGGGAGAGGGCCGGGGTGAGGGTGGCCGCGCCCACCCTCGAGGCGCGCGAGCGCCGCTTCGCGCTGGCGCTGCTGCTGCCGGCGATCGCCGTGCTCGTGCTCACGACCACCGCGCCGCTCGTCTACCTCGCCTGGAACAGCCTGCATCGGCTCGACCTCGGCATGCCCTGGCTCTCGGGCTTCGCCGGCGTCGACAACTACGTCAAGATGGGCAGCGACCCGCGCTTCTGGAATTCGCTGCTGCTGACCGGCGTCTACACCGGCTCGACGGTGGTGCTGCAGGTGATCGTCGGCCTGTCGCTGGCGCTGCTGGTGCTGCAGATCCCGAAAGGCCAGGGCGTGCTGCGCGTCGCCGCGATATTGCCGATCGTGCTCGCGCCGGTGGTCGTGGGCCTGTTCTGGCGCACGCTGGTGCTGGCGCCCGACGTCGGCCTGGTCGACATGGTGACGCGCGCGCTCGGCCTCGGCAGCCACAACTGGCTCGGCGACCCGCAGCTCGCGCTGATCTCGGTGATCGCGATCCACACCTGGCAATGGACGCCGTTCGCCTTCCTGGTGCTGCTGGCGACGCTCTCGACCCTGCCGCCCGACGTCTACGAAGCGGCCCGGCTCGACCGCGCCGGCGCCTGGCAGCGCTTCTTCCACATCACGCTGCCGCTGATCCGTCCTGCGATCGTCATGGTCGTGATCCTGCGCATGATGACCGCGCTCTCGGCGTTCGCGGCGATCTTCGCGGCGACCGGCGGCGGGCCGGGGTCGGCGACCGAGATCCTCAATCTCTACGCGTACCGCACCTCGTTCACCGAGCTCAACCTGGGCTACGGCGCGTCGCTGGCGATGGTGCTGCTGGCGATCACGTTCGCGATCTCGTGGTTCATGTTCCGGCTGCGGCGGAGGGGGGCATGAGCTTGCTTCGTGCGATGACCTCTGGAGGCGACGGGCCGGCAAAGGCGCGGGGGCGCGGGCTGCGGCGCACGACCTCGGCGGTTGGCTCGCTGCGCGAGCCAACTTCCCTGCGCTGCTCGAAGGCGGGGCCCGCCGAGGAAACTCCCTTCGTTCGCTTCGCTCACTGCGGTCAGACAGTCTCGGCGAGTCAGATGACGAAGCGCGCTGCGCGCGCGGCCCCGCCTCCTGCGCTGCTCGGCGCCTCCCACGCGCGCCGCAGCCCGCGCCCCCGCGCCTTTGCTGTGGCGTCGGGTCTTCTTGGGCGAAAGCACGGCGGTGGGTCGCGGCAGGCGGTGCCCGGCCGGGACGCTGTGGAGGGGGCGGCTGGGCTGTTCGGTTTTGCGGCGGCACGCGCGGAGCGCGTGCTTCGTTCATCTGACTCGCCGAAACTGTTTGACCAGAGTGAGCGCAGCGAACGTCGGGAGTTTTTCGGCGCGCCGCGAAACCGGACGGACCAGCGGAGTCGGCGCGCAGCGCCGACCGCCCCCGTCAGCGCCCCGGCCGGGCACCGCCTGCCGCGACTCCTCCGATGGCGAAGAGGGGGCGGCAATTGAGCACTTCGACGTCCCGTTCGGCGGCCCGGCACATCGCGCTCTACGCCATCGCCGGCGTCGGCCTCGCCGTCTGGGCCTTCCCCGTGCTCTGGGGCCTGCTCACCTCGTTCAAGACCGAGCGCGACGTGCTCGCGTATCCGCCGAAGTTCATCTTCGAGCCGACGCTGGCGAACTACCGCGAGGTGATCTTCGGCGCGTCGTCGATCATGCCCAACATCTGGTCGAGCATCGTCGTCGCCAGCGGCGCCACGGTGCTGACGATGCTCTTCGCCGTGCCCGCCGCGTATGCGCTGGCGCGACTGCGCTATCCGGCCAAGCGCGCTTCGGGCTTCTACGTGCTGGCGACGCAGATGCTGCCGCCGGTCGGGCTGATCATTCCCTACTACCTGGTGCTGCAGAAGATCGGCGGGCTCGACAGCTACAGCGGCCTGACCGTCATCTACCTCACCTTCTCGCTGCCGTTCGCCGTCTGGCTGATGGTCTCGTATTTCGAGGACGTGCCGCTCGAGATGGAAGAAGCCGCGCTGCTCGACCGCGCCGGGCGGCTGCGCGCGCTCTGGTACGTGATCCTGCCGCAGGTGCGCGGCGGGATGGCGGTGACGACGATCTTCGTCTTTCTCAATGCCTGGAACGAGTTCCTGTTCGCCGTCGTCCTCGGCGGCAACCGGGTTCGGCCGGTGACCGTCGCCATGTTCAACTTCATCTCGGTCGAGCAGACGCAGTGGGCGAAGCTCGCCGCCGCCGCGATGCTGGCGATGGCGCCGGTGATCGTGATCGGCTTGGTCGCGCAGCGTCACATCGTCAAGGGCCTCACGGTCGGCGCCGTGAAAGGCGGAGGGCGGCGAGCATGACGGCGAGCGTGAAGCTCCAGGGCATTGTCAAGCGCCACGGCGCGACGACCGTGCTGCACGGCATCGACCTCGAGATCCGGCCGGGCGAGTTCTTCGTCCTGCTCGGCCCCTCGGGCTCGGGCAAGACGACGACGCTGCGCATCCTCGCCGGGCTCGAGACGGTCAGCGAGGGCGCCGTGACGATGGACGGCGCAGACGTCACGACGAAGGAGCCGGGCGAGCGCGACGTCGCCATGGTGTTCCAGAGCTACGCGCTCTATCCGCACATGACGGTGGCGCAGAACATCGGCTTCCCGCTGAAGATGGTGGGCACGTCCGCGGGCGAGATCGAGCGCGCGGTCGCCGATGCTGCCGCCAAGGTCGACATCGGCCACCTGCTCGCGCGCACGCCGGGCCAGCTCTCGGGCGGGCAGCAGCAGCGCGTGGCGCTGGCGCGGGCGATCGTCCGCCAGCCGAAGCTCTTTCTCCTCGACGAGCCGCTCTCCAATCTCGACGCCAAGCTGCGCCTCGAAACCCGGCTCGGCCTGCACAAGCTGCAGCGCTCGCTCGGCGCGACCACGGTCTATGTCACCCACGACCAGGAAGAGGCGATGACGCTGGCCGACCGCATCGCCGTGTTCATGGACGGCCGCATCGTCCAGGTCGGCACGCCGCGCGAGATCTTCGCCACGCCCGAGACGCTCGCCGTCGCCGGCTTCATCGGCACGCCGCCGATGAACCTGCTGCCCGCCACCTGGTCGGGGGCGAACGTCGAGTTCGGCGGTGCGACGCTGCCGGTGGCGCAGGCCTCGCCCTCGTCGCGCCCGGTGACGCTCGGCATCCGCCCCGGCGACCTGCGCATCGTCGCGGGCGACGGCATGGCGGCGACCGTCGAGCGGATCGAGGACCTCGGCGACAGCTGGATCCTCAGCCTGCTCGACGCCGACGAGCGTCCCCTCAAGCTGAAGAGCGACCGGCCGCAGGGCGTGGCGGAAGGCTCGGTCGTCGCCCTCGCCTTCGCGCCGGAGGCGGCGCACCTGTTCGACGCCACGACCGGCATCCGCCTCTGAACCGCAACCGCCCCTTCCATCGAACCGCCAGCCCCGACTGCAACACGCCGCCATGAGCACCACCCCCTCCGCGAAGAAGAAGCCGAACGTCGTCCTGATCCTCAACGACGACATGGGCTACTCCGACCTCGGCTGCTACGGCGGCGAGATCGAGACGCCGAACCTCGACCGGCTGGCGAAGGACGGCCTGCGCTTCAGCAGCTTCTACAACACCGCCCGCTGCAGCCCCTCGCGCGCCTCGATGCTCACGGGGCTGCATCCGCACCAGACCGGCGTGGGCATCCTCACCTACGACTCGGGCCCCGAGGGCTACGCCGGCAACCTGAACCACCGCTGCGTGACGATCCCGCAGGTGCTCAAGGCGAACGGCTACCGCACCTACATGAGCGGCAAGTGGCACGTCGCCTCGAGCCTGGTGAAGCCGACCGACACCTGGCCGCTGCAGCGCGGCTTCGACGAGTTCTACGGCACGATCATCGGCGCCGGCAGCTTCTACGACCCGAACACGCTCACGCGCGGCAACGAGAACGTCGAGCGCGAGGCGCATGCCGAAGGCTTCTTCTACACCGACGCGATCAGCGACCAGGCGGTCGAGTACATCGAGCGCCACGCCCGGGAGCGCGCCGACGAGCCCTTCTTCGAGTACGTGGCCTACACCGCGCCGCACTGGCCGCTGCACGCGCACGAGGAGGACATCGCGAAGTACGAGGGCCGGTTCGACGCCGGCTGGGACCGGCTGCGCGAGCAGCGGCTCGACAGGCTGGTCGCCTCCGGCCTGCTGAAGGAGCACTGGAAGCTGACCGAGCGCGACCCGACCCAGCCGCCCTGGACCGAAGCCGAGGCCGACGCCCAGTTCCGCGCCTGGACGCTGCGCTGCATGGAGGTCTACGCCGCGCAGATCGACCGCATGGACCAGGGCATCGGCCGGATCCTCGGCGCGCTCGAGAAGACCGGCCAGCTCGACGACACGCTCGTCATCTTTCTCGCCGACAACGGCGCCTGCGCCGAAGACATCCCCGAGGACGTGACGATCGACGAGCTGGTCGACAAGCTCATGATCGCGCGGCGCAATACGCGAAGCGGCGAGCCGGTGCACTTCGGCAACGACACCTGCCGCATGCCCGGCCCGGAAAACACCTACCAGAGCTACGGCACCGCCTGGGCGAATCTCTCGAACGCGCCGTTTCGCCTCTACAAGCACTGGATCCACGAGGGCGGCATCTCGACGCCGCTGATCGCGCACTGGCCGAAGGGCATTGCCGAGAAGGGCGGGCTGCGTCATGCGCCCGGCTACCTGCCCGACATCATGGCGACGATCGTCGACGCGACCGGCTCGACCTACCCGGCCGAATTCGAGGGCCGGCCGATCGAGCCGCTCGAAGGGCAGACGCTGCTGCCCGTGTTCGCGAAAGACGGCATCGAGCGCAAGCCCATGTTCTGGGAGCACGAGGGCAACGCCGCCGTGCGCATCGGCGCCTGGAAGCTGGTGAAGCGCTACCCGCGCGACTGGGAGCTCTACGACCTCGACGCCGACCGCACCGAGCTGCACGATCTGGCGGCCCAGCAACCGAAGCGCGTGGCCGACATGGCCAGGCAGTACGACGCCTGGGCGGCACGCTGCGGCGTGATCCCGCGCGAGAAGATCGTCGCCCTGATGAGCAGCCAGGGCGTGACGCGGGCGTTCTGGGAGAAGGACGAGCCGCTCCCCGCGACGCCCGAGGCGCCGGCCTAGGGCTGCGTGGCCGCGTCTTCGGGGGCGGCTTCGTCCGGCACCTTGGGCGTGTCGGAGGCGTGGTGCTCCATGTGCGTCTTCTTGCCGGGCTGCGGCGTCGCGTCGGCGCCGGGCGCGATCTCCTCGTGGCGGTGCTTCTTTTCCTGCTGGACCTTCTTGTCGTGGGCGACGTTGCGGGGATCGGTCATCGTGTTCTCGAAGAAATGCGGAAGACGCATTCTTCGCCGCGCCGGGCGACCAGCGGGTCGGACAGGACGACGGTCACGGCCGGACGGTGCCGCCTCGCCAGAAGGGGGCGACCCCGTGCACCAAGAGGGCGCGCACGCGCACTAGAGCGACAACCAAAATCGGAATTCGCCTACAAGCGCCGCGCCATCCGCGCCTGTATGCTGCATCGCAACAACGGCGGTCGGAGTGCGGCGATGTCGGTAGATCAGCTTTTCGGCAAGTACAGGCGCCTCAAGAAGGATCTCTCGGCCGCCTACTCTCAACCGCAGTGGAACGCCGCCCTGGTCGACCGTCTGGTCGAGGAGATCGGGACGGTAGAGCACGAGCTCGCCCTGCATGCGCCGATCGGCCTGCGCAGCCCGCCGCTGCCGGAAGAAGGTCGCGGCGCCGAAGCGCCCTGATCCATCAGCGGGGCGTTGCCGGCGGCGAAAGCCCTAGCGGCGTCGGCTGCGCACAGGCACAGGCCGCTCTGCCAGCACCATGTCGTGCAGCGCCTGCGCCGCCAGCGAGAGGCTGCGATCACGGCGGCGCACCAGGTAGATCCGGCGTGCCAGGCCGGGCAGGCGGACCGGGCGGGTCGCGATTTCGGGCTGCTCGAAGTGGAACAGGGCGAGCGCCGGCACGACGCTGATGCCGAGCCCGGCGCGCACCATGCCCATCACCGTGGCGAGCTGGTCGACCTCCATCACCGTGTCCATCGCCTGCGGCCGGAACGCCGCGTCGAGGTACTGGCGCACGCTGCTGGTCCGCGACAGGTGGATGAAAGGCCAGGCCGCGAGGTCGCGCAGGCGGATCGGCTCCGGCGCCTTCGCCAGCGGATGGTCGGCGCGGCAGACGAGGTGGAAGTCGTCGGCGCAGAACACCTGCGCCTGCAGCTCCGGCGTCTCGGCGCGCACCGCGGCGAGCGCGAAGTCGGCCTGCATCGTCATCACCCGCTCGATGCAGGGCTCCGAGAGCACGTCGGCGACGTCGACCGCGATGCCGGGGTAGAGCGCCCGGTAGCGCGCCAGCACGCCGGGCAGCCAGCCGGCGGCGAGCGAGGGCAGCAGGGCGAGCGAGACCCGGCCGCGGCGCAGCGTCGCCCGATCGTGCATGCCGGCGATCGCGCTGTCGAACTCGGTCAGCACGCGCCGCGCCGCGGGCTCGAAGTCCGCCCCCTCGACGGTGGGCGCGACGTGCCGCTTGCTGCGATCGAAGAGGCGCACGCCTAGCGTCTCCTCGAGCCCGCCGATCAACGCGCTGAAGGCGGGCTGCGACAGGTGCATCGCCGCCGCCGCGCGGGTGAAGTTGCGCTCCTGGAGCAGGAGCGCGTAGGCGCGAAGCTGGCGGAGCGAGGCGGCCATGAATCTGCTTTCCCGATCAGTTGATCTCAACTTTCGATTTTACGGATGACACCCCGGCCCCTAGAGTGCGCCCATGCACCCCGCCTCCGGCCCGACGACAGCGCCTCTTCGCATCGGCTGCGCGGCCGGCTTCTCCGGTGACCGGACCGACGCCGCCGGCCCCGTGGTCGAGGCCCTCATCGCCGCCGGCGGCCCCGCCTTCCTGATCTTCGAGACGCTCGCCGAGCGCACCCTCGCCCTGGCCCAGCTCGCCCGGCGCAGCGATCCGGAACACGGCTACGAGCCGCTCCTCGTCGACCTGCTGCGGCCGGTGCTTGCGCGCTGCCTTGAGCACGGCATTCGCATCGTCAGCAACTTCGGCGCCGCCAATCCGCGCGGCGCGGCGCGCAGGATCGCGGCGCTCGCCGCCGAGCTCGGCCTCGAGCCGCCGCGGATCGCGGTCGTCGAGGGCGACGACCTCGGCTCGGCCGAACGGCGCACGCTGCTGCAGGCAGCGCTCGGCGACCGGCCCGGCGTCGAAGCGATCCTGCGGACGATGGTGTGCGCCAACGCCTACATCGGCGCCGAGCCGATCGCCGATGCGCTGGTCGCCGGCGCGCAGATCGTCGTCACCGGGCGCGTCGCCGATCCCTCGCTCACCGTCGGCCCGGCCCTCGCGCACCACGGCTGGCGGCGCGACGACTGGGACCGGCTCGCCCGCGCCACGATGGCCGGGCACCTGCTCGAGTGCGGCGCGCAGGTGAGCGGCGGCTACTACGCCGACCCGGGCTACAAGGACATCCCCGACCTCGCCCACGTCGGCTACCCGATCGCCGAGATCGACGCCGAAGGCCACTGCACGATCAGCAAGCCGCCGGGCACCGGCGGCAGGATCGACGCGCACACCGTCACCGAGCAGCTGCTCTACGAGGTGCACGATCCGGCGGCCTACCTCACGCCCGACGTCGTTGCCGACATTTCCCTGGCGCGCGTGGTGGAGCTCGGGCCCGATCGCGTTCGCCTCGAAGGCGTGCGCGGCCACGCGCGACCGACCACGCTGAAGGTCAACGTGTTCAGCGAGCAGGGCTGGCTCGCCGAGGGCGAGATCTCGTACGCCGGGGAGCGCGCCGAGGCGCGGGCGCGGCTCGCCGCGCAGGTGCTGCGCGAGCGGCTGCAATCCCTCGGGCGGCTGCGCGTCGACCTGATCGGCGCCGGCAGCGTGTTCGGCGACGACGCCGGCGCGTGGCTGGCGGCGCAGCCGCACGGCGGCGGGCGCGACGTGCGCCTGCGCGTCGCCGCGCTGCACGACGACAAGGCCGAGGCGGCGCGGCTGCCGCGCGAGGTGACCGCCCTCTACACCTGCGGCCCGGCGGGCGGCGGCGGCGTGCGCACCGGCCTGCGGCAGCGGCTCTCCACCCACTCGTGCTTCGTGCCGCGCGGCGAGGTGCCCACGTCCTTCGTCATGATGGAGCCGGCATGAGCGCGCAATCCGTTCCGCTCCATCGCCTCGCCCACGGTCGCACCGGCGACAAGGGCAACCGCTCGAACATCAGCGTCATCGCCTGGCATCCGGCGCTCTGGCCGCTGCTCGTCGAGCAGGTCACCGAAGCGCGCGTCGCGGCGCAGTTCGCGCACCGGCGGCCGACTCGGGTGACGCGCTACCTGCTGCCGAACCTGCAGGCAATGAACTTCGTGCTCGACGACGCGCTCGACGGCGGCGTCAACGACGCGCTCAACCTCGACAGCCACGGCAAGGCGCTCGCCTTTCTGTTGCTCGACCTCGAGATCACGGTGCCCGATGCGCTCAGCGCGCACCTGGCCGGCGCCGACGACTGAACTTCCTTCCATTCCAACGATACGGAGACTCGCATGCCCATTTCCCGCCGCACCCTCCTCGCCGCCGCGCTGCTCGCCTCGTTCGCCGCGCCCTCTGCGTTCGCCCAGGGCAAGTACCCCGAGCGGCCGATCACCTTCGTCGTGCCCTTCGCCGCCGGCAGCGCCACCGACCAGCTCGCACGCGCGCTCGGCGCCTCGATCACCGCCGACACCAAGCAGGCGGTGATCGTCGACAACAAGGCGGGCGCGAGCGGGATGATGGCCGCGCAGGCGGCAGCGCGTGCGCCGGCCGACGGCTACACGGTGCTGATCTCCACCAACACCACGCACGCCGCCAACGAGCATCTCTACAAAAAGCTGCCCTACGACCCGGTGAAGGACTTCGTGCCGGTGACCGGCCTCGGCAAGGGAGGGCAGGTGCTGGTGGTGCGCGCCGACGCGCCCTACAAGACGGTCGCCGACCTCCTCGCCAAGGCGAAGAAGGAGCCGGGCAAGCTCAGCTTCGGCAGCGGCAGCTCGTCGAGCCGGGTCGCGGGCGAGATGTTCAAGCAGCTCAGCCACACCGACATCCTGCACGTGCCCTACAAGAGCAACCCGCAGGCGCTCACCGACCTGCTCGGCGGGCAGATCGACTTCATGATCACCGACACCGCCACCGGCCTGCCGCAGATCAAGGGCGGCAAGCTCAAGGCGCTCGGCGTCTCCACGACCAAGCGGATCGCCCTCCTGCCCGACGTGCCGACCATCGACGAGGCGGGCGTCAAGGGCTACGACATGGGCTACTGGTTCGCCGCCTGGGTGCCGGCGAACACGCCGCCCGCGGTGGCGACGCGGTTGCGCGAGCTGCTCGCCGCGGGCACGAAGAGCGCCTCGGCGAAGACGTTCTACGAGGGCACCGGCACCGACGCATGGACGACGGCGACGAGCGAGGAGCTGGCGCGCTTCCAGGCGGCAGAGGCGCAGAAGTGGGGCAAGGTGATCAAGGGCGCGGGCATCGAGCCCGAATAGCTCCGCCGCTCTCCTATCCTTGCGGACCTGCCCGCAAGGACCATGACACTGCCCCCGCCTTCGGATCACGCCCCTTCGCCGCGCTCTTCGCAGCCGCGCCGCGTGTTCATGCTCGGCGCCACCGGCACCCTCGGCCGCGCGACCGTGCAGGCCCTGCTGCGCCGAGGGCACGAGGTCGTGTGCCTGGTGCGGCCGCGCGCCGGAGCCGGCGGCCGGCTCGGCCCTGCCGACAGCGCCCGGCTTCTCGGCGGCGCCACCCTTCGCTTCGGCGACGTCACCGATCCGGCCTCGCTGGCGGGCGAGGGCTTGCGCGGCGAGCGCTTCGACGCCCTCGTCTCGTGCCTCGCGTCGCGCACCGGCGCGCCGCGCGACGCCTGGGCCATCGACCACCAGGCGCACGTCCATGCCCTGCAGGCGGCGCGGCACGCAGGCGTCGAGCAGGTCGTGCTGCTCTCGGCGATCTGCGTGCAGAAGCCCCTGCTCGCCTTCCAGCACGCCAAGCTCGCGTTCGAGAAGGTGCTGATGGAATCGGGCCTGGCGTACTCGATCGTCCGGCCCACCGCGTTCTTCAAGTCGCTTTCCGGGCAGGTCGAGCGGGTTCGCGGCGGCAAGCCCTTCCTGGTGTTCGGGGACGGCACGCTCACCGCCTGCAAGCCGATCAGCGACGCCGACCTCGGCGACTACCTGGCCGGCTGCCTCGACGACGAGAGCCGGCGCAACCGGATCCTGCCGATCGGCGGCCCGGGCGAGGCGATCACGCCGCGCCAGCAGGGCGAGCGTCTGTTCGCGCTGCTCGGCCGGCCGGCGCGTTTCCGGCAGGTGCCGGTGGCGATGCTCGACGCCATCGTCGGCGTGCTCGGCGCGGCCGGGCGCTTCGTTCCCGGGCTCGCGGCCAAGGCCGAGCTGGCGCGCATCGGTCGCTACTACGCGACCGAATCGATGCTCGTGCTCGATCCTGCGAGCGGCCGCTACGACGCCGCGGCGACGCCTTCGACCGGCACGGAGACCCTGTTCGACCACTACGCGAAGCTCGTCGCCGGCGCGCCCGCGCCGGAACGCGGCGATCACGCCGTCTTCTAGCAACAATAGGCGCCATGGCGTCGCCCAGGCGCCGCCCCACCCAGGAACCCCATGACCGAAGCGAGCCCCGCTCCCGCCCTGCCCGACCGTCTCTCGGTCGACCCGCGCAGCCCGCACCATGTGCCGGCCGTGTTCGAGCACGGCGTCGGCATCCGCCTGAACGACAAGGAGCGCTTCGACGTGCAGGAGTACTGCATCAGCGAGGGCTGGGTCAAGGTGCCCGCCGGCAAGACGCTGGACAGGAAGGGCCAGCCGCTGCTCATCACCCTGAAGGGCAGGGTCGAGGCGTTCTACCGCTAGCGGCGACGGGTCAGCCAGCTCCGCCAGTTCAGCGGCTCGCTGCGCGCGGCGGGGTGGCTGCGCGAGACCATCAGGGCGCCGGTCAGGTAGAGCGCGTTGAGCAGCCGGCTGGCGCGCTCGACGCTGAGCCCCGGCCAGCCTGCAACGTCGCGCAGCGACGCCGCTTCGTTGCGCAGCCGCCCCACCGCCGAGGCCAGCGCGCCGAGCGAGGGCGGCAGGTCCTTGGGCGCCGACGACACCAACCGGTAGGCCACCCGGCCGCTGATCTCGGTCAGCAGCGCGGCGCGCGGCCCGTGCAGCGCCACCGCCCACAACAGGCCGGCCAGCGGGTAGTAGCGGTTGGTGCCGGCGATGCGCTCGTGCATCGCATCGCCCGGCGGCTTCACCCCCGGCGGCTCGGCGCCGAGGACGCGCAGCGTCGAGAACCCGGGGCCGGCCATCTGCGACGCCTCACGCGGGGAGTGATAGAGGACTTCGCGCGGAAACACCGTCACCGGCCACACCTTCTCGCCGTGCTCCAGGTAGAGCAGCGCCGCTTCGCGGTTGCGCACGCAGGCGGCGATGACCTCGAGCACGTCGTCGTTGGCCGGGTCGTTGTGCAGCTGCTGCAGATCGGCCAGCAGCGTGGTCGGCAGCAGGGTCGGGCGGTCGTCGCCGCCCGCGAGCCGGCCGGCGAGGCGCGCCCGCTCGAAGGAGCTGATGCTCCAGAGGCTGGAGGGTTCGGAGTCGTTCATTCGCCTGATCGGGGGGCAATTGGAATGCCTGTCCGGTGTTTCTGCGGTAACACTCGGTAAGCCCCTTTCGCCGGGCTGGAGACAATCGATCGATGATCGTCCACCTGGTCGACGGCACCTACGAACTGTTCCGCCATTTCTACGGCCTGCGCCGCTTCACGAAGGGCGACCGGCCGCTCGGTGCCGTGGTCGGCGTGCTGCAGTCGGTGCTCGAGATGATCGAGCAGGGCGCAACCCACGTCGGCGTCGCCACCGACCACGTGATCGAATCCTTCCGCAACGACCTGTGGCCGGGCTACAAGACCGGTGCGGGCATCGAGCCGGCCTTGTGGGCGCAGTTCCATCCGCTCGAGGAGGCGCTCGTCGCGATGGGTGTGGTCACCTGGCCGATGGTCGAGCTCGAGGCCGACGACGCGCTCGCCTCGGCGGCGCGCATCGCCGCTGCCGACCCGAAGGTGGAGAAGGTCTGCATCTGGACGCCCGACAAGGACCTCGCGCAATGCGTCGTCGCCGACCGGGTGGTGCAGATCGACCGCCGCGGCAAGACGATCCGCGACGCCGAGGGTGTGCGCAGGAAGTTCGGCGTGCCGCCGGCGCTGATTCCCGACTGGCTCGCCCTGGTCGGCGATGCCGCCGACGGCTATCCGGGCATCGCCGGCATCGGCGCGGTCGGTGCGGCACGGCTGCTGAACCGCCATGGCGCGATCGAGGCTTTCCCGCCCGAGCTGCTCGGCGAGCGCCGGGAGCTGGCGCTGTTGTTCAAGCAGCTCGCCACGCTGCGCAGCGATGAGAAGCTGTTCCGCGCGGTCGGCACGCTGCGCTCGCGCGGGCCGACGCCGGCGTTCGCGTCCTGGACGAAAAGGCGAACGCGCCGCGCCTTCTCGAGCGCTGCCTGGCCCTCGGCGGAAGAAAGCACGAGGCCGGTCGGCCGGGCTAGCGCCGGCCGGCGCGCATGCGACTAGGCGCTCGCGGGCAGCACCAGCCGGTAGCCGACGCCGGTCTCGGTGAGGAAGATCTGCGGCTGCGCCGGATCGTCCTCCAGCTTGTGGCGCAGCGTGCCCATGAACACGCGCAGGTAGTGGCTGTGCTCGACGCGCGACGGCCCCCACACCTCGCGCAGGAGCTGGCGATGCGTCAGCACCCTGCCGGCATTGGCCACCAGCACCGAGAGCAGCTTGAACTCGATCGGCGTCAGGTGGACCTCGCGGCCGCCCTTGGTCACCCGATGCGCGGCGAAGTCGACCTCGACGTCGCCGAGCGTCGCGCGGGTGCCGGCGTCGGGGTCGCGCAGGCTCTGCTGGCGCCGCCGGTTGGCGCGCACGCGGGCCAGCAGCTCGGAAGCGCCGAAGGGCTTCTCGATGTAGTCGTCGGCGCCGGCGTCGAGGGCGCGCACCTTGTCGCGCTCTTCCGAGCGCGCCGAGAGCACGATCACCGGCACGTGCGAGCCGAGGCGCAGGGCGCGGATCAGCTCGACGCCGTCGCCGTCGGGCAGGCCGAGATCCGCGATCACCAGGTCGGGCTTCCTGGCCGCGGCATCGGCCAGACCCTCCTTCACCGTCTCCGCTTCGAACACGCGCCAGCCTTCGGCTTCGAGCGAGGCCCGCAGGAAGCGGCGGATGTTGCGGTCGTCCTCGACCAGCAGGACGGTGGGCGCCGGCTCGCTCATGGCGAGCTCGTCGCGTGCGCTTCGTCGGCCTCGAAGACCGGGGCCGTGCCCAGGGGCAGCGTGAACACCAGCGCAGCGCCGCCGCCTTCCGCCGTCTGCGCGACGATCGTTCCGCCATGCGCCTCGACGATCGCCTTGCAGATCGCCAGGCCGAGGCCGACGCCGGCGATGGAAGACTCGCGCGTGCCGCGCGTGAACTTCTCGAAGATCGCCGCTTCCTGCCCGGCGCGGATTCCCGGCCCGTTGTCGGCGACCTCCACGCGCATGAGGCCGTCAAGAGGCCGCGCCGAGATGCGGATGCGGGTCGCCGGCGGCGTGTACTTCGCCGCGTTCTCGAGCAGGTTGACGATCACCCGCTCGATCAGCACCGCGTCGCATTCCACCAGCGGCAGGTCGGCGGCCAGGTCGGTGCTGACGACGCGCGGCGCGACCGTGCGCGCCGTCGCCCGCACGGCGCTGCCGACGATCTCCTCGACCGAGTGCCATTCGCGCCGCAGGCGGATCGCCCCACTCTCGATGCGCGCCATGTCGAGCAGGTTGTTCACCTGCGTGCTCATGCGCAGCGCCTCGCTTTGCAGCGCCTCGGCGATTTCCGCCTGCTCGCCGCTGAGGGGCGGCGGCGTCAGGCGCAGCGTGTCGGCCAGGCCGACCAGGCCGGCGAGCGGCGTGCGCAGGTCGTGCGACAGCGCCGCCAGCAGCGAGTTGCGCAAGCGCTCCGATTCGATCTGCACCGTCGCGCCCTGCGCGATCTCGACGTAGTGCACGCGCTCGAGGGCGATCGCGGTCAGCGCGGCGAAGGTCTCGAGCTGGCGCCGCTGCTCGGGCACGAGCAGGAGCCGCGGCTCCTCCGGCTTGAGCGCGAGCACGCCGCGGGTGCGCATCGGCGCCTTGAGCGGCAGGTAGAGCCAGGCGCTGCCGGGCAGCGTGTCGGTGCCGAGGCCGGCGGCCTGGGCGTGATCGAAGGCCCAGCGGGCGGTGCCGGCATCCAGCCCCGCGTCTTCCGGCCCCGCCGCGACGCCGCCGAGACGATCGTCGTTCCCGAGCACGAAGACGTGCGCGCGGGCGCGGAACTCGCGCGCCACCGCCTGCGCGGCGGCTTCGACCACCTGCTCCGTGGCGAGCACGCTCGAGAGGTCGCGCGCCACCTCGAACAGGGCGTGCGAGCGGCGCTCGCGGTGCGTGGCGATGCGTGCCTGGTAACGCAACCCGGCGGTGAGCTGGCCGACGATCAGGCCGACGGCGAGCATCACGCCGAAGGTCAGCACGTACTGGAAGTCGCTGACGCTGAACGAGAGCTTGGGCGGGACGAAGAAATAGTCGAAGGCCGCGACGTTCAGCACCGAAGCGAGTGCCGCCGGCCCGCGCCCGTAGCGCAGCGCGACGCCGAGCACCGCGAGAAGGAACAGCATGACGATGTTGGGCAGGTCGAGCACCGCCTCGAGCGGCATCGTCGCCGCGGTGAGCAGCGCGCAGGCTGCCGCGGCGACGAGATAGCCCTTGGCGTCGAGCCCGGTGCGGCGCGAGTCGGCGTCGCTCCTGCTGCGCACCGGCCCGCGCGTCTCGGCCGGGGCGCCGATTTCGATCAGGTCGACGTCGGGCGCCAGCCGGCCGAGCTGCTGCGCGAGCGTGCCCGCGGGTCGCCACATGCTCGCCTGGTTGTGGCCCATCACGATCTTCGAGAGGTTGTGGCGGCGGGCGTGCGCGACCACCGCCGGCGCCACGGCCTCGCTCGGCAGCACCGCCGTCGTCGCCCCCAGGTCCTCGGCGAGCTTGACGGCGCGCAGGATCCGCTCGCGTTCGTCCTTGTGCAGCCGTTGCAGCGCCGGCGTCTCCACGTACACGGCGTGCCATGAGACGGCGAGCTGCTGCGACAGCAGCGCCGCGCCGCGAACGATGTGCTCGGCGTTCGCGCCCGGTCCGATGCAGCAGAGCAGCGCCGCCTCGGTCTTCCACACCCGGCTGATCGAGCGGTCGACGCGGTATGCTTGGACGTCGTCCTCCACTCGGTCGGCGGTGCGGCGCAGGGCGAGCTCGCGCAGGGCCATCAGGTTGCCCTTGCGGAAGAAGTTGGCGGCAGCGCGCTCGGCCTGGGTCTCGGCGTAGACCTTGCCGGCCTTGAGCCGGGCGAGCAGCTCGTCGGCCGGCGTGTCGACGAGGACCACCTCGTCGGCGCGGTCGAAGAAGGTGTCGGGCAACGTCTCCTGGACGCGCACGCCGGTGATGCCGCCGACCACGTCGTTCAGGCTTTCGAGGTGCTGCACGTTGAGCGTGGTCCAGACGTCGATGCCGGCGGCGAGCAGCTCCTCGACGTCCTGCCAGCGCTTCGGGTGGCGAGCCCCGGCCACGTTCGAGTGCGCGAGCTCGTCGACGAGGATCAGCGCCGGGTGCCGGGCGAGCGCGCCGTCGAGGTCGAATTCCGACAACGTCGCCTTGCCCGCGGTGGCGATGGTCTGCCGCGGCAGGAGATCGAGCCCCTGCAGCTGGGCCACGGTGTCGGCGCGCCCGTGCGTCTCGACCACGCCGGCGACGACGTCGGTGCCCGCCGCCTTGGCGGCACGCGCCGCGCCGAGCATCGCGAAGGTCTTGCCGACGCCGGCCGAGGAGCCGAAGTAGATGCGCAGCCGCCCGCGCGCCGCCTTCGCTTCCTCGTCGCGTATGCGCTCGACGAGTGCGTCGGGATCGGGTCGCGCGTCGTCGCTTGCCATTGCTGATTTTATGGAGCGGACCCGCACCGCGACGCGACATTGAGATGGGACAAGGTCTTTACGCCGTCTTTATGCCCAGATGCCTAACGTTCCGCTTCCTACCGGATGGCCAGACCATGCAAGACCTCATGTACATCTTCCTGATCGCCGTGTTCTCGGCGGCACTGCTCGGCCTCGTGGCCGGCTGTGCCGCGCTGGGAGATCGCAAGTGAGCGGCCTGTACCTGATCTGCGCCGTCGTCGCGATCGTCCTCTTCGTCTACCTGCTGGTCGCGCTGTTCAACGCGGAGAACCTGTGATGCCCTCGTCGCAATCCTGGATCCAGCTGGTCGTCTACCTGCTGGTGCTGCTCGCCGCCGCCTGGCCGCTCGGCATCTGGCTGGCCGCCGTGGCCGAGGGTCGCCTGCCGCGCTGGCTCGCACCGGTGGCCGCGGTCGAGCGCGGCCTCTATCGACTCGCCGGCGTCGAACCGTCGGAGAGCAGCGGATGGAAGCGCTATGCGATCGCGCTCGTCGCCTTCAACGTCGTCGGCGTGATCGCGGTCTACGCCCTGCAGCGCCTGCAGGGCGTGCTGCCGCTCAATCCCCAGGGCATGGCCGGCGTCGAGGCGGGCTCGTCGTTCAACACGGCGGTGAGCTTCGTCACCAACACCAACTGGCAGGGCTATGGCGGCGAATCGACCATGAGCTACCTGACGCAGATGCTCGCGCTCACGGTGCAGAACTTCCTCTCGGCCGCGACCGGCATCGCCGTCGTCTGGGCGCTGGTGCGCGGCTTCGTCGCGCGCTCGTCGGGAACCGTCGGCAACTTCTGGGTCGACGTGACCCGCTCGACGCTCTACGTGCTGCTGCCGCTCTCGCTGCTGTTCGCGGTGTTCCTGGTCAGCCAGGGCGTGATCCAGAACTTCGACGCCTACAAGGACGTGACGACGCTCGAGGTCAACACCTACAGCCAGGCGAAGAACGGCCCCGACGGCCAGCCGCTGAAGGACGCCAAGGGCGAGCCGGTGATGGAGGAGCAGAAGGCGCCGACGCAGAGCCTGCCCATGGGCCCGATCGCCTCCCAAGAAGCGATCAAGATGCTCGGCACCAACGGCGGCGGCCCGTTCAACGTCAACTCGGCGCATCCGTACGAGAACCCGACGCCGCTCACGAACTTCATGCAGATGCTGTCGATCTTCCTGATCCCGGCGGCGCTGGTGTTCGCCTTCGACCGCATGGCCGGCGACAGCCGCCAGGGCTGGGCGCTGCTGGCGGCGATGACGCTGATGTTCGTCGTCGCGGTCGCCGTCATCTCGCCGGCGGAACAGGGCGGCAACCCCCTGCTGCCCGCGTTCGGCGTCGACCAGACCGCGAGCGTCCTGCAGCCGGGCGGCAACATGGAAGGCAAGGAGTCGCGCTTCGGCATCGCCGCGTCGACCCTGTTCGCGGTGATCACCACTGCTGCGTCGTGCGGCGCCGTCATCGCCATGCACGACTCCTTCACGCCCCTCGGCGGCGCCGTGCCGCTGGTGCTGATGCAGCTCGGCGAGGTCGTGTTCGGCGGCGTGGGCGCCGGCCTCTACGGGATGCTCGTGTTCGCGATCCTCACCGTCTTCATCGCCGGCCTGATGATCGGCCGCACGCCCGAGTACTTGGGCAAGAAGATCGAGACCTTCGACATGAAGATGATCGCGATCGCGATCCTCGTCACGCCGATCCTCGTGCTCGCGGGCACCGCCATCGCGGTCGGCGCCGACGCCGGCCGGGCCGGCATCGCCAACCCGGGCGCGCATGGCCTCTCGGAGATCCTCTACGCGTTCAGCTCGGCCGGCAACAACAACGGCAGCGCCTTCGGCGGCCTGTCCGCGAACACGCCGTTCTACAACACGATGCTCGCGATCGCGATGTGGTTCGGCCGCTTCGGCGTGATCGTTCCCGTGCTCGCCATCGCCGGCTCGCTCTCGGCGAAGAAGCGCCTGCCGGTCACGGCCGGGACGCTGCCGACGCACGGCCCCCTGTTCGTGTTCCTGCTGATCGGCAGCGTGCTGCTGGTCGGCCTGCTGAACTACGTGCCGGCGCTCGCCCTCGGGCCGGTGATCGAGCACCTGATGCTGTTTTCCACCAAGTGAGCGCCATGGCCTCCACCCGCACCGCCTTCTCGCTGTTCGATCCGGCGCTCGTGCGCCCGGCCGTCCGCGATGCCTTCGTCAAGCTCGACCCGCGCGTCCAGTGGCGCAACCCGGTCATGTTCGTCGTCTACGTCGGCAGCATCCTGACGACCGTCCTCGGCGTGCAGGCGCTCCTCGGCCGCGGCGAGGCGCCGGCGGCGTTCATCATCGCCATCGCCGTCTGGCTCTGGTTCACGGTGCTGTTCGCCAACTTCGCCGAGGCCCTGGCCGAGGGCCGGAGCAAGGCGCAGACGGCGAGCCTGCGCGGCATGAAGAAGAAGGTCATCGCCAAGGTTCTCGCGGCGCCCAGGGACGCCGCCTCCGGACGCGTGCCGAAGCACGGCGCGTCGTGGCATCCGCAGGAGGCCGAGGAGCTGAGGAAGGGCGCCGTCGTCCTGGTCGAGGCCGGCGACACGATTCCGCTCGACGGCGAAGTCATCGAAGGCGTGGCCTCGGTCGACGAGAGCGCGATCACCGGCGAATCGGCGCCCGTCATCCGCGAGGCCGGCGGCGACTTCGCCTCGGTCACCGGCGGCACGCGGGTGCTCTCCGACTGGCTGGTGGTGCGCGTCGGCGTCAATCCGGGTGAGGCGTTCCTCGACCGGATGATCGCGATGGTCGAAGGCGCGCGCCGGCAGAAGACGCCGAACGAGATCGCCCTCAACATCCTGCTCGTGGCCCTGACCATCGTCTTCCTGGTGGTAGTGGTCACGCTGCTGCCGATGTCGCTGTTCAGCGTCGACGTCGCCAAGGCCGGCTCGGCGGTGACGGTCACCACGCTGGTGGCGCTGCTCGTCTGCCTGATCCCGACGACGATCGGCGCGCTGCTCTCGGCGATCGGCGTCGCCGGCATGAGCCGGATGATGCAGGCCAACGTCATCGCCACCTCGGGCCGCGCGGTCGAGGCGGCCGGCGACGTCGACGTGCTGCTGATGGACAAGACCGGCACGATCACCCTCGGCAACCGCCAGGCCTCGGCCTTCTATCCTGCGCCCGGCGTGACCGAGCAGCAGCTCGCCGACGCGGCCCAGCTCTCGTCGCTGGCCGACGAGACGCCCGAGGGCCGCAGCATCACGGTCCTCGCCAAGCAGAAGTTCAACCTGCGCGAGCGCGACATGGCTTCGCTCGCGGCGAAGTTCATCGCCTTCACCGCGCAGACGCGAATGAGCGGGGTCGACCTCGCGGCCGCGGGCGACGCGCCCGCGCGGCAGATCCGCAAGGGCGCCGGCGACGCGATCAGGAAGCACGTCGAGGCGCTGGGCGGATCGTTTCCCGCGGGCGTGGTGCAAGCCATGGAGGAAGTGGCGCGGCGCGGCAGCACGCCGCTCGTCGTCGCCGACGGCGCCAGGCCGCTCGGCGTGGTCGAGCTCAAGGACATCGTCAAGGGCGGCATCAAGGAGCGCTTCGCCGAGCTGCGCCGCATGGGCATCAAGACGGTGATGATCACCGGCGACAACCGGCTGACCGCCGCGGCGATCGCCGCCGAGGCCGGCGTCGACGACTTCCTCGCCGAGGCGACCCCCGAGGCGAAGCTGAAGATGATCCGCGAGTACCAGGCGGAAGGCCGGCTCGTGGCGATGACCGGCGACGGCACCAACGACGCGCCGGCTCTGGCCCAGGCCGACGTCGCCGTCGCCATGAACACCGGCACGCAGGCGGCGAAGGAGGCCGGCAACATGGTCGACCTCGACTCGAATCCGACCAAGCTGCTCGAGGTGGTGGAGACCGGCAAGCAGTTGCTGATGACGCGCGGCTCGCTGACCACGTTCTCGATCGCCAACGACGTGGCGAAGTACTTCGCCATCATTCCGGCGGCGTTCGCGACCACCTATCCGCAGCTCGCCGCGCTCGACGTGATGCGCCTGGCGAGCCCCTCGTCGGCGATCCTTTCGGCGGTGATCTTCAACGCGATCGTCATCGTCTTTCTGATTCCGCTCGCGCTGAAGGGCGTGAAGTACCGCCCGGCACCCGCCGCCGAGCTGCTGCGCCGCAACGTCCTGATCTACGGCGTCGGCGGCCTGATCGTGCCCTTCATCGGCATCAAGCTGATCGATCTGCTGCTCTCGGCGGCCCACCTCGCCTGACTTCGAACGAGATTCGTATGAACGCCATCCTTCGTCCCGCTTTCGTGCTCTTCGCGCTGTTGTCGCTCGTCACGGGGATCGCCTACCCGCTCGTCGTCACCGGCATCGGCCAGGCCGCGTTCCCCCGGCAGGCGGCCGGCAGCCTGGTCGAGCGCGAGGGCAAGCCCGTCGGCTCGATGCTGATCGGCCAGAGCTTCAGCGACCCGAAGCACTTCTGGGGCCGTCCTTCCGCGACGTCGCCGATGGCAAACAACGCCGGCGGATCGAGCGGCTCGAACCAGGGGCCGACGAATCCGGCGCTGCTCGATGCGGTCAAGGGCCGGATCGAGGCGCTGCGCGCGGCCGATCCCGGCAACAAGGCGCCGATCCCGGTCGACCTGGTCACGGCCTCGGCCAGCGGCCTCGACCCGGAGATCAGCCTCGCCGCCGCGCGCTACCAAGCTGGCAGGATCGCTCGCGTGCGCGCGATTCCGGTCGAGCGCGTCGAGGCGCTGGTCGAAGCGAATGCCGTGCGGCCGCTGCTCGGGTTTCTCGGCGAGCCCCGCGTCAACGTGCTGGCGCTCAACCTCGCGCTCGACGCCGCATCGGCCAAGCCGTGATCCCGTGGCGCCCGCGGAGGCCGACGCTCGCGCCATGAACCAGCTGTCGGCGATCCTTTCGGCCGGCGACGTCCTCGTGGATGTCGACGTCGCGAACAAGGCCCGGCTGTTCGAGCAGGCAGGCCTCCTGTTCGAGCAGCAGCATGGCGTGGCCCGGACGACGGTCGCCGACAACCTGATGGCGCGCGAGCGGCTCGGCTCCACCGGGCTCGGTCACGGCGTCGCCATTCCGCATGGTCGGATCACCGCGCTGAAGGATCCGCTCGCGGCCGTGCTGCGCCTGCGCAGTCCGATCGAATTCGACGCGCCGGACCGGCTTCCCGTGGGCCTGTTCGTGTTCCTGTTCGTGCCGAAAGCGGCGAACCAGCGCCACCTCGAGATCCTCTCCGAAATTGCGGAAATGCTGTCGGACCGGGGCCTGCGTGATCGCCTGAATGCGGCCGCCGATGCCGCGGCGCTGCACCGCGCGATCGCCGGCTGGTCGGCTGCGCCTTCGGCCGCCTGAGGACCGGGCGCCCGCTGCGCGAACCGTGCTGCGGGCACGGTGCGTTTTTGATGCCTTCTTTACGCGGCGACGCCTAGATTGACGGTTGCACGAACAGCTCGTGTACCGACATGAAACCGATTGCCATCTTCCAGCACGATCCCCTGCAGCACCCGGGGTACCTTCTCCAGTTCCTCGACGAGGCGGGCATCGCCTCGCAGGTCATCCGGCCCTGCGACGGAGATGACGTTCCCGCGAACGCGCGTTCGTTCGCCGGCGTCGTGTTCCTGGGCAGCGACGACAGCGTCAACGACCCGTTCGCCTGGGTTGCGAGCGAGCTGAACCTGGCCCGCGACGCGGTTGCGCGCGACGTGCCGGTGCTCGGCCACTGCTTCGGCGGGCAGCTCCTCGCTCGTGCCCTGGGTGCCGCGGTGCATCGCAACCCGTGCCCGAACATCGGCTGGGCCAGCCTGCGCACGACGCCCGCGGCAAGGACGATCTTCGGGCCGGCCTCGCAGGTGCATGCCTTCAACTGGCACTACGAGTCCTTCGGCATTCCCGCGGGCGCGACCCGGACGCTCTACGGCGAGCACTGCCTCAACAAGGGCTTCGTCTTCGGCCCGCACCTGGCGTTCCAGGGGCACTTCGAAGTGACCGAAGCCATCGTCAAGGCGTGGTGTCTTGCGCACCCCGACGAGCTGGCCCGGGCCAGCGGACCTGCCGTCCAGCCGGCGCAGCAGATCCTGACCTGCCTGCCCGAACGGGTCGCGGCCGTTCACGTAGCGGCGCGCGCGGCGTACTCGAGCTGGCTCGCGCCGATGGACCGCCCCGCAAGGATCCACTTCCAGACGGCGTAGCCGCGTTCGCGCCGTCGGCGCGACCGATCCGATTCCCCACAACCCGAAAGGCAACACCATGAAGCAAGTCTTTGTCAGCTCGCTACTTTCGCTCGGCGCCGCTGGCGCCTTTGCCCAGGCCACGCCTGCCGCCCCGGCCGCGCCGGAGCCGGTGGTGGGCGGGTTCACCGCGAACGTCAACCTGACCACCAAGTACAAGTTCCGCGGCCAGGACCAGGGCGATACCGAGTGGTTCTCGCCGGCGCTGCAAGGCGGGTTCGACTGGTCGTCCAACGGCTTCTATCTGGGCAACTGGAACTCGAACGTCAGCTTCACCAACGCGTCGCTCGAGATGGATTTCTACGCCGGCTACAAGGGCGAGATCACCAAGGAATTCGGCTACGACGTCGGCATCCTGCAGTACTACTACCCGCAGAAGGACAAGGTCGTCAGCTTCAACACGACCGAGATCTACGGCGCGCTGACCTGGCAGTGGCTGACGGCGAAGTATTCGTACACCGTCTCCGGCGACTACTTCGGCCTGGGCAAGCTGCAGAAGCTCGCCGCCGAGGCCAACGGCGACTCGCTCGGCGGCAGCCGCGGCCGGGGCACCGGCTACGTCGAGCTCAACGCCAACTTCCCGATCGACAAGCTGACCATCAACGCTCACGCCGGCTACACCCACCTGCGAAGAAGCTGCGCAACGCGACGATCGACGGCGGCGAAGGCGGCACGATCGACGCCGGCTTCAAGAGCTACTACGACTACAAGATCGGCGTGACCTACGACATGGCGGCGATCCTGGGTTCGGGCGTGTCGGCCGCCGCCGCCTACGTCGGCGCGAACAAGAAGGACTTCTACGGCGATATCAACAAGGGCCGGGTCATCCTGACCCTCAGCAAGGCCATGTGATGAGAAGCGCATCCGCCAGCGGCGCCCGAATCTTGCCGGCGACGCGTCATCTGCATTCGAGATCGGACCCTGCCATGTCGCGGTCATCCTCCCGCAGGGTGCTCGCCGCCGCCGCGGTGGTGTTCGGCACGCCCTTCGTCTACTTCTTCCAGGCTTCGCTCAGGGGAAGCTTTTCGTCCGGTACGCCCGCCTTCCTCGCCATGGGTACGCCCTTGTCGACTTTTCTTCTCTGGGCGACGACGCTCGCGCTCGGATCGATCTGGCTGGGCTCGAGCCTGGCGCTGGGCGGGAGTTCGGGCAGGATCCGGCGCGGCATGGCCACCGGGCTGATCCTTGCCGGCATGATGATGCTCGTCATCGCCGCGCGATTCGCGGGCTCGAGCGTGTTCCTTTGAGTCGGCAGGGGCGGCAACTGCCCCTTGGTGCAATGCCGTGCGGCGGGATCGCGCTCCTAGAATGCGCGACCCCGCCGCCGCTCGCCGGTCGCGCCAACCCAGGAGCCGCCCCATGTCACGCCGCCATCTCTTGCTCGCCGCGCTCTGCCTCGCGCCGACGATCGCCCTGGCCCAGATGGCCGCGGCGCCGTTCGACGGTCGGCTGAAGAAGATCCAGAGCACCAAGACGATCTCGATCGCCTACCGCACCGACGCGCTGCCGTTCTCGTTCGACGACGCCGACAAGAAGCCCGCCGGCTACACCGTCGACCTGTGCCGCAGCATCGTCGGCGTGATCGAGCGCCAGGTCGGCGTCGCGCCGCTGCAGGTGAAGTGGGTGCCGGTGACTTCGCAGAACCGCTTCGCCGCCCTCTCCAGCGGCCAGGCCGACATGGAATGCGGCGCGAGCACGGTGACGCTCTCGCGCATGAGCCAGGCGTCGTTCTCCACCCTTACCTTCCTCGACGGCACCGGCCTCCTGGTGCGTGGCTCCACCGCTGCCAACACCCTGCTCGACCTGTCGGGCAAGAAGATCGGCGTGATCGCCGGCACGAGCAACGAGCGCGCGCTCGAGGCGGCGCTGAAGGCGAAGGTGGTCACCGCCACCGTCGTCAAGCTGAACACGCGCGACGAGGGGCTGGAGCAGCTCGAGGCGGGCACCATCGACGCCTTCGCCAGCGACCGCGTGCTCCTGGTCGGCCTGGTCAACAAGGCCAAGGACCCGAAGGCGCTGGCCCTGCTCGTCGATGCCTTGTCGTACGAGCCCTATGCGATCGCGCTGCCGCGCGGCGACTGGGCGCTGAAGCAGACCGTCGACTCGGCGCTGGCGCAGATCTACCGCAGCAGCGCGCTGCCCGAGATCTACATGCGCTGGTTCGGCGCCATGGGCGCGCCGGGGCCGGTGCTCGAAGTGATGTTCGCGCTCGGCCGCCTGCCCGAGTAGCGATTCGGGTCAGCCGGCCGCGAGCGCCTTCGCGATGCGCGGCATCGTCAGCCCGGCATAGGCCGGGTCGAGCCAGCGCAGCACGACCACGGCGTCGAGCTCGGGGTCGATCCAGACGTAGTGGCCGCCCGCGCCGACCATGAAGACGGCGCGCGGCGAGGCGCCGGGGAACGCCTTGCCGTCGCGGTTCAGCCAGAGCAGCCGGCCGTAGAAGGGCGCGATCGGGCCCGGCTCGGCCATGCGCTCGATCCAGCGCTTCGGCACGAGCTGGCGACCGGCGAACGCACCGCCGTCGAGAACCATCTGGCCGATGCGCGCCTGGTCGTGCGCGCTGATCGAGACGCCTGCCCCCCAATGCGTTCCGCCGGGAACCGTCTGCACGCGGCCAGCGCCCGGCAGATCGACCCAGGCGTCGTCGTAGCCGCGCCAGGCGAAGCCGTCGCCTCCGCCCAGCGGCCGCAGGATCCGCGCGAGGAACACCTCGGGCAGCGGCTTGCCGAAGAGGTGCAGCAAGGCCAGCGCGAACTGGTTGATGCGCACGTCGTTGTATTCCCAGTACGTGCCCGGCGCCTGCAACGGCCGCGCACCGCCCTTGGGTCCGGCCGCGGGCCGCGGGTCCTGGGCGACCTTGCGCCAGCGATCCACGGTGTCGGGCAGGCCGAACGACGTGCCTTCCCATTCGCTGGTCTGCGTCAGCAGATGCGCCCAGGTGATCGGCCGGTTGTGCGCGCTGTCGAAGCAGATGCCGGGCAATCGCTCCGCGACCGGCGCGTTCTCGTCGGGCAGCAGGCCGTCGCCCTGCGCGACGCCGGCGAGCAGCGCGAGGTAGCTCTTGGCGACGCTGAAGGTGAGGTCGGCCCGATCCGGCTCGCCCCAGGTCGCGATCACCTCGCCGTGTTGGCGGATCACGCCCGCCTGCGGCCCGCGCGCGTGCACCGGGCCGCGCAGCCGGTTGAAGGGCGGCGGGTCGTCGTGATGAACGCCCCAGGGTGGCTGGCCGGGCGCCGGCGCGGCTTCGGGGTCGCGCGGCCAGGGGACTTCATGCGCCTGCGCGTAGAGCGCAGCGTCGTTCAGCAGGGAGGAGGTCGACATGGCGAAATGGTCTCACGACCGGCCGCCTGCGGGAACGCGCCTTGCCGCGCGCGCCTGTCGGATTTCCGAACTGGAGACGTCATGACCGCACTGAAAGCCGCCGCGCGCAACAAGCTCGCGCAAGGCACGTTCGCCTTTCCCGAGCAACGCAAGGAGCCGCTCGAGAACGCTGCGCACGTGCGCAACGCCATCGCCCGGTTCAATCAGGTGAAGGACGTGAGCGACGCCGAACGCGACGCGGCCTGGAAGCGCATCAGGGCGGCGGCGAAGAAGCACGGCGTGGAGATCGCGGAAACGAGCTGGCGCGAGCTCGGCCGCAAGGACTGAGCTCGCGGCGCGAAACGGCGTCGGCGAGCGTGTCAGGCGGCGATCTCGACCTCCGCCTCGATCTCGACCGGAATGCTGAACGGCAGCTCGAACAAGCCGACCGCGCTGCGCGCATGCGCGCCGACCTGCGGGCCGAACAACTCGAGCACCAGCTCGCTGAAGCCGTTGATGACGGCCGGCTGGCGGATGAATCCGGGGGCCGAGTTCACCATGCCGAACACCCGAGTCCAGGCGGCGATGCGGTCGAGGTCGCCGAGCGCGCGCTGCAGGCTGGCGAGGATGGCGAGCGCGGTCAGCTTCGCGGCCGCGTAGCCCTGCTCGACGCTCAGGTCGCTGCCGACCTTGCCGAGCGGCTGGGCGAGCGAGCCGTCTGCGTTCAGCGGGCCGTGCCCCGAGACGATCGCCCGGGTGCCGACGATGCGCACCATCGCGAACGGCAGCACCACGCCGGGCGGCGCCTGCAGCGGCGCCGGCAGCACGAGACCCAATGCGGAAAGCTCCGCTTCGATGCGGGCCATGGCGAGCTCCTTCGCTTCAGGACGGCGTCGACTCGCGGCCCGGGGTCGCGGTCGGCAACTGCGGGTTGTCCGGCGCGGCATGTCCGAGGCTGGCCACGCCGTTGAGCATCTGCGCCAGGTCGCCGCCGCCGCCGAGGCCCACCTCGCGCAGCAGCGAATCGACCATCGGCGCCGCCGTGCGGTAGCGCAGCGCGCTCGCCACGACCTGGTCGGAGAGCCCGCCGCCGCTGCCGTTCAAGGCCACGCTGTTGGCGCCGTTGCCTTCGCCCTGCCCGCCGGTGCCCAGGCCGCCGATCTCGGCGATGCGGATCGACTCGATGTTCATCAGCGGCTTGACGCTCTGCTCGACGATCCCGGGCAAGGCGGCGAGCACCGCGAGTCGCACCTGCTGTGCGATCACCGCCGGCGAGAGCTCGTTCTGCGCCTGGTTCTTCTTGCTCAGCGCTTCGGCCTCGGCCGTGCCTTCGGCCACCGTGCCGGCGGCGCGCAGCACCGCCGCGTCGCGCTCGCCGGTCGCCTCGACGCGCATCGCCTCGGCCTTGTTGCCGGCGGCCTGCTTCTCCGCTTCGGCCGCGACCACGATGCCGATCGACGCCTCGCGCGCCTTCTCCTCGGCCTTGACCAGCGTCACCGCCTTGCCGCGATTGGCCACCTCGACCTGGCGCGCGGTTTCCACCGCCTCGCGCGCCGCGACGGCGAGCGCCTTGGCGGCGTCGGCCTCGGCCTCGGCGGCGGCCACGTCCTTCGACTTCACGGCCACGCGCACGTCCTGCTCCTGGCCGCGGATCGTGACCGCGGCGTTGGCCTGGACGATCGCCTCCTTGGTGACGCGCTGCGCCTCGATCCGGTTGGTCTCGATCGCCCGGTTCGCCTCGATCGTCGCGCTCTCGGCCTGCTGCCGCGCCGCCGCCTGGTTGGCCGCGACCGCCGCCTCCTGGTTGGCGGTGAGGGTCGCGATCTCCTGGTTGGTCTGCAGCTTGACCTCCTCGGTCTGGCGGCGCAGCGACTGCTGCTGGCGGGTGGCGTCGAGGTTCTTGGTCTCGATCTGCACCTTGGTGTCCTGCTCGATGTCGTTCACCGACTTGCGCCGCGCCTCGGTCTCGCGCGTCAGCGCCAGCAGGCCCTCGGCATCGAAGGCGTTGGTGGGATCGAAGAACTCCTTCTTGGTCTGGTTGAGCGAGGTCAGCGACACGCTCTCGAGCTCTAGGCCGTTCTGGGCGATGTCCTCGGCCACCACTTGGCGCACCTGCTGCACGAACTCGGCGCGCAGCGCGTTCAGGTCGTACATCGTCATCTTCACCGCCACCGCGCGCAACGCGTCGACGAACTTGGCCTCGACCTGCGCCTTCAGCGCCTGCGGGTCGCGCGTCAGCACGCCGAGCGTCTGCGCCGCCTTGGCAACGGCCTCGGCGTCGGCCTTGACCCGCACGTAGAACTCGACCCGCACGTCGACGCGCAGGCGGTCCTTGGTGATCAGCGATTCCTTGCCGGACTTGTCGACCTCGAGGCGCAGCGTCTTCATGTTGACGATGACGATCTCGTGGATGCCGGGAATGACGAAGGCGCCGCCGTTCAGCACCACCTTCTGGCTGCCCGCGCCGGTGCGGGCGAAAGCGCGCTCCTTGCTCGACAGCGTGTAGAACTTCAGGCCGATGATGCCGAGCAGCGCGACGAGAAGAACGCCACCGAGGATCAGGCCTGCGGAGGTGAGGAGTGCTTCCATGAAAGGTCCCTGCGGGTTGGAAACGCGAAGTGGGCGGGGTTCGGCCGTCAGGCCTTTCGCGCCCGGAAGAGCGAGGCCGAAGCCCGCTCGCAGAGCACGACGCGGTCGCCTTCGACGAAGACCTCCTCGCTCGTGCTCGGCTCGACCATCAGCAGATGGACGTAGCCATGCCGGTCAGTGAACTTGGCGCTCGCCGCGTAGCCCTTGCGCGCCTCGGGGCTGCTCACCGTGGCGACGTTGCCCAGGAACTCCTGCGGCTCGAGCGCGGTGGTGCTCACCAGGTTGAGCTTGCGAAAGATCATGCCCAGGCCGCGCACCGAGAACACGGCGCAGATCGTCGCGAAGATCGAGGCGTCGAGCACCGGCGCGAGATGGCCGCTGGCGGTGAGGGCGATGAGCTGGTAGCCGGTGCCGGCGAGGCCGAAGCCGCCGATCGCCGCCATCAGCACCATCATCAACGGCGTTTCCTTGAGCAGCAGCCAGTTGACGAGCGAGGCGTCGGGCAGCCAGTGCGACTCGGCGAGCGAGCCGAGCAGGTGGGCGAGCCCGGTGCCGGCAAGCAGCGTGAGCAGCAGCTCGAGCACGAAAAAGAGCGCCATCACGGCAAGCGCGCCGGCGAACGGCGCCACCACCGGGTCGGTGAGAAAGGCCACTGGATCCAACTGCGGGTCCTTTCGGATTCGCTCGGACTCTACCAATCAAACCTGCGAACTCCGATTCGATCCCCCCAAGTCGCCGCGAGTTCAATCGAACGCGATCAGCGGCTGAAGTACTCCTTCACCGTGTCCGCCGCCACCGTCTGCAGGAAGGTCGCGAGCTCCGGGTCGAGCCCGGCGGTGTACTTGTTGCCGACCGGCGACTTCTTGCGAAGCGTCGCGTAGGTCGTGCATGCGGCGAGATAGGTGCCGGCGAGCGTCGGGTGGCGCTTGTCGGGCTGGTAGAGCTCGAGCTCGGGGCGCCGCGCGATCGCCTTGGCGTAGGCTAAACCGGCGGGAATGACGAGCGCGTCGTTGGCGTTGCCGGCGATCGTGTACTGCTCGGCGAGCTGCCCCGTCATCTCCGGTGCGTCCTTGTAGGCCCACGACATGAACAGCACCGGCCGGGCGCCGTACTTCGTGACGATCGCGGCGTCCTTCTTCACGGTCTCGTGGAAGGCGGCGTCGAGTTGCGGATGGATCGGGCACTGGCTGCAGTCCATCATGATCACGGTGTCGAACTGCCGGCCGGGCTTGTTGAACACGATCTTGTTGCCGGGCACGAACGAGTACTTGCCGATGCCGTCGGGCTGCAGGTAGGTGGCGATGTCGTGCCAGTCGAGGCCCGAGCCGCTGATCGTCACCGAGGTGCCCCGGTTCGGCGCGCCCGGCTCGCCCGAGCGAACCAGGTCGCTGTAGTGGCCGTGCATGCTGTTGTTGTAATAGAAGAAGCTGTTGCCGACCCAGAGGATGGCCGTGCCGGCATCGGCGCCGACGTCGCTGCGCGCGGGCTTGGTCTGGGCCACGGCGGCGCCGGCGAGCGAGAGCATGAGCGGCACGCACAGCGCGCCCGCGGCCCGGCGGAGGAGTGGGGAAATCGTCATGGTGTCTCCAGGTGCGCGCGTCTTCGCGCTCTCGGAGCCCATGCTAGCCGCTCGCTGCTCGCCCTCCAGGGGCCGTCCGCAGGCGGCCCCGGGCGGCTACTTGATGCTGGTCTTGAGCACGGCGCCCTGCGATTCGCCGTGCTTGGTCTTCGAGTCGTAGGCCTTGGCGTCGGCCTTGACCAGGTCGTCCATCGCCGCGCCGCCGTACTTCTTGACGATCTGCGCATAGAGCGCCTTGGTGGCCGCGATCTTGGCGTCCTTCTCGCTCTTGCCGGTGCCGGTGCCGCTCATCGAGTTGAGGTCCTTGCCCACGTCGCAGGCCACCTGGTAGTAGGAGTCGGCGTGGCCGCGCTCGTGCACGCCGACGAACACCAGGAAGCGCCTCCATTCCTTCTTCGCGGCGTCGCTGAGGTCCTTGTCGCTCGCCAGCTTGGGCACGGTGATCACCGCCGTGCTGGTGACGCTGCCGCTCTTCAGCGTGGCGGTGGCGGTGAAACTGCCGCCGGCCGACTTGACCTCGTGCTCGATGTCCGATTCCTTGATCGCCACCTCGACCTTGCCGCGGCAGGAGCCCGAGTACCTCTTGCTCTCGTTCGGGTCGGGCGGACCCTTCTTCTCGATATCCTTGTCGATCTCTTCCAGCGTCGTGCCGACCACGGTGTAGCTCTTGTCGCTGACCGCGCCCCGGATTGCCGAAATGCCCATGTCGTCGCCTCCTTTTTTTGGGAGTGCAGATGTAGCACGGCGCCCGGGCCGGCGCCATCCCCCGCGCGGTGCGGCCTCTTCGCGCTATCGTGGTCCACGCCGGCCGCCCGCTGGCATGCGCTTCGGGAGATCGCCGGATGTCGAGGCTCAGCGTCGATGCCTTGTCGCTTTCGCCCGGCGAAGGCCTGCGCCGCATCGCCTTCGACCGGCACAAGTACGGGATGCCGCTGCTCGTCGACGCCTGCAGCGTCGCCTCGATTCCCGGCTTCATCACCGGGCCGCTGCCGCACCGGCTCGGCTTCTACGAGATCGCGTTCGTCACCGCCGGGCGCGGCCGCCTCGAGCTCGACGGCGCCGCGGCCGAAGTCGCGCCGGGAACGGTGCTCGTCACCCGCCCGCACGAGACCCGCCGCTGGCGCCTGGAGCGCGCGCATCTGCAGGGCTGGCTCGCCTTCTTCGAGGCCGATTTCCTCGATGCCTTCTTCGCCGACCCGTGCTTCACCGGCAGGATGGCGGCGCTGAGCCGGCCCCCGGCCGACCGCGCGATCGCCCTGCCGCGGCGGCGCTTCGACGCCTTGCTCGAGCTCGTCGGCACCATGGCGGCCGAGCTCGGCGCGCCGCGCAGCGACAGCAGCCACCTGCTGCGCGCCGACATGTACCGACTGCTCACGCTGCTGCAGCGGGCGAGCCCCGCGCCGGCCGAGCGTGGCGCGGCCGAACCGGCGTCGCTCGCCACGCGCTTCGCCGAGCAGCTCGCGGCCGACGCCCGCATGGGCGACGGCGTCGCCGGTCACGCCGAGCGTCTCGGCACGAGCGCGCGGGCGCTGAACCGGAGCCTGCGCATCGCCTTCGGGCGCAGCGCGGGCGAGCTGATCCACGCGCACGTCCTGCTCGCCGCGCAGCGGCTGCTGCTGCAGACCGATCTCTCCGCCGCCGCCATCGCCGAGCGGCTGAACTTTTCCGACGCCGCCTACTTCAGCCGCTTCTTCCGGCGCCGCACCGGCCTTCCCCCGGGAGGCTTTCGCGCCCGGCACAAAAGTGCAAGCGCCGGTGCGGATGTGCATTGCGAGGCGGCGATCGATCGCTGAACATGCCGCGGCTTCGCGGATGTCCAGCCCATGAATCGACTGCCTCCAGCCGCTCCGCGGCTCGCCCTGTCTCTCGTGCTCGCCGCCAGTCTCGCCGGCAGCGGCGCGGGTGCTCTTGCCGCCGCCGCGGCCCCGGCGATGTTCAGGGGCGGCCCGGCGCTGGCCGGCGTCTACGAGGCGCCGGCGCCGCGCCGCCTGCTCGGCGTGCGCTTCAGCTTCACGGCCGGCGCGCCGATCCGCGGTACCCCGGCCGTTGCCGCCGGCAGCGTCTACTTCGGCAGCGCCGACGGCACCGTCTACGCGCTCGACGCGGCGAGCGGCAAGGAGCGCTGGCGCGTCGCGCTCGGCTCCGGCGTGAGCGCCTCGCCCTGCGTGGTCGACGGCACCGTCTTCGTCACCAGCCGCGACGGCCGCCTCCACGCGCTCGCCGCCGCCGACGGCGCGCGCCGCTGGGGCGCCGATCTCGGCCGCGATCGAGACTCGCGCAACTACTGGGACTTCTACACCTCGTCGCCGGTCGCCTTCGCCGCCGCGCTCTACGTCGGCAGCGGTGACGGCCACGTCCGCGCTTTCGACCTGCGCAGCGGCCGCCTGCTCTGGAGCCACGATGCCGGCTCCCGCGTGCGCTCCACGCCGGCGGTGAGCGACAGCACGGTCGTGGTCGGCACGATGAGCGGCCACGTCCTCGCGCTCGACCGGCAGAGCGGGTCGTTGCGCTGGCGCTTCGCGACCGAGGGCGCCTCGCGCAGCTTCGCCGATCGCGAGAACGACACCACCTCGGTGTTCGGCTCCGCCTCCATCGCCGACGGCGTGGTCGCGATCGGCGGACGCGACGGCTTCGCCTACGGCATCGACCTCGCGAGCGGCGCCCTGAAGTGGAAGACGACGCACGACGGCAGCTCGTGGATCCTTTCCTCGGCGGTGCAAGACGGCCAGCTCTACCTCGCCAGCGGCAGCGCCGCGATCGTGCAGGCCGCCGATCTGCAGAGCGGCGCCGAGCGCTGGCGCTTCGCGACCGGCGGCGCGGTGTTCGGCTCGCCGGCGATCGCCGGCAGCGTGCTCCTCGTCAGCGACTTCTCCGGCGCCCTGCACGCGATCGACAAGACCTCGGGCGCGGCGCTCTGGCGCTTTCCGCTCGGCGACCGGGCGTTCTCCTCGCCGGTGGTTGCCGGTCGCGTCGTCTACGCCGCTGCCGACGAGGGCACGCTCTACGCGCTCGATGTCGCCGACGACGCCGGCCCGCCGCCGCCACCGCCGGCCCGCTACGTCTACTGGGAGCCGAAGCAGGCAGGCGACGCGTTCGCCTGGTTCCGCAACGATGTCGATGTCGCGATCCGCGGCTCGTTCGAGAGCGCGGGCTACCGCCGCGTGGACCGTGCGGGGCTCGCCGAGCTCATGAGCGCCCAGGTCGACAAGGGCGGGCGCAGCGTCGTGGTGTTCGCCGCCAACCGGGTGCCGCCCGCGTTGCTGGCGCCGGGCGACGCGAGCGCGCTGCTGCGCCGCTATCTCGAGGCCGGCGGGCGGATCGTCTTCCTCGGCGCCAACCCGGTCGGCTTCAAGTACGAGCCGGACAGCGGCGACCTGGTCGACTTCGACCCGGCCGGCGCCGCGCGCATTCTCGGCCTGCGCTATCCGCCGCTGGAGCAGGAGCGTGGCTATCACGTCTCGGCGGCTACCGCCGAGGGGCGCGCCTGGGGCCTGCGCGGGCAGCAGGTCGGCACCGGCGCGATCGCGCCGGGCGAGGTCAGCGTCGTTCTCGCCGTCAACGAGTACGGCCTCGCGACCTCCTGGGTCAAGCGCTTCGGCAGCCGCGGCGGCGCGCTGGTGCAGCTGACGGCGCCGGCGTCGTTCGTCGGCTCGCTGACGGTGTTCCACATCGTCGCGGAACACGGGCTTTGAGCTCCGGCGCGAAGAATTCACGCCCCCCTGGCCCCGGAGTTGCGTGAGGGATACAGCACCCGTTGCCGACAGCGCTCCAGACCGCGTACAAAGCGCCGAAAGCAAGGGGTTCCCTCTTGCCGACGGAGATTGCGCGATGAACATCCGGATCAAGCAGCTACGCGACCTCGTCGTCGCCCTCGACCGCGCCGACCGCAACCTCGAGCCGATGACGCCCGAGGCTTACCGGAACGCGGCGCAACGGGCGCTGGCCATGACCCGGGAAGAGATGGGCCTGCTGCCGATCGGCGACTTCGCCGGTCCGGTGAACGCCCTGCAGACCTTCGCCGAGAACATCTTCTTCGCCATCAACGGCTGCTTCGCCGACCTCGACGGCAGCGGCCGCGCGCCGGTGGCCGTGCCGGCGGCCAAGGAACTGCTGGGTCGCCTGCGCAGCGTCTCGACCGGCGCGGTCGACGAGATCAGCGACGGCTTGTTCGCCCGCCTGCGCGGCCCGGCCGCCGGCGCGAGCCCGAGGGGCCTGGCGGCACGCTAGACGCTAGCGGCGCAGGGGCACCGCCAGCACCGTCGTCGGCTGCACGGTCGTCGCGTCCCTGACGCTGCCGTCGGGCTGGTAGCGGCCGACGAAGGTGTTGGCGAGAACATGGATCGCGCTGCCGGCGATCGCGCCGGTGGTCGGCTCGACGAACGCCGGGTGGTGGTGCGACTGCAGCACGACGAGGCCGTCGATGCGCTTGCCACCGTCGGCCAGGCGCAGACGGATCACGCGACCCGGGTTGGTGCTGTTCTGCACGCCGATCAGGTCGCCCTCGTGCCAGTACAGGCCGTCGATGCCGCCGCTGACCACGCTGTCCGGCTGCGGCAGGCGGGCGAGGCGACCGTCGCGCGGCTCGATCCGGCCGATGCCGGTGGAGAGCGTGACGTAGACCGTGCCGTCGGGCGCGACCGCCACGCCGTTGGCGCCACGCGCGGCCCCGGCCGTGCCGAAGAGAGTGAACCGGCGCTCGCCGGGCCGCATGCGAAAGAGCGAGCCCGCCTCCGAGTCGCTGACGTACAGCGTGCCGTCGGCGGCGACGGCCACGTCGTTGAGCTGCAGGGCCTCGGGCACGTCGTGCCGCGCGACCTTGCGGCCGCGCCCGAGGTCGTAGACCACCACCGCGTTGCGCCGCGCGGTGCGCGCGCTGTCCTCGAAGCCGTTGGTGCTGACCGCATAGATCCGGCGGCGGCGCGCGTCGACGGCCAGGCCGAGCACCGCGTCCAGGCCGTCCTCGGGGCGCGAGAAGTCGCGCGTCTTGCCGCGCCGCTCGACGGCGACGATCTTGCGCTGGGCGATGCTGCCGACGAGGAAGCGCTTGCGCGCCGCATCCCAGGCGATGCCTTCGGGGATCAGGCGCGGGTCGGCGAGGCGAAACGACGGCGGTGCGTCGGCGGTGCGCGGCTCTTCGCTGGCGAGCCGCTCGCGCACGCTCTGGAACTCGGGATCGGCCCAGAGCGAATCGAAACCGGTGCCGGCGGCCGGAACGATGCCCAGGCGCCGGCCGAACAGGCTGCGCAGCTCGGCCAGCGCGGCCTCGCGCTCGCCGAGCGCGACATGGGCGCTGGCCTGGTAGTAGGCGAGCAGGCCGTCGCCCGGCCGCTGGGCGCGCAGCGCCCGGATGCGCTCGAGGCTGGCGCGCGCGGCAAGCACCGCCGGCGAGGGCGCGGAAGTAGCGGCGGCGGGGGCCGAAGCCGCAAGGGAGGCCGAGGACGCCACCGCGTTCGCCGAAGCGGCGTCGTCGGCGGCGCCGGCAGGCGCCGCCGCGGCGACGAGCAGCGCGGCGAGCGCCGTCCGGCAACGCAGGGAGGCCGTTCGTTCGCGGTTCCAGTTCATGCCGCGATCATCGCTCGCCCGGGGGCGGCCTTCCGCCCGCCCTTCAGGCGCAGAGGGAGCGCAGCGCCGCGAGGTCGGGCTCGCAGCCGAGCCCGGGGGCTTCCGACAGGGTGATCCAGCCGTTGTCCAGCGTCGCCAGCGGCGGGCAGAGGAGGGTCCGCAGCGGGTTCTCGTTGGCATCGACCTCGAGCCAGCTCGCCGCGCCGCCGCGCGCCGCGAGCAGGTGCGCCGAGGCGAGCAGGCCGATGCCGGCGCCGAGGTAGTGCGGGCAGTAGCGCAGGCCGGCGGCGGCCACCCGCTCGATCACGCCGATCACGCCCGAGATCCCGCCCCACTTGGCGAGATCGGGCTGGACGACGGCGATCGCGCCCGAGGCGACGAGCGCTGCGAACGCGTCGTCGCCGATCATGTTCTCGCCCGCGGCGAGCGGGATCGGCGAGGCGGCGGCGAGGCGCTGCCATTCCGGCCAGGGCCGGTCGGCGCGCAGCGGCTCTTCGAGCCAGGCGGGCGCCGAAGCCGCCAGCCGGGTGGCCATCGCGCTGGCGGTGGCCAGGTCCCAGGCCTGGTTGGCGTCGACCATCACGGCGGCCTCGGCGCCGGCGGCGGCGCGCACTTCGGCGAGGTTGGCGATGTCGCGCGCTTCGCCGAAGCCGACCTTGAGCTTGAACGCGCTGTAGCCGGCGCGGCGCAGCCCGGCCACGGTCTCGCCGGGGCGCTCGGGATTGATGCCGCTGGCATAGACCGCGACGCCGCTGCGTCCGCTGCCTTCGTTCGCGTCGGGCGCGAGCTGGCGCCAGAGCGGCAGGCCGCGGCGGCGCGCGGCGAGGTCGTGGAGCGCGAGGTCGACGCCGGCGATCGCCTGGGCGATCGGCCCGGGCTCGCCCGACTGGATCGCCAGCACCGCGGTCTTCTCCGTCATCTCGGCGAACGCCGCTTGCGGCGTGGCGAACGCGCGGCCCGTGACCAGGGGGGCGAGCACGGTCTCGATCAGGCGGGCGCGATGCTCGGCGCCGCAGGAAGGAAAGTTGCACCAGGCCTCGCCCCAGCCGTGTGCGCCCTCGCCGTCCTCGACCCGCACCAGCACGGCGGGCCGGTCGTGCATGGTGCCGAACGAGGTGCGCACCGGCGCCTTCACCGGCCAGCGCAGCACGTGCACGTCGACCCTCGCAATCACGGGGGGCGGCGCGGTGCTTACCCGGTTGTCTCTGCTCATCGGCGTCGGTATAAAGGGATGGTCCATGGTACGTTTGCTCTTTTGAAGCCGCAAGCGCGCAACCCCGCAGTGCGGATCGCGCTGCTGGCAGCGCCCTGGCTGGCGCTGGTGGCGCTCTGGTACGCGGTGCGCGCCAGCGGCCTCATCAATCCTTCGCTGGTGCCGGCGCCGCACGCGGTGCTGCGCAAGTTCTTCGAGCTCGCGCAGGACCGGCTCGCGCTCGACATCTGGATGTCGACGCGGCGGGTCTTCGTCGGCGTCTTCCTCGGCGTGCTGGTGGCGGTGCCGGTGGGCTTCGCGATCGGCTGGTACCGCAACGTCCGCACGTTTCTCGACCCGCTGATCAACTTCTTCCGCGCCCTGCCGCCGATCGCCCTGATCCCGCTCGTCATCGTCTACTTCGGCATCGGCGAGGCGGCGAAGACGGCGATCCTGTTCTACGCCTCGTTCTTCGCCGGCGTGATCGTCATGGTCGAAGGCATCGGCCAGATCAGCCCGATCTACGTCAAGGTCTCGCGCACCCTCGGCGCCAACGACGCCGAGATCTTCGCCAAGGTGATCGTGCCGCTGACGGTGCCGCACATCCTCACCGCGGTGCGGGTGGCGCTCGGCGTCGCCTGGGCGACGCTGGTCGCCTCGGAGCTGATCGCGGCGCAGCAGGGCCTGGGCGCGCTGATCCAGAACGCCTCGTCGTTCTTCCAGCTCGACATCATCTACGTCGGCATCATCTGCATCGGCCTGATCGCGCTGGCCATGGACCTGGCGCTGCGCGCCGCGACGCGCCGGCTGGTGGCCTGGCAGGACCGGATTTCATGAGCCCCGTTCCGCCGCCCGATACCTTGCCGATGGTGGTGATGCCGAGCTTTCCGGTCCGGCTGCGCTTCGACGACGTCGGTGTCGACTTTCCCACCGCCGCCGGGCCGATGACCGTGGTCGACGGCATCGACCTCGAGATCCGCCAGGGCGAGTTCGTCTCGATCATCGGCCCCTCGGGCTGCGGCAAGACGACGCTGATGAACATCGTCGGCGGCTTCGTCAAGCCGACGCGCGGCCAGGTGCTGCTCGACGATGCGCCGATCCGCGGGCCCGGGCCCGACCGCGGCGTGATCTTCCAGGAGTACGGCGTCTTTCCCTGGCTCACGGTGCGCGGCAACATCGAGTTCGGCCTGCGCCTGGCGGCGGCCCGGGTCGCCGCGCCGCAGCGCACCGAGATCGTCGAGCGCTACATGGCGCTGATGGGGCTCGCCGATTTCGCCGACCACTACCCGAAGCACCTTTCGGGCGGCATGCGCCAGCGCCTCGCGCTCGCCCGCGCCTACGCGGTGAAGCCCGAGTTCCTGCTGATGGACGAGCCGTTCGGCGCGCTCGACGCGCAAACCCGCACCGCGATGCAGGACCTGCTGCTGCAGGTGCTCGCGACCGAAGGCAAGACGGTGCTGCTGATCACGCACTCGGTCGACGAGGCGATCTATCTCTCCTCGCGGATCGTCGTCGTCACGGCGCGGCCGGCCCGGGTGCGGACCGTGATCGACGTGCCGTTCGGCTACCCGCGCAACGAATCGGTGCACGAGGACCCGCGCTTCGCCCTGCTGCGCGCGCACATCCGCGGCCTGGTGATGAAGGAATACGAGGCGCAGGCCCGGCAGGCGGTGCGCGCCGCCGATTGATCGAACGATGCCGATTGACTTGATTGACTGACGAACCCCAGGAGACCTCCATGACCCTTCGCCGCAGAACCCTTCTCCAGGCCGGCGCCGCCGCCTCGCTCGGCGGCTTCGCCGCTGTCTCCGTGGCGCAGCCGCGCACCAAGCTTCGTGTCGGCTATCTGCACACGCCCGCGGTCGACGGCCAGATCTGGCTCGGCCAGCAGTCGGGCGCGTGGACGAAGCGAGGCCTCGACCTCGAGCTGATCCAGTTCACCACCGGCCTCGAGCTGTTCCAGGCGATGATCGGCGGCAGCCTCGACGTGCTCTCCACCGGCGCCGTCGTCTCCAACTTCCCGGCGCGCGGCCAGGGCAAGGTGTTCCTGCTCAACAACATCGAGTACGCGACCGCGCAGCTCTGGGTGCGCGACGACTCGATCAAGTCGATCGCCGACCTCAAGGGCAAGCAGATCTCCACGACCACCGGCACCACCGCGCACGTCTTCCTCGATCGCGCGCTGCGCTCGGCCAAGCTCGATCCGGCCAAGGACGTGCAGCTCGTCAACCAGCGCATGGCCGAAGCCGTGACCTCCTTCGTTTCCGGCGCCGTGCCCGCGGTCGCGCTCTGGGTGCCGTTCGACGTGACCGTGAAGCAGAAGGTGCCCAACGCGCGCAAGATCGTCGATGCCTCGGCGTTCTTTCCCGAGGCCGCGATCATGGGCGGCTGGGCCGCGGGCAACGACTTCTACGAGGGCAACAAGCCGGCCCTGGCCCAGCTCATCGCCGGCTGGAGCGAGGTGAACGACGCGATGCTCGCCAACTTCGACGCCGCCGCCGAGACGCTGCAGAAGACCCAGTACAAGGAAGTGCCGCTCGCCGACTTCCGCGACTCGATGAAGTTCTCGAAGTACTACACCTCGGCCGAGTGGCGGAAGCTCTACGCCGACGGCACCGCCACCAAGTGGCTGCAGCAGGTGACCGACTTCTTCGCTGTTGCCGGCAACATCGCCAGCCCGGTGCCGGCGGCGAAGTACTTCGACCCGCAGCTCTTCCTGCAGACGGTCAAGGGCTGACCGCCGTGGCGAACGCTGGCTCCCTCTCCCCGCGCGCGGGGAGAGGGTTGGGGTGAGGGGCCGGTGGCACGCGAGCACCCTCACGCCCTCCCTCTCCCGCAGGCGGGAGAGGGAGGGCGCGGGTACGACTACATCATCGTCGGCGGCGGCTCGGCGGGGTGCCTGCTGGCGAACCGGCTGAGCGCGAACCCGGCGTGCCGGGTGCTGCTGCTCGAGGCGGGCCGCGACACGCGCCACTTCTGGACGCGGCTGCCGGTCGGCTACTTCCGCACGATCTACGACCCGCGCTTCTCCTGGCAGTTTCCGCTCGAGCCCGAGGCGAGCACCGGCGAGCGCAGGATCGCCTGGCCGCGCGGCAAGGCGCTCGGCGGCTCGAGCGTGATCAACGGCCTGCTCTATATCCGCGGCCAGCACGCCGACTTCGACGACTGGGTGCGCCTGCACGGCGCGCGCGGCTGGAGCTATCGCGAGCTGCTGCCCTACTTCAAGCGCTCCGAGGCCTACCAGGGCGGCGAAAGCGAGTACCACGGCGCCGCGGGCGAGCTCGGCGTCTCCGACCTGCGCAACGACCATCCGTATTGCGAGGCCTGGCTAGCCGCTGGCGCCGAAGCGGGCCATCCGCTCACCGACGATTTCAACGGCCCGGTCTCCGACGGCCTCGGCCGCTACCAGCTGACGCTGCGCGGCCACTGGCGCTGCGACGCCGCGACCGCATTCCTCGCGCCGGCGCGGGCGCGGCCCAACCTCGTCGTCGTGACCGGCGCGCAGGCGACGCGCGTCGTCGTCGAGAAGGGGCGCGCCGCCGGCGTCGAGTGGGTCGAGGCAGGAGAGAAGAAGAACGCGCGCGCCGAGCGCGAGGTGGTCCTCGCTGCCGGCACGCTGCAGTCGCCGCAGCTGCTGCAGCTCTCGGGCATCGGCCCGGCGGCGTTGCTGCGCCGGCACGGCATCGCCGTCGCCTTCGACGCGCCCGAGGTCGGCGCCAACCTGCAGGACCACTACCAGGCGCGGGTGATCGTCAAGCTGAAGGACAAGCGCTCGCTCAACGATGACGTGCGCAATCCCCTGCGCCTGGCGCAGATGGGCGCGCAGTGGCTGTTCGGGCAGCGCGGGCCGCTCACCGTCGGTGCCGGCCAGGTGGGCGGCCTGGTCGCGACCGAGCATGCCGAGGGCGGCCGCGCCGACGTGCTCTTCAACGTCATGCCCCTGTCGGTCGACAAGCCGGGCGACCCGCTGCATCGCTTCTCGGGCTTTTCGGCCTCGGCGGCGCAGTGCCGGCCGGAGTCGAAGGGCACGGTCGAGATCGCCGGCGCCGACCCGCTGGCGCTGCCGCGCATCCGCGCCGGCTACCTCACCGATCCGCGCGACGCGAAGGTGCTGGTCGCCGGCCTGCGCATGCTGCGCGAGATCTACGCTCAGCCGGCGTTCCGCGGCCTGCTCACTGGCGAGGAGTACCTGCCGGGCAACGGCATCACGACGCCGAGCGCGCTCGAGGCCTTCGCCCGTGCGAAGGGCGGCACCGTGTTCCACCCGGTCGGCACCTGCCGCATGGGCGGCGATGCCGGCGCGGTGGTCGACGAGCGGCTGCGGGTGCGCGGCATCGACGGCCTGCGCGTGATCGACGCCTCCGTGATGCCGCGCCTGGTCTCGACCAACACCAACGCGGCCGCGATCGCGATCGGCGAGAAGGGCGCGGCCCTGCTGCTCGAGGACCAGGCGGGCGGAGCCCCGGCGCGCGGCGCGCGGCGCCAGGAAGAGCCGGCGTGATCCTCGACAACGCCCAGGTTCCGCTGTACGTGCAGCTCGCCGACCTGTTCCGGCAGCGCATCGTCAAGGGCATGTGGCGCGAAGGCGAGAAGCTGCCCTCGCTCGAGAAACTGGTCGCCGAGTTCGAGGTCGCCCGGGTCACCGTCCGCCAGGCGATCGAGCGGCTGACGCGCGACGGCCTGGTCTCGCCGCAGCGCGGCCGCGGCACCTTCGTCACCGGCGCGCCGCGGACCGACCGCTGGCTCAAGGTCGAGACGACGCTGCAGAACCTGGCCGAGGTGTACCGCGACACGCAGCCGACGATCCTCGTCATCGACGAGTCGGCGCGCGCGCCCCGCCTGGCCGAGCGCGACGGCGTCGCCGCCGAGCGCTACGTGCACATGCGCCGCGTGCACGCCCACGAGGGCCGGCCCTACTGCGTGATCGACATCTACCTCGACGCCGAGATCTTCGAGAAGCGGGCGGCGCGGTTCCGCAAGGAGACGGTGATTCCGCTGCTGCTCGCGATGCCCTCGGTGAAGATCGTCACCGCGCGCCAGGTGCTGACGATCGCGACCGCCGACCTCGAGGTCGCGCGCCACCTCGGCATCAGCGTCAACGCCCCGGTGGCCGAGGTGCGGCGGGTCTTCACCGGGCCGAAGCGGCGCGTGATCTACCTCGGCGAGATCACCTACCGCGGCGACTTCGTGCACCTCGAGATCGACCTCAAGGGCTGAGCGCGTCGGGCGCCGGCTGCTCAGGTCAGCGCCCGCACGAGGAAAGGCAGGCTCGTGTCCATGCGGTAGTCGATGTCGGAGTGGTTGTCGTCGAACTCCTCGTACCGGTGCTCGACGCCCAGCTCGGCGAGGCGAAGCGAGAGGAGGCGCGCGCCGTAGTGGATGCGGTACTGGTCGGCCCAGCCGCAATCGACGTAGATCCCGCGCAGGCTCTTCAGCGCCTTGACGTGGCGCTTGACCATGTGGATCGGATCGTGCGCGAGCCAGCGCTTCCAGCGGGACTCGATCCGCTCGCCGGTCTCGAGGTGGAACGGCAGGCGAAAGCCGTTCGGCGCCTTCGGGTCGGGGTCGTAGGTCGCGGCCATGCAGAGGTTCATCACCGTGTGCCCGTCGTCCTTGCCGAGCTTTCTCTTCCGGCGCAAGTCGGCGAGGAAGCGGGCGACGCGGCCGTCGTCGAGTCCCTCGGCGAGTCCCTTCGCTGCCGACGCCAGCGCGGCGACGTCGATCGGCCCTTCCTTGCGTCTGGGCGATGCGAACCGGGCGAGCGCGTCGAGCGTGTTCGGCCAGTCGGCCCCATAGACGAAATCGAAGTACGCGTCGCCCGAGTGATCGGCAACCGCTCCCCACACCTTCGGATACAGCATGCCGTGGACGATGGCGCCGTACCCGCCCGAGCTCTTGCCGAAGCAGCCGCGGTGCGCACGCGAGGCGAGCGTGCGGAACTCGGCGTCGACCAGGGGCACGAGCTCCTGCGTCAGGTAGTCGGCGTAGCGGCCGACGGCGGAGGAATTGATGTACTGGTTGCCGCCGAGCGAGGTGAAGCAGTCGGGGAAGACGACGATCGCCGGCTCCATCTTCTTCTGGTGGATGAGGCGCGCCGCGCGTTCAGGCACGTTCTCCCCGAATCCCTTCCAGCCGACGTGGCTCGCGCCGCTGCCCATGAATCCGACCAGGTCGAAGAGGACCGGGAAGCGGCGCTCGGCGAATTCCTTCGTGTCGTACTGCGGCGGCAGCCAGACGTGAACCGGCCGCACGAACGGATCGCCGAGGGCATTGCCTTTCAGCACCTTCGAGGTGTGGGTGAGGACGGCCACGCGGCCGGAGGGGCTCAATCGGTGTTTGCTCGGCACGGTCGCTCCAGAGTGCGGCCCGACGATAGCCTTTGGCGGTGGCGGGCACATCTTTGCACCGCATACTGCGGGCTCAATCCCCAACGGAGGTCGATCGTGGCACTACAAAGGAAGAAGCGCGAAGGAAAGAGGACGATTCCTGTCTCGCAAGCTCACAAGACGCGCAGCGGTGCGAAGAAGCACAAGAGCGACGGCAGGCAACCGCCGGCGAGCAAGCCGCCATCGGCGGGCTAAGGGGTCGTGCCCTCCCTGTAGACAAGGACAAACGGCTCGCGCGCCAGCTTGAGCCCGAGCAGGACGATCAGACTCGCGCGCTGCGTCTACGGGCAGTAGCCCAGTCCTTCGCTAGCAGCCGGCGCCCGGCGCCCATCCGTGCTCGCCGACCAGCGGCACGAACACCACGCCGCCGAGGTCGGCTTCCTCGAACGCGTTCTCGTCGCGCCGCGTGACGCGCACCAGGCGCTGCTGCCAGCTCGACTCGCCGACCGGCATGACCAGCCGCCCGCCGACCGCGAGCTGCGCGCGCAGCGCCGCCGGCACGCGCGGCCCGCTCGCCGCGACCAGGATCGCGTCGTACGGCGCCGCCTCCGCCCAGCCGCCGCTGCCGTCGGCGCAGTGCACGGCGACGTTGCCGTATCCGAGCCGAGCCAGGCGCTCGCGGGCGCTGGCGGCGAGGCCGGGATGGCGCTCGACCGCCTCGACCTGCGCCGCGAGAAGGCTGGCCACCGCGCTGGCGTAACCCGAGCCGGCGCCGACCTCGAGCACCCGGTCGCCAGGCCGGATCGCCGCCGCCTCGAGCATCAGGGCGACGATGTACGGCTGCGAGATCGTCTGCCCGTCCTCGATCGGCAGCGGCCCGTCGTCGTAGGCCGAGTCGCGCAGGCCGGCGGGAACGAAGGCCTCGCGCGGCACCCGGCCCATCGCCGCCAGCACGCCCGGGTCCCGCACGCCGCGCCCGGCGACATGCTCGCGCACCATCCGCTCGCGCCGCGCGACGAAGTCGTCGCCGCTCACGCGCGCCTCTCCGCCGCGCTCGAAGTCAGCTTCCGGTCGGGCGCGACGCGTCGGGCTTTTGCCGCGACTGCAGCCACGCCAGCTTGGCGGCGTAGAGGTCGTGCTGGCCGCGGGTGGTGCTGTTGTCCATCGCCAGCTGCAGGTGCTTGCTCGCCTGCTTGACGTCGCCGAGCTGCCAGTCGGCCAGGCCGAGCCAGAAGTGGAACTCGTGGTTGTAGTCGGCGCGCGCCACCTCGCGGGCGAAGAAGTCGCGTGCGGTGCGCCAGTCGCTTTGCCGCGCGGCATCGAGACCGAGGTTGAAGAAATGGAACGGCGGCACCGCCTCGATCGCCGCCAGCCGGGTGCGCGCCGCGGCCGCGTCTTCGGCGCGCTCCAGCCGGGTGTAGGTCTCGGCGATGTTGGCCAGCGCGCGGGTGTTCTTCGGCTCGCGCTCGAGCACGTAGGCAAAAGTGCGCTCGGCCCGCGCCAGGTCCTGGTGCCGCATGTACACGACGCCGAGCGTGTTGTACGAGTTCATGAAGCTCGGGTCCTTGCGCAGCGCCTCGGCTGCCCAGGCATAGGCGTCGTCGAGCCGGCCCCGCGCCAGCGCTTCGGCGGCGCGGTTGTTGGCGTACATCGCGAGCACCGTGTTCTCGTCGATGTCGCGCACGCGCAGCGTGCGGATCTCGTCGGCCGGAAGGAAGTCGATGGTCCACGGGCTGTAGTCACGCATCGTGCCGGCGTCGAGCATGCGCCGGCCGAGGGTGATGTTGACGTGGCCGCTGGCGAACAGCAGGTTGCCGCTGCGGCTCCAGGCCTCTTCCATGTAGGCGCTCTGGTAGACCACCGAGAGCTTGAGCTCATGCGCCAAAGCCGCCGTCATGAGCACCAGCGAGAGGCAGTTGCCGGAGCGGGCATCGAACGCCTCGGCGGCGGTCTTGGTCGTGGCCGCGTCGTACTCGAGCTTGAGCTGGGCGCGCCGGTAGAGCGCGTCGACCAGGCCGGCCTGCGGCCCCTTGGTTCGGATCTGGTCGGCGATGTCGACCGCGAGGTACTGGCGCATTGCGTCGCTGACCTTGAGCACCTCGTCCGTGCTGACCCGCTCGCTCGGCGCGGCGAACAGGTGGTCGGCGAGCAGGCTGCCGGGCTGGGGCGGCGGCGGCGCGGAAGCGCAGGCCGAAAGCAGGGCTGCGACCGGCAGGAGGAAGAAGGACAGGATGCGCATGGCTTGTCTCCGTGCGGCGGGTCGCCGCTCGCTTCGTCACAGCACGGATGATGAACCAAAGCGGCCGGTATTTCCCGCGCCGGGCGGACTCATTGCACGGCGGATATCCCGAAGGTGCCTTCCACGACCTCGGTGAAGCTGCGCTGCTCGCGCAGGATGAAGCGCGCCGAGGCGGCGAAGGCGAAGTTCTCGCCCGCCTCGGTGTCGGCCTTGAGACGGGATCGATACGTTTCGTAGGCGGCCAGCGACGCAAACGCAATCAGGCCCCAAGCCTCGTCGTTCGTTCCTTCGTGCGGCAGGAAGTAGCCGACTAGGTGGCCGCCGCAGCGGGGGATGATGCGGCCCCAGTTCTCGGCGTAGGTCTTGAACGCGTCGCGCTGGAACGGGTCGAGCTGGTAGCGGATGAAGCAGGTGATCGTCATGGCGGTCTTCGGGTCGAAGGAAGGCCACGATAGGCCGGATCGGGCCGGGAATGGTTCGGCTACGATCGAACCGTGAAAGACGGTCCCAACATCGTCGGCATCGCCGCGCTGATCGGCGACCATGCGCGCGCCGAGGTGCTGACCGCGCTGCTCGCCGACCGGGCGCTGACGGCGACCGAGCTCGCGGCCGTGGCCGGCGTGACCAAGCAGACGATCAGCGGCCATCTCGCCAAGCTGCTCGATGCCGGCCTGGTCGCGGTCGAGCACCAGGGCCGGCATCGCTATTTCCGCCTTGCCGACCACGACGTCGCCCACCTGCTGGAGTCGTTGATGGGCGTGGCCTTCCGGACCGGCGCGGTGCGGGTTCGTTCGAGCCCGCGCGAACCGGCGCTGCGCAAGGCGCGGGTCTGCTACGACCACCTCGCGGGCGAGCTCGCGGTCCGCGCCTACGAGATGCTGGTCGAGCGACGGCTGCTCGCCGGCCGCGGCGCCGATCTGCGCCTCACTGCTGCCGGAAGCGCCTGGTTCGCCGCGCTGGGCATCGATGCCGAAGCCGCCGCCGCCAACACCCGACGCGCTGCCTGCCGGCCCTGCCTGGATTGGGGCGAGCGCCGCCATCACCTCGGTGGCGCGCTCGGTGCCGCGCTGTTGCAGCGTCTGTTCGCGCTGCGTTGGGCGAGGCGGGTGGAAGGCTCACGCGTCGTCGCCTTCACCCCGCCGGGCGAGCGCGCATTTGCGGCACTGCTTGCGGCAAGTGCGAGCTCGCCCGACTAAGGCTGCTTCTTCAGTGCGCGAAGAAGTAGATCACGACCAACACGATCAGCGGCACGCCGAGAAACCAGCCGAGTACGTACTTGCCCATGTTCTGCTCCTGATGTGAAGTGGTTGCGAGACCCAAGGGTAAGGAGCGCGCAACGGCCGGCCTGCCGGGCGAAATCCTGAGCTCGTGTAGGAGGGCGCTCCGGCGTCGCGGGCACGCCGTCTGCCTGCCCGAGGTCCCCGCGACGCGTTGCGTCGCTTACCTTCCGCAGGAGACTTGAAATGGCCAAAACCACCATCCGAACCGATGCCAACCCCGACCCGATCACCGGCGCTCCCGGCGCTCATCCGATCGGCACCGGCGTCGGCGCGATCCTCGGCGGCGCTGCCGCGGGCGCAGCCACCGGCACCGTTGCCGGACCGGTCGGCACCGTCGTCGGCGCCGCAGTCGGTGCCGTCGTCGGCGGCCTTGCCGGCAAGGGCATCGCCGAGACGATCGACCCGACCCGCGAAGACGCGTACTGGCGCGACAACTATGCGAGCCGTCCGTATGTCGAAGGCGCGAGCTACGACGACTTCGGCCCGGCCTACGCCTACGGCGTGAACTCATGGGGCACCCATGCCGGTCGCGACTGGGAAGACATCGAGCCCGAGCTGGGCACGCGCTGGAGCGCGATGCGCGGCAAGTCCTCGCTCGAATGGGATCGCGCCAAGCTGGCCACGCGCGACGCCTGGAACCGGGTGAGTGACTCGGTCGAGCGCGCCGTTCCCGGCGATTCGGATCGCGACGGCAAGTAGGCGGAAAGACGACCGAGGGCGGTCCGATCCGGACGCCGAGCGCCGCCCGCGAGGCGGCGCTCTTTCGTGAGGCCCTACCATCGCGCCTGCTTCCCAGGCCTGAGCGCTATGCCGATCCGATGTTCCGGCTCGACCTCCCGCATCTTCGCGGGAATGTGTTTCGCAGGCATGACGGCTTTGTCGGTCGCACCGGCCGTCGCCGCGCCCGAGCCGCGCGTGGACAGCCTCGCCGATCTTTCGCTCGAGCAGCTGCGCGACGTCGTCGTCACCACGGTGTCGCGCGGCGAGCAGCGGCTCGACCGGGTCGCCGCCTCGGTCTTCGTGATCAGCGCCGAGGACATCCGGCGCTCCGGCGCGACGACGATTCCGGAGGCGCTGCGCCTGGCGCCGACGCTCGACGTCGCCCGTGCCGATTCGAGCCAGTACGCGATCAGCGGGCGCGGCTTCAACAACGTGCTGGCCAACAAGATGCTCGTCCTGATCGACGGCCGCACCGTGTACACGCCGCTGTTCTCCGGCGTGTTCTGGGAATCGCAGGACGTGATGCTCGAAGACGTCGAGCGGATCGAGGTCGTCACCGGGCCGAGCACCGCGCTCTGGGGCAGCAACGCGGTCAACGGCCTGATCCACATCATCACCCGCACGGCGGCGGGCACGCAGGGCGCGCTCGGCGCGGTGCGCGCCGGCGACCGCGAGCGCGGCGCCGCGGTCCGCTACGGCGGCGTGCTCGGCGACGGCGGGCGCTTTCGCGCCTACGCCAAGTACTACAACCGCGACGCGACCCACCGCGCCGACGGCAGCTCGATCGACGACGCGGCGCACGGCATCCAGGGCGGGTTCCGCTTCGACTGGGGCCAGGCGCGGGACGCGGCCACGGTCCAGGGCGATGCGTATCGCGGCAGCGTCGACCAGGCCAGCGCCGGCGCGCGCAACTCCTCGGGCGCCAACCTCATGGGCCGCTGGCAGCGCAGCTTCGCCGACGGCAGCGAAACAAGCGTCCAGGTCTACGCCGACCACACCGAGCGCATGCATCCGCAGAATTTCTCCGAGCGTCTCGACATCTTCGACGCGGTCGCGCAGTACAGCTTCAAGCCGGCCGCCGGCCACTCGGCGGTGGTGGGCGGCGGCTACCGCTCCGCCCGCGACCGGGTCGATACCGGCCCGACCCTCGCCTTCATTCCCGGCAACCGCTCGCTGAACTGGAGCCGCCTGTTCGCCCAGGACCAGATCGACCTGGGCCCGACGCTCACGCTCACCCTCTCGGCCAGCGTCGAAGACAACGCCTACACCGGCGCGGAAACGCTGCCCGGCGCGCGCCTGGCCTGGGCCGTGGCCGAGGGCCATCTCCTCTGGGGCTCCTACTCGAAGGCGGTGCGCGCGCCCTCGCGCATCGACCGCGAGTTCTTCTCTCCCGGGCAGCCGCCCTACGTGCTGGCCGGCGGGCCCGACTTCCGTTCCGAGGTCTCGAACGTGCTCGAGCTCGGCTACCGCGCGCAGCCGAGCACGACGCTGTCGTACTCGCTGACGCTGTTCGACGCCGAGCACCGGCATCTGCGCAGCCTGGCGCCAACGGCCGACGGCCTGCACTTCGAGAACGGCATCCGCGGTTCGACCCGGGGCCTCGAGAGCTGGGCGCGCTGGCGGGCGAGCGAGCACTGGCGGCTCGACGCCGGCCTGGTGCTGCAGATCCAGAAGCTGCGCGTCAGCCCGGGCGAGGTCGACGTGGGCGGCGTCGCGGCGCTCGGCAACGATCCGCACCACTTCGCGTCGCTGCGTTCCTCGCTCGACCTCGGCCCCGCCTGGATCTGGAACCTCGACCTGCGCTACGTCGGCTCGCGCCCGGCCCCCGACGTTCCCGCCTATACCGCGGTCGACACCCGCTTCGCCTGGAAGGTGAGCGACGCCGCGGATGTCTCCTTCGGCGTGCAGAACCTGCTCGACCGGCGCCATGCCGAATGGGGGCCGGCCAACAACCGGGTCGAGATCGAGCGAAGCGTCTTCGTGCAACTGCGGCTGCGGAACTGATCGCGTGAGCGCGAACGGCCGCGTCGACTCCGCCGCCGGCTTCACGGCGCTGCGCCGGTCCGTCACCGGCTGGCTGGCGCTCGCCGCCATCGCGTTCGGCGGCGGCCTGGCGACGGCAGAGGAGGCGCTGGAGGCGAGCGTCAAGGCCGCCTACCTCTACAAGTTCCTCACCTATGTCGACTGGCCGGCGCCGGCGTTCGCCAGCGCCGAGGCGCCGCAGGTGATCGGCGTCCTGGGTGCCGACGACGTGCTCGCCGAGCTGCAGCGAATGGTCGTCGGCCGGACCGTGAACGGCCATCCGCTGGTGGCGACGCGCGTCGCTCCGGGCGACTCGATCGATCTGCTGCACGTGCTCTACATCGGCCGCTCCGCCCGGAGCGCGGCGCCCTTGCGGGCCGCGGCCGGCCGGCCGATCCTCACCATCACCGACGCGCCGACCGGCCTGGCCGAGGGCAGCGCGCTCAACTTCGTGCTCGTCCAGGGCCGGGTTCGCTTCGAGGCCTCGCTGCTCGCAGCCGAGCGCGCCGGCCTGAAGCTCAGCGCGCGCCTGCTCGCCGTCGCCGAACGGGTGATCACGCCATGAAGCCGGTGACCTCGATCCGGCACAAGATGATGCGGGTGGTCATGACGACCACGCTGGTCGCCCTGCTGCTGAGCGCGGCTGCCCTGCTCGTCTACGAGCTGCAGAATTTCCGAGAGACGCGGGTCGAGGACCTGAAGACGCAGGCCGACCTCGTGGCGCGCGCGAGCGCCGCCGCGCTCGTGTTCGACGACCCGCGGGTCGCGCGCGAGAACCTGCAGCTGCTCAGCCTGCGCCCGCAGATCGAGGCAGCGGCCATCTACCGGGCCGATGCCCGCCTGTTCGCCCTCTACACCGCGCCCGGCCAGGCCCGCGCAGCGCCGGTGCTCGGCGACTCTCGCGAGGGCTACAGCTTCGACGCCGAGCATCTGATGGTGCGTCAGCGCATCGAGCAGAACGGCGAGCTGCTCGGCACGATCGTCCTGCGCGCGCAGTACGACCTGCTCGGCCGACTGCGCGACTACCTCGCGATCCTGGCCCTCGTCACCCTCGTCAGCCTGCTCCTCGCCAGCCTGGTGGCGCGACGCCTGCAGCGCAGCGTCACCGATCCGATCGTCGCCGTCGCCGAGGTCGCGCGCGAGGTCGTGCAGCAGCGCAACTACGCGCTGCGCGCCGACAAGACGACCAACGACGAGGTCGGCGCGCTGGTCGAGGCCTTCAACGACATGCTGCGCGAGCTCGGCGGGCAGGCGGCGGCGCTGCAGGCCGCCGACCGGCGCAAGGACGAGTTCCTCGCCACCCTCGCGCACGAGCTGCGCAACCCCCTCGCGCCCATCGGCAACGCGCTGGTGATCCTGAGCCGCGACGACGCCGATCCCGCGCTCCGGCAGCGGATGCGCGAGATCATGCAGCGCCAGCTCAAGCAGATGGTGCGCCTGATCGACGACCTGCTCGAGGTCTCGCGCATCTCGACCGGCCGGCTCGAGCTGCGCATGGAGCCGCTCGACCTGGTGGAGGTGCTGCAGGCGGCGGTCGAGGCGGTGCAGCCGGAGCTGCGCGAGCGCGGCCATGCGCTGGTCGCGAGCTGGCCGCCGCCGACCTGGGTGAACGGCGACCGGACCCGGCTGGCGCAGGTGTTCGTCAACCTCCTCAACAACGCCGCCAAGTACACCGACCGCGGCGGCCGGATCGAGATCGCGTGGGCGCTGGGCGAGGCCGAAGTCGAGGTGCGCGTCGTCGACAACGGCATGGGCATCGCCCCGGCGATGCAGGCCGAGGTGTTCGAGATGTTCGTCCAGGTCGACAAGTCGCTCGAGCGCGGCCGCGCCGGGCTCGGCGTCGGCCTGGCGCTCTCGCGCCAGCTGGTCGAGCTGCACGGCGGCCGGATCCGGCTCGAGAGCCGCGGCCTCGGCCAGGGCTCGACCTTCGCCGTCACGCTGGCGCGGATGGCGGGGAGCGCGCCGGTCGCTTCGGCGCCGCCGGCAACGGAGGCGGCGCCGGCGGCGCCGCGGCGGCTGCGCATCCTGCTCGCGGACGACAACGCCGATTTCGCCGACAGCCTGGCGCACGTGCTCGAGGCCTCGGGCCACACGGTGCAGGTTGTCTACGAGGGCAGGGCGGCACTGGCCGCGGCGCGCGCCACGCGCTTCGACGCCGGCCTGTTCGACATCGGCATGCCCGGGCTGAACGGCTACGAGCTGGCGGCGACGCTGCGGGCCGAGCGCGGAGCGAACGAGCTGTTCCTTGTGGCCCTCACCGGCTGGGGCCAGACGACCGACCAGGAACGCGCCCGCACCGCGGGCTTCGACCGCCACTTCGTCAAGCCGGTCGACATGGCGGCGCTGATCGAGCTGCTCGCCGAACGCGCCGCCATCCCCGCCTGACGCGCGGCACAGCGATTGCCACGGAGGCTGCTCTCCCAGCTTCCCAGGACCTCCCGTGCCCACCAGAAAAGTTCAGAGCCGCCCGCGGCAATCCGGCTCCACCCGCACCGGCAACGCCGGCGAGCTGCACCAGCTCGCGGGCGCCGGGCATCCGCCGCTCACGACCAATCAGGGCCTGCCCGTCTCCGACAACCAGAACTCGCTGCGCGCCCATCCGCGCGGGCCGACGCTGCTCGAAGACTTCATCCTGCGCGAGAAGATCACCCACTTCGACCACGAGCGGATTCCCGAGCGCATCGTCCATGCCCGCGGCACCGCCGCGCACGGCTTCTTCGAGCTCACCGGCTCGCTCGCCGACTACACCACGGCGAAGATCTTCACCGAGGTGGGCGAGAAGACGCCGGTATTCACGCGCTTTTCCACCGTGGCCGGCGGCGCCGGCTCGGTCGACACGCCGCGCGACGTGCGCGGTTTCGCGGTCAAGCTGTACACGAAGGAAGGCAACTTCGACATCGTCGGCAACAACATCCCGGTGTTCTTCATCCAGGACGCGATCAAGTTCCCCGATCTCATCCACGCGGTGAAGATGGAGCCCGACCGGGGCTTTCCGCAGGCGGCGAGCGCGCACGACACCTTCTGGGATTTCATCTCGCTCACGCCCGAGTCCATGCACATGGTGATGTGGGCGATGTCCGACCGGACGCTGCCGCGCTCGCTGCGCATGATCGAGGGCTTCGGCATCCACAGCTTTCGCCTGATCAACGCCGCCGGCGATTCGACCTTCGTCAAGTTCCACTGGCGGCCCAGGCTCGGCCTGCAATCGACGGTCTGGGACGAGGCGGTGAAGATCGCCGGCGCCGACCCCGACTTCCATCGCCGCGACATGTTCGAAGCGATCCAGTCGGGCGGGTTTCCAGAGTGGGAGTTCGCGGTGCAGCTCTTCACCGAGGAGGAGGCACAGGCCTTCCCCTTCGACCACCTCGACGCGACCAAGCTGATCCCCGAGGAGCTGGTGCCGCTGAAGGTGGTGGGCCGGATGGTGCTCGACCGCTGGCCCGACAACTTCTTCGCCGAGACCGAGCAGGTCGCGTTCTGCCCTTCGCACCTGGTGCCGGGCATCGACTTCTCCAACGACCCGCTGCTGCAGGGGCGGCTCTTCTCCTACCTCGACACCCAGCTCTCGCGCCTGGGCTCGGCCAATTTCCACCAGCTGCCGATCAATGCGCCGAAGTGTCCGTTCGCCAACCAGCAGCGCGACGGCCACATGCAGATGATGGTGCCCAAGGGCCGGGTGGCCTACGAGCCGAACACGCTGGCCGCCGACTCTGCCCGGGAGAGCCCGGCGACCGGATTTCGCAGCGCCGCGCTGGCTGAATCGGGCGAGCGCGGCCGGGTCCGCTCGGAGACCTTCGCCGACCACTACAGCCAGGCGCGCCTGTTCTTCCGCAGCCAGACCGGGATCGAGCAGGCGCACATCGCCTCGGCGCTCGTGTTCGAGCTGTCCAAGGTGGAGACGGTGCACGTGCGCGAGGCGATGGTGGGCCACCTGCTCAACATCGACCCGTCGCTCGGGCAGCGCGTCGCCGACGGGCTCGGCCTCGACGCGCTGCCGAAGGCGCCGGAGCCGGCCGCGCCCATCATCGACATGGCCGAGTCGCCGGCGCTGCAGATCATCGGCAAGATGCTCGACACCCTCGAGGGCCGGGCGATCGGCATCCTCGTCGCCGACGGATCCGACGCCGGCCTGGTCGCCGCGCTGAAGAAGGCCGCGATCGACGCCGGCGCCAGCGTCAAGATCGTCGCCCCGAAGGTGGGCGGCGCCAAGCTCGCCGACGGCTCGCGCCTGCCGGCCGACGGGCAGCTCGCCGGCACGCCTTCGCAGCTGTTCGACGCGGTCGCGGTCATCCTTTCCGATGCCGGCGCCGCGGCGCTGGCGAAGGAAGGCGCGGCGATCGACTTCGTGCGCAACGCTTTCGGTCACCTGAAGGCGATCGCCATCGATCACGGCGGCCAGGTGCTCCTGCAGCAGGCCGGCGTCGAGCCCGATGGCGGCGTGGTGAGCGCGCACGACAGCGGCGCCTTCATCGCCGTGGCGAAAACGCGGCAATGGGCACGCGAGCCCTCGGTGCGCACGCTGGCCTGAGCGTCGACCCGCCTGCGACAATCGCGCTCCGGTCCAGAGGGGGCCGAGGGGAGCGATGTGGCAGGCGATGAGGTGGGTGTGCAACGAGAGGCGCTGGGCGCCCATTTCCGGGCGCGGATTCCTTCCTTGCTGGAGGCCTGGCGCCAGGCGATCGCCGTCGATCCCAAACTGACGACCGGCGATTCGCTTCCCAAGGGCCAGCTTTTCGACCACTTGCCGCCCTGGATCGAGGGCCTGGCAGCGGCGTTTGCAGCCGCGCCCGACGCGCAGCCGGTCCTGCCCAGCGACAGCGATCTCGCCGGCGACGCGAAGGCGCACGGACTGCAGCGCTGGCAGCAGGGCTACGACCTGCACGAGGTCACCCGAGAATGGGGCGCGCTGCACCTCTGCCTGGTCGACGAACTCGAGCGCTACTTCCAGAGCCACCCCGCGGCCGCCGAGGTCCAGACCGGGGCGCGGCGGACGCTCGCGGTCTTCCTGAGCGGCGCCGCGAGCGAAAGCGCGGCGCAGTACTTCCGGCTCGAGCGGCTCGAAGCAGCGGGCACCGTGCGCGACCTCGAGGCGGCGCTCGAGGACATCCGCGCCATCGAACGCAGCCGCGCCGAGCTCTGGCAGCAGGCGGCGCACGACCTGCGCGGCAACCTCGGCGTGGTCTCGAACGTCACCCACGGGCTGGCCCTTTCCGACCTGCCGCCCGAGCGGCGCAGCACCTTCGTCGACCTGCTGCGCAACAACGTCGGCGCCTTGCACCGCCTGCTCGACGACGTCACCGACCTGGCGCGCCTGCATGCCGGCCAGGAAGTGCGGCGGGTCGAGCCCTTCGACGCGGCCGACGTGCTGCGTCGCCTCTGCGACGACCTGCGCCCTGTCGCCGAAGGCAAGGGTCTGTACCTGAAGACCGAGGGCCTCGAGGCGCTGCCGGTCGAGGGCGACGCGGTCAAGATCCGGCGCATCGGCCAGAACCTGCTCCTCAACGCCCTGAAGTACACCGATGCCGGCGGCGTGCTCGTCTCGTGGGGCCACACGGCCGCGCGCGACGACGGTCGCTGGGTCTTGACGATCGCGGATACGGGCCCGGGCTTTCACTCCGGCCCGGGCGCGCCGCTCGTCAGCGCGCTCAGCACGACGCCGGGCGAATCGCCGGCCCCCTCCGGCGATTCGCGACCCGTGCACCAGTCGCACGGCGAAGGGCTCGGCCTGGCGATCGTCAAGCGCTTGTGCGAGCTGCTCGACGCCACCCTCAAGCTGGACACCGACCCCGGAACCGGAACGACGGTCCGCGTGTTCGTTCCGCTGCGCTACGGGCCACCGCCTCCGGCCTAGCGGCCGCGTCTCTGGCTACACCATCTCGACGTCGTCGAAGGCGATCTCGATCGTCTCCATCAGAACGCCCGCGTCCATGGCCAGCAGCGGCGAGTAGGCGAGGCTGACCGGCCGGGCATTGAGAAAGCGCCAGGTCATGACGACGCTGCGCTGCCCGGCGTCGAGCAGGCGCACGGTGACGACGCGTCGGCGCGGCGCCCGGCCGCGCCGCGCCCGGTCCCACCAGTCGTAGAGGTCGAGGGCGCCGGTCGCGCCGCGGCGCAGGACGAGGTGATTCGCGGCAGGCACGGCGGCGCCTTCGCGCGCTTGGCCGTCTGGCGCTTCACCATCGCGCGCGACGATGAAGGGCGGGAAGATCACCTCGGCGAAGCCCTGAGCCGCGGCCGACGCGCCACCCCACTGGACGACGAAGTTCGAGCGACCCAGCGGCCGGCCGCGAACCGCGCCGTCACTCGAGCTCGAGGCGCTCGTAGGCGAGGACGATCTCTTCGATGGCGACATCGGTGGACTGCGCGTTGAACGGGCCGCTGGTGAACTTGACGATCCGCGCGCGCAGCAGCTTCCAGGTCTGCACGACGGCGCTGTGGTACTCGTTCTGCAACTGGATCGTGACCGTGCGCAGCGCCGCCTGGTCGCCGTTTCGCACCTGGTCGAGCCACTGGTAGAGGTTGAGCGCGCCGATCACGCCGCGCTTCAGGGTCACGTTGGTGAACTTGCTGAGGCCGGTGATCTTGACGACGTTGTTCTCTTTCGAGTTGCCGTTGCGGTATTCGGTGACGCCGATCTCGGCCTCGATCGCGCCCACTTCCTGGAAGCCGGCGCCCGCACCCTCGGTGTTGCCGTCGCCGATGTCGACGAGGAAGTTGAAGCGACAGTAGGGTCGCTCGCGCTGGACGGCCATGGCAGGGCTCCTCGGCGGGAAGAGGCAGAGAGTGCCTGCTTGCGGGCGCGGGTGCAAGAGGGCGCGTCACCGCGATGGCCGGCCGATTCGGCCCGTCCCGAGACGCGATCGCGAGCGAAGGCGGGGACGGCCTCAGGCGGCCAGGCAGCGCTCCGCCGTCCAGCCGTAGAGCCATTCCACCGCGTCGTAGAAGCGCTCTGGCGTGCGCCCCTTCCAGAGCTGGTTGCGTACCAGCCGCTGCACGCCCTTGGCGTGGTAGAGCCGTCCCATCTCGCGCGTCATCAGCACCACGCGCGCGGCGCGGGCGACCCGCGCCTGCTCGTAGCGGCGGAAGGCGGCGACGAAATCGCCGCGCTCGACGTCGAGCGCCGCGCCCAGCGTCACCGCGTCCTCGAGCGCCATGCAGGCGCCCTGCGCGAGGTACTGCAGCAGCGGATGCGCCGCGTCGCCGAGCAGCGTCACCGCGCCCTCGCTCCAGCACTCGATCGGCTCGCGGTCGGCGGTGGCCCAGCGTCGCCAGCTCTTCGGCAGCTCCAGCAGCTGATGGGCGCGCTCGCAGATGCCTTCGAAGTAGGAAAGGACCTCCGCCCGGCTGCCTTCGCGCACGCCCCAGGTCTCGGTCTCGCGGCTGTGGAAGGTGACGACCACGTTGTACTGCTCGCCGCCGCGCAGCGGATAGTGCACGAGGTGGCAGTTCGGGCCGGCCCAGACCGCGGCGGCGTTCCAGGCGAGGTCGGCGGGAAACTCGGCGGCCTCGACGACGGCGCGATAGACGACGTGGCCCGAGACGCGCACCGGGTCGCCGAACAACTGCGAGCGCACGTTCGACCTGACGCCGTCGCAGCCGATCAGCGCCGCGCCGCGATGCTCGCCGCCGGCGGCGTCGAACGCGGTCACGCCGCCTTCGTCCTGGACGAAGCGCTCGATCCGGGTCGAGGTCCGGATCGCGATCCGCGCCTCGGCGCGCGCGCCCTCGACCAGCGAGCCGTGCACGTCGGCGCGATGCATCACCGCGTACGGATTGGCGAAGCGGGCGCGGAACGCCTCGCCCAGCGGCACCTCGGCGACGACGCTGCCGTCGACCGCGTCCATCATCACCATGCGGTCGTTGTAGACGGCGCGGGCGCGCGCCCGCTCGCCGACGCCGAGCGCGTCGAAGGCGGCGAAGGCGTTCGGCGCGAGCTGCACGCCGGCGCCGATCTCGCCGATCTCCGCCGCCTGCTCGAACACCTCGACCGCGAAGCCGCGGCGTGCCAGGGCCAGCGCCGCGGCGATGCCGCCGATGCCGCCACCGGCGACGAGCACGGGTCGGTCGTCTCGCATGCTCAGTCGAGCCGCTGTTCGCGCCAGAGGCCGAGCACCTGCTGCACGGGTCGGTCGGAGAAGCTGAAGAGGACGCTGTCTTCGCGCGCCGCGAGCGAGAGCGGCTGCCACGAGGGCACGACGAAGATGTCGCGCCGGCCGAACTCGAACACCTTCTCGCCGATCGTCGCCGTGCCGCCGCCTTCGAGGCAGACGTGCACGCTGGAGTCGCTGCTCTTCGCAGGCCGGGTCGCGAAGCCTTTCGGCAGGCGCTGGGCGAAGGTGCCTATCGTCGGCATCGGCGAGCGACCGGTGGCGGGGTTGACGAAGCGCAGCTTGAAGCCGTGGTGCGGGTCGACCTCCGCCTTCGAGATGCCGAGCAGCGCCTCGCGCGTCTTCGCGAACGGGTAGACGAAGACCCGGGTCGGCTCGTGCGGCTGCTGCTGCAGGTCCATGGGCACCAGGCCCATGCCGTAGCGCGCCAGGGCATCGCCTTCGGGCCGCGTCGCCGCCTGCGACTTCGCCGCGCTCTTCTCGGCGAAGCCGGCGTCGAGAAAGCGCACCAGCGGGATGTCGAGGCCGTCGAGCCAGACCACCGGCTCCGTGCCGTCGTTGCCGTGGTCGTGAAAGGTCCACGAGGGCGTGATGATGAAGTCGCCGTAGCGCATGGTCGTGCGCTCGCCGTCGACCGCCGTGTACGCGCCTTCACCGTCGAGCACCAGGCGCAGCGCCGACTGGGTGTGGCGGTGCGCCGGCGCCACCTCGCCCGGCAGGATGAGCTGCAGGCCGGCGTAGAGCGACTGGGTGATGCACGACTGGCCGCGCAGGGCCGGGTTCTCGAGGATCAGGACGCGCCGCTCCGCCTCCTCGGCGGTGATCAGGCGGCCGGCTTCCATCACGTGCTCGCGGACCGTGTCGTAGCGCCAGAGCGCGGGCGCGACCGGGCTGGTCGGCTGCGGCGGCACCAGGGCGCCCAGCACTTCCCAGAGCGGCGTCATGCCGAGCGCGCCGATCCGCTCGTAGAAGGCGCGGCGCGCTTCGGCGCTGCTCGCGGCGACGGGGTGACGATCCATCCTCCGATCGTATTCCTCCCTCTCCCGCTTGCGGGAGAGGGCCGGGGTGAGGGTGGTGGATCGCGCGCCGCCCCTCACCCCAGCCCTCTCCCCGCGAGCGGGGAGAGGGAGAAGCCCCGTGGCTGCTCCAGGCGGCACGCGGTACAAGGGGGACCGGCCTGAACGCGAGAGTTCTCATGACCCAGATGAAACACCTGAGCATCGTCGACGGTGCCTTCCTGCACATGGAAAGCGCCGAGATGCCGATGCACGTCGGCAGCCTCAACCTGTTCGAGCCGCCCGCCGGCTACGGCGGCGAGGGCTTCTACGAGGCGGTCAAGGCGCATGTCGCCAAGCGCATGCACATGGCGGCGGTGTTCACGAGGAAGCTCGCCCTGATGCCGTTCGACCTGGCCAACCCGGTCTGGATCCACGACGACGACATCGACCTCGACTACCACGTGCGCTACATGGTGCTGCCCAAGCCGGGCACGATCGAGCAACTCGAGGCGCTCGCCGCGCGGCTGCATTCGATGCTGCTCGACCGCAGCCGTCCGCTCTGGGAGTTCTACATCATCGAAGGTCTGGCCGACGGCCGCATCGGCTTCTACGGCAAGGTTCACCACAGCGCCGTCGACGGCCAGGCCGGGGTGGCGATGGCGACCAGCCTGTTCGACGTGACGCCCGAGCCGCGCACCATCAGGCCGCCGCGCGAGGTTCGCGCCAACACCTATCAGCTCGGCGTCGCCGAGCTGCTGGCCGCGGCGCTGCAGAACCAGGGGCGGCAGATCGTCGAGGGCCTGAAGCTCGTGCCGGCGCTGGCGAAGACGGTCGCCGGCGCGGTGCAGAAGGCGATCGCCGAGCGGCGCGAGGAAAGCCCCGAGGACCGCGCCACCCGCAAGGCCGAGAAGGCGCCCAGCGCCTTCAAGTTCGCGCCGCCCACGCCGTTCAACCACTCGATCACCAACCAGCGCGCCTTCGCCGCCGTGTCCCTGCCCCTGCCCGAGGTCAAGGCGATCGGCAAGGGCCTGGGCGCCTCGATCAACGACATGGTGCTGTGGCTGTGCAGCACCGCGCTGCGCAGCTACCTGAAGGACAGCCGCGAGCTGCCCGAGGCCTCGCTGGTCGCGGGGGTGCCGATCTCGCTGCGCCAGGAAGGCGACACGACCTCGAACAACCAGGTCGCCGGCACGCTGATCGACCTCGGCACCAACGAGGCCGATCCGGCCGAGCGGCTGAAGGCGATCAAGCGCGGCACCGCGGCGATGAAGAAGCAGATGGGCACCTTCCGCGGCGTCATCCCGACCGACTTTCCTTCGCTCGGCTCGCCCTGGCTGATCAGCGGCCTGGCCTCGCTCTACGGCCGCTCGCGCATCGCCGACTGGCTGCGCCTGGCCAACGTGACGATCTCCAACGTGCCCGGCTCGAAGGTGCCGGTGTACCTGGTCGGCGCGAAGATGACCGACTACTACCCGCTGTCGATCGTGGTCCATGGCGTGGCCCTCAACATCACGGTGCAGAGCCACGTCGACAAGATCTGCTTCGGCCTGATCGCCTGCCGCCGCGCCGTGCCCGACGTGCACGAGCTCGGCCAGCAGGTGGAACGGGCGATGAACCAGCTTCGCGCGTTGACGGCGGCGGCGCTCGCCGCGCCCGCGAAGGCAGCGCCGGCGGCCGAGGCGGCCGCCGCGGTCGCCCCCGCCGCGGCGGTCGCGGCCCCGGCCGAAGGCGCGAGCCGGGTGAAGCGTCCCCGCGCCGCGTCGCGCAAGACCCGGTTGCGGGTCGTTCCTGCGGCGCAGGCGGCGGCGACACCGGCGCCCGCGGCCAAGCGCAAGCCCCGCAGCAGCGCGGCGCGCCGAGCGGGAACGCCATGAAGCTCGTCGCCGACATCCTCGTCGCCCTGGTCGCGCTCCTGCACCTCTGGTTTCTCGTCCTCGAGATGTTCCTCTGGGACAAGCCGCTCGGCCTGAAGACCTTCCGCCAGACGCCCGAGCATGCGGCGATCAGCAAGACGCTGGCCGCCAACCAGGGGCTCTACAACGGCTTTCTCGCCGCCGGCCTGCTCTGGGGCCTGTGGCTCGGGGCCGCCGGCTTCCAGGTGAAGGTGTTCTTCCTCCTCTGCGTCGTCGTCGCCGGCGCGTACGGCGCGGCGACGGTGGGCAAGAAGATCCTGTTCGTGCAGGCACTGCCCGCGGCCATCGCGCTGGCGCTGCTGTTCGCGGCCGCGTAAGGCCGCGTCCCGCTCAGTACTCGATCCGCGAGCGCCCGCAGCGCTTGGCGCGATAGAGCGCGGCGTCGGCGATCTCGACCAGCATCCCGCAATCGGCTCCCGCCGAAGCGACCTGGCTGGCCGCGCCGATCGAGATCGTCAGCCAGGCCGCGGTGGCCGAGGCGCGGTGCTCGATCTTCGCGTCGGCGACGATCTGCACGCAGCGCTCGGCGGCGCGGCGGGTGTCTTCGAGGTCGGCGCCGGGCAGCAGGAGGGCGAACTCCTCGCCGCCATAGCGCGCCACCAGCTCGCCGCCGCGACGCATCGACTGGCCGACCATGCGCGCCACCTGGCGCAGGCAGACGTCGCCGGCCGGATGGCCGTAGTGGTCGTTGTATTCCTTGAAGTGATCGATGTCGATCATCAACAGGCCGACCGGCTCGCCGCGGCGCGCGGCGCGCGCCCATTCGGTCTTCAGCGTCTGGTCGAACATGCGCCGGTTGCCGACCTCGGTCAGCGAGTCGGTGGTCGAGAGGCGCGTCAGCTGTTCGTTGAGGCGGTGCATCTCGAGCAGGGTGGTCTTCTTCTCGGTGATGTCCTGGAACGCGCCGAACAGCCGCACCGGCCTGCCCTCCTCGACGGCGGCGATGCCCTGCACGCGCACCCAGCGCGGGTTGCCCTTGGCGGTGACGAAGGGCAGCTCCAGGTTCCACGACTTGCCGTCGCGGGCGCCGGCCCGGAACGCGGCGCGAATCTCGGGCTGCGCCTCCGGAGCGAAGAAGTCGATGGCGTTGTCGAGGCTGGGCATCGGTCCCGGCTCGAGCTCGTGGATGCGATACACCTGCTCGGTCCAGTCGAGGCGCGAGGTCGCGATGTCGAACTCCCAGCCGCCGATCTGCGCCAGCTCGCCGGTGCGCTTGAGCATTTCGGCCGAGCGTTCCATCTGCGCCTCGGTCGCCTTCCTGAGCGTCAGGTCCATGTGCGTGCCGGCCATGCGCACGGCGATGTCGAACTCGTCGCGCTCGACCACCTTGCCGCGGCTCAGCAGCCAGACCCAGTGGCCGTTCTTGTGCCGGACCCGGAACTCGCATTCGTAGGCCGGGGTTTCGCCGCGGAAGTGCGCCTCGACGGCGGCTAGCATGCGCGCCCGGTCGCTCGGATGCATGATGCCGTGCCACTCCCCGCCGAAGGCGCCGATCTCGCCAGGCGCGTAGCCGAGGTTCTTGCGCGTCACCTCGTTGTGCAGGAAGCGGTCGCCGCGCAGGTCCCAGTCCCACAGGCCCAGGTCGGCGCCCTGCAGCGCCAGCTCCAGCTGCTCGGCGCTCTGCCGGCGCTCGCGCGCGGCGCTCGCCTCGAGGCTGGCGAAGGCCTGGCGCCGGTTCTGGCCGCGCAGCAGGCCGATCGCCGCGGCCGCGGCGAGGATCACGAAGAAGAGCGTGTACTCGACCGCCTGCTGCCGCCAGGCGTGGAAGATGTCCGCCTCGGCGCGGCTCACGGCGACGATGAGCGGCTTGTCCATGTGCAGCTCGGGCGGGAAGAGGCTGCGCAGGACGGTGACCCGCGCCTCGGTCGAGCCGCCGACGGCGCCGCGGATCACGCCCGCGCTCGGCGAGGGATGCTGGGCGCTGGGCACGGATGCGGCGGTCGGCTGCCAGTCGGCCTCGAGCCGGATCTTGTCGCGCGGCATGGTGACGAACACCTTGCCGTTGCTGTGCCCGAGCGAGACCCACATGTCCGGGGCGTACAGCACCGAGCGAAGCAGGACCTCGAAGTACTCGGGCTCGAGGGCGGCGACGGCGGCGCCGAGGAAGGCTCCGTTCGGTGCGACGATCGCCCGCCCGAAGACGATCGTGTAGTTGTCGAGCGGGGTCCTGAACGGCGTGGCGACGTGCAGCGTCGACGGGCTCTGCTCCGCCTTGGGCGAACGGAAGTAGTCACGGTCGGCGAAGTCGCGGCCGAGCAGGGCGTCGACGCTCGAGGCGACGACGGTGCCCTCCGCATCGAGCACGACCATCGAGCGCACGCCGGGGATCGCGTCGCTCAGCACCTTGAGGCGGGCCGAGAGCAGGGTCGAGGTCTGGTGCGGCGGCATGCCCACGTAGTCGTCGCGCACGCTCGCCAGCGCCCGGTTCATGCCGTCGAGCTGCTGGCCGACGTTCTCGTCGATCACTCGCGCCTGGGCATGGAGCCGGTCGCGCTCGGCCGCCTCGGTGGCGCGGTGCGTCTTGAGCAGGGCGTAGCCGACGATCGCGCCGACGATGACGAGGGCGATCGCCAGGGCGATCCGCTCGACCCCGAAGTGCGACGCCGGGCTCGGCCGCTTCGCCGCGACCGGACGCGCCTCGCTCGCCTCGGCGGCTTCGAGCCGCGAGTCGCCGAAAGCGCTCGGCTCGAGCGCGGCGCTGACCGTATCGGTGCTCATGGCGGGGGCGCGGGCGACGGCGCGACCGCCGTTCTCGAAACGCGGGACATGATGGGGTCTTCGGCAGCGGCGCGGCGAAATGAAGTGCGCGGCGAGCGGCCGATCGCACGGCGGCCGCGCCCGCGGCGGGAGGCTGGATGGAATTACAGTCCCGGTGTCCCGTTCCGCGCTCCCTGCCGCATGTCCGCCCTCGCCCCCGCCGTACCGAAAGGCCTGCAAGCCGCGACCTTTTGCGGCCTGAACGCGGCCCAGCGGTGCGCGGTCGAGCACGGCATCGAGGCGGGCGCCGGGCCGGCCGGCCCGCTGCTCGTCATCGCCGGCGCCGGCTCGGGCAAGACCCTGACCCTGGCCGCCCGGGTCGCACGGCTGGTGCTGGCCGGCGCCGACCCGGCGCGCATCCTCATGCTCACCTTCTCGCGCCGCGCCGCCGCCGAGATGGAGCGCCGGGTCGGCCGCGTCCTGCACGAGGCGCTCGGCCTGCCGCCTCTCGTCGGCGCGCCGCGCCTGGCCTGGTGCGGCACTTTTCACGCGATCGGCGCCCGCCTGCTGCGCGCCCATGCCGCCGAGCTCGGTCTCGACCCGTCGTTCACGGTCGACGACCGCGGCGAATCCGAGGACCTGGTGCATGTCCTGCGCCAGCGCCTCGGCCTGGCCGCATCGCGGCGCCGCTTTCCGCAGAAGGCGACCTGCATGGCGATCTATTCGCGGGTGGTCAATTCGCAGGCGAGCCTGGCCGAGGTGCTGGCCGCGGCCTTTCCCTGGTGCGCCGACGGCCACGACGAGCTGAAGCGCCTGTTCTCCGCCTACGCCGCCGAGAAGCAGGCGCAGCGGGTGCTCGACTTCGACGACCTGCTGGTCTGGTGGGCAGCGGCGCTGGAGGAGCCCGCGGTCCGCGCGGCGATGGCGGCGCGCTTCGACCATGTGCTGGTCGACGAGTACCAGGACACCAACCGGCTGCAGGCGGCGATCCTGCTCGGGCTCAGGCCCGACGGCCGCGGCCTGACGGTGGTGGGCGACGACGCGCAATCCATCTATTCGTTCCGCGCCGCCGAGGTGCGCAACATCCTCGACTTCGCCGCCCGGTTCACGCCGCCGGCCGCAGTGGTCACGCTCGAGCGCAACTACCGCTCGACGGCGCCGCTGCTCGCCGCCTCGAACGCGGTCATCGCCCTGGCGGCCGAGCGTCATGCGAAGGAGCTGTGGAGCGACACGGCCGCGGTCGAGCCGCCGGCGATCGTCTGGGTTGCCGGCGAGAGCGAGCAGGCCGCGTGGGTCGCCGACCGGACCCTGGCGCTGCGCGAGACCGGCCTCGCGCTGAAGAGCCAGGCGGTGCTGTTCCGCGCTTCGCAGCACAGCGCCGCGCTCGAGCTCGAGCTGGCGCGGCGCAACATCCCGTTCGTCAAGTACGGTGGGCTCAAGTTCCTCGAGTCGGCGCACGTGAAGGACGTGCTCGCGGTGCTGCGATTCGCCACCAATCCGCGCGGCGAGCGCGCCGCCTGGCGGACGCTGCAGCTCGTGCCCGGCATCGGCGCGGCGAGCTCCACCCGCGTCGTCGCTGCCATGGCCGCGGCCGCCGACCCGGCCGAAGCCCTGCTCGCCTTCGCGCCGCCGGCCGCCGCGGCGCCGGCCTGGGGCGAGTTCAGGGCCCTGTTCGCCGCCCTGCGCTCACCCGCAACGGCCTGGCCGGACGCGATCGCCGAGGTCGAGCGCTGGTACCGGCCGCAGCTCGAGCGCCTGCACGACGACGCCGCGCCGCGCGCCGCCGACATCGCCCACCTGGTGCGCCTGGCGTCGGGCTACGTGTCGCGCGAGCGCTTCCTCACCGAGCTCGCGCTCGACCCGCCGGCGGCGAGCAGCGACGAAGCCGGCCCGGGCAGCCTCGACGAGGACTACCTGATCCTCTCGACCATTCATTCGGCCAAGGGCCAGGAGTGGAGCGCGGTATCGGTGCTGAACGTCGTCGACGGCTGCATCCCCTCCGACATGGCGACCGGCAACGCGGCCGAGATCGAGGAAGAGCGGCGCCTGCTCTACGTGGCGATGACGCGCGCCCGCCACCACCTGCACCTGCTCGTGCCGCAGCGCTTCTACGTCACGCAGCAGGCCGCCTACGGCGACCGGCACGTCTACGCGGCGATCAGCCGCTTCCTGCCGGAGTCGATCCGCGACCGCTTCGTCCAGCTCGCGCCCGAGACGCCGGCTCCGGCCGCGGGCGTTGCCGTCGCCGCGGCGCTCGCCCCGGTCGATCTCGGCGCCCGGGTGCGTGCCGCGTGGCGCTGAGCCGCGGACAAAGGAAAGCGGCAGTACCGGACTCGCCGGTACTGCCGCTGTTGACGGGCCCCTGACGTTTCGACAGCGGGCCCGACCCGTGCGCCAGCGTCAGATCTTGTCCATGGCGTCCTTGACCTTTTCCTTGGCGTCGCCGTAGTTCTTCTGAACCTTGCCCGCCGCCTTGTCGACCGTGCCTTCGGCTTCCAGATCGCGATTGCCGATGACCTTGCCGGTGGTTTCCTTGACGGCGCCCTTGGCTTCCTCGACGCGGCCCTTGACCTGATCCTTGTTCATGAAAGTCCTCTCGTGTGACAGTGGATGAAAGTCGGCGTTGAGCCGATGTCTGCACTGTCTCAGGGAACGATCGCGGGGTCTGTCGGCGGCCGGCAAGCCGGCGCGTAGGACTTTTCGCCTTGCTCAGCCGAGGGCTGTTCTCTCGCCGCGGGCAGCCCGCGAGAAGTGGCCGCCGCCGAGATCCATCAGGAACGCGCCGAGCCAGGCCGAGCCGGAGCCGGTCGGATAGACACGCTCCTCGCCAGTGGACCAGCAGCGCACGCGCAACAGGCCGCCGAACAGATCGTCCGACCAGGCCGGTGACGCTTCTTCCTCGAGATCGAAGTCCGCGACCTCGAAGCCCTTGGCGCGCAGCACGCCGCTCAGCGCGTGGCTGACCGGGGGCGGGGCGTGGAGCAGGGCGTTCATGGCGGTATGCGATTCACGCACATCCGCCGCGCCTTGTGTGTCGGACGAAGGCTCATCGACGCATAGTCGAAGCCGAAGGCGTGACTATTTCGCGGCCCGCGCCGCGAGTGTTGCGCTCATTGGACCCTCCGCACTGCGCGCTCCGGGTTGCGCGCTTGGGAGCGGCCCGGCGCGCTCAGGCCGGCTCGGCCTTCCTCGCGCCGCGGATGTTCATCGCCGCCAGGCAGACCTGCAGGAACACCAGGGCCCAGGCGTGGCTGTGCAGCCCCCACGCGATCCAGAGCACGTTGCTGAGGAGGAAGATCCAGAAGCCGACCAGGCGACGGCGCTTCAGGCTCGAAGCAACCAGCCAGGCGGCGAGCACGGTGACGACCATCGCCGGCCATTGGAGGAGATCGAGCCAGTCCATGCCGCCGAGCATAGGGCGCGCGACCTCCCGGCGCGTTCGTGCGGTCCTTCCGGGCGCGGCCGTCGGCGGCCGTCGGGCAGCGCGTGGCGGGCATCGAACCGGTCTACAGTGCGCCCGTTCATCGTTTCCTGCGCCTCTCGCGCGCACGCCATGAGGTCACGTTCGTCGTCACGTCTTCTGCCGGTGCTCGGCCTCGCGCTCCTGCTCGCGACCGGGTGCGTGGTCCCGCCGGCCGGCAGCGGCGGCGGCGCGGCGCAGCCAGCCCCTTCGGGCGCTTCGCCTGCCGCCGCGTCCGCCGCGCCGGCCGCCGCGCCGGCGCCCTTCACCGAGGTCGTGGCGCGCGCGGGCGAGCAGCTTTTGCGCGAGGCGCAGGCGGCGGTCGGCGGCGGCCCGCGCGATCTCGTCATCGACCCGCTGATCGATGCCAGCACCGGCCAGCAGACGGCGGCCACGGTGCAGATGGGCCAGCAGCTCGGCGCGCTGATCAAGACCCGGCTGCCGCAGTGGAGCGTGCGGCCGCTGACGCGCAACAGCCTGTCGAACCGGCCGCTGCTGCTGATCGGCACGCTGACCGCGATCAACACGAGGAACGCGCGCGACGAGAACGCCGATGCGTTCCGCATCTGCCTGGTGCTCGTCGACCTGCGCAGCGGCAAGCTGGTGGCCAAGCGGGTCGAGCGCGCCACGCTCGCCACCGTGGCGGCCGAGCCGACGGCGTTCTACCGCGACAGCCCGACCTGGGCACTCGACCAGACAGCGCTCGCGTACGTGAAGTCGTGCCAGGGAAGCGCACCCGGCGAGAGCGTCGATCCCGGCTACCTGCTGCGCCTGCCCGCGGCGGCGATCATCAACGAGGCCCAGCTCGCGTTCGCCGAGAACAAGCCGGCCGAGGCCTACCGCCTGCTGCGCGAAGTGCAGCCGATCGCCGACCCCGACGACCTGCGCATCCTCAATGGCCTCTACATCGCGAGCTGGCGCACCGGCAAGAAGAAGGAAGCGGGCGAGATCTTCGGCCGGATCGTCGGCGTCGGCCTCGACACCCGCACGCTGCCGATCAAGATCTTCTTCAACCCCGGGCAGACGACGCTGATCGCCTCGGCCGACCTGCAGGCGCAGTACGCGATCTGGCTGCGCGAGATCGCGATCCAGGTGGGCCTGCGCGAGACCTGCGTCAAGGTCGTGGGCCACACCAGCCGCACCGGAGACGCCGCAGCCAACGTCGCCCTCTCGCAGCGGCGCGCGTCCATCGTCAAGCAGACGCTCGAGCGGCAGAACAAGAGCCTGGGCGCGCGGATCGCGAGCGAAGGCGTCGGCGCGAGCGAGGTCATCGTCGGCCTCGGCACCGACGACATGCGCGACGCGCTCGACCGGCGTGTCGAGTTCCGCACGGTCGACTGCAGCTAGCGCGGCGTACGTTTGGTAGCGCGCGGGTTGTCGGCGCGCCGGCGCATCGGGTAAGGTGCGGCCCATGCGGGCCTTCGGCGTCCTGTCAGAGCCGCGCGGCGTGCTCGCCGCGCTGGCCTTCGGCCTGCTGCTCGCCGGTTGCGCCTCGACCCCCAAGCCCGGCACCGACCGGCCGCCGGTCGCCCGGCCCGCGCCTTCGGCCGACCGCGACGGTCCCGGCGCCAACCCGCCGCCCGACCTCGCCTCCGTGCCCGACGCCGAGCCGCGGATCGAGCCCATCCGGCCGGGGGGCGCCAACAAGCCGTACTCGGCGCTCGGCCGCGACTACGTGCCGATCACCCGCGACAGCGCCTTCAGCGAGCGCGGCCTGGCCTCGTGGTACGGCAAGAAGTTCCACGGCCGGCGCACCGCCAACGGCGAGACCTACGACATGTACGCGATGACCGCGGCCCATCCGACCCTGCCGCTGCCGAGCTACGCGCGAATCCGCAACCCGGCGAACGGGCGCGAGGTGATCGTCCGCATCAACGACCGCGGCCCGTTCCACGCCGGCCGCATCGTCGACCTGAGCTATGCCGCGGCGCTGAAGCTCGACCTGCTGCGCGGCGTCGCGCCGGTCGAGCTCGAGCGGCTCACCTTCGACGAGATCCGCGCCGGCAACTGGCGGCGCGGCGAGAGCGACGCGACCCGGCTGGCGAGCGCGGCACCGCGCGCCCCGCCCGCCGCGAACGCAGCGGCCGCACCACGCGCGCCGGTGTCCGTTCCCGCGGCCGACGTCGTTCCGGTCGCGGCGCTCCCTGCCGAGGCCGCCGACGATCCGGCGCCGCAGGCCGTGGCCTCGATCGCGCCGGCGCCGCCGGCGGCCGCACCGCTGGCGGCGCGCGGCTTCTGGGTCCAGCTCGGCGCGTTCCGCGAGCCGGCCGGCGCCGAAACCTTCCAGCGCCGCGTCGGCGCCGAGGTCGAGTGGCTCGCGCCGCTGCTCGCGACCTTTGGCGATGCCGCGCTGTACCGGGTGCAGGCGGGGCCGTATCCGAGCCGCGACGACGCCCAGGGCGCGGCGGGCAGGGTGCGCGACGCCCTCGGGCTGGTGCCTGTGATCGTCGAGCGGCGCTGAGCGCCCTGGCGCGCGCTCAGCGGCCGCCGGTGACCTCGAGGATCGAGCCGGTGGTGTAGCTGGCGGCCTCGGAGAGCAGGAAGACGATCGCCTCGGCCACCTCCTCGGCGCTGCCGGCGCGCTGCATCGGCAGCAGCGGCAGCATCTGCGCCACGCGGTCGGGCGTGCCGCCCGAGGCATGGATCTCGGTCTCGATGATGCCCGGGCGAACCGCGTTGACGCGGATGCCTTCGCCGGCCAGCTCCTTCGCCAGGCCGAGGGTGAAGGTCTCGATCGCCCCCTTGGCCGCGGCGTAGTCGACGTACTGGCCGGGAGCGCCGAGCTTGGCCGCCGCCGACGACACGTTGACGATCGCGCCGCCCGCGTTCGCGCCGGCGCGGCCGGTGGCGGCCGGCTTCGTCGTCATTCGCCGGATCGCCTCGCGCGCGCAATAGAAGCTGCCGTAGACGTTGATCGCGAACATGCGCTCGAGGCGCGCCGGCGTCATCGCGTCGACGCGCGAGCCGAGGTCGACGACGCCGGCGTTGTTCACCAGGCCGGCGAGCGGCGGCAGCGCCCGGTCGATCGCGGCGAACATCGCGCTCACTTCGGCGTCCCTGGCGACATCGGCGCGAACCGCCAGTGCCCGCCCGCCGCCCGCCTCGATCGCGGCGACGACGCTCTCGGCCGCCGCCGCGTCGTGCGCGTAGTTCACCGCCACCGCCCAGCCGCGCGCCGCGCAAAGCAGGCTGGTCGCCCGGCCGATGCCGCGCCCGCCGCCGGTGACCAGGACGGTCCGCGTCGCCGCCTCATTCGTCATCGTCGTCTCCGCGCGCGTCGTCGGTGCCGGTCTGCTCCTTCGCCTTCTTGTCGAGGATCGCCTGCATCGGCGCGAGCTTGTCGATGAAGCTGTCGACCGGCACGGGCCTGGCCAGGCGAAGTTGCGGCGCGAACAGGTGGTTCATGTACAGCTCCTCGCCCGGCCGCCCGGTGCGCTGCACGTTGAACCAGAGCTGCAGCGCCACGCCGACGACGAAGCCGGTCACCGCCACGGCCCGCATCAGTCGCTCCCGCGCCGGCTCGACGGCAAGAAGATGGAAGTAGATCGTGGTCGCGGCCGCGGCGAAGACGACGACGAAGCTGAAGTCGGTGACCCAGGGCCAGGAGAAGGCGAAGGCGAGCAGCGGCGGCACCGTGCCGAGCACGACGAACGCGAGGCTCGCGATGACGAACACGCGCACGTGCCAGCCGAAGCTGCTCTGCCGGGCGAAGATCTTCGAGAGCAGGGCCCAGAAGCCGCACCAGATCGCGCCGACCATGAGCGCGCCGAGCACCGCCTTGCCGATCTCGCGGCCGAGGCCGTCGGGGTCGTTGTCGATGTAGGTGTTGAACAGCACGAAGACGAGCGAGGCGAGCGCCAGCCCGACGGTCGGCAGCCAGCCGATCTCGCGCGAGAGCACCGGCGCGAGCGTCTGCTCGGGCGCCAGCGCATGCCCGGGCAGGCGCAGGCGGAGCGCCGTGCGGCCGACGTGCAGGTCGAGGTCGCGGCCGCTGTCGGCGACCGTGTGCACCGCGCCGCCGGCGATGCGCTCGCGGCCGACCCAGAGGCCATTGTTCGTCGCCCCGGCGGTGACCACGAGCGAGGCCGCCGCCGCACCTTCGGCCGCGGGCACGAAATCGATGCTCGCGTGATGCGCGGCGACATGCGGCTCGGTCAGCACCGCGTCGTTGTCGAGCGCGCGGCCGATCGTCACCGGCCAGCGCTCGATGCGCCAGGCCTGGCGCACCGTGCCGTCGCGGTCGAGCGCCTCGAGCAGGGCTAGCGGACCCATCGGTAGGCGTCGAGGTAGTGGCGGGCGAGCTTCTGCGCGTTGCCGAAGCTCACGCCCTGGGCGTCGAAGCGGCCCTGCACGCCGGCCTCCGACTGGTCGAGCGTGGCCACGAGCACCGCCACGTCGTAGAGCTGCGGCAGCTTCTTGTAGGCGCGCATGCAGACCACGGCGCGCAGCGCCAGGCCGTCGCGATCGATGTAGTCCTCGCTGCAGCGAGGCTTGGTCTGGTGCTGCCCCGAGAGGCGCGAGAACGACTCGTTGCGAAAGCTCTGCGAATAGCGCGCCGCGAAGCGCAGCGCGCCGAGCTTGGAGCCGTCGTAGCTCTCGTGCCGCAGGGAAATGGTTCCGGTGTTGAAGTCGCCGACGAAGATGCGCGTGTCCATCACGCAGTCGGAACGCTCGAAGTCCATGCCGCCGGTGCGCGAGGGCTCGCTCGAGCCCCAGCAGCGCATGAACACGTCGGGCGGAACCGGCACCAGGTAGCGCGGATGGGTCGCGCTCTTCCAGCCCTGCTGCAGGAAGCGCTCGGTGAGCAGCGCCTGGTGCTTCTGCAGCTGCTCGTTGACGATCGGGTAGGCCGGGCCGGTGATCGGCGTCGCGTCGCGGCCGCGCGCGAGCAGGGCGGTGGCGAAGCTGGCCGGCACGAGGAAGCTGACCTGCTCGCCGTCGACGCGGCGGGCGACGTTGATGCCGACGACGTGGCCTTCCTCGTCGAGCGCCGGGCCGCCGCTCATGCCGCCGGAGAGCGCGCCGCCGAAGAAGATCTGCGGATAGAAGCTGCGCTTGACCAGGCCGTTGTAGGTGCCTTGCACCACCGCGAAGCCGACGTCGAGCGGGTTGCCGAGCGAGTAGATGCGTTCTCCCTGCGCCAGCGGCTCGGCCTCGGGGCGAAAGGCGAGGGCGTCGAAGGTCTTGCCCGGGCCGTCGGCGGCGCGCAGCAGCGCCAGGTCGTGCAGCACGTCGAGCTGCAGGATCTGCAATGGCGCCTCGCGGCCGTCGGCGGTGACGTAGACCAGGTCGTGGCGCTCCGGCTTCAAGGCCGCTTCGCTGACGACGTGGAAATTGGTGACGATCAGGCCGTCTTTCGTGACGATGAAGCCCGAGCCGACCGAGGTCTGGCTGGCCTGGCCCTTGAGCACGGTGCGGATCTGCACGAGCTGCGATCGCGCCTGCTCGTAGACCTTGCGCGCCGAAAGCGAGACCGGCGCGGGAGCGGGTTGCGGCGCAGCACTGGGCGGCGCGTCGGCCGCGGGCGCGCTGCCTGCGGCGGGGGTGGAGAGCGTCGGCGGCGGCGCTGCGCCGGCCGGCGCAACTGCCGATCCGGCGAGCACGCTGATCAGCAGGAGGACGAATCGGCAAGAACCCATCCAAGGGCATTCTACGAGGGCACCCGCGGCGCTCGCCGGACCATTGGCCCTTCGTCTCGCCGGTGCTCTTCGATGACAAACGGTGACAGGCCCCGGGGCGGCTGACACGCCTGCTCATCGCTGGGGCGATTCGGCACACGCGGCGGAAACAGCGGTCCTCGACAGTGCCTTCTCACCGCACGCGGCACGCTGCTTGCCGCACCTTTCACTCTGGAGGAACAGCCATGCTACGAGTCGAATTCCCTGCGCGCCGCGCCCCTGCGTTCGCCCTGTCGCTGCTTGCCGCCGCCCTGCTCGCCGCGTGCGGCGGTGGCGGCTCCGACCGCTCGGTCGGCCTCGACGACGCCACGGCGACGATGTATGCGGCCAACGCCGCGCAGATCGGCAGCGACGCCGCCGGCGTGGCCGATGCCGGCGTGCAGGCCGCGCAGGCCATGATCGCCGCCGGCGCCGGCGCGATGGCGAGCGACGATCGCATGGCGGCCCAGGCGGCCGGCGCGCAGCCCCTCGCGACCTCGTCGAAGCCGTGTCCGGGCGGCGGCACCGCCACGGTGTCCATCACCGGCGGCACCGGCGGCAGCGAGAGCAACGGCAAGCTCGACACGGGCGAGGTCTATCAGGTGAGCTACGCCGCCTGCACCGGCGCCGCCGGCCTCGGCCAGCTCGACGGCACGCTGGCGATGACGGTGCTCAATGCCAGCGGCGACAGCGCCAACGGCGCGCTCTCGCTGACCACCACCGCCACCGGGCTGATGCTGACCACGCCGCGCGGCACCGCCACCCTGAACGGCAGCATCCAGCGCGACTACAGCGTCGCCACCGACAGCGACGGCACGGTTCATCTCGGCAGCCACTTCGTCACGACGCCGAGCGTGACCCTGGCGACGAACTACAACGCGCGCTCGAGCCTGTTCACGCTGAGCGCCACCGACATCCAGCGCACGGCGACGCTGGTGGGCGGCGTGCTGCAGTCGAGCACGATCATGGGCACGCACACCCTCGCCGGCGTGCTGCCGAACGCAACCTTCAGCTTCACCGTCGCGACCACCGGCGGCGCGACCACCTACGGCCCCGACGGCCGGCCGACTTCCGGCGCGTGGACGGTCACCCTGCCGTCGAACATCGTCACGGTGACGATCGCCAACGCGATGGCGACGATCACCATCGACCACGGCAAGGACGGCACGATCGACCGGACGATCACGATTCCGCTGCCGCAGCTCGAGGGCAACGTCGGCTGATCCGCCGGGGCGGGGGCGTCGGCCCCCGGGGAGATCGGGGTACGCGGCGTGGCGGCCATTCGCTACAGTCGCGCCCAGATCACCGGAGACAAGCCGATGCGCCGCCGCACCCTTCTCACCGCCAGCGCCGCCGCGCTGGCGCTTCCCATGACCGCCGCCCGCGGCCAGGCGCTGGAAAAGCCGAAGCTGACGATCGCGGTCGGCGGCAAGAACCTGCTGTACTACCTGCCGCTGACGATCGCCGAGGGCCAGGGCTACTTCAAGGCCGAGGGCCTCGACATCACGATCGCCGATTTCGCCGGCGGCTCGCGCGCGCTGCAGGCGCTGGTGGGCGGCAGCGCCGACATCGTCTCCGGCGCGTTCGAGCACACGATCAACATGCAGGTGAAGGGCCAGCGCCTGCGCGCCTTCGCGCTGCAGGGCCGGGCGCCGCAGATCGTGCTCGGGATCAATCCGAAGACGATGCCGAACTTCAAGTCGGTGGCCGAGCTCAAGGGCAAGAAGCTCGGCGTCACCGCGCCCGGCTCCTCGACCAACGTGCTCGCCAACTTCGTGCTCGGCAAGGTCGGCCTGAAGCCGGGCGACGTGGCGATCATCGGCGTCGGCACCGGCAGCGGCGCAGTCGCGGCCATGCGCACCGGGCAGATCGACGCGATCTCCAACCTCGACCCGGTGATCACGCTGCTGACGCGCAGCGGCGACCTCAAGATCGTCTCCGACACGCGCATCGTCGCCGAGGCCGACAAGGTGTTCGGCGGGCCCATGCCGGCCGGCTGCCTCTACACCCAGCAGAGCTTCCTCGACAAGAACCCGGCGACCGCGCAGGCGCTGGCCAACGCGCTGGTGCGCGCCGACAAGTGGATCCAGGGCGCGGGCGCCGGCGACATCATCAAGGCGGTGCCCGAGAACTACCTGCTCGGCGACCGTGCGGTCTACGTCGACGCCTTCCTCTCCGCCAAGGGCGCGCTCTCGCCCGACGGCATGTTCCCGGAGGCCGGGGCGGAGACGGCGCGGCGCGCGCTGGCGAGCATCGATCCGGAGATCGCGGCGGCGAAGATCGACCTCGCGGCGATCTACACCAACGACTTCGTCAAGCGCGCGAACTCGAAGTATCCGAAGGGCTGAGAGTCCTCGGTCGAACGACAGGCGAGCGTCCCATGTCCGAAGCCGGTCAGGAGCGGGGCTACCTGCCGCTGCAGCGCAGCGAGGCGCTCACCGACGGCATCTTTGCCGTGGCGATGACGCTGCTTGTCATCGAGCTCAAGTTGCCCGACCACGGCGTCGTTCATTCGGCCGAAGATCTACATGCTGCGCTGGTCGCATTGCTGCCCAAGGCGATCGCCTGGGCGCTGAGCTTCTTCGTGCTGGCACTGTTCTGGATCGGCCACCATCGCGTCTTTGCGCACCTGCGGCGCGCCGACGCGACGCTCGTTCGCCTGAATCTTCTGCAGCTCGCGGCCGTGAGCCTGATGCCGTTTTCCTCCGCCTTGTCGGGCGAGTTCGGCAGACTGCTCGTGTCGCAGGGCTTCTATTCGATCAACATGGCCGCGCTCGGCGTGACCGCGTGGCTGGTGCTGCATCACGTCTACCGACATCCCGAGCTCGGCCAGGCGCCGATGTCGCGCGGCCACTTCCGCGGCGCGCGGCTGCGCATCGGCGGGCTGATCCTGATCAGCGCACTGGCCTTCGCCATCAGCGCGCTGGTGTCGATCCCGGCGATGGGCAACATGGCGTTCATGCTGATGGCGGTGATCAGCCCCTGGTCACGCCGCATCGAGCGCAAGGCCGACGCGGCGATGCCGGAAGGCCCGCGGCCTTGAGGCCGCGAGCGCTTCAGCGCCGCGCCGTCGTGTCGCGAAGCGCGGCCGTTCTGCAGGCCTGCAGCCGGACGCGTTCGCCGTCGAGCCAGGCGACCGCATCGTCATAGTCGAGCTGCTGCAGCGGCTGGACGAGGCCGACGTAGCGGCGCAGGGCGGCGGGGCCCTCGGCCGCCCGGTCGACGAAGCGCTGGTGCATCGCCGAGTACGGGCGGTATGCGCAGTCCCCGTGGGAGACGGCGGCATCGTCGGCGAACGCAGGCGCGGCGCCGGCGGCGAAGGTCAGCAAGAGGGCGGCCCGGTTGAGCGTGGAGAAGGAGGTCATGGTCGACTCCGTGAAGGTGGTATCTGCCCATACGCAACTCCGGCCGCGATCCGGACTCGCTCGGGCGGGGGGCGATGGCCTGCCGGAACTACACTCGGTCGCCGCGCGGCCCGCCCCTCCCGAGAACATGCCCACGCCTCCCAGCCGGTCGGACGCCCTCCCCTCGGCGGCGCTCGCCCTGCGCGACCTGTCCTGCACCTTCGTGTCGCGCGCCGACCCGGGCCAGCGCTACACCGCCGTGCGCGACGTCACCCTCACCGTCGGCGCCGGCGAGTTCGTCTCGGTCGTCGGCCCCACCGGCTGCGGCAAGAGCACGCTGCTCAACGTCGCCGCCGGCCTGCTCGCGCCGAGCTCGGGCTCGGTCGAGGTGTTCGGCGAGAAGCTCGCCGGCATCAACCGGCGCGCCGGCTACATGTTCCAGTCGGACAGCCTGATGCCCTGGCGCACCGCGCTCGGCAACGTCGCCGCCGGGCTCGAATTCCACGGCGCCGCGACTGCCGATGCGAACCTGCAGGCGCTCGAATGGCTGAAGCGGGTCGGCCTCGGCGGCTTCGGCGACCGCTATCCGCACCAGCTCTCGGGTGGCATGCGAAAGCGCGTCGGCCTGGCGCAGACGCTGGTGCTCGACCCCGACATCATCCTCATGGACGAGCCCTTCTCCGCGCTCGACATCCAGACCCGCCAGCTGATGGAGAACGAGGTGCTCGCGCTCTGGGCCGAGAAGAAGAAGGCGGTGCTCTTCATCACCCACGACCTCGACGAGGCGATCGCCATGAGCGACCGCGTCGTCTGCCTCTCGGCCGGCCCCGGCTCGCACCCGATCGGCGAGTTCGCGATCGACCTGCCGCGGCCGCGCGACGTCGCCGAGGTGCGCGCGACGCCGCGCTTCGTCGAGCTGCACAAGGCGATCTGGGACGTGCTGCGCGAGGAAGTGCTCGCCGGCTACCGGCAGCAGCTCGCGGCCTGAGCGCGGGCGGGCAGAGGCGCCGTCAGCGCGCTCCGATGCGCGGCTGCCTTGCCAGCCAGGGCCCGAGCAGGGCGAGCGCCTGCTCCAGCTCGTCGCCGCTGATCGCGAACGAGAGGCGGACGTGGCGATGGCCGTGCACCGGGTCGAAGTCGATGCCGGGCGCGATCGCGACGCCGGTCTCGTCGACGAGACGGTGGCAGAAGGCCAGGCTGTCGTTCGTCAGGTGCCCGACGTCCGCGTACAGGTAGAACGCGCCGTCGGGCGGGGCGACGCCCCCTATGCCCATCTGCGGCAGCGCGGCCAGCAGGCGGTCGCGGTTCTTCGCGTACTGCGCCACCGTCTCCTCCAGCTCCGGCAGGTCGTCGAAGGCGGCCAGCGCCGCGTGCTGCGCAAGGCTCGAGGGCACGAGGAAGAGGTTGATCAGATAGTCGTACAGCGTCTGCACGCAGTCGGCCGGCGCGACGATCCAGCCGAGTCGCCAGCCGGGCATGCGGAACAGCTTCGAGAAGCTGTTGAGGACGATCGCGTCGGGGTCGAGCGCGAGCGCCGTCGTCGACTTGCGACCGTAGGCGACGCCGTGATAGATCTCGTCGGAGATCAGCCGCGTGCCGTCCTGGCGGCAGCGCGCCGCCACGGCGGCGAGCTCGTCGCGCGAGAGCATCGCGCCGGTCGGGTTGGCGGGGCTGGCGACGATCAGGCCGTGCAGCGGCGATTCGAGCGCGTCGAGCATGGCCGGCTGGAGGCGAAAGCCCACGTCGGCGCCGCAATCGATCTCGACCGCGGTTCGGCCGAGCGCATTCAGCGCGTTGCGATAGGCGGGGTAGCCCGGTCGCGTCACGCCGATCCGGTCGCCGGCGGCGAACAGGGCGGCGAACACCGCGGTCAGCCCGGCGCTCGCGCCGGCGGTGAGCAGCACGCGCCCGGGCGGCACCTCGACCCCGTGCACCTCGGCGTAGTGAAGGGCGATCCGCTCGCACAGCGCGGCCGAGAGCCAGTAGCCGCTCGAATCGCGGTCGAGGCTGGCATGCGCGGCGGCGCGCGCATGGGTCGGGATGCCGGCCGAGGGCTGGCCGAAGTGCATCGCGATCACCGGCAGGCCGGCGCGCAGTCGCGCCATGGCTCGCAGGCCGATCTCGCCGGCGTAGAAGGGGGCGATGGTGGCGCCGCGCGGCGCGAGGGGTCGTGTCATGTTGGGGGAGCTCCGGGTCGGCGCCATTGTCGCCATCGCCTACGATCGTCCACTCGATGAAGCACTTGCGCCTCTGGCGGGCCCTGCTCCTGATCGCCGTGTTCGGGGTCTGGTACCTGCTGACCACGCCGGGGCTGATTCCGCCGTTCATGTTCGAGAACGACCGCCAGGCGGCGTTCTTCTTCGGCGAGCCGCTCAAGGTGCTGGAGCGCATCTGGCACTGGTTCGTGACGAACCACGACATCTACGGGCACCTCTGGATCACCCTGCTCGAGACGGTCCTCGCCTTCGCCATCGGCACCGTGCTCGGCCTCGTGTTCGGCCTCTGGCTCGCGCTCAGCCCCCTGGCCGGCGCGATCGCCGACCCGTACATCAAGGCGCTGAACAGCATGCCGCGCGTGATCCTGGCGCCGATCTTCGCGGTCTGGTTCGGCCTCGGCGTGGCGAGCAAGGTCGCGCTCGGCGTGACCCTGGTCTTCTTCATCGTCTTCTTCAACGTCTACCAGGGCGTCAAGGAAGTGAGCCCGGTGGTGCTCGCCAACGCGCGCATGCTCGGCGCCTCGCAGCGCGACCTGCTGCGCCACGTCTACCTGCCGAGCGCGACGAGCTGGGTGTTCAGCTCGCTGCACACCTCGGTGGGCCTGGCCTTCGTCGGCGCCGTGGTCGGCGAATACCTGGGCTCCTCGCGCGGTGTCGGCTACCTGATCCTGCAGGCCGAGGGCGCATTCGACATCAACACGGTGATGGCCGGGATCCTGGTGCTGACTGTGTTCGCGCTCGCGCTCGACTGGGGCGTCGGCCGGATCGAGAAGCGCCTGATGCGCTGGCAGCCGGCGGCCGGCGAGACCGAGAAGCTCTGATCGGAGAGGAGAGGGCCATGGCCAAGGACTTCGAGGCGATGGAGGACAGCAACCGTTCGCCCAATCCGAGCATCCACGAGGTCTCGGATCCTGCCCGGCGGGTGATCCTGCGCGGCGGCCTGGGCGCGGCCTTCGCGCCCTTGCTGGCGCCGCTGGGCGGCGCCGCCGCCCTGGGCGGCTGCGCGCTGCCCGGCGGCGAAGCGGTCGCCGGCGCGAGCGGGCCGCGCATCGGCTTCGCCTCGGTGCCGGCGTCGGCGGCCGACCGCGTCACGGTGCCGCCGGGCTACAGCGCCACGCCGTTCATGCCCTGGGGCGAGCCGGTCGGCATCGCCGGCGCGATGCCGGCCTTTCGCCATGACGCCGGCAACAGCGCCGACGAGCAGGCGCTGCAGATGGGCATGCATCACGACGGCATCCACTACTTCCCGATCGAAGGCAGCCGGCGCGGGCTGCTGGTGATGAACCACGAGTACGCGGACGACGGCCTGCTCCATCCCGGCGGCCTGACCGACTGGAGCGCCGAGAAGGTGAAGAAGAGCCAGGCGGCGCACGGCGTCTCTGTCACCGAGATCGCCTGGCAGGGCGAGCGCTGGCAGCCGGTGCGACCGTCGCCGTACGCGCGCCGCTTCACCGCGGCGACGCCGTTCGCGCTCGGCGGCCCGGCCGCGGGGCATGCGCTCATGAAGACCGAAGCCGACCCGGACGGCAGGATCGTGCTCGGCACGTTCAACAACTGCGCCAGCAGCATGACGCCCTGGGGCACCTACCTCGCGGGCGAGGAAAACTTCAACTTCTACTTCCGCACCGGCAAGGAGCCGACGGCGCACGAGCGCCGCTGGGGCCTGCGCGACAACCCGGGGTATCGCTGGCAGGAGCACGACCCGCGCTTCGACACCACCCGGCATCCGAACGAGCCGAACCGCTTCGGCTGGGTCGTCGAGATCGATCCCTTCGATCCGCAGGGCCGGCCGATCAAGCGCACCGCGCTCGGCCGTGCCGCGCACGAAGGCGCCTGGGTCGCGGTGACGCGCGATCGCCGCGCCGTCGTCTATTCCGGCGAGGACGCGCGCTTCGAGTACATCTACAAGTTCGTCAGCCGCGACGCCATCCGCCCGGGCGGCGGCAAGGCGAACGCCACCCTGCTCGACCACGGCACGCTCCACGTCGCCCGCTTCGACGCCGACGGCCGCGGCCGCTGGCTGCCGCTGGTTGCGGGCCAAGGTCCGCTCGCCGGCTTCGCCGACCAGGGCGAAGTGCTGATCCGCTCGCGCCAGGCGAGCGATGCGCTCGGCGCGACCCGGATGGACCGACCCGAGTGGCTGGCGATCGACGCGGCCTCGCGCTGGGTCTACGCCACCCTCACCAACAACTCGAGCCGCGGCCAGCCCGGCTTTCCCGGCGTCGACGCGGCCAATCCGCGCGCCAACAACGTGATGGGTCAGATCATCCGCTGGAAGGAAGACGGCGACTTCGACGGCGAGACCTTCGAGTGGAACCACCTCGTCCTCGCAGGCGATCCGGCCAACGAACGGGCCGAGGCCAAGGGCAACGTCAAGGGCGACATGTTCGCCTGCCCCGACGGCATCGCCTTCGACGCCCGCGGCACGCTCTGGGTGCAGACCGACATGGGCCCAGCCGCGATGAACAAGGGCGAGATGGCGCGCATCGGCAACAACCAGATGCTCGCCTGCGACGTTGCCAGCGGCGAGATGCGCCGCTTTCTCGTCGGCCCGGTCAACTGCGAGATCACCGGCGCGACCTGGACGCCCGACGGCCGCACGATGTTCGTCAACATCCAGCACCCGGGAGAGACGCCGAGCGAGCGCAGCGAGCCGTCCGAGCCGCGCCGCTTCAGCAACTGGCCCGACTTCCGGCCCGACGGCCGGCCGCGCAGCGCCACGGTCGTGATCCGCCGCGACGACGGCGGCGTGATCGGGACCTGACTACTTCGAGGTCGGCATCGTGAACTCGGCGCCCTTGGGCGTCGAGGCGGGCCAGCGCTGCATCACCGACTTCTGCCGGGTGTAGAAGCGCACGCCCTCTTCGCCGTAGGCATGCATGTCGCCGAACATGCTCGACTTCCAGCCGCCGAAGCCGTGCCAGGCCATCGGCACCGGGATCGGCACGTTGATGCCGACCATGCCGATCTCGACCCGGCGCGCGAACTCGCGGGCGGCGTTGCCGTCGCTGGTGAAGCAGGCGACGCCGTTGCCGAACTCGTGCGCGTTGACGAGCTTGAGCGCCGCCTCGAAATCCGGCACGCGAACGCACGAGAGCACCGGACCGAAGATCTCCTCGCGGTAGATCTTCATCTGCGGCGTGACGTGGTCGAACAGCGTGCCGCCGGTGAAGAAGCCCTGCTCGTGGCCGGCGACGGTGTGGCCCCGGCCGTCGGCGGCGAGGGTCGCGCCTTCGCTCACGCCCGAGGCGATGTACGACTCGACCCGCGTCAGCGCTTCCTTCGTCACCAGCGGGCCCATCTCGGCGTCGGTCTCCATGCCGTTCTTCACCACGAGCTTGGCGGCGCGCTCGGCCAGCAGCGGCACGATCCGGTCGGCGACGTCGCCGACCAGCACCGCCACCGAGATCGCCATGCAGCGCTCGCCGGCCGAGCCGTAGGCCGCGCCGATCAACGCGTCGACCGCCTGCTCGAGGTTGGCGTCGGGCATCACGACCATGTGGTTCTTGGCGCCGCCGAGCGCCTGCACCCGCTTGCCGTGCTTCGCGCCGGTCTCGTAGAGATGGCGGGCGATCGGCGTCGAGCCGACGAAGCTGATCGCCTTGACGTCGGGATGCACGAGCAGCGCCTCGACCGCCACCTTGTCGCCCTGGACGACGTTGAACACGCCCTTCGGCAGGCCGGCCTCGTGCAGCAGCTCGGCCATGAAGATCGAGGGCGAGGGGTCGCGCTCGCTCGGCTTGAGGACGAAGCTGTTGCCGCAGGCGATCGCCACCGGGAACATCCACATCGGCACCATGCACGGGAAGTTGAACGGCGTCACGCCGGCGACGACGCCGAGCGGCTGGCGCATCGTCCAGTTGTCGATGCCGGTGGAGACCTGCTCGGTGTAGTCGCCCTTGAGCAGCTGCGGAATGCCGCAGGCGAACTCGACGATGTCGATGCCGCGCGTGACCTCGCCCTGGGCGTCGCTGAACACCTTGCCGTGCTCCGAAGTGATCATCGCCGCGAGCGTGTCGCGGTGCTGGTTGAGGAGGCCGAGGAAGGCGTTGAGGACCCGCGCCCGGCGCAGGGGGGGCGTATCGGCCCAGGCGGGGAAGGCGGCCTTGGCCGAAGCGACCGCGGCGGCGACCTCCTCGACCGAGGCGAGCGCGACCTGGCGCGAGATCGCCCCGGTGGCGGGGTTGAACACCGGCTGGCGCCGGCCGCTGCCGCCGGCGGCGCGGCGGCCGTCGACGAAGTGGCCGATCTCGGCGGTGCTGGCGAATGCTTCGGTGGCGCCCATGGCGATCGGTCCTTGCGTCGGGATGCGAAGAGGGGCGTCAGTATCCGCCAATCGCGCGCCGGAGCGCGCCGCGCGGGGCGGCTACGACTTCGCTGCCAGCGCCGCTTGCGCCAGCTCGCGATGGCGCGCCGAGAGCCCCGGAATCGCCAGGGCGTCGCGGTACAGGCGCGCGGCGCGCGCCGGGTCCTGGGGCTTGCCCTCGCCGCGCCGGTACATGCCGGCGAGCAGGACCATTGCGTTCGGGTCGCCCTGGTCGACCGCTTTCTGCAGCAGCTCGCCGGCCTTGGCCGTGTCCTTGAAGACGCCGCGGCCCTGCAGGTAGAGCCGGCCCAGATTGGCCTGCGCCGCAGCCTGTCCCTGGTCGGCCGCCTTGCGGTACCAGTCGGCGGCGAGAACGAGGTTGGCCGGCCCGGTGGTGCCGTTCTCGTAGGCCGCGCCGACCCGGTTCTGCGCCCGGGCCAGGCCCTGGTCGGCGGACTTGCGGTACCAGCTCACGGCCTGGAGGGGGTCCTTGGCCACGCCGAGCCCGCTCTCGTACATCGTGCCGAGCTCGTACTGGGCGACGTCGCTGCCCTGGTCGGCGGCCTTGCGATACCAGCGCGCTGCCTCGACCGGATCGCGGGCGACGCCATTGCCGCTGCGGTACATGTTGCCGAGGACAGCCTGGCAGCGGGCGTTGCCGCGCTTCGCCTCGTCGATGCACTCGGCGCCGGGCGTGGCGCGGGCAACCGCTTCGCGCGAGCTCGCGGGCGCAGGCGCCGATGCGGGGGAAGGCGCGGGACGCTTCGTGCGATCGGCTGCCGACCCCGGCGGCTCGGGCCGCGGCCCGGCCGCCGCGACCGGGCCGGTCGCGGACGGCTTCGTGCTTGCTGTCGCCGGGGCGGGAGCGGAAGCGACGGGCGGCGTGGCCGCGATCTTCTGCGAGCTCGAGGGACTCGTGGTCTGCGCCGGCGTCGCGGTCTGCTGGGGGATCGCGGGCGGCAGCGCCGGCGGCGGCTTCGGCGCCAGCGCCGCGAGGCGCACCCGCGCACGGGCGCTGTAGCGGCCCTTCGGATAGCCCTTGAGGTAGGCCTCGAAGGCGGCGGCGCTGTTGATCTTCAAGGCGTCGTCCCACGCCTCCTGCTCGATCTCGTCCGCGCTCGGGCCCGACGCGGCCGCGACGACGGGCGCGGGCGCCGGGGCGGGTGCGGTCGCGGTCGCCGCTGCGGAGGCCGGTTCCGGCGCGGACGCGGCGGCGCTGGCGGGAACGGCCGCGGCCACCGCCGGGGCGTCGCTCGTCGCGCGTGGCACCGGCGGCGGCGCCGGCGTCCTCAGGACGAAATACGCGCCCGCTCCGGCGGCGAGCAGCAGCAGGGCGCCGACACCGGCGATCACCGGTGCTCGCGACGCCGGGCGAGGCGCGGCGGCAGGCCGCGGCAGCAAGACCGTGGCGTCGGCATCGGCCGCGGCGACAGCGGCGCCGGCGATCGCCGTTCGCAGCGCCGCGGCGAACGCGTCCGCTGCCGGATAGCGCTCCGCCGGCGCCTTGGCCATCGCCTTGCGCACCACCGCGTCGACGCTGCGCGGCAGGCTGACGACCAGCGTCGACGGCGCGGCCGGCTGCTCGTGCAGCACGCGGTGCATCACCGTCGCCGGCGAGCCGCTGAAGGCGCGCTCGCCGGTCAGCAGCTGATAGAGGATCACGCCGCAGGAGAACAGGTCGCTGCGCCGGTCGACCGCCTCGCCGGTGAGTTGCTCGGGCGACATGTGCGAGACGGTGCCGAGGACCGAGCCGAGCTGGGTGAGGTCGGACGTGTCGAGCTTGGCGATGCCGAAGTCGGCGACTTTGACGGTGCTGTCGGCGAGCAGGATGATGTTGGCGGGCTTGATGTCGCGGTGGACGACGCCGCGCTCGTGCGCATGCTGCAGCGCGCCGAGCAGCTCGTTCATGATGCGGCCCGCTTCGGCCAGGGAGAACCGGGTGCCGTCGTCGAACAGGCTCTTCAGGTCGCGCCCTTCCACCAGCTCCATGGCGATGAAGGCGCTGTGCGAGCCGGCCTCCTCGCCGTACTCGTAGACCGAGACGATGTTCGGGTGGCTGAGCCGGCCCGCCGCCTGCGCCTCGCGGCGAAAGCGCAGGCGCAGCTCGGCGTCGAGCTCGCCGTTGGCTTCGTCGATGCGCAGGACCTTGATCGCCACCGCGCGCTCGATCAAGGGGTCGTAGCCTTCGTAGACCACGCCCATCGCGCCGCGGCCGAGCTCGCGCCGGATCAGGTACTTGCCGAGGCGTTCCGGGGCGGGCTGCATCGCGGCGGAGCGTGCGCCAGCCGACGCGTCGCCGTCAAGAGGGAACGCCTGCCTGGCGCTACAGTGCGCGCGCCGGCAGCGACGGCGTGGACCAGAGCACCGACTCGGGCGCGCCCGACATCAGCAGCGCCAGCCGGGAAACGATGGCGCGCAACGCGACCACGTCGCCGGCACGCCAGTCGCGCAGGGCGGAGGTTTCCTCGCAGCAGACCATCCCGTAGGTCCGGCCGTTGAGCATGAAGGCGGCGTCGAGCAGCGAGCGAACGTTGTTGGTGACGAGGTAGGACTGGCGCATGCCTTGCAGCGCGGCGTCGTTCATGGCGTCGCTGCTGACGTACACGCCGCGCTCGATCAGGGCGTTGAAGTAGTCGCGGAACTCGCTCCGGGCGAGGCGCCGCTCGCTGCTGTCGAGCTGGCCGCCGGCCGTCTTCGAGGCGAAGCAGAGCAGCTTCAGGTCGGCGCTCGGGCCCTCGAACTTCCACATGCTGACGCGGCTGCAGCCCATGCGCGCCAGGACGACGTCGAGCACCGCCGAGCGCACGGCGTTGCGGTCCATCCGGCCGGCGTAGAAGTCGCCGAGGGCCTCCTGCAGCCGCGATGCGTCCTGTTCTTGCGGGTTCATCGACTCAAGTATCGGTCAGCGGCCCGCGCTTCGTTCGCCACGGGCCATTGGCTATGCTCGCGGGCAGGACCGACGGTGCAGAGAGGGACGACGCGATGCCGAGAGCCGATATCACCCCCGCGATCCTGAAGGGGCGCCAGGCCGGGACCCTGCCCGACAGGTTCGGCCTGGTCGTCACCCTTATCGAGGAAGGACGCCTCGACGCCGAGCTCGTGATCGAGTCGTGGATGCTCGCCCCCAATGGCTATCTGCACGCGGCCAGCGTGCTCCTGCTGGCCGACACCGCTTCGGGCTACGCCTGCATGGCGCATCTTCCCGAAGGGGCGAAGAACTTCACCACGATCGAGCTGAAGAGCAACTTCCTCGGCACCACGCGCGAAGGAACGATTCGCGCCGAATGCCGCGCCGAGCACCTGGGGCGGACCACGCACGTCTGGTCGGCAACGGTGTTCGGGCCGAACGAGCGCAAGCTCGCCCTCTTCCGCTGCACCCAGATGATCCTGACGTGAAGCGCCCCGCCCCGCCGCGCCGACGCGGCGCCGCGCCCGCCGCCCGACCGGCCGCCGCGCCGCTTTCCGGGCGCGAGCTCGAGACCCTCCAGGCCCTGCTCGACGCCGTGCCGGCGCCGCTCGAGCCGCTCGACCTGGTCGCGCTCGACGGCTATCTCTGCGGCGTGCTGGTGCAGCCGGAGCGGGTGGCGCCGGCGCGCTGGCTCGCGCACGTGACCGACGCCGATGGCCGGCCGCTGCCGCGCGGCTTCGACCCGGCGCCGCTGCACGCGCTGGTGCGGCGGCGGCATGCCGAGCTCGAGGCGGCGATCGGCGGTCGCCGCTGGTTCGATCCCTGGGTGTTCGAGGTCGAGGCGGAGGCCGGGCCCGGCGGCGACCCGGCCGACGCAGTGCGCGCGGCGGTCTTTCCGTGGGTCGCGGGCGTCGCCGCGGCGTTCGAGCTCTTTCCCGGCACGATGGAGCTTCCACCCGAGGCCACGGTCGAGCCGCTGGCGCTGCTCTACCGCCACCTCGATGCTGACGATCTCGAAGACGCCGACGACCTGCTTGCCGAGATCGAGACGCTCGAGCCCGTCGCCGATCTCACCGAAGCGGTCGAGCAGCTGGTGCGCGCGATCCTGCTGCTTGCCGACGCGGCGGCCGAATCCGCCTAGCGATCTAGATCGCCAGCGGGTCGACGTCGACGGCCCAGCGCAGGAGCCGCTGCTCCGGCGCGTTGCGCTCCTGGCGCAGGGCCGCCAGCCGCGGCAGCCAGGCGCGCAGCATCGCCTGCAGCGCCTGGCGAGAGCTCGACTCGACCAGCATCTGCATCCGCTCGACGTCGGCGACGCGAGCGATGCCGAGTGGCACCGGCGCGTAGACCATGACCCGGGCGCTCTCGGCCGTGGCCGCGGCGACTTCGGCGGCGGCGACCAGAAAGCCGCGCGCCGCGGCCACCGTCTTCGCCTCGGCGCGCAGCACCGCGAGGTGCGAGTAGGGCGGCAGCCCGGCCGACTCGCGCTCCTTGAGCTGGCTGGCGGCGAAGGAGGCGAAGTCGTGCTGGCAGAGGGCCGCGTAGAGCGGATGCGACGGGTGCCAGGTCTGCACCCACATCTCGCTCGGCGACGCCTGCGCGGCGTCGCGGCCGGCCCGCCCCGCCGCCTGCATCAGCAGGGCGAACAGCCGCTCGGGGGCGCGGAAGTCGCTGCTGAAGAGCGAGCTGTCCGGGTTGACCGCGGCGACCAGGCCGATGCGGCGGAAGTCGTGGCCCTTGGCGATCATCTGCGTGCCGACCAGCACGTCGACCTCGCCGGCGTGAACCGCGCCGAGCTGCGCCTCGAGCGCGCCCTTCCTGCGCGTGCTGTCGGCATCGATGCGGGCGATGCGCGCACCCGGCAGCAGCGCCGCCATCTGTTCCTCGAGCCGCTCGGTGCCGCGGCCGATCGGCGCGATGTCGGGGTTGCCGCAATCGGGGCAGCGGCGCGGCACGGCGTCGGCCAGGCCGCAGTGGTGGCAGCGCAGTGTCCTGTCCTGCTTGTGGAAGACGCGCCAGGCGCTGCAATGCGGGCAGGCGCTCTTCCAGCTGCATTCGGCACAGTGCAGCACCGGCGCGTAGCCGCGCCGGTTGAGAAAGACCAGGCTCTGCTCGCCGCGCGCGATCCGGTCCTCGATCGCCGCCACCAGCGGCGGCGCCAGCGCCGCCGGCGTGCCGCGGGCCTTGGGCAGGCGGTTCATGTCGAGCAGCCGCACCACGGGCCAGGCGGCGCCGCCGATCCGGCCCGGCAAGCCGAGCCGCTGGTAGCGCCCGGCCTCGGCGTTGTGCCAGCTTTCGAGCGAAGGCGTCGCCGAGCCGAGGACGACCAGCACCTTCTCGTTGCGGCCGCGCCAGACCGCGAGATCGCGGGCCGAGTAGCGCGCACCTTCCTGCTGCTTGTAGGAAGGGTCGTGCTCCTCGTCGACGACCACCAGGCCGAGCCGCGGCAGCGAAGCGAACACCGCGAGCCGGGTGCCGAGCACGATGTCGGCCCGGCCGGTGTGCGCGAGCAGCCAGTGGCGCAGCCGCGCCGCCGGGGTAAGGCCGCTGTGCAGGGCGACGATCCGCTTGCCGGTGAAGCGGCCGGCGAAGCGGGCGACGAGCTGCGGCGTCAGGTTGATCTCGGGCACCAGCACCAGCGCCTGCCGGCCCAGCTCGAGCGCGGCGGCGGCGGCGCGCAGGTAGACCTCGGTCTTGCCGCTGCCGGTGGTGCCGTGCAGCAGCACGGTGCCCGGCTCGGCGGCGGCCATCGCCGAGGCGATCCGCGCCCCGGCTTCGGCCTGCGCCGGCGCCAGCTCGGGCGCGGCCTGCGCCGCCTCGGCGTCCGCGGCATCGTCGGCCTTCAGCCGCTTTTCGAGGCGAGCCAGTCGATTGGCGAGCGCGGCGTTGCCGAGGCGGCGCAACTCGACCGGCAGGACCGAGAGCGCGATCTCGCCGAGCCCGCGCTGGTAGTACGAGGCCGCGAAAGCCACCAGTTCGCGCCAGGGAGCCGGCAGCGGCGGCAGCGCATCGCAGACTTCAGTGATTTCCCTGATTCCGGTCGACGGGGCCTCCAGGCCCGGGTCTTGCAACCAGACCAGGCCTGCCACTTGCCGGTGGCCGAGCGGAACGCGAACCAAGGTTCCAGGCGTGAGGGGGCACTGACTTCCGTAGCTGAGCGCTGTGTCGAGGCCGGCATGACGCGGCGTTTCGACGACCACCGGCACGACTTCGGCTCCCGCCATCAATCCGCCCGGCCCGGCTCGGCGGCAGCCCCGCGCCGAGCTTCAAATACACGCTGTAAGTTCATGATTCGGCGCGGCTTTTGAGATTTTCCACCGGAGTTGTGGGTAACTTTGTGGAGAACCTGCTCCGGTGCCGTCCAAACGCTTGCTGCGACTTGCTTTGCGACATCTTGCCCGCTTTCGCGGCACGGTCTCGAAGTCAATTAAATCAATGACTTACGAGCGTCGCGAAATTCGGCAATGATGCGGCGCAACACTCGATGGCATTTCTATGACAGATCAAAGTCATGGGGATAAGTCAAGCCCTGAGTGCTCACTCACCGCTATTTCGGCCCGTACCGGGCCGATGTGACTTCGGTCACGCTTCGCGCGCAGCGTGGTAGGGGCGAGAGAGCTCGTGCACCGCATCGACCAGCACCGACACATGCTCGGGCGGCGTGTGCTGGCTGATGCCGTGGCCGAGGTTGAAGACATGGCCGTTGCGACGTGTCGCCGCCCCGGTATGGAAGCTGGCGAGAACGGCGGCGACCTCTGTCCGGATCGCCTCCGGCCCGGCGAACAGCACGTTGGGATCGAGGTTGCCTTGCAGCGCCACGCCGTCGTCGACGCGCTGGCGTGCCTGGCCGAGGTGGACGGTCCAGTCGACGCCGACGACGTCGGCGCCGAGGCCGCCGATCGCTTCGAGCCAGGGCCCGCCGCCCTTGGTGAAGACGATCTGCGGCACCCGGCGGCCGTCGGCGTCGCGCTTGAGCCGGCCCAGCACCCGCTCCATGTAGGCGAGGCTGAAGCGCTGGAAAGCGCCGTCGGCGAGCACGCCGCCCCAGCTGTCGAAGATCATCACCGCCTGCGCGCCGGCGTCGATCTGCGCGTTGAGGTAGAGCGCCACCGCCTCGGCGTTGATCGCCAGGATGCGGTGCAGCAGGTCGGGCCGGTCGTAGAGCATCGTCTTCACCAGCCGGTAGTCGCTCGAGCCCGCGCCCTCGACCATGTAGCAGGCGAGCGTCCAGGGGCTGCCGGAGAAGCCGATCAGGGGCACCCGGCCGTCGAGCGCGCGGCGGATCGACGCGACCGCGTCGAAGACATAGCGGAGCTTCTCCATGTCGGGCACCGCCAGGCGCGAAACCGCCGCCTCGTCGCGCAGCGGGCGCTCGAAGCGCGGCCCTTCGCCTTCGGCGAAGCTGAGGCCCAGGCCCATCGCATCGGGCACGGTCAGGATGTCGCTGAACAGGATCGCGGCGTCGAGCGGGTAGCGATCGAGCGGCTGCAGCGTCACCTCGGTCGCGAACTCGGGGCTGGTCGCCAGGCCCATGAAGCTGCCGGCGCGGGCACGCGTCGCCCGGTACTCGGGCAGGTAGCGACCGGCCTGGCGCATCAGCCAGACGGGCGTGTGCGGCACCGCCTCGGACAGGCAGGCGCGCAGGAAGGTGTCGTTCCGAAGGAGGGAAGGCATCGCCTATTGTCGCAAACGACCCGCGCGCGACGGGCCGCGGAAGGCTCGAACACACATAATCGCCGCCACCGGAACGGGACCGGTCGACCTTGGAGCTGCGCGATGCTTGCCAACGATGTTCTGCACACCATCGGCAACACGCCGCACATCCGCATCAACCGGCTGTTCGGCAAGACGCACAGCGTCTACGTGAAGAGCGAGCGGGCCAATCCCGGCGGCTCGATCAAGGACCGGATCGCGGTGGCGATGATCGAGGCCGCCGAGGCGTCGGGCGCGCTCAAGCCGGGCTCGACGATCGTCGAGCCGACCTCGGGCAACACTGGCGTCGGCCTGGCGATGGTGGCCGCGGTCAAGGGCTACAAGCTGATCCTGGTGATGCCCGACAGCATGAGCGTCGAGCGCCGCCGCCTGATGCTCGCGTACGGCGCGACCTTCGAGCTGACGCCGCGCGAGAAGGGCATGAACGGCGCGATCGCCCGCGCCACCGAGCTGGTGGCGGCGACCCCCGGGGCGTGGATGCCGCAGCAGTTCGAGAACCCGGCAAACATCGACGTGCACATGCGCACCACGGCCGAGGAGATCGCGGCCGATTTCCCGAGCGGCGTCGACGCGCTGATCACCGGCGTCGGCACCGGCGGCCACATCACCGGCTGCGCCCGGGTGCTGAAGAAGATGTGGCCCAAGCTCAAGGTCTGGGCGGTGGAGCCGAGCGCCTCGCCGGTGATCAGCGGCGGCAAGCCCAGCCCGCATCCGATCCAGGGCATCGGCGCGGGCTTCATTCCGAAGAACCTGCAGGTCGACCTGCTCGACGGCACGATCCAGGTCGAGGCCGAGGCGGCGCGCGAGATGGCGCGGCGCTGCGCCCGCGAGGAGGGGCTTCTGGTCGGCATCTCCTCGGGCGCTACGCTCGCCGCGATCGCGCAGAAGCTGCCCGAGATCGCGCCCGGGTCGACCGTGCTCGGCTTCAACTACGACACCGGCGAAAGGTATCTCTCGATCGAAGGCTTCCTGCCGACATGATGGAGCCCCCACGCCTGCAGCTTCGCTGCTGCGCTGCCCCCCGCGGGGGCGCGGCCGGGCTTGGGAACGGCCCGGCGCCCGGCCGATGAAGCCCCGCGTTCTCATCGTCGAAGACGAGCCCGGCATCGCCGACACCCTGCAGTACGCCTTGCGAACCGAGGGCTTCGAGCCGGCGTGGTGCGCCACCGGCGAGGAGGCGCTGGCGCGGATCGCGGCGGAGCCGCCGGCGCTGGTGATCCTCGACGTCGGCCTGCCCGACGCCAGCGGCTTCGAGATCTTCAAGCGGATCCGCGCCACGAGCGACGTGCCGGTGGTGTTTCTCACCGCGCGCAGCGACGAGATCGACCGGGTCGTCGGCCTCGAGCTCGGCGCCGACGACTACGTCGCCAAGCCGTTCTCGCCGCGCGAACTGGTGGCCCGCGTGCGCGGCGTGCTGCGCCGCGCCGGCAAGGGGGCGTCCGCCCCGGCGGCCGCCGGAGCGCCCGCGGGCGCGGCGCCGCCGCGCGTGCTCGTCGTCGACGAGGGACGGATGCAGATCCGCTACCACGGCCGCCTGCTCGAGCTCTCGCGCTACGAGTTCGGCCTGCTGAAGACGCTCGCGGCCCGCCCGGGCCATGTGTTCTCGCGCGATGCCCTGCTCGAGCGGGTGTGGGGCAACGACACCGAGAGCATGGACCGCACCGTCGACGCGCACGTCAAGACGGTGCGCGCCAAGATGAAGGCGATCGCCCCCGACGAGGAGCCGATCCGCACCCACCGCGGCAGCGGCTATTCGCTGGCCGAAGACCTGCCGACAGCAACCTGACCCGAGGACAAGATGAACATCAGCCTGCAAGCTCGACGCGCACTTCTCCTGGCTTCGCTCCTGGCGCTGTCGCTGGCGAGCGCCCGCGCGGCCGAACCGCCGAAGCCGACGATCGCCGTGCTGTCCCTGATCGGCGACGAGCTGACCCTGGTCACGCGCCGCATGAGCACCGGCAGCCAGCTCGACCGCAACGATCGCCAGGCGATCCCGATCGCCAATCCGGCGTTCGATGTCGCTGCGGCGGTGGCGGCGGAGCGGGCGATCAAGCAAGCCCTGCCCTCGGCGGAGCGGATCCGCGTCTCGGTCCGGGACCAGCGGCTGTTCTCGCTGCAGGACCGCGTGCTCGAGCCGGGGCCCGCGAGCGACGGCATGCGCGAGGCGCTGCAGGCGCTGCTTCTCAAGGAAAAGGCCACGCACCTGATGCTCGTCACGAAGCGGCGCGACAACGCCCAGTTCCGGATGATCGATTCGTACACCGGCGACGGCAAGGTTTCCGGCATGGGCATCTACATCGACAACACGAAGGATCTGCAGAGCGAGACGACCGGCCAGTCCGGAACGGGCTACTTCGCCTGCTACGCCTACGTGAAGGTGACGCTGGTCGACGTTGCGACGATGCGCTCGCTCGGCGCGCGCAACGGCACCGAGTCGGTGATGACGACGCCGATCGGCAGGAACGACGCCAGCACTGCCTGGGACGCGCTGTCGGCGCAGGGCAAGGAGGACAACCTGGTCCGCGTGGCGGAGCAGGCGGTGTTCCGGGCAACGCTCGAAGTCGCCGCAGTTCTCTGACGGGCGGGGAACAGCGATGACGAAAGCCCCGCACGTTCGACGTCTCCTGCTGCTGGCGCCGCTGGCGGCGCTGCTGCCGCCGCATGCGATGGCCGCCGACGCGCCACCGCGCACGGTGGCCATCCTGTCGCTGCTCGGCGACGAGCTCACGACGGTGATCCGCCGGGTTTCGACCGGCAGCCAGCTCGACCGCAACGATCGCCAGTCGATCCCGATCGACGATCCCTCGTTCGACGCGGCGGCGATGGACGCGGCCGAGCGCGCGATCGTCGAGGCGGTACCGGGCGCCGAACGGCTGCGCTTCGGCATCCGCGACAAGGCGCTGTTCGCCATTCAGGACGGGCTGCTCCAGGCCGGCCCGGCCAGCGACGAGATGCGCAAGGGGCTGCAGGGCCTCCTGCAGAAGACCGGCGCGACGCATCTGCTGCTCGTCACCAAGCGGCGCGACGACTTCCTCTTCAAGCTCGCCGACGGCAACACCACCGGCGCCGGCAAGGTCTCGGGCGTGGGCTTGTACATCGACAACCAGACGAAGCTGGCCAGCGCGACCACCGGCCAGCACGGGACGGGCTTTTTCGTCTGCTATGCCTACGTCAAGCTGACGCTGGTCGAAGCGGCGACCCTGCGCGTCGTCGCCACCCGCTACGGCAGCGAGTCCATCATGACCACGCCGATCGGCGTGAAGGACGCGAGCAGTGCGTGGGAGGCCCTGCCGGACAAGGGCAAGGTGGAGAACCTGAAAAGGGCGATCGACGAGGCCGTATACGCCACCACGCGCGAGATCATGTCGGCGCGCTGAGCACGCGGCCGCGAACCCGTCCCGGCGTGACCAAGCGCAACCGCATCTTCGCCGGCATCCTCGTCGCCTATGCGCTCGGCGTCGCCTTTCTCATGTACCGGCAGCTCGCCGACATCGACCCGCGCTATCGCGAGTCGGCCGAGGAGTCGCTGGTCGAGACGGCGCAGCTGCTCGCGGCGCTGATCGAGCACGCCTCGCCCGACGGCGTGCTGCGCGTCGAGGCGCTCGAGCCGGTGTTCCGCACCGTCTACGCCCGCCGCTTCAAGGCCGACATCTACGGCGTCGAGAAGACCCGGGTCGAGCTGCGCGCCACCGTGGTCGATCGCTGGGGCAAGGTGGTGTTCGACTCGCGCGCGGCGGAGCTCGGCGCCGACCACTCGCGCTGGCACGACGTCTACCTGGCGCTGCGCGGCGAGTACGGCGCGCGCACCACCACCGACATCGACGGCGACCCGCGCACCTCGGTGATGTACGTCGCGGTGCCGATCCACGACCTCTCGCCGGCGGGCGGCGCCGCGATAGTCGGTGCGGTCAGCGTCGGCAAGCCGGTGCAGAGCTTCGGCCAGTTCATCGAGGCGGCGAGGAAGAAGACGCTGCTCGTCGGCGCGACCTCGGTGGTGGCGGTGCTGCTGCTCGTGATCATCCTTTCGATCTGGCTGGTGCGCCCCTTCGGCGTGCTCGCCGACTATGTGCGCTACGTCCGCGACGAGCGCTCGTTCAGCCTGCCGCGCCTCGGTCGGCGCGCCGTCGGCGCGATCGGCGCCGCCTACGACGAGATGCGCGACGCGCTGGCCGGCCGCAACTACGTCGCCGACTACGTGCAGACGCTGACGCACGAGGTGAAGGGCCCGCTCTCGGCGATCCGCGGCGCCGCCGAGCTGCTGCAGGAGCCGATGGCGGAAGCGGACCGCGTGCGCTTCATCGCCAACATCGCGCGCGAGACGCAGCGCATCCAGGAGCTGGTCGACCGGATGCTCGAGCTGACTGCGCTGGAGTCGAGGAAGAGCCTCGACAAGGCGACGCCGGTCGTCCTCGGCGCGATGGTGGCTGAAGTGGTGACGAGCGCCGCGCCCTCGGCGCAGGCGCGCGGCCTGAGCCTCGTCGTCGCCGGTGAGCCGTCGGCCACGGCAACCGTCGTCGGCGACGCCTTCCTGCTGCAGCGCGCCCTCGCCAACCTGATCGACAACGCGCTCGACTTCTCGCCGCCGGGCGGTGAGGTGAGCGTCGAGGTCGTCGTCCGCCTCCGCATCTGCGACATCGTGGTCCGCGACGCCGGGCCGGGGATTCCCGACTACGCCGAGAACAAGGTGTTCGAGAAGTTCTATTCGCTGGCGCGGCCGACGACGGCGAAGAAGAGCACCGGCCTCGGCCTCTCGTTCGTCAAGGAGATCGCCGAGCTGCACCGCGGCCGGGTGACGCTGAAGAACGGCCCGCGCGGCGGCGCGGTCGCGACCCTGTCGCTGCCCCGCGCCCCTACCGCCGCGGCGTGATCAGCTTCTGCTCCCTCTCCCGCTTGCGGGAGAGGGCCGGGGTGAGGGCGCGTTCGCGATCGTCAGCAGCAGGTCCGCATGACACGGCCCGTTCGTTGCGCACCAGCACGCGAGGTCGTGGCCGCCCAGTGCGGCGCGGATCGCATCGGGGGAAGGCGGCTCGCCCCCGTCGGGCGCGGGAATCTCGCCGCGCATCCAGCGGCCGTGGCTGGCGACCGCGATCGCGGCGCTGCCGCAGTCGGCGATGGTGAAGGGGTTGCCCCAGCGCGTCGTCCGGTCGACCTTGACCGCGCCGACCGGCATCTTCCAGCCCTTGCTGCGCTTGAGCTGGATGCGCTTGGCCATGGAAGCTCCTTCGCAGCTCGGGGTCAGTGGGGCCGGGTCGCCTCGGTCGTGTAGGCGAGCACGGCGTCGACCAGCGAGGCCAGGTCGCTTTGCAGGAGCGCGAAGCCCACGGTCTTCTGCAGGGTCTTCTCGTCCATGTAGAGCCGCTTGTTGACCTCGAGCTGCAGGCTCATCCGCCGCCCGGCCGGGTTCGAGTACGCGCGCACCAGCTCGACGCCCTTGTACGGATCGTTGACCTTGACCTCGTAGCCGCGGGCCCCGAGGTGGGCGCGCACGAGCTCGGTGAAGGCCGGGTCGCAGCTCGTGCCGTCGCGGTCGCCGAGAACGATGTCGGCGCGCACCTTGCCGGCGCCGCCTTCGCCCTGCGCGCCGCCCACCGCGTTCATCGAGTGGCAGTCGATGTGCCAGCTCGCGCCGAATCGCGCGTGCGTCGCCTCGATCCGCTTGGCCAGGGCGTGGTGGTACGGGCGGTGATAGCGCTCGATCCGGCGGTGGATTTCCTCGACGCCAAGCCGCCGGTCGTAGATCGGCGTGCCGTCGTCGAGCGTGCGCCAGATCAGCGCCTTGCCGAGCCGCGCCTTGCCGCTCGGCAGGTACTCGTGCGGCCACTGGCCCCCCTCGACCAGCTCGAGGTCGATGTCGCCGGCGTGGCGGTTGTAGTCGATGTAGGTGCGCGGCACGCTCGCCGCGAGCAGGCCGACGCCGCGCTCGGTCGCCGGCAGCCAGAGCTCGTCGACGAAGCAGTCCTCGCCGTCGCGCAGCGCGAGCTCGCTGACCGCGGCGCCGAAGTCGGCCGGGAAGTCGATGCCCGAGTGCGGCGAATCGAGGACCAGCGGGGTGCGCGGCTCGGCCGGCCCGTGCAGGACGAAGGACGGGTGCGTGGCGGTCATTTCGGTCCAAGCATAGTCCCCTTCGCGCTGCCTTCACGCCGCCTTCACACCACGGCGAAGAGGGGATCGCTCGCTTCGAACTGGCTTCGCCGCCGCTGCCGATGCTTCGGTCCATGCCCGCCGCGTCGGTGGGCCGAGTTTCAGGAGCAAGTGCGATGCGAATCTTCGAAACCCCGCTGGCGCCGCAGAGCGGCCTCGGCCGCGTCATCTTCGCCGTGCTGGTGGCGGTGCTCGCCACCGCGGCGCTGCTCGCCTGGTCGCCGGCCAACGCCGACGACTCGGAGGCGCGAAAGGCCGAGAGCCCGTACTTCCAGGTCGCGAGCAGCGACGCCTCGGTCGACCGCCTGCCGCTGAAAGCGACGAAGGTCGATGTGCGCATCGCCGGCGTCATCGCCGACGTGACCGTGACCCAGCACTACCGCAACGAGGGCCAGCGGGCGATCGAGGCGCGCTACGTCTTTCCCGGCTCGACCTCGTCGGCGGTCTACGCGCTGAACGTGCGCCTCGGCGAGCGCCTCCTGGTGGCGAAGATCCGCGAGAAGCAGCAGGCGCGGATCGAGTACGAGACCGCCAAGCAGGAAGGCAAGACGACGGCGCTGCTCGAGCAGCACCGGCCGAACGTGTTCGAGATGAACGTGGCCAACATCCTGCCCGGCGACGACGTCGCGGTCGAGCTGCGCTACACCGAGCTGCTGACGCCGCGCGACGCGGTCTACGGCTTCGTCTTTCCCACCGTCGTCGGCCCGCGCTACAACTCGCCGCAGGGCGCGGCGGTCGCCGAGAAGTGGATCTCGACGCCCTACCTGAAGGCCGGCGCGGCGAGCGAGACGGCGTTCGAGATCAAGGTCACGCTCGACACGCCGGTGCCGGTCAAGGAGATCGCGTCGCGCTCGCACGCGATCGAGATCGAGGGCGGCGACGGCAACCACGCCACGGTGACGCTGAAAGCCGGCGTCGCCGGCAACGACCGCGACTTCCTCCTCGACTACCGCCTCGCCGGCGACAAGGTCGAGGCCGGCCTGATGCTGTTCCGCGGCCCGGGTGACGGCGGCGAGAACTTCTTCCTCGCCCTGGTCGAGCCGCCGAAGTCGATTCCCGCGGCGCAGATCAGCCCGCGCGACTACATCTTCGTCGTCGACATCTCGGGCTCGATGCACGGCTACCCGCTGGAGACCAGCAAGGCGCTGCTCGACAAGCTGATTGGGTCGCTGCGCCCCAGCGACACCTTCAACGTGATGCTGTTCTCGGGCTCGAACCGGATGCTCGCGCCGGCCTCGGTGCCCGCGACCCGGGCCAACATCGACCGCGCCCTGCAGACGATCCGCGAGATGGGCGGCAGCGGCAGCACCGAGATCGTGCCGGCGCTGCGCCGCATCGCCGCGCTGCCGAAGGCGCCCGACGTCTCGCGCAGCGTGATCGTCGTCACCGACGGCTACGTCACGGTCGAGAGCGAGGTCTTCCAGCTCGTGCGCAGGAACCTGGGCCAGGCGAACGTGTTCGCGTTCGGCATCGGCAGCAGCGTCAACCGGCACCTGATCGAAGGCATCGCCCGCGCCGGCCAGGGGGAAGCCTTCATCGTCACCCGGCCCGAGGAAGCCGCCGCGCAGGCCGAGCGGCTGCGCCGGATGATCGAGAGCCCGGTGCTGACGCAGGTGAAGGCGCAGTTCGTCGGCCTCGACACCTACGACACGCTGCCGGCGCAGCTGCCCGACGTGCTGGGCGGCCGACCGGTCGTCGTCTACGGCAAGTTCCGCGGCGTCCCGGAGGCTGGCGCCCGGCTGGTCGTGGAAGGCCGCAGCGCCGAAGGCGCCTGGCGCGGCGAAGCGGTCGTGGAAAGCAGGGACAACAGCAGCTCGCCGGCGCTGCGCCATCTCTGGGCGCGGCAGCGGATCGCGATGCTTTCCGACCAGGAAGCGCTCGAGGGCGGCAACGCGCAGAAGGAGGCGATCACTGCGCTCGGCCTGCAGTACAGCCTGCTGACGCAGTACACGAGCTTCATCGCCGTCGACCAGGTCGTCCGCAATCCGAACCCGGCCCTCTCGACGACGGTGAAGCAGCCCTCGCCGATGCCGGCCGGCGTCAGCAATCTGGCGATCGGCGCCGAGGTGCCGAGCACGCCGGAAGCGGGAGGCTGGATCGCCCTCTTGCTCACGCTCGCGATCGTCGGGGTGGCCGTCGCCGCCGTGCGCCGCCGCGGCTGCTGAAAGGGGAATCGCCATGGAATCACGCTTTGCCCGGGTCGGCCGCGCCTCGGTGCGGATCTGGCATCCCGCGCCGCCGCCGCGGCGCAGCCTCGACGCCTTCCCGCCAGCGGAAGCCGGGCCCGGCGCGGCGCCGCTCGACTGGCGTCGGACCACGCGGCCGCTGCTCTGCCTCGCCGCCTTCGCGCTCGCCCTCTGGCCACACTGGCGCTGGGCGGCAGCGCGTCTCGCCGACGGCTCCGACGACCCGCTCGGCCTCGCCGCCCTGGCGATGCTCTTCGCCGCCGGGGTCCGCTTCGCGCCACGCCTGCGCACCGAGCCGGCGCCGGGCTGGCTCGCGGTCGCGGTGCTGCTCACCTCGCTCGCCACCGTGCTCGGCCTGCTCGCGCCGGCGCTGCTCGCGGCCTTGCTCGCGGCGCTGGCGTTCGCCGCGGCGCTGGCCGCGTTCGCGCCGGTCGGCACGCCGGTGCTGCCGCTCGCCGGCCTGGCGGCGCTGGCGCTGCCGGTGGTCTCGTCGCTACAGTTCTACGCCGGCTTCCCCCTGCGCGTCGTCACGGCGGAAGCGAGCCGGTGGCTGCTCGCGCTCGGCGGCTTCGACGCTTCGCGCGAAGGCAGCGCCATGCTCGTCGATGGCCGGCTGGTGATCGTCGATGCCCCGTGCTCCGGCGTGCAGATGGTCTGGATGGCCTGGTTCTGTGCCTGCGCGGTCGCTTGCTGGCGCGGCCTGCCGGACCGGGTGTTCGCGAAGCGCCTGCCCTTCATCGGCGTCGCCGTCCTGGCGGGCAACGTCGTCCGCAACACCGTGCTCGTCGGCCTCGAGGCGGGCGCCGTCGCGGTGCCGGCATGGCAGCACGAGGCGATCGGCATGGTCGTGCTCGGGCTCGTCTGCGGTGCGGTGGCCTGGCTGGTGGCGAGCGCACGCCTGCCGGCGCCGCGCCAGGCCATCGTCTTCGGCCCGCGCAGCGTGGCGCTGCAGGGTCCCTTGCTCGCCGCGCTGGCGGCGCTGCTCGTCGTCTGCGCATTGACGCCGCTCGCCTGGTCGCGCACCGTGGCGCAAGCGGCGCCGCCTGTGCCGATGCCGACCGAGTCGCCGCGCGAATGGAACGGCCGGCCACTGCGCCCGCTCGCTCTCGGCGTGGTCGAGGCGCGCTTCGCCGCGCAGTTCCCGGGCCGGATCGAACGCCTGACCGACGAGCGCAGCGTGCTGGTCTGGCGCGAGGTGCGCACGCCGACGCGGATGCTGCATCCGGCCACCGACTGCTACCGCGGACTCGGCTACCGCGTCGTCGACGCGCGCCTCGAGCGCGACGCCGAAGCGCGGCTCTGGCGCTGCTTCGTCGCCGAGCGCGACGGCCGCCGTGTGCGCGTCTGCGAGCGCATCGAGGACGCGCGCGGCGAGTCGTTCACCGACGCCTCCTCGTGGTTCTGGGCGGCGCAGCTCGGCCGCTCGAAAGGCCCGTGGCACGCGATCACGGTGGCCACGCCCCTGGGGAGCCTGACATGAGAAGGATCGCTCGCACCCTCGCGCTCGTCTTCGCGGCGCTGCTCGGCATCGTTCTCGCCGCGAGCGCGGTGCTGCTCGCGACCGCGCTGTATGCGCTGCGCGCCGCGCCCGGCGACTGGTCGGTGCGCGCCGCGGCCGGGCCGCTCGAGATCTCGCTCAGCGTGCCGGCGCTGATCCGCGTCGCCACCCATCCGCTCGGCATCCGCCTGCTCGACGGGCAAAGCATCACCACCGCCTACGGCATGCTCTCCGCGCGCGCCGGCGCCAGGCCGGCGACGCTGATCGTGCGCTGCGCGCCGTGCCGGGTCGACTCGCGCCTGCTCGCCGCCGAGCCGCTCCACGTCGCCGAGATCGAGGCCAGCATCGAGCACGGCGAGTCCAACCAGCTGCATGGCGAGTTGCGCGCCGGCCGCGTTCGCGCCACCTGGCAGGGACGGCTGGCGCTGCAGAGCGCCGACATCGAGCTGAAGCTCGCCGACGTGCCTGTCGCCGACCTGGTGGCGCTTTTCGGCACGGCGGTTCCCGAAGCGGCGCGAGCCCGGATCGAAGGCCGCGCCGGCGCCGTCGTCCGCCTGGCGCTGCCGTCGCGGCGTTACGCGATCGAGCCGCGCCTCGACGGCCTCGCGGTCGAAGGCCTGGGCACCGAGGCGCTGCTCGCCGCCAGCCCGGCGCCGACCTGCGCGCGCCTGCCGCGCGGGCGACGCGCGGCCGCGCCCTTCGGCCCGTGGCTGCCGAAGGCGGTGATCGCCGCCGAGGACCAGCGCTTCTTCGAGCATGCCGGCTACGACCTGGCCGAGATGGCCGCGGCCTGGTCGAGCGAGCTGCCCGCCGGCGGCGAGCGCCGGCGCGGTGCGAGCACGATCTCGCAGCAGCTCGCCAAGCTGCTTTACACCGGCGACGAGCGCAGCGCGGCGCGCAAGGTGCGCGAGCTGCTGTACGCCGCCGAGCTCGACGGCACCCTCGGCAAGGCCCGCGTGCTCCAGCTCTACCTCTCGGTCGCGCCCTGGGGCGACGGCCAGTGCGGCGGCGAAGCCGCGGCGCTGCACTATTTCGGCAAGCATGCCGCCGCGCTCGACGCCGCCGAAGCGGTCTGGCTCGCCAGCCTGCTGCGCAATCCCGAGGCCGAGCTCGAACGCTCGGCGCGCGGCGTCGACCTCGGGCGCCTGACGACGATCGCCGGCGCGATGCGGCCGATGTCGCGCATCCGCCGCGAGGACCTGCAGTACGAGCTCGGCACCTGGACGCCGCCGCCGGTGGTCGAGGCGCGGCGAGCGCTGCGCGCGCCCGCGTCGTAGGGGATTGAGGGCGGCGTTACGATCCCCGGGCTGACCCTGAAAGGACGCTCGATGCTCAACGCCACCGCCCTCGCTCCCGTTCGCCGCCTCGCCCTCGCCGCCCTGGCGCTCGCCGCCACGCTCGGACTCGGCGGCTGCGGCTACAACGATTTCCAGCAGCTCGACGAGGGCGTCAAGGCGGCCTGGTCCGAGGTGCTGAACCAGTACCAGCGCCGCGCCGACCTCATTCCCAACATCGTCGCCACGGTCAAGGGCGAGGCCAACTTCGAGCAGGAGACGCTGACCAAGGTGATCGAGGCGCGGGCCAAGGCGACCTCGATCCAGGCGACGCCGGAGCTGATCAACGACCCCGAGGCCTTCGACAAGTTCCAGAAGGCGCAGGGCGAGCTGAGCGGGGCGTTGTCGCGCCTGCTGGTCGTGAGCGAGCAGTACCCGAACCTGCGCGCCAACCAGGCGTTCCAGGACCTGCGCGTCACGCTCGAAGGCACGGAGAACCGGATCACCGTCGCCCGCAACCGCTACGTGCAGACCGTGGCCGAATACAACGTCAAGGCGCGGAGCTTCCCGACCAACCTCACGGCAATGATGTTCGGCTACAAGGTCAAGCCGAACTTCACGGTGCAGAACGAAGCGCAGATCTCGGTGCCGCCGGCGGTCAACTTCGACAAGACCGCGTCGGCGCCGCGCTGATCGCCGCCTCTTTCGCACCGGTTCCCGCGATGCGTGCTTTCGTCGCTGCGCTCGCGTTCTGCCTCGCCGGCGCCGCCGCCTGGGCGCAGAGCGTGCTGCCGGTGCCGCCGCTCGGCGGCCGGGTCGTCGACCAGACCGCGACCCTGACGCCGCCGCAGGCCGCGGCGCTCTCGAACAAGCTGGCGGCGATCGAGACCGCGAAGGGCGCGCAGGTCGTGATCCTGATCGTGCCGACGACCGCGCCCGAGGACATCGCCTCGTTCGCGCAGCGCGTCGGCGAGCAATGGAAGGTGGGCAGGAAGGAGGTCGGCGACGGCCTGATCATCGTCGTCGCCAAGAACGATCGCGCGGTCCAGATCCAGGTCGCCAAGACGCTGCAGGGCGCGGTGCCCGACATCGCCGCGGGCCGCATCATCCAGCAGCAGATCGTGCCGGCGTTTCGCGCCGGCGACTATGCCGGCGGGCTGAACAGCGCGGTCGACCGGATCGGCGAGCGCATCGCGGCCGAGGGCCTGCCCGCGCCTTCGCCCGCGCAGCAGGGCACCGCCCGCCGCGACGCGCCTTCGGGCGGCTTCGACTTGCAGTCGATCGGCATCCTTCTCTTCATCGCCGTGCCCATCATCGGCCGCATCCTGAGCGGCATGCTCGGCCGGCCGCTCGCCGCGCTCGTCAGCGGTGCCGGCGTCGGCGGGATCGCCTGGTTGCTGGGCTCGAGCTTCCTCGTCGCCGCCGGCATCGGCGTGGTCGCCCTCTTCTTCGTCGGCGCCATGGGCCTGGGCGGGTCGCGCGGCGCCGGCCGGAGCGGCGGGCCGATCATCTGGGGCGGCGGTGGCGGGTTCGGGGGCGGCGGCTTCGGCGGCGGCGGCAGCAGCGGCGGCTTCAGCTCCGGCGGCGGCGGCAGCTTCGACGGCGGCGGCGCCTCGGGGCGGTGGTGATGGCGCACTGGCTGGCTCGCCTCCTGCAGCACCGCTTCTTCGACGAGCGCAAGGTCCGCCGCGCCCTGCCCGACGAGGCGCTGGCGCGGATCGAGGCCCAGGTCGTCGCCAGCGAGGCCCGGCACAGCGGCGAGATCCGTGTCTGCATCGAGGCCGGCCTGCCGCTGCCTGCGCTGCGCCGCAACGCGAGCCCGCGTGAGCGGGCGGTGGCCTTGTTCACCGAACTCGGCGTCTCGGCCACGCAGGCGCGCAACGGCGTCCTGATCTACCTCCTGCTCGCCGAACGGGCTATCGAGATCGTGGCCGATCGCGGCCTCTCGCAGCCCGTCGACGCTGGCGAATGGCAGCGCATCCTGGCGACGATGCAGGGCGCGTTCGCCAGCGGCCGGTTCGAGGCCGGCCTCAGCCAGGCGATCGCCGCGGTCGACGCGCTGCTGGTGCGTCACTTCGCGATCGAGCCGGGCAGCCGCAACCCGAACGAGCTGCCCGACGCGCCGGTCGTGCGCTGATCCGTCGGCCGGACGCGGCCAGAAAAAAGGCCCTCGGCGCGCGAGCGCCGAAGGCCGTCCGGAAGGCCAAGGCCGAAGGGCTCAGCGCACCTTGCCTGCCTTCCACGCGTTGAGCAGCGTGTCGTAGGCGATGGTCTCGCCCTTCGGCTTCTCGTTGGCCAGCTTCTTCCACGGCGCGCCCTTGTCGCTCAGCCACTTGTTCGGGTCGCCCTTGGGGTTGAGCTTGGGCGCGCAGTGCGCCATGCCGGCCCGCTCGAGCCGCGCCATCACCTGGTCCATCTCCTCGGCCAGGTTGTCCATCGCCGCCTGCGGCGTCTTCTCGCCCGTCACCGCGACGGCCACGTTCTTCCACCAGAGCTGCGCCAGCTTCGGATAGTCGGGAACGTTGGTGCCGGTCGGCGTCCAGGCGACGCGCGCCGGGCTGCGATAGAACTCGACCAGGCCGCCGAGCTTGGGCGCCATGTCGGTCATCGCCTTGGAGCGGATGTCCGACTCGCGGATCGGCGTCAGGCCGACGATGGTCTTCTTCAGCGAGGTCGTCTTGGCGGTGACGAACTGCGCATACAGCCAGGCCGCGGCGGTCTTGTTGGCGTCGTGGTTGGCGAAGAAGGTCCACGAGCCGACGTCCTGGTAGCCGTTCTGCATGCCCTGCTTCCAGTACGGGCCGTTCGGGCCGGGCGCCATGCGCCACTTCGGCGTGCCGTCGGCATTGACCACCGGCAGGCCCGGCTTGGTCATGTCGGCGGTGAAGGCCGTGTACCAGAAGATCTGCTGCGCGATCTGGCCCTGCGCAGGTACCGGGCCGGCCTCGCCGAAGGTCATGCCGGTGGCTTCCTTGGGCGCGTACTTCTTCATCCAGTCGACGTACTTGGTCAGCGCATAGACAGCGGCCGGCGAGTTGGTGGCGCCGCCGCGCGACACCGAGGCGCCCTGCGGCGTGCAGCCGTCGGCGGAGGCGCGGATGCCCCACTCGTCGACCGGCATGCCGTTCGGGATGCCGATGTCGGCGGTGCCGGCCATCGACAGCCACGCGTCGGTGAAGCGCCAGCCGAGCGACGGGTCCTTCTTGCCGTAGTCCATGTGGCCGTAGATCGGCTTGCCGTCGATCGTCTTCACGTCGTTGGTGAAGAACTCGGCGATGTCCTCGTACGCGCTCCAGTTCAGCGGCACGCCGAGGTCGTAGCCGTACTTGGCCTTGAACTTGTCCTTCAGGTCCTGGCGCGCGAACAGGTCGGCGCGGAACCAGTACAGGTTGGCGAACTGCTGGTCGGGGAGCTGGTAGAGCTTCTTGTCGGGCGCGGTCGTGAAGCTGGTGCCGATGAAGTCCTTGATGTCGAGGCCCGGATTGGTCCACTCCTTGCCCGGCCCGGCCATGTAGTCGGTCAGGTTCATGATCTTGCCGTAGCGATAGTGCGTGCCGATCAGGTCGGAGTCGCTGATCCAGCCGTCGTAGATCGACTTGCCCGACTGCATCGAGGTCTGCAGCTTCTCGACCACGTCGCCTTCCTGGATCAGGTCGTGCTTGACCTTGATGCCGGTGATCTCCTCGAACGCCTTGGCCAGCGTCTTCGACTCGTACTCGTGGGTGGTGATCGTTTCCGACACCACCGAGATCTCCTTGACCCCCTTGGCCTGCAGCTTCTTCGCCGCGTCGATGAACCACTTCATCTCGACCGTCTGCTGCTCCTTGGTGAGCGTCGACGGCTGGAACTCGCTGTCTATCCATTTCTTGGCTTCGGCCTCGCCGGCCCACGCGCTTTGGCCGAGAGCCAAGGCGGCAGCGGCGAAGGCCACAGCATTCAAGCGCAACTTCATTTCAGTCTCCTCTCGTGGCTTCCCGTTGATCACACGAAGCACCGGCTGGGAAGAATGGCCGGCGCCTTTGCAACAAGTCATCCCTTTCTGAGGATCAGCCCGAGCACGAGCATCGAGACCACGAAGCTGATCCAGACCGAAGGCTCCTGCTCGAGGCCGAACCACACGACCATCTTTTCGCTGAGCGCCACGAACGCCAGGTTCAGCCAGGCGGCGGTCATCAGGCCGATGAAGAGCCGGTCGCCGCGCGTCGTCGCCATCGGCAGGAAGCCCTTGCGCAGCACGGTCGGCGAGCGCAGCTCCCACAGCGTCATGCCGGCGAGCATGAGGACGATGCAGGTGAAGAACACCGCCACGGGCAAGGTCCAGGCCATCCACTCGAACATCGTCATCGCCTCCTAGACGCGGCCCATCGCGAAGCCCTTGGCGATGTAGTGGCGCACGAACCAGATGACGATCGCGCCCGGCACGATCGTCAGCACGCCGGCCGCCGCGAGCACCCCCCAGTCCATGCCCGAGGCCGAGACCGTGCGCGTCATCACCGCGACGATCGGCTTGGCGTTGACGCTGGTGAGCGTTCTCGCCATCAGAAGTTCGACCCAGCTGAACATGAAGCAGAAGAACGCCGCCACGCCGACGCCGGCCTTGATCAGCGGGATGAAGATGGTGAGGAAGAAGCGGGGGAACGAGTAGCCGTCGATGTACGCGGTCTCGTCGATCTCGCGCGGAATGCCGCTCATGAAGCCCTCGAGGATCCAGACCGCGAGCGGCACGTTGAACACCAGGTGGGCGAGCGCCACGGCGATGTGCGTGTCCATCAGGCCGAGCGTCGTGTAGAGCTGGAAGAAGGGCAGCAGGAACACGGCGGGCGGCGTCATCCGATTGGTGAGCAGCCAGAAGAAGACGTGCTTGTCGCCGAGGAACTGGTAGCGCGAGAACGCGTAGGCTGCGGGCAGGGCGACGAGCAGCGAGACCGCCGTGTTGATCGCCACGTAGATCATCGAGTTGATGTAGCCCGAGTACCACGACGCGTCGGTGAAGATGACCTTGTAGTTGTCCCAGGTGAACGCCTTGGGCCAGAACGAGAACAGGCTGAGGATCTCCTCGTTCGTCTTGAACGACATGTTGACCATCCAGTACACCGGCAGGATGGCGAACGCGAGGTAGAGGACGAGGAAGATCGTCCGCTTGCGGAAGCGCCGGTCATCCATGGCCGGTCTCCGTCTTGTCGGCGGTGCCCACGCGCTGCATCCAGTTGTAGAGGACGAAGCAGAGCAGCAGGATGATGAGGAAGTAGATCAGCGAGAAGGCCGCCGCCGGGCCGAGGTCGAACTGGCCGACGGCCTTCTGCGTCAGGTACTGGCTGAGGAAGGTGGTGGCGTTGCCCGGGCCGCCGCCGGTCAGCACGAACGGCTCGGTGTAGATCATGAAGCTGTCCATGAAGCGCAGCAGCACCGCGATCATCAGCACGCCGCGCAGCTTCGGCAGCTGGATGAAGCGGAACACGGCGATCTTGGAGGCGCCGTCGATGCTCGCCGCCTGGTAGTAGGCGTCGGGAATGGCGCGCAGGCCCGCGTAGCAGAGCAGGGCGACGAGCGGCGTCCAGTGCCACACGTCCATGACCAGCACCGTGAGCCAGGCATCGCGGGCGCTGCCGGTGTAGCTGTAGTCGATGCCGAGCTTCGCGAGCGCGGCGCCGAACAGGCCGATGTCGGTGCGGCCGTAGATCTGCCAGATGGTGCCGACCACGTTCCACGGGATCAGCAGCGAGATCGCGACCAGCACCAGCACCGCCGAGGCCTTCCAGCCCTTGGCCGGCATCGAGAGGGCGAGCAGGATGCCGAGCGGAATCTCGACCAGCAGCACCGAGACCGAGAAGCCGATCTGGCGCAGCAGTGCGCCCTGCAGGTCGTCGTCACGCATCACCGACTTGAACCACTCGGTGCCGACGAAGACGCGGCGCTCGGGCGAGATGATGTCCTGCACCGAGTAGTTGACGACGGTCATCAGCGGCAGGATCGCGGAGAAGGCGACGCAGACGATCACCGGCAGGATCAGCAGCCACGCCTTCTGGTTCACCGGCTTCATGCCGCCGCTCCTTCGACCAGCTTCTGGTCGGCGCCGTAGAAGCAGCTGCGCGGGCCGACGATGCCGAGCCACACCGCTTCGCCCGCCTTCGGCACCGGGCCGTGCGGGCTGACGCGGGCGCGCACCACGCTCGCCGCGTCGTCGCCGACCTGCGCCGTCACCAGCCAGTAGGTGCCGATGTCCTGCGCCTTCGTCACGGTGCCGCGGACCGCGCCTTCGGCCTCGGCGGCGGCGAGCGTCACGTACTCGGGGCGCACGCCGAGCGTGAGCGGACCGAGGCCGCGCAGCGCCGGCGGCGCCGCGGCGACGCGGCGGCCGGCGACGCGAAGCCCGTCGTCTCCGGCTTCGGCGGGCAGGAAGTTCATGCCCGGCGAGCCGATGAAGTGGCCGACGAAGGTGTGCCGAGGCCGGTCGAAGAGCTCCGAGGCGCTGCCGATCTGCACCGCCCGGCCGCGCGTCATCACTACCACCTGCTCGGCGAAGGTGAGCGCCTCGACCTGGTCATGGGTGACGTAGATCAGCGTCAGCTTGAGCTCGTGGTGGATCTGCTTGAGCTTCCTGCGCAGCTGCCACTTGAGGTGCGGGTCGATCACCGTCAGCGGCTCGTCGAACAGCACCGCCGAGACGTCTTCGCGCACCAGGCCGCGGCCGAGCGAGATCTTCTGCTTGGCGTCGGCGGCGAGGCCGGCGGCGCGCTGGTTGAGCTGGCCGCTCAGCTCGAGCATCTCCGCCACCTGGCCGACGCGCCGGGCGATCTTCTCCGCCGCGACGCCGCGGTTGCGGAGCGGGAAGGCCAGGTTCTCGGCGACCGTCATCGTGTCGTAGATGACCGGGAACTGGAACACCTGGGCGATGTTGCGCTGCTGCGGCGTGCGCGCGGTGACGTCGACGCCGTCGAAGCGCACGCTGCCCTGCGACGGCTTCACCAGCCCCGAGACGATGTTGAGCAGCGTCGTCTTGCCGCAGCCCGAGGGGCCGAGCAGCGCGTAGGCGCCGCCGTCGGCGAAGCTCATCTTCAGCGGCAGCAGCGCGTAGTCCTCGTCGCTGCGCGGATTCGGCTTGTAGGCGTGCGCCAGGTCGAGCTCGATCAGCGCCATGGCTATTCCCGGGCGGGGGCGCGCAGCAGCGCGCCCGTGGCATCGAACACGTAGGCCTGGCGCGGATCGAGGTGCAGCGTCACCGGCTCGCCGAGGGTGAACTGGTGCACGCCGGTGAGCTGCGCCACGAGCTCGCCGATCGTCGTCTCGACGTGGAGGAAGGTGTCGGAGCCGGAGATCTCGGCGAGCTCGACCTTGCCCGGCAGCACCAGGTCGCCTTCGCGCGGCTGCACGCGCAGGGCGCCAGCGCGGATGCCGACAGTGAGGGCAGGCGAGTCCGCGCCCGGCACGGCGAGCGCGAGCGCGATGCCGCCGGGCAGCGTCACGCCGGTCGCGCTCTTCTGCGCGGCCACCAGGTTCATCGGCGGATCGCTGAACGCCCGGGCGACGCGGATCGAGGCCGGGCGGTGGAACACCTCGGCGGTCGGCCCGTACTGCAGCAGCTCGCCGGCGTCGAGCACGGCGGTGTAGCCGCCGAGCAGCAGCGCCTCGGTCGGCTCGGTGGTGGCGTAGACGACGGTCGAGCCGCCGTGCGCGAAAAGCTGCGACAGCTCCTCGCGCAGCTCCTCGCGCAGCTTGTAGTCGAGGTTCACCAGCGGCTCGTCGAGCAGCATCAGCGGCGCGTTCTTGGCGAGCGCTCGCGCCAGGGCGACGCGCTGCTGCTGGCCGCCCGAGAGCTCGGCCGGCAGCCGCTCGAGGAAGGGCTCGATGTGCAGCCGGGCGGCGAGCTCGCGCACCCGCGCATCGACGTTCTTCTCCCGCCGAAGGCGCAGCGGCGAGCCGATGTTGTCGGCCACGGTCATCGACGGATAGTTGATGAACTGCTGGTAGACCATGGCGACGTTGCGCTCGCGCACGGAGCGGCCGGTCACGTCCTCGCCGTCGGCGAGCACCTTGCCCTTGGAAGGCGCGTCCAGGCCGGCCATCACCCGCATCAGCGTCGTCTTGCCCGCCTGCGTCGCGCCGAGCAGCACTGTCACCGCGCCCGGTACCAGGGTCAGGTCGAGTGGATAGAGGTAGGCCTCGGCGCCCACCCGCTGCTCGACGCGCTCGAGCTTCAGCTCCACGACTGCTCCATCGCCTGGGTCGCGCTGACTGCGGCACCGCCCGGCCAGTGCGCGGCGCACCAGTCGGCGACCGCAGCGCGCTCGGCCTCGCCCAGGTGCAGGCCGAGCTTGCTGCGCCGCCAGAGCACGTCGTCGGCGCTGCCGGCCCACTCGTGCTCGTGCAGGTAGCGCAGCTCGCCTTCGTGCAGGCCGGGCACGACCTCGGGGCCGAGGCCTTCGCCGGCGAACAGCATCTCGATCCGCGCGCCGTAAGCCCGCGCCAGCCGGTGCAGCAAGGGCTGCGGCGTGTCGGGGTGGCGCAGCGAGAGCGCCTGCACGAAGCGCACGAAGTCGGTGTCGGGCCGCTGCGCGCGGCCGATCCAGGCCTTCAGGTCGCCGCCCGGCAGCGACGCGCCGCGGGTCCAGGCGCCGCGGTCGAGGCCGAGCGGACCGGCGAGCTCGTCGCCCGCCTCCTCGGCGAGCTTGCGGAAGGTCGTGATCTTGCCGCCCCAGACGGTGAGCAGCGGCGCCTCGATGCTGTCGAGGTCGAGCTGGTAGTCGCGGGTCACCGCTGCCGGATCGCCCGACTCGTCGTCGAGCAGCGGCCGCACGCCCGAATAGGTCCAGACGACTTCGGCCGGCGTGACCGGCCGCTCGAAGTAGCGGCTCGCCTGCTGGCACAGGTAGGCGATCTCGGAGGCGTCGATCCGCGCCTCGCCGACCGGGCCGTGGTGCTCGACGTCGGTGGTGCCGATCAGGGTGAAGTCGCCCTCGTAGGGAATGGCGAAGATGATCCGCTTGTCGGGGTTCTGGAAGATGTAGGCGTGGTCGTGCTCGAACAGCTTCGGCACGACGATGTGGCTGCCCTTGACCAGGCGCAGCGTCTTCGGCTGCTTCTGGTGAACCGCTTCGCCGAGGAACTGCGCCGCCCACGGGCCGGCGGCGTTGACCAGCGCCCGGGCCCGCAGCACGTGCCGCTGGCCGCCGGCGCCTTCGAGGCGGATCTGCCAGTGGTCGGGGTGGCGGCGGGCGTCGACGCAACGCGTGCGGGTGAGGATGGTCGCGCCGCGCTCGGCGGCGTCGATCGCGTTGAGGACAACGAGGCGGGCGTCGTCGACCCAGCCGTCGGAATAGACGAAGCCCTTCCTGAACGAGGCCTTGAGCGGCTGGCCGGCGGGGTGGGCGCGCAGGTCGACGGTGCGCGACGCCGGCAGCACCTCGCGCCGTGCCAGGTGGTCGTAGAGGAACAGGCCGATGCGGATCATCCACACCGGCCGCATCGAGGGATCGTGCGGCATCACGAAGCGCAGCGGCCACATGATGTGCGGGGCGCTCTTCAGCAGCACCTCGCGCTCGGCGAGCGCCTTTCGCACCAGCGAGAACTCGTAGTACTCGAGGTAGCGCAGGCCGCCGTGGATCAGCTTGGTCGACGACGACGAGGTGTGCGCGGCGAGGTCGTCCTTCTCGCACAGCACGACCTTGCAGCCGCGGCCGGCGAGCTCGCGGGCGATGCCGGCACCGTTGATGCCGCCGCCGACGATGCAGACGTCGCAGTCCTGCCCGTCCTGGCCGCTGGCGGTGCTCGCGGGTCCTCCGTCCATGAGTTCGTTTTCTTTCGTTTTCGCGCTTGTCTTTTCGTTTTAGCCGTCTGTCGGGCAAAGCGCAAGCGCGGATTACCTCCATGACGGATGTCGCCGAGGCGACTAGCCTCGTGCCTCGGCCGCTGTCAGATCCGCATTCCGATGACTCCCAACCCGCGCCAGGCGCTGCTGCTCGACGAGGTGCGCGAGCGCGGCTCGGTCACCGTCGAGGCGCTCGCCGAGCAGTTCGCGGTGACGCTGCAGACGGTGCGGCGCGACGTCAAGCTGCTCGCCGACGCGGGATTGCTGGCGCGCTTCCACGGCGGCGTGCGCCTGCCGAGCTCGACCACCGAGAACATCGCCTACCGCCAGCGCCAGCATCTCAACCGCAAGGCGAAGCGGCGGATCGCCCGAGCGGTGGCGGCGGCCGTGCCGCCCGGCTGCTCGCTGATCATCAACATCGGCACCACCGCCGAGGCGATCGCCCACGAGCTGCTGCATCACCAGGGCCTGCGCGTGATCACCAACAACCTGAACGTCGCCGCGATCCTGTCCGACAACCCCGACTGCGAGGTGATCGTCGCCGGCGGCATCGTCCGCTCGCGCGACCGCGGCATCGTCGGCGAGGCGACGATCGATTTCATCCGCCAGTTCAAGGTCGACATCGGCCTGATCGGCATCTCCGGCATCGAGGGCGACGGCAGCCTGCGCGACTTCGACTACCGCGAGGTGAAGGTGGCGCGGGCCATCATCGAGCATGCGCGCCAGGTCTGGCTCGCCGCCGACCACAGCAAGTTCGGCCGGCCGGCGATGGTGGAGCTGGCGCGCCTCGACGAGATCGACATGCTCTTCACCGACTCGGCGCCGCCCGCGCCGTTCCCGGCGCTGCTCGCCGAGGCGGGCGTCGCCTGCATCACCTGCGAGGACTCGCCATGAGCGGAAGAACGCACCTGCTCGCTCTCGACCAGGGCACCTCGAGCTCGCGCAGCATCGTGTTCGCCGCCGACGGCTCCATCGTCGCGATGGCGCAGCGCGAGTTCCGGCAGATCTTCCCGAAGCCGGGCTGGGTCGAGCACGATCCGCGCGAGATCTGGGAGACGCAGCTCGCCACGGCGCGCGAGGCGCTCGCCAAGTCGGGCCTGGCGGCGGGCGACATCGCCGCGATCGGCATCACCAACCAGCGCGAGACCACGCTGCTCTGGAACCGCGCCACCGGCGAGCCGCTCGCCAATGCCATCGTCTGGCAGGACCGGCGCACCGCGCCCGCCTGCGAGGCGCTGAAGCAGCGCGGCCTCGAGCCGCTGTTCCGGCAGAAGACCGGGCTCGTGCTCGACGCCTATTTCTCGGGCACCAAGCTCGCCTGGCTGCTCGACAGCGTGCCCGGCGCGCGCGCCGCGGCCGAGCGCGGCGAGCTCGCCTTCGGCACGGTCGACACCTGGCTGATGTGGATGCTCACCGGCGGCGCCGACGCCGCGACGCGCGCCAACGCCGTGCACGCCACCGACGCGAGCAACGCCTCGCGGACCCTGCTGTTCGACATCCACGCGGGCGCCTGGAGCGACGAGCTGCTCGCCGCCCTGGCGATTCCGCGCGTGCTGCTGCCCGAGGTGCATCCGTCGAGCCACGTCTACGGTCGCACCGAGCCCGGCCTGCTCGGCGCCTCGATCGCGATCGGCGGCGTCGCCGGCGACCAGCAGAGCGCGCTCTTCGGCCAGGCGTGCTTCCGCCAGGGCCAGGTGAAGAACACCTACGGCACCGGCTGCTTCATGCTGATGAACACCGGCACCGTCGCCAAGACCTCGGGCCACGGCCTCATCACCACCCGCGCGGCGCAGCCGCCGGGGCCGGCGCAGTACGCCACCGAAGGCAGCGTCTTCATCGGCGGCGCGGTCGTGCAATGGCTGCGCGACGGCCTGCGCGCCATCGCCAGCAGCGGCGAGGTCGGCAAGCTCGCCGAGAGCGTGCCCGACAACGGCGGCGTGATGTTCGTGCCGGCCTTCACCGGCCTCGGCGCGCCCTACTGGAACGCAGAGGCGCGCGGCGCGATCGTCGGCCTGACGCGCGGCTCCACCATCGCCCACATCGCCCGCGCCGCGCTCGAATCGATCGCCTTCCAGAGCGCGGCGCTGCTCGACGCGATGGGCAAGGACGCGGTCGCGGCCGGCGCCGCGCCGGTGGCCGAACTGCGCGTCGACGGCGGCGCTTCGGCCAACGACCTGCTGATGCAGTTCCAGGCGGACCTGCTCGGCATTCCGGTGCTGCGGCCGAAGGTGACCGAGACCACGGCGCTCGGCGCCGCCTACCTCGCGGGGCTGAGCTGCGGCGTTTACGCCGGAACGGAAGAGCTCGCCGCGCAGTGGCGGATCGAGCGCACCTTCCATCCGACGATGTCGCGGCCGCGCGCCGCCGAGCTGATGCAGCGCTGGGAGCATGCGGTGAAGCAGGCGACCGCCTGAACACGAAGCCTCCTGACAGAACGGTGTCAGGAGCTGTCGCGCAGCATGCAGGCTCCTCAACTCGTTCGAAGCAAGATCATGGAAGCCACCGTCACCCACGCCATCGACTGGTTCGAGATTCCGGTCACCGACATGGCCCGAGCCCAGTCGTTCTACGAAAAGCTGCTCGCGACCTCGATGCGCCGCGAATCGATCAGCGGGCAGACGCTCGCCGTCTTCAACTACGCCGAGACCGGCGTCGGCGGCTGCCTGATCGCCGGGCCCGGCTCGCCCGCGCCCGCCGAGGCCGGAACGATGGTCTACCTGAACGCCGGCGCCTCGCTCGACGCGGTGCTGGCCCGGGTGGAGGCGGCCGGCGGCCGGATCGCCACGCCGAAGACGCAGCTGCCCGGCGACATGGGCTGCTTCGCCCACGTTGCCGACAGCGAAGGCAACCGGGTCGGGCTGCACGCGCCGGCCTGAGCTCGCGATGCGCCGCGCCGACCGCCTGTTTCAGCTGATCCAGCTGATCCGCGGCCGGCGCCTCAGCACCGCCCGCTTTCTCGCCGAACGCCTAGAAGTCTCGGAACGAACCGTCTATCGCGATGTGGCCGACCTCGTGGCGCAGGGCGTGCCGATCGAAGGCGAGGCCGGCGTCGGCTACCGGATGCAGGCCGGCTTCGACCTGCCGCCGCTGATGTTCACGCGCGAGGAAGCCCAGTCGCTGGTGGCCGCGGTGCGCGTGGCCCGCTCGCGTCTCGACGAGGCGCTGGCCGGCCATGCGGAAGCCGCGCTGTCGAAGATCCTGGCCGTGCTGCCCGCCGCCTCCCGTGCGGCGGCCGAGAGCCTGACGGTGTTCGCGCCGCCGATGGCGCTCGATCCGGCCACGCGCGAGCGCCTGCGCCTGCTGCGTGAAGCGACCGAGCAGCGGCGCAAGGTGCGGCTCGCCTACCGCGACCTGAAGGACGTGGCGAGCGATCGCACGCTGCGGCCGCTCGGCTGCGTCTACTGGGGCGAGGTCTGGACGTTGGCCGCGTGGTGCGAGACGCGCGCCGGGCTGCGCAACTTCCGCGTCGACCGGATCGCCGCGCTCGAGGTGCTGGACGAGCGCTTCCGCGACGAGCCGGGCAAGACCCTCGCCGACCTGCTGCGCCAGGTCGAGTTCGAGCGCCGCTAGCGACTTCGTCCTCGCTTCGCGCGAACTTCATACCGGCCGCACGCGCCGGGCCGAGAGTGCTCTCCAGCGCGGCGATCGTGCCGCGACATCCGAGGAGAGTCCGCCATGCACCCGCGCCTGAATGCCCTTGTCGAATCGATCCGCCGCCTGTTCGCGCGGCGCCCGCGAGACGCCGACGAGGAGACGGTCGCGCCGGTCCGCCGAACGCTCGTCCTGCCGAAGCTCGGCGCCGCGAAGCTGCCCCTTCTTCTGCTCGGCGCGGTCGGCGCCACCGTCTGGGTGCTGGTTGCCTTTCCGCCGGTGGCCAGCGTCGGCCGGGGCGAAGTGGGAGTGCGTGTCAACCGCGTCACCGGCAATGTCGACGAGTGGCGCGAGGGCAGCGTGCTGGTCGTGCCGGGCCTGCAGCAGATGCGCGTCTTTCCGTTGCGCGACCAGTCGTACCGCGCCGGCGCGATGAGCCGCGCCGACGGCCCGGCGCCGCTGCAGTCGCTCGAAGGCCTCTCGCTCGGCCTCGACCTGACCGTGCGCTACGCGATCGACCCGGACAAGCTCGCCGCGCTGGCGAGGAGCCTGCCCGACAACCCGGGCAGCGAGATCGTCGAGCCGGCGGTGCAGGGCGTGGTCTACAAGGTCGTCGCCCGCTACACGGTGCGCGAGGTGTTCTCGACCAAGCGCGGCGAGATCCAGCAGGTGGTGGAGGCCGAGCTCAGGCCGCGCCTGGCCGCCGACGGCATCGTCCTGCGCGGCGCGCAGATCGGCAAGGTCGACCTGCCCGCCGACTACAAGCGCGGCATGGAGAGCCTGCTCGCCGAGGAGCTGGCGAGCGAGAAGATGAAGTACACGCTCGAGCTCAAGGACAAGCAGGTCAGGGAGACCGAGCTCGTCGCCCAGGCCGACAAGGTGCGGCGCGAGGTCGCCGCCGAGGCCGCCGGGCGCGAGCAGGTGATCGCCGCCCGCGCCCAGGAAGAAGCGATGAAGCACGTGCTGCCGTTCAAGCAGCGGCAGATCGAGCAGCGCCAGCTCGAGGCCGAGGCCGAGAAGGTGGCGCGCATCAAGGGCGCCGAGGGCAGCGCTCAGGCGCGCCGGATCGAGGCCACCGGCGAGGCCGACGCGCGGCAGAAGCTCGCCGATGCCGAGGTCTACCGGATGGACCGGGTCGGCCGCAGCAATGCCGAGCAGATGGCGCGCGAGGGCGACCTGATCACCCGCCATCCGCTGCTGATCCAGAAGACGATGGCCGACAAGCTCTCCGACAAGATCCAGGTGATCATCGCTCCGCCTTCGGCCGACGGCGGCTTCGTCGGCGCCGCGCTGCTCGGCGGCCAGCGTCGCGAGGCGGTGCTGAGCGCCGGCGACGCAGAAGCGCGCAAGCACGCGGCTGCCAACAGCGGCGACGAGAAGGAGGCGCCGTGAGCCGCGTCCATCTCGCCGCCTGCGTGCTCGCGCTGCTGGCCGCGGCGTGGGCGGCCGAGGCGGGCGCGGTGGCGAACGGCGCGACAGCGGGCGGGCCGCCGGCGAACGACAAGGCGATCGGCGCCAGGCCGGCGCCGCTCGCCATCGTCGTGCGCGACCAGACGCCGTTGCGCGGCGGGCCGCGCGATTCGGCGCTGCAGCAGGCGCTGCTCTGGCAAGGCGAGGTGGTCGAGGTGCGCGGCGAGAAGCTCGACTACCTGCAGGTCTGGGACTACCGGCGCGAGCGCGGCGGCTTCGTCGAGGCGAGCCGCGTCCGCCGCACCGCGCTCGCCGCCGGCGACGCGCCCGAGCTGATGGCGGTGCTGCGCTTCGTCCGCGAGACGCCCGGCGCCGAAGCGCTGGGCATCGGCTTTGCCGCGGCCTGGCTCAAGGCGGCGACGCCGGAGATGCTGCGCGGCGAAGGCGGCGCCGAGGCCTTCGATGCGATCGGCACCATGGCCGACCGGCTGGCGCAGCGCGCGTCGGCCGTGCCAATCTCGCCGGGCGCCGCGCCGAGCCGCGGCGAGACGGCGCTCTCGGCGCACCTCGAGGTCGCGAGCCGCTACGGCGTGGCCATCAGGAGCTACGAGCGCGAAGGCGCGATCCGCCTGTGCTACGACGGCGAGGCGTTCCGCCGCGTCCTGGCGCTGCCGGCCGAAGCGAAGCAGCGCGCCCGCGCCGCGCTCGGCCTGACCCGGCCCGAGTGCATCGATCCGCAGGCGGGCGTCGTCGAGCGCGAGCAGATCGACCTCTGGCGCGCGCAGGTGCTGGATCGCGTCGACCTCGCCGAGTTGCCTCCGACCTGGCGCAATCGCGTGGCGATGCGTCGCGCCGGCGTCTGGAGCGGTCTTGCGTACCGCCATGCGCGCAAGGGCGAAGCGGCGCAGGCAGAAGCCGCGGCGAAGCGCGCGCTCGCCGAGCTCGGCGAGGTCGACCGGGCCGAGCTCGCCGACGACGACCTCGGCGGCTACGTCGACGCCGCGATCCGCGTCAACGCATCGCGCTGGGCGGCGGCGCCGGCGGGGGCGAAGGCGGCGCGTGGCGTGAGCATCGTCACCGTGGCGGGCGAGGCGGGGGAAACCTGCGTGCTGCTGGTCGACGCGCAGCGCGGCGCCGCATCGCCGCTGGCCCGGCGCTGCACCTTCGGCCTGGTCTGGGACGGCTCGGCCACGCTCAATCGCGAAGGCAACGCGCTCGCGCTCGCGGTCCAGCCGATGGAGGCGTGGCGCGAGCTGTGGCTGTTCCGCAGGCAGCCGGGCGGCGGCTGGGTCGTGCAGGTGCTGCCGCCTTCGAGCGCGACGCCGGGGCTGGGCTACGCCGAGTTCGCGGGCTGGGTGCCGGGCGGCAGGCAAGTGCTGGTCGCGCGCGAGGCGCGCGCCGAGGGCCGCGCGAGGCGCAGCTTCGAGGTCGTCGGCCTCGCCACGCTGGCGACCGAGCGGCAGACGGCCGACCCGTCGACGCTCGGTCCCTTCCAGCGCTGGCAGGACCCCGCCTGGAAGCGGGAGACCGTCAGCCTCAGGTGAGGCCCGCGTCGCTCAGTGCGACGCGGTCGCCTGCGCCTTCTGCGCCGCGGCGGCCAGCTCGGCGAGGCTCTTCTCGAAGGCGTCGAGCGCCTTCTCGAAGTTCTCGAACTCGCGCACCTGCGGCCAGCCGCCGGCCTTTTCCTGCGCCAGCTTCTTCAGCCGTGCGGCCAGCTCGGCGGGCGCACCCGCATCCTTCACCAGCTTGCCGACGCGCATCAGCTCGCGGTCGAGGGCCGAGCCGTCGGCCGAGAGCCGGCTGGCGACCTTCTGCACCCGGCGCAGCGCCGGTTGCGTGGCGGCCTCGATCGCCTTGACGTCGAGCTTGGCGAGGGCGCCGTTCTTCGCCTGGGCGGAGAAGTCGAGCTCGGCCCGCAGCACGTCGCGGCAGCGCGCGTTCGGCACTGAGGCGATCGACGATTCGGCGAGCGCGAGCATCGACTTGAAGCCGCTGCCCAGCCAGGCCGAGACCGCGAGCGCCGACTTCAGCCGCTTCTGCAAGGCGGGTATCTCGTCGTCGAGGTCGTCCATCTCGCTGACGGCTTCGATGTCCTTCTTCATCTTCTCGGCCTTGTCCATGCGGGCGCGCATCGCCGCCTGCTCGGCGAACATCAGCTTCGCCAGGGCCGGATCGGAGATCTTGCCGATGTCGAGCAGGGCGCCGGCCAGGGCGCCGTTGACCTGGCCGAACAGTTCCTCGCGGCGCCGCTTGGCGAACAGGTCGGTGCTGGCCTTGAAGATCTTCGGGCCCAGCGCCTCGGCTTCCTTCAGCAGGGGCGTCAGCGCCTTGGCCGCGGCAGCGCCGCTCAGGCGGCGGGCGGCGTCGATGCGGGCGCGCAGCGCCTTGACTTCCTTTTCCGGCTCGGCCTTCTCCTTGGCGGAGCCGAAGCAAAGCAGCGCCTCGTCGATCGCCTTGTCGGCCGTGGCGATCTTCGTCAGCAGCTGTTGCGTGGCCTTGTCGGCCGGCGGGTAGGCGGTGCTCATGTCAAGGTTTCCTCGGTCAGGGGTTGTCGATGGGCTGAATGATTCCCGGCCGCCGTATCGCCGATGCTTCATCGCGCCGCCTTCGCGTTTCATTTGTTTCGCCGCGGGTGCCGGCGCGCAGGCCGTCGATACACTGCGGCCTTCCTTTCGCCGGAGGGCGCCGAGATGGACCCCGCCCCGGGCGCAGCCCGCCCTGCGCTGCTCGTCGTCGACGACGAGCCCGAGCTCCGCTCGCTGCTCGCCGAGTACTTCTCCCGCCACGGCTTCGCCGTCGAGGCGGTGGCCGATGCTGCCGCGGCACGCGCCGCGCTTGCCGTGCAGGCCCCGGCGCTGGCGATCCTCGACATCAACATGCCCGGCGAGAACGGCCTGTCGCTGGCGCGCTGGATGCGCGAGGCGCATCCGCGCGTCGGCCTGGTGATGCTCACGACCGCGAGCGACACGGTCGACCGCGTCGTCGGCCTCGAGCTCGGCGCCGACGACTACGTGCCCAAGCCGTTCGAGATGCGCGAGCTGCTGGCGCGGGTGCGTGCCGTGCTGCGCCGGGCGGAGGTGACGGCGGCCGCATCGTCGGCGCCGGTCGCGACCGCGGCCGCCGAAGCGGCCTCGACGCGGCGGGTCGCCTTCGGCGCCTGCACCCTCGACCTCGACGAGCGGCGGCTGCTCGGCGCCGACGCCAGCGACATCGACATCAGCGCCGCCGAGTTCGACCTGCTCGCGCTGTTCGCACGCCATCCGAACCGGCCGCTCAACCGCGACCAGATCATGGAGCAGGCGCACAACCGCGGCTGGGACGTGTTCGACCGCTCGATCGACCTGCGCATCATGCGGCTCAGGCGCAAGATCGAGAAGAACCCTGACAAGCCCGAGCTGATCAAGACCGTGCGCAACGTCGGCTACGTGTTCGTGCCGGCCGCCGGCCGCTGAATCGCCCATGGACGAACCGCGCAGCATCACCTCGCTCGGCCGCACCCGCTGGTCCGACGCGCCGGCGGCGACGATAGACGCCCGGCTCGGCGCGGTGCTGCTCGACAACATCACCTCGCGCCTGGCGGTGATCGATCCCGGGCAGCGCTACCTGTACGCCAACCGCGAGATGCTCGACTTCCTCGGCTGGAGCGCGGAGGACCTGGTCGGCCGCCGCGTCAGCGAGGTGATCGGCGAGACGGCCTACGCGGGCTACCTGCCGATCGTCGAGCGCGTCTGGAGCGGTGAGACGATCCGCATCGAGGGCTGGGTCGAGTTCCCCTCGCGCGGCCGCCGCTTCATGTCCGAGACCTTCGTGCCCTATGGACACGCGGAGGGCGACATCGAGCTGGTCGCGGTGTTCGGCCGCGACCACACCGAGCTGAAGATGCGCGAGGTCGAGCTGGCCGACGGCCTGGCGCAGCTGCATCGCAGCGAGGCCCTCAAGTCGGCGATCTTCGACCACGCCTTCGCCGCCCTGGTCTCGACCGACGCGCAGGGCCGCATCGTCGAGTTCAATCCGGCCGCCGCCGCCATGTTCGGCCGCACCCGCGCCGAGGTGCTGGGCCGCCCGGTCAGCGAGGTGATGATCCCGGAGCGCTTTCGTCCGGCGCACGAAGCGGGGATGCGGCGCATGCAGGGCGGCGGCGAGGGCCGGGTCATGGGCAAGCGGCTCGAGATGCATGCGCTGCGTGCCGACGGCAGCGAGTTCCCGATGGAGATGGTGCTCTGGCGCACCGCCGCCGGCGGCGCGGTCTTCTACACCGCGTCGATCGCCGACGTCTCGGAGCGGCACGACGCGGCGCGGCAGATCGAGCGCCAGCGCGAGGCGCTGCGCCAGAGCGAGAAGCTGAGCGCGATGGGCAGCCTCCTCGCCGGCGTCGCCCACGAGCTGAACAACCCGCTGGCGATCGTCATGGGCCGGGCCAGCCTGCTCGAGGAAAAGTGCGATGACCATCCAGCGCTGAAGGCCGACGCCGCGCGCATCCGCGAGGCCGCCGAGCGCTGCGGCCGGATCGTCCGCACCTTCCTCGACATGGCGCGCAACCGTCCGTCGCGGCGGGGCCCGGTGTCGCTCAACGAGATGGCGCGGGCCGCGGCCGAGATGCTGCTCTACGGCTACCAGACCCACGACATCGCCCTCGACCTCGCGCTCGCCGAGGGCCTGCCTGCGGTGCAGGCCGACGCCGACCAGATCGGCCAGGTCGTGATGAACCTGCTGGTCAACGCGCAGCAGGCGCTCTCGGGCACCGACGGCGAGCGCCGGGTCCGGGTCGAGACCGGCTTCCGCGCGGCCGCGGCCGGGAGCGGCGCCGCGGTCTGGCTGCGGGTGCACGACAACGGACCGGGCGTTCCCGGGGCAGCGCGCTCGCGCCTGTTCGAGCCGTTCTTCACCACCAAGGCCGAAGGCGCCGGCACCGGCCTGGGCCTGGCGGTCTCGCGCTCGCTCGCGCGCGACCATGGCGGCGACGTCGAGCTCGAAACCCCGGCCGAGGGGGCCGGCGCGAGCTTCCTGTTCAGCCTGCCGGTCGTCGCCGCCGAGGCGGCGGGCGTTGCGCCGCCGAACTCGTCAGAGCCCGGCGCCGCGCCGCAGGCGCGGCTGCTCGTGGTCGACGACGAAGCCGACCTCGCCGCGCTGATGCGCGACATGCTCGAAGGCGCGGGCTACGAGGTCGCGACCGCCGAGTCCGGCGCGGTGGCGCTCGAGCTGCTCGACACCGCCCGCTTCGACGCGGTCGTCTCCGACCTGCGCATGCCCGACATGGACGGCGCGGGCCTGTGGCGCGAGGTCTCGGCGCGCCACCCGATGCTGGCGCAGCGCATGCTCTTCGTCACCGGCGACACCCTGTCCCCCGATGCGCGCCAGTTCCTCAAGGCCTCGCGCGGCCTGGAGCTCGACAAGCCGTTCTCCAAGGCCGACCTGCTGGCCCGGGTGGCGAAGCTGCTCGAGTAAGGGCGCGCCGCCCTCGCTCAGGACGAGAGGGCCGGTTCCTGCGCGCCTTCGATCATGGTGCGGGCGATCACGCCGTAGAGCTCGGTCCAGGCGGCGCGCGTCTCGGCCGTGAAGGCCGAGCCGAGGCCCTGCTCCAGGGTCAGCAGCAGGGCCGCGCCGACGGTGTCGTAGTGCTGCGGGCGCACCTGGTATCCGGCGTGGCGGGCGCCGAGAGAGCGCAGCACCGGCAGCAGCGCGGCCGGCCGGTCGAGGAGCTGCAGCGCGCTGCCGATCATGCCCATCAGGCGCTGCCCCTGGTGCGTCATGTCGCCCTTGAAGAGCTGACGCAGGGTCGGGTCGGCGCGAAACAGGTTGTCGTAGAACAGCGTCGCGGCTTCGCTCGCGATCGGCTGGACCAGGGCGAAGCTGCTGCGCACGAGCGCGATCTGTCGAAGGTTCACGGAAGGCTCCAGAAGGTGAAGCCGGCAGTGTGCGAAGCGCGTGTCGCAGCCGCGTTTCGCGGCCCGCTCGCCGATGTTTCGTTTGTTCGCGCGCCGCGACGCGGCGCGCGAAAGCCGATCAGTAGTTCGCTGCCGCCCTGACCGCGCTCGCCGGCTTGTCGAGGTCGGCGAGCAGCTCCGGGCCGACCACGGCGAAGGGCGTCGACCCGTACGACAGCAGCCGGTCGTGGAAGTCGCGCAGCGACCCTCGCTCGCCGGTGCGAAGCTGGTACTCGGCGAGCAGCATCTGCAGCTGCAGGCGGCCCACCGTGTAGGCGATGACGTAGCCCGGCCCGAGGGCGATGCCGTTGACCGCGGCCTGCGCCGCCGCCCGCGTGAAGCTCGAGTGCTTCTCGTAGAAGTCGACCGCCTGCTCGATGCTCCACTCGCCCGAGGCGAGCTTGGGATCGACGATCGCCCGCGCGCCGCGTACCCGCTCCCAGCGCGCGGTGAAGAGGCGCGCGTCGAGGCCGTCGCCGTAGAGGCCGAGGCGGACCAGCATCTCCTCGCCGTAGAAGGCCCAGCCTTCGGCGAAGGCCGAGTCGTGCTGGAGCTTTCGGATCAGGTCGGGATGGCGCCGGGCGATCGAGAGCTGCATGAAGTGCCCGGGCATCGCCTCGTGCGCCGCGGTCGACCAGATCCGGTCGCGGTCGAAGTCCTCGTTCATGTCGAGCCGCTTCGCCGCCTCCTCGAGCGACTTCGGCGGCGTGATGAAGTAGTAGCCGGTGCTCGACTTCGAGAACAGGCGCGGCGAGTACATCGATGCGCCGGGCGACACCGGCTGCAGGAAGGCCGGCGTCTCGACGATCTGCATCGCCCCCAGCCACGCCGGCACCGTCACCACTTCGTGCTCGGTCATGAAGGCGGTGAGCTCGGCGATCCGGTCGCGGTAGTAGCCCACCAGCGGCGCACCGCCGGGCGCCATGCCGCCGCCGCTGGCCGCACCGAACGGGAGCTTCCGCTTCTTCGAGACCGCCACCAGCCACGCCTCCTCGGCCCAGCCGTGCGCCAGCTCGTCCCACGCCATGCGCTCGATGGCGGCGGAATCGAACGGCAGGAGCAGCTCGTCGCGCAGCATCTGCTCGTAGCCCGCCTTGCCGATGACATGGTTCTCCGGCCACGACTTCGCGTTCGCCTCGAGATGGCGAAGCGTCTCGGCGATCGTTGCGAGCACGGCGTCACGGCCGGCGGCGAAGCGCGCGAACGCCGCTGGCCGGTCCGCCATCTGCGCCTTCGCCGCCTCGGTCAGCGCGCCGGAGAAGAAGTGCGGCACGCCCGCGAGCTGCTCGGCGCCCACGGTGCCTTGCAGCCGCCCGGGCCGGGTGACGAGCTGCTGGCCGGCGACGATGAAGGCAGGCCCCTGCTCGAGGCGTGACGCGAGGTCGTCCCAGGCGCGGTCGAGGTCGGCCTGCTGCGCGCCGTCGCGACCGACGATCGGCAGGTGCAGGAACTGCGAGAAGATCGTGCCCACCAGGCGCAGGCTCGGACCGGCGAAGTCCTTGCGGTCGCTCTCCCGCAGCTGCAGCTCGTTGAGCTGCGCATCGAAGTCAGCGCGCAGCAAGCGGATGTTGTTGCCGTCGACCAGGCTGGCGCCGCTTCCGGCGGATGCGGCGATCGCGGCCAGCTCCTGCTTCCATCCGCTCAGCCGGGCGATGGTCGCGGCGCGGCGCGCCTCGCTGGGGATCGCGAGCCGGCCATCGGCCTCGCTGAAGCCGAGCGTCGAGGCGGCGATCGGATCCTCGGCCCGCGTGGAAGCGAGCACGCGCTCGGCGAGCGCGGCAAGCTGGGCGCGCGGCGACGAGGGCTGGGCCGGCGCCGCCAGCGAGAGGCCGGCGAGGAGGGCGAGGGCCGCGAAACGGGCTGCGACACGGTTCAAGAAAGCGTTCCTTCGGTCAGGCGGCATGATCGCGAGATGCGATCACTCTGCCGCTGGCTGCTGCGGGCCGTGCTCATTCTCGGCGCTCCGGCCTGGGCAGCGCCGGCCGCCTTGCCGGCGACCACGCCGGGCGCCTTGCCCAAGGACATCGTGCCGGTCGAGTACGCGCTCCATGTCGTGCCCGACGTCGAGGCACGCGCCTTTCGCGCCAGTGGCACCTACCGGATCGAGGTGCTGCGCGAAACGCGGCGGATCGTCATGCATGCACTCGACATCGAGGTCGTGTCGGCGTCGCTGCGCGGCCCCGGCCGGCGGAGCACGGCGCTCGCGCGGCCGAGCCGCGACGCCGGCCGCCAGCTGCTCGTGTTCGCCTTGCCGCGCGCCCTGCCGCGCGGCTCGTACACGCTCGCGCTCGCCTGGAAGGGCAGGATCAACAGCGCGGTCCAGGGCCTCTACGTCGACCGCTACCCGAGCGCGAAAGGCGAGCGCGTGCTGCTCGCCACCGACATGGAGCCGGCAAATGCGCGCCGTCTTCTTCCCTGCTGGGACGAGCCGTCTTTTCGCGCCCGCTTCCGCCTCTCGGTCGACCTGCCCGCGGGCTTCTCCGGCTACTCGAACATGCCGGTCGTCCGGCGCACGCCGCTGACCGGCGGGAAAGTGCGCGTCGCCTTCGCGGCCACGCCCAGCATGCCGAGCTACCTGCTCGCGCTCGTCGCCGGCGAGATGGAACGGGTGGCGATCGAGGTCGAGGGCACGCAGCTCGGCGTCGTCGCCACCACCGGCAAGCTCGGCCGGGCACGCTACGCGCTCGAGGCGGGCGAACAGCTGCTGCGCTACTTCAACGACTATTTCGGCATCCGCTATCCGCTGCCCAAGCTCGACCAGATCGCCCTGCCCGGCGGCTATCCCGGCGCGATGGAGAACTGGGGCGCGATCGTCTACAACGAGTCGACGCTGCTCGTCGACCCGGCGCGCACGCCCGAGGCGACCCGGCAGCACGTGTTCGGCCTGGCGGCGCACGAGATCGCGCACCAGTGGTTCGGCAACCTCGTCACCATGGCCTGGTGGGACGACCTCTGGCTCAACGAGTCGTTCGCCGACTGGATGGCGGCCAAGGCCAGCGACCACTTCCATCCCGAATGGCGGGTCGCCCTGCAGGCCAACGAGGGCCGCGAGTTCGCGATGGATCTCGACGCGCGCGCCGGCACCCACCCGATCCACCAGCCGATCGCCAGCGAGAGCGAAGCCGAGAGCGCGTTCGACCGCATCACCTACGAGAAGGGCGGCGCGCTCCTGCGCATGCTCGAGGCGTGGCTCGGCGAGGAACCGTTTCGCCGCGGCATCCGCGCCTACATGGCGACGCACCGCTATGCCAACACCACCGGCGCCGACCTGTGGGCGGCGCTGGCCGCGAGCTCGGGCCAGCCGGTTGCGGCGATCGCCGCCGACTGGACCGAGCAGTCCGGCTTTCCGCTGCTCTCGGTCGACAGCCGCTGCGAGGACGGCCGGCGCCGGGTGAGCCTGGGCCAGGAGCCGTTTCGCCTCGTCGCCGAGAGCGGCGTCGCCGCGGGTCCGCGCCTGTGGAGCGTTCCGGTCCAGCTCGGCAGCACGCGCGGCGGCCCGGGCGAGTACGCCCTGCTGCGCGAGCGCACGGCGACGCGAAGCCTCGCCGGCTGCGAGGGCGCGCTGCTCGTCGACGCCGGCAACGTCGGCTTCTACCGGGTGCGCTATGCCCAGGCGCCGTTCGACGAGCTGCTCGCCGGCTGGACCGGCCTGCCCGATGCGTCCCGCCTCAAGCTCCTTTCCGACACCGGCGCGCTGATGCGCGCCGACCAGGTGCCGCTCGCGAGCTGGATCGCGCTCACCGCCCGCCTGCGCGACGAGCCGCGGCTCGCGCTCTGGACCCGCCTGCTCGGCGAGCTGGCGACGCTCGACCGCCTGCTCGCCGGCGAGCCGGCGCGGCCCGCGCTGCACCGCTTCGCCCTCGGCCTGATCGCGCCGCGCTTCGCGCAGCTCGGCTGGGACGAGAAGCCCGGCGAGAGCGGCGAGGAGCGGCAACTGCGCGGCCTGCTCGCCGATGCGCTCACTCGCTACGGCGACGCGGCGGCCATCGCCGAGACCCGCGCCCGGTTCCTGCGCTTCGTCGCCGAGCGCGACAGCGTGCCGCCCGCCCTCGTCGACGCGGTGCTGCGCGGCGCAGCGCGCCACGCCGACGCGCCGACCTGGGAGCAACTGCGCCTGCTCGCCGACACCGCCCCGGGCAGCGAAGAGAAGTTCCGCACCTTCCGCGCCCTGGCGCAGGTGCGCGACCCGGCGCTGGCCGAGCGGACCTTGCGCCTCGCGCTCGCCGCCGATGTGCCGCAGATCATCCGCACCGAGATCGTGGGCAGCGTCGCGAGCCACGGTCACGAGCGGGTGGCCTGGGCCTTCGCCCGCGCCAACCTCGAGGCCCTGCTTGCCGACCTGCCGCAGAACGCCGGCGGCCGCTACCTCGGGCGCATCGTCGACCTCTCGGCCTCGGCCGCGACCGCCGACGAGCTCGAGGCCTTCGTCGCGGCGCGCCTGCCGCCCTCGGCGCTCGCCGACGCCCGCCGCGCCGGCGACGAGATCCGCACCCGCGCGCGGCTGAAGGCGCGGCTCGCGCCGCAGCTCGAGGCCGCCCTGCCGGCGTCGTAGCCGCGGCGCCGGTACAAGGCGCTACGATGCCTCGATCACCCCGGGGGACGACCATGACCGCTTTCGCACGCCGTTCGCTTCACGTCGCTCTCTGCACCCTGCTCGCCGCCGTCTTCGTCGCCTGCGGCAAGCAGGAGCCCGCCGCGGCGGTCGCGCCCGGCGCCTCGGCCGCCCCGGCGCGGGTGCTCGTCGTCGGCACCGACGCGGCCTATGCGCCGTTCGAATCGCAGAACGAGAAGGGCGAGATCGTCGGCTTCGACATCGACATCGTGAAGGCGGTGGCGCAGAAGGCCGGCCTCGAGGTGAAGTTCGTCAACACGCCCTGGGAAGGCATCTTCAATGCGCTCAAGCAGGGCGACCGCGACCTGCTCGTCTCCTCGATCACGATCACCGACGAGCGCAGGCAGACGATGGATTTCACCGCCCCTTATTTCGACGCCCACCAGCTGATCGCGGTGCGCACCGATTCGAAGGTGACGCGCTTCGACGACCTGAAGACGCTCAAGGTCGGCGTGCAGACCGGCACCACCGGCGACGAGGCGATCTCGAAACTGCAGGGCAAGACCAGCGCCAACATCAAGCGCTTCGAGGGCACGCCGCTCGCGCTCTCGGAGCTCGAGACCGGCGGCATCGATGCGGTCGTCGCCGACAACGGCGTGGTCGTCAATTACGTCAAGAACAACGGCGGCAACAAGTTCAGGACCGTCAACGACGCCGCGTTCACGCCGGAGCAGTACGGGATCGCCGTGAAGAAGGGCAATGCCGAGCTGCTCGACAAGCTGAACAAGGGCCTGGCGGCGATCAAGGCCGACGGCAGCTACGACCGGATCCACGCGCAGTACCTCGGCGCGCCCGCGCCGGCGGCGAGCGCGCCGGCGCCCGCCGCCGCCGCGTCGAAGTAGACGGCACCCAAGCCTTGGGCTTCGCCGACCTGCGCTGGAGCATCCTCTCCGGCTACGGGCCGCTGTTCCTGCAGGGCCTGCAGATGACGCTCGGCCTGACCGCGGTGTCGCTCGCCGGCGGCCTGGCCCTCGGCATCGTCCTCGGCCTGATCAGCAGCACCACCGACAGCCCGCGTCCGCGCAGCGCCCTCGGGGTCGTGGCCTGGAAGCTCCTGCGCGGCGCCACCCGGGCCTACGTGGGCTTCTTCCGCGGCACGCCGCTCTTCGTGCAGATCCTGCTGGTGCACTTCGCCCTGATGCCGATGCTGGTGCAGCCTGAAGGCGGCCTGCTGCTGAGCGGCGAGGCGGCGCGCGAGTTCCGGCAGAACCACGGCGCCTTCTTCTCCGGCGCGCTGGCGCTGACGCTCAACGCCGGCGCCTACATCTCCGAGATCCTGCGCGCCGGCATCCACAGCATTCACGGCGGGCAGACGCAGGCGGCGTACAGCGTCGGCCTGACGCACGGCCAGGCCATGCGCTACATCGTGCTGCCGCAGGCGCTGCGCCGGATGGTGCCGGCGCTCGTGAACGAGGCGGTCTCGCTGGTCAAGGATTCGTCGCTGGTCTCGGCGATCGGCCTGGCCGAGCTCGCGCTCGCCGCCCGCACCGTCGCCGGCGCGTACTCGCGCTACTGGGAGCCGTACCTGCTGATCTCGGCGGTGTACCTGGTGATCACGCTGACGCTCTCGGCCCTGGCCCGTCGGCTCGAGACGCCGGCGCATCTGCGCGGCCGCTGATCGCCGGGCGCGACAAAGTGCTCATTTGCTCACGGCCCGCGGGTGCGCGCAGCGGCGGCCGGCGCTTTCGCCGGCGGCCGCGTCCCTATGATCGACAGGCTCCAGACCCGACGCGCCGATGACCGCCACTTCGATCCGACCCGCTCCCGCCGAAACCGGTCCCTGGCGCGCTGTTCTCCTGATCGCCAGCCTGCCGATCGTCTGCGGCGCGCTGCTCTGGGCGGCGAGCATCCTGAGCGAGGGCAACCGGGTCCCCGGCCTGCTCGCCCTCGCCGCCAAGGAGTCGGGGGTCATGTATTGCACCGAGGGCAAGATCGTCCACGGCGACGGCTCGCTCCTCGATCGCGCCGTCGAGGAAGGGCGCTTCCAATGCACCGCGTGGAAGCTGCGCGGCGAAGGCAGCTTCACGGTCAAGGGCGCGATGCCCTGGCCGACCTCGCCCCGGCGCTGAACGTCCTCGCGGCCGCCTTGTGCGGCGCGGCCCGGGCCGGGAGAATCCGGCATGGACTATCTCGGCCTGTTCTGCCTGGGTGCCTTCGTCGGCACGATCGCGACCTTCGGCATGGGCAAGGTCGTCTCGCTCAAGGACTGGCAGACCGTCCTCAGCCTGACGCTTCCGGCCGTGCTGTCCGGTGCGGCGATGGTCTTCATCGACCGCTTCAAGTATTCGCCCGCGTTCGGCAGCTATCCGCTCGGCCTCGTCGTCGCGCTGCTCTGGGCGTACACGCAGAAGTCGATCGACAACCTGAAGGCCGGACCGACCAGCGTTCGCATCCTCGCGCTGCTGCACCTGCTCGTCTCGGCGCTGGTGACGGGCGCGGCCGCGGTCGTCGCGACCGTTCCCGCCTACCTCCAGGTTCGCGCCGAATGGGAGGTCTCGATGGCCGAGCGCGTCGACGAGATGCGGCTGATGCGCAGCGCCTCGCGCGACCAGTCGGCTGGCGCGGGTCGCGGCCAGGCACGCGGCCGCACGAGCGGTGCGGCCGCTCCCGAATCGGCTCCGAAGTAGGGCAGGCTGCAGCCGCGAGTCAATAGCGCAGCTTTTCCAGCATGCCTTCGATCGCGCCGGCTTCCTCGCGCAGGCGCGCCAGCAATTCGCCGCGGCGCGGCTCGTCCAGGTCCTTTTCCATCGCCGCCAGGCTGAGCGAGGCGACCGGGCTGCCGTCGGCGCTGCAGATCGCGACGCCGAGGGCGGCGATGCGCGGCACGAAGTCGGCGAGGTTGAGGCCGTAGCCGACGCGGCGCGAGCGGCGCAGCATCCGCCGCACCGCCTGCTGCCGCGCCTCCTCGCGCCGGGCGATCGAGTTCAGGTTGTGCGCCTCGATCGTCGCCTGCTCGGCGCGCGGCAGCCGCACCAGGATCGCCACGCCGCCGGCCGAGAGGCAGAGCGGCCGGCGAGTGCCGACGTCGACGGTGTAGGCCTTGAGCGCCGCACGGCCTTCGTGGCGGGCGATGCACACCGACTCGAAGCCGCTGCGCACGTTGAGGAAGACGATGTCGCGCGTGCTCGCGGCCAGGCGCGCGAGCGCCGGCGCCGCCAGCCGATCTAGCGAGAAGTAGGGCGCGGCGGCAACGCCGAGCTCGAAGGCGAGGGCACCGAGCGTGTAGCGGCGCGTGCCCGCGACCCGCGCCGCCAGCCGCTCGTCGACCAGGCCGCCGAGCAGGCGGTGCACGGTGGTGTGGTCGAGCCCGGTCTCGTCGGCCAGGTCGCTGAGGCGCCAGCCGGTCGCGGTGTGGGTGGAGAGCGTGCGCAGCAGCTGCACCGCGCGGCGCAGGCTCTGCGTGCCGTCGGAGGCGCCGGGCAGCACGGGCGAGGTCGACTTCATATTGTTCAATATACGGAAATTCGCGCCGGCGCCGCCGCGGCACCGGCAGGGCCGCGAAAAATAATCGACGCAAGGGCCTTCGCGGCCGACCGGAGTGCGCCGAGATGGAGAAGAAGCAGGAGTTCGCGACCCAGTCGCGCGTCGTCGACAGCGACGTCGTGATCCTCGGCGCCGGCGCATCGGGCATCGCCGCTGCGATCTCCGCGGCCCGCGCCGGCCTGCGCACCACCCTCGTCGATGCCGGGCCGATGCCGGGCGGCGAGCTGATCAGCGGCATGGCGGTCGACGGCGCCCTCAACGGTCGCGGCGAGTGGATCCTGGGCGGCGTCGGCCGCGACGTGTTCGCCGAGTGCCAGCGCCTCGGCGGCTACGTCGGCCCGCTCAACGACCACCGGCTGATCTGGTACGTCTGCCTCGATCCCGAGGTGATGAAGCTCGCCGTCGCCGGCACGCTGGCCAAGGCCGGCGTGAAGCTGCTGCTGCACACCGTGGCGACGCACATCGACGTCGAGGACGGCCGGGTCGGCGCCCTTCATGTGCTCAACAAGGAAGGCAGGAGCGAGCTGCGCGCGCCGCTCTTCATCGACTGCTCGGGCGATGCCGACATCGTCGCCGCCGCCGGCGGCAAGGTGCTCAAGGGCGGGCCCGGCGGCGAGCTGCAGCCGGTCTCGCTGATGTTCCGGATGTCGGGCGTGGAGACCGCGCCGCTGCTCGAGTTCATGCGCGAGCACCCCGAGCACTTCGCGCTCGGCGAGAGCGAGGCGATCCGCCAGGGACGTACCGACCGCCAGCTCGCGGAGGCGGCGATGAAGCAGGGCCAGCCGAGCGTCTTCCTCAAGGGCAACGGGCCGCTGGTGAGCGCGGCGATCGCGCGCGGCGAGCTCTACCCGACGGCGCTGATCATGATCCAGCCGACCGCGCCGCAGCGCGGCGAGGTCTGCCTCAACACCACGCGCATGGGCGGCATCGACGGTACCCGCACCGCCGAGCTGAGCGCCAGCCTCGCGACCCTGACCGACCAGGTCTGGCAGTGCAGCGAGTTCATGCGCAACAACGTGCCGGGCTTCGCCAGGGCGGCGTTCAGCGGCATCGCCAGCCGCGTCGGCGTGCGCGAGACGCTGCGCATCGACGGCGAGAAGAGCCTGACCGAGGAAGACGTGCTCGAGGCGCGCAAGCGCGACGACGGCATCGCCAAGGGCTCGCACCACGTCGACATCCACCAGTCGGGCACCGGCCAGATCCGCATCCCGGTCAAGGACGGCGGCTCCTACGACATTCCCTGGGGCTGCCTCTTGCCCAAGGGCGTGGTCAACGTCGCCGCGGCCGGGCGCATCCTCTCGGCCGATCGCGGCGCCCATGGCTCGGCGCGGGTGATGGGCCCGTGCCTGGCGATGGGCCAGGCGGTCGGCACGGCGAGTGCGATGCTGCTACGGTCGGGCGGCGCGCGGCCGGCGTTCGCCGCGCTCGACGTGCAGGCGCTGCGCACGCAACTGAAGAAGGACGGAGCAGTGCTCGACGGCACGCACTGATCGCATGGAGACCACGCATTTCGACTACGTGATCGTCGGCGCCGGCTCGGCCGGCTGCGTGCTCGCGGACAGTTTGAGCGCGCAGGCGGGGCTGCGCGTGCTGCTGGTCGAGGCCGGCCCGCCCGACCGAAACCCGTGGATCCACGTGCCGGGCGGCATCTTCAAGCTGATCAACAACCCCGCCGTCGACTGGTGCTACCAGACCGAGCCCGAGCCCGGTCTGAACGGCCGGCGCATGGGCCTGCCTTCGGGCCGCGTGCTCGGCGGCTCGAGCTCGATCAACGGCATGATCTACGTGCGCGGCCAGCGCCGCGACTACGACGGCTGGCGCGAGCTCGGCAACCGCGGCTGGTCGTACGACGAGCTGCTGCCGTACTTCCGGCGCAGCGAAGACCAGGGGCGCGGCGCCGACGCGTTCCACGGCGCCGGCGGGCCGCTCGCGGTCTCCGACCCGCGCTTCCGCTTTCCGGTGGTCGACGCCTTCGTCGCCGCGGCGCAGGAGGCGGGCCTGCCGCGCAATCCCGACTTCAACGGCGCGGCGCAGGAAGGCGTCGGCCTGTACCAGCTCACGGTGCGCGACGGCCGGCGCTCCAGCGCCGCCAACGCCTTTCTCAAGCCGGCGCGCGGCCGGCCGAACCTGCGTGTCGTCACCGGCGCGGTGGTGCAGCGCATCGTTTTCGAGGGCGCGCGCGCGGTCGGCGTCGAGTTCACGCGCGGCGGCCAGCGCGAGCTCGCCCGCGCCGGGGCGGAGGTGATCGTCAGCGCCGGCGCGATCGGCTCGCCCAAGCTGCTGCTGCTTTCCGGGATCGGCGCGCCGGACGACCTGCGCGCGCTCGCCCTGCCGGTGGTGCGCGCGCTGCCGGGCGTCGGCCGCAACTTCCAGGACCACTACCAGGCACGCCTGGTCTTCAAGACGAAGCGGCCGATCACGCTCAACGACCACGCGCGCAGCGCCTGGCAGCGGATGCTGATCGGTGCCGACTATGCATTGCGACGCCGCGGCGCGCTCACCTTCGGCGCGAGCCTCGCCGGCGCCTTCGCCCGCACCGAGTCGAGCCTGGCCTCGCCCGACGTGCAGTTCCACTTCCAGCCGCTCAGCGTCGACAGCTACGACACCGGCCTGAACCGGTTCTCGGCGTTCACGATCTCGGTCTGCCAGCTCCGGCCGGCGAGCCGCGGCGCAGTGACCCTGCGCTCCGCCGACCCGAACGACAGCGCGCGCATCGTCGGCAACTACCTGACCGCGGCCGAAGACGGGGCGGCGCTGGTGCGCGGCATCCGCCTGCTCGAGCGCATCGTCGCGCAGCCGGCGCTGGCGAGCGAGGTCGCGTCCCGCTGGAAGCCGCGGCACGAGCTCGGCAGCGATTCCGACGCGCTGGCCTACGCGCGCGACACCGGCATGACGATCTTCCATCCGAGCGGCACCTGCCGCATGGGCGGCCTCGACGACGCGGTTGTCGACGACCAGCTCGCGGTGCACGGCGTCGCCGGGCTGCGCGTGGTCGACGCGTCAATCATGCCGACGCTGGTCTCGGGCAACACCAACGCGGCGACGATCATGATCGCGGAGAAGGCCGCCGACATGATCCTGGCGGCGCGCAAGTCCGGCAGCGCCGCGGCCCCTGCGCCCGCGGCGCGCATGCCGGTCGCCGCCTAGGGCGCCTCAGCCCTTGACCGCGCCGGAGGTCAGCCCGGCGATGATGTGCCTTTGCGCCAGCATCACCAGCGCCACCACCGGCAGGAGCTGCAGCGTCACGCCGGCGAAGAGAACGCCCCATTCGGCGCCGTCGATCGCGCCCATCATCTCGCTGATGAGCAGCGGTGCGGTCTTGGCGTGCTGGGTGGTAAAGATCAGGGCGAACAGGAACTCGTTCCACGAGTAGATGAAGACGAAGATCGCGCCCGCCGTCATGCCCTGCAGGCAGAGCGGCAGGATCACGCGCCAGAGGAGCTGCCACTGGCTCGCGCCGTCCATCAGGGCGGCCTCGTCGAGCTCCCTGGGAATCTCGTCGACGAAGGTCTTGACGATCATCGTGTAGAGCGAGACCCAGAAGGTCGCGTACAGGATGATCAGCACCGCGTGGGTGTCCGAAAGGTGCAGGTAGTCGATCGCCGGAAAGAGCGGCAGCGTCACGACGATCGGCGGCAGCAGCCGGATGGCGATCATGTAGACCGCGCTGCCCGCGAGCAGCCGGCTCGAGTAGCGCGAGTAGGCGAAGCCGGCGAAGAAGCTCACCGTGCCGGCGAGCAGCGTCGCGCCGATCGAGACGATCAGGCTGTTGCCCAGGGTCGCGAAGAAGCCGTCGTAGCGCTGCCAGAGGGTCAGGTAGTTGTCGAAGGTGGGCGTGAACAGGAACCTCGGCGGGTAGACGAAGATGTCGGTCTGGCGCTTGAACGACGAGGCGACGATGAAGACGATGGGCAGCAGCGACCAGACGACGACGAAGGCGTAGGCCCCGGCGCGAAGCAGGGCGAGCGGCAGGCTGCGGGAGCGGACCATCGCGGGCTCAGGCCTGCTGCGCCATGCGGCGCTGCATCTGCCACAGGTAGATCGAGGCGATCAGCAACGCGCCCACGACCATGATCCAGCCTGCCGCGCCGGCCTTGCCGAAGTCGCCGTAGCGAAACGCCCCCTGGTAGAGGTAGACCGCAAGCACTTCGGTGAGCCGCGCCGGCCCGCCCTTGGTGAGCAGCCACACCTCGGAGAACAGGCGGAACGCGAACACCAGGCGAAAGATCACCGCCAGCAGCAGCGTCGGCACGAGCAGCGGCAGGGTGATCTTCTGCAGCCGCTGCCAGGCGGTGGCGCCGTCGACCTCGGCCGCTTCGTAGAGGGTGCGCGGAATCGCCAGCAGGCCGGCGTAGAGCAGCAGGAAGGTGAACGGCAGGTTGTGCCAGATGGCGATCAGCGAGACCAGCGCCAGCCCCTGCCACGGCGCGACGCTCCAGTTGAAGCTGCCCAGGCCCATCGCCTCGAGGCTGCGGCTGATCGCGCCCACGCCCGGGTCCATCAGGATCTTCCAGGCGAGCACGCTCACCACCTCGGAGATCGCGTAGGGTACGAGGACGATGGCGAACATCAGCCGCGGGTAGCGCAGCCCTCCGGCGAAGAGCAGCGCGAGGCCGAGCGCCAGCCCCATCTCGAGATAGACGACGACGTTGACGACGATGAAGGTGTTCCACGCCGCCCGCCAGAAGTACGGGTCGGCGAAGATCTTCGCGTAGTTGTCGAGGCCGACGAAGGTCAGGCCGGTGCCATAGCTCGACTCGTTGAGGCTCAGCCACAGCACCCAGAGCGACGGGATCGCGATCACCGCCGCCAGCAGCAGGTGCATCGGCGCCAGCAGGAGCCAGGCGGAAAGCGTCGGTTTGCGCACGGGGCCTTTCAGTCCGCGGAACGGCCGGAGGACCGCCGCCCGCCGCCGCGGACGCCGGCGGACGCTGCTATTTGACCAGCGGCTCGATCCTCGACTGCATCGCCGCCGCGGCCTGCTCCGGCGTCTTCCTGCCGAGCACCGCGGCCTGCGACTCTTCCTTGAAGATCGTCAGCGCCTCGAGCGAGGCGTTGAAGCCCGAGGGCACGACCAGCGCATGCTTGATCGCCTTCGACTCCTCCACCGTGTAGGCGAGCTGCTTCTTCAGCCGCTCGTCGTCGTAGGCGGCGGGGCGCACCGGGCCATTGCCGTTGAGCGCGATCCGGACCGTGTTCTCCTTGCTCGAGAGCTCGCGGACCAGGTCCCAGGCGAGCTCCTTCTGCTTCGAGTTCTTCGGGATCGCCATCGACCAGATCTCGGTCATCGAGGTGTCGCTGCGGCCGAGGCCGGCATCGGCCGGCAGCGCCACGACCTCGATCTGGCCGGGGAACTTCGAGGCCTTGGGGTTGTTGTAGACCGTGTAGCGGGCGAACGGGTCGACGCCCATCGCCGCGCGGCCCTGCTGCATCGCGCCGATCACGTCGTCGATCGAGATGGTGGCGTAGTTGGTCGGCAGCACGCCTTCCTTGTAGAGCTCGGCCAGCACCTTCAGGCCCTTGATCATCTGCGGCGAATTGGCGCGGACCTTCTGGTCCTTGTCGATCAGCTCGGCGCCGTACATGTTGAGCAGGGTCAGCACCGCCAGGTGTTCGTCGCCCGAGTTGGCGATCAGGCCGTTGACCCGGGTGCCGTCGGCGCGGGTGTAGGTCATCTTGCGGGCGTAGGCGACGAGCTCGTCGGCCGTGCGCGGCGGCCGGTCGAGGCCGCGCTCCTTGAACAGCTCCTTGTTCCAGAACAGGCCCGGCGTCGCGTGGCGGAACGGCACTGCGGTCAGCACGCCCTGGTAGCGGGTGGCGACCAGCAGGTTCGAGGGGATGCCGGCGAAGTCCTCGATCGGCGCCTTCTTCTGCCAGTCGTCGAGCGGCTCGAGCAGGGTGCTGATCTTCGGCGTTTCGAACTTGTTGATGACGAACGCCAGGTCGATCGAGGTCTCGCGCAGCGACAGCTCGCGGAACAGGCGATCGTGGATCGGCTCGATGTTGCCGGTGATCCAGTTGAGCTTCACGCCCTTCTTCTTGGCCCACTCGCCGGCGATGTCGCCGCCGACGGTGCCGGGGGTGAGGCCGCGCGAGACGGTCTCGTGCACCTTGTGCGAGAGGATGGTGAGGGTGGCCTCCTGGGCGCGGGCGAGACCCGGGCCGAGGGCGAGGGCGGCGGCGGTGCCCAGCAGGGCGCGTCGCTTCAGATTGGTGTTCACGGGCTGTCTCCTTGCAGGCCCGGAAATTCTTGACCAGCGCACCGACCCCGATGAGGCCGGAACGCTCGGTTTTTCCATGATCCGGAAAAAACTGCGACCCCGAGCGGGGCCGCGGCCCATCGCGTCTCGCCGTCTCAGGTCGCGCCGTGCGCTTCGACGTACAGCGCGTAGATCGAATGGCAGCTCGCCATGTAGAGGCGGTTGTTCTTCGGCCCGCCGAAGCACAGGTTGGCGCAGCGCTCGGGCAGGCGGATGTGCGCCAGCGCCTTGCCTTGCGGGTTGAACACCATCACGCCGTCCAGGTCCTCGGAGCGGCCGCGGAGCTGGAACACCTTCTTGCCGCCGACGTCGCTCGGCTCGGCCTGCAGGGCGCCGTTGCTGCCCCAGCCGCACCACAGGTTGCCGTCGCGGTCGACGCGGAAGCCGTCGAGCGCGCCCTGGTCGGCGGCGTCGATCAGCTTGGTCTTGTTGCCGAGCGAGACGCCGTCGGCGCCGACGTCGTAGCTCCAGATGCTGCGGTTGGGCGTGCCCTTCCACTCCACGACGTAGAGCTTCTTCTCGTCGGGCGAGAACGCCAGGCCGTTCGGGTTGACGAGATCGGTGAGCACCGCGCTGACCTTGCCGTCGCTGCCGATCCGAAGGACGTTGGTGTTCGCCTGCTCCGGCTTGGCGCGCGAGCCTTCCCATTCGCCGTTGATGCCGAAGAGGGGATCGGTGAACCAGATGCTGTCGTCGGACTTGACGACGATGTCGTTCGGCGCATTCAGGCGCTTGCCTTCGAACGCGTCGGCCAGCACCGTCAGCTTGCCGTCCCTCTCGGTGCGGGTGATGCGCCGGGTGACGGAGTGCTCGCAGGTCACGAGCCGGCCCTGGCGATCGCGGGTGTTGCCGTTGGCGTAGTTGGCCGGGCTGCGAAAGACGGTGAAGCTGCCGTCCTTCTCACTGTATTTCATGATCCGGTTGTTCGGGATGTCGCTCACCAGCAGGTAGCCGCCCTCGGCGAAGTAGACCGGCCCCTCGGCCCAGCGCATGCCGCTCGCCACCTGCTCGATCGTGCTGCTGTAGATGCGGTAGCGGGCGAACGACGGATCGAGGATCTGCACCGCCGGGTCGGGGTAGCGCTGGTTCGGCTTGTACTCGAACGACTGAGCGCCGGCGATGCCCGACAGCGCCGCCAGGCCCGTCCCCGCCGCGGTCTTCAGGAAGCTGCGGCGTTCTTCGCCGAAAGTGTTCTCCATGGTCTCGTCTCCCTGCGGTTGTTGGGTTCCAATACGCCTGTCGGCCGCACGGTAACCACGCGGGTCGCAGGCGCAGAGAGGCCTATCCCTACGTCGTCTGGACAACCGGAACGCAACCATGAGCAGCTCCTTCGTCCCCATCCGCGGCCTGCACCACTACGCGTATCGCTGCCGCGACTGCGAGGAGACGCGCGCCTTCTACGAAGACATCCTCGGCCTGCCGCTGGTGCACGTGATCCGCTCCGACGTCGTGCCCAGCACCGGCGAGCACTGCCCGTACGTGCACATCTTCTTCCGCATGGCCGACGGCTCGCACCTGGCGTTCTTCGACCTCGGCGACGACGTCGCCGCAGCGCCTTCGCCGAACACGCCGTCGTGGGTGAACCACATCGCCCTGCGCGTCGATTCGCTGGCCGCGCTCGGCGCCGCCAAGGCGCGGCTCGAGGCGGCGGGCATCGAGGTGCTGGGCATCACCGACCACCACATCATCGAGTCGATCTACTTCTTCGACCCGAACGGCATCCGCCTCGAGCTGACCGTGCCGACCGCGAGCGCCGAGACCACGGCGCGCCACGAGCGGGAGGCGCATGCCGCGGTCGGGGCGTGGACGCGCGAGAAGCGGGCCCGCCTCGACCTCGACGACGACGGCCCGGCGCGCGAAGCCGCGGCCAACCTGTCGAACTACGGGGCGATGGACGCCTGAAGCGCGGCCGCGCCCGGGCTCGGGCCGGTGCCGAGCTCGCGGGCGAAGTAGGCCTCGATCTGCTGCAGCGCGGCCCGGCGGTCGTCGTTCGCCGGAAAGCGCTGCCCGAGCGTCACGCGGATCCGCACCCGCTGCGGCGGCGCCCGCAGCAGCGGCCAGCCCTTGCGCAGAAAGGGCGAGTCGCTGCGGATCAGCACGGTCTGGATCGGCACCTGGGCCAGCTTGGCGATCAGCGTGATGCCCGGCTTGAAGGCGTTGACCGGGGGCGTCGACGTTCGCGTGCCTTCCGGGAAGAGAACGACCACCTGCCCCTCGCGCAGCGCAGCGACGCTGTCGCGCACCATGCCGCGCCCGCTGTCGTTGCCGATGTAGCTCGCCAGCCGCGCGCCGGGGCCGAGGAAGACGTTCTGCATCAGGTCCGCCCGCATGATGCAGACGCTGCGCGGAAGGCGGGCCACGACGAGCATCGCATCGAGCATCGTCGGATGGTTCGCGGCGATGAGGAGACCGCCGGGTTCGCTGCGCAGCGCATCGAGGCCCTCCACATCGAGCTCCATGAGACCCAGCCGGGTGGCGCTCGCCCAGCAGCGACGGTAGATGAACGAGACGATCGAACGCCCGGTGCGCGCGGCGACGGCGCGCGGCAGCACCAGCGCGACGGCGCGGGCAACGCAGCTCAGCAGCAGCAGGGAGGCGCCCAGCTGGCCGAGCACGGCGCCGAAGGCGAGCTGCCGCCAGCGGAACGACAGGTTCATCCGGTGATTTCACGAGAGCCGCTGCCGTTGCGTCTGTGCGCTGCCGCACAGAGCCGGGGCGGCCGGGCCCGTTCGCGCGGTTCGTCGCGAGAAGCTAGGGCGCCGGCAGAGGCGCGACGCCCTCGACCGCGTCGGCCGGGGTGCGGGCGACGTTGAGCACCATCGAGATCGTCGTGAAGTAGCCGACGAGGCCGAGCAGGTCGAGAAGGCCGTGCTCGCCGAAGCGGCTCACCGCCTCGGCGTAGAGCGGGTCGGAGACCGACTTGCGGGCGGTGAGCTCGGCGACCAGGTCGTACACCGCGGCCTCGTCACCGCTCATCGTCGCCGGGCGACGGCCCTCGCGCAGCGCCGCGATCGTTGCCGGCGCGGTGCCGGCGGCGATCGCCAGCGGCACGTGCACGGCCCATTCGAACTGCTGCGTCCATTCGCGGGCGACGAGCAGCGTCGCGAACTCCGAGAGGCGAGCCGGCAGCGCGTTGCGAAAGCGCAGGTACTCGCCGACGCGCTGCAGCCGGTCCATCAGCTCGGGGCTGCGCAGCAGGGGAATGAAAGGCCCTTTCACGCCCTTGCGCGGGCCGGCGATCAGCGCGTCGGCGGCTTCGCGCTGCGCTTCGGTCATGCGCTCGCGGGGGATCGGCGGCATGCGGTCTTTTGCGGCGTCGGTCATGGTCGCTGTCCTTGTTCGCGAAGGGTGGCGGGAGAAACCAGGGCGCCGGGTCCGCCGAGGGCGAACGCGGCGGCGAGCAGGCACAGGGCGCCGAGCACGCTCGGTCCGGCGCTGCCGCCGGACCCGGGCGAAGCCAGCGCGACCACCGCCGGACCGGCGAGCTGGCCGAGGGCGAAGGCGAAGGTCATCGCCGCCATCAGGCGGGGCGCGGCGGGGCCGGCGCGGCGCCGCGCCTCCTGCATGCCGGCGAGGGTAGCGACCATGAAGGTGCCGCCGACCGAGACCGCGGCGACGAGCAGGCTGGCGACGCCGGGCCGGAGCACCGGCGCGATCACGCCAACGGCCATGACGAGCAGGCTGGCGGTCCACAGGCGCCGCGGCGAGGCGCCGCGAAAGGCCAGCGCCACGAGCGCCGTCGACGCCGCCGCGGCGATGCCGAACGCGGGCCAGACCCAGCCGAACACGGCCGGGTCGGCGATCGCCTCGCGCGCCATTGCCGGCAGGAAGGTCGCGGGAATGATGTAGCCGAAGCCGAATGCGCCATAGCCGGCGATGAGCCGCCACTCGCGCAGGGAGGAGCGGTCCGTCGCCGCGGCCGAGGCGGCGACCTGCGCCTTGTCGGCGCGCAAAGGCAGCCAGGCGAGGGCCGCCACCGCGCTGCTCAGTACGCCGAGCACGATCCAGACGCGCGCCGGCGGGTCGCCGGCCAGGCCGGCGACCAGGCCCGCCGCGCCGGCCAGGGCGATGCCGATGCCGACGCCGGAGAAGACGCCGCCCGACCACGCGCCGCGGCCGCGCTCGGCCAGGGTGGCGATCGCCCACGCCGAGACGCCCACCAGCACGCACGCGCTCGCCACGCCGGCGACGAAGCGCAAGACCAGCCACGCCTCGTAGCTGGCGGTGGCGCCCATCGCGAGGGTCGAGAGGGCGACCGCGACGAGGCCGTGGCGGGCGGCGGCGTCGGGCGGCGGCGAGGCGATGCTGCAGGCGAGCGCGCCGACGGCGTAGCCGAGGTAGTTGGCGCCGGCGAGCCACGCGCCCTGGCCAAGGCTCAGGCCGTCGTGCGCCTGCATCAGCGGCAGGAGCGGCGTGAAGGCGAAGCGGCCGACGCCCATGGCCGACGCCAGCGCGGCGAGGCCGACGAGCACGATCGCGAGCGACGAGGGCGGGCGACGAGCGGCGGGCATGGTGCCATCCTAGGCTCGGCAGATGTTTTGCGATAGTGAATAATGATGAACAAGATGTTCACCTTCTGAGATCAACAACGATGCTCGAGCTCGGCGACCTGCGGATCTTCGTCGCGGTGGTGCGCGAGGGCGGCATCCTCAAGGCGGCAAGGAAGCTGCATCGCGTGCCTTCGAGCATCACGACGCGCATCCAGCGCCTCGAGGCGACATCGGGCACGCAGCTCTTCCATCGCCACAAGCAGCGCCTGCATCTCTCGCCCGGCGGCGAGCTCCTGCTCGGCTACGCCGAGAAGCTGCTGCGCCTCTCGGATGAAGCGTCCAGCGCGCTCGCCGGCTCGGCGCCGGCGGGGCTGCTGCGCCTCGGCGCGCTCGAGAGCACGACGGCGAGCCGCCTGCCCGAGGTGCTCGCCGCGTACCACGCGACCTATCCGGAGGTGAGGATCGAGCTCACGACCGGCACCAACGACGCGCTGACGGCCGCCGTGCTCGATCGCCGGCTCGATGCCGCTTTCGTTGCCGAACCCGCGGCGGCCCCCGAGCTCTCGCACCTGCCGCTCTTCGCCGAGCGGCTCGTCCTCATCACCCCGCGCGGCCACCGCGCGGTGCGCGGCCCCGCGGACGTCGCCGGTCGCTCGGTGATCGCGTTCCCGAACGGCTGCGCGTACCGGCGCCGGCTGTACCGCTGGCTCGGCGAGACGAGCACGGCGACGACGCGCGTTCTCGACCTCGGCTCGTACCACGCGATCGTCGCCTGCGTCGGCTCCGGCACCGGCATCGCGCTGATGCCCGAGTCGGTGCTCGACACGCTGCCGCTCGCGGCGGTCGAGCGGCATCGCCTGCCGCGCCAGCATGCCGATGTGGTGACGCCGCTGATCTGGCGCACCGAGGAGGCGTCGGGCGCGGTGGTGGCCCTGCGCGAGCAACTCGGCCGGCGCCGTCCGGCGGCGTCGCGGCGGCGGGCCGTCGTGACCTGACGGGGCGTCGCCGCGCTGCGGGGTTCGTGCGGCCGGATCGCCGCCTTCACAGTGCCTTCATCGCCGGCTCACCTCCGGCCCGGAGACTGGCTTCGCCCGCCACTCTTCCGCTTCCCATGAGCAACCTCATCGTCCACGGCGGCCGCCCCCTGCGCGGTCGCGTCTCGCCCTCGGCCAACAAGAACGCGGTGCTGCCGGTGCTCTGCGCCACGCTGCTCACCCGCGAGCCGGTGACGCTGCACCGCGTGCCCGACATCACCGACGTGAGAAAGCTCCTCGGATTCTTCCGCGAGCTCGGCTCCTGGGTCGACATGGATTTCGAAAGCGGAACGCTGCACCTGCAGCACAGCGACGGCATCCGCGACCAGGGCGTGCGCCTGCCCGGCGGGATGCGCTCCTCGGTGATGCTGGTGCCGGCGCTGCTGCACCGCTTCGGCAGGGCGCGGCTGGTCGACGACGTCACCGGCTGCACCCTCGGCGCCCGCGAGATCGATCCGCACATCGACGTCTTTCTCGCCTTCGGCGCCGAGGTCCGGCTGGAGCGCGGCGCCACCGCCGTGGAGGCCGATCGGCCTCTCGCCGCGAGCGACCACTGGCTCGACTACGCCTCGGTGACGACGACGGAGAACTTCATCCTCTGCGCCGCGCTGGCCCGCGGCCGCTCGCGCCTCGTCAACGCCGCCTGCGAGCCGCATGTGCAGGAGTTCTGCACCTTCCTCGGCCGGATGGGGGCGCGCATCGCGGGCAGCGGCAGCTCCCGGCTCGAGGTCGAGGGGGTCGAGGCGCTCGGCGGCGCCGAGTACACCTTCGAGGACGACTTCCACGAGGTCGCGACCTTCCTCGCGCTGAGCGCGGTCACGGGCGGCGACGTCGCGGTCAGGAACGGGGCGGTGGCGCAGTTCCCGCTCCTCGACCGAACCTTCGCCAAGTTCGGCGTCGAGGTCGAGCATGGCGCCGACGGCTTCAGCCGCGCCCGCGTCGCAAACGGTCTGAAGGTCCGGCCCACGCTCACCGCGAACCTGATGCAGAAGGTGGAGGCCGCGCCCTGGCCCTATGTGCCGGCCGACCTGCTGCCGATCTTCGTCGCCCTCGGCGCGCGCGCCGAAGGCCGCACGCTGTTCTGGAACAAGGTCTACGAAGGCGCGCTCGGCTGGAGCCGCGAGCTGGCGAGGTTCGGCGTCGACGCCACGCTGTGCGACCCGCACCGCCTGGTCGTGCGCGGCGGCGCCCGGCTCGCGCCGGCGGAGGTGGAGAGCCCCTACATCATCCGGGTCGCGATCGCGCTCTTCATGGTCGCGGCGAGCATCGAAGGCCGCTCGACGATCAGGAACGCCCTGCCGATCCGCCGCGCCCATCCGCGCTTCGTCGAGAACCTGAATGCGCTCGGCGCCGCGGTCGAGTGGGAGTCCGGGCCCGAGCCGATCGAGGCGGGCGGGCCGACGCGTTATAACGGCGAGCCATGTCCCGACCCGACACCTGGAAGTTCGCGCCGCCCTACGAGCTGCCGCAATGGCCCTTCGTCGTGCCGCCCGACATCGACGCAGGCGAGCGCATCCGCTATCCCGTCGTCATCGCCGGCGGCGGCCTCGCCGGCCTGACGCTGGCCTGCGACCTGGCGCTGCGCGGCGTGCGCGCGGTCGTGCTCGACGAGGACGACACCGTCGGCGTCAAGGGCGCCTCCTCGCGCGGCATCTGCTACGCGCAGAAGAGCCTGGAGATCTTCGAGCGGCTCGGCATCTACGAGCGGATCCGCGCCAAGGGCATCACCTGGTCGGTCGGCCGCACGTTCTCCGGCGCCGACGAGGTCTACACCTTCAACCTGCAGGACGACAGCGCGTCCGAGCAGCCGCCCTTCATCAACCTGCAGCAGTTCTACCTCGAGTGGTTCCTGGTCGACCGCATCCTCGAGCTCGGCGCCAGCGACCTGCGCTGGAAGAGCCGGGTGACGAAGGTGGAGCACGAGTCCGACGCGGTGGTGGTGGAAGTGGAGACGCCCGCCGGCCGCTACGCGCTCGAGGCCGAATGGTTCATCGACGCCACCGGCGCCAACAGCCGCATCCGCGACGCGATGGGCCTCGAGGTCAATCCTTCGCGCAGCACCGACCGCTGGTGCATCACCGACGTGCGCTTCAAGACGCCGTTCCCCACCCAGCGCTGGACCTGGGTCGACGCGCCGTTCAACGAGGGCCGCGCCGTCTGGCAGCACCTGATGGCCGACGATGTCTGGCGGCTCGACTACCAGATGGCCGAGGACTGCGATCCGGAGGCGATCAGCCGGCCCGAGGTGGCCGGCGAGCGGCTGCGCGCCCAGCTCGGCCCCGACGTGGAGTTCGAGTTCGTCTGGATCGGGCCCTACCAGTACCGCGACCACCTGCTCGAGACCTTTCGCGTCGGCCGCACCCTCTTCATCGGCGACTCGGCGCACGTGGTCTCGCCGTTCGGCGCGCGCGGCGGCAACAACGGCATCCAGGACGCGGCCAACCTCGGCTGGAAGCTCGCCCTGGTGCTCGCCGGCGAGGCCGAAGACGGCCTGCTCGACAGCTACCACGTCGAGCGGTTCGCCGCGGCCGAGGAGAATCTCACCGTCTGCCGCCGCACCGCGCGCTTCCTCGCGCCGAGGAGCCGCGCCGAGCATCGCATCCGCCGCGCCGTCTGCACCCTGGCGCGGCATCACGAGTTCGCGCGCCGCCTCGCCAACACCGGGCGGATGGCGCAGGCCAACGCGTATCCGCCTTCGCCGTGGGCGCCGGGAGGCGCTCGCTCGATGCAGAACGTCGCCTTCGACGGCACGACGCTGATGCGCTGCCTGGCCGGCGGGACGCGCTTCCTCGGCCTGGCGGTCGGCGCCGACGCGGCGACGCTGGTGCGGCTCGACGAGGAGGCGGCGCTGCTGCCGATCGACTTCCGCCGCGTCGACCCGGCGAGCCCGCTCGCGCTGCACCTCGGCGCGGCTGCCGGCAGCGTCGTCATCGTCCGCCCCGATGCCTACGTCGCCGCGGTGCTGCCCGAGGCGCGGCCCGAGGCCGTCGAGGCCGCGATGCGCGCCGCGCTCGGGCTCGATGCACGAACGCCCCTGCCGCTCGAGCCTGCCTGAAGCGCCTGCACGATGAAGACCACCGCCAACATTCCCGATCCCGACGGCTTCTACGAAGCCTGGGTCGCCGCCCACGAAGGCCTGAGCGACGAGGAAAGCAGCGACCTCGACACCCGGCTCGTGCTCCTGCTCGCCAACCAGGTCGGTGACCAGCAGGTGCTGCTGGCCTGCCTCGCGGAGGCGCTCGCGAGCACGGCGTGACCGCGCTCTCGATCCTCGTCGTCGGCCTGCTGCTCGGCATGCAGCACGCGACCGAGGCCGACCACCTGGCGGCGGTGGCGACGCTCGCCACCCGGCAGAGCTCGCTGGCGCAGACCCTGCGCCAGGGCGTTGCCTGGGGCCTCGGCCACACGCTGACGCTGCTGCTCTTCGGCGGCGCGGTGCTGCTGCTCGGGCAGGTGATCTCGCCCACCCTCGGGCAGGCGCTCGAGACCGGGGTCGGCCTGATGCTCGTGCTGCTCGGCGCCGACGTGCTGCGCCGGCTGGTTCGCGACCGGATCCACTTCCACGTCCATCGCCACGGCCCGAGCGTCGCCCACGTCCACGCGCACAGCCACCGCGGTGAAGGCCGGCACGCCGACTCTTCGCATCGGCATGCCCACCCGAAGCGCTGGCCGCTGCGCGCGCTCGCGGTCGGCATGATGCACGGCCTCGCCGGCTCGGCCGCGCTCGTCGTGCTGACGCTGCAGACGATTCCGTCGGTCGGCCTGGGCGTCGGTTACATCGCCCTGTTCGGCCTCGGCTCGATCGGCGGCATGGCGCTGCTCTCGGTGGTGATCGCCGTGCCGCTGAAGCTCTCGTCCGGCTACCTCACCCGCGTGCACCACGCGATGACGGCCCTGATCGGCGTGTTCAGCTGCGCGCTCGGCGTCGCCATGGTCGTGGAGATCGGCTACCTCAAGGCGCTGCTCGCCTGAATCCCGGACAGCCGTTGTCACGTTTGCCGGGCGATAGTCGCCGCCAGGCGCGGCCGGTGCTCGCGCTTTTCGGAAGGAGCGGCTCATGGGCAAGGACGCGATCGAGGTGCAGCGGCGCACGATGCTGCAGATGACGGTGGCGCTCGCCGGCGCCGCGCAGATGGCCGCGGCGTCGCCAGCGCAGGCGGCGGCCAAGGCCCCGGCCGCGACCGGCAAGCCCGGCGACTTCGACTTCCTCAGCGGCCACTGGAAGATCCGGCACCGGCAGCTGAAGAATGGGGCCTGGGACGCGTTCGAGGGCGAAGCCACCGTGCACGGTCTGCTCGCGGGCGTCGCCAGCGTCGAGGAGTTGCGCATTCCGTCGCGCGGCTTCAGCGGCATGGGCCTGCGCCTGCTCGACCTCGAGAAGAAGCTCTGGGCCGACTACTGGGTCAACGCGAAGAGCGGCGTGCTGGTGCCGCCGCCGTCGTGGGGCAGCTTCGTCGACGGCGTCGGCATCTGGGACGCCGACGACACCGAGGGCAGCGTGCCGGTCATCTACCGCGGCGTCTGGGACCAGATCACGCCGAGCTCGTGTCGCTGGCACCAGGCGAGCTCGCGCGACGACGGCAGGACCTGGCAGGAAAGCTGGGTCATGCACTGGACCAGGGTCTGAAGGCGCCCCCGGGCGGGGGGCGAGAATCGTCGCATCCCCCGCTCCGGACGAGACCCGCCGATGCTGCAGCTCCACTACTTTCCCGGCAACGCCAGCCTGATCCCCCATCTCGTGCTCGAGGAGCTCGGCGTGTCGTTCGAGCTGAAGTACGTCGACCGCGCGGTCTCGGCGCACAAGTCGGCCGACTACCTGGCCCTCAATCCGAACGGGCTGATCCCGGTGCTCGTCGATACGTCCGCCGGCGTGGCCGGCCAGCCCCTGGTGCTGTACGAGACCCCGGCCGTCTGCATGCACCTGGCCGACACCCATCCTGCCGCCGGCCTGATGCCGCCGCTCGGCAGCGGGCAGCGCGCCCAGGCCTACAAGTGGCTCGCCTGGCTGAACAACACGGTGCAGGCGACGCTGATCCTCTACTTCTACCCCGAGCGCTGGGGCGACGAAACCGCGGCGGCGCAGGTCAAGGCGCATGCCGAAGCGAAGATCGGCACGATGCTCGACCAGCTCGACGCCGAGTTCGCGCGCCACGGCGGCCCCTGGCTGCTCGGCGAGACCTTCAGCGTCTGCGACCCCTATGCCTTCGTGCTCTGCCGCTGGACCCGCGGCTTCGGCCGGCCGGCGCGGAGCCTGCCGCACCTGAAGACCTTTCTCGAGCGGATGCAGGAGCGGCCGGCCGTGGAGCGCGCCTTTGCCACCGAGGGCCTGAAGCCGCCCCGCGTCTGACTCAGCGGCCGGCGGCGAGCGCGGTCTTCAGCACCCGGGCGTAGTTCGCGAAGGCGACCTTCTCGACCACGCTGCCGGGCAGCTTCATGTCCTGAAGCGCCTCGACGACCTTGCGCACGTGCGAGTAGTCGTTGACGGACCAGCTCGAGCCGACGCCTTCGATGTCGGTGCCGATCGCCACGTGGTCGGCGCCGAGCCAGCCGATCAGGTTCGCGAGCTCGCGCGCGTAGCCGCGGGTGTCGCCACGGCTGACCGTCCAGTTTCCGCGACCGGGGGTACGGCTTGGCCCGGGGCTGCCGAGCGCGAAGCCCCAGAGGCCGACCACACCGCCGCCGGCGGCGATCTTCTTCGCCTGCTCGAGCGAGAGCCGGCGCCGCAGATAGCCGGCGGCGCCGCTCCAGCTTCCCTCGCTGCGGTCGACCCAGCCGTGCGAGAACACCATCGGCACTTTGGAGATCGCCAGCGCCTGGTCGAGCGAAGGGCCGGGCGAGTGCGCCAGGTCGACCAGCATGCCCTTGGCGTTGCAGGCCTGGACGAGCTGCTTGCCGAGCTCGCTCAGGCCGCCGTGGCTGGGCGGCGCGGTCTGGAAGTCGCCGACCGGGTTGCGGATGTAGTGCACGAGCTGGACGTGGCGAAGGCCCAGGTCGCGGAACTTGTCGAGGTTGTCGAGCCGGCCTTCCAGGAAGTCGGTGCCTTCGCTGGCGAGCACGACGCCTGCGTCGCCGGCGATGCAGGCGTCCACGTCGGCGCCGGTCAGCACTGTCTTCAGGCCGTTCTCGGCGAGGTAGGCCCGCATCCGACTCATCGTCTGCAGGAAGAACGAGCTCAGGCTGCCGGGCTCGGGCTCGCGGAATTGTTCGATGCCCGACGGCGTGGCGCGGATCCAGCGGAGGTCGGAGGGCAGCGACCAGGCCACCAGGGCGACGCGCTGCGCCCGCAGGTCTTCGGCCAATCCCGAGTCTCGCAGCGTGCGGTTGATCAGGCCGTAGTGGCTGTGCATGTCGGCGATCGGCACCGGTGCCTGGGCGCGCGCGGCGAACGGACCGAGTGCGAGCGCCGGCAGCGCCGCGCCGAGCAGGGTGCGGCGGCCGATGCCGGGCGGCGTGGGCATCGTCATCGCGCCCCTTCGGAATCAGGACGCCGCTGGCGGCTCCGGCCAGGGCCGGGGGGCCGGGCGCATCGACTCCCACGCCGCCGCGACCTGCAGCACGCCGAGGTCGTCGTGGCGCTTGCCGGCGATCTGCAGGCCGATCGGCAGGCCGGCGCGGGTCCAGCCGCAGTTGATGCTCGCGGCAGGCTGCTCGCTCATGTTGTAGGCGACGGTGAAGCAGATGTGCTCGAGCGGCCGCGCCGGATCGTCGGTGGGCGAGGCGAGCTCGGCCGGGAAGGCGGGGATCGGCGCGGTGGGGGAGAGAACGACGTCGAACGGCCGGTGCGCCGCGACCGCGGCCTCGCGCATGGCGCCCATCTGGCTGTAGCCGCGGAACACCTCGGCGCCCGAGAGCTTCGCGCCGCCTTCGACCCAGCGGGCGATGAAGGGCAGCACCTTGGCCCGCCGTTCCGCCGGCAAGGCCTGGAAGTCGAGCCACGAGCGCATGCGCCAGAACGCGTCCATGCCGTCGAGCATGGCGCGGGTGAAGTAGGGGCCGATTTCCACGACGTCGGCGCCGGCCGCGGCGAAGCGCTCGGCCGCGGCCCGCACCGCGCCAGAGATCTCCGGATCGACCGGCAGGCCCGCGCCGGGGTCGAGCAGCAGGCCGATCTTCAGCCCGCGCGGATCGCGCTCGAGGCGCGACCAGGCGATGCTCTCGGCCGGCAGGCTCATCGTGTCGCGGTCGTCGGGCCGGGCGAGCACGCTCATCAGCAGCGCCGCGTCGGCGACGCTCTTCGTCATCGGCCCGGCGCAGCGGCCGGCGTACGGCGGGTCGATCGGGATCCGGCCGAGGCTGGGCTTGAGGCTGAAGATGCCGCACCAGGCGGCCGGCAGGCGCAGCGACCCGCCGATGTCGGTGCCGACGTGCAGCGGCCCGTAGCCGGCCGCCGCCCCCGCGCCGGCGCCGGCGCTGCTGCCGCCCGGACCCTTGCTCAGGTCCCACGGATTCCGCGCCAGCGCGTGGAAGCTGGACAGGCCCGACGACAGCATTCCGTAGTCGGGCATCGTCGTCTTGCCGAGGATCACCGCGCCGGCCTCGCGCATGCGCGCCGCGGGTGGCGCGTCGTTCGCCGCCGGCACGAGCACGCTCGCCGCCGTGCCCACCGGCACCGGCGTGCCGCGGGTGGCGATGTTCTCCTTGATCGTCGACGGCACGCCGTCGATCGCGCCGAGCGGCGCGCCCTTCAGCCAGCGCGCCTCGGAGGCGCGCGCGGCGGCGAGCGCGGCCTCGGGGTCGAGCGCGTAGGTCGCCCTGAGGTGCGGCTCCCAGGCGGCGATGCGCTCGAGCACGGCCTCGGTCGCCTCGACCGGCGAGAGCTCGCGCCTTGCATAGAGCGCGACCAGCTCGGTCGCGGCGAGCTCGTGCAGGGCCGTCACCCGGTGCCTCGTTCGCCCTCACCCCGGCCCTCTCCCGCAGGCGGGAGAGGGAGGAGCACGGCTATTGCCATGTCAGCGCGCCGAGGTCGTTGGCGAAGATCGGCGAGCTGCTCCACATGCCTTTCAGCTTCTTGTTGCCGACCGCGAACTGCGGCAGCTGGAACAGGTAGGCGGCGACGCTGTCGGTGGCGAGCTGGCGCTGGATGTCGCCGAGCAGCTTGAGCCGGCCCTTCGGATCGGTCGCCGAGTTGTAGGCGGCGAACAGGTCGCGGTAGGCCTTCGAGTCGTAGCCGTAGTAGTAGCTCGGGTCGGCATAGCGGTCGAAGTCGAGCGGCTCGACGTGGCTGATGACGGTGAGGTCGTAGTTGCCCTTGAAGGTGCCCGAGAGCCACTGCGCCCACTCCACGTTCTCGATCTTCGCCATCACGCCCACCTTGGCGAGCTGCGAGGCGATGATCTCGCCGCCCTTTCTCGCATAGGCCGGCGGCGGCAGCGTCAGCGTCACGTTCAGCGGCATGGCGACGCCCGCTTCCTTGAGCAGCGCCTTGGCCTTCTCCGGGTTGTACGGATTGACGCCGGTGAGGTCGACGTAGCCGGCGTCGCTCGGCACCATATGGCTGCCGATCGGCACGCCGAAGCCTTCCTGAGCGCCGTCGATCAGCGCCTTGCGGTCGATCGCCGCGGCCAGCGCCCGGCGCACGCGCACGTCGTCGAAGGGCTTTCTCTTGTTGTTGATCGTCATGATCGTCTTGCCCTCGGTGCCGCCGACGGCGACCGAGAAGCGCGGATCGTTCTGGAACTGCTTCAGGCTCTCGAGCGCGCCGTAGCGCGGCATGCCGTCGATGTCGCCCGCGAGCAGCGCCGCGACCTGCGCCGCCGGGTCGTTGATGAAGCGGAAGGTCACCTTCTTCATCGCCACCTTGGGGGCGTCGCGGTACTGGTCGTTCTTCGAGAGGGTGATCGCCGAGCCCTTGGCCCAGGAATCGAACTTGAACGGCCCGGTGCCCACGGGCTTGGTCGCCGTCGTCGGCGCGCTCTTCGGGTCGAGGATCACGGCCGTGTTCTCGCCCATCCGGAACAGGAAGTTGCCGTCGGCGTTGTTGAGGACGACGATGACCGTCGCGGGGTCGGGCGCGCTGACGCTGCTGATGTTGTCGAACACCGCCTTCTTCGCCTTGTTGGTCGAGCCCGGCGCCTTGGCGCGCTCGAAGCTGAACTTGACGTCGCTCGCGTCGAAGGCCTCGCCGTCGTGGAACTTCACGCCCTTCCTCAGCTTGAAGGTATAGACCTTGCCGTCGGGATCGATCGTCCAGCTCTCGGCGAGCAGCGGCGTGATCTTGCCGTCCATGTTGATCTTGGTCAGGCCCTCGAGCACGCTCAGGTGCACCACCTCGCCGATCGCCGCCGCCGGCGCCACCGTCGGGTCGAGGCCGGGCGCCGGCTCGAGCACCATGCCGAGGACGACGCTGTCCTTCCTCGCCTGCGCCGTGGCTTCGGGCGAAGCCAGCGAAGCGCCCAGGCAGACGGCGAAGGCCGAGACGATGAGGCGGATGGAGGGCATGGGAGGCTCCGGACGAGAGGATCGAAGGCGTGACTTTACGGACAACCGGGCCGGACCGCGGCCGAAGGGCTCAGCGCGGGCCGGTGAAGGCGTCGAGCGCCAGCTGCGGCGCCTGGCCCAGCGCCCGCTGCGCCAGGGCTTCGCCGAGCGCCGCCGAGTGCTTGAAGCCGTGGCCCGAGCAGGCCGAGACGAGGGTGATCGCGTCCGAGTCGGGATGGGGGCGGATCCGGAACGCGGCGTCGGCGGTGCTGGTGTAGAGGCAGGTCGCGGTGCGCACCACCTGCGGCGTCACGCCGCGCAGGCGCCCGCGCAGGTGCTGCTCGAACACGGCGCTCGCTTCGGCGTCGCCGACCGTGCGCTCGACCCGGTCGGGCTCGCATTCGAGCGTGTCCTGCTCGCTCGCGACCTTGACGCCGGCGACGCCGTCGATCATCGGAAAGCCGTACATCGAGCCAGCCGCGCCGCTGGCGTGCAGCCAGATGAAGACCGGGCAGCGCTCCGGCGCGAAGAGCGCAGGTTCGTCGGCGCGAAACCAGAGCAGCGCCTGGCGGAGCACCCGCAGCCCGGCGCCGAAGCCGGCGCCACCGAGCGCGGGCATCCAGGCGCCGGCCGCGACGATGACGCGCGCCGCCGAGAGCTGACCGCGGTCGGTGCGCACCGTCACCGCCGCGCCTTGCGGCTCGACCCCGAGAACGCGCTCGCCGAGGCGCAGCACCGCACCGTGGCGCTCCGCCTGCTGCAACTGCGCGGCGACGATGCGCTCGGGGAACAGCACCCCGGCGTCGGCCTCGAGGTAGCCGCGGTCGCCTTCGGCGGCGAGGAAGGCGGGGAAGCGGTCGCGGATCGCCGCCGCGTCCAGCAACTCATGGGCGATGCCGAAGCGCTGCGCCAGGGCGATCGTCTGGCCGAAGAAGCCGGCCTGGCCGTGGAAGGCGTTCGGGCCCGCCGCTTCGGAGGCGACGATCAGGCCGCCGGTGCGGCGGTAGAGGCTCTCGCCGCTGGCCGCCTCGAGCTCGCGCCAGAGCTCGTGCGAGCGCAGCGCCAGCGGCACGAAGGCCGCGCCTTCGCCGACCGCGAGCCGGGTGATGCGGGTCAGGCCGTGGCTCGAGCCGAGGTCGTGCGGCGGCCGGAAGCGGTCGATGCCGACGACCTTCGCGCCGCTGCGGCTCAGGTGGTGGCAGACCGCGCTGCCGACGGCGCCGAGGCCGACGACGATCGCATCTGCGGTGACTCTGTCCATGCGTCGCGATTGTCCGCATTCGGCAGCAGGGCCGCGAGGCTCTCGCGCAGCGCCTCGACCAGCGGCGTGGCCACGAGTTGCGGGTGGCGCGCCGCGAGCTTGCCGCCGTCGAGCGCGTGCGGCACGCGCCAAAGGTAGGACATGCGCGAGAGCTCGCGCAGCATCGGCGCGAACAGGCCGGCAACGCGGAGCAGGGGCCACGGCATGCCGCCGCGCCGCCAGCCGCGCGCCGGGCGCAGGCCGAGCGAACCGGCCGCCGCCTCGGTCGCGGCGAGGAAGGTGCGACCGGTAATCGCGTGGCCGGCGAAGCAGAAGCGCTCGAAGGCGGGCTGGCCGGCCGGGTCGGCTTCCGCGGCGGCGACGAAGGCGCGCGCGAAGTCGGGCAGGTAGGCCCAGGCGTGGACCGTGTCGAGCGGTCCCGGATAGACGAGCTTGCCCTGGGCGATCGACTTGACCACGGCCTGGTCGAACCAGCTGCCGGTGCCGCCGCCGAAGAAGTCGCCCGCGGTGAGCACGGTCGCGCGCAACCGGCCGGCGGCGGCGCGTGCCTCGAGCTCGACCTCCATCGCGGCGCGCAGCCGCCCCTTGGCGGTGGTCGGCCGCTGCGGCGTCGCCTCGTCGATCAGCGCCGGCATGCCGGCGCCGTAGTTGTAGACGTTGCCCGGCAGCATGAAGCGCGCGCCAAGGCGCTCGGCCAGGTCCATGCCGGCGCGGGCCAGCGGCAGCGCCTCCTCGTCCCAGCGGGTGTAGATCGGGTTGAGGCCGTGGACGACGACGTCCGGCGACGGCAACCCGGCGAGCGCCGCGGGCAGCTCGGCGAGCGTGCCGCGGACGAGCCGGGTTCCGGGCGGCATGCCCGGCGCCGCCTCGCGACGCACCTGGGCGAGCACGGTCCAGCCGGCGGCGGCGAAGGCCTGCTCGGCGGCGAGGCCGAAGCGGCCGTTGGCGCCGAGGACGAGAACGGTGCGACGGGAGGCGGAGGTCATGGTGGATTCCTGGTGGGCAAGGGCGAGGTGCAGATCGTCAGTGTGGTTGCCGCAGGGCCGCAAAGCCATACCAAATTCAGCATGGAAGACATACATTCATGCATGGAAAGTGCCGCCCTGAACCGCTTCGACTGGGCCCTGGTGAAGAGCTTCCTCGCGGTGCTCGACGCGGGCAGCCTGACGGCCGCCGCCGCGCGCACCGGTGCGCAGCAGCCGACGCTCAGCCGCCACGTCGCCGAGCTCGAGGCGCAGCTCGGCGCGCCGCTGTTCGAGCGCACCGGCCGCGGCGTCGCGCCGACCGCGGCCGCGCTCGCCATCGCCGGCGCGGCGCGGCAGATGGAAGAAGGCGCGCTGGCGCTCGCCCGCGGTGTCGCCCAGGCCAAGTCGGCGGCGCGCGGCACGGTCCGCATCACCACCAGCCAGGTGGCCGCGACCTGGCTGCTGCCGCGCGTGCTGGTCGCGCTGCAGCGCCGCCATCCGCAGATCGAGATCGAGCTGGTCGCTTCCGACGCGCTGACCAACCTGCTGCGCCGCGAGGCCGACATCGCGGTGCGCATGGTCCGCCCGGCCCAGGCCTCGCTGATCGCGAGGAAGCTGGGCGAGCTGGAGATCGTCGCCGCGGCGAGCCGCGCCTACCTCGCCAAGGCGCCGCCGCTGCGCGAGCCGGCCGACCTGAAGGCGCACCGCCTGATCGGCTTCGACCGCGACGATGCGATCCTGCGCGGCTTCGCCCGCCTCGGCGTGCCGCTGGCGCGCTCGGACTTCGCGTTTCGCACCGACGACCAGGTGGCCTACACGCGGCTGGTCGCCGAAGGCGCGGGCGTGGGTTTCGTTGCCGGGTACGCCATCGGCCAGTGGCCCGGCGTCGTGCGCGTGCTGCCCGGGCTCGCGATCCCGCCGCTGCCGTGCTGGCTCGCCGTGCATCGCGAGATCCGCGCCAATCCGCTGGTGCGCGCGGCCTACGACTTCCTGGCCAGCGAGATTGCGCCCGCGCTGCGCGCCTGACGCGGCGCCCCGCACTGCCACCGTCGCCATGCGCTCACCGAGTCCCGCCGCCGGTTCCTCGCCGGCTTCATCGAATCGATGAAGTCCAGCGGTTTCGTGGCCGCCGCGCTGCAGCGCCACGACATCCGGGGCGCCGTGGTCGCACCCTCCGCTCGAGGGCTCGGCTCAGCGGGCCGCGGGAGCGGCCGTCGCGGCACGCAGCGCCTTCATCGTGAACACGTAGCTGTCGGCGGCCTGCGGCTTGTGGCAGGCCAGGCAGGCGGCCTGGTTGAGGCCGTCGCGACGGCTGCCGTCGGCCGCGAACAGCGCATAGTCCCAGTCGCCGTTGCGCAGCAGCACCGGCACGTCCTGGCCCCAGCCGTCGCGCACCGCCATGCCGGCGTACGAGAGCACGGGCCCTGCTGCCGGCTGGCCGGCCGCGTCGAGCACGGGTTTCCGTGCCGCGTCGAGCTGCGCGGGGTGGTTGGCGACGATGATCGCGGCGCCGTCCGGCAGCGGCTTGCCCTCGCGTGCCGCCCGCAGCGCCACCGCATTGGCATATCGACGCGCCACCTGGCCGCCGTCGACGACGGTCTCGTAAAGCGTGAAACCAGCGGGAAAGCCGGCCGGAAAGCTCATGCGCGAGCGCAGCGCCGCGATGCTGCCCGCTGGCGCGCTTGTCGCGGCAGCTGCGCCGGGCAACTGACTCCACACCAGCGCCAGTGCGCGCATCTCGTCGTCGCCGAGCTGGCCGGCGATCGCCGCCATCAGATCGTTCTTGCGCGTGCCGCCGCGAAAGGCCTGCAGCTGCTTGACCAGGTAGGCCTGCTTCTGGCCGGCCAGGTTGGGGATCTCGGCGCTCTCGCTGATGCCTTCCTTGCCATGGCAGGCCTGGCAGGCGGTGATCAGCGTCGCGCCCGCGCGGTCGTCGGCGGCCGCTGCGCAGATCGGGCCGAGCAGGGCGGCGAGTGCCAGGGCGAAGGTCGACGGTCGGCGAAGCAGGGAAGTGGCTCGGGCCATGAACGACCTCGGTGTGCGCGAAGCCGCCATGATGCCTTCAGCGCAGCAGCGAACGGGCGCTTGGACAGAGCCGCAGCAGCTGCATCGGCGCGGCCGAGGCCCGCAGCAGGCGCGGCAGGACCTCGTCGTTCCACCGTGCCGACGCCGCGAGGGACTGCGTGGCGCGGGCCGCCGCGGCCTCGTCGGCATGGCGCGACAGCCAGGCGAACACGTACTCGCCGCTGCGCACCGGCAGGCGCGGGAAGTCGTTCGCCATCGGCTCGGTCTCGAACACCGCGCACGGCGTGGCGCCGACGTCGACGAGCAGCGGCAGGGCCTCGCGCTCGAACCAGCGGCGCCAGGCCGCGTCGACCGGCGCGCGCAGCGTGCACAGGTCGATGTGGAAGACCGTTGCCGGGACCGCGGCCCGCACCGATGGACGCGGCCGCGGAAGCGCCGGCGTGACCAGCGCCCAGGTCGGGCGCGCGTAGCGCAGCAGGCGCACGTCGCTGGCGTCGATCATGGTCGCGTTGGCCGCGTCGCGGTGCGCGGCCCAGACCGGGCCGTCGTAGAAGGCTTCGAGGCCGGCCTTGCGCGCCTCGCCGTCGGCGAAGCCGCGCAGCCAGACGAAGTGGTCGGGGCGGTCGAGGTCGGTGAAGGTGCCGGCCACGCGCATGCCCGCGGCTTCCTGCGTCTCGACGAACTCCCGGTCGAACAGCTCGACCAGCACGTCGCGCTGCCCCGGGTGCAGCAGGTAGTCGCGCAGCTCGACGATGCGGCAGTCCTCGAGCGAAGGGGCGCGCAGCGCGGTCGACGGGTCGGCGGTCATGGCGGGGCTTTGCAAGACAGGGAAGGGGCGATGTTCGGCCGCCATTCCTGCCAACGGCTGTCAGGCTTTTGCCGGCACACTGCGGAGATGCGCGCCAGCCGCCTGCTCTCGATCCTGCTCACCCTGCAGAGCAAGGGGCGCGTCAGCGCGCCGGCGCTCGCCGCCGCGCTCGAAGTCTCGGTGCGCACGATCTACCGCGACGTCGACCACCTCAGCGCCGCCGGCGTGCCGATCTGGGCCGACCGCGGCCGCCAGGGCGGCTTCGAGCTGAAGGAAGGCTGGCGCACCCAGCTCACCGGCCTGACCGAGAGCGAGGCGCAGGCCCTCTTCATGGCCGGCCTGCCCGGACCGGCGAAGGACCTCGGCCTGCAGGAGGCGGCCGCGTCGGTGCATCTGAAGCTGATCGCCGCGCTGCCCGCCGACTGGCAGCGCGACGCCGAGCGGGCCTCGTCGCGCTTCCATCTCGATCCGGTCGACTGGTTCCGCGGCGCCGCGCCGCCCGATCACCTGAAGGCGGTCGCGGCCGCGGTCTGGTCCGAGCGGAAGCTCCGCATGCGCTACGAGAGCTGGACGGCGGTGCGCGAGCGCGAGGTCGACCCGCTCGGGCTGGTGCTGAAGGCGGGCGTCTGGTATCTCGTCGCCCGCCAGGGCCGGGAGCTGCGCACCTTCAAGCTGGCGGCGATCCAGAGCCTCGAGCGGCTGGAGGAGTCGTTCGTGCGGCCGCGCCGCTTCGATCTCACGGCCTACTGGGCCGAGGCGACGCGCCGCTTCGAGGAAAGCGTCTACCGCGACGTGGCGACGCTGCGCGTCTCGCCCACGGGCCTGGCGCGGCTCTGCCGCTTCGGCCCGCTCGTCGCCGACGCGGCCGACCGTTCCGCCGGCACGCCCGATTCGAGCGGCTGGCGCCGGGTGACGGTGCCGATCGAATCGGTCGAGCACGCGGCCGAGGAGATGCTCAGGCTCGGGGTCGAGGGCGAGGTGATCGAGCCGGCGGCGCTGCGCGCGGCCCTGCGCGTGAAGGCCGAGCGATTGCTGACGCTCTACCCGCCCTAGCGAAGCCGGTCAGCGGCCGCCGGTCGCGGTGGCGAGGATGCTGCCGTTGGTGCCGCCGATCCAGCCCGTCTGCTCGTCGCGGAAGAACACCGTCGCGAGGCCCGCCTTGGCGCCGGTGGGCACGAGGCTCCAGCTCGCGCCGCCGTCGCGGGTGGCGATCAGCGTGCCGTCGTTGCCGACGGCGTGGCCGATCGAAGGCGAGACGAAGCGCACGTCGTTCAGGTTGCGCGTGGTCGGGCTCGCCACCGGGTGCCAGCTCTGCCCGGCATCGGTGGAGCGGACGATGACGCCGCCTTCGCCGACCGCCACGGCCGTGCTCGCGTCGGCGAAGAAGACGCTGAAGAGCTGGCCGAAGGCGCCCGTCGGACGCGGCGCCCAGGTCGCGCCGCCATTGGCGCTGACCATGGCGACGCCGCTCGGGCCGACCGTGACGCCGTGCAGCGCATCGGCGAAGCGGATCGCGTAGAAGCCCTGGGTGCCGCGCGTCGCCGCGACCGCCTGCCAGGTGAGGCCGCCGTCGACCGTGATGAACACGGTGCCCTCGCCGATGCCATAGGGCGCCACCGCCCAGCCACGGAGCGCGTCGATGAAGTGGAAGTCGGTGACGCCGACCAGCGCGGCGCTCGGAGCACCGGACGACTGGGTCCAGGTGCGGCCCTTGTCGATCGTGCGGGCGATCGTGCCGCGCAGCGAGATCAGCCAGCCGACGCTGCCGTCGCCGAGGAACTGCAGCCGGTACCACGGTACGGTGTCGCTCTCGGCCGCGGCCCAGGTCTTGCCGCCGTCGGTGGTGCGAACCGAGCCGCCGTTGTCGTCGAGGGCCAGGCCCTCGCGACTGTCGAAGAACCAGATGCTGTTGACCGTGGCCTGGGCCACGCCGCCGGCACTGCGCACGTTCCAGCTCGCGCCGCCGTCGATGCTCAGCCAGGTCTTGCCCGAGTAGTCGGCGAGGACGAAGCGCTGCGCGCTGAAGGCGCGAAAGCCGTTGACGCCGGTGGCACCGAGCGGCAAGGGCACCGCCTGCCAGCTCGCGCCGTTGTCCTGCGTGCGAAGGACCTCGGAGTTGCCGACCGCGAGCACGGTGGTCGCATCGGCGAGACGGAAGGTGAAGAAGCTCGTGCCATTGCCCGGCGCCTGCACCACCTGCCACGAGGAGCCGCCGTCGGCGGTGACGCGCAGCGTCCGGCGGGTGACGAAGAGCGTGGGGTCCGACGGATCGAAGCCCGACTCGTAGCCGGTCACCAGCGCATGCGCGGGGTCGAAGAAAAGCATGTCGTCGGAGTAGCCGCTGAATCCGGCGGCGATCGGCGGCAGCGACACCGTCGTCCAGCTCGTGCCGCCGTCGAGCGAATGGCCGAGCGTCGGTTGCGGATCGACGAAGTAGGGAAGCGACCAGACGTTGCTGGCGCTCGCGAAGGCGAAGCGATAGGTGCCACCGGGGGCCTGCTCGACCGGGCGCCAGCTCGCGCCGCCGTCGCGCGTCACGAATCCCGCGCCGAGCGTGGTGGTGACCCAGGCGGTGTCGGCGTCGCTCGCGCCGAGCCCGAGCACGTAGTCGTTGCGGCCGTAGCTGACCCGGCGCCAGCTCGCGCCGCCGTCGGCGGTGCGCAGCAGCTCGCCGAACTCGCTCGTGACCCAGCCGGCCGTGGCGCTAGGAAAGACGGCCTGGCTCAGGTCGAGCGTCGTGCCCGAATGCTGCCCGGTCCAGGTGATGCCGCCGTCGACCGTCGCCAGCAGGCTGCCGCCCTGACCGACCGCCCAGCCGCGGCTGTCGTCGACGTAGACGTAGTCGAGGATGAAGTTGCCCTGCGGCAGCGGCCGCTGCCAGCACCAGCCGTTGTTGCCGCCGCCGTTGCAGCTCTTGCCGGCGACGATGGCGAAATCGGCGATGGCGACGCTCGCGTTCGCCGAGGCCGAGCCGCTGCCGTTGCCGAGGGTGAGGCGGACCGTGAACACGCCGGCGCGGGTGTAGGCATGGGTCGGCGCGACCGCGCTGCTGGTGTTGCCGTCGCCGAAATCCCAGAGGTAGCTGAGCTCCGGGTCCGATGCGTTGGCGGAGAACGAGAGCGTGGCGCCGAGCGCCTGCTGCGCCGTCGGCGCGCTGACGATCAGCGTTGCCGGAAGCGTGCCGGAGGGGCTGCCGCTGCTGCCGCCACCCCCGCCGCCGCAGGCGGCGAGAAGGAGGGCCAGAGCCCATGCCGGGAACCATCGACGCATCGTCGCGCGCGCCTGCGTCGCTCCTGCCATCCACCCTCCTTCACGTGTCCGATCGATCGTAGCCCCGGGCACCTGGACCACTGCTGCCGGCAAACGACAACTACTTCTCGCCGCGACCTGCGGCGGGCGCGGGCGAAGCAACTGGTTACGGGCCGGTGCGCCGGCGCGACAGCCGCGGGTCGAAGATGTCGCGCAGGCCGTCGCCCATCAGGTTCAGGCCCAGCACGGTGAGGGCAATCGCCAGGCCCGGGTAGACGGCGAGCTGGGGCGCCTGGAAGAGCTGCTGCTGCGCTTCGTTGAGCATCCGGCCCCACGAGGGCGTCGGCGGCTGCGTGCCGAGGCCGAGGTAGCTGAGCGCGGCCTCGGCGAGGATGGCGAGCGCGAACTGGATCGTCGCCTGCACGATCAGGATCGCGGCGATGTTCGGCAGCACGTGCTCGAAGGTGATCCGCCACTCGCCCTTGCCGAGCGCCCGCGCCGCGGTGACGAACTCGCGCGAGCGCACGACCAGGGCGCTGGCCCGGGTGATGCGCGCGAACACCGGCACGTTGAAGATGCCGATGGCGACGATCGAGGTCACGAGCCCGGGCCCGTAGATCGCCGTCAGCATGATCGCCGAGAGCAGCGCCGGGAAGGCAAAGGTGAAGTCCGCCAGGCGCATTACCGCCTCCTCGATCCAGCCGCGCTTGACCGCGGCGAGAAGGCCGAGGGCGACGCCGAAGGCGATGCCGATGCCGACCGCGATCAGGCCGACCGCGATCGAGACCCGGCTGCCGACGATCAGCAGCGAGACGATGTCGCGGCCGAGGCTGTCGGTGCCGAGCCAGTGCGACCACGAGGGCGGCTGCAGCTTGTGCGGAATGTCGAGCTCCGTCGCCGGCCAGGGCGTCCAGACGAAGGAGAGCAGCGCCAGGCCGATGACCGCGGCGACGAGGCTGGCGCCGATCGCGAAGTTGGCGCGGCGCCAGCGGTGGGCTCGCGCCGGCGGCACGGCGCCCTCGACCGGAGCCGCCGCGGCCTCGCTCATGCCGCCGCCTTCGCGCGCAGGCGCGGATCGATCACGACGTAGAGCACGTCGACCGCGAAGTTGATCACCACCACCGCCGCCGCGAGCAGCATGACGACGTTGCGCACGACCAGCAGGTCGCGGTTGGCGATCGCCTGGAACACCAGGCGGCCGAGCCCGGGCAGGGCGAACACCTGCTCGATGACCACGGTGCCGGCGAGCAGGCTGGCGAACTGCAGGCCCATCACCGTCAGCACCGGCACCATCGCGTTCCTGAGCACGTGGCCCCAGAGAACGCCGCGCGGCGACTGGCCCTTGGCGCGTGCCGTGCGCACGAAGTCCTCGCGCAGCACCTCGAGCACGGCGGAGCGGACGATGCGCGTCAGGATCGCCGCCTGGACGACGGCGATCGCGACCGCGGGCAGCACCAGCGCGCGCAGCGCCGGCCCGGCGCCGCCGCCGTCCTCGGCGTTCCAGCCGGGAAAGCCGCCGGCCGAGAACCAGCGCAGCTTCACCGAGAACACGAGGATCAGCAGGATCGCGAACCAGAAGCTCGGAATCGCGATGCCGACCTGGCTCACCGCCATGATGCCGGTGTCGCCGGCGCGGCCGTGGCGAGCCGCGGCGTAAAGGCCGAAAACGAAGGCGAGCGCCGTCGTCAGCAGCATCGCCAGCAGCGCCAAAGGCACGGTGACAAGCAGGCGTTCGCCGATCAGCCCGGCGATCGGCGTGTCGTAGGCGGTGCTGGTGCCGAGCTCGCCGCTCGCCAGGCCCTTCATCCAGTCGGCGTAGCGGACCAGCGGCGGCCGGTCGAGGCCGAGCTTGGCCGAGAGGGCGGCGAGCGATTCCGGGGTCGCGCTCTCGCCGAGCATCACCTCGGCGGCATTGCCGGGCAGCACGTCGAGCACCGTGAAGATGACGACCGAGGCGGCGAGCAGGGTGAGAAAGAAGCTCGCGAAACGCTTGGCGAGGAAGAAGCTGATGGCCGGGCCTCGTCGGGGCGGGAGGTTCTTATGATGGCGCAAAGCCGCCCACGCGGCCGCTGGAGGCTCCGCCATGAATGCCCCGATCGCCGCTTCCCGATTGACGATTCCCTTTCCGACCGACACGGCGCTGATCGGCGGGGCGTGGCGCGCCGCCGATGGCGGGGCCCTTCTCACCCTCGAGGACCCCTCCGACGGCAGCGAGCTCGCGCGCATCGCCCGCGGCGGCGCCGCCGACATCGATGCCGCGGTGGCCGCGGCGCGCGCCGCGCTCGAAGGCGCCTGGGGACGGACGAGCGCGCTCGAGCGCGCTCGCATCCTCTCGGCGATCGGCAGGAAGGTGCTGGACAACGTCGAGCTGCTCGCCGCGCTCGAGGTGCACGACGTCGGCAAGCCGCTCAAGCAGGCGCGCGCCGACGCGGTGGCGCTGGCCCGCTACTTCGAGTTCTACGGCGGCTGCTGCGACAAGGTGCACGGCGAGACGCTGCCGTTCGCCGCCGGCTACACCGCGCTGACCCTGCGCGAGCCGCACGGCGTCACCGGCCACATCGTGCCGTGGAACTATCCGATGCAGATCGTCGGCCGCAGCGTCGGCGCGGCCCTGGCGATGGGCAACGCCTGCGTCCTCAAGCCCGCCGAGGAGGCGTGCCTGACGGTGCTCGCGTTCGCCCGCATCGCGATCGATGCCGGCCTGCCGGCCGGTGCACTCAACGTCGTGCCCGGCCTCGGCGAAGAGGCCGGCGCGGCCCTGTCGGCGCATCCGGGCATCGACCACCTGTCGTTCACCGGCTCGGTCGCCACCGGCGCCCGGGTGCAGACCGCGGCGGCGGCGAACGCGGTGCCGGTGACGCTGGAGCTCGGGGGGAAAAGCCCGCAGATCGTCTTCGCCGACGCCGACCTCGACGCGGCGCTGCCCTTCCTCGTCAACGCCGGCATCCAGAACGCCGGCCAGACCTGCTCGGCGGCCTCGCGCATCCTGGTCGAGCGGCCGGTGTACGAGGCGGTGCGCGCGCGCATGGCCGAGCGCTACCGGGCGCTGCGCGTCGGGCCGGCATCGATGGACCTCGACCTCGGCCCGGTGATCTCGCAGCGGCAGAAGGTCGTGATCGAGCACTACCTCGGCCTGGCGCGCGACGACGGCCTGCACATCGCCGCCGAAGGCTCGATCGTCGACGGCGCGCCGCGCGGCGGTCACTACGTGCGCCCGGCGCTGATCGACGACGTGCCGGCCGACCACGCGCTGGCCCAGGAAGAGATCTTCGGTCCGGTGCAGGTGCTGATCGCCTTCGACGGCGAAGCCGAGGCCCTGGCCATCGCCAACGGCACGAAGTACGGCCTGGTGGCGGGCGTGTGGACCCGCGACGGCGCGCGGCAGATGCGGATGGCGCGGGCGCTGCGCTGCGGCCAGGTGTTCATCAACAACTACGGCGCCGGCGGCGGCATCGAGCTGCCGTTCGGCGGCGTCAAGCACTCGGGCCACGGCCGCGAGAAGGGCTTCGAGGCGCTGTACGGCTTCTCGGCGCTGAAGACGATCGCCATCCACCACGGTTAGTCAACAGAGGAGACAGGACCATGCGGCTCGCAGGCAGGATCGCGATCGTCACCGGCGCGGCGTCGGGGTTCGGCGAAGGCATCGCCCGCAAGTTCGTCGCCGAGGGCGCCAAGGTGATCGTCGCCGACCGCGACGCGGAAGGCGCCGCGCGGGTCGACGCGATGCTCGGCGACGCCTGCTTCGGCGTGCGCGCCGACGTGACGAAGGCGGCCGACGTGAAGGCGATGGTCGAGGCCGCCTACCAGCGCTTCGGCGGGCTCGATATCCTGGTCAACAACGCCGGCATGGGCCACCTGCCGCAGCCGCTCGAGGAGCTGGCCGAGGAGAGCTTCGACCGCATCCTCGACCTCAACGTCAAGGCGATCTACCTCGCGGCGAAGGAAGTGGTGCCGCGTTTCAAGGCACAGAAGCGCGGCGTCATCCTCAACGTCGCCAGCACGGCCGGCGTGAGCCCGCGGCCGCGGCTGTGCTGGTACAACGCGAGCAAGGGCTGGGTCATCACCGCAACCCGGGCGATGGCGGTCGAGCTGGCGCCGTTCGGCATCCGCGTCGTCGCCCTCAACCCGGTGGCGGGCGAAACGCCGATGCTCAAGACCTTCATGGGCGAAGACACGCCCGAGATGCGCGCCCGATTCCTCTCGACCATCCCGATCGGCCGCTTCTCGACGCCCGAGGACCTGGGCAACGCCGCCTGCTTCCTCTGCAGCGACGAGGCGTCGATGATCACCGGCGTGGCGATGGAGGTCGACGGCGGCCGCTGCATCTGACGGCGGCGCCGCCGGCAGCGCGGCTCAGGCGCCTCGGGCCGCGCCGGTCAAGGCGCCTTGGAACAGTCCTCTGCAGTGCCGCGACCGAAGCGCCACTCCACGGACGCCGGCTTGTCGCGCAATGTGCCTTCGATGCGCGCCAGCAGCTCTTCGCCCTCGCGCCAGTAGACGACGCGCGCCGGAAACACATGCTCCGGGTTGGCGAACACCGCGCGCTGCGCGCCCGATTCGACCAGCCTGAACGGCACGGCGGTGCGCCCCATCGGCGACGCCCAGTAGGTCCAGCCGTCGTCGTTGCCGACGATGCGCAGGTTCTCGAAGCTTGCCTTGCCGGCCTTCGAGGTCGTGAGGTTGGCGCCGATCATCAGGTCGCCGCGCGGCCCGAGCCAGCGTTCCTCGACGATCTCGCCGGCCTGGCAGCGGCGCCAGTTGCCCGACATCCAGGCGAGGTCGACGGCGGGAGCGGCGTGCGCCGCAGTCGTGACGACGGCGGCCAGGAGCAGGGCGATCGATCGCATCGGCGTGCTTTCGAAGCGGTGGGTGTGCCCAGCATAGGACGGCGCCGGGCGAGCCGGCTTGTACGTTTGCGACAAGCCAGGGCCCAACGGGCCCTAGGTGTCGGCGTCGGCCAGGCTGGCCGCGAGGCCCGGCCCGGCCTCGGCCCAGCGCGTCGGCGTCTTGCCGAGGAGGCGGCGGAAGTCGCGCGCCATCTGCGGATGGTCGAAGAAGCCCGCGGCCTGCGCCCGCTCCGACCAGGTCGCGAGCGGCGCTTCGCGCAGCGCCTCGAACACGCGGCGCAGCCGGATCACGACGCCGAGGCTGCGCGGCGAGATGCCGACGACCTCGGCGAAGCGGCGCTGCAAATGCCGCTCGCCGAGGCCGGCGAGCGTGCCGAGCTCGGCCAGCGGGACGCGGCCTTCGCTGCTCAGCAGCCGCTCGACGCAGCGCTCCACCGCGGCATCGCGGCGGCCGTCGTGCCGCGCGAGCTGGCGTGCCACGTAGCTCGAGACGAGCTCGAGGCGCGCCTCCGGCGGCGCCGTCGCCAGCGACCGGTGCAGGGCGGCGACGTCGGCGTCGCCATGCAGCGCGGCGAGGTCGATCCGGCGGTCGGTGCAGGTCGAGAGCGGTCGGCCGGCGAAAGCCCAGGCGCCGGCGGGACGAAAGCGCACGCCGAGCACCGTCACCTCGCCGCGCGAGCGCAGCAGCAGCGGGCGCGTGAGCTGGCCGGCGAAGAGCAGCGGCGGCTGCACCCGCCAGGCGCCGTCGGCGCCGCGCTCCTCGTAGGGCCGGGCGGCGTGGACGATCAGCTCCGGGCGACCGTCGGGCGGCACCGCCTGCTCGACGCCGGCCTCCTCGCCTTCGAACCGCCACAAGCAGTGCACGTGGGCGGCGAGCGCGGGCGGGGCCGCGAACTCCTCGTAGCGCACGCTCAGAAGCTCGTCGCCAGCATGAAGCCGACGGCCACCGCCATCACGCCCGTGGCCGCCCAGCCGAGGACTCGGTGGCGCAGGCTGATGGTGTGCGTGCCCATCAGCCGCTTCGACTGGCCGATCAGCATCAGCACCGCCATGATCGGCACCGAGATCACGCCGTTGACCACGGCGCTCCAGACCAGCGCCTGGATCGGATCGAGCTCGAAGACGCCCATGGTCGCGCCGATGCCGGTGGCGGCGATGATGATGGAGTAGAAGCCGCGCGCCTCGCGAAAGCCGTGCGAGAGGCCGGCGCGCCAGCCGAACAGCTCGCTGACCGCGTAGGCCGCGGAGCCCGCCAGCACCGGCACGGCGAGCAGGCCGGTGCCGACGATGCCCATCGCGAACACGGCGAACGCGAACTCGCCGGCGACCGGGCGCAAGGCCTCGGCCGCCTGCGCCGAGGTCTGGATCTGCGTGATGCCGTGCTCGTTCAGCGTCACCGCCGTGGCGACGACGATGCACAGGGCGATCAGGTTCGAGAAGGTCATGCCGACGACGGTGTCCTGCTTGATTCGCGACAGGTGCTCGGCCACGTACTCGGGATGCTCGCGCAGCTTCAGCGCGTTTGGCCGGCGGCGGCCGTCCTCGACTTCCTGCGACGCCTGCCAGAAGAACAGGTACGGGCTGATGGTCGTGCCGAGGACGGCGACGACCATGGCCGCGTAGTTCTTCGCCGAGACGTCCGCCGGCAGGTGCTTCCAGGGCTGCAGCGATTCGGCGATGGCGCGGTGCCACGGCACCGAGACGGCCAGGATCACCGCGACATAGGCGAACAGGGCGAGCGTCAGCCACTTGAGGACGCGCACGCTGCGTTCGTACGAGAACCAGATCTGGGTGCCGATGCAGAGCGCGCCGAAACCGACCACGTAGAGCGGCTGCATCCCTCCGGCCAGCAGCTTGACCGCTTCGGCCATCGCCGCCAGGTCGGCGGCGATGTTGATCGTGTTGGCGACGACGAGGAGCCCGACCAGCGCCAGCGTCAGTCCCCGCGGGCACATCTTGCCGATGTTCGCGGCGAGCCCTTCGCCGGTGACGAAGCCGATGCGCGCCGAGAGCATCTGGATGCCGATCATCAGCGGCATCGTCAGGAACAGCGTCCAGACGAGCGAGAAGCTGAACTGCGCGCCGGCCTGCGAGTAGGTGGCGATGCCGCTCGGGTCGTCGTCGGCCGCGCCGGTGATCAGGCCCGGGCCGAGCCGGCTGGCGAGCCCGCCGGTGTCCTTCTGCGTCGTTTCGCCGCGCGTCTTCGGCGGCCCGGCCTCAGCCTTCGGCGAGCGCTTCATCCACCACCTCCACCCAGTGGCGGACGGCAAGCGCCGTGCCGCTCTGCAGGTGCTGGATGCAGCCGATGTTGGCCGAGACGATGGTCTCGGGGTCGAGCGCGGCGAGGTGGCCGAGCTTCCTGTCGCGCAGCGGCATCGCCAGCTCGGGATGCAGCACCGAGTAGGTTCCGGCCGAGCCGCAGCACAGGTGCGCCTCGTTCAGCGCCACCTCGACCGGGAAGCCCAGCGCGCGCAAGTGCGTCTCCACGCCGCCGCGCAGCTTCTGCCCGTGCTGCAGCGTGCATGGCGGATGGAAGGCGAGGCGGGGACGCCTGGTCTTCGCCGAAAGCTTCTTCGCCAGCGTCGGCGCGATGTCGGGCAGCAGCTCGGAGAGGTCGCGCGTCAGGTCGCCGATCCGGTTGGCCTTGTCGGCGTAGGCCGGATCGAGGCGCAGCGAATGGCCGTACTCCTTGACCGTGACGCCGCAGCCCGAGGCATTCATGACGATCGCCTCGACGCCGCCGGTCGAGACCAGCGGCCACCAGGCGTCGATGTTGCGGCGCATGCGCTCGAGCGCGCCTTCCGGGTCGCCGCCATGCAGGTGGATCGCGCCGCAGCAGCCGGCGTCGGCGGCGACCAGGCTCTGGATGCCGGCGGCGTCGAGCACGCGCGCGGTCGCGCTGTTGATGTTCGGCGCCATCGCCGGCTGCACGCAGCCGAGCAGCAGCAGCACCTTGCGCGGATGCACGCGCTGCGGCCAGCGGTGCGCGCCGGCCGGCGCCGGCGGCGGTACCTTCGCCTTCAGCGCCGCGGGGAGCAGGCCGCGAACCAGTTGACCGGCCTTCAGCGCCGGCTTGAACAGCGGCGAGGTCAGGCCGCTCTTCAGCGCCTCGCGCAGCATCCGCTCGCCGGGCGGCCGCGGCACGCGCTCGTCCACGATGCGCCGGCCGATCTCGACCAGGTTGCCGTACTGCACGCCCGAGGGACAGGTGGTCTCGCAGTTGCGGCAGGTGAGGCAGCGGTCGAGATGGAGCTGGGTCGAGCGCGTGGGCGCGTGGCCCTCGAGCACCTGCTTGATCAGGTAGATGCGGCCGCGCGGCCCGTCGAGCTCGTCGCCGAGGAGCTGGTAGGTCGGGCAGGTCGCGGTGCAGAAGCCGCAGTGCACGCACTTCCTCAGGATGGCGTCGGCCTCGACGCCTTCGGGCGTGGCGGCGAACTCGGGCGTCAGGGCGGTCTGCATGCGGTCGGTTTGCGTTCGGCTCAGAGGCCGGGGTAGAGGCGGCCGGGATTGAGGATGCCGTTCGGATCGAAGGCGCGCTTGAGTCGCTCGTGGATCGTGCGCAGCGCCGGCGCGAGCGGGGCGAACACGCCCGCCGACTTGTCGCGGCCGCGGAACAGCGTCGCGTGCCCGCCGACGCTCGCCGCGGCCTCGCGGATCAACGCCGCCGGCAGCGAGGTGGCGAGCCAGCGCTGGCCGCCATGCCACTCGATCAGCTCGTCGCCGGCGAGGCCGAGCAACGGCGCGGTCGGCGGCAGCGAGAGGCGCCAGAGGGCGCCGTCCTGGTGCTCGATCGTTTCGTTGGCGGCAAGGAAGAACTCGTCGCGGTGGTCGCGCAGGCCCTGCCAGAACGGGCCTGCAGCGGCGGCCGGGATCTCGTCGCCGCCGAGCTGGCGGCCGGCCTCGTCGACCGCGGCCGCCGAGCCGCGCAGGCGCAGCACCAGGTTTCCGTTCCACCAGGCGCTGGCGTCCAGCGGCAGCGGCTCGGCGCCCCAGGCGTGGAGCGCGGCGAGGGCCTGGGCCGGCTTCATGTCGAAGCGCAGCGTGGTCTCTGCCTCCGCCTTGGGCAGCACCTTCAGCGACGCCTGGACGACGATGCCGAGCGTGCCCAGCGAGCCGGCGATCACGCGCGAGACGTCGTAGCCGGCGACGTTCTTGATCACCTTGCCGCCGAAGTGCATCAGTTCGCCGCTGCCCGGTAGCAGCGAGACGCCGAGCAGGTGATCGCGGAGCGACCCGGCCCGCGCCCGCGCCGGGCCGGAGAGGCCGGCGGCGACCATGCCGCCGACCGTCGAGGCGGGGCCGAAGTGCGGCGGCTCGAACGCCAGGCACTGGCCGTGCGCGGCGAGCTGCGCCTCGAGCGCGGCGACGCTCATGCCAGCGGGCGCGGTGACGACGAGCTCGGTCGGCTCGTGTTCGGCGGGTCCGTCGAGGCCGCGCAGGTCGAGCTCGTCGCCGCGCGGCGGCTCGCCGTAGAAGTCCTTGCTGCCGCTGCCGCGCAGGCGCAGGGGCCGGCGCGAGGCGTTGGCGTCGCGCAGGCGCTCGACCAGCGCGGAGAGGGCGGGCGCGACGACGACGCTCAAAACCGGGGCAGGTCGGCGAACGCGACCAGGCCGCGCTTGACGTGCATCTTTCCGTACTCGGCGCAGCGCACCAGGGTCGGGATCACCTTGCCCGGGTTGAGCAGGCCGGCCGGATCGAACGCGCGCTTGACGGCGAACATCTGCTCGCGCTCGGCGGCGGAGAACTGCACGCACATCGACGACAGCTTCTCGACGCCGACGCCGTGCTCGCCCGTCACCGTGCCGCCCATCGCGACGCTGAGGTCGAGGATCTCGGCGCCGAAGGCCTCGGCGCGGTGCAGCTGGTCGCTGTCGTTGGCGTCGAACAGGATCAGGGGGTGCAGGTTGCCGTCGCCGGCGTGAAAGACGTTGGCGCAGCGCAGGCCGTGGCGCGTGGTCATGTCGGCGATCGCGATCAGCATGTCGGCCAGGCGCTTCCTCGGAATGGTCGAGTCCATGCACATGTAGTCGGGGCTGATCCGGCCGCTCGCCGGAAAGGCGTTCTTGCGCCCGCTCCAGAAGCGCAGCCGCTCGGCTTCGCTGCTGCTCGCCGCCAGGCGGGTGGCGCCCGACGCCTCGAGCACCTCGATCATGCGGGCGATCTCGTGCTCGACCTCGGCGGCGGTGCCGTCGCTTTCGCAGAGCAGGATCGCCGCGGCGTCGAGGTCGTAGCCGGCGTGGACGAAGCCTTCGACGGCGGCGGTCATCGGCCCGTCCATCATCTCCAGGCCGGCCGGGATGATGCCGGCGGCGATGATCGCCGCGACCGCGTCGCCGGCCTTTCGGATGTCGTCGAAGCTCGCCAGGATGCAGCGCGCCGTCTGCGGCTTGGGCAGCAGCTTGACGGTGACCTCGACGATCACCGCGAGCATGCCTTCGCTGCCGACGACGAGCGTGAGCAGGTCGAGGCCGGGCGCGTCGAGCGCGTCGCCGCCGAACTCGACCGGGTCGCCCTCGGCGGTGAAGCCGCGCACCTTGAGCACGTTGTGCAGCGTCAGGCCGTACTTCAGGCAGTGCACGCCGCCCGAGTTCTCGGCGACGTTGCCGCCGATGGTGCAGGCGATCTGGCTGCTCGGGTCGGGCGCGTAGAACAGGCCGTACGGCGCCGCGGCCTCGCTGATCGCCAGGTTGCGCACGCCGCATTGCACCGTCGCCGTGCGGGCGACCCGGTCGATGGCGACGATGCGGTTGAACTTGGCCAGGCTGAGGGTCACGCCGAGCGCGTTCGGCAGCGCGCCGCCGGAGAGGCCCGTGCCGGCGCCGCGCGCCACCACCGGCACCTCGAGGCGGTGGCAGATCGCGAGCACCGCGGCGACCTGCGCCTCGCTCTCGGGCAGGGCGACGACCAGCGGCTGCTCGCGGTAGGCGGTGAGCCCGTCGCATTCGTAAGGCACCGTGTCCTCGCGCTGCCAGAGCAGGGCATGCGCCGGCAGCGCCGCGCCCAGCGCGGCGACGACCTCGGCCTGGCGGCGCGACCGTTCCGCCGCGTCCGGTGCGGCAGCGGCGAGCACGGCGGCTTCGGGCGCGGCGGCGTTCATCGGTTCTCGGCGAGGGCTCGGATGGAACGGTGCCCGGAGTGGCTAGCGCTTGATGGCGCTGCGTTTCCTGGCGGCCTTCGGCCGCGTCAGCGCCTTGCCGGCGCCGGCGGCGGCGCCGAGCGCCGCGGCCCCGGCCGCCGTGGCGGCCTTCATCGGCGCGCTCGCTGCCGACTTGAAGCCGGCGGCAGCGCTGTCGAGCGACTGCTTGAGCATGTTGCCGGCGAGCGTCTTGGCCGCGTCGGTGGCGCTGTCCTTCATCGCCGTGGTCGCGAGCTGGGCGAACTGGCTGGTGAGGGCGCCCCACCACTGCATCGGATCGACCACCCCGCCGGGAACCGGCGCGCCCTTGCCCGCCCGCGGCGCCGCTGCCTTGGCCGGCGAAGCGGCCGACGCGGCTTCGGCCGGCGATTTCAGCTTCAGCGAATCGCGCAGGTCGCCCATCTGCACGTTCATCGTCTTCAAGGTCGAGAGCGTCATCTTCTGCACCTCGAGCGCCTGGATCGTCGTCGCCAGCATGCGCGCGTTCTGCTCGAGCCAGAACTGCACCGTGCGCAGCTCGCTGATCCGTTTCTCGAGCTCCTCGGGATCGAGCGTCGGCGCGACCCACTGACCGATGCCGGGGATCGCCGCACCGGCGCCCTTGACCAGGTTCTGCAGGAAATCGAAACCCGGGACCATCTTCGTGAAGCTGCTCGCGTCGGCCATGCTTGTCTCCTTGGGGGATTCTTCTCGTCGCCGACGATTGTCGCCCCCCAGGTGGGCTAGCGCGAGAGGCGTTCCAGGCGAGCCAGGTGGGCGTCGTCGGGCCGGTCGAGCGAGGTGTCGGCGGAGAGGATGCGCCAGGCCTGGCCGAAGTAGCGCCTGGCCGCCTCGTCCTGGCGCTGGGCGAGCAGGTTCTCGCCGATCTCCTCGAAGACGTAGCCGTCGGGCGTGCCCGCGGCGTCGTTCTCCGCTTCGAGGCGGCGCAGGATCGTCAGGGCTTCGTCGTGGCGGCCGAGCGAGCGCAGCGTCCAGGCGACCATCCAGTGCGCGACCCGGGTGCGGCTCGCGTTGCCGATCCGCTCGCGCGCAGCGAGCGCGGTGCGAAAGCTCGCCAGCGCCTCCTCGTAGCGGCCGGCCTCGTGCAAGGTCATGCCGATGTTGTTGGCGAGCGAGGCGTCCCAGTTGCGCGCCACCGGGTCGCTCGATGCCGCGGCGACGGCGAGCGCCTTGCGGTTCCACTCCATCTGCGCCTCGGGCGCGGTCTCGACCAGCGCCACCATGTGCAGGGCATCAACCTCGAGCGCGTCGAGCCTGGCCGCATGCGCCCGCTCGACCGCCTCGACGAACAGCGGCCGGGCGCGATCGGGCGCCTTCGAGGAGCGGAAGGTGCGGCCCTTCTCGAGCAGCCAGCGAACCCGCGGCTCGGCGCCGGCGCCGGCGAGCTGCGGCTCGATCGCATCGAGCAGCGCGTGCGCCTCGGCAAAGCGCGAGCGCAGGCCGAAGGTGCGCGCAATCTGCGTCTGCAGGGTCAGGGCATCGTCGCCGCCGGGCCGCTCGGCGAGGGCGCGCCGGAAAGCCGCTTCCGAGGCGGCCGGATCGTCGAAATTCCAGTACGGAGAAACGTCCATAGCATCTGCTCCGAGTGTGGTGGCGAGCCCGAGCGCCAGGGCGCTGGCGGCGCGGCGAACGCGGTGCTGCATCGCCGCCTCAGCGCGCGAAGTCGCCCTGCTCGACCTTGTAGCCGCGCTGACGGAGCAGCGCCGGCAGGCCCTTCGGGCCGATCATGTGCAGGCTGCCGACCGCGGCGAACACCTTCGTGCCCCCGGTGTGCAGGTTGTCGATCGCGGCCGCGAGCTGCGGGTTGCGGTCGTCGAGCATGCGCTTCATGGCGGCGCGCTCGGTCGCGGTGTCGACGCAGTTGCACCAGCTCTCGAAGCGCGAGAGCTCGGCGTAGTCGCCCTCGGTCCAGATCCGCGCCATGCGGTTGAGCATCGGCCGGGTCCGGCCGGACTCGAGGTCGTCGAGCCCGCTGCTCACGAAGTCGATCGTCTCGGCCTGCGAAGGAAGCTGCAGCGCCTGCATCTGCAGCTCGGGCGTCTCGAGCGAGGCCACCGGCTTGCCGAACTCGCGCGCCAGCACGGCAAGCACCAGGTCGATCGCATTGCCCGGATCGAGGCCGTCGCGCCGCGCCGCCATGACGCTGAGCGAAGCGATCTGGAACTCGGGCGCGAACTTGGCGAAGGTCTCCACGTCGGCGCATTCGACCTTGAGCTGGCGCTCGATCCGCCGCGTCAGCGCCGGCGGCAGCGGCTCCCGGCGCTGCCCGCTGATGCTCGCCGCCAGCCGGCGCTGCACGTCGGGATCGAGGATGTCGAGCTCGAGGGCGAGCGTGTCGCTCCTGCGCAGCGCGTCCAGCGTGACCGGCCCCGGAAACATCCACTCGGCGCGCGCCGCGTGGATCGTGCCGTAGAGGTAGGAGCTGCGTCCGTCCTTGGTCAGGCGCCAGAGGAAGCCGTGGTCCTTGGCGCTGCGTATCCCGGCGTTCAGGCTCTCCGAGGTGAGCGGTACCGCGGCCGGCGGGCAGGCGGTGCCCGCGTCGGCGGCGTGGGCGGCGGCGAGCGGCAGCAGCGCGGCCAGCGCGCCGGCGACGAGCTCGCGGCGGGGAAGGAGGCGAGCGAGAAGGCGAGGCAGGAAGCGCATGGCAAAAGCTTACCGTGAGCCAGCGGCCGGCCGCAGGTCGATCCGCAAGGCGCCGTCCTTCTGCTGCCAGTGCAGCCGGCCGAGCACATCCATGCCGAGCAGCGGCGATTCCAGGCGCGGCAGGGCCACCATGCGCAGCCGCTCGGCCCGCACGCCGCCGTCGAGCTCGAGGTCGGCGCGCACCACCTGGCCGACGACCTCGCCACCGGCCGTGCTCGAGCGCACCGTGCCCTCGGACTCGAGGCCGAGCCGGGTCGCGAGCTCGGCGGGGATGGCGACGCCGGTGGCGCCGGTGTCGACCAGGAACTCGACCCGCCGGCCGTTGAGCTTGCCAGCCCAGTGGTAGTGGCCGTCGTCGCCGCGGCGGATCTCGACCACGTCGCCCACGGCCGAGAAGGTGGCCTTCTTCGCCTCGCGCTGCTGCCACTGCAGGCCGAGGAAGACGGCGGTGCCGAGCAGCAACCAGACGGTCGCGAACTTGAGGCTGCGGGGCAGGTCGTCGCTCATCGACTCGAAGCGGGCAGGGGGGATCAGGCCGCCGCGGCCACCTTCTGCTCGATCGCGCCGAACAGGCTTTGCCCATCGGCGCCCTTCATCTCGATCCGGATCGTGTCGCCGAACTGCATGAACGGCGTCACCGGGCTGCCGCCTTCGATCGTCTCGATCGCCCGCTTCTCGGCGATGCACGAATAGCCGCGCGCCCAGTCCTTGTTACTGACCGTGCCGCTGCCGACGATCGAGCCGGCGCGGCAGTTGCGCGTCTTGCACAGATGCGCGATGAGCTGGCCGAAGTGGAAGGTCATCTCCTCGCCGGCGTTGCACAGGCCCGCGCGCTTGCCGTTCCAGACGCTCTCGAGATCGAGGTGAAGGCGCCCGCCGTGCCAGGCGTCGCCGAGCTCGTCGGGCGTGACGGCGACCGGGCTGAACGCCGTCGCCGGCTTGCTCTGGAAGAAGCCGAAGCCCTTGGCCAGCTCGGCCGGAATCAGGTTGCGCAGGCTCACGTCGTTGGCGAGCATCACCAGGCGGATGCCGTCGATCGCCGCCTCGGGGCTCGTGCCCATGCCGATGTCGCCGGTGATCACCGCGACCTCGGCCTCGAAGTCGATGCCCCAGTCGGTGCTGGCGGCAACGATGTCGTCGCACGGGCCGATGAAGTCGTCGCTGCCGCCCTGGTACATCAGGGGGTCGGTCCAGAAGCTGGCCGGCATCTCGGCGTTGCGCGCCCGTCGCACCAGCTCGACGTGGTTGACGAAGGCCGAGCCGTCGACCCACTGGTAGGCGCGCGGCAGCGGCGCCATGCATCGGGCGGGTTCGAACGGGAAGGCGTGACGGGCCTTGCCGGAGTGAAGGGTCGCGGCCAGGTCCTCGAGCTGGGGCGAGAGGAAGTTCCAGTCGTCCAGCACTTGCTGCAGACGGCCGGCGATGCCGCTGGCATAGTGGGCCGTCGTCAGGTCGCGCGAGACGACGACGAGCTGGCCGTCGCGCGAGCCGTCTTTGTAGGTGGCAAGCTTCATGAATCGTGTTCCGAAAGGGCGCGGGCTGCGTTGAAGGCATTGTCCGTCGCCGCCAGGTCCTCTCCCCATCCATGTCCGCGCATCCCGCGATCCTCCTGCGCCCGACCCCGGCCCGCTGGCAGTGCCGTCGGTCGGTGCTGCTCGGCGCGATCGCGCTGGTGCTGCTGCTGCACTTCGGCGTGATCGGCTCCCTCGGCGAGATCGGGGCCGGCGCCCGAGCGGAGCCCGCCCTGGCCGAGCCGGTGGCCGTGCGGACGATCGAAGCGCTGCCCGCGCGGGTGGCCGAGGCGGCGGCGATCGAGCCGGCGGCGTCCGTCGGGCCGGTCGCCCTGTCGACGGTCGCACCCGCCGCAGCGCCGACAGCGTCTCCCGCCGCAAGCGCCTGGGTGCTCGTAAAAGCCAGTGCTCGCTTACGCAAGGATCAAGAACTGTCGACGACGGTGCAAGAGCTGCCACCCGCGGAGCCAACCTCGGTCGCGGCCTCGCCGCCGACCGAGGCCGCCGTGGCGACGAGCATCGCGATGGAGCCGAGCACGTTGGCCGCCGCGGAGCGCGAGACCCCGGAGGCCGGAAGCGAACCGGGGATGATGACGGTCGCCCTGGCCGCCCCGCGGGCCGAGCCCGCCACCTTCCTGACCTCCGGCGAAAGGCCGCCCCCGGTCTACCGCACGCTGCTGCCCGGACCCGCGACCCTGGGCTACGAGCTGCGCCGCGGCCCGTTCCGCGGCGCCGGCGAGATCCGCTGGCGGCCTGCGGGCGATCGCTACGCGCTCCAGTTCGACGTGCGCCTGGCGGGGATCGCGCTGCTCTCGCAAAGCAGCCAGGGCGAGCTCGGCGCGCACGGCCTGGCGCCGGTGCGCTTCGTCGACCAGCGGCCCCGCAAGTCGGCGCGGGCCGCCAATTTCAGCCGCGACAGCGGGGCGATCACCTTTTCCGGCTCGAGCAACCGCTGGCCGCTGTTCGCCGGCACCCAGGACCGGTTGAGCTGGATGATCCAGCTCGGCGGCATCGTCGCCGCCGACCCGGCGCTGGCGACCGGCGGCCGGATCTCGATGGTGCTGGTGAGCGCCCGCGGCGAGGCCGCGGTGCGCACGGCGCGCTTCGCCGGCCGGGAGAACGCAGAAACCGCGTCGGGCAGCGTTGCCGCGCTCAAGTTCGTGGTCGACGGTCATTCGGCCTACGACGGCAGCTTCGAGATCTGGCTCGATCCGGCGCGCGCCTACCTGCCGGCGCGCGCGATTTCGCGCAACGGCTCGGGCGACGCCGAGTTCGAGCTGCTGCTGCAGCGCGCCGAGCCGTAGCGGACTAGCGCCCAGGCTCTGCCGGCCGACTTGCAATCGCTTCCGCCGGCCACAGCTACCGGGCAGGAGATCCTCGCCATGCACATGCTCTACAACTCGGACAACTTCGCCGTCGTCGCCTTCGACATCCCGCACGCGCCCGTGGCCGAAGGCGAGCCCGAGCCCGAGCCGCGCGGCGGCTTCGAGATCGTCGACAAGTTCGCCAAGAAGGACATCTTCCTGGAAGGCGCGGTCGCCGAAACCTTCAAGGCCGGGGCCATGGCGCTGATGGCCAGCCAGCCGAGCGAGGAAGACATCGACGAGTACATCGGCCGCTTCACCGCCGTGATGCAGCAGCCGCTCGTCCTGCACTGAGCCGCCGCGCCGGCCGAGCCGGGGAGAGCGCCCGCCGCGAGGCCTTCCCGCGTGGCGGAGGCGGGCGGGAGGCCGGCCTGGCGGCCCTCAAGTTCGCACGATTCGTGTCGATATGAAACTGCGGCGGCAGGCCACGAGCCCGCCGCCGCGTCTCATTTCTTCGCGCAAGGGGTGCATGGCTGCCGAGCTGGTGATCAATTCAGGGGTGCCTTCGGCGATGCCGGGGGCGCTGATGCTGCTGCTCGCCCTCGCCGTCAGCTCCCTGGCGTCGTACGTGGCGCTCGATCTGGCGCGCCGGGTCCGGGTGCTGCGCACCCGCACCGGGGCCCTCTGGCTGCTCGGCGCGGCGGCGGCGCTCTCGCTCGGCATCTGGTCGTGCCAGATCATCGGCACGGCCGCCGAGCCGCTGGCCTTTCCGATCGGCTACAACGGCGAAGACTCGCTGCTCGCCTGGACGGTGGCGCTGGCGGTGGGCCTCGCCGGCTTCGGCGCCGTCAGCGGCCGGATCGCGACCCATGTCCGCGTCGGCCTGGGCGCCTTCGCGCTCGGCACCGGCATGGTCGGCGCGCACGTCGTTTCCCTCAACTCGCTCGGCCTGCAGCCCGGGATCAACTGGCAGATGCTGCCGCTGGTGGCCGCCATCTCCGGCGCCTGCGGCGGCTGCATGATGGCGCTCGGCGCCTTCTTCCGCGGCGGCGACCGGAGCAAGCCGCCGACGGTGCCCTGGCAGGTGACCGCCGCCGTGGTGCTGGGCGCCACCCTGGTCGGCAGCCAGCAGCTCGTGACCGGCGCGGCCGGGCTGGCCGAGCAGTCGGCTTCGCTCAATGCCGAGCGGATCGCCTCGACCACGCTCGCCCTGTTCGCCTCGGTCGGCTCGATCGCCCTGCTCGTGGTCGGCCTGATCCTCTCGATCCTCGAGGCGCGCCTGCGCCGGTCGCTGCGCCGTGCCGAGACCGAGCTGCAGCGCCGCTCGTTCCGCGACGGCCTGACCCGGCTGCCGAACCGCCTGATGTTCGAGGGCCTGCTCGCCCAATCGGTGCAGCAGGCCGACGCCAGCGGCGAGCGGATGGCGATGCTGTTCATCGACCTCGACGGCTTCAAGCCGGTCAACGAATCGCTCGGCCACCACATGGGCGACCTGATGCTGCGCGAGATCGCGACCCGGCTGAAGCGCTTCGCCCGGCCCGACGACCGGGTGGCGCACCTCGGCGGCGACGAGTTCCTGATGCTGATCCGCGGCAACCCGAGCGAGGAAGACGCGGCGACCTTCGCCGATCGCATGCAGGGGCTGATCGGCGAGCCGTGCAAGATGAACGGCCGCGAGGCCGCGGTCTCCAGCTCGGTCGGCATCGCCATGTATCCCGAGCACGGCGCGATGTCGGACCTGATCGCCCATGCGGAAGCGGCGATGGGCGCCGCCAAGAGCGGCGGCGGCGCCTCGCACTGCTTCTTCGAGGCGCGCATGGTGAGCGGCGCGCGCGACCAGTTCGACCTGCTGCGCGACCTGCGCCGCGCCCTCGTCGAGGGCCAGCTGCACCTGATGTATCAGCCGAAGGTGCACGCGCCGAGCGGCGAGATCACCGGCGCCGAGGCGCTGATGCGCTGGGAGCATCCGCAGCGCGGCCTGGTGCCGCCGACGGTGTTCATCCCGATCGCCGAGCGCTTCGGCCTGATCGGTGCGATCGGCAACTGGCTGATCGACGAAGCCTGCCGCCAGGCGGGGCAGTGGCGCGACGAGGGCCTGCGCATGCGGGTGGCGATCAACCTCTCGGCCCACCAGCTGCGCCACGCCGACCTCGCCGACCGGATCGACGCCGCGCTCAAGCGCCACCGCATCAACCCGCAGCTCCTGACCTGCGAGATCACCGAGTCGGTGGCGATGGAAGACGCGTCGAACGCGATCCGCATGGTCGAGAAGCTCAACGCCATGGGCGTCAACATCTCGATCGACGACTTCGGCACCGGCTATTCGAGCCTCGCCTACCTGAGGAAGCTGCGCGCCGGCGAGCTGAAGATCGACCGCAGCTTCGTCATGGACCTCGCCACCAGCGCCGACGCCCGCGCCGTGGTCGACGCAATCGTCAAGCTGGCCCAGGCGCTCGGCCTCAAGGTCGTCGCCGAGGGCGTGGAGACCGAGGCGCAGCACGAGATCCTGCGCTCCTTCGGCTGCCACGAGCTGCAGGGGTTCCTGTTCGCCCGGCCGATGTCGGCGCTCGCGCTCTCGGCCTGGGCGATGGACGACGAGGGCACGCGCGGCATCGAGTTCCGCGACTCGCTCTACAAGGCGACGGTCGCCGGGGCGCTGCACTAGCGCCGCGGTCGTCCCCTGGGAAGCGCCGATTGCAGGTGCTTCCTACAATCGAGGGCATGAACACGCCGCCCTACACCCGTGCCGCGGCCCTGCCGCAGATCCTGAAGGAGCGCATCGTCATCCTCGACGGCGCGATGGGCACGATGATCCAGCGGCACCGCCTCTGCGAGGCCGACTACCGCGGCGAGCGCTTCAAGGACCATGCGAAGAGCCTGAAGGGCAACAACGACCTGCTGCAGATCACGCGGCCCGACGTCATCGCCGCGATCCACGACCAGTACCTCGCGGCCGGCGCCGACATCATCGAGACCAACACCTTCGGCGCCACGTCGGTGGCGCAGGCCGACTACGAGCTCGGCGCCTTCGCCCGCGAGATCAATGTCGTCGGCGCGCGGCTGGCGCGGGCCGCCTGCGACCGCTTCAGCAGCACCGACAAGCCCCGCTTCGTCGCCGGCGCGCTCGGGCCGACGCCCAAGACCGCGAGCATCAGCCCCGACGTCAACGACCCGGCCGCCCGCAACGTCACCTTCGCCGAGTTGCGCGCGGCCTACCGCGAGCAGGCGGAGGGCCTGCTCGAAGGCGGCTGCGACCTGTTCCTGGTCGAGACGATCTTCGACACCCTCAACGCCAAGGCGGCGATCTTCGCCCTCGACGAGCTGATGGAGGAGACGGGCGAGCGGCTGCCGGTGATCGTCTCCGGCACCGTGACCGACGCGTCGGGACGGATCCTCTCGGGGCAGACGGTGCCTGCGTTCTGGCACAGCATCCGCCACGCCCGCCCGCTCGCGGTGGGCCTGAACTGCGCCCTCGGCGCGGCACTGATGCGCCCCTACCTCGAGGAGCTCGCGCACATCGCGGGTGACACCTTCGTGAGCTGCTATCCGAACGCCGGCCTGCCGAACCCGATGAGCGAGACCGGCTTCGACGAGACGCCGGAGATCACCTCCGGGTTGCTCGAGGAGTTCGCGAGCGCGGGCTTCCTCAACATCGCCGGCGGCTGCTGCGGCACGACGCCCGAGCACATCGCCCGGATCGCCGAGCGCGTGGGCAAGTACAAGCCCCGCTGCGGCCACCGGGGTGCGCTGTTCGGCGAGCTGGCGAGCGAGCTCGAAGCGGCATGACGGCCCCTGCCGCCATGCCCGTGCCGCCGCTCAAGCTCTCGGGGTTGGAGCCGGTGCTGATCGGCACCGGGTCGCTCTTCGTCAACATCGGCGAGCGCACCAACGTCACCGGCTCGAAGGCGTTCGCCCGCCTGATCCTCAACGGCCAGTTCGAGGAAGCCCTGAGCGTCGCCCGCCAGCAGGTGGAAAACGGCGCCCAGGTCATCGACATCAACATGGACGAGGCGATGCTCGATTCGAAGGCGGCGATGGTCCGCTTCCTGAATCTGATCGCCGGCGAGCCCGAGATCGCGCGCGTGCCGATCATGATCGACAGCTCGAAGTGGGAGGTGATCGAGGCCGGCCTGCAATGCATCCAGGGCAAGGGCATCGTCAACTCGATCTCGATGAAGGAGGGCGAGGAGGCCTTTCGCCACCAGGCGAAGCTGGTGCGCCGCTATGGTGCCGCCGCCGTGGTGATGGCGTTCGACGAGCAAGGCCAGGCCGACACCTTCGCCAGGAAGACGCAGATCTGCGAGCGCGCCTACCGGATCCTGGTCGAGGAGGTGGGCTTCGCGCCCGAAGACATCATCTTCGACCCGAACATCTTCGCCATCGCCACCGGCATCGAGGAGCACGACAACTACGCGGTCGAGTTCATCGAGGCCACGCGCTGGATCAAGGCGAACCTGCCGGGCGCCAAGGTCTCCGGCGGCGTCTCCAACGTCAGCTTCTCGTTCCGCGGCAACGACCCGGTGCGGGAAGCCATCCATACCGTGTTCCTCTACCACGCGATCAAGGCGGGCATGGACATGGGCATCGTCAACGCCGGCATGGTGGGCGTCTACGACGACCTCGATCCCGAGCTGCGCGAGCGGGTCGAGGACGTGGTCCTCAACCGCAGGAAGGACGCGGGCGAGCGCCTGGTCGACATCGCCGAGCGGGCCAAGGGCGCGGCCCGCGACGATTCGGCGCGCCTCGCCTGGCGGGGCACGCCCGAGCATCCGAAGACCGTGGCCGAAAGGCTGAGCCACGCGCTGGTGCACGGCATCACCGAGTTCATCGTCGAGGACACCGAGGCCGCGTGGCAGGTGATCCAGGCCGGCGGTGGACGGCCGCTGCACGTGATCGAAGGCCCGCTGATGGCCGGCATGGACATCGTCGGCGACCTGTTCGGCCAGGGCAAGATGTTCCTGCCGCAGGTGGTGAAGTCGGCGCGGGTGATGAAGCAGGCGGTCGCCCACCTGCTGCCCTACATCGAGGCCGAGAAGCTCGCCCTGATCGAAGGCGGCGGCGAGGCCAGGGCCAAGGGCAAGATCGTCATCGCCACGGTCAAGGGCGACGTCCACGACATCGGCAAGAACATCGTCACCGTCGTCCTCCAGTGCAACAACTTCGAGGTCGTGAACATGGGCGTGATGGTCGCGTGCCAGGACATCCTGGCCCGCGCCAAGGTCGAAGGCGCGGACATCATCGGCCTTTCGGGCCTGATCACGCCCAGCCTCGAGGAGATGCAGCACGTCGCCTCGGAGATGCAGCGCGACGACTTCTTCCGCATTCGCAAGATCCCGCTGCTGATCGGCGGCGCCACGACCAGCCGGGTGCACACCGCGGTGAAGATCGCCCCGCACTACGAGGGCCCGGTCGTCTACGTGCCCGATGCGAGCCGCTCGGTCGGTGTCTGCAGCGACCTGCTCTCCGACGAGCGCGCCGCCGCCTACATCGCCGATCTCGAGGCCGATTACCTGCGGGTGCGCAAGCAGCACGCCAGCAAGAAGGCGACGCCGCTGGTCTCGCTCGCCGAGGCGCGCGCCAACAGGACGCCGATCGACTGGGCTGCCTACACGCCGCCGGCACCGAAGTTCGTCGGCCGGCGGATCCTGAAGAACCAGGACCTGGCGGAGATCGCCGAGGTCATCGACTGGGGCCCGTTCTTCCAGACCTGGGACCTGGCGGGCCCCTATCCGGCGATCCTCACCGACGACATCGTCGGCGAGTCGGCGCGACGCGTGCTCTCCGACGGCAAGCGCATGCTGCGGCGCGTCATCGAAGGCCGCTGGCTGAGTGCCAATGGCGTCGTCGGCCTGTACCCGGCGGCGACGGTCGGTGACGACGACATCGAGATCTACGCCGACGAGTCACGGACCGAGGTCCTGATGACCTGGCGTGGCCTGCGCATGCAGAGCGTGCGCCCGGTGGTCGAGGGCGTGAAGCGGCCGAACCGCTGCCTCGCCGATTTCATCGCCCCCAAGGGCTCGGGCCAGGCCGACTACATCGGCCTCTTCGCCGTGACCGCCGGGCTGGGTGTCGAGAAGAAGGAGCGGCAGTTCGCCGCCGACCTCGACGACTACAGCGCGATCATGCTCAAGGCTCTGGCCGACCGCCTCGCCGAGGCTTTCGCCGAGAGCCTGCACCGGCGCGTGCGCACCGATCTCTGGGGCTACGCGCCGGCGGAGCAACTCTCGGTGGCCGACCTGGTGGCCGAGCGCTACCGCGGCATCCGCCCCGCGCCCGGCTATCCGGCCTGCCCCGACCACCGGGTCAAGCGCGACCTGTTCCGGGTGCTCGGCTGTGACGAGATCGGCATGAGCCTGACCGAGAGCCTGGCGATGCTGCCGGCGGCCAGCGTCAGCGGCTTCTACCTCGCCCATCCCGACGCGGCGTACTTCAACGTCGGCAAGATCGGGCCGGACCAGGTGCGCGACTGGGCGCGGCGCAGCGCGTTGGCCGAACGCGACGCCGAGCGGGCGCTCAGCACACTGCTCTGAGCGTTGCCGCTTCGCGGCCCATGCGTTCGGTCACGAACCGGGGCGAATCCGGATGCGTTTGATTACATCTGGCGCAACTCCTTGCAACACTCGCAGAACGCGGCATTGCATCAGTTGCGACGGCCTGTAAGCCCTCCGTCAACTGCCAAGTTTTGACGTTAACTTGCGCGCCGCCGCCACCCAGAATGCCTTCCAGGCCTTGGCACGCAGCCTGCGTTGACGGCGCCGTGTAAAGAATTTCTTCTGGTCGTTGGGGGGCCCCACAGTGAATACTGTTCAGAACATCGAGATCGGCGGCGAGCGTTTCGCCCGCTTCACCCGCGGCGCCGTTGCGGCCGCAGTCCTGGTCGTCATCGCGGCTTGCGGCGGCGGCGGCGGCGGTTCCGCCGACCCTGCCGGCGGGGTCGACAACCCCGAGGTCATCGCCGCGGCCAAGCCGACGGCGATGGAGGCCTCGCGCTTCCTGATGCAGGCGACCATGGGCCCGAGCGAGGCGGAGATCACCCGCCTCTCGGGCATGACCTACGGCGCCTGGCTCGACGAGCAGCTCGCCAAGCCGCAGACGCTGCACCGCCTGTACATCAACCAGGCGGCGGCCGACCTGACCTCGGTCGGGCAGCAGCTCAGCAACACCAACTTCTGGGACTCGTGGTGGAGCCAGGCGCTCGGCGCCGACGACCAGCTCCGCCAGCGCGTCACCTTCGCCCTGTCCGAGATCATGGTGATCTCGTTCGCCGATGCCACCCTGCGCAACCAGACGCGCGGTGTCGCCTCCTACTACGACATGCTCGGCGAGAAGGCCTTCGGCAACTTCCGCGACCTGATGGAGAGCGTGACCTATCACCCGATGATGGGCATCTACCTCTCGCATCGCGGCAACATGAAGGAAGACGCGGCGACCGGCCGGGTCCCCGACCTGAACTTCGCGCGCGAAATCACCCAGCTGTTCGCCGTCGGCCAGTACAAGCTGAACCTCGACGGCACCAACATCATGGGCAGCGACGGTCGCCCGGCGGTCGCCTACAAGTCGGCAGACCTCGAAGGCCTGTCGCAGGTGTTCACCGGCCTCAGCTGGTACGCAGGCCCGCAGCTCACCGACCGCACCAGCGCCCGCTTCATCGGCCAGAACCCCAACCTCGAGCGCGACTGGCGGCCGATGCAGGCGTACGACGAGTACACGGCGAACACGAGCTACCACTCGATCAGCGACAAGGTCTTCCTCGGCACCACGATCCCGGCGATGACGAAGCCGACGACCGACGCCGACGTCAAGATCGCCCTCGACACGCTGTTCAACAACCCGAACGTCGGGCCGTTCATCGGCAAGCAGCTGATCCAGCGCCTGGTCACCAGCAACCCGAGCCCGGCCTACGTGGCCCGCGTCGCCGCAAAGTTCAACGACAACGGCAGCGGCGTCCGCGGCGACATGAAGGCGGTGTGGAAGGCGATCCTGCTCGACAGCGAAGCGCGGACGATCAGCACCTCGGTCTCGGCCGGCAAGGTCAGGGAGCCCGTGCTGCGCCTGTCGAACATGCTGCGCGCCTTCAACGCCACCTCGGTCAGCGGCCGCTACACCGGCATCGGCCTCACCGATGACCCGGCGACCAGCCTGTCGCAGACGCCGATGTTCGCGCCCACGGTGTTCAACTTCTTCCGCCCCGGCTACGTGCCGACGAGCAAGGCGATCACCGACGCGAACCTGGTGGTTCCCGAGCTGCAGATCGCGACCGACGTGTCGGTCGCGGGCTACATGAACTTCATCCGCAACTGGACCGCGCTCAGCACGACGCGGGACATCGTGCACAAGTACGACGCGGAGATGGCGCTGGCCACCACGCCGACGGCGCTGGTCGACCGGATGAACCTGCTGCTCTTCCACGGCACGATGCCCGACACGCTGAAGACGCAGATCGCTTCGGCCGTCGCCAGCCGCGTGATCCCGGCGCCGGTGTATCCGGCCCCGGCTGCCAGCGCTCCCATGGCGGCCTCGGGCGCCAGCGGCGCCGCCAGCGCGCCCGCGGTGCCGCCGACCAACCAGGCGGCCATCGACAGCGCAAAGCGCGACCGCGTCTATCTCGCCGTCTACATGTCGATGGCGTCGCCCGACTACCTGATCCAGAAGTAAAGAGGGAACGATCATGACAAAACTCAACGCTACGCGCCGCCAGTTCCTGCGCACCGCGTCGGTCGTGTCGGGCTCGGTCGGCGCTGCTGCCGCACCGTTCGCCCTGAACATGGCCACGCTCGGCGCCGCCGTCGGCCAGACCGCGCCCGACTACAAGGCGATCATCTGCATGTTCTTCTACGGCGGGAACGACTCGTCGAACATGGTCCTTCGCACCGACACCGCTTCGTTCGCCGAGTACACCCGGGTGCGCACGCAGGCGCCGGACTCGATCGCCCTGCTGGCCCCCGGCACGGTGCCCAACGGCGGCGCCACGCGGGCCTCGCCGGCCCGCCTCGGCGGCGTCCTGCCGCTGGCGCCGAAGTTCACCGCCTCGCCGGAGAACAACGCCTTCACCTACGCGGTTCACCCGGTCATGACCGAAGTGCAGAACCTGTTCGGCGCCGGCCGCCTGGCGATCCTCGCCAACGCCGGCCCGCTCGTGGTGCCTCTGACGCGCACCGAGTTCACCTCGAACTCGAAGCCGCGCCCGCAGGCGCTCGGCTCGCACAACGACCAGCAGTCGACCTGGCAGGCGCTCGGGCCCGAGGGCGTGAAGATCGGCTGGGGCGGCCACATCGGCGACATGATCGCCAGCCAGAACACCAACCAGACCTTCACCAGCATCTCGGTGTCGGGCAACGCGGTGTTCTCGGCCGGCCAGACGACCTTCCAGTACCAGGTCGGGGGCGCCGGCGCGACCCAGATCTCCGGCCTCACCGGCACGCTGTTCAACTCGACGACCGCGGCGACCACGCTGAAGTCGATCGTCACGGCCGACAACTCGCACCTGTTCGCCAAGGAATATTCGTCGATCATCAACCGCTCGATCTCGGCGCAGGCGACTTTCCAGGCCGCCTTCAACGCCTCGACGGTGGTCGCTCCCACGCAATACAACGTGCCCTCGACCGGCAACAACGCCGCCAACGGGCTGGCGCAGCAAATCCAGACCGTGGCCCGGGTGATCGGCGCGCGCAACGCGATCGGCGCCAAGCGGCAGATCTTCTTCGTCTCGATGGGCGGCTTCGACACGCACGACAACCAGAACATGAACCAGGCGGACCTGGTGGCGCGCATCTCGCACGCCATCGGCTACTTCGACACGGTCATGTCGAACATCGGCGGCGTCGACATGCGCAACAACGTCACCCTGTTCACCGCGTCCGACTTCGGCCGGACGATGACGAGCAACGGCGACGGCACCGACCACGGCTGGGGTTCGCATCACTTCGTGGTGGGCGGCGCGGTCAACGGCGGCGAGATCTACGGGCGCTTCCCGCAGTTCCAGCTCAATACCGGGCAGGACGCGGGCAACAACGCCTATCTGCCGGTCACCTCGGTCGACACGATCGGCGCGACGATCGGCAAGTGGTTCGGCGTCAGCGACACCAACCTCGGCACGATCTTCCCCAACCTTTCGAACTTCCCGCGCGACCTCGGCTTCCTGAAGGCGGGCTGAGCCCCGGACCTTCGGGTCGCGAGCGACGGGCAGCCTGCGGGCTGCCCGTTTTTCATTGCGGCGCGGTCCCGCGCGGATCAGTGCGTCTGCAGGACGCGCCGGTACTGGATCGCCTCGCCGAGATGGGCGGTGGTGATGTCGGCGCTGGTGGCGAGGTCGGCGATCGTGCGCGCCACCCGGAGCAGCCGGTGAAAGCCGCGCGCCGACCAGCCCAGCCGGGTGGTCGCCGCCTGAAGGAAGCGCGAGGCCGCCGGGTCGAGCCGGCAATGCGCGTCGAGCGCGTCGCCGGCCAGGGTGGCGTTGCTCCCACCCTGGCGGGCGACCGCGATCGCCCGGGCGGTGGCGACGCGTTCGCGAACGACGCTGCTCGCCTCGCCGTCGGGCGCGGCGGCGAGCTGCTCGGCAGCAACTGCCGGCACTTCGACCTGCAGGTCGATGCGATCGAGCAGCGGCCCGCTGATCCGCGCCTGGTAGCGCAGCACCGCGTCGGGCGTGCAGCGGCACGCTCTGGCCGGGTTGCCGAGCTGGCCGCACGGGCAGGGGTTCATCGCCGCGACGAGCTGGAAGCGGGCCGGGAACTCGGCCTGGCGGGCTGCCCTCGAGATGACGATGCGGCCCGTTTCCAGCGGCTCGCGCAAGGCCTCGAGCGCGGCGCGCGGAAACTCGGGCAGCTCGTCGAGGAAGAGCACGCCGTGGTGGGCGAGCGAGGCCTCGCCGGGCCGCGGCGGCGAGCCGCCGCCGACCAGGGCCGCCGCCGAGGCGGTGTGATGCGGCGCGCGCAGGATGCGCTGGCCCCAGCGGCGGGCGACGAAGGCGTCGGCGACGCTCAGGATCGCCGCCGACTCGAGCGCTTCGTCGTGCGTGAGCTCGGGCAGCAGGCCGCCCAGGCGCTGGGCGAGCATCGACTTGCCGGTGCCGGGCGGGCCGATCATGAGCAGGCTCGCCTCGCCGGCCGCGGCGATCTCGAGCGCGCGTTTCGCCGCCGCCTGGCCCTTGACGTCGCGCAGGTCGGGCAGCGCGGCGCTGGCGCCGCGGCTGAGGGGAACGGCCTCGCGCAGTGCTCCGCCGTCGGCCGCGTCACCGGGGAGCAGGGCGGCGACGACGTCGAGCAGGTGCCCGGCGCCACGCACCGACAGGCCGCCGACCGAGGCCGTTTCGTCGGCGCTCGCGACCGGCAACACCAGGGTGCGCGAGCGTTCGAGCGCACTGGCGCTGCGCCGCATCGCCAGGCCCATGGCCAGCGCGCCGTGCACCGGACGCATCTCGCCGCCGAGCGACAGTTCGCCGGCGAACTCGTAGCCGGCCAGGCGGGCCGCATCGATGTGCCCGGCGGCGGCGAGGATGCCGAGCGCGATCGGCAGGTCGAACCGGCCCGATTCCTTCGGCAGGTCGGCCGGCGCCAGGCTGACCGTGACCCGCTTGTTGTGCGGGAACTCGAGGCCGCTCGTCTGCAGCGCGGCGCGCACCCGCTCGCGCGCTTCCTTGACCTCCGTGTCGGCAAGGCCGACGAGAGTGAAGCTCGGCAGGCCGTTGGCGAGGTGCACCTCGACGGTCACCGCGGGCGCTTCGAGGCCGCGCAGGGCGCGGCTGTGGACGACGGCAAAGGCCATGGAACGAATGCCGCGGCTGCGGACGACGAGTTGGGGAAGAGCGCTGGCTTGGCACCAGTGCAGTGCGCAGCCGCAGGAGCGTAGTGCCTGCGCATGGTGCCGTCCTGCCGGTTTCGGGGGAGCCGACCGCCTCTGAATGGGGCATCCCCTCTGGAGGGCGCTTGGCACGCATCGTGCAGAACTCACCCGAATCTCAACGACCTTGCAGGGAGCCCCAATGAAGAGAAGTTCAGTTCTTGTGTCCTCGTTTCTGTCGCTCGGCGCCGTCAGCGGCGCGTTTGCCCAGGCAACGCCCGCGCCCGCCGCGCCGGAGCCTGCTTTCCCGCTGACGGCCAACGTTTCCGTCACCACGAAGTACAAGTTCCGTGGCCAGGATCAGGGCGGCGTCGGCACCAACGACAGCGGCGAGATCACGACCAAGTCCGTCTCGCCGGCGATTCAGGGCGGCTTCGACTGGTCGGCCGCCGGGTTCTACGTCGGCAACTGGAACTCGAACATCGGTTTCACGAATACCGGCATCGAGATGGACTTCTATGGCGGCTACAAGGGCGAAATCGCCAAGGATTTCGGCTACGACGTCGGCATCCTGCAGTACTACTACCCGCAGAACAACAAGGTGATCAGCTTCAACACCACCGAGATCTACGGTGCGCTGACCTGGACGTTCCTCACCCTCAAGTACTCGCACACCGTCTCGGGCGACTACTTCGGCTTCGGCAAGGCGCAGCAGATGCTGGCCGAGGCCAACGGCGACTCCCTCAGCGGCAGCCGCGGCAAGAACACCGGCTACGTCGAGCTCAACGTCAACTACCCGATCGACAAGTGGACGATCAACGCGCATGGCGGCTACACGCACATGGCGAAGAAGCTGCGCAACGCGACCATCGACGGTGGCGAGGGCGGGACGATCGACGCAGGCGTCAAGAGCTACTACGACTACAAGATCGGCGTGACCTACGACCTGTCCGCCGTGATGGGCGCAGGCGTGTCGGCTGCCGCTGCCTACGTCGGCGCGAACAAGAAGGACTTCTACGGCGACATCAACAAGGGCCGGGTCATCCTGACCCTCAGCAAGGCCATGTGATTCCTCCGCAGGTGCGCCGAAGAGGGGCGCGCCTGCGGAAGGCCGGATTCATTCAACATCGAGAGGGAGTGCGACCATGAAAATGGTGACCGCGATCGTCAAGCCGTTCAAGCTGGACGAAGTGCGTGAGGCCTTGAGCGCGATCGGCGTCCAGGGAGTCACGGTGACGGAAGTCAAGGGCTTCGGCCGGCAGAAGGGCCATACCGAGCTCTATCGCGGCGCGGAATACGTGGTCGATTTCCTGCCCAAGGTGAAGATCGAGGCCGCGGTCGACGATGCGATCGTCGACCGGGTCATCGAGGCCATCGAGACCGCGGCGCGCACCGGCAAGATCGGCGACGGCAAGGTCTTCGTCTCGACGCTGGAACAGGTTGTCCGCATCCGCACCGGCGAGACCGGCAAGGACGCCCTCTGAGGCCGGGAAAAGAACAACACGCCATGAACAAACTCCTCATCGCCTTCGTCCTCAGCCTGTTCGCGCTCGCCTTCGGCGAAAGCGCGTTCGCCCAGGCTGCCTCCGCCGCCGCTTCGGCCGCCGCCTCCGCACCCGCTGCCGCTTCGGCGCCGATGGCCGCGGGCTCGGCCGCCTCCGCGCCTGAAGCCGCTTCCGCCGCCGCCTCCACTCCCGTCGCCAACAAGGGCGACGTCGCCTGGATGCTGGTCTGCACCGCGCTCGTCATCATGATGTCGGTCCCGGCCCTGGCGCTGTTCTACGGTGGCCTGGTCCGCAGCAAGAACATGCTGTCGGTGCTGATGCAGGTCTTCGTGACCTTCTCGATGATCGTCATCCTGTGGTGCATCTACGGCTACAGCCTGGCCTTCACCGAGGGCAACGCCTTCTTCGGCGGCTTTGATCGACTCTTCATGAAGGGCCTGTTCGACCCCGCGACCGGCACTTTCGCCATGGGCGCCACCTTCAGCAAGGGGGTCTACATCCCCGAGCTGCTGTTCCTGGCCTTCCAGGCAACCTTCGCGGCGATCACCTGCTGCCTGATCGTCGGCGCCTTCGCCGAGCGCATGAAGTTCGGCGCGGTGCTGGCCTTCATGGTGCTGTGGTTCACCTTCAGCTACGCGCCGATCGCCCACATGGTCTGGTTCTGGATGGGCCCGGACGCCTACAGCGGCAAGGAAGTCGTCGACGCGATGAACGGCAAGGCCGGCTTCATCTGGCAGATGGGCGCCCTCGACTTCGCCGGCGGCACGGTCGTGCACATCAACGCCGCGGTCGCCGGCCTGGTCGGCGCCTACATGATCGGCAAGCGGATCGGCTACGGACGCGAGTCGTTCACGCCGCACTCGCTGACGCTGACCATGGTCGGTGCCGCGCTGCTGTGGGTCGGCTGGTTCGGCTTCAACGCCGGCTCGGCGCTCGAAGCGGGCAACTCGGCGGTCCTGGCCTTCATCAACACCTTCTCGGCGACGTCCGCGGCGGTGCTGGCGTGGTGCATCGGCGAGGCTCTCTTCAAGGGCAAGGCCTCGATGCTCGGCGCCGCCTCCGGCGCGGTGGCCGGCCTGGTGGCGATCACCCCGGCCTGCGGCAACGTCGGCCTGATGGGCGCGATCGTCATCGGCTTCATCGCCGGCTTCGCCTGCCTCTGGGGCGTGACCGGGCTGAAGAAGATGCTCGGCGCGGACGACTCGCTCGACGTGTTCGGCGTGCACGGTGTCGGCGGCATCGTCGGCGCCCTGTTGACCGGCGTGTTCAACAACCAGGCGCTCGGCGGCCCGGGCCTGGTCGGCGACTGGGTGACGGCCTCGGTCTCCTCGGTGCCCATCCTGGACCAGGTCTGGATCCAGCTGAAGGCGGTGCTGATCACGATCGTCTGGTCGGGAGTCGTCTCCCTGATCGCCTACAAGGTCGTCGACATGACGATCGGGCTGCGCGTCAGCGAGGAAGACGAGCGCGAGGGCCTGGACATCTCCTCGCACGGCGAGACCGCGTACCACAACTGACCGGTTCCTTTCTCCTCTGTGCAGGGCCGCCGCGAGGCGGCCCTTTTTTTGTCCGGGCCTGGGGCCCCGACGGGCGGCGCTTGCGCCGGCTCGCGGGCTCCCCATATGCCTAGAATCCTCGCTCCCCTTTCCCGCACGCCTCACCGCCCGCCGCGGGCTCTGCCATGGTTCCCCACCTCATCACCGCACTCACCGGCCCGATCAACGAGCTGGAGCAGCGCATGCTCGAGTCGCTGCCGGCGATCGAGCGCTGGTTCCGGCTCGAGTGGATGGAGCACACGCCGCCGTTCTACACCTCGGTCGACCTGAGGAACGCCGGCTTCAAGCTGGCGCCGGTGGACACGAACCTGTTCCCCGGCGGCTTCAACAACCTGACCACCGAGATGCTGCCGCTGGCAGTGCAGGCGGCGATGGCGGCGATCGAGAAGATCTGTCCGGAAGCGAAGAACCTGCTCCTCATTCCCGAGAAGCACACCCGCAACTCGTTCTACCTGATGAACGTGGCGCGGCTGATGGAGATCTTCCACCAGGCCGGGCTGAACGTTCGCCTGGGCACCCTCGACGATTCGATCACGGTGCCGACCCCGGTGCCGCTGCCCGACGGCACCACCCTCACGGTCGAGCCGCTGGTGCGCACCAGGAACCGCCTGGGGCTGAAGGATTTCGATCCCTGCACCATCCTGCTCAACAACGACCTCTCGGCGGGCATTCCGAAGGTGCTGGAGGGCCTGCACGAGCAGTACCTGCTGCCGCCGCTGCACGCCGGCTGGGCGGTGCGCAGGAAGACCAACCATTTCGCCGCCTACGAGGAGGTGGCGAAGAAGTTCGCCAAGCTGCTCGGCATGGACCCGTGGCTGATCAACCCCATGTTCGCCCGCTGCGGCGAGGTGAATTTCAGCGACGGCTCGGGCGCCGAGTGCCTGATGAGCAACGCCGAGACGCTGCTCGGCAAGATCCGCCGCAAGTACAAGGAATACGGCATCCAGGAAAAGCCGTTCATCATCGTCAAGGCCGACGCCGGCACCTACGGCATGGGCATCATGACGGTGCGCGACCCCAAGGACCTGGCCGACCTGAACCGTCGCTCGCGCAACAAGATGAGCGTCATCAAGGACGGGCAGGAGGTGAGCGAAGTCATCCTCCAGGAAGGCGTGCCGACCTACGAGCGCGTGAACGAGTCGGTCGCCGAGCCGGTGGTCTACATGATCGACCGCTACGTCGTCGGCGGCTTCTACCGCGTCAATCCCGAGCGCGGCAACGACGAGAACCTCAATTCCCCGGGGGCCAGCTTCGTGCCGCTGGCCTTCGCCGGCTCGAACCAGCTGCCCAAGCCGGGCTCCAAGCCCGGCGTCAGCGCCCCGAACCGGTTCTACATGTACGGCGTGATCGCCCGCCTGGCGATGGTCGCCGCGGCCTACGAGCTCGAGGCGACCGACCCGAACGCCGAGATCTACGAGTAGCAGACGGTCCGGGCGGCGTCGCCTGGCGGCGTGCTGCGAGGCACAATAGCCGTCCCCGACGCCGCGCCGGAGCTCCGCGCTCCGCAGCCGCGCACCCCGCGTGACCCCCAACCGCCCCGCCTCCAACCTTGCCGCCCTGACGCTCGGCGCCATCGGCATCGTCTACGGCGACATCGGCACCAGCCCGCTGTATGCGCTGAAGGAGGTGTTCGCCAACGGCCACGTGCCGCTGACGCCCGGCAACATCTACGGCGTGCTGTCGCTGGTGTTCTGGACGCTGACGGTGATCGTCTCGATCAAGTACGTGGTCCTGATCCTGCGCGCCGACAACAATGGCGAGGGCGGCCTGATCGCGATGCTCGCCCTCGCCTCGCAGGCGGTGCGCGACCGGCCGCCGCTGCGCCGGCGGCTGCTCCTGGTGGGCATCTTCGGCACGGCGATCTTCTTCGGCGACGGCGTCATCACGCCGGCGATCTCGGTGCTCTCTGCGGTCGAGGGGCTGAAAGTCGCGGCGCCCGGGCTGCACGCCTGGATCGTGCCGGTCACGCTGGTGGTGCTGACGGCCCTGTTCATGTTCCAGCGGCACGGCACCGAGCGCGTCGGCCGCCTCTTCGGCCCCGTGATGGCCGTCTGGTTCGTCGTCCTGGCGGCGCTCGGCATCTGGCACATCGGCGACAACCCGGCGATCCTGAAGGCGCTTTCTCCGCACTACGCCATCGCCTTCATGCTGGGCCACCCTTCGATCGCCTTCATCGCCCTCGGCTCGGTGGTGCTCTGCGTCACCGGCGCCGAGGCGCTCTACGCCGACATGGGCCACTTCGGCAAGCGGCCGATCCGGCTCGCCTGGTTCGGCATGGCGATGCCGGCGCTGGTGCTCAACTACTTCGGCCAGGGCGCGATGCTGCTCGTCTACCCCGACAAGGTCGGCAACCCGTTCTACGAGATGGCGCCGACCTGGGCGCTCTATCCGCTGATCGGCCTGGCGACCTTCGCCACCGTGATCGCCTCCCAGGCGCTGATCACCGCGGCGTTCTCGGTGACCAAGCAGGCGATCCAGCTCGGCTACCTCCCGCGCCTGCGCATCGCCCACACCTCCGAGCACGAGACCGGGCAGATCTACCTGCCGTTCGTCAACTGGGGGCTGTTCGCCGGCATCGTCATCGCCGTGGTCCTGTTCGGCTCCAGCAACAAGCTGGCGGCGGCCTACGGCATCACGGTGACGATCGACATGCTGATCACGACGACCATGACCTTCTTCGTCGTCCGCTACGCCTGGAAGTACCCCTGGTCGCTGGTGGTCCTGGCGACCGGCTTCTTCTTCCTCGTCGACTTCGCCTTCCTCGCCGCCAACATCGTCAAGGTGTTCGACGGCGGCTGGTTCCCGCTGCTGATCGGCGCGCTGATGTTCACGCTGATGATGACCTGGAAGCAGGGCCGAAAGCTGATGGCCGAGCGGCTGCGCAGCGAGGCGATCGACCTGCCGAGCTTCCTCGAATCGGTGTTCATCAGCCCGCCGACGCGGGTGGCCGGGACGGCGGTGTTCCTGGTCAGCGACCAGGGCCTGACGCCGAACGCGATGCTGCACAACCTCAAGCACAACAAGGTGCTGCACGAGCGCAACCTGTTCGTCACCGTGCGCCATCACGAGGTGCCGTGGATCGCCAAGGACAAGCGCTGCGACGTCGAGCCGCTCGGCAACGACTGCTGGCAGGTGACCCTGCACTTCGGCTTCAAGAACGAGCCCGATGTGCCGGCGGCGCTGGAGCGCATGCGCGCCGCCGGCTGCGTCGTCGACGACATGGACACGTCGTACTTCCTCTCCCGCGACATCGTCATCCCGACCCTTGGCGGCGGCATGGCCGACTGGCGCGAGAAGCTGTTCGCCGGCATGCACCGCAATGCCGCGGCGGCGGCCGACTTCCTGCGCCTGCCGACCAACCGTGTCGTCGAGCTGGGCTCGAAAGTCGAGATCTGACTTGTCGGTGACGGCGTCGCGCGTCTCGGACGTTTCCCTCTCGGCCGTCACCGCCGGCTTCGTCGCCGTGCTGGTCGGCTTCACCAGCTCGGTGGCGATCGTCTTCCAGGCGGCGCAGTCGCTCGGCGCGACGCCGGCCCAATCGGCCTCCTGGATGTGGGCGCTCGGCTGGGGCATGGGCCTGACCACGCTGCTGCCCTCGCTGTGGCTGAGGAAGCCGGTGATGATCGCCTGGAGCACGCCCGGCGCGGCGGTGCTGGCGGTGGCCGGCGCCGGCGGCGGCTTCGGCATGGCCGAGGCGACCGGCGCGTTCATCGTCTGCGCGCTGCTGATCGTCGTCGCCGGCGCCAGCGGCTGGTTCGAGCGGGTCATGGAGAAGATTCCGATGCCGCTCGCCGGCGCCCTGCTCGCCGGCGTGCTCGCCCGCTTCGGCCTCGATGCGTTCGCCGCGCTGCAGTCCTCGCTTGGCATGGTGCTGGCGATGCTTGCCGCCTACCTGCTCGGGCGCCGGCTCTGGCCGCGCTACGCGGTGGTCGGTGTGCTCGCGGTCGGCGTGGCCATCGCCGCCGGGTCCGGTCGCCTGCACGCGGGCGGCGTGCAATGGTCGTTCACCGTGCCGGTCTTCACCGCGCCCGAGTTCAGCTGGCGCGCGACCGTGAGCCTGGCGCTGCCGCTCTTCATCGTCACCATGGCATCGCAGAACCTGCCCGGCGTCGCCGCCATCCGCGCCGCCGGCTACCGGCTGCCGATCTCGAAGATCATCGCCCTCACCGGCATCGCCACGCTCGTGCTCGCGCCGTTCGGCGCGTTCGCCCTCAACCTCGCGGCGATCACGGCGGCGATCTGCCTCGGCCGCGAAGCGCACGCCGATCCCGACCGGCGCTGGGTCGCGGCGGCGGCGTGCGGCGCGATCTACTGCGTGGTCGGCGTCTTCGGCGCCGCCTTCGCCGGCCTGCTCGCCGCGTTCCCGCGCGAGCTGGTGATCGCGGTCGCCGGCCTGGCCCTGCTCGGCACGATCGGCTCCGGCCTGGCCGCGGCGCTGAAGGACGAGCCGTACCGCGAGGCGGCGCTCATCACCTTCCTGGTCACGCTCTCGGGTCTGAGCCTGTTCGGCGTCGGCTCGGCCTTCTGGGGCGTGGTCGCGGGCGCGGCGGCGCTCTTTGTGCAACAGTGGCGACCCCGCCGCGACGAACCTCGCTCCTCGCCATGAAACTGCTCTTCGTCGCCGATCCGCTCGAAAGCTTCAACGTCAAGAAGGATTCGACCTTCGTGATGATGAAGGAGGCCCAGCGCCGCGGCTACGCGATCTTCGCCTGCGAGGCGAAGGACCTGATGTGGCAGCGCGGCGCCAGGGTTTCGACGCACGTCCGCGAGATCTCGCTCACCGGCCAGAAAGCGCCGTGGTTCGCCGAGAACGCGGCGGTCGGCGAGCGGGCGCGCATCGCCCTGGCCGACTTCGCCGCCGTGATCATGCGCACCGATCCGCCCTTCGACAGCGAATACTTCTACGCCACGCACCTGCTCGAGCAGGCCGAGCGCGAAGGCGCGCGCGTCTTCAACCGGCCCGCAGCACTGCGCAACCATCCCGAGAAGCTCGCGATCCTCGAGTTCCCGCAGTTCATCGCGCCGACGCTCGTGACCCGTGATCCTGCGGAGCTGAAGCGCTTTCACGCCGAGCAGGGCGACGTGATCCTGAAGCCGCTCGACGGCATGGGCGGCGCCGGCATCTTTCGCGTCGCCGCCGACGGCATGAACCTCGGCTCGATCGTCGAGACGCTGAACGCGCGCGGCGCCCACACGGTGATGGTGCAGCGCTACGTGCCCGAGATCGTCAAGGGCGACAAGCGCATCCTCGTCATCGACGGCAAGCCGGTGCCATTCGTGCTGGCGCGCATTCCGCAGGGCAACGAGATCCGCGGCAACCTCGCAGCCGGCGGCCTGGGCGTGGCGCAGCCGATCTCGGCGCGCGATCGCGAGATCGCCGAGCACATCGGTCCGATCCTGGCGAAGCGCGGCCTGCTGCTGGTCGGCCTCGACGTCATCGGCGACAGCCTGACCGAGATCAACGTCACCAGCCCGACCTGCTTCCAGGAGATCACGGACCAGAGCGGCTTCGACGTCGCCCGCGCCTTCGTCGACGCCCTCGAAGCCGCGCTCGCCTGAGCCGGCTTCTCTTCCTTCCTCCTTCGACATGGCCGTCCTCTCGCTCTCCGGCGCGCACCTCGCCTATGGCCACGTCGCCCTGCTCGACGAGGCGGCCCTCTCGCTCGAGGCGGGCGAGCGGCTCGGCCTGATCGGCCGCAATGGCGCCGGCAAGTCCTCGCTGCTCAAGGTGGTCGCCGGCCTGGAGAAGCTCGACGACGGCCTGCTGCAGCTCACGCAGGGCCTGCGCATCCGCTACGTGCCGCAGGAGCCGGTGTTCGAGCCCGGCATGTCGGTGTTCGACGCGGTCGGCGCCGGCGTCGCGGAGGCGCGCGAGGTGCGCGAGCGTTACGAGGCGCACGCCCCGGGCGACGACCTCGACGCCTTGCAGACCCGAATCGAGACGCTCGACGCCTGGAACTGGGAGCAGCGGGTCGAGACCACGCTGGCTCAGCTTCACCTCGACGGCGCGCGTGCGATCGGCGAGCTCTCCGGCGGCACCAAGAAGCGGGTGGCGCTGGCGCAGGCGCTGGTCGCGGTGCCCGACGTGCTGCTCCTCGACGAGCCCACCAATCACCTCGACCTCGACTCGATCGCCTGGCTCGAGGAGCTGCTCAAGGGCTTTCGCGGCAGCGTCGTCGTCATCACCCACGACCGCGCCTTCCTCGACGCGATCGCCACGCGCATCGTCGAGCTCGACCGCGGCGTGCTGCGCAGCTATCCCGGCAACTTCGCCGCCTACGAGGCGAGGAAGGCCGAGCAGCTCTCCTCCGAGGCGCTGGCCAACGCCCGCGCCGACAAGTTGCTGGCGCAGGAGGAAGTGTGGGTGCGAAAGGGCGTCGAGGCCCGGCGCACGCGCAGCGTCGGCCGGGTCGCGCGGCTCGAAGCCCTGCGCGCGCAGCGCGCGGCGCGGCGCGACACCCTCGGCCGGGTGCGGCTCGAGGCCGACTCGGGCGTCTCCAGCGGCAAGATCGTCGCCGAGCTGAAGAACGTCAGCATGCGTTTCGGCGACAAGCTGATCGTCAAGGACTTCTCCTCGACCATCCTGCGCGGCGACAAGGTCGGCCTGATCGGCCCCAACGGCGCGGGCAAGACGACGCTCCTGAAGCTGATCCTCGGCGAGCTGCAGCCGACCTCGGGCTCGGTGCGCCAGGGCACACGACTCGAGGTCGCCTATTTCGACCAGATGCGGACCGCGCTCGACCTCGACGCGACGCTGGCCGACACCATCAGCCCCGGCAGCGAATGGATCGAGACGGCGAGCGGCAGGAAGCACGTGATGAGCTACCTCACCGACTTCCTGTTCTCGCCCGAGCGCGCCAACTCGCCGGTGCGCACGCTCTCCGGCGGCGAGCGCAACCGCGTGCTGCTGGCGCGCCTGCTCGCCCTGCCGGCCAACGTGCTGGTGCTCGACGAGCCGACCAACGACCTCGACATCGACACGCTCGAACTGCTCGAGGACATGCTGCAGAGCCACGCCGGCACGGTGTTCCTGGTGAGCCACGACCGGCGCTTCCTCGACAACGTCGTCACCAGCACCATCGCCTGGGAGGGCGACGACTCGCCCGGCCGCTGGCGCGAGTACGAGGGCGGCTACGAGGACTGGAAGACGCAGCGCGAACGGGCACGGGGGCTGGCGCTCGAGGCCGAGCGGCGCAGCGCGCCGGCGACGAAGGCGCCGCCGCCCGCGAGCGCGCCTGCCGTGGCGGCGCCGGCGAAGGCGAAGAAGCTCAGCTACAAGGAGCAGCGCGAGCTCGACGGCCTGCCGGCGCGGATCGAGGCGCTCGAGCTCGAGCAGAAGGACCTGGCCGCGCTCCTGGGCAGCGCCGACTTCTACGCCGACGATCCGGTCCGGGTCGAGCAGGCGCAGATGCGCGTGGCGCAGATCGACGACGAGCTGACCGAGGCGCTCGAGCGCTGGGAGCTGCTCGGCGCACGCTGAGGCATTCGCGGCGCGCCGCCGTCGTGAGCGCGCCCGCGCTAGAGAAGGCGCTTCCTTTCCGCGGCCAGCGCCTTCCAGAAGCGCGCGTCCTGCGAGGTGGCGAAGTTGATCCGCATCAGGCTCGTCGGTCGCGGCCGGGCGTGGAACAGCGCTCCGGGGGCGAGCAGCCAGTCGTCGATCATCGCGTGCGCGAGGCGCTCGCTGTCGACGCCGGCGTCGACCCAGCCGAACAGGCCGCGCGGCTCGGCGGCAAAGCGGCAGCCGTGCGCCTCGGCCAGGCGCACCGTGCGCGCGCGCGCCGCGCCGAGCCGCTGCACCACGCGCTCGGCGTGGCGGCGGAGCAGACCCTGCTCCAGGCAATGCGCGAGCGCCAGCTCGCCCGCGCCGGGGGTGGTCAGCGTCGACAGCAGCTTGGTGTCGATGAAGCGGTCGACCAGGGGCAGTGGCGCGGCAAGGTAGCCGACGCGCCAGTTCGGCGTCAGGATCTTCGAGAAGCCGGAGACGTAGATCGTGCGCTCCAGCGCGTCGAGCGCGGCCAGCCGCGGCGAATGCGCCGGTGCAAGGTGCGAATAGGTGTCGTCCTCGACGATGTGAAAGGCGTGCTCCTGCGCGAGCTTGAGCACCTGGTGCGCGGCGTGCAGGCCGAGCGAGACGCCGGTCGGGTTGTGCAGCACCGAGACGGTGACGTAGAGCCGCGGCCGCTCGCCCGGCGGCTGGGCTTCGATCAGGCGGCGCATCGCCGCGACGTCGGGACCGTCGCTGCCGCGCGGCACCGGCAGGACGCGCATGCCGAGCGCAGCCAGCCGCGCGTACTCGACCGACCAGCCCGGCTCGTCGACCAGCACGCTGTCGCCGGCGCGCAGCAGGGTGCGGGTGACGATGTCGAGGGCATGGGTCGCGCCGACCGTGGTCACGATCTGCTCGGGATGGGCGGCGATGCCGTGGTCGGCGAGCTTGATCGCCAGCGCCTCGCGCAGGCGCCCTTCGCCCGCCGGGTCGCCGTATTGCAGCGCGGTGAGGGCGATCTGCCGGCCCGAGGTGGCCTTGCGCATCGCGCCGGCGAGCATTTCCGGATCGAGCCACTCGGCGGGCAGCGTGCCCAGGCCGGGCATCGCCCGGCCGCCCGGCGGCTGGAACATGCCGCGGATCAGCGCGGTGGCGCTGTTCGGCACGCGCTGGCGCGCCGGCGCCTTCGCGGTGCGCTCGTCGTCGGCAGGCCGCGGCGCCTCGTCGCCCGCGGCCCGAACGAAGAAACCGCGGTGCGGCCGCGCTTCCACCAGGCCGCGCGCTAGCAGCTGGTCGTAGGCGCTGACGACGGTGGCCGGGCTCACCGCATGGCGGCGGGCGCATTCGCGCACCGAGGGCAGGCGCGCGCCAGGCGCGAGCAGGCGCTGGCGCACGAGCTCGGCGTAGCGGCCGGTGAGCTGCTCGGCGAGCGTGCTGTCGGCGCGGCGCGACAGCGGCGCCGCCGCCTCGGCCGGAGGCCGGCGAAGCGAGGCGGCGGCGCGGCGTGCCGGCGCGGCCAGCGGTACAGAGGATCGAACCATTCGCCAAAGTGTACTGGTCGTGTATTGATCCGTGCGCCTACACTGCGAAAAAATCATCCCTCCATGCCGTCGCCTTCCTCGTTTGCCCGCCGCCGCGAGACCCAGGGTCTCGCCCTCGGCCTGCTCGGCGTCGTCATCTTCTCGATGACGCTGCCGATGACCCGGCTCGCGGTCGGTGCGGCGACGGATCCGCAGCTGCCGCCGTTCTTCGTCACCGCCGGCCGGGCCGCGTTCGCCGCCGGCCTCGCCGCGATCTACCTGCTGGCGGTGCGCGCGCCCTGGCCCGGCCGCGAGCATCGGCTCGCCCTCTTCGTCTCGGCGCTCGGCACGGTGGTCGGCTTTCCGCTCCTTCTTTCGCTCGCCCTGCGCCGGGTCGACGCGATGCATGCCGCCGTGGTCACCGGCGTGCTGCCGCTCGCCACCGCGCTGGCCGCGGCGATCGCCTTCCGGCAGCGGCCCTCGGCCGGCTTCTGGACCTGCGCCGCGCTCGGCTGCGGCCTGGTCGTCGGCTTCGCCGCCTGGCAGGGCAGCGGCACGCTCGTGCTCGCCGACCTGCTGCTGCTCGGCTCGGTCGCCAGCGCCGCGATCGGCTACGTCGCCGGCGCGCGTCTCTCGGCGGCGATGCCGGCCGAGCGCGTGATCTGCTGGGTGCTGGTGCTGAGTGCGCCGCTCACGCTGCCGGCGACGCTCGCCACCTGGCCGGTGCAGCCGGCGAGCGCCGCCGCCTGGGGCGGCCTCGCCTATGTCACCGTGTTCTCGATGTGGCTGGGCTTCTTCGCCTGGTACCGCGGCCTCGCCCTCGGCGGCACGGTGCGCGTGAGCCAGGTGCAGCTGGTGCAGCCCTTCCTCGCGATCCTGTTCGCCGTGCCGGTGCTCGGCGAGCGCCTGGACGCGGCGACGCTAGGCTTCGCCCTGGCGGTCGTCGCCACCGTCTTCGTCGGCCGGGCGATGCCGGTCGGCCGCCCGGCGGCAGTCCCGGCCGCTCCCTCATTCAAGACGAGACCGACATGAGCAACAGCCCCTGGCGCCTGGCGGCGCGAACCGAGCGGATGAACCCTTCGGTGATCCGCGAGATCCTCAAGCTCACCGAGCTGCCCGGGATCATCTCGCTCGCCGGCGGCCTGCCGTCGCCCGACACCTTTCCGGTCGAGGCGATGCGCGCCGCGACCACGCGCGTCCTGCGCGACAACCCGCGCGAGGCGCTGCAGTACGCGGCGAGCGAGGGCTACGCGCCACTGCGCGAATGGGTTGCCGAGGAGATGCGCGGGCACGGCGTTGCCGTCGACGCGAGCCAGGTGCTCATCACCACCGGCTCGCAGCAAGGCCTCGACCTCGTCGGCAAGGCATTGATCGAGAGCGGCAGCACGGTCGCGGTCGAGTCGCCCACCTACCTCGGCGCGCTGCAGGCGTTCACGCCCTACGAGCCCGAGTTCGTGGCGATCGAGTGCGACGACGAAGGCCCGCTGCCCGAGGCCATGGCCGAGCGCGGTCGCGGCGCCCGCTTCCTCTACGTGCTGCCCAACTTCCAGAATCCGAGCGGCCGCTCGATCGGCGCGGCGCGGCGCGCCGCCATCGTCGAGAGCGCGCAGAAGATGGGCCTGCCGATCGTCGAGGACAACCCGTACGGCGAGCTCTGGTTCGACGCCGAGCCCGCGCCGCCGATCGCCTCGCTCTGGCGCGAAGGCACGATCTACCTCGGCAGCTTCTCCAAGGTGCTGGCGCCGGGACTGCGCCTCGGCTATGCGATCGCGCCGGCCAGCGTCATGCCCAAGCTTCTGCAGGCCAAGCAGGCCGCCGACCTGCACACGCCGGGATTCAACCAGCGCCTGGTGCACGAGGTGATCAAGGACGGCTTCCTGCGCGAGCACGTGCCGACGATCCGCCGCCGCTACAAGGCGCAGCGCGACGCGATGCAGTCGGCGCTCGCGGCGCACCTGCCGCAGAGCGGCCCGCACGCCTGCCGCTGGCGCGTGCCGGGCGGCGGCATGTTCTTCTGGGTCGAGCTGCCGCAGGGCGTCGACGCCGAGGCGCTGCTGCCGCGCGCGGTCGAGCGCGGCGTCGCCTTCGTTCCCGGCGCGCCGTTCTACGCCGGAGCGGCGATGAAGAACACCCTGCGCCTCTCGTTCGTGACCGTCGCGCCCGAGGCGATAGAGCGCGGGGTGCGCGCCCTCGCCGCGGCGCTGGAGACGGTGCGGTGAGCGCGCCCTTCCCGTTCACCCAGGTCGACGTCTTCACCGAGCGGCCGCTGCTCGGCAACCCGCTCGCCGTCGTCCACGGCGCCGACGCGCTCGACGACGGGCAGATGCAGGCGTTCGCGCAATGGACGAACCTGAGCGAGACGACCTTCCTGCTCGCGCCCACCGACCCGGGCGCGGACTACCGCGTGCGCATCTTCACGCCGGGCGGCGAGCTTCCGTTCGCCGGCCATCCGACGCTCGGCAGCTGCCATGCCTGGCTCGAGCAAGGCGGCGTGCCGAAGCGCGCGGGGCGGGTGGTGCAGCAGTGCGGCGTCGGTCTGGTCGAGCTGCGGGCCGAGGCCGGACGCACCGCGTTCGCGGCGCCGCCGCTGCGGATGGCGGAGGTCGAGGCCTCGCTGCTCGGCGCGGTGCTGCGCGCCCTCGGGCTGGAGGCCGGCGAGGTCGTCGCCGCGCAGTGGCTGGACAACGGGCCGCACTGGCTCGGCCTGGCGCTGCGCGACGCGGCGGCGGTGCTCGCGCTCGAGCCCGACCACGCGGCGCTGCGCACGCTGGCCAAGGTCGGCGTGGTCGGCGCGCATGCCGCGGGCTCGGAGTGCGCGTTCGAAGTGCGGGCCTTCGTCTCGATGTCCGGCGTCGCCGAGGACCCGGTCACCGGCAGCCTCAACGCGGGGCTCGCCGAGTGGCTGATCGGCTCGGGCCGTGCCCCCGAGCGTTACGTCGCCGCGCAGGGCGCCAGGCTCGGTCGGGCCGGGCGCGTGCATGTCGCACGCGAGGGCGGGCGCTTCTGGATCGGCGGCAGCAGCGTCAGCTGCATCCGCGGCGAAGTCCGGCTGTGAGCGCCGCCTAGTCGCGGCGCAGGCGCCAGGCGCGGGCAACCCGCCGCCAGGCGCCGTCGTGCCCCGGTGTGCCGCCGCCGGTCAGCGCCATGTAGCCGCGCACGATCACCCAGGCGGAAACGAGCAGGAAGGCGATCACCGTTCCGGCGAGAGTGACCAGGGCGCGCGAGGGCTTCGACTTGTAGTCGGGCGGCACGGCAACGTCGACCTGTTGCAGCGACGGGCCTTCCTTGGCGACGTCGAGCTTCGCGATCTCGTACTGGCGCAGCATGCCCTCAAGCATCATCTCCTGGATCTTGAGTTCGCGTCGGGCCCGCACGTAGTCGATCGCCGCTTCCGGAATCTTCCCCACCGGCATGTCGACCGCGCTGCCGTTCGCGCCGCCCTGCGTCGATTCCATCCGCGCCAGCTCGCTGCGCAGCGCCCTCAGTTCGGCGTTGAGGCGGATCACCGAAGGGTTCTGCTCGGTGGCCGAGCCGCGCAGCACCTTGAGCTGCACCTCGGCCTCGGAGATCTGGGCGCGCACGATCGCCGCGCCGGTGATCAGGGCCTCGGCCTGCTTGTCGAGGACGATCATCCCGGATTTCTCCTGCACCGCGCGCAGGTCCTGCTCGGCCTTGACCAGGCGTTCCTTGGTCTCGTTGAGCTGCTTCTCGAAGAAAGCGCGGCGCAGTTGTGCCTCGCTGACCGCGAGGCGGCCGAGCAGCCTGGTCACCTCGGGCTCGTGCGCATTGGCCAGGTCGGCAGCGAACTTCGGGTCCTTGTCGTCGACCTCGACGCTGATGACGCCGCTTTTCTTGTCCGAGGAGACGCGAACGAATCCGGGCAAGACCTTCTTCAGCGCCTCGAAGGTCGCGACGTCGTAGTGCTGCTTGAGATCGAAGCGCTCGGCAAGCGCACGCACCACCGTGTCGCTCTTCAGCAGCGCGACGTAGAGCTCGTCCGGCGACTTGCCGCTGAGGCCGCTGGGCGCCAGGCCTCCCAGCGCGCCGAGTGCCGCCAGCGCCGCGGCCGAGCCGCTCTGCTGCTGAGAACCCGGAGCGAGGAAGGTCGTGCGCGCGGTGTAGAACGGCGGCAGCAGCAACGCGATCACCAGTGAGACGACCGCCGCGGCCAGGGTCACCGCGCCGATCAGGGCTTTCCTTTCGCCGAGCCAGGTGGCGATGTCGGCCAGTGAGACCGTCGGCCCCTCGTCCTCGTCGGCAAATGCGGCGGCCTGCGCGGCGTCGAGCGGGTTGGTCGAATCGGCGCTCAGCATCAGTTCTTGATCGAGTTGATGGCGGCGATGCCAAGACCGAACTGGGCGAAGATCTGCGACCAGTCCTTCAGGTTGCGGACGAAGGCGCGGCCCCAGGTCTCGAAATCGAGCTGGTTCGGCACGATCAGGGCATCGCCGGGCTGCATGGGCTGCGATTCGAGGTTGTTGCGGCCGAAGAAGCCGCGCTGGTCGCCGGCGTGATTGACCGTGCCGTCGGCGCGAAGGATGAACATGTTCGAGGTGTCGGCCGCTTCGTCGGCGCCGGCGAGCCTGAGGTAGTCGCCGGCGGTCCGGCCGGGCTTCCAGATGAAGGCGTTGCTGTTGACCACCGCGCCGGCCACCGTGACGAACCCCGGCCGCGGCGGAACGACGATCCGGTCGCCGTGCTCGAGCGGCAGCTCGGGCAGGGCCTCGATGCTGGTGACCTCGGGCGTGAGCTCGAGCGCGATCCGGCCGTTCGGCTGGATCCGCGAGAGCCGCGTCAGCTGCGCTTGCGTGGCCGCGTTGCTGACCGTCGCCGCGGACTGCGCGTTGGTGTCGTCGCGGCGGTTGGCCGCGTCGCGCGCCGTCTGCACCGCGGCGAGCGACTCGAGGCGGACGACGGCCGCGGCCAGGTTCTCGCGCTGCCGGATCCGCGTTTCCTCGCGGCTGAACTCGAGCCCGTAGACGTAGGCCTGCGGCGTGAAGCCGCCGGCGCGCTGCAGCAGGCCCTTCAGCGTCTCGCCGGGCTGCAACTGGTAGACGCCAGGTGCGCCGACCTCGCCGCCGATCGACACCAGCCGGGTCTGCCGCGAGACCGGAACGCGCACATCCTTCTGGCTGTAGACGGTGACGACGTCGCCCGGCGCCAGCGCGACGTTGTTCGCCTCGTCGCCGTAGAGAACGGCCTTGCCGAGGTTGAAGCCGATCACCTGCGTGCTGAGGTCGGGATTGAGGCGCTCGACGGTCGCGTAGTCCCAGTTCAGCTCTTCGAACAGCACCGCCGGCGTACGCCGCGAGCGGGCGACGAGCGCCCGGTCCTCGGCGCGGGCCGACCGTTCCGCGGTGCTGCCGGGGGTGGCGGTGGTCGCGGTGCGGTTGTCGGTGGCAGGCACGCTCTCGGCCCCGGCGCGCTCGGCGCCGAGCGGCACGGGCCGGGTGTTGCGACCGCTGCTGTTGTTGTCGGCATTGCTCGCCTGGCGGCTGCGCTGCAGCTCGGTGTCGTCGTCCTCGAGCACCTGGACCAGCAGGTTCTTGCGCCGGTAGAAGTCGGGCGAGATCAGGGCGTCGCGGTCCGGAATCAGATCGCGGATGCGCATGCCCGGCGTGTACGGGAAGCGCAGCGGCTGGGCCACGTTGCCGGTGAGGGTGACGGCGTTGGCGAACTGCGGCGAGATCGGAAGCAGTGTCAGCACGTCGCCGTCGCGCATCGCCTTCTGCTGGCCGGCGGCGTCGAGGCGGAAGGTCTCGACGAAGCGCGCGGCCAGCGTCTGGGTGGGATCGATCCGCTCGAGCTGCACCCGGTTCGGATTGGCGAGCACCGGCGCGCCGCCGGCGTAGCGCAGCACATCGCGCAGCGGCTCCTGGGCCGCCTTCAGCTCGTAGATCGCGGGCGTGTCGAGGGCGCCGTTCAGGGCCACGCGCGGTCCGACGGGCTGGAACACGACCACGTCGCCGGCGGCGAGCTGGATGTCCTTCGACTTGTCGCCCTGGACCAGGAAGTCGTAGACGTCGAGCTCGGAGATCACCTTGCCGTCGCGGCGCAGCAGGATCTTGCGCATCGAGCCGTTCGGCGCCGGGCCGCCCGCGGTGACGACGGCCGAAAGCAGCGTCGACTGGCTGGCGAGCGTGACGACCCCCGGTCGCTGCGCCGGGCCGACGATGAACACGCGCAGGCCGCGCAGCTGGCCGAGCGAGACGCTCAGGTCGAAGTTGGTGAACAGGCGCCCGATCTGGCCGCGGAGGTTGCGCTCCAGGTCCGCGGCCTTGACGCCGGCGACGTTGAAGCTGCCGACCTTGGGCAGGTTGAGCAGGCCGTTGCGGTCGACGGTGCTGCGGTAGTCGACATCGATCGAACCCCAGGCGCGGATCAGGACCTCGTCGCCCGGGCCGATGGTGTAGTCGGCCGAGACCGGCACGTTGTCGAGCGAGAGGAAGGTCTCGCCCGCCTCGGTGAAGAAGTCGGCGCCGAAGATCGGCAGCAGGCGGCCGGTCGCGCCTTCGACGAAGCGCTGGAACTCGCTCGGCCGCGGCGGCGGCAGGTCGGGCCGGCGCGGCAGGGGAACGTCGTTGAGGTTGCCGGTGCGCCCGTTCGCCGCGGGCCGGGTGTTCTGCAGCGACTCGGGCGTCGTCGACGGCCGGCCCGAAGCGTCGCGACCCGGCGTGGCGCCGGGCAGGGTCGCCGCCCGCGGCGCGGTCTGCGGCGAGGTCCGCGGCGGGTTGCCCGGCGTCGTGAAGGTGCCGGCATCGGGCTCGTCGGCGGCGAAGGCGGCGACGCTGTGAACCAGCAGGACGGCGGCAAGCGCGGCGCGCATCGCGCCGGCGGGGCGCGCCGAAAGGACAGGGGGAAAGGACATCGTCGGGGCCAGCCTCGCCAGCCGTGCGGCTGGGCGGGCCAAGGGGAACTGTGGCCCGCCGATGGTAGCGTTACTCCTTGCGGTAGCTGTCGTGGCAGGCCTTGCAGGCTTGCCCGGTGCCGCCGACGGCAGCCTTGATCGCGTCGATGTTGCCGGTCTTGGCGGCGGCGTTCACCTTGGCCATCTCGTCCTGCATCTTCGACGCTGCTGCGCGGAACTTGTCCATCTCCGACCAGATCTTGGGCTCGGCCTTGGTATCGCCCTTGTCGCTGCCATCGACGAATCCGGCGAACGGCAGCTTCGAGAGCATCGTCGCCAGCTCGGCGTTGTCGGCCGCGGCCTTCGCGTCGAAGGGGACGCGGCCGTTGGCCATGGCGGCGACGCGGCCAAAGTGGGTGGCCATCATCGTCATGCCGGCCTTTCGGTACTTGATCGCGTCCTCCGGCTTGGCGAATTGCGCCGCAGCGGGCGTCGAGCCGAGAAGCGTGGCGAGCCCAGCAGCTACCATCAGCCCCGGCATGAAAGATCGATGCATGAGAGTCGTCTCCTCGTTGACCCGGTCGCGCGTCCCTGCGACGCACGGCCGAAAGTGTACAAAGCGGGCAGGCGATGCTGGGCCCTGTGCGGGTAAGCACCGACGCGCGGGCAACAACGCATGAACGCCGAGGCCGCGCGAGCGACGGCGGAGCAAGCGGTCCGCGTGTGGGACCTGCCGACCCGCGCCTTCCACTGGCTGCTCGCCAGCCTCGTGGTCTTCTCGGTCATCAGCGCGCACGTCGGCGGCAATGCGATGGTCTGGCACATGCGCTCCGGCTTCGCCATCTTCACCCTGCTCGCCTTTCGCCTGGTCTGGGGCTTCGCCGGCGGTCACTGGTCGCGCTTTCGCGCCTTTCTCTACGCGCCCAGCACCAGCCTGCGCTACCTGCGCGGCGAGAGCCTGCCGCACGAGCATCATCACGTCGGCCACAACCCGCTGGGCGCCGGCTCGGTGTTCGCCCTGCTCGGCATCCTCGCGCTGCAGGTGGCCACCGGCCTCGTCGCCGACGACGAGATCGCCAGCACCGGCCCGCTGATCAAGTACGTGAGCGCGGCGACGAGCGAGCTGGCGACGCGCTGGCACAAGAACTACGGCCAGTGGATCATCGTCGCCCTGGTCGTGCTGCACATCGGCGCCATCAGCTTCTACTGGCTCAAGCGCCGGCAGAACCTGGTGGGGCCGATGCTGCACGGCGACAAGCTGCTCACGGCCGACGTGCCGCACTCGGTCGACAACACGCGCTCGCGGGTCGTCGCCCTGGTCGTTGCCCTGGTCTGCGCGCTCGGGGTGGCGGCCGTGGTGCGCCTGGGCGGTTGAGCGTTGTCGGCGGCGTCATCCATGAGCCATGCCCCTGCCGACGCGGTTATCGAGCTTCGCCGCGCGGAGAGCGAGGCCGAGCTGGCGCAGGCGGCCGAAGTGATGCGCGAGTACGCGGCGACCCTCGGCATCGACCTGTGCTTCCAGAACTTCGACGCCGAGCTCGCGACGCTGCCCGGCGACTACGCCGCGCCCGGCGGCCAGCTGCTGCTCGCCTGGGTCGACGGCCGCCTCGCCGGCTGCGGCGCGCTGCGCGCTCTGCCCGACGTCGACTACGCAAACGCCTGCGAGATGAAGCGCCTGTTCGTGCGGCCCGGCTTTCGCCGCTTCGGCCTCGGCCGGGTGCTGGCGCAGGCCCTGCTCGACGAGGCCCGCCGCGCCGGCTACTCGGCGATGCTGCTCGACACGCTCGACGAGATGGAGGCGGCGCGCGAGCTCTACGCCTCGCTCGGCTTCGAGGAAATTCCCCCGTACTACTTCAACCCGATCCCCGGCGCGCACTACCTGAAGGCTGATCTGACTTGAACCACGAACTGCACGCCGGCGCGCTGCGCCTCGCCTTTCGGCCCGACCTCGGCGGCGCCGTCGCCGGCCTCTGGCACCGCGAGACGCCGATCCTGCGCTCGACCGAGCCGGCCGCGCTCGAGACCTCGCGCGCGGCCGCGATGTATCCGCTGCTGCCGTACTCGAACCGGCTCGGCTACCGGCGCTTTCGCTGGAAGGGCCGCGACTACACGACCCGCGCCAACGTCGCCGATTCGCCGCATTCGCTGCACGGCATCGGCTGGCAGCGGCCGTGGCGGATCGTCTCCTCGAGCGCGATCGAGCTGGTGCTCGGCCTCGAGCATCCCGGCGACGACGACTGGCCGTTCGCCTTCGCTGCGCGACAGTACTTCACGCTCTCGCCCGAGTCGTTCTCGGCGCGGCTGCAGCTCACCAACACCGCCGAGATCGAGCAACCGGCCGGCCTCGGCTGGCACCCGTACTTCGTCAAGCGCGCGCGCAGCCGGCTGCATGTCGAGGCCGCGGCCCGATGGGAGTCGGACGCGACCCAGCTGCCGACGCGCAAGGTCGCGCAGCCCGGCATCGATGCCGATCTGTCGCACCTCGACTACGACCATTGCTTCGAAGGCTGGCGCGGGCGGGCGCGGATCCGCGACGAGCGCTTCTCCCTGCAGCTCGTCTCCGAGCTGCCCTATCTCGTCGTCTACACGCCGCCCGAGCGCGACTACTTCTGCGTCGAGCCGGTCAGCCACCTCAGCAACGCGATCCACATGGCCGAGCCGGCGGCGCACGGCCTCGTCTCGCTCGCCCCCGGGGCGACGCTCGAGGCCGAGATGCGTCTCGAGATCGCGGTCGTCTAAGGCCCTGGCGAAGTCCTTCGAAGAGCCGGTGTCGCCTGCGAAGAAGAGCTGCAACTCGGGCGGGAACTCCGCGTGGTCGACCCAGGGCGTTTCCATCCGGCAGGTACCCGGCCCGACCCGTGCTGCACCGGCGTGAACACGCCCTCGAGGGCCGTGGGGTCCAGGGCGAGCAGCAGGGCAAGGGCAGGAGAGCTGAACCGTTCATCGATCGCACGGTGAGGCATCGGCGGGTCATTGCCGACACGCACTTCGGCCGGAAGCGGGTGGGTTAGTACGTATAATCTTGGGCTGTGCTGAAAGTCGCCTTGCCGTGCCCTAGCTCCGACGCGGTGATCCGCGGCGAGGGGCGCGGTGCTTTTCGCGGCAAGGGCTTCGACGACGAAGAAGAGCCTCCTGTCCGGCGGCTCAGCCGTGCTGAAGCGGCCGAGCTGGCGGCGCGCGAACCGGCCATCTCGCCGTGGCGCGTGGTCGCGGCGCAGGTGCTGGTGGGCCTGGCGATCGCCTCGGCGGTGCAGCTCGCGACCGGTGACCCGCTGCTCTTCGCCTCGTCGCTGTACGGCGCCGCGGTGGTGGCGCTGCCGGGCGCGCTGATGGCGCGCGGCGCCACCAGCCGCCTGGGCACGATCTCGCCGCTGACCAGCACCGTGAACATCATGGGCTGGGCGACGGTGAAGATCGTCGTCTCGATCGTCATGCTCGCCCTGGCGGCGCGCATCGTCCCGGGCCTGCACTGGCCGGTGATGCTGGCGACCCTGGTCGTCTGCATGCAGACCTACGCGTTCGCGCTGCTCTGGCGCGCCCGCGGCAAACGACAGTCCGAACACATCTAGACACTCGAACCGACATGGCCGCCGCAGCAGAGCACACCCAGACCCCCGGTGAATACATCATTCACCACCTGACCCATTTCGGCACCGGCAAGCCGAAGGGCCTGGTCGATTTCTCGGTCATCAATTTCGACTCGGTCATCTTCTCGGCGCTGCTCGGCGCGCTCGGCTGCTTCCTGCTCTGGCGCGCCGCGCGCAAGGCGACCTCCGGCGTGCCCGGGCGTTTCCAGGCGGCGGTGGAGTTCCTGTTCGAGCTGGTCGACAACGAGGCCAAGGGCATCGTCCACAACGCCGAGAGCAGGAAGCTCGTCGCGCCGCTCGCCCTCACCGTGTTCATCTGGATCTTCCTGCTGAATGCGATGGACCTGCTGCCGGTCGACATCCTGCCGTGGATCTGGGCCAAGCTCTATGGCGCGGCCGGCCACGACGCCGAGCATGCCTTCCTGCGCGTCGTGCCCACCGCCGACCTGTCCATCACGATGGCGTTGTCGGTCGGCGTCCTGATCCTGTGCCTGTTCTACAGCGTCAAGATCAAGGGCCTCGGCGGCTTCCTGCACGAGCTCTACGTCGCTCCCTTCGGCACCATCAAGATGACCTCGAATCCGCTCACCTGGATCGGCTTCATCCTGCTGTCGATCGCCAACGTGGCGATGCAGCTGGTCGAGTTCGTGTCGAAGACCGTGTCGCACGGCATGCGACTGTTCGGCAACATGTATGCGGGCGAGCTGATCTTCCTGCTGATCGCCCTGCTCGGCGGCGCCTTCACGCTGTCGGCCGGCGGCTTCGCCCTGGCGCTGCTGCACATCGGCGCCGGCTGGGCCTGGGCGGTGTTCCACATCCTGATCATCACGCTGCAGGCCTTCGTCTTCATGATGCTGACGCTCGTCTACATCGGCCAGGCGCACGACTCGCACTGAGGGCTCTCCGCCCGTCTCCGTTTCCCTTCCTCCCTTTCCCCTCTCTCACTACAACTCTGGAGTCATCATGGAACTCATCGGTCTCGTCGCCGTCGCTGCCGGCCTCATCATCGGTCTCGGCGCCCTCGGTGCCTGCGTCGGCGTCGGCATCATGGGCAGCAAGTACCTCGAATCGGCCGCGCGCCAGCCCGAGCTGATGGGCGTGCTGCAGACCAAGGTGTTCCTGCTGCTCGGCCTGATCGACGCCTCGTTCATCATCGGCACGGGCATCGCGCTCTGGTACACGACGGCCAATCCGTTCCTGGCCCAGCTGTCCCAGATCGTCACCAAGTGATTCGCCGGCCGGGCGGCGCCATCGCCGCGGGCCGCCACCGTCTTCTCGCCGAGGTCTCGACGTGAGCATCACCTCCACCCTGATCATCCAGTTGATCGTGTTCCTGCTTCTGGTCTGGTTCACGATGAGCAAGGTCTGGCCGCCGATCGCCGCCGCGCTCGACGAGCGCGCGGCCAAGATCCGCGAAGGCCTGTCGGCCGCCGACAAGGCCAAGGCCGACCTCGCCGCCGCCAACCTGCGGGTCGAGCAGGAGCTTTCTTCGGCGCGCAACGACGCCGCCCAGCGCCTGGCCGATGCCGAGCGCCTGGCCCAGTCGATGATCGAGGAAGCCAAGAGCAAGGCCAGCGAGGAGGGCGCGAAGATCGTCGCCGCCGCGCGCAGCGAAGCCGAGCAGGAGGCGACCAAGGCGCGCGAGGTCCTGCGCGACCAGGTCGCTTCGCTCGCCGTGAAGGGCGCGGAGCAGATCCTGCGCCGCGAGGTCGATGCCAAGGCGCATGCCGACCTGCTCGGCCAGCTCAAGGCCGAGCTGTAAGGCACCCATGGCTGAGATCGCCACCATTGCCCGTCCGTACGCCGAAGCGCTGCTGAAGGCTTCGGCCGACGGCAACGCCGCCGCCCTCGCGGCCGAGGTCGGCGCGCTGGCACAGGTTGCCGCCGACCCCGGCATGCGCCAGTTCTCCGACGACCCGAAAGCCCAGGCCGCCCAGGTGCTGGACGTCCTGATGAGCGTTGCCAAGACGCCGTCGGGCGCTTCGCCCGGCGAGGCGGCGAAGAACCTGGTTCGCACCGTGATCGAGAACGGCCGCCTGTCGGCGCTGCCCGAGATCGCCAGGCAATTCCAGGCGCTGGTCGATGCGAAGAGCGGCACCTCGCAGGCCACCGTGGAAAGCGCCTTCCCGATCGACGCGAGCCAGCTCGCCGAGGTCAAGACGGCGATGGAGCGGCGGTTCCTGCGCAATCTCGACATGCACGTCGTCGTCAAGCCCGAGCTGATCGGCGGCGTTCGCGTGATCGTCGGCGACGAGGTGCTCGACACCTCGATCCGCGCCCGCCTCGAGCAGATGAAGGCGGCGCTCGTCGCCTGAGGCGGCGCCGCTTGCCCATCGCCGAGCCCGAACACGATTTACTGAGTTTCAACCAGCCTGGCCCAACCGCAGACCGGAGACCCCCATGCAACTGAACCCCGCCGAAATTTCCGAGCTGATCAAGAGCCGCATCCAGGGGCTCGCCGTCTCGGCCGACATCCGCAACGAGGGCACCGTCGTCTCGGTGACCGACGGCATCTGCCGCGTGCACGGCCTCTCCGAGGCGATGCAGGGCGAGATGCTCGAGTTCCCGGCCGCGCCGGACGGCTCGGCCACCTACGGCCTGGCCCTGAACCTCGAGCGCGACTCGGTCGGCGCCGTGATCCTGGGCGAGTACGAGCACATCTCGGAAGGCGATACCGTGAAGTGCACGGGCCGCATTCTCGAAGTGCCGATCGGCCCCGAGCTGAAGGGCCGGGTCGTCAACGCGCTCGGCGCGCCGATCGACGGCAAGGGCCCGATCAACGCCAAGCTGTCGGCGCCGATCGAGAAGATCGCCCCCGGCGTGATCGCGCGCCAGAGCGTGAGCCAGCCGATGCAGACCGGCCTGAAGTCGATCGACTCGATGGTGCCGGTGGGCCGCGGCCAGCGCGAGCTGATCATCGGCGACCGCCAGACCGGCAAGACCGCGGTGGCGATCGACACGATCATCAACCAGCGCGGCCAGGACATGACCTGCATCTACGTCGCCATCGGCCAGAAGGCGTCGTCGGTGAAGAACGTGGTGCGCGCCCTCGAGGCGAGCGGGGCGATGGACTACACCATCGTCGTTGCCGCCACGGCCGCCGAGTCGGCGGCGATGCAGTACGTCTCGGCGTACTCCGGCTGCACCATGGGCGAGTATTTCCGCGACCGCGGCGAGGATGCTCTGATCGTCTACGACGACCTGTCCAAGCAGGCCGTCGCGTACCGCCAGGTGTCGCTGCTGCTGCGCCGACCGCCGGGCCGCGAGGCGTATCCCGGCGACGTGTTCTATCTCCACTCGCGCCTGCTCGAGCGCGCCGCGCGCGTGAACGAGAAGTACGTCGAGGACTTCACCAAGGGAGCCGTCAAGGGCAAGACCGGCTCGCTGACCGCGCTGCCGATCATCGAGACCCAGGCCGGCGACGTCTCGGCGTTCGTGCCGACCAACGTGATCTCGATCACCGACGGCCAGATCTTCCTCGAGACCTCGCTCTTCAACGCCGGCATCCGGCCCGCGATCAACGCCGGCATTTCGGTCTCGCGCGTCGGTTCGGCCGCGCAGACCAAGGTGATCAAGGCGCAGTCGGGCGGCATCCGTACCGACCTGGCGCAGTACCGCGAGCTCGCCGCCTTCGCCCAGTTCGCCTCCGACCTCGACGAGGCGACACGCAAGCAGCTCGACCGCGGCGCTCGCGTCACCGAGCTGCTGAAGCAGAACCAGTACTCGCCGCTGCCGATCTCGCTGATGGCGGCGTCGCTGTTCGCGGTGAACAAGGGCTTCATGGACTCGATCGACGTGAAGAAGGTGCTGGCCTTCGAGAGCGGGCTGCACACGCACCTCAAGACCAGCCACGCGGCCCTGCTGAAGAAGATCGAGGACTCGAAGCAGCTCGACAAGGACGCCGAGACCGAGCTCCTGGACGCGACCACCGCGTTCAAGAAGTCGTTCGCCTGATCTCGAACCCCTGACGCACGGGAACAGCAAGGAACCGCCATGGCAGCCGGCAAAGAGATACGCGGCAAGATCAAGAGCGTCGAGAACACCAAGAAGATCACCAAGGCGATGGAGATGGTCGCCGCTTCGAAGATGAGGAAGGCCCAGGCGCGCATGCGCGCGGCCCGGCCGTACGCCGAGCGAGTGCGCAGCCTCGCCGCCAACCTCTCGCACGCCACGCCCGAGTACAAGCATCCGTTCCTGGTCGCCAACGACGCGGCCAAGACCGCCGGCTTCATCGTCGTCACCACCGACAAGGGCCTGTGCGGCGGCCTCAACACCAACGTGCTGCGCGCCGTTACGGCCAAGCTGCGCGAGCTCGAGGCCGCAGGCGTCAAGGCCGAGGCGGTGGCGATCGGCAACAAGGGCTTCGGCTTCCTGAACCGGATCGGCGCCAAGGTGGTGTCGCATGCCACGCACCTCGGCGACACGCCGCAGCTCGAGAAGCTGATCGGCCCGGTCAAGGTGCTGCTCGACGCCTACGCCGCCGGCAAGCTGAAGGCCGTCTACCTCTGCTACACGCGCTTCATCAACACGATGCGCCAGGAGCCGGTGATCCAGCAGCTGCTGCCGCTGACCGACGAGCAGATGAAGATGCAGGACGGCAAGCACGGCTGGGACTACATCTACGAGCCCGACGCCAAGGTCGTGATCGACGAGCTCTTGGTCCGCTACATCGAGTCGCTGGTCTACCAGGCCACGGCCGAGAACATGGCCTCCGAGCAGTCGGCGCGCATGGTCGCGATGAAGTCGGCGACCGACAACGCCGGCAACGTGATCGCCGAGCTCAAGCTCGTCTACAACAAGACGCGCCAGGCCGCGATCACCAAAGAACTCTCCGAGATCGTCGCGGGTGCCGCGGCCGTCTAAGAACAGATTTATCCAAGGAATCGAACATGGCTGACATGCAAACCGCCAACGCCACGCAGGGCAAGATCGTCCAGTGCATCGGCGCCGTCGTCGACGTGGAATTTCCGCGCGACAAGATGCCCAAGGTCTACGACGCACTGAAGATGGAGGGCTCGGCCCTCACGCTCGAGGTGCAGCAGCAGCTCGGCGACGGCGTGGTCCGCACCATCGCCCTCGGCGCTTCCGACGGCCTGCGTCGCGGCATGGTGATCAACAACACCGGCCTGCCAATCTCGGTGCCGGTGGGTCCGGCCACGCTCGGCCGCATCATGGACGTGCTCGGCAACCCGATCGACGAGCGCGGCCCGGTCGACCAGACGCTTACCGCCTCGATCCATCGCAAGCCCCCCGCCTACGACGAGCTCTCGCCCTCGCAGGACCTGCTCGAAACGGGCATCAAGGTGATCGACCTGGTGTGCCCGTTCGCCAAGGGCGGCAAGGTCGGCCTGTTCGGCGGCGCCGGCGTCGGCAAGACCGTGAACATGATGGAGCTGATCAACAACATCGCCAAGGCGCACAGCGGCCTGTCGGTGTTCGCGGGCGTCGGCGAGCGCACCCGCGAGGGCAACGACTTCTATCACGAGATGGCCGATTCGGGCGTCGTCAACCTCGAGAACCTGGGCGAGTCGAAGGTCGCCATGGTCTACGGCCAGATGAACGAGCCGCCGGGCAATCGCCTGCGCGTCGCGCTGACCGGCCTGACGATCGCCGAGTCGTTCCGCGACGAAGGCAAGGACGTGCTGTTCTTCGTCGACAACATCTACCGCTACACGCTGGCCGGCACCGAGGTCTCGGCGCTGCTCGGCCGCATGCCTTCGGCGGTGGGCTACCAGCCGACGCTGGCCGAGGAAATGGGGCGGCTCCAGGAGCGGATCACGTCGACCAAGGTCGGCTCGATCACCTCGATCCAGGCCGTGTACGTGCCGGCGGACGACCTGACCGATCCCTCGCCCGCCACGACCTTCGCCCACCTCGACTCGACCGTCGTGCTCTCGCGCGACATCGCCTCGCTCGGCATCTACCCCGCGGTCGATCCGCTCGACAGCACCTCGCGCCAGCTCGACCCGAACGTCGTCGGCCAGGAGCACTACGAGACGGCCCGCGCGGTGCAGGGCACGCTGCAGCGCTACAAGGAGCTGCGCGACATCATCGCCATTCTCGGCATGGACGAGCTGGCGCCGGAAGACAAGCTCGCGGTCGCCCGGGCGCGCAAGATCCAGCGCTTCCTGTCGCAGCCGTTCTCGGTGGCCGAGGTGTTCACCGGCTCGCCCGGCAAGTACGTGACGCTCAAGGAAACGATCCGCGGCTTCAAGATGATCGTCAACGGCGAGTGCGACTCGCTGCCCGAGCAGGCCTTCTACATGGTCGGCGGCATCGACGAGGCCTTCGAGAAGGCCAAGACGATCAAGTAAGCGCGAAAAGGGAACACGATGGCTACGCTGCAAGTCGACGTCGTCTCCGCGGAAGAGGAGATCTTCTCCGGCGAGGCGAAGTTCGTCGCCCTGCCGGGCGAGATGGGCGAGCTCGGCATCTATCCCCGCCACGCGCCGCTCATCACCCGCATCAAGCCGGGCGCGGTGCGCATCACGCGCGCCGACACCGGCGAGGAAGAGTTCGTGTTCGTCGCCGGCGGCATTCTCGAGATCCAGCCCGGATCGGTGACCGTGCTCGCCGATACGGCGATCCGCGGCAAGGACCTCGACGAAGCCAAGGCCAACGAAGCCAGGCAAGCCGCCGAGGAAGCGATGAAGAACGCCAAGAGCGACATCGACCTGGCGATGGCCCAGAGCGAGCTGATGACCATCGCGGCACAGATCGCGGCCCTGCGCAAGTACCGCAAGAAGTGATGTGCTGACGCGCTTCGCCGCGAAGCGAACCCGCCCGGCGAAGGCCCGGCGGGTTTTGTTTTTGGCGCCGCAGCCATGACGCTCGACATCTTCTTCGACCGCTACCTGATGACGGTGCATGGCATCGTCGTCGCCTTCGGCCTGATCCTCTACGTCGCCGCGGCGCGTGCGCTGCCGCAGCGGCGCGATCCTTCGGCCGCGGTGGCCTGGGTCGTCGCCCTCACGCTCCTTCCCTACGTTGCGCTGCCGCTCTATTTCATGTTCGGCAGCAGAAAGCTGCGCATGCGCGACGAGCCGCAGCTCGCCCTCCCGCAGGTCGAGAGCGCGCCCGACGACGCCGAGATCGCCTCGCTCTGGGCCCGCCGGCTCGGCCGCTCGATGGGCCTGGCGCCTGCCGCCGCCTACGATGCGCTGCGCATCCATGCCGACGGCGCCGAGGCGCGCCGCGCCGCGCTCGAGCTGATTGGCGGCGCCACCCGGACGATCGACGTCTGCACCTTCATCCTCGCCCGCGATGGCCTCGGCGACGAGATCGCCGCCGCGCTGCGCGCCCGGGCCGAGCAGGGCGTCGCGGTGCGACTCCTGATCGACGGCATCGGCGCCTGGCTCGGCGGCCGCCTCGATCTCGACGCGCTGCGCCGCTCGGGCGTCGAGGTCGTGAAGTTCGTGCCGCCGTTCCGCTCGATCCTGCGCGGCCGCGCCAACCTGCGCAACCACCGCAAGATGGTCGTCGTCGACGCGGCGCGGCTGTGGTGCGGCGGGCGCAACTTCGCCGACGAATACTTCGAGGGCGACCCGGCGCGGCGGGCCGGCAAGACGCTTCGCAACCATGCCTGGCACGACCTCAGCTTCGACCTCGGCGGCGAGCTCGCGGTGCAGGCCTGCGAGCTGTTCGAGAAAGACTGGGCCTACGCCACCCGCACCCCGCCGCTCGCCCGCTGCCCGGCGCCGCACGTCATCGCCGCGAGCGACGCGCCGCTCGCGCAGCTCGTGCCGAGCGGGCCGGAGCAGGTCGACGACACGGTGCAGTCGCTGCTCGTCTCGGGCTGCTTCATGGCCCGCCGCCGGGTGCTCGTCGTCACGCCGTACTTCATTCCCGACGCCACCCTGCTGATGGCGCTGACGCTGGCGGCGCGCCGCGGCGTGCAGATCGACATCGTGCTGCCGCGCCGCTCCAATCATCATCTCGCCGACGTGGCCCGGCACCGGCCGCTGCGCGACCTGGCGGCCGCGGGGGCGCGGATCTGGTTCGAGCCCTTCATGCAGCATGCGAAGGCGATCGTCATCGACGACCAGCTCGCCCTCGTCGGCTCGGCCAACCTCGACCTGCGCAGCCTCTTCCTCAACTACGAGCTGATGGTCGCCTTCTACGAGCCCGCCGACGTGCGCCGCTTCGCCGCCTGGATCGAAGGCGAACGGGCGGCCGCCAGCCGCTTCCAGCCGACCGAGCCGGGCCTGCTGCGCGATCTCGCCGAAGGCCTGCTGCTCTGGCTCGCGTTCCAGCTCTAGCGTCGCGCGCCGGCTCCGGGCGGATCAGACGTGCAGGTACTGCAGGAGCTGCTCGCGCTCGATCTCGGCACGGCGTCCGTCGAGCACCACCCGGCCCTGCTCGATGACGAGGTAGCGATCGGCGATCAGCTCGGCGAAGGCCAGGTTCTGCTCGACGACGACGAACGACGTGCCGCCGGCCTTGGCCGCGCCGATCAGCTCGGCCATGTGGACGATGTTCTCCCACTGCACGCCCTCGCTCGGCTCGTCGAGCAGCAGCAGCGGCTCAGCCTCGGCGAGGCCGCGCACGAACGAGAGGATCTTCTTCTCGCCGCCCGACAGGGTGCCGGCGTGCTGGCCGAGGCGCTGCGCCAGGATCGGGAAGCGCTCGAACAGCGCGGTGAAGGCCGCGAGGCCGCGGTCGTGCCGCATCAGCGTCAGGTTGTCGCGCACGCTCAGGTCGTCGAACACCGGCCGCTCCTGCGGGCAGTAGCTGATGCCGAGCGCGCGGCGCTGCGAAGCTTCCAGCCGCTCGACGGAGCGGCCCTCGAAGCGCACGCTGCCGGCGCGGCAGGCGAGTTGCCCGAACAGCAGCTTCATCAGGCTGCTCTTGCCGACGCCGTTGCGGCCGATGACGGCGAGCACCTCGCCCGCGGCGACGGCGCCCGAGACGCCGCGAACGACGTCGACCTCGCCGTAGCCGCCGACCAGGCCTTCGAATTCCAGGCGCCCGCTCATTTCTCCGCGCCCACGTAGATCGCCTTCACCGCGGCGTTCGCCTGGATCTCGGCGACCGTGCCTTCGGCGAGCAGGCTGCCGTTGTGCAGCACGAACACGCGGTCGGCGAGCTTCCTCACCAGGCTCATGTCGTGCTCGATCACCACCACGGTCGCGCCGCGCCGCTCGCTGGCCCAGCGGATCACGTCGATGACCTGGGCCGTCTCCTGCGGCGAGAGCCCGGCGCAGGGCTCGTCGAGCAGGAGGAGGCGCGGCTCGCCGAGCAGCGCCATCGAGAGCTCGAGGATCTGCCGCTCGCCGTGCGACAGCTCCGCGGCGCTGCGTCCGGCATCGGCGAGGAATGGATAGCGCCCGGCCAGCTCATGGAGAACCGGGCTGCTCCAGCGCCTGAGGCGCGGCCGCAGCAGGTCGAGCCACGACGCACGCGCGCTCCACAGCGCGACCCTGATGTTGTCGGCGATCGAGAGCGCGGGAAAGACCGATGGAATCTGGAACTTGCGGCCGATGCCGAGGCGAACGATCCGGTGGGTCGCCAGGCGGGCGAGCGGGCGGCCGTCGAAGCTCGCCGTGCCGGCCTGCGGCGCGAGCTCGCCGCTCAGCATGTTGAAGGTCGAGGTCTTGCCGGCCCCGTTCGGGCCGATCACGCAGTAGATGCCGGCGCGCTCGAGGGCCAGCGACAGGCCGTCGAGGATCGTCACCTCGCCGACGCGAACACGCACGCCTTCCACGAGCAGCCGTGCGGCGCCGCCCGCATCGGCGCGCGCCGGGGCGGCGATGCCGGCCGCCGCAACGGGGCGGCGGCCGAAGCGCCGCTCGAGCGGCGCGAAGACGCCGATCAGGCCCTGCGGAAAGAGCAGCACGACGGCGATGAAGACGATCGCGATGCCGATCTCCCAGAACTGGAAGCGGTCGCGCAGCCCGCTCGTCAATGCGCCGACGAGCACCGCGCCGAGCACCGGCCCGAGCAGGCGAAAGCGCCCGCCCACCGCGGCCCAGATCACGAGGTCCGCGGAGAGGCCGAAGCCGCAGAGCTGCGGCGTCACCAGTCCCTGCTGCGGCGCATAGAGCGCGCCGCCGATGCCGGCCAGCAGCCCGCTCACGCCGAAGGCCACCGCCTTCAGCCGGTTGGCGTCGAAGCCGAACAGCACGACCCGGCGCTCGTTGTGCGCGAGCGCGGCCCAGAGCACGCCGAGCGGCGCGCGGTAGAGCCAGGCCACGCCGAACGCCGATGCCGCGAGGGCGACCGCGGCGACCTCGTAGGCGGCGGTGTAGCTGTCGAGGCCGGGCAGGCCGGGGATGCCTTTCAGCCCGTTGAAGCCGCCGGTCACCGATTCCCAGTTGTTCGCCACCTGGTAGGCGAGCAGCGAGAGCGCCAGGGTGATCATCGAGAAGTAGGGTCCGCTCTCGCCGCGTCGGCGAAACACCAGCACGCCGATGAGGAAGGCGAGCAGACCCGAGGCGCAGGCGGCGAGCGGCAGCAGCACGAGCAGCCACAGGCTGCCGTCGAGCTCGATCAGCGCCAGCCCGGAGAGGTAGGCGGCGAGGCCGAAGAAGGTGCCCTGGCCGAGCGGCAGGAAGCCGGTGCGGCCCCAGCACAGGCCGATGCCTAGCGCGGCAATCGCGTAGAGGTAGAGCAGGCCGAGCTGGTAAGCCCAGAAGTCGCCGACCGCGAACGGCAGCAGCAGGAGCGTGAGAACCGCGGCGCTAGCTGCGCGCATGGATGCCGCGCGGCCTGAGCCAGAGGAAGACGATCGCCAGCAGCAGCACGCACAGGTAGCCGCCGGTGCTGTCGCTCAGCGCCGAGACGATGCTGTTGCTGCCGCCGATCACGGCCGAGCCGGTCAGCAGCCCGCCGACGCTGCCGAGGCCGCCGACCACGAGCACGAAGAACGACATCAGGATGTGATCGAGGCCCATGAACGGCTGCACCGGCGCGAGCGGCGCGATCATCACGCCGGCCAGGCCGGCCAGGCAGGTGCCGACGACGAAGGTGGCCGAGGCGTAGCGCCGCACCGGAATGCCGAGGGCGCGTGCGAGCTCCGGGTTGCCGACCATCGCCTTGATGCGCGTGCCGGTGCGGCTCCTGCCGTACCAGAGCACGAGGCCACCGAGCACGAGGGCGCTGATGACGATGAGGAGCAGACGGTAGCGCGGGTAGGTCGCGCCCAGCACTTCGACCGTGCCGCCGATCGGCTCGGTCAGGCTCTTGTAGCCGAGGCCGAACATCGCCTCTGCGCACTTGCGCAGCAGCAGGCTCAGGCCCCAGGTGACGACGAGCGTGTCGAACGGCCGCTGATAGAGCGGCCGCACCAGCCAGCGCTCGACGACGTAGCCGAGCACGCCGCAGACACCCAGCGCCAGTGGCACGGCGTAAGGGTACGGCCAGCCCTGCGCCTGAACCACGTAGCCGCAGTACGCGCCGATCATCACCAGCTCGCCGTGGGCGAGGTTGAGCACGCCGAGCAGGCCCAGCACGACGGCGAGGCCGAGCGCCAGGATCGCCAGCGAGGCGATCCCGTACAGCGCGTTCAGCGCCTGGGCGACGAGGACCGGCTCCAGCGCCGGTCCTTCAGCAGGTTCGAGGCGGGCCGCCCCGCATCAGGCCCGGCAGGCGGTGCCGCTCTTGATCGCCTTCAGGGTCTTGATGACCTCGAACTGCGTGCCCTTGCACTGCGCCAGGTACATGTCCTTGTCGACCTGGCGGCCGCGCATCGTCACCTGGCCGGAGGCGGTGTTGAAGACCAGCCCTTCGGACGCGGCGGCGAGCTTCCTTGCGTCGGCCGCGCCGGCCTTGTCGAACAGCGCCTTCGCCAGGTTGAGCGCGGAATAGCAGTCGGCGCCGATGGTCGCGAGCTGCGGCGCCTTGTCGCCGTACTTGGCCATGTATTCGGCCTTGAAGGCCTTGGCCGCGTCCGACGGGTTGTTGGCGAAGTAGCCCATGCACGAATAGAGGTTCGCGCTGTTCTCCGCGCCCACGCCCATCAGCGTGTTCTCCTCGAGCAGCAGCGAGAGGCGGGCGATCGTCTTGTCGAGGCCGAAACCGGCGAAGGTGCGGTTGAAGTTGACGTTGTCGGCGCCCACCAGCGTGGCGATCACCGCGTCGGGCCTGGCCGCCTTGATGCGCGTCACCGCCTCCTCGAACTTGTTCGGCGCGCCGAAAGGAACGTACTCCTCGCCGAGCACCTTGCCGCCGTACTCGGCGACGAACTTCTTCACCTGCTCGTTCACCTTGCGTGGCCAGACGTAGTCGTCGCCGATCAGGTGAAAGGTCTTGAGCTTCTTCTCCTTGGCCAGGAACTCGATCGCCGGCTGCGCCTGCTGCGGCGGCGTCTCGCCGAGGCAGAACACGTTCGGCGAGCACTCGCCGCCTTCGTACACCGGCGAGTAGATGTAGGGCGTCTTGCCCTTGATGGTGGCGATGTTCGCCTCGCGGGTGGCGCTGTCGTGCGAGCCGATGAAGAGGTCGACCTTGTCCTCGAGCATCAGGCGCACCGCCGACTTCGCCGTCTCCGCCGGCGCGCCGCCGGCGTCGGCGAAGATCAGCTTGACCTGCCGGCCCATGATGCCGCCGGCCTTGTTGATCTTCTCGGCCGCGAGCTCGGCGCAGGCCTTCTGCGTCGGCCCGAACAGCGAGGCCGGCCCGCTCAGCGCGATGAAGAAGCCGACCTTGAATTCCTTCGCCTGGGCCAGCGCCGAGCCGACCCAGCCGGTGCCGAGCACGGCGGTGCCGGCGGCGGCGGAAAGGATGCGGCGGCGCGTGGGGATGAACGGGACCTGGGTCATGCGATACCTCCTCGTTGGAATGTGGGAGCGGGCAGCTTCGGCAGCACGCGCTCGACCGCCAGCGCGATCGCCAGCAGGCGCGCGTCGGCGCCTTCGGCCGCGTCGAGCTCGATGCCGAGCGGCAGGCCGGCTGCGGTAAGGGCCGCCGGCAGGCTGATGCCGGGAATGCCGGCAACGCTGCCCGGGCTCGAGTTGCGGATGAAGGTGAAGAAGGTCGGCACGCGCTCGCCGTTCAGCGCCACCGTCTCGTCGTCGCCGATCGGCGCGGCGGGCAGGGGCGTGGTCGGAAAGACGACCGCGTCGATCTCCTGCTTCCTGAAGTGATCGCGATACGCGGCCTGGAGTTGCGGCCGCAGCACGCCGAGCGCGTGCCGGTAGGCGGCTTCCGGAATCGCCGCCTCGCCGCGCAGGCTCTGCAGCAGGCCGGCGACGTCGGGGCTGGCGCACTGGGCGACGAGCTCGGCGTAGCGCAGCGGCGAACCGTGGCCGGCGAGGTAGGCGTTCAGGTCGGTGACCGTCTCGTAGAGGGCGATCGGAAAGCCGGCCTCGCCGTCGAGCCGGGCCACGTCGGCGATGTCGGCCTCGACCAGGATCGCGCCGGCGTCCTTCAGTCGCGCCAGCACCGCTTCCATCAACCGCGCGGTCTCGGTGTCGAGCGGGCTCCAGAAGTGGGCGCGCGGCACGCCGAGGCGCAGCCCCTTCAGGCTCGCCGCCGCGACCGTCGCGGCACTGCCGGTGACCACGCTGTCGAGCAGGATGCAGTCGGCGACGCTGCGCGTCATCGGCCCGGGCGTGTCGCGGGTGTGCGAGATCGGCACGACGCCGGCCGACGACCAGCGCCCGGTCGTCGGCCGGAAGCCGACGATGCCGCACAGGGCCGCCGGCACGCGCACCGAGCCGCCGGTGTCGGTGCCGACGCCGCCCGGAACGATGCGCGCGCCCACCGCCGCGCCGACGCCGCCGCTCGAGCCGCCGGGGATGCGCGTCGGGTCGTAGGGATTCCTGGCCGCGCCGAAGCCGCCGTTGTTGTTGGTGATGCCGTAGGCGAGCTCGTGCAGGTTGGCCTTGCCGAAGGCGATCGCGCCGGCGTCGAGCAGGCTCTGCACGACCGGCCCGTTGCGCTTCGGCCGGTGGCCCTTCAGCCCGGGCGTGCCGCCGGTGGTCGGCATGTCGGCGGTGTCGAGGTTGTCCTTGAGCGCGAGGGGAACGCCGTGCAGCGGGCCGCCGGCGCCCTTGGCGTCGGCGGCGCGGGCGGCGGCCCGCACCTGCTCCGGGTCGTGGTGGATGAAGGCGTTGAGAGACGCGGCCTTCTCCGCCTGCGCGAGCAGCGCATCGGCATAGGCCAGGGCCGACATCTCGCCGCGCTGCAACGCGCCTGCGGCCTCGCTGATCGTCAGGGCGGTGACATCCATCGGAACCTCTCTCGAAACGCGGCGCGGACTGGCACGAGACGATGTTGCGGCAGCGAAAAGCCCGCTGCTATCCTCAAGACTGATGAGGGCGCACGTTGCGGAGGTGCGATGTTCCTGTCAACGGCACAGACCCAGGCGCTGTCGCAGCTAATGGTAGCGCTGACCGAACCGCACGATGAAGCCGAGGTGCGCGAGAAGATCGGCCTGCGCCTGCTCGACCTGCTCGACGCCGACTACTACGCCTCTTACGTCTGGGACGCGTCGCGAAAGGTCTTCGGCAGCCGCGTCGCGCTCAACATGTCCGACCGCAACCTGAGCAGCTACGAGGCCTACTACCAGCATCGCGACCCGATCACCTCGAAGATGCAGAGCCGCCGCTCGGCAACCCTGGTGGAGCAGGTGATGCCGCAGTCGGAGCTGGTGAAGACCGAGTTCTTCAACGATTTCCTGTACCGCGACGGCCTCTACTGGGGCGTCAACATGTATGCCTGGGTCGGCGACGAGAACATCGGCGACATGCGGATCTGGCGCGGCCGCAAGCGCGAGCGGTTCGGTGCCGACACGCTCGAGCTGCTCGAGCTGATCCGGCCGGCCTTCGTCGGGGCGCTGCAGCGCGGCCGGTGCGCCAGCGCCGGACCCGCCGCGCCGCAGCAGGGCGACCTTGCGCTCACCGAGCGCGAGCTGGCGGTCGCGCGCCTGGTGCAGATCGGCCTGCGCGACAAGGCGATCGCGCAGCGTCTCGGCATCGGCTTCACGACGGTGCGAACGCACATCGGCAGCATCTTCCGCAAGCTCGGCGTCGAGAGCCGCACGCAGCTCGTCGACCGGCTGGCGCGGCACGGCGGACGGCCCTAGCCGCGAGCCGCCGTCCGCTCGGTCGAGGGCGCGCAGCGCCGCCTCGACGGTGGCCGCGGCGTCGGTGCCGTTGGCTTGCTCCTGTTTCGCTTGCTCACAACTAAATGTGCAGATCACACATATATTGGCGTGACCGGGGAATTTGCCCCCGCGGGAGAAGCAACGGTGTCCACTCTTACCCTCAACGTCAACGGCCGGGATCACACCGTGACCGTCTCCAGCGGCGACATGCCGCTGCTCTGGGTCCTGCGCGACCTGATCGGCCTCACCGGCACGAAATACGGTTGCGGCATCGAGATCTGCGGCGCCTGCACCGTGCTGGTCGGCGGCCAGCCTGAGAAGTCCTGCGAGTTCGACGTGACCTCGGCGGTCGGCAAGCCGATCGTCACCATCGAAGGTCTGTCGCCCGACCGGAGCCATCCGGCGCAGAAGGCCTGGATCGCCAACCAGGTGCCGCAGTGCGGCTTCTGCCAGTCGGGAATGCTGATGAGCGTGGCCGGCGCGATGAAGGCCGGCCACCGCGGTTCCGAGATCGCCTCGGAGGTGAACAACCTCTGCGTCTGCGGAACCTACCAGCGCATCAAGCAAGCCGTTTCCACGCTCTGAGGGGGCAGACCGACGCACGCGCTCGCCATCGATCGCCGGCAGTTTCTCGGCGCCGCCTCGGGCCTCACGATCGGCCTCGCCCTGCCGTTCGGCAACGCCGCCCGGGCCGCCACCTCGTCGGCCGTCAACTCCTGGCTCGTCGTCGGCAGCGACGACAGCATCCAGCTCGTGATCGGCGCCTCGGAGATGGGGCAGGGCTCGTTCTCCGGCCTGGCCCAGATCCTCTGCGAGGACCTGATGGTCGACCCGGCGCGGGTGGTGCTCGTCCAGGGCAGCCCCAGCCTCGCCTCGCCGGCGCCGATCGGCACCGCGATCAACACCGTCGGCAGCAGCGTCACGCGCAGCAACTACTGGAAGCTGCGCGACGCGGGCGCCATCGCGCGAACGCTGCTTCTGAGCGCCGCCATGGCCCGCATCGGCGATGCGACGGCGAGCAACTACACGATCAGCAACGGCGTGATCCGCCACCTGCCGAGCGGCGCGACCCTGACCTACGGCCAGGTGGCTGCTGCCGCCGCCCTGCTGCCGCCGCCGGCGAGCGCCCCGCTGGTCCCGGATTCGCAGTTCAAGTGCATCGGCAAGACGCTGGCCCGGCCGGACATTCCGTTCAAGGTCGACGGCAGCGCCGTCTTCGGCCTCGACGTGCGCGTGCCGAACATGGTCTACGCCGTCATCCGCCATTGCCCGAGCTTCGGCGGCACGCTCGCGGCGATGCCTTCGACCCCGTCGGGGATGATCGCGGTCGTGGCCACGCGTGTGGCGACGGTGACCGCGCGCGGCGCCGAGGCGGCGGGCAACACCAATGCGGTGGCCGTCGTCGGCAGCAATACCTGGGACGCATGGCAGGCGGCGAAGAAGCTGTCGCTGCGCTGGAACATTCCGGCGGCGGCCGCCGCCATGAACAGCGCCCAGTTCCTCGCCGATGCGCAGAGCCTCGCCGTGACGGCGACCCCGTTCGTCGCCGGTGCGGCCAACCCGCCAGGCACGCTCTACACCGTCGAGCGCAGCACGGCCGATGCGGCCGCCGCCATCGCCCGGTCGGCCAAGATCGTCGACGCGACCTATTCGCTTCCCTACGTCGCCCACGCCTGCATGGAGGTGCTGAACTGCACCGTCGACTACGTGGCCGGCGTGCGTTGCACGGTCTGGGCGCCGACCCAGTCGGCGAAGGCGGCGCTCAGCCTCGTCTCGGCGCTCACCGGCCTCAGCGCCGACAACGTGACGATCCACGTCACCTATCTCGGCGGCGGCCTCGGGCGCAAGGCCGAGCTCGACTTCGTCAGCCAGGCGGTCCAGGTCGCGATGGCGATCCAGCGCCCGGTCAAGCTGATGTGGCCGCGCGAGGAGGACTTCACCCACGACCAGTACCGGCCGATGGCGCTGGTGCACGCGCGGGCCGGGCTCGACGCTGCCGGCTACGTCGCCGGCTGGACCTATCGCAACGTCTCGCCTTCGATCCTCGGCCAGCGCGGCGTCGTCCTCGGCGCCACCGGCGACAGCCAGGGCAGCGAAGGATCGCAGGCGCTGCCCTACGCCTTCGGCGCGCGCCTGGTCGAGTGGGTCAGCCATCCCTCGACGATTCCGGTCGGCTTCTGGCGCTCCGTCGGCGCGTCGATCAACACCTTCGCGGTCGAATCGATGATCGACGAGCTCGCGGCGGCGGCCAAGCAGGACCCGTATCAGTTCCGCCGCGCCCGGCTCACCGACCCGCGCTGGCTCGCCGTGCTCGATGCCGCGGCCAGCGCCGCCGCGTGGAACTCGCCGCCGCGCAAGGGCACGGCGCGCGGCATCGCCATCGGCACCGCCTTCAACAGCATCGTCGCCCAGGTGGTCGAGGTCTCGAGCAGCAACGGCGGCCCGCGCGTCTCGCGGGTCTGGGTGGCGATCGACAGCTACCTGACGGTCAACCCCGGCTCGGTCGAGGCGCAGATCGTCGGTGGCGTCGTCCACGGCCTGAACGCGGCCCTCTACGGTCGGCAGACCTTCGCCAACGGCGCCGCCACCACCAAGAACTTCAAGACCAGCCGGATGATCCGGCTGTCCGAGATGCCGGCGGTGAGCGTGACCCTCCTGCCGGCGCCCGCGGTCGCGGATCGTGCGGTGCCGATCGGCGGTGTCGGCGAGCTCGGCGTGCCGACGCTCGCACCGGCCATGGCCAACGCCTGGTTCAGGCTCAGCGGCCAGCGCGTTCGCACCCTGCCGTTCTTCCCCGACGCCAGGATGGGCGACTAACGGCGGCCGACCCCGGCCCGCCGAGCGAGCTCGGCGTGGCCGCGATCGCCGCCCTGCGCGGCCGTGCCACCGGCCCGCGCGTCGGACCATTGATGGTGCGGAGACGGTCCGTGCCGACACTCGCCCCGCGCTGCCGCTTCCGGCACGCAAGGAGGTCGGCATGGGCGGGCAAGGACACGGACGGGTCGGGGCGTCGGGATCACTGGCGGCGATGGCAGGTGCGGCGCTGACCGCGCTGGTGCTTTCGGCCTGCGGCGGGGGTGGCGGCGAGCCGGGCGGCAGCGATCCCGTCGACGCCGGCCTGCCGGTCCGGCCGGCGGCGCGGCTCGAGATCGTGCCGGCTGCCTTGATGCTCACCGCCCGCGGCGAGCGCCAGCAGCTCGCCGTGCGCGCGTTCGACGCCGACGGCCTCGAGGTGCGCGCCGACGTGGTGTGGAAGTCGTCGCGGCCCGAGCAGGTCAGCACCACCGCGGCCGGCCTGATCGAGGCGGCGACTTCGCTCGGCGCGAGCCAGCTCTCGGTCGAGGCCGCGAACGGCGTGCGCTCGCCGCCGATGCTGGTGAGCGTCGCCCTGCCGGCGGCGGGCGTCGTGCTCGTCAACGACAGCCAGGTCGTCGGCGAACCGACCCTGGTCGATCCCGAGGCCGCGGACGACAGCGACAACGCCTACGAAGTCGTGCTGAGTGGCATCGCCGTGCCGGCGCCGGGCACGCTGCTGCTCGGTCGCGAGGGCAAGACCGTCGGCGGCGAGGTGCTCGCGGCGCGCGCCGAAGGCGGTGCGGTGCGGGTGCAGCTGCGCACGGTGCCGATCGCGACGCTGATGCAGAGCGCGCAGATCCACGAGGAGCTCGACTTCACCGGGCTCGTGCCCGACTTTCCGGCCGAGCTGACCGCCGAGTACGACATCGCCAAGGTCGACGACGAGTTCGTCTTCACGCCCAAGCCCGGCCTCGCCACTGCAGCGGCGACGGTCGCCGGCCGGAAGAAGGCGAACGCGCTCACCGAGTTCAAGCTCGGACCGTACAAGTGCGACTTCGCGACGCCGGAGCTGCCGGTATCGCTCTCGCAGCCGGCGCAGTTCAGCATGAAGTTCGAGCCGAAGTACCAGATCGACTTCGATCGCGACACCGGCCTGCAGAAGCTGATCCTGCGCGCCGACACGGCGTTCAAGACCAAGGCCAACCTCACGCTCAATGCCGGCGGCACGATCAACATCGACTGCGCCGCGCCGCTCTACACCCGGCTGATGCCGTTGCCGGGCTACGCGGGCCTGATCCTCGCGGGCGAGGTGAAGGCGGGCCTGGGCTTCGAGCTCGAGGGCAGCCTGACGATTCCGCTGCTCGGCGTCGAGCTCACGAGCGAGACCAAGGGCCCGCTCGAGATGGGCCTGGACTGCGCCGCCGGCGAGTGCAGGGTGGTTCGCAACTACGACCCGGTCAACACCAACAAGCTGCGCTTCATCACGCCGGACAACGCCAACATCCGCACCGAGGTGTTCCTGTTCGGCTACGGCTTCGCCAAGCTGAAGGCGGGCGCGACGCTCCTCGAAAAGCTGCGCATGGACCTGGTGACGGCGCGCTCCGGCCTCAAGCTCGAGGGCAGCTTCGCGCCGCCGACCAGCCAGCTCGCGCCGGCCGACAGCGACTACAAGTCGGACTACAAGCTCTCGCTGCTCACCGACATCGTCGCCGGCTCGCTGAACAAGGCGGGCGACTCGGCGTTTCGCAAGCTCCTGCTCAAGCTCGGTGTCTTCAAGTTCAACCTGCTCAAGTTCCAGACGAGCGTGCCGCTCGCGACCTCGCCCAAGGGCACGGCGACGCGCGACAAGGAGACCTTCGCCGACGGCGACACGCTGGCCTTCAGCGTGGCCCTCGATCCGGCGACGGTCGAGTTCCCCTTCGTCGGCTACAACGTCTCGAAGGTCAAGGTGATGCGCTCGCTGCCGGGCCAGCCGGCGAAGGAGGTGGCCAGCGTCACGGCGACCGACGGGCAGACGAAGTTCGATCTGTCGTGGCTGGTCGAGGGCACCTTCGGCCAGGTCGAGGCCGGCTTCTTCGCCTTCGTCGAGACCCGGCTGCCGACCCCCTTTGCCCTCGAGCTCGCCAGGGTCGGCGCCGCGCCGCCGGCGCTCGCCGGCACCTTCGCCGTCGTCATGGTCCAGAACCAGCCGCTCACCGCGGGCACCTTCGGCACCTCGGAACGGCAGGATCTGCGCATCACCGGCGAGGTCGAGCAAGTCGGTGCCGGGCTTGTGTTCCTGAAGAAGAACGCGTCGTGGAGCGATCGCTTCGAGCGCGTCACGCAGCAGGTCAACACCGGCACCTGCGCGTTCGTGCGTCGCGACAGCGAGGTGACGACGCTCGCCGGTACCAACAGCGTCGCCACCGAGTCCGACAGCGTGGGTCTGACGATCACCGGCACGGCGTGGAAGCTGTTCGGCGTGCAGGCGAACGTGCCCGCGACCGGGAGCTTCGCGAAGTCGCGCACCTTCAGCGACGTGAGCGGCGACTGCGCCGGGGTGAACATGAGCCCGTCGTCGTCGACCCAGGCGATCACCAGCGGCCTCGACGGCTCCGCCAACGCCTCGATGAGCTTCTTCTCGTTCAATCCGAACGGGCCGCTGAACAGCGGCCTGGTCGGCGCGGTGACGACAGGCGCCGACGGCAAGCGCGAGATCCGCTTCGACGGCGCCGCGCCGGCGCCCGCCGACCGGACGATCACGCTGACGATGGACCTGCGCGAAAAGCCGTCGTCGCGGGCGACTACCGACGTCGCCCTCGAGCTGATCGCGCCGGCGTCGGCGGCGCCCGACGCGGCGCTCACCTACGCCGTCAACCTCGTCAACCGCAGCCAGGTCATGGCGAGCGCGCTGCGCGCCGAGTTCGCGCTGCCGGCGGGCTTCGTCATCGTCGGCACGACCGGCTGGGACGGCTGCACCACGGTCGGCACGAGCACAGCCTGCAGCGCGGCGCAGCTCGCGCCGGCCGAGCGGCGCGCCTTCCTGATCGACGTGCGCACGCCGGCCGCGGGCGGCCGCTACGACGTCAAGGCGCGCGTCGGCACGGCCGAGCTCGACGCCAACTTCGCCGACAACCAGGCGGCGGCGACGACGCAGATCGCCGAAGCGCCGTGAAGGCGTGATCGACGTCGCGCCCCCGCCCGCGGCAGACCCGAGTCGACCATGTCAGGACGTGCCCGCCTGCCGCGCCTCGGCCGCATGGCGCTCGAGCGCCTGGTCGAGGCGGCCCTGCAGGAAGGCGTCGAGCGGTTGCGGGCGGAGAAACGGCAGCACCGCGCCCGCATCGTCGCGGTCGCCGTGCTCGAGCACGGCGAGGATCGCGACCGCGTGCGCCTGATACAGCTCGGTGCCCGGCATCGCCGACAGCGTGCCGGCGAGCGCAGCGCGCCGCTCCGCCTCCTGGCCCTGCTCGGCATGGATCTGCAGCAGCTTCGCCCAGGCGAAGCAGCGCAGCGTCGGGTCGCCTTCGGCGGCGAGGCGGCGGTACAGGCGCGCGGCCTCGTCGAAGCGGCCGCGGTCGAGGTGCAGCCAGGCGAGGTTGTTGAGCAGCGTCTGCGTGCCGTCGTAGGCGCCGAGCGCGAGCGCCTCGAGGCCGAAGGCGAGGGCCTCGTCGTGCCGGCCGAGCTCGGGCAGCGACCAGAGCAGGTTCACCGCGACGTCGACACGGACGTAGTGGGCGCCGAGCTGGCCGGCCAGCGCCCACGCTTCCTGGTGAAAGGCGAGGCCGCGCTCCAGGTCGCCCTTGTTGTCCCAGGCGGTGCCCAGGCTGGTGAGCGTCTCGGCGAGCTGCGGCCCGGGCGGGCTGCGGCGCAGCGCGGCGACGCGGCGCGTCAGGGCCGCGATGGCGGCGTCGAAGTGGCCGCGGTGAAAGGCCAGGTTGCTCTGCTGCAGCAGCAGCTCGCCCTGGTCCGGGTCCGATTCGGCGGCGCGCGCGCAGCAGCGGTCCGCCTCGTCGAGCGTGCCGTTCTGGAAGGCGAGCGCGGCCAGCACGACCAGCGCCCGGGCCCGCGCAGTGGGCCGCGGCAGCAGGGCGAGGGCCTGCTCCGCGTGGTCGCGCGCGTCGCCGGCGGCGGCGGACTCGAAGGCGGTGCGGGCCAGGTCGGCGAGGAGCTCGGCGCGCAGGTCCGGCGCTTCCGTCTGGGCCAGGGCGTCGCGAAGGAGCTGCGCGGCCTGATCGTGTAGCCCCCGGTGCCGGTCCTGCGCGGCGGCCTGCAGCGTCGCCGCGACCGCCTCCTCGAGGTCGCCCGCAGCCCACCAGTGCTCGGCGCGGCGATGCGCCGTCAGCAGTGTCGCGGCGCGCCGCGCCAGGTCGGCATGGAGCACGGCCCGCACCGCCTCGGAAGTGCCGAGGTAGAGCGCGTCGCGCACCAGGGCGTGGGCGAAGCGGCGGCCGGCGAGGAGGCCGGCGGCCTGCGCTTCGGCGATGGCCTCGGCCATCTGCAGCGGCGCGAGCCCCGCCACCGCGGCCAGCACGTCGAGGTGGCGGGCATCGCCCGCCACCGCGGCGACGCCGAGCGCGCGTCGCGTGCGCTCGTCGAGCCCGTCGATGCGTTGGCGCACCAGGGCGAGCAGGCGGCCGGGCAGCAGGCGCTCGGCCGGCGTCGCGGCGATCGCCGCCAGGTCACCGGTCCAGCCGGCGGCGGAGGCGCGAAGGCGGCCGGCATCGAGCAGCGAGCGCAGGGTCTCGACCGCGAAGTACGGATTGCCGCCGCTTTGCCGGTGCAGCCAGGCGCCGAAGGTGGCGAGCGCCTCCGGAGCGGCGTCGCCGGAACCGGCCGAAGGCGAGAGCAGCGCGCGCAGCGCGGGCTCGTCGAGGGGTTCGAGGTCGATCCGTTCGAGCGCGAGCGTTGCCGCCAGCCCCGCGAGCCAGGCCTCGATCGCGGCCGGCGCCGGCCCGCCGCTGCGCAGCGTGGCGACGAGGGGCACCCGTTGCCGCGAGGCGAGCAGCGCGATCAGCTCGAGCGTCACCGGGTCGGCCCACTGCAGGTCGTCGACCACGATCGGCCGGCCGATCGACTCGAGCAGGTCGGCGAGCGCGAGGCGCAGGCCCGCGCCGCCCGAAGCGGCCAGCGGCGGCGGCGACTCGTCGGCGAACGCCGCGGGCACGAGGCGCGCCAGCTCGGCGCGATGCCGGGAGAAGCCGGGCAGCTCGGCGAGCGCATCCAGCGTGTCCTCGACGTAGTCGATCAGCGGCTGCAGCGAAGCCCCGCGGCTCGACGCCTTGCAGGTCAGCCAGGTCGCGGCGCCGAGCGTCGACTCGACCAGCCAGGTCTTGCCGATGCCGGCCTCGCCGGCCACCACCGTGATCGCCGCCGCCGATCCACGCAGTCGCTCGGCTTCGGCGACGCGGCCGACGAGCGGCGGGCGGAGCAGGGGCGAGGACGCCGGGCGCATCGCCGCCATCTCTGCCGATGGCGGGTTCGCCGGTTCGGGCGCGCGCGCCGGAGTCCGGCCGCGCAGCGACTCCGCCAGGGAGAGCGTCGTCGCGCCCGGCGCGGCGCCGAGATCGTCCTCGAGCTGCGTGGCGAAGCGATCGAACAGGGCGAGGCCGCGCGCCGCCTCGCCGCTCTGTCTTGCCAGGCGCAAGGCCGCCTCGACCGCGCGCTCGTCGGTCGGGTCGTGCCGAACCAGCTCGTCGAAGGCGCTCCAGGCTTCGTCGCCGCGGCCGATCGCCGCGAGCCGTTCGGCATCGCGCAGCGTCGCGTCGCGCCACGCGCGCTCGATCGCGGCGCGCTCTTCGCCGAGCCAGTCGTCGACGGCGGCGAAGCCCGGCAGCGCCATGCCCTTCAGCAAGGGCTGGCGGCGCAGGCGCCGGGCGCCGGCCCAGTCGCCGGCGGCGAGGGCGGCGCGGAAGCGGCGCACGTCGCAGTCGAGAACGAGCCGCACCCGCCGGCGCTCGCTCTCGAGGCGCTCGCCGAGGCCGTGGCCCGCCAGCCATTGGCGGCCGCGATGCAGGTTGACGCGCAGGTTGTGCAGCGCCTCGCTCGCCGGCCGCTCGGGCCAGAACAGGGCGAGCAGCGCGTCGCGGCTCTGCCACTCGCCGTCGATCGCCAGCCGGGCGAGCAGCAGGCCGGGCACGTTGCACGGCCATTCCACCGGCTCCTCGGCAAGGTGCAGCCGGGCCTCGTCGAGCAGGCAGATCAGGTCGGACGCCATCGCGAGCGCGAGTGTCGCCGACGCGTCCCGGCGTCGACCGACCGCTCGTTCAGCCGAGCGAGCGCAAGGCGGCCTGGACGATCGCTGCGGCGTCGACCTCGAAATGCGCCCGCAGCGCGGCGCGCGTGTCGCTGCGGCCGAATCCGTCGGTGCCCAGCGTCACGCAACGCCTGCCCGGCGGCAGGAAGGCGCGGATCTGCTCGGGCACGGCGCGCACGTAGTCGGTGGCGATGACGATCGGCCCGCGCGTCGGCGCGAGCTGCTCGCCGACGTAGCTGCGCATGACGCTGGTGGCGCCGTGCCGCCACGCCGTCTCGGCGGCGACGCCGGCCCGCGCCAGCTCGCTGAAGCTGGTGACGCTCCAGAGATCGGCGGCGACGCCGTGCTCGGCCTCGAGCGTCGCCGTGGCCTTGATCGCCTCGCCCAGCATCGCCCCCGAGGCGAGCAGCTGCACGTGGCGGCTGCCCTGCGAGGCCGAGGCGCGAAAGCGGTACATGCCGCGCAGCACGCCTTCGTGCGCCTCGGCCGGCAGCGAAGGCTGGGCGAGGTTCTCGTTCATCGCCGTGACGTAATAGAAGACGTCCTTCTGCTCGACCAGCATCTCGCGCATGCCGCGGTCGACGATGACCGCGAGCTCGCCGGCCGTCGCCGGGTCGTAGGCCTTGCAGTTCGGCACCGTCGCCGCGACCAGGTGGCTGGTGCCGTCCTGGTGCTGCAGGCCTTCGCCGCCGAGTGTGGTGCGGCCGGCGGTCGCGCCGATCAGGAAGCCGCGCGCGCGCTGGTCGGCGGCGGCCCAGATCAGGTCGCCGACGCGCTGGAAGCCGAACATCGAGTAGTAGATGTAGAACGGCAGCATCGCCAGGCCGTGCGTCGAGTACGACGTGGCCGCCGCCGTCCACGAGGAGAGCGCGCCCGCCTCGGTGATGCCTTCCTCGAGGATCTGCCCGCTCTTGTCCTCGCGGTAGTAGAGCATCGAGCCCGAGTCTTCGGGCTGGTAGAGCTGGCCGAACGGCGCGTAGATGCCGACGGTGCGGAACAGGCTCGCCATGCCGAAGGTGCGGGCCTCGTCGGCGACGATCGGCACCACGCGCGGCCCGAGCGTCTCGTCCTTCATCAGGTTGCCGAGGATGCGCACGAACGCCATCGTCGTGCTCATCTCCTTGCCCTCGGCATGCAGCGCGAACGCGGCGGTCGCCTCGAGCTCGGGCACCGCCAGCGGCGCGCAGTCGCTGCGCCGCGCCGGCAGCGCGCCGCCGAGGGCGCGGCGGCGGCTCTGCAGGTAGCGGATCTCGGCGCTGTCGGCGGCGGGCGCGTAGAACGCGAGCGCCTGCGTGTCGGCGTCGCTCATCGGCAGGGCGAAGCGGTCGCGGAAGGCGAGCAGGCCGGCGCTGTCGAGCTTCTTCGCCTGGTGCGTGGTCATGCGGCCCTGGGCGGTGTCGCCCATTGCGTAGCCCTTCATCGTCTTGGCGAGCACCACTGTCGGCCGCCCGCTGTGCGCCACCGCGGCGGCGAAGGCCGCGTGGATCTTCACCGCGTCGTGGCCGCCGCGGCGCAGCCGGTCGATGTCCTCGTCGCGCAGGTCGGCGACGAGCGATTTCAGCGCCTCGTTCTGGCCGAAGAAGACCTCGCGGTTGAAGGCGCCGTCCTTGGCCGAGAGGGTCTGGAACTGGCCGTCGACGGTCTCGGCGAAGGCGCGCATCAGCGCATGGCCATGGTCGCGGGCGAACAGCACGTCCCAGTCGGAGCTCCACAGGCACTTGACGACGTGCCAGCCGGCGCCGGCGAACACCGACTCGAGCTCGTCGATGATCCGGCCGTTGCCGCGCACCGGGCCGTCGAGGCGCTGCAGGTTGCAGTTGATGACGAAGGTGCAGTTGTCGAGCTGCTCGCGCGCGGCGAGGGAGAGCGCGGCGATCGACTCGGGCTCGTCCATCTCGCCGTCGCCGAAGAAGCCCCAGACGCGGCGCTGCGCCGGACCCTGCACGGCCGGCAGCAGGCCGCGGTGCGCGAGGTAGCGCATGAAGCGCGCCTGGTAGATCGCGTTGATCGGGCCGATGCCCATCGAGCCGGTCGGGAACTGCCAGAAGTCGGGCATCAGCTGCGGATGCGGATACGAGGTCAGGCCGCGCGCGCCGTGCGCGGGAGCAGTGAGCTCCTGCCGGTAGTGCGCCAGGTCGTCGGCCGTGAGCCGGCCCTCGAGGAAGGCGCGGGCGTAGACGCCCGGCGCCGAGTGCGGCTGGAAGAAGACCAGGTCGCCGAGCTGATTCGAGCCGTCGTTGCGGGCGCGGAAGAAATGGTTGAAGCCGACTTCGAACAGGTCCGCCGCCGAGGCGTAGCTGGCGATGTGGCCGCCGAGCTCCGCCGAGCCGCCGGTCTCGACCCGGTTGGCGCGCATCACCATCGCCAGCGCGTTCCAGCGCATCAGCGCCGCGAGCCGCTGCTCCATCGCCAGGTCGCCGGGGAACGGCGTCTGCGCCTCGAGCGGAATGGTGTTGACGTACGGCGTGACCATCGAAGGCAGCCAGCGCACGCCGCGCCGCCGCGCGTGGGCGAGCAGGGCGTCGAACAGGAAGCGGGCCCGCGACTCGCCGTGCGCGGCGATCAGGGCATCGAGCGCCTCGCACCATTCGGCGGTCTCGGCCGGGTCGAGGTCGGCGATGCCGTCGGCGAGGACGGCGCCGATGTGGCGGGCGAGGGAGAGGTCGGTCATGGCGCGATTCTGCCGATCGCGGCGGCCCGCGTCAGTCGGCGAAACGCGTGAGCAGCTCGCCGGCGAGCGGCGCCTCGGCCAGCAGGCCGTTCGCGTCGGCCACCTGGCGGCCGTTGACCCAGACGCCGTGCACGCCGACCGCGTCGGTCGTGAGGCGCGCCGCGCCGCCGGGGAGGTCGTGGACGCGCCGCTTCGGGCCGCGGCCCACGGTCTTCGGGTCGAACAGCAGCAGGTCGGCGGCGAAGCCTTCCTCGATCAGGCCGCGCTTCTCGAAGCCGAACACGCTGGCCGGATGCGAAGTGAGGCGGCGCACCGCCTCGGCGAGGCTCATCGCGCCCCGGTCGCGCGACCAGTGGCCGAGCAGGTGCAGGCCGAAGCCGGCGTCGTTGAAGAAGGTGAGGTGGGCGCCGGCGTCGCTCAGGCTGACGATGCTGTGCGGGTCGTTCAGCATGCGGCCGACGGCCTCCTCGTCGCTGTTCAGCAGCATCGCCGTGAACACCGTCTTCAGGCCGTCGGCGAGGGCGATGTCCAGCATCGTGTCGAGCGGATCGCGGCCCGACTCGGTGGCGATCTCGGCGATCGAGCGCTGCTCGAAGCGCTGCTGCGCGGGTTCCGCGGTCTCGACCACCTGGACCTTGTGCCATTCGCTGTTGAAGAGGCGAAACGTGGTCGGCGTCGCCAGCTCGGCACGCACGCCGTCGCGAAACGCCTTGTCGGCGAGCACGGCTTCGAGCGCCGCGCCGGCGAGGCCGAGCGCCGGCTTCCAGCTCGCGAGCCCTTCCACCGGGTAGGGCGAGGCGAGCGTGAAGTCCATCGACAGCGGGCAGCACGACACCTGGCCGAGCATGCGCCGGCCGCGTGCGTTGGCGGCGGCGATCGCATCGAGGTCGGCAAACACCGCGGTCGGGTTGACGCTGTTGTGCAGGAGGGCCGCGACCATCACCGGCCGGCCGGTCGCTGCCGCCAGCGACTCGAGGAAGGGGATCGGCGTGTGCCCGCCCTTGGTCAGCATGTAGACGCCGCGCCCGCCTTCGCCCATGGCGCCGACCAGGGCGGCCATCTCTTCGTCGGACGCCAGCCGCGAAGGCATCGGCAGCCCGCCCTCGCCGTTGTGCGCCGGGCTGGTGCTGCTGGCGAAGCCGACCGCGCCGGCGCTCATCGCCTCGCGCACGATCGCCTGCATCTGCGCGATCTCGTCGGCCGTGGCTGCGCGCCTGGCCGCGTCGCCGCCCATGACCCAGGTGCGCACCGACGAGTGGCCGACGTAGGCGGCGACGTTGGCGACCGAGCCCGCGGCACGCAGTTGCGCCATGTATTCCGGAAAGGTCTCGAAGCCCCAGGCGATGCCCTGGCGCAGCGCCTCGATCGACATGCCTTCCACCTGCGTCAGGTTGCGCATCGTGATCTCGCGGTCGGCCGGCCGGCACGGCGCGATCGTGAAGCCGCAGTTGCCGATCACGGCCGTGGTGACGCCGAGCGCGGGCGAGGGCGAGAGCGTCGGGTCCCAGGTGATCTGCGCGTCGAAGTGGGTGTGGCTGTCGATGATGCCGGGCATCAGCGCCAGGCCGGAGGCGTCGAGGGTCCGGCGCGCGTTGACGACCAGATGCGGTCCGACGCCGACGATGCGGCCCCCGTCGATCGCGAGATCGCCCTGTGCCGGCTTGCCGCCGGTGCCGTCGACGATCAGGGCGTTGCGGACGACGAAGTCGATCATGCGACGCCTCCTTGTCGTAGCCACGGGGTGTTCATGCACACTGGGCGCTGCCCATGACCTCGAACGACATCGTCCGCCTGCTCGCCCTCGGCATCGTCGTGTGCATGGGCCTCACGGTCGCCATCTACGTATGGTCGGGCCGGCGCCGGGCGCGCATCCTCGAAGGGCCGCTCGCGATCGCCACCGTCACCTCGTTCCAGCAGCGCCTGGCCGGCAAGGGCGTGCCGGTGAACGAGACCGGCCTGCGCTTCAGCACGGCGACGCGGCAGACCGTGAACGTGCACCTGATCGCGCCGCGGCGCAGCCGCACGTACCGGGTCGGCGAGCAGGTGCAGCTGCGCCACGAGCCGGCCCGGCCGGAGCGCTTCCTGATCGTCGGCGACGATCATGCGCAAAAGCGCGTACGCCTCGTGGTGACGATCGCGCTCGCGACCGACGCGGTCCTGCTGCTCCTCATCGGCCTGTACCAGGCGGGCGTGATCGATCCTCGCTGAGCGCGGCATCACGCCGTCTTCAGCTGCGGCAGCGCGAACATCGACTCCATCTCGCGCCGCACCTTGTAGGCGGCGGTCGTCGTGTCCATGGCCACGTCGCTCCAGCTCAGGCTCTGGCCCTTCTTCACCGCCCGCGTCACCTTCACGTCGTGCGCCAGGCCGAGCGGCAGGCCGCCCAGGCGCTGCGAGGTCTCGGCCGGCAGGAGCTTGCCCCACACCGTGTAGCCGCCCTCGCCGTCCAGCATGTCGCCCGGCTTGAGGTCCTTCTTCGCGGTCGCCACCACGTCCGCGTTCCAGCAGGTCGCCACGCCGGTGGCCTCGCCGCGCAGCGCCACGCTCGCCACCGACATGCCGACCTCCAGGCCGATCAGGTGCCAGCGCTTGTAGAGCGTGAAGTAGCGGCCGCTCGGGTCGGTGTGGGCGTTGTATTCCTCGAAGCAGTTGCGGATGTACTCGGTCTCGCCCTCGACCGTGACCCAGACGCCCATCCGGATGTCGTACGGGATCTTGCGGCCGTTCGCCTCGAGCGAGGAGATCACCTCGACCATGCCCTTCCTCTCGAGCACGCCGCCCTCGGCGATCGGTCGGGTGACGAACGGAATGTCCTCGACGCTCGCCGGCGGATAGAGCAGGCCGTTGCTCGGCACCGTCAGGCCGGTCGCGTTGGCGACCGCGGTCGACTCGATCGAGGGCTTGGAGCCGTCGAGGAAGCTGTTGAACATCTTCGGGTTGAGGCCCCCGCGCTCGGCCTGTTCGGGCGTGAGGCCGTAGTTGCCCCACACCGTCTCCGGCGTCGACTCGCTGAAGTGCGGCAGCCATTTGTGGCCACGGCCCGCGGCGGCGACCGGAAAGCCGCAGGTTCGCGCCCAGTCGACCAGGTCGCAGATGAGGGCCGGCTGGTCGCCGAAGGCGAGCGAATAGATCACGCCGGCCTCGGCCGCCTTCTTCGCCAGCAGCGGGCCGCAGAACGCGTCGGCCTCGACCGTGACGTTGACGACGTGCTTGCCGTGCGCATAGGCCGCCAGGCAGTGCTCGACCGCGGCGATCGGATGGCCGGTGCATTCGACGACGACGTCGATCGCCGGGTGCGAGACCAGCGCCTTCCAGTCCTCGCCGATGTGCGTCATGCGGCCGTCCTTCACGGCAGCGTCGAGGCTGGGCGCGCGCGTGCGTGCGTCGTCCCAGCCGACCCGCGCGAGATTGCGCCGCGCGCCGTCGGGCGAGAGGTCGGCGATGCCGACCAGGTGAACGCCCGGCGTGCGCGGAATCTGCGCCAGGTACATCGAGCCGAACTTGCCGGCGCCGATCAGGCCGATGCGGATCGGCTTGCCTTCGGCCTGGCGGCGCTGGAGTTGTGCGTGAAGACTCATGGCGGGCTTCAGGCGGCGAGCTTCAGCTCGTCGGTCGAGGTGACGAGGGCTGAAGCGGGCATGCCGCTCTTCCACGGCAGCTCGACCGGATAGTCCTTCAGCAGGCAGTCGTCGGGCAGCAGCCTGAGCGGCGTGAAGTCGCGGTGGGCGATGTACTCGGGCCGCTTGTGCCGGCGGATGTGGTTGTCGACGGCGTTCAGGCTGAGGTAGACGCTCACCCGGTTGTAGGGCGAGAGGTTGGAGCCCGAGGCGTGCAGCAGGCAGCCATGGAACAGGATCATCGAGCCGGCCGGGCCGTGCGGCGAGACAAGGCCGCCGTTCTTGCCGCCGGCCTTCTCCACCATCTCGGCGATGAGCGCGTGGTCGACGGTCCAGAGCGGGTAGCTGGTGGTCGTGAGGTCGTGCTTCGCGTCGACCACGCCCTTCCTGTGGCTGCCGGGAATGAACATGAGCGGGCCGTTGAACTCGCTGACGTCGTCGAGGAAGATGGCGATGTTCATCGCCCGCGCCTCGGGCATCGCGTCGTCGTTGAGCCAGGTGCCGTAGTCCTGGTGCCACTGCCAGACGTCGCCGTTGAAGGCCATCTTGCCGTTGATCTTGAACTGGTGCATGTAGAGCTCGTCGCCGAGCAGGCTCTGCACCGGCTCGACCATGCGCGGGTGGCGCGCCAGCCTGGCGAAGGGCTCGCTGTACATGTGCGCCGCGAAGTTGGTGCGGACCGCGTCGCTGCCCTTCTCGCGCACGTTGTAGACCTCGCGGCGGGCGTAGAGCTCGGGCACGGCGTCGGTCAGGACCTTCGTTTCCGCGGCCGAGAACATGCCGGGGAAGAAGAGATAGCCGTCGCGGTCGAACTGGGCGAGCTGGTCCGGGGTGAGTTTCATGGCGGGTCCTTTCAGGGAAGGGTCGTGGTCAGGACGGCGGCAAGCCGCGTCCGCAGGTTGTCGCTCGCACCGAGCGCGTGATGGTCGATGAGCTCGGCGGCGCGGCGCGCGTCGCCGGCGGCGATGGCGGCGGCGATGGCCGCGTGCTCGTCCCAGATCGCCTCGCGCTGCGGCGAAGACTGCAGCACCGCGCCCATCACCCGGCGCAGGTGCACCCAGTGGGCGCGGGCGCTGGCGCCGATCAGCGGGTTGCCGGAGGCCGCGTAGATCGCGTTGTGGAAGGCGATGTCGGCTTCGATCATCGCCTTGATGTCCTTGCCGCGGGCCGTTTGCCGGCCGTGCTCGATGAGCTTCGGGTCGAGCACGGCCCGGCGTTCGGCGGCCAGCCGCGCGGCCAGGCCGTCGAGCGCGCCGCGCACTTCGTAGACCTGGCCGATCCGCTCGGCGTCGAGCGGGGCGACGATGACGCCGCGGCCGGGCGCGTCGTGCACCAGGCCGTCCTGCTTCAGCAGGCGCAGCGCCTGCAGCACCGGCTGCCGCGAGACGGCAAGTTGCTCGGCGATCTCTTCCTGCGTCAGCTTCGCGCCCGGAACGAGCGAGCCCTCACTTATGGCATCCAGCAGGGCGCGATAGACGCGGTCGACGAGGTCCGGGGCGGTTTGAAGCCTGACGAGCTGGGCGGTCACTGAGACATGGATTTGGATTCTGTATACAGTGTACCGATACTCGCACTCACCGCTTCTCCGGGTTTACCCTTCTCGAAGAGCCAGGCGATGCCCGAGAAGCTGAGGAAGGCCAGCATCGTCGACGCCATGATGATCCGCGTGACCCGGCCGTTGTCGGCGCCGTAGCGCTCGGCCAGGAGCGATACGTTGCTCGCGCTCGGCAGGGCCGCGGTGAGGGTGAGGATCATCAGGCCGAAGGTCGGCACCGGCGCGCCCAGCGCGCGGGCCACGAGGCCGGTGCCGAAGACCAGCGCCGGGTGCACGAACAGCTTGAGCAGGGCGACCGGCAGGAAGTGGCCGACCGGGGTGCGCGAGTGCACGTGGTTGCCGGCGCGGAACAGCACGGCGCCGATCGTGAACAGGGCGACCGGCGTCGCCGAGTCGCCGAGCATGCGGACGATCTGCGCGACCGGCGCGATCGGCTCGAGCCGCAGGGCCGCCGAGACCGCCCCGAGCACGATCGCCCACGGCAGCGGGTTGGTCAGCGCACGGCGCAGGGCGATCGCCGCGGCGTGCACCGCGCGCCGTTCGGCGTCGCCGCCGGAGCGGGCCGACTCGGCTTCGGCCAGGGCCAGGCAGAGCGTGCTCGTCACCACGAGGTCGACCACGATGGCGGCGATCACCGGGCCGGCCGCGGCATCGCCGAACAGCGCCACCAGCAGCGGCACGCCCATGAAGCCGGCATTGGGAAACGCGGCGACCAGGGCGCCGAAGGCGGCGTCGCGGAGGCCCACGCCGCCGGGCCGCCGCTGCGTCCGCAGCGTGACGGCGACCGTCAGGCCGACCATCAGCACCCCGCACAGGAGATAGATGCCGAGCAGCGCCGGGTCGGCGAGCCGCGCCAGCGGCAGGCTGGCGCCGAAGCGGAACAGCATGCAGGGCAGGGCGAAGAACAGCACGTAGGCGTTCAGGCCGGGAATCGCGCTTTCCGGCAGCGGGCCGGCGCGGGCCGCGATCCAGCCGAGCAGCACCAGCGCGAAGAACGGCACCGTGACGGCGAGGATGGCCTGCATGGGCGGCAAGTATCGGGGCGTCGCTTAAGCTAGGGCCCGTCAGCGACCTCGAAATTCCTCCGGAGCCCCCTTTTCATGTCCGCGTCCAACCCCGGCCCCGTGCGCCGGTTCTTCCGCGGCGCCTGGCGCGTCGTCGACGTCAGCCGCCGGGTCGTGCTCAACCTCGTCTTCCTTGCGATCCTGCTCGTCGTCGTGATGGCGCTGATCCGGAGCGGCCCGCAGCCGCTCGCCGACAAGACCGCGCTCGTGCTCGCCCTCGATGGTTCGATCGCCGAGCAGCGCGCGGGCAACCTGCGCTCGACCGCGATCGACCAGCTTCGCGGCGAGACGACGCCGCAGAAGATGCAGCTGCGTGACGTGCTCGCGGTGCTCGACACGGCCGCCAAGGACGACAAGATCACCAGCGCCGTGCTGATCCTCGACGAGCTCGACGCCACCGGCCTGGCCTCGCTGCGCGAGATCGGCGCCGCGGTCGACCGCTTCAAGGCGAGCGGCAAGAAGGTCGTCGCCTGGGGCTCGAGCTACGACCAGCGCCAGTACTACATCGCGGCGCACGCCGACGAGGTGTACCTGCACCCGCTCGGCGCGGTCAACGTCACCGGCTTCGGCGGCGTGCAGAACTACTACAAGGACGCGCTCGACAAGCTCGGCGTCAGCGTCAAGGTGATCCGCGCCGGCGCGTTCAAGGACTTCGGCGAGTCCTACGTCGCCAACGAGCCCTCGCCCGAGGCGCGCGAGGCCGAGACCGCCTTGCTCGGCTCGCTGTGGAAGACCTATACCGACGAGATCGAGAAGCTGAGGAAGCTTGCGCCCGGCTCGGTGATGAAGTCGATCGACGAGGCGCCGGAGCGTCTGCAGGCGGTGGGCGGCGATCGCGCCAGGCTCGCGCTCGCCGACAAGGCGGTCGACGGGCTCAAGACCCGCGACGAGCTGCGCGCACTGATGGTCTCGCGCGGCGTGGAGGACGCGGAGCACAAGACCTTCCGCCAGACCTCGTTCGACGAGTACCTGTCGCGCCTCAGGCCGCGCCTCACCGGCGACGCGATCGGCGTCGTCGTGGCCGAGGGCGAGATCGTCGACGGCGTGGCGCCGATCGGCACCGTCGGCGGGCTCTCCACCGCCAACCTGATCAGGAAGGCGCGCGACGACAAGGACGTGAAGGCGGTGGTGCTGCGCGTCAACTCGCCCGGCGGCAGCGTCTTCGGCTCCGAGCTGGTGCGGCGCGAGCTCGAGCTCACGCGCGCCGCCGGCAAGCCCGTGGTCGTCTCGATGGGCGACCTCGCCGCCTCGGGCGGCTACTGGATCTCGACCGCCTCCGACGAGATCATCGCCGACCCGAGCACCGTCACCGGCTCGATCGGTGTGATCGCCCTCCTGCCCAACTTCTCCGGCACGCTCGACAAGCTCGGCGTCCACTCGACGCCGCTGGCGACGACCTGGCTGCGCAGCGCCTACGACCCGCGCGTGCCGCTCGACCCGCGCCTGGCCGACATGATCCAGAAGAGCGTCGATCACGAGTACCAGTCGTTCATCGGCCGGGTCGCGCAGGCGAGGAAGACCACGCCCGACAAGATCGACGCGATTGCGCAGGGTCGGGTCTGGTCGGGCAGGCAGGCGCTGGAGCGCGGCCTGGTCGACCGGCTCGGCTCCTACGGCGATGCGCTCAAGTCGGCGGCGCTGCGCGGCAAGCTCGGCGACGATCCGCGCGTGCTCTACATCGAGCGCGAGCCCGGCGCGTTCTCGCGCTTCGTCTCGCTGCTCAACGCCGAGGTCGGGCGCGGCGTTTCGGCGGCGATCGACGCCCGGCTGAACGGCATCGGCATCCCGGCGAGCGCGCTCGCGCCGGCGACCCGCGAGCTCGGCTGGCTCACCGGCCTGACCGAGCGGAAGAAGCCCTTCGACGCCGTCGCCCACTGCCTCTGCACGGTGCCGTTCTGAAGGTGCGGCCGGGCGTCGCCGCGCCACCGCCCTCGCTCAACCCGGCGCAGCTCGAGGCGGTTCACTACCTGCGCGGTCCCTGCCTGGTGCTCGCCGGCGCGGGCTCGGGCAAGACGCGCGTCATCGTCCACAAGATCGCCCGCCTGCTCGAGGCCGGCTACGCGCCGGGGCAGATCGCGGCGATCACCTTCACCAACAAGGCCGCGGCCGAGATGCGCGAGCGCGCGGCGGCGCTGGTCGGCAAGCGCGCCGCCGCGCCGCTGGCGATCAGCACCTTCCATTCGCTCGGCGTGCGCATGCTGCGCACCGACGGGGAGCGGCTCGGCCTCAAACCCAACTTCAGCATCCTCGACAGCGACGACGTGCTCGGCGTGCTGAAGGACGCCGGCGGCACCACCGACAACGCGCTCGCGCGGCGCTGGCAGTGGGCGATCGGCGCGTGGAAGAACCGCGGCCTCGACGCCGCCGGCGCCGCCGCCGAAGTCGGCGCTGGCGTGATCTCCGGCAACGACCAGAGCGCCGCCGACGCGCTGGTCGCGGCGCGGGTGATGGAGCGCTACCAGGAGCGGCTCGCCGCCTACCAGGCGGTCGACTTCGACGACCTGATCGTCCTGCCGGCGAAGCTGCTGGCGCGCGACGCCGAGGTCCTCGCCGCCTGGCGCGAGCGGCTGCGCTACGTGCTGGTCGACGAGTACCAGGACACCAACGGCGTGCAGTACGAGCTGATGAAGCTGCTCGCCGGCGAGGCGGGCCTGATCACCGCGGTCGGCGACGACGACCAGAGCATCTACGGCTGGCGCGGTGCGGATCTCGCGAACGTGCTCGACTTCGAGCGCGCGTTCCCGGGCGCGGTCACGATCCGGCTGGAACAGAACTACCGCAGCACCAAGAACATCCTCGACGCGGCGAACGCGGTGATCGCGAACAACGTCGCGCGCAAGGGCAAGACGCTGTGGAGCGAGCGCGGCGACGGCGCCAAGATCGCGTTCGCGCTCACGCCCGACGAGACGTTCGAGGCGCGCCGCGTGCGTCATTGGCTGCAGCGCCAGCAGACGCGCGGCCGCCAGCTCGCCGACTGCGCCGTGCTCTACCGCACGAACGCCCAGTCGCGTGCGCTGGAGACCGAGCTGCGCCAGCACGGCGTGCCGAACGAGATCGTGGGCGGCGTG
>JAIOOS010000020.1 GCA_021414305.1 Burkholderiales bacterium | reverse complement strand
CAGCGCCCGGCAGATGCGCAGCGTGTGCGACGACGTCGAAGAAATGGGCGCCCCGCTCGACTACAAGCCCCTGGCCCGCGCCGGCTACGACGGTGAAAGCTGGATCCTCATCGACTTCGTCCACGTCGTCGTCCACGTTTTTTCCGCCGAGGCCCGCAGTTACTACGACCTCGACAACCTCTGGGGCGATGGCGAAAAAGTGAACTGGCAGTCGTAATGACTGCGTTCGCCAACGACCGTTCGCCCGCAATTCATCCCAAATTCACTCGCAATCTTGCGTTTTCGTGACAGGCCAAGCCGCCGGCAAATCCGTCACGACTGCAATCTCGTAAAGCTATTATCGGCCATCGGCGCAGGTTGAAAAAAGTCGGACGAGCTGCGCCGTGCGCCGGATAGAATTTTGTCGGTCACCAGCAGGAGACGACATTTTGAAGCCGAACTTTCCCACCCGCCGCAGCCACTCGTTCCGCAACGCCGCCCGGGCCGTTATTGAAACCCTCGAGCAGCGAATCCAGTTCACCGCGTTGCCGCTCGGCTTTACCGAATCGGTTGTCGCGGCCGATCTCGGCAAGCCCACCGCGATCGACGTGCTGCCAGATGGACGCGTGCTCGTCACCACGCAGGACGGCGACCTGCGCGTCCTGAAAAACAACGCGCTCGTGGCCTCGCCTGCGCTGCACCTCGATGTCGATTCCGCCGGCGAGCGCGGACTGCTCGGCGTCGCGCACGATCCGAACTTCGCTTCCAACGGCTTCATCTACCTCTATCACACCGTCAAGCCGACCGACACCGTTTCAACCCACAACGAAGTGACGCGCTACACGCTGAACGGCGACGCCGTGGAAGAAGGGAGCGCGCTCGATCTCCTCCAGCTCAACGATCTCACCGGCGCAACCAACCACAACGGCGGCGCGCTCCACTTTGGAACCGACAACCTGCTGTACATCGCCACCGGCGACAACGCCCGCCCGGACAATTCGCAGACCGTGGGCAACCTCCTCGGCAAAATCCTGCGCATCGATGTGTCCAATTCCACCTTCGGCGATCCGGTGAACGACACCGACAAGCTCCTGTCGCCCGACAATCCGTTCTTCAACAAAGGCGCGACGGGCATTTACCAGGCGATCTACGCGCTTGGCCTTCGCAATCCGTTCACGTTTGCCGTGCAGGCAGACACGGGGCAGATCTTTGTGAATGACGTAGGCCAGGACACGTGGGAAGAAATCGACCCGCTCATCGTCGGTCGAAATTACGGATGGGGAAAAGTTGAAGGATTTGCCGGGCCGCTGCCGCCGGTCGTGGGGCCGGGGCCGTATCAGGATCCGATCATGGCGTACAACCACGGCAACGCGACGCCCGTTACGGCGGCCACCGGCGCGGCGATCATCGGCGGCGCGTTTTACAATCCGGACTTCAATGCGAGCAACCCGTTCCCGACCTCGTACGTCGGCAAATATTTCTTCGCCGACCTGGGCAGCAATTTCATCCGCACATTCGACCCGGCCAACCCCGGCAACGCGAGCGACCCGGACACGTCGTCCTCCTTCGCCACCGGCACGACCTCGAACCCGACCAGCCTGGCGCTGGCGCCCGACGGCGGGCTGTACTACGCCGCCATCGGTAGCGGCGGGCAGCTGATGAAGATCAGCTACTCCTCGACCTTCGCGATCAACGCCGGCGGCGGCGCGGCGGGCACGGTCGGAGCCGACAGCCACTACTCGGGTGGCGGATCGGCCATCCTCAGGCACGTCATAGATACCAGCCACGTGACCAATCCCGCGCCGCAGTGGGTCTACGAGACTTACCGTTACGGGAACTTCTCCTACACCCTTGACGGCCTTGAAGCCGGCAAGATGTACGACGTGGTGCTCGACTTCTCTGAGAACAGAGCCACCCAGACCGGCGAACGCGTGTTCGACGTCGCCATGAACGGCAATGTTGTTCTGAATGACTACGACATCTTCGCCGCAGCCGGCGGCGCATTCATCGCAACGCAACAGACCTTCCGCGTCGCCGCTTCAGACGCGGGAACGATCGACATCACGTTCACTACCGTGATCGGAAACGCCCGCGTGAATGCGATTAGCGTCTTCCCGGTCGTGAGCGTACCGATCACCGGGCAGGTGGGACATCCGGTTGTGGGTGTCACCGGTTCGGTCCACTAGAGCATTTTCAATTGACGTGCAGCGTCGGTCCCGAAATCCCTCGGAGCACCTCGGGATGACGCGTATCGAAATTCCCAGGCGCTCCCCTACGCCACAGTCACGCCGTGGCAGTGCTTGTACTTCTTCCCGCTGCCGCAGGGGCACGGGTCGTTGCGGCCGACCTTGGGCACGTCGCTCGCGAGCTGCGCGCCGAACCCGGCGGCGAACGAACCGAGCGCCGACTGCATGCCGCCGCGGTTGCCGCCGCGCTCCGCGCCCGCGGTGGCCAGCTCGGGCTCCTGCGAGACGCTGCCGTCGTCGTTCGGGTGGGTGTAGGTGACGTTGCTGATGTGCTCGGCGCGTTCCTCGATCGCCTCGGCGGCGCGCGCCACCTCTTCCTCGGACTGGATGCGCACCGTCATCAGCACGCGCGTCACGTCCATCTTCACCACGTCGAGAAGCTGCGAGAACAACTCGAAGGCCTCGCGCTTGTACTCCTGCTTCGGATTCTTCTGCGCGTAGCCGCGCAGGTGGATGCCCTGGCGCAGGTAGTCGAGCGCGGCGAGGTGCTCGCGCCAGTGCTGGTCGATCGACTGCAGCAGGATCATGCGCATGAAGGGCGTGAACTGCTCGAGGCCGACCCGGTCGATCTTGACCTGGAACGCCTCGTCGGCCGCCTTCTTCACCTTGTCGACGATGTCTTCGTCGGTGATCGCGTCGCTCTTGTCGACCTCGGCCTTCAGATCGGCGTCGAGATGCCACTCCTCGCGCAGCGTCTTCTCGAGGCCGGGCAGGTCCCACTGCTCTTCCACGCTTTCCGCGGGAACGAAGGTGCGGACCACGTCTTCCATCGTCCCCGAGCGCAGGTTGGCGATCTGCGCCGCCAGGGTCTCGGCTTCGAGGATGTCGTTGCGCTGCTGGTAGATCACCTTGCGCTGGTCGTTGGCGACGTCGTCGTATTCGAGCAATTGCTTGCGCACGTCGAAGTTGCGCGCCTCGACCTTGCGCTGCGCGCCTTCGATCGAGCGGGTGACGATGCCCGCCTCGATCGCCTCGCCGTCGGGCATCTTCAGGCGCTCCATGATCGCCCGCACCCGGTCGCCGGCGAAGATGCGCATCAGCGAGTCGTCGAGCGAGAGGTAGAAGCGCGAGGAGCCCGGGTCGCCCTGGCGGCCGGAGCGGCCGCGCAGCTGGTTGTCGATGCGCCGCGACTCGTGCCGCTCGGTGGCGATGATGCGCAAGCCCCCTTGCGCCTTGACGGCGTCGTGCAGGCTCTGCCACTCGTCGTGGAGCTGCCTCGCCCGTGCCGCCTTGTCGTCGTCGGCGATCGAGGGGTCGGCGTCGATGATCTTGATCTGGTTCTCGACGTTGCCGCCGAGAACGATGTCGGTGCCTCGACCGGCCATGTTGGTGGCGATCGTGATCACCCCGGGCCGGCCGGCCTGGGCGACGATCTCGGCCTCGCGCGCATGCTGCTTGGCGTTGAGCACCGCGTGCGGCAGCTTCGCCTTGTCGAGCAGGCCGGAGATCAGCTCCGAGTTCTCGATCGAGGTGGTGCCCACGAGCACCGGCTGGCCGCGCTTGTGGCAGTCGCGGATGTCCTCGATCACCGCCTCGAACTTCTCGCGGCTGGTCTTGTAGACGAGGTCGAGCTCGTCCTTGCGCACGGTGGGCAGGTTCGGCGGGATGACCACGGTCTCGAGGCCGTAGATCTCCTGGAACTCGTAGGCCTCGGTGTCGGCCGTGCCGGTCATGCCCGAGAGCTTGCCGTACATGCGGAAGTAGTTCTGGAAGGTGATCGAGGCGAGCGTCTGGTTCTCGCTCTGGATCGGCACGCCTTCCTTGGCTTCCACCGCCTGATGCAGGCCGTCGCTCCAGCGCCGGCCGGTCATCAGCCGCCCGGTGAACTCGTCGACGATCACGACTTCGGGCGTGCCGTCCTCGCCCTTTTGCACCACGTAGTGCTGGTCGCGGTTGTAGAGGTGCTTCGCGCGCAGCGCCGCGTACACGTGGTGCATCAGGGTGATGTTGGCCGGGTCGTACAGGCTCGCACCCTCGACCAGCAGGCCCGTCTCGCGCAGCAGCTTCTCGGCGTTCTCGTGGCCGTCTTCGGTGAGGAAGACCTGGTGCGTCTTCTCGTCGACGGTGAAGTCGCCGGGCTCGATCACGCCTTCTCCGGTGCGCAGGTCGAGCTCGCCGATCTGCTTCTTCAGCCTCGGCACGACCGCGTTGATGCGGACGTACATCTCGGTGTGGTCTTCGGCCTGGCCGCTGATGATGAGGGGCGTGCGCGCCTCGTCGATCAGGATCGAGTCGACCTCGTCGACGATCGCGTAGGCGAGGCCGCGGGCCACCCGGTCGGCGACGTCCTGGACCATGTTGTCGCGCAGGTAGTCGAAGCCGAACTCGTTGTTCGTGCCGTAGGTCACGTCGGCTCCGTAGGCCGCCTGCTTGGCCTCGCGCGACATCTGCGGCGTGTTGACGCCGACCGTCAGGCCCATGAAGTTGTACAGGCGCCCCATCCACTCGGCATCGCGCCGGGCGAGGTAGTCGTTCACCGTGACCAGGTGCACGCCCTTGCCGGTGAGCGAGTTCAGGTAGACCGGCAGGGTCGCCATCAGCGTCTTGCCCTCGCCGGTGCGCATCTCGGCGATCTTGCCGTCGTTGAGCGCCATGCCGCCGATGAGCTGCACGTCGAAGTGGCGCATCTTCAGGGTGCGCTTGCTGCCTTCGCGCACCGCGGCGAAGGCCTCGGGCAGGATCGCCTCGAGCGTCTCGCCGCCGGCCACGCGCTGGCGGAACTCGAGGGTCTTGGCGCGGAGCTGCTCGTCGCTCAGGGCCTCGAAGCTCGGCTCGAGGGCGTTGACCTTCTGCACGACTTGCCGGTACTGCTTGAGCAGCCGGTCGTTGCGGCTGCCGAAGATCGAGGTGAGAAGCTTGGGCAACATGCGTGTGCTGGTTCGAAGAGGGAGCGCGCCCGGTCACGATGCAGCCACCGGAGCCGCGCCGCGAGGGACGAAGGCTCGCCGGGAACTGCGGCCGGCGGCCGCGAATGCAAGGGGGTTGCAGGGCGCGGCTGCGCGCGCAGAAAGGCGAATTTTAACATTCGACGTCGCCCGTGGCCTGCTGGCGCCCTGGGAGGCTCGCCGCAGGCCCTAGACTTTTGGGGTGAGCCGCAAACCCCTGTCCGCCCCCGCGGCCGCCCAGCCCATCGTCGAGGCGATGCGCGCCAGCCAGCCCCTTTCCCGGCTGGTCGACCGGCTGCGCGAGTCGAACGCCATGTTCGCCACCATCCTGCCCCTGCTGCCGAAGGCGCTGGCCGCCAGCGTGCAGCCCGGCCCGCTCGACGAGACCGGCTGGTCGCTGCTGGGCGCCAATGCCGCGGTCGCGGCCAAGCTGCGCCAGCTCGCGCCCCGCTTCGAGGAACGCCTGCGCGAGCAGGGACACCCGGTGGCGGCGGTCCGGATCAAGGTGCTGCCGTCGTGAAGCTGGGCAATGTTCCACGCCGGCCCGGGCAGAATGCCCGGCTGTCGGCGATCCGCTGGCGCCGTGCGTTGAACTCCGGCACGCTTCGCCGCTCTGTCCACCTGCCCACTTCAATGCCGTCCCATGAACCGACGTGACTTCAATACCGCCCTGCTCGCCGCCGGCGCCGGCTCTTCGCTGCTCTTGGCCACCGGCGCGGCCCGCGCCCAGGCGCCGGTCGAGGGCCGCGAATACAGCCTGATCCAGCCCCCGCAGACGCCCGCGACACCGGGCAAGATCGAGGTGCTCGAGTTCTTCACCTACGCCTGCCCGCACTGCAGCGCCTTCGAGCCGATGGTCGGCCCGTGGGGCCGCACCCTGCCGGCCGACGTGCAGTTTCGGCGGGTTCCGGTGAACTTTCTCTTCAATGCCGAGAACTTCCAGCGCACCTACTATTCGCTCGAGTCGCTGGGGCTGGTCGACCAGATGCAGTCCAAGGTGTTCGCCGCGGTGCACGTCGAGCGGCAACGGCTCGACAAGCCGGAGGACATTGCCGCGCTCGTCGCCAAGAACGGCGGCGACGCCGCCAAGTTCCTGGCCGCGTTCAAGTCGTTCTCGGTCGCTACCTCGGTGACCAAGGCGAAGAAGCTGCAGGCCGACTACCGGATCGAGGCCGTCCCGGCCCTGGCGATCCACGGCCTCTACCTGACCTCGCCCTCGCAGGCGGGCGGCGGGCCGCAATCGCTCGCCGTGGCCGACGCGCTGATCGACAAGGTGCGCCGCAAGGCCTGAGCGAAGGTCGCGAGGCAACGATGCTGCCGCCCCGCCTGGCCGCGCTGGTCGTCAAGGACGGCGTCTCGCTCGGCTTGCTCGCCGAGGGCGACCGCGCCCTCGTGCTGGCGCTCGCGGCGGGCGCGATCGAGGTCGGCCGCTCGTATCGCGAGCCCGAGGTGAACGATCTGCTCGGCGCCTGGCTCGCGGGGCCCGGCACCATGCTGCGCACCGATCACGTCGAGCTGCGCCGCTGGCTGGTCGACGCCGGCTTCGTCAGTCGCGACGGTTTCGGTCGCGCCTATGTACGCGGCGGCGCGGAAGCGGCGCGGGCGACCGCGCTGCTCGGCGAGGCGACCGGCGAGGCGCTGTCGACCGCGGTCACCGGGTTGCGGGCGGCCCGCAGCGCCGAGCGCGAGGCGCGCCGCCAGGCCTTCGCCGTTCGCTGAGCCGCGGCCCCGGCGGCGCCGCCGTCAGGCGTAGCGCGGAATCGGCCCGTTGTGCGGCGTCTTGTCGGCCGTGAGGTCGAGAAAGGCCTGGTCGACGAAGCACCAGCCCCAGCCCTCCGGCGGATCGTAGCCCTCGATGATCGGATGCTGCGTCGCGTGGAAGTGCTTGGTCGCGTGCTTGTTCTTCGAGTCGTCGCAGCAGCCGACGTGGCCGCAGGTGCGGCAGATCCGCAGGTGCACCCAACGGGCGCCCATCGCCAGGCACTCCTCGCAGCCGAGGGCGCTCGGCGTGACACGCCGGATCGTGTGCAGGTGGTTGCAGGTCGTCGCCATGGCTCAGGCGCCCCGGCCGAGGTCCTTGCGGGTGGACTCGATCGCCTGGTCGAAGTTGCCGAGGGGGCCGTCGGCGTCGGTCTTGGCGAGCCATTTCAGTGCATCCTCCGCCTCGCGCTTCACGCTGGCGATCGACATCGACCAGTCGCCGAAGGCGATCGCGTTTGCGAGCGACGCTCGAAAGAGCTCCCCGCCGTAGGGTCTGTCGTCGGCGTAGTAGGGCTTTTCCTTGGCGGCCTTCTTCAGGAATTCGCTCACCTGCTGGAACATCGTGATGAACTGCTGCATGCGCGCGTTCGCCTTGTCGGCGACGCCGACGTACTGGCTGCAGGACGCGCGCGCCGCTTCGACATCGCCGATCTGGACGGCCCGCGCCGCGATCATCTTGGCTGCCGGCGCGGTGCTCTTGTTCTCGTTCAGCTCGTTGATGGCGTTGCGCTGCGCGCCGGGAAGATCGGACACGGCCTCGTGGAGCGCGTCGTGGGCCATCTCGAGCGCCTTGGCCGCCGATTCCAGCGCCGACTGCTTCTCCTGAAGACGCGCGTCGAGCGCGCCCTGCTCGAATTCCTCGACCTTGGCCTTGGCCTTGGCCAGGTTGGCCTTGAGCTGCTCGAGCTGCTCGATCAGCCGGCCGGCCACCAGCGCGTCGGCGGCGGCATCGATCGCCTTGTCCTGCGCATAGTCGAGAACCTTCGCGGCGATCGCGCCCCATTCCTGCTTCGCCACCTTGGTCGCGATGTCGATCACGGTCTTGAAGATGGCCTTGGCCTCGTCGATCTGCGCCTGCTTGGCGCTGACCGCCGACTCCGCTTCGGCCACTTCCTTCTTCGCGTGGTACGTCTTGTCATCGAACACCGCCGCCTTCAGCGCGCTCGTCGCCGCGTCGAAATCCTTGGCCGCCTTCGAGACGTTCTTGGCACTCTTCTTCGCCTCGGCCAGCGCGGTGGTGAAGCCCTTGATGTCCTCGTAGAAGTCGTCATCGGTCTTCATGCGCTTGGCGATCGCCGGCCCGAGCTTCTTGACTTCGGCCAGGCCCGCCGCGCTGTCCTTGAATGCCTTCTTCACCTTGAAGAGGTCGAGGCGAAACTTCTCTTCGCGCTCCTGCAGCCCGACGACCAGCTGCACGCCACGCGCGGCCACGGCGTTCATCTCGACGAGCGCCTTCTCGTGCCAGTTGCTCCCGCTCTGGGCGAGCTCGCCGTCGACGTTGATCAGGCCCCAGATCTGCCGGTGGCCCTGGCCTTTCGCCCAGACGATCTGGCCGATGGCGATCTTGTTCACCGTCGGCTCGCCGGCGACGATCGTGTCGCCTTCGCCTTCGTCGAAGTTGATGACCTTGACCTTGCCGCCCTTGGCCTTCGCCTTCGCGCCGGGGCCGGGCTTCGCCCTGCTCGCCACGGGGGGCGCAGCCATGCGCCCTGCCTTGACGGTCGCCGTATCAGGGTCGGGCGCAGCCATCGAAGGCAGGCCGAGGGAAGCAAGCAGCGACATGAAATCTCCTCGCAGAACCAGGATCCAGTCGGCCGTCGGGCAGCGCCGGGAGCGAGATGCTACAAGAGGACACGCACCGCTTTCGCCACCCCCTCCATGGGGCGGGTCCTGGTGCCGGCTGTCCGAATCGAACGGACGACCTTCCGCTTACAAGGCGGGTGCTCTACCAACTGAGCTAAGCCGGCGCTCGCCGCGACGCGCTCGGGGCGGCGGCAGTATAGGCGCCGCTCCCGCCCGCCTACTTGACGCGCTTGAGCGAAGGTCGCTTGGGCGGCGGATCGGGCGGCGGCGTGTCGGCCTCGGCGACGTCGCCGCCACGGGTGGCCTTGGGCGAGCTGCCCTCGCTGCGCGCCAGGCGCGGACCGCGCGCCGCCGGCGGCCGGGCCGGGGCGGTTTCGGACTCGCCCTCGGGGGCGCTTCCGGCCGGCGCGCTCGCCGGCATCGGGAACGCCATGCCCTGGCCGTTCTCGCGTGCGTAGATCGCGATCACGTGGTCGATCGGCACCACGATCTCGCGCGAGCTGCCGCCGAAGCGCGCCTTGAACTCGATCGTCTCGTTGCCGAGCTTGAGGGCGCTGGTCGCCTCGAAGCCGACGTTGAGAACGATCTCGTTGTTCTTGACGTATTCCTTCGGGACGCGCACCGCCTCGTCGACGAACACCGCGATGTACGGCGTGAAGCCGTTGTCGGTGCACCAGTCGTGGAGCGCGCGGATCAGGTACGGCCGCGTCGACGTGCCTGAGGTCGCGGGGGCGATCGGCGTCGTCATGGTCTGCCCTGCTGCTGCACCGCGATGCGCTTACTTGCGCATCACCTTCTCGGAAGGCGTGAGCGCCTCGATGTAGGCCGGTCGCGAAAAGATCCGCTCGGCGTACTTCAGCAGCGGCACCGCGTTCTTCGACATGTCGATGCCGTAGTAGTCGAGCCGCCAGAGCAGCGGCGCGATCGCAACGTCGAGCATCGAGAAGTCGTCGCCGAGCATGTACTTGTTCTTCAGGAAGATCGGCGCGAGCTGGGTCAGGCGATCGCGGATCTGCGAGCGCGCCTTCTCGAGCTGCTTGTCGGTGCCCTTGACGCCGCGCCCTTCGAGCACGTTGACGTGCGCGAACAGCTCCTTCTCGAAGTTGAACAGGAAGAGGCGCACCCGCGCCCGGGCGACCGGGTCGCCCGGCATCAGCTGCGGATGCGGGAAGCGCTCGTCGATGTACTCGTTGATGATGTGCGACTCGTACAGGATCAGGTCGCGCTCGACCAGGATCGGCACCTCGTTGTACGGGTTCATCAGCGCGATGTCTTCAGGCTTGGAGAACAGGTCGACGTCACGGATCTCGAAGTCCATGCCTTTCTCGAACAGCACGAAGCGGCAGCGGTGCGAATACGGGTCGGTGGTTCCGGAATAAAGCACCATCATGGTCAAAGAGCTCCAGGGAAGATCGTGAATGCAGGAAAAGAAGCCGGCCTGGGGGGCCGGCCTCGTCGTTGGTGTGCGGGGAGGGAACGCCCGCGACAGCGCGGCTAGGTGACGTTCTTCCAGTAGGCGGCGTTGAGCCGCCAGGTGAACACGATCAGCAGACCCAGAAACAGGAGAACGCCGACGCCGATGCGGATCCGGCTGCCCTGCGCCGGTTCGCCCATCCACTGCAGGTAGGCCACCAGGTCGCCAACGGCTTCCTTGTACTCGAGCTCGCTGAGCGTGCCCGGCGCCACCTGCTCGAAGCGCTCGAAGCGGTGCTCGCTCTTGGCGGGGTCGTGCGCGCTCTTGACCTCGACGAAGACGGCGCGCCGCTCGCCCTGCAGCTGCCAGAGGGCGTGCGGCATGGCGATGTCGGGGAAGGCGAGGTTGTTCCAGCCGGTCGGCTTGGTTTCGTCGCGATAGAAGGTGCGCCAGAGCGTGTAGAGATAGTCGGCGCCGGTCCCCCTGCCCGCCTCGGAGCGCGAGCGGGCGATCACGGAGAGATCGGGCGGCGCGGCGCCGAACCAGTCCTTCGCCTGCTTCGGGTCGATCGTCGTCTTCATCGTGTCGCCGACCTTGGCGGCGGCGAACAGCAGGTTCTTCCTGATCTCGTCGTCGTTGAGGCCGATGTCGTGCAGCCGGTTGTAGCGCATGTACTGCGCCGAATGGCAGTTGAGGCAGTAGTTGACGAAGATGCGCGCGCCGTTCTGCAGCGCCGCCATGTCGGTCATCTTCTCCTCGGGGAACTTGTCCCACGGGTAGCCCTCGTTGGCAGCGGCGGGCAGGGCCGACAGCGCGAAGCCGAGGGCGACGAACAGGCTGATGAGCAGTTTTTTCATCGGTGTGCGGCGCGGTCGGTCAGTGGGCGGCGAAGGTCACGCGCTCGGGCACCGGCTTGAAGGTGCCGACGCGGCTCCACCACGGCATGAGCAGGAAGAAGCCGAAGTAGATCAGCGTGCCGATCTGCGAGACGTAGTTGCCGGCGGCCGAAGGCGGCTGCGAGCCCAGGTAGCCGAGCACGAGGAAGAAGATCACGAACAGCGCGTACAGGTACTTGTGCCAGTCCGGCCGGTAGCGGATCGACTTCACCGGGCTGCGGTCGAGCCAGGGCAGGAAGAACAGGATCATCACCGCGCCGCCCATGATGACGACGCCCCAGAACTTCGCGTCGAAGGTCTTGAGCGCCGCGACGGCGGCGATCGCGACGATCGCGATCGCGATCTTGGCCATGGCGCCGAAGCCGCCGCGCAGGATCGCCAGCACCGCGCCGAGCGCGAGCAGACCGGCGAGGATGTTGACCATCAGGTCGGTGGTGGCGCGCAGCATCGAGTAGTAGGGGGTGAAGTACCAGACCGGGGCGATGTGCAGCGGCGTCTTCAGCGGGTTGGCCTCGATGAAGTTGTTGAACTCGAGGAAGTAGCCGCCGCCCTCGGGCGCGAAGAACAGCACGGCGCTGAAGATGAACAGGAACACCGTCGCGACGAAGATGTCGTGCACGGTGAAGTAGGGATGGAACGGAATGCCGTCGAGCGGGATGCCGGTCTTCGGGTCCTTGGTCGCCTTGATCTCGACGCCGTCGGGGTTGTTCGAGCCGACCTCGTGCAGGGCGATGATGTGCGCCGCCACCAGGCCGAGCAGCACCAGCGGCACGGCGATCACGTGGAAGCTGAAGAAGCGGTTCAGGGTGGCGTCGCCGACCACGAAGTCGCCGCGGATCAGCAGCGAGAGGTCCGGGCCGATGAAGGGCACGGCGGAGAACAGGTTGACGATCACCTGCGCGCCCCAGTAGCTCATCTGCCCCCAGGGCAGCAGGTAGCCCATGAACGCCTCGGCCATCAGGCAGAGGAAGATGCCGCAGCCGAACAGCCAGACCAGCTCGCGTGGCTTGCGGTAGCTGCCGTAGATCAGGCCGCGGAACATGTGCAGGTAGACGACGATGAAGAACGCCGACGCGCCGGTGGAGTGCATGTAGCGCACCAGCCAGCCCCAGGGCACGTCGCGCATGATGTACTCGACCGACTCGAACGCCTTGGCCGCGTCGGGCTTGTAGTGCATCGTCAGGAAGATGCCGGTGAGGATCTGCATCACCAGCACGAGCGTCGCGAGGCCGCCGAACACGTACCAGATGTTGAAGTTCTTCGGCGCGTAGTACTCCGACAGGTGCTCCTTGTAGAGCTTGCTGAGCGGGAAACGGTTGTCGACCCAGGTCAGGAGCTTTTGCCCTGCGCCGGCGCCGGCGGGTGCGGTTTGGAATTCGGCCATGCTCGTGTTCCTCTTGTTCGGCGGTGGTGCGGCGGAAGCGGGCTCAGGCCTGCTTCGCTTCGCCGATCAGGAGGCGGCTGTCGGAGAGATACATGTGCGGCGGCACCTCGAGGTTGTCGGGCGCGGGCTTGTCCTTGTAGACCCGGCCGGCCATGTCGAAGGTGGAGCCATGGCAGGGGCAGAGGAAGCCGCCGGCCCAGTTGTCGGGCAGCGAGGCTTGCGCGCCCGGCACGAACTTGTCGCTGGGCGAGCAGCCGAGGTGGGTGCAGATGCCGACGACGACCAGGTACTCGGGCTTGATCGAGCGGTCTTCGTTGCGCGCGTACGCGGGCGTCAGCTCGTCGGCGTTGCGCTTCGATTGCGGGTCGGCCAGCAGCGGGTCGAGCTTGGGAAGCGCCGCCAGCTGTTCCGGCGTGCGGCGCACGATCCAGACCGGCTTGCCGCGCCACTCGACGGTGAGCTTCTCGCCCGGCTTGATGCCGCTGATGTCGACCTCGACGGCAGCGCCGGCGGCGCGGGCACGCTCCGAAGGCTGAAAGCTGCTGACGAAGGGGACGGCGACGAAGCCGGCGCCGACAGCGCCGGCACAACCCGACGCGATGATCCAGGTGCGCTTGCCACCGTCGATCTTCTGCTCACTCATGCTGATCCGTTCCTTGATGACGCTCGTACGAGACGCGAGAAGTCAACCCGACATTCTAATGGTGCTGTCAAGCCCGACGACCCGCGCCCGGATGCGTCGTCTCCTTGCCTTGACTTCTCCGGGCCCCCGGCAATACTCGGGCCACGTTTTCGGAGGTGACAGCATGGGACTGGCGAGCGAGTTCAAGGAGTTTGCGGCGAAGGGCAACGTGGTCGACCTGGCGGTCGGCGTGATCATCGGCGCGGCGTTCGGCAAGATCGTCGATTCGCTGGTCAAGGACCTGATCATGCCGGTCGTGGGCCGGATCTTCGGCGGCCTGGACTTCTCGAACTACTTCGTCGCCCTCGCCTCGCCCCCGCCCGGCTACGCCGGACCGATGACCTACGAGGCGCTCACCAAGGCCGGCGTGCCGCTGTTCGCCTGGGGAAATTTCCTGACGATCTCCGTCAACTTCTTGATCCTCGCCTTCATCATCTTCATGATGGTGCGGCAGATCAACAAGCTGCGCCGGACCGAGCCGCCGCCTGCAGCGGCGACGCCCGAGGACACGGTGCTGCTGCGCGAGATCCGCGACGCGCTGAAGCGCTGAGGTCCGCGCCGGGGCGTGCCGTCCGGGCGGTGCGACTCAGGCGCCGAGCGTGACGCAGTGCCGCGACTCACCCCGATTTTTGGCCCCATACTAGGAGGAACTTCGCCTGTGTAGAGGTTCCCCTGCGCGCGCCCCATACCGGCGCCGCGTGTCAACCGCGAGATGAATTCGATCGAACCACGCGTGCAGGCTGCGCTCGACGCGGCCATGAACCTGATCCGGACGGCGGCCACGTCGGCCGCGATGCGCGTGGCGGAAATTCTCGACATGCAGGCGCAGAACGCCACCCGGCCGGCCGAACGCGAGCTCGTGTTCAACGCCCTGCAGGAGCTGCGCCGCAACATGGGCATGTTCCAGGGCGCGTTCCACGAGGCGATGCGCGAGCGGGTCGCCAAGGACCTGACGCCCGCCGTCGACAACAAGCGCAAGCTCGAGTCGGCCGACTGGGAAACGCTCAGCCTGGTCGACGTCCAGGAGGTCGAGACGCAGATGAACTACGTCCGCCTCGGCCAGCTGATCTCGCACGAGTGCGAATGGCAGCTGCGCGACCTGGCGGCATACATGGGTTCCCTGCTCGGCCTCGGCCGGGCCGACGACGAGCGCAACCCGCTGCGCGCCGAGATCATCGGCGCTGCCCTGAACCGCGGCATCGAGGCGATCTCCGGCGACCGCGAGCACCGGCGCCTCTACACCCGCGAGCTCGGCCAGACGATGGCGCTGGCGATGCCGGATTGCTACGCGCAGATCGTGAAGATGCTGCAGGAGCGCGGCATCCAGCCGGTACACCTGACGGTGCGCACGGTCGAAGGTCCCGGCAACCAGATCTTCGGCGCCAACTCGGGCTACGCCAGCCTGCCGCGCGACGGACGCAACTCGACCCGCAGCGGCCACGGCGACCTCGACGAGCCTTCGGGCTCGGGCGACCTCGATCTGCTGGCCGCGCACCGGCGCGCCCTCGCTACCGCGTTTCCGAGCGGCCACCCGGCCGGGCCCGACAGCATTCGCGACGCCGCACCGGCGCCGCGCGGGGGTTCGGGGCGCGGCGCGGGATCGCAGGCTCGCAGCAACGCCGCCGCCGACCAGCAGCTCATGACCTTGCTGCGGCGGCTGACCGCCGTCTCGCAGCCGGGCGAGCTCGGCCCCGTCGGCCTCCTCGGCCGGCCCGCGGGCGGGCACGGCGGTGGGGGCTACGGCGGCGGCGGATACGGCGGCGGCTACGGGGGCGGCCAAGGCGGAGGCTACAGCGGCGGCCCGGGCGGGCCCGCCGGTGGCGGCGGTTCCGGCGACGGCTATCCCGGCGGTGGCGGCATGGCCGGCGGACACCCCGGCTACGCCGGCACGGGCTACGGCGGCGGCCTGCCAGGCGGCTTCGAGCCCGGCATCGGTCGCCCCGGGTTCGATCCCGCCGGCCGCCCGGCGCTCGGCGCCGACTCCTCGCGCGGCGCGCCGAACACCGGGGGCGGTCCGAACAGCGGCGGCGGGGGAGGCGGCGGCGGCGGGGGAGCCGGCGGCATGGGTGGCGGCTCCGGCACGCAGTACAGCGACGGCCTGACCGGCATGATGGCCGTCAACCTGATCCGCGCGCACCGCGAGGAGCTGATCCAGGCCTCCACCGGCAAGCTCGATCACATGGTGATCGACGTCGTCGGCAGCCTGTTCGACCAGATCCTTTCCGATTCGCGGGTGCCGCCGCAGATGGCGCGCGAGATCGCCCGGCTGCAGTTGCCGGTGCTGCGCGTCGCCCTCAACGACTCGAGCTTCTTCTCGACCCGGCGCCACCCGGTGCGCCGCTTCATCAACAAGATCGCCTCGCTGGCCAACGCCTTCGACGATTTCGAAGACGGTCCCGGCGCGCAATTCCTGCTGCGCGTGAGGAAGCTGGTCGACGAGATCATCGAAGGCGACTTCGACCAGATCGAGCTCTACGCCGCCAAGATCGCCGAGCTCGAGCGCTTCATCTCCGAGCAGACCGAGGGCGAGATCGAGGAGAAGTCGGGCGCGGTCACGACCCTCGAGGCCAAGGAGTCGGAGCTGCGCGTGCAGCAGCGCTACATGCTGCAGCTGCAGTCTGCCCTCGGGCCGATGTCCCTGCCGCCCTACCTGCAGGACTTCCTGGCCCAGGTCTGGAGCCAGGCGCTGGTGCTCGCGGTCCGCCGCGACGGCGCGGAGTCGGACCGGGCGCGCCGCTACCGGCGCGTCGGCACCGACCTGGTGATGAGCGTGCAGCCCAAGGGCTCGCCGATGTTCCGCAAGAAGTTCCTGATGCAGCTGCCGCCGCTGATGAAGGACCTGAACGAAGGCATGCGGCTGATCGGCTGGCCGGAAGCGGCGCAGAAGGAGTTCTTCGCCAAGCTGCTGCCGGCGCACGCCGAATCGCTCAAGGGCCAGCCCCTGAGCGAGCTCGACCACAACATGAAGGTCAAGCAGCTCGAGGGGATCTTCGCGATTCCGGTGCCGATGAGCGAGAGCTTCTCGCGCGGCGAGCCGATCCAGGAAGTGGCCGACGAGGTGATCGAGAAGCGCTTCACCCCCGAGGAAGCGAAGAAGGTGGGCTTCGTCGCCGAAGCCGCGGTCGACTGGACGAACGATGTCGACGCGAGCTCGGTCGACATCGACCTCGGAGAGGAGATGCAGCCGGCCGAGCCGGTCTCGGCTTCGGTCGCGGCGGTGCTCGACCCCGAGACCGACAGCCAGCTCGGCCCCTCCACCTCCGAATCGGGCGAGGCCGGCGAGCCGACCAAGGGACCGCAGCTCATCGACCACATCAAGCTCGGCTTCGCCTACCAGATGCACCTGAAGGACGACTGGCAGAAGGTCCGCCTCGCCCACGTCAGCTCGGGCCGCAGCTTCTTCGTCTTCACCCGCGGCGGCAAGCACCAGGAGACGATCTCGATGACCTCACGCATGCTCGCGCGGATGTGCGAGACGGGGCGCTTTCGCGCCGTCGAGAGCGCCTACCTCATGGAGCGGGCGACGCAGCGCGCGCGCAAGCAGCTCGCCGAGCTCAAGGCGCCGACCAAGCACTGACGCCGGCGGCCAGCGTGCGGGCCATGCGCAGCGCGGCGCGCAGGCTGGAAGGATCGGCCGTGCCGCGACCGGCAATGTCGAACGCGGTGCCGTGGTCGGGGCTGGTGCGCACGAAGGGCAAGCCGAGCGTCACGTTGACGCCATGCTCGACGCCGAGGTACTTCACCGGGATCAGGCCGTGGTCGTGCGTCATCGCCACGACGAGGTCGAACTCGCCCGGGTGGCCGGCGGCGTTGCGGGCGCGCATGAAGACCGTGTCGGGCGCATGCGGGCCGCTCGCGTCGATGCCTTCGGCGCGCGCCGCCGCCACGGCCGGGGCGATGATCGTCGTCTCCTCCTCGCCGAACAACCCGCCCTCGCCGGCATGCGGATTGAGCCCGGCGACGGCGATCCGCGGCCGCGCCAGCCCCTGGCGCAGCGCCGCGGCGTGGGCGATGCGGATCGTCTCCAGCACCGAATCGAAGGTCACCGCCTCGATCGCCTGGCGCAGCGACATGTGGATCGTGACCAGCACCGTGCGCAGTTCGTCGTTGGCCAGCATCATGCGCACCGGCGGCGCCACGCCGCCGCGCGCCGCGAGCGCCTGCAGCATCTCGGTGTGGCCGGGATACGGCACGCCGGCGGCGGCGAGCGCTTCCTTGTGGACCGGCGCAGTGACGATTCCGCCGGCCCGGCCGTCCTGCACCAGCGCCACCGCGCGCTCGATCGCCAGCGCCGCGGCCCGGCCGGCGCGCGCGTCGACCTGGCCGACCGGCGCGGCGATCAGGTCGGCGGGAAGGCCTTCGACCTGGAGCACCGGCACGCAGTCGGGGGGCACATCGACCAGCTGCTCAAGGGCATCGATCGGGGCCACCGGCAGCAGGCCACCCACGACGCCGGCCGCGCGCCGCATGACGGCGACGTCGCCGACGACGAACGCTCGGGCGGCCTCGCCCGTGCGGAACAGCCGGGCAACGATCTCCGGGCCGATGCCGCAGGCGTCGCCCATGGTGATCGCCAGCGGCAGGGGCGTGCTCGAAGCCATGCGCCATTGTCGTCGCGAGCGCCGCCCGATAATCGCTCGAAGGCTCTCTCCTGACCCATGCGCAAAGCCTGGCTTCTGTTCTCGCAGACCGTGACCGTCGCGGTCGCGCTGCTGTTCGTCGTCGCAACGCTGAAGCCGCAGTGGCTCGGTCGCGGCGCCGACCCCCTGACCCCCACGCCCGCCGCGGCGATCGTGCCGCTGCCCGCGCCGGTGCAGAGCGTCGCCCTGATCGGCCCGGGCACGGCGGCGACCGGCTACAGCGCCGCCGCCAAGCGGGCTTCGCCGGCGGTGGTGAGCATCACCGCGAGCCGGGCCTCGCAGCGGCAGCGCGCCGACGATCCGATGTTCCGCTTCTTCTTCGGCGACCGGGCGCGGCAGATGCCCGAGGAGCGGCAGTTCGGCCTCGGCTCGGGCGTCATCGTTTCGCCTGCCGGCTACCTGCTCACCAACAACCACGTGATCGACGGCGCCGACGACGTCGAGGTCATGCTCGGCGACGGGCGCAGCGCCAAGGCGAAGACGATAGGCGCCGATCCCGAGTCGGACATCGCGGTGCTGAAGATCGACCTCGACAAGCTGCCGGTGATCGCCTTCGGCGACGTCGACCGGCTGCAGGTCGGCGACGTCGTGCTGGCGATCGGCAACCCGTTCGGCGTCGGCCAGACGGTGACCTCGGGCATCGTCAGCGCGCTCGGGCGCAACTCGCTCGGCATCAACATCTTCGAGAACTTCATCCAGACCGACGCGGCGATCAACCCCGGCAACTCGGGCGGCGCGCTGGTCGACGTGAACGGCAACCTGCTCGGCATCAACACCGCGATCTACTCGCGCAGCGGCGGCAGCCTCGGCATCGGCTTCGCGATTCCCGTCTCCACCGCGCGCCAGGTGATGGAAGGCCTGATCAAGGACGGCCAGGTGACGCGCGGCTGGATCGGCGTCGAGCCGCGCGACCTCACGCCCGAGATCGCGAAGACGCTCGACCTCTCGGTCACCCAGGGCGTGTTGATCACCGGCGTCGTCCAGGCCGGGCCGGCGAGCGAAGGCGGCTTGCGCCCCGGCGACGTCGTCACCCGGATCGCGGGCACGCCCGTCACCAACACGCCGCAGCTGCTGAACGCCGTGGCCGCGCTCAAGCCGCGCGAGACGGCGACGATCAGCGTGCAGCGCGGCGAGACCGCGCTCGACGTCAAGGTGACGGTGGCGCAGCGGCCGAAGTTGCGGCCGCAGCAGCCGCAGCAATAGCAGCGCCCGGCGCGGCGGCGCCGGCGGCCTACGACGCCGCCTTCTCCTCGGCCGGCGGCTGGGTGTGCTTGATGAAGATCACCGCCGCCCAGATGCCCACTTCGTAGAGCAGGCACATCGGGATCGCCAGCGCGAGCTGCGAGACGACGTCGGGGGGAGTCAGCACCGCGGCGATGATGAACGCGAGGACGATGAAGTAGCTGCGGAAGGCCTTCAGCTTCTCGATGCTCACCATGCCGATCCGCGCCAGCACGACGACGACGATCGGCACCTCGAAGGCCGCGCCGAAGGCGATGAACATCGTCAGCACGAAGCTGAGGTAGGCCTCGATGTCCGGCATCGCCGAGACGCTCTTCGGCGCGAACGCCTGGATGAAGGTGAAGACCTTGCCGAAGACGAAGAAGTAGCAGAAGCCGATGCCGAGGAAGAACAGCAGCGTGCTCGAGATCACCAGCGGCAGCACCAGCTTCTTCTCGTGCATGTAGAGGCCGGGCGCGACGAACGCCCAGGCCTGGTACAGCACGACCGGCAGCGCCGCCAGGAAGGCGGCCATGAGCGTGATCTTCAGCGGCACGAGGAACGGCGAGATCACGTTGGTGGCGATCAGCGTGCCGCCCGCCGGCAGGTGCGAGACCAGCGGCGCGGCGAGCAGGTCGTAGAGCGCGCCGGGGCCGGGGTAGAACGAGAGCACGCCGAAGCAGATGCCGACCGCGATCGAAGCGCGGATCAGCCGGTCGCGCAGCTCGATCAGGTGCGAGACGAACGGCTGCTCGGTGCCGGCGAGCTCGTCGTCGGGGCCCTTGTCGGCGCTCACACGCCGAGGCGCCGCGGACGAAAGCGCGCCACCCGCGCGGCGCCCGACTGGGCCTTGCCGCGGATGCCTGCCTTCTGCTTGTACCACTGCGGCATCGCGCCGCGCTTCAGGCGCCAGTTCTTCTTCGGATGCCGGTACTGCGGCGCCGGCGTCAGGCCGTCGTGCTGGCCGCTGTTGGGCGGCAGGGCGTCCGATTCCGGCGGCTGCCACGCCGACTGCAGGTCGCTGGTGGTCTGGTTGATCTCGCTCGAGACCGTCTGCTCGACGTTGCGCGCGGCTTCCTCGAACTGCGTCTTCATCTTCTTCAGGTCTTCGAGCTCGATCGAGCGGTTGACCTCGGCCTTGACGTCGGCGACGTAGCGCTGCGCCTTGCCGATGAGAGTGCCCACGGTGCGGGCGACGCGCGGCAGCTTCTCCGGGCCGATGACGATCAGGGCCACGGCGCCGATGAGGGCGATCTTGTCGAAGCCGAAGTCGATCATTGCTGGTCTCTGTCCCGCTGACCCGTCGCGGGTGCGGCGCGGATCAGGTCAAGGCGCTTACGACTTGGTCTTCGCTTCCACGTCGACCGTTCCCGGATCGACGGTGCGCGCGCTGCTGACCTGCTTGGTCGGCGAGGCCGGATCCTCGGGCGAGGCGGTGCCGTCGCGGACCCCGTCCTTGAAGCCCTTGACCGCGCCGCCGAGGTCGCTGCCGATGTTGCGCAACTTCTTCGTGCCGAAGATCACCACCACGATCAGCAGGACGATCAGCCAGTGCCAGACACTGAATGAACCCATGATTGGTCTTTCGATGAGGAATTAGGGGCGGATTCTAGGTCAGCCCTTCGCCCAGGGCCGCGGACCGCCCATGACGTGCACATGGAGGTGCGGTACTTCCTGACGCCCGTCGGGCCCCGTGTTCACCAGGGTGCGGAAACCTCCGGTCACACCGTTCTCGCGCATCAGCCGGGGCGCCAGCGCCATGATCCGGCCGAGCATCGGGGTGTGCCCCTCGGTCACGTCGTAGAAGCTGGCGACGTGCTCCTTCGGGATGACGAGCACGTGCACCGGCGCCCAGGGGGCGATGTCGTGGAAGGCGAGCAGCTCGTCGTCCTCGTAGGCCTTGCGGCTCGGGATCTCGCCGGCGACTATTCTGCAGAAGATGCAACTGGGGTCGCGATTCATCTCGAGGCCTCCCCTTCAGGCCGGCATCGGCGTGTTCGACGACAGGTTCAGCCAGCCGCGGACGATGCGGTAGAGGAACCAGATCGAGATCAGCGCCCAGGCGATCCAGCCCGGAACGATGATCAGGAGCCAGAGCGGGGCGGTGATCAGGTACAGGCCGCCGGCCCAGAGCACGCTGCGGATGCGCCAGCTGAAATGCGACTCCTGCCAGGTGCCGCGGGCCTCGTCGCGCTTCCACATGTCGAGCGCGAAGGCGATCAGGAGCAGCAGCACGCTGCCCTGCACGCCGGGCAGGACCGCGCCGACGGCGACGATCGCGTGCATGAAGTAGCTGATGTGGCCCAGCGTCTTCAGGTTCTGCTGGCGCGGGTCGATCTCGATGATCTCGTTCATGAGCCCTGTTCCCTTTCTCTCGATTGCATCTTGCGGGCGGCGAATTCCTCCAGCCCCGACTGGCCCTCGCGGCGCTCGAGCTCGGCCAGCACGTCGGCCGGCGCGAGGCCGTGCTGGGCGAGCGCGATCAGGGTGTGGAACCAGAGGTCGGCGACCTCGGCGACCACCTTCTTCGGGTCGCCGTCCTTGCAGGCCATGACGACCTCGGTCGCCTCTTCGCCGATCTTCTTCAGCACCGCGTCGCCGCCCTTGGCGAAAAGCCGCGCGACATAGCTCTTCTCGGGATCGCCGGCGCGCCGCGCCTCGATCACGGCGGCGAGCCGGGCCAGGGTGTCGTTGGCGGAAACCACGGGTGAGTCCATCGCGCCGCTATCTGTAGATGCTTTCGGGATCTTTCAAGACCGGATCGACCGTGTGCCAGGCGCCGTCGCGAAAGAGCTGGAAGAAGCAGGAATGCCGCCCGGTGTGGCAGGCGACGGCCGGCTCGCCCGGCTCGCGGCTGGTCTGCTCCACCTTGAGCAGCACGACGTCGTTGTCGCAGTCGAGGCGCAGCTCCCGCACCTTCTGCACGTTGCCGCTCTCCTCGCCCTTGTGCCAGAGCCGGTTGCGAGAGCGGCTCCAGTAGACCGCCTCGCCCAGCTCGGCGGTGCGCGCCAGGGCGTCGCGGTTCATGAAGGCGAGCATCAGCACGTCGTTCGTGCCGACCTCCTGGGCGATCGCCGGCACCAGGCCGTCGCGGTCCCACTTCACCTCGTCCAGCCAGCTCATCGGATCAGTGTAGCGGCGGGCTCACGGATTCGAGTTCGTCGCCCCGGCGAAGCCCTGCTCGGCGGCGAACCAATCGAGCACCGGCAGCGTGCCAGGCAGCACCGGCGCCACCTGGACCGGCAGCGTCTGCCACGCCATCGCCTGGCCTTCCTTCATCTCGAAGGCGCCTTGCCATTCGCGCACCTTGCAGAAATGCAGCCGCACCCGGGCGTGCGCGTAGTCCATCAGGGTCACGTTCCACGGCTCGGCCGCGCCGATCGTGATGCCGAGCTCCTCGTGCAGCTCGCGCCGCAAGGCGGTCTCGACCGATTCGCCTTGCTCGAGCTTCCCGCCCGGGAACTCCCAGTAGCCGGCGTAGACCTTGCCTTCGGGGCGCGAGGTGAGAAGGAAGCGCCCTTCGCGGTCGATCAGCACGCCTACCGCGACGTCCACCGGACGGCGCTCGCCGGCAAGTGCGGTCACGCGTGATGCCTTCCGGCGTAGTCCTTGGCGAACTGGAACGCGACCCGGCCCGAGCGCGAACCCCGCTCGAGCGCCCAGACCAGCGCCTCCTGGCGCGCCGCGGCGATCGCCTCGGCGTCGACCTTGAACGAGCGCAGCCACTCGGCAACGATCGCCAGGTACTCGTTCTGGCTGAAGGGATAGAAGCTCACCCACAGGCCGAAGCGCTCGGAGAGCGAGATCTTCTCCTCGATCACCTCGCCGGGATGGACTTCGCCATCCTCGGTGTGCTGGTACGTGAGGTTCTCCTTCATGTACTCGGGCAGCAGGTGGCGGCGGTTGCTGGTGGCGTAGATCAGCACGTTGTCCGAGGCCTCGGAGATCGAGCCGTCGAGGATCGACTTCAGCGCCTTGTAGCCGGGCTCGCCTTCGTCGAACGAGAGGTCGTCGCAGAAGACGATGAAGCGCTCGGGCCGCTCGGCCACGAGGTCGACGATGTCGGGCAGGTCGACCAGGTCGGTCTTGTCGACCTCGATCAGGCGCAGGCCCTGCCCGGCGAATTCGTTCAGGCAGGCCTTGATCAGCGAGCTCTTCCCCGTGCCACGCGCGCCGGTGAGCAGCACGTTGTTGGCCCCGTGGCCGGCGACGAACTGCTCGGTGTTGCGCAGCAGCCGTTCCTTCTGCGGCCCCACCTCGACCAGCGAGCCGAGGCGAATCGCGGCGACGTGCCGCACGGGCTCGATCAGGCCCGAGCCCCCGCGCTTCCTGTAGCGGAAGGCGATCGATGCGCTCCAGTCGGGCGCCGCGAGCGGATGCGGTACCACCGCCTCGATGCGCGCCAGCAGCGCCTCGGCGCGGTCGATCAGGTGCTGCAGCGACGGGTTCGAGATCATGCGGGCAGTTTAGTGGCCGCCCTCAGGCGGCGAAGCGCTCGCTCGCCACGGGCATGGCCGCGACCACGTTGTCGGCGACCGCGAACAGCCGGTCGTCGGCGCCAGCGCGCACCGGGTGCATGCCGGTGAAGGCGCCGAACGCGGGCAGCACGCCTACCGCATCGGCGAACCAGAAGCACGGCAGGCGCAGGTGATCCCAGCTGCGCACGCCGACGCTCACGCACGGGTGCAGGTGGCCGGCGAGCACGTATCGGCCTGCCAGCGGCCGCGGGTGGTGGCAGAGCGCGAATCCGTCCTCGAGGAGCGGCTCGTCGACGACGCGGATCCCGAGCGCTTCGGGCGGGTCGCCGGCGCGGTCGTCGTGGTTGCCGCGCACCAGCACCAGCTCGAGCGCGCGGTGGGCGTCGCGCCAGGCAGCGACCGCGGCGAGCGTGGCCGGCGCATGCGCCCGCGCCGAATGCAGGAAGTCACCGAGGAAGACGATCCGCCGGGCGCCGGTGCGCCGCACCAGCGCCGTCAACCCCGCCAGGGTTTCGCTGGTGGTTCCGCGCGGCACCGGCACGCCAAGAGCGCGAAAGCTCACCGCCTTGCCGATGTGCGCGTCGGCGACGAGGAGCGTGCCGCTGGCGGCGATGAACGCGGCCTTCTCGGGCAGCAAGGTGAGCGGCCGGCCGCCGGCCAGGATCGTCGTCATCGACCCACCCTCAACCGACGAACAGGCGCAGGGCGACGTCGAGGTGCTCGGTGGGGCTCTTGCGGAAGCCCGAGCGCGCGAAGCGCTGGAGCCGGCCGATCGCGAACGAGGTGAGCGCCGACGCCTGGGCGTTGGCGTCGACGGTCGGGGTGGCCGCGCCCGAGGCCTCGGCGCGGGCGCGCAGGCTCTGCCGGAGCTGCGACTCGATGCGCTCGAAGAACTGGTTCATGCGCGTCTGCAGGCGCTCGTTCTCGAACACCAGCGCGTCGCCCACCATCACCCGCGTCATCCCCGGATTCTTCTCGCCGAACTGCAGCAGCACCAGCAGGATCCGCTGCACCTGCGCGTTCGGGCTGGGCTCGCGCTCGATCACCTGGTTGACGAGCGTGAACACGCTCTGCTCGATGAACTCGATCAGGCCCTCGAACATCTGCGCCTTGCTCGCGAAGTGGCGATAGAGCGCCGCCTCGGAGACGTCGAGCCGGGCCGCGAGCGCGGCGGTGGTGATGCGGTCGGCGCCCGGCTCCTGCAGCATGGTGGCGAGCGTTTCCAGGATCTGGATGCGGCGCTCGCCCGGGCGCGGGCGCTTGCGCGGGGACGGAGCGGCGGCGCCGTCCACCAGGGGCGCCAGCAGGGCCGAGCGGGAAGGCTCCGGGGGTTCCACTTCGACCTCTCCCGCGGGTTCGCCGGCGATGCCGGCAGGCGGGTCGGAGGAAGGGATCATTGGGCTGGGGTGAGCTTGCGAAGCGAACCGATTCTGGCACACACGTATGCCGGTTTATGGCCACTTCTTCGCTCGTTTTTACTCGTGGCGGCGCCCCTGTTCGTGCCGCCGAGAAGCCGCCCGCCGGTGCCGCCGCCGAGCCAGCGCTGCATCCAGACGGTGCGCATGCCGAGCGAGCGCGCCGCCTTCAGATGCTGCAGGGTGTCTTCGACCAGGATGCAGCGCGACGCCGGCACCCCCAGGCGGGCCACCAGCCGGCGGAACATCCGGGTATCGGGCTTGGGCCGGGGCATGCCGAACATCGTCATGTCCTCGATCGTGATCACGCCGTCGAAGCGGTGGGTGAAGCCGAGCGTGTCGAGCACGCGCATCGCGTAGGCGCGCGGCGCGTTGGTCAGGATGTACTTGCGTCCCGGCAGCCGGGAGAGCGCGGCCCGGTCAGGGGCGCTGGCGCGCAGGCGCTTCTCGAGGCCGGGCATGCGGTGCGTTTCCTCGAGGAAGTGGGCCGCCCGGATGCCGTGGTGGCGCACCAGGCCGAGCATGGTGGCGCCGTAGCGCTGCCAGTAGCGATGGCGCAGGGCGTCGGCTTCCTCGGCCGTGATGCCGAGGTGGCGCACCACGTAGTCGCCGATCGCCAGGTGCATCTCGCCGAACGCCGCGCCGCTCGCGTCGTGCAAGGTGTTGTCGAGGTCGAAGAGCCAGACCGGCTTCGGCTTCTTCTTCAACGCGAGCGGATCATCGTGCCGTAGGCCTGCTCGGTGAGCACTTCCAGCAGCATCGCGTGCGGCACCCGGCCGTCGATGATGTGCACCGTGTTGACGCCGTTCTTCGCCGCGTCGAGCGCCGACTGGATCTTCGGCAGCATGCCGCCGGAGATGGTGCCGTCGGCGAACAGCTCGTCGATCTCGCGCGCGGTGAGGTCGGTGAGGAGCTTGCCGGACTTGTCGAGCACGCCGGGCGTGTTGGTCAGCATCATCAGCTTCTCGGCCTTCAGCACCTCGGCCAGCTTGCCGGCGACGACGTCGGCGTTGATGTTGTAGTTCTCGTTGTCGGCGCCGAAGCCGAGCGGCGAGATCACCGGGATGAAGGCGTCGTCCTGCAGCGCCTTGACCACGCTCGGGTCGATCGACTCGATCTCGCCGACCGAGCCGACATCGTGCTCCTTGCTCGGATCGTTGAGGTCCATCATGCGCAGCTTCTTGGCGCGGATCAGGCCGCCGTCCCGGCCCGTCAGGCCCACCGCCTTGCCGCCGGCGACGTTGATCAGGCCGACGATGTCCTGCTGCACCTGGCCGGCGAGCACCCACTCGACGACCTCCATGGTCTCCTCGTCGGTGACGCGCATGCCCTGGATGAACTGGCCCTTCTTGCCGATCTTGGCCAGCGCTTCCTCGATCTGCGGGCCGCCGCCGTGCACCACCACCGGGTTCATGCCCACCAGCTTGAGCAGCACCACGTCTTCGGCGAAGTCCTGCTGCAGCGCCGGGTCGGTCATGGCGTTGCCGCCGTACTTGATGACGATGGTCTTGCCGTGGAACTTGCGGATGTAGGGCAGCGCCTGGGCGAGGATCTCGGCCTTGTCGCGCGGGGCGACGTGCGAGAGATCGTGGGTCGCGGATGCGACATGGGCGGGCGGTGCGGTCATGGCGGCGGGCCCGCGAAGGGCAACGAGGAAAGCGTCCAGAATCCTACACGCTGCCTGCCGCACCGCGACGATGAATCGACCTTCCGATCCCGCCTCGACAACGGTCGCCGAGCCGGCCCGCGCGACCCCGGTGTTCGGCGAGTACGACGTTGTCGTGCTCGGCGGCGGCCCGGCCGGCATCGCCGCGGCGACCGCGGCGGCGCGGCACGGCGCGCGCACCCTGCTCGTGGAGCGCTACGGCTTTCTCGGCGGCATGGGCACGGCCGCGGGCGTGACCAACTTCTGCGGCCTGCACGCCAACGTGCACGGCGAGATCGTGCAGGTGGTGCACGGCATTGCCGACGACCTGCTCGCCCGGATGCGCGCCCTCGGCGGGCTGAACGAGCCGCACCTGGTCTTCGGCCGCATCCACGCCCAGGCCTACGACACCGCCGCCTTCAAGTGCGCCGCCGACGCGCTGCTGCTCGAAGCCGGCGTCGAGCTGCTGTTCCATGCGTTCGCGGTCGGCGTCTCGCATCACGACGAGGCGCTCGATGCGCTGCTGCTGGAAACGAAGTCGGGCCGGGTCGCGGTGCGCGCCCGCACCTTCATCGACTGCTCGGGCGACGGCGACCTGGCCCACTTCGCCGGCGTGGCGATGGAAAAGGGCGACGCCGCCGGCAGCTTGCTCTTCCCGACGCTGATGTTTCGCGTCGGCAACGTGGACGCGGCGCGCGCCGGTGAAGCCTGGCGCACGATTCCCGAGCGCATGGACGCCGCCGAGGCCGCCGGCGAGTACCGCTTTCCGCGCCGCGGCGCGATCGTCCGCCCGCAGAAGCACGCCTCCGAGTGGCGGGTCAACGTCACCCAGCTGAAGAACGCCGACGGCAGCGCCACCGACGGCACCGACGCGCGCTCGCTCTCGGCGGGCGAGGTGGAAGGCCGGCGCCAGGCGGTCGACTACCTGCGCTTCCTGCGCGCGAAAGTGCCCGGCTTCGAGGAAGCGTACGCGCTCGAGCTGGCACCGCAGCTCGGCATTCGCGAGACCCGGCGCCTGGTCGGCGAGGTCGCGCTCACCGCCGACGACGTGATCGGCTGCGCCGACTTCGAAGACACGATCGGCGTCAACGGCTGGCCGCTCGAGCTGCACGTCGCCGGCGACGTCGAATGGCGCTGGCCGGCGGCGGGCTCGCGCGGCTTCAACCACCTTCCGTACCGGATGCTGCTGCCGCGGCGCGACCAGCCGCGGGCGGTGCCCAACCTGCTGGTTGCCGGCCGTTGCGCCTCGATGACGCACGAAGGCCACTCGGCCGCGCGCGTCTCCGGCGCCTGCTTCGTCATGGGCCAGGCGGCGGGCACGGCGGCCGCGCTCGCCCTGGCGCAGGGCGCTCGCCCGCACGAGCTGGCGGTGCCCGAGCTGCAGCGCGCCCTCGCTGCCGACGGCGCGTTCCTCGGCCACGGCCGGCCCGATGGTCTTTCCTGAGCAAGCGCGCACCGGCCGGCCGGCGGTGCTGTAATGCCGCGCAGCCCCGCGGCGACCAACCGTCATTCCTCCTTCAAGAGCACGACCATGACTTCTTCCTCCCGCCTCCCGCGCCTCGCCACCACCCTTGCCGGCTGGGGCGGCGCGATCGCCCTGACGTTCGGCGCGCTGCACCTCGGCACGAGCTCGGCCTCCGAGGCGGCGGTGAAGATCCCGGCGCCCGCCGCCGACGAGACGGCGAGCGCGAACGGCACCCAGACCGCGGTGTTCGCCGGCGGCTGCTTCTGGGGCGTGCAGGGCGTGTTCCAGCGCGTGCAGGGCGTGAGCCAGGCGGTCTCGGGCTACTCGGGCGGCAAGGCGGCGACCGCGAAGTACGAGATGGTCGGCTCGGGCCTCACCGGCCACGCCGAGGCGGTGAAGGTGACCTACGACCCGAAGAAGGTGAGCTACGGCACGCTGCTGCAGATCTACTTCTCGGTCGCGCACGACCCGACCCAGCTCAACCGGCAAGACCCCGACGTCGGCCCGCAGTACCGCTCGGCCGTGTTCTACGGCGACGCCACGCAGAAGGCGACGACCGAGAAGTACATCGCCCAGCTCGATGCGGCCAAGGTGTACCGCAGCAAGATCGTCACCCAGGTGGTGCCGCTCGATGCGTTCTACGCCGCCGAGGACTATCACCAGGACTACCTGACGCTCAATCCCACGCAGGGCTACATCGCCCGCTTCGACCTGCCGAAGATCGCCAACCTGAAGACGATGTTCCCGCAGCAGTACCGGGCCGAGCCGGCGCTGGTGATGGCCAAGGCCGGCAAGGCGCAGCAGTAGGCAGGCGTCTCCTCGTCTGACATCCGGTTACGCGCGCGCCCCGGCGCGGCGCGGTCCGGATTGGTTAAGCTTTGACATGCGCACGCTGCAGCGCCCCTTGATCCGCATCGCCACGGCCGCGACCCTTGCCTGCCTGCTTGCGAGCTGCGGCGGGGGCGGCAGCAAGGCCGGCAGCAGCCCGTTCGACATCGGCCTGCCCGATTCGAGCACGCTCGCGCAGCAGTGCGCGGCGCCCCGGCCCGGCGACACCCAGGGCAGCCTCGCGACCGAGAAGGATTGGCTGCGCTCCTGGATCGACGAGACCTACCTCTGGTACCAGGACGTGCGCGCCCTCCCGCCCGCCACGCTCGACCCGGCCAACTCGGCCACGCCGCTCGACTACTTCAACAAGCTGAAGAGCCCGCTGCTCACCGCCTCGGGCAAGGCGAAGGACGAGTTCCACTTCATTTACCCCACGCCCGACTGGATCGCGCTCTCGCAATCGGGCGTGTCGTACGGCTACGGCTTCTCGGTCGCGCTGGTCGACGACACGGCGCCCGACCGCGTGGCCGTGGTCGCCTTCACCGACGCCGGCACGCCGGCCGCCGCGGCCGGCATCGGCCGCGGCGCCGCCATCCTCGCCGTCGACGGCGCCGCGGTGGCCGACGGCGCGGCCGCGACGATCAACGCGGGCCTCTTCCCCAAGGCCGCCGGGCCGCACACCTTCACCCTCCGCGACCTCGGCGCCGCCAGCACCCGCGACGTGACGCTCACTGCGCAGCAGCTCGCCTCGGTGCCGGTGCAGAACGTGCGCACCCTGCCGGCGCCGAACCAGAGCGTGGGCTACATGCTCTTCAACGACCACATCGGCACCTCCGAGGCGCAGCTCGTGGCGGCGATCAACACGCTGAAGGCGGCGGCGGTGACCGACCTGGTGCTCGACATCCGCTACAACGGCGGCGGCTACCTCGACATCGCCGCCGAGCTGGCGTACATGATCGCGGGGCCGGCGATCACCGGCGGCAAGTTCTTCGAGCGGCTCAACTACAACAACCGCGACCCGTTCAACCAGTCGACCTCGGAGCGAACGACCGTCTTTCACTCCACCGGCCAGGGCTTCAGCGTGCCGACCAGCCAGGACCTGCCCGACCTCGGCCTGAGCCGCGTGTTCGTGCTCACCAGCGGCGACACCTGCTCGGCGAGCGAGGCGATCATCAACGGCCTGCGCGGCGCCGGCGTCACGGTGCACCAGGTGGGCACCACCACCTGCGGCAAGCCCTACGGCTTCTACCCGCAGGACAACTGCAACACCACCTACTTCGCGATCCAGTTCCAGGGCGTCAACTTCCTCGGCTTCGGCGACTACGCCGACGGCTTCGTGCCCAGCGCCGCCTGCACCGTGGCCGACGACTTCACCCATCCGCTGGGCGACCCGGCGGAGAACCAGCTCGAGGTGGCGCTGGGCTTGCGCAATACCGGGGCGTGCACCGTGCCGACGGGCACGCGGGCGCAGGCACTGGGCGTCGCGCGGAGCGTGGGCTCGGGGGCGGTGCTGAAGCGGACGCCGGAGCGGGAGAACCGGATCTACCGCTTCCGATAGCGGCTGGGCGGCCGCTCGCCGAGGCGATTTCGCGGCCTCGGCATGCGCTTCCCGCCGGAGGCCAGCGGTACCATCGATCCTTGAGCACTTCGCCGAGGGTGTAGGTTCGATGGCCGACCAGCATGCCTTGCTGATGACCGACGTCGTCGACAGCACCCCGCTAGCGGAACGCCTCGACAGCGCGTCGCTCACCGCCCTCTGGGACGCACACGACCGCACCGCACGAAAGCTGATGCGCCAGTGGCGCGGTCGCGAGATCGACAGCAGCGACGGCTTTCTTCTGCTCTTCGCCGACGCCTCCGACGCGCTCGACTACGCCCTGGCCTATCACGCGGCGATACGCGAATTGCCGGTTCCGCTGCAGGCGCGAGCCGGGCTGCACGTCGGTCCGGTGGTGATGCGCAGCAACGATCAGGAAGACGTGTCGCTCGGCGCCAAGCCGCTGGCCGTCGAGGGCATCGCCAAGCCGTTGGTCGCGCGCGTCGCCTCGCTGGGGCGCGGCGGCCAGACGCTGCTCACCGCCGAAGCGCTGGCGGCGCTTTCGCGGCCAGCGCCGGGCGTCGAGGAGCGGCACTGGTGGCGCATGAAGGGCGTGGAGCAGCCGGTGCGGCTGTACGAGGTGGTCGGCCCGGCCGGCGTGGCGCTCGACCTGAACGACTCCGACAAGGGCTGGCGCGTATTCCTGCGCGGCGACGTCTGGCTGCCGCTGCGCGAGCACCGGCACAGCCTGCCTGCAGACCCAGACGCCTTCATCGGCCGGCAGCCGGCACTGCAGGCGATTCGCCGCCGCTTCGAGGGCGGTGCGAAGCTGGTCTCGCTGCTCGGCATCGGCGGCGTCGGCAAGACCCGGCTGGCGCGCCGCTACGGCTGGACCTGGCTCGGCGACTACGCCGGGGGGGTGTGGTTCTGCGACCTCTCGAGCGCGCGCTCGCTCGAAGGCGTGTGCCACGCGGTGGCGCAGGGCCTCGACGTTCCGCTCGGCCGCACCGACCCGGTGGTGCAGCTCGGCGACGCGCTCGCCGGCCGTGGCAAGTGCCTCGTGATCCTCGACAACTTCGAGCAGGTGGTCGAGCAGGCGGAGGCCACCCTCGGCCGCTGGATGGGGCGCGCCGCGCAGGCGAGCTTTCTCGTGACCTCGCGCGAGCGGCTGGCGCTACGCGGCGAATCGGCGATGCAAGTCGATGCGATGGACCCTGCGGAGAGCGGGGCGCTGTTCCGCTTTCGCGCGGCTTCGGCCCGCGGCGAGCCGCTGTCGACGGGAGAGGACGACTTGTCCGTCGCGGCGCTGGTCAAGCTGCTGGACGGACTTCCACTTGCGATCGAGCTTGCCGCCGCTCGCGCCACCGTGATGTCGGTCGCTGACATGCTGAAGCGCATGAACCGCCGATTCGCGCTGCTGATTTCCAGCAGATCGCGAGCCGACCGGCAGGGGACGCTGCGCGCCGCCTTCGATTGGTCGTGGGACCTCCTGACTGAATCGGAGCGCTCGACTCTCGCCCAACTCGCCGTGTTTGAGGGCAGCTTCACGCTGGCGGCCGCCGAGGCGGTGGTTTTGCCGGACCCGGGGTCAGGCGCCTCCGGCGGGATCGGAGTTATCGACGTCCTGCAGGAACTCGTCGAGCAGTCGCTGTTGCGGCGAAAGGAGGACGGACGCTTCGATCTGCTCTCGAGCCTGCGTGAGTACGCTGCCGAGCGCCTTGTCCAGGCTTCGCAATTAATGACAGACGGCCTGTCGCTGGCTGACCGCGTGGCCACGAAGCATGCCAGCTACTACGCGTCTCTCGACGAGCATCAAGCGGTCGCGGAGGGTTCCGCCAATGTGGACAACCTGGCCGCCGCTTGTCGGTACGCAGCGGCCAGGGGCCTTGTAGACCCTGCCGTCGGCGCTCTTGAAGCCTCGTGGTACGCCCTTCGACGCCGCGGTCCTTTCAACCTCGGCCTCGTCCTGGCGGAGGCCGCCTGGGCAATGCCGGGCCTGGGTCTCGGGGAGCGAGCCCGCGTCGCGCATGTTCGCGGCGCCGCGCTGCGGGGCCTGGGCCGCAGGGCGGAGGCCTTGTCGGGACTGAAGCAGGCCCTGGACGATGCTTCGACCGTCGGCGACTCGCGCACGGAAGTGCGCGTGCGAAGTCTTCTCGGTGATCTCTGCATCATCAGCGGCGATACCGTCGCGGCACGGGTGGAGCTCGAACATGCGATTGCCCTTGCGCGGCAGATCAGCAACAAGGGACTGGAGTGCGAGGTTCTTACCCACCTTGGGAATCTGTTCGAGAGCGTAGGTGACCTTGCCCAGGCAAGAACGAACTACAAGGCCGCGCTCGAGGTGGCTCAAGCCAGCGGCGACAAGCAGAACGAAGGCGCAACGCTCGGAAACCTGGGTGCACTCGACGCGGATCAAGGGCGGGTGGCCGACGCGCTCGACCACTACGAACGCGCGCTGGCGATTTCGCGCGAGGTCGGCGACAAGCATCGGGAAGGCGACGTTCTCTGCAACCTCGGGCTCCTTCACTACGTTCAAGGGCGGCTCGACGAGTCTCGGTCCTGCCTGCTGGGATCGCTCCAGGTGGCCCAGGAAATGGGCTACGTCAGGCTCGGCGTGGTGGTGATGTGCAACCTGGGAATCGTTCGCGAAGCGCTTGGCGAGACTGCCGAAGCGCGCGAGGCGTTCGAAGGCGCGCTCACGGCGGCGCGGGCCATGGGTGAGCGCCGCTCGGAGGGGCAAGTGCTCAGCTATCTGGGCGCGCTGCTCGCACGCAGCGGTGAGGCAGACGCCGCGGACCGGCTGCTGGCGCAGGCCGAACAGGTCTTGAACGAAGGCTCCGACGGGCTGAGCATGGGGATCCTGCGTTGCCACCGTGCCGAAGCCGCTTGCCTGGCCAGGGACCGCGAATCTGCACAGGCTCATCTTCACGAGGCGAGACGCCTCGCGGTCGAGCTTGCCGCCGAGCCTCAGTCAGAGCTGGGGCTCGCGCTGGCTCGCGTGAGCCGACTGCTCGAAGCGCCCTGGGCCGAAGAAACCTCGTCTCCTTCGTCAGTCCGCTGAGCTCTTGATCGTCGGATCGCAGGTCACCGTGACCGGCGGCTGGCTCGGGTCGGCGAGGTTGGGAACCTGGAATCGCATGTCGTACTTGTACGTGACGGCCGTACCGGGATGAGCGTACTTCCAGCGGTACTTGCGCGCCGGCCCGCCATTCGCCGTTGCACCATCGTCATCGTCGGTGGTGTCGCCATCGGTGAAGGCACTCGACATTCCGGGCTGCGTGGGTCCGCTGTTCTTGTCAACGAACTTGTAGCCCGGATCAACGAGCTTCCACACCAGGAAAATCGGGATCGTCTTGTCCGATTGACTCAGGTCCAACACGTACGGATAGACGAACGGCTGGTCGGGACTCCCGCCGACGATCAGCTCGCAGACCAGCCTCTTCCTGCCGAACATCGAGGTCTTTACCTGACAGGTGTTTGCCGACTGCGTGGCCATGGCGCAGGAGGCCGCGGCCGCCGGCCCCACTGCAGCGGCCGGGCGCGGCGACGCTCCCGCCGATGACGGCGATGCCGAGGGCGGCGAGTTGCCGCAACCGCCGATCGCCAACGCAGCGCCGATGATCAAGAGACTCTTGTGGGTTTCCATACCTTCTCCGTGGTGGTCGCTCAGGGGAGCGGAAACTGGGTGGCGATGGCGAACCCGAAAAGGCCCGCGGTCACTTCGGAAACGATCGGCCGCATGTGTGGCAGCCAGAACGGGTGCGGCACCGCACTCCATTCGACGACGAAGCTCAGGATCTTCGCGCGATTCAACGGATCGACCAAATGCCGCGAATAGGCGAAGTCGTGACTCGTGCCGGAGCTCGCGCTGAACTCGAAAGCACTTTTCTGTGGATAGGTCGGACCATTGACGGCGGCGATGCTGTCAACCAGCACCGTCATCAGACGCTCGTGCTCTTTCACATCGTCCGCAATCATGTGCTCGCCATAGTCATCGTTCGGACGTCCGCGCACGAGATAGCCAAGAACGTCCTGGAACGATTGCGCCGGCTTGTCGCTTTGCGTGTCGTCGTCGCTCCAGGGACGCAGGATCTTCTGCATGCCGGAGTGCAGGTCGACGAGCCAGCTGATCGTTGGGAATTCGTCGAGCAGCGCCAGGACGTTGCTGGTCTCGATCTCGGACTCGGCGCACGGGCCCTGATAGAAGTCGCTGCTGGGTTGGCTGGCCACCATGAGGCTGCAATTGGGATCGAAGGACTTCGTCAGGTCGAACAGGAAATTGAAGTTGCGGTTGATGTCGACGCCGATGCTCAGCGGGTTGGCCGGATCGGCCATAGCCGGGTTCCGGTTCTTTCGCCACCCGGAATTGCCGACCGGGTTCTGCGAGTAAGCACGGCCATCAGGGTTGACCATCGGAAAGACGACGATCTGGCGGGTGGTGAGCAGCGTGGCGATCTCTGCGGCAGTGATGGTGACGGGACCGATCGTTACGTCGGTGCCCGGCGCCGAGTAGGCGGTGAGCAGTTGCTCGACGAAGTTCAGTGCGATCTCGCAGCTTCCCCATTCCAGCCCGTGAATGCCGCCGAGGATCAGGATGGCCGGCGCTCCAGGCGGGGCCTCCTTGGAAATGGCAAGCGCCCGGCACGCAGCACCGCCCAACGTGTCCTTCAGGATCGGGCTCTCGATCAGGGTGCAGAGGTTGGGAAAGTCATCGGCGAGTTTCTCGGTGGCCGCGGTGACTTCCGGGCAGAGCAGGTACCGCGTGGCCGTGGTGGCGAGCCCCAGCGGCGCACGCGTCATCTGCAGGGGCTGGGCATCGTGGAGAGCTTGCGCCTGGACGGCTCCCATCTTCGTGATGTCAAGGTCGACGAGAACTTCGACGCCCGAGCCCCGGGTGCGCGCGAGCACGCTTGCAGGCAAGGTGACCCGCAACGATAAAGACTGTCCCTTGCGGGCCACCCCTTGAATCTCGGCTGGGTACCGCCTCAGGAAGCGGCGCAGCAAGTTCTCGGAGCCGACCAGACGGGCAAGCAGATAGTGGTCGCCGCCTTTCCAACGCGATTCCCGGACAGGCATGGCCAACTCCAGAGTGCCTCTGCACGGTAGCGTAGGGGCGCAGCCGGAGGCAGTCAATTCTGAGCATCACAGCAGTGACCTATTGACCTTGACAGGGAATGCGTTTCGGATCGCGACCTGCGTGGTTTACCAGTAAGCAGTCGACGCCCACCACCTGCCCTTCCTCAGGCGAACGCGATGACGAGGCGCTCGCTAGCCGAAGGCGTTTCCGACCTGCTTGCTGGCAGCCAGTAGAGCCTGAGTCCGCGCGCTCACGTTCAGGGTGCGAAGCCCGGACGCCACGTGATCCTTGATCGTCGCGACCGAGAAGTTAAGCGCGGGCGATGGGCTTGTTCGATTGGCCCTGGAGCAGGCCCTCGAGCTGCATTCTCTCGTCGGTCCTTCCCCAGATGGATGCGCCCGCGGGCAGTACGATTCACTCTCCACCACCGCAGAGGACTTTCCTGCCGTGAACGACGCCGAAGGTCTAGGCAAACTGCTGCAAGCGGCAAGCTCGATCCTGGAGGCGATCGGACTCATGCTCGGCAAGCTGGGCATCGACCTGCCGCTGCTCGTGCTGCAGCTCTTCGCCCTGGTCGTGCTGGCCGGCCTCGCCTGGCCTCTCTACGCGAAGGTGCGCGCGCGCAAGAAGGCAGAGCGCATCGGTCCGATCTGGCTGGTGGTGCCCGCCCTGGCCGCACTGGGCATCGTGTTCGGCATCGTCGACAACGCCACGGCACCCTCGCGCGTGAGCGGAACCGTCAAGTCCACGCCCGGCCTGGCGCCGCGCGCTGCCTTGCTCGACTACCGCAATCAGCCCGTGTCGATAGACAGCGGGCTGGTCGACAGCGTCAGCGGCGCGGTCGCGCTTCACTACAGCCCGCTGTGGGTCGGGCAGGCGCGCAAGGTCCGGCTCAGTGCCGCCGGCTGCGCCGACCAGGACCTCGTGCTGCCACGCGCCCCGCTGCGCGCGGGCAACGACTTTCAGTGGGGGCACACATGCTGACTCTCGAACCTCGCCTGCGCTTCCCGGCCCTGACTTTGGCCGCCCTGCTCGCATGGCCGGGCGGCGCGGGCGCACAGGTGGTGAAGGGAGCGGTTCAGGCCCTCTCCGGACCGGTGGCGGGTGCGAGCCTGAGCACCGAGCTGAACGGCGAGCGCCGCGCCGGCGGCAGCACCGACGGCGCGGGCGCCTTCGGCGTGGACCTGGCCACGCTCTATTCGCGCAGCGTGCCCGGCAGCGCGGACCTGCTGCTGCAATTCTCGGCGCCGGGCTTCGTGACCACCGTGCGGTCCATGCGCGTCAGCCAGGCCGCTGCGGCGCCGCTGGCCGTGACCATGGTGCCCGAAGGCGGCGGCAGCGCCCTCAGCGCGGCCGACCAGCAGAAGCTCGCGGCCTTCGTCAACCCAGCGGTCGGATCGGGCGGCGCCCTGATGCTCGTGCCCTACGACCTCCCGCAGGAGCTGGCATCGCCCCGCCTCTCGGAACGCCTGCGCTTCAACATCGAGCGCTTCGTGGTCACCTACGTGCAGACGGCCCTGGGCAGCGAGGCCCCGTCGCTGGCGGTCCGGCTGATGCCGCTCGACGGCGCCCATGACCAGGATCGGCTGCGTGCCGTGGGCCGGCACGTGAACGCGCTGGCCATCGTCTCGGGCAACGGCGATCGCGTCGGCGCCGGCGAGCTGGCCATGTCGTCGAGCTTCGTCATACCGCCGCAAGCCGGGCCGGTGAAGCCGATGGTCGCGTTCGTCGACGACCGGATCGACGCCGCGCAGCTCAGCTCGCCGGAGCTGCACCGCCGGCTCAACCGCCTGTGGGGCCGGGCGACCATCCTCGCCATGGCCGCGCGCGACCTCAACGCCGCGCCTGCCAGCGGCCCAACGCGCGTCGAGGCATTGAAACGGGTGCGGAGTTACCTGGTGGCCGAGCGTGCCACCACGGGGCCGCGCAACAGCGAGTTCGTGCCGGAGATCGATGCTCTGCTGGCGACCATCGCGCGCGAGGTGAAGCCGTGAGCGGCGGCCTCCTCGCCCCCCTGCGCCACATGGCGCTCGGCCTGCTGCTCGCCTGCGCGGGAGCGCTGGCGGGCGCCGGCGAGATCATCGCCTTCGAGCCCGGCAAGCCGCTGCCCAACGTGGTGCTCGGGAAGTTGCCGATGCGGGGCGTCATCGCCGAGTTCCTGGATCCGGAGGAAACGGGCCTCGGCAAGGAGCTGTCGTACATCCTGTGGCGCGAGGTGCTGGCCGCCATCAGCGACCAGGCCGGGGCCGGCGTGATCCTGGCGCGCGCCCCCGGCGACCAGCGGATCACCTCGATGCTCGGCAGCGACTATCACCGGGCCGCGCTCAAGATCGCCGAGTCGCAGGGGGCGAGGATGGCCGTATGGGGCTTTCTCGACGAGCAGGAGCAGCGGATCAGCGTCGAGGTCTTTCTCTCGCTCATCGACGACACGCCGGGGTCGGAGCTGGCGCTGCGCCTGCGCGTGAACGGGGCCGAAACGGGCCTGGGGGCGCGCATCGGCCGAACCAAGTTCAACTTCGCGCCCGTGCTGCTGGACCGCAAGACGCTGTTCCAGCGCCTCGTGGTCTCGCGGCCCAACGCGCCGGTGCGGGCCAAGGGAAGCAACGCGGTGCTCGCCACGCTGCCGGCGGGCGTGGCGCTGCGCGCGGTGGGCCTGCGCGGGCGCATGTTCGAGGTGGTGCTGGCCGACGGGCGCCGGGGCGAGATCGACATCGGTGCGATCGAGCTGCCGCCGCGCACGGTGGCGCTGCCGGCGAGCGTGCCGCTCAAGGCCGAGCCGCGCGAGCAGTCGGCCACGCGCGCCACGAGCGCCGGCGCCGCCACGGCGGAGGTGGCCAACATGTCGGTCACCGCCAACGGCACGTGGTACCGCGTGGCCGTGCCCGGCGGGGAAGGCTGGGTGCCGCAATGGCGCGTGCGGCCCCAGTACTCGATGCCGGCCGTGCTGTTCATCGCCGGCATCTATCGCTACCAGCTCGGCAAGTGGGACGAGGCGGCGCGCGCATTCGAGCAATTCACCCAGAGCCCGGGCGTCGAAGGCGACAACCTCAGCCTTTCCACCGCCTACCAGTTGCTCGGGGCCAGCCGGCTGATGGCGGCTTCACGGGCAAGCAACCTCCCGGGTGCCAAGGGCTGGGAACAGGACTACGCCAACGCTCTTCGCCAGACGCCCCTGGACGCGGATGTCTACACGTTGCGCGGCGTGGCCCAGCTCGCGGTGAAGCAAGACCTGGACGCGGCCACGAACGACCTGGCGCGCGCACTCAAGCTCGATCCGGCGCACACAGGCGCTCGCCAGAGCCTGCGAGCCCTCGACGCGCATGCCCGCGGAGGGCCGCCGGCGCCCGGCATCGGCAACCTGCGCCTGCCTTCGGCAACGGCAGTGCAGCGAGGGAACATCGACACCCTGGTCCGCGAATACAAGCTGCGCGTCGACAGCTAGTGCCGCGGGGCCGCAGGCGTTGCCGACCCCACCCGCTGACTCACCGCCAGCACAGCCTGGGTCCGCGAGCTCACGTTCAGGGTGCGGAGCACGGCGGCCACGTGATCCTTGATCGTCTCGACCGAGAGGTTGAGCGCACGCGCAATGAGCTTGTTGGACTGGCCCTGGAGCAGCAGCTCGAGCACGTCGGTCTGCCGTGGCGTGAGGCCGAGCGAGGCCGCGGAGCTTCGGCTGAAACTTCCATCGCCAGCCGAGAATCCCTCGGTCCGGAGACCCCAGCCGTGGTCGTCGGCGCGGCCGACGGCCGCCGGCAGGTGAGAACGCAGGATCATGGGCGGCACGTAGATCCCGCCCGACATCACCATGCTGAGCGCCTCGACCAGGATCTCGTTGCTGGCGCGCTTGGGAATGAAGCCCATCGCGCCGAGGTAGATGGCGCGCGTGACATCGTCGTTCGAATCGGACGACGAAACGACGACGACCGAGAGGGCCGGGTACGCGGCCCGCAGTTCCTCGAGAAGCTCGAACCCGCTGCAATCGCCGAGATGAAGATCGAGCAGCACGATGTCGAAATCGGCATCCGTCGCCAGCAGCTCGCGCGCCGCGCGAGCGGTCTCGACACAGGCCACGCTGACTTCGTCGCCGAAGCCCTGGATGACGAGCTGAAGGCCCGAAAGAATCAGCGGATGGTCGTCGATCAGCAGTGCTTTCATGGATTCCTCTCTGATGTTGGGTACGTACGGAGGGACGCTCTGGGCAAGAAGGCGAAGGATTGACGTCGCTGGAGCGGGTCAGGGACCCCAGTCCGCGCCGATCACGGGCAAGAGGCTGGTCTGATAGGTCGGAGGCAGCGTGGTCTGGCCGATGGCCGGCGGGGTGAATCCCGCCATGGCGTTCACCAGGTCCTGCACCTTCGAGTCGAGCAGCGTTTTGCCGTCGGACGTCTTGAACTGCTCGACGTGGTACTGGTTGCCGAGGTACCAGTTCTGGATCAGCGCGGTGTCGGCGGTGCCGATGATGCTGACCTCCAGGTCGTTGCCGACATGGCGGAACCAGATCTGTTCGCTCGTCACGCCGGCCAGGAAGCTCAGGACGTCTGTGTTGCCGACAGTGGCGTCGTTCTCCTGGATCAGCTCGCCGCCGTAGCCGCGGCCCAGCACAAAGGTGTCGTTGCCCGTGGCGCCGACCAGGGTGTCGGGCCCGGCCGCACCGTCGAGCGTGTCGTTGCCCGCGCCACCGGTCAGCACGTTGGCGCCGGTGTTGCCGGTGAGCTGATTGTCCAACCCGTTGCCTATGCCGTTGATGGCGGTGGAGCCCGTCAGGGTGAGTCGCTCCACCTCGGTGCCGAGGGTGAAGGTGGCGCTCGATTGCACGACGTCGGTGCCACCTGCTGCGACCTCGGTGACGACATCGGTCGTTGCATCGACGATGTAGGTGTCGTTGCCAAGGCCGCCGATCATCGTGTCGGCGCCCGCCAGGCCGTTCAGGAGGTTATCGCCGGCGTTGCCAGTCAGCACGTTGTTGGCTGCGTTGCCGGTGCCGTTAAGGGCACCGCTTCCGGTCAGGAGCAGGTTCTCGACCTCGGCCGCCAACGTCCAGTTGATGCTGGACTCAACCGTGTCGGTGCCGCCAGAGGCGACTTCGATCGTCGTGTCGGTCGCCACGTCGACGACGTAGGTGTCGTTGCCGCCACCGCCGGTCATCGCGTCGGCCCCGGCGCCGCCATCGAGCCGGTTGTTGCTGGCGTTGCCCAGGATCGCATTGGCGAGCGCGTTGCCGGTGCCGTTGAGCGCGGTGCCTGTCAGCGTGAGGTTCTCCACCTCGGCCGCGAGGGCCCAGCTGAGGTTTGCCTGGACCAGATCGGTGCCGCCCGCGGCGGCCTCGACGGTGGCGTCGAGCAGGTTGTCGACGAGGTAGGTGTCATTGCCGAGCCCGCCCGTCATCGTGTCTGCGCCAGAACCGCCGTCGAGCACGTTGTTCCCGGAGTTGCCTGTCAGCTGGTTGGCCAGCGTGTTGCCCGTGCCATTGATGGCTCCGGCACCGAGGAGAACCAGATTCTCGAGGTTGGCACCGAGGGTCCAGCCGAGCACGCTCCGGACGGTATCGGTCCCGGCACCGGCGGCCTCGGTGATCACGTCGAGCGCGTCGTCGACGGCGTACGTGTCGTTGCCGGCAGCACCGATCATCGTGTCGGCGCCGGCACCGCCGGAAAGAACGTTGTCGCTCGCATTTCCCGTGATCACGTTTGCCGCCGTGTTCCCGGTTGCGTCGATCGTCCCCGTTCCCGTCAGCGTGAGGTTCTCGAGGTTGGCGCCGAGGGTCCAGCTGATCAGGCTCTGGACCGTGTCGGTGCCAGCGCCGACGGCCTCTGTCGTGACATCGGTGGAGACGTCGACGACATACGTGTCGTTGCCCAGGCCGCCGATCATCGTGTCACTGCCAGGTCCGCCGTTGAGCACGTTGTCCGCACCGTTGCCGGTGAGCAGGTTGGCCAGGACGTTGCCAGTACCGTTGACGGCACTAGTGCCTGTCAGCAGCAGGTTCTCGATTTCAGCGCCGAGCGTCCAGCTGATGCCGGACTCGACCGTGTCGGTGCCACCGGCGGCGATCTCGATCGTCGTGTCGGTCGCCACATCGACCACATAGGTGTCGTTGCCGGCGCCACCTGTCATCGTGTCGGCGCCGCCACCGCCATCGAGACGGTTGCTGCTGGCGTTGCCCAGCAGTACGTTGGCGACGGTGTTGCCGGTGCCGTTCAGAGCGGTACCGGTGAGGGTCAGGTTCTCGACTTCGGCGGCCAAGGTCCAGTTCAGGCTCGACTCCACCGTGTCGCTGCCGCCCGAGGCGAGCTCGGTGATCGTATCGGCAGCGTTTTCGACGACGTAGGTATCGTTGCCTGCGCCGCCGATCATCGTGTCGGCCCCTGTGCCGCCATCCAGGCGGTTGACGCTGGCGTTCCCATTCAGAACGTTGGCCAGCGTGTTGCCAATGCCATTGATCGCACTGCCGCCGCCGAGAGTGAGGTTCTCGATGTTGGCGGCAAGCGTCCAGGTGATGTTGCTCTGGACGGTGTCGGTGCCGGCGCCGGCAGCCTCCGTGGTGACATCGGTGGCCACGTCGACGACATACGTGTCGTTGCCGAGGCCGCCGACCATCGTGTCGCTGCCTGCACCACCATTGAGCACGTTGTCGCCGACGTTGCCGGTGAGCACGTTGGCCAGGGAATTGCCGGTGCCGTTGATGGCAGCGGTGCCCGTCAGGAGCAGATTCTCGACCTCGGTGCCGAGCGTCCAGCTCAGGCTCGCCTCGACCGTGTCGGTGCCGCCGCCGGCTACTTCGATCGTCGTGTCGGTCGCCACGTCGACGACGTAGGTGTCGTTGCCCGCACCGCCCGTCATCGCGTCGACTCCGGCACCGCCATCGAGCCGGTTGTTGCTGGCGTTGCCCAGAATCCCGTTGGCGACCGCGTTGCCGGTCCCGTTCAGCGCAGTGCCGGTCAAGGTCAGGTTCTCGATCTCGGCGGCGAGCGTCCAGTTGACGCTGGCCTGGACCAGATCGCTACCGCCCGCTGCAGCCTCGCCGGTGACGTCGAGCGCGTTGTCGACGACGTAGGTGTCGTTGCCGAGCCCGCCGGTCATCGTGTCGGCGCCCGACCCTCCGTCGAGCACGTTGTTCCCGGAGTTGCCGACGAGGACGTTGGCGCCTGTATTGCCCGTGCCGTTGATGGCGGCGCTGCCCCCAAGGGTCAGATTCTCGAGATTGGCTGCAAGCGACCAGGTGATGTTGCTCTGGACGGTGTCGGTGCCGGCGCTGGCGGCTTCCGTGGTGACGTCGGTGGCGACGTCGACGATGTAGATGTCGTTGCCGAGGCCTCCCACCATCGTGTCGATGCCCGTGCCGCCGTCGAGAATGTTGTCGGCGTTGTTGCCCGTGAGCAGGTTCGCACCGATATTGCCTGTGCCGTTGATGGCGCTCGTGCCGGTGAGAGTCAGGTTCTCGAGGTTGGCTGCGAGGATGTAGTTCACGCTGGCCTGCGCGAGATCCGTGCCTGCGCTGGCGGCTTCCGTCACGACATCGAGGCTGCTGTCGACGACGTAGGTGTCGTTGCCGGCACCCCCCACCATCGTGTCGATGCCGGCTCCGGCGTCGAGCACGTTGTTGCCCGTGTTGCCCGCGAGCACATTGGCCAGAGCGTTGCCCGTGCCGTTGACCGCACCGCTGCCGGTGAGGGTCAGGTTCTCGATCTCGGCGCCCAGCGTGTATGTCAGCACCGTCTCGACGGTGTCGGTGCCACCGGCCGCCAGCTCGGTGACGACGTCACCGAGCACGTCGACCACGTACGTGTCGTTGCCCAGCCCGCCGATCATCGTGTCGATGCCGGCGCCGCCGTCGAGACGGTTGTTGGCGCCGTTGCCTGAAAGCACGTTGGCCAACGTATTGCCCGTGCCGTTGATCACGCCGCTGCCCGTCAGCGTCAGGTTCTCGACATTGGCGCCGAGCGTGTACGACGCGCTCGACTGCACGAGATCGATGCCCGCGCCGGCCGATTCGACCGCGAAGTCGCTACTGCTGTCGGCAATGTAGGTGTCGTCTCCCAGGCCGCCATAGAACAGGTCGTTGCCCGCCCCGCCATCGAGGACGTTGGCCGCGCCGTTGCCGGTGAGCGTGTTCGACAGGCTATTGCCGATGCCGTTGATGGCGCTGCTGCCGGTCAGCAGCAGGTTCTCGACTTCCGCGCCGAGCGTGTAGCTCGATGCGCTTTCCACCGTGTCGAATCCACCCCCCGACAGCTCGGTGACGACATCACCGAGCACGTCGACGACATAGGTGTCATCGCCGGCCCCGCCGATCATCGTGTCCGCGCCCGCTCCGCCATCGAGGCGGTTTGCCCCGGCGTTGCCGGCAAGCACGTTTGCCAGCGAGTTGCCCGAGCCATTGATGGCGCCCCCGCCGACAAGAGTCAGATTCTCGACGTTGGCGCCGAGCGCATAGCTTGTCGTCGACTGCGCAATGTCGACGCCGGCACCGACAGCTTCGGTGATGACATCGCCCGTGCTGTCGACAAGGTAGGTATCGTTGCCGAGGCCGCCCACCAGGGTGTCAGCACCCGCGCCGCCATCGAGCACGTTGTCGGCGCCGTTGCCGGTGAGGACGTTGGCATCTGCGTTGCCAGTACCGCTGAGGGCTGTTCCGGTGAGAGTGAGGTTGTCTACGTTGGCCGCCAGCACGTAGCTGACGCTCGAGATCACCAGATCACTGCCGAAACCCGTTTCGACGACGACGTCGCCGGCGTTGTCGACAAGGTAGGTGTCGGCGCCCGAATCGCCGCTCATCGTGTCCGCGCCGGCGCCGCCGTCGAGAACGTTGTCGCCGACGTTGCCCGCGATGGTGTTGGCCAACGCGTTCCCGGTGCCGCTGAGCGCCGCGCTACCCGTCAGGATCAAGTTCTCGACATTGCTGCCCAGCACGAAGGAAACAGCGGACTGGACGGTATCGACTCCTTCGCCCAGGTTCTCGACGGCGACGTCGCCGACGTTGTCGGCAAGGTAGTAGTCGTTGCCCGCGCCGCCGCGCATCGTATCGGCGCTCATCTGTCCATCCAGCCGGTTGTCGGCGGCATTGCCGACCAGGACGTTGGCCAGATCGTTGCCCCAGGCTCCGACGCCATTGCTGCCGGTCAACGTCGCGTTCTCCAGGTTCGCGGCAAGGAGGATGTCGACGTCCGATAGAACAGTATCGTTGCCGCCGCCCACGAGTTCGACGACAACGTCACCTGCATCCACGACGTAGGTATCGTCACCGAGCCCGCCTTGAAGGGTGTCGTTGCCGAGGCCGCCGTCGAGAGCATTGCCGGCGCCATTGCCTGTGAGCAGGTTGGCGAGGGCATTGCCGGTGCCGTTGATGCTCGTTGCCCCGACCAAGGTGAGGTTCTCGACTTCCGCGCCGAGCACATAGGTCGCGGTCGAGAGGACCAGGTCAGTGCCCTCCCACATCGCCTCGACGATGACGTCTCCGGCCGAGTCGACCATGTAGACATCGTCGCCTCGTCCGCCGACGAGCGTGTCCGCCCCCGCACCTCCGTCGAGCACGTTGCGGTAGTCGTTGCCCACCAGAATGTTCGCGCCCGCGTTGCCGGTGCCGTCCATCTCGGCCTGGCCGGTCAAGGTGAGGTTCTCGACGTTCGCCCCGAGGACGTAGCTCACCTTCGACTGCACCGCGTCGGTGCCCTCGCCGGCGTTCTCCACGATGACATCGGCGGCGTTGTCCACGCGGTACGTATCGTCGCCCGTGCCACCCGACAAGGTGTCGACGCCTGTCCCGCCGTCCAGCACGTTGGCGGCAGAATTTCCAGTGATCAGGTTGTCGAACTGATTGCCCGTGGCGTCGATCGCCGCGCCACCGGTGAGCGTGATGTTCTCGATGGAGCCGATAGCGCTGACCGATACGGTCGAGAGCACGACATCGAAGCCCTCCCCGTCATTCTCAGACGCCATGTCGGCGACGTTGTCGATCACGTAGGTGTCATTGCCGGCGCCTCCATACATCCAGTCGGCTCCGGCGCCACCGTCGATCACGTTGCTCCCTGCGTTACCGGAAATGCTGTTAGCGAGCTCGTTACCGACGGCTGCGACACTGGCCGACCCCGTCAGCGTAAGGTTCTCCAAGTTGACGCCAAGCGCGAAGGCGATGCTCGAAGTGACGGTGTCGATCCCTTCATTCAGAGCTTCGACGATCGAGTCGCCGCCTTCATCGACGACGTAAGTGTCGTTGCCGCCGTGGCCGATCATCGTGTCGGCCCCGGCGCCGCCATCGAGCACGTTGTTGGCCCCGCTGCCGACGATCAGGTTGGCGCCCGCGTTGCCGATCCCGGTGGCGCCAACGCCGACCAACGTGAGGTTCTCGACGTTGGCGTCGAGCGTGTAGGAGGAGAGACTCGACTCGACCGTGTCGACACCCTCTCCCATCGCCTCGACGACGACGTCGCCGACATCGCTCACCACATAGATATCGTCGCCGCCGCCGCCTTGCAGGGTGTCGGCACCCGTGCCTCCGTCGAGCCGGTTGGCGGCGGCATTGCCGCGCAGCACATTGGCAAGCAGGTTGCCGTAGGCGTCGATCGCCTGGGCGCCCGTCAGCACCAGGTTCTCGACGCCGGCGCCAAGCGTGTAGGTGATGCTGGCCTCGACAGTGTCGATATCGCTGTAGGACTCGGTGATGACGTCGCCGGCATCGTCGACGACGTAGACGTCGGCGCCCTGGCCTCCGACCAGCGTGTCCGCGCCGGCGCCGCCGTCGAGTCGATTGTTTCCCGCGTTACCCGTCAAGGTGTTGTTCGAGGCGTTACCGGTCGCTGCGAGATCGGCCGCGCCGAACATCATCAGGTTCTCGACATTGGCGCCCAGGGCGTAGCTCACATTCGTCTGAGCGATGTCCGTCCCTTCGCCCGCGTTCTCGACGATCACTGTATTGCTGTCGTCGATGACATAGGTGTCGTTGCCAAGGCCGCCACGAAGCGTGTCGGCGCCAAGGCCTCCAGCCAGGGTGTTGTTTCCCGAAGTGCCGACCAGCAGGTTTGCGTCGGCGTTGCCCCAGCCGGAGAGTGCGCTGCCGGTCAGGGTGAGGTTCTCGACGTTCGCGCTCAGCATGTAGTTGACGCTCGAAACGACGCTGTCGGTGCCTTCTCCAGCCGCCTCGACGATGACGTCGCCGAAGTTGGGCGCCTCGACCAGGTACAGGTCGTCGCCCTTGCCGCCGACCAGCGTGTCGTTTCCGACCCCACCGTCCAGCGTGTTGTTGCCGTCGTTGCCGTAGATCGTGTTGGGCAGCGTGTTGCCGGTGCCCGTCAGATTGGCAGCGCCGGTGAAACGCAGGTTCTCGAGGTTTGCGCCTAGCGTCCAGTTGAGGCTGGACTCGACAGTGTCGGTGCCGGCGTTTGCAGTTTCGGTGACGACGTCTGCCGCGTTGTCGACTACATAGGTGTCGTTGCCCTGGCCGCCGCTCATCGTGTCGATGCCGCCGCCACCGTCGAGCCGGTTGGCCGCCCCGTTGCCGACCAAGGCGTTAGCCAAGGTGTTGCCGGTGCCATCGATGGCCGCCGCGCCGGTTAGTGTCAGGTTCTCGATGTTCGCGTCGAGGGAATAGCTCACACTCGAATCGACCCGATCGGTGCCCTGGCCGACGAGCTCGATCACGACGTCGCCCGCCCCGTCGACGAGATAGACGTCGTTGCCAAGGCCGCCGTCCATCATCCAGTTGACGCCGGCGCCATTCAAGGTGTCGTTTCCGGCCGTTCCGTGGAGCGGATGGCTGATCGCGATCGCCACCTGGGCCAGGATCGCGGCAGTGTTCCACGTCGTGGTGTCGGCGAAGCGAATTTGCTGAATGGGGTTGAAGGGATTCGCCGGGTCATTGCCGAGGTAGAACGACCGGATCGTGATCTTGTCGGCCGTGCCGGCGATCTCGAGCTCGAGGTCATTGCCGACCCGGGTGAGGGCGATGTCGGAGACGAGCACGCCGGACTTGAATTGCAGCGTGTTCAGCTTGCCGACGGCCGAATCGGCGGTCGCTTCGGCGATCACGTCCAGGCCGTCGCCGCGTCCGAACAGATAGGTGTCGTTGCCCAGGCCGCCGTCGAGCGTGTCGTTGCCGGCTGCGCCATCGAGCATGTTGGCGGCGCCGTTCCCGGTCAGTACGTTGGCGAGCGAATTGCCCGTGCCGTTCAGTGCCGCAGCCCCTGTCAGGGTGAGATTGTCGACCTCGTTGCCCAGGGCAAAGCTGACCGCCGACTGAACCAGGTCGGACAGGCCGAAATTGCCGATCACGACATCGCCGATGTCGTCGACGACGAAGGCATCGCTTCCGCCGCCACCGACCATGGTGTCGGCACCTGCTCCACCGTCGATGAGGTTGTTGCCCGCATTGCCGGTCAGGTAGTTGGCGAGCGCGTTGCCGTTCAGCTGGTAGCCCGCCGTGCCGAGAAGCGACACGTCCTCCACGTTGGCGGTAGCGACGAAGGTCCCGTCGACCATCACCCGGTCCCGGCCTTCGCCCGCGTTCTCGACCACGCCGTCACCGGCGCCGAGCACGTAGGTGTCGTCGCCCGCGCCGCCGATCAGGAGGTTGGCGGCACCGTTCAGCGATCCGTCGAGCGTATTGGCCTGGGCGTTGCCGAATGCAGCGATTGCGTCGCTGCCCAGGAGCGTGAGGTTCTCGAGCCCCGCGGTGAGCGCCCAGGAGACGGTCGCCTCGACGCTGTCGACTCCCGACGAGTCGACGATGACATCGCCGACCGAATTGACGACGTAGACGTCATCGCCATCACCGCCTCGCATGAAGTCGGAGCCGGATCCGCCGTCGAGCCGATCCCGACCGATGCTGCCGACGAGCGTGTCGTCACCTTCCAGTCCGCGCAAGGTTCCGCCGATCGCCAGGCCGAATGCCTGGTAATCGACCCCGTCGTAGAACAGGTTGTCGGCTCCGCTCGAGCCGGAGAGCGTCAACGAGCCGCCGGCGTTGGCGCCGACTCCGAAGCGCTCGATCTCTGCCGCGCCGAATGCACCGACACCGAGCTGGCTGTCCGCGGGGCGATAGTTGAATTCGACCGTGTCGGTTCCCTCGCCGGCGAGCTCGACGACGGTGTCGCCGGCACCGACGCGGTAGGTGTCGTCGCCGCTACCGCCGCGCAGAATGTTCGCGGCACTGTTGGAAGAGCCGTCGAGGGTGTTGGCGAGCGCGTTGCCGTTTCCGGAGATCCCGCCCGAACCGATCAGGTTCAGCGTGGAATGACCCGAAGCCAGCGTCCAGTCGACCGAGCTGAAGACGATGGCCGAAGCAGAGACGATGCGATCGCCGGGGTTGTCGACATAGAAGATGCCGTCGTCGCCGAGATCGATCATCAGGTCGGCGCCGGCGCCGCCGTCGTAGATGTCGCGGTACGGATGAAAGACGCTGGAGCGTCCGGTGATGACGTTGTCGAGCCCGTTGCCGACAAAGTGGATCGCGCGGTTGGCGAGTTGCGTGTCGGCTGCGAGGTTCTCGACGTTCGACGGCAGCGTGTAGTCGTCGCTGACGAAGACGGTGTCGATGCCGCCGCCGGCGAGCTCGACGATGACCCCGCCGCCGTAGTATGTATCGTCGCCAGCGCCGCCGGTCAGGGTGTCGCCAACTGCGCCGCGCAGAACGTTGTTGCCAGTATTGCCGGTGATGACGTTGTTCAGCGTATTGCCGGTCGCGTTCACGTCGGCGTAACCGGTCAGGGTGATGTTCTCGACGTTGGCGGGCAACGTGAAGCTGACCGAGCTGTTGATGATGTCGGTGCCCTGGTTGGCTCCCTCGGAGACGGTGTCTCCCGCGTCGTCGACGAGGTAGGTGTTGTTGGCGGCCGTCCCGGTCATCGCGTTGGCGGTTCCCGCGACCGTATGGCTGACGATGGCAGCCGCGTTCCAGATCACGCCGTTCGCGAACTCCAGGCTCTCCACCTGGTACGCCGCGTTGGCGAAGTAGTTGACGATCCGCGTCTGCGCCAGCGTCTGGCCGATCGCGACGATCAGGTCGACGTTGTCGCGGAACAGCGTGATATCGGCGGGCAAGACGTCGGCATCGAAGACGATCCGGTCGAAGCCCGCGCCCACGTTCATTGCGTCGCGCCCGGAACTGCGCCCGAGCCGATAGGTGTCGCCACCGCCACCGCCATTGAGCTGGTCGTTGCCCGAGCCGCCGATGAGGGTGTCGCTGCCGGCGCCGCCGTAGAGCGAGTCGTTGCCGGAGCCGCCATCGAGCACGTTGGCGCCGTCGGAGGCATCGCCATTCCGGCCGGCAGTCAGGACGTCGTCATCGGCACCGCCGGACAGCGAGTCGTTGCCCTCGTCCCCGCTCAGGTAGTCGTTGCCGGCAGAACCGAGCAAGGTGTCGTTGCCGAGGCCTCCGTAGAGGTAGTCGGCTCCGGTATTGCCATCGATCGAGTCGTCGCCGCCGTTGCCGGATACGACGTCGTCGCCGTCCAGCGCGTCGATCGTGTCGCCCCAGCTGAATCCGTCGACCGACCGGTCGTCACCCCCGCTGAGGTTGTTGATGGGCAGTCGCGCGAACACGTCGGAAGGGCGCCAGATTGTGCCGTCCGCGAAGCGGATTTCCTCGATCTTGTCGGAGGCGCCCGGGCTCAGCAGATACTTCGCGATCTGGATGTCGCCGTGACCGTCGATCGAGAGAACGACGTCGTCGATGCCGCCGGTGGCAATGTCGTAGAACGAGCGCACATGAACCGCCGCCGGCGCCACGTCGCCGGGCAGGACGAGGGCGTCGCCGGCACCGCCGGCATCCTGGATCTGGACCACGCCACTCAGCGCGGTGAGCACGAAGGTGTCGTTGCCCGTCCCACCGGCCATGTATTCACCATCGACCAGAGTGTTCTGGCCGTTGCCTGCGTAGATGGTGTCCTGGCCTGCACCGCCGTCGAGCCATTCGTCGCCGGCGCCGCCGTAGAGGTAGTCGTTGCCCGCGCCCCCGTAGAAAGAGTTGTTGCCCTCGGCGTCGCTGAGGTAGTCCTGTCCCTCGCCGCCTGAGAGTAGGTCCGCCGCAGCGCCGCCGAACAGCGAGTCGTCGCCGGCGCCGCCATCGAGCGCATCCTGGCCGGCGTAGCCGTACAACTGGTCGTTTCCGTCGCCGCCGCGAAGGATGTCGTTTCCGGCGTCTGCCAAGAGCAGGTCGTTGCCGGCACCGCCGTCCAGCAGGTTGTCGCCGGCCTCGCCATACAGCACATCGGTGCCGTCGCCTCCGAACAGCGAGTCGTTTCCGTTGCCGCCGTAGACCGAATCGTTGCCCCCTGCGCCGTCGAGTACGTCGCTGCCGTCGAGCCCGCGCAGGGTGTCGTTGCCGCCCAGCGCCGACACGACGTCGCCACCAGCCGCTCCGAAGTAGGCGTCGGAACCCTCGGTCAAGGGCGACGAAATGTTCGCCAGCATCTGGGCGGCGTTCCAGAACGACCCATCGGCAAACTCGATGCGCTCGATCGGCGTTCCGGAGAAGTACCCGGTGATCGTGATCTGCTCGCCAGACGCGCGCAGCACGACGATCAGATCGTTGCCGCTGCCACGGAGCGAGATGTCGGCGGGGGCGAGGCCGTCGAGGCGGAGCGTGTCGACCTTGCCTGATCCTGCATCGGTGCTGTCGATCACATCGCTACCGGAACCGATTCCGAAGACGTACGCGTCGTTGCCGGTGCCGCCCACCAGCGAGTCGTTGCCGGCGCCTCCGTCGAGGGTGTCGTTGCCGGCTTGGCCGAGGAGGATGTCGTTTCCTGCACCGCCACTTGCCCGATCGTTGCCCGCAGTGGCCGAGATGGTGTCGTCGCCGTCCGCGCCGTCGAAGCCCTGGGCGATGAGTTGGGCGAAGGTGAGAAGCGAGCCGTCCGGGAACTCGAACAGATCGATCGGTATGACGGCGGCCGCGTTCCCTTGGTCGTAGGAAGCAATGGTGATGCTGTCGTCCGGATTGGCACCGACATGAATCGTCAGGGCACCGACGGCCCCGGTCAGGTGGAGGTCGGTAGCGGTGATGCCTGCTCCGAACTTGACCCGGTTCGGTGCGGCCACGCCCTGCGCGTCGACCTTGGCACTGGTGTCGAGGAGAACGTCGGCGCCATCGCCGAGCGAATACAGGTACGTGTTGTTGCCGCCGCTTCCGGTCAAGGTGTCGTTGCCCTGCCCTCCGGAAATGGTGGAGTGACCCTGCGACGAGCCGATCGCGTCGCCTTGCCTGCCGCCCCAGATCGCGACGCTCGCGCCGCTCCCTGGCTGGGTAACGATGTCGTCGGAGAACGCGCCGATCAACTCGCGGGTGGTGTAGATCGAACCACCTCCGAACTGATACGTGAAGGATCCTGAAGCGCCAGCGTAGATGGCGATTCGATCGTCTTCCGAGAAGGCGAGCTCCAGGTCGCCCGATGCGGTGACGAACACTGTACTGGGCGTGCTGCCCTCGATCTGCACGATGTTCTCGCCCTCCTCGTCGACGATCACGTCCTCGAGGTCGCCGTTCGGATCGCGGTAGCTGTCGCCTGACGAGAAGACGTAGATGTCGTTGCCAGCACCGCCCTGGAGTACGTCGCGACCCGCGCCGCCCACCAGGGTGTCGATGCCGGCGCCGCCTACCAGTGTGTCATCCCCCGACGCCCCATCCAGATAGTCATTGCCGTCGTTTCCGACCAGGATGTCATTGCCGTCACCACCGTAGGCATAGTCGTCATCGGCGCCGGCCGTCAAAGAATCGTCGCCGGAGCCACCGTCGAGATAGTCGGTGCCTTCTTCCCCCTGGAGGGCGTCGTTTCCCCCAGCGCCATCAAGGATGTCGATGCCGAGCCCGCCGACAATCGAATCCGCGCCTTCGCCGCCCTCAAGCGTGTCGTCGCCACCGTCGCCGTAGATCGTGTCGTCGCCTTCCCCGCCATCGATCTCGTCGGCAGCTTCGGCAGCGAGCTCGACGTAGTCGCCGTCGCCGATCAGGACGTCGTTGCCCGTGCCGCCGACCAGGGTGTCTGCGTTGCCGCCGCCAACAAGGCTGTCATTGCCAGACCCGCCGTCGAGCTCGTCGGCACCCGATTGCGCGACCGACAACCCGCTGCTCGTGGCGTCGCCCCACAGGACGTCGTCATCGGCGCCGCCCACCAGTGTGTCGTCTCGACCACCGCCTTCCAGGTAGTCGTTGCCGTCGCCGCCGTCCAGCGAGTCTTCGCCGTGGTACTGCTCTTCGAGACTCGAGAGGCTGGCGTCGCCGAACAAAGTATCGGTTCCGGCGCCTCCCACAAGGGTGTCGTCTACACCTCCTCCGTACAGGTAGTCGGTTCCGTCGCCGCCGTCGAGATAGTCGGAGCCGTGCGCGGTCCAAGGTGTGACCTTCGGGTTGGTTTCATCGCCCCACAACTTGTCGTTGTCGGCGCCGCCGTACAGCTCGTCGTTGCCACCGTCACCCAATAGCGAGTCATCGCCAGAGCCGCCCACCAGCGTGTCATTCAGCTGAGAAGCCTCCGGGACCGAATCGACATACCCCCAGGTAACTGGACCGTCACCCACAATTTCGTCGTTCCCGCTGTCGCCGAACAGCAGATCCCGACCGTCCTGGCCAATCAGGTGATCGTGGTCTTCGCCGCCATAGACAGTGTCGTCAGACACACCGCCATAGAGCCAATCGTCCCCCTTGCCGCCATCGATCAGGTTCCCAAGCTCGGGACGGTTCTGGATGTCGAAGTAGATGTTCTGCGACAGGACACCGTCGGTGACGATGCCTTTGAATCCGTTGGCATCGACGACGTCCGTGTGATAGGTTACCCAGCCGAAGCCGCGGTTGATTTCTGGGCCATACGATGGAGGTCCTCCGCCTGGAAAGTCGGAGGGCAACCCAATGATGTGGTAAGGGCCATGAATGAAGCCACCCCAGCCCGAACCGAAGGCAACATCAACCCCGTCGCCCCCCAGGATCGTGTCCGCGCCGGTGTTGCCGGAGAGGAAATCGTCTCCTTTGCCGCCATCGATCCAGTCGTCGCCCTCCCAGCCTGACAGGGCGTCGTCACCCAGCAGTCCATAGAGCTGATCGCCCTGCAGGGTGCCGGCAATCATGTCTGGCGCTCCCATGGAAGCGGGGCCGTCCCACGAGTAGTTTTGGAACTCGTATCCGTTGCCGCCAAAGCCCTTCACCGCGTAGCTGGTGCTGTCGTGCAGCTTCTGGAAGTCTCCGAGAAAGACCAGACCCGTGGGCGCCGGAGGCGCGGTGGCTGCGGCAAGGGTTATGCCGACGTTACGCGTGGGACTCCAGTCTCGGATGAGGATCGTGTCGCTGCGGGACGAGAACCTGATCAGCAGATCATTCCGGCCACTCCCTGTCGCGAGCAGCGTGTACGTGATCGCCTTGCTCGCTGTTTGCCAGACGTTTGGCGTTGGTGTGAGTTGCGTTGCACCTGAACCGTCGATCGGTCCGAGGCCTGTGACTGCAATCTGACCTGTGCCGTCACGGTCTCGGATGACGTCCGCCCCCCAACCGGTCGAAAAGACATACTTGTCGACGCCATCGCCGCCATCGAGGAAGTCATTCCCAGTTCCACCGTCGAGTTCATCGACTCCAGATCCTCCGGACAGGTCGTCGGCATCCGCACCGCCATACAACTTGTCGGCACCGTTACCCCCTAGGAGGACATCACTATCGGCACCTCCGTCGATGAGGCTGTCGTCGCCATCACCTCCGAGAAGCTTGTCATTGCCGTCCCCGCCGTACAGCTTGTCTGAATCTGCATTGCCTTCGAGGTAGTCGTTGCCGCCTTGCCCCTGCATGACGTCAGCGCCATTGCTACCGTAGAGATGGTCTTCCTTGCCGTACCCCCCAAGCGAGTCGCTGCCCGTTCCACCGAAGATGACTTGCCGCCGCTGTTCCGGATCGTCCGTCGCTCCAACGAGAATTTTTAGTAGGGTTGACCTGTCCTCAAAGGCGACTCCTTCGACGACAGTGCGTCCGGCGTCGCCACCGGCAATGACACCCTGCAAGTTCTTATCGTTGCGAAGAACCATCCAATCAAGAAGAACTGCTCTGTCTGTCCTCCACTGCTGCGTAAAGGTCTCCGCGCCTTGCAGTCGATCGGGAGCCGACATGTTCTTGTCAGCGAGCCAATTCGTATGCATCAATTCCCAAGGCTTCGCCAATGCCGCTTCTACATAGATCGCATATGGAGCTCTTGCCTTCAGAGTGAATGGCGAGAGGTTGAGCAAGGAGAGGAAAGACGCGAAGTCGGTGGCAGCGTCCGCAGCGAGACCAGAAGGCCCGGAGAACTTGACCAGCTGGACTCTACCTGCGACGTTCAGAAACGTCGGGTCAATCTGAAGCGCTTTCAGTTGATCAAATAGCGCGTTGCGATCGGCGATGAGGGCCCACGTTCCACCTACTAACTTGCCCTTCAGCGCCAGAGCGTTCGGTCCGAGAAATATCCGGCTGAGCACGTTGAGGGTGTTCTCTAGAACATCTCCCTCTGCCTTGCCTTGATTGTTTTCGCCACCCCCGCTCTCCTTCCGAGCGTTCGAGGCCGCCTGCAGAATCGCCGCCAGGTTCGGTGACGCCGAGGGGTCAAGCTTTGCCAGTGCGTTCTGGATAGCAAGTGAATCAATCAGCAGCACGAGGCTGTGTGTATCTCCGAAGTCGTTGATGGCAAACCTATCACTTAGCAGCTTGACATCAAGATACAAGAGACTCTGGAGTGCACTGCTCGGAACGATGTCGCCGCGCCAGAGCGGCTGGTCTTCTATGAAAATTGGTACCGGCACTCCTTGATGGAGCTGAGAATTCGACACCGCGGACGGGGGCGCACTGCCGAAGACGTCGTAGACGTTCGGCAGAATCGGACCTTGTCTACGGCCCAGGACCGTTTGAAAGGTGTCCGCAAGGATGCCGTTGTTCTGCGTCCTTCGCGCAGCGATGAGCACGGCTAGCTGATAGTTCAGTTTTGTCGCCGCGACATCTCCTAACGGTACTGTGTGCAGTGAGTCCTGAGCGGTTCCACTCTGATAGTTTGCAATTCGCGCGCTTTCTGCTTCGACCTTGTCTATGCGTGTGATAGCGTCCCAAAGCAAACCTGCATCCGTGGGAAGTCCAGGAACACGACTGATCCATAGCCCATAAGCCAAGAGGCGTTGTCCGCTTGTTATCCCCTGCCCAGAGAGCTGGGTCGACCGAATGCTTTGATAGAGTGAACGAGCGTCTGGATCTGTGAACTGATCACTCAGATCGGCGGTGGGAGAGCGCATCTGATCGAAGCGCGCGATGATGCCCGCCAACGAGTCGCCACTCTTCCACGTCCCGACACCTGCACCGTTGAAGGTGTAGGTCTCCTTTGCCCATCCAGGGTGTAGCAGGTTGAACGCTGTAGCAAGGTGGCCACCGAGGCTGTATCCGGTGACCGTCAAAGGGCTGGCATCACCCAGCCCGAGCGCCCGGACCCAATTCTCCATGTCGGCAATCTGCCCAAAGGCCCAACCGAAGGGTTGAATCTCCATGGCGTTCGTCGCTTGGTTGTCGCGTACTGCGTCATCGACAAACTCAGTAGATCGGAAGCTTAGAACAAGCTCACCAGTATCTCGATTCATAAAGAGCGTTCCGCTAAAACCTGAGCGCGTATTCGATTGGTGGGACACGACCTCCCACTTCTCGGATATCAGGTTCTCGGCCAGAACATCGGTGAATAAGCTGCCGCGGCCATTGCCGTGAAGCAGTGTGCCTAGGCTCAACGATTCCGGACCGGTGACCGTAGCCACCGGTGTGGTCGGCACGACCCCGAATAGCGACTCAGCCGCCATCTGCAAATTGGCATACTTGAAATAGCGAGAGATGTCCGGCACGATTACTGCCCCCGTCTGGCCTTCAGGACTCTTGTCACAAAATCTTTAGTACTGACATCGATCTGGGGGCAGCGAGGGCCGTACGACTTGGCCCAGGCCCATGGACTGCGAGAACCAGAGGTACTTCCCTGCCCAGGGTCCATCAGAAAGCCCGTTCGCTCGGCGATCACCTCATTCGTTTGCAGATCGACGACTTTCAGGGCCCCCCCTGCAATCCAGTGTTCCCGGTCCTCGTGGGTGGATATGTCTTCCCAAGTCACGCCGTAGCGGGCCGTAGGCTTGGCGAGCGGCTCCCGGTCTATCGCGAAGCCAAGCACGTCAAGACCGGGATCCTGACCTCCCGTGTTCTTCTTGAACTGTTCGAGTTGATCGCGAGTCCGTTGATGAGTGACTCGGATCGATGCGCGATACCGGTAGCTCCGCCCATCCCGGGGATCGACCGTTTCCACGAAGCGATAGCCGACGGCGTGACGCATTGCCTCGTCGGGCATTTGCTCCGCGCCCGACGTAACGCGCAGAAGAGCGGCAATGCACTCCTCCATTCCGCAGTCACGACCGTACGGATCATTGAGCTTCCACTGGTCAGCGAAATTGTCTCGACTCGAGTACTTGTCGCGCCACCGAGTCCAGGCGATACCTTCGACGTCATCTACCGTTTGAGAGATCCTCTCGCCGGCCGTTTTGCACCGCTCAGCAAAGTAAACCATCGCCGCCTGCCGAGCTTCGGGTGATGCACTGGGATCTGCGGCTCTGGTTCTTGACTTCCATACCACCGGCGCCAGAAACGCTGCGAGGACCAACGTCGCCAGTCCGACCCTCGCCGGCAATCCCCTGGGCAGCCGAAAGGCCCAGGCCGCTGCGCCAACTGCCAGCAGCCAATAGCCGATTCCGAGCAGACTTACCAGCGGGCCGAACGGCGTCAGGTCGAGAGGCGTGTTGGTCAGCACTTCAGGCTCCTCGAGGGCGTCACATGCGCACTAAAGAGTTCGTACCTTCGCCTTCCGCAACTGCGGCATGGCGACATCGGCCAGCGCGATGTGAACGTGAGTCCGCCGTTCAAAGGAGGCACGACCATTCCTCATCCTGCCGGCATCGGGGTCCTGTGGCTCCCGCGCCGCGATGTGCTTCGCGAGAGGCTTCCAGCAGCTTGTCATAGCGTCGCAATCCGGCCGCCTCGCACGGCAGACCTCTCGTAGTACGACCCTCGGGGAGTGTCGCGGAGCACTTGTGCTGGCGGTCCAAGGCCAGGACGACCTTCTCAGCGAAGGCTATGACATCGAAGAAATCGACTAGCGACCCATTCTCACCGTCGTGAATCGCCTCCTGCACCGGCGCCGTTCGCGACCCGATAACTGAACAGTCGCATGCCAGTGCCTCAAGTACTGACCAACTCAGCACAAAGGGATAGCTCAGATACACGTGCGCCGCCGAGACCTGCAGAGCGCGAATAAACTGTTGCCTAGCCACTCGTCCGAAGAAGTGCGTTCTCGTTGGATCGAGCACAACTTCGCGCAGCATGTGTTCTCGCCAGGTTGGGACGTCCCTGGGTCGCTTGCCATAACTGACTTCGTCTCCCCCGACGATCACAGCATGACAGGTCGCATGGGTCTTCTGAATTCGTTCCAACGCCCGCATGAAAATGTGAAACCCGCGATACGGCTCCAAGTTTCTCGCGACATAGGTAATCACCGGATCACCGGCCCTCAGCACCGTGCCGTTCGACGTCTTGATGACGGCAGTCGGATCCGGACCCAACTCGTGCATGGCAATTCCCTCGTGTTGCACCGTGATCTTCGGCTGAAAGATCTCCGGATGCCTGCTCTTCTGCCAATGGGTAGGCGTCACCGCAGCATCGCAGTTCGTCAGGTTTAACGTATGCAGCGCATTCCAGGTCCGAACGCGAGCGCGGTCGTCGAACGTGATCGGAAACTCCGGATCGAACCCCAGGTCCGCTCCATCAGCGCTATAGAACCACTCGCAGTAGTGAACGAGACGCGCATCGGGGAAGACGTCTTTCGCGTACAGCGTCTCCCCCCAGCCCGGATGCGCCAGAATCACATCCGGCGTGAAGCCACTCTTGCGCATTTGAAGCATCGCGCGGACGGCGGCTTGGCCATGCAAGGTAGCCACCTCCATCTGACGCAGGTAGGGATGCTGGCCCGCGCTACCTTTGCGTGCCAGGCCATAGCGGACCAGTCCCGCGAAGCCCGGAATGCCGGGGGCGGTGTCCCGCCCCAGCCCGCGCACATCCCACCCCGGCCGGCCGGCCCATGCCTTCACTAAGTGGCCGAACTGCCCCGGGAAGTTCTGGTGGATCACGAGAAGTCGCATGCCGAGGTTCCTCTAGCGTCGCCAAGCAGCGGCTTAGGGCAGCGGATGGGCCGCCATCAGCGGCGGATTCGTCGGCCCGAGCGCGACGGACTGCGCTACGAACCCCGGTACTGATGGCATGAAGTGAGACATGGCGCCGACCAACGCGTGCAACCTGGACTCGAGAAGCGAGTTCCCAGCGATTGCCGCCATCGGCATCACCGGCAGGTGACCCCACGGCTGCAGGCCTGGAGGCTCCGTAAGGTCGAGCGTCTCGTAGAGGCTCTCGCTCGGGAGGTACCCGGCGTGCCTGTACCAGACCTCATCAGTCGGTTGCTTCCACCGCCATTGATGGTTCTTCATCTTCGCCGCGTAGCTCTTGCCATGACTCATGATTGGCTCCTCTCTGTCATCACCGCTCACCCATGCTTTCGCCCAGTGCTCGCTGAACCGGGCTCAGCAGGTACTCGATCACTCTCCGCTTCCCGGTCTTGATCTCCGCCGTGACATTCATGCCCGGGCTGAGGTTGATCCGTTTCCCGTCGACATCGATCGTCGCTTTCCCCAAGCTCAGGATCGCAGGGAAGATCGCCCCCTTCTTCTCGTCGTTCACCGCATCGGCCGTCACGCTCTTCACTCGAGCCTCGATCGTTCCGTAGCGCGTGAAAGGAAAGGTCTCGAGCTTGACTTGCGCCGAGTCGCCGGCGTTCACGAAGCCGATGTCCTTGTTGTCGACGGTCACCTCCGCCGTGACCTCGGCGTCCTTGGGCACGATGACCATCAGCACTTGAGCAGGAGTCACTACCCCACCCTCGGTGTGCACTGCCACCTGCTGCACGGTTCCGGCCACCGCGGCCGTCAAGTGGGTGAGTCGTGAACGCTGCTCGTGCTTGCCGAGCTCCTGGATCAGCTGCTGGCGCTTGAGAGTGGCCTGGGTGTGCCGTTCGCTCAACAGCCGCCGAGTTTCCGCAGAGTAAGCGGCGCGCGTGTGATCCGCTTCGGCCAGCGCCGATTGCGCTTCCACAAGACGCGCACGCTGGGTGGCTAGGTCGCGTTCCTGCTCGATCCGCTCACGGGTGCGGTCCTGCCCAGCATGCGCGGAAATGAACCCCTGCTCGGTGAGGCTCTTGAAATCGGCCTCTCGAGCTTGCGCGATGGGTAGCGTCGCCTCCAACTTCGCTATGAGCTGGCGCACGGTCGCGATCTCGGCTTGACGATGCGCATGTTCCGCGCCCAGCTTCGCCAGCTTGGCCGTGATGTCCAGCCATTCAGCCTCGAGTTGCGCGGCGATCGACCGGGCCGGGCTCTCTTGGCCATCTACCGGCGTGGGGCCGGACAACGTCGCGAGCGTCGGCGACTGACCGAGCCGCAGCGCCTCCAGCAGTGAGAGGGTGCGCTGCACCTCGGACTGGGCGGCGTGCAACTGCTCGCGGATGCTTGCGCTATCGGCGCTGGCGTTCGTGGCGTCCAGCTCGACGAGCACTTGCCCGGCCTGCACGATGTCGCCGTCCTTCACCAACACGCGCTTGATCACGCCTGCCTCGAGCGGCTGCAGGGTCTTGCTGCGATCGCTGACGACGATTCGCCCCGAAGCAACCGCGACAATGTCCAGCTCGCCGAAGATCGACCAGACCACGGCGATGACGAAGAGCATGCAGACAGCCCACGCCACTCGACGCGGCGCCGGGTGCGCCGGCGTGTCCTGAAGACAGAGGGCCGCAGGCAGGAATGCCGCCTCGTCCGCCATTCGCCTGGGGCCGGCCAACTCGTGACGTGCGCTCCACGCCGCCCGGAAGATGTCGCCATAGCGCGCGAACAGCGCGATCAGCGGATGTGGCGATGGTGCAGCAACGACGGACGCAGTCATGTCGGTGCACCCTGGATTGCGTTGAACGGCGACGCAGTCGCCGCAACGGTGGTCGGCGAAGGAGTTCCAGCCTGCATGGACCAGAGGTGGGCATAGAGGCCTCGCGGCTGCCGAATCAGCGTGTCGTGGGAGCCCTCTTCGACGAGGTGCCCCTTGTCGAGAACGATGATTCGATGCGAATGACGAACCGAGCTCAACCGGTGCGCGATGACGATCACCGTGCGGCCCTTGCAGATTGCCGCCATGTTGCGCTGCAGGACCGCCTCGCTTTCATAGTCGAGCGCGCTGGTGGCCTCGTCGAAGATCAGGATCCGCGGATTGGTGAATAGCGCGCGGGCGATCGCGATGCGCTGGCGCTGACCACCGCTGAGGCTCGCGCCCTGCTCACCCACGATCGTGTCGTATCCCTCGGGCAGCTCGCTGATGAACTCGTGCGCACCGGCGAGCTGCGCTACCCGGATCACCGAGTCGATCGGCGCTGCTGGATCCGTGATCGCGATGTTCTCGCGCACGCTTCGGTTGAAGAGTAGGTTCTCTTGCAGTACCACGCCGATCTGGCGCCGGAGCTGGGCCGCGTCGATCAGGCTGATGTCGATGCCGTCGACCAACACCCTGCCCTGCTCCGGAACGTAGAGCCGCTGCACGAGCTTCGTCAGCGTGCTCTTGCCCGAGCCGCTCCGACCCACGATGCCGAGTACCTCCCCGGCAGGGACGTCGATGCTGAGTCCTTGCAGAACGGGCGGCGCCTCCGGCCGGTAGCGGAAGGTGACCCCGTCGAGCTGCACGTGGCCCTTCAGCGCCGGTAGCTGCGCCGCGGTTGCCGGCGGAACCTCGGTGCGCGTGTTCAGTATGTCGCCGAGCCGCGCCATCGAGATGCCCGTCTGCTGGAAGTCGGTCCACATCTGGGCGATGCGCATGATCGGCTGCGTGACGCGCTGCGCGAACATGTTGAAAGCGACGAACTGGCCGACCGTGAGCTGCTGCTCGATGACCAAGCGCGCCCCGTACCACAGCATCAGCGCGCTGATCAGCTTGCCGATGAGGTTGACGCCCTCGTGGCCGTAGCTCGCCAGCGTTTGGGTCTTGAAGGCGGCCGAAATGTAGCCAGCCAATTGAGTATCCCAACGACGTGCGATGGCCGGCTCGAGGGCACTCGCCTTCACCGTCTGGATGCCGCTCACGGTTTCGACCAGCAGCGCCTGGTTCTCGGCACCGCGCGCGAACTTCTCGTTGAGCCGGCTGCGCAAGACAGGCACGACGGCGATGCTCAGCAGGAAGTAGAGGGGCAGGCTCGCCAGCACGATCAGGGTCAGCGGCACGCTGTACGCGAACATCACGGCGATGAAGATCACCGAGAAGGCGACATCCAGCACGAGGGTGAGCGCATTGCCGGTCAGAAAGCTGCGGATGTTCTCGAGCTCGCGCACCCTCGCCACGGAATCGCCGACCCGACGCGCCTGAAAGTAGGCGAGCGGCAGGTTGATCAGGTGGCGAAACAGTCGCGCACCGAGCTCCACGTCGATGCGACTCGTCGTGTGGCTGAAGATCGTGGTACGCAACAGCGTCAGCAAGCTCTCGAAGACGACGACGACGACGAGGCCGACCACGAGAACGTCGAGCGTCGTCAGCCCCCGATGGACCAGCACCTTGTCCATCACGACTTGAAAGAACAGCGGGCTGACGAGCGCGAAGAGTTGCAGGAACAGCGAGACGATCAGCACCTCCCCGAACAGGCGCCGGTACTTCACGAGGCTCGGCACGAACCAGCTGAAGTCGAACCTGGCGAGCTCGCCGGCCAGGCTGGAGCGACTCGTGACGAGGATCAGCAGGCCGCTCCATCGCCCGGCGAACGCTACCAGGGGTTCGATGACGGGGCGGCCCCCCTGAATTGCGCCCGAGGGATCCTGGAACAGCACGCGTTGGCCATCGCATTGCGCGAGCACGACGATCCGCGACGCTCCGGTACCGTCGTTCACGACCGCCAGCGCGGGAAGGGGAAGGAGGGTCAGCCGGTCGGCGCGCGATTTCGAGAGCTTGGCCTTCAGCCCGAGTTCTCTGGCGGCCAGGAGAAGTTCGTTCAGATCCGGCGAATGGGTCTTCGCCCAGCCCAGCCGATGCGCGAGACTCGCCGGATCGGCTGCCACGTGGTGCAGGCGGGCGATGAGGCAAAGTGCCGCCAGACCGTTGCCCGCTTCCAGTGACGGAGCGATTTCAGGCTCCGCAGGCGCCTCCCCGCCCGACTGGCCTGGCTGCGAACTTTCGCCCCCGCTGGGTAACCTTTGGGCACCTTGCACGCGACACTCCAGTTCCTGGATGACTTGCGCTTTCGGTACACTCTACGACGCACATCATTGCAAATCAAGCAACTTCTTACAAAACAGGAGCTACCTATTTCTAGGGTATTGACAAGAAATGCGAGGATTCAAGGCTCGACCCCGGTATGACGACCGCACCACCTGTTGAGCCTTCGGCCCCGAGCGCGGACGTCCCGTCGCTGGCGGTGCGCTGCGTTCGAGCGCTGATGGAGCGCCACGGGCTGCCCAAATACCGTCAATCGCCCTGGCTTGCCGATGCGCTTGGCCTGTCATATTCGCAAGCGCATCGCCGCATGACGGGCGCCTCGGCGTGGTCTTTGGAAGACCTCGAGCGCGTGGGCGCGTTGTTCGGTGAGACGCTGGCGCAAGTGGTCAGTCTCGACTCGGCACCGGGCTCGGTTCCCGGCTCGTTGAAGGTGGGCACGACGAGCGTCGGCTGCCGACTTTGGCTGGGAGAAGTCGCCCGGAATCCCCGACCCGACTCGCTTGTTGCGGTCAGCACCGGATCGGGTTGGACCGCGCTACTGGCAAGCGAGGCTGCCGAAGGCGTTGCCTACAAGATCGAACGACTCGAGGCCCTCCCGAACGAAGGCATCCGCAAAGTCATCGCGGTGCTCGACGACGACCAGGACCTGACGAACTCGATCTGCGCGCACCTGGAAGGGAGCGGCTATGAAGCGCGGCCCTTCTATAAGACGGCCGACCTCGTCTCGAGCTCGAAGGCACAGCACTACGACGCCTTCGTGATCGACTGGATCGTCGGCGAAACGAGCACGCTGAAGCTGATCGCCGGCTTGCGGGCCGAAGATGCTTCATGCCCGATCGTGGTTCTCACTGCGCAGGTGACCTCGGGTGTTGTCGACGAAGCCGACATCGCCGAAGCGGTGCGGATGCATCACATCGAGTTCAGCGAGAAGCCACTGCGGATGTCGATTCTTTCGGCGACGCTGGGGCGCGCCTTCGCGGCCATCGACGCCCGATAGCCGTCAATCCTCGCGGGCCACGAACCCCATCGCCTGAATCGCCGTGCGCAGCACGTGGCGCTGCTTGAAGCGGGCGGAGAACAGGCGGTTCACGGCCGCGCGCATCGCCTCTGCGGCGGCATCGGGAACGCCTAGCGCGATCTCGTCGCGCACGGCCGCCCAGGTCTTGAGCAGATGCACAGGAAAGATGTAGAGGGCCAGGCCGTGGTCGAGCAGCGTGGCGATGCATTGCGCGTCGAAGGCCTCGGCGTCGGCCACCGCCCAGCGCCGTAGCGCCGGCATCACCGGATCCTCGGCCGCCAGGTAAGGCGTGTTGCGGCCGACGAACATCGCCATCTGCAGCAGCGCCTGCGGCCAGAGCTCCGGTTGGCGAGTGCACTGCAGGCGCACCGCGTGGCCGAAGGTGAGCGCGTGGCTGAAGTCGAGCCAGCCGACGTTCTCGGCCACGGGGTTGTCGGTGCGCTGCTCCACACTGATGTCGAAGCGCAGCAAGTGCAGCGCCGCCGCGTGCATCAACGCATGGTGGAGCTGAAGCGGTGAGGCATGCACTGCGGCCGTGACCACCGCCGCCAGCGTGTCGCGGACGCTGCGGCCGACGAAGGGCGTGACGCCGAGTTCGTCGCCGCCGATCTCGCCGTCGCCGCGACCGATGGCGGGCCACTGCGTCAACGCCACCGCGTAGTGGCGAAAGTCGGGCAGCAGGTCTTCGCGGGTGGCGTAGACGAGCATGCGTAGCCAGGCAAGCAACAGTGGCCGCTGCGCAGGAGCGCCGAGCCGGGCGACCAGACCTCGCACGTGCACGAGGTAGATAAGGGCATGGCCGAAGTCGTTGTAGTGGGCGAGCGCGGCAGTCGCCAGCGTCGGCTCGAGATCGGCGAAGTTGGGGTCTTCGTTCTCGAGCGCGGCGACGATCAGCCCCGCCGCCCCGGCTTCGTCCTGCGCTTCGACGGCGGCGAGGAAGGCCGGCCCGTCCCAGCGCTGCGGCGGCTCGGTTGTCGTCGCCGGCAGCGCGAAGGCGAACACCGGCTCGCGCAAAGTGTCGTAGGCGATGTGCGAAAGCGCTTCGGCCGCACACGCCAGGCGCTCGGCCTCGCCACCGAGCGAATCGCGCAGGCGCATCCACACCTCGGCGGCGGCGAAACAGTGGGTCATGCCGTAGCGCAGCCGCTCATGGCCGCGCTCGATGGCGTGCAGGAGCGCGACTTCCGGCGCCGCGCCGGCCCGGCCCAGGCGCGCCAGCTCGCGGGCGATGCGCGGCGCGTCGTGGTCGGCCATGGCGCCTTCGAGCTGGTCGAGCGCCTGTTGCATCCGCTCGCGCGCCGGCGCGTCGCGGGCATCGACCCACACCACGCCGGCCTCGTCGACCTTCACCGGGTAGATGCGCAGGCTGTCGCCGCCGTAGTGGTTGGCGCCGGTCCTGAGGTCGAACTTCCAGTTGTGCCAGTGGCAGGTGAGAACGCAGCTCTCCGCGTCGAGCGCGCCTTCGACGAGGGGGTAGCCTTCGTGCGGGCAGCGGTTGTTGCAAGCGTGGACGGTGCCGTCGTGCAGGAAGAGGGCGAGCTGCTTCGAACCGAGCTTGACGGTGGCGCGGCCCGAAGCGCGGAGGCGATCGAGATCGATCGTCCGGGTCCACGCCGGCTGCCCTTCAGCGGATGGATGGGACTGCGTCATGCTGTTCGAAAGCGATGCCTCGACCACGACAGAACTGACCGCCAGGGTTCAGCGGCGCCCTTCGCGGACGAGATCGCGGCTGCTCAGCCCGCCCGGGCTCACACCCTTGCGGCTCGAACGAGCCTTGGCAATGGCTTTGCGAGCGCGCTGCTCGGCTTCTTCAGGCACCGCGGGCAATGGGCAACGTTTGATACGGGCCAAGGTTTCGCCCATGGTCTCGCGTGCCACGGCTGTGTCGTAGTTGGCTTGCCCGCGCAGCCACCAGCCATCCCCAAGACCGAAGTAGCGGCATAGACGCAGATCGGTGTCGGCCGTGACGGCCCGTTTGCCGGCGACGATGTCTCCGATGCGCTGCGCAGGCACGCCGATGTCCTTCGCCAGGCGGTACTTGGTCAGGCCCAGGGGCTTGAGAAACTCCTCCTCGAGCATTTCGCCTGGGGAAACGGGGGGTACTGCGCGCATTTCCAACCTCACTCAGTGGTAGTCGACGATTTCTACATTCTTCGGGCCGTCCGCGGACCAGACGAAGCAGACGCGCCACTGGTCATTGATGCGAACACTGTATTGGCCCCTGCGATTGCCTTTCAGGGCTTCGAGCCGATTTCCCGGTGGCGCCTTCATGTCATCGAGTACGGACGACCAGTCGAGCTGCTCCAGCTTTCGCAGCGCCGGCCGCTCGATGTTCTTCCATTTCGCAACGCGCCGACCGAGGAACAAGGCTTCCGTGTCTGCACACCTGAAGCTCTTGATCGGCATGAGAAAATAGTAACGCTATGCGTTAATAACGTCAAGCGTTAGCGACAGGTCAAGAGGAGCTGTGCGAGGTCGCCTTGGCGACGCCCAAACTCTCCGCCGGCCTCCTCAACGCCCGATCGAACGGATTCACCCTCTCCGAGATCCTCTTCGCCTCCCGCTGCAGCAGTTCCACCACCACCGGCAGCCGGTCCGCATTGAGCCGGCTCGCGATGGTGCCCACGCTGAGCGCCGCCACCACGCGCCGGTTGCTGTCGAACACCGGCACGCCCACGCCGGCCATGCCTTCGAGCAGGCCGGAGTTCGCGTTCGCGTAGCCCTGCGCCCGCGCCCGCGCCGCCTCGGTGCGCAGGAACACCTCGTCGAGATGGCCCTGGTTCTGGATGCGGGGCACGTTGAAGCGCATCACCTCTTCCTGCTCGGCTTCGGGCAGGTGCGCCAGGATCACGAGCGCGCCCTGGCCCATGCCGAGCGGCACGCGGCCGCCGATGTCGCCGGTGAAGGTGCGAATCGGAAACGGCCCCTCGCACCGGTCGAGGCAGATCGCGTCGAAGCCGCTGCGCACCAGCAGGAACACGCTGTCGCCGAGCGATGCACCGAGCCGCAGCAGCGAAGGCCGGCACAGCTCGCGCAGCCCGCCGCCGTCGCCAGCGCGCGCGGCCAGGGCGAAGAACTCGATGCTCAGGCGATAGAGCCGGGTCTGCTCGCCCTGCTCGACCAGGCCTTCCTCGATGAGCTGCTGCAGCAGCCGGTGCGTGGTGGGCTGGGTGAGCCCGAGCTGCTTGCAGAGCTGGCTCACCCGGAGGCCCGTCTCGGCCGCCTGCGCGAGCGCCTTCACGATCTCCATCGCGCGGTGGAGGCTGGAGACCGATTTCTCGTCATTCGGATTCATAGTCGTCAATCGTATCCACTAAGTCCGATATACGGAACAGGCACAAAACTTGATCAGCTAATCGGGTATTCCTTGTTGACGCCGGCTCCGAGCCGGTTTCACACTCGGTCCGCTAGCGGGAGCCTCCCATGTCGTTTCTCAATCTCGAGGGCGTGTCGAAGTACTACGGCGACTTCGGCGCGCTGATCGACATGACGCTGAGCGTGGAGCGCGGCGAGTTCATCTCGCTGCTCGGCCCCTCGGGCTGCGGCAAGACCACCACGCTGCAGGCCATTGCCGGCCTCATCGCCGTCACCCGCGGCCGCATGACGCTCGACGGGCGAGACATCACCCACCTCCCCGTGAACCAGCGCGGCCTCGGCATCGTGTTCCAGAGCTACGCCCTGTTCCCGCACATGACCGTGGCCGAGAACGTGAGCTTCGGCCTCGAGATGAGGAAGACCCCCAAGCACGAGCGCGACGCGCGCGTCATGCAGATGCTGCAGCTCGTGCACCTCGATGCGCTCGCCGCGCGCTACCCGCGCGAGCTCTCGGGCGGGCAGCGCCAGCGCGTGGCCATCGCCCGCGCCCTGGTGATCGCGCCGCCCGTGCTGCTGCTCGACGAGCCGCTCTCCAACCTCGACGCCAAGCTGCGTGAGGAAATGCAGTTCGAGCTGCGTCGCATCCAGCGCAAGGTGGGCACCACCACCATCATGGTCACGCACGACCAGGCCGAGGCGCTTTCCATCAGCGATCGCGTGGTGGTGATGGAAGCCGGCCGCGCCACCCAGGTCGACGCGCCGTACCGGCTCTACGAGCACCCGAAGAGCGAGTTCATCTCGGGCTTCGTCGGCAAGACCAACCTGCTGGCCGGCACCGTGGCGCGCTCCGCGGCAGGCGAGGAGGCGGTGCTCGGGGCCGGGCAGCGCGTGCGCGTCGATGCCGCCGGCTTCACCGATGGCGCCGCGGTCACCGTGTGCCTGCGCCCGGAGAAGCTGTTCTTCACCGACGAGGCGGGCGGCACACTCGCCGGCCGCGTGGAGGAGCGCTTCTTCCTCGGCAGCCAGTGGCTCTATCGCGTGAGCTCGCCGCTCGGCGAGCTCGAGGTGAGCTGCGCCAACGACGGCAGCGTGCCGGTGGCCGAGCACGCCGAGGTGCACCTGGCCTGGGCCGACGACGTGGCGCGGCTGGTCGCGAAGGCGCCATGAGCAGCGCGAGCAACGCCGCTTCGCGGACGACGCCCTACGCGCTCAGCCTGCCGGCGATCGCCCTGTTCGGGCTGATGGTGCTGCTGCCGCTCGCCCTCACCGCCCTGCTCTCGTTCCAGGAATTCGATGCCGAGAAAGGCGTCGGCGCCGGCTTCACGCTCAAGAGCTACGCGCTCGTGCTCGGCGACTCGTACTACTACGAGATCTTCTTTCGCACCGGCTGGATCGCCGCGCTGGTCACGCTGATCTGCGTGCTCGTCGGGGCGCCCGAGGCCTACATCCTCTCGCGCATGGGCGCGCCCTGGCGCTCGATCTTCCTGCTGGTGATCCTGGCGCCGCTGCTCGTCTCGGTGGTGGTACGCGCCTTCGGCTGGAGCCTGCTGCTCGGGCCGAACGGCGTGGTGAACCAGATCTTCGGCGCGCTGGGCATCGGCGTCGTGAAGATGCTCTACACGCCCACCGCGGTGGTGGTGGCGCTGGTGCACGTGATGCTGCCGTTCATGGTGATCCCGGTGTGGACCTCGCTGCAGAAGCTCGACCCCATGGTCGAGAGCGCCGCCCTCTCGCTCAACGCCTCGCAGTTCACGGTGATGCGGCGCATCGTGCTGCCGCAGATCACGCCGGGGCTGCTCTCGGGCAGCCTGATCGTCTTCGGGTTGAGTGCCAGCGCGCTGGCGATCCCCGGCCTGCTCGGCGGCCGGCGCCTGAAGATGGTGGCCACCCTCATCTACGACGAGTACCTGCACGAGCTCAACTGGCCGCTCGGCGCGGCGATCGCGCTGGCGCTGCTGGTGGTGAACCTCGTCGTCATGCTCAGCTACAACGCCGTGCTCGAAGGCGGCTACGCCAAGCGGATGGGGCGGTCGTGAGGCGCACCGGTCCGCTGGCGATAGCTTTCCACGCGTGCGTCACCGTGTTCATGCTCGCGCCGCTGGTGATCGTGTGCCTGGTGGCGTTCACGCCCGAGAACACGCTCTCCATTCCGTGGGGCTCGTACTCGCTGCGCTGGTTCCGCGCGGTGTTCGACCACTCGGACCTGATGCACTCGTTCTGGAACAGCCTGGGCATCGCCACCGTGGCGGCCACGCTCTCGGTGGCGCTCGCGGTGCCGGCCGGCATCGCCATCGCGCGCTACGAGTTCCCGGGCCGGCAAGCGCTGAACGGCTTGCTGCTCTCGCCGCTGATCGTGCCGCACCTGGTGCTCGGCGTGGCGATGCTGCGCCTCTTCGCCCTGTTCGGCGCGCGCGGCTCGGCCACCTGGCTGGCGCTGGCGCACGTGGTGATCGTCACGCCGTACGCACTTCGCCTGGTGGTGGCCGCGCTCGCCGGGCTCGACCGCAGCGCCGAGCAGGCGGCGCTCTCGCTCGGCGCAAGCCACCTCACGGTGTTCCGCCGCATCACCCTGCCGCTGATGCTGCCCGGCATCACCGGAGGATGGATGCTGGCCTTCATCAACAGCTTCGACGAGGTGACGATGTCGATCTTCATCACCTCGCCGCAGACGGTGACACTGCCGGTGCGCATGTACCAGATCGCCACCGAGTCGATCGACCCGATGATGGCCGCCGTCTCGGCGCTGATGGTGGCGCTGACGGCGCTGGCGATGATCGTGCTCGACCGCCTGTACGGGCTCGACAAGGTACTGGTGGGGCAGCATTGAGCCGGGCGCCGATCCTCAGGCGCATCGCGAGCGACGTGCCGCGCGACGAGATCGCCTTCGCGCTCGACGGCCGTGCCTGCACCGGCCTCGAAGGCGACACGGTGCTGGCCGCGATCCTCGTGCAGGGCGAGCGGCTGCGCGAGAGCGACTTCAGCAGCGCGCCGCGGGCCGGCTTCTGCCTGATGGGTGCGTGCCAGGACTGCTGGGTGCAGCTGGAGAGCGGCGAGCGACTGCGGGCTTGCACGACGATGCTGGTGCCGGGCATGCAGGTGGTGACGGGGATGCGGCGGTGAGCGGCGCGGGCGCCCTCACCCCGGCCCTCTCCCGCGAGCGGGAGAGGGAGGAAGACGCGCTGCTCCCTCTCCCGCCTGCGGGAGAGGGTCGGGGTGAGGGTGCCTTCGTGATCGTCGGCGCGGGGCCGGCCGGAATGCGCGCGGCGGAGCGGCTCGTGCAGGCCGGCGTGCGGCCGATCGTCATCGACGAGGCGCAGCGCTTCGGCGGCCAGATCTACCGCCAGCCACCCGTGGCGATGCGGCGCGACCGGCGTGACCTCTACGGCTTCGAGGCCGGTCGCGCCTCGGCGGTGCTCGATCGCTTCGAGGCCTTGCGCCCCCACATCGACTACCGCCCTGAGACACTCGTCTGGCAGGTGGAGGCGAACGCGCTGCAGCTCCTGCACGCGGGCCGCACCAAGACTGAAGCCTTCGACGCGCTGATCCTCGCCACCGGCGCCACCGACCGCGTGCTGCCCTTCCCCGGCTGGACGCTGCCCGGCGTCTACACGCTGGGCGCGGCGCAGGTGGCGCTGAAGTTCCAGGCCACGCTGATCGGCCCACGCGTGGTGTTCGCCGGCACCGGGCCGCTGCTCTACCTCGTGGCATGGCAGTACGCCAGCCACGGCGGCCAGGTCGCGGCGGTGCTCGACAGCGCGCCGCTCTCGGCCAAGCTGCGCGCCGCGCCGGGCATGCTTTCGCGGCCGGCGGTGGCGGCGAAGGGGGCGTACTTCCTGGCGCGTCTGCGGCTGATGGGCATTGCGGTGCACGGCGGCGTGACGTTGCTGAAGGCCGAGGGTGGCGAGCGGGTCGCTTCGCTCACGTGGCACGCAGGCGGCAACACGATCACGACCGAATGCGACGCCATCGGCTTCGGCCACGGCCTGCGCTCCGAAACGCAGCTCGCCGACCTGGCCGGCTGCGCCTTCGACTGGAACGAGATCGACCAGGCGTGGCTGCCGAAGCGGGACGGGGCCGGCCGCAGTAGCGTGCCCGGCGTCTACCTCGCGGGCGACGGGGCCGGCATCCTCGGCGCGGACGCGGCCGAGCTCTCTGGCGCAACAGCGGCCGAGGCAGCGCTCGAAGACCTCTCCTCCCTCTCCCGCTCGCGGGAGAGGGTCGGGGTGAGGGTGGACGCGGCGACCCGACCCTCACCCCAGCCCTCTCCCGCAAGCGGGAGAGGGAGCAGTCGGATGCAACCACACATCAGGTTCCGCCGCGCCCTGGAAACCGCCTTCCCGCCGCCGAACAACTGGGCCGCCGAAGCCCCCGACCACCTCATCGTCTGCCGTTGCGAGGAAATCACCGCCGGCGAGCTCCGCGCCTGCGTCCGCGACACCGGCACCCGCGAGCTCAACCGCCTGAAGGCGCTCACCCGCATCGGCATGGGCCGCTGCCAGGGCCGCATGTGCGCCCCGGGCGCCGCGCGGTTGCTCGCGCAGGCGACGGGCTGCGCGCTGAAGGACGTGGGGCGGCTGCGCGGCCAGGCGCCGGTGAAGCCGCTGCCCGTGGCGCTGCTGCACGACGCCGCGCCGAGCACGCTCGTGCCGGAGGAAGAGGATGACTGAGACGCTGCGCGCAGACGTGGCCATCGTCGGCGGCGGCATCGTCGGCGCCTCGGCGGCGCTGTTCCTGCGCCGCTTCGGCCTCTCGGTGGTGCTGCTCGAGCGGGGCCTGTGCGGTGCGGCGGCGAGCGGCGTGAACTACGGCGGCGTGCGCACGCAGGGCCGGGCGATGGCGCAGCTCCCGCTCTCGCTGCGCGCGCGCAAGCTGTGGGCGCGGCTGCCCGAGCTGATCGGCATCGACGGCGAGTACGTGCAGTCGGGCCACCTCAAGCTCGCCCGCTCCGAGGCCGACCTGGCGAAGCTCGAGGCCTACCGCGACGAGGCCGCGGCGCACGGCCTGCACCTGGAGATCACGGCCGGCACGGCGTTTCGCCGCGCCCACCCCTGGCTCGGCGAGCAGGCGATCGCCGGCTCGTTCTGCGCCGAAGACGGCCACGCCAACCCGCGCCTGGTGTCGCCCGCGTTCGCCCGCGCGGCGCAGGCGGCGGGGGCGCGCATCGTCGAGCGCTGCGAGGCGACCGAGATCGCCGCCACCGGCAGCGCCTTCGTCGTGAGCGACGGCAAGACGATCACGGTGAGCTCGACCTGGCTGCTCAACTGCGCCGGCGCCTGGGCCCTGCCCGTGGCGCAGCGCTTCGGCGACACCGCGCCGCTCACCGCCATTCACCCCGGCATGGCCGTCACCGAGCCGGTGCCGCGGTTCATCGACGTGAACGTGGGCGTCGAGGGCGGCGGCATCTACGGCCGGCAGACGGCGCGCGGCAACTGCGTGATGGGCGGCAGCCGCGGCGCGGCCAGCGGCGGGCTCTACGCCGTGCCCACGGCACGCGCCATCGGCGAGCTGTGCGACCGCATGGCCACGCTCTTTCCGGCGCTGGCGCACGCGCACGTGATCCGCTTCTGGAGCGGCGTGGAAGGCTCGCTGCCCGACCATCACCCTGTCGTCGGCCCGAGCCCGACGACGCCAAAGCTCATTCACGCCTTCGGCTTTTGCGGCGCGGGCTTCCAGATCGGCCCCGCCGTGGGCGAGGCGCTCGCCGAGATCGTTCACCACGGCCGCGCGAGCGTGCCGCTCGACGCGTTTTCCATCACCCGGTTCACGACGACCACGGCCGCCGCGAACATTCCCTCACTGCAAGGAGTGCACTGACATGACAACCACCCGACTCACCCCCACGCTCGTCGCCGCCGCCGTGGCCGCGACGCTGTTCGCGGCCTCCGCCGCCCACGCCCAGGAGAAGACGCTCTACATCGGCATGAACGGCGGCGACATGGAGCGCTCGTACAGCAAGTACGTGTTCCCGGCGTTCGAGAAGATCCACGGCGTGAAGGTGGTGGTGGTGCCCGGCACCTCGAGCGACATCCTGGCCAAGGTGCAGGCGAGCAAGGAGAAGCCGCCGGTGCACGTGATGTTTCTCGACGACGGCGTGATGATGCGCGCCATCAAGATGGGCCTGTGCCAGAAGATGACCGAGAGCCCGGTGCACAAGGACCTGTACCCCGCCGCGAACATGGCGGGCGGCATGGCCGCCGGCGTGAACGTGGGCATGACGGGCATCGGCTACAACAAGAAGATGTTCGACGAGAAGAAGTGGGCGCCGCCCACTTCATGGATGGACTTCGCCGACCCCAAGTTCAAGGGCAAGGTGGTGTTCCAGTCGATGCCGGCGAGCAGCTTCGGGCTGCACGGCTTTTTGATGTTCAACCGCATCCAGGGCGGCAGCGAGAAGAACGTCGACCCGGGCTTCAGCAAGTGGGCCAGCACCATCGGCCCCAACGTGCTCGAGTACATCCCGAGCTCGGCCAAGCTCTCGGAGATGGTGCAGACCGGCGAGGCCGCGATCTTTCCGCTCACGCCCACCGGCGTGGCCACGCAGAAGGCGCGCGGCGTGCCGATGGAATATGCGCAGCCCAAGGAAGGCTCGGTGCTGCTCATGGTGGCCGAGTGCGTGACCGCGAACAACGACAACCCGGCCATGGCGCAGAAGCTCGCCGAGTTTCTGCTCACGCCGCAGGCGCAGTCGGCGGCGCTGGAGTTCGGGAACCAGATCCCCTCGAACCTGAAGACTCAGCCGAGCACGCCGGCGGCGCAGGCGACGGTGGAGAAGTTCAAGGGGTACATGAAGACGGTGAATACGCTGGATTGGGATGCGGTGAATACGTTGAGGCCGGAGTGGAATACGCGGTGGAATAAGACGGTGGAGCGGTAGCGCGGCGAGCGACGACGAGATCGGCCGACAAGGAAACGACGGGCTGAAACCGCTCACCCGACGCAAACCTTTCGGCACGTCCAAGCAGCAACGTAAGAGGAGTTCTTGCCGCTCCTTCTCGCAGCCCTTCTTCGGTAAGTTAGCCGAGCGATCCCGCCAATAGTTAAGAATGGCTAGCTGAAAAAAGAGACACCCGGCAGACCGAAGCGTGAACGCAAGGGGGACAGTCTGATCCGTGCTTACTACCAACAGCGCATCGATGTCTTCCTGCAGGCATCTGACGACGAGATCCTCGGAGCCATCACGGCAAGGAGTGAATTCGCCGTCGAGTTGCCGCAACGTCTTGCGTGGCTGCACGAGATACGAATCCTGCGAGAGTCGCTTGCAGCCTTTCTCGGTCACGGATGGGTTCTATTCGAATTCGTCTTGCCTCGCCTGGGACGTCGGATCGACGTCGTGTTAGTCATCGACCACCTTGTATTCATACTCGAATTCAAGGTCGGCGAGGCGGAAGTTAATAGAGCGGCGATGGATCAAGCGTGGGACTACGCGCTAGATCTAAAGAACTTTCATAGAACGTCGCACGCGGCATTGCTCGTGCCCATCCTGATTGCAACAAACGCGAGGGTCCGACGTCTCCAATATCCACAACCAGCGAACGATGGCGTGTTTCCGCCGCTGTCCGTGGCCCCGAGTCAGCTTACTGAAGCCATCTCATTCCTGGTCAAACGATTTACCGGTGAACTGCTCGATGGTCCGACGTGGGAAGCGGGCCCATATAGCCCGACGCCAACGATTGTCGAGGCCGCGCGTGCACTGTATGCCGGCCACGCCGTAGAAAGCATCTCACGCAGTGACGCTGGGGCCACCAACCTCTCAGTGACTTCAAAGTATTTGTCAGGCGTGATTGACGATGCGCGAAACAGGCGGACAAAAGTCATCTGTCTTCTCACCGGCGTGCCGGGAGCCGGAAAGACATTGGTCGGCCTTGACATAGCGACGAATCATATGGACCCCGCCAATGAGTTGTATAGCGTGTTTTTGTCGGGCAACGGTCCATTGGTGGCCATCTTGCGCGAGGCCTTGGCTCGAGATCAAGTTGACAGAGAGAAAGCGCTCGGTCGAACCCTGAGAAAGGGAGAGGCGAGACGACGTGTTGAGTCTTTTATTCAAAACGTTCATCACTTTCGAGATGATTGCTTGGCGGACCTGCTTCTTCCACCGCCCGAACACGTGACGATCTTTGATGAGGCACAACGGGCATGGACGAAAGAGAAGACCTCTGCGTTCATGAAGCAAAAGAAGGGGCGGGCAGACTTTGACATGTCGGAACCGGACTTTCTTATTAGTTGCATGGACCGCCACGAGGATTGGGCGGTCATTCTTTGCCTTGTCGGAGGCGGCCAGGAGATCAACACTGGCGAAGCCGGCATTTCCGAATGGATAGAGACGTTGCGATCGAAGTATCGCGAATGGCACGTGCACCTATCACCGAGACTGTCCGAAGCCGAATATGGCGCGGGCTTGGCAATGACGCAGTTGGTGCGTCATCCACACGTCGTCTGGAACGAGGCGCTTCACCTCAGTGTGTCGAGGCGATCCTTCAGGGCCGAGAGAGTCTCAGATTGGGTGAAATTCGTCTTGGACTTGGAGATGGAAGCTTCGCGAACGACGCTGAGCGCGCTTCTTCCTCGCTACCCAATCTGCCTAACGCGCAGCGTTGCTGCCGGTAAGAGGTGGGTGAAGGACATGGCTCGAGGGAGTGAACGCTATGGATTGATCGTCTCATCGCAGGCACAGCGCCTGAAACCCCACGCCATCGATGTTCGAGCACCGCTAGACCCCGTGCATTGGTTTCTGGACGACAAACTGGACGTTCGTTCCTCCTACTACCTAGAGGACGCGGCGACGGAATTCCATGTTCAGGGACTTGAGCTTGATTGGACCTGCGTCGTTTGGGACGCTGACTTTCGAGCAGGGAAGCAGACTTGGGATCACTGGTCCTTCGTGGGCGACCGGTGGCAACGCATACTCAAGAAGGATCGCCAGGCCTACTTGAAGAACGCCTACCGTGTCTTGCTGACTCGTGCCCGCCAAGGGATGGTCATAGTTGTGCCGGAGGGCGACGATTCCGACCCGACCCGGAACGCCGAGTTTTTCGACGCCACGTTCGACTACTTGAAGGACCTTGGAATTCCTACGCTGCCCCAACATGCCGCACCTGACGTAGCGTCAATCTAGTTCAACGCAGCGGACGGCTCTTCCTTAGCGCCGTCAAAAGGTGCTCACCGGATGCCCGCCGCGCAACGACACAACGTCCTTTCGGCGGTCGCTGATTGGTGCTAGATCTCCCGCCTAACCGCCGCCGTCTCCACATCCCCCGTATTCGGCGTCCCCTCCCTCTCGATCAGCAGCACCTCCGCCCCCTCCTCCGCCACCGGGCAATCGTCGGTGTCGTCGTGCTGGTGCCAGGTGAACTCGCCCTTCAGCTTGGCCACCATCAGGTCGTGGCCGTTGAACTGGCCCACCACGCGCGGCTGCCAGGGCTCGCTGAAGGTGGCGAGCTTCTCGGCGAGATCGACACCGGTAGGTGGGGTCGGCGAAGCAGTGGTTGCCATCGAGTCTCCTGGTGCGTGGGTGGGCCTTCCGACACGGCCTTCTAGAAGGGCAGATTCACGCCCTGGGCCCGGAAGAACTTCTTCACCTCGGCGGTCCACAACGGCAAGCCCGCCGGCGCGGGGAAGACGCCATGGCCGAAGCGCTCCGGAAACGGCGGTACCACGACGAGGTCGCCGCGGCCACCGCCCGACCGAAAGGCTCCGAACCAGAGCTTCTGCACCCGGGGTGCGATGTACTCGTCGTTCTCGGCATAGAACCACAGCACCGGCACCGAGATCTGCGGCGCGATCGAAGCGAGCAGCGTGGCCATGCGGTCCGAGGCGCAGGGCTCGCCCGGGCGCGCCGCCGGGTCGCCACCACGACCCGGCGCAAACGCGAGAACGGCGAGCAGCCCGTCCGGGCGCTTGGAAGCCGCGTAGATCGAGGCGAACCCTCCGGAGCTTTGGCCCACCAGCAGCCAGCGCCTGGCGTCGAGGTCGCGCTGGGTCCGGGCCCAGTCGACGGTGGCGAGAAGGTCCAACGCCGCAGCCTCGCCGGCGCGGCGAAAGTCCGCCTTCCGGCAGCCGCCGTAGTCGTCGGCGAGCTTCGCTCCGCCGCTCTCGCCATAGCCGCGCCGCACCGGCACCACCACCGCGTACCCGCGCTTCACCCACTCGCGAATCGGGCTGAGCGACCGGTAGCGACCGATGGCGCGATTGGCCTCGGGGGTGACGGCGGTGCCATGGCTCAGCACGATCCAGGGAAACGGCCCGGCGCCGCGCGGCCGATAGCTGGTGACCACGATGCTCGCTTCGGTGCCCGCCACGGGCAGCCGGTGCACGGCTTCGCGCAGCGATGCATCGACCTTTGCGTCGCGTGCATCGGCGCCGTGGCCAAGGCCGAGACCCACCACAAGCGCGAAGACGGCAAGAAGCTTCATTCGTTCACCGCGCGTCGGTGGCCCGATGGCTAGAAGACCTGCGTCCAGTTCCGCAGCGCCATCAGCTCGTCCTGCACCTTCGCGGGAAAGCCCTTGCGCCCCTTCCGTTCGCAATTCAGAAGCTTCTCCAGCGCGGCCTGGCATTCCTGCGGCTCGCCCCAGGCCTCGGCCAGCGCGTTGGCAACCCGCGGAAACTGGGTGCTGAGGTGCTGCGGACGCAGGCTCGCGGGAAGGCTCAGCAGCCAGTCGATCGTCTGCCCGCTGAGGGCCCGGTCGGTCGGCAGCGTTGCCCGCCGAACGCGCTTCCAGTGGGCCGGCGAATCGTTCACGGCCACGTGGAACTGCGAGATCGACTCGTCGTCGAGAACGCGCTTGGCCTCGCCGAAGTCGGTGATCTCGAACTCCAGACCCTCGTCTTGCCAACGCGGCGGCGGAGGAGAAGCGGGATGCTTCTTGGGTGGATCCATCGATACAACTTCCGAACAGGGCTCGATTCCTGATCGTCCCGCATTTGAGGCGGCCCGGGCCCTGCCTGGACCGGCGCAGGATCAGGGCGACCGGGCATTCCGTGAGTTGTTCACGCTGGCCACGCCCACAAGAAAAGCCCGCGACCATTGCTGGTGGCGGGCTCGGCTTCCGGACATCGCAGGCCCCGTGGGCGCATGGACGACGGATCTCGCAGCACTGGGTGACGGGTTCCCTTCTGTCCGCCCAATCGTGCGGCCGGTTCCGTGCTACGGATGAAGGCAATGTACCGCGCGCAGATGTCGGCGGCGTGACGCAGAGGGGTGGATTCCCGGTCCTTTTCGACCGATCGCCGGCTCGGCGCTAGAACGGCTCGTTCCAGCCGCGCAACCCGGCCACCCAGTCCCGCAGCGAGACCAGCTCGTCGTGCACCTTCGCCGGGAAGCCGCTGCGCCCCTTGCGTTGCTCGTCGAGAAGCCTGTCGAGCGCGGCCTGGCATTCGTCCGGGTCGTTCCACACCTCCGCCAGCGCGTTGGCGATGCGCGGAAACTGCGCGCCGAGCTTTTCCGGGCGCAGGCTCGGCGGCAGGCTGATCAGCCAGTCGATCGCCTGGCCGCTGAGGGCGCGGTCGGTCGGCAGCTTCGGGCGCCGAACCCGTTTCCACTGCTCCGGCGACGAGGACGGAACGACTTCGAACTGCGTCATCGATTCATCGTCGAGCACTCGCCGGGCCTCGTCGAAGCCGGTGATCTCGAACTCCAGCGCCTCGCCGTGCCACGGGGATGCCGGAGGATTCAACTGCTTCTTGGAGGTTTCCATCGGTGCCACCTGCCCGAACCGGGCTCGATCCGCTTTCGCGCTCTGGCCGGAACGGCACACGGCGTGCCCGGAAGGGGGCGCCGGGATCAGCTCGGTGGGCAGCGTGTGATTTGCACGCGCCGGGCCGCGCTCAGGTCGCCGCCGACGCCTGGGCGACGTCCACCCACTCGGCGTGCGTGAGCTGCACCAGCCGCTCGGGCGCGATGCGCAGCGCGCTCTGCGGGCTGCCGGCCGCCGGCACGACGACGTCGAAGCGGCGCAGCGACACGTCGGCATACACGCGCAGCGGCCGCGGCAGCCCGAACGGGCAGACGCCGCCCACCGGATGGCTGGTCGCCTCGAGCACGTCTTCGGCGCCCAGCATCTTGGCCTTGGCGCCGAAGCGGTCCTTGAACTTGCGGTTGTCCAGCCGCGATTCGCCGCTCATCACGATCAGGATCGGCTCGCCGTCGAGCCGCAGCGAAAGCGTCTTGGCGATGCGGTCGGGCTCGATGCCGTGCGCCGCGGCGGCGAGCGCCACCGTGGCGGTGCTCGTTGTCGCCTCGAGGATCTCGATCTCGGGGGCGTGCTCGGCGAGGAAAGCGCGAACGGATTGAATGCTCATGGTTCAGTGATAGTCGTCTTCGAGCTGGTGGCGCACGGCGGTTTTCATGACAGTGGCCAGTGCGTTGCAATTGCGACGCAATCTACGGGAAGTTGCTCTCGACAGCCTGCGCGCCCTTCTTCAAGGCCGCGTCCAGACGCAGCAGGGTCGCCGCATAGCCCGGCGCTGTCGGCTCGTGCATGAAGTACACGTGCGTCTCCTGCCAGCGCGTCGCCGCGACCCGCTCCACCCACTGCGCCAGGTCGCCCTCCGAGTAGTTCTCCAGACGCAGCCGCAAGTAGCCCCAGGGCGCGGTCTCCACGAGCGGCGGCGGGGCGTTGTCTTCGCGTTCCGAGAGACAGAGCGCCGCGCCGGCGGCCTGGAGCGCGGCGTACACGTCGTCGTCGAACCAGCTCTCGTTGCGAAACTCGAAGACTGCGCGGTGGTCTTCGGGTAGCAGCTGCAGGAATTCGCTCAGGCGGGGCAGGTCCTTCTTCAGGAAGGGCGGAAGCTGGAACAGCACCGGCCCGCGCTTGGCGCCCAGCGTCGCGAGGTTCTTGTAGAGGTAGGCGACCGAGTCGGCCGCCTCGTCGGCCTTGAGCCGCGCATCGTGCGTGATGCGCCGCGAGGCCTTGATCGCGAAGCGAAATTCCTCGGGCGTCGCTTCCAGCCACTGCGCCAGCACCGCCACCTTGGGCATCTGATAGAAGGTGTTGTTGATCTCCACGGCGGGCAGCCGCTCGGCGTACCAGGCGAGCATGGCCTCGGGCGCGATCTTCTCGGGATAGAAGCTCCCCTTCCATTCCTTGAAGGCGTAGCCGCTGGCCCCGGTCCAGAGCTTCATCGTGTTCATGCCAACCTCCGGGCGAACCCCGGAGCTCGCGGCATCCTGCCATATCGAGCGAAGATCGGAACATGCCCGCCTTCTCGCCGTCGCCCGCCCAGCCGCGCAACCCCCTCCACGGCCTCACCCTGGAGGCGATCGTCACCGCCCTGGTCGAGCACTACGGCTGGCCCGGCCTCGGCGAGCGCATCCCGGTGCGCTGCTTCCAGAGCGACCCGAGCATCAAGTCGAGCCTGGCCTTCCTGCGCCGCACGCCCTGGGCGCGCGAGAAGGTCGAGGGCCTCTACCTCTTCATGCTGCGCGAGCAGCGCCGCGGCGCCGGCGGCAAGGCCTGATGCTCCGCTACCTCGCCGGCTACCCGCCCGCGCTCCTCGCCCGCGTGCGCGAGCTCATCGCCGAAGGCCGCCTGGCCGAGAGCGTGAGCAGCCGCTACCCCGAAGGCCACGAGGTGAGGACCGACCGCGCCCTCTACGACTACGTCGGCGAGCTCAAGGCGCGCTACATGAGGAACGCCCCGGCGCTGGCGAAGGTGCAGTACGACATGAAGCTGCACGTCGTGCGCAACGCGCTCGGCACCCACACCACCGTTTCGCGGGTGCAGGGCGGCAACCTCAAGGCCAAGCGCGAGATCCGGGTCGCCAGCCTGTTCAAGCAGGCGCCGGCGCCGTTCCTGAAGATGATCGTGGTGCACGAGCTCGCCCACCTGAAGGAGCGCGAGCACGACAAGCCGTTCTACTCCCTCTGCACGCACATGGAGCCCGACTACCACCAGCTCGAGCTCGACGTGCGGCTCTGGCTGACGGCCCTCGAGCTCGGCCCGGCGCGGGGCGCCTGACGGGCGCGACCCGAATGAAGCATCGATTCGGACCGTGCGTTTTGGCCGAACCCGGCCCCTGGCTCGAGCGGCGAAGGGCCAGCGGGTTCTAGACTGCGACCCGGGTCGCCGCCGCTTGCGACCCGAGGCCGGGGCGCCGCATGGGCGATGAACAGTTCAGGGATCCGAACCGCCGGGCATTCGCCCGCACGGTGATCCGCCAGCCGGCCACGCTGGTGTACGGCAACACGAGCCTCGCGGTGCAGACCCTCGACCTCGGCGAGGGCGGCATGTGCCTCGTGGCCCGCCGGCCGATCGGGCCGGGCACCCGCTGCACGGTCACCTTCGAGGTGCCGCTGCGCGACGGGCCGGTCGCGGTCAGCGCCACGCTCAAGGTCGTGTACTCGTCGTACGAGGCGGCGGAGCAATTCAAGATCGGCGCCGTCTTCACCGAGCTCGACGACGATGCGGCGCGGGCGCTCGCCCGGTTCGCCGGGGCGACGTCGTGACGCCGGCGCCGTGACGCCGAGGCCTCAGCCCGGTCTTCGGTAGTCGTTCTCGATCCACGCCGCCGCGCTCTGCGCATTCAGGCGGAAGTTCGCCCGCACCCGCACCCGCGCGAGCTCGTCGCCGGCGGCGTCGAAAGCGCTCAGCTCGGCGTAAGGGTCGTCCTCGTCGGCAACGATGTCGAGCTTGACGGTGATGCGGGCCGAGCCCGACGTCACGCTCACGCTCTTGTGCAGGTCGGCGTGGGTCTGCTGCTCGTGCCGGCGGATCACCTCGGCGGCGGTCTTCACCAGCGTGTTGAAGGCGGCACTGTCGAGCGGCTTCGGGTTCTTCTTGTCGCGGCCCATCGTCCATGGGCCTACGAGCGCCGGCTCGGGCTCGCCGTCCTTCACCATCTCCACGGCCCAGCCCTCGTCGTCTTCGTTCTTCACGACGCGGGCGGTCCAGCCGTTGTCGACCCAGAGGCGGTCGTCGTGCACGGGGGCGGAGGGGTCGGCGTCCTGCAGGGTCATGTCGGTCAATCGGTGATGTCGTGCACCTGCAATCCCGGTGCGCAGTGGCTCGGGTCCATCCAGTCGTGGCGGGTCATGCCGTGGTGCACGTCGTCCCGGCCCGAGCTCCAGTGCTCGTTCACGGTGGCGCGCGAGAACTCGAAGTCCTTGGTCTGCGAGACGTGCGGCAGCCGCTTGTTGATCAGCCGGGCCAGCGTCCACTGCCGGCCGTCGCTCAGCGCCGCGAGCCGCTTCGCATCGGCGTCGGCCTTGAGCTTGGCCGGGAGCTTGTCGAGCAGCCGACCCAGCGCCGCCCGCAGCTCGGCGACCTCCTGCAGGGTCTCGGCCGTGAAGCGCTGCTTGCTCGAATACTGGATGTCCTTGTGGCGCTCGGCCACCTGGTCGAGGTTGGTCGGCATCTCGCCCTGCGCCTTGAAGAGATCCACCTGGATCATCAGCGCGGTCGTGAGCGGCTTCTGGTCGACCACGTAGGTGAGCGGCGAATTGCTGACGATGCCGCCGTCCCAGTAGTGCTCGCCGTCGATCTCCACCGCGGCGAAGCCCGGCGGCAGGGCGCCGCTCGCCATCACGTGCTCGGCGCGGATCTTCGTGTGCTTGCTGTCGAAATAGACCGACTGGCCGCTGCGCACGTTCACCGCGCCGAGCGAGATGCGCATCCTGCCGCTGTTGAGCAGGTCGAAGTCGACCAGCTCCTCGAGCGTGTCCTTGAGCGGCGTGGTGTCGTAGATGCTCGTCGCTGCCGGACCGCCGCCTACCGCGAGGTACGGCGGCGGCATGCGGGGAACGAAAAAGCCGGGGCTGCCGAAGGTGGCCACCGCCCCCGCGCTCAGGAAGTTGAACGCCGGGCGCAGCGCCTCGAAGCCCGCCGGCAGGGCCTGCGGTGCGTAGCCGGAGACGCGGTCCCAGAAGGCGCGCAGGCGCTCGACCCGGCGCTCAGGCGGGTTGCCGGCGATCAGCGCCGCCGTGATGGCGCCGATCGACACGCCGACCACCCAGGTCGGATGGCGCTCTGCCTCGGCGAGGCCTTCGTAGACGCCGCCGTGATACGCGCCGAGCGCGCCGCCGCCTTGCAGCAGCAGGATCTCGTGGTCGAACTTCCCGTTTTTCATCGATGTCCATTCGCCACGCGCCGGAGTGCGCGATGCCTTCCGCAGTGGCGCGCGATCATACTTTCAAGGCCTTGATCTTCTTCCAGAGAAGAGCCTTGGGCACGCTGTTCATCTGCAGCGCTTCCATGCAGCGATCGAGTCGGTGCGGCCGCGCGCGCAGCGCCTCGATCGCCTTGCCCAGGTCGGCGGCGATGCTCTTGCCGTAGGCGGTGGCCGCCTTCGCCGCGCCACGCCGCAACAGCGCCCTCGAGGGCGCCATCATCGCCAGGTCGATCAGGTCGCGGCTCATCACCGCGTCGTCGCCCCAGCGATCGGAATTGGCGAGGAGCTTGGTCGCCACCTTGTCGAGCGGCGTGAGCGTCGCCACGCCGCATATCCGGTCGGCGATTGCCGGCACCTCGAGGGCGATGCGCGCTTCGCTGACGATCTCGAGCTTGATGTCGGCACCCTCGCTGCGCAGCAGGGTGCGAATGCCGTACTGGTCGGCGCGGATCTCGCGGCTCGCTTCGAGCAAGCCGCCGGGCCGGGCGATCGCCTGGATTCCCTGCACGCCTGTGAGCCGCTCTCGCAGCGCCCGGTAGCCTTTCGACTCGGATACCAGGAAGTCGATGTCGACCGACTCTCGAAATTCGCCATGAGCCAGGGCGATCGCCGTGCCGCCTCCGAACAGGCAGCCGTGAGCGGCGAGCAGGTCGGCGTCGAGCGCCTGCAGGATCGTGGCGACTCGGGCATGGTGCGGCCGCTCAAACAAGCAGCCGCCCTCCGCCGAGCTGCTGGACCAGCGCGTTGACGAGCGCCCGCTCTGCCGGCGCGAGGCCGGCCGTGTCGACATGGCGCCAGTTGCGCTCGTATAGGCCCAGGGCCTCCTCGGGCGTGAGCGTCGTCACGCCATGCAGTTGCCACGCCAGGCGTTGGAGCTGCGGATAGTCGGCGAGACGAATGCGCGCCGGAAAGGACTTCCCTTCTCGCGCGTTTGTCCGCTTTCCCCGGCTGCGTTCGCGCGGGTCGACGAGCTCCAGCTCCAGGCCCACCGCCGTGGCCGCGCCGATGTAGGCGGCCATCGCCACCGAAGGTTCTCCGGCCTCGACCCGGTGCAAGGTGACGCGCGACATGCCGGCGGCCTCGGCAGCATCGACCGCGCTGACCTTCAGCGCCTTGCGTCGCGAACGGATGCGCTCGCCCAGGGCGGCGAGCTTGATCGCTGCGGGCTTGGTGACAGGCGGTGCGGCGGCTGGCATATGTATCCCATTCTATACAAAGCCTATTCTTTGTACAGAATGAGATACATATCGTGGCCCAATGGCCCCCGCTTGGCTAGCGGATCTTCGCCGCCTCCGTCTCCATCTGGCTGACGAGCTTGTCCATCTGCTCGATCACGGCCTGGATCGTGGCCCGCTGCGTGAGATCGACGCCGGCCTTCTTGAGCTGCGTCATCGGGTGGTCGTTGCCGCCGCTCTTCAGCAGCGTGAGGTAGCGGTCGGTGGCCGCCTTGCGTGCCTCGGGGGCGCCGGTGGTCATGGCGTTGTAGAGCTGCGCCGAGGAGGCGAAGCAGGTGGCGTACTGGAACACGTAGTACGGCGTGTCGAAGAAGTGCGAGATCCGCGCCCAGGTGAACTTGTAGAAGTCGTCCACCGTCAGCGCGTCGCCCCAGTACTCCTTCAGCAGGTCGGCATAGAGCTTGTTGAGCACCTCGGTCGTGACCGGCTCGCCCTTTTCCACCAGGCGGTGCGCGCGCAGCTCGAAGTCGGCGAACAGCACCTGGGTGTAGAAGGTGCCGACGATCGAATCGACCGCGTGCTGCAGCAGCAGGAAGCGCTCCTTCGGATCGCTCGTCTGCGACAGGAGCTTCTCGAGCAGGAAGCGCTCGTTGGTGGTGGAGGCGACCTCGGCGACGAAGATGGTGTAGTCGGCGGTGACGAAGGGCTGGTTCTCGTACGACAGCACGGTGTGCATCGCGTGCCCGGCCTCGTGCGCCAGGGTGAAGGCGGCGTCGAGCGTGTCGTTGTAGTTCATGAGCAGGTACGGGCCCACGCCGTACACGCCGGCGTTGTAGGCGCCGCTCTTCTTGCCTTCGTTCTCGTACACGTCGATCCGGCCGCCGGAGACGAAGCGCTTGTAGCGGCTGGTGTACTCGTCGCCGAGCGGCGCCACCGACTGCATTGCCAGCTCGCGCGCCTGCTCGTACGGATAGGTCTTGTCGCTGCGGTAGATCGGCACGAAGCTGTCGTAGAGGTGATACGTCTGAAGGCCGAGCAGGCGCTTCCTCAGCTTCGCGTAGCGCTGGAACGGCGCCGAGCCGGCGCGGGTGGCGTCGATCAGCGTCTCCACCACCTGGCGCGGAATCGCGTTGCCGTCGAGCCCGGCGTCGAGCGTGGTGCTGAAGTTGCGCGCCTGGGCGATGAACCAGTCGCGCTGCAGCACGCCGTTGTAGATCGCCGCATAGGTGTTGGCGGTGGCGCCGAAGGTGCCCACGTGCGCCGCCGCGGCACGGCCGCGGTCTTCCTGGCTCGGGCTGGTCTCGAGCAGCGCGCCGTAGTTGCCCGGGCTCAGCACCACCTCCTTGCCGTCGGAGAGCTTGATCGTCGGGAACTTGATGTCGGAGGTGGCGAGCTCGGAGTAGATCGACTTGGGTGCGCTGTTGAACTGGCCGGCCAGGGAGAGCAGCCGCTCGCCCTTGTCGTCGAGCACGTGCGCTTGCTGGCGGTAGTTGTCGAGAATGGTGAAGCGGTATGGCGCCAGAGCCGGCGTGGCCGCTATCCAGCCGGTGACGGTGGCCTCGGGAATGGCGAGCAGCTCGGGCACGAACCAGGCGGTCGCGGTGGCGAACTTGGCGAAGGCGGTGCCGACGCGCTGGAAGCGCCCGGCGATCGCCTGGTCGCGGGTGTCGACGTCGCGCTGCAGCTGCGGGTAGCGGTAGGTGAGGTACTGGAGCTTGCCGATCTCGTCGTAGGCCTGGTAGGCCTTGAGGAGCTGCGCCGCCCCGCCCTTGGCGAGCGTGCCCTTCATCGCCGCGAACGCGTCCATCTTCGCGTCCATGTCCTTCATGCCCGCCTCCCACGCGTCCCAGCTCGGGTAGATCGCCGCGAAGTCCCAGCGGAACTCGGCCGGGATCTCGGCCCGGTTGCGGGTGGCGGGCTTGGCGGCGACGGCCGCGGTGGACACGGCGGCGGCGCAGAGGACGGTGCTGATGGCGAGGGTCATCTTCATAGGATACGGGCCTGCGATGGCGGCGGGTGGGTCGACCGGCGAGTGTCGCGGCGGGGCGCGGGTCGGGTCAATCTTCGTGCGACGCACTGCGGATGCGGGGGGTTGAACTGCACCTAGACTGCGCTTGGACAACGCCCGACGTCGCCAACCCGTCACCCGCGCTCCATGCGTTCGCAACAGGACCTCCGTTTCTGCACTTCCGCCGATGGCACCCGGATCGCGATCGCCTCGATCGGCAGCGGGCCACCGCTGGTGCGCGCCGCGCACTGGCTGAGCCATGTCGAGCACGACCTCGCGAGCCCGGTCTGGGGCCCCTGGCTGGCCGAGCTCTCGAAGCAGCACACCTATCTGCGCTACGACCAGCGCGGCTGCGGCCTCTCCGACACCGACGTCGGCGACTTCGGGCTCGACGCCTGGGTGGCCGACCTGGAGGCCGTGGTCGCCGCCAGCGGGCTGAAGCGCTTTCCGCTGATCGGCATGTCGCAGGGCGGCGCGGTGGCGATCGCCTACGCGGTGAAGCATCCGGAGCGGGTCTCGCACCTGGTGCTCGTCGGCGCCTACGCGCAGGGCGCCGCGCGCCGCGCCGTCACCCCCGAGGAGCGGCTCGAGGCGGAGACGCTGGTGCGGCTGATCCGCATCGGCTGGGGGCGCGACAACGCCGCCTTCCGCCATGTCTTCACCAACCAGTTCATTCCCGGCGGCACGCCGGCGCAGCACGCCTGGTGGAACGAGCTCGAGCGCCTGACCGCCACGCCGGAGAACGCGGCGCGCACGCTCGAGGCCTTTCACGAGGTCGACGTCGCGGCGCTGGCGCAGCAGCTCCAGGTGCCGACGCTGGTGCTGCATGCGCGTGGCGACGCGCGCGTGCCCTTCGACCAGGGGCGCCAGCTCGCGGCGCTGATCCCGGGCGCGCGCTTCGTGCCGCTGCAGAGCGACAACCACGTGCTGCTCGCCGGCGAGCCGGCCTGGCCCGGCTTTCTCGCCGAGCTGCGCGCCTTTCTCGGCGCCACGCCGGCCGAAGGGCTGGAGGGCGCAGCCAGCGAAGCGGCGCTCACGCCGGCCGAGCGCGAGGTGCTGCGCCTGGTGGCCCAGGGCCTCGACAACACGGCAATCGCCCTGCAGCTGAAGAAGAGCGAGAAGACGGTGCGCAACCAGGTGTCGAGCATCTTCGACAAGCTCGGCGTGCGCACCCGGGCGGAAGCGATCGTCCACGTGCGCGACCGGTCGGCCGGTGGCTGAGCCTGGGACGGCGGACCCAGCACACCACGCGCAGAAGCCGGAGGCGGCGGGACATCGGCCTCATGCCGCCCGGGCGGCGGCGGGCGACGATGCCTGCACCGCGCAGCCAGAGATCCCTTCCATGCCGCCCACCGCGTCCCGCCGCTTCGCCTTCGCGCTCTCGTCCGGGACGCGGGCCTCGCTCGCCCTCGCCGCCGCCGCGCTGTTCTGGTCGGGCGCCTTCATCGCCGGACGCGCGCTGCGCAACGACGTCGACCCGGCCATGCTCACCCTGCTGCGCTGGAGCCTGGCGTTCCTCGCCTTCATTCCCTTCGTCGGCGCCAAGGCGTGGCGCTGCCGCGCCGTGCTGGCGCGCGAGTGGCGGCTGATCGTCGGCCTGGGCGTCACCGGCCTGGCCGCCTTCCACACCCTCACCAACCTGGCGATGCACACCACGACCGCGCTGAACGCGATCCTGATGCTCTCGCTGGTGCCCGCGACCATCCTGATCGGCGGCGCCCTGAGCGGCACCGGCCGGCCTTCGCGCATGCAATGGGCGGGAACGGCGATCTCGCTCGTCGGCGCCTGCATCCTGATCACGCACGGCAGCCTGGCGGCGCTGCTCGGCCTCGACCTGGTGCGCGGCGACCTGTGGATGATCGTCTCGGTGCTGCTCTGGACCGCGTACTCGCTGCTGCTGCGCCGCCGGCCGGCCGACCTGCCGCCCGACGTGGCGCTGATGGCGAGCATCGTGCCGGCGATCGCCGTGCTCCTGCCCGTCGCCCTGGCGACCGGCGGCGCGCGCCTGCCGGCGCCCACGCCGTTCGTCATCGGCGCCATCCTCTACATCGCGGTGTTCGCCTCGCTGATCGCGTTTTCGCTCTGGGCCTACGGCGTCGCTGCCATCGGCCCGGAGCGCGCCGGCCAGTACGTGCACCTCATGCCGGTGTTCGGCGCGGTGCTGTCGACGCTGCTGCTCGGCGAGAGGGTCGTGGCGGCGCAGCTCGTCGGCGCCGCCTTCGTCTTCGCCGGGCTCTGGGCCGCCAGCGTCCGGCCTCAGGGCGCGACGTCGCGAAAGGTCACGACCACGGTCGCCCGGCCGTCGACGTAGAACGCCGCCAGGTGCGTCTCCCGGCGGTCGCTCGCGTCGTAGGGCGATACGCCGTAGCTGATGACGTTGGCGTGCCGGCTCGCGTCGCTGGCCGCGGCCCACGAGCCGCCGCCCGAGCCGCCATAGGGGTAGTCGCGGATCAGCGGCTCGTAGAAGTCTTCCCAGATCTCCGGCACCTCGAGCGTCGTGCGGAAGTTCGTGATCCAGACATCGCGGCCCGGCGCCGTCAGGCGAACGCAGGGCAGCGCGGGCGCGTCCGAGGCATCGGGCGGGACGCGAAACCAGGGCGGTGCCGCCTTCGTCATCTCGGCGCAGGGCACGCGGGCCATCGCGTAAGGCCCGCCTTCGCCCTCCGGGATCATGAGGCGGGCGCCGCTCGCCTTCTCGGTCACGTCGAGCCAGCCGCTCCCCCGACTCGCTGAACGGGCGACGTCCCAGGCCGGGTTGGCCTCGCTCAATTGCTGCGCCCATTCCGACGGGCGCGACAGGTACTGCGCGAGCGCGACGACGGCGCCGAAGATCAGCCCCGCGGCACCCACGAGGAGCAGCCGGTCGGCCCACTTGCTGCGCATCGCCGGATGATGCCTGCAGGCGCGCCGCGCCGGCGGTGCGACAACGCGTGGGAAGGCGTCAGCGGCCGTCGTAGGCGGCCTGGAGGCCGGCGATGTCGATCTTCACCATCTTCAGCATCGCGTCGGTCGCGCGCTTGGCCGCAGCGGGGTCGGTGCTGCTCATCATCTCGGCGAGCATCTTCGGCACGATCTGCCAGCTCAGGCCGTAGCGGTCCTTCAGCCAGCCGCATTGCTCGGGCGCGCCGCCGTTGCCGAGCAGCGCGTTCCAGTAGCGGTCGATCTCGGCCTGGTCGTCGCAATTGACGACGAACGACACCGCGTGATTGAAGGGGTCGAGCGGTCCTGCCGACATGGCGGTGAACGCCTGGCCGAAGAGGACGAAGTCGACGACCTTGACCGAGCCGGGCGGCCCGCTCGGCGATTCGCTCGGCATGGCGACGACCCGCTCGACGCGCGAATCGGGAAAGACCGAGGCGTAGAAGCGGGCGGCCTCTTCGGCCTCGGTGGCGTACCAGAGGAACGGGGTGATCTTCTGCATTGGGGTTGTCCTGGGAAGTTGTCGGAAACGGGGCGCGCCGGCACCCCTGTCACCACGACGAATGGAGGATGGCGAAATCGACTTCGGGTGGCAAGAATCGTCGCCTCGCGCGGGCGTAGGTGTTTTCTTGCAGGGCGATCAGACACCCGCCCGCACGTGCTGAAGGCGTCGGCTCCTGCCCGCCGGTCTCGACCGGAACTAAGGTCTGGCTGTTTATCCGAACCCGCATCGAAGCCGGTGCAAGCCGACCCAGGAGACTCCATGGCTGACGACAAGACCCAGCGCGGCTCGCCCGACAACAAGCGTCTGAACAAGGGTGAACCCTATGAGGTCGCGCACGCGAAATCGAAGGCAAAGGCGGCCGCCAAAAAGCCGCGGGCAGCTGCCGGCAAGCCGCGGCCCACGGCCGCGCCCGCTGCGCGCAAGAAGCCGGCGCCCAGGCCGACCGTGCGGGTCGCACCGCATCCGCCCACGGCGGAAAAGACGACCGAGAACACCGCGCCGCGAACGATGAAGATCGCCGACGCGGTCGATCTCCTGACCGACGACCACCTCCAGGTCTCCGCACTCTTCAAACAGTACGAAAAGCTCACGAAACGCAAGGCCCCCGCGGATCAGCGCGGCGCCCTCGCCGCTACGATCTGCAACATGCTGAAAGCGCATACGACGATCGAGGAAGAAATCTTCTACCCGGCGGCGCGCAAGGCACGGATCGGGGCCGCCCTGCTCGACGAGGCCGACATCGAGCACGCCTCGGCCAAGGCGCTGATCGCCCAGATCGAAAACGGAAATCCCGACGCCGGCCACTACGACGCGAAGGTCAAGGTGCTGGGCGACTACATCAACCACCACGTGGTCGAGGAGCACACCGAGATGTTCCCGAAGTGCCGCCGCGCCGGCATGGACCTGGTGGCGCTGCGCGGCCGGATGCAGACGCGCAAGGCCGAGCTCGAGTCGGGCCCGGCAACCCTGGCCGAGGAAGGCGTGCCGATGGCCGCCTCCGCGGAATCGGCCGGCATCCTCGCGCGCATCAGCGACTCGCTTTTCTCGGGGAGAAAGCCTTGAAGACTCAGACCATCGAAGCGGGCGAATGGCGCGGCCGCTGCGCGCGGCGGATCCGCGAGCTCGACGACCGGATCACCGAGCCCGAGGCGCAGACCGTGGCGCAGGACGTCTACGACTTCGAGCGCACCCGCGCCATGCTGCCCGAAGATGCAGCCGACTTCGTTGCTCAGCAGATGAGCCAGCCCGAGCCGCCGCGCTTCGAGCGCCGCTCGAAGGACCGCCCGGAGAACGCGCCGTTCATGCGCTCGATCGTGCGCTTCCTGACCGAGCCGAAGAACGCCTCCTGAGGCTCCCGCGGGGACAACGCCCGCCGGAGCGAATATGCTCCGGGCGAGGTTGAGCACCGTTGCCCGGGAGGTCCGTTGGCGATCCAGAAGACCGCGCTGGTTGTCGTCCACGGCGTCGCCGATCAGCTGCCGGGCGCAACCGCGAAATCGATCGTCGACCTGCTGGTCGCGTCGTCGCCCGGAACGGCGAGCTACCGCAGCCTCGGCAGCCGCGACCTGACGCTGGCGGTGCCGCCGCTCGCGCCGCACGTCCGGGCCGAGCGCATCCAGGAAGCCACGCCGCTCGCCGCCGATCGCTCGGCGTTCAAGGCCTTCCTGCAGTCTTACCGTTCCGACTTCCAGCGCGCTCGCTGGACGGCGCCGACGGCCACCGAGCTCGTCGCCGAGCGGAAGGCGTCGCGCGCCTCGACCGGAGCCCCGGGCACGCAGGCGGCGGAGCCGGCGGGCGCGCATGAGCCCGACCGCGGCCTGGCCTTCACCGACTACCTGCTCGGCAAGCAGCGCGACAACGGCGGCCTGCAGGAAGCCTACGAGACCACCTGCATCCAGCTCGACCGCAGCAGCGGCGACAAGAGCGAGCAGATCGACGTCTACGAGATGTACTGGGCCGACCTGTCGCGACTCTCGGGCGCGATCCCGCGCATCCTGACCGAGTTCGGAACGCTGATCTTTCGCCTCTCGCGCCTCGGCCGCGACACGGTCGACGAAGCGCGCGGTCGGCTGCGCGGCCCCGCGCCGGTGGCCTGGAGCGGCCTCACCTTCCTGCAGACGGCGATCGACTGGCTGTTCGTCAACGTCCTCGCGCAGCTCTTCTTCCACCTCCTGCTGTTCGGCACCGTCCTCGTTCTGCTCGGCCTGGCGCAGCCGGTCGTGCCCGAGCAGCGCCTCCACCTCGGCGTGGCGATCGCGCTCGCGGTGCTCGGCGTGCTGCTGCTGCTCTATCGCCGCGGCGGTTCGCTGACCTCGAAGGCGCTGCCGGCGGCGATGCTCGCGCTCGCGGCCGCCTCGTTGCTCCAGCCTGGCGCCGGAGTCGCCGTCACCGGCCTCGTCCTGGTCGCGCTGGTGAGTGCTGCGTACGACGCCGCACTGCGCGTTGCCGACGAGCGTTTCCCGTTCGTTCGCCACGTCGGCCTCGCGCTCTGGGCGGTGCTGCTCGCGGCCGTGCTCCTGCATCGAGGCGAGGGCCTGGCCGGTGCCGGCATCACGATCGATGCCTGGCGCGGAGCGGCGCTCTACGGAACCGAGCTGGCGCTGAGCGCGATCAAGGCCTTCTGGATCGGCATCGCGCCGCTGCTGCTGCTCTGGATCGTCGCCGGCATCGTGGCGCAGCGCGGTGGCTACGAGCGGACCGCGAGCGTCTCGACCGGCCGGCTCGGCATCGGCGTCTCGCTCTGCGCCTTCGTCGTCGTCACGATGGCGATCTGGGCACTGCTCGGCAACGTGCTCGACCTGTCGCTGAAGGGCGTGAGCTACGTCCCGGAGATCTTCACGTCGGCCGAGGCCACGCCCGAAGGCAAGAGCACGGCGCAGGCCTACATGCTGCAGCGCTACGTCGCCAGCACGGAGACCTTCGCGCCGCTGGCGATTCTGCTGCTCGCCTTGCTCGCCTTCGCCGTCGTCACCCTCTTTCCGAGCGTGCTCGCCGAGCTCTCGGTGATCCGCAACAAGGACCGCGAGCCGGGCGTCGAGCCGGCAGCCGCCAGCACCGACGCCGTCCGCAACGTGCAGGACCGGAAGCTGCGCTTCGACGTCGCGGCGCGGCGCCTCGGCCGCTGGCTGACGGCCGGCTACCGGCTGGCCGACGTGCTCATGCTCGCGATCTGCATCGCCGGCGTGGTGGTGAGCGTGGCGGTGCTGTACGTGTTCGCGGGCTTCGAACTTCCCGCGGCGTTTCGCGGCCCCTTCGCCGAGTGGCGGGAGACCTTGTCGCACCTGTCGACGGTGCTGCTGGCGCCGCTGGTGTTCAGCGCCGCGGGCCTGGTCGCCGCGCTGTCGCTGCTCGGCGGCGTGCTATCGCGCTATGCGCCCGCGGTGCGGGCGCCGCTCGATGTGGCGCTCGACGTGGACAACTACTTCCGCGAGTTCCCGCGCCGGCAGATACCGCGCGCCCGCATCTTCGCCCGCTATGTCGCGCTGCTCGAGCACGTCGTCGCGCAGGGCGCCGACAAGATCGTGATCGTCGCGCACAGCCAAGGCTGCGTGATCAGTGCCGAGACCCTGCGCTGGCTGCGCGAAGGAAGGCGCATCGGCGCCGCCGACAGCGAGGGCCGCGCGCTGCTGTTCGAGCGGCTGCGCGGCGACGTCCGCCTGCTGACCCTGGGCAATCCGCTGCGCCAGCTTTACGCCGCGCGATTTCCCACGCTCTACCGCTGGGTGCTGAGGAAGGACGGCGCGTTCTGCGGCCCGCGCGCCGAGGACATCGGCGTGCGCCAATGGCTGAACGCCTTCACCAGCGGCGACTATGTGGGCCGCTGGCTGTGGACGCGCGACGGGCCGGGCGACGACGTGCTCGGCCATCCGCTGGCCGAGATCCTCGACCCCGCGCACCTGGGCCGCGCCTCGGTCTACGACGGCTTCGATCCCAGCCCGCCGGGCAACGACGCCCTCGACCCCGCGGGCGAGGCCGAGACCTGCCTAGGCGTCGGCGCGCACACGCACTACCTCGAGCCCGACCAGAAGGACGTGGCCTGGCTGGTCGACTACCTCGTCGCCGCCCGACAGGCCTAGACCGTCAGCGGTTCGTCGCGCGAACGATCGGGCAGCGGCGTGCCCTGGGGCAGCAGCGGGTGCGCAAGCCCGGGCACGGTTCCGACCAGGAAGAACGACAGCACGGCGCCGACGACGACGGAGGACCCGCGCGCCCAGCCCGGGGTCGGTATCGGGAAGATCACCGCTCGACACCGAACGTAGGCCCATCGCGCCACCGCGCCGAACAGCACGACCACCGCGAGCCAGACCGCGAGGCCGACCGCCAGCCACTGCCCGCCGGTCCACTGCCAGTCCGAAGGGAGCAGGAGCAGGAGCGGCGCGAGCATCGCCGAGACCAGCGCGCCGAAGAACAGCACGAACAGGCCGACCAGCGAGACCGTGAGGAAGAACATCGACGCGACCCCGCAGAGGCAGGCCCAGCCAGCCGAAGCGAGCCAGGCGCGAACAGTGATCAACCGGGGCTCCTCGCGCGCGAAGGCGCCGGGACCTCCCCGCGCCGCAGGCGGATGTTAGGCCCTGGCTCGCGCCGCTGCCTCAGCCGCCGAAGTGCATCTGGTAGTAGGCGCCGTCGGAGAACTGGCACACGCCGGTGCCGGCGCCGGGACCGGTGAGCACGTATTCGCACTGCGCGTTGATGCCGCGCGCGCCGTACGCGTTGGCAACGCCGCGCCGGCCGGTCGTGCTGCGCGGGCTCGCGCCCAGCACCTGCTGGTGAACGACGCCGAACGCCGGATAGCTCGAATCGACCCGGGTCGATTCGCCCTGCAGCGTCTCGCCGAGGTAGGGCACGGTGAAGGTCCCGTGGCCGGCGTTGTTGTCGACGACCTGCGCCGTCAGCAGCCCGCCCTTGTTGGCCTGGGGGTTGAGCGGATAGAGCCGCACGTTGATCAGCGTCGGCGCCGGCGGCTGTGCCGCGGCCGCGGGGACGGTGGGGCTCACCGCGTAGCCGGACGAATAGACCGCGTCGCGCGACGCGGTCGGATAGGGCTGCCCGGTGCGCGGATCGACCGGCAACACGTAGCACGCGCTGAGTCCGAGACTCGCCGCCGCGACCGCGGCGAACGACGACGCCCTGAGCAGACCCTTGCGAAACTTGAACGAGTTCATGCGAATTCCGATGGCTCGCGGCACATGCCGCGGGACGCAGCGTCGTTCAGCGCGCCGCTGCATGCAATCGGCTTTCGGCAAGTAGCGGATCGTGCCGCCGGCCAGCGCGCGCGAGTGCGCCGCGGCGCCGGCGCAGGAGCGCCGCTTCGTCACGAAGGGCGATGCCGCCGAGTCAGCGCGACGCGCTCGTCGCCATCCACGCGACCGTCGCGTCGAGCATCGCCTCGCGAACCTGCGCGTCGTTGCGGCCGCTTCGGGCGCGGACGTGAAACGAGTGGTCGGCGTCGTCGAAGGTCTCGAGCGTGGCGCGCGCGCCGAGCGTCTCGATCACCGGGCCGAGGAGATCGAGCTCGGCGAGCTCGTCGCGCGTGCCTTGCAGGAACAGCATCGGGATCTCGACCTGCGAGAGGTGCGCGGCGCGCTCGATCCCCGGCTTGCCCGCCGGATGCAGCGGGAAGCCGACGAACACGAGGCCGCGCACGCCGGCGAGCGCGGCCTTGCTCTGCGCCTGCGAAGTCATCCGGCCGCCGAACGACTTGCCGCCGGCGAAGAGCGGCAGGCCGGCGGCGAGCCGCGCCGCCTCGGCGACGGCGGCGCGCACCGCGGCCTGCGCCAGCGCCGGCGGGTCGGTGCGCTTCGAGCCCTTCTCCATGTACGGGAACTGGTAGCGCAGCGTCGCCACGTCGCGTGCCGCCAGGCCTTCGGCGAACGCGGCCATGAACGCATGCTGCATGCCGGCGCCGGCGCCGTGCGCGAACACATAGCAGGCGCGCGGCTCGGGAGGCGCGAGAAAGAGCGCCGAAACCGACTCGGCCGCGTCGACCTGCAGCCTCAGCGCCCTCGCCTCGCGCGGCACGGCCTCGCTCATGCGCCCGCCGCGGCGAGCGCGTCGCCGCGGCGCCGGCCGGTCGTCAGGTAGTAGACGTAGCCGACCGCCATCAGGCCGAGGAACAGGAGCGCGACGAGGAAATTGAAGTACACCATCGTGCCGAGGCAGATCACCGCGGCGACCAGCGCGAACGCCGGAAAGAGCGGGTACACCGGCGCGGCGAACGGCCGCGCCAGCCGCGGCTCGGCCCGGCGCAGCTTGAACAGGCTCGCCATGCTCAGGATGTACATGACGATCGCGCCGAACACCGACATCGTCACGATGTTGGCGGTGAGCGACTGGCCGCCGAAGGAGATCCATTCGTCGCTGAAGATCGCGACGATGCCGACCACGCCGCCGGCGAGGATCGCCATGTGCGGCGTGCCGCGCTTCGGGTGGATGCGGCCGAGCAGGGCGGGCAGGTAGCCGGCGCGCGAGAGCGCGAAGATCTGCCGCGAGTAGCCGATGATGATGCCGTGGAACGAGGCGACCAGGCCGAAGAGGCCGAGCCACACCAGCATGTGCAGCCAGCCGCTGTTCGTGCCGACGACGATCTTCATCGCCTGCGGCAGCGGATCGTTGATGTTGGCGAGCTGGGTCCAGTCGCCCACGCCGCCGGCGAACACCATCACGCCGAGGGCGAGGGCCACCAGCGTCAGGATGCCGCCGATGTAGGCGATGGGCACCGAGCGGTTCGGGTCGCGCGTTTCCTCCGCGGCCATGGCCACGCCCTCGATCGCGAGGAAGAACCAGATCGCGAACGGAATCGCCGCGACGATGCCCGGCCACGCCGCGAGACCGAAGGCGTCGGCGCCCGACCAGCCGCCCTTGACGAAGTTCGCCGCCGAGAAGCCAGGCGCCACCACGCCCATGAAGACGCACAGCTCGAAGATCGCGATCAGCGTGACGGCCAGCTCGAAGCCCGCGGCGATCGTCATGCCGGCGACGTTGAGCGCCATGAAGACGAGGTAGGCGCCGAACGCCACCCACTTCGGCTCGAGCGCCGGGTACTGCACGTTGACGTAGGCGCCGATCGCCAGCGCGATCGCCGGCGGCGCGAACACGAACTCGATCAGGGTCGCGAAGCCGGCGATGTAGCCGCCCGTCGGCCCGAACGCGCGCCGGCTGTACTCGAACGGTCCGCCGGCGTTGGGGATCGCGGTGGTGAGCTCGGTGAAGCTGAAGATGAAGGTCGTGTACATCAGGGCGACGAACGCCGAGGTCACGAGAAAGCCCAGCGTGCCCGCCTTGTCCCAGCCGTAGCTCCAGCCGAAGTACTCGCCCGAGATCACCAGCCCGACGGCGATGCCCCAGAGCTGGAAGCTGCCCAGGGTCTTGGGCAGGGTGCGGACTTCGGTGAGAACCATGCGCTGCGCCCTTGGCGCCGGGGAAGGCGGCGCGATGGGCGATCATGCGGGCTTCGAGCTTCGGGGGGAAGTGCTTGGGCCTCGTCAACGTCATTCGCCAGGCCGGGCTCGGCGCCCTGCTTCTGTGCGTCGCGCTCTCGGCGGCGGCATCGTGCCCGCCCGCGGGCATGGACAAGCCGGCGCTCGAAGCGCTGAAGAAGACGAAGTGGATCGTCGGCGACGACGCGCGCCGGCAGGCCCTCGCCCTCGAGCTGCTCGACTGCCTCGCCTCGCCCGACCCGCAGCTGCGCGACGAGCTCGCGTTCGAAGCGCTCGCGCACTGGCTGCGCGCGAAGGCGATCACGCCGGCAACGCTGCATGCGATGCGCACGACCCTGGTGCCGCAGCTTCGACCGGCTGCGGCCGACGCCGCCGGTTTTCGCCAGCCGTTCGCCGCGCTGGCCCTGGCCGAGGTGGCACGGGTCGATCGCCTGCAGCCGGTGTTCAGTGCGCCCGAGCGCGCCGAGCTGGTCGAGGCGGCGACCGGCTACGTCGCCGGCGTGCGCGACTACCGCGGTTTCGATCCGAAGGACGGCTGGCGCCACGGCGTCGCCCACGGCGCCGACCTGCTGCTGCAGCTTTCGCTCAACCCGGCCCTCGACGCCGGGCAGCTCAAGGCGATCCTCGCCGCCGTCGCCGCGCAGGCGATGCCGCCGGGCGAGCAGTCCTACGTCTACGGCGAAGGCGATCGGCTGATGACGCCGGTGTTCTACATCGGCCGGCGCAATGTCTTCGGCACCGACGAGTGGAGCGCCTGGTTCGCAGCGCTCGCGGCCTCGCGGCCGAAGGCCGACCCGGCGACGCGCGCCTCGCTCGCCGCCAGGCACAACCTCTCGCAGTTCCTGCTTCCGCTCTACGCCTCGCTGAAAGAAAGCGGAACGCCGGAGATGCAGGCGCGCATGCTTCCCGGCGTGACCGCGGCGCTGAAGACCCTCGACTAGAAGCGGCGCCTCAACGCGTGCTCGCCGCCCAGTGCGGGGGCCACTCGCACAGGCGCGAGCGCTGCGGCCGCGCCGTGGCATTGGCGCGATAGAGCATGGCCTCGACCGGCGTGCGCAGCGCCTCGCCGTACTGCGCGTAGGCATCGATCGCCGCGCGGCATTGGCGCTCCGAGCCGCCGGCCAGCGCCAGCGCCACCAGCCAGGCGTTGCGCGCGTCGCGCTCGTGGCCGGTGAGGGCGCTGGCGATGGCGAAGGTGTTCCAGTCCTCGATCCGCCCCGACGGGTACTTCCAGTCGTGCAGGGTCAGCGCATGCAGCGCCAGCCGGCGCGCCGCTTCGGCCTGCGCCGGCCCCTGCTTCAGGCGCATCCAGGCGAGGCTGCCGACGATCTCGGCGTCGACCGGGTTGGCGCCGAAGGCGCGCGTCTGCAGGCCGAGCGCCTCGGCGAAGTCGCCGCGGCGGAGGGCGATGCGCGCCGACTCGTGGAACTGGCGCGCTTCCCGGCTCGCCACCCGGGCGAGCTGCGGATCGTCGGGCGCGAGGCGAATCGCGCCGGCGGCCAGGCGAACCTCGTCGTCGTCGCGGCCGGCCTCGTCGGCGTTCGCCGCGGCGACGAGCACGCGCAGCACCATCCGCTCGGCCCGCTGGGCGACGCGCGGAATCTGCGTCGCCAGCAGGTCGTTGGCGCGGAGCATGAAGTCCGGCGGCGCGGCGATGGCGACCTCTTCGGCCTGAGGTAGCGACGGCGTGGCGACTGCGACGGCGGGCGCCGCGGCCGAAGCGGCAAGCCGCGATGGCGATGGCGATGCCGCCAGCGAAGGCGACGCGGCGGACGACGGCAGCGGCGCCAGGCCGACGGCCGGCGGCAGGTAGATCGGCGAACGCACGGTGGGTCGGGTCGACGCTTTCGCCATGACCGGAAACGCCGCCGGGCGAACCTCCACCGGAACGGCACGGGCCCCAGCCGCGGCCGCGCGCTGCGCCGGCGCGGGCGCAACCGCGGCAACGCGATGAGACGGCGGCGGCGAAGTCCGGCGCGTCGGCGTCTCCGCCGCACGCGCCGCAGGCGGCTCGGCAGCACGAGCGGCCGGCGACTCGGCGGCGCGCGCCACCGGCGGCTCGACAGCGCGCGCTACCGGCGGCTCGGCAGCACGCGCTACCGGCGGCTCGGCGGGGCGCGTTGCCGACTGCTCGGCGACACGCGGCGTCGGTGGCTCGGCGGCGCGAATGGCGGCCAGGCTTGCCGGAGGCGTGACGACACGCTCTGACTTCGGCTCGACCTTCGCCGCGACCGCGCGTGGTTGCGGCGCCGGTACGGCCGAAGCCGCGGCCGCTGTCCGCGGCGCGCCGCTCGGCGGTCCCCACGTGCGCCACGCTTCACCGAGCAGGGGCACGCTCGCTGCGGCCGCGGCCGCCGCGGTCAGGCCGACGATCCAGGCGCCGCGCCGCGGTCGCACGCGCGGCGGCGGCGCCGGGTTGGCGCTCGCCCAGCCGTCGACGTCGCTGCTGTCGAGGCTGATCACGTCGGTGGCGATGCGCAGCGGGCTCACCGGCAGCGCGATCCGCGTGATGGGCGTCGGCGAGTCGTCGTTCGCCGGGTTCGCGCGCTCGCCGAGCTGCCATCCCCGTTGCAGCGACTCGATCAGATCGGGATCGCGCAGTCCGTCCTCGGCCAGCGCGATCAGCGCGCCGTGCGGCCGCGTCGCGGGCAGCTCGGCGTCGTGCGCCTCGAGCAGCCGCCGCACCAGCGCACGCGCCCCGGCCTGACGCGAAGCGGTCCAGCCGTTCGCGTCCGCCAGGCCGGGCTCGGGCAGGGAGCGGCGCAGCATCGCCGCCAGGCTGAACAGGTCGCAGCGCCAGTCGAGCTGCCGCGTCGGCCACAGGTTGCCGCGCCTGCCCTCCTCGAGCGCCGCGAGCAGGCGCGGCGACTGGTAGTCGTACTCGGTCTGGCGGGCGATCGGCAGGGCGCTGTCGAGGCGCTCGCCCGAGACCAGCGAGAACGCGAAGTCGATCAGGGCGATGCGCTCGAACTCGGGATGCAAACACGCGTCCGGCGCTTCGGGATCGAAGTCGGCCGGGCCGACCGGAATGCAGACGTTGTCGGCCTTCAGGTCGAGGTGCACCAGGTGCAGCTCGTGGATCGCATCGAGTGCGATCAGGCTGTGCCGCGCCAGCGCCCACCAATGCGCGCAGTCCTCGAACACGTGCGCGCGGGTCTCGCCGTCGCGCCGCACCGGCAACAGCGTGGTCCAGTGGTCGATGGTCACGCCCGCGTCGTAGGTCTGCACCAGCGCCTGCCGGCCGCCGGCGCCGCGGTCGAACTGCACGACGTCGGGCACCGGGCCGATGCCGTGGCCGACGAGGCGGGCCAGGATCCGCCACTCGCGCTCGGTCCACTCGCGGAAATCGCCGGCCGGCGTCGCCAGGAAGCGCTTGGTATAGCGGCGCCGCTCCCCCGGTTGCGACTCCTCGCGGAACACCTCGCAATGGTCGCCGGTGACCATGCGCAGCCGCCCGCGGCCGAACACCCGGTCGATCGCCGCCGGCGTCATCGCCCGCTCCCCGGTCCGCCGCCGTCGGGCGTGCGCGCCGGCAGCCACTGCGGCCGAGCGGTCGCGAAACCGGTGCGCTGCACCAGCAGCACGGTCGCGTCGTCGGTGCTGCCGTTTGCGCTGGCCAGCGCGATCAGGTCGTCGCAGCGCCGTGCCAGCGGCACGGGTTGCGCCAGCACGCGCCGCCACTCGGCCGGCGACACATGCTTGTGCACGCCGTCGCTGCACAGCGCCAGCAGTTCGCCCGAGCGCAGGCCGCGCACGGCGACGTTGGCGCCGGTGGTGGCGCCGTTGCCGACCATGCGCGCCGGGTCGTCGAGCGAGCCGCCGGGCGGCGGCGCCTCGTTCAGCTCGCGGAAGGTGTCGTCGCGCGTCAGCAGGTCGAAGCGCAGCTCGCCGCGGCTCGCGAGCCGGTAGGCGCGGCAGTCGCCGACCCAGGCGATCAGCCACTTCGAGGCGAGCACGTTCACCGGCGCGCACAGCACCACCGTCGCTGCGCCCGGCGAGCTCGTCACCTGGGCGATGCGGCTGGCGATCGCCCGGTCGGCGCCGAGCATCGCCCGGCGCACGCCGGCCGCGTCGGGCCGGGCGCCGTCGAGCGCGGCGTGCAGGTGCGAGACCAGCTCACGGCTCGCCGTCTCGGCCATCGCCCCGCCGCCCACGCCGTCGGCCACGACGAACAGCAGCGCCGGATGGCCGGCCGGGCTGTGCGCATCCTCGTTGCGATGGTGCAGGCTGCCGCACGACGACGCCACCGCGGCGTCTATGCGGCCGAAGGCGATGCTGTAGCTGGTCTCGCGCGCCACCGGCGGCAGGGCGACGCTGGCGCGCGCCACGCGTGCCGAGGCCGGCTCGATCGGCGTGACCAGGCCGCGCGGCGCCGACGAATACGGCATCGTCATCTCAGTACCGCCCGGCCGTTCCGAAGGTACTGAGCGCCCCCTCGGGGGGCAGCGAACGAAGTGAGCGTGGGGGTTTCATTTCATGCCTCCCCGTGCGGCGACGCGAGCTCGAGCACGCAGGGCACCGGCGCTTCCGACGCGTCGCCGAGCACGAGCTTCTGCCCCGCCTGCCAGCGCACGCGAGCGCCCGGGGCATGGCGCGCGCCGTCGATGCGCACGCCGTTGTCGCCATGGACGACGACGACGCAGGCGCCGGCCGGATCGAGCTCGACGATGTCGAGGTGATGCCCCGACACGCCTTCGTGGCCGCGATCGACGACCAGCGTCTGGTGGCGGGAGCGCCCCACGCTCACCGGCAGCGCCGCGGCCACCAGCGGCAACGTGCGCACCCCGGCGGCGTGCGAGAGAGTCAGGCGCATGGCCGCCGTGTCGGCGCCCGCGGCAGGCAGGATCTGCGTCGTCGGCGTCGCCAGGTTCGGGGCCGCGCGCGCGGCGAGGATCGCCGTGCGCGGCGTGCGCAGCGTGCCGGTGGCGGTGGCGATCGGCGTGACCAGCGAGGCGCCGCTCGCCGGCGGCCGCAGCGCCAGCCACGGGTACTCGCTCGCCGGCCCTTCGGCGCGCGCGGAAAGCACGATGCGCAGGCCGTTCGCCAGCCGCAGCGGCTTGTCGCCCACGGCCGTCGGCGCCGCCGCGCCGCGCTGCAGCGGCGCCGCCGGCTCGATGCGCACGCCGTTGGTCGAGCCCGCGTCGGCCACCCACCACGCGCCGTCCTCGAGCCAGACCTCGGCATGGCGCCGACTGGCGAACGTGCCCTCGACGCGGATGTCCGAGCCCTCGCCGTTGCCGACGACATAGCGCCGGCCGGGAACGACGCCGTGCAGCACCACGCGGCGCCGGCCGCTGCCGTCCTCGACGTCGAACTCGCAGCGCTGGCCCGAGAGCGGCGTGCCCGGCGTCGTGCTCGCGACCGGCGACGCCGGGCTGGCCCGCGTCGCCTCGCCCTCGACCCAGCGGCCGAGCACGCTGACGCGATAGCCCGGCAAGGGGGCGGCCGGCTTGGCGCGCAAGGCCTCGAGCAGCTCACGGTACTCGCCGCCCTCGGCCTCTTCCTTGGCGGCGCGCGCGGCGTCGGCGTCGAACAGGCCGGCGAACTGCGAGAGGTCGATCGCGGCGGCGTTCGGCAGGCCGCCGATCACCTCGCGCGCGAGGTAGCGCTTGACCTGCTCGGGCTTGAACTCGCGCACGAACTGCTGCAGCAGGCGGCGCGCTTCCTCCGACGCCTCGCAGCCGATGCCGATCGCGGTGAGGAGGAACCGGTCGCGCTCGGCGATCGCCAGGTGCAGGCGCACGTGGCTGGCGACGAAGTGCTCGAGCTCGTCGCGGATCGCGTCGATCAGCGGCGCGTAGGCGCCCAGGTGCTCGGCGCTCGCCAGCGTCGGCTCGCGCCCGGCGAAGCGCCGGCCGCGGTCGGCGGCGGCGCGCGACGGCGTCGAGCTCGCCGCGGGCGACGGCGCGTGAGCGTCGGCGCTCGACTCGGGCAGGTCGCCGCGCGCCGCCAGCCCGTTCATCCGATGCACACCGTGGAGGATCCAGTTCTTGAGCGACATGATGGAATCTTTCGCGAGTGAAAGTCAGTTGCGATAGGCGATGACGAGCGTCGCCAGCGGCCCTTCGCTGCGCAGCGGGCGCACCCGCGGCAGCGAGGGCAGGCCGTAGCCGGCGAGGCGTTCCTGGAAGCGGCCCCAGCCCGGCTGCAGCGCATCGCCCGCGGCAACGCGCCGCTGCAAGGCGGGCAGGGAGAGATCGATCAACAGGGCGACGCGCGAGACCCCGCCGACCATGACGATGGCGCGGCGCAGCGTGTCCTCGAGGTCGGCGAGGCAGCGCTCGAACGGGCCGTCGAAGGTCCAGACCAGCGGCTCGGGCAGGTCGCGCCCGGACTTCGTTTCGCTGCGGGACCGCGGCGCCGGCATGACGCTGCCGTCGCTGGCGCGCAGGTAGTCGTTGGGCGAGCGGCGCGAAGCGCTCATGGCGCGGCTCCCGACAGCAGGCCGACGCGCCGGCCGGCGATCTGCATCGCGATCTCGGCCGAGGGATTCGGTCCATGGTCGCCGGCGCCGTGCACCTGGCCGGTCTGGCGCAGCCAGTTGCGCTCGGTCAGCACCGCGATCGCCTTGGTCCAGGGACCGGGGCTCGCCGGGTCGCGCCAGGCGGCGACGTACCACTTGTAGGGCCGCAGCGAGCTGCAGGCGCCGGCGCGCGCGGCGAGCGTCGCCTCGGCACCCTTGGGGCACAGGCGGGCGAGCTCGTCGAGCGAGAGGCCGTCGCTCGGAAAGCTCGGCGTGCCGGTCTTGCCGGCCAGCCAGTCGATGCCCTGGCAGCGGCGCGCATCGAACACCTGCTCGCAGGCGGTGCGCGCGGTGCCGGCGCGGTGGCTGTACGAGAGGCCGCTCAGGATCACCGCGGCCGCCTGCGGCAAGAGGCCGTGCGGCGCGGGCGGCAGCGGCCGCCACGGCCCGGCCTCGACGGCGCGCGCATCGCCTCGGGCGGCGATGCGCCGGACCGCGTCGACGAGGTGCGGCGGCGCGACCTCGCGCTGGCCATTGGCCGCCGCCGCGAGCGTGGCCATCATGCCGGCGATGCCGAGCGCGCTGGCGCGGGCGTGGCCCTGGCCCCAGCCTTCGGCGACGGTATCGACGACCGCGCCGCCGCGGCACTTCTCCCAGTCGTCGTCGCTCATCCGCCGCGCGTCGGTGCCGGCGGCGCAGCGGCCGACGATGCGGGCGTCGAGCGCCAGCGGCGGCATCAGGTGCATGGAAGCGCCGGCCTTGCCGGCGAGCGGCTCGCTCATCAGCCGGCCGTAGGCGACCGGCGTCGCCAGGACCTCGCGCGGCGCGAGCGCAGAAAGCACTGCGAGCGATCCGCTGCCGGTGCCGCCGTTGCTGCCACCGCCCCCGCCACCGCCACCGCCACCGAGCGTTCCGCCGAACAGCAGGTCGCGCTTGCCGCAATCGCTGCGCGCGTCGGCGCAGCCCGCGTTCCAGCCGAAGGCCGAGGCCATCGCCTGCACCTGCCACGGCCGGCGGCAGTCGGCGAACGACTTGTCGCTGCAGAACATGCGGTCGAGAAAGCGCGCCGAGTCGGAGCGCATGAGCTGGCCGCGCAGGCTCTCGCGCGCCGGCACGCCGTCGCGCTTCATCGCCGCCTGCTCGGCGGCGAGCCAGCGCGCGCCGACGTCGGGATCGGAGAGGAAGGCCGCCGCCATGATCGGCTTGATGGTCGAGGCCGGCATCGCGTCGTGGAACACGGCCGGATTGAGCAGCGCGTCGGGCCGGTACTGCACCGGATACGGCAGGCGCGGATCGCAGGCCTTGTCGCGGCCGGGGCCGTCGACCTCCTGGCGGGCGCAGGGCGAGAGCGCGCCGGCGAGCGCCTCGATGCGGCCGCTGGCGACGTCGATCACCGCCACCGCCGCCATGCGCACCATCGCCCCTTCGAGCAGCGGCGCGCCGAGCGGCTCCGCCTTGTCGGCCTGGCGATGCAGGCCAAGGGCGTTGCACGCGTCCTGGCGGCCGGTGTAGCAGGCGGCGGTCTTCTGCGCGAGCGCCTGCAGCGCCGGGTCGATCGTGAGGTCGATCGAGAAGCCGACGTCGACGCCGGTGCCGTCGATGACGATCCGGTTCGGCGCCGCCCGCGAGTCGTCGCCGTCGAACGCGGCGGGCGCGCCGCCGCCGGTCTGCAGCCGGTACAGCGCGCCGGTCGGCTGGCGCAGCGACTCGAGCGGCTGCAGCATCGCCTGCAGCGAGGGCGGCACGCTCCAGCGGCTGTCGTCGAGCGGATCGGCGAGCCCGGGCTCGCCGGCGAGCACCGCCGCGACCGTGCCGACCGCGTTCGTCGATGCGCCCGTTGCCACGTTCGTCGCAGCGCTGGCGGCGCCGCTCGCGCCCGCGAGCTCGGGCAGCGCGCAGATCCGTCGCTGGGCGCTGCGGGCCGCGGCGAGGAAAGGCCGCGTGCCGCCCTCGCCTGCCGCGTCGCCGCCGAAGTAGATGCAGCCGCCGACGCCGCTCCACGGATTGCGCCGCATCACTTGGCGCGCCGGGATCAGCATCTCCTGCGCCTCGGGCCAGCGCGCGAGCGCGACCTTGCTCTCGCTGCCGCGCCAGGCCAGGCTCTCGAGCATCGCCGCGTCGCTGCGCGAGAGCGCGGTCAGCGCATCGGCGAGGTCGGCGCAGCGCAGGCGAAACGGATGGCCGGGCGCGTCGGCGTTGGCGATCGGCGCCGCCAGCGCTTCGCCGGCGGCGGCGAACCAGCGCGCGGCGTCGAAGCCGACCGGATGCTCGACGCGCGAGTTGGCGCGGCTGCTGAACGCCAGCAGCGCCGCGTCGAAGGCGGCGAGCTGCGCTGCCACCTGCTCGGCCGGCGCCGGCGGCGGCGTTCGCGCCAGGCCGGCCTCGGCCAGCCACGCCCGCCACGGCGACGGGCCGCGCCATTCGCGACCGCACGACGGCAGCGCGGCGAGTACGCCGGCGCTGTCGGGCAGCTTCGCCGCGATCGACGAACGCTTCAGCACCGCCGGCTCGAAAGTCTTCAGCGCCGCGACCAGGCGCGCGCTCATGTAGCGCTCGGGCGCGACCCGACCCGACGCGTCGGCGTCGGCCGGCCGGATCACGCCGACCAGCAGGAGGACGCCGAGCAGCACCGGGACGACCGCGAGGCTCGCGGCGATCGCGAAGTCGAGCAGCGAGGTCGACTTCCTCTCAGCCATCGCGGGCCCTGGCAGGAAGGTCGAGGTGGATGGCGAGCGCAAGGAACGCCAGGTTGACGAGCAGGGAGGTCATGCCGAAGCTGACGAAGGGAAAGGTCACGCCGGTGAGCGGCAGCACCGCCAGGTTGCCGGCAACGGTGACCGCGAGCTGGCAAAGGGCGAGCACGACCCAGGCGACCGCGATCCAGCTCAGCAGCGCCTGGCCGTCGTGCGCGAGCTGGCCGGCGCGCGCCACCAGCCGCGGCTCGCCGCGCGTGACCCGGCCGTGATGGCGGATCAGGCGATGCAGCCAGAGCGCGCAGGCCAGCGCAGCGGTCCATGCCGCGGCGCGGCCGAACACGCCGACGATCGCGGTGAAGGTGTAGTCGCTGTGGATCTGCGCCGGCACGCCGCCGCAGTGCCCGGCGACGGCGTAGCCGCACCAAGGCGCCGCGCCGAGGCCGAAGCCCTGCGCCGGCGCCGCGCGCTGGAACCAGGTGACGAGCGCGAGCTGGTCGTTGCCCGAGGCGAACGGCGCAGCCAGGCTCTCGAGGCGCTCGGCAGCGACGCCGTCGACCGAGCCGAGCGCGAACAGCGCCCAGGTGACGGCGCCGATCCAGAGCGCGAACAGGCCGACCGCGAGGACGAACGCGGTCCAGCGCTGGCCGCTGCGCAGGTGCCACCACATCGCCAGCGAGGCGGCGAGGAAGGCGCCCGAGGCGTAGCCGGCGATCAGCAGCGGCCCCATGTCGCGGGTCAGCACCATCGCCCCGATCAGCACGCCGACGACGAGCGCCAGCGGCCAGACGTAGCGCCAGAAGGCGATGCCGGCCGGACCCGCGCGCGCCAGCCGCTCGGCCAGCGGACTCGCGCGCAGAAAGAAGAACCAGGCAGCGCCGACGATCAGCCAGATGCGGCCGAGCTCCGAGGTGAGCTGACGCAGGTTGGCGAAGGCGAAGCCGAACGCGAGCACCGCTGCCGCCGCGAACAGCGCGAGCGCCGCGCCCGCGCCGGCGACACCGAGGCGGCGGGTCGCGGCGCGCGCCGCCTCGCCGGCGATCGAGAGGCTCCAGGCCAGGCCGTGCGCGAGCGGCCGGCGCAGGAACAGCATGGTCGTGAACACCAGCATGCCGAGCCAGAGATGGCCCTGGTGGTAGAGCGCGAGATAGCGATTGGTTCGATGCGCGTGCGCCGAGAGATCGAGCAGCAGCAGCCAGCCGAGCCCGGTGGCGAGCACCAGCCCGGCGAAGCCGATGCGCGAGCTCATCGCCTGCGCCGGCGCGGCGGCGTCGAGGGTGGGATCACGCTTGAGCAAGAGGCCGGCCAGGGTCAGGGCGACCGATGCGCCGGCCAGGACGAGCACCCAGGTCGCCGGTCGGCTGTCCCAGGGCAGGTCGACCCGGCCGGGATCGAAGCCGCGGCCGCCCGCGAACGGCCAGGGCACGCGCGCCGCCCACGCGGCCGCGGCCCAGGTCGCGAGCGTGAGCGCCACGCCGAGAACCGGGGCCATGCGCCTGCGGCTGGCCAGCATCAGCAGGTAGCCGAGTCCCATCGCGCCGGCCCATTGCCAGCCGGCGTGGGTCAGGAGCTCGCGCATCGCCTCGTTCTTGCGCGCCCGCACGGCCGACTGGCGCGCGTCGGCCATCAGCGCCGAGGTCGCGGCCAGCGTCGCGGCCGGGCTGGTCGCGCAAGGGGAGGCGCTTGCGACCGTTGCCGGCAGCGGCGCCGCGCCGGCGAGGGCTTCGACTTCGTGCCGGCCGTCGAGCGCGGCAGCGAGCAGCAGCAGGCCGTTGCCGCGCGCCGTGGCGGCATCGGCAGAAGCGCCAGGGCCGGCGAGCGCGGCCTCGGCCCAGCGCGCCGCGCAGGCGAGCGGTCGCGGGCCGGCGATGCCGGCGCCGTCGAGCTGGAAGCGCTCGACGAAGGGCTGCAGGTCGGCCTCGATCGCCGCGGTGGCGTCGGCGAGGGCGCGCAGGTCGCCGCCTTCGCGCTGTTGCAGGCGCAAGGTCGCCAGCCGCTCGCTGGCCTCGTTCAGCGGCGCGACGAAGGCCTGGCTGGCGCGCGCCAGCGCGTCGACCATCGCCACCGACTGCCGCGCGCCCTCGGCCCGGCTCGCGAGGCGAGCCCCGGGACCGGGGCAGAGGCGCTCGCTCACCGCCGCGTCGGCAAGCGCGGCCTGCTCGCGGCAGAGCGCGGGCAGGAGCGACGGGGGCAGGCCCTCGATCCGGAACCCGGCCTCGGCGAAACGACGGTCGCGGCCGGCGCCGAATTCGGCCACCTGCGCGAAGGCCGGCAACAAGAGTGCGATCGCGCCGGCGACGGCCAGCGCCTCCAGCCACGCGGGCACGCCGGAGAACCGGCGCGGGGTCGCCCGGACCGGACTCGCCAGGGTGGCGGCGTGCATCACCTGGAGCGGGCTCGGCGGCTGAAAGGCGCGCCCGCGCTCAGAACGAGCGCGCGCTCTCCGCCGGACCGGCGGCTTCGAGGCGGATCGTCTCGCCGACGTGGAACGGCGGCGGCGAGGCATATCGACGCACCTGCAGCGCGCCGTTCGGCAGGCGCAGCGAGGCGTCGTAGCGGGTGCGGGCGCTGCGCTCGATCTGGTGGCCGACGAGGGCGCCGCCGATGGCGCCGAGCACGCGCGTCACGTGGCGCTCGTGCTCCTTGCCGATCTTGTCGCCGAACACCGCGCCGGCAATGCCGCCGGCGATCGCGCCGAGGGCGGCGGGACCGCTCGGCACCTCGACCGCGCGGATGGCCTCGACCACCGCGCAGTCGTTGCACGCGGCGAGGCGGACGGGCGGCACGGGCCGCGGCTCCGGCGCGGCCTGCGCATACGAAGGCGGGACCGGGCGCGACGACGGAAAGGCGGCCGCGGGCGATGGCACCGCCATCGGCGGGGAAGGCATCGTGATCGGCACGGGCGACGACGTCACGGCGGGTGCCGACGGCAGCGCAGAGGCATGGAGCGGCGACGCGCCGTCGAGCAGCAGCGATTCCTCGAGCGTGGCCCTGGCCACCGCGCCGTCGCGCCAGACGGTGGCGACGGCGGCGCTTTCCGGTCGCATCCGGTCGGCGGCGTCGATGACGAGCGAGCCTTCGTAGACGCCGGGCTGGACCTCGCGCAACTCGACCAGGCGACGCACGCCGTCGACCATCACCGTCGCCGCGGCGCCGGGCGTGGCGAAGACGCTGAAGAAAAGCGCGGTGCCGGGTGCGAGGCTGGCCACCTGCTCGACGTCGAAGGCGTCGACGCGCAGCGCAGCGGAGCGGCCTGACTGCGCCGCCGCCGGAGGCGGGGCGATGCCGAACAACAACGCCGCGAACACGCCGACCATCCACCGGCTCACGCACGCCATGCCAACTCTCCTCCGAGCCTGTGACATGGCTAACGCCGCCGAACGCGGCGCGACGACAGGGTCGACCTCAGGTCGCCCGAAATGGCGAAAGTTTTCCTAGCTTCACAAAACTACACAAACGGCGTGAAGCGAGGCGAAAGGAGAAAGCGCTACTTCTCGCGCGCGGCGAGGATGTCGGCGTCGATCTTCGCCGCCCGCAGCGCCGCGGGCCGGGTGGTCACGCGCTCGATGTAGGCCTTGATCGCGGGCGTCTCGGGGACGAGCTTGAACATCGTCGTCCAGCGCAGCGCCGTGCCCCAGAGCGCATCGGCCGCGGTGAAGCGATCGCCGAGCAGGTACGGGCCGTCGCCGAGCTGGTCGTTCAGGGTCTTCATCACCGTGTCGTAGTCGCCGTAGGGCGAGGTCGAGGGCGGCGCGGGCTCGCGCTTCATCGACTTGTCGATCAGCGCCGGCTCGAACGAGGCGTTGTAGAAGAACATCCAGCGCAGGTAGGGCCCGCGCAGCGGGTCGCCGATCGCCGGCGTGATGCCCGCCTCCGGATAGAGGTCGGCGAGGTAGGTGTAGACCGCGCCCTGCTCGGTGACGAGCGCGCCCTCGTGAACGATCGCCGGCACCTTGCCCATCGGGTTGACGCCGAGGTACTCGCTCGAGCGCGACTCGTTCTTCTGCAGGTTCAGCGGCCGGAGCTCGTAATCGGCGCCGAGCTCCTCGAGCAGGAACAGCGTGCCCGCCGAGCGCGACTGCGGCGAGTGATAGAAGACGACCCTGCGGCTGGCGGTCATGGACTTCCTCCGGGGAAAACGCGGCCCGGCGATCAGGTCGACGGCGTCTCGTCGGCATAGGCCGACTTGAGCCGGGCCGGCTTCTTCGAGCGCTTGCGCATGGTGATGTTGAGCATCTCGACGCCGACCGAGAACGCCATCGCGAAGTAGATGTAGCCCTTGGGCACGTGCTGGCCGAAGCCCTCGGCGATGAGGACGACACCCACCACCACCAGGAAGGACAGGGCCAGCATCTTGATCGTCGGGTGCGCGCTGACGAAGCGGCCGATCGCGCCGGCGAAGGCCATCATCAGGGCGACCGAGATCACGACCGCGGCGATCATCACCGCGACCTCGTCGACCATGCCGACGGCGGTGATGATCGAGTCGAGCGAGAACACGATGTCGATGACGATGACCTGCAGGATCACCGCGGCGAAGCCCGCCTTGACGGCGGAAGCGGTCTCGCCCTCGGCGCCCTCGAGCGACTGGTGGATCTCGGCGGTGCTCTTCCAGAGCAGGAACAGGCCGCCGCCGATCAGCACCAGGTCGCGGCCCGAGATCTCCTGGTTCACCATGCTGACGGTGAACAGCGGCGCGGTCATGCCGATGATCCACGAGAGCATGAGCAGCAGCCCGACGCGCATGAACATCGCCAGGAACAGGCCGATCTGCCGCGCCTTCCTCTGCTGCTCCGGTGGCAGCTTGTCGACCAGGATCGAGATGAAGATGATGTTGTCGATGCCCAGCACCAGCTCGAGCGCGGTGAGCGTGAGCAGGGCGATCCAGGCTTGCGGGTCGGTCAGGAGTTCGAGCATCGGCGGCAGGTGCGGCGGCGAAGCGCCGGAGTCGGGCCGAAAGGGCCCGGGGCATTCTCGCCGCGCTCAGGCGAAGCGGGCGAACACCTGGTCGAGTCGTACGGTCATTGCTGCCCGGGCGGAGGCGTCGACGAAGCTGGCTTCGAAGCTGTTCCTGGCCAGCGCGTAGGCCTCGGCCGCGCCGAGCTGCGGCAGGGCGGCGAACGCGGCCAGGAAGTTGGCGTTCATGTAGCCGCCGAAGTAGGCCGGATCGTCGGAATTGATCGTCGCGCACAGGCCCGCGGCGAGCAGCGCCGGCAGGCCGTGCCCCGCCATCTCCGGGTAAACGCAGAGCTTGATGTTCGAGAGCGGGCAGACAGTGAGCGGCACGCGCTCCGCGGCGAGCCGGCGGACCAGCGCCGGGTCTTCCAGGCAGCGCACGCCGTGATCGATGCGCTCGACCTTCAGCACGTCGAGGGCGCTCGTGATGTAGGCCGGCGGCCCTTCTTCGCCGGCGTGGGCGACGCGGTGCAGGCCCAGCCGTTTCGCCTCGGCGAAGACCCGGGCGAACTTCTCGGGCGGATGGCCGCGTTCGCTGCTGTCGAGTCCGACGCCGATGAAGTGCTCGCGATACGGCAAGGCGTCGTGCAGCGTCTGCAGCGCCTCCTCCTCGCTCAGGTGGCGGAGGAAGCAGAGGATCAGGGCGCTCGAGACGCCGAGCTCGCGTTGGGCGCGCTCGCACGCGCTCGCCAGGCCGCGGATCACGTCGGCCATGGCCACGCCGCGCGCGGTGTGCGTCTGCGGGTCGAAGAACAGCTCGGCGCGAACGACGTTGTCGGCGGCGGCGCGGCGAAAGTACGCCATCGCCATCGCCTCGAAGTCGCTCTCGTGCAGCAGCACGCTCGCGCCCGCGTAGTAGATGTCGAGGAAGCTCTGCAGGTCGGTGAACGCGTAGGCCGCGCGCAGCGCCTCGACGCCCGGGTAGGCGAGCGCGACCCCGTTCTTCCGCGCCAGCTCGAAGATCAGCTCGGGCTCGAGCGAGCCCTCGATGTGGATGTGCAGCTCGGCCTTCGGCATCGCGCGGAGCAGCTCGGGGAGCCGCTCGCGCGCTATTGCGCCGAAGTCCATCGTCGCCTTGCCTACTTCTTCTCGCCGCCCGGCACCTTGCCCTCGACGCCCTTGACGAAGAAGTTGATGCCGCCCATGAACTTGTCGTCGGCGTTGGTGCCGGCGGCGAGCACTTCCTTGTCGTCGTTGCCGGTGATCGGGCCCTTCCAGATCACGAAGCTGCCGTCCTTCAACCCGGCCTTGACGGTCTCGACCTTGGTCTTGATGTCGGCGGGCACCTTGTCGGAGATCGAGACGATGTCGATCGCCCCTTCCTTGACGCCCCACCAGACGCCGGTGCCGCCCTTCCACTTGCCGTCGAGCGCGTCCTGGGTGGCCTTGATGTAGTACGGCGCCCAGTTGATGACCGCCGAAGCGAGGTGCGCGTTCGGCGCGTAGGCGGTCATGTCGCTGTCCCAGCCGAAGGCGTACTTGCCGGCCTTGCCCGCGGTCTGCAGCACCGCCGACGAATCGGTGTTCTGCATCAGCACGTCGGCGCCGCCGTTGAGCAGCGACTGCGCGGCTTCGGTTTCCTTGGGCGGGTTGAACCACTCGTTGACCCAGACCACCTTGGTCTTGACCTTCGGGTTGACCGACTGCGCGCCCATCGTGAAGCTGTTGATGTTGCGGATCACCTCGGGAATCGGGATCGAGCCGACGACGCCGATCGTGTTGGTCTTGGTCATGGCGCCGGCGATGATGCCGGCCATGTATGCGCCTTCGTAGGTGCGGCTGTCGTAGGTGCGCATGTTCTCGGCCTGCTTGTAGCCGGTGGCATGCTCGAACTTCACGTCCTTCAGGTCGGCCGCGGCCTTGAGCATGGGCTCCATGTAGCCGAAGGTCGTGCCGAAGATCAGCTTGTTGCCCTGGCTGGCCATGTCGCGGAACACGCGCTCGGCGTCGGCCGCCTCGGGCACGCTCTCGACGAACGAGGTCTTGACCTTGTCGCCGAACTGCTTCTCGACCGCCTTCCTCGCGTTGTCGTGGGCGAAGGTCCAGCCGCCGTCGCCGACCGAGCCGACGTAGGCGAATGCGATCTTCAGCGGGCCGCTGGCAGCGGCAGTAGGCGCCGAAGCGGCCGGCGGCGCCGAGGCGGCCGGAGTCGGCGCCGGCTCTTCCTTCTTGCTGCACCCCGCGATCGCCGCGAGCGCGGCGATCGCGCTCAAGCCGGCGAGTTGAACGAAGGACCGTTTCGAAAGTCGAGTCATGGTGGCTCCAGAAGGTGGGAAGAGGCCGCTCGCCGGAAGGCGAAGCGGGGATTATCTAGCCTGGGAAGAACGGCTTGCCGATCGACGCCGGCATGTTGACGCGGATGAAGGTGGCGTTGCGCGAGATCAGGACCAGGACGACGATGGTGGCAAGGTAGGGCAGCATGGTGAGGAACTGGCTCGGCACCTGCACGCCCTCGCCCTGCATGTGGAACTGCAGCATGGTCACGCCGCCGAAGAGATAGGCGCCGAGCAGCACCCGCGCCGGCCGCCAGGTGGCGAAGGTGGTGAGGGCGAGCGCGATCCAGCCCTTGCCGGCAACCATGCCTTCGACCCAGAGCGGCGTGTAGACGGTGGAGATGTAGGCGCCGGAGATGCCGCAGAGCGCGCCGCCCACCAGCACCGCGGCGAAGCGGATCCGGCGCACCGGGTAGCCGAGCGCATGCGCCGACTCCGGTGACTCGCCGACAGCGCGCAGCACCAGCCCGGCGCGCGACCGGTAGAGGAACCAGGCGATCGCGACGGTGAGGGCGATCGCGACGTAGACCATCGGATGCTGGCGAAAGAGGGCCGGGCCGATGAACGGCACGTCGGCGAGACCCGGGATCTGGAAGTTGGGCCGTTCGCCGAGCTTTTCCTGCGTGTAGCGGATGCCGACGAAGGCCGAGAAGCCGACGCCGAACAGGCTGAGGGCGAGCCCGGTCGCGTACTGGTTGGTGTTGAGCCAGATCACGAGCACGCCGAACGCCGCCGCCATCACCGCGCCGGCGAGCGCGCCGGCGCCGAAGCCGAGCCAGTCGTTGCCGGTGTGCACCACGGTCGCGAAGCCGGCCACCGCGGCGACCAGCATCATGCCCTCGGCGCCGAGGTTGACGATGCCGGCGCGCTCGTTGATCAGCAGGCCGAGCGCGGCGAACGCGAGCACCGTGCCCGAATTGAGCGTCGCCGCGACGAGCAGCGGCCAGGAATCCATCATGCGGCGGCTCCCTTCTTCACCGCCGGCTTCCAGCGCACGCGGTAGGCGATCAGCGTGTCGCAGGCGAGCAGCGTGAACAGCAGCAGGCCCTGGAACACGCCGGTCAGCGACTTCGGCAGGCCGAGGCGCGACTGCGCCAGTTCGCCGCCGATGTAGAACATGCTCATCAGGATCGCCGAGAAGACGATGCCGACCGGGTGCAGCCGGCCGACGAAGGCGACGATGATCGCGGCGAAGCCGTAGCCCGCGGGCACGTGCGGCGTGAGCTGACCGAGCGGGCCCGCGACCTCGAGTCCGCCGGCCAGGCCCGCCATGCCGCCCGACAGGAGCAGCGCGGTCCAGAGGGCCCGGCGCGAGGAGAAGCCGGCATAGCGCGCCGCCGCCGGCGCCAGCCCGCCGACCTGGAGCTGGAAGCCGGCGTAGGTGCGGAACAGCAGGATCCAGAACGCGCCGACCGCGAGCAGCGCGCCGATCGCGCCGAGGTTGACGCGGTAGGTCCCGAACAGGCGCGGCACCTGGGTCGCCTTGTAGAAGGTGATGGTCTGCGGGAAGTTGTAGCCCTGCGGATCCTTCCACGGCCCGTACACCAGGTAGTTGAGCAGCTGCGCGGCGACATAGACGAGCATCAGGCTCACCAGGATCTCGTTGGCGTTGAAGCGGTCGCGCAGCACCGCGACGATCGCCGCCCAGGCCATGCCGCCGACGATGCCGCCGAGGAGCACGGGCAGGAAGAACCAGTTGCCCGTGTCCTTGGTCGCCAGCATGGCGATGCCGCTGGCGACGATCGCGCCGAGGATGAACTGGCCTTCGGCGCCGATGTTCCAGACGTTGGAGCGAAAGCAGACCGCCAGGCCGAGGGCGATGAGCAGCAGCGGCGTCGCCTTCATCGCCAGCTCGGAGAGGGCATACATGCTCTTCACCGGCTCGACGAAGAACACCGCGAGGCCGCGCAGCGGATCCTTGCCGAGGAGCACGAACAGGATCGTGCCGATCACCACCGTGATCGCCAGCGCGATCAGCGGCGAGGCGATCGACATCGCCTTCGAGGGCTCGGGGCGCGGCTCAAGCCGGAGCATGCGATCTTCCTCCCTCTCCCGCGTGCGGGAGAGGGCCGGGGTGAGGGCTCTCCTGCCAGAGGCCGCTCATCCACTCGCCGATCTTCTCGACCGAGACGTCGGCGGTGCGCACGCCCGGCGACACCCGGCCCTGGGCGATGACGACCAGCCGGTCGCAGATCTCGAACAGCTCCTCGAGCTCCTCGCTCACCACCAGCACCGCGCAGCCGTTGTCGCGCAGCGAGAGCAGCTCGCCGCGGATCTGCGCCGCGGCACCGACGTCGACGCCCCAGGTCGGCTGCGAGACGATCAGGAGCTTCGGATCGGCGTCGATCTCGCGGCCGACGATGAACTTCTGCAAATTTCCACCCGAGAGGCTCTTCGCCGCCGAGCCGGGGCCGCCGGCGCGAACGAAGAAGCGGCGGATCAGCGCCTCGGCGAGCGCGTTGACGTCGCCGATGCGCAGCCACCCGCCACGCCCGACGGCGCGGGTGCGGGTGAGCAGCGTGTTCTGCGCGAGCGAGAGCGTCGGTACCGCGCCGCGCCCGAGCCGCTCCTCGGGCACGAAGTGCAGGCCTTCCTTCCGCCGGCGGCGCGGCGTGTCGCCGGCGATGTCGTGGTCGAAGAGGCGGATCGAGCCCTTGGGCGCGCGCACGTCCTCGCCCGAGAGTGCGCGCATCAGCTCCTGCTGGCCGTTGCCCGAGACGCCGGCGATGCCCAGCACCTCGCCGGCACGCACCTCGAACGAGATCGCCTCCAGGCTCGTGCCGAACGGGTCTTCCTTGGCGAGCGAGAGCGCCTTCACCTCGAGCACCACCGCGCCGGCGCGCGCCTCGCGGTGCTGCAATTGCGGCGGCTCGGCGCCGATCATCAGGCGCGACAGGCTGGCGTTCGTTTCCTTCGTCGGATCGACCTCGCCCGTGACCTTGCCGCCGCGCAGCACGGTGCAGTGGTGGCAGAGGGCGCGGATCTCGTCGAGCTTGTGCGAGATGTAGAGGATCGAGCAGCCTTCGGCGGCGAGCTTGCGCAAGGTGACGAACAGGGTCTGCACCGCCTGCGGCGTGAGCACCGAGGTCGGCTCGTCGAGGATCAGCAGCTTCGGGTTGGTCATCAGCGCGCGCACGATCTCGACCCGCTGCCGCTCGCCGACCGAGAGGGTGTGCACCGGCCGCAGCGGATCGACCTCGAGGCCGTAGACCGCCGCCACCTCGGTGATGCGCCTGGACACCTCCGCCAGCGACAGCGACTTGTCGAGGCCGAGCCAGACGTTCTCGGCCGCGGTGAGCGTGTCGAACAGGCTGAAGTGCTGGTAGACCATGCTGATGCCGAGCGCCCGCGCCGCCGCGGGCGAGGCGATCTGCACCCGCTCGCCGTTCCAGCGGATCTCGCCTTCGTCGGGCCGGACCGCGCCGTAGATGATCTTCATCAGCGTCGACTTGCCGGCCCCGTTCTCGCCGAGCACGGCGTGGATCTGGCCGGGCCCGACGCGCAGGCTGACCCGGTCGTTCGCCTTCACGGCCGGGTACTGCTTGCTGATGTCGACGAGTTCGAGGCGCATCGGGGGATTCTGGCTTCGCTCAGGCCGTGGCGGAACAGGCGTAGCGGCTTTCGCCGGCGACGAAGGCCTCCACCAGGTTGCGCTCGTCGCCGAGCGTCATCCAGGCAAAGACCCGCTCATGCAATGTGCGGGCCACCTCGGCCCGGCGGGCGGCGACCGGGCCCGCTGCCGGCTCCCAGACGCAGACGTCGGCGAGCGAGCCGGGCTCGAGCGAGCCGATCTCGCCTTCGAGGCCGAGCGCCAGCGCCGCGCCGCGGGTCGCCGCGTGCAGCGCCTTCCAGGCGGTGAGGCGCTGGCCGGCCAGGGCCTGCACCTTGTAGGCGTCGGCCATGATGCGCAGCATCGAAAGGCTGGTGCCGCCGCCGACGTCGCTCGCCAGGCTGACGGCAACGCCCGCGTCTTCGGCCGCGCGCCAGCCGAACAGGCCGCTGCCGAGGAACAAGTTCGACGCCGGCGAATGCGCGATCTGCGCGCCGGCGGCCGCGAGTGCGGCGCGGTCGGCGTCTTCCAGCCAGATGCCGTGCGCGAACACGCTCTTCGCATGCAGCAGGCCGGCCCGGGCGTAGACGTCGAGGTAGCTGCGCGCCTCGGGAAAGAGCTCGCGCACCCAGGCGACCTCGGCCCGGTTCTCGGCCAGGTGGGTCTGCATGTAGAGGCTGGGATCGGCGGCGCAGAGGCGCCCGGCGAGCGCGAGCTGCGCCGGCGAGCTGGTCGGCGCGAAGCGCACGGTGACGGCGTAGGCGAGCCGCGCCTTGCCGTGCCAGCGGGCGATCAGCGCCTCCATCTCGCGCTCGGCCGTGGCGACGTCGTCGCGCAGGTCGTCGGGAGCGTTGCGGTCCATCAGCACCTTGCCGGCGATGACGCGCATGCCGCGCGCCTCGGCCGCGGCGAAGAGGGCGTCGACCGACTGCCGGTGCACGGTGGGGAAGATCACCGCGGCGGTGGTGCCGTGGGCCAGCAGCGCGTCGAGGAACAGCGCCGCGGTCGCCTCGGTGTGCCCGAGGTCGGCGTGGCGCGCCTCGGCGGGAAAGGTGTGTGTCGTCAGCCAGTCGAGCAGCTCGGTGCCGTAACTCGCGATCACGTCGAGCTGCGGGCTGTGCACGTGGGTGTCGATGAATCCGGGCAGGATCATCCGGCCCGCGTGGTCGTGTCTAGCCCAGCCTTCGCCCGGCGCCTCGGCCTCGACGCCGGCGATCCGGCCGCCTTCGATCAGCAGCCAGTGGTCGGGGCGAAAGCGCACCGCCTCGGACTCCACCTCGCCCCAGGCGGGCGCGGCGGTGAAGTCGAGCAGGTCGCCTCGCAGGGCGATTCGCTTGCTCGCCGGGCCTGCGGCCGCCGCGGCGCTCATGCGCCCGGACGCTTGAGCATGCCGTGGCCGGCGAGGTTGCGCGCCACCTCGCGCACCTGCTCGCGCAGCCACTTCGCCGGCGCCGACGCGTGCGTCACGTCGTGCCAGAGCTGGTAGTAGCTGAGGGCGGGAAACGGGATCGGGCAGCGCAGGATCCGGACCGGCAGCGCGTCGACGTAGCGCGAACAGAACAGGCGCCCGGTCGTCAGCACCAGCATCGTCTGCGCCACCATGGTCGGGATCAGGCCGAAGTGGGCGCTGCGGACGACGACGTTCCTCGCCAGGCCGAGCGACGCCAGGTGGTCGTCGACGACGCCGGGCGACTGGGCGTGGAACGGCATCGGCGCGACGTGCTCGGCGGCGAGGTAGCGCTCGGTGGTCCAGCGGCCGCGGCTCGGGTAGCTGTCGCCGACCATGCAGACGACCTCGTCGCTGATCAGCCGGCCGAGGTGCAGCTCGCCCGGCGGCCGCAGCCAGTTGCCGACGACCAGGTCGACCTCGCCGGCGGCCAGGCGCTTCGGGTAGTCGTAGTCGCCGGTGAGCGGCAGCAGCTCGAGCCGGACCTGCGGCGCCAGCCGCTTGACGTGCGCCACCAGCTCGGGGAGGAACAGCGGATCGAGGTAGTCGCTGGCGGCGATGCGGAAGGTCGCCTCGGTGGCGGCGGCGTCGAAGCTGCGCTGCTTCGCATGCGCGCCGAACAGCCGGTCGGCCTCGCGCAGCAGCGTCGTCGCCGGGCCGAGCAATTGCATCGCCGTCTCGGTGGGCGTCATCGCGTTGCCGGCGCGCACCAGCAGCGCGTCGCCGGTCAGGGCGCGCAGCCGCCGCAGCTGCGCGCTCACCTGCGGCTGGTTGCTGCCCAGGCGCATGGCGGCACGCGAGACGCTCCGTTCGCTGATCAAGGTCTGCAACACCCGGATGAGATGAAGCTCGATCTTCCCGAATGCAGCGTCCGGCGTCATACTGCCGAAATCATAGGCGGCATGCGCTGGCCTGTATATCGTTTTGCGTCCGAGGGTTTACCTTCGGCGCCTGAATCCCAGCCGTGACGCCCATGTCGAGTCGCCCGATCCGTTTCTTCCACCGTGGCGCCGTCGTCGAGGTCGACGGCGCGGCAACCACCCGCACCGTGCTCGACTGGCTGCGCGAGGACGCGCGCTGCACCGGCACCAAGGAAGGCTGCAACGAAGGCGACTGCGGCGCCTGCACCGTCGTGATCGGCGAGCTGCCGGGGGCGGCGCAGGCCGGCTCGCCCGAGATCGTCGGCGGCCTGCGCCTGACGACGGCCAATGCCTGCATCCAGTTCCTGCCGACGCTCGACGGCAAGGCCCTCTTCACGGTCGAGGACCTGAAGGCCGACTCGCTGCATCCCGTGCAGCAGGCGATGGTCGAGTGCGACGGCTCGCAGTGCGGCTTCTGCACGCCCGGCTTCGTGATGTCGCTCTGGGCCACCTACCAGCACCACGGCGCGCGCGGCACGCGGCCGTCGCGCCAGCAGCTCGCCGACGAGCTCTCTGGCAACCTCTGCCGCTGCACCGGGTACCGGCCGATCCTCGACGCCGGCGAGCGGATGTTCGAGCTGCCGGCCGCGCCGCTGGACACCGCGCCCGCGCGGGCGGCGCTCGAATCGCTGCGCTCGGAGCAGACCTTCCGCTATGCCGCGGCCGGCGCCGAGCTGGTGGCGCCGAAGACGCTCGAGGCCTTCGCCGCCGAGCGGCTGGCGCGGCCCGAGGCACGCATCCTCGCCGGCTCGACCGACATCGGCCTCTGGGTCAACAAGATGTTCCGCGAGCTGCCCGCCCTGCTCTACATCGGCAACGTCGATGCGCTGAAGCGCGTGGAGGCCCGCGACGGCGTGCTCTCGATCGGCGCCGCCGCGTCGCTCGAAGACGGCTGGCGTGCGCTGGTCGCCCGCTGGCCGACGCTCGCCGACGTGTGGCTGCGCTTCGCCGGCGTGCCGCTGCGCCACGCCGGCACGATGGGCGGCAACGTCGCCAACGGCTCGCCGATCGGCGACAGCCCGCCGGTGCTGATGGCGCTGGCCGCGACGCTGGTGCTGCGCCGCGGCGAGCGCGTGCGGCGGCTGCCGCTCGCCGACTACTACACCGGCTACATGCAGAGCCGCCTCGAGCCTGGCGAGTTCGTGCAGGCGATCGAGGTGCCGCTCGCCGATCCGGCCAAGGTGCGGGCGTACAAGATCTCCAAGCGCTTCGACTGCGACATCTCGGCGCTCTGCGCCGGCTTCGCGATCGCCCTCGACGGCGGCGCGGTCGCCACGGCGCGGTTCGCCTTCGGCGGCATGGCGGCCACGGTCAAGCGCGCGACCGCGACCGAAGCCGCGGTCCTCGGCCAGCCCTGGACCGAGGCGACGCTGCTCGCCGCGCAGCAGGCCCTCGCCACCGACTTCGCACCGCTGAGCGACATGCGCGCGAGCGCGGCGTATCGCCTGCAGGTCGCGCAGAACCTGCTTCGCCGGCTCTGGCTGGAAACCCGGGCCGAGGCGCCGCTCGCGCCCGCCGCGACCAGCGTCTGGGCGCGGGCAACGACGGCGGTGTCATGACGGCGCGCGACCCCCTCGCGCCGGCACAGGTCGGCGTCTCGCGGCCGCACGAATCGGCGCATCTGCACGTCGCCGGCGCCGCGCCGTACATCGACGACCTGCCCGAGCTCGCCGGCACGCTGCACGCCGCGCTCGGGCTCTCGCCGGTGGCGCACGGCAGGCTGGTGGCGATCGACCTCGGCCGGATCGCCGCCGAGCCGGGCGTCGTCGCCGTCCTCACCGCCGCCGACATTCCCGGACCGAACGACTGCGGTCCGGTGATCCACGACGACCCGATCCTCGCCGAGGGCGAGGTCCACTACCTCGGCCAGCCGGTGTTCGCGGTGATCGCGAGCACGCGCGACGCGGCCCGGCGGGCAGCGGCGAAGGCGAAGGCGGTGCTGCGCATCGAGCCGCTGCCGGCGCTCATCACTCCGGTCGAAGCGCATGCGGCGAAGAGCTACGTGCTGCCGCCGATGCACCTGGCGCGCGGCGACGCCCGCGCCGCCATCGCCGCGGCGCCGCACCGGCTGGTCGACACGCTCGAGGTCGGCGGCCAGGAGCAGTTCTATCTCGAAGGCCAGATTTCCTATGCGGTCCCGCGCGAGGACGACGGCATGCTCGTCCACTGCTCCACCCAGCACCCGAGCGAGATGCAGCACCTGGTCGCCCATTGCCTGGGCCTGCGCTCGAACCAGGTGCAGGTCGAGTGCCGGCGCATGGGCGGAGGATTCGGCGGCAAGGAGTCGCAGTCGGCGCTGTTCGCTTGCGTCGCCGCCGTCGCGGCGAGGAAGCTCGGCCGGCCGGTCAAGCTGCGCCTCGACCGCGACGACGACTTCATGGTCACCGGCCGGCGCCACTGCTTCCACTACGAGTACGAGGTCGGCTACGACGACGCCGGCCGCGTTCTCGGCGCCGAGCTGACGATGGTCTCGCGCGCCGGCTTCTCCGCCGACCTGTCGGGCCCGGTGATGACGCGCGCCATCTGCCACTTCGACAACGCCTACTGGCTGCCCGACGTGGCGATCCACGGCTACTCGGGCCGCACCAACACGCAGAGCAACACGGCGTTCCGCGGCTTCGGCGGGCCGCAGGGCGCGATCGCGGTCGAGAACATCCTCGACTCGATCGCGCGCAGGCTCGGCCAGGATCCGCTCGACGTGCGGCGGATCAACTTCTACGGACCGAGCCCTTGCGGCGCGAGGGCCGACGCCGGGCGCAACGTCACGCCTTACGGCCAGGTGGTCGAAGACAACGTCATCCACGAGCTCGTCGCCGAGCTCGAAGCGACCAGCCAATATCGCGCGCGGCGCCGGGAGATCGCCGCGTTCAATGCGAAGAGCGAGATCCTGAAGCGCGGCCTCGCGCTCACGCCGGTGAAGTTCGGCATCTCCTTCAACCTGGTCCACCTCAACCAGGCGGGCGCGCTCGTCCACGTGTACGGCGACGGCTCGGTGCTGGTGAACCATGGCGGCACCGAGATGGGCCAGGGGCTCAACACTAAGGTCGCGCAGGTCGTCGCGCACGAGCTCGGCATCGATTTGGCCGCCGTGCGCTCGACCGCGACCGACACGCACAAGGTGGCCAACACCTCCGCCACCGCCGCCTCCACCGGCAGCGACCTGAACGGCAAGGCGGCGCAGGACGCGGCGCGGCAGATCAGGCAGCGCCTCGCCGCCTTCGCCGCCGGCCGCTACGCGGTCGCCGCAGAAGATGTGCGCTTCGCCAACGGCTCCGTCATCGTCGGCGCGGCGAAGACGATGACGTTCCGCGAGCTCGTCGTCGAGGCCTACATGGCGCGGGTGCAGCTCTGGTCCGACGGCTTCTACGCCACCCCCGGCCTCTCGTGGGACAAGGACACGATGCAGGGCAAGCCGTTCTTCTACTTCGCCTACGGCGCGGCGGCGAGCGAGGTCGTCGTCGACACCCTCACCGGCGAATGGAAGCTGCTCGCCGCGCACGTGCTGCACGACGCCGGCAACTCGCTCAACCCGGCGATCGACCTCGGCCAGGTCGAGGGCGGCTTCATCCAGGGCATGGGCTGGCTGACGATGGAAGAGCTGGTCTGGCAGCCGAACGACGGCTCGGCGAAGGCCGGCCTGCTGCTGACGCACGCGCCGAGCACCTACAAGATCCCGACCGCCAACGATTGCCCGCCGGTGTTCGACGTCCGCCTCTGGCAGGCCGGCAACGTGGCCGACACCATTCACCGCAGCAAGGCGACCGGCGAGCCGCCGCTTCTGCTGCCGTTCTCGGTGTTCTTCGCGATCCGCGACGCGGTCTCGGCGGTCGGCGGGCACCACGTCGATCCGCCGCTCACCGCGCCGGCGACGAGCGAGGCGATCCTGCGGGCGGTGACGGCGGTGCAATCCCAGGTCGCCCCCTGTGCTCCCGAGCGCAGCGAAGGATCCCCGGGGCTCGCATGACGAGGTCCCTCGCTTCGCTCAGGACGACCGCCGGGGAGTGGCTCGCGGCCGGTCGCGCCGCGGTCGTGGTCGAGGTCGTCGACACCCGCGGCTCGGCGCCACGCGACAGCGGCACGCGCATGCTGGTCGCGGCCGACGTAACCCTCGGCACGATCGGCGGCGGTCACCTCGAGCTGAAGGCGATCGCCGCCGCCCGCGACCGGCTCGAGCGCGACGAGGGCACGCCGCACGAGCGGCACTTCGCGCTCGGGCCTTCCCTCGGGCAGTGCTGCGGCGGCGCGGTCACGCTGCGCTTCGCGCCGCTCGATGCCGCGGCGCTCGCGCGCTGGCCTGCGGGAGCGCCGCTGTTCCGCCTGCAGCTGCACGGCGCCGGCCACGTCGGCCGGGCGATCGCCACCGCGCTCGTCGCGCTCGACGTCGAGGTCGACTGGTTCGACGAGCGCGACGAGGAATTCCCGGCAACGACGAACCTCGGCTCGGCCTGGCCGGCGCATATCCGCCGCGTCTCGGCCGACACGATCGAGGCCGAGGTGCGGCACGCGCCGCCCGGCGCCTACTTCCTCGTCCTCACCCACGAGCACGCGCTCGACCTGCGGATCGTCGAGGCGATCCTGCGCCGCGGCGACTTCGCCTTCTGCGGCCTGATCGGCTCGAAGACCAAGCGCGCGAGCTTCACGCGCCGTCTCCTGGAGCGCGGCGTCGCTGCGGAGGCGATCGCCCGACTGGCCTGCCCGATCGGCCTCGAAGGCATCGCCGGCAAGGAGCCCGCGGTGATCGCCGCCGGCGTGGTCGCGCAACTCCTGCTCGCGCACAGCCGGGCATTGCCGACAATCGGCACCGATGAGACGAACCCTGCTCCTGGCGAAAGCCCTGCTGCTCTTCGCGACCACGACGAGCGCGCACGAATACTGGCTGCTGCCGGACCGCTTCAGCGCCGCCCCCGGTGAGCCGGTCGCGATAGCGCACCGCGTCGGCACCGGCTGGCCGGGCGAGACGCTGGCGCGCGATCCGGCGCGCATCGTCCGCTTCGGCCTGGTCGATGCAAAGGGCGAGCGGGCGATCGAGGGCGAGGCCGGCGCCGATCCGGCCGGCAGCATCGCCCTGCGCCGCGCCGGCGTCGCCCTCGCGGTCTATCGCTCGCGGCCCTCCTCGGTGCGCCTCGAGCCGGCCCTGTTCGAAAGCTACCTGCGCGACGAAGGCCTCGACCGCATCGTCGCCTGGCGCGCCGCCCACGACGAGACGCAGCAGCCCGGCCTCGAGATCTTCTCGCGCAACGCCAAGGCCTTGATCACCGGCAGCGGCGCCACGGCGGGCGAGGCGCAGGTCTGGCGCCGGCCGGTCGGGCTCGCGCTCGAGCTCGTGCCCGAGAGCGACCCGCGCCGGCCGGCAAGCGAAGGGCCGTTCACCGTGCGCCTGCTGTTTCGCGGCAAGCCGCTGGCGGGCGCGCTGGTCAAGGCCTTCCCGAAAGACGGCAACGAGCGGCGCCTCTCGGCGCGCACCGATGCGCAGGGCCGCGCCCGCTTCGCCCTCGCCGAGCCCGGCGTCTGGCTGATCAACGCGGTGCACATGATCGACGCGCCGGCCGCGAGCGGGGCCCGCTGGGAGAGCCTGTGGTCCTCGCTGACGTTCGAGCGACCCGGACGCTAGGCGGCGACGGGTAGCGCGGTCGCTCAGAAGCTGCCGCGCCCGCCGTCGACCAGCAGGTCGACGCCGGTGATGTAGGAGGCCGCGTCCGAGGCGAGGAAGAGCACCGTCGCCGCGATCTCCTCGGGCGTGCCGAAGCGCTTCATCGGATTGCGCTCCGACCAGGCGACCTTGAGGTCGGCGACCTGCTGCTCGTTCATGCCGGCCTTGCCGAAGATCGGCGTCTCGACCGGCCCGGGGCTGACGACGTTGACGCGGATGCCGGCCGGCACCAGCTCGGCGCCGAGGCTGCGGCCGAGCGAGCGCACCGCCGCCTTGCTGGCGGCGTACATCGACCCGCCCGGGTCGCCCTTGCCGGCGGCGACCGAGGCGTTGAGGACGATCGCCCCGCCCCGGGCCATCAGCGGCAAGGCCTTCTGCACGGTGAAGAAGACGCCCTTCAGGTTGACGGCCATCAGCTCGTCCCACTTCTGCTCGCTGATCGTCGCGATCGGCCCGAACGCGCCGATGCCGGCGTTGCAGAAGAGAACGTCGAGCCTGCCACCGCCGAACTCGCGCGCCGCGGCGACGACGCGCTCGATGCCGTCGATGCGCCCGGTGTCGGCGACGACGCCCTGGGCCGACGAGCCCAGCGCCTTCGTCGCGGCGGCGACGGTCGCTTCGTTGCGTCCGGAGAGCACGACCTTCGCGCCTTCCCTCACCAAGGCGGTCGCAACCGCCAGGCCGATGCCGCTGTTGCCGCCGGTGACGAACGCGATCTTGCCTTGGAAACGTTGCGTGGACATGTGGTTCCTGTCGCGTAACCAGATTGGTTACGGATAAAGAGATGGTGAAGGGGACTGGGATGAATGGAAGAGCTCAGCGGGACGCGGATGCGGCCCGACGCAGGAGGTCCGCGACGGTCGTCTCGTGCAGGCGCTCGAGCATCGAGGCCTCGGCCCGCGCGAAGACGCCGCCCAGGATCTCCTTGATCGCGCAGCTGACGAAGCAGACGCGGTTCTCCGGGTTCTCGTGGACGCCCAGGACGCCGTCGGGCTCGACGGCGCGGAAAACCTCGTCCAGCGCGATCTTCCGCGGGTCGCGCGCCAGGCTGTACCCGCCGTTGCGGCCTCCGCGGCCCTCGACGAATCCGGCCTGGACGAGCATCCCGAGGATGCGGCGGACGACGACCGGGTTCGTGTTCACGCTGCCCGCCACGGCCTCCGACGTCCCCGACGCCGGCGCCCGGTGGGCGAGGGCGACGAGGACGTGGCAGGCCACGGCGAAACGCGTGCTGGTCGTCATTCCGCAACCAAACTAGCTACGCAATCTGGATCGCGCAAGTGGTCGCGACGAGGAACTTCGGCGTCCTCACGGATCGCAGACCACCCGCAGACCCGCGAACATGCCGTCGGCCAGCCACCACACGCTCTTCGGCACCTGCGGGTCGGTCGCGTTGAACGCCGGGTCGTCGGGCAGGCGCGCGGCGAGGGCGACCTTGTCCGCCGGGTCCTTGAACGAGCCGCCGCGCAGCACGCCCTTCCCGTCGGGGCCCACCGTCCACTCGGCTGCGTTGCCCAGCACGTCGTGGAGCCCGTAGCCGTTCGCGGCCTTCTTGCCGACGGGCTTCGTCGATGCGCGGCCGCGCGTCTTCGAGTTGGCCTGGTACCAGGCACCCGCCTCGAGCGCGGCGGCGTCGGGCTCGGTCGCCGACCCGCCGCGGGCCGCGTGCGCCCACTCGGCCTCGGTCGGCAGCCGCACGTGCTTGCCCGTCCGCGCCGAGAGCCAGCGACAGAACTCCGTCGCGCCGCGGAACGAGACGGAGATCACCGGGTAGCCTGCGTGCCCGAAGCCGCGGTCCATGAGGATGTAGGGCTTGCTCGGCCGCGCGAACGCGTCCGGCGGGTCCGCCTCGGTCTCCGCGCGCTCCATCGCGAACACGAAGGCGTCGTACATGTCCCAGGTGATCTCGGTCGTCGCGGCGAGGAACGGTCCGACCGGCGCGCGGCTGCCGTCCGCTCCCTGGACCTCGCCGGCCGGGATCGGCACGAACGCGAGCTTCGCGGTCGTGCCGGGCACGAGGATCTCGAAGCCCTCGAGTGTCCGCGCCGCGGGTGCCGCGGGCGCGGCGACCTGCGCAGCGGATGGTGCGGACGGAGCCGGCGCCGGCGCGGGAATCGGAGCAGCGGGCTCGGCCCGTGCCGCGACGGCCGGAGCCGCGCTCTCGCGCGCCGGCGTCGTCTCGGGCTCGCGCGGCGTGCTGCATCCGGCCGCAAAGGCCGCGGGGATCGCCAGGAATGCTGCATTCCTCGCTCTGAGCGTCGTCGTGTGTCTCATCGGGTGCCGAGCTCCGCCCGAGGCGGATCCGAAGTTCGAGTTCTCACGCCTCGCGATGGGCGTCGAGGCGCGGATCGTACTCCAGGCACCCTCGGTCGAGACCGCCGCCGCCGCCGCGGACGAAGCGTTCGCCGAGATCGAGCGGCTCGAGGCCTCGTTCAGCGACTGGCGCCCCGACAGCGAGCTGTCGCAGCTCTCGGAACGTGCCGGTTCCGGCCCCGTTCCCGCGTCCGCGGACCTCTTCGCGATCCTGGCGCGCGCGCGGGAGATCTCCGCGGCGACCGTCGGCGCTTTCGACGTCACGGTCGGACCGCTCGTCGCGCTGTGGCGCACGGCGCGCCGCACGCGCGCACTGCCCGACCCGTCCGAGCTGGAACGAGCGCGCGCTCTCGTCGGCTGGCGCCTGGTCGAACTCGACGCGGAACGCCGCACGGTCGCGCTGGCGAAGCCCGGCATGCGCCTCGACCTGGGCGGCATCGGCAAAGGCTACGCGTGCCAGCGAGCGCTCGAGGTCCTCGCGCGGCTCGGTTGCGCGCGCGCCCTGGTCCAGATGGGGGGCGACATCGTCTGCGGAGCGGCGCCACGCGGCAGCGAGGGTTGGGAGATCGAGGTCGGCGGCACGATCCGCCGCGTCCACGACCGCGCCGTCGCGACGTCGGGCGACGCCGAGCAGCACGTCGACATCGACGGCGTCCGCTACAGCCACGTCGTGGATCCGCGGACCGGGCTCGGCCTGACGACCCGGGTCGTGGTCACGATCACCGCGGAAGACGGTGCGACGGCGGACGCGCTCGCGAAGGCGTTCGGTTTGAGGCCGGAGTCCGCGCCCGAGCTGCTCGCGCGTTTCCCGGGAGTCGAGCGCTGGCGCTGACGCTTCCGGTCCCAGGCGCGTCGGACAGGACGGCTCGTCAGAGCGCGCGCATCACGACCTCGACGGCGCGCGCGTGGTCCGAGCTCGCGACCGCGAGCTCCACGTAGGGCTTTCAGGCGGACGGCGGGCAGCCGTTCTTGGGTCGCACGTAGCCGGTGATCCCGGCGCGCTTCAGGGCGTCGACGAAGCGCGCGAGTTCGCCGCGCGTGCCTTCCATCACGTACTCGAGGCCGTCGGTCATCGCGGGAGAACGGGGAGCGGAGCGGTGAAACGCGTCGAAGCCGGACCAACCGAGACGTGTCCCGGTAGAGGAACCAACCCTGGTGGTCCGGCACGCAAGCGTGCCGGACGGGCTAGCGCGCCGAACTCGCCCTGACGTCCCTGCGCGTCTGCTTCTTGCGCTCCATCTCGGTCAGGATGCGCTTGCGCAGGCGCAGCGTCTTCGGCGTCACCTCGAGCAGCTCGTCGTCCTCGAGGTACTCGAGCGCCTCTTCCAGCGACATGACGTGCGGCGGCGGCAGCTTGACGTTGTCGTCCTTGCCGGCGGAGCGGATGTTCGTGAGCTTCTTCTCGCGGCAGACGTTGACCCCGAGGTCGTTGTCCTTGTTGTTCTCGCCGATGATCATGCCCTCGTAGACGGGCGTGCCGGGCGCGACGAAGAACGTGCCGCGGTCGAGCAGGCCGAACATGCCGTACGGCACCGATTCGCCGGTGCGGTCGGCGATCAGCACGCCGTTCTGGCGCATCGGCAGCGGACCGCCGTCGCGACGCCATTCCTCGAAGACGTGGCTGAGGATCGCCATGCCCTGGCTGAGTGTCATCAGCGCGGTGCGCGCGCCGATCAGGCCGCGCGACGGCACGAGGAACTCGATCCGCGTGCCCGCGGGCATCGGTTCCATGTGCGTCATCTCGCCGCGGCGCTTGCCGAAGTACTCGATGATCTTGCCGGCGTGCTCGTTCGGCACTTCGACGACCGTGCGCTCGTAGGGCTCGCACATGTGGCCGTCGACTTCCTTGAGCACGACGCGCGGCTTGCCGACCGAGAACTCGAAGCCCTCGCGGCGCATGTTCTCGATCAACACGCCGAGGTGCATGACGCCGCGGCCCTTGAGCTCGTA
>JAIOOS010000015.1 GCA_021414305.1 Burkholderiales bacterium | reverse complement strand
GGTGCGCGGGCGGCTGCTGAAAAGCTGGCGTGCGGCACGCGTCGCGCTCAATCCGGTCGAGGCCTGGGCATCGAGAGTCGGGGACGAGGCCAAGCGTCGCGACTACCAGAAGGTGCGCGGCCTCGGCGGCTTCGTGCGTTCCTCGTGGGACGAGGTCAACGAGATCGTGGCGGCCGCCAATGTGCACACGATCAAAAAACACGGCCCGGACCGGGTAATCGGCTTTTCCCCGATCCCCGCCATGTCGATGGTGAGCTACGCGGCCGGCTCCAGGTACCTGAGCCTGATCGGCGGCGTGTGCATGAGCTTTTACGACTGGTATTGCGACCTGCCGCCGGCGAGCCCGCAGATCTGGGGCGAGCAGACCGATGTGCCTGAATCAGCCGACTGGTACAACTCCGGATTCATCATCGCGTGGGGCTCCAATGTCCCGCAGACCCGCACGCCCGACGCGCACTTCTTCACCGAGGTCCGCTACAAGGGAACGAAGACGGTGGCGGTGACGCCCGACTACTCCGAGGTCGCCAAGCTGGCCGACATCTGGATGCACCCGAAGCAGGGCACCGATGCCGCGGTGGCGATGGCGATGGGCCACGTGATCCTGAAGGAGTTCTACTTTCCCGACGGCGGCCGCGAGCGCAGCGCCTACTTCGACGAATACGTCCGCCGCTACACCGACATGCCGATGCTGGTGATGCTGAAGGAGCACACCCTGCCGAGCGGCGAGGTCGTACACGTGCCCGACCGGTATCTCCGCGCCTCCGACTTCAACGGCAAGCTCGGCCAGGCCAACAACCCGGAGTGGAAGACCGTCGCCTTCGACCAGGCAGGCAAGGTCGTGCTGCCGAACGGCGCGATCGGCTTTCGCTGGGGCCCGGACGGGCGCGCCGACGTCGGCCAGTGGAACCTCGAGGCCAAGGAAGCGCGCCACGGCAGCGACGTGAAGCTGAGCCTCTCGGTGCTCGAGGGCGAGACGCCGAGCAGTGAAACCGCGCGGGTCGGCTTTCCGTACTTCGGCGGCATCGTCAGCGAGCACTTCCCGAACAACGCGCAGACCGACGTGCTGATCCGCACCGTGCCCGTGCAGCGGATCGCGCTCGGCAAGGCCGGCGACAAGCGCGAGGCGCTGGTCGCCACCGTGTTCGACCTGCAGGTGGCGAACTACGGCGTCGCCCGCGGCCTGGCGGGCGAGTTCGCGGCCAAGGACTTCGACGACGACACGCCCTACACGCCGGCCTGGCAGGAGCGCATCACCGGCACGCCGCGGGCGCAGCTGATCTCGGTGGCGCGCCAGTTCGCCGAGAACGCGCACAAGACCCAGGGCCGCTCGATGGTGATCATCGGCGCGGCGATGAACCACTGGTACCACAGCGACATGAACTACCGCGGCGTCATCAACATGCTGATGATGTGCGGCTGCATCGGCAAGAGCGGCGGCGGCTGGGCGCACTACGTCGGCCAGGAGAAGCTCAGGCCGCAGACGGGCTGGACGGCGCTCGCCTTCGCGCTCGACTGGATCCGCCCGCCGCGGCAGATGAACAGCACCAGCTTCTTCTACGCCCACACCGACCAGTGGCGCTACGAGAAGCTGGGCCTGGACGAGGTGCTCTCGCCGCTCGCCGACAAGAAGCTCTACGCCGGCAGCATGATCGACTACAACGTGCGCGCCGAGCGCATGGGCTGGCTGCCCTCGGCGCCGCAACTGCAGACCAATCCGCTGCAGGTGGTGCGCGACGCGGCGAGCGCGGGCATGGAGCCGAAGGACTATGCGGTGAAAGGGCTCCGCGACGGAACGCTCAAGATGAGCTGCACCGACCCGGACCATCCCGACAACTGGCCGCGCAACATGTTCGTCTGGCGCTCGAACCTGCTCGGCTCCTCGGGCAAGGGCCACGAGTACTTCCTCAAGCATCTGCTCGGCACGAGCAACGGCGTGCAGGGCAAGGACCTGGGCGCCGAGGAGGCGAAGCCGACCGAAGTGGTGTGGCACGACAAGGCGCCGGAAGGCAAGCTCGACCTCCTGGTCACGCTCGATTTCCGCATGAGCACGACCTGCCTCTATTCCGACATCGTCCTGCCCACGGCGACCTGGTACGAGAAGAACGACCTCAACACCAGCGACATGCACCCGTTCATCCACCCGCTGTCGACCGCGGTCGATCCGGCCTGGCAATCGCGCAGCGACTGGGACATCTACAAGGGCTTCGCGAAGAAGTTCAGCGAGGTCTGCGTCGGGCACCTGGGCGTCGAGCGCGAGCTCGTGCTCACCCCGCTGATGCACGACAGCCCCTCCGAGCTCGCACAGCCGTTCGCGGTGCAGGACTGGAAGCGCGGCGAATGCGAGCTCGTCCCGGGCAAGACCGCGCCCAACCTGCAGGTGGTCGAGCGCGACTACCCGAACGTCTACAAGCGATTCACGGCGCTCGGGCCGCTGATGGGCAAGGTGGGCAACGGCGGCAAGGGCATCGCCTGGAACACGCAGACCGAGGTGAAGCAGCTCGGCGAGCTGAGCGGCGTCGTCCTCGCCGAGGGAGCGACCTGCGGGATGCCGAAGATCGAGACCGACATCGACGCCTGCGAAGTGGTGCTGATGCTCGCGCCCGAGACCAACGGCCACGTCGCGGTGAAGGCCTGGCAGGCGCTCGGCAAGCAGACCGGGCGCGACCACACCCACCTGGCGATCCACCGCGAGGACGAGAAGATCCGCTTTCGCGACATCCAGGCGCAGCCGCGCAAGATCATCTCGTCGCCGACCTGGAGCGGCATCGAGAGCGAGACCGTCTCCTACAACGCCGGCTACACCAACGTCCACGAGCTGATTCCCTGGCGCACCCTCACCGGGCGGCAGCAGTTCTACATGGACCACCCGTGGATGATCGCCTTCGGCGAAGGCTTCAGCAGCTACCGGCCGCCGGTGGACCTGAAGACGACCGCGGGCATCCAGGGGATCAAGCCGAACGGCAACGTCGAGATCGCGCTGAACTTCATCACCCCGCACCAGAAGTGGGGCATCCACAGCACCTACACCGACAACCTGCTGATGCTCACGCTGAGCCGCGGCGGGCCCTGCGTCTGGATCAGCGAGGACGACGCCAAGCGCGCAGGGATCGTCGACAACGACTGGATCGAGCTGTTCAACATCAACGGCGCGATCGCGGCGCGCGCAGTCGTCAGCCAGCGCGTCAAGCCGGGCATGGTGATGATGTATCACGCCCAGGAAAAGATCGTCAACACGCCGGGCTCCGAGATCACCGGCATGCGCGGCGGCATCCACAACTCGGTGACGCGCATCGTCCTGAAGCCCACGCACATGATCGGCGGCTACGCCCAGTTCAGCTACGGCTTCAACTACTACGGAACCATAGGCACCAACCGCGACGAGTTCGTGGTCGTGCGCAAGATGAACCGGGTCGACTGGCTCGACACGCCGGTCGGCAACGAGCTCATCGTGCCGGTGCAGGCCCAAGGAGAGGTGGCATGAAGATCCGCGCCCAGATCGGCATGGTGCTCAATCTCGACAAGTGCATCGGCTGCCACACCTGTTCGGTCACCTGCAAGAACGTCTGGACCAGCCGGCCCGGCATGGAGTACGCCTGGTTCAACAACGTCGAGACCAAGCCCGGCATCGGCTACCCGAAGGAATGGGAGAGCCAGGAGAAGTGGAACGGCGGCTGGGTGCGGGGCGAAGGCGGCGCGCTGCAGCTGCGCCAGGGCGCGAAGTGGAAGCTCCTGATGCGGATATTCGCCAACCCCAACCTGCCGGAGATCGACGACTACTACGAGCCCTTCACCTTCGACTACCAGCACCTGCAATCGGCGCCCGAGATGAAGGCGACGCCGACGGCGCGGCCGCGCAGCCTGATCACGGGCAAGCAGATGGACAAGATCGTCTGGGGCCCGAACTGGGAGGAGATCCTCGGCGGCGAATTCTCGAAGCGCTCGAAGGACCGGAACTTCGACGACAGAGGACGGCATCGTCCTGATCGACCAGGACAAGTGCCGCGGCTGGCGGATGTGCGTGAGCGGCTGCCCCTACAAGAAGATCTACTACAACTGGAAGAGCGGCAAGGCCGAGAAGTGCATCTTCTGCTACCCGCGCATCGAGGCCGGCCAGCCGACGGTGTGCAGCGAGACCTGCGTCGGCCGGATCCGCTACCTCGGCGTGCTGCTCTACGACGCCGACCGCATCCAGGAGGCGGCGAGCGTCGAGCACGACCGCGACCTGTACCAGGCGCAGCTCGACATCTTCCTCGACCCGTTCGATCCGAAGGTGATCGCCCAGGCGCGCCTCGACGGCATTCCCGACAAGTGGATGGAGGCGGCGCGCAACAGCCCGGTCTACAAGATGGCGGTGCAATGGAAGGTGGCGCTGCCGCTGCATCCGGAGTACCGGACGCTGCCGATGGTCTGGTACGTGCCGCCGCTCTCGCCGATCAGCGCCGCGGCCAACGCCGGGCACGTCGGCGCCAACGGCGAGATCCCCGACGTCAACCAGCTGCGCATCCCGGTCAAGTACCTGGCCAACCTGCTGACCGCGGGCGACACCGTGCCCGTGGTGCGCGCGCTCGAGCGGATGCTGGCGATGCGCGCCTTCCAGCGCGAGAAGCACGTCGACGGGCGGATCAACAAGGCGGTGCTCGCGCAGGTCGGAATCAGCCAGGCCGAGCTCGAGGAGATGTACCACGTGATGGCGATCGCCAACTACGAAGACCGCTTCGTCATCCCGACGACGCATCGCGAGTACGCCGAGAACACCTTCAACGTGCGCGGCGGCTGCGGCTTCAGCTTCGGCAACGGCTGCTCCGAGGGCACGGGCGAGACGAGCCTGTTCGGCAGCGAGAAGAAGCGCACCATTCCCATCCGGGCGGAGGTCTGACCATGTTTGCGTTCCCTCCCTCTCGCGGCATGCAGAAGACCCTGCGCGTCCTCGCCGCGCTGCTCGGCTACCCCGACGCGCGGCTGCGCGGCCACCTCGCGGAGATGCGCGACCTGCTGCGCGACGAGCGGGCCCTCGTCGCCTCGCGGATGGGCGAGCTCGACGTGCTGATGGACCGTCTCGGCCGTGCCGATCCGCTCGAGGCCGAGGCCGACTACGTCGAGCTGTTCGATCGCGGCCGGGCCACCTCGCTGCACCTGTTCGAGCACGTGCACGGCGATTCGCGCGATCGCGGCCCGGCGATGATCGACCTCGGCCAGACCTACGAGAAGGCCGGCCTCGTCCTCGCCGAGGGCGAGCTGCCCGACTACCTGCCCGCGGTGCTCGAGTTCGTCTCGACCCAGCCGCCGCGCGAGGCACGCGCCTTCCTCGCCGAGATGGCGCACATCTTCAACGCCATCTTCGGCGCGCTGAGGCAGCGCGACAGCGCCTACGCCAGCGTGCTCGGCGCGCTGCTCGAGCTGGCCGGGCAAAAGGCCGAGCCGATCGCACCGGTGGCCGAAGAGCCGCTCGACGAGAGCTGGGCCGAGCCGGCCGCCTTCGACGGCTGCTCGTCCAAGGGCCAGGCGCGGCCCGGGCAGGCGCAGCCGATTCACCTCGTCCGCAAGAACGCACAACCGGGAGCGGCCGCATGAACCCCGTCCTGTCCTACCTGCACAACTTCTTCTTCAACGTCTACCCGTACATCTGCCTGGCGGTGTTCCTGATGGGCAGCCTGGCGCGCTTCGACCGCGACCAGTACACGTGGAAGAGCGACTCCTCGCAGATGCTGCGCACCGGCACGCTGCGCTGGGGCAGCAACCTGTTCCACATCGGCATCCTGTTCCTGTTCTTCGGCCACCTGGTCGGGTTGCTGACGCCGCACTGGTTCTACGAGGGTTTCATCAGTGCCTCGGCCAAGCAGCGCTTCGCCGTCTATTCGGGCGGCGCCGCGGGGCTGGTCTGCTTCGTCGGCCTGACCCTGCTGCTGCACCGGCGCATCTTCGATCCGCGCATCCGCCTGACGAGCCACCGCACCGACATCGCGATCCTGCTGATCCTCTGGGTGCAGCTCGTCATCGGCCTGATCACGCTGCCGTTCTCGTACCGCCACACCGATGCCCATGGGATGCTGATCCTGGCCGACTGGGCGCAGCGGATCGTCACCTTCCGCCCCAACGCCGACGGCCTGCTGGCGCTCGACTGGCCCTACCTGCTGCACCTGATCCTCGGCATGACGATCTTCCTGCTGTTCCCGTTCAGCCGGCTGGTGCACGTCTGGAGCGGCTTCGCGACGATCGCCTTCCTGTTCCGGCCGCACCAGGTGGTGCGCAGCCGCCGCCTCAACGTGCCCGCCGGGCACAACCTGCCGCGCCCGCCGGGCGCCTCCGTCTGAAAGCACCACATGCGTGTCGAAACCGTCGACTTCAGCTCGTTCCGCGTCGCCCCTGCAGCGGGTCCGGTCCTGGCCACGGCTCCGGCCGCGGCGCCGGCGCCGCGCGTCAATGGCGTGGCCCTGAACCCGCTCGGCCAGGCACTCGGCGACGAGGAGCTGCGCCAGCGCGCCTGCACCGAGCTGCTGCGCCAGGCGGCGATCGCCGGCGGCCTGCTCGACTCTGGCGATCCGGCGCCGGGCGACGGCGCGATCAGCACGGCCGCCTCCGACGCGATCGACGCCTGGCTCGAGCGCGAGCTGCGGCTTCCCGAGCCGTCCGAGGAGGCGTGCCGCCGCCACCATGCCGCGCATCCGGCGCGCTATCGCAGCGGCGAACGGGTCCAGACGCGGCACATCCTGTTCGCGGTGACGCCCGGCACCGACGTGGTAGCGCTGCGCAACCGCGCCGAAGCCTGCCTGCTCGACGTCCGCTGCCATGATGGCAGCGCCGGCGACGGCTTCGCTCGCGCCGCGCGCGAGCTCTCCAACTGCCCGAGCGGCGAGCAGGGCGGCGAGCTCGGCTGGCTCGCTGCCGGCGACTGCGCCCCCGAGTTCGCGCGCGAGCTGTTCGGCAAGGTCGAGGTCGGCGTGCTGCCGCGACTGGTGCACAGCCGGTTCGGCCTGCACGTCGTCGAGGTGCGGGCACGCGAAGGCGGCGTCGCCCAGCCGTTCGAGGCGGTGCGCGGCGCGGTGGAGATGGCGCTCGGCCAGCAGACCTACGTGACGGCCTTGCGCCAGGCGCTGCAGCTGCTCGCCGGCAACGCCGTCGTCGAGGGCGTGGTGCTCGACGCGGCCGACACCCCTCTGGTCCAGTAAGCCGGCGTGGCCCGACCGATGCCCGACGAACTGCTGCAGCGCCTGCGCCGGTTTCACGACGACTATTTCCCCGGCGCCCAGGAGCGCTTCCAGTCGCTCGTGCGCGAGGGTCAGCACCCCGGCATCCTCTTCATCGGCTGTTCCGACTCGCGCCTCGTGCCCTACCTCCTCACCGGCACGGGCCCGGGCGAGGTGTTCATGGTTCGCAACGTCGGTGCCTTCGTCCCGCCGCACGATGGTTCAGTGGGTTACCACGGTACCGCGGCCGCGATCGAGTTCGCCGTGCTCAAGCTCGCGGTGAACCGAATCGTCGTTTGCGGGCACAGCCACTGCGGCGGCATCCGTGCCCTCTACGAAGAGGCCACGCCCCAGGCTCCGAACCTCGCGGCATGGCTCGATCTCGGGCGCGAGGCCGCGCTGCCGGTCCGGATGACACGCGAGGCACTGCGCCGCACCGAGCAGCGCTCGGTGGTGCTGCAGCTCGAACGCCTGATGGGATACCCGATGGTGCGCGAGCGCGTCGAGGCGGACCGGCTGAAGCTGCATGGCTGGCACTACGTGATCGAAGACGGCGAAGTGCATGTATTCGACGTCCGCAGCGGCGGTTTCGTGCCGGCATCGACCGCCGACCACAGCGGCACCGGCCCGTTCGACCCCACGCCGGTCGATGACGGCAGCCGCATCTTCAACGAGATCGACGTCGCGCTGGCGCCCGCGCCGCGCGCTTTGTAGCCGACACTGTCGCCACCATGGCCCGAACGATCGTCATCGAGGAGCCCCGGCCGCCGTCGGCGCCGTTGCAGGAGTTCGCCCTCTGGCAGCTCGGCTTTCGTCCCTTCTACCTGCTGGCGAGCGCGTTCGGCGCGCTGTCGATCGGCCTCTGGGCGCTGCAGTTCGCCGGCTGGCTCGGCCAGCCGTATCTGCAAGGGCCGATGTGGCACGCGCACGAGATGCTGTTCGGCTTCGCGCTCGCCGTCGTCGTCGGCTTCCTGCTGACCGCGGGCAGCAACTGGAGCGGACGGCCGACGCTGAGCGGCGCGCCGCTGGCGGCACTGGCGGCGCTCTGGGTCGCGGGACGGATCCTCGTGCTGACGCCCTTCGGCTGGGCCGCGGCGCTCGCCAATGCGGCGTTTCCGCTCGCCGCCGCGATCGCCCTGGCGATTCCCTTCGTCGCCGCGCGCAACCGGCGCAACTATTTCTTCGTCGGCGTGCTGCTGCTGATGTCTGCCGCCGCCCTGGCCGTGCACCTCTCGCAGCTCGGCGTGCTGCGGATCCCCGGCTGGCTCGGCGTACAGGTCGCGCTCGACGCCTTGCTCTTCATCATGGCCGTGATGGCCGGCCGCGTCGTTCCGATGTTCACCAACAACGGCGTCCTGGGGGCGAAGGCGAGTCGTCGCCCGGCACTGGAACGCGCGGCGCTCGGCACGGTCCTCGCCTTGCTCGCGGCCGACGTCATGCAGCTCCACGGCGTGGCGCTGGCGGCGCTGGCCGCGGCGGGCGCGATCGCGCATCTGGCTCGCTGGTCGCTTTGGCAGCCGTGGAAGACGGGGCGCGCGCCGGTGGTCTGGGTGCTTCATGCCGCGTATGCGTGGATCCCGGTGCACCTCGCGCTGCGCAGCCTGGCGGAAATGGGTTGGATCGCCCTGTCGATCGCGACCCATGCGTTGACGGTCGGCGCGGCCGGCGGCCTCATCATCGGCATGATGACGCGCACCGCGCGCGGCCACACGGGCCGGGCGCTGCGCGCCGACCGCGTCGACGTCGCCTGCTATCTGCTCGTCCTCGGGGCCGCGCTGGTTCGCGTGGTCGTGCCGCTCGTCGCGCCGGCCGCGACGATGCCTGCCGTGATCGGCTCCGCGGCGTTGTGGTCGGCCGGCTTCGCGCTCTACGCCGTGCGCTACTGGCCGGCGCTGACGCGGCCGCGCCTCGACGGACGACCAGGCTGAGCGGTGGAGTACGCGAGCCTCAAGGCGATCCACCAGGCCGCCGTCGCGCTCTCGCTGGCGGGATTCTTCGGCCGCGGCTTGGCCTCGATGCGGGGCGCAGCGTGGGTGCGTGGCCGCCTGGCGCGGACCGTGCCGCATGTCGTCGATACGGTGTTGCTGGCCTCGGCGCTCGGGCTCGCGTGGACCTGGCGGCACGTGCCGGCCGCGGCGCCCTGGCTGACGGCGAAAGTCGTCGGCGTCGTCGTCTACATCGGCTTGGGCATGGTCGCGCTACGCCCGGGTCGCCCGCTGCCGGTGCGCGCGGCCGCCTGGGTCGCCGCGCTCGCGACCTTCGCCTGGATCGTCTCGGTCGCGATCACCAAGAGCCCGCTCGGGGTTCTGGCGCTGCTGCGTCGCTGAGGGGTCGCGAGCGCCTGATCGGCTGCCTTTCCCGTGTCAGGTGAACCGGACCGTCTCGCCCTGGCCGTCGAACGGGATGAAGCCGCCGAGGCGACCCGTCTTGATCGCATCCACCATGCGCTGCAGGGGCGCCTCGGCATCGAGGGAGGTCGGCTCGCGGCCAGCGCTTCCCGACAGGGCGGCGACGAAGACGATGTCCCAGCCTTGCGCGAAGCCGCCCGCCTCGGCGGCGAGCTCGGCGAAGGAAGCGAGCTCGGCGGGCGCCTTGTCGACGCACATCAGCGGTGTCAGCGTGCCGCCCTCGCCGGCGTCGAAGGCGGCACGCTGCGCGGGCGTCGCGTCTTCGGGCATTTCGGCGGTGGCGAAGACGAACAGCAGGCGCTGCGGCTCGGCCTGGCTGCGCGCGGCCTGCAGCAGCTCGTCGAAGCCCGAGATCGTCATGCCGGGCTCAGCACCAGCGTCACCAGCAGCGATGCGTCGCTCACCGCCTGCAGGCCATGCGGCTCGCCGCCTTCGAGCATGACGAGCCGTCCGGCCTCGAGGCGGCAGCTGCGCGACGGCGTCGTGAGGATCGCCTCGCCTTCGAGACAGTGGACGGTGATGGGGCCGGCCACCTGGTGTTCCGGCACGCTGCGGCCGGCCGGCAGCACCAGGCGCATCAGCTGCAGGCGCGGCGTCTTCAGCAGGCTCGTCGTCAGCGCGTCCTTCAGGCCCGGGCCGAGCGGGCGGACGTCGATCGTTTCGAGTGGAAGCGCGTGCGGCAGGGCCATGGGAGGTTCCGGTGAGCGCGCCGGCTTCGCCCCGTGGTCAGCCACAAGGGTACGCGCGTCAGGGTCTTGCCGGGACATTGTGAACGATCGGTCAGGATCGTTCAGAGTCGCACGACGGGGCGATGATCGGCGTTCCGCACGAATCGATCCGCCCCGTTCCCGCTGAGAAAACATCACCATGTCCGAGCTCGACCATCCCGCACCGCACACCCGGCACGACCTGCCCGCCCAGGACATCAGCGCCGAGGTTCTGCTCGAGAAATACGCGAAGGGCGACGAGCGTTCGGCGGAGGCCGTGAACCTGCGCGTCGCGCGCGCGCTCGCCGAGGCCGAGCCGGCCGCCGAGCGGGCGCGCTGGGAGGCTCGCTTCGCCGAGGCGCTGCGCGCCGGCTTCGTTCCCGCGGGGCGAATCCAGTCGGCGGCGGGGACCGGCCTGTCGGCGACGCTGATCAACTGCTTCGTGCAGCCCGTGGGCGACTCGATCTCGCAGCGCGAGGACGGCCACCCGGGCATCTACACCGCCCTGACCGAAGCCGCGGAGACGATGCGCCGCGGCGGTGGCGTGGGCTACGACTTCTCGCGCATCCGGCCGCGCGGCGCCTGGGTCGGCAGCACCCGCAGCAGCGCCTCGGGCCCGGTCAGCTACATGCGCGTCTTCGACCGCTCGTGCGAGACGGTGGAGTCCGCCGGATCGCGGCGCGGCGCGCAGATGGGCGTGCTGCGCTGCGACCATCCGGACATCGAGGAGTTCGTCCACGCCAAGGACGGCGGCGACCTGAAGAACTTCAACATCTCGGTCGGCGTGACCGATGAGTTCATGCTCGCCGTTCAGGCCGACGCCCAGATCGAGCTGCTGCACCGCGCCGAGCCCGGCCCGGCGCAGAAGGCGGCCGGCGCCTACCAGCGCGCCCAGGCGGGCGGCGACGGCTCCTGGGCCTACCGGAAACTGCGCGCCCGCGAGCTCTGGGACCAGATCATGCGGTCGACCTACGACCACGCTGAGCCCGGCGTGCTCTTCCTCGACCACATCCAGCGCGACAACAACCTCTCCTACTGCGAGAACATCGCCGCCACCAACCCCTGCGCCGAACAGCCGCTGCCGCCTTACGGGTGCTGCTGCCTGGGCTCGATCGACCTGACCCGGTTCGTCCGCGATCCGTTCGAGGCCTCGGCGAGCTTCGACGAGGCGGGCTTCGCCGAGGTGGCGCGGGTGGCCGTCCGCATGCTCGACAACGTGCTCGACGTCACCGTCTGGCCGCTGCCGCAGCAACAGGAAGAGGCGCGCAACAAGCGGCGCGTCGGCCTGGGCTTCACCGGCCTGGGCGACGCGCTGATCATGCTCGACCTGCGCTACGACACCGCGCCGGCGCGGGCGATGGCGCGGCGCATCGCCGAGCTGATGCGCGACGCCGCGTACGAGGCGTCGGTCGAGCTGGCGCGCGAGCGCGGCCCGTTCCCGCTCTTCAACGCCGACATGTACCTGAGCGGAACGACCTTCGCCTCGCGCCTGCCGGCGGCGCTGCGCGAGCGCATCCGGGCGCATGGCCTGCGCAATTCGCACCTCCTGTCGATCGCGCCCACCGGCACCATCAGCCTGGCCTTCGCCGACAACGCCAGCAACGGCATCGAACCAGCCTTCAGCTGGCGCTACACGCGCAAGAAGCGGATGCCCGACGGCGGCATGAAGGAGTACGCGGTCGAAGACCATGCGTGGCGCCTCTACCGCCACCTGAAGGGCGAGAACGCGGCACTGACGCCGGCGTTCGTCACCGCGCTCGAGATGAGCGCGCAGGCGCACGAGGCGATGGTCGCCGCGGTGGCGCCGTGCATCGACACGGCGATCTCCAAGACCGTCAACGTGCCCGTCGACTACCCCTATGCCGACTTCCAGAATCTCTACGTCGAGGCGTGGCAGTCGGGGCTGAAGGGGCTGGCCACCTACCGTCCGAACAGCGTGCTCGGCGCGGTGCTGAGCGTCGCCCCGGCCGTACCGGCCGGGCCGCTGCAGATCGACGGTGCGAACCGCCGCCTGGCCCTCGACCGCCTGCCGGCGCCGGTGCTCTCGTCGCTGCGCTGGCCCGGCCGGCCCGAGCTGCCTTCGGGCAACGCTGCCTGGACCTTCATCGTCCAGCACCCGTTCGGCGACTTCGCCCTGTTCGTCGGCGAGCTCGCCGCCGCCGACGGCGGCGCGCCCAAGCCGTTCGAGGTCTGGGTCAACGGCGCCGAGCAGCCGCGCGGCCTCGGCGCGCTCGCCAAGACCCTGTCGATGGACCTGCGCGCCGACGATCCGGCCTGGCTGCAGCTCAAGCTCGATGCCCTCGCCACCGTGGCCGAGGAGCGGGCGTTCGAGATGCCGTTTCCGCCGCACGGCGAACGCCGCCTCTTTCCGGGCGTGGTGGCGGCGACGGCGGCGGTGATCCGCTGGCGCTGCGAGCAGCTCGACGCCCTGCCGCGCGCCGGCCGCGCCGCGCCGACGCCGGTGATGGATGCGATGTTCAGCATCGACGAGCCGCACACCGGTCCGTCGGGAACGCTCGCCTGGGCGGTCGACGTCGACAACCCGGCCTCGGGCGAGGCCTTCACCTGCACGCTCAAGGAGGTCACCTTGCCCGGCGCCGATCGCGTCGCGGTGACGCGGCCGTGCGCGCTCGGCTTCTCGGGCAACTACCCGCGCGCGCTCGACGGGCTGGCGCGGGTGCTGTCGCTGGACATGCGGGTGATCGACCCGGCCTGGATCGGCATGAAGCTGCGCAAGCTGCTCAACTACGCCGAGCCGCTCGGCCACTTCATGGCCTTCGTGCCGGGCCTGGCGCACAGCGAACGCCGGCAGCAGATGTGGCCGTCGACGGTGGCCTACCTGGCGCGGCTGATCATCCATCGCTACGCCATGCTCGGCGTGCTCGACGAAGACGGTTTTCCCCTGCGCGACATGGGCGTGCTCGATTCGGCCGGCGACCGGGGCGAGCGCGGCCGCGTGATGGCGGGCAAGGTCTGCCTCGAGTGCGGCAACGCGACCGTCATCCACAAGGACGGCTGCGACTTCTGCACTGCCTGCGGCGATGTCGGGCAGTGCGGCTGAACGATCCGTTCGAGCGCAGTCCGTCATTCGTGCACTCTTCCCGGGTTTGCAAGGGAATTCACCGACTCGGGTCGCGGGCGCCGCCGCTGAATCGCTCCTGGCTGCTGAGCAACGTCTTTCAGACTGCGACGCAAGTCCTTGTTTCTTGGGGCGTTTTTGGCGTAACCGCTCGCGACGAAGAGTTGCCGCTAAGTCCTTGATTCCATTGATTTTTGTTTCGCCGTTGCATTGACCCTGGGGAGTCCGTCCGCTAAAGTGGCGCAAAGTGCACTTTAGTGGGATTTTGTGGCGAGCGTCGTATTCCAGGGACCTGCAGCGTTGACGCTCGACGGCAAGGGCCGCATCGCCATGCCCGCCCGCCACCGCGAACTGCTGGCGGCGATGGGAGTCCACCAGCTCACCCTCACCAAGCATCCGGAAGGTTCGCTGCTCGTGTTCCCCCGCCCGGCGTGGGAGAACTTCCGCGACAAGGTGGCGGCCCTGCCCATGGACTCGAGCGGCTGGAAGCGGATCTTTCTCGGCAACGCGATGGACGTCGACATCGACGCCTCGTCGCGGGTGCTGATCGCGCCCGAGCTGCGCGCCTCGGCCGGCCTGGTGCGCGACGTGATGCTGCTCGGCATGGGCAGCCACTTCGAGCTCTGGGACGCCGAGCGTCACGCCGCCCACGAGGCCGCGGTGATGAAGTCGGCGATGCCCGACTCGCTGAAGAACTTCAGCTTCTGATGCCCGCCATGGCTCCCTCGGAGCACATCACCGTCCTCCTGCACGAGGCGGTGGAGGCGCTCGTCACGACGCCCGAAGGGCTGTACGTCGACGCCACCTTCGGCCGCGGCGGTCACTCGCGCGCGATCCTGGCGCGGCTCGCCGCGCCGGGCTGCCTGGTGGCGATCGATCGCGATCCGCAGGCGGTGCAGAGCGCGCGCGAAGCGCCCGACCTCGCCGACGATCCGCGCTTCTCGATCGAGCACGCCAGCTTCTCCAGCCTGCCGGCGGTCCTTGCCGGTCGGGGCATCGAGAAGGTGCACGGCGTCCTCCTCGATCTCGGCGTCTCCTCGCCGCAGATCGACGACCCGGCACGCGGCTTTTCCTTCCGCTTCGACGGCCCGCTCGACATGCGGATGGATCCGACCCGCGGCGAAAGCGCCGCCGAATTTCTTGCCCGCGCCGACGAGCGCCACATTGCCGAGGTGATACGCGACTATGGGGAAGAACGGTTTGCTCTACAGGTTGCAAAGGCGGTTGTTGCTCGGCGCGAGAGCGGGCGCCCTGTTCGAACCACAGGCGAGCTGTCCGACGTCGTGGCTGGTGCAGTGCGCACCCGCGAAGCGGGCCAGAACCCTGCGACGCGCACGTTTCAGGCACTTCGGATTTTCGTCAATGCCGAGCTTGAGGAGCTCGAACAGGCCCTGAGCGCCTCGCTCGAGCTGCTCGTGCCGGGCGGCCGCCTAGTCGTGATCAGCTTCCATTCGCTCGAGGACCGGATCGTCAAGACCTTCATCGCCAGGGAGAGCAAGACCGAGTTCGACCGGCGCGCGCCGTTCGCCGAGCCCAAGCCGCACCGCCTCGCCGCGCTTGCGCGCATCAAGCCGGGCTACGCCGAGACCCGTGGGAACCCGCGCGCCCGCTCGGCGGTGATGCGCGTCGCCGAGCGCACCGCCGAGCCCTTCGTCGCCGGGGCCGCCCGATGACGCGGCTCAACCTGCTCCTGCTCGTCGGCCTGCTGGTGAGCAGCATCTACCTGGTGCGCGTCTCGTACGAGTCGCGGCGCCTGTTCGCCGCGCTCGACAAGGCGCAGAGCGAGGAGCGCGCGCTCGAGCACGACAGCGAGCGGCTGAAGACCGAGCTGCGCTCGCAGGCGACGCCGCTGCGCGTGGAGCGCACCGCCCGCGACCGCCTGGCGATGCGCAGCGCGACGCCGGCGGTGACGCAGTACGTGGAGCTGCCGGCCGCTGCGCCGCCCGCCGCCTCGGGAGCGACCCGATGAACCGGAAGCCCGCGGCCAAGCCGCGCTCCGCCGGCAGCGCACGCAGCGTCAACTACTCGACCAGCCCGCTGCTGGCGACGCCGACGCCACCCTGGCGCTCGAAGCTGCTGGTGGCGATGGTCGGCCTCGGCTTCGCCGTGCTGCTCGGCCGCGCCGTCTACGTGCAGATCGTCGCCGCGCCGTTCTTCCTGAAGCAGGGCGAGATCCGCTATGGCCACACCCTCGACCTGCCGGCGAGCCGCGGCCGCATCGTCGACCGCAACGGCCTGATCCTCGCGGCCAGCGTGCCGGCGCCTTCGATCTGGGCGATCCCGAAGGACCTGGAGGGCGACGCCGCCAGCCGGGCCAGGCTCGCGCGCGCGCTCGACATGACCAGCGCCGAGCTCGAGAACCGGCTCGACGACAACCCGAACTTCGTCTGGCTGCGCCGCCAGGTCGACGACGCCGTCGCCGAGAAGGTCAAGGCGCTCGGCATCCGCGGCATCCACGAGGTGCGCGAGTACAAGCGCAAGTACCCCGAGGGCGAAGCGGCGGCGCACGTCGTCGGCTTCACCAACGTCGAGGACCGAGGCCAGGAGGGCATCGAGCTCGCCTTCCAGAAGGACCTCGCCGGCCGCAACGGCACGCGCCGCGTCATCAAGGACCGGCTCGGCCGCGTCGTCGAGGACATCGGCGAGAGCGTCGCGCCGATCGACGGCAAGGACATCGGCCTGGCGGTCGATTCCAAGGTGCAGTTCTTCGCCTACCAGAAGATCCGCGACGCGGTCGCGGCGAACAAGGCGAAGGCGGGCAGCGTGGTCGTGCTCGACGCGCAGACCGGCGAGGTGCTGGCGCTCGCCAATTTCCCGAGCTACGTGCCTTCGGACCGGAAGAACCTGACCGGCGCGCAACTGCGCAACCGGGCGCTGACCGACACCTTCGAGCCCGGCTCGACGATGAAGCCGTTCGTCGCCGCCTGGGCGCTCGAGACCGGTCGGGTCACGCCGAGCACCGTCATCCAGACCGCGCCCGGCAAGATGACGCTCACCGGCTCGACCATCACCGACTCGCACCCGCACGGCAACCTGACGGTGAGCGAGGTGATCCAGAAGTCGAGCAACGTCGGCGCGGTGCGCATGGCGATGACCTTCACGCCGCGAGAGATGTGGGAGCTGTACAGCGCTGTCGGCTTCGGCCAGAAGCCGCAGCTCGGCTTCCCCGGCGTCGTGACCGGGCGCCTCCGGCCCTACAAGACCTGGCGGCCGATCGAGCAGGCGACCATGAGCTACGGCTACGGCCTCTCGGCGTCGCTGTTCCAGATCGCCCATGCCTACACCGTGTTCGCGCACGACGGCGAGCTGATCCCGGTGACGATGACGCGGCCGCTCGGCCAGGCGCCGGGCCTCCCGATCTCGGGCGTGCGCGTGATCTCGCCCAAGACCGCCGCGACGGTGCGCGACATGCTGCACTTGGTGACCCTGCCCGGCGGCACCGCGCCGAAGGCGCAGGTCATGGGCTACTCGGTCGGCGGCAAGAGCGGCACCGCCTACAAGCAGGAAGGGACCGGCTACGCGGAGAAGAAGTACCGCGCCTGGTTCGTCGGCATGGCGCCGATCTCGCATCCGCGGATCATCGTCGCGGTGATGGTCGACGAGCCGACGGCCGGCAAGTGGTACGGCGGCGACGTCGCCGCGCCGGTGTTCAGCGAGGTCGTGCAGCAGACGCTGCGCATGATGGGTGTGCAGCCCGACCTCGACGTCAAGCCGCAGATCGTCTCGCGCGACGTGCCGGTCGAAACGGAGAGCTTCTAGTGAGCGCTGGCCTGGCGACGCTCGATTCGCGCGACGCGGCGAACGCCTGGCTGCTGCTGCGCCAGGTGCGCCGACTGGTCGGCGACAGCCGCAAGGTCGCGCCGGGCGACGCCTTCGTCGCCTGGCCCGGGCACGCGACCGACGGCCGCCGCCATGTGCCCGACGCGCTGCTCGCCGGCGCCGTGGCCTGCCTGGTCGAGGCCGACGGCGCCGATGCCTTCGCCTTCGAAGGCGAGCCCCGCGTCGCCGCGCTGCGCGGCCTGAAGGCGGCCGCCGGCGACATTGCCAGCCGCTTCCTCGGCGCGCCGAGCGAGCGGCTCGACGTCGTCGCCGTCACCGGCACCAACGGCAAGACCTCGACCGCGTGGTGGGTGGCGCAGGCGCTGGGCGCGATCGGCCGGCGCTCGGCGGTGATCGGCACGCTCGGCATCGGCGAGCCGCCGTCGCTCGAATCGACCGGCATGACGACGCCCGATCCGATCACCCTGCAGACCGCGCTCGCCGACTTCGCCGCGCGCGGCTTCTCGAGCTGCGCGATCGAGGCGTCCTCGATCGGCATCGCCGAGCATCGCCTCGCCGGCACCCGGGTGGCCGTGGCGGTGTTCACCAACTTCACCCAGGACCACCTCGACTACCACGGCGACATGGTCGCCTACTGGCAGGCCAAGGCGCAGCTCTTCGCCTGGCCGGGACTGAAGTCGGCGGTCGTCAATCTCGACGACGCGCAAGGGGTCGAGCTGGCGGCCACGCTCGCCCGGTCGCCGATCGACGCCTGGACCGTCTCGACCCGCGGCGAGGCCCGCCTGCGCGCCACCAGCATCCGCTACGGCCGCGACGGGCTCGCCTTCGACGTATGCGAAGGGGCAGACCGGGCACGGATCGCGACGCCGCTGATCGGCGACTACAACGTCTCCAACCTGCTGTCGACGATCGGCGTGCTGCGCGCCCTCGGCATCGGCCTGCAAGACGCCGCGGCCGCCTGCGCCGGCCTCACGCCGGTGCCGGGAAGGATGCAGCGCGTCGCCAGCGGCGCCGAGGCCACGGGCCTGCCGGAGGTCGTGGTCGACTACGCGCACACGCCCGACGCGCTCGAGAAGGCGCTCGCCGCGCTGCGGCCGCTCGCCGCCGAGCGCGGCGGCAAGCTCTGGTGCGTGTTCGGCTGCGGCGGCAACCGCGACGCCGGCAAGCGGCCGCTGATGGGCGCGATCGCGATCAAGCTCGCCGAGCACGTGGTCGTCACCAGCGACAACCCGCGGCTCGAGTCGCCCGACTTCATCCTCTCGCAGATCCTGGCCGGCACGATCGGCCACGACGAGGTCGACGTGATCGAGAACCGCGCCGAGGCGATCCGCCACGCCGTGAGCTCGGCCGCGCCGGCCGACGTGGTGCTGATCGCCGGCAAGGGCCACGAGAACTACCAGGAGATCGCCGGCGTCAAGCATCCGTTCGCCGATGCGGTGCATGCCGGCAACGCGCTGGCGGCACGCCGTGCCGCCGCCGCGCCCGTGGCGGCCAGGCCGATGGCCACGCTGGGCGACGCCGCCGCGAGCCTGCCCGGCGCGCGCCTCCTCGGCGACCCGGCGCTTGCCTTCACGCGGGTGCACAGCGACACGCGTTCGCTGCGCAGCGGCGACCTGTTCGTCGCCCTGCGCGGCGAGCGCTTCGATGCGCACGAGTTCCTGGCCCAGGCGAAGGCCGCCGGCGCGGTTGCCGCGCTCGCCGAGCGCGGCCTCGCGGAAGCGGGCCTGCCGGGCCTCGAGGTCGCCGACTCGCGCCTCGCCCTCGGCGAGCTCTCCGCCGCGTGGCGGCGCCGCTTCACGCTGCCGCTGGTGGCGGTGACCGGCAGCAACGGCAAGACGACGGTGACGCAGATGATCGCCGCGATCTTTCGCGCCTGGCAGGGCGACGGGGCGTTCGCGACCGAGGGGAACTTCAACAACGACATCGGCCTGCCGCTGACCCTCTTGCGCCTGCGCGCCGGCCACCGCGCCGCCGTCGTCGAGCTCGGCATGAACCATCCCGGCGAGATCGCCCGGCTCGCGGCGATCGCCCGGCCGACGGTCACGCTGGTCAACAACGCGCAGCGCGAGCACCTCGAGTTCATGGCCAGCGTCGACGCGGTGGCGCGCGAGAACGGCAGCGCCATCGCCGCGCTCGACGACACCGGCACCGCGGTCTTCCCCGCCGGCGACGAGCACACGCCGACCTGGCAGGCCCTCGCCGGCGCGCGCCGCCGCCTCACCTTCGGCGAGAACGCCGGCGCCGACGTCCGCGCCGAGGCGGCCTGGGCCGGCGACCACTGGGCGATCGCCCTGCAAACTCCTGCCGGCCCGACCCGCTTCGCGCTGCACATCGCCGGCCGGCACAACGTGCACAACGCGCTCGCTGCCGCGGCCTCGGCGCTCGCCGCCGGCTGTCCGGTCGAGGCGATAGGCCGCGGCTTCGAGGCGTTCCGGCCGGTGCGCGGCCGCTCGCAACTGCTGCGCAAGGTCGTCGCCGGTATCGAGCGCACGCTGGTCGACGACACCTACAACGCCAATCCCGACTCGGTGCGCGCAGCGATCGACGTGCTCGCCGCCTTGCCCGCGCCGCGCTGGCTGCTGCTCGGCGACATGGGCGAGGTCGGCACGCAGGGGCCGGCGTTCCATCGCGAGGCCGGCGCGTACGCGAAGGAGCGCGGCATCGAGACGCTCTGGGCCGCCGGCGCGCAGAGCGCGAACACCGTCACCCACTTCCCCGGCGCGCGCGCCTTCGCGACCGTCGAGGCGCTGGTCGCGGCGCTCGCCACGGCGCCGGCGTTCGCCTCGGTGCTGGTCAAGGGCTCGCGCTTCATGCGCATGGAACGCGTCGTCGCCGCGCTCGTCGACGAACCGGCGGGAGGCGCGCATGCTGCTTAGCCTTTCGCAGTGGCTGCAGGCGTACTCGCCCGAGTTCGGCTTCATGCGGGTGTTCCAGTACATCACCTTCCGCGCGGTGATGGCGGCGATGACCTCGCTCGTCATCGGCCTGGTGTTCGGCCCATGGGTGATCCGCAGGCTGACGCGCCTGAAGATCGGCCAGCCGATCCGCGCCTACGGCGTCGAGTCGCACCATGCGAAGACCGGCACGCCGACCATGGGCGGGGTGCTGATCCTGCTCGGCATCGGCGTCTCGACCCTGCTCTGGTTCGACTGGTCCAACCGCTTCGTCTGGATCGTGATGGTGGTGACCCTCGGCTTCGGCGCGATCGGCTGGGTCGACGACTGGAGGAAGGTCGTCGGCAAGAACCCCGAAGGCATGCCCTCGGGCGAGAAGTACTTCTGGCAATCGGTGATCGGCATCGTCGCCGCGCTGTACCTCGCCTTCAGCGTCAGCGAGACCTCGAACCTGCGCGTGCTCGAGTTGTTCCTGCGCTGGGTGCAGAGCGGCTTCTCGAACGACCTGCCGCCGAAGGCCGACCTGATCGTGCCGTTCTTCAAGACGGTGAGCTATCCGCTCGGGGTGTTCGGCTTCATCGCCCTGACCTATTTCGTGATCGTCGGCGCGAGCAACGCCGTCAACCTGACCGACGGGCTCGACGGGCTGGCGATCATGCCGGTGGTGATGGTCGGCTCGGCGCTCGGCGTGTTCGCGTACATCACCGGCAGCTCGGTCTATTCGCGCTACCTTCTCTTTCCCTACATTCCCGGCGCCGGGGAACTGCTGATCTTCTGCTCGGCGATGGCCGGCGCGGGCCTGGCCTTCCTCTGGTTCAACACCCACCCGGCCCAGGTCTTCATGGGCGACGTCGGCGCGCTCGCGCTCGGCGGCGCCCTGGGCACCATCGCCGTCATCACGCGCCAGGAAATCGTTCTCGGCATCATGGGCGGCGTGTTCGTCGCCGAGGCGCTCTCGGTCATCGCCCAGGTGCTGTGGTTCAAGTACACCAAGCGCAGGTACGGGGAGGGGCGGCGCATCCTGAAGATGGCGCCTCTGCACCATCACTTCGAGAAGTCCGGCTGGCAGGAGACCCAGGTCGTCGTCCGCTTCTGGATCATCACGATGCTGCTCTGCCTCGTGGGCCTCGCGAGCCTGAAGCTGAGATGACGACGGTCCTCGTCCTCGGTCTCGGCGAATCCGGCCTGGCGATGGCGCGCTGGAGCGCGCGGCAGGGCGCGGCGGTCCGCGTCTGGGATTCGCGCGCCGAGCCGCCGCAGGCGGCAGGTCTCGCCGCGCACGTGCCGGGCGCCACGCGCCTGCCCGCCGCTGCGCTGACCGCGGCCGATCTAGCCGGCATAGACCGCGTCCTGAAGAGCCCCGGCCTCGCGCCGCACGACGCCGGCATCGCCGCGCTGCTCGCCGCCGCGGCGAAGGCGGGCGTGCCGGTCGAGGGCGAGCTCGACGTCTTCGCCGATGCGCTCGAGGGCCTGCGCACCTCCGCCGACTACCTGCCCAAGGTGATCACCGTCACCGGCACCAACGGCAAGACGACCACCACCGTGATGACCGCGCTGCTGGTCGGGCGCAGCGGCAGACGAGTCGCCGTTGCCGGCAACATCGGCCCGACGATGCTGCAGACCCTGGCCGACGCGATCGACGCCGGCCCGGCCGAGGCCCTGCGCGATCGCCTGCCCGAGGTCTGGGTGCTCGAGCTTTCGAGCTTCCAGCTCGATGGTGTCGCCCGCTTCGAGGCCGATGCCGCGGCGGTGCTCAACGTCACCGAGGACCACCTCGACTGGCACGGTTCCATGGCGGCCTACGCCGCGGCCAAGGCGCGCGTCTTCGGCCACCGTGCCGTCGTCGTCCTCAACCGCGACGATCCGGCGGCGATGAAGCTGCTGCCGCCGGCGCAGACGGTGGCGACGAAGAAGGGCCGGCCGCCGCGCGTCGTGCCGCGCCGCGTCGTCGAGTTCGGCGCCGGGGCGCCGGAGCGGCCGGGCGACTGGGGCCTGGCGATCGACAACGACATGGCCTGGCTGGTGCGGGCCCGCGACGACGACGTCTCGCCGCGCGACCTGACCCTGCAGCACCTCATGCCCGCCGACGCCTTGCGCATCCGCGGCCGGCACAACGCCCTGAACGCGCTCGCCGCGCTGGCGCTGGCGAGCGCGATTGGCTGCCCGCTGGCGCCGATGCTGCATGCGTTGCGCGAGTACCGGGGCGAGCCGCATCGGGTGGAGTTCGTCGCCGGCGTCGACGGCGTCGATGCCTTCGACGACAGCAAGGGCACCAACGTCGGCGCCACCGTCGCCGCGCTCGACGGCCTGGGCGCCGACCGCGCGCCCGGCAAGCTCGTGGTCATCCTCGGCGGCGACGGCAAGGGCCAGGACTTCGCGCCGCTCGCCGCGCCGCTCGCCCGCCGCGCCCGAGCGGTGCTGACGCTCGGCCGCGACGCCGGGCAGATCGAAGCGGCGATCGCTTCCTCGGGCGTGCCGTTCGAGCGCTGCGCCACGCTCGAAGCCGCGGTCGAGGCTGCGTTCGCGCGCGCCGGGCGCGGCGACGCGGTGCTGCTCAGCCCGGCCTGCGCCAGCCTCGACATGTTCCGCAACTACGCGCACCGCGCCGAGGTCTTCGTCGCCGCGGTGCGGGCCCACGCGGAACACAAGGGGGGAGTCGCATGAGCGCCTCCTTCGCCGGTGTGCTCGACGGCTGGCGCGCCCGCCTGGGCCTCGCGCCAGCCGCCGGCCGGAGCGCCGCGGCGCCATCGGGCGCCGCCCCTCGCGCACGCCGCGCCGCGCCGGCCGAAGCGATTCCGGTGCGCGAATGGATCAGCGTCGACCCCGGTCAGCCGGCGCGCCTGCTCGGCTTCGACCGCACCCTCGTCTGCATGGTGGTCGGCCTGCTCGCGCTCGGCCTGGTGATGGTCTACAGCGCCTCGGTGGCGCTGCCCGACAACCCGAAGTTCGCGCGCTACACGCCCACCTACTTCCTCAACCGGCACATGCTGTTCATGGCGATCTCGGTGATCGCCGCGCTCGTCGTCGTGCAGATCCCGGTCTCGTTCTGGGAAAAGCTCTCGCCCTGGATCTTCGTCGCCGCGCTGCTGCTGCTGGTGCTGGTGCTGCTGCCCTTCATCGGCAAGGGCGTCAACGGCGCGCGCCGCTGGATCCCGCTCGGCATCATGAGCTTCCAGCCTTCGGAGCTGTGCAAGCTGGCGATCGCGATGTACGCCGCCGGCTACATGGTGCGCCGCATGGACGTGAAGGAGAACTTCTTCCGCGCCGTCCTGCCGATGGCGATCTCGCTGGCGGTGGTGGGCCTCCTGCTCCTCGCCGAGCCCGACATGGGCGCCTTCCTCGTGATCGCGACGATCGCGATGGGCATCCTGTTCCTCGGCGGCGTCAACGGCCGCATGTTCCTGATCATCAGCGCGGTGCTGGTCGGCGCCTTCGTCCTGATGATCACGCTCTCCGAGTGGCGGCGCGAGCGCATCTTCGCCTACCTCAACCCGTGGGACGAGAAGTACACGCTCGGCAAGGCCTACCAGCTCTCGCATTCGCTGATCGCCTTCGGCCGCGGCGAGATCTTCGGCCAGGGGCTGGGCTCGAGCGTCGAGAAGCTGCATTACCTGCCGGAGGCGCACACCGACTTCCTGCTCGCGGTGATCGGCGAGGAGCTGGGCTTCGTCGGCGTCGCCTGCGTCATCTTCGCCTTCTTCTGGATCGCCCGCCGCCTGTTCCACATCGGCCGCCAGGCGATCGCCCTCGACCGGGTGTTCGCCGGGCTGTTCGCGCAGGGCATCGGCATCTGGATGGGCGGCCAGGCATTCATCAACATGGGCGTCAACCTCGGCGTGCTGCCGACCAAGGGCCTCACCCTGCCGCTGATGAGCTACGGCGGCTCGGCGATCGTGATGAACATGATCGCGCTGGCGATCGTGCTGCGCATCGACATCGAGAACCGGCAGTTGATGCGTGGGGGCCGCGCATGAAGCATCTCGTTGTGATGGCGGCCGGGACGGGCGGGCACGTGATGCCCGGCCTGGCGGTGGCCGCCGAGATGCAGCAGCGCGGCTGGAGCGTGAGCTGGTTGGGCACGCCGAACGGCATGGAGAACAAGCTGGTGCCGAAGACCGGCATCGCGCTTGACCGGATCGCGTTCTCGGGCCTGCGCGGCAAGGGCCTGATCGGCAACCTGCACGGTGCCCTCCTGTTGCTCGCAGCGTTCGGCACCTGCCTGCGCATCTTTTCGCGGCGTCGCGCCGACGCGGTGCTCGGCATGGGCGGCTACGTCTGCTTCCCCGGCGGCTGGATGGCCTGGCTGCAGGGGCGGCCGCTGCTGCTCGTCAACGCCGACGCGTCGCTCCTGCTCAGCAACAGGGCGCTGGAGCTGGCGGCGAAGAAGATCGCCTTCGGCTTTCCCGGCGAGGCGGCGGAGGCGATGGGCAGGAAGGCGGTCGTCAGCGGCAACCCGGTGCGCGCGAGCATCGAGGCGCTCGCTGCGCCGACCGAGCGCTTCGCCGGGCGCAGCGGCGTCTTGCGTCTGCTCGTCGTCGGCGGCAGCCTCGGCGCACGGGTGCTGAACGAGTGTGTGCCGCAGGCGATCGCGCTGCTGCCGAAGGCCGAGCGACCCGAGGTGACGCACCAGACCGGCGAGGCAGGCCGTGCCGGCGTGCAGGAGGCCTACGCCGCCGCCGGCGCCGAAGCCGAGGTACTTCCGTTCATCGACGACATGCCCGAGCGGCTGGCGAACTGCGATCTGATCGTCTGCCGCGCCGGCGCGATCACCGTCAGCGAGCTCTGCGCCGCCGGCGTCGCCGCGGTGCTGGTGCCGCTGGTGGTGAGCACCACCGCGCACCAGCGCGACAACGCGAACTGGATGGCGGGGCAGGGCGCGGCGATCCACCTGCCGCAGGCCGAGCTCTCGCCGAGGAAGCTCGCCGACCTGATCGCGAGCCTGACCCGCGATGCGCTGCAGGCCATGGCCACGAAGGCGCGCTCGCTCGCGCGGCCGCACGCCGCCGCGCGCGTCGCCGACGAGATCGAACGCATGGTGGCCGCATGAAGCACGCCGTCAAGCAGATCCACTTCGTCGGCATCGGTGGCGCCGGCATGAGCGGCATCGCCGAGGTGCTGCACAACCTCGGCTACCGCATCACCGGCTCCGACCAGAGCGCGAGCGCGACGACGCGGGCGCTGGTCAAGCGCGGCATCCAGGTGCAGATCGGCCACGACGCCGCGCACATCGCCGGCGCCGAGGCGGTGGTGACCTCGAGCGCGGTGAAGGGCGACAACCCCGAGGTGATCGCCGCCCGTGCCAAGCGCATCCCGGTGGTGCCGCGCGCGGTGATGCTGGCCGAGCTGATGCGCCTGAAGCAGGGCATCGCCATCGCCGGGACGCACGGCAAGACGACGACCACCTCGCTGGTGACCAGCGTGCTGGCCGAGGCCGGGCTCGACCCGACCTTCGTCATCGGCGGCCGGCTCAACGCCGCGGGCGCGCACGCCCGGCTCGGCGCCGGCGACTACATCGTCGTCGAGGCCGACGAGTCGGACGCGTCCTTCCTCAACCTGCTGCCGGTGATGGCGGTCGTCACGAACATCGACGCCGACCACATGGACACCTACGGCCACGACTTCGCCCGGCTGAAGCAGGCGTTCGTCGAGTTCATCCACAAGATGCCTTTCTACGGTGCGGCGATCCTCTGCGCCGACGACCCGGGCGTGAAGTCGATCATGCCGATGATCTCGCGGCCGCTGGTGACCTACGGCTTCGGCGCCGACGCGATGATCCGCGCCGTCGACGTCGTCGCCGCCGCCGGCACGATGCGCTTCACGGTGCAGCGCAAGAACGGTGTGCGCATGCCCGACCTCGCGGTCACGCTCAACCTGCCCGGCGCGCACAACGTGCTCAACGCGCTCGCGGCGATCGCGGTCGCGACCGAGCTCGAGCTGCCCGACGCGCCGGTGGTCAAGGGCCTGGCCGAGTTCGACGGCGTCGACCGCCGCTTCCAGCGCTACGGCGACCATCCGGCTTCGGACGGCGCGGGCAGCTTCACCCTGATCGACGACTACGGCCACCACCCGGTCGAGATGGCGGCCACGCTCGCCGCCGCGCGCGGCGCCTTCCCCGGCCGGCGGATCGTGCTCGCCTTCCAGCCGCACCGCTACACCCGCACCCGCGACTGCTTCGAGGACTTCGTCAAGGTGATCGGCAGCGCCGACCTGGTGCTGCTCGCCGAGGTCTACGCCGCCGGCGAGGCGCCGATCGTCGCCGCCGACGGCCGCTCGCTGGCGCGGGCGCTGCGCGTCGCCGGCAAGGTCGACCCGGTATTCGTCGACGACATCGGCACGATGGCGGCGACCATCGTCGAGCAGGCCAAGGCAGGCGACGTGGTCATCGCCATGGGCGCGGGCTCGATCGGCGCGGTGCCGGCGCAGGTGGTCGAGCTGCTGGAGAAGCAGGCATGAGCGGCGCCACCGACGTGAAGGCGCTGGGCAAGGTGGCGGTGCTGATGGGCGGCTCTTCGGCCGAGCGGCAGATCTCGATCATGTCCGGCACCGGCGTGCTGCTGGCGCTGCGCGCGCAGGGCGTGGACGCGCATCCCTTCGATCCGGCCGAGCGCGAGTTGGGTGAGCTCAAGCACGAGGGCTTCGTCCGCTGCTTCGTGGCGCTGCATGGCCGCCATGGCGAAGACGGCAGCGTGCAGGGCGCGCTCGAGCTGCTCGGCCTGCCGTACACCGGCTCGGGCGTGCTCGCCTCGGCGATCGCCATGGACAAGGTGATGACCAAGCGCGTCTGGCTCGCCGAGGGCCTGCCGACGCCGCGCTTCGTTCGACTGGCGCAAGGCGAGCAGGAGCGCGAGCAGCTCCGGGCCGTGCCCGACCTGCTCGGCCTGCCGCTGGTGGTGAAGCCGCCGCGCGAGGGCTCCTCGATCGGCATCACCAAGGTCGCCGGCTATTCGGAGATGCAGTCGGCGGTGGAGCTCGCCGCGCGCTACGACGCCGACGTGCTGTGCGAGGAGTTCATCGAGGGCGACGAGCTCACCTGCCCGGTGCTGGGCGAGGGCGCGGGGGCGCGCGCCCTGCCGGTGGTGCGCATCGTCGCGCCCGAAGGCGAGTACGACTATCACAACAAGTACTTCACCGACGTCGTCCGCTACGAGTGCCCCGCGGCTCTTTCTGCCGAGGAAACGGCGGAGATCCAGCGCATCGTCCTCGCCGCCTACCGCACGCTCGGCTGTCGCGGCTGGGGCCGCGCCGACCTGATGCTGCGCAAGACCGACCGCAAGCCCTTCCTCCTCGAGATGAACACCTCGCCGGGCATGACGACGCATTCGCTGGTGCCGATGTCGGCCAAGGCCGCCGGCATCGGCTACGAGCAGCTCTGCCTCGAGATCCTCGCGGCGGCGACGCTCGACTCCGACCCGGCCTGGCTCGCGTCCGGCCCGAAAGCCTGAGCATGGTCCGCCGCGCCGCCCCCTCTCCCCGCGTCGAGCCGATGCCCGGCGACGTGCGCCTGATGAACGTCACCGCCGTCGTGCTCGCGGTCGTCGCCGGGCTGCTGCTCGCCGGCGCGGCGCTGCTCTGGCTGGCACGCCAGCCGCTGTTCGCGATCCGCGTCATCACGGTCGACGGCGACGTCGGCCGCAACAGCGTCTCGACGATCCGCGCCAACGCCGCGCCGCGCCTCGCGGGCAACTTCCTGACGCTCGACCTCGCCGCGGTGCGCCGCGCCTTCGAGTCGGTGCCCTGGGTGCGCCATGCCGTGGTGCAGAAGGTCTGGCCGAACCGCCTGCGGGTGCGGCTCGAGGAGCACCGGCCGGTCGCCCTCTGGGGCGGCGGCGAGCCGGGCAGCGAGAAGCTGGTCAACAGCTTCGGCGAGGTGTTCGAGGCCAACGTCGGCGACGTCGAGGACGAGACCCTGCCGACGCTCGAAGGCCCGGACGGGACCTCGGCGCACGTGCTGGCGATGCACGACAAGCTCAGCCGCCCGTTCGCCCTGCTCGAGGCGCGCGTCGAGGCGCTGCAGCTCTCGGGACGCGGCTCGTGGCAGGCGACGCTCGACAGCGGCGCGGTGGTCGAGATCGGCCGCGGCAGCGACGACGAGGCCGTGGCCCGCACTGCGCGCTTCGTCTCCACCGTGCGCCAGGTGACCTCGCGCTACCAGCGGCCGCTCGAATACGCCGACCTCCGCCATACCGACGGCTACGCGGTGCGCTTGAAAGGCGTCTCGACGCTGATCAACGCGAGCGACAAGCCGCAGAAGAAATAGAAGGAGCCAGAGAGCCCATGGCCAAGGAAATCAAGGACATCGTCGTCGGACTCGACATCGGCACCGCCAAGGTGATGGCGGTGGTGGCCGAGGTCATGCCCGACGGCGAGCTGCGCCTGGCCGGCCTCGGCAGCGCGCCGACGCATGGCCTGAAGCGCGGCGTCGTCGTCAACATCGACGCCACCGTGCAGTCGATCCAGCAGGCGCTGAAAGAGGCCGAGATGATGGCCGACTGCAAGATCACCCGCGTCTACACCGGCATCACCGGCAGCCACATCCGCGGCCAGAACTCGACCGGCATGGTGATCGTGCGCGACAAGGAAGTGACGCCGGTCGACGTGACCCGCGTGGTCGAGACCGCCAAGGCGATCAACATCCCCAACGACCAGCGGCTGCTGCTGGTCGAGCCGCAGGAGTTCGTGATCGACGGCCACGAGGTCAAGGAGCCGATCGGCATGAGCGGCGGGCGGCTCGAGGTCAAGGTGCACATCGTCACCGGGGCGCAGAGCGCGGCCGAGAACATCGTCAAGTGCGTGCGCCGCTGCGGGCTGGAAGTGGACCAGCTCGTGCTGAACCCGAGTGCTTCTAGCCACGCGGTGCTGACCGAGGACGAGAAGGACCTCGGCGTGGCGCTGGTCGACATCGGCGCCGGCACCACCGACGTCGCGATCTTCACCGACGGCTCGATCCGCCACACCGCGGTGATCCCGATCGCCGGCGACCTGATCACCAGCGACATCGCGATGGCGCTGCGCACGCCGACCAAGGACGCCGAGGAGATCAAGGTCGAGTACGGCGTCGCCAAGCAGCTGCTCGCCGACCCGAACGAGCAGCTCGAGGTGCCCGGCCTCGGCGACAGGCCGCCGCGAATGCTGAGTCGCCAGGCGCTGGCCGGCGTGATCGAGCCGCGGATCGAGGAGATCTATTCGCTGGTGCACCAGGTGATCCGCGAGAGCGGCTACGAGGAACTGCTCTCGAGCGGCATCGTCATCACCGGCGGCGCCGCGGTCATGCCGGGAATGGTCGAGCTCGGCGAAGACATCTTTCTGAAGCCCGTGAGGAAGGGCACGCCCACCTACCGCGGCGCGCTCCACGACATGGTCGCCAATCCGCGCTCGGCGACGGTGATGGGCCTGCTCGAGGAAGCGCGCCTGGCGAGGACGCGCGGCCAGCGCGCGGCGCAGCAGGCGGGCTCGGTGAAGACGATGTTCGGCCGGGCCAAGGACTGGTTCCTCGGCAACTTTTGATCACAGGGGAAGCGACGCGATGACGACCAGCACGAGACCGGGACACGCCAGCTTCCTGCCGCACGCCCACGACCCGCCGCCCACCGGCTGAGCGACGCGGGAGGTCGCTCATCGAACACACACACCAAGAACGTATTCCGGTTTTCACGACTCAAGGCAACTGCAAGGATTGGAGCTACAGATGGCAATCGAAATGATCGAAGAGTTCAGCATGGGCACGCAGATCAAGGTGATCGGCGTGGGCGGCGGCGGCGGCAACGCGGTCGAGCACATGATCGACGAGGGCGTGCAGGGCGTGGACTTCGTCTGCGCCAACACGGACGCGCAGGCGCTCAACCGCTCGGCCGCGCATCACCTGATCCAGCTCGGCTCCACCGGCCTCGGCGCCGGCGCCAAGCCGGAGGCCGGCCGCGCCGCCGCGGAAGAGGCGGTCGACCGCATCCGCCAGGCGATCGACGGCGCGCACATGCTCTTCATCACCGCCGGCATGGGCGGCGGCACCGGCACCGGCGCGGCGCCGGTGATCGCCCGGGTGGCGCGCGAGATGGGCATCCTGACGGTGGGCGTGGTCACCAAGCCGTTCGACTTCGAAGGCCCGCGCCGCCTCAAGGCGGCCGATGCCGGCGTCGCCGAGCTCGAAGCGAACGTCGATTCGCTGATCGTGATCCTCAACGACAAGCTGCTCGACGTGCTCGGCGACGACGTCACCCAGGACCAGGCCTTCGCCCACGCCAACGACGTGCTGAAGAACGCCGTCGGCGGCATCAGCGACATCATCCACATCCCGGGCCTCGTCAACGTCGACTTCGAGGACGTGAAGACGGTGATGAGCGAGCCGGGCAAGGCGATGATGGGCACCGCCATCGCGTCGGGCCCGGACCGCGCGTCCAAGGCGGCCGAGGCCGCGGTGGCCTGCCCGCTGCTCGAGGGCATCGACCTCTCGGGCGCGCGCGGCGTGCTGGTGCTGATCGCGGCCAACCGCAACACTTTCAAGCTGAGCGAGAGCCGCAACGCGATGAACACGATCCGCCGCTACGCCGCGGAGGAAGCGCACGTCATCTACGGCACGGCCTACGACGAATCGCTCGGCGACCAGCTGCGCGTGACCGTCATCGCCACCGGCCTGAGCCCCGCCCGGGCGCGCGCGCAGACGCCGATCCAGGTGGTGCACAGCGCGCCCGTGCAGCGCACCGGCACCGACAACCTGCCGGTGCTGAACCAGCAGGTGCAGATGCCGACCGCGCAGCAGCATGACTACTCGGGCCTGACGACGCCGAGCGTCTGGCGCAACGGCCGGACCGCGGCGGCCAAGGTCGATGCGCTGGCGAGCAACGGCATGGACGAGATCGAGATCCCGGCGTTCCTCAGGAAGCAGGCCGACTGAAGCCGCCGCCGGCGCGCCGCAAGACCTCGGTCACGGCGCGCCGGCACGGTTCGCGGACAATCGCACCATGCTGGCGCAGCGCACCCTGAAGTCGATGACGAAGGCCGTCGGCGTCGGCGTGCACGGCGGGCAGCGGGTCGAGATGACGCTGCGTCCGGCGCCGCCCGACACCGGCATCGTCTTTCGCCGGATCGACCTGCCGCGCTCGGTGGCGATCAAGGTCGACGCGTTCTCGGTCTGCGACACGCGCATGGCGACCACGATCTCGGCCGGCGGCGACCCGGCGGGGCCCAAGGTGAAGACCGTCGAGCACCTGCTCTCGGCCTGCTCCGGCCTCGGCCTCGACAACCTGTTCGTCGACATCACCGCCGAGGAGGTGCCCATCCTCGACGGCTCGGCCGCCTCGTTCGTGTTCCTGCTGCAGAGCGCCGGCATCGTCACGCAGGACGCGCCGAAGCGCTTTCTGCGGGTGAAGAAGACGGTCGAGGTCAGGGAGGGCGAGGGCGCCTCGCTGAAGTGGGCGCGGCTCGAGCCCTACGAGGGCTACCGGCTCGCCTTCGAGATCGAGTTCGATCATCCGGCGGTGAGCCAGACCGGGCAGCAGTTCGTGTTCGAGATGGACGCGGCGCGCTACAAGCGCGAGATCGCGCGCGCCCGCACCTTCGGCTTCACCACCGAGCTCGACATGATGCGTTCGCGTGGCCTCGGCCGCGGCGTCAGCCTCGACAATGTGGTCGCCGTCGACGAGTACAAGGTGATCAACAGCGATGGCCTCCGCTACGACGACGAGTTCGTCAAGCACAAGATCCTCGACGCGATCGGCGACATGATGATGGCGGGCCGGCCGCTGCTCGCCTCGTACACCGCCTACAAATCGGGCCACGCGCTCAACAACACGCTGGTCCGCGCCCTGCTCGCCGACCCCGCGGCCTACGAGACCGTGACCTTCGACGACGAGGCCCGCGCCCCGGCCGGCTTCGTCGAGCTGGCGCCGGCATGGTGATCGCATTCGTGGCCCTGCGGCCGCCGCCCGTCGCATGATCGTCTTTCGCTGGATCCTCGGGGTCCTCGGCGCGTTCTTCGCGATCGGCGCGACCGTCGGCTTCGTTCTCTTCATCGCCTTCGACTCCAAGATCTGGCTCGACCGGGCGCGTCGCTTTCGTCATTGGGTCTGGCTTATCGGGCTGTTCTGGTTCAACGTCGAGGTCTGGGGCCGGGTGGCCTGGACGATCTGGCACTGGGGCAAGTGAGCGCCCCTCGGCCTCACAGGCCGAGGAAGCCGGTGACCTCGGGCAGCCAGGTCTCGAAGTCCGTGAGCGCGTGGTCGCTGCCCTCGATCAGGCGCATCGGCGAGCCGGCATAGCGGCCGCTCATCTCCCGCCACGACAGCAGCTCGTCGCCCTTGGCGATCACCGCGAAGTAGCGCTCCGGCCGGGTGAGCGGCGCGGGCGGCGCGAGCGCGCGCAGCTCGTCGATGAACTCGGCGCGAAAGAAGAAGCGCTCGTCGCCGTGCCACGCCGTCTGCTCGCCGATGTGCGCGGCGAGGTCGCGCGCCGGCTCGACGGCGGGATTGAGGAGCACCGCGCGGCAGCCGGTGCGTTCGGCCACGACGGTCGCGTAGAAGCCGCCAAGGGAGCTGCCGATCACTGCCATCCGTTCGCGCGGCCACCCCGCGGTCGCGGCGAAGAGGCCGTCGATCGCCGCTTGCGGCGAAGGCGGAAGCTGCGGGCAGAGCCACTCGAGCTCGGGCCGGTGTGCCTGCACCCAGGCGCGCATGCGCTCGGCCTTGGTCGAGCGCGGCGACGAGCGGAAGCCGTGCAGGTAGAGCAGGTGCGTGACCGGCGCGCCGGGTGCCCGCCCGGTTGGCGGCCCGCTCACGCGGCGGCGCGGGCGGTGCCGGCGCCGGGCGCGGTGGCGAGCGCGGCGAGCAGCTTCGCGTGCACGCCGCCGAAGCCGCCGTTGCTCATGCAGAGCACGTGGTCGCCCGGGCGGGCGAGGGCGACGATGCGCGCCACCAGCTCGTCGACGCTCTTGGCGACGATGCCGCGCGCGCCCAGCGGCCGCAGCGCCTCGGCCGCGTCCCAGCCGAGCCCGCCCGAGTGGCAGAAGGCGAGATCCGCCTCCTCGAGCGCCCAGGGGAGCTGCGCCTTCATCGCGCCGAGCTTCATCGTGTTCGATCGGGGCTCGAAGGCGGCGAGGATGCGCGCGTTGCCGACCTTGCGGCGCAGGCCGTCGAGGGTGGTGCGCATCGCGGTGGGGTGGTGCGCGAAGTCGTCGTAGACGGCGACCCCGCCCACCTCGCCCCGCAGCTCGAGTCGGCGCCTGACGTTGCGGAAGGTGCCGAGCGCCCGTGCCGCGACCTCCGGTGCCACGCCCGCATGCTCGGCCGCGCCGATCGCCGCCAGGGCGTTCATCTGGTTGTGCTCGCCGAGCAGGCCCCATTCGATGCGCGCGATCTTCAGGCCGCCGCGCAGCACGTCGAAGGCATGCGGCTCGCCGCGCGCGCGCAGCATGCCGGGCTCTTCCTTCCTGCCGCCGAAGCGCTGCACGCCGCTCCAGCAGCCCATCGAGAGCACCCGCTGCAGCGCCTCGTCGCGGGCGTTGACCACCAGCCGGCCGTTCGCCGGCACGGTGCGCACCAGGTGGTGGAACTGGCGCTCGATCGCCGCCAGGTCGTCGAAGATGTCGGCGTGGTCGAACTCGAGGTTGTTCAGGATCGCGGTGCGCGGCCGGTAGTGGACGAACTTGCTGCGCTTGTCGAAGAACGCGGTGTCGTATTCGTCGGCCTCGATCACGAACGGCGCCGCCGGGTCGCCGCGGCGCGCCGAGACGCCGAAGTCGAGCGGCACGCCGCCGACCAGGAAGCCCGGCTTGCGGCCGGCCGACTCGAGGATCCAGGCGAGCATGGAGGTGGTGCCGGTCTTGCCGTGGGTGCCGGCGACCGCGAGCACGTGGCGGCCGGCGAGCACGTGCTCGGCGAGCCACTGCGGGCCGCTGGTGTAGGCCGAGCCGGCGTCGAGGATCGCCTCGAGCAGCGCGTTGCCGCGCGTGATCGCGTTGCCGATGACGAACAGGTCCGGCGCGAGCTTCATCTGACCGGCGTCGTAGCCTTCGATCAGCTCGATGCCGAGCGCCGCGAGCTGCTCGCTCATCGGCGGATAGACGTTGGCGTCGCAGCCCGTGACGCGGTGGCCGGCCTCGCGGGCGAGGGCGGCGAGGCCGCCCATGAAGGTGCCGCAGATGCCGAGAACGTGCAGGTGCATCGGCCGATTGTGCAAGACCCGCGCCCGGTTCCGGGCGAAATGCCGAGGCGAGAATCAGGGCATGAACTGGGTCACGACCGTGCCTTTCGTCTACCCGGCGCTCGAGGCCGTGCACATCGTCGGCATCGGCCTGCTGCTCGGCAGCCTGGTGGTCTTCGAGATGCGGGTCTGGGGCCTCGGCCGCGCGGTCGACCTGGGGGCGCTCGCCCGGCTCGCCTTGCCGATCACCGGCGCCGGCTTCGCCCTCGCCGCGGCCAGCGGCCTGGTGATGTTCGTCAGCCAGTTCGAGGAGATGATCGCCAACAAGGCGTTCGTCTGGAAGATGGCGCTGATCGCGGTGGCGGGCCTGAACGCGCTCGACTTCCATTCGCGCGGCGGCTCGAGCCGCGACGACCGGCGTGCACGCCTGCAGACCGCGCTCTCGCTGGGGCTATGGCTCGCGATCGTCGCCTGCGGCCGCTGGATCGCCTACAAATGAGCCCGCCGCCCGCCGAAAGGAATCGCCCCATGCAACGCCGCCACCTCCTCGCTCTTTCCGCCGCCGGATTGCTGCCGACGCTGGCCCGCGCCCACCACGGCTGGGGCGGCTTCGACCAGGACAAGCCGCTCTACCTCGAAGGCAAGGCGGAGAGCGTGGTCTGGCGCAACCCGCACGCCGAGCTGAAGCTGCGCCTCGCGCCCGGCCTCGCCCTGCCGGCCGACCTGGCGAAGCGATCGGTGCCGGCGCAGTCGGCGAGCGTCGATGCGCCGCGCGTGCTCGCCGCGGCGCGGCTGCCCACGCGCAAGGACGCGGTCTGGGAGCTGGAGCTCGCGCCGCTGACGCGGATGGAGGCCTGGAAGGTGGCGGAGATCAAGCCGGGGCAGGCGGTCGCCGCGATCGGCTACACCTTCCCGGCGGAGAAGGGCGAGGCGGTGATGCGGGTCGAGTACCTGTTCGTCGACGGCAAGGCCTACGGCTTGCGCTCGTCGCCGACGTGACGCGCCGGCCCTAGAGGCCGAGCCACTTGCCGATCGCCAGCATGTCGGGCTCGGCGTAGGGCGCGAAGCCCTCGTACTTGGTCGGCTCGAGCTTCTTGCGCCCCTCTTCGCTGGCGTCGAGGCCGAGCAGGTATTCCCGCACCTTCTGCACTTGCTCGGCGCTGAGCGACGAGCTAGCGAGCATGTGCTTGATCGGCACCGGCCGCGATTTGGCGAGAATGCGCCCGCCTTGCGCGGACCACGCCTTGACGACCGAGTTCGCCGCCGTCGCCCCGGAGCGCGTCAGCCCGTGCTCGACGAAGAAGGGCACGGCGTCCTGGTAGCGGGTGTAGACCAGCGAGACCTGCTTGGCATCGCCGAGCGCGTCGCGCAGCGTCGCCCGGACCATCCAGGAGGTGATCGAGTCCTCGTCGGGCGCGCCCACGCTCGTGCCCTTCAGGTCGGCGAGCGTCTTGAAAGGCGAATCGGCGCGCACCAGGAAGTTGGCGGTGTAGTTCTGGTAGCCCTTGGTCACGGCGAGCAGCTTGTAGCCCGAGTCGCGCATGGCCAGCACCGAGAGATGCGCCGGGTGGATGAAGGCGAGGTCGTACTCCTTCGAGGCGAGGCCCTTGCGCAGCGTCGGGTAGTCGCCGATCGGCTCGACCGTGACCGGCTGCTTGAGGAGCTTGCCGAGGTCGGTGGCGAGGGCGGCGTACTTGGCCCGGATCTCGTCGTTGGTGACGCGGTAGGTCACGCCCTCGTTGATGGCGAACACGAGCGCATGCGAGGCGGTCGCCACGCAGAAGAGAGCCAGAGCCAGGAACGCGCGGAGGGTACGGTGCGGCATGAATTCCTCACGGACGGATGCGCGCATTGTGCAAGCTGCGACCCATCGCTTCGGTCCCGGTTGCGTGCGAAATTCGCTGCAACAGCGCCGCCGTGCAGCGCTCGACCCCCGCGTTCGGCCGGAGGCCCCCGGATAATGCGCGCCGGTTCAGCTGCAGTCGAAGGGTTCGCCGGTGCGCGTCGTCCGTCATCTTCTCGTCGCCGCGGTGCTGGCCGGCATCGCCTGGCAGGCCAGCGCGGGCCCGGTGCTCGACGACATCCGCAACCGCGGCAAGATCGTCATCGCCCATCGGGAGTCGTCGATTCCGTTCTCGTTTCTCGACGAATCGGGCAAGCCGGTCGGCTACGCCGTCGACCTGTGCAAGCGCCTCGCCGAGGCGGTCAAGGTCAAGCTGGGCCTGCGCGCGCTCGCCGTCGAATTCGTCAAGGTGACGCCGGCCGACCGCCTCGCAGCCATCGTCGACCGGCGCGCCGACCTCGAATGCGGCTCGACCACCAACAACGCCGAGCGGCGCGAGAAGGTCGCTTTCACGGTGCCGCATTTCGTGACCGGCGCGCGCTACCTGGTGCGCGCCGATTCGCCGATCTCCGACCTGCGCGAGTTCCAGGGCAAGAAGCTCGTCTCGACCACGGGCACGACGCCGCTGAAGGCGATCACCACCGCCAACAAGGACCGCCTGCTCGGCATCACCATCCTCGAGGTCGCCGACCACGCGAAGGCGGTCGACATGGTCGAGAAGGGCGAGGCCGACGGCTTCGCCATGGACGACGTGCTGCTCTACGGGCTGCGCGCCGGCCGCAGCGATCCGTCCAAGCTCAAGGTCGTCGGCAAGTTCCTGACGGTCGAGCCGCTCGCCATCATGCTGTCGAAGGCCGACCCGGAGTTCAAGCAGCTCGTCGACGACGAGATGAAGCGCCTCATCGTCAGCCGCGAGGTCTACCCGGTGTACGAGCGCTGGTTCGCAGCGCCGATTCCGCCGAAGAACACGGCGCTGAACATTCCGATCAACTACCTGCTCAGGGATCTCTGGAAGTACCCGACCGACTGGGTGCCCGGAACCTGAGCCCGGCTGCCGCCCGGCAGGTGGCACGCCTGCTGTCGGCGCGCCGCGTCAGTCGGCCAGGCGCAGGCTCTCCCGGGCCGCGGCGAGCGTGGCCTGGAGCTCGCTCTCGCCGTGCGCCGCGCTCACGAACCCGGCTTCGTACAGGGCCGGGGCGAGGTACACGCCGCGGTCGAGCATGGCGTGGAAGAAGCGATTGAAGCGCGCCGAGTCGGTCGCCATCACCTCGGCGTACTTCTGCGGCAGGGCCTGGGCGAAGAAGAAGCCGAACATGCCGCCTTCGCTGTCGCCGCACATCGCCACGCCGGCGCCTTCGGCCGCGGCGAGCAGGCCGGCCACGAGCTGGCGGGTGCGCGCCGCGAGCGCCTCGAAGAATCCGGGCCGGGCGATCTCGCGCAAGGTCGCCAGGCCACAGGCGGTGGCGACCGGGTTGCCGGAGAGCGTGCCTGCCTGGTAGACCGGACCGAGCGGCGCGAGCTGCTCCATCACCGCGCGCTTGCCGCCGAAGGCCGCGAGCGGCATGCCGCCGCCGATCACCTTGCCGAAGACGCTGAGGTCGGGCGCGAAGCCGGGCAGCGCCCGGGCGTAGAGCGCCTGGGCGCCGCCGAGGCCGACGCGAAAGCCGGTCATGACCTCGTCGAACACGAGCAGGGCGCCGTGCCTGCTGCACAGCTCGCGCAGGCGCTGCATGAAGGGCAGCGCGGCGCGCACGAAGTTCATGTTGCCGGCGATCGGCTCGATCATGACGCAGGCGATCTTCGCGCCGTGCAGGTCGAAGGCCTCGTCGAGCTGGACGAGGTTGTTGTATTCGAGGACCAGCGTGTCCTGCACCACCGCCGCGGGCACGCCGGCGCTGGTCGGGTGGCCGAAGGTCGCCAGGCCCGAGCCGGCCTTGACCAGCAGGGCATCGGCGTGGCCGTGGTAGCAGCCCTCGAACTTGACGATCATGTCGCGGCCGGTGGCCCCGCGCGCCAGGCGCAGCGCGCTCATCGCCGCTTCGGTGCCCGAGCTCACCAGCCGGAGCTGCTCCATGCTCGGCACGTGCCGCAGGATCTCCTCGGCCAGCTCGATCTCGCGCTCGGTCGGCGCGCCGAACGAGAGGCCCTGGTCGACCGCGCGGTGCACCGCTTCCTCCACCGCCGGATGGCGGTGGCCGAGGATCATCGGCCCCCAGGAGCCGATGTAGTCGATGTAGCGCTTGCCCTCGGCGTCGAACAGGTACGGCCCTTCGGCCCGGGCGATGAAGCGCGGCGTGCCGCCGACGGCGCGAAAGGCGCGCACCGGCGAGTTGACGCCGCCCGGAATGACGCGCCGGGCGCGCTCGAACAGCTCGGCGTTAGTGGACATGGCGCGGATTTCGCGGCGCGGTCGCGCCATCGGCCTCGCCGGGCTCGGCTTCGCCGGGAACGGCGCCTTCCTCGTCTTCCTCGGGCAGGGCCCAGAAGAACCGGTCGGGGATGACGTTGCCCATGCCGGGCCGGAAGCCCGCGTCGAGCGCCTGGTCGAGAAAGGCGAGCGCCTCGCCGACGGCGGCATGCAGGTCGACGCCGGTGGCGAGCAGCGCCGCCAGGCCGGCCGAGAGGGTTTCGCCGGCGCCGACGAAGGTGGTCTCGAAGCGCTCGAACTTCTCACCCGTGATCGCCCCCTGGGCGTTGGCGAGGACGTTGTCGAGGAACTGGTCGGGCAGGGGCACGCTGGTCACCAGGACGTAGCGGGTGCCGTGCTTGCTGGCGGCGATGGCGATCTCGCGCGAGGACGGCGGGCGCTCGCCCGCCCAGTCGGGGAGGAGGAAATCGGAAAGCGTCTGGTGGCTGCCGACCAGCACCTCGGTCTGCGGCAGCACCAGCTCGCGAAACGCCTCGAGGTACGACTGCTGTTCGTCTTCCTCGACCCAGGCGAGGTTCGGCAGGTAGGCGACCAGGGGCACGTCGGGATAGTCGGCGAGGATCTCGGCGACCGCGCTCACGCCCTCGGTCGAGCCGAGAAAGCCCACCTTCCAGGCGGCGATGGTCACGTCCTCGAGCACGCTCCTCGCCTGCTCGACGATCAGGTCGGCCTCGATCGCGTGGTGGTCGAAGATCTCGGCCGTGTCGCGCATGACGATGCTGGTGATCACCGGCAGCGCGTGCGCGCCCATCGCCGCGATCGTCGCCACGTCGCCGGCCGAACCGCCGGCGCCGCTCGGGTCGCTGACGTTGAAGCTCATCACGCAGGCGGGAGCGGGTTGCTCGGTCGGACCAACGGCATCGGCCTCGGCGGACGGGGAAATGGCGGTCATGGGGAGTGCTCGGAAGCCGCGAGGAGAGCCGTTCGAAGAAGCCGGCGGAGACCTCTAGCCGAACGTGAAGAATGTTGCGTATGTACCTACACAGCCTTGCTTTTCCCGGAAGGCACGTGTCTACAATCTCGCTGCATTGTAGTGAAGGCATGGCCCGACCCGTGAGCGAAGCAGTGAGCGAGCCGAAGACCTGGATGTGCCTGATCTGCGGTTGGATTTACGACGAGGCGGCGGGGGACGTCGAGCACGGCCTCGCCCCCGGCACCGTATGGGCCGACGTTCCGATCAACTGGACGTGTCCGGAGTGCGGGGCTCGCAAGGAAGACTTCGAGATGGTGCAGATCTGAGCGTGACCGCAGGCGCGCACCGGCAGCCAGTGTCCAGACAGGAGAACGCTAGGTGAGCAACGCGGCCACAGCCGATTCCACAGCCGTCAAGGTGCTGGTCATCGACGACAGCAACACGATCCGGCGCAGCGCCGAGATCTTCCTGAAGCAGGGCGGCTACGAGGTGCTCCTGGCCGAAGACGGCTTCGACGCGCTTTCCAAGGTCAACGACCACGACCCCGACCTGATCTTCTGCGACATCCTGATGCCGCGCCTCGACGGCTACCAGACCTGCGCGATCATCAAGCGCAACCTCAAGTTCGCGGGCGTGCCGATCATCATGCTGTCCTCCAAGGACGGCCTGTTCGACAAGGCGCGCGGCCGCATGGTCGGTTCCGAGGATTACCTGACCAAGCCGTTCACCAAGGACCAGCTGCTGCAGGCCGTGCAGCAGCATCGCCGCGCGGCGTGATGCGAACTGGCGACAGCGCTGCGACGACAGCGCGTCGCGAATGAGGGAAGCGAACCAACATGCCGATCCAGAAGATCCTGCTCGTCGACGACTCCAAGACCGAGTTGCACCACCTGTCCGAGCTGCTCGGCAAGCGCGGCTTCGAGGTGCGCACCGCGGAGAACGGCGAGGACGCGATGAAGCGCCTGGGCGAGGAAACGCCCGACCTGATCCTGATGGACGTGGTGATGCCCGGCCAGAACGGCTTCCAGCTCACGCGGGCGATCACCCGCGACCCGCGCTTCTCGAAGGTGCCGGTGATCATGTGCACGAGCAAGAACCAGGAAACCGACAAGGTCTGGGGCATGCGCCAGGGCGCCAAGGACTACATCGTCAAGCCGGTCGATCCGACCGAGCTGATGGCGAAGATTCGCGCTTTCGACTGATCCAGCAAGGGAATGGCAAACAAGCAGGCCCTGCGTGACCTCCAGACCCGGCTCGCCGACCGTCTGCGGGTGGCGCGCACCGAGCCGCTCGGTCGCTCGTGGCTTGCCGTCGAGTGCAGCTCGCGCGGCTTCCTGTTCCCGCTGCGCGACGCCGGCGAAATCTTCGCCATGTCGCCGCTGGTCCACGTGCCGCACAGCCACCGCTGGTTCCTCGGCGTCGCCAACCTGCGCGGCCACCTGCACGGCGTCGTCGACCTGGCGGGCTTTCTCGGCGTCAAGACCACCGAGGCCGGCCGCGACCAGGCGCGCCTGGTCGGCTTCAACCAGTCGCTCGACATCAATTGCGTGCTGCTCGTCGACCGGCTTTCCGGCCTGCGCAGCGAGAGCGATCTGACCCGCGACGACGACGAGGCCGGCGAGCGGCCGGCCTTCGTCGGCGCGCGCTACCGTGACGCTTCGGCGCGTGTCTGGCAGGAGTTGAGCCTGGTCGAACTGGCCGGCAACGATCTGTTCCTGAAGATCGTGGGCTAGGGAACCTGGAAGAAAGAGGGCGATATGAGCTTCGTTGACAAGATCAAGGGGTGGAGTGGCCAGAAGGGCACGGCTTCCGAGGCCGAAGCGCTCGAGAGCGACGTGGCCCTCGCCGAGCCCGAGCCGCAAGGCAGCGCCGACCCGGCGATGGCGCCGCCGGACCTGGCGCTGCCCGACGTCGACATCGAGGCCGCCGCCGCCTTCGACGCCGAGCCCGGCCACGCTGCCATCGTGCCCTCGAACCCGTCGATCATTTCTGAGGCCGTGCCGTCGGAGATCGCCGATTTCACCGAGACCCGCCTGCAGGGCGCCGACACGGGTGCGGCGCCGCTCGCCGCCAGCCTGCCGATGATCGGCGGGCGGCCCGTCGCCGAGCAGCAGCGAATCCTGCTGTTCCTGCTCGGCGTGGGCCTGATCGGCCTGATCGCCCTGGCGGTCTATTCGTTCTTCGCCGCGCGCGGCGGCTCGACCCAGGTCGGCGCCACCGGCCAGGCGATGATGCAGTCGCAGCGGCTGGCCAAGTCGGTGACGCAGGCGATCGTCGGCACCAGCGCCTCGTTCCCTGAGGTCAAGGAAAGCTCCGAGGTGCTCGCCGCCAACGTGCGCAACCTGAAGTCGGCGGCGCCGTCGGGCGTGCAGGACTCCCTCGACGCGGTCGTGCCGCTGGTCGACCGGGCGGAGAAGAACGCCGGCGTCATCCTCGGCCAGCAGAAGGCGCTGACCGAGGTCGGCCAGTCGCTGCGGGCGATCAACCGGCAGTCGTTCGACCTGCTCGAGGCGGCCGAGGCGATCCTGTCGATGAAGCTGCAGCGCGACGTCAACCCGATCGAGGTCTCGGCGCTGAGCCAGGTCGTCATGCTGACGCAGCGGATCGGCAAGTCGGCCAACGAATTCCTCACTGCCGAGGGCGTCAACCCGGAAGCGGTGTTCCTGCTCGACAAGGACCTGAAGTCGTTCAACGACATCACCAAGGGCCTGCTCGAAGGCAGCTCGAGCATGAACCTGCCGGGTACGCGCGATCCCCAGGTCAAGGAGCGCCTGACGGCGCTGGTGAAGATCTACCAGGACACGAAGGCCCGCGGCGCGACCATCCTCGCCAACCTGCCCGGCCTGAACGCTGCGCGCGACGCCCAGACGGCGATCGTGGGCGACAGCGAGCAGCTGCGCAAAGGCCTGGAGACGGTCCAGGAGCGGCTCGAGGTCGAGTCGCGGATCGGCGTGCCGACCATCATCATGCTGATCCTGTTCGCCGTGCTCGCCGTCGCCGGCGGCTACGGGTTCCTGCGCCTGTACGTCACCGAGCAGGGCCAGCGAGCGCAGCTCGCGCAGAGCCGGCGCCTCGAGGCCGAAGGCCAGGAGCAGGAAGCCAAGCGCGTGAATGACGCCAACCAGGCGGCGATTCTGCGGCTCATGAACGAGCTCCAAGGCGTCGCCGAAGGCGACCTGACGCAGCAGGCGACGGTGACCGAAGACATCACCGGCGCGATCGCCGACTCGGTGAACTACACCGTGGAAGAGCTGCGCACCCTGGTGTCGCAGGTGCAGGGCACGGTCAGCCGGGTGGCGACCACGACCGAGCAGGTCGAGGCCAATTCGACCGAGCTGCTGGCGGCTTCTTCGGAGCAGCTGCGCGAGATCCGCGACACCGGCGAGTCGGTGCTGCAGATGGCCGGCCGAATCAACAACGTCTCGACCCAGGCGCAGGAAACGGCAGGCGTTGCCCGCCAGTCGCTGGCGGCGGCCGAGTCCGGCCTGAAGGCGGTGCAGAACACGATCGGCGGCATGAACTCGATCCGCGACCAGATCCAGGAAACCTCGAAGCGGATCAAGCGGCTGGGCGAGTCGTCGCAGGAGATCGGCGAAATCACCGAGCTGATTTCCGACATTACCGAGCAGACCAACGTGCTGGCGCTGAACGCCGCCATCCAGGCGGCTTCGGCCGGCGAGGCGGGCCGCGGCTTCTCGGTCGTTGCCGAGGAAGTGCAGCGGCTGGCCGAGCGCTCCGCCGACGCGACGCGGCAGATCGCGGCGCTGGTGAAGACGATTCAGACCGACACGCAGGACGCGGTCGGCGCCATGGAGCGATCGACGCAGGGCGTGGTCGAGGGAACGCGACTGACCGACGCGGCCGGCACGGCGCTCGGCGAGATCGACAAGGTGACGCGGCAGCTGACCGAGCTGGTGACGAGCATCTCGGCGCAGTCGCTCTCCGAAGCGCAGTCGGCCAACGTCGTGGCCGCCAACATCCAGCACATCTTCGCGGTGACCGAGCAGACCGGTGAGGGCACGCGCTCGACGGCGCAGATGGTGCGCGAGCTGTCCCGCACCGCCGAGGAGCTGAACCAGTCCGTCGCCCGATTCAAGATCGCCTGAGATGAAGCCCCCACGCTCGCATTCGCTCGCTGCCCCCCGAGGAGGCGCTCAGTGCCTTCGGGCGGCCGGGCCGCACTGACATGGACAGCTCGCTCGACGATGCCGCCCCGGCCGCGGCGGGGGCGCTGCCCTCCGGCGACGACCTGAGCGCGATCGCCTGGGTTCAGGAGGAGCTGCGCCGCTCGCTCGACGCCGCGCACAAGTCGCTGCGCCGCTTCATCAAGGACCTGGAGGCGGTCACCGGCTCCGATCTCGACAGCGTCGACCCCGGCGTGCTGCGCGCCGCCCGCTCGCAGATCCACCAGGGCGTGGGCGCGCTCGAGCTGGTCGGCCTGCCGGCCGCGGCGGTGGTGCTGCGCGCCAGCGAAGCCGCCGTGCAGCGCAGCATCGCCCGGCCGCAGGCGCTGACGCCCGAGCTCGTCACCGACATCGAGCGCTCCTCGTTCGCCCTGCTCGACTACCTGGCGCGCGTGCTCGCCGGCAAGAACGTCTCCTCGCTCTCGCTGTTCCCGCAGTACCGCGCGGTCCAGGAGGCGGTGGAGGCCGAGCGTGTCCATCCGGCAGACCTCTGGGCGATGGACTGGCGCTGGCGCGAGATCGAGAACGATCCGAACGTCGCGCCGCACACCGCCGACGCCGATTTCCGCACGCAGATGGAATCGCATCTGCTGCAGCTGATGCGTGGCACGCAGGCACTTACTGCCTCGGCGAAGATGAGCGAGCTCTCGGCCGCGCTCGCCGCCGGCTCGGGCCACCCGCAGGTGCGCACCTTCTGGAACCTCGCCGCGGCGATGTTCGAGGCGCAGCATCACGGCCTGCTGCCGTTCGACGTCTTCACCAAGCGCGTCGCCTCGCGCTTGCTGGCGCAGTTCCGGATCCTGAGCCGCGGCGACTCCGACGTCTCCGAGCGGCTCGCCCGCGACCTGCTGTTCTTCTGCGCCCAGGCGGCTCCGGGCTCGCCCGGGCTGCGCCTGCCGCGCCTGAATGCGGCTCGCACCGCGTACAGCCTGCCGGTGCAGGCGCCGACCGACTATTCGCTGAGCGTGCTCGGCCGGTTCGACCCGGCGATCATCGTCCACGCGAAGAAGCGGGTCGTTGCCGCCAAGGAGGCCTGGTCGGCGACGGCGGGCGGCGAGATGCACCGCATCTCCGGCCTGGCCGAGCAGTTCGCCCTGGTCGGCGACTCGCTGCGCAAGCTCTTCCCCTACGGCGAGTCGTTCGCCGCCGAGCTGCAGACCGCCGTCACCCAGACCCAGGCGGCGAACGCGCCGCCGCCGGCGCCGGTGGCGATGGAAGTCGCGACCAGCCTGCTCTACATCGAGGCCGCGCTCGAGGACGGCGATTTCGACGATCCCGAGCATGCCGACCGCGTGAAGCGCCTCGGCGAACGCCTCGCCGCGGTGCGCCAGGACGCGCCGCCGCAACCGCTAGAGAGCTGGATGGAGGAGCTGTACCGGCGCGTTTCCGACCGGCAGACCATGGGCAGCGTGGTCCAGGAGCTGCGCGCCTCGCTCAGCGTCGCCGAGAAGGCGATCGACGACTTCTTCCGCAACCCCGGCAACAGCGCAGTGCTCGTCGACGTGCCCGTGCAGCTCGCCTCGATGCGCGGCGTGCTTTCGGTGCTCGGCATGGACCAGGCCTCGCAGGCCCTGCTGCGCATGCGCGACGAGGTCGACGGCCTGGTCTCGACCCAGGTCGATCCGGCCACGATCGCCAAGGCCGGCGTGTTCGACCGCATCGCCGGCAACCTGAGCGCGCTCGGCTTCATGATCGACATGCTGAGCGTGCAGCCGCAGCTCGCCAAGTCTCTGTTCGTGTTCGACTCGGAGGCCGGCACGCTCGCGCCGCTGATGGGCCGCGCCGACCCCCACCTGGCGAGCAAGCCGGACCAGGCCCCGGTCGAGCCGCGCCTGATCGAGCAGGCGCAGATGCTTGCCTTCAGCTCGGTGCGCGAAGACGTGCCGCTGCAGGAGGTGACGAGGGATCTCGAGCGCCTGTCGCACGAGGCCCAGGCCGCCGACCAGCCGATGCTGGCCGCCGCGGTGCTGAAGGCGCAGGAGGCGCTCCTCACCGCCGCCGGCGACCTGACCAAGGTGACGACGGCACGCGGCGAGCTCTCCGAAGCGCTGGTCGACTTCGTCGCCACCGCGACCGAGCCCGCGGGGCTCGACCTGATCAGCGAGCCGGCGCCGCTCGCGCCGATGAAGCCGATCGCGCTGGTCGGCGACCTCGAGCACGACGACGAGATGCGCGAGGTCTTCCTCGAGGAAGCGCGCGAGGTGATCGAAGGCGCGCAGGCGGCGTGCGGCCAGCTCGAGCATGCGCCCGGCGACCTCAACCTGCTGACGACCGTGCGGCGCGCGTTCCACACGCTCAAGGGCAGCGGCCGGATGGTCGGCCTCAAGGCCTTCGGCGAAGCCGCCTGGGCGTGCGAGCAGGTGTTCAACACCCAGCTCGCCGAGCAGCACGCGGCCGAGCCGCCGCTGATCGAGTTCGCGACCTGGGTGCTCGGCCATCTGTCGACCTGGGTCGAGGACATCGCCGCGCATCGCGACGGCGACCGCAACGAAGGCGAGGTCAAGCTCGCCGCCGACCGCGTCTCGCGCCGCCTCGCGACCGGCGAAGGCAGCTCCGACATCGCCCTGCCGATCGGCATGCCGCCCGACCTGCCGAGCGCCGCCGATCTCGACCTCGTGCGCCCGGCTGCGCCGGCGCCGGCGGCCGAGCCGGCCGCCGAGGTCGCGTTCGAGCTCGATCTCTCGGGATTCGATCGTGGCGCCGAGACGGCCGCGCCGATGGGCGACCTGCCCGCCCTCGACGAGGCGTCGTCGGCGATGTTCGACCCCTTCGACGAAGCGCGCGAGGAGCCGGGCCCGGACAGCTCGCGGACGACCGTCGTCGACGCGCCGTTCGACATGACGAGCGGCATGATCGACCTCGATCTCGGCGTTGCGACCGACGCCGCGCCGCTGATCGAGCTGCTCGAGCCGAGCGACACCGCCGCCGAGCCTTCGCCCGACCTGCTGCTCGATCTCTCGAGCGGCGACTCGCTGCCCGACGCCACCCGGACCGCAGCCTCGCGGCCGATGCCGCTGGCCGAACTCGCGCCTCCGCCGCCGCCCGAGCCTGCGGCCGCCCCGGTGGCGGAGGCGGCGAGCCCGCCGGCGATCGAGGAGCCCCCCGCCGACGAGCATGTCAAGGTCGTCGGCCCGCTGCGGATCGGCATTCCGCTCTTCAATATCTACCTGAACGAGGCCGACGAGCTGTCGCGCCGGCTGACCACCGAGGTCGCCGAGTGGGCGATGGAGCTGCACCGGCCGCTCGGCGAGACGCCGATCGCGCTCGCCCATTCGCTCGCCGGAAGCTCGGCCACCGTCGGCTTCACCGACCTCTCGCACCTGGCCCGTTCGCTCGAGCACGCGCTCGCCCGCTCGCAGGTCATCGGCCACGGCACCGACGAAGAGGCGCGCCTGTTCGTCAACGCCGCCGAGGAGATCCGGCGCCTGCTGCACCAGTTCGCCGCCGGCTTCCTGAAGGAGCCCGATCCTGCCCTGCTGACCCGTCTGGCCGAGCACGAGCTGACGTCGGCGCTGCGCCTCGAGGCCGTCACGGCCGCCTCGGAGCTCGCGGGCGGCGTCGAGAGCGAATCGCCGGCCGATGCGGCGCTTGCGGTCGAGACGCTCATGAGCCTCGACATCGGCGAAGACACCACGTCGGCACCGGGCGAAGAGGCGCTGCGCACCGCGCCCGCCCCGCTCGACGAGCACGTGCCGGCGGCGCCCGCGCCGGTGGAGCCGGCCGACGAAGCCCCTGCTCCGGCCCAGCCGGAAGCCGACGCCGAAGTCGCCGAGGCGAAACCGGTCGAACCCGAGCTCGCGGCCGAGGTCCCGGCGCCGACCGAAGCGCCCGCGCCGGCCGACGCCGCGAAGGCCGACGCCGAAGAACCGGCCGAGGCCGGCATGTCCGCCTTCGGCGCGCTGGCGCCGTTCGCGACGCTCGGCCTCTCGGAGCTGAAGCCGCTCGCCGCCGCGCCCACCGAGGCCAACCGGCCGGCGCACGTGGCCCACGCCTCGACCTTCGGCGATGTCGACGACGACATCGACGCGGTCGATGCGGTCGACCTCGAGCTGTTCCCGATCTTCGAGGAAGAGGCGCTCGAGCTTCTGCCCAAGCTCGCCGGGCAACTGCGCGACTGGGCGCGCCAGCCGACGACGGCCGCACATGCCAATGCATGCATGCGCACGCTGCACACGCTGAAGGGCGGCGCGCGTCTCGCCGGCGCGATGCGCCTCGGGGAAATGGCGCACCGGCTGGAAACCCGGATCGAGCGGCTGACCGCCGGCGAGGCGGTCGTCGACGGCGCCGATGTCGAGGTCCTGCAAGGCCGTGCCGACGCGATGTCGCAGGCCTTCGACGCGATGCGCAGCCGCGACGCGCAGGCCTATGCCGACGCCGTCGCGGCCGCGGTCGGTCCGGCGGCGCTCGCGCCCGTGGCCGAGCCGCCGGTGGCGCCTGCTGCACCGCCGATCGCGCCCGCGGTCGAAGCCCGAGTCGGTCCGGCGCCCGCGCAAGCCGTGCCGGCGCCGAGGGAGCCGGAAGTCAGGAAGTCCGGCAAGGGCCGCGGCAAGCCCGAACCCGCCGTGGCCACGCCGGCAGTCCCGGCCGCACCGGTAGAGGCACCTGCTGCTGCCGCACCTGCGGCCGACGCGCCGGTACCCGTCGCTCCGGCCCGCAAGCCCGCCGCCGTCGAGCTTCCGGCGATCGACTGGTCGCGTTTCAATGCCAGCGTCTCGACCGCGCCGGCCCGGCCGGTCGAGCGGGCGCAGGCCTCGGCGCAGTCGGCGGTGCGGGTGCGCGCGCCCCTGCTCGACCGTCTGGTGAACCAGGCCGGCGAGGTCAGCATCACGCGCTCGCGCATCGAGTCGGGCGTCGGCCAGATCAAGGGGTCGCTCTCCGATCTGACCGAGAACCTCGAGCGCCTGCGCGGCCAGCTGCGCGACATCGAGCTCCAGGGCGAAGTGCAGATGACCTCGCGGCTGGAGGCGGCGAAGGCCGCGTCGCAGGCCTTCGATCCGCTCGAGTTCGACCGCTTCACCCGCTTCCAGGAGCTGACGCGGATGATGGCCGAGTCGGTCAACGACGTCGCCACCGTGCAGCGCACGCTGCAGCGCTCGCTCGAATCGACCGAAGACGAGCTGGTCGCCCAGGCGCGCCTCACCCGCGACCTGCAGGACGACCTGCTGCGCACGCGCATGGTCGAGTTCGAGGGCCTCTCCGACCGCCTCTACCGCGTCGTCCGCCAGACGGCGAAGGAAACCGGCAAGCAGGTCCGGCTCGACATCGTCGGCGGCTCGATCGAGGTCGACCGCGGCGTGCTGGACCGCATGACCGGCGCGTTCGAGCATCTGCTGCGCAACTGCGTCGCCCACGGCATCGAGCCGAGCGAGGCGCGCACGGCCGCCGGCAAGGACCCGATCGGCACGATCGTGGTCGCGCTCTCGCACGAAGGCAACGAGGTCGGCGTCGAGTTCCGCGATGATGGCGCGGGCCTCGACATGGCCCGCATCCGCGCCAAGGCCGGGGCGATGGGCCTCATCGATCCGAAGGCGCCGCACGAGGACGCCGAGCTCGCCAACCTGATCTTCACCGCCGGCTTCACCACCGTCGACAAGGTGACCGAGCTCGCCGGCCGCGGCATCGGCATGGACGTCGTCCGCTCCGAGGTGATCGCCATGGGCGGCCGGATCGAGACCGCGACCGCCGCCGGGCAGGGCACCTCGTTCAAGCTGATCCTGCCGCTGACCACCGCGGTGACGCAGGTCGTGATGCTGCGCTGCGGCGACAACGTCGTCGCGGTGCCGTCGACGCTGGTCGAGATCGTGCGCCGCGCCAAGCCGCAGGAGGTCGATGCGGCCTATGCCAGTGGCGCCTACGAATTCGGCGATCGCAGCCTGCCGTTCTTCTGGCTCGGGGCGCTGCTGCAGATGGGCGCGCCGCCGGCCGACGCCGGGGCGCGCACGCGCACCGTCGTCGTCGTCCGCAGCGCCCAGCAGCGGATCGCGGTGCACGTCGACGAAGTGCTGGGCAACCAGGAGGTCGTGGTCAAGAACCTCGGGCCGCAGCTCTCCCGCCTGCCCGGACTGGCCGGCATGACGCTGCTCGCCTCGGGCGTGGTGGCGCTGATCTACAACCCGGTCGCGCTCGCCACGCTCTACGGCGACGAGGCGCGCGCCGCCACCCAGGCGGCGGCGAAGGGCGGGGCCGGCGGGGCCGTGCCGGCCGCGCCGGTGGTCTCGCACGCGCCGCCGGCGGCGCCGCTGGTGCTGGTGGTCGACGATTCGCTCACCGTGCGCCGGGTGACGCAGCGCCTGCTGGTGCGCGAGGGTTATCGCGTCACGCTCGCCAAGGACGGGCTCGATGCGCTCGAGCGCCTGGCCGAGGAAGTGCCGCAGGTCGTGCTCTCCGACATCGAGATGCCGCGCATGGACGGGTTCGATCTGGTGCGCAACCTCCGCGCCGACGCCCGCTGGCGCGGCCTGCCGGTGATCATGATCACCTCGCGGATCGCGCAGAAGCATCGCGAGCATGCGGCCGAGCTCGGCGTCGACCACTACCTCGGCAAGCCCTACTCGGAAGAGGACCTGCTGGCGCTGATCGCCCGCTACACCTCGGCCCAGGCCGAGGCCTGAGCGCTCAGCCGGGCGGCGGCTTCGCCTTGCGCACCGCGGCGTAGCGCGCGAGCGTCTTCTCGCGCGCCTCGGCGTGATCGACGATCGGCCGCGGGTAGTCGCGGCCGAGCATGACTCCCGCGGCCTCGAGCTCGATCGGTCCGAGCTCCCACGGCGCATGGATCTGCTCGTCGCCCAGCCGCGAGAGCTGCGGCAGGTAGCGGCGGATGAAGCGACCGTGCGGGTCGAACCGGCGGCTTTGCGTTACCGGGTTGAAGATCCGGAACCAGGGCTGCGCATCGCAGCCGGTCGAGGCCGCCCACTGCCAGCCGCCGTTGTTCGACGCCAGGTCGTAGTCGATCAAGTGCTCGGCGAAATAGGCCTCGCCGCGCCGCCAGTCCAGCCCCAGATCCTTCACCAGGAAGCTCGCCGCGACCATGCGCAGGCGGTTGTGCATCCAGCCGGTCTGGTTGATCTGCGCCATCGCCGCGTCGACCAGCGGATAGCCGGTGCGGCCCTCGCACCAGGCGGCGAAGCTCTCGTCGGCATGGCGGCCGTGCTCGAAGCGGACCTTGTCGTATTCGGGCTTGCAGCTGTGGCCGACGACGTGCGGCAGGTGATGCAGGATCTGCTGGTAGAAGTCGCGCCAGACGAGCTCGGAGAGCCAGACCCGGGCGCCGTCGCTGGCCGGGCGCGTGGCCGCCTCGCGCGCCAGTCGGCGGATCGAGATCGTGCCGAAGCGCAGGTGCACGCCGAGGTAGCTCGGGCCCTTGACCGCCGGGAAGTCGCGGGCGCTGTCGTACGCGTCGATGCGGCCGAGGAAGTCGGCGAGCAGAAGCTCGGCGGCGGCGCTGCCGCCGTGCACCTTGAGGTTCGCCAGGTTGGTGGCGACGAAGCCGAGCGCCGCCAGCGAGGGCATGCCCGCCGGCATCTCGGCGGGGAGCGCCGCCAGGGCGGCCGCGTGGCGCTCGACCGGGTAGGCCTTGAGATAGAAGTCGTCGAGCTTCTTCAGCCATGCGGTGCGGTACGGCGTGAACACGCTGTAGGGCTTGCCGCTGCCGGTCAGGATCTCGCCGCGCTCGAAGACGACGTGGTCCTTGGAGGTATGCAGGGCGACGCCGCGGTCGGCCAGGGCGCCGCGCACGGCCGCGTCGCGCGCCAGGGCGTAGGGGTCGTCGTCGTGGTTGGCGTAGACCGCCTGGACGTGCAGCTCGTTGGCCAGGGCGACGATCTCGTCGCTGCCCTTGCCCTGGCGCACGATCAGGCGGACGCCGTGCGTCCCCTGGCGCTGGCCGAGCTCGGCCAGCTCGGCGTCCAGCGCCTCGACGCTCTGCAGGATGAACTCGACCCGCCGGTCGGCGCGCGGCAGCGGATCGAGGATCTCGCGGTCGAAGACGAAGGCGCACCAGACCTCGCGCGCCGCCTTGAGCGCATGGAACAGCGCCGCGTGGTCGCTGCTCCGCAGGTCGCGACGAAACCAGACCAGCGCCGAGGCGAGAGACTTCTCCATCGTCGCAGTATCCCGAAAAGGCCCGGGCTTCCCCCATCTCCGCCGCCCCGGGCGGCCGGCGGGGAATAAAATGGCGGTCATGGCGGCGCAACAGATCAACCTGACGAATCAGTTCCTGATCGCCATGCCGGGCATGGGCGACGGCACGTTCGCGGGCACGGTCGTCTACATGTGCGAGCACACCGAGAAGGGCGCCCTCGGCCTGGTGATCAACAAGCCGATCGACATCACGCTGAAGAACCTGTTCGAGAAGGTCGAGCTCTCGCTCGATCGGGAAGACCTGGCCGAGGCCCCCGTGTACTTCGGCGGCCCGGTGCAGACCGAACGCGGTTTCGTCCTGCACGAGCCGATGGGTGCCGAAGCCGGTGCCGACGGCTACAACTCGTCGCTGAAGATCGAAGGCGGTCTCGAGATGACCACCAGCAAGGACGTGCTGGAGGCGCTCGCCAATGGCGCCGGGCCGAAGAAGGTGCTGGTGACGCTCGGCTACAGCGGCTGGGCCGCCGGCCAGCTCGAAGACGAGATGAGCAACAACGGCTGGATCAACGTCGAGGCCCAGCCCGGGATCATTTTCGACACGCCGGTCGCCGAGCGCTACGACAAGGCGCTGTCGCTGCTCGGCATCGCCGCCGGCATGCTCAGCTCGGCGGCGGGGCACGCATGAGCCGCCGGGCCGCTCCCAAGGCGAATGCCGAAGCGCGCAGCGCGCAGGCTCGTCAATGAGGCCGCATCTGGCATCCGCTTCTGCCGTCCAATCCTTTCTTGCTTTCGATTTCGGAACGGCGCGGGTGGGCGTCGCCAGCGGCAACTCGCTGACGAAGAGCGCCACGCCGCTTCGCACCCTCGCCGAGCTGGGCGAAGCCCGATTCGAAGCGATCGGCCGCCTGATCGCGGAATGGCGGCCGGCGGCGCTGGTGGTCGGCGTGCCCTTTCATCCCGACGGCGCGGTGCACGTCAACACCGAGCGCGCCCGCCGCTTCGGCCGCCAGCTCAAGGCGCGCTTCGGCCTGCCGGTGCACGAGGTCGACGAGCGCTATACCACCACCGAGGCGAAGGCCGGCGGCGCGCGCGACCTCGACGCGGCGGCGGCGGCGCTGATCCTCGAGCAATTTCTGGCGGGCGACATATGAGCCGCATCGAGCTCGACGCCGAGGCGCTCTACGCCGGGCTGCTCGAGGGCGTGCGCCGGCTGCTCCGGCCCGAGGCCGCGCTGGTCGGCATCTGGTCGGGCGGCGCCTGGCTGGCCGAGCGGCTGCAGCGCGACTGCGGCCTCGTCGGCGAGCCGGGCGTGATCTCGAGCGCGCTGCATCGCGACGACTTCTCCCGCCGCGGCCTCACCGCCGGCGCCGACCACACCAAGCTGCCGTTCGAGATCGAGGGCAGGCACATCGTCCTGATCGACGACGTGCTCTACACCGGGCGGACGATCCGCGCCGCGATCAACGAGCTGTACGACTTCGGCCGGCCGGCGAGCGTCGCCCTGGCGGTGCTGGTCGACCGCGGCGGCCGCGAGCTGCCGATCGAGGCGGCCTGCGCGGTGGCGAGGATCGCGCTGCCGCCGCCGGAGCGCCTTTCGCTGGTCCGCGACGACGCGGGCCGCTTCAGCTTCGAGATCCGCTGACCGCAACCACACGCGCCATGTTCGTCCGCCGCAACCCGCAGCTCAATCGCAACGACGAACTGATCCATCTGCTCTCGATCGAGGGCTTGCCGGCGGGCATCCTGCAGCACATCCTCGACACCGCGGGCACCTTCCTCAGCGTCAACGACCGCGAGGTGAAGAAGGTGCCGCTGCTGCGCGGCAAGAGCGTCTTCAACCTGTTCTTCGAGAACTCGACGCGCACCCGCACCACCTTCGAGATCGCCGCCAAGCGGCTCTCGGCCGACGTCATCAACCTCGACATCGCCCGGTCCAGCACGGCCAAGGGCGAGAGCCTGCTCGACACGATCGCCAACCTCTCGGCGATGCACGCCGACATGTTCGTCGTGCGCCATTCGGAGAGCGGCGCGCCGTACCTGATCGCACGGCATTGCGCGCCGCACGTGCATGTGGTCAACGCCGGCGACGGCAGGCACTCGCATCCGACGCAGGGCCTGCTCGACATGTACACGATCCGCCACTACAAGAAGGACTTCCGCAACCTCACAGTGGCGATCGTCGGCGACATCGTCCACTCGCGCGTCGCCCGCTCGGACATCCACGCCCTGACGACGCTCGGCGTGCCCGAGATCCGCGCCGTCGGGCCGAAGACGCTGGTGCCCGGCGACCTGAAGGAGATGGGCGTTCGTGTCTGCCACGACCTCGCCGAGGGGATTCGCGGCGCCGACGTGATCATCACCCTGCGCCTGCAGAACGAGCGCATGAGCGGGGCGATGCTGCCGAGCGCCGGCGAGTACGCCAAGACCTTCGGCCTCAGCCCCGAGAAGCTCGCCCTCGCCAAGCCCGACGCGATCGTCATGCACCCCGGGCCGATCAACCGCGGCGTCGAGATCGACTCGGCGGTCGTCGACGGCGAGCAGAGCGTGATCCTGCCGCAGGTGACCTTCGGCATCGCCGTGCGCATGGCGGTGATGTCGATCATCGCCGGCAACAGCGCGTGAGGCCCCATGACTGAGCGGCTGCTGATCTCCAACGCCCGGCTGGTCGATCCGGGAACCGGCCGCGACGAGCGCGGCACGCTCGCCCTCGCCGAGGGCCGCATCGTCGCGAGCGGCGCCGGCGCGCCCGGCGACTTCACGCCGGAGCGCACGATCGACGCCGGCGGCGCGGTCGTCGCGCCCGGCCTCGTCGACCTGTGCGCGCGCCTCGGCGAGCCCGGCCACGAGACCGAGGGCCTGCTCGAGTCGGAGCTCGCGGCGGCGGTGGCCGGCGGCGTGACCAGCCTGGTCTGCCCGCCCGACACCCAGCCGGTGCTCGACGAGCCCGGCCTGGTCGAGATGCTCAAGTTCCGGGCGAAGAACCTCGACCTCGCCCGCGTCTTCCCGCTCGGCGCGCTGACCCGGGGCCTCGCCGGCGAAGCCCTGACCGAGATGGCCGAACTCACCGAGGCCGGTTGCGTCGGCCTCGGCCAGGCCGACGCCGCGCTGCGCGACACCCTGGTGCTGCATCGCGCCTTGCAGTATGCGGCGACCTTCGGCTTCACCACCTGGCTCCGGCCGAACGACGCCTGGCTCGGCAGCGGCGTCGCCGCCAAGGGGCCGCTCGCCACGCGCATGGGCCTCACCGGCGTGCCGGTGCTCGCCGAGACGATCGCCCTGGCGACGATCTTCGAGCTGGTTCGCGATACCGGCGCGCGCGTCCACCTGTCCCGGCTGAGCAGCGCCGCGGGCGTCGAACTGGTCCGCCGGGCCAAGGCCGAAGGGCTGCAGGTGAGCTGCGACGCGAGCATCCACCAGCTCCACCTGATCGACGTCGACATCGGCTACTTCGACGCGGCGATGCGCCTGGTGCCGCCGCTCCGCCAGCAGCGCGATCGCGACGCAATCCGCTCCGGCCTCGCCGACGGCACGATCGACGCGCTGGTCAGCGACCACACACCGGTCACCGAGGACGAGAAGCAGCTGCCGTTCGCCGAAGCTGCGCCGGGGGCGACCGGCCTCGAGCTGCTGCTCGGCCTGGCGCTCAAGTGGGGCGAGGCGACGGGCCTGGGCCTCGCGCCCACCCTCGCCGCGGTGACCAGCCGCCCGAGCGCCGTGCTCGCCCGCTCCAGCCTTGCGGCGGTCGACCTGCCGCGCGGCCTCGCGGCGGGTGCGCCGGCCGACCTCTGCGTGTTCGACCCGGCAGCGTCGTGGCAGCTCGAGCCGGCGCGGCTCGTCAGCCGCAGCCGCCACACCCCGTTCGCCGGCAACGAACTGCTGGGCCGGGTGCGCTGGACCCTGGTCGCGGGGCGGGTCGCGCACGAGGCGGACGCCGAAGCCGGCTCGCGTTAGGCGCGAACGGCGTGGCGCTGCGCCGCCTTCGCGCCGTCGGGCGCCTGATCCGCTGCGTCGTGCACGGCCTGCACGGCCTGGCCATCGTGCTGTTCCGTTTTCCCCGGCTGGCGCCGGCGGAGCGGCTGGCGCGGATCCGCTGGTGGTCCGGGAAGATGCTGCGCGTGCTCGGCATCGCCTTGCGCGTCGAGGGCACGCCTCCGGGCGGCGGCTGCCTGCTCGCCGTCAACCACATCTCCTGGCTCGACATCATGGTCGTGCACGCGGTCGTGCCCGAGGCGCGCTTCGTCTCCAAGGCCGACGTGAAGGCGTGGCCGCTGATCTCCCGCCTCGTCGACTCGGCGGGCACGCTCTACCTCGAGCGCGAGAGGAAGCGCGATGCCTTGCGGGTCGTTCATGCGATGGCCGAGGCGCTCCACGCCGGACAGACGGTGGCGATCTTCCCCGAGGGCACCACGTCGACCGGCCATGGCCTGCTGCCGTTTCACGCCAACCTGCTGCAGGCGGCGATCTCGACCGCGACGCCGGTGCAGCCGGCGGCGCTGCGCTTTTCCGACTCGAGCCACGCGGTCAGCGCGGCGATGGAGTTCGTCGGCGCGACCACGCTGGCCGAAAGCCTGTGGAACTCGGCCTGCGGCGACGGCGTCGTCGCCCGGCTGGTGTTCCTGCCGCCGCGCGACTCGAGCGGCGTCGAGCGGCGCGAGCTCGCCCGGCGCCTGCGCGCCGACATCGCCGGCGCGCTCGGCGTCGCCCTTCAGCCGCCCGAGGCCTGACGGGCGACCGCGGCCGCCGCCGCTGCCGCCACTTCCGGATCGCCGAGGTAGTAGCTGCGGATCGGCTTCAGCGCATCGTCGAGCTCGTAGACCAGCGGGATGCCGTTCGGGATGTTGAGGCCGACGATGTCGGCGTCGGACACCTCGTCCAGGTACTTCACGAGCGCCCGCATGCTGTTGCCGTGGGCCGAGACCAGAAGCCGCTCGCCGGCGCGGATGGCCGGCGCCAGGGTGGCGTGCCACCACGGCAGCACCCGGGCGACGGTGTCCTTCAGGCACTCGGTGAGCGGCACCTCGCCGTCCTTCAGGCCGCGGTAGCGCGGATCGCTGCGCTCGCTGCGCGGATCGTCGGGCGAGAGCGCGGGCGGCGGCACGTCGTAGCTGCGCCGCCAGGCGAGCACCTGCTCGGGGCCGAACTTGCGCGTGGTCTCGGCCTTGTCGAGGCCTTGCAGCGCGCCGTAGTGGCGCTCGTTCAGCTTCCACTCGTTGACGACCGGAAGCCAGGTCCGGTCCATCTCGTCGAGGGCATGCCAGAGGGTCCAGATCGCCCGCTTCAGCACCGAGGTGTAGCAGCGGTCGAATTCGTAGCCTTCGGCCTTCAGCAGCCGGCCGGCGGCACGCGCCTGCTCCACGCCCTTGGCGGTGAGGTCGACGTCGGTCCAGCCGGTGAACCGGTTCTCCAGGTTCCAGGTCGATTCGCCATGACGAACCAGGACGAGCTTGTGCATGGGCGGGGTTCCGGAGGCAGGCGCGTAGGCCGGCGCGTTGCAGGGCGATGCCGTGAGGTCCGGCGGCGCGAGGAGGCGGAATTCTATAATTCGCGTTTTCTCGGAGCAGGCGCGAACGCGCCTCGCGTTGCGCCTTGAGCTTCGTCATCGAAAACTGGTACCTGTTCGCCGCCGCCATCGCCTCGGGCACGCTGCTCCTCATGCCGATGCTCCAGCAGGCGGGCGGCGGCGGCCGGGTCTCGGCGGCCGATGCGGTGCAGATCATCAATCGCGAAAAGGGCGTGCTGATCGACGTGAGCGAGCCTGCCGAATACGCGGCGGCGCACGCGCTCGGGGCGAAGAACGCGCCGCTCGCCGGCCTCGAGACCTCGCGCGAGCTGCCGAAGAACAAGTCGCTGCCGCTCGTGATCGTCTGCCCGACGGGCTCGCGCGCCCAACGCGCCGTCGCCGTGCTGAAGAAGCTCGGCTACGAGAACGCCCGCGTCCTCGCCGGCGGCCTCGCCGCTTGGCGCGCCGCCAACCTGCCGGTCGAGAAGACCGCTTCGGCATGAGCGTCGCGATGCAGCCGGTGAAGATGTACAGCACCGGGACCTGCCCGTACTGCATTCGCGCCAAGGCGCTGCTTCGCCAGCGCGGCGTCGAGCAGCTCGACGAGATCCGGGTCGACGAGCGCCCGGGCGAGCGCCGGACCATGATCGAGCTGACCGGCCGCTACACCGTGCCGCAGATCTTCATCGGCGCCACCCACGTCGGCGGCTGCGACGACCTGATCGCGCTCGACCGCGCCGGCGGCCTCGAGCCGCTGCTCGCCGCCGCGCCATAATCGCCGCCCCGGCCAGCCTGCCGGATCGCCTCCCGCGCCGCGCCGCGCGTCCGCGTCCTCCTCCTCCTCCTTCCTCCCTCAAAGAGCTTGCCATGGCCGACACCGACAACGCCCCTCTGTTCTCGATCCAGAGGATGTACCTGAAGGACCTGTCGCTCGAGCAGCCGAACTCGCCGCAGGTGCTGCTCGAGCAAGGCCAGCCGCAGGTCGAGATCAACCTCGCGCTCGGCGCCGAGCTGGTCGCCGAGGCGACCTACGAGGTCACCGTGACGGCGACCGTCACGACCACGATCAACGACAAGACGCTGTTCCTGGTCGAGGCCAAGCAGGGCGGCATCTTCGAGATCAGGAACATCCCGGAAGAGCAGCTGAAGATGATCCTCGGCATCAACTGCCCGGGCATCGTCTATCCGTACCTGCGCGCGATCGTCTCCGACGTCTGCACCCGTGCGGGATTTCCGCCGGTGATGCTCTCGGAAGTCAACTTCCAGGCGATGTTCGAAGCGCAGCGCGCCGAAGCCGAAGCGCAGGCCGCCGCGGCGGTGACCAACGGCTCGGGCGCGCCGAGCATCGAAGGCTGAGCTTTCCCGCTCGCCCGCGCCGATGAACCTGACGGTGCTCGGCGCAGGAGCGTGGGGCACTGCGCTCGCGATCCACGCCTCGGCCGCGTACGCCACGCGCCTCTGGGCGCGCGACGCGGCGCAGGCGGCGCAGATGCGCTCGCTCCGCCGCAACGCCCGCTACCTGCCCGAGGTCGCGCTGCCGCCGGCGCTGCAGGTCACCAGCGACTTCGCGGCGGCGGTGCGTCATGCGCGCGGCGGGCTGCTGGTCGTCGCCACGCCTATGGCCGGGCTCGATACCGTGCTGCGCCGCCTTGCCGGCGAAGCCGACCCGGCCGTGCTCTGGCTGTGCAAGGGCTTCCAGGAGGGCACCGGCTGGCTCGGGCATGAGGTCGCGCAGGCGGCGGCGCCGAACGCCCGCGTCGGCGTTCTCTCCGGGCCGAGCTTCGCGATCGAGGTGGCGCGCGGCCAGCCGACGGCGCTGGTCGCGGCGAGCCGCGATGCGGGTCTGCGCGACGCCGCGGTCGAGGCCTTCCATGCCGGCTCGCTGCGCATCTACACCTCGGCCGATCCGGTCGGCGTCGAGGTCGGTGGCGCGGTGAAGAACGTGCTCGCGATCGCCACCGGCATCGTTGACGGCATGCAGCTCGGCCAGAACGCGCGCGCCGCGCTGGTGACGCGCGGCCTGGCCGAGATGACGCGCCTCGGCGTCGCCCTCGGCGCCGAAGCGCAAACGTTCATGGGCCTCTCCGGCCTCGGCGACCTGGTGCTGACGACCACCGGCGACCTGTCGCGCAACCGCAGCGTCGGCCTGCGCCTGGCCGAAGGCGTGCCGCTGGCCCGCATCCTCGCCGAGCTGGGCCATGTGGCCGAGGGCGTGCGCAGCGCGCCGATGGTGCTGCAACGCGCGCATGCGCGCGGTATCGAGATGCCGATCGTCGACGCGGTCGTGCAGGTGCTCGACGGCCGGCTGGCGCCGGCCCAGGCACTCGAGCTGCTGCTGCGGCGCGACGCCCGGCCCGAGGGCGGCTGAGCGCCGGCTCCGGGTCTAGACGCCGCCGGCGTAGCCGTTCTGCCGCCAGGCCTCGAACACCGCCACCGCGACCGCATTGCTCAGGTTGAGGCTGCGCTGGCCGGGACGGAGCGGGAGCCGCACCTGCTGCACGGCGGGAATCGACTGGCGCAGCGCGGGGGCGAGCCCCGCGGTCTCGGAACCGAACACCAGCCAGTCGCCCGGCAACCAGGAGACGTCGGCGAAGCCTGTCGTGCCCTCGGTCGTGAAGGCGAACAGGCGCTCCGGCCTCGGTGCCATCGCGGCGAGAAAGGCCGGCCACGACGCGTGCCGGCGCACCTCGGCGAACTCGTGATAGTCGAGCCCGGCGCGGCGCAGCAGCCGGTCTTCCATCGAGAAGCCGAGCGGCTCGACCAGGTGCAGCGCGGCACCGGTGTTGGCGGCCAGGCGGATGACGTTGCCGGTGTTCGGCGGAATCTCCGGCTCGACGAGGACGATGTTGAACATCGGGCGAGCTCAGTGATCCTCGGGCCGCGGCGTGCGCGCCACCATCCAGACCTCGACCCGCGCGGCGCCGGCCTGCTTCAGCACCTGCGCGATCTCGGCCGCGGTGCTGCCGGTCGTCATCACGTCGTCGACCAGCGCGACCGTGCGGTCGCGCAGCTCGCCGCGGCGGCGCGGCTCGACCGCGAAGGCGCCGCGCACGTTGCCGGCGCGTTCGCCCGGCGGCAGCGCGATCTGATGCGGCGTGTCGCGCAGGCGCAGCAGCAGGTCGGCATCGGCGCGGCCGCCGAGGCGCGGCGCGACCCGCCGCGCGAGCTCCCACGCCTGGTTGAAACCGCGCTCGCGAAGGCGCGCATCGCTCAGGGGAACGGCGACGACGAGGGGCGGCCCGGCGTCGGGCTCGCGCCCGGCGCAGGCCTCGACGACCGCCTCGACCAGAACGGGCACGAGGTCGAGGGCGCCGCGGAACTTGAACGCCGGAATCAGCCGGTCCCACGGATAGGCGTAGTCGACGCGGGCGAAGGCGGCGTCGAAGGACGGCGGCGCGGCCAGGCAGCCGCCGCAGAGGGCGATGCCCGCCGGCACCTGCAGGGCGCAGCGCCGGCAGCGCGGGACGAGCGGCGCGAAGCGCGCATGGCACTCGGCGCAGACGCGGCCGCGGCCCCAGCCTTCGCACACCGCGCACAGGCTCGGCCAGCGCCGGGACGGCAGGGCGAGATCCCGGCCGCGCGTGGCGCGATCGGGGCGGTCAGCAGGCATCGGCTCAATATACTGCCCGCCATGGATGCGAACGATCGCGCGGGCGGGCGCCGCCTCGATGCGGTCGCGGTCGAGCGGGCGCTGCGCCGGATGGCCGCGCAGGACGAGCCGCCGTGGCTGCACGGCGAGGTCGCCCGCAGGCTGGCCGAACGACTGGCACCGATGCGCGTCGAGCCGGAGCGGGTGCTCGACTGGGGCGCCGGTCCGGGCGGCGGCGCGAGCGCGCTGCGCCAGCGCTACCCCAAGGCCGAGATCGTCGCCGTCGAGCCCGACGCGCGCTGGCTGGTGCGTCATGAACGCAAGGCCGAGCGGCCGTGGTGGGCCTTCGGCAAGGGCCGGGCGACGACGCCGCATCTCGTCGCCGATGCCGATGCCGTGCTCGGCCGCGCGCAGCTCGTCTGGGCCAACATGGTGCTGCACGGCGTGCTCGATCCGCCGGCGCTGTTCGCGCGCTGGCACGGGCTGGTCGGGGTCGACGGCCTGGTCGCCTTCTCCTGCCTCGGTCCGGGCACGCTCGCCGGCTTGCGCGAGCTCTACGCGGCGATGGGCTGGCCGGCGCCGACGCCCGGCTTCATCGACATGCACGATCTCGGCGACATGCTGGTTGTCGCCGGCTTCGCCGATCCCGTGCTTGATCAGGAGACGCTGACGCTGAGCTGGCCGAATGCAGAGGCGCTGCTCGCCGAGCTGCGCCAGCTCGGTGGCAACGCCGCGCCCGCTCGGTTCGCCGGCTTGCGCACGCCGGTGTGGCGCCGCCGCCTGCTCGAGGCGCTGGGCGCGCGCGCCGCGGCCGACGGTCGGATCTCCCTCGCCTTCGAGGTCGCCTACGGGCACGGTTTCAAGGCCCCGCCGCGTCTTCAGGGCGGGGAGGTCGCGGTCTCTCTCGACGACATGCGGGCGATGGTGAGGCGGCCGGCCCGACCGCGCTGAATGCGTAAGCTAAAATCCTTGGTTTTTGTCGAGGCTTCTCGACAGGCTCTCCCCAGGCAACCCGGCGCAGGATGTCAACTCTCAGTGTTCACGCTTCGCGCGGCCTCGGGTCGCCGGCTCCCGCGTCCCGCTTCGCCAGCGCCGCGGAGGACGACTCGGTGCGCTGGCACATGAAGCGCAATTGCTCGTTCGCGCCCCACCAGCTGCTCAACGTCTACCTCAGCCTGTGCCTGGTCGGCCTCGCCATCGGCGCAGCGTTCTGGATCCAGGGCGCCCCCTACGTGCTGCCGTTCGCCGGCGCCGAGCTGCTCGCCGTCGGCGCTGCGCTCGTTCTCTACTCCCGCCATGCCGCCGACCAGGAGAACCTGGTCCTCGCGCCCGGACGACTCTCCGTCGCCTGCACCCTCGGCCGGCGCACCGAGCGGGTCGAGTTCGCGGCGCCCGCCTGGGTTCGGGTCGAGCCGGCGCATCGCGACGGCTCCCTGATCGAGCTTTCGGGCGAGGGCAGGCGCATTGCCGTCGGCCGCTTCGTGCGCCCCGAGCTGCGCCCCGCCCTGGCCGACGAATTGCGTGCGGCGCTGCGCCGCACGACCGGCGCGGCAACCGCCTGACAACCAGACGATTCTCGAAACGTGGCACCACAGATGATGACGATTCGACCCCTTGGCCGCGCGTTCGGCCGGCTCACCCTGGCGCTAGGCGCGGCGTTGGCGTACCCCGCGTGGGCGGTGAACGACCTGGCCGGCGGCCCGAAGGTGAATCAGCTGGACCTGCATCCGCCCGCCTCGGCGATCGCGCACGACATGCAGTGGCTGCACAACTTCATGTTGATCGTCTGCCTGGTGATCTTCTTCGCCGTGTTCGGCGTGATGTTCTATTCGATCATCAAGCACCGCAAGTCGAAGGGCGCCCGGGCGGCGAACTTTCACGAGAGCACGACGGTCGAGATCGCCTGGACCGTGGTGCCCTTCATCATCGTCATCCTGATGGCGCTGCCGGCGACGCGCGTCGTCGTCGCGATGAAGGACACCAGCGCCGCCGACCTGACCGTCAAGGCCACCGGCTACCAGTGGAAGTGGGGCTACGACTACCTCAACGGCGAGGGTGCGGGCATCGGCTTTCTCTCCACGCTCGACTCGAGCCAGCGCGAGGCGTCCGACGCCGGCAAGCCGACCGGCGACGACTACCTGTTCCGGGTCGACAACCCGCTGGTCGTGCCGGTCAACCGCAAGATCCGCATCATCACCACCGCCAACGACGTGATCCACGCCTGGGGCGTGCCTTCGCTCGGCGTCAAGCAGGACGCGCTGCCCGGCTTCGTGCGCGACACCTGGTTCAAGGCCGAGAAGGAGGGCGATTTCTACGGCCAGTGCTTCGAGCTCTGCGGCAAGGAGCACGCCTACATGCCGATCCACGTCAAGGTGCTGTCGCAGCCGGCCTACAGCGCCTGGGTCGGCGAGCGCAAGAAGGAGATGGCGGCCAAGGCCGACGATCCGAACAAGGTCTGGGACCTCGCCGCCCTGCAGGCCCGCGGCGAGCAGGTCTACACCGCCAATTGCCAGGTCTGCCACCAGGCCAACGGCAAGGGCGGCAACGGCGTCAAGCCGCTGGACGCCGCGGCGGTCGTTCTCGACGCGGACAAGACCAAGCAGATCCACGTACTCCTCAACGGCCAGAACAACGGCGCCATGCCGGCCTGGAAGCAGCTCAGCGACACCGAGCTCGCGGCAGTGATCACCTTCACCAAGAACCACTGGTCGAACGCCACCGGTCAGCTCGTGCAGCCGACCGAAGTCGCGGCGGCCCGCAAGTGACGCGTATTCCGCAGAGGACATTGGCATGAGCGCAGTAATCGGACAAGACGGCGGACACGGGCACGCGGCCGGCCACGGGCACGACGAGCACCACGACCACGATCACCACGGCGCCCCGCACGGCTGGCGCCGCTGGGTGTTCGCGACGAACCACAAGGACATCGGCACGATGTACCTGTTGTTCTCGTTCACCATGTTCATGGTCGGCGGCGTGCTGGCGCTGATGATCCGCGCCGAGCTGTTCCATCCCGGCCTGCAGTTCGTCAACCCGCAGCTCTTCAACCAGCTGACGACGATGCACGGCCTGATCATGGTGTTCGGCGCGATCATGCCGGCGTTCGTGGGCTTCGCGAACTGGATGGTGCCGCTGCAGATCGGCGCGCCCGACATGGCGTTCGCGCGCATGAACAACCTCAGCTTCTGGCTGCTGATCCCGGCCGCGCTGATGATCGTCGGCTCGTTCTTCATGCCCGGCGGCGCGCCCGCCGCGGGCTGGACGCTCTACGCCCCGCTCACGCTGCAGATGGGCCCCTCGATGGACGCCGGCATCTTCGCCCTGCACATCCTCGGCGCGAGCTCGATCATGGGCTCGATCAACATCATCGTCACCATCCTCAACATGCGCGCGCCCGGCATGACGCTGATGAAGATGCCGCTCTTCTGCTGGACCTGGCTGATCACCGCCTACCTGCTGATCGCGGTGATGCCGGTGCTCGCCGGCGCGATCACGATGACGCTGACCGACCGCCACTTCGGCACCAGCTTCTTCAACCCCGCCGGCGGCGGCGACCCGGTGATGTACCAGCACATCTTCTGGTTCTTCGGCCACCCCGAGGTCTACATCATGATCCTGCCCGCGTTCGGGATCATCAGCGCCATCATTCCGGCGTTCGCGAGGAAGCGCCTGTTCGGCTACACCTCGATGGTCTACGCCACCGCGTCGATCGCGATCCTCTCGTTCATCGTCTGGGCGCACCACATGTTCACCACCGGCATGCCGGTGACCGGGCAGCTGTTCTTCATGTACGCGACCATGCTGATCGCCGTGCCGACCGGCGTGAAGGTGTTCAACTGGATCGCCACCATGTGGCGCGGCTCGATGACCTTCGAGACGCCGATGCTCTGGGCGGTCGGCTTCATCTTCGTGTTCACGATGGGCGGCTTCACCGGCCTGATCCTGGCGATGGCGCCGATCGACATCCAGGTGCAGGACACCTACTACGTCGTCGCCCACTTCCACTACGTGCTGGTCGCCGGGTCGCTGTTCGCCATGTTCGGCGGCGTCTACTACTGGGGCCCGAAGTGGACCGGCGTGATGTACAACGAGACGCGCGGCAAGATCCATTTCTGGGCCTCGCTGGTCTTCTTCAACGTCACCTTCTTCCCGATGCACTTCCTCGGGCTGGCCGGCATGCCGCGTCGCTATGCCGACTACCCGATGCAGTTCACCGACTTCAACATGGTCGCGTCGATCGGCGCGTTCGGCTTCGGCCTGTCGCAGGTGTACTTCTTCTTCTTCGTCGTCCTGCCGATGATGCGCGGCAAGGGCGAGCCCGCGCCGCAGCAGCCGTGGGAAGGCGCCGAGGGCCTGGAGTGGGAGATTCCGTCGCCCGCGCCGTTCCACACCTTCGAGGTGCCGCCCAAGCTCAATGCCGCGGGCACCAAGGTTCTCGGCTACGGCCTGCCCGCGCACGACGCACCGGCCGCGGCCTGAGCGGCGCCCGTCCATGACCGACCCCAAAGACAAGGCCAACGTCCGGCTCGCGCTCGTGCTGCTGTCGATCGTCCTCGTCTTCTTCGTCGGCTTCATGGCGAAGATCGGGCTGAGGTTGTGAGAGGCGTGCCTGCGCGAAGCCTCCGGCGGCTCGCTGCCGACAACCGGCAGATGGTCGCCAAGCTGCTCGTCGTCACGCTGCTGATGTTCGGCTTCGGCTACGCGCTGGTGCCGATCTACAAGGCGGTGTGCAGCGCGCTGGGCATCAACGTGCTCTCGCTCTCGGAACTGCAGACCGGCGAACGCCCCGGGCCTTCGAACGGCCAGGTCGACCTCAGCCGCACGATCACCGTCGAGTTCGACGCGAATGCCCGCGGCCCCTGGGACTTCAAGCCGGCGCAGGCCTCGATCGAGGTCCATCCGGGCCAGGTCGCGACCGTGATGTACGAGTTCCGCAACCGGCAGAACCGGACGATGGCGGCGCAGGCGATTCCGAGCTACGCGCCGATGGTGGCGATGGCGCACTTCACCAAGCTCGAGTGCTTCTGCTTCAGCGAACACCTGCTCAAGCCGGGCGAATCGAAGCAATGGCCGGTGGTGTTCGTCGTCGACGCCAAGCTGCCGAAGGACGTGAAGACCATCACCCTTTCGTACACCTTCTTCGAGGTCGGGGGCAAGGTGCCCGCCGAGCCGGTGGCGCAGGCGGCTCCCCTGGCGGCGCCGGTCGCGGCCGGAGGGCGTTCATGATGAGCGCGCCGATCGACGGCAGGGACCCGGCGACGCCGCGGAAGGGCTCGCTGCTGCGCACGCTCGGCGCCGTCGCCTGGTCGTTCTTCGGCGTGCGCAAGTCGCGCGACCTCGAGCGCGACCTGAAGGAGCTGAACCCGGTGCACCTGGTGCTGGCCGGCGTCGCGCTCGCGGCGACCTTCGTCGTCGCCCTGGTTCTGCTCGTCAACTGGGTCATCGCCAGCGGCGTGGCCTCGAAATGAATTCACCGCATCGATCCTTGCAGGAGCTCACACCATGTCGGCAGTGACGGAGGGCGCCACGCCCTACTACTTCGTTCCGGCGCCCTCGCGCCATCCGGCGTCGCTGGCGTTCGGCATGTTGCTGATCATCTTCGGCGCCAGCCAGTGGATCAACGGTTCGCAATGGGCCTCATGGGTCGTGCTCGCCGGCTTCGCGGTCTGGATCTTCGTGATGCAAGGGTGGTTCCGCGACGCCATCTCCGAGAGCGAGGGCGGCCGGTACAACAAGCGGGTCGATGTCTCGTTCCGCTGGAGCATGAGCTGGTTCATCTTCTCCGAGGTGATGTTCTTCGGCGCCTTCTTCGGCGCTCTCTACTGGGCCCGGCTGCATTCGCTGCCGAACCTCGGCAGCATCGAGAACGCCCTGCTCTGGCCCGATTTCAAGGCCGTGTGGCCCAGCTCGGGCGCGGGCTACACCGGCTCGCCCGCCGGCATCGTCGATCCGTTCGCGACCATGGGCCCGTGGCCGATCCCCACGATCAACACCGCGATCCTCCTGACTTCCGGCGTCACCGTGACGATCGCCCACCACGCGTTGATCGCCAACCATCGCGCTCGCGCCATCGTGTTCATGTGGCTGACGGTGCTGCTCGGCATCACCTTCCTGGGCTTCCAGGCCTACGAGTACATGCACGCGTACAGCGAGCTGAACCTGAAGCTCTCTTCCGGCGTATACGGCTCGACATTCTTCATGCTGACCGGCTTCCACGGCTTCCACGTGTTCGTCGGCATGCTGATGCTGCTCTTCATCACGATCCGCATCATGAAGGGCCACTTCACGCCCGACCGCCACTTCGGCTTCGAGGGCGCGGCCTGGTACTGGCACTTCGTCGACGTCGTCTGGCTCGGCCTCTACATCGTCGTCTACTGGCTGTAGGCGCGCGGCCGGCGCCGCGTCAGCGCCCGAGCGGAATGCCGCTCGGGTGGATCCAGCCGAGTCGCCAGGCGACGAGGATGCATACGAAGAGGGCCACCGAGACGCCGATCCGAACGCTGAGCGCGCGCATCATCCGGCCGCTCTTCGACTCGCCGTCGCCGCCGCGGATCATGAAGACGCCGGCGAGGACGAGGGCGCCGAGGATGACGACGAAGGCGAAGGCGATCAGCAAGCTCATGACGATCGATTATCGGCCTCGGCTCGCGCTCGCGTCGCCGCCCGACGCCGCGTGAGCGCTTCGTGAGCGGGCCCGCAACGCCACCGCCGGGCGCGCCGCCCGCCGAGACGCGCTGGCGCCAGGCGGTGGTGCTGCTGGCGGCGCTCGCCTGCGTAGCGCTCGCGCTGCGTCTCGGGTTCTGGCAGCTCGACCGGGCGGCGCAGAAGATCGCGCTGCAGACGGCCCTGGAAGCCCGCGGTGGCGAGCCGCCGCTGGTCGCCTCCGACCTGGCGCGCGATGCCGGCGTGGTGCCGGCGCAGACCTCGCGCCGGGTCCGCCTCGCCGGCACCTGGGAGGCGGATCGCACCGTCTTCCTCGACAACCGGCAGATGGACGGCAAGGTCGGCTTCTTCGTCGTCACGCCCCTGCGCCTCGCGGGCGGGCGCGAGGTGGTGCTGGTGCAGCGCGGCTGGGTGCCGCGCCACTTCGACCAACGCGCGGTGCTTCCGCCGGTTTCCACCCCGCCCGGGCGAGTCGAGCTCGAAGGCCGGGTGGCGGCGACGACGTCGCGGCTCTACGAGCTGGATTCCGCGGCGAGCGGGCCGATCCGGCAAAATGTCGAGTTCGCATCGTTCGCCCGCGAGACCGGGCTCGATTTGCTGCCGCTGGCGGTGATCGAAAGCGCGACGAGCGCGAATTCCCACGACGGCCTCGAGCGGCACTGGCCGCCGCCCGCCACCGACGTGCAGAAGCACTACGGCTACGCCTTCCAGTGGTTCGCCATCGGCACGGCGATCGCCTTCCTCTATGTCTGGTTCCGAATCGTCCGCCCCCGCCAACGCCGCCGCCTCGCCTGATGCGCCGGAGCTGCTGAGCTTCGCCGTCCACTCGCTGCCCTCGCCGCAGGCGGCCGGCAGCGCTTCCGAGCGCACGCGTCGCGGCCGCCGGCAGATGTTCGCGGTGCTGCTGGTCTGCGCCGCGCCGGTGATCGCCTCGTACCTCGCGTACTTCGGCATCGCCCGGCCCGAGGGTCGCACCAACTACAGCGCGCTGATCGCGCCGCCGCGGCCGATCCCGGCGCGTCTTCCGCTCGCCGGCCTCGACGGCAGGCCGGTCGCGCCGGCCGGCTTGCAGGGCCAGTGGCTGCTCGTCGTCGTCGCCGGCGGCGCCTGCGACGCGGTCTGCGAGCGCCATCTCTGGCTGCAGCGGCAACTGCACGAAGCGCTGGGCAAGGAGAAGGACCGGGTCGACAAGCTCTGGCTGATCGACGACGCCGTCGCGCCGCGCGGCGCGACGCTGGCGGCGATCGGCGCATCCTCCGGCAGCGCCGCCGCGGTCGCGCCGGCGACCGTGCTGCGCACCGATCGGGCCGCGCTCGCGGCGTGGCTGGAGCCGGCGGCGGGGCAGGCGCTGGAGGCGCATCTCTACCTGGTCGATCCGCGCGGCGACTGGATGATGCGTGTGCCTGCCGACGCCGATCCGGCCAGGCTCAAGCGCGACGTCGACAAGCTGCTGCGCGCCTCGGCCGGCTGGGACCGGGCGGGTCGATGAGCGCGGCCACGGGTTACGACCTGGCGCCGCTCCTCGGCGTCGCCGCCCTCGGCCTGGCGCTCGCGCTCGGTCCGCTCGCCTGGTTCTGGACGCAGCGCCGCCATGCGGCGCCGGGTCCGCGCCTGCGCGCCCTGGCGCTGCTGACGCTCTTCCTCTCGTTCGACCTCGTCCTGCTCGGCGCCTTTACCCGCCTCAGCGACTCCGGCCTGGGCTGCCCCGACTGGCCCGGCTGCTACGGTCACGCGAGCCCGCTCGGGGCGAGCGCGCACATCGCGGCCGCCCAGGCCGCGGTTCCGACCGGACCGGTGACGCACGGCAAGGCCTGGATCGAGATGGCGCACCGCTATTCGGCGGCGGCGATCGGCGTGCTCGTGATCGCCCTGGCGGTGCTGGCGATCTTCGAGGCGAGGCGGCGACGCGTCGCCGCCTCGCCCGCCTGGGCCCTGGCAACCCTGGTCTGGATCCTCGCCCAGGGCGCGTTCGGCGCCCTCACCGTGACGATGAAGCTGTACCCGGCGATCGTCACCCTGCACCTGCTCGGCGGCCTCGGCCTGCTGGCGCTGCTCGCGATCCAGGCGGAGCTGTACGAACCGCGCACGCTGGCGCTTTCGCCCGGCTTGCGCCGCGGCATCGCCTTCGTCGCGGGACTGGCGGTGCTGCAGATCGCTCTCGGCGGCTGGGTCAGCACCAACTATGCGGTGCTCGCCTGCAGCGAGTTCCCCACCTGCCAAGGCGCCTGGTGGCCGGAGATGCGCTTCGACGGCGCCTTCGAGCTGCGTCGGCAGCTCGGCGGCGACGGCGACGGCGGCCTGCTGCCGTTCGCCGGGCTGACCGCGATCCACATGGTGCATCGCCTGGGCGCGTTCGTCGTCCTGCCCTCGCTGGTGCTCCTGGCCTGGCGCCTCGCCGCCGGCGGCGACCGGGCGGCCCGGCCTTGGGGAATCGCGCTCGCCGGCATCGCCGCCTGGCAGACGGCGAGCGGGCTGGGCAACGTGCTGCTCGGCTGGCCGCTGGTCGCCGCGGTCGCGCACACGGCCGGCGCCGCGGCGCTGGTCGTCGTTTTCACCATCCTGATCGTCCGCGCAGGGCGCTCGCAGGCGGTGGCCGCGAAGGCCTGGCCAGGCGTCGGCCGACGCCTGGCTTCGTAGAATGGAAGTCCGGGCGAGTCTCGCCCCGTTCCCGATCGCGTTCGTCGCGCCCCCATGACCGCCCCTCGCGCCCTGAGTCCGCTGCCGCCGCCGGCAGCCGTGCCCGGCCCCGCCTCGCCGGCGCCGAGCACGTCGCTGCCGTCGCGCGTGCGCCAGTACTACGCGCTGACCAAGCCGCGGGTGGTGCAGCTCATCGTCTTCTGCGCCGCGATCGGCATGCTGCTGGCGACGCCGTCGTGGCCCGAGTGGCGCCTCGTCCTGCCCGCGGTCGCCGGCATCTGGCTGGTCGCGGCGGCGGCGGCGGCGTTCAACTGCCTGGTCGAGCAACGCATCGATTCGCGCATGGCCCGCACCGCATGGCGACCCACCGCCAACGGCCAGCTCACGCCCGGCCAGGCGCTGGTGTTCTCCGCCATCCTCTGCGCCGCCGGCAGTGCCTTGCTCTGGTTCGCTGTCAATCCGCTGACGATGTGGCTGACCTTCGCCACCTTCATCGGCTATGCGGTCGTCTACACCGTCGTGCTCAAGCCGATGACGCCGCAGAACATCGTCATCGGCGGCGCTTCGGGCGCGATGCCGCCGGTGCTCGGCTGGGCCGCGATCCGCGGCGAAGTCGGGCCGGAGGCGCTGATCCTCTGCCTGATCATCTTCCTCTGGACGCCGCCGCACTTCTGGGCGCTCGCGCTCTATCGCGCCGAGGACTACCGGCGCTCGGGCCTGCCGATGCTGCCGGTGACGCACGGCTTCGAGTTCACCCGGCTGCACGTCTTCCTCTACACGCTGGTGCTGTTCGCGGCGACGCTGCTGCCTTTCATATCCGGCATGAGCGGCCCGATCTACCTGGCGGCGGCGATCGTGCTCGGCGTCATGTTCTGCGGCTATGCCTGGCGCCTCTGGCGCGGCTACTCCGACGCGCTCGCGCGCCGCACCTTCCGCTTCTCCATCGTCCACCTGTCGCTGCTGTTCGCGGCGCTGCTGCTCGATCACTACCTGGGTCCGCTGATCGCATGAGCTCTTCCCGCCGCGGCTTCCTCGCCGGCTCTCTCTCGGCCCTGGCGCTCGCGGGCTGCGACCGCCCGGGCCTGTTTTCAAAGGCGCCGACCTTCTTCTCGACCGACATCACCGGCGCCGAGTTCGCCCGCAAGCTCGAGCTGCCCGACGTCGAAGGCCGGCCGCGCACGCTCGCCGACTGGAAGGGCAAGGTCGTGGTCGTGTTCTTCGGCTACACCCAGTGCCCCGACGTCTGCCCGACGACGATGGCCGAGCTGGCGACGATCAGGACGTCGCTGGGCGCCGAGGGCGCCAAGGTGGAGAGCGTGTTCGTCACGATCGATCCGGAGCGAGACACGCCGGAGATCCTGAAGGCCTACGTCGGCAACTTCGGCCCCGGCTTCACCGCGTTGCGCGGCACGCCCGAGCAGACGGCCGCCGCGGCCAAGGAGTTCAAGGTGTTCTACGCCAAGGTGCCCGGCCGCAACGGCCGCAGCTACACCATGGATCACAGCGCCGCCTCGTTCGTGTTCGACCCGGCCGGCCGGGTGCGCCTCTACGTGCCCTACGGCGGCGACTCGAAGAAGTTCGCCGCCGATCTGAAGCAGCTGGTCGCAGCGGGATAGAAGGCGTTCGCTGAAATGAAACGGCCCCTTGCGGGGCCGTTGTCGGGTTGGCCGCTACGCGGCGGGGGCGAGCGCCTTTCGCATCTTCTTCATGGCGGCCACTTCGATCTGCCGGATCCGCTCGGCGCTGACGCCGTACTCGCCCGCCAGATCGTGCAGCGTCATGCCGCCCGAGTTGTCGTCGTTGACCTTGAGCCAGCGCTCCTCGACGATCCGCCGGCTGCGCGGGTCGAGCGCGTCGAGCGCCAGGGCGATGCCGTCGCCGGCCAGCCAGTCGCGGTTCTTCGCCTCGAGCACCCGGGTCGGCTCGTGGCTGTCGTCGGCCAGGTAGGCGATCGGCGCGTAGCTTTCCTCGCCGTCGTCGTTGGTCTGCGGCTCGAGCGCGACGTCGCCGCCCGAGAGGCGGGTTTCCATCTCGAGCACTTCCTCGCGCTTGACGTTGAGCGTCTTGGCCAGCGAATCGACCTCGCCCTGGGTCAGGGTCGAGCGGTGCGTGTCCTCGGCGGCCGCGTCGTCCTTCATGTTCTGCTTCATGGAGCGCAGGTTGAAGAAGAGCTTCCTCTGCGCCTTGGTCGTCGCCACCTTGACCATGCGCCAGTTCTTCAGGATGTACTCGTGGATCTCGGCCTTGATCCAGTGCATGGCGTAGCTGACCAGGCGAACGCCCTGGTCGGGATCGAAGCGCTTCACCGCCTTCATCAGTCCGACGTTGCCTTCCTGGATCAGGTCGCCGTGCGGCAGGCCGTAGCCCAGGTACTTGCGCGAGATCGAGACGACCAGGCGCAGGTGGGAGACGACCAGGCTTCCGGCGGCCTGCAGGTCGCCGCTCTCGCGAAGGCGCTTGCCGAAGGCGGTTTCTTCCTCCTGCGTGAGCAGGGGGACCCGGTTGACGGCAGTGATGTACGCGTCCAGGTTGCCCAGGGACGGAACGAGCGCCCACGGATCGCGGACGGCCAGTGCGGTAGCAGGGGAGTGGGTCATAGGGGTATCAGACATCCTCTGGCTTCTTCGGTTCCGCAAATATTAGCACTCGGGGGATGAGAGTGCTAAGAGGCGCCCAATCACGGCGATGAACCCCCGCTATGACCACGGCAAAGCCGGGCCTGGGGATTACCCTAGCTGAAGGCGGTATCCATGCGGGCGAGGAGGTCATCCAGGGCGGCCAGGAGCTCGGAAACGTCGACCGGCTTGGTCAGGTAGCGGTTGGCGCCCGCCGCGAGGGCGGCGTCGATCTGCGGCTCCAGGGCGTCGGCGGAGACCACGATCACCGGGATGGAGGCGATGTCGGGGTCGGCCTTGAAGTGGCGGAGCAGCTCGAGGCCGCTGATGTCCGGCAGGTGCATGTCGAGCAGGATCAGGTGCGGACGGCGCGCTCGCACCGCCGCCAGGCCGTCCAGGCCGGTCACCGAGACCTCCATCTGCACCTGGTCGCGCTGCGCCAGGATGCCGCGCATCACCTCGACGTTGGTCTCGTTGTCCTCGACGTAGTGGACGATCCGCCGGTGGTATTCGGCCGGCTGGGAGTCGAGCAGGTCGAGGTTGGAGCGGACCGTGTCCGGGTCGATCGCCTTCGGCAGGCGCAGGGTGAACGACGATCCCTCGCCGGGGAAGCTCTTCACCCCGATCGTGCCGCCCATCACCTCGGCCAGGCGGCGGCTGATCACCAGGCCGATGCCGGTGCCCTGGGTCGACGAGCGCTCCCGGCCGAGGCGGTTGAACGGCTTGAACAGCTCTTCCATCTGCGCCGGCGTCATGCCCATGCCGGTATCGGTGACGGCGATCTCGACGCAGTCGGGCTTGACCAGGCGGCTGGCGATGTGCACCCGGCCGCCGTCGGCGTTGTACTTGACCGCGTTGCTCAGCAGGTTGGTGAGGATCTGCTTGACCCGGGTGGCGTCGCCGACGATGCCCGAGGTGCCCGGCCCGATGTCCTGGCTGATGCGGATGTCGCGGGCGAGCGCGTCGCTGGCCACGAGCGCCACCGTCGCCGCCACCAGCTCCGGCAGGTCGAGCGTCGCCGGCTGCAGGCGCAGGTTGCCCGATTCGATCCGCGACAGGTCGAGCACGTCGTTGATCATTTCGAGCAGGTGCCAGCCGGCCTGCTGGATCTGCCCCACCCAGGGCCGCTGCGCCGCCGCGAGCGGATGGCGCTGGTCGATCTCGAGCAGCTGGGCGAAGCCGAGCATGGCGTTGAGCGGCGTGCGCAGCTCGTGGCTCATGCGCGAGAGGAACTCGCTCTTGGCCCGGTTCGACGCTTCCGCCGCCTCGCGCGCCCGCTCGGCCTCCTCGAGCCGCAGGTGCTCGGTGATGTCCTCCACCACCCCGACGATCCGCCACGGCTGGTTGTCCGAGTCGCGCAGCAGGGTCACGGTGGCGCGCACCCACACCGTCTCGCCGGTATGGGTGACGAAGCGCTTGTGCCGGCGGTGCATCGGAATCTCGCCGCGCACCAGCTCGCCGGTCAGCGCCTCGTCGGTCGCCACGTCTTCGGGATGGGTGAGCTCGGTCGGCGGCAGCGCCGCCAGCTCGGCCTCGGTGTAGCCGGTCAGCTCGCAGAACCGCGGGTTGGCCTGGATCACGCGGCCGGTCAGGTCGGAATAGACGACGCCGATCGGCACGTTGTCGAGGATGTTGCGAAAGCGCTGCTCGCTCGCCCTGAGCGCGGCCTCGGCGACGTGGCGCTCGCCGACCTCGGCGCGCAGTGCGGCGGTGCGGTCGCGCACCGCGCTTTCGATCCGCCGCGTGCGGCCGGTCGTGATCAGCAGCGAAGCGCCGAGCATCGCCGCCGAAAGGAGGCCGGCGGCGGAGAACAGCCAGGCGCCGCGGTCGTGCGCGTCGGGAACGTCCTTCGCCAGGGTCGTCACCCGGAGGTCCCACTGCCGGCCGGCGAAGGCGTAGGGCCGCTCGTACATCAGGCCGGCAGGCACGGCATCGCAGCCGGCGCGGCCGGCGATCCGCCGCCGCGTCGCCAGGTGATCGCCGTCGACGATGCAGAGTTCGAGGTAGCCCGGCACCTTGCCGAGCAGGGAGGCGAGCTGCGCGTCCATGCCGAGCGAGACGAAGACGACGCCGCGGAACGCCGCCCGCCGGTCCAGCGGCGTACTGACCTCGCGGTCGTAGATCGCCTGGTAGACGACCACGCCCATCTGCCGGTCGTCCTCGCTCTGCTGCGTCAGGCGAAAGCCCGCCGTCGCTGCCGGCCGGCCGGTCTCCACCGCGGTCAGGATCGCCGCCCGTGCCGCCGGCACCGACATGGCGTTGACGCCCAGCGCCGTCAGGTTGCTCTCGAGCGGCTCGATCTGCCGGATCGCGACGACGTCGCCGCTTTCGAGCCGGGTCTCGGGCGCGACCCGGTCGATTGCCGTCGCGGCCGAGGCGTTGGCGGCATCCGGCCGGTCGAAGACGCGAAAGCCCGGGTTGCCGTCGGCCCGGACCCGGACCTCGAAGGCAGCGATGTCCTCGCGCCGCACCCGCTCGCTCCAGCCCATCGCCCGGACCGCGCCGCTGCCGAGCCAGTTCTCGGTCGCGGCGTGCAACTCGAGGCGGCTCGGCTGGCGGTTGACGCTGAACACGCCGCGCAGGGCCTCCAGCGCCCGCAGCGGCTCCTGCAGCTGGGTGACCAGGATCAGCGAGGCGTTCGACGCGTCGTGGTTGAACGAGGAGCGCACCCGCTCGGTGTTCCAGCGCCCCACCTGGACGATGCCGAGGGCGAGGAAGGCGGTCACCAGCGCCAGCGTGAGGCCGACCGGAATGCGGCGCGGCGCCCACTCCGAGCGCGGCCGGCCGATCAGGGTCAGGACGATGGGTGTGGCGATCAGCACCCCGGCCAGGTCGCCGATCCACCAGGTTCCCCAGGTGAAGAGCAAGGCGCTGTCGGGCACGACGTCGGCGGCGTCGAGCAGCAGCGTCGCCAGGCTGGGCGCCACCGGGCTCGCCAGCAGGCAGGCGGCGAGGAACAGGGCGACGTCGGCCGGCAGGGTGAGCGTCAGCGGCTGGCGCACGAAGCGCCGCACCAGCGCCGCGCCGACGCCTGCCTGCAGGGCGGCGGCGAGGCCGATCCCCGCCGGCAGGGCGAACGCGGTCAGGTCGTGCCCGCCCCGCGCCGCCACCAGGGCGGCGTTGACGCAGAACGAGGCGAGCGCCACCGCGCCCAGCATCCGCCAGCCATAGACCAGCACGCTCGCCAGGGCGATGCCGGCGGCCGGGTCGAGCGGCGTGGCGTAGCCCGGAGGAATCGCCATCAGCAGGGCGAGCCAGCCGGCCACCGCGCAGGCGAGCAAGGTCAGCGCGAACGGCAGCCCGAGGCGGGCCCAGCTCGCCGCGTCCAGCGGCGGCATCGTTCGGGCGGAGGTGAGCGGCATCGGTCGGTCGTCGGCGCCTGGGTCGAGGCTGGCGGGGCCAGGCTCATGCGGGCCCGTGTCGACGGCGACGATAACCGGCCGCGCCGCAAAACGGCGCGATTGCGCCGGAGATCAGACGTTGAACAGGAAGTTCAGCACATCGCCGTCCTTGACGACGTACTCCTTGCCCTCCGACCGCATCTTTCCGGCTTCCTTGGCGCCGTGCTCGCCCTTGAAGGCGATGAAGTCGGCGTAGGCGATGGTCTGGGCGCGGATGAAGCCGCGCTCGAAGTCGGTATGGATCACGCCCGCGGCCTGGGGAGCGGTGTCGCCGACATGGATCGTCCAGGCGCGCACTTCCTTGACGCCGGCCGTGAAGTAGGTCTGCAGGCCGAGCAGGCCGAAGGCGGCGCGGATCAGCCGGGCCAGGCCCGATTCGGTCTGGCCCATCTCGGCCAGGAACATCTGCCGATCCTCGTCGTCCATGTCGGCGAGCTCGGCCTCGGTCTTGGCGCTGATCACGACCACCGGCGCATGCTGCTTCGCGGCGACGTCGCGCAGGCGGTCGAGGTGCGGGTTGTTCTCGAACCCGTTCTCGGCGACGTTGGCGACGAACATCGCCGGCTTGGCGGTGATGAGGCAGAGCGGCTTGATCACCGCGAGCTCTTCCTTGCTGAAGGCGACCGAGCGCACCGGCCGGGCCTGGTCGAGGGCGGCGGTGCACTTCTCGAGCACGTCGACGAGGCGCTTGGCTTCCTTGTCGTTGCCCGACTTGGCGGCCTTGATCGAGCGGGACAGGGTCTTCTCGACGGTGGCGAGGTCGGCGAGGCAGAGCTCGGTCTGGATCACCTCGATGTCGGACACCGGGTCGACCTTGCCGGCGACATGGATCACGTTCTCGTCCTCGAAGCAGCGGACGACGTTGACGATCGCGTCGGTCTCGCGCACGTGGGCGAGGAACTGGTTGCCGAGGCCTTCGCCCTTCGACGCACCGGCCACCAGCCCGGCGATGTCGACGAACTCGACGATCGCCGGCACGATCCGCTCCGGCTTGACGATCGCCGCGAGCTGGCCGAGGCGCGGGTCGGGCAGCTCGACCACGCCGACGTTCGGCTCGATCGTGCAGAAGGGATAGTTCTCCGCCGCGATGCCGGCCTTGGTGAGGGCATTGAAGAGTGTGGACTTGCCGACGTTGGGCAGGCCCACGATGCCGCATTTCAGGCTCATGGAGGAGGGGTCTCGACGCAGGGGAAACGGCGATTTTAGTCGGCGAGGGAGAGCCGCTCGCCGACAATGGGCCATGACCGTCGCCAAGGGATTGTTCGCCGCCGAAGACGGGCTCGCGCGCTGCTTCTGGTGCGCTGCCAGCCCGGCCTATCGGCACTATCACGACACCGAGTGGGGCTTTCCGGTCGACGACGAGCGGCGCCTGTTCGAGAAGCTCTGCCTCGAGGGCTTCCAGGCGGGCCTCAGCTGGCTCACCATCCTCAACAAGCGCGAGTCGTTCCGCAGCGCCTTTGCCGCCTTCGAGGCCGAGAAGGTGGCCCGCTTCGGCGCCCGCGACGTGACCCGCCTGCTCGGCGATGCCGGCATCGTGCGCCATCGCGGCAAGATCGAGTCGACGATCAACAACGCCCGCCGCGTGCTCGAGCTGCGCGCCGAGTTCGGCTCGCTCGCCGCCTACGCCTGGCGGTTCGAGCCGGCCCCGCGCTCGCGGCCGAAGCGGATGACGCTCGCCGCCTTGAAGAAGCTCGGCAGCTCGCCCGAATCGACGGCGATGTCGAAGGACCTGAAGAAGCGCGGCTGGAGCTTCGTCGGCCCGACCACGGTCTACGCCTTCATGCAGGCCATGGGCCTGGTCAACGATCATCTCGAAGGCTGCCACGTGCGCTCGCTCGCGCTCGCGGCGCCGCGGCCGCGACCCGTCGGCCTCGCTCCCTCGTCCCCGGAGAAGACATGACGACCCTGCAACTCCTCGCGCCGCACACCAAGGACCTCGGCGGCGGCTTCATGGTGCGGCGCCTGCTGCCCGCGGCCGAGCGGCGCTCGGTCGGTCCGTTCGTCTTCTTCGATCACTTCGGCCCGATCGAGGTGACGCCCGACGCGAACTTCGACGTGCGTCCGCATCCGCACATCGGCCTGGCGACCGTGACCTACCTTTTCGACGGGGCGATGATGCATCGCGACTCGACCGGCGTCGTGCAGCGCATCGAGCCGGGCGCGGTCAACTGGATGTCGGCCGGGCGCGGCATCGTCCACTCCGAGCGCCGGCCGAAGGACATGCAGGCCGCCCCCTACCGCAGCCATGGCCTGCAGCTCTGGGTCGGGCTGCCCGAGGCCGACGAGGAATCGACGCCGTCGTTCCAGCACGCAGAGGCCGACAGCATCCCGCGGGTGCCGCTCGATGGCGCCACGGTCCATGTCGTCGTCGGCACGGCGTTCGGCGCCAGCTCGCCGATCGCCACGCGCTCGCCGACGCTGGCGCTGGTGTTCGATTTCGACGTCGCCAGCGGCAGCACGGTCGAGCTGCCGGCGCTCGCCTCCGAGCGCGCGCTCTACGCCGTCGACCACCCGTTCGAGGTCGACGGCGAGAAGGTCGACGAGTTCACCCTGGCCGTCGTGCCGGCGGGCGCGACGCCCAGGCTCGCCGCACCGCGCGGCGGCCGCGTCGCGCTGGTCGGCGGCGAGCCGATCGGGCACCGCTTCATCTCCTGGAACTTCGTCTCGAGCCGGCGCGAGCGCATCCTCGAGGCCGAGGCCGACTGGGAGGCGCAGCGCTTCGCGCGCGTGCCCGGCGAGACCGAGTTCATTCCATTGCCGTCGCGCCGCCCCTGAGCGCAGCGACCCGACGCAGCCGCGCCGGGCGCAGCATCAGCGCGTTGCCCGCCACCGCCAGCGCGATCCCGACGGCGGTCAGCACGTCGGGCCGGTAGCCCTCGAGCAGCAGCGAGACCCCGAGCGCCAGGAGCGGCGTCATCACGCCGACGGTGCCCGCCGGCCCCGGGCCGAGCCGGTCCTGCAGCGTCAGGAAGCAGGCGAAGGCAACGACCGAGCCGGCGAACGCCAGCCAGGCGAGCGAAAGCCACCAGCTCGGTGCCGTCGGCAGGGCGAAGTCGCGGCCCAGAACCAGCCCGAGTACTGCCGCCCAGACGGCACCGTAAAGCATGCCGAAGCCCATCGCCGGGAGCAGCGGAACGCCGCGCGTGCGGTTGCGGCTCGCCGACAGGCTGCCGACCGCCGAGAGCAGGACCGAAGCCACCGTGAACACGAGGCCGAACGTGCCGTCTTCGCCGGCGGCGGGGCGCACGATCTCCGGCCAGAAGATCAGCGCGACGCCGGCGAGGCCGAGGACACCGCCGGCGACGAAGCGGCGGCCGACGGCAACGCCGAAGAGCGCCGCCGCGCCCAGCCCGGTGAGCAGGGGCGAGGCCGAGTAGCCCACCGCCACCAGCCCGGAGGCGACGTAGCGCTCGGCGTGATAGACGCAGACGTACGACACGCCGTAGAGAAAGGCGCCCTGCAGCGCCAGGGCGACGTGCGCGGCGAGCGGGAAGCGCAGCCTCTCACCGCGCCAGAGCGCGAAGGCGACGAGACTGCCGCCGGCGATCGTGTAGCGGACCGCCACGCCGAACTCCGGCGCGAGGTCGGACAGCTGGTAGGTGATCGCATGCCAGGTCGTGCCCCAGATCAGGACGCAGACCGCGAACAGCTGCCAGGTCTTGAAGCGATGCACGGGCCCTTCAGTCGAAGGCGATGCGTGCCCGGCCGGGCATGCCGGCGCGCAAGGTCCTGTCGATTCCTTCGACGACGATCGCGTTCATGCCGAAGGTGAGGGCGCCGTCGAGGCGGCGGTCGGCGCGGTACTGCGCGAGCACGTCGCCGACGGCGTGGCCGGGCACCGCGGTGACCGGATCGACGTCGGGGATCGGGCAGCGGGCGCAGGGCTTCACGAGCTTCAGCCGCACCGGTCCCTCGGCCATGTCGAAGACGATCTCGTCGAGGTGGTCCTCGCCGTGCTCGTCGAGACCGTCCAGCACCAGGTTCGGACGAAAGCGCGCCATCGTCACCGCCGCCTCGCCGGTCAGCGCCAGCCGGCGGTTGACCTCGGCCAGCGACGCGCTCGAGGCGACGAGCAGCGGAAAGCCGTCCTGGAACGAGGTCTCGGCCTCGATCGCTCCGGTCCAGCGCCGGTTCGCCAGGCGCCGGGTCTCGGGATCGAAGCGCGCCAGGCGGAGCGGCCGGCCGAGGAAGTCGCTGAACCACTGGGCGCAGAGCGGCCCCATGTCGAACGCCGCGACGGTGTCGTTCCACACCTTCACCGTGCAGGGCGCCTCGACCCGGTCGAGGGCGACGTGCAGGGCCAGCATGCCGGGCGCGCGCAGGATCATCTCGCTGAGCTTGAGCGTCGGCTGGATCAGCGCCATGCGCGGCAGCTCGCGCTGGGTCACGAACTCGCCGGCAGCGTCGACCACCATCCAGGCCCGGTCGAGGTCGAAGCCGGTCTCGACCAGCAGGGCCTCGGCGGGCGTCGTGCCGGCGCAGGACTTGATCGGGTAGACGTGAACCGAGGCCAGGCTCACCGCGGTGTCGTCGTTGCTGTCGCTCGCGCTCATGGGAGAGGGTATCCGTGAAGGTCGGGAGGGCGGGCGATTGTCTCGCGAGCGCTCCCTACAATCGATTCGATGCGTTCCTTCGATGTCCAGGTGGCCGGTGCGGGCATCGTCGGCAAGACCCTGGCGCTCGCGCTGGCCCGGCTCGGGCTCTCGGTCGCGCTGCGTGGCGCGCCCACCCGCGGCGCCGGCCGGGACGACGTTCGCGCCTATGCGCTCAACGCCGGCTCGGTGGACCTGCTGCGCAGCCTGAAAGTCTGGGACGCCCTGCCCGAAGACGCGAAGACACCCGTCCACGACATGCTCGTGCACGGCGACTCTGGAGGCGAGGCGCTCGAATTCTCGGCCTGGGAGCAGCACATCGGCGAGCTCGCCGTGATCACCGACGCCGCGGCGCTGGAGCAGGAGCTCGATGCCGCGCTGCGCTTCGCGCCGCACGTGACACGGGTCGAGAGCGACGTGACCGCGACCCTGCTCGCCCACTGCGAAGGCCGCGCCGCCGCCGGGCTGAAGCAGCTCGCCGCCGGCATCGCCACCGAGGCCTACGGCCAGAAGGCGATCGCCGCGCGCCTGGTGGCCTCGCGGCCGCACGGCCAGGTCGCCCGGCAGTGGTTCCGCTCGCCCGACGTGCTCGCCCTGCTGCCCTTCGCCCGGCCCGAGCCCGGTCGCTCGTACGGGTTGGTCTGGTCGCTGCCTACGGAGCGGGCCGAGGCGCTTCTCGCCGTCGAAGCCGCGGAATTCGAGCGCGAGCTCGCGCTCGCCACGGGCGGCGAGGCCGGCGAGCTTCGCCTCGCTTCGGATCGCGCCGCGTGGCCGCTGGCGATCGGCCGCGCCGCGACCTGGTGCGGCCCGGGCTGGGTGCTGGCCGGCGACGCCGCGCACGTCGTTCATCCCCTGGCCGGGCAGGGCCTCAACCTCGGCCTGGCCGATGTCGCTGCGCTCGTGGCCGTGATCGCCGAGCGCGAGCCCTGGCGCCGCCTCGGCGACGAACGGTTGCTTCGGCGGTACGTGCGGCTGCGCGCCGCGCCGACTTCGGCGATGCTGCGAATTACCGACGGATTGCTGCGTTTGTTCGCCGAGGACAAAGCACCGATCCGCGAACTCCGCAACAATGGCTTGGCCCTCGTCAATCGCCTTTCGCCGCTCAAGCGCTGGCTCACCGCGCGGGCGCTCGACTCCTGACAGCACCATGAAAAACACCCTGCGCGCCCTGGCCGCCGTTCTGCTCACCGCCTGCTTCGCTTCCGCGACCTTCGCGGGCGAGGCGGAAATCCGCAAGAACCTCGCCGAGCGGATTCCCGATTTCCCGAAGATCGACGAGGTTTCGAAGACCGGCATGCCCGGCATCTACGAGATCCGCATCGGCACCGAGATCCTCTACACCGACGAGAACGGCAGCTACCTGATCCAGGGCGAGGTGATCGAGACCAGGACGCGCGTCAACCTCACCGAGCAGCGCATCTCCAAGCTGACCGCGATCGACTTCAAGAGCCTGCCGCTCAAGGACGCGATCGTCTGGAAGCAGGGCAACGGCGACAGGAAGCTCGTCGTCTTCGCCGACCCGAACTGCGGCTATTGCAAGAAGTTCGAGCGCGACCTGCAGGAAGTGAAGAACGTCACCGTCTACACCTTTCTCTATCCGATCCTCGGCGGCGACTCGCCCGAGAAGTCGAAGGCGATCTGGTGCGCCAAGGACAACACCAAGGCCTGGCGCGACTGGATGATCAAGGGCACGCCGGCCGAAGGCAGCCCGAACTGCGACTCGAGCGCGCTGCAGCGCAACTATGCGTTCGGCAAGAAGCACCGCATCAACGGCACGCCGGGCCTGGTGTTCGAAGACGGCAGCCAGCGTGCCGGCGCGCTCAACGCCGACGCGGTGGAAAAGCAGCTCGTCGCCGTTCGCAGCAAGTCCTGAGGCCGGGCGCGGCGTGCGCGCGCGGTCTACATCCGGTAGCTCGGGTCCTTGCGGTCGACCAGTCGCTGCAGGGCGGCGAACGAATCCTGGCCGGCGCCGTACTTCGGGTTGAACTGCAGCGCGTCGGCGACGCACTTCTCGAGCACCGCGCGCGAAATCGGGATCGCCTCGCCCTTGCCCTGCATCGCCAGCTGCACCTCGCAGGCGCGATTGACGGTCCACATCAGCAGCAGGGCCTGCGGCAGCGTCTCGCCGATCGTCACCGGGCCGTGGTTGCGCAGCAGCAGCACCGAGCGGCCCTCGGCGCTGCGCAGGATGCGCTCGCCCTCGTCGGCGTGGACGGTGATGCCCTCGAAGTCGTGGTACGCGACCTTGCCGTAGAGCTGCGCGGCGTAGAAGTTGGTGAACGACAGCCCGTCCTTCAGGCAGCAGACCGCCTGGGTCGCGGTGGTGTGCAGGTGCATCACGGCGTGCGCCCCGGGCAGCGTGGCGTGGATCGCGCCGTGGAAGGTGATGCCGGCCGGGTTGATCGGCCAGTCGGAGTGGCCGACGACCTTGCCCGCGAGGTCGACCTTGACCAGGTTCGAAGCGCAGACCTCCGAGTAGTGCAGGCCGAACGGGTTGATCAGGTAGTGCTGCGCCTCGCCCGGAACGCGCAGCGAGATGTGGTTGTAGATCAGCTCGGTCCAGCCGAGGTGGTCGAAGATCCGGTAGGCGGCGGCGAGCTGCACGCGCGCCTCCCATTCCTCGGGGGCGAAGCGATCGGGGCGGGCGAAGTTCATGGTGCGTCGCTTTCTCGTGCGTGTACTTCGGTCAGGCGTACTTCAGCTCGCCGGTCTTGCCGCGGAACACCCAGTACGAGTAGATCGTATAGCCGGCGATCGCCGGCACCGAGATGCACACGCCGAAGAGGATGAACTTGAGGGCCTCGGGGCTGCTCGCCGCCTGCCAGATCGTGAGCTGGTCGATCACCACGAACGGATAGATGCTGTAGGCCAGGCCGAGGAAGCCGAACAGGAACACGCCGATCATCAGCGCGAACGGCAGCCAGCAGAGCGCGCCGCGCACGATCTGCGTGTTCAGCATCGCCCGCACCGTGAGCAGCGCCGCCGCGGTCGAGAGCGGAATCGTCACCAGGGCGATGATCTCGGGCAGGGCGAACCAGCGCTCGCGCACCGTGACGCTGATCCAGGGCGTGGCCATCGAGATCAGCACCATGCCGGCGACGACAGGCGGCCAGGCGACACGGGCCCAGCCGATCGCCTTTTCCTGCAGCGCGCCCTCGCTCTTCATGACCAGCCAGCACGCGCCCATGAGCACGTAGGCCATCGGCAGGGCGAGGGCGATCGCGGCGGCGAAGACCGGATAGTTCCAGCCCTCGCCGAAGCCGCTGACGTAGCGGCCGAGCATCCAGCCCTGGGCCACCGACGTGACCACCGAGCCGGCAAAGAACAGGCGATCCCAGGTCGCCTTGTGCCCCTCCTTGGCCTTGACGCGGAAGTCGAAGGCGACGCCGCGCAGCGTCAGGCCGATCAGCATCAGCGCCACCGGCAGGTAGATCGCCTGCAGGACGATGCCGTGCGCCTTGGGAAAGGCGATCAGCAGGATGCCGATGCCGAGCACCAGCCAGGTCTCGTTCGCGTCCCAGTAGGGCCCGATCGAGGCGACCAGCATGTCCTTTTCCTCAGGCGTCGCGCGATGCATCAGCATGCCGACGCCCAGGTCGTAGCCGTCGCTGATCACGTAGACCAGCATCGAGACGCCCATCAGGGCCATGAAGATGACCGGCAGCGCGGCGTCGAAGGTCATCACCGTCATCGCGCGCTCCTCACGCCGACGCCGACGCCGGCCCGGCGAGCGGCGACGTGGCGACGCCCGCCGGCTGCCGGGCGCGCTCCTGCGCTTCGGTCGCCAGCACCTCTTCGGGCTTCTCGGCCATGTACTTGAGCACCGTCACGTAGGCGAGCAGCAGCGCCAGGTAGAGCACGACGTAGAGGGCAAGCGTGAGCGCGACGCTCGCCGCCGGGACCACCTTGGAGACGACATCGGCGGTGCGGATCAGGCCGTGGACGATGAACGGCTGGCGGCCGATCTCGGTGACGTACCAACCGCACACCGTCGCCGCCCAGCCGGCGAAGGTCATCGCCGCGAAGGTGCCGAGCAGCCAGCGGGGCAGGCGCGCCGCGTTCCAGCCGCGGCGCCAGTAGAGGAAGGCGCCGATCCAGGCGGTCGCCAGCATCAGCACGCCGATGCCGACCATCGCCCGGAAGGCGAAGAAGAGCGGCGCCACCGGCGGATGGCGACCGACGAAGTCGTTCACGCCCTTGACCTCGCCGTCGATCGTGTGGGTGAGGATCAGGCTGCCCAGCTTCGGGATGGCGATCTCGAAGCGGTTGCTGCGCGTCGTCTCGTCGGGCCAGGCGAAGAGGCGCAGCGCCGCGCCCCGCTCGGTCTCCCACACGCCTTCCATTGCCGCGATCTTCTGCGGCTGGTGCTCGAGGGTGTTGAGGCCGTGCATGTCGCCGGCGAGGATCTGCAGCGGCGCGGCGACCGCGGCGAGCGTCAGCGCCAGGCGCAGCACGCGCGGCGCCGAGCGCGCGCCGACGCCTTTCAGGAGCTGCCAGGCGCTCAGGCCGGCGAGCAGGAACGAGACCGTCAGCGCCGACGCCAGCAGCATGTGCACGAAGCGATACGGGAACGAGGGATTGAAGATCACCGCGATCCAGCTGGCGACGTGGTAGACGCCGCCGGCGTCGACCGTGTAGCCGGCCGGCGTCTGCATCCACGAGTTGAGGGCCAGGATCCAGAACGCGCTCAGCGTGGTGCCGAAGGCGACCAGCACCGTCGCGAGCAGGTGGACGCGCTCGCTCACCCGGCCGTGGCCGAACAGCATGATGCCGAGGAAGCCCGCCTCGAGGAAGAACGCGGTCAGCACCTCGTAGCCGAGCAGCGGGCCGGCGATGTCGCCCACCTTCTCCATGAAGCCCGGCCAGTTGGTGCCGAACTGGAAGCTCATGGTGATGCCGCTCACCACGCCCAGCGCGAAGGTGAGGGCGAACACCTTGGTCCAGAAGCGGTAGGCGTCGAGCCAGCCCTGCTGGTGCGTCGTCAGCCAGCGCACGCGCATGAACAGCAGCACCCAGCCGAGGCCGATCGAGATCGTCGGAAAGAGGATGTGGAAGGTGATGTTGGCGGCGAACTGCATTCGCGCCATCAGGAGGGCATCCATCGCGAGGTGGGAGGTCTGGGGCCGTCCGGGTCGTCGGTGAGGACTCCATCTTGCCCTCGTTCGAGACCTTGCGCCCGCGGCGACAATCGCCGGGCCATGATTCGCTATCTTGTCGACGCCTCGGCCACGGCCAGCCACACCTTCGCCGTGGAGTTGCGGGTCGCCGGCCCCGCTCGCGCCCAGCGCCTCAGCCTGCCGGTCTGGATTCCCGGCAGCTACCTCGTGCGCGAGTTCGCACGCCACCTCTCGGCGCTGACGGCAGAGCAGGACGGGCGGCCGGTGCCGATCGAGCAGATCGACAAGGCGAGCTGGGTCGCGCAGTGCGCGGGCGAAGGCGAGCTCGTGCTGCGCTACCGCGTCTACGCCTTCGACCTCTCGGTGCGGGCGGCGTTTCTCGACGCCGATCGCGGCTTCTTCAACGGCACCGGCGTCTGCCTGCGCGTCGAAGGGCGCGAGGGCGAGGCGCATCGCCTGGCGCTCGCGGGCTTGCCGCCGGGCTGGCAGGTGGCGACGACGCTGAGGCCGCACGCCGGCGAGGCGACGCACGAATTCGTCGCCGCTGACTACGACGAGCTGGTCGATCACCCGGTCGAGCTCGGCCGCTTCTGGCGCGGCAGCTTCAGCGCCGCCGGCGTGGCGCACGAGCTGGTCGTCGCCGGCGCCTTTCCCGATTTCGACGGCGAGACCCTGCTCGCCGACACGAAGCGCATCTGCGAGGCCGAGATCGCGTTCTGGCACGGCCCGGACGGCAAGGCGCCGTTCGAGCGCTACCTGTTCCTGCTCAACGCCGTCGACGAGGGCCGGGGCGGCCTCGAGCACCGCGCGAGCACGGCGCTGGTGGCGCCGCGCCGCAACCTGCCGCGGCAGTCGGCCCGCGGCGTCGGCACGCGGGCCGCGGAGGGCGCCGCACCCGCGGGTCGCGTCGAGCCGAGCGAGGGCTACACCGACCTGCTCGGCCTGATCGCGCACGAGTACTTCCACGCCTGGAACGTCAAGCGGCTGAAGCCGCGCGAGTTCCATCGCCTCGACTACGCGCAGGAGAACTACACCCGCCTGCTCTGGTTCTTCGAGGGCTTCACCTCGTATTACGACGATCTGCTGCTGCAGCGCAGCGGCCTGATCGATGCGGCCCACTACCTGCGCCTCCTGGCCAAGACGATGACCACGGTCGCCGGCACGCCGGGCCGCGAGTTGCAGAGCGTGGCCGCGGCCAGCTTTGACGCCTGGGTCAAGTACTACCGTGGCGACGAGAACACGCCAAACGCGACCGTCAGCTATTACGCCAAGGGCTCGCTGGTCGCGCTCGCTCTCGACCTGACGCTGCGCAGCGAACGCCGCGGCTCGCTCGACGACGTGATGCGGCGCCTCTGGTCCGAGAGCCGGGGCGGCCCGGTCGACGAAGCCGACATCGCCGCGGCTCTCGAAGCGATCGGCGGGCGCTCGTACGCGGCCGAGCTCGCGGCCTGGGTGCACGGCACCGGCGAGCTGCCGCTGGCCGTGCTGCTCACGCGCTTCGGCGTGAGCGTCGAGCGCCAGGCGGCGACGCTGGCCCAGCGCCTGGGCGTGCGCGTCAGCGAGAGCGCGCTCACCGGCGTGAAGGTCACGCACGTGCTGCGCGGCGGCGCCGGCGAGCGCATCGGCCTGGCCGCGGGCGACGAGCTGATCGGCGTCGGCGGCTGGCGGCTGCGCCGCCTCGACGATGCGCTGCGCGTTCTCGCCCCCGCCGGAGCGACGCCGCTGCGCCTCGCCCGCGACCAGCGGCTCCTCGACCTGAGCCTGGACATCGGCCTGCTCGCCGGCGAAGAAAGCGGCGCGGTGCAGCTGCGCCGTGCCGAAGTGGCGAGCGCCGAGGCCCGGGCGCTCGGCGAGGCATGGACCTCGGGCTGAGCCGCGGCCTCGCCGCCGGGCCGGCGCGGCGCCGGGTCGCCGCATTCGTGGCGCTGGTCGCTGCGGTGGCGGTGTTCCATGCCTGGCTCACCGCCACGCTCGCCGAGCGCATGGCCGAGGTCGACGCCGCCGCCGCGAGGATGCCGGCCCGGGTCGAGGTCGCCTACGTGAAAACGCTGGAAATCGAGGCGCCGCAGCCGCTGGCGGCGGTTGTCGCGCCGCCGCCGCGCCCGCGCGTCGCTTCGCGCCGCGTCGCGAAGCGGGTCGAGCCGGCGGCATCGGCGCCGGCGGTAGAGGAGAAGGCGCCCGAACGGGTCGCCGCCGCTGCGCCCGAGCCCGAGCCTGCGGCCCCGGTCGCGCCGGCGCCGGTCGATCCGGCGTCGGTGGTCGCCGACGCGGCGCCGCCGGCATCGGCTTCGGGCGCCGCCTCCGCCGTGGAGGGCTTCGTCTGGCCCAAGGCAACGCGCGTCAGCTACCTGCTCACCGGCAACTGGCGCGGCGAGCTGAACGGCCGCGCCGAGGTCGAGTGGATCAAGATCGACGATCGCTATCAGGTCAACGTCGACCTGTCCGCCGGTCCGGAGTTCGCGCCCCTCCTGGCGCGGCGGATGACGAGCGAGGGCCGCATCGTCGAGGGCGGCCTGTCGCCGGACCGCTACGACGAGGAAACGAAGGTGATGATGCGCGACAGCCGGCGGGTCAGCGTCGTCTTCGCCCCGGACTCGGTGACGCTCGGCAACGGCCAGCAGCGCGATCGCCTGCCCGGCGTGCAGGACACGGCGAGCCAGTTCATCCAGTTCACCTGGATGTTCGGTGCCCATCCCGAGAAGCTGCGGGTCGGCAACAGCTTCGAGCTGCCGCTGGCCCTGCCGCGCAGCATGAACACCTGGACCTACGACGTGGCCGAGGAAGAGCTGCTGCACACGGCGGTCGGGCCGCTCAACACCTTCCACCTGAAGCCGCGCCGCGGCACCCGCCGGCCGGGCGAGTGGACGGTGGACATGTGGTTCGCGCCCGAGCTTCGCTACCTGCCGGTGCGGGTGCACATCGAGCAGGACACGGGCACCTATGTCGACCTGCTGATCGCCAGGAAGCCCGAGATCGCCGGGCCGTGACTGTGTCCTTCATGATTGCCGCTTTCGCCGACCGAGAGAATCCGCCATGACCTACGAATGCATCCTGACCGAAACGCGCGGCGAGGGCGAGCGCCGCACGGGGCTGATCACGCTGAACCGGCCGAAGCAGCTCAACGCCCTCAACGACACGCTGATGGACGAGCTCGGCGCCGCGCTGCTCGCCTTCGACGCCGATCCGGGCATCGGCTGCATCGTCCTCACCGGCAGCGAGAAGGCGTTCGCCGCCGGCGCCGACATCGGGGCGATGCAGCCCTACGGCTTCGTCGACGCGTACACGAAGGGCCTGATCAGCCGCAACTGGGAAACGATGCGCCAGGTGAGAAAGCCGGTGATCGCGGCGGTGGCCGGCTTCGCGCTCGGCGGCGGCTGCGAGGTGGCGATGATGTGCGATTTCGTCATCGCCGCCGACACGGCGAAGTTCGGCCAGCCCGAGATCAAGCTCGGCATCATTCCCGGCGCCGGCGGCACGCAGCGCCTGCCGCGCGCGATCTCCAAGGCGAAGGCGATGGACCTGGTGCTGACGGCGCGCATGATGGACGCGGCCGAGGCCGAGCGCGCCGGACTGGTGTCGCGCGTCGTGCCGGCGGCCGAGCTGCTGACGGTCGCCCTCGCCGCCGCCGAGACAATCTGCGGCTTCAGCGGGCCGAGCGTGATGATGGCCAAGGACGCCGTCAACCGCGCCTTCGAGATGCCGCTGAGCGACGGCATCGCGTACGAGCGCCAGCTCTTCCACTCGCTGTTCGGCACCGAAGACAAGACCGAAGGGATGGACGCGTTCCTGGCGAAGCGCAAGCCCGCCTTCAAGAATAGATAGGGCGCTTCGCTACTCTGACCCGCTCGCGCAGCAAGCGGGAAAGGGGAGCCTGGGCGCGTCAGGATTCGTCGCGCAGCGACGGGAACAGGATCACGTCGCGAATGCTCGGCGAATCGGTGAGCAGCATCACCAGTCGGTCGATGCCGATGCCGCAGCCTCCGGTCGGCGGCATGCCGATCTCGAGGGCGTGGATGAAGTCGGCGTCGTAGTACATCGCCTCCTCGTCGCCCGCTTCCTTGTTCGCCGCCTGCGCCTGGAAGCGCGCGGCCTGGTCCTCGGCGTCGTTCAGCTCGGAAAAGCCGTTGGCGTATTCGCGGCCGGTGATGAAGAGCTCGAAGCGCTCGGTGACCGAGGGGTCGGCGTCCGAGGCGCGGGCCAGCGGCGAGACCTCGACCGGGTAGTCGACGATGAAGGTCGGCTGCCAGAGCTCGGCCTCGACCGCCGCCTCGAACAGTCCGAACTGCAGCTCCGGCAGCTTCCAGTGCGCGGGCGCCGGCTCGTGCAAGGCCTTGAGTTTCGCCCGCAGCACCTCGGCATCGCCCGCTTCCGCGTCGCTCAGGCCGGCATGGCGGACCAGCGACTCGCGCACCGTCATGCGCGCGAACTTCGCGTCGAGGTCGACCTCGCGGCCGGCGTACTGCAGCTTCGCCGAGCCGGCCGCTTCGCGCGCCGCGTGGCGCAGCACCTCCTCGGTAAAGTCCATCAGGTCGTGGTGGTTCCAGTACGCGGCGTAGAACTCCATCATCGTGAACTCGGGGTTGTGCCGGACCGAGATGCCTTCGTTGCGAAAGCTCCGGTTGATCTCGAACACCCGCTCGAAGCCGCCGACGATCAGGCGCTTGAGGTAGAGCTCGGGCGCGATGCGCAGGAACATCTGCTGGTCGAGCGCGTTGTGGTGCGTCACGAACGGCTTGGCGTTGGCGCCGCCGGGAATCGGATGCAGCATCGGCGTCTCGACTTCCATGAAGCCGTGCTCGACCATGAAGCGGCGAATCGACGAGAGCGTCTTGCTGCGCGCCATGAAGCGGGCGCGGGCCGCGTCGTCGCTGATCAGGTCGATGTAGCGGTGCCGGTACTTCTGCTCCGGGTCGGCGATGCCGTGGAACTTGTCGGGCAGCGGCCTGAGGCTCTTGGTCAGCAGGCGCAGCGCCGCGACCCGCACCGAGAGCTCGCCGGTCCGGGTCTTGAAGAGCGTGCCTTCGGCGCCGACGATGTCGCCGAGGTCGAGGTGCTTGAAGCGCTCGTAGCCCTCGTCGCCGAGCGCGTCGCGGGTGACGAAGAGCTGGATCCGGCCGCTCGCGTCCTGCAGGGTGGCGAAGCTCGCCTTGCCCATGACGCGCTTGAGCATCATCCGGCCCGCCACGCTCACCGCGACCTGCTGCGGCTCGAGCGCCTCGTTCTCGAGGTGGCCGTGCTTTCTCGCCAGCTCGGCGGCGCGGTCCTTCGGCTTGAAGTCGTTGGGAAAGGCGACGCCGCGCGTGCGGATCTCCGCGAGCTTGGCGCGGCGTTCGGCGATCAGATGGTTTTCGTCGGCAGGACCTGCGCCGACGGAGTCGTCACTGGACATCAGCGCTCCCTGTTGGGGCGAAATTCTAGGGCCGCACGACGGCCTCGAACCCGAGCTGTGGCGCGGAAGCCATCTTCTAGAATCGACTCCTCCCTTTCACGACCGGATGCGCTCGCAGATCTACTTCCTCGGACTCGCGGCGCTCAATCTCGTCCACCGCTGCCTGCCGTTCGCCTTGCGGCCGCTGCTGTACCGGCTGTGCGGCTTCGAGATCGCGCGCTCGGCGACCCTGCAGGGCGGGGTGCGCTTCTTTCACGTCGGGCGCCTCAGGATCGGCGCCGGAACGCTCGTCAACCGCGGCGTCTACCTCGACAACCGCGCCGGCATCACGATCGGCGAGAACGTCTCGATCGCCCACGACGCGCGCATCTACACCCTCGGCCACGACGTCCACGACGGCGCCGGCTTCGCCGCGCTCGGCAAGCCCGTCGTGATCGAGGACTACGCGGTGCTGTTCGCCGGCGCGATGCTGATGCCCGGCGTGACCCTCGGCCGCGGCGCGGTGGTGATGGCCGGCTCGGTGGTGACGAAGAGCGTGCCGCCGATGCGCGTGGTCGGCGGCAACCCGGCCGCCGACATCGGTCCGCGCCAGGGCGAACCGGCCTACACGCTCGGCCGCCGCTACTGGTTCGCCCACTGAGCGGCGCGTGAGCGGCTGCGGGTTCGCTCCAGGCGGTCGGTCGTGAGAGTCGCGCTCATCGACGGCGGCTCGTTCGTCCTCACCTACGACTACCAGCTCGCCGAGACGCTCGCCGCGCAAGGCGTCGCGGTCGAGTTCCACGGCTCGCGCACCCGGTACAACGGCGAGTTCCTGGAGGCGATGCGGCGGCTGCCGGGCGTGACGGTGCGCGACCGGGCCCTGTCGCGCACGGTCGCGCCGCGCTGGAAGGGGGCGCTCGGCTACCTGGCGCTGTGGTGCGGGCTCTGGCTGCGGCGCGCGCACTTCGACGCCTTCAACCTGCAGTTCAGCGCGAGCTGGCCGCTCGAGCTGCCGTTCCTCTGGGCGCTGAGGAAGCGCCTGGTGTTCACGGTGCACAACGCGGTGCCGCACGACTTCGCCGGCCGGCGGCATGGGCCGACCGAGCGCATCGCCCGGCTGGCGCGCACGCTGGTGTTCGTGAGCCGGTTCTCGCACGACGACTTCATCGCCCGCTACGGCGAGGCATTTCGCGCCAAGTCCAGGGTTCTGGGCCTCGGCCGCACGCCCGTCGTGCCCGGCCTGCCGCCCGTGCCGTACCGGCCTGCAGACCCGCCCGAGGCCCTGGTCTACTGGAGCACCGTGAAGCCGTACAAGGGCGTCGAGCTGTTCGTCGAGCTGGCGCGCTCGCCCGCCATTCGCGCCGCCGGGCTCGGCCTCGAGATCCACGGCCCCTGGGCGCCCGAGCTCGCCGGGCTGAAGGCCGAGCTCGCCGGGCTCGGCGTGCATATCGACGACGGCTTTCTCGACCCGCCGCGGCTGCTGTGGCTCCTGGCGCGCAACGTCGTCTTCCTCCTTCCCTACCGCGAAGCGACGCAGTCGGGGGCGATGTTCTCCCTGCTGCATCACGGGCGGGTCTTTCTCTGCAGCGACGTCGGCGACCTCGGCGACTTCCTGCGCCGCTTCGGGCTGGAAGCGCTGCTGCTGAAGGAGCGGAGCGCCGAGGCCGTCGTCGCCGCCCTGGAGCGGCTCCGGCACGAACCGGTGGCGATCGCCGGGGCCCTGCAGGCGGCGCAGGACGCTTCCGCGTGGGCGATCACGAACGCGGGGATCGCCGCCGTCTACGCCGGCAACCGGTGACGGCGCACGCCGGCGGGCCCGGTGACGGGGCGATGCCACAATCGCGCGGCGTTGCCGGCCCGGCGCGGCCGGGCGCGAGCCCCTGCGGCTCAACCTCGGGGCTGGCCTGAACCCGAGCCGCCGAACAGCCCATGAAGCAGATCCTCAAGAGCGCCCTGGCCCGTGCCGGACTCGAGCTGGCGCGCACCGCAGACCGGCAGAGCGCCGCGCTCGCCGACCTCGCGCCGGCCGACCGCGAGCTCGTCGCCCGGGTCGAGCCGTTCACCATGACCAGCCTCGACCGCCGCGCCAGCCTGCTCGGTGCGATCGACCACCTCGTGCGCCACCGCATCGCCGGCGACATCGTCGAGTGCGGCGTCTGGCGCGGCGGCAGCATGATGCTCGCGGCGCTGGCGCTGATGGCGCGCGGCGACACCACGCGCGACCTCTGGCTCTACGACACCTTCGAGGGCATGAGCGAGCCCGGCGACGAAGACAAGAGCGCGAGCGGCGAGACGGCGGCGGCGCAGCTCGCTCGCACCCCGCGCGGCGAGGGCGTGTGGTGCGAGGCCGGCCTCGCCGACGTGCGCGCCAACCTCGAGTCGACCGGCTATCCGCGCGAGCGCATCCACTTCGTCGAAGGCAAGGTCGAGGACACGATTCCGGCGACGCTGCCGGCGCGGATCGCGCTGCTCCGGCTCGACACCGACTGGTACGAATCGACCCGGCACGAGCTGCTCCACCTCTACCCGCTGCTGTCGCGCCACGGCGTCCTCGTGATCGACGACTACGGCCACTGGCAGGGCGCGCGGCAGGCGGTCGACGAGTACTTCGCCGCGCAGGCATCGCCGGTGTACCTGCATCGCGTCGACTACACCGCCCGGCTCGTCGTCAAGCAAGACGGAGCATGACCGCAGCGGTGGCTCCGAGACTGCTGACCGCCCTTCCGCAGGTCTACGCGGCGGCGGCGGTACGCCTCGCCCTGCCGCTGCTGGTGCTGCCGCTGGTCGCCTCGCGCGTCGGCGCCGAGGAGTTCGGCCGGCTCGGCTTCATCCTCGTCTGGGCGGGCCTGCTGGCGATGCTCGTCGAAGGCGGCTTCCTCGCCGCGGCGACGAGGCTCGCGGTCGCCGCCGACGCGCCGGCCCGCTGGCGGCTGGCGCAGCAGGTGTTCACGGCTCGCCTCGCGCTCTCGCTGCCGGCGGTGCTGCTCGCCTTCGTCGCCGTGCGCTGGGCTGCGCCCGGCGCCGCGCCCGCGTTCGGCGATGCGGTGGCGATCGCGGCGCTGGCCTGCGCCCTCGGCTGGCCGGCGACCTGGTACCTGCAGGCGACGCAGCAGCTCAACCGCTGGTCGCGGGTCGAGGTGATCGTCTACGCGGCCCTGATCGCCGCCTGCTGGGCGTTCGCGAAGAGCGTGCTCGCCTTCGTCGTGCTCCAGTTCGCGGCCTCGGCGCTGCTCGCGGTGCTCGGCTGGCGGTGGCTGCGCGCCGATCTCGCCGAAGCTGGGCAGGGAGCGCCGCTGTTCGACCGGGCTGCGCTCGGCCCAGGGCTTCGCCTCGGCTGGAAGATGCTGCCGGTCTCGATCGCCGGGGCCGCCTACTCGGTCGCCTTGCCGGCGGCAGCGTCGGCGCAGCTGAGCAAGGCCGACCTCGGCGTCTACTTCATGGCCGACCGGATCGTGCGCGCCGTGCTCGCCGCCGCCGACCCGGTGTACTCGCTGGTCTATCCGCGCATCGTCGCCCTGTTCACGCGCAGCGCGCGCGCCGCGCTCTGGTACGCGGCGCGCTGGGCGGCGCTCGGCAGCGTCGCCGGGGCGGTGCTGTTCCTGCTGGTGCAGTCGTTCTGGCCGGGGCTCGAGCCGCATCTCGCGGCGCGCGCCGGCGGCATCGACGTGCAGCAGGTCCATGCCGTCGCCCTCGTCCTCGCCTGGCTCTGGCCGCTGCTGCTCGGCTGGAAGTTCTTCGGCTACTGGATGCTCGGCAGCGGCCGGCACGACACCGCCTATCGCACCTGCGTCGTCACCGGCGGCATCGTCGGCGTCGCCGCCGCCGCGACCGTCGGCGGCGCGCACGGCGCGCTCGGGCTGGCATGGACCTCGATCGGCGTGGAGCTGCTGGTGATCGTGGTGGCGGTCGCGGCGATGGCGGCGAGCCGGCTGCGCGCGCGGGTCGCCTGAACCATGGGCATCGACCTGCACAACCTCGGCCTGCTTGCCCATGCACAGGACCGCGGCGCGTCGTTCGCGCGCACCGTGGGCATCGGCCGCCAGGCGCTGTTCGTCGACCCGCCCGAGCTCGAGCAGCTTCGCGCCCTGCGCGGCCTGCCGGCGCTGCGCGAGCCGGCGGCCGCGGCCGGCGCGCCGCGCTACTTCGAGCCGCTGATGCAGGAGTGGTTCGGCGCGCAGAGCGTCGATTCGGTCGACGCCTCGGCCTACGAGCACGCGACCGTGCTGCACGACATGAACCTGCCCTGGCCCGAAGGCCAGGCGGGGATCGGCAGCTACGACGCGGTGCTCGACTTCGGCTGCCTCGAGCACGTGTTCGACTTCCCCGTGGCCTGGCGCAACTGCGTCGCGCTCTGTCGCGTCGGCGGGCACGTGCTGCATTCGCTGCCGGCGAACAACCTGAGCGGCCACGGCTTCTACCAGTTCTCGCCCGAGCTGTTCTTCAATCTCTACCAGCGAAAGAACGGCTTCGAGCTGCTCGGCGTCTGGTTCGCGCTGAAGGCCGATCCGAAGCACTGGTGGAAGGTCGCCGATCCGGCCGCGGTGCGCCGCCGCGTCACCCTGCGCAACGCGCACGAGGTCTACATGCTGGTCGTGGCGAAGAAGCTCGCCGAAACCGGCCCGCTGCCGCCGCCGCAGCAGTCGGACTATGCGCAGAGCGAGTGGCTGAAATCGGGCGCACCGGCCGGGGCCGAGGCCGGCGCCGAGCGCGGGGGCGCGGCACGCGCGCTCGCCGCGCTCGGCCTGCTCGACCTGGCGCGGGTGACGCGCGCCCGCCTGCGGGCGCTGCGCGAGAGCGGCCTGGGGTTGTCGGCGCCCGACTACCAGCGGGTCGTCGTCGCCGAGCTGCTGCGCCGGGGCTCGCGTTCGTGAACGCCAGCGCCGCGACCCGGCGGCCGACCCATGTGCTGCTGCTGTGTGAGAACCTGGCGCTGGCCGGTGGCGTCGAGCGCTTCGTCTGCGAGCTTGCCGATGCGCTGCTCGGGCGCGGGCTGCAGGTGACGCTCGGCAGCGTCGACACGCCGCGCGAGCGGCTCGTCTATCCGGTCGACGCGCGCGTTCGCGTGCTCTCGGGGGAGGCACCGCGGCCGGCCGGCGAATCGCGTTCCGGCCTCGGCAAGAGGCTCGCGATCCTGGGCGAGCGCCGCCGCGCGGGCCGCGCTCTCGGCCGGGTGATCGACGAGGCGGGCGCCGACGCGATCGTCCTCAACGGCCTCGTCACGGCCTGCTCGGTGCTGATCTGGAAGAAGGCCGCGCGCGCGCGCAGCATCTGCTGCGACCACAACCACTTCGGCGCCCGCTCGGCACTCTGGCAGCGGCTGCGCGCCCGGCTCTATCCGCAGGTGGCCGCGGTGGTCAGCCTGAGCGAGGCCGACCGGCCGAAGTTCGCCGCCCTCAACCGCAACACGCGGGTGATCCTCAACACCTCGTCGCTGCATGCCGACGCGCCCGCTTTGCCGGCGGCGCCGCGCGCGCTCGCGGTCGGCCGGCTGCAGGCGCAGAAGGGCTTCGACCTGCTGCTGCGCGCCTGGCAGGAGGTGGTGCGGCGGATGCCGGAGGCGCGCCTTCGCATCCTCGGCGGCGGGCCGCTCGGCGGCGAGCTCCGGGCCCAAGCGAAGGCACTGGCGATCGAAGCGAGCGTCGAATGGACCGCGCCCACCGACCGGATCGAGCCGTTCTATCGCGAGGCCGCGGTGTTCGTGCTCTCTTCACGCTACGAGGGAATGCCGCTGGCGCTGCTCGAGGCGCAGGCGCTCGGCGTGCCCGCGGTCGCGTTCGACTGCCCGACCGGGCCGCGCGAGATCCTGAGCGAGGAGACGGGCATCGTCGTTCCCGCCGAAGACGTGGCCGCGCTGGCTGAGGCGCTGCTGCGCCTGCTCGGCGATCCTGCCTTGCGCGTGCGCATGGCCGAGGCGGCGATCGCCCGCGACCGCGCCGTGTTCAGTCGCGCGCGCCAGGTCGGCGCGTGGGCAGCGCTGATCGACGAGGTGGCGACCTCGGCCGGCACGCCCGCGGCGGCGCACTGAGGACACCATGCCGCGGGTCAGCATCATCGTTCCCTGCCGCAACGAGCGGCGCCATCTCGGCGCCTTCGCCGACAGCGTGCTGGCGCAGGCCTTGCCCGAGGACTGGACGCTCGAGATCGTCGTCGCCGACGGGATGAGCGACGACGGCACGCGCGAGGCGCTGGCCGAGCTCGCGGCGCGCGATCCGCGCCTGTCGTTCGTCGACAACCCCGAGCGCATCGTGTCCGCCGGGCTCAACCGTGCCCTCGGCGCTTCGAGCGGCGAGGTCGTGGTGCGCATGGACGTGCACACCGAGTACGCGCCCGACTACGTGGCCGAGTGCCTCGCGGCCCTGCACGCCACCGCCGCCGACAACGTCGGCGGACCGTGGCGCGCGGTCGCCGATCCGGCCGGCGGCGCCACCCAGGCGGCGGCGGCGGCGACCTTCCAGTCGCGCTGGGTGGCCGGCGGCGCGCTCTCGCGCCGGCTCGACTACGACGGCTGGGCCGACACCGTCTACCTCGGCGCCTGGCCGCGCAGGAGCTTCGAGCGCTTCGGCGGCTTCGACGAAAGCCTGGTGCGCAACCAGGACGACGAGCACAACCTGCGCATCGTCAAGGGCGGCGGGCGGATCTGGCAGGCCTCGCGCATCCGCAGCAGCTACCGGCCGCGGGCGACGCTCGGCCAGGTGTTTCGCCAGTACCTGCAATACGGCTACTGGAAGCCGTTCGTGATGAGGAAGCACGGGCAGCCGGCGCGGGTGCGGCACCTGGTGCCGGCGTTGTTCGTCGCGGCGCTGGCGCTGTTCGGGCTCGGCGCCGTCGTCGGGCTCGGGGTATGGCCGCTGGCTGCCTTGCTGGCGGCCTATGCCGCCGCCGTCGGCGCGATGAGCGCGGCGGTGCTCCTCGCCGCGCCGCAGGCGGCCGCGGTGGCGCTGCGCGTGCCGGCGGTGATCGTCGCCTATCACGTCGCCTACGGCATCGGCACGATCCTCGGCGCCTTCGATGCGCTGCTGCACGGCCGCGGCCGCGAGCGCTTTGCGAAGCTGAGCCGATGAGCGAAGCCCCGCAGCGCCCCGAGGCGACCGCCGCCGAGACCGACGCGGTGCGCGACCGCTACGCTCGCCGCGCGCGCGCCGACGATCGTTATCGCCTCACCAATCCGGCGGCGCTGATGGCGATGCAGGAGCGGCAGCGGGCGATGCTTCGCCTGTTCGCGCAGCGCGGCTTCGACGACCTGGCGACGCTCAGCGTGCTCGAGGTCGGCAGCGGCGGCGGCGGCAACCTGCTCGAACTGCTGCAGCTCGGCTTCCTGCCCGAGCATCTCGAAGGCATCGAACTCCTGCCCGAGCGCCACGCGGCCGCGCGGGCGCGCCTGCCCGAGGCGCTGCGGCTGCGCTGCGGGGACGCCAGCGCCGAACCGCTGGCCGCGGCGAGCGTCGACATCGTGCTGGTCTCGACCGTGTTCTCATCGCTGCTCGACAACGCCTTCCAGGAGCGGCTAGCGGCCGCAATATGGCGCGCGGTCAAGCCCGGCGGCGGGGTGCTCTGGTACGACTTCACCTTCGACAACCCGCGCAACGCGGACGTTCGCGGCGTGCCGCTGAGCCGCATCCGCGCCCTCTTCCCCGAGGCCGGCGTTGAGCACCGGCGGGTGACGCTGGCGCCGCCGATCGCCCGCGCGGTCTGCCGCGTTCACCCCGGCCTCTACACTCTGTGCAACGCCTTGCCGCCGTTGCGCACGCACCTTCTTTGCTGGCTCGGCAGGCCCGCCTGATCCATGTCCGACGTCCGCCCCTTCCTGCCCTTTGCCCGTCCCGAGATCGGCGACGCCGAGATCGCCGAGGTGGTCGACACGCTGCGTTCCGGCTGGCTGACCACCGGGCCCAAGGCCAAGCGCTTCGAAGACGACTTCAGCGCCTTCCTCGGCGATCCGAAGCTGCACTCGCTCGCCGTCAACTCGGCGACCGCCGGGCTGCACCTCGCCCTCGAGGCGCTGGGCATCGGGCCGGGCGACGAGGTCATCACCACCACCCACACCTTCACCGCCACCGCCGAGGTGGTGCGCTACCTCGGCGCCGACGTGAAGCTGGTCGACATCGATCCGAAGACGCTGTGCATCGACCCGAACGCCATCGAGAGCGCGATCGGGCCGAAGACGAAGGCGATCATCCCGGTGCACTACGGCGGCCTCGCCGCCGACATGGTTGCGATTCTCGAGATCGCGCGCCGCCACGGCCTGGGCGTGGTCGAGGATGCAGCGCACGCGCTGCCGGCGACCTGCGGCGGCAAGCTCGTCGGCACGCTCGGCTCGGACGCGACCGTGTTCAGCTTCTACGCCAACAAGACCATCACCACCGGCGAAGGCGGCATGGTCGTGAGCCACGACGAGAAGCTCGTCAAGCGGATGAAGACGATGCGCCTGCACGGCATGAGCCGCGACGCCTTCGATCGCTTCACCGCGACAGTGCCGAGCTGGTACTACGAGATCGTCGCGCCCGGGTTCAAGTACAACCTGACCGACATCGCGGCGGCGATCGGCATCCACCAGCTCAGGCGCGCCGAGGAGTTTCAGCAGAAGCGCCAGGCGATCGCCGAGAGCTATGCGCACGCCCTGGCCGGCTTGCCGCTGTTGCTGCCGCCCGGGCCGCCCGCGGGCGACCTGCACTCCTGGCACCTGTACGCGGTGCGCTTGGCCGACGATGCGTCGCTGTCGCGCGATGCCTTCATCGAGGCGCTGTTCGCAGCCGGCATCGGCTGCTCGGTGCATTACATCCCGCTGCACCTGCAGCCCTATTGGCGCGACCGCTACGGCCTGGCCGCGGCCCAGTTTCCGCACAGCCAGCACGCGTTCGAGGGGCTGGTCAGCCTGCCGATCTACACGAGCCTGAGCGAGGCCGACGTGGCCCGGGTCGCCGCGGCCGCCGGCGCGGCGCTCTGCGGCTGAGGCCGCCGCCGAGGCATGGGCAAACGACTGCTCGACGTCGTTGCGGCGGCGCTGGGCCTGCTCCTGCTGCTGCCGCTGTTCCTCGTCATCGCCGCGGCGATCAAGCTGGAGTCGCCGGGGCCGGTCTTCTTCCGCCAGGAACGGGTGGGGCGGCATGGCCGGCCGTTTCGGATCTTCAAGTTCAGGACCATGGCTACGGCCGCCGCGGCGAACGGCCCGCAGGTCACCGCCGCTGGCGACAGCCGCGTGACCGCGGTCGGCGCGTGGCTGCGCCGCTTCAAGCTCGACGAGCTGGCGCAGCTCATCGATGTGCTGCGCGGCACGATGAGCCTGGTAGGCCCGCGGCCCGAGGTGCCGCGCTTCGTCGAGCACTACCCGCCCGAGTGGCGCGAGCGCCTCCTGAGCGTGCGCCCGGGCATCACCGACTTCGCCTCGGTCCGCTACCGCGACGAAGGCGAGCTGCTCGCCGCGGCCGCCGACCCAGAGCGCGAATACATCGAGGTGGTGCTGCCGGCCAAGCTGCAGTACGCGCTCGACTACGTCGACAACCCGACGATGGGCACCGACCTGCGCGTCCTGGGGCTGACCCTGCGCACGGTCTTCGCCCCGACCCTTCCTTCCCCGAGGAGACTCTTCATGAACGACAGCAAGCTGTGGAGCCGGCTCGATCAGCTCATGTCGGCCGTGCATCCGCGCAACCGCGCCGTCGCCACCGTCGCCGACGGGCTGGTCATCCTCGTCTGCTGGCACGTCACCTACCTGTTCCGCCTCGGCTTCGAGCGCTGGCAGCCGGGCCGGCCCTGGTACGACGACTACGTCTCGTTCGGCGTGGTCGCGGTGTACCTCGTGTTCCTCGCGCTTACCGGTGTGCCGCGCGGCCTCTGGCGCTTCTTCGGCTTCGACGACTTCCGCCGCATCGCCATCGCCTGCGTGCTCGCCGGCCTGACCTCTGCCACCGCGATCCTGCTGGCGCAGCTCGCCGGCGTGGCCCGGGCGGTGCTGCTGCTGCATCCGCTGTTCTGCATGGTCGGCCTCAGCCTCTCGCGGATGATCTACCGGTTGATCGCCGAGCAGGCGCGAGCGCAGGTCGAAGGCGCCGACGGCGAGCCGCGGCGGGCGATCGTGCTCGGCGCCGGCGAGGCGGGGCGGCGGCTGGTCTCGGGCATCCACCGCCGCGACGGCTGGATCGTGCTCGCCCTGCTCGACGACGACCCGGCCAAGCAGGGCCTGCGCATCGGCGGCGTGACCGTGAGCGGGACCTTGCCCGACCTGCTGCAGCCGCACGTGCTGGCCGGCGCCACCCACGTCATCATCGCCATGCCCGACGCGCCCGACGCGCTGCGCGAACGCACCCTGGAGATGGCGCGGCAGTCGCGCCTGCCGGTGCTGACGGTGCCGGGCAAGGACGAGACCCACGCCCAGCCGGTGAGTTGACCTCCGACTAGCGCGCCGCGAGCGAGGCCGAGGCCTCGGCATTCACCTCGTCGGCCGAGCGGTACTCGGGCACGAGGTTGCGCAGTTGCCGGAGCATCGCCGGCGGATCGTTGGCGTCGCAGGCGGCGCGCAGCGACTCGAGCATCTTGTCGAGCAGGGCCGGCTCCACGTGGCGCTCGCGCGCGCACATGATCCGTGGGTGGCCGCTCGGGATCACGCTCTCGCCGATCAGCAGCTCCTCGTACAGCTTCTCGCCGGCGCGCAGGCCGATGTACTCGATTGCGATGTCGCCGTCGGCGTCTTCGGCGGTGCGTTCGCTCAGGCCCGAGAGATGGATCATCGAACGCGCCAGCTCGGCGATACGCACCGGCTCGCCCATCTCGAGCACGAACACGTCGCCGCCGCGCGCCATCGCCCCGGCCTGCAGCACGAGCTGCGCTGCCTCGGGGATGAGCATGAAGTAGCGAATGATGTCGGGATGGGTGATCGTGACCGGGCCGCCCTGCTCGATCTGCTTCTTGAACAGCGGCACCACCGATCCCGAGGAGCCCAGGACGTTGCCGAAGCGCACCATCGAGAACACGGTCCGGCCGCCGCTCCTCAGCGCCGCCGCCTGGAAGACCAGCTCGGCGGCGCGCTTCGAGGCGCCCATCACGTTGGTCGGACGAACCGCCTTGTCGGTGGAGATCAGCACGCAGGTCTCGGCGCCGGTCTCGAGGGCGAGTCGGGCGACGGTGAGCGAGCCGAAGACGTTGTTGCGCAGTCCTTGCTGCATGTTCGATTCGACCAGCGGCACGTGCTTGTAGGCGGCGGCGTGGTAGATCGTCTGAACCTTCTGCGTGCGCAGCAGCGCCCGCATCAGGCCTTCGTCGTTGGCCGAGCCTAGGCAAGGCGCGAGCGGCACGTCGGCGTGGCTCTCGCGCAGCTCGTGGTCGATGGTGTAGAGCGCGAACTCCGAGTGGTCGAGCAGCACCAGCTTGCTCGGCCGCTGGGTCGCGATCTGCCGGCACAGCTCGCTGCCGATCGAGCCGCCGGCGCCGGTGACCAAGACCACCTTGCCGGCGATGTTGCGGGAGAACAGGGCTGGATCGGGAGGCACCGGGTCGCGGCCGAGAAGGTCGGCGACGTTGACCTCGCGAATGTCGCCGACGCCGGCCTTGCCGTCCACCAGGTCGAAAAGGCCCGGCAGGATCTTGACCGGCAGGCCCGCGGTCTCGACGCGCTCGATCAGCCGGCGCTTCTGCGACGAGCTCGCCGAGGGAATGGCGAGGACGATCTGCTCGACCTCGTGGCGGGCGATCGCGTTGTCGAGCTCGGAAGGCGGGTAGACGGGCAGACCGGCGACGATCTTGCGCTGCAGGTCGGCGCGGTCGTCGAGGAAGCAGACCGCCGAATGGTCCGGGCTGATCTGCATCGCCTGGGCGAGCTGGGCGCCGGCGCCGCCGGCGCCGTAGATGGCGGTGCGCATGCGGTGCCGGCCCGGCTGCTTCATGCCGCGACGGAGAAGGGCGCGGGCGATAAAGCGTGACGTCACTACATAGGCGAAGGCGATGAACCAGAAGATCGGCAGCACCGAGCGGGGCAGCGCGGGCACTTCGAACGCCCACGCCAGTGCGCTGACGGCGAGTACCACTGCTGCCAGCGCCGCGCTCGAGGCAACGAGGACGCGCAGGTCGATGTAGCGGACGACGGTTCGGTACAGGCCGGCAATGCCTAGTGCCGGCAGGGTGAGCAGGGCAACCCCTGCTTGCAGGAATGGCGCCGTCTCGAACGCCGTCTCGAGCGAGCCGAGGCGCAGCGCCATGGCGACGAACATCGCGGCGGGCAGCAGCAGCGCGTCGCTGCCGATCATGATGGCGACCTTGACTTGGGGTGACAGCGCGGCCAGGCGAGAGGCCGATTTGCTGATCGGAGAGGACGGATCGATCGACATGCGGTCAGATCTCCTGCGCGGCCCGGTTTCCGGCCTTGTAATGGAAGGCCAGAATCATCAGCGGCGTGTATGCGATGACCACCCCCCAGGCGCCGTCCAAGCGACCCAGGGCGACCAGCGTCGCCAACGGAAGGAGCCACAGCGCGGTCACGGCGAAGAATGCGATCGAGACGAAAGGATGCGAGCCGTAGCGGCGTGCAGCGTATTGGTAGGCGTGGCTGCGATGGGCTTGGTTGAAGCGCTCGCCGAGAGCGACCCGGCGCACCAGGGTAACGGTCGAATCGACCATGAAGGCGCCGCCGAGGATGATCCAGCTCCAGAACAGGTGCGGCAGGGTGCTGCAGCTCCAGAGGGCGAGCGTGGCGACGACGTAGCCGAGGAAGCCGCTGCCCGCGTCGCCCATGAAGATGCGGGCCTTCGGGAAGTTCCAGACGAGAAAGCCCGCCACGCAGGCCGCAAAGGCCACTGCTAGCTGCCAGCCTCCTTGCGGTTGCGTCAGCCACCAGAGGAACGCGCCGCCGAGGGCGACCGCGATGGCCTCGAGGCTGGCGATGCCGTCGATCCCGTCCATGAAGTTGAACTGGTTGATCGACCAGACCAGGTAGAGCCCGGAAACGAAGTAGGCGCCCGGACCGAGATCGATCACCGGACCGAAGATGGGCGCCGGCGGGAGCGGCCCGAACCAGGCGATCACCCAGGCGGCCGCGAGCAAGTGGCCGGCGAAGCGCCAGCGGGCCGGCAGCGGTCTTCGATCGTCGATGAAGCCGAGCAGGGCGACCAGTCCGCCGCCGCCGAGGAGGGCCGCCGCGAGGCGTTCGGCGCCGGGCTCGCGGAACGCGAACACCGCCACCAGGGCGAGGTACGAGACGACGATCGCGATGCCGCCGCCGCGCGGCGTCGGCACGGTGTGCGAGCTGCGTTCGTTGGGCCGGTCGACCAGGTCAGAGTGCAACGCGTAACGCCGCACCGACGACGTCAGCGCCCAAGTGGCCGCGCACCCGAGCACCAGCAGGATCAGCAAGCCAGGAAGCGTCATGCGGAAGCGATTGTCACACCGCCGCGGCGACGCTCTTCGTCTTGGCGGCCAGGAGGTATCGAGCCGTCGCGACCAGTACACGTCCGTGCCGACCCACGGTCGCCAGCCGAGCGCCCTCCTTGGCGTTCATTTGCGAGTGAGGTCCTTGCGCCAGACGCGTCGGTTCACGAAGTCGACGTAGCTGAGGATGATCCTCAGCACCTTGTCCGAGACGTTGTCCGCCTCGTAGTCCGCCACCATGCGCAGCAGCCGTTGGGCACCTCGGGGCTGGGTCTCCAGTATCGATAGGCCTTGCCGTACTCGCTCGATGTCCAGGCCCACCATCATCACGGCGGCCTCCTCGAAGCCTTCGGGGCGCTCGTGGACCTCGCGAAGATTGAGTGCGGGGAAGTTGAGGATCGACGACTCCTCGGTGATCGTGCCGCTGTCCGAGAGCACGGCTCGCGCATGGCACTGCAGTTGGATGTAGTCTAGAAATCCGAACGGCTTGCAGAATTGAACGCCCGTGGGGGCGCGCAGACCGGCCGCCTCCATGCGCTTTCGGGTGCGTGGGTGGGTCGAGACGATGACCGGGCCACCTTGGCGTTCGGCCAGCATCTCGAGGATCGCGAAGAGACGCTCGAGATTTCGCGGCGAGTCGACGTTTTCCTCGCGGTGCGAGCTGACGAGGAAGTAGCCTTCCTTTTCCAGGCCCATGCGCTGCAGGACGTCCGAGGCATCGATGCCGGCGCGGTGATGCTCCAGCACTTCGCGCATCGGGCTCCCGGTGCAGATCACCTGGTCGGGCGGGAGCCCCTCGCGCAACAGGTAGTCGCGGGCGATCCTGCTGTAGGTGAGGTTGATGTCGGAGATGTGGTCGACGATGCGGCGGTTGATTTCCTCTGGTACGCGGAAGTCGAAGCAGCGATTGCCGGCCTCCATGTGGAAGATCGGCACCTTGCGTCGCTTGGCGGCGATCGCTGCCAGTGCGCTGTTGGTGTCCCCGAGCAGCAACAACGCATCGGGCTGGTGCGCTTCGATCAGGCCGTCCGTGGCGATGATGACCTTGCCGATCGTCTCGGCAGCATTGGCCCCCGCTGCCTCCATGAAGTGATCCGGCTGGCGGATGCCGAGCTCCGCGAAGAACACCTCGTTGAGCTCGAAGTCGAAGTTCTGGCCGGTGTGGGCAAGCATGTGATCGCAGTGCCGATCGAGCTTCTCGATCACGCGCGACAGCCGGATGATCTCGGGTCGGGTGCCCACGACGGTCATGACCTTAAGCATCGATGGCCTCGCGAACCAGCGCCAGCTTCGACAGCACATCCACGACCTGGCCGACGTCGAGTCGGCGCGTGTTGTGCGAGGTGTAGTCGTCGAAGTGCGAGATCTGCATCTCTCCCTCGACGAAGTACTTGTCGTAGTTCAGGTCCCGGGAGTCCGCTGGAATGCGGAAGTAGTCGCCCAGGTCTTCTGCGTGCGCCATCTCCTCGCGCGAGATCAGCGATTCGTATAGCTTTTCTCCGTGGCGGGTGCCGATGACCTTGATCGCTCCCTCTCGTTTCAGCAAGCTGCGCAGGGCCTGCGCCAGGTCGCCGACGGTGCACGCGGGCGCCTTCTGAACGAAAATGTCGCCCGGGCGGGCGTGCTCGAAGGCATAGAGGACAAGCGCGACCGATTCTTGCAGTGACATCAGAAAGCGCGTCATCGACGGGTCGGTGATCGTCAGCGGCAGCCCCGATCGCAGCTGCGCGAGGAACAGCGGGATGACCGAGCCGCGCGAACCCATCACGTTGCCGTAGCGGGTGGCGCACAGCACGGTCTTGTCCGGATCGCACAAGCGGCTCTTGGCGACCATCACCTTTTCCATCATCGCCTTCGACATGCCCATGGCGTTGATCGGATAGACCGCCTTGTCGGTGCTCAGGACGACGCAGCGCTGGACCCCTTGGGCAATGGCCGCGCGCATCACGTTCTCGGCGCCGATCACGTTCGTGCGCACCGCCTCCATCGGATAGAACTCGCAAGACGGCACCTGTTTCAGCGCCGCCGCGTGGAAGATGAAGTTCACGCCCCGGAGGGCATCGTGGACGCTGTCGTACTCGCGAACGTCGCCGATGTAGAACTTGAGCCTGTCGTTGCCGAACGCGATCCGCATGTCTTCCTGCTTCTTCTCGTCGCGGCTGAAGATCCGGATCTCGGCGAAGTCGGAGTGGAGAAAGTGCTCCAGGACGGCGTTCCCGAACGAGCCGGTCCCTCCGGTGATGAGCAGGACCTTGTCTTTGAACATGGCGGTACCTTCGGAGGATCCAGGCGGCGGTCAGCCGAACTCATGCATCGCGCGAACGAGCTCGGGCCAAGGAGGAGGCGAGTAACCGGTCAAGTCGCGAAAACGCGTCGAGTCGAGCGAACGGTCGATGACCACGCTTTCGTCGCGCTCGATCTGGCGGTCGAGGCCGTAGGTCTGCGCGACCAGGCGAAGCAGCTCGTACTTGGCGATGGGCGCGGCCGACACGTGGTACAGGCCATGCAGCTCCGGGCGTGGCAGCACCAGATCGTGGATCACACGCGCGAGCTCCACCGTGGGCAGGCCGGAGAAGAAGGCGCGGGCATAGCCTCGCACCGGTCCCGGCTGAGCGAGAAACCAGGCGATCAGGCCGTGGGCGCTCGCTGGCTCATGGCCGATGATGGAAGTGCGCAGCGTCACCGCGTTCGGATAGTCGACCTCGCCCAGAAGCTTGCTCCGACCGTACAGGTCCTCTGCATCCGCGGCGTCCTCCTCCCGATACATGCCCTTGGCGCCCGTATATACGCAGTCGGTGCTGATGTGGACGAGCCGCGCCCCGGCGGCCTGGCACAAGCGTGCCAGGCGGTGGGGCAGGAGCGAGTTGATCGGGATGGCTTGCAGGGGATCGTCCGCTTCGGCCAGCTGCTTGACCAGGCCCACGCAATTGATCACCAACTTCGGTCGGACCCGCGCGAACAGACGAGTCAGGCTGTCGCTGTTCTCGACGTCGATTCCGCTGATCACGAGCGACTGAATCCCTTCGGGTAGCGCTCGCACGCCCGCCTGCGAGCGCGCCGAACCGATCGTCGAGCTCGGGTGGGTCTTGGCGAAGTAGCGCAGGACGGCGCTCCCGAGCATCCCGGTTGCTCCGAGCACCAGAAACTCGGCCGCATCGCTCGTCATGTTGTCAGGCAGGGGCATCGGTGCGCCTTCATTCGACTCGGGCTGCCGGCGACGATGAGGCCGCACTGGGGCGCAGATGCTCGATCAAGGACAGCGCCAGCATGTCCGGATCGAAGTGCTGCTGGTAGTAGCGCCTTCCCGCATCGCCCATCCTGGCGCGTTCGGCTTCCGGCAGTGCCTTGAGCCGAAGCACGGCCTCGCAAAGCGCTGCCGCATCCTCGGCCGGACAAGCGATGCCGGCGCCGCTCTCGCTGACGACACGGGCGCCTTCCCCATCGAGCGCGGCGACGATCGGACGGCCGGCGGCCAAATACGCCTGCACCTTGCTCGGGACGGTCTGGCTCATCGCCGGGTTGCGGATGAGGCTGACGAGAAGCGCCGAGCTCTGCGCCAGGATCGCAGGCATCGCTTCGGCAGGGAATCGCCCCGGAAGCACCACCTGCTTCAGGCCGCGGCGAGCGACTTCACTGGCCAGCCAGTCGCCGCGACTGCCGCTGCCGACGATCACCCACCAGAGGTCGCTGTTCTGCCGGGTTTTCTCGGCGGCGGCCACCACGGTCTCGAGCGCCTGCACGGTGCCGAGGTTGCCGGCGAACACGACATTGAAGCCCGCCGCCAGGCGCAACCCATCCTCAGCGTTGCCGGAGGTGCGGGCGCTGGCCCGTTCTCCCGGATTCGGGTGATACCGCACCTCTACTGCTCCTGCCAGTGCCTCAACGGGTTGGCGAAAGGCCTGGGACTGCACGAGCAGCAGATCGTTTCGCTTGTAGATCTGTCTCACGATCCAGGCGACCAGGGCGAGGAGCCGAGGGTTGCGCACGAATCCGGTCGCCTCGAGGCTCTCGGGCCAAAGATCCTGGATCCATGTGACGACCCGGGCGCCCTTGATCCAGCCGATCCAGAGTGCGGCGATCGACTGCAGGATCGGCCCCGCTGCATAAACCAGCACGGCGTCGAAGCGCTTGCCGCGGAGCAGCCACGGACCGAACAGGCAGGCACTGGCCAGGAACGACAGGTAGTTGACGACCAGGCGAAGCGCCGAGCCATTGCCGCGCGGCACCAGAGGGACGCGATGCACCGTGATGCCGTCATGCTCTTCGGTGCGCAGCGAGCTGGCGGAATAGCCCGGGAATGTCACCCCGTCGGGGTAGTTCGGTTGACCGGTGAGGACGCTCACGCTGCAGCCGGCGCGACGAAGCGAGCTCACGACTTCGGTGATGCGAAAGGTCTCCGGCCAATAGTGCTGGCCGACGATGAGCAGCCTCATGTCGATTCCGTCTAGGCGAGCTGCGCCAAGGACGAGCGGATCAGCTCGTCCTTCTGCGCGGGCGACGGATAGTTGATCAACACTGCTCGATAGGCTCCCTTGAAGACGAACAGGCTCCCGGCAGCGGCGCCGACGACGCCGCAGGCGCCGATCAGGCTGCCGATGTCGGTGAGCGAACCCGCGCCGCCCAGAGCTGTCATCGGCAGGCGGACCGACTCGCGCACACGGCGTGCCAGCGCCAGGTCGTAGCCTTTCATCTGGCCGTCCCGGTCGACCGAATTGATCACGATCTCGCCGGCGCCGAGCGCGGCGGCCTGTTTGGCGGCTTCGATCGGATCGCGACCCGTGTTCTTGCGCGCGTTGTGGGTCCAGACCTCGTACTTGCCAAGAAGGTTCTTCTTCGCGTCGATGACCACGACCACGCTCTGTCTGCCGATCTCCTCGGCGATCGCCGTGATCAATCGCGGGTCGTCGATCGCCGCCGAGCTCAGAGCGACCTTCTCCACGCCCAGCCCGCTGATGCGCTTGGCCTGGGCGACGGTCTTGACGCCGCCGCCGTAGCAAAGAGGCATGCGCGACTCGGCCGCGAACTGGGCGATCAGCCTGAAGTTCGGCTCCTGGCCCAGCACCGTCGCATCGATGTCCAGGACGATGAGCTCGTCCGCCTCTTTCTCGTTGAAGATCTTGACCGCGTTGATGGGGTCGCCGACGTACTTCGGGTTCTTGAAGCCGACCGTCTTGACGAGGCCGCCCTCGTGGATCAGCAGGCAGGGAGTGATTCTCGGCCTCAGCACGTCAGCTCCGCGAAGTTCTGCAGGAGGCGCGAACCCCAGTGGTGGCTCTTCTCCGGGTGGAACTGGACGCCGAGGACGTTGCCCGAGCGGACGGCGCAGCAGAAGTCGATTCCGTACGACGCCGTCGCCGCGCTGTGCCCGGGCCGGGCATCGTCGAAGAAGAAGGAGTGGAGGAAGTAGAAGCGGGCGTCTTCCTCCATGCCGGCGAAGAGTTGCTCGCCTCGCGTCGGCTGGACGTCGTTCCAGCCCATGTGGGGCAGCGGCAGGCCTTCGACCTGCGGCACCCCGTCGAAGGCACGCACCCGGCCGTCGATCCAGCCCAATCCCGGCAAGCGGCCTTCGTCGCTCGACTCGGCGAGGATCTGCATGCCGACGCAAACGCCGAGCACCGGGACCTTCCTCCCGATGACGAGCTCGTCGAGCGATTCCCGCATTCCCGATGCCTGCAGCAGTTCCATCGCATGGTCGAAGGCGCCGACACCGGGCAGGATGATCCGGTCGGCTCCCGTCAACTCGTCCGGAGAGCGCGCCACGCTCGCCTCGATGTTCAGGCGCTTGAACATGTTCGAGAACGCGAGAACGTTCCCCAGCCCGTAGTCGACGATCGCGATCATCGGATGATGGCCCGTTGCACGCCGAACGCCCGCATCACCATCGTTCCTAGCTGGATCAGCGGCATGGCCGACCTGTAGTCGCGATAGGTCTTGTTCGTGCCGTCGTGGAGTGCCTTCAACTCCTCGACGCTGATGTCGAGCTTCGTCGCCACGTACTCGAAATCCTGGCCGATCGTCGCTTCATCGTATGCAGGCTTGGCGATGCGCTCGAGCGCTTCGTCGCGCGTCATCTGCCCCGTCAGGATCAGGCTGGAGAAGTGGGCGCGGCGCTTGTCGTAGCCGAACTTGGTCGGCAGCCAGTAGCCTTCGTAGAAGCGGGTGAACCGGGACTCGTAGTGCTTGTGCGCGTACTTCTGCCAGCCGAAGCGGTCGATCAGGAGCTGCATCGCATCCTCCTTGACGTACGGCACGTTGTTCAAGGGGCGAAGGACCTTGACTCCCTTGATGAACCGGTAGTACAGCTTGTACGTGAAGATGTCGGACAGCGGAAAGGTCTTCAGCGGCCGGGTGCCGAAGTGGCGATGGATGTCCTTCAGCTGGCGCAGGTCGGAGGCGTGATAGTGCCATTCGAGGGGCTCGCGCACGCACTCGGTCGAGTAGTTGCCGCCATTGAGGATGTACTTGAAGCCGTGCTTGGCGGCGAAGTTGTACAGAGCGGCCATGAATGCATGGTCCTGCGGGGTGTCGAGATGCGGCACCTGTGCCTTGAAGAACGCGAGCTGAAGGTCCTTCATCTCGAGCCAGTCGACCACCTCCGTGTGCAAGTCCAGCTTCAGCGATTCGACGATGCGCTCGATGTTGTGCACCGCCTGCTGGGAATTCCAGCCCGCGTCGACGTGAAAGATCAGCGGGCGCAGGCCGAACTTCTCCTTGGCCAGATACGCCAGGTATGAGCTGTCGACGCCGCCGCTGATGCCCAGAAGGCAGTCGTGGTCGCGGCCCTGGCCGTCGCGCTTGACCTGCTCGACCTGGGCCATGATCGCGCGCTCGCCGCGCTCGTCGGTGTGCCAGTTCGGAAGGATGTTGTCGTAGTAGTTGTTGCAGTAGTCGCACCAGCCCCGCGAATCGAAGGTGATGTTGGAATCGCTCGTGTCCATGATGCAGTGGCTGCAGATGGCGTACGGGCGCTTCGTGGGTACAGTGTTCATGCGATGTGCCTGACGTTCGGTGGGTGGCGCTGCCAAGGTCAGGGAGTCGCGGCGACGAGGGTCTTTGCAGCATTGAGGACCCGGGAGTACACCCCCAGCAGCCTGCGCGCGTTGGTGGCCGGGTCGAAGTTCGCCTCGGCGAGCCTGCGCGCGTTGGCGCCCATGCGCTTGCCCTCTTCGGGATCGTCGGCGAAGTGCAGGATGGCCTTCGCCAGCGCGTGTGGATCGCGGGCCGGGACGGCCAGTCCGGTTTCACCGTGAATCAGCGTATCGGCGCGGGGGTTGTCGACGCAGACGATGGAGGGAACGCCGGAAAACGCCGCCTCGAACACCGGCCGCCCCGGCGCGTCGAAGTGGGAAGGAAAGCACAGCACGTCCATGCGGTCGTAGACGCACTTGATGTCGAGCGTGGGGCCCAGCAGATGAAAGCTGTCGGCCAGCCCCTTCTCCTCGATGCTGCGGCCCAGATCGGCGTGGACGTTCTGTGCCAGCCCGGCCTTGGCCAGAGCCCAGGCCTTGAGGCCGGTATCGGGAAGCGTGATGCCGCCGACGACGAGGAACTCCACGTCGCGGTTCGCGCGGCGAAGCAGGGCGGCAGCTTCGACCAGCTCGAAGATGCCCTTGTTGAGATGAATGTTGCCGACGAAGCCGATCTTCAGCGACGTCGGTCGCAACCCGTCCAGCTTCTTCACCATGTCGAGATCGGGCTGCGCTGTCCGCTTCGCGGCGAAGGAGTTCTGGATCACGTCGACCTGCAGGTCCGCGGGCAGGGTCGCCCGCGTGTTCTCGTTGATCACCACGACGGCAGCCGCATCCTGGGCGAGCCGTCGGTTGAGCCACCGGCAGCGCAGCGAGCGGTCATCGACGCGTTCGAGCGAACGCACGTGGACCACGACGGGCACGCCGAAGATCCACTTGGCGATCAGTGCGGGAATGATGTAGACCGCCTCGTTCACGTGGATCAGGTCTACCGATTTCCAGCGGTACTTCGCCCGCAGGAGCGCAATGAGAGTGAAGGGGAAATGGAACAACTCGCGCAACAGCACCAGCCAGCGGACGCCGCGGTAGTGGCTGTAGCGGGTGTTGTCGAACTTGGTCAGGCCCCTGGTGGTCACCATGTCCTTGGCCACCTGCTCGTAGAACGCCAGGGCGGAGCCGCGCGCGGCGACGAAAAGCGGTTCGACCTCTCCGGCGGGAAGCGCGCGGATGGCTTCGAACAGGCTGCGCGACGCGCCCCCCAGCGGGCCGTCGCCATCTATGTACAGAACTCTCATCGTCTCTCCGGTTGTTCGTGACGCGCCGCTCCCGAAGTGCGGGCACGTTTGAGCGGGACCCTACCGTGGCTCACATACCCGTCCGACCCGCGCACGATCATCAGAAGAAGGATGACGAACATGCCTTCGGTCGGGTGGAACACTCCGCCCCAGTTCATGAGCAGCAGGAAGATCGCCGGGAAGCAGGCGCACGCCCAATGGTCGCCCGCTCGCGCCAGCGCACGCAGGCGGGTGAAGAGGTAGAGCGTGAACAGCGCGCCGGCGAGTCCGTAGACAGCCAGCAATCGTGTCGGTAGCGACTCCGAGCCGGTACTCACGGACTGCCCTATCTCGAAGACTTCGAACTCCTTCAGGTCGAAGAAGTCGAACGATCCCAGCCCCATCAACCACGGGCTCGTCACGAACAGATCCAGATGCTGGAACCACAACCAGGGCCGGTACATCTGCTTGAAGATGTCCTCGGCGGACAGATCCGACTTGCCCTGCAGGAGCAATTCCGGCACGAACGGCAGGTCCTGGAGCGCCTCGATCAGTGCCGCCGATGAGCCGATCAGCACCGTGGCGCCAAGGCCGACGCCGAGCGCCAGCCAGAACATCCGCGCCTCGGACGGACGGCGCACGCGTCGCAGCAGGAAGCGCATCGCGACGTAGAGAACGAAGCCGATGGTCGCGGTCCGTACGAACGAGAACACCAGGAAGTAGAGGGCGACCAGAAGGACGATCGGGTGGGCGCGCGCTGTCGCCCGATCCTTCGTGAGAACGAGGAGGAGCGCAAGCGACAGGATGCCGGTGTAGGCGATGTTGGGAAAGAACGAGACCCGTCCTGCGCCGAAGTCCTCATCGGTGCGCCCTGGCACCAGGCTGTAAGGACTGAAGTCGGTGAACGCCGTCACGCCCATGCCTACCAGGATCAACGCCACGTAGAGGGCAACCAAGTCATCGACCTCGATCCGTGCGTCCGGTGTCGAGACCCATGCGAGCACGAATACAAGAAGGATCAACTGCGCCACGGCACGCGCATCGCCCCGAAGCAGATGCCATGCACCGGCCGTCAACAACATGACCAGCAGCAGTCTCGCTGGGCCCCTTAGGGTCGCGATGATCGCCTTGACGTCGAGCAACGGCAGGAGGAGGGCGGGGACGATGAAGAGCCAGTACTGGAGTGAGCCGACCTCGATCGACGTCGTCTGGTCGTGCGACATCGTGAGGAGCAGCGACGCGCCGACGAAGACGAGCATGCTGACGTGACGAACCGAGGCTCCGCCTTTGCGGCGGGCGGGCGCAGTCGGTCGGGCGACGGCGGGCGCGAGAAGGTCGGACATGCTGTGCCGGCTAACGAGGTGAATCCGTAGCCTTGATGCGCTCGAGCTTGACGCCTGGAACGTACTTCAGGATGTCACTCGGGCCGGGCCGTCGCGACAGCATCGAGTCACGGAGAAGATAGAAATCGCCCGTGTGCTTGCATTGCCACTCTCCTTCGCCGGCCAGCGGCAGGGGAATCTTTTCGCCGTATGCGCTTACCCAGCCGACGTGACGGGCGGGCGTTCCGATCATCAGTGCCCAGTCCTTGCAATCCTTCGTCAGCGCAGAGCCCGCCGCCAGGAAGCTGCCCTCTCCGACCGTGAGGCCGGGGATGACCGTCGAATTCGCTCCCAGGGTGACGCCCCTCCCGACGACGGTCTTCTTGAAGATCTCGTGCCGGTTGACGCTGGCACGCGGGAAAGCAATGTGTGTGAAGACCATGAACGGGGCGCAGAACACGAAGTCGCCGAGCTCGATGCGCGAGAACACCGAAACGCCGTTGCCCAGGCGACAGCCATTGCCGACGATCGCGTCGTGGGCGACGTAGGTGCTCATGCCGAGGCTGCAGTTTTCGCCGACCACGGCCGTGCTCTCGACGTGCGCGTAGTGCCAGATCGACGTGAAGACGCCGATGCTGGCGCCCTTGTCGACCGTGGCAGTGGGATGAATTTGAATCATGTCTCTTGCGTCCCGAGGGACGGATCGTGTCGGTCAGGGGGCCAGAACGCGTTGCAGATTCTCGACGAAGCCGGGGGTCGCGAACCGGTGCGTGAGTGCGGCATCGATCGGGGCGTGCCTGGCGAGCTTCCACACTGCGGCCGGTTCGGCAGCGAGGAACACCTGCACGTTGTCGACCGCCCCGATGACCAGTTCGTGCCCGGACAGCGGCACCACCACCGTCGGCACGCCCAGCGCCGCTGCGTCGAAGTGGGACGCCGAAGAAATGCTGAGGTGCAGGTCGGCCTCGGTCAGCAGATCGAACAGGTTGGGTTGCTCTGCGCCGGCAATGATTCGCACCCGGGAATCGCCGCGCAATCGGTCGTAGGCGAGCGTGGCCGCGTCGTACATGGGGTGCAGCTTGAGCGACAGTCGCCAAGCGAGCTCGGGGGGAGCGGCGGCAATCATGTCGGCGAGCCATTGCGCGAGCCGCTCCGAGTCGAGTCCCTGGCTGGTGGCGACGAGATGCAGTGGCGCTTCCGGCGGGCGCGGCACGATGCGTCGACGCGCGAAGTCGATCAGCTCGTTCCCTACCGGCAGCGCCGCCTCGCGACCCTGCCGCGTGTCGGCCAGCTTTTCGATCCAGTAGGTGCCGCGGCATGCCAGAAGGTCGGGCATCACGAGCTCGGCGGCGTCGCCTTCGACCCAGGCGGGTACGGCGTCAGCGGCGTCGAGCACGCCGTGCTGCAGCTCGATGAAGCGGATGCCCCGGCGTCGGCAGGCGATGCGCAAAGCGTACTCGCCGGTATCGGCAACCAGCACCGCCTTCGGGCGGAGGCGAGCCAGAAGCACGGCGAACAGCCGAGACTGCCAGTACACCGTCGAGATGCGCATGCGCAGCCAGCGCGGGCTGACCGACACCGCGACTTCCTGTTCGAGCAACGCCGCCAGGCGCGTGCAGAACGGCAGCGCCTTGACCGGGAACAGCAAGCCGAGCACGCGTCCCCAGAACGTGAACACCACCGTGTCCAGGTCGGGGGGCCGGACCGCGGCAGCGGCCTGTCGATCGAAGTCGGCACTGTTGATTTCCTCGAGCTTCACGCACGAGTGACCGTTCTGGATCAGGCCGTCGAAGTAGACGTCGCGAAAGCGCTCGCCCTGAGGAACGCGAAGCGCCGACCGGCAGGTCCTGATGAGCAGTTCACGCTGCGGTGCGACCAGCCACAGCCAGATCAGCTTGGCCGTCGCGGCCAGCGCCCGAAGACTGCGCCTCGAGTCCGAGCGTGCCGGCTGCGCCAGCGGCAAGCCTTGGGCCATGCGATAGATCGGGTTGCGCATCACCCGCCAGCCCGACCAGCCGTCGATCCGGAAAGAGAAGAGATCGTGTCGCCGTTCCAGCGCCGCGAGAGCCTGAAGCCGGTCGACAGGATGCTCGTCACGTCGCACTCGAGCTCCTCAGGCCGTAGATGTCGGCGCAAAGGCGCATCGACCGCGTGGCCTCCTCGAGCGTGGCCAAGGTCGTCGGCGCGCCCGCGAGCACGCCGACGACCTGCTCGGCCTGATGCCGAAGGCCGGGCTTGAACTCGGTGTCGATCGGATCCGGGGTCACGGCGGCAAGCACCCGCTCGCCGCGCCGCTGCACGCTCAGCTTTTCGAGCGGGCGCATCTCGAGCCGGGCCTCGCGATTCGTGACCGTCACCGACCAGGGACCCGGGCCGTCCCAAACGGCCTGGTAGACGCCGACGTCGCCGCTCGCGTACTTCACCGTGGCAACGACGACCCCGGGGCGCTCAGGGGTCCAGGGCACTGTCGGCTCGACGGCGACGACCTCGCCACGGCCGAACAGATTCAGGTAGTCGATCATGTGGATCGAATTGGCGTACATGTAGTTGCGCACCACGAGCTCGGGTTGGCCCGCCGCGCGCGCCGACGCCATGTCTTGCTGGTCGAGCACCGAGATCAGGCGCGAGCTGTCGTCCCGGGCGAGCTCCGCGAGCGCTTGCCGCGTGGCGGCGTACGAGCGACGATTCAGGGCCACGAAGACGCGGCTGCCCTGGCGGCGGGCGTCGGCAAGAATGGCCTCGGCTTGCGCCAGGTCGTAGCCGACCGGCTTTTCGAGAAAGCAGAGCCAGGGGTGCTGGAACGCCGCCGTGGTCACGGCCTGCATCGACAGCTCCGGCACGGTGGCGACCAGCGCATCGGCCTGGGTTGCGAGATACAGCGCCTCGACGCTGTCGTAGGCGAGCGTCCCATGGGCGGCGGCGAGCACCTCGGCGCGCGAGCGGGTGCGCGAGCAGATGCCCGCGATCTCGACACCCGGCAGCGAAGCGAATGCCTTGGCATGCTCCTGCGCCATGTAGCCGGCGCCGACGATCGCGATCTTCCATTTCTTCATCCGGGTCGCTCCTTCAGGCCCACTTGAACTGGCGGTCGCGCGGCAGCGACGGATCGTCGAGCCGGACTTCGCGGCCGCCCGCCTCGTGCGACGCATGCGCCGCGACCAGGCAGGTCAGCGCATGCAGTCCGGCGGCGCCGTCGGGGTACGGGCGCCCTTCGAGCATTGCGGACCAGACAGCCATCGTCGGCATCACGGTGTCGGCGGGCTCGATCGCGATCTGCTGGCGGTCGACCGGCATGCCGTAGCGGCTGGTCGGCAAGTCGCGGTACTCGGCCTGGCGGGCGGCGATCCGCATGTCGCCGTTGAGCTCGTCGACGACGATCTGGCCGTGGCGACAGATGTAGACGATCTGCATGCCCCAGCCCGACGCCGCGGAGAAGTCGACATACATCGAGGGTCCCGCCTCGCTCCAGGCGAGGATTCGCCCCGAGCGGTCCTCGAACTGGGCGCCGCGCGGATTGGCGAGCTGTGCTTCCTCGAACCAGGCCTGGACCCCGCGCACCGGCGCATCGGCGATGTAGCGGAACATCTCGAAGTAGTGGCTCGCATTCATGGCGAGGCCGAAGTTGGATCCGGCGACGAGGATGCTGGACAAGGGTCCGAGCTCGGCGCTGCCGATCAGCGCCTTGACGCGCGTGTACTGCGCCATGAAGCGCATCTGGTGATTGACGGCGAGGTCGGTGCCCGATCGCCGGCAGGCCTCGATCATGGCCTCGGCGTCCCCCAGCGAGGTGGCCATCGCCTTTTCGCAAAGGATGTGGCGCACACCGAGCCGGGCCGCGGCCTGGACGTACCGGGCATGCGTCGGTGCCGTCGTGGCAATCGCGAGCGCCTGCGGCTTGACGCTGGCGAGCATCTCGTCGGCATCCGTGAAGCACTCGGAAGCGGCCACGCCGTGGTCGGCCTGCGCCGATCGCAAGGCCTGCGCAGCGGTATCGGCCACGCCGCAGACGGTCATGCCGAGGTTGCGTGCGGCCTGGACATGGCGCATACCCATGCGGCCGAGGCCGATGACGGCGATGCGCAGTCCTGCTGCGGTGACGGGGTCGGTGCGTGAGCTCATGTGCCCTTGGTCGAGGATCAGACGGGTTGGTGGCGGGCCGGGCCGAAGGCGCTTCGGCCCCAGACGGAGAGCGCCCTGGCCGGTTGCCGCCAGGGAAGATCGAAGGTCAGGAACGCGACGCTGCTGGTCACCAGCCCGAGCAGGGCCTGCGTCAAGGCGTAGCCGATGGCGGCACCCTGGACGCCCAGCGTCGAGACCAGAAACCAGGTGCACAGCGTGCCGCAGATCGCCGAGCTGAGGGTCGCGGTCGCCAGCAGGCCGGTTCGCCCTGAGTAGAAGAACAGCACCGAGGTGCAGAAATAGACGCCGCTGAATGCGCCACCCAGCATGAACCACGGCAGCACCGACGCGGCGGCGCGGTACTGCGGGCCGAGCAGGGCGTCGCTGGCCCAGATCAGGAGCGCGCCGCACACTGCGGCGAGGCAGGCGAAGGCCGGGATGGCGGTGTAGATCGCGCCGACCGCGCAATGCTTGTCCTCGATCGCCTCGGATGCGAGCTTCGAATAGAGCCACGGCGCGTACGCCTTGACGAAGGCGTCGGCCAGGATCGCCATCACCATGCCGAGCTGGGCGCCGGCCCCGTAGATCCCGAGGGCGTGCGACCCCAGGTTCACCGACACCATCCAGCGATCCGCGGTGCTCAGCAGAACGCCGGCAAGCGTGTGCAGGACCAGCGGCAGGCAGAAGAGGGCCAGGGTCGTGAGCTGCTCCCGCTCGGGCGCCCAGCGCACTTCATGCGATCGGACGAAGAGCCCGATCGACAGGCAGGCCATGAGGAACGCCGCCAGGGCGATCGCGCCGTTGCGGCCCTCGCCTCCCCAGCCGAGCAGGACGACGGCGACGAGCGAGATCGACACATTGAGCACGCTGGCCGAGAACTGGAGCACGGCGTTCATGACCGGCTTGTGCTGGCTCTGCCAGAGGACGAGGCGACATTGGAGGATGACCCCCGACCCGGCGGTGATCGCTGCCACGGCGCCCCACAGGGGCGAGATGCCCGATCCCAAGCGCGGGAAGGCGGCCAAGACCGAGGCGACGATGACGGCGACCGAGGCCGTGCTCGCAGCGGCGAGCGCAAGCGCCGTCGCCGTGAAGGCCGGCATCTGGTCGTGAGGGCGCTTGAACCATGCGACGCCGAGAGCGCCGTGCGCGTTCAATCCGGCCACCGTGGTGCACAGCGTCACGAGCAGGGCAAAGGCGACGACGTGGCCGTACTCCGCCGGATCGAGCATGCGCGTGAGCAAGGGCAGGAGAAGAAACGGCACCGCTGCCGACGCGACGTTCGCGGCGGCATAAATGACCCCTGCACGCAGGACCTTCATCGCGCGGACCGGTGCGCTACAGGCGCAGGAAGGCGGCGAGAAGCGCGAGACCCTTCTCGCCGCTTTTCTCGGGGTGGAACTGGCAGCCCATGGCGGCGCCCGACTGGACGGCGGCGGTGACCCGGTGCCCGCCGTAGAAGCAGTCGGCCAGGCGATGAGCCGGGTCGTCGGGAACGAAATGGAACGAATGCACGAGGTAGGCCGAGGTGCCTTCTCGGGTGCCTTCGAAAATCGTCCCCGACCAGCGGCCCGGGGTCGCCGGCGTCAGGTCGGCCCAGCCGATGTGCGGGATCTTGTGGGGCTTGCCGTCCATGTCGACGCTCGGGACGGGAATGACGCGCCCGGCAATGAGGCCGAGCCCTTCGTGGTCGCCGAACTCCGCGCTGGCGGTGGCGAGCATCTGCATGCCCAGGCAGATCCCGAGCAGGGGTCGACCCGATGCGGCATAGCGTCGAATCGGCTCGATCAGGCCGCGCTCGCGCAGGCCCTGCATGCCGGCTGCGAACGCGCCGACTCCCGGAAGCACCAGTCGCTCCGAGTTCTCGATCTCGGCAGCGTCATGGGAGAGCGTGGCCTGGGCGCCGCAGCGCTCGAGCGCGCGGCTGACGCTGAGCAGGTTGCCGCTGCCGTAGTCGACGATCGTGACCCCAGCGCTCATGGGGTCCTCACGCTGATTCCGGCGGCGCGTGCCGTCGATCTGACATCGTCGACGGTCGCGCGTCCATAGTGCAGGATGTCGGCCATGGCGACCGCGTCCGCGGCGCCTTCGCACACCACGGCCGCGGCATCCTCCAGGCGCCCCATGCCGCCGCTGGCGATCACCGGCACCGGCACGGCCTTGGAGACGGCGGCGACGAGCTCGACGTCGAATCCCTTGCGCGTTCCTTCGCGGTCTACAGAGGTGAGCAGGATCTCGCCCGCTCCCAGCTCGACCCCGCGTTGCGCCCACTGCACCACGTCGAGCCCCGACTTCTCGCGCCCGTTGTCGGTGTAGACCTCCCAGCGCCCGGGCGCGACCCGCTTGGCCTCGATCGACAGCACCATGCACTGCGAGCCGAAGGTGCGCGAGACTTCGCGGATGAGCTCGGGGCGCTTGGTCGCCTCGGTGTTGATGCCGATCTTGTCGGCGCCCGCGCGCAGGATGTTGCGCACGTCGTCGACCGAGCGGATGCCGCCGGCGACGGTGAGCGGCACGAACACGTCGCGAGCGGCTCGCTGGATGATGTCGTGCAGGCTGTTGCGACCGTAGAGGCTCGCGACGACATCGACGTACAGGAGCTCGTCGGCACCCTGCGCGTAGTAGCGCCGGGCGAACTCCTGAGGGTCGCCCAGCACCCGCAGGCCTTCGAGATGAATGCCCTTGATGAGGTTCGGCCCCTTGATGTCGAGCCGGGCAATCAGGCGGACGTTGCCCATGCGCGCGCTCAGCCCTCTTGCCAGACGGCGTGGCGCAGCTGCCAGGAGCCGCCGTCGAGCTTCCACAGGTGCGGCGAGCGGAAGCGGTCGACGGTGGCGTGGAACTGCGCCTCGTCGAGCGAGATGTACTCGAGGAACTCCTTGAAGTACTTCATCGGGAACTCCTGGTCGTACCTGCGCACCAGCTGCACGCCTTCCTCGCGCGTGATCTTGCCGTTGCGGATCTCCTGCGCCGCGTCGTACGTCGCCCGGCCGATGCCGAACTTGGCGAGCGTCGTGTAGTAGTGAAACATGTCGATCTGGTCGTCGATGCTGCTGTACTTCGAGTACGTGCCTTCGGTGCGCTCGCTGTTGGCCTGGAAGCCCGTGTTCTCGGCGGCGTAGTAGTAGCACTCCTGCGGGTCCCAGCGCAGGTAGTAGCCGAGGTAGTGAACTTCGACCTTCTTCTCCTCGAGGTAGGACGCCGCCGGCGGGATGTACGGCGCGAAGTCGTTGATCCTGAACTCGCCCTCGGCGACGATGTCTCGGATCGGCCGGCCGCCGAGCACCATCTCCTGCGGATCGGCGACGGAAAAGAACTTCCGGTCCATCGTCGGCCGGGAGTTCTCGTCGGGGTTGTTTCCGTACTCGGCCTGGTTCTCGCCGTACATGACCAGCGGCACGCCGAAGCGAGCCGCCATCAGCGGGCCGATGATCCGCTGGCCGACGATGAACGGCTGGAACGGGTGCAGGAGGTTGAGGAACGCCTGACGCGTGAGGTAGCGGTGCAGGCGCCCGTTCGGAGTGAACAGCAGGTTGTCGAGCCCGCCGACGTGCACCCAGTTCTCGAAATTGCGCCAGCCGATCTGGGTGTACTTGTGCGGCGCCCAGGTCACGGTGAGCGGGTTCATGCCGTAGCGGTACTTGAGGACGTGCGACGTGAACGCGCTGTCCTTGCCGCCGCTGCCGGGCACGATGACGTCGTAGCCGCCGTCGCCGCGGCGGTGCTTGTCGAGCAGCGCGACGAGCGCGGCTTCGCGCTTGTCCCAGCGGATGCCTTCGGCCTTGATCTCCTGGTAGCGACAGGCGTCGCAGACGCCGTCGGCGTCGAAGCCGATCGTGCCCTGCTTGGCCTCGGCGGTCTTGCGGTACTCGACGGTGGAGCTCGGCCGCTGATTGGAGATCACGCAGTGGCGGCAGAAGAGCACGCGCGAAGGCAGGCCGTACAGCGCCTCCGGATCGGCGCGGTCGGGAGCGTAGCGGTCGAGGGCGAGATCGGCACTGTCGGCGGTGGTGGTCATGGCGTCGGTGGGTCCACTGGTGGATTCGGGTGGTCGGTGCGGGCGCGCTCCAGGTCGTCGGCGTGGCCGACGTCGAGCCAGGGCTCGTGCATCGGGTACGCGATCGTGCGCCGTTGCCGCTCCTGCAGGCGCGCGAACAGGGTCGGCATGTCGCAACGCTCGCCGGCGCCGAGCAGCTCAAGGGCAGCCGGCTCGAGGACGTAGATGCCGGCGTTGATGTGGCTGCGCGCGACCGGCTTCTCCTCGATGCCGACGATGTCGACCCCCGAGGTTCGAACGACGCCGAAGGGATGCTGCCATTCGTGCAGGCGCACCGCCATCGTCGCCGCGGCGCCGTGGCGGACGTGGAAGTCGAGCAGCTCGCCGTAGTGGATGTCGGTGAGGACGTCGCCGTTGGTGACGACGATCGGGGCCGCCGGCCGCGGCTCCAGCAGGGAGATCGCGCCGGCGGTACCGAGCGGTCGATCTTCGCGCACGTAGTCGATGCGCACCTGCCGCGAGCCGCCGTCGCCGAAGTGCTCCTCGATCATGTGGCCGAGGTAGTGGACGGCGATCACGAAGTGGCTGAAGCCCTGGTCCTTCGCTCGCTCGATGATGTGCTCGAGCATCGGCTTTCCGCCTATCGGGAGCATCGGCTTCGGGCAGCTTTCGGTATGCGGCCGCAGGCGCAGGCCCTTGCCGCCGGCCATCACGAGGAGCGTGTTCGGTCGCTGTGCCGGCTGCACGAGCTCGTCCCACAGGTGCAGGCCGACGACCAGGCCGTTCTCGTCGACGACCGGAAGCTGGTGCCGCCGATTGGCGCGCATGACCTGCATCACCGCCTCCCGGCCGAGCTCGGGCGGCACGACGATCGGCGTGCGGTGGACGATCTCGCCGATCGGGCTGTCCATGCCGAGGCCGCGCAGCAGGCCGCGCCGGACGTCGCCGTCGGTCAGCGTCCCGATCAGCTCGCCGCCGTCGCCGACGACGAGCGCGATCTGCATGCCGGAACGATCGAGGCTGCGGAAGACGTCGGCGACGGTGCAACGTGTCGGGACGAGCGCCGCCGTCCAGTGCACCGGCCCGTCGCCGCCCGACACGGGCGCGGGAGGAGATGCGCGGACGACAGGGCTCATCGATACCATCCGTCGCGCGCTTCTCCGCGCAGGGTCATCGCCTTGCGGATCAGCTTCTGGTCGAGCGGCACGTTCGCCAGAACCGCGGCGATCTTTTTGCCGGCGTCGCCGAGGTAGTAGGGGTTGACGGTGCGGCGTGCGGTTTCGCGGAAGGCCTCGTCGTCCAGGCAGCGCTCGACGGCGCGAACAAGCCCCGCCTCGTCGTAGTCGGCGTCGATCACGTTGTCGCCGCGCAGCCGGCCGTCCTGGCGCGAGCCGAGGTTGACGGTCGGGCAGCCGAAGGCCGGCGTCTCCTTGATGCCGGACGACGAGTTGCCGACGCAGGCGATGCGCACGCGTGGCTCCCGTGCCAGCGCGAGGACGCCGTGGTAGAGGTGCCGGCCGAGCGAACGATGCACCTGGATGCCGGGCAGCCCCTCGGCGGCGAGCGCGTTCAGCTCGGCGATGATCGCCCGTCCGCCGGCGTCGTTGTTCGGGTAGGTGAGGACGACCTGGACGCCGGCGGCGGCCAGGCGCCGCATCGCCGCCAGCGCCGGTCGCGCCTGCGCCGCGGCGCTCTCGAACTCGGTCGTCACCGAATGCTGGGTGAAGAGGACGATCGGTCGGTCGAGGTCGAGGTCGAGCCGGCGCGCGACCTCGTCGCTGCTCGCGAACCGACCCTGCGAAATGAGGTCGATCGCCGGAAAACCGACGGTGTGGACGCGCCACGCCTCTTCGCCCATCGCCAGGATCCGGTTGGTCGCCTGCTGGTTGGTGGTGAAGTGGAGGTGCGCGAGCTTGGTCATGGCGTGGCGCACCGAGTCGTCGAGCGCGCCGCCCTCGGTGAGGTCGCCGCCCTCGACGTGGGCGGTCGGCAGGTTCATCTGGCTGGCGGCGATGACGGCGGCGAAGCCTTCGAACCGATCGGCGTAGACGACGACGACATCGGGACGCAACCGGTCGAGCGCGGCGCTGATCGCCAGAACGCCGGACCCGATCGCGCCTGCGGTGGCGATGCGCGTGTCCTCGCTCATGTCGATCTTGACTTCCTCGGCGACGTCGAAGCCGTCGTTGCGGATTTCGTCGAGCGTGCGGCCGAAATTGACGTCGAGGTGCGCGCCCGAGACGATGAGCCGGTAGTCGAGATCCGGATGCTCGCTGACGGCCTTCAGGATCGGGTATTGCAAGCCGTACTCGGCACGGTTGCCCGTAAAGACGGCGATGGTTCGTTTCAGCGAAGTCACGTTGTCGCCCTCGAGATGAAGAAGCGGGCGAGCTTGTCGCGCGACGTCGAGCGCGGCTGCCATCCGAGGCGCCGGCCGGTGGCGGCGATGTCGAGCACATTGATCGAGCGCCGCGCCGGGGCCGGCGTGGCAGCGACGGGCCGCTCCGGGTGCCCGACCGCCGCCAGGGCGATCCGCGCCACGTCGCCGATCGCCAGACCCGTGCCCGAGCCGATGTTGAGGATGCCGCCCGGGCGACGGTCGATGGCCGCGAGCGTCGCCTCCGCGGCGTCGTCGACGCAGAGGAAGTCGCGCACCGGCGACGTGTCGCGCACGCGCAGCGGGCCCTCGCCGCCGAGCTGGCGGGCGATGTCGGAGACGACGTTGTTCTCGGACATGCCCGGGCCGAACAGATTGGAGAAGCGCAGGACAGTTGCCCCACCGGCCAGCGCCACCGCTTCGTTGCGGAGCTTCGAGCGACTGTACGCGTCGCTCGGGCAAACCGGCGCGTCGGCCCCGCAAGCGACCTTGGCGGCGTCGCCGTACACGAGCCCCGACGACGCGTAGACCAGATGGCCGGCGCGGCGGCAGAGCGCGTCGACGATCGCCGCGGCGGCGTCGGCGTACTCGGCGCCCAGGCGCTCGACCGTGGCGCGGTCGGACTCTTCGGCGAGGTGGACGATCACCTCGGCCTCGGGCGTATCGCGATAGTCGGCCACCCGCACCAGCCCGGGAAGGTCGCGCCGCGAGATACCGGTCGCCGGTCGGTCGAGTGAGCGCAGGCGGCGCAGGACCGCACTGCCGACGAAGCCGGCTGCTCCGGTGACGACGATCGGAATCACCGAGCTCACCAATTGACGTCGGCCAAGGCGAGGTGCTCGTCGACGCCGACGTCGCGCGACGCTGTCTTGCCCAGCACATCCTCGTAGCGATCGGCCAGGAGCTCGCCGGTGCCGGGGCGCTTGACCCAGACGTTGTCCTTGGTGAAAGGCTGGCCGGCGTGCACCGGCGCGATCGTGACGACGGTGGCGAAGGCGAAGTCCATCGTGACCTGTTCTTCGGCCGCGGGGCCCTTCGTGCCGCCGAGTTCCAGGTGCAGCATTCGGCTGTCTTGGATGAGATTGCGGCAGGCATCGATGTCCATCGAGCAGACGATGTCCGGGCCGGGGCGGTCCATGCGATCGGTGAAGTGCCGCTCGAGGACGCTCGCGCCGAGCGCGACCGCGCCCAGGCAGGCCACGTTGTTGATCGTGTGATCCGACAGGCCGACGATCGCCCGCGGGAACGCCTGCGCCAACTGCACCATCGCGCCGAGCCGAACCAGGTGCGGCGGCGTCGGATAGAGGTTGGTCGTGTGCAGCAGGACGTACGGAACGCGATTCGACTCGAAGATGTCGACCGCCTTGGCGACGCTCTCGATCGTGTTCATCCCGGTGCTGAGGATGATCGGCTTGCCGAAGCCGGCAACGTGCCGAAGCAACGGGTAGTTGTTGCATTCGCCCGAGCCGATCTTGTACGCGACCACGCCCATGCGTTCGAGGCGATCGGCAGCGGCTCGCGAGAACGGCGTGCTGATGAAGATCATGCCCTTGGATTCGACGTACGCCTTCAGGGCGCGCTCGTCCGGCTCCGACAGGGCGCACCGGGCCATGATCTCGTAGATCGACTCCTGCGCGTTGCCGGGGACGACGGCCTTGGCGGCCTGGCTCATCTCGTCCTCGACGACGTGGGTCTGGTGTTTGACGACCTCGGCCCCGGCCCGAGCCGCCGCGTCTACCATCTCGAACGCGGTCGCGAGGCTGCCTTCGTGGTTGATGCCGATCTCGGCGATGACGAGCGGCGGGTGGCGCGGGCCGACGAGCCGGCCGCCGAAACTGATCTCGTGCATCGTCGTCTCCTGCGATAGGTCGGTGCGTTGGGTCGACGTCACGCCGCAACCGCCCGGGACCGGAGCGTCGGGTCCATCAGGATCTCGGCTATCCGCCAGTCGAGCGGCGTGTCGAGGTCGATCGATCGCTCCGCCGGCATGACGTACGCGGCAGTCCCGGCGGCGGTGAACGACCGCGTCTTGCCGAGCCAGTCGGCGCGGGCGAAATAGACGGCACCGTTCGCTGCGTAGACCGGTGGAAGGTCTTGGCGGCGCAGGACCGGAGGCTGATCGAGCAGCGGCGCGATCAGCCCATGCGCATCGAGCCGGTACATCCAGCCCGGATGGTGCCTCGGCTCGCAGACGGAGATCACGCACGGTGCCGCCATGCGCTCGGCCTGCGCGACGCAGCCGTCGATGTCCTCCTCCATGCGCAGCGGCGACGTCGGCTGCAGGAGCACCACGGCGTCGAACTCGGGCAGTGCCGCGAGGGCGTGCAGCACCGGATCCACGCCGGGCGTGTCGTCGCGGGCGAGTTCGGCCGGACGCATGAAGGGCGTCGCCGCACCGTACGCGCGGGCGACCGCGGCGATCTCCTCGTCATCGGTGCTGACGACGACGGCGGCGAGCCGCGTCGAGCGCAGCGCCGACTCGATCGTCCAGCCGATCAGCGGCTTGCCGGCGAGACGCTTGATGTTCTTGCGCGGAATGCCTTTCGAGCCGCCTCGTGCCGGAACGAGGCCGAGGATCCTCGTTGCCGCGCGATCGCCGCGCGCGGCATCGGGCGTGGCCGGTGCGGCCGTCGTCGTGGCGCTCACAGGTTGTACCGGCCGGCCTTGTAGCGGCGCAGGTTGGCAGGGTCGCGGAACCAGGCGATCGTTTGGCTCAGGCCGCGGCGCAAGCCCTCGACGCCGGCGTACTCCGGCGTCCAGCCGGCGAGCTCGCGGGCGAGGGTGTTGTCGGCCCACAGCCGCTCGACCTCGCTACCCGTGGGGCGCAGGCGCTGCTCGTCGCTGACGACCGAAACGTCGGCGTCCATCAGCTCGGCGATGAGCCGGGCTGTGTCGCCGATCGAGACCTCGAAGTTGCTGCCGACGTTGAGCACTCTGCCGACCGCCGCGTCGCACTCGGCCACCGCGACGAAGCCGCGCACGGTGTCGCTGACGTAGTTGAAGTCGCGGGTCGGATGAACGGCGCCGAGCCGGATCTGCCGGGCGCCGGCGGCGATCTGCGTAACGATGGTCGGGATCACGGCGCGCGCCGACTGCCGCGGGCCGTAGGTGTTGAACGGGCGGATCGTGGCGACCGGCGTGGCGAACGAGGCGAAGAAGCTGGCTGCCATCTGGTCGGCGCCGATCTTGCTCGCCGAATACGGCGACTGGCCTTGCAGCGGATGCTCCTCGGTGATCGGGACGAACCGCGCCGTACCGTAGACCTCGCTCGTCGACGTGTGCAGCACGCGCTCCACGCCCAGATCGCGGGCGGCCTGGAGCACGTTCAGCGTGCCCTTGATGTTGGTGTCGACGTAGGTGTCGGGCGAGTGATAGGAGTACGGAATGGCGATCAGCGCGGCGAGATGCATCACGACGTCGCAGTCCTTCATCGCCGTGCGCACGCCATGCGGGTCACGGACGTCGCCGGAAAAGACATCGAGCGAATCGCGAACAGCGTCGTCCGCGTCGTCAAGCCAGCCCCAGGAGTTGAAGCTGTTGTAATAAACGAAGGCCCGTACGCTTGCGCCCAGGCGAACCAGATGCTCGGTCAGGTGCGAGCCGATGAATCCGTCGGCACCGGTCACCAGGACGCGCTTTCCGTTGAGCTTCATGGGCTGCGGTTCGGGGGAATCAATTCTTCGGGCTGGACTGACGCGAATGCTGCACTTCCTGCCGCAAGCGCGCGATCGTTGCCTGCAACAGGTCGAACTCCGCTTCCTTGCGTGCGAGAAAGGACCGGGTCAGCGAAAGCTTCTCTCGCAGGCCCTTGGGCGTGAGCAAGTAGGCGTAGGACAGCTTTTTGTCGTTGCGCTTGAAGTTCTGGGCCTTGACCAGCCCCTTGTCGAGCAGGGCGTGCAACAGGTAGTGCGTTTTCCCGAGGCTCAATCCGAGTGCGCGCGAGAGTTCTCTCTGGGTCAGGTGCGGCTGCTCCTGAAGGCGGCGCAGGGCCTCCAAGGCCGAGGCCGTGTCGCTATCGGCGACGCCACCCGCGGGGGCGCCAACCATGGGGTCGGTCTGTCGTGTGTTCATGCCGTGAACATGTGAGTGTAGCCGAGTTCAATCGGCCTCCGAAGGCCGCTACGCCGGATCAAATATGATCCCGATACCTTTCCCATTCGCGCAATGAGGAACATGCTCACCTCGATATTCCTCAAGCGTTTTTGTGCGGCAGCGGCAGCGGCGACCGTCCTGCTCATCGCCGGCTGCGGCGGCTCGACCGACTACCCCGATGTCAGCTCGGCGCAGCTCAACGACAAGGGGCCGATCTTCCGCAGCCTTTCCATCACGTTGTCCGAGCCCGGAGGCGTGGACGTCGAATACTGGAGCAGCAGCTCTGGCCGTCTTCGCATGGCGAGCACGTTGTCGAATGCCACGGTGCACGAGGTCGCGTTGCCCCGGTTGCGGGCTAACTCCACGTACTCGTACGAGATTCGCTCGAAGGTCGGCGCGAAGCGCGGTCCCGTCATGTCCGCCGGCAGCTTTCAAACGGCCGACCTTCCGACCGACCTGAAGGCCATGACCTTCACGCCGACGGGCGCCGCGAGCCAGCCCTTGATGTTCCTTTCTGCGCGCTCCACCTTCACCGGCGGAGTCATCATCGATGCCGAAGGCCAGATCGTCTGGTACGCGCGAACCAGCATCGCCCCGCAGGGCGCGACCCTGCGCGCGAACGGCAACTGGGTCATCGAACTCAACAACGTCGGCCTCGCCGAGTTCTCGTCGCTCGGCGAGCAGGTGGGATTCCTGCCTCAGTCGCGGCTGCCCGCGGGAACGCAGATTCACCACAGCGTCACCGCGACGCCGCAGAACACTCTGCTGTTTTTCGCCTACGAGCCCCGGGTCTTCGGCGCGCAAACCCTTCAAGGCGAGGCCATCTGGGCGTGGGATCCGCAGGCCGACACAGTGACGAGGCGCTGGACCTCCTTCGACTTCCTGGACCCGGCGATCGACTTCGGCCCGCGCTCGATTCCGGGGGACTGGTTCCACGCCAACTCCATTGCCATCGGTCAGCACGGCAACATCGTCCTGTCGTTTCACTTCCTCGACCAAGTGCTGTCCCTCGCGCCCGACTTCTCGTCGATCGAGTGGCGGCTGGGCGGGCCGGGAAGCACTTACCCCATCAGCGCGGCGCAGGCCACTTCGGGCCAGCACTCGGCACGCGAGGTCGCGCCGAACGACATCCTGATTTTCGACAACGGGTACGCGCGGGCCGATGGCAGCCAGTACACCCGAGGCCTGGAACTCAGGCTCGATCCGGTGACGCACACGGTAAGCACGGTCTGGCAGTACCGTCCCAATCCGGACATCTGGACGACCGTCATCAGCTCGATCCGCCGCCTCGCGAACGGCAACAGCGTCCTGACCTTCGGAACGTCGGCCGGAATTGCCGGAGCGACCGGGCCGCTCGCGATCCATGAAGTCTCGCCGACGGGCGCGCTCGTGTGGCAGGTGGCGATCACCTTTCCGCCCGGGGGGAGCATTTTCCAAGGCGACCCGATAGCCTCGATCGGCGGCGAAACGGCCGTCCCCTAGGGGTTCGGTACATCGAAGAGCGCGGCGCTGGCCACTGATACCCGGACCTGACCCTTCTCCTGCTGTTGGCTTCGTCCGCCCGTCGGACAGTGGCTGTCGGTGTGCAGTAGTTGCCATGAGGGGCAATCGATCGATGCAATAGTCGTCGCAGATGCGGGGCGGTCCTTCTCCTCGTGCGGTTCGCATGGAGAAACAGATGCTCACTTTTCGAAGAATTGGTTCTTGCGCCCTCGCGGCCGGCCTCCTGGCCCTGCTGGCGGCTCCCCAGCTCGCTTCGGCACAGGCGACGCGAACCTGGGTCTCGGGCGTCGGCGATGACGCCAACCCGTGCAGCCGAACCGCACCCTGCAAGACCTTCGCGGGAGCGATCAGCAAGACGGCCGTGAACGGCGAGATCAACTGCCTGGATCCGGCCGGCTTCGGAGCGGTGACCATCACCAAGTCCATGGTCATCGACTGCAGGTCTTCGATCGGTGGCGTGCTCAATGCCGGCGTCAGCGGGATCATCGTCAACGCAGCGGGCGGCCAGGTCGTCCTGCGCGCCCTCGACATCAACGGTACCGGGAGCGGCGTGGCAGGGATCCGGATCCTGGCCGCGGCATCGGTTCAGGTCGACGACTCGACTATCCGCGGCAACACCGGCAGCGGCATCGAGTTCCTTCCTTCGGCGAACTCGCAACTGACCGTGACACGCACGCTAATCCGGGACAACGCACAGCACGGCATCGTCGTCACGCCCACGGGTGGCGCAAGCGCCAGCGTTGCCGTGTTCGACTCGACGCTCGTTTCCAACGTCCTGACCGGCATCGTCGTCAACGACAACGGCTTCGCGGCGGTCACGAACACTATCGTCAGCGGCAACGGTACGCATGGCATCGCGGCTCGCGCCACGAGCAGCTATGCGAGGATCTCCCTCGATCGGGTCACGAGCTCGTCGAACGGCACGAGCGGCGTGTTGTCTTCGGGACCCGGCGGCGCTGTCTATCTGTCCAACGTTCTCACGACCGGCAATCCGTACGGGCTCTACCCGCCGATCGGCGGTGCCAGCTACTACTCGTTCGGGAACAACCGGACCGGCGGCAACACGACGTCCGATACCGCTACGAACACGGTCATTCCGCAGTATTGAAGTCGCTCCGTCGCACTCAGCGACGGTCGTAGATGTCCTCGAAGCGCACGATGTCGTCTTCGCCGAGGTAGGCGCCGGACTGCACTTCGATGATCTCGAGCGGCACCTTGCCCGGATTGGCGAGGCGGTGCTTCTGGCCGAGCGGGATGAAGGTGCTCTCGTTCTCGCTCACCAGCATCACCGCATCGCCGTTGGTGACCTCGGCGGTTCCGGTAACGACGATCCAGTGCTCGGCGCGGTGGTGATGCATCTGCAGGCTGAGGCGCTCGCCGGGATTCACCAGGATGCGTTTGACCTGGAAGCGCGGCCCCTGGTCGACCGACTCGTACCAGCCCCAGGGACGGTAGACGCGGGAGTGCACCGTGGCCTCGGGCCGCCCGGCCCGGGCGAGATCGGCCACCAAGTCCTTGACAGCCGGGCTCTTCGATCGATGCGCCACGAGTACGGCGTCGGCAGTTTCGACCACCGTGACATCGTCGAGGCCGATCACGCCGACCAATCGGCTGGTCGCGTGGACCAGCGTGTTGCGTGAGTCGGTGACGATCGCATCGCCGCGGCTCGCATTGCCCGAGGCGTCTCGCTCCGCGACCTGCCAGACCGCGTCCCACGCACCGAGATCGCTCCAGCCGGCATCGAGCATGACCATCCCGATGGAGACGCCCGAATCGGGTCGGCTCGCCGGCTCCATCACCGCGTAGTCGATGCTCTCGGCAGGGATGGTGTCGAACGCCACGGCGTCGAAGCGCACGAATGCCCGATCGCGCGTCGACAAGCGCCAGGCGGCCTGCGCCGCCGAGGCAATGTCGGGTCGGAACCGCTCGAGGGCGAAGAGCCAGCGGCTCGCGCGCAGCACGAACATGCCGCTGTTCCAGAAATAACCGCCGTCGGCGAGGTAGCTTTCGGCAGTGGCGATGTCCGGCTTCTCGACGAACGCGGCCACGGGCGCGATGCCGCCTTCGCCCTCGGGCGCGCCGGTGCGGATGTAGCCGTAACCGGTTTCTGGCCGGTTGGGCCGGATGCCCAGCACGACGATGCTGCCGCTCGCCGCGCCGGCCACGGCACGGCGCAGGGCAGCGGTGAACGCGGCACCATCGGTGATCGCGTGATCGGCGGGCGTCACGATCAGGATCGGATCGGCGCCTTCGCGCATGGCTTGCAGCGCAGCCATCGTCAAGGCCGGTGCGGTGTTGCGCCCCGAGCTCTCGAGCAGGATCGACTCGGGCTCGAAGCCGGCGGTCCTGAGCTGATCGCTGATAGTGAAGCGGTGCTCCTCGTTTGCGACGACGCAGGGAGCAGCGAGCTCGATTCCCGCCCCCGCAATCGCGGCCAGACGCAACACGGCCTGCTGGAAGAGTGTCTGTTCACCGGAGATCGCCAGGAACTGCTTGGGCCGGAGCGCTCGTGACAGCGGCCACAGGCGCGTGCCGCTGCCTCCCGCGAGCACGACGGGCAGCACGAGCTGCGCCGCGGCGGCTGTCCCGAGCGCGTCCCGCCCTGGCGTGTCCGGCGTGGCGCTCATGGTCGGCCGATGCCCGAGTATTCGAATCCGGCCGCCCGGGCGGCGGCAGGCTCGAGGATGTTGCGGCCGTCGAAGATCACGGGCGTACGCATCTGCGACCTCATCCGCTCGAGGTCCGGGCTTCGGAACTCCTTCCACTCGGTGACGATGACGAGCGCGTCGGCGCCGTGCAGGGCCGCCATGGCACTGTTCACGAACTCGAGCCCGCTCACGTCGTCGAGTACGCGCCGGGCTTGGCCCTCTGCCACCGGATCGTAGGCTCGAACCACCGCGCCGCGGCGGCAAAGCTCGCGAGCGATGACCTGGCTCGGCGCTTCGCGCACGTCGTCGGTGCCCGCCTTGAACGCCAAGCCCCAAAGAGCGAACACCCGGCCGTGCAGGTCGGCTCCGAATCGCCTTTCAACCTTGTCGATCAGGACGTGCTTCTGCCGCTCGTTGACCGCGTCGACGGCGTTAAGCAGTCGCATCGGCACGTTCGCGACGGCCGCGGAGCGGGCCAGAGCGCGGACATCCTTCGGAAAGCACGAGCCGCCATACCCGCAACCCGCGTACAGGAAGTGGCTGCCGATCCGCCTGTCGCTGCCGATGCCGCGCCGCACAGCGTCGATGTCGGCGCCGAGCGCATCGGCAAGGAGCGCCATCTCGTTCATGAAGCTGATGCGCGTCGCGAGCATCGCGTTGGCGGCGTACTTGGTCAGCTCCGCCGAGGCGACGTCCATCACCATCAGCTTGGAGTGATTGCGCTCGAAAGGCGCGTAGAGCTGCCGCATCACGGCGGTGGCCTTCTCGTCGTCGCTGCCGACGACGATCCGGTCGGGGCGCATGAAATCCTCGAGTGCGGCACCTTCCTTCAGGAACTCCGGATTCGAGATCACGCTGAAGGAAAGGTCGGCGCCGCGCACCTGCAACTCCTCTAGGATCGCAGCCCGCACCCGAGCCGCTGTTCCCACCGGGACCGTGCTCTTGTCGACCACCACGCGCCAACCGTCCATGTGGCGGCCGACCTGGCGCGCCGCCGCAAGCACATGTTGCAGGTCGGCCGAGCCGTCCTCGTCCTGCGGCGTGCCCACGGCGATGAACTGGACTTTTCCGTGTCGCCCCGCTTCGACGGGGTCGACGCTGAAACGAAGCCGCCCTGCGGCGACATTTCGCTGGACCACATCGTCTAGGCCCGGCTCGTGGATCGGCACACGGCCCTCGCTCAGCATCGCGACCTTCGCCGCGTCGACGTCGAGGCACAGGACCTCGTTGCCCAGATCGGCCAGGCAAGCGCCGGTGACAAGCCCGACATAGCCGGAGCCGATGATGGTGACTTTCATGGACTCGGCGTCGCGGATGAAGTGCGCTTTGGCGCACGCGGCTCTGGCGGGGAAGAAGCGGAAAGCAAGCTGCGACTCATGTGTTCATCGAATGAACATAAAGTGTACATGTGCGCTCAATCGGGCCCACGGCCCAGGGCTTCGCGTCGGGCACCGTTTGCCCCTCTCCGACGTGCGGCGAGCGCAGGCGCGATAATTGCGGTATGACTGACCCATCCAGCGCGCCGGCCGCGCTTTCGGACGAAGCCTCGCCCCTCGCCGACACCCCTGCCTCCCTCAAGTTCTCCGCCGTCGGCCTCTCGCCGATCCTGCAGCGCGCCGTCGCCGACCAGGGCTACACGACGATGACGCCGATCCAGGCCAAGGCGATCCCGCTCGTGCTCGCCGGCCGCGACATCATGGGCGCCGCCCAGACCGGCACCGGCAAGACCGCGGCCTTCTCCTTGCCGCTGCTGCACAAGATGCTGCCGCACGAGAACGCGAGCATGTCGCCGGCGCGGCACCCGGTGCGCGCGCTCGTGATCGCGCCGACCCGCGAGCTGGCCGACCAGGTGGCCGACAACATCAAGGGCTACGCGGCGCACTCGAAGCTGCGCTGCGCCGTCGTCTTCGGCGGCATCGACATGAAGCCGCAGACGCTCGAGCTGAAGCAGGGCGTCGAGGTGCTGGTGGCGACGCCGGGCCGCCTGCTCGACCACATCGAGGCGAAGAACTGCGTTCTCAACCAGGTGGAGTACGTGGTGCTCGACGAGGCCGACCGCATGCTCGACATCGGCTTCCTGCCCGACCTGCAGCGCATCCTCTCGTACCTGCCCAAGCAGCGGCAGACGCTGCTGTTCTCGGCCACCTTCTCGCCCGAGATCCGGCGCCTGGCCGAGAGCTACCTGCAGAACCCGCTGATGGTCGAGGTGGCCCGGCCGAACGCCACGGCGACCAACGTCGAGCAGCACTTCTACAGCGTCGCCACCGACGACAAGCGGCGCGCGGTGCTGAAGATCCTGAAGGAGCGCTCGATCACGCAGGCGCTGATCTTCGTCAACTCGAAGCTCGGCTGCGCGCGCCTGGCCCGCTCGTTCGAGCGCGACGGCCTGCGCACCAATGCCCTGCACGGCGACAAGTCGCAGGACGAGCGGCTGAAGGCGCTCGAGGCGTTCAAGGCGGGCACCGTCGACGTGCTGGTCGCCACCGACGTCGCGGCCCGCGGCCTCGACATCGTCGACCTGCCGGCGGTGTTCAATTTCGACGTGCCGTACAACGCCGAGGACTACGTGCACCGGATCGGTCGCACCGGCCGCGCCGGCGCCTCGGGCCTGGCGATCACCCTTGTCTCGCGCGACGACACCCGGCTGGTCGACGACATCGAGAAGCTGATCAAGAAGAAGATAGAGATCGAGCCGCTCGAGCTCGACGACGACGCGGCGCCGCGGCGCGCGGCGCGCGAGCGTTCGCGCGACGACGAGGACTTCCGCCCGCCCCCCAAGGCCGTCGCTTCGCCGTATTCGGCGCGCACCCCGGGTCGGGAGATCGACATGCCGCGGCCAGCGACGCCGCGCCCGGCGAGTGACCCGTTCTTCGACAAGCCCTACGAAGCCAGCGCCAGCACGGCCGAGCCGGCCTGGGAACAGCGCGCCGCGCCGGTGGCGCGCGGTCTCTCGCCCAACATCAAGCCGAAGAAGAAGGTCGCCGCGCTGTTCGGCGGCAAGGTTCCCGAAACGGCCTCGTAAGGCTCAGCGCGCCGCGAGCAGGGCGAAAACCGCGGGCACGTCGCCCGGAAGGCCCGTTCGCCGTTGCCGCCATTGCGCGATGGTGCCGCTCCGGGTGAACCCGCCGGGCAGCGTCAGTCCGACGCTCACCGAGAGGCTCGTCGCCGGCTGCAGATGCGCAAGCAACGCCTCGAGCAGGGCGACGTTGCGATACGGCGTCTCGATCAGGATCTGCGTCTGCGCATCGCGCCGCGATGCCGCTTCGAGCGCGCGGATGCGCGCCGCCCGCTCGTCGGCCGGCACCGGGATGTAGCCGACGAAGGCGAAGCTCTGGCCGTTCAATCCGCTCGCCGCCAGCGCGAGCGCGATCGAGCTTGCGCCGGGGTGGACGACGACCGCGATCCCGGCGGCGTGCGCGGCGACGACGAGCGCCGCGCCCGGGTCTGCAAGCGCGGGCAGCCCGGCTTCAGAGAGCAGGCCGAGGTCATGGCCGGCGCGGGCCGGGCCGAGCAGGGCGTCGACGGCCCCCGGACCGGGCGCGGCGTCGCGTCCCTTGTTCGGCCGAGGCAGCTCGACGATGGCGATCTCCTGCAGGGGCCGGGCGAGCGGGTAGACCGCATCGACCCGCTTCAGGAACGCGCGCGTCGTCTTTGCGTTCTCGCAGACCCAGTGGCCGAGCCGCGACGCGGTGCGGATCACGCCGAGCGGCAGCAGCTCGTCGAGTGGCGCGGGCACGCCGGCCGTGCCGAAGTCCAGCGTGTTCGGAACGAGGTGCAGGGCGCCCGGTTCGCTCATCGTCCGCGGTCGCCCGTCGCCGCTTTCGCCGGCGCGGCCAGCGGGTCGATGCCGGCCCGGCGCAACAGCTCGCAGGTGCGGATGAGCGGCAGGCCGATCAGCGCTGTCGGATCGTCGGACTCGATCGCCGCGAGCAGGGCGATGCCGAGGGTCTCTGCCTTGGCGCTGCCGGCGCAGTCGTAGGGCTGTTCGGTGCGCAGGTAGTGCTCGATCTCGGCGTCGGTCAGGTCGCGTAAGCGCACCGTCACCGACGCCAGCTCCACGGCGCGAAAGGCGCTCTCGCGGCAGACGACCGCCACCGCGGTGTGAAAGAGCACCGATCGGCCGCGCATCGAGCGAAGCTGCGCCGTCGCCCGGGCATGGTCGCCGGGCTTGCCAATGGCCACGCCGTCGAGATCGGCGACCTGGTCGGAACCGATCACGATTGCGTCGCGGTCGAGGTCGGCGATCGCGTCGGCCTTGGCCAGGGCGAGGCGCAACGCCAGGTCGCGCGGCGCTTCGCCCGGCAGCGCGGTCTCGTCGACCTCGGGCGCGCGCACCGTGAACGAGAGGTGGAGGCGCTGCAGCAGCTCGCTCCGGTAGCGCGAGGTCGAGGCGAGAACGAGGCGCCGGGCGGGCATCGGCCGATTCTCCCATCGGCGCCCGGTGCCGTCGGGCGCCTGGCCCGCCTCTACACTCGTGCGATGAGCTCTCGTCCCGCGTTCGATCCGACCCGGCTCGACGTCGCGGCCTTCTCGGCCGGCCATGGCGCCATGGCCGGCAGTTGGCCCTTGCGCAGCTTGCCTCGCCTCACCTCGGCCACGCTGCCGCTGGCCGATGGCGGCGAGGATCCGGTCGCCTGGCGGGCCGAGGGCGCGTCCGCGCCGCTGCTCGGCGCGGGCATGCAGCCGGCGCTGCGGCTCGCGGCCGATGCGTCGGTCGGGCTCGAGTGCCAGCGCTGCCTGCAGCGCATGGTCGTGCCGGTGAAAGTCGACCGGCGCCTCTTCTTCGTTGCCGGCGAGGACGCCGCCGCCAGCCTCGACACCGAGAGCGAGGACGACGTCCTCACGCTGGAGCCCTCGCTCGACCTGCGCAGCCTGATCGAGGACGAGCTGCTGCTGGCCCTGCCACTGGTGCCGCGGCACGAGGTCTGCCCCGAGCCGCTGCCGTTCGAGGCGGAGCCCGAGCCGCCGGCGTCAGAGCATCCCTTCGCCGCCCTGGCAGCGCTCAAGCGCGGTTCGGGCTCGCCCTGAGCTCTGGCCCGCCATGACCGCCCGACCCATCGCCCGCTGCTACAATTCCCGGCTTTTCGCGGACCACCGGACTCCTGTGCCGGCCAGCCCGCGCCGCCCGCGGCACGCGGGCCCTTCGGAGAATTTTCATGGCTGTCCAACAGAACAAGAAGTCGCCTTCCAAGCGCGGCATGCATCGCGCGCACAACGCGCTTCCCAAGCCCGGCATCGCGATCGAGCCCACCACGGGCGAAACGCACCTGCGCCATCACCTGAGCGCCACCGGCTACTACCGCGGCCGCAAGGTGCTGAAGACCAAAGCGGACGCCTGATCCTTCCGCTGGCGTGACCCCGGCTGCCGAGAAGGCCTTGCCGATCGCGCACCTGTCCATGGCGGCAACTTCCGCCCCCACGATCCGCCTGGCCGTCGACTGCATGGGCGGCGATCACGGCCCGTCGGTCACGCTGCCGGCGTGCCGTGCGTTCCTTGCCGCCCATCCGCAGGCGGAGCTCGTGCTCGTCGGCCGGGCCGAGGCGCTACAAGCGGCCGAAGGCTGGGCGCGCTGCACCCGCGTCGCGGCGAGCGAAGTCGTCGAGATGAGCGATTCGGTCGAGGTCGCCCTGCGGCGCAAGAAAGACTCCTCGCTGCGGGTCGCGGTCAGCCAGGTCAAGCCGCTCGGCGACCGGACTTCGTTGGCGCAGGCCTGCGTCTCCGCGGGCAACACCGGCGCGCTGATGGCCGTCTCGCGCTACGTGCTGAAGACGGTCGACGGCATCGACCGGCCGGCGATCGCGACCGTGATGCCCAACGAGCTGGACGGCTACACCACGGTGCTCGATCTCGGCGCCAACGTCGATTGCACGGCGGAGAACCTGCTGCAGTTCGCGGTCATGGGCAGCGCCCTGGTCGCCGCGGTCGAAGGCAAGAACGAGCCGACGGTGGGCCTGCTCAACATCGGCGAAGAGGCGATCAAGGGCAGCGAGACGATCAAGCAGGCCGGCGAGCTGCTGCGCGCCGCCGCGGCCGCCGGGCTGGTGAACTTCCACGGCAACGTCGAAGGCAACGACATCTTCAAGGGCACCTGCGACATCGTCGTCTGCGACGGCTTCGTCGGCAACGTCGCCCTGAAGACCGCCGAAGGGCTGGCGACCATGCTCACCAGCTTCATCAAGCAGGAATTCAAGCGCAATGCCCTGACCAAGCTGGCGGCGCTGGCGGCGCTGCCGGTGCTCAACCGCTTGAAGCATCGCGTCGACCATCGCCGCTACAACGGTGCTGCGCTGCTCGGCCTGCGCGGCCTGGTGTTCAAGAGCCACGGCTCGGCCGACGCCTATGCCTTCGAGCAGGCGCTGAACCGCGCCCACGACGCCGCACGCAATGACCTGCTCGACCGGGTAGAGCGGCGGATCCGGGCGACGCTGGCGGCCATGCCCGCGGCCGCCGAAGGCAATCCAGCCACCGTGCCGGCCGGCACCACCGATCCCGAAGCGGCTCCTCGCCCGGTGCTCGCCGCGGTCCAGTCGGCATGAGCGCCGTGCCTGCCCGCTTCTCGCGCATCGTCGGCACCGGCAGCTTCCTGCCGCCCGACCAGGTCAGCAACGCGCAGCTCGCCGCGCGCCTGGCGGCCGACGGCATCGAGACCTCCGACGAGTGGATCGTCGAGCGCACCGGCATCCGTTTCCGCCATTTCGCCGAGAGTCATGTGACCAGCAGCGACCTCGGCGCCGAAGCGGCGCGGCGCGCGCTCGCCGCCGCCGACTGCGACCCGCAGGCGATCGACCTGATCATCGTCGCCACCTCGACGCCCGACATGGTGTTCCCCTCGGCCGCCTGCATGGTCCAGGAAAAGCTCGGCATTCACGGCTGCGCCGCGTTCGACGTGCAGGCGGTGTGTTCGGGCTTCGTCTACGCGCTCTCGGTCGCCGATTCGATGATCAAGACCGGCCTCGCCTCGAAGGCGCTGGTGATCGGCGCGGAAGTGTTCTCGCGCATCCTCGATTTCTCGGACCGCACCACCTGCGTCCTGTTCGGCGACGGCGCCGGCGCCGTCGTCCTCGAGGCGAGCGAGGCGCCCGGCATCCTCGGCACCGAGCTGCACGCCGACGGCCGCCACGTCGGCATCCTGTGCGTGCCGGGAACGGTGTCGGGCGGCAAGGTGCTGGGCGATCCGCTGCTGAAGATGGACGGGCCGGCGGTGTTCAAGCTCGCGGTCTCGGTGCTCGACAGCGTCGCCCGCTCGGTGCTCGCCAAGGCGGGCCGCACCGAGGCCGATATCGACTGGCTGATTCCGCACCAGGCCAACATCCGCATCATGCAGAGCACGGCGAAGAAGCTGAAGCTCGCTCCGGAGAAGCTGATCGTCACGGTCGACCGGCATGGCAACACCTCGGCCGCATCGATTCCGCTGGCGCTCGACGATGCCGTGCGTTCAGGCAAGATCAAGCGCGGCGACACTGTGATGCTCGAAGGCGTTGGCGGCGGCTTCACCTGGGGCGCGACCCTGTTCGATTTCTAGACAAGCCGCTGCCCCGCAGAGGGCACGGCGGGAGACAACCCAAGCCATGAAACCTTTCGCATTCATCTTCCCTGGCCAGGGCTCGCAGGCCGTCGGCATGCTCGACGCCTGGGGCGACCACGCCGCCGTCCGACAAACGCTCGAGGAGGCGTCTGCGGCGCTCGGCGAAGACATCGGCCGCCTGATCCGCGAAGGTCCGAAAGAGCAGCTCGATCTCACCGCCCAGACCCAGCCGGCGATGCTCACCGCCGGCATCGCCTGCTACCGCGCCTGGCTCGCGGAAACGAAGCTGACCCCGGATGTCGTGGCCGGGCATTCGCTCGGCGAGTACACGGCGCTGGTCGCGGCCGGTGCGATATCGCTGGCCGAGGCGCTGCCGCTGGTGCGCTTTCGCGCCGAGGCGATGCAGGACGCGGTGCCGGTCGGCGCCGGTGCGATGGCGGCCGTGCTCGGGCTCGACGCGGCCGCGGTGCGCGCCGGCTGCGACGCTGCGCGCGAGGCGACCGGCGAGGTGGTCTCCGCGGCCAACTACAACGACCCGCGGCAGACCGTGATCGCCGGCAGCAAGGCCGGCGTCGACAAGGCCTGCGAGCTGCTCAAGGCAGCGGGCGCGAAGCGGACCCTGCCGCTCTCGGTCTCGGCGCCGTTCCACTCGCCGTTGATGAAGCCGGCCGCCGATCGCCTGCGCCAGAAGCTCGCGGGTGTCGCGTTCGTCGCGCCGAAGATTCCGGTCATCAACAACATCGACGTGCGCAGCGAGAGCGACTCCGCAGCGATCCGCGACGCGCTCTATCGCCAGGCCTATGGTCCGGTGCGCTGGGAAGAGACGATCCGGGCGATCCGCGCCCGCGGCGTCACCGACATCTTCGAATGCGGCCCGGGCAAGGTGCTTTCCAACCTGACGCGGCGGATCGACGCCGCCGCCGAGTCGGTGGCGGTGCACGATCCGGCGTCGCTCGCCGCCGCCCGGGCGCTGCTCGGATGAGCGACGCCGCTGCTCCCGCCGCCGCGCAGGTGGCCTTCGTCACCGGCGCCTCGCGCGGCATCGGCCGGGCGATCGCCATGACGCTGGCGCAGAAGGGCTTTCGCGTCGTCGGAACCGCGACCACCGAGGCCGGCGCGGCGGCGATCGGCGAAGCGCTGGCGGCCTTCCCGGGAAGCCGCGGCGTCGTGCTCGACGTGACCGATGGCGCCGCAGTCGGCGCGGCGATCGATGCGGTGGTGAAGGAGCACGGCGCGCTGCACGTGCTCGTCAACAACGCCGGCATCATCCGCGACATGCTCTCGATGCGCATGAAGGACGAGGACTGGGACGCGGTGGTCGCGACCAACCTCACCGCCGTGTTCCGCGCCAGCCGCGCCGCGATCCGGCCCATGATGAAGCAGCGCTACGGCCGGATCGTCAACATCACCTCGGTGGTCGGCGCCAGCGGCAATCCGGGGCAGGCCAACTACGCGGCGGCCAAGGCCGGCGTCGCCGGCATGACCCGCTCGCTCGCGCGCGAGGTCGGCAGCCGAGGCATCACGGTCAACTGCGTCGCCCCCGGCTTCATCGAAACCGACATGACCAGGGGCCTGGCCGAAGCCCAGACCTCGGCGTTGCTGGCGCAGATTCCGCTCGGCCGGCTCGGCCAGGCGAGCGAGATCGCCCACGCCGTCGCCTTCCTCGCTTCGGCCGAGGCCGGCTACATCACCGGCACCGAATTGCACGTCAACGGCGGAATGCTGATGAACTGAGGCCCGCGCCGGGGGCCATCGGCCGAGTGGGCGGGCGGGTGCCGTGCGCCATTCGAGGACATTGTCAAGCCGTAGAATCCGCGTCTACTTTTTCACACACTCCTGGAGGAGTCATGAGCGACATAGAAGCACGAGTCAAGAAGATCATCGCCGAGCAATTGGGCGTTCCCGAGGCCGACGTGGCGAACGAAAAGGCGTTCGTCGCCGACCTGGGTGCCGATTCGCTCGACACGGTCGAACTCGTGATGGCGCTCGAAGACGAGTTCGGCATCGAGATCCCCGACGAGGAAGCCGAGAAGATCACGACCGTCCAGCTGGCGATCGATTACGCGCAAAAGCACCAGAAGGCCGCCTGAGCTTCAACGCTCGGAAAGCATCTCGCGCATGAGCTCCAGACGCGTCGTCGTCACCGGCCTCGGCCTTGTCAGCCCGGTCGGCAACAGCGTCGACGAGGGGTGGCGGAACCTGCTGGCCGGACGCTCCGGCATCGCCGACATCACCAAGTTCGATGCGGCCGCGTTCTCCTGCCGCTTCGCCGGCGAGGTGAAGGACTTCAAGGTGGAGGACTACATCTCCGCTAAGGAAGCGCGGCACATGGATACGTTCATCCATTACGGCCTCGCCGCCTCGCTCCAGGCGATTCGCGACGCCGGCCTGCCGACCCGGGACGAGCTCGGTGCCGAAGAAGCCGAACGCATCGGCTGCCTGGTGAGCTCGGGCATCGGCGGTCTGCCGCTGATCGAGCAGACCAAGGCCGAGCTCGACGCCAGAGGCCCGCGCCGGATCACGCCGTTCTTCGTGCCGGCATCGATCATCAACATGATCTCGGGCCACGTGTCGATCCTGTGCGGCTTCCAGGGGCCGAACCTGGCGATCGTCACCGCCTGCACGACCGGGCTGCATTCGATCGGCATGGCCGGCCGGATGATCGAGCACGGCGACGCCGACGTCATGGTCGCCGGCGGCTCGGAGGCGACCGTGTCGCCGCTGGGCGTGGGCGGCTTCGCCGCGGCGCGCGCCCTCTCGACCCGCAACGACGATCCGAAGACGGCCTCGCGTCCCTGGGACAAGGACCGGGACGGCTTCGTCCTCGGCGAAGGCGCCGGCGTCGTGGTGCTCGAGGAGTACGAGCACGCGAAGCGGCGCGGCGCGAAGATCTACGCCGAGCTTGTCGGCTTCGGCATGGGCGCCGACGCCTTCCACATGACCGCGCCGAACGTCGAGGGCCCGAAGCGCTCGATGGTCGCCGCGCTCCGCTCGGCCGGCGTCAATGCCGACCAGATCCAGTACCTCAACGCCCACGGCACCTCCACGCCGCTCGGCGACGTCAACGAGACCAATGCGATCAAGCTCGCCTTCGGCGAGCATGCGAAGAAGCTGGTCGTGAATTCGACCAAGTCGATGACCGGGCACCTGCTCGGCGGGGCCGGCGGCATCGAGTCGGTGTTCACGGTGCTCGCCCTCAAGAACCAGGTCTCGCCGCCGACCATCAACATCTTCAACCAGGATCCCGAGTGCGACCTGGACTACTGCGCCAACACGGCGCGGGAGATGAAGATCGACTACGCCGCCAAGAACAACTTCGGCTTCGGCGGCACCAACGGCACGCTTGTCTTCAAGCGGATGTGACGCCGCCGAGCGCGGCCGATGCGCGGCTTGCCCCCCTGCGAAGTCACCGTCGTCCGGTTCGCCGCATGGCGGACGGCGGTGGCGGTCGTTGCCGCGGCCGCGCTCCTGTCGCTGGCCGCCTGGCTGCTCACGTCACCGCTGGGCGAAAGCGCCTGGGTCCGCGGCGCTGTGGCGGCGGCAGCCCTCGCCACGCTCGCCCTGGCGGCATCTCTCTGGCGCGTGCCCCCAGTGCGGCTCGTCTGGGACGGGTTTGGATGGTCGGTCGCGCCCGTCTCGGGCGCGGAGCCGGCGACCTCCGGAACGCTGGACGTGGCGGTCGACCTCGGTGCCTTCCTCTTGCTCCGGTTCGTTGCCGTCGGCCGGCGCGGCCCGGGCGGCCTGCGCTGGATTCCGGTCGGCCGGGCCGGCCTCGAGCGCGAGTGGCATGCATTTCGCTGTGCGGTGTATTCCCCGCGGCCCGTCGCCGCGGACCCGCGGCAGCCCTGAGTGATGACTTCCCCCGACGCCGACGCCCCGCTCGTGGAGCGGGTCAAGCAGGGCGACGTCAAGGCCTTCGAGATGCTGGTGGTGAAGTACCAGCGGCGGATCGAGCGGCTGATCGGCCGCATGGTCCGCGATGTCGATCTGGTGCCGGACATCGCTCAAGAGACCTTCATCCGTGCCTATCGCGCGATTCCGCAGTTTCGCGGCGACAGCGCGTTCTACACCTGGTTGTACCGGATCGCGGTCAACACGGCGAAGAAGGCGCTGATGGACCTCAAGCGCGACCCGCTGGTCACCGAGTCGGCCAGGGCCAGTCGGGACGAGGACGACGAGCGCTCGCCGGCCGAGAACGAGCTGAGCGACGGCGAGACGCCCGATGCGGTATTGGCCAGCAAACAGATCGCCGCCGCAGTGAACTTTGCGATCGAAGGCTTGTCCGAGGAACTGCGGCAGGCGATCACCCTGCGCGAGATCGAAGGTCTGAGCTACGAGGAGATCGCCGAGTTGATGAACTGCCCGATCGGGACGGTTCGGTCAAGGATCTTCCGGGCCCGCGAGGCGATTGCGACCCGGCTGCGGCCGCTGCTCGATACTCGCGAGGGCGAGCGGTGGTGAGAATCGATGAGCGGCGGGCCTGCAGGTCCGCCGTCGGCGTTGGGCGTTGAAGTGGAGAGCGAGATGTCGTCAGGATTCGAGAGCGGTACGGCGAAGGGGGAGCGGCTCTCCGCGCTCGCCGACGGCGAGGTCGACGGCGCTGCCGCTGCAGACGCATGCGGCGCCTGGAAGTCGGACGCCGAGCTGCGCCGCACCTGGCACGCCTGGCACCTGATCGGCGACGTGCTCCGCTCCGAGGACCTGGCGTCGAGCGCCGAGCGCGACCAGGCGTTCCTGGTTGCGCTGCGCTTGCGCATGGCCGCCGAGCCGGTGGTGCTGGCGCCCGCGCCGCTGCCCGTGCCTTCTCCGGCTTCGAGCCGTCGCTCGACGGGGCGCTGGCTGCTCCCGTCGTCGGTCGCGGCCGGATTCATGCTGGTGGTCGGCACCTTCGTCGTCCTCGGCCCGGCCGGCACCCCGACCTCCCCGGCGCCGACGCTTGCTCGCAGCGCCCCGCCGACAAGCCCCGACGGGCCGATCCGTCAGGCATCGATTCGCGAGTCCGCTGCTCCCGAGGCTGTGGCGCTCAACGGCCGAATGATCCGCGACGCCCGCCTCGAGCGCTACCTGGCGGCGCACAAGCAGTTCGCCGGCACGTCGGCGCTCGGCGTGCCTTCCACCTTCCTGCGCAGCGCGACGGTCGACGCCGAGCCGCGCTGAAGAATCGGCCATCGCCACCCGCATGCTCTCGCGCTCGCTCGTCCCGCTCGCTCTGGCCTGCGCGGCGTTGGCGGGCGTGCCGGCAGCGTTCGGGCAGGCCCGGTCCGGGGTGGCGGCGTCGGCGCCTCAGAACGACATGCGGGCCTGGCTGCTGCGCATCCACGACGCGGCGAGCCGCCGCAACTTCCAGGGCACCTTCGTGGTCAGCGGCGGCGGCGGCGTCGCCAATGCCCGGATCTCGCATTTCCACGAGGGATCGAACCAGTACGAGCGGATCGAGTCGCTAGACGGCCGCCAGCGCAAGGTGTTTCGCCACAACGACGTGGTCCACACCCTCTGGCCGGCGAGCCACGTCGCGATGATCGAGCAGCGCGGCCAGCTCAGCTCCTTTCCCGCGCTGCTGCAGGCCGGCGACGACGGCCTGGCCGAGTGGTACGAGGTGCGGTCCGAGGGCATCGACCGGGTGGCCGGGCACGAGGCCGACGTGCTCGTGGTCATGCCACGCGACAGCTATCGCTTCGGCTACCGGCTCTGGGCCGACCGGGCCTCGGGCCTGCTGCTGCGCGCCGACGTGATCGGCGAACGGGGCGAGTCGCTGGAAACCGCGGCCTTCTCCGAAGTCTCGATCGGCGTGCGCGCCCAGCCGGACAGCGTCGTCCAGGCGATGAAGAAGCTCGACGGCTACCGGATCGTCCGCCCGGTGCTCACGCCCACCCGGCTCGAAGCCGAAGGCTGGGCCATGCGACCGGTGACGCCGGGCTTCAGGCTGGTGAGCTGCGTGCGCCGGCAGATGGAGATGCCCGGAGAGACCGCCGACGCAAGCCCGGCGCCGGTGATCCAGACGATCTATTCCGACGGGCTGACTTACGTCTCGGTGTTCATCGAGCGTTTCCGGCCCGACCGCCACACCGAGCCGGTGCTCGCCACGTTCGGTGCGACGGCGACGCTCGGCCAGCGCCAAGGCGACTGGTGGGTGACCGTGGTCGGCGACACGCCGGCCGCGACTCTGAAGACGTTCGCCGCTGCGCTCGAGCGCAAAAAGCCGTAAAACCACCCTCCACGTCGCCAAGTCGCACACTTCCGTCCCCTACCTCTTCCCGTCCACCGACCTCGCAGGTATTCCGATGCAACCGCTCTCGACCTCGCTCGTCTCCGCTGCCGGCCGCTACGGCTTCGCCGCCGTGGCGCTTTCGCTCGGCCTGTTCGTGACCGCCGCGCCGCAGCCGGCCCTGGCGCAGGGCCTGCCGGACTTCACCGAGCTGGTCGACAAGGTCGGGCCGGCCGTGGTCAACATCCGCACCACCGAGCGGGCCCGCGCCGCGCGTGGACCGGGCGGGAACGAGCTCGACGAGGACATGCTCGAGTTCTTCCGCCGCTTCGGCATTCCGGCGCCGGGCCGGCCGAATCCGCGTGGCCAGCAGCCGCCGGGCGACGGCGACGCGCAGCCGCGCGGTGTCGGCTCCGGCTTCATCCTCAACGCCGACGGCTACGTGCTGACCAACGCCCACGTCGTCGACGGCGCCGACGAAGTGATCGTCACGCTCGCCGACAAGCGCGAGTTCAAGGCCAAGATCATCGGCGCCGACAAGCGCTCCGACGTCGCCCTGGTGCGTATCGACGCCAGCGGCCTGCCGACGGTGCGCATCGGCGACGTGAGCAAGCTCAAGGTCGGCGAGTGGGTCATCGCCATCGGCTCGCCGTTCGGCCTCGAGAGCACGGTGACCGCGGGTATCGTCAGCGCCAAGTCGCGCGACACCGGCGAGCTGCTGCCGCTGATCCAGACCGACGTGGCCATCAACCCCGGCAACTCGGGCGGCCCGCTGATCAACATGCGGGGCGAGGTGGTCGGCATCAACTCGCAGATCTACAGCCGCTCGGGCGGCTACCAGGGCATCTCCTTCGCGATTCCGATCGACGAGGCGGCGCGCGTCTTCGAGCAGCTGCGCGCCGGCGGCCGGGTGATCCGCGGGCGGATCGGCGTCGTCATCGACCGCGTGACGCGCGAGGTGGCCGAGTCGATCGGCCTCGGCAAGCCGGTCGGCGCCTTGGTGCGCACGGTCGAGGCGGGGGGGCCGGCCGAGAAGGCGGGCGTCGAGGCCGGCGACATCATCACCAAGGTCGACGCCCGCAACGTGGAAAGCAACGTCGACCTGCCGCGGATCATCGGCGGCATCAAGCCGGGCAGCAAAGCCAACCTGCAGGTCTACCGCCGCGGCGGCTACCGGGATCTGCCGGTGGTCGTCGCCGAGCTCGAGCCCGAAAAGGTCGCGGCCAAGCGCCCGACCGAGCGCGACAGCGCCAAGCCTGCGGCGCCGGTCGGCACCCTCGGCCTGGGCGTCACCGACCTGACCGATGCGCAAAAGCGCGACCTGAAGCTGAAGAACGGCGTCCGGGTCGAGACCGCCGAAGGCGTCGCCGCCCGGGCCGGAGTCAAGGAGGGGGACGTCATCGTGACCATCGACAACGTCGAGGTGACCAGCGTCAAGCAGTTCGAGGCCGCGGTGGCGAAGCTCGACAAGACCAAGCCGGTCACCTTGCTGGTGCGTCAGGGAGAGGTGGCCAAGTTCCTGATCCTGCGTCCCGCCCGTTGAGGCGCGGGTTTACCCTTAAAGTAGTGGGCGCATGCTCACATTCCTGACCGGGATGGAGGCCGTCGACTGCGCCGTCCCCATATAAGAGAGGGCCTTGGCGGGCTGCTTTCGAGCAGTCCACCAGGGCAAGGAAATTGCCCCCAGCGCGTCCACAGGCATATGTGGATAATCTGTGGATGAAATTCCCTGTTGGCGGCCCGCAACGGCGAGAAATCAAGCATTGGCGCGGGTTGCGGCCGGGCGCTTTTGACTACAATGAAGTCCCAACAAGCAGTTGCCATACGTTTTGTTGGAAGGCGCGTCAGTCATTCGACGTGCCTTTTTTTTAGCTTCAGCACGGCGCTTCGCGCCTTCACATCGCTCCGCGATGTGAGCTTGCGCTGAAACGGCTTCGCCGTTTTGTCCCCGGCTCGAGCTCACACACACGACACTCGCGCAGCAATGGAACAGATCCGCAATTTTTCGATCATCGCCCACATCGACCACGGCAAATCGACCCTGGCCGATCGCCTGATCCAGCGTTGCGGCGGTCTGAGCGATCGCGAAATGGAAGCGCAGGTGCTCGACTCGATGGACATCGAGCGCGAGCGCGGCATCACGATCAAGGCGCAGACCGCGGCGCTGACCTACACCGCGCGCGACGGCCGCGTCTTCAACCTCAACCTGATCGACACGCCCGGCCACGTCGACTTCTCGTACGAGGTGAGCCGCTCGCTCTCGGCCTGCGAGGGCGCGCTGCTGGTGGTCGACGCGAGCCAGGGCGTCGAGGCGCAGACCGTCGCCAACTGCTACACCGCGCTCGACCTGGGGGTCGAGGTCGTTCCGGTGCTCAACAAGATGGACCTGCCGCAGGCCGATCCGGATCGGGCCCGCGCCGAGATCGAGGACGTGATCGGCATCGACGCCGAGGACGCCATTCCCTGCAGCGCCAAGACCGGCGAGGGCATCGACGAGATCCTCGAGGCGGTGGTGCACCGGATGCCGGCGCCGCGTGGCCGCCCCGACGGGCCGCTGCGGGCGATGATCGTCGACTCCTGGTTCGACAACTACGTCGGCGTCGTCATGCTGGTGCGCGTCGTCGACGGCTCGCTCTCCCGCGGCGAGCGGATCCGCCTGATGGCGAGCGATGCCGTCTTCGGCGCCGAGCAGCTCGGCGTCTTCACGCCGCGCTCGGTGTCGCGCGACAAGCTCTCGGCCGGCGAGGTCGGCTTCGTCATCGCCGGGATCAAGGAGCTGCAGGCGGCCAAGGTCGGCGACACGATCACGCTCGAGAAGAAGCTGCCCAACAACCAGGGCGTCGCCACCGAGGCGCTGCCCGGGTTCAAGGAAATCCAGCCGCAGGTCTTCGCCGGCCTCTATCCGACCGAGGCGAGCGAATACGACCAGCTCCGCGACGCGCTCGAGAAGCTCAAGCTCAACGACTCGTCGCTGCGCTACGAGCCCGAGGTCAGCCAGGCGCTCGGCTTCGGCTTCCGCTGCGGCTTCCTCGGCCTGCTGCACATGGAGATCGTCCAGGAACGGCTCGAGCGAGAGTTCGACCAGGACCTGATCACGACCGCCCCGTCGGTGGTCTACGAGGTGGCGTTGAACAACGGCGAGGTGCTCAGGATCGAGAACCCGTCGAAGATGCCCGACCAGGGCCGGGTCGCCGAGATCCGCGAGCCGATCGTCACCGTCCATCTCTACATGCCGCAGGAGTACGTGGGCCCGGTGATGACGCTGGCCAACCTGAAGCGCGGCGAGCAGAAGAACATGGCCTACCACGGCCGCCAGGTGCTGCTCACCTACGAGATGCCGCTGGCCGAGATCGTGCTCGACTTCTTCGACAAGCTGAAGAGCGTCTCGCGCGGCTACGCCTCGATGGACTACGAGTTCAAGGAGTACCGCGCCGCCGACGTCGTCAAGGTCGACATCCTGCTCAACGGCGAGAAGGTCGACGCGCTCTCGATCATCGTCCACCGCAGCCAGAGCCAGTACCGCAGCCGGGCCGTCGTCGCGAAGATGCGTGAGCTGATTTCCCGGCAGATGTACGACGTTGCCGTGCAGGCGGCGATCGGAGCCAACATCATCGCGCGTGAGACAATCAAGGCCCTGCGCAAGAACGTCATCGCGAAGTGCTACGGCGGTGACATCACCCGCAAGAAGAAGCTTCTCGAAAAACAGAAGGCCGGCAAGAAGCGCATGAAGCAGATCGGCTCCGTCGAGGTGCCGCAGGAAGCCTTCCTGGCCATTCTCCAAGTGGACGACTGATGGGTGTATTCACCGGATTGCTGTATTCCTGCCTGGCGGTGTTCGCCGCCGGCTGGTATTTCAACAAGTGGTCGGGGAATTTTTCGCTCCTCCTGTTCGTCCTGAGCGTCGTCACCTTCGGCTACTGGCTGGCCGAGCGCTTCCACTTCGCACCCCGGCGGCGCGAGGCGGTGGCCGAGTTCGAGAAGCAGGATGCCGCCCGGCGCGAGCAGCTCGCCGCCCAGGGCATCACCCGGGTCGACGACAACAGCGCCGAGACACGCCAGGCGCTGATGATGCAGCCGTGGTGGCTCGACTGGACCGCGGGCCTGTTCCCGGTGATCCTGGCCGTGTTCCTGCTGCGCTCGTTCCTGTTCGAGCCGTTCAAGATTCCGTCCGGATCGATGAAGCCGACCCTGCTCGTGGGCGACCTGATCCTGGTCAACAAATTCCACTACGGCGTTCGCCTGCCGGTGATCAACAAGAAGATCGTCGCCATCAACGACCCGCAGCGCGGCGACGTGATGGTGTTCCGCTATCCGCAGGACCCGAGCACCGACTACATCAAGCGCGTGGTCGGCATTCCCGGCGACGAGATCTCGTTTCGCGGCCAGAAGCTCTACGTCAACGGCAAGTTCGCCGAGCTCACCGCGGCGGGCGAGTTCTACGACGACGACACCCGTCGTTACGAGAAGGAGTTCACCGAACAGCTCGGTCCGGTGCAACATCACATCCTCATTAATCCTCAACAGTCGCCTTTTTTCGGGACCAGCGAGAGCCGCCAGTTTCCGTTCCATGAAAACTGCAGCTACAGTGCAGAAGGCGTGACCTGCAAGGTGCCCCCCGGCAACTACTACATGATGGGCGACAACCGGGACAACTCCCAGGACTCGCGCTACTGGGGCTTCGTGCCCGACGAGAACATCGTCGGCAAGGCGTTTTTCGTATGGATGAATTTCGGCGACCTGAAGCGGATCGGGTCGTTCCGATAGGTCAAGGAGTTCGATGATGCCGAGAGTTCGCAGCGATCGCGGTCAACGCGGTTTCACGCTGTTCGGCCTGCTCTTCTGGGCGATCATCGTCGGCTTCTTCGCGCTCATCGGCATGCGCGTGCTGCCGGCGCTCAACGAATACTTCACCATCAAGCGCGCGATCAACAAGATCACCAGCGAAGGCTCGACCGTTCCCGAGATCAGGAACGCCTTCGAGCGGCAAAAGGACATCGAGTACTCGATCACCTCGATTTCCGGCAAGGACCTGAGCGTCACCAAGGAAAACGACAAGGTCGTCGTCAGCTTCGCCTACGACAAGGAGATCGAGCTGATGAAGCCGGTGTACCTTTTGCTCAAATTCGAGGGTCGCTCGTCGAACTAGCGCGCCCGGATCGTCTCTCTAACGCATGGATTCCCGTCTCCTCGTCCTCCAGCAGCGCATCGGCCACCGTTTCGCCGACCCCGGTCTCCTGCAGCGGGCGCTGACCCACCGCAGCTTCGGCACCGATCACAACGAGCGCCTCGAATTCCTGGGCGACGCGGTTCTGAGCCTGGCGGTCTCGAGCCTCCTGTTCGACCGCCTCGGCGACTCCGACGAAGGCGACCTGACCCGCGTTCGCGCCCACCTGGTTCGCGAAGACAGCCTGCACCGTGCCGCCCTGCAGCTCGGCTTGCCGGAGCTGCTGCGCCTCGGCGAAGGCGAAGCCCGCGGCGGCGGCGCGCTGCGCGCCTCGATCCTGGCCGACGCGCTCGAGGCCCTGATCGGCGCCACCTTCCAGGACGGCGGCTTCCTCGCCGCCCGCGCGCTGGTTCAAAGCCTGTTCGCCGAGATCATCGAGACGACCGACGTCTCGAGCTGGACCAAGGACGCCAAGACCGAGCTGCAGGAGTGGCTGCAGGCGCGGCGCCTGCCGGTGCCCACCTACCGCATCGTCGCCACCCGCGGCCAGGCGCACGCCCAGACCTTCGAGGTCGAGTGCGCGGTGCCCGCGCTCAGCCTGCGCGAGCTCGGTGAAGGCAAGTCGCGCCGCGCCGCCGAGCAGGAAGCCGCGCGCCGCATGCTCGACGCCTTGAGCGCCAGCGACGAGCCGGGCAGCCCGCTCCGGTCCTGAATGAGCGAAGGCCCGGCGTCTTCGACCGACGCCGGCCCCGCCCGGCGCTGTGGCCTGGTCGCGATCGTCGGAAGGCCGAACGTCGGCAAGTCGACGCTGCTCAACGCCCTGGTCGGGCAGAAGATCAGCATCACCTCGAACAAGGCGCAGACCACGCGGCACCGCATCACCGGCATCCGCACCGAGGGCGAGTCGCAGTTCGTGTTCGTCGACACGCCGGGCTTCCAGACGAAGCACGACGCGGCGATGAACCGCTCGCTCAACCGCGCCGTCACGAGCACGCTTTCCGACGTCGACGTGGTGCTGCTGGTGGTCGAGGCCGGGCGCTTCGGCAAGGAAGACGAGACCGTGCTCGCCTTGCTGCCGGCGGACAAGCCCGCCTTCCTGATCGCCAACAAGCTCGACACCATCACCCGCCGCGCCGACCTGGCGCCCTGGCTGCAATCGATGCAGGCGAAGCACGCCTTCGCCGAGTTCGTGCCGCTTTCGGCCACCAAGCCGGCCGACGCGGCACGGCTGCTCGGCATCGTCGCTCCCTACCTGCCCGAGCAGGAGTGGCTGCACGACGCCGACGCGCTCACCGACCGCAGCGACCGTTTCCTCGCCGCCGAGATCGTGCGCGAGAAGCTGTTCCGCCTCACCGGCGACGAGTTGCCCTACACCTCCACCGTCGTCATCGACAGGTTCGAGGAAGAGGGCAACCTGCGCCGCATCGCTGCCACCATCGTCGTCGAGCGCGACCCGCACAAGGCGATGATCATCGGCAGCGGCGGCGAGCGGCTCAAGCGCATCGGCACCGAAGCGCGGCACGAGCTCGAGCACTTGCTCGACGCCAAGGTCTTCCTGGAGCTGTGGGTCAAGGTGCGCGGCGGCTGGGCCGACGACGAGGCGCACCTGCGCTCCTACGGCTATGACTGAACCGGTGCGGGGCGCCGCCGGTACGTAGATGGCCAGCCGGGTCTCGCGCGCGCTGCCGCTGGCGGCCTTCGTGCTGCACAGCTACGACTGGAGCGAATCGAGCCTGATCCTCGACCTCTTCACCCGCGAGCAGGGCCGGATTGCCGTCGCCGCCAAGGGCGCGAAGCGGCCGTTCTCGCAGCTCCGCGGCGTGCTCCTGCCGTTCCAGCGCATCGCGGTCACCCTCGGCCGCCATGCCTCGGGCGAGGAGGGCGCCGAGGTCTCGAACCTGCGCGGCGCCGACTGGACCGGCGGCCCGGCGATGCTCACCGGGGCGGCGCTCTTCAGCGGCTTCTACCTCAACGAGCTGCTGATGAAGCTGCTGGCCCGTCACGACCCGCATCCGGCGCTGTTCGACGCCTACGCCGCCACCGTCGCCGCGCTCGGCGACGCGGGCGAGACGCGCGGCCAATCGGCGCTGCGCGCCTTCGAGATCGTGCTTCTGCGCGAGATCGGCCTCCTGCCCGACCTCGGCACTGAGACCGCGACCGGCCGGCCGGTGCTGGCCGAGGAGCGCTACCGCGTGCTCGCCGACGCGGGCGTCGTCGCCGCGCCCGGCGCGACCGATGCCACCGCCAGCGGCGCCACGCTCGCCACCGTGCAGGCGGCGCTCGCCGGCGGCGACATCGCCGCGCTGCAACGCGTCGCCGCGCGCTCGCTCGCGGAGCTGCGGCCCTTGCTGCGCGCCCAGCTTGCTTATCATCTCGGCACCGACAGCCTGCGCACGCGCCGCGTCATGCTCGAGGCACAAGCCCTGATGCCGGCCTCGACCTGATCCTCCGATGAACCCCCTGGTCACGACCGGCCTGGACGCCCGCGGCAACGCGACGGCGCTCTCGGTCAACGTCAACAAGATCGCGCTGCTGCGCAACCAGCGGCCGCTGCCGATTCCGAGTGTCGTCGGCCTGTCGCGCATCGCGCTCGAGGCGGGGGCGCACGGCATCACCGTCCACCCGCGGCCCGACGAGCGCCACATCCGCCGCCACGACGTGTTCGATCTGGCTTCGATGCTGAAGGACTGGCCGCAGGCCGAGTTCAACATCGAGGGCAACCCCTTCCACAACCTGATGGAGATCGTGCGCGAGGTGCGGCCGCAGCAGTGCACCTTCGTGCCCGACAGCGCCGAGCAGGCGACCTCCGACCACGGCTGGGACCTGGTCCGGGACGGCGAGCGCCTGAAGCCGCTGATCGACGAGCTGCGAACGCTCGGCGTGCGCGTCAGCCTGTTCATGGACGCCGATCCGGCGGCGATGGCCGCGGCGCGCGCCGTCGGCGCCGACCGGGTGGAGCTCTACACCGAGCCATATGCGCGCGCCCACGGCACGGCCGGGCAGGCGGCGTCGCTCGCCGCCTTTGCTGCCGCCGCACGAGCGGCCCAGGCCGAAGGCCTCGGCGTCAACGCCGGCCACGACCTCAACCTCGTCAACCTCGGCGACTTCGTCGTGGCGGTGCCGGCGGTGCTCGAGGTCTCGATCGGCCATGCCTTCGTCGCCGATGCCCTCGAGCTCGGCATGGCCGCCGCGGTGCGCGCCTACGTGGCCGCGCTCGCCCGCTCGGTGCCGCGCTGAGCTGCCGACCCTGGAGATGGTCTACGGCATCGGCACCGACATCTGCGACATCCGCCGCATCTCGGCGACGCTGGGGCGCCGCGGCGACCGCTTCGCCGAGCGCGTGCTCGGGCCGCGCGAGCTCGAGGTGTTCCGCTACCGCCGCGGCAAGCTCGAGGACCGCGGCGTACGCTTTCTGGCGACGCGCTTCTCCGCCAAGGAGGCTTTCTCCAAGGCGATCGGCCTGGGCCTGCGCATGCCGATGACCTGGCGCGGCTGCGAGATCCTCAACCTGCCGAGCGGCAAGCCCGAGATCCATCTCAACGGCGTGCTGGCCGAGTGGTTCGCGGCGCGCGGCCTGAGCGCCCATGTCACCGTGACCGACGAGGCCGACTACGCGGCCAGCTTCGTGGTCGTCGAAACGCGGAGCGAGAAATGAACGAAGCCACCCATGCCCCCGTGGTGCTCGACGTCGCCGGGCTGACCCTCGACGGCGACGACCGCCGCCGCCTCGAGCACCCGCTCACCGGCGGCGTGATCCTGTTCTCGCGCAACTGGCGCGACCGCAAGCAGCTGACTGAGCTCGTCGCCGAGATCAAGGCGCTCCGGCCCGACCTGATCGTCTGCGTCGACCACGAAGGCGGCCGGGTGCAGCGCTTTCGCAGCGATGGCTTCACCCACCTTCCGCCGATGCGCGTGCTCGGCGAGATGTGGATGGACGACGGTCGCTCCGGCCCCGGCAGCGGCGCGATGCGCGCCATGGAGGCGGCCACGGCCGCCGGCCACGTGCTCGCGAGCGAGCTGCGGGCCTGCGGCGTCGACCTCAGCTTCACGCCGGTGCTCGACCTCGATCATGGCGGCAGCGGCGTCATCGGCGACCGCGCCTTCCATCGGGACCCGCGCGTCGTGACGACGCTCGCCAAGAGCCTGATGCACGGCCTGCTCGAGGCCGGCATGCGCAACTGCGGCAAGCACTTCCCCGGGCATGGCTTCGTCAAGGCCGACAGCCACACCGAGATCCCGGTCGACCGCCGCTCGCTCGCGGCGATCCTGGCCGACGACGCGCGGCCGTATGAATGGCTCGCCGGCTCGCTCTCGAGCGTGATGCCGGCGCACGTGGTCTACCCCAAGGTCGATGCGAATCCGGCTGGTTTTTCGCCGCGCTGGCTGAAGGACATCCTGCGCCTGCAGCTCGACTTCGAAGGCGCGATCTTCAGCGACGACCTCAGCATGGCCGGCGCGCGCCGCGTCGGCGGCGCCGAGCTCAGCTACGCCGACGCGGCGACGCTCGCGCTCGGCGCCGGCTGCGACATGGTGCTGCTCTGCAACCAGTCGCTGGGCGGCAGCACCGCCCTCGACGAGCTGCTCGACGGCCTGCTCGAAGCCGAGGCCAACGGCCACTGGCAGCCCGATCCTGCGAGCGAGCTGCGCCGCCTCGACCTGCTGCCGCAGACGGTGCCGGTCGCCTGGGACGAGCTGATGCATTCGCCTGCCTACCAGCGCGCGCTCGAACGCCTGCCCTGAAACGAAATCGGCCCGGCGCCCCCTTGCGGAGGCACCGGGCCGGACGAGGCGCTTGCCGCCCCGATCTCGCTCAGGCGTTGGGCGCCTGGTTCTCGAACGGCAGGCGAACCTGCGACAGGTCCTTCTTGGTTTCCACCAGCACCAGCGGACCGTCGTCGGCGAGCTCGACCTTGCGGATCTCGCGCGGCACGTGCATCGGCGCGGGCACAGCCGCCATCGCCTCCTGCGCGGCGCGGATCTTCCCGGCGTCGGAGTTCACCCACTGCAGGCCGGCGTTGTCGGCCACCGCGACCAGCGAGTCGATCGGCAGCACGTAGTCGGCCGGGGCCGCAACGGGTTCGACCGGCGTCACCACCGCGGCTGCCTGCGGCGCCACCGCCTGCGCTTCACGGACCGGCGGTGCATACGCCTGCGGCTCGGCTTCCTGCCTTGCGTAGGCCTGCGGCTCGGCGACCTGCGCCATCCGGCTCGAATGGCCGCGCGGCTCGTCGTCACGGTTCTCGAACAGCGGCATCGACGCAGGCGCCGGCGTCGCGAGCTCGAACTCCGGCTCGGCCTGGCTGAGGGCCTGCATGCGCAGCGGCTCGGCGCGGTCGGCACTTTCGTCGCCACCTTGCCATGCCGCCGGCTGCTCGCGAGAGGCCTCGCGCGGCGCGCCATCGCTCCCCGCTTCGCCGTCGGCGCTCACACCCTCGCGCGGGCCGCGATCCCGGCCGCGGCCGCCACGACGGCGCCGGTTGCCCGAGCCCTCGCCGCGCGCTTCGCCGGGCACGCCGCCCTCGTCGCTTCTCGCCTCGCCCGATTCGATCGGTGCTTCGCTGCCATTGGCTTCGAAGCCGCCCTCGGCAGACACGCTCCGCGGGGGAGCGCCTTCGCCGTCCTGCGCGGGTTGCGCTTCGCGGTTGTCGCCGCCGCCTGCTTCGTCGCGGTCGCGGCCCCGACCGCCGCGGCGGTTGCGGCGGCGTCCGCCCTGGCGATCGCCCTCGGCGCCTTCGCCGCTCTGCGTGCCCGGTGCGGCGTCGCCCGGCGTCGTGTCGACAAAGGCCGAAGGCGCCATGCCTTCGGCGGACAGCGCGGCCTCGTTGCTCTCGCCATTCGCCGGCGCCGGCCGGTCGCCGCGGTCGCCTCGACCGCCGCGGTTGCCGCCTTCGCGACCGTCCTGGCGCGGCTCGCCGCGCGGGCCGCCACGATCGCCCCCCCGATCACCGCGCTCGCCGCCGCGATCACCGCGTCCGGCACGCGGCTCGCGCGCCTCGCGCGGTTCACGGCCTTCGCGCGGCTCGCGGGCCTCGCGCGGCTCGCGGTTTTCGGCGCGTGCGCCCTCGGCAGATTCCGGCCGCGGGCCGGCTTCGCCACCACGTTCGCCGCGGCGACCGCGGCCCTGGCTTTCGCCACCGGCGCCTTCCGGCCGGTCGGCCGAACGCTCGCCGCGGCGACCGCCCCGGCCGCCCCGGCCACCGCGGTCACCTCCGCGATCACCGCCACGATCTCCGCGGTCGCCTCGGCCGTCGCGCTCACGCTTGGGCGCTTCGCCGCCCGCAGGTGCGGGCAGGGCCAGCGGCCGCGCGGCAACCGGCTCGGGCTCGCCGCCCGAGAAGATGCTCTTCACCCAGGAGAAGAACCCGCGTCCCGCAGGTTCCACGGCAGGCGCCGCCACCGGCAGCGCCGCCACCGGGGCGGGGGCAGGCACGGGCTTCGGCTCGGGCTTGGGCGCGGCCACCGGCGCCGGCGTCTCGGGCATGATGCCCTTGATGACCGGCTCCTGCTTGGGCTTGCCCTTCTCGCGCCGCGTGATCCCGACTTCCTCTTCCGGCTCGTCGATCATCGTGTAGCTGGCTTGCAGGTTCTCGAGGCGCGGGTCGTCGTGACGCAGCCGCTCGAGGCGGTAGTTCGGCGTCTCGAGCGCCTTGTTCGGCACCAGCAGCACGGTGACGCGTTGCTTCAGCTCGATCTTGGTGATCTCGGTGCGCTTCTCGTTGAGCAGGAACGAGGTCACTTCCACCGGCACCTGCACGTGCACGGCGGCGGTGTTGTCCTTCATCGACTCTTCCTGGACCATGCGCAGGATCTGCAGCGCGCTGGACTCGGTGTCGCGGATGTGGCCGGTGCCGTTGCAGCGCGGGCAGGTGATGTGGCTGCCCTCGCTGAGGGCAGGGCGCAGGCGCTGCCGGCTCATCTCGAGCAGGCCGAACTTGCTGATGGAGGAGAACTGAACGCGGGCCCGGTCGGAGCGCAGCGCGTCGCGGAGCCGGGTCTCGACCTCGCGCCGGTTCTTCGACTCTTCCATGTCGATGAAGTCGACCACGATCAGGCCGCCCAGGTCGCGCAGCCGCATCTGCCGGGCGATCTCGTCGGCGGCTTCGAGGTTGGTGCGGGTGGCGGTTTCCTCGATGTCGCTGCCACGGGTGGAGCGGGCCGAGTTCACGTCGACCGAGACCAGCGCCTCGGTGTGGTCGATGACGATCGCGCCGCCCGAGGGCAGGTTCACCGTGCGCGCGAACGCGGTCTCGATCTGGTGCTCGATCTGGAAGCGGCTGAAGAGGGCGGCGTCGTCCTTGTAGCGCTTGACCTTGTGCGCCGTCTCCGGCATCACGTGGGTCATGAACTGCTGCGCCTGGTCGTAGATGTCGTCGGTGTCGATCAGGATTTCGCCGACGTCGGCGGTGAAGTAGTCGCGGATCGCGCGGATCACCAGCGACGACTCCTGGTAGATCAGGAACGCGCCCTTGCCGGCCTTGGAGGCGCCGTCGATGGCGGTCCAGAGCTTGAGCATGTAGTTGAGGTCCCACTGCAGCTCGGGCGCGGTGCGGCCGATGCCGGCGGTGCGGGCGATCAGGCTCATGCCCTTCGGATACTCGAGCTGGTCGAGGTTTTCCTTCAGCTCCTCGCGGTCTTCGCCCTCGATCCGCCGGGAAACGCCGCCGCCGCGCGGGTTGTTCGGCATCAGCACCAGGTAGCGGCCGGCGAGCGAGACGAAGGTGGTCAGCGCCGCGCCCTTGTTGCCGCGCTCTTCCTTCTCGACCTGCACCAGCAGGCTGTCGCCGTCGCGAATGGCGTCCTGGATCCGCGCGGTGCGCGCGTCGGTGCCTTCGCGGAAGTAGTTCTTGGAGATTTCCTTGAACGGCAGGAAGCCGTGGCGGTCTTCGCCGTAGTCGACGAAGCAGGCTTCGAGCGAGGGCTCGACCCGCGTCACGACCGCCTTGTAGATATTGCCCTTGCGTTGCTCGCGACCTTCGATCTCGGTCTCGAAATCCATCAGCTTCTGGCCGTCGACGATCGCCAGGCGCCGTTCTTCCGGCTGCGTGGCGTTGATCAGCATTCTTTTCATGTGCACTCCTCAGCGGCGCGGCACCTCAGTGAGGCCGCGCCGAACTCGAGCCGCCGCGGCCCTGCCGCTGGCGACGAATCGATGCACGAGAAAACGGCGAGAAGAAACCGGAAGGAATCGCCCTGGACTACGCGGGGGTGAGTTGCAGTCGCGAGACCGCAGGCCCGGGCAGCGTTGGCGCGCGCGAAGCAGTGAGGGAGGAGCGGATTGGGAGCACGCTGGCGATCACTGGGACGCAAGTCGAAGCGCGGTGGGCCGAGAGGGGCGCGTGAGCGTCGATCCTCTGGGTTCTCGTCTTCGGCCGGAAAACCTTTTGTTGGGTTCTTGTCTGTTTGCTCTGCCGTCACGAGCCTCGAAGCCGCCGCGTCACTTGGGGAACGCGGCCTGCCGAAGCGGCGGGACGTTGCATCACCGATTTGCCGGAACAGGATCCGGCCAACCACCCGAAGCCGCTTAAAAATCAAACACTTACGGCGATGGGTGGACGGGCGAATTATAGGGGCCAACGGGACGGTGCCCCGGGTGAACCTGTTCACGGTTTCCCGGCCATCGGCCGGCGGCGTAAGCTTCCGTTCCCCTCTGCGTCCCGCGCACGCCATGGACGACTTCACCGCCACCGCCAGCAAGCCCAACTTCACGATGAAGCTCTGGCGCGGCGAGCGCATGTGCCTCGTCGCCTTCGACGTCGGCGCGCCGGAGGCCGACCTCGTCGGCTTCGCCATCGAGTGCAAGCCGCCGGGCGCCAAGCGCTTCTCGCCGCTGCTCAATCGCCTCGCCTTCAGCTACGACGAGCCGGTCGGCACGGCCGTCACGGGCGACCGCCTCTACTCCTCGAAGAAGGCGCCGTTCCAGAAGTTCCGCTGGGTCCACTTTCCGTTCGAGCCGAAGCAGGGCCTCTACACCTACCGCGGCACCAAGATGCACATGCCGAGCGACGGCGTGCTGAAGGCCGGCGCCTCGATCACGCTGCAGATCTCGCTCGATCCCGTGACCTACTCGGGGTTCGTCGACGTTGGCTTCACCCGCGGCTTCGCGTCGTCGCAGGCCTTTCGCGACAAGTTCCCGGCCGACGCCGACATCGACGCCATCGGCAAGACCATCATCCCGGCGCGCGCTGATGACGGCCTGGCCTTCGTCAAGCGGCCGGGCGACATCTATCGCTGGATGGGCTTCGAGGCGGTCGACCTGATCTTCGGCCTGCTCGACGAGGCTGTCGTCGACCCATCGATCACCCTTGACGTCTTCGCCTACGACCTGAACGAGCCCGACATCGTCGCCCGGCTCGAGCAGCTCGGGCCGCGGCTGCGCGTCATCGTCGACGACTCGACCGCCAGGTCGAAGACGGGCGTGATCTCCGGGCACGGCACGGCCGGCAGCAACGAGAGCGAGGCGGCGGCGCGGCTCGCGGTCAGCGCCGGCGCCGATCATGTGCGCCGCACCCACTTCAGCGGGCTGCAGCACCACAAGGTGTTCATCGCCAGCCGCGGCGGCGTGCCGATCAAGGTGCTGGCCGGCTCCACCAACTTCAGCTTCCGCGGCCTGTACATCCAGTCGAACAACGCCCTGGTCTTCGCCGATCCCGGCATCGCCGGGCTTTACCAGCAGGCGTTCGAGGCCTCGTTCGCCAACCCGGGCGGCTTCAAGCAGCTCGAGCTGGCGAAGAAATGGCAGCTCGCCCCCGTCAACGCCTCGAACGTGCCGGTGCACGTGTGCTTTTCGCCGCACTCCTCGTCGGCGCTGCCGCTGAACCCGGTGCGCGGCGCGATCGAGCAGGCGAGCTCGTCGGTGTTCTATGCGGTGGCCTTCCTCAACCAGCTCAAGTCGGGGCCGACCAAGGAGGCGTTCGACCGGTTGATCGAGCGGCCGATCTTCAGCTACGGGCTCTCCGACAAGGCCGGCGGCCTCGAGGTCATCAAGCCCGACGGCAGCATCGGCCTGGTCGACTTCGCCTACCTGGCGAAGAACGCGCCCGAGCCGTTCAAGTCGGAATGGAGCGGCGGGCAGGGGATCAACGTGCACCACAAGTTCGTGGTCACCGACTTCAACCTGCCGACGGCGAAGGTGTTCACCGGCTCCTCGAACCTCGCGCCGAGCGGTGAGAACGGCAACGGCGACCACCTGCTCATGATCGAGGACCCGAAGATCGCCACGGCGTATGCGATCGAGGCGCTGCGCGTCTTCGACCACCTGCACTTCCGCAGCACGATGCAGGCCGCCACCGACCTGACCCCCGCCGCGAAGAAGGCCGCGCTGACCCTGAGGAAGCCCCGGGCGATCAGCGGCAAGGCGGCGTGGTTCGAGAGCTACTACGGGGTCGGCTCGCAGAAGATGAAGGACCGGCAGCTGTTTGCGAGCTGAGGCGCCGCCGGCGCACGCGGCCGGGGCTGGCTTCACCTAGCTTGCGCGATCTGCGTCGGCCGTCGCAAGATCGGGCTCCAACAAGAAACGCCACCGAGGAGACAGCCATGAAGACCTTCGTTCCATCCGCGCTCGCCACCCTGACGCTCGCCGCCGCCCTGGGGGGATGCGCCAGCATGGGCGGCACGACCACGCTCGTCGACGGTGCCAGGGGCCTCGACAACTTCAACCGCGTCGGCGAAGCCAACTGGAGCGCCGTCGACGGCGCGATCCAGGCGACGCAGGGCGGCAAGGACCCGGCCTACCTCGTCAGCAAGGGCTCGTACAAGGACTTCATGGTCAAGGTCGAGTTCTGGGCCAGCGACGACGCCAACAGCGGCGTCTTCATGCGCTGCAAGGACCCGGCCGCGATCGGCGACGAAAGCTGCTACGAGGCCAACATCTTCGACCAGCGGCCCGATCCGACCTACGGTACCGGCGCGATCGTCAAGGTCGCCGCGGTGTCGCCCATGCCCAAGGCGGGCGGCAAGTGGAACACCTACGAGATCACCGCCAAGGGCAAGCGGCTCGTGCTGGTGCTGAACGGCGTGAAGACGGTCGACGTCGAAGACGGCAAGCTCGTGAGCGGCCCGATCGCGCTGCAGTGGGGTCGCGGCACCATCAAGTTCCGCAAGGTCGAGATCACGCCGCTTTGAGCGGCGGGCGGCGGCGCGAGACCGCCACGAAGGCGATCAACGCGCGGGCGTGAGCACCGCGCCGAGCTCGCGCAGGCTGCCGTCGGCGCCGGTCGCCACAACCACCAGCTCCGCCGTCTCGGGAGTGCGGCCGATCAGGGCACGGATGTTCTCGCCGTGCGTCACCACCAGCAGCGTTCCCGGGCCGCGCCATTGGCGGACGAGTGCGCGCGCCGCGCCGGCGAGCTCGGTGCGCCGCTCGCTGAGGACGAAGGCGTTGGCGACCGCCGGCTCGGCGCGCACCGCGCCGACGCCGAGCAGCGTCGCCGTCTCGAGGGTGCGGCACCAGGGCGAGGCGAGCACCTGAGCGACCGGAACGCGCTCGGCCCGAAGGCGCGCGCCGAGCTCGCGGGCCTGCGCCCGGCCGGCGTCGTTCAGGTTGCGCTGCGTGGCGCAGTCGCCGAGCTTCCAGCTGGCCGGGTCGCCGACGCCGGGCGCCTCGCCGTGGCGGACCAGGGCGACGGTGCCGTCGCGGCGCAGCGCCTCCCAGGCGGCACCGTCGCCGGCAGCCGCCCGTGCGCACGCCAACAGACAAAGGGCGAGGGCAAACCAGCGAGAAGCCATGCCTGCAGCCTACCGGCGCCGCGCCGGGGCGGTGCTCCAGACGATCAGCGCGAGCAGCGCCACCTGCAGCGGCAACCGCAGTACGAGCACCCAGTAGGGAATCGTCGGGAACAGGTCGGCGCGCTGCAGCATGTAGACGTTGGCCGGCGTCACCGCGAGGGTGAGCGCGAACAGGCCCCAGCCGGCGGCGCGCCGCGTCGGCGGCCAGAGCAGGCCGAGGGCGCCGAGCAGCTCGAACGCGCCGCTCACGAGCACGGTCTCGCGCGGCCAGGGCACCCACGGCGGCACGATGCTGGTCTCGATCTCGGTGAAGAAGAAGTGGGCCAGCCCGCCGATGAAGAACCAGAGGAACACGAACACCAGGCCGGCGCGTCGCAGCGTCACCATCACCATCCCCAGCCGAGGCGCAGCGGCAGGTACACCGCCAGGCCGGCGATCAGCGGGCCGAGCACGCCGGGCCGCCAGGCGTAGACCGCGGTCGCCACCGCGGCCGAGAGCAGCCGCGCGTCGCGCCAGGTCTCGATCAGGTGGCCGTGGCTGAGAAAGATCTCCGGCGCGGTGATGGCGACGATCGCCGCCAGCGGCGCCATCTGCAGCGCGCGCTGCAGCGGCTCGGGAATCCGCACCTCCCGCCGCGACCAGAGGAAGACGTTGCGCGAGATCGCCGTCACGGCGCCGAGGCCGAGGATGGTGAGCGCCGTCAGGGCCCAGCCGGGCAGGGCGAAGTCCATCGTCAGTGCCTCGGCCGCAGGGCTTCGCTCGCCTTGCCCGCCTGCGCCATCACCAGCGTCGCCGCGATCGCGGCGGCAATGGCGACCAGGATGTTCAGCTTCAGCGGCAGCGAGAACGCCGCCACCGCGGCGGCGGCAGCGACGATCGCCGCCACCCAGGCGGTGCGGTCGTTGAGCAGCGAGTAGGCGATCCCAAGCATCGAGAGCGTGCCGGCGAAGCCGAGGCCCCATTCGAGCGGCACCAGCGAAGACAGCAGGATGCCGGCGACCGAGGTCGCCTGCCAGATGATCCACACCACGACGGCGCCGCCGGCGGCGTAGCGCGCCTGGCCGACCCGATGGCCCTCGCCCTGCCAGTTCTTGAGGAACACCAGCAGGTTGAGGTCGGCGAGCAGGTAGCCGAGCACCAGCCGCCGCCCGCGCGGCAGGTGGCCGAGATACGGCCGCCACTGCGAGCTGAAGATCGCGAAGCGCAGGTTGACGCACAACGCCGAGGCCCAGATCACCCAGATCGGCGCGCCGCCGGCGATCAGCGGCAGGGAGGCGAGCTGGGCGCTGCCGGCGTAGACGGTGAAGGTCATCAGCAGCGAGAGGCCAACGCCAAGGCCGCTCTGGGTCATCGCCACTCCGGTGACCAGGCCCCAGGCCGCCAGGCCCGGACCGAAGTCGAGCATGTCGCGCGCGCCGCGGCGGAAGTGGGGGTCGCGGGGGAGGTCGCGCCATCGGGTCATCTAGGCGCAAGGCTAGCAGCCTGGTCGAAAGTCACGCGCGAATGTCTCCGTCTGTAACGCCGCTTGCAAATGTGCAATTAGCACATTTATTATCCGCCCCGAGGGTCGACTTCCGGCCCGCTCGTCCACGGAGAGCCCGCCATGCGCCTTGCTTCAGTCACCTCCCGCCCCGCCCGGGCTCGCCATCTTCTCCTTCAGCTCGGGGCCGCCGCCCTGCTGCTCGCGGGCTGCGGCGGCGGCGGCAGCGCCGGTCCGTCGAGCGGCGGCACCGGCGTCGCGCCGACCTCGTACGCCGCCGGCCACATCTCCGGCTTCGGCTCGATCATCGTCAACGGCGTGCGCTACGACGACTCGGCTGCGCTCGTGACCGACGACGACGGCAATCGCTCCAGCCGCGACGCCCTGAAGCTCGGCATGGGGGTCGAGGTCCACGGCGGCGCCATCAGCGACGACGGCAAGGGCCCGCGCGGCTCGGCCAACGAGATCCGCCACGGCGCCGAGCTGCGCGGTCCGGTCTCGGCCGTCGACGCGGTCGCCAAGACGCTGGTCGTGCTCGGCCAGACCGTGCGCGTGCTCGACACCACGGTCATCGACGAGCGTCTGGTCGGCGGCTTCGCCGGCATCGCCGTCGGCGCAGTGCTCGAGGTGCACGGCACGCTCGACGCGGCGACGGGCGTGTACACCGCGACGCGGCTCGAGCCGACCGGCTCGGGCGACGGCTTCAGAATCCGGGGCATCGTGGCCAATCTCGACAGCGTCGCCAAGACCTTCACCATCGGCCCGGCGCTGATCTCGTACGCCGGCGTTGCCCCCGTGCCGGCCAACCTGGTCAACGGCGCGCTGATCCGCGTTCGCCTGCAGACCGTGCAGGTCGGCGGCGCCTGGATCGCGACCAAGATCGACGGCGCCGGCAAGAAGCCCGAAGACGGCGGAGAGGTGGAGCTCGAAGGCACGATCAGCGCCTTCACCTCGAAGACCTCGTTCAGCGTCAACGGGATTCCGGTCGATGCCACCAACGCGGTGTTCGGCGACGGTGCGACCGCCCTGGCCCTCGGTGTCAAGGTCGAGGTGAAGGGCAGCGCCGTCAACGGCGTGGTCATCGCCACCCGCGTCTCGGTCGAGGACGAGCAGGAGCACCACGACAAGGGCTTCGAGCTGCACGGCGCGATCGCCTCGATCGACACCGCCGCCAAGACCTTCGTCCTGCGCGAGGTGAAGGTGAGCTACGCTGCCGCCGGCATCGAGTACCGTGGCGGCAGCGAAGCGCAGCTCGCGGTCGGCGTGCAGCTCGAGGTCAAGGGCAAGCTCTCGGCCGACGGCACCATGCTGCTCGCGGAGCGCATCTCCTTCGGTGACTGAGAAGACCCGACCCCGGCCCGCGCCGCCGCCCGACCCGGGCGGCGGCGCTGCGCTTTCCGGCGGAGGCGTCGCGGCGCTCGCCGGCGCCGTGGCCTCGCTGCTCGAGCCGATCGCCGAGCTGGCGGTGGCCAGAGGGCTGCCGTTCGCTGCGGTCGAGGAACTGTTCAAGGCGGCGTTCGTCGAGGCGGCGCGCCGCGCCCAGCCGGAGTCGGCAGGCGCGCGAATCGTCAGCCGCGTCGCCACGGCGACCGGGCTGACGCGGCGCGAGGTCACGCGCCTGGTCGAGGCCGAGGGGGCAGGCGGCCCGCCGCCGCCGCGGCCGTCGCCGGCGACGCAGGTGTTCACGCGCTGGCGCGCCGACCCGGCGCTGCGCGACCGGCGCGGCCAGCCGAAGGCCCTGCCGAGGCAGGGGCCGGCGCCCAGCTTCGAGACGCTGGCGCGCTCGGTGACGCAGGACGTGCACCCGCGCTCGCTGCTCGACGAGCTCTGCCGGCTCGGCCTGGCCGAAGAGGTGGGCGACGAGGTCCGGCTGGTGCGCGAGAGCGTGGTCGCCGGCCGCGACAGCTCCCGCGCCTTCGGCTTCCTCGGCAGCAACGTCGGCGACCACTTGCGCGCCAGCGTCGCCAACGTCCTCGCCGAGACGCCGCCGCATGTCGAGCAGGCGGTGTTCGCCGACGAGCTCTCGGCCGAATCGATCGTCGCCTTCCGCGAGGTCGCGAAGGCGCAGTGGCAGGCGCTGCTCGCCGCCGCCGTGCCGAAGCTGCAGGCCTTGATCGACGCCGACGCGGCGGCCGGGCGCAAGCGCGACCGGCGCGTGCGCATCGGCCTCTACACCTACCACGACGCGATGAGCGATCCGCCTGCGGCAGCCCCGCCGGCGGCGGCTCCTGCGCCCGCCGCCAAGCGCCGCCGCCCGGCGCGAAAGGACCGTTGATGTTCGCCAGCCTTCTCTCCGTTCGGGTCCGCGGCTTCGCCTCGTGGCTGCTCGCGGGCCTGCTCGCCGCCGGCTGCGGCGGCGGTGTCGACAGCGGCGGCACCGGCGTGCAGCCGACCTCGTTCGCCAGCGGCCCGATCACCGGCTTCGGCTCGGTCATCGTCAACGCGGTCCACTACGACGACAGCAGCGCCACCGTGCGCGACGGCAACGGCGCGCTGCGCAGCAGCGACGACCTGCGGCTGGGAATGACGATCGACGTGCGCGGCTCGGCGATCGGGACCGACGGCAGCGGCAACCCGGCGAGCAAGGCGGACAGCATCGTCTTCTCCAGCGAGATCGTCGGCCCGGTCGCGGCGAGCGACCTGACCGCGAGGACGCTGACGGTCTTCGGCCAGAGCGTGGACATCGCCGCCAGCACGGTGTTCGGCGAGTCGCTCACCGGGGGCCAGGCGGCGCTCGTCGCCGGCACGGTGGTGGAGATCTACGCCCGGCTCGACGTCGCCACGGGGCGTTACGCGGCCACCCGCGTCGAGGCCAAGCCTGCCGGCACCGCGTTCTCGCTGCGCGGCGTCGTCTCGGCACTCGACACCGCGCCCCGAGCGTTCTCGTTCGGCAGCGCCCGGATCTCGTACGCCGGCGTGGCGGTGGTGCCGGCGACGCTGGCCAACGGCCGCTTCATTCGCGCCGCCATCGCTCCGGCGCCGGGCGCCGGCGGCATCCTGACGGCCACGGCGCTTTCCGACGGCGCGCCGCCGATCGAGGACCACGACGAAGCCAAGCTCGAGGGCCGGGTCAGCGCCTTCACCTCGACCACCGCTTTCAGCGTCAACGGCACGCCGGTCGACGCGCGCGGCGCCACCTTCGACGGCGGCAGCGTCGGCCTGGTGCTCGGCGCGAAGGTCGAGGTCGAAGGCACGATCGTCGGCGGCGTGCTGGTCGCCAGCCGCGTGAAGGTCGACAGCGAGGGCGGCGGCGGCGAGGACGAAGAGTTCGAGGTCAGCGGCCGGATCGTGTCGGTCGACGCCGCTGGCAGGACCTTCGTCGTTCGCGAGGTGACGGTGAGCTACTCGGGCAGCGTCGACTTCCGCAACGGCACCGCGGCCGATCTCGCCGTCGGGCGCAAGGTCGAGGTGAAGGGCGTGCTCACAGCCGACGGCACGCGGGTGCAGGCCGAGCGGATCGAGTTCGACGACTGAATGAGCGGGGCGATCGCCGGAACTGGACCGGAATTCCGGACAGGTAACGAATCTGCAACATCTTCGCGGCGGCGCTTTGTCAGGATGCGCGGGTCGTCATGGGCCGAGCGGCCGATGACACGCTCTTCAATGTTCGCCAAGGAGTTTTCATGTCCCTGCTCACCACCATCAGCGGCGCCGCGAGCGCCTGGACCGTCGCCGGCGTCAAGGCCAAGGCGTTCGCCCGGATCGACGGCAACGGCGACGGCAGCCTCGACAAGGCCGAGCTGCAAAAGACCTTCGACGCCGTCGCGGCGAAGACCGGCCGCGAGGCGCGCGACGCCGAAGCGGTGATAGCCCGCATCGACCAGAACGGCGACGGCGCCGTCACCCGGCGCGAGATCCACGCTCACGTCCGTGAGCTGAAGGCCGCCGCCGCCTCGACCGTGGAGCTCGCCGCGCGCGAGGGCGCGAACAGCCGCTGAGCGTTCCGGCAAGGCCTCTTCGGGGGCCTTGTCAATAGCATCTCCAAACATCGGCATCGATCCCGATGAGGAGGGTGGCCGCGGTCATGCAAACTGACCGCCCCTCCCGGAGTGCACGCCATGGCCAATCCGCACGCGCCCTATCACCCGATCATCTACGTGCGCGGCTTCGCCGGCACCCAGGGCGAGATCGAGGACACGGTCGGCGACCCCTACATGGGGTTCAACATCGGCAGCACCAAGTCGCGCCAGGTGTGGGACGGCAAGATGCGGCGCTACTACTTCGAGTCGCCGCTGGTGCGCCTGAAGGACGAGTCGATCTGGCGCGACCTCGGCGCCGGGCCTGAGCGCAGCAACGACCGCTACGACGACGTCTACGTCAACGGCGAGGACCTGACCGCGCCGCATCCCGACGACGCGACCCGGCCGCAGCGCTCCGACGTGACGCTGCCGTACCAGTCGATCGCGATCCTGCGCTACTACGACGACGCCTCGGCCGACTTCGGCGACGGCAAGTCGCATCCGATCGAGGAGTTCGCTAAGGGCCTCTCGGACCTGATCCTGCGCATGCGAACGCTGATCTGCCGCAAGAACGGCAAGCACCCGATCCGACCCGACGAGACGCTCGACAACGGCGTCGCCGAGGCCGACTTCAAGGTCTACCTGGTCGCGCACTCGATGGGCGGGCTGGTCTGCCGCGCCTTCCTGCAGAACAAGAAGCTCGGCAGCGCCGAGGCGCGCGCCGCCGTCGACAAGCTCTTCACCTACGCCACGCCGCACAACGGCATCGACCTGCGCGTCGTCCGCAACGTACCGGGCTGGAGCGCGCTCGGCGAGGCGACCAACTTCAACCGCGAGCGCATGGCCCTCTACCTCGGCCTGCCGAAGAAGGCGGAGGTGGTGTCCGAGATCGTCGGCTTTCCGGCCGACCGGGTGTTCAACCTGGTCGGCACCAACCCGGCCGACTACCTGGTCGCCAAGGGCCTGTCGTCGTGGGCGGTGGGCGAGTCGAGCGACGGCCTGGTGCGCATGGACAACGCCACCACCTTCGCCCGGGTGGGCGACAAGTCGGTCGAGTCGCCGCGCGCCTATGCGCACCGGAGCCACTCGGGGCAGTACGGCATCGTCAATTCGGAAGAGGGCTTCCAGAACCTGACCCGGTTCCTGTTCGGCTCGGTCCGCGCCGACGGCTGGCTCGACGTGTTCGACGTGAAGCTGCCCGACGAGGTGCAGGCCGCCTACGACCGCGACCACGACTCGGTGCGCGCCTCCTACCGCTTCGAGATCGTCGCCGCGCTGCGCGCCAGCCAGTGGCAGCTGCATCGCCGGGTGGTGCGCGAGAACTCGGCGATCAACCGCACCTACGACGACCTGTTCCCGAAAGGCGCGACCGGCCAGCGCGCGCCCAGCAAGGCCAACAGCCCGCACCTGTTCTCCCTGTTCCTCGATCCGACCAAGAGCCAGAAGCGGCACCAGAGCGTCGCCTTCGCCTTCGACGTCGCGGTCCTGGTGCCCGACTACCAGATCGACGGCGTGCTCTGGCTGAAGAAGCACTTCGAGGGTGGCTACCTGGTCAGGAAGCTCATCGTCGTCGAGGCGCTTCGCGACGAGACCACGCCGTCGGGCTGGCGCATCGAGTTCGGCGTGCAGAGCGAGACGCCGAACGACACTTCGACCAATGCCAACGCCCGTCTCGAGGGCGGCGCCCTGAAGTTCGAGATTCCGATCGCCTCGCCCGAGGGCTCGCGTCCGGGCGTGACCGGGCAGCTCCGGATCGAAATCCGCAACTGGCGCTGAGCGGAAGCGTTTTCGGCAGAATCGGCGCATGCCCGCGCCTGCCGTCGCGCCCCTCGCCCAGTTGCTGGCCCGCCGCCGCGGCTGGCTGGCGCTGGCCGCGGTCTCGGCGACCGCGCTGTCGATCGGCTACGCCAGCCTGGAGACGCAGCAGCGCAAGTGGATCTTCCAGGCGGCGCGCGCGCCCCAGTCGACGTCCGCCGAGCTCGAGCAGGCGGCCCGGGCGGGCGGCATGGAAAGCATCTGGATCGAGCATGTCTCGTCGACCACCGGCGGGCCGATCCGGCTGCACGCGCTCTGGGCCGGCAACGACGATCCGCGCGCGCCGCTGCTGCTCTACCTGCACGGCGCCCGGCGCGACGTCGCCCGCAGCTCCTTTCGCGTCGAGCAGTTGCGCGAGCTCGGCTTCTCGGTGCTCGCGGTCGACTACCGCGGCTTCGGCAACAGCACCGACGAGCTGCCCTCGGAGGCCGGCGTCGTCGAGGACGCGCAAGCCGCCTGGCGCTGGCTCGCCGAGAACCGCCCGGGCCGGGCGCGCTACGTGTTCGGCCACTCGCTCGGCGGCGCCATCGCGGTGCAGCTCGCGGCCGGGCTGGCCGAGAGCGCGCCCGCCGAAGCGCCGCAGGGCGTCATCGTCGAGGGCACATTCACCTCGATCGGCGACATGTTCGCCACCTTCAAGTGGGGCTGGCTGCCGGTCTCGATGCTGATCACCGAGCGCTTCGATTCGCTCGCCGCGGTGCCGCGCATCAAGTCGCCGCTGCTGATCGTGCACGGCAGCGACGACGCGCTCGTGCCCTCGCGCTTCGGCCAGGCGCTCTACGAGCAGGCGACGGTGGCCAAGCGCTTCGTCCTGATCGAGGGCGGCACGCACTCGACCACCACCTGGCGCGGCGCCGAGCAGTACCGGGCGGCCCTGCGCGAGTTCTTCGGCCTCGGCAAGGCCGGCTGAGCGCCGGGCGAACCGGGGCCCGCTTTAGCCGGGCATTGCCAGCGCCGGCATCGGCGCGGTCTCGATCCGCCCGCGGTTGCGCGCCCGGTGCATCGCCGGCACCAGCCAGCCGATGCACGCGCCCACCGCCACCGCGGTGACCATCATGCGCGGTACCGCATCGCCGAACCGCGCCGCCGCTTCCGGCGAGGCGCCGATCAGGATCTGCAGCACGGTCCACTGGATCACGCCGAGCACGAGCGCCAGCGCCGCCGCCTCGATCGCGCGCAGGCGCAGCCGCCCGGCGTGATCGGCCGGCTCCATGTCGTCGGCCGCCCAGGCGACAGCGACGGTGATGAAGAAGGTCATCAGCAGCCAGGGCCAGCGCTCGAGCGTCGTCGCCCACGCCTCCGGGAAGGCGCCGGGGGTCGACAGCGACTGGAAGATGTTGCCCGACTTGTCGAACACGAAGCGGAACACGAGCGAGACCGCGAACGAGGCCGCGGCGGCGACGACGCCCGACACCGCGTAGGCGGCGAACGGGCGCTCGCCGCCGGCCTGGCGGGCGGCGAACGGCCACACCGACTTCGGATAGATCGCGGCGACGATCGCGATCGCGTAGACGATGGGCACGGTCACCAGGATGCGCAGGTTCTGCGGCAGCGGCAGCGGGTCGATGAAGCGGCGCATCATCAGCGGCACGAACAGCATCGCCAGGAACACCAGCCCGGCAACGAGCACGATGTCGTGCGAGGTGAGCGGCCCGCGCGTTGCCGGCAGGCCGGAAAAGCCGAGCTGCACCAGGGCGTCGCGCCGGCTGGCGTGATTGCGCGCGCCCTCGAGCACGCCGCCGCTGATGAAGTTGCAGAGCGAATCCTGGAGCGCGCCCAGCTCGCTGTCGAAGATCTTGCGCGAGTGCGCCACCAGCCGCGAGTCGCCGCTGCCGTCGAGCTCGGCGAGGGTGCGCGCGTCGAGGAATTCGGCGAGCTTTTCGATCCGCTCGCGGATGTCGGGCAGCGCCGTCCGGTGCTGGTCGACGTAGCGGGCGAACCCGCGCGAGGCCTCCCAGCGCTGCACCTGGCCGTAGAGGGCGACGCTGCGCGCCCAGCGGTGCTTGAGCGTGTCGGTCGGCTCGCGCAGCCACGCTTCATCGACGCCGAAGGAACGCAGCACCGAGTGGATCTGCGTCAGCGCCTCGGGCTGCGGCGCATAGCCGGAGTCCTTGAGGAAGCGGCTCAGCTCGCGCACCTCCCAGGGGATGTTGCCCACGTCCTGGAACCAGCGCTTGACGCTCGCGTCGATCTTGCCGAGACCGGGAAAGTGCGGCAGCAGCGAGGTCAGGATCATCGCCGAGAGCAGCGGCCCGGGCAGGGAACGCGCCTCGGCCGGGACCGTGCCGCCCTCGACCAGCGACAGCAGCATGCGCGGATCGATCGAGGCGAGGCCGCCGCCGAGCACGATGAAGAGGCCGAGCATCGCGATCACGTAGCCGCCGCAGGCCGACCAGTAGCGCCAGAAGGTGGTGGTCGCCCGGGCCGGCCGCGGGTCTTGGCGGGGCTCGTTGAAGCGATGCACCGCGTAGAACACGACGACGAGACCGCCGAAGAACCATTGCACCATCAAGGCGCTGTCTGGCGAACCGCTGTTGCCCATCGCCGACCTCCTGCGAGCCGTTGCGGCCCATCGCGACGATGCCAGATTAGGGCGTGGCTCGCCTCGTACGCAATGGGGAAACATGACAGGGCTGCCCGGGCACGCTAAGGTCGCGGCACAACCACCCGGAGGGAGCTTCTCGAATGACGATCCTCGTGCTTTCGCTGCTGATCGGCGTCGTCGCCGGCCTGCGCGCGCTCACCGCGCCTGCCGCCGTCGCCTGGGCCGCGCACTTCGGCTGGCTGGCGCTGGCCGGCACGCCGCTGGCGTTCATGGGCCATGTCGCCGCGCCCTGGGTGCTGGGCGTGCTCGCGCTCGGCGAGCTGGTCGGCGACCAGCTGCCCGCGACCCCGAGCCGCAAGGTCCCGGTCCAGTTCGGCACCCGCATCCTCACCGGCGCACTCAGCGGCGCGGCGCTTGCCGCGCCCGGCGGCCAGCTCGTGCTCGGTCTCGTTGCCGGCGTGATCGGCGCGGTGATCGGCACGCTCGGCGGCGCGGCGGCGCGGGCGAGGCTGGCGCAGGCTCTCGGCCGCGACCTGCCCGCGGCGCTGATCGAGGATGCGATCGCGATCGGCGGCGCCGTGGCGATCGTCTGCTGGGCGCGCTAACGACGAGTCCTGCGAAAATGCCCTCGCCGGCCGCGTGCCCCCGCGGCCGGCGCTTCCCTCCAGGGGCCATGTCGAGGTCAACCATGTTGAAAAACCTCATCCGCGGCAGCGCGTTGGCGCTGCTCGCGATCCCGGCGCTCGTCGCCTCCCCCTTGCCGGCCCACGCCGCCGATCCGCCGCTGGTCGTCGGCTTCGTCTACGTCAGCCCGATCGGCGAGGCCGGCTGGACCTGGCAGCACGAGCTCGGCCGGCGCGAGCTCGAACGCGCGCTCGGGCCGCGGGTGAAGACGGTGTTCGTCGAGGCGGTCGCCGAAGGCGCTGACTCGGAGCGGGTGATGCGCGACCTGGTCGCCGCGCAGGGCGCGAAGCTCGTGTTCGCCACCAGCTTCGGCTACCTCGACCCGGCGCTGCGCGTCGCCGCCGAGTTCCCGGCGGCGAAGTTCGAGCACGCCGGCGGCTACAAGGGCGCGCCCAACCTCGCCACCTACGACGCCCGCTACTACGAGGCGCGCTGGCTCGCGGGCTGGCTGGCCGGGCAGGCGAGCCGCAGCGGCGTGGCCGGCTACGTCGCCGGCTTTCCGGTTCCCGAGGTGGTGCAGGGCATCAACGCCTTCACGCTCGGCATGCGCGCCGTCAACCCGAAGGCACAGGTGCGCGTGCTCTGGCTCAACACCTGGTTCGACCCGGCCCGCGAGCGCGAGGCGGCACAGGCGCTGATCGACCAGGGCGCCGACGTGCTCACCCACCACAGCGGTTCGCCCGCCGTGGCGCAGACGGCGCAGGCCAACTTCAAGGCCAAGGGCGTGCGGGTCGTGCCCTACCCGAGCGACATGCGCGCGTTCGCGCCCGATGCCCAGCTCGCCGCGATCGAGCACCGCTGGGGCGGCTTCTACACGCGGGTCGCCGAGAGCGTGCTGGCGGGTTCCTGGAAGAACGAGCCGACCTGGGGCGGCATCGCCAGCGGCATGGTCGACATCGCCGCGGTCGATCCGAAGCTGCCCGCGGCCGCGCGCTCGGGCGTGCAGGCACGGCGCGCGGCGATCGTCGCCGGCACGCTGAAGCCCTTCGCCGCGCCGCTGGTCGACAACGCCGGCGCCTCGCGGCTGGCGAGCGGCGCCCTCGACGACGCGCAGATCAAGGCGATGGACTGGTTCGTCGAGGGCGTGGTCGGCACGGTGCCGAAGGCGCGCTGAGGCGGGCCGGTCGCCCGGCGCAAGCAGGGTTTCGCCCGTTGCCCGGCCGGCCCGTCGGCCCTACCTTCCCCGGCGAGCCTTTCCGGCCAGAGCCTTATCCATGGGAGACACGATGATCACCAAGAGAACCGCCCTCCGGGCGATCGCCGCCTGCGCCGTCGTCGCGGGCGCCTTCGCGCCGCTCGGCAGCGCGCAGGCGCAGACCAAGCTCAAGTGGGCGCACGTCTACGAGGTCTCGGAGCCTTACCACAAGTGGTCGGTCTGGGCCGGCGACGAGATCAAGAAGCGCACCAACGGCCGCTATGAGGTGCAGGTGTTTCCGGCCTCCAGCCTGGGCAAGGAGTCCGACATCAACCAGGGCCTGACGCTCGGCACGGTCGACATCATCCTCACCGGCGCCAGCTTCGCCGGCCGGACCTACCCGCCGCTGGCGGTGACGTACTTCCCGTTCATCTTCCGCGACGCGGACCACATGCTGAAGTACGGCAAGAGCGACGTCTTCAAGGAGCTGACCAAGGGTTACGACGAGAAGAGCGGCAACCACGTCACCGCGCTCACCTACTACGGCGCCCGCCACGTGACCTCCGCCGCCGCCCGGCCGATCACCAAGCCCGAGGACATGAAGGGCCTGAAGATCCGGGTGCCGGATGCGCCGGCCTACATCGCGTTCCCGAAGTCGCTGGGCGCCAACCCGACGCCGATCGCCTTCGCCGAGGTCTACCTGGCGCTGCAGAACGGCACGGTCGACGCACAGGAAAATCCGCTGCCGACGATCGAGGCGAAGAAGTTCTACGAGGTGCAGAAGAACATCTCCCTCACCGGCCACATCATCGACTCGCTGCTGACGGTGGTTTCGGGGCAGACCTGGGCCAAGCTCTCGGCCGAGGACAAGAAGATCTTCACCGAGGTGATGGAAGAGGCGGGCGACAAGGCCGGCCGCGAGATCGCCGCCTCCGAGCTGCGCCTGGTCGACGAGTTCAAGAAGAAGGGCAACAACGTCATCGTCGTCGACAAGAACGCCTTCCGCGAGGCGGTGCTGAAGACGACCAAGCCCACCGACCAGGGCTACCGGCAGCAGGACTACGACCGCATCGTCAACATCAAGTAGCGCCACCGGCGCCGCCGCGATGAGCGACGAAAGGATCATCGACGAGGAAGGTCACTTCCACGTCGAGGACGAAGCGGTCGACCTGTCGGGAACGATCGCCGAGGGCTGGGTGGCCCTCGGCATCTTCTGGCTGCTCGGCCTCACGGTCTTCTACCAGTTCGTCACGCGCTACGTGTTGAACGACTCGGCGGCGTGGACCGAGGAGGTCGCCCGCTACATGCTGATCGGCGTTGTCTTCGTCGGCGTCGTCATCGGCGTGGCGAAGAACGCGGCCATCCAGGTCGACTTCTTCTACCGCTTCATGCCCCCGGCCGTGGGGCGCTGGATGTCGCGCCTCGTCGACGCGCTGCGGATCGCCTTCTTTGCCGCCGCCGTCGTGCTGACGGGCCAGATGATGGCCAAGCTCGGCGGCTCGACGCGGATGACGATCGTCGATGCGCCGATGAACATCGTCTACGGCGTCGTCCTGTTCGGCTTCGTCGCCATGACCTACCGCTCCATCCAGGTGGCGCGGCTGCACTGGCGGCGCGGCTGGAGCGTGCTCGAGCGACCGATGACCACGCTCGCCGACCGCTGAAGGCCCCCACCATCCCATGCTGAAGATCATCTTCCTGCTCTTCATGAGCAGCGGCCTGCCCGTGGCGATCGCCATGGCCGGCGCTTCGCTGGTGTACGTGCTGCTCAGCGGCAACCTGCCGCCGTTCGTGGTGATCCACCGGATGGTGAGCGGCATCGACAGCTTCCCGCTGCTCGCGGTGCCGTTCTTCATCCTCGCCGGCAACCTGATGAACAACGCCGGCATCACCACCCGGATCTACAACTTCGCCCTCGCCCTCGTCGGCTGGCTGAAGGGCGGCCTGGGCCACGTCAACGTGCTCGGCTCGGTGATCTTCGCCGGCATGAGCGGCACCGCCATCGCCGACGCCGCCGGCCTGGGCACGATCGAGATCAAGGCGATGAAGGAGCACGGCTATCCGACCGAGTTCGCGGTCGGCGTGACCGCGGCCTCGGCGACGCTCGGCCCGATCATCCCGCCGAGCCTGCCGTTCGTGATCTACGGGATGATGGCCAACGTCTCCGTCGGCGCGCTGTTCCTCGCCGGCATCCTGCCGGGCGCGCTGATGGCGATCCTGATGATGCTCACCGTCGCCTACTACGCGCACAAGAACAAGTGGGGCTCGGACGTCAAGTTCTCGAGCACGCGCTTCTTCAAGGCGATGTCGGAGCTGGCGGTGGTGATCCTCTGGCCGCTGCTGCTCTGGGCGGTGGTGCAGAAGTTCAACGCGCCGCCGCAGATCTCGGTCTTCGTCGGTCTCGGCCTGCTGTTCGTCCTCGACCGGATCTTCCGCTTCGAGGCGCTGCTGCCGATCATGACGCCGGTGCTCCTGATCGGCGGCATGACGACCGGCCTCTTCACCCCCACCGAGGGCGCGATCGCCGCCTGCGTGTGGGCGATGATCCTCGGGTTCGCCTGGTACAAGACCCTCAGCTGGCGGATGTTCGTCAAGGTCTGCCTCGACACCGTCGAGACCACGAGCACGGTGCTGTTCATCGTCGCCGCGGCGTCGATCTTCGGCTGGATGCTCACCGCCACCGGCGTCACCGCCGCCATCGCCTCGTGGGTGCTCGCCTTCACCAAGGAGGCCTGGGTCTTCCTGCTGCTGGCCAACCTGCTGATGCTGTTCGTCGGCTGCTTTCTCGAGCCGACGGCGGCGATCACGATCCTCGTGCCCATCCTGCTGCCGATCGCCTCCCAGCTCGGCGTCGACCCGGTCCACTTCGGCCTGGTGATGGTGCTCAACCTGATGATCGGCCTGCTCCATCCGCCGATGGGCATGGTGCTCTTCGTGCTGGCGCGCGTCGCCGGGCTCTCGTTCGAGCGCACGACGATGGCGATCCTGCCGTGGCTGGTGCCGCTGCTCGTGAGCCTGGCGATCCTGACCTACGTGCCGGCGATCGTGCTCTGGGTGCCGCGCATGTTCATGTAGCTTCGGCCGGGGCCAGCGCCTCGGCCAGGCGCGGGGCGCTCGCGCCGAAGGCGTAGGCGTCCATGCCGAGGCTGCCCATGGTCACGCTCTCGTGCAGGCGCACCGGCGGCTGGTCGCGGCCGCCGGCGCCGGCGGCCACGTACCAGGGCAGCAGGTGCTCGTCGGTCGGATGCATGTCGACCGCATGCGGCGCGCGGGCGCGGTAGGCGAAGAGGGCGTCCCAGTCGCGAGCGCCGGCGCGATCGGCGATCCAGCGACGGAAGGCGGCGCTCTCCGGGATCTCCGGCCGCGCCTTGTCGGGATGCAGGCCGCCGCCGCTGAAGACGCGGCGCAGGTTGTGGGTGATGCTGCCGCTGCCGAGAACGAGCACGCCTTCGCCGGCGAGCGAGGCGAGCGCCGCGCCGAGCGCGAACTGCCTGGCCGGCGGGTCGCTCGGCACGAAGGCGAGCGGCACGACCGGAATGCCCGCGTCGGGGTAGATGTAGCGCAGCGCGGTCCACGCGCCGTGGTCGAGGCCGCCTTCGTCGACCTTCTGCGCGGGAATGCCGGCGGCTTGCAGAAGTGCCAGCATCCGGACCGCGAGGGCAGGGTCGCCCGGCGCGTCGTAGCGCATCTCGTTGAGGCGCCGATCGAAATTGCCGAAGTCGTAGATCGCCTCGTGGCGGGCGGCGGCGAGGACGACGGGCACCCGCGCCGCGGTGTGCGCCGAGACGCTGACGATCGCCTTCGGCCGGCCGAACGTGGCGTCGATCGCCGGGCCGAGCCGCTGCATGAAGGCGCCCGCCTCGCCGGGCTCGAGGGCGATCATGGGCGAGCCGTGCGAGACGAAGATCGGGGGCAGGAGAGTGTTCATGGTGTCGATTGAAGCACCGACGAGGCGCGCCGGCATTCAACCCGGCTGCACGCAGCGTTCGCGAGTCGTGTAACTTCCACCCCTCATGACCGACGATTCGCAGACGCTCGAAGCTCCCGCCGCACCGCGCAAGCCCTCCGCATGGCAACTCGGCTGGCGCCAGCTCCTGCGCGACTTCCGCGCCGGCGAGCTGCGCCTTCTGGTGGTGGCCGTGACGCTGGCGGTCGGCGCCCTGACCGCGGTCGGCTTCTTCGCCGACCGCATCAACGGCGGCCTGGCCCGCGACGCCCGGCAACTGCTCGGCGGCGACGCCATCGTCGCCAGCGACCTGCCGGCGCCGCCAGCTTTCGAGGCCAAGGCCCGCGCCCTCGGCCTGGCGACGGCGACCACCGCCAATTTTCCGAGCATGGGCCGCGCGCCCGACGGCAAGGGCGGCGCGACCCGCCTGGTCAGCGTCAAGGCGGTGAGCGACGCCTATCCGCTGCGCGGCAAGCTCAAGCTGCGCCCCACCACCGGCGCGAAGACCGCGGACCTGGCGAAGGCGCCGGCGCCTGGCACCGCCTGGGTCGACGCCGCGGTGCTCGATTCACTCGGCCTGCAGATCGGCGATCCGCTGCTGCTCGGCGACGCGACGCTGACCGTGGCCAACGTGATCCTGATCGAGCCCGACCGTGGCGCCGGCTTCGCCAGCTTCGCGCCGCGGGTGATGCTCAACGTGGCCGACCTCGACGCCACCGGCCTGGTCCAGCCGGCCAGCCGCGTCACCTACCGGCTGGCGGTGGCGGCCATGAACGGCAGCGATGCCAAGGTCGCCGAGTTCGTCGCCTGGGCGGAGGCCGAGGTGAAGGCGAAGGCGCTGCGCGGCCTGCGCATCGAGTCGCTCGCCAGCGGCCGGCCGGAGATGCGGCAGACGCTCGACCGGGCCGAGAAATTCCTCAACCTCGTCGCCCTGCTCGCCGCCTTGCTGGCGGCGGTGGCGGTGGCGATCGCTTCGCGCGACTTCGCCAGCCGGCACCTCGACGACTGCGCGATGCTGCGGGTGCTCGGCCTGCCACAGCGCACGATCGCCCTGCAGTACTTCATCGAGTTCGCGCTCATCGGTCTGCTGGCAAGCGCGGTCGGCCTCGTGCTCGGCTTCGCCGTGCACTACGTCTTCATCTGGTTCCTCGCCGGACTGGTCGACGCGACGCTGCCGCCTCCGAGCGCCTGGCCGGCCCTGTTCGGCGCCGGCGTCGGCTTCACGCTGCTGTTCGGCTTCGGCCTGCCGCCGGTGCTGCAGCTCGCGCGGGTGCCGCCGCTGCGCGTGATCCGGCGTGACGTCGGCGGGCTCAAGCCGGCGTCGATCGCCGTGCTCGCCGCCGGCACGCTCGGCTTCGCCGCGCTGCTGCTGGCGGTTGCGAGTGACCTCAAGCTCGGCCTGATCGCCGTCGGCGGCTTCGCCGGCGCGGTGCTGGTGTTCGCGCTGCTCTCCTGGCTGGCGCTGGTGGTGCTGCGCCGCTCGGTGCCCGAGGCCGGCGCGCCGCGCTGGCTGGTGCTCGCCACCCGGCAGATCGCGGCCCGGCCGGCCTTCGCCGTGCTCCAGGTTTCGGCGCTCGCTGTCGGCCTGCTCGCGCTCGTGTTGCTGGTGCTGCTGCGCACCGACCTGATCTCGAGCTGGCGCCAGGCCACGCCGAAGGACGCGCCGAACCGCTTCGTCATCAACGTGCAGCCGCCGCAGGCCGATGCGTTCAGGCAGAAGCTGAAGGATGCGGGCGTGGCGCGCTACGACTGGTTCCCGATGATCCGCGGCCGGCTCGTCGCCATCGACGGCAAGCCGGTCCTGCCCGAGCAGTTCGCCGACGACCGCGCCCGCCGCCTGGTCGACCGCGAGTTCAACCTCAGCCACAGCACCGAGCTGCCGCAGCACAACACCATCGCCGCGGGCAAGTGGACGGCGAACGAGAGCAACGCCCTGAGCGTAGAGGAGGGGCTGGCGACGACCTTGGGCCTCAAGCTCGGCGACACGCTGCGCTTCGACATGGGCGGCGTTGCCGTCGAGGGCAGGATCACCAGCCTGCGCAAGGTCGACTGGTCGTCGATGCGCGTCAACTTCTTCGTCCTGTTCCCGACCGCTTCGGTCCCGGACGCGCCGGTCAGCTACATCGCTGCCTTCCGCGCGCCCGAGACGCCGGGCTTCGACAACGGGGTCAGCCGCGACTTCCCGAACATCACCTCGATCGACGTCTCGGCCTCGATCGCCCAGATCCAGGGCGTGCTCGACCAGGTCGTGCGGGCGGTCGAGTTCCTGTTCGGCTTCACCCTCGCCGCCGGCCTGGTGGTGCTGTTCGCCGCGGTCAGCGCGACCCGCGAGGCGCGGGCCCGCGAGTTCGCGGTGATGCGTGCCCTCGGCGCGAGCAGCCGGCTGCTCGCGCAGGTGCAGCGTGCCGAACTGCTGGGTGTCGGCGCGCTCGCCGGCGTGCTCGCCTCGCTCGCGGCGATCGCCGTGAGCTGGGCGCTGGCGCGCTTCGTGTTCGAGTTCAACTGGAATCCCTCGCCGCTGGTGCCGCTGGCCGGCGGCGTGGCGGGCGCGCTGCTGGCCCTGGCGGCCGGCTGGTGGGGCCTGCGCGAGGTTCTCGCCCGGCCCGTGGTGCAGACTCTGCGGCAGGCTGCCGACGTCTAGGGCCTGCTAACGCGGGCCCTGGGCCCCGCCTGCCGTGCGGTTTGTCACCCTGGCGTAGGCCGGCAGGGCCGCGCGCTTTCGAGGCGCAGGTCCTCGCGTCATACTCGCCGCCATGCCGGCAGCGACAAGGGATCGTGTCTTTCGGGTGCTCCACCTGGAGGATTCCGAGCTCGATCACGAGCTCCTCCTGGCGCACCTGGCGCGCGGCGGAATCATGGCGCACACCCGGCGCGTCGAGTCGGAGGTCGCGTTCCTGGAGGCGCTCGACGAGCCCTGGGACATCGTCATCTCCGACTACAACATGCCGGGCTTCAGCGGCCTGGTCGCGCTCGAGCTGCTCAAGGCGAATGCCCGCGACGTGCCCTTCATCCTCGTCTCCGGCGAGATCGGCGAGGACACCGCGGTCGAGGCGATGCGCCACGGCGCCAGCGACTACCTGCAGAAGAACCACCTGGCGCGGCTGGTGCCGGCGATCCTGCACGCTGTCGACGCGGCCGAGACCAGGCGCGCGCGGGTCAAGGCCGACCGCGACCTGGTCGCCTCCAAGCAGCGCCTGCACGAGCTCGCCCAGCACTTGCAGACCAGCGTCGAGCTCGAGCGCGCGGCGATCGCGCGCGAGATCCACGACGACGTGGGCGGCTCGCTCACCGCGCTCAAGTTCGACCTCGCCTGGATCGCCCGCCATTCGAGCGCACCGCAGGTGATCGCCCGGGTGCAGTCGGCGATCGAGACGGTGAGCCATGCGGTCGAGTCGAGCCAGCGGATCATGCACAACCTGCGTCCCGCCATCCTCGAGCAGGGCCTGGCCGCGGCGCTGCACTGGATCGCCCTGCGCTTCGAGCGCCGCGCGGGCGTCGTCTGCACCATTCGCTTGCCGAAGAAGCCGCTCGAGCTGCCGCCGGGCGTGCCGCTGGTGGCGTACCGCACCGCGCAGGAGGCGCTGACCAACATCAGCAAGCATGCGCATGCGACGCGGGTGCAGATCGACCTCTCGATGGCGGGCGGCGTGCTCTCGCTCGAGATCAGCGACAACGGCCGCGGCCTCAGCCAGGAAGACCTGGCGAAGGCGCGCTCGTTCGGCATCCGCGGCCTGCACGAGCGCGCCAACACCGTCGGCGGCTGGATCGATCTCTCGAGCGGGCCGCACGGCACGACGCTGATCCTCTCGGTGCCGCTCGACGTGCCCGACAGCGCCTATGTCACCGAGGTGGAACCGGATCGGTCCTACGATCCGAGCCAGTGGGCGGACGTCTAGATGATCAAGGTCTTTCTCTGCGACGACCACGCCCTGATCCGGCGCGGCATCCGCGACACCCTCTCCGACGCGCCCGACATCGAGGTCATCGGCGAGGCCGGCGACTACGGCGAGTTGCGCGCGCTGATGCGCGAGAAGACGGCCGACGTGCTCGTGCTCGACATCAACCTGCCCGGCCGCAGCGGCCTCGACGTGCTGCATGCGCTGAAGGACGAGGGCACGGCGATGCGCGTGCTCGTCGTCTCGATGTACCCGGAGGACCAGTACGCGATCCGGGCGCTGCGCGCCGGCGCCTTCGGCTACGTCAACAAGGGCGGCGATCCGGCGCTGATCGTCAGCGCGGTGCGCACGGTGGCGCAGGGCCGCAAGTACGTCACGCCGGAGATCGCGCAGATGCTGGTGGAGAGCCTGACCTCGCCGACTTCGGAGAACGCGCACGACAAGCTCTCCGACCGCGAGATGCAGACGCTCGTGATGATCGCCTCCGGCAAGCGCCTCTCCGACATCGCCGAAGAGCTGATGCTTTCGCCCAAGACGGTGAGCGTCTACCGTGCGCGGGTGCTCGAGAAGCTCGGCCTGACGAACAACTCGGAGATGACGGTCTACGCGATCAGGAGCGGGCTGGTCGGGAACTAGCGTGGATGCAAGGAGGGCTGCGCTCTTTGCCGCGGGTCAATGCTGACGGTGCACGGTTGCTCGCGTCGGGCGAGTTCATAGTCGAATCGCGCGCGTCCCAGCGGAACATTTGAAACGAACAGATCCGACGCTGAAGCGGCGCCCATACATGCGCTGCGCATCATGCGGCTCCTGGACGATTTGTCCATTCCGGAGTCACCATGCAGTTCGCCGCCCGCCCCATCATCCTGTTCGCCACGCTCGCTTTCGGCTCGTTCGCGCTGGGTGCCGTCACCACTGCAACGCTTTCTACGGTGCCGGCGGCTCCGCGAGCGGTGCAGACCTTTCCCGTCGGCGACAGCGACGCGACCGTGCCGCTGGCGTCGACGGTCACCTTCCCGGCCGTCGAGGCCATCGCCGCGCCCACGTTCTGAACGCTGCCTCGAACCGGAGCCACGTCAACGCCGCGATGCCGTGGTCACCTCGACAACCGCCAAGTGCCGGAGACCATTCGTTCAGGCCGTGGCCGTCACGGTCCGCAACCGCTGCAGAGCAGTCGTTCAGGAGAACTGGTCAGGCCGGTGGGGCCGGAGTGGTGCCGGAATTTGGGTGCGGCGCAAGGTCGACGAAGCGCCAGGTGTCGCGCATAAACGGATGGCGCCAGCGGTTAAGCGTCCACGGCTGGACCAGCTCGACGAGCACGCTGTGCTGGTGCACCTTGAACGGCATGTAGGCGACGAGCATGTCCTTCGCCTGGCGCATCATCGCCTCCCGGTCCGGCCCGTCGGGCAGCACGCGCTGACGCTCGAACAAGCGGTCGTAGGCGGGCAGCGAGAAGCGTGGGTCGTTCGCCTCGCTGGCGTTCGGTCCGTAGGCGATGGCAAGGAAGAAGCCGCCGTCGGGTGACGTCGCGGTCCACGAGTAGCCCCAGATCATCAGCTTGCCGGCGCGGCTCTTCTTCAGCAGCTCGGGCCAGCTCGCGATGTCGAATTCGATGCGCAGGCCGACGGCGTCCATCGAGCGCTTCCAGACCTCGTTGGCGCGGCGCTCGGCGAACGTCGAGCGCGACGCGCGCTCCAGCAGCAGCGGGCTGCCGTCGGGCTGCTCGCGCCAGCCGTCGCCGTCGCGGTCGACGTATCCGTAGAGGTCGAGCAGCGCTTTCGCGCGCGCCGGACTGTGCTCGCTCATCTCGCTGACGTAGCCTGGGTCGTAGCCCGACGTGAAGGGCGCTACCGTGCTCTGCGCGGGCACGCCGAGGCCACCCGCCACATGGCGGGTGTAGGCGGCGTTGTCGAAGGCGAGGGCGATCGCGCGCCGCAGCGCCACCTTCTCGGGTGTGTAGCCGCCAACGAGAGGGTCCTCCATGAAGAAGAAGCTCATCGACATGTCGGCCTGCGGCAGCCAGTGCATCGCCACGTTCTTACGCGCGAGGAAGGGCGCGAGACGGCCGCCGGGCGCGGCGAGCGTGCGGTAGTCGGCCGGCACCGGCAGCCAGTGCAGGCTGCCATCGAGGAACGACAGCCAGCGCGGCTGGGCCTCCTCGATGACGTTGACGTGCACCTCGTCGACCAGCGGCAGTTCGCGCCCGGCCAGCCGGACGGCGATCTCGCGTGCGAGCGGATGGTCGGCCGGCGTGCCCTCGTAGCGGGTCGGCCTGAAGGTCGGCGACCGCTCGAGCACGATGAGCGAGCCGCGGCGCCAGCTCTTCAACCGGAAGGGGCCGGTGCCGACCGGATGCTCTCCGACCAAGTCGCCGTAGCGCTCGACGACCTCGCGCGCCACGGCGCCGGTGAACACCGGATCGGCGAGCACGTAGACGAAGCGCGGGTCGGGCACGCCGAGCGTGATGCGCACCGTGTAGCGGTCGAGAGCGCGCACGCCCTCGACCTCGCGGTCGTAGTCGAAGGGCCGTCGCGTCTTCACCGCGTGCTCGCGCAGCGCCGAGAGGCCGGGCAGCTTCAGCGACTCGAAGACGTAGAGGTCGCTAGAGTTCCAGCGCGGGTCATAGAAGCGCTTCAGCGCGAAGACGTAGTCGGCCGCCACCAGCTCGCGCGGCTTGCCGCCGAAGGCGGGGTCGTCGGCGAAACGGATGCCGGGGCGGATGCGAACTGTGAAGACGCGGCTGTCGGCGGAGACGTCGGGCAGTGCCACGGCCGTGGTCGGTACGAGCCGCACGGGGCGGGCCAGGTAGTCGTAGCCGAGCGGCGACTCGAAGATGTGCGACAGGATCGTGCTCGTGTTCTCATCGCTGTTCGTCTGCACCGGGTCGAGCACCGTCTCGCCGGAGGAGATCGCGACGTGCAGCACCTTCGCGCCGCTGGTCGCGCCGGCCGCCCAAGGCGCCACGGCCCAGCCGGGAAGCGACTTCAGGAACGGACGGCGGCGCATGCGTCGGCGTGGTCGGCGAACGGTGGCGGAATGAGCGACGGTGCGGATCGCGATTGCGAAGGACTGTAGCCTGGAGACTGTCAGCCGGCTATTCGAATTGCCGCAAGGGGCCGCTCCCGTCGAGCAGCATCTGACGTGGCCAGAGCGTCAAGCACGCGTAAGATTTCGCCGGGACTCGTCACCGCTTCCGGCCAAGAGCGGGCCTTCGACGACCCTTCAGACTACTTGCTCTTGTCCGGTTTCAATGGCTGTACGGCCGTTGTCGGCCATAACCGGCCCTACACGAGCGTCTGCTTCAAGGACTCGAAACGCGATCTACAGCGCGACGTGCTCGTCATCGCTCGGCTAGGCGCCCGCTATTCCTTCGCTGCCGCTTCTTCCACCGTCAGCACCGCCTCGGGAGACGCTTCCAGTCGCTCCTTGGGAATTACCTTGCCGCTCTCGTCGGACAGCCCGTAGGTCCCGAGCTCGATCTTCTTCAACGCTCGATCGATATTAGCCAGGCGCGGCTGATCCACGTCGTGCCTGGCTTGCAGCACTTCCTTCAGGTCCAAGAGCTGCGCCGCGTCCTCGTATTCCTTGGCCTCGGCGCCGCCATCCTCCTGGCTAACCCGCGTCGCTTCCTGGGCCGTGCTGTCGGCGCCGAGGAGCTCCGCCTTCAAGGCCTCCAGGCGCTTGCGTTGGGCGGCGATGAATTGAGGGCTGAGCGTGCTATTGGCGGACATGGCGATTCCAGTGTGTTCGGTTGGGGGGAACGGGGACGGCTCGACGGCGCGGGTTCGAGGATAGTCTCCGCTACGCCATGCCATCGTCGCGATAAGCTGAAGCCCCTTTGAGGGGCGCAGAAGCGGGGCGGTGCCCGCGGATCAACGCGCCCGCAACTGCGTCAGGACGGCACGCGCGGCGGGTTCTGAGGAGGCAGCTTTGACAAGCCGAGCGGCAAATTCCTCGAGCCAGAAGCCGGTCTTCTTGCCTGTGTCACAAGGCCGGTCGTGCGAGGTCAGGACCATCAAATCTTCATGTGCGTTTCCTCGTTGGTGATCAACTGTGACGATAGGAGGGCCCGACCGCGCCGATAGGCGCGCCGGCTCACGCGTGTGTCTAAGACAAAGCCAAGAGTTCCGGCCGGTTCGGGTTCTGGGCCAAGGGGGTCGAGCTCGCCGCTGCAATCCGACGAAGCCGAAGCGCGCAAGGGGCCGGCATTCTGAATACCCAGCCGCGTCAGGAAGCTGACTCTCGACGCGGTGATGTTGCCGCCAAAGGTCTGCTATCGGTGAGGCTCGGAAAGCCACGCTGCCGGCCATCAGCAGTCATAGCGGTTGTGTCTCCATAGCGGACAGCCATCATCGATGGCGACACGATCATGGGCGCTCCATGGGGCACTTCCGACCTGACCGCCGAAGGCCCACAGACTCACACCGCGGATTGCTCAGGCAAGGCGGGCCGGTCAGTTCCGGGACGACGGCCGAAACATCTCATGGTGCAAGCCCCAATGCTCGACGGCGGCGACCAGTACGCTCGATTCGCCGTCGTCGACATGCGCGTCGACTTCTGCAAGTTCGACACACAAGCGCAGCAACTTCAGCCGCAGCGCGGGATCCTGGACTTCACCCATCAGGTCCGCCAGCGTGCGCTCGTCCACCGGGCAGGCGTCGGCCCACTTCAACTGGTCGCTCGACAGCAGGTCCTCGCAGAACGTGTCCATCAGCGCGTGCAACTCCTGCCGCGCCAGGCCGAGCTGCTCATGCACGGCAAGACGGTCAAGACACTCGATCTCAGCGTCTCCGATGTCGCCGTCGGCGACCACCGTCAGCGCGACGATGCGGGCTGCGGCCTGCGGGCTGTTCACGGGATAACGGCGCATAAGGAGTCTCCCTTGGTGGCTGATGGGCTCGGGTCAGTCGAAGATGTTGCTCAGCCAGGACTTCTTGCGGTTGCCCTGCTGGCCTCGGCCATGCTCGTAGTCGGAGTCTGCGAATTGCGGCTGTGATTGCACTGCCGCGTTGGCGGCCGGGGCTGACGTCATCGCTGCCGAGCGCTCGATCAGCTTGTCGAGTTCTCCGCGATCCAGCCACACACCGCGGCATTTCGGGCAGTAGTCGATCTCTACGCCCTGGCGATCGCTCATCACGAGTGCAGTGTCGGTGCAGGTGGGACATTGCATGGTGTGCTCCTGGTGGGGGGTCATTCGTCCGAGCCGCCAAAGCCGAACAGGCTGAGCAGGCTCGTGAACAAGTTGAAGATCGAGACGTACAGCCCCACGGTGGCCAGCACGTAGTTGGTTTCGCCACCGGTGACGATGCGACTGGTCTCGAACAGGATGAGGCCGGCTGACAGCAGCGCGACCATCGCTGCGACGGCCAGGCCCAGCGCAGGCATCTGCAGGAATATCGCGCCGAGGCCGGCAACCAGGGCGATGACCATGCCGGCGAAGAGAAAGCCGCCCATGAAGCTGAAGTCCCGCCGGGTGGTCAGCACCCAGGCCGACAAGGCCAGGAAGGTGGCGCCCGTGGCCGCCAGGGCCATCGTCACGACCTGCGCACCGCCGGGCAAGGCCAGCGACTTGGCCACCACGGGCCCCAGCGAGTAGCCCATGAAACCCGTCAGCGCAAACACCGCCGGCAGCGCCCAGCCGCTGTTCTTGAACTTGTAGACGGCGAAGAGCAGGCCGAAGTAGCCGCCCAGAGTCAGCAGGATGCCCGGCGCCGGTAGCTGGAACGCCACGCTGGTAGCAGCGATGGCCGCGCTGAACAGCAACGTCATCGACAGCAAGGCGTACGTGTTGCGCAGCACTCGGCTCGTACCGGCGACATCCGTGGGTGTCGCGCTGCCTGCTGCGATCGGCGCCGAATGGGCGTCCGGGCGAGCGGTCAAGGGGATGGGCGTCATGGAGTTCATGGTGTCGAGTCCTAGGGTCGTTCGAGTTCAGCGTTCGTGACTGATCAAGCGTTGGCGCATGCGGCGCGAGTCGCTGCCCCGGCGCCACAAGCGCATCAGGAACCGCGCGGCACGCGCCAGCGCGTTGTCCAGCGCCGTGCGCCAGTCGCGCCCCACGGAGGCGACGACCACCGAACCGGCGCCATCGGTCCGGAGTTCCACCTGGCAGCGCTTGTCGATGCCGCCGCGCGGTCCGTTCACGTCCGACATCTGCACCTCGGCGCGTGGCACCAGCCAGCCCAGGCGTCGCAGAACAAAGCGCACGCGGCGCTCGGTCAGGTCGCGCAAGTCAGTGGCTTGCGGATGGCGGGACTTGAAGAGCACTTGCATCACGGATCTCCATCGATTGAGGGACAGACGGAATGTGGACCGCCTAGCGGTTCTGGAAAAGCAGCCTTTCAAGAACTTGAACATCGGATAAACCTGAACATAAGACGAAGCTTCGGCCGCAGACTTCGGGGTTTGGCGGCTCCGGCCGGCACGCGTTGCAGCACGCGAGCCTTCTGGCACGTCACCCTTTGGAGAAGCACCCGATGCCCAACGCTCGAACCGCCAACGCCGTCCGTCTGGAGTTCGCTCCTGACTCCCTGGTTCAGTCCAATCTGTCCGGCGCGGCCTTCACCGGCGACTGGCTCTGGGTGGCGGGCGACGAAGCCTGCGGCCTGGACCGCCTGCGCCGGCTCGACCCCATGGGGCGCGAGGTCTTGCGTTTCGGTGAGGTGCGCGACTTCCCGCTGGCCGACTTGTTGGACCTGCCCGGCACGGCCGAAGAAGAAGCCGATCTGGAAGGCATGGCCGTGGCCGATGGCTTCCTCTGGGTGGTGGGTTCGCATGGCCTGAAGCGAAAGAACGCCAAACCGGACCGGGACCACGCTGACAACGCCAAGCGGCTGGCGAAGGTGGCGCTCGACGGCAATCGGCGTCTGCTGGCTTGCCTGCCCATCGAGCCCGACGTCAGGGGCGAGCCCTGCCTGGTAAGGCAGGCCCAGGACGGCCGACGGGCGCTGCGCCTGAAGGGCGATGCGCAAACCAACCTGCTCACCCGTGCGCTGACCGATGATCCCCACTTCGGGCCCTACATGGCAATCCCGGGCAAGGACAACGGCTTCGACATCGAAGGCCTGGCGGTGGACGGCCGCCGGCTGCTGCTAGGCTTGCGCGGCCCGGTGCTGCGCGGTTGGTCGGCGCTGCTCGAGATCGCGGTTGAGGCCCGCAGTGACCAACTGCGCCTGGCGCCCCTGGACGACAACGGCACGCTGATCCGCAAGCACTTTCTGCAGCTCGACGGACTGGGCGTGCGGGACCTGCACTTCTCTGGCGACGACCTCTACATACTGGCCGGCCCGACCATGGTGCTGAACGGCGACATCCGCGTGTTCAAGTGGTCTGCCGCCCGGCCCTTGCTGGCCGCCAACCGCGAGCCGGTGCGTTTCGAGGCGGCGCTGACCGAGTCGGTCTCGCTGCCGCACGGCCGCGGCACCAACCGCGCCGAGGCGATCTGCGACCTGCCACCCGCGTTGTCGGGAGGCAAAGCGCGCTGGCTCGTCCTGTACGACGCGCCTGGCGCCGATCGCAAGGAGGGGGAGCACACCATCTTTGGTGACCTGCTGCGCCACGATTGACATCGTTCGCCGCAGCCTGTCTCGATTGCCCATGGCTCTTTGCCCCGCGCTCGATTCTGCGGGACCGCTCCAGTTCGTCATCAATGCGGCAGCGGGCAGCAGCGACGCAGAGGCGAAGCGCGAAGTCATCGAAGCCGCGCTGCGGGATGGTGGACGGCGAGGTGAGTTGCTGTTCTGCAGCCCCACCGAGTTGACCGGCGTAGCGCACCAGGCAGCGACAAGGGCCATCGCCAACCGCACGGCCGTGGTCGCCGTTGGCGGCGACGGCACCCTCAACACGGTGGCGCAGGCCGCGCACGCCGTGGGCTGTGCCATGGGGGTGGTGCCGCAGGGCACGTTCAACTACTTTGCCCGCACGCATGGCATTCCCGCTGACCCGAGCGAAGCTGTCCGCCTGCTGCTGCGTGCGGCGCCGGCGCCGGTTCAGGTGGCCGGCATCAACGACCGAGTGTTCCTGGTCAACGCCAGCCTCGGGCTCTATCCCGACCTGCTGGAAGACCGCGAAGCCTACAAGGCGCGCTTCGGCCGCAGCCGCTGGGTGGCGTTCGTGGCGGCCTGTGGGACCCTGCTCCGCGCTCAGCGCCGGCTGCGACTGCACATCGAGATGGGGGGCACGGTTCGCGACGTGCAGACCTTGACGCTCTTCGTGGGCAACAACCGCCTGCAGCTGCAGCAGTTCGGTGCGGAGCCGGAGGACACCCTGGCCGGCACGCCCGGCGACGGCAGCATGGCCGCGCTGATGCTGCGGCCCATCGGAACGATGTCGATGATCGGGCTGATGCTGCATGGGGCGATGGGCAGGCTGGGTGAAGCCGCAGGGGTGGAGCGCTTCGAGTTCGAGCACCTGGTGGTGCGGCCTACGCTGCCGCTGGGCCGCCGCGGGGTGAAGGTGGCCTTCGACGGCGAAGTGACGATGATGCGTGCGCCGCTCGACTTCCACGTGCTCGCCAAACCGCTTTATCTGCTGAAATCACAGCTCGACGCTCCCGTCATCGACGCCCGGTCCCGCGCCGAAGGGGCAACGCCTTGAGCGTCCTGCTGCAGATCTCCGACACGCACTTCGGCACCGAGCAGGGTGCGGTCGTCGAAGCCCTGGGCGCGCTGGCCCACCAGCAGGGTCCTGATGTGGTTGTGCTGTCGGGCGACATCACGCAGCGCGCTCGTCCGGCACAGTTCCGCGCGGCACGCTCGTTCGTGGACCGCCTGGGGGCTCCCGTGCTGGCCGTTCCAGGCAACCACGACATCCCGCTCTTCGATCTGTGGGCGCGCCTGCGCAGGCCGTATGGGCGGTACAGCGCCGCGTTCGGCATTGATCTCGAGCCGGTGCACCGCTCTGCGGAACTCCTGGTGGTGTGCGTCAACACCACGCGACCCTGGCGACACAAAGATGGTGAGGTATCCGCGCTGCAGATCGAACGTGTGGCACGACTTGTGGCGCAGGCCGACCCCTCGCAGCTGCGCGTGGTCGTGGTGCACCAGCCCATAGCCGTCACGCGTGCCGAGGACGAGCCCAACCGACTGCGCGGGCATGCGGCCGCTTTGCAACCTTGGGCTGAAGCAGGCGCCGACCTCGTCATCGGCGGTCACATCCACCTCCCCTACGTCATGCCGCTGCAAGGCGTGGCGCGCTCGCTGTGGGTCGTGCAGGCGGGCACGGCCGTGTCGTCCCGAGTGCGTGATGGTGCCCCCAACTCGGTGAATCTGCTGCGCTGGGGCTCGGATGCGGCGCCAGGATGCTGCCGGATCGAGCAGTGGGACTACAAGGCCGACGACCGGGCTTTCCGGCTCGCCAAGGTCAGTGACGTCCGGCCGGATCGGACGTGACTGCAGCTTTGCAACTGGCGCACCATCTTCCGGCGAGTTCGAATTTTCCTGAGTTGGAGTCTCGGAAGTGCCGCTTCTTCCGAAGCAGAACCGGATGCATATTCCAGCCTGTCATCACTTCCGAGCTCATCCGCCATGAAGCCTTCTTTGCGCTTTGCGTCCCTCGTCATTGCCCGGATCAAGCAGAGCCTGCACTTGCTGAAGGAGGATCTCAGGCAATGGGTGCCACAGCGAGCGCCGGTGCTCGTGCCCATCCCGATCCCGGCCGAGCGCCGTACACGCAAGTCGGATCGCCGGCATCGCGCCCGGGGCGACTGAGTCCGAAACCCAGCTTGTCACCTCAGACTGACTTGTCTCAACGGAGACCCACCGTGCGCAGCTACCCCCACAACAGCCCAGAAGCCGCCGCTCGCATCGTCGCGTTGGTGCTCATCTCCGACGGTCATGTGTGCAGTTCCGAGTTCGACATCCTCAAGCAGCTGGGCGCCGAGCGTGAACTCGGGCTGGAGCCCCAACTCATGCCGCACATCGTCCACACCTTGTGCGAAGAACTGCTGGCGTCCGGGTACCAGACAGGTTCGCTCATCAGCAACGTCGATGACCGCACCTTGGCGTCAGTGATGGCCGAGATCTCGGATCCGGCGCTCCAAAGGAAGGTGCTGCGTCTGTCCCTGGCCGCGGCGCGGGCCGATGGCCACCTGGCCGACGGCGAAACCTTGGTGCTGGAGGCCGCGCGACACCATTGGAAGCTGGTCGATGGGGAGGAGCCGAGCGCCACGAAGGTGGCCCGCCGCCACACTGCCTGATCGGGGTCGATCAAGACGCGTTCAAGGGCGAGCCGCAGCCACCACCTGCGTCACCAGGGGGTGGTGCTGGCCGCGACGCGACCGGATGGCGTGGATCTCCTCCTTCACACCATCGCTGCTACCGAGCAAGCGGAGTCCTCGCATCAAACCGACATCGTCCGCGCCGAGCCGGCTGACCGGGAACACGCCAAGGCCGCGAGCCGCGAAGACCGCGAGCAGCGCGCTGTCCTCGAACTCGCCGACGATACGGGGCCGCAGGCCCTGCGCCTCGAACCAGTGGTCCAGCGTCTGGCGCAGGGCGGAATGCCCCGTGGGCAGCAGCACAGGTAGTTCGTTCAGGCATTGTGGAAAGCGGTCGCGCTCGGTCTTGCCGACCAGCCGTGCCGGGCCGTACCACTCGACCGGCGAATCGACGAGCCGTTCGCTGGTGAGTCGCAGATTCGGGTTGCGCGGTGCCGCCTGACCGGCCAGCACCAGGTCCAGGTGATGCAGCGCCAGTTCGCTGAGCAGCTGCTCGAACTCGCCTTCGTGGCAAACGAGCCGAAGGTTGGGTGTGCTCAGCACGGGTTCCAGCAGCGCATGAGCAGCCAGCTTGGAGATGCCATCGGACAGCCCGACCGCCAGGCGCGCCACCTTGCCGCTGGCCGCTTCGCGCACCTCGTCGGGTATGCCCTGGCCTAGCTGGAAGATCTCCTCGGCGCGCGCGAACGCGGCCTGGCCCGCCTCGGTGAGGGCCACGCCACGGCCCGAGGGCTTGAGGAGCTGGTGCCCCAACGCCTTCTCAAGTTCGCGCACCTGCGCGCTGATGGTCTGCACCGCCATGTCCAGCCGTTCGGCAGCGCGAGCAAACCCGCCCTCCTTGGTGACGACCCAGAAGTAGTGGAGATGACGGTAGTTCAGCATGTGCCCTCCGGTGCGGGAAAACCGAAGTTTAGGTGCGCAACAATTTGGTTTGTACGAATCGGATTGATCCCCACACTTCGGGTCATTCGAACACCAGAGAAAGTCCGATCATGTTCTACGCTCTCAGTTGGTTCTTTGTCGTCGCTCTGGTGGCACTGTGGTCGCTGGCCGCCTGGGCGCTGCATGCAGTGGCTGTCTGGACGGTGTCGAACGCGGGCGCACTGTCCGGGGCTGCGTCGGGCGCCAGCACCATGGCGCTCCCGGATTGGCTGGCACCCTGGGTGCCGCCGGAAGTCGCGCAGTGGGCGAGCCAAGCGATGGGAGGCCTTGCGCCCTTCATCGACAGCATGCTGCAGGCCGCACCCGCACTGGCTGGTGGCCTGACGGTGGCGACATGGGTGATCTGGAGCATCGGCAGCGTCCTGCTCGTACTGCTGGGTGCCGGGCTGCACCTGCTCATCGCGCTCCTGCGTCGCCGTGGTCGTGGCGGATCCGGGCCCAGCGCCGGTCCCTCGCTGGCGGCGGGCTGAGCGCCGCCCTCATCGTCACCTCCGTACTTCCACGCCTGGCGCTTGGGCAACGAGAAGCGCGATGTCGCGCTGCTCGGTGTGTTCAGCGGCCTCATGGGTGTGGGTACGGCTTTTCGGCGATCCTCTGAACCTGAAAACAAGACATGGACCTCCTGCTTCCCTTCTTCGCAGCCGACTTCATGGGCAAGCCCGCCTGGGTCTGGCTTACCTTCGTCGGCATCGTCATCGCGCTGCTGGCTTTCGATCTGGGCGTGCTGCACAAGGACGACCAGGAGATCGGCGTCCGCGAGAGTCTGCTGCTGTCGGCCGGCTACATCAGCGTGGCGCTGCTCTTCGGCGCCTGGGTCTGGTGGTACCTGGGTGCGCAAAGCGGCATGGACTACTACACCGGCTTCATGATCGAGAAGTCGCTGTCGATGGACAACGTCTTCGTCATCGCGCTGATCTTCAGCTTCTTCGCCATTCCGCGGCAGTACCAACACCGGGTGCTGTTCTGGGGCATCCTGGGTGTGATCTTGCTGCGCGCGATCATGATCGGCCTGGGTGCGACGCTGGTGAGCCAGTTCAGCTGGGTGCTGTACCTGTTCGGCGCCTTCCTGGTCTTCACCGGCATCAAGATGTGGATCATTGCCGACCACATGCCCGACATCGCCAACAACCCGCTGCTGAAGTTCCTCAAGCGGCACATGCGCGTGACGGACGGGCTGCGCGGCAATGCCTTCTGGGTGCGCGAGACCGACACCAAGACGGGCAAGCTGGAACGCTTCGCGACGCCCTTGTTCCTGGCCCTGGTGCTGGTGGAGTTCGTCGACCTGATCTTTGCGGTCGACTCGGTGCCGGCCATCTTCGCGATCACCACCGACCCGTTCATCGTCTACACCAGCAACATCTTCGCGATCCTGGGCCTGCGCGCGCTGTACTTCGCCTTGGCGGCGATGATCCACCGCTTCAAGTACCTGAAGTACGCGCTGGCCCTGGTGCTGGTGTTCATCGGCAGCAAGATCTTCCTGGTGGGCATCATCGGCAAGATTCCGGCCGTGATCTCGTTGACCGTGACCTTCGGGCTGATCGCCGGTGGTGTGCTGGTGTCGCTGTGGAAGACGCGCGGGCAGCCCGCCGCAGGTGCGGCCGCGTGACGCCGCCCATCGTGCAGCGGTTGCGCGACGCAGCCGCTGTCTTTCGGGACGAAGGGGTGTCGATGCGGGCGATGGCGCAGGCCCACGGGGCAGAGGCCCACGGCGCGTTGCTGCTGTTGCTGGCCATGCCCTGCCTGCTGCCGGTGCCGGGCGTGGGCACGGTGCTTGGGGTTGGGATGGCGGCGCTGGCCGTCGCGATGTGGCGAGGCCAAGGCGAGCCGTGCCTGCCGCAACGAGTGGCCAATCTCGAACTGTCACGCCATTGGGCACAGCGGGTGCTGGAGGGCCTGGCTTCTGCCTACGAGACGGCTGGGCGCCACGCCAAGGCTCGGCTGAGCCACCTCGCGGGGCCGACCTGGCGATCGGCGCTTGCCGTGGCGGTCGGATTGATGGCCATCATCGTCGTGCTGCCGATCCCCTTTGGCAACCTGCTACCAGCGCTGGCGCTGATGCTCATCGGGCTCGGGCTGGTGTTTCGCGATGGGATTGCAGTGATCTTGGGGCTGCTGATGTCCGGTGTGGCATTGGTTGCCACGACCGGCCTGTTGCTGATGACCTGGATCTGGGGCAGCGAGTGGATCCTGGGATGGGTTTGATATTGAATGGGACGGATCGATGATCTACGCAACCCTCAAAACACTGCACGTGCTGTCCATCATCGTATGGATCGGCGGCATGTTGTTTGCGCACTTCTTCTTGCGACCGGCGGTCGCACAGCTGGAGGCGCCGGTGCGACTGCGGCTGATGCACGATGTGCTCGGGCGCTTCTTCCAAGCCGTGCTTGTGGCCTCGCTGCTGACTCTGACCAGTGGCGTGTGGATGCTGGGTCGTGTGGCCAGGCAGGTCGTGCAGTCGGGGGGCAACTTCCAGATGCCGCTGGCCTGGACCGTCATGGCGGCGCTGGGCGTCGCGATGGTGGCGATCTTCATGCACATCCGCTTCGTGCTTTTCAAGAGGCTTAGCCGGGCCGTGGCAGCATCCGAGTGGGGCGCCGGTGGTGCGACATTGGCGCAGATTCGGAAATGGGTCTCGATCAACCTCGGCCTGGGGGTCTTGGTGCTGCTCGTGACGCTGATGCGCTGGACGACCTGAGTCCGGACCCTGCAGAGCATTTCCCTGCGTCGTAGACGGCACCGATGCGGTGAGCCGACCAAGCTGCCCGACCAAGCACAACCACGGCGAAGGCATCCATGGCGAGGTCTTTGAAGACGGCGGCCCGTACGCGCCAGGTCAGTGCCACTCCGAGCGTGACCACCGAGAGGCCGTAGTCCGCCGCTGCCGACGGGCTTCACGTCAGCGAGCGCGCATGCCCCCTGGTCTCGCGGAATCTGCAGCCGTTGGGTTCGCCCTTCGCCACAGGAATGACCGGTCTTCTGTTGAGCCGCCGGCTGCTATGGGTCGGGAGCCGGTCCTCCCCGTTTCGACGTTTGGCGTGAAACCGGCCGTTAGCGGTGGCCGATCTGACGGTTGACGGTCGCCCATACCCGCGCCCAGCCAACTGCTGCTGCCTCGGCTCCACGAGGGCAGGTCTGCTTCGGAAGCCGACATTCGACGCCCTTGGCTCGGTGAAACGTCCGCTCTGCCAGGATGCCAACTCGCGCTCCCGACCCATTGCAGTCGGTCGCCGGTCGATCAGTGGGGCACTCGAATCCATTCCGGGACGCGCGCGAGACCGACAGCGCAGCAGTTCGGTCCCGCGCCACAACCCGGATCAGGGCTTGAACACGAAGCCCGGCTTGATCGCCACATCCGCAGGGATGGGCTGCAGGTCGGAAAACAGGGCCGGGTAAGTCTGCATCACGTTGAGGATGAACTTGGGCTCGATGTGCTTGTTCACGTCGAACACGGACTTGATCACGCCCAGCCGCTGCAGCGTGTCCTGCGCCTTCCATAGCGCACGATAGTTGTGCGCGGAAATGCGGCGGTCCACCTGCTGGATGTTGTACTGCATCGCAGTTTCCGCGACGTCCAGCTTCAGCCCGGGAATCCAGCGCGTGCCGATTGCGGCGGCCTGCTTGGGATTCTTGCGCATCCACTGGTCGGCCTCGGACACGCCCGCCAGGAACTTCTCGATCGTCGCCCCGTTCTTCTCCACCCAGGGCCGCAGGGCGATGTTGAAGCCGAGGTAGGAAATCACGTCTCCGCCCCGGATCACCTCGATCGCGCCCGGCACGTCCTTCATGCCGATGACCGGGGCCGGGTCCCATGCCACGAACGCATCCACACCCTTGGCAAGCAAGGCCACGGTCATCTCCGGCGGCGGCGTGTTGACGAGCGTCACGTCGGCCGGCGTCAGGCCGGCCCTCTCGAGCAGGCCGAGGATGTACAGGTGGTTGATCGTGCCGAACGAGGTCGCGATCTTCTTTCCCTTGAGGCTCTTCAGGTCACCCTTGGCGATGCCGGCACCGCCGTTCGCGACGAGGGCGAGCGTGGCATCGGATCCGAGCTTGGTGGCGTTGCCGCTGAAGTTGCCGAAGAACACCAGGTCCATGCCGCGCAGGATGGCGCCGATGGCCGGGACGCCGGCCTGGACCATGTCGGTCTCGCCCGCCTGCAGCGCGTTGAGCGCATCGACGCCGGTGGCGTAGGGGCGCGCGATCGTCACGTCGAGGCCGTATTTCTCGAAGAAGCCGCGCTCGACGGCGATCGGCAACGCCAGCATGTCGACAGCGGCCACCATGCCGACCCGCAGCTTCACGGGATTCGTGGCCTGAGCCGGCGCCAGCGACGGCAACAGCAGCAAGGAACAGAGCAGCAGCGCGATTCGTCTCATCATGTCATCCTCCAGGTTGTAGTGGTTCAACACGCCTCACCCAGTAAGGACGGGCGACGGTCGTCAGGTCCGTTCGTTTCACTCCTCGAACTTCAACGGCGTTCTCCTGCGTGCCGGATACCCGGCCGTAGGTCTGGAACCTCTGAACGTGAAAACGCTCCGGCGGAAACGGCAGCGTGACCAGTATGTTCACCTTCTCCGACTCGCCCGCGAGGCCGGCGATCTTGTGCGGCGCCGCGATCGTCAGCCAAACCTGCCAGGCGATATAGCAGCCCGCGATCGCCAGCAGGATGTGCAACCTCCGCGACCTGAGGACGTCACCCAGCATGGCTCAGGCTGACCGCACGAGTTGAAGAACGCGCCCGCACAGGGCCTTGAACCGGTCGTCCTCGTTCAGGTCGTCCCACACCCGGGGCCGCGGCAGGTCGACGGCGATTTCCTCCAGCACCCGCCCCTTGGACAGGGCAACCACCCGATTGCCCAGGAAAACAGCTTCCGCGACATCGTGGGTAATGAAGATGACCGTGGGCCGCTTCTGCTCCCATATCCGGGTCAGTTCCTCCTGCAAGGTCATGCGCGTCTGTGCATCCACGCTGGCGAAGGGTTCGTCCATCAGCAGCACGTCCGGCTCGTTGGCCAGCGCACGCACCACGCCGACGCGCTGCTGCATGCCGCCCGACAACTCGTTGGGATAGCGCCCCGCGGCTTCCGAGAGCTTGACGAGCGCCAGGTACTCGTGCGCGATCTTCTCGCGTTCGGCCCGGCCGACGCCGCGCATCTTGGGACCGAACGCGACGTTGTCGAGGACGGTGCGCCAGGGAAAGAGCGCGAACGACTGGAACACCACGCCGCGGTCGGGGCCCGGTCCCTTCACCGGCCGACCGCCGACGAGGATTTCGCCGCCGGTGAGAGGGATGAAGCCCGCGATCATGTTGAGGAGCGTGGTCTTGCCGCATCCCGACGGGCCGACGATGGAGACGAACTCGCCCGCCGGCACCTCCAGCGACAAGTCGCGCACCGCGGTCACGTTCGCGCCGGCGTGGAGATCGAAGTACGTCTTCGAAAGATTGCGGATAGTCAGGTTCTTCACTTCGTCACCAATCCCCAGCGCTGTCCGGTGGCCCGCTCGATCGGCGCGAGGATCCAGCTGTCAACGACGTACCAAAGAATGCCGAGAATGATCATGCCAAGCAGGATCTCGACGACCGAGCCGGCGCGGCGCGCATCGAACATGAGAAAGCCGATGCCGCTCGTGCCGACGATGATCTCGGTCGCGATGAGCGCGCGCCAGCCATAGCCGAGCCCGTTGCGCAGGCCGGTCATGATGTTGGGGAGCGCACCCGGCAGCACCACCTCCCAGAGCATGCGGATGCGCGAGGCGCCGAGGCTCAGCGCGGCGCGATGCATGGTGATGGGGATCGAACGGACGCCCAGCACCGTGTTCAGGACGACCGGGAAGATGACCGTGTAGACGATGACGACCGTCATGGTCGTCAGCCCGTAGCCGAACCAGATCACCAGGATCGGCAGCCAGGCGATGTCGCCGATGGCCTGGAAGAACAGCAGCAGCGGCCACAGCGCCTTGTGCGCCCGCTGGCTGAGGCCCACCAGTATTCCAAGGGGGATGCCCAGCGCGATGCCCCAGAAGGACCCGACGGCGAGGCGCCCGATGCTGTCCTGCAGGTACTCCGGCAGGATGCCCGTATAGACGAGCGTCCCGAACGAGCGCACCACCTCCGCCGGTCCGGGCAGGAATGCACGCGGGAACACCTGCAGCTCGGTGACGATCCACCAGGCCGCGATCAACGGAATGAACGGCACGAGGGTGCCGATCGACGGCCAATGCGTCGTCAGCCGCAGGTAGCGGCTCCAGGCCCTGAGGAGAAGCGGCGTCATGCCCGCTGCACCATGCCCCAGCGCTCGCTGGTGGCGCGCTCGATCGGCGCCAGCAGCAACCGATCGAGCAGCAGCCACAGCACGCCGATGACGATCATGCCGAGAACGATCACTTCGGTCTTGTAGAAGTCGCGCGCCGCGAACAGCATGTAGCCGAGGCCCACGTTGGTGGCGATCATCTCGGCGGCGATCAGCCCGCGCCAGGCAAAGCCCAGTCCGGTGCGAATGCCGGTGACGATATTGGGAATCGCGCCCGGCAGCAGGACCTCGGTCAGCATCGCCCATCGCCCCGCGCCCAGCGATGCGGCCGCGTTGCGCACCTGCAGGGGAATGGTCGAGACGCCGAGCAGCGTGTTGTACGTCACGATGAAGAACACGGCATTGAAGATCACGAAGGTGATGGCGCCGAACCCGTAGCCGAACCACAGCGATGCGACCGGGATCCACGCGATGCCCGCCAGCACCGAGAAAAACCTGAGCGGGGGCGTGAGAAAGCCGGAGACCGCCGGGCTGACGCCCATCGCGATGCCCAGGGGAATGGCGAACACGAGGGCGAGCACCGTGCCGACGGTGACGCGCAGGAGGCTCGCACCGATGTGCCGAACCAAGGTGCCGTCCTTGATTCCATCGAGACCGGCCTCTGCCACCGAGTCGAGATGCGGAAACAAGCGGGGATTGACGTCGAAGTACGGGACCAGGACGGCCCACAGGACGAGCAGGACTGCGAAAGGAGCGCAGAACCAAAGCGCCGACGTCCACGCTGTCGGCGTCGACTGATTCGATGGCGCAGGCGGTGGCGGCATGGTCTGCGAGGTTGCACTCGAACCAGCAGGCCACGCTATCCGTATTTGCTCGCGCGACAGATGAGAAGATGTGATGCCGGTATAACATACGCTCAACTCAAGCATGACCCCACCGCTGCACTCGATCATCTCCCGGCTCCACCTGAAGCAGCTGCGGCTGCTGGTTGCGCTGGGAGAGCACGGCTCGTTGCTCAAGGCCTCGCAGCAGGTCGCATTGACGCAGCCGGGTGCGAGCAAGTCGCTGCAGGAGATCGAGACGACCTTCGGCACATCGTTGTTTGTTCGTACCAACCGGGGCCTCGAGCCCAATGCCGTCGGCCATTGCGTGATCCGCTATGCGCGGCTTATCCAAACGGATTTGGCGCACCTGCGCGACGAGCTGGTCGGCATCCTGCGTGGCCAGGGCGGGCGCGTGGCCGCCGGCGTCATCATGGGCGCGGTGCCGCTGCTCACCGACGCGATCTCCGCGCTCGTTGCGCGGCAGCCGGAGTTGTCCGTGGAGATCGTCGAGGACACCAGCGCCGCCCTGCTGGCCCAGCTCGACGCCGGCCGGCTCGACCTGGCGATCTGCCGCACGACCATCACCCAGGCGCCGCAGGTCTACGAGAGCGTGAAGCTCCAGGATGAGACGCTCGCGGTGATCGCCAATGTCGGCCATCCCCTGCGACGCGCGAAGAAGCTCACCCTGCACGAGCTCGCGCCGCACCGATGGGTGGTGTACCGCGCGAACATGCCGATGCGGCTCTTGCTCGAAGCCGAGTTCCGCGACTGCGGGATTCGCTTCCCGCAGCACCTGCTCGAGACCACCTCCGCCTTTGCGACGCTGGCGCTGCTGCAAGCCAATCCGTCTTTCGTGGCCCTCGTGTCGATCGAGGTCGCGGAGTTCTTCGCACAGCAGCAGATGTCGTGCATCCTGCCGCTGGCCCTGGCGTCGCGCAGCGAACCCTATGAGCTCGTCACCCGCAAGGGGGCGCAGGTCCAGCCCGTCGCGAAGCTGCTGATCGACGAATTGGTCCAACGGCGGTCCTGAGCAGTGCTATAACCAATGCTCATTGCAGTCATTGCCATGGCCCTCATCAACTACATCACCCGCATCCAGTTCGAGTTCGGCGCCATCAGCCTGCTCAGGCAGGAGTGCGACCGGGTCGGTATCCGCCGCCCGCTGATCGTGACGGACCGGGGCGTGAAGGCGGCCGGCATCATCGACACCGTCCTGGACGCGCTCGCGCATGCGAGCACCGTTGCCATTTATGACGGCACTCCGCCGAACCCGAACGAGGCTGCCGTGCGCGAGGCGGTGGTCGCCTACATGAAGAGCGGTTGCGACGGCATCGTCGCCGTGGGCGGCGGCTCGTCCATCGATCTCGCCAAAGGCGTCGCCGTCTGCGCGACACACGACGGCCCGCTGCAAAGCTTTGCCGTGATCGAAGGCGGGGCCGATCGCATCAGCTCCCGCACGGCCCCAGTCATCGCCGTCCCGACGACCGCCGGAACCGGCAGCGAAGTGGGTCGGGGCGCGATCCTCATCCTCGACGATGGCCGCAAGGTCGGCGTGATCTCGCCCTTCGTCGTACCCAAGGTCGCGATCTGCGACCCGGCACTGACCCTGGGCCTGCCGCCGGCGCTGACGGCGGCCACGGGGATGGATGCCATCGCGCATTGCATCGAGACCTTCCTGTCGCCCGCCTTCAATCCGCCCGCGGACGGCATTGCGCTCGATGGGCTGCAGCGCGCCTGGCGCCACATCGAGCGCGCGACGCGCCAGCCTGGCGACCGCGACGCGCGGCTGAACATGATGAGCGCGTCGATGCAAGGCGCGCTGGCGTTCCAGAAGGGGCTCGGGTGCGTGCACAGCCTGAGCCACTCGCTCGGCGGCATCGATCCGCGGCTGCATCACGGCACGCTGAACGCGATCTTCCTGCCGGCCGTGATCGCATTCAACGAGGCGGCCGCGTCGGTGCGCGAGGAGGACAAGCTCGACCGCATGGCCAAGGCGATGGGCTTGGCCAGAGGGGCCGAGGTGGGGCCGTCCGTGCGCGCCATGACCGAGCGGCTCGGCTTGCCGACGGGCCTGGCCCGGCTGGGCGTGACGCGGGCGATGTTCCCCGACATCGTCCGGGGTGCCCTGAAGGACCACAGCCACCAGACCAATCCGCTCATCGCATCCGACACCGATTACGAAGCGATGCTCGAAGCCAGCATGTAAGAGAGCAAGCACACCCTTGGCGATGAAACAACGCGACGTTGAACGGAGAGACGAACATGCCGAAAGCCTACTGGGTCGCGACCTATCGCGCGGTCAAGGACTCCGAGAAGTTGGCGGCATACGCCAAGCTCGCAGGCCCCGCTCTCGCAGCGGCAGGAGGCCGCTTCATGGCACGTGGGGAGCCGTCAACGGTCTACGAACTGGGATTGATGCAACGCACTGTTCTGCTTGAATTCGAAACCGTACAACAAGCTGTGGCTGCTCATGACAGTGCAGCCTACCAAGCTGCACTGGCCGCTCTCGATGACGGCGCAGATCGCGACATCCGAATCATTGCAGGTACATAGTGAACATCGTCCTTCTGCGGCCGGCCGGCGGCTTCCCTCCGCGGTAGGCGTAGCTCGAACCTTGGGCCGGACCGCGCTCCGAGCGCGTCGGTCTGGATCTGGCCGAAGCCCTGGGCGCTGCATCGGCCTACACCCCGCGCGCCAGTGACCGCTTGCCCGGGGACCGGTCGTTGAAGCCGAGCGGTCCGCCTTCCGCTCCTGGCCGAGATCGGCCATCGACAGATATCCGCTCCTCAGGCGTTGCTGCAGGCGCGCACTTCCTCGATCGTCGACAACCCGGCGAGCACCTTGTCGATGCCGTCCTGGCGCAGCGTGCGCATGCCCTGCTTCATGGCCAGCGCCTGCAGCTCCTCGGCCCGGGCGCCGTTCTGGATCAGCCGTCGCAGCTCGCGCGAGACGACCATCAGCTCGTGGATGCCGGCACGGCTCTTGAAGCCGCTGTGGTCGCACTTTTCGCAGCCCTGGCTCTTGTGGAACATCAGCCGGCCGTCGACCGAATGGCGTTTCGTCCAGCTGGCCTGGACCTCGGGGCGGGTGACCGGCGGCTCCGGGCCGAACGCGTTCATGTAGTCGTTCAGCAGCTCCTCGATCTCGTCGTGGCTGGCCGGGCGGCTGGTCCTGCAGGCCGGACAGTTGCGGCGCACCAGGCGCTGCGCCAGCACCGCGAGCAGCGAGTCGGCGAAGTTGAACGGGTCCATGCCCATGTCGAGCAGCCGGGTCACGGTCTCGGGCGCGCTGTTGGTGTGCAGCGTCGAAAGCACGAGGTGGCCGGTGAGCGAGGACTCGACCGCCATCTTGGCGGTTTCCTCGTCGCGGATCTCGCCGAGCATGATCACATCGGGGTCGGCGCGCATGAAGGCGCGCAGCGCCTTGGCGAAGGTCCAGTCGATCCTCGGGTTGATCTGCACCTGGCGCAGGCCCGGCTGGGTGATCTCGACCGGGTCTTCCGCGGTCCAGATCTTGCGCTCGGGCACGTTGATGTGGCTGAGCACCGAATGCAAGGTAGTCGTCTTGCCGGAGCCCGTGGGGCCGACGCAGAGCACCATGCCGTAGGGCCGCTCGACGACCTCGAGCAGCCACTTCATGTTGGCCTCGGAGAGGCCGAGGCTGTCGACCGGGATCGGCTTGGCCGAGGCGAGCAGGCGCAGCACCACATCCTCGAGGCCGCCGTTGGTGGGAATGGTGGCCACGCGCAGCTCGATCTTGTGCTGCGCCGAGAACTTGGCGAAGTTGATCTTGCCGTCCTGGGGTTTGCGGCGCTCGGAGATATCGAGGTCGCACATGATCTTCACCCGGGCGATCAGCGCATTGCGGTAGTTCGACGGCAGCTCGAGGTAGGTGCGCAGCGTGCCGTCCTTGCGGAAGCGGACGCGGATCTTCTCCTTGCCGGGATAGCTCTCGATGTGGATGTCGGAGACGTTGTCCTCGTGCGCCTCGATGATCATGCTGTTGAGCAGGCGCACCAGGGAGTTGTCGCTCTGCTCGATCGGCCGCTCGTCGTCCTTGCCGCCGGGGCTGCTGCGCTCGAGGCCTTCCTTCTCGAGCGATTCGACAAGCTGGTCGGTGGTGCTCGGCAGGGGCGTCAGGTCGTACTGGATGGGCGCCAGGTCGTCGTTCTTCTTGCCGGTGAGGGCCGAGCCGATCTTCTCGTAGGCGCTCAGCAGCGCGGTCTCGATCGAGAGGCCGCGGGCGAGCACCGGCACGACCTTCATGTCGGCGTTGAACTCGACCTCGTCGAGCGCGGCGCGGCGCGAGGGGTCGTCGAGGGCGACGACCAGGCGGCCGTCGCGGATCAGGAGCGGCATCACCCGCAGGCGTGCGGCCACGCCGTAGGCGAGCCGGCGCAGCGCCTCGGGCTCGGCCGGAAAGGCGTCGAGGTTGACCAGCGGGTAGCCCATCTTGCGGGCGAGCGCGGTCTGCAGGTCGTCGCGCGAGACCACGCCCATGCGCACCAGCACCTCGCCGAGCGGAACGCTGCGGTCGAGCTGCTGCTGGACCAGCGCCTCCTTGAGCTGCGCCTGCGTCACCATGCCGAGCGAAAGCAGGGCCTCGCCGATGCGCACCATCGGCATCTTGTGCTGGGCCGCGATCGCCTCGAGCAGCTGCTCGGGCAGGACGATCTGCTTCATCACCAGGATGTCGCCGAGCTTCTGGCTGCGCATCTCGTCCTGCAGGTCCATCGCATCGGTGACCTGCTCCCAGGTTGCGTGATGCTGCTCGACGAGGAGCTCGCCGATCTTCTGCCCGATCTCGAAGCTCGTGTAGGCGTTGGCGGGAATGAAGGTCCTCTTGACGCTGCCGTCGTCACCGCACGGCGGGAACAGGAAGAGGCCGAAGTCGGTCTCGACATGGCCGACCGTGCGGCCTTCCATCTCGCCGCCGCCGGCCAGCCGGACCGTGTAGGGGCTGCTTTCCCGGTGCCGCAGCAGGTCGACATGCGGATCGGCGAGCGGCAGCGGCAGGGGTTGCAGCGGCGTGGTCAGGACCAGCGCCTTGAACTGGTCGAAGCGCAGCGGCACGGTCGTGCGCGCCGAAGGCATCTGCAGGTGCGCGACCGAGTTCTCGGGCACGAAGAAGGTGAGGCGGACCGAGGTGACCTTGAGCTCGGCGCCGGTGATGACCTGGCAGGGCAGCGTCTCGGTCTGCTCGCTTGGCGCGGGATAGCTGGCGAACGGCGGCGTCGGCCATTTGAAGGCCTCGCGGCTGGCCTTTTCCTTGATGCCTGTCGAGCTTGTCGCCGGGGTCGTGGGCGCGGGCGCGCGCTCCTGCGGCTGCGCGGGAGCCATGTCCCAGTTCAGGGGTGCGAGCATGTCGGCCATGGAACGTTCCTCGGAGCGGCGAGGCGGCGCGTCGAAACGAGACGAGCCGGCCCAGCGGACCCTGGATCGTGCGACCGATCGATCGGGCGGGATGCCCCGATCAGCGGGGCGGATTGCGCTCAGATCGGGCCATGGGCCCGAGCAACGCTCGTCAGCGCGAGACCCCCATCACCGCATCCGGGACGGAAGTCACGATCGACGGGAACATCGTGATCAGGACGATGCAGACCACCAGGCAGACGAAGAACGGAATCGCCGCCCGGGCGATCGTGTTGCTGTCCTTGCCGGTCATGTTCTGCAGCACGAACAGGTTGAAGCCGACCGGCGGCGTGACCTCGGCGATCTCGACCAGGAGGACGATGAAGATGCCGAACCAGATGAGGTCGAACCCGGCCTTCTGGATCATCGGCAGCACCACCGCCGAGGTGAGCACGATCATCGAGATGCCGTCGAGGGCGGTGCCGAGGATCAGGTAGACGACGGTCAGCACGGCGATCAGCGCGTAGGGCGAGAGGTGCATGCTGTCGACCCACTCGGCGAGCTCGCGCGGAATGCCGGTGAAGGCCATCGTCTTGGTCAGGAACGACGCGCCGGCGAGGATGAACATGATCATGCAGGAGGTGCGGGTCGTGCCCATGAGCCCCTCCCAGAACGTGGCCCAGGTGAGGCTGCGGCTCCAGGCCGCCAGCGCCAGCGAGCCGACGACGCCGTAGGCCGCGCACTCGGTCGCGGTGGCGTAGCCGGCGATCAGCACCCAGACGATGAAGACGATCAGCGCGCCGCACGGGATCAGGTTGCCCGAGGCGCGGATCTTCGCCATGAAGCTCATCGGCGCATCGGGCGGCGGCGTCTTTTCCGGATGGCGCAGCGCCCACCAGACGATGTAGCCCGAGAACAGGCCCATCAGCAGGAAGCCTGGCAAAAAGCCGGCGAGGAAGATGCGGATGATCGACGCGTCGGCGGCGACGGCGTAGACCACCATGGTGATCGAGGGCGGGATCAGGATGCCGAGCGTGCCGGCGGTGGCCAGGGACCCGAGCGCGATCTTCTCGTCGTAGCCGCGGCGCATCAGCTCGGGCAGGGCGACCTTGCTGATCGTCGCGCAGGTCGCGGCCGAGGAGCCCGAGACCGAGCCGAAGATGCCGCAGCCGAGGATGGTGGTGTGCATCAGCCGGCCGGGAATGCGGTTCAGCCAGGGCGCCAGGCCCTCGAACATCTCTTCCGAGAGCTTGCTGCGGAACAGGATCTCGCCCATCCAGATGAAGAGCGGCAGCGCCGCCAGCTCCCAGGAAGCGTTCGATTCCCAGAACGACGAGAACAGGTTCTTGCCCGGCTGCGTGGTCGTGAAGAACGCCTGCCCGACCCAGCCGCAGATGGCGAGCGTCATCGCGATCCAGACGCCGCCGGTGAGCAGCAGCATCATGAGGACGAGCAGGATGCCGCCGATGGCGAGGATGTCCATCGCGCCGGTGCCTTCTAGACTTCGGAGGAGAAGTCGCCCTTGGCGTGGCGCTCCTCCACCGCGACGACATAGCTCGGCCGGTGGCCGCGCAGCACGAGCACGAGCTCGTCGAGCACCGCGACCAGGAGCAGGATCGAGCCGAGCGCGAAGGTCAGCTGCGGAATCCACATCGGGATCGGCAGCATGCCCTGGGCGATGTCGTTGAAGGCCCAGCTTTCGTAGGTGAAGCGGTTCGCCCAGTACGCCAGGTAGCCCACCGCCACGGTGGCGATGGAGAGCGCGGCGAGTTCGAAGCGCTTCTGCGCGCGGACCGAGATCTTCTCGAGCAGCAGCGTCACGCGGACGAAGTCGCCGTGCTTGAACGCGTGCGCCATCGCGAAGAACGACGCGGCGGCACAGAGCCAGGAGACCACGTCGTTGACCGCGCCGGTGCGCACGTGCATCTCGCGCAGGATGCTCTGGCCGACCATGAGCACCATGATCAGCAGCACGCAGAAGGCGCCGACGTAGGCTGCGCCGAGATACAGCCGATCGAGGAACCTGCGCACCGCGCCGTTCCGCCTACTTGCGGAACGCGGAGATGATCGCCTGGCCGTCGGCGCCGGCCTTCTTCTCCCAGTCGGCGAGCATGATCGTGCCGACCTGGCGCAGGTCGGCCATCAGCTTGGCCGGCGGCTTCATGATCTTCATGCCCTTGTCGGCGAGCGCCTTCTTGTACCACTCGTTCTTTTCTTCGCTGAGCTTGCCGCCGCGCTCCTGCGCGTCGGCCGCGGCCTTGAGCACCGCCGCCTGCGTGGGCTTGTCGAGCGCGTCGAACGCGGCCTTGTTCACGAGCACGCCGTTCTTCGGCAACCAGGCCTGGGTGTCGTACCAGTACTTGATCGACTCGTAGGTCTTGGAGTCGTAGCCGGTGGAGCCCGAGGACATGTAGCTCTCGACAACGCCCGTGGCCAGCGCCTGCGACAGCTCGGCGGCCTGGATGGTGACCGGCTGGGCGCCGATCAGCTCCGCGATCTTGCCGGTGGCCGGGCTGTAGGCGCGCCACTTCAGGCCGCGCATGTCGGCCACCGAGGCGATCTCCTTCTTGACGTAGATGCCTTGCGGCGGCCACGGCACGGTGTAGAGCAGCATCATTCCCTGGGCAGCGAGCAGCTTGTCGAGCACGGGCTTCTGCGCCGCGGCGAGCTTCTTCGACTCGGCGTAGCTGGCGGCGAGGAAGGGAATGCCGTCGGCGCCGTAGATCGGGTTCTCGTTCTCGAAGTTGACCAGCAGCACCTCGCCGATCGGCGCCTGGCCGCCCTGGACCGCGCGCTTGATCTCGTTGGCCTTGAACAGCGAGGCGTTGGGATGGACCGTGATCTTCAGCTTGCCGCCCGAGGCCTTCTCGACGTCGTTGGCGAACTGCACCAGGTTCTCGGTGTGGAAGTTGCTCGCCGGGTAGGCGGCCGGCAGGTCCCACTTGGTCTGCGCCGAAACGCCGCCGGCAACAGATGCGAGCGCGAGCGCCGCAACGGCTTGCGCCGCGAAGGAAAAGAGGCGTGGCAAAGATGTCATGAACACTCCGGCAAGCGGTTGGACTGGTGGGGCAAAAGCATAGAGCGTGCCTCGCGGCCGGCCCATCGGTTGTTCCCCGATCGCTTGCAGTCTAGGAAGCGATCCTATAAATTGTCAATAAGTTTTCAACGAATCGAGGAAATCCCTGATGCCGACCGCGCCGAAAAGCGCCCGCGCACGGGCCGGCAACGTCCGGCCGAAGACGACCGGCATCGTCTCGTCGTCGCATCTCGTGTCGCCGAAAAGCGTGGAGCTGTCGGAGCTGGAGTTCGGCATGATCATCGCGTGGAACGCGTTCTCGCGATGGGCCGTTCGCTGCATGGCGGCCGCAGGCTGCCCCGATCTGACGATCACCGACGTGCTGGTGCTGCACCACATCTGCCACCGCGCGCGCAACAAGAAGCTCGGCGACATCTGCTTCGTGCTCAACGTCGAGGACACGCATGTCGTCGGCTATTCGCTGAAGAAGCTGCTCGCCGCCGGCCTGGCGCAGGGCGAGAAGGTCGGCAAGGAAGTCTTCTACAGCCCCACCGCGGCCGGCGAGGCGGCGGTGGCGAAGTACCGCGAAGTGCGCGAGGCCTGCCTGATCGCCAACCTCGACACCGACCGCAATCCCGACATCGGCGAGATGGCGCGGCTGCTGCGCACCATGTCCGGCCTGTACGACCAGGCGGCACGGGCCGCGACCTCGCTTTGAAATGACGGCCCCCACGCTTGCGGCTGGCGCCGCTGCGCTGCCCCCGGAGGGGGCGCCGGCCGGCTTGGGGCGGCCCGGCGCCGGCCGGGGCGTCCTCGGCGTCGTCATGCTCGACACGCGCTTCCCGCGCCTGCCGGGCGACATCGGCAATCCGGCGACGTTCGCCTTTCCGGTGCGCTATCGCGTGGTCGTCGGCGCGTTGCCGCGGCGGGTGGTGATCGATGCCGACCGCTCGCTGCTCGAGCCCTTCGTCGTCGCCGCGCGGATGCTCGAGGCCGAAGGCTGCACGGCGATCGCCACGAGCTGCGGCTTCCTGGCGCTGTTCCAGGAGGAGATGCAGGCGGCCGTCGCCGTGCCCCTGTGGACTTCGAGCCTCCTGCTCGTCGCCGGCCTGCAGGCGGCGCTGCCGGCAGGGCAGCGGGTCGGCATCGTCACCGCCGATGCCGGCTCGCTCACCCCCGCTCACCTCGCCGCCGCGGGCGCGGCGACCGACACGCCGGTCGAAGGCCTCTCGCCCGATTCCGCGTTCCACGCCACCCTGCTCGACAATCGCTCCCACCTCGATGCCGGGCTGGCCGAGGCGGCTACCGTGGCCGCCGCGCTGCGCCTGGTGAACCGCCATCCCGGGCTCGCCGCTATCGTCCTCGAATGCACCAACATGCCGCCTTACGCTGATGGCGTGCGGGCCGCCACCGGCCTGCCGGTGCACGACATCACCACCCTGATCGCTTCGCGCTTCGCCGCGCCTGCCCGATGAACACCGACACGCGCCCCCCCCGCTGGCAGTTCTGGATCGACCGCGGCGGCACTTTCACCGACATCGTCGGCAAGCGCCCCGACGGCTCGCTGACGACGTTGAAGCTGCTCTCGGAAAACCCCGAGCAGTACCGCGACGCCGCGGTTGCCGGCATCCGGCGGCTGCTCGGCCTCGCCGCCGGCGCGCCGATCACGCCCGACCGGGTAGAGAGCGTGAAGATGGGCACCACGGTCGCGACCAACGCGCTGCTCGAACGGAAGGGCGAGCCGACGCTGCTCGTCATCACCCGCGGCTTTCGCGACGCACTGCGCATCGGCTACCAGGAGCGGCCGAAGCTGTTCGAGCCGCACATCGTCCTGCCCGAGCTGCTCTACGCGAAGGTGGTCGAGGCCGACGAGCGCGTCGGCGCCGACGGCACGCTGGTGCAGGCGCTCGACGAGGCGAAGCTCGCCGCCGACCTGCAGGCCGCGCGCGCCGCGGGGCTGGGCAGCGTCGCCATCGTCTTCATGCACGGCTGGCGCTTCAGCGCGCACGAGCTCGCCGCCGAGCGGCTGGCGAGGGCCGCCGGCTTCAGCCAGGTGAGCGTCTCGCACAAGGTAAGCCCGCTGATGAAGCTGGTGGGGCGCGGCGACACAACGGTCGTCGACGCCTACCTGTCGCCGATCCTGCGCCGCTACGTCGACACCGTCGCCGCCGAGATGCCGGGCGTGCATCTCTACTTCATGCAGTCGTCGGGCGGCCTCGCCGACGCGCAGGCCTTCCAGGGCAAGGACGCGATCCTCTCGGGGCCGGCCGGCGGCATCGTCGGCATGGTGCGGACCGCCGAGCTGGGGCTTCTCCCTCTCCCCGCCGGGGAGAGGGCGGGGGTGAGGGGTGTGGGCGGCGAAAACCCTCACCCCGACCCTCTCCCGCAAGCGGGAGAGGGAGTGATCCGCGTCATCGGCTTCGACATGGGCGGCACCTCCACCGACGTGAGCCACTACGCCGGCGAGTTCGAGCGCGCCTTCGAGACCCAGGTCGCCGGCGTGCGGGTACGCGCGCCGATGATGGCGATCCACACCGTGGCCGCGGGCGGCGGCTCGATCCTCGGCTTCGACGGCGCCCGCTTTCGCGTCGGACCGCACAGCGCCGGCGCGAACCCGGGTCCGGCGTCTTACCGGCGCGGCGGGCCGCTGACGGTGACCGACGCCAACGTCGCCGTCGGCAAGATCCAGCCCGCGTTCTTCCCGCGCGTGTTCGGCCCGGCCGGCGACCAGCCGCTCGACGGCGAGATCGTGCGCGAGCGCTTCGCCGCGCTCGCCGCCGAGGTCGAGCGCGCCACCGGAACCAGCCGTTCGCTAGAGCAGGTGGCCGAGGGTTTCATCGACATCGCCGTCGGTGGCATGGCCAACGCGATCAAGAAGATCTCGGTCTCGCGCGGCTACGACGTGACGCGATACACCCTGCAGTGCTTCGGCGGCGCCGGCGGCCAGCATGCCTGCCGCGTCGCCGACGCGCTGGGCATGTCGCGCGTGTTCGTGCACCCGCTCGCCGGCGTGCTCTCGGCCTACGGCATGGGCCTGGCGGACCAGGCGACCCTGCGCCAGGCGGCGATCGAGCTCCCGCTCGCCTCGGCCGGCGCCGCGCCCGGCGAGCGGCTCGATGCGCTCGCTGCCGAGGCGCTCGCCGAGCTCGAGCGCCAGGGCGTGGCGCGGGCGCAGATCGTCGTCCACCGCCGCGTCCACGTGCGCTACGAAGGCACCGATTCGGCGATCGTCGTGCCGTTCGGCGACGCCGCGGCCGTGCAGGCGGCCTACGAGGCCGTCTACCGGCAGCGCTTCGCTTTCTTGATGAGCGAGCGCCGCCTGATCGTCGAGGCGGTGTCGGTCGAGGCCGTCGGCGCGGGCGATGCGCCGGCCGAGGCGCGGCATGCGCTCGCGGCCAGCGGTCCGGCGCCGGCGAAGGCGAGCGTGCGCCTGTTCAGCGAAGGTCGCTGGCACGATGCGGCGCTGGTCGAGCGCGACGACGCCCGGCCGGGCCACGTGATCGACGGGCCGGCGATCGTCGCCGAGCGCAACGCGACGACGATCGTCGAGCCCGGCTGGCGCGCGCGCATCACCGCGCTCGACCACCTGCTGCTCGAGCGGGTGGCGCCGCGCGAGGCGCGCCAGGCGATCGGCACCACCGTCGACCCGGTGCTGCTCGAGGTGTTCAACCACCTCTTCATGAGCATCGCCGAGCAGATGGGGCTGCAGCTGCAGAACACCGCCTACTCGGTGAACATCAAGGAGCGGCTCGATTTCTCCTGCGCCCTGTTCGACGCCGAGGGCAACCTGATCGCCAACGCGCCGCACATGCCGGTGCACCTGGGCTCGATGAGCGAATCGATCAAGACGGTGATCGCGCGCAACGCGGGGAAGATGAAGCCGGGCGACGTCTATGTGCTGAACGATCCGTATCACGGCGGCACGCATTTGCCGGACGTGACGGTGGTGACGCCGGTCTACCTCGACAACCCCTCACCCCAACCCTCTCCCCGCACGCGGGGAGAGGGAGGAGACGGGCACCCTCTCCCGCTTGCGGGAGAGGGCCGGGGTGAGGGTGCCCCGCGGCCCACGTTCTACGTCGGCTCGCGCGGCCACCACGCCGACATCGGCGGCACCACGCCCGGCTCGATGCCGCCGTTCTCGACGCGCATCGAGGAAGAGGGCGTGCAGATCGACAACGTCAAGCTCGTGGAGGGCGGGCGCTTCCTCGAAGCCGAGATGCGCGCCCTGCTGCAGAGCGGCGAGTACCCTTCGCGCAACCCGGAGCAGAACCTCGCCGACCTGAAGGCGCAGGTCGCGGCCAACGAGAAGGGCGTGCGCGAGCTGCGGGCGATGGTGGCGCAGTACGGCCTGGCGGTCGTGCAGAGCTACATGCGGCACGTGCAGGACAACGCCGAGGAGTCGGTGCGGCGCGTCATCACGAAGCTCAAGGACGGCGCCTTCGCCCTCCCGCTCGACAACGGTGCCGTGATCAAGGTGGCGATCCGGGTCGACGCGGCGAGCCGCAGCGCCGAGATCGACTTCACCGGCACCTCGCCGCAGCTCACCAACAACTTCAACGCGCCGACCGCGGTCTGCATGGCGGCGGTGCTGTACGTCTTTCGCACCCTGGTCGCCGACGAGATTCCGCTCAACGCCGGCTGCATGAAGCCGCTGAAGGTGATCATCCCGGCCCGCTCGATGCTCAACCCCGAGCCGCCGGCCTCGGTGGTCGCCGGCAACGTCGAGACCTCGACCTGCATCACCAACGCGCTCTACGGCGCGCTCGGCACAATGGGCTCATCCCAGGGGACGATGAACAACTTCACCTTCGGCAACGAGCGCTACCAGTACTACGAGACGATCTCCGGCGGCTCGGGCGCCGGCGAGGGCTTCGCCGGCACCTCGGTCGTGCAGACGCACATGACCAACTCGCGCCTCACCGACCCCGAGGTGCTCGAGTTCCGCTTCCCGGTGCGGCTCGACAGCTATGCGATCCGCCCGGGCTCGGGCGGCCGCGGCCGCTGGAACGGCGGCGACGGCGCGGTGCGGCGCGTGCGCTTCCTCGAGCCGATGACCGCCTCGATCCTCTCCAACAACCGCCACCAGGGCGCTTTCGGCGCGCACGGCGGCGGCGCCGGCGCGCCCGGCATCAATCGGGTGGAGCGGGCCGACGGCAGCCGGGTCGCGCTCGATCACATCGCCTCGATCGAGATGGGCGCGGACGACGTGTTCGTGATCGAGTCTCCCGGCGGCGGCAGCTACGGTGCCGCCGAAGCGCCGTCGGCTTGACAATCGCCCCTTTGCCCGTCCGGAGCCCGCCATGCTGCAGCGCCTTGCCCTCGCCCTGTTCGCCGTCGCCCTGCCGGCGCTGGCCTGCGCCGAGACGCTTCCGTTCCCGATCCCGATCGTCGGTGAGGGCGGCAAGCCGGCGGCGCCCTGGCGGGTGGCCGGCCTGCCGCAGCAGACCAAGCCGTTCACCCAGTTCTCGGTCGTCGAGGTCGACGGCGTACGCGCCCTGCGGGTCGAGGCCAAGGAGTCCTATGGCAACCTGGTGTATCCGGTGCGCATCGCTTCCGGCAGCGCCCAACTCGCGTGGCAATGGCGCATGGAAAAGCCGATCGAGGCCAGCGACCTGCGCACCCGCGCCGGCGACGACACGGCGGTGAAGGTCTGCGTCTTCTTCGACCACTCGATCGAGAACGTTCCGTTCGCCGACCGGCAGATACTGCGCATCGCCCGCTCCAAGACCCCCGACACGGTGCCGGCGGCGACGGTCTGCTACGTCTGGGACGCGAACCTCCCGGCGGGGACCACGCTCGACAACGCGTTCACCCGGCGCATGCGCTACGTCGTCGTGCGCAGCGGCATCACGCCGCTGCGTCAATGGATGAGCGAGCGGCGCGACGTCGCCGCCGACTTCGTCAAGCTGTTCGGCGGGGAGAGCCCGACCATGCCGCCGATCATCGCCATCGCCATCGGCGCCGACGCGGACAACACGCACGGCCAGAGCCTCGCCTACGTCGGCGGCCTGGTGCTCGAGCCTTGAAGCGGCGAGCCGCCCACGATGATTGAGCAGATCCTCGACTACGCGAAGACGGCCGTCGTCGCCGCGCTGTCGTCGCCGATCGAGATCGCGGCCTTGATCGCTGTCGCCCTGGCGGCAGGGCTCACCGTCACGAGCTCCTTCGTCAAGACGATGGTGCCGCTGCGCTGGCTGGCAGTGGGCAGCAACTGCGGCTTCTTCGCTTACGGCGCCCTTCATGGCGCGCCGGTCCTGGCGATCCTGCATGCGGTCCTGCTGCCGATCAACGTCGCCCGCCTGCTCGAGATGCGGCGCTTGACCGAAAACGTCACCACCGCGGCCGCGAGCAAGGACACCTCGGGCATCTGGCTCACGCCCTACATGAAGGCGACCAAGCGGAAGAAGGGCTACGTCCTCTTCAAGAAGGGCGACGTGGCGCGCCATCTCTACCTGCTCGCTTCGGGGCGAGTCGAATTCGTCGAGATCGGCCGCAGCGTCGGGCCCGGCATGGTGTTCGGCGAGATCGCCTTCTTCGCTCCCGACGGGCGCCGCACGCTGACCGCGCGCTGCGCCGAAGACTGCAAGGTGCTGAGCGTCAACCAGAACACGGTGCGGCAGATCTACTACCAGAACCCCGGCTTCGGCTTCGAGCTGATCGGCCTGGTGGCGGGCCGGCTCTCGGCCGACGTCGTTCGCCTCGAGGAGCAACTCGCGCAGGCCAAGGCAGCGGCCCCGGCGGCCGAGGCCTGAGCCCGCGCGCTGCGCACTACTCGCGCGGACGGAAGTCGATCGACATCGACGAGGGCACGCGGCCGTCCGTATCGCGCGGCAGGACCTCGGTCTTGTCGATCGCGCGCAGCACGGTCTCGTCCCAGGTGGGCGAGCCGCTGCTCTTCGTGAGCTTGCGGCTGACGATGGTGCCGTCGGGCGCGAGCCGCACCTCGACCGTGGCCAGCGGGTTGCCGCTGACGTCGGCGGTAAGGACGATGTTCGGCTTGATCCGCGCCTTGATGCGGCCGGCGTAGCCCGCCGAGGGTCCCGAGGTCTGCGCCGCCTTGCCGGTGGCCGCGGGATCGTCGCTGGCGCCCGCCTGGGCCATCATCCTTCGCAGGTTGGCCTCGCGCATGGCCGCCTGCTTTGCCTCGTCCTGGCGCGCCTTCTCGGCGAGCTTCTTCTTCTCGGCCTGCTCGTCGGCGAGGCGCTGGCGATCGCGCTCCTTCTCCCGCTCGGCCTCGGCGCGGCGCGCCTCTTCGCGCTTGGCGGCCTCGGCCTTCTTCGCCGCTTCGGCGCGCTCGATCGCGATCTGCGCGTCGACGCGGGGCGGCGCCACGGGCTCGGGTCGCGGCACCGGCGGCGCTGGTCGTGGCTCGACCACCACCGGCGGCTGCGGCTCGGGCACCACCGCGCGCGGCGCGGCGATCTGCGGCAGCGCAGACCAGAGCTCGGCGACCACGCCTTCGGGCTCGCTCGTCTTCCAGTTCACGCTCCAGGCGAGCGCGGCGATCAGCAGGGCGTGCGCGAGCAGCGCCAGGACGAGGCCCGGGCCCATGCCCGGCGGCCTTCGCGGCGCGAACGCGTCGTGGGCGAGGGCGGCGGTGCTCATGCGGTGCCCGGGTTCACGGCGTGCCCTGCTTGACCGAGAGGCCGACCCGCTGAACGCCGGCGCGCTGCAGCACGTCCATCGCCTTGACCACGGTCTCGTACTTCACGTTGCGGTCGGCCGAGATCACGACCGGGGTGTTCGCATTGCCGGCCTGCACCTCGGTCACGCGGGCGGCGAGGTCGGCCAGGCGCAGCGTCGCCGAGTCCTTGCCGTCGACGCGCATCTTCAGCTGCTCGTCGGCGCCGACGACGATCTCGACGAAGTGCTCGGGCCGCGCCTTGCTCTTGCCGACGCTCGGCAGGTCGACGATGCCCGTGGTGATGAGCGGCGCGGTCACCATGAAGATGATCAGCAGCACGAGCATGACGTCGATGAACGGGACCATGTTGATCTCGCTGATCGTGCGCCGGCGCGAGCCGCTGCGCTGCAGGGTCGAGGGCATGTCTAGCGCGGCGCCGCCGGCATGGCGCCGGCATTGCGCTGGAGGATGTTGGAGAACTCCTCGATGAAGCTCTCGAGCTGGGTCGCGATGCGGTCGATCTGGCGGGCGAAGCGGTTGTAGGCGATGACCGCCGGGATCGCCGCGAACAGGCCGATCGCGGTGGCGACCAGCGCCTCGGCGATGCCGGGCGCCACCGTCGCCAGCGTCACCTGCTGCAGGTTCGACAGGCCGATGAAGGCATGCATGATTCCCCAGACGGTGCCGAACAGGCCGACGTAGGGCGAGACCGAGCCGACCGAGGCGAGGAACGAGAGGTTCGACTCGATGGTGTCGAGCTCGCGCTGGAAGCTCGCGCGCATCGCCCGGCGGGCGCCGTCGAGCAGGGCGCCGGTGTCGGCGACGCGCTTTTCGCGCAGCTTGAAGAACTCGCGCATGCCCGAGGCGAAGATCCGCTCCATCGCCGAGCGCGGCGCCTTCTTGGTAGCGTCGGCGAACAGGTCGTTGAGGTTGCGGCCGGCCCAGAACTCGCGCTCGAACTCGTCGTTGGCGGCGCGCGCCTTGCGCAGGCCGAACAGCTTGCCGAAGATCACCGTCCAGCTCGCGAGCGAGGCGAGCAGCAGCCCGACCATGACGATCTGCACCACCAGGCTGGCGTGCAGGACGAGGGTGACGATCGAGAAATCCTGGGTCATCGGTTCGGTTCTTGTTGTCGGTGGCCGCGAAGCTTCGCGAGGATGTCGTCAGGCACGCGCCGCGGCCGGAAAGTTCCGAGGTCGACGCAGCCCACCCGGATCGTGCCCTCCGCAAGCAAGCGGCCGGCCCGGCGCGCCTGCTGCGCCACGGTCATGCTCGCCAGGCCGACATGGGCGACCAGGACGGTCACCTCGAGCATGTCGTCGAGGCGCGCCGGCTCGCGGTAGTGCAGCTCGGTGTCGGTGACGACGAAGCCGAGCCCGGCCCCGGCGCGCAGCACCTCCTGCTCGAAGCCGAGGCTGCGCAGCCACTCGGTGCGGGCGCGCTCGAAGAACTTGAGGTAGTTGGCGTAGAAGACGATGCCGGCGGCATCGGTGTCCTCCCAGTAGATTCGCACCGGCCAGCGAAAGGCCGCGGCGTGATCGGGCGGGCCGGCGTGGCGCGCTGCCGTCATCGAACCGCGGCGCGGCCGGCGCGATCAGTTCGGAACGACCTTGCGGTACACCGGGCCCCAGACCGGATGGCCGGCCTCGGAGCGGTCGAGGGCGAAGGACGGGTCGGCCTGGCGGGCAGCCCGGAACTCGGCCTCGCACGGCTCCAGGCGGCCGGCGGCGCAATGGATGAACGCCATCCGCTTGTGCGCCTCGGCCCGGTCCTTGGCCGAAGCCAGGCCGAGGGCGAGGGCGAGCCGGAACTGTCGCTCCGCGGTGTCGTATTGGGCGTCGTCATAAGCCTTCAGGCCGTCGAGCAAGGCCTTTTCGGCCGGCCGCCCGCTCACGTCGAGCAGGCCGACCGAAGCTGTCGCCGGCGGCGTTTGCGCGCAGGCGGCGAAGAAAAGGCAGGCGGCCGATGCTAGCGCGGCTGGGAGGCGGGCCCAGACCCCGCGTCGCGTCATCTTCAGGAGCCGAACTTGTGGCGGATGGACAGGGTCTGGCCCGCGACGACGTTGACCGTGGCGACGAACGGCGCGAAGTCGCCGTTGCGGACGACGATCTGGTGCCGGCCTTCGCTGAGGTTCAGCTCGGTCAGCGGTGGCGCTGCGCCCGAGGCGGCGCCGTCGACCTCGACCTGGCCCCAGGGGCTGATCGCGATCCGCACCAGCCCGGTGGCGGCGATGGCGGGCTGCGCCGCGGCCAGCCGCAGGTCGCGCTCGCGCGCCTCGCGGTCCTTGGCCTCGCGGGCGCGCCGCTCCTTGGCCGACTCTTTCGGCTGGACCTCCTTGGCAGAGGGCACGGTCGCGCTGGGCATGGGGGCCGCGGTCGTGGCCGTGACCAGCGAGGGCGTGGGAACGATGCTCGCCAGCAGCAGCGCCTCCTGCGCCGCGGGGTTGTTCGCGCCGTTCGGGATCGGCGCGGCAGCGGTCTGGGCCGCGGCGGGCTGCGGCATGGCGGTCTGCGCGGCCGGGGCCGCGGGCGTCGTCGTCGCCACCGGCGATGCCGGCGCGATGGTCACGGCGGGCTCGGCCGCGACCGCCGGCGAAGGCCCGGCAGCAAGGGCCGAAGCGGGCGCTGCCGCGACCGCCGGTGCCGGCGAGCGGGCGGCAGCCGTTGGCAGCGCCGTTCTGCCGGCCGGGCCGGCAGCGACCGTGGGCTGGGCCGGCGCGCTGCCCTGCCACCAGACGGCGGCGCTGCCCAGGCCGACGACCGCGAGCACCGCGGCAGCGATCCAGGGCGCCCGGCGGCGCGGCGACTGCCGCGCTTCGGGAGCGCCGGCCAACGCCTCGCCTTCGGGACCCACCGGGTTGGCGTCGAGCCACTGGCGCAGCTCGCGGGCGAACGAGCGGGCCGAGCGAAACCGGTGCTCCGGATCCTTGGCCATCGCCCGGGCGGCGATCTCGGCCAGCGCCCTGGGCACTGCCTTGTCGACCTTGCTCGCGAGCGGCGGCTCGTGCTCGAGCACGGCGTTGGTGATGTCCTTCAGCGATTCGCCGTCGAACGGCTTGGTGTCGGTGAGCAGCTCGTAGAGCACGACGCCGAGCGAGAACACGTCGGTGCGGCGATCGCCCGGTTCGCGGCGCACCTGCTCCGGGGCCATGTAGTAGGGCGAGCCGGCGCCGTTCATCGCATCGCCGCCTTCGCGCTGGTGCGTGATCCGGGCGATGCCGAAGTCGAGCACCCGTGGCTGGGTGCGGCCGACCATGAAGATGTTGGCCGGCTTGATGTCGCGGTGGATCACGCCCTTGGAATGGGCGAAGGCGAGCGCGTCGGCGACGCGGCGGACGATCAGCGCCGCCTGCGAGGGCGTTGCCCGCCAGCCTTCCTGGCGCAGCTGGCGCAGGTCTCGGCCCTTCAGCAGCTCCATCGCGATGTAGGCGCGGTTGTCGCTGATGCCGGCGTCGAACACGGTGACGATGTGCGGGTGGCTGAGGCCGCCCGCGGCGCGCGCTTCGTTGATGAAGAGCGAGTTGAACGATTCGCGCTCGTTCTCCTTGATCTCGAGGTTGAGCGTCTTGACCGCGATCAGGCGCGAGAGCAGCGGATCGTGGGCGGCGAACACGGTGCCGAGGCCGCCGGCGCCGAGCTGGTACTTGAGGGCGTAGCGGCCGATGTGGCCGATCGTCGGCATCGCCCGATCGGCGGCCGGAGCCACCAGGCCCGAGAAACCGGGCGCCGCCGGGCGGCCGCTGTCGGAATCGCTCCACAGGGCTACGCCGGGAACGCTCTGCGGCGAGCCGGGGACCGAGTCGCCTGGAACGGCCGGCGGAGTGGAACTGCTGTTCACGCCCGCCAGCTTAAGTGAGGCGGGAGGGTCCCGAGTGTGGAAAAGGTGTCGTGGCGAACGTTAGTAACACAAGCTCACCATTCGAGGCGCCGGAACAGCGGGCTTTTGCCCGTGGCGGGCGTCCTCAGACGCGCCGTGCCCGCGCCGCCTCGATCTCGACGCGGCGCAGCACCCCCGCGGTCTTGTCGAGCACGCCGTTGACGTACTTGTGACCATCGGTGCCGCCGAAGCTCTTGGCCAGCTCGACCGCTTCGTTGATCGCCACCTTGTACGGGATCTCGATGCAATGCAGCAATTCGTAGCTGCCGATCAGCAGCACCGCATGCTCCACCGGCGAGAGCTGCTCGGTCTTGCGGTCGAGGTGGGTGGCGAGCTGCGCGTCGAGCTCGGCGCGCTCGCGGATGCAGCCGTGCAGCAGCATGTCGAAGTGGGCGGCGTCGCACTGGTCGAAGCCTTCCTGCTCGCGCACATGGGCGTCGACGACGCCGGCGTCGGCGCCGCCGATCAGCCATTCGTACAGGCCCTGCAGGGCGAACTCGCGCGACTTGCGGCGGGCCGACGAGACGGTGCCGCCGCGTCGCCGGTTGTCGCCGGGACGCGAGCCCGAGCGCCGCCCGCCTTCGGGCCGCCCCGCGGCGGGCGGCTTGTCCGCTTCGCTCACGACCAGTCGTCCAGCAGGTTCGCCATCTCGACCGCGACCCGCGCCGCGTCTCGACCCTTGTCGTCGGCGCGCGCTTCGGCCTGCGCCTCGTTCTCGCAGGTGAGCACGGCATTGCCGATCGGCAGGTCGTGGTCGAGCCCGACCCGCGTGATCGCCGCGCCGCTTTCGTTGGCGACGAGCTCGAAGTGATAGGTCTCGCCACGGATCACGCAGCCGATCGCGATCAGCGCGTCGAATTCGTTGCTTTCGGCGAGCGCGGCCAGGGCGACGCCGATCTCGAGCGCGCCCGGAACCCGGACCCGCGCGACCCGGTCGGCGGCGACGCCGAGAACGGCGAGCTCGGCCTCGCAGGCGGCGGCGATGCGGTCGGTGATCTCGGCGTTGAAGCGCGCCTGGACGATGCCGATGTGCAGCTCGCGACCGTCGAGGCGCGGCGCCTCGCCGCGGTCAGCGTTGCGCATGCGTGACTGCTGCGGCGGAAACGACCGGCGGCTCGTCGGCGACGAAGCCGTTCACCTCGAGGCCATAGCCGGCCATGCTCGGCATGCGGCGCGGGCTGCCGAGCAGCTTCATCTTGGCGACGCCGAGATCGCGCAGGATCTGCGCGCCGATGCCGTAGGTGCGCAGGTCCATCGGCTGCGGCGGCCGGCGGGCGCCGCGGCTGCGCGCGAGCATCTGCGGCAAGAGGGCCGCGGCGTCTTCGCCGCAGTTGAGCAGCACCGCGGCGCTGCGCTCGTTCTTCTGCAGCGCCGCCAGCGCCCGCGGCAGCGGCCAGGAGTGGTCGGACGGGCCGGCGTCGAGCAGGTCGAGCACCGAGAGCGGCTCGTGCACGCGCACCAGCACCTCGTCGGCGGCGGTCCAGCGGCCGCGCGTCAGCGCCAGGTGGAGGCCGCCGGTCTTGTCGGTGTAGACGGCGCAGTCGAACTCGCCCTGCGGCGTGAGCATCTTGCGCGTGCCGGCGCGCTCGATCAGCGACTCGTTGCGGCTGCGATGCTCGATCAGGCTGGCGATGGTGCCGATCTTCAGGCCGTGCTGCTCGGCGAAGGCGACGAGGTCGGGCAGGCGCGCCATCGTGCCGTCGTCGTTCATCACCTCGCAGATCACCGCCGCTGGCGCCAGGCCGGCCATGGCCGCGAGGTCGCAGCCGGCTTCGGTGTGGCCGGCGCGCATGAGCACGCCGCCGTCGTGAGCCTGCAGCGGGAAGATGTGGCCCGGCTGCACCAGGTCGGAGGCGCGCGCGTCCTTCTTCACCGCGGCCTGCACGGTGCGCGCCCGGTCAGCCGCGGAAATGCCGGTGGTGACGCCGACAGCGGCCTCGATCGAGACCGTGAAGGCGGTGCCGTGCTGGGCGCCGTTCTTCGCCGCCATCGGCGGAAGCTGCAGCCGCTCGCAGCGCTCGCGCGTGAGCGTGAGGCAGATCAGGCCACGGCCGAACTTCGCCATGAAGTTGATGGCCTCGGGCGTGACGTGGTCGGCGGCGAGGACCAGATCGCCTTCGTTCTCGCGATCCTCCTCGTCGACGAGGATCACCATTCGGCCTGCGGCCAGCTCGGCGACGAGCTCGGGAATCGGGGCGATGGCCATGGCGAAATTGTAGGCGTTGGGGGGTTTCAGGGCGCCCGTGAGGCCAAGCCGAGCATGCGCTCGACATAGCGGGCGATCAGATCGATCTCGAGATTGACGCGCCGGCCGACCGCAAGGCCGCGCAGGCTCGTGTTCTGCACCGTGTGCGGGATCAGGTTGATGCCGATCTCGCAGCCGGATGGGCGATCTTCGACGCTGTTGACGGTGAGGCTGACGCCGTCGACCGCAACCGAGCCCTTCACGGCGAGAAAGCGCGCCAGCGCCGACGGCGCCTCGACCCGCAGCTCCCACGACTCGCCGACGCGCTCGAACCGGGTGACGCGGCCGACGCCGTCGACATGGCCTGACACCAGGTGGCCGTCGAGCCGGGCGTCGGCGCGCATCGCCTTCTCCAGGTTGATCTCGCCCTGAGCGTCGAGGCCGGCGGTCTTGGCCAGGCTTTCGGCCGAGATCTCGACATGGAAGCGGCGCGCCGCGGGCTCGAGGCGGACGACGGTCATGCACGCGCCCGACAGGGCGATGCTCTCGCCCAGGCCGACGCCGTCGAGAAAGCCCGCCGGCGCCTCGATCGCGAGCGCCTTGCCGAAGCCGGCGCCGGCGCCGAGCGGCTTCGATTCGACGATGCGGCCGACGCCGCTGACGATGCCGGTGAACATGCGTCGATTGTCGTCGTGACGCCGTGACTACGGCGTCGCCAAGGCGTCAGCGGCGCAGGCGCAGGCGCAGGCGCAGGTCGTCGCCGACCGGGGCGACGTCGACGAAGCGAAAGTCGAGGCTCTGCTCGAGCCGCTCGAACGGGCCGAGCGCCGCCAGGCCGCGGCCGCTGCCCAGCAGGCGCGGCGCCAGGTAGACGAGCAGCTCGTCGACGACGGCTTCCTTCAGCAGCGAGGCGTTCAGCTTCTCGCCGGCTTCGACATGCAGCTCGTTGATGCCGCGTGCGCCGAGGTTGGCGAGCATCGCTGGCAGGTCGACCTTGCCGGCGGGCGAGGGCAGCACCTGGATCTCGACGCCGCGCGCTTCGAGCTCGCGGCGCTTGCCGGCGTCATCGACGGCCGCATAGAGCAGGACTTGTCCGGGCGGGTTGAGGATGCGCGCCGCCGGCGGCGTCTGCAGGCGCGAATCGACGATCACGCGCAGCGGTTGGCGGGCGGTGGGCACGAGGCGCACGTCGAGCCGGGGGTCGTCGTCGAGCACGGTGCCGACCCCGGCGAGCACGGCGCCGGCGCGCTTTCGCCAGGCGTGGCCATCGGTGCGCGCGGCCTCGCCGGTGATCCACTGGCTGGCACCGTTCTCGAGCGCGCTGCGCCCGTCCAGCGAGACCGCGACCTTGAGGCGCAGCCACGGCCGGCCGCGCGTCATCCGCGAAACGAAGCCGATGTTGAGCTCGCGCGCCTCGGCCTCGAACGGCCCGGCGACGACCTCGATGCCGGCGGCCGCGAGCCGCGCCGCGCCCTGGCCGGCGACGAGCGGATTGGGGTCCCGCATCGCCATGACGACGCGGCCGATGCCGGCGGCGACCAGCGCTTCGGCACACGGCGGCGTGCGGCCGTGGTGCGAGCACGGCTCGAGGCTGACGACGACGGTGGCGCCGCGCACCTCGGCGCCGCGCGCGGCGGCGTCGCGCAGCGCCATCACCTCGGCATGCGCGCCGCCGGCTTCCTGGGTGTGGCCGCGGCCGATGACCTGGCCATCGGCCGCGAGGATGACGCAGCCGACGCGCGGGTTCGGATCGGAGAGGCCGACCGCCTTCTCGGCGAGCGCGAGCGCCTCGCGCATCGCGGCGGCGAAGGGGCTCGGTTCGGCAGGGGTGGCGAGAGAGTCGTTCAAGGCGTGGGCGTGGAGCGAGGATCAGGGTTGATGTTGCACCGTGCCGAGGCCGGCGGTGAAGAGGTCCCCGCCGCTGGCCGCCGGGCACGCCTGGTCGCCGCGCACGACCAGGAAATTCTGCGCCTGGAGCGTGCCGGCGACGTCGACGTAGTCGGCGGGATGCTCGATGTTCGCATCGATTGCGCCCGAGCCGTCGCGGTCGGCGGCGTAGCGGCAGACGCGGCGGTCGCCGTTGCCCGCGCCTATCGTCCAGCCCGTGGGCAGGAGCGTGCTGCGGCCCGACCAGCGGCCGTCGGCGCGCGGCGTGACGACGCAGCGATAGGCGACATGGCGGTCGCCGGTATCGACCCACGAGGCGAGGCCAAGCGAGGCGGGCAGGGCATCGATGGGCACCGCTTCGATGTGCAGACTGCCGCCCGCGGAGTGGCGCACCGTCTTCATCGCCTCGGTGCTGCATTCGGCCGGCGCGGCGTAGGTGCCGCCGCCGAGCGCGAGGGCGATCGCCACGGCCGGCGGCGAGTCGTTCGCGTCGGTCGCCAGGGGCGGCACCGCCGAGCTGAAGCGGATGCTGCCGGTGAGCAGGCGCCAGCGGCCCTCGCTGCACGACGCCAGGGCGCCGGTCGTGAGATCGCGGGTCGCGGTGCCGGACGCGACGCCGTCGCAGCGCGCCACGATCTCCCCGCTGCGGTCGTCGAAGATCACCGCGGCGCTGCCCGACGACGAAGTCTTCAGCGCGCTGCGGCCGTCGCCGAGCGAGCGCGCCGTCACCGGCACGCCGGTCGAGCGGCCGAGGCTGCCGCGCGGCACGCCGGCGCCGGCGCCGACGGCGAGCGCGCCCGACCAGATCGGGTCGCTGCGCGCGATCACGCTCTCGAGCACGAGCCGCTGCGCGGCGCCGCCGCGATCGGCCCATTCGACCGCGATGGTCGCGCTCTTGGCGCCGGCGAAGGAGGCGTCGTCGATGCGGCGGACGATGCGGTAGTCGGCGTTGCCCACCGGGTTGGTGCCGGCGTCGAGCGTCGTTTCGGCATCGACGATCGCGGCGTAGGCGCTCGCGCCCGACGCGGCTTCGAGCGTCGACCAGGCGCGCAGCGCTTCGAGCTCGCGGGCGCCGAGGCGAACCGCTTCCGAGCGCTGCCGCGCCAGGTCGCCGTGCAGGCGGAGCTGGCTCTGCACCTGCGCCGCAGTCAGGCTGGCGACGGCGAGGAAGACGAAGGCGACGAGCGATTCGAACAAGGCGGCGCCCTGCTGCGCGTGGCGACCGTGCAGGCGGAGACGGGGCGAAGTCGTGGCCATGGTCAGAAGTCCTTCCAGCTGCCGTTGACGCGGGCGAAGCTGCCGCTGCCGCGCTGCAGGCGCTCGAGCAGGGCGGTGTCGTGAACGAAGTCGGCGGCGGCTTCGCCGCTGTACGTGCCTTCGGCGATCGCCGCGCCGCGGATCAACGCGCCGCTGATCGGTGCCGCGTCGCGCCAGTCGATCGAGCCGGCGAAGACGACGCCGTGCAGCGTCACCGCGTCGCGCAGGCGAAGCGCTCCGCCGACGACGAGGACGATCGGCCGCTCGGGCGAGCCGAGCGTCGCCGGGCCGTCGAGCGACGCGTCGCCGGCGATCGCGACCAGTCGACCGCCGGCGGCGACAGCGCTGCCGATCGCGGCGCTGCAGTTGCCGCTGCACGCGAGCGGTGTTGCCGCCGGCTGCGCCGCCCAGGCGGCCTTGTCCATGCCGAACCAGCGGGCGAAGAAGCGGTCGGCGTCCAGGGCGGCGAGCTGCGTGTCGCCGGAAGCGATTGCGCCCTCGAGCGGCGAGCCGGCGGGAACGCCGAGCCGCAAGGCATTGCCGGCGACGCTGCCGCCGGCCTGGATCGCCAGCCCGCCGGAGGAAGAGTCGCGGTTGTGCGCGCCGAGGGCGCCGGCGCCGGCATCGACGTTGCCGCGCACCGTCAGCGCCGCGACCGGCGCGGCGCGCAGGCCGGGAACCAGGCCGAACGCGACCTCGACCCGCGCCGCCGCCTCGTGACCGGCGTTCGTGGACGCGAGGCAGGCCGCGCCGCTGCGGGTGCAGCCGGTGGCGATCGCCCGGACGATGCCGGGTCGGGCGCCGTTGGCGAACTGCAGCGCGAAGCGAGGCGCGATCGCATCGCCAGCCGGATCGGCGACCAGCGCGGCACCACCGGCCGGGCAGGTGCAGGACCAGCCGCTCTCGCCGCGGACGCACGACGCCTGCAGCGGCGTGGGGGTCCCTGCATCGTCCCAGCTCGCGGCGACGAAGCCGGCGCCGTCGTCGCGCAGGAAGCGGTCGCGGTACGAGCGCGCCGCCGGGTCCCCGCTCGGCAAGCAGTCGTCGCCGATCGGCGTGCTGTCGTTGAGCCGGGCGAGCGCCCATTCGAGGCCGGCCTCGGCAGCTTCGAACGACTGCGTCGAGCGGTACTGGTTCGCCGACGCACGCACCTCGACGACGACGTTGCGGTTGGCGACCGCGACGACGATCAGCATCGCGAACACGAGCAGCATGGTGACGACGAGCGCGGCGGCGCCGCGCTGGCGGCGAATCGATCCTCCGGTGCGGCGCTGCATCTCAGGCCTCGCAGCTGCCGACGACGGAGACGTTGCGCAGGCGCGCGCCGGCGACGACGCTGCGCTGCACGTTCGCATCGGCGACGGCGCGCGCGCTGATCGCGACGGCGAAGCTGCGCACCTGCTGGCGCGGCGGGCAGGTCGTGCTGCCGGCGGCGCAGGGCTGGTCGCAGAAGCTCGCCAGGCTCGTTTCCTCGGTGCGCGGCGCGATCTCGAACCCGGTGACGGTGAGCGTGGCCGGATCGGTGAGCGCCTGCCAGTTGCCGTCGCCGAGCTGCAGCTCGATCGCGCCGTTGCGCAGGCGAAAGCCGAAGCGCTCATTGCCGTCGACCGTGCCGTTCTCGCTGGCGTCGCGCGAGAAGCTGAGGCGCACCGCGTCGGACGCGGCGCTCTCGGGCGTGACGAGCGCATACGGATTGGCGACGACCGCGCTGCCGTCGTCGCTGCGAACGCCCGAAGCCGAGCCGGCCCAGTAGCCGGCGCGGCGCAGGTCGCGGGCGACGATGTCGGCGGCGGTGCGCAGGTCCTGCATCAGCCGCGCCTCGATCATGAGGGCGCGGTTCTCGCGGGCGTTGTGCGTGACCACGGTGGTGCCGGCGGCGACGACGACCAGTCCGACGGCGGTGCCGACGAGCAGCTCGACGATCGACAGGCCGCGCGAGGAGCGACGCGTCTTCATCACTGGTTCCAGCACTTGCGGTTGAGCGTGGCGGCGTTCGACGCCGCGGCGTCGGGCCCCGAGGCGTAGACGACGCTCGCTCCGGCGACCGCGAGGCGCAGCGTCTGGCAGCCCGCGTCGCGCGCCTGCCGGCCGGTGGCGGTGGCGACGAGCTCGTAGGCGTCGGTCGCGCTCGCCGCGACCTCGATCGTGTAGTGGCCCGAGAGCGAGGTCGGGCGCACGCCGATGGCGGCGAGGTCGCCGTAGCTGCGGTGGTTGGCCCGGTGCCGCTCCTGCGCGAGCTGGGCGTTCATCAGCGAAACCATGGCGTCGCTGCGCCGGGCTCGCAGGACCTGGCTTTCGAGCGAGGGGTAGGCAATGCTCGACAGCACGCCGGCGATGCCGACGGCGATCAGCGTCTCGATCAGGGTGAAGCCGCGGCTGGCGCGACGGCCGCCGCGTCGGCAGCGAGAGGGCGTGAAGCGTTGCATGGGAATCTCCTTGTCGTGCAATGGAATTCAGCAGGCGCGCCAGCCCGACACGCCCGCAGGCGTGCACGAGCGGACCCGGCCCATGACGTTGACGATGTGGTGCACCGCCCGGCCGCCGGTGTCGATCAGGCGCAGCGTTCCGGTCGGCGTGCTCGTGCCGTGCAAGGGATCGAAGGCGATCGAGGCGACGTTGGCGCGCACGCTCACCCGGTCGGCGGCCCCGAGGACCACGGTCTTGATCTCGACCGCGCCGCCGCTGCAGACCGCGGGCGCGGCGTCGCCGCAGCTGCACTGCGCGGCCGCGCCGGTGTGCACCACCCAGCAGGTGTTCGCGCCGTCGGCGTGGAAGCTGATGCGGATCGGCTGGTTGCGCGCCACCGCCTCGGTGCGCACGAACTGGATGTCGGCGGCGAGCGCAGTCGCCGCGGCGTCGAGGCGGCGGCCGTCGATGAAGGCGACGAGGCTGGGGAGGGCGGCGGTGGCGACGACCGCGGTCACGGCGACGAGGACCATCGCTTCGATCAGCGAGAAGCCGGTCTGGCGGCGCGGCCGGCGGTGGGTGTCGTGCTTCGTGTCCATGCGAAGCACTGTAGAAATCCGCGACCGATTTCACGATCCCGTGCAGAGGGGAACCGCGGGGGACCTGCGGCGGGCCGCCCTTGGGGGGCACTCGGGCCGCGTGCGTGCGGTGGCGTCGCGCCTCAGGCGCGGATCAGATGTCCTGGATCAGCTGGCGGAACTCGTCGACGTCCTCGAAGCTGCGGTAGACCGAGGCGAAGCGCACGTAGGCGACCTTGTCGATGCGCTTGAGCTCGCGCATCACGTGCTCGCCGACCTTCGAGGAGAGCACCTCGCGCGCGCCGCTGTTGAGCAGCTTGTCCTGGATGCGCACCATCGCCGCGTCGATCTGCTCGACGCTGACCGGCCGCTTGCGCAGGGCCAGGGTCATCGAGGCGCGCACCTTGGCCGGGTCGAAGTCGGCGCGGGTGCCGTCCTTCTTCACCACCTGCGGCAAGGCGATCTCGGCGTGCTCGTAGGTGGTGAAGCGCTTGTCGCAGCTCTGGCAGCGGCGGCGCCGGCGAACGACGTCGCCCTCGTCGGAATCCCGGGTCTCGACGACCGTGGTGTCTTCGTGGCTGCAGAACGGGCAGCGCATCGGTCGGGCTTTAGCGGTAGACGGGGAAGTCGCGGGTCAGGGTCGCGACCTTTGCGCGCACGGCGGCGATGTTGGCCTCGTCGTGCGGCGCGTCCAGCACGTCGGCGATGAGGTGGGCGGTGCGCCGCGTCTCTTCCTCGCGAAAGCCGCGCGTCGTCAGCGCCGGCGTGCCGAGGCGGATTCCGCTGGTCACCATCGGCTTTTGCGGGTCGTTCGGGATGCCGTTCTTGTTGCAGGTCATGTGCGCGGCGTGCAGCACGGTCTCGGCTTCCTTGCCGGTGAGGTTCTTCGGCCGGAGGTCGACCAGCATCACGTGGCTTTCGGTCCGGCCGCTGACGATGCGCAGCCCCCGCTCGGTCAGGGTCTCGGCGAGGACGATCGCGTTCGTCGCGACCTGCTGCTGGTAGACCTTGAAGTCGGGCGCCAGCGCTTCCTTGAAGGCGACCGCCTTGGCCGCGATCACGTGCATCAGCGGTCCGCCCTGCAGGCCGGGGAACACGGCGCTGTTGATCTTCTTGGCGACGCCCTCGTCGTTCATCAGGATGATGCCGCCGCGCGGACCGCGCAGGCTCTTGTGCGTGGTCGAGGTCACGACGTCGGCATGCGGCACCGGGTTCGGGTAGACCCCGGCCGCAACGAGCCCCGCGTAGTGGGCGATGTCGACCATAAACCAGGCGCCGATGTCCTTGGCGACCTTGGCGAAGCGGGCGAAGTCGATCTTCAGGCTGTACGCCGAAGCGCCGGCGATGATCAGCTTGGGCTTGTGCTCATGCGCCAGCCGCTCCATCGCGTCGTAGTCGATCTCTTCCTTCTCGGTGAGGCCGTAGCTCACGACCTTGAACCACTTGCCGCTCATGTTGAGCGGCATGCCGTGGGTCAGGTGGCCGCCTTCGGCGAGGCTCATGCCCATCACCGTGTCGCCGGGCTGCAGCAGGGCGAAGAACACCGCCTGGTTGGCCTGCGAGCCGGAGTTGGGCTGCACGTTGGCGAAGCCAGCGTCGAACAGCAGCTTGACCCGGTCGATCGCCAGTTGCTCGGCCATGTCGACGAACTCGCAGCCGCCGTAGTAGCGCTTGCCGGGGTAGCCCTCGGCGTACTTGTTGGTGAGCTGGCTGCCCTGCGCCGCCATCACCGCCGTCGAGGCGTAGTTCTCCGAGGCGATCAGCTCGATGTGCTCTTCCTGGCGCCGGTTCTCGCGCTCGACGATGGAGGCGATCTCGGGGTCGGTGTCGGCGAGGATCGTGGGGCTGCGGTGAAACATCTGTCGGCTCCTTCAGCGGGCGTCCGCGCTCGCACTGAAGCGAGCGGGTGGCCCAGGCGAACGGCACGACCGGTGGCTGCTTCGGGCAACCCCGACTGCGCTTCCCGGTGGTTGTCCCACCTCAGGCCCGAAGGAAGGCCGAATCGCCAGTCGCGCAGTGGCGAAAGTGTAGCGGACGTCGCTCCGCCAGGCGCCTAGCGTAGCAGGGCGATCTTCTCCGGCAGCGTCGCCGGATCGGTCGCCGGACGAACGATCGGGTCCGCCAGGGCGCCCGGCTTCGCGATCGCCGCCGCCGGGTCGTCGTGGTCGCCGGCGTCCGCCACCGCCGCGGGGCGGCGGGCGGGCAGGGGCAGGGGCTTCTGGCCGGCGAGCTGACGCAGGATGTTCTGCTCCACCAGCACCTTCATGACGTAGCCGCCGTCGTCCATGTTGGCGGCGCCGACGTAGAAACGCAGGCCCGCCTCGAGGCTGCCGGCCCGGGCGATGCACTCCTTCAGCACCTGGACACCGACGCGCAGGTTGGTGACCGGGTCGAACGCCGCATGGACGCCGCCGAAGGGTTCGTACTTGTCGTCGTGCACCTTGGTCATGACCTGCATCAGGCCCTGGGCGCCAACCGGGCTCTGGGCGAACGGGTTGAAGCTCGACTCGACCGCCATCACCGCCAGGATCAGGGTCGGATCCAGATTCACCAGCTCGCCGACGCGCCAGGCTTCCTGGACCAGTCGGCTCACCGGCTCGGGCGCGACCCGGTAGCGGCGCGCCAGCCAGCCGGCCACGGCGGCCTGGGTCCGGTTCAGGTCCTTGGGATCGACCGCGGTCGCTCGGGCGATCGCGTCCGGCTCGCCCAGGTCGATCTGTTCGACCACCGGCGGCTGCCGGGCTTCGTGCCGCGCCTGCAGCCAGCTCAGCGTATGCGCCTCGAGGGTGTGGCGCAGTTCCGAGCGGCCGCCGGCGAGCAGGGCGATGCCGATCACGGCCAGGCCGAGCAGGGCCAGACCGTTGTGACCGACCTCGAGGAGGCCATGGCCGACGTCGCGCAGGAACACCCCGCCCGAGCCGAGCACGGCCGATTTCCACGAGTCAGCCGTAGCGCGAAGGCTATCCAGCGTTGTCATCTCTTTCATCTCCCGGCCGGCGCTTCGGTGCTCCGGCGCCAGACGAGGTCGGCGGGGCGGAGCGGCACGGCGATAATTTCCGCACGGATGGCGGCGAAGAAGTCGCGACGACGGATCGGGTGAAAGGGTCTACCCGAACCGCCAGCGGCAAGCCCGATGGGGCGGTCCGCAGAACGGCGCGATTCTAGAAAGCCGTTAAATTCCCGGTCAACCCTCGGATCGCCGTTCTTTACTACTAACAAGTATGACTTATCGCGATCTGCGTGACTTCATGGCGGGTCTGGAGGCCTCCGGCGAGCTCCGGCGGGTCACGGAGCCAGTCTCCGCGCGGCTGGAGATGACAGCGGTCAGTGACTTCGTGCTTCGCCAGGCCGGTCCGGCGCTGCTTTTCGAGAATCCCGCAGGTTACAAAATTCCGGTCCTGGCCAACCTTTTCGGGACGAGCGGTCGGGTCGCCAAAGGCATGGGCGCGGCCGACGTCGGCGAGCTGCGGGACATCGGCGAGCTGCTCGCCAACCTCAAGGAACCCGAGCCGCCCAAGGGCGTGCGCGACGCCGGCCGGCTGCTGCAGCTGGCGAAAGCGCTCTGGACGATGCGCCCGGCGACGGTCTCCCGGGCCCCCTGCCGGGAGGTCGTGCTCGAGGGCGAGGCGGTCGATCTGGGCCGGCTGCCGATCCAGACCTGCTGGCCCGAGGATGCCGGACCGCTGATCACCTGGGGCCTGGTGATCACGCGCGGCCCCCAGGGCGGGCCGGCGGCTCGCTCGCGCCAGAACCTGGGTATCTATAGACAACAGGTGATCGGCCGGCGCCAGGTGATCATGCGCTGGCTCGCCCACCGGGGCGGCGCGCTCGACTTTCGCGAATTCGCCGCGGCCCGGCCGGGGCAGCCGTTTCCGATCGCGGTCGCCCTGGGCGCCGACCCGGCGACCATCCTGGGCGCGGTCACGCCCGTGCCCGACACCCTCTCCGAATACCAGTTCGCCGGCCTGCTGCGCGGCGCCCGTACCGAGGTGAGCGACTGCTCGGTCGGCGACGCCGGGGTGATGCTGCAGGCGCCGGCCAGTGCCGAGTACGTCCTCGAAGGCCACATTCCGCCGGCGACGCCGGGCTTCGCCGCGAACAGCGAGCACGGCATCCCGCTCAAGGAGATCGGCGGTTATCTATATGCACTGGAGGGGCCGTTCGGCGACCACACCGGCTATTACAACGAGGCCGACTGGTTCCCCGTGTTCGAGATCGCTCGTCTGACCCACCGCGACAGGCCCATCTATCACTCCACCTACACCGGCAAGCCACCCGATGAGCCGGCGGTGCTAGGCGTCGCCCTGAACGAGGTGTTCGTGCCGATCCTCAGGAAGCAGTTTCCCGAGATCGTCGACTTCTACCTGCCGCCCGAGGGCTGCAGCTACCGGATGGCGATCGTCAGCATCGCCAAGCGTTACCCGGGCCACGCCAAGCGGGTGATGTTCGGCATCTGGAGCTTCCTGCGCCAGTTCATGTACACGAAGTTCATCGTCGTCGTCGACGAGGACGTCAACGCGCGCGACTGGCAGGACGTGGTCTGGGCGATCACGACCCGCATGGACCCGGTGCGCGACACCGTCCTGGTCGACCACACGCCGATCGACTCGCTCGACTTCGCGTCGCCGGTGTCCGGGCTGGGCGGGAAGATGGGGCTCGACGCGACCAACAAGTGGCCGGGCGAGACCGCGCGGGAGTGGGGCCGGCCGATCCGCCGCGACGCCGCTGTCGAGGCGCGGGTCGCGGGAATCGTCGCCGCGCTCGGCGCGCCGCGGGCCGGCTGAACCGGCCCGGGTCACGCCGCCGGGCCGTTCGGCTCAGGCTGACCTGGCCTTGGCACGCCGGCGCGGGGCCGGCCGCTTGGCCGCCGGCTCGGAGCCCGGGTTGGAGTCCGCCGGCGTCGCGGGCACCTTGCCCGATTGCAGCCCTTCGGACATGCCGATCAGGACGCCGCTGACGAGCGCCGCGTAGCTGTCGAGCATCGCCTGGGCGGCACGCATGCTGCTGGCGCGGGTGGAGCGCAGGGTGGTCTGCGCCTGCGCGAGCAGCGACTCGACCGTCTGCGTCGCCTGCGCGCCGGTGTCGCTGCCCTTCATCTTCAGCGCCGAGAGCGCGTGCTCCCAGGGCGCCTGCAGCGGCCCGGCGGTCTTGCTCGCCTTGGCCACCGCGTCGAAGAAGGTGTCTTCCATCTTCTCGATGTTGGCGAGCGCGTCCTTCATCGGCTTTTCGGTCAGGCCGACGCCGGTGCTCACGAACTGCGTCAGCGCCTTGCGGTTGGCCTCGACCGCCTGCAGCAGCGCCGAATCGATGCCGGCGAGCGCCTTGCCGAGCATCGCCTCGACGTCGACCGCGCTGGCCGGATTCTTCGCCGCGCCCATGGAGGCGGCGCCGGCGACGGTCTTGACGACCTTGCGAATGCTCTCGAGCGTGAGCTCCCGGCCTTGCAGCGCCTGCAGCGTCGCGCCGGACACAGCCTTCCTCAGCGCCTCGCCCTGCTTGGCGCTCGCCTCGGCGAACATGGTGACGAGCGCGTCCTGGTCGATTCCCGACTTGATCATGTGATCTCCCTTGGGTTCATTGCATGTGCTGGCCGCCGTTGATGGCGATGTTCGCTCCGGTGAGGAACGCCGCCTCCTCGGACGCCAGGTAGATGATCAGGCCGGCCACTTCCTCGGGCTTGCCGAGCCGGCCGACCGGGATCTGCGGCAGGATCTTCGAGTCGAGGATCTCCTGCGGGATCGCGGTCACCATCTTGGTGCCGATGTAGCCCGGCGAGATGGTGTTGACGGTCACGCCCTTCTTCGCCACCTCGAGCGCCAGCGCCTTGGTGAAGCCGTGCACCCCGGCCTTGGCGGCCGAGTAGTTGGTCTGGCCGAACGCGCCCTTCGAGCCGTTGACCGAGGAGACGTTGATCACCCGGCCCCAGCCGCGCTCGACCATGCCGTCGACCACCTGCTTGCTCATGTTGAACAGGCTGTCGAGATTGGTCCGCATGACCAGGTCCCAGTTGACCTTGTCCATCTTCTTGAAGGTCATGTCGCGGGTGATGCCGGCGTTGTTGACCAGGATGTCGACGGCGCCGACCTTGTCGTGCACCTCGGCGACGGCGCGCGTGCACGAGTCCATGTCGGCGACGTCGCAGGCGACCGCGGTCAGGTCGTAGCCGTTGGCCTTCATGCCCGCCAGCCATTCCCCGTGCGTCTTGTTGCCCGGCGAGTAGGTGACCACGACCCGATAGCCGGCGTCGGCCATCTTGGTCGAGATCGTTTCGCCGAGACCGCCCATGCCGCCGGTGACGAGCACCACGCGACCGTTTCCGTTCGCCCCTGTCATGTTCTGTCTCCGTGGTTGTGATGGCTTCTATTCTGGACCGGCGGCGCGATTTGCAACCCTGTGGAAGCCCGTGGTTGAAGGGCTTTGTCGATCGTCAGCCGACGCGCTCCGTCGGCCGCACCGATAGGAACACGACCTGCGGCGAGGCGTGGCCGCGCAGAAGCTTGAGTGCGCAATCCTTGTGGATGCGTGCCTCGCCGAGCGACTGGTGCAGCGCGTCGACCGAGACCAGCGCCGCGCCGTCGAGGCCGAGCACGATGTCGCCTTCGCGCAGCCCGCCCCGGTCGGCCGGGCTGCCGGGCTCGACCGAGAGCACGCGCACGCCGTGCGTCTCGGCCAGGCCGTGGTGGGTGACGACGCGCCGGTCGAGCGCGACGGTCTGCCCGGCTACGCCGATCCAGGCGCGGCGCACCCGGCCGTGCCGCAGCAGCTGCGGAATGACCCAGGCGGCGGTGTCGATCGCGACCGCGAAGCAGATCGCCTGCGCGCCGCGGATGATCGCGGTGTTGACGCCCACCACCTCGCCGCGCGAGTTGAGCAGCGGCCCGCCGGAATTGCCCGGGTTGAGCGCGGCGTCGGTCTGGATCACGTCGGGGATCAGGCGGCCGGTGCTGGCGCGCATGCTGCGGCCCAGCGCGCTGACGATGCCGGCGGTGACGGTGTGCTCGAAGCCGAGCGGGTTGCCGATGGCGATCGCGATCTCGCCGCGGCGCAGCTCGGCGGAGCGGCCGAGCATCGCCGGCGCCAGCGAGAGGCGCGCCGCCGCGACGAGGTGCAGCAGGGCGAGGTCGGTGTCGGGGTCGTCGCCGACCCACTCGGCCGCCGATTCGATGCCGTCGCCGAGCGCGACCGTGTAGCGCAGGCCGGGACGCGCCGCCGTCGGCGGGCGGCCGGCGCGGGCCACGTGCGAGTTGGTGAGCAGGTAGCCGTCGGGTGTGATGACGAAGCCCGAGCCGCCGCCGGCCTGGCCTGCGGCGTCGTCGCCGCCGACCCGGACGGCGGCGACGCTGGGCCCCACCCGCTCGACGACCGAGGTGACCGAGCGCGAATAGGCGTCGAGAAGGTAGGCGTCGTTGGCACCCATGCTTGTCTCCCAAAGGGCCAAGCTGCGGCTCGGGAGCGGTGTTGGCAAGTGACGCCGCCGCGTCGCGGCGCCCGCCATCCGCCGGATGGGTAGCTGCGCCTGCCCTGCGGGGGCGGCGGCCGGCCGTCTCAGTCCGGCTTGCGGGTCTCGCAGGCGGCCAGCCGGCGCTCGAGGTAGAGGCGTTCGGCCGGGTTGCGCACCAGCGCAAGCGCCGCCCGGTACGAGGCCGCGGCTTCGGCGCCGCGGCCGAGGCGGCGCAGCAGGTCGGCCCGCGCCGCCGGCAGCAGGTGGTAGTCGGCGAGCTCGCCTTCGCGATCGAGCCGGTCGATCCGGGCCAGCCCGTGCTCGGGGCCGCGCGCCATCGCCAGCGCCACCGCCGCGTTCAGCTCGACCACCGGGCTCGGTTGCTCGCTCAGGAGGCCCGCGTAGAGAAGCGCGATCTGCTGCCAATCGGTCGCTTCCGCGCGCGCGGCCTGGGCGTGGAGCGCGGCGATCGCGGCCTGTAGCTGGTAAGGCCCGCGCCGCTGCCGCCGCAGCGCCGCCTCGAGCACCGCCACCCCTTCGGCGATCTCCGCCTGCTGCCATCGACTGCGATCCTGCTCCTCGAGCGGCACCAGCGCGCCCGAGGCGTCGATGCGGGTCGCGCGGCGCGCGTCGTGCAGGAGCATCAGCGCCAGCAGTCCCTGCGCCTCCGGCTCCTCGGGCATCAACTCGACCAGGAGGCGGGCGAGGCGGATCGCCTCGCTGCAGAGGTCGGTGCGCACCAGGCCGTCGTGTTCGGTGGTCGCGTAGCCCTCGTTGAACACCAGGTAGACGACGCCGAGCACCGCCTGAAGGCGCTCGGGCAGGAGCTCGCGCGACGGCACTTCGTAGGGAATTCGCGCGTCGAGGATCTTGCGCTTGGCGCGGACCAGGCGCTGCGCCGTGGTCGCCTCCGGCTCGAGGAAGGCGCGGGCGATCTCGCGGGTCGACAGGCCGCACAGCGTGCGCAGGGCCAGCGCCATCTGCGCCGGCTGGGCGATCGCCGGGTGGCAGCAGGTGAACACCAGGCGCAGGCGATCGTCCTCGACGCCCGACAGGTCGTCGGCGTCCCGCTCTGCGCCTGCGGCCTCGGGTGCCGCCATGTCAGGCGGCTCGTCGGTGTAGAGCGGACCGCTGGCGCGCCGGCGCAGCAGGTCGACAGCCCTGCGCCGGGCCACGGTGGTGAGCCAGGCGGCCGGAGCCGCAGGCAGGCCCTGCGCCGGCCAGACCTCGAGCGCCTTGGCGAAGGCGTCCTGCATCGCGTCCTCGGCGAGCTCGAAGTCGCCGACCCGCCGGATCAGGTTCGCGAGCAGGCGCGGACCCTCGGCGCGGCAGATGCCGTCGATGATCGGCGTCAGCATGGGTTCGTCGGCGCTCGTTCGATTCGACTGCTGCCGGCGCCCTCACATCATCAGCGCGGCCCGGTAGAGAACGAGCAGCGAGGCGAGGACGGTGACGACCTGCGTCAGCCCGGCGCCGGCCTGGCGCCCGGTGCTGCCTTCGAGCGAGTGGCTGAGACCCCAGGCGCTGGCCAGGCGGGCGATCAGCAGCACTGCGCCGAGAAGCATGATGAGCCAGCGCCACGCGGGCACGCTCGCTTCTGCGAAAGCGAGCACGATCAGCGCCAGCGGCACGTGCTCGACCAGGTTGGCATGGGCGCGGATCGCCTGCGCCAGCGGCGCGTGACCGCCGTCGCCGGCGTTGACCTTGAAGCGCACGCGAAAGACGATGACGCGCGCCGCGAGAAACACGGCGAGCAGGCCGATGAGCGCCGCGACAGCGGCGGTGATGGTCGGAAAGGAAGTCATGACGAGCCCTTGGTGGAGCGCGCGGGCCAGGCGGCCCGTCGCTTTGCTGTGTGGTTGCTACTTGGCGCTCGGTGCCGAGTGGCCGAGCGGCCGGACCTCGATCGAGCCGCCCATCGCCGCCGGGCAGCGCGCCGCCCAGTGCACCGCCTGGTCGAGATCGGGCACGTCGATCAGGTAGTAGCCGCCGAGCTGCTCCTTGGTCTCGGCGAAGGGGCCGTCGGTGGTCAGGGTCTTGCCGTTTCGCACGCGCACCGTGGTCGCGCTCGGCGTCGGCTTCAGCTCGGCGCCGCCGCGCAGCACGCCGGCCGCCTGCATGTCGCCGCCGTAGCGCGTGTACGCGGCGTACATCTGCTCTTGCGCCTTCGGGTCGTCGGCCATCAGGGCGAAGTTCTTCTCGTCGCCGTAGATCAGGATGATGTAGTGCATGGCATTCGTCCTTTGCGGTTCGCCCCGACGGCCGGGGTCGCTCCATGACGCGACGCTACGTCGGGATCGACATCGCGCGGCGAATTTTTTCGCCGAGCCCGAGCCGCGAGCGCTAGCGGGGGGCCGCGGCTGCCTCGGCCGCCCAGGCCGCGACGTCGTCGAGCAGGGTTCCCAGCGCCTGGCCGAAGCCCTGCACCGCTCCGGCCGCGTCGTAGGAGGGCACCGGCAGCGAAGCGCTGAAGCTGCGCTGCGCCAGCAGGGTCCGGCCGGCGGGGTCGCTGAGCTCGGCGCCGAGCGTGACCCGGGCGGTCCCAGGCTGCGTGGCGGCGTCGTGGTAGATCTCGGTCAGGTGGGTGCGCAGCAGCAACTGGCCGCGCACGCCACTGCCGGTTTCGGCGACGCCGCGAAACGCGCCGCCGAGCGCGAGTCGCGCGGCGAGGACAGGTGCGAGGCCACGGTTCGGCGCTTCCGTCCAACTGCTCAGCTGGTAGTAGGCGCGCTCGCCGGAGCGGCGGCTGTAGATGATCTCCTGCGTGTCGTAGAAGCTGGACGCGGTGCTGGGCGCGACCAGCAGCATGGCGTCGCGCCGCAAGGACCCGGGCGCAAGTCGCGTCGGCGCGACCTCGAGCACGAAGTAGCGGTGCGCGGGCGGCGCGCTCAGGCCGCTGCAGCCGGCGAGGGCGGCGGCGGCGAAGGTCGCGAGCCCCAGTGCGCTGCGCCGCCTCATCGGCTTTCTCCCGGCCCGAGGCTGGTCTCGCCCGGGCCGAAGAAGGTGGCGCGCGGATCGCGGAACTTGCGCGCCGCCATCCCGACCGCGTCGGAGGTGCCGCGCAGCTGCTGTCCGGTGAGCCGCACCTCCGCGTTGGTGTCGACGAGCAGGTTCTCCGCCTGCCGCGAGAGCTGCGAGACGTCGCCGCTCACCTGGCGCAGCGCGGCCGAGGCGTCGCGCAGCGTGGTGTTCGCCTCGGCGCCGAGCGTGTCGTAGCGGTTGGCGAGGCGGTGCACGTCGCCGCTCATCGCGACGACGGCGACCTGCAAGGACTCGGCGGTCCTGCCGATCGACTGCAGCGCTGCGTCGGCGCGGGTGACGGCGCCGTCGGCGTTGCGTGCCAGGCTGCGCAGGCTGACCAGCGTTTCGGCAAGCACGATCTGGTTCTCGTTCGACAGCGTGGTGTTGAGCCGGGTCATCGTCTCGTCGGCGCGCTTGGCGAGATCGTTCGCCGTCTCCGAGAACTGCTGCAGCTGCGAGGCGCCCTCGGCGATCACCGGATCGCGCTCCGTCGGCCCGGTGCGCTTGACCGGCGGGCTGTCTTCCTTGAGGTTCTGCAGCCGGATCGTCGCCAGGCCGGTGATCAGGTTGCGGTCGACGATGGCCCGCGTGCTCTCCTTCACCGGCGTGGCCGGATCGATGCCGATCACGACCTGCACCGTGCCGGGCCGGTCGGCGGCGAACGAGAAGCCGGTAACCGAGCCGACGCGGATGCCCTTCATGCGCACGTCGCTGCGCTCCTGCAGGCCCTCGAGCGACTGGCGCGCGAAGTAGATGGTGTAGCGCTGCACGTCGACGGCGCGGCTCGCCGAGGCGAGCCAGACGACGACGCCCGCGACCAGCGCCAGCAGCACCAGCACCGAGCTGCCGACCAGGGTGTACTTGGCTTCGGGTTCCATCAGCGGTTTCCTTTCTCGTGCGGCGCGCGCGCCGAAAAGTATTCCTTGATCCAGGGATGGTCGCTCTTCATCACCTCGGCGACCGGACCGTCGGCGATGACCTTGTGCTCCGAGAGCGCGATCGTCCGGTCGATGATCGAGAGCAGCGTGTCGAGGTCGTGCGTCACCATGAACACGGTGAGGCCGAGGCTGTCGCTGAGCGCGCGCACCAGCGAGTCGAAGGCGCGGGCGCCGATCGGGTCGAGGCCCGAGGTCGGCTCGTCGAGGAACAGGATCTCCGGCTCGAGGGCGAGGGCGCGGGCCAGCGCCACGCGCTTCCTCATGCCGCCCGAGAGCTCGGCCGGGGCCTTGTGGCCGGTGTCCGGCGCCAGGCCGACCAGCGACAGCTTGAAGCCCACCAGCGGTGCGATCAGCGCGTCGGGCAGGTCGGTGTTCTCGCGAAACGGCACGGCGATGTTCTCGGCCACGCTCAGCGAGGAGAAGAGGGCGCCATCCTGGAACAGCATGCCGAAGCGACGGCGCACGCCGTTCATGCGCTCCTCGTCGGCCTGCCAGACGTCGGTGCCGAGCAGGTGCACGCTGCCGGAGGTGGGACGCAGCAGACCGATCATCTCCTTCAGCAGCACCGACTTGCCGGTGCCGCTGCCGCCGATCAGGGCCACGACCTCGCCGCGCTTGACGGTGAAGCTCACGCCGTCGTGGATGACATCGTCACCGAACCGGGTGACGATGTCGCGCACCTCGAGAACGGTCTCCATTCAGATGTCCAGCCGTTGCAGCGCGACCGCGAACACGGCGTCGAGGACGATCACCCAGACGATGCTCTGCACCACGGTCGAGGTGGTGTGCTCGCCGACGCTTTGCGCATCGCGCGCGACCGAAAGGCCCATCCGGCAGGCGATCAGGGCGATGAAGGCGGCGAACACCGGCGCCTTCGCCAGCCCGACCACCAGGGCGGTCAGCGGCAGCACGGTGTGCAGGCGGGCGATGAAGCTCGCCGGCGAGATCTCGAGCTGCACCGCACCGATCAGGATGCCGCCAGCGACGCCGGCGACGTCGCCCACGAACACCAGCAGCGGCAGGCCGGCCATGATCGCCACCAGCCGCGGCACCACCAGCACCTGGATCGGCGAGAGGCCGAGCGTGCGGATCGCGTCGGTTTCCTCCTGCACCTTCATCGAGCCGATCTGCGCCGTGAAGGCGGCGCCGGAGCGGCCGGCGACGATCACGGCGACGAGGATCGGCGAGAGCTCGCGGCAGATCGCCAGGCCGACGCCGTCGACGACGAAGATCGTGGCCCCGTAGCGCTGCGCCTGCACGCCGAGCAGGTAGGCGAATACGACGCCGATCAGGAAGGTGACCAGGGCGACGATCGGAATCGCGTCGAGCGTCACCACTTCGAACTGCGACACCGTTTCCTTGAGGCGGAACAGCCGCGGCCGGCGCAGCAGGTCGCCGATCTCGACGGCGACCCGGCCGAGAAACGCGACCTGCGCCTTGAGGATGCGACCGATGAAGACCGTGGCCCGGCCGGCGCGCTGCAGCGCCCCGCGATGCCTGGAGGGCGAAGCCACCGAGGGCGCGGCCATGCGCTCGCGCACCAGCGTCAGCAGGCGGGCGTGGCCGTCGGCCATGTGCCTCACCTCGACCGTGCGGGAGATGCAGCCCAGCACCGCCAGCCGGTGCAGCAGGATGAAGCCGGCGGCAGTGTCGAGCTCCTCGAGGCGGCTGCCGTCGAGGACGCAGTGGTCACCGGCGAGGCGGAGGGCCTCGACCTCCTCGGCAATTCCGGCAACGTGCGCCAGCCGCCAGCGTCCCTGGAGGTAGAGGATGTTGGCGCCGTTCTCCAGCTCGGGCGCGATCCATTGCGCCGCCCCTGCCACGGCCGGCCCCCCGCTCAGTGGCCCGTCGAGTCGCCGGGCCGGCTGGCCTCGAACAGGAACCAGGTGCGCCGCTCGGTCTCGTCGATCCACACCTCGATCAGGCTGGCGGTGGCGATGTCGCGGTGCTCGTCGCACACCTCGTGCGCCTCGCGCAGTCGCGCGGCCAGCGTCTTGTTGTCGTCGCGCAGCTCGGCCAGCATGTCGGAGGGCTCGACGAAATCGGCGTCGTTGTCGGCGATCCGCTGCATGCGCGCGATGTGCCCGATCGAGCGCAGCGTCGTGCCGCCGACCTTGCGGATCCGCTCGGCGATCGGATCGGTCATCGCGTAGAGCTGGTCGGCCTGCTCGTCGAGCATGACGTGGTAGTCGCGGAAGTGCGGCCCGCTCATGTGCCAGTGGAAGTTCTTGGTCTTGAGATAGAGCGCGAAGACGTCGGCGAGGATGCCGTTCATCGCCGCGGCGATGTCCTTGCTCGAACCCGCCTTCAGGTCGCTGGGCGTGACCAGCGGCGCGCGGCGGCGGGTCTTGGCGGAGTCGAGCGAAGTGGACCGGGCGGATTTCTTCATGACGTGATCCTGGCAGCGTGGAGGGGTCGCTCGGAACGTTCGAGCGTGATGCATGAATGTAAAGGCGAATGCGTGCGGCCGCCCTTTACAGATCGCGTTCGCTGGCTACCATACGCGCCACTCGAGCGGGTCCACCGCCGTCACTCACCGAGGGAACCTCCCATGCGCAACGTCCACGGCCGTCTCGGCCGGATCGCGACCCTGTCCCTGTCCCTGGTGCTCGTCGGCGGCGCGTTCGCGCAAGGCCGCGGCGCCGCCTTCGACCAGCGTCGCGCAGAAGTCGTTGCCAGCGCCGCTGGCCGGCCGCTCGCCAGCGCTCGCGCCGGCGGTCCGGCGCAGACGCTCGCCGCGTTCCTGCAGTCGCGCGGCCGCGACGCCGCCTCGGTCGGCGCGCTGCGCACCGCCGAGACGCGCACCGGCGCGCGCGGCATGACCCACCTGCGGGTCGAGCAGAGCGTCGATGGCCTCGCCGTCTACGGCGCCTATGCCAAGGCGGCCTTCGACGCGTCGGGCAACCTGGTGCACCTCATCGACCGCCTGTCGCGCGTTCCCGCCGCAGCGCTCGCGCCCGCCCGGATCGATGCGCAGGAGGCGCTGCGCGTGGCGCTGGCGCGTTTGCATCCCGACGCCCAGGCGTCGCTGCGGCCGATGTCGACCGCTGGCAACACCACCGTGTTCGAGGGGGGCGTGTTCTTCCATGAGGCGCCGACCGTGACCGCGGTGGCGGCGCCGCTGGCCGACGGCACGATGGCGCGCGCCTGGCTGGTCTCGACCTGGAGCAACGCGAGGAACCTGTTGAACCACACGCTGGTGAGCGGCGACGGCGAGGTCCTCAAGGTCGAGCTGCGCACGGCCAGCGATTCGTACAACGTGTTCCCGGTCGACCCCGGCAAGGGCCCGCAGACGATCGTCAACGGGCCGGGCGCGGGCAACGCGCAATCGCCTGCGGGCTGGCTCGCCGGGCGGTCGGAGAAGAACACCAGCATCAGCGGCAACAACGTCGCCGCCTATCTCGATACCGACCACAACAACCGCGCCGACGCCGGTGGAACCAAGGTGACCGGCGGCAACTTCCTGGCCGCGGCCAACCTCGCCGCCCAACCCGCCACGGCCGTCAACCAGGCGGTGGCGGTGCAAAACCTGTTCTACCTGAACAACCGGGTCCACGACATCCTGTACTCGTACGGGTTCAACGAGAGCGCGGGCAACTTCCAGGTCGACAACTTCGGCAAGGGCGGCGCAGGCGCCGACCCGGTCTCCGCGGAGGCGCAGGACGGTGGCGGTCTCGACAACGCCAACTTCGCCACGCCGGCCGATGGCAGCAAGCCGCGGATGCAGATGTTCCTCTGGACCGGCCCGCTGCCGACGCACGAGGTCGTCGTCAGCGCGCCGGGCATCAACGCGACCTACGGCGCCAAGGGCGCCCAGTTCGGCCCGGCCCTCACCACCACTGGCCTCTCGCAAGCCATCGTCGCGTCGTCGCCCGCCGACGCCTGCGCCACCGTGTCGGCGGCCGTCAGCGGCAAGATCGCCCTGGTCGACCGCGGGACCTGCGACTTCGTCACCAAGGCGCAGAAGGTCCAGGCCGCTGGAGCGCTCGGCATGATCGTCGCGAACAACCAGGGCGGCACCGACACCTTCGTCATGGGCGGCACCAACCGTCGGGTCACGATCCCCTCGGTCATGATCAGCCAGAACGACGGCGCCGCGTTGCGCTCGCTCGCTTCGCCGAAGAACGGCACGATGCGCCTGAAGGCCGTGCAGCCGCTGCTGATCGACGGCTCGCTCGACAGCGGCGTCGTCTATCACGAGTACGGCCACGGCCTGTCGTGGCGGATGATCGGCGGCATGAGCGGGCCGCTTGCCGGCGCGATCGGCGAAGGCGCCAGCGACGGCGTGGCGATGCTGATCAACGGCAACGACAAGATGGGCGTCTACGCCGGCAGCTCGCCGAACGGCATCCGCCGCTTCCCCTACGCCGGCTATCCGCTCAACTACGGCAACGTGACCGGCGCGGAGGTGCACGACGACGGCGAAATCTACGCCGCGGTCATCTGGCGGCTGATCGAGCTGTTTCCCGCCGACACCGGGCGCGCCAACCTGTTCACCTACTACGTCAACGGCATGAACTTCACGCCGTCGACGCCGGCCTACGAAGACATGCGCGACGGGATCCTGGCGGCCGTGGCGGTCGGCTCGAATCCCGGCGACCGATGCACCATCTGGTCGGCGTTCGCCCAGTTCGGGATCGGTGTCGGCGCCAGCGGCGTCGTCAATCCGGACGGCATCACGGTGACGATCACGCCTTCGTTCGCCAAGCCCGGCGACTGCCCCTGATCCGCGGCGCTCGCGCGATCGGCGCCAGTGCCGGTCGCGTGGCGCGCCGCCGGCATCAGTCGGTCAGCCCGTGGGCGACGAAGTGCGGGTTCTCGAAGCCCGGCTTGCCGTAGCGCAGCGGCGCGCCCGACAGCTCGCGGACGCTGCCGCCGGCGGCGACCAGCACCGCCTGGCCGGCGGCGATGTCCCATTCCATCGTCCGGCCGAGCCGCGGATACAGGTCGGCTTCGCCCGTCGCCACCACGCACAGCTTCAGGGACGAGCCGGCGCCGCGGATCGATGCGACCTTGCGTGACCCGAGGTAGGCGTCGAGGGCGGCCGCGTCGCCGTGCGAGCGGCTGGCGACGACCGTGAGGCCGTCGTCGGGAACCGAGCGGCAACGGATCGGCCGGCGGCCGGCCTCGTCCTCGACATAGGCGGCGTCGGCGGCGATGCCCGCGTAGAGGCGGCCGAGCGCGGGTGCGAAGACGACGCCGAGCACCGGCTCGCCGTTCTCGACGAGCGCGACATTGACGGTGAATTCGTCGTTGCGGTTGATGAATTCCTTGGTGCCATCGAGCGGGTCGACCAGCCAGAACAGGCGTGCGACCTGCGGCGTGCGGCCGGCCGCGACCTCCTCCTCGGCGACGACCGGGATCTCGGGCGTGAGCGTCCGCAAGGCGGCGAGGATGAACGCCTCGGCCCGCTCGTCGGCCTCGGTGACCGGCGAGGCGTCGTCCTTGCGGCGCGCCGCGAAGTCGCTCCGGTAGATCGTCATCACCAGTTCGCCGGCGCCACGGACGATGCCGTTCACCTTCTCGAGCAGATCTCTTCTTGACAACAGCACGACCTGATCCTTTCCGCCTGGCGACGTCGCCGGCGTGTCCGAAGTGTAGGCAGCATGGCAGGGTGCAACACGCGTGCCGGCCTGCTTGGCGCGACGCTTGCATGTGTCAAGCCACATGCTTAGGGGGGACCGGGCACGCGCTCTGGCGAGTACGCTAGGGCAAGGCTGGCGAACCACGTATTCGCGGGGGGAAGTGTTTGATGAAACGGGACGATCGCTCTGAACTGGCCGCGCCGTGCGAGCCGGCGCTGCCGAGTGCACACGCCGCCCCGGTCACGCTCACGCACCTGCAGCGGCTCGAGGCCGAGAGCATCCACATCATGCGCGAGGTTGCGGCCGAGTGCGAGAAGCCGGTGATGCTCTACTCGGTCGGCAAGGACAGCGCCTGCATGCTGCATCTCGCCCGCAAGGCCTTCTTTCCGGCGCCGCCGCCGTTCCCGCTGCTGCACGTCGACACGACCTGGAAGTTTCGCGCGATGTACGCGCTGCGCGATCGCATGGTCCGCGAGTCGGGGATGGAACTGCTGGTCTACCAGAACCCGCAGGCGGCCGAGCTCGGCATCAATCCGTTCACTCACGGCTCGCAGCTGCACACCGACATGTGGAAGACGCAGGGCCTCAAGCAGGCGCTCGACCTGCACGGCTTCGACGCGGCGTTCGGCGGCGCCCGGCGCGACGAGGAGAAGTCGCGCGCCAAGGAGCGCATCTTCTCGTTTCGCAGCACGCAGCATCGCTGGGACCCGAAGTCGCAGCGGCCCGAGCTCTGGCGCCTGTACAACGCGCGCAAGCACCCGGGCGAATCGATCCGCGTGTTTCCGCTGTCGAACTGGACCGAGCTCGACATCTGGCAGTACATCTACCTCGAGAACATCCCTGTCGTGCCGCTCTACCTGGCGGCGATGCGGCCGGTGGTCGACCGCGACGGCACCCTGATCATGGTCGACGACGACCGCATGCCGCTGCGTCCGGGCGAGGTGCCGATGCAGAAGATGGTGCGCTTTCGCACCCTCGGCTGCTACCCGCTCACCGGGGCGGTGGAGTCCACCGCCGACACGCTGCCCGCGGTGATCCAGGAGATGCTGCTCGCGCGCACCTCGGAGCGGCAGGGCCGGATGATCGACCACGACGTGTCTGCGTCGATGGAGAAGAAGAAGCAGGAAGGCTATTTCTAGGAATCGAGCCATGTCCGAAGTCTCCGATCTGCTTTCCACCGACATCGAGCAGTACCTTCGCCAGCACGAGACGAAGAGCCTGCTGCGATTCATCACCTGCGGCAGCGTCGACGACGGCAAGAGCACGTTGATCGGCCGCCTGCTGTACGAGGCCAAGAGCCTGTTCGAGGACCAGCTCGCCGCGGTCGAGGCCGACTCCAAGCGCTGGGGCACGCAGGGCGGCGACATCGACTTCGCGCTGCTCGTCGACGGCCTCGCCGCCGAGCGCGAGCAGGGCATCACGATCGACGTCGCCTACCGCTTCTTCACCACCGACAAGCGCAAGTTCATCGTCGCCGACACCCCGGGCCACGAGCAGTACACGCGCAACATGATCACCGGCGCCTCCACCGCCGACGTCGCCGTGATCCTGATCGACGCGAGAAAGGGCGTGCTGACGCAGACCCGGCGCCACTCGCTGCTGGTCTCGCTGATCGGCATCAGGAAGGTCGTGCTCGCCATCAACAAGATGGACCTGGTCGACTATTCCGAGGAAGTGTTTCTCGACATCGAGGGCAAGTACCGCGAGTTCGCGAAGGATCTCGGCCTCGAGGACATCACGGCGATGCCGCTCTCGGCGCTGCGCGGCGACAACATGCTCGCGCACAGCGAGAACACGCCCTGGTACACCGGCCCGACGCTGATGGCCTTCCTCGAATCGGTCGAGCTCGACGAAACCCGGCGGCAGAAGGAGGTGTTCCGGATGCCGGTGCAGTGGGTCAATCGCCCCGACCTCGACTTCCGCGGCTTCTCCGGAACGATCTCGAGCGGCATGGTCAAGCCGGGCGACGCGGTCCGGGCCCAGCCTTCGGGCCGCGAGAGCCGCATCACCCGCATCGTCACCGCCAACGGCGACCTGCCGCTCGCTGTGGCCGGGCAGTCGATCACGCTGACGCTGGCCGACGAGATCGACATCTCGCGCGGCGACGTGCTTTCCGCCGCCACCGCGCCGGCCGAGGTCGCCGACCAGTTCGAGTGCACGGTGGTCTGGATGGCCGAGGAGCCGATGCTCCCCGGTCGGGCCTATCTCCTGAAGATCGGCGCGCTCACCCTCAGCGCCACCCTGGCCGAGCCCAAGTACCGGATCAACGTCAACACCCTCGAGCACCTCGCGGCCAAGCGCCTCGACCTGAACGAGATAGGCGTCTGCAACGTGGCGATGGACCGGGCCGTGCCGTTCGATCCCTACGACCGCAATCGCGACACCGGCGGCTTCATCCTGATCGACCGGATGACCAACCACACGGTCGGCGCCGGCATGCTGCACTTCGCGCTGCGCCGCTCGCACAACATCCACGTCCAGCCGGTCGACGTCGACAAGGCGGCGCGCGCGGCGCAGAAGCAGCAGCGGCCGGCGGTCCTGTGGTTCACCGGCCTCTCGGGCGCCGGCAAGTCGACCATCGCCAACCTGGTCGACAAGAAGCTGCACGCCCTCGGCCGGCACGCCTATCTGCTCGATGGCGACAACGTCCGCCACGGCCTGTGCCGCGACCTCGGCTTCACCGACGCCGACCGGGTGGAGAACATCCGTCGCGTCGCCGAGACGGCCAAGCTGATGGTCGACGCCGGCCTGGTGGTGCTGACCGCCTTCATCTCGCCGTTCCGCGCCGAGCGGGCGATGGCTCGGGGTCTGTTCGCCGAAGGCGAGTTCGTCGAGATCCACATCGACACGCCGCTCGACGTGGCCGAGCAGCGCGACGTCAAGGGCCTCTACGGCAAGGCACGCCGCGGCGAGCTGAGCAACTTCACCGGCATCGACTCGCCGTACGAGCCGCCCGAAGAGGCCGAGATCCGCATCGACACCGTGTCGGCGAGCGTCGAGGCGTCGGCCGACCGCGTGATCGCCCGCCTGCGCGAGCTCGGCCTGATCGAATGAGTGCTCCGGATGTCGAGCCGACCCCCCGGTTCGCGGGGGAGGCCCTGTGCACGCCCTGAATCCGCTTGCCGGCTCCGGTGTCGGGGCGACCGCCGGCAGGCCTCAGCGAGGTAGGCACAGATATAGTGCGTGCGACTGCGGGCCGCTGGTCGGCGCCGAGGTGCCCCGGACCATGCCGAACGGCACCCTCTCGACGGAGCCGCTCGCGTTGGCGTCGAAGTTGCTGCTCTCCTGATCGCGCTCGCCCCTCTCACCCCTACGGATTGCATCGTGGCCAGTAACCATATCGTTTTCATCGTCATGGACAGTTGCCGCTACGACTCGATGATGGCCGCGGCGACGCCGAACATCGACCGGCTTGGCCAGGCCGAGAAACGCTATTCGTACGCCTCGTGGACCGCGCCCTCGCACTACGCTTTCACGATGGGCCTGATGCCGCACTCCAGCCCGAAGGACGTGTTCGCCTCCGAGATCTACAAGGAGGAGTTCATGAACTGGAAGGAGCGCACCGGCGCGGCCGAGGTGACGTTCAGCGACTTCCTGCCCGAGATCTCGCTGCCCAAGGTGCTGAGCAAGCTCGGCTACCACACCGTGGCCAAGGTCTCGATGCCGGTGCTCAACAAGTACACGCTGATCAGCAAGCACTTCGACGAGTACAAGCTGATGAGCCACCACAACGACTTCGCGACCATGGTCGAGGAGATGGAATTTCCCGACGACGAGCCGCAGTACTACTTCCTGAATCTGGGCGAGACCCACTATCCCTACATGCTGTCGGGCGCCGACCTGCCGCACATCTCGGGCGTGCACGGCGCGATCAAGTCGATCGGCAAGGACGCGCCGTCCGCGCCGCAGAAGATCGATGAAGCATTCGATCGGGAGCAGCTGAAGATGCTGCACAAGCAGCAGATCAAGTGCGTGGAGTACATCGACGGGCTGATCGGAAAGCTGATCGAAAAGGCGCCGAAGGACACCTGGTTCATCGTCACCGCCGACCACGGGGAGCTGTTCGGCGAGGATGGCTATTTCGGCCACGGTCCGATCATGCATGAGAAGTGTTTCGAGATTCCTTTCGTGGAGGGCCGGGTTCGCTGAGAGCCCGATTCGGCAAGGCGGTGGAGACGACCGCGCGGTTGGGGGTAACTGTTCTGTGAGATTTCTGGGCTATGCGGCGCTTCTGGTCGCGATGACGTTGTCCGCCTGCGGCGGAGGCCGCAGTGCGAGCGGAGGAAGCACGGTCCTGCCGGACGATCTCAACCTGTCGCAGGTCGGGCCGTCGACGGTGGGCGCGGGAACCACCGCCACCTTCACCGTGCTCGTCGTCAACACCGGGCGGAACGAGGCGACCAACCTCGTCATCACCGAGACACTGACCGCCGGCTACACCGCGACCGTCACCTGCTCGCCGTCGTTCGGTGCGATCTGTCCGGCAGTGCTGGGCCCGAACATGACGCTGCCGACCCTGGCGTCGGGCAAGGCCCTGACGTTGACCTATCAGGTCGCGGTGCCGGCGGCGAGCCGCGGCGACATCGTCCATCAGGTGAAGGTCGCCAGCGACCGGGACGATGACCTGTCCGACAACTCGTCGACTGTCACCGCCGTCGCGATCGACGGGCGCAACGGCGCCTACAAGGCGTACGCCGCGAACGGCAAGCTGTACGACCTGACGATCGACTTCGACGCGCTGAGCTACACCATGACCGGCGGCGCCGCGCCGGTGACGAAGACGTTCGTCGCGGGGGCCGGCGAGTACATCGTCGCCGGCACGCAGCGTCTGCGCACCGCGACCGACCTGGTCATCGGCAACCACGATTTCGGCGGAGGCGTTGTCCTGCCGTACATCGCGGCGCGCCGGTTCGGGACGACGCTCGTCGACGGCGTCTTCAATCTCGCCACCCGCAACGTCGCTGCGGACGGAACGGCGACGACTCATCCGGGCACGGCGCGCATCTCCGGCAACGTCCTCTCCGTCTGCCAGACCGACAGCTCGGTGAGCGCGACCCAGAACTGCCCGGTGGTGCTGACGAGCTACATGCTCAGCGTCGCCGGCGACCTCTACTCCGGTGTCGACACCAGCAGCGGCGCCGTCTTCACCTTTCAGCTTGCCCGCTCCGGTGCTTCGATCATCATGCTCAGCGCGCTGACCGCACCCGACGCCACGCAGCAACTCCGGGTCGGTCTGCAGGAGTCGGCCGGACTGGCGTGGGGAAGGCTGTTCGGGCCGTCGATCACCCGCTCGACGGGGTTCGCCGACATCCCGGACTGGGTGACGATGGTGCTCGACGCCGACACGGTCTCGTACGCGGTCCTCGGCACCGCCTCGCCCACCCCCACGAACGACCAGGCCGGTCTGCAGCGGATTTCCGGCGCGGGTCCGTTCGCGATGATGGTCGGCAAGCGACTCACGGACAGCGCCGACATCTACGTCATGCAGACCGCTCCCCTGGCGATCGTCGTCGGCGCGTTCGACGACACGGCGAGCGGCACTTTCCAGGTGGCGGTGCCGTGAGCGACGGCCGCGCCGGAACGTTGCCGGCGAGGGCCTAGCCATGGCCTCGCCGCTGTTCCTGCTCGCTCCGCCGAGGTCCTACACCTCGCTGATGAATGCCATGCTCGGCCAGCATCCGCAGGCCTTCGGACTGCCGGAGCTGTGCCTCTTCAACGTCGAGACCTTGGGGCAGCTGTGGATCCGCACCTCCGACGAGATGGGCAGCGATGCCAAGACCCGCCACGGCCTGCTGCGCGCCGTTGCCGAGATCTACGCCGGCGAGCAGACGATGCACACCATCCGCATGGCCGAGCACTGGTGCGCGGCGCGGCAGAACCACGACGTCGGCTCGGTCTACCAGGAGCTCGTCGCGAAGATCGATCCGCTGGTGGCGGTGGAAAAGAGCCCCGCGTACACCGTCGACGTCAAGCGCATGCGGGCGATCTACAAGGCGTTTCCGGATGCCCGCTTCCTGCACCTGACGCGTCATCCGGTAGGCCAGTGCAAGTCGGTGATGAGCCTCTATGACGGGACCTTCGCCCTGTTCGTGAACTCGATCGAGTTCCAGGCCGATCGCGCCGTGGTCGAGCCGCAATACGCCTGGCACGACTTCAACATCAACATCCTCAACTTCCTCGACTCGGTGCCGCCGGAGCAGCAGATGCGGGTGCGCGGCGAAGACATGATGGGCGATCCGCCCGAGTACCTGGGCCGCATCTGCCGTTGGCTCGGCCTGCGCCACGACGCCGAAGCGATCGAGCAGATGATGCACCCCGAGCGCTCGCCCTTCGCCTGCTTCGGCCCGCTCGACGCCCTGTTCGGCAACGATCCCAATTTCCTGTCAGGCCCGACCTTCAGGCCGCACAAGGTGAAGGTGCCGCGCCTCGACGAGCCCGTGCCCTGGCGCGAAGACGGTGCGGGGCTGAAGCCGGAAGTCGTCGCGCTGGCGCGCGAGTTCGGCTACTGAGCCGGCGAGGCAGTTCGGAGACGAGCATGAGCGAACCAGACAACGCCAGGAAGGAAGGCAATCGGCCGCGGATCGGTCCGGTCCAGGGCGATCCGGTGAGCACCCATCCCGACCTCGAGAAGCTGAGCCCGTACCAGCGCGGCCTGCGCGAGGCGCTGCTGCGCGAGTTCAAGGCGCGCAAGGTCAAGAAGTTCGTCGAGAAGCAGGTCAAGTACATCAACGGAAACCGCCAGGTGGCCGAGGAAATCAAGATCCTGTTCGACGAGCACGGCCAGCCGCCGGCCAATGCGCCGATGGAAGACATCATCGCCGAGCGCCGCCACCTCGAATACCAGATCAAGTGGTTCGAGGCGATGCTGCTCGAGCTGCAGACGCGCCTCCTGCGAGTCCGCGAGATCGAGGCGCTGGCGCTCGACGTTCTCGAGCATTCACCCGAGGCATGAGCCGGATGCGCTGCCTGCTCCCCGCAGGGCGCCGGTCGGCGTCATGTCTGGTCGTGGCCAGCCTGCTGGCGGCATGCGCTCCAATCGGCCCGGATTACCAGCGTCCGGCGGTGACCGTGCCGGCGCAGTGGCAACCGGCGCCGGCGGTGGCCAACCCTGTGCCTGCCGTGCCGCTGCCGGCAATCTCTGCGCCGCCACCGCCTGGCCCGGCGCAGCTGATCGACACGGCGTGGTGGTCGGCATTGGGCGATCCGCAGCTCGACGCGATGATCCGGACCGCCCTCGAGGAGAACAAGGACCTGCGGATCGCCGCTCTTCGCGTCGAGCAGTACAACGCCCAGCTCCAGGTCGCGCATGCGGCCGGGCAGCCCCAGGTCAACGCCTACGGCCAGCGCACCCGCGACGCGGTCAGCCAGAACCGCTTCATCCCGCTGGTCAACGGTGCCTACCCGGTCGGCAACGTCTACGAGATCGGCGGCACGGTCAGCTGGGAGCTCGACTTCTGGGGCCGTGTTCGCCGCGCGAACGAATCGGCCCTCGCCGACCTGATCGCGACCGAGGAAGACCGTCGTGCGCTGGTGCTGTCGCTGGTTTCGGAGGTGGCGACTTCGTACGTGACGCTGCGCGGGCTGGACTACGAGCTCGAGCTGCACAAGCGAACGGCCGCGAGCCGCTATGAATCGCAGCAGCTTCTGGGCAAGAAGCTCGAAGGCGGCGGCGTCGGCGAGCAGCCGTACCTCAAGGCGAAGGCCGAGTACGAGGAGGCCCTGGCCGACCTGACCGGAAAGGAGGCCGAGATCGCCGTGCTCGAGCACGCGCTCAGCTCGCTGGTTGGCCGCGGCCCGGGTCCGATCGAGCGCGGCAAGCCGTTGTTCGAGCTGGCCATGCCTCCTATTCCGGCGGGTCTGCCGGCCGACCTGCTGGTGCAGCGGCCGGACGTGCGCAAGGCGGAACAGGAACTCGTCTCGGCGAATGCACGGATCGGTGTGGCCAAGGCGCAGTACTTCCCGACGATCGCGCTGACGGGGCAGTACGGCTTCGCCAGCGCCGAGCTCAACAAGCTGACGCAGGCGTCCTCGAACGTCAGCAGCTTCGGCGTCAACCTGCTCGGGCCGGTCTTCACCAGCGGGCGGATCGCCGGCCAGGTGCGCGAAGCGGAGGCGATTCAGCAGCAGAAGGCGATTGCCTTCCAGCTGAGCGTGCAGACCGCACTGCGCGAGGTCGAAGACGCCCTCGTCCTGCATCGCCAGACCTGGCAACGCTCGCTGATCCGAACGCGCCAGCTCGACGCCCTTCGGGCGCACGGCGTCAGCGCGCTGAAGCGCTACGAGGGAGGCCGCAGCAGCTACCTCGAAGTGCTCGACGCCGACCGCAGCACCTACGTCGGCGAGATCCAGCAAAGCCAGACACGTCGCGACCAGTACGTCGCCCTGATTTCCGTCTACAAGGCCATGGGAGGCGGCTGGGGCATCACCGACTCGCCGCTGGCGGCACCCTCCGCGAAGGCCACGACACCATGAGTGAATCCAAGAAGGTGGCGCTGCCGGCGTACCTGCCGCGTCGCCTGCAGGCGTTTCGCATCGTCCAGGGCGACACCACGTCGTACCTGCTGCGCGACAAGCTCGCCGACAAGACCCACGACCTCGAGCCCTGGCAGTTCTTCGTGCTGGAGGTTCTGCCGGGCTGCGAGGCCATCGGCAAGCTGCTCTCGGTGTTCGAGGACCGCTTCGGCCGCCAGATCAGCGAAGCCGAGGTGATGAAGTTCTTCGGCTGGCTGGCCGACAACAAGCTGCTCGACGAGGAGAGCGGGGCCCATCCCCTGCTCAAGCCGTTCACCAAGCAGGGCTACGCGCTCGAGCATGGGCTGGTCAAGCCGAAATCGTTCGAGGAACTGGCGGCGGCGATGGCGCCGGCGACGACCATGCCGGCCGCCGCCATCGCGGCTGCCGGCGGCGGCGCAAAGGAAGGGATTCCCGAGGACGCCACGCTGGCCGCTGGCGTCAACGAGGCCGACAACCTGGACCCGCGCGCTGCCGGGCGCGGCTGGAAGCTGTTCGAGATCAAGCCGATGCTGGCGGTGCTGCTGCCGCTGGTGTCGCCTCTGAAATGGGTCGTCTACCTGATGCCCTTTCTCGGCCTCTCGGCGCTGATCCTGGTCGTCCGTTATGCGCCGCTGGCGTATCAGGATCTGCAAACGCTGCACGACCTGACGAACCTCTTCACGCATGCGCTCACCAGCCTGTTCGCGATCAACATCACGGCGGTGTTCACGCAGGCCTTCATCGCCCAGGCGTTCCGCGCCAGCGTCGGCCCGCTGACCATCGCGCTTCGCTTCGGCTTCTTCCCGCGCTTCGTGGTGCAGATCCGCCACACCGAGCAGCTGAGCCGGCGCGAGCGCATGTGGCTGCATGCCGGTCCGCTGCTGATGCGCGTGTTCCTGTTCAGCATGGGCGTGCTGGTCTGGTACAACACCCGCGACAGCTTCTTCACCCTGTCGCGCGCCGGTCTGGCGATCGCCTTCATCTGCGCCGTCAACATCGTCCTCGAGGGCGGCAATCCGCTGGTCAAGGGCAACGGCTACCACCTGCTCGCGGCGTTCATGAACGAGCCCCACCTGCGCGGCAAGTCGTACCTGGCGTTCATGTCGAAGCTGCGCGGCGGATCGGCGAGCGAGGCCGACAGCAGCGTGCTCGTGACCTACGCGCTGGCGAACTTCCTCTATGCCTTCCTGATCGTGGCGGTCATCGTCATGATCGTCACCAAGTTCCTCGCCCAGCTGCAGATCGGCGGGATGACGATCATCCTGTCGCTCGTGCTCTTCGGCTACCTGCTGGTGCGCACCGCGCAGCGCTTCAGCAAGATCTCCACGGCCTACGAGCGGTCGGTGCAGTTCGACCGCTGGCGCCGGCGCGCCATGCCGGCAGAGGGCGGCGAGGCCAAGCAGGTCGACACGCCGATCCAGCGGACGACGGTCTATGTCCGCACCGCCATCGTCTTCAGCCTGCTCCTGCTCCTCTTCCTGCCCTATCCCTACGACGCCGGCGGCACCTTCGACATCTACCCGAGCGACCGCCAGGTGATCACGACCGACGTTTCGGGCATCGTCGAGGAGGTCAATTTCATCGGCAGCGAGTCGGTGAAGAAGGGCGTGGTCATCGCCCGCATCGCCGCCACCGATCTGAAGTCGGAGATCAACGTGCTGACGGCGAAGATCGCCGAGCAGGCGGCGGTGATCAAGGACCTGCAGGCCCGGCCGAAGAAGGAGGAGGTGATGGTCGCCGAGCGCGCGCTCGACGTCGCCAGGAAGCACGAGCAGTTCACCCGCGATCGCGAGCCGCGGATGGAGCGCCTCTACAAGGACCGGGCGATCTCGTTCGAGGAATACGACGCAGCCAGGCGCGATCACGAGGTCGACGTCGACGAGGTCGCCAAGCGGGCCGCCGAGCTGGCGCTGGTCAAGACGGGAGTCACGCCGGACAAGATCGCCGCCGAGAAGGCCAAGCTCGACGCGCTGGTCGAGGAGCGGGCGACGCTGAGCGGCAAGGTCGATCGAACCACGCTGCGCATGCCGTTCGACGGCAACATCCTCACCCTGCACCTGAACGAGCGCCTCAACAGCGTCATGGAGAAGGGCCAGCCGTTCGCCACCGTCGAGAACACGCGCCAGGTCACGGCCGAGATTCAGGTGCCCGAGTCGGATATCGCCTATGTGGCGATCGGCGCCACGATTCGCGCCAAGCCGGCGGCCTTCTTCGACCGCGAGTTCGTCGGCAAGGTGCAGACGCTGGACCGAAACGTCACCGTCAAGCCCTTCGGCAACGTGGTCAAGGTCATCGCCACGATCGACAACCCGAAAGGCGAGCTCAAGACCGGGATGACCGGCTACGCCAAGATCGGCGGCACGACGATGCCGGTCTGGAAGGCGTTCTCGCTGGCGCTGGTCCGCTTCATCAGCGTCCAGGTCTGGTCCTGGATCCCTTGAGGAAACCGGTTCGGCGGATTCTCGTCAAGGGCGGAGTGGCCCGAGCCCGAGGTCGACACGCCATACGCCGTCGTTGACGGCCGGGTGCGTTGCTGTCTCCGGCACGAGGCGGTTGTAGTACATGAACGGCCCCTGTGCCGTGACGTAGTACTCCGGATCCAGACGCAGCCGCGGCGTGCCGGTGTCGTTGGTCACCAGCCGTGCGTCCAGGCGAAGCGGGTCGACGCCGCTGATCGCGATCTGGTTCGGCACCGTGCGGTCGTAGAAGGCCGCGGCCGAGCTCACCGTGGCGAAGATGTAGGAACGTCCGTTGTGGACGAAGACTTCCGGCGAGAAGAAGTAGTTCAAGGCGACGGGCGCGTCGATCGTCTTGACGATGGTCCAGCGCATGACCTTGTCGGCACCGGGGAGCTTGCGGTAGACGAGGATCTGCCGGCGCTCCTTCACCATCGTGAAGAACACGTACTCGTTCTTGAACTCCGGCGCGCGCCACATCATGCCGCCGAGCACGCCCAGCGGATTGAAGGTGAGCTGCTCGACCGTGTCGGTGTCGATGTCGTAGGTGAACATCTGATCGCGCAGAACCAGCGGATCATTGGGATCGTGGCCCTGGAACAGGATCTTGTGCGTGTCGGGCACCCAGCGGCGGGAGTTGCCATCAGTCAGGTTGCTGATCGGAAGCTCGTGCTCGGTGTCGATGTCGGAGAGCTTGCGCCAGTAGAGCTTGCCTTTCGGCGCGGAGACGTAGTTGATGTAGACGTCCGGGTCGGAGGGGTTCTTGGTCGCGTCGGGCGAGGCGCGCCCGCGCCCCGACAGGATGGTGATCGTCCATGCCCCGTTGACCATTCTCGCCACGCCAACGCCCGCGGTCCGGTCGCTGTGCGCCGGGCCCGGCAGGTATTGCGTGTAGACGAAGCCCGAGCCGGAGGCCGAGTCGAACCACTCCGGACCGTTGCCGTAGTCGGTGGCAGCCGCGGCATTGGTGTCGAGCAGCAGGCCGCGGCCGTCGGACGGGATGTAGTTGCCGGTCAGCGGGTCGACCTGCCCGACCCAGAGCGTGTTGTCGGCGTCGGAAAAGACGAAGCGCGAGTTGCCCGCGCCGAAGTTGCAGCTCGGGCAGGGCACGCCGTTTCTGCCGGCGTCGTACTCGTTGTCGGGAATCGCCGCGGTCGTCACCTGCACTTCCGGGATGGTCGATTGGCTCTGCGCGAACGACAAGGTCACGGCCATCGCCAGCACCGCCGGTAACCGCGACACTGCGCGCGCGGAGCGCCACCGGCCTCTCTTCTTCAGCTTCACGTTCATCCCGGCACCCGTGCGTTGAGTCTCAGGGCATCGTAGCAAGATCGACTGCTCGGGCGAACGCTCCGAGACGCAGGAACCGCCCGAACCGGGGGGCAGGAGACCGGTGAGCCCGCTATTGAGCGACGCCGGTGACCCAGGCCTTGCGGATCAAGCGACCGCAATAGATCGAATCGAACGCGCCGGCCGCCGCGCTGCGCGCCACCACGCCGTAGTACGTCTTGGATGCGTCGATCCAGGGATAGAAGCCGAACGCGCCGGCGCTGCTGAAAGCGCCATCTCCGTCATCCGGATCGTCCTCGACCCAGTGTCCGATCGAGTAGTGCCACTTTTCCGCCAGCGGAATGGGTGCGAACACCGCTGTCGGGCAGGTCGACGGATTCGTGCAAACCGGATGCGTGCCCAGCATCGACCCGATCAGGAGCTGGCCCGTCAGCATCTTTCGCAAGACGAGCGCGTAGGCCGAAGGCGTCAGGTAGGCGCCCCCCGCCAGCTGGGGCTGCGAATACGCCACCGCCACGTCGGCTCCCAGCTGCGATCGGATCTCGGCGCCTAGGGCCGCGTTGTTCATGGCCCCGAGGCCCATGAGCAACGCATGCTTTTCCATGTGCCCGCCGTTGTAGAAGAACTTGCCATCGTTGGCTGCGGTGTAGTCGCCGTTGCCTTGATAAGCGTCGCACTCGGCGACCGTCTGGTCGGTCAGGCAGTCCGTCAGGTTGGTGTAGCCGCTCTGGAAGTTGAGGTACTTGTAGTCCTCCGTCGTCAGGGCCGCGCGGCGCTTTTGAGCGACGTAGCTGCCGTACAGCCACTTCGAGGCGGAGGCGATGCTCATCACCGAATTCGCCGTGTACACGGTGGTGCTGGAACCGGAGTTCACCGAGCCGGAGGCGAGGGCGGCCGAACGGTCGCCGATTTCCCAGTAGAACGGTCGGACGGCCGTGCACAACTCGTTGTTCTGGGCGGTGGTCGTTGCGGCCTGGATGCGTTGCTGGTCCGTCCCGCCGCCTGGCGGTCCGTTCGAGGCCGAATCGCCGCCACCGCCGCAGGCCGAGACGATCAGGGCCGTGCAAAGCAGGGGCAGAAGATGAGTGGGGATTCTGGTCATGGCGCGCGAATGCGACGGTGGATGCCGGACAAGCGGCGGGCGCGAACCTATGCGCCGGGTGGGCGTCACGCTAAGCTTCACCCACAAGTGCAGCCTAGCATTGTGGCAACGCCTCGACCGTTGCGCGGCTTTGCTGTCTGGTAAAGGTGTGTGCGGCAGCGCGGTGGCCGCCACACGGCGGCACACTTGCTGCATGCTGTCGGATGCCGAGCGCGAATGCGCCTGACGCCAAACGGCAGCCGATCACTGGTCAACGTGGAGAAAAGGGTGACGCGTCTCGTTACAGTCAAGCCTCGAACTGGCCCGCGTACATTCCCGTGCGCAACCGCGCTGCCGACGTCCGATTTCGCATGAGCCGCCTCGGAATCCGGCCCGGTCTGCATCGCGGCGATTTCAGGCTCGTTGCGCAAGGGGGCTTCGGCGATGGCCTGAACGCCTATGCGCACTCCATGGCCTGGTTCGACGGGCACCTGTACGTCGGCACCACCCGCGGCAACTTCCCGTTCATGAAGGCGCGGCTGCCGATCGGCATGGACGTCTGGCCGGTGGAGTGCCCGGAGGTTCCGTTCGATCTGGACATGCGCGCCGAGATCTGGCGCTACGCCCCTCGCGACGATCGCTGGGAGCGCGTGTTCAAGGCGCCGACGATCATCGGCAGCCACGGCAAGCCGATCCCGCGCGAGCTCGGTCTGCGCGGCATGGTGGTCTTCGACGGCCGCGCCGATCAGCCGCCGGCCCTCTTCGTGACGACCTGGTCGCCGGCTCGCGGCCCCGGGCCGCTGGTCCTGCGCTCGGAAGACGGCCGACACTTCGAGCCCACCTGCGAGCCAGGCCTGACCGGCCTGCCGGTGACGACCATCCGCACCATCACCCAGTTCAAGGGCCGCCTGTACACCACCCCGGCCGGCTCGCGCGGCGGCAACCCGAACGTCTCGGCGCACTCGGTGGTCTATGAAAGCAGCGATCCGGCCCACGGCGGCTGGGAACCGGTGTGCGACTTCGGCTTCGGCGACGCAAACAACAAGACGATCTTCGAGATGGTCGGATTCGGAGACCATCTCTATGTCGGCACGCTCAATCTCGAGGGCTACCAGATCTGGCGCAGCACCTGCGAAGGCGAGCGGCCGTACGTCTTCGAGAAGGTGATCGACCAGGGCGCCTACCGCGGCAAGCTCAACCAGTGCGCCCTCAGCATGGAAGTCTTCAAGGGCGCGCTCTACGTCGGCAGCGGCATCCAGGGCGGCGGCGTCGACACGCAGAACAAGATCGGCCCGGCACCGCCGGAGCTGATCCGCATCCATCCGGACGGCAGCTGGGACCTGCTCGTCGGCGACAGCCGCGACACGCCCGACGGGCGCAAGGAATGCCTGTCGGGCTACCTGCCGGGGTTCGACAACTTTTTCAACGGCTATTTCTGGCGCCTCTGCGCGCACGACGGCTGGCTCTATGTCAGCACCTTCGAATGGACCTCGATCCTCGGCTACGCCAACCGGAAGCGGTGGCCGCAGGTGTTCACGAACATCGTCAACTACGTCGACCCGCAGACCATCCTCGACAACCAGTCCGGCTTCGACCTCTACCGCAGCCACGATGGCGAGAACTGGGTGCCGGTCACGACCAACGGCATGGACAACCCCTACAACATGGGCCTGCGCACGATGGTGTCCTCGCCGGCGGGCCTGTTCCTCGGCACCGCCAATCCCTTCGGTCCGAAAGTCATGCCGCTGGGCGGCGATCGCTACGTGCCGAATCCGCGCGGCGGCTGCGAGGTCCACTTCGCGCCCAACGCGCGCGGCTAGCGATGGGGCCCTTGCGCGCGCTCGTCGCGGCGCTGGCGGGCGGGTTCGGTGCCGGTCATCCGCCGCTGCCGGCCGGGGCCCGCGTCGAGCGCGATCTCGCGTACGGGACCGACCCGGCGCAGTGCATCGACGTCTACCTCCCCGCCGGCCGCCCGACCGGCGCGATCCTCGTCGTCGTGCACGGCGGCGCCTGGGCCATCGGCGACAAGGCGAATCCGGCCGTCGTCGCCGCCAAGGTGGCGCACTGGCTGCCTGCCGGCATCGTCGTCGCGTCCGTCAACTATCGGCTGCTTCCCCTGGCCGGGCCGCTGCAGCAGGCCGGCGACGTGGCCCGGGCCATCGCCTTCGTGCAGGGCCGAGCGGCTTCGTGGCAGGCGGATCCCGCGCGCCTGGTCGTGGTCGGCCATTCGACCGGCGCGCATCTCGCGGCGCTGCTGGTCGCCGACCCGGCACTGCGCGAGAAGAATGGTGCGGCGCCCTGGCTGGCCACGATCCTGCTCGACAGCGCGGCGCTCGACGTCGTTGAAATCATGCACGCGCCGCACCGGCCCTTCTACGACCGGGCTTTCGGTGCTGGCGAGGCCGGCTGGCAGGAGATGTCGCCGCTGCACCGGCTGCAGGCAAGGCCGGAGCCGCTCCTGCTCGTCTATTCCGACGCGCGGGCAGACTCTGCCGCCGCGTCGAATCGGTTTGCCGCCGCGGCGGCGGCGCTCGGCGGGCGCGCGGAGGTGCAGGGCGTGCCGCTGGCTCATGCCGACATCAATGCCGAGCTCGGACGGGCCAACGCCTACACCGAGCGCGTCGATGCCTTCCTGAAGTCGGTCGGCGTGCCATGACGATCCGGCGCTGGCCAGCGGCTCTTCTCTTCGCTGCCATGCTCGCGAGCGCGATCCCGGACGCCGGGGCGCAATCGATGCTGGACACCTTGCGGGCGCGCAGGGCGCAGGGCGCGGCGAATCCCGGCGCCGGGGCGGCGGTTCCCGGCCTCGAAGACGCCGAGCCGTCCGGCGGAACGTTCGCCCTCCCGACCGGCGCGCGAATCGAGCGCGATCTGGCCTATGGCAGCGAGCCGGCACAAAAGGTGGACGTCTACGTCCCGGCGGGTGCGAGCCGGGCGCCGATCATCGTCATGGTCCATGGAGGTGGCTGGATCGTCGGTGACAAGGGAAATTCAGGGGTCGTTGCGAACAAGGCGAAGCATTGGCTGGCCAAGGGCTACATCTTCGTCTCCGTCAACTACCGGATGAACCGGCCGCCGAATCCACTCGAGCAGGCCGAAGACGCGGGACGCGCGCTCGCCTTCGTCCAGGCGCAGGCCGCATCGTGGGGCGGAGATGCGTCGCGGATCGTTCTGATGGGACATTCGTCCGGCGCCCACCTTGCGACCTTGCTGACCGCGTCGCCGGGCCTCGTCGCCCGAAGCCGAGCCAGGCCCTGGCTCGCCACGATCTCGCTCGACAGTGCGGCGGTCGATGTCGTGGAGCTGATGACGGCGCGCCACTTCGGCCTCTACGATCGGGTCTTTGGCGCCGACCCGGCACGTTGGAACGACGCGTCGCCGCTACAGCAGCTGTCCGTTCGTCCGGTCCCCCTGCTGCTGGTCTGCTCCAGCCGGCGCAACAATTCCTGCCCGGCGGCCAACCGGTTCGCCGCCAAGGCCAGCGCTCTCGGTGGCCGCGCCACCGTCTTGCCCGTCGAGCTCAATCACGGGGAGATCAATACCGAGCTCGGCCGAACACCGGGCTACACGGCGGCGGTGGACGACTTCCTGCGTTCCCTCGGCCTTCCGTGAAGCATCCGGCGCGCTGACACGCCCCGGTCAACTTGCCGCTCCATCATCGGTCGCAAAGGCGCGACGCACCTGGTTGCCGCTCCCCTGAATAGGAGGGTGGTACTGGCTTGAGCCTTGCTTGACAATGCTTTACACACCGTCGCGCGCACGGGTGGGAGGCGGGGAAATCGTCGCTGGGTTTTGTTGACACAGGCATGTTCATCGCCTGTGCTACCGCCCCTTTTCCCCGACTCACCGCGCAGGAGAGGGGAATGCCTGAATTCGTCAAGTTCGTCTGCGCCCCCGCCGGGCTTCGCGGCGCATCGCTCGCCATCGCCGGCTCGCGTGCCGGCGGCGTCGGTGTCCTGAACGCGGAACTGGAAGACGACTTCGCCCTGGTCCTGCGCGAGTTGTCGTCGCTGGCGACACATGCCCGCGGCGCCTACGGACTGAAGATCGAGACTCTCGACCCGGCACGCGCCGAGGCGCTGCGCCCCTTCGTGGCGCGCGGTCTGGGCTGGCTCATCCTCGACCTGGAATCGTTGTCGCCTTGCGCCGTCGAGATCGGTGAATTGCGCCGCGCCGGGTTGAAAGTGCTCGCCGAGGTGCGCACGCCCGACGCGGGCGCCGCGCCCCTGGACGGCGTCGACGGCCTGCTCCTCAAAGGCAACGAAGCCGGTGGCTATGTCGGCGAGGACAGCAGCTTCATCCTCCTGCAGAAGTGGCTCGGCCGGACCCGCCTGCCCCTCTACGTGCGCGGCGGGCTCACGCCGCATGTGGCCGCTGCCTGCAGCGCCGTCGGCGTGGCCGGGGGCGTGCTCGAGAGCCAGCTGCTTCTCATGGACGAGGTGTCGCTGCCGCCGGCCCTGCAAACCTTGATCGGCAACCTCTCCGGCAGCGAAACCGTCGCGGTCGGCGATGGCGAACGGGGCGAGTACTTCCGCCTTCTCGTGCGCCCCGGGCACGCCGCGGCGCGCTCGCTGGTCGCGCGCGGCGAGGGGCTCGGGTTCGCCGGGCTCAAGCCGCTGGTCGGTGCCGAGGCGATGGGCTGGAGCGATCCGGCCGCGGGCCTGTTGCCGATCGGCCAGGACGCCTGCTTCGCCGCGCCGTGGCGGAAGCAATACCGCCACCTCGCGGCGGTGCTGAAGGCGATCGACAACGCCATCGACACGCATCTGCGCACCGCGGTCGCGACCCTGCCGATCTCCGATGGCGCGCCCCTGGCCCGCTCGCTCAAGCTGCGCCTGCCGATCGTGCAGGGGCCGATGACGCGCGTGTCCGACAGCGCGGCGTTCGCCTCCGCGGTCGCCGACGGCGGCGCCTTGCCGATGGTCGCCTTCGCGCTGCTCAAGGGTGCGCCCCTCGACCGCCTGCTCGCAGAGACCAAGAAGCTGCTCGGCGACCGTTCCTGGGGCATCGGCCTCCTGGGCTTCGCGCCGCAGGCCCTGCTCGACGAGCAGCTCGCCAGCGCCACCGCCTTCGGACCCAGCTACGCGATCATCGCCGGCGGCCGGCCCGACCAGGCCGTGCGGCTCGAGGCGGCGGGCGTGCCGACCTTCCTGCACGTGCCTTCGGCCAACCTGATCCCGCTGTTCCTGCAGGAAGGCGCGCGCCGTTTCATCTTCGAAGGCCGCGAGTGCGGCGGCCACATCGGCCCGCTCAGCAGCTTCGTGCTCTGGAGCGCGATGGTCGACCGCCTGACCGCAGAGCTGGCGAAGAACACGGTGCCGGGCAGCGAGATCGAGTTGCTGTTCGCCGGTGGCATTCACGACGCGGCCTCTTCGGCGATGGTGCAGGTGCTGGTCGCTCCCCTGGTCGCGCTCGGCGCCAAGGTCGGCATCCTGATGGGCAGCGCCTACCTGTTCACGCAGGAAATCGTCGCCAGCGGCGCGATCGTGCCGCAGTTCCAGCAGGAAGTGATCGACTGCGAGCGCACGGTCAACCTCGAGTCGGGGCCGGGTCACGCCAGCCGCTGTGCCTATACGCCGTTCGCCCAGGACTTCTTCAGGACGCGCGTCGAGCATCGCGAGAGCGGCGTTCCCGCCGACGAAAGCCGCGCCATCCTCGACGATCTGATCCTCGGCCGCCTGCGCATCGCCTCCAAGGGGCGCACCCGCCGCGGCCTCAACGCCGAGCTGGAGGAGCTTTCCGCCGCCGCGCAGCGGGCCGAAGGCATGTACATGCTCGGCCAGGTCGCAACCCTGCGCTCGCAGGTGACGAAGATCGAGGCGCTGCACCGCGAGGTCAGCGAGGGCGCGGCCACCTTGCTCGAGCGCCGTCTCGGCGAAGTCGAGGCGCCGGTGCTGGCGGCCGAAGCCCCGGCCGACATCGCCATCGTCGGCATCGCCAGCGTGTTGCCGAAGGCGAACACCACGCTCGAGTACTGGCAGAACATCCTCGACAAGGTCGACGCGATCACCGAGATCCCGTCGCACCGCTGGGACTGGCGCCTCTATTTCGATGCCGACCGCACCGCCAAGGACAAGATCTACTCGAAGTGGGGCGGCTTCCTCGACGACATGGCGTTCGACCCGATGCGCTACGGCATGCCGCCGAAGTCGATCACCTCGGTCGACCCGATGCAGCTGATGGCGCTCGAAGTCGCGCGCCAGACGATCGAGGATGCGGGCTACCACGAGAAGGCGTTCGACCGCGAGCGCGCATCGGTGATCGTCGGCGCCAGCGGCGGCACCGGCGACGTCGGCTCGCAGTACGGCCTGCGCTCCGAGCTGCCGCGCTTCCAGGGTGCGTTGCCGGCCGAAGTGGCCGACCGTCTGCCCGAGTGGACCGAGGACTCGTTCGCCGGCATCCTGCTCAACGTCATCGCCGGTCGCATCGCCAACCGGCTCAATTTCGGCGGCGTCAACTTCACCACCGATGCCGCCTGCGCCTCCTCGCTGGCGGCCATCTACCAGGGCGTCACCGAGCTCGTCGCCGGCCGGAGCGATTTCGTCGTCGCTGGCGGCGTCGACACGGTGCAGGGCCCGTTCGGCTACCTCTGCTTCAGCAAGACGCAGGCGCTCTCGCCGCGTGGTCGCTGCTCCACCTTCGATGCGTCGGGCGACGGCATCGTCATCTCCGAAGGCATCGCCATGGTGGCGCTGAAGCGCCTCGCCGACGCCGAGCGCGACGGCGACCGCATCTATGCCGTCATCAAGGGCGTGGGCGGTGGCAGCGACGGCAATGCCAAGGGACTGACCGCGCCGCTTCCCGCGGGCCAGCTTCGGGCGATGCGCCGGGCCTACGAGATGGCCGGATTCGGGCCGTCGAGCGTGGGCCTGTTCGAGGCGCACGGCACCGGCACCGTCGCCGGCGATACCGCCGAGCTGCAGAGCACCACCGAGCTCATCGGCAAGAACGGTGTCGTGCCGAGGCAGGCCGTCATCGGCTCGGTGAAGACGATGATCGGCCACACCAAGGCCACTGCGGGCATCGCCGGGATGATCAAGGCCGCGCTGGCCTTGCACCACCGGGTGCTGCCGCCGCATCGCGGCGTCGACAAGCCGAATGCCATCCTGGCCGCGGCCGAGAGCCCGCTCTACCTGCTCGACCAGCCCATGCCCTGGCTCGCGACGGCCGATGCACCGCGCCGGGCCGCGGCGAGCGCCTTCGGTTTCGGCGGCACGAACTTCCACATCGTGATGGAAGAGTACTCGGGCGAGTTCCGCGCCGACCGCCGCCCCGCGGTCATGGAGCGCTGGCCCGCCGAGCTGCTGCTCTGGAGCGCCCCCGACCGGGCCGTGCTGACCGGGCAGCTCGCCCACCTGCGCGCCGACCTCGACGCGCACCCTGGCGTCGTCCTGCGCGATCTGGCCGCCAGCCTGGCCAGCCGCTGGAGCCCGAACGTCGAGACCATCGCAATCGTCGCCAAGGACCTCGCCGACCTGCGGACCAAGATGGACCAGGCGCTGGCGCGACTCAGCGGCGACGCCAGGCCGCTGCCGCCTGGCGTGCATCACGGGGTGCGGGCCGAGCCGCACGGCAAGCTCGCGATCCTGTTCCCCGGCCAGGGGTCGCAGTACACCGGCATGCTGCGGGAGCTGGCGCTGCATTTCCCGGTCTGCGCCGAGACCTTGTCCGAAGCCGACGCGGTGCTGCGCGAGCCGTTCGCCAGCCGCTACGGCGAGGCAGCCCGGCTCAGCCGCTTCATCTTCCCGCGCGCCGCCTACAGCGAGGACGACAAGGCCCGCGCCCGCCAGGAGCTGACCGCGACCGATGTCGCCCAGCCGGCGCTGGGCGCGGTGGAAGTGGCGATGTACCGGCTGGTGCGGGGCCTCGGCATCGCGCCCGACATGCTCGCCGGCCACAGCTACGGCGAGTTCGTCGCCCTGTTCGCCGGCGGCGCGATCGACTTCTCCGGCCTGATGACGCTCTCTGCGGCGCGCGGCCGCTTCATCGTCGACGCCGCCAAGGCAGAAGGCGCGGAGCTTGGCACGATGGCCGCGGTGCAGGCGCCGCGCGAGGCGGTCGAGGCGGCGATCGCCGACATCGACGGCGTGATCATCGCCAACCACAACGCGCCGGCGCAGAGCATCATCTCCGGCTCGCGCGCCGGCGTTGCACTCGCCTCGGCGCAGCTCGGGAAGGCGGGCTTCGACGTGACCGAGATTCCGGTCGCCGCGGCCTTCCATTCGGCGTTGGTCAAGCCGGCACAGCGCGAGCTCGCGGCGCTGATCGCCGCGACCCCGTGGCAGCCGGTGCGCGTTCCGGTGTACTCGAACACCACCGCCCGGCCGCATGCGGCTGAAGTGGCGAAGACGCGCAAGCAGATGAGCGAGCACCTGGTGCGTCCGGTCGAGTTCGTCTCCGAGATCGAGGCGATGTACCAGGACGGGGCGCGCATCTTCCTCGAGGTCGGGCCAAAGGCGATCCTCAGCCGGCTCACCGCGAAGATCCTGGCCGAGCGGCCGCATGTCGCCATCGCCGTCGACGACGGCAGCGGACTCGCCGGCTTGCTCGGTGCGCTCGCGCAGCTCGCCTGCGCCGGCGTCGCCGTCGACCTGCGCTCCTTGTTCGAGCGTCGGTCTTGCCGGATCGGCAACCCCGACCAGCTCGAGACGCTGAGCGCGGCGACGGCCCTGCCCAAGCACGCCTGGATGCTCAACGGCAGCTATGCGCGGCGCGCCGGCGAGCCGCAGCGACAGATCGGCGTCACGCTCGAACAGGCGCACGCCCAGCCCGAATCGCAGTCGGTCGAGGCGCCTCGTGCGTCGCCGGTCGCTGCCGAACCCCAGCGGCACGAGAGCGCCGCGGCGGCTTTCTCCGAGGCGCCACCCGTGCCGCGGAGCGGAGGCTCGAACACGAATCGAGCCATGCCATTCACGCGTTCAAGCAAGGAGAGCAGGATGGATCAGCGACGACCCGCGCCGAGCGGGGGTGACCCGGCCGTGATGGCCGAGTACTTCGAGACGATGCGGCAGTTTCTCGAGACCCAGGAACGCGTCATGGCGGCCTACATGACCGGCGACGCCGCGGGCGTTGCCCGCGCCCTGCCGCGGCCCCGCCCGGCGCAGGCGCTGCCGGCGCCGCGCTATGCCGATCCGGTCGCCGCCGCGCCATTGATCGCCGCGGAGGCGAGCCCGCCGATCGTCGCCGCCCGGCCCGCCGTGCCGCAGCCGATCATCGCCACGCCGCGGCCGGCTCCCGTGGCGGCCGAGACGCACGCCGGCAACGGCGCCAGCGCGCCCAAGGCAGCCAACGGCACAAACGGCTCGCACGGCGCCAATGGAGCCAATGGCGCGAATGGAGCCAACGGCGCCAACGGCGTGCATGTTTCCGGCGGCGCGAACGGCTCGGCGAAGGCCAAGGAGAAGTCTGGCGGCGAGATCAGCCGCGACAAGCTGACCGACATGCTGCTCGCCATCGTCGAGGAAAAGACCGGCTATCCGCGCGACATGGTCGGCCTCGACCAGAGCCTGGAGTCGGACCTCGGCATCGATTCGATCAAGCGCATCGAGGTCGTCGGCGCGATGCTGCAGGCGCTGCCCGAGCGATACCGGGAGGCGTTGAGCGCGAGTCGAAGCAAGCTCAACACCCAGGCGACGCTGGAAGGCATGCTCGGCATGATGAGCGCCGCGGGAAAAGAGGGGGCGGCGACCGTCCCTTTTGAAGTTGCCGGGACGGAGACACAGGCTGTGCAGAGCCTTCCGTCCCGGCATGTCGTGGCTGCCGAAGCCGAAACGATCGCCGCCTCTGCGCACAGGCGGATCACCCCCGGTCATTTCCTCATCACCGAAGACGGCCTCGGCCTCGCGCTGCAAGTGGCTTCGCTGCTGATGGACCGGGGCTGCACCTCGACGCTGATCGGCGGCGACGTGCTCGCCAGCGAGGAACGGCTCGGCGCCTGGATCGCCGGGCCGGGTGCCGGCATCGAGGCGCTGGCCGGGGTCGTTCATCTCGCCGCGGTCGATGCGCCCTGGCTCGCCGTCGATGCCCCGCTGGCCACCTGGCGCGGCCAGCTTCTTCGCACCGAGAAGTCGCTGTTCATCCTGCTGCGCGACTTCGCCGCCCGGATGGCCGACGATGCCCACGTGCTCGCGCTCAGCGCGCTCGGCGGCGCCTTCGGCCGTGGCGCCGGCGAGCCGCGCGGCCTGAGCCTGCAGGGCGGCGCCGTCGGCCTGCTCAAGTCGCTGCGCGAAGAGCGGCCTACGCTGCGCGCCAAGGCGGTGGATGTCGATCCCGCCGCGCCGCCGGCTCGCCTTGCTGCCGAGCTGATGCAGGAGCTCGAGCTTGTCGGCGGGCGCCAGGAGGTCGGCTATCCCCAGGGCGTGCGAACCGTGTTTCGCACCGTGGCCGCGGCGTCGCCCGGCGAGGCGGTGCAAGGCGAGCGTCTGCGCTCGCTCGTGGTTCTCGCCACGGGCGGTGCCCGCGGCGTCACCGCCGAGACCCTGCGCGAGCTGGCGCTGCCGGGCAACACCCTGATCCTCACCGGACGTTCGCCGCTGGTCGACGAGCCCGACGCGCTCGCCGCCTGCGCCGACGCCGAGCAGCTTCGCCAGCGCTTCATCGCCGAGGTGCGCAGTGGCGCTTCGAAGCTCAAGCCGGCCGACATCCAGCGCAAGACCGCCGCGGTCCTGGCCGGGCGCGAGATGCGCGCCAACATCGACGACTTCCGCCGGCGTGGTGCCACCGTCGAGTACCACGTCGTCGACGTGCTCGACGAATGTGCCCTGGCCCACCTGATCGCCGACGTCGAGGCGCGGCACACGGCGATCAACGGCGTCGTCCACGGCGCCGGCGTGATCGAGGACAAGCTGCTCGCCGACAAGTCCAGCGAGAGCTGGTCGCGCGTCGTCGAGACCAAGGTGCTCGGTCTGCTGTTGCTGCAGCGCCATCTGAAGGTCGAGTCGCTGCGCTTCTTCTCCGTATTCAGCTCGGTCGCCGGTCGCTTCGGCAACAGCGGCCAGTCGGACTACGCCACCGCCAACGAGCTGATGAACCGACTCTGCTGCCAGCTGCGCGACCAGTGGCGCGGCCAGGTCGAGGTCAACGCGCTGTGCTGGGGCCCCTGGGGGCCGACGCAGTTCGGCACGGGCATGGTCACCGTCGAGACCGAGGCCAAGTTCGCGGCCAAGGGCGTGGCGCTGGTCAGCGCCGCGGCCGGCCGGCAGCTCTTCGTCGATGCCTTGACGCGGGGTCCGGGCGCGCAGGTCGAGCTGGTCTGCGGCCAGGGCCCCTGGGAAGCGCACGAGGCCGCGGTCGGAGCGTTCGAACACGCCGCGCAGACCGTCCTCGCCGACCTGCGCGGACCGCTGATCGGCGACGCCGCGGTCACGACGACCCCGACCGGCGAACAGGTTCTCGCGGTGAGCATCGATTCCCGCCACGGCTACCTCGGCCAGCACCGCATCGACGGCGTGCCGGTCCTGCCCGCGGCCGCGGCCATGTCGATCATGGGCGACGCGGCGCGCTGGCTCTGGCCCGGCTGGAAGGTGGTCGAGACGCGCGACTTCCGCCTGATCAAGGGCGTCGAGTTGAAGGACCCGGCGCGCACGCTCCAGGTCGTCATCCAACCGCCGCCCTACGGCAGCAGTGAAGGCTTCGAGGTCACGGCGACGATCCGCTCCGATCTCGGCGGCGGCCGCGCGCTGGTTCACTATCGCGCCGTCGTCCGGCTCGAGCAGCAGATGCAGGGCGAGTTCGCGCGCACGCCGGTTCCGCATTCGGCGAAGAAGCTCAGCGTCGCTTCGGCCTACGACGAGCTGCTGTTCCACGGCCCGTGCTTCCAGGTGATCGAGGCGATCGACGGCCTCTCGGACCGCGGCTCGATCGCGCGGGTGCGGCCGTCGCGACCCAGCGAGTGGCTTTCGGGCATTCCCGAGGCGCACGACCAGTGGACCTTCGATCCGGCGCTGGTCGACGCGGCGGCGCAGATGGCGCTGCTCTGGGCGCGGAGCCTGCGCGGCGAATCGTGCCTCCCGGCGCGCTTCGGCCGGATCGTCCGCCTGCGCGAGACGCTGCCGTCGCGGATGACGATGGAGTTCGAGCTGATCCCGGTGCCCGATCCGAGCGTGGTCCGCGCCAACGTGTATTTCCTCGACGCCGCCGGCCAGGTCGTGCTGCTGATCGAGGAGATGGAGTGCATCGCCAGCGCCGCCCTCAACCGCCTCGGCGGCACCGCGGAGAAGAGGGCGGTGGCGCTTCCCGCCTGATCGATGACCGTCCGAGCCGACATCGAGCGCCGGGACAGCGGCGCGCCGGGCCTGGAGCCGATTGCGATCATCGGCATGGCGTGCCTCTTTCCGCAGGCGCCTGACCTGGCTTCGTTCTGGCGCAACATCGTCGCCGGCGTCGACGCCGTGACCGAGCCGGCGGCGGCGTGGGACGCCGAGCGCTACCTGCAATCGGGCCGCATCAAGACCGCGTTCGGCGGCTACCTCAAGGAGCTGTTCCGCTTCGATCCGCGCGAGTTCGGAATCATGCCGAACTCGCTCGACGGTGGCGAGCCCGACCAGTTCGTCGCCCTGCGCATCGCCCGCGACGCGCTCGCCGATGCCGGCTACCTGGGCGACCACGACCACCGCGACACCGGCATCGTCCTCGGCCACAGCACCTACCTGCATCGCGGCCAGGGCGCGATCCTGCAGAACACGCTCGTGCTCGACCAGACGATGGAGCTGCTCGCCTCGGTGTGCCCGACGATCGCTCCCGAACAGCTCGCCGGGATCCGCGCGCTGATGAAGAGCAAGCTGCCGCCGAGCAACGCCGACATCGCGCCCGGCCTGGTGCCCAACGTCATGACCGGCCGGATCGCCAACCGGCTCAACCTGAAGGGCCCGAACTACCTGCTCGACGCCGCCTGCTCGTCGTCGCTGCTGGCGGTGAACGCCGCCATCGACGAGCTGCGCAGCGGCCGCAGCCGGATGATGCTGGCCGGCGGGGTGAACGCCTCGCTGCCGGCCGAGGTGGCGGTCATCTTCACTCAGCTAGGCGCGCTGAGCGGCCGTGGCAAGGTGCGGCCCTTCTCCACCGGCAGCGACGGTACGCTGCTCGGCGAGGGCCTGGGCGTCGTCGTCCTCAAGCGTCTCGCCGACGCCATGGCCGACGGCGACCGGATCTATGCAGTCGTGCGCGGCGTCGGCCAGGCGAGCGACGGCCGCGGCCATGGCCTGCTCGCGCCGAGCGTCGAGGGCGAGACCCTGGCGATCCGCCGCGCCTACGACAGCACCGGCGTCGACCCCGCCAGCGTCAGCCTGGTCGAAGCGCACGGCACCGGCATTCCGCTCGGCGACAAGACCGAGATCGCGGCGCTGAAGAACGTGTTCGGCGAGCGCCGCACCGCGCAGGGCGCGATCGCGATCGGCTCGGTCAAGTCGATGATCAGCCACTGCATTCCGGCGGCCGGCATCGCCGGCCTGATCAAGACCGCGCTGGCCCTGCACCACCGGGTGCTGCCGCCGACGCTGTGCGAGGCGGTCAATCCCGAGCTCGGCATCGCGGCGACGCCGTTCTACGTGAACACCGAGGCGGGCCCGTGGATCGCGCGCCTGGGCAGCGTGCGGCGCGCCGGCATCGACTCGTTCGGCTTCGGCGGCATCAACGTGCATGCCATCGTCGAAGAAGCGCCGGTCCCGGCGCGGCGGCCCGAGCGCTGCACGCCCTGGCCAGCCGAGCTCGTGGTGCTCTCGGCGGCGACGCCGGCCCTGCTTCTCGACAAGCTCGAGGCGCTGGGCCAGACGCTGCTCCGCCACGAGGCCACGCCGCTGCCGGCGATCGCCGCGGCGCTGGCGCGCGCCGATCGCGGCGAACCGGTGCGCCTCGCCTTCGTCGCCAAGGATGCGAAGGCGCTTGCCAAGGCCGTCGAGCAGGCGCGGACGCGGCTGCGCGACAAGCCGGCGCAGCGCTGGTCGCTGCGCAGCGGTGGCGCCTTCTACGGCAGCGAGCCCGACGCCGGGAAGCTCGCCTTCCTCTTTCCCGGCGAAGGCTCGCAGTACACGAACATGCTCGCCGACCTGGCGATGTGTTTCGGCGAAGTGCAGCAGTGGCTGGACTTCTGGCATTCCCTGTACGACCAGGCGCGCGGCGACAACCGCACCGACGTCCTGTTCCCGCACGCCAGCGAGAACGACGAGGCGAGCCGCAAGCGCCTGGACGCGCGACTGCACGACATGGACGTCGGCAGCGAAGCGGTGTTCGTCGCCGGCATGGCGATGCACTCACTGCTGCGCTCGCTCGGCGTCGAACCCGACGTGATGATGGGCCACAGCTCGGGCGAGTCGGCGGCGCTGGCCGCTTCGGGCGCGGTGCCGGCGGAGACGCCGCTCGAGCTGGCGGCCTTCGTGCGCGAGCTCAACGCGGTGTACGAGCAGGTGCTGGGCGAGGGGAAGATCCCCACCGGCGCCTTGCTCGCCGTCGGTGCGATGCCGGCCGAGGCAGTGCAGGCGCACATCGCCGCCACCGGCGCCGCGGTCGTGATCGCCATGGACAACTGCGGCAACCAGCTCGTGCTGTACGGCGCGCCGGCGGCGATGGCCTCGCTCCAGGGCGTCCTCTCCGCCGACGGCGCGATCTGCCTGCCGCTCCCGTTCGATCGGGGTTACCACACGGCAGACTTCGCCGACGTCAGCGCCGCGTTCCACGCCTATTACGGCCGGATCAAGCTGCGCGCGCCGCGGGTGCCGCTCTACTCCTGCGCCTCGGCGATGCCCTTCCCCAGCGCGGCCGCGGGCGTGCGCAAGCTCGCCGCGGCGCAGTGGTCGCAGAAAGTGCGCTTTCGCGAGACGATCGAGCAGATGGTCGCCGACGGCGTCGGCTGCTTCGTCGAAGTGGGTCCTTCGGGCAACCTCACCGCGTTCGTCAACGACATCCCTGCCGGCAAGGCGCAGATCGCCGTCGCCACCAATCTGCGTCGCCGCGGCGGCGTCGAGCAGCTTCTCACCGTGCTTGCCCAGCTCTACGCGAGCGGTCGTCCGGTGCGGCTCGAGTCGCTGTTTGCCGGCCGCCGGATCGCCGACCTCGACCTGGCCCAGCCGGTCGATCTCCGGCCGCACGGCGTGCTGCTCGACAACACCATGCCCGTGCTTCGCTATTCGGCGGAGGACCGCGAAGCGCTGCGCAAGCTCGCCGTCGTTGCCGAGCGCGCGCCGCCGCCTGCCGATGACGGCGCAGTAGTCGTCGATGCCCCCGCCGAGCCGCAGTTCGAGCCGGACGCCGAAGCTGGCGCCGTGGCGCTCGCGAGCGCGACCGGCCCCGAACGCGATCCGCTCGCCGACGTCATGGCCGACTACTTCGACGTGATGCGCGGCTTCCTCGAGCAGCAGCGTGCGGTGGTCGAGTCGTGGCAAGGCGCGACGGTCGAAGCGACGCCGTCGCCGTCGCACGGCAGCGTCGACCTGCCGTTCCTGCACGAGATCACCGAGCGCGGCGAACAACATCTCGTGGCTCGCTGCCATCTGGATCTCGCCCACAACTTCCTGAAGAGCCACGTTCTCTCAGGCCCCGTCTCGGCACCGGACAGCGGCCTTTGCGGTCTGGCGTGCGTGCCGCTGATGGTCAGCGTCGAGATCATGGCCGAGGCTTGCAGCCTGCTGAGCGAAAGCGTGGCGCTGCAGGCCATCGAGAACGTGCGTGCCTTCGACTGGATCGCCCTCGACGACGAGGCGCTGACGCTGGAAGTGCGCGCCGATCTGCATGACGCCGCGCGCCAGCTCTATCGGGCGACGATCTTCAACGGCACCGAGCCGGTGGTCACGGCCGACTTCCAGTTCGCGCCCGACTGGCGCCTCGGCGGGCTCGCTCCGCTCGGCGCGGCGCGCGAGTCGGTCTGGAGCGGCCCCGAGCTCTACACCACCGGCATGTTCCACGGGCCCGTGTTCCAGAGCGTGCGCCGCATCGCCGGCTGGAACGAAGCCGGCATCGACGCCGAGCTGTTCGACGCCGGCCTGCAGGACTTCTTCGTCGTCGGCGAGACGCCGCGCCTGATCCTCAATCCGGTCCTGCTCGACGCCGTCGGCCAGGTCGCGGCCTACTGGGTCGCGCAGCAGGCCGGCGTCGACTTCAACTGCTTCCCGTCGACCATCGCCCGGATCGAGCTGTATGCGCCGTGCCCGGCGGGGCTGGCGGGGCTGACGATGCAGGCGCGGCAGAGCCCGCTCGAAGCGGGCGCGGGCGAGATCTCGGCGCCGCGCGCCTGGGACTTCGAATGTCTCGACGCCGCGGGCACGCCCTTGCTGCGCGTCAGGGGCCTGGTGAATGTCTTCTTCGCGGTGCCGCACACCTTCTACGAAGTCCGGCGCGACCCCTTGCGCGGTCTCCTCGGACAGCCGAGCAGGGCCCGGCCGGGCGCCGGCGTGTCGTTGTGGGAGGTGCCGCACTTCGCCGAGGACTTCTGCGGCCAGTCGAACGCGATCTTCCTGCGCATCCTGGCGCACGCCTTGCTCGGAGCCGAGGAGCGGGCCGAATGGCGTGCGCTTTCGGGCACGGCGCGGCGCCGGCGGGAGTGGCTGTTCGGCCGCGCCGCCGTCAAGGAGGCGGTGCGGATGGCCTTGTTCCAGCAGACGGGAACGCTTCTCTTTCCTTCCGACATCACGGTGCTGCACGACGAGCTCGGCGCGCCCTATGTCGACGGCTGGTGGCGCGGCGATCTGGCCGAGGCGCCGCAGGTCTCGCTCTCGCACACCGCACGCGCCTGCCTGGTCGCGGTGGCCGCGGCGGATTCGCCGGTGGGCGTCGACTTCGAGGACCTGGGCAACATCCGTCAACCCGAGCTAATGATCGGCATCCTCACCGCCGGCGAGCGCGCCACCGTCGAAGGCCTGGCCGGTACGGCGCTCGACGAGCGTCTGCTTCGCCTCTGGTGCGCCAAGGAAGCGGCCGCCAAGTACCTTGGCCTCGGCCTGCAGGGCCGACCCGAGGCCTTCGAGGTCGGTTTCGTCGACGACACCTGCGCCCGCGCGGAGGTCGTCTTCGAGGGTACGGCGACCCATGTCCGCATCGTCCGCGACGGCGCGGCGGTGATCGCAGTGGCGGCGGGCGAGGCCGCGGCCGTAGAGATTCATTGACAAGTTGCCAAAGGAAGCCCCATGAGCGTACGTACCCTCTTCATCGGCATGGACGGCGCCACGTTCACGGTCCTCAACGACCTGACCGCGCGCACCGGGGAAGGGCCGGTCATGCCTTTCCTGGCGAAGATCTTCGAGGAAGGCACGCGCGCCAAGCTGCGCTCCACGCCCAATCCGCTGACGCCGCCGGCCTGGGTGTCGCTGATGACCGGGCGTTCACCGGGCCATCACGGCGTGTTCGACTTCATCCGCGCCGAGGAGCGGGGGGAGGATGTCTACATCACCCTCTACGACTCGCGCGACTGCCGGGTCGAGACGATCTGGTCGATCGCCAGCCGTCAGGGCCTGAAGGTCGCCGCGCTCAACTTTCCGTTCACCGCGCCGCCGCCGAAGGACCTGAACGGATTCCTGGTCCCCGGCTTCATTCCGTGGCGGCACCTGCGCCGCAGCTCCGCGCCGGCCGACCTCTACGACCGTTTGAAGACGATTCCCGACTTCAATCCGAAGGAGCTCGCCTGGGACTTCGAGCAGGAAAAGCAGGCGATGGAAGAGCTCACCCATGAAGATCGCGAGAACTGGGTGAAGTACCACCTGCCGCGCGAGATGCAGTGGTTCCGCATCGCCGACCACCTGCTGCGCGAGGAGTCGCCGGAGCTGATGGCGGTGATGTTCGACGGCGTCGACAAGCTGCAGCACCAGGCCTGGCTGTACGTCGATCCGAAGCAGCAGACGCCCGACGTGAGCGACTACCACAAGCGCATGCGCGTGCTCTGCCTCGACTACTTCCGCCAGCTCGACGGTTTCATCGAGAAGCTGGTCACTGCCGCCGGGCCCGAGGTGCAGGTATTCCTTGCTTCCGACCACGGCTTCACCGCCACCACCGAAGTCGTGCGGATCAACGCCTACCTGCACGAGAAGGGCTATCTCAAGTGGAAGGAGGTGCCCGACACCGACGCCGGCCGGCGCCGCGAGGAAAGCATGTTCGCCTACCTCGACTGGCAGCACACCTACGCCTACTGCCGCACGCCCTCGAGCAACGGCATCAACATCCGCGTCGCCCGCAACCCGGGCGAGACCGGCGTCAAGCCGGAAGAGTACGAAGCGCTGCGCAAGCGTCTGATCCGTGACCTCGAGGACCTGAAGGATCCGGCCACCGGCGAACGCATCATCACCGAGATCCACCTGCGCGAGGACGTGTTCCCCGGCGAGGCGATGCACGACGCGCCCGACCTGCTGCTCGTGCTGCGCGACTTCGGCTTCGTGTCGATCAAGAACAAGCTGCCGGTCGTCCATCCACGGGAAGAGATCGCCGGCACGCACCATCCCGACGGCGTGTTCCTGGCCTACGGTCCCGGCATCTCAAAGGGCGCGACGATCGCCCGGCGCAACATCACCGACGTGTGCGCGACCCTGCTCTACAGCCTGGGCCTGAACGTGCCGTCCGACTTCGAGGGCAAGGTGCCGCAGGCGATGTTCACGGCCGAGCAGCTCGAGCGTCGCCCGGTGGTCATCGGCGCCTCGACCGCGGGCGCGAACAAGGTCGACGAATCCGCGGGCATGGGCCAGGACGAGAAGGCGCAGATCATGGCTCAGCTGCAGATGCTGGGCTACATGGAGTAGCGGGATGACCGTTGCCGCAGTCGACACGACCTACGACCGCTTCTCGACCGACCCCGCCTACGTCGCCGCCAACGAAGGCTTCGTCAACGGCCTGCCCCTGGGCCGGGTGACTCGCATCCTCGACCTTTGCGGCGGCACCGGCGCCGTCGGGAAGCTCCTTCTGGCCGCCGCGCCCGAAGCGAGCCTGTACCAGATCGACCTCGATCCGGTGCAGATCGGCCTTGCCGCCCAGAACTACACGCGGCTCGGGTATGCGGTGCGCACGCTCGACGCGCCCGATCCCGGCTACGCGCCGGTTTCCCGCGGTGTGACGCTGCAGGTCGGGTCGGCCACCGACCTGCCCTTTCACGAAGGCACCTTCGACTTCGTCAACATCGCCAACGCGATTCACCTGATCGGCGCCAAGGACGAGCTCGTCGGCGCGATCTCGCGCGTGCTGCGGCCCGGCGGCATGTTCTCGTTCAGCTCCGGCTTCTACGCGGGGTGCTGGCCGCCGCTGACGCAGCAGGTCTACTACGAATGGACGAAGGACGCGATGACCTGGATAGCCCGGCTCAGCGCGGAGCAGGTCGCCGCCGGCGGGCCGGCCATCAAGCGTCAGCGGATCAAGTCGCAGCTGTCCTCGGTGGCCTTCCAGAACCGCTGGCTGACGCCCGCGGAGTGGCGCGCGCTGCTTGGCAGCCACGGGCTGGAGGTGCAGCAGCTCGTCGAGCGTCCCGTGCTCTTCGACCAGAATTCACTGGCGGCGATCGGCTCGTATAGTGGGCTGGCAGAAGCGCAGCTGGGCGGCTATCCCGAGGGGATCGCGTCGCAGGCGCTCGCGGCCACGGCCGCGTCCGCACTCGAAAGCGCGGGCGTGCCCAGCGTTCAACACAACTGGCTCGAGGCCTGCGCGATCAAGCGCAGCAACTGAGCTCGAGCCGGCCACCCCGCCGCAAGATTTTCCATTGGAGTTTTTCACCATGTCCGATTCCACCACCGCCACCAAGACGTTCACGCGGCAAGAGCTCGAGACCGGCGTCTGCGCGCTCCTGGCCGACATGACGGCGGACTGGGACCTCGATTCCACCGAGCCGATCACCGGCGAGACCCGCCTGATGGCCGACCTGGCCTTCAATTCGATCGACGTCGTTCAGCTGGTCGTGGGCCTGGAGGCCCTCGTGCAGCGGCGGCATCTGCACTTCGAGAACCTCCTGATGGTGGACGGTCGCTACGTGATGGAGCTCCAGGTCAAGCAGATCGTCGACTTCCTGATGGAGCAGCTGGCAACGTGATCGCCGGCGGCCCATTGGCGGGCCGGGTCGCGATCGTCACCGGCGCGAGCAGCGGCATCGGCCGCGACACCTGCGTCTCGCTGGCACGCGCCGGTGCGATTCCGGTCCTGGTGGGTCGCGATGCCGGGCGATTGGCGGCGACAGCGGATGCGGTGGTCGAGGCCGGCATGGCTGCCCCCTTGTTGCTGCCGCTCGACGTGCGCGTCGAGAACGACATGGCGCGCATGGCCGCGGCCACGCTGGAACGGCACGGCCGGATCGACATCCTTGTTCACGCGGCAGGCATCCTGCGCGCCGCGGGCTCGACCCTGCGCACGGTCGCGCAGCTTTCCTGCGACGAGTGGGACGAGGTGGTGGATACCAATCTGCGCGGCACCTACTTCGCCAACCGCGCGGTTCTGCCGGCGATGCTGCAGGCGGGCCGCGGCGACATCCTCAACGTGTCGTCGAAGTCCGGCCGCCAGGGCATCGCGTTCGACGCGCCGTATTGCGCCTCGAAATTCGGCGTCATCGGCTTCAGCGAGTCGCTCGCCGAAGAGGTGGCCGGCGCCGGCGTGCGGGTGCAGGTGATGGCGCCCGGGCGATTCGCCACCGAGGTGCTCCGCCAGACCGGGCCGCTGCCCACGCCGGGCGGCATTCCGCCGGGCTCGCGGGTCGCCGACGTCATCGTCTGGATGCTGTCGATGCCGGCCGATGTCAGGATGGCGTGCCCCATTCTCGAAGGCGTGGGCGCGAACGCTGCAGCCGGCGCGATGGCGGCCAAAGGTTCGGCCGCGCCGACCGGACGCCACAGTGCGAATTTGTCCCAACCCGAGTCCACCATGAGAACCAACGTCACTCGAGCCGCGACCGACCTGCGCGGCAAGGTCGTCATCGTTTCCGGCGGGGCCGGCGGCATCGGCTTCGCCACCGCATGCGCGGTCGGCGAGCTCGGCGGCACGGTCGTCGTGGCCGATCTCGATGCCGCGCGCGTCGAAGCCGCGGCGACCGAGATCGCCGGCCTCGGCGCTGCCGCCACCCTCGGCGTCGCGATCGACGTCCGGCGCGAGGAGGACCACGCGCGACTGGTGCAGACCACGCTCGAGCGTTTCGGCCGCATCGATGCGCTCATCGTCTGCGCCGGCATCCTGCGCAAGCGCGGCACGGCGCCCAAGCTCGCGGTCGACACCGGCGTCGACGAGTGGGACGACGTGATGGCGATCAACCTGCGCGGCGTCTTCCTGGCCAACCGCGCGGTCCTGCCGACGATGGTGTCGCAGCGTGCCGGGCTGATCGTCAACGTGTCGTCGGTGCAGGGGCTCCAGGGCAGGGCGTACGACAGCCCCTACTGCGCCTCGAAGTTCGGCGTGATCGGCCTGACCCAGGCGGTGGCCGACGAAGTGAAGAGCTTCGGCGTGAAGGTCCAGGCCCTGATGCCGGGCGCGGTCGCGACGCCGTTCTGGGAGCAGAACCTGCCGGCGCCGATGCCGGGCGACGCCATGCCGCCCGAGCGCGTTGCCGACCTCATCGTCTTCATGCTGCTTCAGCCGGAAGACTCGATGCTCGTCGGGCCGGTCATCACGCCGGTGGGCGCACGCAGGCGCAAGGCGGCGGCCAAGGCGGTCGACTGAGGCCTTTCGCCTCGCCTCCAACGGGCACGCCGGTCGCGCCGCGGCAGCGCGAGGCACCCTTGTTCAGGGGACAGCCTCTTTTCCAGTGGCACGCATGCTGCTAGCGTTGTCCTGAGAGTCTCGCAGCCGTTCGCGGCCGGCTGCGAGGCCGCGACAAGAAGCGTCGGGAAATTGGCCCGTCCGTCGTGGCGATGCTTACGAAGAATCTGCCGGCCCTGACCGGCGCATGGGGGGAGCGAATGACGAACGGGAGAAACGGTTCGCGGCGGGCCTTCACGTCCCGCTATCTGGCGCTCTGCCTCGCCGCCGCGGCATGGCTGTCTTCGCCCGCGCAGGCGCAGACGTTCACGCCCAACGAGGCGCTGGCCAGCCCGCAAAGGGATCTCTTCGACTACGAGTTCAGCCAGTCGCGCGGCGCGCTGACCTGGAACGACACCGACGGCAAGCTCTGGCTGGCGTGGATCGACCGGGCGACCGGCATGATCTTCCCGGCAAACGGGAAGGGCATGCTCCTCGATCCCGACTCCATGAAGAGAGACGACTCGCAGCTCACCAAGAACGGTCCCGAGTTCGCCTTCTCCGCCGGAGGCGACGTCATCGTCACCACGAAGTTCACCACTTCCAAGCACATCGCGCGCAACGCCCGCATCAGCATCACCGCTCCGCTGACGCCGGCCAGCTCCTGCACCTACATCAGCGCCGACGGCCTCTGGTGCACGAACTACCTGGATGCCAACCATGTTCGCATCGCACCCTACGGCAGCTATGTCGACAACGACCCCGCGCCGCGCATCAGCTACGTGGACAACGACGGCAACCACTACTGGCGCGAGGTGTTCAACCCGAGCACCGAGCGCCCGATCGTCGGCATGCCGCCCAACAACTTCCCGGTGCGCCACGTGGTCTGCAACGACCCGAACAAGCCGGGCGTGCGAGGCATCGTCTACCCGATCGACGACGGCACCGGCACGGAGCAGGTCTTCTACAGCAACTTCGACGTCAACGTGCCGGTCCAGCTGACCTTCGATGCGGGCAAGAAGTACGAGGTCTGGATGTGGTGCGCGCCCGAGTTCGGCAACGAGCTCGTCTTCTATACCCTCGTGAACAACACCGAGCTGCGCATCTACCGCAACCTGCCAGACGGCGCCGACGACCCGCGGCCATGGAAACCCGTGCTGAGCTACAAGGCGCCGTCCGGGAACAAGATCTGGTCTCCAGAGCCGTTCGTCTACAGAGGGCGTTCGTTCATCTTCATGTCCCATACCGTGCGGCCGCTCTCCATCCGCACCGAGGCCTGGATCGCGAGCGCCGACCCCGCCAATCCGCTCTTCCGCCGCATCACGCCTACCGAGCCCGTGGTCCAGCGAGCCGACCCCGAGGTGTTCATCACCGACAAGGGGCCGCTGATCTACTTCAACAGGTTCACGCCTGATTCATCAAGCACCAATCCGAGATCCTGTCGGGATGCCGAGTGCTCGCTCGGAGTGTGGTTCGCCGATCCGGGTCTGAAGGATTGGGTCGATCAGCTCGGTGCGGCAGTGCCCGGCCGCTGAGCCGGGCGCAGGATCCCCGGCAGAGGGCGGCTGGTCCTGCGGGCCTATCGCCGGGGCGGTCCGAGCTTGGTGTCGACGTACCAGACGCCGTCGTTGATCGCCGGACTCGTCGGCGTTTCCGGAATCGAGCGCTTGTAATAGATGAGCGGACCCTTCGCGGTGATGAAGTACTCCGGGTCCAGCCGCAGCCGCGGCGGGCCGCCGGCTGTCAGCACCTGCACTACATCCCGCCGGCCGATGCCGGAGATCCCGACGTGTGTCGGAGAGCTCTTGTCGAAGAAGGAGACGGTGGGGCTGAGCTGAAACACCAGGTAGGAATGCCCGTTGTGGACGAAGGGTTCGGGGGACCAGAAATACGGCAGCCCCGCCCCTGCCGGAGCTTCGACCGTCTTGACGACCTTCCAGCGCATGGCACCGCCGGCGGTCTGGACGTTGCGGAACACCTTGACCGACTCACGCCCGTTGGGCGTGGTCATGAACACCAGTTCGTTGTCGTATTCCGGTGCATTCCACATGAAGACGCCGACGTATCCCTCCGGGTCGTCCGTGAGCTGCTCCAGCGCCCCGGTGTCGGTGTCGTAGGTGAAGATCTGCGTCGCGTTCTTCTTCCCTCTGGCCGCTGGTGCAGGATCGCCCGCGGCGCTGGTACGCGGCGTGGCATGGAAGATCAGCTTGCGCGTCCCAGGCACCCAGCGGCGTGAATTGCCGTCGGTCATGTCGGAGACCGGGATCACGTGTTCGACGGCGGCCTCCGACATCTGCCGCCAGAACATCGCTGTCTTGTCGTACGTGATGTAGTTGACCCGCGGATCGGGGTCGTTCTCGTCGAGCGTGCCGACAGGCGTGGCGCGACCCACGGTATCGGGCAGCACCGTCGTCGTCCACGTTCCGTCGGGCTGGGTCGTCGCGACCGCGATCGTGCCCTTGCCCGGCTTGCCCTCCTGTCCGGGGACGTACCTGGAGTAGACGATCTGCGAGCCCCAGGTCGAGGACGACATCCATTCGGGGCCGTTGCCGTAGACGGCGATCGGTACGCCGCCCACATCGAGCAGCTGGCCCCTGCCGTCCGGCGGAATGAAGGCGCCGGTCTGGAAGTCGACCCAGCCGAGCCACACGTTGCGGTCGTTGTCGATCCACGCGAATCGCGAGTTGCCGGTGTTGTAGTTGCAGCTCGGGCATTCCTTGCCGTTGCGTGCCGAATCGAATTCGAAGTCCCAGACCGGCGCCGCCGTGATCTGCACCTCGGGTGAAGCCTGGGCCGGGACGTCGATCGAGACGACGAGCGCGAGCGCGGCCAGCAGCGCGGCTGCCCCGACGCTCACCGGGCGCGGCGAGGGGCGCCGCAGGAACTTCGAACGAGGGGTCGCGGAAGCGGTCAAGGCGAGCTCCAGTCGAATGCAGACAGGCGGCAATGGTAGCAATCGCACCCCGCCCTCGCGACGTCGTAAGCGCCGACCCCCCGGGAATGAGCGTCCCCGCCGTCGCGGTTGTGCTCGCGGCCGGTACACGCTGATCTGGACCCGCGGTTCGGCAAGAAAGCTCGGCTACTATTGCCCGATCTTGTCGGCACGATCAGCGGCATCGCCCGCGTCTGCGACTGGCGTCCTGAAACCCTGAACCCTTAGCAACGTGCCGACTGCGCTGGTCAACGGCGTTCGCCTGAACCATGTGCAGATGGCGGCACCCGACGCGGGCGGCCCGTACGAAGACCTGGTCATGGTCCACGGGCTGGCCACGAACATGGCGTTCTGGTACTTCCACTACGCTGCCGTGTTCGCCCGCCGCTATCGGGTCACGGTGTACGACCTGCGAGGCCATGGCCGCTCGGAGATGCCGGCTGCCGGCTACACCGCGCAGAACCTGGCGCGCGATCTCGAAGGGCTGCTCGACCATCTCGGCATTGCGCGCGCGCATTTCCTGGTGCACAGCTTCGGCGGCGCGGTCACGCTCAACCTGGCGCAGGTCGCGCCGGAGCGGATCGCCAGCCTGGTGCTCGCCGATACCCACATCTCTGCTGCCCGTGGGGCGGCCAGTCAGGGCTGGGACTACGGCTCGAGCATGCAGCACCTCATCGACGAGGCCGGGGTGAAGCTCGACACTCGCGATCCGTACTTCGGCTATCGCCTGCTCACCGAGGTGGCGCGGATGCAGATCGAGGGCCGGCCGGTGCCGCCCAGCCTCGACAAGGTGGTCGGCCCGCTGGTCGCCATGGTGGGCAGCAAGACCGCGGCGAAGTGGCTGCGCCTGATGGAAACGACCTCGGCGGAGGCGGAGCTGATGAGCCAGGACGGCCTCACGCTCGATTCCTTGCGCGAGATGCGGTTTCCGATCCTGGCGATGTACGGCGACAACTCGCAGGCGCGTCTCACCGGCGAGGAGCTGCTGCGTGTCTGGCCGCATGCCGAGTTCCGCCGGGTTCGCGACGCCGGCCACTTCTTCCCTTCGAGCCGGCCCGCGGAAGTCATCCAGGCCTGCAGCCAGTTCTGGGGCGGCGAGTTCGGCAGGCAAGCCGCGCATCGCGCCGGCGAGCCCGACGAGCGCCATTTCCGCAGCGACCGCGTCTACCAGGCCGAAGGCGGTTGGTACTGCCTGACGCGCGAGGGCGGGCCGCTCGGTCCGTTCAGCTCGGCCGAAGACGCGACCGAGCAGCTGGACGCGTACATCTCGACGATGGGGACCCTGACCCCGGCCGAGTGACGCAGTCGACGCTCGGGCGCCATCGCCCGTCTGCTCGTCAGTCGAGGCGCAGCACCATCGCCGCCCCGGTGTCGCCGGCGGCGCAGCCGGTGAACAGGCCGATGCCGCCGCCGGCCTCGCGCAGCGCGTGCGCCAGCTCGACGATGCCGCGCAACCCGGTCGGCCCCTGCGGGTGGCCGTAGATCAGGCTGCAGCCGTAGGGGTTCATGCGCTCGAGCGGAAATCCGGTCTGCTGCGCGAACCACAGGTCGTTGACCGCGAATGGGTTGTGGCTGACGACGAAGCGAACGTCCTCGATCCGCACCTCGGCGTCGCGCAGGGCGAGCAGGGCCGCGGTCGTCGCCGCTTTCGGCATCTCGGCCTTGTCGACGCGGCTGAACGCGGCCGAGAGCAACCGGACCACGCCTTCGCCCGCGGCCAGCGTGCGCGCCCGGTCGCCCCGCGCGAGCAGCGCGCCGGCGCAGCCGTCGGCAGGGTGGGTCTGGCCGCCGAAGGTGACGACGCCGCCTTCCTGCACCGGCCTGAGCGCGGCCAGGCCCTCGGCGGTGTAGGGATGCACGCCTTCGTCGGCCTCGACGCGCAGCGCCTTGCCCTTGCCGCGCGGCAGGACCACCGGCTGAAGATAGCGGCGCTGGAAGCGCCGGTCGTCGGCGAGCGCGGCCTGGTACTGCTGCCAGCGCAACAGCGTCAGCTCGTCGAGCGCGGCGCGGCTCATGGCGCCGTCGCGGGCGACGTTTTCGGCGGTCGCGACCATCGCCTGGCCGGTGTTCGGGTCGGCGGCGAAGCTGTCGAGCACCCAGTGCTCGGTCAGCGGGCTGCCGCCCATGCCGTGGCCGCGCGGATAGACGAGCAGGGGACCGTTGCTGGTGCGGTCGGTCGTCACCACCAGCGGCATGGCCTGCGCATCTGACTCGACGTCGGCGGCGGCCGCCGCCAGGCAGGCCACCGAGGTGGCGCAGGCCTGCGCGATCAGCGGCCCGCTCACGCCCGGAAGGCCGAGGCGCGCGGCGAGCCACGGCGCGGCATAGAAGCTGTGCGGCTGCGGGATGGTCATGCCGAGGACGATGCGATCGATCGCCGCGCGGTCGAACCGGCGCTCGCTCAGCGCGTCGCCGGTCACCGCGGCGGCGAGGTCGAGGCTGGAGATGTCGGCAAGGCTGCCCTGCCAGCGCACGAAGGGCGACGACCAGAGAAGCGGCAGGGGAAGGGCGGCGTGCTCGAATTTCATTCGGGAGTCGGGTGCGGGGAGGGGAAGGGGCGGCTCAGCGCGGTGCCGGCAGGTGGAAGAAGAACCGGCAGCCGCGGCCGGTTTCGCTCTCGACGCCGATCGAGCCGCCGTGCAGCTCGACGATCCTTCTCGCGATCGCCAGGCCGAGCCCGGCGCCGTCGGCGCCGTCGCGGCGAACGGCGGCGCCGCGGAAGTGGCGCTCGAAGACAAAAGGCAATTCCTCGGCGGCGATGCCGCTGCCGCTGTCGACCACCGCGACCTCGACCCCGCCCTCGCGCGGCGAGACCCGGACCTGCACGCGACCGCCGCGAGGCGTGTGCCTGAGGGCGTTGCCGACCAGGTTCTCGAGCACCCGCTCGGTCAGGCGAAGGTCGGCCTCGGCTGGCGCCGTGTCGGGCGCGGCCAGCACCTCGAGCGTGATCTCGCGCTCGCGCGCCGCCAGCGCGAACTTCTGCACCACGTCGCTCGCCAGCTCGCCGACGCCGAAGCCTTCGCGCTCGAGAACGACCTCGCGGAAGTCGAGCTTGGCGAGCTCGAACAGCTCATCGACCAGATGCGCCAGGTGCTCGCACTGCCGCAGCGCGATCTCGGCGTAGCGCTGCCGCTCTTCGCTGGCCAGGGCGTCGCCGCGCGCCACGAGCAGCTCGAGGTAGCCGCGCATCGCCACCAGCGGCGTGCGCAGGTCGTGCGAGATGTCGGCGATCAGGTCGCGCCGCGCTTGCTCGTGATCGGCACTCATGCGCTCTCCCGCCGGGACACCTTCTCGCACGTGACGAAGACGTGACTTTTCCTTGATCGTAGCGTGAAGGCGCGTCGCCACAGTCGCTTCCGGAGCGCAAGCCAGGCGAAAGGAAAGCCGAGCGAACCGCCCACTCATCCCATCACACACCGAGGAGTCCGCACCATGAACGTCATTCGTCTCTATCGCCCGCCGCTGTGGCCGCGTCTCGTCCTTGCCGCAGCCGTCATCGCGGCGCTCGGCGGCGCCGCCGCCGCCTACGCCGGCGAATGCCCCGCCGACAAGCGCGTCGCCGACGGCAAGGGCCAGCCGCCCGGGCCGGGCACGCCGAGCGGCGTCACCGACGTCGTTCGCGCCAGCACCGACCTGGCCAAGGAGCCGCTCGCCCTGCCGGGCCGGCAGTTCCGCCTGCGCCAGCTCGAGATGCAGCCGGGTGGCGTCGTGCCCTGGCACAGCCACAACGAGCGCCCGGCCATGATCTACGTCGTCTCCGGCGAGGTGGTCGAGTACTCGAGCAGCTGCGCCGTGCCGATCACGCACCGCGCCGGCGACATCGCGCCGGAGAAGAACGGCACCTCGCACTGGTGGAAGAACACCGGCGCGACCAAGGCCGTACTGATCTCGGTGGACCTGTTCCCGGGTGCCGCCAAGATGGACGAGCACATGATGTAAGCGCACCGGCCGGCATTCGGGCCCGCGCCCGTGCCGCCGGCCGGAACGACCCACCCACAGGGAGTCTTCCATGCTGAACTTCATCCGGCAGTGCATCGCTGCCTTCTGCATCGGCGCCATGCTGATGCTTCTCACCAGCGGCGCCGAGGCCCAGACCGCGAACGTCGGCGACGACGGCCTGGTCAAGGTCAGGAGCGCCTATCCGGTCGAGGAGACCGTGGCGCGGATCAAGCAGGACATCGCCGCCAAGGGCATCCTCTTCTTCCAGGACGTCGACCAGGGCCAGCTCGCGAACAAGGCCGGCATCGCCCTGCCGCCCTCGCGCCTGCTCACCTTCGGCAACCCGCCGCTGGGCGCGCAGTTCCTGACCGCCAACCCCTTCTCCGGCCTCGACTGGCCGGTGCGGGTGCTGGTGCTGCAGCAGCCCGACGGCAGCGTCTGGGTCGCCTGGACCGATTTCGCCTGGATCGCCCGGCGCCACCACATCACCGACCGCGAGCCGCAGTTCGCGATGGCGACGAGCGTGGTCGAGTCGATCACCTCGACGGTGCGCGGCAAGTAGCGCGCCAGCGGCGAACCGGACACGAACGAGGCTGCGGAGAGCGACATGAATGCGCTGCTCGATCGCGACGCGCCGGAAGAAAGCTGGCTTCTCGAGCGCTGCGCTGCGCAGATCGCCCGCGAAGCCGGCACTCGCGGGCTCGTCTTCGTTCCGGGCGCCCGGACCGGCGGGCTGCCTGCCGACGAGCTGGCCGCGTTGCTGCTCCAGATTCGCCAGGCGTCCGCCGATGCCTTGCTCGTGGTCGGCACGCCGACGCCGAACGTCGAGAGCCTGCCCCGCTTCGAGCGCCTGGCCGGCGCCGCCGGCTGGGAGCACTGCCAGCTCTGGTGCGACGCGCACGGCCGATTCGCGCTCCACGTGCTGGAGCCGATGCGCACCGCCGATGGCGCATGAACACGTGATCGAAACGTGAGCTTTCGTTGAACCACCCGTGAAGTGACCTGCCGACACTGATTCCCCAGGAAAGGATGCAGACGATCCCCGCCCGCAACCGATCCGCCACCACCACCACTGAAGGAGAAATCCATGACTGATCGTGATCAAGCGCTGATGCGCAACACCCTCGCCGGCTTCATCGCCATCGGCCTCGCCGCCGCCAGCGGCATGGCCCTCGCCGCCAAGGGCGATACCGAGAAATGCGCCGGCATCGTCAAGGCCGGCAAGAACGACTGCGGCACCAGCAAGAGCGCCTGCGCCGGCACCTCGACCGCCGACCGCGACGCCGAGGCCTGGATCCTGGTGCCCGCCGGCACCTGCGAACGGATCGCCGGCGGCAAGGTGACCAACAAGCCCGAGAACGTTCACGGCGGCGCCGCGGCCGTCAAGAAGGGCTGAGGCCATGCGCTACGCCACACCCTCCCTCTCCCTGCCGCGCGAGCGCGGCAGCCTCAGGACGCGGCTGCTCGAGCTGGGCGGGTTGGCGCGGCGCGGCCTGGACACGCTGGCGCCGCTCGCCGACCTCGGCGTGCGGCTGTTCGTCGCCGGCGTCTTCTTCCAGTCGGGGCTGACCAAGATCGCGAACTGGGACAGCACCGTCTCGCTGTTCGAGAACGAATACGCGGTGCCCCTGCTCCCGCCCGAAGTCGCGGCCTTCGCCGGCACCGGCGTCGAGCTCGTGTTCCCGGTGCTGCTGGCCATCGGCCTGGGCTCGCGCTTCGCCGCCTTCGTGCTGTTCGTCTTCAACATCGTCGCCGTCCTCTCGTATCCCGACCTCGGGGCCGCCGGGCTGAAGGACCACCAGACCTGGGGCCTGCTGCTCCTGGTGACGCTGCTGCACGGCCCGGGCGCGCTCTCGCTCGACCGCCTGCTCGGCCGCGTGCTCGGCACCCGCTTCGCGGCCCCGGCCGCGGCCCGCTGAGGCGAGGCAAGGGCGCCATGAGCGAGCCCGGCAACATCGTCATCGTCGGCGGCGGCTTCGCCGGCACGACGCTCGCCCGCTCGCTCGAGCGCATGCTGCCCGCGGGCCGTCGCGTCGTGCTCGTGAGCGAGGAGAGCTACACGACCTTCAACCCGATGCTGGCCGAGGTGGTGGGTGCTGCCGTGTTCCCCGAGCACGTGGTCGCGCCGATCCGGCAGATGCTGCGCCCAGCCAGCCGGTTCGTGATGGGCCGGGTGACGAGCGTCGACCCGGCCCGCCGGGTGCTCACCGCGAGCACGCTCGCCGGCCCGCAGGAGATCGGCTACGAGCACCTGGTGCTGGCCTTCGGTACGCGCGCCAACATGGACCTCGTGCCCGGCATGGCCGAGCACGCCCTGCCGCTGAAGCTGATCGGCGACGCGATGTTCATCCGCAACCGGGTGCTGCAGCGGATCGCCCGCATCGAGCTCGAGACCGATCCGGCGCTGCGCCGCCGGCTCGGCCACTTCGTCGTCATCGGCGGCGGCTTCTCCGGCGTCGAGGTCGCGGGAACGCTGGCCGATTTCCTGCGCGGAGCGCGCCGCTACTACCCGCGCGTCGCCACCGACGAGCTGCGTGTCAGCCTGCTGGAGGGCGCCGGGCGGCTGCTCCTCGAGCTGCCGGAGTCGCTCGCGGCTTCGGCCTTGCGCTCGCTCTCTTCGCGCGGGATCGACGTGCGCCTCTCGGCGCGTGCCGCCGAGGTCGACGCGAGCGGCGTCAGGCTCGAAGGCGGCGAGACGCTCGAAGCCGCGACCGTCGTCTGCACCATCGGCACCCGGCCGAACCCGCTCGCCGCGCAGCTCGGCCTGCTCCTGCAGCGCGGCCGCATCGTCACGGCGCCCGACCTCTCCGTGCCGGGCGCCGACGGCGTGTGGGCGATCGGCGACTGCGCGTTGATCCGCAACGAACCGAATCGATCCGACGCCAGAGCGAGGGCCGCGATGTCCGCAGGCGCGCTCGCGTATGCGCCGCCGACCGCCCAGTTCGCCGTCGCCGAGGCCCGCTTCCTCGCCACCAACATCGCCGCGCACATCGCCGGCCGGTCGACCCGCGAGTTCCGCTACGTGTCCAAGGGCGCGATGGCGACCACGGGACATCTCAAGGGCGTGGCGCAGCTGTTCGGCCTGCGCCTCTCCGGCCTCCCGGCGTGGCTGCTCTGGCGTGCGTACTACCTGCTGCAGATGCCGACGCTCGGGCGCAAGTTGCGGATCTGGGTCGAGTGGACCTGGGCCATGTTCTTCGCCGCCGACATCACCCACCTGCGCTTCACGCGGACCCACGAGGCCGACGTCGCGCCCCAGCCCGAAGCGGCCGCCCCCGCGGTTCGCTAGCCATTCCCTCCCTCGACATCCAAGGAGTCCTTCCATGCTCAAGCAGAAATCTTCCATCGTGACCGGCTCGACCAGCGGCATCGGCCTGGGCATCGCCCACGCCTTCGCCGCCGAGGGCGTGGACGTCATGCTCAATGGCTTCGGCAATGCCGACGAGATCGAGGCGACCCGCGCCGAAATGGAACGACGCTACGGCGTCAAGGTCCGCTACAGCGCCGCCGACATGAGCCAGCCGGAGCAGATCCGGGCCATGGCCAACCTGGCGCATGCCGAGTTCGGCAAGGTCGACATCGTCGTCAACAACGCCGGCATCCAGTTCGTCGCGCCGATCGAGGAGTTCCCCGAGGCGAAGTGGGACGCGATCGTCGCCATCAACCTGTCGTCGGCGTTCCACCTGATCAAGGCGGTGGTGCCGGGCATGAAGGCGCGCCGCTTCGGCCGCATCATCAACGTCGCCTCGGCGCATGGCCTCACCGCCTCGCCCTACAAGGCAGCCTATGTGACGGCCAAGCACGGCCTGATCGGCCTGTCGAAGACGGTGGCGATCGAGGTCGCCGAGTTCGGCATCACCTCGAACACGATCTGCCCCGGCTACGTGAAGACGCCGCTGGTCGAGAAGCAGATCGCCGACCAGGCCAGGGCACACGGCATCTCCGAAGCCGACGTGGTGCGCGACGTGATGCTGGTGCACCAGGCGAGGAAGGACTTCGTCGGCGTGGACGAGCTGGCCGCGCTGGCCGTGTTCCTCGCCTCCGACGCTGCCGCTTCGATGACCGCCGCCGCGCTGGCGATGGACGGCGGCTGGACCCAGCACTGAACCGAACGGGAGAGACGACCCATGGCCACCGCGACCCTCCGCCCGACCGCCGCGCGCGCGAAAGCACGCCCCAGGCCGCCCGGCGCCGACCCCTCCGAGCCGCTCCGCGAAGCGCCGCCGAAGAACGGCCTGCCCGGCCAGGTGGTGCTCGTGCTGCAGGGCGGCGGCGCCCTCGGCGCCTACCAGGTCGGCGTCTATCACGCACTGCACGAGGCCGGGATCGAGCCCGACTGGGTGATCGGCACCTCGATCGGCGCGATCAACGCCGCGCTGATCTGCGGCAATGCGCCCGCGCGGCGGATGGAGCGCCTTGACGACTTCTGGAAGCAGGTCGAGCGCCAGTCCGCGCCCAACCCCTTCGACCTGCTCGGCCTGAACGGCCTGATCGGCACGATGACCACGGTGATGCGCGGCATCCCCTCGTTCTTCACGCCCAACCTGGCCGCGCTGCGCGGCTCGAAGGCCGCAGTCGGCATCGAGGCGGCCTCGTACTACAGCACCGCGCCGCTGCGGCAGACGCTCGACGACCTGGTCGACTGGACCTACCTCTCGGACTGCCACACCCGGCTCACGGTCGGCGCGGTCAACGCCCGCAGCGGCGAGATGCGCTATTTCGATTCGAAGAAGGAGCCGCTCGTCGCCGACCACGTGATGGCCTCGGGCGCGTTGCCGCCGGCCTTCGGCGCGGTGCGCATCGACGGCGAGCCGTACTGGGACGGCGGCATCTACTCGAACACGCCGATCGAGGCGGTGCTCGACGACAAGCCGCGCCGCGACTCGCTGATCTTCGCCGTCAACGTCTGGCATCAGACCGCGGCCGAGCCGGAGTCGATCTGGGAGGTGATGGCGCGCACCAAGGACATCCAGTTCGCGAGCCGCGCCGACAGCCACATCCTGCGGCAGAAGCAGAACCACCGCTTGCGCCACGTGATCCGCGAGCTGGTCAGGCAGCTGCCGGCTGCCCGCCAGGACGAGGAGAAGATCAAGGAGCTCGCCTCCTGGGGCTGCGGCACGACCATGCACGTCGCGCACATGCTGGCGCCGCGCATCGAGAACGAGGATCACACCAAGGACATCGACTTCACCACCGCCGGCATCCGCATGCGCCGCGAAGCCGGCTACGCCGACACGATGCGCATGATCGAGCGCGCGCCGTGGAAGGCGCCGGCCGATCCGATCGAAGGCGTGATCGAGCATCGCTCCGAGCACTGAGAGGGGAGTCCTGGCCGTGATCACCAGCATCCAGAGCCTGCTGCGCAACAACGAGCGCTTCGTCGAGGAGCAACTGCAGCTCGACCCCGGCTACTTCGCCAATCTGTCGGAGGGCCAGCACCCGGCGTTCCTGTGGATCGGCTGCTCGGACAGCCGGGTGCCGCCCGACCGCATCACCGGCACCCAGCCGGGCGACATGTTCGTGCATCGCAACATCGCCAACCTGGTGGTGCAGACCGACATGAACCTGCTCTCGGTCCTGCAGTACGCGGTCGAGGTGCTCGAGGTCGAGCACGTGATCGTCTGCGGCCACTACGGTTGCGGCGGCGTCAAGGCGGCGATGGGCGAGGCGAAGCATGGCCTCATCGACAACTGGCTGCGGGTACTGAAGGACACGCAGCAGTATTTCTGGAAGGAGCTGATGACGCTAAACGAGCACGCCCGCTTCGACCGGATGGTCGAGCTGAACGTCATCGAGCAGGTCTACAACCTCGGCAAGACCAGCATCGTGCAGGAGGCATGGAAGCGTGGCGTGAGGCCATGGATTCACGGCTGGGTCTTCGACCTGAGCACCGGCTTCATCCACCCGCAGACGGGCATGATCAACAACGACGCGGCGATACAGGAGGTGTGCAAGTTCCACACCGGCGTCGTCGGCGCCTGAAGCGGACTCGGGTCATGGAGATCGTCCTCGCCAGCTTCGTCTTCGTCGTCGCCGCGCTCTGCGCCGGCACGATGGGCTTCGCGATCCAGCGCGGCGCCACCTGCACCGTCGCCGCCGTCGACGAGGTGGTTCGCGATCGCACCTTCCGCCGCCTCGCCGCCCTGCTCGAAGCCGCGCTCTGGGTGGCGGGCGGGCTGCTCGTCGCCCAGGCGCTGCAGGTCCTGCCGAAGATGCCGGCCGGCTACGCGGTCAACGCCTGGACGTTGGTTGGCGGCGCCCTGCTGGGCTTCGGCGCCTTCGTCAACGGCGCCTGCGTGTTCGGCGCGATCGCCCGCTTCGGCTCGGGCGAGTGGGCCTATCTCTTCACGCCGGTCGGCTTCTACGTCGGCTGCGTCAGCGTCGGCGCGGTGTTCGCCACGCCGACGGCGGAGAAGCTTCCCTACGGATCGCCGGTGCTGCAGGCTTCGGCGTGGGTAGCGCTGCTGTTCGCGGCCCTGGCGCTGCTGCGCGTCGGCCGGCCGCTGCTCGCCGGCGCACGCTCCGGCCGGCTGCGCGAAACGGTCGGCAGCCGCGCCTGGTCGCCGCACGCCGCGACCACGATCATCGGCATCACATTCGTCGTCATGCTGCTGCTCGTCGGCTCGTGGGCCTACACCGACGTCCTGGTCGAGCTGGCGCACGGCATGGCGGCGAGCCTGGTCGCCCGCTGCCTGCTGCTGCTCGCCCTGCTGCTCGGCGCCGCCCTCGGGGGATGGACGGCGGGGCGCTTCCGCAGCACACGCATCGCCGGCCGCCAGGTGCTGCGCTGCTTCGGGGGCGGCGTGCTGATGGGCTGGGGCAGCCTCTTGATTCCCGGCGGCAACGACGGCCTGATCCTGGTCGGCATGCCGCTGCTGTGGCCCTACGCCTGGCTGGCGTTCGCGACCATGTGCGTGACGATCGCCGTGGCGCAGCTGGGGGTCCGCCGGGCGGCGGCGCCGGTCGGCGAACGGGCCGCGTCCTGAAGCCGGCGACTTCTCACATTTCGGTCACGCGTGCGCGGAACCGGCCTTCGCTTCCTAGAATTTCCCCGAGAACGGTGCTTCGACCATGCCTGCCCAGCCTTCGATCTCCGCGTCACGACCGGCGCTCGCCTTGCCCGCCGGCATCGGCCTGCGCGCCGAGCACAGCGTCGAGTTCCTCGAAACGCAGCCCGAGGTGGGATTCATCGAGGTCCATGCCGAGAACTACTTCGGCCGCGGCGGCCGGCCGCTCGACCTGCTTCGCCTCGCCCGCCGCGACCATGCGCTCAGCCTGCATGGCGTCGGTCTCTCGATCGGCTCGACCGACCCGCTCTGCGAGACCCACCTGCAGCGCCTCGCCGAGCTGATCGCGCAGTTGCAGCCGGCCTTCGTCTCCGAGCACCTGTGCTGGAGCTCGCACCGCGGCGTCCATGCCAACGACCTGCTGCCGCTGCCGCTGACCGAAGAGGCGCTGGGGCATGTGGTCGCCCGGGTCGGCCGGGTGCAGGAGAGGCTGCGGCGCACGATCCTGCTCGAGAACGTCTCGAGCTATTTCGAGTACGCCGATTCGGCGATGCCGGAGTGGGAGTTCCTCGCCGAAGTGGCACGACGGAGCGGCTGCGGCATCCTGCTCGACCTGAACAACATCCACGTCAGCGCCCACAACCACGGCTTCGATGCGGCGACCTACCTGCGCCGGATTCCGCGCAACGCGGTGCACGAGATCCACCTCGCGGGGCACGTACGCAAGGCGCTTCCCCACGACGAGATCCTGATCGACACGCACAGCCGGCCGGTTTGCGACGCTGTCTGGGACCTGTACGACGCGGCCCTGCAGCGCTTCGGCGCCGTGCCGACGCTGATCGAGTGGGACAGCGACTTGCCTCCGCTGGCGACGCTGCTCGGCGAAGCCGCCAAGGCAGACCGGATGCTGGCCGCGCTCGAATGGAACGACGACCGCTTCGCCCATGCCCTCGCTGCATGACACCCAGGCGCAGGTGATGGGCGCGCTGCGCGGCGGCCCGACGGCCGTGGGGCTTGTACGGCCGGCGCGCGGCATCGCTCCGGAACGCCGCCTGCAGGTCTATCGCAACAACCTGCACGCCAGCCTCGGCGCTGCGCTCGCTGCGGTCTATCCCGTGGTCGATCGCCTCGTCGGCAAGGCCTTCTTCCGGCAGATTGCGCGCGGCTACGTCGCCCGGCATCCGTCGCGCTCGGGCAACCTGCACGAGTTCGGCGCGCATCTGCCGGAGTTCCTGAAGAGCGAGGGCTCGCTGGGCGAGCTGCCCTACCTGGCCGATGTTGCCGCGCTCGAATGGGCCAGCCACGAGGTCTATCACGAGGCCGACGACATCGCCCTCGATCTCGCCGCGCTCGGCGCGGTGGAAGCCGGTTCGCAGGCGCGGATCCGCCTGCATCTGCAACTCGCGACGCGCTTCGTGGCCTCGGCCTGGCCGGTGCTCTCGATCTGGAAGGCGAACCAGGGCGAGGAAGCTGCGCCGGTGTCGCTGGATGAAGGCGGCGTCCGCCTGCTGGTCGCGCGCAGCGGCTTCGAGGTCGAGTACCGCGTCCTCGCACCCTGCGAGGATGCCTGGCTGCGCGCGCTCGGAGAGGGCCACACCCTGGCCGCATCGCTCGTGGCGGCGCTCGCGGTCGATTGCGGATTCGATCTCGGCGCAACCCTTGGCCGGCACCTCGCGCTCGGCTCGTTCCGCTGCTGGTCGCTGGCGCCCGAGGAAGCAGAGTCATGAGTCGCCGTGTTCTCGTGATCGAGGACGACCCCGACATCGGCCGACTCATCACGCTGCAGCTCGCCGAGCTCGATTGCGAGAGCCGGCTGGTGGCCGACGGCGTTGCCGGCCTGGCCGAGGCGCAGGCCGGCCGCTACGAGCTGGTCATCCTCGACGTGATGCTGCCCCGGCTCGACGGCCTGCAGATCTGCCGGCGGCTGCGCGCCGCCGAGCAGCACACGCCGATCCTGATGCTGACCGCGAAATCGTCGGAGCTCGATCGCGTGCTCGGCCTCGAGCTCGGCGCCGACGACTACCTGACCAAGCCGTTCAGCATGCTCGAGCTCGCGGCCCGGCTGAAGGGCATGTTCCGTCGCGCCGAGCAGCTCGCCGCCGCCAAGGTGGCGGCGGCTGCCGCGCCCGCGGCTGCAGAGCTGATCGAGGTGGCCGGCCTCAGCATCGACCTGCAACGGCACGAGGCGCGAGTCGGCGGCCAGCCGGTCGAGCTCACCGCCAAGGAGTTCGAGCTGCTCGCCTACTTCGCGCGCAGCCCCGGCCGGGTATTCACCCGGACCCAGCTTCTCGACCAGGTCTGGGGCTACAGCCACAGCGGCTACGAGCACACCGTCAATTCGCACATCAACCGGCTGCGCAACAAGATCGAACGCGACCCTGCGAATCCCGACTTCATCCAGACCGTCTGGGGCGTGGGATACAAGTTCGCGGAGCGGCCGGCTTGAGCGAGACGCTGCTCTACGTCATCGCTGCCCTGGCGGTCGCGGTCGTCGCGGCCTCCTGCGTCGCCTGGCTGCAGGCGCGGCGCCTGCGCCGCCTGGGGCGCTCGCTCGAGGCGTTCGAGCGTGCGGGTCACGTCGGTCCGCTGCGCCTGGCCGAGGCCAACGGGCAGGGCGACGAAACGGCGCGGCTGGCGGCGCAGATCGAGCGCATGGGCGACTGCCTCGCCGCCCGGTCCGCCGAGCTCGCCGTCGCGATGCGGCGGCGCAGCGAGCTGCTGGCGAACGTCTCGCACGACCTGCGCACACCGCTGGCGGCGATGCAGGGCTACCTCGAGCTGTTGCTGCTGCGGCAGGACAACCTCGGCAGTGCGGAGGCGCGCAACTACCTGCACACCGCCACCCGGCAGAGCGAGCGCCTCGGCCGCCTCGTCGCCGACCTGTTCGAGCTGACGCGCCTCGAGGGCGAGGGCCTGCAGCCCGAGGCCGAGGATTTCGCCCTCGCCGAGCTGGCGCACGACGTGGCGCAGAAGTTCGCGCTCGACGCCGGCCAGCGCGGCGTGCGTCTGGAAGTGCGGCTCGATCCGGTTTCGGCGGCGGTGCGCGTGCACGCCGAGCTCGGCCTGATCGAGCGGCTGCTCACCAGCCTGGTGGAGAACGCGCTGCGCCACACCCCGGGCGGCGGCTCGGTCGTCATCGAGGCGGCGCCGGCCGAGGGTCGCGCCGAGGTGTGGGTGGTCGACACCGGCGAGGGCATCGCCGCCGCCGAGCTGGCGGGCATCTTCGATCACTACGACCGTGCCGAGCGGGTCGGCGGCGCCAGCCGCGGCAGCGGCCACGGCGGCCTCGGCCTGGCGATCGCCCGGCGCATCGTCGAGCTGCATGGCGGGCGCCTGCGCGTCGAGAGCGCGCCGGGCCGCGGCACGCGAATCGCCTTCGACCTCCCGCTCGCCCCGGCGTCGGCTGCCGCCGCTGCGTGCCCGGCGTCGCCCCGGCTGGCCGCCTGAGCGCCGGGCGATGAAGACCTCGACATCCTGACCGCCGATTCGGAAGGCCACGCCATGTTCATGCAACCGCTGACCCTCGGACCGCTGCTCGGGCTCGTCGCTGCGCTCGCCTGGGTTGCCGTGCGGCCCGCAACGCTGCCGGCCATGCTGGCGGCCGTCTTCGTCGCGCTGTTGGTGTGGTCACTGCGCCGTCACGCGCTGGCGCAGGAAAGCGCCTTCGCCCGGCGGCTCGCCGGCGCCGAGGAGCAGGTTCGCGCCCAGCGCAGCGCGACAGAGCAGAGCGAGCTCGCGCGGGCGCGCGTCGAGACCGAGCTGCGCGCCACCGACGAGCGCTATCAGCTCGCGCTGCGCGGCTGCCAGGATGGCCTCTGGGAATGGGACCTGGGCAGCGATCGGGTCTTCCTTTCGCCGCGCTGGAAGGGAATGCTCGGCTTCGAGACGCCGGAGATCAGCGACGACAAGGCCGGCTGGCTGGCGCGCGTGCATGCCGACGACCGGGTCGCGCTCGAGGAGTCGCTGAGCCGCCATATCGCCGGGCCGGACGCGACCTTCGACCACGAGATGCGACTCCTGCACAAGGATGGCAGCATCCGCAACGTGCTGTCGCGCGGCGTCGCGATCCGGCGCGAGAACGGCACGCCGTACCGGCTGGTGGGCCTCGATACCGACGTGACCCGCCTGAAACGGGTGCAGACCGTGCTGGACGCCGTGGCAGAGGGCACCTCGGGCGCATTCGGCCAGCAGTTCTTCCAGGCGATGGTGCGCCACTTCGCGCGAGCGCTCGAAGTCGATCGCGCCTTCATCACCGAATGCGCCGACGACCCCGCGACGCGGGTTCGCACGCTCGCGGTTTGGGTAGCGAACGGTCCGGCCGAGAACTTCGAGTACGTGCTCGAGGGCACGCCCTGCGCCGAGGTGATCGGCGAAGGCCGGATGTGCTTTCACCGCGAAGGCCTCTCCGAGCGTTTCCCGCGCGAAGTCGGCTGGCAGGCCTTCCTCGGCCTGCCGATCATCGCCAGCGACGGGCGCATGCTCGGCCACCTGGCGTTCTTCGACTCGCGTCCTCTCGGCGACGACGTGCTCGTCGATTCGATCTACCGGATCTTCCTCGCCCGGGCCGCGGCCGAGATGGAGCGCATCCAGGCGCTGGCCCGGCTCGCGCAGGGCGAGTCGTCCAAGGCCGCCTCCTAGCGGGCGGTAGCGCTCATGTCTGCACGATGCGGTTGATCTGCACCGGCGTCGGCGCCGCCCAGCCGGCCTCGCGCGCAACGCGCAAGATCGCCTCGTTGGTGTCGAAGTACACCTGCCAATAGTGGTCGGTGTGCGTGTACGGGCGCACCGCGATGACCGGGCCGACGAGATTCATGTCGAGCACGGTGACATCCGGAGCCGGACTGGTGGCGACGTTCGGTATCGCCGCGACCGCGGTGCGAAAGCGGGCGATCGCCTCGAGCGGATCGACGCTGCCGGCGAGTTGCGCCTGGCGTTCGACCCGGCGCACCGGCAGCGCCGAGAAGTTCTGGATCGTGTCGCCGAAGATCTTGCCGTTGCCCACGATCGTCAGCACGTTGTCCGGCGTGACGATGGTGGTGCCGAAGAGGCCGAGCTCGCGCACCGTGCCGGTGATGCCGCCGACCGAGACGAAGTCGCCCACCTTGAACGGCCGCAGGATGAGCATGAACGCGCCCGCGGCGAAGTTGCCGAGGAGACCGCTCCAGGCCGCGCCGATCGCCACGCCCGCGCCGGCGATCAGGGCCGCGAACGAGGTGGTCTGGATGCCGAAGTAGCCGAGGATGCCGAGGACCAGCCCGATGTTCAGGGCGATCGAGACGATCGACCCGAGGTACTTGGTCAGCATCGGGTCGACCAGGTTGCGATTCATGATCCGCTGGATCAGGCCGATCACATGGCTGATCAGCCAGCGGCCGACGATCCAGAGGGCGAGCGCGCCCAGTACCTTGAACCCCAGGTCGATCAGCGTCGTCGAGACGAACGCCTGCACTGCCGCTACATCCATGTGAACTCCCCTGCTTGTTGTCGTTCGGCCGGCGGCTCCGCGCGGGCCGCCTTCCCTTGCCGCCAAGATCGTATACGGCCTCCGGGAAGTCGGCGGTGGCTGGCCACGGCGGAGGCGGGCCCCGCGAGGTCCGGGTGGTACAACGCGTCCGGTTCGTCCCAGCCGCAACGACACGAGTGTCCGCATTGATCACATGAGCCCGTTCGCGAAACGCAGGCGAGGCCGCACCCGATTCGCGCTTGTCTTCGTTGTCGCGCTCGGGGCGGCGGGGTCGGCGTGGGCGGAGTCGGACCTCGAAGACGCGGGGCCGCATCGCTCGCGCGAGGTCGTGCCGGAATTCAATGCCTACTTCAAGGTGAGCGACCGGGCGCGCGTGTTCCTGCTCGCCGACGTCGCGCGCGTCAGCCCCGACGACGTCACCAACGGCGAGATCGGCATCCATTTCGACTACACCCTCATGCCGATCCTGCGCACGGGCTTGCGCGATGCCGACTGGGAGCGCAACCGCTATCTGTGGGTTCGCGTCGGCGCCCGGCGGCTGGGCAGCATCGACGGGCGCGACGACGCTTATCGCGAGACCCGCCTGCTGCTGGAGGCGACGGCGCGGTTCGAGCTTCCGGGCGAGGTCTGGCTCGCCAACCGGGTGCGCTGGGACCTGCGCGATGTCGACGGCACGCACTCGAACCGCTATCGCCTGCGGGTCGGCGCCGAGAAGGAATTCAGCACCGCGGGCGGCACGGTCGTCGTTCCCTATGCGCAGGCCGAGTGGTTCTACGACACGCGCTTCGACGCCTGGAGCCGCCAGCGGCTGCAGGTCGGCGCGGAGGTCGAGCTCGACAAGAGCTGGCGCCTCGAGCCCTACTACGCCTACGACAAGGACAAGCACCCGAGTGCCGAAGGCCTGAATCGTCTGGGCCTGGTGCTGAAGTACTTTCGCTAGCGGCGCCGTCGGGTCGTCATGGCGCCAGCGCCGGCGCGCGGGCGATGCAGCGGAAGCCCACGTGGCAGGTGGAAGTGTCGACCGCCTGCGCCATGCGCGCCGCCGGCCGGTAGCGCCGGCAGTAGTTGGGGGCGCACAGGTACGAGCCGCCCTTCATCACCCGGCGCGGAATGCGCACCTGGGGCGTGCTCGGGTCGTGGCTTTGCTCGGCCTGGCCGCCGCGCGGGTTGTCGAGAGTGCAGCAAGTCTTCTCGATCCTGCCGTGCTCCCGGTACCAGTCGGTCGTCCACTCCCAGACGTTGCCCGCCATCTCGTGCAGGCCGTAGCCGTTCGCCGGAAACGTGCCGACGGGCGCGGTCCACTCGAAGCCGTCGGCCAGCAGGTTCTGCCAGGGAAACTCGCCCTGCCAGGTGTTGGCCATCTGCCGCCCTTCGGGCGTGAATTCGTCGCCCCAGACGTACTCGGCGCCGTCGAGCCCGCCGCGCGCAGCGAACTCCCACTCGGCCTCGGTGGGCAGCGCCTTGCCCGCCCATGTCGCGTAGGCCTCGGCGTCCTCGAACGCGACGTGCACCACCGGGTGCTCCCCCAGCCCTTCGAGCGAGCTGCCCGGGCCGCGTGGATGACGCCAGTCGGCCCCGGCCTCGTAGGTCCACCAGTGGTAGTGGTTGCCGAGATCGACGCGCTGCGGCGCCTTCCTGAACACCACCGACGAGGGAACGAGGAGCTCCGGCTTGGCGCCGGGATAGTCGGCCGCATTCGCCGGCCGCTCGGCGAGCGTGACGTGACCCGTCGCCTCGACGAAGCGGGCGAACTCGGCGTTGCTGACCGCGTGCCGATCCATCCAGAACGGATCGACCTTGACCCGGTGCGCGGGCGCTTCCTCGGGATAGTGGCGGTCGGAGCCCATCAAGAAGGCACCGCCGGGAATCCACGCCATGCGCGTGTCGGGCGGATGCGTGCCGGCGGCCTGGAAAACCGATTCGGTCTTCGGGTCGGGAAGTCTGGACATGGTCTCTCGGGGCTCGAGCCACGATAGCTTCGACCGCGCGCGCTGTCCACGCCGCGCGTGCCGACGCGACCTCCGATTGCCGCTAGGATGAGACAGGTTGCGAGCATCCCCGAGTCCATGAACTTCCTGTGGCCTCAGTCCCTGTGGTTGATGCTGGCGCTGCCCCTGCTGCCGGTGCTCTACCTCTGGCTCCTGCACCGGCGCGGCAAGCGGGCGCTGCGCTACAGCGATCTTTCTGTCCTGCGCGAGGCGTCGAGCCGGCAGTGGCGGCGGCACGTGCCCCCGGCATTGCTCCTGATCGCCTGTTCGGTGCTGCTGTTCGCCGCGGCGCGGCCCCTGGCGCGGGTGACGCTGCCGTGGGCAAGGTCTTCGATCATGCTGGCGATGGACGTGTCGCTGAGCATGCGCGTGACCGACGTCAAGCCGACCCGCCTGGCGGCGGCGCAGGAAGCGGCAAAGCAGTTCCTGCGCGACCTGCCGCCGGGCATCGATGTCGGGCTCGTCACCTTCGCCGGGAGCGCCCAGGTGGTCCAGCGCGCGACGATGGATCGCGCCGCGCTGGCCAGCGCCATCGACGCCTTCCAGATGCAGTACGGCACGGCCGTGGGCAGCGGCATCGTGCTGTGCCTGGCGGAGCTGTTTCCGGAGCACGGCATCAGCCTGGGCGACATCACCTTCGGCGCCAGGCAGAAGGTGCGCGGCACGGATGACAAGGACAAGGCGCAGCCGAAGCAGATCACGCCGGTGGCGCCGGGCTCCTTCGACTCGGCCGCGATCGTCCTGCTGACCGACGGCCGCCGCACCACCGGAGTCGATACGCTGGAGGCGGCGAAGATGGCCGCCGATCGCGGCGTGCGCATCTACGTGGTCGGCCTCGGGGTGGTGGACGGCCAGGCGTCCGGAGTCGACGGCATGGCCATCTACCTGCGGCTCGACGAGCCGACCCTGCGCGAGGTGGCGCGAATGACCGGCGGCGAGTATCACCATGCCGGCACGGCGGAAAAGCTGCGCAGCGTCTACCGGGACCTCGGCTCCCGCCTGCAGGTGCAGACGCGCGAAACCGAGCTCGCGCCGCTGCTCGCCCTGCTGGCGGCGATCCTGGTGCTGGCGGCGGCGTCGTTGTCGGCGCTCTGGTTCGGGCGCCTGGCCTGACCGCCGGCCGCGCGCGGCTCGCGCGGTCGCCCCAGTCAGGTATGGTGGAAGTCTTCGTCCCCCGATTCCGGAGCTTTCCGCAATGACCCGTGTCTTCAACTTCAGCGCCGGCCCGGCCGTGCTGCCCGAGACGGTGCTGCGCCAGGCCGCCGACGAGATGCTCGACTGGCACGGCAGCGGCATGTCGGTCATGGAGATGAGCCACCGCGGCAAGGAGTTCATCGCCATCCACGCCGAAGCCGAGGCGCTGCTGCGCGAGCTGCTGGCCGTGCCCGCGAACTACAAGGTGCTCTTCATGCAGGGCGGGGCCATCGGCGAGAACGCGATCGTGCCGATGAACCTGCTGCGCGGCAAGGCCGGGGCCGACTACATCCACACCGGCGAGTGGTCGAAGAAGTCGATCGCCGAGGCGAAGCGCTACTGCAAGGTCAACGTCGCCGCCAGCGCCGAGGCGAGCGGCTTCACCTCGGTGCCGCCGCGCGAGAGCTGGAAGCTCGACGCCGAGGCCGCCTACGTGCACATCTGCGCCAACGAGACGATCGGCGGCGTCGAGTACCACTTCACGCCCGACACCGGCGCGGTGCCGCTGGTGGCCGACATGTCGAGCAACATCCTCTCGCGGCCGGTCGACGTCGCCCGCTACGGCCTGATCTACGGCGGGGCGCAGAAGAACATCGGTCCCGCGGGCCTGACGATCGTGATCGTGCGCGACGACCTGATCGGCCACGCGCATCCGCTCACGCCCTCGGCCTTCGACTACCAGCAGCAGGCCGCCAACGACTCGATGCTCAACACGCCGCCCACCTACGCGATCTACATCGCCGGGCTGGTGTTCCGTTGGATCAAGGGCCGCGGCGGGCTGGCGGCCATGGCCGAGCACAACCGGGCCAAGGCCGCGCTCCTGTACGACTACCTCGACCGGAGCGCCTTCTTCCGCAACCCGGTGGCGAAGGCCGATCGCTCGCTGATGAACGTGCCGTTCAAGCTGAAGGACGAGATGCTCGACGACGCCTTCCTGAAGGGCGCGCAGGCGCGCGGCATGGTGCAGCTCAAGGGCCACCGCTCGGTCGGCGGAATGCGCGCCTCGCTCTACAACGCGATGCCGGTCGAGGGCGTGCAGGCGCTGGTGGCCTACATGAAGGAGTTCGAGAGCCAACATGGGTGAGCGGCTCGGCATCCTGGTGCTCAACCAGATCTCGGCCTCGGGCCTGTCACGGCTGCCGGCCGCGACCTATCACGTCGGCAAGGACATCGCCGATCCGGTCGCGATCCTGGTGCGCTCGGCCGACCTGCACGCCACGGCGATTGCCGCCAGCGTGCGCGCGATCGGCCGCGCCGGCGCCGGCACCAACAACATCCCGGTCGAGGCGATGAGCCGGCGCGGCGTGCCGGTGTTCAACGCCCCCGGCGCCAACGCCAACGCGGTGAAGGAGCTGGTGCTGGCCGGCATGCTGCTGGCGGCGCGGCAGATCGCGCCGGCGCTGCGCTTCGTCGCCGCGCTCGATACCGGCGCCGCCGACCTCGACCAGGCGGTGGAGCGCGACAAGAAGGCCTTCGCCGGCTACGAGCTCGCCGGCCAGACGCTGGGCATCATCGGCCTCGGCAAGATCGGCTGCCTGGTCGCCGACGCCGCCATCAAGCTGGGCATGAACGTGCTCGGCTTCGACCCCGACATCACCGTCGACGCCGCCTGGAGCCTGCCCTCGCAGGTGCGGCGTGCGACCAGCGTCAACGAGGTGCTGCGGCAGGCGCAGTTCATGACCCTGCACGTGCCGCTGGTCGAGGCGACGCGCGACCTGGTCAACGGCGCCAACATCGGCCTCATGCGCACGGGCGCGGTGCTGCTCAACTTCAGCCGCGAAGGCGTGGTGAGCGACAGCGCGGTGCTCGACGCGCTGGCCGCGCGCCAGCTCGGCCAGTACGTGTGCGACTTCCCGGGCGCGGCCATCCACGGCCATCCGCAGGTGATCGCCCTGCCGCACCTCGGCGCCTCGACGCGCGAGGCCGAGGACAACTGCGCGGTGATGGTGGTCGACCAGCTGCGCGACTACCTCGAGCACGGCAACGTCAGCAACGCGGTGAACTTTCCGCAGGTGAGCATGGCGCGGGAATCGGCCTTCCGCGTGGCCATCGCCAATGCCAACGTGCCCAACATGCTGGGCCAGATCTCGACCGCGATGGCCCGCGCCGGCCTGAACATCCACAACATGCTCAACAAGTCGCGCGGCGACATGGCCTACACCCTGGTCGACGTCGACAGCCCGGTACTGCCCGAGGTGCAGGCCGGCCTGGTCGCGATCGACGGCGTGCTGGCGGTGCGCTACCTGCCGGCGCACTGAGCGGCCGCGGCCGGCCCTGGCCGAGGCGTGTCATCGGGCTGTCATTCGCGGGCCCGAGGATGGCGGTCGGACGACGACTTCCATGCCAGCGGCCATACGCAGCTTCCTGCCCGGGCCGGCGCCCTTCTTCCTGGTCGGCGCGCCGCGATCGGGCACGACCGTCCTGCGCCTGCTGCTCGGACACCATCCGCGAATCTGTCGCTGCGACGAGATCGAGTACGTTGCCAGCGCGATCGCCGGGCGCACCGACTGGCCGGAGGTCGCGAGCTACGTGCGCGACCTGCCGCAGCACATCGACTTCCGCTCCAGCGGCTTCGTGCCCGACGCCTCGCTGAGCTTTCCGGAGCTGGTGAACGATTTCTTCGTGCAGCTGCGCGCCGCCGACGGTTGCGAGCTCGCCGGAGCCACCGTTCACAACCACTTCGACGAGCTGCTTCGCATCTGGCCGGACGCCAGGTTCATTCACCTCGATCGCGACCCTCGCGACGTGGCCCGTTCCTGCGTTGCCATGGGCTGGGCCGGCAACGCCTGGGCCGGCGCCGAGTTCTGGATGCGCGCCGACGCTGCCTGGAGCCGGCTGTGCGCCGTGCTGCCCGAGGACCGTCGCCTCGAAGTGAAGTTCGACGGCCTCGCGAGCGACGCCGAGGCGGAGCTCTCGCGGATCACCGCCTTCCTCGGCGTCGACTTCGATCCGGAGATGCTCGAGATCGAGCGGGACACCACTTACCGGCGCCCGCATCCCCGTGGCGCCTGCTCGTGGCGCGACGATGCCAGCGAAGACGAGGTCCGGCAGGTCGAGGCCCGGCTCGGTCCGAGGCTGCTCGCCGCCGGCCACGCCCCCAGCGGCTTGCCGCCGCTGCGCCTTTCGCCCCTGGGCAGGGTCGCGCTCCAGCTCGGCCACCGGATCGGCCGGATGCGAAGCTCGCAGAAGCGCTACGGGCTTCTGCTCTGGGCCGCGGCGAGCCTCGCCCGCCGGCTCGCACCGCTCGAGGGATTCCGCGCGCCGCGCCGGCGCGCGCGGGCGGCGATGGACGCCATCGACGAGACGCGCTTGAAGTAGGGCGCCTGCCCCGGCTCGAGCGCGGCGGCTACAGGATGCCCAGCCGGCGAAAGACGTCGGCCAGCTTCTCCCCTCGCTGCAACGCCTCGCGCGACCGGTTCTCGCCGGAGACCTTCTCGAGCGCGCGGCGCACGACCTCCTGCTCGGCTTCGCGCGGAATGACGACCACGCCGTCGACATCGCCGAACACGAGGTCGCCTCTGCGCACGGTGACGCCGGCGCACATCGCAGGCACGTCGCGATCGACCATGCGCGCCCGGCCCTTGGTGTCGAGCGGGCCGATGCCGCCGGCGAACACGGCGAAGCGCATCTCGCGGATCTGCCGCACGTCGCGCACCAGGCCGTCGGTCACGCAGCCGGCCGCGCCGCGCGCGGCGCAGGCGGTGGAGAGCAGCTCGCCCCAGGGGGCGATGCGATCGGTGGGGCCGTCGCACGCCAGCACGACCACGTCGCCCGGCGCGAGGTCGTCGACGAGGGCGATCTCGACCTCGTAGGGGTTCTCGCCCCCGGCCGGCGGCGCATAGACCGGCATGTACACGCCGGTGCGGGCACGGCCGATGAGCTGCAGCGAGTCGTCGAGCGGGCGGACGAAAGGCTTCATCGCCTGCTGCATCAGGCCGAGGCTGTCGAGCGTGTCGGACAGCACCGCGGCGTTCAGCGCCTGCAGGGCGAGCGGGTCGAGCGTCATGGCGGCGGCGGGGGAGGTGGCGCCGCGCTCAGTCGCGCCCGGCGGCGACGATCGCCCGGGCGATGGTCGCGGGATCGGTGAACCAGACCTCGTGGCTGCCTTCGCATTCGATCAGGCGATAGAGGCCCAGCTTTTCCGAGAGCCGCGGATGCCAGGGCAGGCTGTGCGGCAAGGCGATGTCGAGCCGGCAGTTGACGTAGCTCTTGCCCACTTGCAGGGCGGCGAGCGGCTCCTTCAGCACGACCTTGTCGGTGAAGGTCTTGTACGGATGCGGGTTCAGCTTCTCGTAGGCCGAGGTCGCCAGCGCCAGGTCCGCGTCGTTGATGAAGGCCTCGCGCCAGATCGGAAACGGCAGCACCACCGCGCCGTTGCTCGCGGCCGCGATCTGGTCGAACATGCCGACGTAGAGGGGCGGCACCATGTCGTTGAGCGACTCGCCGGGATTCGGCACGAAGGCGTTCACGTAGACGAGCCGCGTGACGCGCTCGGGCGCCAGGTCCATGAGCTGCGAGATCACCATGCCGCCGTAGCTGTGGCCGACCAGGCGCACGCCGGTCAGGCTCTTGTCCTTCAGGAAGGCCTCCAGCGAGCGGGCGGCATCCATCAGGCCGATGCGGCTTCGGTCGTCGCCGGGGCGATTGCCGGTGAGCGTCGGGCAGTGCACCGTGTGGCCGAGCTTGCGGATGTGTTCGGCCGCCGGCTCGAGCTCCGCTCCGGTATGCCATGCGCCGTGGACAAGTACGTAGGTGTCGCTCATGGGTGCCTCCGTGGATGCGTAAAACGATGATACGGTCGCCCGGCGGGCTCGCCGCCGTGCGGCCCGGAGACTAGCGCGTCGCCGAGAGCTTCTGCACCAGCGCCAGGGCCTGCGCGACGTTGGCTTCGGGCGAGACGCCGCCCACCGCCGCGTAGACCGTGCCGTCGCGCTTGACGACGAAGGTGGTGCGCTCGGTGAACCCGTGCTCGATCTCCTTGCCGCGGGTGTCGATCGCGCCGCGCTGCGCACCGCTCACCCGCAGGCCGAACGCGCGCGCGATCTTCCCGTCGCCGTCGGACGCGACGGCGAGCTTGCCGGCGCAATAGGCCGGGTCGGCGGAGAACTCGTTCAGCCTCTGGATGCTGTCGAGCGAGACGCCGATCACCGTGGCGCCGGCGGCGGCGAACTGGTCGGCCCGGCTCGAGAACTCGTGCGCCTGGATGTTGCAGCCCTCGGTGTAGGCCGAGGGATAGAAGTAGACGACCACCGGGCCTTTGGCGAGGCTTTCCTTCAGCGAGTAGGTGAAGGGCTTGCCGGCCAGCGACGCGGGCGCGCTGAACGCAGGCACGGGGTCGCCGGCCTTGAGCGCGGCGAAGGCGGTGGTGGTCGCCAGCAGGACAAACGTCCAGGCGAGGTGGCGCAGTGTCATCGAGGCTCCCGTTGGCGCGGCGTCGGCCGGCAGGGCGCCATTCTGGCGTTTCAGCGCTTCTGGTACGGGTGGAAGATGTGGTCCTTCGCCTTCACGGCCACGTGGCACGCGTGGCCGCAGTCGGAGGGGCTGGGGTCGGCGCTGAACCGGTCGGAGGCGGCTTCGTAGTTGAACAGCGCGTATCCCCATCCGCCGCTCTTCGGAAATCGCTTGCTGTCCTTCTCGATGACGAAGGCCTGCGTGAAGACGTCGGGCACGTCGACGACGAAGGGGGCCTCGGTGCTCTTCTTCGGCTTCCACTGCAGCTTCACGATCTTCGAGCCCTCCGGGAAAGGCTGGCCGTTGCCCGGAATGCCGGCCTTGTAGGCCTTGATCATGGTCGGATTGGCGACGATCACCTTGAGCACTTCGTCGGTCCGGGCGGAAGAGACCACCGCCCAGTCCTCGTAGCCCTTGAAATCGGAGAAGGCGACGCCGGCCGGCGATTTCAGCGCGTACTTGTCCTGCGCGTAGACCGCGGCTCCGCCCAGTGCGGCGAGCACGGCGGCGGCGATCGCGATCGCGAGGGGGCTCTTGCGCTGCATGTTCGATCCTCTTCGTCGACGAACTCGGTTCGCCCGGCGGAACCGATCTGACCAGAGGCGACGCGAGCGGTCGATTGGACGAAGGTATCGGCCGCGGGCCCGGGCGGCGACCGGCCCCGCGGCCCACGCTCACCTCAGAGCGCGGGGTAGTCGGTATAGCCCTTCGCGCCGCCGCCGTAGAAGGTGGCCTTGTCGGGCACGTTCAGCGCGGCGCCCTCGCGCAGGCGGCGCACCAGGTCGGGATTGGCGATGAACCACTTGCCGAACGCGACCAGGTCGGCGCCGTCGGCCAGCGCCTGCTCGGCGAGCTTGCCGTCGTAGCCGTTGTTCACCATCCATGCGCCGCGGCCGCCGGCAGCGCGGTAGGCCGCCTTCAGCGCCCGGTAATCGAAGGGGCGGTCGGGCAGCTCGCGCGGCCCGCCGGTCGCGCCTTCGATCAGGTGAAGATAAGCGAGGCCGAGCGGCGCGAGCTGGCGCACGACGTGCTCGAACAGCGGCTGCGGATCGGCGTCGACGATGTCGTTGGCCGGCGTCACCGGCGAAAGGCGGATGCCGACGCGGCCGCCGCCGACCGCGCCGGCCACGGCCTGCGTCACCTCGATCAGCAGGCGCGCGCGGTTCTCGATGCTGCCGCCGTAGGCGTCGTCGCGGACGTTGGCGCCGGTCTTCAGGAACTGGTCGAGCAGATAGCCGTTGGCGGCGTGGATCTCGACGCCGTCGAAGCCCGCCTCGTTCACCGCGGCGACTGCAGCGCGACGGTAGTCGGCGACGATGCCGGGGATCTCTTCGAGGCCGAGCGCGCGCGGCGCCGAGGTCTCGACGAAGGCCGGCACACCGTCGTGGATCAGCACCGTCTTGGTCTTGGCGGTGATCGCCGACGGGGCGACCGGCGCCACGCCGCCCGGCTGCAGCTCGGTGTGCGAGACCCGGCCGACGTGCCAGATCTGGCTGACGATGCAGCCGCCCTTCGCATGCACCGCATCGGTCACCCGCTTCCACGCCTGCAGCTGTTCGGGTGCGTACAGGCCGGGCACGTCGGCGTAGCCCTGGCCCTGCGGGCTGATGGCGGTGGCCTCGGTGACCAGCAGCCCGGCGCTGGCGCGCTGGCTGTAGTAGGTGACGGCGAGGCCGGTCGGCACGGCGCCCGGCGAGCGGTTGCGCGTGAGGGGCGCCATGACGATGCGGTTGGCGAGCTTCAGCGCGCCGGCGACGAACGGTTCGAAGAGAGTGGTCATGAGCGAAGGGAACCCGGAGGGAGAGAAGAGAGAAACGCCGCAGGCAACAAAAAAGCCCTGGAGCGTTGCTTCAGGGCCTTCTTGACGCTCCCGGACCTGCCGGGATCTTGCTGGACTTGTTGGTGGTGGAGAGGAGGAGGATCGAACTCCCGACCTTCGCATTGCGAACGCGACGCTCTCCCAGCTGAGCTACCCCCCCACTGCGGCCGGAAGTTTAACGCACGCGGCCCGGGCCCCTGCCTCACCTGTCGCGACGCGAATAGCCCGCCGCAATGCAGCGCATTGACGGCGTGTATTGCCCTTCGCCGCCTGAAAGGTTACGGTTCAAGGGTTCCCCTTCGTTCGTCCGCTCCCCGCGGGCGGCGTTCACTTGCCATCGAGGAGATGACCATGGGTTTGAAAGGATCGAAGACCGAGCAGAGCCTGCGCGACGCGTTCGCGGGCGAGTCTCAGGCCAATCGCCGCTACCTCTATTTCGCGAACAAGGCCGACATCGAGGGCCAGAACGACGTCGCCGCGCTGTTCCGCTCCACCGCCGAAGGCGAGACCGGCCATGCGCACGGCCATCTCGAGTTCCTCGAGCAGGGCGTCGGCGATCCGGCGACCGGCCTGCCGATCGGCACCAGCCGGCAGAACCTGATGGCCGCGGTGGCCGGCGAGACGCACGAGTACACCGACATGTACCCGGGCATGGCCAAGATCGCGCGCGACGAAGGCTTCGGCGAAGTCGCCGACTGGTTCGAGACCCTGGCCAAGGCCGAGCGTTCGCACGCCAACCGCTACCAGAAGGCGCTCGACGCGCTGGTCGACTGAAAGCGGGTTCGCAGCAACCGAGCACGACAAGGGCCTTCGCGGCCCTTGTTCGTTGATGGCAACCGAGAATCGAACGATGACACTGCGCGAAGGCAACCTCGAAGCACCGACCCGGCATCCGATCGACTGGAAGGGCGCCGACTACCACGACGAAGCCAAGACCTTCGCCGAGATGGAGCGGGTGTTCGACATCTGCCACGGCTGCCGCCGCTGCGTGAGCCTGTGCCAGTCGTTCCCCAACCTGTTCGACCTGGTCGACGCCACCGCCGACGGCGAGGTGCACGGCGTCGACAAGAAGGACTACGCCAAGGTCGTCGACCAGTGCTACCTGTGCGACCTCTGCTACATGACCAAGTGCCCGTACGTGCCGCCGCACCCCTGGCAGCTCGACTTCCCGCACCTCATGCTGCGCGCCAAGGCGATCAAGTACAGGAAGGGTGAGGTGGGCGCGGGCGAGAAGCTGCTCGCCGCGACCGACGTGCACGGCCAGTTCGCCGGCATTCCGATCGTCGTCCAGGCGGTCAATGCCGCCAACCGCACGAAGCCGGTGCGCCAGGTCCTCGACAAGGCCCTCGGCGTGCATCCCGACGCCTGGCTGCCGCCGCTGGCGACGAAGCGCTTCCGCGGCAGCGCGGCGAAGTCGAGCGCCGGGTCCAAGGTGGTCGACGGCGAGCGCAGCCCCGGCAAGGTCGCGATCTTCTCCACCTGCTACGTCAACTACAACGAGCCCGGCATCGGCCACGACCTGCTGAAGCTGCTGGCGCACAACGCCATTCCCTACGAAATCGTCGAGAAGGAGAGCTGCTGCGGCATGCCCAAGCTCGAGCTCGGCGACCTCGAGGGCGTGGAGAAGCACAAGAACGCGAACATCCCGGTGCTCGCGCGCTATGCGAAGGAGGGCTGGGCGATCGTCTCGGCGGTTCCGTCCTGCACGCTGATGTTCAAGCAGGAGCTGCCGCTCCTGTTCCCCCACGAGGCCGACGTCAAGCTCGTGCAGGCGGCGATGTTCGACCCGTTCGAGTACCTGATCGCCCGCCACCGCGACGGCCTGCTGAAGACCGACTTCACCACGCCGCTCGGCAAGGTGAGCTACCACGTGCCCTGCCACGGCCGGGTGCAGAAGATCGGCCGCAAGACCGAGGAGATGTTCAAGCTGATCGGCAAGACCGTGGCCGTCGAGCTGAACACGGTGGAGCGCTGCTCGGGCCATGCCGGCACCTACGGCGTGAAGACGCCGACCCACCCGGTGGCGATGAAGATCGGCACGCCGGTGTTCAAGGCGATGGCCAACGGCGGCCCGGCCTACATCAGTTCGGACTGCGCGCTCGCCGGGCACCACATCGCCCAGGGCATGGCGGTGAACGCGCTGCCCGCGGCCGAGCTGCGCCATCCGCTCAGCCTGGTGGCGCTGGCGTATGGGCTGAGCGAGGCCAATCCATGACGATCGACCGCGGCAAGCTGCTCTCGCTCGAGGCCTACGCGAAGATCCGCGCTTCGAGCCGGCCGGCGTTCATCGCCCACCGCAAGCTCCGCAGCGTGCAGCTCGGCGAGCACCTGAACCTGCAGTTCGAGGACGAGGCGACGATCCTGCGCCAGATCCAGGAGATGCTGCACATCGAGAAGATCTTCGACGAGGCGGGCATCGAGGGCGAGATCGAGGCCTACGCCGCGCTCGTGCCCGACGGCAGCAACTGGAAGGCGACGCTGCTGATCGAGTACCCCGATCCGAACGAGCGCAAACGCGAGCTCGGCCGGCTGATCGGCGTCGAGGACCGGATCTTCGTCGAGGTCGAAGGCCACGCGCGCAGCTACGCCATCGCCGACGAGGACCTCGACCGCGAGACCGAGGAGAAGACCTCGGCGGTCCACTTCCTGCGTTTCGAGTTCGCGAAGGCGGCGCGCGAGGCGTTGCGCGCGGGCGCGAGCGCGCGGCTCGGCTGCGATCACACGCACTATCCGGCGCATGTGACGATCGCGCCCGAAACCCTGGCGAGCCTGGCCGGCGACCTGCGCTGAAGAGGGAAGGCTCGGCCTTCGATGTCAGGAAGAAATCAGGACTCTGTCAAGCGTTCGCGCGGCGGGCGGTCGAGCATGGCGGCGAGCAGATTCGCCACGCCAGTGCCCCATCGCCGACCATGCATGCCTTCGCCCACCCTGTCTTCGCTCGCAGCAGCGCTGCAACCCTTGGCCTCGTTCTCGCCGGCCTGCTTGTCGGCTGCGGCGGCGGGGGTTCCTCGGCCCCGGTGTCGGGCGATCCGAACCAGCTGAGCATCGACGAGCTGGTGATCCCCGCCGGCCAGGAGCGGGACCTGGTCGCCGAGCGGGTGACGATAAGGAGCCGCTTCGACGTCAAGGGAACGCTCGCGCTTTCGCTGCCCGCCGGCTCCAGCGCAGGCAAGGTGATCCTCGACCTGCCGGAAGGCGCGGTGATCGAGGGAACCATCGCCCTGCGCCAGCCCGCGCAAGGGGTCGCCGCTTCGCTCGCCACCGATGACCGCAAGCGGGCCCTGGCGGCTGGCGTCCGGCCGGCGGCGTTCGCGCCGCGCCACGTTCCCAGCCTGGTCATCGGCGGCATCGCCGGAGTGCCGCTCATCGTCTACTCCACCGCCCGGTTCCAGACCCCGGCCGGCGACGACGCGCCCGAAGAAGTCCTCGCCGACCTGAGCCGGCTCGCAGCGAACGGCAGCTACACCGCGGCCAGCGGCGGGAACGGGGGCGACATCGAGTTTTCCTCCCTCGGCGTCGTCGTCTTCCGGTTCCCGATCGGAACGCCGCCCGGCTCGTGGTTCCGGCCGTTCGCGCCCGGCAACGGCGGCAAGGGCGCCGATCTGGTCTTGAAGGACAGTGCCTGGACCGACGCCGGGATCACCCGGATGACCGTGCTGGCCGGCGCCGGTGGCCGCTCCGGTCGCCTCTTCGTCGATGCCGCGGAGCTCCGCCTCGAAGGCGATCGACCCGGCGACACCTTCGCCATTCAGGCGCAGGACGGCACCGGCGTCGGCGGTGCCGGCGGCAACCTCACCTGGGACGTCGTCCGCCCCGACCTGACTGCGCTGCAGAAGATCGACCTCGTGGGTGGCACCGGCGGTGGCGGCGTGGGTCAGGGCGGGCCGGGAGGTGTCGCCCGCTTCGCTGCCGGCAAGCCGCTCACGCCGGCGACCGCACCGCGGACGGTGAACATCATGGTCGCGGGGGGCGACGGCGGCGTCGGCGGCGAGGACGACCAGGTCAAACCGATGGTCACGCTGCCGCAGACGCGAACGCCGAAGGAGCCGGTGGTCTGGGCATTCGGCGGCTCGGGCGGCTCGGTCACTGCGGTGGCACACACCGGCGTGCCCGGAACCGCGATGCATCCGGATGGCTACGAACCCGGTCCCCTCGAGGTGCGGTTCGGCTGGGGCGGCGACGTCTCGATAGCGCCGCTCTTCGTCGGGCGGGCCGGCGACGGCGGCGGCATGCAGCCAGGCAACGATCCCATTCGCGGCGGCGACGGCGGCGACGGGTACGCGTCGTCGTGCAGCGATGTGATGCTGGCGGTCGGCGGCGCCGGCGGGCGAAGCGGCCACCTCACCGTGCGCGCCGGAATCGGCGGCTCGGGCCCGATCGGCGGCAATGCCGGCGCGCTGTTCTACGACGGCGTCGATCCCGGCAAGCCAGGCAAGGGCGGCAAGGGACTCGCCGCGGGCCCGGCCGGCCTCTACGGCCAGCCCGACCGTGCGCCCGTCGACCCGCCGTTCGGCACCGACGTGAGAGACGAGGCCGGCCTGCGCCTAGAAGGCGTGATGGGCGGCCAGAGCCGCGACGGCGGCACGACCGTGAGCTCGCGTGTCCAGGGCGCGTTCGTCCCGCCGGCACAAACGCCCGGAGCTGCCTGCAGCGTCGCTCCGCCGGTGCCGACAGGTCTGATCCCGCTGCCCGCGCCCGTGTACCGCGCGCGCTCCTGGTCGACCGACGCCCCGGGCGAGGTCAGCCAGCTCGAGGTGTCGGTGATTGACGGCTGCATGTTCTTCGATCCGCGGACCGCCGCTGTCTTCGGACCGGGGGTCGGGTCCCAAACCTGCATCAACGTCCACGAAGTCAAGCCCGACGTCAATTCACCGACCGGCTCGGTCATCACCGAACGGACACTGACTTCGTTCGGCAACGGAGACATCGTCGGCGGCCGCGCGCAACAGTTCATCCAGCGCGCCTCCTTCTGCGGTGTCGAGGGCAACCTGGTGTTGCCGGGAAGTTCCGGCTTCACCGAGCGCTTCGAGCCGATCGACACCAACGGCAACCTGGTGCCAGGGCTGCCGACCCTCATCGTCGATCACTCGGCGACCGGCGCGCCGATCTACCCGGCCGAAGTCGAACGCACGAAAGACTACTGTTGTGCGCCGAGCGGTCACTACCCCAACGGTCGCGGAGCCGGCTACGTGATCAGGTCGCTGGTCAATGGCGTTTGCGTCCCGCCTCTGTCCTGATCGTTGAATTAGGCATTATCAATCGGATATTGTGTATCGATAGCATAGACTATGCCCTGTCGCGCCGCCCCTTGGCGCTCTTCAACCAGACAGGAAACAGTGCAATGAAAACCATCGGCGACAAGCTCGAGGCCTTCAGCGTGCAGGGCGTCAAGCCCGGCTTCAACCATCACGAGGAAAACGGCGTCTCGGCGTTCGAGACCCTGACCGAGAAGAGCTTCCCCGGAAAGTGGAAGGTCATCTACTTCTGGCCGAAGGACTTCACCTTCGTCTGCCCGACCGAAATCGTCGGCTTCGACAAGCTGGCCGGCCAGTTCGAGGAGCGCGACGCGATCCTGCTCGGCGGCTCGACCGACAACGAGTTCTCCAAGCTCGGCTGGCGTCGTGACCACAAGGACCTGAGCAAGCTCGGCCACTGGAGCTTCGGCGACTCGAAGGGTTCGCTCGTCGACCAGCTCGGCGTGCGCGACCGCAACGAAGGCGTGGCGCTGCGCGCGACCTTCATCGTCGACCCCGAAGGCACGATCCAGCACGTGAGCGTGAACAACCTCAACGTCGGCCGCAATCCCGAGGAGGTGCTGCGCATCCTCGACGGCCTGCAGACCGACGAGCTCTGCCCGTGCAACCGCACGGTCGGCGGCGACACGCTGTAAGCCTTTCCCGCAACATGCCGACGAGCCCGCTTCGGCGGGCTCGTTCGCGACTGGAGAACCGAATGGAATTCCTGACCTCGATCAAGGAACTGATTCCCGATTACGCCAAGGACATCCGCCTCAACCTCGACGGCGCGATCGCCCGCTCCAGCCTGACGCCTGCCGATTCGCTCGGCGTGGCGCTGGCGGCGGCATTCGCCGCGAAGTCGAAGCCGCTGATCGACGCGTTCAAGGCCGCCGCGCCCGAGGCCGAAGGCAACGCCGCGCTCACGGCCGCGGCGCTGATGGGCATGAACAACATCTGGTATCCGTTCGTCGAGATGGCGAACGACGAGGACCTGAAGACGCAGCGGCCGGAGCTGCGCATGAACGCGTATGCGACGCTCGGCGGCGTGGAGAAGAAGAAGTTCGAGGCCTATGCGCTGGCGGCTTCGATCGTCGGCAAGTGCCACTTCTGCGTCGAGTCGCACTACGCCTTGCTGAAGAAGGAAGGCCTGACGACGCAGCAACTGCGCGACATCGGCCGCATCGCCGCGGTGGTCAACGCGGCGGCGCAGGTGATCGCGGCGGGCTGATCGGCTCCGGGCCCGGGTCCTCCGCGCCGCGGGCCGCGAGCTCGCGGCGCAGCGCGGCGACGTCGTCGCGGAGCAGCTGCATCTGGCCGTGCAGGGCGGCGACGAAGTCGCGTTCCATGGCGCGCTCCTCGCCCTTCACCCACATGGCGGCGATCCCCGCGGTCACCAGCGAGAGCACGGCGAAGCCCAGCAGGACGACGAACACGGCGAAGATCTTCGAGGCCGGCGTGCTCGGCACGATGTCGCCGTAGCCGACGGTCGCGGCGGTAGTGAAGGCGAGCCACAGGCCCTGGCCGAAGGTGAGCGCTTTCGGCTCCAGCAGCCAGAAGCCGAGGCCGCACAGTCCCAGGACGGCGATCGCCAGCGCCAGCAGGCTCGGCAGGTTGCTGCGCCAGAACCAGGGCCGCATCGATTCGCCGAGGCGCAGGATCGTCAGTGCTGCGGCGGCGAGGCGCACGACGATCAGCCCCGCGCTGTCGCCCGAAGGCAGCGCCGCCGAGGCGGCGAGCGCGGCGACCAGGGCGATCGCGAGCCGATGCCGACGCAGGAACGCGAGCCGGCCTCGCGCCTGATGACGGCGATGGCGATGCTCGCCCGCCAGCACCGCGGCCGCGGCCATCGCCGCCAAGGCGTAGAGCGCCAGCGCTACCGTGCGATGGGCGTCGAGCAGCGCGAGATAGAACGCAGGCGTCGTCGCCAGCAGGGCAACGATCTCGACGAGCTGCCGTGCGCTGAGCGCGGGTCGGTCGGCGTGGGTCGGATGCGCCATGTGCCAGCCTAGCCGGACGCGGGCCGATTGCCTTGATCCGCGTCAACCAGCGGCGTTCAGGTCTGCGCGCGGACGACGCATCGTCCGCCAGCCGTCGGTGGTGTAGATGGCGAGCGCGATCCAGATCAGGCCGAATCCCAGCAGGCGACCGAGCGTGAAAGGCTCGTGAAAGAGCCAGAGACCGAGCACGAACTGGATCGTCGGCCCGAGGTACTGCATGAGGCCGAGCGTGGTGAGCGAGATCCGCCGCGCGGCGAAGGCGAACAGCAGCAGCGGCACGGTCGTCGCCGGGCCGAGGCCGAGCAGCCAGAGGTTGGTGCCGGCATCGGGTGCGGGAAAGCTGGTCGGGCTGCTGCCCCACCACCAGGCCATGGCCGCGACCGCGAAGGGCGCGAGGATCATGGTCTCGAAGGTCAGGCCCTCGAGCGCGCCGAGCACCGCGATCTTGCGCAGCAGGCCGTAGGCGCCGAAGGTCAGGCCGAGCACCAGGCCGATCCAGGGCAGCTTGCCGGCGCTGAGGGTCAGCCAGAGCACGCCGACGGCGGCGAACCCGAGCGCGATCCATTGCGCCCGGCGTGGCCGCTCGCCGAGCAGGCCGTAGCCGAGGGCGACGTTGACCAGCGGGGTGATGAAGTAGCCCAGGCTCGAGTCGACGACGTGGCCGTTCGAGACCGCCCAGATGTAGGTGATCCAGTTCGCCGAGAGCAGCATGGCGCTGGCGACGAAGCCGAGCAGCGTCTTCGGATGGCCGAGCGCCGTGCGCAGCCAGGCCCAGCGGCCCTGCCAGGCGAGCACCGCCGTGACGAGCAGCAAGGCCCAGACGATCCGGTTCGCCAGCACCTCGACCGGATGCACTCCCGGCAGCAGCCGGAAGTAGATCGGAAAGAATCCCCACCAGCAGAAGGCGAGGGCGGCCGCCCAGACGCCGGCGCGGTTCGCGGCGGCGTTCAGGAGCTCTCGACCAGGCGCTTGCCGTACTGTTCGCGCAGCCGGTTCTTCAGCATCTTGCCGGTGGCGCCGAGCGGGATCGCCTCGACGAAGACGACGTCATCGGGCGTCCACCACTTGGCGATGCGGCCCTCGTAGAAGGCGATCAGCTCGTCGCGCGTGAGCTCCGAGCCGGGCTTCTTCACCACCACCAGCAGCGGCCGCTCGTCCCACTTCTTGTGCTCGGCGGCGATGCACGCCGCCATCGCCACGCACGGATGCGCCATCGCGATGTTCTCGAGGTCGATCGAGCCGATCCACTCGCCGCCCGACTTGATCACGTCCTTGGAGCGGTCGGTGATCTGCATGAAGCCGTCGGGGTCGATGCTGGCGACGTCGCCGGTGGGAAACCAGCCGCGGCCTTCGCCATCCTTGACCAACGGGTCACCGCCTTCACCCTTGAAGTACTCGGCGATCACCCACGGGCCGCGCACCATCAGCTCGCCCGACGCCTTGCCGTCCCAGGCCACTTCCTCGCCCTGGCCGGTGACGATCTTCATGTCGACGCCGTAGACGGCGCGGCCCTGCTTGCACTGGACCTGGAACTGCTCCTCGCCGCTCAGGTTCTTCTGCGAGCCCTTGAGGATCGAGACCGTGCCGACCGGGCTCATCTCGGTCATGCCCCAGGCGTGCAGCACCTTGACGCCGTAGCGGTCCTGGAAGGTCCGCATCATCGCCGGCGGACAGGCCGAGCCGCCGATGATGGTGCGGGTCATGGTGGAGAAGCGGAGATCGTTCGCGTCGACGTAGCCGAGCAGGCCCTGCCAGACCGTGGGCACGCCGGCCGAGAGGGTGACGCCTTCGCCTTCGAACAGCTCGTACAGCGACTTGCCGTCGAGACCCGGGCCGGGGAAGACGATCTTCGCGCCGGTCATGCACGCCGCGTACGGCAGGCCCCAGGCGTTGACGTGGAACATCGGCACGACCGGCAGGATCACGTCGCGCGAGGCCAGGCTGAGCGCGTCGGGCAGGGCGATCGCGAAGGTGTGCAGCACCGTCGAGCGGTGGCTGTAGAGCGCGCCCTTCGGGTTGCCGGTGGTGCCCGAGGTGTAGCAGAGCGAGGAGGCCTGGTTCTCGTCGAACTCGGGCCACGCGAAGGCGTCGCTCTCGGCCTCGACCAGCTCCTCGTAGCAGAGCAGGTTCGGCACCTTGCTCGCGGCCGGCATGTGCGCCCGGTCGGTCATGGCGACGAAGTGCTTCACGGCCGGCAGGCGCGCAGCCACCGCCTCGACCAGCGGCAGGAAGGTCAGGTCGAAGAACAGGACCTTGTCTTCGGCGTGGTTGGCGATGTAGCTGAGCTGGTCGGGGTGCAGGCGCGGATTGAGCGTGTGCAGCACCGCGCCCGAGCCCGAGGCGGCGTAATAGACCTCGAGGTGGCGGTAGCCGTTCCAGGCGAGCGTGGCGACCCGGTCGCCGCTCTTCACGCCGAGCCGGGCGAGGGCGTTGGCCATGCGCCGCGCGCGCGCCGCGAGCTGGCGGAAGGTGGTGCGATGGATGTCGCCCTCGACCCGCCGCGACACGATCTCCTGCTCGCCGTGATGCCGCTCCGCGTGCACCAGCAGCGAAGAGATCAGCAGCGGCCACTGCATCATCAAACCGTTCATTTCCGTCTCCAACGTTATGCGTGTAGCGGCTCGCGGCCGCTGGAATCGTGCGGGTCTCAGCGCTTCGGATCGAAGGGCTTGAGGTCGCCGCAGTCGGCGCCGAGCCACTTGGCCCGCACCGTGCGCTGCGAGGTTTTGGTTTCTCCGCGCAGCTTCATCGTCGTCGTGCTGTTGACGGTGTAGCTCTCGGCGCTGGCGAAGAGCGCCTCGCCGTCGATCGTCATCTCCGGCTGGGTGCAGACCGAGTGCCATTTCCAGGAGCTGTTGCTGCGCGCGCCGTAGTCGGTCTTGCAGCTGGCGGCATTGCCCCAGTGCGCCGGGTCCATCGACTCCTTGGTGAAGCAGATGCGGCTCAGGCCGCCGGCGTCGACCGCAATGCCTTTCTGCTTCATCGACGCCTCGACCTGCGCGCGCACCGCGGGCGGCAGGCTTGCCAGGCGATCGGTCGGCGGAGCGGTCTTCTGCCCGTCGGCGCTGCCTTCGCTCTTCACTTCCCAGAGGCCCGGTTTGATCGGCGGCGTTTGCGCCTGCGACCAGGCGGGCAAGGCGGCCACCACGAACGCGGCGCCGAGGCGCAGGAAAGATGTCGTCATGGGGCCATTTTGCAGCGTCGCCGCGGTGGCATCACCCGGGATTGGCCCGGCTTGTTTTCACCCGGGCCGTTTCGCCGTTTCAGCGCCATCCCGGCAGGATCAGCCGAGCGCGAGCTCCCAGGTTTCGCCGACCAGCCGGTGGCCGAAGCTCTCGTGCGGCTCGCTGCCCGTCATCACGTAGCCGGCGCGGCTGTAGATGGCGCGCGCCGCGGTGAGGATGCTGTTGGTCCAGAGCACGATCCGGCGGTAGCCGCGGGCGCGGGCGAAGCGCTCGCATTCGTCGACCAGGCGGGCGCCGACGCCGAGGCCGCGCGCGGTCGGCTCGACCAGCAGCATGCGCAGCTGTGCCGTGCCTTCGACGGGCGCATGTTCGGGTGTCTCGTCGCGCGCCTGCACGAGGAAGACGCAGCCGACGTTGCCGCCGCTGCGCTCGGCGATCCAGCAGGCCTCGCGCGCCGGATCGAAGCGGTCGACGAAGTCGGCGGCGATGCGCGCCACCAGCGCCTCGAAGCGCCAGTCCCACGCGTACTCGCGGGCATAGAGCGCGCCATGCCGGCCGACCACCCAGCCGATGTCGCCGCTCTGCGGCGGGCGCAGCAGCCAGGGCGTGGCTGCGGAGGCGCGCTCGGTGGCTAGCAGGGTCTCGATCGTGCGCATCGCCGCCAGCAGCTGCTGCTGCTCGGCGTCGGCGAGCGGCGCGAGCAGGGCGGCCACGCCTTCCTCGCTCTGCCGGTCGAGCGGGGCGAAGGCGCGCTTGCCGGCGGCCGTGAGGCTCAGGTGCAGGTGCCGGGCATCGTCGGCGGAACGGACGCTCCTGATCAGCTTGCCGTCCTTCAGGCCGCGCAGCAGCCGGCTCAGGTAGCCGGGGTCGAGGTCGAGGTCGCGGGCGAGCTCGGCGGCGGTGGTCTGGTCGCGATGCGCGAACTCCCGGAGCAGCCGCGATTCGGCGAGGCTGAAGCGGGTCTCGGCCAGTCCTTCCTGGAGCACGCCGATCCGGCGCGTGTAGAAGCGGTTGAAGCGGCGGACGGCGGCGGTGCGCGGCTCGGGGTCGGTCGTCATTGGCGGAGCGCGGGAGCGGTGACGCGCGATTGTCGTAGAGATGGTTGCCTAAGGCAATCAATAGGATGCTGTCGGCAATCGACAGGCGGATGGGCGGTGCTTGCGCCGGATACTGTATAAACGTACAGTCATCAAATGGACGTCGTGCCCGCTACCGTTTCAGCGCCGCTCCGTCGGCCGCCGCTCCCTGGCCTTCGCCCGGCAGCGGGCGCGCCGCCGGCCGCGCCGCGCCGGGCGCCGGAAACGCTGCATCCCGCGCTCTGGCTCGGCCACCAGCTCGGCCGCAGCGCCACGCAGGCGGTGGCGAGCGGCTTCGCCGCGCTCGATGCCGAGCTGCCGGGCCGCGGCTGGCCGCGCCGGGTGCTGAGCGAGCTGCTGCTGCCCCATCCCGGCGTCGGCGAGATCCGCCTGCTCGCGCCGCCGCTGGTCGCGGCGCAGCGCCTCGGGCGGCTGGTGATGATCTTCGACCCGCCGGCCGACCTGTCCGCCGGCGCGCTCGCCGGGCTCGGCTTCGACGTCGAGCAGCTCCTCGTCGTCAACACCCGGGCCCGCGTGATTCCCGGCAGCGACAGCCTCTGGGCGCTCGAGCAGGCGCTGAAGAGCGGCCACGTCGGCGCCGTGCTCGCCTGGCTGCCGCCGCGCCTGCGCACCGAGCGGCTGCGGCGGCTGCAGCTCGCCGCGCACAACCACGACGGTGTCGCCTTCGTCGTGCGCGAGCTCGCCGCGGCGGCGCGGCCCACCGCCTCGCCGTTGCGCCTCTCGCTGCAGGCTGGCGGCGCCGATCGGCTGCGCCTGTCGATCCTGAAGCGTCGCGGCCCGCCGCTGGAAGCGCCGCTGCAGCTCGCCTTGCCGCCGGTGCTCTCGGAAGCGGCGCGGCGCCGCGCGCAGAGTGCGCTGCGCGAGCCGGTGCGCGGCCTGCGTGAGGCGGTGTTCGTCAATCTCGCCTGAGCGCCTTGTCGCTTTTCCTGTCGTTCTCTCCTGCGCCATCGCCCGGGCTGCGACTGCTTCGCCGACGCTTCCTGTCCTCCGCCTCCCCGTGCTCTGGATCGCCCTGCACCTTCCGCTGCTCTCGCTCGAGTCGTTCGCCGCGACCCTGGCCGCGAGCGACGACGAGGCCGGCCGGCCGATCGCCCTGCTCGAGGCGCACCGCATCGTCAGCGCCAACGCCGCGGCCCGGGCGCTCGGCGTCAAGCCGGGGCTCAAGCGCGCCACCGCGCTGGCGCTCGCGCCGCAGATCGTCCTCGGCCAGGCCGATCCGGCCCGCGATGCCCTGACGCTGCTGCCGGTGGCGCATGCCGCGCTGGCCTTCACGCCCAGCGTCTCGCTGCAGCCGGCGCTCGATCCGGGCGCCGCCGCCGACACGGTGCTGCTCGAGGTGCAGGCGAGCCTGCGCTACTTCGGCGGCCTGGAGCGCCTGCGCCGGGCGATCGGCGCGGCCCTGCGCCCGCTCGGCCACCGCGTGCACACCGCCTGCGCGGCGACGGCGCAGGGCGCGGCGATCCTCGCCCGGATCGAGCCGCCGCCGCAATGCGTCGACCTCGCCGCCACCCGGCTCGCCCTGCAGGCGGCGCCGGTCTGGCTGATCGGCCCGGGCCGCGCGCACTGGGAAGCGTTGCAGGGCATGGGCCTGCGCACCCTCGACGACCTGCTCAACCTGCCGCGCTCGGGGCTGGCGCGGCGCTTCGGCGAAGGCCTGCTGGTCGAGCTCGATCGCGCCTTCGGCCGCCGGCCCGACCCGCGCGAGCCGATCGTCCTGCCGCCCGCGTTCGAAAGCCGGCTCGAGCTGTTCGCCCGCGCCGACACCACCGAGCAGGTCCTGCATGGCGCCTCGGTGCTGCTCGAGCGGCTGATCGCCTGGCTGGCGGCGCAGCACGCGTTCGTGCGTCGCTTCAGGCTGCTGATGCATCACGAGGCGCGCTGGCAGCAGAGCGAGCGCACGCCGCAGGCGACGGCGCTCGAGATCGCCCTCGCCGAGCCCTCGCGCGACAGCGCCCACCTGCTGGTGCTGCTGCGCGAGCAGCTCGCCCGGGTGCAATTGCCGGCACCGACGCTCGAGCTGCGCCTGCAGGCCGAAGACATCGCCAGGCGCGCGCCGCCCAACGTCGAGCTGTTCCCGACCGCGCAGAACGAGCACGAAGGCCTGACGCGGCTGATCGAGCGGCTGCAGGCGCGGCTCGGGCCGGGTCGGGTGCAGCGCCTGGCGGCGGTCGAGGACCACCGGCCGGAGCGGGCCAGCGCCTGGAGCGAGGCGCGCCCTGCGGCGGTGTCCGCGGCGGGCAAGGGCAAGCGGGTCCTGAAGGAGAGCGCCGCGGCGCGGCCGGTCTGGCTGCAGGACGCCGAGCCGCTGCTCGAGCGGGCCGAGCGCCCGCTGCTCGACGGCCGGCCCTTGCAGCTGCTCTCGGGCCCCGAGCGGATCGAGGCCGGCTGGTGGGACGCGAACCTCGCCGGCCGCGACTATTTCATCGCCGCCGCGGCGGACGGAGCGCTGGTCTGGATCTACCGCGAGCGCCTGCCGCTATCGCGCAGCGCCAACGAAGAGGAAGCCGCTGCGAGCGGCTGGTTCCTGCACGGCCGCTTCGGCTGACCGGGCGCGCCTCAGCGCCGCTCCTCGCCCACCATCGTGAAGCCGCGGCGACGCAGCGAATCGCTCAGCCAGCGGTTGCCGTTCACGCCGCAGAACAGCATGTAGACGGCGTAGAAGCCGAGCAGCACCAGCAGCAGCGCGGCGGTGCGCGAGGTCGCGGTCGGCGCGCCGTTGTAGAACGCCGTGATCACGTAGAACAGCAGGCCGATCGCGGCCAGCAGCCAGGTGCGGCGGACGATCGCCTTCAGCGAGCCGACGAAGAATGCCTGCCACGAGAAGCCCATCTTCACGCGGACGATCTCGCCCTGAGGCGACTTGTACAGACGATAGGTGCTCATCCAATGGCCTCCGTATTTGCAGGCCCCGATGCGAAGCCTGGGTCGTACTTCCACCGTGCACGACGAGGAATTCGTCGCGGACCGGATCGGTACGAAGTCTGCTTCGGCAGATTTACGTCGGACTCGAGCGGGCGAACGTATCGATCGCGTCAACTCGGTAACCGGACGTTGCGCGCCGGCGTGACGAAAGGTTGCCCGGCCCTAGGCGATGCGTCCGAACCACCAGACCGAGAGGCCCGCGGCAAGCACGACGAGCAGGGCGCCGAAAGTCGCGAGCAAGGCGCTGATCTCGGTTTCCTTCTTCTCGACGATGAGCCGGGTGCTGAGCCCCTGGTAGACCTTCTTCAGGTCGGCCGCGGTGCCGGCGTAGAAGTAGTCGGCGTTGGTGATCTTGGCCACCGCCTTCAGCGTTTCCTCGTCGAGCCGCACGCGCATCGACCAGCCCTCGAAGCCGATCGTCTCGCCTTCCTTGGTGCCGATGCCGACGGTGTAGATGCGCACGCCGCGGTCGGCCGCCATCTTCGCGGCCTCGATCGAGTCGGGGCCGGTGGTGCGCTGGCCGTCGGTGAGCAGGATGATCGCCGCCGACGAGAACGAGCCGGGCGCCACCGGGGTGAAGTCGGGCTTGGGCTTGTCGTTCGGGCCGGGCGGCATCGCCCGTGCGCCGGTGATCTGCGAGAGGTCGATGCCGGCCTCGGGGAAGAGGGTGGCGAGCGAGATGACGATGCCGCTGCCGATGGCGGTACCGCGCTGCAGCTGGAAGCGGTCGATGGCGGCGTTGACGTCGTCGCGGCTCAGGGTCGGCGCCTGCACCACCGCGGCGGTGCCGGCGAACGACACGACCGCGATCTTCACGTTGCGCGGCAGGTCGGCGACGAAGCTCTTCGCCGCCTCCTGCGCCGCCACCAGGCGGTTCGGCTTCACGTCCTCGGCGCGCATGCTGCCGGAGACGTCGATCGCCAGGACGATGGTCTCCTGCGCCGAGGGCAGGGTGATGAGCGCGGCGGGGCGCGAGGCGGCGAACAGCAGGGCGCTCACCGCGATCAGCATCAGCACCGGCGGCACATGCCGCCGCCAGGCGCCGCCGCGGCCCATCGCCTCGCGCACCAGGCCGAGGCTGGCGTAGCGCAGCGTGGTCTTCTTGCGCCGGGTGACGAGAAAGACGTAGAGCGCGATCAGTACCGGCACCGCCGCCATGGCCCACAGCATGTTGGGCCAGAGGAAGGTCATGAACGGCGTCGCGTTGCTGCTCATGCCGCCGGCCTTACGTGGGAAGGCGCGCCGCGGCGCGCGCCGCTCCAGTTGGCGAGCCGGCTGCGCTGCTTCTTCAGGTCGGAGAAGCGCAGGATGGCGTCGACCAGGTCGTCGTCGGTGGCGAGCTCGAGGGTGTCGACACCGGCCCGCGCCAGGCCTTCGCGCAAGGCGGTCTCGCGGCGCTCGGCGGCGGCCTTGAAGCGCTTGCGAAAGCCTGCGTTGTGCGTGTCGACGAGCAGCTGCTCGCCGGTCTCGGCATCGCGCATGGTGATCAGGCCGATGTCGGGCAAGTCCATCTCGAGCGCGTCGAACAGGCGCACCGCGGTCACCTCGTGGCGCAGCGCGAGCTGGCCGAGCGCCTGCTCCCAGCCCGGGGCGCTGATGAAATCGGAAACGACGAAGACGCTCGAGCGGCGCTTGATCTGGCGCTGGCCGGCGGCGAGCAGGTCGCGCAGGTCGGTCGAGCCCGCGGCCGATTCGGCCGGCCGGCCCGCCATTCGCTGCAGCAGCTCGAGCACGTGCAGGCGGCCGCCGCGCGCCGGCAGGATGGTGTCGACCTGGGTGCCGTAAAGCAGGGCGCCGACCCGGTTGCCGTGGCGGGTGAGCAGGCGCGCGAGGACGGCGACGAAGTCGCGGGCGATGCGCCGCTTGGTGAAGCGGTTCGAGCCGAAGTCGACGCTCGCCGAGAGGTCGACCAGGAACCAGGCCGAGAGCTCGCGGTCTTCGGTGAACTGGCGCACGTAGGGCTGCTGCAGCCGCGCGGTGACGTTCCAGTCGATGTGGCGCACGTCGTCGTGATGCTGATACTCGCGCAGGTCGGCGAGGTCGAGGCCGGCGCCGCGCATCAGCGTGCGGTAGTCGCCCTGCAGCAGGCCGTCGAGGCGGCGCAGCACCGTCCACTCGAGGCGCTTTAGCAGCGCCTCGGCGTTGCGGTCGTCGGGCAGGCCGCCGACCGGGTCCGCTTCAGCCTTGGCCATGGCCGGCCGCTTCGGGCGCCAGGGGCTTGTCGGGCACCGGAATCCGCTTCATGACGCGCTGGATGATCGTGTCGGCGTCCAGCCCTTCGGCCAGCGCCTCGTAGGAAAGGACCAGGCGATGGCGCAGCACGTCGCCGACCAGGCCGGTCATGTCTTCGGGCAGCGCGTAGTTGCGGCCGCGCATGAAGGCCAGCGCCCGGGCGCCCTCGATCAGGCCGATGGTGGCGCGCGGGCTGGCGCCGAAGGTCAGGTACTTGGCGATGTCGGCGAGGTCGTAGCGCTCCGGCCGGCGCGTGGCGCTGACCAGCCGCACCGCGTATTTCATCAGCGACGGATCGACGTAGACCTTGCGGCACTCCTGCTGCAGCTCGGCGAGCTGGCCCATGCTGGCGATCGGCGAGAGGATCGGCGGTGCGCCGGTGACGCGCTGCGCGATCACGAACTCCTCGTCCTCGGTCGGGTAGTCGACCAGCACCTTCATCATGAAGCGGTCGACCTGCGCCTCGGGCAGCGGGTAGGTGCCCTCGGTCTCGATCGGGTTCTGCGTCGCCATCACGAGGAAGGGCTCGGGCACCTTGTGCGTCTCGCCGGCGATCGTCACCTGGCGCTCCTGCATCACCTCGAGCAGCGCGCTCTGCACCTTGGCCGGCGCCCGGTTGATCTCGTCGGCGAGCAGCAGGTGGGTGAACACGGGGCCGAGCGAGGTCGAGAACTCGCCGGTGCGCGGGTTGAAGATGCGCGTGCCGACGAGGTCGGCGGGCACCAGGTCGGGCGTGAACTGGATCCGCTTGAAGGTGCCGCGCAGGGTTTGCGCCAGCGTCTTCACCGTCAGCGTCTTGGCCAGGCCGGGAACGCCTTCGACCAGCAGATGGCCTTGCGCCAGCATCGCCACCATCACCCGCTCGAGGAAATGGTCCTGGCCGACGACGACCCGCTTGACCTCGTAGAGCACGCGCTCCATCAGGCCGGAGGCTTCGGCGGAAACAGTGGTCGTGTCGGTCATCGGGTGGACTCGAGGGAAAGGGTCAGAACGGCGGCATGCCGGCGGCGGCGGCGGCGTTCTCGATCGGCACGGCGAAGCCGATGCCGATGAAGACCCGCTGCCGGTTCGGATTGAGGATGGCGGTGACGATGCCGACCACCTCGCCGTCCATGGTGACCAGCGGGCCGCCGGAATTGCCGGGGTTGGCGGCGGCGTCGAACTGGATCAGGTTGGAGAGCATCTGCTGGCCGTCGGGCGAGCGGAATTGGCGCTTCAGACCGGAGACGATGCCGGAGGAGACCGAGGGGCCGATGCCGAACGGGTAGCCGACGGCGATGACCCCGTCGCCGGGGGTGAGGTCGGCGGTGGAGCGCATCGTCGCCGCGCTGAGGTCGTCCGGGATGGTGCGCGCCCGCAGCACGGCGAGGTCGTTGTCGGGCTGGGTGTTCAGCACCACCGCCTCCGACTGCGAGCCGTCGAAGAAGGTGACGCGGATCTTCTTCGCGCCGTTGACCACGTGCAGGTTGGTCAGGATGGTGCCGTTGTCGATGATGACGACGCCGCTGCCGACGCCGCGCTCGACCACGCCGTGCTCCTTGTCGTCGCTGCCGTCGTCGCCCTCGGTCATGAGGCCGATCACGCGCACGACCGACGGGATCACCGCCTCGTAGGCGCGGGCCGCGGGCGACACCAGGGGCTTGTCCTCGATCGACTTGCGCATCGCTGCGTCGATCTGCTCCATGGTCAAGGGCGCCTTCATCGAGAGGGCCGGATTGCCGTACCAGATGCCGAGCGCCATCGCCGCCAGCGCCAGCGCCCAGACCTTGCGCTCGTGCCGCGCCAGCAGCGCCGCGAGCCGGGCGCGCCGGCCGGGCGGCGCGGCCGGTACCGGCGGGGCCGCGGCGAGAGCCGCCTCCGGCGCTTCGGCGGGGCGCCGCGAACGGCTGTAGAGCGGCGTTTTCTTCATGGTTGGCTTCCGGCAACCGCGCGGCCTACGCAAGACGCGGGCCGCCTGTCGTCGCTACGGTAGCACGCTGCCCCCGACCTGTCATGGCGCCGGGGCGATGCATCATTGCCGCCGTGTGGATAGACACGCATTGCCACCTCGACGCGGGCGAGTTCGACGCCGACCGCGACGCCGTCGTCGCCGCCGCGCGCGCCGCCGGCGTGGCGACGATCGTCATTCCGGCCGTTGACGCCGGCAACTTCGACCGGGTCCGCGAGCTGGCGCATCGCCACGGCCTGGCCTACGCGCTCGGCATCCACCCGATGTGCAGCGGCGCCGCCGGCGACGCCGACCTGGCGGCGCTCGCGGCCGCCCTGGCGGCCCACCGCGACGATCCGCGGCTGGTGGCAGTGGGCGAGATCGGCCTCGATCACTTCGTCGCCGGCCTCGACCGCGCGCACCAGGCCCGGCTGTTCGCGGCGCAGCTCGCGCTCGCCCGCGAGCACGACCTGCCGGTCCTGCTGCATGTCCGCCAGGCGATCGACACCGTCCTCAAGCATCTGCGCACGCGGCCGGTGCGCGGCGGCATCGCCCATGCCTTCAACGGCAGCGAGCAGCAGGCCGCCGCCTTCGTCGCGCTCGGCTTCAAGCTCGGCTTCGGCGGCGCGCTCACCTTCGATCGGGCGTTGCGCATCCGCCGTGTCGCCGCCGCCGTCCCGCTCGACGCGATCGTCATGGAGACCGACGCCCCCGACATCGCGCCGCAATGGCTCTACCGCACCGCCCTGGCGCGCGCCGCCGGGGCGACGATGCGCAACGCCTCGGCAGAGCTGCCGCGCATCGCTGCGGTGCTGGCCGGGCTGCGCGGCATCGCCCCCGAGGCGCTCGCGAGCGCGACCGGCGCCAACGCCATGGCCGCCTTGCCGCGGCTGGCCCTCAGTACCGTGGAGCACGCCGCATGAGCACGTCGCCGCCGAATCCTCGCCTCCCCGAGGTGAACTTCATGGAAGGCGACGGCGTTCGCTACATGCACTTCGAGACGCCCTGGATCCAGGGCGCGATGCGCGTGGACGCACCGGACGAGATCGAGCTCGACTACGTGCAGCGGATGATGGCCTGGATGCTGTTCCGCGACGAGGCGGTGGTGACCGAGGGCCACGCGGTGCAGCTCGGCCTCGGCGCCGCGACGATCACGCGCTTTTGCCACAAGCGGCTGAAGATGCGCACCACCGCGGTCGAGATCAATCGCAACGTGATCGAGGCCTGCCGTCTCTGGTTTCGCCTGCCGCGCGACACGAAGCTGCTGCACGTGCTCGAGATGGATGCCGCCGCCTGGGTCGCCGATCCGGCGAACCGCGGCACGGTCGACGCGCTCTCGGTCGATCTCTACGACCAGGAGGCGGCGCGGCCGGTGCTCGACAGCGTCGAGTTCTATCGCGACTGCCGCGCCGTGCTGAGCGAGGGCGGCGTGATGGCGGTGAACCTGTTCGGCCGCCGCGCCTCGTTCCCGCTCAGCTTCGCGCGCCTCGTCGAGGCCTTCGGCGCCGACCAGGTCCACGCCCTCAAACCGACGCCCGAGGGCAACACGATCGTCATCGCGATGAACCATGTCACGGTACCGGGCCGCGACGTGCTTGCCCGGCGTGCCGAAAACATCGAAACTCGCTGGAAGCTGCCCGCCAGCAAGTGGCTGCGCATGCTGAAGTCATTGCCGGACGACGCGCCGGCCTCCCTACCCGAGCTGCCGCCCGCATGAAATCGACGACGAGAACCGAGCGCCCCGACCCGGCGGCCGCCGGCACCGGTTCGGCGGCCGGCGTGAGCGAGCCGCCGATGGAGCGCTCGATGTCGCCGTCGCGCTTGTCGACGAACTTCCCGTCCACAGACCTGACGCTGCCGGCGGTGCAGGCGGCCGGCAAGCTGACCTGGCGCACCGTGCTCTCCTGGCTGCGCGAAGACAAGATCCTGAGCGCCGAAGACGTCGACCGTACCGCGCACCGCTTCGCCGGCGGCAACAGCTCGCAGCATCCGCTGGTGCGGATCGGCAGCGCCGGCCTCACCCGCCTCGGCGACGGCAAGGTGCTCGACGTCGAGACGCTGACCGAGTGGCTGGCCAAGCGAAGCAAGCTGCCCTACGTCCGGATCGACCCGTTGAAGGTGGACGTCGGCCGCGTCGCCGACGTGATGTCGATCAACTACGCCGAGCGGCGCCATGCGCTGCCGCTCAACTTCGGCCTCAACGACGTGACCATCGCGACCTGCGAGCCGCTCGACGTCGGCTGGGTCTCGGAGATCGAGTCGCACACCAAGCGGCGCGTCCGCCTGGTGATCGTCAACCCGGTCGAGATCGCGCGCTACACGACCGAGTTCTACGCGCTCTCGCGCTCGGTGCGCAACGCGACCAAGATGGGCGAAAGCTCGGCGCTCGCCAACTTCGAGCAGCTGGTCGAGCTCGGCAAGAGCTCGAAGCAGCTCGACGCCAACGACTCCGGCGTGATCCAGGTCGTCGACTGGCTCTGGCAATACGCCTTCGATCAACGTGCGTCGGACATCCACCTCGAGCCGCGGCGCGAGAGGAGCGTGATCCGCTTTCGCATCGACGGCGTGATGCACACCGTCTACCAGCTGCCGCCGGGCGTGATGAGCGCGATGATCGCGCGCGTCAAGCTGCTCGGCCGGATGGACGTGGTCGAGCGCCGGCGCCCGCTCGACGGCCGCATCAAGGTGCGCAACATGGCCGGCGACGAGGTGGAAATGCGCCTGTCGACGCTGCCCACCGCGTTCGGCGAGAAGATGGTGATGCGGATCTTCGATCCCGACACCACCGTCAAGACGCTCGAGAGCCTCGGCTTCGGCAGCCACGACGGCAAGCGCTGGGAAGAGCTGGTCTCCAAGCCGCACGGCATCATCCTTGTCACCGGACCCACGGGTTCGGGCAAGACGACGACGCTCTACTCGACGCTGCGCCGCCTGGCTACCGACGAGGTCAACGTCTGCACGATCGAGGACCCGATCGAGATGATCCAGCCGGCGTTCAACCAGACGCAGGTGCAGCCGCTGATCGACCTGAACTTCGCCGAAGGCCTGCGCTCGCTGATGCGCCAGGACCCGGACATCATCATGGTCGGCGAGATCCGCGACCTGCAGACCGCCGACATGGCGATCCAGGCTTCGCTCACCGGCCACCTCGTGTTCAGCACCCTGCACACCAACGACTCGGCCTCGGCGATCACCCGTCTCAACGACCTCGGCGTCGCGCCCTACCTGATCGGCTCCACCCTGATCGGCGTGCTCGCGCAGCGGCTGGTGCGCACCCTGTGCCCGGCCTGCAAGGCGCCCGACGAGGAAGTGACGCGCGAGACCCTGCACGAGGTGGTCAAGCCGTGGCGGCTGAACGGCGGCGTGCGGCCGTACAAGGCGGTCGGTTGCCTCGAGTGCCGGATGACCGGCTATCGCGGTCGCGCCGGCCTGTTCGAGCTGCTGACGGTGAGTGACGCGGCGCGCAACTTCATCCAGCCAACCTGCAACGAGGCCAAGCTGCGCGCCCAGGCGCTGCAGGACGGCCTCAGGCCGCTGCGCCTGGCCGGCGCGATGAAGGTCGCCGAAGGCGTGACCACGCTCGACGAGGTGCTGCGCGCCACGCCTGCCTGGGAGCAGTGAGCGTCGCGGAGCGGGCCCGCTGCTCGGTGTAAACCACACGGGTTGGGGGGCCCTTGCCTCCTAGAATCCCGAGCTTCGCACCCGCAGAGCGAGGCCCGATTTTGAGAATCAAGAGCGAACGCGACTTCTGGGCCGGCCTGATGTTCATCGCCGTCGGCGTGATCTTCGCCATCGGCGCCACCAACTACAGCATGGGTCCGGCCTGCCCGCCGAACGATCCGTGCGCCGCCAACCTCTGGGCCCGCCTCTCGCAGCTCTCGGCGCATCCGGGTGCCGGCTACTTCCCGCTGGGTCTCTCGGTCATCCTCGCCGTCCTCGGCGCGATCGTCCTGTTCGAATCGCTGACGATCGAGACCGAAGGCGGCGAAAAGGTCGGCTCGTTCGCCTGGAGGCCGCTGACCATCATGGTCGTCGCCATCGCCGTGTTCGGGGTGATGCTCGAGCCGGTCGGCATGATCATCAGCGTGCCGGTGCTGATCGTCATCTCCAGCCTCGCCGGCGACGAATTTCACTGGAAGGGCGTCGCGATCGCCGCGGTGGTCCTGACGGTTTTCTCCTGGGCGATCTTCGTCTGGGGCCTGAAGCTCACGATCCCGGTCTGGCCGTGGTTCGCACGCTGAACACACCCTGAACAGGACGGCCACCGCATGGACCTGCTTCACAACCTCAGCATCGGCTTCGGTGTCGCATTCACCTTCACGAACCTGCTGTACGCCTTCTTCGGCTGCGTCCTCGGCACCCTGATCGGCGTGCTTCCGGGAATCGGACCGGTCGCGACGATCGCGATGCTGCTGCCCTCGACCTACGCGCTCGACGCGACGCCGGCGCTGATCATGCTGGCCGGCATCTACTACGGCGCCCAGTACGGCGGCTCGACGACGGCGATCCTGATCAACGTGCCGGGCGAGTCGTCGTCGGTCGTGACCGCGATCGACGGCTACCAGATGGCGCGCCAGGGTCGCGCCGGCGCCGCCCTCGCCGCCGCGGGCCTCGGCTCGTTCTTCGCCGGCTGCGTCGGCACGATCGTCATCGCCGCCTTCGCGCCGCCGCTCACCGAGCTGGCGTTCAAGTTCGGCCCGGCCGAATACTTCTCGCTGATGGTGCTCGGCCTGATCGGCGCGGTGGTTCTCGCCTCGGGATCGCTGCTCAAGGCGATCAGCATGATCATCCTCGGCCTGCTGCTCGCGCAGATCAACACCGACGTGATCTCCGGCACCGCCCGCTACAGCTTCGACATTCCGCAGCTCACCGACGGCATCGGCTTCGTCGTCATCGCCATGGGCGTGTTCGGCTTCGGCGAGATCATCGCCAACCTCGGGCAACCGCCGGAGCATCGCGAGGTCTTCACCAAGGAGGTCAAGGGCCTTTGGCCGACGAAGAAGGACTTCATGGAGGCGTGGCCGTCGGTATTGCGCGGCACGGCGATCGGCTCGATCCTCGGCGTTCTGCCGGGCGGCGGCGCGCTGCTCTCGTCGTTCGCTTCCTACACGCTCGAGAAGAAGCTGACGCGCAACCCGCGCGTGCCGTTCGGCAAGGGCGCGATCCAAGGGGTCGCAGGGCCCGAGAGCGCCAACAACGCTGGCGCCCAGACCTCGTTCATCCCGATGCTGACGCTCGGCATCCCGCCGAACGCGGTGATGGCGCTGATGGTCGGGGCGATGACGATCAAGGGCATCCAGCCCGGGCCGCAGGTCATGACCAGCAACCCGCAGCTGTTCTGGGGCCTGATCGCCTCGATGTGGATCGGCAACCTGATGCTCGTGATCCTCAACCTGCCGTTGATCGGCATGTGGATCAAGCTGCTCACCGTGCCCTACCGCTACCTGTTCCCGGCGATCACGCTGTTCTGCTGCATCGGCGTCTACTCGCTCAACAACAGCAGCTTCGACGTCTACATGACGGCGATCTTCGCGTTCGTGGGCTACATCTTCTACAAGCTGAGCGTCGAGCCCGCGCCCTTGCTGCTCGGCTTCATCCTCGGGCCGATGATGGAAGAGAACCTGCGCCGCGCGCTCCTGCTCTCGCGCGGCGACTGGACCACCTTCGTGACGCGGCCGCTGTCGTCGGGCCTGCTCATCGCCTCGGCGCTGCTGATCGTCATCGTGTCCTTGCCGACGATCAAGAAGAAGCGCGAAGTGGCGTTCCAGGACGCTGACTGACCGGGCCCGCCTGACCGGCGGGCAATGCGCGGCCGGCGGCCGCGCGGTATCGTCGCTGCCATGACAGCCCATCGCTTCGACTGGTCGCCCGCCTATCCGACGACCCGCCTTCCGGTCTTCGCCCGCAACGTCGTCTCGACCTCGCATCCGCTCGCGGCGCAGGCGGGGCTCAGGATCATGCAGCAGGGCGGCAACGCCGTCGACGCGGCGATCGCGACCGCGGCGATGATGATGCTGGTCGAGCCGTGCAGCAACGGCCTCGGCTCCGACGCGTTCTGCATCCTCTGGGACGGCGAGCGGCTGCACGGCCTCAACGCCTCGGGCCCGGCGCCGGCGGCTTGGACACCCGAGTACTTCCGCCGCAAGTACGGCGCCGAGGCCGACCGGCCGCCCAAGCGCGGCTGGGACTCGGCGACCGTGCCGGGCGCGGTCGCCGGCTGGGTGGCCCTGTCCGAGCGGTTCGGCAAGCTGCCGTTCGCCGACCTGCTGGCGCCGGCGATCGAGACCGGCGAGCGCGGCTATGCGGTGCCGATCGTCGTGCAGGAGAAGTGGGTCGCCGCGGCGCCGCTGCTCGAGGGCGAGCCCGGCTGGGCCGAGGCCTTCCTGCCGAAGGGCCGGCCGCCCGAGGTCGGCGAGCGCTTCGTCTTCGCGGCCGCGGCGCGAAGCCTGCGCGCGATCGCCGAGACGCGCGGCGCCGCGCTTTACGGCGGCGAGATCGCCGAGGCGGTGGCCGCGCACGCCGCGGCCCACGGCGGGGCGATGACGGCGCGCGACTTCGCGTCGTACCAACCCGAGTGGGTCGACACCATCGGCCTGGACGCCTGGGGCCATCGCCTGCACGAGATCCCGCCCAACGGCCAGGGCATCGCCGCGCTGATCGCGCTCGGCATCGCCCGCCATCTCGACCTCGAATCGCTGCCGGTCGATGGCGCCCTCGGCCAGCACCTGCAGATCGAGGCGATGAAGCTCGCCTTCGCCGACGTCTACGAGCACGTCGCCGACATGCGCTCCGGCATGCGCCTGACGCCGGCGCAGATGCTCGACGACGCCTACCTCGCCGAGCGCGCGAAGCTGATCGATCCGAAGCGGGCGCAGCGCTTCGGCCACGGCCACGCGCCCAAGGGCGGAACCATCTACCTCAGCACCGCCGACGAGCGCGGCATGATGGTGAGCTTCATCCAGAGCAACTACATGGGCTTCGGCTCGGGGGTCGTGGTGCCGGGCTGGGGCGTCTCGATGCAGAACCGCGGCCACGGCTTCTCGCTCGACCCGAAGAGCCCGAACGTCGTCGCGCCGGGCAAGCGGCCGTTCCACACGATCATTCCCGCCTTCCTCACCAAGGACGGTCGGCCGCAGATGAGCTTCGGCGTGATGGGCGGCAACATGCAGCCGCAGGGCCACCTGCAGACACTCGTGCGCATGCTCGCGCACGGCCAGCAACCGCAGGCGGCGTGCGACGCGCCGCGCTGGCGCTTCAACCAGGGCCTCGAGATCAACGTCGAGGCAGCCATGCCCGCCGCGACGGTGCAGGGCCTGCTCGATCGCGGCCACGAGGCGACGGTGATCAACGACAGCTACCAGGACTTCGGCGCCGGCCAGTTCATCTGGCGGCTCGGCGACCCTGCCGTCGAAGGCTACGTCGCCGCGAGCGATCCGCGGCGCGACGGCCAGGCCGCCGGCTACTGAGCGGCGCAGGCGCCGATGCGCACAGAGGCCGGCGCGGCCGATCCCGGCGCGCCGGAGCCAATGGAAGCGGAGGAGAAGCCGGCGCCCCTGCTCTGGCCCGGGCTGGCGTTGGCCGTGGGCGGCTCGATCGCGTTCTCGGGCAAGGCGATCATCGTCAAGCTCGCCTACCGCTACGGCGTCGACGCGGTCACGCTGATCATGTACCGGATGCTGTTCGCGCTGCCGCTGTTCGGCCTGCTCGCGTGGTGGGCCGGGCGCGGCAAGCCGGCCCTGACGCGGCGCGACTGGCTGGTCGTCTCGGGCCTCGGCTTTTCCGGCTACTACCTGGCGAGCTTTCTCGACTTCGCCGGCCTGGCCTACATCACCGCCAGCCTGGAGCGGCTGATCCTCTACCTCAACCCGACGCTCGTGCTCGGCCTGGGCGCGCTGCTGCTGAAGCGCAGGGTGACGCGGCGGCAGATGATCGCGCTCGCCGTCAGCTACTGCGGCGTGCTGCTGGTGTTCGGCCACGAAGTGTCGTTCCAGGGCGGCGACGTCGCGCTCGGCGCCGGCCTGGTGTTCGCGAGCGCGGCCAGCTACGCCGTCTATCTCGTCCTCAGCGGCGAGGAGGTCGGCCGCCTCGGCGCGCTGCGCCTCACCGGCCTGGCGACGAGCGTCGCCTGCCTCTGCTGCATCGTCCAGTTCCTGCTGCTCAGGCCGCTCACGGCGCTCGCCGTCGCGCCGGAGGTGATCTGGCTTTCCGTGCTGAACGCCACCGTGTGCACCTTCGCGCCGGTGCTGATGGTGATGATGGCGATCGAGCGGCTGGGCGCGAGCACGGTCGCGCAAACCGGCATGATCGGCCCGCTCTCGACCATCCTGATGGGCGTCGTCATCCTCGGCGAGCCGTTCACTGCGTGGATACTGGCCGGGACCGTGCTGGTGCTCTCCGGCATCTGGCTGCTGACCAAATGGAGGTGAAGCTGTGAACCTGGGCATCGAAGGCAAATGGGCGCTCGTCTGCGCCTCGAGCAAGGGGCTGGGCAAGGGCTGCGCGGCGGCGCTGGTGGCCGAAGGCGTGAACGTCGTCGTCACCGCGCGCGGCGCCGAGGCGCTGGAGGCCACCGCGGCCGAGCTGAGAAAGCTGGGCCGCGGCGAGGTGCGCGCCGTCGCCGGCGACATCACCACCGAGGCGGGCCGCCTGGCCGCGCTCGCCGCCTGCCCGCAGGTCGACATCCTCGTCAACAACGCCGGCGGTCCGCCGCCCGGCGACTTCCGGCAATGGGATCGCGACGCCTGGATCAAGGCGATCGACGCCAACATGCTCACGCCGATCGAGCTGATCAAGGCGACTGTCGACGCCATGGCCGGGCGCGGCTACGGCCGTGTGGTCAACATCACGTCGAGCTCGGTGAAGGCGCCGATCGACGTGCTCGGTCTGTCGAACGGGGCCCGCAGCGGGCTGACGGGCTTCGTCGCCGGCCTCGCGCGCACCGGCCTGGCGGCACGCGGCGTCACGATCAACGGCCTGCTCCCCGGCGTGTTCGACACCGATCGCGTTCGCTCCATGGGCGCCGCCACGGCGGCCCGCGAAGGCAAGTCGATCGACGAGGTGATCGAGGGACGGGCACGCGCCATTCCGGCGAAGCGCCTCGGCAGCGCGGCCGAGTTCGGTGCGATCTGCGCCTTTCTCTGCAGCGTGCATGCCGCCTACATCAACGGGCAGAACGTGCTCGCCGACGGTGGCGCCTATCCCGGCACCTATTAGCCGCGCTGCGACGCCGGCTCAGGCCGGCATGTCGGCGCCGCAGTTCCAGCACTGATCGAAAGGGCCGTCGACGATCTCGCCGCAGCCGCGGCAAGCCCAGTGCCGGTGCGCCGGGTGGCGCAGCTCGTGCAGCAGGCCGCGGGCACGCTCGAGCTCGGCATCGTCGCTGATCCAGACCTCGGGCAGCGCCTGGTCCGGCGGCAGCTCGCCGGCGATGCTGCTCGCGTACATGCGCTGCACCGTGGCGTCTATGCCGGCGTTGGTCAGCAGGTCGGCCCACAGGGTGGCGAGGGCGAGGTTGGGAGCGCGGGTCAGGCGTTTCATCGCGCGCGCCGGGCCGCCCCAAGCACGCGAGCGGCCCCCTCGGGGGGCGGCGAACGAAGTGAGCTTGGGGGCAAGGCCATGCTCTGGCACGATAGCGCACCTGCCTTTTCGAGAATGCCATGACGACCACCACCGTGAGCCCCACCATCCGCGTCGACAAGGCCGGCGGGCCCGAAGAGATGAAGCTGGTCGACCTGCCCGTGGGCGATCCCGGCCCGGGCGAGGTTCGCATCCGCCACCACGCGATCGGCCTCAACTTCCTCGACGTGTACCAGCGCGCGGGTGTCTATCCGCTGCCCCTGCCGCTCTCGCTCGGCAACGAAGGCGCCGGCGTGATCGAGGCGGTGGGCCCGGGTGTTGTCCACCTGCAGGCCGGCGACCGCGCCGTGTACTGCGGCGGGCCGCCCGGCGCGTATTCGCTGGCCCGGGTGATGCCGGCGCGCGTGGTCGTGCGCCTCCCCGACGCGATCTCGTTCGAGACCGGCGCGGCGATGATGCTCAAGGGCATGACGACGCAGTACCTGTTCAAGCGCACCCGGCCGCAGGAAGACCTGGTGCCCGGTGACTTCATCGTCTTTCACGCGGCCGCCGGCGGCGTCGGCCTGATCGCCTGCCAGTGGGCCAAGGCACTCGGCCTGAAGCTGATCGGCACCGCGGGCAGCGAGGACAAGTGCGCCCTGGCGCGCGACAACGGCGCCGCCTTCACGATCAACTACCGCACCGAGGACTTCGCCGCGCGGGTCAAGGAGATCACCGGCGGCAAGGGCGTGAAGGTCGTCTACGACTCGATCGGCAAGGACACCTTCGACAAGTCGCTCGACTGCCTGCGGCCGTTCGGCCTGATGGTCTGCTTCGGGGCGGCCTCGGGCGCGCCGGCGCCGTTCCCGGTGGGCATCCTCGCCGGCAAGGGGTCGCTGCACCTCACGCGGCCGACCCTGACCACGCACACCGCGACGCTCGAGTCGGTGCAGGCGATGGCGGCCGACCTCTTCGCGGTGGTCGAGAGCGGCCAGGTGAAGATCCACATCGCCCAGCGCTACGCGCTCGCCGACGCGGCGACCGCGCATCGCGACCTCGAGGCGCGCAAGACCACCGGGTCGAGCGTTCTCCTTCCCTGAGGAGTCGGCCATGCTCGTCCTTTACGGTACCAAGGGGTCGGGCTCGGCGGCGGCCGAGGCCGCGCTCGAGATCGCGGGCCTGCCTTACCGCAAGGTGGATGCGGCCTCATGGAAGGAGTCGCCCGGCCTGGAGGAGCTCAAGCGGGTCAACCCGCTGGCGCAGATTCCGACCCTGGTGCTCGAGGACGGCAGCGTCCTGAGCGAGGTGGCGGCGACCCTGCTGCACCTGGGCCTGACCTATCCGGAAAGCGGCCTGATCGCGAGCGCCCCGTCGCAGCGCGCGCAGCAGATCCGCGGCCTGGTCTACATCGCCGCCAACTGCTACGCAGGCATCGGCATCCTCGACTACCCGGACCGCTGGTACCCCGATCCCGACGATGCCGTCAAGCAGGCGATGCAGACGCGCGGCCGGGCGCGTCTGCACGAGCTGTGGGAGATCTTCGCCGACCAGTTCCCGGCCACGCCCTGGCTCTCGGGCGAGCGCCTCGGCGCGCTCGACGTCCTTGCCGCCACGGTCTCGATGTGGAGCGGGGCACGCAAGGCGCTGGCGAAGTCGCGCCCGGAGTTCTCGGCGCTGCTCGCCCGCATCGAGGCCGAGCCGCACGTCGCGGCGGTCTGGGCCCGCCACTGGCCGAAAGAGCAGAAGGCGTGACGCCCGCCGAGATCGTCGACGAGTTCGGGCGTCTGGTCATGACTCCCGACCGGCGGCGGCGCGCCGCTTCACGTCGCCGGACTGCGCATCCGCTTCACCGGCGGCCGTGCGATGCGCGACCCGGCCGAGACCACCGCCTTCAACGCCGGCCGCTACCGCTGGGTGAAGAAGCGCATCGAGCGCATCGAGACGGGTGGCACGGCGCCACCTGCGGCGCGCCCTGCAGCAGGTGGTGGCGGCGCGCGACCGCGGCGAAGCCTGGCTGGCGACGCCGGGCCGCATCTGCGATCACATGGAGGCGCTCGCCGCCGAACGCCCGGACGAGTCCGCCTGACCGGCCGTCGCCTCAGCGCGCCTTGCGGATGCGCAGCAACTCGTCGAGGATGAGCAGGCCCGCGCCGACGGTGATGGCGCTGTCGGCGACGTTGAACGACGGGAAGTAGGCGCCACCCCAGTGGAACTGGAGGAAGTCGACGACGTGGCCGTGCAGGATGCGGTCGACGACGTTGCCGACCGCGCCGCCCAGGATCAGCGCCAGCGCCCAGCAGAACAGGCGCTGGCCGCCGTGGCGCGAGAGCAGCCAGACGATGAAGACCGCGGCCACGGCGCCCAGGCCGATGAAGAACCAACGCTGCCAGCCGGTCGCGCCGGCGAGGAAGGAGAAGGCGGCGCCGGTGTTGTGGGCGCGCACCAGGTCGAAGAACGGCGTGATCGTGCGCAGGTCGCCGAGCTGGAAGCTGCGCACGATCAGCGTCTTCGTCAGCTGGTCGAGCAGCACCACCGCCACGGCGATGCCGAGCCAGGGCCAGATCGAGGCCGGGCGCCTGGCGGCCATCAGGCGATGCGGCGGGTTTCGCCCGCGCCGAACAGGTTGCTGGTGCAGCGGCCGCAGATCGTCGGATGCGCCGGGTCGACGCCGACGTCGTCGCGGTAGTGCCAGCAGCGCTCGCACTTGGTGGCCGCGCTCGGCATGACATGAACGAAGAACTCGCTGCCGTCGGCGGTGTCGCCGGCGGAGACGAGCCGGGCGGCCGAGGTGATGAGCACGAAGCGGAGGTCGTCGCCCAGCACCGCGAGCTCGGCAAGCCGCTTCGGCCCGGCGCTGACCGTGACGTCGGCCTGCAGCGACGAGCCGATCCTGCCCTCGGCGCGCAGCAGCTCGATCTGCCGGTTCGACTCGGCGCGCACCTCGGCGATCCGCTTCCACCTGGCGAGCAGCGCACCGTCTTCCCACGCGCGGACGTCCAGGTAGGTCTCGGTGAAGATCGAGACGGAGCCCTTGGGACCGAACACCTTCCACGCCTCCTCCGCGGTGAAGCTGAGGAACGGCGCCATCCAGCGCAGCATCGCGTGGGCGATGTGCGAGAGCGCGGTCTGCGCCGAGCGGCGGGCGAGCGACTTCGGCGTGGTGGTGTAGAGCCGGTCCTTCAGGACGTCGAGGTAGAACGCGCCGAGGTCTTCGGAGCAGAACACCTGCAGCTTGGAGACGACCGGGTGGAACTCGTAGACGCCGTAGTGGCCGCCCGCGAACACGCCGCGGGCGTCGTCGAAGGTGCCGACGATCTCCGCCTGCAGCTCCGCCGTGCGGGCCAGCGCCCAGCGGTCGACCTCCAGCATGTCGACGAGCGGCACGGCGTCGCCGGCGGCATCGAAGTCGCTGGTGTTGGCAAGCAGGAAGCGCAGCGTGTTGCGGATCCGCCGGTAGGCGTCGACCACGCGAGCCAGCACCTTGTCGTCGATGGCCAGGTCGCCCGAGTAGTCGGTCGAGGCGGTCCACAGGCGGATGATCTCGGCACCGAGCTTGGCCGTCGTCTCGTGCAGGCCGACGAAGTTGCCCAGGCTCTTGCTCATCTTGCGGCCCGAGCTGTCGACGGTGAAGCCGTGCGTGAGCAGGCCGCGGTAGGGCGCGTGGCCCTCGAGCGCGCAGGCGATCAGCAGCGACGAGTGGAACCAGCCGCGATGCTGGTCGTGGCCTTCGAGGTAGAGGTCAGCCTCGGGGCTCTTGCCGTCGTCGTCCGGGACGGTGGTACCCGGATGGCTGCCGCGCAGCACGTGGAAGAAGGTCGAGCCCGAGTCGAACCAGACGTCGAGGGTGTCGTTGCTCTTGGCATAGAGCTCGGCATCGGCCGCGCCGAGCACGTCGGCGGCCGACAGGCGCGACCAGGCCTCGACGCCGCCCTCTTCGACGATCGCCGCCGCCTTGTCGATCAGGGCGAGCGTGTCAGGATGCAGTTCGCCGCTGGTCTTGTGCAGGAAGAGCGGCAGCGGCACGCCCCAGTTGCGCTGCCGGCTGATGCACCAGTCGGGCCGGTGCGCGATCATGTCGTGCAGCCGGGTGCGGCCGTTCTCCGGATAGAACGCGGTCGCCTCGATCGCCGCCAGTGCGGTCTTGCGCAAGGTCTCTGTCGCCGGGTCGACCGCGAACACGCCGGCGCTCGACGCGTCGGCCTCGTCCATGCGCACGAACCACTGCGCCGCGGCGCGGTAGATCACCGGCGTCTTGTGCCGCCAGCAGTGCGGATAGCTGTGCACGAGCGTGGCGCTGTCGAACAGGCGCCCGGCGGCGCGCAGCGCCTCGACGATCAGCGGGTTCGCCTTCCAGATGTGCTCGCCGCCGAACAGCGCCAGGGCCTGCTCGTAGACGCCGTTGCCCTGCACCGGGTTGAGGATCGCGTCGATCGCCAGCCCATGGGCGCGGCAGGAGTTGAAGTCCTCGATGCCGTAGGCCGGCGCCGAATGGACGATGCCGGTGCCGTCTTCGGCGGTCGCGTAGTCGGCGAGATAGACCGGGGCGACCCGGTCGTAGCCCGGGTCGACGGCGGCCAGCGGATGGCGGAATTCGAGCCCCTCGAGCTTCTCGCCAAGAGCGGTGGCGACGACCCGACCCTCGAGCCCGAACCGGGCCATGCACTTCTCGACCAGCGCGCTCGCGAGCAGCAGCAGGCCGCGCTCGGTGTCGACCAGCGCGTACTCGAGCTTCGGGTTGAGGTTGAGCGCCTGGTTGGCGGGAATCGTCCAGGGCGTCGTCGTCCAGATCACGGCGAACGCGTCCTTGGCGAGCGAGGGCAGGCCGAACGCGGCGGCGAGCCTGGCCGGATCGGCGGCCTGGAAGCCGACGTCGACCGTGGTCGACTTGCGGTCGTCGTATTCGATCTCGAACTCGGCGAGCGAGGAGCCGCAGTCGAAGCACCAGTGCACCGGCTTCAGGCCGCGGTAGACGAAGCCCCGCTCGATGATCCGCTTCAGCACCCGGATCTCGCCGGCCTCGTTGCCGAAGTCCATGGTCCGGTACGGATGCTCCCAGTCGCCCAGCACGCCCACGCGCTTGAAGTCGGCCATCTGCTGGGCGATCTGCTCGGTCGCGTAGGCCCGGCTCTTCGCCTGCACCACGTCGCGCGGCAGGCCGCGGCCGAAGGTCTTCTCGATCTGGTTCTCGATCGGCAGGCCGTGGCAGTCCCAGCCGGGCGTGTAGCGCGAGTCGAAGCCGGCGAGCTGGCGCGCCTTGACGATCATGTCCTTCAGGATCTTGTTCGCGGCGTGGCCCACGTGGAGCTGTCCGTTCGCGTACGGCGGCCCGTCGTGCAGGACGAAACGCGGCCGGCCGTGGCGCGCCTCGCGCAGGCGCTTGTAGACGCCTTCGTCGCTCCACGCCTTGACCCAGCCCGGCTCGCGCTTGGGCAGGTCGCCGCGCATCGGGAACGGCGTGTCGGGCAGGTTCAGCGTCTTGCGATAGTCGATCGCAGGAGCCGGGTTGGCAGTCGGAGCGGGCGCGTCGGCCATGGCGAAGTGTCTTTCGGGCGAAGCGGCAAGCGCGCGCTTCGTGTCACATCGGGAATTCTGGCGATCGGTTCACGGTTGCAACCGATCGCCGCGGAGACCGTGCACCCACGGTGCGCGGCCGGCGGCGACGCGCGTCAAATTCGGTCGCGCGTCGTCTGCCGGCCGGTGGCAGCGTGCAGCCGGGTCTCGGCGGCGAGCCAGGCGCGCGCATCCTCGGCGTCCTGGCGGATCGCGCCGGCGAGCGCTTCGAGCGAGTCGTAGCGCGCTTCGTCGCGCAGTTTGGCAAGCAGTTCCACCCGGACGAGTTTACCGTAGCCCCCCTCGGCGCCCAGGGACGCGGGCCAATCGAAGACGTGGGTTTCGAGCAGCACCCGGCCGCTGTCGTCGACCGTCGGCCGCCGGCCCAGGCTGGCGACGCCGGCCAGAGGCGCCGCGCCCAGGCCGTGCACCCGGGCAACGAAGATGCCCATCGCCGCCGGCCGCGGATGCGGGAAGCGCAGGTTCAGGGTGCGAAAGCCGTCGCCGCGACCGCCGCCGCTCTCGCCCAGGGCGCGGCCGAGCTTGGCGCCGTGAATGACGTGGCCGCTGACGCTGTACGGCCGGCCGAGCAGCGCCTCGACCTCCTTCATGTCCCCGGCGGCGAGCGCGGCGCGAACGGCCGAGCTCGAGACCCGCATGCCGTGGACCTCGTAGCTGTTCATGCGGGCAACGTCGAAGCCGCGCGACGCGCCGGCCGCGTCGAGCATCGCGTAGTCGCCGGCGCGCCGGGCGCCGAAGCGGAAGTCGTCGCCGACCAGGACGTAGCCGACGCCGAGGCCGGCGACCAGCACCCGGTCGATGAAGACCTCGGGCGACTGCGCGGCGAAGGCCGCGTCGAAGCGCAGGACCACGACCTGGCGGATGCCGCAGCGCTCGAGCTCGCCGAGCTTGTCGCGCAGGGTCGCGATTCGCGTCGGCGCGGCCTCGGGCCTGCCGGCGAGGGCGGCGAAGTAGTCGCGCGGGTTCGGCTCGAAGCTCATCACCGTCGGCGCCAGGCCGCGGTGCGCGGCTTCGGAGACGAGCAGCGCCAGCATCGCCTGGTGGCCGCGGTGCACGCCGTCGAAATTGCCGATCGTCAACGCGCAGGCGGGCGCGAGGTCGGGGTGGTGGAGGCCGCGAAAGACGCGCATCGCGGCGATTATCGGCGTCGCCCTCCGCGCTAGAAGCGCGCCGCGACCGAGCCGCCGATGCCCCAGCTGCGACCGGGCGCCGGCTCGAAGAAGCGCGAGTTGCCCTCGCCGACGATCACCGAGCCGATGTAGCGCCGGTCGAACAGGTTGTCGATGCGGCCGAAGCCGCTCAGCTCGAACCGGCCGACCTTCGCCAGGTAGCCGAGGTTGACCGCGGTGGTCGCGTAGCCGGCGGCGGCGTCGGCGTTGGCGTCGTTGACCCAGACCTTGCTCAGCGCCCGGAACTCGACACCGCCGCGCCATCCGAGCGGCGGCGCCCAGGCGAGCGCCGCATAGAACGAGGAGCGAGCGATGCCGGGGATCTTGTTGCCGGCGGGAATGGTCAGTGGCGCGTTCGGCGTGGGGCAAGGAGTCGCCGCGCAGGTCTGGAACGCATCGCGGTAGGTCGCATCGAGCCAGGTGTAGGCGCCCTGGAGGCGCAGGTCGGCAGCGAGCTCGGCCGTCGCCGAGAGCTCGACGCCGCGGCGCCGCGTTGCCCCGGCGTTCTGGAAGGTCGAGCGGCCACCGGCGTTGCTCTGCGTCACGATCTCGTCTTCGGTATGCGTCTCGAACACCGCCGCGGTCGCTTCGCCGCCCGGGGCGAAGCGGAACTTGGCGCCGACCTCGACGCTCTTGCTGCGCGCCGGCTGCAAGGCCAGGTTCAGGCCGGTCTCGCCGTTCGGCCGGTACGCGAGCTCGTTCAGCGTCGGCGTCTCGAAGCCCCGGCCTGCGGTGGCGTACAGGTGCACGTTGTCGCTCGCCGCGAACAGCACGCCGACGACCGGCAGGGTCGCCGAGAAGTCGACGCTGCCGCTGTCGTCGGGATTGGTGCCGACGATGTAGCGGTCCTCGGAGCGGAAGCGCACGCTGCTGTGGCGCACCCCGGCGTTCGCCGACCAGCGCGGCGAGAGCTGCAGCGAACCCTGCAGGTATTGGTCGAAGTTGCTGACGTCGTTGCTCTCGTCGCGACGCAGCGCGCCCTTCACGCCGAGCGTCGAACCCTCGAAGTTCTGGTAGCCCTTGCGCCGCTCGTCGAGGCTGTCGTAGGCGAGGCCGCCGACGAGGCTGAATGGCATGTCGCCCGCGCTTGCCTTGGCGCTCCAGCGCAGGTCGGCACCCTGGTAGTTCCGGTCGAGCGAGATCACGCCGCCCGGGTGCAGCGGATTGTTTTGCGGGCCGGTCGGGATCGCCTGGAACTGCTCGGTGTCGCGCTGCCCGCCGTAAAGCAGCAGGCGGACCGAGTTCGCCGCGTTGATCGCCCGCTCGTAGATCGCGCCGACCTGGGTCTGGTCGACGGTCTTGCGGGTGTTGAACGTCTCGGCCGAGGGGTCGACGCTGCGCGGATCGGCTTCGAACTGGGCGCGGGTCAGGCCGAGCGGGTCCCGCGCCTTGGGCAGGTCGATGCGGTTGGCGACCAGTGTCAAGGTGCTCGCGTTGTCGGGCCGCCAGGCGAGCTTGGCGTTGGCGAGCTGGCGCTCCGCCGCGCTGTGGTCGCGATAGCCGTCGGTCGTGAAGACGCTCGCGCCGACCACGTAGCCGAAGCTGCCGTTGGCGCCGCTCGCCCTGGCGGCGATGCGCCGCGTGTCGTAGCTGGCGAGGGAGGCGGTGCTCGAGACCGTGGGCGGGCCGCTGCCGTCCTCGCTGAACACCTGGATCACGCCGCCCGACGAATTGCCATAGAGGGCCGAGAACGGCCCGCGCAGCACCTCGATGCGATCGGTGGAGCCGAGCTCGACGTTGGTGATCTGGCCCTGCCCGTCGGGCAGGGTGGCCGGAATGCCGTCGACGTACAGGCGCACGCCGCGGATGCCGAAGGTCGAGCGCGCGCCGAAGCCGCGGATCGAGAGCTGCACGTCCTGGGCGTAGTTCTGCCGGTCGCGCGCCACCAGGCCGGGCACGCCGCCCAGGCTCTCGGACAGGTTGATCTGCAGCTTGCCTTCGCGGATCGTCTCGCTGCCGACCCGGTCGATCGACGCCGGCACGTCGAACGCCGGGACTTCGGTGCGGGTGGCGGTGACCACCACCGGCGCGAGCCGGACCGGGGAGGGCTCGCCCGCCGGCGGCGTCTGCGCCAGCGCGATCGCGGGCACCGACAGCGCGGCGAGCGCCGCGGAGGCGCGAGCCAGAGGTCGGTCGGTCACGGCGCCGCGCCCGCTGGGAGGGGTTTTCGCGTCATGGCCTCGGCCTCGGCCTCAGTCAGCCAGCGCCAGGCGCCCGGCGCCAGGGCATCGACGCGCACGCCGCCGAAATCGCTGCGGCCCAGCGCTTCGACGCGGTTGCCGACGGCCGCGACCATGCGCTTGACCTGGTGGTACTTGCCCTCGGTGAGCGTCAGGCGCAAGGTATCCGGCCCGGTCGCCTCGCACGCTTCCGCGCGCACTGTCTCGTTGTCGTCGTGCAGCAGCACGCCGGCCTGCAGCCGCGCGACCTGCACCGCGTCGACCGGGTGCTTGCAACCGACCTCGTAGACCTTGGCGACGTGATGCTTCGGCGAGGTGAGGCGATGGATCAGGGAACCGTCGTCGGTGAAGAGCAGCACGCCGGTCGTGTCCTCGTCGAGCCGGCCGATCGCCTGCACCCCGCGCTGGCGCAGCGGCGCCGGCAGCAGCGAATACACGCTCGGGTGGTGCTTGGGCTTCTGCGAGCATTCGAAGCCTTTCGGCTTGTTCATGACCAGGAAAGCGCGCTGATGGTACGTCCACGGCTCGCCACGCACCGAGAAATTCAGGCCGACCGGCTCGACCTCGCGATCGGGCTCGTCGCAGACCACGCCCTCGATGGCGACGAGCTCGGCCGCGATCAGGCCCGCGCACTCGCGGCGCGTGCCGAAGCCTTGCGTGAACAGCAGTTGCGCCAGCTTCACGGCGGGCGGCCCTAGTAGGTGAGCTCGAGCAGGGCGACGTGGTTGCCGGCGGCCGACCAGGTGCGGCCGACGATGCGCTCGCCGTTGAATTCGCCGGCGACCGCACGGGCGCTGCCGTCGGCCAGCTTGATCCGTGCCTCGGCCACGCCCGCGACGCCGGTGGGGATGCCGACCGGAGGGCTGACGCCGTCGAGAGCGATCCGGTCGCGCGGCACGCCGAAGTAGCCGCGTGGCCGGCTCATCGCCACCACCGCGCCGACGCTGCGGTCGGCCTCGGCCAGCCGCTCCGGCCGCAGGCTCACCACCTGCGAGGAACGGGGGAAGGGCGAGCGGTAGATGTGCGTGACCGCGTAGCCGGGGACGGTGATCACGAACTCGTAGCGGGCGGCGCCGTCGGCCGCGAACGGGCCCCAGCGACCGTCGGCGCCTATCGTCTTGCGATGCGCCGGCGGGCCCAGCCGCTCGCCCGTCTCGGCCGCCGTCGCGTAGACCTCGACACCGGCGCCGACCAGAGGCAGGTTGGTGGTGAAGCCGCCCTCGCGGTTGTCGAGCCCGAGGCCGCTCACCACACCGTCGAGCACGACCTTCGCTTCGGGCACGATCGCCGTTGTCGCCGCCGGCTGCCCGGTGAGGAAGCGCCACATCTCGGCGAACGCCTTCGGGCCGAACGCGGTCTCGCGATGGTCGATGCCGGCGATGACGACGTTCTCCGCGCCCTTCAGCGCCGGGCCGTCGAACGTGACGTTGGTCGGCGTGCCGCGCTGGCCGATCCAGACGCCGTCGGGCTGCGCGTACTTGTCGTTGTTGTCGGAGCGGATCGTCAGCCAGCGGACGCCGGGCGTGACCTCGTTGCCGTCCGCGCCCTGCGGTGCGTTGAGTCGGGAAAGGAATGGGCCGAGGCCGTTGAACTCGCTGCCCGGGAGGAAGCCGCTGTGCGCCCAGACGCCGTGGTTCGGCACGCCGCAGAGCACGGCATGCGACACGACGCCCGCGCCGCCGTCGGCGATGAACTGGCGGATGGGGTAGCCGCCGCGCGAATTGCCGATCAGGACGACCTTGCTCGCGCCGGTTGCCGCCAGCGCCTTCTTCACCTCGCCGGCGAGATGGGCCGTGTATTCGGCCGCCGAGGTGCGCCCGGGCTGCGCCTTCGCATCCTCGTTGCGCGCGTTCGGGTAGGGGAGGTCGAGCGCGAACAGGCGCTCGCGCGGCCAGCCGTTGGATTCGAAGCGCCAGATCGTCGTCGTCCAGAGCGCGGCGGTGTCGCCGTTGCCATGGACGAAGACGATGGGCGGGCGCGCATCGCCGCCGCCGGTGGTGGCGCAGCCGGCCAGCGGCGCGGCGGCCACGGCGGCGGCGGCGAGAAGGAGGTCGCGTCGGGTCATCGAGTCGGGGGAAGAAGGATTCATGCCGTGTCTCCGTCGTTGTTCTTCCTGCCCGGCAAGTCGCGGGCCGCCGGCAGGCTCGGCAAGCCGGGGCCGCTGAGCGAGGTCGCCGCGCGCACCGCGCGCAGCACCGCGTCGGCGAGCACGTCGGCGGCAAGTGCGCCGAGCAGCGTGATGTTCGAGCGCCGGCCGCTGGCCCCGGTGCCGAGGGCGAAGACGATGTCGCCGTCGCTCATCGTGTGCACCGGGCGGATGGTGCGCGCCAGGCCGTCGTGCGCCATCTGCGCGATCTTGGTCGCCTCGGCCTTGCCGAGCACCGCGTCGGTGGCGACGATCGCCAGCGTGGTGGCGCTCGCTCGGGTCTCGTCGGCCGCGACCGGCCAGTCGCCCCGGCGAAAGGCGGCCATCGTGTCGAGAAAGCTCGCGCCGCCGTCGGCGCGCGCGCCAGCGACGATTTGCCCGTTCGCGGGGTCGACGACGTCGCCCATCGCATTGACCGCGACCAGCGCGGCCACGGTGACGCCATCGACCGTGATCGAGGCCGTGCCCATGCCGCCGCGCATCGCCCGTTCGATGCCGAACAGCTTGCCGAGCATCGTGCCCGCGCCCGCGCCGACGTTGCCCTCGGCCGGGGTGTCGCGTGTCGCCGCGTCGCAGGCGGCGTAGCCGGCGGCGGCGTCGGGCCGCACGGCAGAGTCGCCGATCGACAGGTCGAACAGGATCGCCGCCGGCACGATGGGCACCGTCGCCTGGCGGCCGTCGGCGCGGACCGGGCCGAAGGGGATGCCGATGCCGCGCTCGTCGAGCCAGCGCATCACGCCGCCGGCGGCGTCGAGCCCGAAGGCGCTGCCGCCGGCGAGCAGGATCGCGTGCACCTTCTCGACCGTGTTGACCGGCGAGAGCAGCTCGGTCTCGCGTGTGCCCGGCGCGGCGCCGCGGACGTCGACGCCGCAGACCGCGCCGCCTTCGGCGAGGACGACGGTGCAGCCGGTCGGACGGCGCGGGTCGGTGAAGTGGCCGACCGAGAGGCCGGCGACCGCGGTCAGGCCGAACGGCACGACACCGCTTCCGGCAGGGAACGGATCAAGCGAAGACGCCGGCTGTGTCCTGCATGCGCGCGGAGACTTCGCCGAGATGGAACATCGTGTCGCCGAAGCTCATCTCGATCACGGTCAGGCGCTTGAAGTAGTGGCTCGCCGCGTACTCATCGGTGACACCGATGCCGCCGTGCAGCTGGATGCATTGCTGGCCGACGAAGCGCATCGATTGGCCCAGCTGCACCTTGGCCTGCGAGAGCGCGCGGCGGCGCGCGTTCGCCGCCTCGCCGAGCTTCAGGGTGGCGAAGAAGCTCATCGAGCGGGCCAGCTCGAGCTGCATCTTGACGTCGGCGATGCGATGGCGCAGCGCCTGGAAGCTGGCGATCGGCACGCCGAACTGCTTGCGCGTGTTCATGTACTCCACCGTCAGCGCGACCAGCTTGTCCATGGCGCCCACCGCTTCGGCGCAGAGCGCGGCGATGCCGAGGTCGACCGCACGCTCGAGCGCCGGCATCGCCTCGCCGGCGGGCAGCAGCTCGATGCCGCTGGCGCCCTTGAGCGTCAGCTCCGCGGCGGTGCCGCCGTCCTGTGTCGGATACGCCTTCACCTCGACCCCGGGCTCGCCGCGCGAGACCAGGAACAGGGCGACGCCCGCAGGGTCGTCGACCTTGCCGGCGGTGCGCGCCGAGACGATGAAGGCGCCGGCCTGGCCGCCGGCCGGCACGACCGTCTTCGTGCCCGTGAGGCGCCAGGTGCCGCTCGCGTGCTCGGCCCGGGTCTCCACGTGGCCGAGCCGGTAGCGTGAATGCCGTTCCTCCTGTGCCAGCACCACGAGCTCCTTGCCCTGGGCGATGCCCGAGAGCCAGAGCGAAGCCGAAGGCGCGCGGCCCGCGCCGAGCAGGTGGGTGGCGACCAGCGACACGGCGGCGAAGGGCTCGAGCACCAGGCCGCGGCCCAGCTCTTCCATCACCACCATCGCGTCGACTGCGCCGAAGCCCATGCCGCCTTGCGCCTCGGGCACGGCCAGGCCGGTGAGGCCGAGGTCGGCGAGGCCCTGCCACGCTTCGCGGGAGAAGCCGCCGGCCTTGACGATGCCGCGCCGGCGCTCGAAGTCGTAGTCCTTCTCGACCCACTTGCGCACCGTGTCGCGCAGCATTTCCTGGTCGTCGCTGAAGTCGAAGTCCATCTTTTTGTCCTCTGACTAGAACCCCTTCCCTCTTGGAGGGAAGGGGCAGGGGAAGGGAGCGATCCTGTCGCGCATTGCGCGGACCGGGCGAGGCTCAGCCGAGCACGGTCTGCGCGACGATGTTGCGCTGCACTTCGTTCGATCCGCCGTAGATCGTCGTCTTGCGCATGTTGAAGTAGGTGGCGGCGAGCGGCGCGACGAAGGCGCCGCCGCCGGCATGCTCGGCCTGCCAGCCGGCCTCCATCGCCTCCTTGATCAGCGGCACCGAGGAAGGGCCGGCGGCGAGCATCATCAGCTCGGTGTAGCGCTGCTGGATCTCGCTGCCGCGGATCTTCAGCAGGCCGGCGACGTCGAGGCTCTGCTTGCCGCTCTTCTCCGCCGAGAGCACGCGCAGCACCATCATCTCGAGGGCCACCACGTCGACCTCGAGGCGGGCGATCTCGTCGCGGAAGCGCAGGTCGTCGTAGACGCCCTCGGCCTTGGCAACGCGCTTGACCCGCTCGAGCTCGCGCTTGGCGCGGTTGACGTCGGCAATGTTGGTGCGCTCGTGGGCGAGCAGGTGCTTGGCGTAGGTCCAGCCCTTGTTCTCCTCGCCGATGAGCTGGTCGGCCGGGACCTCGACGTTGTCGAACCAGACCTCGTTGACCTCGTGCTCGCCGTCCATGGTGATGATCGGCCGCACCGTGATGCCGGGGCTCTTCATGTCGATCAGCAGGAAGCTGATGCCGGTCTGCGGCTTGCCGTCGCTCGAGGTGCGCACGAGGCAGAAGATCCAGTCGCCGTACTGGCCGAGCGTGGTCCAGGTCTTCTGCCCGTTGACGACGTAGAAGTCGCCTCGCCGCTCGGCCTTGGTCTTGAGCGAGGCCAGGTCGGAGCCCGAGCCGGGCTCGCTGTAGCCCTGGCTCCACCAGACCTCGCCGCTGGCGATGCCCGGCAGGAAGCGCTGCTGCTGCTCGGGCGAGCCGAAGGCCATGATCACCGGCGCCACCATCACCGGCCCGAACGGCACCACGCGAGGCGCGCCGGCGAGCGCGGTCTCTTCCTCGAACAGGTGCTTCTGGATCGCGTTCCAGCCGGGCCCGCCGAACTCCTTCGGCCAGCCCCAGCCGAGCCAGCCGTTCTTGCCGAGGATCTTCGCCCAGCGCTGCATGTCGTCGCGGCCGAGGCGGATCGAGTTGCGCACCTTGGCGCTGATCTCGGCCGGAAGATTGTCCTTGACCCAGCCGCGGATCTTTTCGCGGAAGGCCTGCTCGTCGGGCGTGAAATTGAGGTCCATCGAAGTCTCCGGGTCGCGTGCGGCTCGCGCTCTGGGCGAGTTTTTAGCACGATCGTTCGCAAATGCGTGTCGCCTCGGCGGCAGGGCCGACCGGCGGCTACTTCTTTTCGAGTGTCAGGCGGTCGTTCTCGCGCCTCATCTGGAAGCGGTCGAGGTAGCTGTTGCCGAGCAGCATGTACGGCATCGACGCGGGCAGCACCGTCGCCTCGACGTTGTAGACCTGGACGTCGCCGATCCGCACCGAGTTCAGCACCACCCGGTACGCGGGCACCACGCCGTTGGCGGTGGTCGTGTAGCCGAGCTGGCCCTTCTTGTAGTCGACGCCGATCCGCTCGGCATCGGCGGCGCCCATCGTGATCGTGGTGGCACCGGTGTCGACGAAGAAGCGCACGGCGCTGCCGTTGATCGTGCCCGAGGTCATGAAATGGCCGCCGCTGCCCGAGGTGAGGACGATCCTGTCGCCGGTGCCGGCGCTCGCCGCGCCACCGAGGTTGGCCGGCGAGCCGCCGAGCTGCAGGGCGACGCGCTTGCCGCCCACCTCGACCAGCGCGTCGTTGTTGCTGACGGCGAGCAGGCGGATGCCCTCGACGGTGTCGCCGACCGCGAGCTGGCGCGGCTTGCCGTCGATGACGAGGAGGGCGCGGGTGCCCAGGCTGCCGGCCATCGACACCGTCTGAGCTTCGGCAACGCCGACCAGGGCCAGTAGCGCAGCGGCGAGCAGGAAACCGCGCACGTCAGTCGCGGAAGTTGGTAAAGGACAGGGGCTGGTCGGCGATTTCCTTGCGGAGCATCGCGATCGCCGCCTGCAGGTCGTCGCGCTTGCCGCCGGAAACGCGCACGGTGTCGCCCTGGATCGAGGCCTGGACCTTGAGCTTGCTCTGCTTGACGGCGGTCTGCAGCTTCTTCGCGGTCTCGTTGTCGATGCCGCTCTTGACGACGACGAGCTGCTTGACCTTGTCGCCGCCGATCTTCTCGACCTTGGCCTCGCGATCGAGGAAGCGGGCATCGACGTTGCGCTTGCTCAGCTTGGCGAGCAGGACGTCGGTGACCTGGTTGATCTGGAAGTCGCTGTCGCCGTAGAGCGTGATCTCCTTGTCCTTCAGCTCGACCCGCGCCGACGTGCCCTTGAAGTCGAAGCGCGTGCCGATCTCCTTGGCGGTCTGGTCGATGGCGTTGCGCACCTCGACCAGGTTGGGTTCGAGAACGGCGTCGAAGCTGGGCATGGTGCGAAAATTGTCCCATGCAAATCGACAGAGGGGTGAGCCTCAAGCCCTACAACACCTTCGGCCTGCCCGCGGTGGCGCAGACCCTGGTGCGGATCGCCGGCGACGCCGACGTGCGCCGCGTCGTCGACGACCCGGTGCTGGGCCTCGCCCCGAAGTTCATTCTCGGCGGCGGCAGCAACATCATCCTGACCCGCGACATGCCGCAGATCGTGCTCAAGGTCGAGGTCCGCGGCATGCGCGTCCTCGAGGAGCGCGCCGACGCCTGGATCGTCGAGGCCGGCGCGGGCGAGAGCTGGAACGAGTTCGTCGAGTTCACCTTGGACCAGGGCTGCGCGGGACTGGAGAACCTGGCCCTCATTCCCGGCACCGTTGGCGCCGCGCCGGTGCAGAACATCGGCGCTTACGGCGTCGAGTTGAAAGACCGGTTCGAATCGCTCGACGTCGTCGACCTGCTTACCGGCCGCAGCGTCGTTCTCGGCCCCGAGATCTGCGCCTTCGGCTACCGCGACAGCGTCTTCAAGCATTCGCTCGCCGGCCGCAGCCTGATCACCCGGGTGCGCTTTCGCCTGCCGCGCCCCTGGCAGCCGGTGCTCGGCTACCTCGAGCTGCAGAAGAAGATCGCCGAGACCGGGATCGAATCGCCCGACGCGCGGCAGATCTTCGACTGGGTCGCGTCGATCCGCCGCGCCAAGCTGCCCGACCCGGCCGCGATCGGCAATGCCGGCAGCTTCTTCAAGAACCCGGTCGTGACGCCCGAGCAGTGCCGCGACATCATCGGCCGGGATCCGGAGATCGTTCACTACCCGATGCCCGACGGCAGCGTGAAGCTCGCCGCCGCCTGGATGATCGACGCCTGCGGCTGGAAGGGAAAGTCGGTCGGCGACGCCGGCGTCTACGAGAAGCAGGCGCTGGTGCTGGTCAACCGCGGCGCCGCCATCGGCTCGGAGGTGATGACGCTCGCGCTGGCGATCCAGGAGAGCGTCTACGGCCGGTTCGGGATCCGCCTCGAGCCGGAGCCGGTGGTCGTCTGACCGCCGGGGCGGTGCCGGCGGCCGACCCGATCAGCGCCCGATCAGCGCCTTCAGCTCGGCGACCTTCTTGGCCAGGGCCTTCTGGTTCTCGGTGATCCGGTTTTCGACCGCCTTGCCGTCCTCCTTGCGGTAAAGGGGGATCAGGATCGTGTCGACCACCTTGGCGACCTCCTTCAACGCGAGATCGAACTTCGGCTTGTTCGCCGCGACCGAGTCGTCGGCCTGCTTCTTCGCCGCCGGCGTGATCTTGACGATCTGCGGCGCGCCGGTCTTGACGAATTCATCGTAGATCGACTTCGCATCGCGTCCCCAGTCGTTCCAGAGCAGGAAGGTGACGTAACGGTCGTAGCGATGGCCCTTGGCCCAGTTGGTGAAGCCGACCTCGGCCAGGCCAGGATCCATGGTCGCGAACTTGGTCGGCCACTTCTTGATGAAGCCCTTGTCGCGCTCGATCTCGAACTTCAGGCGTTCGATCTCCTCCTTCAGCGCCTTGAGCTTGGCCGGATCCGGCGGCGGCGGATGCTTCTTGTCGAAGTCGGCCAGGTCGGTCGAGGTGACCGCGTCGGTCTTGCGCAGGTCGTCGAGCATCTTGCGCCGCTTGACGAGATCCTTTTCGGTGTTGAGGTCGAAGCTGCCGAGCTCGAACGAGCTCGAGCCGACGCTGACCGACATCGAGAACACGCACTTCGACGCGTCGTACGAATAGAACCACTCGAGCGGCGTCTTGCCCTTGTCCATCAGCGGCTTGATCTTGGACATGTCCGGCGCCTTGGGCTTGAAGCCGGACAGACCGAGCTGCGCCACACCGCGTGACATCGTCTGCGTCCATGTGAATTCGACGCGATCGGAGGCGCTCGTCTTGCCGAGCGAAACCTTCTTTCCCATGGACCTGTCCTCGTGGATGGCGGCAGCGCCGCAAAGGCCGCGACTATGCGCCGCCCGGCGCGAGCGGAGCAATCCCGCCCATCGGAGGGGCGCAGATCGTCAGGACGGCTTGCCTTCGTCGCTCTCCAGCCGCGGCAGCCCGTTCGCGCCTGGCGCCTTGAGCAGGCCGACCCTGGCGTAGGTCTCGAGCTTGGCGCGGGTGTCGGCGATGTCGAGGTTTCTCATCGTCAGCTGGCCGATCCGGTCCTGCGGCGAGAAGCTCGACTCGCCCTTTTCCATCGTCAGCCGCTCGGGCTGGTAGGTGAGGTTGGGCGAGACGGTGTTCATGATCGAGTAGTCGTTGCCGCGGCGCAGCTCGATCGTCACCTCGCCGGTGATCGCACGCGCCACCCAGCGCTCGGCGGTCTCGCGCAGCATGATCGCCTGCGGGTCGAACCAGCGGCCCTGGTAGAGCAGGCGGCCGAGGCGCCGGCCGTTCTCGCGGTATTGCTCGATCGTGTCCTCGTTGTGGATGCCGGTGAGCAGCCGCTCATAGGCGATGAAGAGCAGCGCCAGCCCGGGGGCCTCGTAGATGCCGCGGCTCTTCGCCTCGATGATGCGGTTCTCGATCTGGTCGCTCATGCCCAGGCCGTGCCGGCCGCCGATCCGGTTGGCCTCGAGCAGCAGCTCCACCAGGTCGCGGTACTCGGTGCCGTTCAGCGCCACCGGACGGCCTTCGTCGAAGCGCACCGTCACCGATTCGCGCTTCACCTCGACCGTGTCCTTCCAGAAGGCGACGCCCATGATCGGCTGGACGATCGTGATGCCGCTGGTGAGCTGCTCGAGGTCCTTGGCCTCATGCGTCGCGCCCAGCATGTTCGAGTCCGTCGAGTACGCCTTCTCCGCCGACATCTTGTAGACGAAGCCGGCCTTGGCCATGAACGCCGACATCTCGGCCCGGCCGCCGAGCTCGTCGATGAAGGCCTGGTCGAGCCAGGGCTTGTAGATGCGCAAGGCCGGATTCACCAGCAGGCCGTAGCGGTAGAAGCGCTCGATGTCGTTGCCCTTGTAGGTGCTGCCGTCGCCCCAGATGTCGACGCCGTCCTCCTTCATCGCCGCGACCAGCATGGTGCCGGTGACGGCACGGCCGAGCGGCGTGGTGTTGAAGTAGGTGCTGCCCGCGGTCGAGATGTGGAAGGCGCCGCACTGCAGCGCGGCGAGGCCCTCTGCGGCGAGCTGGCTGCGGCAGTCGACGAGGCGCGCCTTCTCGGCGCCGTACAGCATCGCCTTCCGAGGGATCTCGTCGTAGTCGGGCTCGTCGGGCTGGCCGAGGTTGGCGGTGTAGGCGTAGGGCGTCGCGCCCTTGAGCTTCATCCAGTGCAGCGCGGCGCTGGTGTCGAGGCCGCCGGAGAAGGCGATGCCGACCTTCTGGCCGGTGGGGAGGTGTTGCAGGATGGTGGCCATGGCGGGGCGGGAGTCGGGCGAAAACGCGTATTCTCGACGCTTGCGGGCCCGCCCCAGACAGAGGGTGGCGGCCCGGCCCGAGCCTGCGGTAAGCTCGCCATTTGCCCGTGGCCACACCGGGCGAAGTCTTCGATGAGCACGCTTCCGCCCGACTCCGCCCCCCCTCCCGCCTCCGCGGCAGGGACCGACCACGACGCCCTGCCGCCCGGCACGCGCTTCGGCGAGTTCGAGATCCTGCGCGTGCTCGGGGTCGGCGGCTTCGGCATCGTCTACCTCGCCAACGACCATTCGCTCGAACGCGAAGTCGCGCTCAAGGAATACATGCCGGCCTCGCTCGCCGCTCGCGGGGCGGGCCCGCAGATCACGGTGCGCTCCAGCTCTTTCGCCGAGACCTATGCGATCGGCTTGCGCTCGTTCGTCAACGAAGCGCGGCTCCTGGCGCGCTTCGATCATCCTTCGCTGGTCAAGGTTTACCGCTTCTGGGAAGACAACGCTACCGCCTACATGGTGATGCCGTTTCTCCAGGGCGTCACCCTCCGCGACACGCGCCGGCGCATGGCGCATCCGCCCGACGAGGCCTGGATCCGCAGCGTCATCTCGCCGATCCTCTCGGCGCTCGAGTTGCTTCACCGCGAAGGCGTCTACCACCGCGACATCGCGCCCGACAACATCCTGCTGCCGCCCGACGGTCCGCCGGTGCTGCTCGACTTCGGCGCCGCGCGCCGCGTGATCAGCGATCGCACCCAGTCGCTCACCGCGATCCTGAAGCCGAGCTACGCGCCGATCGAGCAATACGCCGAGATGACCCAGCTCCGGCAGGGTCCGTGGACCGATCTCTACGCCCTCGGCGCCGTCATCCACTACCTCCTGTTTGGCGCGCCTCCGGCGCCGGCAACGGCGCGCGCGGTGCAGGACGACGCCGAAGCGATCGAGAACCGGATCGTTCCCGGCGTCTCGCCGCGCTTCCTCGAGGCGGTCTCGTGGATGCTCTCGGTCCGGCCGAACCAGCGACCGCAGAGCGGCGAGCAGCTCCGTGCGGTTCTCGAAGGCAGCGCGCAGATTCCAGCCCGCGGCCGACCCGGCATCACGATTCCGCCGAATGTCGCCTTGCCTGGCGCGCCGCCGCCGGCGGCCGCGTATCCGCCGTCGCAGCCGCCCGGGCCGGCGCAGCGCCACGAGGTCGAGACCGCGCGCGACGCGACCTACATCAACACCGCGCACATCCCGACGAACATGCCGACGGCGCACATGCCGCCACCGGGCCAGACGCGGCCGCCGCCGACCACGAGCTTCAGCCCGACCGCGCAGATGCCGACGGCGCGGCCGGCGCAGCAAACGACCGAGTTCGATCCGTCGCTGGCGCCGCCCGGCGCCTACCGGACCGAGCCGGCGCCGCCGCGCACGGTCGGGCCGCGCGCCGACGCGGGCCCATCGCAGTGGCCGAGCTCGCGGCCGGCCACCTTGCCGCCGCCGATGCCGTCGCAAGGCCGTCCTGCCCCGCTGGCCGGCATGCCGCAGGCGGCTGCGGCGGCGCAGAGCCGCCCCGCGCCGCTCGCCGCTGCCGCGCCGCGGGCAGCCGCCGCCGCGATCCCCGCCGCGAAGTCGGGCGGCCCGAAGGCGGGACTCATCATCGGTGGCGTCGTCGGCCTGCTCGTGATCGCCGCCGCGGCGGCATGGCAGTTCGCGCCGAAGGACAAGCCGGCCGTCGACCCGACGGTGGGCGCCGCGAGCGCCGCCGCGACGCCGCCCGTCGTGGTGCCGCCAACCACGGTGGCCACGCCGCCTGCATCGGTCACGACCCCGGCGACCACTACCGTCGCCGCGCCCGTTCCGGCCGTGGTTCCGCCGCCTACGGCAACGGCGGTCGCGCCGCCGGTCGCCACCGCCGTGCCGGTGCCGGCCGCGGATCCGGTGCGGCCGACGCCCGCCACGACGAGCTCGGCCACCACCTCGCCAGATGCCACCAGGCCGGTGCCGCCGCCGTCCTCGCGTCCCGTTCCGACGACCGCTCGCGTCGATACGCCACCCCCGGTCGAAACGACCGTGAAGCGTCCGCCGGGGCAGTCGGTGCCGCCGGCGACGACGACCGCCGGCAGCACGAATCCGACCACACGCCCGACTGAAACCTCGCCGAGCTACGGCAATCCCGTCGGGACGCCGGCGAACAGCTACGGGACGCCGCCCGGCAGCAACAACAGCGCCGCTACCTCGGTCGACCGGTCGCGGCCGATCGGCCAGCCCGTTCAGCGTGATGCGTCGACATCCGCCCGGCCGGTGCCCGCGCCCGTGCCCGCGGCCGTGCCCGCCCCTGCGTCGCCGCCCACACCTGCGCAGGCCGCGGCCCAAGGCATGGTCGATCCCTACGCCAAGTCGGCGACCGAGTCCTGCGGCAAGCGCGTCTTCGTCGCCCTCGCGCTCTGCATGGACGAGCGCTGCGAGGATCCGCGCTGGCGCAACGGCGCCGACTGCGTTCGCGTCCTGGAACGCAAGCGCGCGCGCGAAAACCGCTGAGGGCGCAGCGCGCGGCGACGGCCTAGCCGTCGAGCGCTGCGAGGAACTGCAAGCTCCGTGCCGCGCCGGCCGATGCGGGTTGGCTCCGTGGGCAGCCGGCGGCGGCTCGGCTATACCTCGGGCCGTCGCTTCAGTCGCCTACCTGCGGAGCCCTTCGTGCCGTCATCGTCCCCGTCGTTCGAGGTGCCCGCGGATCGCCCGCATTTCCGCATCTGGCCCAAGCGGCTGCCGCAGGCGCTGGCCGTGCCCGAAACCTCGCTCTGGTTCAACGTCGAGGTCGCGGCGACGCGCTTTCCCGACAAGGCGGCGTTCGTCTTCTTCGGCCGCAGCATCACCTTCCGCGAGCTGCGCACCCAGGCCGAAGCGCTCGCCGGCTGGCTGCAGCAGGAGGGCGTCGGCACCGGCGACCGCGTCGCCCTCTTCATGCAGAACTGCCCGCAGTTCCCGATCGCGCTCTATGCGACGCTGCGCGCCAACGCGGTGGTGGTGCCGGTGAATCCGATGAACCGGGTCGAGGAGTTCGGCCACTACATCACCGACCCCGAGACCACGGTCATCGTCTGCACCGCCGACCTGGTGCCGATCGTCGCCGCCGCGCAGGCGGCGCTGCCCGAGGCGCGGCGCGCGCGCCGGGTGCTCGTCACCCGCTTCACCGACACGATGCCGGAAGGCGCGATCGGCCCGGCCGACGCCCCGTCGCCGGCGATGGAGGCGTGGCTGCGAAGCGACGTGGAGCTGCCGGCGGGCTACGTGCGCTGGGGCGATGCCCTCGCCGCCGGCTGCGTGCCCGGCCCGCACACCGCGCAGCCCGACGACCTCGCGCTGCTGCCCTACACCTCGGGCACGACCGGCCTGCCCAAGGGCTGCATGCACACCCACCGCACGCTGATGGCCAACACGGCCGGCGGCCAGTGGAGCTACAGCTCGCCCGAGGCGCTCGGCCTCGGCGTGGTGCCGATGTTCCACATCACCGGCATGCTGTACAGCGTGCTCGGCTCGGTGTACTCGGGGGCGACGGTGGTGCTCATGCCGCGCTGGGATCGCGAGCTCGCCGGCCGCCTGATCTCGCACCACCGCATCACTCACTGGGTCTGCATTCCGACGATGGTGATCGACCTGTTCGGCAGCCCCAACTACAAGAGCTTCGACCTGTCGAGCCTGCGCTCGATGAGCGGCGGCGGGGCAGCGATGCCGCACGCCGTGGCGCAGCGCCTGCTCGACGAGTTCGGGATCAGCTTCGCCGAAGGCTACGGCCTCACCGAGACCGCCGCGCCCAGCCATGCCAACCCGCCCGAGCGGGCCAAGCTCCAATGCCTCGGCATCCCGATCTTCTCGGTCGACTCGCGCGTCGTCGATCCGCTGTCGCTCGAGGAGCTGCCGGTCGGCGAGATCGGCGAGATCATCACCCGCGGGCCGATGGTCTTCAAGGGCTACTGGAAGCACCCCGAGGCGACCGCCGAGGCCTTCGTCGAGTTCGAAGGCCGTTCCTTCTTCCGCACCGGCGACCTCGGCCGCATGGACGAGGAAGGCTACTTCTTCATGACCGACCGGCTGAAGCGGATGATCAACGCCAGCGGCTTCAAGGTCTGGCCGGCCGAGGTGGAGATGCTGCTCTACAAGCACCCGGCGGTGCAGGAGGCCTGCATCATCGCCGCCAAGGACGCCTATCGCGGCGAGACCGTAAAGGCGGTGGTTGTGCTGCGCGCCACTGCGAAGGACACGAAAGCCGAGGACATCGTCGCCTGGGCCCGGGAGCACATGGCCGCCTACAAGGTGCCGAAGATCGTGCAGTTCGTCGACACGCTGCCGAAGTCGGGGTCGGGGAAGGTGATGTGGCGGTTGCTGCAGGACCAGGAGGTCGCGGCGCCGGGCACCTGAGCTGTCTTGACGTCGGGTGTGGAAGCCGTGGGCGGGCGCCCGTCCGGCCACGGCCTTGCCAACCCCACCGGTAGCGATCAGTAAGTCGCCCGACCCCCCGACAGATCGAACACCGAGCTCGTCGTGAACGAGCAGTCCTCCGACGACAGCCAGGCGACCATCGCCGCCGCCTCGTTGACCTCGAGGAACCGGCCCATCGGAATCTTCGAGAGCATGAAGTCGATGTGCTGCTGCGTCATCGTCGCGAACATCGCCGTCTTCGCCGCGGCCGGAGAGACCGCGTTGACGAGCACGCCCTTGTTCGCCAGCTCCTTGCCGAGCGACTTGGTCAGCGCGATCAGCCCCGCTTTCGACGCGCTGTAGTGCGAGGCGTTCGGGTTGCCTTCCTTGCCCGCCACCGACGCGATGTTGACGATGCGCCCGTACCCCTTGGCCACCATCTTCGGAACGACCGCGCGGCAGACGAGATAGGGCGCGATCAGGTTGACCTCGATCACCCGGCGCCAGACCTCGGGCTCGAGCTCCCAAGTGGTCGCGTTGCCGCCGGTGATGCCGGCGTTGTTGACGAGGATGTCGATCTTCTTCTGCGCCCCGATCACGTTCTCGGTCGCGGCGGCCACGGCGGCCTCGCTGGTGAGCTCGACGACATGGGTGAAGACGCGGCCGGCGTTGCCGAGCGAGCCCTTGGCCTCGGCGAGCTTGCCCGCGTCGGCGTCCCACAGCGCGACCGAGGCGCCCGAGGCGAGCATGCGTTCGGCGATGGCGTAGCCGATGCCTTGCGCACCGCCGGTGATGACGGCGACACGGCCGTCGAGATCGATCTTGTTCATGAGGGGAGTCCTTTGAGGGCCGCGGCGCCGCCCGGCGCCTCGCGGCAGTCGGCGATGTACTGGCGGATGATGGTCGCGAAGTCCTTGTCGGCATGCAGGCCCAGGCGGGCGGCGCGCTCGGCCGTACAGCCGCGCGACCAGTTGCCGACGATCCCGGCAATGACCTCGTCGCGCACGAAGCGCACCCGCTCGCGCACCGCCTTGCCGGCGACTTCCTCGAGCGCGTCGAGCATCTGCCCGACGGTGGCGTTGACCGCGGGCAGGTTGAGCGCCAGCCGGCCGCCGAGCTCCTCGACGCTCGCCTCGTGGATCGCGATCAGGCCCTCGACCGTGCGCGCCACCGAGGTGAGCGGGTGCGAGACCGTCGCCGGCACCGGGCAGATCGCCTCCTCGCCGGCAAGCGGCTCGCGGATGATCCCGGAGAAGAACGACGAGGCGGCGCCGTTCGGCCGGCCCGGCCGCACCGTCACCGTCATCAGCCGTGCCGAGCGGCCGTCGAGGAAGCCCTTCCTCGAGTAGTCGGCGATCAGGTGCTCGCACACCAGCTTGTGCGTGCCGTAGGAGGTCTTGGGCGCGGGCAGGGTGTCGTCGGCGACGAGGTCCGGCAGCGCCTTCGAGGGATCCGGACCGAACACCGCCACCGAGCTCGAGAACACCAGCTTCGCCGGCTTCCTGCCGCTCGCCGTCGCGGCGCGCAGCGCGTCGAGCAGCGCCCGAGTGGTGTCGAGGTTGGAGCGCAGCCCGAGGTCGAAATCGGCCTCGCATTCGCCGCTCACCGCCGAAGCGAGATGGAAGACGCTGTCGAAGCCTTCCTTGCCGAGCGCCTCGCACTGGCCGAGCAGCGCGCCGACGCGCGCTTCGACCCGCTTGTCGCTCGTCAGCTCGGCGCGCGGCGCGACCTGGTCGGCGAGGACGATGCGCTCGATCGTGCGGCCGCCGAGCTTGCCCTTGTCGAGCAGGGCGCGGGCCAGGCGCGAGCCGATGAAGCCGCCGCCGCCGGTGATCAGGATGTTCATGGATGCTTCTCCTCAAAGTGCGGCGAGCGGCAGCGCGGTACGCATCCGTCGGTCGCCGCCACGCATGTGCTGGATGGCGCGGCGCCGCGCCAGGGCCGGGTCGCCGGCGTCGATGGCGTCGACGATGGCACGGTGCTCGAGGCGCACCGCCTCGACGAACTCGACCCGGGTCGCGTCGTTGCGCCGGGTGACGCGCATCGCCTCCTGGCTGTACTGCTCGAGGAATTCGAGGATCCGGCCGAAATGCGGGTTGCCCGCGGCCTGCGCCAGCAGCCGGTGGAAGGCGAGGTCTTCCTCGACGCCGTCGCGCCTTTCGGCGGCGCTGCGGTCGATGGCGCGCAGAGCCCGGCGCAGCGCCGCGACCTGCAGCCGCGTCGCCCGCTCGGCCGCGAGCGCCGCGGTCTCGGCCTCGAGCGCACGACGCACCTCGCGCACCTGCATCACGTCGTCGATCGAGGCGATCAGGCTGAGATCGAGCTTGAGCGCCTCGCCCGGCGGCGGCGCGGTGACGTAGACGCCCGAGCCCTGGCGCGAGCGCAGCAGGCCGCGCGACTTGAGCTGGTGCACCGCCTCGCGGACGACGGTGCGCGAGACGCCGTGCGCGTCGGCCAGGCGCTGCTCGGTAGGCAGCCGGTCGCCGGGCCGCAGCCGGCCGGCGTCGATCTCGTCGCCGAGGCGGGCGGCGAGGCGGTCGGAGAGCCGCTCGGCCACCAGGGGCGGAACGGCGGGCGCACGGGCCAGGGGGGCGCGGGTCAGCATGGTGATCGGGTCATCATACGAATCGACCCGTGCATCGATCTACCGGTTTGCCCTCATGGCGCCGGGCCCCATCGGTGCAGATACTTCGCGCAGCCCGGGCGGGGAAGCCGCCTTCACGCGAGCGCAAATGGCCAGCGTCACGATCCAGTCAGTACGCAAGAACTTCGGCGAGACGGCGGTCCTGCACGGTGTCGACATCGACATCGCCGACGGCTCGTTCACGGTCCTCGTCGGCCCCTCGGGCTGCGGCAAGTCGACCCTGCTGCGCATGATCGCCGGGCTCGAGGAGATCAGCGGCGGCGAGATCCGCATCGGTGCCAAGCGCGTCAACGACGTGCCGCCGAAAGAGCGCGACATCGCGATGGTGTTCCAGAACTACGCGCTCTACCCGCACATGACGGTGCGGCAGAACCTCGCCTTCTCGCTCATGCTCGCCAAGAAGGACAAGGCAACGGTCGACGCCAAGGTCGGGCGCGCCGCCGAGATCCTGGCGCTCTCCGCGCTGATGGACCGCTATCCGCGCCAGCTCTCCGGCGGGCAGCGGCAGCGCGTCGCCATGGGCCGGGCGATCGTCCGCGATCCGCAGGTCTTCCTCTACGACGAGCCGCTCTCCAACCTCGACGCCAAGCTGCGCGTGGCGATGCGCAGCGAGCTCAAGGAGCTGCACCAGCGGCTGAAGACCACCTCGGTCTACGTCACGCACGACCAGATCGAGGCGATGACCATGGGCGACCGCATCGTCGTCATGAAGGACGGCCGGATCGAGCAGATCGGCTCGCCGCTCGAGCTCTACGACTTTCCGAGCAACATCTTCGTCGCCGGCTTCATCGGCTCGCCGGCGATGAACTTCCTGCCCGGCACGCTGCGCCGCACCGGCGCCGGCGCCGAGCTCGAGCTGGCCGACGGCACGCGGCTGCAGGCGCCGCTCAACGCGGGCGGCAGCGACGGCCAGAGCGTCGTCCTCGGCACCCGGCCCGAGCACCTGCAGCTCGCCGCCTCCGGCGGCATTCCCTCGCGCGTGGTCGTGCTCGAGCCGACCGGCGCCGACACCTTCGTCGCCTGCCGGCACGGCACGACCGACATCGCCGCGGTATTCCGCGAGCGCCACGATTTCGCTCCCGGCAGCACCATCCACCTGGTTCCCGACCCGCGTCGCGCCCACCTGTTCGACGCCGGCAGCGGCGCGCGGCTCGCCGCCTGATTTCCCCCGGACAGACGACCCCCATTTCCACGGAGACATGACGATGACCGACAAGACTTCCTTCAATCGCCGCCGCTTCCTCGAAAGCTCCGCCGGCGTCGCCACCGCCGCGACGCTCGGCACCGGCGCCTTCTTCTCGCCGCAGGCCTTCGGCCAGGCGACGATGGCCTTCAAGCCGGAGAAGGACGCCAAGCTGCGCGTCCTGCGCTGGAGCCGGTTCGTGCAGGGCGACATCGACGCCTACATGGTCAACGTCAAGAAGTTCACCGAGAAGACGGGCATCGAGGTGCGCGTCGACAACGAGGGCTGGGAAGACGTGCGGCCCAAGGCCGCGGTCGCGGCCAACACCGGCGCCGGCCCCGACATCATCCTGTCGACCAACGACGACGCGAATCTCTATCCGGACAAGCTGCTCGACGTGACCGACCTGGCCGAGTACATCGGCAAGAAGTACGGCGGCTGGTACCCGGCGGGCCAGATGTTCCTCAAGCCGGACGGCAAGAAGTGGATCGGCCTGCCGCTCGGCGCCGCGGGCTCGATGATGGTCTACCGCGAGAGCATGGTGAAGGCGGCCGGCTTCGACAGCTTCCCGAAGAACACCGACGACTTCCTGAAGATGATGAAAGCCCTGCAGGCCAAGGGCACGCCGGGCGGCATGGCGCTCGGCAACGCCACCGGTGACGGCCTGTGGTGCAACTGGCTGGTCTGGGCGTTCGGCGGCAAGCTGGTGGATGCGAACAACAAGGTCGTGATCGACAGCCCGGAGACGCTGAAGGCGCTCGAGTACGGCAAGGAGCTGTACGCGACCTTCATTCCGGGCACGCTGTCGTGGCTCGACCCGAACAACAACAAGGCCTTCCTCGACGGCCAGATCTCGGTCACCAACAACGGCATCTCGATCTACGTCGCGGCGAAGAACTCGACCGATCCGAAGGTCAAGGAGATGGCGGCCGACATCCAGCACGCTTCCTTCCCGGTCGGGCCGGTGGGCGTGCCGACCGAGTCGCACCTGTTCTTCAACCAGATGATCATGAAGTACACGAAGTACCCGAACGCCGCCAAGGAGTTCCTGCGCTTCATGATGGAGAAGGAACAGTTCGAGCCGTGGCTCACCGGCGCCAGCGCCTACATCGCGACCCCGCTCGCGGGCTATGCGAGCGCCGGGATCTGGACCGTCGATCCGAAGAACACGCCCTATCGCGACCCGGTGAAGAACATGCGGCCGGCGGGCTATGCGGGCAAGCTCGGCTACGCGTCGGCGGGGGCGGCGGCGGACTTCATCATCGTCAACATGGTCGCCGAGGCGATCAGCGGCTCGAAGACGCCCAAGGAGGCGATGGAGCGCGCCCAGAAGCGTGCCGAACGCTATTACCGCGTTTGACGAGCACCGTGGCCGCGGCTAGCCGCGGCCACGGCGTCGCAAACGCCGCCTTCGTTCGAGGGATCACGCTTCGCTTCGCTCGCGTGTCCCTCAACTCAGGCTCGGCTCGCATCCGCGAGCCGGGTCCCTCTCGTTTTCTTCGATGACCTTTCTCGAACGACTGCAGAACAACCGCAACGCGCTGGGGCTGCTGTTCATGCTGCCCGCGGCGGTGCTGCTGCTGCTGTTCCTGACGTATCCGCTGGGGCTGGGGTTCTGGCTCGGCTTCACCGACGCCAAGGTCGGGCGCACGGGGGTCTGGGTCGGGCTCGAGAACTACGAGTTCCTGTGGGGCGACGCGGTCACACGGCTGGCGCTCTTCAACACGCTGTTCTATACGGTGGTCGCGAGCATCATCAAGTTCGCGCTCGGCCTGTGGCTGGCGCTGCTGCTCAACCGCAACATCCGCTTCAAGACCTTCTTTCGCGCCGTCATCCTGCTGCCGTACATCGTGCCGACGGCGCTCTCGGCGATCGCCTTCTGGTGGATCTACGACGCGCAGTTCTCGATCATCAGCTGGATGCTGGTCAAGGCCGGGCTGATCGACAAGTACATCGACTTCCTCGGCGACCCGTGGAACGCACGGCTCTCGGTGATCGCGGCCAACATCTGGCGCGGCGTGCCGTTCGTCGCGATCACCCTGCTCGCCGGGCTGCAGACGATCTCGCCTTCGTACTACGAGGCCTCGGCGATCGACGGCGCCTCGCGCTGGCAGCAGTTCCGCCACGTCACCCTGCCGCTGCTCACGCCGATCATCGCCGTGGTGATGACCTTCTCGGTGCTGTTCACGTTCACCGACTTCCAGCTCATCTACGTCATCACCCGCGGGGGCCCGCTCAATGCCACCCACCTGATGGCGACGCTCTCGTTCCAGCGGGCGATCTCCGGCGGCGCGCTCGGGGAGGGCGCGGCGATCTCGATCGCGATGGTGCCGTTCCTCCTGGCGGCCATCATGTTCAGCTACTTCGGGCTGCAGCGGCGCGCCTGGCAGCAGGGCGGGGCGGACAAATGAGCGAAGCGGCTGCAGCACCCCCCTCGCCGCAGGCGGGCGAGAGCGTCGGCATGAGCTACCTCGACACGCCGTCGCGCAAGTTCGTCACCATCTACCTGCCGCTGATCGCCTTCCTGATCGTCCTGCTATTCCCGTTCTACTGGATGGCGATCACTTCGGTGAAGCCCGACCACGAGCTGCTGTCGCGCACCGGCAATCCGTTCTGGGTGATCGCGCCGACCATTGCCCACTTCAACAAGCTGCTGTTCCACACCTCGTACCCGCAATGGATGTGGAACACGGTGCTGGTCTCGGTGGTGGCGACCTTCGTCTCGCTGGTCTGCTCGGTGTTCGCCGCCTACGCGATCGAGCGGCTGCGCTTCACCGGCTCGAAGCAGGTGGGCCTCTCGATCTTCCTCGCCTACCTGGTGCCGCCCTCGATCCTCTTCATTCCGCTCGCGGCGATCGTCTTCCAGCTCGGCCTGTTCGACACCCGCTGGGCCCTGATCCTCACCTACCCGACCTTCCTGATCCCGTTCTCCACCTGGCTGCTCATGGGCTACTTCCGCTCGATCCCCTACGAGCTCGAGGAGTGCGCGCTGATCGACGGCGCCAACCGCTGGCAGATCCTGACCAAGATCGTCCTGCCGCTCGCGGTGCCGGGGCTGATCTCGGCCGGCATCTTCGCCTTCACGCTGTCGTGGAACGAGTTCATCTACGCGCTCACCTTCATTTCTTCGTCGGAGATCAAGACCGTGCCGGTGGGCGTGGTCACCGAATTGGTGGAAGGCGACGTGTACCACTGGGGGCCGCTGATGGCAGGTGCCTTGCTCGGCTCGCTGCCGGTGGCGTTCATCTATTCGTTCTTCGTCGAGTACTACGTCTCGGGACTGACCGGGTCGGTCAAGGAATAGGAATCGGGGTTCCGCATGAGTGAGACGAAGAAGCCGCGCAAGCTGCCCGGCGAGCTGCGCAGCCAGCAGTGGTTCGGCCGCCAGGATCGCGACGGCTTCGCCTACCGCAGCTGGGTCAAGGGCAAGGGCGTGCCGCACGACCAGTTCGACGGCCGGCCGGTGATCGGCATCTGCAATACCTTCAGCGAGCTGACGCCCTGCAACTCGCACTTCCGCACCCTCGCCGAGCAGGTGAAGATCGGCGTCTACGAGGCCGGCGGCTTCCCGCTCGAGTTCCCGGTCATGTCGCTCGGCGAGACCCTGCTCCGGCCGACGGCGATGCTCTACCGCAACCTCGCCTCGATGGACGTCGAGGAGTCGATCCGCGGCAACCCGATCGACGGCGTGGTGCTGCTGATGGGCTGCGACAAGACCACGCCCTCGCTGGTGATGGGCGCGGCCAGCGCGAACCTGCCGACGATCGGCGTCTCCGGCGGGCCGATGCTCAACGGCAAGTGGCGCGGCCAGGAGCTCGGCTCGGGCACGGGCGTCTGGAGCATGAGCGAGCAGGTGCGCGCCGGTACGCTCAAGCTGCAGGAATTCTTCGACGCCGAAAGCTGCATGCACCGCAGCCACGGCCACTGCATGACCATGGGCACGGCCAGCACCATGGCCTCGATGGTCGAGGCGCTCGGCATCGGCCTGCCCGGCAATGCCGCGTACCCCGCGGTCGACGGCCGGCGCAACGTGCTGGCGCGCATGGCCGGCCGGCGCATCGTCGACATGGTTCATGAAGACCAGCAGCTCGCCGACATCCTCACGCGCGAGGCGTTCGAGAACGCGATCAAGACGCTCGCCGCGATCGGCGGTTCGACCAACGCGGTGATCCACCTGATCGCGATCGCCGGCCGCATCGGCGTCAAGCTCGGCATCGACGACTTCGACCGGCTGGCGAGCGAGCTGCCGTGCCTGGTGAACCTGCAGCCCTCGGGCACGCACCTGATGGAGGACTTCTGCTACGCCGGTGGCCTGCCGGCGGTGATGAAGGAGATCGCGCCGCTGCTGCACCTGGGGGCCGTCACGGCGAACGGCAAGACGATCGGCGAGAACATCGCCGATGCCGAGAACTTCAACACCGACGTCATCAAGAAGTTCGACGCGCCGTTCAAGGCCCGGGCGGGCATCGCCGTGCTGCGCGGCAACCTCGCGCCGCGCGGGGCGATCATCAAGCCGAGCGCGGCGACGCCGGCGCTGATGACGCACCGCGGCCGCGCCGTCGTGTTCGAGGACAGCGACGACTTCCACAAGCGCATCGACGACGAGAGCCTCGACGTCGACGAGAGCTGCATCCTGGTGCTGAAGAACTGCGGTCCCAAGGGCTACCCCGGCATGGCAGAGGTCGGCAACATGCCGCTGCCGCCCAAGGTGCTTCGCAAGGGCATCACCGACATGGTCCGCATCAGCGATGCGCGCATGAGCGGCACCGCCTACGGCACGGTGGTGCTGCACACTGCGCCGGAGGCGGCGGCCGGCGGACCGCTCGCCGCGGTGAGGAACGGCGACTTCATCGAGCTCGACGTGCCGAACCGGCGCCTGCACCTCGACATCAGCGACGCCGAGCTGGCGAAGCGCCTGGAGGGCTGGCAGCCGCCGGTGCCGCCGCTGCAGAGCGGCTACTGGAAGCTCTACATCGACCACGTGCTCCAGGCCGACGAGGGCGCCGACCTCGACTTTCTGGTGGGGCGACGAGGCGCGTTCGTGCCGAAAGACAACCACTGACCACGGCGTTCGGTGTCAGGCGCATGAACGCACCCAGCATCGGCCTCTACCTGGGCGTCGTCCAGTTCTTCTTCGCCGCGAGCTGGATCGTCTACGTTCTCTACCTGCCGCAGCTCGCCGCGCAGGCGGGCATCCCGAAGACGGCGGTGGCCTGGATCCTGATGGCCGACCAGCTCGTCTTCGTCTTCGCCGACTATGCGAGCGGTGTCGCCGCCGACCGGGTCTCCCGCGCCGTCGGCCGGATCGGCGTCTCGGTGCTGGCGGCGACGCTGGTCTCCTGCGCTGCCTTCCTTGCCTTGCCTTTCGTCGCCCCCGGCGCCTCGCCCGCGGCGTTTCTCGCCTTGACCCTGATCTGGGCGGTGACGTCGTCGGCGCTGCGCGCGCCGCCGCTCTCGCTGGTCGGCAAGCACGTGGCGAAGCCGGCGCAGCCGGTCCTGGTGGCGCTTTCGCTGCTCGGCCTCGGCGTCGCCAACGCGCTGTCGCCGTACCTCGGCCTGACGCTGCGCGGCGTCGATCCGCGGATCCCGTTCGTGCTGTCGAGCGTGGCGCTCGCGCTGGTGACTCTCGGCCTGGTGGCGGTGGAGCGCAAGCTGGCGCGCGATCGATCGGCCGGCGTCTCGCCCGCGGCGGCAGCGCCTGCAACTGCCGCTGCCGGCAACGGCAACGCCGCCGGCCCCGCGCCGGTGGTGATCGCCGCCGCCCTGTTCGCCGCGCTCGCCTTCCAGGTCCACGTGTTCATCGACAGCGGGCCGCTGTACCTGCGCCTGGCCACGCCCGAGCAGATGCCGACCCTTTCGCCGGTGTTCTGGATCGGCTTCAACCTCGGCCTGGTGCCGCTCTCGCTCGCCGCCAAGCGCTGGTCGGCGGTGCGCGTCATGGGCGGCACCGCGCTGGTCGCGGCCGCGGCGGCCGGCGCCGCCACGCTCGCGCCGACGCTTCCTGCGCTGATCGCCGTGCAGTGCGTCGCCGGCGCGGCCTGGGCCGGCGTCATCGCCTCGGCCTTCGCCTGGGCCCTGGCGCGCGGCGGCGCGGGCCGGGCCGGTGCCTTCGCCGGCGCGATCTCCTCGGTGCTGGCGCTGGCCACGCTGGTGCGCATGGGCAGCGTCAGCGCCGGCTGGCCCAAGGCGCCCGGCTTCAGCGACGCGCTGATCTGGTGGCCGGTCATCGGCTGGCTGGTCGCCAGCGCCGTCGTCGTCGCCCTGATCCTGCGCCGCGGCGCATCGACTACTGCGCCAGCTGCCTTCGCAGATAGGTGAAGGTCAACGCGCCGACGTAGGCGCGCTGCTCGTTGTCGACGGCGCCGGCATGGCCGCCTTCGATGTTCTCGTAATACAGCACGTCGTCGCCGCGCGCCAGCATCGCCGCCGCCATCTTGCGCGCGTGGCCCGGATGCACCCGGTCGTCGCGGGTCGAGGTGGTGAACAGGACCGACGGGTACTTCCGGCCGGCCTTCAGGTTCTGGTACGGGCTGTAGCGCGAGATCACGGCCCAGTCGGCGGCGACGTCGGGATCGCCGTACTCGCCCATCCACGAGGCGCCGGCGAGCAGCTTGCTGTAACGCTTCATGTCGAGCAGCGGCGCCTGGCAGACGACCGCGTTGAAGAGCTCGGGCCGCTGCAGCATCACCGCGCCGACCAGCAGGCCGCCGTTGCTGCCGCCCTCGATGCCGAGGTGCTTCGGAGTCGTGAACTTGCGCGCGATCAGGTTCTCGGCGACGGCGATGAAGTCGTCGTAGCTCTTCTGCTTGTTCGCCTTGATCGCGGCCTGGTGCCAGCCCGGCCCGAACTCGCCGCCGCCGCGGATGTTGGCCAGCACGAAGATGCCGCCCTGCGCGTACCACTCGGAGCCGAAGGCGCCGGAATAGAAAGGCACTTCCGACACCTCGAAGCCGCCATACCCGTAGAGCAGGGTCGGCGTGTTGCCATCGCCCGGGTTGGCCGCGCTCATGCCCTTGGGCCAGACGACGAAGTAGGGCACCGGCGTGCCGTCCTTCGACTTGGCGAAGAACTGCTCGACCCGCATGCCCGTCGCGTCGAACAGCGCAGGGCGGCGCTTGAGCGTCTCGCGCGCGTCGCTGCCGGCGCTGGCCAGCGCGAGCGAATCGGCGGTGAGGAAGTCGACGTAGGTGAGCCAGTAGCGCTCGGCCAGCGAGCCGTCGGAAGTGGCCGGCACAGCGGCCTTGCCCTTCTCGGCCGGCACGCCGTCGATCTCGGCGTCGTAGAGCGGCGTGATGCCGATCGTGCCCGGGAACGGCGCCTTCACCTCGCGCCGGACGAACGTGCCGCCGGTCTTCTTCCATTCCTCGAGGCGGCTGGCGACGTTGTCGAGGATGTCGAGGACGATGTGGTCGCGCGTCTGGATCCAGCTCTGCAGCGAGCGCGTCGGCGTCGGCGTGAACAGCACGGTCATCTCGCGCTTGCCCGCGAGGTAGGCCTCGGCGTCGGTGGCGAGCAGCGAGCCGGCGACGTAGGTGCGATCGCCGATCTTCCAGTTGCTGCGCGGCTCGATCAGCATCGTGTCGCGCACGAAGCCGAGCTTGGCGTCGTCGGCGAGGTCGATCGCCACGACCTCGCTGCCGCGCACCAGGTAGCGCTTGCTGCGCCGGGTGTCGACATAGCGCTCGATGACCGTTCGCGCGAAGCCGGGCGTGCGGTCGACACCGACGGCCACGCCGACGTCCTTGGTCGTGGCTTCGAACACCACGGTCGCCTCGGCGAGCGGCGTGCCGCGGCGCCAGCGCTTGACGATCCGCGGGTAGCCCGAGTCGGTCATCGACCCCGGGCCGAAGTCGGTGTCGACGTAGACGGTGTCGGCGTCGAGCCAGACGACCTCGGACTTCGCCTCGGGCAGCACGAAGGCGCGGCTGCCTTCGACGAAGGCCTTGGCGACGGTGTCGAACTCGCGCACCACCGTCGCATCGGCGCCGCCGCGCGCCAGGGAGACCAGGCAGAGGCGGTTCTCCGGGCCGAGGCACTGCATGCCCTTCCAGCTCCAGTTCTCCTTCTCGGCGGCGCCGAGGGCGTCGAGGTCGAGCACGGTCTCCCAGGGCACCTCGGCCTTGCGATAGTCGGCGAGACGGGCGCGGCGCAGCAGGCCGCGCTTGTTCTTCTCGTCCTGCCAGAGGTTGTAGAACCAGTCGCCGTGCCGCCTGACGTAGGGAACGCGGTCGCGCGAGTTGTAGATCGCGAGCAGCCTCGCGTAGGTGGCGGCGTAGTCGGGCCGGGTCTCCAGCGCCTTCGCGCTTTCGGCATTGCGGGCGCGCGCCCAGTCGAGGGCGCGCGCGCCGGTCACGTCTTCGAGCCAGAGGTAGGGGTCGTCGGTCATGGGTTCGACGGCAAAGGCGAGCGGCGAAAGCAGCAGGGCGGCCGCACAGATGAAGAAACGCAAAGGATTCATTCTGGAGACGCTGGATAGGTGAAGGACAGGGCGATTCGGGCAACGCGTCGCGGCCTTGGACGACACGAGTGACGGACGATGCCGACGCGATCCGTTGGCGTGCGCCGATGCCGCGGGCCTGCGATTTTGCCGATAGTTTGGCTTCGTCTTCCTGCTTAGGAGAAAGAACCATGAAGATCGCGAAACTCGCCGCCGTTGCCGTTCTCTCGGCGGCCTCGGTCGGCTTCTCGGCGCCCGTGTTCTCGGCGCCTGTCAGCGTCGACATCCGCTTCGGGCCGCCGGCGCCGCGCTATGAAGTCGTGCCTTCGCCCCGTGTGGGCTACGTCTGGGCGCCGGGCTACTGGGACTATCGCTCCAACCGCTACCACTGGGTCGCGGGCAACTGGGTGCGCGAGCGGCCGGGCTACTACTACACGCAACCCGCCTGGGTTCGGCATGACGATCGCTGGGAGCTGAATCGCGGCGCCTGGGTGCATGGCTCGCGCGATCGCGACCACGACGGCGTGCCCAATCGCCACGACCGCGACCGTGACGGCGACGGCTATTCGAACCGGCACGACGACCGTCCGGACAACCCGCGCCGGCACTGATCGCCGGGAATCCGGCCGGGCCTAGAAGCCCGTGCCGGGCGTCGAGATCCACGCCAGTTCCTCGGCCGTCGACTGACGGCCGAGGCTGGCGTTTCGGTGCGGGAAGCGACCGAAGCGTTCGATCACCGCGCGATGCTTGTGCGCGTAGTCGAGCATCGACGCGAGCTCGGGTGCCGCCGCCACCAGCCGCGTGAACAGGCGAACCGCCTCGTCCTGCATCGCCATGCCCTCGGCATGCTCGAAAGGCAGGTAGGCAAAGGCGCGCATGTGCGGCGTCAAATCCTCGTCGCGGCGCGAGCCGACGAGCGCGCTCGCCGCGGCGAGCGCCTGTGCGTCGCCGGCGAATGCCCGTGCCTGGCCACGAAACACGTTGCGGGTGAACTGGTCGAGCAGGAGGATGCGCGCGAGCGCGCCCTCGGCGCTGCTCGCCCAGGCATCGAGCTCGCCGCGCAACGCCCGCTCGATGGTCGGGCCGAAGCGCTCGGCGATGCGCCGGTCGAACGCCGCGTCCTTGACGAACCAGGCCTTGCGCTGCGTGCCATGCTCGGCGCTGCCCGGCGCGCCGAACCAGAAGTCCAGCACCTCCTGGGGCCCGACCGGCTCCGTGCCCTCCTGGCTCATGCCGCGCCCATGCGCTCGGGAACGATCTGGACCGAGCGCTCGCCTTCGGAGACGTAGATCGCGCCGTCCTGGCGGTTGATCTGCAGCTGCATGCTGCGGCTCGCCAGGCCGGCGAGCTCGCGGCTTTGCTCCGGCGCGATCCGCCAGATCTCGACGTTGCCGGCGCGCGCGATCCGGCTGCCGAGGCCCGCCCACCACGAAGGGGCGGTGGTGCCGAAGGCGAACACGCTGACCCGGTCGGCGCGGCCGCTCGCCTTGGCGATGCGCCGCTCCTCGGGCTGGCCGACCTCGATCCACTGGACGATGCGGCCGGTGAGGTCTTTCTGCCAGAGTTCGGGCTCGTCGGGGTCCCACATGCCCTTCGCGAACTCGAGCCCGCCGTCGCGCGAGTCGGCCGGCACGCACAGGGCGAACGCGAGCAGACGGATCATCATCCGCTCGTCGTTCTCCGAAGGATGACGGGCCAGCGTCACCGAATGATCGGCATAGAGGCCGCGATCGATGTCGGCGATCTGCAGCGTCGCCTTGCACACGGTTGCCTTTTGCGCCATCGCCGGACTGTAAGCGGTGGCTCGCGCGACAATCGCGGCTCGCCCGCAAAGAGCCAACGATCATGAGCATGAAGAAGTCCGACCTCGACAAGCATCTCGGCAAGAAGGTCGTCGGCGAGATGAAGGGCGCCGGCATCCCCGGCCGCTTCGCCCAGGGCGCCTCGATGCTGCCCGACCGGCGCGAGCAGCGCCGCCTCGACGCCGCCGCCGGCCTCGTTCCCTTCGCCTGCAAGCTGCCGGCCGACCTTGCCGCGACCCTGCGCGAGCGCGCCGGAGCGCACGAGGGCGGGATCAACGGCTTGGTGGCCGAGCTGCTGAGGAAGGGCCTCGGCTAGGCTCGCGCGGCGCGACTAGGGCTTTTCGGCCGCGGCCTTCAGCCCGGCGAGGCCCTCGGCGAAGTCCTTGCCGACCATGCTGTCGGCGCCGAGCGCGAACCAGTGGTAGAGCGGGTTCTTGCCCATGTCGCCGTTCATGGTCCAGGTGACGCGCGTGCCCGCGCCGGCCGGGTCGAAGCGCAGCTCGCCTTTGGAAGTGGTGCCGAAGTCGGGAAAGTAGAGATCGAAGGCGACCCGCCTGCCCGGCTCCGCCGCGGTGAAGGTCATCTCGCCGTCGCCCTGGCTCCTGCTCTTCCAGGCCCACTTCGCGCCCACGCCCGAAGGCGGGCCGCTGTAGTCGATCTGCATCAGCGGGTCGCGCTTGTTCCAGGCCGACCATTGCTTCCAGCCGCGCGGATCGGCGACCAGGGCATAGACCTTCTCGGGCGGCGCCGCGATCTCGGCGGAGCGGGCCACCGTGAAGCCGGCCGGCAGGAACAGGCCGACGACGACCAGCAGCACGACCAGCCCGACGAGCACGCCGGCGACCCACTTCAGGATCCGCATCGCTTCTTCCCCCTGTTCCGGACGAGAGCGAGAAGTCTGCCGCGCACGGGGCGGCGTCGCAACGGGTATCGTCCGCAGGAGAGTCCCGCGGCGGGTCGCGGGCGGCCCGGGCGGCCACTGAGAACATGACTCGCGACGGATTCGACCTCTTCATCATCGGCGCCGGCAGCGGCGGCGTGCGCGCCGCGCGCATGGCCGGCCAGCGCGGCCTGCGCGTGGCCGTCGCCGAAGAAGGCGCGCTCGGCGGCACCTGCGTCAACGTCGGCTGCATTCCGAAGAAGCTGTACAGCTTCGCCGCGCACTATGCCGACAGCTTCGAGGAGGCGCCGGGATTCGGCTGGTCGCACGAGACGCCGAGCTTCGACTGGAGCGTGCTCAAGGCGAACCGGGCGCGCGAGATCTCGCGCCTCAACGGCATCTACGGCGAGCTGATGACGAACGCCGGCGTGACGATCCTGCGCGGCCGCGCCCGCATCGTCGGCGTCGGCGCGGTCGAGGTGAACGGCGTCGTCCATGCCGCCGAGCGCATCGTCGTGGCCACTGGCGGCTGGCCGGTCCCGCCCGAGGTGCCCGGCGGCGAGCTGGCGATCAGCTCGAACGAGATCTTCGACCTGGCCGAGTTTCCCAAGCGCCTCGTCGTGGTCGGCGGCGGCTACATCGCCTGCGAGTTCGCTTCCATCTTCAATGGCCTCGGCGCCCGCGTCACCCAGCTCTATCGCGGCGAGCAGATCCTGCGCGGCTTCGACCGCGAGGTGCGCGACTTCGTCGCCGTCGAGATGGGCAAGCACGGCGTCGACGTTCGCGTCGAGGCGAGCGTGCTGTCGCTGGCGCGAACCGCGGGCGGCGCCATCCGCGTCGCCCTCGCCGACGGCAGCGAGCTCGAAGCCGACACCGTGCTCTACGCCACCGGGCGGGCGCCGAACACCGCCGGCCTCGGCCTCGAGGCGCTCGGCGTCGCCCTCGCGCCGAACGGCGCAGTCGTCGTCGACGAGGGCTACCGCAGCAGCGTCCCGGGCATCTTCGCCATCGGCGACGTGATCGACCGGGTGCAGCTCACGCCGGTCGCGCTGGCCGAGGCGATGGCACTGGTGGACAGCTTCTTCGGCCAGGGCGGGCGGCGGGTCGACTACATGCATATCCCGACGGCGGTATTCACCCATCCGAACATCGGCACGATCGGCCTCTCGGAGCAGGACGCGCGGGCGCGCTTCCAGAAGATCCTCGTCTATCGCACCGATTTCAAGGCGCTGCGCCACACCCTCTCCGGCAGCAAGGAGCGCACCCTGATGAAGCTGGTGGTCGAGGCGGCGAGCGACAAGGTGGTCGGCCTGCACATGGTCGGCGCCGACGCCGGCGAGACGATCCAGGGCTTCGCGGTGGCGATGAAGGCCGGCGCGACCAAGGCGGTGTTCGATGCGACGCTCGGCATTCACCCGACCGCCGCCGAGGAGTTCGTGACGATGCGAAACGCCACGGTGGCATCATGACCAGCTTTGCCCGGTGCCGCAGTTCCATGCTTGCAATGCTTTCCTTCCGACTCGCCCTCCCGCTCGTCGCCCTGGCCGGATTGAGTGCGAGCTTCGTGTCGCCCGCCGCCGAGAAGGCGCCCACCCGCGCGCCGGCGGCCAGCGCCGCCGCGCCGCGCAGCCCGATCCTCACGCCGGCGCAGCTGCAGGACTGCGTCAACCAGAAGGAACGTCTGCACGCGCAGACCGACGACGCCCTGAAGGACAAGGCGGCGATCGAGGCCGACAAGACCGAGATCCTGCGCCTCGGCACCAGCCTCGCGGAGGAGCGGGAGACGATCGACCGGACCAGCGACACCGCGGTCGATGCCTACAACGCCAAGCTCGGCAAGCGCGACAAGCTGGTCGAGACCTACGAGGCCCGCGTGGCCGCGTACAACGTCAAGGCCGAAGCGGTGAAGACGACCAAGGAAGGCTACGAGAAGTCGTGCGAGAACCGCCGCTACGACGAGCGCGACCTGAACGACCTCAAGCGCAAGAAGTGAAGACGCCCACCATGACCGACAACCCCTTGCTGCAACCCTGGACCGGGGAGTTCGGTCTGCCGCCGTTCGCGCTCGCCCGGGCCGAGCACTTCGCGCCCGCCTTCCGCAGCGCGATGCAGGCCCACCTCGAGGAGATCGGCGCGATCGGCGACTCGACCGAGCCGCCGACCTTCGACAACACCGTCGCCGCGCTCGACCGTGCCGGGCGCCCCTTCGATCGCATCTCGGGCCTGTTCTACAACCTCACCTCGAGCGAGACCTCGCCGGCGCTGCAGGCGGTGGAGCGCGAGATGGCGCCGCTGCTGGCCGCGCACGACAGCCGTGTCTACATGCACCGTGCCCTGTTCGAGCGCATCGACGCGCTGCACGGCAAGCGGCGCGAGCTCGGCCTCAGCGACGAGCAGCTGCGTGTGCTCGAGCGCTACCACATCGACTTCGTGCGCTCCGGCGCGCGGATGAACGGTCCGGCGCAGCAGCGCTATGCCGAGGTGATGCAGCGCCTGGCCGACCTGACCACGCAGTTCGGGCAGAACGTGCTCGCCGACGAGTCGGGCTTCCAGCTCCTGCTGAAGACCGAGGCCGATCTGGCCGGCCTGCCCGACTTCGTTCGCGCCACCGCCCGCCAGGCGGCGAGCGAGCGCGGCATCGCTGGCGCTGCGGTGATCACGCTCTCGCGCTCGCACATCGTTCCCTTCCTCACCTTCTCCGAGCGGCGTGACCTGCGCGAGCAGGCATGGCGCGCCTGGACGACGCGCGGCGAACATGCCGGCGCGAGCGACAACCGCGGCGTCGCCGCCGAGATCCTGGCGCTCCGCCTCGAGCAGGCGCGGCTGCACGGCTACGCCTCGTACGCCGACTACGCGCTCGCCGACACGATGGCGGGAACGCAGGAGGCGGTGACTTCGCTGCTGATGCAGGTCTGGAAGCCCGCCACCACCCGGGCCGCGAGCGAGCGCGCGGCGCTCGAGGCGCTTGCGCTCTCGCGCGGCGAGTCGGCCACGATCGAGCCCTGGGACTGGCGCTTCTACGCCGAGAAGGTGCGGCAGGTGCGCTTCGATCTCGACGAGGCGACGATCAAACCCTACTTCCCCCTCGAGCGCATCACCGAGGCCGCGTTCGACTGCGCGAGCCGCCTGTTCGGCCTGAGCTTCGCCGCCCGCCCCGATATCGCGGTCTACCACCCCGACGTCAGGGTCTACGAGGTGCGCGGGGGCAAGGGCGAGGCGATCGGCCTGTTCCTGCACGACAACTTCGCCCGGCCGACCAAGCGCAGCGGCGCCTGGATGAGCTCGTACCGGGTGCAGTCGAAGAACGGCGGCAGCCGCGGCGACGCGTCGGTGCTGCCGATCATCGTCAACAACAACAACTTCGCCAAGGGCGCGCCCGGCGAGCCGACGCTGCTCAGCTTCGACGACGCCCGCACGCTCTTCCACGAGTTCGGCCACGGCCTGCATGGGCTGCTCTCGAACGTGACCTACGAGCGCCTGTCGGGCACCAACGTGCTGCGCGATTTCGTCGAGCTGCCGTCGCAGCTCTTCGAGCACTGGCTCGAGGAACCCGAGGTGCTGAAGCGCCATGCGCGCCACCACCTGAGCGGCGAGCCGATCCCCGATGCCCTGATCGAGAAGCTGCACGCCGCGCGCCACTTCAACCAGGGCTACGAGACCGTGCGCTACACCGCCTCGGCGCTGGTCGACATGGCCGCGCACGCGCGCGCCGATGTTGCCGTCGCCGACGTGGTGGCCTTCGAGCGCGCCGAGCTCGAGCGGATCGGCCTGCCCGCAGGCGTCGGCCTGAACCATCGCCTCACCCACTTCCAGCACCTGTTCTCCGGCTCGGGCTACGCCGCCGGCTACTACGTCTACCTCTGGGCCGAGGTGCTCGACGCCGACGGCTTCGAGGCTTTCGTCGAGGCCGGCAATCCGTTCGACGCGGCGGTGGCCAAGCGGCTGTTCCGCTTCATCTACTCGTCGGGCAACTCGATCGAGCCCGGCGCCGCCTACCGCGCCTTCCGCGGTCGCGCGCCGACGCCGCAGCCGATGCTGAAGCAGCGCGGTCTGGTGGAGGAAGTCGCCGTCTAGCGGCTCGGGCAGCTCAGCGCGCGGCGTTCACCGGCGCCGTCGGGAAGCGCTTCTTCAGCGCCGTGAGGAAAGCCGGGAAGTCGATCGGCTTGGTCCAGTAGTCGGCGAAGCCGGCCGCCAGGCCGCGCTCGATGTCCTCGGGCATGGCGTTGGCCGAGAGCGCGATGCAGGGAATCGCCTCTGTGTCCGGATCGGCGCGCAGCCGGCGCAGCACCTCGAAGCCGTCGAAGTCGGGCAGCTGCAGATCGATCAGCACGAGGTCGGGCCGCAGCGCCTTGGCCCGGGCGACGCCGGCGCGGCCGGTCGGCTCGGAGGTGATCGCCAGCCCGGAGACGGTCTTCACCAGCTCCTCGACCAGCAGCACGTTGACCTGGTTGTCCTCGATGTAGAGGATCTGTCCGGCGCGCTCGTGCCGCGGCTCGCTCCACGGTGCCTGCGCCGAATCGCCGGCATCGGCAGGCTCGGCCGCACCCTGGCCCAGGGTCGCCGTCGCCAGCGACACCTCGAACAGCGTTCCCTCGCCCGGCTTGCTGCTCACCGCCAGCGTGCCGCCCATGCCTTCGACCAGCGCCTTGACGATGGTCAGGCCGATGCCGGTGCCCTCGATGCCTTCGTTCTCGGCGCCGAAGCGGTTGAACGGCTCGAACAGGCTGGCGAGCTGCATCGGCGTCAGCCCGCGCCCGGTGTCGCGCACCCGCAGCAGCGCCCGGTCGCCGGCCGGGCCGGCGTGGACGACGACGCGGCCGCCGCGGCGGTTGTACTTGATCGCGTTGGAGAGCAGGTTGATCAGCACCTGGCGCAGCCGCGTCGCGTCGCCCCGAGCCGCGCCGCGCGCCTCGGCGATCTCGACGACGACGCCGTGCTGCGTCGCCAGCGACTCCACCAACGGCACCGACTGGCGCACCAGCAGGCCGAGGTCGACGGCGCCGAGGGCGAGCTTGAGCGCGCCCGATTCGAGGCTCGAGAGGTCGAGCACGTCGTTGATCAGCGAGAGCAGGTGTCCGCCCGCCGCGCGGATGTGGCCGAGCTTGGCGAGCTGCGCCTCGTCGGCCGAGCGGCGCGCCTCGATCTGCAGCAGCTGGGTGAAGCCGAGCACCGCGTTGAGCGGCGTGCGCAGCTCGTGGCTCATGCGCGAGAGGAACTGCGACTTGGCGTGGACCTCGCGCTCGGCCACAACCGCCTGCTGGCGCACCAGCTCGGCCCGCTTGGCCTCGCTCACGTCCCAGTTCACGCCGACCCGGCGCACCGGCCGGCCCCGGTCGTCGTTCACCAGCGCCGAGCGCGACGCGAGCCAGCGCCAGCCGCCGTCCGGCAGGCGGACCCGGAACTCGTAGGAGGCGGGCAGGGTGGCGAGCGCGGCTCCGGGGCGCGAGTCGAGAACCCGCGGCAGGTCGTCGGGATGGACCATGGCCATCCGCTCTTCCCGGCTCGGCACCCGGTCGCTCGGCACCAGGCCGCGCAGGTGGAACATCTGTTCGTCCCAGCGCTCGGGCGAGCCGTCGAGGCGCGCCTCCCACATGCCGATGCCGGCGTGGCGGGCGATGATCGCCGAGCGTTCGCTCGCGTCGCGCAGCGCATCGAGCGCCTCGTGCTGCTCGGTCACGTCCATGACCACGCCGAGCACCCGCCGCCGCGCCCCCGAGCCGATGTCGGAGTCGGCCCGCATCACCACCCAGCGCACGCCGCCGTCGCGGCGCACGATGCGGAACTCGATCTCGTGCCGCCCGGGCTTTTGCGTCAGGTAGGCGTGGGTCTCGCGCGCCACGCGCTCCCTGTCTTCGGGATGCACCGATTCGCGAAGCCACTCCGAGTAGCTCGGTACGCGCGGCGGATCGAAGCGGTCGAAGATGGCGAAGGTTTGCGCGTTCCAGTCGCTCTCGTCGGGATCGACCGCCGTCGTCCACAGGCCGATGCCGGCGGCAGCCGACGCCGCCTCGAGGCGGCGCGCCAGCTCCTCGGCCTGCTGGCGCTGCTCGACCCGCTCGGTCACGTCGAGGGCGACGCCGACGAAGGCGACCGGCTGGCCCGCCTCGTCGCGCTCGACGACGCGGCGCGTCATCACGTAGCGGTACTGGCCGTCGGCGCGGCGGTAGCGCGCCTCCATGTCGGTCGGCTGGTCGGACGCGAGTGCCTTCTCGGCCGAGGCCACGACCAGGGCGATGTCGTCGGGATGGATGAAGGAGCGCACCTCCTCGAGCGAGAAGCCCTCCGGCCGCGGCGGCCGCTGCAGCAGCTGGAACGCGCGGTCGCTGTAATGCATGCGCTGGGTGCGCAGGTCGTGGCGCCAGATCGCGATCTGGCCGAGATCGACCGCGAGCTTGAGCTGGGCGTTGACGTCGACCAGGGCGCGTGCCGATTCGTAGGCGTCGGTGTCGTCCATCATGATGCCGACCGCGCGGTCCGGCTCGCCGTTCGGTCCGTTCCTCACCGCCCACTGCGAGTGGATCAGTCGCGTCTTGCCGTCGGGCTGGATGACGCGGTAGCGCTGCGAGTAGCGGCCGGCGGTGCGGGTCGACTCGGCGTAGATCATCTTCTCCCGGTCGTCGGGGTGGATGCGCTGGATCGCCTCCTCGAACGGCGGCGTCCCGGTCGCGGGATCGAGCCCCCAGAAGCCGAACACGTGCCGGTCCCAGCGGCCCTCGCCCGAAGGAATGCGCCGTTCCCAGAGGCCGATGCGGCCGAACTCCTGGGCGGTGTCCAGCAGCTCGCCCTGGCGCCGGGCCTGCGCGGCGAGAAAGCGGGTGGAGCTGACGTCGGTGAATGTCCAGAGCAGCAGGCCGGCCGAGCGCCGCGCCCGGACGTCTACCCAGAGCGGCGAGTCGCCGGCGGTGCGCAAGCGCAGCCCCGTCGTCTCCAGCGTCCCGGCGGCGAGGCCGGCGGCGAGCTTGTCGCGGGTCGAGTCGCCGGCCGCGCCCTCGGCGGCGCAGTCGGCCAGGCGGATGCCGTCGCCGCCGGACACACCAGTGGCGGCGCTGAAGCGCGAATTGGCCCAGGTGATCGTGCCCGCACCGTCGGTGATGGCGATCAGCTCGAGACTCTGCTCGACCAGCGCTTGCAGCACGTCGGCCGTCAGGGGGCCGGCCAGGGGTTCGCGGTCGCTCATGGGCAGCCGCAAAGTCTAGCGGCCGGCGGCCGCGGCGAGCGCCCCGGAATTCAGCCTTCCGCGACCTGCAGCACGAGCTTGCCGAAGTTCTCGCCCCGGAACAGCTTGAGCAGGGCGTCCGGGAAGGTCTCGAGGCCGGAAACGACGTCTTCCCGGCTCTTCATCCGGCCATCCTTCAGGTAGCCGGCGAGCTCGGCAATGGCGATGCCGTAGCGGTCGGCGTTGTCGAAGACGACGATGCCTTCCATCCGCGCACGATTGACCAGCAGCGACAGGTAGTTTGCCGGGCCGACCGGCTTTTCGGTCGCGTTGTACTGGCTGATCGCGCCGCAGATCACGATTCGCGCCTTGCGGTTGATGCGCGTCAGCACGGCGTCGAGGATCTCGCCGCCGACGTTGTCGAAGTAGACGTCGACGCCCTTCGGGCAGTGCGCCTTCAGGCCGTCCTTGACCGGGCCGGCCTTGTAGTCGATGCAGGCATCGAAGCCGAGCTCCTTGACCACCCATTCGCACTTCGCCGGCCCGCCGGCGATGCCGACCGCGCGGCAGCCCTTGATCTTCGCGAGCTGGCCCACGGTCTGGCCGACCGCGCCCGCCGCGCCCGAGACGACGACGGTCTCGCCGGGCTTCGGCTGGCCGACGTCGAGCAGGCCGAAGTAGCCCGTCATGCCGGGCATGCCGAGCACGTTCAGCCACTGCGTCATCGTGCCGACGCGCAGGTCGATCCGGCTCAGCCCGCCCTTGGCGAGGGCGGCGGCGTCGAGGCGCGCGTATTCCTGCACGCCGAGCGTGCCGTAGACCACGTCGCCGACGGCGAAGGCAGGCGACTTCGAGGCGACGACCTTGCCGACGCCGCCGGCGCGCATCACCTCGCCGATGCCGACGGGGGCGATGTAGCTCTTGCCTTCGTTCATCCAGCCGCGCATGGCCGGGTCGAGCGACAGGGCGAGGGTCTTGACGAGCACGCCGCCTTCCTCGGGCTCGGCGACCGGCTCGGTGGTGAAGCTCCAGTCTTCGCGCACCGGCAGGCCGCTCGGGCGGCGGGCGAGGCGGTACTGGCGATTGTTCGTGGCTGGGACGGTGCTCATGCTCTTGTCTCCTTCGTCGACGATCTTAGGTCGCCTGCCCGGGCGTGGGCGTCGCGTCGGCGACGCCGGGCGCGGGCGAAAAAAAGCCGCGGCGAACCGCGGCTTTCTCGAATCGGGCGCGAGGCCCGAATCTGTCTTCGCTCAGGCCAGGACGCGAATGTTCGCGGCTTGCAGGCCCTTCTGGCCTTGCTTCACCTCGAATTCGACGCGCTGGTTTTCAGCCAGGGTCTTGAAGCCCGAGCCGGCGATGTCGCGGAAGTGGGCGAACAGGTCAGCGCCGCCCGCGTCTTGCGCGATGAAGCCGAAGCCCTTGCTTTCGTTGAACCACTTCACGGTGCCGGTCTGGGTGGGGGTCGTCATTGGAAAAATCCTATCTATGGAAATGAATGCGCAGCACATGCGGCGCATGCAGCGACACTCAAGAACCGATCAGGGGGATTTCAGACGCCGCCGCGAGAACCGCGAGGGTAGAACGAGAATCACGAACAACCACTGTCTTGCGTATAACTGTGCCGCTAATGTACACGAGGATGAGCGAATGACCGCCGAACACACGCATGGCCCTGATGCAGGCGTTGCCTGGAAGCACGACGGCGTGCGCGTCGTGCCCGCCGACCAGCTCGATACGAACACGGCGCAGACGCCCGGCATGAACCGCGCGGCGGCGATCAATTTCGCACGCGTCGGCGCGCAGAAGCTCTGGGCCGGCACGGTCCACATCCATGCCGACGCGAAGACCGGCGCGCATCACCACGGCCACCTAGAGAGCGTGATCTACGTCGTGAAGGGCCGCGCGCGCATGCGCTGGGGCAACGCGCTCGAGTTCACGGCCGAGGCCGGGCCGGGCGACTTCATCTACATCCCGCCCTATGTGCCGCACCAGGAGATCAACGCCAGCGCCGACCAGACGCTGGAGTGCGTGCTCTGCCGCAGCGACGGCGAGGCGGTGGCGGTGAACCTCGACATCGAGCCGGTGGAAAAGCCCGAAACCGTGCTCTGGATCGACCCGACCCACCCGCAGGGCGGGCGATGAAGCTCTCGGTCCTCGACCAGTCGGTCTCGCTCGCCGGCAGCAGCGAAGACGCGGCGATCCGCGACACGCTCTCGCTCGCCATCGATTGCGAGCGGCTCGGCTATCACCGCTTCTGGCTGAGCGAGCATCACGGCCTGCCGACCATCGTCGGCTCGGCGCCCGAGATCCTGATGGCGGCGATCGCCGCGCGCACCACGCGCATCCGCATCGGCAGCGCCGGCGTGATGCTGCCGCATTACAGCGCGCTCAAGGTGGCCGAGCAGTTCCGCGTGCTCGAGGCGCTGGCGCCCGGGCGCATCGACCTCGGCCTCGGCCGCGCGCCGGGCGGCGACATGCGCACCGCGCGCGCCCTCAATCCGAACGCCAGCCACGCCGCGGAAGACTTTCCGGTGCAGGTGCGCGATCTTCACGCCTGGACCACGCTCGGCACCCACGCCGGGATCACCGCGCATCCGCTCGGGCCGCACGCGCCCGAGATCTGGATCCTCGGCAGCTCCGACTATGGCGCGCAGCTCGCGGCGCACTTCGGCCTGCCCTACGCGTTCGCCTACTTCTTCACCGACGGGCAGGGCGCCGAGACGGCGATGGCGCTCTACCGCGATCGCTTCGAGCCGAGCGAGCGCCATCCGAGGCCGCAGGCGACGCTCTGCATCTGGGCGCTCGTTGCCGACAGCGACGACGAGGCGGCGCATCTCGCGCTCTCGCGCGACCGCTGGCGCATCGACCGGCAGCGCGGCGCGCTCGGCCCCTTGCAGTCGCCGGATGCGATTGCCGCGCGCGGCTTCTCGCAAGACGAGCTCGCCCAGCTCGCGCCGATGCGCGGCAAGTCCTTCGTCGGCTCGGCCGCGACGGTGGGGGCGAAGATCCGCAAGCTCGCAGGCGACTACGGGCTCGACGAGCTCGTCGTCAACACCTGGGCGCACGATCCCGCGGTGCGGCGCCGTTCCTACGCCCTGCTCGCGAACGAATTCGACCTCACGCCTGAGCCTCAGCCTCAGTCGCCGAGCCGGCCGTAGGTGAGCCGGCGCCAGACGTATTCCACCGGGCCGTAGCGAAAGCGCGAGAGCCACCAGGCGCTGAGCGGCAGCTGCACGGCGAGGAACAGCGCGATCGGCAGCAGCACTTCGACCAGCGGCGTGGCCCGGCCCCAGAAGCCGAGCCCCCAGGCGTAGAAGATGAAGCTGCCCATCAGCGTCTGCAGGAGGTAGTTGCTGAGCGGCATCCGTCCGGCGAAAGCGAACGGCCGCAGCAACCGTGCGGCCCAAGGCAGCTCGAGCAACTGCAGCACGACGAGCGCATAGAACGCCATCAGCGCGGCCCGACCGACCGTTCGGGCCAGCGTCGCCGGCACATTGCTCGCGCCCGGCTCGGTGCCGGCCCCTCCGGCGGCGAGCCAGCAGGCGCCGGCGAGCAGGGCGACGCCGAGCGCGCCCAGCCCCGCCCGGCGCATCGGCTCGCGCAGCGCCGGCATGCGCTCGACCCAGTGGTGCCGGCCGACCAGGAAGCCGAGCAGGATGCCGGTGGCCATCTGCACGTAGAAGGCGGCGTAGCTGAACAGGCCGAGCGGCGAGGTGTAGCCCCAGACGAAGATCCGTGCGGTCTCGCGGACCGCGTCGAGGAACGACCCCTTGCCGAAGGCGAGGGCGTTCGAGGCCTCGAACTCCTCGTACTGGAAGGCGCCGACGGCCTCGGTCGAGAACGAGAGCAGCAGCGGCCGCAACGCATCGGAGAGGGCCGGATAGAGCAGGCACAGGCCGATCAGGACGAGCACCGCCGCGTCGGGCAGGCGGCGCATGGCGAGCAGCGCGAAGCCGAGCACCGCATAGACCACGAGCACGTCGCCCGACCAGAGCAGCGCGGCATGGACCAGGCCGATCGCCAGCAGCACCGCCAGCCGGCGCGCGTAGACCTGCGTCGCATGGCCGCCGGGACTCGCCTTTTCGAGCCGGCCGAGCTGCAGGTTGAAGCCGATGCCGAACAGCAGGCCGAACATCAGGTTGAACTTGCCGGCGAAGAGCAGCTCGCGCAGCGCGTCGACGAGCTTGTCGAGGCCGCTCGCGTCGGGCGGCGGGGGCGTGAACACCGAGTGCGTGAAGCCCGGCATGTTCATAATGAAGATGCCGAACAGTGCGACGCCGCGCAGCACGTCGAGCGCCGCGATGCGCTCGACGGCAGGCAGCGGCGCCTCGCTCGTCGGCGCGGGTTCGGCTTCGGCGTTCACGGGCCGACGGTAGCAAATGCGGCGCGACGCGGACCCTCGGCGCGCCGCGACAACGAGAGAAAGCGGGAGACAGCGCGATGTTCCGAACCGCCATTGCCGGCAGCCTGCCCAAGCCATCGTGGCTCGCCGAAACCGAGAAGCTCTGGCCCGAGTGGAAGGCCAGCGGCCCCGAGCTCGACCGCGCCAAGGCCGACGCGACCCTGCTCTGGCTCAAGGTGCAGGAGGACGCGGGACTCTCGGTCGTCGGCGACGGCGAGCAGTCGCGCCAGCACTTCGTGCACGGCTTCCTCGCCCGGGTCGAAGGCATCGACTTCGAGCACAAGGTGAAGATGGGCATCCGCAACAACCGCTACGACGCGATGGTGCCGCAGGTCACGGGCCCGCTGCGCCTGGCCGGGCGGGTGCACGCGATGGAGGCGCGCCTGGCCCGTGCCCACACCGACCGCCAGCTCAAGTTCACCCTGCCGGGCCCGATGACGATCGTCGACACGGTCGCCGACCGCTTCTACGGCGAAGGCAAGGAAGGGCGGATCAAGCTCGCCTTCGCCTTCGCCGAGCTGCTCAACCAGGAAGCCCTCGCGCTCGAGGCCGACGGTGTCGACATCGTCCAGTTCGACGAGCCCGCGTTCAACGTCTACATGGCCGAGGCCGCCGAGTGGGGCGTCGCCGCGCTCGAGCGCGCCGCCCGGGGGCTGAAGTGCAAGACCGCGGTGCACATCTGCTACGGCTACGGCATCAAGGCCAACGTCGACTGGAAGGCGACGCTCGGCGAGCAGTGGCGCCAGTACGAGCAGGTCTTCCCCGCTTTGTCGAAGAGCGCGATCGACCAGGTGTCCCTCGAGTGCTTCCACTCGCAAGTGCCGCCCGAGCTGATGCGCCTGCTCGAAGGCAAGGACGTCATGGTCGGCGTGATCGACGTCGCCTCCGACGTGATCGAGACGCCCGAGGAGATCGCCGAGACCATCGGCCGGGCGTTGCAGTTCGTGCCCCGGGAGCGGCTCATCGCCTGCACCAACTGCGGCCTCGCGCCGATGCGCCGCGAAGTCGCCGAGGCGAAGCTCGCGGCACTGGCGAAAGGCGCGGCACTGGCGGACGCGCGGTTCGCGTGAAGGCGCCGTTCGCCGCGCCGATCACCCCGCCCGAGCAGGCCGGGGTCGCGCTTGCCGAGCAGGGACAGGCGGTCCTCGACCCGGCCGGCTTCGCGGCGCTGGTCGGGGCGCCGCTGACCGCGTTCGACGCCATGCGCTCCTCGTGGGACGAACTCGCGCCCGACACCTACCTGCGCGACGGCGGGCACTACCGTCGGCGACGCCACTCCTGCTTCGTGGTCCGGGGCGGCGAGGTCGAGCCGGTACCGCATCGCCCGCACTGGCAGCCGATCGAATACAACGCCCTGCACGGCGGACTGGAACGCTGGTTCGAGCCGATCACGGCGGGGGTCGTGGCTCGCGAGGCGTGGCAGAAGATGCTGTTGGCGATGGGCCGACTCGCCTCGTCGCTGCGCGGCGACCAGCCCTGGTACGTCGAGGCGCATCAGTTCCGCATCGACACCACCGACGGCATCGGCCGGCCCACGCCCGAAGGCGCGCACCGCGACGGCGTCGACCTGGTGGCGGTGCTGCTCGTGGGCCGCGAAGGCATCAAGGGCGGCGAGACCCGCGTCTTCGATGCCGACGGGCCAACCGGAGTTCGCTTCACGCTGCAGGAGCCCTGGAGTTGCCTGCTGCTCGACGATGCGCGCGTGATCCACGAGAGCACGCCGATCCAACCGCTGGAAGCCTACGGCCACCGTGACACGCTGGTGCTGACGCTTCGTGCCGGGGGCTTTCAGAGCTTCAACGCCTGACCCGGTCTTCGAACCCAAGGCCCTGCAAGCGACATCCGGCCCCCGAAAGAGAGGGAGACGACAGGTCCCCACGTGACGTTTGCGTGACGCGACGTTGCCTACAACCCGCGCATCGGCAGCTGGGAGACCTTTCATGCAGCGCATCCGGGCCATCATCGCGAACACCGTCCTCGTCCTCCTGGCTGCCTGTGGAGGCGGTGGCAGCGGCGACGCCGGACCCGCAGAGCCGGAACAACGCCCGGCCGGCCAGGCCGTGCTGGGCACGGCCGGCGGCCGCGTGCTCGGCGTCGACGGCGCCTCGGTCGAGGTGCCGGCGGGGGCGCTGCGAGCCGACGCCGCCGTCAGCATCGCCCGCGACAACACCGGCGCGCCGCCCCTGCCGTCGCGCTTCGTCCCCGTGAGCAGCACCTTCGCGGTCACGCCGCACGGGCAGAACTTCCGCCAGCCGGTGACGGTGCGCATCCCCTACGACGCCTCGTCGCTGCGTGCCGACCAGCGGCCGGCGGTGATGAAAGGCATGCCGGGCCAGCGCTGGCAGTTGCTGCTGGAGGCGGTGGACGAAGGCGGCACCGTGGCGGTACAGGTGCAGAGCTTCTCGTTCTTCATCGTCGTGCCGGTGCCGCGCAACGGTTTCTTCGCGCCGCAGCCGCCGAGCCAGCCCGATCCGACCGTGTCCGTGGTGACGGCACAGCTGCAGAACGCCTGGAACACGCTGCCGCTGACCGGCAACGGCGCACGCCTCGTGCTGCAACAGGCCGCCGACGACCCGGCGCAGGTGCGCGTGAACCTGCGCATCGGCGGCCAGTCGGCGCTGGCCCAGAGCTGCCGAGGCGACTTCTCCGTCAGCAGCGAGACGACCAGCGCCGTGATCTACCGGCTGCCGAGCGACGGCAGCACGGGCGGCATCAACCGTGTCGCGACCGACCCCGCTTCGATCCGCGGCGCGCGCCTGGCCGCCTACGTGCCCAACGACGGCACCTGGCCGATCTACGGCGACGTGGCGACACCGATCGCACGCGACACCGGCTACACCTCAGTCGAGACGGTCAACGCCTCCTTGAGCCAGTGGAACCCGCCCGACCCGGACCCGTGGACCGGTGTGCCGACGACCGACCTGCCCGGCAACGCGGTGGTCGACACCTGGGCGACGATGCAGAGACTGGTGCTCTTCTGCACCGAGGGCTGGAACGGCTGGGAGATCCCGATTTCCGCCCAACCCCTCCTGGTGGCGCGCGGCTTCCCGATCGACGACATGCTGATCACGGCACACCCGCCGGCGACGCTGGACCGGCTGCCCGGGCAGCTGGTGAGCCAGCCCGCCGGCTGGGTGTCGCCGGTGCCCGCGTTCTCGATCTGGCAGCAGCGTGTGCGCGGCAGCAGCCTGTGGGCCGCAGTGCCGCCGCCGCAGTACGTCACGCTCGACTTCCCGCCCGGCATCTGGCTGGTGGAGAGCAGCACCGGCGGGGACCTGTACGGCACCGCCCGCAGCACCGACGACGGCACCAGCTACCGGCTGCGTGTGTGCACCAGCAACTTGCCGGTGCGCTGCGTCTACAGCCGCGAAATGCAGCTGCGCGTGTCGAGCAACTTCCCGCCGCCGGTCATCACGACACAACCGCTCGGCCGCCTCTACGACGTCGGGCAGACGGTCGACATGACCGTCGCCTACCGCGGCCTGCCGTTGCCCACAGGCGTGCTCTGGCAGACCCGCATGGCCGACAGCGAAGCCTGGGTCGACGTCGGCGCCGGCTACCGCAGCGGCACGCCCGCCTACATCCGCCCGGGCGACGAGTCGGCGACCGACCGCCTCACCGGCCTGCAGCCGCTCACCCTGGCCGATCGAGGGCGCCAGTTCCGCGCCACCTACACCACGGTGGCCGGCACGGCGACGAGCGATGCCGCCACGATCCAGATCACCACCGGCCAGGCGCCGCCCGTCTTCACGGCCCAGCCGGCGCCGGCCACGGTCGCCAGCGGCGGCGCGGTGCTGTTTGCCACCGCGGTCAGCGGCGCGCAGCCGATGTCCTACCAGTGGAGCTTCAACGGCGTGCGCATCCCGGGCGCGAACGGCCCGCTGCTGACGCTGAACAGCGTGAACGCCGGCAACGCCGGCCTCTACCAGCTGGAGGCCAGCAACGTCGAAGCGACGGTGCTCAGCACGGCGGCGCGCTTGACCGTGACGCAGGGCGCGAACACCGGCACGCCGCCGGTGATCACCGGCCAACCGGTTTCGTTGACGGTGCCAGCCGGCTCGTCGGCCAGCTTCGCCGTCGCCGCCGGCCCCGGTGCGCTGGCCTATCAGTGGCAGCGCGACGGGGTGAACATCACCGACGCGACGGCGGCCGTCTACACGATCGCCAGCGTCGGCGACGCCGACCGCGGCGCCTACGCCGTGGTGGTGTCCAACGCCAGCGGCGTCGCCACCAGCAACGTCGCCCAGCTGAATGTCGGCGCCGGCGGCACGCTCACGGCGCCGACCATCAACACGGCGCCTGTCGGCGTCGCGGTGCAGGTCGGCCAACCGGCACTGCTGGCGGTGGGCGCCAGCGGCAGCGGGCCATTGGCCTACCGCTGGCAGCGCAACGGTGTCGACGTGGCGGGCGCCAGCTCGCCCGTGCTGCGCATCGAATCCGCGCAGGCCGGTGACGCCGGCGACTACACGGTGCTGGTGAGCAATGGCGCCGGCACTGTGACGAGCACCGCCGCTGGTCTGGTCGTGTCGCCAGCGCCTGGCGCACCGAGCATCGCGGCTCCGCTGACCAACCGTGCAGTGCTCGAAGGTCAGCGAGCAACGTTCAGCCTGGCAGTCACTGGCAACCCCGCGCCGGAATGCCTCTGGACACGCAACAGCGTAGCCATCCCAGGGGCGATCTCCTGCACCGGCTACACGACCCCGGACACCACCAGCGCCGACAACGGCGCGATCTTCAACGTCGTCGTCTACAGCGCAGGCGGCGTGGCGATCGGCAACGGTGCGGTGCTGACGGTGACCGCGGGAGCTGCCGTGCCCGTCATCACGCAGGATCTGGCCGACGTCACCGCGCCCGAAGGCGGCACCGCCACCTTCAGCGTGGTGGCGAGCGCCAACGGGCCGCTGTTCCACTATTGGACACGCATCGGCGCGCCGACCACGCCGCTGGGGGGCAGCACCTTCGACATCGGCCCGTTGCAGGCCAGCGACGACGGTGCGACGGTGCGCGTGATCGTCTGCAACGGCCCCATCGCCGACAACCGCTGCACGACCAGCCGCGACGCCAGGCTCACGGTGACCCCCGCCGTCCCCGCCAACGCCCTGACCGCCACGCAGATCGTGGCCGGGCAGGAATGGAGCATGGTGCTGCGGCCGGATCGCACGGTGTGGGGCTGGGGCTCGGTGCATCGGGCCAACGGCACGGTGCAGTACGTCAACCAGACGGTCGCACCGGCCCTGCGCCCGGTGCGCATGTACCCGACCGTGCTGAGCGACGTGCGCGCCATCAGCGGCTGGTTCAACAGCTTCTGGGCCCTGAAGGGCGAGCCCGGCAGCACCGGCAGCCGCGTGCTCCACTGGGGCAACGCGTACGCTGGCAGCGATGGCCGCGGCGGCGACGGCAACGGCAGCCTCGGCAGCTCGATTGCGACGCGCTACAACGAAGCGGCGCCGGTAGAAGTGCTGGAACGCGTGAACAACGTACCGCGGCCGGTGGACCGGGTGTGCGCCATCGCCGGCGGCGGCGAGCAGCTGGCGATGATCCGCGCTGTCGACAGCACCGGCGCCGCCACCGACTGCAACGCCGGTTCGGCCAAGACCGTGTGGTTCGTCGGTTCGCTGCAGTCGCGTGGCTACGAATCCACCGGTGTCGCCTTTGCGATGCCGGGCCTGCCGATCGATTCGCCGCCGGCGGTCATCTTCACCGGCAAGACGACCTCGGGCTCGCCAGGGCTCGCGATCGCGCTGGAGGACGGGCGCGTGTACGGCCTGGGCGCCAACCCCTACGGCGGCTTCGGCGTGCCGTCGGTCGGCGGCGGGCCGGTGGGCGGCAGCGGCGGCCCGATCCAGCTGCCGGTGACCTGGGGCAAGGCGCGCAGCTTCGGCATGAGCTTCTACTACTCGCTGTTCGTGGTGCGGGCCGATGGCTCGGTGATGACCAGCGGCTACGACGCCAACGGCGAACTGGGGCTCGGCAGCGTGATCGGCGGGAGCATCCTCGGCCCGCTGCCGGTGCTGGCCGAGACCTGCACCGGCCTGCCCTGCGCCGACCTGCTGACCGGCGTCTCGGCGATCGTCGGCACCACCACGGGCGCCACGCTGGCGCTGAAGAACGGGCAGATCCTGGGCTGGGGCGCGCGCGACAGCAACGGCCTGCGCGGGCCCGGCGTCACCGCCAACCAGCCCATCCCGCGCCCGGTGCCTTCGACCGTGACCGGATTCACCGCGCTGTCGGCGAGCTACGCTCACGCGCTGGTCATCGGTCCGGGCAACGTCGTCTATGCCTGGGGCAGCGGCCTGCGCGGTGCGCTGGGCGACGGCGTGGACGGCGGCACGCGCACCGAGGCGGGCATGGTCATGGTGCCTTGACGCCGGGATGCTCCGCGTCGGCGATCATTCGGGCATGCAAGACCCCGCCCGGCCGTCGCCGCTGCGGCTTCGTCTGTTCGGCGGGCCGGCCGTCCTGCTGCCCGACGGCGGCGCCGTGGCGCTCGAACGACGCGCCGCGGCGCTGCTGGCGCTGGCCGCCCTGGAGCCCGGCATCAGCCGCGAGCGCGTGGCGACGTGGCTGTGGCCCGAGTCGAACGATCCGCGGCGCAACCTGCGCCAGCAGCTGCTGCGCTTTCGCCAGCTGTTCGACCATCCGCTGGTGCAGGGCGAGACGACGCTGACGCTCGCGGCGGTTCCGCTCGAGCCGCCTGCCGAAACGGCGACGGCGCCCTTGCTTGCGGGTCAGGACTACGACGAGTGCGAAGACTTCAGCGAATGGTTGCAGGCGCAGCGCGAGACGCGACGCTCCAGCCGAGCCGCGGCCCTGGGCGAAGTCCTTGCCCTGGCCGAGACCGAACAGCGCTGGGACGACGCGATCGCGTGCGCGCAGCAGCAACTGGCAGAGGACCCTTTCGCGGAAGCGCACCACCGGACCCTGATCCGGCTTCACTACCTCGATCAGGATGTGGCGCGTGCACGCGCCGCGTTCCGGGCACTGCAACGCCTGCTCGAAGAAGAGCTCGGCGCGCGACCGAGCGGCGAGACGCTGGCCCTGATGCGCCTGGTCGAGCAAGCGGGCGCAGAGTCGCTCGCGCCGGTGCGGGTCTGGGCCACGGCATTGCAGCGTCCGCCCCGAATGGTGGGCCGCACGCGCGAGCTTCAGGCGGTGCACCGGGCGCTGGCCGAGGGTCGAGCGCTGCTGCTGCTGGGAGAAGCCGGCATGGGCAAGAGCCGGTTGCTCGCCGAAGCCCTTCAGGTCAGCGCCGGCCATGTGGTCGTCAAGGCCCAGGCCGGCGACGCGGGCGTGCCCTATGCCACGCTGGCCCGGCTCCTGCGCCGGCTGCTCGAGCTGCGCCGGCTGCAACCCGAGCCCGGCGCCCTGGCGCGCCTGCTGCCCGAGATCGGGCCGATCACGACCATGCCGTTGGCGATGCCGGCCGATGGCGAGCGGCTGGTGCTGCAATCGGCGATCGAACAGGTCGTTGCGCAGGCCCGGTTGCGTGCGGTGGCAGTGGACGACCTGCACTTCGCCGACGACGCCAGCCTGGAGATGCTGTCCGCATTGGCCGGTGCCGAAGCGCTGTCGCCCCTGGCGTGGATCTTCACGAAGCGCCCCGGCGAAGGCTCGGCCGCCGCGCTCGCGTTGCGCGACGTGCTCGAGGAGGCGCAGCGGCTCGAGGTCACCGACGTGGCGCCGCTCGACGCCGCGCAGATGGTCGAGCTGGTGCAGTCGCTCAACCTGCGCGAGATCGACGCCGATGCCGTCGGCGAGCGCCTGTTGCGCCACACCGGCGGCAACCCGTTGTTCGCGCTCGAGACGCTCAAGCAGATGCTTCTGCCCGGGGCCAGTGCCAAGGGCTTGCCGCAACCGGCGTCGGTCGGCGCGTTGATCGACCGGCGACTGAAGCAGTTGAGCGAGGTCGCGCTGGCGCTGGCGCGCGTGGCTGCCATCGCCGGGCCCGACTTCAGCCCGGCGCTGGCCGAAGACGTGCTCGGACGCCGGGCGATCGAGCTGGCCGATGCCTGGATGGAGCTCGAGCTGGCACAGGTGCTGCGCGAGCGGACCTTCGCGCACGACCTGGTGCTCGAGGCCACGCTGCGCAGCGTGCCCAAGGCGATCGCCGAGCACCTGCATGCGGCGATGGCCCGGCATCTCGAAGGGCGGCACGCCGAGCCGGCGCGCCTTGCCGGGCACTGGCTGGCGGCGGGCGACGAGCGTCGCGCCCTGCCATGGCTGCTCAAGGCGGCCGATCAGGCCCGGGACGGCCTGCGCCGGCGGGAGGAGGCCGAGTTCCTGGAACAGGCCGCGACCATCGCAGCGGAGCAGGGCGACGCAGGAACGCCTTCAGCGCACGCGCTGTGGATGCGCGCGCATCAGGCCCTGGAGTGCGTCGACGGCGAGGTCGGTGCGATGCGCGCGCTCGACCGGGCGCTGGCCCATGCCCGCAGCCCGCGCGAACGCCTCGAGGTCCTCGCGATGCGCGTCTCTTCCCAGGTCAAGCAGATCGACCTGACGGCCGCGATTGCCGATGGCCGCGAGGCCCTGCGCCTGGCCTCGGAACAGGGCGACGACCGGATGACGGTAGCGGTGCTGATGCCGCTGGCCATCGCCTTGTCGACCTACGGGCAAGGCAGCGAAGCGGCCGCATTGCTCGACGCGCACTGGCCCGTGGTCGAACGGCTCGGCGACCCCGAGCCCACGATCTTCATCGAACACGGCGTCGTGCTCGACAACCTGGGGCGCCCGCTCGAAGCACGCGCATCTCACCGCCGGGGAGTCGAACTCGCGCTCCTGCACCGGCAGCATTCCGAGTTCGTGATGGGCAGCAAGAACCACGCGGTCAATCACATCGACACCGGTGAGCTCGAGGCGGCGATGGCGCTGCTCGAGGCGGGCGAGCGGGAACGCCGCGCCCATGACGCGCTGCACGGCATCAACCATCTGAGCTGGAACCTCCAAGCCATCGTGTTGCGCGATCTCGGACGCTACGCCGAGTCCCTGGAGCGCTTCGATTTGGCGATGGCCGTCACGAGCGAACAACTGCCGGCGCGCCTGCCCCTCGACCGCTTGCACCGAGCCTGGCTGTGGGCCTGGATCGGCCAATGGGCCCGTGCGCAACAGGACCTGGCGGCCCACGACGACTACGGCGTGCTGCCGGCGTGGGTGCAGGCACGCGCGCTGCAGCTCAGGGCGCGCCTGGGGCAGTGGCGGGGCCTTCCGCTCGGCGACCTGTGCGAGCTCGCCCGGGCCCGGGTCGGTGACGGTGCGCTGCGCACCGTCAAGGACTCGATCGAGATCGACGCCGCCCTGGCGACCGGCTTGCAGTCGGCCGCGGCCGCGGCTTCGGCGCACGACTACCTGGGCGCGCTGCGCGAGCGGGCGCGACACGACGGCTACTTCGGCCTGCGATGGGCGGCCGAGCTGGCCTGCGCGCGGTTGGCGTCGAAGGCGGGCAGGCAGGAGGCGGCACGCGAGCACCTGCAGGCGTGCATCCGGCGTCCCGCGACCGAAGTGCCGCTGGATTGCGCGCTCGGTCACTGGTGGCACGCCCTGTGGCGGCTGTCGCAGCAGCTTGATGCCCGGGAGGGGGCCGAAGCTTCGCGCGCCGAAGGCGTCGCCTGGATTCACCGCACGCTGCACAACGCGCTGCCGGACGAGTTCCACACCAGCTTCCGCCATGCCGTGGCGGCGCACCGGGAACTGCTGGCGGGTTGACCGCGGCTCGGGTCTGGCGCGCCCTGATCTGTCAGGACGCCTTGCCCGGGCCGGACTCGCGCCACGCCGGGTGTGCCGAGGTATCCCCGGGCAGGACGAAGGCGGCCAGGGCGAAGGCCTTGCCGGTGCTCGCGTCGACGATCGCGGCCTGGCTCGCGGCGAGGGCATCGCGGCCACTGGCGCGTTCGTGGCAAAGGGCGACCACGTCGCGCAGCAGCAGGAGCTGCTCGGTGGCGGCCGCACCACGAGACCTGACCTTCTGCTCGAGGTCGCGGCGAATCTGCCAGAGCCACTCGCGCGATCGGGCCCAGCCCTCGGCCGCGATCCGGGCCATGAGGCTGTCGATCGCGCCGCTGCCGGCGGCGATGCGGTGCTCGCCCGGCTGCGCCGGCAGCACCGTCGCCACCAGGTCGAGCAGGCGGCGTTCGCCGTCCCAGGTGTCGATCCGGTCGAGCAGGCCCCGGGCCTTCATCAGGATCTTGCGGATGGTCACCGGCGATCCGGAAATCGCCAGGGCCGGGCCTGTCTCCTGGAGGTACCGAAGTGCGCCCGGCAGATCGCCTTCGCCCGTGGCGATGTCCGAGAGATCGGCGCCGAACGCGACCGCCGAGGCAGCGAGGCCGCGCCGCTGCGCCGCGCGCAGGCCGTCGAGTGCGATCTCGCGGGCCCGTGGCCATTGCCGGTCGGCGATCAGGGCGCGGGCGAGGGCGCCCAGGGCCGCGGCCTCCGCGTTCTCGCTGTGCGCGTTGCGCGCGGCCGCCAGCGCCTGCTCGGCGGAGGCGACGGCCGCGACCGGGTCGCCGCGGTCGCGCGCGATGTTGCTGAGGTCGGCATGGAACGCCGCCTGCTCGGCGAGCTGATCGGTCTCGATGGCGAGGCCGAGGCCGTCCTCGGCGGCGAGCCGGGCCTCCTCCCAGCGGCCGGCCTGGCGCCAGAGCTGGGCGAGGCGGCCGGCGGCGAGCATCGCGCCTTCGCGGGCTTCGGGTCCTGGGGCCGCGGCGAACTCCGAGCGCGCCTCGGCCGCGGTCTTCAACGCCGCCTCCAGGTGGCCCAGGCTGCGCCAGGCATCGGCGAGCTGCAGGCACTCGGCGCCGGCGGCGCGTCCGGCGGCTCTCGAGCGTTCGATCGCCATCGCCAGCAGTCCGGCCGCATCGCCCCAGCGGCCGCGCCGGCCCCAGTCCTGCGCCGCCATCCGCCAGAAGCGCGCCCGGGTATCGAGGTCCGCCGTCGGTGGTGGGCTCGCGCTCTCGATCGCGCCGGACAGTTGCAGGCCGCGCTGCACCAGCCCGGCGTCGCGCTGCGCATTCGCCGGGTCGAGACGCAATGCCTGCACGAGATCGAGTTGCTCGGTGATCAGCGCCAGGCTGGAGCGGTCGGCCTCGGGCCAGCGCCGCCCGATCTCGGCGATCAGCGCCTCGGCCTGCGGGCGCAGCGCCTGCAGCAGCGGCGCGAGCATCGGCGAGGCGGGATCGGGCCCCTGGCGGGCGACGAAGCACGCGGCCTGCAGCAGCGCGGTCGCCAGACGTGTCAGGCGCCGCCGCTCGTCGCCGCCCGGCGCCGGGGCGGCGAGACGCGCGCCGACCGGGCCGACAAACACGTAGGCGGCGTCGGTGAGGGCATCGACGCCGCTCCCGCGCAGGCTGCCGGCAACGGTCTGCCCGCCGCCGGCGATGCGCGTCATCAGCGTCGCCGCCAGCCGGGCGCCCTGGTCGGCGCGCACGCTCCAGAGCGTGCCCACGTAGCCGCGCGCGCCGACGGCGATGAATTCGCGGCCGACGCCGGTCCACGACAGGCAGGAGTTGTTGAACACCAGCGGCCGGCTCGCGAGCGACACCCGCTGCAGCAGCTTGAACGATTCGATCGGCATGTCCTCGAGCAGCATCGACTCGGCCGAGCCGTGCGTGTCGAAGAACAGCAGGTCGAGCGGCAGGCCGGGCGCGGCGATCAGCGAAGTGTTCGAGGCCGCCTTGCCCTCCAGCAACAGGCAGTGCGCGCCGGCGCCGCGCAGCGCTGCCAGCACCGCCTCGGTCTCGCGGGTATCGAAGTAGCCGGGCTCGAACAGCACGTCGATGCGGGCGCCGTCGTCGTCGGCGGCGGCGAGGCGAAAGAGCTCGGCCGAGCAGAGCAGGAGCGGATCGCCGGTCATCAGGCCGATGGGCTTGTCGGCCCAGTCGATGCGGCCGTTCGCGAGCAGGTGATAGGGCACGCCGGCGGTGAAGGCGGTGAGCGGCAGGTCGCCGACCGCGTCGGTCACCGCAGCGGGAACCGCGGCCGCGACCGTTGCCCGCAATGTCGCCAGGGCAGGGGTCGCGTCGTGCTGCCGGTCCAGCGCGGCCTGCACCGCCTGGCGCGCCGTCTCGATGGCCCCGGCGTCGAGGATCGGGATCACGCACAGCCGCGCACCCTGCCGCGCCGCGTAGAGCGCCGCGAGCAGGTCGTCGGCCAGGCCGCGCGCCTCGACGACCACGCATTCGCCGGGCGGCGTGGAGCCCGGCTCCTCGCGGGCGAAGGTCTGCGGCTCTGCCGGCGCGGCACCTACCGACAGCGGCTGGCCGAGCCGGCGCGAGCGGTACAGCGCGGCGACGACGGCGATCGGGTCCGCGGCGACGACGATGGTCCCGGCCGGCAGCGGCTCGCCCGGGCGCACAGCCTCCCACGCCCGCTGCCAGAAAGGCGCGTCGCCCTGCGTCGAGAGCTGCAGCGCCGCCAGTCCCTCGACGAGCAGCGGTCGGCGCCGCCGCGGGTCGAACCGGCCGACGGGAACCGCCTCGACGAGGCTCATCTCCTCCGCGCTCGGCGCGCAGAGAAAGATTGCGCGGCGCAGCGCCAGGCGGCGCAGGCCCTCGCCGAGCAGGCGCTTGCGCCTGATCCAGCGGCGAAACGGCGTCAGCAGCGCGGCGCGGCGGTCGATCTCCGCGTTCGACCACTCCTCGGGCTCGGCCGCGCCGGCTGCCGCGGCGCGCGCAGCAGGCGTGCCGCGGTCCGCGTCGCGCCGCTCGCGCATCTGTCGATAGGCGTCGTGCAGGCCCGCGTAGTCGGCCTCGCTGCACGGCGCCGGGTCGAGCACCAGCAGCGGCGGCAGCGCTCCCGGAACGAAGCACGAGAGCACGGTCGCCGCCTCGGCCCACTGCTCGCGCCGGCAGACGACCACGGCGTCCGCGGCGGGAAGGCCGGTCATGTGCTCAGAGGATCTTCAGCAGGTTGAAGCCCGGCGCGCCGCCCGTCGCCAGCCGCTGCTCGACCGCCGCCGGATCGAGCTCGGTCGGCGCGTCGAGCTGCAGGTAGCCGGGGTCGTCGTCGATGGCGCGGCTGCTGCCGTCGAGATGCGGGGCCACGCTCAGCATCGCGCTGGTCGCGCCATGGCCGACGAACGCGTCCTCGGGCGTGTCGGCCAGGAACTCGAGCGGCTGGCCGTTGAGCCAGCGAAAGACGTCCTCGTAGACCGCGGGAATGTTGGTCAGCCCGCCGTGCACGCCGCGAACGTACTTGATGCGCACGCGCTCGAGCTCGGCCGAGGCGAGCGGCACCCGGCCATCGCCGTCGCGGTGGCGGTCGCCGGCGATCCGGTCGGTGATCTTGTCCATCGTCTTCCAGAAGCCGAGCTTGTCGACGTAGGCGAGGCGAAACAGGCCCTGGTAGCCGACGCCGGCGACCATCAGCATGCGGTCGCAATCCTGCTGCAGCAGATCGGCAGGATCGTTGTGCCAGCGGTGCATGTCGGTGTGGAACGCGGCCACGGCATCGAGAACGGCCTGCAGCTGCTTCGTCTCCGCGTCGTCGAGCTCGAGCTGCCAGGCCCGGGCGTCGTAGAGGTCGAAGTTGGCGCAGGGGTGGTGGTAGCTGTCGCTTGCGCTGGTCTTCCAGGTGGCGGGCTCGCCCGGCCGCGAGCCGGGGTAGATGCCGGCGGGCGCCGGCAGCAGGGTGAGCACGCCCCAGAGCGAGCGGAAAGTCCTGCGCTCCAGGTAGCCGCGCAGGAGCGTGAGCATCTCCCAGCCCCAGAGGTGGTTCTTCAGGTAGCCGGCGATCGAAGCCGAGCCGTAGTGCGGCGTGCCGATGAAGGCGATTCGGCCGAGCAGCGGCCAGAGCTCGTCGCCGAATTCCTTCAGCGTCGCCCGCACCATGAGGCCGCCCATGCTGTGCGCGACGATGTGCACCGGCTTGCCGCCGTTCTTCACCCGCATGTCGAGGATCAGGTCGCGCAGCGCGGCGCTGTTCTGGCTGTACATCTTGCGCCAGTCGTAGGCGAACATGCGGTGCCCGAAGTCCTCGCGCGCCAGCACGGCGGCGGCGAAGGGCTGGTAGCTGAAGTCGACGTTGAAGGGCGCGATCTGGTCGTTCGGATCGGCATCCTCGGTGCCGTCGGGCGCGAGGCGGAGGTGGTTGAGGAAGTTGCGGGTGTCGACGTTCAGCCACCACACGCCGCCCTGGGTCACGCTCTGCAGCATGCTGCCCATCACGCCCGGCACGAACACCAGGTTCGGCGGCGAGTGCAGGGCGAGGTTGTCGGCCGACGGCGCGTTCGCCTTCAGCCGCTCCAGCTCGGCGAACGCGGCGTCGCCGAGGAAGCGCTTCATCGCCGCTGCCGCTTCGGGATCGGCGAGGAGCTCGAGCTGGCGCTCGGAGCTGGCGGAGAGGAACTCGGGCAGGTCGTTGCTCATGGCTCAGGCCTTCTTCATGTCGTCGATCTCCGCCGGAGTCGCCAGGTAGAGGTCGTACTTGTTGAGGTAGGAATAGAGCAGCCCGCCGACGTTGCGGTAGTTGCACCAGAGGAAGAGGCGGGCCTGCGCCAGCGCTTCGCCGGCGGCGATCGGCCGTGAATCGCGATCGGGCTTGCGCAGCAGGAAGTGGAAGAAGGTGATCGCGAACCGGCTGGCCAGCGCCGTCGGCACCATGCATTCGCTGCCGATGTAGGCGCGGCAGCCGCGGCCGAAGAACGACTTGGCGATCGCGCTCGCCGAGTAGACGCTGGTGCCGGCGGTCGCGCAGGCGTTGGCGAAGACGAGCGGGCGCGAGGCCAGCGCCTTCGTGCCGATCTCGGGCTGGCGGACGATGTCGTCGGGATCGGCGGCGTTGAGGCCGAAGCGGAGGATGGGGTTGTTGCTGCCGGCATCGAGGCCGTAGTGGCAGTAGAGATAGAGCAGCGCGACCGTGTCGACGTCGGGCTCGCTGCTGCGCTCGGGCTCGGCCAGGGTGCGCAGCAGCGCCTGCTTTCTCGCGCCCGACGGCGCTGCCGGATCGGGCAGCACGCGCATCCGGGGCGCGCTGCCGAGCGACTGCAGCTGGCCGCGCTGCCACTGTGCTTCGGCCGTCGCCGGCTCCCTGGCGGACTCGCCGAAAAACAGCAGGCTGGTGCAGGCCGCGTCGGCCGGCGCGCCGAGCGAGATCGAGCTCTGCCCGCGCAGGACGTAGCTCGTGTAGGCAATGCGAAAGCGCAGGCCCCAGAACGCTTCGGCGTCTACCGGCACATCGGCGCCCACCTCGCCGACATAGAGCAGCTGCCAGGGCACGTGGGCCACCCAGCCCGCCTTGCTGTCCTGGCGCCAGGAGATGTTGAGGCGGTGTCCTGGCGGCAGGCGGCCGACCAGCTCCCGGCCGCTGCTGTCCGCGGGGAACACGGTGTCGTAGAGCTCGCGGCCGTAGTACGCCAGCTCGCGCAGCTCCTTGCTGTCGCGCGTCTTGGCCCAGCCCGATCGATGCGCCTCGTCGGCCAGGTCCTCGAGCTTCGACCAGTCGTACTGCTGCTTGAAGTCGGCGAGCCGTTTCAGCAGGTCGGCGGCATCGATGTCGTTGAGATAGCGGGTCTGCTCCGTCTGCTTGCGGAAGTCGTCGGCCGCCTTCAGCACGTTGGCGACGGCAGGGCCGACGGTGCCCTTGTCGGTGACGATCTCGACGCTGTCGCCGAGCTCGACCGGCTCGCCGTCGATGTCGCCGGAGAGGAGGGCGCGACCGACGTCCTCGACCAGCAGGCCGAGCGTGCCGCGCGGGGTGGTCCATTCGTGGGTGGTGTTCAGGTCGGTCCGGCCGAGCGGCGCGGCGGCGACGTCGGAGAGCGTCTGCGCGCCGTCCGCGAGCGAGACCTCGAGCGTCCGGTACTCCTGGCCGCCGACCGTGATGACGATGCGCAGCGCCGGATCGCCGCTCTTCGGCGTGACGCGCAGGGTGACCGTGGCGCTGTCGCCGCGGCGCGGCACCAGCAGGTCGAACATCGCCGTGCCGCCCGGCACCATCACCGCCGAGTCGGCCATCGCCTCCAGCCGGGCATGGTGCGGGATCACCGCCCACCGCGTCCACAGGCCGGCTTCGGGAATGTCGTCGTCGGGCACCGCGCCGTCCGCGCCCGACACCCGGTTCGCTGCCACCGGCGTGCCGACGCGGAAGCTGGCGACGCAGGCGACGCCGGCGCGGGGACGATAGCCCGGGTCGGCCGGGTCGCTGATCCAGACATTGATGCGCCGCTCGCCCCCGGCGTCCGATCCGGCGTCGATCGCGGCCTCGGGCTCGGCGTCCGCGGTGAACGCGGCGCTCGCCGGCGCCGGCGCCTGGGCGATCGGCAGGTCGAGCGGCGAGAACTTCTTGTACTGCAGCGTCGGCGGGATAGGGAAGTGCACGTCGGCCGGACCGCTGCCGCCACCGAAGCGCGGCAGCGGCTGGCCCTCGGAGCGGCGTGCCCACTCGACGAGTTGCGCTGCGGCGAAGCGATCGGTGCTGCTCCCGTGGAGGAGCGGTTCGCGCAGGCCGCGCAGCAGCGTAGGCATGCCGATGCGCGACGCCATCCATTCGACCTGGCGCGCCGCGGCCAGCGGCCCCTGGTCCAGCGGAAACCAGGCCGGCAGCTGGTCCGCGGGCCGATACGTCGAAAGTCGCGCTTGCTCCTCCACCCAGTCGAACCAGAAGGTGCAGGCACGACGCAGGAACATCCGGTAGAGCGAGAACAGTTCGTCGACCGGCGGCACCGCGGTCGCGCCTTGCTGATCGACGGCGATGCTGAGGCGCTCGGCGCCGACGAGCATCGCGTGCGTACCGGGATCGGCGTCCTCCAGCGCCAGCGCGGCGAAGCGCTGCGCGATCGGCGAGTGCGCGCCGTCGAGAAGGGAGCGGGCGATGCTCGACTCGTCCGCGGTCGTGCAGTCGACGAGGGTGGCGATGCGGGTTCGTGTTCCGGCGTCGGGCACCCAGGTCGACCAGGCGTACTCGCTTCGTTCGACTTCGGCCCGATAGGGTCGCAGGTCGTGGTTGACCTGGGTGTCGACCGGCAGCCGCACCAGCGCGCGCAGTGCCGCGATCGAGACCGCCGGCTCCGGATCCTTCAGCGCGGCGAGCAGGCCCGACAGCTCGTCGCGCGAGAACGGCCGCGGCCCTTCGTTCGTCATCGCCTGCTCCTCATTCCGGCCCGCTGCCATCGTAGCCGGCGCCGGCGCCGCCGGCGAAGAAGACGTCCAGGGTCGGGAACTGCCCTTCGGCGCGCAGGCAGTCCCAGAGATAGATCGCGAACCCCGGGTCGCCGGTCCAGAGCGAGTAGCGGCCCTGGCCGTAGCGTCGGGCGTCGCGCTCGGTCTGGGCGATGCCGTGCATGGCGAAGGCCCGCGCCCGCTCGAGCCAGCGCGGGTCGCCACTGCGCCCGTGCAGCTTGAGAAAGGCGTAGCCGTTGCCGCCCGTGCCGTGGCAGAGGTTGGACCCCTTGGCGAGCGGCCCGGCGGACCAGACCGTTTCGCCGGCGGCGAGCAGCAGCGGGTCGAGCTCGGTGCCGGGAAAGGCGCCGAGGCAGATGACGAAGCCGGGCGAGCCGTGGCAGAACTGCACCAGCCGCTTTTGCGTTGCGGTCGGGGCTTCGAGCTGCGGCCGCCAGTTCGCCTGGTCGCCCTCGCGGTCGGCGGTGCGCGAGATCGTCTCGACGATCGTCGCCCGCCACGCCTCCCACTGCGCCGCATCGAGCAGGTGGCGGCCGCGGATCAGGGGCAGCGCGGTGGCGACGAAGCCGTGGACGGCGTCGAGGTAGGTCGATTCCCGGCCGTAGAGATGCTGGCGCCAGTAGGCGCAGCGATGCGCCTCGGACCACTCGAGCTCGGACCGCAACTGCTGCGCCGTCGCCCGGAACAACTCGGCCCAGCGGGCGCGGCCGGTTCGCTCGAACAGGAACAGCGCCGCCAGCAGGGTGCCGGGAGAGCCCCACATCAGTTCGCGCGCGGGGTTGGCGATGTTGCCCTCGATCAGGGCCTCGAGCGCCGCCTCCGTCCCGGCGTTCGGCGATGCGGCCAGCGCCATCATGTGGATCGGCGTCTGCCCCATCAGCCAGGACGCCAGCCCGGTGGCGCCGAACTCGTCGTGCCAGGCGCGGTTGATCTGCAGCAATCGATCACACTCGATCGGCACGGCCGGCCGCGCCGCGACCGCGCCGACCGCGTGCAGGTAGCCGAGCGCCCAGACGACGCCCGCGGCGCCGTCGTAGAGCGTGGTCGCGACCGCATCGGCGCGGTCGTCTTCATGGCGATCGAGCGGATGCGTCGGCCAGCAGCCGTGGACCGGGTCGAATCGCGCCACGGTGTCGGCGACGATGCGCTCGATCGTGGCGCGTGCCCGGCCTTCGTCCCAGGGAAGGGCCGCGAGCGGTTCGTGACGGTCGGGGTCGTGCAGCATCTTGGCCCTTTCAGATCTGACGCGGGTCGAGCGCGTCGCGCAGGCCGTCGCCCAGCAGGTTGAAGGCGAGCACCAGGAGGAAGATCGAGAGCCCTGGCCAGATCGCCATCCACGGCGCGTTGTCGACGTAGTTCTTGGCCGTGTTGAGCATGCTGCCCCAGCTCGGCGCCGGCGGCTGCTGGCCGAGGCCGAGGAACGAGAGGCTCGCCTCGGCGATCACCGCCGCGGCGATCGCCAGCGTCGCCTGCACGATCAGCGGCGCGGCGATGTTCGGCAGCACATGGCGCAGCGCCTGGCGCAGCGGCGAGGCACCCAGCGCCCGTGCCGCCTCGATGTAGTCCTCCACCTTGACGTGGATCACCGCGCCGCGGGTCAGCCGCGCGAAGATCGGCGTCGCCGAGACGCCGATCGCGATCATCGCGTTGGTCAGGCTCGGGCCGAGGAAGGCCGCGAGGGCGATCGCCAGGATCAGGAAAGGGCAGGCGAGAAACGCATCGATCACGCGCGAGATCGCGGCGTCGATCCAGCCGCCGAGAAAGCCGGCCGCCAGGCCGATCGGCACGCCGAGCAGGAGCGAGATCGAGACCGAGACGACGCCGGCGAGCATCGAGGCGCGCGTGCCCCAGACGACGCGCGAGAACACGTCGCGGCCGATCTCGTCGGTGCCGAACCAGTGCTCGGCGCTCGGTGCCTTGCGGATCGCGCCCCAGCTCGTGGCGATCGGGTCCTGCGGCGCGATCCAGCCGGCGAAGAGGGCCAGCACGATGAAGGCGACGACGACGGCGAGGCCGAACATCGCCGCGCGACGCCGCCGGAGGCGCCGCCAGGCGCGATGCCAGGGACCGTCGGGCAGCGCCGGCTTCGCGCTCGGCGCCGGGCGGGGCGAGAGCACCGCCGCCATCAGCCGCGCAGCCTCGGGTTGAGGGCGAAGTAGGCGAGATCGGCGAGCAGGTTGAGGCCGATGTAGGCCGTCGCCGTCACCAGCACCACGCCCTGCACCACGGCGTAGTCGCGGTTGAAGACGGCGTCGACGATCAGCTTGCCGAAGCCGGGAATGGTGAACACCTGCTCGGTCAGCACCGCGCCGGAGAGCAGCGTGCCGAACTCGAGCGCGCCGAGCGTCACCACCGGCACGAGCGCGTTGCGCAGGGCGTGCCGCAGGACGACGGGGGCCTCACGCAGGCCCTTGGAGCGGGCGGTGCGGATGTAGTCGGCCGAGAGCACCTGCAGCATGGCGCTGCGCGTGTGCCGCATCAGCACCGCCGCGAGCGCGTTGCCGAGCACGAAGGCCGGCATGATCATCGCGGCGAGGTTGGCGCCGAGGTCCTCGAACGGGCTGACGTAGCCCGAGGCGGGCAGCCAGCCGAGCCGCACCGAGAACAGCAGGATCATCAGGATGCCGAGCCAGAAGTTCGGCGTCGAGAGCCCCCACAGGGCGAACGCGTTGGCGCCCAGGTCCCAGGCGGTGCCGCGGCCGACGGCGGCGGCCACGCCGGCGGGGATGCCGACGAGCAGGGCGATCGTCATCGCCAGGACGGCGAGCTCCACCGTCACCGGCAGCTTCTGCAGCACCAGGTCGAGCACCGGCTGCTGGTTGCGCACCGATTCGCCGAGGTCGCCGCGCAGCACGCCGCCGATCCAGAACGCGTAGCGCACCGGCAGGGGCTCGTCGAGATGCAGCTTCTTGTGCAGGTAGGCGATGACGGTCGGGTCCTGATCCTCGCCGGCGAGGATCTTCGCCGGGTCGCCGGGCAGGAGCTGCTGCAGGCCGAAGATGAGCATCGACACCAGCACCAGCGTCGGCACGACCGTGCCGAGGCGGCGGGCGAGAAAGCCGAGCATCGAGGCGAAGGGCGGGGCGCGGGCGCGCCGTCTCAGGGGGCCATCTTCAGGCCCGCCACCCGCAGCAGCCCGTCAGGCACGCTGCGCACTCCGGCCAGCCTGGCGTTGTAGGCCCAGAGCCAGTTGCGGTGGTAGAGGTAGATGACCGGCCGCTCCTTCAGCACGCGCGCAGCGATCTGCTCGAACAGCTTCTTGCGCTCGGCCGGATCGCGCGCCGCGCGCGACTGGTTGAGCAGGGCGTCGGTCTGCGCGTCGCAGTAGCCGGCGTAGTTCAGCGGCTGCTTGCAGCCGTGGAAGCTGAACAGGTTGCCGTCGGGGTCGGGCCGGCCGCTCCAGGCCAGCAGGTAGGCCTCGTAGTCGCCCTTGTCGGCCATGTTGAGCGAGGTCGCGAACTCGGCCGCCTGGATCTTGATGTCGAAGCCGGCGTCGCGCGTCATCGCCTGGATCACCACCGCGAGGCGCTGCGCGTCGGAGGTGGTGGGCGCCACCAGGGTGAAGCTCGGGCGGGGCACGCCGGCCTCCTTGAGCAGCGCCTTGGCCCGCGCGATGTCGCGCTTGGGCAGCGGCACGTTCTTCGCGTACCAGGCATTGGCCGGCGCGACCCACTGGTTGCCTACCTGCGCCTCGTTGTCCATCACCACCTGCGCCAGGCCCTGCCGGTCGAGCGAAAGCTCGAGCGCCTCGCGCACGCGGGCGTCCTTGCCGAGCGGGTTCTGCTGCGAGCGGTCGCTCTTGCCGACGTTGATCGTCAGCCCCTGGTAGCCGATCTCGGTGATGCTCGCGGTCTTCAGCTTCCGGTCGCTCTTCAGCTTCTCGAAGTCGCTCGAGGCCACCCGCTCGACGAAGTCGAGCTGGCCCGACTTGAGGTTGGCCAGGCGCACCGTCGCATCCGGGATCGGCGTGTAGACGATCCGGTCGAAATGGATCTGCTCCTTGTTCCAGTAGCCGGCGTAGCGCTCGAGGACGATGCGGTCCTGCGCAACGCGCTCCACGAACTTGAACGGGCCGGAGCACACGGGCCGGGAGCCGAACTTGTCGCCCTCGGCTTGCGCCGCCTTCGGCGAGACCATCATCCCGGCCCGGTCGGAGAGCTGCGCCAGGAGCGGCGCGAACGGCGCCGAGAGGTTGAGCCGCACCGTCATCGGATCGACCACGTCGACCGTGGCCACCGGCGCGAGCTCGCCGCGCCGGTTCGAGCCGGCCATCGTCTTGTGCCGCTCGATGTTGAACTTCACCGCCGCGGCGTCGAGCTTCTCGCCGTCGTGGAAGGTGACGCCGGGCCGGATCTTCAGCGTCAGCGCCTTGCTGTCGGCGGACCATTCATAGGCGGTGGCGAGCTGCGGCACGATCTGCAGCTTCTCGTCGATGTCGAACAGCTTGTCGCAGAGCCCGGCGAAGACGACCCGGCCGACGAAGCTGCGCGCCAGCGTCGGGTCGAGCACGTCGGGGTCCTCGGCGAGGCCGACGCGCAGGGTCTGCGCCGCAGCGGCGAAGGGCAGCAGGGCGAGCAACAGCACGGGGCCGAGAAGGCGAAGGCGTCGGGTCATGGGCGTGGCTCCAGTCGAGAAAGGTGCGGTCGATGTGGGCGGGCTCAGGCGAGCCTGGCGGCGCGGCCGGCGTGGAAGGCGGCGATGCGCGCCTCGATCTCGTCGCGATCGGTCAGGCCGGCGCCGTCGCGGCGGCCGGCGAGGCAGGCGACGAAGGGCTGGAAGCGCTCGAGGCTCACGGCGTAGAGGCGGCGCAGCTCGGCCACGGGTTCGGCGTGGTCGTCGACGCGCAGGTCGAGCTCGCGCCGGTCCTCGTCGCCCTGGATCACGAGCGCGGCGGCCTGCTTGCCGCGCTTGTCGCCGCCGGCGGCCTCGCCTGCCTCGAGGGCGGCGAGCAGTCGCTCGGCGAGCGGCCGGCCGATTGCTTCACGGTAGGCGGCGGCGCTGACCTCGATCACCTGCGGTCCCGCAAGCATGTTCCCGGCCACGCTGAAGTCGTCGTCGAGCAGGTGGCCGCACCAATCGACGCAGCCCTCGCCGGTCCACGCGACCGGCTTGCCGCTGGCCGGCAGGAGGTGCAGCTGGCGTTGCGCCCGGCCCGGGTCGGCGTCGGTGAGGGCGCGCGCCGCTTCGAACGGCGAGCGGCCCGCGGCGAGCAGGTCGAGCGCGGCGGGTCCGTAGAGCGGGTTGAGGAGCGCCTGGCTGGAGACGGCGCCGACACCACGCCGCGTGTGCGGGCAAAGCGCGCCGACCGCGAAGAAGCGGCTGGCGACGGCGACGCCGAGCCGTCCCTCGTCGTCGCGCCCCAGGATGGACCAGGTCATCCCGGAAGCTTAACCAACACTCCCTCGCCCCGTGCAGCCGGGAGAGGGAGTGCGGCTACTTGCGGGTGTAGATCTGGTCGAACACGCCGCCGTCGGCGAAGTGCGTCTTCTGCGCCTTGGCCCAGCCGCCGAAGACTTCGTCGATGGTGAAGAGATGGGTCTTCGGGAACTGCTTCGCGTACTTCTCGGCCACCTTGGCGTCGATCGGCCGGTAGAAGTTTTTCGCCGCGATCTCCTGGCCTTCGGGCGTGTAGAGGTATTCGAGATAGGCCTGGGCGACGGCGCGGGTGCCGCGCCGGTCGACCGTCTTGTCGACCACCGCCACCGGCGGCTCGGCGAGGATCGAGATCGGCGGGTAGACGATGTCGAACTTGTCGGCGCCGAACTCCTTGAGCGACAGCCAGGCCTCGTTCTCCCAGGCGAGCAGCACGTCGCCGACGCCGCGCTCGGCGAAGGTGACGGTCGAGCCGCGGGCGCCGGAATCGAGCACGGGCACGTTGGCGAACAGCTTCGAGACGAACTCCTTCGCCTTCGCGTCGTTGCCGCCCGGCTGCTTGAGCGCGAAGCCGTAGGCGGCGAGATAGCCCCAGCGGGCGCCGCCCGAGGTCTTGGGGTTGGCGGTGACGACCGAGACGCCGGCCTTGACCAGGTCGTCCCAGTTCCTGATGCCCTTCGGGTTGCCCTTGCGCACCAGGAAGATGTAGGTCGAGGAGTACGGCGTGCTGTTGTGCGGCAGGCGCTTCTGCCAGTCGGCAGGGAGCAGCTTGGCCTTCTCGGCGATCTCGTCGATGTCGTAGGCGAGGGCGAGGGTGACGACGTCGGCCTCCAAGCCGTCGATCACCGAGCGCGCCTGCTTGCCCGAACCGCCGTGCGAAGACTTCACCGACAGGGTGTCGCCGGTTTTCGCCTTCCAGTGCTTGGTGAAGGCGGCGTTGTACTCCTGGTAGAGCTCCCGGGTGGGGTCGTAGGAGACGTTGAGGATCGTCACGTCCTTGGCGATCGCCGGCCCCGAGAAGGCGACGATCGCCGTGGCGGCGAGGACGAGACGACGGGCGAACAAGGACATGGAAGCCTCCCGGCAGATGTGCAAGCCCGCGAGCGTATGCAACCCCCGGGCCGGACGGAACCATCCATTCGAGGGTTGCATATGGGCATGAGCTTCTTCCTTTTCGTGGGGCCAGGGGTCGCTTTCCTACCGGATCGTCTATGGGCATGAAAAGCAATTCGTTGTCGGTGGACGGGGTCCTGCCTAGAGTGCGCCGCTTATGGAAACCCTTCCCGACTCCGCCGTGGCCATCGACACCGAGCTGTTCCGCCGCCTGCACCAGATCGGCGCGCGCCATGCCCGCGCCGCCCTCGCCTCCAGCCTGGGCGCCGAAGACATGGTGCTGCTCGACGCGATCGCCCGCTCCGGCGCGAAGATCGACGTGTTCGTCATCGACACCGGCCGCCTGCACGAGGAGACCTTGCAGCTCCTCGACGTCGCCCGCGCCCGCTACGGCCGGCCGATCCGCGTCTACCGTCCGCTCGAGGCGCCGGTCGCCGACTTCGTGCGCCAGCACGACCTGAACGGCTTCTACGACGGCGTCGCCGAGCGCCACCTCTGCTGCGGCATCCGCAAGGTCGAGCCGCTCGGCCGGGCGCTCGAAGGCCGCGACGCCTGGCTCACCGGGCAGCGCCGTGCCCAGGGGCCGGAGCGCGCCTCGCTGCCGCTGGAGGAGATCGACCTCGACCGCGGCATCGCCAAGCACAACCCGCTCGCCGACTGGTCGGACGAAGCGGTCCAGGCCTACATCGAACGTCACGACGTGCCGGTCAACGCCCTGCATGCGCGCGGCTATCCGTCGATCGGCTGCGAGCCCTGCACCCGGGCCGTCAAGCCCGGCGAGGACCCGCGTGCCGGCCGCTGGTGGTGGGAGCGCGGCACGGCCAAGGAATGCGGCCTGCACCTGCCGAAGATCGTGGTCGAGCAGGCCGGCGCGCGATGAGCGCACTGCTCGCGCCTTCCTCCACCCCCGACACCGCCGCCCGCTTCGATCACCTCGACTGGCTCGAGTCGGAGGCGATCTTCATCCTGCGCGAGGTCGCGGCCCAGTGCGCGGCGCCGGCACTGCTGTTCTCGGGCGGCAAGGACAGCTGCGTCCTCCTGCGCCTGGCGGAAAAGGCGTTCCGGCCACAGCGCTTCGGCTTTCCGCTGCTGCACATCGACACCGGGCACAACTTCGATGAGGTGATCGAGTTTCGCGACCGGCGCGCGGCCGAGCTCGGCGAACGCCTCGTCGTGCGCTCGGTCGACGACTCGATCCGCCGCGGCACGGTGCGCCTGCGCGGCGAGCTCGATTCGCGCAACGCCGCCCAATCCGTCACCCTGCTCGAGGCCATCGCCGAGATGAAGTTCGACGCCCTCATCGGCGGCGCCCGCCGCGACGAGGAGAAGGCGCGCGCCAAGGAGCGCGTGTTCTCGTTCCGCGACAGCTTCGGCCAGTGGGAGCCGAAGCAGCAGCGCCCCGAGTGCTGGGACCTCTACAACGCCCATCTGCACCCGGGCGAGCACCTGCGCGTGTTCCCGATCTCGAACTGGACCGAGCTCGACGTCTGGCAGTACATCGAGCGCGAGCGCCTCGCCCTGCCGAGCCTCTATTTCTCGCACCGGCGCGAGGTCGTGCGCCGCGACGGACTGCTCGTGCCGGTGACGCCGCTCACGCCGCCGAAAGCGGGCGAGGCGGTCGAGACCGCGTCGGTGCGCTTTCGCACCGTCGGCGACATCACCTGCACCTGCCCGGTGGAGAGCGACGCGGCCACGCTGGAGCAGATCATCGTCGAGACGGCGGGCGCCGACGTGACAGAGCGCGGCGCCACGCGCATGGACGATCAGACCTCCGACGCGTCGATGGAACGGCGCAAGCGCGAAGGGTATTTCTGAAATGACGGCCCGACTCCCCGACGCCGCCCTCGAGGACCACGGCGTCCTGCGCTTCATCACCGCCGGCAGCGTCGACGACGGCAAGAGCACGCTGATCGGCCGCCTCCTCTACGACAGCCGCGGCATCCTCAAGGACCAGCTCGCCGCTCTTGCCCGCGCCGCCGAGCGCCGGCCGGGCGCGAACACCGTCGCGGGCCTGGCGCCGATCGACCTCTCGCTCCTCACCGACGGCCTCGAGGCCGAGCGCGAGCAGGGCATCACGATCGACGTCGCCTACCGCTACTTCGCCACCGCGCAGCGCAAGTTCATCATCGCCGACACCCCCGGCCACGAGCAGTACACGCGCAACATGGTGACGGCGGCGAGCACCGCCGATGCCGCCGTGATCCTGGTCGACGCCACCCGGGTGAAGAACGGCGAGCTGCTCGCGCAGACCCGGCGCCACGCCGCGCTCGCCCACCTGCTCGGCATCCGCCAGGTCGTGGTCGCGGTCAACAAGATGGACCGGCTCGGCTTCGACCGCGATGCCTTCGAGGCGATCGTCGCCGCCTACCGCGCGCTCGCCGGGCGGCTCGGCGCCGGCGCCTTCAGCGCGATTCCGGTCTCGGCGCTGGACGGCGACAACGTCGTCACGGCCAGCGACCGGATGTCGTGGTACGCCGGCCCGACCCTGCTCGCCTGGCTCGAGGGCGCGCCTTCGGAGATCGACGCGCTGCGCGGCGCCGACGCGCCGTTCCGCTTTCCGGTGCAGCTCGCGCTGCGCGGCTACGACGTTTCGGACGGCAGTGCCCGCGGCTACGCCGGCCGGGTGGCGAGCGGCTCGGTGCGGGTCGGCGCCGAGGTGCAGGTGCAGCCGAACGGCGCCACCGCGCGCATCGCCGCGATCGAGACCCACGATGGCCGGCTCGCGCAGGCGTTCACCGGCCAGTCGGTCTCGCTTCGCCTCGACCGCGAGCTCGACGTCTCGCGCGGCGACCTGATCGTCGCCGCCGCGGCGCCGGTGCGGCTCGCGAGCCGGTTCGAGGCCGACCTCGCCTGGCTCGACGACGAGCCGGCGCGACCCGGCGCAAGGCTCTGGCTGCGCCACGGCGCGCGCAACGTGGCGGCGCGGGTCCGGCGCGTCGATCGCGTGCTCGACCTGCAGCAGGTCGAGTGGCGCGACGCCGTGCCCGCCGATGCGGCGCTGGCGCGCAACGACATCGCCCGGGTCGAGATCGAGACCCAGCAGCCGCTGGCGATCGACGCCTACGACGCGGTGCGCGCCGGCGGCGCCTTCGTGCTGGTCGACACGGCGAGCCATCGCACGGTCGCGGCCGGCATGATCCGCACGCCGCACGTCGCCGCCGGCTGAGTCGGGCATACGCCGGCGGAGGGATCCGCCGCGCTCCCACAATGGGGCCATGAACTACGTTCGCTGGCTCGTGCGATCGCGCCGCAACCCGTCGGCGATCCTGCTCTCGGTGCAGCTCCTCGGGATGCTGGTCTATCCGTTCATCGAGGGCACCGAGGCCGGGCGGATCGCCTTCGGCGTGTTCGGCATCGCGGTCCTGATCTTCACCGTGCGGATCGTGCGCACGACGCCGGGGCTCACCTGGGTCTCGGCCGGCATCGCCCTGCCGGCGATCGTGCTGCAGATCGTCGAGGCGCTTCATCCGCAGCCCGGACTGCTCGCGCTCTCGGCCGGACTGGAGGCGCTGTTCTATTTCTACGCCGCCGCCAGCCTGATCGCCTACATGATGGCCGACCGCCACGCCACCACTGACGAGCTGTTCGCCGCCGGCGCCACCTTCACCCTGATCGCCTGGGCGTTCACCTGGGTCTTCATCCTGCTGCAGGCGCTGCGCCCGGGTTCGTTCGCCGCGGCGGTGAACGCCGAGCAGCTGCGCACCTGGACCGAGCTGATGTACCTGAGCTTCGCGCTGCTCTCGAGCACCGGCATCGGCGACGTGATCCCGCTCAGCCCGATCACCCGCGCGGTCGCGGCGATCGAGATGTTTGTCGGCGTGATGTACCTCGCCGCGGTGGTGTCGCGGCTGATCGGCCTGACGCTGGTGCAGTCGCACGACCGCCGCTAGCCCAAGCTTCCCGGGATGACCGCCACGCCAGAGCGTTCCGATCCGATGCCGGCGGTACCGGTGGAGATCGTGCTGCTCGGCACGTTCGTCGCCCGCGTCGACGGCCGCGAGGTCGACCTGCCGGTGAAGAAGACCCGGGCGCTGCTCGCCTGGCTGGCGGTGGAAGGGCGGGCCTCGCGGCAGCGCCTCGCTGGCGTGCTCTGGGGCGACCTCGACGAGCCGACGGCGCGTCGCAACCTTCGCCGCGCCGTGCATCGGTTGCGCTCGGCGGGCCTGGGCGACGCCGTCGTCCCCGGCGACGAGGAGCTGGCGCTCGCCGGCGCCGTGGAGGTCGATGCACGGCGCTTCGAGCGGCTCGTCGACAGCGGCGCTTTCGCAGATGCGCTCGCGCTCTGTCGCGGCCCGTTCGGCGACGGCCTCGACGTCGACGACGCGCCGGCCTTCGACGCATGGCTGCAGCCGCAGCGCGAGCGGCACGCGGCGCGGCGGCGCCAGGCGATCGCCAGTCATGCGGCGGCGCTCGAGGCGGCCGGCGACCTGCGCGGCGCGTTGGCGTGGCGGCGACGCCTGTGCGACGACGATCCCCTGCAGGAGGCCGAATGGCGCGAGGTGATGCGGCTGCATGCCGCGCTCGGCGAGCGGGCCGAGGCGCTCGCCGCCTTCGACACGATTGCCGCGGCCTTGCGCGCCGACCTCGGCCTGGAGCCGCTGCCGCAAACGCGCCTCCTTGCCGAGAGGATCCGGTCGCGCGAGGCGGCGGCTGCGGAGGCTGACGACGTTGCCGCACAGCGAGCGCATCCGGCCGTGCCGGCGCCGAAGATCGGCACCGTGCCCTTCGTCGGCCGCGACGCCGAGCTGCAACGGCTGGCGATGCCTGGTGCGGCGCTTCGCCTGGTCTCGGGTGAAGCCGGCGTGGGCAAGTCGCGCCTTGCGCTCGAAGCTGCGCAGCGCGGCGCCCTGCACCCGGCCGCGGTGGTCCTGGTGCGCTGCGCCGAAGGCTCGATGACGACGCCGTTTCACGCGCTGGTCGACGCGCTCCGTTCGGCATCGGCGCGTGCGGCGCTGGCCGTGCTTCCCGACGTCTGGAAGCACGACCTGGCGGCGCTCCTGCCCGAGCTGGCGCCGGCTGCCGTGCCGCGATCGCCCGAGCCCGCGCTGCCCGACCGGGACGAAGCGCGCTCGCGGCTGCTGGAAGCGCTGGCACAGGCCTTCGCCCGCGTCGCGGGCGCGGGCGGCGCGGTCGTTGTCGACGACCTGCAGTGGGCCGACGCGTCGACCGTCGAGGCCGTCGCCCATCTCGTGCGCCGGCATGCGCAGGAGCCCGATGCCCTGCCGCGCGTCGTCGCCACGGCCCGGCGGCACGAGCTGGGCGGCAACGCCTTCGCGACCGTCGCGCTGCACGACCTGGAGCGCGAGCTGCTGCTGGCGCGAACCGATCTCGAGCCCTTCGACGACTGGCAGATGCTGCAGCTCGTGCATGCGCTGTCGCGTCGCGAGGGCGGCGTTCGCTTCGCCGCGCGACTGGTCGCGGCGACGGCGGGCAACGTCTTCTTCGCCCTGGAGACGATCCGCGCGCTGCTCGAGAACGGCGAGCTGCGCGTCGATGCCGATCGCGGCTGGAGTACGCGCTTCGACGACAGCACCACCGGCTATGCCGAGCTGCCGCTGCCGCGCAGCGTCATCGACGCGGTGCGGGAACGTGTTGCCCGCATCGGGGCGGCCGCGGCCCGCCTGCTCGAGACCGCGTCGCTCGCCGGTCCTGGTGGCACCCTCGCCGAGCTGCGCGGCGCGACGGCGCTCAGCGACTGGGAGGCGCTCGACGCGATCGAGCATGCGATCGATGCGCGGGTGCTGGAGCGCGCCGGCGAGGGCTACCGCTTCGCCCACGACCTGATCGCGCAGGCGGTGCGGCATGCGCTGTCCCCGGAGCGCGCCCGGCTCATTCATGGGCGGCTGGCGGCGGCGCTCGAACCCCTCGGCGCGGCGACCGCGCGTGTTGCCGAGCACTGGCAGGAGGCGGGCGATGCCGAGCGTGCCGCCGCGGCATGGGAGCGCGCCGGCGACTCGGCGCTGGCGCTGCACGCGGAGCGCGAGGGGGCGACGCATTTCGAGCGGGCGGGCGACCTGACAACGGACGACGAACGCGCGGTCCTGCTCTACCAGCGTGCGGTTCAGAGCCTGTTTCGAGTGACCGTCGGCGGCGACGATCCGGCGCAGCTGCGCCTGCTGGCGCGGCTCGAGGCACGCGGCTCGCCGCTGGCCCGGTTCAGCGCGCTGCTGAACGGCGCCCACGTCGCCTCGTACGGGAGACGCCACGGCGAGGCCTTGCGGCTCGCCCGCGCCGCGCTCGCCGCGAGCCTTCCGGGCCATCCAACCTTGCACCTGCACGCGCTGAACATCGCGGCGTTCTCCGAATCGCATCTCGGCCTGCTCGACGCCGGCTACGCCACCTACCTTGAAGCGCTGGCATTCGCGCGGGCGAACGACATCGTCCGCGGCGTGCCGATGATGGCGGCCTCGGCGAGCGACGTCGCGCTGCAGCGAAATCGCATCGACGAGGCGGCTCCTCTGGTGGAAGAAGCGCTTCGCGCCGGGCGTCTGGCGATGCCCGACGACATTCGCCTGGCGAACGTCCTCAGCCGGACTTCGCGCTACTGCCTGGTCACGGGCGACCGTGCCACCGGCGTGCGCCAGCTCGAGGAGGCCACGGCGATCGCTGCCACGGTGCGCGCATGGGGTTACCTGCCGGTTTATCTCGCCAATCTCTGCGAAGCGCTCGTCGACGACGGGCGCGCGGGCGAAGCAGAAGACCGGCATCGCGAGCTCCTGACCCTCCCGGAGGAGGTGAAGGATGGCGTGTTCACCTACCTTGCCGCGTTCTCGCGCGCCGCCGTCGACGAGCAGCAGGGCCGCCTTGGCGCGGCGATCACGCAGGCTCGGCTCGCCGTGCGGACGGCTGATCTCCTCCTCGACTTCGACGAGCGCCGCGAGTCGCGGTTCGTCCTCGCCCGGCTCCTGGCGAGCGTAGGCGCCGGCGAACCCGCGCTCGCCGTTGCCGAGGAGGCCGGCGCGCTCGTGCCGGCGCACTGGCCGAACGTCCTGCTGCCGCTCGCGATCGCGCGCGCGGCCGACCGGCGCGCGAGCGATCCCGCCGCCGCTCGTGGCGCCCTCGTCACCGCCCTGCGCACGCCGTTCGCCGACCGCATGCTGCATCCGGCGCTCGACGAAGCGTGCCTCGAGCTCGGCCGCTGCCACATCGCGCTCGGCGACGCCCCAGCTGCAAGGGCGGCGGTGCAGGGGCTTGTGACGAGCGTGGCGGCGGAGGCGGCCGCATTGGCGCTGCGCCTGAGCGCGGCCGGAGCCGATCCGGAACCGGCCGACCTCGCCGCCGCCGGCGACTGGCTGGACGGCGAGCGGGTGAGGCCGACCGTCGCTCTCGAGCTGATGCGGGCATTGCAGCCGCACCTGCCCCGGCGTGCCCAGGCGCGGGGGCGCGAGCGCATGCGCGCCCTGGCGCAGCGCCTCGCCGATTCGCTCGCGTCCGAGCCCGCGCTGCAGGGCGCGTTCATTCGCCGCCACCGCGACCTTTTGACCTGATTGCCGTGTCTCTTTCCTCGACCCATGTCGCGCTGTTCGGCGTCCCGCGCGTCCTGCAGGGCGAACGCGAAGTGCATCTGCCGGTGCGCAAGACGCTGGCGCTGTTCGTCTACCTGTCGATCGAAGGGCGGTCGCCGCGGGCCCGTCTTGCCGAGCTGTTCTGGGGCGGGCTCGACGAGGCGACGGCGCGCCGCAACCTCCGCCGCGCTCTGCATCGGCTGCGCGCCGCCGGCCTGGGCGGCGCGCTCTCGGCCGACGACGACAGCGTCGGCCTCGCCGGAGTGGACAACGACCTGGAAGCCTTTCGCCGCGCCGTCGCCGATGGACGGCTGGCCTCGGCCCTCGGCCTGCGAAGCGGCGGCGTGTTCTGCGACGGGCTCGCGCTCGAAGACGCAGACGCCTTCGAGGAATGGTTGCGCGGTCGCCGGGAGCACATTCAGCGCGAGTGGAAGGCCGTGGCGGCGGCGCATGCGCGCGCCCTCGAGATCGGTGGCGACCTGCGCGCGGCGCTGGCGACCCACGGCCGGCTGCTCGACGACGACCCGCTCCAGGAAGCAAGCTATCGCGAGCTGATGCGCCTGCACGACGCGCTCGGCGAACGGACGATCGCGCTCGAGCTGTTCGCGCGCTGCGAACGAACGCTGCGCGACGAGCTGCAGCTGGAGCCGCTGCCGGAAACGAGGCTGCTGGCCGATCGAATCCGCGCGCAGCTTCCGCCATCGGCTCTCGGCGCCGGGCGGGAGCGTCCGGCCACGACCGAGGCCACGCCGCCGCTGACGCATGGCGACCTCTCGGCGGTGCCGCTGGTGGCCCGCGATCGCGAGCTCGCGCAACTGGCCGCGCTGCGGCAGGCGGTCGTCGTGATCGACGGCGACGCCGGCGTCGGCAAGTCCCGCCTGGCGCTGGAAGCATGGCGCCGGGCCGTGGCCGAGGCGGAACGCGAGATGGCCCCACCCGTGCTCGTGCGCTTCACCGAGATGTCGGCGTCGACGCCGTTTCATGCGGTCACCGACGCGCTGCGGGCGCCGGCGATCGCCAGGCAGTTGTCCGCACTCGAGCTCGAAGCGCGCCGCGACCTCGCACGCCTGCTGCCCGAGTTGCGCGTCGACCCGCCGGGCGGCGGCGGCGCCGCGCCTGCGCCGGAAGAGGCGCGAACCCGCCTGCTCGAGGCGTTGGCCCAGGCCCTGGCCCTCGCCGCGGCCGGGCCGCGCGTCGTCCTGTTCGACGATCTTCAATGGGCCGATGCGTCGAGCATCGAGCTGCTGGCGCACCTGGCCCGCCGACACCGCCAGGAACCGGGGCGGATGGCGCGCGTGATCGCCACCGCGCGCGCCGACGAGCTGGCCATCAATCGGGTCGCGGCCAGCGCCCTGCAGGCGATCGAGAAGGAGGGTGAGCTGGCCCGCCTGCCGCTCGGCGCCTTCGACGAGTGGTCGATGCTGCAACTGGTGCAACGCCTGTCGAACGGCGCCGGCGGCGTGCGCTTTGCCGCCCGGCTCGGCGCCGCGACCGGCGGCAACGTGTTCTTCGCCCTCGAGACGATCCGGGCGCTGTTCGAGACGGGCGAGCTGCGCGTGGAGCCGGGGCGGGGCTGGAGCACGCGCTACGACAGCAGCACGACCGACTATGCCGAACTGCCGCTGCCGGCCAGCGTCGTCGACGCCGTGCGGGCACGGGTGGCGCGCCTCGGACCGGCGGCTCGGCGTGTGCTCGAGACGGCGGCGCTGGCCGAAGACGGCAGCTCGCTCGCCGAGATCCAGGGCGCGACCGCGCTCAGCGACTGGGAAGCGCTCGACGGCATCGAGCGCGCCACGGCGGCCCGGGTCGTCGATCGCGCGGGCGGGGGCTACCGTTTCGTGCACGGGCTGTTCCGCGTCGCCATCCGTTCGGCCATGTCGCCGGAGCGGCAACGCCTGCTGCACGGCAAGCTCGCGGCGGCGCTGGAGCCCTTGCATGCGGCGCCGGCGCGGATCGCCATGCACTGGCAGGAAGCGGGGCAGTCGGAGCGAGCCGCGCGGGCCTGGATGGTGGCCGGCGACTCGGCGTCCGCGCTCCATGCGCACCGCGAGGCGATGGATCTCTTCGAGCGAGCGGCCTCGCTGACCGCCGACGAGGAGCTGGCCTTCGACCTGCACGGTCGTGCCATCGAGAGCTCGTTCCGGGCACGCATGACGGTCGAGGGCCGCGAGCTGATCCGCAGGCTGCTCGACAAGGTGGGGCGGACGGGCTCGTCGAAGGCGCGCTTTCGCGCCCTGACGCATGCGGCGGACCGCGCTTCGCTCGACCACGATTTCGCTGCGTCCGAGCAGCACGCGCTGCGCGCCTTGCGCGAGTTCGAGCCGCCCGACGGCCGCTATCACGTCCATGCCCTGGCCGCCGCGGCATTTGCCGCCTTGCAGCTCGACCGCAAGGCGGATGCGCTCGAAACCTACCGCTCGGCACTCGAGGTCGCCCGACGCCATGGCATCGACAAGGCGGTGGCGATGATGGCGGCCGCCGGGTCGATGACCGCGACCGAGCTCGACCGCCTGGACGAGGCCGCCGCGCTGCGCGATCAGGCGCTCGCCGCGGTGCGCGACGACCCGGGTTCGCCGCAGCGCGGCCGGGCTCTCGCGAAGGGGGCGTACGTGTCGCGGGCCCTGGGCGACCGGGTGCTGGCGCTCGCCCATCTGGCCGAGGCCTGCGCGATTTCCAGGAAGACCCGGTTCAGCCAGGCCCTGCCGCTCGACCTCGCCAATCTGTGCGAGGCCTTCGTCGATGACGGCCAGGCCGGGCCGGCCCGTCTTGTCCAGCAGGAGCTGGCCGCACTGCATCCGAACCCCGACGCCGAGTTGCGCCACCTGACGGCGTTCACGGCGGCGGTGGTCGCCGAGATTCACGGCGAGCTCGGAGACGCGATCGGCTCGATCCGTCTGGCCATCTCCGCCGCCGATGAGCTGGGAAGCACCCCGGATCGGCGCGAGGGACGCCTGCTGCAGGTGCGCCTGCTGGCCGCACTCGGCGCCGAGGCGCGCGTCGAGCCGCCGCTGGCCGAGGCCGAAGCCCTGCTGGCGCCCGGCACCGGCCCCCTGTACCTGCCGGCCGTCTGGCTGCGCGCCCAGGCCCGGGTCGCCAGCGATCCCGAAGGTGCCCGGCGCGACCTGCTGGCCGCGCTGGCCGCGCCCTTCGCCGACCGGCTGCTGCACACGCACCTCGAAGCGGCGCGGATCGTCCTCGGCCGCTGCGAGCTCGCGCTCGGCCGTGCCGACGCGGCTCGCGCTGCCGTGCGCGACATCCATTACAGCGTGGCCCTGGAGTGCGAGGCGCACGGCGTGCGCCTCGCGGCGGCGGCGCTCGACGGCCGGGCCGACGCGTCCGGCCTCGAGCAGGCGATGCAGCTTCTCGACAGCGACCGCCTGCCGCCGCTGCACGCCCTTCGCCTGATGAAGGTGCTCGCCACGGTGCGCGGCAAGCGCGGCGCGGCCTCGTGGCGCGAGCGCATGCGCGTCGTCGCCCAGCTGCTCGCCGACTCGCTGCGCGGCGAGGCGGCCCTGCAGGCGGGATTCATCCGCAAGCACCGCGATCTGCTGACCTGATTTCCCTCTCCGTTTCCGGGAGAGGGCAGGGCTGCGGGGATCGACGCCTCGCCAGGAAACGCTCCGGGAACGCCCGGTCCGGACAGTGCGGCCACGAGCTGCCCATGAACGTCCCCCCGGAACCCCGCGCCACCGAACCCGAAGAGCGTCGCTTCGCCCTCTCGGTGTGGCCGCAGACGGCCGCTCGCGCATGGCTGGCCGAAGTCAGCGTGGCCGGCGCCGGCGAGCCGATCCGCTTCGACCGTCCGGTCGATCTGGTGCTCTTCCTCACCGAGCTGTCGGATTCGCCCGGCTGGCATCCGCGCGGCCTGCGCTGAGACCCATCGAAGGAAGAACGCGCCATGACTCGTTTGCCCAACGTGCGACTCGGCAGCCTGATGCTCGCGATCCTGGTCGCGACGGTTTCCGCTTGCGGCGGTGGCGGCGGCGGCTCGGCGCCGCCGGCGCAGGGAACGCTCGGCCCCACCGCCAGCAGCGTCACCTCGAGCGACGGCAAGGTCACGGTGACCGTCGGCGACAACGCGTTGCAGGCGGCGACGCCGATCGCCATCGCTGCCGCCGAGCCCGACGCGGCGACGGCCGCCGACCCGTCGCTCGTTCCCGGAACCACGTACGAGTACACCGCGCCTCGCCTGCAGGTGCCGGAGCAGGTGCTGATCCGCATCGACTCGCCGCACGCGGTCGCCCCCGCGGCGGCGGTGATGCCCGGCCGCGCCCGCATCCTGGCGCTGCCGCCGGGCTACTTTCCGCCCCCGACCTGCCTGGTCAACTCCACCGTGCTCCAGGCGCCGGTGCAGAACGTCTGGGTCGACGGCGACCAGTGTCCGCAGGCGCCGGCGCCGGCCTGCCTGAAGATCGTCACCGTCGAGGGCGAGAACTTCAATCCGCTCGACGGCATACCGGCGTCGAAGACGACGCTGTGCGCGCCTGCGGCCGATCTGGTCGCCGTGCCCGGCGACCAGATCTGCCCCTCCGGCTACCGCGAGGTGACCGGAGAGCCCGCCTTCGCCGACTTCGCGGCGCAATACAGCCTGGCCAAGATCTGCGAGAAGCTGACGGTCTCGACGGCCCCGGTTCTCGGCGTGCATGGCCAGCCGTCCAGCGTGCCGTGCTCGCCTCGCGACGGCTACTTCCTGTGCGTGGCCGGGCAGTTGCCCACCGGCCGACTCTCCGTGATGTGGGACCGCACCCCGCCGAACGAGCCGCTGATCGGGTTCTTCACGCCTTCGTTCCTGCCGGCCAGCCTGGGCGTGCCGCTGCGCGTCGTCGTGCCGGAAGACGGCTCACCGACGACGATGACCTTCACCATCAAGGCGACCGACCCGGAAGGCCTGGGCGGGGTCGAGCTGGTCGAGGCGTCGGCCGCTGCCCCGCTGCCCTCGACCTACGGCGCGGGTGTCGGCCTGCTGCCGGGCCACACGGTGTGGAGCGCGCCGGCCGCGGCGTTCTCGGGCGCGCCGCTGAAGACGTACGAGAGCGGCCCGATCGTCGTTCCCTACTCGCTCTCCGATCCGGCTTCGCGGCTCTTCTTCTTCCGTGTATTCGACCGGGCCGGCAACAGCAGGCTGTCGCTGAAGGTCGTCCTGCCGCGCGAGACCGACGGGATCACGATCGACAGCTTCGGGCTGGGCTCGGAAATCGTTCTCGGCGCGCTCGTCCAGGGACTCAAGTTCAAGGTGAAGGGGGCCGCCGCGACGAGCATCGATCACGGCGTCGGCAATATTCCGGTCGTAGATACCCTCGAGTACTGGAGCGAGCGATTCTTCCCGATCGAGCCGGTGCCGGGCCTCACCTACACGCTCACGGCCACGCACCCCACGCGGGCCACCAAGACGGCAACCTTCACCTTCGGCGTCGACACGACGGCGCCGACGGTCCAGCTCTTCGGCACGCCGACCGGCCTGATCGCGCCGGGCACGACGGCGCTGACCGCCACGGCGAGCGATGTCGTCGGCATCGCCAGGGTCGAGTTCTATCGCGGCACCACGCTGATCGCCACGGACACCGCGGCGCCCTATTCGCAGGTCGTGAACCTGAGCGTCGCCGACGCCGGAACGATCGCCTTCACCGCCAAGGCCTACGACGCCGCGGGCAACGTCACGACGAGCAACGTCGTCAACGTCGCGGTCGGCGTGGCCGACGTCACGCCGCCGGTCGTGAGCCTCGTCGCCAGCCCGGCCACGCTGGTCGCGCCGGGAACGGTCACGCTGCAGGCCACTGCCAGCGACGCCGGCGGCATCGCGCGGGTCGAGTTCTATCGCGGCGCGACCCTGCTCGACACCCGGCCCGTGGCGCCGTACCAGACGACGGTCGCGCTGAGCGCCGCGGACGTCGGCAGCATCGGCTTCACCGCGAAGGCGATCGACACCTCGGCCAACAGCACGACCAGCGCCCCCGCGGTCGTCCTGGTGAGCGTGCCGACGGTGCAGGACCGGTACGCGAGCCCGAGCGGCGTCGACGCCGGCAACGCGAGCTGCGCGCAGGCGACGCCGTGCCTGACGATCGCCAAGGCGGCGTCGCTGGCGACATCGGGCGCGACCGTCTGGCTCACCAACGGCATCTACAACGGCACGACGCAGCCGGCGCCGATCACGATTCCCGCGGGCGTGGCGCTGCGGGCGCTGACGCCGGGCATGGCCGGCGTCGGCCAGGGCATCGTCCTGCAGGGCAGCGCCAGCGTCGCCGGCATCGCCCTGCGACGGATGAACTTCGGCGACATCGGCTGGATCGAGGCGGCCGGCGGCACGGTGACGATCGACGGCGTGCGGGTCGTCGGCTCGGCGCAGGCGCCGAGCGGCTTCCCGGCGGCGATCGCGTTGAGCGGAACCGCACAGGCGACGATGACGCCGGGCGGCATCGCCGACTACGCCGACCAGCTCAGCCCGGCCGGTCAGGGCACGGCGACCTACGCCACGCTGGCCGGCACGTCGCGCCTCACCGTCAGCGGCGGCACCTTCGGCGGCGCCGCGCTCGGCGGCGCCGACGGGGTCAGCGGCTCGGTCGGTCGCGGCGCCTTCATCCTCAACGGCGACAGCCGGCTCGACCTCGACGGCGTGACGCTGAACGTCGACTCGAGCGGGATCGCGATGCTCGGCGCCGCGACCAAGCTGTTCATGACCGGCTCGACGCTGCATTCGAACGTCAACAGCGGCCCCGGCGCCGGCATTCATGCCGCCATGGGTACGCCGCAGATCACGCTGAACGGCGCCAGCATCACCGGCTTCGCCAACAGCTACAGCGCGTCGTCGGCAGGCATCGTCGTCGGCCTGTTCGCGCAGCCCGGCGTCGCGGCGACGGTCGCGGTGAACGGGGCGACGCTGGGCGGCAACGATGCCGGCCTCCTGGTCCACGATCTCGGCACGACGGCGACCTCGCTCACGCTGACCGGGAGCACCCTGACCGTCTCGGGCAGCACCTACGGCGGCATCGTCTGCCATGCCGCGTGCTCGCTCGACGTGGCGGGCGGCGCGGTCAGCGGCACCGGCACGACGGGCGCGTTCACCGGAGGAGGCACCTTCTTCGGCGGCATCTGGCTGGGCGAGACCACCAGGAGCTACTTCCTCAAGCTGCGCAACGTGCTCGTCACCGACAACCGGAGCGCGCTGACCAACAACACCAACCAGGTCGACAACTCCGGCATCACGATGCGCGGCAACGCCGGCTCGGGCTTCGATCTCGGCAGCGGCACCAGCCCCGGCAACAACGTCTTCACCGGCAACACGACCGGCAGCCAGACCACGGGGCTGAACGTCGGCGTCGCTGCGGGCATCACGGTGCGGGCCATCGGCAACACCTTCATCGCCGGCGTGCAGGGCGCCGACGGCGCGGGCAAGTACCAGCTCGGCACCGCGCCCTGCGGGCCGACGAGCTGCGACCTGACCAGCACGGCGAGCAGCGGCGCGAACTTCCGCATCGCCAGCGGAACGCTGCGGCTCGCGCAATAGACGCGCCTCACCAGCCTCCTTCTCACGACCGACACCGGAGTCCCCATGTCCAGAGCCCGTCCGAATTCCCCAGCCTCCCGGCGCGTCAGCACGGCGGCGCGCAGCCTGCTTGCCTCGACCGCGCTGCTCGGCGCCGGCGCAGCCGCCGCTGCCGACTTCAGCATCGGTGCGGGCGTCGGCGCCGACCGTGGAAGAGGGCGCTGCGTCGACTCCTTCGCCTGCGACCGGAGCGACGTGCAGTGGAAGCTGTTCGTCGGCCGGCAGTTCAGCGACGCGTTCGACGTGCAGGCCGTGGTCTTCGACGCCGGCCGGTTCAAGGGCGGCGACACCACGCCGCTCGGCACCGAGTTCGGCGGCAGCTTCAAGGTCCGCGGCGTCGGCCTCACGGGCGGCTGGCGCTGGGCGCTCGCGCCCTCCTGGAGCGTCGCCGGGCGGATCGGCGTCGCCGCGGTGCGCACGCGCTTCAGCTACGCCGACGGCGGCACGGGGGCCGCCAGCGAGACCACCGCCCAGCCGCTGGCCGGCGTGGGGATCGGCTATGCGATCACTCCCGCCGTGCGGCTGAGCCTGGACTACGACGTGAGCCGATTCAAGGTGCACAAGACCCACGGATCGCTGCAGACGCTCGGCCTCGCCGCGCAGTACTCCTTCTGAGAACGACGCCATGAACTTCCTGCGCACCCTCCCGCGACCGGGCCCTCTTTCCATCGACCTGCGCGCAGCGATCGCGCGCGCCGCCGCCGTCTGCCTCGGCCTGGCCCTCGCCGCCTGCGGCGGCAGCGCCGACGCGCCGCCGCCGCCGGAAACCGTTCCCGTCGTCGTCACCCCACCGGCGGACGAGAGCGTGGTCGTGGGCAGCCCGGCCACCTTCAGCGTTGCCGCCACCGGTGCGGCCCCGCTCGCGTACCAGTGGGCCAGCAGCCCCGACGGCAGCAGCTTCACGCCCCTGGCCGGTGCCACCGCCGCCAGCTACAGCACCGGCGCGACCGCATTGATCCAGAGCGGCACGTTCTATCGCGTGGTGGTCAGCAACAGCCTCGGCAGCGTCACGAGCAGCGCGGCGCGCCTGACGGTCACGCCCGCCCCCGTGGCGCCGGCGATCACCGTGCAGCCGGCCGACCAGACCGTCACCGCGCCGGCCACCGCCACCTTCAACGTCACCGCCACCGGCACGACACCGGCCTACGAATGGCAGTCGAGCAGCGATGGCGGCGTCACCTTCAGCCCGTTGGCCGGCGGCCCGAATGCAGCGAGCTTGGCGGTGGCCAACACCAACGTCTCGCAAAGCGGACAGCGCTATCGCGTGCGGGTGAGCAACGGCGCCGGCAGCGTTACCAGCAATGCCGCGCTGCTGACCGTGAATGCGGCGCCGAGCGCGCCCGCGTTCACCACGCAACCGGTGGCGCAGTCGATCGTCGCGGGCGCGGCCGTGACGTTCACCGTGGCGGTCAGCGGCACCCCGGCGCCGGCGATCCAGTGGCGCCTCAACGGGATCGCCCTGGCCAACGGCGCGCTGGCGAGCGGCATCTGCACGGGCGCCACCGTGGCCGGCGCCAGCAGCACCTCGCTGGCGCTCTCTGCCGTGCCCATCGCCTGCAACGGCGCGGTCTTCAGCGCCGTCGCCAGCAACGGCGTGAATCCCGATGCCACCAGCAACGGCGCCACGTTGACCGTCACCGCGGCGTCAGCGGCGCCGAGCGTCACCTTGCAGCCCGCCGATATCACCGTGGTGGCGCCTGCCACCGCGACCTTCACGGCCGCCGCCGGTGGCGTGCCCTCGCCGACGGTGCAGTGGCAGCAAAGCACCGACGCGGGCGTGACCTGGGCCAACATCACCGCCGCGACGAGCGCGAGCTACTCCACGCCCGCCACCGTGCTGGCCGACAATGGCAAGCGCTTCCGTGCGGTGTTCACCAACGCCTCCGGCAGCGCGAACAGCAATGCGGCGGTGTTGACGGTGACGGCGGCGCCGCCATCGGCCATGTTCAATTCGCCGCTGGGCGTGGCGGTCGATGCCGCGGGCAACTTCTACGTCGCCGACACCAGCAACCACACCATCCGCAAGATCACGCCTGCCGGTGTCGTGACCACGCTGGCCGGCCTGGCGGGCAGCCCCGGCAGCGCCGACGGCACGGGCAGCGCGGCCCGGTTCAACGTGCCGCGCGGCGTGGCGGTCGACGGCGCAGGCAACGTCTATGTCGCCGACACCAGCAACGTGACGATCCGCAAGATCACGCCTGCGGGCGTCGTCAGCACGCTTGCCGGTCTGGCCGGCACCGGCGGCAGCGCCGACGGCACGGGCAGCGCGGCCCGGTTCGGCCAGCCCTTCGGCGTCGCGGTCGACGGGTCGGGCAACGTCTATGTCGCCGACACCGTCAACAGCACGATCCGCATGATCACGCCCGCCGGCGTCGTCAGCACGCTGGCCGGCCTGGCCGGCAGCGCCGGCAGCGTCGACGGCACAGGCAGTGCGGCCCGGTTCGCGAGCCCGCACGGTGTCGCGGCCGACGCCGCGGGCAACGTCTATGTCGTCGAAGTCAGTCACACGGTTCGCAGGATCACGCCCGCCGGCGTCGTCAGCACGCTGGCCGGCCTGGCCAATGCCGTCGGCAGCGCCGACGGCAGCGGCAGCGCGGCACGGTTCGCGGACCCGCGTGGCGTCGCCGTGGATGCCGCCGACAACGTCTATGTCGCCGACACCGCCAACCACACGATCCGCAGGATCACGCCGGCCGGTGCCGTGAGCACGCTGGCCGGCCTGGCCGGCAGCCCCGGCAACATCGACGGCACGGGCAATGCGGCTCGCTTCAACCAGCCGAGAGGCGTCGGCGTCGATGCCGCGGGCAACGTCTACGTCGCCGACACCAGCAACAGCGCGATCCGCAAGGTCACGCCCGCGGGTGTCGTCACCACCGTGGCCCAGTAGGGCTTTGATCAGCGAGGCTTCGGACCGTCACTCTTTCCCAATGGCCACGAAAGGAGATGCTTCATGCCCACGATGCTCGATCGCCGGCGCCTGGTCGCCGCGCTGCTTGCGGCAGCCATGAGCGCCGGCCTGCTGCCTTCCGCCCGGGGCCAAGGCGGCGGCGCCGCCAAGCAGACGCTCACCGGCGCGGCGGCGCAGAAGTCGCCGCAGGCCGACGTGCTTCTCGCCTACGAGAACGCGCTGCTCGACAGCGGCCTCGAGGCCGCGGCGAAGTACGCGGCGCCGTCGAAGGTGAAGGAGAACCAGGAAATGATGAAGGCCTTCGGCCCCGAGGGCTTCAAGCAGATGCAGGCGACGAGGAAGGCGGAGCGTCTGCCCGAGGCGCAGCGTCGCAAGCAGATCGTGAAGGTGGAGGTCAGCGGCGACTACGCCTACCTCGAGGCCGAGAGCAGCCGGAAAGGCGTGCTCGACGTCGCCGGCTTCGAGAAGACCGCCGAAGGCTGGAAGGTGGCGCCGGTGCGCCGCTGAAGCGCGTTGCCGGCCCCGGCGGCGAAACCCGGGAGATGCTGGGCGGAGGGGTCGCGCCGGCCGGCTACTTCGCGCCGGCGCGCTCGAGCATCTGCACGATCTCGGCGTAGCCGCGGCCCTTCGCGAGCTGCAGCGGCGTCTTGCCGTCGCGGTCGGCGAGGGCGGTGCTCGCGCCCGCCTTGAGCAGCGCCGCCACCACGGCCTGGTGGCGCGCCTTGCCGTCGCCGAGGACGACGGCCTCGATCAGCGCCGTCCAGTGCAGGTTGTTCACGTGGTCGAGCGGCGCGCCGGCGGCGATGAGCTGGCGCACCACGCCATCGTGGCCGAGGTGGGCGGCGGCGATCAGCGCGGTGCCGTCGTAGCGGCTGGTCACGAGCTTCCCGCTCGCGCCGAGCTCGAGCAGCACGCGCAGGGTCTCCTCGTCGTCGGCGACGGCGGCGATCGTCACCGCGTCGTAGCGGTCGTGGTCGAGCGCGGCGGTATCGGCGCCGGCCCGGATCAGCGCCCGGATCGCATCACGCTGCCTTGCGAAGGTGGCGACGTGCAGGGGCGTGCGGCCGTGCGCGTCGCGCGCGGCGAGCGCGGGCTTCGACGCGGCGAGCTGCCCGATGGCGGCGACGTCGCCGCGCTGCGCAGCGGCGTGCAGGCCGCGGTAGGCCGCGATCTCGCCGGCGGAGGGCGCGATCTGCGCGGCCAGGGGCAGGGCGAGAAGGGCGGCGCCGGTCAGCAGCGCCGCGCTCAGGGTGTCGCGAAGCATCGAGCTACGAGGGCAGGAAGTCGACAGGGTAGCTGACGACCATCTGGTTCACGTCTTTCGCGCCGAAGTCGAACTGGCGGATGCGGGCCAGCAGCTTCGCCTCGAGCTCCGGCGTCTTCAGGTCGCTCGACTCGATGCGCACGTCGACGACGTTGCCCTCGGGCGCGATCGTCAGCTTGAGCACCACCTTGCCCTGCAGGCCCGGCTCCTCGCGCAGCGCCCGGTTGTAGATCGCGTAGATCGAGCCCTTGTTGCGCTCGAACACGATCCGCACGTCCTCGATCGAGCGCGACGCCTTGCCGCCGCCGCCGCGGGCCACGTTGCCGCCGGCGCCGTTGCCGCCGGGGCCGGCGCCGGTGCCGTTGCCGCCGGAGCCGCCGAGGCCGCTGCCGGTGCCGTCGCCGCGGCCGCGCGCGCCGCCGCCGCCGGCACCACCGCCGCCACCGCCGCCGATCACGCCCTCGACCATCGTCGTCGAGCGGCCGGCCAGGCCGCCGCCGCCGGTGTTCTTGCTGTAGGCCGCGGTGTTGATGCCGCCGCTGCCGCCGGTGGCGTTGGAGGTGATCAGATTGCGCGTCGGCACGCCGGCTTCATTGCCCGCGCCGACGCCCACGCCGACGCTCGTGCCCACGCCCGGACCCTGCTTGATGTCGGTCCGCATCTGCACCGCGACCGGGGCGCCGTGCAGCTCCTGCACGTCGTCCTTCATCGCCAGCAGGCCGATGCCGGCGACCTTGCGCCGCGCCGCGTCGACCTCGCCCGGCGGCTTGTCGGGCACCGGCACGCGCGCCTCGGGGACCACCGCTTCCTTGTTCAGCGCCACCTTGGCCGGCGCGCTCGGCTTGCGCGACGCGGGCTTCTCGGGCTCGGGCTTCTTGCTGGCGACCTCGCGCTCCAGCGGCTTGGCGGCCTCGGGCGTCGGCTTGACCGGCACCGGTGGCGGAGGCGGCACGACCGCCTGCTCGATCAGCAGCCTGGCCATCGGCGCGGCGACCTCCGCCGGCTTGGCAGGATCGGGCTTGAATACCGGCAGCCACGGCATGGCGATGAAGATCACGGCGCAGAGCAGCAGCACCCGCTGCGTGATCCGCCGGAAGCGGATTTCGTCGTCGCTCGCCAGGGTCCACGGCAGGACCGGCGTGCGGAACGAGACGGTGGCCGCGGCGCTCATTGGGAGACCTCCGCGCTGCGCGCTGCGGCATTCGCCTTGGGAACGGCACGGCGGCTCATGCGTCGAGCCTCCGCACCGCGAACGACACGTCGGCGAAGTTGGCGCGGGCGCCGGTGAACATGATCTTGCGCAGCAGCCGGTACGGGATGTCCTTGTCGCCCATGATCGTGAGGCGCTTGGCGTCGGCCTCGTTTTCCTTGCGGATCACCTGGCGGCCCGCCTGCTGCTCGAGCTCGACCTTGAGCGGCTCGATCAGGTCGCCTTCGCTCGCCAGCACCTCGGCGACCGAGGCGACCCGGCGTCCGCCGACCAGGATCTCGGTGCCGCTCACGACCACGATCACGGTCTCGCGCGGCGCCTTCTCGGCCACCGATTCCGGCAGGTGCACCGCCTTCGGGCTGGGCAGGGTCTCGACCCCGCCCGAGTTCGAGAGCAGGAAGAAGATCAGGATCGTGAACACGTCGATCAGCGAGACGAGGTTCATGTCGACCATCGTCTTGTTGCGGCCCTTGTGCTCGGCCCGGCGCTGGCGTGGGGTGAGCTTCATGGCTTCCTCGCTGCCGCCAGGGCCACGGGTCCGGTCGGCGCCGCCGCCGACTGCACGATCGGCGCATCGCCGATCGAGATGTTGGGGAAGTAGTCGACGTGCACCGACTTGCCGTCCTGCGCCTGGTGGCCGCCGCGCACCGCGTCCATCACCTTGACCAGCTTTTCATAGGAGGTGTTCGGCTCGGCGAGCACGGTGGCGTCGTCGTGCTGCGGGAACTTGGTCTTGATCGCCTGGATGAGGACGGCGAGGGCCCGGGTGTCGGGGCCCGACGCGACGTCCGGGATGCGGTCGCCGATCGGCAGCAGGTTGCCGCCGTGGCGGTCGCCGACCTCGAGGCTGCCGGGGCGGATCACGATCTCGAGCTTGAGCGGCTTGTCGGCGTCGAGCTTGGCGATCGCGTCGCTCGACTGCGCCGGCAGGGCGAGGTCGAGCACCGCCAGCCGGGTGAAGACGGCGGTCGACAGCAGGAACGGCACGAGGACGACGATCAGGTTGATGAACGCCGTGATCTCCAGGTGCGCCGGTGTCTTCTTCAGGCGGCGGACTCGCATGGTCGCGCTCCCTCCCGTGCTCTTCTCAGCGCGCCGCGGCGGCGGGCGGGTGCTCGGCGCGAACGCGGCCGACGAGGTTCAGGAAGCTGATCTTCGCCGCCTCGAGGCCGTCGACGATCTCGCTCGTCTTGGCCTGCAGGAAGGAGTGGATCAGGAGGAACGGAATCGCCACCATGAGCGCGAACGCGGTGTTGTTCATCGCGATCGAGATCGAGGCCGAGAGCATCTCCGCCTTCTCCGCCGGGTTGACCTGCGCCACCGCGGTGAAGCCCTTGATCAGGCCGATGATGGTGCCGAGCAGGCCGACCAGCGTGATCACGTTGGCGAAGGTCGCGATGTAGTGGGTGCGCTTCTCCAGGCGCGGCACGATCTCCATCATGCCTTCCTCCATGGCCGCGTCGTAGTCCTCGCGCCGGCCGGGGCTCTGCATGCGGGTCAGGCCGTAGTTGACGATCTTGCCGACGGCGGCGTCGGAGTGCGAGGTCACGCCCTGGACGTCGCGGAACTGGCCCTTCTGCAGCATCGGCAGCACTTCGGCCCAGACCTTGCGGTTCTCGTTGCGCGCCTTGGTGAGGAAGAGGAAGCGCTCGATCGCGATGGCGACGCCGAGCGCCATGATCAGCGCGCTCGGGTAGATGAACAAGCCGCAATCCTGAAAGAACTTGACGACGGTGCTGAAGGCATCCATGGGGCGATCTCCGGTGAAACGAGTGAATTCGGGGGAACGTGAATCGGCTTACCTGGCGGGTGGCGCGGCGGGCGCCGGCGGCGGTGCCATCCGCGCCTGCGCCTGTGCGCCGTACTGGATCTGGCGCTGGTGGACGTCGCGGTCGACCGGCGCGAGCGCCTCGTCGAGCACGCTCACCGGCGGCCGGCCCGAGAGGTCGCCGGGAATCGGCTTCTTCCAGGGCACGATGTAGAGCACCTTCGGCAGCTCGCGGTTGCCGATGATCTGGGTGCGCTCGAGGTCGGCGCGGTCGGGCGCGGCGGCCGAGGCCGAGGTCGAGGCGGAGGTCACCGCCGGCATCGCCGAGAGCGCGGCGGCCGAGGGCGCCGGCGGGGCCTTCTTGGCCGGCGGCGCGGCCAACGCGCCGGTGCAGGCGACGAGGACGAGCGCCGCCGCCGCGGCACGGCGCGTGCGCATCGGGATCCCTGGCGTGGTCATTCCTTCTCCTTGCGGCTCACGGTGATCGGTGCGGGCTTGCGGTTCTTGAGGTCCGCGACCCATTTGGTTACGGTTGCGTCGCCGCTCGGCTGCAGCATCAGGTAGCGGCCGTAGAGGTCGAGCGCCCGGGCGCCGTCGTTCAGGTAGAGATCGTGAAGGATGCCCAGGTTGAGCACCGCCGCCGAGTAGCCCGGATCGAGCGCGATCGCCTTCTCGTAGGCCTCGCGTGCCTTCGGGAACTGGCCGGCCTGGCGGTAGGTCACGCCGAGCTGGTTCCAGTAGACCGGCTGGCGCGGGCTGAGGCGGACCGCGGTCTCGAGCTCGCTCACCGCCTCGGGCAGCTTGCCGGCCTGGCGCTGGATCAGGCCGAGGTTGGCGTGCGGGCCGGGCAGCTCGGGATGCGCCTGGGCGAGGCTGCGGAAGCGCCGCTCGGCGTCGGCGTGCTGGCCGGCGCGCAGCGCCCGCGCGGCGTCGTCGAAGGCGCGCTGCGACTCGGGGCTTACCGCGACATCGGCCGGCGCCGAGGTCACGGCCGGCGCGGCTGGCGGTGCGGCGGTGGAGCCTGCAGCGCCCGTGCTCGCGGCGCCTCGCGGCGTCGTGGCGCCCGCCGTCGCAGGCGCCGTGGCGGGTGCGGCGGAGACGGTCGAGGGTGCCATCGCGTCGCGCACCGCCTGCAGCGGCTCCATCACGGTCGCGCAGCCGGCGAGGGCGGCGGCCAGCGCCATGGCGATGGAGCGGCTGGCGACGAGGAGGGTGAGCTCAGCGGATCGCATCGACCACTCCTTCGCTGCGCTCGAGCTTGCCGTAGCGGACCGGGCGCAGCTCGCGCAGCGCGTCGAAGCTGCTCTGCACCCACTTGTCGTAGACGCCCGTGGCGGCGCGGCGCGCGTTGACCTCGTGCAGCTCGGTCGCCTTCTCCTCGAACGGGAAGGCCTGCTCTTCCAGCAGCACGTTGTACTGCTCGAGCTCGACCTTGCTCAGCTTCTTCGGCCGCTCCGAGCTCATCATCGCCTTGCCCATGTCGCGGTAGACGGTGGCGATGCGGAAGGTGGCGGCGGTGGAGACGTCGGCGACGCCGTAGTCGGCGGCGACGGCGTAGGCCTTGAGCGCCTCTTCCATCTTCGTCTTCTTCAGGCGGAGCTGGCGCTGCAGCGGCTCGACCAGCGCGATCTTGCGGTACTCGGCGGCGACCGGCTCGGCCATCGCCAGCGCCGCGGTCGCCCCGAGGTAGCGGGTGCGGTCGGTGCGGGCGCCGCCGCCGTTCTGGTCGGCGTGGAAGATGTCCTTCATCAGCGCCGCTTCGCGCCCGAGGTTGCCGTCGGCCGCCGCCAGCTTCGACAGCCGCCAGCGCGCCTCGATCGCGGGCTCGATCGGCTGCGGGTACTTCGCCAGGTAGCGCTCGTACGACCTGGTGGCGTTCGGGCGCGAGCTGGCCTTCTCGTAGAGCTCGGCCGACTGCCAGAGCGCGTCGCGGCTGATCTTCGGGTCGGGGCTGGACGTCGCCAGGCGCTCGAACTCGCCGGCGGCGCTGGCCCACTGGCCCTTCTCGAGGTAGGCGACCGCGAGCTTGCCGCTCACCTCGCCCTGCAGCGGGCTGTTCGGGAAGCGGGTGCGGAAGTCCTCGAGGGTGCGCGTGGCCGCGTCCCAGTCCTTCAGCGCGATCAGCGACGCCGCGGCGTCGTACTGCGCGTTGACGCGGATGCTCGACTGCGGCGCGACCGTGGCGACGCGGGCGAAATGGCCCACCGCGTCGCGCGTCTGGCCGGCCGCGCGGGCCTGCTCGCCCTGCTTGTAGATGGCAGCGGCCTGGCGCTCGACCAGGTCGTTGCGCGCGGCGTCGCGCTCGGGCACCAGCTTCAGGGTCTCGGCGTAGCTGCGCTCCGCCTTGTCGAAGCTGCCGGCCTCGAACGCCGTGTGGCCCAGCACGGTCCACGCGACCCGGCGCTCCTTGTCGGCGGCGGGCGGCTGCAGGTCGAGCAGCCGCTGCGCGACGACCGACGCCTGCGCGTTGTCCTTCAGCGCGTAGAGCTTGTCCGCGGCGTCGGCGAGCACGGGGCCGGTGCGCGGGTCGGCGGGTTGCGCGCTGGCGAAGCGCAGCGCGCTGGCGACGCTGGCCTTCTGCAGCGCCGGCACCTCGGCCGGCGGCGCCTGCTTCTGCTGCTGCGCGTAGGCGAGCAGGGCGGCATACCCGGCGTCGGCGCTCTTGGCGTGGGCCGGATAGCCGTAGGCGGTCTTCTCGTACTCGACGCTGGCGTCGGCAAAGCGCTTGTCCTCGAACAGCAACTCGGCGAGCAGGAAGTTGCTCTGCGGCGCCGCCGGGTCGGTCGGGAACGAGACCAGGTACTCGCGGTACCAGCGCACCGCCTCCTGGTAGTCGGCGCTGGCCTTGGTCTTCTGCGCGCTCGCGTGGTAGTGGCGCGCCAGCTCGGCGAGGTGGGTCTTGACGAGAGGCTGCGCCTTGTCCCAGCCCTCGGGATTGGCGCGACGGAACTCGCTCGAGACGCCGTAGCGGGCAACGTATTCCTTCTTCGCCTCGAGCGCCAGGTTGGCGAAGCCGGTCTTCTCGTAGATTTCGATCACCCGCGCCTGCAGCACCGGCGCCTGCGCGTGCAGCGGGCGCAGGCGGGCGAACAGGCTGAAGGTGTCGGCCGCGTCCTTGGTGCGGTCCTGGCGGATGTAGAGCTCGCCGAGCTGCTCGTAGACGCGGAACTCGTAGCTCTGCCGCGCCTGCGAGTCGCCGACGAACTCGGGAATGCTCTCCGCGCCCTTCAGGTTGGCCAGGCTGATGCTGGTGACGCGGAACGTGTCTTCCACCAGCTCGCGGTCGGCGCGGCTCAGGCCGGCGAGGGTCTCGATCCCGCCTTCGCCCTGCTTGCCCGCGATCTTCAGGTCGAGCACGGCGAAGAACGAGCGCAGCGCATCGTCGAGGCGCATCTGCTTGAACTGCGACCAGCCCTGCATGTAGAGCGAGCGGTCGTGATAGGCCACTCCGGGGCCGCCGGCGAGCACCGTGGCGAAGGCCTTCTCGGCGTTCGGATAGTCCTTGGCGGTGAACAGCAGCTCGCCGCGGCGGAACTGGGCCTCGTCGCGGAAGCGGTTCAGCGGGTAGTCCTTGACCAGGCGGTCGAGCGTCTTCAGGGCGGTGTTCAGGTCGCCGCCCTGCTCGTAGGCGCGGGCGAGCTGGTAGAGCACGCGGTCGTTGCCCGGGTCGTTCGGGTAGGCCTTGAGGAAATCGTTGTAGCGGCCGATCGCCGCCTTGTAGTCCGGGGCGTCGCTGCCGGTGGCGCTCCTGTTGTCGGCCAGGTCCATCTCGAGATCGCCGATCCGGCGCATCGCCTCGGCACGCTGCGGCGCGCGCGGCGAGATCTCCAGGAACTTGCGGTAGGCGTCGATCGCCTGCGCCTCGGTGACCGCGACCTGGCGATCGCGCACGACCGGCACGTCGCGGCCGGCCAGCGTCTTCAGGGTCGGCTCGTTGTCGGGCGTGCCCTTCTTGCCGCTGCCGAACATCGAGCAACCGGCGAGCAGGCAGGCCGCGAGCAGCGTCGCGCCGTGGCGGGCGCCCACGCGCCGGCGAGGAGCGGCACGCTCAGGGCTTGGCCGCCGCACGTTCGGGCTCCTTGTTGGCGTAGGCGCGGTCGTAGAGCTGGGCGAGGGCGAACCGGGCCTGCGTCGTGTAGTCGGCGAGCCGCTCCTGCTGGCGCACGAGCTCGGCGACGGCGATGTCCTGCACCGCGCGCTGCTGCTCGCGCTGCAGCGAGGCCACGCGCGGGATCATGACGTTGAGCAGCGGCGAGAGCGCCGCGATCCGCTGGCCGAAGCGGTCGAAGCGCAGCGGCTCTTCCTTCTGCGCCGTCGCGAGGTCGGCGTCGCGCCGCTTCATCTCGACCAGCGCGGCCTCGATCTGCTGCAGGTCCTTCTGCAGCGCCCAGACGCGGTCGGTCTGCTTCTTCGCGAGCTGCCACGACAGCAGGCCGGCGGCAAGGCGGACCCGCTCGCGCAGGACCGTGACCTCGGCATCGGCGCCGGGAGCCTCGACCGCGGCGCGCAGGGTCTTCACGCGCTCGAGCAGGTCGAGCTCCTTGGCGTCGGCGAAGGCCACGCCGTCGCCGGCCTGCTCGCCCTCGGCCACTTCCCTGGCGACGGCGTCACGGCGCTTGGCCAGCAGCTCGATGCTGGTGTCGCCGGCGCGCGCCTGCACCGGCGGAAGCTTGTCGGCGAAGGCCTTGCGGCGGGTTGCCAGCATCGCGTCGAAGATACCGAGCTTGTCTTTCCAGTCGTCGAGGTTCTTCGCCAGGTAGCGCAGGTCGCGGTAGTTCTTGAACGCCTCCTGGAACTCGTGCTGCGCCAGCACCTGCGAGAGGTGGGCCGCGTGCGGCACCTCGGGCAGGTCGCCGAGGCGCCAGAACCAGCCCATCTCGTCGCCGGGGTTGGCGTCGATCAGGGTGTCTATCCACTTCGGCGAGCGCAGCGCGACGACCGATTCCTTGAGCGCCTTGCTCTCCTGCTCGAACGCGGCGATCGCCGTGTTGTAGCGGTCCAGCGCCTGGCCGTAGGCGCCGAGCTTGACGTAGGCGTAGGGCACGGCGATGCGCGCCTCGAGGGCAGCCGAGTCGCCGACGTCGCGCTCGGCGAGCTCGGTCCAGGGCACCAGCGCGAGCTTGGGGTCCTTCAGCGAGTCGGCCGCCCAGCCGAATCCGAGCAGCGCCTTGTTCGACTGCAGGCCCTTCAGGCGAACGCGCTCGAGGTAGCTGCGCGCCAGCCGCGCGTCGCCTTCGGTGAGGGCGGTGAAGCCGAGGGCGACGTTGGCCCGGTCGCGCAGCGCCCGGAACTCCTCGTTCTCCGCCGGCATGCGGCCGACGTCGTCGAGGATGCTCATGCCGCGGGCGACGCTGCGCGGCGTGTCGTTGAGCTTGAGCAGGGCGACGCCGAGGTTGTAGCGGGCGTAGCGCGAGCTCGTCGCCTTCAGCGACATGCTGTTCAGCACGTCGGCCGCGGCGTTGAACTCGCCGTGCGACATCAGCAGGTTGGCCTGCAGCAGCAGCCGGTCTTCCTGCAGGTTCTCCGGCAGGTTGTTCTCGACCTGGGCGAGCGCGTTCTCCGCCTCGGGCAGGTAGCCGCGCTGGTAGCGGATCTTGGCGAGGAAGAACCAGGCCCGGTCGCGCACCTTGGGCGCGGTGCTGTCGAGCAGCTTGGCGAAGATCTGCCCGGCCTCCTTGGTGAGGCCGTACGAGAGCAGCATGCCGCCGCGCAGGATCTCCGACTCCTCGTCGTGGTGCGAGACGCGGCCGAAGTGCTGCGAGGCCATCAGCGTCGTCACCGACGTGAAGTAGTGGTCCTGGAAGAAGTGGAACAGCGCGTCGCCGTAGTACGGGTCCTTGACCTCGTGGTTCGGCTTGGCGGGTTCGTCGGCCGCGACCGCACCGCCGCCCCAGGCGAACGCCAACGCCGCGGCGAGGGCGATCCTCGTCAGCGGGTTGCGAAGGAGCGACGCATTGCGCACCGAAGGACCCTGCCTACTGCCAGAGCTTGACGTCGAACTCGGGCTGGAGCTTGCCCATCGAGTCCTTGATCCGCAGCTCGATGTACTTGGCCTCGGTGCCCTTCTCGAACTTCACGGTCGCGCCGCGCTTGTAGTCGCGGTCGTGCGGGCCCTTGCCGGTGAAGAAGGCGACGAGCTCGTGCTCGCCGGTCTTCAGGTTGCCGAGCCAGACCCGCTGCACGCCGCCGCGGTGCAGCGCCTGCACCTCGAGCGGGGTGTAGAGGTAGGCGGCGACGACCTTGTCGTCGAGCTTGATCTGCACCGAGTCGAGCTCGAACATCTTGCCGACGTCCATGGAGACGAACAGCGCCACCTGGGTGTTGGCCGGGAACAGCAGCTCCTCCTCGAGCACCAGCAGGTCGCGGTTGAGCTTGATGACGTCGCTCTTGACGTCCTGCACGCGGCCGTCGAGCGTGGCCGCGAGCGGCGGCGCGCTGGCCGAGGTGGCGGGCGCGAGCGCGACAGCCGGCGCGCTTGCGCCGCTGGCCGCGGGCGCGGCGGCGACAGGCGTGGCGGCCGGAGCGGGTGCAGCAGCCGGAGCAGGCGCCGGCGTGGCGGCCGGAGCGCTCGCCGCGGCCGGGCGGGCCGTCGCGGTCTGGCTCAGCGCCGCAGGCGCCGCGGCGGCGAGCAGCAGCGCCGCGAGGAGGAGGCGGGGGGAGTGGCGCAACATGGGGTGATCTCGTCAGAAGGTGCCGGTCACGAACAGCTGGAGGATGCTGGCGTTGTAGGCGTACTTGTCGCCGGTGCGGATGTCGGTGAAATCCTTGAAATTGAAGTGCACGAACTCGTACGCGCCGTTGAGCTTGATCTCGTACTTGCCCGGCACCTTCTTCCACAGCCAGGACACCTTGCCGCCGACGGCCACGTTGTTGAAGGTGCTGAGCTGGCGGTTGCGCGAGACGTAGGTCGTCTCGCTGGTGGCGTTGTCGCTGTAGAAGAGCGCCTTGCTCTGGGTGTAGTAGCGCAGGTAGGCGTCGGCCAGCCAGGCCTCCTGGAAGTAGCGGCTGTAGCCGAGCTCCAGGGTGTGGCCCTTGATGTCCCAGGTGTCGGTGTAGTAGCGGTAGCTGGCGCTGAACGCGTCGCGCGAGCCGAGGTCGCCCTTCACGCGCAGCATCATCGCCCGCGCCGAGCGGGTGCGCGGGTTGCGCTCGGGCACGGCGGCGCCGAACACGATCGCCGCGCGGTACGGGCTGCCGAGGTAGCCGTCGTCGGAGATCGCCTCGGCGTTGGCGCTCATGATCCACTTCGGCGTCAGGATCTGGGTCAGGCCGAGGCGGTACTGCCAGTGCCGGGCCTTGTCGGAGAACTCGGGCGAGTCTTTCTTGCCGACCTTGTCGTCGCCGCGGGTGAAGCCGAGCGAGACCGTGGTCATGCCGCCGAACACCTCCTGCGATATGTCGATGCTGGCGCGGTTGGCGGTGTAGTCGGGCTCGTGGCTGGTGCTGCCGCCGATGGTGATCTGCGAGTCGCGGTAGACGTAGTCGCCGGACAGGGCGAACTCGTGCCGCGTCTCCTTGTACTTGCTGGCGGTGGTGACGACGTCGATCGAGGCGTTGCTGACCGCGTCGAGGTAGTAAGAGCCGGTGATCGAGAAGCGGTCGGCGACGCTCTTTCGCACCAGGAAGGCCGGGCCCAAGGCGGTGACGCCGCCGCCGTTGTAGACGTGAAGCAGCGCCTCGGCGCTGTCTTCGGGCAGGTCGGCGGCGCGCGCTGTCCCGCCGAAGGCGAGCAGGCCGCCGAGCAGGCTGCCGAGCAGCGCCGCGAGGCGCCGCCAGAGCGTCAGCGCGGCCCTAGTTGCAGCCACAACCGCCCCCCTGCACGCCGGTGGCGCCGCGCGAGCCCTCGCGCACGTCGCGAACATGCTCGACGTGGCGCTCGGGCAGGGCGCTGCGCGAGAACCGTATCATCGGATCGGCCAGGCGCTCGCGCTCGTAAGGCTTGACCCAGGGCTCGATCGTCGGCACCGAGAAGCTGGAGCAGCCGCCGAGCAGCAGCGCCGCGCCGAGCAGCGCTGCGGTGGCGCCGATGCGCGCGGGCGCCCTCACTTCAAGAGCTCCCGGATCTGCTTGTCGTAGTTGTCTTCGTAGCCGGCGAGGTAGCCGCGGTGGAAGTAGCGGACCTTGCCGTCACGGTCGATGATCACGGTCGAGGGCATCGTGCTCAGGTCGTAGAGCTTGCTCACCGCCTTGTCGGTGTCGAGCAGCACCGGGAAGGTGACGCCGAGCTTGGCGGCGACGTCGGCGGCCTTGCGCGCGTCCTCGTCGACGTTGACGCCGAGCAGCACGAACCCCGAGGACTTGTACTTCTGGTAGAGCCGGTCGAGCTGCGGCATCTCCTGGCGGCAGGGGCCGCACCAGGTCGCCCAGAAGTTGACCATGACGACCCGGCCGCGCTGCTCGGCCAGGCGCAGGTTCGGGCCGCTCATCGTGCGCAGGGTGAAGTCGGGCGCCGAGGCCTGGGTCGCGATCGCGCCGGTGGCCAGCGGCGAGGCGAGCGAGGCCGCGGCGAGGACGAAGGCCGAAAGCGCGCGGCCGATCAGGGTGTGGGGAGTCAAGTCAGGCTCCTCAGAAGTAGAACGAAAGGCCGGCGGTCAGCTCGAGGTTCTGCGTCGTCTGGTTCTTGCCGAGCAGGTCGAGCGAGAAGATGTGGTCGCGCAGGTCGAGCTGCAGCGACGCGTAGTCGGTGAGGAAGACGCGAAAGCCGAAGCCGAAGTTGTAGGTGGGCTTCCTCTGGTCGACGAACTTGGTGCTGCCCACGCCGCCGACCAGGAACAGCTGCGACGGCCGCGCCCGGCTCGAGAACAGGAACACCTCGCCGGGCAGGATGTTGTAGCCGACCGAGAGGTTGTAGTAGGCGAGCTTTTGCGTCGGCGAGCCGAACACGCCGCCCGGCAGGATCTGCCGGAACGACTCGTCGCTGACCTTGGTCTGGCCGTAGACCGCCTGGACGAAGAAGTCCTCGGTGAGGTGGTAGCCGACACGCGCGCCGTAGACCCAGCTCGTGCCGAAGTTCTCGGTCGCGTAGGTGCCGGTGTAGGCGCCGATCTCGAGGTCGTTCGACGGATAGCGCGGCAGCCGCACGTCGCGCCGGTCGACCGGCGGAATGACAACCGGCTCGGCCGGAGGAGGCGGCGGCGCGGTCGACTGGGCGAGCGCGGGGAGCGCGGCCGAGGCCATGCACAAGGCGAGGAGGAGTTTGTTCAAGTTCATGGTTCCTGGCGTCGCTTCGGCTAGAAGAAGAAGGAAATACCGCCGGTGAAGGCCTGGTACTGCCGCGTCTTCAGATCGTTGACGAAAACCGTGTAGAGCGAGTAGTCGGCGCGCAGCACGAAACGGTCGGTGAGGTAATACCGCACGCCGATGGCGGCGTTGGCGAGGTTGGCGCTGGTCGTCTCCGCGCCCACCAGGCTCTGGTTCGGGAAGTTGCGAAAGCGCCCGACGCCGATGCCGAAGAAGGGCGAGAAGCGCAGATCGCTCCACGGCTCGGCAACCAGGTTCAGGTGCCAGAAGTCGGTGCCCGAGAACACGCCCTGCACCTGGCCCAGGGTCGCCTCGACGCTGAGCGTCTCGGAGAGGCGATAGCTGCCCCAGACCTTGAGCATCGGCTCGGACTTGAAGGCGCCGTAGCCGAAGCCGATCTGGAGCTTGCGGTTCAGGTAGTCGTCGACCAGCACGTCGCGAAAGCTCTTCTGCGTGCCCGTGGCGGTGAGCGTGGTCTCGAGCTGGCCGCGGTTGACCCAGCCGACCTTGCCGCCGACGGTGCGAACGCGAAACCAGTCGGTGTGGCGCAGCTCGATGTCGATCTGCTCGCCCCGCGAGGCGACGAAGAAGATCGGATAGCCGCGGCCCGGCCCGGTGCGCAGCTCGATGTACGGATCGGCGATCGTGACGCGATCGGCCTTCGGGTTCTCGGGCGGCGGCGGATCGTCGGCCGCGAACGCGGGCGCCGTCAGGCCGATCGAGGCGACGACGCAGGCAACGCGCAGCGCGACCCGGCCCCACGCCAGGCCCTTCATTGCGTGTTGCACGCGCCGGTGATCGGGTCGGGCGGCGTGAACAGGTTGTTCGCCGAGGGGCTGAACTCGTCGTGTCCGGCCGGCACCGGGCGGCTGATCCAGAACGCGATCACCGCGGCGTTCGGGTCGGCGGGGGTGTCGAAGACGATGCCGCCGCCGTGCAGGACGCCGTTGACCAGGGGCTTGTTCAGCAGGCGGCTTTGCGTCGGCGCGCCGAGCACCGTCGCCGCCTGCGCCGAATAGAAGTTCTTGTACATGTCGGTGGCGCGGATCATGTCGGGCGTGTTGGCCGGGTCGTTGACGTCGACAACGGCGGCCGTGGAGATCACGCGGAACGAGCCGCCGGCGCCGTTGGTGTTGTCGTGGCAGCCGGAGCCGGCGCAGGTGTTGATCGAGCTGACGTTGCCCTGGTGGATCGGCAACTGGGCCAGGAAGATCGGGAAGACGCAGCGCTGGAAGTAGGCGTAGGAGAGCTTCTGGCCGCCGGTGCCGGGCGCGTTCTCCACCGCCGGCGGATTTCCGAAAGGATTCGAGCCTCCGCCTCCGCAGGCGCCGAGCAGGGCGGCGACCGCGAAGGCGGCGAGGGTGGGGCGCTTCAGGGTGTCGGACATCCGGTAGTGATCCAGTTCGCTATCGCGTTGTAGCCGGCGCTGCCCATCGGCAGCACCGCCGTCACCTGCCCGGTCGCGCCGCGCGGATGCGGCACCGTCGAAGGACGGCTCAGCAGGTAGTTGCTCGACGCGATGCAGGTGTTGGAGATCATCGACAGCGTCACGTTGTAGTCGCCCTCGGCACTGCCGGTGAGGACGTAGCGATTGCCTCGGAAGGACGGGGCAACCGCCGGCGTGGGCCCGCTTCCGCCGGCCTGGTGACAGCCGGACGCACAGTTTGCCTTCAGCACCGGGTAAACCTGCGACTCGAAGGTCGCCTGGCTGAGCATTACGACCGGGCGAACGCCGCCATCGAACGGGTTGTTGACGTACTGCCCGCCGAGGTCCATCCATTCGGTGACGAGGCGTCGCTCGGCGGCATTGAGCAGCGTCGCGTGGTTCGGCGCGGTGTTGGGCGGATTCGGATGCGCCGTGCGCGCATCGGAGCCCGCCTTGAGCGTCTCGCCGAACAGGATCTCGGCGAGCCGGCTCGAGCGCGCCATCCCGACCGCGCCGCCAGCACCGGTTTCCACCAGCGCCGGTCCGCGCACGATCATCGGCACGCCTTCCTCGAGACGCGTCTGCGGCTGGCCGGTGACCGGGTCGATCACCGGGTCGCCGAGCAGCAGCTCCTCGTACGAGACCACGCGTCCGGTGCCGCCGACGGTGGCGCGCAAGTCGAGCTTGACCGCGTCGGCGTGGCAGTTGGTGCAGGTGTCGGCGCCGCCGGCGCCGCGGGTGCGGGCCCAGATCGGCGCGATGTGCGTCGGGTAGTTGATGAAGCCGTTGCTCGGGATCGCGGTCGCCAGGTCGTCGGCCGGATTGGCGTTGCCGGTGTACTTGACGTTGACCGCGGTGCGGGCGACGACGCCGGGCTTCGAGGTGTCGGCCCAGATGTCGGTGAACGCGAGGTCGCCCTTCAGGTCGAGCGCGGTCGGGTCGAGCCGGGTGCGCAGCGCCGCCATCGTCTCGCCCGACTGGTGCGCGCCGCCGAGCGTCGGCATGATCGCCGAGGGCACGGTGTTGACGACGGTGCCGGAGTTGATCGCTGCGCCGCGGCGCGGGCTGTGGCAGCCGTCGCAGGTGCGGCGCTCGCCCGGCCGGACCTGAATCCAGTTGAGGTGGGTCTGGATGCTGCGGCCCTTGGCGTCGAGGACCGAGAAGCCGAGCGCCACGTCCGCCGGGACGATCAGCTTGAACGAACCGTCGGGCTCGACCGGCGCATAGCCGAGGATCTGCTGCTGCTCGAACTCGGTCTCGCCGATCGCCTCGCGTCCGCCCATCGAGTTCGAGGGCGGCGAGACGGCGCGGGTGGCGCGCACGTAGCGCGCCGGCGAGCAGTTGTAGGCGGCGTCGGCCGGGTCCTTCATGCGAACCAGGTCGGCGATCTGCGGGCGGGTGTCCATCGCGTCGAGCGGCGTGCGCTGGGCGATGCCGGCCGAGCAGCCGGGCGGCAGGTCGATCGGCGCGAGCATGTTCTCGCCCATGCGGTTGAGGCCGTCGGTGTCGTAGACGCTGCGCACCTCGATCAGCGCCATGCCGCGGGCGGCGAGGGCGGCGTCGATGGCGGCCGGCTCGATCACGCTCGGCTCCGGGCGGGGCTGCAGGGCGACCGGGTCGGTGTTCATGAAGCCGGGCGGCGGCGCGGCGACGATCAGCCAGGTCTGCGGGCCCGGGTCGTACATGTAGATCGCGTATGACGCCGGCACGTTGTCCTGCACCGAGTCGGTGGCGCGCTGGGCGCGCGTCATGGTGTCGTCCTCGAGCCGGGCGATCTCGGCCGGGGTGAGGTTGACGCAGGGGATGACGGTGCCGTCGCGCGTCACCTCGCACGGCCGGTAGCCGAGCAGCACGCGGTTGGTTCCGTCCCAGAGCGGGTAGGGCGAGGTGACGCGGCCGAACAGCGACAGGCCGCGGCCCTGGTTGAGGGGCTTGTCGGTGACCTCGGCCTGGCCGCCGACGGCGGCGACCGTGCTGTTCGCCGGCGTGTTGTTCTCGGAGTAGTTGGCCGCGTCGATGAACATCAGCGAGCCGCCTTCCTGCGTGCCCGAGAGCGACATCAGCGAAGAGGAGATGAAGCCGGCGTACTTGCCCGCGGGGTCCATGTCGCGCGGATGGAGGAAGCTGTTGCCCGGGCTCTGCGCGCCGTAGAGCACGAACGCGTCGGTGCCGTCGGGCTTGAGGCGGAAGATGGCGAAGCGGTTGCGCGGGCCGACGTGCTCCCAGCGGGCGAACATGATGTCGCCGTTGGGTCGCACCACCGGGTTGCGCTCGTGGCTCTGGTTGAACGAGATCTGGGTGATCGCGCCGCCGTCCTTGTCCATCGTGTGCAGGTTGAGGACGCGCTCGCGCTCGTATTCGTCGAGACCGACGTAGACGGTGCCGGTCGCCTGGTTGATCTTCGACTTGGTCTGCCGGTTCGAGGCGAACACGAAGCCGCGGCCGGCCGGCAGGTAGGCCGGGTCGACGTCGTCGCCGTCGGCCGGCGCGGTGATGCGGCGGAAGACACCCTTGTCGAGCGCCGTGCCCGTGGTGTCGTACTCCCAGATGTTCCACATGCCGGTGCATGCCGGAACGCCGTTGATCATCGACGTGTTCGTCGTCGGGCACTTCATCGAGAAGACGATCTTCTTGCCGTCGTACGAGACCTCCGGATCGGAAGCGTCGCCGTTGCCCTGCGTGAACTGGGCGGTGAGGTTGTGCTCGATCGCGCTGGCCGACGACTTCTCGCGCAGCATCAGGTCGCCGCCGGCGGCGAACGGGGTGCCGTCGGTGGGGTTGAGGCCGATCGTGTTGGCCCGTCGCGCGTAGGCGATGGGCACGTCGCCGGCCACCGTGAGCGTGCTCGACGCGCTGGTGCTGCCGCCGCTGCAGCCTTCGAGGCCGAGCAACAGAAGGGCAATCGTGCTCGCGCACGCCAGAGGGTTCAGGAGGTGTCTCATCGTTCTCTCCCTGGATGAATCGTTCTTCATGGCTTGGCCGCTTGCGGGGCCACGAGGCCCTGCGAGTAGTGCAGGGCGCCCGCGGCGTCGACGGCGACCGCATCCACGCCGGCAAACGAGTCGATCAGCGCCAGCCCCTTGGCGACGCCGAGCACGAAGACCGCTTTCGACAGGGCTTCGCTGGTGAGGCCGTCCTCGGCCAGCACGGTCACGCTGCGCAGGTCCTTGGGCGAGCGGCCGGTGGCGGGGTCGATGAGGTGATGAAAGCGTTCGCCGCCTTCATCGAAGTAGCGCTCGTAGTCGCCGGAGGTCGAGATCGAGACGTCTTCCAGGGGCAGCACCGCGACCACGTCGCCGTTGCCGCGGCGCGGATCGCGGATGCCGATCGTCCAGGGCCGGCCACGCCGGTCGCCGATGACCCGGCTGTCGCCGCCGGCGCTGACCATCGCGTGGCGAATGCCGAGGGCGCGCAGGATCCGGGTGGCGTTGTCGACGGCGTAGCCCTTGGCGAAGCCGCCGAGGTCGATGCGCATGCCGGGCCGGGTGAAGCGGACGGTGCGGGCGCCGCGGTCGAGCGCCAGGCCGCGCCAGCCGACCGCCTGGCAGGCGCGCGCGAGGGCCTCGGCGCTCGGCCGGACCTTGGCGCGATAGTCGTAAAGCTGGCCGACCGCCGCGTAGGTGATGTCGAAGGCGCCGCCGGTAAGCCGGGCGAAGCTCTCGGCGCGGGTCAGCAGGCTCGTCATCTCGTCGCTGAGCCGCACCGGCGCGGCCGAGGCCTCGCGGTTGATGCGCGACAGCTCGGAGTCGTCCTTGTGCGGGCTCATCGCCCGGTCGATGCGGTGCATCTCGGCCATCACCGCGTCGGCGGCCGCCTCGCCCGCCGCGGCATCGTCGCTCCAGAGCTCGACGACGATGGCGGTGCCCATGATCGCCTCCTCGCGCTTCAGCCAGCCTGCGGCCTTGCCCGCCGAAGCGGAGTCGGTGCGCAGGGGGCGGGCAGGTGCGATCGAGGCCGAAAACATCGTGGTCGAGACTTGACCACACGATCAGCCGGCGTTTGCGTCAATATTTGTTAGCAAAGGCACTCATACCTTGCTGCATGTGCACAAGGGAGCGGTACTTTTTCTCGAATCGTCGCGCCGGCCGGACCGGCGCGGGGGCGGCCGAACCTACTTCAGCAGCGTCTCGCGCATGAACATCGTGATCGCGTAGAACAGGTAGTCGGCGTTCTCCTTGCGGGCGAAGCCGTGGCCCTCGTTCTCGGCCAGCAGGTACCAGACCTTGGCGCCGCTGGCGCGCGCCTCGCGCACGATCTGCTCGGCCTCGGTCCACGGCACGCGCGGGTCGTTGCGGCCCTGCACCACGAACAGCGGCCTGGTGATCTTCGCCGCGTGGGTCAGGGGCGAGATGCCGGTCAGGAAGGCGCGCATCTCCGGGTCGCGCTCGTCGCCGTACTCGGCGCGGCGCAGGTCGCGCCGGTAGCTCTCGGTGTTCTCGAGGAAGCTGACGAAGTTGGAGATGCCGACGACATCGATCGCGCCGGCGATGCGCTCGGCATAGGTCGTCGCCACCGCCAGGCTCATGTAGCCGCCGTAGCTGCCGCCGATGACCAGCACCCGGCTCGGGTCGAGGCGCGGCTGGGTCGCGATCCAGTCGAGCAGGGCGCCGATGTCCTTGACCGAGTCCTCGCGCTTCCTGCCGTCGTCGAGCGAGAGGAAGGTCTTGCCGAAGCCGCTCGAACCGCGCACGTTCGGCCGGATCACGGCGACGCCGAGCTCCTCGAGGTAGTAGTTGGCGCGGCCCAGGAAACCGAATTCGGCCTCGCCCTCGGGTCCGCCGTGGATGTCGATCAGCACCGGGCGCTTCCCGGCGAAGCGCGCCGGCGGCAGGGCGGCGATGCCCGAGATCTCGCGCCCGTCGAAGCTCTTCCAGCGCACGATCTGCTGCTCGGCGAAGCGCGAGGTGTCGACCCCCGGCGGCGCGTACGGCCGGGTCCAGGCCTGCGAGCCGCCGTCGGCGGGCACGAGGGTTCCGATCTGGCCCGGCCCCTTGCTGCTGTTGAGCGAGAACGCCATCAGCGGCAGGCGCGGATGAAAGCGCGCCTCGGTGACGCTGCCTTCCGGCAGCGCCGGCGACGGCAGCTCGTTGAACGCCTCGCCGTCGAAGAACAGCAGGTTGGTGCGGCCTTCGACCTTGGCCCGCACCGCGAGCAGCTTGCCGTCGGCGCTGGCGCTCGCGCCCTCGATGTCGCCCTTGATGTGGCGCGTGATCGAGGTGATCTTTCCGTCGGCAAGCGAATAGAACATCAGCTCGCGGAACTCGCCGCTGCGGTCGCTGACGAAGAGAAAGCCCGAGTTGTCGCGCTTCCACGGCCCGGCGAAATGCGTCGCCTTGTCGTTGCTGCCGGGCGCCGGCAGTACGCGCGTGCGCTCGCCGCTGGCGAGGTCGAGCAGCCAGATCTCCGACTGGTTCGCCGACAGGAAGCGGCTGAGCACCAGGCGACGATCGTCCCAGGACGCGCCGCCCACGTCCCAGCCGGCGCCCGGCAGCTCGGCGAGCTTGCGCCGGCCGGCAGGGTTGGCCGGATCGACCAGGGTCAGTGTCTGCACGATCTCGTCGCGCCGGCCGCCGGCGGCGGTGCGGTCGAGCGGCACCGAGAGGTAGAGCATGCGGCTGCTCAGGTGCAGCCAGCCTTCGATGCTGTGCCGCATGTCGGGCTCGGAAACGACCGTCACCTGCCGGGTCGCGAGGTCGAGGCGATAGATCTGCGCGGCTTCGTCGCCGCCGCTGCTGCGCTCGAACAGGATCGAGTCGCCGGTGAGCGGCTCGAAGCGCGCCTTGCGCACCGGGTCGGCGAAGTCGGTGATCGGCTCGAGCTCGCCGAGCGGCGACGAGAGCCGGTAGATCTGCGTCGTGTTGCCGCCGGCCTTGCGATGGCCGACCAGCATCTCGCGCCGGGTCGGATGCCAGTCGACGAAGGCGTGGCCGCGGAAGTCGGCGTAGCGCCCGACCTCCTCGGCGACGCTCTTCGGTATCGGCGGGATGCCCTGGATGACGAGCTTGTCGTTCGCCTGCACCCAGTCGCTCGCGCCCGCGGGGACGGCGGGTGCCGCCGCGGGCTCGCTGCTTCGAGCCGGCGGGGCCGGCGGCATCGGCGTGCAGGCGCAGAGCAACGCAGCCGTGGCGAGGGCGGCGAGCGCGAGTCGTGACATGAGGATCTCCGGGGCGCGTCGACGAGCGCGCTATTCGTGGCGGGGCTGCGCGGGATTGTCGCGCAGCCGGCCCGCGATCCGGGGCTAGCGGGCGCGTTTCAGGGGTCGCGAACGTCGGCCACCGGCGAGGCGCCGAAATCGGCGCGACCCAGGTAGGCGACGAGGCGCGCGGCCGCGTCGTGGCTCGAGGTGAGCTGGCCCGATTCCTTCAGCTTGAGGAAGGCCTGCTGCTCGGGGAAGCCGGCGCCGTCGGCACTGCGCAGCTGTACCTGCATGTCGGTGTCGATCACGCCGGGAGCGAGCGAAACGACTTTCGCGCCGTTGGCGAGCAGCGCCTGGTCGAGCGCGACCGCGCGCGACAGGTGGTCCATGCCGGCCTTGGCGGCGCAATAGGTCGCCTGCCCGGCCATGGCCCGGCGGCCGAGCCCGGAGGAGATGTTGAGCACGCGCCGCTCGCCGCGCCAGCCGGCGGTGGCGCGCAGGAACGCGGCGGTCAGCAGGAGCGGCGCCTCGAGGCCGACGCGGATCGACGACGACAGCTCCTCGGCGCTGCAGTTCTCGAGCCCGCCGATCCGCGTCAGCGACGCCGCGTTGTTGACCAGGGTGGCCTCGCCGAACGCGTCGGCGTCGTGCGCCGCCAGCCAGCCCTGCAGGCGGGCGGCGACGGCGATCGGCTCGGCCAGGTCGGCCTGCCATTGCTCGCAGGTCGCGCCGCTCGCGGCCGCGACCGCGGCGAGCGCGTCGTTGCCGCGACGAGCGATGCAGAGCACCGTGTGGCCGGCGTCGGCGAGCAATTGCTCGGCCAGCGCCGCGCCCATGCCGCGCGACGCGCCGGTGACGACGAACAGCTTCACGCCGCCTGGGCGAGCGCGAGGTGCGACTGCTGGATGCCGGCGATCGCCCACTCGCGGCTGCCGTCGGCCGGCTTGACCAGGTGCCAGACCTCGTCGAAGGGCTCGGCGACGCCGTCGATCTGCTCGCGGATCAGGCCATGGAAGCGAACGCTGACGATCTGCCGATCGACCTCGCTGGCGACGTCGAGCACCTCGGCGTCGACGCGGACCACGTCGGTGCGCTGCGCCGAGGGGCCGCGCTCCTGCAGCTCGAGCCGGACCACGGCGAACATCTCCGGCGTGGTGAAGGCGCGCAGGTCGTTCAGGTCGCCGGCGTCGTTGGCCGCCTGCAGACGGATGAAGATCATCTTGGCAATGCGCTCGAAGCCGTCGGCATCGAAGCCCGCGGGCAGGGCGTTGGCCGTCGGCGCGGCGGCGGCAAGCGTCGCGTTGCTGCCGCCGCCGAACGCCTGCGGCTCGAAGCGGGTCGGTTGCATCGGCGCGCCCGCGCCGGCGAACTGCAGGTTGCCGGCACCGGTCGGCGCCTTCGGGCCGAAGCGGCGCAGCAGGAAGCGGATCGCGAAGAAGGCGACGCCTGCGAGCAGGAGCATGGTGAGCATGTTGCCGAAGGCCTCGCCCATGCCGAGGTGGCTCATCAGCGCGGCGATGCCGAGGCCGGCGGCGAGGCCGGCGATCGGGCCCAGCCACGAGCGCTTCGCGGCCGCAGCCGGTGCGGCGGCAGCGGCCGCGGTCGGGCCTGCCGGCTGTGCAGCGGGCGCGGCGGGCTTGGGCGCATCGGGCGTGGCACGCGGCGGCACGCTGCGTTGCATGCCGGCAGTGCCGCCGCCGCCGATCCGGCGCGCGAAAGCGTCGCCGGGCACCGAGGTGGCAGCGATCAGGGCAACGGCGAGGGCGATGACGAACGACTTCATTCTTTCTCCAGGTGAAGCGCGGCACCGGCCAGCGCGCGGCGATCATACGAGGGGCGAATGACCTTGTTGCTGATGTGCGGCCGGTCCGGGCCCGTGCAAGTCCGCCTTGCCCACCGCGCCCGAATCTGTTGCGCAAAACGCAAGCCGAGAGGCTGCTTTCGTTGACGTCGCGCTACGCTTCGCGGAAACTCCGGGCCGCGCCGGGCTCCTGCCCGACTCAAGCCACCGAAGCGCATCGCGCCTCGCCCGCCACCGGCCAGCAAAGGAGAGCCTCATGTCCAAGACCATGCCTGACTCTGCTTCTGCCGCCGCGTCGGCAGCCGCCTGATCCGCGCGTAGCTCCGCACCGGCCCCCAGCCGGTTTTCACCGAAGTCGTTCGAATCCGGCGCCGCCCTCCCGGCGAAGCCTCGCATCGCTCGTTCCGGCAGCCCGCCTGCCGACGATCCGCGTCCGTGCGTTCGCGCGCCGGCCGCCACTTGCTTCGGATTCCACATGCTTCACATCGATCTCGATCGTCTCCAGCGCGTCGGCCTCACGCCGGCGCTCGCCGACCGGGCGCGCGCCTGCGCCGAAGGCGGCGAACAGCGTCTCGACCTCCTGCGGGTCTGCTCGGTGCACCGCGAGACGGTGCAGCTTCACGACGGCCTCGGCGAAGGCGCGGCGCGCCAGGTGCCGCGGCTCGCGCGCCAGCTGCTCGAGGGCGGCACCATGCTCGCCGTCGGCGACTGGGTGCTCGCCTCGCGCGACGCTTCCGGCGCGCGCTGGGTCCAGCAGCGCGTGCCGCCGCTCTCGCACATCGTTCGCCGCGACGGCGACGGCAGCCGCCATCCGGTGGTCAGCAACGTCGACTGGGCCCTGCTCGTCATGGGCCTCGACGACGACTTCAACCTGCGCCGCCTCGAGCGCTACCTGACGCTGGTCTATGCCAGCGGCGTGGCGCCGATCGTCGTGCTGACCAAGGCCGACATCGCCGCGGCCGATCCCGAGCGGCGCGACGAGCGGCTCGCCGCGCTCGGCAAGCGCCTGCCCGGCGCGGTGCCGACGCTGACGGTCGACGCCACCGACCCGGCGAGCGCGGGTCGGTTCGCCCACGTCGCCTGCGGCGGGCAGACGCTGGTGCTGCTCGGCTCCTCGGGCGCGGGCAAGTCGACCCTGACCAACACCCTGATCGGCAACGCGGTGCAGGACACCGGCGCGGTGCGCGAGCACGACAGCCGCGGCATGCACACGACCACCGCGCGCTCCTTGCACCTGCTGCCCGGCGGCGCCTGCGTGATCGACACCCCCGGCCTCAGGACGCTGCGCCCCGACGTCGACGAGGCGACGCTGGCGGCGAGCTTCGGCGACGTCGAGAGCCTGGCCGGACAGTGCCGCTTTCGCGACTGCACGCATGGCGACGAGCCGGGCTGCGCGGTGCGCGAGGGCGTCGATCCCGATCGCCTGCGCAACTTCCACAAACTCCTGCGCGAGACCCGGCGCGATTCGCTGACCTGGGTGGAGCGGCGCCAGCAGCTCTCGGCCTGGAAGTCGCGCGGCAAGGACACGCGGATGCGGATGAAGATGAAGCGGGGCGACGGTTGAGCGGCGAGGCCGCGCGCGGAACTCAGCGCGAGGTCGTCAGCCGGTCGCGCTGCGCCAGCGCCGGAAAGAGCCGGACCCAGGCGCCGGCGACGAGCAGCGTGCCGAGGCCGCCGAGCACGACCGAGCCGACCGGCCCCAGCCAGGCGGCGGTGACGCCCGACTCGAACTCGCCGAGCTGGTTGGAGGCTCCGATGAAGACCGAGTTGACCGCGCTGACGCGGCCGCGCATCTCGTCGGGCGTGTCGAGCTGCACCAGCGACTGGCGGATGACGACGCTGATCATGTCGGCCGCGCCGGTGACGACCAAGGCGGCGAGCGAGAGCACGAAGGAAGTCGAGAGCCCGAACGCGAGCGTCGCGACGCCGTACACCGCCACCGCCGACAGCAGCACCCTGCCGGCGCGGCGCGTCACCGGGAAGCGGGTCAGGACGATCGAGGTGAGGAGGGCGCCGGCGGCGGGCGCGGCGCGCAGCAGGCCGAGGCCCCACGAGCCCACCTGCAGCAGGTCGCGGGCGAAGATCGGCAGCAGCGCAACCGCGCCGCCGAACAGCACCGCGAACAGGTCGAGCGAGATCGCGCCCAGCACCACCGGCCGGTCGCGCACGAAGCGCACGCCGCCGAGCAGGGTGTCGAGCGAGATCGCCTTCCTGATGCGCGCCGCCTGCTCGTAGCGCACGCCGAACACGAGCACCCCGGCAATGACGAAGAGCACGGCGCAGGTGGCGTAGACCGTGGCGGCGCCAGCGGTGTAGACGAAGCCGCCGATGGCAGGCCCGGCGACGATCGCGCTCTGCGCGCCGGCCGAGCTGAACGCCAGGCCGCGCGGCAGCAGCGCGGGCGGCAGGACCATGGGCGTCAACGCCTGCTGCGCCGGAAACTGGAATGCGCGCACCGTGCCGACCGCGATCGAGACGAGCAGCAGCAGTTCCCGGCTCACGCCGTGCGTTGCGGAAGCCCAGATCAGGAGGGCGGAGACGAGGGTCTGCGCCGCCATGCAGACGGCGACGATGCGGGCGCGGTGCAGCCGGTCGACCACCTGGCCGGCGACCAGCACCAGGGCGAGCGCGGGCAGGAACTGGAGCAGGCCGACCAGGCCGAGGTCCCAGGCGCTGTGCGTGAGGTCGTACATCTGCCAGCCGAGCGCGACCAGCAGCATCTGGTTGGCGGAGGTGCCGAACAGGCGCGAGAACCAGAGGCGCATGAACGCGCGGTGCTGGAACAGCGCCGTCGTCGGCTTCTCCAGCGGCGCGTGGTCGGTGGGCGGCTCGACCGTCTCGGCCCGGTCCTCAGTGTCGCCCTGCGGCGGCAGGGGCTGGAGGTCGTGACGGGTCGGCGCGGGATCAGCCGGCGGCACGCTGCATGTCGCCCGAGGCGAGGACGTGCACGCCGGGCCTGCCGCGGGCGGTGGCGGCGACGAGCGCCGCGGCGACGTCGGCCGCGGCGATCGGCCGCACGCCGCGCGGCACGACCCAGCTCAGCGGCCGGGCGAAGCGCATCGCCAGCGCCTCGAGGCTGCGCGCAGGCTGGCCGAGCGCTTCGCGGTCGCCGAGCAGGAGTGAGGGCTGGGCGATGGCGACGCTCTCGTAGCCGAGGCCGGAGACGGCCGCCTCGGTCTCGCCCTTGACGCGGTTGTAGAAGACGCGCGAGCCGGGGTCGGCGCCGAGCGCCGAGACCAGCGCGAGGCGGGTCGCGCCGGCGGCCCGCGCGGCGCGGGCGGTGGCGACCACGGCGTCGAAGTCGACGGCGCGAAACGCCGCCTGCGAGCGGGCGACGGCGATCGTCGTGCCGAGGGCGATGAAGACGTCGTCGACAGCCGGGAAGGCTTCAGGCAGCTTCGCGAAGTCGACGACGTGCGGGCTGAGGCGCGGGTCGGCGCCGAGCTCCGGCGCCGCGCGCCGCAGCAGCAGGTCGACCGAGGCGTGGCTCCGCAGCAGCAGCGGCAGCATCGCCCGGCCGACCAGGCCGGTGGCACCGGCAAGCAGCGCGCGACGCAGCGGCGGGTTCGACGCCATGACGCTCGCCGCCCCTTACGCGCCCGCGATCAGCGCTTGGGCGAGCCCAGCCGGGACGGCGGGCGACCGCCGCCACCGCCGCCGGAGCGGCCGTCGCGCGACGGGCCTTGCGGCCGCGGCGGCGCCTGGCGATGCGAACCGCCGCCGCCATTGCCGTTGTTGCCACCGCCGCCGCCACTGCCGCCGCGCGAGTCGCCGCGATGGCCACCCCCGCCCGACGATCGGCGCATGCCGCCTCGGGCGGCGCCTTCGCCGATGACCATGCGGCCGAGAACGATCGGCTCGGGCTTCTCGTGCGCGGGCGGGGCGAAGCCGGGAACGATTTCCTTGGGGATCTCGATCTTGGTCAGCCGCTCGATGTCGCGCAGGAAGCCGTTCTCGTCGACGCACACGAGCGAGATCGCCTCGCCCTTGGTGCCGGCGCGGCCGGTGCGGCCGATCCGGTGCACGTAGTCCTCGGGCACGTTCGGCAGCTCGAAGTTGACGACGTGCGGGAGCTGGTCGATGTCGATGCCGCGGGCGGCGATGTCGGTCGCCACCAGCACCTGCAGGTCGCCCTTCTTGAAGTCGGCGAGCGCCTTGGTGCGCGCGGTCTGGCTCTTGTTGCCGTGGATCGCCATCGCCGTGATGTCGTGCTTGAGCAGGTGCTCGACCAGGCGGTTGGCGCCGTGCTTCATGCGCGTGAAGACCAGCACCTGGTGCCAGTCGTTGTCCTTGACGAGGTGGACCAGCAGGTCCTTCTTCATCTCGCGGCCGACCGGGTGCACCTTCTGCGCGATCAGCTCGGCGGTCTGGTTGCGGCGCGCGACCTCGATCAGCACCGGCGCGTTCAGCAGGCGGTCGGCGATCGCCTTGACCTCGTCGCTGAAGGTCGCGGAAAAGAGCAGGCTCTGCTTCTTCTGCGGCAGCACCGCGAGCACCTTCTTGATGTCGTGGATGAAGCCCATGTCGAGCATGCGGTCGGCTTCGTCGAGGACGAAGATCTCGACGTGCGAGAGGTCGAGGGTGCGCTGGCCGTGGTGGTCGAGCAGGCGCCCCGGCGTGGCGACGAGGATGTCGACGCCGCGGCGCAGCTTGTCGATCTGCGGCTGCATGCCGACGCCGCCGAACATCACCATGCTCGAGAGCTTGGCGTGCTTGCCGTAGGTGCGCACGCTTTCCTCGACCTGGGCGGCGAGCTCGCGCGTCGGCGTCAGGATGAGGGCGCGGATGGGAAGCTTGCCGCGCTGGTCACGCACGCCGGGCTTGTCCATCAGGCGTTGCAGCAGCGGCAGCACGAAGCCGGCGGTCTTGCCAGTGCCGGTCTGCGCGCCGCCCATCACGTCGCCGCCGGAAAGCACGGCGGGAATGGCTTGCGCCTGGATCGGGGTGGGCGTGGTGTAGCCCGCTTCGTGAACGGCACGCAGCAAGGGCTCGGCGAGGCCGAGAGTATCGAAAGTCATGGAGGAGAGTTCTGCCAATTCATCGGCCTGCTGCCCGCGGAGCGGGCGCCAGTCGAAGGCAGACGGGGGAAAGGAGTCGGAAGCGACTGCGTCGGCGCTGACTGGAAAACATGGCGACGCTGGAGCGCATTCTAACCGGCAGGCCGATGTCCTTCGCCGGAGATGGCCCTGGATTCGCCGACAATAGAGTCATCGGCCCCGGGTTCTCCGGCGCGCCTCGACTTCTCCAAGCAAGGTATTTCATGGCTCAGTACGTCTTCACGATGAACCGCGTGGGCAAGATCGTTCCGCCCAAACGGCAGATCCTCAAGAACATCTCGCTCTCGTTCTTTCCCGGCGCCAAGATCGGCGTGCTCGGCCTGAACGGCTCGGGCAAGTCGACGCTGCTCAAGATCATGGCCGGCATCGACCGCGACATCGAGGGCGAGGCGACGCCGATGCCGGGGCTGAAGATCGGCTACCTGCCGCAGGAGCCGGTGATGAACCCCGACCAGACCGTGCGCCAGGCGGTCGAGGAGGGGATCGGCGGCGCGCTCGCCGCCAAGAAGCGGCTCGACGAGGTCTACGCCGCCTACGGCGAGGAAGGCGCCGACTTCGACGCCCTCGCCGCCGAGCAGGCCGAGCTCGAGGCGCAGATCGCCGCGGCCGGCAGCGAGAACACCGACATGCAGCTCGAGATCGCCGCCGATGCCCTGCGGCTCGCGCCGTGGGACGCGGTCATCGGCAAGCTCTCCGGCGGCGAGAAGCGCCGGGTCGCGCTCTGCCGCATGCTGCTTTCCAAGCCCGACATGCTGCTCCTCGACGAGCCGACCAACCACCTCGACGCCGAAAGCGTCGACTGGCTCGAGCAGTTCCTGCAGCGCTTTCCCGGCACGGTGGTGGCGATCACCCACGATCGCTACTTCCTCGACAACGCCGCCGAGTGGATCCTCGAGCTCGACCGCGGCTCGGGCATTCCGTACAAGGGCAACTACTCGACCTGGCTCGAGCAGAAGGAAGCCCGCCTCGAGCAGGAGCAGAAGACCGAGGACGCGCGCACGAAGGCGATGAAGAAGGAGCTCGAGTGGGTGCGGCAGAACCCCAAGGGCCGCCAGGCCAAGAGCAAGGCGCGCCTCGCCCGCTTCGAGGAGCTTTCGGACGTCGACTACCAGAAGCGCAACGAGACCAACGAGATCTTCATCCCGGTGGCCGACCGGCTGGGCCACGAGGTGATCGAGTTCCAGAACGTCAGCAAGAGCTTCGGCGACCGTCTCCTCATCGACGACCTCAGCTTCAAGGTGCCCGCCGGCGCGATCGTCGGCATCATCGGCCCGAACGGGGCCGGCAAGTCGACCCTGTTCCGCATGATCGCGGGCAAGGAAAAGCCCGACAGCGGAACGGTCAAGATGGGTGCGACCGTGAAGATGGCATTCGTCGAGCAGAGCCGCGAGGAGCTGGAGAACGACAAGACGGTCTGGCAGGACGTCTCGGGCGGCCTCGACAACCTGATCGTCGGCAAGTTCACCATGCCGAGCCGCGCCTACCTCGGCAAGTTCAACTTCAAGGGCAACGACCAGCAGAAGCTGGTCGGCAACCTCTCGGGCGGCGAGCGCGGGCGGCTGCACCTGGCCAAGACGCTGATCGCCGGCGCCAACGTGCTGATGCTCGACGAGCCGTCGAACGACCTCGACGTCGAGACGCTGCGCGCGCTCGAGGACGCGCTGCTCGAGTTCGCCGGCTCGATCATGGTGATCAGCCACGATCGCTGGTTCCTCGACCGCATCGCCACCCACATCCTGGCCGCCGAGGGCGACTCGAAGTGGACCTTCTTCGACGGCAACTACCAGGAGTACGAGGCCGACAAGAAGAAGCGCCTGGGCGAGGAGGGCGCCAAGCCCAAGCGCCTGCGCTTCCGGCCGATCCAGCACTGATCGAGACATTTGCCAGTTTCGAGAACCATTCGCCCGCCGTACCATCGAACGCGCCTTTCCCGCTCTCCCTGCCGAGGGTTCCGCATGTCATCACGCCTTCTTTCGCTGACCCGCGTCAGCGGCCTGGTCGTCGCGACCGCCGCCGCGCTCGGCGGCTGCACCACCTTCCCGACCTTCGTCACCGGCTCGGCCGCTACTCCGCCGGCCGGCGGCGCCTCCGCGCCCACCGGCGCCGTCGGCCCGGGCGGCGCGGCCTCGGGCCTGCGCCCGCCGGGCGCGCCGCCGGTCGCGATGGCGCCGGGCGCCCTGCGCCCCTTCGCCGAGGTCGTCAAGGACGCCAAGCGCAGCGACGGGACCCTGGCCTTCTGGCAGAAGGACGACAAGGTCTGGCTCGAGCTGCGCCCGGAAGACTTCAACCAGCCGTTCTTCCTTTCCGCCAAGCTGAAGACCGGCATCGGCGAGCGCGGCTTCTACGGCGGCCTGATGCAGGACAGCGGCATCGTCGAGTTCCGCCGCGTCCACAACCAGGTGCAGATGATCTGGCGCAACATCGGCTACGTCGCCAAGGCCGGCACGCCCGAGGCGGCGGCGATCGAGGCCGCCTACTCGCCCAGCCTGCTCGCCAGCACGCCGGTGCTGAGCCTGCCCGACCCGGACCGGAAGGCGGTGCTGGTCGAGGCCAACACGCTGTTCCTGGCCGACCTGCTCGGCATCGGCATGGACCTGCAGCGCAGCTACCGCCAGGGCTATTCGTTCGATCCGCGCAACTCGGCGATCACCAAGGCGCGTGGCAGCGCCGACCTGCTGGTGCTCGAGGTGCTGAGCCACTTCGCCACGGCGTCGATCGCGGTGCCGCAGCCGGGCTTGCCGCCGGGGGCGCCGCAGCCTTCCGCGCCGCGCTCGCTGCCTGATCCGCGCAGCATGTTCCTCGGCCTGCACTACTCGCTCTCGCGCCTGCCGGCCGAGCCGATGGCGGGGCGCAAGGCCGACCCGCGGATCGGCTACTTCGACAGCGGCCGCTTCGACTTCACCGACGACCTCGAGCGCACGCCGCGGCAGCGCCTGGTGAACCGCTGGCGGCTCGAGAAGAAGGATCCGGCGGCGGCCCTCTCGGAGCCGGTCAAGCCGATCGTCTTCTGGCTCGACCGGACCGTGCCGGTCAAGTACCGGCCGGCCATCACCGCCGGCGTCCTCGAGTGGAACAAGGCGTTCGAGAAGATCGGCTTCAAGGACGCGGTCCAGGTCCAGGTGCAGCCAGACGACGCCGACTTCGACACCCTCGACCTCAATCGCGCCTCGATCCGCTGGATGACCAATGCCTCGCCGGTGTTCGGCGCGATCGGGCCCAGCCACGTCGACCCGCGCAGCGGCGAGATCCTAGACGCCGACATCGGCATCGAGAGCCTGTCGTCGCGAAACATCCGCGCCACCCGCGCCCAGGTGCTCACCGGCGCCGGCGTCGAGAACCCGTTCGGCGCGCAGCCGCTCACCGCGCACGAGCAGCACCTGCTCGCCTCGGGGCGCTTCTGCAACTACGAGGACGAAGCCAGCGAGCAGATGGCGTACGCGCTCGACGTGCTCGAGGCGCGCGGCGACCTCGACCCCGACAGCCCGGAGGCGGCGAAGTTCGTCGAGGCCTACCTGAAGGACGTGACGATGCACGAGGTCGGGCACACCCTCGGCCTGCGGCACAACTTCCGCTCGTCGCGTGCCTTCACGCTGAAGCAGCTCGCCGATCCGGCCTTCACCAAGGCGAACGGCATCACCGGCTCGGTGATGGACTACGCGCCGATCAACCTCAACAGCCCGGACGAGCCGCGCGCCTCCTACGGCACGGCGTTCAACGAGACGCTGGGCCCCTACGACTACTGGGCGATCGAGTTCGCCTACAAGCCGCTGCCGGCGGGCCTGAGCCCGGCCGACGAGAAGGCGGCGCTCGAAAAGGTGGCGGCACGCAGCGCCGAGCCGCAGCTCGCCTACGGCACCGACGAAGACAACTTCCTCGGCATCGATCCCGAATCGCTGCAGAACGACCTGGGCAGCGACGTCATCGGCTTCGCCAAGAAGCGGATCGCGATCGCCCAGGACCTGCTCAAGCGCCAGGAGGCGCGCCAGCTCCGGCCCGACCAGGACTACAACCTGCTGAAGCGCTCGGTCACCTACGCGATCCGCGACGTCGCCCGGGCGGCGAACGTGCTGTCGCGGCAGATCGGCGGCGTGCGCACGGTGCGCGACGCGCCGGGCACGGGCCGCGACCCGCTCGCGCCGGTGCCGGTGGCCGACCAGCGCGAGGCGCTCGACGTCATCACCGGCAGCCTGCTCTCGGCCGACAGCCTGCGCGTTTCGCCAGCGCTGCAGCGCAAGCTCGGCACCGACTTCAGCGAGCGTCTGGACGCGCTGCGCGGCGGCGAAGGCTCGGCCCAGACCGACTACTCGCCTTCCGGGCAGGTGCTCGGCCTGCAGCGCTCGCTGCTGGCCGTGCTGATGAGCGACACGGTCGCCACCCGCCTGCTCGAAAGCAGCGAGAAGGCGCCGGCCGGCAGCAGCCGGGCGCTGCGCATGCCCGAGCTCTACAGCCGCCTCTCGCAGGCCGTCTGGAGCGAGCTCGACGGCAGCGGCGACATCCCGGCGTTGCGCCGCGAAGTGCAGCGCGACCACGTCAACCGCATCGCCGCGGTCCTGCTGCGCCCCGGGGCCTCGACCCGCGCCGACACGCGCAGCGTGGTCCGCGCCCAGGCCAAGGTGCTGCTGGAGCGAATCCGCGCCGCCAACCGGCGCGGCGGCCTGAGCGAGGAAGCGCGGGCGCACCTGGCCGACAGCGCCGACACGCTCGAGCAGGCGATGACGGCGCATCTGCAGCGCGCGGGGGCGTAGGCCTAGGGGCGGTTCGCATCCAGCCGCCCTGGCTATCGCCATCGGCGGGATGACGAAGCCGTGGTCGGGCGACCGTCCGGTCACGACCTCGGCGGTTGGCTCGCGCAGCGAGGCTGACCGCCGAGGTCGCACGCCGATGGGCGCCCGACCCCGGCTTTGCCACCCGAAGCGCTCCCCGCTCTGCCGCCCGACCCCGGCTTTGCCGCCGCGACCGCCATTGACCCCCGCCTTCCGGTGCTTCGTCGCACCGGATCGCTGCCGATCCGCCGCGGCGCTATCGTCCGGCGCATGAATTCCGCGAGCTCCACCGCCACGGTCCTGCGTCCTGCCCTCGAGGCGATCGTCGGGGCCCTGACCTGGAAGCGCGCCGCCGTGGCGGCGACGCTGGCGCTGGTGATCGCGGCGCTGCTGAACCCGGTCTTCACGGTGCCGTTCTGGGTGCTGCTCGGGCGCATGGTCTTCATCGCTGCCCTTCTGCTGGTCGTCTTCGCCGCCGCCGGCACCTGGCATCCGCGCCAGATCCCGCGCTGGCTGGCGCAGGTGCTCGCCGTGGTGATCGCGGCGCCGATCGCGACCGTGCTGGCCTATCTCCCCAGCATCGACGGCAACCTGGCCAACCTGCTCCAGCACGAAGGGCGCGTGATGGGGTTCATCTTCATCACCGCGTCCGTGCTGTTCATCGCGCCGCTGCTCGCCCTCGGCGCGCTCTACCGGGAGCGCGACGCGCAGGCGCGGGCGGCGCAGCTCGGCTTCGCTCTCGAGCGAAGCACGCTGGAGAAGGAGGCGCTCGACACCCGCCTGAAGCTGCTGCAGGCGCAGATCGAGCCGCACTTCCTGTTCAACACCCTCGCCAACGTGCAGGCGCTGGTCGAGTCGGGCTCGTCGCAGGCGGCGCCGGTGCTGAAGAGCCTGATCGCCTACCTGCGCGCCGCCATGCCGCGGCTGCACGCCGGCGCGCCGACGCTCGGCAACGAGATCGCGCTGGTCCGCTCCTACCTCGAGCTGATGCAGATGCGCATGCCCGACCGGCTCGCGTTCTCGATCGACGTTGCCGAGGACATCGCTGCCCGCGAGTTCCTGCCGATGAGCGTGCTGACGCTGGTGGAGAACGCGGTCCGCCACGGCATCGACCCGGGCGAGAACGGCGGCCGGATCGACGTCAGCGCACGCCGCGAGGTCGACGGCAGCATCCGCCTGGTGGTCGCCGACACCGGCGTCGGCATGAGCGAATCGGCCGTGCCCGGCACCGGCCTGGCCAACCTCGAGAGCCGCCTGCGCGGCTTCTTCGGCGCGGCGGGCCGGCTCGAGTTGCACGAGGCGCGGCCGCACGGCCTCAGCGCCGAGATCGTCTTTCCGCCACATCGCCCCGAGGGCGCCGGCGACCGGGCCGCGGGCGCCAGGGCATGAGCGCCTCGGCGACGGCCCTGATCGCCGACGACGAGCCGCTGCTGCGCGAGCGGCTGCGCGCCCACCTGGCGCGCCTGTGGCCCGAGCTGGAGATCGTGGCCGAGGCGAGAAACGGGCGCGAGGCGATCGAGTTCTTCGAGACCCACCTGCCGCGGATCGCATTTCTCGACGTCCACATGCCCGGCCTGAACGGCATCGACGCCGCGCGGGCGATCGCCCGCCGCGCCGAGATCGTGTTCGTGACCGCGCACGAGCACTACGCCGTGCAGGCGTTCGAGCACGGGGCGATCGACTACGTGGTCAAGCCGTTCGAGGAGGCGCGCCTGGCCGATTCGGTGGCGCGCCTCAAGTCGCGCCTGGAGGCGCCCGAGCCGCTGGCGCCCGGCTTCGAGGCGGTGCTCGACCGACTTGCCGGCGAGCTGAAGACGCGCGCCGGCGCCGGCGGCGATGCGCGCAAGTACCTGCAGTGGATACGCGCCTCGGTGGCGCAGAGCGTGCGCCTGATCCCGGTCGAGCAGATCGCCTTCCTCCGCTCCGACGAGAAGTACACGCTGGTGGTGTGGGAGGGCGGCGAGGCGCTGATCCGCACCCCCATCCGCGAGCTCGCCGACGAGCTCGACCCCGACACTTTCGCCCAGATCCACCGCTCGGTGATCGTCAACCTGCGCCAGGTGGCGCAGGTCGATCGCGGCTTCAACGACACGGCCGAGGTGCGCCTCAAGAACCGGCGCGAGGTGCTGCCGGTCAGCCGCAGCTTCCTGCACGTCTTCCGGCAGATGTGAGCCACGAAAGGCCAGGAGCCGAAGCTCCTGGACCGTTACTGCACGCGCGGGGTTTCGCTGGCGCGGGTTTCGACCGCCACCGTCACCGGCGCGCGCTGACCGGTCACGATCACCATCGGCAGCGTCACGATCGGCGCCGACGCCGCTCGCTGTCCGGTCACCGTGACCCGGGGCAGCGTGACGATCTCGACCGGTGCCGTCGGCATGCCCTGGGCGACGAGGACGACCGGCGCCTTGGCGGGCTGGCGGGTTTCGAACATCTCCGACCCGATCGCGGCCGTGCCAGCGGCCAGGAGGCTGAAGGTCAGGACGGCGGAAAGGATGTTGTCGGACATGGTGTGCTCCCGGTTGAAGGCCGCTTCTTTCGTTGCGGTGAGTGCACTTTACGGAGCGGGTCCGGGCGGCGATAGCGCCTTGCGATGAACCGGGCATTTGCTGCGACGAGCCGCGCGCTGCGGCGACGAATCGCGCGGCCGCGGGCGACGAATCGCCGGCGGCAGGCCCTCAGACGGGCTCGCCCTGCCGCGTTTCGTCGAACAGCGAGGGCTTGAAGACGGCGGTTTCCTGGCGGTCGTTGATCGCCCAGAGGAGCAGCGCCCGGCCCGACATCGGCTTGGCGAAGAGGAAGCCCTGCAGCTCGTCGCACTGCATCTCGCACAGGATCGCCTGCTGGCGCTGGTTCTCCACGCCCTCGGCCACCACCTTCAGGCCGAGCGCGTGCGCCAGCTTGATGACCGCGTCGACCACGGCGCGCGCGTCGGCGCTGTGCTCGAGGTCCATGATGAAGCTGCGGTCGATCTTCAGCTCCTCGGCCGGGAGCTTGCGCAGGTAGGCCAGGCTCGAATAGCCGGTGCCGAAGTCGTCGATCGAAAGATGGGTGCCGAGCTCGCCGAGGCGGCGGAAGGTCGCCTGCGTCGTCTTCGTGTCCTCCATCGCCGCCGACTCGGTGATCTCGCAGGTGAGCAGCGACGGATGGATCTTGTACTGCTCGAGCGCGCCGGTGATCCGCTCGACGATGTCGTCCTGGCGCATCTGGTGGGCCGAGAGGTTGATCGCCACCCGCATGCGCAGGCCCTTGTCGCGCCAGGCGCGGCTTTGCCGGCAGGCGTCCTCGATCACCCAGTTGCCGAGCTGGCCGATCAGGCCGAAGCGCTCGGCGATCGGGATGAAGGTGTTCGGCAGCAGCACGCCGCGGGTCGGGTGCTTCCAGCGCAGCAGCGCCTCGACCGCGGTGACCTTGCCGCTCTTCGAGTCGATCTTCGGCTGGTAGAACAGCTCGAATTCCTTGGCCGCGACGGCCTTGCGCAGATCGCGCAGGAGCGTGAACTGCGCCTCGGCATCGGCGTCCATCGCCGTCGAGTAGAAGCAGTGGTTCGAGCCGCCGGCCCGCTTGGAGGCGTACATCGCCGCGTCGGCGCGGGCGATCAGCTTGGCGTGGCTGCAGCCGTCCGGGTACATGGCGATGCCGACGGAGCACGAGATCATGACCTCGCGGCCTTCGACCGCGTAGGGCTGCGAGAGGCCCGCGATCAGGCGCGAGGCGACCTGGGCGACGGCCTCGTCGGCCTGCACGTTGGTCAGGAGCAGCAGGAATTCGTCGCCGCCGACCCGGGCCACCACGTCCTTGCCGCGCGACATCGCCTTCAGGCGCTGGCCGACCTGCTCCAGCACCAGGTCGCCGATCGAGTGGCCATAGGTGTCGTTGACCGGCTTGAAGCCGTCGAGGTCGATGAACAGCAGGGCCAGGCGGCTGGCGCTGGCGTCGCACTTCGTCGCCGCGGCGGCGAGCCGGTCTTCGAAATAGACGCGGGTCGGCAGTTGGGTCAGGCTGTCGACCAGGGGTGCGACGGCGGCAGCCGCGGCACGGCGGGCCGGCTCATGGTCGCGGCCCGGCGGCGAGCCGAGCGCCTCGAGCAGCACCGCGCCGGTCGCCACCAGGGCGCCGAGGAGCAGCGCCTCCGTCCAGGCCGGCATCGGGGCGGCGGCGCTGGCCTCGCCCGGGGCCGCGGCGGCGAGCGTCAGCAGCAGGGCGCCGGCGGCGGCGCCGAGAAAGCGGGTGGTGCGAACCTTGCCGCCCGGCTTGACGTCCAGGGCGATGCCGACCAGTGCCATGACCAGCAGCAGGATCGCGCCGGCCGGCCCCCACGAGCCGACCGCGGCGCTGGCGCGAAAGAGCCCCGGCGTCGCGAACAGCGTGTGGGCGTAGGCGACGCCGAGCGTCAGGACGGCGAAGCCGGCGAAGGCGGGCAGGGTCTTGCGGGTCGTGACCAGGGCGGTCGCCCCGGCCAGCCCGGCGAGGGCGAGTGCCAGGGCGGCGGCCACCAGCGCAATGCCGCCGCCGGAGGCTTCGCCCGGCTCGAGGAAGTGGCCCGGCCACCACAGGCCGCAGCCGACGATGAGCAGGGCGACGAGCACCAGCCGCCGGCTGCTGCGCAGGTTCCGGGCGCGGGCCGTGGCGAAGACGCCGGCGCCGAGCCAGAGAAGAGCAGCGCTGATCGCGAATCCAGCGATGAAGGGCAGCAACCGATGGCTTTCCATGGGGTTTTGTGAGGGGCGTGCCGGGCAGGGTCGAATGAGGAGTTCCCGCCATGGGAGCGCCAACTCCTGTCATTTCGGTACCGGCGGCGAATCCTTGAGCGGGTTCGGCGGGCAATCCGTGCCATGGCGTTAACTGGCCCCGGGCGGCGGCGCAAAAGAAGACGGGCCGCACGAGCGTGAACTCGTGCGGCCCGGGAGCCGGTTGTCGCGCGGGCGATGCCGCGCCGAGCGGATTTCAGTGGCTGCGGCGGCCCGTGATTTCGACCCTCGGCAGGACGACGATCGCGCTGGGCGCCGTCGTGGCGCTGCGCTGCGTTTCGACTTGTTGCTGCTGATGCGAATCGGCGGCGTAGGCCAGGCTGACGGTGGCGATGGCGGCGAACACGGCGGCGGTGAAGGTGAGGCGGCTGATCATGGTGGGCTCCTTGAAAGACATTCGCGGGATGCGATGGAGCGAACTCTAGGGACGGCCGCGCCGCCGCGATACCGGCTTGCGACGAATCCGGGCCTGGGACGGACGAACTGCGCCGAAGCGCGACGAATGCCGCTGCCGGGCGTGCGGCGGCGGGCCCGGCGGCGCGTCGGGAGGCGCGAAAACTAGGAGAGCGGCGCGGTGCGCAACGTCAGCCAGGCGAGCGCCGCGCCGTTGACGAGCGGCGCGAGGCGCTCGCGAACCGTGACGTGGTACGCATTCAGCCAGGCGATCTCGTCGGCGCGCAGCAGCGCCGGCTCGAGGCAGCGGGTGTCGATCGGGCAGAGCGTGAGCGTCTCGAACTCGAGGAACTCGCCGAACTCGCTGGAGACGCCGGCCGCCGCCGGCACCGAGAGCACCAGGTTCTCGACCCGTACGCCCCACTGCCCGGGCCGGTACAGGCCCGGCTCGACGCTGGTGATCATGCCCGGCTGCATCGCCATGGTGGCGTCGGGAATGACGCGCGAGAAGCTCTGCGGCCCTTCGTGCACGTTGAGGAAGTAGCCGACGCCGTGGCCGGTGCCGTGGCCGTAGTCGAGGCCCTGCTCCCAGAGCGGCACGCGGGCGATGGTGTCGAGCATCGGCGAGAGGGTGCCGCGCGGGAAGCGGGCGCGGGAGAGGGCGATCGTGCCGCGCAGCACCAGGGTGACGTCGCGCTTGTGCGCCGCGCTCAGCGCGCCCACCGGCCACATCCGGGTGATGTCGGTGGTGCCGCCGCGGTACTGGCCGCCCGAATCGATCAGCAGCAGGCCGTCGCCAGCCAGCGAGGCGTGCGATTCCGGCGTGGCGCGGTAGTGCGGCATCGCGCCGTTGGCGTTGAACGCGGCGATGGTGCCGAAGCTCGGGCCGACATAGCCCGCCCGCTTCGCCCGCGCCGCGGTCAGCTTCTCGTCGATCGTCAGCTCGGTCATCGCGCTGCGCTCGGCCGGGTCGGCGAGCGCCGCCTCGAACCAGGCGTAGAACTCGCACATCGCCGCGCCGTCCTCGGCCATCGCCTTGCGCACGTGCGCCGCCTCGGCCTCGCTCTTCCTGCTCTTGGCGAGCGTGCTCGGATTGATCGCCTCGACCACCCGCGCCCGGGTGCGCTCGCGCGTGCCGAGCGTCACCCGCTTCGGGTCGAGCAGCAGCGCTGCGCTCTCGGGCAGCGCGGCGAGGGCCGCACCGGCCTCTTCGTAGGGGGCCAGGCGCACGCCGTCGGCGGCGAGCGTCGCCGCCAGCTTCGCGTCGACCTTGGCCGGGGCGATGAAGAGCGTCGCCGCCTCGGGCGCGACCAGCAGGTGGGCGAGGAAGACCGGGTTGTAGCTGACGTCGGCGCCGCGCAGATTGAGGATCCAGGCGAGGTCGTCGACGGTCGAGACGAAGTGGTGCGTCGCGCCGGCTTCGCGCACGCCCAAGCGCAGCCGGGCGAGCCGGTCGGCGCGCGACTCGGCGGCCTCGGGCGCGGTGTGCTCGTAGACCGGCGCGGTCGGCGTTGCCGGCCGCTCGGGCCAGGCGCCGGCGAGGACGTCGAGGTCGCTGCGCACCGGGATGCCGCAGCGCTCGAGCTCGGCCCGAAGCTGGCGGGCGGCGCCGAGGCCGAGGACGTCGCCGTCGACCGCGACCGTGCCACCGCGGGCGACCTCGCGGCACAGCCAGTCGATGTGATAGGTCGCCGCCGGCGACGGCGTCTTCACCAGCTCGATGCCGCTGCCGGCGAGCTCGCGCTCGGCCTGCACCCAGTAGCGGCTGTCGGCGAACAGGGCCGCCTTGTCGAGGGTGATCGCGAGCGTGCCGACCGAGCCGGTGAAGCCCGAGGCCCACTGCCGGCCTTGCCAGCGCTCGGGCAGGTACTCGGAGAGGTGCGGATCGCTCGAGGGAATGAGCGCGCCAGAGCAGCCGTTCTTCTCGAGCACCTCGCGGATGCGCTCGATGTTCAGGCGGGCCGGGGAGGTGCGTGTGTCCATGATTTCGATTCTAGGAGCGGGACTCGCGCGCGTTCGACACCGGCTCGGCGACCACCCGGGCGCTGCGTTCGTACGTGAAATACGCCCAGGCCCAGTCGACCATGACGATCAGCCGGTTGCGAAAGCCGATCAGGAAGTAGATGTGCGCGAACAGCCAGAACAGCCAGGCGGCGAGGCCGCTGAAACGGACGGCGCCGAGCCCGGGCACCGCGAGGTCGACGATCGCCGCCTTGCGCCCGACCGTCGCCAGGTTGCCGTAGTCGACGTAGCGGAACGGCCGGGTCGGCTCGCCCTTGATCCGGCGCAGCAGGTTGGCCGCCGCGGCGCGGCCCATCTGCTTGGCCGCCGGGCTGACGCCGGGCACGACGGTCGGCTCGCCCTTGCCATGGCTCTTCGCCGCGGCCAGGTCGCCCACGACCGCGATCTCCGGGTGGCCGGCGAGGCTCAGGTCGGGCTCGACGACGATGCGGCCGGCGCGGTCGAGCTTCGCCCCGGTGCCGCGCGCCAGCTCGGCGCCGAGCGGCGAGCCGGCGACGCCCGCCGCTCAGATCACGGTGCGGCAGCCTAGGCGCTGCGCCGTCGCCGCGGCGCCGCTGCCTGTCTCATAGGTCACGCCTTCGGCATCGATGCCGGTGACCTTGGATCCGGTGCGCACTTCCACGCCGAGCCGCACGAGCTGCTCGCGTGCCTTCTCGGAGAGCGCGGGCACGAACGCGCCGAGCACCCGGTCGGAGCCTTCGAGCAGGATCACCCGGGTGCGCGTCGAATCGATGCGGCGGAATTCGTTCGACAGGGTGTGTTGCGCGATCTCGCTCATCGTCCCCGCCATCTCCACGCCGGTCGGGCCGGCGCCGATGACGACGAAGGTCATCCAGGCGTCGCGGGTCGCCGTCGCCTGGGCGCGCTCGGCGTGCTCGAACGCGCCGATGACGCGGGCGCGGATGTCGAAGGCGTCGGCCAGCGTCTTCAGCCCCGGCGCATGGCGCGCCCATTCGTCGTGGCCGAAGTAGCTGTGCGTCGCACCGGCGGCGACGATCAGGTGGTCCCAGGCGACCTGCTCGCCGCCGTCGAGCGTGGCGAGGCGGCCGGCGACGTCGATCGCCCGCACCTCGGCCTTGAGGATCGTCAGGTTGCCGCGCTTCATCTGCGGCCGGAGCACGTGGCGGATCGGCGCGCTCACCGCGGGCGCGCTGAGGCCGGCGGTCGCCACCTGGTAGAGCAGCGGCTGGAACAGGTGATGGTTGGTGCGGTCGACGAGCGTGATCTCGACCTCGGCCTTCGACAGCGCGCGCACCGCCTCGATGCCGCCGAAGCCGCAGCCGATCACGAGCACGCGCGGCCGCGTCATCGCGCCGGTTCCGCACCGAGTGGCGCCAGCGGATCGATCAGGCGTTCGGCGACCATGTGGATGTGGGTGCGCAGCGAGTACAGCTCGTCGGCATAGCTGAGCGGCACGGTCACCTGCGCGACCCGCTTCTCGATCGCCTCGAGCTCGTGCAGGAGCTCCTCGTTCGGCCGCCGGCCGATCGCCTCCTCGACGTCGCGCAACTGCCGGTACCAGCGGAAGACGCGCGAGCGGATGCGAAAGGTGTAGAGCGGCGGCAGGATGCGCGAGAGCGGCAGCAGCACCGCGATGATGGTGAGGATCGCCGGCCACATCCGGTCGATCAGGTTGGCCAGCCAGAACGGCAGGTAGCGCTGCAGCACCGGCACGCCGCTCGCGTAGAAGCGCTGCGCCTCCTTGGCGAGCGGCCGCTCGGTGTTGCGCGCGCTCGGGAAGTCGCCCTTCTTCTGGAACCAGCCCGGGCCGCCGTGCACCTGCTGCGCCGCCTGCACGAAGAGCTGGACCAGCGCCGGGTGCGTGCCCTCCCTCGCCACCAGCGTCGCGGTCGGCGCGACCAGGCGCACGTCGGCGGGCGGCAGGTCCTTCGCCAGGTCGACGACGCCGCGCGGCAGCGTCACCGCGCTGAGAAAGGGAAAGCGCCGCGCGTACGCCTCCGACTGGGCGAAGTCGAACAGGCGGATCCCCGGCGTCTGCAGCAGCATCTGCACCATCAGCGACTCCGGCGCCGAGGCGAACACGAGCGCGTCGACCTTGCCGTCGAGCAGGGCGACGACGGCGGGCGTCTGCGCTTCCCTGACCAGCGTGACCGCCGCCGGGTCGAGCTGGTTGGCTTCGAGCAAGCGGCTCATCAGGTTCGGCACGCCGCTGCCGGGCGCGCCGATGTTCACGCGCCAGCCGGCGAGCTGGCCGAGGCTGGCGAGCTGCGGCGCCTTGAGCAGCCGCTCGGCCGAGTCGTCGCGATAGAAGAGCCACACCGGCTCGTAGAACAGGCTGCCGAGCGAGATCAGGCCGTCGGATTCCTCGTCTTCGCCGCGGGCCACGAAGTCGGGATCGGCCCCGCCCTGGACGAAGGCGATGTCGACGCCGCTTCCCGGCTCGCGCAGCAGGGCGATGTTCTCCGCCGCTCCCGCGGTCGGCCGCAGCCGCACCTGGATGCCGTTCTGCTTCAGGATCTCGGCGTAGCGCTTGCCGAACGCCGCATACGCGCCCTGGTCCTGCCCGGTGGCCAGGGTCACCTGCTTCGGCGGCGCCGGGTCGAGCATCAGGTAGGCGAGCACGAGCAGCGCGACCGCCAGCACGACGAACGGCACGGTCGCCAGGAACAGCTCGCGAATGGCCGGCAGCGAGTCGCGAAGGGTCAGGCGCATGGCCGCATTGTCCCTTTGTCGGCGCGGTCGATGGCCCGCGTTATCCTGCGCCGCCTATGCGCCTTCTCCTCGTCGAAGACGACCGCATGATCGGCGAGAGCCTGCAGCGCGCGCTTCGCCTCGAAGGCTACGCGGTCGACTGGGTGCGCGACTCTGGCGCTGCCGACGCCACCCTGGCGAGCGAGCGCTTCGACCTGGTCCTGCTCGACCTCGGCCTGCCGGCCGGCGCCGGCTCCGGCGCGCCGCATGCCGACGGCCTCTCGCTGCTGCGCGCGGCCCGCGCCCGCAAGGACGCCACCCCGGTGATCGTGCTCACCGCCCGCGATGCGCGCGGCGACCGGGTCGCCGGCCTCGACGCCGGAGCCGACGACTATCTGGTCAAGCCGTTCGAGCTCGACGAGCTGAACGCGCGCATCCGCGCCGTGCTGCGTCGCCACGCCGGCCGGGCCGAGCCGCTGCTTTCCGCGGGCGGCGTGACGCTCGACCCGGCCACCCGTCAGGTCACCCGCGACGGCGCGCCGGTCACGCTCTCGGCACGCGAGTTCGCGGTGCTCGAGGCGCTGCTTGCCAAGCCGGGGGCGGTGCTGTCGCGGGCCCAGCTCGAGGATCGCCTCTACGGCTGGGGCGAGGAGATCGAGAGCAACGCCGTCAGCGTCTACGTGCACCAGCTGCGCAGGAAGCTCGGGTCCGACTTCATCCGCAACGTGCGCGGCGTCGGCTACTTCGTCGACGCGAAGCCCTCGTCGTGACCTCGATCCGCGTCCGCCTGCTGGCCTCGCTGCTCGGCCTCCTGGCGCTGGCGGCGCTGCTGATGGGCGCGGTGACCTATGGCAACGTGCTCGGCGAGACCGAGGCCATCTTCGACTACCAGCTGCAGCAGATGGCGCTCTCGCTGCGCGACCAGGGCGAGATCAGCGCCGCGCAGGCCGACAGCATCGCCGACGCGCAGCTCGACTTCGTGGTCCAGATCTGGACCGTCGACGGCCGCAGCATCTATGCGACGCGACCGCACCCGGCGCTGCCGGCGCGGGCGCTGCTCGGCCTGGCGACGCTGCAGGTCGAGGGCCGCGCCTGGCGCACCTACAGCGTCGCCACCCGCGACCGCGTGATCCAGGTCGCCCAGCCGGTCGAGATCCGCCAGCGGCTGGCGGCGCGCGCCGCCTGGCGCAGCGTGCTGCCGCTGCTGCTGATGGCGCCGATGGCCGCGCTCGTGATCTGGTGGCTGACGGCGAGGAATCTGGCGCCGCTGGCCCGCCTGGCCGGCGAGCTGCGCTCGCGCGACGCGCAGTCGCTCGCGCCGCTCGCCAGCGGCGGCCTGCCCGACGAGCTGGCGCCGCTCGCGCTCTCGCTGAACGCGCTGCTCGAGCGGCTGCGCCTTTCGCTCGATGCGCAGCGCGACTTCGTCGCCGACGCGGCGCACGAGTTGCGCTCGCCGCTCACCGCGCTAAAGATCCAGCTCGAGCTGCTGCGCCGCGCCGATGCGGCCGCCGAGCGCGAGGCGGCGCGCGAAGGCATCGCCGCCGGCATCGAGCGCGCATCGCGGCTGGTCGAGCAGCTGCTGGCGCTGGCCCGCACCGAGCCGGGCGCGGCCGCGCCGACCCGCGAGCGGGTCGACCTGGCCGAGATCGCGCGCCGCATGGTGGCCGAGACCGTGCCGTTCGCCGCGGCGCGCGGCATCGAGTTCGAGCTGAGCGCGCCCGAGCCGGCGTTCGTCAGCGGCGACCCGGTGGCGCTCGGCCTGCTGGTGCGCAACCTCGCCGACAACGCCGCCCGCTACTCGCCGCCGGGCTCGCGGGTCGAGGTCGGCCTCGCCGTCGCGGCGGGAAGCGTGCTGCTCAGCGTCGACGACGCCGGCCCCGGCATCCCCGAGGCCGAGCGCCAGCGCGTGTTCGATCGCTTCTACCGCCGCGCCGAAGGCGGCGAGGCCGGGTCGGGCCTGGGCCTGGCGATCGTGCAGAGCGTCGCCCGCGCGCACGGCGCGGAGGTGTCGCTGGAGCGTTCGGCCCGCGGCGGTCTGCGCGCGGTCGTCCGCTTCGCCTCGGCCGGCGCCGCCGCGGCGGCTTAATCCCCGCCTAATCGATTCCTAACGAGGCGCTAACCCCAGCGCCCTATCTTCAGCATCAAGGCGGAATCCTCCGCCAGCCCCTGAGCTGGAGATCCCATGAACCTCAAACCCTTGAGCGCGGCGCTGGTCGGCGCCGGCATCGCCGTCGTCGGCACCGCCGGCGCGATCGATCTTCCGAAATGGCTGAAGGGCGACACCCAGGTCGCAGCCGCCCCGCAGCAGCTCGCGGCGCCCGAAAAGGTGGTGCCGCCGGCGCCGCTCGCCGCCGTTCCCGGACAGACGCCGAACTACCGCGCCATCGTCAAGCAGTCGGCGCCGGCCGTCGTCGGCATCAACGTCGAAGGCATGCACAAGGTCAGCGCCGAGGAGCAGGGCGGCCTGCCCGAAGGCATGGACGCCGATCCGTTCTTCAAGTTCTTCCGCGGCATGCCGGGCATGCAGGGGCGCAGCCGGCAGAGCCCCTCGACGCCGTTCAAGGGCATGGGCTCGGGCTTCATCATCAGCTCCGACGGCCTGGTGCTGACCAACGCGCACGTCGTGCGCGAAGCCAAGGACGTGACCGTCAAGCTGAGCGACCGGCGCGAGTTCACCGCCAAGGTGCTCGGCTTCGACACCGCCACCGACATCGCGGTGCTGCGCATCGACGCCAAGGACCTGCCGGTGGTGCGCCTCGGCGACCCGAAGAGCCTGGAGGTCGGCGACCCGGTGCTCGCGATCGGCGCGCCCTACGGGCTCGAGCAGACCGCGACGCAGGGCATCGTCAGCGCCAAGGGCCGCTCGCTGCCGGGCGACGCGGTCGTGCCCTTCATCCAGACCGACGCCGCGGTCAACCCCGGCAACTCGGGCGGGCCGCTCTTCGACGGCAGCGGCTCGGTGGTCGGCATCAACGCGCAGATCTATTCGCGCAGCGGCGGCTTCCAGGGCCTCTCGTTCGCGATTCCGATCGACGTCGCGCTGAAGGTGAAGAACCAGATCGTCGCCACCGGCAAGGCCACGCACGGCCGGCTCGGCGTGACGGTGCAGGACCTGAACCAGTCGCTGGCCGATTCGTTCGGCATGAAGCGGGTCGAGGGCGCGCTGGTCTCGAACGTCGCGCCGGGCAGCGCCGCGGCCGACGCCGGCCTGAAGTCGGGCGACGTCATCACCGAGGTCAATGGCGAGCCGGTCGTGCGCTCGGGCAGCCTGTCGAGCCTGATCGGCATGTCGGCGCCCGGCGAGCGGGTCAAGCTCAAGGTCTGGCGCGACCACGGCGAGCGCACGATCGAGGCCAAGCTCGGCGGCGCCGAGGACACCGAGAAGAAGGTCGCCGACGCCGGCGCCTCGGGCGAGGGCGGCCAGCTCGGGCTGACGCTGCGCCCGCTGACCCGCGACGAGAAGCGCGAGGCCAAGCTAGACGCCGGCCTCGTCGTCGAGGATGTCGGCGGCGCCGCGGAGCGGGCCGGCATCGAGGCCGGCGACGTGCTGCTGGCGATCAACGGCAAGACGGTGCAGTCGATCGAGCAGGTGAAGAGCGTCCTCGCCGGCAAGCCGAAGAGCGTGGCGCTGCTGGTGCAGCGCGACGGCGAGAAGATCTTCGTGCCGGTGAAAGTGAGCTGAAACCGGGTACCGGGCGTCGCGCCGGGGCGACGCTCGTGACCTAGTTTTCGCGCGGACACCGGTTGCGACTCGCGCCGGTGTCCGTTGCGGCGTTAAGCTCCTCGGGTTTCCCCGAGGGAGTGCGCCATGAGATCAAGCTTCGTCCGTTCGTTCGCCTCGCTCGTGCTCGCCTTGTCGACGCTGACCGGGGCCGAGGCCGCTTCCGAGGTGCGCGTGCTGCTCGGTGTCGACCCGGCCGATTCGGCGGGCGACGTTCTGCTCAGCGCCTCGCTCGCGCCCTCGCAATCGCTCACCCGGGCGACCGGGGCGCGCACCACGATCACGCAGACCTCGAGCATGGCCGAGGTGATGCGCGCCAGCCGCACGGTCGAGAACGAGATCATCATCGCGCCGGCGCACGTCACCGCCTCGGCGATCCTGCATGCCTACCAGCTGCTCGCCACCAGCGGCCAGGAGCAGACCTACGTGCTGGTGGCGACGAACAGCATCGACTCGGTCGACAAGCTGGTCGGCAAGCGGATCTACATGCCGCAACAGGACTCGCTGCGCAGCTACGTCGCCAAGGGCCTGCTCACCGAATCGGGCGTCAAGCTCGCGCAGTTCTCCAAGGTCACCTATGGCAACACCAGCGGCGGCGGCCTGGTCGCGCTCGGCTTCGGCATGGCGGACGTGACCGTGGCCGACGAGGCGCAGGCCAAGGAATGGATCGCCGCGCATCCGGGCCAGGGCCGGATCCTGAAGACGACCCGGCCGGTGCCCGGCGGGATGAGCATGGTCGTGCGCAAGGACTTCTGCGCCACCGACTGCGCCCGCCTCGGCGACTGGGTGAACTCGAGCGAGGGCTCGATCGCGGGCGTGGGGCGGTTCCGCCTCGCCTCCGCCGACGCCGGCAAGCAGTTCACCTATGTCGCCTCGCTCGGCATCACCACGCCCGACACGCTCAAGGGCGTCACCCGGGTGAGCGCGGAAGAAGTCGTCGAGCTCGCCAGGCAGGGCGTGACCATCGTCGACACGCGCAGCCAGAAGGAATACGACAGCGAGCACGTGCGCGGCGCGGTGCTCGCCTCGTACATCGAGAAGAGCCTGAAGGAAGTCGACTTCGACTCTGGCAAGGACGACTTCTCGGCGCTGAAGAACGTGCCCAAGGACAAGCCCGTGGTCTTCTTCTGCAACGGCCCCGAGTGCTGGAAGTCGTACAAGGCGTCGCGCGCCGCGGCCGCCGCCGGCTACGCGAAGATCTACTGGTTCCGCGGCGGCATGCCCGAGTGGCGGGAAAAGCACCTGCCGGTCGACGGCAACGCCGGCGCCGCGCTGGCGAAGATTCCGCCGGTGCAAAAGCCCGCCGGCAAGGCGGTGGTCGCCGCCCGCTGAGAGCGCCGGCGCGCGGCGGCGCCGGGCCGTTCAGTCGCGCCGCAGGTCGACGACGCGTTCGGCCTGCTCGCTCTCGAGCCAGAGCCGGCCGTGGATGCGCTGGTCGCCGATGTCGACCACGCCGCGGAACACGCCCTCGTCGATCTTCTCGCCGTTCGGGCCCGGCGAAGCGATGCGCACGGGAATGACGATGCGGCGCATGCCCAGGGTCGGGTCGATGCGCCGGGTGCGCTCGGCCTCGGCCTTCGTCGGCGCGGCGGAGGCGGCGTCGGAGCTGGCCGCGGCGGGAGCGCTCGCCGGTCTGGTCGCGGTTTCACCTTCGTCGATGAACTCGCCCTCGCCGCGGTAGACCACCTGCTTCAGCTCGCCGCCGGTGCGCTCCTTCCAGGCATCGCGCACCGGCTCCCACTGCGGGTCGTTCTCGATGCCCACGGTGCTGGAGAGGCCGACGCTGCGGTTCTTCTGCGAGAGCGTCACCAGCATCAGGCCGCCTTCGCGCGAGGTCGGCGCGTCGCGCAGGCCGATGCGGCCGTGCCAGACGCCGGTGAGGTTCGCCGCCCGGCGCTGCTGCCAGCGCCAGACGCCCCAGCCGCCGACCAGCAGCGCCGCGACCGTGACCATGCCGAGCACGCCGCGGCGCCCGCCGTCGGCGCTGGAGCCGAGCTCGGATCCGCCCTCGTCGAGCGGCATCGGCGTCGTCGTCGGCCCGTGCTGAGGCAGAGGCGCCGGCATCGTTCCGGGTTGGGTGCCGGCGATCGGGCGAACGCCGAGCGCCCGCAGGTCTTCGGCGACTCGGGCGATGTCGCCGGCCCACTCGGCCGCGCGCAGCGGCCGCCGCGGCAGCCGCGAGGCGCGCTCGAAGGGCGCTGGCAGGTCCTCGGCCGCGGGCAGGGAGGCCATGCTGCCAGCGAGCACCGGGCGCACCAGCGCGCCGGCGGCGAGGCCGGCGTCGAGCAGCGCGCGCACCGGGTCGTCGTTGCCGACCTCGCCGTCCTCGGCGGACGTGTCGGCGGCGAGCGTCGCGCTCACGTCCGACGACACCAGCAGCAGGAGGATGGGCACCGCGCCGGCGGCGCCGGCGAGCGCCTCGCGCCAGCGCTCGCCGGACGGCCCGTCGGCATCCAGACGGGCCACCTGGCCGTCGCCGAACAGGGCGTCCAGCTCTTCCGCCATCGCGGCGGCCAGGCCGGCGCCGTCACCCTGGCGATGACTGACGAACACGCGCGCGCTCATTCCCGGACCTCCTTGCTCCGCTCTTCGGTTTCGCCCCTGGGGGCGCCCGGGCGGGCTCGTTTGGCGGCGAGTCTCGCCGACCGGGACCGGGGAGACAAGCGGTTTGCCCCAATGAATACCCGGGCGGCTTGATGCACAGTTGTTTAGTTGCCGCAGCGGGGGATCACAGGTGAACGAACGCAAATCGGTGCTGGTGATCGGCGCCGGCGACTCGACCGGCGGCGCGATCGCCCGGCGCTTCGCCCGCGAAGGCTTCGTCGCCTGCGTCACCCGGCGCACCGCCGACAAGCTGGAGCCGCTGGTCGCGGCGATCCGCGAAGCGGGCGGCGAGGCGCACGGCTTCGCCTCCGACGCGCGCAAGGAAGTCGACATGGAGACGCTGGTCGCGTACGTCGATCGCGAGATCGCGCCGATCGAGGTCGCGGTCTTCAACGTCGGCGCCAACGTCCGCTTCTCCGTGACCGAGACGACCGAGCGCGTCTACCGCAAGGTCTGGGAGATGGGCGCGCTCGGCGGCTTTCTCATGGGCCGCGAGGTCGCCAAGGCGATGCTCTCGCGCGGCCACGGCACCATCATCTTCACCGGCGCCACCGCCAGCCTGCGCGGCGGCGCGGGCTTTGCCGCCTTCGCCGGCGCCAAGCATGCGCTGCGCGCGCTGGCGCAGAGCATGGCGCGCGAGCTCGGGCCGCAGGGCATCCATGTCGCCCACGTTGTGATCGACGGCGCGATCGACACGCCCTTCATCGCCGAGAACTTTCCCGAGCGCTACGCAAAGAAGGCGGAAGGCGGGATCCTCAGCCCCGACGCGATCGCCGAGAACTACTGGAACCTGCATCGCCAAGCGAAGACTGCCTGGACCCACGAGCTCGACTTGCGGCCGTGGAGCGAGACCTGGTGAGGCGGCGATGAGCAACGGCCCGCGCCTCGAGTACTTCTTCGATTTCGGCAGCCCGACCTCGTACCTGGCCTGGACGCAGCTGCCGAAGGTCATCGCCGACAGCGGCGCCGAGATCGTCTGGCGGCCGATGCTGCTGGGCGGCGTGTTCAAGGCGACCGGCAACGCCAGCCCGGTGAGCGTGCCGGCCAAGGGCCGCTGGATGAACGCCGACATCGCCCGCTGGGCGGCGCGCTACGGCGTGCCGTTCCGCTTCAATCCGCACTTCCCGATCAACACGCTGACGCTGATGCGCGGCGCCGTCGGCCTGCAGATGCATCGGCCGGAGGACTTCCAGCGCTACCTCGAGGTCGTCAGCAAGGCGATGTGGGAGGGCGCGGCCAACCTCGGCGATCCCGCGGTGCTGGCGTCGACGCTCGCCGCCGCCGGCTTCGAGGTCGACGCCTTCCTCGCGCTGGTCGGCGACCCCGAGGTCAAGGCCAGGCTGGTGGCGACGACCGAAGAGGCAGTAGCGCGCGGCGTGTTCGGCGCGCCCACCTTCTTCGTCGGCGACGCGATGTTCTTCGGCCAGGACCGCCTCGACTTCGTGCGCGAGGCGCTGGCGCGCTGACGCCGCCTGGTGCGCGCCGGCCGGCTCAGGCCGGATGCAGCCGCTCGCTCACAAGCCGCTCGAAGGCCTCGATGTCGAAGGGCTTGACGAGAAACCCGTCGAAGCCCGTCGCCAGGGCATGGCGCCGGTCTTCGGGCGTGCCGTAGCCGGTGACGGCCACGAGCATCACCGGCGGCCGGGAAGGCGCCGCGCGGACCCTTCGCGCGACCTCGTAGCCGTCGATGCCGGGCAGGCCGATGTCGACGATCGCGACCTGCGGCGACTCGCCGAGAATCGCGGCGACGCCGGCCTCGCCGTCGCCGACCGCGCTGACGGCGTGCCCGTTCAGGCCGAGCAGCAGCTGCATCAGCTCGCGGTTGTCGACGTTGTCCTCGACGACGACGATGCGCAGCGGCGGCGAGGCCTTGGCCGGCAGTGGCGGCGGGGCGCCCGCGCGCTGCGTCGCGGTCGCCGCCGGCAGGCTGAGGCGGAAGGTCGCGCCGCGGCGCAGGCCCGGGCTTTCGGCACTGATGGTGCCGCCGTGCAGGGCGACCAGCCGGCGCACCACGGTCAGGCCGAGGCCGAGGCCGCCCTGCGCCCGCTCCAGCGTTCGCTCGCCCTGGGCGAAGACGTCGAAGATGCGCGGCAGCAGCTCGGCGGCGATGCCGCCGCCGTCGTCGGCGACGACCAGGGTGGCGGCGTCGTCGACGATGGCCGTCTCGAGCCGGACGTTGCCGCCCGAGGGCGTGTACTTGCAGGCGTTGTCGAGCAGGTTGGAGACGATCTGCTCGAGCCGGGTCTCGTCGGCGAACACCCACGCGGGAGCCAGGTGGGTCGCGACCTGCACGTGCATGCTGCGGCCGGCGTCCTGGAACGAGCCGAGCACGTGGCGCACCACCTCGGCAAGGTCGACGATGCGCCGTTCGAGAACGATCTTGCCGGAGTTGAGGCGGGCGACATCGAGCATGTCGTCGACCAGGTCGGTGAGGCGCCCGACCTGGCGCTCGATCACCTCGCGCGAGCGCTGGTGCACCGTCGGGCGCGCCGCCGGCATGCCGAGCAGCGTCGAGGCCGACTTCATCGCGCTCAAGGGGTTGCGCAGCTCGTGGCCGAGCATCGCCAGGAACTCGTCCTTGGCGGCGTTCGATCGTTCCGCCTCGGCCCGCGCTTCGGCTTCGCGGGCGTAGGCGGCGTCGCGCTCGGTGTCGCGGGCGGCGAGCAGGGCGCTCGCCTGGCGCAAGACCAGACGCACCGTCTCGACCTCCTCGATCGGCAGCACCGCGTCGGGCGCGGCGCTTTCAGGCGTGGCGACATGGCGCGCCGCCAGCGAAAGCGCGGTGATCGCGCCGATGATGCGCGATCCGATCCAGATCGCGAACAGGGCGACGGCGAGCGCGGTAACGACGACGCCTGCGACCATCGCCACGGTCGAGTCGCGCAGCGACGCCTCCACTTCGTCGCGCGGCACGCCGGTGCCGAGCACCCAGCCGGCGGCGCGCGAGCGGCTGAACGCGATGTAGAAGCTCTGCCCTTCGAGCCCGCGGATCTGCGAGGTGCCCTCGTCGCGGTTCCTGATCTGCTCGAGGAAATCGGGGCCGGAGCGCTTGCCGACCCAGCGCTCGTTGTTGAGCGTGCGGGCGATGATGATGCCCTGCCGGTCGTTGAGGGTGAGGGTGGCGCGCTCGGAGACCGGGTAGCTGCGCAGGAACTCGAGCCAGCCGACCTGGGTGATGCCGACGTAGATCGAGCCCTGGCTCGCTTCGGCGCGCAGGATCGGCACCGAGATGTAGGTGACGAAGGTCTCGCCGCCGATCGCGTGCAGGTCGGAGAAGACCGGGCCGCGACCGTCCTCGGGCGTCGCCGCGGGCGGCGGGATCGGCGGGACGCCAGAGCGGGTGCGATGCGCGACCACCTTGCCCGTGGTGTCGCGCAGGCCGACCGTCGCCCATTCCGGATTCGCCTGGAGCAGGCGGTCGAAGCGCTCGACGAAGCGCGGCAGCATCTGCGGCGCGTCGAGGTCGCTCGTGCCACTCAGGCCGCGCAGCAGGCGCGTCGTCGCGTCGAGCCGGGTGTCGAGCGCCAGGCGCAGGGCGCTGACCCGCTCGAGGTAGCGCTGCTCGTAGGCCTCACGCTGCAGCGACCAGAGGCGCACCGTGGTCGCCGCCGCGAGGAGTGCGACCGGAACGACGACGGCGACGACGAGCAGGGCGAGCTGCGAGCGGATCTTCATCAGCGGCGACCGCGGCGCTTCACAGGTCGGTCCGCAGCTTCCAGATCTCCGGGAACAGCACCACGTCGAGCATCTTGCGCAGGTAGCTCACGCCGCTGGTGCCACCGGTGCCGCGCTTGAAGCCGATCACCCGCTCGACCGTGGTGACGTGGCGGAAGCGCCAGAGCCTGAAGGTGTCCTCGAGGTCCATCAGCTCCTCGCCGAGCTGGTAGAGGTCCCACCAGGCCTCGGGGTCGCGGTAGACGACGAGCCACGCCTGCTCTACGCCCTCGTTCGGCTCGCGCGGCGCCGACCAGTCGCGCTCGAGCTGGTCGGCCGGCACCGGCAGGCCGCGCCGCGCCAGCAGGCGGATCGCCTCGTCGTAGAGCGAAGGCGCGGCGTGCGCCGCCTGCACCTGGGCGAGCAGGTCGGGCCGGTGCGAGTGCGGCTTGAGCATGGCCGCGTTCTTGTTGCCGAGCCGGAACTCGATCATCCGGTACTGCCAGCTCTGGAAGCCGCTGCTCGAGGCGAGCGAGGGGCGCATCGCCGAGTACTCGGGCGGCGTCATCGTCGCCAGCACGTCCCAGGCATGGACCAGCTGCTCCATGATCTTGCTCACCCGGGCGAGCATCTTGAAGGCGCGCTGCAGCTGGTCGGCCGAGACCGCGGCGATGGCCGCCTCGAGCTCGTGCAGCAGCAGCTTCATCCACAGCTCGCTGACCTGGTGCTGGACGATGAACAGCATCTCGTCGTGCGCGCCCGAGCGGCGCTGCTGCGCGCCGAGCACGGCGTCGAGATGGAGGTAGTCGCCGTAGCTCATGTCACGGCTGAAATCGACCTTGGCCGAGGCCGGGTCGTCGCCGGGCGGCGGGGCTGTCGGCTCGGCCATCAGGTGACCGCCGCGCGCTGCGCGAAGCGCGCCTCGCGCCAGCTCTCGCTGGCGAGCACCTCGGCCAGCACGGCGGCCGCGTCCCAGGCATCGACGAAGCGGGTGTAGAGCGGCGTGAAGCCGAAGCGCAGCAGGTGATCCTCGCCGTTCTCCGGCTGGCCGGCGCGGAAGTCGCCGACGACGCCGCGCTCGATCAACGCCTGCATCACCGGATAGCCCTCGGCATGGGCGAAGCTCACCTGGCTGCCGCGCTCGGCCGGCGCGCGCGGCGAGGCGAGCGTCAGCCCGAGCCCGGCGCAGGCGCTCTCGACGCGCTCGATGAAGAGGCTGGTGAGGGCGATCGACTTGTCGCGCAGGGCCCCCATGCCGCCCTGGGCCTCGGCCTCGGCGAAGACCTCGAGCCCGCACTGCAGGGCGCGCATCGCGACGATCGGCGGCGTGCCGCAGACGAAGCGGCCGATGCCCGCTGCGGGACGATAGGCCGGCGCGAACTCGAATGGCGCCGCGTGCCCGAGCCAGCCCGAGAGCGGCTGGCGCAAGCCCTCGCGGTCCATGCGCGCGGTATGCCGGGGATGCGCCCAGACGAAAGCCGGCGCGCCCGGCCCGCCGTTGAGGTACTTGTAGCCGCAGCCGACGGCGAAGTCGGCGCCGGCGCCGTGCAGGTCCACCGGCACGGCGCCGGCCGAGTGCGCCAGGTCCCAGACAGTGAGGGCGCCGGCGGCATGCGCCATCCGCGTCACCTCGGCCATGTCGTGGATGCGGCCGCTGCGGTAGTTCACGTGCGTCAGCATCAGCACCGCGACGTCGCGGGTCAGGTGGTCGGCGAGATCGGCAGCGTCGACGAGGCGAAGCTTCAGCCCGGCGGCGATGGCCACGCTCTCGGCGATGTAGAGGTCGGTCGGAAAGTTGCTGCGCTCCGAGAGCAGGGTGGTGCGCGCCGGGGCGTCGGCGCGCTGCATGGCGGCGGCGGCGCTCAGCGCCTTGAACAGGTTGACCGAGGTCGAGTCGCCGGTGCTCGTCTCGCCCGGCGCGGCGCCGACCAGCGTGGCGATCCGGTCGCCGATCTCGCGCGAGAGGTCGATCCAGCCGGCGCTGTTCCAGCTGCGGATCAGGCCCTCGCCCCACTCGCCGACGATCGTCTGCTGCACCCGCGCGGCGGTCCGGCGCGGCAGCGCGCCGAGCGAGTTGCCGTCGAGGTAGATCACGCCTTCGGGCAGCGTGAACTCGGCTCGCAGCGGGGCGAGCGGATCGGCAGAGTCGCGGGCGAGCGCCTGCTCGCGGGTGGCGATCACGGCCGCGATCTCGGCGACACTTGCGGGGAGATGTCCCGGGCTTCGTTCTTCTTCATCACGATGGCGACGGTAGCAAAGCTTGCGCGACCGCGGTGTCGGTTAAATCGCACAGGATGACGAGCGCAGGATATTCCGGCACGCCCCTGGCGAAGAAGCTGGGCATCGCCGCCGGCCTGCGCGTCGCGGCGCTCGCTCCGCCGGGCCACTACCGGACGCTTGCGTCCCCGTGGCCCGAGGGCGCCCGGCTCGAGGCGAAGCCCGGCGCGGACACCGACCTCGTCCACCTGTTCGCCACCGAGCGGGCCGTGCTCGCGCGCGAGGCCGCGCGCCTGCGCAAGCTGCTCGGCGACGACGCGGTGCTCTGGGTCTCGTGGCCGAAGAAGGCGGCGAAGGTGGCGACCGACATCACCGAGGACGGAATCCGCGAGCTCGTGCTGCCGCTGGGCTGGGTGGACGTCAAGGTCTGCGCCGTCGACGCGGTCTGGTCGGGGCTCAAGCTCGTGGTCCGGCGCGAGCTGCGCCAGGGAGCGCGCCGCCGATGAACGCGGTCCGCCCGGGCGCCGCGGCGCCGCTCTCGCCCGCCGCGAGCGTGGCCCTCAGCACCTACTTCGTGACGATCTGGGGCAGCGGCTTCGTCATCACCCGGATTGCGCTCGAGTACGCGGCGCCGTTCACCTACATCGGCGTCCGCTACGCCATCGCCTTCGCCGTCGCCTCGCTGGCCTTCGGCCTGCGCGCAAGCTGGCCGCGAACGCGCGCGGCCTGGGGGCACGTCGCCATCGCCGGCCTGCTCAGCCACGCCGGCTACCTCGGCGGCAGCCACTACGCGCAGCGCTGGGGCCTCTCGGCCGGCGTGACCGCGCTGATCCTGGCGCTGCAGCCGATGCTGACGGCGCTGATCATGTCGCGCTGGCTGCACGAGCGGCTCTCGACGCTGCAGATGCTGGGCGTCGCTGTCGGGCTGGGCGGGGTCGGGCTCGTGGTCGGGCACCGGGTCGACGGCGCGGCGATCTCGCTGCCCGCCCTGCTGGCCGTGAGCTGGGCGCTCGCCTGTGTGACCGGTGGCACGCTCTACCAGCGCCAGTTCTGCGCCACGGTCGATCTGCGGGCGGCGGTCTGCATCCATTTCGCGGTGACGGCGCTCGTGATGCTGCCGCTCGGCGTGGCATTCGAGGGCTTCCGCATCGCCTGGAACTGGCAGATCGCCGGCACCTTGCTGTACCACGTCGTGCCGGCGTCGATCGGCGCGTACACGATCCTGCACCTGCTGCTGCGCCGCGGCCAGGCGACCAGCGTCACCAGCCTGCTCTACCTCACGCCGCCGGTGGCGGCGCTGGTGGAATGGGCGGTCTACGGCGTGCCGCCGACGGCGACGATGTGGCTCGGCATGGCGGTGGCGTGCATCGGCGTGGCGATGGTCTCGACCAGCCGCGCGGCGCAGTCGAAGACGCCGATCGTCGAAGAGCCGTCGTAGCGGGCGTGGGTCGATGGCGTCGGTCGGTGTCGGTCGGCCTCGGGCATGGGGCGGCCCCCTCCGCTCATGTCCCCCGCCGAGCACCAAGCAAGCTTGGCGCTCGGCTCCTCCTTTACTTCGCTGCGGGGGCCACCCCATGCCCGAGGCCTTCCAGCGCTTGGCCGTCGAAGTGGCGTGAAGGTGGCGGATCGGGGCGGTGGGGCGCTCTGCGGAGCGGGAGTATTAGGAGGAGAGCCGGCGCGAAGCGGCGGCTCGGGGGACATGGAGCGGAGCAGAGCGCCCCGCCGCCCCGATCCATCCGGAGTCAGCCGATGCGGCCCAGCACCAGGTATTCCATGAGCGCCTTCTGCACGTGCAGGCGGTTCTCCGCTTCGTCCCAGACGACCGACTGCGGCCCGTCGATGACGTCGGCTTCGACCTCCTCGCCGCGGTGCGCCGGCAGGCAGTGCATGAAGAGCGCGTCGGGCCGGGCCGCGGCCATCATCTCGGCGTCGACGCACCAGTCGGCGAACGCGACCTTGCGCTCGGCGTTCTCCGACTCGTAGCCCATGCTGGTCCAGACGTCGGTGGTCACGACGTCGGCGTTGCGGCAGGCATCGAGCGGGTCCTTGAAGACCTTCAGGCAGTCGTCGCGGCGCAGGCCCACCGCCATCGGGTCGATCTCGTAGCCGTTGGGCGTGCTCACGTGCAGGGTGAAGCCGAGGATGTCGGCGGCCTGCAGCCAGGTCGTCGCCATGTTGTTGCCGTCGCCGACCCAGGCGACGATCTTGCCTTCCATGCTGCCGCGCTGCTCGATGCAGGTGAACACGTCGGCCAGGATCTGGCAGGGGTGGTACTCGTTGGTCAGGCCGTTGATCACCGGCACCCGCGAGTGCGCGGCGAAGGCCTCGAGCTTGGTCTGCTCGAAGGTGCGGATCATGACGATGTCGACCATGCGGCTGATCACCCGCGCAGTGTCTTCCACCGGCTCGGCCCGGCCGAGCTGGCTGTCGGTGGTGGTGAGGTTCACCACCGAGCCGCCCATCTGGTACATGCCGGCCTCGAAGCTGACGCGGGTGCGCGTCGACGCCTTCTCGAAGATCATCGCCAGCGTGCGGTCGACCAGCGGCGTGTACTTCTCGTAGTTCTTGAAGCGCTTCTTGATCGTCGCCGCGCGCTCGAACAGGTAGACGTACTCCTCGGCGCGGAAGTCCCTGAACTGCAGGTAATGCTTGATCAGGGCCATGCCGGGCTTCATGCCGCTTTCGTCACGGGGGCAGCCAGGAAGTCCTTGATCAGCGGGCAGAGGATGGCGACGATCTGCTTCGCCTCGTCGGCGCTCATGATGAGCGCCGGCAGCAGGCGGACCACCTTTTCCGCGGTGACGCTGATCATCAGCCCGGCCTCGGCAGAGCGGCCGAGCAGCGGCGCGCAGGCACGGTCGAGCTCGATGCCGATCATCAGGCCCTGGCCGCGCACCTCGACGAAACCGGCGACACCGGCGAGCTCCTTCTCGAGCCCGTCCTTCAGCACCTTGCCCACGGTCGCGGCGTTCTCGAGCAGCTTTTCCTCTTCCATGATGCGCAGCGTCTCGACGCCCGCGCGCATCGCCAGCGGGTTGCCGCCGAAGGTGGTGCCGTGGTTGCCCGGGCCCATCACGTCGGCCGCCTTCGGGCCGCACACCACGGCGCCGATCGGCACGCCCGAGCCCAGGCCCTTGGCGAGCGGCATCACGTCGGGGCGGATCCCGGCCCACTGGTGCGCGAACCACTTGCCGGTGCGGCCCATGCCGCACTGCACCTCGTCGAGCATCAGCAGCCAGCCGCGCTCGTCGCAGATGCGGCGCACTTCCTTGAGGTAGCTCACGGTGGTCGGGCGGATCCCGCCTTCGCCCTGGATCACCTCGAGGAAGACGGCGACGACGTTCCGGTTCGTCGCCGCCACCTTCTCGATCGCCGGCACGTCGTTGAGCGGCACCCGCACGAAGCCTTCGACCAGCGGGCCGAATCCCGCCTGGATCTTGGTGTTGCCTGTGGCCGAGAGGGTGGCGATCGAGCGGCCGTGGAAGGCGGCTTCGTAGACGACGATCTCCGGCCGGTCTATCCCCTTGTCGTGGCCGTACTTGCGGGCGATCTTCAGCGCCGCCTCGTTCGCCTCGAGGCCCGAGTTGCAGAAGAAGACGTTCGTCATGCCCGAGAGCTCGCACAGCTTGGCGGCGAGCTGCTCCTGCAGCGGCACCAGGTAGTAGTTCGAGCTGTGGATGAGCTTGCTGACCTGGTCGTGCAGGGCCGGCACCAGCTTGGGGTGGCCGTGGCCGAGCGTGTTGACGGCGATGCCGGCGAGGCCATCGAGGTACTTCTTGCCTTCGGTGTCCCACAGCCAGCAGCCTCGGCCATGCGAAAGCGCGACCGGCAGCCGGCCGTAGGTCTTCATGACGTGGGGCTCGGGCGAAACCGGCAGTTTCTCGGGCGCGTTCATGGCGTCACTCCGCAGGGGGGAGGGCGATTCTAAAGCCGGCATTCGTCCACGGTGGCGCGGATGTTGCGGCGCAGCAGCAGCGGGTCGCGCGGGCGACAATCGCTTCGAACTCACCCTTCATCGCGTGGCCGAGCCTCGAGTCGTCTTCATCCAGGGCGTGACCAAGGAAGGCAAGACGTTTCGCCCCAGCGACTGGGCCGAGCGCCTCGCCGGCGCGATGTCGTGCTTTCGTCCCGACGGCAGCGGCAGCGGCCGGGTCATCGGCTATTCGCCGTATTGCGTGCCGCGCGACATCGGCGGCGTCAAGGGCGTGCTGGTCAACGCCGAGGTGCGCGAACTGGAGCCCATGGCCTGGGACTTCGTGATGCACTTCGCCCGCGACAACAACCTCGTCGTCATCGAGGATCCGCGGGTCACCTGAGCCGGCTGGCGCGAAAGGCGCGGCCGAAAAGCGAAAGGGCTCGCACTGCGAGCCCTTTTTCGTGAAGCGAGGTCGCTCAGGCCGCGGCCAGCGCCTTCACCTTGGCCGAGAGGCGGCTCTTGTGGCGAGCCGCCTTGTTCTTGTGGAACAGGCCCTTGTCGGCGACCGAATCGATCACCGGCTGGGCTGCCTTGAACAGCTCCGCGGCCTTGGCCTTGTCGCCGGCGTCGACCGCCTTCTGCACGTTCTTGATCACGGTGCGGAAGTGCGAGCGCATCGCCGTGTTGGCAGCGTTGAGCTTGGTGTCCTGGCGGACGCGCTTGAGGCCCGACGCGATGCGGACGGTCTTCTTCTTGGCTTTGGAGGCGGTGGCCATTCGGGTGTAGCTTTCGGGGTGTAGCGTGGAGCTAGGTGGATTTCGGCAAAGACCGCGAGTATAGCATTCGAGCCCATGAATTTGCTCCGGGCGGCGTCGACCATCTCCCTGTTCACGCTCGCCTCCCGGGTCACCGGGCTGGCCCGGGACGTCGTCGTCGCCTCGGCCTTCGGCGCAGGGGCGTCGCTGGACGCCTTCAACGTGGCGTTTCGCATCCCGAACCTGCTGCGCCGCCTGTTCGGCGAGGGGGCCTTCACCCAGGCGTTCGTGCCGGCGCTGGCCGCCGCCCGCGCCGGCGAGGGCGACGAGCCGACCCGGCGGATGGTCGACGCGGTCGCCACGGTACTGTTCTGCGTGCTGGTGGTGACCTGCGTCGTCGGCGTGATCGCCGCCCCGTTGGTTGTCTGGCTGATGGCCTCGGGGCTGGCGCACTTCGACGAGGCCGTCGTCATGACCCGGATCATGTTCCCGTACATCGGCCTGATCTCGCTGGTCTCGCTCTCGGCCGGCGTGCTCAACACCTGGCGGCGCTTCGCCGTCCCGGCGGCGACGCCGGTGCTGCTCAACGTCGCGATGGTGGGCGGCGTCTGGGCCTTGTCGCCGCTGTTCGAGCGCTGGGGCCTGCCGCGCATCTACGGCTACGCGGTGGGCGTGATGATCGGCGGCGTGCTCCAGCTCGCGGTGCAGATCCCGGCGCTCATCAAGGCCGGCTGCCTGCCGCGCATCCGCCTCGGCTTCGCTGCCCTGGGCGAGGCCTGGCGCCACCCGGGCGTGCGCCAGGTGATGCGGCAGATGGCGCCGGCGCTGCTCGGCGTTTCGGTGGCGCAGATCTCGGTCCTGATCAACACCCAGATCGCCTCGCACCAGGGCGTCGGCGCGGTCTCCTGGCTCGACTACGCCAGCCGCCTGATGGAGTTCCCGACCGCGTTGCTCGGCGTGGCAGTCGGCGCGGTCCTGATTCCCCAGCTCTCGGCGGCGCGCGCCCGGGAAGACGCCGCCGCCTACTCCGGCATGCTCGACTGGGGGCTGCGCCTGACGCTGATGCTCGCCCTGCCGTGCAGCGTCGCGCTGCTGGTGTTCCCCGAGGCGCTGGTGGCGACCCTGTTCCAGCGCGGCCAATTCGACGCCCTGGCGGTGGGCAAGACCGCGCTGGCGCTGCGCGGCTACGGCTGCGGCCTGCTCGGGCTGATCGGCGTCAAGATCCTGGCGCCGGGCTTCTACGCGCGCCAGGACCTGCGCACGCCGGTGACGATCGCGGTCGTCGTGCTCGTCCTCACCCAGGCGATGAACCTCGTCTTCGTGCCGCTGTTCGGCCATGCCGGGCTGGCGCTCTCGGTCGGCCTGGGCGCGCTGATCAACGCCGTGTGGCTCTTCGTCGGCCTGCGCCGTGGCGGCTGGTTCAAGCCGGAGCCGGGCTGGGGCCGGTTCGCCCTCGCCATCGGCATCGCGACCGCGCTCATGGGCGGTCTGCTGTACCTGGCGCAGACGCGGATCGACTGGGCCGGCCTGGCGGGCCGGGAGTGGCTGCGCATGGGCTGGCTCGCCGCCAGCCTCGGCGCCGCCGCCGTGCTGTACTTCGCCGTGCTCGGCCTGGCGGGATTCCGGCCGCGCGATTTCTCGCGCCGCGGCTAGCCTCGGCCGTTCCGCCGGCCCCGCCAGGTTCTAAACTCGTCGCATGTCCGGGCTCCTCCCGCTCCTTCCGCCGACCGCGCTCGACTACTTCGCCTCGCTGGTGGCCGAAGACGCGAGCCTGCCCCTGCTCGAGACCGCGATCGCGATCGCCCAGCACGACTACCCGCGGCTCGACGTGCAGGCGACGCTGGCCGAGATCGACACCCTGGCGGCGCGCCTGAATCGCCGGATCGCCGCCGACGCGGCGCCGATGCAGCGCCTGCGCCTGCTGAACCGCTTCTTCTTCCAGGAGCTCGGGTTCTCCGGCAACGTCAACGACTACTACGACCCGCGCAACAGCTACGTCCACTGCGTGCTCGAGACCCGGCGCGGCATCCCGATCACGCTCGCCCTGCTGTACGTCGAACTCGCCAACCAGGTGGGGCTGCATGCCTGCGGCATCGCCTTTCCCGGCCACTTCCTGGCCAAGGTGCACATGCCGCAGGGCGAGATCGTGATCGATCCGTTCACCGGCCAGTCGATGTCGCGCGACGCGCTCGACGCGCTGCTCGTGCCGTACCGTCGCCGCGGCGGCAAGGCGGGCGCGAGCGACGCGCCGCTGGCCGACTTCCTGGAGCCGGCGTCGCCGCGCGAGGTGATCGCGCGGATGCTGCGCAACCTCAAGGAGGTGTTCCGCAGCAGCCAGGACGCGGCCCGCCTGCTCGGCGTGGCCGAGCGGCTGGTGATCCTGCTGCCCGACGCCTGGGAAGAGCGACGCGACCGCGGCCTGGTCCATGCCGCGCTCGGCGCGCGCTTCCCGGCCATGGCCGACCTGGCCGGCTACCTGGAGCACGCGCCCGACGCGCCCGATCGCCCCGCCATCCGCAAGCGCCTCGCCGAGCTCGGCCACGACGGCGCCTCGCGGCTGCACTGAGGGCCTCGGGCTCGATGCTCTTCACCCCGGCACAGCGGCGGTTCCTCAACTGGGCCGCGCTCGGCCTTGCCGTGGGCGTGCTCGTCTGGCTGCTCGCTCCCGTGCTCACCCCGTTCGCGATCGGCGCCGGGCTCGCCTATGCGCTGCACCCGCCGGTCGAAAAGCTGGTGGCGTACCGCGTGCCGCGGCTGCTCGCGGTCGCGCTGGTCGAGATCTGCGCCCTGGTCGCGGTGGCGGCGCTGGCGCTGCTGGTGGTGCCCATCCTGTCCAAGGAGCTGCCGCTGCTGCGCGAGCAACTGCCCCTGCTGGTCGAGCGGATCAACGGCGCGCTCTCTCCCTGGTTGACGCAGATGGGCATCAATGTCGCCCTCGACCTGGTGACCCTCAAGGCCTTCGTCCTCAAGTACCTCGACGCCAACTGGGACGAGTCTTTCGCCGCCGCCCTGGTCTCGGTCCGGATCGGCGGCAGCATCCTGCTCACGGTCATCGGCTACGTCGTGCTGATTCCGGTGGTGCTGTTCTTCCTTCTCGCCAACTGGCCCGAGTACATGGCCCGCCTGGTCAACCTCGTGCCGCCCCGCCTGCGCGGCAGCGTCGCCGAGTTCGTGGCCGAGTGCGACACCGTGCTCGGCCAGTACCTGCGCGGGCAGCTCCTGGTGATGCTGCTGATGGCCGCCTTCTACAGCGTCGGCCTGGCCCTGTTCGGCTTCGAGCTCGCGGTGCCGGTCGGCGTGTTCACCGGCCTGGCGATCTTCGTGCCCTACGTCGGCTTCAGCATCGGCCTGATCCTGGCGCTGCTCGCCGGCGCGCTGCAGTTCGGCGGCTGGTACGGACCGGTCGCGGTGTTCGTCGTCTACGGCATCGGCCAGGTCGTCGAGGGCCTGTTCCTGACGCCGAAGATGGTGGGCGGGCGGATCGGCATGAGCACGATCACGGTGATCTTCGCGCTGTTCGCCTTCGGCCATCTGTTCGGCTTCGTCGGCGTGCTGCTCGCGCTGCCGATGAGCGCGCTGATCTCGGTCGTCGCGGCGCGGCTGCGCGCCAGCTACGCCAAGAGCAGCCTCTACGTGGGCTGAGCGTCGCCGGGTGAAGCAGATCCCTCTCGCCATCGGCCCCGAGGCGGCCCGCACCTTCGAGAACTTCCTGCCCGGACCGAACGCCGCGGTGCTGGCGCACCTGAGCGCGCTCGGGCCCGGCGCGCCGCCGGTCTACCTGTGGGGGCCGCCGGGCAGCGGCAAGACGCATCTGCTGCAGGCCGTGGTCGCCCGCGCCCAGCAGCAGGGCGAGTCCACCGCCTGGTTCGAGGCCGCGGTGCCGGCGCCCTGGGACGCGCCGGAGCACTGCGACTGGATCGTGTTCGACGACTGCCAGGCATTCGACGAGGCGCAGCAGCAGGCGGCGTTCGCCCTCTTCGTCGCCGCCGGTGCGCAGGGCGCTGCCGTCCTCGCCGCCGGCAGCGTTCCGCCGGTCGACCTGGGCGTGCGCGAGGACCTGCGCACTCGCCTCGGCTGGGGCCATGTGTTCGCCCTGCAGCCGCTGGCCGAGCCCGAGGTCCGCGCCGCCTTGCGCCGCGAGGCCGACCGGCGCGGCACCTTCCTGAGCGACGAGGTCATGGACTACCTGCTGACCCGGTTCGCGCGCGATCTCAAGCACCTCATGGCCCAGCTCGACCGGCTCGACGAGTTCTCGCTCTCGACCAAGCGGGCGATCACGGTGCCGCTGCTGAAGCAGATGCTGGCCGAGGAGGGCGGGTCGACGCCATGAACCTCTGCCTCTTCGATCTCGACCTCACGCTGCTGCCGATCGACTCCGACCACGCCTGGGGCGAGTTCGTCATCGGCCTCGGCTGGGTCGACGCGGCCGCGTTTCGCGCCGGCAACGACGCCTTCTATGCCCAGTACAAGCGCGGCGTCCTCGACATCGCCGCCTACATCGCCTTCGCCACGGCGCCGCTGCGCGACAGGAGCCCCGGCCAGCTCGCCGAGGCGCACGCGCGCTTCATGCGCGAGGTCGTCGCCCCGGCGATCCGGCCGGCGGCGACCGCGCTCGTCGCCGCCCACCGCGAGCGCGGCGACCGCCTGGCGATCGTCACCTCGACCAACGATTTCATCACCGCGCCGATCGCCGCCGCCTTCGGCATCGAGGCGCTGATCGCGACCCGGCTGGAGCGCGACGCGACGGGCCGGCCGACGGGCCGGATCGAGGGCACGCCGGCCCTGCGCGAGGGCAAGGTCGCGCGTGTCGGACAATGGCTGGCGGAAACCGGCCTGGGCTGGGACGATTTCGAGCGCGTCAGCGTCTACAGCGATTCGCCCAACGACCTGCCCCTGCTCGAGCGCGCCACCGACCCGGTGGCCGCCAATCCGTCGCCCGACCTCGAAGCGCACGCCCGCGAACGAGGCTGGCGCATCGTGAGACTCTTCGAACAATGATCAAGAAATTCATCGACAGGCTGCTCGGCAAGACCGCCTCGGGCAAACCGGCGGCTCGTGCCGGCAAGCGCGTCGAGGTACCGAAGTCGGAGCACGGCATCGACCCGAAGCTGGTCGACGAGCGCGCGGTCAAGGTCGTCGCCACGCTGGTCGAGGGCGGCTACGAAGCCTACGTCGTCGGCGGCGCGGTGCGCGACCTGCTGGTGGGCCTCAGGCCCAAGGACTTCGACGTCGCCACCAACGCCACGCCCGAGCAGGTCAAGGGCCTCTTCCGCCGCGCCTTCATCATCGGCCGGCGCTTTCGCATCGTCCACGTGGTCTTCGGCCGCGGCCGCCAGGACCGCGGCCTCTCCGAGGTGATCGAGGTCTCGACCTTCCGCGCCCGGCCCGACGCCGCCGCTGCCGAAATGGTGAGCGGCAACGAGAAGACCTCGAAGAGCGAGCTCGCCGGCAAGAGCCACGTCGTCGACGCCGAGGGCAGGGTGCTGCGCGACAACGTCTGGGGGCCGCAGATCGAGGATGCCGAGCGGCGCGACTTCACCGTGAACGCGATGTACTACGACCCCTTGCGCGAGATCGTGGTCGACTACCACGGCGGCATCAAGGACGTGAAGAAGAAGCTGCTGCGCATGATCGGCGACCCGGTGCTGCGCTACCGCGAGGACCCGGTGCGGATCATCCGCGCGGTCCGCTTCGCCGCCAAGCTCGGCTTCGAGATCGAGCCGAAGACAAGGGCGCCGATCAAGGAAATGGCGGCGCTGCTCGACAACGTGCCGCAGTCGCGCACCTTCGACGAGATGATCAAGCTGCTGCAGACCGGGCACGCGCTGGCCTCGATCGTCGAGCTGAAGAAGCTGGGCCTGCATCGCGGCGTCTTCCCGGTTCTCGACGTCGCCCTCGACGAGGTGCAGCGTCACGACGGCCGCGAGCAGTTCGTCCGTCTCGCCCTGGCCGACACCGACGAGCGCGTCGCCGCCGACAAGCCGGTGGCGCCGAGCTTCATGCTCGCCGCCATGCTCTGGCACGACGTGCAGGACGGCTGGAAGCGGCGCCAGGCGGCGGGCCAGTCGCCTTTCCCGGCGCTGGAGGACGCGATCGACGCCGCCTTCGACGCGCGCATCGGCGACATCTCGGGCCGCGGCAAGCTCGCTGTGGACATGCGCGAGATCTGGATGCTGCAGCCGCGCTTCGAGCGGCGCGCGCCGAACTCGGCGATGACCCTGCTCGAGCAGCCGCGCTTTCGCGCCGGCCTTGATTTCCTGCGCCTGCGCGGCAAGGTCGGCGAGGCCGATCCCGCGCTGGCCGAGTGGTGGGAAGCGTTCTTCCAGGCGAACGACGACGAGCGCTATCGCATGCTCGAGGCGGTGCGCGAGCCGCGCGGCGGTCCCCGCCGGGTCCGGCGGGTGCCGGCGGCTTCGGCGAGCGGTGCCGCGGCGGCCGGGGAGGCGCGGCCCGCGGAGGAGCGCGCCGCGGCCGACGCGGCGCCCGCGACCGCGGGCGAAGGCGACGACGAGGAGCCGCCGCCGTCCGACGGCGCCGCGCCGCGCAAGCGTCGCCGCCGTCGCCGCCGCCCGAGCGAGCCGGCCGCCGACATCCCGACCTGAGGCGCGCGTGCGCCGGCAGGAAGAGGAGGCCTTCATCGGCCTCGGCTCCAACCTCGGCGACCGCGTGGCGAATGTCGAGGCGGCATTCGCCGCGATCGCGGCGCTGCCCGGCACGCGCCTCGCGGCCCGCTCCTCGCTCTACGAGACCGCGCCCGTGGCCGCGGCCGGCGGCGACTACGTGAACGCGGTCGCCCGGGTGCGCACGACGCTCGCGCCCCTGGACCTGCTGCACGCCCTGCAGGCGATCGAGGCGGGCGCCGGGCGGCTGCGGCCGTACCCGAACGCGCCGCGCACGCTCGATCTCGACCTGCTGCTCTACGGCGACCTCGAGCTCGACGGGGCCGAGCTGCTGCTGCCGCACCCGCGCCTGCACGAGCGGGCCTTCGTGCTCGAGCCGCTGCTCGAGATCGCCCCCGAGCTCGGCCTGCGCGGCGAGCCTCTGGCGGGGCTTCGCGCCCGGCTCGGACCGCAGCGCATCGCTAAACTCGATCGATGATCGATTCCATCCCCGCGCCCTTGCGCATGGTGGCGCTGCTCACCGCCTCGAACGTCTTCATGACGTTCGCCTGGTACGGTCACCTGAAGACGCTCGAGAACCGGGCCTGGTACATCGCCGCGCTCGTGAGCTGGGGCATCGCCCTGTTCGAGTACCTGCTGATGGTGCCCGCCAACCGCATCGGCTACGCCGGCGGCATGAGCCTGGCGCAGCTCAAGATCGTCCAGGAGGTCGTCACCCTCTGCGTCTTCGTGCCGTTCGCCCTTGTCTTCATGAAGCAGCCGCTCAAGCTCGACTTCCTCTGGGCGGGCCTTTGCCTGGTGGGCGCCGTGTACTTCGTGTTCCGCTCGGCATGACGGTCGGCATCGAGCGCTTTCGCCACATCGCCGTCGAGGGACCGATAGGCGCCGGCAAGACGACCCTGGCGCACCTGCTGGCGACGCGGCTCGGCGCCGAGCTGATGCTCGAGCAGCCGGCCGAGAACCCGTTCCTCGACCGCTTCTACGACGACATGCCGGGCTACGCCTTCCAGACCCAGCTGTTCTTCCTGTTCCAGCGCGAGCGCCAGGTGCGCGGCCTGGCGCAGGCCAGCATGTTCGGCCAGGGCCTGGTCAGCGACTTCATGTTCGCCAAGGACGCGATCTTCGCAAAGCTGACGCTGAGCGACGAGGAGTACCGGCTCTACTCGCTGATGCATGCGCCGATCGCCGCGCAGCTGCGCGAGCCCGACCTCGTGATCTGGCTGCAGGCGCGGCCGGAGACGCTGCTGGCGCGCTTGCGCCGGCGTGGCGTGGCGATGGAGCAGCAGATCGGGCTCGACTACCTGGAGCGCCTCGCCGACGCCTACGTCGAGCACTTCGCCAGCTATGCCGGCGCGCCGGTGCTTGCGGTCGACGCCGAGGAGTTCAACCCGCTGGCTCGGGCGGGCCATGTCCAGGAGCTGATCGATTGCCTCGAAGGCTTCACCGGCCGTCGCGGCACGCTGGTTCCGACCAGCGACGAATCGCCGGGCTGACACGGCCCCGCCGCGGGTCGGCGGGCCGTCGCCGCGCTCAGGGCGTGCCGACGACGCGGTCGATGCGCACCGCGATGGCGGTCGCGCCGGGCGCGACCGGCGCGGACTCGCCCGAGAGGTCGCCGGCGCTCGGGGTGGCCTGCCCCGACTTGCTGACGCGCGCACTGACGACGACCTGCTTCGCGCTCGAGATCGTCATGCCCGGCGCCATCGCCATGCTGTCGTCGAGCCTGAAGCGCAAGGGCAGGTCGGCGACCGTGGCCTTCTGCACGGCGAGCGGCATGCGGCCGCCGCCGGCGGCGCGCGCGAACACGAACACGGTGTCGCCGGGGCCGGCCTGCGCGGCGAGCGCGGGCGCCAGCGTGACCGTGCCGCTGACGCCGGCCGCGGCGCTCGCTGCGGCGAACGGCGCCGCGCCGGCGGTCGCGTTCGCCGTCGTCGTTGCCGGCGGTGCGGAGGCGGCGGCGCCGCCGAGCTTGCCGCGCGCCTCGGCGATGCTCGCCGCGACCTGCTGCCCGAGCTCGCTCTCGGCGGGCACCCGATCGAGGATCGCCTGCCAGCGGCGGATCGCGCCGGCATAGTCGCCGCGGTCGTAGTCGGCGGTGCCGGCCAGCGCCAGCGCCTTGGGATGCGTCGGCTCGATCTTCAGCGCGCGCTCGATCAGCGCGATCGACTCCGGGTTGTTGGCGGTGCGCTTGGTGGCGGCGACGGTGTCGGCGTAGTCGGCGAGCAGTGACGCGTTGCCGGGCAACAGCTCGGTGGCGCGTGCGTACGCGGGCAGCGCCTCGGCGAAGCGGCCGAGCACGGTGTAGGAGCGCGCCAGCATGACCCAGCCCTCGGCGTCGTCGGGGCGCTCCTTCATGCGCGCGGCGAGCTTGTCGACCATCGCCGCGATCTGCTGCAGGCCAGGCGAGGCTGCGTCGCTCGCTGCGCCTTGCGGACCGGCGGCGGCGCTGCGCTCGGGCTCGGCGGCGCTCCGGCCGGCAATGAGCGCCGGCGAGCCCGTGAACAGGTAACCGGCGACGGCGAGCACGGCGACGAAGATCGTCGTTCCGGCGACCAGGCGGATCGACGGCCGTGCCTTCGCCACCGACACGGCCGCCGAGGGGGCCGTCGCCGGCGGCTGGGCGAGCAGGCGATCGCCGATCTCCTGCTCGACGGCGCGCCGGTCCTTGTCGTACGTCGCCGCGTCGAGTTCGCCCGCCTCGTGCCGCGTCTTCAGGGCCTGCAAGCGGCCGCGCGCGGCAGCGAGGAAATCGGCGTCGCCGCTCATGGCCGGCTCGCGGCCGCGGCCGGCGCGGGTTCTGCTTCGCCTTCGCCGCCTTCTTCGTCGGCGTCGGGCTCGAACGCGTCTGCCGCCATCTTCGTGCGTCGCCGCAGCACCAGCAACAGCACCACGGCGCCGATCGCCAGCATCGCCGCCGGGCCGAACCAGAGCAGCGCGGTCGTCGACTTCAGCGGCGGCCGGTAGAGCACGAAGTCGCCGTAGCGAGCGGTCATGTAGGCGACGATCTCGGCGTCGCTCTTGCCCTGGCGCAGCATCTCCCGGGTCTCGCGCCGCAGGTCGACGGCGAGGCCTGCGTTCGAGTCGGCGATCGTCTGGTTCTGGCACACCAGGCAGCGCAGCTCGGCGGTGATGCGGGTCATGCGCGCCTCGAGCGCCGGGTCGGCGGCCTCGGGCGCGGCCTCCCTGGCCAGGGCCAGCGCCGCGCAGAGCGCGAGCACGATCGCGAGCGTCGCCCTCAAGACCGCCTCAGGCATCGAGCTTCTTCAGCAGCGGCTCGATCTTGGTCGCGATCACGTCGGGCGTGAGCGGGCCGATGTGCTTCATGCGGATGACGCCGTTCTGGTCGATGACGAAGGTCTCGGGCACGCCGTAGACGCCGAAGTCGATGCCGACCCGGCCCTCGTCGTCGAACAGCGACGCGTCGTAGGGGTTGCCGAAGCGCGCCAGCCAGGCGTTGGCGTCGGCACGCTGGTCCTTGTAGTTGAGGCCGTAGAGCGGCACCACCCGCTTCTTCGCGAACTCCACCAGCAAGGGATGCTCCTCGCGGCAGGCCACGCACCACGAGGCCCAGACGTTGAGCACCCAGACCTTGCCGCGCATGTCGTCGAGGCGGATCGTCTTCTGCGCGTCGTCGAGCCGCTGCAATGCGAACTTCGGCGCCGGCTTGTCGATGAGCGGCGAGGGCACCTCGCGCGGGTCGAGCTTCAGGCCGACCGCGAGCACGACGGCCAGGGCCAGGAACGCGGCCAGCGGAATCAGGAACCAGAAGCGCTTCATGCCGCGCGCGCCACGCTCGTGGTCGCCGCGGCCGGGCTGCGCACCCGCGCCCGGTAGCGCCGGTCGCTGGCGGCGAGCAGGCCGCCGAGCGCCATGATCAGGCAGCCGCCCCAGATCCAGTCGACGAAGGGCTTGACATAGACGCGCACGATCCAGGCGCCGCCCTCGACCGCCTCGCCGAGCGAAACGTAGAGGTCGCGGGTCAGGCCGGCGTCGATGTCGGCCTCGGTCATGGTCGACTGCGTCGCCGGATAGATGCGCTTTTCCGGATGCAGGGTGACGACCGGCTTGCCGTTCTCGGTGACGTCGATCCGGCCCTGCAGCGCGCGGTAGTTCGGCCCCGGCACCTCGCGCACGCCGCGGAAGGTGAAGACCAGGTCGCCGATCGTCGTCGTCTCGCCGACCTGCATCTTCACGTCGCGCTCGACCTCGCCGGTCTTGACCAGCGTCACGCCGAGGATGAAGACGGCGACGCCGAGGTGCGCGAGCTGCATGCCGGCGATGGCGCGCGGGATCTGCCGGGCGCGGTGCAGCACGCTGCTGCGCAGGCCACCGGCGGGCCGCAGGCGCTCGACCAAATCGGTGGCGACCGAGGCGATGATCCAGAACGCCATCAGCAGGCCGACCACGCCGACGATGCCGACGTTGCCCTTGAGCCATGCGGTGGCGAGCGCCGCCACGACGGCCACCCCGGCGGCCCACTTCAGCCGCGAGGCGAGGTCGGGCAGCTCGGCTTCCTTCCAGCGCGCCAGCGGGCCGACGCCCATGAGGAAGACCAGCGGCGTCAGCAGCGGCACGAACACGGTGTCGAAGTAGGGCGGGCCGACCGAGATCTTGCCCATGCCGAGCGCGTCGAGGGCGAGCGGGTAGAGCGTGCCGAGCAGCACCGCGCCGCAGGCGACGACCAGCAGCACGTTGTTGCCGAGCAGCAAGGTCTCGCGCGAGAGCAGGGCGAAGCGGGCGCCCAGGCCGACCGACGGCGCGCGCCAGGCGTAGAGCGTGAGCGAGGCGCCGATCACGACCACCAGGAAGGCGAGGATGAAGAGGCCCCGGCGTGGATCGGTGGCGAAGGCGTGCACCGACGAGAGCACGCCCGAGCGGACGAGGAAGGTGCCGAGCAGCGAGAGCGAGAAGGCAAGGATCGCCAGCAGCACGGTCCAGTTCTTGAAGCTGTTGCGCTTCTCGGTGACGGCGAGCGAATGGATCAGCGCGGTCGCCACCAGCCAGGGCATGAACGACGCGTTCTCCACCGGGTCCCAGAACCACCAGCCGCCCCAGCCGAGCTCGTAGTAGGCCCAGCCGCTGCCCAGCGCGATGCCGAGCGTGAGGAAGATCCACGCGGCGGTGGTCCAGGGCCGGGTCCAGCGCGCCCAGGTGGCGTCGAGGTTGCCGCCGATCAGGGCGGCCACGGCGAACGAGAACGCGACCGAGAGGCCGACGTAGCCCATGTAGAGCATGGGCGGGTGGATCACCATGCCCGGGTCCTGCAGCAGCGGGTTCAGGTCGCGACCGTCGGCGGGCGTGGGCACCAGCCGGTCGAACGGGTTCGAGGTCACGAGCATGAACAGCAGGAAGCCGAACGAGAGCCAGCCCATCACCGCCAGGATCCGCGCCATCACCTTGTCGGGCAGGTGGGTGCTGAAGCGCGCCACCGCCACCGTCCAGACCGCGAGCATCAGCGTCCACAGCAGCATCGAGCCCTCGTGTCCGCCCCAGACGGCGGCGAAGCGGTAGTGCGTGGGCAGCGAGCGGTTCGAGTTGGTGGCGACGTAGAGCACCGAGAAGTCGTTGCCGACGAAGGCGAGCGCCAGGCAGACGAAGGCGAGGGCGACGAGCGCGAACAGGATCGCCGCCGCTGGCCGGGCGAGCGCCATCCAGTCGGCGCGGTTCCTGGCGGCGCCGGCGAGCGGCATGGCGCCGAGCACGGCGGAGACGCCGAGGGCGAGCCAGAGCAGGAAATGGCCGAGCTCGGGAATCATGCGGTCACTTCCTCGGTGGGTCGGCCGAGATCGTCTCGGCCAGCTTGGGGTTGCCCTTCTGGGCGCGCTTCAAGGCCTCGGCGGCCTCGGGCGGCATGTAGTTCTCGTCGTGCTTGGCGAGCACCTCGCGGGCGACGAACACGCCGTTCTGGAGCTGGCCCTGGGCGACGACGCCCTTGCCTTCCTTGAACAGGTCGGGAAGGATGCCCTCGTAGCGCACCGGGATCGACTGGGCGGTGTCGGTGACGACGAAACTCACGTTCGTGCCGTCGCGCTTGACGCTGCCCTGCACCACCATCCCGCCGAGGCGGAAGGTGCGCATGCTCGGCGCCTCGTGCGCGGCGATCTGCGAGGGCGAGTAGAAGAACACGAGGTTGCTCTGGAAGGCGTTGAGCACCAGCGCGGCAGCGGCGCCGACCGCGGCGACGATGCCGCCGGCGATCGCCAGGCGCTTGTGCCGCGGCTTCATGGCGCTTCGCCCCCGGCCGCGAGGGCGCGGCGCGCGGCGCGGTGGCGCTGCAGCGCGAGCACCGGCTCGACCGCCATGCAGGCCAGCGTCACCGCGTACGCGCCCCACACGTAGAGGCCGTAGCCGCCCATGGCGAAGAACTCGGCGGCGCTGTTCCAGATCATGTCTGCATTCTCGGCGCGCCGGCGCGCGGCGCCACGCCTGCGGCTTCGCGCACCCAGCCCGCATGCCGGTCGCGCTCGAGCACGATCGCCCGCGCCCGGGTGAAGACGACGGCGAAGGCGTAGGCCCAGAAGGCCAGGGTCATGAGGAGCATCGCGGTCAGCATGGTGCTCGCCATTTTCGGCGCCGCGTTGACGCTGACGCTCGCGCCCTGGTGGAGCGTGTTCCACCACTTCACCGAGAAATAGATGATCGGCACGTTGATGCTGCCGACGATTGCGACCAGCGCGCCGGCCCGGTCGGCGCGGCGCGGGTCGTCGATCGCCGAGACGATCGAGAGGAACCCGGCGTAGAGGAAGAGCAGGATCAGCTCGGAGGTGAGGCGCGCGTCCCAGACCCACCAGGTGCCCCAGGTCGGCTTGCCCCAGAGCGCGCCGGTCCACAGGGCGAGGAAGGTGAACATTGCGCCGGTCGGGGCAATGGCCCGCGCCGTCATCGAGGCGAGCCGGGCGTTGAAGGCCCAGCCGATCGCCGCCCAGAACGCCATCACCAGGTAAAGCAGCATCGACATCCAGGCGGCAGGGACGTGGATGAAGATGATGCGGTACGACTCGCCCTGGGTCGCGTCGGTCGGCGCGACGAAAAAGCCGATCCACAGGCCCACCGCGGCGAGCGCGGCGAAGGCCGCCCAGCACCAGGGAACGAGCACGCCGGCCAGGCCGTAGAAGCGGGCCGGGGCGGCGAACTGGAAGAAGCGGAACGGGGACGAGCTCATGGGCGACGAACAGCGATTGTCCCGCGTGCCGGAAAGGGCCTGTTACCAGCGGTCATTCGGTGGCGATTCGCAGCGCCGCGGCGGTCGCCGGCGGCGCGATCAGCGCGGTGAAGATCAGGAACGCGCCGAGCAGCGAATAGTGGCCGCGCGCCGACTGGCCGGCGTCGATCGCCGCCACCGCGCCCGCGCCGAAGATCAGCGCCGGGATGCAGAGCGGCACGATCAGCAGGATCAGCAGGGCCGCGCCGCTGCGCAGTCCGAGCGTCAAGGCGGCGCCCAGGCCGCCGAGCAGGCTGAGCACCGGGGTGCCGAGCAGGAGGGTGAGCGCGAGCGCGCCGATCGCCTCGGCGCGCATGTCGAACATCAGGCCGAACAAGGGGGCGACGATCACCAGCGGCAGGCCGGTCACGAGCCAGTGCGCCGCCGCCTTGGCCAGCACCAGGCCGAGCTTGTCGAAGGCGCCGGGGCCGCTGGCGACCAGCATCTGCTCGAGCGAGCCGTCGGCCAGGTCGCTGGCGTAGAGCTGGCTGACCGAGAGCATGGCCGCGAGCAGGGCGGCGACCCAGACGACGCCGGGGGCGATCTGCCGCAGGGTCTGCGGCTCGGGGCCGACGCCGAGCGGGAACAGGGCGATCGCGACGGTGAAGAAGGCGATCGGCAGCAGCGCGTCGGCGCGGCGCCGCGCGGCCAGGCGCAGGTCGCGGGCGACGACGGCGGAAAAAGGGCCGCTCATGCGGCGACGGCCTCGTCGAGCGAGACCGTCGCCGGCATCGGGTCGGAGATCGTCAGCGGCAGGTGGCTGGTGAGCACGACCCCGCCGCCGCCACGGACGTGCTCGACGAGGAGCGCGTTCAGGATCTCCACGCCGCCGGCGTCGAGCGCGTCGAACGGCTCGTCGAGCAGCCAGGTCGAGGCCGTGCCGGGCAGGGCGAGGCGGGCCAGGGCGACGCGGCGGCGCTGGCCCTGCGAGAGCGTGCGCACCGGCGCGGCGCGCCGGCCGGCCATGCCGAAGCGGGCCAGCGCGGCGTCGATCGCCGAATCCGCAGGCGCGTTGCCGGCCAGCGCAAGCAGGAAGCGCAGCGACTCGAAGGCGGTGAGCTCGTCCTTCAGGGCGTTGGCATGGGCGAGGTAGAGGGCGGGGCCGAGCGGCTGCGGCTCGCGCCAGGCCATCGTTCCGGCCTCGGGCTCCGACAGGCCGGCCAGCGTGCGCAGCAGCGTCGTCTTGCCCTGCCCGTTGGCGCCGCGCAGCCAGACGATGCGGCCCGGCTCGAGCCTGAGCGCGAACCCGCTGAAGAGCAGGCGCTCGCCGCGACGGCACGCCAGGCCTTCGACTTGCAGGAGCGGGACGGAGAGGTCGGCAGAGCGGGTTGCCATGGCAGGGCGCAATTGTGATCGGTGGCCCGGCCCGTAAACTCGGGCGCCCACGGAGGAGAGAACGAATGCTTTTCGGCAAGCTGCTGCCGCGCGAGGGAAATTTCTTCGAGCTGTTCAACCAGCACGCGAACTACATCGCCGAGGGCGCCCGCGCCTTCATCCGCCTGATCCAGCACTACGCCGACCCGGACCTGCGCGACAAGCACACCGGCGAGGTCGGCACCGCCGAGCGCCAGGCCGACCGGATCACTGCCGAGGTGCACCGCCTGCTGCACAAGACCTTCGTCACCCCGATCGACCGGGAGCAGATCCACGGCCTGATCAACGCCATGGACGACGTGCTCGACCTGCTGCAGGACGCGAGCGAGACGATGTCGCTCTACGACGTGCAGGCGATGAACGACGACATCCTGCGCCTGGGCGACATGAGCGCCAAGTGCTGCGAGCGGGTGCAGCAGGCGGTCTCGATGCTGCCGCGGATCAGCGAGCCCGAGGTGGCGCAGGCGGCGCTCAAGACCTGCGAGGAGATCGACCGCCTCGAGTCCGACGCCGACCGGGTGATGCGCTCGGCGATGTCGCGCCTGTTCCGCGAGGAAAAGGACGTGCGCGAGGTGATCAAGCTGAAGGCGGTGTACGAGCTGCTCGAGTCGATCTCCGACCGCTGCGAGGACGTCGCCAACCTGATCGAGGGCGTCGTCCTCGAGAACTCGTGATCCTCGCCGGGCGCTGGCCGGCTCCCCGCCGGCGATGAGCACGATCGAGATCTCCTTCGGCGTCGTCGCGCTGCTGGTGGCGCTGGCGGTCGCGTTCGACTTCATGAACGGCTTCCACGACGCCGCGAACTCGATCGCCACCGTCGTCTCGACCGGCGTGCTCAAGCCGCAGCAGGCGATCGTCTTCGCCGCCTTCTTCAACGTCGTCGCGATCTTCGTCTTTCACCTCAGCGTCGCGGCGACCATCGGCAAGGGCATCGTCCAGCCGGGCGTCGTCGACCATCACGTCGTCTTCGGCGCGCTGATCGGCGCGATCTTCTGGAACGGCGTCACCTGGTGGTACGGCATTCCTTCCAGCTCCTCGCACGCGCTGATCGGCGGCATCGTCGGCGCGGTGATCGCCAAGTCGGGCGCGAGCGCGCTCATCGCCTCGGGCGTGTGGAAGACGGTGCTCTTCATCTTCGTCTCGCCGGTGCTCGGCTTTCTCCTCGGCGCGCTGCTGATGGTCCTGGTGGCCAACGTGTTCCGCCATGCCTCGCCGCTCAAGGTCGACAACCTGTTCCGGCGGCTGCAGCTCGTCTCGGCCGGCCTCTACAGCCTGGGCCACGGCGGGAACGACGCGCAGAAGACGATCGGCATCATCTGGATGCTGCTGATCGCCTCGGGCTACGCCCAGGCGAACGCGGCCTCGCCGCCGGGGTGGGTGATCTGGTGCTGCTACATCGCGATCGGCCTGGGCACGATGTTCGGCGGCTGGCGCATCGTCAAGACGATGGGCCAGCGCATCACCAAGCTCAAGCCGGTGGGCGGCTTCTGCGCCGAGACGGGCGGCGCGATCACCTTGTTCCTAGCGACGGCGCTCGGCATCCCGGTCTCGACCACGCACACCATCACCGGGGCGATCGTCGGCGTCGGCTCGGTGCGGCGCGCGGCCACGGTGCGCTGGGGCCTGGCCGGCAACATCGTCTGGGCCTGGATCTTCACGATTCCCGCGTCGGCCTTCGTCGCCGCGGTGTTCTACGCGCTCGGCGTCTGGCTGCTCTGAGCGGAAGGCGTGGGCTTCAGGGCGCGCGCAGCTCGAAGTAGCGCTGCGCCGTGTAGGCGATGGTCGCCATCGTCGCGGTCGCGCCGACGAAAAGCGCGATGACCACGCCGATGACCGTCGCCCAGCCGGTGGCGGACCCCTTCTCGCCGAACCGGGCGCGCCAGCGCTCGGCGGGCGTGAGGCCGTAGACCAGGGCCGCCAGCATGCCGATCGCGATCATCGCGCCGAGCAGGGGGACGAGCCGGCTGCCGAGCAGGTCGTCCGTGCCGAGCTGGCGCAGGCGCAGGAAGCCGTAGGCGCCCACAAGCGTCGGCCAGGGGTGCAGCCAGGCCCGCAGGTCGCCCGCGCCGTGCAGGTAGAAGCGGTGCAGGCCGAGGCTGCCGCCGACGACGGCGAGCCAGGTCGCCAGCGTCTTGGAGCGCGCGGGCGTGCTGCTCATGGCGCCGGCGCTGGCCGGGAGTCGCCCGCGCCCAGGCTCTTCTGCATGACGACGACGTCGAGCCAGCGATCGAATTTCCAGCCCGCCGCGCGGATCGTGCCGGCGGGAGCGAAGCCGAGGGCCCGGTGGACCCCGATCGATGCGGCGTTCGCCGAGTCGCCGATCACGGCGAGCATCTGCCGCGCGCCGGCGGCCTCGCAGCGCGCCAGCAACTCGGCCAGGAGCAGGTGGCCGAAGCCGCGGCCGACGGTTTCCGGCGCGAGGTAGACCGAGTCCTCGACGCAGAAGCGGTAGGCCGGGCGCGGCCGGAAATGGTTGGCGTAGGCATAGCCCGCGACCGCGCCGTCGCTCTCCAGCACCAGCCAGGGCAGGCCCTTGGCGAGCACGTCGGCGCGGCGGCGCTCGATCTCGGCCCGGTCGGGCGCCTCGAGCTCGAACGTGCCCGAGCCGTGCAGCACGTTCCAGGCGTAGATCCGGGTCACCGCGTCGAGGTCGGCGGCGGTGCTCGGCCGGATCACGATCCGGCTCACGGCAGGGGGCGGCAGGACGGGGGCATCGGTCGAGTTTATAATGCGCGGTTTTTCGCGGGACACGTCCCGAGTACAAGGAATCCATCATGGTCGTGATCCGGCTTGCACGTGGCGGCGCGAAGAAGCGCCCCTTCTTCAACATCGTCGTCGCCGATTCGCGCCTGCGTCGCGACGGCCGCTTCATCGAGCGCGTCGGCTTCTACAACCCGGTCGCCTCGGGCGCCGAGCAGCCGCTGCGCGTCGCCTTCGACCGCGTCGAGCACTGGACCGGTCACGGCGCCCAGATGTCGCCCACCGTTCGCCGCCTGGTCGAGCAGGCGAAGACCGCGGCGGCCTGAGGCCGCCTCCGGCCGCGTCGCCGCCAATGGCCGACGCTGGCTGGCCTGCCGATGCCCTCGAGGTCGGGCGCATCGGCGACGCCTGGGGGCTGAAGGGCTGGTTCAAGGTCCTGTCGTACGCCTCGCCTCCCGAAGCGCTTCTCTCGGCCCGCCGCTGGCACTTGCAGGCGGGCCATCAGGCCCCGGCCGTGCTGCGCCTTCCCGGCGTGCTCGAGATCCGCGAGGTGCGCGAGCATGGTGACGGGATCGTCGCCTTCGCCGCCGGCATCGACGACCGCACCGCCGCCGAAGCCCTGCGCGGTGCCCGCATCTTCGTGCCGCGCTCGAGCTTCCCGAAGGCCGGCGCCGACGAGTTCTACTGGGCCGACCTGATCGGCCTGGCGGTGGTCAGCCGCGAAGGCGTCGCACTCGGCGACGTTGTCGGCCTCATCGACACCGGTCCGCACAGTGTCCTGCGCGTGGCGCCGCCCGGCGCGGCCGCTGCCGCCGAAGAGCGCCTGATCCCGTTCGTCGCCGCCTATGTCGACACGGTCGATCTCGCCGCCCGCAAGATCGTGGTCGACTGGGGCCTCGATTTCTGAGCCGGCCGTGCGCTTCGACGTCATCACCCTCTTTCCCGAGCTGTTCGGGCCGCATCTCGTGCACGGCGTGACCCGGCGGGCGTTCGAGTCCGGGCAGGTGGAGGTGAAGCTCTGGCAGCTGCGCGACTTCGGCGATCCGCCGCATGCCCGGGTCGACGACCGGCCGTACGGCGGCGGGCCGGGCATGGTGCTGCTGGTCGAGCCGCTGCTGCGCGCGGTGGCGGCGGTTCGCGCCGATCGGGGCGACGCGGAGCCGGTGCCGGTGGTGAACTTCTCCCCCGCCGGGCAGCCGCTCGACCAGGCCCGGGTCGGCGAGTTCGCAGCGGGGCGTGGTGCGATCCTGCTCTGCGCGCGCTACGAAGGCGTCGACCAGCGCTTCATCGACGCCCAGGTCGACCTCGAGCTGAGCGTCGGCGACTACGTTCTCTCGGGCGGCGAGATTCCGGCGCTGGCGCTGCTCGACGCGGTCGCTCGCCTGCAGCCGGGCGTGCTCGGGGATGCCCGCTCGCACCAGCAGGACAGCTTTTCCGCCGTGCTGCTCGACTGCCCGCACTACAGCCGCCCCGAGGTCCTGGCCGAGGGCGGCGAGGGCGCAGCGGTGCCGCCGGTGCTCCTCTCGGGCAACCATGCGGCGATCGAGCGCTGGCGGCGCGACCAGGCGCTCGCGCTGACCGTCGAGCGTCGCCCGGATCTCGTCGCCCGGGCCGAGGCGGAGGGGCGTCTCGGCGCCCTCGACCGCGCCACCCTCGCGAGCCGGAAGCCGCCAAAGCTATAATTCTCGGTTTTTCGATCCTCTGCCACGCCGGCCCCTCGCGGGCCACACCACACTTCTCAGAAGCGTGCGCACGATCGCATTGGAGTACTCCGTGGACCTGATCCAGACCCTCGAGCACGAGGAAATCGCCCGTCTCGCCAAGAAGATTCCCGAGTTCGCCCCCGGCGACACGGTGATCGTCTCCGTCAACGTCGTCGAAGGCACGCGCAAGCGCCTGCAGGCGTTCGAAGGCGTGGTCATCGCCAAGCGCAACCGCAGCCTCAACTCGAGCTTCATCGTCCGCAAGGTGTCGAGCGGCGAGGGCGTCGAGCGCACGTTCCAGACCTACAGCCCGCTGATCGCCTCGATCGAGGTCAAGCGCCGCGGCGACGTGCGCCGGGCCAAGCTCTACTACCTGCGCGATCGCTCGGGCAAGTCGGCCCGCATCAAGGAAAAATTGGCCTGACGAAGTCAGGTCTGCGCAGCAGGCCGCCGCGGAGCGGCGAGCCAATTTTCGCGGCGACCCGGCGCAGCCGGCCGCCGCACAAGCTGGCCGCCTGATATGCCTCTCTCGTTCAACCCCGAGGACCTGCCGGTCCTCGGCCTCGACTCCCATCTCCCGCCGGTCGCGCCCGCGAGCATCGCTCCGGCCGCGATCCGCCTGCGCTTCGACGCGCCGCCGCCCTGGGAGCCCGAGATCAAGGTCGAGCGGCGCTACATCGAGCGCGCCGCCACGCCGGCTTCGGTGCTGATCGGCATCGTCCTTCGCGACGAGCCGACGGTGCTGCTGACGCAGCGCACCGACCACCTGACCGACCACCCGAGCCAGATCAGCTTTCCGGGCGGCCGGGTCGAGCCGAGCGACGCCGATGCGGTCGCCACCGCCCTGCGCGAGGCCGAAGAGGAAATCGGCCTCGAGCCCGCCTGGGTCGAGGTGCTCGGCAGCCTGCCGACCTACACCACGAGCACCGGCTTCGTCGTCACGCCGGTCGTCGGCACGGTCCGCTTGGGCTTCGACCTCCGGCTCGACCCGTTCGAGGTCGCCGAGGTCTTCGAGGTGCCGCTCGCCTGGCTGATGAATCCCGCGAATCACCAGCGCCATGCGATCGAGGTCGAGGGCGTGCGGCGCGAGTTCTTCTCGATCCCCTGGCCCGGCGTGGACGGGGAAGGCCGGTCGCGGCGCTACTTCATCTGGGGCGCGACCGCGGCCATGCTGCGCAACCTCTACCGCTTCCTTTCCGCCTGAGCGGCGCCGGGGCGAACCGCGGGGCGCGAAACCCCGCCGGTATGATCGACCGCGATGAGTTTTTTCGCCGTCTTGTTCGCCCTGTTGCTCGAGCAAGTCAAGCCATTGCCGCGGGGCAACGTCATTCACGACGCGCTCACCGGCTGGATGCAGTGGACGGCGCGCAACTTCGACGCCGGCCGCGAGAGCCATGCGTGGGTCGTGTGGTGCGTCGCCGCGCTCTCGCCGGCGCTGCTCACCTGGGCGATCTACTTCGGCCTCGAGCAGGTGAACAGTCTGCTCGGCCTCGCCTTCGACGTCGGCGTGCTCTACCTGACGCTCGGCTTTCGCCAGTTCAGCCACTACTTCACCGACATCCGCAAGGCGCTGGATCACGGCGACGAGGTCGAGGCGCGGCGCCTGCTGAGCGAATGGCGGCATCTCGACGCCAGCGAGCTGCCCGCCTCGGAGCTGCTGCGCCACGTGATCGAGCATTCGCTGCTGGCGGCGCATCGCCACGTGTTCGGCGTCTTCTTCTGGTTCGTCCTGCTCTCGACCTTCGGCCTCGGTCCGGCCGGCGCGGTGCTCTACCGCATGGCCGAGCTCGCCGGCCGCTACTGGTCGTTCAAGAGCGGCGATGGCGGCATTGCGGTCAACGAGACGCTGATGAAGCTCTCGCTGCGCCTGTTCCATCTGCTCGACCACATTCCGGCGCGCCTCACCGCCTCGGGCTTCGCCGTGGTCGGCAACTTCGAGGAAGCGGTGAACTGCTGGCGCCGCGACGCCGGCCTCTGGAAGTACGAGAACGAAGGCGTGATCCTGGCCGCGGCAGCCGGCGCGGTCGGCGTGCGCCTCGGCGGCGGCTCGGCGCCGGGGCTTCCCCGCGACCGGGCCAAGACCTTCGACGCCGGCGCGCCGCCGGAGTCGGCCGACGCGACCGGCTCGACGCCCGGGGCCACGCCGCAGCTCGCGCACCTGCGCAGCGTCGTCGGCCTGGTCTGGCGCTCGGTCGTGCTCTGGATGCTGCTGCTGGCCCTGCTCTCGCTCGCCCACCTCATCGGCTGAGCCGAGCGCGCCTTCACGGCCTCAGCTCGGCCAGGATCTCGCGGTAGATGCGGTAGCGCGATTCGGCGATCTCGCCGCGCTCCAGCGCCTTCAGCACGCCGCAGCCGGGCTCGTGCTGGTGGCTGCAGTTGTAGAAGCGGCATTCGCTCGCGTGCCGGCCGATGTCGGGCATCAGCGCCGCGAGCTCGTTGGCCGCGATATGGCGCAGGCCGAATTCCTGGAAGCCCGGCGAGTCGATGAGGGCGCTCTGCCGGGCGGCGTCGATCCAGTACCAGTGCGTCGCGGTGGTCGTGTGCCGGCCGCTGTTGAGCGCCTGCGAGATCTCGCCGACCTGCGCCTGCGCGTCGGCGACGAGCAGGTTGACCAGCGTGCTCTTGCCCGCGCCGCTCGGGCCCAGGACGAGCGTGCTGCGGCCGGCGAGCAGCGGCGTGAGCCGCGCATGCGCCTCGGCCGGCGCCTTCTTCAGCGCGACGCCGACGACCTCGACGCCCATCGCGGTGTAGGGCGCGAGCCGCTCGGCGGCCGCGCTCCAGGCGGGCAGGTCCTGTTTGTTGAGGACGATCCGCGCCGGGATAGACGCTTCCTGTGCGGCGATCAGCGCGCGCGCCAGCTGCGATTCGCTGAACACCGGCTCGGCGGCGACGACGACGAGCAGCTGGTCGAGGTTGGCGGCGAAGGCCTTGGTCTTCCACGCGTCCTGGCGGTAGAGCAGGTTCTGCCGCGGCAGAACCGCCTCGACCACCCCCTCGTCGCCGCTCCTCTGCCAGCGCACCCGGTCGCCGACGACGCAGTCGCTCTTCTTGCCGCGCCCGTGGCAGAGGGTGCGGCTGCCGTCGTCGGCCTCGACGACGACGTGCCGGCCGTGACCGGAGACGACCCGCCCTTCGAGATCAGCCGACGAAGGCGATGAGGGCATCGGCCTTGGCGGCGCAGATGAAGTCGTTGCGCGAGATGCCGCCGGCCGAATGGGTCGAGAAGCGGATGGTGCAGCGGTCGTACGAGACGAGCAGCTCGGGATGGTGGTCTTCGACGTGGCAGACCCAGGCGAGGGCATCGACGAAGGCGACCGTCTCGAGCCAGCCCTTGAAGGCGAAGGTCTTCTCGATCGCGCCGGAGGCGAGGTGCCAGCCGCTCATCGGCGCGAGGTGGCGCTTGACCTCGTCTTCGCTCATCGCGGCGGCGCGCTGCGTGCATTTCTGTTCGAGGAAATTGGTCATGGCGTGGCACCGGGAGAGATTGCGGCCAGGCGTTCGACGGCCGGCGGATGCGAGTAGTAGAAGCGGGCGTAGACCGGATCGGGCGTCAGCGTCGAGGCGTTGTCCTCGTGCAGCTTCAGCAGCGCCGAGGCCAGCGCGTTGCCGTCGGCGTGGCGCACCGCCCAGGCGTCGGCCTCGTACTCGTGGCGGCGCGAGAGGCCGGCGAACAGCGGCGTGATGAACGAGCCGAACACCGGCGCGACGAACATCAGCAGGATCAGCGCGACCGCGTCGTTCGGGCCGCCGAGGCCGGGTCGCACCCCGAGGCCGGTGTAGAACCAGGACTGCGAGGCGAGGTAGCCGAAGGCGGCGAAGAGCAGCAGCGCGGTGCCCAGCATCGCGACCACGCGCCGGGCGATGTGGCCGAGCTTGAAGTGGCCGAGCTCGTGCGCGAGCACCGCCTCCACCTCCTCGGGCGCGAGCCGGGCGAGCAGGGTGTCGAAGAAGACGACCCGACGGGCCGCGCCGAAGCCGGTGAAGTAGGCGTTGCCGTGCGCCGAGCGGCGGCTGCCGTCCATGACGAACAGGCCCTTGGCGGCGAAGCCGGCGCGCGCCATCAGGGCGCGCACCCGCGCTTCGAGCGACGCGTCGGCGAGCGGCTCGAAGCGGTTGAAGAGCGGCGCGATCAGCATCGGATAGACCACGAGGGCGATCAGGTTGAAGGCCGCCCAGGTGGTCCAGGCCCACAGCCACCAGAGCGAGCCGCTCGCCGCCATGATCCAGAGCACGAGGGCGACCAGCGGCAGGCCGATGACGATCGCCAGCAGCAGGCCCTTGACTGCGTCGGAGAGCCAGAGCTTCCAGGTCATGCGGTTGAAGCCGAACCGCGCCTCGATGCCGAAGGTGGCGTAAAGATCGAGCGGCATGTGCAGCAGGCCTTCGATGGCGAACACCGCGGCGAACAGGGCCACGCCGTAGGCGAGCCCGCCCCAGCGCGTGCCGACCGCCTCGAACAGGAAACCGTTGAGCAGGTCGAGCCCGCCGAAGAGGGTCCAGCCGAGCAGGGTGACGGCGCCGAAGGCCATCTGCCACTGGCCGAGGCGGATCCGGGCGAGCGTGTAGTCGGCGGCCTTCCTGTGCGCGGCGAGGTCGACGGTGGCCTGGAACGGCGCCGGCACCGCGTCGCGATGGCGCGCCACGTGCCGCACCTGCCGGCTGGCGAGCCAGGCGCGCAGGCCCAGCGAGGCGACCAGCGCCACGGCGAAGACGAGCGTCCAGCTGCCGGAATTCATCGGCGAAAGTGTAGGCGTGCGGCGGCGTGCCCGCTTACGATTCGCCGATGACCGACACCGACCTCGCCGCCGACGACGCCAACCTGATCTGGATCGACCTCGAGATGACCGGGCTCTTCCCGGAGCGCGATCGCATCATCGAGATCGCGGTGATCGTCACCGACCCGCATCTGAAGCATCGCGTCGAGGGCCCGGTGTTCGCCGTGCACCAGAGCGATGCCGTGCTCGCCGGCATGGACGTCTGGAACACCGGCACGCACGGCAGGAGCGGCCTCACCGACCGGGTGCGCGCGTCGACCGTCGACGAGGCCGCGGCCGAGCGCGAGACCATCGCCTTCCTGGAACGCTACGTCGGCAAGGGCAAGTCGCCGATGTGCGGCAACAGCATCTGCCAGGACCGGCGGTTCCTCGCCGCCACCATGCCGGCGCTCGAGTCCTTCTTCCACTACCGCAACCTCGACGTCAGCACCCTGAAGGAGCTGGCCCGGCGGTGGAAGCCGGAAATCCTGGCCGGCTTCAGGAAGGCGCAGGCGCACACCGCGCTCGCCGACATCAAGGAATCGATCGACGAGCTCGCCTACTACCGCGAGCACTTCCTCAAGGCCTGAGCGCGCCGCCGTTGCGGCGGTGCAGCAAAACAGGGTAGAATCGCAGGCTTGCCGCAAGACGACTCGGCCCATGAGGGATCGGGAGTCCGCGGCGATTCGCTCATCCCCTCTGACCGTCTCGGCCTCGAGTGCCGAATTTCTGCGCAGGTCGGCGGCGATGCCGTCGCACACCTCCGCAAAACGGACCGCGACTTCGCGCCTGCCACAAGCAGGCGTCAGAGCGTTGCCGCGCGCAAGCGGCGGCGCTCGCGTTCGACGACAGAGAAGAACTCATGACTTTCGAATCCCTGGGCCTCCCCGAGCCCCTGACCCGCGCCCTGGCCGATGCCGGCTACGACGCGCCCACCACCGTTCAATCCGCCGCGATCCCGCCGGCGATCGCCGGCACCGACCTGATGGTCGCCGCCGCCACCGGCAGCGGCAAGACCGCGTCGTTCATGCTGCCTGCGCTGCAACGCGTGCTGGCGGCGCGGGCCGACACGAGCAAGCGGCGCGAGAAGGGCACGGTCTACGGCCCGCGCGTCCTCGTGCTGACGCCGACCCGCGAACTCGCGATCCAGATCGCCAAGGCGGCCGAGACCTACGGCCGTCACGTGCCCGGCCTGCGCGTCGCCACCGTCGTCGGCGGCGTGCCGTACGGCGCCCAGCTCAAGGCGCTGCGCGGTCCGCTCGACATCCTGATCTCGACCCCGGGCCGCCTCCTCGACCACCTGCAGACCGGCAAGGCCGAGCTCGGCAACGTCGAGATGTTCGTGCTCGACGAAGCCGACCGCATGCTCGACATGGGCTTCATCGACGACATCCGCACCATCGCCGACCACGTGCCTGCCACGCGCCAGACGGTGATGTACAGCGCCACCTTCCTCGGCAACGTCGGCGGCCTGGCGCGCAGCCTGCTGCGCGACCCGAAGATGGTCGAGGTCGCGACCCACACCGACACCCACGCCAACATCGAGCAACGCCTGCACTGGGCCGACAACAGCGCGCACAAGAACGCGCTGCTCGACCACATCCTGACGCAGCGCGAGATGGAACAGGCGCTCGTCTTCACGAGCACGCAGCGCGACGCCGACTGGCTCGCCGACCGCCTGGCCGACATGGGCCACCACGTCGCCTCGCTGCACGGCGGCCATCCGCAGGGCCGGCGCAACCGCGTCCTGCAGGGCCTGCGCGACGGGCGCCTGAAGATCCTGGTCGCGACCGACGTCGCCGCCCGCGGCATCGACGTGCGCACCATCAGCCACGTCATCAACTACGGCCTGCCGATGAAGCCGGAAGACTACGTGCACCGCATCGGCCGCACCGGTCGCGCCGGCGTCAACGGTCTGGCGATCACGCTGGCCGAGCGCATGGACAGCGGCATGATCCGCCGCATCCAGCAGTTCACGACGCAATCGATGCCGGTGACGACGATCGCCGGCCTCGAGCCGAAGGTGCAGGCGCCGAAGATGTACGCCAGCGCGCCGGGCTCGCGGCCGATGGGCCACGCTGCGCCGGGCCATCGTGCGCCGCGTCGCGACGACGCGCGCCGTCCGGTCGAGCACCGCGGCAGCGGCGATGCGCCGACCCGCGCCGCCGCCCGCGGCAATCCGTTCGACCGCGCCCTGCCGGTGCGCGACGATCGCCGCCCTCCGGCGCGGCCGGGTCCGGCGCCGTTCAAGGCGCGCGGCGGCAAGCCCGCGCCGCGTCCGCGTCCGGGCGGCTTCGCTCGCTGAGCGCGGTTCGACCGACGTGAAAACGCCGCCCTCGGGCGGCGTTTCTCATTCCGTTGGCGAAACCGTCCTACCGCCGCTGCACCGTCACGCTGACGTCCATGCCGAGGTAGTCGCCGGTCTCGCCGAACCAGCTGCCCGAGATCGGCGCCGCTTGCGACGGATCGCGGGCGACGCCGACGCGGATCAGCTGCGTGCCGCCGAGCAGGTTGTTGGTCGGATCGAACGGCACCCAGCCCGCGCCGGGCAGGTAGGCCTGCAGCCAGGCGTGGGTGTAGCCGGCGCCGACCGTGCTGCCGTCGTCGTCGCCGCCGTCGAGCGCCGGGTCGTAGAGGTAGCCGGAGACGAAGCGGGTCGCCACGCCGAGCCGGCGCGCCGCTTCCATCATCAGCAGGGCGAAGTCGCGGCACGAGCCGCTGCCGAGCTTGAGCGTCTCGAGCGGCTGCTGCGTGCCTTCCTCGTCGCGCGCCGCGTACATGAACTTGTCGCGGATGCTCTGGTTCATCCCGATCAGCAGCTCGCGCGTGCCGGTCGGCCCGTCAGTGCGGATGAACTGGCGTGCCCACGCCGTCAGCTCGCCGTCGGGATCCTCGTGGTACGGGCGCAGGTAGTGCTCGAGGTCGTAGCGCTCCTCGATGGAGTACGAGAAAGGGAACAGCTCGGCGCTCGGCGAGAGCGGCAGCTCGAGGTTCATCGAGTGCGCATGCTCGATCGTGAAGCTGCAGACGATCTGCAGGGTATCGGCCTTCTCGAGCGGCTGGACCAGCGCCACCGAGTTGGAGAGCGGATCCTGGATCATGCGCACGTCGGCATCGGGGCTGACGTCGAGGTCGGTCGCGAGCACGCGCAGGTCGTGGCTGTCGCGCGGGCGAAACATCACCCGGTGCTCGCCGAAGGTCACCGGCTGGCGATAGCGGTAGACCGTCGTGTGGACGATGTCGTAGCGGACGGGCATGACCTGGCGCTCGCGGCCTCAGGCGCGCAGCAGCTCGACCTCGAACAGGAGGGTCGCATTCGGCGGGATCACGCCGCCGGCGCCGCGGGCGCCGTAGCCGAGCTCGGGCGGGATCACCAGCACGCGCGTGCCGCCTTCCAGCATGCCCTGCACGCCTTCGTCCCAGCCCTTGATCACGTGGCCGGCGCCGAGATCGAACTCGAACGGGTCGTTGCGGTCCTTGCTCGAGTCGAACTTGGCGCCCTTGGCGCCGTTCTCGTACAGCCAGCCGGTGTAGTGAACGGAGACGGGAACGCCGGCTTCGGCGCGCTTGCCCGTGCCGGCAATGGTGTCGTCGTACTGGAGTCCGGAGGCGGTGGTTTGCATGGGAGAGGGTCTTTCGAAGCAGCGGAACCTCGAATGATGCCAGCCGGCCGCATCGGCCGTGGCCGGCGCTACGCGAGCGGCCAGCGCTCGCGCCAGGCGGCCACGCCGGCGGCGAGCCACTCAGCAAGGGTCGTGCCCTCGGCCGGCAGGCCGAGCACGCCGCCTGCGGCACGCAGGGCGTCGAGCGGCCGGGAGAGCTCGAGCGGCCGGGCGCCGGTCTGCTTCGAGAGCTTCTCGCCGCTGGCGGCGAGCACCAGCGGCGTGTGCAGGTAGCGCGGCGTCGGCAGGCGGAGGGCGTGCTGCAGCAGGATCTGCCGTGCCGTGTTGCCGGCCAGGTCTTCGCCGCGCACGATGTCGCTGACGCCCTGATCAGCATCGTCGACGACGACGGCGAGCTGGTACGCCCAGACGCCGTCGGCGCGGCGCAGCACGAAGTCGCCGACGCTGGTGGCGACGTCCTCGCTTCTCGGTCCGAGGCGCCGGTCGGTCCAGACGACCGGATCGCCGGGAGCGCCCGGCCGCACGAGATCGGTGCGCAGCCGGAACGAGCGCTCGGCCTTGCCGTTCAGCCCGCCGCGGCAGGTACCGGGATAGACGAGCTCGGCATGGCGGGCGCGGCCGGCCTCCGGCGCCACCGCGAGCTCGAGGTCGCGCCGGCTGCAGCCGCAGGCGTAGGCGAGTCCGCTGGCCTGCAGGCGCGCGAGGGCGGCTTCGTAGAGGGCGGTGCGTGCCGATTGGCGCAGCGGCGACTCGTCGGCGACGAGGCCGCAGGCCGCGAGCTGCTCGAGGATGCCCTCGGCGGCGCCGGCGACGTTGCGCGGCCCGTCGATGTCTTCGATGCGCACCAGCCAGCGGCCGTGGTTCGCGCGGGCGTCGAGCCACGAGGCCAATGCCGCGACCAGCGAGCCGGCGTGCAGCAGGCCGGTGGGCGAGGGCGCGAAGCGGCCGACGTAGGCGCTCGTCACTTGATCCGGTCGCCGACCCGGCTGCCGTGCCGCTCGAGCAGGGCCTTGCGCGTCGTCTCGCTTTCGAGCTGCTCCAGCCACCAGCGCAGGGCCAGGCCGAGCGGCGGCTTCTTGGCCGCGCCACGGCGCGCGCCGACCGGCGTGCGCCAGGCGTAGCCGAGCCGGCCTTCGAGCTGGTTGCGCAGCACCTGCTTGACCACCAGGCGGCCGGCGGCGATGTGGTCGCGCGCCATCGGCTCGGGCACGAAGCCGCAGCCGAGCCCGCGCAGCAGGGCGTCGATCTTGGCGTGCATGTCGCTCACCGTCAGCACGTCCTGGCCGGCGAGCAGGTTGAGGGTGATCGGCGTCAGCCGCTGCGCCGAATCGGCGACCGCGACGGCGCGGTGGCGGATCAGCTCGCCGTCGTCGATCGGCTCGGTCGCCGCGGCCAGCGGATGGTGCGGCGCCACCGCGAACACGAACGCCATCGGCCCCAGGTCCTTCATCGTCACGCCGGTCGGCAGCTCGCGGTTGGTGCCGACGCCGATCGCCAGGTCGGCCTGGCCGGTGACCAGCGCTTCCCAGGTGCCTGCGAGCACCTCGGTGCGCAGGCGCAGGCGCGTGGCCGGCGGCGTGGGCACCGGCGTGCTCGTGCCGCGCCCGCCCGAAGCCGACTTCGCCAGCACCGCCGAGCAGGCGTAGAACGATTCGCACAGCTCGAGCAGGGTGGTGCGCGAGATCACGTCGTCGACCGCGACCGTGAGCTGCGTCTCCCAGCCGGTGGCGACGCGCTTGACCCGGTTGGCGACCGCGTCGATCTGCTCGAGCAGGCGCCGGCCTTCGTCGAGCAGCTCCTGGCCGGCGGCGGTGAGGGTGGCCTGGCGCGAGCGGCGGTCGAACAGCAGCACGTCGAGCGCGTCCTCGAGCTGGCGCACGCTGTAGGTCAGCGCCGAAGGCACCTTGCCGAGCTGGCGCGCGGCCGCGGCGAAGCTGCCGCTGCGGGCGATGGCGTCCATCATCGCCAGGGCGTCGGGGGTCAGGGCGCTGCGCGATTCGCTCATGGGCTCGGCCGGAGAAGGGGCGTTCATCTTATTTGAATGGCGCCGTCAATGCGGCTCCGCCGCGCCGGGCGTCGCCGTCCCTACATTCATCCCATCGAAGAACCAAGGAGCCATCCATGATCACCCTTCGCAAATCCTCCGATCGCGGCTACGCCGACCACGGCTGGCTGAAGAGCGCGCACACCTTCTCGTTCGCCGATTACCACGACCCGCGGCACATGGGCTTCGGCAACCTGCGCGTCATCAACGAGGACCGCATCACGCCGGGTAGCGGCTTCGGCACGCACGGCCACCGCGACATGGAGATCGTCAGCTACGTGCTCGACGGCGAGCTCGCGCACAAGGACAGCATGGGCACCGGCAGCGCGAAGGACGCGCCCTCGGGCGTGATCCGTCCGGGCGACGTGCAGCGCATGAGCGCGGGCAGCGGTGTGCGGCACAGCGAGTTCAACCACGCCAAGGACCGGACCACCCACTTCCTGCAGATCTGGATCCTGCCGAACGTGAGCGGCATTCCGGCCGAGTACGAGCAAAAGCACTTCGACGCCGCCGCCAAGCGCGGCAAGCTTCGCCTGGTCGCCTCGCCCGACGGCCGCGACGACTCGCTCACCCTGCACGCCGACGCGTCGATCTCGGCCGGCCTGTTCGACGGCGCCGAATCGGCCGAGCTCGCGCTCGACCCGAAGCGCAAGACCTGGGTCCAGGTCGTGCGCGGCCGGGTCGCCGTCAACGGCCAGGCGCTGGGCACGGGGGATGCCGTCGGGCTCGAAGGCGAGACGGTGCTGAAGATCGGCGACGGCAGCCAGGCCGAAGTGCTGGTCTTCGATCTCGCCGCCTGACCCTCTTTCCATCTTTCACCACTACCCGAGGAGAATTCCATGCAAACCACGCTTCGCCCCCCCGCTTCCTTCCCAGGCACAACACAAGGCAATCTCATGCAATCCAGCTTCCAGAACCAGACGGCCCTGGTTGGCCGCATCCTGCTCGGCGTCTTCTTCATCATGTCGGGCTTCGAGAAGATCACCGGCTTCCAGGGCACGGTGGGCTACATCGCCAGCGTCGGCCTGCCGCTGCCGCAGGTCGGCGCGGCGCTGGCCATCCTGGTCGAGCTCGGCGGCGGCCTGCTGCTCGTGTTCGGCCTCTACACCCGCTGGGCCGCGTTCGCGCTGGCCGCCTTCACGCTCGCAGCAGCGGCGCTGTTCCACGGCTACTGGGCCGTTCCCGAGGCTGCGAAGTTCGGCCAGTACCTCAACTTCTGGAAGAACGTGACGATCGCCGGCGGCATGCTGGTGCTCGCCGCCTTCGGCCCCGGCTCGATCAGCCTCGACGCGCGGCGCAACGCCGCCTGAGGCCAGCCACGATCCAGGCGCCAACCCCGGGTTGGCGCTTGGTACAGTGCGCCGGTGGATTTCGCAATGCGCGCAATGGCGGTCCTGCCGTGGCTGGACTGGGTCGCCGTCGCGCTGTTCTTTCCCGCCTGGGCGGGGTATGCCCTGTTCGCGCGGCGCCGGGTCGGCAAGCAGCCCTCGCTGCTGGCGACGACGAACCGGGTGCGCCGGCAGTGGATGCTGCAGACGACGTACCGCGAGGTGCGGGTGATCGACGGCGTCGTCATCCAGAACCTCTCGACCAGCCCGTCGTTCTTCGCTTCGACCACGATCCTGATCATCGGCGGCCTGCTCGCCGTGCTAGGCACCGCCGACAAGGCGAGCGAGCTGGCGCGCGAGTTGCCGTTCGCGGCACGCACCTCGGGCCTGGTGTTCGACCTGAAGCTGCTGCTCCTGCTCGCGATCTTCGTCTACGCGTTCTTCCGCTTCACCTGGTCGATGCGGCAGTACACCTTCGGCGCGCTGCTGATCGCCGCGGCGCCCGAAGCGAAGATGTTCACCGAGCAGAACCTGTCGCGCGAGGCCTTCGCCGACAAGGCCGGGCGAATCGTCGGCATGGCCGCCGAGACCTTCAACGACGGCCTGCGCGGCTACTACTTCGCGTTTGCCGCGATCGGCTGGTTCTTCTCGCCCGTCGCCTTCATGGCGGCAACGGTCGGTGTGGTCTACATCCTCTATCAGCGCGAGTTCGGGTCGGACGTGCTGGGCGTGCTCACCGCACCCTAGGCAGCCATCACAAGTCGCGGGCCAGGCGCACCCCGCTGAACTGCCACTGCGCCTCGGGCGGGAAGAAGTTGCGGTAGCTCGCGCGCACGTGCCCCGGGGGCGTGGCGCAGGAGCCGCCGCGCAGCACGAACTGGTTGCACATGAACTTGCCGTTGTACTCGCCGACCGCGCCTTCGAGCGGCCTGAAGCGCGGGTAGGGCAGGTAGGCCGACTGGGTCCACTCCCAGACGTCGCCGAACATCTGCACCGGCTCGTCGCCGATCGGTGCGGTCTGCGGCATCGGATGGAAGGCGCCGCGGTCGGCGAAGTTGCCGGCGATCGGCGCACGCAGCGCCCTGGCCGCGTGCTCCCACTCGAGCTCGGTCGGCAAGCGCGCCCCCGACCAGCGCGCGAACGCCTCGGCCTCGAAGAAGCTCAGATGGCAGACGGGCGTGTGCGGATCGATCTCGACGGTGCCCTGCAACGTGTGATTGAGCCAGCGATCGCCGTCGCGCATCCAGTACAGCGGCGCGCTGCGGCGGCCGGCTTGGACCCAGTCCCAGCCCATCGAGAGCCAGAGCTCGGGGCGGGAATAGGCGTCGTCGTCGACGAAGGCGAGGAAGTCGCCGTAGGTCGCGGGCCGCGACGCGATCTCGAACGGCACCGCATGCGCGAGGTGGCGCGGCGTCTCGTTGTCGAAGCAGAACGCGCCGTCGCGCGCCCGGTCGTGGCCGAGCTCGATCAGGCCGCCTTCATGGCCGAACCAGCGCAGGGTCTGCGGCTGCACCTGTGCCATCGGCCAGCGCTTCGCGTAGCCCGACGTTCCGGGGTTGAAGCTCAGCGCATGCTTGATGTCGGTGAGCAGCAGCTCCTGGTGCTGCTGCTCGTGCTGCAGGCCGAGCTCGACCAGCGGCTCGATCGCCGCATCGCCGGGACGCGATTCGATCAGCGCCAGCATGCGCTCGTCGACGTCGGCGCGAAAGCGCTTCACCTCGGCCAGCGTCGGCCGGGTCACCAGGCCGCGGCTGGCGCGCGGGTACTGCTCGCCGATGCCCTTGTAGTAGCTGTTGAAGAGGACGCGAAAGCGCGGGTCGAACGGCCTGAACCCGGGCTCGAAGCGCTCGAGCAGGAAGGTCTCGAAGAACCAGGTGATGTGCGCGAGGTGCCACTTGGTCGGGCTCGCGTCGGGCATCGACTGGACCTGGCAGTCCTCGGCCGAGAGCGGCGCGGCCAGCGCCAGGCTCGCCTGCCGGACCGACGCGTAGCGATCGGCCAGCGTGCTCGGACGGGGCGCCGAGTGGCGCTTCTGTGTGGCTTTGCTCATGATTTCTTCCTCCGAGCGCGCCTAGCCTAACGGAAGACGCGTTTCTGCGCCAAAGCAGGGTCGCGCCCCTGGGGACGGCGGCAGCCGATCCCTAAAATGCCGGACATGGCTTTCGTTCATCTGCGCGTGCATACCGAGTACTCGGTCGTCGACGGGACGCTGCGCGTCGACGAGGCGGTGGCGGCGGCGGCGGGCGACGGCCAGGGGGCGCTGGCGATCACCGACCTGAGCAACCTGTTCGGCGCGGTCAAGTTCTACAGCGCGGCGCGCGCCGCCGGCGTGAAGCCGATCATCGGCGTCGAGCTCTGCCTCGAGCCCGAAGGCAGCGAGCGGCAGCCGAGCCGGCTGGTCGTGCTGGTGCAGAACCGCGAGGGCTACCTCAACTGCTGCGAGCTGCTCTCGCGCGGCTGGCTCGAGCACGCCGAACGCGGCCACGCCCTGATCAAGTGGCAGTGGCTGGCCGAGCGCAACGCCGGCCTGATCGTGCTCTCGGGCGCGGAGAGCGGCGCGATCGGCCAGGCCCTCTCTGCCGGCGACGACCCGCGCGCGCGCGCCCTGGCCGAGCGCGCGCAGCGCGTCTTCGGCAACCGCTTCTACGTCGAGGTGCAGCGCAACGGCATGCCGGGCTGCGAGTCGCACCTTCGTGCCGCCGTGCAGCTCGCGTCGGAATTGCGCCTTCCGGTGGTCGCCACGCACGGCGTGCAGTTCCTCGGCCCCGACGACCACGAGGCGCACGACGCCCGCGTCTGCGTCGCCGAGGGCGAGATGCTGGCCAACCCGAAGCGCGTCAAGCGCTTCAGCCGCGAGCAGTACTTCAAGTCGCAGGCGCAGATGGAGGCGCTGTTCGCCGACCTGCCGAGCGCGCTCGCCAACACGGTGGAGATCGCCAAGCGCTGCAACCTCGGCCTGGTGCTCGGCAAGCCGCAGTTGCCAGACTTCGCGACGCCGCGCGTCGGCGATGCGCCGGTGCCGATGGCCGAGTACTTCCGGATCGCCTCGCACGAAGGTCTCGAGGTCCGCCTCGGCCAGCTCTACGCCGACCCGCCGGCGCGCGAGAAGGAGCGGCCGCGCTACGTGGCCCGGCTCGACTTCGAGATCGAGACGATCCTGAAGATGGGCTTCCCGGGCTACTTCCTGATCGTCGCCGACTTCATCAACTGGGCGCGCAACAACGGCTGCCCGGTCGGACCGGGGCGCGGCTCGGGTGCGGGCTCGCTGGTCGCCTATTCGCTGAACATCACCGGCCTCGACCCCTTGCGCTACGGCCTGCTGTTCGAGCGCTTCCTCAACCCGGAGCGGGTGTCGATGCCCGACTTCGACATCGACTTCTGCCAGGCCAATCGCGACCGCGTCATCGACTACGTCAAGCACAAGTACGGCAGGGACGCGGTCAGCCAGATCGCGACCTTCGGCACCATGGCGGCGAAGGCGGCGCTGCGCGACATCGGCCGCGTTCTGGGCATGAGCTACGGCCATGTCGACTCGGTGGCAAAGCTTGTGCCGGCCCCGCCCGGCAAGAGCGTCACCCTGCGCCGGCCGCCGCCGCGCGGCGAAGACGGCGAGCGGCCCGACGACGGCGGCGTGATCTACGCTCGCCGCGAGGCGCCCGAGATCGAGCAGCGCGAGAAGAACGAGGAAGAGGTCGCCGAGCTGCTGGCGCTGGCCGAGCGGGTGGAAGGGATCGTGCGCAACGTGGGCATGCACGCCGGCGGCGTGCTGATCGCACCGGGCCGGATCACCGACTTCTGCCCGCTCTACATGCAGCCGGGCAGCGAGAGCGCAGTCAGCCAGTTCGACAAGGACGACGTCGAGGCGATCGGCCTGGTGAAGTTCGACTTCCTCGGCCTGGCCACGCTCACCATCCTCGAGCTCGCCAAGGACTTCATCGTCGCCCGCCACCCCGAGCGCGCCGGCTTCGACTACGACGCCCTGCCGCTCGACGACCCCAAGGTCTACGCCCTCTTCACCGAAGGCCGCACCGAATCAGTGTTCCAGTTCGAAAGCGGCGGCATGCAGCGCATGCTGCGCGAAGCCCGGCCGACCCGGCTCGAGGACCTGATCGCGCTGAACGCGATGTTCCGGCCGGGGCCGATGGAGAACATCCCGAGCTTCTGCCTGCGCAAGAACGGCAAGGAGACGGTGAGCTACCCGCACCCGCTGCTCGAGCGCGTGCTCGGCGAGACCTACGGGATCATGGTCTACCAGGAGCAGGTGATGGAGGCGGCCCAGGTGATGGGCGGCTACTCGCTCGGCGGCGCCGACCTGCTACGCCGGGCCATGGGCAAGAAGAAGCCCGAGGAGATGGCCAAGCACCGCGCCATCTTCCGCGAGGGCGCGGCGAAGAAGGAGATCGCGGCGGCGGTGGCCGACGAGGTCTTCTCGCTGATGGAGAAGTTCGCCGGCTACGGCTTCAACAAGTCGCACGCCGCCGCGTACTCGCTGCTCGCGTACCACACGGCGTGGATCAAGGTCCACTTCGCGGCCGAGTTCTTCGCCGCGAACATGACCGTCGAGCTCGACAACAGCGACAAGCTGAAGTCGCTGCTGGTCGACGCGCGCAGCTTCGGCGTGACCATCGCCACGCCCGACATCAACAGCGGCACCTACCGCTTCGAGCCGGTCTCGCCCAAGGTCGTGCGCTACGGCCTGGGCGCGGTCAAGGGCACGGGGCAGGGGGCGATCGAGGCCATCGTCGCGGCGCGCGAGGGCGGCGCGTTCACCAGCCTGTTCGATTTCTGCGCCCGGGTCGACCGCGGCCGCATCAACCGCCGCGTCGTCGAGGCGCTGATCAAGGCCGGCGCGTTCGACGCGCTGCACGGCGAGCGCTCGATGCTGCTCGCCAGCGTCGGCCTGGCCCTCGACTGGGCCGACACGCAGGCGGCGCACGCCGACCAGGGGGGCCTGTTCGACTTCGGCGCCGACAGCGGCGACATGCACGGCGCCAGCACCCAGGAGCCGGCGCTGGTCGCGGCGGCGCCGTGGAGCATCAAGGAGCGGCTGACGCTGGAGAAGGCGGCGCTCGGCTTCTATCTTTCGGGCCACCTGTTCGACCAGAGCGCGGCCGAGGTGCGCCGCTTCGCCAAGGTCAGGCTGGCCGACGTGATCGACCGGCGCGAGCCGATGCTGCTTGCCGGCATCGTTTCCGACCTGCGCGTCGTCAACGGCCAGCGCGGCCGGGTCGCGATCTTCAAGCTCGACGACGGCAGCGAGGCGATGGAGGCGGTGGCCAACGAGGATCTGCTCAACGCCAACCGCGACCTGCTCAAGGACGACGAGCTCGTGATCGTGCAGGGCAAGGTCCAGCCCGACCGCTTCTCGGGCGGCGTGCGCCTCAACGTGCAGAGCGTCTGGGACCTCGCCGCGGCGCGCTGCCGCTTCGGCAAGTACCTGCGGGTCGAGGTCAACGGCAGTGTGCCGCCGGTGGCCGAGGTGCTGCGCGAATTCCCGTCGCGCCGCCTGGCGACCGAGCATGGCGACGTGCCCCAGGGGCTCGCGGTCCGGCTGGCGCTGCTGCGCGAGCACGCCAGCGGCGAGATCGACCTCGGCGATTCGGCCCGCTTCTATCCTTCCGAGGCGGCGCTCGCGCGCTGGAACGCGGCGGCGGCGCACGGCCGCGCCGTCGTGGTGTACGAGTGAAGCGCCGGCCCGCCACGCGATGACACGGTCCGGCGCCTCGTACACCGGCCTCGTCCTCACCGGCGGCGGCGCGCGGGCCGCCTACCAGGTCGGCGTGCTGAAGGCGATCGCGCAGATCCGCCGCGAGGCCGGCGCGATCGACAGCGGCAATCCGTTCCCGGTGATCGCCGGCACGTCCGCCGGCGCGATCAACGCCGCCGCGCTCGCCTGTCGCGCCGACGACTTCGACGGCGCGATCGCCGGCATCTGCGAGGTCTGGGAGAACTTTCGCGCCGAGCAGGTCTACCGTTCCGACTCGCTCGGCGTGATCCGCACCGGCGCGCGCTGGCTGACGATGATGTCGATCGGCTGGGTGATCGCCCGCTGGCGCCGCGCCCGGCCGCGCTCGCTGCTCGACAACAAGCCGCTCGAGGCCCTGCTCGGCAGGCTCGTCAGCACCGAGCGACTGCACAAGGTGATGCGTGAGGGCCACCTGCACGGCCTGGCGGTCACGGCGTCGAGCTACGGCTCGGGCCTGCACGTCACCTTCTACGACGCGCTCGACGACATCGTGCCGTGGACGCGCTCGCAACGCCTCGCGGTGCGAGCCGAGATCAAGATCCCGCACCTGCTCGCTTCCTCGGCGATCCCGTTCGTCTTTCCCGCGGTGTCGCTCGACATCGACGGCAGCCACGAGTACTGCGGCGACGGCTCGATGCGCCAGGCGGCGCCGATCTCGCCGGCGGTGCACCTGGGCGCCGAGAGGATCCTGGTCGTCGGCGCCGGCCGCATGCACGAGCCGCCGGGCGAGCGCGCGCCGAGCACCGAGTATCCGAACCTGGCGCAGATCGCCGGCCACGCTCTCTCGAACATCTTCCTCGATGCGCTCGCGGCCGACGTGGAGCGGCTGCGCCGGATCAACGCGACCCTGGCGCTGCTTCCGCCGCGCTCGCGCGCCGACACGTCGCTCAAGCCGATCGAGGTGCTCGTGATCGCACCGAGCGAGCGGCTCGACGACATCGCCGCCAAGCACCTCTCGAGCCTGCCGCTGCCGATCCGCGCGATGCTGCGCGGCCTCGGCGTCTCGGGCCAGGGCGACGACGCGCGCGGCGCGGCGCTGGCGAGCTACCTGCTGTTCGAAGCGCCGTACACCCGCGAGCTGATGGCGCTCGGCGTGCGCGACACCATGGCGCGGCGCGACGAGGTCCTCGCCTTCTTCGGCTGGGGACCCGAGCCTTCGCAGAAGGGCGAGAGCGGCGCCAGCGAAAGCGGAGCCCCGGACGGCAGCCAGGCGCTGCAGGCCGAAGCCCCGCGGCCGGGCTAGCCCTACTTCTTCGTCGACGCACCGGCGTCGGACGTCTTCTTCTTCGCCGCGGGCGCCGCCGGGCCGGTCGGGACCGCGCCGCTCGGCGCCGGGCTCGCGTAGGCCTTGCCGTCGAGCGTGAGCCCGTTCTGCGAGAACTTCGCGGCGTTCGCATCGCCCATGCCCTTGACCCGGGTGGTGAGGTCGTGCCAGTCCTTGAAGGCGGCCTTCTTGCGCTCGCCGAGGATCTGCGTCGAAAGCGCGGGACCGATGCCCTTGATCGACTCCAGCTCGGCCTGGTCGGCCTTGTTGACGTCGACGGCGGCGAACGCGGTGGCGGCGACGAGCGCGCCGAGCGCGACGATGAATTGCTTGAACATGGGATGCTCCTGAAGGTGAGGTTGACGGCGTCGCGACGATTCGCGGCGCCGGTGGCGCGCGGCCCCTGCCGCGTCGCGCCCCCTGACAACGACGCCCCGCGAGCCGCCGTTGTCCCTCCGCGGGGCCCCTCCGCGGGGGCCCCTCGGCGGGCCCCTCTGGGCGGGGCCCGCTCGCGTGAGCGGCCTCAGGCCTGGGCCTGCAGCCAGGCGACGTAGCCGGCCACGCCGCTGGCCACGTCGGCGAACGCGTGATTGCAGCCCGTGGCCCGCAGGCGGTCCAGGTCGGCTTCGGTGAAGCACTGGTACTTGCCGACCAGCGCGGAAGGAAAGTCGATGTAGTCGACCACCCCGGCCCGCACCAGCTCCTCGAGCGGCAGCGGCGCGAGGCCCTCGCCGGCTCGGCAGGCGTTGACCACCGCGACCGCGACGTCGTTGAACGGCTGGGCCCGGCCGCTGCCGAGATTGAAGATGCCACTCGCCTCGGGATGCTCGAGGAACCAGAGGTTGACCGCGACCACATCGCTCACGGCGACGAAGTCGCGCCGCTGCTCGCCGGCCGCGTAGCCGCCGTACTCGCCGAAGAGCTTCACCCGCCCGCTCGACTTCCATTCGTTGAACTGGTGGAACGCGACCGACGCCATCCGCCCCTTGTGCTGCTCGCGCGGCCCGTAGACGTTGAAGTAGCGAAAGCCGGCGATCTGCGTGCCGGTGGCCGGCAGGGCGCGGCGCACCACTTGGTCGAACAGCAGCTTCGACCAGCCGTAGACGTTGAGCGGCCGCTCGAATTCGGGCTCCTCGCGAAACGACGCCGAGCCGCCGTAGGTGGCGGCCGAGGACGCGTACAGCAGGCGCACGCCCTGCGCCTGGCAGGCGTCGAGCAGCGTCTTCGAGGCACGGTAGTTGAGGTCGAGCATCAGCCGCCCGTCCTGCTCCATCGTGTCGGAGCAGGCGCCTTCGTGGAACACGCAGTCGATCCGGCCGAGTTCGCCCGAGGCGAAGCGCGCGTAGAAGTCACGCCGGTCGAAGTAGTCGCTGATCGAGGCGCCGAGCAGGTTGCGAAACTTGGCGCCGTCGCTCAGGTCGTCGACCGCGATCACGTCGTCGACGCCGATGGCGTTCAGGCCGTGCACGAGGTTCGCGCCGATCATCCCGGCCGCGCCGGTCACCACCACTCTCATGCGGCGGCTCCCGTGGCGAACAGCTCGTCCCAGGAGACGCTCGCCGTGCCGAACTTGCCGACGACGATGCCGCCGGCGCGGTTGGCGATCGGCAGCGCCTCGCGCAGGCTCAAGCCCGCGGCGAGCATCGCAGCAAGCGTGGCGATCACGGTGTCGCCGGCGCCGGTGACGTCGAAGACCTCGCGCGCCTGGGCCGGTACGCTGAGGTGGCCGGCGGCGTCGAACAGCGACATGCCGTCCTCGGAGCGGGTGACGAGCAGGCCCTCCAGACCCAGCTCGCTACGCAGCCGCTCGGCGCGCTCGGCAAGCTGCGCCTCGCTCGACCAGCGCCCGACGACTTCGGCCAGCTCGGCGCGATTCGGGGTGATGACGGTGGCGCCCTGGTAGCGCGAGTAGTCGTCGCCCTTGGGGTCGACGAGCACGGGCTTGCCGGCGGCGCGGGCGAGCTCGATCATCTTCGTGATGTGCGTCAGGCCGCCTTTGCCGTAGTCGGAGAACAGCACGGCGTTCGTTTGCGCGAGGGCCTTCTCGTAAAAAGGAAGCATGCCCTGAAGCACCTCGTAGCCCGGCTCCTCTTCGAAGTCGACGCGCAGGAGCTGCTGCGAGCGGCCGATCACGCGCAGCTTGACGATGGTCGTCAGGTCGCGCCTGCGCTCGAACAGGGACTCGATGCCGCTCTCCTCGAGCTTTCGCTCGATGAGATGCCCGGGCTCGTCGTCGCCGATGGCGGTGATGAGGCTGGTGCGCACCCCGAGCGCCTTGACGTTCAGGGCGACGTTGGCCGCGCCGCCGAGGCGCTCCTGCTGCCTGGCCGGATTGACACGCACCACCGGCACCGGCGCCTCGGGCGAGATGCGGTCGACCGAGCCGAACCAGTAGCGGTCGAGCATCGCGTCGCCGACCACGAGCACGTGGGCCGCAGCCAGACGTTCGCGTGTTGGCGGCGTCATCGTGTTCATTGGTCTTCCAGTCGGCGCGGCGGGTAGGTGTCCCAGCCGAGGCAACCGGGACATTGCCAGAAATAGTGCTCGGCCTCGAAACCGCAGGCGGCACAACGATAGCGGTGCAGAGGCTTGGCGGCGCGGCGCACCGCATGGCGCACGGCCGTGGCGTCCTCCGCAGGCAGCGTGGCGGTGGCCGGTGGCGAGCCGTCGGTGCCGGGGCCGGCCGCCGTGCGCGAAGCGAGCAGGGCCTGCGCCGCGGCCAGGGTCGGATGCTCGCGCAGGTGGGAGAGAAGCAGCCCCTGGCGCGCTTCGGGGTCGGACTCGAGCGCGGCGATCGTCTCCAGCAGGTCGATCGTCGGCGCCTTCTCGTACAGGGAGCGCAGGCGCTCCAGGGCCGAGCCGACCTTGCCCGCGGCCTTGGCGCTCGCCGCGTAGCGCCGGGCGACGAGGTTGAAGGAGGCAGGCTGCACCGACATCAGCGTGTTCCACAGACGCAGCGCCTCGGCATGATCGCCGCGGGCCGCGGCGCGCTCGCCGGCAAGCAGCAGGGGCCGGGCGTCGCGCGGCGCGACCTCGCGGGCGGCGGCGATGGCGGCGTCGGCGACTTCGGTCTGATGCGCCGCGTCGGCCTCGAGCGCGAGCTCGCACTGGTAGTGCGCGATCCGCGAGGCGAACGAGCCGGTGCCGCTGCTCTCCAGCTGTCGCGCGATCTCGACCGCCGACTCCCACTCGCGCGCGCGCTCGTGCAGGTCGAGCAGGGCCAGCCGCGACTCGGTGTCGAAGGCGGTTCCGGCCAGCGCCTTGTACGCGTCCTCGGCGCGGTCGAACAGGCCCGCCTTCATGTAGTCCTGGGCGAGCGCGTGCTGGGCGCGAACGCGGTCGTCCTTGGGCAGGTCGGCACGACCGAGCAGGTGCTGGTGCACGCGCACCGCGCGCTCGTACTCGCCGCGGCGCCTGAACAGGTTGCCGAGGGCGAAATGCAGGTCGGAGGTGTCGGGGTCCTGCTGCACCGCCTCGATGAAGGCGTCGATCGCCTTGTCGTGCTCCTCGTTGAGGAGGAAGTTCAGGCCCTTGTAATAGACCTTGGGCGAGTCCTTCTGATCGCGCCGCCACTGGCGCACGTCGAGCCGCGAGGCGACCCAGCCGAGCGCGAACGCCAGCGGCAGGGCCCACAGCAGCCACTGAAGCTCAAAGTCCATCGCGGGGCGGATGCAGCTCCGCCGTCTCGGCGGCAGCCGGCGGGCCGGCGACGGCGAGCTTGTCTTCGGCCCTTCGCATCTGGGTGCGGGACAGGCGCCGGTGCCGCCACCAGCTCGGCACCATCGCGACGATGCCGAAGGCGCAACCGATGCCGAAGGCGGCGAGAACGATGAAGATCAGCGGCCCCTGCCACTCGTAGCCGAAGAACCACTTGATCCTGGCCGGCTCGGTGTTGTTCAGCGCGAACGCGAACAGGACGAAGAAGACGGCGGCCCGGAACAGCCAGACGAGCGTGCGCATGGCGTCGGGACGGTCCTCGAGGCTAGTCGCCGGCGGCGACGCGGGGCGGCTGCTCGGTCGCCTCGGCCGGCTCGCCGCGCTTGGCGCCGACGCAGGCGTCGACGGCCTCGCGCAGCGCCTTGCCCGGCTTGAAGTGCGGCACCAGCTTTTCCGAGATGACGACCTGCTCGCCCGAGCGCGGATTGCGCCCGACGCGCGGCGGCCGCCGGTTGATCGAGAAGCTGCCGAAGCCGCGGATCTCGATGCGGTGGCCACGCGCCAGGGCGGAGGCCATCGCATCGAGGATCGTCTTCACCGCGAACTCGGTGTCGCGATGGGTGAGCTGGCCGAAGCGCTCGGCCAGCTGCACCACCAAGTCAGACCGCGTCACCTTGGCTCGACTCGCGTCAGCTCAGCCGATCAGCTCGGCGGGTTCTGGTTGTCGAGCTTGGCGCGGAGCAAGGCGCCCAGGCTCGTCGTGCCCGCGTTCTCGCGCTCGTTGCTTTGCGAGAGCTTCTGCATCTGCTCCTGCTGGTCGGCGTTGTCCTTGGCCTTGATCGAGAGCTGGATCGAACGCGCCTTGCGGTCGACGTTGATGATCATGGCGTTGACTTCGTCGCCTTCCTTCAGCACGTTGCGCGCGTCTTCGACGCGGTCGCGGCTGATCTCGGAAGCCCGCAGGTAGCCGGTGATGTCGTCGTTGAGCTGGATCTCGGCGCCGCGCGCGTCGACCGTCTTCACCTTGCCGGTGACCAGCGCGCCGCGGTCGTTGACCGAGCTGTAGCTGGTGAACGGATCGCTGTCGAGCTGCTTGATGCCGAGCGAGATGCGCTCGCGGTCGACGTCGACCGCCAGCACGATCGCTTCCACGTCCTGGCCCTTCTTGTAGTTGCGAACCGCGGTTTCGCCCGGCTCGTTCCACGAGAGGTCGGAGAGGTGCACCAGGCCGTCGATGCCGGCCGCCAGGCCGACGAACACGCCGAAGTCGGTGATCGACTTGACGGGGCCCTTGACCCGGTCGCCGCGCTGCACCGTGGCGGAGAACTCCTCCCACGGATTGGCCTTGCACTGCTTCATGCCGAGCGAGATGCGGCGCTTGTCCTCGTCGATCTCGAGAACCATGACTTCGACTTCCTCGCCGAGCGAGACCATCTTCGAGGGGGCGACGTTCTTGTTGGTCCAGTCCATTTCCGAGACGTGGACCAGGCCTTCGATGCCCGGCTCGATCTCGACGAACGCGCCGTAGTCGGCGATGTTCGTGACCTTGCCGAACAGGCGCGTGCCCTGCGGGTAGCGGCGCGAGACGCCGTGCCACGGGTCGTCGCCGAGCTGCTTGATGCCGAGCGAGACGCGGTTCTTCTCGGCGTCGAACTTCAGGACCTTGGCGTCGAGCTCCTGGCCCACCTGAACGACTTCGCTCGGGTGGCGGACACGGCGCCAGGCCATGTCGGTGATGTGCAAGAGGCCGTCGATGCCGCCGAGGTCGACGAAGGCGCCGTACTCGGTGATGTTCTTGACCACGCCATGGACGATCGCGCCTTCGCGCAGCGTTTCCATCAGCTTGGCGCGCTCTTCGCCCATCGAGGCCTCGACCACGGCACGGCGCGACAACACAACGTTGTTGCGCTTGCGGTCGAGCTTGATGACCTTGAACTCCATCGTCTTGCCCTCGAACGGGCTCATGTCCTTGACCGGACGCGTGTCCAGCAGGGAACCCGGAAGGAAGGCGCGGATGCCGTTGACGAGCACCGTGAGGCCGCCCTTGACCTTGCCGTTCACCGTTCCGGTGACGAACTCGCCCGACTCGAGCGAGTTCTCGAGCGAGAGCCAGGAGGCGAGGCGCTTGGCCTTGTCGCGCGACAGGATGGTGTCGCCGTAACCGTTCTCGACCGCGTCGATCGCGACCGAGACGAAGTCGCCGGGCTGGACTTCCAGCTCGCCGATGTCGTTCTTGAATTCCTCGATCGGAACGTAGGCTTCCGACTTGAGGCCCGCGTTGACGACGACGAAGTTGTGTTCGACGCGGATCACCTCGGCGGTGATGACCTCGCCGGTGCGCATTTCCGCCTTCTTGAGCGAGTCCTCGAACATCGCGGCGAACGAATCGGGGGCGTGCGAAGGCGTGGCGACTTGAGCTTGAGACATGTGACTTGGGTTCCGTGCAGCTTCCGCTGTGGGTTGGGTTGTCGATCCGGCGCTTCGGTGTGCTTTTGCGGCACGAGGAGGGAAAGCGACGGGCCTGACCTCTAGACCGGCCCGACCGCAGGACGGTCAGGTGACTGGTCGAAAGGCCTGCGCTCTTGCCAGGCTTTCAGGACGACGTCGACCGAGGCTTCGATCGACAGCGCCGAGTTGTCCAGCATGAGCGCGCCTTCGGCTGGCTTCAGAGGCGAGGCGCTGCGATTGCGATCGCGGGCGTCACGCGCTTCCAGGTCGGCACGAAGACTGTCGATATTAGCGGGAATTCCCTTTGAAATCAACTGCTTGTAGCGCCGATCTGCCCTTTCGGCGGGGCCGGCGGTGAGGAACACCTTGAGCTCGGCGTCGGGGAACACGACGCTGCCCATGTCGCGGCCGTCGGCCACCAGGCCGGGAACGTCGCGAAAACCGAGCTGCGCGTCGAGCACGGCGGCGCGAACTGCCGGCCAGGCCGAGATTCGCGAGGCCATCGCGCCGACCTCCTCCAGGCGCAGCGATTCGGTGACGTCGCGCCCGCCGAGCAGGCAGCGGTCGCCGTCGAAGCGGAGCTCGAGCGAGGCCGCGAGCGCGGCCAGGGCATCGGCGTTCTCCGCCTCGATGCCGGCGTCGAGCGCGGCGACGGCGGTCGCACGGTAGACCGCGCCGGAATCGAGCAGCCGGTAGCCGAGCGCGGCCGCGACCTCGCGCGCCAGCGTGCCCTTGCCGGAAGCGGTGGGGCCGTCGATGGCCAGCACCGGAACCGCCTCGCGCCGCGCCCTGGCGACGGAGAACAGGGCCTCGAAGTAGTCGGGCCAGGTCTTGCCGACGCAGCGCGGGTCGAGGATGCGCACCGGCACGTTGCCGCCGGCGAGCGGGTTGAACGCCGCCAGCGACATCGCCATCGCCATGCGGTGGTCGTCGTAGGTCGCGACGCTGGCGGCCCGCCAGGCCCGCGGCGGCGTGATCGTCAGGAAGTCCGGGCCTTCCTCGACGCTCGCGCCGACCTTGCGCAGCTCGCTGGCCATCGCCGCGAGGCGATCGGTCTCCTTGACCCGCCAGCTCGCGATGTTGCGCAGCGTCGAAGGGCCGTCGGCAAAGAGCGCCAGCGAGGCGAGCGTCATCGCGGCATCGGGCAGGGGGTTGCAGTCGAGGTCGATGGCGGCGAGCGGCCAGCGGCCACGGCGCACCGCCAGCCAGCCCTCGCCCGACTCGATCGTCGCGCCCATCGCCCGCACTGCGTCGGCGAAGGCGATGTCGCCCTGGATCGAGCCGCTGTCGATGCCTTCGATGCGCAGCGGCGCGTCGACTGCCCCGATCGCGCCCGCGGCGATGAAGTACGACGCCGATGACGCATCGCCCTCGACCGCGAACCGCCCCGGCGAGCGCAGCTGCTGGCCGGCGGCGAGGCGAAAGCGCTGCGACCCCTCGCGTTCGACGGCGATGCCGAAGGCGGCGAGCAGCTTCAGTGTGATGTCGACGTAGGGCTTGGAGATCAGCTCGCCGGCGACCTCGATCACCGCGTCGACCGGCTCGGCGCGCAAGGGCAGGGCGAGCAGCAGCGCGCTGAGGAACTGGCTGGAGACGTCGCCGCGCACGCGCAGCGGCGCGGCGAACGAGAGCGGACCCTTGCCGGCCGAGACGCGCAGCGGCGGGTAGCCTTCCTTCTCCAGGCATTCGACGCTGCAGCCGAGCCCGCGCAAGGCGTCGACCAGGTCGCCGATCGGCCGCTCGTGCATGCGCGGCGTGCCGCGCAGCTCGAAGCTGGCATCGGACGACGCGGCGAACAGGGCCAGAGTCGCGGTCAGCGGCCGCATCGCCGTGCCGGCGTTGCCGAGGAAGAAGGTCGCGTTCTTCAGCGCCGGCCGGCCGCCGACGCCGCGCACGGTGAGGCGGTGCGGCGCGGCCTCGATGCCGCAGCCGAGCTGCACCAGCGCGTCGATCATGACGCGGGTGTCGTCGGAGTCGAGCACGCCTTCGATCACCGTCGTGCCCGAGGCGAAGCCGGCGAGCAGCAGGGCGCGGTTGGAGATGCTCTTCGAGCCCGGCACGCGCACCGCGCCGGCCACGCCGCTGAGCGGCGGGATGTCGATGAACTTCGTCGTCAGCACGATGGGGCTCGGGCGCGATGCGGGCCGCTCGTGCTCAGCGATGCGTGTTGGGCGTGGCCGAGTTCATCTGCCAGCCGGCGCGGGCGTCGCTGGCGCTGCGGATGAGCGCTTCGAGGGCCTCGGTGTTGCCGGTCTTGACCACGTGCTCCATCGCGTCGAGTGCGTGGCGGAAGCGCTGCGTCTGCTTCAGGATCTCTTCGCGATTGGCCATCAGGATGTCGCGCCAGACCTCCGGGTTGCTCGCGGCGATGCGGGTGAAGTCGCGAAAGCCCGGGCCGCCGAGCGAGAGGTAGTCGCGCCCCGCGGGCTGGCGCGACACCGCGTTGAAGTAGGCGAAGGCGAGGATGTGCGGCAGATGGCTCACGGCGGCGAACGCTGCGTCGTGATTCTCGGGCGACATGCGCAGCACGTGCGCGCCGATCGCCGCCCAGGTGTCGGTGGCACGCTGCACCAGCTCGGGCGAGGTCTTGGGCAGCGGCGTGAGGATGACCTGGCGGCCCTGGAACAGCGACGCATCGGCGTGGTCGATGCCGGCCACTTCCTTGCCGGCGATCGGATGCGCGGGCACGAACGAGACGATCCGGTCCTTCAGCACGCGCCGCGCCGCGTCGACCACGTCGCGCTTGGTCGAGCCCACGTCCATCATCAGCGCGCCGGGCTCGACCAGGTGGCGGATCGCCTTGAAGATCGCCTCGGTCGACGACACGGGCACGGCGATCAGCACCAGGTCCGAGCCCGAGACCGCGAGCAGGGCCGATTCGGCCGCCTGGTCGATGACGCCGAGGCGTCGCGCCTGCTCGGTGGTCGAAGGCGACTTGCTGTAGCCGATGACGCGCTTCACCAGGCCGGCGCGCTTGAGGGCGAGCGCGAACGAGCCGCCCATGAGGCCGCAGCCGATCACCCCGAGTTGCTGGAACATGTGCGGCCGGTCTAGTGGGAGTCGACGGGGTAGGTGCCCAGCAACTTGAAGAACGAAGACACCTCGCGCAGCTCGGCCAGCGCCGCGGCGACCTCCGGCTGATCGGGATGGCCCTGCAGGTCGACGTAGAAGTAGTACTCCCACTGGCCCGAGCGGGCCGGTCGCGACTCGAAGCGCGTCATCGAGACACCGTGGACCTTCAGCGGCACGAGCATGTCGTGCACCGCGCCGGGCCGGTTCGGCACCGAGACGACCAGGCTGGTGCAGTCGTGGCCGGTCGCCTTCGGCTGCGGCTGCGCATCGGGATGCGCGACCACGGCGAAGCGGGTCCGGTTGTGCGCATCGTCCTGGATCGCCGGCGCTACCAGGTGCAGGCCGAACTCGCTCGCCGCGCGGTCGCTGGCGATGCCCGCGAGGCTCGGGTCGAGGCTTGCCAGCCGCGCCCCTTCGGCGTTGCTCGCGACCGGCCGGCGCTCGACGCCCGGCAGGTGATGGCTGAGCCAGGCGTGGCACTGCGCCAGCGCTTGCGGATGGGCGCAGACGGCGACGATCCCGTCGCTCGAATCGACCTTGCGCAGAAGGTTGTGGCGCACGTACAGGCTGGTCTCGCCGACGATGATGAGCGGCGTGGTCAGGAACAGGTCGAGCGAGCGCGTGACCACGCCTTCGCTCGAGTTCTCGACCGGCACCACGCCGAAGTCGGCGGCGCCGGCGCTGGTGGCGTGGAACACCTCGTCGGCGTTGGCGCAGAGCAGCTTGACGATCGAGGAGCCGAAGTAGCCGAGCGCGGCGAGCTCGCTGAAGGTGCCGGCCGGGCCGAGGTAGGCGACCCGCGTCGGCGTTTCCAGCGCCCGGCAGGCCGACATGATCTCGCGCCAGATCGGCGCCACGCTCTCGCCCGGCAGGGGACCGGCGTTGCGCGCCTTCAGGCCGTCGATGACGGCGGCTTCGCGGTCGGGCCGGAACGCGGGCGAGCCGTCGGCGCGCTTGAGCTCGCCGATCGCCTGGGCGACGCTCGCCCGGCGATTCACCAGGACGAGCATCTCGGCGTCGAGCGCGTCGATCTGCTCGCGCAGGACGGCGATCTCGCTTTCGCGGCCGGGCGCGGTCGGTGCCATGCGAGCCGGGTCGCGCGGTTCTACTTGCCGCTCGCCCGGGCCGCCGGGGGCGCGGGCCGCGGCGGCGGGCCCGAGGCGCCAGCGCCCTGCGTCGCCGGCGGCACGCCGAGGATGACGCGGATCCGCGAATCGAGCGCGCCGACCTTGGGGTCGACCGCCGACATCGATTCGGCGAGCACCTTCTGCACGAAGGCGTTGCGCGCCGGGCCGAGCTGCTGGAATTTCTTGTTCGCCGGCGATTCGAGCCAGGTGAGCAGCTGCTTCAGCTCGTCTTCGGTCAGCTTTTCCTCGATCGCCGCGCCGAGGGTCGAGGGCGCCAGGCGGATCGCCCGCTCGCGCACCAGCGGATACGACTCGTCGACGTACTTCTTGACCTCGGCCTCGATCGCCTTGCCCATCGCTTCGCGCTTGTCGGGCGGCACCTGGCGCTGCATCGCAAGGCCCGCCTCCTGCATCATCTGCGCCGCCGGCCGCTCGACGATGCTGCGCGCCACCGCCTCGATCTCGGGCTGCTGCAGCAGCAGGATCTTCTGCACCAGCTCCTTCTTCGCCGGGCTCGACGGCAGGGTGGTGGTGGTCGTTCCCTGCGCGGCGGCGTGGGAGGCGAGGGCGAGGGCGAGGCTTGCGCCGGCCAGCCAGACTGTCGTGTGCCGGCTCATTCGCCTTCTCCTTCGGGTTGGGATGCTTCGCCGTTGCCTTCCGCATCGGCTCCGGGTTCTTCTGCGGCATCGTTCTCGACGATGCGCTGCAGGCCGATCAGCCGGGCGCCGTCGTCGAGTGCGATCAGGGTCACGCCCTGGGTCGCCCGGCCGAGCTCGCGGATCTCGGCGACGCGCGTGCGCACCAGCACGCCGCTGTCGGTGATGAGCATGATCTCGTCGTCGGGCCGGACCAGCGTCGCGGCGACGACCTTGCCGTTGCGCTCGGATTGCTGGATCGCGATCATTCCCTTGGTGCCGCGGCCGTGCCGGGTGTACTCGACGATCGAGGTGCGCTTGCCGTAGCCGTTCTCGGTGGCGGTGAGCACGCTCTGCGTCTCGTCGTCGGCCACCAGCATCGCGATCACGCTCTGCGTCGTGTCGAGCGCCATGCCGCGCACGCCACGGGCGCCGCGGCCGACGGCGCGCACGTCCTTCTCGTCGAAGCGCACCGCCTTGCCGCCGTCGCTGAACAGCATGACGTCGTGCAGGCCGTCGGTGAGGGCGGCGCCGATCAGGTAGTCGCCGTCGTCGAGGTCGACGGCGATGATGCCGGCCTTGCGCGGGTTGCTGAATTCGTCGAGCGGCGTCTTCTTGACCACGCCCTGTGCGGTGGCCATGAAGATGAAGTGATCGGCCGGGAAGGTGCGAAAGCCGCCGGTCAGCGGCAGCACGACGTTGACCTTCTCGCCGGGCTGCAGCGGGAACATGTTGACGATCGGCCGGCCGCGCGAGCCGCGCGAGCCCTGCGGCACTTCCCAGACCTTGAGCCAGTAGACGCGGCCCAGCGTCGTGAAGCAGAGGATGTAGTCGTGCGTGTTGGCGATGAAGAGCTGCTCGACCCAGTCGTCTTCCTTGTTCTGCGTCGCCTGCTTGCCGCGGCCGCCGCGCCGCTGCGCCCGGTATTCCGAGAGCACCTGGCTCTTGATGTAGCCGGTGTGCGAGAGCGTGACCACCACGTCGGTCGGGGTGATCAGGTCCTCGGTCTCGAGCTCGGTGGCGTTCTTCTCGATCACGCTGCGCCGGGCGCCGAGCTTGGTCTGGCCGAACTCCTGCTTCAGCGCCGCGAGCTCGTCGCCGATGATGGTCGTCACGCGTGCCGGCGTCGCCAGGATGCCGAGCAGGTCGGCGATCTCGGCCATCACTTCCTTGTACTCGCCGATGATCTTGTCCTGCTCGAGCCCGGTGAGGCGCTGCAGGCGCATCTGCAGGATCTCGGAGGCCTGGTCGTCGGAGAGGCGGTAGAGGCCGTCGGCCTGCAGGCCGAAGTTGGGCGAGAGGCCGTCGGGCCGGTAGGCGTCGCGGCCGCCGACGGTCTGGTCGCCCACGCGGGCGAGCATCTCGCGCACCATCGAGGAGTCCCAGCTCTTGCTCATCAGCGCGCTCTTGGCGACCGGCGGCGTGGGCGAGGTCTTGATCGTCTCGATGAACTCGTCGATGTTGGCCAGCGCCACCGCCAGGCCCTCGAGCACGTGGCCGCGCTCGCGCGCCTTGCGCAGGGCGAACACCGTGCGCCGGGTCACGACCTCGCGCCGGTGCTCGAGGAAGATCGAGATCAGGTCCTTGAGGTTGCAGAGCTTCGGCTGGCCGTCGATCAGCGCGACCATGTTGATGCCGAACGAGTCCTGCAGCTGGGTCTGCTTGTAGAGGTTGTTGAGCACGACCTCCGGCACCTCGCCGCGCTTGAGTTCGATCACCACGCGCATGCCCGACTTGTCGCTCTCGTCCTGGATGTGGCTGATGCCCTCGAGCTTCTTCTCGTGAACCAGCTCGGCCATGCGCTCGAGCAGGTTCTTCTTGTTCACCTGGTAGGGGATCTCGTCGACGATGATCGCCTGGCGCTGGCCCTTGTCGATGTCCTCGAAGTGGCACTTGGCGCGCATCACCACGCGGCCGCGGCCGGTGCGGTAGCCCTCGCGCACGCCGCCCAGGCCATGGATGATGGCCGCGGTGGGGAAGTCGGGCGCCGGGATGATCTCCATCAGCTCGTCGATCGAGGCTTCCGGGTTCCTCAGCAGGTGCTGGCAGGCGTCGACGACCTCGTTCAGGTTGTGGGGCGGAATGTTGGTCGCCATGCCGACGGCGATCCCGCCGGCGCCGTTGACCAGCAGGTTCGGCAGCTTCGAGGGCATGACCAGCGGCTCCGACTCGCTGCCGTCGTAGTTCGGGCCGAAGTCGACCGTTTCCTTGTCGAGATCGGCGAGCATCTCGTGCGCGATCTTCGCCAGCCGGATCTCGGTGTAGCGCATCGCCGCGGCGTTGTCGCCGTCGACCGAGCCGAAGTTGCCCTGGCCGTCGACCAGCATGTGGCGCATCGAGAAGTCCTGCGCCATCCGCACCAGCGTGTCGTAGACCGACTGGTCGCCGTGCGGGTGGTACTTGCCGATGACGTCGCCGACGATGCGGGCCGACTTCTTGTACGGCCGGTTCCAGTCGTTGTTGAGCTCGCTCATCGCGTACAGCACGCGCCGATGCACCGGTTTGAGGCCATCGCGTGCATCGGGGAGGGCGCGGCCGACGATCACGCTCATCGCGTAATCGAGGTACGAGCGGCGCATCTCCTCCTCGAGGCTGATGGGCAGCGTTTCCTTGGCGAATTGGGTCATGGGCTCGCTTTGCAGGCTGGCAGGCTCCGCCCGCTGCAGAGCCGAGCGCGAAGGGCAATTCTAAGTTGCGGGGGGCTGTAGCAGCGACGCAACAACGGGCCCGCCCGAGGCATCGCACCCGGGCAAAATCAGGCCGAACGAAGACCCTATGGCACAATAACTCGGTCGGTGGTCGGCACCCGTTCGGTCGGGGGTGGGCCAGTGGTTTCCGATTCCGGATCGGACGATTTACGCAAAACACTATTGCTTTCCCTCGAGAGGAGAACTCATGAAGAAACTGAACAAGGTGGCGTCGCTCTTTGCAACCGCTGCTCTGGCGTTTTCGACCGCTGGCGTCTATGCCCAGACGGTCGACAACTGGGTGAGCGGCACCGGCCTTCCCTGGAAGAACGGCACGAACGAGCTGTGCTGGCGTGATGGCGTCTGGACGCCCGCCACCGGCCTGCAAGGCTGCGACGGCGTGCCTGTTCCGGCCGCTCCTGCTGCTCCGGCCCCGGCCCCGGCCCCGGCCCCGGCTCCCCGTCCGGCTCCGGCTCCGGCTCCCGCGCCCGCCGCGGCTCCCGCCGTCGTCGCCGCGCCGACCAGCGAGAAGGTCACCTTCGCCGCCGACGCCTTCTTCGACTTCGACAAGGCCGTTCTCAAGCCCGAAGGCAAGGCCAAGCTCGACGACCTCGTCAGCAAGATGAGCGGCCTGAACCTGGAAGTCATCATCGCCGTCGGTCACACCGACTCGGTCGGTGGCGACGCCTACAACCAGAGCCTGTCGGTCCGCCGTTCCGAAGCCGTCAAGGGTTACCTGACGAGCAAGGGCGTCGAGAAGAACCGCGTCTACACCGAAGGCAAGGGCGAGAAGCAGCCGGTCGCCGACAACAAGACCGCCGAAGGCCGCGCGAAGAACCGTCGCGTGGAAATCGAAGTGGTCGGTACCCGCGCCAAGTAAACGCTCCGCTGGTATGAAAAGCCCCGCGATGCGGGGCTTTTTCTTTTGTGGCTTCGCCCAACTAACATCGACCCGATGATCAACGCCGACCCTCATGAGCTGGCCAAGTTCAGCGAGCTCGCGCATCGCTGGTGGGACAAGGACAGCGACTTCCGGCCGCTGCACGAGATCAATCCGCTGCGCCTCGACTGGATCGACGGGTTGGCCGCGCTCGACGGCAAGCGGGTGGTCGACGTGGGCTGCGGCGGCGGCATCCTCGCCGACGCGATGGCGCGGCGCGGCGCTGAGGTTCTCGGCATCGACCTCGCGACCAAGGCACTGCGCGTGGCGCAGCTGCACGCGATCGAGGCCGCCACGCCACGAATCGAGTACCGCGAGGTCGCGGTCGAAGCGCTGGCCGCCGAGCGGCCGGAGACGTTCGACGTGGTGACCTGCATGGAGATGCTCGAGCACGTGCCCGACCCGTCCTCGATCGTCGCCGCCTGCGGTCGCCTCCTCAAGCCCGGCGGCTGGGCCTTCTTCTCGACGATCAACCGCAACCCCAAGGCCTTCGCCTTCGCCATCGTCGGCGCCGAGCACGTGCTGAAGCTGCTGCCGAAGGGCACGCACGAGTACGCGAAGTTCATTCGCCCGAGCGAACTCGCCAGCTGGTGTCGCGGCGCCGGTCTGGACGTCGGTTCGACCCGGGGCATGGAATACAACCCGCTGAGCCGGCGCTACCGGCTCTCAGGCGACACGAGCGTCAACTACCTCGTCGCCTGCCGCAAGCTGGCATGAGCCCCGGCGCTCCGGGAAAGCGCCCGGCCGCGATCCTGTTCGACCTCGACGGCACGCTGATCGACAGCGCTCCCGACCTCGCCGGCGCCTGCAACGACATGCGCCGCGAGCGCGGCCTGGCGCCGGTGGAGTACGCGAAGCTTCGGGCGATGGTCGGCTCGGGCGCGCGCGGCATGGTCGGCGCCGGCTTCGGCATCGCGCCCGGGGACGAGACCTACCTCGCGCTGCGCGACGAGTTCCTGCGTCGCTACGAGCAGCGGATGACGCAGGAGACCCGCGTCTTCGCCGACGTGACGCCGTTGCTGGGGCGGCTCGGCGAGGAGCGAATCGCCTGGGGCATCGTCACCAACAAGGCGACCCGGTTCGCCGCCCCGCTGATCGCCGCGCTCGGCCTCGCCGAGGTTGCGGGCACCCTCGTCTGCGGCGACACGACTCCCCACTCCAAGCCGCATCCCGAGCCCCTTCTCGAGGCCGCCAGGCGCCTGGGCGTGGCGCCCGAGGCCTGCGTCTACGTCGGCGACGACAAGCGCGACGTCGAGGCCGGCCGCGCGGCCGGGATGCGCACGATCGTCGCCGCCTGGGGCTACCTCGGCGCAGGCGATCCGCCGACGGCCTGGGCTGCCGACGCCCTGATCGCCAGTCCCGACGAGCTCCTGGCGCTGTTCGACTGGCGCGCTTGAGATCCCCAAGGGTGCCCTAAACTATCCGTTCTGGGGCTGACCTGGCTTCGACGAGGGTTCGGAGTCGGAACAGTGCACGCCGAGCACCAGTTCGCTCGTAAATCCACTGGAAACAAAGTAACTGCGAACGATCAAACGTACGCTCTCGCCGCTTAAAACCGGTGAGCTTCGCAACAGTTGGCCGATGGGCTGGGTCTGAGGGGTAACCCGAAGGCTGCGAAGTCATACACATGGGCTCGTCTGCTGCCGCGTCATTCGGCAGTGGATCAAATCAAGTGACTCGGGGTAACGGTAGCGTGCTGCTGCGCGACCGGAATCCCTAAATCCAAATCAGTCAGCTAAGCGTGTAGATCTGCCCGGCAATGGCTTTCGGACGGGGGTTCGATTCCCCCCAGCTCCACCAGAATAAGCTATCGAACAAATATCGACGATAGCCAACCTAGATCAGACCGGTGCGCTCAATGCGGAGCTCGAAGCGCTGCTCGAGCGCGTCGGATTTCTGCGGAAATCCGACGGCGAGGAACTGGCCTGAGCCTGCGTGAGCAGCCCATGGGAATGGTCGCGCTAGTGGGAACAGTTTCTGTTGAGTGAGCCCTGAACGCCGAGCCGCGTCGGCGGTCCTTGGGGTGGGCCATCCAGGGCTAGCTTTGCACCAGTCGTCTCATCCATTGCAACAGGACGGTAGGTAACAGCTCCGGCCGTGGCAGCAGCGCGTACTGACCTGTGCCGAAGACTCCAGGAAGGTAGTTCGCTGCCTGCCTGTCGACAGTGAGGCAAAAGGAGTTGATTCCCTGGAGGCGCGCCTCGGTCACCGCTTGTCGGGTGTCCTCGACGCCATAGGGGCCTTCATAGGCGTCGATGTCGTTTGGCTTTCCGTCCGAGAGCATCAGGAGCAGCCGGTGACGAGCGGGTTGCCCCATCAGCATCGAAGTAGCGTGCCGGATGGCAGCCCCTGCGCGGGTGTAGTGCTGAGGTTCGAGTGTGCCAATGCGTCGGGAGACGAGGGGGCCGAACTCCTCTTCGAAGGTCTTCACCAAGCGAAGCTGGACCCCGTGCGGCCCTTCACCGGAGAACGACAGGATCGAGTAGGGCTCGCGCATTCCCTGCAATGCGATGGACACCAAGAGCAACGCCTCCCGCTCCACATCGATGACCCTTTTTTGCGCGGCTATCCACCCGTCGGTTGACCCGCTGACGTCCACAAGCAGCAGGATGGCCATGTCGCGCCGCCGCTGGCGACTGGTCTGGTACAGCGCCTGAGACATCGACAAGCCGGCGCGGAAGTCGGCGCAGGCCTCGATGTAGGCCTGCACGTCGATCTCGTCGCCTTCCAGTTGCTTGCGCAATCGCATTCGTTCCGAGCTCAGCATCTCGAACCTGCGCCGTACCAGCGCAACCATGAAACGGTACTCGTGCAGCGTCCGGTCCACCCACGCCTGAGAACCTTCTGCGCAAGCGGCAACGTGCACCGTCACCGCGTTTTCCCGATAGCTCTGGCCGCGAAAGTCCCACTCGGGATAGCGCAGCGCCGTTTCGGCACCTTGCGTCGGCGCGGTATTGGCGCTTCGCCGGCGAGTGCTGACCGCGTCCTCTGAGAGAAACACTTCTTTCGGTCTTCCTGGGGCGCGGACGAGCCGCGCCTCCGGCAGCTCCGACAGTGCGTCCGCCATCTCTTCGGAAGCCGTTGCGGCATCCCGGTCCGTGGGGCGCTGCATGCCGACGGGGTCTTCGACCTGCTCGTGCGGCTTGGCGGTCTGCACCATCCACGCCCCCGGCTTCTTGTCGTCCTCGTCTTCTGCCACTTCACGCACTTCCGGGGGCCGGCTCATCCGGGCACTTCGGGGCGTGTCCGTGGCGGCCCTCTCCGCCGCCTGCGTGTCGCCGCCGTTCGTCAGCTCATCGCGCACCGGCGAACGCAAGTCGCCCGTCCAGAGGTCCTTGAACAGAAGGCTCCCTGAAGCGACCGCAGCGTCGTCGACCTGCAGCCTCGCAGCAAGGTCGCGCGCGCGTTGGGCCGAGGCCTCGGCGCTCGCTGGCGCTTCGTCGAAGTGCTCGTTGGCCAATTTCTCGCGCAGGAGCCTTTCCAAGGCCTGCCGAGAGGGCGGGAAAACGGCCAGCGCCGGCCGGGCGAGCAAGGCAGCGCGTCGTGCGGCTACCACCGGCTGCCGCATGCCGGGCAGCATCCGAACGAGTTCGCAGTCCGCAGCATCGGCCTCGAACACCAAGTAGATGCCCTTTTCCAGCTCGCTCTCCAACGCTCCCTGGTACGACGCACTGCCTCGTCGGGCGCGCATCGCCTGCTGCAACGCGAGCACCCGGAACTGCTGCAGGGGGGCCGCCTCGGTCGAACGTGCCGGAAGCCAGATGCGGCTCCCATCCGTCGACGGCACAGCCTGGCTGACTCGCGGGCCCTCGTGTCGCAGGAAGACCTTGGTCAGAAAGGTCGCTGGCGCAGGCGGGTTCGCCGTTCGAATCGGAAGACTCCGCGCGAATACCGCTGCGATCAGGAGGTCGAGGCGTTCGGCAACGTCGCGCAGCCTCAGCTCGGGAGCGGTCGTCGTTCGCTTGCGGTGCCGGGCCCAGAGCGCACGAGAGTAGATCGTCGCGTGCCGGGCCGCGTCGGCCAGTACGTCTTCTGCTTCGGCCACGGCAGTCCTGCCTCAGACGAAGGTCGCGTCCACAAGGTCCCGCATCGCCGCCACCAGAGTCGCGTCGTCCGACAGGGGCGAGACCACGGCGGCGTAGCAGGCGTCCCGCACATCGACCCCACTGGCGATGAGCCGCGCGGCCGCGACGAGCAGGCGTGTGCTGGGCACCTCCGCGAGGCCACGGTCCTGCAACGCCCGCAAACGGAGACCCAGCGCAACCAGCGCCTGGCAGATCCCGCGCTCGGCGCCGCCTTCGTGCATCACTATCGCGGCCTCGCGCTCGGCTGGTGGGAACGTGAAGTCGAACGCGACGAATCGCTGTCTCGTGCTCGGCTTCATGTCCTTCGTGAGGCGCTGGTAGCCGGGGTTGTACGACACCACCAGTTGAAAGCCCGGTGCAGCCTCGATGAGTTCGCCGGTCTTGTCGATGGGAAGAATCCGACGGTGGTCGGTCAGGGGATGCAAGACGACGACGGTGTCCTGGCGCGCCTCGACGACTTCGTCCAGGTAGCACATGGCGCCTTCGCGGACCGCACGCGTCAAAGGCCCATCCTGCCACTGTGTCCCGTCCGAGCGAATCAGGAACCGGCCGATGAGGTCGCTGGCTGTCAGGTCGTCATGGCAGGAGACCGTGACGAGCGGGCGCTTCAGCTTCCACGCCATGTGCTCCACGAAGCGCGTCTTCCCGCATCCGGTGGGCCCCTTGAGCATGACCGCCAGGTTCCGGGCGTGGCACTGCTCGAATATGGCGATTTCCCGGCCGGAGGCGACGTAGTAGGGCTCGACCCCTTCCTGCCCGCTCCTCCCCGTCACTCAGGCCCTCGCTGCAAGGAGTGACCTTCCGTCCGGGTCCGGGGCCTTCTCCTCGGACACCTCGAACCTCGGTGCGTAGCGGAAGAAGTCGACGATGAATGCCGCAACGCCCGCGGCGAATACCGAACCCGTTGCAACCAGCATCAGGAAGTGGACCTGTATCTTGAGCTGCGTGTCCAGGTAGCCGAGGCCGAGTATCCGCTCCAGGTACACCTGGCCAATGCCTGCCGTGGCAAAGGAAAGCGTCATGCCGAACATGCCAACGATCTGCAGCCAGAAGGCCCAGTATCCGAGCGCGGTCCCGCTTTCGCGCCTTTGCGGACACAGCGCAGGCAGGGCGTAGGAAATCATGGCCATCACGATCATCGCGTAGGCCCCGTAGAACGCAGCGTGGCCGTGCATGGCGGTGATGAGGGTGCCGTGCGTCCACTTGTTGACGCTAGGCCAGGTGTGCGCGAGGCCGAGGAGGCCTGCACCGAAGAGCGTGAACAGGGCGCTGCCTACCGTCCAATGCAAAGCCAGGGTGTTCGGATGCGAGAGGCCCGAACGTCGTATCGCCGAATAGGCGTAGATGGCCATCCCCGCCAAGGCGAGCGGTTCGAGCGCGCTGAAAATCCCACCGATGGGCAGCCAGTAGCCCGGAACACCAATCCAGTAGTAGTGGTGGGCCGTTCCGATGATGCCGGCGATGAAGACCAGGCCGACGATGACGTAGAGCCACTTCTCCATCACTTCGCGGTCGGCGCCAGACAGGCGGATGAGAAGGTAGGCCATGAAGCCGCCCTGAATCATCTCCCACACCCCTTCGACCCAGAGGTGGATGGTCCACCAACGGTAGAAGATGGAAACGACGTAGTTCTTGTATTCGAACAGCGCTGGGAAGAACAGGACTGCCGCGGAGCCGATTCCGAGAACCAGGACGCCCTCGGTGGTGGTGAACCGCCTGGACTTCCAGATGGTCATTCCGATGTTGTACAGAAAGATGACCATGCACACGACGATGACGAGCTTGTGCGGAAGCGGCTGTTCGAGCAGCTTGTTGCCGGTGCCGTAGCGAAACAGGTACCCGATGACCGCGCTGACGCCCATCAAGAGCCACAGGACGAGTTGGATGTAGGCCAGCTTCACGCTGTGCAGCTCCGTCCGAGATTCGTCAGGCACCATCCAATACGTCGCGCCCATGAAGCCGGTCAGGACCCAGACGATGAGCAGGTTCGTGTGGATGACCTTGGTGACATCGAACGGCAGGATGTAGAGCAGCGGGTCCGGGCCGAGGTACTTCGTCGCCGAGAGCAGGCCGAAAACAATTTGCAAACCAAACAGCACCATCGCTGCGGCGAAGTACCAGTAGGCGACTGACTGAGACCGATAGCGCATGGCGTCCTGCCTTACTTGAGCGACGACAGGTAGGCCGTGAGCTGGTCGAGCTGCTCCGGCGTCAAGGCCTTGGCGTAGGTGTTCGGCATGAAAGAGACGCCGTTGGCGGAGTACATCGGTCCCGGAACAACGTAGGCACTCGGCACTTCAATCGATTCTCGAATGTAGGTCTGCGCGTCCTTCGCTTTCCCCTTGTAGTCAGGTGAGGCAATGGCCTGCGCCGCTCTTGCGCTGACGCCAGCCAGCGACGGTCCGGCCATGTTGACGCCCGGAGCCACCGAGTGGCAGGCGTTGCAGGCAGGAGCGACCGTCCGGAACAAGCGCTCGCCCAGGGCCATCGGGTTCTCATCACCCGCCATGGGGCGCGCTCCTGGCGGCGCTGGGGTCGTGGTTGCCGCAGGATTGGACGATGCAGCCTGCTGGGGCGACGCCAGGTCGGTGCCCGGGAGGGACGCGCCAGTGACCAGCAACGGCCGCGGCGGCCAACCCTGGTTGTCTACATTGCTCACCCAGTCGAGGAACGAGATGAGATTCGTGATGTCAGCATCGCTCAAGTCCTGCTTGGGCATCAAGCGACGGTGACGCTGCTCGTCGTAGAACTTGGACGGGTCGCGAAGGTAGGCCTGAAGGTACTGCTCGCCGCGCAGCTTGGTGATTTTCGTGAGGTCCGGGGCGTAGTAAGCACCTTCGCCAAACAGAGTGTGGCAGTTGATGCAGTTGTTCTTGTGCCAGACGTCCTTGCCGGCGACTACCTGCGGCGTGAGCTTGTCTTCATTCGTCAGTTTCGGGAATTGCCGATGGGTGTCTATCGTCATCCCGAGAAACACGAGAGCCGCCACTCCTGTGCAGCCGATTGCGAACAAGCGGGTCTGTCTCTTGTTCATGCCGTCAACCTCCGGGGCTCAGACACTGATTCCGGTCCAGTAGGTCACGGAGATATAGAACGCGTACAACACAGCGCCGGCCATTGACGCCACGATGACGTAGCTCACTAGCCTCAACGGTCCGTGCATGGGCACCTAGTTTTGTGGCGGGTAACTCCTCAGGCTGCGCGCAACGATGACGGTTGTCGGTGCGCTAACGCACTTACGAGCGAAAAGGCAACAGTTCCGGGAGCGCTTGTCGACCCAACGCGCCAGGGCCTGTTGCGAAGCTTCCGCCGCTCCGGGTCTGTCTCTGTTGGCATGGGATTTCAATTGGTGATCGAGGGCCGGCCGGCGGGCGGCGTGTGGGTGTCCAGTTCGCCGCTCGCTTCGACATGCAGCATCCGCATTCGAGTCTTTTCGATGGCATGCGAAGGCTCCAGTCCTTTCGGACAGACTTCGGCGCAATTCATGATGGTCCGACAGCGAAAGAGACGGTAAGGCCCACGCAGGTTCTCCAGCCTTTCATCCGTGGCCTTGTCTCTGCTGTCGACGATGAAGCGGTACGCTTGCAGCAGTCCAGCCGGCCCAACGAACTTGTCGGGGTTCCACCAGTACGACGGGCATTGACTGCTGCAGCAACCGCACAGGATGCACTCGTAGGCGCCGTTCAGCCTTTCCCTCTCGGCAGGAGACTGGAGGCGTTCCTTCTCAGGCGGCGGCTCCGGGTTTTCAAGCCACGGCTTGATGGAGTGGTACTGCTGGAAGAAGTTGGTCATGTCCACGACCAGGTCGCGAATGATGGGGAAGCTCGGCAGCGGGCGGAGCACCACCGTTCCATGCAGGGTCCTCACCGGCGTGATGCAGGCCAGTCCGTTTCGGCCATTGATGCTCATGGCGTCGGAGCCGCAGACGCCCTCGCGGCAAGACTTCCGAAAGCTCAGTGTGCTGTCCTGCTGCTTGAGTCGCAGCATGACGTCCAGCAGCATATGGTCGCCAGGAACGAGCGCAATCTCGTAGTCCTGCATGTACGGCCTGGAGTCGAGCTCGGGGTTGTAGCGGGAAATGCTGAGCTTCATGGTTCGATTGGGGAGTGGTCGATGCTCATTCAAGTGTGCGCGTGCACGAGGATCTGCAGCGCCCACATCCCAACGCTCAAGAGAGCCATGCCAAGCAGCAGAAGCGACACACGTCTCACGCCCTCGGGCTTCACGTAGTCAAGCAACACATCGCGAAGGCCAACCCACATGTGAGTCAGCAAGGCGAGAAGAAACAGACCGATACCTGCGCTCATTGCATCCGAGCTCACCCATGCCTTCCACTCCGCGTAGGAGTGTCTCGGATGCACCGTGACAGCAGCAACCGCAAAGATGGCGAAGCAGAGCATGTAAATGGCGCCTGCCCGCTGTACGACCCACGCGGCGAGACCGGTCAGTCCACGCTTCACCATAGAAGCCAGGCAGCCCACAAGGCGATGGCGACGCCGGCGAGGTTGGCGGCATAGGCGCTCTTGCGCGCCGAGCGAAGTGTGGAACCGACATTCACGTCAGAAAGCAAGTGTCGGATGCCGGCCAGGACGTGATGCGCGAGCGCCCAGATGAAGAACACGAGCGCGACCCTCAGGGCGGCGAAGGCCATCAGCTCATGGGCTCTCCGGAAGCCCTGCTCATCGCGCACCGAGAGACTCCAGACGTAGACCCAGAACGGGATGCTCACGGAGAGGACCACACCTGAAACCCGATGCCCGATCGATGTCAACGCGCCTACAGGCAAGCTGATGCCAAGCGGGTTCAGAAATACGGGACGAGCCCTGGAAGTCATGAAGTGCTGGGCAGCGTGTGGGATTCGGCCCTATCGTAGTGGGGGATGTCGTCACCCTTGCGAGAGTAGGCTCGCCCGCCATACCCAACCCGGGTTGAGGTCCTCGCACTGACGCAGCTAGGGGCCGAACTTCCGTACTGCGACCGCCGTACCTGATGGGCGGCGTATGGCGCCGACGGGGATCGACGGTCGGCTACGTCGTGTAGTCGCCGCTGGCCTCGGGCTGGAAGAGGATCGCGTTCACTTCCGCCATGCGCTCGCTGCCGTCCGGAGACTTCCAACGCACGATCGCGCCGACCTGCTGGCCCAGCAGACTCAGACCGATCGGCGACAGGATCGACACGAAGCCGAGCTCGGGCTCGGCGTCCTCGGGGTAGCACAAGGTCAGCTTGCGCGTCGGCCCCTCGTCAGTGAAGCGCAGCACCACCTGCGAGTACATCGTCACGATGTCCGGAGCAATCCTTCGAGATGGCACGACTCGAGCGTCGTCGAGTACTGCATCGATGCCCATCGGGCGGGGCGAGCGATCCTTCGAGCGCCGACTGGAGAGCGCCGCCAGTCGCACATGATCCAATTCCGTGAGAACGCGCTCACGTGCCTGAACGTTCATTTTCAATCCTTGCATGGTGCGAGAACCCGATTGGCGGGCGTCGCAAGTCGCGCGGGCTGGTGCCCGACGACCTCAATGCGCTGGAAGGGAGGGGGTCGTCGGGCTCAGGTATGTGCGGCGAGCGCAGGACAGGGCAGTCCTGGAGGGGAGGGCAGTTCCCACAGCCACGGGCGGCAGCAGCCATCGACATCGGCGCGGAGCGCCGGTCGATGCTGTGAATCCGGGGTTGGAACGAGCAGGAGCATGGGTCGATTTTAGTTCAGCACCCTTGGCGCGGCAACGATGTCGGCACTGCGCGCAAGGTGATCGCAGGTCGCTCCAGCAAACGAGAGGAGGAGTGTCTTTGCCGGTCGCCGCGCGATGCGCGGCCAGACAGAGCCGACGGGGGAACGTAGAATCGTCATGTGGATCAGTAATTCCACAATATGGAAAACTGCCGTGCTTCTGAGTCCGGCACAGCGCCTGACATGAGCCTGCCCGCCAGACACCTCGTCGCTACGCACTGGGGCACCTACCTGGCCTCCGCCGGCACGGCCGGAGGCGAGGCACTCCGACCCTTGCCGGAGGACTCCCGGCCCTCATCGATCGGCATCGATCTTCCCGCGTCGCGCCTCGCTCCGGCGCGCATCCTGCGGCCTGCCGTCCGCGAGTCGTATCTCCGCTCGGGCCCTCGGGCCGACCGCGGCCGACGCGGCGCCGAGCCCTTCGTCGAAGTCTCCTGGGACACGGCGCTCGACCTCGTTGCCGCGGAGCTGGAGCGGGTGCGCGAGTCGTCGGGCAACAGCGCCATCTTCGGCGGCTCCTGCGGCTGGGCGAGCGCGGGGCGGTTCCATCATGCGCAGAGCCACGTTCACCGCTTCCTCAACTGCATCGGCGGCTATACCCGGTCGGTCGGCAACTACAGCTACGGCGCTGCCGACGTCCTGCTGCCGCACGTCATCGGCGACACCCGATCGCTGGCGGTCGGCCAGACGCGCTGGGAGTCGCTTCGCCAGGGCAAGTCGCTGGTGCTGATGTTCGGCGGCATGCCGGCGAAGAACGGACAAGTGGGCTCGGGGGGCATCGTCGACCATCGCCTGGTCGAGCAGCTTGCGGCCTGCAAGGAGGCCGGCTGCCGCTTCGTCTGCGTCTCGCCAGTGCGCAGCGACGCGCCGACCGACATCGACGCGCGCTGGTTGCCGCTGCGCCCCAACACCGACGTGGCGCTGATGCTCGGCCTGGCCCATGTGCTCGTCACCGAATCGCTGTGCGACGCCGCATTTCTCGACCGCCATACCGTGGGCTTCGACGCGCTGCGCGACTACCTGCTTGGTCGCAGCGATGCCATCGCCAAGACGCCGGAGTGGGCGGCCGGTATCACGGAAGTTCCGGCCGACGAGATCCGCAAGCTGGCGCGCGAGCTTGCCGGCAGCAACGCCTTCGTCATGCTGACCTGGTCGCTGCAGCGGGCCCATCATGGCGAGCAGCCGTACTGGATGGCGATCGCGCTGGCCTGCATGCTCGGCGGCGTGGGCCTGCCGGGGCGAGGCGTCGGCTTCGGCTACGGCTCGATGGGCGGCGTAGGCTTCGCGCCGCCCAGCGTGCAGTGGGCGGCATTGCCGCAAGGGGGCAACCCGGTCGAGGCGATGATCCCGGTGGCGCGCATCGCCGACATGCTGCTCAAGCCCGGCGAACGCTTCGACTTCGACGGCAAGACCTTCACCTACCCCGAAATCCGCCTGGTCTACTGGGCCGGCGGCAACCCGTTCCATCATCACCAGGACACGAACCGCCTGCTGCAGGCCTGGCGCGTTCCGGAGACGATCGTCGTCCACGAGGCCTGGTGGAACGCCCACGCGCGCCATGCCGACATCGTGCTGCCGGTGACCACGTTCTTCGAACGCGACGACCTCTGCGGCTCGAGCCGGGTGCCGCACCTCGTGGCGTCGCGGCGGGTGAGCGACCCGCCTGGCGACTGCCTCGACGACTACGCCATCTTCTCGCGTCTCGCCTCGCTGATGAAGGTCGAGCAGGCTTACACCGAAGGTCGCGACACCGTCGGCTGGATCCGCCACCTGTACGAGCGCACGGTCACCACAGCAGGTCGCCAGGGTCACCGCCTTCCCGACTTCGCCACCTTCTGGGACACGGGGCTGGTGGAGGTGCCGGAGGAGGCCGAATACCTGGAGCACATGCAGGCGTTCCGCGCGGATCCGGTCTTGCATCCGCTGTCGACGCCGTCGGGCCGCATCGAGCTGAGCTCGTCGACGATCGCCGGCTTCGGCTACGCCGACTGCCCGGGGCACCCGGCGTGGATCGAACCGATGGAGTGGCTCGGCTCGGCGAAGGCCGCGCGCCATCCCCTGCACCTCCTCGCCAACCAGCCGGCCGACAAGCTGCACAGCCAGTGGGACCACGGCATCCTCTCGCGCAGCAACAAGATCCAGGGTCGCGCGCGCCTCGGCGTGCATCCCGAGGACGCGGCGAGCCGCGGGCTGGCCGAGGGCGATGTGGTGCGCGTCTTCAACGACCGCGGCGCGATCCTCGCCGGCGTGGCGGTGGACACCGGCATCCGGCAAGGCGTGGTGCTCATGTCGACCGGCGCCTGGTTCGATCCGCTCGAGCCCGGGGTGATCGGCAGCCTCGACAAGCACGGCAACCCGAACGTTCTCACGCCCGACATCGGCACCTCGTCCCTGGCGCAGGGCCCGAGTCCCAACACCTGCCTGGTGCAGGTCGAACGGTTCGAGAGCGCGCTTCCGCCCATCACCTGCTTCCACCCGCCGGAATTGCTCCAGCCGCCCTAGGCGGGCATTGCCTCGCGCCGCTGTCCGGGAATGGCCGCGAGCAGCTCGCGGGTGTAGGGATGTTGCGGAGCGGTGAATATCGTCGGCGCGTCGCCTTGCTCGACGACCACGCCGCGCTGCATCACCAGGATCCGGTGGCACAGCCGCGCCGCGACGCGCAGGTCGTGGGTGATGAAGACGATGCTCAGGTTGAGCCGGTCGCGGATGTCCTCCAGCAGGCTCAGGATCTGCGTCTGCACGGAGACGTCGAGCGCCGACACCGCCTCGTCGGCGACCAGCAGCTCCGGCTCCATCATCAGGGCGCGTGCGATCGACAACCGCTGCCGCTGGCCGCCCGAGAACTCGTGCGGATAGCGGTCGATCGCGCTCGCGTCGAGCCGCACCAGCGCGAGCATCTCGCGCATGCGCCGGTCGACCACGTCGGCGGATTCGCCGAAGTTGACCGGCCCTTCGGACAGCGCCCGCCGCACCGTGAGGCGCGGATTGAAGGAGCGGAACGGGTCCTGGAAGACCATCTGCACCTTCTTGCAGTTGCGCTGCCATTCGCTGGCCGACATCCGCGCCAGATCCTGCCCGCCGAGCAGGATGCGGCCCGAGGTCGGCGGAGTGAGGCGGGCCAGGCAGCGGCCGAGTGTCGTCTTGCCCGAGCCCGATTCGCCGACCACGCCGAGGGTCTCGCCGCGGGCAAGCGCGAGCGAGACGCCGGCCACCGCCTGGACGACGCGTCGGCGTGACTTCAGGATCGCCGCGGTTTCGAAGCGAACCTGCAGGTCCTCCACCACGAGCAGCGGCTCCGGCTTCAGGGTGGCCGCGTCGGCGCCGAACGAGCCGTCCGGCACCGAGGCCAGCAGCATCTTCGTGTAGTCGTGCTTCGGATGGCGCAGCACCTCGTCGGCGCTGCCGCTCTCGACGATGCGGCCGGACTGCATCACGACCACGCGGTCGGCGATCTCGCGGACGACGTCGAAGTCGTGGGTGATGAAGAGCACGCTCGCCGAGTGCCTGCCGCGCAGCTCGTGCAGCAGCCGCAGCACCTGTGCCTGTGAGGTGACGTCGAGCGCGGTGGTCGGCTCGTCGGCGATGATGAGGCGCGGCTCCATCGCCAGCGCCATCGCGATCATCACCCGCTGCCGCTGGCCGCCCGAGAGCTGGTGCGGATAGGAGTGGCGCAAGGTCGCGGGCGAGGGCAGATGCACGTCGGCGAGCAGCTCCAGCACCCGCGCGGCGACTTCGCGGCGGCCCATCGACGCGGCGTGGAACTCGAACGCCTCGGCGATCTGGTCGCCGACCCGCATCACCGGATTGAGGGCGGTCATCGGCTCCTGGAAGACCATCGCCATGCGATTGCCGCGCAGGTCGCGCAGCTCGTGCAGCGGCGCATGGGTGATGTCCCGGCCGGAGAGCAGGATCCGGCCGCGCTCCAGCGCCAGCACCTTGGGCAGGAGGCCCATCACCGCGCTGGCGGTGACCGACTTGCCGGAGCCGGACTCGCCGACGATGCACAGCGTCTCGCGCGGGCCGATCGTCAGGTCGACCGCCTCGACGGCGTACGGCCGGTCGCTGCCGCGCGGCAGGCGCACGTGCAGGTCGCGGACCTCGAGGACCGGCGGCGCGACGGAGGGGGAGGGATCTGTAGCGGGCATCGCTTCAGTTCCGGATCTGCCGGGCCATGCGCGGATCGAGCCGGTCGCGCAGGGCGTCGCCGAACAGGTTGACCGAGAGGATCAGCAATGCCAGGAAGATCCCCGGATAGAGCACGACCCAGGGCGCTCGCTGGAAGAACGGCCGGCCCTCGGCGATGATGCTGCCGAGGCTTGGAATCTCGGGCGGGAAGCCCAGGCCGAGGAAGCCGAGCGCCGCCTCGGTCAGGATGGCCGCGCCGCAGACGAAGGTGGCCTGCACCACCAGCGGGTTGAGCGTGCTCGGCAGGATGTGCCGCAGGATCACCTTCCAGGTCGGCGTGCCCATGCCGATCGAGACCTCGACGAACGGCGCCTCGCGCACCGAGAGGACGACGCCGCGCACTAGGCGCGCGATCCGCGGAATCTCCGGAATCGAGATTGCCACCACCATCGAGGCGATGTTCGCGCCCGCGAGCGCCACCAGCGTCACCGCGAGCAGCAGCCCGGGGATCGCCATGATGCCGTCCATGATGCGCATGACGATCGGATCGAGGCGACGGAAGTAGCCGGCCACGAGGCCGACAAGGAGGCCGCAGGCCACCGCCACCATGCTCACCAGCACCGCGAGGATGATCGAGAGCCGCCCGCCGTACAGCACCCGCGAGAGCAGGTCGCGGCCGAGCGAATCGGTGCCGATCCAGTAGTCGTCGAACGCCGGGCGCAGGCGCAGGCGCGGGGTGAGGATCGCGGGGTCGTGCTGGACGATCAGCGGCGCGCCGATCGAGACGAGGATCAAGAGGCCGAGCAGGCCGAACGCGAGCAGCATCGTGCGGTCGCGCCCGACGGCACGGGCGGCGGCGAGAAGCGGGCGGACGATCGCTGCCACGGGGCTTCTCAATAGCGGATCCGCGGATCGAGCAGCACGTAGGCGATGTCGACCAGCAGGTTGATGAAGATGTAGCTGAACGAGAAGAACAGGATCGTCCCTTGCACCACAGGGTAGTCTCGGGCGAGCACCGCGTCGACGATCATCCGGCCGACGCCGGCGATGTTGAACACCGTCTCGGTCACGACCACGCCGCTGATCAGCGCGGTGATGCCGACGCCGACGATGGTGACGATAGGCACCGCGGCGTTGCGCAGCGCATGGCGGAACAGCACCACCTTCTCGGGCGCGCCCTTGGCTCGCGCGGTGCGCACGAAGTCCTCGCCGAGGACGTCCAGCATGCTGGCGCGGGTGATGCGAGAGATCAGGGCGATGTACACCGAGGCCAGCGCCAGCGTCGGCAGCACCAGGTGGCGCAGGTACTCGGCGAGGCCGCGCTCCTCGAGTGACGCGTAGCCCTGTACCGGCAGCCAGTTGAGCTTGACCGCGAAGGCGTAGATCAGCAGGTACCCGATGACGAACGACGGCACCGAGAAGCCGAGCACCGAGCCGCCGCGGATGCCGCGGTCGACCCAGGTGCCGTGGCGCCACGACGCCAGCACGCCCAGGGGAACGGCGACCAGGATGGTGACGACGATCGCCGAGACCGCAAGGGATAGCGTCGGCGGCAGCCGCGCCGCGATCAGCTCCGTCACCGGCTTCTTCGAAATCACGGAGTGGCCGAGGTCGCCGGTCAGCACCGCGCTCATCCAGCGCACGTACTGGGTGGTGATCGGCTTGTCGAGGCCCATGTCCTTGCGGATCGCCTCGACCTGGTCGGCGGTGGCGAGGTCGCCGGCGATCACGTGTGCCGGGTCGCCCGGCGCGAAGCGCAGCAGCAGGAACACCACGGTCGCGACCACGATCATGATCGGCAGCGTCGCGACCAGCCGCTGCAGGACGAGGCGGAGCATCGGCCGGATCGTCCGTCGTCAGCGGCGCCGGGTCAGCGCTTCGCTTGCCAGAACAGCGGCAGCGGCGCCTCGACCATGTTCGCCATCTTGGCGTTGTAGCCCTTGAACTTGGAGAAGTTGCCGAGGGGCACGAAGAAAACCTGGTCGTAGTTGAGCTTCTGGATCTCCTTGACGATCGCCACCTTCTTGGCCCGGTCCGACTCGAGCGCGAACTGGTCGCGCAGCCGCTCCATCTCCTCGCTCTTCGACCAGCCGACGTAGCCGATCTCGCCGCGGGCGTCGAGGTTGGGGTTGGTCACCGGGCTCAGCAGGTCGAGCGAGCTCCACTGCGAATGGATGAGGCTCCAGCCGCCCTTGTCGACCGGGTCCTTCTTGGTCCGCCGCGCCTGCATGGTGCTGTAGTCCATCGACTGCACCTCGACGTTCATGCCGATGCTGCGCAGCGCCTGGCTGGTGACCGAGGCCATGGCCCCCAGCACCTGGATGTCGGTCGGGTGGAGGATGACGACCTTCTCGCCCTTGTAGCCGCTCTCCTTGAGCAGCGCCCTGGCCTTGTCGAGGTTGGGCGCCTTGATGTGCGGCGCGAAATCCTCGATCGCGTACGGCGAGGCGCAGGACAGCACCGCGCCGCAGAGCTGGTAGACCTTCGGGTCGCCGAACTGCGCCTGCAGGTAGTCGACCTGGTGCAGGGCGGCGAGCGCCGCGCGGCGCACCTTGACGTCGTTGAACGGCGGCTGCAGCCAGTTCATCTTGAGGGTGAACATGTCGGTGTGCTTGCCGAACGACTTGATGGTGATGCCCTTGACGCCTTCGAGCTGCGACATCAGGTCGGGCTGCACGTCCTCTACGAAGTCGACCTCGCCGGTGCGCAGGGCCTGCACCGCAGTCTGCACGTCGGGGATCGAGACCACCTCGATCCGGTCGGCCATCGCCATCTTTCCGCCGGCGAAGGCGCTCGCCGTCTCCTTGCGCGGCACGTAGTCGGTGTTCTTCAGATAGGTGGACTTGACGCCGGGCTGGAAGTCGGCGGCCACGAACTTGTAGGGGCCGGAGCCGATCGCCTCGGTGATCGCCTGCGACGCCGGAACGGAGGCGATGCGCTTGGGCATGATGAAGGGCACCGGCGAGCCCTGCTTGCCGAGCGTCTCGATCGTCAGGCCGTAGGGGCGCTTCAGCTTGAAGACGAAGGTCGAGGCGTCGGTCGCGGTCAGGGTCTCGGTCGAAGCCATCAGGCGAGCGCCCATCTGGTCGCGCTCGCTCCAGCGGCGCAGCGAAGCGATCACGTCCTCGGAGGTCACCGGCGTGCCGTCGTGGAACTTCTGGCCGGCGCGCAGCTTGAAGGTGTAGGTCAGCTTGTCGGGCGACACCGTCCAGGTGTCCACCATCTGCGGCTGCGGCTGCGACTTGTCGTCCATCGCGAACAGGGTGTCGTAGATCAGGTAGCCGTGGTTGCGGGTGCTGTAGGCGGGCGTCAGCACCGGATCGAGGATCTTCAGCTGCGTCTGCAGCACGACCTTGATCGTGCCCGTGCCGCCTTGCGCGAGCGCCGGCGACGCGATCGCCAGGCCGGCGGCAATGGCCACGAGGCCGAGGCAGGCACGCGCCCGGCCGGCAAGGCCGCGGGCGACGACGTTCGAATAGAGGGTCATCGTGGAACTCCAGGACGGTGGCGGGGTGGGGAGCGTTCCCTCAAATGGAATGGGGGTTCCGAAGTCTGGCATTCGAGTTTGCGGGATGTCAAACGGGCGAGTACGGATAGGGTGATTCGCCGCCGCTGCGATGCTGCAAGATCAGGGCCAGCGGAGGCGTTGACATGGCGGCGGGGCTCTTCTAGACTTCATAATATGGACCGTATGTTCCGCATACTAGAACATCCAACTGGAACCCGACGATGAGCCACCCCGCGACGACCGCCCTCCCTCTCGCCGGCGTGCGGGTGATCGAGTTCTGCTCGGTCGCCGCGGGTCCCTTCTGCGGCATGCTGCTCGCCGACATGGGCGCCGACGTGCTGAAGATCGAGCCGCCCGCGGGCGACGCCCTGCGCTCCTGGCCGCCGATCAACGACGGCTTCAGCGAGAACTTCGCCTCGATCAACCGCAACAAGCGCTCGGCTGTCCTCGACCTCAAGCTGGCGGAGCACGCCGAGCTCGCGCGGTCCCTGTGCGTCGAGGCTGAAGTCGTGATCGAGAACAACCGGCCGGGCGTGATGGACCGGCTCGGCCTCGGCTACGAGCGGCTGTCTTCGCTCAACCCGAAGCTTGTCTACTGCTCGATCTCGGCCTTCGGCCAGACGGGCCCCCGCGCCGGGGAAGGCGGCTTCGACCTGACCATCCAGGCCGCGGCGGGCGTGATGAGCGTCACCGGCGAATCCGACGACGCCCCTGTCAAGTGCGGAGTGCCGCTATCGGACTTCGCCTCGGGGCTCTACGGCGCCTTCGCGATCTCGAGCGCGCTGCTCCAGGCGCGCAGCACCGGCACCGGCGCGTTCCTCGACATCCCGATGTTCGGCTGCACCCTCGCGATCAGCGCGCTGCAGACGAGCGAGTACTTCGGCACAGGGGTGAGCCCGCGCAAGATGGGCTCGGCGCACCCGCGCAACGCGCCGTACCAGGCGTTCCGTGCCGCGGACGGCTACTTCGCGATCGCCGCCGGCAACGACGGCCTCTGGCGAGCGGTGGTTCACGCCATCGGCAACGAGTCGCTCGCCGACGACCCGCGCTTCCTGACGCCGACGCTGCGCGCAAGGAACCAGGTCGCCCTGAAGGAGATCCTCGAGCAGCGCTTCGTCGAGCGCGACGTCGCGCACTGGATCGAGACCTTCCGTGCCGCCGGGGTGCCCCACTCCCGGATCAACAGCTACGCCGAAGCGCTCGCCGATCCGCAGGTCGAGGCGATGGGTTGGGTGCAGGAGATCGAGCTTCCGTCGGGCGCGAGAACCCGGACCTTCGGCTCGCCGATCCGCATCAACGGCAAGAACCTTCCGATCTCGCAGCGCCCGCCGGCGCTCGGCGAGCACTCCCACGATGCGATGCGGCAGACGGTTCGCGAGGCGGACCCGATCCTGCAGCCCTGACCTTCGGAGGCTTCCCATGCGCAGCGACCCCTTGGCCGATTTCGTCCAGCGTCTCGAGGGAATCGTCGCGCGAGGCGCAGGCGACGAGGGTGCCGTGCTCGGCGAGGTGAAGGAGGCGATGCAGTCGCTCGTGGCTTCGGACGACTGGCTAGCCGAGCCGTTCACCCGGCCGGACCCGCAGTTCTACCGGCAGTACCTGCTCCACGCCGATCCCGACGACCGCTTTTGCGTCGTCAGCTTCGTCTGGGGCCCGGGGCAGCAGACCCCGATCCATGATCACTGCACCTGGGGCGTGATCGGCATGCTGCGCGGCGCCGAGGTCACCACCGCATTCGACGCGACGGAGTCGGGAATGAAGCAGGGCGAGGAGCTCACCCTGCGGCCGGGCGACGTCGCGGTCGTGTCGCCGACCGTCGGCGACATCCACAAGGTTCGCAACGCCTACGACGACCGGGTCTCGATCAGCATCCACGCCTACGGCACGAACATCGGCAAGCAGGCGCGCCACGTCTTCGACGCGACGTCGGGCGCGCGCAAGGACTTCGTCTCGAGCTACTCGAACGCCGCGGCATGACGACGACGCCGCTGGCGGTCGGCTGGGGCGACGACGGCGTCTGCCGCGTCACGCTGAACCGTCCGGAAGCGGGCAACTCGCTCTCGGCCGACCTCGTCGCCGCGCTCGAAGCGCTGGTCGACGAGGGCGCGGTCCGCCGGCCTCGCCTGGTGGTGCTGCGCGGCGAGGGCCGACATTTCTGCACCGGCTTCGACCTCGCGCGTCTCGACGAGGAGAGCGACGAAACGCTGCTCGCTCGCTTCTGCCGCATCGAGCTGATGCTGCAGAAGGTGCATCGCGCCCCGTTCCCGACGCTTGCGATCGCGCACGGCCGCACCGTCGGCGCCGGCGCCGACCTGTTCGCCGCCTGCACGCATCGCCTGGCCGCCCCGGGTTCGCAATTCGCCTTCCCCGGTGCCTCGGGCTTCGGCCTCGTGCTCGGCACCCGCCGCCTCGTGCAGCGGGTCGGCGCCGAGCGCGCCCGGCGCTGGGTCGAGTCCGGCGCGGCGATCGGCTTCGACGAGGCGCTCGCAGCGGGGCTCGCGACCGGCGCGCTCGCCGATCCGTCGGGCGCCGACGACATCGCGCGCTGTCTGGCGGCGGGGTCGACCGCCGTCGCCGGCAATCCCTTTCTCGAATCGGCGCTGGCGGCCGCCGATCCGGTTCTTGATCACGCCGACCTCGCGCTGCTCGTCCACTCCGCGGCTGTTCCCGGACTCAAGGGCCGGATCGCCGCCTATATCGAGCGCGGCAAACAACGTTTTCCTCCTCCTCAGCCTCCTGAATCTCCATGGCCACCTCCCCATCCCTGAAAGACGAAACCCTCGCCCTGCTGTCGCGCCTCGGCGTGAGCGCGAGCCGCCTCGAGGGCGGCTCGCTCGCCGCGACGACGCCGATCACCGGGGAGACGCTCGCCCGGCTCGACGAGATCTCGGCCGCCGACGCCACCGCGCGCATCGGCGACGCCCACGCCGCCTTCCTCGAATGGCGCAAGGTGCCCGCGCCGCGCCGCGGCGAGCTGATCCGCCTGTTCGGCGACGAACTGCGCGCGGCCAAGGCCGACCTCGGCCGCCTCGTCGCGATCGAGGCCGGCAAGATCCTCTCCGAAGGCGAGGGCGAAGTGCAGGAGATGATCGACATCTGCGAGTTCGCGGTCGGCCTGTCGCGCCAGCTGTATGGCCTCACGATCGCCACCGAGCGCGCCAACCACCGCATGGTCGAGAGCTGGCATCCGGCCGGCGTGGTCGGCGTGATCTCGGCGTTCAACTTCCCGGTCGCGGTCTGGGCGTGGAACTCGGCGCTGGCGATCGTCTGCGGCGACTCCGTCGTCTGGAAGCCCTCCGAGAAGGCGCCGCTGACCGCGCTCGCGACGCAGAGCCTGTTCGAGCGCGCCGCGGCGAAGTTCGGCGCGGCGCCGAAGGACCTCTCGGTCGTGCTGATCGGCGGCCGCGCCGCGGGCGAGGCGATCGTCCAGGACCACCGGGTTCCGGTCGTCTCGGCGACCGGCTCGACGGCGATGGGCCGCCAGGTCGGCCCGCGGGTCGCTGAGCGCTTCGGCCGCTCGATCCTGGAGCTCGGCGGCAACAACGCTGCGATCGTCTGCCCGTCGGCCGACCTCGACCTGACGCTGCGCGCGGTCGCGTTCGCGGCGATGGGCACCGCGGGGCAGCGCTGCACCACGCTCCGCCGTCTCTTCGTGCACGAGAGCGTCGCCGAGAAGCTGCTGCCGCGGCTGCGCAACGTCTACAAGGAAGTGCAGGTCGGAGACCCGCGCGAGTCGCGCACGCTGATCGGACCGCTGCGCGACAAGGGCGCGTTCGAGGCGATGCAGCGGGCGCTCGGCGAGGCGGCAGGCGCCGGCGCCAAGGTCACCGGCGGCGAGCGGGTCACCGAGGGCGTCGCTGCCGAGGGGTACTACGCGCGGCCGGCGCTGGTCGAGATCGGCTCGCAGGCCGACGTCGTCAAGCGCGAGACCTTCGCGCCCATCCTCTACGTGATGACCTACGCCCGGCTCGAGGAGGCGATCCGCCTGCACAACGACGTGCCGCAGGGCCTCTCGTCGTCGATCTTCACCACCGACCTGCGCGAGGCGGAGCTGTTCACCTCGACACTCGGCTCCGACTGCGGCATCGCCAACGTCAACATCGGCCCTTCGGGCGCGGAGATCGGCGGCGCCTTCGGCGGCGAGAAGGAGACCGGCGGCGGGCGCGAATCGGGCTCGGACAGCTGGAAGGCGTACATGCGCCGCGCCACCAACACGATCAACTACGGTCGCGAGCTGCCCCTGGCCCAGGGCGTGAAGTTCGACGTTGCCTGAGGGCCGCATGAAGCTCGACACCCTGCTCGTCCACGTGGGTCGGGACCCGGAACGCTTCGAAGGGCTGGTGAACGCGCCCGTGACCCGGGCGTCGACGATCCTGCATCCCGACATGGCTTCGTTCAACGCCGCCGCGTCGAACAAGCATGGCGTGCCGTACTACGGCCGCTATGGAACCTCGATCTCGAAGCTGCTCGGCGCGGCCTGCGCCGAGCTCGACGGCGCGGCCGGCGCGGTGCTGTTCCCCTCGGGCCTCGCGGCGATCGCCGGCACGCTCGCCGCGCTGCTCAGGCCGGGCGCCCACCTGCTGATGGTCGACTCGGTCTACGCGCCGGTGCGCGAGCTGTGCGAGAAGGTGCTGCAGCCGCAGGGCGTCGCGGTCACCTTCTATCCGCCGCACGCCGGCGCCGGCATCGCCGACCTGCTGCGGCCGGAGACGCAGGTCGTCTACTGCGAGGCGCCGGGCTCGCACACGTTCGAGATGCAGGACGTGCCGGCGATCGGCAAGGCCGCTGCGGCGCGCGGCATTCCGGTGGTGATCGACAACACCTGGGCGACCTCGTACTTCTTCAAGCCGCTGCAGCACGGCGCCGACATCGCGATCCAGGCGGCGACCAAGTACCTGGTCGGACACTCGGACGCCATGCTCGGCGTCGCGACCTGCAGCGAGAAGTGGCTGCCGGTGCTGCAGCGCTCGACCGCGCTGCAGGGCAACTCGGTCAGCGCCGACGACTGCTACCTGGCGCTGCGCGGCATGCGCACGCTCGCGGTGCGGCTGCGCCAGCATTACGCGGGCGCGATGAAGGTCGCGAGCTGGCTGCAAGGCCGGCCGCAGGTCGCCCGGGTGCTCTACCCGCCGCTGACGCAAGGCCCGGACCGCGCGCTCTGGGAGCGCGACTTCACCGGCGCGACGGGGCTGTTCGGCGTCGAGCTCGATCCCGCGTGCGAGCCGCACGTCGAGGCTTTCGTCGACGGCCTGCAGCTCTTCGGCATCGGCGTCAGCTGGGGCGGCTACGAGAGCCTGGTCCTGCCGAGCCACGTGCGGCGGAGCCTCCCCGCGGCGTCGACAGGCCCGCTGGTGCGCTTCCACATCGGCCTCGAGGATCCCGACGACCTGATCGCCGACCTCGCGGCAGGTTTCGAGCGAATGCCCTAGGCGGCCTCGGCGGTGTTGCGGGCCACCGAGCCTTCGAGCGAGCGCTCGACCAGGCGCGCAGCGGCGATCACCTCGTCGGCGAGGACCTTGATGTTGCCCGGCTTGATCCGCGCCGAAGGCCCGGAGACGCCGATCGCGGCGAGCACGTTGCCCTTGACGCCGCGGATCGCCGCGGCGACGCCCCACACCGTCTCGCGCCATTCGCCGCGGTTGACCGCGTAGCCGTTGGCGCGGATCCGGTCCATCTCGCGCAGGTACTCCTGCGGATCGGTGATCGTGCGCGGGGTGTGCGCGCGCAGGTGCGAGGCGACCGAGGCGAGCACCGCCGCCGGCTGCCAGGCGAGCATGGCCTTGCCGGTGGCGACGCAGAACGCCGGCGCGCGGCCGCCGATCTCCGAATAGGCGCGCACCGGCTCGGGGCTGTCGAGCTTGTGCACGTAAACGACCTCCTCGCCGTCGAGCACCGAAAGGTGCACCGTCTCGCGGGTGCGCGCGAGGAGGCGGGTCATCGCCTCGCTCGCCGCCGCCTTGATGCGAAAGCCCACCTCGACCGCCGCGCCGAGCTCCCACAGCCGCAGCGACACCTGGTATTGCGCGGTCGTCTCGTCCTTCAGCACGTAGCCGAGCTCCACCAGCGCCTGCAGCAGCCGATGCACGTTGCTCTTGCCGAGCGAAAGCCGGGCCGCGAGGTCGCTGACCCCCTGCGGCTCGCGGCTTCGCGCGAGCACCTCCAGCAGCTGCAGTCCCTTCACCAGCGTGTTGTTCATCGGCTCATGCTCCGAGGGTGTGTACGCTGCCGTCTGGCAGGCGAAATCGGTAGGCGAGCGAGGCGGTCGCGGCGGGCTCGAGCACGGCGACGAGGTCGAGCACGCCGAGCCGCTGCAGCACGCCGCGCAGCGCGTCGGCTTGCGGATGGCGCATCTCGATCGCCTCGAGCGTCGGGCCGAGGAACTGCATGCCGGCCGAAGGATGCGGTCCGGGCGACCACTCGATGAACCCCGGCACCAGGCCGTCGTAGGGCATCGCGCCCGCCTCGGGCACGGTGAGCCGCCAGCTGCGCTCGCCGCGCGACATCTTGCGTGCCTCGCCGAGCTCGACCGGGCTGGCGGCGATCACGCGGTCGAGGTCGTCGGTGCGGACGACCCAGCCGACGCCGCGCGGCGCCGTGGCGAGGCGTGCCTTCACCGCCGGATCGTCGAGCCCGAACCAGCGCTTGTGCGGCACTGCGGGCGCGTCCGGGTCGATCGCGATCAGCTCGAGGAAGCGCGACTCGCCGACGTTGACGACCCGGTTGTGCGTGCTCATGTCGGGGTGCTTGCCGCCCGGCGGGATCTCGATGCCGAGAACGTTGCGCACCGCGGCGACGCCGGCGGCGAGCGACGACGTGCCGAGGGTGACATGGTCGAGGGCGATCATCGGTCGTTTCCTTCCTGGGTTTCGCGGATCTCGCCGCGCTGCACGAAAAGCGGCGGCCGGTGCGCCGTGACGGGCGGCAGCGGCTCGTTCCAGCGCTCCGCCTCGACCAGCGTGCTCTGCGCCGCGCAGCCCTGCCCCAGCCGCGAGCTGCCGCGGTCGGGCGTGAGGACGTTCGGGTTGCCGTGCTTGTCGAGCGTGCCGATCTCGCCGGGCACGAGCGGGTCGTACCAGGCGCCCGTGGCAAGCTGCACCACGCCCGGGCGGATCGAGTCGCTGACCTGCACGCCGACGAGGATCGCGCCGCGGTCGTTGAAGACGCGCGCGACATCGCCGCTCCGCAGGCCGCGCGCCGCCGCGTCCTGGGCGCTCATCCTCATTGGCTCGCGGCCCTGGATCTTGTCGGCGAGGCTGACGCTGCCCTGGTCGTACTGGCTGTGCAGGCGATTGGCGGGCTGCGGCGAGAGCATGTGCAGCGGGAAGCGCTTCGCCCGCTCGCTGCCGAGGAACTCCTCCGAGGGCTTCCAGACCGGATGGCCCGGGCACTCGTCGTAGCCGAGGCTGGCGAGCTTCTCGGAGAAAAGCTCGATCCGGCCCGACGGTGTCGCGAGGCGGTGCTTCACCGGGTCTTCGCGGAACGCGCGCAGCAGCACGTTCGGCCGCTCGGGACGCGGGTACTCGAGCACGCCTTTGGCCCAGAACTCGTCGAACGACGGCAGCGTCAGGCCCGCTTCGGCCGCGCGCGGCAGCGATTCGAGATAGAGCTGGCGCAGCCACGCCATCACGTCGCGGCCCTCGGTGAACTCCGGCTCGACGCCGAGCTTCGCGGCGATCGCGGCGAAGATCGCATAGTCGTCGCGCGCTTCGCCGTGCGGCTCGAGCACGCGCTTCATCGCCGTCATGAAGCCGTCGCCCGAGGAGCTGCCGATGTCGTCGCGCTCGAGCATCACGGTCGCGGGCAGGACGATGTCGGAGAACTTCGCCTGCGCGGTCCAGTACGCCTCGTGGACGACGATCGTCTCGGGCCGCCGCCACGCGCCGATCAGCCGGTTGATGTCCTGGTGGTGGTGGAAGGCGTTGCCGCCCGCCCAGTAGACGACGCGGATGTCGGGATAGGTGAGCGCGGCGCCGTTGTAGTCGTAGGCGGCGCCCGGGTTCAGCAGCATGTCGGAGAGCCGGGCGACCGGGATGTAGGCCTCGACCGGGTTCGTCCCCTGCGGCAGGCGCGGGCCGGAGAAGCCGTTGCGGCCGGCGCCGATGTCGTTGAAACAGGCGTAGCCGAGGCCGAGGCCGCCGCCCTCGGTGCCGATCTGGCCCAGCAGGGCGGCGAGCACGACCAGGGCGAAGAACGGCTGCTCGCCCTGGAGCGACCGTTGCAGCGACCAGGCCATGTTGACCATCGTGCGCTTGCCCGCCATCCGCCGCGCCAGGCCGCGGATCTGCTCGACGTCGCAGCCGGCGATCGGCGCCGCCCAGTCCGGGCTCTTGGGCTGGCCGTCGCGCGTGCCGCGCACGTACTCGGCGAAGCGGTCGAACCCGCTCGTGTGCGTCCCGACGAAGGCGCGGTCGTACAAGGCCTCCTCGATCAGCACGTGGCAGAGCGCGAGGATGAGGGCGGTGTCGCTGCCCGGCCGGATCGAGAGCCACTCGGCTTCGGGCACCTCGGCGAGGTCGTCCTTCACCGGCGAGACGTTGACGAACTCGACGCCGCGCTCGCGCAGCTTGCCGAGCCACCAGGGAATCGCGTGGTCGTTGGCGCCGCCCGAGTTGACCTGCGAGTTGCGCGTCGGCAGCCCCCCGAAGGCGACGAACAGCTCGCAGTGCTCGGCCAGCAGCGACCAGCTCGTCTGCGTCGGCCGGAGCTGGTCGAGCTCGGCGATCGCGTAGGGCAGCACGCGGCGGCCGGCGGCGTTGCTGTAGGTGTCCTTGAAATAGACGTAGCCGCCGGCGGCGTTGAGGAAGCGGTGCACCTGGCTCTGCGCGTGATGGAAGCGCCCCGCGCTCGACCAGCCGTACGAGCCGCCGAAGATCGCCTCGTTGCCGTGCTGGCGGCGCACCCGCTCGATCTCGTTCGCGACGAGCGTCGTCGCCTCGTCCCAGCTCACCTCGACGAAGGGCTCGCTGCCGCGGCCCTCGCGCGACGCCGCGCCCTTCTCGAGAAAGCCCGCGCGCACTGCAGGCCGGCGGACCCGGCTCGGCCCGTGCACCGTATCCGGCAGCGACTGGCCGATCGGCGAGGGATGGCGATCCCACGCGACAGGGCGCACGCCGACAAGGCGGCCCTGCTCGACCTCGACGCGGTAGCTGCCCCAGTGGGTGGTGGTGAAGGTTTCCATGGCGTCTCGTTCAGAGGGCGGGGACCGGGTCGAGGCGCGCGCCGAGCGTGCCGCTCCGCTCGGCGACCGACGTCTCGACGCCCCACGGGGTGCGGATCCTTCCGTCGTTCGAGATCTCGACCCGATGGCAGGCGACCGATTCGACGTCGCTCACGGCGCGCAGCTCGGGATAGACGGCGCGGCAGTGGTCGAGCGCGTAAGGGCAGCGGGTCGAGAAGCGACAGCCGGGCGGAGGGTCGAGCGCGCTCGGCACCTCGCCTTCGACCAGCGTCGCCGGCTTCGCCGCGTTGAGAAGCCCATCCATCGTCGGCGTCGCGTCGCGAAGCGCCAGCACGTAGGGATGCAGAGGCGCCTTCCAGAAGCTGCGGTGGCTCGATCGCGCGACGATGCGCCCGAGGTACATCACGACCGTGCGGTGCGCGAGGTGGCGCACCACCGAGAGGTCGTGCGAGATGAAGAGGTAGGCGATGCCGAGGTCGCGCTGCAGCCGCACGAGCAGGTTGAGCACCTGCGCCTGCACCGAGACGTCGAGAGCCGAGACGGGCTCGTCGCAGACGATCAGCTTGGGGCTCAGGGCGAGCGCCCGGGCGATCGCGATGCGCTGCCGCTGGCCGCCCGAGAACTGGTGCGGGAACTGCTGCTCCGAGCCGGCGTCGAGGCCGACCATCTCGAGCAGCTCGCGCACGCGGGCGCGGCGGCTGGCGCGGTCGCCGATGCCCTGCACGAACAGGGGCTCCTCGACGATGCGGCCGACCGTGAGGCGCGGGTTGAGCGAGCCGAACGGGTTCTGGAACACCATCTGCACGGCGGGGCGCAGCGGACGGAGCTGCCTCGGCGTGAGGCCGACGAGCTCCTTGCCCTCGAGCTTGATCGAGCCGCGGCTCACCGGTCCGAGGCCCATGATGGCGCGCGCCAGCGTCGACTTGCCACAGCCCGACTCGCCGACGACCGCGACCGTCGTCGCCGGCTCGACGTCGAGGTCGACCCCGTCGACCGCGCGCAGCACCCTGCCGGCGACCGGGAACTCGACCGCGACGTCGCGGCAGGAGAGCAGCGCGCCGCTCATTGCAGCGTTCCCGCGTGGGGATAGAAGCAGGCCGCGGCACGGCCCGGCTCGCCGTGCGCCTCGAGCTCGGGCCGCTCCTCGGTGCAGCGCGCCTGGCGGCGCGGGCAGCGCGCGGCGAACGCGCAGCCGGCGGTCAGCGAGCCCGGGCGCGGCACGGTGCCGGGAATCTCGACCAGGCGCGGAATCTCGCCGCCTTCGCCGGTTTCCTCGCCGGTCGGGATCGCGGCGAGCAGGCCGCGCGTGTACGGATGCATCGGCGTGCGGAAGACCTGGCGCACCGGCCCCGACTCGACGATCCGCCCGGCGTACATCACGGCGACGTCCTGCGCCGCGTCGGCGGCGACGGCGAGGTTGTGCGTGATCAGCACCACCGCGGTGCCGGTGTCGCGCTGCGCCTTCTTGAGCAGCGCCATCACCTGCGCCTGCACCGTGGTGTCGAGCGCGGTCGTCGGCTCGTCGGCGATCAGGATGCGCGGATGCGAGGCGAGCGCCATCGCGATCATGATCCGCTGGCACATGCCTCCGGAGAGGCGGTGCGGGTAGTAGTCGATCCGCGTCTCCGGGTCGGGCAGGTGGACGCTGCGCAGGAGCTCGATCGCCTGTTGCCGCGCCTCGCGCCTGCCCACCTTGCGGTGCGAGCGGATCGCCTCGACGATCTGCCGGCCGACCGTCTGCACCGGGTTGAGCGAGGCGATCGGGTCCTGGAAGATCATCGAGATCGCGCCGTTGCGCACCTGGCACATGCGCGCCTCGCTCGCCTTCGCCAGGTCTTCGCCGCAAAGGCGGATGCTGCCTGCGCTCAGCTTCACGCCGGGCTCGGGCAGGATGCGCAGCAGCGAGAGCGCGGTCAGCGACTTGCCGCAGCCCGATTCGCCGACGATCGCGAGCGTGCCGCCGACGTCGAGCCGGAAGCTCACGTCGTCGACCAGCCGCACCGGCGCGGCGCCGGCGACGGACTCGACGACGAGGTGGTCGACCTCGAGCAGGGCAGGGGAGGCGGCGCCGTTCATCCGAGGCGGGGATTGAGCGCGTCGTTCAGGCCTTCGCTGACGAAGCTGATCGCGAGCACGGTGAGCTGGATCGCCAGGCCGGGAATCGCGGCCAGGTACCAGGCGGTGCGCAGCGACTGACGGCCGAAGCCGATCATCGCGCCCCAGCTCATCGAGTTCGGATCGCCGAGGCCGAGGAAGGACAGGCCCGCCTCGATGAGGATGGCCGAGGCGACCATGATCGAGCCGGTGACGATGATCGGCGCGATGCAGTTCGGCAGGATCTGCGTGAAGATGATCCGCGGCGTGCTCATGCCGATGACGACGCACGATTCGACGAAGGCGCGCTGGCGCAGGGTGAGGAACTGGCCGCGCACCAGCCGCGCCACCGGCGGCCAGGAGACGATGGCGATCGCCGCGCAGATGATCGGCGTCGAGGGCTGGAGCAGGGCGACCAGCACGATCACGAGCAGGAAGTGCGGGATCGTCTGGAACACCTCGGTGAAGCGCATCAGCAGGTCGTCGATGAAGCCGCGGAAATAGCCCGCCACCGCGCCGACGACGACGCCGATGAAGACCGCCGCGCTCGCCGCGACGACGCCGATGGTGAGCGAGACCCGGGCGCCGTGGATCAGGCCGGCCAGCACGTCGCGGCCGGCGTTGTCGGAGCCGAGCGGATGCGCCGGGTCGTCGCCCGGCCACTGGAACGGCGTCGTCGCCATCTTCCACGGGTCCATCCCGTACAGGAACGGGCCGACGATGGCGAGAACGATGATCGCGACCAGGATCCCCAGGCCGAGCACCGCGGTCGGGCTCTTCCTGAAGCGCGGCCAGAAGCCGAGGCGCGCGATCACTTGCCCACCTCGATGCGCGGGTCGAGAACGCTGTAGAGCAGGTCGACCGCGAGGTTGACGAGGACGACGAGGACCGACGACATGAAGAGGATCCCCATCAGCAGGTTGTAGTCGCGCTGGAACAGGGCGTCGAAGGCGAGGGTTCCGAGGCCGGGCCAGCCGAACACGACCTCGACCACGACCGAGCCGCCGAGCACCGCGCCGAGCTGCACGCCGAAGAGGCTGACCAGCGGCAGGATCGCGTTGCGCAGCACGTGCCGGTAGGCGACCTGGCGCTCGTTCAGGCCCTTCGCCTTGGCGGTGCGCGCGAAGTCCATGCCCGAGATCTCGAGCATCGAGGCGCGCATCAGGCGGGTATAGGTGGAGATGTAGAAGAGCGCCAGGGTGACGGCCGGCATCAGCAGGTGCTTGCCGACGTCGATCGCATTGCCGATGAGACCGAAGTCCTCGCCGATCGTGCTCATGCCGCTGCTCGGCAGGAGGCCCAGCTTCACCGACATCAGCACGGTGAGCATGAGGCCGAACCAGAACAGCGGCGTCGAGTAGCCGAGCAGGGCGACGACCGAGATCACCGAGTCGCGCAGCGACCCGGGCCGGCGCGCCGCGGCGACGCCGAGGACGACGCCTCCGACCAGGGCGATGCCGAGGGCGCTGAACATCAGGAGCAGCGTCGCCGGGAAGCGCGACACGATCAGCTTTACCACCGACTCGTTGTGGCGGAACGAATGGCCGAGGTCCAGCGTCGCGAGCGAGCCGAGGTAGCGGCCGAGGCGCACCGGCAGCGGCTTGTCGAGGCTGAACTTCTGGCGCAGCGCTGCGAGGTAGGCCGCGTCCGCAGCGCCCGACTCGCCGGCCATCACGTCGACCATGTCGCCCGGCGCGGCGTTGATGATCAGGAAGTTGGTGCAGGCGATCAGCACCAGCACCAGCAGGGCCTGCGAGAACCGCCGCACGAGGTAGCGGCCCATCGCCCGGGCCTTACTTCGGTGCCCGGGAAACGCCGGCGAAGGTGCCGAACACGCCCTCGACGTCCTCGGTGAAGTGGTCGAGCCGCTTGTTGTAGACGCTGGTATGCGAGCGGTTGATGATCGGGATGATCGGCAGGTCGGTCATCGCCACCGCCTGCATCTTGTGCCACATGTCGCGCCGCTTCGTCGGGTCGCGCTCGACCTGCGCCGCCTCGAGCAGGGCGTCCATGTCGGCGCTGGTGTAGCCCGAGCCGTTCGAATAGGGCACGCCCTTGCGAATGTTCTTCGACCAGAAGATGCGCTGCACGCCGATCGTCGGGTCGGGCATCGTGAAGATGCCGTACGAGGTGGTCTGGTAGGCGTTGTCGGTCCAGACCCGGCGCTGATAGGTGGCCGAGTCGCTGACGCGCAGCTCGACGTCGATGCCGATCGTCTTCATCGCCTGCTTGAAGTACTCGCCGAAGCGGCGGTACTCCTCCGAGCCCGAGGCCGGGTCGTGGCTGATCTTGAAGCGGATGCCGTTCGCCTGGCGCGGGAAGCCCGCCTGGTCGAGCAGTTCCTCGGCGCGCCTGGTGTTGAACGCGTACTTGGGAACGTTGTCGGTATAGAACTTGGGCTGCTTGTTCGAGATCGGGCCGGTCGCCGGCGTGGCATAGCCGAACCAGGTGTTCTTGGCGACGAAGTCCCGGTCGATCGCGTGGGCGATCGCCTGGCGTACCCGCACGTCCTTGAACTGCGGATCGCGCATGTTGAACTCGAGGTAGTACATCGCCCCGTACATCGAGTAGCCCTCGGTCGTGACCTCCAGGCTCGGCAGCGCGTCGATGCGCTTCAGGTCGGCCAGCGGCACCGGATCGCCGCCGCTGACGTCGAGCTCGCCGGTCTCGAGCGCGACCGCGCGGGCGCCGGCGTCGGGAATGAAGCGGACGATCATGACGTCGAAGTGGGGCTGGCCCTTGACCCAGTAGTCCGGGTTCCTGACCAGGCGGATGAACTTGCCGCGCTGCCACTCGGCGAACTTGAACGGCCCGGTGCCGACGGGCGCGGCGGTCGGGTCGCCCTTCTCGTACAGGTGCTTCGGCAGGACCGGCGATTCCGACGCCGAGAGCGCGGCCATCATGTAGGCCGACGGCTTCGACAGCCTGAACACCGCGGTCAGCTTGTCGGGCGTCTCGACGCTCTCGAGGTTGGCGAAGGTCGCCCGGCCGCGCGGATGGTGCTTCTTCAGGATCTCCTCGAACGTGTACTTCACGTCGGCCGAGGTGAACGGCGCGCCGTCGTGCCACTTCACCCCGTCGCGCAGCTTGAAGGTGACGGTGCGCGCGTCGTCCGACACGGTCCAGGAGGTCGCCAGGGCGGGCATCGGGTCGAGCTTGCGGTCGTAGACGACCAGGCCGTCCATCATCTTGGCCGAGATCTGCTGCACCATCTGCGAGCTGTTGAACGCGGTGACCAGCGTCGGCGGCTCGGGTGTGAGCGCCCAGCGCAGCGTGCCGCCCGTGTCGCCCTGGGCCAGGGATGCGCCGGCCCATCCCGCCAGCGACGCCAGGCCGCTGGCCTTCAGGCCGATGCCGAGGCCGGCGGATCCCAGGAGCTTCAGTCGATCGCGGTAGCTGAGCTTCATGTCGGTTCCTCGAAAGCGGCGGTGCGCTGGCGCGCAGGGGAGGGAGAGGTCAGATCGCGGCGGCGACCTGGATGGAGATCTTGTGCTCGCGCTTGCGAAGCTTGGCGACGACGTATTGGCAGCCCGGCGGGTCGTGCCACGGCACCCAGGCGTCCCAGCGGGTGTTGACCTCGTCGAAGTGACGGCTGTCGGCACAGTAGACGGTGGCGGTCAGCAGCTTGCGCTTGCTCGTGCCGCAGCGGGCGAGCACCGCGTCCAGCTTGTCGAGCACGCTCTGCGTCTGCTCGGCGACGGTGGCCAGGCCCTCGTCCGGAACCTGGGCCGCGATGTAGGCCGTTCCGTCGTGGATCACCGCATCGCTCGAGCTGCGGTCGAGCGGCTCGCGGCGCACCGGCGGGCGCTTGGTCGTCGATTCGTTTCGGGTTGCTTGCACCTGTCCGCCCTACAGTGCAGCGGTGACCTGGATCGCAACCAGGTGCCGCTGGGTGATCAGCTTGGCCTCGATGGGCGTGCGGGTCGGCAGGGCCGTCGGGTCGACCCAGCCGTCCCAGACGTCGTTCACCGCGTCGAAGTCGCGCATGTCGGCGAAGACGATGGTGGCGGTCAGGAGCTTGCTCTTGTCGGTGCCGCAGAGCTTGAGCGTGTCGTCGATCTGCGCCAGGATCATGCGCGTCTGCTCGGCCGCCGTCGGGCCCGGATCCTTGGCCACGTTGCCGGCGAGGTAGGCGGTGTTGCCGTGGATCACGGCCTTGCTGTAGCGGGTGCCCGATCCGACGTACTTCACGTCCATGGCGACATCTCCTTGTATCAGAATACGGAACGACGATTCTGAATGCTGGCACGACAACGAATTCTCTGTCAAGCTATCGGCCCATGATCACGCTTCAGCCCGGCGTCTTGCGCCGCCATGACCCCGCCGGCGTTCCGGCGCCCGTCCTCGTCGACGTCTCGCGCAGCGGCCGGGAGTACCCGCCCGAGTTCCGCTCGCCGCTGCCGTTCACCGAGGTGCACGACAACGTCTCGATGTACGTGGAGGACTTCTGCGCCGCGGCGCCCGAGCTCGGCGCGACCCTGCTCCATGCCTGCTTCCCGAACACCTTCATCGACACCAACCGCAGCGCCGCCGACGTCGACGAAAGCCTGATCGAGGGCAAGTGGCCGGGGCCGATCACGCAGAGCGACTTCACCCAGCGGGGCCTGGGGCTGATCAAGCGCCTGTCGCGCTACGGCACGCAGATGCAGGAGCGAAAGCTCAGCGTCGCCGAGCTGCAGGAGCGGCTCGCGACCTACCACGAGCCCTACCACCAAGAGCTGGCGCGCATCCTCGCCGGCATGCGCGCTTCTTCCGGCCGCGCGATCCAGCTCAGCTTCCATTGCATGTCGGCGATCGGCGCGCCGACGCACGCCGACCCGGGCCAGGCGCGCGCCGACTTCAACATCGGCGACATCCACGGCACGACCTGCACGCCCGAGCTGTTCGACTTCATCGCCGCGACCTTGCAAGAGCGGGGCCATACCGTCAGCCGCAACTTTCCCTACTACGGCGGTGAGCTGACGCGGCGCCACTCGAACCTCGCCAGCCGGAGCGAAAGCGTGTTCATCGAGATCAACAAGCGGCAGTTCATCGACACCAAGACGTTCAAGAAGACAGAGGGCTTCCCGGCGATCAAGGCATCGGTCGAGGCGCTGATTCGCGCGGTCGTCGACTACTCGCGGCGCGACTGAGTTCCGACCCGGCCCGACCCGGCGGTTTGGCCTCGGGCATGCGGCGGGGGCGGGAGCAGTGCGTCCGCCGACCCGATCCATGCGGAAGCCGAGATTGCAGCGACGACAGATTGCCGCTAAAGTGAATCAACTTGGAACGGTGTTCCAAATAATAGAACGGACTGCGAAGGAACACGCTCCCATGCCCAAGGCCAAAGGTCTCAAAGAGGTCTCCTACTTCGACATCACCGGCGGAGGGCAGGTCTACGTCCAGGGCAAGTACTGCTACGTCGCCCACATGGACGCGCCGGCGGGCACGTCGATCCTCGACATCAGCGACCCCAAGCATCCGAAACAGGTGGCGCACATCCCGATCCCGGCCGGCGTGCACACGCACAAGGTGCGGGTCGAGAACGACCTGATGGTGGTGAACTGGGAGTGCCCGCCGCCCTACATCCACGACGACAACTTCCAGGGCGGCATGCTCGTCTACGACGTCTCGAACCCGGCCAAGCCGAAGGAGCTGTGCTTCTGGAAGTCGGCCGGCGCCGGCGTGCACCGGTTCGACTTCGACGGCCGCTACGCCTACATCACGCCGACGGTGGCGGGCTACCACCTCAACATCGCCATGATCCTCGACCTCAAGGATCCGACCCGGCCGGAGGAGGTTGGCCGCTGGTGGATGCCGGGCCAGCACGTCGCCGGCGGCGAGACCCCCGACGAGGGCTATCGCCTCACCTGGTGCCACCACATCCTGCGCCGCGGCAACCGGCTCTACGTCGCCTACTGGCACGCCGGCATGGTGATCCTCGACATCGAGGACATGTCCAGGCCGAAGCTCGTCTCCCGGCTCCAGTACAGCCCGGCGTTCAGCCACCCGACGCACACCGTGCTGCCGCTGCCGTTCGAGGTGGCGGGGCGCAAGATCGCGATCGTCGCCGACGAGGACGTGAGGAAGCTCCGCCCCTCGCCGCCGGCCTTCATGTGGCTGGTGGACATCACCGACGAGACCCAGCCGGTGCCGATCTCGACGTACCAGATCGAGGGCCTCGAGAACCGCAACATGCCCGAGTTCTCCGGCTGCCACGAGCCCGCCGAGCAGGTCTACGGCACCGAGATCCCGGTCGCCTGGTTCGAGTTCGGCTTGCGCCTGGTCGACGTGAAGAACCCCCATGCCCCCAAGGAAGTGGGCTACTTCGTGCCCGACACCCCGTCGGGCTTCGACCGGCCGCAGACCAACGACGTGTTCCTCACCGAGCAGGGCCTGATGTACGTGATCGACCGCAACCGCGGCATGCACATCCTGGAACGGGCGTAGGGAGGGAGCGAGATGGAGTCGACCGAGAAGCTTCCGGTCACGCTGCTCACCGGCTACCTCGGCGCGGGCAAGACGACGCTGCTCAACCGCATCCTCACCGGCGACCACGGCATGCGCTTCGCGGTCATCGTCAACGAGTTCGGCGAGATCGGCATCGACAACGATCTCATCGTCGAGACGGACGAAGAGATCTACGAGATGAACAACGGCTGCGTCTGCTGCACCGTGCGTGGCGACCTGATCGAAGTGCTGGAGCGGCTGCTGCGCCAGCCGGGGCGGTTCGACGCGATCGTGATCGAGACCACCGGCCTCGCCGACCCGGTGCCGGTCGCCCAGACCTTCCTCATGGACGAGGGGGTCCGGGCGAAGACCCGGCTCGACGCGGTGGTGACCGTGGTCGACGCCAAGCACCTGCCGCTGCGCATGAAGGACAGCCGCGAGGCCGAGGACCAGATCGCCTTCGCCGACGTCGTGCTGCTGAACAAGACCGACCTGGTCTCGCCGGCCGACCTGGAGCAGGTGGAGGCAGTGATCCGGGCGGTCAATCCCTACGCGGAAATCCACCGCACGCAACGCTCCGCGATCGGCCTGGACCGCATCCTCGATCGCGGGGTGTTCGACCTGCAGCGGGCCCTGCGCCTCGAGCCCGAGCTGCTCGAGCCCGCCGAACCCGGGGCGCACGCCTGCCACGACGGCTGCACGCACGAAGACCACGGCGCCGATGTTCACCACGCGCACGGCAACGGCAAGGGCGAACTTTCCCCGGTGCACGACGTGACCGTCGGCTCCATCTCCCTTCGCACCGGCGAGCTCGACCAGAGCAAGTTCTTTCCCTGGATCCACAAGCTCACGCAGGATCGCGGGCCCGACATCCTGCGCATGAAGGGCATCCTCGCCTTCCGCGACGAGGCCCGGCGCTACGCGGTGCAGGGCGTGCACATGATCGTCGAGGGCGATCACCAGCGCTGCTGGAGGGACGGCGAAGCACGCGAGAGCCGGCTGGTCTTCATCGGCCGGGAGCTCGACCGCGACGGCATCGCCCAGGGGCTCGACAGCTGCCTTGCCGGAGCAGCTCGTTGCTGAGCGAGTTCCAAAGCCACTGCCTCTCGGCCGCGTTCATCGGCGGGCTGCCGTCGTTCGCGCTCGCCGATGGCACCTTGCGTCGCATGGGTGCCGACCTCGACTGCCTGCGTGTCCATGCCGATGCGTCCCTCGCCGCCTTTCCCGTCGCCGGCCAGGACGCCATGCTGACCAGCGGCGAGGACGGGCGGGTCTGCCGCACCGGGGCGAGCGGCGAGGCTCACGAGGTCGGCGCCGTCCCGCGCAAGTGGATCACTGCGGTCGGCGAGAGCCGGGGCCGCCTCGCCTATGCGTCGGGCAAGACCGTCTGGCTGCGGTCGGGCGCGAGCCAGCGGCAGCTCCAGCACCGCCGCGGCGTGAAGGGCATCGCCTTTGCGGCCGATGGCGCGCGCCTGGCTGTGGCGCAGCAGGATTGCATCACCATCCACGAGACCGATGTCGCAGGCGAGCCGCTGGAACTGCAATGGAACGACATCCACACGTCGTCCACCTTCTCGCCTGATGGCCGGTTCCTGCTCGTCGCCTCGCAGAACTGCTTCCTGCACGGCTGGCGCCTCGCCGATCGCAAGCATTTCCGCATGCTCGGCTACCGGGGCAGGGTGGACGACTGGGCCTGGACCGCCGACGGCGCGTACCTCGCCACCTCCGGCGCCGCCGCCGCCATCGTCTGGCCCTTCGACGGCGACGACGGACCGATGACCCGCAACGCCGTCGAGCTCGCGCCACGGGCGCAGCGGGTCGTCACCGCCGTGGCGTGGCGGCCGGGCTCGAGGCTGCTCGCCATCGCCTATGACGACGGCGCGGTTCAGCTCGCCTCGGCCGAAGACCCGGCGGCGGCACGGCCGCTGCGCGATACCGGCCGCGCGGCGATCACCTCGATCGCCTGGGACGGCAGCGGCACGCGTCTCGCGTTCGGCAGCGCGGCCGGAGAGTGCGGCGTTGTCGAGGTGCACGCATGAGCGCGGTGCCCGAACGGGAGTCCGGAACGCCGGAGATGCCGGCCGGCATCGACAGGACCGCCGTGAAGACCCTCGGCATGCTGGAGCGACTGGTCGAGCGAGGCCGGCCCATGGGCGTGACCGAGCTGGCCCTGGCGGCCGGCCTGCAGAAGAGCAATGTGCACCGCATCCTCGCGACGCTGCGGTTCATGGGCTACGTGCGCAGCAACGCCGACAGCAGCTACGAGCCGACCTTGCGCCTGTGGGAGCTGGGGCAACGCATCCACGCGCGCATGGACCTGCCGGCCGCGGCGCGCCCGCACCTGCAGCGGCTGGTGCAGGAGACGGACGAGACCGCGCACCTCGCCGTGTTCGACGGCCACGAGGTGGTCTACGTCGAGACGATCGAGACCGCAAACCCGGTTCGCGCGCACACGCCGCTGGGCGGCCGCGCCCCGGCCTACTGCACCGCTTCCGGCAAGGCCCTGCTGTGCGGGCAGCCTCCGCCGGTGATAAGGGAGGTCGCCCGACTGAGCGTGCGCCACACCCCCTCGACCATCGTGCAGTACGACGAGCTCTTGACCGTGCTGAAGCAGGTCCGCGAACGCGGCTATGCCACCAACGTCGGCGAGTTCAGGCCGAACGTCGCCGGCATCGCCGCGCCGGTGGTCGACGGGCGGGGCGAGGTCGTCGCCGCGGTCGGCATCGCCGGACCGCTCGATCGTCTTCGTCCGGCGCGCATCCGCCAGCTGGCGCCAGCCGTGGTCGGCGCGGCCCGCGACATCTCCGCCGCACTGGGCTCGAAAATCAGCAACTAGGAGAGTGCGACCGTGTGCGGCTCGAGCGTGATCGACAACATCTACCGGCCCTACGTCGCCCCGGCCGAAGAGGTGGTCCGGCGCACGCGCGAGAACGAGGCCGCGATGGCGGGCGAGCGGGTGCCGGAGGCGACCTGGTCCCTGTTCTTCAGCGCTTCCTGCGAACCGATACCTCCCGACCAGTTCCGCCGGATGTTCACCGCCCGGCGCGCCGCGGTCACGTATCTCGCGGTGCAGTCCACGACTCGTCTCCGGCCACCGCCGCCGACCGCGTTCCGTTGCGTCCCTGATTGAACCGGGATCGCTCGCCAGAGTTTTTCCATTGAAGGATCCGCCATGCAGTTTCGCCAACTTCTGAGTCGCTCGATCGCCGCCCTCGGCATCGGCCTCGCTGCCATCGTTCCGGCCGCCGCGCAGACCGGCTTCCCCTCGAAGCAGGTGACGGTGGTCGTCGCATTTCCGCCGGGCGGCGGTGCCGATTTGCTGGGCCGCCTGCTGGCCAAGAAATACTCCGAGGCCTGGGGTCAGACCGTGATCGTGCTCAACCGCCCCGGGGCGGCGGGATTGATCGGCGCCAAGGAAGTGGCTCGGGCGACACCCGACGGCCACACGCTGCTGGTCGGTGCCAGCGGCGCCGTCTTGACGGCAAACGAGGCCGAGCTCGCTCCCGTATCGCTGTTGAGCATACCGCCCAACATCGTTGCCGTGAATGCTTCGCTGCCCGTCAACAACCTGCGCGAATTCGTCGCGTATGCCAAGGCGCGAACCGATGGCTCGGTCTCGTTCGCGTCGTCGGGCGCGGGCTCGTCTACCCACCTGGCAGGCGAGCTGTTCCAGAGCCTGACGCAGACCAAGATGACGCACATTCCGTACAAGGGCATGGGTCAGGCGGTGCTGGATCTCGTGGGCGGACAGGTCACGGTGATGTTCGGGCCGCCGCCGGCGCTGTTGCCGCACATCAAGTCCGGCAAGCTGAAGGCGCTGGCTGTGGCGGACACCCACCGTTCTCCGCTCTTCGCGGAGATCCCGACCAGCGCCGAAGCCGGCGTGCCGGGGCTCGAGTCCCGCGTCTGGTACGGAATCTTCGCGCCGGCGGGTACGCCCGCCGCGGTGATCGCCCGGATCAACGCCGACACCACCAAGGCGCTCGCCGCGCCGGACGTGGTGGAGACGCTGGCGCTGCAGGGGGCCACGCCCGCGGGCGGCGATCCGGCGGCCTTCGCATCGTTCCTCAAGAAGGACATCGCGACGACCGAGGACCTCATGCGCAAGGCCGGTCTGCCGTTGACGCAATGACAGCCGACTTTGCCGACCAGGAGACATCTCATGCTGCATGAACTCAGGATCTACCAGGCCGGCGGCGGACGGATGGCGGAGATGGAAAGGCTCATGGCGACCGATTGCACGGCTGTGCTGCAGCGGGCGAAGGTGCCGCGTCCCCTCGGCGCCTGGCATGCGGTTGCAGGCCCGCGCCTGCCGGCCTTCGTCTGGATCCTCGGCTGGAGCTCGCTCGAACAGCGCAATGCCGCCTGGGCGGCCTTCGGTGCCGACGCCGAGTGGCAGCAATTGCGACGCACGGCCCACGCGAAGACCGAGCTGACCGCGCGGGTCGACACGCAGTTCATGGCCGCCTGGCCGGAGCCGGCGCTGGCGGCGGATAGCGACCTTGCACGGCCAGGCGGCGTCTACCAGCTCCTGCTCCTGCGGGTGCACACGGGCCAAGGCGGCGCGGCCCGCCAGGCCTTCCTGGCGGCCGATCGACCGGCGATCGAGCAGGCCGGCGGCAAGGTGGAGGCCGCCTTCGACCTCCTGAGCGGTGACGATCTTCCGCTCGTCGCGGTGGTGGTGCGCTGGGCCGACGCGAGCGCCTGCGCGGCCGGCATGTCGACCTACGACTCGAGTCCGTCCGTGTATGCCGCGCGAGCCGCGGAGCGGGAGAAGATGGGCTTCGACCTCTTCATTGCCTCCGATCGCTACCTGATGCTGAGCTCCCCGCCATTCGGCGTGGAACGCGTACAGCAATGAAGCGTGCCCGACCTGCCGGCACCGGGATCACCGCTCTGATTCGATACCTGGCAACACCATCTTCTGGAGGTCAATGATGATCCTGAAATTCGCCGTCGCCCTGCTCGCCGCCGCCCTGCCGTGGGTAGCCAGCGCGCAGACGAAGATCACCCTGGGCTACACCCAGGCCAACGCCTTCATGGCTGCGTTCGTCGCCAAGGACCAGGGGTTCTTCGCCAAGCGCGGGCTCGACGTGACGCTGCAGCTCGTGCCGCAGGGATCGACGATCGCGAGCGCGATGGCCGGCGGGTCGCTACAGGCGGGGACGCTGACGCCACCCGCCTTCCTGCTCGCCGTAGAGGGTGGAATCGATGCCCAGGTGATCGCAGCCGCGACTTACCAGGTCAAGTCGAACCCGACCCTCGGCGTCATGGCCAGGGACGGCTCGAACATCCGCAATGCCGGCGACATGCGCGGCAAGCGCGTCGGCGTGCCGGCATTCAACGGCGGCAACCACGTGGTCATGATGAAGTGGCTCAAGGACAACGGCGTCGATCCGAAGCAGGTGACCTTCGTCGAAACCGCGTTTCCGCAGATGAGCGATCTCCTCAAGGGCTCGCAGGTGGACATCGTCGTGCCTGTCGAGCCCTTCATCAGCCGCATCCAGCAGAACAAGACGGGCTATCTCGTCACCGTGCCGACCATCACCGATTCATTCCTCGAATCGTTCTACATCATGAACCGTGACTTCGTGCAGAAGGATCCCAAGGCGGCGCGCGAGTTTCGCGAGGCGATCCGAGAGGCGGTGGCGTGGATCGGAAAGAACGAGGACGAGGCCCGCAAGACCCAGGTGACCTACCTCAAGCTGCCCGAGCAGGCCGCGCAGACGATCAAGCTGCCGACCTTCGGGGTCGACGTGAAGCCCCAGGACATGCAGTTCTGGGTCGACCTGCTGAAGGACTTCGGCATCACCAAGGGCACGGCCACCACCCAGCAGGTCCTGTTCCAGTAATGCTGGATGCGCGCGGGCTGGGCGTCGACTTCGGTCAGCGGGTCATCCTGCGCGACTTCGATCTGCGGGTGGCGCCGCGGGAGTTCGTCTGCATCGTCGGTCCTTCGGGCTGCGGCAAGACGACCCTGCTTCGCCTTCTCGCCGGCCTGGCGGCGCCGAGCCGGGGCGAGCTGAGCTTCAACGGCCGGCGGGTCGACGGGCCGCAGCCCGGCATGGCGATCGTCTTCCAGGACTACGGCCGCGCGCTCCTGCCGTGGCGCACGGTGGCCGGCAACATCGCGCTCGCGCTCGAGGCCGGCCGGGTTCCGCGCCAGGAGTTCGAGCCGCGGATCGCCGGCCTCCTCGAAAAGATGCAGCTCGCGCCGCATGCCGACAAGTTTCCGGCGCAGCTTTCGGGCGGCATGCAGCAGCGGGTGCAGATCGCCCGCTGCCTGGCCCAGGAGCCGCAGATCCTCCTGATGGACGAGCCCTTCGGCTCGCTCGATGCGATCACCCGCCACGAGCTGCAGGACGAGGTCTGCCGGATCGCACGCGACGACGGTCGCACCGTCGTCTTCGTCACGCACGATCTCGAGGAGGCGATCTACCTCGGCGACCGCGTCGTCGCTCTCGCCGCCAACCCCGGGCGGATCGCCGAGGTCGTCGACATCGACCTGCCACGGCCGCGCAACCAGCTCGAGACGCGCGAGGACGTGCGTTTCCTCCAGTACCGGCACCGTCTCTACAAGCATCTGGCGCATTGAGATGCCGCGCTGGCTTCTGGGTGGCCTGGTTCCCGCGATCGTTCTCGTGGCCTGGGAGTCGCTCGCGCGCGCCGGCGTTCTTTCGGCCGACGGGTTCTCCCGGCCGACGCGCGTCTTCGCCGCGTTCGCGAAAGCGTTCGGCGACGGCACGTTGCTCGTGCAGACAGGGCAGACCTTCGGCGCGGCCGCCGTCGGGCTGGCGCTGGCCGCGGTCGCCGGCATCGCCTGTGGAACGCTGCTCGGGCTCGTTCGGCCGCTGCAGCGGGTGACGGCCCTGACGGTCGATGCTCTTCGACCGGTGCCTTCCGTCGCGCTGATTCCGGTGTCGCTGCTGATCTTCGGCTTCAGCCGCACCATGAGCGCGGCAGTCGCCGCCTTCGCCTGCTTCTGGCCGGTCCTGATCGTCACCATCTCTTCGGTGCGTGCGATCGATCCGCGGCTGATCGAGGTCGGCCGGATGCTGGGCATGCCGCTCTGGAGGCGCATCCTGAAGCTGGCGCTTCCCGCGGCGATGCCCGGCATCCTGGTCGGCATTCGGCTGGCGGCCGGCATCGCCATCGTCGTCACCGTGACGACCGAGATCGTCGCGAATCCGCGCGGGCTGGGCTACGGCATGACCCTGGCGGCGGAGACGCTCCAGGCCGATCTGGTCTGGGCGACCTTGATCTGGATCGGCGTTGTCGGCTGGGCCGTGAACGCCGCGATGCTCGGACTCGAGCGACGCTGGCTCCACTGGTATTGGCTGAATCGCGCATGAAGCGCATCGCCTGGCCGGTGCTGAACGTCGTCTACCTGCTGGCGATGATCGGCCTCTGGAAGCTCGCGGCCGACGCGCGGCTGATCAATCCGCTCTGGTTCCCGGCGCCCGACCGCGCCTTCGGCGCGCTCTGGGAGTGGATTCGGACCGGCGAGCTCTGGCAGCCGCTCGGGAAAACGGTCTGGCGGATGTTCGCGGGCTGGCTCTCGGCCTGCGCCGCCGGCATCGCGATCGGCGCCGCGATCGCCTCCTCGCCGACGGCGAGGGCGCTGTTCCAGCCGAGCGCCGAGTTCCTCCGCCCGTTGCCGGCGTCGGCTGTGCTGCCCGTCGCCATCCTCGTGCTCGGCCTGTCGGACGCGATGATCGTGTTCGTCGTCGCCTTCGGCTCGATCTGGCCGGTGCTGCTCGGCGCGATCCACGGCTTTCGCTCCCTCGAGCCACGTCTCGTCGAGGTTTCGCGCATGCTCGTGCTGACGCCGTGGCAGCGGGCCTGGAAGTTCCAGCTTCCCGCGGCACTGCCCGACATCTTCTCGGGAATGCGCGTCTCGATCTCGATCGCGCTCATCGTCACCGTGGCCTCCGAGATGCTGTCCTCGCAGCAAGGCGTCGGCTCGTTGATGCTGATCGCCGCGCGGTCCTTCCGCAGCGCCGACATCTTCGCCGGCATCATCGTCCTGGGCGGTCTGGGCTACCTCACCAACGCCGCGGTGCAGCGGCTCGAGGATCACCTGCTGCGCTGGCGCGGGTAGGCGCCGCGGCCGGCCGGGCCTCCAGCCTCAGGCGGCGGCCTCGTACCGCAGGATGTAGACGCCGTGGTTCTTGTCGGAGACGAAGATGTTGCCGCGCGCATCGACGACGACATCCTCGGATTGCGTCGCCAGCCCGCTCGACGGCAGCGGGCCGCGCCGGACCTCGGGATCGGGTGCGACAAACCAACCGACTTCCTTCGGTGCCCGCTCGTCGCGAATGTCGAACACCCGCAGGCCGGCGTTGAAGTAGGTGACGAACACCAGGTTCTCGTCCTGCCAGAGCACGCTCTGGCCTTGCGGCTGATGCTGGTTGTGGGGCCCGAATCGGCCGGGTCGCTCGCAGAAGTTGCGCACGCCCATTTCCGGCGCGGGCAGCGGCAGCGGGAACAGCGAGATCAGACGCGGCTTGTCCTCCCGCGACACGTCGACGATGCCGACGTAGCCGAGCGGTTCGTCGCATTGTTCCGAGATGGCTTCCGAGTTGACAACCACGAGGGGGCGCCCGTTCAGCGGCACCGCGCTGTGCACGCCGATGAACGACTGGAAAGGCGGCGAGAACGGGAGATCGCTGACCAGCCTGGGCTTGTGCACATCGGAGATGTCGAGGATGACGAAGCCGCCCGCGCTGTAGGGCAGGTAGGCGCGCTCGCCCTTGACGTAGGCGCCGCCGTGAAGCATGGTGCCCTCGGGCACACCCGCCTCGCCGCCGGCAACCCACTGGCCGTCGCGCCACCAGCGGGACACCTCGACCGGGTTGGCCGGATCGGCGATGTCGACGATCTGGTAGATGTGACCTTCGTAGCCAGGCGGCAAGGCCGTGGTGTGGACGTAGCGCCCCCCCGAATAGAAGTTCCGGTGAGTTCCGCTGCCGCCGGTACGGTAGGTCCCGAGTTGTCTCGGGTTCTCCGGATCCTCGAGGCTCCAGATGTGGAAGCCCTCGCCGAAAGTGCCGTCGTTGACGCCGACCCAGCCGTCGGGAATCTTCTCCATCGAGGTGATCATCAGTCCGTCGGCTATCTGGATCTGCAGCGTCCAGGTGTTCGGCGGGCCTTCGATATGCCGGACGAAGCGCGGCTTCAGGGCATCGGTGATATCGACGATCGACCAGCCGCTCACCCAGAGATGAGCGCAATAGAAATACCAGCGGTCGCCCGTCCGATGAATCGCCATCTTGAACGCCGGCCGATCCTCGAGCGGCATGTAGCCGATCGCCGTGACGTTGCGGCTGCTGCCTTCCGATCGAGAGACGGTCACTCGTGAACTCCTTGCATCGGGATGGGTGCCTCATTCTCGCCGCACCCTGGCCCGACGCGGCGCGGCGCGAGCACAGGTTCCCCCGACTGCGCCTGGTTCAGACCGCGTCGTGCTGCAAGAGCGTGACGCAGGCCACGGCCTCTTCGATGCCGTGCAGTCCGCCGCCGTTCTCCGCGATCGCGGTCCGCGCGCCGGCGACCTGGCGCGTCCCGGCTTCGCCGCGCAGCTGCGTCACGAGCTCGTGGATCTGGCCGAGACCGGTGGCGCCGATCGGGTGACCTTTCGACTCCAGCCCGCCCGACGGATTGACCGGCAGCCTCCCGCCGATGCAGGTCTCGCCGCGCTCGGCGAGCGCACCGCCGTCGCCGAAGGCGCAGAAGCCCAGGTTCTCCACCTGGATGATCTCGCCCATCGCCGTCGCGTCGTGGACCTCGGCGACGTCGATGTCCTCGGGGCCGACGCCCGCGGCGGCGTAGGCGCGCCTGGCGGCGAGCGCGCTGACGTGCAGATGCACGTCGTCCGCGGCCCGATCGCTCCCGGACTGCAGCGCCACGGCGAGCACGCGCACCGCGCGCTTCGGATCGATCCGGTGGCGCTTCATCCCCGCCGCCGTGGCCACGATCACCGCCGCGCCGCCGTCCGAGATCGGCGAGCACATCGGCAGCGTCAGCGGATAGGCGATCGGCGGCGCGGCGAGCACCTCGTCGATCGAGTACGCCTTGCGGTATTGCGACAGCGGGTTGTCGACCGAATGCGCGTGGTTCTTCGCCGCCACGGCGGCAAGCTGGCGCTGGGTCGTGCCGAAGCGCTTCATGTGGAAGCGCGCGAACGCGGCGTAGACGTCCATGAAGACGCTGTAGGGCTTGTCGGAGCGGCTCCCGGGTGGCGGCTCGACGCCGGCGCCGAGCGCCATGAGGGCGGCGGCGCTGCGCTCGGGCTCGGCGACGTCCCAGGCGCCGTCGAAGACCGAGAACATGCGCTCGCGGTCGGCCGAGACCATCTTCTCGGCGCCCACGGCCAGTGCGATGTCGGCGTCGCCGGCCCGGAGCGCGGTGACGGCGAGCTGCAGCGCCGTGCTGCCGCTGGCGCACGCGTTCTCGACGTTGACCACCGGAATCCCGCCGATGCCCATGGCGCGCAGGGCGATCTCGCCGCGCACCATGTCCTGCCCTTCCATGTGACCCTGGGTCGCGTTGGCGAAGTACGCGGCCTCAACGGCGGCGGCCGCCAATCCCGCGTCGGCCAGCGCCGCCTCGATCGCGGCTCGCGCCAGCGCCTTGACGTCGAGCTCGGGGTGGCGGCCGAACGGCGTCATGCCGACGCCGACGACGAAGACCTCCAGGCCGGGCACGGTGGCGCCTACCAGGCGTCGAAGGCGGGCGGGCGCTTCTCGATGAAGGCCGCCATGCCTTCCTTCCACTCGGCGCCGCCCACCAGCATCGAGATCGCCTCGAGGCCGTAGCGCCGGGCGGTGCGCAGATCGGCGTCCTCGCTCAGGTAGATCGCGCGCTTCGACTGCGCGAGCGCCCGCGGCCCGAGCTTGCGCAGCTCGAGGGCGATGTCGAGCGCCGCCTGGCGCAGCTCGGCGCCGGGGACCACGGCCGCGCACAGCCCGTGGCGCTCGGCGGTGGCGGCGTCGACGTGGGTGGCGCGCAGGATCCAGTCGAGCGCCTTGCTGCGGCCGACGTGGCGGATCAGCTTCTGCACGCCGCCAGCCGCGGCCACGGCGCCGATCTTCGTCTCGGGCAGGCCGAACTTGGCGTCCTCCGCCATCACCCGGAAGTCGCACGAGAGGGCGAGCTCGCCGCCGCCGCCGAGCGCGTAGCCGTTGATCGCGGCGATGGTGGGGAAAGGCAGCTCCTCGAGCCGGTCGAACAGCACGGCGATGCGGGTGAGGTAGCGGTCGCGCGCGTCGAACGATTCGACGATCGACGCCTCGGCGCCGGCGAAGTAGCGCAGGTGGGCGCCGCAGCAGAAGGCGTTGGCCTGGCCCGTGACGATCAGGGCGCGGGTCGATTCGCCGTCGATCAGGTCGAGGGCACGGTCGAACTCGTCGAGCAGCTCGAGCGAGAGCGAGTTCATCTGCCCCGGCCGGGTGAGGGTGAGGAGCGCGATGCCGCGCTCGATCCACTCCAGGCGCAAGGCTGCGCCGGCGAGGGTGGGTCCTTCGAAGAGGGTGGGGGTCACGCGGGTTCTCCAGAAGCGCGCTGGCGCGGCGATGCGGGGCTCGGCGTTGCGCCCCCGGTGGTCGGGAGAATAGGTCGGCCCGGTCGCGCCTGTCAAGGCAACCGACTCGACGGTCAGCCCGTGTACCGAGGCGTCTATGCAGATAGACTCACCGGTAAACCGCCCTGATCTCGATGCATGAACTGACCGCACGGTCAGATGATTGACCACAAAGACGATGGCGCTTAAGATCGCGGCCGAGGCGAGCCGACGATGACCTGGACCTGCGACGACTGGAACCACAAGCCTTACATGCGCTGGGTCGGCGCGCGGGTCACGCTGGCCGAAGGCGGCCAGAGCCGGGTCGAGCTCAAGGTCGAGCCGCACCACCGCGGCGCGATGGGAACCGAAGCCGTCAACGGCGCGATCCTGGCCTACCTGCACGACGTCGCCCAGGGCGTCGCGGTGCGCTCGCTGCTCGGCAGCGACGTCCGTGCGATCGCCACCCTGAATCTCAACATCTCGTATGTCGATGCGATGGCGGCGGGCGATCTCGTCGTCGGCGTCGGCCGCGCGATCTCGGTGCGCAGCGCCGTCGCCTTCGCCGAAAGCGAGTTCCTCGGCGCGTCGGGCCAGGTCTGCTGCCGCGCCGCCGGAACCTTCCGCATCCTGCGCAGCCGCGGGCGTGCCGCCGCGGCCCACTGAATCGAGGGACGAATTCCATGGATGTCTACGTGATGGGGGTGGCGATCCACCCCGCCGCCGATGCGGTGCGCAACCTGCGCCTCGAGGAGATGGCCTATGCCACCGCCCGCGCCGCGCTCGACGACGCCGGCATCTCCCGCGACGAGATCGACCACGTGACGCTGGCCGCCAGCGACGAGATCGATGCGCGCGGCATCACCAGCATGCTGCTCGCGGCGCCCTCGGGCGCTTACCTGAAGGACGAGATGCGGGTCACCGACTCGGGCCTCGCCGGACTGCACCTCGGCGCCATGCGTGCCGGCTCGGGCGACCTGCAGCTCGGCCTGGTCGTGAGCTGGAACCAGAGCTCGATCGGCCCCCTGGAAGACATCGCCCGGATGCGCGGCGAGCCCTTCTTCCTGCGCCCGATCGGCCTGAACTTCGCGATCGCCGACGGTCTCTATGCCGGCGCGGTGGCCGCCCGGCACGGCATCGGCGAGGCCGAGGTGGCCGAGCGGGTGCGCACCCGCCTGCAGTCTGCGGCCAGCAACCCGCGCGCGGTGCGCCGCGAGGTTCCCTCGGCTGCCGAGATCGCGCAGTCGCCGCGAATCGCGCACCCGCTGCGCAGCGGCCATCGCGCGCCGGTCACCGACGGCGCGGTCGCCATGGTGCTCGCCTCCGGCGACTGGCTGCGCGCGCATCCCGGCAAGCGACCTCTCGCCCGCATCGCCGGCGCCTCGTGGACGGTCGACCGCTACCAGCTCGACGGCGACCGCCTTGCCGACACGGCAGTCTTCGACGCCGCCCTGCAGGACGTGCTCGGGCGGGCGGGCGCCGGCGGCATCGACGACCTCGACCTCGTCGAGCTCGAGGCGCAAAGCGGCTGGGTCGACGTCGCCCTCACGAAGGCGATCGGCGCCGGCAACAGGGTGGCGGTGAGTCCCTCCGGCGGTGCCTGGGCGCAGAACCCGTATTTCTGCACCGGCCTGATCAACGCCGCCGAGGCGGCCCTGCAGGTGAGCGGCCGCGCCGGTCCGCACCAGGTGAAGGGCGCGAAGCGGGCGCTGGCGCACGGCAGCTCCGGCTTCGCCCAGCAGACGCACGGCTTCGTGATCATGGAAGGAGTGCCGGCATGAAGGCGCAGAGCGTTGCCGTCATCGGCGTCGGGCAGACCGCGTTCCGGTCGCGCTACGACGAGATGACCTATCCCGAGCTGGCGCAGGAGGCGGTGACGCTGGCGCTCAAGGACGCCGGCCTCGAGCCGGGGCAGGTCGACGCCGTCGTGTTCTCGATGGCGCCGACCACCTTCATGGGCGTCGCCGACGCCGACAAGTGGGCGGTCGACTACGCCTGGGCGCGCGGCAAGCCGTTCATGCGCGTGCACACGGGAGGCGCGACCGGCGGCTCGGCCTTCCAGGCGGCGTACTCGCACGTTGCCTCGGGCCAGTACGGCACCGTGCTGGTGGTCGGCGCCGATCGCATCACCGAAACGCCCGACGCGCAGTTCGTGCTGAACCTGATCTGGGACGCCTTCTACGAGCAGGACTTCGCCCTCAACACGGTGACGATGACGGCGCTGGCGACGCAGCGCTACATGCACAAGTACGGCACCACCGAGGAGCAGTACGCCAACGTCGTGGTCCGGGCCCGGCGCAACGCGCTCGCCAACCCCTCGGCGCACCTGAAGGGCGAGATCGACATCGCCGCGGTGATGAACTCGAAGCGTGTCTCCTGGCCCTACAAGCTGTTCGACATCTGCCCGCGCTCGGCGGGCGCCGCCGCGGTCGTGCTCACCACCGAAGCGCTGGCGAAGGAGCGTTGCAGCCGGCCCGCCTTCGTGACCGGCACTGCGGGCGTTTCGAACACGGTCTTCATGGGCGATCGCATGGGCCCCGAGGCCGACACCGACTTCGCCGACTACTCCGAGCTGAAGCAGGCCGCGCGCGAGTGCTACCGGCAGGCCGGCATCACCGACCCGATGCGCCAGGTGCAGGCGGTCGAGATCTACGACCCGTTCAGCTCGTTCCAGTTTCCGCAGCTCGAGTCGCTCGGCTTCTGCGCAAGCGGCACCGCGCAGAACCTGAGCGACGAGGGTGCGTTCGACATGACCGGCCAGCTTGCAGTCAATCCTTCGGGCGGCACCCTCTGCACCAACCCGATCGGCGTCACCGGTCTGGTGCGCGCGGCCGAGGCCGCGCGCCAGGTCATGGGCCGTTCCGCGGCGATGCAGGTCAAGGACGTGCACAACGTCGTGGCCACCGCGATCGGCGGCTCGACCCAGTTCTTCACCGTCACGATGCTGAGCGACGAGCCGCGCCGAGCCGCGGCCGGCGCCTGAAAGGATTACCTGCCATGAGCAAGAGCACCGCCGCTTCGGCCACGCCCGCGCACCACGTCGTCCACGGCGAGTGGCACGTCCGCTACAACTACCCGGTCGGCGAGGTCGGCGCGCGCTTCTTCGACGCGCTGAAGGAGAAGCGCATCGTCGCCACGCGCTGCAGTGCCTCCGGCCTCACCTACCTGCCGCCGCGCGCCTACTGCGAGCGCAGCTTCGAGAAGTGCGACGGCTTCGTCGACGCCGGCCAGGAAGGCACGATCGAGGCCGCCACCATCGTCAGCGCCGCGTTCGACAACCTGCCGCCGCCGCCCTACGCGATCGCCTACGTGCGGCTCGACGGCGTGAGCACGGCGATGGTCAACTTCGTGCGCGGCATGGACCTGGGCGACGTGCCCGCCGCGGCGGCGAAGCTGAAGCCCGGCACGCGGGTCAAGGTCGAGTTCATCGACGCGCCCGAGGGAAAGATCACCGACTTCCACTACGTGCTGGCCTGATTCCGGCGTGAGCACTCTCTCCACGCGCGTCGATCCGCAATCCGCCGCGTTCCAGAACAATGCCCGGCACTACGACGCGCTCCTGACCGAGCTGCGCGCCCGCCACGAGCACGTGCTCGCCGGCGGCGGCGCAAGGCTGGTGGCTCGCCACCACGAGCGCAACAAGATGCTGGCGCGCGAGCGCATCGACCTGCTGCTCGACCCGCTCTCTCCCTTCCTCGAGCTCTCGCCGCTCGCCGCCTGGGGTCTTTACGACAACGCCGTGCCCTCGGCCGGCATCGTCACCGGCATCGGCACGATCGCCGGCACGGCGTGCATGCTGATCGCCAACGACGCCACCGTGAAGGGCGGCTCGTTCTTCGCCGAGACGGTGAAGAAGCACGTGCGCGCGCAGGACATCGCCCAGCACCACCGTCTGCCGGTCATCTACCTGGTCGACTGCGGCGGCGCCTACCTGCCCGAGCAGGACCGCGTGTTCCCCGACAAGGACCATTTCGGCAACACCTTCTACCGCCAGTGCCAGATGTCGGCGGCAGGCATCCCGCAGATCTCCGCCGTGTTCGGCGGCTGCACCGCGGGCGGCGCCTACATCCCGGCGCTCTCCGACGAAGTGGTGATGGTGCGCGGCCAGGCGCGCATCCACCTCGGCGGGCCGCAGATCGTGAAGGCGGCGATCAACGAGATCGTCGACGGCGAGACGCTCGGCGGCGCCGAGATGCACACCCGCGTCTCCGGTGTCTCCGACTACCTCGCCGAGAACGAGGCGCAGGCGCTGGTGCGGGTGCGGGAAATCGTCGCCGGCCTGAACCGGCCGCGGCCGCTGCACGGCGCCTTGCGCGAGCCGCGGCCGCCGCGCTTCGACATCGCCGAGCTGCGCGGCATCGTTCCGCCCGGCCTCAAGGAAAGCTACGACGTGCGCGAGGTGATCGCCCGCCTGGTCGACGATTCCGAGCTGCAGGAGTTCAAGCCCGACTACGGCTCGACGCTGGTCTGCGGCACCGCGTACTGGTGCGGCTACCCGGTGGGCATCCTCGCCAACAACGGCGTGCTGTTCTCGGAGTCGGCGGTCAAGGGCGCGCACTTCATCGAGCTCTGCAACCAGCGCAACATCCCGCTGCTGTTCCTGCAGAACATCACCGGCTTCATGGTCGGCACCGAGGCCGAGCGCGGCGGCATCGCCCGGCACAGCGCCAAGCTGGTCTACGCGATGGCGACGGCGCGGGTGCCGCGCCTCACGGTCATCATCGGCGGCTCGTTCGGCGCCGGCAACTACGGCATGTGCGGCCGCGGCTTCGACCCGCGCTTCCTGTTCGCCTGGCCGAACTCGCGCATCGCGACGATGAGCGCCGACGTCGCCGCAACCGTGCTCACCGACCTGCGGCGCAGCAGCCTCAAGGCCGCCGCCGACGACGCCGAGATCGCCGAGATCGACCGCGCCACCCGCGCCCAGTTCACCGAGCAGAGCGATCCCTACTACGCGACCGCGCGCCTCTGGGACGACGGCCTGATCGAGCCGGCCGAGACGCGCGAGGTCATCGGCCTCTGCCTCGCCCTCGCTGCGGCCGAGCCGCCGGCCACCGGCCCGTCGCCGGTGTTCCGGATGTAGGCGGGCGCGACGATGTTCGAATCCCTCCTGATCGCCAACCGGGGCGAGATCGCCTGCCGGATCATCCGCAGCGCCCGCCGGCTCGGCCTGCGCACGATCGCGGTGTACTCGGATGCCGATGCGACGGCGCGTCATGTGCGCGAGGCCGACGTCGCCATCCGCATCGGCCCGGCCGAGGCGACCCGCAGCTACCTCGACGCCGAGGTGATCGTGCAGGCGGCCATCGCCTCCGGCGCGAAGGCCGTTCATCCGGGCTACGGCTTTCTCTCGGAAAGCACGCAGCTCGTGCGCCGCTGCACCGAGCATGGCATCGCATGGGTCGGCCCGCGCGCGGAGGTGATCGAGCGCATGGGCTCGAAGATCGAGTCCAAGCGCATCGCCGCCCGCGCCGGCGTGCCCTGCGTGCCGGGCTACCACGGCGATTCGCAGGAGCCCAGGCTGCTGCTCGTGGAAGCGCGCGCGATCGGCGTGCCGTTGCTGATCAAGGCGAGCGCGGGCGGCGGCGGCAAAGGCATGCGCCGGGTCGACGACCTGGCCGACTTCGCCGCCCAGCTCGATCTGGCGAAGCGCGAGGCGCAGCGCGCTTTCGGCGACGACCGGGTGCTGATCGAGAAGCTGATCGAGCGGCCGCGCCATCTCGAGGTGCAACTCGCCGGCGACACGCATGGCGGTCTGGTCCATCTGTTCGAGCGCGAATGCTCGATCCAGCGCAACTACCAGAAGGTGATCGAGGAGGCGCCGGCGCCGCGGCTGCCGGCGGCGGTGCGCGAGCGGCTGTTCACCGCCGCGCTGAAGCTCGGGCGCGAGATCGGCTACGACTCGCTCGGCACGGTCGAGTTCGTGCTCGCCGAAGGCGCGGACACGCCGTACTTCCTCGAGATGAACACGCGGCTGCAGGTCGAGCATCCGGTGACCGAGATGATCACCGGGCTCGACCTCGTGGAATGGCAGATCCGGATCGCGGCCGGCGAGGCCTTGCCGCTCGCGCAGGACGAGATCGCCAGCGGCGGCTGGGCCATCGAGGCGCGCGTGAATTGCGAGGATCCGTCGCGCGGCCATCAACCGGAGTTCGGCACCGTCGGCCGCTACGTGGAGCCGGCCTTGCCCGGCCTGCGCGTCGACAGCGGCATTGCCGCCGGCTCGGTGATCTCGCCCCACTACGACTCGATGGTCGCCAAGCTGATCGGCCACGGGCCGACGCGGGCGCAGGCGGTCGACCGTTTGCGCGACGGTCTCGCGGCGTTCGAGGCCGCTGGCATCGGCACCAACCAGAGCCTGCTCGCCGACATCGTCGAGCATCCGCTGTTTCGCAGCGGGCGGCTGACGACCGGCTTTCTCGGCGAAGCCTTTCCCGCGGGCTGGCAGGGCGATCCGGCCGCGCTGCGCGGTGCGCGCGTCGCCGCGGCGCTGTACGCGCTGCGCGAGCGCGGAGGAGGCGGTGTCGATGCGCAGGATCACTGGCAGCGCGCCAGTGGCTATCGCTTCATGGCGGCTGCCGGCCGGCGCGGGGCGATGCGCGTGCGGGTGGCGCTCGACGGGGAAGAGACGGCGCTCTCGATCGAGCGCGGCGATTCCGCCGCCGGACCGGTGGCGGGCACGGCGGCCGCGACGGGAGGCGACGACTACCTCGTGCGCACCGGCGACGGTGCCGCCGAAGCGGTCCGCGCACGCTGGACGGCAGACGACGTCCTGCTGCTCTCGCCCGGCCACGGCCCCGCTCGCCGCTACCTCGTGGCGCGCGAGGGCGACAGCATCGTCGTCAACCATGTCGGCACGCGCTGGCGCCTGCAGGTCCTCAGCGAGGTGAGGGCGCTGGCCCGCGCCGCGACCACGTCCGGTGCGCAGGGCGACGAGCTTCGTTCCGAGATGCCCGGCGCGGTCACCGAGATCCACGTCGGCGCGGGCGACAGCGTCTCCACCGGCCAGGTGCTGGTCGTGATGGAGGCGATGAAGCTGATATTCCCGCTGGTCGCGGCGCGCGACGGCGTCGTCGCCGCCGTGCTGTGCAAGCCGGGCGACGTGGTGCCGCGCGCGCAGGTGCTGGTGCAGCTCGAGCCGGCCGTTGCGGAAGCCACGATGGGAGCGACGACATGAGCACGAAGGCCAGGACGATGCGCGGCCTGTACTTCGAGGAGTTCAGCGTCGGCATGACCTTCGATCACGCGATGACGCGCACCGTCACCGAGTGGGACAACGTGCAGTTCTCGACCATGACCATGAACCCGCAGCCGCTTCACATCGACGCGCACTACGCGGCCGCCACCGAGTTCGGCCGGCCGCTCGTCAACAGCCTGCTCACGCTCGGTCTGATGATCGGCATCTCGGTCGCCGAGACGACGCTGCGCACGACCATCGCCAACCTCGGCATGCGCGAGGTGCTGTTCCCGGCGCCGGTGTTCCAGGGCGACACGCTGCACGTGAAGACCGAGGTGCTGTCGCTGCGCGCGAGCGGCTCGCGGCCGAACGCCGGCATCGTCGAGTTCCGCCACGTCGCCTTCAACCAGAGCGAGGTCGAGGTCGCGCGCTGCACGCGCAGCGCATTCATGCATCGCCTGCCGGCGGCGTGAACGCCGCCCGCTCCTGGCTGTTCGTGCCGGGCGACAGCGCCCGCAAGATCGAGCGCGCGCTCCAGGGCGAAGCGGACGCGTTGATCTTCGACTGGGAAGACTCGGTGGTGCCCGCACAGAAGGCGACGGCGCGCGAGGTCACGGTGGCGGCGCTGGCGGCGTCGCGTCCGCCGCCGCTGCGCTGCTGGATTCGTGTCAATGCGCTGTTGTCACCGGAGTTCGCGGCGGACCTGGCGGCGCTGCCGGCGGCCGCGATCGCCGGCGTGATGCTGCCGAAGTGCTGCGGCCCGGCCGATGTCGAACGGCTCGGCGAGGCGCTGGCGACGGTCGAGAAGAGCGCCGGCATCACGGTCGGACGGCTGGGCATCGTCGGCATCGCCACCGAAACCGCCGCGTCGGTGCTCGCCCTTTCCGACTTTCGCCGGCCGGTGCCGCGCCTGACTGGATTGATGTGGGGCGGCGAAGACCTCGCCGGCGACCTCGGCGTGGCGCGCAACCGCGACGAGGCGGGCCGCTACCGCGAGCCGTTCCGTCTCGCCCGCAGCCTCGTGCTGCTCGCCGCCGCGGCCGCCGAATGCAGCGCGATCGACGCGGTCTTCGTCGACGTGCGCGACGCCGATGCGTTCGCGGCCGAATGCCGCGAGGGCAGGGCCGACGGCTTCGCCGCCAAGGCGGCGGTGCATCCCGACCAGGTCGGCCCGATCAACGACGCGTTCGGCGCGACGGCCGACGAGAGGGCGTGGGCAGAACGGGTGGTCGTCGCGCTCGCCGAACACGGCGTTGCGGTGCTCGACGGCCGGATGATCGACCTGCCGCACCTGCGCCTGGCGCGCCGCATCCTCGGCCGCTGACCGATCCGCCAGTCCGGTTCGCGGCTCAGGCCGGCCCCGATCTCCCGGCCTGTACCTGCAGGAACTCGCACACGGCCTGCGCGAACCGATCGGGCTGCTCGATGTGCGGGGCGTGTCCGGCGCCGGCGATGACAAGCAGGCGGGCGGCGGCAAGCTGGTCGAGCAGGGTCTGCGAGACGTCCATCCCGGTCACCCGGTCGTCCTCTCCGCAGAGCAGGAGCGTCGGCTGGCGGATGCTTGCGAGCCAGGGGCGCGCGTCGGTCTCGGCGATGGCATGGGCCACGCCCAGGTAGCCGGCAGGGCGGGCCCGTCGCATGTGCAAGGCGATCTCCTGGATGACCGCGGCGGAGGCGCCGCGGCCGGCGATCTCGCCGGCGCGTTCCACGCTGCGCACGGCGAGATCGTTGGCCAGACCTTCGCGATGCCGCAACCAGCGCTGCCGCTCTTCCAGGGGCAGGTGGCCCCGGCCGAGGGTGGCGTCCGAGAGAACGAGCGACATGACGAGCTCCGGCCGCTGGCGGGCCAGCGCAAGCGCCGTCAAGGCGCCGAACGACACGCCGAGGACATGGGCAGGCTGCCCGTCCAGCACGTCGGCCACGTCCGCGACGATGGCGTCGAGCCCCGGGGCCGAGGCATCCGGCGATTCGCCGTACCCGGGCAGGTCCGGCGCGAGGCAGGTGAACCGGTCGCCGAGGATTCCCATCTGCCCGCGCCATGCCGTGGCGCTGGATCCGATGCCGTGAAGCAGCAGGAGCGTCGGCCCCTGGCCCTGGCGCAATACGTGCAGGCGGGGCATCGCGTTCACAGCCCCGTCAGCTCGCCGCCGTCGAGCAGCCAGCCCGCACCCGTGATGAAGCGGCTGGAGTCGCCGCACATCGAGGCGACGAAGCGGCCGAAATCGTCCGGCCGCCCGACCACCCGGCCCGCCACGCCGAGCTCGCGCGATCGTGCCGTGTCGTGCGGGCCGGCGAACACGGCATTGATGGTGACGCCCCGCTCGTAGAGCGCCGGCGCTGCGCTCTTGGCCCAGGCCCAGAGGGCGGTTCGCGACGCTGCCGACAGGCAGAGGAAAGGCTTGGGCGCCTTCACGCTGGTCGACGAAACGACGACGATCCGACCCCATGCCCGCTCTGCCATCGGCTCCCGCACGGCATGGATGAGCCGCACCGCCGGATAGAACGTCGACTCGAACGCTGCGGCGAAGTCTTCTTCGCCGGCGTCCAGAGGAAGGACCGGGCGCGGTCCCGGCGTGTTGACCACGGCGATGTCCAGCCTGCCGAAGTGGCTCAGGGCCGCAGCCACGGCCCGCCGAGGCAGGGCCGGGTCGAGCAGGTCGCCCTCGACCGTCACGCAGCGACCGGCGTGCGCCGCGGCGAGATCGGCGAGCTCGACGCTCGGCCGTGCAACCGCCACCACGAAGGCGCCCTCGGCGGCGAGCGTCTGCGCGGTGGCGCGTCCGAGGCCGCGCGAGGCGCCGGTGACGAGCGCCACCCTTCCGTTCAGCCCGAGATCCATCGGGAAGCCCCGCCCCTAGAATGTTCCATACAACCAGCCGCTGCCGACTGGGACATCGTCTTCACGAATCGTCGATGCCATCGATCCCCAGTCTGGTTCGCCCGGAGAGCCTGGCCCAACAGGGCTACGACACGATTCGGCGCGCCATTCGCGACGGCAAGATCCCGCGCGGTCAGCTGTTCTCCGAGAGCTCCCTGGCCGAATCGCTCGGCGTGTCGCGCACGCCGGTTCGCGAGGCGCTCCTGAACCTGTTTCGCGACGGCGTCGTGGAAATCGTGCCCAAGCGCGGCTATCGCCTGGTCGAGCTCGACCCCGCCGCGATCAGCGAGATTCGCCTGCTGCGGGCAGCGCTGGAACAGATCGTCGTCGGCCGACTCTGCGAGACCGCCACGCCGCGCGACATCCGCGAGCTGCGCGCCATCCTCAAGGGCAAGCGGCGCAGCCAGGAAGACATGTACAGCATCGACGAGGCGTTCCATATCCGGATGGCCGAGATGGCGGGGCTGCTGCAGATCCGGCGCGAGTTGCTGAGCGTGCGCGGCAAGATGTACCTGATCGCCAGCGGGACGCAAGTGGCCTCGATGCGCAACGACAAGGTGGTGCGCGAGCACGCCGAGCTGGTCGACGCGCTCGAACGGCATGACTGCGAGGCCGCCCGCCGTCTCATCACGGAGCATGTGGAGCGCTCGATCGATGCGTTCGCGACGGCTCGGGTTCAGCTGTCGGAGCAGCCCCGGCTGGGCCGGCTTTCGTGAGCTCGGCGTCCGCGATGCAGCGGTAGTAGCGCTCGTTGGCCCAGCCGCTCGCGCGGGCGAAGTACATCAGCGCCATCGGATGCGCGTCGGCCAGCCAGAGCGTCGCGATGTCCTGTTCGAGAACGGCGGTGCGGACGCGCGTGGACAGCGTCGAGGCCGCCACCACGTTCGCGGGGTCGGCCGCGAACGCCTCCTTGCGATGCCCGCGGGTGATGTCGATCAGGAATTGCGTCAGGGCCGCGGCGCTCACGGTGCGCTCCACAGCAACTGATGGACGCCGCTGTCCCACCCGGGCGCATACGCGACGTCGGTCACGACCCGGGGTCGCACCGGATGCATCGCGCCTGCGACCGCCACCCAGTTGCGGATCTCGTGGGTTCCGTTGCCGGCTGCGTCGAGCCGCGCGTCCGAGTGGCTGCAGGCGCGGTCGAGGTCGGCCTCGGCGAGCGCGCCGAGGAACGCCGCGTCGAACGCCGGGTCGTTGCGCTCCATGCCCGGCGCGCCGACGGTGTGCGAGATCCCGCCGGTGGCGAGCAGCGCGACGCGGCGGCCCAGCGTGGAGCCGGCGAGCACTGCAGCCACGGCGGCACCGAGATCGCGGCAGCGCGTGAGCGTCGGCAGCGGCGGGAAGACGCTGTTGACGATGATCGGCACGACCCGGACGTGCTCGCCGATGCCCATCTGCGCCAGCGGCAGCGTGGTGCCATGGTCGAGACGCAGCTCGCTGGAATGGGCAGGGTCGAAGCCCCGGGCATAGAGCGCGCGAACCAGCGCGTCGGCCAGCTCCGGATCGCCGCGGCGGGTGATCGGCGCGAGCTTGAACTGCGGCTCGGGAAAGGCGGCGTGGCTCTCGCCCACGCCGATCAGGAAGGCCGGCGCGAGCCGGGGCTGCAGATTGACGATGTGTTCGCTCGTGAAGGCGACGATCGTCTCGATGCCCGCATCGGCGAAGGCCTGGCCCAAGGCCGCGAAACCGGTTGTCGTGGCGGCGCGATGCTCGGCCGTGGCGCGCTCGGGCCACCCTGTCATGTAGGGAAAGTGAACGGTGGCGGCGGCGAGCACGAGGACCTTCCTAGAAGAAGACGCTCAGGCCCTGCTCGCCGAGCACCTGGCGATCGAGCACGACGCGCCGCTCGCGCAGCCGGAATCCGCCGTCGACTGACAAGAGCACGTCGGTGCGGCCGCCGCTGAATTGCTGCTCCATGTTCCAGCGGTACTGCAGCAGGAGGAGATTGCTGCGCGCGACCACGCGAGTGCCGTCGCGATGCGCGTCGACGACCTGCACGAAGTAGCGCAGGCGCGACGGCGGCTGTTCGACCCACGACTGCTTGCTTTCGAGTTTGGCCACCCGGGCCTTCAGCAGTTCGAGATCCTCGTCGTAGTAGCCGAGTTCGTCCTCGCGCGTGACGAGACCGTCCATCGTGGAGGTGGTGACGGGCACCCGGTACGAGATCGCCGTGTCCATCGTCTCGAGCCATTCCCGGTACCGGCGGTCCTGCAGCAGCAGCACTTCGTGCCGGTAGAACGCCTCCAGTGCCTGCCAGAGCAGGACGGTCGACGGGTCGGAGCTCATGACGTCGGGTCCGCCATCACCGTGGCGTAGTGGCGGTAGAAGGCGCGCTGGTTGGCTTCGGTCATCAGCATGTCGCTGCAGCTTCCGGGGAAGGGCGGCCCGTAGCGCTCGGAGGTCGTCGTCTCGCGGCCCAGCCCCATGCGGTAGTGGAACCTGCCCTGGCGTCCGATGTGGCCGCGCAGCGCGTCCTGCACGCTCTGCCAGATGTCGCCGTCGTCCTGCTCGAAGATGCCGCCCGGGCCGAAGGCGAGGGAGTACTGGCGACGCACGGCCGTCTTCAGCTCCGGTGGCAGCGCCTTGTCGACGACGCACCACGAGTGCACCTCGATCCGGTCGACCCCTCGCGGGTGCCACACGCGAAACGCGCGGAATCGGGCGCTGTCGAGGAACGACATGTTCGGGAAGATCGTGCCGACGCCGATCGGAACGAAGGCGTCGGCGGTCTCGCCGTACTTCGCCACCAGCTCAGAACGCATCTGCTTCATGAAGCCTTCGTACTCGGTCGGCACAGCGGTGCCCTGCTGCGCGCCGCCGCGCTCGCTGCCGATGGAGTGTCCGTTGCCCGTCTGGATGCAATAGCCATTGTTCGTGAGCTGGCTCCTGAAGCCCATCTCCACGCCGGCGCCGTGCGTCGAGGGCACGTGATAGTGGTCGCCGGCGAAATTCTCGGCCGGGATCTTCCAGTTGACGCCGATCGTCCACTTGTGCACGCCGCCGATGACCTCGGTGCCGCCGTCCATGCGCGAGAGCATGAGGTCGAGGTAGAAGGCCATGTCGCCCAGGTAGGCGCGCAGGGTCGGTGCTTCGGGGTCCCAGCTCGCGAAGATCATGCCGCCGAAGGTGTCGACGTGCGGCACCTCGCGCAGCCCGTGCTGGCTGCGGTCGAGGCTGTCGCCGTACACGGCGGTGATGCGGGGCACCGCGATCAGCTCGCCCTCGGTGCTGAAGGTCCAGGCGTGGTACGGGCACTTGAAGAACCGCGCCGTTCCCGAATCGACGCGGCACACCTTCGCGCCGCGGTGACTGCAGCTGTTGAGGAAGGCGCGCAGCCGCCCCGTCTTGTCGCGCACGACGATGACCGGGTCCTCGCCCATCGTCGTCGTGAAGAACGACTGGTTCTCGGGGAGGGCGCTGTCGTGTCCGAGGTAGAGCCAGCACTTCGCGAAGATGCGCTCCTGCTCCAGGCGGTACACGGCCTCGTCGACGAAGAGCCTGCGGTCGACGGCCGAGCCGTCTTCGGCCATCAGGTCCTTCGCGGCGAGCGATGCGATCCGCGCAGTGGCGCTCACGAGCGGAGGCAGCGGCGTCCTGGGCGTCGTGGCGGGCTTCGCCGGATTCTCGGGGTCGGACATGCGGGTCTTTCGTGCGTGGCCGCGCGTTTCAGGTGCGCGGGCCGCGAAGGGCCGCGCCACCGTCGAGCGCGAGCACGGTGCCGGTGGCGGTTCGGGCGCAGGCGTCGGATGCGAGGAAGACGTAGGCGGCGGCGATGTCGTCCGCCGAGGGAAGCATCTGCAACGGCGTCTGGCTCGGCGCCGGCCCGGGGCTGCTCTCGGTCTGGCCCAGGCTGCCGAGGCCGCGCAGCCCGGTCGGTACGTAGCCCGGTGCGACGGCGTTAACCCGGATGTCGGGCGCCAGCTCCAGCGCGAGCTGCCGGGTCAGCCCGTCCACGGCGTGCTTGGCGGCGACGTAGAGCGCGCCGCCGAAGCCGGCCCGGCTTCCGGAGATCGAGCTCGTGAACAGGATGCAGCCACGCGCCTTGGCCAGCGCGCCGGCCGCGGCGAGTGCGCCGAGCAGGTAGCCCTTGACGTTGATGCCGAACAGCTCGTCGAAGGCGGCTTCAAGCTCGGGTGCCGAGAAGCTGCGAAAGGCGCGCCGGTTGTCGTAGAGGCCGGCGTTGCCGACGAACACGTCGAGCCCGCCGAAGCGGCTCACCGCCAGATCGACGGCGCGCTGGTTGTCCCCTGCGGACCGCACGTCTCCGACGACGCTTGCATACGCCCTGGCCTGGAAATCGCATCCCGGATTCGACTCGATGCGATCGAGCGCCACGACGTTTGCGCCTTCGGAGAGGAAGCGGGCCGCCACCGCCTGGCCGATCCCGCTCGCGGCACCGGTGACCAGCGCGGTCTTTCCCTGCAGCTGAGGTGACATGGATCTCTCCGGTTCCGGAATGCGAGCCCGCGATCGATACGTAGTATTCTAGCGTAGTATGCTACGGCAGGCCACGCGGGTGTGCCTTCAAACTGGAGTTCGCATGACGAGAAAGCTGTTGGGTCTGCTGCTGGCGCTGGCATCGAGCACGGTCTGGGCGGAGGTGGTGGTCGGGGTGTCGGTCAGCGCCACGGGCCCTGGCGCCTCGCTCGGGGTTCACGTGGCGAAGGCGATCGCGCTGCTGCCCAAGTCGATCGGCGGCGAGACGGTGCGCTACGTGGTGCTCGACGACACCAGCGATCCGACGGTCGGCGCGAAGAACGTTCGCCGGTTCGCGGTGGAAGACAAGGTCGATGCAATCATCGGCTCGAGCACCGTTCCGGTGGCACTGGCGCAAGGCGCGGTCGCGAACGAAGCGCGCATTCCGTTCATCGCCTTGTGCCCCATTCCCATCGACGCGGCCAGGCAGACCTACCTGTTCGCCGTTCCTCAGCCGATTCCGCTGATGGTGAGTGCGCTCGTCGAGCACATGCAGGCGAACAAGGTCAAGACGGTCGGCTACATCGGATTCTCGGATTCGTGGGGCGACGCGAACTACAACTCGCTGAAGGGCGGCGGGGCCGCGGCCGGCCTGGAGGTCACGACCAACGAGCGCTACACGCGCGCCGATACGGCGGTCACCGGACAGATGCTCAAGGTACTGGCCTCCAACCCGGACGCGATCTTCGTCGGCGCCTCGGGCACCCCGGCCGATCTCCCGCAGATCGCCGCGGTGGAGCGCGGCTATCGCAAGCAGATCTATCACACGCATGGCGTCGTGAACCCCGACTTCATCCGTGTCGGCGGCAAGAGCGCCGAGGGGGTGATCGCGGCCACGGGGCCGGTGGTCGTCGCCGAGCAGCTTGCCGCGAACGATCCCCTGAAGGCGACCGGCCTGCAGTTCCTCAAGGAATACGAGAGCGCCTACGGAGCCGGCAGCCGCAACGCGTTTGCGGCTTACGCCTGGGATGCCGGCGTCATCGTGCAGGCAGCGCTGCCCGTCGCGCTGAAGGCGACGAAGCCGGGCACGCCTGCCTTCCGCGACGCGCTGCGCGACGCGATCGAGGCCGGCAAGGACGTGAAGGGCACGCACGCCGTCTACAACATGAGCCCCACCGATCACTACGGAGTCGACAAGCGCGCCCGCGTGCTGGTGAAGGTGGACAACGGCGAATGGAAGCTGGTTCGCTAGCACCGGCGGCCCCGGCATGAGCAAGGACGACACGACCATGGACGGATTCAGGGTTTCGCGCATCGCCGACACGGACCTCGTGTCCTACGGCCCGCAGAGCGACCTGCGCGTGCTGGTCGGCGATGCGTCGCGCAGCACGCCCATCCGGATCGCGCTGCAGACCTGTCAGCCCGGCTACGAGGTGCCCTATCACTGCCACCCGTACATCGAGTACCTGATCGTGCTCGACGGCTCCGCGGCCTTCGCGATCGAAGCCGGCGGCGTGCAGAACGTGGAGCTGCACAAGGGCGACACGGTGGAGTTGCACCCCGGCGTGTGGCACGCGTTCACCACCTCGCCGACGGAGGTGACGCGCCTGCTCGGGATTCACCTCTCGTCCGAACGGATCGTCAACTACAAGCCGGGCGTGAAGACCGACGCCCGCGGCTTTCGCGTCTCCGAGGACACCGACGTCGCCGAGACGGCCAGCGGCGCGTAGCGGCGGCCGAGCATCGCCGGCCGACGAAGCGCATCGATGTTCAAACTGGCGATCGTCGGTTTCGGGGCCATCGGCCAGGAGCTGGCTCAGGTGCTTCAGGCGGACGGCGATTTGCAGATCGTGCAGATCGTGACGACGCCGCAGTCGACCGACCGGGTGCGGGCAGTCGCGGCCCGCCTCGCGAGCCACGCCCTCGTGCTGAACGAGCTGGACGTTTCTCCGGTGCACCGGCCCGACCTCGTGGTCGAGTGCGCCGGCCACGCGGCCATCGTGTCGCACGTCGTTCCCGCCTTGGCGGCCGGCATCCCGTGCGTGGTCGCTTCTGTCGGCGCGCTGGCCGAGCCCGGACTTTTCGCGCGGCTCGAGGATGTCGCGAAGCGCGGCCATGCGCGGGTTCGGCTCATCCCGGGGGCCGTCGGCGCACTCGATGCGCTCGCCGCGGCGCGCATCGGCGGCCTGGATCGCGTGCTGTACTGCGGCCGCAAGCCGCCACGAAGCTGGGAGGGCACCCCCGCATCGCAAGCGTGCGACCTGTCGCAACTGCTGGCGCCTTGCGTCGTGTTCGAGGGGAGTGCGCGCGACGCGGCGATGGCTTTCCCCAAGAACGCCAACGTGGCCGCGACCGTCGCCCTGGCGGGGCTGGGGCTCGATCGCACCGAAGTTCGATTGATCGCCGATCCGGGAGTCGACCGGAACGTTCATCGCCTGGAAGCCTGGGGCGCCTTCGGGCACTTCGAGTTCCAGATCGAGAATCTCGCGCTGCCGGGCAATCCCAAGACCTCGGCGTTGACCGTCTACAGCCTCGCGTGTGCGGTGCGAAACGCGTCGGCGCACGTGACCTTCTGACGCGACCGACCCTAGCGCTTCACCTCGATCCCTTCGCGCTCGCGGTCCCACAGCTCGCCCCTGCGCTCCTGCGCATCGCGCTTCAGCTTGTACTTCTCGAGCTTCTCGCTCGCGGTCTTCGGCAGCTGCTCGATGAAGTCGACGAAGCGCGGCACCATGAAGTAGCTCATGTGCTCGGCGGCGAAGTGCACCACGTCGGCGTGGCTGAGCGCCTCGCCGGGCTTGCGGACGACGTAGACCATCACGTCGTCCTCGCTCATCTCCGAGGCGACCGGGATCGCCGCCACCTCGAGGATCGCCGGGTGGCGCGAGAGGATCAGCTCCACCTCGTAGGCCGAGATGTTCTCGCCGCGGCGGCGGATCGCCTCCTTCTTGCGGTCGACGAAGTAGAGATAGCCGTCGCCGTCGAGGTAGCCGCGGTCGCCGGTGCGGAACCACTCGCCGGAGAACTCGCGGGCCGTCTCGTCGGGCATCTTGTAGTAGCCCTTCATCATCGCGCCGGGCACGAGGGGCCGCATCCAGATCTCGCCCACCTCGCCGGCCGGCAGGTCGCGCTCGTCGTCGCCGACGATTCGCAGCTCGCAGGCGCCGCGCGTGCTGCCGGCCGAGCCCGCCTTTTCCGGCGGGTCGTGGGGCGTGAAGCGCGTCATCGCGAAGTTCTCGGTCATCGCGAACACCGAGGTCAGCGTGACGCCGTAGCGCTCCTGCATCTCGGCGTAGATCTCCTTGGGAACCGGCACGGTCATGCACAGGCGCAGCTTGTGGTCGCGCTCGTGCGGCCCGGGCGGCAGCTTCCAGATGATGTTGGTCATCGCCCCCAGCGTGTTGAACTGGGTCGCGCCGCTGGCGCGGATCTCGTCCCAGAAGCGGGTCGCCGAGAAGCGCGGCGCCAGGGCGATCGCGGCGTCGGCCCAGAGCGCGGCGTAGCAGGTGTACCAGATGGCGTTGCCGTGGAAGAGCGGCAGGCAGGTGTAGAGCACGTCGTCGGGCCGGTAGCCGTAGTCGACGGTGAGCGCCCTGCCGACCGCGTGGCCCTGCGAATGCGGGCACATCACGCCCTTCGACGGTCCGGTCGTGCCGGAGGTGTACATGATGAGGTGGACGTCGTCGTGCGAGACGGCGTCGAGCGGCGGCGCCGAGGCGTCGTCCGACTCGAGCTCGGCGAGCGCGTGCACCGGTACGCCGCCGGCGGAGAGGCCGCTGTCGCCCGGCCCGCGCGGGCCGCGGTAGACGTAGCGCTTCACCTTGGCGAGCTGCGGCGCGATCGCCGACATGCGCTCGACCCATTCGTCGTCGACCACCACGGTCGTGGCGTCCGACTGGTCGAGAAAGTAGCGCAGCAGCTCGCCCTTGGCGGCGGTGTTGATCGGCACGGCGACGGCGCCGATCTTGCCGAGGCCCCAGCACACCCAGAAGAACTCGGGGCAGTTCGGCAGCATCACGGCGACGTGGTCGCCGTGGCGAACGCCCAGCGCCTCGAAGCCATGGGCGTAGCGATTGGTCATCGCCTCCAGCTCGGCGTAGGTCCAGGCGCGGCCTTCCCAGATCAGGAAGGTCTTCCCGGGGATCCGCGCGGCCTTCTCGGCCAGGATTCGGCCCATGGTCCGCTCGTGCAGCTCGTAGTCGCGCATCGCGATCCTCTTCTCCGTCATTCGCCGAGATAGGCCTCGGTCAGCTCGCGCCGCGAGGCCAGCTCCGCGGGCGTGCCGTGCATCACCAGCCGGCCGTGCTTGAGCACGTACACGTGATCGGCCATCTTCATCACCAGGTGCGCGTTCTGCTCGACGACGACGATGGTGATGCCCTGCTCGCGCAAGGCCTGCAGGTGGCCGAACACCTGCTTGGTGATCACCGGCGCCAGGCCGAGGCTCACCTCGTCGGCGAGCAGCAGGCGCGGCCGGCCCATCAGGGCCCGCGCCAGGGCGAGCATCTGCTGCTCGCCGCCGCTGAGGGTGCCGGCCTTCTGGTTCTGCCGCTCGTGCAGGATAGGGAACTGGGCGTAGCAGTGGTCGATGTCGGCGGCGATCTCGCGGCTGTTGGTGCGTTGGTACGCGCCGATCAGCAGATTTTCCTTCACAGACAAATTCGCAAAAATCTGCCGGCCCTCGGGCACGTGGATAATGCCCGTTCGCGTGATCTCGTGCGGCGGGCGTCGCTGGAGTTGCGCAGCGTCGTTCCACACGATCGAGCCCTCCGTAGGTGCAAGCAGCCCACTGATCGTGCGGAGGAGCGTGGTTTTTCCGGCGCCGTTGCTGCCGATGAGGGTGACGATTTCGCCCTGTTCGATGTTGAGCGACACGCCGCGCAGCGCCTGGATGGCTCCGTAGCTCACGTGGAGGTTGTTAATCGTCAGCAGCATTTATGCTTCGGCCGCCTCGCCTAAATACGCTTCGATCACTTTGGGATTCGCCTGCACTTCTTCCGCGCTCCCGCATGCGATGGTTTCGCCGTGATCTAGAACGGTGATCTTCTCGCAGATGCTCATCACCAGCTTCATGTCGTGCTCGATCAGCAGAACGGCCACTCTAAATTCCTGGCGGATGAACGCGATCAGCTTCGTCAGCTCGATCTTCTCCTGCGGGTTCATGCCGGCCGCGGGTTCGTCGAGCAGGAGGACGCGCGGGGTGGTGGCCAGGGCGCGGGCGATTTCTAAGCGTCGCTGGTCGCCATAGGGCAGGCTGGTGGCGCCGTCGTCGGCGCGGTCGAGCAGGCCGAGACGATCGAGGATCGAGCGGCTTTGGGTGTCGATCGCTTTCTCGTCGCGCGTGCTTTTGCGGGTGCGGAAGACGGCACTGGCGAGGTTCTGTGCGCTGTGCAGGTGGCAGGCCACCTTCACGTTTTCGAGCACGGTCAGTTCCTGAAACAGCCGGATGTTCTGGAACGTTCGCGCCATGCCGGCCGCCGTGATCTGGTACGGCTTGAGTCGGTTGATGCGCTGGCCGG
>JAIOOS010000013.1 GCA_021414305.1 Burkholderiales bacterium | reverse complement strand
TAATGGCCTCATCCAGAGGTGCGAGCCCCCTCTTTTTCTTTGGGGCGAGCCTCGAAGGATGAGACGAGCGGAGTACCGAAGCATGAAAGCCAAGAAACCAATCGGCAAGGTCGTCGGCATCGACGTCGGCGGGACGTTCACCGACCTCATCATGATGGATGAGGACGGCAGCAACATCCGCGTCGCCAAGGTACCCACCACGGTCGAAAACCAGGCGTTCGGCGTGCTCTCGGCGCTCAAAGCGACCGGCGAGCGGCTCGATGCGGTCTCGACCATCATTCACGGCACGACGACGACCACCAACGCTTTGCTCGAACGCAAGATCAGCCGCTGCGGGCTCATCACCACGCGCGGATTTCGCGACGTGCTTGAGCTTGGCCGCCGCACGCGGCCAAAGCCATATGGGCTCAAAGGCCAGTTCGTGCCGCTGATCCCGCGCGAGTTGCGCCTGGAAGTGACCGAGCGCATGGATGCGCAGGGCAATGTGATCCGCGCGCTCGACGAAGGCGAGGTCGAAACCGCGGTGAAAAAGCTCATCGCCGCCGGTTGCGAAGCGATCGTGGTCCACTTCCTGCACGCCTACATCAACCCGTCGCACGAGCGGCGCGCCGGCGAGATCGTGCGGAAATTCTGGCCGAATAATTATATTACCCTCGGCCACGCGATCATCAGCGAGTATCGCGAGTACGAACGCGGGGTGACGGCGGCGGTCAACGCGTCGATCCAGCCGGTGCTGCATAGATATATCTCCCGCCTGCAGAACGAACTCAAGAACGAGGGCTATCCGCGCGATCTTTTGGTCATGCAGGGCAATGGCGGCACGGTGTCGTCGCGCATCGTCTCGGAAGCAGCGGTCAACACGGTCATGTCCGGACCCGCGTCGGGCATTATCGCCGCCGCCTACACGTCGGTCTCGGCCGGCATGCCGAACGTCATTACCTGCGATATGGGCGGGACGAGCTGCGACGTGGGGCTGATCCAGAACGGTATTCCCGACGTCAGTTCCGAATTGGAACTCGAATACGCCATGCCGATCCACGTGCCGATGGTCGACGTGCACACCATCGGCGCGGGCGGCGGGTCGCTGGCGTTCATCAACGACGCGGGCATGCTGCAGGTGGGCCCGGAGAGCGCCGGTGCCACGCCCGGGCCGATCTGTTACGGGCGCGGCGGCGAGCGGCCGACCATCACCGATGCGAATCTATTGTTGGGCCGGATCAATCCGGATGCATTGCTCGCCGTGGAGAACAAGATCTCGCTCGACGCGATCGCCGCCATTGTCGAACGCGAGATCGGCGAGCACATGGGCATGGACGCCTATGAGGTGGCCGCCGCGATCATCCGCATCGCCAACGACCGCATGGCCGGCGCGCTTCGCATGGTCTCGCTGTCGCGCGGCCACGATCCGCGCGATTTCGCGCTGTTCGCGTTCGGCGGCGCCGGTCCGCTGCATGCCACGGCTCTCGCGCGCGAACTGGCGATCCCGAACGTGCTGGTGCCGGCCAAGCCGGGAATTACGAATGCGCTGGGCTGCCTGGTTGCCGACGTGCGCCACGATTACGTGCGCACGGTCAACCGGCCGCTCGCCGATCTCGATATGAAACTGGTGCGCGACACACTCGATGCGCAGGTGACCGAAGGCAAAACCACGATCGGCCGCGAACAGGTCGAGATCGAAGGCCTGACCGTGCTGCATTTCGCCGACATGCAGTTCCGGGGCCAGAGTCATATTTTGACCGTGCCGGTCGCCAACTCGAACGTGACGCGCGAGAAATTGAGCAAGGATTTCGAAGCCGTCTACTGGCGGCGCTTCGAAGTGTCGCTGCCCGAAATCCGCCCGGTGCTGGTGAATTTGCACACGGCGGTGATCGGCCGGCGCAAGCGCGTGCCGCTGGCGGACTTGACCCAAGTCGACAAGAAACTCGGGGTCAAGCCGCGCGCCCACCGGCGCGTCTGGTTCGAAGCCGGCGGCTGGAAGAAAACGCCGATCTATCGGCGCGAGCAGCTCGCGCGCGGGTCCAAACTGTCCGGCCCGCTGATCGTCGAACAACTGGATTCGACCATCGTGGTCGAGCCCGGCTGCAAGCTGGTGACGGACAAGCTCGGAAACCTTATCATTCGCGTCGGCGGAGGTGCCATATGACCACCCGCACAAAATCGCGCAAAGCCAAATCCAAACCCGTCGCCAAACCGCGCGGCGGCAAACCACTTGGCCGCAGGGCGATCGATCCGGTCACGCTGGTCGTGATCCAGAACGGCCTCATCCAGGTCTGCAACGAGATGGATCTCGCGTTCGTACGCTCGGCGTTCAGCCCGGTGATTTCCGAAGCGCTCGATCGGTCCGACGGCATCTATCACGGCATCACCGGCGAACTCATCGCGCAAGGCGATCTCGGGCTGCCGGTGTTCGTCGGCACCATGCAGTTCGGCACCATGGAGGTCATCAAGCGCGCCAAGGACGTCAAGCCCGGCGACATGTACATCGTCAATGACCCTTATCTGGGCGGCACGCACCTGATGGACGTGCGGTTCGTCAAACCGTTCTTCTACAAGGGCAAGCTGTATTGCTGGCTGGCCAATACCGGCCATTGGCCCGATACGGGCGGCATGGTGCCCGGTGGATTCTCGGCGAATGCGACCGAGGTCGAACAGGAAGGCTTGCGCCTGCCGCCGGTCAAACTGTTCAAGCAGGGCGTGATGGACGAGGAAATCCTCGGCATCATCCTCTCGAACATCCGCATCGCCGATCAGCGCATCGGCGACATCAAGGCGCAGGCGGCGGCGCTCGCCACCGGCCAGGCACGCCTGGCCGCGCTGCTCGACCGCTACGGCGACGCCACCGTCGACGCCGCCGTCGCCGAGCTGAAGCGCCGGGCCGCGCGGCAGATGCGCGAGAAGATCGCGACCATTCCCGATGGCACGTACGACGGCGAGGCCTTCGTCGATTCCGACGGCGTCGTCGACGAGCCGCTGCGCATCGCCATGCGCATCACCAAGACCGGCGGCACCGACACAGAGCGGGCGGCGCTCGCGTTCGACATGAGCGGCTCGTCGCCGCCGTGCAAGGGGCCGATGAACAGCGTGATCGCGACCACGCGCTCCTCGATCTACCTCGCGGTCAAGCACGTCTTTCCGGAAGCGGCGATCAACGCCGGCACCTTCGAGCCGCTGCACATCGTCGATCCCGAGGGCACCTTCCTCTACGCCCGCTATCCGCGGCCGGTCTCCGGCTGCGCCGCCGAGGTCAGCCAGCGCATCGCCGAGGCGGTGTTCGCCGCGCTCGGCAAGGCGATCCCGGGGCAGCTCTTCGGCGCGCCGGCCGGAACCAGCGGCAACCTCGGCGTGGGCGGATTCGACCCGCTGAAGAACCGCGCCTACGTCATGTACGTGATCTCGGGCGGGGGCTACGGCGGCAGCCCCTCGGGCGACGGCATCAGCAACGGCTGCTCGACCATCGGCATCTCCAAGACCACGCCGATCGAGATCATGGAGCAGCTCTATCCGGTGCTGTTCGAGGAGTACTCGCTGCACGAAGGCTCGGGCGGCGCGGGCGAGCACCGCGGCGGCTTCGGCGTGAACTACCGGATACGCCTGCGCCGCGGCGACGCGCGCGTCTCGATGGTCATGGATCATGGCCGCGCCGGCCCGCCGGGCGCGCAGGGCGGCGCCGCCGGCGGCACCAACACCGTGGCGATCATCAGGAAGGGCGTGACCTACGTGCCGCCGCATCTCTCCAAGGACCAGGACATCGCGATCGAGGCGGGTGACGTCATCGCGGTCTCCACGCCCGGAGGCGGCGGCTTCGGCCCGGCCTCCGCGCGGCCGCGCGAGGCGGTGGCGCGCGACCTCGCGCTCGGCTACTACAGCGCCGACGAGGCACGCGCCGCGTTCGGCGCCGCCGCATCATGATCGGGCGGCCTCGCGGCGCCGCCGAGCCGCCGGTGCCGAGCCCGTGCACCGATGTCTGCCGCATCGACCCGGTCAGCGGCTGGTGCGAAGGGTGCCTGCGCAGCATCGACGAGATCGCCGCCTGGGGCGCGCTCGACAACGGCGCGAAGCGCGAGGTCTGGAAGCGGCTGCCCGGCCGGCGCCAGGCGCTGGCCGACGCGCGCGACACCACCTGAGGCGATGAAGGCGCTCGACTTCTGGTTCGATCCGGTGTCGCCGTACGCCTGGCTCGCGTTCCAGCGCCTGCCGGAGGCTCTCGCCGGGCTCTCGTACAGCGTGAGCTACCGGCCCATCGTGTTCGCCGCGCTGCTCAAGCACTACGCGCACAAGGGGCCGGCCGAGATCGAGCCCAAGCGCGCCTGGACCTTTCGCCAGGTCCACTGGCTGGGGCAGCGCCACGGCATCGCGATCGAGACGCCCGAGCGCCATCCGTTCAACCCGATCGCCCTCTCCCGGCTCGCCTGGGCGACGGCGCCGGAGGGGACGACGCCGAGCCGCCATGCCTGCGAGACGATCCTGCGCCACGTCTGGATCGGCGGCGCCGATGCGGAGTCCGCAGCGCGGCTCGCGGCGCTGCGCGACCAGCTCGCGCCGCGCATCGACCCGGCGAGTGACGAGGCTAAACAACGCCTGCGCGCCGCGACCGACGGCGCGCTCGCGCGCGGCGTCTTCGGCGTGCCCACCCTGGGCATCGACGACAGGCTGTTCTGGGGCTTCGATGGCCTCGACATGGCGGCGGCCTGCGTTCGCGGCGACGCCTGGTTCTCGGGCCCGCACTGGGACCGCGAAGGCGCGCCGCGCGCGGGCGTGAAACGCGCCTGAGTTCGCTGCCGCAGCGCAGCAATCGGGGCTGAAGTCGCTCCGGTTCTACGGGTTTCACCCGAGCGGTTGGGTGTCGCTTTTTAAGCTTCACGTCAGGAAACGTCGACTTCGCCCGCCAAGATGCGGGTCGGCGTCGCCGCACGGCGATTCTTACGACTGGGAGGAAAAATCACATGGCTACAGCAGTTCCGGTGGGTGCGGTGGTCGACAAGCCGATGACGCGCGAAGAGCGCAAGGTCATCTTCGCGTCGAGCCTCGGCACCGTCTTCGAGTGGTACGACTTCTACCTGTACGGCTCGCTCGCCGCCTTCATCGGCAAGCAGTTCTTCGCCGCGCTCGATCCCACGGCCGCGTTCATCGCTTCGCTGATGGCCTTCGCCGCCGGCTTCCTGGTGCGTCCGTTCGGCGCCATCTTCTTCGGCCGCCTCGGCGACATCGTCGGCCGCAAGTACACCTTCCTGGTGACCATCCTGATCATGGGCCTGTCGACCTTCGTGGTCGGCCTGCTGCCCGGCTACGCGGCGATCGGCATCGCCGCGCCGATCATCCTGGTCGCGCTGCGCCTGCTGCAGGGCCTCGCGCTCGGCGGCGAGTACGGCGGTGCCGCGACCTACGTCGCCGAGCACGCGCCGCACGGCAAGCGCGGCGCCTACACGTCGTGGATCCAGACCACGGCGACGCTGGGCCTGTTCCTCTCGCTGATCGTCATCATCGCCATCAAGGCGATGCTGGGCGACGCGGCCTTCAACGAATGGGGCTGGCGCGTGCCGTTCCTGATGTCGATCTTCCTGCTCGCCATCTCGGTGTGGATCCGCCTCAGCCTGAACGAGTCGCCCGCCTTCAAGCGGATGAAGGAAGAGGGCAAGACCTCGAAGGCGCCGCTCGCCGAGTCGTTCGGCCAGTGGAAGAACGCCAAGATCGTGCTGCTTGCGCTGCTCGGCCTCACCGCCGGCCAGGGCGTGGTCTGGTACACGGGCCAGTTCTATGCCCTCTTCTTCCTGACGGCGCAGCTCAAGGTCGAGCCGACCACGGCGCAGCTCATGATCGGCGCCTCGCTGCTGCTGGGCACGCCGTTCTTCATCATCTTCGGCACGATGTCGGACAAGATCGGCCGCAAGCCGATCATCATGGCCGGCTGCCTGCTGGCGGCGCTGACCTTCTTCCCGCTGTTCGGCGCGCTCACCAAGGCCGCCAATCCGGAGCTGGCCGCGGCGCAGGAGAAGAACAAGGTCGTCGTCCACGCCGACCCGGCGCAGTGCTCGTTCCAGGGCAGCCCGATCGCCCGCGAGATCGACTTCAAGACGCCTTGCGACATCGCCAAGCGCTTCCTCGCGCAAAGCTCGGTCAGCTACGACAACGTCGACGTGCCGGCAGGGACCCTGGCGACCGTGACGATCGGCGACAAGAAGATCTCGCCGCCCGCCGCGACGGTGGCGAACCAGAAGTTCGACGCCGACAGCGTGGCCAAGATCGCCGCCTTCAAGAAGGAGATCGGCGCCGAACTGGCGGCCGCGGGCTACCCGGCCAAGGCCAAGCCGATCGACTTCATGGGCGGCCAGTGGTGGACCGTCGTCGCGATCCTCTGGGTCCTGGTCATCTACGTGACCATGGTCTACGGGCCGATCGCCGCGGCGCTGGTGGAGCTGTTCCCGACCCGGATCCGCTACACCTCGATGAGCCTGCCGTACCACATCGGCAACGGCTGGTTCGGCGGCCTGCTGCCGACCACGGCGTTCGCGATCGTCGCCTCCACGGGCAACATGTACAACGGCCTGTGGTACCCGATCATCATCGCCTCGATGACCTTCATCATCGGCACGCTGTTCGTCAAGGAGACCAAGGACGTCGACATCTACGCCGGCGACCGCTAGATCGCTTTCGAGCCTTGATCAGGGGGCCCGGCGCGCAAGCGCCGGGCCTTTTTTCATTGCGCCTGGAACAGCCGCGCGTGCTGCTCGCGCAGCAGGTTCTTCTGCACCTTGCCCATGGCGTTTCGCGGCAGCTCGGCGGCGACGAAGAGCGCCTTGGGCACCTTGAAGTTGGCCATCCTCTCCCTCAGGCTCGCGAGCAGCGCGTCGCCGTCGAGGGCCGCGCCGGGCTGCGCGACGACGACCGCCACCACGCCCTCGCCGAAATCGGCGTGCGGCACGCCGACCACGGCGCTCTCGGCGACGCCGGGCAGCTCGTTCAGCGCCGCCTCCACCTCGGCCGGGTAGACGTTGAAGCCGCCGCTGATGATCAGGTCCTTGCTCCGACCGACGATGCTGACGTAGCCGCGCTCGTCGACCTTGCCGACGTCGCCGGTGCGAAACCAGCCGCCTTCGGCGAAGTCGTCCTTCGTCTTCTCGGGCATGCGCCAGTAGCCGGCGAAGACGTTCGGCCCGCGCACCTCGATGCCGCCGATCTCGCCGCGGCCGAGCGGGTGCCCCTGGTCGTCGCGGATCCGCAGCTCGACTCCGGGCAGGGGAAAGCCGACCGTGCCGCCGCGCCGCTCGCCGTCGCGCGCGAGGTAGGGGTTGGAGGTGAGCATCGCGGTCTCGCTCATGCCGTAGCGCTCGAGGATGGTGTGGCCGGTGCGTCCGCGCCAGGCCTCGAAGGTCTCGACCAGCATCGGCGCCGAGCCGCTGATGAACAGGCGCATGTTGCGGCAGGCGACGCGGTCGAGGCCCGGCTCGGCGAGCATCCGCACGTAGAGCGTCGGCACGCCCATGAACAGGCTGGCGCGAGGCAGCAGCGAGACGGCGACACGGGCGTCGAAGCGGTCGAGCCAGAGCATCTTGGCGCCGGCGAGCAAGGCGCCGTGCGAGGCGACGAACAGGCCGTGCACGTGGAAGATCGGCAGGGCGTGGATCAGCACGTCGGCGCCTTCGGCCGGCGCGCGCCAGCCCCAGTAGGTCTTCAGCGTCTCCGCATTCGAGACCAGGTTGTCGTGGCTGAGCATCGCGCCCTTGCTGCGCCCGGTCGTGCCGCTGGTGTAGAGAATGGCGGCGAGATCGCCGGCGCCACGCTTTGCCGGCGCGTGCGTGTCGGGGAAGTGCGTCGCTCGCTCGAGGAGGCTGCCGCTGCGGTCGTTGCCGAGGCTGAACACCCAGCCCGTGCCCGCGGCGAAGGCGAGCTTCGACAGCCGGGCGAAGTCGCGGGGCGCGCAGACCAGCACGCTCGGCTCGGCGTTGCCGATGAAGTAGCTCAGCTCGTCGCTCTTGTAGGCGGTGTTGAGCGGCAGGTAGACATGGCCGGCGCGCAGCACCGCCAGGTAGAACAGCAGCGACTCGACCGACTTCTCGGCCTGCACCGCGATCCGCGCGCCCGCGGGCAGGGCGAGCGAGTCGAGCAGGTTGGCGAACATCGCCGTGGCGCGCTCGATGTCGCGCCAGGTGTAGTACCGCGGCGTCTCGCCGACGGTCTCGATCGCGGTGCCGTCCAGGTCCTCTGGGAATCCGGCGCGAAGAACCGAGAAGAGGTTGGCGTTGCTCGCCGGCGTGGCAGCCATCGCCCGTTCAGCCGTCGAGCTTCGCGCCCGAGCTCTTGACCACCTCGGCCCAGCGCTTGATCTCGCTGTTCACGAACCGCCCGTAGGCCTCGCCGTAGAGGTTGGGCGTCTCGGCGCCGAGGCCATTCCACATGGCCTGGAGCTCGGGGGTGGCGAAGGCTTTCTGCATCTCGGCTTCCATCCGCTCGACGATCTCGCGCGGCGTGCCCTTGGGCGCCCAGAGGCCGTACCAGGTCGCGACCTGGTAGCTCGGCAGACCCTGCTCGGCGCAGGTCGGCAGGTCGGCGAAGCCGGGCGCGCGCTTCTGCGACGCGGTGCCCAGGGCGCGGATCCGGCCGCTCTTGATGTGCGCCGCCGACGAGCCGAGGCCGTCGAACATGACGTCGACCTGGCCGGTGATCAGGTCCTGCAGCGCCGGCCCGGCGCCGCGGTACGGGATGTGGGTGATGAATGTCTTCGTCTGCAGCTTGAACAGCTCGCCCGCGAGATGGTGCGAGGTGCCGTTGCCGGCCGAGGCGTAGTTGAGCTTGCCCGGGTTTTTGCGCGCGTACTCGAGGAAGCTTTTCAGGTCGGTGGCGGCGACCCGCTGCGGGTTGACGACCACGACCTGCGGCACGCTCGAGATCAGGCCCATCGGGATGAAGTCGTTCTCGATCGAGTAGTCGAGCTTGGGATACATCGAAGGCGCGATCGTGTGATGCACCGCGCCCATGAAGAAGGTGTAACCGTCGGGTGCTGCCTTGGCGGCGATGCCGGCGCCGACCGTGCCGCCGGCGCCGCCGCGGTTGTCGATGATCACCTGGCGGCCGAGCGAACGGGTCAGCACGGCGGTGAGCGGCCGGGCGAACGCGTCGGTTCCGCCGCCCGCCGGGAAGGGCACGATGAAGGAGACCGGCCGGTTCGGCCAGGCGCTGCCCTGGGCACGGGCGCCGCCGACGAACGGCAGGGCGAGGGCGGCGCCGGCGGCGGCGAGGAGCTTGCGTCGGCCGGGGTGGGCGCCGTCGTGGTGCAGGGACATGGAAGGGGTCTCCGTCGATGGGGTGTCGGTCGATTCTTGCCGGACCGGCGGCGGCGTCAATCGGGCCGACCTCGGTGCGCCCGGCACTCCGTTTGCCAGGGGATCGGACCTCTTCTTCTGGAGATCCTCGATGCCACGAGCCGAATGGAGCGACAAGCGCGAACGGCAGTTCGAGCACATCAGGGAGAGCCTGCAGGCGCGGGGCAAGGACGAGGAGACCGCCAAGGAAATCGCCGCCCGCACGGTCAACAAGGACCGGGCGCAGGCCGGCGAGAGCCTGACCGCGAGCTCGACCTCGCTCGACGACATCTCGCCCGAGCGGCGCGGCGGTCTGCGCTCGCACAAGGGCGAGGGCGGCCGCACCTTCCGCCAGCTCTACGCCGAGGCGGTGCGGCGCAACGTCTCGGGCCGCTCGACCATGACCAAGGCTCAGCTCGAGCGCGTGATCGGTCGGTAAAGAAGCGAAAACGCAAGCCAGCCCCGGGCGGGCCCGACTGCAAGGCGGCGCGGTCGGTCGATAGACTGGCCGGATGGGAGGATTCGAGCACGCGCCGCGCGCGCCGCGCGTGCGGCAGGTCGGTGCGCGACGGCTCGCGCGGGCCTGCGGGGTCGGGCTGGTGGCGGGGTTCGTCGCCTTCGCCGCGCGCGGCCAGGGGGGCGCGCCGGCCGAGCCGACCGCTCCCGCGCCACCGGCACCCGCACCGGCACGCGCACCCGCACCCGCACCGCGCCCGGCGCCGGCCGACCCCGCAGCGCCTCCAGCGCCGGCGACCGAGCAGCTCGCGCCGGTGAACATCACCGGCAACCGGCCCGACGACGTCCAGGAGCGTCGCCAGTCGACCGCCAGCAAGATCGTCATCGGCCGCGAGGAGATCGACCGTTTCGGCGACTCGACCCTCGGCGATGTATTGCGGCGCCTGCCCGGCGTGACGATCCAGGGCCGCCCCGGCCGCGGCGGCGCGATCCGCATGCGCGGCCTCGGCAACGGCTACACCCAGATCCTGCTCGACGGCGAACGCGTCCCGCCCGGCTTCTCGCTCGACTCGCTCACCCCCGACCAGATCGAGCGGATCGAGATCCTGCGCGCGCCCACCGCCGAAACCGGCGCCCGGGCGATCGCCGGCACGATCAACATCATCACCCGCGACGGCTACAACAAGCGTGTCAACGACGTCCGCCTCAATGCCGCCTGGGAGAACGGCAGGATCCAGCCTTCGGCCTCGTGGACGCGCAACATCGCCGAGGGCGCCTGGACGATCAACTACTCGCTCTCGGCCTACCACTTCGAGCGCAACAACGGCAGCACCACGACCACGGTCGACACCCGCCTCGACGACGACACGGTGACGCTCGAGCAGCGCGACGAAGGCAAGGTGCGGGTGCGCGGCGAAGGCCTCCACGCCACCGGGCGGCTGCAATGGCGCGGCGAAGGCGGCGTCGACACCGTGACACTGACGCCGATCGCCTTCTACAACCGCGGCACCTACCAGGGCCACAGCACCCTGACGCAGACGGTGGGCGCGTTGCCCGCGCCGTTCGACACCTCCGAGACCGAAGGCGACTACGCCTCGTCGCTGCTGCGCCTGAACGCGCAATGGAATCACCGCATCGCCTCTGGCGGGCGAATCGAGTGGCGCGCCGGCGCCGGCCAGTCGCGCGCGCCGTCGAGCAGCGTTCGCACCGAGACCACCGACGGCAGCGTCTCGCGCACGCTCGACGACACGAGGCAGTCGCGCGACACGAGCTATTCGAGCAGCTTCAAGCTGACCGAGACGATCTTCGAGCACCACAGCCTGGTCACCGGCGCCGAGGTCGAGTCGAACAACCGTGTCGACTCGCGCACGACCCTGCAGGACGGCGTGCCCCTGCTCACCGAGTTCGGCGACACCCTGACGGCCTCGTCGCTGCGCTTCGCCGCCTACGCGCAGGACGAGTGGGACCTGACGCCGAACTGGTCGGCGCACGCCGGCCTGCGCTGGGAATCGATCACCACCCGCGGCAGCGCCGAGGAAGGCCAGCCCGACGCGAAGAACCGCAGCGAGGTCTGGTCGCCGCTGCTGCACGCGGTCTGGAAGCCCGATCCGAAGGGTCGCGACCAGGTGCGTTTCAGCCTGACCCGCAGCTACCGCTCGCCGCCGCTCTCGAGCCTGATCGCCCGGCCGGCGATCAACACCCGCTATCCGGTTCCCGGGCCGAACACGCCGACCCAGCCCGACCGCGCCGGCAACCCCGACCTCAAGCCCGAGCTCGCCACCGGCTTCGACATCGCCGTCGAGCGCTACCTGCCGGGCAGCGGCCTGCTCAGCGCCAACGTCTTTCGCCGCGACATCACGAACTACATGCGCGGCGTGACGACGCTCGAGACGGTGTCGTACGCGACCTCGCCGCGCTATGTGCTGCGCCAGCAGAACGTCGGCGACGCGGTGACCGAGGGCCTCGAGCTCGAGGCCAAGTTCCGCCTCAGCGACCTCTGGGAGGAAGCGCCGCGGCTCGACGTGCGCACCAACGTCAGTTTCTTCCGCTCGCGCGTGAAGAGCGTGCCCGGTCCCGACAACCGGCTCGACCAGCAGCCCGACTACACCGCCAACCTCGGCCTCGACTATCGCTTTCGCGGCGCGCCGTTCACGCTCGGCGGCAACCTCAACTGGACGCCGGGCTACCTGACGCGGATCTCCGACACGCAGACGGCGACGATCGGCAGGAAGCTCGTCGCCGATGTCTACGGCCTGTGGACCTTCAGCCCGACGGTCGCGCTGCGCGTCACGGCGAGCAACCTCGCGGCCCACGACTACGTCACCGGCGGCAGCGTCGACGGTCCCGACCTGCAAGGCGTCCCGGTTCGCGAGACCTCGCAGACCACCGCGCCGACCTACCTCAACGTGCAGCTTCGGCTCGAGCTGAAGCTCTAGCACGCGCTCGGCCGCGTTCAGCCCGTCGAACGTCGTTCGATCTTCTACACTTCCGCGCGCCGAGGCCGGGAGCCCCGCACCGTTTGCCCAGGAGATCTCAATGACCGCTCGATTCGCCGGCGCCTTTTCTGGCGCGATGTTCGCCTCGCTCGCCGTAGCTGCGCTGATCGTGCCCCTGCAGGCCGCGGCGCAGGGCAAGGGCGAGATCCGCATCGCCCACGTCTACTCGAAGACCGGTCCGCTCGAGGCCTACGCCAAGCAGACGCAGACCGGCCTGATGATGGGTCTCGAGTACGCGACCAACGGCACCATGATGGTCGCCGGCAAGAAGATCGTCGTCATCGAGAAGGACGACCAGGGCAAGCCCGACGTGGGTAAGAGCCTGCTCGCCGCCGCCTACGGCGACGACAAGGCCGACATCGCGGTCGGCCCGACCTCGTCGGGCGTGGCGCTGGCGCTGCTGCCGGTGGCCGAGGAATACAAGAAGATCCTGCTGGTCGAGCCCGCGGTCGCCGACTCGATCACCGGCGACAAGTGGAACAAGTACATCTTCCGCACCGGCCGCAACAGCTCGCAGGACGCGATCGCCAACGCGGTCGCGCTCGACAAGGACGGCGTCACCATCGCCACCCTGGCGCAGGACTACGCGTTCGGCCGCGACGGCATCAAGGCGTTCAAGGACTCGCTGAAGAAAGCCAAGGTGGTTCACGAGGAGTACCTGCCGGTCAACACCAGCGACTTCACCGCCGGCGGCCAGCGCATCATCGACGCGCTCAAGGACAAGCCCGGCCGCAAGATCATCTACTTCTACTGGGCCGGCGCCGGCAACCCGCTGAAGGTGGCCGACATGGACCTGAAGCGCTACAACATCGAGGTCGCCGCCGGCGGCAACATCCTGCCGGCGATGGTGGCGTACAAGCCGTACGCCGGCATGGAAGGCGCCACCTACTACTACTTCGGCCTGCCGAAGAACCCGGTCAACGAGTGGCTGGTCGCCAACCACTACACCAAGTTCAAGTCGCCGCCCGACTTCTTCACCGCTGGCGGCATGGCGGCCGGCATCGCCCTGGTCGAGGCGTTCAAGAAGACCAACGGCGAGACCGGCACCGACAAGCTGATCGCCACCATGGAAGGCATGAGCTTCATGTCGCCCAAGGGCAAGATGACTTTCCGCAAGGAAGACCACCAGGCGATGCAGTCGATGTTCCATACCCGGATCAAGAACGACCCGGCGTTCGCCTGGGGCGTGCCGGAACTGGTGCGCGAGATCAAGCCGGAAGAGATGGACGTCCCCATCAAGAACAAGCGCTGATCGAGCGCGCGGCGAGACCACGCATGGCAGCGCTTCGGCCATGCTCGAGACCCAGGACCTGACGATCCGCTTCGGCGGCCACGTCGCCGTCGATCGCGTCAGCGCTGGCTTCCGGCCGGGCACGCTGACGGCGATCGTCGGGCCCAATGGCGCCGGCAAGACGACCTACTTCAACCTGATCTCGGGCCAGCTGCGCGCCAGCGCCGGCTCGGTGCGACTGAACGGCAGCGACATCACGAACGAGCCGGTGTCCGAGCGCACCCACCGCGGGCTCGGCCGCGCGTTCCAGCTCACGCAGCTCTTTCCCAACCTATCGGTGCTGGAGAACGTGCGCCTGGCGGTGCAGTCGCGCAGGAAGCACGGGCTCGACCTGTGGCGGGTCTGGCTCGACCACCGCGGCACGCTGGAGCGCGCCCGCGAGCTGGTGCAAAGGGTCGCGCTCGGCGACCGCGCCGACGCGCCGGCGGCCAGCCTGCCGCATGGCGACCAGCGCAAGCTCGAGGTGGCGATGCTGATCGCCCTCGAGCCGAGCGTCTACATGTTCGACGAGCCGACCGCCGGGATGAGCGTCGACGACGTGCCGGTGATCCTCGACCTGATCCGCGGCCTGAAAGCCGAGGCCGACAAGATCATCCTGCTGGTCGAGCACAAGATGGACGTGGTGCGCGAGCTCGCCGACCGGATCGTCGTGCTGCACAACGGCAAGCTCGTCGCCGACGGCGAGCCGGAAACCGTGATCGCCTCGCCCATCGTTCAAGAGGCGTATCTCGGGCTGACGCCGGAGCCCTCACCCCAGCCCTCTCCCGCAAGCGGGAGAGGGGGCGAGTTCACCCTCTCCCCGGACGGGGAGAGGGCCGGGGTGAGGGGCGGCGCGTGAACCCGCCCTTGCTCTCTCTCGCCGGCGTGCACACGCACATCGGCGCGTACCACATCCTGCACGGCGTCGACTTCGAGGTGCCGGCGGGCCAGGTGACGATGCTGCTCGGCCGGAACGGCGCCGGCAAGACGACGACGCTGCGCACGATCATGGGCCTGTGGCGCGCTTCCGAGGGCAAGGTCGTGTTCGACGGCCGGCGGATCGGCGGCCCCGCCGCCGCGGGCGACGCCGGCGAGGCGCCGCGTACGCCCGAGATCGCCCAGCTCGGCATCGCCTACGTGCCGGAGAACATGGGCATCTTCGCCGACCTCACGGTGCGCGAGAACATGCTGCTCGCGGCCCGCCAGGCCAAGCGCGTGACCGAGCTCGACACCACCCGGCTCGAATGGCTGTTCGCGCTCTTTCCGGCGCTGAAGAAGTTCTGGCTCTACCCGGCGGGCAAGCTCTCGGGCGGGCAGAAGCAGATGCTGGCGATCGCCCGCGCCATGGTCGAGCCGCGGCGCCTGCTGCTGATCGACGAGCCGAGCAAGGGCCTGGCGCCGGCGATCGTGCAGAACCTGATCGCGGCGCTGCGCGAGCTGAAGTCGACCGCGACCACGGTGCTGCTGGTCGAGCAGAACTTCGCCATGGCCAAGGCGCTCGGCGACACCGTCGCGGTGATGGACGACGGCCGCGTCGTCCACCGGGGCGCCATGGCCGCGCTGGCCGAAGACGAGGCGCTGCAGCACAAGCTGCTCGGCCTCTCGCTCGCCACGCACCAGTGAGAGGACCGCGATGACCGACGCATCGACCGCCACCGCGCTCCCCGCCGCCGCCGAGGCGCTGCCCAAGACGCGCTTCGACTTCGTGCCGCTGATCCTGCTCGCGGTGATCGCCCTGGCCGCCTGGCCTGCGGTCGGCTCGAGCTCGACCTGGCTCACGCTCACCTTCGCCGGCCTGGCGATGGGCATGATCGTCTTCATCGCCGCCTCCGGCCTGACGCTCGTGTTCGGCCTGATGGACGTGCTCAATTTCGGCCACAGCCTGTTCATCGCCCTCGGCGCCTACATCACGACCAGCGTGTTCGCCGCGACGCTCGGCTGGACCAGCGCCGGCAGCCTCGCGCCGACGCTCGCCGCGGTCGGCCTGGCCATGCTGGCGGCGATGCTGCTCGGCGGCGCGTTCGGCCTTGGCTTCGAGCGCGTCATCGTCCGCCCGGTCTACGGCCAGCACCTGAAGCAGATCCTGGTGACGATCGGCGGCGCGATCGTCGGCGAGGAGCTGATCAAGGTCGTCTGGGGGCCGGCGCAGATTCCGCTGCCGCCGTTCGAGGCTCTGCGCGGCTCGGTGCTGATCGGCGACGCCGCGGTCGAGAAGTTCCGCCTGGTCGCAGTCGCGGTCGGCCTGGTGGTGCTGGTCGCGCTGCTCTACCTGCTGAACCGGACCAAGATCGGCCTGCTCATCCGCGCCGGCGTGCAGGACCGGGAGATGGTCGAAAGCCTCGGCTACCGCATCCGGCGCCTGTTCGTCGGCGTGTTCGCCGCCGGCTCGGCGCTCGCCGGCCTGGGCGGCGCGCTCTGGGGCATGAACCAGCAGATCGTCGTGCCGCAGATCGGCGGCCAGGTCAACGTGCTGCTCTTCATCGTCATCATCATCGGCGGCCTCGGCTCCACGCTCGGCTGCCTGGTCGGCGCGCTCGTCGTCGGCCTGCTCACCAACTACGTCGGCTTTCTGGCGCCGAAGCTGACGATGTTCTCCAGCATCGGCCTGATGGTCGCGGTGCTGATCTGGCGCCCGCAGGGCCTCTACCCCGTGACGAGCCGCTGAAGATGCTCGACCGCCTGCTCTCCCACGACCGCCCGCGCAACCGCTGGCTGGCGATCGTGCTGCTGCTGATCGTCGTCGGCCTGGCGCTCACGCCCTTCATCTTCCCTGGCACCAAGGCGCTCAACGTCGCCGCCAAGATCATCGTCTTCGTCGTGCTCGCGGCGAGCTTCGACCTGCTGCTCGGCTACACGGGCATCGTCAGCTTCGCCCACACCATGTTCTTCGGCATCGGCGCCTACGGCATCGCCATCGCCAGCACCCGGCTCGGGCCGACCTGGGGCGCGCTCGCCACCGGCGCGCTCGCCGCGCTCGCGCTCTCGGCCGTGCTCTCGTTCCTGATCGGCCTGTTCAGCCTGCGCGTCAAGGCGATCTTCTTCGCCATGATCACGCTCGCCGTCGCCTCGGCGTTCCTGACGCTGGCCTCGCAGCTTTCGGAATTCACCGGCGGCGAAGACGGGCTCACCTTCAAGGTGCCGGCCGCCCTGCAGCCGGGCACCGAGTACGCGAGCGGTCCTTTCCTCGGCGCCTCGATCGACGGCCGCTTCCTCACCTACTACCTGATCTTCTTCGTCGCCCTGGCGCTCGTGCTGGCCCTGCTGCGCATCGTCAACTCGCCGTTCGGCCGCGTGCTGCAGGCGATCCGCGAGAACGACTTCCGGGCCGAGGCGATCGGCTACCGCACCGTCGTCTACCGCACCATCGCCAGCGTCGCCTCGGCCCTGTTCGCGACGCTGGCCGGCGTGCTGCTCGCGCTCTGGCTGCGCTACAACGGCCCCGACACGACCCTGTCGTTCGAGATCATGCTCGACGTGCTGCTGATCGTCGTCATCGGCGGCATGGGCACGATCTACGGCGCGGTCGTCGGCAGCGTGCTGCTGGTGCTGGCCCAGAACTACCTGCAGGACCTGATGAAGGTCGGCGCCGAGAGCGTGCAGAACATCCCGTTCGTCTCGCAGATCGTCTCGCCCGATCGCTGGCTGCTCTGGTTGGGGATCCTGTTCGTCCTCTCGGTCTACTACTTCCCGAACGGCGTGGTCGGCCGGCTGCGGGCGATGCGCCGGCCGCCGCCGGGGCCCTAGCGCGTCGGCGCGTCGGCGGACGCGAGCGTCCGCAGCAGGTCCTCGAGCGCCTCGGGGTCGATCGGCTTCACCAGGTGGTGATCGAATCCGGCCTCCGCGGTGCGGCGGCGGTCCTCGTCCTGGCCCCAGCCCGACTGCGCCACCAGGCGCGCGGTTCGGCCCCAGGAAGTCTCGCGAATCCGCCGGCAGACCTCGAAGCCGCTCAGCTTGGGCATGCCGAGGTCGAGCAGCACGATCTCGGGGCGGAACTCGCCCGCCACCCGCAGAGCCTCCTCGCCGTCGTAGGCGACACGCACATCGTGGCCGATCGCGCCGAGCAGCAGCGCCAGGCTGTCGGCGCTGTCGTGCAGGTCGTCGGCAACCAGGATGCGGCAGCGTGCCGGCGACGCGGCGGAATCGGCGGCACTCCTCTTCGTCGCCGCCGCCGCCGCCGGATCCGGAGCACCGGCCTGGGCCAGCGGCAGCCGGACCACGAACTCGCTGCCCTTGCCGGGGCCGGCGCTGTGCGCGCTGATGCTGCCGCCGTGCATCTCGACGAAGCCCTTGGCGAGCGCCAGGCCGATGCCCAGCCCGCCTTGCGAGCTGTCGTTCGCGGCCGCGCCCTGGGCGAACATCTCGAACACATGCGGCAACTGTTCGGCAGCGATGCCGATGCCGTTGTCGCTGACGCGCACCTCGACCGCATCGCCCAGCACCTGCATCGCCAGGACGAGCCGGCCGCCGGGATGGGTGTACTTGGCGGCGTTGATCAGCAGGTTGGAGAACACCTGCGCCAGGCGCGTCAGGTCGCCGTCGACGCGGACCGGCGTCTCCGGCAGGCGGATCGTGAGCGAGTGCCCGTATTCCTCGATCCGCGGCTGGGCGATCTCCAGCGCCTGCTCGACCACGGCGGGCATCGCGAGCGGCTCGCGGCGCAACGCGAACTGGCCGCGCGTCAGGCGCGAGACGTCGAGCAGGTCCTCGAGCAGGCGCGACATCTGCGTCACCTGCCGGTCGATCACTTCGCGGCACCAGACGACCTGCGGGTCGGCGGCCTCGCCCCGGCCGAGCAGCTGGACTGCGTTCCTGATCGGCGCGAGCGGGTTGCGCAGCTCGTGCGCAAGGGTGGCGATGAAGCTGTCCTTCATGCGGTCGGCCTCCTGCAGCGTCTGCTCGGCGAGCTTGCGCTCGGTGACGTCGAGCGAGACGCCGAAGCTGCGCACCGGCTTGCCGCTGGCGTCGTACTCGGCGTGGCCGCGGTGGCTGATCCAGGCGATGCGGCCGTCGGCGCGCAGGCAGCGGAATTCGTGGATGAAGGGCTGCCGGCGGTCGAGCGCGTCCTTGCGGCCCTGAATGAACTCGCGCCGGTCGTCGGGATGGATCAGGTCGGTCACCGACTCGCGGGTCGGCGTGAAGGTCTCGGGCGAGACGCCGAAGACGACATAGGTCTGCGGCGACCACCAGAGCGAATCGTTGACGACGTCGAGGTCGTAGACGCCCATCTGTCCGGCCTGGAGCGCGAGCGCCAGCCTTTCACGCTCGATGCGCAGAACCTCCTCGACCTGCCTGCGTTCGGTCACGTCGGCCATGATGCTGATCAGCCGGCGGGCGCGGCCGTCCGCCAGGCGCGCGACCACGAGGCCGCGGCCGGAGAGCCAGAGCGTCCTGCCGTCGGGCCGGACGATGCGGTATTCGGCGATGAACGAGTCCTGCCGGTCGGCGAGGGCGTGGAAGTCGCGCGCCAGATGGCGGTCGTCGGGATGCAGCGCTGCTTCGTACTCGTCGTGCTCGCCGCCGACCTGGCCGCGCCCTTCGGGCAGGTCGATCCCGAACAGGTCCATGCCTTCCTTCGACCAGGTCCGGGTCCCGGCTTCGAGGTCGGTCTCCCACGACCCCATCCGTCCGGCGACGAGGGCGGAGCGGTAGCGCGCTTCGCTTTCGCGCAGCGCGGTCTCGACGGGGTTGCCCGCTGGCGTCATGCGGCTCGATTATGGGAGGCCCTCGCCGGGCGCGAGGTCGGCGGGTCATGCAGGCCCGGTCCGGATCGCTTTGCGACAATCGGCGCGGTGACTCGCCCGCCCTCCCCATCCGCCCGCTGGCTCGCGCTGGGTGTCGTCTGCCTCGGCGTCCTGATGGCGGTGCTCGACGTGACCATCGTCAACGTCGCCCTGCCGTCGATCCGCGCCGACCTCGGCTTTTCCGAGGCCACCCTGGTCTGGGTCGTCAACGCCTACGTGCTCACCTGCGGCGGCTTCCTGCTGCTCGGCGGCCGGCTCGGCGACCTCTACGGTCAGCGGCGCCTGTTCATGCTCGGCATCGCCCTGTTCAGCCTCGCCTCGCTCGCCTGCGGCATGGCGAGCGCGCAGCTGCCGCTGGTGATCGCCCGCGCGGTGCAGGGCATCGGCGGCGCGATCGTCGAGGCGGTCGCGCTGGCGCTGCTGATGAACCTGTTCACCGAGCCGGCCGAGCGGGCCAGGGCGATGGGCGTCTACGGCTTCGTCTGCGCCAGCGGCGGCAGCATCGGCGTGCTGCTCGGCGGCGTGCTCACCGACGCCTACGACTGGCACTGGATCTTCCTCGTCAACCTGCCGATCGGCCTGGCGGTGCTCGGCCTCAGCCTCGCGCTGCTGCCGGGCGCGGGCCCCGCGGCGCGGCGGCCCAAGCTCGACATCGGCGGCGCGGTGACGGTGACGGCGGCGCTGATGCTCGCGGTCTATGCGGTCGTCGGCGGCAACGAGAACGGCTGGACCTCGCCGCGCACGCTGCTCCTGCTCGGCGCGGCGGCGGCGCTGTTCGCGATCTTCATCGCCATCGAGGCGGCGGTCGAGCAGCCGCTGATGCCGCTGCGCTTCTTTCGCCTGAAGACGCTCGCGGTCTCGAACGCGATCGGCATCCTCTGGTCGGCGGCGATGTTCGCCTGGTTCTTCCTTTCGGCGCTCTACATGCAGCGCGTGCTCGGCTACACGCCGATGCAGGTCGGGCTCGCCTTCCTGCCCGGCAACCTGATCATGGCCGTGTGCTCGCTCGGCATCTCGGCGCGCGTCGTCAACCGCTACGGCATCCGCCGGCCGCTGGCCGGCGGCCTGGCCTGCGCCGCTTTCGGCCTGATGCTGTTCGCCCGCGCGCCCGTGGAGGGCGGCTTCGTCGTCGACGTGCTGCCGGGCATGCTGCTGCTCGGACTGGGCGCCGGCATCGCCTTCAATCCGTTGCTGCTCGCGGCGATGAGCGGCGTCGACGAGAGCGAGGCGGGCCTGGCCTCGGGCATCGTCAACACCTCGTTCATGATGGGCGGCGCCCTCGGCCTGGCGGTGCTCGCGAGCCTTGCCGCGGCGCACGCCGGGCCGGCGGGCGGCGGCGCCGACATCGCGGCGGCGAACGGGGGCTACCAGCTCGCCTTCGCTGCCGGCGCGGTGTTCGCGCTCGTCGCCGCAGCGCTCGGCGCCTGGCTGGTGCCCGAGCGGCCGGCCGCCGCTGGCGGCGCCGCCGTTCCGGAGCTTGCGGGCTAGGGCGGCAGACGGGTGATCTGCACGCTGACGATCTTCCACGCGCCGGCCCGGCGCACGTAGACATCGATGTAGCGGTAGTGGCTGGCGAAGGGCTTGCCCTGGTGCGCGCCGGTCATCCGCGTCCGGCCGCTGAGCAGCGCCACGTCGCCGTAGAGACGCACCTCGAAGTCCTCGACCGCGTAGGGATCGATGCGCAGCGCCGGATCGAGCAGGCCGGCGACGAACGAGGCCTTGGTCTCGAGATCGCCGTCGGCATCGATCTGCCGGAAGTCCTCGGCCATGTTGGCGGCGATCGCAACCGCGTCCTTGACCACGATCGCCCGGTCCCAGGCGTCGGCCTGCTGCGTCAGCCGCGCGATCTCGGCGGCGCGCGCGGCGGGGTCGGCGATGACCTGCGGCGGCGTGCAGCCCTGCAGGAAGGCCATGCCGAGCGCGGCGAGCAAGGGGAGGAGGGACTTCACAATGGCGCTGCCGGAGATGATGACATGAGCGCAAACGCTGCCCCCCTGCCGACCGTCCACCGCCTGGAGCGCGCGAGCGCCGAGCAGATCCGGCAGCTCGCCGCGCTGCTGATCGATTGCGTCGAGGGCGGCGCTTCGGTCAGCTTCATGCATCCGCTGTCGGTCCAGAAGGCGACTGCGTTCTGGAACCGGGTCGCCGAGGATGTGGCGGCGGGCGGCCGTGCCCTGTTCGTCGCCGTTGACGGCGAAGGCATCGTCGGCACGGTGCAGCTCGTGCTCGACCTGCCGGAGAACCAGCCGCATCGCGCCGACGTCTCGAAGATGCTGGTGCACCGGCGGGCACGAAGGCAGGGACTGGGGGCGGCGTTGATGCGAGCGGCCGAAGGGTTCGCGCGCGAATCGGGTCGCTCGCTGCTGATGCTGGATACGGCCAGCGCCGACGCCGAGCGGCTGTATGCGCGGCTGGGCTGGAAGCTTTCAGGCGTGATACCGCGCTATGCGCTACTGCCGAACGGCGAGCCGTGCGCGACGAGCTATTTCTATCGCGACCTGGGCGGCAGCTGAGGCGACCGGGCCGGGTTCAACAGCCGGCCGGGTTGGCGCGGCAAACCTGCGGATAGGCGAACTCGACGCCGACCACGGCGCGGGCGTACAGATAGTTCTCGCGGGCCCGCTCGCTGAGCGCGTCGAGCTCGACCTGGCCGCGCTCGTCGCACGGAAAACAGAGACCGGGCTCCCGGAACAGGGGCTTGAAGCGGATCTCGTAGGCAGCATTCATGTCGCAATCTCCGGCGCCCGCGGCGGTCGGACTTCCCAGCGGGCAATGCCAGTGTGGCGCGCCCCTGGAGCGAAATATGTCGGGGCGACACGGTAGACGGCGTCGGAAGAACGCCGACAGCGGCGTCGGAAGGACGGAACGGCGCTGTCGTCGGCCGCGCCGCCACGCCGATTCGCCGGGGGCGGCCGCAGGCCCGAAGATCGCGCATTCGCCGGGAGCAAGAGATGTCGGTTCAGACCCACCACGCCCAGGGGCGCCTGCTCGTCGCCGCCGCGCCGCTGATCGGCGCGGGCATGCTCGTGTTCGCCTGGCTGCAGGGCGAGCACGACATCCTCCGCTCGCGACCGGTTCAGGCCTCGGTGCTCGTGATCGCCGCGATCGGATTCCTGGTGGCGGCGTGGACGGCCCGGCGACTTCGCGCGGCGCCGGCCGTGCCGGTCGCTCGGGCCCGACCCGGCGCGGTGTCGCTGCGCGGCCGGGCCGAGCCCTTGCCGAATGCCGCGCTGCTGCTCTCGCCCGACGGCGTGCCCTGCCTGTGGTTCACGCACAGCGAGCAGATCGTGCGTCGCTACGACTCGTTCGACAGCGTCCGGCCGTTCCTCCTTGTCGATGCCAGCGGTTCCTGCGTCGTCCTGCCGGCCGGCGCCGAGATCACCGGCAGCAGCAAGCTGGTCGAGGCGAAGGCCATGAAGCTGAGCGACCCGACCGACATCACCGGCCACGGCGCGCGCCGCTACGGCACCGGCGAGCGGCTGCTCTGAGCCGGCGACGAGCTGAACGTGCACGGCTGGTTCACGCCGGCGTCGGCCGAGGCGATCGAATTGCAGATGCAGGCCGGGTTGCTGAACCAGCAGGTCGAGCGACCGCGCCTCGTCATCCGCGCCGACGATCCGGCCGAATTCGAGAAGGCCGTCGCGGCCCGGCCGGCGACGCTGCCGCCGGTGCCGCCGCCGGGCGCGCCGCTGGCGCTGCCGGTAGTGGCGGGGCAGGGCGGCGAGCCATTCATCGTCAGCATCGGCTCGCTCGACGGCCAGGGCGGCCTGTACGGCTTTCTCGCCCTCGTCGACGCGCTCGTCGCCGCAGCGGCGGCGGCCTGCTGGTTCCTGGTCGCGCCGCCGCTCTAGGCCGAACGGCTTGCGGCGCTCAGCCGCGCAGGTGGCACGACACCCAGTGCCCGTCGGCGCTCTGCTTGAGCTCGGGCTTCTCAGTGCTGCAGAGCGGGAACTTCGCGATCGGGCAGCGGGTGTGGAAGTGGCAGCCCGAGGGCGGCCGGATCGGGCTGGGCACGTCGCCCTGCAAGGGAATGCGCTTCCGCTTGACCTGCGGATCGGGGATCGGCACGGCCGAGAGCAGCGCCTCGGTGTAGGGGTGCAGCGGGTGGGTGTAGAGCTCGCGGGCCGGCGCGATCTCGACGATGCGGCCGAGGTACATCACCGCCACCCGGTCGCTGATGTGCTCGACCACCGAGAGATCGTGGGCGATGAAGATGTAGGTGAGGCCGAGCTTGCCCTGCAGGTCCTCGAGCAGGTTGATCACCTGCGCCTGGATCGAGACGTCGAGCGCCGACACCGCCTCGTCGCAGACGATCAGCTTCGGGTTCACCGCCAGCGCCCGGGCAATGCCGATACGCTGTCGCTGCCCGCCGGAGAATTCGTGCGGATAGCGGCGCATGTGCTCGGCCGAGAGGCCCACGGTCTCGAGCAGCTCGACGATGCGGGCCTCGAACTCGGCGCGGCTTTTCGTCAGCTTGTGGATGATCAGCGCCTCGCCGACGATCGCGCCCACGGTCATGCGCGGATTGAGCGAGGCGTAGGGGTCCTGGAAGATGATCTGCATGTCGCGCGCCAGCGCGCGCAGCTCTTCCTTGCCGGCCCGGGTGACGTCCTTGCCTTCGAACCAGACCTCGCCCGAGGTCGGCTCGATCAGGCGCAGGATGCAGCGGCCGGTGGTGCTCTTGCCGCAGCCCGATTCGCCGACCACGCCCAGCGTCTCGCCGGCCTCGAGGTCGAAGCTGACGCCGCTGACGGCATGCACGTTCTCGATCTCCCGGCCGAGCCAGCCGCCCTTGATCGGGAACCGCTTGACCAGGTCCTTGACCCGCAGCAGCGGCGCGCGCCCGCTCTCCGCCGGCTCGCTCATGCCATGGCTCCCGCGAGCGGCGCGGCCGGCGCGCCGGCGGGGACGATGTCGTAGATGCAGCGCACCTTGTGCCCGGCGACCGGCTCGCGCAGCGCGGGCGTCTCCTTCAGGCAATCGGCGGTGGCGAACTTGCAGCGCGGCGCGAACCGGCAGCCCGGCGCCGGGTCGACCAGCTTCGGCACGGTGCCCGGAATCTGCTCGAGCCGCACCTTGTGCAGGGCGGCGGTGTCGATGCGCGGGATCGAGCGGATCAGGCCCTGCGTGTAGGGGTGGCGCGGGTTGGCGAACAGCTCCTCGACGCTCGCCTCCTCGACCACCATGCCGGCGTACATCACGACCACGCGCTGCGCCACCTCGGCGACCACGCCCATCGCGTGCGTGATGAGCATGATCGCCATGCCGAGGCGCTCCTTCAGCTCGGCCAGCAGGTCGAGGATCTGCGCCTGGATGGTGACGTCGAGCGCGGTGGTGGGCTCGTCGGCGATCAGCAGCTGCGGGTTGCACGCCAGGGCGATGGCGATCATGACGCGCTGGCGCATGCCGCCGGAGAACTGGTGCGGGTAGTCGTTGACGCGGCGCTGCGGCGTCGGAATGCGCACCAGGGCGAGCATCTCGACCGCCCGGTCGAGCGCGGCCTTCCTGCCCAGCCCTTCATGCAGGCGGATCGACTCGGCGATCTGCTCGCCGACGGTGTACACCGGGTTGAGCGAGGTCATCGGCTCCTGGAAGATGATCGCGATTTCCTTGGCCCGCACCCGCCGCATCTCGTCGCTGCTCGCGGTGACGAGATCGCGCCCCTGCCACAGCACCTGGCCGGCGACGATCCTGCCGGGCGGCATCGGCAGCAGCTTGAGCACGGTCATGGCCGTGACCGTCTTGCCGCAGCCCGACTCGCCGACCACGCACACGGTCTGGCCGCGCTCGATCGAGATGTCGACCCCGTCGACGGCGTGCAGCCAGCCGTCGTCGGTCTTGAAGTGGGTCTTGAGGCCCTTGATGTCGAGGAGCGGCATCACATCACCTTGCGCGGATCGAGCGCGTCGCGGAGCCCGTCGCCGACGAAGTTGATCGTCAGCACGGCGAGAAAGATCGCCGTCCCCGGGAACAGCGCCCAGTGGGGCGCGATGTCGAGGTATTCCTTCGAGTCGAACAGGATCCGCCCCCAGGTCGGGATGTCGGGCGGAAAGCCGAGGCCGAGGAAGGAGAGGGTCGACTCGGCGATGATCGCCGCGGCCACGTCGATCGTGCCGGCCACGATCACCGGCCCGAGCGAGTTGGGCAGGATGTGGCGCACGACCTGGCGCGGCACCGAGGCGCCGAGGGCGCGCGCCGCCTCGACGAACTCCTTCTCGCGCAGCGAGAAGAACTGCGCTCGCACCAGCCGCGCCACCGGCATCCAGCGGAAGCCGCCGATCACCAGCACGATCAGGATGAAGACGCCCACCTCCGGTCCGAAGGCCGACTTCAGCGCGTCGCGGAACAGGTAGATGAGGATCAGCAGCAGCGGCAGCTGCGGCAGCGAGAGGAACAGGTCGGTCAGCCACATCAGCGCCGCGTCGACCGCGCCGCGGGAGATGCCGGCGATGGCGCCGATCGTCACCCCGACCAGCATCGCCATCAGCATCGCCGCCAGGCCCACGGCGAGCGAGATCCGGCCGCCGTAGAGCATGCGGGCGAAGATGTCCTGGCCGAGGTCGTCGGTGCCGAAGGGGTGCGCCCGCGTCGGCGTCTGCAGCCGCGCCGAGAAGTCGATCTCGTTGATCGAGATCTTCCAGAACAGCGGCCCGAAGGCGACCATCAGCACCATCACCGTGAGGACGATCAGCCCGGCGACCGCGAGCTTGTGCCGGCGAAAGCGCCGCCACGCCTCGGCCGCGGGCGAGACGTTGCGCATCGGCGCCGCCGCGACGATGGCGGGGCTAGCGATAGCTGATGCGGGGGTCGAGCCAGCCATAGAGGAGGTCGGCGATCAGGTTGAAGAGGATGACGAGGCAGGAGAACACGAAGGTCACGGCCATCACCACCGGCGTGTCGTTGCGCAGGATCGCGTCGATGAGCAGCGAGCCGATGCCCGGCACGCGGAAGATCTGCTCGGTGACGATGGCGCCGCCGAAGACCTGCGGCATGGTCAGGGCCACCAGCGTCACCACCGGGATCAGGGCGTTGCGGACCACGTGCTTCATGATCACCGCGCGCTCGCGCAGCCCCTTGCTGCGCGCGGTGGTCACGTAGTCGAGGCGCACCACGTCGAGCACCGCCGAGCGCACATAGCGCGTCCAGCTCGCACCCTGGAACAGGCCCAGCACCATCACCGGCATGATCGCCTGCTTGAGGTGCTCCCACCACCACTGCCAGCCGGTGGCGGCGATGTCGGCGCGGAACACGAAGGGCAGCCAGTCGAGCTTGATCGAGAACACCAGGATCAGCAGCAGTCCGGTGAAGAAGGTCGGCAGCGAGAAGCCGACGAAGGCGAGGGTGCTGGCGATCCGGTCGAACCACGAATACGGCCGCGCCGCGGAGTAGATGCCCACCGGCAGGGCGATCGCCAGCGCCAGGATCTGCGAGGCGCCGATCACCGCCAGCGTCACCGGCACCCGCTGCCAGATCAGCGTGTCGACGTCGACCCGGCTGATGAAGGAAAAGCCCCAGTCGCCCTGCAGCATCGCCAGCAGCCAGCGGAAGTAGCGCTGCCAGATCGGGTCGTCGAGGCCGAACTTCTGGCGCAGGCTGGCCGCCACCTCGGGCGGGATGTTCGGGTTGAGCGTCATCTCCGCGAACGGGTCGCCCGGGGCGAGGGCGAGCACCGTGAACAGCACGACGCTGATGCCGAGCAGGCTCGGCACGGCGATCAGCAGCCGCCGCAGGAGGTAGTGCCCCACGGCAGCTTCTCAGGTGCGCAACGCCCTCAGGCGGCGCCGCCTTCCCGGTACCAGTTCTGCAGCGCCGAGAAGTCGAGGTCCCAGCCCGAGAGCGTGGTCACCAGCTTCAGGTTGCCGCCGCGCACCCGCGGCCGGCTGATCAGCGGGATGACGATGAACTCGTTGACCACCATGTCGTTCATCTTGATGTAGGTCGCCGCCCGCTTCACCGGATCGAGCTCCGACTTGGCCGAAACGGCCATCTTGTCGTACTCGGGGTTGACGTAGCGGCAGATGTTCCGGCCGGCCCACTTGTTCGCCTTCTGCGAGGCCTCGGCGGAGATGTACTGGTCCATGAAGCGCTCGGCGTCGGGCGCGGTCATGGTCGTGGTGTACATCTGCATGTCGCACCAGAACTTGCCGTAGGTGTCGGGGTTGGCGACGTCGGAGGAGAAGAACACCGACGCCGTCACCGACTTCAGTTCCAGGTCGATGCCGGCCTTCTGCGCCGCCTGCTTGACGATCGCCTGCTCCTTCTGCCGGGTGCCGTTGATGGACGTCTGGTAGACGAACTTCATCTTCTTGCCGCCCTTCTCGCGGATGCCGTCGGCCCCCTTCTTCCAGCCGGCGGCATCGAGCAGGGCGTTGGCCTTGTCGATGTTGAACTCCCACTTGGTGTTCGGCGACTTGAAGCGCGGCGGGTTGTTCATGAAGTTGGCGGTCGCGAAGCCGGTGCGGCCGTAGATGAACTCCTGCATGCTCTTCTTGTCGCAGAGCAGGGCCATCGCCTCGCGCACCTTGATGTCGCTGAAGGCGAAGTGCTTGCTCTTGACGTGGCCGCGCTCGCCCTCGACCTCGTTCCACGGGTCCGTGATGTTGAGCTGGATGAACTCGATGTCGCCGCCGGGGACGATGTGCGCCTTGCCCTTGCCGCCCTGCTCCATGCGCTTCAAGACCTCGTCCTCGACCTGCAGGTTCCAGGCGTAGTCGTACTCGCCGGTCTGCAGCACGGCGCGTGCCGCCGAGGTGGCGTCGCCGCCGCCCTTCATCTCGATCGTGTCGAAATAGGGCCGGTTCGGCATGTGGTAGGTCTTGTTGATCGCCCCCGAGACGATGTCGCCCGGCTTGAAATCGGTGAAGACGTACGGGCCGGTGCCGACCGGCTTGAGGTTGGTGGGCGCGTCGCGCGACTTGGCGCCGGCGTAGGGGCCGAACAGGTGCTTGGGGATGATCATCCCTTCGGCGGCGACGAAGGCCGTGGCCCAGAACGGCGTCGCCTGCTTGAAGGAGACGAGGACGGTGTAGTCGTCGACCTTGGTGACGGTGATGTCCTTGTAGACGGCGATGGTGACGGCGGCGGTGGCCGGGTCGCGCGCGTATTCCCAGGTGAAGACGACGTCGTCGGCGGTGAACGGCTTGCCGTCGTGCCAGGTCACGCCCTTCTTCAGGCGCCAGCGCACGACCTTGCCGCCCTCCAGCACGCCGCCGTTGGCAACGCTCGGAATGTCGGCGGCGAGGATAGGCACCAGGTTGCCGTCGTTGTCCCACACGGCGAGCGGCTCGTAGAAGATGCGCGAGCCTTCCTGGTCCTTGGTGCCGTTCGCGAAGTGCGGCTGCAGCAAGGTGGCGCCCTGCCAGAACAGCACCTTCAGCGGGCCGCCGCCGCCGCGCTTGGTCGGCTTGTAGACAGGCGCAGGCTGGGCGTTGGCGACGCCTGCGTGCATGAGCATCATCGAGGCCATCGGCGCGCTCAGGCCGAGCCCGACCATCCGCTGGATGAAGCTGCGCCTCGGCAACGCGCCGGTGCGCACCTCTTCGATCAGGGCACGCAGTTCAGGCTCTTTCATCGCAATCTCCTCGTGGGGGTTCGAAACACGTGGCGGCGGGTTGCCGCGGCGGCCTCATGCTATGGACTTGGCGCAAAGTCCGTATCCGGGTCTGCCCCGAGCGATATCCGTGCCAGCAGCAGGGCAACGCCCCGGCGGCGGCCGCGGTGGCGGCTACTTCGCCGGGCGGACCAGCGCTTCGGCGGCGGCGACCGACACGCCGTCGGCGAGCGCCTTCAGCACCTTCATGTCGGCATCGCCGGCGGCCGAGACCATGATGCCGTTGGCCAGCAGCACGACTACCTCGCGGGCCGGCGGCGTGCGCCGCTCGATCTCGCGCACCGTAGCCCTGCCCTCGCGGTAGACGTACTCGGCCCCCGTCGGGGTCTCGCGCCGATTGGGCGGCCCGGTCCAATGCGCCGGACCGGGGGCGTTGTTCTCGGTGCCAAGGTCGCTGACGGTGAGGGTCGCCTTCTCCTTGCCGTTGCGGAACCCGTAGACGAGCGTCGTCTGCTGCACGTCCCGCCGCTCCCCCTTCACGTCGAGCCCGGCCTGCTTCCACGGCCCGATGCGCTCGCCGACGAGGTTCTTCAGCTGCACCGGGGTGAAGGCGCCGTCCGCCGCGTTCGTTGCCATGCTCGTGCTCCTCGACGGGTTGCTTGCCGGCCCGGCGGCGCCGCCGGGCGCCGCCAACGTGGCGCCCGCCAGCGAGCAGCCGATCACCACGGCCGCGAGCGGCCGATGCAGCGACAGGAAACGCAGGCAAGCAGGCATGCGGGCAATCCTACCCGAGCCGGTGGCCGCTGCCACTACAAAGAGGGACTCTGGACACGGCGGGGCCGTTGGCTAGACTTCGACTCCCTTTCGCGACCGGAGCAATCCATGGGACTTCTCGATGTCCTCGGCCTTCAAGCCAAGGCCCCGGTGGCGGCGCCCGCGGGCGCTCCGAGCGATGGCGCACCGCAGCGCGCCGGGGGCGGCAAGGGGGGCGCCGAGGTCAAGCCGGCCGTCGTATCGCAACCTGGCGGCGCGCCGCCGCCGACCGCTTCGGCGCCGGGCGATGGCGCATCGGAGTCCCCGGTCCGCGCCGGGGGCGGCAAGGCGGCCGACCCCGAGCAGGGGACGTTCACCACCGCCCACGCCGCCGCCGTGGCCTTGATCAACGGCTTGAAGGCACATGCCCAGGCGGCAGCGATACAGGCCTTCATCACGCAGGTCGACACGAAGCTCGCGACCGCCGACGCCCATGCCGCCAAGAAGGAGTGGCCGCAGGCGATGCAGGCGCTCGAGGACGTCAAGGCGATCGCCGCGACGGCGAAGAAAGCGGCCGACGACCGGCAGGCCTTCACCGTCAAGCTCGCCGACGTGACGATGGGCATGAACGCGTTCCAGAACGTCAGCACCGGCACCTTCAACCTGTTGAGCAACGCCATCGCCAACGCCAACGCGCAGGCGGCGGCCAACAACTACGTCGCGGCCAACACGACGCTCGACGCTGCCGCGGTCCAGCTGCGGACGCGGATGAAGGCACGGATAGACGCCGTGAAGGGCAGGCTCGCCAACTCGAGCCCGAACCCCAGCGTGGCTACCTTCCTGAAGCCCGAGCTCGACAAGGCCAGGGTGCACGTCGCCGCAGCCGAGGCGGCGCTCGCCGCCCGGCGCTGGAGCGAGGCCCTGATGGCGGAAACGACGGCGATGTGGGCCCTGGTGTCGACCGAGCGGATGGCGCCCCGGCGCGTTTCCTACGAAACGGCACGGGCCGCGACCGTGGCGAAGATCGCCGCGGTCAAGGTCAACGCGTCGCTCGCCGACCGCGGCCCGGGCCTCGACGCCCTGCTCGCCGACGCGGACAAGTCGGGCGGCCGTCCGGCGATGCAGTTCGAGGCCGGCGAGGCGATGCTGCGCAACATCAACACGCGCTGCGACGCGATCGTGGCCGCGACCGCGGACACCGAGGCCTACAAGCGGCAGAAGCCGCCCACCGACGCCGAGCTCGCGGCGCTCGACAAGCACCCCGCTGCGGCGCGCGTCGCGAAGGAGCGCGAAGCGGCGCGCAAGCAGCTCGAGCAGGCTGCCAAGATGGCGGAGGGCGCCGCGACCGCAGTCGACCCCGGACCCGGCTGGGCGGCGGCGTCGAACGAGGTCGTGCGGGCGCGCGCCGACATCGCGGCCGCGAAGATCCTGGCCGACGGTGCCGGCAGCGCCGCCGGCGCCGAGGCCGCGGCGGCGAACCCGGCCGACGTGGCGGCGATGAAGACGGCGCTGCAGACGATGCGAGCCGACCGGCTCGTCACGGCCGCGGCCCCGTTCGCAGCCGAAGCCGGCGCCGCCCTGAAGACCTGCAACGACCAGATGGACAAGGCCGAAAAGGCTCTGGCCAAGAACGACGGCAAGGGCGCCGCCGGGCCGCTTGCGGCCGCCGCCAAGGCGCTGATGGAGGCCAAGGCGATCCAGGTCGCCCAGGGCCAGTTCAACTCGACATTGCCGAGCGTCGAGGCGCGCCTGACGGCGCTGCAGGCGCTGCCGCGCGCCGCCCTGCTGAAGGGTGTGATCGACCCTGTGGCCAAGGCGCTGGCCGACGCCAAAGCCAAGAACAAGGCGAAGTCGGGCGTCGCGGCGATGGCCGCGCTGCGCCAGGCCGTCGACCTGGCGGCTGCCGCCACGAAGGCCGACGCCGAGCGCGGCAAGTTCGACACCGCTGCCGCCGCGACCACCACCCACGTCGCCACCATCACCGACGCCAAGGCGAAGAAGCCCCTCGACGCGGCCCTGGCCGACGCGAAGAAGCTGGCCGACGCGTTCAAGTTCGGCGAGGCCATGGCGGCGCTGAAGAAGCTCGAGGTCGCCATCGACAAGGCCGAGCTGACGAGCCGTGCCGCGGCCAACCCGGCCGACCCTGCGATCGCCACGCTGGCGGCGAAGATGACGGCCAACGGCGGCGAAAAGGAGGTCGACGCCTTGGTGAATTCGCCGAAGACGACCGACCCGCAGATGATCGCTGCGCTCGCCAGCGGACGTTTCGGCGTGACGATGGTGGCCGATACCTCCGCCGCCGCCGTCACCGCGAAGAAAGAGGCGGCGAACATGAAGGGGCTGTACAACACCTTCTCGATGGTGCCCAAGGACGTCAAGGCCTTCGGCAGCATCACCAGCATCACGCATACCGATTCGACCGGCGGCAGCGGCGCCTGGGGCCCCGGTGGCGCCGTCACGCTCAGCGGCCGCCCCGGCGACCACACGCAGGAGCTGGGTCCCAAGATGACCACCGCCGATCCCACCGACCCCACCGGCGTCAAGAAGGTGAAGCAGCTGCCGGCCGACGTCGACAAGGATTGCCTGCCCGTCGGCGGTGATGGCGAGTACACCAGCTTCACCGCGCTGCACGAGGTGGCGCACGGCATCGACGATTCCAAGACCTACATGCTGCGCAACGGCGATCGCGAAGACCACGGCGGCTGGCAGAGCTACGGCTCCGGCGTGCAGGTCATCGCCGACGCGGTGGGCCCGCACATCCGCGGCAAGGCGGGAGGCGCCAACACCTTCTACACGAAGCCCGAGGACAAGAAATACGTTCTCGACGCGCTGCTCAACCAGAAGCCGGCCCGCCCGAGTACGCTGGTGGCCGGCTCCGACGACGAGAAGGCCTACAACGAGTTCGATCGCTGGTACGGCCTCGCCACCTCAGACGGGATCTGGCAGCGCCAGGGAGATGCCGAGGCGATCGCCATCGGCGGCACGACGGTGTACCACGAGTCTTACCCGCGCGAGTGGGTGAGCTACCTGCTGGCGGCGCGCAAGAAGGGCCTCACCGGCTACCAGTTCCGCGCCCCGGCGGAGTGGTTCGCCGAGCTGTACGCCGGCTTCAAGTCGAAGAAGCTGGGACCCAAGCATCCGGCCAACGACTGGCTGAAGAAGCTCTGAAGAACGAGGAGGCATCGCGATGTCGATCTTTCACACGGAAATGGTCAACTGCCCGGCGTGCGCCACGCCGGTCCCATTCAAGCTGGTGTACAGCGTCAATGCGGACCGGCGGCCCGACCTGCGCGACGCCATCGTCGCCGGCACCTTCCAGCGCCAGCCCTGCCCGAGCTGCGGAACCGAGTTCCGCGTCGACCCGGAATTCACCTACATGGAGCTGCGCCAGGGCCTCTTCATCGGCGTCTGGCCGGTAGCCAAGCGCGGCCAGTGGCAGGCCTGCGCCGAGAAGACCTCGGAAACCTTCGAGGAGGGGCTCGGCAAGCGCGCCTCGCCCGAGGGGAAGAAGCTCGGCGTGGGCATCGAGCCGCGCGCGGTGTTCGGCTGGCCGGCGCTGGCGGAAAAACTCATCGCCAGACAGGCCGGCATCGACGACCGCACGCTCGAGCTGGCCAAGGTGATGACGCTGCGCCACAGCAGCGAGACGCCGATTCCCGGGCGGCGGGAGCTGCGCCTGGTCGAGGCAGGTGCCGAGGACTTCGTGCTCGCCTGGGTGCGCCCGGCCGACGGCCAGGTCGAGAAGGCGATGCGCGTGCCGCGCTCGATGATCGCGGAGATCGACGCCGAGCCCGAGCCGTGGAAGGCGATGCGCCAACAGGTCGGCGAAGGGCTGGTCGTCGACTTCCAGCGCGAGATGCTGGCGGCCTGAGCCGCGCGCGAACTCCCTACTTCTTGACCGGCGGCGCGGGAACCGGCGTGGTGCAGACGTAGGTGACGACCAGGTCGCGCACCGAGCGCGCCGGCGCCACGCTGTACGGCAGCGAAAGCTCGTCGTACTTGTAGCTCGAGACCGGGTCGAGGCCGCGCTCGTCGGCGTAGCGCGTGCCTTCGGCGACGGCGTAGGCGCGGTTGGCACAGTTCGAGATCTGCACCTGGCGCTCGAGCCGGTACTGGCGCGGCGGGTCGGCGTCGGGCACGTCGGTCGGCCGCGACCAGCGCCACTCGAGGTTGGCGCGGGCTTCGCTGCCGGCCTTGCGGATGCTGTCCTTGTCGACCCAGACCTGGACCGGGCCGGACTCGCCGACCTTTTCCCATTTGGCGGCGAGGGCGAGGCCGGGAGCGGCGAGGCAGGCAAGGGCGACGATGAGCGAACGGTTGGACACGAAACGGCTCCCTGACGGGTGAAACGATGGCGGACGACTTTATCGCGCCGCCTGGTCCCTGATGGAGCCGAAAGCGTGACCGATCGTTCCGTCCGGCCGCCTCCGTGCGACCTGGGGCCGCGTCAGCCGGCCCTAGCCCTGGGCCGCGATCTGCCGCAGGGCCTGCTCGAACACCTCGGGCGGTTGGCCGCCGGAGATCAGGTGCTTGCCGTCGATCACCACGGCCGGCACGGAATGGATACCGCGCTCCTGCCAGAAGCGCTCGCGCTCGCGCACTTCGGCCGTGAACTCGTCGGAGTCGAGCACGGCGGTGGCGCGGGCGACGTCGAGGCCGACCTCGCCGGCCAGGCGCAGCAGCACGTCGCGCGCGCCCGGGTTCTCGGCCCGGGTGTGATACGCGCTCAGAAGCGCGTGCTTCAGCGCTCGCTGCTTGTCTTCGCCCTCGAGCCCGGCCCAGTGCAGCAGGCGGTGCGCGTCGAAGGTGTTCCAGACCCAGGGCCGCTCGCCGAACTCGAAGCCGACCGCGGCGCCGCGCTCGCGCAGGGCGGCGCGCGAGCGGGCAAGTTGCTCGGGCGGGGCGCCGTATTTCTTCGAGAGGTAGCGGATCGCGTCCTCGCCTTCCGCCGGCATCGCCGGGTTCAGCTCGAACGGCTCGAAGTGCAGCTCGACCGGGATCTCGTCGCCGATGTTCTTCAGCGCCGATTCGAGCGAGTGCAGGCCGACCGCGCACCAGGGGCAGGCGACGTCGGAGACGAATTCGATCTTCATGAGCCAGTCTAGCGCCGGGTGGCGCGCGGCGTCAGGCGACGACCGCAATCCCGTGGTCGCTGCGCTCGGTCAGGATCTCGAAGGCAGCGCGATGCTTCGAGCGCAGCGTCCGCTCCGGCTCGCCGGGCAGCGCGACCCGCAGCTCGCAGCTCGCGAGCTTGCTGTTGAGGCAGGTCTTGGCGCCGCCGGGCGGGTTGTCGTAGACCAGGCCGACGAAGGCCGAGGACGGCGCCTCGAAGCGGCCCTCGATCCGCGCCGTCGGGTCCTCCGTTCGAAAGCGCCAGCACGTGAAGTCGAAGTCGCCCTCGGCGCACAGCGCCTGGGCGATGCCGTTGAGGCGGATCTCCCGGTCTTCGAGGCGGAGCACGACCACGGTCATCGGCGGCGTCCAGAACGGGCCGAGCTTCAGGCGGGCGGTCGAGCACTCCAGGAAGGTGCCGGGGGCGCCGTCGAAGCCCGCGACCTGGCTCCAGGCGTACGAGTCGGTGTGCTTGCTGCCCCAGTTGTGGTTCTGGCTGCCGACCCAGCCGCGGACGTCGACGCTCTCGCCGTCGACGACCAGCGAGCCGGTGAACGAGGCATTGGGGCTGCCGACCAGCGCCTTGGCCTTGGGCAGGCGCCGGTCGTAGAACGCCGGTTGCAGGAGGAGGATCGGTTCCGCCTCGCCTTCGTAGGCGAGGTCCCAGCGCAGCGAGTGCGTGCCTGCGCTCGCTTCGCCGGAGAGCGCGCGCCCGTTCAGCCGGGCGCTGCCGATCTCGACATCGAGGCCGGTGGCGGAACAGCGTGCCGCCTCGATCGGGAAGACCTGCTTCGCGGCGGTGATCTTCCCGCGCTCGCCGTCGAACCAGATCGCCCACAGCTCGGCCCGGGCCCGGTCGGGACGGCCGCGCGGCGAGAACACGGTGTAGCGGATCCAGAAGGCCAGAGGGCGCTCGGCGTGGTTGGCGCGCTGAAACCAGCTTTCGTAGTGCCCGCCGCGATCCTGCGGAACGAAGCGGCTGCGATTGCACTCGTCCTTGTCCATGGCTTCCCCGGCTGCGTCGCGATTCTCGCCATGACGGGGCGCGCGGTCTTTACATGCCTGACGCACGGTGGCAGAAGACCCTCCCTAGAATGCTCCGCTCCCCTCGCGAAAGACCCTTCCCGATGTCCTCCGGCGTCATCCGCATCCGCGGCGCGCGACAGCACAACCTAAAGAACCTCGATCTCGACATCCGCACCGGGGAAATGACGGTCGTGACCGGGCCGAGCGGCTCGGGCAAATCGAGCCTGGTGTTCGATACGTTGTACGCCGAGGGGCAGCGCCGCTACGTCGAGACCTTCAGCGCCTACGCGCGCCAGTTCCTCGAACGCATGGACCGGCCCGCGGTCGACAAGGTCGAGGGCGTGCCGCCGGCGATCGCCATCGACCAGACCAACCCGGTGCGCAGCTCGCGCTCGACGGTCGGCACGATGACCGAGCTGAACGACCACCTGAAGCTGTTGTTCGCCCGCGCCGCGGAGCTGTTCGACAAGCAGACGGCGCAGCGCGTCCGGCACGATTCGCCGGAGACGATCCATTCCGAGCTGCTGCTGCGCGCCGCCGCGCCCGAGGGGGGCGAGGAGCCGCGCCTGGTCGTGACCTTCCCGGTCGAGCTGCCGGCCTCGACCACCGCGGCCGAGGTCGAGCAGTGGCTCTCGGCGAGCGGCTTCACGCGCGTGCATGCCGAGCGCGAGGTCGCCTCGCCGACCGGGCCGCGGAAGCTCCTCGACGTCGTCGCCGACCGCTTTCGCATCGGCACCACCGAGAAGGTGCGCGCGATCGAGGCGATCGAGGTCGCGCTCAAGCGCGGGAGCGGCCGGGTCAACGTCTACGCGGCGATGCCGGAGGGCGAGCAGCTCTGGCGCTTCTCCACCGGCCTGCACTGCCCCGACAGCGACCTGCGCTACGCCGAGCCGCAGCCGGCGCTGTTCTCCTTCAACTCGGCGTACGGCGCGTGCGAGACCTGCCGCGGCTTCGGCCGCGTGATCGGCGTCGACTTCGGCCTGGTCATTCCCGACCACCGCAAGACCCTGCGCAACGGCGCGATCAAGACGATCCAGACGCCGGCGTGGAAGGAGATCCAGGAAGACCTGCTCAAGTACGCCGGCGAGGCCGGCATCCCGCGCGACACCGCCTGGTCGCAGCTCACCGAGGCGCAGCGCGACTGGGTGATCGAGGGCTCGCCCAACTGGAAGGGCAAGTGGAACCAGCAGTGGTACGGCATCCGCCGCTTCTTCGGCTACCTCGAGTCGAAGGCCTACAAGATGCACATCCGCGTGCTCTTGTCGAAGTACCGCAGCTACACGCCGTGCCCGGTGTGCGGCGGCGCGCGGCTGAAGCTCGAGGCGCTGCTCTGGCGCCTGGGATCGAAGGACGATGCCGACGCGGTGCTGCCCGCGGGCAAGCGCTTCCTGCCGGTGGGCACCGGCTGGAGCCGCGAGCAGCTCGAGGCCTTGCCCGGCCTGACGGTGCACGACCTGATGCTGCTGCCGATCGACCGGCTGCGCGCCTTCTTCGACCGGCTCGAAAGACCCTCACCCCAGCCCTCTCCATCCGGGGCGGGAGAGGGAGCCCATCTACTCCCTCTCCCGCTTGCGGGAGAGGGTCGGGGTGAGGGTCCTGCGCCGAAGGACCCGCTCGCCCTCCTGCACGAAGAGATCGCCACGCGCCTGCGCTATCTCTGCGACGTCGGCATCGGCTACCTCACCCTCGACCGGCAGAGCCGCACGCTCTCGGGCGGCGAGGTCCAGCGCATCAACCTGACGACGGCCCTCGGCACCTCGCTCGTCAACACCCTGTTCGTGCTCGACGAGCCCTCGATCGGCCTGCATCCGCGCGACATGAACCGGATCGTGCTGGCGATGCACCGCCTGCGCGACGCCGGCAACACGCTGGTCGTGGTCGAGCACGACCCGGCGGTGATGCTCGCCGCCGACCGCCTGATCGACATGGGCCCCGGGCCCGGCGAGCGCGGCGGCTCGATCGTCTTCGACGGCACGCCCGAGGCGGTGAAGAGCGCCGACACGCTGACCGGCGCCTACCTCGGCGCGCGCAAGCAGGTCGGCATGGGCCTGAAGCGCCTGGTCGGCGCCTCGACGCCGCGCCTCGTCGTCGAAGGCGCGCGCGACCACAACCTGAAGAACGTCACGGTCGAGTTCCCGCTGCTGCACCTGGTGTGCGTGACCGGCGTCTCCGGCTCGGGCAAGAGCACGCTGGTGCAGGACATCCTGGCGCCGGCGCTGGCCCGGCACTTCGGCAAGGCGACCGAGACGCCGGGCGCGCACGACGCGCTGCACGGCGCCGATTGGCTGGGCGACACGGTGTTCGTCGACCAGAGCCCGATCGGCAAGACGGCGCGCTCCAATCCCGCGAGCTACGTCGGCGCGTTCGACGAGATCCGGAAGCTCTTCGCGCAGGAGCCGCTCGCGGCGCAGCGCGGCTACGGCGCGGGCATGTTCAGCTTCAACGCCGGCAACGGCCGCTGCGCGACCTGCGGCGGCTCGGGCTTCGAGCACGTCGAGATGCAGTTCCTCTCCGACGTGTACCTGCGCTGCCCCGATTGCGACGGCCGCCGGTTCCGCGCCGAGATCCTCGACGTGACGATCGAGCGCCGCCTCGCCGGCGACGTCAGCCGCAGCCTCAGCGTCGCCGACGTCCTCGAGCTCACCGTCGCCGAAGCGGTGCAGCTGTTCCGCGACGACCGCGAGGTGATCCGCCGCCTGCAGCCGATCGTCGAGGTCGGCCTCGAGTACGTGAAGCTCGGCCAGCCGGTGCCCACGCTCTCCGGCGGCGAGGCGCAGCGCCTCAAGCTCGCGGGCTTCCTGGCCGAGGCGGCGCAGAACTCGAGCGCGAGCCGGCAGGCGCTGGCGCGGCGCGGCACGCTCTTCATGTTCGACGAGCCGACCACGGGCCTGCACTTCGACGACATCGCCAAGCTGATGCGCTCGTTCAGGAAGCTCCTGGAGGCGGGCCACTCGATCATCGTCATCGAGCACAACCTCGACGTGATCCGCGCCTCCGATTGGCTGATCGACCTCGGCCCCGAGGGCGGCGACGCCGGCGGCGAGCTCGTCGCCTGCGGCACGCCCGAGGACGTGAAGCGCCACGGCAGCTCGCACACGGCCAAAGCGCTGCGCGACTACGACATCGCGCTCGGCTTCGAGGGCCATGCGGTCGAGGAGGGCAGGCCGCTGCAGCTCCTGCTCAAGCCGGCACGCCAGCGCCACACCGAAGACCAGAACATCCGCATCGTCAACGCTCGCGAGCACAACCTGAAGTCGCTCGACGTCTCGATCCCGCGCGGCAAGTTCAGCGTGATCACCGGCGTCTCCGGCTCGGGCAAGTCGACGCTCGCCTTCGACATCCTGTTCAACGAAGGCCAGCGCCGCTACCTGGAATCGCTCAACGCCTACGCGCGTTCGATCGTGCAGCCGGCCGGCCGGCCCGAGGTCGACGCGGTCTACGGCATCCCGCCCACCGTGGCGATCGAGCAGCGGCTTTCGCGCGGCGGCAGGAAGAGCACGGTCGCGACGACGACCGAGGTCTGGCACTTCCTGCGCCTGCTCTACGTCAAGCTCGGCGTGCAGCACTGCGTCAAGGACGGCACCGCGGTGCAGCCGCAGAGCGTGGAGCAGATCGCGGCGCAGATCCTGCGCGACCATGCCGGCGAGCACGTCGGCGTGCTCGCGCCGCTGGTGGTGGCGAGAAAGGGCGTCTACACCGACCTCGCCAAGTGGGCCAAGGGGCGCGGCCACACCCACCTGCGCGTCGACGGCGAGTTCATGAAGGTCGATCCGTGGCCGCGGCTGGACCGCTTCAAGGAGCACACGCTCGAGCTGCCGGTCGGCGACGTGATCGTCGACCGCGCCAACGAGGGCGCACTGCGCACCTTGCTCGACAAGGCGCTAGACACCGGCAAGGGCGTCATGCACCTGCTGGCGCCGCTCACCGGCCTGCACGGCGCCATGCTCGCCGGCACGCCCACGCGCAAGGTCGGCACGGTCAAGGTGTTTTCGACCCGCCGCGCCTGCCCGACCTGCGGCACGAGCTACCCCGAGCTCGACCCGCGCATGTTCAGCTACAACTCGAAGCACGGCTGGTGCACCACCTGCGTCGGCACCGGCCTGAAGCTCAACCGCGAGCAGCGCAAGGCCTACGACGACTCGATCCGCGACGACGACGACCGCGGCCGCGAGCAGAGCTTCCCGGCCGAGGAGGCCGAGGTCGAAGGCATCGTCGACGAGCCGTGCCCGGAGTGCGCGGGCACCCGCCTCAACCCCGCCTCGCGCGCGGTGAGCTTCGACGAGAAGTCGATCGCCTGGATCGCGCAGTGGTCGGTGGGGGACGCGCGCAAGTGGGTCGAGGCGCTCACGCTGGTCGGCCGCGAGGCCGAGATCGCGCGCGACGTCGTCACCGAGATCAAGAGCCGGCTCGAGTTCCTGGAGGAAGTCGGCCTCGGCTACCTCACGCTCGACCGGGCCGCGCCCACGCTCTCGGGCGGCGAGGCGCAGCGCATCCGCCTCGCGGCGCAGCTCGGCAGCAACCTGCAGGGCGTGTGCTACGTGCTCGACGAGCCGACGATCGGCCTGCACTCGCGCGACAACGCCATCCTGCTCGGCGCGCTGAAGAACCTGAGCGACAAGGGCAACACGCTGGTCGTCGTCGAGCACGACGAGGAGACGATCCGCGCCGCCGACCACATCATCGACATCGGCCCCGGCGCGGGCAAGCGCGGCGGCCGGCTGGTGGCCGAAGGCAGCGCGAGCGAGATCTCGTCGAATCCGGAGTCGGCGACCGGCCGGGTACTCGCGCATCCGCTGCTGCATCCGGCGCAGCCGCGGCGCAAGGTCGCGCCGGTGACGGCCGCGACCGAGCGAAAGGAGAGCCCGACCAACCCGCTGCTGACGATCCGCAACGCGACCCTGCACAACCTGCAGGACGTGACCGTGGACCTTCCGCTGAAGCGCCTGGTGGCGGTGACGGGCGTGAGCGGCTCGGGCAAGTCGACGCTGGCGCGCGACGTGCTGCTCGCCAACCTGCAGTTCATCAACACCCGTGGCGCCCGGCCCAACTGGCAGGGCTGCGCGCAGATCGACGGCTGGGCCTACATCGACCGCGTGCTCGAGGTCGACCAGACGCCGATCGGCAAGACGCCACGCTCCTGCCCCGCCACCTACATCGGCTTCTGGGACACGATCCGGAAGCTCTTCGCCGACACGCTCGAGGCCAAGGCGCGCGGCTACGCGCCCGCGCGGTTCTCGTTCAACACGGGCGAAGGCCGCTGCCCCTCATGCGAGGGCCAGGGCCTGCGCACGATCGCGATGAGCTTCCTGCCCGACGTGAAGGTGCCGTGCGAGACCTGCCATGGCGAGCGCTTCAACGCCGAGACGCTGGCCGTGAGCTGGCGCGGAAAGAGCATCGGCGACGTGCTGAAGATGGAGGTCGACGAGGCGGTCGACTTCTTCGCCGCGATGCCGAACATCTCGCACCCGCTGCAGCTCCTGAAGGACGTGGGACTCGGCTACCTGACGCTCGGCCAGCCTTCGCCGACCCTGTCGGGCGGGGAGGCGCAGCGGATCAAGCTCGTCACCGAGCTCTCGAAGGTACGAGACGACATCGGCAAGCGCGGCAACAAGGTGCCGCACACGCTCTATGTGCTCGACGAGCCGACGGTCGGCCTGCACATGGCCGACGTCGAGCGGCTGATCAAGGTGCTGCACCGCCTGGTCGACGGCGGCCACAGCGTCGTCGTCATCGAGCACGACCTCGACGTCATCGCCGAGGCCGACTGGGTGATCGACCTCGGGCCCGAAGGCGGCGCCGGCGGCGGCACGGTGGTGGTGGAGGCGACGCCGGAGGGCATCGTCGCCAACGGCGCGAGCCACACCGGGGTGGCGCTGAGGCCGGTGCTCTCGCGCGGGCCGCCGATGAAGGCCCTGGCCGCCGCCTAGGTTTCAGGCGGTGCCGCTGCCGCAGCGGCACCCTTGCTCCGCAGACCTGCAGGCGCACGATGCACCACAGGCGCAGGCCGGTCCGCCCGGGGCGGCGTTCGACGCATCGACCTGGCAGCCGCAACGGCAGCCGGCGCCGGGGCAGTCGGGGCATTGGCACGAGGGGGTGGACGAGGGATTCATGAAAGTCTCCTGAGGGGTTGAGCTCGGACCCGGCGGGTCCGTGCAGCGAATTCTGGGCAGGAGGCCCGTTTCGAACTTGAACGAAGCGGCTGATCTCAGCCGCGCACCAGGGTGGCCGGATTCATGCCGAACATGCGCTTGAAGGTGCGCGTCAGGTGGGCCGAGTCGGCGAAGCCGGCCTCGTGGGCGGCCGCGGTCCAGGAGCCCCCGGCCATCGAGCACGCGATCGCCACGTTCAGCCTCGACCAGAGGACGTAGGCGCGGAAGGCCGCGCCGGTTTCCTGCACGAAGAGATGGCGGAAACGGTTCGGTGAGAGCGCCGCGGCCTCCGCTGCATCGGCCAGCCGGATCGGCCCGCTGATTCGCGTGCGGATGAGCTCGAGGGCCTTGGCGATCCGGCCGTCGACAGCCGCGGCCGCAACCGTTCTCCTCGCCAGCGTCGCCACGGCCGCGCGGGCCGTCGCGATCATGACCCCATCGTCGACAGCGGCGTCCCAGGCTGTCATCAGCATCCGGGCCATGGCGGCGCGATCCGACTCGGGCAGCGGCGCGATGTCGGCCCCGGCAAAGCGGAGGGCGAGGGCGCGCCCTTCGATCGTCTCGGGCTCGACGAAGATCTGCGCGGCCGCCGCGTCCGCCATCTCGAACTGATGGGGACGCTCCGATCGGACGAAGGCGCCCGCGTACTCCTTCCACTCTTCGTCCTGTTCGTTGCGGAACAGGCACGCGGCGCTGAACGGCAAGGTGATCTGGTGCGCGTGATGCCCGTGCCACTCGGTGCGCCCGCTTCCGCGCCCGATCCAGAGGCTTCCGCCCTGCCAGAAGTAGACCCGGCCGAGCGCGTTCATGCGGGGCGAAAGGGACATCGCTCGAGCTTAGACCAGGCTGGCACGAAGGTCGCTTGAAGGCCCCCTATCCGGGCCGGATCTTTGTCCTGGCCCTCGGGCCGTGACATCCGACCGGAGTCTTGTATCCGGAGCTCACATGATTGACAGACGTCGTCACCGCCACCTCGGCGTTCCTCATGGCTCGGCGCCCAACTGGGTCCTGACGCTGCTGGGCGTCTGCGCGGTCGCGGTCGCGGTGTTCGCGGGCCCGCTCTTCTAGAGCTGGTTCTCCGCGTATCGTCGGCCCTGGCACCCTGCCAGCCCGCCGATCCCGCCATGTCCGCCGCCATGCTCACCGCCGAAGGCCCGCCCGGCCGTTCCCCGAGCGCCGACGAGCGCCGCGACCGGAGCTTCTTCGGCCACCCCGCCGGCCTCGGCTGGCTCGCGTTCTGCGAGCTGTGGGAGCGGTTCTCGTTCTACGGCATGCAGGCGCTGCTGGTGCTCTACCTCAGCAACTATCTGTTCCTGCCGGAGCACATCGGCCGGGTCGCCGGCATGGAGGCGCTGCGCGGCTTCCTCGAGCGCGCCACCGGGCCGATGTCGCCGCAGCAGCTCGCCTCGGCCGTGTTCGGCCTCTACGCCGGCTGCGTGTACCTCACGCCGCTGTTCGGCGGGCTGCTCGCCGACCGCCTGCTGGGCCGCACGAAGACGGTGGTGATCGGCTCCAGCCTGATGGCGCTCGGCCATTTCATGATGGCCTTCGAGGCGAGCTTCCTGATCGCGCTCGCCTGCCTGCTCGTCGGCGTAGGCTGCTTCAAGGGCAACATCGCCGCCCAGGTGGGCGACCTCTACGCGCCGGGCGACAAGCGGCGGGCCAGCGCGTTCCAGATCTTCCTGCTGGCGGTGCAGATCGCGGTGATCGCCGCGCCCATCGTCTGCGGCACGCTCGGCGAGAAGGTGGCTTGGCACTGGGGCTTCGGCGCCGCCGGCGTGGGCATGGTCATCGGCCTCGCGGTCTACCTCGCCGGCCGGCGCTGGCTGCCGCCGGAGCCGGCGCGCGGCGCCGCGGCGCGCAAGGCGGCCGGGCCGCGCGCCGGGATGTCGGGCGCCGAGAAGGCGCGGCTGGCGCTCCTCGTCGCCATGATTCCGGTGCTGATGCTCTCGATCGTCGGCAACCAGCAGTTCACCAACGCCTTTCCGCTCTGGGCGCAGCGGCACATGGACTTCGTTCTGTTCGGCTGGGACGTGCCGGTGACCTGGCTGCAGGCGGTCGACGCCGCGGTGAGCACCGCCACCATGCTCGGCTCGATCGCCTTCTGGCGCTGGTGGGCGACGCGCCGGCGCGAGCCCGACGAGCTGACGAAGATGACGCTCGGCACCTTCCTCGCCGCCGGCGGCCCGGCGATGATCGCCGTGGCCGCCATGCTGGCCGAGAGCACGCACGAGAAGGTGAGCCTCGGCTGGACGCTGGCCTACACGGTTGTCAACGACCTCGGCTTCGCCAACATCCTGCCGGTGGGCCTGGCGCTCTATTCACGGGTCGCGCCGAAGCAGTTGGGCGGCCTGGTGATCGGCGTGTACTACCTGCACCTGTTCCTCGGCAACACCTTCGTCGGCTGGCTCGCGGGCTTCCTGGAGAAGATGCCGGGGCGGGAGTTCTGGGCCATGCATGCCGCGCTCGTGGCGTGTGCGGGCGTGCTGCTGCTTGGCTGCAAGTTCGCGTTCGGCAGGCTGCTCACGCCGGAGGACGCCGAGGCGGACGCGCCGGCCTTGCGACCCGCAGCCGTGCAGCCTTAGCCCGCGGGTGCCGGGTTCAGCCGGCTGGCGCGCGTCGCCCAGGCGCGGTTGATCGGACTCTTCGGCTTCCACGACAGGCGTTCGGCGACGAACGCATCGGCAAGCGCGCGGTCGCCGAGACGGATCGCGGCTTCGGTCAGCGTCCAGGAGAACATGTCGCGCTGCGCATGGCTGCCGCCGAAGCGATTCGCCTTGCCGCGCAAAGGCAACAGCCGCTCGATCGCCTGCGCGTAGTCGCCCCTGCCGAATGCAGCGAGCCCTTCGCACGCCGGCAAGCCGATCTCCCGGCTCATCATCGCGCCCGTTCCACTCTCGATCGCAGCCCGCTCGAGGGTCGCGATCTGCCGGGCCTGGGCCGCGCGGTCGCCCGCGCCGACGAAGGCCAGCATGGCGTTGACGTCGTTGAAGGCGTAGTGGGCGTCGTCGATCCGCGTGGCCCACTTCGCGGCCAGATCGGTCCAGCGGTCGCCGACGTCGTGGCCGAGGAGCGACAGGCGCCACAGCAGCGACGAGCCGTCGAGAAGCTCGAGCGCCTGGCCGAAACCCCCCGCGGAAATCTTCTCGTCGAACAGCTTCAGGGCGGCAGGCGCGTCGTCGCCATCAATGTGGAACAGCGCCAGGTGCCACCACAGGTGAAATGCGAACAGGCTGTTCGGCGCCCAGCCATCGGCCCCAGCGGCAAGGAAGTCCGCGCCTTCCGCGGCGCGCCCCTGCATCTCCAGCACGTGGGCGACGGCGTGAACGGCCCAGCCGTCTTGCCTATTCAGGGCGGCAGCCTCTCGGCCGCGCGCCTCCGCCTGTTCGTAGTCGCCCGCCTCCTCGAGACCGAACGCGTACATGCCTTCGACGAAGCCGTGGCCCGGCACGCTGCGGTCCCAGTGCGGCAGGACGCGAGCGATCCGATCGCGCAGCATGTGCGAGTGACCGAGGAAGAAGTCGCCGACGTGCGCGAACTGAAGCGCCAGCAGATCGCGTGGATAGGCCATCGAGACGCGGCCCCACAGGTCGGTCGCCCGCTCCCAATCGCCGTCGAGCCAGGCGCGCACCGCCGAAACATGCATGCGCTCGCGGTCGTTGGCCCTCGGCAGCAGCGCTTCGGCCGCCGCCACGCTCTTGATGACCTCCGATTCGAACGCCTTGTCGGTCGCCGTCGCCAGTGCGCCGGCGCGAAAGGCGTGCGCCATCACGAAGTCCGGGTGGTCGGCGATGATCCTGTCGACCTCGGCCAGCGGGTCGGCCTGGTAGGCATGGAGCAGGTCGAACACGCGATCCAGTGCGTCGATCGCCTCCGACCGGCCGTATGAAACCGGGTTGCCCCGCTTGTCGAATCGAGTCATGGGTTCAGTGCCGTCGAGCGAGACTACAACAGTCGTCGGCGCGCCTCCTGGCTATGGGATGTCGCTGCGCCCCGGTCACCTGGCCTTGGCCACTCTTGCCATCGGCTCCAGCGAAAACACGAAGCTCGACTTGTCGAGCGGCTTGTGGCACGCCAGGCACTCGGCCTGGTTCACGCTCGTGCGCAGCTTCATGTCGGGGCCGAACGCGGCGTAGTTCCAGTCGCCGTTGCGCAGCATCTCGGGAAAGGCATCGCCCCAGCCGGCGCCGCTGCCCATCACCGCGAACGCGAGGAAGCGGTCGCTGACGTAGTAGCCGTCGCTGCCGGTCACGGGCTTCTTGTCGGCATCGAGCCTGGCCGCGTGCTGCTCGAGAACGAGCACCGCGCCCGGCGGCATCGGCCGGCCTTCGCGCGCGGCCTGCAGCGCCGCCGGGTTGGCCCAGAGATAGCGTACCTGGTTGATGTCGGTGCGGTTCACCGTCTGGTACATGGTGAAGCTCGCCTTGTAGTTCTCGGGGAAGGCGACTTGCGTCTTCGCCACCGTGGGGAGCAGCTCGGACTTCGCTCCCGGATAACCCGGCTGCAGGCTGCCGAAGTAGGCCGCGACGTTGACGATGTCGGCATCGCCGAGCTGCGCCGCGATCGCGTTCATCAGCGGGTTCTTGCGCGTGCCCGAGCGCAGCGCCCGAAGCTGCGCCGCCAGGTAGGCCGGCTGCTGGCCCGCGAGGTTCGGGATGTTGTCGCTGACGCTGACGCCGTTGGCGCCGTGGCAGGCGGCGCACACGGTCTCCGCGCGCGCCTGGCCGGCGGCGAGATCGGCCTTCGGCGCGGGCGTCTGCGCGAGGGCCGGGGCAGCGAGCAGGACCAGCGCGGCGGCGGCGCAGCGGGGCAGGGTCGTCTCCATCGGCACCCCTCCTCGTCCGGTCGAGGCGCCGGGCGTGCGAGCGAGTATGCCGCTGGGCGAAGCTCAGTGCCCCGATGCCCCCGATGCGCCGATGCCGGTTTCCGACCGCACCTGCTGGGCCGCGAAACCGGCGCGGTCCTGCGCCGCGCGCGGGCTCCGGTCGAGGATCGAGAACAGCCAGATGCCGACGAAGCCGATCGTCATCGAGAACAGCGCCGGCGAGGCGTAGGGGAACAGGGCCGAGCCCTTCGGATTGCCGAGCGTCACCTCCCACACCGCCGGCGAGACCAGCGTCAGCAGGACCGATGACGCCAGGCCGAGGAAGCCGCCGATCACCGCGCCGCGCGTCGTGCAGTCCTTCCACAGCACCGACATCAGCAGCACCGGGAAGTTGGCGGAAGCGGCGATGGCGAACGCCAGGCTGACCATGAAGGCGATGTTCTGCTTCTCGAACACGATGCCGAGCACCACCGCGACGATGCCGAGCGCCACCGTCGTCCAGCGCGAGACGCGCAGCTCCGCGGCGCCGTCGGCCTTGCCCTTCTTCACCACGGTGGCGTAGAGGTCGTGCGACACGGCCGAGGCGCCCGAGAGCGTCAGGCCCGCGACCACCGCCAGGATGGTGGCGAACGCCACCGCCGAGATGAAGCCGAGGAACACGTTGCCGCCGACCGCGTTCGCAAGGTGGATCGCCGCCATGTTGCCGCCGCCGAGCAGCCCGCCCTTGGCGTCGAGGAACTGCGGGTTGGTCAGCACGAAGGTGATCGCGCCGAAGCCGATGATGAAGGTGAGGATGTAGAAGTAGCCGATCCAGACGGTGGCCCACAGCACCGACTTGCGCGCCTCCTTGGCGTTGGGCACGGTGAAGAAGCGCATCAGGATGTGCGGCAGGCCAGCGGTGCCGAACATCAGCGCCATGCCGAAGCTGATCGCCGAGATCGGGTCCTTGATGAAGCCGCCCGGGCCCATGATCGAGAAGCCCTGGGCCGCTGCCTCGGCCGGCGGCTTGCCGGCGGCGCTGGCGATGCCCGTCTTCACCTCCACCGCCTTGGCGAACATCGCCTCGGTGCTGAAGCCGAAGCTGTAGAGGACCATGAAGGCCATGAAGCTGGCCCCGGCGAGCAGCAGGCAGGCCTTGATGATCTGCACCCAGGTCGTCGCCGTCATGCCGCCGAACAGCACGTAGACCATCATCAGGCCGCCGACGATGACCACCGCGATCCAGTACTCGAGGCCGAACAGCAGCTTGATCAGCTGCCCCGCGCCGACCATCTGCGCGATCAGGTAGAAGGCCACCACGACCAGCGTGCCGGAAGCCGCGAACACCCGCACCGGCGTCTGCGCGAAGCGGAACGCGGCCACGTTGGCGAAGGTGAACTTGCCGAGGTTGCGCAGCCGCTCGGCGAGCAGGAAGGTCACCACCGGCCAGCCGACGAGAAAGCCGATCGAATAGATCAGGCCGTCGAAGCCGCCGACCATCACCGCTGCCGAGATGCCGAGGAACGACGCCGCCGACATGTAGTCGCCGGCGATCGCCAGGCCGTTCTGGAAGCCCGTGATGCCGCCCCCGGCGGTGTAGAAGTCGGCCGCCGACTTGGTCCTGGACGCCGCCCACTTGGTGATGAAGAGCGTGCCGACGACGAACGCCGCGAACATGCTGATCGCGGTCCAGTTGGTCGCCTGCTTTTCGGCCTGGCCGAGGTCGGCGCCGGCGGCGAAGGCGGCGCCGGCGGCGGCGAGCATTGCGGCGACCACGGCCGCCGGGGCGAGCGAGCGGGCCTGCGTATAGGCGCTCATTTCAGCGCCGCCTTGGCGACCTGCTCGCTCAAGGCGTCGAACTCGCCGTTGGCCCGGCGCACGTAGAGCGCGGTGATGACCACGGTGAAGACGATGATGCCCAGGCCGATGGGCATGCCGATCGTCGTGACCCCGGCGCCGAGCCGGGTGGCGAGGAACGGCTTGTCGAACGCGACCAGCAGGATGAAGCCGTAGTACACGATCATCATCGCCAGCGCGAGCCACCAGCCGAAGCGCGAGCGCCTGGACTTCAGCGCCTGGTAGTTCGGGTCGTTCGCGATGCGCGTCGTCAGGTCGTCCTGCATGCTGTCTCCTCGGGGATGCGTGCGCCGACGTCTCGCGTTCGGCTGCCGACGAGCATGCGCTTGCGGGTGGCCGCATTCCTTGCGATAGCGCAAGGCGGCGTGCGCCGGATGTTTGCCAATTCGCGGCGCTGACTCATGATTCCCGCATGCCCAACGCCTTCGATTTCTCGGCGTCGCCCTTCGACTGCCTGGCCGCCGCGGAGCAACGGATCGTCCGCGACGCGGTCGACGTCGCCTACTTCCGCGAGGGCGAGACGATCCTCGATCGGGGCATGGAGCCGTCGCACCTGTTCGTCGTCATCAAGGGCCACGTGTCGCAGTTCGACGCCGAGGAGCTGGTCGCGACCTACGGCCCCAACGACTGCTTCGACGGCCGCTCGCTGGTGGCGGGCCGGGCCAGCAGCCGCTTCGTCGCCGCCGAGGAAGTGCTGGCCTACGCCCTGGCCAAGGCCGCGGTCAACGAGCTGATCTCGGGCAACGCGACCTTCGGCGCGCTGCTGTTCTCGGACCTGTCGCAGAAGCTCGGCGCGCTGGCGCAGCGGCACAGCCAGCGCGAGATGCAGGCGATCACCATGTCAAGGGTCGACGAGGCGTTCCTGCGGCCGGCGCATGTGGTCGAGGGCACCATCGGAATCGTCGAGGTGGCGACGATCCTGCAGGCGCGACGCTCGAGTTGCGTGCTCGTGCGCGACGGCGCGGGGCTGGGCATCTTCACCAGCACCGGCCTGCAGCGCGCGATTCTCGACGGCCGGCCGCTGCGCGACCTGCCGGTGCGCGAGCTCGCCACCTTCGAGCTGGTGACCATCGCCCCCGAGGCGCCGCTGTTCGATGCGCTGGCGCTCATGATCCGGCACCAGGTGCACCGCCTGGTCGTTGCCCGCGGCGAGGAGATCGTCGGCCTGCTCGAGCAGCTCGACCTGCTGAGCTTCCTCTCGAACCATTCCTACCTGATCACGGTGCAGATCCTGCAGGCGAAGGACCTCGAGGCGTTGCGCGAGCAGGCGATGAAGATCACCCGCTTCGTCGCCCTGCTGTACCGCGGCGGCACGCGGGTCGGGCAGATCGGCCGGCTGGTGCAGGCCCTCAACGCCAAGCTCTTCGAGCGGACCTGGCAGCTCGTCGCGCCGGCCGAGCTGGTGGCTGAAAGCTGCCTCTTCGTGATGGGCAGCGAGGGCCGCGGCGAGCAGCTGCTGAAGACCGACCAGGACAACGGCCTGATCCTGCGCGATGGCGCGACCCTCGACGAGGCGATCGTGGTCGAGGCGTGCGATCGTTTCTCGGCCGCGCTGCGCGACTTCGGCTATCCCGAGTGCCCGGGCGGCATCATGGTCCGCAACCCGGCCTGGCGGCGCAGCGCGAGCGGATTCAGGGAAGTGGTGCGCCACTGGCTGCTGCGTCCCGACCCCGAAGGCCTGATGGCGCTGGCGATCTTCATCGACGCGCATGCGGTGGCCGGCGACGCATCGCTGCTGGCGGAAGTGCGCGCCGAGGTCGATCGGCTGGTCTCCGCCGACGATGCCCTGCTCGGCCGCTTCGCCGCGGCGATCGATTCGTTTCCCGATGCGACCGGCGGCTGGTGGAACCGCCTGCTGAAGATCGGCGAGCAGGAGCAGGACCTCCTCGACCTGAAGAAGGCCGGCATCTTCCCGATCGTGCATGGCGTGCGCAGCCTCGCGCTGCGCGATCACGTGCGGGAGACGGCGACCACCGCCCGGCTCGACGCCCTGGTGGCCGGCGGGCGCCTCTCGGCCGAGCTCGCGACCGACCTCGCCGACAGCCTGCACTTCCTGATGGGCCTGAAGCTGAAGGCCGGCCTGGCCGAGCTCGACGCCGAGTTGCCGGTGTCGGGCGCGGTCCGGATCGATCGCCTCGGCAGTCTCGAACGCGACCTGCTGAAGGACTCGCTGGCAGTCGTCAAGCGATTCAAGGCGCTGCTGCGCCACCAGTTCCAGCTCGAGGCGGCGTAGGCATGGCCATCGGCGGACGCTGGCTCGGCCCGCTGCGTCGCGGCTGGATGCTCTATCACCTCGCCGATCCGCACTTCTCGTTCATGTACGACGCGGCCCCGCCCGGCGAGTGGGTCACGCTCGACTGCGAGACGACGGGGCTCGACGTGCGCAGCGACCGGATCGTCTCGATCGGCGCGGTTCGCATCGTCGGCAACCGCCTGCTGACGAGCCAGCGCCTCGAGCTGCTGGTGCGTGCCGAGCGCCCGAGCACGCCCGACAGCGTGCGCGTGCACCGCCTGCGCGACGCCGACCTCGCGGCCGGGATCGAGCCGGCAGAGGCCATGCGCCGGCTGCTCGACTTCATCGGCAGCCGCCCCTTGGTCGGCTACTACCTCGAGTTCGACGTGGCGATGCTGAACCGGGAGATCTGGCCGATGCTCGGCGTGCGGCTGCCGCAGCCGAAGATCGAGGTCTCGGCGATGTACTACGACTTCAAAAACCGCCAGTTGCCCGCGCACCTGCGGGGCGGCGACATCGACCTGCGCTTCGCGACCATGATGACCGAGCTCGGCCTGCCGCTGCGCGACGCCCACGACGCGATCAGCGACGCGGTGATGGCCGGGCTCGCCTTCCTGAAGCTGAGGCGGCTGCTGCGCCTCGAGGCCTAGCCGCGGGTCAGTCGGCGAACGCCCCGGCGCTGCGGATCATCGGCCCGTAGCGATCGGTCTCCGCCTGCAGCCAGGTCCGCAGGCCCTCGGGCGTGAGCTTGGCGTCGGGCACGATCTCGGCGCCGAGCTCGGCCATGCGCTGCTGCACCACCGGGTCCTTCAGCGCGAAGCGCACCGCGGCATTGATCTTCTCGAGCGCCGCGGCGGGCGTTCCCTTGGGCGCGTAGATGCCGTGCCAGACGACGACCTGGAAGCCCTTCAGGCCCTGCTCCTCGAGGGTCGGCGATTGCGGCAGCGCCTTGATCCGGCCCGAGGTCGTGACGCCGTAGAACTTCACGCTGCCGGCCTTGATGTGCGGGATGGTCTGCGTCGTCTGGTCGCAAAGCAGGTCGACCTGGCCGCCGAGCAGGGCGTTCATCGCCGGCGCGGTGCCCTGGTAGGGAACGGTCTGCAGCTCGGCGCCGATCGCCTGGCGGAAGACCATGCCGCACAGGTGCGACACCGCGCCCAGGCCGGCGTGCGCGAGGTTGAGCTTGTCGGCGTTGGCCTTGACGTACGGAATCAGCTCCTGCAGCGTGTTCGGCGGCAGGTCCTTGCGGCCGAGCATCGTCATCGGCACGTCGACCACCTGGCTGACGTATTCGAAGTCGGTCAGCGGATTGAACGAGAGCTTCCGGTACAGCGCCGGCGCCGTCGCCATGCCGTTGTGATGGATCAGGATCGTGTAGCCGTCGGGCGCCGCCTTGGCCACGTACCCGGCGGCGATCGTGCCGCCCGCGCCCAGCTTGTTCTCGATGACCACCGACTGGCCGAGCGAGCGGCTCATCGCCTGGCCGACGGTGCGCGCCACCACGTCGGTGGGGCCGCCGGCCGCGAACGGCACGACCAGGGTGACGGGGCGGTTCGGATAGGCCTGCGCCAGTGCACTGCCGGCCGCCACGGCCAGCGCGGCGACGAGAACGTGGGGGATGAGCTTCAAGGAGTTCTCCGTTTGCAGCAGGCGTTCGCCATTGGAGACCGGCAACGCGCGCTCGGGGCCTAGGTAAGTCCCCAATCCGGATTCGGCCGGCCGCAGCGGCTCGCCATGGCTAGACTCGACCGACCGACCTCGGGAGACCTCGCGCCATGAACTCCACCTTGTTGACACGCCGCAGCCTGCTCGCCGGCATGGCGAGCGGACTGGCCGCACCGGCCTTCGGCCAATCGGACCGGCCGGTCCGCATCATCCTGCCGAACGCCACCGGCTCCGGCGTCGACGCGATCACGCGCGCCGCGCAGCAGGCGCTGGCCAAAGCGCTGGCCCACCCGGTCATCGTCGACAACCAGCCCGGCGCGGGCGGCCTCCTCGGCCTGCAGACGCTCACCCGCTCGGCGCCCGACGGCCTGACGCTCGGCATCGTCTCGAACAACGTGGTCATCTTCCCGAGCGTGATGAAGAGCATGCCGTTCGACATGCCGGGCGACTTCACGCCGGTCGCCGTGGTCGGCTACACGCCGGTGGTGCTGGTGGTGAATCCGAAGGTGCCGGCGAAGGACGCGAAGGAGTTCGTCGCCCTGCTGAAGAGCCGCAACGGCGACATGACCTTCGCCTCGGGCGGCAACGGCACCATCCTGCACCTGGCGAGCGAGATGTTCCTCGACGAGGCCAAGGCGAAGGCGCGGCACATTCCGTACAAGGGCGTCGGGCCGATGGTCACCGACCTGATCGGCGGCCAGGTGGAGTTCGGCACCGCGGCGCTGCCGAGCGTGCAGGGCCACCTGAAGTCGGGCGCGCTGCGGGCGATCGGCGTGGCCACGGCGCAGCGCGTCGCCGCCGCGCCCGACATCCCCACCTTCGCCGAGCAGGGCATGCCGAACTACGTGGTCGAGGCCTGGTTCGCGGTGGTCGCGCCGAAGGGCCTGCCGGCGGCCGAGGTGCAGCGCGTGCATGCGGCGGTGGTGGCGGCGTTCGCCGACGCCGAGGTCAGGGAGGCGATGGCCCGGCAGGGCAACGTGATCAACGTCCAGCCGGCCGACAAGGCGATGCCGTTCTTCCGCAGCGAGCTCGCGAAGTACGCGCAGATCGTGAAGAAGGCGGGCATCGAGGCGCAATGACCATGAGCGACGCCTCCTCCTACGTGCCGCCGGCCGTGTGGTCATGGACCAAGGAGAGCGGCGGCCGCTTCGCCAACATCAACCGGCCGATCGCCGGCGCGACCCACGACAAGGAGCTGCCGGTCGGCCGCCATCCGCTGCAGCTCTACTCGCTGGCCACGCCCAACGGCGTCAAGGTCACCGTGATGCTCGAGGAGCTGCTGGCCCTCGGCCATGCCGGCGCGGAATACGACGCCTGGCTGATCCGCATCAACGAGGGCGAGCAGTTCGGCAGCGGCTTCGTCGCCGTGAACCCGAACTCGAAGATCCCGGCCCTCTGCGACCGCAGCGGCGGCAAGCCTATCCGGGTGTTCGAGTCGGGCGCGATCCTGCTCTACCTGGCCGAGAAGTTCGGCGGCGCCTTCCTTCCCGCCGACCCCGCCGTGCGCGCCGAATGCCTCTCGTGGCTGTTCTGGCAGATGGGCAGCGCGCCCTTCCTCGGCGGCGGCTTCGGCCACTTCTACGCCTACGCGCCGGCGAAGATCGAGTACGCGATCGACCGCTACGCGATGGAGGTGAAGCGTCAGCTCGACGTGCTCGACCGGCGACTCGCCGAGAGCCCTTACCTGGCGGGGAGCGAGTACACGATCGCCGACATGGCCGTGTGGCCCTGGTACGGCACGCTCGCCAAGGGGCAGCTCTACGAATCGGGCGAGTTCCTGCAGGTGCAGGCGTATGCGAATGTCCTGCGCTGGACCGACGAGATCGCGCAGCGCCCGGCGGTCCGGCGCGGCCGCATGGTCAACCGCACCTGGGGCAATCCGGCGAGCCAGCTGCCCGAGCGCCACGACGCGGCCGACTTCCAGAAGATGCCGACATGATCACCCTCTACGACTGCGCCACCGCGCCGAGCCCGCGCCGCGCCCGCATCCTGCTCGCCGAGAAAGGCGTCGTGCACGAGACGGTGCAGGTCGACCTGCGCAACAACGAGCAGCTCGGCGAGGCCTACCGCCAGGTGAATCCGGCGTGCACGGTGCCGGCGCTGCGCACCGGGGAAGGCCTGCTGCTGACCGACAACGCGGCCATCGCCGCCTGGCTGGAGGCGGCGTACCCCGAGCCGCCCCTGATGGGCGTCACGCCGGAGGAGAAGGCCGAGGTTGCGAGCTGGAACTGGCGCATCGAGTTCGAGGGCCTGTTCGCCATTGCCGAGGCGATGCGCAACAGCGCGCCATCGCTCGCCAACCGGGCCTTGCCCGGGCCGGTGGACTACGCGCAGATCCCCGAGCTGGCGCAGCGCGGCCTGGCGAGGGCGCAGCAGTTCTTCGTCGTCCTGAACGAGCGCCTGGCCGACCGCGAGTTCATCGCCACCGATCGCTTCAGCCTGGCCGACATCACCGCGGCGGTGGCGGTCGACTTCGCGCGGGTGGTGAAGGTGAGGGCGGGGGAGCAGCATCCGCACCTGCTTCGCTGGCGGGCGGCGCTGGCGCTGCGGCCGGCGATGGCGCTCTAGGCGCGGCGCAGGCGCTATGACAGCAGGGTGACCAGGGCCACACCGACCAGGGCCAGGACCAGCGTCGTGCCATACAACACCGACACGAGGGCGGCCCGCAGCAGCCGCGGCCAGCGGCGGCCGCCGTACACCCGCTTCATGGCCGTGAGCGTGTAGACCGGAACGCTCAGGAAGGCCACCGCCGCCAGCGGCTTCCAGCCGGGCAGCGTGAACAGCAGGGCCACGAACCAGAAGGCATGCACGTGCAGCGCGAACACCAGGTGTTCGGTGTAGCGCAGGCGCCGGTTGAGGTAGGCCAGCTTCAGCCAGAGCGCGAAACTCGGCAGCAGCACGAACATGGCCGGGCCCAGATTGCCGAGGAAGCGGTCCTTCGCGGACTCGATCTCATCGAGAACCTTCCTGGGCTCGATGTCGACCCGGCGCTGGATGCGCCGGCACACCCAGCCGGGCAGGTCCTCGCAGAAGAACACGCCGTCGCGAACGCCGGCCCGGCCGCCGCCCAGCTCGAGGGCGATGCGGTTCTCCTTGCCGATCCTGGCCGGGTCGCTCACCTTGACCTCCACCGGGCCGCCGCCCACCACGCGCAGCAGCAGCAGGGCCAGCAGGCTGATCGTCAGGTACAGCCGCAAGGGCAGGACGTAGTGCTTGCGCCGACCCGCCAGGTACTGCACCGTCAGCGCCCCGGGCTTCAGGAGCAGCAGCTTCAGGCTACGCCACAGCGCGCCCTCGGCGGCGAAGTAGGCGCCGCCGAACTGCTGGGCGAACTCGCCCACCGTCGGCGCCCGCACGGTGGTCTCCTGCCCGCATTCCGGGCAGAAGCGCCGGCGGCGTTCGCCCCGCTCGCCGAACGACTCGCCGCAGTTCAGGCAGGCGGCGGGCAGGGCGGCTTCGGCGGGCGAGGCGGGGAGGGCAGCGGAAGACATGGCCCGGCACGGTAACGCAAAGCTCGAGTGAACTCGACCCCGCTTCGCTGCGTCGCACACCCATGCCCAGGCCATTGACAGCCATGATTCTTGCCCTTGCCGCGGGCACGTGCCTGGCGCAGGGCGCGGATCCGCTGACGTCGCCCGGGTGCGTTCAGGCGCTCGACGCGCTGGAGGTCCGGGAGGCGGCGATCCTCTCGTCGGGCCGGGCGCAGGGGGCGGCGCGCGCGGGAGCGGCGGAGCTGGCTGCGCTGCAGCCCTACCGCAAGCGCGTTGCGCGCGAGTGTCTCGGCAAGGAAGACCTCGTGCTGGAGCGGCCGCCGCTGCCGCCGGTCGTCGTTGCGCCGGTCACGCTGCCGCCGCGCGCCGCGCCTGCCGTGCAGGGAGCCTTGCCGCCGCGCTCACCGCCGGTCCCCCTTCCGCCCTTGAGAACGGTCAGCCAATGCGACCCGTCAGGGTGCTGGACGAGCGACGGCCTCCGCCTGAATCGGCTGGGTCCCTTGCTCGTCGGGCCGCCAGGGGCCTGCACGGTGCAAAGCGGCGTGCTGAGCTGTCGATAGGCGAAGCAACGAAGCAGCTCATCCGGCAGTCTTGGCGCGCGCAAGGCGCGTCCTCGCCATCATGACCAGCAACCCCATCGCAAGAAGGAGCGTCTCCGCCGGCTCCGGAACGGCGCTGACGACTGCGCTGATGGCCACCGTCGTGTTCGCGCTCGGATCGAACAGGAAGAAGACAGGCTGGGAGGCAGGAGCTCTCGCCTGGAACTGGAAGGCATCCTCGGGAAGCGCGATCGGCGTGCCGACCGCCGTGAATGCCGTCGAGTTGTCCACCACGGGCCCGCCGTAGTGGGCGGAAAGCCAGTACAGGTTGGCGAGCTCCGCGAAGGGACCGAAAAACGACAGGAAGCTGCCGATGCCGGCCGGGCCCGTGAGCACCTGATAGGAACTGCCGGTTCCGAAGTCGTCGCGGCTCAGCACGATCCCGGAATCCCAGAAGTTGTCGGTGACGACGAGCGAGTTCCACCCCGACAGGCTGCTGAAGGCCGAGAGGCTGTCGTCGTTGTCCACCGCCAGGGCGACGATCTGCAGGCCGCACAGATCGCCCGTGGTCATCACGTACTGACCCAGGACACTGCCGCCCGGCTGGCCTTGCACCTGCTCCGTGAGGGTGATCTGGGGCACGCAGCCGTCTGCTTGCGCGCTGATCGGGGCAGCCAGGCCCAGCATGAGGGCCAGCGCGAAGCCTTGAGCGAAGGAGCGGCGTTGCTGTTTCATCGCGTTGTTCCCCTGCGTCGAGTCTCTCACCGCAATGCGCGGCTCGGACATGCTCGTCGGTGGGCGACGAGGCCGCTACCCATGAACAGGGGTAGTGAACGCATGTATAACGGCGTCGCTGCCTGACGGCCGGAAAGGGAGACGCGCATGGGCATGAACATGGTGACGAACCGCTTCGTCTTTCGCACCGTCGAGCTGCCGAAGATGCCGACGCCGGACGCCTACCTGAAGGTCGCTCCCTACCTGATCGAGAAGGCCTGGTCGGCGGCGAAATCGGACCTCTCGGGATTGAGCAGCCTGACCGGCCTGAAGCTGGGCGGGATCGAAGCCGATTCGATGGCCATCCGGGGCCGGCTGAGGAACGCCGGCGGCGAGGGCCCGGGTCGACTCGAGTTCGATGTGGCGTTGTTCAACTTCTCCCTCGAGGTATGGGTCTACTACCCGGGCGGAGCGCCGGGAGCGGAGAGCCTGGCCAAGGTGGCCGTGACCAAGGACGTCGAGGCCTACCGCGAGTTCCTGACCCGCCTGAACGGCTGGTCGCTCAGCGGCAAGAAGCTCGTCACCGACGCCGATCTGAAGGCCTTCAGCAAGGAGTTCCCGCCGAAGCTGCCGAAGCCGACCGTCTACAAGAATTACGCCGAGCTGGCGAAGAAGAGCAAGGAAGACCTCGCCGCCTTCCGCGCCTGGTCGAAGAAGCACTGGAAGGCGGCCAAGGCGTTCGACGATCTCGACAAGTCGGCGAAGCTGAAGGCGGACGATCCCGCCCGGGGGACGGCGCTCAAGGCCATCGATGCGGCGCTGAAGGACTACTACGCCTCGCTTTGAGCGCGCCGGATCAGATGTCGATCAATGACATCGACCTGACGAACGAGAGCTTGCGCACCTCGCCAAGACGCGCCTTCAGCTCCGACTCCTTGCAGCCGTAGAGCTTGGCGAGCTCGCGCGGCCAGGCCTCGATCGCGTCATCGGCAAGGACCTTCACGGCCTTGGCGCGGCGAGACCCGTCGTCTGGCAGGCCGAAGGTCTTGATCAGCTTCTGCGCTTCGGCGGCGGCGAGCGCCGGGCGCGCCGGCTTCTTCACCGGCACCTGCCCGAGCGCCAGCGTCTCCTTGACGAGACACGCGATCGCCGCCGGCACCTCCTCCACGCGCTCGAGGTCGTCGAGCATCGACTGGACCTCGGCCCGCTGCTCGCGGTCGAGATCCGGGTGCTGCCTGGGCAACTGCTGCACCTCGGGCCGCAGCCGCATCACGTTGCCGTCGAACGCCTTCAGGTCGATCAGCCTGGCGCGAGCCTCGGTCAGCGCCTTCTGGTCCTGCTTGTCGAAGGCCTTGCGGGCCGCGGCCGCGAGCTGCTCGGCCTGGGGCAGGGCGTCGGCGAGTGTCCGGGCGCATCCCCGAACGCGCAGGCGCAACGCGCCGATGTCGACCTCGGCGTCGCGCCGGTTCTGGCGCACCCCTTCGAGCGCCTTGTCGACGCGGCCGTCGAGCTGGCGTGCGAGCTGCACCCGCTCGATGCACTGCCTGCGCACGTGGCCGACGGCCTTCGCGAGCTTCTCGACCTGGTCGGCGCGAGATGCCATCAGCGCCGGGTCGCCGCGCAGGCGCGCTAGGGTCGCCTGCGCAGACTGGACATCGGCCATGTCGAGGTCGAGCCTCTGCCGCGCGCGATCGAGTTTCGGCCGATACAGCTTGATCTCGGCGTCGCTCGCATCGTCGATGCCGGCGCTCAGGCCGTCGTACGCGAGCTTGAACTTCAGGCCGTCCTTGCGAACGGACGCGACCAGCTCGTGCACCTGGGTGACGGCGGCAGCGAGCGTCTCCGCCGAAGCGGCGCTCAGGGGATCTTGGATCTTGGACATCGGGACCTCGGGTAGGCAGTGCTTGTTGATGATGAAAGTCGGGGTGTCGCCGGCACGCCCGGCGAACTTGCACTGTGCCGAGGGCCGCGTTCCACGCGCGTTCCACGGCGCCGCCAAAAGTCGGCTGCGTGTGCCGGAGACCGGGCAAAGCGTCGGATCGTGACAGCGGGGAAGCGGCCGAACCCATAGCCTCGTGCCCTTTGCAAGGAGGCACGACCGTGTTGAACGACGCCGCGCGGAGCGCTGGACAACGCGTGTTAGAGATCGAGCTCGGCCTGGAGCGGCATGTCGGCCTATGGGAGACTGGCGCGATGCCGTACTTGTTCGAAGCCGGGCGCCGCGCCGCCCGGGCGCAACTGGCGCAGATCAGGGTGCTGCTGCGCGACGTCCTCCCGCCGACGCCCGACCTCGATTCGCTGGCCGCCTGATGAAGCCGGGCCCTGCACCATCGTTTGTGCGCCGCACGCTGTTCGTCGGCGAGTGGCTGCAGATCGGCCACATCGCCGCGCGCCCGGCGACGAGCGAGTGCGGCGAGGTCGAGAGCTCCGATCTCAACGTCCTGGCCCTGCCGCTGGCGGGCCTGTTCGCCAAGCACGACGGGCCGCGGCGCCAGGCGATCGCCACGCCCAGCCACGCGCTCCTCATCTCGGCGGGCAAGCCCTACCGGCTCAGCTTTCCCGGCTGCATCGGCGACCGCTGCCTGGCGTTGCGCCTGGGCAGCGACGCGCTGGCGCACCTGGCGCCCGAGGCCATGGCGGGCGGCGGCTTCGACGAGGCGCGCCTCGCCGGCCACGCCCTGCTGCCGCCCGAGCTGATGCTGGCACGCAGCCGGCTGTGGCGCGACCTGGCGAGCGGCGAGGTCGATGCGCTCGAGGCCGAAGAGCGCGGGATCGCCTTGCTCGGGGCCACGCTGCGCGCCGCGCGCGGGCAGCGAGGGGCGCCCCGCCGCAGCCGCTCCGCCGGGCCCCTCGGGCGAACGCGCCGCGTGGCGCGCACGGTCGAGGCGATCTGCGCCGAGCCGCAGCGCAAGTGGACCCTTGGCGAGCTGGCCGGCCTCGCCTGCCTCTCTCCCGGCCACCTGGCGCATGTGTTTCGCGCCGAGATGGGGACCTCGGTCTACGACTTCGTGCTCCGCTCCCGGCTCGCGGGCGCGCTCGATGTCGTTCTCGACACCGACGTCGGCCTCACGGAAATCGCCATCGACGCGGGCTTCGCCAGCCACAGTCACTTCACGGCGAAGTTCCGCGCCTTCTTCGGCCGCACGCCGCAGGCGCTGCGGCGCGGCGTGGGCGGCGCCGGGGTGCGCGAACTGCGCAGGATCGTGGCAGCACGGGAGCTGGCTGCCGCCTAGCCTCTTCTCCTCGCCCATGAGGAGATCGCCTTGGCCCTGTCAACCCTTTCCGCGTTGCTCGTTCTGTCCAGTCTTGCCGGCGGCTCCGCCCAGCCGGTGCCCGCGCACGACGTGGCCGAAGCGCAGCTGCGCGCCCTCAACCACCGCTTCACCAGCGCCACCGTCGACGTCGACGGCGACCTGATGGAGTCGTTGACCCACGAGGACTTCCTGCTCACCGACAGCGACGGCTCGTGGCGGGGTCGCGCCGAGTTCGTCGCGCACATGCGGCGGCAGCCGCCCCTGCCCGCGGCAGCGAACGAGGGCATGCAGGTGCGACTGTTCGGTCCGGTGGCGGTGGTCCACGGCCTGTTCGCGGCGGCCGATGTCGCCGGCCGGCTTTCGCGGGTGCGCTACACCGACGTGCACGTCTGGAGCGACACGTCCTGGCGGCTGGTGAGCGTGCAGAACACGCCGCTCGCCGACGATGCCGCGCTGCGGCCGCGCAGCGGTCCCCCGCCCGGCTACGCGGCTTGGACGGGACAGGACCCGCCCGAAGACGATGCGGGCCTGCTGCAGGCGCTGAACGAGAGCTACGTGAAGGCGTTTCGCGATGCCGACGTGGCCTGGTACGGTGCCCACCTGGCGCCCGACTACGTGATGGTCTCCGGCGACGGCGCCGAGTGGGACCGCGCGGCGGCACTGGCGCGCTTCGCGCAGCCGATCTTCGCCACCGCGATGCGCTCCTTTCCGGTCGACAAGGTGACGGTGCGGCGCTTCCACGACGTGGCGCTGATCCACGCCGAGAACGCGTACCAGCTCAAGGACGGCCGCAAGGGCGTGAGCCGCTACACCGACATCTGGCAGAAGCGGGACGGCCGCTGGCTCTGCATTGCCGCGCACATCAGCGTGCACAGAGCGCCCGCCCTGTGAGCCCACCTGCCCTTAGAGTCGGGGCAGATGGTCGCCCCCCTCTCCGCCGTCACGCGCGAACGACTGCGGCGCTTCATGCGCATCCTGCGCATGGCCGCCGTCATCGGCGCGGGCGTCGGCGCCGTCTACGGCGGCGCGATTGCCGGGCCGGGCGCCCGCTCGCTGCTCGCTTCCCTGCTGGTCTCCGTGCCGATCGGGGTCATCCACGCCCTGCTCATGGCTTCATCGGTCGCAGCGATCGAGTTCTTCCTTCTGACTCGCGCCTCGATGCGATGGCTCGACGCGCTGCCGTTCGCCGCGCTGCTCGTGCTGAAGACGCTTGTCTACGGCGCGATCGCCGGTGCGGTGCTCGCCGGCCAGCCGGGCGAGCGCCTGCTGGGCGTCGTCACGGTCTACAGCGCGCGCACCTGGCTGATCGCGGTATGCCTCTCGCTCGTGCCCATTGCCGTCGTGGTGATGATGTTCCAGGCCGCGGGCCTCGTCGGCTACCGCACGTTCATGGCCCTGCTGCTCGGAAAGTATCGCCGGCCCTTCGCCGAGCGACGCTTCTTCCTCTTCGTCGACGTCGTGGGCTCGACCGCGATCGCCGAGCGCCTCGGCGCGCTGGAGGCGCATCGCTTCCTCGCCGCGGTGTTTTCGGCAGTGGCCGAGCCGGTCGAGCTGTGCCGCGGCGAAATCTACCAGTACGTCGGTGACGAGATCGTCGTCACCTGGGTCGAGGCCGACGGCGTGGCCGATGCGCGGGCGCTGCGCTGCCTCTTCGCCATGCGCGCGGCGCTCGCCGCCGACGCGAACCGGTTCGTCCAGCGCTTCGCCGTGCAACCGGAGCTGCGCGCGGCCCTGCATCTGGGCGAGGTCATCGCCGGCGAGGTCGGGCAGGTGCGCCGCGCGATCGTCTTCCACGGCGACGTCATGAACACGACCGGTCGCCTCGAGCAGGCGACCCGCGAAGTCGGATGCTTCTTCATCGCCTCGGCGGAGGCGCTCGCCTCCCTGGCTCCGCCGCCCGACATCCGTACCCGCGACCTGGGTGCGCTGGCGCTGCGCGGACGGGTCGAGCCCATCCATGCGTTCTGCGTCGAGCAGGCTGTCGCGAGCCAGGGTTTGGCCACGGCAGCGGACGAGTTCAAAATGGGTCCGTGAGGCCACAGGAGCTTCGACTTCGACTCGCGGCCATCCTCGCGGCGGATGCCGTCGCGTACTCGCGGCTGATGTCCGTCGACGCCCAGGGAACGATCGAGGCGCTCGAGACCGCACGCAGGACGTTCCAGACGATCAGCGTCGCCAACGGCGGCCGCGTGGTCGACACCGCCGGCGATTCGGTCCTGGCGATCTTCAAGACCGCCGCCGGGGCGACGGCTGCCGCCCTTGCCATCCAGCACGAGCTGGAGGCGCGCGCCAATGCCGTCGCCGACGACCGCCGTCTCCGCTTTCGCCTGGGGCTGCATCTGGGCGACGTGGTGCAGAAGGCCGACGGCTCCGTGTACGGCGACGGCGTCAACGTGGCCGCCCGGCTGCAGAGCGTCGCCCCCGCCGGCGGGATCGTCGTCTCCGAGTCGATCCGGCTGGCGGTGCGCGGCAAGGTGGCGGTGTCCTTCGAGGACCTCGGCGATCACGCGCTGAAGAACATCGCGGAGCCCGTTCGCGCTCACCGCCTGCTCGCGGCCGGACCTGAGCAGGAGGGCCAGCGGCCGCCCGCCGCCGCAGCGCCGTCGAGCCTGCGCTGGTGGCAGCGGCCTTCTGGAAAACGAAACGCCTTGGTCGTGTCGGCGACCGTGGCGGCGTCGGCGCTGGCGCTTGCCGCCTACTTCGGCCTTGGCGCGCGCCTCACGACATCCGATCCGTCGGCCGCCGGCTTGCCGCCTCCGCCGCTTTCCATCCTGGTCCTGCCGTTCGCCAACCAGACCGGCGACGAGAAGAAGGCCTACATCGCCGACGCCTTCACGATGAGCATCACCGCCGACCTGTCGCGCATTCGAGATGCCTTCGTCGTGCCGGCGACGACCGCCTTCACGTACGGGACGAAAGGCCTGACGGTGCAGCAGGTCGCCAAGGACGCCGCGGTGCGGTTCGTGCTCGGCGGAAGCGTGCTGACGAGCGGCCAGGAGGTGCGCGTCACGGCCCAGCTGGTCGACTCGAAGACCGGCGCACAGCTGTGGAACGAAACGTTCAGGGGCGAGCTGTCGAACCTCTTCGCCCTTCAGGACCAGGTCACGGCTCTCGTCGGCAACAGCATCGGCGAGCGCATGGTGATCGTCGCCGCGCGAGAGAGCGAAACCCGAAAGAGCGCACCCCAGGTCGTCGACCTGATGCTGCGCGCGCGTGCCTTGAACTTCCGGCCGTACTCCATGGAGAACTTCAGGGAGCGGGAGCGCCTGTATCGCGAAGCGCTGTCGCAGGAGCCGAACAACGTCAACGCGATGGTCGACCTGGCCGCCACGCTCGCGATTCACTCCCAATGGATGGACGGCTCCGACCCGGCCAGGGACAAGCAGCTCACCGATGCGAGAGACCTGGCGCTCAGCGTCAAGGCGATCGACCCGAGCCTGCGAGGGATCGAGCTTCCGCTCTACCTCTACGCCCAGGAGCACAACGATTTCGAGGGTGCCCGCCGTGCCCTGGAGGCCGCACTGGCGAAGGACCCGAAGAGTCCATCGGCCTACGGCAACTTCGCACTGTTCTTCATGAACATGGGCGAGCCGGAGCGGGCCGTGCCGCTGCTCAAGCAGGCCTTGTCCGTCTACCCGAAAGGCAACGAGTTCATCTTCGACAACCTCGGCCTCGCGTACCTGGCATTGGGCGACAACGACGCCGCGATCGAATGGCTGCTCAGGGCGGTCGATCTGAACACAGGCATCCTGGACGTGTACTCGGGGCTCGCCATCGCGTATTCCAACAAGGGCGACCGGCGAGGCGCGTCGCGTTACGTTGCCGAGTACCAGAAACGGGCGACCGCGCAGGGATTCAAGGGGATCGAGAGCGATGCTCCGTCGCCGGAGAGTCCGCCGGCCTACCTGAAGTACTACTACGAGCAATACCTGCCGCAGTGGAAGAAAGCAGGCTTGCCCTAGTCCGCAAGCGGGCGGCTGCGAGTGCGAAGCGCGGGCGCCGACGCCGTCCTACACCCAGGCGGCGTCAAGGATGCCGAAGCCTGCGAGGGTGCGAGCCTTATAAGTAGTTTCGGCCCGGGTCTCGTGCCCGCTTCGTCGTCAACCTCTCAAGGACATCGCATGAACCCCTCCTCCACAACGCCGTCGAGCGTCGCCGTCGATGCAGACCTCGCCGCGCAGGCCCGTCCCGGCTACGGCATTCCTTCGCAGGACCCGACGCCCGCGGCACAGCAGGCGCTGCAGCCCGAGGAAGCCGAGCGCGAGGGCAAGTCGGTGCTCGTCGGCGGCGGCATGATGGCCGGCGCAGTCGCTGGCGCCGCCGTCGGCGTCGTGGCGGGCGGGCCGTTGGGCGTGGTCGTCGGCGGCACGGTCGGCGCCGTTGCCGGCGCGCTCGGCGGTGAAGCCGCCGGCGCTTTGGTCAAACCCGAGGGTTCGAGCGGCGCCTGAGACCTGCCGACCTCCGTTCCAAGCTCAGGCCCAGACCACCGGCCCCGGCGCCTCGTACCAGCCTGTCACCGCCTCCGCCACGCTCGCCTCGATGCGGCTGCGCCTGATCTTCATGGTCGGCGTCAGGCAGCCGTTGGCCATCGTCCAGGGCTCGCGCGCGACGACGATGAACTGCAGGTGCTCGTGGCTGGCGACGGCCGAGTTCACCTGTGCCAGCAGGGCGCCCAGCTCGCTTTCGACCTGCGCCCGCACCGCGGCGTCGGCCACGCGCGGTCGCAGGTTCTCGTCGAGCATGACCAGGGCATGCGCCGCCGGCTGGCCCGAGCCCGCCACCAGCGCCATCTCGACCATCGGGTGCGCCGCCAGCCGCCCCTCGATCGGCGCCGGCGCCACGTACTTGCCCTTGGTCGTCTTGAACAGCTCCTTCTTGCGGCCGGTCAGCTCGAGCAGGCCTCGCTCGTCGTAGCGGCCGAGGTCGCCGGTCCGGAAGTAACCGTCGGCGGTGAAGCTTTCGGCCGTCAGCGCCGGGTCCTTGAAGTAGCCCGCCATCCGTCCCGGCGACTTGACCAGGATCTCGCCGTCTTCGGCCAGCCGCGTCTGCACGCCGGGGTTCGGCCGGCCCACCCGTCCCGGCGCATGCGCCTCGGCGGTGGAGCTGTGCGAATAGGCGAAGTCCTCGGTCATCGCGTAGCCGTCGTAGAGGGCCAGGCCGAGGCGGCGATACCAGGTCATCAGGGCCGGCGGCATCGGCGCCGAGCCGGTGCCGGCGCGCAGCACGGCGTCGAGGCCCAGGCTCGCGAGCACCTTCTTGCCGACGGCCGCGGCCATCGCCGGGTTGTCGAGCATCGCCTCGAGCTGGGCCGGCGGCATGTGCGCGAACACGCCCTGCTGGAACTTGCTCCACAGGCGCGGCACCGAGACGAAGGTCGTGGGCCGTGCGCGCTTCAGGTCCTCCATGAAGGTGGCCAGCGACTCGGTGAAGAACAGGTGGCCGCGGCCGCTGAGCAGGGCCGCGCACTCGACCCAGGCGCGCTCGAAGCAGTGCGCCAGCGGCAGGTACGACAGGGCCCGGTGGTCGAGGAGCGCGCCGCCGTCCTCCTGCACGCCCTTGTCGACGATCGCCTGCGCCACCGCGGTCACGGCGCCGAAGGTCTGCATCACGCCCTTCGGCTGGCCGGTGGAGCCCGAGGTGTAGAGCAGCATCGCCAGCTCGTCGGCGCCGCGCGCGGGTCGCCCGGGCAGCGGCGCGGTGCGCGCCACGACCCCATCCCAGGTCTCGATGCCGGTCGCGGGCGAGAGCGGCAGCGCGATGCAGCTGAGGCCGGCCGGCACGCCGGCCTGCTGGGTCGCCCAGTCGTCGAGCTTGCCGATGAAGAGCACCCGCGCCTCGCAGTGCTGCAGCACGTAGCGCAGGTTGTCGGCGGTCTCGGTGGGGAAGATCGCGACCGTGGTGCCGCGGGCCATCCAGATCGCCAGCTCGGCGAGGATGAAGTGGGCGCTGTTCTTCGCCAGCAGGGCGACGCACTCGCCGGGCTTCAGGCCGTGCTCCTTCAGGTGCGCCGCCATCCGTCGGGCTTCGTCGAGCGCCTGGCGCCAGGTGTAGTGGGCCACTTGCCCACCGCCCAGCGGCTGGGTCAGGAACATGCGCTCGGGCTGCGCCGCCTCGTGGTCGTAGACGTGATCGAGGATCGTCCTGGCGGGGGTCATCGTCGTCTCCGGTTGGGGTCGTCCAGCCGTGCATCAGCCGGCCGCGACCGGCGCCTCGAACAGATGGGTTCCATCCACCGAGCGAGAGGGACTTTAGCCGGTGGTCACACCAGGATCGGCCGCTGCCGCACTGCTCACACGACGGGCGGCAACTCGGCCAGGGCCCGACCCATCGAAGACGCGTCGTCGGCGCTGCCGGCGGCGAACAGCGCTGCCGCCAGCTTGCGCTCGCGGGCACTGATGAGCGCGACGAACTCGTCCACGCCCTTCATCGCCCGGAAGGTGTCGAACCCGCTCTCGAGCGAGCGCTGCAGTTCGCCCAGACCGGCGGCGCGCGCCGGGCCGCGCATCAGGCGCAAGGCATTGCGCAGCAGCGGCACGCGCGTGATCCGGTCGAGGTGCGAGGCGATGCGCAGCGTCAGCCCGATCTGCTGTTCGCGGTCGGCGGCGCGGCCGACGCCTTGCCACGCGGCGATGTAGTCGGCGGGCGTGACCCTGTCGTCAGCGAGCTGCAGGCCCATAGCGGTGTCGAGCGTCTCCGAGAGCGCATGCAGCTCGCCCAGGATCGCGACCGTCTCGGCCACCTCGGCCGGGAACAGGCGGGCGACAGCCGGGGCGATGCGCGCGAACTGGGCGTCGCGCTGCGTGAAGTCGGTCGGCCCGTACAGCTCGTCGAGAAAGTAGCGCGCGGCCGCGCCGTAGCGCGGGCTGGCCAGCAGGTCGGTGTAGGTGTGGGAGAAGCGGCGCTGCTGGAACGCCTTGAGCGCATTCACCCGCTCGGGCAGCCCCGGCTGCGCCGCCCGGCGCTGCCGCTCCGCGTCGACGACCGCCAGGTGCCTTGCCAGCTCCGCGGCCGAGCCTGCCATGGCGTTGGCGGGCCCTAGACGCGAGCGCCCGGCTCCGCGAGAAACTCGCACAGCAGCCGATGGAAGTGATGGACCCCGCGCTCGTGCGTAGGCGAGTAGCGGCCGTTGCCGTAGAGGCGCGAGCGCAGGCCGCGCTGCACCGACTCGACCGCGGCCTCGTCTTCCATCTCCACCTGGTCGAGCTCGGCGCCGGCGCCGCTGGCGATCAGGTCGGCGTCGAGCACGTAGCCGCGAAAGCTCACCCGCGTGCGGTCGGCGGCGAGCGGCTGCACCAGGTTCAGGGACAGGCCCCAGGGATAGAAATTCAGCATCAGGTTCGGGAACACCCACCAGTAGTACGCGGCGACCCGCTGGCCGTGGTCGGGCGAGGTCGCGGGCAGATCGAACGCGGCGTCGCCTTCGCGCGCCAGCGCGAGCTGCAGGTTGCCGTAGCGGCCGAGGTGGTAGCCGTAGCGCTCCATGTCGAGCACCTGGTTCAGGCCCGGATGGAGGAAGGGAATGTGCAGGCCCTCGAGATAGTTCTCGACATAGAGGGCCCAGTGCGCCGCGATCTCGAAATCGCGGTCGCGCGCGGGATCGTGGCGGAGCTGCTCGAACGGCAGCCACGCCAGGCGCGCCGCGATGTCGCCGAAGAAGGACTCGAACGGCGCGGCCGGTGCGAGCGAGGCGAACGCCTGGCCGGCGAAGGCGCCGAAAGGAACCCGCGGCAGATGGTCCGAGGCGCCGGGGAAGTCCTGCGCGCCCTCGAAGCCGGGCATGAAGGTCATGCGCCCGCCGAGGTCGAAGCGACGCGAGTGGTAGCCGCAGCGGATCTGCTCGGCCCGACAGGCCGCGCGCACCAGGATGTTGCCGCGGTGCGTGCAGACGTTGGAAAGGCAGCGCAGCTCGCCGGCGGCGTCGCGCGCGAGCAGCAGCGGCTCGTCGAGGTGACCGGCGAGCATCTGCCGCGGCGAGAGCGAGCCAGGCGCCTCGACGTCGCCGAGGCCGCCCAGCCACTGCCAGCTGCGCGCGAACACGCGCTCGCGCGCCAGCGCGTGCACGGCGGGATCGAGGTAGAACGCGCTCGGCAGCGTGCGCGCCCGGGTGACGTCCGGGTCGACCGTGAAGGGGAGGGCGGCCGGGCTCATGGCGGTCAGGATAGCCGGTGAGGCGGACAATCCGGCCTCGATGAGCCCCCCGCCGGCGATGTGGAGCACCCTACGGCATCGCCAGTTCCGCGCGCTGTGGCAGAGCGGCGGCGTCTACTTCATCGGCAACGCGATGCAGGTGATGGCGGCGGCCTGGATGATGATCGAGCTCACCGGCTCGGACTTCCTCGCCGCCGCGGTGCAGACGGCGGTGTTCCTGCCGATGTTCCTGCTCTCCCTGCCGGCCGGCGTGCTGGCCGACATCGCCGACCGCCGGCGGCTGATGCTCGTGGCGCTGCTCACCCAGGCGGCCGCGGGTGCGCTGCTCGCGGCGCTGCTGTTCGCCGGCTGGGCCGGGCCGGGCACGCTGATGTTCTTCATCTTCGTCGCCGGCTGCTGCACGGCGCTGCTCTCGCCGGCCTACAACTCGACCCTTGCCGATTCCGTGCCGCGTGAACAGTTGCCGCCGGCGATCACGCTCGTCGGCCTGGCCTACAACGCGGCCCGCGCGGTCGGCCCGGCGCTCGCCGGCCTCGTGTTCGCGCTGAACGGCGCGTGGAACTTCGTGCTCTGCGTCGCCAGCACGCTGCTGCTCGCGCACACGCTGCGGCGCTGGCCGCCGGCGCCGCATCCGCCTTCGCGCCTGCCGGCCGAGCGCCTGTGGGGCGGCATGCTGAGCGCGCTGCGCTTCGCCCGCCATTCGCAGGCGGTGCTGGCGCAGCTCGTGCGTGTCGCCGCCTACAGCGGCAGCGGCTCGTCCCTGTGGGCGCTGCTGCCGGTCATCGGCCAGCGCCAGCTCGGCCTCGGCGCCGCCGGCGTCGGCCTGCTGATGGGCTGCCTGGGCGCCGGTGCGGTCGGCGCCGGCCTGGTGCTGGGTCGCCTGCGCGCCCGCCTCGGCCTCGAGATGCTGCTGCACGCCGGCTGCCTGGTGTTCGCCGCGGCCATGCTGGTGGCGGCCTTCGTGCCCTGGCCTGTCGCCGTCTACCTGGCGCTGGTGCTCGCCGGCGCCTCGTGGATGTCGGTGATGTCGACCCTCAACACCGCCACCCAGACCAGCGCGCCCCCCTGGGTGCGCGCCCGCGCGGTGTCGATGCACGTGCTTTGCGCGCTCGGGGCCTTCGCCCTCGGCTCGACGGTCTGGGGTGCGGTTTCCAACCTGTTCGGGCTCACCGTGGCGCTGTCGCTCGCCGCGGTGCTGATGGCCGCGGGCACCCTGCTGGCGCGCCGCTTTCCGCTGCGCATGGGCGAGGCCTCCGACGTCACGCAGGTGGTGACGATGTGGGAAGACTTCGTCATCGCCGACGAGCCCTCGCCGGAGGCGGGCCCGGTGGCGGTGGAGATCGCCTACCGCGTTCGTGCCGGAGACGTCGCCGCCTTCCTCGAGGCAGCAAGCCATCTGCGCGCGCCGCGCCGCCGCGACGGCGCGACCTTCTGGCGCCTGTACCGCGACCTGGCCGAGCCGGCGCGCTACGTCGAGCGCTTCATCGTCACCTCGTGGGCCGACTACCTGCACCAGCGCGCGCGGGCCACGCTGGCCGACCAGGAACTCGAGGCCCGGGTGCGCTCGTTCCTGCGGCCCGACCAGGCGGTGACGACGCAGCACTACATCGCCGAGCGCTGAGCTCGGCGCTCGCGCCCCGTCCTTCTCGAGCGCTCTCCTAGCGGAACAGGTCCTGTGGCACGCCCGCCGCCGTGAAGATGTAGTCGCGCGAGGCCTCGAGCTGCGTGCGCAGCCCGGGGATGTTGGCGCCGAGCAGCCGCCCCTTCCACTTGCGGATCTTGCCGGCGACGATCACCGTCTCGACGTTCGAGCGCTCCATCAGCGAGACGACCGCGCCCGGCACGTTGTTCAGCGGCGCGACGTTGATCGCGCTCGAGTCGAGGATGATGATGTCGGCCTCCTTGCCGGGCGTCAGCGAGCCGGTCTTGTTCTGCAGCCGCAGGCCCTTCGCGCCGTTGATCGTGGCGTAGCGCAGCACGTCGCGCGCCGTCAGCAGCGGCGGCAAGGTCGGGGCGGGCGTCGGCCACTGGGTGGGCGGATAGAAGTTCCCCTGCTCGAGGATCGCCTGGTTCACGAGCGCGCGCTGCACGTTCATCGTGGAGCGCATCTGCGTGAAGAAGTCGGCGGTGAGCGTGCACTCCACGTCCACGCTCAGCGAAGGCTCCATGCCCAGGCTCTGCATCTTCAGGATGGGCGGCATGCCGTGGCGCATGTTCATCTCGATCGGCACCGCGAGCGAGACCTGCGCGCCGACGTCCTTGACCTTCTGCCAGGCGGCGTCGGCCATGCCGGTCATGTGGATGAACAGGTTGTCCGGACCGATGCCGATGCTGCCGTTGCCACCCTGTCCGACCGCCAGCTTGTCGAAGATCGGACGGATGCCGAACGGCGAGAGGATGTGCGCGGCGATCTGCAACCCGAGCTGCCGGCCGATCGTCCAGGACAGGTCGGTCGTCGGGTCGCCGAGATAGACCTCGCCGCCCATGATCATGTGGACGAGCTGGTCGCTCGACGAGAACCACTGGTTCTTGATGCGCGGCGCATCGGTCGGATACTGGTTGCCGGGGTTGGTGCCGAGGATGTTCGCGCCCGCACTCTCGAAATAGCCGAAGGCGGCTCGGCGCCCGGTATCGAAGAGCGCCTGGATGGCGGCGTCCGAGTGCTGCGGCGAGTGGTGGATCTGCGAGACGTCGTGCACCGTCGTCACGCCCGCGTCGAGCTGGCTCAGGCCGCCGAACAGCTCGTTGATGTACACGTCCTGCGGCCGGTACACCGGCGCGAACTTCAGCAGGATGTATTCGAAGTAGGTGGTGCTGCCGCTCACCGAGCCCGAGCCGTCGTTGATGAGCACCCCGTTTGCGAGGAAGCTGCGCAGCGCGGTCTCGAACTGGTGGTGGTGCGTGTCGATGAAGCCGGGCATGACGATCCGGCCGCGCGCGTCGATCACGGTCGCGTCGCCGGTGGCCAGGCTGCGCCCGATGGCGACGATCTTCTTGCCTTCGACCAGTACGTCGGCCTGCGCGAAGTCGCCGACCGCCGGGTCCATCGACATCACCGCGCCGCCGCGGATCACGTAGCGCCGGCCGCGCCGGCCGGTGTCCTCGGGCTCCCGCTCCTCGCTCGCCCGGGCCTGGCCGGCAAGCAGCAGGTCGAGGGCGGAGGCGGAGACCCCGGCCACCGCCGCGGTCTTCAGGAAATTGCGGCGCGAGCTCGAATGGTCTTGCGGCCGTCCTTCGTCACAGAGTCTGCACATGTCGTGTTCCTCCAGCAAGGCGAGTCGTTTCGCAAGGGACCGAGCGACGACCCTGCGTGCATTCTGGAACCGCACTCTCGTCGTGGATAGTGCCTGGCATCCGTGCATACCCGAGGACCCGCGTCGACGTGATTCGGGCGCTTGGGACGGGGCCCACAGCTCGGGCTCGTCGTCGGCCGAATGTGGGCAAGCGTGGGCGCCGCGCGTATCGTCGGGCCATGCGTTCCGACCCGCCGCCCGGCCTGGCCCGATTCGTCGAAGCCCAGGCCGCCGTCTACGAATCCGTTCTCGCCGAGCTCCGTGCCGGCCGCAAGAGCAGCCACTGGATGTGGTTCATCTTTCCGCAGCTCAGGGCGCTCGGCCGCAGCGGCACGGCGCGGTTCTACGGCCTCGCCGATCGCACCGAGGCCGCCGCCTACTGGCAGCACCCCGTGCTCGGCGAACGCCTGAGGCAATGCGCGCGCCTCGTCCTCGCGACACGCGGCAAGACGGCGCACGAGATCTTCGGCTCGCCCGATGACCTGAAGCTGCGCTCCTGCATGACGCTGTTCGCTGCCGTCGCGCCCGAGGAGCCCGAGTTCGCCGAGGTGCTCGCCCGCTTCTACGCGGCCGAGGGCGACCCGCTGACACTCGCCGAGCTGAACCCCTAGAGGAGACACCGATGCCACGTCGTCTTGCCCTGCGCTGCGCCGCCGCGCTGCTCTCGCTTGCCACGGTCACGGCGCTCGCCCCGGCGAGAGCGCAGACCGGCGCCTGGCCCGAGCGCACGATCCGCGTCGTGCTTCCGTTTCCGCCCGGCGGGCCGAGCGACATCGTCATGCGCCAGGCGGCCGAGAAGATGCAGGTCGCGCTGAAGCAGACGATCCTCATCGACAACAAGCCTGGCGCCGGGGGCAACCTCGGCAGCGCCGAGGTCGCGCGCGCCGCGCCCGACGGCTACACCTGGCTGTTCGGTCCCGATTCGCTGATCACGGTGAATCCGCACGTCTACAAGCAGATGCCCTTCAAGGTCGAGGACCTGATGCCGGTGACGATCGCCAGCCAGTTCAGCCAGACGCTGGTCTGCAACCCCGCGCTCGGCGTCAAGACGGTGGCCGAGCTGATCGCCAAGGCGAAGGCCGCGCCGCTCAGCTACGCCTCGGGCGGCGCCGGCGTGCCGGGCCACCTCTCGATGGAGCTGCTGCAGTCGATGGCGGGCTTCCAGATGACGCACGTGCCGTACAAGGGCCCGGCGCCGGCGACGCAGGACGTGCTCGGCAACCAGGTGCCGTGCGGCCTGCTCGCCGGCCCGACCGTGCTGCCGCACGTGCGCGCCGGCAAGCTGGTGGCGCTGGCCGTTTCGGGCAGCCGCCGCTCGCCGACCCTGCCCGACGTGCCGACGCTCGCCGAGGCCGGCGTCGCCGGCTACAAGGCCGATTTCACGCTGGTGATGCTGGCGCCGCGTGGCGTGCCCGAGCCGATCGTGGCCCGTTTCCGCCAGGCCTTCGTCGATGCGCTCAACGCGCCGGACCTGGTGGAAAAGCTCAAGGCCGGCGACCAGACCGTGGTCGGCAGCACGCCGGCCGAAGCCGCCGCGATGCTGGCGGCCGACTCGAAGAAGTGGGGCGCGGTGGCGAAGCGGATCCAGCTCGGCCTGGACTGAGGCGGTCGCTCAGGCCAGCGGCTTCGTCAGGTACACGCCCTCGCGGCCGACGATCGCCGTCCGCGCCGGCATGAAGATCGTGCAGTCGTCGCACAGGGCGCGGATCTCGATCGGGCCGTCGGTGGCGATCAGCTCGCCCTCGGCGAAGGTCTCGAAGCCGATCACCGGCCGGGTGAAGGCGAAGCTCGCGTTCTGGATCACGTGCGTGCGCAGCAGCTCGAAGCGGCGCGGCGGCGTCGGAGCGGGCTTCACTTCGCGCTCGATCAGGCCGAAGTGGCCGAGGAAGTCGAGCGCCACTTCCACCGCCAGGTCGGCGGTGGCCTGCTTGAAGTGCTGGCCGCACTCGACCACCAGCGCGGCGCCCGGTCCTTCCGCGCCTGAGTGGGCACCGTGCTGGATGAGCGGCGTGCCCGAGCCGAGGCCGGCGGGCATCACCAGGTGCACGCCCGGCCGCGGCAGCGCGCTCGCGACCGCGGCATTGCGCGCGAATGCGGGGTAGACCCAGAACGGCACCACGTCCTGGCTGGTCGAGTGGATGTCGAGGATGTGCTCGGCCTCGGCCACGGCGGGGCGCATCTCGCGCGCGCGGCGCAGCTCGACCGAGTCTTCGGCCCCGTCGAGCCAGGCGCTCGACCAGATGCGGTTGAGGTTGTGCGTGATCAGCCGGCTCTCGAACGGCTGCGCCGCGTCGAAGGTCTCGTAGGCGGCGACGTTGGCGAAGCTGAGCGTCAACGTGCCGATCTTCGGCCGCACGCCGCTGTCGAGCAGATGGCACACGGCGACCATGCCGCAGAACTCGTTGCCGTGCGTGAGGCCATTGATCATCACGTGCGGGCCCGGCCGGCCCGATTCGAACCGGTGCACGTAGTCGATGCCGGTATTGCCGGTGCGGTAGGCGGCGAGGTCGCGGGGCAGGACCTCGATCGGGGGCAGGGCGGTGCTCATGCGTGGAATTGTGCGTGCAGGTCGCTAGCGTTCAGCGCCGGTGCCCGACCGCGAGGTCGTTGCGGCCGCTGCGGTCGCTGCCGCGAACGAGCCAGAGCGGCCGGTTCGCGAAGTCGACGGCCAGGCCGGTCTTGCCGTCGGCCGGCCGGAGGTCGCGCTCGAAGACCGAGGTCGTCGGCATGTAGCGCAGCGCCACGCCGGTGCGGCGCCGGGTCGAGCGGTTCGCGTTCGCGCCGTGGATCATGTAGACGTCGTGCAGCGACATCTCGCCAGCTTGCAGTTCGATGTCGACCGCGCTCGCCTCGTCGAAGCTGCCGGCCGCCAGGCGCTGGTTCAGCGTCAGGTCGCTGCGGTCCTCGTGCAGGTGCTCGTGCAGCCGCTGGCCGGCGTGCGAGCCGGGGATCACGCGCAGGCAGCCGTTCTCCCGGCTCGACTCCTCGAGCGCCACCCAGACGGTGCAGTTGGCGAGCGGCCGGATCGGCCAGTAGTGGCCGTCCTGATGCCAGGGCGTCTCGTAGCCTTCGCTGGCGGGCTTGCAGAACACGTGGCAGCCCCAGAGGATCAGGTCCTCGCCGAGCACGCCGCTCACCAGCTCGACGATCTCCGGGTCGCGCGCGAGATCGAGGAAGGCGCGGCTGCCGCGCACGCCTTCGCCGTTGTCGCCCTCCACGTGCGCCGAGACCAGCTTCTCGGGGCGGACGCCGGGGTTGTCGCGCAGCAGCGCGTCGAGCGCGCGGGCCATCGCCGCGACGCGCGCCTCGGGCAGGCGGAAGCGCGGGACCACCCAGCCTTGGTCGCGGTACTGGTCGATTTCGTCGGAATGCAGCCTGGCCATGCCGCGATGCTGCCAGAGCCGCGCCGCGGCGCCTTCAGGCCGCGCCGACCCAGGAGACGATCTGCGCCGCCTGGGTCGCGCCGGCCTGGCGCTTGACCTCGCGGCCGCCCTTCATCAGCAGCAGGGTGGGGATGCTGCGGATGCCGAACTTCGCCGAAGTGCGCGGGCTGGCGTCGCTGTCGACCTTGGCGAACATCGCCTTGCCCTGGAGCTGCGCCGCGGCCCGCGCGAACTGCGGCGCCATCGCGTGGCAGGGGCCGCACCACTCGGCCCAGAAGTCGACGACGACCGGCAGCTCGGTCTTCGCGATGACCTTGTCGAAGCTGGCGTCGTCGAGCGCCACCGGCGCGGCGCCGAGCAGCTCCTTCTTGCACTGGCCGCAGGTCGGCGCCTCCTGCAGGCGCGCCCCGGGCACCCGGTTGGTCGTGAGGCAGTGGGGGCAGACGATCAGCATGGTGGGCGTCTCCAGCAATTTCAGGTCCCGAGCAGGTCGTTGCGCTCCTCGGCGACCAGCCGCTCGAGGATGCGGCGCGACTCGAAGCCGCCCATGTCGATGTTCAGTCGCATCAGGTGCCGGTTCGGCTGCTCGGTGAGGTTGCGCTGCTGCGACTCGAGGATCGCGACGTCTTCGCCGAAGATCGCCGCCTGGCCGCCGCGGATCGTCTCGGTGAGCGCCTTGTCCTCGACGTTGAAGTTGCGCGCCATGCCCCAGAAGTACCAGATCGAGGTGTCGGTTTCCGGGGTGATGAAGTCGACGACGATGCTCGACACCTTGTTCGCTGGAGGCGCGTCGTAGCCGCCGTGGCCGGCATGGGCCACGCCCACTTCGATCATCACGTGGCTCGGCGGCGTGAAGCGGCAGATCTGCCAGCGGTCGATTGGCACGTCGTCGGCAAGGTGGTTGCCGCGCAGCGCCGCGCGCCAGAACGGCGGCGCCGGGATGTCGTGCATGAAGCGGCTGGTGATCGCCGAGTCGCCCTCGACCCGGGTCGCCGGCGCCGCCTCCTCGATCTCGGGCTGGCCGATGCTGGTGGCGTGCACGTAGGTCTCGTGCGTCAGGTCCATCAGGTTGTCGATCATCAGCCGGTAGTCGCAGTTCACGTGGTACAGGCCGCCGGCGTAGGCCCACTCGGGGCTCTCGGCCCAGGGCAGGGGATGCAGCTTCGCCGGGTCGGCCTTCGCCTTGTCGCCCGGCCAGATCCAGACGAAGCCGTAGCGCTCCAGCAGCGGATAGGAACGGATCGTCGGCCGGACGCGCTGGCCCGGCATGCTCACGCAGCGACCGTCGCCGCCCATCACCAGGCCGTGGTAGCCGCAGACGATGCGGCCATCGTCGCGCAGCGCGCCGAGCGAGAGCGGCGCGCCGCGATGCGGGCAGAAGTCCTCGAGCGCGGAGGCGGCGCCGCCCTCGGCGCGAAACAGCACCACGCGCTCGCCGCAGATCGTGCGGCCGAGCAGCTTGCCGGCTCCGATCTCCTCGGCCGTGCAGGCGACGTACCAGGCGTTGCGAACGTACATGCGGGTCTCCATCGGCGCGGCGCCGGGCCGCGCCGTGGAAACCTTATAGCGCCAAAGCCGCCGCCGGGCGGCCTGGGGGCCTCAGTACGGGTACATCCGCTCGGTCGGCAGCAGCGCCTTGACGTCGCCGGGCGGCTGCCACGAGACGTGCGCCTCGGTCAGGCCGCCGCCTTCGAAGTAGCGGATCTTGATCGGGTAGCGCTGGCCGGCCACCAGGTCGATGGTTCCCGAATGCTCGGTCGGCGCCTGGAAGAAGAAGGCGTCGACCACCGGCACGCCGCCGATGAAGATCTGCATGCCGTCGTCGGTGGTGCCGAAGATCGTGTAGGTGCCCGTCGCCGGCGCCTCGATGTAGCCCGACCAGACGACCGAGAAGTTGTCGTTCTGGCCTTCGAGGACGGTGTTGATCGGTCCGGTGCCGCTCCAGATGTTGTCGATCACGGTGTCGACCACGGTCTGCGCCAGCTCCGATTCGTCGATCATCGAGTAGTACTGCGCCAGCAGGCCGGTGCCGCTGCCCGGGGTGGGCGAGCTGAGCGATCCGGTCGCCGTCGCCGCTACCGCCCGGGCCTGCACCGATGCCGTCACGAACGGCTCGCTCGCCGCCGCCTTGGTCATGTCGGTGAGGTCGAACGAGGCCCAGACCAGGGTATCGGTCGCGCGCAGCGACTGCACCAGCGTGTTGGCGAACGGCATCGGGAAGTTCGGCAGCAGGTTGCCGCGCGCGCCGTCGAGCTCGCGCACGCCGAACGCGACGTTGACCGCGCCTGGCCAGGCGGCGCGCAGCGTGTCGGAGATGAAGGCGCTGTTGGTCGCCGGCGAAGGCAGGCCGGTCTTGCGCCAGGCCAGCGCGGCGCTGAACTGCTCGGCGGTGCGCAGGCCGTAGTCGGTGCCGCCGTCGACGAGCAGCGAGCGCGTCCCCCGGCCTTCGACGAAGCCGGCGAAGAACGGGCCGATGAGCTGCGCCGAGTCGACCTCGCGGTTCACTAGGCTGGCCGGCGAGGCCGGGTCGGCGCCGGCCGGACCGCGCAGGACGACGACCGCCGCGTCGGGGAAGTCGGCGACGATCGCCTGCATGATCTTCCTGCCGATCAGCTGGGTCTGGGCGCGGTAGTCCTCGATCGTGCGGTTGGGGAACTTGAGGTCGTAGGGATAGTTGCCGCGAAAGCCCGCCAGGCTCTCGTTGTCGATGACGATGCCCACCAGGCCGGCGTCGCGCGCCACCTTGGCGAGGGCGCCGATGTTGGCGAGCGGAATCGACCAGTCGTCGAACACGTCGAGGTCGTGCTGGATCGGCATGACCGCGAAGTTGTACTTGAGGCGTGCCGGCCGGAGCGCGTAGAGCGGCTCCAGGTCGGTCGCGATCTCGCTCGGCTTGACTGCCAGCACCTGGGTCAGCCGGTCACCGGTGGCCGGCAGGCGCAGGAACACGCCGTCGTAAGCGGTCAGCGTCGTCTCCATCGTCGCCAGCCGGTCGCGCAGCGTCGCCGGGCTGACGGCGATGATCCCGCGCTGGTGCAGCACGAGCTTCTTGCCGGTGCGAAAGTCGCTGTAGAGGGCGGCGCCGCCCTGCGGCCCCGGCCCCGCCGCATAACCCGAGGGGTCGTTGCCGCTGCCGCCACTGCTGCCACTGCTGCCGCCGCCGCAGGCCACCACGAGGGCGCTGGTGACCATCGCCGCCCAGATTTTCTTGTTCACGCTGGCCTCCCGAGCTTCTTATCACTAGCCGGAAACTGTGCCAGTGGGGCTGCGCAAGACCTGTAAGGCGTCTGTAAAGGGTTCCGCCGCTGCGCAACACGCGCGGACCGTTCGTCCGGCCCTCGGCCGCAAATGGTCGACCGATCGCGCCGGAAGGAAATCCGCGTGCCGAAAAGCGTCAGGCCGCGCCCTGGCGCGGCCTGAGAGAGGCCCGAAAGCCGTTCAGCGGCGCAGCAGCGCCAGCAGGCCGATCAGCACCGCGCCGGCGGTGGCCACGCCGACGGCGGCCCGGGTCGGGTCTTCCTTGGCATAGCTGGCGAGCGCGTCGAACTGCGGCTTCAGCCGGTCGACCACCGGCGCGGCCTGCTCGCGCAGGCTCGCCCAGGTCTCGGCCACGCTGTCGGCGACGTCGTTGGCGCGCTCCTTAACCGCGTCGATCCGCTCCTGGGCGGCGCTCGCCTGCTGCTCGACGGTGCCGACGGCGCTGGCGGCGCGCTTGTGGGCGCTGCCGATCGCCTGGGTGGCGACACTGTGCGCGCGGTCGGCGAGGTCGATGGCGGCGTCGCGGATCTGCGCCATGGTGCGCTGGCCCATGCTCGAGGGCCGCGGCCGCGAAGTGCGCACCAGCAGCGCCAGAAGCGCCATCAGGCCGGCGCCGGAAGCGGCGGCGATCAGCACCGCCTTGGTCGGCTCGTTGCGCGCGTAGTCGGACACGGCGGCGATCTTCGGCTGGATGCTCTCGACGACCGCGTCGGTCTTGTCGCGGATCTTCTGCAGCACCCGGTTGGACTCGAGCTCGGCCGTGACCGAAAGCTCCTCCTCGCTCGGGTAGCCCGTTTCGTTCAGCGTGTCGCTCGTGGTGGTCTGCATGATGTTCTTTCGCTCGGGTTGAAAAGGCTGGGGCCGGCGGGCCAGGGCGGCAACCGCCACCCCGGGAAGTTAACCCGATCGGCGGCCCGGATCTGTGGGAAAAGCCGTCCGCCGCCGGTAAGACTTCGCTGACGGGGAAATGCGAGCGGCCCGCGCGGTGAATATCATGCCCCTTTTCGCCCTCCGCCTCCCGCCCAGGCGCCCCCCGATGTCGATGGTCCAGATGGCGCTCAAGCGCCCCTACACGTTCATCGTCATGGCGATGCTGATCGTGCTGGCCTCGCCCTTCGTCCTGCTGAAGATCGCCACCGACATCTTTCCCGAGATCGACATCCCGGTCGTCTCGATCATCTGGAACTACGGCGGCCTGCCGGCGCAGGAGATGGGGCAGCGGGTGGCGGCGCAGAACGAGCGCAGCCTGACGACGACGGTGAGCGACATCGAGCACATCGAGTCGACCTCGCTCAACGGCATCTCGGTCATCAAGGTCTTCTTCCAGCCCACCGCCAACATCCAGACGGCGATCGCCCAGGTGGTGGCGATCAGCCAGTCGCAGGTGCGCCAGCTCCCGCCGGGCATGACCCCGCCGCTGATCATCAAGTACTCGGCGTCGAGCATTCCGGTGGTCCAGATCGGCCTGTCGAGCCCGACCCTGCCCGAGCAGACCGTGTTCGACGCCGCGGTGAACACCCTCAGACCGCAGCTGGTGACGATTCCCGGCGTGGCGATCCCGTTTCCCTACGGCGGCAAGAACCGCCTGATCTCGGTCGACCTCGACATGCAGCAGCTGCAGGCGCGCGGCCTGGCGCCGGCCGACGTCGTCAACGCCGTCAACCTGCAGAACCTGATCCTGCCCTCGGGCACGGCCAAGTTCGCCGAGACCGAGTACACGGTGCGCATGAACGGCTCGCCCGACGCGATCGCCGGGCTGAACGACCTGCCGGTGCGCACCAGCGGCGGCACCACCACCTACCTGAAGGACGTGGCCTACGTGCGCGACGGCTTCGCGCCGCAGACCAACATCGTTCGCCAGGACGGCGCCCGCGGCGTGCTGCTCTCGGTGCTGAAGAACGGCGGCGCGTCCACGCTCGACATCGTCGCCAACCTGAAGGCGGTGCTGCCCCGGGTGCAGGCGACGCTGCCGACCGACGTGAAGCTGGCGCTGCTCTTCGACCAGTCGGTGTTCGTCAAGGCGGCGGTGCAGGGCGTGGTGTTCGAAGCGCTGCTCGCCGCCGGGCTGACCGCGGCGATGGTCCTGCTCTTCCTCGGCAAGTGGCGCTCGACGGTGATCATCGCCCTGACGATCCCGCTCTCGATCCTCGCCTCCATCCTCGTCCTGCACCTGCTCGGCGAGACCCTCAACCTGATGACGCTGGGCGGGCTGGCGCTCTCGGTCGGCATCCTGGTCGACCAGGCGATCGTCACGATCGAGAACATCGAGCGCCACCTGCACCTCGGCAAGCCGCTCGAGGACGCGATCCTGGTCGGCGCCGGCGAGATCGGCGTGCCGGCGTTCGTCTCGACGCTCGTCGTCTGCATCGTCTTCGTGCCGATGTTCTTTCTCTCGGGCGTCGCCAGGTTCCTGTTCGTGCCGCTGGCCGAGGCGGTGGTGTTCGCGATGCTCGCCTCCTACATCCTGTCGCGCACGCTCGTGCCGACGCTGGTGATGCTGCTGATGCGCGGCTCGCACGGCGAGGGCGCGCCGGCGGCGGGCGGCCGGACGAGCCTGCTGCAGCGCGTCTACCGCGCCTTCGACCGCCAGTTCGAGCGCGTCCGTACCGCCTACACCGGCCTGCTCGCAGCACTGCTCGCCCGCCGCGCCGTGTTCGGGCTGGGCTTTCTCGTCTTCTGCATCCTCTCCTGCGGCCTCTACCCGGTGCTCGGCCGCGACTTCTTTCCGACGGTGGATGCCGGCCAGATCCGCCTGCACCTGCGCGCCGCCACCGGCACCCGGATCGAGGAGACGGCGCGCCTGGCCGACGGCGTCGAGGCGGCGATCCGCGAGTTCGTGCCCAAGGACCAGCTCGAGACCATCCTCGACAACCTCGGCGTGCCGAACAGCGGCATCAACCTCTCCTACAGCAACGCCGGCACGATCGGCACGCTCGACGGCGAGATCCTGCTGTCGCTCAAGCCCGGCCACCGGCCGACCCAGGAGTTCGTGACGGTCTTGCGGCGCGAGCTGCCGAAGCGCTTCCCCGGCATCGAGTTCTTCTTCCAGCCGGCCGACATCGTCACCCAGATCCTGAACTTCGGCCTGCCGGCGGCGATCGACGTGCAGTTCACCGGCAACGCCATGGCGGCCAACGCGGCGCTCGCCGCCGAGCTGGTGAAGAAGATCCGGCAGATCCCCGGCGCGGTCGACGTCCACATCCACCAGCGCTTCGACGCGCCCGCGGTCAATCTGCAGATGGACCGGACCCGCCTGCAGCAGATGGGCCTCTCGGCGACCAACGTCGGGCAGAACGTGCTGGTTTCGCTCTCCGGCAGCTCGCAGACGGCGCCGGCGTTCTGGCTCAACCCGCAGAACGGCGTCGTCTACCAGATCCAGGTGCAGGCGCCGCAGTACCGCGTCGACTCGCTCGATTCGCTGCTCAACGTGCCGGTCGCCGGCGCCGGCGGCAACGCGCCCGGGGCACAGAGCCAGCTGCTCGGCAACCTGGTCGAGGCGACGCCGAACCGCCAGCCGGCGGTCGTCTCGCGCTTCAACATCCAGCCCGCGGTCGACGTCTACGCGAGCGTGCAGGGCACCGACCTGGCGAGCGTCGCCGCCAGGGTGCAGGCGCTGGTCGACGAGGTCCGGCCGAAGCTGCCGCGCGGCAGCCAGGTGGTGCTGCGCGGCCAGGTGGAGACGATGCAGTCGTCGTTCATCGGGCTCGGCGTCGGCCTGGCGATGGCGATCGTGCTCGTCTACCTGCTCGTCGTCGTCAACTTCCAGTCGTGGATCGACGCCTTCATCATCATCGCCGCCCTGCCGGCGGCGCTCGCCGGCATCGCCTGGATGCTGTTCATCACGGGCACCACCCTCTCGGTGCCCGCGCTCACCGGCGCGATCATGACCATGGGCGTCGCCACCGCGAACAGCATCCTGCTGGTCTCGTTCGCGCGCCAGCTCCGCGACGAAGGCGTGGCGCCTGCCGAGGCCGCGCGCGTCGCCGGGGCCACGCGGATCCGGCCGGTGCTGATGACCGCTCTGGCGATGATCATCGGCATGATCCCCATGGCGCTCGGCATCGGCGAAGGCGCCGAGCAGAATGCGCCGCTCGGCCGAGCGGTCATCGGCGGCCTGGTTTTTGCAACCGTCTCGACGCTGCTGTTCGTGCCGGTCGTCTATGCCGGCATCCACGAGCGTCTGCTGCGGCGCCGGGCGCATGCCGCGCCCCGCCAGGGCGGCGCGGCGCCGCAACTGCAGGAGAGCTGAGGTCATGAGCGAACCGAATCCCCCGCCCGAGGCCGTGCCGGCGGCGCCCGCCGCGGCGGCGCCGCGCGGCCGCGCCCTGCGCGGCGGCACGATCGCGGCGGCGGTCGTGCTGGTGCTGCTCGCCCTCGGCGCCGGCCGCACCGTGCTCTCGCGCATGGCCAACGCCAAGGTGCTCGACGACAACGCCGCCGAGCACGCGGTGCAGTACGTCCGGACCACCTTCGCCAAGGTCTCGGCCGGCGGGCAGACGCTGGCCCTGCCGGGCACGCTGCAGGGGGCGCAGCAGGCGCCGATCGCCGCCCGCGCCACCGGCTACCTGAAGCGCTGGACCAAGGACATCGGCGCCCCGGTCGAGAAGGGCGAGCTGCTCGCCGAGATCGAGTCGCCCGAGATCGATCAGCAGCTCTCGCAGGCGGTCGCTGCGCGCCAGCAGACGGCGGCTAGCCTGGCCCTGGCGAAGAGCACGACCGAGCGCTGGGAGGCGCTGCGCAGGAAGGACGTGGTCTCGCAGCAGGAGCTCGACGAGAAGCGCAGCGCCGCCGCCCAGGCGAGCGCCAACCTCGCCGCCGCCGACGCCAACGTCGAGCGGCTGCGGCAGCTGCAGGGCTTCACCCGCGTGACCGCACCGTTTTCGGGCGTGATCACGCGCCGCGCCGTCGACACCGGCGACCTGATCGATTCGGGCGGCAAGACCCTGTTCGTCCTGACGCAGATGGACCCGCTCAGGATCTACGTCAACGTGCCGCAGTCATACGCGCAGCTCGTCAAGGCCGGGCAGAAGGTGGTCGTGACCCAGGCCGAGCTGCGCGGCAAGACCTTCGCCGGCGAGGTGGTGCGGACCGCGGGCTCGATCGACTCGGCGACGCGCACCATGCAGGTCGAGATCAAGCTCGCCAATCGCGACGGCGCCCTCATGCCGGGCGCCTATGTCCAGGTGTCGCTGCCGCTCTCTGCCAATCCGGGCCTGGTGGTGCCGACCAACGTGCTGCTGTTCCGCGGCGAGGGCACGCGCGTCGCCGTCGTCGACGCGGCGAGCAAGGTGCGTCTCAAGCCGGTGACGCTGGGCCGCAACCTCGGCGAGGCGATGGAGATCGTCGACGGCATCGGCCCGCGCGACCGGCTGATCGTCAATCCCTCGGACTCGCTCGCCGAGGGCGACAGCGTCGCCCTCGGCGTGTCTGCCGAGGAGGCGGCGGCCGGCGCGAGCCGGCCGCCGGCGGCGAAGGCCCTGCCTTGAGACGCGTGGCCTCGAGGCGCACCGGGCTCGCCGGCGCGATCGCCGGCGTCACCGTGATGCTTTGCGGCTGCGTCGCCGGCCCCGACTATGTGCGCCCCGCGGTGGCCATGCCCCCCGAGTGGAAGCTCGAGGCGCCATGGCGCGCCGGTGCGCCCGACGACGCCGCGTCCAAGGGCCCGTGGTGGGAACGCTTCGGCGACGCCCGCCTCGACGCGCTGCAGCGCCAGGCGATCGCGCAGAGCCCGACGCTCGAGCTCGCCGCCGCCCGGCTCGCGCAGGCGCGCGCCGTCGTCCGCGGCACCTCGTCGAGCCAGTGGCCGAACGCGGCCTTCGCCGCGCGGGCGACGCGGCAGCACATCTCCGCCGAACGCCCGCTCACCAACTACGGCAGCGCGAACTTCTCGACCGTGCAGAACGACTTCGTGCCGTTGCTGCAGGTGAGCTACGAGCTCGACATCGCCGGCCGGGTGCGCCGCAGCGTCGAGGGCGCGCAGGCCAGCGCCGAGCAGTCGGCGGCTGATCTGGAGAACACGCGCCTTCTCGTCGGCACCGATCTGGCCAGCGCCTACTTCAACCTGCGCGCCATCGACATCGAGCTCGACGTGCTGGCTCGCTCGATCGCGCTGCAGCGGCGCTCGCTCGATTTCGTCAGCACCCGGCACGACCTCGGCGCTTCCTCGGGCCTCGAGGTCGCGCAGCAGCAGGCGCTGCTCGACACGACGCTGACCCAGGTCGACCTGCTGCGCCGCCAGCGCGGCCAGTTCGAGCACGCGGTGGCCACCCTCGCCGGCACGCCCGCGCCTTCGTTCGAGCTCGCGCCCGACATCGCCGCGCTCGAGCCGCCGACGGTGCCGCTCGGCGTGCCTTCCGACGTGCTGCAGCGCCGGCCCGACGTCGCCTCGGCGGAGCGGGCGATGGCGGCGGCGAACGCGCAGATCGGCGTCGCCAGCGCCGCGTTCTACCCGAGCATCACGATCAGCCCGCTCATCGGCTACGAGGCTCGCTCGCTCACCAGCCTGTTCGAGGCGTCGAGCGTGCTCTGGTCGTTGGGCGCGACGGTCAGCCAGCCGCTCTTCAGCGGCGGGCGCCTGACCGCCAACGTCGACCTGGCCCGCGCCAGCTACGACGCCACCGTCGCCAACTACCGCCGGGTGGTGCTGACGGCGATGCAGGAGGTGGAGGACGGGATCACGGGCCTGGCCGCCCTCGAGCGCGCCGACCGGCAGGCGCGCACCGCGGTCGAGACCGCGCGCAAGGTGCTCGAACTGGCGACCGCGCGCTACGAAGGCGGGGCGACGACCTACCTCGACGTCATCACCGCCCAGCAAGCGCTGCTCTCGGCCGAGCGGCTGGCGGCGCAACTCGGCGGTCAGCGCCTGCTGACTTCGGTATTCCTCATCAAGGCGCTGGGCGGCGATTGGCAGGGGCCGGGTTGAAAACCCGGGCGGGCAGCCTCAGTTGACGATCATGGCCTTGCCTGTGCAGGGCCTTTTCGGATCGCTGCCATGGCTTCCCCGCAACTCGAACCCCTCCAGACCCGCCTCGAAACCGTGATCGCCCTCGCCCGCCTGCTCGAGCGGGTGGAAGCGCGCGGCGTCGCCATCGGCGCCGACCAGTACCGGGCGCTGGTGCGCCAGCTCCAGGCGGCGCTCGCGGTGCCGCTGCCCGATCAGGCGCTGGCGGCGATTCTCGGCGCCCATCCGGCGGCGGCCGACCTGTACGAGAACATGCACTACGACGTCTCGGGCCTCTCGCGTTCCCCGCTTGAGCGCTCGGTCGCGACCGAGCTGCTCGCCAGTCAGGCGATCGAGCGCGCCGCCCGCTCTTCCCGTACCGCCGGCTGAGCCGGCGCTGCGGGCTCGCCGTTCTCGGCGGCGATCGCCTCGGCCACGAGCTTGCGGAAGCGCACGACCGCGGCGTCCATCGCCAGCAGCATCATCGGTGCTTCGGGGTCGGCGTCGATCGCCTGGCTCTGCGCCGTGATCATCGCCCTGTCCTCCTCGAACGCGACCAGCAGCGACTTGTAGAGCGCTTCCGCGATCGAGTGGTCGCCTTCCTCGACCCGGCGCCCCTGCTGGAAGAAGTAGTGCGTCGTCGTCGCCGTTTCCGGCGTCACCGTCTGGCAGCTGTGCAGGCGCACCGCCCGGCTCATGTCGCCCTCGGCGTCCTCGACCGGGCGGCCGCCCGAATGCATGAGCAGCGTGCCCGGCAGCAGGAAGTCGTAGATGAACCAGCGGTCGAGGTTGCCCGGGAGCTGGCGCACCGCCTTGTAGTAAGGCGGCGGCGGCACGTCGTGCACCTTGCGCGTGACCCGGATGCCGCGCGGCACGTTCTCGATCTCGGCCCGCGCCTGGGCTATCGCGGTCGTGCCGCCGAGCGTCTTCTCGTGCACGTAGCTCAGGTGCGAGAAGTCGAGCAGGTTGTCGCAGATGAGCTGCTGCGGCGTCGAGTAGTGCAGGTAGCCGGGCAGGTAGTCCCAGCCCGGATCGTCGCAGGAGAAGTTGTCGGGCAGCAGCGCCAGGTCGGCCTTCGCCGGATCGCCCATCCAGACGAACACCCACTTGTTCTTCACCGTCACCGGATAGCGCTGCACCCGTGCCTTCGCCGGCACGGTCTCGGAGCCGGGGATCTCGATGCAGCGGCCGGTCGCGTCGAACAGCAGGCCGTGGTAGCCGCAGCGCACGCAGTCGCCTTCCTTCCTGCCCTTGGAGAGCGGCGCCAGGCGATGGCAGCAGCGGTCGCGCAGGGCGGTGATCTCGCCGCCCTCGGTGCGAAAGAGCAGGATCGCCTCGCCGAGCACGGTTCGGGTGAACAGGGCGTCGGGGGGCACCTCGTGGTCCCAGGCGATCACGTACCAGCAATTGCGAACGAACATGGCGGGCGGTCCGGGAGGGGTGGCTCCGGTCGAGCATAGACCTGCATGTAAACCCGGTCCCCCGGGACTCTCCCGAAGACAGCGCCGAGGCCGGCGGCGACGATCGCTCATCCGTTTCCAAGGAGCTCCCGATGTCGTTCCCCGCCGCTCTCCTGCGCCCGCGCCATGCGCTCGCTGCCCTGGCGCTCGCGCTCGTCGCGCCGGCGGCGCTGGCCGAGATCCACATCGGCGTCACGCTTTCCACCACCGGCCCCGGCGCATCGCTCGGCATTCCGGCCGAGCAGGCGCTGAAGATGTGGCCGGCCGAGATGGCCGGCGAGAAGGTTCGCTTCACGATCCTCAACGACACCACCGACACCACGGTGGCGACGAAGAACACGCAGCGCCTGATCAGCGAGGACAAGGTCGACCTGATCATCGGCTCCTCGGTCACGCCGACCTCGCTGGCGGTGGTGGAGACGGCGGGCGCGTTGCAGGTGCCGGTGGTCTCGCTCGCCGGCGGCGGCGCGATCGTCCTGCCGCAGGACGGGCCGCGCAAGTGGGCGTTCAAGCTCTCGCCCACCGAGCCGATCTCGATCGGCCTCGTGCTCGACCACATGCAGAAGAACGCGAAGGGCAAGTCGATCGCCACCATCGGCATCGCCACCAGCTACGGCGAGGGCTTCCTCAAGGCGCTGGAGGCAGCAGCGCCGGCGCGCGGCTTCAAGATCGTCGCCAGCGAGCGCTACAACCCGACCGACGCGAGCGTCACCGCGCAGGTGCTGAAGGTCGTTGCCGCCAATCCCGACGCCGTCTACATCTTCGCCGCCGGCACGCCCGGTGCGCTGCCGCAGATCGAGCTCGCGACCCGTGGCTACAAGGGCCTCGTCTACCAGACGCAGGGCGTCGCCAACAACGACTTCCTGCGCGTCGGCGGCAAGAGCCTCGAGGGCAGCTTCATGACGGTGGCGCCGGTGCTGGTGGCCGAGCAGCTGCCCGAATCGAACCCGACGAGAAAGCCAGCGGTCGACTTCGTCAACCGCTTCGAGAAGGCGAACGGGCCGGGCTCGCGCTCGCTGTTCGCGGCCACCGCGTGGGACGCGCTGCTCATCATCCAGCAGGCTGCGCGCGAGGCGATGAAGAAGGCCAGGCCGGGCACGCCCGAGTTCCGCGCCGCGCTGCGCGACGCGATCGAGAACCTCAAGGACTTCGTCGGCTCGGAGGGCGTCTACAACATGAGCCCTGCCGACCACAACGGCGTCGATGCGCGCAGCCAGGTGATGGTGAAGATCGAGAACGGCGGCTGGAAGCTCCAGCCCTGATGCTCAGAGCTTGGGAATCCGCAGCGTCTTGCTGACCATCAAGGTGCCCGACAGCGCGAACAGCAGCGCCAGGGGATGCAGCTCTCCGCCGGGCAGGGCCCAGACGCCGCCGTAGAGCGCGCTGCCCGTCCGGCCCTGCCAGGCCGCAAAGGCGAGCACCGCGGTCAGGAGCACGCTGGTCGGGATGGGAGTGCCCTCGAAGTAGGCGACCTTGTCGCTGCCCGCCGAAAGGCTCTCGGCGGTGACGTTGTAGCGCGCCAGGCGGGAGACGCCGCAGCAGACGAAATAGACCAGGATCACGGCGTCCCACAGTCCCGCCAGGCCGGCGGCGTAGGCGAGCGCCGCGGGGGCGACGCCGAACGAGATCACGTCGGCGAGCGAGTCGAGCTCGCGGCCGAGCGCCGACGAGGTGTGGCGCCAGCGGGCGATCCGGCCGTCGAGCACGTCGAAGACGAAGGCGGCCGGCGCGAAGGCGGCGGCGAGCAGCAGGTCGCCGACCTCGTGGCTCGCGAGGTAGCGCATCGCCATCAGCACGCCGGCGACGCCGCACGCGGCATTGCCGAGCGTGAACGCGTCGGCCAGGTGAAAGCCGCGGATCATCGAGAAGTGGCGGGGTGCTGCAGGGGAGGTCATGGTTCTTCGGTGGGGCCTGTGTGCCGGAGTGTCGGCCAAGGCCCGGGTTTCGTCTGCCAGTCATTTCCCACAGCAAGGCGCGCCGTTGGCGCCTTGGCGCGCACCGCCGGCGGGCGTTTACTGCCGGGGTGCGCTGTGGCGCGCGTTCCGTTCCCAAGGAGACAACGATGAGTACCCATCCCAGCCCGTCGGCGCAACGCGAAGCGCTCAACGAGTCGGAAAAGAAGGCGAGCGAGAAGCAGCCTGGCAGCTACAAGGAAGAAGAGACCGCCGACAAGGTGGTCGAGATTCCGCCGACCGGTCCCGACGAGAAGCCGATCCGCGGGCTCGATTCCTGACTATTCCTCTTCCGACCAGGTGTAGCCGTCGCGCGCCACCAGTGCGCTGGCGGCGGCCGGTCCCCAGGTGCCGGCGTTGTAAGGGCGCGGGCCGGCATCGTCCTGGCGCCAGGCGGCGAGGATCGGCTCGACCCAGGCCCACGCCTCCTCCTGCTCGTCGCTGCGCACGAACAGGTTGAGGCGGCCGGCGATCACGTCCATCAGCAGCCGCTCGTAGGCGCCGACCCGGTTTTCGGCAAAGGCCTTGTCGAAGTCGAGGTCGAGCGAGACCGGCACCAGCGCCTCGGCCTGGCCTGCGCCCTTGGCGGCGAGCAGGTGCAGCTCGAGGCCGTCTTCGGGCTGCAGCTTGATCACCAGCTTGTTCGCCCGGCTGATGCCGGGAAAGATGGTGTGCGGCGTCGGCCGGAAGTTGACGACGATCTGCGCGTCGCGCGCCGCCAGGCGCTTGCCGGTGCGCAGGTAGAAAGGCACGCCGGCCCAGCGCCAGTTCTGCACCTCGGTGCGGATGGCGACGAAGGTCTCGGTCTTGCTGCCGGCCGGAACCTTGTCTTCCTCGAGAAAGCCGGGCACGGGCTTGCCATCGATGCTGCCGGCGCGGTACTGGCCGCGGATCACGTCGCGGCCGACGCTCTCGGGGCTGAAGGGCTTGAGCGAGCGCAGCACCTTGAGCTTCTCGTCGCGGATGGCGTCGGCGAGATTGCGCGAGGGCGGCTCCATCGCGATCATCGTCAGCAGCTGCAGCGCGTGGTTCTGGATCATGTCGCGCAGCGCGCCGGTGCCGCTGTAGAAGTCGCCGCGCGTGCCGACGCCGATCGCTTCGGCGAGCGTGATCTGGATGTTGGCGATCGACTCGCGCCGCCAGAGCGGCTCGAACAGGGCGTTGCCGAAGCGCAGCGCCATCAGGTTCTGCACCGCGGGCTTGCCGAGGTAGTGGTCGATGCGAAACGCCTGGTCCTCGCGGAACACCGAGCGGACCACCCGGTTGATCTCGCGCGCGCTCGCCAGGTCGCGGCCGAGCGGCTTCTCGAGCACCACCCGGACCTGGTCGCCGTTCAGCCCGGCTGCGCCGAGCTGGGCGCAGATCGTCGGGAAGAGGTCGGGGCTGGTCGCGAGGTACATCACCAGCACGTCGGCCGGCGCCTGCCGGCCCAGGCTGCCCGCGAGCCAGGCCTTCAGCTCGCCGTAGCCGTCGGGCTTCGAGAGATCGAGGCGCAGGTAGTGCAGCAGGCCGGCGAAGCGGGCGAACTCCTCGTCGGTCGGCCGCTTGGCGCCTTCGACCTCCTGGAAGCGCTCCTTCAGCCAGGCGCGGTAGTCGTCGTCGCCCATCGCCTGGCGGGAGACCGCGAGGATGCGGCCGCCCTCGGGCAGCTTGCCGTGGCGAAAGGCCTGGAACAGGGCGGGCATGAGCTTGCGCCAGGCCAGATCGCCGGTACCGCCGACGACGACGAGATCGAATGACATGGAGGGAAAGGATACGATGCTTCGTCGAGCGCCCGCGGCCGTGATCGTCGCAGCAGAGCGCGAAAAGGAGACTGCGGATGAGAAGCAAGGCATGGGCCGTGCTGGCGGCGGGGTGTCTGCTGGCCGGCGGCGCGCTGGCGCAGCAGGGCCAGGTGAACGTGATCTGCTCGGTGCAGGCCGACTGGTGCAACCTCATCCAGACCGTGTACGCGAAGACCACCGGGGTCAAGGTCAACATGTCGCTCAAGGGCTCGGGCGAGGCGCTGGCGCAGCTCATCGCCGAGCGCGCGAACCCGAAGACCGACGTCTGGTTCGGCGGCACCGGCGACCCGCACCTGCAGGCCGCCGAGCAGGACCTGACGCTCGAATACAAGTCGGCGTCGCTGCCGCAGCTGCACGAGTGGGCGCAGCAGCAGGCGAAGCAGTCGGGCTACAAGACCGTGGGCATCTACTCCGGGCCGCTCGGCTTCGGCTACAACACCGAGCTGCTCGCCAAGAAGAAGTTGGCGGTGCCGCGGAGCTGGGCCGATCTGCTCAAGCCCCAGTACAAGGGCGAGATCCAGGTTGCCAACCCGGCCTCGAGCGGCACCGCCTACACGATGATCGCGACCCTGGTGCAGCTGATGGGCGAGGACAAGGCCTACGACTACCTGAAGGCGCTGCATCGAAACATCGGCACCTACACCCGCTCGGGTACGGCGCCGATCAAGGCGGTGGCGCGGGGCGAGACCGCGGTCTCGATCAGCTTCGTGCACGACGGGCCGGGCGAGAAGATGCAGGGCTTTCCGGTCGAGACGGTGACGCCATCGGAAGGCACCGGCGCCGAGATCGGCTCGATGTCGATCCTCAAGGGCGCGAAGAACCTCGAGGCGGCGAAGAAGTTCTACGAATGGGCGCTCACGCCGCAGGCGCAGCAGTTCGGCGCCGCCTCGCACCAGTACCAGCTGCCCTCGAACAAGGCGACGCCGGTCGACCCGAACGTGCCCGACTTCAAGAAGATCAAGCTGATCTCGTACGACTATGCCAAGTACGGCGCCAGCGCCGAGCGCAAGCGCCTGATCGCGCGCTGGGAGAAGGACGTCAACTCGTTGCCGAAGTGACTCGGCAGAGGAGCACACCATGAGCGAAGCCGCGCCCGTGTCCCAAGCCGCGAAGGCGGCGAGCTTTCGCGCCCTGCACGAGCGCGAAGGCGCCTTCGTCATCGCCAACCCGTGGGACGCCGGCTCGGCGCGCCTTCTCGCCGATCTCGGCTTCGAGGCGCTCGCGACCTCGAGCGGCGCCGCCGCCGCGGTGCGCGGCAGGAAGGACGGCCAGCTCGGCCGCGACGACGCCATGGCGCATGCCAAGGAGCTCGTCGCCGCGACCGACCTGCCGATCGCCGGCGACATGGAAAACGGCTTCGGCGAGACGCCCGAGCACGTCGCCGAAACGGTCCGGCTCGCCGCCGCGGCTGGCCTGGTGGGCTGCTCGATCGAGGACTTCACCGGCGACAAGGCGAAGCCCTTCTACGATCTCGATCTCGCGGTGCGGCGGATCGCCGCGGCGGCCGAAGCGGCGCGCGCGCTGCCGTTCCCGTTCACCCTCACCGCCCGCTGCGAACATTTCCTGCGCGGCCATGCCGACCTCGGCGCGACCATCGCCCGGCTGCAGGCGTACGAGGCGGCCGGCGCCGACGTGCTGTTCGCGCCGGCGCTGCCGGACCTCGAGTCGATCCGCACGGTCTGCGCGGCGCTGAAGAAGCCGCTCAACTTCATGGCCGGCATCCCGGGCAAGTCGTTCAGCGTCGCCGCCCTCGCCGGCGTGGGCGTGAAGCGCATCAGCCTGGCGACCTCGCTCTACCGCGCCGCGATGAAGGCGGTGCGCGAGGCGGCGACCGAGGTGCGGACCAGCGGCAGCTTCGGCTACATCGACCGCTTGTGAGCTCCGGCTCCGGCCGCGACCGGATGCGGGCGGCGCTGGTCGCCTGGACCGGCGTCGGCCTGGCGGCGTTCGTGCTCCTGCCGTGGTACCTCGCCGGCGACAAGAGCCTGCTCGACTCGATGCGCGCCGTGTTCAGCGCCGACGATTCGGCGAGCGGGCTCCGCGAGGCAGCCCGTCTCGGCAAGCCCTGGCTCTGGACCGCGCTGGTCGCGCTCGCGCTCTGCGCCGCGGCCGGCGCGGTTCGCGGACCGCGCCGCGGCGTGCTCGCCGGCGCGGGTGCGGCGATCGGCCTGGTCGGCATCCTCGCCGGCGGCTTTTCGATCGGCGCCACCGGCTGGTCGTTCGCCTGGATGAACGCGGCCTTCGGCGCCCTCGCTGCCGGCCAGCAGGGCATCGGCCTCGGCGGCGCGCTGACGCTGCTCGCCCTGCTGATGCTGCTCGGCTGCGGCCTCGCCGCCACCGGCAAGTTTCGCGGCGACGCGTTTGTGGCCGGCTCGGTGGTTCTGTGCGCTGCGCTGCTGCTGCTGTTCGTCGCCTTGCCGGTGGCGGTGGCGCTCTCCGGCGCGTTTCTCGACGATGCCGGCCGCTTCTCGCTCGCCGCGGTGGCCGAGCGGCTCGGCCACGAGCGCACCTGGGGCCTCGGCTGCCTGGCCGGCGGCGTGCGCTGCGGCGTCGCCTGGAACACGCTCTTCCTCGCCTTGCTCACGGCGGTCGGCACGACCGTGCTCGGCACCATGCTCGCGCTCGTCGCCGAGCGCGGGCCCAGGCGCCTGAAGTCGCCGGTCAACCTGCTCTCGCTGCTGCCGATCATCACGCCGCCGTTCGTCGTCGGCCTCGGGCTGATCCTGCTGTTCGGCCGCGCCGGCATCGTCAACCAGATCCTCGAGGCGGCCTTCGGCGTGACGCCGACGCGCTGGTTCTACGGCCTCCCGGGCCTCTGGCTGGCGCAGCTGTTCGCGTTCACGCCGATCGCCTGCCTGATCATGCGCGGCGTCGTCGCCGGCATCAGCCCTTCGCTGGAGGAAGCGGCGCAGACCCTGCGCGCCGACCGCTGGACGACCTTTCGCACGGTGACGCTGCCCTTGCTCAAGCCCGGCCTGGCGAACGCCTTTCTCGTCGGCTTCATCGAGAGCATCGCCGACTTCGGCAACCCGATCGTCGTCGGCGGGCCCTACAGCGTGCTCTCGACCGAGGTGTTCTTCGCCATCGTCGGCGCCCAGTTCGACCAGGGCCGCGCCGCCTCGCTGGCGCTGATCCTCTCCGCCTTCGCGCTCGCCGTCTTCCTGCTGCAGCAGAAGGTGATCGGCCGGGCCAGCTACACCACGGTCTCCGGCAAGGGCGACGCCGGCGTGCCGATGCGACTGCCCTCGGGCCTCTCGGGGGCGATGCTGGCGATCGTGCTGCCGTGGCTCGCGTTCACGATCGTCGTCTACCTGTTCGCCTTCGCCGGCGGCTTCGTCGCGACCTGGGGCCGCGACTACACGCCGACCCTGCGCCATTTCGTCACCGCCTTCGACGTTCAGTGGGCGAACGCGAACGTGGGCGGCGGCCTCGTCTGGGCCGGCACCGCCTGGAATTCGCTCTTCACCACGCTGAAGCTCGCCGCCCTGGCGGCGCCGCTCTGCGCTCTGCTCGGCCTGCTGATCTCGTGGCTGCTGGCGCGAACCCGATTCCGCGGCCAGGCGACCTTCGAGTTCGGCGCGCTGCTCGCGTTCGCGATTCCGGGCACGGTGCTCGGCGTGAGCTACGTGCTGGTCTTCAACGTGCCGCCGTTCGAGCTCACCGGCACCGCGCTCATCATCGTTCTCTGCTTCGTGTTCCGCAGCCTGCCGGTCGGCGTGCGCGCCGGCGCGGCGGCGTTCAAGCAGATCGACCGCTCGCTCGACGAGGCCTCGACCATGCTGCATGCGCGCACCGCGACGACGCTGCGCCGGATCGTCCTGCCTCTTCTCAAGCCGGCGCTGGTGGCGGCGCTGGTCTACAGTTTCGTGCGCTCGATGACCACCGTCTCGGCCGTGATCTTCCTCGTGACCGCGGAGAACGAACTGGCAACGACCTACATCATCGGCCGCGTCGGCAACGGCGACTACGGCGTCGCGCTCGCCTACTGCACCGTGCTCATCCTGCTGATGTCGCTCGCGGTCGCGGCGATCCAGTGGCTGGTGGGCGAGCGTCGCCTCGGCCGCCGCCACGCCGGCGCGCTCTGAAGCCATGAGCACGCCGTCTCCCGCCCCGGCCGCCGCCGGCATCGAGCTGCGCGGCGTCAGCAAGCGCTACGGCGATTCGCCCTCGACGCCGCTGGCGGTGCGCGACGTCAGCTTCGAGATCGCGCCAGGCACGCTGACCACGCTGCTCGGCCCGAGCGGCTGCGGCAAGACGACGACCCTGCGCATGATCGCCGGCCTCGAGCAGCCGAGCGCCGGCAGCATCTGGATCGGCGGCCGCGACGTCACCCTGCTCGGGCCGGCCGAGCGCAACGTCAGCATGGTGTTCCAGAGCTACGCCCTGTTCCCGCACATGGACGTGCTCGCCAACGTCGCGTACGGCCTCGAGGTCTCGGGCGTCGCCAAGGCCGAAGCGCGCGAGCGGGCGCGCGCCGCGATGGCCAACGTCGGCCTCGAAGGCTACGATGCGCGCCTGCCGAGCGAGCTCTCGGGCGGCCAGCAGCAGCGCGTGGCCCTGGCGCGCGCGCTGGTGCTCGAGCCGGCGGTGCTTCTGTTCGACGAGCCGCTCTCCAATCTCGACGCGCGGCTGCGCCGCTCTATGCGCGAGGAGATCCGCGCCCTGCAGCAGCGCCTCGGCCTCACCGTCGCCTACGTCACCCACGACCAGGGCGAGGCGCTCGCGGTGAGCGACCGCATCATCGTCATGGACCGCGGCGAGATCGCGCAGACGGGCACGCCCGACGAGCTCTACGAGCGCCCGGCGAGCGAGTTCGTCGCCGGCTTCATGGGCGAGGCGATGCTGTTCGACGCGACGCTGCGCGCCGACGGCGGGGTGCAGCTCGGGCCGCTCCTCGTCGCGAGCGTCGCGCCGCCCTCGGCGGCCGGCGCGGGCCAGGCGCTCAAGGTCGCGGTCCGGCCCGAGGCCTGGCGCATCGTTGCCGCGGGCGAGGGCGAGCTCGCGGCGATCGTGCAGAAGGCGGCGTACCTCGGCAGCACCCGCGAGTACACCTTCGAGACGGCGCTCGGGCCGATCTTCGTCGTCGCCGCGGAGGCGGCGCGAACCTTGCAACCCGGCGAGCTGGCGGGCCTTCGCCTCGCCGGGCACGGCGTGGCGATCGTGCCGGCGGGCGATCGGGGTTCTGCTCCTCGCTGACGGCCGCGCGCGCCACCGTCTCGCCGGCAGCGCGCAGGATACGATCGTTCGTCGAGCCGGGACGGGCGTACCGTCAGGCCATCCAGGAGTGAGAACCGATGTCGAGGATCCTGCGCTTCGCGCTGACGCTGATGGCTCTGCTGGGCGCGCACGGCGTCGCCACGGCGCAGGTCGGCAAGGACGTCGCCGAGGAGATGATCCGCAAGTCAGGCCTGTGGGAGCAGCTCGGCGCGGTCGCGCCGCAGGTCAAGGCCGGCCTCGCCGATGCGGCGAGCAGGAGCCGATCGCCGGTCGCTGCCGCCGACATGGACAAGCTCGGCCGGGCGGCCGAGTCGGCCTATGCGCCGGCCAAGCTGCGGGCGACCGCGCTCGCCGCCGTGGCGCGCGTCATGGCGCCGAGCCAGCTGGCCGAGCTCCGCGCCTGGTACGACAGCCCGCGCGGCAAGGCGATCACCGCGGCCGAGGAGGCGGCCGGCACCAGCTCGCGGCGGCCCGAGGAAGCGATGCGCGACGGCATGCGCGTGCTCTCCGCCGCGCCGCCGGCGAGGCAGGCGATCCTCGCGCGCATCTCCGATGCGACGCGTGCGCCCGAGGCGATGGCCAACCTCACGATCAACACCGCGGTGGCGATCCAGCAAGGGGTGCTGCGTTCCCAGGGCCAGCAGAACGGACCCTCGTCGGCCGACCTGCGCGCAGCGCTCGTGGCCCAGAAGCCGCAGATGATCCAGGCGTTCTCGCGCGCCGTGCTCGCCAGTTTCGCGATGGCGTACGCGAACATCGGCGACGAGGATCTCGACCGCTATGCGACGTTCCTGGCGAGCAAGCCGGGAATGAAGTTCAACGGCCAGTGTCTGCTCGCTTTCGACCGGGCGCTGACGGAGGCCGGGCGAGCGTTCGGCCAGGGCATTCCGATCGCCCGGCCGGGCTCCACCACATGAGAGGCGGCCGCGGCGCATCGCCGGGGAGATGACGCGATGAAGGACTTTCCCCGCTGCGACGCCACTGCAGCCTGGGCCGCGCTCGGCGGCCACTTCGAGGCGCATGGCCGCGACCTGGACTTGCGCGAGGCCTTCGCCCGTGATCCGGCGCGTTTCGAGCGCTTCGCCTTCGAGGCGCCCGAGCTGTTCTGCGACCTCTCGAAGAATCGGCTCGACGCGGCGACGCTGCATTTCCTCGTCGACCTGGCGCGCGAATGCGGCGTCGAGGCGCAGCGCGACGCCATGCTCGCCGGCGAGGCGATCAACCTCACCGAAGGCCGCGCCGTGTTGCACACCGCCCTGCGCGCCCCGCCGGGCACGGCGCCGTTCTCCGACGAGGTGCAGGCCACCCGCGAGACGATGCTCGCCTTCGCCGAGGCGGTGCGCGCGCGCGCCGAGGGCGGGGCCCGGCCGCTTCGCCATGTCGTCAACATCGGCATCGGCGGCAGCGACCTCGGGCCGCAGATGGCGGTCGCGGCGCTCGCACCGTTCGCCCATCCGCAGCTTGCCTTGCACTTCGTCTCCAACGTCGACGGCCACGACATCGCCTCCGTGCTCGGCCGGGTCGCGCCGGCCGAGACGCTCTTCATCGTCGCCAGCAAGACCTTCACGACCCAGGAAACGATGGCCAACGCGGCGACCGCGAAGGCCTGGTTCCTCGCGGGCGGCGGAAGCGACGTCGCGGCGCACTTCGTCGCCGCGACCACCAACGTCGAGGCGGCGGCGCGTTTCGGCATCACGCGCACCTTCGGCTTTCGCGACTGGGTCGGCGGCCGCTACTCGCTCTGGTCGTCAATCGGCCTGCCGATCGCGATCGCGGTCGGCGCCGCCGGCTTTCGCGAGCTGCTCGCCGGCGCGCATGCGATGGACGAGCACTTCGCGCGCACGCCGGTGGAGAAGAACCTGCCGATCCTGCTCGGCCTCCTCGACGTCTGGTACCGCAACTTCCACGGCTACACGAGCCGCAGCGTCGCGCCCTATCACCACGGCCTGAAGCGCCTGCCCGCGTACCTGCAGCAGCTCGAGATGGAGAGCAACGGCAAGCGCGTCGACCGCGAAGGGCGCGAGCTTGCGTACGCGACCAGCCCTGTGGTCTGGGGCGAGCCGGGCACGAACGGCCAGCACGCCTACTTCCAGATGCTGCACCAGGGCAGCGAGACGATCCCGGTCGAGTTCATCCTGGTCAAGGAGTCCGATGCGCAGGCCGGCGGCGACAGCGCGGTGCGCGAGGCGCTTGCCCGCCAGCAGCGCATGCTGCTGGCCAACGGCCTGGCCCAATCGCAGGCGCTGATGCTCGGCCGGTCGACCGCCGAGGCGCTGGCCGAGCAACCGCAGGCGCCCGCAGGCGCCGCGATCTCCGCGGCAACCCTGGCGGCGCATCGCACCTTTCCCGGCAACCGGCCGAGCACGACCCTGGTGCTCGAACGGCTGACGCCGCGTTCGCTCGGCGCCCTGATCGCGCTCTACGAGCACCGCGTCTTCACCGCCGGCGCGGTCTGGGGGATCGACAGCTTCGACCAGTGGGGGGTCGAACTCGGCAAGGGCCTGGGCAACGCATTGCTGGCGCGGCTGGAGGAGTCGGGCGCCGCGGCTGGCCCGCTCGACGGCTCGACCGCCGGGCTGCTCGCTCGCCTGCGGCCCTAGACGAGGTGCCGGAATGACGCCGCGCTGGCGCCTGTTCCCGAAGTACGCGCTGCTCATCGTCGCCCTCGTCGGCGGTTTCCTGGTCGTCAGTGGCGCGATCGGCATCTACTCCTCCTGGCGCGAGAACGAGCGCAACCTGATCGCGCTGCAGGAGGAGAAGGCGCAAGCCGCGGCTGCGCGCATCGAGCAGTACATCCTCGACATCGAGCAGCAGCTGGGCTGGACCGCGCTGCCGATGATCGACCCGGGCGCCGATCCGCTCGAGCCGCGCCGCATCGAGTACCTGAAGCTGTTGCGCCTGGTCCCGGCGATCACCGAGGTGGCGTGGCTCGACCCGGGCGGCCACGAGCAGCTGCGCATCTCGCGGCTGGCGATGGATGTGATCCGCGGCAACGCCGACCTGTCGCAGGAGCCCCGGTTCAAGCTCGGTCAGGGCGGAGCGACGTACTACGGCCCGGTCTACTTCCGCAAGGACACGGAACCCTACATGACGATCGCGCGGCCGGCCGGCAGCGGCGGCGGAGTGACCGCGATCGAGGTCAACCTGAAGTTCGTCTGGGACGTGGTGTCGCGGATCCGGATCGGCGAGAAGGGCCTGGCCTACGTCGTCGACGCCGGCGGCGTGCTGGTCGCGCATCCGGACATCAGCCTGGTCCTGAAGAAGACCGAGCTGAAGGCGCTGCCGCAGGTCGCGGCGCTGACGGGTGCGGCGGCGGCGCCGGCGCGCAGCATCGGCGGCGAGCCGGTCCTCTCGGCGCACGCCGCGATCCCGCCCCTGCGCTGGACGGTTTTCGTCGAATCGCCCGAGGCCGAGGCGTTCGCCCCGCTCCGGGCGTCGATCCTGCGCGCCGTCCTTCTGCTCGGGGCGGGTCTGCTGGTCTCGATGGTCGCGAGCTTTTTCGTCGCGAGGGCCCTGGTGCGGCCGCTGCGCGAGTTGCAGGAAGGTGCCGCGCGGATCGGCGCCGGCGAGCTCGATCGGCGCATCGAGGTCCGCACCGGCGACGAGCTGGAAAGCCTCGCCGAGCAGTTCAACCAGATGGGCGCGGCGCTGAAGGAATCGTACCGGGGCCTCGAAGGCAAGGTCGCGGCGAGAACGGCCGAGCTCAGCGAGGCGCTCGAGCAGCAGATCGCGACGTCGGAGGTACTGCAGGCGATCAGCAACTCGGTGGCCGACACGGCGCCGGTGTTCGACAAGATCCTGGCCGCTTGCGAGCGCCTGTTCGCAGGCGACCAGCTGATCGTCTTCCTCGTCGACGAGCAGGAGCGCCTGGCGCTGGGAGCGATCCGCGGGCCCGAGCCGGAGCGGGTGCGCCGCCTGTTCCCGGTGCCGCTGGCCGGCACCGCCACCGAGGTGGCGATCCGCGAGCGACGGCTGGTGACCTTCGCCGACGTCCTCGGTGACCCCGACGTTCCGCAAGGGCTGCGCCGGATCGCGCTGCAGTACGGGGCCTCGTATTCGGTGGCGGTGGCGCCGCTGCTCTGGGAAGGCAAGGCGATCGGCTCGATCCTGGTCGGCCGCCCGGAGCTGCGCGCGTTCGACGACAAGGAGCAGCGCCTGCTGCGCACCTTCGCCGAGCAGGCGGTGATCGCGATCCAGAACGCGCGCCTGTTCAACGAAACGAAGGAGGCGCTCGAGCGTCAGACCGCGACCGCCGAAATCCTCAAGGTCATCGCCGCTTCGCTCGATGACGTGCAGCCGGTGTTCGACGCCATTGCCGCCAGCTCGAACCGCCTCCTTGGCGGGCACTCGACGGCGGTCTGGCGCTTCCGCGAGCAGGCGATGCACCTCGTCGGATTCACCCCGACCACGGCCGAGGGCGACGCCGCCCTGCTGCAGCTCTCCGGGACCGCGGTGGATCGCTTCCAGTTCGGGAGCCGGCTCGTCGACGGTGAAACCGTGATGGTGACCGACACCGAGGACACCGGGCAGTCGGTGCCCGAGGCGCGCGAGGTCGCTCGGGCGCGCGGCTTTCGCAGCATGGTGATCACGCCGCTGCGGCGCGACAACGCCTCGATCGGCATGCTCAGCGTGACCCGGCGCGAGCCCGGACAGTTCACGCCGCACCAGATCGAGTTGCTGCAGACCTTCGCCGACCAGGCGGTGATCGCGATCGAGAACGTGCGCCTCTTCAACGAGACCAAGGACGCGCTGCAGCGGCAGACGGCGACGGCCGAGGTGCTGCAAGTGATCAGCGGCTCGGTGGCCGACGCGGCGCCGGTGTTCGAGAAGATCCTCGACAGCTGCGATCACCTGTTCGCGAGCAACGAGCAGGGAATCCTCCTGATCGGCGACGACGGCCACGTGAACCTGGCTGCGCATCGTGGCCATGTACGCAAGCGCCTTGAAGGCATGTTTCCCTCGGCGCAGACGGGCGATTTCCGGGAGTTGCTGCGCATACGTGGCGCGCTGCACTTCAAGGATGTGCTCGCCGACCCCGGCGTGCCCGGGGGCATTCGTGCCGTCGCCGAGGAGCTTGGCATCGGCACTTATTCGCAGGTGTTCGCGCCGATGCTCTGGAAGGGTCAGACGATTGGCACCCTGTACGTCGCGCGCCAGCCGCCGACCGGCTTCTCCGAGAAGGAGATCGAGCTGTTGCGTACCTTCGCCGACCAGGCGGTGATCGCGATCCAGAACGCGCGCCTGTTCAACGAGACCCGGGAGGCGCTCGAGCAGCAGACCGCCACGGCCGAGGTCCTCCAGGTCATCAGCAGCTCGGTCGCCGACACCCAGCCGGTGTTCGAGAAGATCCTCGACAGCTGCCAGCGCCTGTTCGCGGCGACCGGCCTGGGCATCTACCTGATCGACGACGCCGGCATGCTGCAGCGCGGCGGCTTTCGCACCAGGGACACCGACTCGATTCCGATCGTGCGCTCGGTCGCAGATGAGTTCCCGCGCCCGCTGAGGGGCAGCACGACGGAGCTCGCGATTCGCGAGCGGCGCGTCGTCCACTTCGCCGACGTGCTCGCCGACGCCGACGTGCCGGCGCCGCTGATGCGCGTCGCCGCGAGCAACGGCAACTTCTCGATCGCCTTCGCGCCGATGCTCTGGGAAGGTCGCGGCGTCGGCGCGATCCAGGTCTCGCGTCAGCCGCCGCTGGCCTTCAGCGACAAGGAGCTGACCCTCCTCAAGACCTTCGCCGACCAGGCGGTGATCGCGATCCAGAACGCGCGTCTGTTCAACGAGCTCGAAGCCAAGACCCAGGAGCTGGAGCGGGCGAACAAGCACAAGTCGGAGTTCCTCGCCAACATGTCGCACGAGTTGCGCACGCCGTTGAACGCGATCATCGGCTTCTCGGAGGTGCTGAGCGAGCAGATGTTCGGCGAGGTCAACCCGAAGCAGGCCGAGTACCTGCTCGACATCCATACCTCGGGCCACCACCTGCTGTCGCTCATCAACGACATCCTCGACCTGTCGAAGATCGAGGCCGGGCGGATGGAGCTCGACCTGGCGTCGACGAACCTGCCGATGCTGCTCGACAACTGCACCACGCTGGTCCGCGAGCGCGCGAGCCGGCAGGGCCTGGTCCTGGCCCTCGAGGTCGAACCGGACGTGGGCGACTGGGTCGCCGACGTCAGGAAGCTCAAGCAGGTGGTGATCAATCTGCTCTCGAACGCGGTCAAGTTCACGCCCGCCGGCGGCCGGGTGACGCTGCGCGCGCGCCGGCTCGAGCGCGCCGTCGAGATCGCCGTCGTCGACACCGGCGTCGGCATCGCCGCCGACCAGCAGGCGCTGGTGTTCGAGGAGTTCCGCCAGGCCGGCGGCGACTACCTGAGAAAGTCGGAAGGGACCGGCCTGGGCCTGTCGCTCGCCAGGCGCTTCGTCGAGCTGCATGGCGGCACGATCCGGGTCGAGAGCGAGCCTGGCCGCGGCTCGACCTTTGCCTTTATTCTTCCCGAGCGGGTCGTCGCGGCGGTATGAGCGCGGCGACCGGTCGTCAACCCGAGGGCCGGCGATGAAAACGATCCTGATCGTCGAGGACAACGAGAAGAACATGAAGCTCGTCCGCGACATCCTGCGCCACAACGGCCACGCGACGATAGAGGCCGTCACCGGCGAGGACGGGGTCCGCCTGGCCCTCGAAGCGCAGCCCGATCTCGTCCTCATGGACATCCAGCTTCCCGACATCGACGGCATCGAGGCCCTGCGCCGGATCCGCGAGGCGCCCCTGCTCGACGGCGTGCCGGTGGTCGCCGTCTCGGCGTCGGTGATGCCCGACGATCACCAGAAGATCCTGCGGTCCGGGTTCGACGCCTTCGTCACCAAGCCGATCAACCTGAAGCAGTTCCTCGACACGGTGAAGCGCTTTCTCGAGAGCGGCCGGGCACCGCAATGAGGATGGGCGACGAGGTGATCCGGTGAGCGCGCCGACCGGCGGCGCGGCGAAGATCCTCGTCGTCGACGACGTCGCCCTGAACGTCAAGCTGCTCGCCGACCTGCTCGGGGCAAAGGGCTACCGCACCTGCAGCGCGACCTCGGGCGCCGCGGCGCTTGCCGTGCTGGCCGCCGAGCGCCCCGACCTGGTCCTGCTCGACGTGATGATGCCCGGCATGAGCGGCTACGACGTCTGCCGCGCGATCCGGGCCGACCCGACGCAGGCGATGCTGCCGGTCGTGCTCGTCACCGCGCTCGACCCGGCCGAGGAGCGGGCCAAGGGCCTGGACGCCGGCGCCGACGACTTCCTCAGCAAGCCGGTGAGCCAGTCGGAGCTGCTCGCGCGGGTGCGCTCGCTGCTGCGCATCAAGCAGCTCTACGACGAGCTGCTGCTGCAGCGCGGCGAGCTCGCCGAGCTCAATCGCAGCCTCGAGCAGCGCGTTGCCGACGGCGTGCTGCAGCTCGAGAAGGTCGGCAGGCTGAAGCGCTTCTTCTCGCCGCAGCTCGCCGAGCTCATCGTCGCCGGCGGCGCCGAGGATCCGCTGAAGAGCCACCGCCGCGAGATCACGGTTGTGTTCCTCGACCTGCGCGGCTTCACCGCGTTCACCGAGACCGCCGATCCCGAGGAGGTGATGGCGGTGCTCGGCGAATACCACGCCGCGGTCGGCCGGCTGGTCCTCGCCCACGAGGGCACGCTCGAGCGCTTCAGCGGCGACGGGATCATGATCTTCTTCAACGACCCGGTTCCGGTCGCCGATCCGGCGGCGCGCGCCGCGCGCATGGCGCTCGCCATCCAGGGCGAGATCGAGCAGCTCTCGCTCGGCTGGAAGCAGCGCGGCTACGAGCTGACGATGGGGGTGGGCATCGCCCAGGGGTTCGCCACCATCGGCGGCATCGGCTTTCCCGGACGGATCGACTACGGCGCGATCGGCACCGTGACCAACCTGGCCGCGCGCCTCTGCGGCGAGGCCGCCGGCGGCGAAATCCTGGTCTCGCAGCGCGTGCGCGCCTTGCTCGACGCCGGGATCAGGGTGGAGCCTGCCGGCGAGCTCGTCCTCAAGGGCTTCCACCGGCCGGTGACGGCGTTTCGCCTTCTCGCCTGACGAGCAGGAAGGCCGAGAGCCCGGCGAGCAGCGCGAGCGCGCAGGCGGCGATCGCCGCGGCGTGGAAGCCGGCGATGAACGCCTCGCCCTTGGCGCCGGCAGCGAGCACGAAGCCGAGCGAGGCCGTCGCCAGCAGGCCGGCGACGCGCGCGACCGCGTTGTTCACGCCCGACGCCGAGCCGACGTGCGCGGCGTCGACCGCGCCCATCACGGCAGCGGTGAGCGGAGCGACGCTGAGCGTGAGCCCGCAGGCGACCACGGCGAGCGCGGGAAAGACGACGCTCGCGTAGTCGAGCCGACCGACACCGGTGCGCAGGAAGAGCGCGAAGCCGAGGGCGACGATGCAAGGCCCGAGCGTGAGCAGCACGCGTGGGCCCGCTCGCTCGGCCAGCCGGCCGGCGGCCCGCGAGCCGAGGCCCATGGCGACCGGCAGCGGCAGCAGCGCCGCGCCGGCAGCGGCGGCGGAGTAGCCGCCGGTCTCGATCAGGAGGTAGGGCAGGAGCACGAACAGCCCGCCCAGCGCGGCGTAGAGAAAGAACGTGAGCAGGGTGACGCCGACGAATGCGCGCGTGCCGAACAGGTGCAGCGGCATCATCGCCCGCTCGCCGAGCCGGGCTTCGAGGCGGATGAAGGCGACCAGCAACGCGGCGCCGGCGGCGAGCGCGCCGAGGGCCAGCGTCGTCGACGTTGGCCCGGTCGCGGCCGACGGGTTCGCACCGTCGCCGCGCTCGCCGGCGAGCACGGTGAGCCCGAGCGTCAGCGCGGCGAGCCCGGCAGTCGCCAGCAGCGCGCCGCCGCCGTCGAGCGGCTGCGCGTTCGCGCTCCGGCTCTCGTCGACATAGCGCCAGGCGAGCCACGCGGCGACGAGGGCGAGCGGCAGGTTGACGAGAAAGATCGAGCGCCAGCCGACGACGTCGATCAGCCAGCCGCCGGCGAGCGGGCCGAGCGCGCCGGCAACCGCCCCGGCCGCGGCCCAGGTCCCGACGGCGCGGCCGCGCGCCTCGCCGCTGAACGCGGCGCCGATCAGGGCCAGGCTCGCGGGCATCATGAAGGCGGCGCCGAGCCCCTGCACGGCCCGCGCGGCAAGCAGCCAGCCGAATGCCGGCGCGGCGGCGCAGGCGAGCGAGGCGAAGGTGAACAGGGCCATGCCGGCGAGGAAGACCCGCTTTCGCCCCCAGCGGTCGCCGGCGACGCCGCCGAGCAGCACCAGCGCGCCGAGCGGCAACAGGTAGGCGTTGATCAGCCACGACACGTGGTCGCCGCCGACGCCGAGGTCGCGGGCGATGGCCGGCAGGCCGACGTTGGTGACCGAACCGTCGACGAAGGCGAGGCTCGAGCCGAGGATGGTGGCGGCGAGCGTACCGGTGGGGTGCGCGGTCGGCCGGGCCGCGTCGGCCGGCGGCGCGGCCACGGCCTGGGCCGCGCCGCGGTCGCACGGCCCCGCGCCGGCCGTGCTCATCGCTGCCTCAGCCGCTGCTGCTGCTGTCGCTGGCGGCGAGGCCCCGCACCGCGCCGTACGACGCGTCGACCGCCTGCTCGACGATCTGCGCTTTCCATGCGTCGGTGTCGGTGTAGAAGGCGTCGCGCACCTGCTGCTTGATCGCCCGCCGGGTGGCGGCGTCGGCTTCGGGATGGAGTTCGAGCCACTGGTCGGCGCGCAGCGCGTCCATCACCTGCAGGTTCGGCAGGGTGCCGTATTCGAGCGCCATGCCGGTGTACTCGGCCTGCGGGCATTCCTCGTAGGCGGCAAGCCACATCATGCCGGTCAGCAGCGCCGAGGTCGACGAGCCGTCGTAGATCGACGTGACCTCGCCCCACCAGGCCTTGGCCCGGGCGTAGGCGGCGGCGTCGTCGCGGCAGGCGAAGATGCGTTCACCGTGGCCGGTGGGGCCGAGGCCGGTGTGCAGGTCGATCCAGCCGAGCTTGCTGCAGCGCGTGCCGTGCTCGCGCAGCACCTGGCGGATCGTCGCCTGGCTCCAGGTCGCCGCGTCGCCGCCGTAGAACAGGCCGTTCGGATGGTGGTACTGGCCACCCGAGATCGCCGCCTGCCACGCCTTGGCACCGCGCTCGGCGACGAAGCGGGCGGTGGCGTCCACCGTGGCGGCATCCGGCGGCCAGACCTCGGGCACGATCAGCGAGGCGATCTCGTCGTACGCGGCGTTGCGCGCCGGCGCGGCCGAGAAGTCGCGGAAGTTGCGGTTCAGGTCGACGTTCTCGTGGGTCGTGCGCCGCCACCACGAGAAGCCCCAGGGGTTGAGACCGTGGACGTAGAGGATGGCGACGCCGGCGTCGTGCGCCGCCTGGTGCCACTCGGCGTCTTCGAGCAGCGCGACCTGCACGCCCGAGCCGCAGAAGCCTTCGACGCCGTGGCAGGCGCTGCTGATGACGAGCAGCGACTTCGCATTGCGTGGCCCGTCGCGGGCCACGTCCATCGCCAGCATCTCGCCGTCGCGGCCAGGGAGGGGGTGGACGTGGGTCTCGACGCCGAGGGCGCGGACCCGGGTCGCGGCGAGGAACTTGTCGCGCGCTTCGGCGTAGCTCTGGGAGAAATGCCTTGCCGCGTTCATCAGCGCTTCGGCGCGAGCCAGGCCTCGGCCAGGCGCACCCAGAGCGAGCCGCCGAGGGGGATCAGCTCGTCGTTGAAGTCGTAGCTCGGGTTGTGCAGCATGCACGGGCCCATGCCGTGGCCGCCCTGGCGGTGGGTGCCGTCGCCGTTGCCGATCAGGAAGTAGCAGCCGGGCTTCTCGAGCAGGAAGTAGCTGAAGTCCTCGGCGCCCATGGTCGGCTCGAACTCGTGCACGTTCTCGGCGCCGACCATCTCCGTCATCACCTGGCGCGCGAACGCGGTCTCGGCGGGCTGATTGATCGTGGGCGGGTAGTTGCGCGTGAACTCGAACTCGCACTCGGCCTCGAACGCGGCGCAGACGCTTTCTGCGACGACCTTCATCCGCCGCTCGATCAGGTCGAGCACCTCGAGCGTGAACGTGCGCACCGTGCCCTGGATCTCGCAGCTGTCGGGGACCACGTTGGTCGCCTCGCCGGCGTGGATCATGGTGACCGAGATCACGCCCGGGTCGATCGGCCGCTTGTTGCGGCTGACGATGGTCTGGAACGCCTGCACCATGGCGCAGGCCACCGGCACCGGGTCGATGCCGTTGTGCGGCATCGCCGCGTGCGAGCCCTTGCCGCGGATGACGACCCGGAATTCGTTGCTGGAGGCGAACGCCGGGCCGGACTTGAGCGCGAACTGGCCCGCCTTCATGCCCGGCCAGTTGTGCGCGCCGAACACCGCTTCCATCGGGAACTTCTCGAAGATCCCGTCCTTGATCATCTCCCGCGCGCCGCCGCCGCCTTCTTCGGCGGGCTGGAAGATCAGGTAGACGGTGCCGTCGTAGTTGCGGTGCTTCGAGAGGTGCTTGGCGGCGGCGAGCAGCATCGCCGTGTGGCCGTCGTGGCCGCACGCGTGCATCTTGCCGGGCTCGGTGCTCTTGTGCGGGAACTGGTTGTGCTCGGTGATCGGCAGCGCGTCCATGTCGGCGCGCAGGCCGATGGCGCGCTCGCTGGTGCCGTTCTTCAGGATCGCGACGATGCCGGTCGTGCCCATGCCGCGGTGGATCGGGATGCCCCACTCGGTGAGCTGCCTGGCCACCAGGTCGGCGGTGCGCTTTTCCTGGAAGCAGAGCTCGGGATGGGCGTGGATGTCGCGGCGCAAGGCGGCGATCTGCGCCGCGTCGGCCAGGATGGACTCGATGACTTGCATGGCAGGGGCTCCGTGGGCAGCGGGCCAGTTTACCCGCGGGGATATTTCGTGGTCGTGTCCGAGGTCGCGCCCGGGCGGGCGCCCGACCACGGCTTCGTCAACCCCGGCCCGCAATGTCATGGGGGAAAGCAACCCTGTGCCATAGTTTCGGAATGCCCACCACTCTCGTCCGCGCCGCCTGCCCGCACGACTGCCCGGACACCTGCGCCATGCTGGTCACGGTGGAGGACGGGCGCGCGGTGAAGGTGCGCGGCGATCCCGACCATCCGACGACGCACGGCACGCTGTGCACGAAGGTGTCGCGCTATCCGGAGCGCACGTATCACGAAGGCCGGGTGCTGCATCCCCTGCGCCGGGTCGGTCCCAAGGGCAGCGGCCGGTTCGAGCAGGTGGGCTGGGACGAGGCGCTCGCCGACATCGCGGCGCGCCTGCACGCCATTGCCGGGCCCGACGGCGCCAACGCCGAGGCGATCGTTCCCTACAGCTACGCCGGCACCATGGGCTTGCTGCAGAGCGAGAGCATGGCGGCACGCTTCTTCAACAAGCTCGGCGCCTCGCTGCTCGACCGCACCATCTGCTCCTCGGCCGGCGGCGAAGCCCTGATCGCGACCTACGGCGCCAAGATCGGCATGCACGTCGAGCACTACGCCGAGAGCAAGCTCATCGTCATCTGGGGCAGCAACTCGATCACCTCGAACCTGCACTTCTGGACCTACGCGCAGCAGGCCAAGCGCGCCGGGGCGAAGCTGGTCTGCATCGACCCGCGGCGCACCGAGACGGCAGAGAAGTGCCATCAGCACATCGCCCTGCTGCCCGGCACCGACGGCGCGCTCGCGCTCGGCCTGATGCACGAGCTGATCGTCAACGACTGGCTCGATCACGACTACATCGAGCGCCACACCGAAGGCTGGCCGCAGCTCCGCGAGCGCGCGCTCGCCTGGCCGCCGGAGCGCACCGCGGCGGCGAGCGGCATCGAGGCCGAGGTCGTGCGCGCGCTGGCGCGCGACTACGGCACGACGAAGCCGGCGGCGATCCGCCTCAACTACGGCATGCAGCGCGTGCGCGGCGGCGGCAGCGCGGCCCGGCTGATCGCGATCCTGCCGTGCCTGGTCGGCGCCTGGCGGCACCCCGCCGGCGGGATGCTGCTCTCGGCATCGGGCTGGTTTCGCGACGCGATCGACAACGCTGCCTTGCGCCGGCCCGACCTGCTCGGCGGGCGCCGGCCGCGCACGATCAACATGAGCACGATCGGCGACGACCTGCTGCGCGAAAGCGGCGAGGCGCTGGCCGACGGCTCGCGCTTCGGCCCGCGGATCGAGGCGCTCGTCGTCTACAACAGCAATCCGGTGGCGGTGGCGCCGCAGTCGGCCAAGGTCGCCGCGGGCTTCGGCCGCGAAGACCTGTTCACGGTCGTGCTCGAGCACTTCATGACCGACACCGCCGATCTCGCCGACTACGTGCTGCCGGCAACGACCCAGCTCGAGCACCTCGACCTGCAGGTCAGCTACGGCCACACCTATGCGCTGATCAACGAGGCCGCGGTCGCGCCGCTCGGCGAGGCGAAGCCGAACACCGAGATCTTCCGCCTGCTCGCCGCGCGCATGGGCTTCGACGAGCCGTGCTTCGCCGAAAGCGACGAAGACCTCGCCCGGATCGCCTTCAAGCCGGCCGCGCGCGGCGGCTTCGATTTCGCCGAGCTGCGCGCGCACGGCTGGCAAAAGCTGCCGATCGCCGACGCGCCTTTCGCCGAGGGCGGCTTCGCCACGCCGAACGGCAAGTGCCGGATCGACGCGCCCGGCCTCGGCGTGCCCGACCACCTGCCCAACTACGAATCGGCGGCGAGCACGCCCGGGCTCGCGGCGCGCTTTCCGCTGGCGATGATCTCGCCGCCCGAGCGCAACTTCCTCAACTCGAGCTTCGTCAACGTCGCCAGCCTGCGCGGCATCGACGGCGAGCCGGTGCTGGAGATCGCGCCCGGCGACGCGGCGGCACGCGGCATCGCCTCCGGCCAGCGGGTGCGCATCTTCAACGACCGCGGCTCCATCCAGTGCAAGGCCGTGGTCGGCCCGCGCGCCCGGCCGGGGGTCGTCAACGGCCTGGGCGTGTGGTGGAAGAAGCTCGCGCGCGACGGCCGCAACGGCAACGAGCTCACGCACCAGCGGCTCACCGACATCGGCCGCGCGCCGAGCTTCTACGACTGCCTGGTCGAGGTCGAGCCGGCGGCCCTCAGCCCGTCGCGGTGAAGCGCGGCTGGCGGATGGCAAGCCTCGGCCTCGGCGGCCTGCTCGCGACGACGCTGCTGGCCGGCGCCACCATCTGCTTCACCAGCGGCTGCTCGACCATCGGCTACTACGCGCAATCGGCCACCGGCCACCTCAACCTCGTCCAGGCGGCCCGGCCGGTGCCGCAGTGGCTGGCCGACCCGGCAACGCCGCCGGCGCTGAAGGCGCGGCTCGAGCTCTCGCAGCGGATCCGCGACTTCGCCGTGGCCGAGCTCGGCGAGCCCGACAACGCCAGCTATCGCCGCTACGCCGACCTGAAGCGCAGCGCCGCGGTCTGGAACGTCGTCGCCGCGCCCGAGCTCTCGCTCGAGCTGAAGACCTGGTGCTTCGCCGTCGTCGGCTGCGTCGGCTACCGCGGCTACTACGACCGGGCCGACGCCGAAGCGTTCGCCGCCGGCCTGGCGAGCGAGAAGCTCGACCTCTCCGTCTACCCGGTGCCGGCGTACTCGACCCTCGGCAAGCTGCCGGGCGCCGACTGGCTGGCCGACCCGCTGCTCAACACGTTCATCGACTATCCGGAAGGCGAGCTGGCGCGGCTGATCTTCCACGAGCTCGCGCACCAGGTGGCGTTCGCCGCCGGCGACACGCTGTTCAACGAGTCGTTCGCCAGCGCTGTCGAGAAGATCGGCGTCGAGCGCTGGCTGGGCCGGCCCGAGAACGCGCCCGCCCGGCTCGCCTACGAGCGCGCCGGGGCGCGCCGCGACGACTTCCGCGAGCTCACCGACCGCTATCGCGGGGAGTTCGTGGCGCTCTACCGAAGCGATGCCTCCGAGGCCGCCAAGCGTGAAGGCAAGGCAGCCCTGCTGGCCCGCCTGCGCGCCGACTACGCGGCGCTGAAGGCGGGCCGGTGGGGCGGCTATGCCGGCTACGACCGCTGGTTCGCCGAAGCCAACAATGCATCGTTCGGCGTGCTTGCCAGCTACACCGCGCTGGTGCCCGCGTTCGAGCGCCTGTTCGAGCGCGAAGGCAGGGATTTCGCGCGCTTCTACGCCGAGGTCAGGCGCCTGGCCGCCTTGCCGCCGGCCGAGCGCCGGGCGGCGCTCGCGCCCTGACCCGATCGATCACCGACCGACCCGAAGAAAGGTTTCGCCATGGCCGACATCCACATCCACCGCAGCCACCACCTCGGCCTCGCCAAGGCGCGCAAGACCGCCTGGAAGTGGGCCGAGCACGTCGAGGAGAAGTTCGGCATGGAGTGCACCGTGATCGAGGGCAAGGACGGCGACGTCGTCGAGTTCACCCGCAGCGGGGTCGACGGCAAGCTCGTCGTCAGCGCCGATGCCTTCGAGCTCGAGGCGAAGCTCGGCTTCCTGCTCGGCGCCTTCCGCGGCAAGATCGAATCGGAGATCGAGGGCTACCTCGACGAGCTCCTGGTCGAAGGCGCGAAGAAGCCGGCGGCCAAGGCCGCGAAGACGGCGGCGAAGAAGAAATAGCGTCGGGCCTGCCCGCCCGCGCTCCCACCCTCTATCCGGACAGCCCATGGCCACCAGCCTGCTCGCCCTGCTCGACGACGTCGCCACCATCCTCGACGACGTGTCGGTGATGACCAAGGTCGCCGCCAAGAAGACCGCGGGCGTCCTCGGCGACGACCTGGCTCTCAATGCGGAACAGGTGTCCGGCGTCAAGGCCGAGCGCGAGCTGCCGGTGGTCTGGGCGGTGGCCAAGGGCTCGCTCGTGAACAAGGCGATCCTCGTGCCGGCGGCGCTGGCGATCAGCGCCTTCGCGCCCTGGGGGGTGACGCCGCTCCTGATGGTGGGCGGCGCGTTCCTCTGCTACGAAGGCTTCGAGAAGCTCGCCCATCGCTACCTGCACAGCCGCGAGGACGACGCCGCGCATGCGGCCGAGCTGGCCGGCGCCCTGAGCGATCCGCAGGGCGACCTGGTCGCCGTGGAAAAGGACAAGATCAAGGGCGCGGTGCGAACCGACTTCGTGCTCTCGGCGGAGATCATCGCCATCACGCTCGGCACGGTGGCAACGCAGCCGCTGACGACGCAGTTCGCGGTGCTGGCCGGCATCGCCCTGATCATGACGGTGGGCGTGTACGGCTTCGTCGCCGCGATCGTCAAGCTCGACGACGGCGGCCTGGCGCTCACGCGCCGGGCCGACGCGTTCTCGCAGCGTGTCGGCCGGGCGATCCTCGTCGCCGCACCCGTCCTGATGAAGCTGCTCACCATCGTCGGCACGGCCGCGATGTTCCTCGTGGGCGGCGGCATCCTGACGCACGGCGTCCCGCCGATCCACCATGCGATCGAGGCCATCGCCGCGGCGGCCGGCGCGGTGGCCGGTGTCGGCGTCGTGCTGAAGGCGATCGTGCCGACGCTGCTCGACGGCGTGATCGGCATCGTCGCCGGCGCGGTCGTTCTCGGGGTCGTCGTCCTCGGCAAGCGCCTCTTCGGCCGCAAGGCGGCGCCGGCGGCCTGAGATCGCCTCCGGCGAGACCCGGCGACCGCTACTTCAACGACTCGATCAGGTCGACGTATTCCTGCATCGCCTCGTCGCCCGACTTGCCCTTCAGGCCGTTCCAGGCGTCCCACTTGGCACGCCCGACCATGTCGCCGAAGCCCGGGCGCTTGCCGTCGGCGTCGCCGCTCGAGGCCTGCTTGTAGAGCGCGTAGAGCTTGAGCAGGGTCATGTTGTCGGGCTTTTCCGGCAGGCTCTTCGACTCGGCCACCGCTGTCTCGAACTGCGCCTTGAGGTCTGCCATCACAGGTCTCCGTTGTCTCGTTGGGTGAAAGTCGCGATTGACGGCGCTCATGTTACCCAGCATCTTGATCGCCCCTTCGCAACCGCCGATCTTCCGGCCATGACGACGATGCCTGCCGCCGCCCGAGAGCGCATGTCGCGCGTGGACACCGCGTGGTTGCGCATGGACAACGACGTCAACCTGATGATGATCATCGGCGTCTGGCTGCTGCAGCCGAAGATCGCCTACGACGTGCTGTGCGCGCGCATCGCCGAGAAGCTGCTCCAGTACGACCGCTTTCGCCAGGTCGTCGTTCGCGACGCGACCGGCGCCGCCTGGTGGGTGGCCGACGAGGGCTTCGACATCCACCACCACGTCGTGCGCGAGAAGCTGGTTCGCGCCAAGGGCCTGAGCGAGCGCGAGGCGCTGCAGGCGCGCGTCGGCGAGCTGGCGACGACGCCGCTCGATCCCGAGCGCCCGCTCTGGCAGTTCCGCCTGATCGAGAGCTACGACGGCGGCAGCGCGCTGATCGCCCGCATCCATCACTGCATCGGCGACGGCATCGCCCTGATCTCCGTGATGATGACCGTGACCGACGGCGGCAGCGACCCGCCCGTGCGCAAGCGCCGCGCGGCGAGCGCCGAGGTCGACGGCTCCGACTGGCTCAGCGACGTGCTGAAGCCGCTCGGCGGCCTCTCGGCCAAGGCCGCCGGGATGGTCGAGGCGAGCATCGCCCGCGCCCTCGAAGGCCTGGCCGACCCGCAGAAGGGTCTCGCCAGCTCGATCGACGGCGCCCGCACGGCGGCCAAGGTGCTGGGCGACGTCACCGCGCTGGCGATGATGGAAGACGACTCGCCGACCCTGCTCAAGGGCAAGCCGAGCGGCAGGAAGCGCGTCGCCTGGGGCGAGCCGCTGCCGCTCGAGCAGGTGAAGTGGATCGGCAAGGCGCTCGGCTGCTCGATCAACGACGTGCTGCTCGCCTGCGCTTCCGGCGCGATCGGCGACTGGCTGCGCAACCAGGGCGACGACCCCGCGGGCAAGGAGATCCGGGCGATGGTGCCGGTGAACCTGCGCCCGCTCGACCAGGCGTGGAAGCTCGGCAACCGTTTCGGCCTGGCGCCGCTGGTGCTGCCGATCGGCATCGACAACCCGGTGGCGCGCGTCTACGCGGTGCGCGCGCGCATGAACGCGCTCAAGGCGAGCTACCAGCCGCTGCTCGCCTTCGCCGTGCTGGCGGTCGCGGGCCAGCTCGCCAAGCCGATCCAGGACATGATCCTCGGCCTCTTCGCCAAGAAGGCGACGGCGGTCATGACCAACGTGCCCGGGCCGGGCGTGCCGCTGCAGTTCTGCGGCGCGACCCTGAAGCAGACCATGTTCTGGGTGCCGGCCTCGGGCGACATCGGCGTCGGCGTCAGCATCCTCTCGTACGGCGGCGGCGTGCAGTTCGGCCTGATCACCGACGAGGCCCTGTGCCCGGACCCGCAGGCGATCGTCGACTGCTTCGAGCCCGAGTTCGAGAAGCTGCTGCTGCTGGCGATGATGCTGCCCTGGGGCGGGCCGGACGAGGTCTGAGCGCCGCGTCGTCGCTACTGCGGCTTTCGCCAGATTCTGAAACTCTTCATCGTCTCCCCGGAGAACCCGTCGATGAAGTCCCCGCTGCCGTTGCCGAACTTCAGGTTGTTCGCCGACCGATCGAAGCTCATGCCCTGCTTCTGGAAATGCTCGACGAACGCGGCGCGCGACATCTCTATCCGGTACTCGTAAACCCGCCACGCCGGGTGGTACTGGGCAATCTGTCTGGCCGTTCCTTCGATCTGCAGTTTCGCGCCCGGGGGCAACGTCAGGCCCAGCTCGCCGGGAGTCGGCGGCCGCTGCGTCAACTCCTTCTGCACGGCGACTCGCTTCTGGTTGACGAGGTAGCCGCCTGCCGTGACCGTGGGCTCGCCTCCTTCTTCGACGATCCGGGCAAATCGGTCCGCGGTCGCACAGGTCGCGGCGAGCAGCAGGCCGATGGCGAGCAGCGTTCGGGTGGCGGCAGTCAAGTCAGTCTTCCAGCTCGGCCTTGGCCATCTCCACGTCGAGCCGCTCCATCGCGTCGAGCGGCTCGCACGCCGCGGCGTCCTCGTACAGCTTAGTCGCTTCCTTCATGCGCTTGTCGCCCTCGAGCATGACCAGGCCGTTCGCGTACTCGACCATGGCGATCGCCGACCCGGGGTTGAGCTTCAGCGCCGTCTTGTAGCTGGCCAGGCCCGCCTCCTTGCTCGCGCCCTGCGTTCGGCCGAGCAGCGAGCCGACCTTGTCGATGATCTCTGCGTGGAAGGCGCCGAGCGCGGTGTGCGCGTCGGCGTGCTTGGGCGAGAGCTTGATCGTCGTCTCGAGCGCGTTCTTGACCTTGGCGCCCAGGCCCTGCGTGAGCGCCTTGGCGATGCTGATGCCCTGGCTGTAGCGCCCGAGCGCGTAGGCCATGCAGTACCAGGCGTTGGCGTCCTTCGGGTCTTCCTTGGTCCGCGCCTCGGCGCGCTCTGCCACCTCGTAGAGCAGGGCGAGCTTGGTCTTCTCGCTGTTCTCGAGGTAGGTGGCGTAGATCGACTGCGCCTTGTTGGCGACGGTCATGCCGGCGCCCGCGCCCGCCGCATGCGCCTTGAGCCCGGCCTCGGTCGCCTTCTGGAACTGGCCGGCGTGGAACAGCGCCCACGCCGCGAGCACCGATTCGTCCCTGGGCAGCGGCTCGGCGTCGCCGGCATGCAGCCGCGCCCACTTCTTCTTCAGGGCCGCGGCGTCGTAGGTGTAGGCGTCGGCGGCGTGGGGGAAGGCGGTCCATTTGGCCATGCAGGTCTCCTCAGTGCGGGGCGAGATAACGGGAGGCGAGGGCGTGCAGGTGCTGCCTGCCCTCCTCGTCGAGGTAGGGCGAGAGCAGGGTGAGCACGTGAAAGGCGCCGCGCAGGAGGGCAGGCCCTGCGCTTTCGGCCTCGAGCGCCTTGCGCGGGTTCTTCACGTATTCGAAGCTCAGCCAGTAGGTGAGCACGACCACCATCGCCGTGGCCACGGGCTCGGCGTCGCGGTGTTCCAGCAAAAGCGCGCCGCCCCGGGCGATGCGGTCGAGGATCGTCTGCACCGCGCGGGTCTTGCGCTGCAGGACGAAGGGGAAGTGGGTCTCGAGCTTGCGGTTGTTCGACAGCAGGTCGTTGAGGTCGCGGTAGAGGAAACGGTAGGCCCAGATCAGCTCGAACAGCACGTGGAAGAAGAGCCACGCGTCCTCGACGTCGGCCACGTCGTCGGCGGCGCGCAGCAGCTCGGCGAGGGCCGCGTCGTAGCGGTCGAACAGCCGCGTGATCAGCTCGTCCTTGGCCGGGTAGTGGTAGTACAGGTTGCCGGGGCTGATGCCGAGCTCGGCCGAGATGAGCGTGGTCGAGACGTTGGGCTCGCCGAGACGGTTGAAGAGGTCGAGCGTGGTGTCCAGGATGCGCTCGGCGGTGCGCCGCGGTTTCTTCGTCTGCGAGGCCATGGCTCAGCGCAATCTAGCACCGCCCCCCGGGGTCTTCCATCGGTTCGCGCCCTAGCCCGACCCGGGGCTGCGCGGCACAGACTCCCGGGGCGCTGCCTACAATCGCGCCCCTCATGCCGGCCATCGCGTTCAAGAACGTTTCCAAGAGCTATGCCTCGGCACGCGGCACCGTCCGGGCCCTCGACGACGTCAGCTTCGACATCGAGCGAGGCGAGTTCTTCGGCCTGCTCGGCCCCAACGGCGCCGGCAAGACCACCCTGATCAGCATCCTCGCCGGCCTGGCCCGCGCCACCTCGGGCACGGTCTCGGTCCTCGGCCACGACGTCGTGTCCGACTACGCGGCGGCGCGGCGCCAGCTCGGCATCGTGCCGCAGGAGCTGGTGTTCGACCCGTTCTTCAGCGTTCGCGAGGCGCTGCGCATCCAGAGCGGCTACTTCGGGGTGCACGGCAACGACGCCTGGATCGACGAGCTGCTCGATCACCTGGGCCTGGCCGACAAGGCCGACGCCAACATGCGCCAGCTCTCCGGCGGCATGAAGCGGCGGGTGCTGGTGGCGCAGGCGCTGGTGCACCGGCCGCCGGTGATCGTGCTCGACGAGCCGACCGCCGGCGTCGACGTCGAGCTGCGGCAGACGCTATGGGCCTTCATCGCCCGCCTCAACAAGGAGGGCCACACCGTGCTGCTGACGACCCACTACCTCGAGGAGGCCGAGGCGCTGTGCAGCCGGATCGCGATGCTCAAGCAAGGCCGGGTCGTCGCCCTCGACCGCACCACGGCGCTGCTCGCCGGCACCGCCAGCACGATGCTGCAGTTCAAGCTCGACAAGCCGCTGCCGCCGGCGCTGGCGGCGAACGCCCGCGTCACCGGCCGCATCGTCCAGCTCAAGGCGCACGACGCGCGCGAGGTCGAGTCGATCCTCGCGGTGCTGCATGCCGCCGGCTGCGAGCCCGAGGACCTGGAGATCGGCCGCGCCGACCTCGAGGACGTGTTCATCGAGATCATGCATGGCGAGACGCCGGCGAGGGTGGCCGCATGAGCGCTGCAACGACGGCGCCGCGCGTCTCCACCGAGACCGGGATCTTCGCCGGCACCCGCACCCTGCTCTACAAGGAGGTGCTGCGCTTCTGGAAGGTGAGCTTCCAGACCGTCGCCGCGCCGGTGCTGACGGCGGTGCTCTACCTGCTGATCTTCGGCCACGTGCTGGAAGGGCGGGTCGCCGTGTCGGGCGGCGTCGGCTACACCAGCTTCCTGATCCCCGGACTGGTGATGATGAGCGTGCTGCAGAACGCCTTCGCCAATTCGAGCTCCTCGCTGATCCAGAGCAAGATCACCGGCAACCTCGTCTTCCTGCTGGTCGCGCCGCTCTCGCACTGGGCCTGGTTCGCGGCCTACGTGGGCGCCTCGATCGTGCGCGGCGTCGCCGTCGGCACCGGAGTGATGCTGGTGACGATCTGGTTCGCGCCGCTGCACCTCGCCAACCCGCTCTGGATCATCGTCTTCACCCTCGCCGGCGCGGCGCTGATGGGCGCGCTCGGCCTGGTGGCCGGCCTGTGGGCGGAGAAGTTCGACCAGATCGCCGCGTTCCAGAACTTCATCATCATGCCGATGACGTTCCTCTCGGGCGTCTTCTACTCGGTGCACTCGCTGCCGCCGGTCTGGAAGGCCGTGAGCCACCTGAACCCGTTCTTCTACATGATCGACGGCTTCCGTCACGGCTTCTTCGGCACCAGCGACGTCTCGCCCTGGCTCAGCCTGGCGGTGGTGGGCACCAGCCTCGTCGTCGTCTGCGGCCTCTGCCTGCACCTGCTGAAGATCGGCTACAAGATCAGGCACTGATCCGGGGCTTCTTCGCCCGCTTCAGGCTCGCCAGGTTGCGCCGGGTCATGCGCGCCGCATAGACGCGCATCAGCGCCACCAGCTCGAGGGCGGCCGGGCCGAGCGGCTCGGCCTTGCGGGTGAGCACGCCGAAGTCGGAGAGCTTGCCGCCCACGCCGACCGGCAGCCGCCGCAGCAGGCCGGTGTCCAGCGAGTCGCGCACCACCGATTCCGGAAGGACCGCGACCGCGTCGCTGGACTGCAGAAGCTGCAGCATGGCGAAGATCGAGCCGCACTCGACCAGGTTCTCCGGCGTGCGCAGGTTGGCCTGGGCGAATTCGTCCTCCATGAGCTGGCGGGCCGGGCTCGAGAGGAGCTGCAGCACCCACGGCCAGCTCACCAGGTCGGCCAGCCGCAACGACCTGGCCCGGCAGAGCGCGTGGCCGTTGCGGACCACGGCGCACAGCAGCTCGTTGGCGAGCGGCTCGAAGTCGAACCGGTTGTGCTGCATCGGTGCGCTGAAGCGGCCGACGGCGAGATCGAGCTCGCGGCGCTGCAGCAGGTCGAGCAATTGGTCGCTGGTCTCGCCGAGGATGCGTATCGCCAGCAGCGGCCGCTTCTTCTTCAGGTCGGCGACGGCCCGCGCCACCACGTCGGGCGCTGCGCCCATGATGCCGCCGACGACGATCTGGCCGAAGCCGCCGCGTCGCTTGGCCTCGAGGTCGGCGACGAAGCGCTCGAAGTCGACCAGGGCCGAGCCGGCGAACTCGACGACATGGCGGCCCAGCTCGGTGACGCCCATGCCCTTCGCGCTGCGCTCGAACAGCGGGAACCCGAACGCGAGCTCCAGGTCGCGAAGCATCTTGCTCGCGCTCGGCTGCGCCAGGCTGATGGCCTCGGCGGCGCGGTGCAGGTTGCCGAGCTCGCCGAGCTGCTGCAGCAGCATCAGGTGCCGGTAGCGCAACCGGTGGGCGAGCGCGGCGGGAAGGGCGGGAGAGGTCATCGCGGGGACGATAGCAAATACGAATCGGACGCTCCGCTTTTTCGATTGGATTGTTATTGGCCGGCCTCCTAGAGTCCCGGCCATGAGCATGCCGACGATCCGCCAGGTTCGCGCCTTCACGCTGCGCGGCGGCGGCGGCGACTACCACGACCAGGCCGACGGCCACTGGATCGACGGCCAGATCGCGACGCCGATGTCGCGCTGGCCCGAATACCGGATTACGCGCAAGTCGTTCGGCATCGACGTGCTCGGCACGCTGGTGGTCGAGATCGAGGCGAGCGACGGCACGGTCGGCTTCGGCGTCACCACCGCCGGCGAGATCGGCGCCTTCATCGTCGAGAAGCACCTGGCCCGTTTCGTCGAGGGCAAGTCGGTCGACCAGATCGAGACGATCTGGGAGCAGATGTACGGCGCGACGCTCTTCTACGGGCGCAAGGGCGTGGTGCTCAACGCCATTTCGGGCGTCGATCTCGCGCTCTGGGACCTGCTCGCCAAGGTGCGCAAGGAGCCGGTGCATGCCTTGCTGGGCGGGCCGGTGCGCGACGAACTCGTGTTCTACGCCACCGGCGTTCGCCCGGACCTGGCCCGGGAGATGGGCTTCGTCGGCGGCAAGATGCCGCTGGTGCACGGCCCCGCCGAGGGCGACGAGGGCTTGCGCGCCAACCTCGGGCAGCTCGCGGCGATGCGCGCCCGGGTCGGCCCGGACTTCTGGCTGATGTTCGACTGCTGGATGAGCCTCGACCTCGACTACGCGACGAAGCTCGCCGCCGGCGCTCGTGAGCACGGCCTCAAGTGGCTCGAGGAGTGCCTGCCGCCCGACGACTACTGGGGCTACGCCGCTCTTCGCCAGGCGGTGCCGAAGGGAATGATGGTCACCACCGGCGAGCACGAGGCCACCCGCTGGGGCTTCCGGATGCTGCTCGAGATGGGTTGCGCCGACATCCTGCAGCCCGACGTCGGCTGGTGCGGCGGCATGACCGAGCTCGTCAAGATCTCGGCAATGGCCGACGCGAAGGGCGTGCTCGTCGTTCCGCACGGCTCCTCGGTCTACAGCTATCACTTCGTCGTCACCCGGCACAACAGCCCGTTCGCGGAGTTCCTGATGATGGCGCCCGCCGCCGACAAGGTGGTGCCGATGTTCACGCCGCTGCTGCTCGACGAGCCGGTGCCCGTGGGCGGGCGGCTGAAGGCGAGCGCGCTCGACGCGCCGGGATTCGGAGTGCGGTTGAACCCCGATTGCAAGTTGCATCGTCCGCATCTCCACTGACGCCTTGCCATGGCCACCCTCGCGAAGCCCCTCCACTCGTTCGAAGACCTGCGCGGCAAGGTCGCGCTCGTTACCGGCGCGAGCTCGGGCATCGGCGCGGCGGTGGCGCTGGCGTTCGCGTCATGGGGCATGCCGGTGGCCGTGCACTACCGCTCGAAGCGCATTGAGGCCGAGGCGCTGGTCGCGCGCATCCGCGCCGGCGGCGGCGATGCCGAGGCCTTTTCCGCCGAGGCGAAGGACAGCGCCGGCCTGGCCCGCCTCGCGGCCGACGCACACGCGCGCTTCGGCCGGATCGACGTGCTGGTGAACAACGCCGGCGGCTTCGTCCGCCGGGTGGCGCTCGCCGAGGCCGACGACGCGATCATCGACGAGGTGTTCCAGCAGAACGCGCGCTCCATGATGGCGCTCTCGCGCAGCGTCATCCCGTTCATGCGCAGCGGCGGCGGCGGCTCGATCATCAACGTCACCTCGCAGGCGGCGCGCAGCGGCGGCAGCTTCGGCGCCGGCCTGTATTCGGCGACCAAGGGCTTCGTCTCCACCTACACCCGGGCGCTCGCCAAGGAGCTGGTCGGCGACAAGATCCGGGTCAATGCGGTCTCGCCAGGCGTCATCGACACGCCGATCCACGAGCAGCACACGCCCCCGGCCCTGCTGAAGGAGCTGGCCGCCGCCATCCCGATGCGCCGCCTGGGCAGCGCCGACGAGTGCTGCGGCGCCTTTCTCTTTCTCGCGAGCGAGAGCCTGTCGAGCTACATCACCGGCCAGATCATCGAGGTCAACGGCGGAAGCGTCATGCCCTGAGCGCCGCCTCGGCGGCAACCCACCCTCGAGGCGAGCCCACTCGCCCGCGATCGCGAACAGCGGTTCAACGTCCTTCAAGGAGACACCATGTCGAGATTCACCAGCAACTGGCGCGTGCTCGCCGCCGCGGCCTTCGCGTCGCTCATCGCCGCGCCGACCGCGGCGCTGGCGCAGGAGCTCACCGTCTGGAGCCACTGGGCGGCCGAGGTCGCCAAGCGGGCCTACGTCGAGGACGCGATCAAGGGCTTCGAGGCGAGCCGGCCGGGCGTCAAGGTCAAGATCACCTGGTACGAGAAGTCGGCGCTGTACGCCTCGCTGAAGACCGCGCTGCGCGCCGGCCAGGCGCCCGACGTCTTCTACGCCGAGGTCGACCAGACCGACTACATCGACAACAACCTGCTCGCCGACCTCTCGACCGGCATCAACTGGAACAACGTCGAGCCCTGGGCGAAGCAGGCCTGGACCTTCGGCAAGGGCACCTACGGCTTCCCGCTCGAGGCTTCGACGGTCGAGGTCTACTACAACACCAAGCTGATGGCCGACCTCGGCGTCAAGGTGCCGGCGAACGGCCAGTTCAGCCAGGCCGAATTCCTCGACCTGGTGAAGAAGGCCAAGGCCAAGGGCATCACGCCGATGGCGCAGGGCGTGGGCGATCGGCCCTTTCCCGGCAGCTACGTCACCCACGAGGCGCTGCTGAAGAAGCTCGGGCTCAAGGACTACGACGCGCTGATGAAGGGCACGCTGTCGTGGAGCGACCCGCGGGTGGTGGAGACCCTCACCTTCGTCAAGCAGCTCGTCGACGCCGGCGCCTTTCCGGCCAGCTTCACCAGCCTGAAGCTCGGCGAGTCGCACATCTACTTCCACACCAACCCGGGCGCGCTGATGTTCCAGGTGGCGAGCTGGTACACCGCGCGCGCCTTCAATCCGCCCGACAAGGGCGGCCAGCCGGTGGGCTTCCCGCTCGGCATCATGCAGTCGCCGGCGATGAACAACGGCGCCTGCAACCAGTGCAAGTCGCTCGCCGTCGGCGGCAGCTACGTCGTCAACGCCGCCTCGCCGCGCAAGGAGATCGGCATTGCCTTCCTCAACTCGCTGGCCACCCCGGAGATGGGCAACAAGTGGCTCGAGAACGTGCTGGTGCAGACGGGGATCAAGACCGACGCGTCGAAGGTCAGCGGCCCGCACGCCGACTACTTCAGGCAGCTCGCCAAGGCCAATGAAGGCAACACCTACTACTTCGGCACGCCCGTGCAGGTGATGTCGGGCAAGCCGAAGGAGGTGTTCACCCAGGTCATCAACAACGCCTTGCCGGCCGGCTCGATCAGCGTCGAGGACGTGGTCAAGCAGATGAACGCGGCGAAGTAGGAATGCGTCCGGCGGAGCTGCCCTGAATGCATGAGGCGCGGGCGCTGCGCACGCCGTGGAAGGCGGTCACGCTCTTCCTGCTGCCGGCGCTGACGCTCTACGTCGCCTTCACCGCCTACCCGGTGGTGAAGACGCTGTGGAACAGCCTGCACATCGTGCTGCCGAACAAGCACGAGTTCGTCGGCCTGGCCAACTTCGCCGAGCTCGCCAAGGACGACATCTTCTGGCGCGCCGTCCGCAACACGCTGATCTGGGCCTGCACCTCGCCGCTGTTCGAGGTCTCGATCGCGCTGGTGCTGGCGCTGGCGCTCTACGCCAAGGTGCCCGGCGCGCGGTTCTTCCGCATCGCCTGGTTCACGCCGGTGCTGATGTCGTACGTGGTGGTCGGGATCATCTGGGCCTGGATCTACAACTACGACTGGGGCGCGGTGAACTACGCGCTGCGCGCGCTCGGCCTGCAGTCCTGGACCCGCGCCTGGCTCGGCAAGCCGGAAACGGCGCTGCCGGCGCTGATCTTCATCACCACCTGGATGTGGACCGGCTTCAACATGGTGGTGCTGCTGGCGGCGCTGCACTCGCTGCCTTCGGAGGTGATCGAGGCGGCCGAGCTCGACAACTGCGGCTGGTGGAGCAAGCTCGTGTTCGTGATCGTGCCGATGATCCGCGCGACCGTGCTCAACCTGATCGTGCTCTCGTTCGTCGGCAAGATGAAGATCTTCGACCTGGTGTGGATCACGACCAAGGGCGGGCCGCTCTGGGCGACCGAGACGGTCTCGACCTACGTCTACAAGCGCGCCTTCGAGTGGAACACCTTCGACCTCGGATATCCGTCGGCCGTGGCCTCGGTCTGGTTCGTGATCGTGCTGACCTCGGTGCTGACGCTGACCTGGCTGTTCCGCCAGCGCGAGAAGCTGGAGTACTGAAGCGTGAGCACGCGTCCCGGAGCAGACAAGCTCAAGCAGGTCGTGCTGGTCTCGGCGCTGGCGATCTACACCCTGCTCGCCGCCGGCCCCTTTCTCTGGGTCGCCTCGATGTCGCTGCGCACCACGAGCGAGATCTCCAAGGACCACTTCCGCCTGCCCGACACGCTGCACTGGGAGAAGTTTCCCGACGCCTGGTTCAACTCGAACTACGGCGTCTACTTCGGCAACAGCCTGCTGGTGGTGCTCTCGGCGGTGGCGATCCTGACGCTGGTGGGGGCGATGGCGGCGCACTGCTTCGCGCGCTACCGGTTCCGCCTGAACCGGGTCCTCTACTTCATCATCTTCAGCACGATCATCTTCCCGCCGCAGATCACGATCATCGCCCTGTTCCAGATCCTGGTGCAGTACGGCCTGTTCAACAGCCTGTTCGGCCTGACGCTGGTCTACGTGGCGTTCCAGCTGCCGATCACGATCTACATCCTCGAGAGCTTCTTCTCGCGCATCCCGAACGACCTGTTCGAGGCGGCGCGCATCGACGGCTATTCGGAATGGTCGATCTTCTGGCGGATCTCGCTGCCGATCGCCCTGCCGGCGCTTTCCACCACCATCATCCTCAACACCATCCTGCTGTGGAACGAATTCCTGTACGCCGTCGTGCTCATCACCGACGAGGACAAGCGCACCCTGCCGCTCGGCATCCAGCGCTTCATGGGCGACCAGATGGAAGACATCGGCATGATCTCCACCGGCCTGATGATCGCGATCATTCCGGTAGTGATGATCTACGCCTTCTTCTCCGAGAAGCTGATCCAGGGCATGACGGCGGGGGCGGTCAAGTGAGCCGCCGCGCCGCTCGCTGACGGAAACGACGATGGCCACCGTCACCCTCGACCAACTGTGCAAGCGCTACGAGCGCTCGACCGATCTCGCCGTCGACCACGTCAGCCTCGCCGTCGCCCATGGCGAATTCATGGTGCTGCTCGGGCCTTCGGGCTGCGGCAAGTCGACGACGCTGCGCATGATCGCCGGCCTGGAGGCCATCTCCTCGGGCGAGCTCGCCATCGACGGGCGCGTCGTCAACGAGGTGCCGTCGAAGGACCGCGACATCGCCATGGTGTTCCAGTCGTACGCGCTCTATCCGCACATGACCGTGCGCGACAACCTCGGCTTCGGCTTGCGCCGCCGCGGCATCGACAAGACCGAGATCACGCGTCGCGTGCAGGACGTGGCGGCAACGCTCGGCCTCGGCGTGCTGCTCGACCGCAAGCCCTACGCCCTATCCGGCGGCCAGCGCCAGCGCGTCGCGCTCGGTCGCGCCATCGTCCGCGACCCCAAGGTCTTTCTCTTCGACGAGCCGCTTTCCAATCTCGACGCGTCGCTGCGCGTCTCCACCCGCGGCGAGCTGATCAAGCTGCACCGGCGCCTGGGCGCGACCATGATCTACGTCACCCACGATCAGGTCGAGGCGATGACCATGGGCAGCCGCATCTGCATCATGGACAAGGGCAGGGTGGTGCAGATCGGCGCGCCGCTCGAGGTCTACCGCCGCCCGGCCAACCTGTTCGTCGCCGGCTTCCTGGGCAACCCGCCGATGAACCTGATGCCTGCGCGGCTGGAGGGCGACCGGCTTGTCATCGGCGCGGCGCGGCTGGCCTTGCCGCCCGAACTCGCACGGGACGCCGCGAGCGCGCCCGGCCTGGTGTTCGGCGTGCGCCCTGAAGACCTGGCCGTGGGCGAGCCGGGCGACGACGCGATCGCCACCGAGGTGACCGCGGTCGAGCCGCTCGGCGCCGAGACGATCGCGCTGCTGCGGATCGACGGCTCGGAGGCCGAGATGACGGCGCGCCTCGGCCGCGACGCCACGGTCAGCGTCGCAGATCGGCTGCACCTGCGTCCCGACCTGGCGAAGGCGCGGCTGTTCGACGCGGCATCGGGCAACGCGCTCGGCTAGCCTTCGCCTCGACCCTCGAATCAACGAAAGCGTTCCCATGGCCGCTGCCGAACCCGCCCTGACCGTGCGCCGCGAATTCGCCCGGCCCGACCCCGCGCATGTGCACGCGCTCACCGGCATCGCCGTCGGCTGGGTGGTCGACGCGATGGGCCGGCAAGGCGCGCTCGATCACCGCATCCGGCCGATCGGCGCGGCCGCCGCCTTCACCGGTGTCGCCCTGGCGGTGCGCAGCCGGGCCCGCGACAACCTGGCGGCCTGGGCGGCGATCGACTACGCGCAGCCGGGCGACGTGGTCGTGATCGAGACCGGCGACTACGAGCAGGCCTCGGTCGTCGGCGACGCCTGGCTCGGCGTGGCGCACAACAAGGGCGTCGTCGCCTGCGTCACCGACGGCCTGGTTCGCGACGTCGTCGGCATCGATGCGGTCGGCATTCCGGTGTTCGCGCGCGGCGTCTCGCCCAACTCGCCGTTCAAGGACGGGCCGGGCGAGATCGGCCTCTCGGTCGTGATCGGCGGCCTTGCGGTGCACTCCGGCGACATCCTGGTCGGCGACAAGAACGGCGTCGTCGTCGTGCCGCGCGAGCGTGCCGCCGAGATCGTGGCCCGGCTCGCCGCCGTCGCCGCCAAGGAGGCGGAGATGGACGAGGCGATTCGCGCCGGCGCGAAGAGCGCGACCTGGGTGCAGGCGACGATCGCCGCCAAGGGCGTGCGTTTCGTCGACTGAGGCCAGCGTGCCCCGCGTCCTGTACAACTCGCAGGCGACCGAGGCGGTCTACGCGATCATCCGCGGCGAGCTGCCTGTGGGCTTCGAGCTGCTCACGCTCGAGGCTGACGACGAGGCCGAGCGGATCGAGAAGATTCGCGACTGCGAGGTCGCCGTCGTCGCTTCGGCGCCGTTGCGGCGAGCGGTCATCGATTCCGGGACGCGGCTGCGCCTCGTGCATCACCAGGGCGTCGGTTACCACGACACGGTCGACTGGGCGGCGCTGGCCGAGCGCAGGATTCCCCTGGCGCTCACGCCGGAAGGCACGACCACCGGCGTCGCCGAGCACGCGGTGATGCTCGCGCTGGCCGTCTGCAAGCGCCTGCCCTACGCCGACGCCGAGCTGCGCCAGGGCCGCTGGCACATCAACGCGCTGCGCCCCGAATCGCGCGAACTGTGCGGCATGACGGTCGGCTACCTCGGCATGGGCCGGATCGGCCAGGCCCTCGCCGAACGGCTGCGCGCGTTCGGCACCCGGGGGCTCTACTTCGACCCGGCCCAGCCGCTGCCGGCGGCCAGGGAGCGCGAGCTCGGCCTGGAGCGGGTCGATTTCGAGGCGCTGCTCGCCCGCTCGGACCTGCTGACGCTGCACGTGCCGCTGACGCCGGCCACGCGCCACATCGTCGACCGCGCCGCGATCGCGAAGATGAAGCCTGGCGCGCTGATCCTCAACACCGCGCGCGGCGGCCTGATCGACGAGGTCGCGCTGGCCGAGGCGCTGGCCGACGGCCGGCTCGGCGGAGCCGGCCTCGACGTGTTCGAGAAGGAGCCGCCGGCGATTTCAGATCCGCTGCTGAAGCTGCGCAATGTCGTCGTCACGCCGCACATCTCGGCCGGCACCCGCGACGCCCTGGTCGTCAAGATGCGCGCCGTGTTTGCGAACGTCCAGCGCTTCTATGCCGGCGAGCCGCTCGCGAACGAGGTATCGCTGCGCTGAGTCGCCGCGTCCTCGCCCTTCGCACCGCTGTACCCGGCGCTGCGCTGCATGCGCCGATTCAGCGCGCCGTGGCCGCGCGCCTGCGGCGGCGCGCCGCGAAGCCGACGAGCCCGAGCCCGGCCAGCATCAGCGCATAGGTCTCCGGCTCCGGAATGGCCGCCGCCTGCCCCTCGAACGCGACCTCGCGAATCTCGATCCGGCAGCAGACGCCGCCGGTCAGCAGGCTCAGCACCTCGAGCTCGACCCGGCTGACGTTGGCCACCGAGGCGAAGCTGTAGACCCCCGCGGCGAACTGCCCGTCGGGCGCGGTGAAGATGGCGGAGGTGGTGATGAGCGCGTCGGCCGCGTCGTAGAAGCGGAGCTGGAACGTGCCTACCCCTTCGTGGAAGACGTTGATGTCGTTCCAGAGCGAAAAGCCGGTCAGGTCGAAGTTGCCGAGCAGATCGAGGTCGATGATGCCGAGCAGGCCGTCGCTGCCCGCGAAGCCGTTGAAATTCGAGGTGTCGCCGTCTGCGATCTCGAGGATGTTGGTGCCGAAGCCGCCGCAGGCCGCCACCGGGCACGGCGCAATCGTCGTGGAGGGGGCGATGTAGGCCGCCCCCTGCAGCGTCAGTGCCGCGGCGGGCCCGGCGCAGGCGGCGGCGAAGAACAGCGCGCCGAGGCGGCGCGTCCAGGCGGAAAAACGGCGATGCGACATGGGGCGGGTTCCTTCGAGGCCGGAGGCCTCGGGCATTAGGCGCCCGCTGCGCAGACTCGGTCCATCCCCCTGTTCACGGGAACGACTCATCAGCCTGCCCTGGGCGCCTTGCCGCGAACGACGACCCGGGGCTGCGCCTCCGGGTCGGTTTTCAGGCCGCCGCGACTTGCAAGCGCCCCCCGGCGAAGGACGCCCACATCCTGACCGATGTCGCGGACGGCGATAATCGGCCCATGGCCGACCCCACTCCCGAAGACATCCAGCGTTTCATCGCCGACGGCCTGCCCTGCGAGCATGTCGAGGTCGAAGGCGACGGGCGCCATTTCTTCGCCACCATCGTCTCGGCCGAGTTCGAGGGCACGACCCGCATCGCCCGACACCAGCGGGTCTACAAGGCTCTCGGCGAGCGCATGCGCGAGCAGATCCACGCGCTGTCGATGAAGACGCTCACGCCCGCCGAATACCGCAACAACCCCGCCTGAGGCGCGCGACAAGCGCAGCCCTCTCGTTCCCTTTCCATGGACAAACTCCGCATCCGCGGCGGCAAGCGCCTCGCCGGCGAGGTCGCCATCTCCGGCGCCAAGAACGCCGCCCTGCCCGAGCTCTGCGCAGCGCTCCTCACCGCCGAGCCGGTGCTGCTCTCGAACGTGCCGCGCCTGCACGACGTGGCGACGATGCTCAAGCTCCTGCGCCAGATGGGCGTCGCCGCCGAGCAGTCGGGCGAGGCCGAGGCGAGCGTCTCCCTCGACGCCGGCAAGGTGACGCGCCACGAGGCGCCCTACGACCTGGTGAAGACGATGCGCGCCTCGATCCTGGTCCTGGGGCCGCTGGTCGCGCGCTTCGGCCAGGCGCGGGTGTCTCTGCCCGGTGGCTGCGCCATCGGCACCCGGCCGGTCGACCAGCACATCAAGGGCCTGCAGGCGCTCGGCGCCGAGATCACCGTCGAGCACGGCTACATCGTCGCCCGCGCGGCGCGGCTGAAGGGCGCGCGCGTCACGACCGACATGGTCACCGTCACCGGCACCGAGAACCTGCTGATGGCGGCGACCCTGGCCGAAGGCGAGACCGTGCTCGAGAACGCCGCGCAGGAGCCCGAGATTCCCGACCTGGCGGAGATGCTCATCGGCATGGGCGCGCGGATCGAGGGCCACGGCACCAGCCGGATCCGGATCGAGGGCGTGCGCGAGCTGCACGGCGTCTCGCACCGCACGATTCCCGACCGGATCGAGGCCGGCACCTTCCTCTGCGCCGTGGCGGCGGCCGGCGGCGACGTGACGCTGCGCGGCGCCCGCGCCGACCACCTCGAGGCGGCGATCGAGAAGCTGCGCGAGGCCGGCGCGACCATCGAGGCGGGCGTCGACTGGATTCGCATCCGCGCCGACGGCCGGCCGCGCGCCGTGAGCTTTCGCACCAGCGAATACCCGGCGTTCCCGACCGACATGCAGGCGCAGTTCATGGCCCTCGACAGCATTGCCGAGGGCGCTGCGAGCGTGGCCGAGACGATCTTCGAGAACCGCTTCATGCACGTGCCCGAGCTGATGCGCCTGGGCGCGCGGATCGAGGTCGACGGCCGGGTGGCGATGATCCAGGGCGTGGAGCGGCTCTCCGGCGCCGCGGTCATGGCGACCGATCTGCGCGCTTCCGCGGGGCTGGTCATCGCCGGCCTGGTGGCCGAGGGCGAGACCGTCGTCGACCGGATCTACCACCTCGACCGCGGCTACGACCGCATGGAGGCGAAGCTGCGCGGCCTGGGCGCCGACATCGAGCGGGTGAAGGCGTGAGCGCGGCATGATCACTCTGGCCCTGTCGAAGGGGCGGATCCTCGACGAGACCCTGCCGCTGCTCGCCGCCGCCGGCATCGCCCTGGCCGAAGACCCCGAGGCGAGCCGCAAGCTGATCGTCGCCACCTCGCGGCCCGACCTGCGCATCGTCCTGGTCCGCGCGAGCGACGTGCCCACCTACGTGCAGCACGGCGGCGCCGACCTCGGCGTGGTCGGCCTCGACACCCTGGTCGAGCACGGCGGCGAGGGCCTCTACCGGCCGCTCGACCTCGGCGTCGCCAAGTGCAGGATGAGCGTCGCCGCGCCGCTCGACTTCGACTACGCCGCCGCGGTGAAGCAGGGCTCGCGGATCCGCGTCGCCACCAAGTTCACGCAGATCGCGCGCGATCACTTCGCCGACAAGGGCGTGCACGTCGACCTGATCAAGCTCTACGGCTCGATGGAGCTGGCGCCGCTCACCGGCCTGGCCGATGCGATCGTCGACCTGGTCGCCTCGGGCCACACGCTGAAGGCGAACGCGCTCGCCGAGGTGGAGCAGATCATGCAGATCTCGGCCCGGCTGGTCGTCAACCGGGCGGCGCTGAAGTTGAAGCGCGAACCGATCCGGGCCATCGTCGACGCGCTCGCGAAGGCGGTCGCGGCGGCCGCGAAATGAGCCTCGCGCTGCGCCGGCTCGACAGCCGCGGCGCGGGCTTCGCCGCGGCGCTGACGCAGCTGCTCGCCTATGACGCCGCCGTCGACGACGAGGTCGAGGCCAGCGTCGCCGCCATCCTCGCCGACGTGCGCCGGCGCGGCGACGCGGCGGTGCTCGAGTACACGCGGCGCTTCGACGCCGTGGAGGCGGCGTCGCTGGCCGCGCTCGAGGTCGCGCCGGCCGATCTGCGCGCGGCGCGCGACGGCCTGCCTGCCGCGCAACGCAGCGCGCTCGAGAGCGCCACCGCCCGGATCCGCGCCTTCCACGAGCGCCAGCTCGAGGTTGCGGGCAAGAGCTGGAGCTACCGCGACGCCGACGGCAGCCTGCTCGGGCAGAAGGTGACGCCGCTCGACCGGGTCGGCATCTACGTGCCCGGCGGCAAGGCGGCGTATCCGTCGAGCGTGCTGATGAGCGCGGTGCCGGCCAGGGTGGCGGGCGTGGGCGAGATCATCATGGTGGCGCCGATGCCGGGCGGCGCGCGCAACCCGCTGGTGCTCGCCGCGGCCGCGGTGGCTGGCGTCGACCGGGTGCTCGCGATCGGCGGCGCGCAGGCGATCGCGGCGCTCGCCTACGGCACGGCATCGATACCGGCGGTGCACAAGATCACCGGCCCGGGCAACGCTTACGTCGCCAGCGCCAAGCGGCGCGTGTTCGGAACGGTCGGCATCGACATGATCGCCGGGCCGAGCGAGATCCTGGTGCTCGCCGACGGCACGACGCCGCCCGACTGGGTGGCGATGGACCTGTTCAGCCAGGCCGAGCACGACCAGCTCGCGCAAAGCATCCTGCTCTGCCCCGACCCGGCGTACCTCGACCGCGTGGCGGAGGCGATGGAGCGGCTGCTGCCCGCGATGCCGCGCCGCGACGTGATCCGCGCCTCGCTCGAAGGGCGCGGCGCCCTGGTGCTGACGCGCTCGATGGAAGAGGCGTGCGAGATCAGCAACCGGATCGCGCCCGAGCACCTCGAGGTCAGCGCCCGCGACCCCGGCCGCTGGGAGCCGCTGCTGCGCCATGCCGGCGCGATCTTCCTCGGCGCGTTCACCAGCGAGAGCCTGGGCGATTACTGCGCCGGCCCGAACCACGTGCTGCCGACCGCGGGGACGGCGCGCTTCTCCTCGCCGCTCGGCGTCTACGACTTCCAGAAGCGCACCAGCCTGATCGAGGTCAGCGCCCAGGGCGCGGCAGCGCTCGGGCCGGTCGCCATGGAGCTGGCGCGGGGCGAGGGCCTGTACGCGCATGCCGCCGCGGCCGAGATGCGCCTCGCCGCGCCCGAGAAGACCCCCTCCCAGGATCGACCATGACGACCCCTCCGCCCTCGATCGAGAAGCGCATCGCCGCGGTGATTCGCCAGGACGTGAAGTCGATGCACGCCTACGCGATCCAGGACAGCAGCGGCCTGGTCAAGCTCGACGCGATGGAAAACCCGTTCCGCCTGCCCGAGGCGCTGCAGCGTGAGCTCGGCGAGCGACTCGGAAGGGTGGCGATCAACCGCTATCCGGTCGCCTGCGTCGGCCAGGTGATCGCGGCGCTGTCGGCGTACGTGAAGCTTCCCGGCGGCTGCAAGCTCATGCTCGGCAACGGCTCCGACGAACTGATCTCGCTGCTGGCGATGGCCTGCGACCTGCCCGGCGCGACCATCCTGGCGCCGCTGCCGGGGTTCGTGATGTACGAGATGTCGGCGAAGCTGCAGGGCCTGCGCTTCGTCGGCGTGCCGCTCAGCGAGCGCTTCGAGCTCGACGAGGATGCGATGCTCGCCGCGATCGAGCGGCACCGCCCGGCGATCACCTACCTGGCCTGCCCGAACAACCCCACCGCCAACCTGTTCGACGAGGGGGCGGTCGAGCGGATCGTCGCCGCGATCGGCGGGCAGAACGGGCTGGTGGTGATCGACGAGGCCTACCAGCCGTTCTCCACGCGAACGTGGATGGACCGGGTCGGCACCCTGCCGCACCTGCTGGTGATGCGCACGCTGAGCAAGTTCGGGCTCGCCGGCGTGCGCCTGGGCTACCTTGCCGGCCCCGCCGCGCTGATCGACGAGGTCGACAAGGTGCGGCCGCCCTACAACATCGGCGCCCTCAACGCCGAGGCGACCCTGTTCGCCCTGGAGCACGCCGACGAGTTCGCGCGCCAGGCGGCGACGATCCGCAGCGAGCGCGAGAAGCTGCTCGCGACGCTCGGCCAGACGCCGGGCGCCGAGGTGTTTCCCAGCGAGGCGAACATGCTCCTCGTGCGCGTCGCCGACAGCGCCGCGGCGTTTCGCGGCATGAAGGAGCGCGGGGTGCTGGTGAAGAACGTCGCCGGGATGCATCCGCTGCTCGCGAACTGCCTGCGTCTCACCGTCGGCACGCCGGAGGAAAATGCGCTCATGATCGATGCCCTGCGCGCCAGCCTGAAATGAACGCCACCTTGCCCACGACCTCCTTCGCGCGTCGCGCCACGGTCCAGCGCGACACCAAGGAAACGAAGATCCGGGTCAGCGTCGACATCGACGGCAGCGGCACGGCCAAGCTCGCCACCGGCATCGGCTTCTTCGACCACATGCTCGAGCAGATCGCCCGCCATGGCCTGATCGACCTCGAGATCGAGGCCCAGGGCGACTTGCACATCGACGGCCACCACACCGTCGAGGACGTCGGAATCACCCTCGGCATGGCGATCGGCCAGGCGGTCGGCGACAAGCGCGGGCTGGTCCGCTACGGCCACGCCTACGTGCCGCTCGACGAGGCGCTGTCGCGGGTGGTGATCGACTTCTCCGGCCGCCCCGGGCTGACGATGAACGTGCCGTTCAAGTCGGGAATGATCGGCGGCTTCGACGCCCAGCTCGCGCACGAGTTCTTCCAGGGCTTCGCCAACCACGCGCTGGTCACCCTGCACATCGACAACCTGCGCGGCGAGAACGCGCACCACCAGTGCGAGACCGTGTTCAAGGCCTTCGCCCGGGCGCTGCGCATGGCGATCGCCCTCGACCCGCGCAGCGCGGGTGTCGTGCCCTCGACGAAGGGCTCGCTCTGAGCTGAATCAGGGTACCAGGCAGCCCGACTGATCGACACCGCCGACGAAGCAGCCGCCGGTCTTGCGGTTCTTGCTCTGCTTGCAGAACTTCGGCCCGCTGCCGAACTGGTTGGTGGCCGTCAGCGCCGGGCCGAAGCTCGGCGCCTGCCATACCGAGTCGATCGCGAAGTTGCCGGCGTTGCTGCGGAACACGCTGTTCGTGATGAGCCCGGCCGGCGGCACGTACTGCTCGTCGGTGCCGTCGCCGACCAGGAGTGCCGCGATGTGGCGGGCGGGCTGGTTGATGCTCGCGTCGAACGGCCCGCAGTTCACCGGGCCGACGGAAGCGTCGCCGCCGGCGTACTCGATGATGGCGTGGTCGATCTGCGAGCCGTTGCTCGTCATCAGCCACAGGCCCGCCCAGTCACCGGGCGCCGGCATCGCCTTCGCCGAGGTGAAGCGCACGGGCCGGTCGGCGGTGCCGCGCACCACCAGGGCGGCGTTCTTGTCGACCGGCTGGCCGATGTCGCCGAAGGTCACGAGCGTGGGCGAGGTCGAGGCGCGCTCGAACTTCAGCGTCACGTCGCGCTCGAGCGTCAGCGTCACGTTCGGCACGAAGGTCGGCGCCAGGCCGCCGACGTGGACGCTGTCGGCCTTGAAGTGGATCGGCACCGGCGTGGCGATCGTCAGGTTGTCGAACACGTTGGCGTTCTCGACGACCCGGATCTCGTTCAGCGCGACGTTCGGGTTGTCGCCGTACGTGTTCGACGGCACCGAGCCGAGGGCCATCGCCGGCATGGCGATCATCGAGTCGGTGTGGCCGGCGATGTTGAGCGCGTCGGAATCGGCGATGAAGGCGGCGTTGCTGAAGTAGAGGGCGGCGCCGGCCGGCGCGTCGATGTCGACACCGATCACCCTCAGCATGGGGTCGGGCAGCGGCCCGGTGCCGTTGAGCGAGATCACGGCGTTGAGCTGCGAGCCGCCGACGTTGCCCCCGCCCGAGAGGGCGGTGAAGGACAGGTCGATGATCGACTTCGGGTTCAGGGCGCGCAGCCGCCCCCAGGCGGTAGCCGACGACTTCTCGAAGACGACGCGGCCGGTGACGCGGTCGTCGCCGGCGGCGACCAGCCGGGCGAAGGCGCCGCTGGTCGTGTCGCCGCGCACGTCGATGCCCGCGCCGGCGGCCAGCCGCACGATCGCGCACTTCTGGATCGTCACGGTCGCCGGCGCGAGGATGGTGACGGGCGCCGTCACCAGGTGCACGGTGCCGGCGCCGGCCCAAGTCTCGCTGGCAGCGATGTTGCCTGCGTGGCTGACGACGGTGCCGTTCGTGCTCGTGCCGCAGACGAAGGCCGTGTTGACCGTGCAGGTCACTGTCGGCGCGGCGATGGCGGTGCTGCCGACCGTGCCGCTGCCGGCGGAGACGACGCAGGTCTGCGCGGGCCCCGTGGGCTGCGTCTTCACGCCGACGGCATAGGGGGCGCCGCTGGCGACCGGCGTGGCGAAGGCGAAGCTCGTCGCGCCCGGGGCGACGGCGAGGTCGTCGCTGCCGTTGTCCTGCAGCACGAGGCCGCTGCCGGCCAGGCCGGCGACGCTGCCGCCGACCGCGTAGACGTTGGTCGTGCAGCTCACGCTGGGAGCAGTCACCGCTGCGCCGGACACCGTGCCGCTGGGGTTGGCGACGGCGCAGGTTTGCGCCGGGCTCGATGGCTGTGTCCTGACGCTGACGCTGTAGGCGGTTCCGTCGGCGAGCGCGGTCGCGAAGGCGAAGCTGCCATTCGCCGACACGGTGAGGTCGTCGCCGCCGTTGACCTGCAGCACGACCAGGCCGTTCAGGCCGCTCACCGAGCCGCCGACAGCGAAGGTCGGCGGCGGCGCCGGCGGATCGCCGCTTCCGCCGCCCCCGCAAGCCGAAAGAAGCAGGATCAGGGGCAGGCGCCACGTCACGAGACTTCGGGTCATCGTCTTCTCCGATTTCGGGGCAGGCGCGAGCGGCCCGCCGATCGGAGACGACTGTGCTGCGTCGCTCGCCGACGGCGATGAAACGGCGCTGAAGAAGTTCTGAAGATGACGTTATCGTCGAGGCTGCCGGCCGGCGTACCGACCGCTGGCGCCCCTAGCCCCGGACCCTCTCTCCATGCCGCGAACCGTTGCCGTCGTCGACTACGGCATGGGCAACCTGCGCTCGGTCTCGCAGGCGGTGGCGCACGTCGCCCGCGAGGCCGGCGACTTCCGGGTGATCGTCACCGGCAATCCGGAAGAGGTGTTCGCCGCCGAGCGGGTGGTGCTGCCCGGCCAGGGCGCGATGCCCGACTGCATGCGAGAGCTGCGCGAGTCCGGCCTCGAGGCGGCGGTGCTGGACGCGGCGGCCAACAAGCCGCTGATGGGCGTATGCATCGGCATGCAGATGCTGCTCGACCGGAGCGAAGAGGGCGCCGGGGACGCCGGAACCCCCGGGCTCGCCCTGATCGGCGGCGAAGTGGTGCGCTTTCGCCTCGAAGGCCGGCTGCAGCCCGACGGCAGCCGCTTCAAGGTGCCGCAGATGGGCTGGAACGAGGTGATCCAGGCTCGGCCGCACCCGATCTGGGCGGGCGTGCCCGACTCCAGCCACTTCTATTTCGTGCACAGCTTCCACGCCCGGCCGTCCGACCCGCGCCACAGCGTGGGCGAAACTGACTACGGCGGACGCTTTACCTCGGCGCTGGCGCGCGATAATATTTTCGCGACGCAGTTCCACCCCGAGAAAAGCGCCGCTCTCGGCCTGGCCTTGTACCGCAACTTCCTGAACTGGAACCCTTGACGCCGAATCCGGACCGCGCCGCGCGCCCTGCGGCAGCCGCTCCCCACCGTTGCGCTCACCCCCGTTCGATGCGGCCATGCTGCTGATTCCTGCGATCGACCTGAAAGACGGACGCTGCGTCCGCCTGAAGCAGGGCGACATGAACGAATCCACCGTCTTCAGCGAGAACCCGGCGGCGATGGCGCGGCGCTGGGTCGAGGCCGGGGCGCGGCGGCTGCACCTGGTCGACCTCAACGGCGCGTTCGCCGGCCGGCCGGTCAACGAGAGCGCGGTCAAGGCGATCCTGGCCGAGGTGGGCGACGAGATCCCGGTGCAGCTCGGCGGCGGCATCCGCGACCTCGACACGATCGAGCGCTATCTCGACGACGGGCTGAGCTTCATCATCATCGGCACCGCCGCGGTCAAGAACCCCGGCTTCATGCGCGACGCCTGCAGCGCCTTCGGCGGCCACATCATCGTCGGCCTCGACGCCCGGGACGGCAAGGTCGCCACCGACGGCTGGAGCAAGCTCACCGGCCACGAGGTGGCCGACCTGGCGAAGAAGTTCGAGGACTACGGCGTCGAAGGGATCATCTACACCGACATCGGCCGCGACGGAATGCTGACCGGGGTGAACATCGAGGCCACCGTGAAGCTCGCGCAGCAGCTCACGATGCCGGTGTTCGCCTCGGGCGGGCTCTCGTCGATCCAGGACATCGAGCGCCTCTGCGCGGTGCAGGACGTCGGCATCGAGGGCGTGATCTGCGGTCGCGCCATCTACAGCGGCGACCTCGACTTCGCCGTGGCGCAGGCCCGCGCCGACGAGCTCGCCAGCGCCTGACGCCGCGCCGCCGTCCGCGGCGACGGTCGGCGACACTCTCCGCATGCTCGCCAAACGCATCATTCCCTGCCTCGACGTCACCGCCGGGCGAGTCGTCAAGGGCGTCAACTTCGTCGAGCTGCGCGACGCCGGCGATCCGGTCGAGATCGCGGCGCGCTACAACGAGCAGGGCGCCGACGAACTGACCTTCCTCGACATCACCGCCACCAGCGACGGCCGCGACGTCATCCTGCACATCATCGAGGCAGTCGCCTCGCAGGTGTTCATCCCGCTGACGGTCGGCGGGGGCGTGCGCAGCGTGGCCGACGTGCGGCGGCTGCTCAACGCCGGCGCCGACAAGGTCAGCTTCAACTCGGCCGCGGTCGCCGAGCCGCAGGTGATCGTCGACGCTTCGGCGAAGTACGGCGCGCAGTGCATCGTCGTCGCGATCGACGCCAAGCGCCGCGCCGGCGATGCCCCCGGCTGGGACGTCTACACCCACGGCGGCCGGCGCAACACCGGCCTCGATGCGGTCGAATGGGCGAAGCGCATGGCCGCGGCCGGCGCCGGCGAGATCCTTCTCACCAGCATGGACCGCGACGGCACGAAGATCGGCTTCGACCTCGCCCTGACGCGCGCCGTGGCTGACGCCGTCGACGTGCCGGTGATCGCCTCGGGCGGCGTCGGCTCGCTGCGGCATCTCTCCGAGGGCATCCGCATCGGCGGCGCCGATGCGGTGCTCGCCGCGAGCATCTTCCACTACGGCGAGTTCTCGGTGCAGGACGCGAAGGCGCAGCTCGCGCGCGACGGCATCCCGGTGCGCTGGTGAGAAACAAGGCGGCGTCGCACGCCGGGCCGCCGCGCGAGGTGCGGATCATCGGCGGCCTCTGGAAGCGGAGCAAATTGCCGGTTGCCGACCGGCCAGGGCTGAGGCCGACGCCGGATCGGGTCCGCGAGACCCTCTTCAACTGGCTCGGCCAGGCGCTCGACGGCTGGCGCTGCCTGGACGCCTTCGCCGGCACCGGCGCGCTCGGCTTCGAGGCGGCGTCGCGCGGCGCCGCCGAGGTGGTGCTGCTCGAGCGCGACCCCGCGCTCATCGCCCAGCTCGCCGCCAGCAAGGCGCGGCTCGGCGCCGCCGCCGTGCGAATCGAACGCGGCGACGCCCTGCAATGGATGGCGCGGGCGGCGCCGGCGGCGTTCGAGCTGGTGCTGCTCGACCCGCCGTTCGATGCGCCGCTCGCCCTGCCGGCGATGGCGGCAGCGGCGCCGCTCGTGGTTCCGGGCGGATTCGTCTATGTCGAGGCGCCGCGGCCGGTCGAGGCCTCGGCGGCCGAGGCGGCGGGCCTGGAGCCCTGGCGGGCGTCGCGCGCCGGCGCGGTGCATTTCCACCTGTTCCGCCGCGTCGCCGCCGCCTGAGCGGCACGGCTACACTGCGCCCGACTCGGCGGCCCAGGGAGGCGAGCATGACTTCAGTGACCCGTCTGATCGCCGTGTACCCCGGCACCTTCGACCCGATGACGCTCGGCCACGAGGACCTGATGCGCCGGGCGGCGCGCCTGTTCGAGCGGCTGATCGTCGCCGTCGCCGCCGGCCATCACAAGCGGACGATGTTCTCGATCGCCGAGCGGATGGAGATCGCCGAAGAGCTGTCGAACAAGTATCCGAACGTGGAAGTGATGGCGTTTCGCGGCCTGCTGCGCGACTTCGTCGTCGAGAACGGCGGCAAGGTCGTGGTGCGCGGGCTGCGCGCGGTGAGCGACTTCGAGTACGAATTCCAGATGGCCGGCATGAACCGGCAGCTGATGCCCGAGGTCGAGACCATCTTCCTCACGCCGAGCGACCAGTTCCAGTTCGTCTCGGGCACCTTCGTGCGCGAGATTGCCAGCCTCAACGGTGATGTTTCCAAATTCGTGTCACCCTTGGTGCTCGATCGCCTGCAGCAGCGGGTGAAGAGAGCGGAAGCCTGAGGTCCCGACCGTGTCCCTGGTCATCACCGACGAGTGCATCAATTGCGACGTGTGCGAGCCCGAGTGCCCCAACCAGGCGATCTCGATGGGCCCGGACATCTACGTCATCGATCCGAAGCGCTGCACCGAATGTGTCGGCCACTTCGACGAGCCGCAGTGCGTGCAGGTCTGCCCGGTCGACTGCATTCCCAAGGACCCCGAGCACGTCGAGGCGAGCGAGACGCTGTGGATGAAATACCGGCGCCTGCAGGCCGAGACGGCCTGAGGCGGGCGGAGCAGCGCTAGGTTTTCGCCTTCGGGACGACCGCGACGAAGTCGTCGCCTTGCGCGGCGTCCTTCTTGTTCTTCTTCTTCTTCGCCTTGCCGCTCGCCGCGTTCTTGGCCTGCGACGCGGGCTTCGCCGGGCCGAGGTCGACCGCGGGCACGGGGCGGTTCGCCGCTTCGGCGCGGCGCCGGTCGCGCTCCATGTCTTCGGCGAGCTTGCGTTCGGCCGCGGCGACGCGCTGGGCCTCCGCGCGCTGCGCGGCCGTTCGCGCCGAGTTCTGGGTGTCGACCATCGTGCCGCCCTGGTTGCAGGGCGTGCGGGTGTATTCGTTGCCGCAGCGGTAGACCGCGCTCTGGGCCGATGCGCCGCCCGCTGCGGCGAGCAGGAGCAAGGCGGCGGCGAAGGCGTGCCGGCTCATGACGACGGGTCCTCGACGGGGGGTGCAGCCGGCGCTGGGGGCTTGGGCCGCGGCGGCCGGGCGTTGATCTTCATGGTGGCGCGCTCCATGTCGCCGGCAAGCACGAGGTCGAGACCCGTGAGCGCCTGCTCGATGCTCTTCTCGATCTCGACCCGGTGCTCCGGCGAGGGCTTCTTCAGCACGTAGTCGGTCACCTCGGTCTTGACGCCGGGATGGCCGATGCCGATGCGCAGCCGCCAGTAGTCGGCGCTGCCGAGCTGGGCGTGGATGTCCTTGAGGCCGTTGTGGCCGGCGTGCGAGCCGCCCTGCTTGAGCTTCACCTGGCCCGGCATGAGGTCGAGCTCGTCGTGCGCGACCAGGATCTCGGCCGGCTCGATCTTGAAGAAGCGGGCCAGCGCAGCGACCGACTTGCCCGAGAGGTTCATGTAGGTCGTGGGCTCGAGCAGCCAGACCGCCTGACCCGCGACGTTGGCCCGGGCGGCGTGGCCGAAGTAGCCGCGCTCGGGGATCAGCGTGACGCGCAGGCGCGACGCCACCTCGTCGACGAACCAGAAGCCCGCGTTGTGGCGCGTGGCGGCGTACTCAGGGCCCGGGTTGCCCAGGCCGACGATCAGGCGAATCATCGGCAAATTATCGAGCCCGACACGGCGCGGACAACCCGCGCGGGGGAGGGGACTGTTTTTGGGGAGTCGCACACGCTATAAAGGCTGCCTCTCTCCCGCACCCCGTGGCCACCGCACCTGCTCCCGCCCCCGCCTCTGCAGCTCCCGCCTCGAACGTCGGCAGCGCGCAGAAGCGGGTCAGGAACAAGACGCTCGAGGGATTGAAGGCGGCGCGCATGAAGCCGGCGCGCCCCACCTACTTCATGCTCTGCATCGGCAACAAGGGCGCGGTCGCCTACCTCGCGCCGGTGGTCGGCTCCAGCCACAAGACGCTGCTGCGACCGCTGATGGGCAAGGACACCGGCCTCAAGTACCACCGCGGCCAGTGCATCTACGAGAAGGGCTACTACACCTTCGTCGGGCCGACGGTTGCCGCCGGGATGAAGCGAAAGATCGAGATGGGTCTGCTGGCCCTCACCGGCCGGCGCTTTCGCGCCCTGGCCCGGCGCGGGCCGATCCAGGAAGCGCGCCAGGGGAGCGCCGCGGAGCTGCCGACCTAGCGCCCCGGCGCAGGAAAGCAAAAGGCCGGCGAGGTTGCCCTCGCCGGCCTTTGTTCTTCCGCCGAGCGCCTTACTTCTTGTTCTGCTTCTCGGTCTTCTTCGGCTTGACCTTCTCGGCCGGCGCGGCGACCACCGGGGCCGCGACCGGCGCTTCCTCTTCCTCGGCCGCCTGCACGTTGGCCGAGACGATCACCGGGTTCGGCTTGCCATGGGTCACGATCTTGATGCCGGCGCCGAGCTGGATGTCGCTGACGTGCAGCGACTGACCCTTGATCAGGTTGCCGAGATCGACGGTGATGAACTCCGGCAGCTGCGAAGCCAGGCACTGGATGTTCAACTCGTTGACGACGTGGTTGACGACGCAGCCATCGGTCTTGACCGCCGGCGAGTTCTCTTCGTTCACGTAGTGCAGCGGCACCTTCTTCGTCACCTTGGTGGTGGCGTCGACGCGCTGGAAGTCGACGTGCAGCACGATCGGCCGGAACGGATGCATCTGGTAGTCGCGCAGCAGCACCTGCTGCGTCTTGCCGGCGAGCTCCATGTCGAGCAGCGAGGAGTGGAACGCTTCCTTCTTCAAGGCGAAGAAGAGGGCGTTGTGATCGAGCTCGATCATGGACGGCGTGCCGGCTCCATAGACGATCCCGGGTACCTTTTGCGCATTGCGCAGGCGGCGGCTCGCTCCGGTCCCCTGCAGCGTGCGCTCATAAGCGACGAATTTCATGATGACTCCAAAAGATGGAGGCCCGCGACCAGGTCCTCCGAGGTAAACGGGGCGAAGCCCCGCATCCGATCAGGGGTCCGCGACGCGGACCCCGCTGTCCTGTTAAAAGTTGCTGTTTTGTTCGGCGAAGAGCGAGGTGACCGACTCGCCGTCCGAAATGCGGCGGATCGTCTCGGCGAACAGGAACGCGACCGAAAGCTGGCGCACCTTGCTGCACTTCCTGCCCTCTTCGCCGAGCGGGATCGTGTCGGTGACGACGACCTCGTCGAGCTTGGATTTCTTGATCCGCTCGATCGCCGGACCCGAGAACACGGCGTGCGTGCAGTACGAATAGACCTTCTTGGCGCCGCGCTCCTTGAGAACGTCGGCCGCCTTCACCAGCGTGCCGGCGGTGTCGATCATGTCGTCCATGATCACGCAGTTGCGGCCCTCGATCTCGCCGATGACGTGCATCACTTCCGAGACATTGGCCTTGGGCCGCCGCTTGTCGATGATCGCCAGGTCGCAGCCCGCCTGCTTGGCCAGCGCCCGGGCGCGGACCACGCCGCCGACGTCGGGCGAGACGACCACGAGGTCGTCGTAGCGCTTCGACTGCAGATCGGAAAGCAGCACCGGCGAGGCGTAGATGTTGTCGACCGGGATGTTGAAGAAGCCCTGGATCTGGTCGGCGTGCAGGTCCATCGTCAGCAGCCGCTCCACGCCCACGGCCTCGAGCATGTTGGCGACCACCTTGGCGCTGATCGGCACGCGGGTCGAGCGCGGCCGGCGGTCCTGGCGGGCGTAGCCGAAGTACGGGATCACCGCGGTCACCCGGCGGGCCGAGGCGCGCTTGAGCGCGTCGACCATGATGCAGAGCTCCATCAGGTTCTCGTTGGTCGGCGAGCAGGTGGGCTGGACGACGAAGATGTCGCGCGCGCGCACGTTCTGCTCGATCTCGATGTCGACTTCGCCGTCCGAGAAGCGCGCGACCTTGGCCTTGCCCAGGCCGATGCTCAGGTGCGTGGCGATGTCCTGCGCCAAGGCAGGATTCGCGTTGCCTGTGAACAGAACGGTGTTGAACAGCACGGCGACTTTCGTGAGACCGAACGGGCAGCGCTTCGGCTCAGCGCTGGGAGGATTTGGCAGGGGAAGAAGGATTCGAACCTTCGCATGTCGGAATCAAAATCCGATGCCTTAACCAGCTTGGCGACTCCCCTACACCGGTTCGCAGCTTGCGCTGCGGACCTTAAAACATTCACGCTTCCCGCCGGGCCCAACTCGCGAGCGGATGACGCTCCAGGGAGCGGCACATCCGGCTCGACCAGCCTGCGGGCCAATCGCTCGGCATCGCTGCCGAGGGCGCCGCGCCGGTTCCCGCCCGGGCGAAGACCGCGCTTCCCGAGCCCGTCATCCGGCTGTTGCCGAACGCGGCGTGAAGCCCGGCCACCGCCCGCGACACCTCGGGGCAAAGCGCTTCGGCGGCAGCCTGAAGATCGTTGCGCCCGAAGCCGTCTTCGAGTTCCGGCTCGGATTCCCCAGGCTTCCCGGCCCCGTCAGACGGGCGCCGTTCTGCCTTGGAAAAGCCCGCGATTCTAGCAGCCTCGACGGCCGCCGCCACCTGCGGGGAGGCGAACACCCGGGCCGTCTCCAGGCCGGCGGCCGGCTTGACGACGGCGAACCAGCGTCCGGCGAGCGCGACCGGGGTCAGCGTTTCGCCGATACCGCTCACCCGAGCCGGCGTGCCGCCGAGGAAAAAGGGCAGGTCGGCGCCCAGCGCCAGGCCGATCGGCAGGAGGCGCGACAGCGGCCAGTCGAGGCCCCAGAGGCGGTTCAGCGCCAGCAGGGTCGAGGCGGCGTCGGAACTGCCGCCGCCGAGGCCGGCGCCGGACGGCAGGCGCTTCTCGATCGAGATGTCGGCGCCCAGGGGCGTTCCGGCGGCCTGCTGCAGGGCGCGGGCGGCGCGCAGGCACAGGTCGTCGGCGGGGAGCGGGTCGCCGAGGTCGTGGCGGGTCAGCCGGGCGTCGTCGCGGAGCTCGAAGTGCAGGGTGTCGCACCAGTCGATCGGCAGCATCAGCGAATCGATCAGGTGGTAGCCGTCGGCGCGCCGGCCGACGACGTGCAGGAACAGGTTCAGCTTGGCCGGCGCAGGCACGTCGTAGAGGGCGCGCAGGGCCATCTCCGGCTGCTCAGGAGCGGTCGAGCTGGATGCGCACCACGACCGGCGGGTCCGGGGCGCGCCGGCTGGCGCCCACGGCGCCGGTGGCGAAGCGCGACAGGTCGACATTCCAGCCGAGCTGCTCGAAGCCGCGGCCGGTGGCGTGCGGCACGCTCGCGGCGCCGGGCCAGGGCCGGCCCTGCAGCCAGTCGAACCAGGCCTCCACCGGCACGCTTTCGCCGAGTACCGACCGGGTCAAGGCATCGAGGCTGGCGAACTGGCGGTTGCCTTGGGGCGTCACCAGCACCACCGACGCGGCGCGCCAGCGGGCCTCGGCGAGCATGCTGCCGAGCGGCGTCGAGAGGCCGAGCGTGCCGGCGGCCGGGCCGCCGCGCAGGTCGAAGGCGGCCGAGAACGAGCGCGCGGGGGTGGTATCTCCCTCGGCCACCTGCACGCTCAGCCGGCCGGCGAACGTCTCGCCGCCGGTGATCGGCGCCGGGATCTCGACGCTGGCGCAACCGGCGACCAGCGACGAGGCAAGGAGACAAGCGAAGAAGCGCGTCATCGGCAGCGGGCAGGCTCGGGGCGCGGCGCGCGGCCGCGCCGGATCACAGGTCGACCCGGAGCCGGGCCAGCGTCTCCCGCAGCACGTCGTTCTGCGCGTCGCGCGAGCGGCCCTCGCGCCAGACCTTGCGCGCTTCCTCGGTCTGGCCGGCGATCCAGAGCACCTCGCCGAGGTGGGCAGCGATCTCCGGGTCGGGCCGCGCCTGGTAGGCGGTGCGCAGGATCCTGATCGCTTCGTCGCGATTGCCCATCCGGTACTCGACCCAGCCGAGGCTGTCGGTGATGAACGGCTCGCCCGGGCTCAGGTCGAGCGCCTTCTGGATCAGCTTCTTCGCTTCGGGCAGGCGCACCTTGCGCTCCGCCAGCGAGTAGCCGAGGGCGTTGTAGGCGTGGTGGTGGGTCGGCTTCAGCTCGATCACCCGACGCAGCAGCCGCTCCATCTCGTCCATGTGATTGAGCTTCTCGACGACCATGGCCTGCTCGTAGAGCAGGTCGGTGTCGTTCGGGAACGCCTTGTTCGCCGCCGCCAGCACCTTGTCGGCTTCGGCCCATTGCTTGGCTTCGCGCAGCAGCTCGGCCTCGGCGACGTACTTGGCGCGCGCGTCGGCGGCGGTCTGCTCGGGAACGCGGCGGATCAGCTGCCGCGCCTCGGTCATCTTGCCCTGCTTGGCGAGCAGCGAGGCGCGGCGCGACTGCACCTCGAGCGCACGCTGCGGGTTGTCGATCTTCGCCAGCCAACGTTCGGCGGCGGCGAAGTCGCGCTGCTGCTCCGCCGCCTGCGCGAGCAGCAGCCAGGCCTGCGTCAGCGCCGCGCCGGCGGTGGCGGGCACCTCGTCGTCGCCGTCGTCGTCGGTGGCGATCGGCGCGGAGGGCGCAGGGGCCGAGCTGACGGAAGCACCGCCCTCGACCAGGCGGACGTAGGTCTGGAGCGCGACGGTCGCCTCCTTCGCATGCTTCAGCTCGAGCTCGAGCGCGCCGAGCGTGAGCCAGGGCGGCGCCAGGGTCGGCTCCTTCTGCGTCAGGGCGGTGACCTCGGCCACCGCTTCGCCGAGCCGCTGCGATCCGGCCAGCGTGCGCACGTAAAGCAGGCGCAGGCCGGCCGGGGCGGCCGGCTGCGCCGCCAGGCGCGCCTTGACGATCGCTTCGGCGTCGGGCACCGCGGGCAGCATGTCGAGCGCGAACAGGGCCGGCCCATCGGCCGTCGGGCCCGCCGCCGCGGCGCGCTGCGCGTACGCGAGCGCCTTGGCGTGGTCGGGCACCGCGAACCAGCCGCGGCCCATGGCGATCAGGGCCGCGGTCCGTGTGTCGGGCGCTTCGACATAGGGCTGAAGGGCGCGCTCGATCAGCGCCGCCGTCGCCGCGCGGTCGGCGCTGCGGCCGAGGAAGCGCGGCACCGCATCGAGCATCGCCGGCAGCGTCGGCCGCGCCGCCTGGCGCAGGAGCTTGCCGAGCGGCTCTTCGGCTTCGGCCACGCGGTTGAGCGCGACCAGCATCTGCACGTGATAGCGCAGCGCCTCGACCGACCCGGGAACAGCCTCGCGCCATGCGAGCACCGCCGACAGCGCCTGGTCGCCGGCGCGAGCCTGCAGGGCGATCTCGGTGGCGCGGCGGAACACCGCCTCGTCCTTGGAGCGCCGGGCGGCGTCGAGCAGGAGCTGGAAGCCGGTGGCGGGATCGCCGTTGCGCAGCTGCATCTCGGCGATCAGCAACTGGTAGAACAGCGGCGCGTCGAGGCCGGAGTTCTCGACCGTGCTCGCGGCCGGAGCGGCCTCGGTCCGCGTTGCGGTCTGCGCGAGCACCGACGCGGGCGACGCGAGACCCGCAGCGGCCAGCGTCAGCGCGAGGGCGGGTAGGCGAAAGCGCCCTGGATGAACACGAAACGCCGGCATCGACATACTCCTCGGGCGAAAAACGATTCTAGTGGTGGCCCGCCGTGCGCGCCGCGCCGGCGCCGACCTGCCGGCACCCCTCCATCGGTCCGATCCGCATCGCTCGTGATAATTCCCGCAGGTCGCGAACAAACATGCCCGAGCTCCCGGAAGTCGAAGTCACCCGCCTCAGCTTTTCCGCGCGGATCGAGGGCGCGCGGGTCATCGCCGTGCGCCTCGGCAAGCCCTTGCGCTGGCCGCTCGGCCTGGCGCCGGAGGAGCTGGTCGGCCAGAGGGTCGGCCGAGTCGCCCGCCGCGGCAAGTACCTCTGGCTGCCGCTCGAGCGCGGTGGCCTTCTGATGCACCTGGGCATGTCCGGCTCGCTCGCCTTCGCCGAGCAGGTACCGGTGCACGGACCGCACGACCACTTCGATCTCGTCACCGGGCAGGGCACGCTGCGCCTGACCGACCCGCGCCGCTTCGGCGCGGTCGTCTGGTCGCCTTCCGCGGAAACCGGGCCGGCCGCGAAGCTGCTCGCCAAGCTCGGCCTCGAGCCCTTCGACCCCCGCTTCGACGGCGCCCACCTGCATGCGGCGCTGCGCCGGCGCAAGGTGTCGGTGAAGGAGGCGCTGCTCGGCGGCGCCATCGTCGTCGGCGCCGGCAACATCTACGCGTGCGAGGCGCTGTTCGAAGCCCGCATCGACCCGCGCACGCGCAGCGACCGCATCAGCCGGCCGCGCGCCGACCTGCTGGCGGCGGCGGTGCGCGGGGTGCTGGCGCGCGCGGTCGAGCTCGGCGGCTCGACGCTGCGCGACTTTCGCGACGCGCACGGCGCGGCCGGCGAGTTCCAGCTCGAAGCACGGGTCTACGGGCGCGCCGGGCAGAGGTGCGTGCGTTGCGACGGCACCGTGCGGCGCATCGTCCAGGGTGGCAGGGCGACCTTCTTCTGCCCGGGCTGCCAGCGCCGCTGACGCGGTTTCCCGCCTCCGGCCGAGGCGGGGGATGCGCGGAGCCCGGCGGGACGTGCGAAACGTCCCGCGCCGGCGTGGTGAGCAAGTGTTTCGGCCCGGCGTCGCCCCGGGTTGCTGGGATACGATGCTCCGCGCCTCTTGCGCGTTCCTCGATGACCCACTCCTTCGCGACCAGCCTCGACGCCCTCGGCGAGTGGCGCGGCGCCTTGTCCGAACGCGTCGACACGCTCGCCCGCTTCCTCGCCGAGCACGATCTGGCGCAAGGCGCCGCCGCCGAGCAGATCGGTTCCCTGCGCGAGCGCCTCGGCAACGAGAAGCTCGTGGTCGCCTTCGTCGCCGAGTTCTCGCGCGGCAAGTCGGAGCTGATCAACGCCATCTTCTTCGCCGACACCGGTCGCCGCATCCTGCCCGCCACGCCCGGGCGGACGACGATGTGCCCGGTCGAGCTCGGCTGGAGCGCCGACGAGCCGCCCTCGCTCGCCCTGCTGCCGATCGAGACCCGGCTCGAGGGCCTCTCGCTCGGCGAACTGCGCCTGCAGCCGCGCGCCTGGCGCCGGCTCGAGCTCAAGATCGACGACGCCGACGAGCTCGCCCGCTCGCTGCTCGAGGTGACCCGCACCGAGTGGGTGACCGAGGCGCAGGCGCGCGCCCTCGGCTTCTGGGACGACGCCCACCCCGAGGACAACCCTCCGCGCGACGACGAGGGCAAGGTCGAGGTGCCCGCCTGGCGCCACGCGCTCATCAACTATCCGCATCCGCTGCTGCGCCAGGGTCTGGTCGTGCTCGACACGCCAGGCCTGAACGCGATCGGCGCCGAGCCCGAGCTGACCCTGTCGCTGCTGCCCTCGGCGCACGCCACGGTCTTCATCCTCGGCGCCGACACCGGCGTGACCAAGTCGGACCTCGCGATCTGGCGCGACCACCTCGGCGCCCGGGCGCCGACCCGCTTCGTCGTCCTGAACAAGATCGACTCGCTGATCGATCCCCTGGCCACGCTCGAGCAGGTGGAAGCGCAGATCGCGCAGCAGCAGCGCGAAACCGCGCGCACATTGGGCGTGGGCCTCGAGCGCGTGTTTCCGCTCTCGGCGCGGCAGGCCCTGGCCGCCCGCGTCGAAGGCGACGAGATGGGGCTCAACGAGAGCCGGCTGCCGATCCTCGAGGCCGCGCTCGGCGCGCAACTGCTGCCGCAGCGGCGCCAGGTGCTCGAGCAGGTTGTCCAGGAAGGCGCGCAGCAGATCGAGAACCACGTCGTCCGGCACATCGGCGACGCACGCCGCCAGCTCGCCGAGCAGACGCTCGAGCTGCGCGGCCTGCGCGGCAAGAACAACGCCAAGGTCCGGCTGATGATCAAGCGCGTCGACGCCGAGACCGCGGAGTTCGAGGAGTGCACGACGCTGCTGCAGGCGATGCGCGCGGTGCACGGGCGCATGCTCAAGGACATGCTGATCGACCTCTCGTCCGACCGGGTGCGCGACGAGGTCGCCGAGATGCAGGCCTCGATGGGCGCCTCGATCCTCAACCTCGGCGCGAGGAAGGCCTTTCTCGCCTTGTGCGAGCGCTTGCGCGGCCTGCTTGCCGCGGCGCAGCGCAGGAACGGCGAGATCCGCGAGATGCTCGCCGCCTCGTTCGGCCGGCTCAACGCCGAGTTCGGCTTCAGCCTGGCGCAGAACAAGCCGCTCGACTTCGACCGCTTCACCGGCGAGCTGCAGCTGATCGAGAGCAACTACGTCCAGTACCTCGGCCTGACCCTGGCGCTGCGCCTGGCGCAGCCCAAGTTCATGGAGCAGTTCCGGCGCATGCTGATCTCCAAGCTGCGGGTCGTGTTCGAGAACGCGAGCAGCGAGCTCGAGCTCTGGAACAAGGCCGTTTCGGCGCAGGTAGATTCGCAGCTGCGCGAGCGCCGCAAGGCGTTCAAGCGGCGCCGCGAGACGCTCGAGAAGATCCAGTCCGCGGCCGGCGAGCTCGAGCTGCGCATCGAGGAAATCGAGACCCAGGACCAGCGCCTGATCGAGTTCCAGGCGAAGACCAGCGAGCTCGCCGAAAGCCTGCGCGAGTACGCGCTGGTCGCGCCGTTCTCCACCGACGCGGCATTCGACAAGCTCGACCTCCCGCTCTTCGAAGACGCCGTGCCGGTCGGCGACGAAGCGGCGATGCAGCGCCAGGCTTGAGCGCCCGCGGCGATCTGCCGGCCGGGTTTGCCGGCCGCATCGTCGACTGGCAGCGCGAGCACGGCCGCCACGACCTGCCCTGGCAGGGCAAGGACCCGTACCGGGTCTGGCTCTCCGAGGTGATGCTGCAGCAGACGCAGGTCGCGACGGTTCTCGCCTACTTCGAGCGTTTTCTCGCCCGCTTTCCCGACGTGCGCGCGCTTGCCGCCGCCAGCCTCGACGACGTGCTCGCGCTCTGGAGCGGCCTCGGCTACTACAGCCGCGCGCGCCATCTCCATCGCGCCGCGCAGGTGATCGTCGAGCAGCACCGCGGCGAGTTCCCGCGCAGCAGTGAAGCGCTCGCTGCGCTGCCCGGCATCGGCCGCTCGACCGCCGCGGCGATCGCCGCGTTCTCGTTCGGCGAGCGGGTCGCGATCCTCGACGGCAACGTCAAGCGGGTGCTGGCGCGCGTGCTCGCGTTCGAAGGCGACCTGGCCGGGGCCGGCGCCGAACGCGAGCTCTGGAGCCGGGCGACGGCGCTGTTGCCGGCCCGTGGCATCGAGGCTTACACCCAGGGCCTGATGGATTTGGGCGCTACCCTGTGCGTCGCGCGTTCGCCGCGCTGCCTGCTCTGCCCGGTGCGCGAGCTTTGCGCGGCGGCGCAGGCGGGAACGCAGGAACGCTATCCGGTCAAGTCGAGGCGTCTGTTGCGCAGCCGCCGCGCCAACGCCTGGCTCGAGCTGCGCTGGCGCGACCAGGTCTGGCTCGTGCAGCGGCCGGCGCGCGGAGTCTGGGCGGGCCTGTGGAGCCTGCCGGAATTCGACTCGCCCGAGGACCTGGCGGCGGCGACGGCCGACTGGCCGGGCAAGGGGGAGGCGCTGCCGTCGTTCGTTCACGTGCTGACGCACTTCGACTGGCACCTGCAGCCGCTGCGCTGGACCTTGCCCGCACCGACCTCGGCGCGCAGCGTGGCGCGTTGCACGGCGCCCTGGCCCGAAGGCCGCTGGTTCCGGGTCGAGGCCGCGCTGGCGCTCGGCCTGCCGGCCCCTCTGCGCAAGCGCCTCGCGCCCGGCTGAAGGCTCGGCCGCGGAAGCGGCGATCAGTGCGGCGCGTGGCGAACGCGCATCAGCGAATCGATGATGTCGAGCCGGGAGAGCGGGTCCAGGCCGAGCAGCCGATGCTTGGCGTCGACCGGCAGGGGCAGGATCTCGCACCAGCGGTTGGCCACCCAGCCGGCGCTCTCGAAGCGATGCGGCGCGAGGAACGGCTCCGCCCCCTGCGCCGACAGCGTGGCGACCGCGTCGACCAGGCTCTTGACGACGTTGGCGTGCGCGCTCGAAGGCGCAACCACCGGATCCTCGGCCAGCGGTCGCGCGTCGCCGACCCAGAGACCGTCGGCCTGCTGCTCGGTCGCGCCGAGCGAGAAGCGCTGCGTGCCGCGGCAGCGCACCAGGAGGATGTTGGCCTCGGCGCTGTCGACCTCGATCAGCTCGGCCAGCGTGCCGACGTCGAACAGCGCGACCGGCGCGCTGCCGGAAACGCACGCCTCGCTTCCCGACTTCAGGGCGATCACGCCGAACGGCGCCTGCTCGCGCATGCAGCGCGAGATCAGGTCCAGGTAGCGCGTCTCGAAGATCTTCAGCTCGAGCAGGCCGTCGGGGAAAAGCACGGTGCGCAGCGGGAACAGCGGCAGCGCCGGGTCGGGCAGGAAGCTGCGGCTCACGTCGTCGGCTCGAGCTCGCGATGGCGGATCAGGGGCGCCGCCTCCCTGGCGAAGCGCTCGGCCAGCCGCTCGGCGAACCAGACCGAGCGATGCTGGCCGCCGGTGCAGCCGATCGCCACCGTGAGGTAGGCCCGCTGGTCGGCCTTGAACGCCGGCAGCCAGCGGCGCAGGAAGGTGGCGATGCGCTCGAGCATCTCGACCGCGTCGGGCTGCGCCGCCAGGTACTCGGCGACCGGCGCGTCGCGCCCGGTCAGGGGCTTGAGCTCGGGTACGTAGTGCGGATTCGGCAGCACCCGGACATCGAAGACGTAGTCGGCGTCGAGCGGCACGCCGTGCCGGTAGGCAAAGCTCTCGAACACCAGCGTCAGCCGGCTGTCGGGGGCGCGCACCAGCTCGCGCATCCAGCTGCGCAGCTGGGTCGGGCGCAGCTGGCTGGTGTCGAGCACGGTCGAGAGCTCGCGCAGGCCGGCCAGCAGCTCGCGCTCGAGCTCGATCGCCTCGACCAGCGCGCCGCGATCGGCGAGCGGGTGGGCGCGGCGCGTCTCGGAGAAGCGGCGCACCAGCGCCGCGGTGGTGGCGTCGAGAAAGATCGGATGGACGGCGACGCCCTCGTTCTTCAATTGCGCCAGCAGCGGGAGCAGATGCGGCAGCGAGGCGGCGCTGCGCACGTCGACCGCGATCGCGACCCGGCGGTCGCCCTGCTGCCGCTCGAGGCGCAGGAAGTCGCGCAGCAGCTCGGGCGGCAGGTTGTCCACGCAGTAGAAGCCCGCATCTTCAAGTGCATGCAGGGCCACCGACTTTCCGGAACCGGAGATGCCGGTGACGAGGACGATTTCTCGCGCCGGCGGCGGGTCGACGGCTTCGCTCACGGAGGCGCCTTGCGCGTGCCCTTGGCAGGCCGCTCGATCGCGCTCGACGAAAGCATTTCCTGCGCATGTGCGAGGCTGGTGGACGACAGCTTCTCGCCGCCGAGCATGCGGGCGATCTCGGCGACGCGCGACTCGCCGGCGACGGCGTCGACGGCGCTGCGGGCCTGGCCCTTGCCGGTCTGCTTGGAGACGACGAAGTGGCGGTCGGCGCAGGCGGCGACCTGCGGCAGGTGGGTCACGGCGAGCACCTGGCGGTCGCGGCCGAGCTGCTTCATGAGGCGGCCGACGGTCTCGGCGACTGCGCCGCCGATGCCGGCGTCGACCTCGTCGAAGATCAGCGTCGCCGGCGCGTCGCCGCCGGTGTCGAGCTCGCTCGTCACCACCGCCACCGAGAGGGCGATGCGCGACAGTTCGCCGCCCGAGGCGACCTTGCCGAGCGGCCGCGGCGTCGTGCCGGCATGGCCAGCGACCAGGAACTCGGCCGACTCGAGGCCGAAGGACTGCGGCGCGTCGGTCGCCGCGAGTGCGACCTCCAAGCGGCCGCCGGCCATGCCGAGCTGCTGCATCGTCCGCGTCACCGCGGCGGCGAGCTTCGGCGCGGCTGCGCGGCGCGCCGCCGAGATGCGCTTCGCCGCGAGGTCGTAGGCCGCGCGTGCCGCGTCGCTCGCGGCGCCCAGGCCATCGAGATCGGCTGCCGCGTCGAGCGCGCGCAGCTCGTCCTTCCACTGCGCCCGCAGCGCGCTCAGCTCGGCCGGAGGCCGGCGATAGCGCCGCGCCAGGCCGACCCAGGCCGACATCCGCTCGTCCACGGCGCGCAGCCGCGCGGGATCGAGCTCGGTCCGGTCGAGGTAGCCGGACAGCGTGTGCGCCGCGTCGCGCAGCTGCGCCTCGGCGCCGCGCAGGGCCTCGATCGTTTCGGCGAGCCGATCGTCGAAGGCGACGACGCCTTCGAGCGCATCGATCGCGCCCGCGACCAGCGCCTCGGCGTCGGCGGCGCGCTCGCCGTCGTTGCCGGAAATCGCCGCCAGCGCGCCGCTCGCCGCGTCGAGCAGCGACTGGGCGTTGGCCAGGCGCTTGTGCTCGGCGTCGAGCTCGGGCCATTCGTCTTCGCCCGGGGCGAGCTTGTCGATCTCGCCGAGCTGCCAGGCCAGTCGCTCGCGCTCGCGCTCGAGCCCGCCCTGCTTCTCGCGCGCCGCGGCGAGCGCGTCGCGGGCATCGCGCCAGGCGGCCCAGGCGAGGGCGAGCGGTCGCGCGTCGACCTGCGCGTACGCGTCGAGGATGGCGCGCACCGAAGGCGCACGCGTCAGGCTCTGCCAGGCGTGCTGGCCGTGGATGTCGACCAGCGCCTCGCCGGCCTCGCGCAGCTGCGTCGCCGTGGCCGCGCTGCCGTTGACCCAGGCACGGCTCTTTCCCTGGGCGTCGATCACCCGGCGCAGCAGCAGGCGGCCTGCGTTCTCGGCGTCGGCCTCGAAGCCGGCTTCGGCGAGCCAGGGCGCGAGCGAAGCGGGCGCGTCGAACTCCGCCGTGATCTCGGCCCGCGCCGCGCCTTCGCGCACGACGCCGGCTTCGCCGCGGCCGCCGAGCGCGAGCTGCAGGGCATCGACCAGGATCGACTTGCCCGCGCCGGTTTCGCCGCTCAGCACCGTGAGGCCCGCGCCGACCTCGATTTCGAGGGCGTCGACGATCACGAAGTCGCGGATCGCTAGGCGGTGGAGCATTGGGCGGCCCTCATGCTCCCGAGGCCCAGTGGAGCTTGCTGCGCAAGGTGGCGAAGTAGCTCCAGCCGCGGGGATGGAGGAAGCGGGCGCGGTGCGCCGAGCGGCGCACGTGGATGCGGTCGCCGTGCGCCAGGCTGGTGAGCGACTGCATGTCGAAGTTCACGCTGGCGTCGCGGCCGGCGACGATCTCGATCGCGATCGCCGCCGAATCGGGCACCACGATCGGCCGGTTCGAGAGATCGTGCGGCGCGATCGGCACCACCACCCAGCCGGCGATGCCCGGGTGCAGGATCGGCCCGCCGGCGGAGAGCGCGTAGGCGGTCGAGCCGGTCGGCGAGCCGACGATCAGGCCGTCGGCGCGCAGGTTGGCGACGAACTCGCCGTCGATCTCGATCTTCAGCTCGACCATGCCGGCGGTGGCGCCGCGGCTGACGATCACGTCGTTGAGGGCGAAGCTCTCGAAGATGCTCGCGCCGTCGCGCTCGACGTGGCCTTCGAGCATGGCGCGCTGCTCTTCCTCGTGCTCGCCTTGGAGGATCGCGGTGAGCGCGGTCTCGTAGCCGTCGTAGGCGATGTCGGTGATGAAGCCCAGCCGGCCCTGGTTGATGCCGACCAGCGGCGTGCCGTGGCGCGCGAGCTGGCGGGCGATGCCGAGCATGGTGCCGTCGCCGCCGAGGACGATGGCGACGTCGCAGGCGGCGCCCAGTGCCTCGGCGTCGAGCGCGGGCCAGGCGGCGATGCCTGTGTTGCGCGCGGTTTCGGCTTCGATCGAGACCGAGAGGCCGCGCGCGACCAGGAATTTCGCGATCGAGCCCAGCTCTTCGCGAATGCCGCCGGAGTTGAATTTGCCGACGAGCGCAGCGTGCCGGAAGCGGGTCGACATTCGCGGGATTACACCACAGCGACCCCTTTTCGCCGGGGCGAAAATGGTCCTGCTACCCTGTGGCCAACCATGCTGGACGATCGCGCCAAGACCCTTCTGAAGACCCTGGTCGAACGCTACATCGCCGACGGCCAGCCGGTCGGCTCGCGCACGCTCTCGCGCGCCAGCGGCCTGGAGCTCTCGCCGGCGACCATCAGGAACGTGATGGCCGACCTCGAGGAGCTCGGCCTGATCGTCAGCCCGCACACCAGTGCCGGCCGCATTCCCACCGCACGCGGCTATCGCCTGTTCGTCGACACCATGCTCACGGCGCAGCCGTCACAGCTGCCCGACAGCCCGCGCGACGCCGCCTTCGAGGCGAAGCTGCACGCCGACCAGCCGCAGCGGGTGATCGCCAATGCCGCGCAGCTGCTTTCCAGCCTCTCGAGCTTCGTCGGCGTGATCACCGCCCCGAAGAAGCCGAGCGTGTTTCACCACATCGAATTCATGCGCCTCTCCGAGCGGCGGGTGCTGGTGATCATCGTCGCGCCCGACGGCGACGTGCAGAACCGGGTCATCTTCACCGCCCACGACTACACCAGCTCGCAGCTGCTCGAGGCGAGCAACTACCTCACCTCGCACTACGGCGGCCTGACGCTCGAGGCGGTGCGCGAGCGGCTGAAGACCGAGGTCGATGCGATCCGCGGCGAGATCTCCACGCTCATGCAGGCGGCGGTGCAGGCCGGCAGCGAGGCCATCGCCGAGAGCCACGAGCAGGTCGTCATCGCCGGCGAGCGCAACCTGCTCGCGGTGCAGGACTTCTCCAGCGACATGGGCAGCCTCAGAAAGCTGTTCGACCTGTTCGAGCAGAAGACGCAGCTGATGCGCCTGCTCGAGGTCTCGAGCCGGGCCGAGGGCGTGCGCATCTACATCGGTGGCGAGAGCATGGTGGTGCCGTTCGAGGAGCTTTCGGTGGTCTCGGCGCCGTACGAGGTCGACGGCCAGGTGGTCGGCACGCTCGGCGTGATCGGGCCGACCCGCATGGCCTACAGCCGCATGGTGCAGATCGTCGACATCACCTCGCGGCTGGTGAGCAACGCGCTGAGCGCGAAGTAGGGCGGAGCGATGCCGAGCCCGGAGCGCGTGCAGGCCTTCGTTGACGCCGTGCTCGCCGGCGACTTCGTGCAGTCGATCCGCGACTTCTACGCCGAAGACGCCACCGCGCAGGAGAACCTGAACCCGCCGCGCGTCGGCCGCGAGGCGCTGATCGCGCACGAGCAGAAGACGCTCGATTCGATGGGCAAGGTGTCGCCGCACCTGACCACGCTGCTGGTCGACGGCGACCGGGTCGTGATCGGCTGGCGCTTCGACATGACCACGCACGAGGGCGTTACCCGCCGCCTGGACGAGCTCTCGCTCCAGACATGGCGCGGCGACCGCATCGCCAGCGAGCGGTTCTTCTACGACCCGGGGTCGATCCTGCCGGTGCCGGGGAACTGAGCGGAAGGCCCCTCGGGCCGTGCGAAGATGCCCGCCGCGGGCCGTTAGCTCAGTCGGTTAGAGCAGAGGACTCATAATCCTTTGGTCGTTGGTTCGATCCCAACACGGCCTACCAATCGCGGACCGAAGGACGGTAGCGGACGCGCAATGCTCTTCCTGTCGAGACCCACGCTGATGAAGGAGAGGCCCCGGATGGCGTTTCCTGCGGCCTCGACATCGCAAGCTTTCGCCGCCGCAGTGCTCCTCTTCGCCGGCATCCATGTCGCCTACTCTGCGGCGTTGACCGGCGGCCGCTTCGCCGAGGCCGACGGCTGGAAGGCGCGCATCACGGTCGACTGCCTGCTCAAGGACAAGGTCTGCGGCAGCTTTCGCTACGAGACGCAGGCTTGCGAAGGCGACCTGATCTACAAGGGCGAAACCCCCACCGGCTTTGAGTTCCGCACCGAGCTGCGCGCCGGGCGCTGCCTGCCGGGCTGCACGATCCAGCTCACGAGCGACTTCAAGCGCTACGTCGAAGTGTGCAAGGACAGCCGGCACGAAGGAACCTTGACGGCGGTCAGCACGCCCGCGCCCCCGCCCGCTGCCGTGGCCGCGCCCGCGCCGGCCGGCACGACCGTCCCGGCCGCAGCCGCCGCGACCGTGTCGCCCACCGTCGCCGCCACCCGCAAGCTCAACGGGCAGGTTCACTTCAAGTGGGACAACGGCGATGTCTTCGACGGCATGATGGTCGAGGGCAAGCGCAACGGCACCGGGCGAATGGTCTGGGCGAGCGGGCAGACCTACGACGGCGAGTGGCGCGACGACGTGGCCGTCGGCGAAGGCGCGATGGGCTTCCCCAACGGCGACCGCTACCAGGGCCAGGTGAAGGACGGCATGCCGCACGGCCGCGGCAAGATGCAGTTCTCCAACGGCGACACCTACGAGGGCCAGTTCGACAAGGGCATCCCCGACGTGGAGGGCGTCTACACCGAGAAGGACGGCAGCCGCTACGCCGGTCAGTTGAAGGCGGGCATCAAGCAGGGCCGCGGCAAGATCGCCTGGGCCACCGGGCAAAGCTACGACGGGGAGTGGGTCGCCGACAAGCCCGAGGGCAAGGGCAGCCTGACCTTCGCCAACGGCGATCGCTACGAGGGCCCGGTCAGCAACGGCCAGCCGCAGGGCAAGGGCGTCAAGGTCTACGCCTCCGAGGACCGCTACGAAGGCAATTTCGTGCAGGGCGAGGCCCAGGGCGAGGGCTCCTATCGCTGGAAGAACGGCGACGCCTACGCGGGCAACTGGCAGAAGGGCAAGAAGGTCGGCATGGGCCGCTACCGCTGGGCAAGCGGCGACTACTGGGAAGGCGAGTTCGTCGACGACAAGCGAACCGACAACGGCCGCCTCTACTTCACGCCCGCCGTGGTCGCTTCCAGCGCCGAGGCGACGAAGCTCGCCCAGCAGGCCGACGCGGCTGCAGGCTCGGCCGAGGCCGGCCCGGGCGGCGCGCGGGCCGGCAAGGCCGACCCGAAGGCGCTCGATCGCAGCCGGCTGCTCGCCATTCCGATGGTCGCCAAGGAGCTGCGGGACTGTTCGCGCAAGCAGGGCAGCGACTGCGCCCAGCGCGTGGTCGACGACGTGCTGAGCGACAACCTGCAGGCGCACAAGTGGCAGACCATGGCGACCGAGAAGGGCGCCAAGGGCAAGGCGTCGGTGTTCGAGGTCGATACCAACTCGGTCCTGGAAGGCGGCAACGTCTTCTCCTGGCTCCGCTCGGGCGACGGCAACCTGGCGCGCAACATCGGCATCAAGTACGACTGCCGTGCCCAGGCGATGGAGATCCAGCTCATCTACCACTGCACCGCCGGCCAGGCCTGCGTGCTCGACCCGAACATCGACAAGTACGCAGGCAAGGTCATTCCCGCGACCGACATCAGGAGCTGGTTCAAGGAGGCGTGCGAGCGCTGACGCGATGGCTGAAGGAACCGACAGCGATCGCACCGAGTTCATCGGCGCCCCCTCGCCCGAGCCGGCAGCGTCGCGCCTGCATCAGAACGCGCTGCCGGTGGGCACCCTGCTCGGCGAGTTCGAGATCATCGACCTGGTCGGCGAAGGCGGCTTCGGCATCGTCTACCTCGCGCAAGACCACTCGCTGCATCGCAAGGTGGCCCTCAAGGAATACATGCCGGCCTTGCTCGCTTCGCGCGGCGAGGACTGCTCGGTCTCGGTGCGCTCCGAGCGGCAGCGCGAAACCTTCGACATCGGCCTGCGCAGCTTCGTCAACGAGGCGCGCATGCTGGCCCAGTTCGATCATGCCGCGCTGGTCAAGGTGTACCGCTTCTGGGAGGCGCACGGCACGGCCTACATGGTCATGCCCTTCTTCAGCGGCCAGACGCTGCAGGACGCGCTCAAGGAGCGTGCCGAGCCGCCCGACGAAGCCTGGATCAAGGCGCTTCTCCTGCCGCTGATGGAAGCGCTGGCGATCCTGCACGCGGATCAGGTCTACCACCGCGACATCGCGCCCGACAACATCATGCTGCTCGGCGACGGCCGCCCGGTGCTGCTCGACTTCGGCGCGGCCCGGCGCGTCATCAGCGACATGACGCATGCGCTGACGGTGATCCTCAAGCCCGGCTACGCGCCGATCGAGCAGTACGCCGACATGCCCGGCATGAAGCAGGGCCCGTGGACCGACGTCTACGCCCTGGCGGCGGTCGTGTACTTCATGATCCGCAAGCGCAAGCCTCCGCCCTCGGTCGGCCGTCTGATGGAGGACGATTACGAGCCACTGGCGGGCAGCGAAGTGGCCGGCCGCTACAGCGAGCAGTTGCTGCGCGGCATCGACAAGTGCCTGAGCGTGCGGGCCCAGGACCGGCCGCAGAGCATGGCGGCAATGCGCGAGGCGATCGGCTTCGGCGACGCCCCGACCGTCGCCATCGCAGCGCCGACGGACAGTCCGGCCGGGAAGACCGAGCCCTCGTTCAGCGCGCCCGAAGCGCCCACCGAAGCCCCCGCACCGGAGGCCGTCGACATCCAGCTCCCGGAGAGCGTCGAGGAATCTGCCGAGCCCGCGCCGCGAAGCAAGGTTCCGCTGGTGGTCGCGGCGGTGCTGGCTCTCTCGCTGCTCGCGGGGGGCTATGCGTACTTCGCCGGCCGCCAGGCTCCGGCCACCCGCAGCGCCATGCCTCCCGTCGCCGTCGCGCCGGCGACCAGGACACCGAGCGCGCCCGCCGCCGCCGTGCCCGCGCCGCCCCCCGCGCCGCGCATCGCCAGCCTGGGCGCGGCCGTCGATGCGGCACTGGCGGCAGCGGATCCAGGGCTCTCGGTGACGCTCGAGGCGCCGGCGAGTGTCGCCATCGGCACCGAGCTGAAGCTCGTCGCGCGAAGCAAGTCGGACGGCCTGCTGTACGTCTTCGCCTGGGACCCGGCGGGCGACAAGGTCTATCGCCTCGCCCCGGACGAGAAGGACGGCGGCGTCGCGATCAAGGCCGACGCCGCTTTCGCCGTCGCGCACAAGGATCCCGCGGCCGCCGCCGCCAAGCCGGGCAACTGGCGCGTCGTCGCGATGCTGGCGGAGAAACCGCGCGACTTCTCGGGCAGCGCATTCGTCCGCGAGGGCGATGCCCTCGTCGCGGAGCGCGCTGCGCTCGAGGCGAGGCTCGCGGCCAACGGCTTGTCGGGCCTCTTCGGCGCGGTGCAGTGCGCGCCGGGCGAGACGTGTCAGGACCGCTTCGCGATCGCGGTCGCGAATGTCGCGAGGGAAGCCGCACCGCCGCCCGCCGCCAGGCGCGCGCCGGCCCCGGGCCCCGCCACTCCGGGCAAGAAGAACACCGACTCCGAGCGCGAATACATGAAGCGCTTCAACAAGGATCTCGACAACCTGCTCGGCAAATAGGCGCCTGCTCGACGGCTCGGTCCGCGGTGCGGCATCGTCCTACAAGCCGGTTCGCGCAAAAGCCCGTATGCTGCACTGCACCAAAGGGGGCTGAGCATGGAACGCGAGCAGTTGATGGGCCTGTACTTCAGGCTGCAACGCGACTTGGTGGAGGCCTACACGGCGCCGACGAGCAGCGACGGCCGGATCGAGCGGCTGACCGACGAGCTCGGTGCGATCCAGCGGCTCATCCGCGGCGACATCGAGCGCGACGAGCAGACCAGCGACTCGACGATTCCCGGCGCCCTGGCCGATCAGGTCGACACGGGGCGGCTCAGCGCGACGGCTCGCCCGGGGCAGCCTTCTGCAGCACGATCTCCCGATAGCCCGTGAAGCCGAGCGCCACGGTCGAATACATCAGGTAGCCCGAGATCACGTTGCGCCCGCGCATCGGCGAGCGCCGCGCCAGCGCGCGGCGGCCGAGCCAGGGGAAGCGGATCACGGCGCCGGTGAGGCGCTCCAGCCGGCGCAGGTTGGGCGCGACCTCGGCGTCGAAAGAGGTGACGCCCAGGCTCTGCAGCCCGGCCTCGCGCGCCGCGGCGACGACGTCGTCGACGAGCTGGAAGGTGTCGAGCGCCATCCCCTTGGCCAGCAGCTCGGCGGCGAGCGCCTCGTCGGCCGACAGGGTCTCGGGCCGGCGCGTCAGGTAGCCGTCGAAGAGCGTGAAGGTGCCGCCCGGGCGCAACACGCGTGCGACCTCGGCCAGCGCCTGCGGCAGGTCGCGCGCGTAGCAGAAGGCCTCGACCGCGTAGACGTGGTCGAAGCTGAGGTCCGCGTAGGGCAGTTGATGGAAGTCGCCCTGGGTCAGGGTCACGTTGCCCACGCCGAGCTGTGCGAGGCGCTGCCGCGCCAGCGGCTGGTTGCCCGGGGTCAGGTCGATGCCGGCGAATCGCACCTCGGGAAAGCGCGCGGCCAGGTGCGAGAGGTTGAAGCCCTGGCCGAAACCGAGCTCGAGCACCTCGCGCGGCGGCTTCGCCGGCCACGACGCCGCGAGGCGCTCGAGCTGGCCATAGAAGTCCTTGGCATGAAAGCGCCCGTCGGCGCTGATCGCCAGGTGCATCGCGCCCTCCGAGGAGTGGTGCTTGCGATAGGCGGGCGAGCATTCCTCGTAATAGGCGATCACCTCGCCGGCGCCGAGACCCTCGGCGCGGATCTTGTCGATGCTGAAGACGCGGTCGAGCTTGCGCAGCCGCCGGCCCAGGTCGGCGAGGCTGGGCGGGCGCGAGAACGAAGAGGGCCAGGCCATGTGTGGCGGCGATTGTCACTTGCCGCGAGAGCGTTCCGCCGGGCACACTCGGCAGCTCCTCGTTACTGCCGCCACCATGACCGCACTGACCCTTCTCCAGGCCAACGCCATCGCCAACGCCGCGCTCGCCGCTTCGCACCAGGCGGGCTATGCGCCGATGGCGGTGGTGGTGCTGGACGCCTCCGGCCACCTCAAGGCGGCGCAGCGCGAAGACGGCGCGAGCATGTTCCGGGTCGACGTCGCCACCGGCAAGGCCTGGGCCGCGATCGGCATGGGCGCCGCCAGCCGGACCCTGGCGCAGCGCGCCAAGGACAACCCGAATTTCTTCGTCACTCTCGCCGCCACCGCGCACGGGCGCTTCCTGCCGCAGACCGGCGCGGTGCTGATCAAGGATGGAGCCGGCAACGTGATCGGCGGCGTCGGTGCCTCGGGCGGCACGGGCGACGAAGACGAAGCGATCTGCATCGCCGGCGTGCTCGCCGCCGGGCTGGCGCACGGCTGAGGCGTCTCGCCTGGAGGCGAGCGGCCCGCGCGGCGCCGCAAGTCAGTCGACGAGGAGGCTGAGCTCGAGCGCGCCGAACATGCTGTGCACCGGTCGCGATTCGGGCAGCACGTAAACCACGCCGCGGCCGCTGCCCAGCGTCGGCGCGACCACGGTTTCGTAGAACGCGACCGGAACGACGACGCAGCCCGCGGAGATCCGGTTGTCGTCCGGGCTCGGCGACGCCAGGCGCGCCGCCCGCCGTTCCTGCGCCGGGGCCGGGCGAAGGCGATGGATCGCGAGCGAGGCGGCGTAGTCGATCCAGACGATCTCTTCGCCCTTGTCGTTGCGGCCCGGCTCGGAGGCGAAACGGCCGGCGGGCGTGGTGCGTTCGGCCGGTGTCAGGCTCGCGGGGGCGCGGCCGGTCATGTCGCCGACGGCGAAATCGCCGGGCGCGGCGCCGAGCAGCGCCGCAGAGGCCCCGACCAATCGGCCGCCGGCTTCGAACACGTAGATGCGGGCGTCGCGCTTGTCGACCACGGCGAACGGCAGACGCTGGTTGTCGGCGCCGGCGAGCACCCAGGCGGAGGCGTAGCGGGCATCGCCCGAAGCGCGCTCGGCGCCGAAGTCAGGCGCCGCCTGACATGCCGCGGCGCACAACCATCCACACGCTGCCAGCCACAGCCGACCCCGAACTGACATTCCGACTCACCTCCCGACCGGCGGTGAGCGGAGGCTCCCGACGAGAAGCGGAATTGTCTCGCCGGCCGAGAGTCAGGCCGGAGCCGGCGAGCCGCGATGTCGGACTACTGTCGGGAAATTTTCACAGCCTGCGGACGGTCCGGTTGCGCGCGGGCGAGCTTCATGCTCTCGTCGTAGGCGCCGGCAAAGACCTCGCCGACGGCTCGGGTCTCCGGCAGAACATAGACGACGGCACGGGTCTGGCGCAGCAGCGGCCAGATCACCGACTCGAAGAATGCGACCGGAACGTTGATGCAGCCATAGGAGATGCGACGGTCGGCCGGATTCGCAGAGGCGAGCCGCTCGAGGCGGCGCTCCTTCGGGTCGACGAGGCGCACGCGATGCATCGATACCGCGGCGGCATGGTCGACCCAGACCACGTCCTCGTGCGAGGCGTTGCGACCGGCAGCGGCGACGAAGCGACCGGCGGGAGTGGTCTTCTCTTCCTGCCGCACCAGCGATATCGGTCGTGTGCCGATGTCTTCGACGGAATCGTCGCCTGCGGCCGCGCCCAGCAGCACCGGCGTGGTATCGACCAGCAGGCCGTCTGCGCTGAACACGAACAGGCGCGCATCGCGCTTGTCGAGAATGATGTACGGCAGCCCGCGGCTGTCGCCCGAGTCGGCGGCCCAGTCGGCGACGAAGCGGGCATCGGCAGACGCCGAATGGGTATCGAAATCGGCCGCGCGGAAGGGGCCGCCCCGGTCGATGGGCGCGACCACGGTCGTGCTGGCCCGCGCGGGCGTGGTTGTCGGTGACCGCACGGTGGCCAGACCTGCCGGAGGCAGGGCGAGGACCAGGGCGGCGGCGGCATAGAGCACGCCCTGCTTCAGGCCTGCCAGCAGGTCGGTCCCCAGCTCACCTTCAGGAATGAATTTCATGGTTTGTCGAGCAGACGGCCATCGACGCCCGGGATCGGGACGCCGATGGCCGTGGATCGACCTCAGTTGCGGTCGGCCTTGGGCTCGAGGTCCGTCGACGGCGCGACGTAGGTGTTGCTGCTGTTGTCGGCAGACGGCGTGGTGTTGCTCACCGGCTGGCTCGTGTCGGCATTCGCGGGCGCCGGCGTGGTGCTGGTGTCGGGGGTCGATTGCGCGTAGGCGAGGCCGACGGCACCGGCAACGGTCACTGCGGCAACGGCAGAGGTGAGGGTCTTGGAAAGGCTCATTTGAAACTCCTTGGAACGGTGAAGGGGCAGTGGCCCCGAGAGGGTTGAAAGGCCGGCTCGGAGACCAGCTGGTTCACACCTTAAAAGCGGTCCCGCGTTGCGGCGGTCGGGCATCTGCCGCTACGCCTGTAGGAGAAGGGGACCGATGCCTGTGGCCGATGGCCGATCGCGATGTCGCTGCACGGGGGCGGCGCTACAGTCGCGGCGTGTCGACTCCCGCCCCTGCCGTTCTCGAGCTCATCGGCAACACGCCGATGGTGCGCGTGACGCGGCTCGACACCGGTCCGTGCGCGCTGTTCCTCAAGCTCGAATCGCAGAACCCTGGCGGCTCGATCAAGGACCGCGTCGGCCTCTCGATGATCGACGCCGCCGAGCGCGACGGCCGTCTCGGGCCGGGCGGCACTGTCGTCGAAGCGACGGCCGGCAACACCGGCCTCGGCCTGGCGCTGGTCGCGCGCGCCAAGGGCTACCGCGTCGTTCTCGTCGTGCCCGACAAGATGTCGACCGAGAAGGTGCTGCACCTGAAGGCGCTCGGCGCCGAGGTCCACGTCACGCGCTCTGACGTCGGCAAGGGTCATCCCGCGTACTACCAGGACCTGGCGGCAAGGCTTGCCGGCGACATTCCCGGCGCCTTCTTCGCCGACCAGTTCAACAACCCCGCCAACCCGCTCGCGCACGAGCGGACCACCGGCCCCGAGATCTGGGCGCAGATGGGGCACGACCTCGACGCGATCGTCTGCGGCGTCGGCTCCGGCGGAACGATCGCCGGCCTGACGCGCTACTTCCGCGCGGTGCGTCCCGAGCTCGGCTTCGTGCTCGCCGACCCGGCCGGATCGATCGTCGCCGAGTACACCCGCAGCGGGGCGATCGGCACGGCCGGCTCATGGGCGGTGGAAGGCATAGGCGAGGACTTCATTCCGTCGATCGCCGACCTGTCCGGCGTGCGCGAGGCCTACTCGATCGACGACACCGAGAGCTTCGGCACCGCGCGCGAGCTGCTGCGCGCCGAAGGCATCCTCGGTGGCTCGTCGACCGGCACGCTGCTCGCCGCGGCCCTGCGCTACTGCCGCTCGCGAACGAAGCCCGAGCGCGTCGTCAGCTTCGTCTGCGACACCGGCACGCGCTACCTCTCCAAGGTCTACAACGACCAGTGGATGATCGACCAGGGCCTGCTCGCGCGGCACCGCTTCGGCGACCTGCGCGACCTGGTGTCGCGGCGGGCCGAGGACGGCGGCGTCGTCAGCGTCGCGCCCGACGACACCCTGCTCACCGCCTACCACCGCATGCGCCTCGCCGACGTCTCGCAGTTGCCGGTGCTGGCCGGCGGCAGTTTGGTCGGCGTGATCGACGAATCGGACGTACTGACCCGCGTGCACGGCCATGTCGACCGGTTCCAGGATCGCGTCGACGCGGCCATGACCGATGCGCCCGAGACCCTGGTCCCGGGCGCCGGCATCGCCGAAGTCGAGGCCGTGCTCGACCGCGGCCATGTCGCCATCGTCGCCGACGCGTCGGGCTTCCACGGCCTGATCACGCGCGTCGACGTGTTGAACCATTTGCGGAGAAGCGTCACGTGAGCGAACCCACAGACAAGGAGCCCGGCGCCGAGCACGCCTTCGCCACCCGCGCGATCCACGCCGGCCAGTCGCCCGACCCGACCACCGGCGCGATCATGCCGCCGATCTACGCGACCTCGACCTTCGTGCAGCAGAGCCCGGGGGTGCACAAGGGCTTCGACTACGGCCGCTCGCACAACCCGACCCGGTTCGCGCTCGAGCGCTGCGTCGCCGACCTCGAAGGCGGGGCCCAGGCGTTCGCGTTCGCCTCGGGCCTGGCCGCCATCGCGACCGTGCTCGAGCTGCTCGACGCCGGCGCGCACATCGTCTCCGGCGACGACGTCTACGGCGGCACCTTCCGCCTGTTCGAGCGGGTGAGGAAGGCGAGCGCCGGACACCGCTTCAGCTTCGTCGACCTGACCGATCCGGTGCGGCTGCAGGCGGCGCTCACGCCCGAGACGAAGCTGGTCTGGGTGGAGACGCCGACCAATCCGCTGCTGCGCCTGGCGGACCTGCGCGCCATCGCCGAGATCTGCCATGCGCGCGGCATCCTCTGCGCGGCCGACAACACCTTTGCCAGCCCCTGGGTGCAGCGGCCGCTCGAGCTCGGATTCGACATCGTCGTGCACTCGACCACCAAGTACCTCAACGGCCACTCGGACGTGATTGGCGGCATCGCCGTCGTCGGCGGCGGCGACCGGCTCGCGCCGCTGCGCGAGCGGCTGGGTTTCCTGCAGAACGCGGTCGGCGCGATCGCCGGTCCGTTCGACAGCTTCCTGGTGCTGCGCGGCGTCAAGACGCTGGCGCTGCGCATGGAGCGGCACTGCGCGAGCGCGCTCGAGCTGGCGCGCTGGCTGGAGCAGCAGCCGCTGGTGAAGCGGGTGCACTACCCCGGGCTCGCATCGCATCCGCAGCACCAGCTCGCGACCCGGCAGATGCACGGCTTCGGCGGCATGATCTCGCTCGACCTGGCGACCGACCTCTCCGGCACGCGTCGCTTCCTCGAGGCGGTGCGCATCTTCGCGCTCGCCGAGAGCCTGGGCGGCGTCGAGAGCCTGATCGAACACCCGGCGATCATGACCCACGCGACCATTCCCGCCGAGACCCGGGCCGCGCTCGGCATCGGCGATTCGCTGGTGCGGCTCTCGGTCGGCGTCGAGGACGTGGAAGACCTGCGCGCCGACCTGCGCCAGGCGCTGGCGCGGATCTGACCCGGGACCCTGTCGCGCATCCGGCGATGGACACGCTGCCGCTGATCGACCTTCGCGCCTCGCCCGACGAGGTCGCGCGCGGCATCGGCGAAGCCTGCCGCGCGCACGGCTTCTTCTATGTCGTCGGCCACGGCATCGACCCCGGGCTCGGGCCGCGCCTCGAGGATCTCAGCCATCGGTTCTTCGCCCTGCCCGAGGCGACCAAGCAGCGCTTCGCGATGCCGCTCGGCGGCCGTGCCTGGCGCGGCTGGTTCCCGCTCGGCGGCGAGCTGACCTCGGGACGGCCCGACTGGAAGGAAGGCCTCTACCTCGGCAGCGAGCTCGGCGAGGACCATCCGCGGGTGCAGGCGGGCGTGCCGCTGCACGGCCGCAATCTCCTGCCCGGCGACGACGTCCTGCCCGGCTTCCGGCAGACGATAGACGCGTGGATGTCGGCCGTGACGGCGCTCGGACATCGCGTCATGGAGGGCATCGCTCGTTCGCTCGCTTTGCCCGACGACTACTTCGCGCGCCGCTACACCGCCGATCCGCTGATCCTGTTCCGCATCTTCCTGTACCCGAGCCGCCCGGTGCCCGAGGGGGTGGACGTGCGCGACGGCGTCGGCGAGCACACCGACTACGGCCTGCTCACGCTCCTGCGCCAGGACAGCGTCGGCGGCCTGCAGGTGCGCACGGCGGGCGGCTGGATCGAGGCGCCGCCGGTGGCCGACTCCTTCGTCTGCAACATCGGCGACATGCTCGACCGCATGACCGGCGGCCTCTACCGGAGCACGCCGCACCGCGTGCGCCTCAACACCAGCGGCCGCGACCGGCTCTCGTTCCCGCTGTTCTTCGACCCGGACATGGCGGCGCGCATCGCGCCGATCCGGAGCGCCGCGACCGACGACCACGCGACCCGCTGGGACGGCGCCAGCGTGCACGCCTTCGAGGGCACGTACGGCGAGTACCTGCTCGGCAAGGTCGGCAAGGTCTTTCCCGACCTGAAGCACAAGGTGCTCTGACTCATGGCCGATCGCCTCTTCGTCACCTGCGAGCACGCCGGCAACGTCGTACCGAAGGAATACGCCGCGCTCTTCGTCGGCCACGAGCATCTGCTGCCGACGCATCGCGGCTGGGACCCGGGCGCGCTGAAGCTGGCGCGCGAGATGGCGAAGCGTTTCGCCGCCCCGCTGCACTACGACGAGACGACGCGCCTGCTCGCCGACCTGAACCGCTCGGTCGGCACGCCCGACCTGCATTCCGAGGCGACCCGGCATCTGCCCAGGGCGGAGCGCCGGCGCCTGCTCGAGGCGTACTACTTCCCGCACCGGCGGCGGGTCGACGCCGCACTCGCCACGGCCGTCGCCGAGGCGAGAGCGGCCGGCGACCGGGTCGTCCATGTCGCCTCGCACAGCTTCACCCCCGAGCTGCACGGGCACGTTCGCACAGCCGACATCGGCATGCTCTACGACCCGCGCCGGCCGGGCGAGGTGGCGTTCGCGACTGCCTGGATCGACGCGCTGCGCTCGAAGGACGCAGCGCTCCGGCTGCGGCGCAACTATCCCTATCTGGGCGCCAGCGACGGTGTCTGCCAGGTGATGCGCCGGCGCTATCCGCCCTCCGCCTATGTCGGCCTCGAGCTCGAGGTGAACCAGCGCTATGTCGAGGCGGGCGGCCCCGCCTGGCCCAGGATCAGGCGAACGCTGCTCGAGACGCTCGGCCAGGCGCTCGACCTGGCACGGCACTGAGCGGCTCTAGCTGCGCGGCGCGCCGGGGTCGGGCTGCGGGTAGACCGGCACCGGGCCCGACTGCGGATAGGCGGGCACGGGGCCGGATTGCGGGTACGCCGGGACCGGGCCCGACTGCGGGTACACCGGCACCGGCTGCGGCGCGCCGGCGGGCGCGGGATAGCCCTGGCCGGGGGCCTGACCCGGCTGCGGTGCCCGCGTCACACGGGTGCGGCCGGCCGTCGTGACCAGCACCACCGGCTCTCCGACCACCCAGCCTTCGTTGCCGTTCGCCTGCACGATCGAGCGCCGCTCGCCGTTTCGCATCTGCAGCAGCAGCTCGACCCCGTTCTGCGTGGTCGCGCTCTGCTCGACGGCGCCGCCGACCAGGCCGCCGACGATGAAGCCGACCAGGCCGGCCCAGCCCGAATTCCTGTAGCTGGCCGCGTTGGCCGCGACGACGCTGCCGGTGACCGCGCCGACGGCCGCACCGGCGCCGGTCTGCTGGCCGCCGATCGTCACCGGGCGCACCGAGAGGACGGTCGCGTCCCAGATCGTCGAGATGCGCTGCGCCTCGTACGGATGAACGACGTCGGCGTTGTAGGGGGTGGCGCAGCCGGCGAGCGAGGCCAGGAACAGGGCGCTCAGGACGAGTCTCATGCTTTTCTCCAGGGATCCACCAGCAACGCACACAGCCGGCGCCAGTTGACCACATGCGAAGCGTAGCGCGCGGCGCGGGCCATGCCGCGCAAAGTACTGTGAAGCGGGTAACGCCTCAGCCGTGCAGGCGGCTGTTGCGCGGCACGCTGGCGAGCAGGAATTCCATCTGGTCGGCCAGGATGCGCCGGCCGCGCAGGATCATGTCCTCGTGCAGGCTGGGGACATACGGCAGGTAGTGCAGCGACATGTGCGCCTCTTCCGGCAGGCGGTTGCCCTTGTGGCCGTTGCAGGCGCGGCAAGCGGTGATGCAGTTCATCCAGGTGTCGCCGCCGCCGCGCGAGGTGGGCACGATGTGCTCGCGGGTCAGATCGTCGAGGTGGAACTCGCCGGCGCAGTAGGCGCAGACCTGCCGGTCGCGGGCGAAGAGCTTGGGGTTGCTGAGCGCCGGCGTGCGCCGCCAGGCCCGGCTCGGCACCGCGCCGCGCACCGCGACGATCGGGTGCACCTCGATCCGCGACTGGATGCCGGTGCGCCGCTGCACGCCGCCGCGCAGCACGTGAAAGGCGTCGCCGAGCGTCCAGGCGACGCCGTCGCTGGCGTAGAGAACGGCCGCTTCCTTGGCCGAGATCCAGGCCTGCGGGCGGCCGGACATGTCGAGCTGCAGGACTTCCATGACCCTCGAAGGGTAATGCATGAACCCTGCTCGGCTCAAGGCTGGCGCCGCCGGGCGGCGCCTTGCGATGCGCAGGCGCTACGCCGAACGGCCAGGATAGAGGCCGCGCTGCTGCGCCATGAGGCGGGTGAGGCCGAGCAGGGCGCCGGTGTTCGGCGTGGCCACGCCGACCCGGGCGCCGATCTCGTGGACGGCGGTGACGAGGGCGTCGAGCTCGATCGGCCGGCCGGCGAGGGCGTCCTGCAGCATCGAGGTCTTGAAGCTGCCGAGCTTCCTCGCCAGGCCCATGCGCTCCTCGCCCGACTGGGCGATCGGGCAGCCGATGCGCTCGCCGATGGCAGCCGCCTCGGCCATGGTGCGCATCATGAAGGCGTGGACCAGCGGGTCGTCGAGGATCGCGCTGCTCTCGGCGCCCGTCAGGGCGGAGACCGGGTTCATCGTCATGTTGCCCCAGAGCTTGTACCAGACCTCGCGGCGCACGTCGGCACTGGCTTCGGCCTCGAAGCCCGACTCGGCGAGCGCGGTGCAGACGCTGCGCACGCGCGGCGAATCGCCGCCGCCGGGCTCGCCGACGATCAGGCGCTCGCCGAAGCCGTGCCGCACGAGCCCGGGCTCGGGGCACGAGGCCGCGAGGTGCACGACGCAGCCGAGCACGCGCGCGATCGGCAGCGCGGCGAGCAGGCGGCCGCCGGGGTCGACGCTGTCGAGGGGCGGCTCCGCGGGCCGGGCCGCGGGCATGAACCACCACGGCACCCCGTTCATTGCCGGCAGCACGATCGTCGCCTCGCCCAGCAGCGGGACGAGGCGCGGCGCCAGCGCGGCCAGCGCCGGCGCCTTGAGCGCGATGACGACCAGATCGTGCGGCCCGAGCGCATTCGCGTCGTCGCTGGCGGCGATGCGTGCGATCGATCGCCTTCCGCCCGATTCGACGATCAGGCCGCGCTCGCGCACGTTCGCCAGGGTCGCTCCGCGCGCCAGTGCCGAGACCGCGTGTCCGGCGGCCGCCATGCGCGCGGCGATCAGGCCGCCCACGGCGCCCAGGCCGACGACGGCGACCTTCATCGGCACCCGCCCGTGATCAATTCTTTGGTGAGCAAGAACAAATCTCCTTGACCGCGTGACCCGGACGGCGCTTTTTTCTGCAAAATAGCACGATCGTTCGTTTTTGCCCGGCCACCTCGCCGGACGCCCCAGCCTTGGATTCTGTCGCCTCCGACACCGACGGCGCGCCACCGGCCGACACCGCCGCGCCCAAGGCCCTGATGAAGGGCCGCCAGACGCGAGCCGCGATCGTCGACGCCGCGCTCGCGCTCGCCTCGCACATCGGCCTCGAGGGCCTGTCGATCGGCGCGCTGGCCGAGGTCACGGGGATGAGCAAGTCGGGCGTGTTCGCCCACTTCGGCTCGCGCGAGGAACTGCAGATCTCGGTCGTTCGCGAGTACCACGCCAAGTTCGAGGAAGAGGTGTTTCGCCCGTCGATGGCCGCGGCGCGCGGCCTGCCCCGGCTGCGGGCGCTGTTCGATCGCTGGCTGAAGCGGGTCTCGGTCGAGATCGATTCGGGCTGCATCTACATCAGCGGCGCGGTCGAGTTCGACGACCGGCCGGGCCCGGTGCGCGACGCCCTGGTCGACATGGTCAACACCTGGCAGCAGGCGCTCGAGCGCTCGATCGGCACGGCCGTTGCCGAGGGCCACCTGCGTGACGACACCGACGCGCGCCAGCTGCTGTTCGAGATCCACGGATTGATTCTCGCCCTCCATCACGACGCCAGGTTCCTGCGCCGTGCCGGCGCCGAGGGCCGGGCCCGCGCCGGCTTCGAGCGTGTGCTCGCGCACTGGACCGCGCCGGGTCGTACCGACTGATTCTTCAGGAGCTTCGCCATGCCTTCCTACACCCCGCCCCTGCGCGACATGCAGTTCGTGCTGCACGAACTCCTCGGCGTCGTCGACGAGCTCAAGGCGCTGCCGCGCCATGCCGACATCGACGCCGAGACCATCAACGCGGTGCTGGAGGAAGGCGGCAAGTTCGCGAGCGAGGTGCTCGCGCCGCTCAATGCCCCCGGCGACGCCGAGGGCTGCACGCTCGACAAGGCGACGCACGAGGTCAGGCCGCCGGCCGGCTTCAAGGAGGCGTATGCGAAATACGTCGAGGGCGGCTGGCCCTCGCTCAGCTGCGCTGCGGAGTACGGCGGCCAGGGCCTGCCGCACATCGTCAACCAGTGCTTCTACGAGATGCTCAACTCGTCGAACCAGGCCTGGGCGATGTACCCCGGCCTCTCGCACGGCGCCTACGAGTGCCTGCACACGCACGGCACCGAGGAGCAGAAGAAGCTCTACCTCGGCAAGCTGACCAGCGGCCACTGGACCGGCACGATGTGCCTGACCGAGCCGCAGTGCGGCACCGACCTCGGCCTGCTGCGCACCAAGGCCGAGCCGCAGGCCGACGGCAGCTACCTGCTCACCGGCAACAAGATCTTCATCTCGGCCGGCGAGCACGACATGACGGAGAACATCGTCCACCTGGTGCTGGCGCGGCTGCCGGACTCGCCGGTGGGCTCGAAAGGCATCTCGCTTTTCGTCGTGCCGAAATGGAAGGTGAAGGCCGACGGCTCGCTCGGCGAGAGGAACGGCATCTGGTGCGGCGGGCTCGAGCACAAGATGGGCATCCACGGCAACGCCACGGCGCAGATCGTCCTCGAGAACGCCGAGGGCACCCTGGTCGGGCAGCCGAACAAGGGTCTGGCGGCGATGTTCGTGATGATGAACGCGGCCCGCCTCGGCGTCGGCATGCAGGGGCTGGGGCTCACCGAGGTGGCCTACCAGAACGCCGCCGCCTATGCCAAGGAGCGTCTGCAGATGCGCTCGCTCTCCGGCGCCAAGGCGAAGGACAAGCCGGCCGATCCGATCATCGTCCACCCCGACGTGCGCAAGATGCTGCTGACCGCGCGTGCCTATGCCGAAGGCGGCCGCGCCCTGGCCGTATTCACGACCCTGCTGCTCGACAAGGAAGTGGCGAGCGACGACGAAGCGGTGAGGAAGGACTGCGCCGACATGGTCGCCCTGCTGACGCCGATCGTGAAGGCCTTCTTCACCGACAACGCCTGGATCTCGACCTCGCATTGCCTGCAGGTCTTCGGCGGCCACGGCTACATCAGGGAGTGGGGCATGGAGCAGTTCGTGCGCGACTCGCGGATCAACATGATCTACGAGGGCACCAACACGATCCAGTCGCTCGACCTGCTCGGCCGCAAGGTGCTTTCCGACAACGGCGCCAAGCTGAAGAAGTTCGGCAAGCTGATCGCCGACTTCGTCGAGGAAGAGGGCGTCAACGAGGAGATGCAGGAGTTCGTGAACCCGCTCGCCGACCTCGGCGAGAAGGTCACCAAGCTCACCACCGAGATCGGCATCAAGGCATTCAAGGACGCCGACGAGGTAGGCGCCGCGGCCGTCGACTACCTGCGCGTCTGCGGCCACCTCGTGTTCGCCTACCTCTGGGCACGCATGGCCAAGGTGGCCCTCGCCAAGCAGGATTCGGGCGACTCGTTCTACGTCGCCAAGCTCGCCACCGCGCGCTTCTACTTCGCCAAGCTCCTGCCGGAGACGGCCGGGCTGATCCGCACCGCCCGCGCCGGCGTGGCGCCGATGATGGCGATGGACGCCTCGATGTTCTGAGCGGCGCCCCCGCGCCGCCTGTTCGAAACTCAAGCTACGGAGACTAGACATGACCTTCGCCATTCGCCATGCCGCCCTTGGCCTCGCCTTCGTGCTCGCTTCCGGCCTCGCGGCCGCGCAGGCGGTGTCGCCGGCCGGTCTGTGGAAGACGGTGGACGACAAGACCAACAAGGACAAGTCGCTGGTGCGCATCGTCGAGAGCGGCGGCGTCTACAGCGGCAAGGTCGAGAAGGTCGTCGACCCCGATGCGCCCAAGGACGCGGTCTGCAAGGAATGCACCGACGACCGCAAGGACAAGCCGGTGGTCGGCATGACCATCATCCGCAACATGAAGGCGAGCGGCGACGACAAGGCGGTCTGGGAGGGCGGCGACATCCTCGATCCGAACAACGGCAAGGTCTATCGCCTGCGCCTCAAGCTCATGGACAACGGCAAGAACCTCGAAGTGCGCGGCTTCATCGGCCCCTTCTATCGCAACCAGACCTGGCAGCGGGTCGAATAGCTCTCGATCGGAAATGCAATGAACCGATTCAACGTCCGCAAGGTCGCCGTCCTCGGCGCCGGCGTCATGGGGGCGCAGATCGCCGCCCACCTCGTCAACGTCAAGGTGCCGGTGATCCTGTTCGATCTGCCGGCCAAGGAGGGGCCGAAGAACGGCATCGTCACGAAGGCCGTGGAGGGGCTGAAGAAGCTCAAGCCCGCGCCGCTCGGCGTGCCGGAGGATGCGGCGCTGATCGAGCAGGCCAACTACGAGGAGCACCTGGCCCGGCTCGGCGAGTGCGACCTGATCATCGAGGCGATCGCCGAGCGGATGGACTGGAAGCTCGATCTCTACACGAAGATCGCTTCGGCGATCGCGCCGCACGCGATCGTCGCGAGCAACACCTCGGGGCTGAGCATCACCAAACTCTCCGAGGTGCTGCCGGCCGAGATCCGGCCGCGCTTCTGCGGCATCCACTTCTTCAACCCGCCGCGCTACATGGCGCTGGTGGAGCTGATCGCCACGCCGACGACCGAGCCCGAAGTGCTCGACCAGCTCGAGGCCTTCGTCACCACCGCGCTCGGCAAGTCGGTGGTGCGCGCCAAGGACACGCCGAACTTCATCGCCAACCGGGTCGGCATCGCCGGCATGCTGGCGACGATGAAGGAGGCCGAGACCTACGGCCTCGGCTACGACGTGGTCGACGACCTCACCGGCAAGAAGCTGGGCCGGGCCAGCTCGGGAACTTTCCGAACCGCCGACGTGGTGGGCCTCGACACCATGGCGCACGTCATCAAGACGCTGCAGGACAACCTCGCCGACGATCCCTTCTTCCCGAGCTACGCGACGCCGCCGGTGCTGCAGAAGCTGCTCGACGCCGGCGCCCTCGGCCAGAAGACCGGCGCCGGCTTCTACAAGAAGGTCGGCAAGGACATCCTGCGCTACGACGCGGAGAAGGGCGACTACGTCCCCGGCGGCGGCAAGGCCGACGAGATCGTCGCCCGCATCCTGAAGAAGCCGCCAGCCGAGCGCCTGAAGCTGCTGCACGACTCGAAGAATCCGCAGGCGCAGTTCCTCTGGGCGATCCTGCGCGACAGCTTCCACTACGCCGCGGTGCACCTGGCCGACGTGGCCGAGAGCGCGCGCGACATCGACTTCGCGATGCGCTGGGGCTTCGGCACCAGCACCGGCCCGTTCGAGCTCTGGCAGCAGGCCGGCTGGGCGCAGGTGGCGCAGTGGGTGAAGGAAGACATCGATGCCGGCAAGGCGCTGAGCAAGGCGCCGCTGCCGGCCTGGGTGTTCGAGGGGCTCGGCGGCGGTGACGCCGGCGTGCATCGCCCGGAAGGCTCGTACAGCGCGGCGCACGCCCGCTTCGATCCGCCGAGCACGCTGCCGGTCTACGAGCGCCAGCCGTTCCGCGAGAGCGTGGTCGGCTCCAACGCCGCGGCGCCGCTCAAGGCCGGCACCGAGGTCTTCAAGAACGAGGACGTGCGCGTCTGGACGCTCGACGGCCAGGTGCTGATCGCCAGCATCACCGCCAAGCTGCATCTCATCAGCCCGGGCGTGATCGAAGGCCTGCTGAAGGCGGTGGAGCTCGCCGAAGAGGCTTACCAGGGTCTCGTGATCTGGTCGCCCGACGACGTGTTCTCGGCCGGCGCCAACCTCGAGGCGCTGATGCCGGTGTTCATGAAGAGCGGCGGCAAGGGCATCCTGCCCGAGGTGAAGAAGCTGCAGGACGCGATGCTGCGGGTGCGCTACGCGCAGGTGCCGGTGGTCGCGGCGATGCGCGGCATCGCCCTCGGCGGCGGCTGCGAGATGGCGATCTACACCAGCAAGCGGGTCGCGGCGATGGAGACCTACATGGGCTTCGTCGAGGTCGGCGTCGGCCTGCTGCCGGCGGGTGGCGGCCTCACCTACCTCGCCCGTCGCGCTGCGGAGATGGCGAACGCGGCGAGCGCCAATGCCGACATCCTCAAGTTCCTGACCGACGGCTTCACCAGCGCGGCCACGGCCCGGGTCGGCACCAGCGCGATCGAGTCGCGCAAGATGGGCTACCTGCTCTGGAGCGACGTGATCGTGCCGAACAAGGACGAGCTGCTGCACGTCGCCAGCCAGCAGGTGAAGGCGATGGCCGAGAGCGGCTGGCGCGCGCCGGCGAAGGCGCCGTTCCCGGTGGCGGGGCGCAACGCCATCGCCACCATCAAGGCCCAGCTCGTGAACCTGCGCGACGGCGGCTTCGCCAGCGCCCACGACTTCCACATCGCGACCCAGATCGCCGAGGTGGTGTGCGGCGGCGACGTCGACGCCGGCTCGCTGGTCACGGAGGAATACCTGATGACGATGGAACGGGTGCGCTTCTGCGCGCTGCTCGACCACCCGAAGACGCAGGAACGGATCATGGGCATGCTGCAGACCGGCAAGCCGGTCCGCAACTGAAGGACAACCGACATGAGCAAGCAAGTGCAGGACGCCTACATCGTCGCCGCCACCCGCACCCCGATCGGCAAGTCGGGTCGTGGCTACTTCCGCAACACCCGGCCCGACGACCTGCTGATCGCAGCCATCAAGAGCGCGATGAAGCAGGTGCCGGGGCTCGACCCGGCGGCGATCGAGGACGCGATCATCGGCTGCTCGTTCCCCGAGGCCGAGCAGGGCATGAACATGGCCCGGATCGCGATGCAGCTCTGCGGCTTTCCGAAGCCGGTGGGCGGCGTCACCGTCAACCGCTTCTGCGCCTCGGGCCTCACGGCAGTGCAGATGGCCGCCGACCGGATCCGCGTCGGCGAGGCCGACGTGATGATCGCCGGCGGCGCCGAGTCGATGAGCCTGGTGCCGATGGGCGGCAACAAGCCCTCGTTCAACCCCGAGATCTTCGCCCGCGACGAGAACGTCGGCATCGCCTACGGGATGGGCATCACCGCCGAGAAGGTGGCGGCGCAGTGGAAGGTGAGCCGCGAGGCGCAGGACGCGTTCGCGCTCGAGTCGCACCTGCGCGCGCTGAAGGCGCAGGCGGCCGGCGAGTTCAGCGACGAGATGACGCCGATCGACGTGATCGCGCGTTTCCCCGACCTGGCCACCGGCGAGACGACGACGACCACGCGCAACGTCGCCCTCGACGAAGGCCCGCGCAAGGACACCTCGGCCGAGGGCCTGGCCAAGCTCAAGCCCGTGTTCGCCGCCAAGGGCAGCGTCACCGCCGGCAACAGCTCGCAGACCAGCGACGGCGCCGGCGCGCTCATCCTCGCCAGCGAGGCGGCGGTGAAGCGCTTCGACCTGAAGCCGCTGGCCCGCTTCGTCAGCTTCGCGGCGCGCGGCGTGCCGCCCGAGATCATGGGCATCGGCCCGATCGAGGCGATTCCCGCCGCGCTGAAGTACGCCGGGCTCAAGCTCGACGACATGGGCTGGATCGAGCTCAACGAGGCGTTCGCGGCGCAGTCGCTGGCGGTGATCAACAGCGTCGGCCTCGACATGAGCAAGGTCAACCCGATGGGCGGCGCGATCGCCCTCGGCCACCCGCTCGGCGCCACCGGCGCGATCCGCTCGGCGACCGTGGTGCACGCGCTGCGCCGGCACAACCTGAAGTACGGCATGGTGACGATGTGCGTCGGCACCGGCCAGGGCGCGGCCGGCATCTTCGAGCGCGTCTGAGGCGTCGCGTCGTGAGCGCCTCGGCGAGCGTGGCAGGCGGCGCACCGGGCGAGCCCGTGGCGCAGCGCCTGCCGGTCGACGGCGGCTCGACGATCGAGGCGCGCATCTTCGCGCCCGGCGCTGGCCGGGCGATCGGCGCCGTCCTGATCGGCGGCGCGATGGGCGTGCGCCAGGCCTTCTACCGACCGTTCGCGCAGTGGCTCGCCGCGCAGGGCTACGTGGTCGCCACCTTCGACTACCGCGGCGTCGGCGAGTCGCGCGCCTCGAGCCTGCGCGGCTTCGACGCCGACCTGTTCGCCTGGGCGCGCGACACCGACGCCGCCCTCGAGGCGCTGGCCGCCCGCGCCGGCGAGGCGCCGCTCTACGTCGTCGGCCACAGCCTGGGCGCGCAGCTCCCGGGCCTGCTGAAGAACCGCGACCGCATCGCCGGCCTGGTCTCGATCGCCGCCGGCAGCGGCTACTGGCGCGACAACGCGCCGCGACTGAAGCGCTCGGTGCTCTATTTCTGGTACGTCCTGGTGCCGCTGGCGACGGCTTTCTTCGGCTACTTCCCGGGCGCGCGCCTGAAGAAGGTCGGCGACCTGCCGCGCGGCGTCGTCCTGCAGTGGCGGCGCTGGTGCCTGAACCCGCGCTATCACGTCGGTGCCGAGGGCGGCGCGGTGCGCGCGCAGTTCGAGTCGGTTCGTTTCCCCCTGGTGGCGATCTCGCTCACCGACGACGAGCTGATGACCGAGCGCGGCACCCGCGTGCTGGTCGACTGCTACGCCAACGCGCCGCGCCGGGTCGAGCGCATCGCCCCGGCCGACGTCGCTGCCCGGCGCATCGGCCATTTCGGCTTTTTCCGCGACGCCTTCCAGGCCACCCTCTGGGCGCGCACCGCCGGCTGGCTGAACGAATTTCGACTGGCAAAGGAAACGACATGAGCATCCGTACCGCCACCCTGAACGGCGTGGCCACGATCGAGATCGCGCGGCCGGAGAAGAAGAACGCGATCACGGGCGCGATGTACAAGGCGATGGCCGAGGCGCTCGACGCGGCGAAGGAAGACAACGCCGTTCGCGCCGTGCTGATCACCGGCCAGCCCGGCATCTTCACCTCGGGCAACGACATCGAGGACTTCATGCAGCGTCCGCCCGGCACGAACGAATCGCCGGCGCTGGTGTTCATGAAGGCGCTGATGGGCTGCGACAAGCCCGTCATTGCCGCGGTGACCGGCGCGGCGATCGGCATCGGCACGACCCTGCTGCTGCATTGCGACTTCGTCTACGTGAGCGACGAGGCCCGCCTGGCGATGCCGTTCGTCAGCCTCGGCCTGGTGCCCGAGTTCGCCTCCAGCCTGATCGTGCCGCAGCTCATGGGCAACGTGCGCGCAGCCGAGAAGCTGCTGCTCGGCGACCCGTTCACCGGGGCCGACGCGGTCGAGATGGGGATCGCCACCGCCGTGCTGCCGGCCGCCGAGGTGGCGCCGCACGCCCGCCGGATCGCCGAGCGCTTCAACGCCTTGCCGCCGGGCGCCGTGCGCGAGACCAAGCGGCTGATGCGCCGGCCCCGCGCCGCCGCCGCCGAGGAGGCGATCGCGATCGAGACCGGCATCTTCGCCGCGCGCCTGCAGAGCCCGGAAGCCAAGGAAGCCTTCAGTGCCTTCTTCCAGAAGCGCAAGCCCGATTTCTCCCGATTCTGAGAGCGGCCGGTCCGGCCCGTCGGCTGCGGGCGAGCCTCGCCTCGGCCCTCCCGCGCTGGCGCTCGCCTTCAAGCTCGCGCTGGCGCCGCTGCTGGTCGCCCAGGCGGTGCGCGCGCGCCGCCGCGCCCCGGTCCTGCCCGAGGCCGCCGGTCCGCGCGAGGGGCGCGCGGGCGCGGGCGAAGGGCCGAGCGTGCGCGTGCTGGTGACCGGCGATTCGTCGGCCGCGGGCGTGGGCGTCGCCCACCAGGATCAATCGGTCGTCGGCTACCTGGTTCGCACGCTGGCGGCGCATCGTGTCGGGGCCATCGAGTGGCGCCTGCGCGCCCGCTCCGGCCTCAACACGCGCGAAGTCCATGCGATGCTGCTCGCCGCGCCGCCGGCTCCGGCCGACGTCGCCGTGGTCGTGACCGGGGTCAACGACGTGATCGACCAGGTCCCGGCGCGCCGCGCGCTTGCCCACCGTGCCGCGCTCGCCGACTGGCTGCTCGCGCAGGGGCTCGCGCGCCACGTCGTCTTCGCCCCGCTGCCGCCGATGCACCGCTTCCCCTTGCTGCCCGAGCCGCTGCGCGGCGTGATCGGGACCGATGCGCGCCGCCACGACCAGGCGCTCGCGCGCTGGGCGGCGACGCGCAGCGACGTCTCGGTCGCGGCGATCGCGATCGAGCTGACGCCCGAGACGATGGCCAGCGACGGCTTTCATCCCGGCGAGCCGGTCTACCGCGCTTGTGGCGAGGCGCTCGGCCTGCACGTCGCCCGCTGCGTTGCCTGACCGGCGGCCCTAGTCGCGATCGCGGCCTTGCGGCACACTGCCGCGCAAGAGCCCGCCAATGGGCCGGAGGAGGACGCGATGAATCTCGCCGGGAAAACCTTGTTCATCACCGGAGCATCGCGCGGCATCGGCCTGGCCATCGCCGTGCGCGCGGCGCGCGACGGCGCCAACATCGTCGTCGCGGCGAAAACCGCGGAGAGCAATCCGAAGCTGCCGGGCACGATCCACAGCGCCGCGGCCGAGATCGAGGCCGCGGGCGGCCAGGCGCTGGCGGTGCAGTGCGACATCCGCGAGGAGGCGAGCGTGCAGGCGGCGGTGGCCGCGGCGGTGGCACGCTTCGGCGGCATCGACATCCTGGTCAACAACGCCAGCGCGATCAGCCTGACGCCGACGCCGGCCACGCCGATGAAGCGGGTCGACCTGATGCTGGGCGTCAACGTGCGCGGCACCTACCTGTGCACCCAGGCCTGCCTGCCGCACCTGGCGGCCTCGGCGAAGGCCGGTCGCAATCCGCACGTGCTGACGATGTCGCCGCCGCTCTCGATGCGCGAGCACTGGTTCGCACCGCACACCGCCTACACGATCGCCAAGTACGGCATGAGCATGTGCACGCTCGGCCACGCCGGCGAGTTCCGGCCGCTCGGCATCGGCGTCAACAGCCTCTGGCCGCGCACCGCGATCAAGACCGCGGCCCTGCAGATGATTCCCGGCGTGGACGTCGCCGCCTGCCGCACGCCGGAGATCCTGGCCGACGCCGCCTGGTTCATCCTGACGAGCGACGCGAAGACGACCAGCGGCAACTTCTACATCGACGACGCGGTGCTGGTCGCGCACGGCGTCACCGACCTCGAGCGCTACAGCGTGACGCCGGGCACGAAGGACTTCGTGCCCGACTTCTTCGTCGACTGACCTGCCACCGGAACGAAAGCCGAACGATGACCGAACTCGCCACCACCGAAGACACCCTGCGCTCGAACAAGACGCTCACCTGGATCCTCTACGGCCTGTACGGCGCGAGCTTCCTGGTCGGCATCACCTCGATCGTCGCGATCATCCTCAACTACGTGAAGCGCGGCGATGTCGCGGGCACGTACCTCGAGTCGCATTTCACCTGGCAGATCCGCACCTTCTGGATCAGCCTCGTCGTCGCCATCATCGGCGTGGTGCTGATGATCGTGCTGGTCGGCTGGCTCGTGCTGCTCGCCGACATGGTGTGGGTGATCTACCGGCTCGTGATCGGCGCGGTGAAGCTGAACGAGAACAAGCCGATCGTCGAAGGCAAGTTCGGCCTGGCCGCCTGAGGTGGCAGCCCGCCCCGGCGTCGCCGGCTCGAAGGTCGGGCGCTGGCAGGTCGGCGCGGTGCGCATCACGCAGGTGGTCGAGTCGGGCGGCTCGAGCCCGCCTTCGTTCCTGTTCGCCGACCTCACGACCGAGCGGGTGCAGTCGCACGCCTGGCTGCGGCCGCACTTCGCCACCGCCGACGGCCGGCTGATCGCCTCGATCCACTGCTTCGTCATCGAATCGGAGGGGCAGGTCGTCGTCGTCGACACCTGCGTCGGCAACGACAAGCCGCGCGCGGCGGCGATGTGGAACGAACTGAGCGGCCCGTTCCTCGCCGACCTCGAAGCCGCGGGCTTCGCGCCGGAGCGGGTCGATGCGGTGCTCTGCACGCACATGCACACCGACCACGTCGGCTGGAACACGCGCCTCGTCGAAGGGCGCTGGCAGCCGACCTTCGCGAACGCGCGCTACCTGTTCGGCCGGGCAGAGTACGAGCACTGGCAGGCCGCGGGCGACGCCGACGAGCGCCGCGTGATCGCCGACTCGGTGCAGCCGGTCATCGATGCCGGCCTCGCCGACTGGGTGGCCAGCGACCACGCCGTCACCGCGGAGGTGCGGCTCGAGCCGACGCCGGGGCACACACCGGGCCACGTCAGCGTGCGCATCCGGTCGGCGGGCGAGGAGGCGGTGATCACGGGCGACCTGATGCACCACCCGATCCAGTGCTGCGAGCCGGAGGTCGGCTCGCGCTTCGACAGCGACCCGGCGCAGGCCTACGAGACGCGTTTTCGCTTCCTGCGCGAGCAGGCCGAACGGCGGGTGCTGGTGCTCGGCACCCATTTCGCCCCGCCCACCGCGGGCTGGGTCGTTTCCGCCGGCGAAGCCTGGGAGCTGGCGCTCAGTCGACCGGAATAGGCCGCGGCCGGCCCTGCAGGTCGATGGCGACGTAGGTGAGGTTGGCCTCGGTCACCTTGACCACATGCAGGTCGGCGGGGTTGCGCTCGGCGTAGACCTCGACGTTCACCGTCACCGAGGTGCGGCCGACCCGCTCGACCTTGGCATAGAAGCTCAGCAGGTCGCTGACGGACACCGGCTGCTTGAAGATGAACTGGTTGACCGCGACCGTGGCGATCCGGCCCTTGGCGATCCTGGCCGGAAGGACGGCGCCGGCAACGTCGACCTGGGCCATGATCCAGCCTCCGAAGATGTCGCCGTTGCCGTTGGCGTCGGCGGGCATCGGCATCACCCGCATCACCAGCTGCCGGTCGTTCGGCAGCGTGAGCGGGGCGATCGACGAGATGTCGGGCTTCCTGTCGATCTCGGGCATATTCCTTCACCTCGGGGTCACGGCCGCCGATTCTTTCACCAATAGCCAACGCGAACGCCGACTTCATGCGCCCTGCCTCCCTGTCTTCGCCCTCGGCCGCGCCGTCCGGCACCGCCGAGAAGCCGCCGAAGTCCGACTGGCGCACGCTCGGCAAGCTCCTTCCCTACGTCTGGCAATGGCGCTGGCGGGTGGGGGTGGCGCTCGCCTGCCTGGTGGCGGCCAAGCTCGCCAACATCGGCGTGCCGCTGGTGCTGAAGAGCCTGGTCGACGCGCTCGCGCTGAAGCCGGGCGATCCGGCGAGCGTGCTGGTCGTGCCGGTGGCGATCCTGGTCGGCTACGGACTGCTGCGCCTCTCGATCACGCTCTTCACCGAGCTGCGCGAGTACCTGTTCTATCCGGTCGCCGCACGGATCGCCCGGCGGGTCTCGCTCGAGGCCTTCGAGCATCTGCTGCAGCTGAGCCTGCGCTTTCACCTCGAGCGGCAGACCGGCGGCGTCTCGCGCGACATCGAGCGCGGCTCGCGCTCGATCCAGTCGCTGCTCAACTACACCATCTACAACATCCTGCCGACGCTGGTCGAGATCACGATGGTCATCGTGCTGCTCTCGGCCAAGTTCGACGGCTGGTTCGCGGCCATCACCTTCGGCGCGCTCGTCCTCTACATCGCCTTCACGGTGACGGTGACCGAATGGCGCACCGGCTTTCGCCGCGCCATGAACGAGCAGGACTCGAAGGCCAACACCAAGGCGCTCGATGCCCTGCTCAACTACGAGACCGTCAAGTACTTCTCCAACGAGGCGTTCGAGCAGGCGCGCTACGACGACAACCTGCATCGGCTCGAGAAGGCCTCGGTCAAGTCGCAGACCTCGCTCTCCGTGCTCAACCTCGGCCAGAGCCTGATCATCGCCACGGCGGTGACGCTGCTCGTCTGGCGGGCGACGCTCGGCGTCGTCGCCGGGACCATGACGCTCGGCGACCTGGTGCTCGTCAACGCGCTGATGATCCAGCTCTACATCCCGCTCAACTTCCTGGGCGTGATCTACCGCGAGATCAAGCAGTCGATGATCGACATGGAGAAGATGTTCGCCCTGCTCGGCCAGAACCGCGAGATCGCCGACGCGCCCGGCGCCTTGCCGCTGGCGGCCCACGGCGGCGCGGTGCGCTTCGAGGACGTGCGCTTCGGCTACGACCCCGAGCGCGAGATCCTGCACGGCGTCAGCTTCGAGATTCCGGCGGGCAAGACGGTGGCCGTGGTCGGGCCTTCGGGCTCGGGCAAGAGCACGCTGGCGCGGCTCATGTTCCGCTTCTACGACGTCGGCGCCGGCCGGATCGCCATCGACGGCCAGGACATCCGCGAGGTGACGCAGAAGAGCCTGCGCGAGGCGATCGGCATCGTGCCGCAGGACACGGTGCTGTTCAACGACACGGTCGAATACAACATCGCCTACGGCCGCACCGGCGCCGGGCGGACCGAGGTCGAGGCGGCGGCGCGCGCCGCCCACATCCACGACTTCATCGTCTCGACGCCGCGCGGCTACCAGACGATGGTCGGCGAGCGCGGCCTGAAGCTCTCGGGCGGCGAGAAGCAGCGCGTGGCGATCGCCCGCACGCTGCTGAAGAACCCGCCGATCATGATCTTCGACGAGGCGACCTCGGCCCTCGATTCGGCCAATGAACGGGCGATCCAGGCCGAGCTGCAGAACGCGGCCAGGAACCGCAGCGCCCTGGTCATCGCCCACCGCCTCTCGACCGTCGTCGACGCGCACCAGATCCTGGTGATGGAGGCGGGCCGGATCCTCGAGCGCGGCACCCACGCCGAGCTGGTCGCGCGGGGCGGCCGCTACGCCGAGATGTGGCGCCTGCAGCAAAGCAGCAGCGAGGAGCCGGCGACGGCGGAGGCGTGAGCGCCGGCGTGCCGTGCCGGATCTCCGTGGCACGAAGGTTGCGACGGTCCGGCCTCCGGCAAAACCCTCGCTTTCCGGGCAAACACGCGCATCGCGTCAGCCGCGCTGCCTAGAATTTCGTTCTTGTTTTTCCACGGCGGCGAATCTGTGCGGTCCGCTGTCTCTCGTTTCCCTCTCCAGGAGTACACATGAAGAAGTCGATTTGGGTCAGCACCGCGGTGCTCGCCGCGGCGCTGGGCGCCACGGGCGCGGCCCACGCCCAGGACACGCTGAAGAAGGTCAAGGACAGCGGCTCGATCACCATGGGCGTGCGCGAGTCCTCGGGCGCTCTCGCCTATACCCTCGGCGACGGCAAGTACACCGGGTTCCATTACGACGTCTGCCAGCACGTCATCGCCGACATCCAGAAGCAGCTCGGCATGGCGAAGATCGACGTCAAGTACCAGCCGGTGACCTCGCAGAACCGGATTCCGCTGGTGCAGAACGGCACCGTCGACCTGGAATGCGGCTCGACCACCAACAATGCCACCCGGCAGAAGGACGTGTCGTTCGCGCCGGCGCTCTACATCGAGGAAGTGCGCATCGCCGTCAAGGCGAACAGCGGCATCACCGGAATCGCCGGCTTGAACGGCAAGACCGTAGCCACCACCACCGGAACGACCTCCGTGCAACTGCTGCGCAAGAACAAGCGAGCCGCCGGCATGGATTTCAAGGAGCTCAACGGCAAGGACCACTCCGACAGCTTCCTGCTGCTCGAGTCGGGTCGCGCCGACGCGTTCGTCATGGACGGCCAGATCCTGGCCGGCCTGATCTCCAAGGCCAAGAACCCGGCCGACTTCAAGATCGTCGGCGAGGCGCTGAGCGTCGAGCCGATCGCGATCATGTACCGCAAGGACGACCCGGCGTTCAAGAAGGCCGTCGACGACAGCATTCGCGCCATGGTCAAGAGCGGCGAGGTCGCCAAGCTCTACGACAAGTGGTTCATGAAGCCGATCCCGCCTTCGAACACCGTTGTCGGCCTCGCGGCGAGCGATGCCACCAAGGCCGCATGGGCCAATCCGACCGACAAGCCCCTGGAGGAGTACACCCAGCCTTGAGTCGGGGCGAATCCAGGTCTGCCTGAGGTAAGCCCTAGCGCCGGTCGGCGCGAAGCTTGCTTACATTCGGATCAGCGCGGCGCGGAGCCCTTCGCGTCGCGCTTTTTTCATGCCGGGCCGCGTTCGACGGCCCGCACACGGGGGACGTGACTGCGCATGGGTGACTGGAGTTTCTTCCTGCGGGACACGGGGGGCGGCGAGACCTACCTGCACTGGATGATGACGGCCTGGGGCTGGACCCTCGCCGTCGCGGTGCTCGCCCTGGTGGTGGCGCTGGTCGTCGGCTCGGTGATGGGCATCTTCCGCACCACGCCGAGCAAGCTGCTCGTGGCCATCGGCAATACCTGGACCGAGCTGTTCCGCAACGTTCCGCTGCTGGTCCAGATCTTCCTCTGGTACCACGTCATCCCGTCGATCTTCCTTTCGCTCCGGGCGATTCCCAGCTTCGTGCTGGTCGTCTTCGCGATCGGCTTCTTCACCTCGGCGCGCATCTCCGAGCAGGTTCGCGCCGGCATCCAGTCGCTGCCCAAGGGCCAGCGCTACGCCGGCCTGGCGATGGGCCTGACGCTGCCGCAGACCTATCGCTACGTTCTGCTGCCGATGGCCTACCGGATCGTCATCCCGCCGCTCACCAGCGAGTCGATGAACATCATCAAGAACACCTCGGTGGCGTTCGCGGTGAGCATCGCCGAGCTGACCATGTTCGCGATGCAGGCGCAGGAGGAGACCTCGCGCGGCGTCGAGGTCTACTTCGCGGTGACGCTGCTCTATTTCGTTTCCGCGTTCGCGGTCAACCGGCTGGCCCACTTCATCGAGGGCCGCGTCCAGGTCCCCGGCATGATCGGGGGCAAGTGATGAACCTGAACCTCGACTTCGGATTCTTCAACTGGGCGCTGGTCCAGAGCTTCATCCTCAAGGGCCTGATCTTCTCCTTCCAGCTGACGATCGTGGCGATGATCGGCGGCATCGCCCTCGGCACGGTCCTGGCGCTGATGCGCCTCTCGGGCAAGCCCTGGCTGGTCAATCCGGCGGCGGCGTACGTGAACACGCTGCGCTCGATCCCGCTGGTGATGGTGATCCTCTGGTTCTTCCTGCTGATTCCGAGCTCGTTCTACCAGGCGCTGCCGTACGGCCTGGGCAGCAAGTACCGCTCGGAGATCGCGGCGCTGATCACCTTCACCGTGTTCGAGGCGGCGTACTACTCGGAGATCATGCGCGCCGGCATCCAGTCGGTGGCCAAGGGGCAGGTCTACGCCGGCTACGCGGTCGGCATGACCTATGCGCAGTGCATGAAGCTGATCGTCCTGCCGCAGGCCTTCCGCAACATGCTGCCGGTGCTGCTCACGCAGACGATCATCCTGTTCCAGGACACGTCGCTGGTCTACGCGATCGGCGCCTACGACCTGCTCAAGGGCTTCGAGGTGGCGGGCAAGAACTTCAACCGGCCGGTCGAGACCTACCTGGTCGCCGCGGTCGTCTACTTCATCATCTGCTTCTCGCTCTCGATGCTGGTTCGCCAGCTGCAGAAGAAGATCGCCATCATTCGCTGAGCACAGGAAGCGAAACCCATGATCGAAATCAAGAACATCTCCAAGTGGTACGGCAGCTTCCAGGTGCTGACCGATTGCACCACCGCGATCCAGAAGGGCGAGGTCGTGGTCGTCTGCGGTCCTTCGGGGTCGGGCAAGTCGACGCTGATCAAGACCGTGAACGCGCTCGAGCCGATCCAGAAGGGCGACGTCGTCGTCGACGGCATCTCGATCAGCGATCCGAAGACCGACCTGCCGAAGCTGCGCTCGCGCGTCGGCATGGTGTTCCAGCACTTCGAGCTGTTCCCGCACCTCACCGTCACCGAGAACCTGACGCTGGCGCAGATCAAGGTGCTCAACCGCTCGCAGGACGACGCCAAGGTGCGCGGCCTGAAGATGCTCGACCGCGTCGGCCTGATGGTGCACAAGGACAAGTTCCCCGGCCAGCTCTCGGGCGGCCAGCAGCAGCGGGTGGCGATCGCCCGCGCCCTGAGCATGGACCCGATCGTCATGCTGTTCGACGAGCCGACCTCGGCCCTCGACCCGGAGATGGTGGGCGAGGTGCTCGACGTGATGGTGCTGCTCGCCAAGGAAGGCATGACGATGATGGTCGTCACCCACGAGATGGGCTTCGCGCGCAAGGTCAGCCACCGGGTGATCTTCATGGACGCCGGCAAGATCGTCGAGGACTGCACCCGCGACGAGTTCTTCGGCAACCCCGACGCGCGCTCGCCGCGGGCCAAGGACTTCCTCTCGAAGATCCTGGCGCACTGAGCTCCGGCCGGCCGCGCCGCCGGCCGCGAGCGACGTCGGGTGGGACAATGCGTCGATGCCCGACCAGTTACGCATCGCCCGCCCCGACGACTGGCACCTGCACCTTCGCGACGGCGCCGCCCTCGCCGCGGTGCTGCCGCACAGCGCCCGCCAGTTCGCGCGGGCGATCGTCATGCCGAACCTGCGCCCGCCGGTCGTGCGCGTGGAGCAGGCGCTGGCGTATCGCCGCCGCATCCTCGATGCGCTGCCCGCCGGCGCCGCGTTCGAGCCGCTGATGACGCTCTACCTGACCGATACCACGCCGCCCGAGGAGATGCGCCGCGCGCGCGAGGCCGGCATCGTCGCCATCAAGCTCTACCCGGCCGGGGCGACGACCAACAGCGACGCCGGCGTCACCGACCTGAAGAGGGTCGCCGCCGTGCTCGAGGCGGCCGAGCGGGAAGGCGTGGTGCTGCTGGTGCACGGCGAGGTGACCGATCCCGAGGTCGACGTGTTCGACCGCGAGGCGGTCTTCATCGAGCGCCACCTGGTCGGCCTGAGGCGCAGCTTTCCGGGCCTGAAGATCGTGCTCGAGCACGTCACCACGAAGCAGGGCGCCGACTACGTCGCCGAGGCCGGGCAGAACACGGCGGCGACGCTGACGGCGCATCACCTCCTCTACAACCGCAACGCACTGTTCGCCGGCGGCATGCGGCCGCACTGGTATTGCCTGCCGATCCTCAAGCGCGAGGAGCATCGGCGCGCCCTGGTCGCCGCGGCGACGTCCGGCAGCGGGCGCTTCTTCCTCGGCACCGACAGCGCGCCGCACGCTTCGGCGCTGAAGGAGCACGCCAGCGGCTGCGCCGGCTGCTACACCGGACTGCATGCCCTCGAGCTCTACGCGCAGGCCTTCGACGGCGCCGGCAAGCTCGACCGGCTCGAAGGCTTTGCCAGCTTCCACGGCGCCGACTTCTACGGCCTGCCGCGCAACGCCGGCACGGCGACGCTGCGCCGCGAAGCCTGGACGGTGCCCGAGGTGCTGCCCTTCGGCGAAGCCGAGCTGAAGCCTCTGGCCGGGGGCGAGACGCTGGCGTGGCGGCTGGTCGCGGCCGACATCGGGAGTTCGCAATGAGCACGCCGGGCCGCAAGCTCTTCCTGATCGACGCCGACAACGTCGCCGTCGAGGTGATCGAGAAGGCACTGGCGATGAAGCAGGCGCTGCATGGCCCGATCCATGTCAAGCGCTGCTACTGCTCGGCCGACTTCGCGGTCAAGAACCTCGCCTTCCTGAAGGAGAACTCGATCCGCGCCATGGTCAACGTGACCGCGGGCAAGAACTGCACCGACATCGCCCTGGCCATCGACGCGGTGCAGCTCTGCGAGTACGAGGTGCCGACGGTCGTCGTCATCATCGGCTCCGATTCCGACTTCGCGCCGCTGGTGATGCACCTTCGCGACCGCGGCTGCCGGGTCGAAGGCGTGGGCCAGGAGGGCAAGGTCGGCGCCGAGTCGCATCTCGCCTACGACGATTTCATCTCCCTGCCGGTGGGCCGGGGCCGGACGGCGAAGTCGTCCGCGGCGGCGCCGACGGCGGCGGCCCCGCCGCCGCGCCGGTCGAGCCGCGCGCCGGCGCCTGCGCCGGTTCCGGCGCCCGTCAGACCTCGCCTGCCGGCCGTCCCGGCCGACGTCGAGCGCTGGCTCGGGGCGGTGCCCGGACTCGCCTCGGGGGAAAGCGTCGAGCTCAAGGTGGCCGCCGAGGCGCTGCGCAAGGAGAAACTGCTCTCCCGCAACGCGTCGTCGACGACGCTTTTCAAGAAGCATCCCGACTGGTTCGAGCTGATGCCGTCCCGGCAACCGAACTCCGTGCGCTACCGGCGCAGTTCCTGACGCCGAAATGAAAAGCGGCCCCGAAGGGCCGCTCTCACTTTCGAGACCGCCGAGGCGGCCGGGAAAGAACTTACTTCATCGCGGCGCCTTCGCCGGCCGGGGTCAGCTTGCCCGCCTTGCGGTCGGCTTCGGTCTGCGCCTTGCGCGCTTCGCGGGTGGTCTGGCTCGGCTTGGCCGCGTCGGCCTTGTCCTTCTTGGCATCGGCCGCTTCGCCGGCCGGGGCCAGCTTGTGGGCCTTGGCGTCGGCTTGCGTCTGCGCCTTGCGCGCTTCGCGGGTGGTGTCCGAACCCTTGCCCGGGGCGGAGCCGATCGGGCCCTGGCCAGCCGGGGTCAGCTTGCCGGCCTTGTTGGCGGCGGCCGTTTCGGCCTTGCGCTCTTCACGGGACACCGGGGCCGAGGCCTGGGCGAACGCGGTTTGCGAGAACACGGCGATGGCGGCAACAACGGCGCCGAGGGCGAGTTTGGTCTTCATTGATATCTCCTGAATCGTTTCAAGTGGAATGGGAAGGGGCTTCATGCAAGCCTCGACGTGCGCGACGCAGGGGTGAGACTCGACATGACAACGCGTCATCCGGGGATCGGTTGACGCGAGCGAGAGCGGCGCTCATGGCCCCGCAGCCGGGCATTTTACCGATTCCGGCTCGCTTGCCCGTTTGTCGCGTGCTCCGGGGAGCCAGAGTGTCGCGCCGGAGAAACGGTCGCCGATAATCGGCGAGTGAAGCGGGCCAGGCCGCCGCCGGTACCGCTCTCGTGGCGGCGCTGGAGGAAGGTCCGGACTGCACAGGGCGGCGTAGCAGCTAACGGCTGTCCACCGCGAGGTGAGGATCAGAGCAACAGAGACGAGTCGATGCGCCGGCCGCAAGGCGGGTGCATCGGGTGAAACGGGCAATCTCTACGCGCAGCAATACCAAATAGGCCGGCGTGGGCGGGTGGGCTTCGGCCCGCTCGCCTCGAAGTGTGGCTCCGCACGAGCCGGCGGGTAGGTAGCACCGAGCCGGGCAGCGATGCCCGGCCCAGAGGAATGGCGGCCACGGCGCGCGCATCGCAAGGTGCGGGCGCTGCACAGAATCCGGCCTATCGGCCCGCTTCACACTTTTTCTTCGATGAATCCGGACGCAAAGACGATCTGGCAGGCGCCGAACTGGGCGCTCGCCGCGCTGCTCGCCTGCCTCGGCATGCTCGGGCCGTTCTCGATCGACACCTACCTGCCGGCCTTCACCGGCATCGCCAGGGCGATCGGCGCGACGCCGGTCGAGATGCAGCAGACGCTCTCGGCCTACCTGTTCGGCTTCGCCGTGATGAACCTGTTCCACGGCGCCCTTTCCGACAGCTTCGGCCGCCGGCCCGTGGTGCTGGGCGGGCTGCTCGTGTTTACCCTTGCCTCGGTCGGCTGTGCGCTCTCGCAAGGCATCGGCGCGCTGGTCCTGTTCCGCGCCCTGCAGGGCATGTCGGCGGGCGCCGGCATCGTCATCTCGCGCGCGGTGATCCGCGACATGTTCCCGCCGGCCGACGCGCAGCGGGTGATGTCGCAGGTGACGATCTACTTCGGCGTGGCGCCCGCGGTCGCGCCCATGGTCGGCGGCTTCCTCTTCATCCACGCCGGCTGGCACTCGATCTTCTGGTTCCTCACCGCGGTCGGCATCGTCCTTTTCGTCGCCATCTGGAAGCTGCTGCCGGAGACGCTGCACGACACGCACCGCCAGCCGCTCAACGCCCGCAACCTGCTGCGCGGCTACTGGGAGCTCGGCAGCAACCCGCGCTTCTTCATGCTGGCGCTGGCGAGCGGCATTCCGTTCAACGGCATGTTCCTCTACGTTCTCTCGGTGCCCGTGTTCCTGGGCGAGCACCTGCACCTCGAGCCGGGCGAGTTCTTCTGGTTCTTCGTCCTCAGCATCGCCGGCATCATGAGCGGCGCGTTTCTCTCCGGACGCATGGCGGGCAAGGTCAAGACCTCGCACCAGATCCGCTACGGCTTCGTCATCATGGCCGCGGTGTCGCTCGCCAACCTGGCGCTGAACTGGCTGTTCGTGCCCGAGGCATGGTGGGCGTTGGTGCCGATCGCCCTCTACTCGTTCGGCTGGGCGATGATGGTTCCGGTGGTGACGCTGCTGGTGCTCGATCTGGTGCCCGAGCGGCGCGGCATGGCCTCATCGCTGCAAGCCTTCGTCGGCAGCGCCGCCAACGGCGTGGTCGCCGGCGTGGTGGCGCCGCTGGTGATGCATTCGACCCTGGCCCTGGCGGCGACCTCGCTCGCCATGATGAGCGTGGGCGTGATCGCCTGGCTCTGGGTGAAACCACACCTGCGCCTGCCGCAGCTCGCGCCACAATCGTCGCCGTGATCGTTCTTCTCCTTGGCCTGGTCCTGTTCCTCGGCGTGGACTCGGTGTCGATCGCCGCGCCCGGCTGGCGTGCCGCGCAGATCGCCCGTCGCGGCGAGCCGCTATGGAAGGGCCTGTACTCCATCGCCGCCGGGATCGGCCTGGCGCTGCTGATCGTCGGCTACGGCATGGCGCGCCGCGAAGGGGTCGTGCTCTACACGCCGCCCGTAGCGCTGCGCCACGTGGCCCTGCTCCTGATGCTGCCGGTGTTCCCGCTGTTCTTCGCCGCCTACCTCCCGGGACGCATCCGCAGCGCCGCGAAGCACCCGATGCTGCTCGCCACCAAGCTGTGGGCCACCGCGCACCTGCTTGCCAACGGCGGCCTCGCCGACGTGCTGCTGTTCGGCGGCTTCCTCGCCTGGGCGGTCGCCGACCGCATCTCGGTCAAGCGGCGCAGCGCGGCCGAGGCGCACGCCGTGCCCGCGGCGCCGCCGGGAGCGATGAACGACGTCATCGCCGTCGTCGGCGGCCTGGCCGTCTACGCCCTGATCGTCTTCTGGGCGCACCTGCGGCTGTTCGGCGTTTCGCCGCTGCCCTGAGGGCGAGGCACGTGCCGGCCTTCGCGCTGTCGTTCGACCTTGCGCCGTTTCGCCTTTCGGGCACGGTCTACGGCGTGCTGATGAACCACCGCGCCGCCCTGGCGGCGCTCGGCGACGCCGCCTCGCAGCCGCCCTACAAGGCGCCGCCGAAAGCGCCGGTGCTCTACGTCAAGCCGCGCAACACGCTGGTCGCGCCGGGCGAAGCGATCCGCATCGACGACGCCTCCGGCCAGCTCGAGGTCGGCGCGGCGCTCGGCATCGTCCTCGGCCGCACCGCCTGCAATGTCGGCGCGGGCCGGGCCCTGGAGCACGTCGCCGGCTACGTGATCGTCGCCGATTGCAGCATCCCGCACGACTCGTTCTTCCGCCCGGCGATCCGCTTCAAGGCGCGCGACGGCTCGTGCGCGATCGGCCCGCGGGTGGTGGCGCGGGCCGACATCGCCGATCCCGATGCGCTCGGCGTCCGCGTCTTGGTCGACGGTCGGCTGGTGCACGAGGCGAGCACCGGCGGCACCTTCCGCGGCGTCGCCGCGCTGATCGCCGACATCAGCGAGTTCATGACACTCTCGCCCGGCGACCTGCTGCTGGCCGGCGTGGCGCCAGGCGCGCCACGGGTCGGCGCCGGCTCGACGCTGGCGGTCGAGATCGACGGGCTCGGCCGGCTCGAGACGCGCGTCGCCGTTTCGGCCGAGGCGGGGGCGGGGGTGCGATGAAGCGCGCCCGCGTCGCTTTCGCCGGGGCGATCCACGAGGCGACGCCGGGCGCTGCCGAAGGGACGCTGCGCCTGGCCGACGGTCGAGTGGTCGCCGAGGACGAGGTCGTCTGGCTGGCGCCGTTCGAAGTCGGCACGATCGTCGCCCTCGGCCTCAACTACGCCGACCATGCCAAGGAGCTCGCCTTCAACGCCCAGGAGGAGCCGCTCGTCTTCCTCAAGGGCCCGGGCTCGGTGATCGGCCACCGCGGCAGGACCCGCCGCCCGGCCGACGCGACCTTCATGCACTACGAGTGCGAGCTCGCGGTCGTGATCGGCAGGACGGCGAAGCGGGTGAGCCGGGCCGCGGCGATGGCGCATGTCGCCGGCTACACCGTCGCCAACGACTACGCGATCCGCGACTACCTGGAGAACTGGTACCGGCCGAACCTGCGCGTCAAGAACCGGGACGGCGGCACCGTGCTCGGTCCGTGGCTGGTCGATGCGGCCGACATCGCCGCGCCGCCGCAGCTCGATCTGCGCACGTTCGTCAATGGCCGCCTCGCGCAGCAGGGCAACACCCGCGACCTGGTGTTCGACGTGCCCTTCCTGATCGAATACCTGAGCGCCTTCATGACCCTGGCGCCCGGCGACGTGATACTCACGGGAACGCCCGAAGGCGTCGCGAACGTCGCGGTCGGCGACGAGGTCGTCTGCGAGATCGAAGGCATCGGCCGGCTCGTCAACACGATCGCCGGCGACGCCGAGTTCGGGCGCTGAAAGGGCCGAAGGAAAGCGCATGCGAATCCAGCACCTGATCGATGGCCGCGCGGTGGAGGGCCGCGACTACTTCGAGACCGTGAACCCTGCCACCCAGGAGGTGCTCGCCGAGGTGGCGCGCGGCGGCGCCGCCGAGATCGGCGCCGCGGTCGCGGCGGCCAAGGCGGCCTTTCCGAAGTGGGCAGGCCTCGCGCCCGCGGAGCGGGCCAGGCTGCTGCGCAAGCTCGGCGACCTGATCGCCGCCGACGTGCCTTCGATCTCCGAGGCCGAGACGCGCGACACCGGCCAGGTGATCGCGCAGACGAGAAAGCAGCTCGTGCCGCGCGCCGCCGACAACTTCCACTACTTCGCCGAGATGTGCGTGCGCGTCGACGGCCACACCTACCCGACGCCGACCCACCTCAACTACACGCTGTTCCACCCGGTCGGCGTCTGCGCCCTGATCTCGCCCTGGAACGTGCCGTTCATGACCGCGACCTGGAAGGTCGCACCGTGCCTCGCGTTCGGCAACACCGCGGTGCTGAAGATGAGCGAGCTGTCGCCGCTCACCGCGGCACGGCTCGGCGAGCTCGCGCTCGAGGCCGGCATTCCGGCGGGCGTGCTCAACGTCGTGCACGGCTACGGCGGCGAGGCCGGCGAGGCGCTGGTGTCGCACGCCGACGTGCGCGCGATCTCGTTCACCGGCTCCACGCGCACCGGCAACCGCATCGTGCAGAGCGCGGGACTGAAGAAGTTCTCGATGGAGCTCGGCGGCAAGAGCCCGTTCGTCGTCTTCGCCGACGCCGACTTCGAGCGCGCCCTCGACGCCGCGGTGTTCATGATCTTCTCCAACAACGGCGAGCGCTGCACCGCAGGCTCGCGCATCCTGGTCGAGAAGGCGATCTATCCCGAGTTCGTGCGCCGCTTCGTCGAGCGGGCGAAGCGCCTCGCCGTCGGCGACCCGCTCGACGAGAAGACCATCGTCGGGCCGATGATCAGCAAGGGCCACCTCGAGAAGGTGCGCGGCTACATCGCCCTCGGGGCAGAGGAGGGCGCGAGCCTGCTCTGCGGCGGGCTCGACGCGCCCGAGCTGCCGGCGTCCCTGCGCCCGGGCAACTTCGTCCTGCCGACGGTCTTCGCCGACGTCGACAACCGGATGCGGATCGCGCAGGAAGAGATCTTCGGGCCGGTCGCCTGCCTGATCCCGTTCGACGGCGAGGCCGACGCGATCGCGCAGGCCAACGACATCGCCTACGGCCTCTCGAGCTACGTCTGGACCCGGGACATCGGCCGCGCCCATCGCGTCGCCGCGGCGATCGAGGCGGGCATGTGCTTCGTCAACAGCCAGAACGTGCGCGACCTGCGCCAGCCCTTCGGCGGCACCAAGGCGTCGGGCACCGGGCGCGAGGGCGGGACCTGGAGCTACGAGGTGTTCTGCGAGCCGAAGAACGTGTGCGTGTCGATCACCGATCACCACATCCCGCACTGGGGCGCGTAGTTCGATGAGCCTCTACGCGGCCCAGAAGCTGCTCTTCCACCTGAACCGCGAGCCGGCGGTGCAGGCGCGCTTTCGCGAGACGCGCGCCGAATTGCTCGGCGACTACGAGCTCAGCGACGAGGAGCGCGAGGCCTTCGTCGCCGGCGACATCGGCAAGCTCTACGTGCTCGGCGCCAACGGCCAGCTGCTGATGCACTTCGCGGCGCTGCTCGGCATGCCCTGGGCCGACTACATCGAGGCGATGCGCGAGGGCGTGCGCCGGCACGGGCCGGTGCGCGCGGGCATCTACGCGATGACCACCTCCACCGACGAGAAGGTGGCTGGCGTATGAAGGTCGGGACGTGAGCCTGGTCTTCGCCGGCGCCTGCAGCCACGGCCCCGGCATCACCGGCCGGGCGCATCTCGCCGAGCCGGGCTTGCGCAACGCCTTCCACGCCGCGTTCCACGGCATGGGCGAGGCGCTGGCCGCGGCCAGGCCCGAAGCGCTCGTCGTCATCGCCGCCGAGCACTTCGCGAACTTCTTCATGAACAACATGCCCGCCTATGCGATGGGCATGGCCGACCACTACGAAGGGCCGATCGAGGACCCGGGCTGGCTCGGCATCGCCCGCACCCGCATCCCGGGCAACGCCGAGCTGTCGTTCCGGCTGGTGCGCGGCGTGATGGAGGAGGTGGATGTCGCCTACGCCGAGGAGTGGAAGTTCGACCACGGGATCATGGTGCCGCTGCACTTCCTGACGCCGAAGTTCGACCTGCCCGTCATTCCGGTCAACATCAACTGCCAGGGCCCGCCGCTCACGCCGCTGCATCGCGCCTGGGCGTTCGGCGAGGCGCTGCGCCACGCCTGCGACGCGGTGCCCGAGCGGATCGCGGTCGTCGCCACCGGCGGCATCTCGCACTGGCCGGCCACACCCGACTCGGGCAAGATCAACGAGCCCTGGGATCGCGAGTTCCTGGCTCGCTGGTCGCGCCAGGACAAGGCGGCGATGCTCTCGTACAGCGACGAGGCGACCTACCGCGATGCCGGCCAGGGCGGCTTCGAGATCCGCACCTTCATCGCCGCCGCCGCCGCCGCCCGCGGCCCCGGCGAAGTGCGCTTCTACGCGCCGATCCCGATCTTCTCGGTCGGCTGCACCGTCGCGCTGATGGCGATCGAATAGAAACAGGCGAACCCGCAGGAGATCGGCCCATGCCGCACGTCACGATCCAGTACACCGCCAACCTCGATCCCGAGGCGAGGATGGACGCGCTCTGCGCCACCCTCGCCGAAGTGATCTGCGCCCAGCGCGACGGCGACGGCCAGCGCCTCTACCCGATCGGCGGAACGCGGGTGCTCGCCTATCCGGCGCAGGCGTTCGCCGTTGCCGACGGCGCGCCCGACCGCGCCTTCGTCTACCTCAACGTGCGCATCGCCGCCGGCCGCGCGCCGGAGCGGGTGAAGGCGACGGGCGAGGCGCTGATCGCCGCCGTGCGCACCCACTTCGAGAAGCTCTTCGCCAGCCGGCCGCTCGGCATCACGCTGCAGATCGACGAGGGCGCGCCGAGCTTCGACGTCAAGCACAGCAACCTGCATCCGCTGTTCGCGGGGAAGTAGGGCGATGCTTCCCCACGCCATCGTCGCCGCGCTCGCGGCCGAGCTGCACGACGCCGAGAAGCGGCGCGTCCAGGTGCGCCATTTCTCGAAGCGCCATCCAGACATGACGATCGAGGACGGCTACGCGATCCAGCGCGCCTGGTTGCAGCTGCGCCTCGCCGAAGGCCGCGTCGTCAAGGGCCGCAAGATCGGCCTGACATCGCGCGCCATGCAGCTCTCCTCGCAGATCACCGAGCCCGACTACGCGCCGCTGCTCGACGACATGTTCTTCGAGTCGGGCGGCGACATCTCCGTGGACCGGTTCATCGCCCCCCGGGTCGAGGTCGAGCTCGCGTTCATCCTCGGCCGGCCCCTCAAGGGCCCGGGCGTCACCCTGGCCGACGTGCTCGCCGCGACCGAGCTGGTGACGCCCGCGGTCGAGATCATCGACGCGCGCATCGAGCAGTTCGACCGCGAGACGAAGGCGCCGCGCAAGGTGTTCGACACCATCGCCGACTTCGCCGCCAACGCAGGCATCGTCACCGGCGGCCGGCCGGTGCGGCCGCACGACGTCGACCTGCGCTGGGCCGGCGCGATGCTCTACAAGAACGGCGTGATCGAGGAGACCGGGCTGGCCGCCGCCGTGCTGAATCACCCCGGCAACGGCGTCGCCTGGCTCGCCAACAAGATCGCCCTGTACGACGAGCAGCTCAACGCCGGCGACGTCGTCCTCGGCGGCTCGTTCACCCGGCCGACGGGCGCGGCGCGCGGCGACGTCTTCCACGTCGACTACGGCCCGCTCGGCGCGATCGCCTTCCGTTTCGCCTGAGCCTTGCAACGACCCCACCGCACCGGAGCCGCCCCGCGATGAAGCAACCGAAGAACGCCTTCAAGGCCACGCTCGCCCGCCGCGAGGCGCAGATCGGCCTCTGGCTCAGCCTCGCCGACGGCTATGTCGCCGAGATGGTCGCGACCACCGGCTTCGACTGGCTGCTGATCGACGCCGAGCACGCGCCGAACGACCTGCGCAGCGTGCTCGCCCAGCTCCAGGCGGTGGCACCGTACCCGGTGAGCGCCGTCGTCCGCCCGGTGCAGGGGGACAGGGCGCTGATCAAGCAGTACCTCGATGCCGGCGTGCAGAGCCTGCTCGTGCCCATGGTCCACAACGCGGCGCAGGCCGCGGAAGTGGTCGCGATGACGCGCTATGCGCCGGCGGGCACGCGCGGCCTCGGCGGCGCGATGTCGCGGGTCACGCGCTGGAGCAAGATCGAGAACTACGCTGGCCAGGCGCACGACGAGGTCTGCGTCCTCGTCCAGGCCGAGTCGAAGGAGGCGATGGCGAACCTCGGCGCGATCGCCGCGGTCGACGGCATCGACGGCGTGTTCTTCGGCCCGGCCGACCTCTCGGCATCGATGGGCTACCTCGGCCAGCCGGCCCATCCCGAGGTGCTCGCGGCGATCGACGCCGGCATCGCCACCGTGCTCGCCGCCGGCAAGGCGCCGGGCATCATCGACACCGATCCGGCGGTGTCCGAGCGCTACCTGAAGGCGGGGGCGCTGTTCGTCGCGGTCGGCGTCGAGGCCGACCTGCTGATTCGCGCGGCGAGCGCGCTCGCCGCGCGGTTCAAGCGCGTGTGAGCATCGACCGGCACTGGACCCTCGGCGGCAAGCTGGCGCTGGTGGCGGCGCCGTTCGCGCTGCTCGCTCTCGGGGCGATCGCTGCGCTGGTCTGGATGGCCTGGCAGCTCGACGGCGGCGCGGCCGCCGTCAACGAGGCCGGACGCATGCGCATGCAGGCCTACCGCCTGGTGCTTTCGGCCGCGGGCGGCGAAACCCCGGAGCTCAGGCGTGGCATCGACGCCTTCGACCGGAGCCTGCGCCTGTTGCGCCAGGGCGACCCGGAGCGGCCGCTGTTCGTGCCCTGGGACGACACCGTCCGCGGCCGCTTCTCCGGTGTCGAGCAGGACTGGGCCCGGTTTCGCCACCGGCTCGTCGCCGCGACTTCGCCTTCGACCGATGCGTCGCTCGACGCCGAAGCCGACGCCTTCGTGTCGCGCATCGACGCCTTCGTCACAGGAATCGAGTCGCACATGGCGCGCTGGACGGCCCTGATGTACCTGCTGCAGGTGGCGACGATGGCCCTGGCCGTGCTCGGCACGGCGGTTCTGCTCTACGTCGGCTACCTGTTCGTTCTCGAGCCGGTCGGCCTCCTCAAGCAGGCGATCCGCCGGGTCCAGGGCGGCGACCTCGGCGCACGCGTCGAGGTCACCTCGACCGACGAGTTCGGCACCCTGGCCGAAGGCTTCAACACCATGGCCGGGCAGCTCCAGTCGATGTACCGGAACCTCGAAAGCCGGGTCCGCGAGAAGACGGGCGAGCTCGAGGAAAAGCGCGAGCGGCTCGAAAGCCTGTACGAGGTCACCAAGCTGCTGAACGACGCGACCTCGCTGGAGCAGGCGGCCGAAGGCTTCACCGCGAGCATCGCCCGTATCGCCCGTGCCGACGGCGTCGCGCTGCGCTGGTCGGACGAGGCGAACCGCCGCTACCTGATGCTCGCTTCGCTCGGCCTGCCGCAGGCGATGACCGAGGCCGAACACTGCCTGATGGCGGGTGAGTGTCACTGCGGCTCGCCGTCGGCGCCGCCGGGCGTGCGGGTGATCCCGATCCGGACCATGGAGCCGGCGCGCATGCGGCACTGCGCCCAGGCCGGCTTCGAGACCGTGGTGTCGGTGCCGATCCGAATGCAGGAACGGCTGATGGGCGAGGTGGACCTGTTCTTCCACGCCCGGGTCGAGGTCGAGGAGGCCGAGCGCTCGCTGCTCGAGGCGCTGGCCGCCCACTTGGCGGGCGCCATGGAAAGCCTGCGCATCAATTCGCTCGAGCTCGAGGCGGCAGTGTCCCAGGAACGCGTGTTCCTGGCGCGCGAGCTGCACGACTCGATCGCCCAGTCGCTCGCCTTCCTCAAGATCCAGGTCCAGCTGATGCGCGACGCGATCGCCAGCGGCGACGCCGAGCAGGTGCAGTACGTTCTCGGCGAGATCGACACCGGCGTGCGCGAGAGCTACGGCGACGTTCGCGAGCTGCTGATGCACTTTCGCACCCGCGCCAATACCGAGGACATCGAGCCGGCCCTGCTCACCACCCTGCGCAAGTTCGAGCACCAGACGGGGCTGAAGGCGACGCTGCAGATGGGCGCCGAGGGCATGCCGCTCGCGCCCGACATGCAGATCCAGGTGCTGCACATCGTCCAGGAGGCGCTCTCGAACGTGAGGAAGCACGCCCGTGCCGGGCAGGTCTGGCTCGACGTGCAGCAGCGACCGCAGTGGCGGGTCGAGGTGCGCGACGACGGCGTCGGCTTCGCCAACGAGACCGGCACGCCGGACGAGACCCACGTCGGCCTGCGCATCATGGCCGAGCGGGCCGAGCGTCTCGGCGCCCGCTTCGAGGTGATCTCGACGCCGGGCCGCGGCACCTCGATCGTCCTGACCCTGCCCCCGCCGCGTGCTTCGGTGGCCACGGCGGCGCCGGCGGCGGCACGGCCGCTGGCGGCCTGAAGGGCGGACAGCCATGCGCGAGCCCGGGTCCTCCATCCGCATCCTGGTCGTCGACGACCACACGCTGTTCCGGCGCGGCCTGACGGCACTGCTGCAGCGCGAGCCGCAGTTCGAGGTAGTCGGCGACGCAGGCGACGCCGGCGAGGCGCAGCGCCGTGCGAGCGAGCTGCGGCCCGACCTGATCCTGCTCGACAACCACCTGCCCGGCGTGAACGGGGTCGACGCGCTGCCGGCGCTGCTCGAGGCGGCGCCGGGCGTCCGCGTGCTGATGCTCACCGTCAGCGAAGACGAGGCCGACCTCGCGGCGGCGTTGCGCCACGGCGCCTGCGGCTACCTCCTGAAGACGATCGAGGGCGATGCGCTGGCCCTGGCGATTCGCCGGGCGATGCGCGGCGAAAGCGTGGTCGCCGAGGAGATGACGGGCAAGCTGGTGGCCGCGTACCGCGGAGCGGCGGCGCCGGTGGACGCCGCGCTGGCGGACGCCGCGACGGCGGACCCGGGTTCGCCTGCCGCCCGGCTGCACTCGCTCTCGCCGCGCGAGCAGGACATCCTGCGCGGCATCGCCCGTGGCCAGGGCAACAAGGAGATCGCCCGCTCGCTCGGCATCGCCGAGACCACGGTGAAGATCCACGTCCAGCACGTCCTGAGAAAGCTCGACGTCAGCTCCCGGGTGCACGCCGCGGTGATCGCCGTCGAACAGGGCCTATAGCCTTTTCCCGCCGGAAGCTTGATCCAGCGCAAACGCGCTGCATGTTCTTCGCTCGCTAGCTCTTCAGGACGATGCCGCGGCCGGCGGCATCGTTCTTGCGGCGCAGGCTGCCCGTCCTCCCGAAGGATGCCGCGCTGACGATCGCCTTCCTAAAGTCGGTTCGTGCCCAACGAACAGGCTTTGCGATGAGCAGGAAAAGTCAAGCGCTGGCGGTGCTGCTGGTCAGCACGCTCGCATTCACCGTGTGCTTCATGGTGTGGATGATGTTCGGCGTGATCGGCATCCCGATCAAGAAGACGCTGGGCCTCAACGCCACCGAGTTCGGCCTCCTGACCGCCATGCCGGTGCTGACCGGCTCGCTGATCCGCGTGCCGCTCGGCATCTGGACCGACAAGTACGGCGGCCGGATCGTCATGACGCTGCTGATGGCGGTCACCGTGCCGGCGATCTGGCTGATGGCCTATGCCACGGCGTACTGGCACTTCCTCGTCATCGGCCTGTTCGTCGGCCTGGCCGGCGGCTCGTTCTCGGTCGGCACGCCGTACGTCGCGCGCTGGTTCCCGAAGAACCGGCAGGGCTTCGCGATGGGCGTCTACGGCGCCGGCAACTCGGGCGCGGCGGTCAACAAGTTCGTCGCCCCGGCGCTGGTCGTCGCCTTCGGCTGGGCCATGGTGCCGCAGGTCTACGCGGCGGTGATGCTCGGCACCGTGCTGCTGTTCTGGATCTTCAGCGCCAGCGACCCGGCGCACCTCGTGCCGAGCGACGTGCGCTTTTCCGACCAGCTGCGCACCCTCAAGGATCCGACCGTCATCAAGTACTGCCAGTACTACTCGATCGTCTTCGGCGGCTACGTCGCCCTGAGCCTGTGGATGGTGCAGTACTACATCGGCGAGTTCGGCCTCGACATCCGCACCGCGGCGCTGCTGGCGGCGTGCTTCTCGCTGCCGGGCGGCGTGCTGCGCGCGGTCGGCGGCTGGCTCAGCGACAAGTACGGCGCGCATGCCGTCACCTGGTGGGTGATGTGGGTGAGCTGGATCTGCCTGTTCCTGCTCAGCTACCCGCAGACCGACTTCACCGTGCTCACGATCGACGGCCCGAAGACCTTCCACATCGGCCTCAACGTCTACACCTTCACCGGCCTGATGTTCCTGCTCGGCATCGCCTTCGCGTTCGGCAAGGCCTCGGTCTTCAAGTACATCGCCGACGACTATCCCGACAACATCGGCACCGTCAGCGGCATCGTCGGCCTCGCAGGCGGCATGGGCGGCTTCATCCTGCCGATCATGTTCGGCGCCCTGATGGACCTGACCGGCATCCGCTCCAGCGCCTTCATGCTGATGTACGGCGTCGTCTGGGTCTCGCTGATCTGGATGTACTGGACCGAGGTGCGCCGCACCGAGGTCATCGGCCCGCGCTCGCCGGCCTCCCCGGCCTTCGGCCACTGACCGCACCTGGACCCGAGGAACGACATGGACACCACACTTCTCCCCGGCGCGCCGCCCGCGGTCGCGACACGCGGCGCCGACATCGCCGACTGGCGCCCTGAGGACGAAGCCTTCTGGGAATCGACCGGCAAGCGCATCGCCTACCGCAACCTCTGGATCTCGGTGCCCAGCCTGCTCTGCGGCTTCGCGGTCTGGGGCATGTGGGGAATCATCACCGTGCAGATGCTCAACCTGGGCTTTCCGTTCAGCCAGGCCGAGCTGTTCTCGCTGACCGCGATCGCCGGCCTGGCGGGCGCGACGATGCGCATCCCTGCGTCGTTCCTGATCCGCCTGGCCGGCGGCCGGAACACGATCTTCCTGACCACGGCCATGCTGCTCGCCCCGGCGATCGGCACCGGCATCGTGCTGCAGCACAAGGACTGGCCGCTCTGGGCCTTCCAGCTGATGGCGCTCTGGTCGGGCGTCGGCGGCGGCAACTTCGCCAGCTCGATGTCGAACATCAGCACCTTCTTCCCGAAGCGGCTGCAGGGCACGGCGCTCGGCATCAACGCCGGCCTCGGCAACTTCGGCGTGACCAGCATGCAGATCGTCATTCCGCTGGTGATGACCGTCGGTTTGTTCGGTGCCTTCGGCGGCGAGCCGATGACGCTGCTGAAGGACAGCGGCTGGATCCTCGGCAAGATCAAGTCCGGCACCCCCACCTGGATCCAGAACGCCGGCTTCGCCTGGCTGCTCTCGCTGGTGCCGCTGGCGATCGTCTGCTGGTTCGGCATGAACAATCTCAAGACCGTCTCGCCGAACACCGGCGGGCCGATCGCCGCCTTCCTCAAGATCACCTGGCTGTACACGCTGTCGTTCATTCCGGCTGGCATCGGCCTGTACCTGTACCTGCCGGCGCCGGGCGGCCTGGGCGTCCTGAACATGTGGCTGGCGATGCCGCTGATCATCGTCGGCACCCTGCTGGTGATGAAGCTCACGGCGTTCGGCACGATGAAGGAAGGCGTCGCCGCGCAGTTCCAGATCTTCCGCAACAAGCACACCTGGGCGATGACGGTGCTCTACATCGTCACCTTCGGCTCGTTCATCGGCTTCTCGATGGCGCTGCCGCTGTCGATCAAGGTGATCTTCGGCATCAGCCACCTGCCCGACGCGGCCGGCGTGATGCGCCACACCCTCAACAACCCGAACGCGCCGCCGGCGTTGACGTACGCCTGGATCGGTCCGTTCGTCGGCGCGCTGATCCGCCCGGTGGGCGGCTGGATCGCCGACAAGGTGGGCGGCTCGATCGTCACCCAGATCATCTCGGCGGTGATGGTCGCGGCCTCGGCCGCGGTCGGCTACGTGATGCTGCTGGCCTACCGCTCGCCGACGCCGGAAGAGTACTTCCTGCTGTTCATGGTGCTGTTCGTCGTGCTCTTCGCCGCCAGCGGCATCGGCAACGGCTCGACCTTCCGCTCGATCGGCGTCATCTTCGATCGCCAGCAGGCCGGCCCGGTGCTCGGCTGGACCTCGGCGATCGCCGCCTACGGCGCCTTCATCGCGCCGGTCGTCATCGGCGACCAGATCAAGGCGGGCACGCCCGAGATGGCGATGTACGGCTTTGCCGTGTTCTACGCGCTGTGCCTGTTCCTCAACTGGTGGTTCTACCTGCGCGCCAATGCGTACGTGAAGAACCCCTGAGTCCCCGAATCCCGGAGAACGCCCCATGAGCCATTTCCTCGACCGACTCACCTATTTCTCGCAGCCACGGGAAAGCTTCTCCGGCGATCTCGGCGTGACCACCGGCGAAGACCGCACCTGGGAAGACGGCTACCGCAACCGATGGGCCCACGACAAGGTCGTCCGCTCGACCCACGGCGTCAACTGCACCGGCTCGTGCTCGTGGAAGATCTACGTCAAGGGCGGCATCGTCACCTGGGAGACGCAGCAGACCGACTATCCGCGCACGCGCTGGGACATGCCCAACCACGAGCCCCGCGGCTGCGCCCGCGGCGCGAGCTACAGCTGGTACCTGTACAGCGCGAACCGGGTCAAGTACCCGATGGTGCGGGGGCGACTCCTCAAGAGCTGGCGCGAGGCGCGGCTCGCGCGCGATCCGGTCGACGCCTGGGCCTCGATCGTCGAGGACGACGCCAGGCGCCGCGACTACCAGCAGGTGCGCGGCCTCGGCGGCTTCGTCCGCTCGAGCTGGGACGAGGTCGACGAGATCGTCGCCGCGGCCAACGTCTACACGATCAAGAAGCACGGCCCCGACCGCGTCATCGGCTTCTCGCCGATTCCGGCGATGTCGATGGTGAGCTACGCGGCGGGCTCGCGCTACCTCAGCCTGATCGGCGGCGTCTGCATGAGCTTCTACGACTGGTACTGCGACCTGCCGCCGGCGAGCCCGCAGGTCTGGGGCGAGCAGACCGACGTGCCGGAGTCGGCCGACTGGTTCAACTCCAGCTTCATCATCGCCTGGGGCTCGAACGTGCCGCAGACGCGCACGCCCGACGCGCATTTTTTCGTCGAGGCTCGTTACAACGGCACCAAAGTGGTCGCGATCACACCCGACTATTCGGAGGTCGCCAAGCTTTCCGACATGTGGCTGCACCCCAAGCAGGGGACCGATGCGGCGCTCGCCATGGCCATGGGGCACGTCGTTCTCAAGGAATTCTTCCTCGACAAGAAGGTACCCTATTTCGATGACTCTACGCGCCGCTACACAGACTTGCCGATGCTGGTGCGTCTCAGGAAAGACGGTAAGCGCTGGGTGCCAGACCGCTACGTTCGTCACAGCGACGTTCCGGGCGCGGCATCCGAAGGCCGTGCCGACTGGAAGACGGTCGCGGTGGCAGAAGACAGCGGCGATCTGGTGGTTCCACAAGGCTCGATCGGCTATCGCTGGCCCAAGAATGGTGAGCCGGCGGGACGCTGGAACCTTGAAGACAAGGACGGCGAAACCGGCGAGCAGGTGAAGTTGGCGCTGAGCCTGATGGAGCGCCGCGACGAGGTTCTTCCAGTCGCCTTCCCCTACTTTGGCGCC
>JAIOOS010000023.1 GCA_021414305.1 Burkholderiales bacterium | reverse complement strand
AAACACTTACAATACACCAAGCTCATACAAACATAACAATCTGGCTTTGATCCGCGACATGTCAGAACTGGATGCCGGATTTGTCGGCAACGGTGTGCATGTCCTTGTCGCCGCGTCCGGAAAGATTCACCAACAGCAACTTGTCGCTGGCGAGGGTCGGGGCGATCTTCGCCGCATACGCCAGGGCGTGGCTGGATTCCAGCGCCGGAATGATGCCTTCATAACGGCACAGTGCGTGAAAGGCCGCCAGCGCCTCGTCGTCGGTCACCGCCACGTATTCGGCGCGGCCGCTATCCTTGAGCCAGGCGTGCTCCGGGCCGACGCCCGGATAGTCGAGGCCGGCGGAGATCGAATGCGTCTCGATGATCTGCCCGTCGGCATCCTGCATCAGATAGGTGCGGTTGCCGTGCAGCACGCCGACCGGGCTGTTGGCCGTGAGCGGCGCCGCGTGGCTTCGACCCCGATCAGCCGGACTCCGGGCAGCGGAATGTACGGATGGAAGATTCCCATCGCGTTCGAGCCGCCGCCAACGCAGGCAATCACCGCATCGGGTTGGCGGCCGGCCAACTCGGGCATCTGCAGCTTGCATTCCTCGCCAATCACCACCTGGAAATCGCGCACCATCATCGGATAGGGATGGGGCCCGGCGACGGTGCCGATGATATAAAAGGTGTTGCCGACATTGGTGACCCAGTCGCGCATCGCTTCGTTGAGCGCGTCCTTGAGGGTTCTCGACCCGCTGTTCACAGGCACGACCGTCGCGCCGAGCAGTTTCATGCGATAGACGTTGGCAGCCTGGCGCTGGATATCCTCGCTGCCCATGTACACGACGCATTCCATGCCGTAGCGGGCCGCCACGGTCGCGGTCGCCACCCCATGCTGGCCCGCGCCGGTCTCGGCAATGACGCGCGGCTTGGCCATGCGCCGGGCCAGCAAAGCCTGGCCGATGCAGTTATTGATCTTGTGCGCGCCGGTGTGGTTGAGGTCTTCGCGCTTGAGATGTATCTGCGCCCCGCCCACCTCGCGCGAAAGCCGCGCCGCGTGGTAGATCGGGCTCGGCCGGCCGACGTAGTGGGCGAGCTCGTAGCGGAACTCGGCGTCGAACGCCAGGTCGCGCCGCGCCTCGGCGTAGCAGGCCTTGAGCTCGTCGAGCGCATGGACCAGGGTCTCGGCGACGAAGCTGCCGCCGTAGCGGCCGAAATGCCCGGTGGCGTCGGGCTGGTGATAGTCGAGCATGGGATGTTCTTCAGGAGACGGAGGCTTCGATCCGCAGATCGGCCTCGCGCACGGCATCGCAGAAGGCATGGATCGCCGCGGCGTCCTTCACGCCGCGCGTCGATTCCACGCCGGAGGAAACGTCAACGGCCCAGGGCCGAATCTCCCGGATGCCGGAGCCGACATTTCCGGCATGCAACCCACCAGACAAAACGAGCCGATGGGGAACGCCGCGAGGAACGAGCGACCAATCGAAGACCTTTCCGCTGCCGCCGAACGCCTCGACATGGGCGTCGAGAAGGAGGCCCTGGGCCCCGCTGAAACGGCGGGAGAAGTTTAGCAAATCGAGGCCCGGCGCCATCCGCGCCGCCTTCAGGAAAGGCCGGCCGGCGGCGGCGCATTGCGCCGGCGTTTCGTCGCCGTGGAATTGCAGGACCAGCGTCGGGATCGCGGCCACGGCGGCGGCGAGTTTCGCGGCGTCGGCGTTGACGAACAGGCCCACCGGCGTGACGTAGGGCGGCAGCGCCAGCGCCAGCGCCGTGGCCTGGGTGAGCGTCACGTGGCGCGGGCTGCCGGGGTGGAACACGAGGCCGATCGCATCGGCGCCGGCGTCGACCGCCGCCGCCACGTCTTCAGGTCGCGAGACCCCGCAGATCTTGATCCGGGTGCGCGCGCTCATCCCGGCACGCCGCGCCCGGGCGCGACCTCAGGGGATCCACGACATGGCCGGCGTCCGTTCGGGAATCGCATGGACGGCATCGTAGTACGGGCCGAGGAAGTAGAGACCGTCCGGCGCGAAGGTCGCGGCCGAGAGCGACCGGTCGCGGCGCGCGAGCACCTCGGCCAGCCAGGCCGGATCGCGCCCGCCGCTGCCGACGGCGACAAGGGCACCCATGACGTTGCGGATCATGTGATGGAGGAACGCGTCGGCCTCGAAGTCGAGGCGCCAGTAGTCGCCGCGGCGCTCTATCGCCAGCGAGCGCAGGGTCTTCACCGGCGACGGCGACTGGCACTCGGCGGAGCGAAAGGCGCTGAAGTCGTGGGTGCCGATCAGCGCCTGCGCGGCTTCGCGCATCGCTTCGCCATCGAGGCGGCGAAAGGTCCAGCCGACGTGCCCGGCCTCGAGCGCCGGCCGCACCCGCGACTCGAGCAGCACGTAGGCATAGCGCCGGCCGATCGCGTTCGCCCGCGAGTGAAAGCTGTCGGGAACGAAGCGGCACCACTGGATCGCGATGTCGCCGGGCAGGTAGCGGTTGCTGCCGCGCACCCACGCCTCCTCGGCGCGCTCGGCGAGGGTGTCGAAGTGGACGACCTGGTTGAGCGCATGCACCCCGGCGTCGGTACGCCCCGCGGAGACGGTGCTGACCGGCCGATCGGCGAACGACGCCAGGGCACGCTCGACCTGGTCCTGGACGGTCTGGCCGCCGGGCTGGCTCTGCCAGCCGTGGTACGCGGCGCCGCGATAGGCGATGCCGAGCGCGACTCGCACGAAGGGTCCTGAAGACGCGAGCGCCGGCGGGCGCCCGCCCTAGCTCAGGTCGTCGAGCATCCCCTGCGCCTTGGTCTTCGCCGCGCCGCTGGCGGTGGCGAGAACCTCGCGAAGCAGGTCGCGGGCGCCGTCCTTGTCGCCGATGCGCTGGAACTCCTCGGCCAGCTCGAGCTTGCGCGAGAGCGGATCGGACTTGCTGTCGTCCTCGACGAACGGCAGGTCGATACCGCCGCGCGCGGTGTCGTGCTCCGGCTTGTCGAGGTCCAGGGAGATGCCCGAGAGGTCGAAGTTGAGCGGCGTGTCGCGGCTGTCGGGCCCCGATGTGATCGGCTCGTTCGAGGTGAGCGGCATCTTCTGCGTCGACGGCTGGTAGCCCATGCCGGTGCGCGGGGGGATCGACTCGGTCGCGTCGAACGCCGCCGGCTGCGAGGGCACGCCCACGTCGGGGTTGTCGAGATCGAGGTCGAGGTCGCCGATCTGGCTGTCCTGCAGGGCCGAATCGGCGCCGACGGAGCTGCCATAGGCGGAAGGCACCGGAATGATCGACTGCGGCAGCGTGCTGGCGCCGAGCGGCTCGACGATGGTGGCGCCTTCGCTCGTCCGCTCCGGCGCGCCGCCGGCCTGGTAGAGCGGGTTCTCGGGGTCGATCTGCGAGCCGAGATCCTGGGCCTTGGTCCACTCCTCGCCCTCGCCGCGGGTCAGCGCGAAGAGCTGCGTGGCGAGCAGTTCGAAGCCCTTGATGTCGCGCCGCTTGGCGTAGACCTCGAGCAGCTTGCTGCGGATCGCGAGGCGCTCCGGATTGCTGCGCATCGCCTCCTTCAGGATTTCCTCGGCCTGCAGGTCGCGGCCGTAGGCCAGGTACACGTCGGCCTCGGCGACCGGGTCGACGTCGCCGATCGCGTCGAGCTGCGACAGCGAATAGGTCATCGACGACGAGCTGCCGCCGGCATCGCGCGTGTCGATGCGCTGGCCGCCGCTGGCGCCGAAGAACGAATCGGGCTGCAGGCGGCTCTCGAGGAACGAGGTCTCGCCGCTGTCCTTCTTCGAGCGCTGCGAGAAGCGGTAGAGGCCGAAGCCGGCAAGCGCCACGGCCAGCAGCCCGCCGACGGCGTAGAGCGGGTTCGCCATCAGCGTGTCGAGGAAACTGGGCTCGACGGGCGCGGGCTTGGGAATCGGACGCGCGGCGGGGCGCGAGGCCGCGGCGACGGCGCTGGCCGGCGGCCGGGCGATGCCGGACGCGGCGGCGACCGCCGCCGCCGACGACGACATGCCGGGCGGCGTGGTGCCGATGGCGGCCGAGACCGACGCCGGGGCCGCCGGGGCAGGCGCGGAGGCAGGCACCGGAATCGGCGTCGCAGCCGGAGGCGGTGCGGCGGCCACCACGACCGGTGCCGGCGCAGGGGCCGGCGCGGGAGCAGGTGCGGGCGCAGGCGCCGGAGCAGGCGCGGTAGCCGGACGCGCCACTGATGCCGCCGGCGCCACGGCCGGCGGCGCCGCGGGCGCAGCGGCCGGGGGCGCGGTCGCGCCGCCCTGGATCTTCTTCAGATCGGCCAGGTTCTTGTTGAGCTCGGCGACACGCGCTTCGGCGGCCTGCCGTTCCTTTTCCTTCGCGAGCTTGTCCTCGGCGCTGCCCGGCTTGGCCGCGGCGCTGCCCTTGCTCAATGTCAGCTTGTCGGGCGTCGGCGCGGCAGCGGTCTTCTTGTCTTCGACCGTGGCCTGGACCTTGCCCGTCGCCTGGCGGGTGCTCGGCTCGGCCTTGGGCACGAGCGTCGAGCCGGCGAGCTTTTGCCGGTAGGCGCCGAAGTCGGCGCTCTGCGCGACGATCGTCTTGCGCGCGTCGGCGGTGCCGACCGCCTGGGCTGCCTCCGCCGAAGGCACCGAGAGGACGACGCCGGCCTTCAGGCGGTTCATGTTGTCGCCGGCGAAGGCGCTCGGGTTGGCGCGGAACAGCGCCACCAGCATCTGGTCGAGCGAGACGCCGGGGCGCTGGGTGCGGCCGGCGATCTTCGACAGCGTGTCGCCCGACTGGACCCGGTACTCGTCGACACCGGCGCCAGCGCCGGCGGCGCGCGCAGGCTGGCTCGACTCGTCCTTCGGGCGGGAGGGGGCGGCGGCCTTGGCGGCTTCGCGACGCTCGCGCTCGGCCTGGCGGGCGGCTTCGCGCTGCGCTTCGCGTTGCTCGCGCGCCAGGGCGGCGGGCGAGGGAGAAGTGGTCGGAGGCAAGGGCGTGACGGCCGGCGGCGCGGCAGAAATCACCGGCGCGGTCGTCGTTCCGCTCTGCGCCTGGGTGGCGGGCGCGCGCTGGGCAGCCGGCGGATCGAACAGCAGTGTGTATTCGCGGACCAGGCGGCCGGTGGCCCAGGAAATCTCGAGGATCACGTCGACGAACGGCTCCTGCACGCCGCGGTCGCTCACCAGGCGAACGTAGAGACGCCCGTCGGAGCGCTTCTGCAGCGTCGCGCGGGTGGTGGGAAGAACCGGGTTGTAGTCGACGTTGGCGGCGCGGTACGCCTCGGGCGGCGCGACGCGGATGCGCAGGTTGGCCTGCTCCTCGGCCGTCATGCTGGTGACTTCGATCTCCGCCTGCATGGCCTCGCCAAGCGCGGACTGCACGCTCAGGCGGCCGAGGCCCAGAGCCGAGGCCCAGGGAGAGGCCAGCGCGAGCATCGCTGCGGCAACGCTCGTCAGCGCGAATCGCCCCGAGAACTTCAGTTTTCTTTTCAAGGCGTCTCCCGAATGGAATTGGCGGGCTCGCAACCGAGCTTCCCTGCTCTCGATGCGCCCTTCATGCGACCTCAGAAACGGCAGGTCGAAAGACGGAAAAGACCATAACATCAGCGAGATACGGTAGCAAGCTCATGCATTGGCTGACATTCGCGGAGAGCGCGGTTCCGAGTCTTCTGCACGCCGATGTTGCGGACAGACAACGACAGGGACCCGCGACAAGCGGTCGATTCAGTCCTCCAGAAGGATTCGCAGGGTGCGCCGAAGCGGCTCGGCCGCACCCCACAGCAGCTGGTCGCCGACCGTGAACGCGCCGAGATAGCGCTCCCCCATCGCCAGCTTTCTCAACCGGCCGACCGGAATGTTCATCGTACCGGTCACCGCCACCGGGGTGAGGTCGCGAATGCTCGCGGCGCGTGTATTCGGCACGACCTGCACCCATTCGTTGTCGGCGGCGATCATCGCTTCGATATCGGCCAGCGGCACGTCCTTCCTGAGGCGGATCGTCAGTGCCTGGCTGTGGCAGCGCATCGCGCCGATGCGTACGCAGATCGAGTCGATCGGCACCGGCTCGCCGCCGCCTGCAAGGCCGCGGCCGAGGATCTTGTTGGTCTCGGCGCCGCCCTTCCACTCCTCGAGGCTGGTGCCGTCGCCGCGGTCGGCGTCGATCCAGGGGATCAGGCTGCCGCCGAGCGGCACGCCGAAGTTGGCGATCTCGCCAGGCGACAACGACTGCTGCTTCGCCAGCACCTTGCGGTCGATCTCCAGGATCGCCGACTTCGGGTCGTCGAGCAGCGCCCGCACCTCGGCGTTGAGCGTGCCGTACTGGGTCAGCAGCTCGCGCATGTGCTGCGCGCCCCCGCCCGAGGCCGCCTGGTAGGTGGTGCAGGTCATCCACTCGACCAGGTCTGCCTTGAACAGCGCCCCCATGCCCATCAGCATGCAGCTCACGGTGCAGTTGCCGCCGATGTAGTTGCGCACGCCGCGGCGCATCGCGTCCTTGATCACGCCGAGGTTGACCGGGTCGAGGACGATGACCGCGTCGTCCTGCATGCGCAGCGTCTTGGCGGCGTCGATCCAGTAGCCGTTCCAGCCGGCGGCGCGCAGCCGCGGGTAGACGTCCTTGGTGTACTCGCCGCCCTGGCAGGTGATGATCGTGCGGCAGCGCTTCAGCGCCTCGAGGTCGTAGGCGTCCTGGAGCCGGGTCTCGTTCTTCGCGAACTTCGGCGCGCTGCCGCCCTTGTCGCTGGTGCTGAAGAAGAGGGGCTCGATCAGCGCGAAGTCGCCTTCGGCTTCCATCCGGTCAAGCAGCACGGAGCCGACCATGCCGCGCCAACCGACCAATCCTGTGAGTTCCATCGCTTGTGCCCTGAGTTGAAGTGCGGGGTTTCCTTCGTTCCGCCCGGCCATCGGGCCGGGGGACAGGGCACGACAAACCGGAGCGGACTAGCTCTTGGTGATCGCCTTTTTGGTCGTGAGCGCGGCCACGACCGCGTCACCCATCTGCCGCGTGCCGACCTTCGTGCCGCCCTCGGCCCAGATGTCGGCCGTGCGCAGCCCGGAGGCGAGCACGGCCTGCACCGCCTGCTCGATGCGAGCGGCGGCTTCCGGCTGGTTGAGGGTGAAGCGAAGCATCATGGCGACGGACAGAATTGTAGCCAGCGGATTGGCCAGGTCCCTGCCCGCGATGTCGGGCGCGCTGCCGTGGCTCGGCTCGTACAGGCCCTTGCCGTGGGCGTCGAGCGAGGCCGAGGGCAGCATGCCGATCGAGCCGGTGAGCATCGCCGCCTCGTCGGAGAGGATGTCGCCGAACATGTTTCCGGTGACGACCACGTCGAACTTCTTCGGCGCCCGCACCAGCTGCATCGCCGCGTTGTCGACGTACATGTGGTCGAGGGCGACGTCGGGGTACTGGGCATGGACCTCTGTGACGACGTCCTTCCAGAACTGGAAGGTCTCGAGCACGTTGGCCTTGTCGACGCTGGTCAGCCGCTTGCTCCGCTTCTGCGCCGCCTTGAACGCGACGTGGGCGATGCGCTCGATCTCCGGGCGCGTGTAGCGCATCGTGTCGAACGCCTCCTCGGCGCCGGTGAAGGCGCCGTCGGGCGCGCTGCGCCGGCCGCGCGGCTGGCCGAAGTAGATGTCGCCGGTGAGCTCGCGGATGATCAGGATGTCGAGCCCGCCGACCAGCTCGGGCTTGAGGCTCGACGCCGCGGTGAGCTCGGGATAGCAGATCGCCGGGCGGAAGTTGGCGAAGAGGCCGAGCGACTTGCGCAGGCCGAGGATCGCCTGCTCCGGGCGGAGCGCCCGCTCGAGCTTGTCGTACTTCCAGTCGCCGACCGCGCCGAACAGCACCGCGTCGGCGGCCTTCGCCAGCGCCAGCGTGGCTTCGGGCAGCGGATGACCGTGGGCCTCGTAGGCCGCGCCGCCGACCAGCGCGTGCTCGGTCTCGAAGCGCAGGTCAAGCGCGGCCAGCACCCGCTCGGCCTGGGCGACGATCTCGGTGCCGATGCCGTCGCCGGGGAGGATCGCGATCTTCATCGGACGGTCGTCGCCAGCCAGGGCTGCTTCAGCAGCCGCTCCGCCTCGAAGGCGCGGATCGTGTCGGCATGGCGCAGCGTGAGCGCGATGTCGTCGTAGCCGCCGAGCAGGCAGAACTTGCGGAACGGCTCGACCTCGAAGGCGAGCTCGGCGCCGTCGGGCTTGGCCACCACCTGGCGCTCGAGGTCGATCGTCAGCCGGTAGCCGACGAAGGCCTTGGCCTCGTCGAACAGCGCCGACACCTGGTGCTCCGAGAGGACGATCGGCAAGAGGCCGTTCTTGAAGCAGTTGTTGAAGAAGATGTCGGCGTAGCTCGGCGCGATCAGGGCGCGAAAGCCGAACTGCTGCAGCGCCCAGGGCGCGTGCTCGCGCGAGGAGCCGCAGCCGAAATTCTTGCGCGCCAGCAGCACCGAGGCGCCCTGGTAGCGCGCCTGGTTGAGCACGAAGTCGGGGTTGGGCCGGCGCGTGCGCGGGTCCTGCCCCGGCTCGCCGTGGTCGAGATAGCGCCACTCGTCGAACAGGTTGGGCCCGAAGCCCGACTTCCTGATCGACTTCAGGAACTGCTTGGGAATGATCGCGTCGGTGTCGACGTTTTCCCGATCCATCGGGGCGACCAGGCCGGTGTGGACGTGAAAGGGTTCCATCGCAATCAGACCAGCCGGCGGACGTCGACGAAATGACCTTCGATCGCGGCCGCCGCCGCCATCGCCGGGCTGACCAGGTGGGTGCGGCCGCCCGCCCCTTGCCGGCCTTCGAAGTTGCGGTTGCTGGTGGAAGCGCAGCGCTCGCCCGGCTCGAGCCGGTCGGCGTTCATGGCCAGGCACATCGAGCAGCCGGGCTCGCGCCACTCGAAGCCGGCGCCCTTGAACACGAGGTCCAGGCCTTCCTGCTCGGCCTGCTTCTTAACCAACCCCGAGCCCGGCACCACCAGCGCCAGCTTGACGTTGCCGGCGATCCGGCGGCCGAGACGGCGGACCACCGCCGCGGCCTCGCGCAGGTCCTCGATCCGCGAGTTGGTGCACGAGCCGATGAAGACCTTGTCGATGCGGATGTCGTCGATGCGCTGGTTCGGCTCGAGCGCCATGTACTTGAGGGCGCGCTCGATCGCATCGCGCTTGCCCGCGTCCTTCTCGCGCTCGGGATCGGGCACGCGCTCGCCGATCGAGGTGACCATCTCCGGCGAAGTGCCCCAGGTCACCTGCGGCACGAGCTGCCCGGCGTCGATCTCGACGATGCGGTCCCAGTGCGCGCCGGGGTCGGAATGGAAGTCTTTCCAGTAGCGCACCGCCGCGTCCCACTCGAGGCCGGCCGGCGTGTACGGCCGGCCCTTCACGTAGGCCAGGGTCGTCTCGTCCACCCCCACGAGCCCGGCGCGGGCGCCGGCTTCGATCGCCATGTTGCAGACCGTCATCCGGCCTTCCATCGAGAGGGCGCGGATCGCCGCGCCGGCGAACTCGATCGTGTAGCCGGTGCCGCCGGCGGTGCCGATCGTGCCGATGATCGCCAGCGCGATGTCCTTGGCCGAGCAGCCGCGCGCGAGCTTGCCCTCGACCTTGACCAGCATGTTCTTCGCCTTGCGCGCGAGCAGCGTCTGCGTCGCCAGCACATGCTCGACCTCGCTCGTGCCGATGCCGTGCGCGAGGGCGCCGAACGCGCCGTGGGTGGAGGTATGCGAGTCGCCGCAGACGACGGTCATGCCGGGCAGGGTCGCGCCCTGCTCGGGCCCGATCACGTGGACGATGCCCTGGCGCAGGTCGTTCATCTTGAACTGGGTCACGCCCCACTTGTCGCAGTTGGCGTCGAGGGTGTCGACCTGGAGTCTGGAGATCGGGTCGGCGATGCCGTGCGAACGTTCGGTCGTCGGCACGTTGTGGTCGCTCACCGCGAGGTTGGCCGAGACCCGCCAGACCTTGCGTCCGGCCTGCTCGATGCCGTCGAAGGCCTGCGGGCTGGTCACCTCGTGCACGAGGTGGCGGTCGATGTAGAGCAGCGCGGTGCCGTCGTCCTCGGTCCGGACGACGTGCTCGTCCCACAGCTTGTCGTAGAGGGTTCGGTTCGTCACCCGGACGATTCTAGGTGCGCTGCACAAAAGACGAGGGGCACGTCGCCGTGCCCCTCGCTCATCGACCGGAAAGGGTGCTTACCAGCCGATGTCGATGAACAGCTGCAGCGTCAGGTCGGACGGCACCTTCACCTCGTGGTTGAGGTCGTCGTTGATGAACGGCTCCATCAGGAGGTTGCGCGTCGCGCTCGTGTCCCAGTGCGACACCGACGAGCCGCCTTCGAGCGGGTTCGGCGTGTACAGGAACACGCGGTCGCTGGCGTCGGCGCCGGCGAGCAGCGTCGTGTTGAGGTGCAAGGTCAGCGAGGCCGAGCGGCGCGGCTTGATCGAGTTCTTGATCGCCGTACCGTCGTCCATCGATACCCCGACCGTCGGAATGACGATCGTCGGATCGCTGCCCGCCGGGCTGATCGGCCCGCCGGCGACGTTGTTGACGATGACGACCGCCACCGCGCCCGCGTTCTGCGCGTTCTTCGTCTTGATGACGAAGGCGCAGCCGCCCCGATCGACGACCGCGATCTGGCCGTTCACGGCGGCGGCGTTGCCGGCGTCGTAGGGGCTGCATCCCGGGCCGAGTTCGCCCGCCTGCGTGACGATCGTCGCCGGGAAGTCGGTGATCCCCGCCGGCGTGAGCGCCGGGCCGAACTCGGCCGTGCCGACGTTGAAGGTCTTCGGATTGCGCGCCGTGTTGAGGATCGCCTCCGCCTTGCCCGCGCTCAGAACGAGCGGCGCGCCCGCGGTCACGCTGGCGCCGGTCCAGACCAGGCCCTGGAAGTTGACCGCCGACTTCTTGCGTTGCCGGTCGGTCATGGCGAACCAGGTCGTGTTGGTATCGGTGTCGAGCATGAACCGTTCCCACATCGACGGCAGCGCGGGATTGCCGATCCGCTTCCCGGTCTGGGAGTTGGTCAGGACCTGGAAGCCGAGCCCGTGGCCGAGCTCGTGCAGCAGCACCGAGTAGAAGTCGACCAGGTTGCCGTGGGCGTTGTCGAGGCCGAGGTAGAACGGCGCGCCGGGCAGGCAGGTGGCGTTGCCGAGGTTGGCGTTGAAGCGCGCCCGGATGTCGGCTCCGACGATGACCGCCGGGTCGGTCGACGTCGGGTCGCCCTCACTGAGGTCCGAACCCGCGAGCTTGTTGGCCAGCGCCGAGTTGTACCAGGTGTCGGTGAACGGGGCGTTCGGAAAGTTCGCGTTGACGAAGACCGCGCCGGCCGAGCCCAGAACCGCCGAGGACTCGTCGCAGGTGAGTGCCTCCCAGGTTGCATAGACGAGGATGGGCACCGTGCTGTTGAGCTCGGTACCCCACTTCGCGGCGACCGCCTGGTAGACGTTCAGACGCTGCTGGCCGAGCGTCGTGCCGGAGTTGCCGCCGACCGGAGCGACGGCGGTCGGATCGTTGAAGCCGACGTTGGGCGGATCGCCGTTGATGACCGTGATGGTCGCGGCGGCGTGGGCCGCCAGCGCCGAGCCGGCGAGCGCGAGCGATGCGAGAAGGCGGAGCGGCTTATTCATGGGCCTTCACCTTCGCAACCGGGGTGGACATCGCCTTCGCCACGGCCTCGTCGCCGGTGACGCAGACCTCGTCGATGCCGCCCTGCGCATTCCTGCGCGCGACCTGGTTTGACATGCCGGCGTCGCCGAGCGCCATCGCGCGCTGGCCGGGGCGGGCCTTGACGTCGTAAGGCTCGACCGGGGCGCGCGCGGCCTGCGCGTTGCGGCCGGAAGCGATCAGCTTCTCCATCTCCTCTGGCGTGGGGCGGCGGAGCTTGCCGGTGGCCTTGTCGCGCACGACGATCATCGCCTCGGCGGTGGTGGTCGTGACCGTGGCGCCGGACGGCGCATTCGCCTCCGGACTCGTGCTCTTCTCGGGCTCGTGGGCCTGAACGCCGGCGCTCAGCGCGAGCGCAAGCGCAGGCGACGCCCACGACAGGGCGGTGACAGGAATTCGCATGGAAACGGCTCCTCGGGTTATCGGCGGCACGCCGACCGGTGTGCGCCTTGTGCCCCGAGTCTGCCCCATCGAAAGCGGCCTCGCAAGAGAAGCCGCGCCCGCCCTCTCCCCCGTCAACGCGGGGGGTGGGCGGATCTGTCAGTCGCGCTCGCCGATCGCCTTGACGTTGCGTTGCGCCGCGCCGTTGTAGAGCTGGCGCGGCCGGCCGATCTTGTATTCCGGGTCGCCGATCATCTCGTTGAGCTGGGCGATCCAGCCGACGGTGCGCGCCAGCGCGAAGATCGCCGTGAACAGGCTCACCGGAATGCCGATCGCCCGCTGCACGATGCCGGAATAGAAGTCGACGTTCGGGTAGAGCTTGCGCGCCACGAAGTATTCGTCCTCGAGGGCGATCTTCTCCAGCGCCATCGCCAGCTTGAAGATCGGGTCGTCGTGCAGGCCGAGCGTGTCGAGCACCTCGTGGCAGGTCTCGCGCATCAGCTTGGCGCGCGGGTCGTAGTTCTTGTAGACCCGGTGGCCGAAGCCCATCAGCTTGATGCCCGAGTTCTTGTCCTTCACCTGCTTGATGAACTCGCCGATCTTCTCGACGCCGCCCATCTTCTGCACGTCCTCGAGCATGTTGAGCGCCGCCTCGTTGGCGCCGCCGTGCGCCGGGCCCCAGAGGCAGGCGACGCCGGCGGCGATCGCCGCGAACGGGTTGGTGCCCGAGGAGCCGCACAGGCGCACGGTCGAGGTCGAGGCGTTCTGCTCGTGGTCGGCGTGGAGGATGAAGATCCGGTCCATCGCCCGCACGAGCACCTCGTTCGGGTTGTAGTCCTCGCACGGCGTGGCGAACATCATGCGCATGAAGTTGCCGGCGTACGAGAGATCGTTCTTCGGGTAGATGTAGGGCTGGCCGATCGTGTACTTGTAGGCCATCGAGACCAGCGTCGGCATCTTGGCGATCAGGCGGATCGCCGAGATCGCGCGGTGCTCGGCGTTGTGGATGTCGGTGCTGTCGTGATAGAAGGCCGAGAGCCCGCCCACCAGCCCGGTCAGGATCGCCATCGGGTGCGCGTCGCGGCGAAAGCCGCGCAGGAAGAACTGCATCTGCTCGTTGACCATCGTGTGATGGGTCACGAGGTGCGTGAAGTCTTCCTTCTCCTTCCCGCTCGGCAGCTCGCCGTTGAGCAGCAGGTAGCAGGTCTCGAGGTAGTCGCACTGGGTGGCGAGCTGCTCGATCGGGTAGCCGCGATACAGCAGCTCGCCCTTGTCGCCATCGATGTAGGTGATGGTCGAGTTGCACGACGCGGTCGAGAGGAACCCCGGGTCGTACGTGAACTTGCCGGTCTGCCCGTAGAGCTTGCGGATGTCGATGACATCCGGGCCGATCGTGCCCTTGTAGATGGGCAGGTCCATGCTCGGACTTCCATCCGAGAACGAAAGGGTGGCTTTGACGTCCGACGGGGTCATGACGAGGTCCTCGAAAAAGTGGCGGAAGACAAACGGTTGTCGGGCCTTGTCCCCTGCGCCCTGACGGCCTCGAGCACCTGATGAACCTCGGGCCTGTCGAGGTTCGCGGTCGGCTTCTGGCGGCCGAGAAAGAGATCGAGCAGGTCGTTGTCGGCCAGCTCCATGAGCAGGTAGAGGCCGTTCGCTTCGGCCTGCGTGACCGGCGCGGCGCGGGTGAACAGCCGGTCGATCAGGATGTCGTTCTCGAGCAGGCCGCGCCGGCAGCGCCAGCGCAGCTTGCTGAGCGCGGCCGCGTCGATGGCGCGGGCGCCCGGCGCAGCCTCGACGGGCGCGGGCTGCATCATCAGACGGCCCGCCTCACCATCAGCTCCTTGATCTTGCCGATGGCCCTGGTCGGGTTCAGGCCCTTCGGGCAGACGTCGACGCAGTTCATGATCGTGTGGCAGCGGAACAGGCGGTACGGATCCTCGAGGTTGTCGAGGCGCGCGCCGGTCGCCTGGTCGCGGCTGTCGGAGATGAAGCGGTAGGCCTGCAGCAGGCCGGCGGGGCCGACGAACTTGTCCGGGTTCCACCAGAAGCTCGGGCAGGCGGTGGAGCAGCTCGCGCAGAGGATGCACTCGTACAGGCCGTTCAGCTCCTCACGCTCCTCGGGCGACTGCAGCCGTTCCTTCTCGGGCGGAACCTCATCGTTGATCAGGTAGGGCTTGATCGACTCGTACTGCTTGAAGAACTGCGTCATGTCGACGATCAGGTCGCGCACCACCGGCAGGCCGGGCAAGGGCTTGAGAACGATCGGATCCTTCAGCGTCCTCATGTTGGTGAGGCAGGCCAGGCCGTTCTTGCCGTTGATGTTCATCGCGTCGGAACCGCACACGCCCTCGCGGCAGGAGCGGCGAAAGCTCAGCGTCGGGTCCTGGGCCTTCAGCTTCATCAGCGCGTCGAGCAGCATCCGCTCGCTGCCGTCGAGCTCGACCTCGTAGCTCTGCATCGATGGCGCGGCGCCGTTCTCGGGGTCGTAGCGATAGATCTTGAAGGTGCGTTTCGTCATCGATGTCTTTCGCGTCAGAACGTGCGCACTTTCGGCGGGATCGAATCGACCGTCTGCGGCTTCAGGTTCACCGGCTTGTAGTCGAGGCGGTTGCCCTCGCTGTACCAGAGGGTGTGCTTCAGCCACTCGGCGTCGTTGCGCCCGTTCGGGAACTCGGCGTCGTCGATCGGCCGCTCGTAGTCGGCGACGCTGTGCGCGCCGCGGCATTCGTGCCGGGCGGCCGCCGAGATCATGGTCGCCAGCGCCGACTGCATCAGGTTGTCGACCTCGAGCGCCTCGACCCGGGCGGTGTTGAAGACCTTGGACTTGTCGGCGAGGTGGATCGTCTTGGCGCGCTCGGCGATCGCCTTGACCTGGACCACGCCCTCGTCCATCGCCGCCTGGGTGCGGAACACGCCGGCATGCGTCTGCATCGACTTGCGCAGGTCGTTGGCGACGTCCTGGCAGTACTCGCCGCCGGTGCTTGCCTCGAGCCGGGCGAGGCGCGACTGGGTGAAATCGGCGGCCCCGGCCGGCAGCGCGCGGTGCGCCCTCGCCCCGAGCTGGCTGGCGACCAGATGGTTGCCCGCCGCCCGGCCGAACACCAGCAGGTCGAGCAGCGAGTTCGTGCCCAGCCGGTTGGCGCCGTGCACGCTGACGCAGGAGCATTCGCCGACGGCGTAGAGGCCCTCGACCACCGCGTTCGGGTTGTCGCCCTGGGGCGCCACCACCTGGCCGTGCACGTTGGTCGGCACGCCGCCCATCTGGTAGTGGATCGTCGGCACCACCGGGATCGGCTCGCGCGTGATGTCGACGTTGGCGAAGTTGTGGCCGATCTCGAGCACCGAGGGCAGGCGCTTTCGGATCGTGTCGCCGCCGAGGTGCGTCATGTCGAGGACGATGTGGTCCTTCAACGGCCCGCAGCCGCGTCCTTCCTTGATCTCCTGGTCCATGCAGCGGGAGACGAAGTCGCGCGGCGCCAGGTCCTTGAGCGTCGGCGCGTAGCGCTCCATGAAGCGCTCGCCGTCGCTGTTGCGCAGGATCGCGCCTTCGCCGCGGCAGCCTTCGGTGAGCAGCACGCCGGCGCCGTACACGCCGGTCGGGTGGAACTGCCAGAACTCCATGTCCTCGAGCGGGATGCCCGAGCGCGCCGCCAGGCCGAGGCCGTCGCCGGTGTTGATGAAGGCGTTGGTCGAGGCCGCGAAGATCCGGCCGGCCCCACCGGTGGCGAGCATCACGGTCTTGGCCTGCAGGATGTGCAGCTCTCCGGTCTCCATCTCGAGCGCGGTGACGCCGACGACGGCGCCCTCGGCGTCGCGGATCAGGTCGAGCGCCATCCACTCGACGAAGAAATGCGTCTTCGCCTTGACGTTCTGCTGGTACAGCGTGTGCAGCATCGCGTGGCCGGTGCGGTCGGCGGCGGCGCAGGCGCGCTGCACCGGCTTTTCGCCGTAGTTGGCGGTGTGGCCGCCGAACGGGCGCTGGTAGATCGTGCCGTCGGGGTTGCGGTCGAACGGCATGCCGAAGTGCTCGAGCTCGTAGACGACGTTGGCCGCCTCGCGGCACATGAACTCGATCGCGTCCTGGTCGCCGAGCCAGTCGGAGCCCTTGACGGTGTCGTAGAAGTGATAGTGCCAGTTGTCCTCGCTCATGTTGCCGAGCGAGGCGCCGATGCCGCCCTGCGCCGCGACGGTGTGCGAGCGGGTCGGGAACACCTTGGACAGCACGGCGACGTTGAGGCCGGCGCGGGCCAGGCGCAGCGACGCCTGCATCCCGGAGCCGCCGGCGCCGACGATGACCACGTCGAAGCGGCGCGTCGGCACCGAGGAAGTCACGAACGCGGGGCCGGCCATCAGAGTCTCCAGAGCACTTGCACCGCCCAGCCGGCGCAGCCGACGAGCCAGACGATCGACAGGACCTGCAGCCCGAGGCGAACGCCCATCACCTTCACGTAGTCCATCCAGATGTCGCGAACGCCGACCCAGACGTGCCAGAGCATCGAAACGATGACGACGAAGGTCAGCACCTTCATCCACTGGCGGCCGAAGATCGCCGACCACTTGTAGTAGTCGAGCGGCCCGCCGATGAAAAGTTGCACCAGCACGGCGACGGTGAAGATCGCCATGATGAGCGCCGTGAAGCGCTGCGAAAGCCAGTCGCTCAGGCCGTAGTGCGCGCCGACGACGAGCCGCTTGGAACCGTAGGTGCTGCCCATGATGATCAGAATAGGCCGAACAGCTTGGCGCCGAGCGCCAGCGTCACCAGCGTGCTGACGACGATCGCCGCGAGCGCCGAGTTGCGGCCGAACTCGAGGCCGACCGAATGGGTCGCGTCCATCCAGAGATGGCGCAGGCCCGCGGAGAAGTGGAACAGGTAGGCCCAGATCAGGGCAAAGGCGACGAGCTTCCAGAACCAGCCGGGCAGGCCCGCGGCGCCGGCGACGAAGAGGCTGCGGAACTGCTCGAACGAGACCTCGGAAGTGAGGCTGCTGTCGAACATCCAGATCGCGAACGGCAGCAGCAGGAACATCAGCGCGCCGCTGATCCGATGCAGGATCGAAGCCCAGCCGGCGAGCGGCAGGCGATACGATGCGAGCTGCGTGACGTGGATGTTGCGGTAGACGGGCCGGACCTTGAGCGGTGGTTCTTTGATCGACGTAACCATGTCCAGCCTTTTTTTCTCGGGAAAGAATGCCGCTCTGCGCAGCCTGCTGATTTTATTGCAACGCAACAGACTTTAACCGGGCCGGCGAGCGCTCGCCGGACGGACACCGTTCCACCCATCCCACCCTGGAGTTCCCATGAGCAAGCCCCCCGTCCGAGTCGCGGTCACCGGTGCAGCCGGCCAGATCGGCTACGCCATCGTCTTTCGCATCGCCTCGGGCGAAATGCTGGGCAAGGACCAGCCCGTCATCCTCAGCATGCTCGAGGTGCCGATGGAAAAGCCCCAGCAGGCGCTGCAGGGCGTGATGATGGAGTTGCAGGACTGCGCCTTCCCCCTGCTCGCCGGCATGGAAGCGCACGGCGACCCGATGACCGCCTTCAAGGACGCCGACTACGCCCTCCTGATCGGCTCGCGGCCGCGCGGCCCCGGCATGGAGCGGGCCGAGCTGCTCGCCGTCAACGCCGCAATCTTCACCGCCCAGGGCAAGGCGCTCGACGCCGTCGCCAAGCGCACGGTCAAGGTGCTGGTGGTCGGCAACCCGGCGAACACCAACGCCTACATCGCGATGAAGAGCGCGCCGGGCCTGCCGCGCGAGAACTTCACGGCGATGCTGCGCCTCGACCACAACCGGGCGCTGAGCCAGATCGCTTCCAAGACCGGCAAGCCCGTCGCCGAGATCGAGAAGATGGCGGTCTGGGGCAACCACTCGCCGACCATGTACGCCGACTACCGCTTCGCGACGATCGGCGGCAAGGGCGTCAAGGACATGATCGGCGACGACGCCTGGAACGCCGGCACCTTCCTGCCCACGGTCGGCAAGCGCGGCGCGGCGATCATCGCCGCCCGCGGCGTCTCCTCGGCGGCCTCGGCGGCCAACGCCGCGATCGACCACATGCGCGACTGGGCGCTCGGCACCCAGGGCAAGTGGGTGACGATGGGCATCCCCTCCGACGGCCAGTACGGCATCCCCAAGGACACGATGTTCGGCTTTCCGGTCACGACCGAGAACGGCAAGTACAAGGTGGTCGAGGGCCTGCCGATCGACGCCTTCAGCCAGGAGCGGATCGACGTCACGCTGAAGGAGCTGCAGGAGGAGCAGGCGGGCGTCAAGCACCTGCTCTGAGGCGCACCCCGAGCCGCCAGGCACCGCCGTGATCTCGCCGCAGGCCGCCCTGTTCGACGCCGGCGAGTCGGCGGTCGAGCTGCCGGTCTGCGATCACTACGCGGGCGTCGAGGCACGCATGGTCAAGAGCCTCGAGCTCCAGGCCGAGCTCGGCCCGGTGTTCGACGTCACGCTCGACTGCGAAGACGGCGCGCCGGTGGGGGGCGAGGCGGCCCACGCCGAGCTCGTCGCGGCGATGGTGATGTCGCAGCGCAACGTGCATGGCCGCTGCGGCGTGCGCGTCCATCCGGTCGAGCACCCCTGGTTCGCCGCCGACGTCGCGACCATCGTCGGCGCCGCGGCAACGCGACTGCCCTACGTGATGGTGCCCAAGGTCGAAGGCGTCGCCGACGTCTACCGGGCGGTCGCGGCGATCGATGCCGCTTCGGACGGCGTCACGATCCCGCTGCACGTCCTGGTCGAGACCCATGCCGGCCTGCGCGAGGTGGCGGAGATCGCCGCGCATCCGCGCATCGAGTCGATCTCCTTCGGCCTGATGGATTTCGTCTCGGCGCATCGCGGCGCGATTCCCGCCTCCGCCATGTCGGCCGAGGGCCAGTTCGCGCACCCGCTGGTGGTTCGCGCCAAGCTCGAGATCGCCGCCGCCTGCCATGCGTTCGCCAAGACGCCATCGCACAGCGTCGTCACCGAGCTGAACGACATGCAGGTCGTCGCCGAGGCGGCGCGGCGCGCCTCGCGCGAGCTCGGCTTCACCCGGATGTGGAGCATCCACCCGGGGCAGATCCGCACCATCGTCGCCGCCTTCGCGCCGGGGGCCGACGAAGTCGAGGAGGCGATCGCGATCGTCGGCGCCGCGCAGGACGCCGACTGGGCGCCGATTCGCCACGCCGGCGTGCTGCACGATCGCGCCAGCTACCGCTACTTCTGGCGCCTCCTGACGCGCGCCCGCCGCACGGGCACGCCGCTGCCCGACGCGGTGCGGCAACGGTTCTTCCCGGCGCCAGCGAAGGCGCGCCGCTGAGCCCGGTCGATCCGGTCGTGACGCAGTTCCCGCCAGGGCGGTAACCGAGGGTAAGGTGGCCTCGCCGCAGGCAAAGGGCTGAACCACAATCGCCATCGACCGACGGAGACACCCCATGACCGCACGCCCCGCTTTCCAATCCGCCCGCCTCGTCCTCGCGATCCTCGCCGCCGGCGTCGTCGCCCTGCCCGCGGCCGCACAGACCGCGCCGCCCGCGGTGAAACCCGCCGCCAAGGCGGCGGTCAAGTCGGCGACGCCCGCGGCGGCGAAGAAGCCCGAGATGATCATCCCCGACGCCTACCCCGAGCAGGTGAAGGCGGCGGAGATGGTCTATTACGGCAAGTACGAGTGCGAGTTCAACCAGACGGTCGACATCGAGCAGAGCCCCAAGTACTCGTCGTACGTGACGGTCAAGCACAACAAGGGCGAATGGCTGATGAAGCCGGTGCTCTCCTCCACCGGCGCGATCCGCCTCGAGGACGTGCGCGGCGAGACGCTGATGGTGCAGATCGCCAGCAAGTCGATGCTGCTCAACACCATGACCGCGCGCCGCATCGTCGACGATTGCATCAGCCCGAAGCAGCGCGAGCTGATCGAGGCGGCCAAGGCGGCCAAGGCCGCGTCGGGCGCGTCCTAAGGCGCTTTCCGGCCGGCGGCGCTCGCTGCGCCGGGCGGTCCGGCGCGAGCGGCGGCTCGATAATGGCCGCCATGTCGCGCCCCTTCAATTTCGCCCCGGGCCCCGCCGCCCTCCCCGAACCCGTTCTCCGCCAGGCCGCGAGCGAAATGCTCGACTGGAACGGCAGCGGCGTGTCGGTGATGGAAGTGAGCCATCGCGGCAAGGAATTCATGGCGCTGCAGGCCGGCATCGAGGCCGACCTGCGCGAACTGCTCGCCATTCCGGCGAACTACAAGGTGCTGTTCCTGCAGGGCGGCGCGATCGGCCAGAACGCGATCGTGCCGATGAACCTCCTGCGCGGCCGCAGAAGCGCCGACTACGTCGACACCGGCGCCTGGGCAACGCGCTCGATCGCCGAGGCGGCGCACTTCTGCGAGGTCAAGGTCGCGGCGAGCGGCAAGGCGGGCGGATTCACCTCGATCCCGAAGCAGTCGGAGTGGCGCCTCGATCCCGAGGCCGCCTACGTCCACATCTGCGCCAACGAGACCATCGGCGGGGTCGAGTTCCACTGGGTGCCCGACACCGGCGCAGTGCCGCTGGTGGCCGACATGTCGTCGAACATCCTGTCGCGGCCGATCGACGTCTCGCGCTACGGCCTGATCTATGGCGGGGCGCAGAAGAACATCGGTCCGGCCGGCCTCACCTTCGTGATCGTGCGCGAGGACCTGCTCGGCGGCGCCCTGCCGATCACGCCGGAGGCGTTCAACTACACCATCCAGGCGGCCAACAACTCGATGATCAACACGCCGCCCACCTTCGCGATCTACCTCGCCGGGCTGGTGTTCCGCTGGATCAGGGAAGGTGGCGGCCTGGCGGCGATGGCCGAGCGCAACCGGGCCAAGGCGACGCTGCTCTACGCCGCCCTCGACGCCAGCGACTTCTACGTCAACCGGGTCGCCCGAGAGGACCGCTCGCTGATGAACGTCGTCTTCCACCTCGCCGATCCCGCCCTGGACGGGGCCTTCCTCGAGGGCGCCCGGGCCGCCGGCCTGCTCGCCCTCAAGGGCCACCGGCTGGTCGGCGGCATGCGGGCATCGATCTACAACGCGATGCCGATCGAGGGCGTGCAGGCGCTGGTCGCCTACATGCGGGATTTCGAGATGCGGCATGGCTGAGACCGCTTGAATATGTATTGGTAAGTATGTATGATCCTTGCATACTTATCTCCCGGGAGGTCGCATGGAAGCTACCGTTGCCGAGCGAGGCCAGATCACCCTGCCGAAGGCCGTCCGCGACGCCCTCGGGCTGACCAAGGGCACGCAGCTCAAGGTCGAGCTCGACGGCGGCCGGATCATCCTGCGCAAGAATGTCGACGACGCCCTGTCGCGGCTGCGCGGCAAGTACAAGCTGCCCGAAGGCGTGAGCTCCGACGACGTGATGCGCGAGTTGCGCGGGCGGGCGCCCGGCGATCCGTATCCGCCGCCGCGCGACGCGCCGGCGAAGCAGGCTCGCCGCAAGTGATCGCCGTCGACTCCTCGGTCGTGGTCGACCTGCTGGGAAACGACGCCCGCGCAGACGCCGCCGAAGAGGCGCTGCGCCGCGCCCTCTCGCTCGGTCCGGTGGTCGTCTGCGACGTCGTCGTCGCCGAGGTCGTCGCCGGGCTCGGTTTCGGCAGCGACTTCGTCGAGACACTGGAAGGCGCCGGCATCCTGTTCTCGTCGACCGAGTTGCGCGCGGCCGTACGGGCCGGCGAGATGCAGCGTCGCTACAAGCAGCGCGCCCAGGCCGACGGCCGCAGCGCCGCGGCGCAGCGCGCAGTGCCCGACTTCCTGATCGGGGCCCACGCCCTCCTGCAGTGCAGCGCGCTGATCACGCGCGACGAAGGATTTTTCCGCGACTACTTCAAGGGCCTGCGCGTCATCGTGCCGCGGCCCGCGCATTGAGCGTTCCGACGCCTGACTTCCCATCCGAGGACACCGCCATGACCCACGCCTTCGCTTCCACCCTCCAGACCTTCAAGACGGCCTCCGGCAAGGAGGGCTCGTTCTATTCGCTGCCGGTCCTGGCGAAGCAGTACCCGAACATCTCGCGGCTGCCGGTCTCGATGCGGATCGTGCTCGAGTCGGTGCTGCGCAACTGCGACGGCAAGCGCGTGCTGCCGGAGCACGTGGTCGAGGTCGCCGGCTGGAAGCCGAACGCGCCGCGCCTCGACGAGGTGCCTTTCGTCGTCGCCCGCGTCGTGCTGCAGGACTTCACCGGCGTGCCGTTGCTCGCCGACCTGGCGGCGATGCGCAACGTCGCCCACGAGATGGGCAAGGACGCGAAGACGATCGAGCCGCTGGTGCCGGTCGACCTGGTCGTCGACCACTCGGTGATGATCGACTACTTCGGCACGAAGAAGGCGCTCGACCTGAACATGAAGCTCGAGTTCAAGCGCAACGTCGAGCGCTACCAGTTCATGAAGTGGGGCATGCAGGCGTTCGACACCTTCGGCGTCGTGCCGCCCGGCTTCGGCATCGTCCACCAGGTCAACCTCGAGTACCTGGCCCGCGGCGTCTTCAAGACCGCGGCGAAGAAGGGCGAGCTGCCGGTCTACTACCCCGACTCGCTGGTCGGCACCGACAGCCACACCACCATGATCAACGGCATCGGCGTCGTCGGCTGGGGCGTCGGCGGCATCGAGGCGGAAGCCGCCATGCTCGGCCAGCCGGTGTACTTCCTGACGCCCGACGTCGTCGGCTTCGAGTTCACCGGCAAGCTGCGCGAAGGCCTCACCGCCACCGACCTCGTGCTCGCCGTGACCGAGATCCTGCGCAAGGCCAAGGTGGTCGGCAAGTTCGTCGAGTTCTTCGGCGAGGGCGTTGCCGGCCTGTCGGTTCCCGACCGCGCGACCATGGCCAACATGGCGCCGGAGTACGGCGCGACCATGGGCTTCTTCCCGGTCGACGACAAGACGATCGAGTACTTCGAGGGCACCGGCCGCACCAAGGCGGAGATCGAGGCCTTCCAGGCCTACTTCAAGGCACAGGGCCTGTACGGCGTGCCGCGCGCCGGTGCGATCGACTACTCGCAGATCGTGAGCCTCGACCTCGGCACCGTCACGCCCAGCCTGGCCGGCCCGAAGCGGCCGCAAGACCGGATCGATCTCGGCAACGTCAAGAAGCAGTTCACATCGCTGTTCTCCAAGCCGCCCACCGAGAACGGCTTCAACCAGCCCGCCGCGCAGATGCTGACCCGCCACCTGGTGCGCGCCCAGGATGCGCGCAACGGCGAGGGCGAGGGCGCGAAGATTCCGACCACGCCCTCGGTCAATCCGGGCGCGCCCCGCTTCGTCGAGGAGATGGCCGCGAACAAGCCGACCCTGGCGGCGGCGCTGTCCGAGGCCGAGCCGGCGATTCCCGCGCACAACGACATGACCGTCGGCAACGGCGACGTGCTGATCGCCGCGATCACCTCGTGCACCAACACCTCGAACCCGAGCGTGCTGCTCGCCGCGGGCCTCTTGGCGAAGAAGGCGGTCGAGGCCGGCCTCAAGGTCAAGCCGCACATCAAGACCTCGCTCGCGCCGGGCTCGCGCATCGTCACCGAGTACCTGACCAAGGCGGGCCTGCTGCCTTACCTCGAGAAGCTCGGCTTCAACGTCGCCGCCTACGGCTGCACCACCTGCATCGGCAACGCCGGCGACCTGACGCCCGAGTTGAACGAGGCGATCACGAAGAACGACCTGATCTGCGCCGCCGTGCTCTCGGGCAACCGCAACTTCGAGGCGCGCATCCACCCGAACCTGAAGGCCAACTTCCTCGCCAGCCCGCCGCTGGTCGTCGCCTACGCGATCGCCGGCACGGTGCTCAAGGACCTGATGACCGAGCCGGTCGGCTTGGGGCACGGCGGCAAGGCGATCTACCTCGGCGACATCTGGCCGACCAGCGAGGAGATCGCGGCGCTGATGAAGCACGCGATGAACGGCAAGGCGTTCAAGGCGAACTACGACAAGGTCGCGTCGGAGCCGGGTCCCCTCTGGGAAAAGATCAAGGGCGTGCAGGGCCAGGTCTACAGCTGGCCCGACTCGACCTACATCGCCAAGCCGCCGTTCTTCGCCGGATTCGAGATGCAGCCGCACCACGCCGAGATCGGCGTCAAGGGCGCGCGGGCGATGGCCCTGTTCGGCGACTCGATCACCACCGACCACATCTCGCCGGCCGGGGCGATCAAGGAGGCGTCGCCCGCGGGCCAGTGGCTGAAGGACAACGGCGTCGTCAAGGCCGACTTCAACTCCTACGGCTCGCGCCGCGGCAACCACGACGTGATGATGCGCGGCACCTTCGCCAACGTGCGGATCAAGAACCTGATGATTCCGGCCGACGCGAGCGGCTCGCGCGAGGAAGGCGGCGTCACGCTGTTCCAGCCTTCCGGCGAGAAGATGTTCATCTACGACGCGGCGATGAAGTACATGGCCGAGGGCACGCCGACCGTCGTCTTCGGCGGCGAGGAATACGGCACCGGCTCGAGCCGCGACTGGGCGGCCAAGGGCACGCAGCTGCTCGGCATCAAGGCGGTGGTGGCGAAGAGCTTCGAGCGAATCCACCGCTCCAACCTGGTCGGCATGGGCGTGCTGCCGCTGCAGTTCAAGCCCGGCGACTCGTGGGAGTCGCTCGGCATCAAGGGCGACGAGAGCTTCGACGTCGTCATCGTCGCCGACCTCAGGCCGCAGCAGGACGCGACCCTGGTCATCCACGCGGCCGACGGCACCAGCCGCTCGGTGCAGCTCACGCTGCGCATCGACACGCCGATCGAGGTCGACTACTACCGGCACGGCGGCATCCTGCCGTTCGTGCTGCGGCAACTCCTGGCCGCCTGAGGCCGGCGTCTTCTACCAGCGGCTGCGCGGTCCGTCGCAGGCCGGGTCGTACCCGGTTCCGGCGTCCCGCACGGTGCCGTCGGGCCGCACGCTCACCTGGTAGATGACGCAGTCGCCGCGGTAGTAGCGGTAGTTCCAGATCGTCAGGTTCTCCTGGCGCACGCCGAAGGTCCAGGTCGGCGGACCGAACCGGGCCAGCACCTCCTGGCTGCTCATGCCGGGCTGGATGGTCATGAAGTCGGCCTCGGTCGGCGTGCGGCCGAGCGAGCCCGGGGCGGCGCATGCGGCCAGCACGAAGGCGGCAGCGGCAGCGCTCGCGAGGCGAAGCCGGCGGACGGCAGGAATGTTCATCGAGAGTCTCCGGATCGGTGCGCGTGGTCGCGCGTTTCGGCCATTCTGAGCGCAGCGGCCGAGCCGCGCACGGCCCCTCCCTAGAATCGACTCGCGATGTCAGCCATTGCCCTCCCCGCCTTCGTCGAACGCCTCGAGCACGGCATCCACGTCATCGACACGGGCTTTCACCGCGACCGCTTCGACGCTTCCTACCTGATCGTCGAAAAGGGCCGGGCGGCGTTCGTCGACACCGGAACCAACCACGCGCTGCCGCGGCTGCTGGCGGCGCTCGCCGCCGCCGACCTCGCGCCGGAGGCGGTCGACATGGTGATCGCGACCCATGTGCACCTCGACCACGCCGGCGGCGCCGGCCTGCTGATGCAGCATCTGCCGCAGGCCCGACTCGTCGTCCACCCGCGGGGCGCCCGCCACCTCGTCGACCCGACGCGGCTGATCCAGAGCGCGACCGCGGTCTACGGGCCCGAGGAAATGGCGCGCTCCTACGGCACGCTGGTTCCGGTCGTCGCCGACCGCGTCGTCAAGACCACCGACGGCATGACGCTCGAGCTCGCCGGCCGGCCGCTGCTGTTCCTCGACACGCCCGGCCACGCGATGCACCACCACTGCATCTGGGACGAGCGGAGCCGGGGCTTCTTCACCGGCGACACCTTCGGCCTCTCTTACCGCGAGTTCGACACCGCCCGCGGCGCCTGGGTCATGCCGACGACGACGCCGGTGCAGTTCCAGCCCGAGGCGCTGCGCCGCTCGATCGACCGCATGCTGGCGTTCTCGCCGCAGCAGATCCTGCTCACGCACTACGGCTCGGTCGGCGACGTGCCGCGGCTGGCCAAGCTGTTCCTGGCGCAGCTCGACGAGATGGTGGCTCTCGCCCGCTCGCTGGCGAAGGCGCCAGACCGGCACGGGGCGCTCAAGCGCGGGCTCGAGGCGATCCACCTGAAGAGCTTGCGCACGCACGGCGTGACGCTTGCCGACGAGCGCATCCGCGACCTGCTCGCGCTCGACTTCGAACTCAACGCCCAAGGCATCGCCATCTGGCTCGACAGGACCCTTTCATGAACCGCACCCGCTTCGATTTCTCCGGCCAAACGGTGGTCGTCACCGGCGCCGCCAACGGCATCGGCGCCGCCTGCGCGCGCCTCTTCGCCGCGAGCGGCGCGAAGCTCGCGCTGTGGGACGTGGATGTCGCCACCGCCGAGGCCCTCGCCGCCGAGCTCGGCCCCGAGGCGCGGGCGATGCGCTGCGACGTCGCCAGCCGGGTCGAGGTCGAGGCGGCGACCGCGGCCACGATCGCCGCCTTCGGCCGGATCGACGTGCTCGTCAATAACGCCGGCATCTTTCGCGCCGCCGAGTTCCTCGACATCACCGAGGCCGACTGGGACGTCGTCATCAACGTCAACCTCAAGGGCTCGTTCCTCGTCGGCCAGGCGGTGGCGCGCGAGATGAAGAAGACGGGCGGCGGCGCGATCGTGAACATGAGCTCGGTCAACGGCGTGATGGCGATCCCGACGATCGCCAGCTACAACGCGAGCAAGGGCGGCATCGACCAGCTCACGCGGGCGATGGCGCTCGGCCTCGCCGACCACGGCATCCGCGTCAACGCGGTCGCGCCGGGCACGATCGCGACCGAGCTGGCCCGCAAGGCGGTGCTCGGCAGCGCCGAGGCGCAGGAACGGATCATGGGCCGCACGCCCCTGCGCCGCCTCGGCGCGCCGGGGGAGATCGCCAGCGTCTGCGCCTTTCTCGCCAGCGACGCGGCCAGCTACATGACCGGCGAGGTCGTCTACGTCGACGGCGGCCGGCTCGCCCTCAACTACACGATGCCGCCGCGCGCGGCCTGAGCGGCCTCAGGCCGGAACGGCCGCGGCCCGGGGCGGCAGGTGCGCCTCGCGGATCGGCAGGTTGATCAGCGCCGCACCGGCGGCGAGCACGATGTCGGCGTACCACATCCAGTCGTAGCTGCCGGTCGCCTGGAACGCCTTGCCGCCGAGCCAGGCGCCGAGGAAGCCGCCGAGCTGGTGCGAGAGCATGACGAAGCCGAACAGCGTCGCCATGTGCGCGGTGCCGAAGAACTTGGCCACCAGCCCCGCCGTCGGCGGCACGGTCGAGAGGTAGGTCAGGCCGATGAAGGCGGCGAACACCAGCACCACCGCCTCGGTCTTGGGCGCGAGCAGGAACAGCAGCACCGCCAGGCCGCGCGCCGCGTAGAGCAGCGAGAGCAGCGACTTCATCCGCCAGCGGCCCACCGCCCAGCCCATGGCCAGGCTGCCGACGATGTTGAACAGGCCGACGATGCCGAGCGCCCAGGCGCCGACCGAGGGCGGCAACTGGCAGGCGGCCACGACGCCGGGAAGATGGGTGGCGATGAAGGCGACGTGGAAGCCGCAGACGAAGAAGCCGGCGGAGAGAAGGCGGTAGCTCGGGTCGCGCATCGCCCGGCCGATCGCGGCCCGGGTGGTCTCGCGCTTCGCCGCGGCGGCCGGATGGCCGGCCGGCGCCGGCGCCGAGACGGCCGGTGGGCGGCCGCGCAGGATCCAGGCCGCCGGCAGCGCCAGCAGCACGATCGCCGCCATGCTCTGGACCGAGATCGCCCAGCCGAAGCCGGCGGTGATCGCCCCGGCGATCGGCACGAACACGAACTGGCCGAACGAGCCGCCGGCGTTGACGATGCCGCTCGCCATGCCGCGCTTTTCCGGCGGCGTGAGGCGTGCAGTCGAGGCGAGCAGCACCGAGGGGCCGGCGAAGCCGGCGCCACCGGCCGCGAGCACGCCGATCGCGAGGATCAGGCCGAGCGTCGTCGTCATCAGCGGCACCAGCGCCGTGCCGATCGCCACCATCGCCAGGCCGATCAGCAGAACCCGGCCGGCGCCGTAGCGGTCGGCCATGATGCCGGCCACCGGCTGCGTCAGCCCCCACCAGAGCTGGCCGACGCCGAAGGCCAGGCTGATGCTCGCCAGGCCGAGCCCGGTGGTCGAATTGATGACGCTGAGAAACAGCCCCATGGACTGCCGCGCACCCATCGTCACCGCAAAGATGCCGCCCGCGGCGAGCAGCACCAGCCAGAACGCGATCCGACGCTTCGGCGCGTCGGCGACCGCCGTGGACTCAGCCATGGACAGGCTCCTCGATGTCGTTGATCTTCGCCAGGCAGTCGTCGAGCAGGGCGTGCAGGGCGACCACCCGCGCCTCGCCCAGCCGGGCGTTGAGCGCAAGCTGCGCCCGCTTCCATTCGCGCTGCGCCTCGGCATGCTTGGCCTTGCCGGCCGCGGTGGCCGTTACCCAGCGCGAGCGGCCGTCGGCGCCGGGGCCGACCTCGATCCAGCCGTTGGCGACCATCGGCTGCAGGTTCCGGGTGAGTGTGGAGGCGTCCATCTCCATCGCGTCGGCGATGTCGCCGGGCCGGGCCGGGCCGAGCCGGGTCACGTAGGAGAGCAGCGAGTACTGCGTCGTCTTCAGGCCGGCGGCGCCGACGATCCGGTCGTAGTGCTGGCTCACCCGGCGGGTGAGCTGGCGCAGCTTGAGGTTCGTGCAGCCGCGCGGGGTCGCCCCGGCAGGGGCTGTCGTCGTCTGTGCTTTGACCATCTGATGATTGTAGCTACAATTCTTGCATCTGCAACTGTCGGAGAAAGCGCATGAGCCTGGAGGACAACAAGGGCGCCGCCGTGAACCATCTCGCCGAGTGGCAGGCACTCGACCAGCGGGCGCGCGCGGCGGTCAGCGGCTACGGCGTCTCGACGCGCGAGCAGATCACCGGCCTGTCGGGCGTGGAGATGCTGCGCGCCCTGATCGACGGCACGCTCCCCGCGCCGCCGATCACGAAGACGCTGGACTTCACGCTCGTGCTGGCCGAGGTCGGCCGGGTCGCGTTCCAGGGACGGCCCTCGCTCGAGCACTACAACCCGATGGGGACGGTGCATGGCGGCTGGTTCGCCACCCTTCTCGACTCGGCGCTCGGCTGCGTCGTGCAGTCGATGCTGCCGGCAGGCAAGGCCTATACCACCGCAGAGCTGAAGATCAACATCGTGCGCCCGCTGACCGACAAGACTCCGTTGGTGCGTGCCGAAGCGACCATCGTCCATTCCGGCGGCCGCATGGCCACCGCCGAAGGCCGGCTCACCGGTCCCGACGGCAAGCTGTACGCTCACGGCTCCACCACCTGCTTCATCCTCGACGCACCATGAGATTCCTCCACACGATGCTCCGGGTCGGCGACCTGCAGCGCTCGATCGACTTCTATACCAAGATCATGGGCATGAAGCTCCTGCGCACGACCGAGCGGCCGGACCAGAAGTACTCGCTGGCCTTCGTCGGCTACGGCTCGAACCCGGAACAGGCCGAGCTCGAGCTCACCTACAACCACGGCGTCAGCGAATACGACCTCGGCACCGCCTACGGCCACATCGCGATCGGCGTAGACGATGCGAAGGCGGCGTGCGAGAAGATCCGGTCCGGCGGCGGCGCCGTCACCCGCGAGGCCGGGCCGGTGAAGGGCGGAACGACGGTGATCGCCTTCGTCACCGATCCCGACGGCTACAAGATCGAGCTGATCGAGCGCTGAGGCCTCATCCCGCGCCGGCCGTCGCCTGCAGGTGCGCGGAGAACTCCGCGGCGATCGGCGAGAGCCGCTTGCCCTTGGGGTGAATGACGAACCAGCTGGACTGGACCGGAAACCCGCGCACCTTCAGAACCGCCACCCGGGCGCTCGCTTCGGCCGGCCCGATGGCATGCATCAACAGGACCGCGAGCCCAAGGTCGGCGGCCACGGCATGGCGGATCGCCTCGTTGCTGCCCAGTTCCAGCCTCACCGTCGGCCGGAATCCGAGCGCGGCGAAGTGCGCGTCGCAGGCCAGTCGCGTGCCGGAGCCCCGCTCCCGAAGGATGAAGCGCTCGCGCGCAAGTCTCGGCAGCCCGATCGAGCCGCGCCCCGCCAGACCATGGTGCAGCGGCGCGACGACCACCAGCGGATTGGCCAGGAACATGCGCTGCTCCAGCGCCATGTCGACCGGCGGCATCGACATGATGTAGAGATCGTCCCGATGGTTGCGCAAGCGCTCGACGACGCCATCGCGATTGAGTACCTGCAGCTCGATGTCGATGTCGGGATAGCGGGCGCAGAACGTGCCCAGCATCCGCGGCACGAAGTACTTCGCGGTGCTGGCGATGGAAAGTCGGAGGCGACCCCGCGTCAGCCCCTTTTCCGCGGCCACTTCCTGCTCGAAGGCCGCCCACTCGTTGGACATGTTGCGAGCCCGCCGGGCCAGGGCTTCGCCCATCGCCGTGAGATGCAGCCTGCGGCCTCGCTGTTCGTAGAGCGGCAGGCCTACCGACTCGGCCAAGGCCTTGAGCTGCATCGACACCGTGGGCTGGCTCACGTGACAGGCACGCGCGGCGGCCGAGACGCTGCCGGTGTCGGCCAGGGCCAGCATCAGGCGGAGCTGGCGAAAGGTGGCATGCATAGCCGTTCTTCTATGTGATTGCCTTGAAATATCGAATTTACCTGAAGAGCCTGCGCCTCTAGCATCCGCGCCGACTCCTCGATCCGTCGTCCGCCGATGAACAGTTTTCTCGATCCGGCAGTTCTCTTCTTCGCGCTGGGCATATTTGCCGGCCTGGTGAAGTCGGACCTGCAGATTCCCGCCGCGATCTCGCGCTTTCTCTCGCTCTACCTGCTGATGGCGCTGGGCCTGAAGGGCGGCTACGCCCTGGCCCGTTCGGGCGTGACGGCCGAGGTCGCCGTCGGGCTCGGCTGTGCCGTCGTGCTGGCCCTCGTCGTTCCGCTCTCGGCCTACTTCGTTCTCCGCCGGTTTCTGCCGGCGTTCGACGCCGCCGCCGTGGCCGCGACCTACGGCTCCGTCAGCGCGGTGACCTTCATCACCGCCACCCAGTACCTGGACGAGCGCGGCGTCGTCTACGGCGGCCACATGGCGGCGGCCATGGCGCTGATGGAGTCGCCAGCGATCGTTCTGGCACTGATCGCGGCGAATCTCCTGCGCCGCGACGCCGCCTCGCGACACGCTGCGGGTCCAAGCGACGGCCCGGCCGCGCCGACTTCCCCCACCTCGTTCTCGCTCGGCGGCGTCATCCGCGAAGCGCTGACATCCGGCCCGCAGATGCTGCTGCTCGGCTCGATGCTCGTCGGACTCGTGAGCGGCGATGCCGGCAAGGCCTCCATGCAGCCCTTCTCCGGCGATCTGTTCAAGGGAATGCTTGCCTTCTTCCTGCTCGACATGGGGCTGCTTGTCGCCCGCAACCTCGGCTCGCTCAGGGGCCGTCCACCGGTCGTCATCCTGTACGGCGTGGCAGCGCCGCCGCTGCACGCGGGCCTGGCGCTCGCCCTGGCCGGGGCTGCCGGCCTGTCGGTCGGCGACGGCGCGCTGCTCGCCGTCCTCGCCGCGAGCGCGTCGTACATCGCCGTGCCCGCCGTGCTGCGCCATGCCATTCCGGAGGCCCATCCTTCGCTCTACTTCGGGATGTCGCTCGGGCTCACGTTTCCGATGAACATCCTGCTCGGCATACCGCTCTACGTCGGTGCCGCGGTTTACCTGCTCCACTAGTGTGCTGTCCCGAAAGCTCGGCGGAGAATCCGGCATGAACCCGACAAGCCTCCTCCTCGCCGCCGAACATCCGCTGCGTCGCGTGCTCGCCGACGAAGTTCATGCCCGGCCCTCGGAATCGATCGAGTCGCCTTCGCGCGCCAGCACCGTCGCCGTGCTGGTCGACGCCGGCGATCGCCAGCGCGAGCTCGAGCACCTCGCCCGGCTCTGCGCGCTGTGGGGCGTGGCGCCTCCGGCAGCGGAAGCCAGTCATTTCAGCAGCGGCCTCGGCGAGCTGAAGCTGCGCTGGGAGCGACACGGCGAGTTCTCGAGCTACACCTTCTTTCTTTCTGGAGCGGAAGAAGCGTCGCGGTTCGCGAGCGCGGTGGAAGCGGTGCCGGCGGAGTGGCTGCACGAGATCCCCGGCCTGACCCTGGCCGCGGCGCACGCCGAGCTCGTCGAGCAGCCGCCCGGCGGCATCGACAACGCCTTCCTCGCGCGCTACTTCGGCGGCAACGTCGTGATCGGCAGCGACGTCGGCGAAGGCGCGGCGGCCGCATTCACCGACTTTCGCGTCTCGACCGACGGCTTCCTGCGCTTCCTTCTCGTCGACACCGGCTGCACGCCGCGCCAGGCCGGCCGGATGCTGCAGCGCCTGTTCGAGATCGAGACCTACCGCATGATGGCCCTGCTGGCCTTGCCGGTCGCGCGCAAGCAGTCTTCGCGGCTGGCCTCCATCGAAGCGGCGCTCGCTTCGGTCACCGCCGACATCGCCGCCGCACGCGGCGACGACGAAACCCTGCTGCACGAGGTCACGCGCCTTGCCGCCGAGGTGGAGAGCGGGCTGGGCGAAAGCCAGTTCCGCTTCAATGCCTGCCGCGCCTACGGAGAGCTGGTGGCGACGCGCATCGGCGAGCTGCGGGAGCGCCGTCTCCCGGGCATACAGCCGATCGGCGAGTTCATGACGCGGCGCTTCTCGCCGGCACTCGCCACCTGCGCGACCGTGGCGCAACGGCTGCAGGGCTGTTCCGAGCGCGTCGCCCGGGCGAGCGCCCTGCTGTCGACGCGGGTCGACATCGCCAGCGAGCGGCAGAACCAGTTCCTGCTCGCCTCGATGGACCGGCGCGCGAAGATGCAGCTGCGCCTGCAGCAAACCGTCGAAGGCCTGTCGGTGGCGGCGATCGTCTACTACGCGTCCGGCCTGGTGGGCTACCTGGCGAAGGGCCTGCACCACTATGCGCCGGGGCTCGAGCCCGAGCTGGTCGTGGCCCTCAGCATCCCGCTGCTCGCCGTGGCCGTGCTGGCGAGCACGCGTGCCGCGCGCAGAAGAATCTACCGGGACGATCCCGAGGCCCGGGACGCCTGAGCGTCGGAGATCCGGGGCCGCTACGCCGGCGGGCGCGACAAGGCACTCGCCCCCTGCGCGAGCTGCCGGATCCGCGCCCAGTCCTGGGCAAGAAAGGCGTCGGCCGGGGTCAGCCACGAGCCGCCGACGACCCTCACATTGGGCAGGGCCAGCCAGCCCGGTGCACTGTCGACGCCGATGCCGCCGGTCGGGCAGAACACGATGTCGGCGAACGGGCTGGCCCAGGCCTTCAACATTGCCGGGCCGCCGGCCGCCGAGGCGGGAAAGAACTTCAGGAAGCGATAGCCGTCGTCGGCCGCCTGCATCACTTCGCTCGCGGTCGCGACCCCGGGCAGGAGGGGCAGGCCGCTCGCCCGGCATGCGGCGGCAACCGCGGCGCTGTAGCCCGGGCTGACGCCGAAACGAGCCCCTGCCGAGCGCGCCGCCTGCACATCGCCGGCGTGCCGCAGCGTGCCGGCCCCGACGATCGCCTCGGGAACCTCGCGCGCGATCGCCTCGATCGCGCCGAGCGCAGCCGCGGTGCGCAGCGTGACCTCGAGCACTCGCACGCCGCCTTCGACCAGCGCCCGCGCCATCGGCACCGCGTGCTCGACCCGCTCGATCACGATCACCGGGATCACCGGCCCGAAGCCGGCGAGGTCGATCGGCTCGAACGGCGCGCCGCGGTCGGCTACAGCCATGTGCAGGCGCCCTCCTCGGCCGAGAGCACGTTGCGCCGCATCCCCGCGAAGAGCTCGCGGCCGATGCCGTGGCCATTGGCGAGCGCGACCTCGGCGGAGAGCGCGGCGACTTCGCGCGCCTGCCACTCGGCCGCCTCGACCAGGGCTTCGAGGCGGCCGTTCACCGCGTCGACACGCATCAGGTCGCCGTCGCGCACCTTGCCAAGAGCGCCGCCGGCGAGCACCTCGGGGCTGACATGGATCGCCGCCGGGATCTGGCCCGAGGCGCCGCTCATTCGCCCGTCGGTGACGAGGGCGACGCGAAAGCCCTGCTTCTGCAGCGCGCCGAGCGGCGGCGTCAGCTTGTGCAGTTCGGGCATCCCGTTGGCCCGCGGCCCCTGGAAGCGGACGACGACGACGACGTCACGGTCGAGTTCGTGGCGGGCGAAGGCGGCGAGCATCGCCTCCTGCGAATCGAACACCGCCGCCGGCGCCTCGACGGTCCAGCGGTCGGCCGGAACGGAGGAGACCTTGATGCAGGCGCGGCCGCAGTTGCCCTCGAGCAGCTTCAGCCCGCCCTCCTCGCTGAACGGCCGTGCGGCCGGCCGCAGGATGGTGTCGTCGCCGCTCGCCGCCGGCAGGGCCGACCAGACGAGCCGGGCGCCCTGGCGCCCCGGCACCTTCGTGTAGTCGGCGAGGCCGCCGGCCGCGACCGTGAGCACGTCGCCGTGCAGGCAGCCGGCGTCGAGCAGCTCGCGGATCACGAAGCCCGGTCCGCCGGCGGCCTGGAACTGGTTCACGTCGGCGCTGCCGTTCGGATAGACCCGCGCGACCAGCGGCGTGAGGTGCGAAAGGGTGGAGAAGTCGGTCCAGTCGATGACGATCCCGGCCGAGCGCGCCACCGCCACCCAGTGGATCAGGTGGTTGGTCGAGCCGCCGGTGGCGAGCAGCGCGACCATGGCGTTGACGATCGTCCGCTCGTCGACCAGCCGGCCGATCGGCGTGACCCGCGCCTCGTCACCCGCCGCGGCGGCGGCCCAGCCGGCGTTCGCCAGCACCAGGCGCACCGCCTCGGCCGTGAGCTCCTCGCGCAGCTCGGCATGCGGGTGGATGAAGGCCGCGCCGGGCACGTGCAGGCCCATCGCCTCGAGCAGCATCTGGTTGCTGTTGGCGGTGCCGTAGAAGGTGCAGGTGCCGGGGCCGTGGTACGAGGCCGACTCGGCGGCGTAGAGCGCGTCGCGGCCGACCTTGCCGAGCGCGTACTGCTCGCGCACCTTGGTCTTCTCGCTGTTGGCCAGGCCGGTCGACATCGGCCCGCCGGGCACGAACACGCACGGCAGGTGGCCGAAGTGGAGCGCGCCGATCAGCAGGCCCGGCACGATCTTGTCGCAGATGCCGAGCAGCAGCGCGGCGTCGAAGACGTCGTGCGAGAGCGCGATCGCCGTGCCCATGGCGATCGTGTCGCGCGAGAACAGGCTCAGCTCCATGCCTTCGCGGCCCTGGGTCACGCCGTCGCACATGGCGGGCACGCCGCCCGCCACCTGCGCGGTGGCGCCGAGGCGGTGCGCCGCCGCGCGGATCTGCGCTGGAAAGCGCTCGTAGGGCTGGTGGGCCGACAGCATGTCGTTGTAGGCGCTGACGACGCCGATGTTCGGCGCGCGCTCGGCGACGATCCTCAGCTTGTCGGCCGGCGGCAGCGCGGCGGTGGCGTGGGCGAGGTTGGCGCAGCCCATGCGGTCGGGGCCGCGCGGCCGGGCCAGGGTCGCGGCGATCCGGGCCAGGTAGTCGCGCCGGCTGGCGGCGCTGCGCTCGCGAATGCGCTCGGTGACCTCGACGATGCCCTGCTTCATCGGGCGATCTTCGCGCCGAGAGCCATGCTTGCTCAGCGAAGGGTCAAATCGACCCGGTTCGCCATCTCGGGCGTCACGGTTCCCGCCGGCATCTCGATCAGCTCGACCTGCATCTTGCCGCCGCTCAGGCCGTTGGCGGTGAGGGCATGGTGGATCGCGCCGGTGCGTGCCTTGGCCAGCTCCGAGTCGCGCGCCTTGTTCTCGCCGGTGAGGAAGCGGGCGCTCAGGCGAACCGAGCTGGCGCTGGAGCGCGCCGCGTCGGCGAAGCGGGCCAGGCCCTCGTTCGCGCCGGCCGGCAGCTTGTCGGACCCGGCCGCGAAAACGACTTCCTTCGGCAGCGCGTCTGTCGGCGAAGCGGGGGCCCCGGGCGTTGAAGCGGCAGAGGCGGTCGCCGCGGGCGCGGTCGGCGCGGTGGCCACCGGAGCGTCCGGCGGCGCTTTCCGCCCGGCGAGCACGATTCCTGCAATGGCGACCACGATCAACACAGCCACGGCGACGATGACGACGGTGCGTGAAGAATTGCTCTGCGGCGGCTTCTTTTGTTCGCTCATGACTTCCCCGAGTTCTCCGATCGGCTTTGCAGGCGCCGATTCTAGGCGGCGATGAACACACATCACCCCCTCCTGCCCGGCGGCCGCGATCCGGAACGCCTGCTGCGTGAAGCCGTCGACGCCTGGGACGGCGAGGACGCCTGGATCTTCGGCTACGCCTCGCTGATCTGGCGGCCCGAGTTCGATTCGGTCGAGGACCGGCCGGCCACCGTCTACGGCTGGCACCGCTCTTTGGCGATGCGCTCGCGCGTCAACCGCGGCACGCCTGAGTGCCCTGGGCTGGTCTTCGCGCTGGTGCAGGGCGGCTCGTGCCGCGGCCGCGCCTACCGGGTGGAACGCGCCCAGGTCGAAGCCGAGCTCGAGCGGCTCTGGGCGCGCGAGATGCCGAACGGCATCTACGACCCGAAGTGGCTGCCCTGCCGCACGCCGCAGGGGGTGGTTCGTGCCCTCGCCTTCACCCTCGACCGGCGCAGCCCCAGCCACACCGGGCGGGTGGACGACGAGCAGATGGTGGAGATCCTGCGCACCGCCAACGGCCGCTTCGGCAGCACCCTCTCCTATCTCGTCGAGACGGCGACGTCGCTGCGCAATTGCGGCATCCGCGACCGCGACATCGAGCGCCTGGTCGACCTGGCCCGGCGCAACGAGCTCACGGCCTGACGCCGTCGGCCGCGCGCAGCGCCGGCGGCGCGGCACGGCGTGCCGACTCGAGATCGTCCTCGGTGTCGATGTCGATCAGGATGCCCGGATCGTCGAGCTCGACGCCGAACGCCGGGTAGCGGGCGATCAGCCGGCGCGCGCCTTCGTCGCCGCTCAGCGCCACCAGCTCCGAATAGAGCTCGGGGCCGAAGCCGACCGGATGACCGCGCTTGCCGCGGTGCTGGGCGTAGACGACGGCATGGTGGTCGAGCAGCCGGGCCACGGCGACCAGCGTCGAGGGCTGGACCAGCGGCATGTCGCCGGGCAGGATCAGCCAGCCCGCGGCGTGCGGCCGGGCGCTGACGCCGGCGCTGATCGAGTAGCCCATGCCGAGCCCGGGCGAGCCGGTGTCGCCGACCTCGGGCACGACGACCACGTCGCGGGCGGCCACGCTTTGCCGCGCCAGGTCGGCGAACGGCTCGGTGGTGACGACGACGACGTGCAGGTGGCTGGCGATCGCCTGGCCGAGCGTGGTCGCGAGCACGCTTGCCTCGCCGCTGAAGCGGGCCGCGAGCTTGTGCGAGTCGGCGATGAACCGGGTGCCGCCGCCAGCCGCTAGAACGATCACCGTCCGGGTGGTTGCCATGGTCCGAGGATGGGAGAGGGCCGTCGAATGAGGAAGTGGTAGGTCTACGTAAGGCCTTCCCCGTAAGCACAAATCCGCTGAATCGCCGGGCAAGTCGCGCGCCTGCGCCGGCCCGCGCCCCTTCCTATACTCGGCAGGTGACCGACATTGCCGCCCTGCGCAAGAGCTACGAGCTCGCCGAGCTCGACGAATCGGCGTCGCACGGCGACCCCTTGCGGCAGTTTGCCGGCTGGCTGGAGCAAGCGATCGCCGGCCGGCTGCCCGAGCCGAACGCGATGACCCTGGCGACTGTGGGCGCCGACGGCCGGCCCTCGACCCGGATCGTCCTGGTCAAGGGCTACGACGAACGCGGCATCGTCTGGTTCACCAACTACGAGAGCCGAAAGGGCCGCGAACTCGCCGCCCATCCCGCCGCGGCCCTGCAGTTCCACTGGGTCGAGCTCGAGCGCGTGGTCCGGATCGAGGGCACGGTCGAGAAGGTCTCGGCCGAGGAGTCGGATGCCTACTACGCGACCCGGCCGCTCGACTCGCGGATCGGCGCCTGGGCCTCGCCGCAGAGCCAGGTGATTCCGTCGCGCGCGACCCTGGTCGCCAACGCGGCGCGCTACGGCGCGCAGTTCATGCTGCGCCCGCCGCGCCCGCCGCACTGGGGCGGCTACCGCCTGCAGCCCGAGAGCTGGGAGTTCTGGCAGGGCCGCAAGTCGCGCCTGCACGACCGGCTGCGCTACCGCCGCGAAGGCGACGCCTGGCTGCGCGAGCGGCTCGCGCCCTAGCCGCCCCCGTCAGGGCTCGCCCTCCCAGTAGTCCAGGTCTTCCGCGGCACGCGCCATCCGGGAAAAGCCCTGCCCGCCGAGACCGCTCATCGCCAGGAACTTGCCCGAGTCGGGGTACTCGACGATCTCCGGCCGCCCCCGGGTGCTGATCGAGAGGTACTTCAGCGGCGCGTCCGAGGTGTTGATGATCTGGTGCGGATAGTCGGGCCCGGCCGGCAGGAAGGCGACGTCGCCCGCCTTGATCTCCAGCAGCTCGCCGGCGACGCGCAGCGTGCCGCGCCCTTCGAGCACGACGAAGGCTTCCTCCTCGGCGTGATGCAGGTGATAGGGACAGCCGCGCATCCCGGGGGCGAGGACGTCGATGCCCATGCCGAGGGCGACCGCCGCCGTCCCGGCGCCGAGCCGGGCGCATTCGGTGTCGTACAGCGGGGGCCGAAGCTCGCGTTGCTTCGGGGTCTCGTCGAAGTTGCGGATCAGTCGTTGTCGCAGTGCGGCGGCGCGTTCGCTCATGGGTCGGCTCCGGGAAGGGATCGGCCCATGATGCCGCGCCGCGGCGAATTCCGGCAAGGTCGGCCCGCCCTTGGGCACAATCGCGGGCCGTTGCAGCCCCCGCAACCCATCATCCGACAGAGAACGTGAACAGCCTTTTCGTCATGCTCGGTATCGAGTCGTGGAAACCCGTTCTCGCGGCGCTACTGCTGCCGCCGGTCCCCTTCCTCCTGCTGACGTTGATCGGCGCGCGCCTGCTGCTGCCGCGGCGCGGGCTCGGCTGGCTGCTGATCTTCATCAGCGTCGTCCTGCTCTGGCTCTCGGCGAGCAGCGGCGCCGCCCGCGGCCTCGGGCAGTTTCTCCTGCAGCCGCCCGCGGCCATGAGCTTCGACCGGGTGCGCGAGCTCCGCGCCGACGTCGCCGCGCGCAAGCAGATCGCGATCGTCATTCTCGGATCCGGGGTCGAGCCGTTCGCCCCCGAGTACGGCGTCAGCAGCCTGCAGTACCCCTCGCTCGAACGGCTGCGCTACGGCCTCTGGCTGGCGCGCGAGACCGGCGCGCCGGTCGCCTTCAGCGGCGGCGTCGGCTGGGGCCAGCCCGACGCCGCGCCGGAAGCGAAGGTCGCGGCCAAGATCGCCGCCGAGGAGTTCAACCGGCCGATCAAGTGGCAGGAGGAAGACTCGCGCGACACGCGCGAGAACGCGGCGCGCACGCTGGCCCTGCTCAAGCCGGCGGGCATCGACCACATCGTGCTCGTCACCCACGGATATCACATGCCGCGCGCCCTGCGCGCGTTCAACGAGGCCGCCGGCCCGGCCGGCATCAAGGTCGAGGCCGCGCCGATGGGCCTGGCGCGCCGGCTCGAGTCGCCGGCGCTCGAGTGGCTGCCGAGCTCGCGCGGCTTCAGCCAGATGCGCCAGACCCTGCGCGAGCTGGCCGGCAAGCTGGCCGGTGCCTAGGGTGCCGCCCCGCTGCCGCTGAAGCCGGGTCGTGGGCTGGCACGGCAGCCTCGCGCTGCGCTACCGCAGCGACGCCGGGCGCACCGTCGTCCACGATCGCCACGACGGGCCGCTGCGGGTCCTGAAGAGCTTTCGTCCCGAGGGCGACGCGGTCTGCCACAGCGTGCTGGTGCATCCGCCGGGCGGCATCGTCGGCGGCGACACGCTCGCCATCGAGATCGCGCTCGAGCCCGGCGCCCATGCCCTGGTCACGACCCCGGGCGCGACCCGCTTCTATCGCAGCCTGGGCGAGCAGGCGACGCAATCGCTGGAGGTGCAGGCCGAGGCCGGCACGCGCCTCGAATGGCTGCCGCTCGAAACGCTCGCCTACAGCGGCTGCATCGCCGAGAACCGGGCGCGGTTCGCGCTCGACGACGGCGCCGAGATGATCGGCTGGGACGTCACTGCACTCGGCCTGCCGGCCTCCGAGCAGCCCTTCGTCGCCGGCCGCTTCACCCAGTCGATCGAGCTGCCCGGCCGCTGGCTGGAGCGCGGCACGGTCCGCGGCGACGCCCCCGGTCTGCTCGACTCGCCGCTCGGCTGGGCCGGCCATCGCGCCCTGGGGACTCTCTGGTTCGCCGCCGGCAGCGCGATCGCCGACCCTCGCCGCGACGCCCTGCTCGAAGCCGCCCGGGCCGTCTGCGACGCCCATCCGCTCGCGGCCACCGCTGGCGCCACCGCCGTCGATCCGGCCGTGATCGTGGTGCGCGTGCTGGCGCCGCGGGTCGAGCCGGCGATGGACTTGCTGGCGGCGATCTGGCGCGCCTGGCGGCCGCTCGCGTGGCAGATCGAGGCCTCGCCGCCGCGCGTCTGGCGCACCTGAGCGCAGAGACGTTCAGCGGGTCACGCGACGTATGATCGTTCGGCCCCTCTGCTCTGGCACCGGACTTGCTGCACCGCTGCGGGGCGCACCGGGTTGGCGAGCCTGACCGACAAGAACGACTGCGATGGACCTGACGCCGCGCGAAAAAGACAAGCTGCTGATCTTCACCGCCGCCTTGCTGGCCGAACGGCGCCGCGCCCGCGGCCTGAAGCTCAACCACCCCGAGGCCGTCGCCCTGATCAGCGCCGCGATCATGGAAGGCGCGCGCGACGGCAAGAGCGTCGCCTCGCTGATGAGCGAAGGCAAGACCGTGCTGGCGCGCGCCGACGTGATGGAGGGCGTGGCCGAGATGATTCCCGACATCCAGGTCGAGGCGACCTTCCCCGACGGCACCAAGCTGGTCACCGTGCACCAGCCGATCGCATGAGCGGCGGCGGATCGTCCTCGGCTTCCGCCCCGGGTGCCCTGCTCGTCGACGACGGCGAGATCGAGCTCAACCCGGGTCGCCCTACGGCCTCGGTCGTGGTCGAGAACACCGGCGACCGGCCGATCCAGGTCGGCTCGCACTATCACTTCGCCGAGACCAACGCGGCGCTGCGCTTCGACCGCGCCGCGGCGCGCGGCATGCGCCTGAACATCGCCTCCGGAACGGCCGTTCGCTTCGAGCCAGGCCAGCAGCGCAGCGTCGAGCTCGTCGCGTTCGGTGGCGATCGGATCGTGCACGGATTTCGCGGACTTGTGGGCGGGCCGCTTTGAAGGGTTCCCGAGTGCGGGATGGATCGGGGCGGCGGGTCGCTCTGCTCCGCTCCATGTCCCCCGAGCCGCCGCTTCGCGCCGGCTCTCCTCCTAATACTTCCGCTCCGCAGAGCGCCCCACCGCCCCGATCCGCCACCGCCATGCCCGAGGCCCACGGACGCTCGAACGACGGAGGCAGGAACAGCTGATGGCCAAGATCGCACGCCGCGCCTATGCGGAAATGTTCGGCCCGACCGTCGGCGACCGCGTCCGCCTCGCCGACACCGGCCTGGTGATCGAGGTCGAGGACGACTACACCCTGCGCGCCGGCGGCTACGGCGAGGAAGTGAAATTCGGCGGCGGCAAGACGATCCGCGACGGCATGGGCCAGAGCCAACGCGCGTCGGCGCATGTGGCCGATACGGTGATCACGAACGCGCTGGTGATCGACCACTGGGGCATCGTCAAGGCCGACATCGCCATCAAGGCCGGGCGCATCGCCGGCCTCGGCAAGGCCGGCAATCCCGACGTGCAACCGGGCGTCGACATCGTCATCGGCCCGGGCACCGAGATCATCGCCGGCGAAGGGATGATCGTCACCGCCGGCGGCATCGATTCGCACATCCACTTCATCTGCCCGCAGCAGATCGAGGAAGCACTCTCCAGCGGCGTGACCACCATGCTCGGCGGCGGCACGGGTCCGGCGACCGGCACCTTCGCCACCACCTGCACCCCGGGGCCCTGGCACATCCACTCGATGCTGAAGGCGGCCGAGGCGTTTCCGATGAACCTCGGCTTCATGGGCAAGGGCAACGCCAGCCAGCCGCGGGCGCTCGAGGAGCAGGTCGAGGCCGGCGCCTGCGGCCTGAAGCTGCACGAGGACTGGGGCACCACGCCGGCGGCGATCGACAACTGCCTGAACGTGGCCGAGCGGCACGACATCCAGGTGACGATCCACACCGACACGCTGAACGAATCGGGCTTCGTCGAGGACACGATCGCGGCCTTCAAGGGCCGCGCCATCGCCACCTTCCACACCGAGGGCGCGGGCGGCGGCCACGCGCCCGACATCATCAAGACCGCGGGCCTGGCGAACGTGCTGCCCTCGTCGACCAACCCGACGATGCCCTACACGGTGAACACGGTCGACGAGCACCTCGACATGCTGATGGTCTGCCATCACCTCGACCCGGGCATTGCCGAGGACCTGGCGTTCGCCGAGAGCCGGATCCGGCGCGAGACGATCGCCGCCGAGGACGTGCTGCACGACATGGGCGTGTTCTCGATGATGTCGAGCGACAGCCAGGCGATGGGCCGGGTCGGCGAGGTCGTGATTCGCACCTGGCAGACGGCGCACAAGATGAAGGCGCAGCGCGGCTGGCTGGCGCCGCCCGAGGGTCGGCACGCCGTCGAGGCGAAGGACCGCAACGACAACTTCCGGGTCAAGCGCTACGTCGCCAAGTACACGATCAATCCGGCGATCGCCCAGGGCATCGCCCCCGAGGTCGGCTCGATCGAGCCCGGCAAGCTCGCCGACCTGGTGCTGTGGAAGCCGGCGTTCTTCGGCGTCAAGCCCGCGCTCGTGGTCAAGGGCGGGATGATCGCGGCGGCCGCGATGGGCGACCCGAACGCTTCGATCCCGACGCCGCAGCCGGTGCACTGGCGGCCGATGTTCGGCGCTTACGGCGGCGCGTTAGCGCTCTCGTCGGTGACCTTCGTCTCGCAGGCGGCGATCGACGCCGGCGTGCGCGCCAGCCTCGGCCTGCACAAGCGGACGATTCCGGTGCGGCACACGCGCTCGATCGGCAAGGCGAGCATGGTGCTGAACAGCGGCACGCCCAACATCGAGGTCGATGCCCAGACCTACGAGGTGCGCGCCGACGGCGTGCTGCTCACCTGCGAGCCGGCGACGGTGCTGCCGATGGCGCAGCGGTATTTCCTGTTCTGACCGCGGGCTGATCAAACCTGCCTTTAAAAGCCGCGCCATCAATTAAAGAATGCTTTAGTATCTCGGTCGGCCATTCAAGGCGACCTTCATACGATGCGTTCCACCGGCGCCTACGTCCTCGTCACCACGCTCGGTGAGCCGGTTCGAGCCTTCGTGCCGCGACCGCTGCCGCCGGCCCGGCCGGCATTGGCGCCCGAGTCCTACGAAGCAGGCGTACGCGCCGCCGAGCTGGCCCTGGCGCGTCTCGCCGGCGTGGCAGGCCTCGTTCCGTCGGTCGAGTGGCTTCTGTACAGCGCGATGCGCAAGGAAGCCCTGCTCACCTCGCAGATCGAAGGCACGGAGGCCACCCTCACCGACCTGTTCGACGACGAGGCCGGCCTCGCCGTGACGAATACCGACGACGTCGAGGAGGTGAGCAACTACCTGCGTGCCTATCGACTCGTGCGCGAGAACCTGCATGACTCGCGCGGCCTGCCGATCTCGGTTCGCCTGCTCCGCAACGCCCATCGGCTGCTGCTGGCCGGCGCCCGCGGAGCGGGCAAGCAGCCGGGCGAGCTGCGCCTGTCGCAGAACTGGATCGGCGGCTCGCGCCCCGGGAACGCGGTATTCGTGCCTCCGCCCTCCGAGCGGGTGCCCGGGTTGCTTGCCGATCTGGAGCAGTTCGTCCACGCGCGGCAGCCGAAGCTTCCGCCGCTGGTGCGCGTGGCGCTGGTGCACGTGCAGTTCGAAACCATCCACCCGTTCCTGGACGGCAACGGCCGGATCGGCCGCCTGCTGATCGCAGCGCTGATGGAGCAGTGGGGGCTGCTGCCGGAACCATTGATGTACCTCAGCGGATACCTCAAGCGGCATCAGCGCGAGTACTACCGGCGGCTCTCAGCGGTGCGCACCGATGGCGACTGGGAGGCCTGGATCGCCTTCTTCCTCGAGGCTGTGGAAGCTGCCGCTGGCGAGGCCGAGCGCGCCATCGTCGACATCGCCACCCTGGTGACCGCCGACCGCCGCCGCCTGCTGGCCGCCCCGCGAGTCGGCGCAGTGGGGCTGCGCCTGTTCGAGCTGCTGCCTCTCATGCCGCGCTTCACCATCGAGCAGGTGCGCCGAAAGCTTGCCACGACGTTCCCGACGGCGACTTCGGCGGTGAAGCTGCTCGAGGAGCTGGGCATCGTGACCGAGCTCACGGGGCAGAAGAAGAACCGCAGCTTCAGCTATGCCGCCTATGTCGACCTGCTGGCGCGCTGACGCAGGACTGATGGCTGCGCGAACGCTTCCAACCGCGGCCCGGCCTCGCATTCCGACACGTCCATCCGAAGTGAAGTAGCCTTCCCGGCCATGCTCATCGCCAGCAAGCTGATCCCCGCCGGCGCCGGCCTCGCCCCGGTGCTGCTGCGCCGCGCCGCGACCATCGAGCTCGACTGGGACACGCGGCAGAAGAGCCGCTTCGACGCCACCGATTCGCAGGGCCGCGGCCTCGGCGTCTTCCTGCCGCGTGGCGGCATGGTGCGCGGCGGCGACGTGCTCGTGGCCGAGGACGGCTCGCTGATCCTGGTCAGGGCGTTGCCGCAGGCGGTGCTGCGCATCACCGCCTGCTCGCACGGCTCGGCGCACGACCTGCTGCGCGCGGCCTATCACCTCGGCAACCGGCACGTGCCGCTGCAGGTCGACCCGGCCTTTCTGCAGCTCGAGCCCGACCACGTGCTCGCGGAAATGCTCGAGCGCATGGGACTTCACGTCGACGCCCTCGAGGCGCCGTTCGAGCCCGAGGCCGGCGCCTACGACGCCTCCCGGCCGGCGGCGGCGGGCCACGGGGCACACGACCGCGCCGGACACGACCACGCACGATCACGATCACTCGCACCGTCACGATCACGGCGATCACTCGCACCGATGAATCCCGGCAACCCGCCCGCCGCGACCGATGAGCGACTGAGCGCCACGGCGCTCCTGCAGCTCATGCGCCTGGCGTCGCCCAGCCTGCCGGTAGGCGGCTTCAGCTACTCCGAAGGCCTCGAGGCGGCGGTCGAGAACGGTCGGCTCGCGGGCGAGGCCGGCGCGCTCGCCTGGCTGCTCGACCAGCTCGAGCTCGCCCTGACGCGCAGCGACCTCGCCGTCGTCGCCCACGCGATGCGCGCCTGGAAGGTGGGCGATCTGGCGCGCATCGCCGAGCTCAACGACCGGTTTGCCACCACGCGCGAGACGCGCGAGTTTCGCCAGCAGAGCGAGCAGATGGGCCGCTCGCTGGCGCAGTGGCTGCGTCACGTCGATCCGCCCGACCCGCTCCTGGCCGCGCTCGAAGCGCTCAGGCCGGCGCCCACCTGGCCCGTCGCCTTCGCCCTCGCCGGCGTCGCCACTGGCGCGCCCGCGCGCGACGTGCTGGTCGCCTTTGCCGGCGGCTGGGCCGAGAACATGGTCCAGGCCGCGATGAAGGCGGTACCGCTCGGCCAGGCCGGCGGGCAGCGCGTGCTCGCCAAACTGGCGGCTGCCATTCCCGCGGCGGTCGACGCCGCCCTCGCCCTCCCGTTCGCCGAGATGCGGGCGTTCACGCCGATGCTGGCGATCGTCTCTTCGCAGCACGAGGCGCAGTATTCGCGCCTGTTCCGTTCCTGAGCCCCGCCCCTTCACTCTCCGCCCGACCTCCTGCCATGAGCGCACTCCACTCGATCCGCGGCCGCAGCCGCAAGCTTCCTCCGCTGCGCGTCGGCGTCGGCGGCCCGGTCGGCTCGGGCAAGACCACCCTGGTCGAGATGCTGTGCAAGGCGATGCGCGACCGCTGGGACCTGGTCGTGGTCACCAACGACATCTACACCAAGGAAGACCAGCGCCTGCTCACCGTCGCCGGCGCGCTCGATGCCGACCGGATCATGGGCGTCGAGACCGGCGGCTGCCCGCACACCGCGATCCGCGAAGACGCCTCGATCAACCTCGAGGCGATCGACCGGATGCTCGACAGGTACCCGAACGCCGACATCGTCTTCGTCGAGAGCGGCGGCGACAACCTGGCGGCGACCTTCAGCCCGGAGCTCTCCGACCTGACGATCTACGTCATCGACGTCGCCGCCGGCGAGAAGATTCCGAGGAAGGGGGGGCCGGGCATCACCAAGAGCGACCTGTTCGTCATCAACAAGACCGACCTCGCGCCCTATGTCGGCGCCAGCCTCGACGTGATGCGCGCCGACACCCTGCGCATGCGCGGCGAGAAGCCCTTCGTGATGACCAACCTGAAGACGAAGGACGGTCTCGGCGAGGTGATCTCGTTCATCGAGCGGCGCGGCCTGCTGCAGGAGGCCGCCGCGCCGGGCTAGATCCAGGATCGCCGGTCCTACACTGCGACCTCGGCCCCTCCGGCCGAGGGAGGACGCCGTGCAGCCGAGCCGGATCGAACTGTTGCAGCGAATGGCGGTCTTCGGCGCGATCCGCGAGGACACCCTGCAGTTCCTGCTCGAGCAGTCGCGCGGCGTGACGGTGCCCGCCGGATCCTTCTTCTTCCGCGAGCACGACGAGGCGAATTCGATGTTCGTGCTGGAGGCCGGCCGCGCCGCGGTCGTCAAGGGCTGGCAGGGACGCGACCACGTCGTCCACGAGATGGGCGCGGGCGACTGCTTCGGCGAGATGTCGCTGATGGACCTGTTCCGGCGCAGCGCCGGCGTGCGCGCGGAGGCCGAATGCCGCGCCCTCGAGCTTGCCGCCAGCGACCTGCTGCGCCTGTTCGAGCGCGACGCCGAGCAGTTCGCCCTGATCCAGATGAACATCTGCCGCGAGGTCTGCCGGCGCCTGCGCGCCACCGACGAGCTGCTGTTCCGCCTGCGGATGGGCGAGAAAGGCTCGGGCCGGGAGAGCCTGTTCCTCGCGGCCTAGGAACCCGCGGGCCGCAGCGCCGGGTTGACTCCGCCGCCCCAGTCCTCGAGCCAGAGGTCGGGCCGCTCGCGGCGGAACCGCGCCACCAGGGCGATGCAGTCGCGCGCCGCCGCGCTCGTTGCCGGGTCGGCGACGATGACCTCGACGCCCTTGTCCCGCATGAAGCGGATCGTCTCGTCGCTGGCCGCGTTGGCGGTGTCGCCGATCACGACCCGCGGGATGCCGAACTGGACGATCGTTCCCGCGCACATGAAGCACGGCTGCAGGGTCGTGACCATGGTCGTGCGGTGCCGGTTCCGCAGCCGGCCGGCATCGCGCAGCGCCGCCATCTCGCCATGGACGATCGGGTTGCCCTCCTGCACCAGCGCGTTGTGGCCGCGGCCGAGGACCGCGCCGCTGTCGTTGTCGACCAGCACGCCGCCGATCGGGCAGCCGCCCTGGGCGTGGCCGAGGGCGGCGAGGCGATAGGCCTCGGCCAGGTGGGTCTCGTCGTCCATCGGCCGATTGTTGCTCAGCCGTGCGCCGCCGCCGCTTCCGGAGCCGACCGCAGCGCCTCGGGCGCCCAGCCGCCGTCGCGCTGATCGGCCGGGGCGTACACGGCCATCACGACGGCAGCCACGCACGCCAGGAGCGTGAGACGAAGCCAGCGGGAGACGGGAGACATGGCGGGTTCCTCCTTTGACAAGGATGCCAGTGTGCTGAAGTGCCGCCGGCCGCACATCGCCCGATGGAGCCATTGCCGGCCAATGGCTCCCTGTCGCCGGGCGATCGGGCGGGGGCGACCCTGTGAGGCCTGCCAGCTTCCCATCGCCCCGGTCCGGCGCAATGATCCGCGCGCCAGACAACGAACTCCAGCGGAGGCTCCATGCAGATCGACAAGGTCATCGTCACCAACGTCGCCGCGCTGCGCGGCAAGTACGGCGCCCGGTACGCCCAGGTCACGGCGGCACTGGCGGCGCTCAAGGCGAGCGACGTGGCGCGCGGCCTGAAGAGCCGCCTGGTCGCCCTCGATTCGGCGGCCGACATGAAGGCCGCCGGCGGCGCGCCCGTGGCGAGCACGACCGACGAGCGCGGCGCCAAGGCGGCGATCGATGCCGTCTACCGCAAGTACCGGCCCGACTACCTGATGATCCTCGGCGCGACGGACGTGGTGCCGCAGATCCGCCTGACGAACCCGATGCACGGCACCGACGAGGACGACGGCGACCCCAACGTGCCGAGCGACCTGCCCTATGCCTGCGACGCGCCGTTCGCCCGCAGCCCCGCGCGCTTCCTCGGCCCGACCCGGGTCGTCGGCCGCCTGCCCGACGAGAAGGGCGCGACCAGCCCGGAGCTGCTGGTGCGGCTGATCCGCGTCGCCGCCGGCCACACCTGCCGCGACAAGAGCGACTACAGCGGCCACTTCGCCCTCAGCGCCAAGGTCTGGGAGAAGTCGACCCGGCTCTCGGCCGAAACCCTGTTCGGCCCCGGTTCCGCCGTGCTCACCTCGCCGCCGGGCGGCCCGGCCTGGAGCAAGGCGCAGCTGGCGCCGCGGGTGCACTTCATCAACTGCCACGGCGACACCCTCTCGCCGAAGTACTTCGGCGAGTTCCCGAAGAAGAAGTTCTTCGACGCCCACGACTCCGCCCGCCTGCCTGGCCGGGTGACCGAGGGCTCGGTGATCGCCGCCGAGTGCTGCTATGGCGCCGAGCTCTACAACCCGGCGAAAGCCGACGGCGCCCGCGGCATCAGCAGCACCTACCTCGCCGAAGGCGCATACGGCTTCTTCGGCAGCAGCAACATCGCCTACGGGCCCAGCGAAGGCAACGGCCAGGCCGACCTGATCTGCCGCTTCTTCCTCGAGGGCGTGCTGAACGGCGGCTCGCTCGGCCGGGCCGCCCTGGAAGCGCGGCAGAAGTACGTGGCGCAGTACTCGCACCTCGACCCCAGCGACCTGAAGACCGCGGTGCAGTTCAACCTGCTCGGCGACCCCTCGGTCCATGCGGTGAAGCACGTGAGCCATGCCTTCTCGAAGACGGCAGCGATCAAGAGCGCGCGCAAGTCCGGCGTCATCTCCGACGGGGCACGGGCGTTCAGGCGCGAACGCCTGAGCCGGACCGGCCACAACCTCGCGCACACGGTGGGCGCAGCCAACCCGGCGAGCCTCAGGCCGACGCCAGCGGTCAAGCAGCTGCTAGAGGCGGCAGCGCGCGAGTCGGGCCTGACCACCACGACCTGGCGCTCGTACCGGGTTCGGTTTCCGGCCGGGGCGGCGCGTGCGGCCTCGGCCCCCACCCGGGCCAGCCGGCGCGAGCGGACGATCCACGTGGTGCAGGGGCGCACCGGCGGCGAAGGCCTGCTGCGCCGGCCGCAACTGACCGCCATCATCGCCACGCTCGAGCACGGCCGGCTGGTCCACATCCGGCGGGTTCACAGCCGCTAGGGGCCGACGCGGGCTAGCATCGGCCGATGGCAGACCCGACCGACAAGGCGACGCGGCTCGAAGGCCGCGTCGTCGTCAAGCGCATCAATCCCGGCTCCAAGAGCGACCACGAGGCCGCCGTGCTGGTGTGCGCCAGGGGCGAATTCAAGCTGCGCCGCAAGGGCGGCCCGCCGTTCGGCGACGCGGAGCTCGAGCGCCTGGCGGGAAAACGGATCCGCGGCGTCGGCCTGGTCTCGGCGGGGCAGTTCATCGTCGATTCCTACGAGGTCGTCCCCGGAGATGGTGCAACATGACCGGCATGACCCATCTTGACGATTCCCTGGCCAAGCTCCGTTCCGAGATCCAGGCGCTGGACATCGGCGACCGGGAGGCGCGGCTGCGGCTCGAAAAACTGATCGAGGACATCGAGCGGACGCTGGCGGATCCGAAGGCCGCGGGCGCCGACGCGAGCCTCGGCGAGCAGCTCAAGACCTCGGTCCTCGCCTTCGAGGTCTCCCACCCGCGCATCGCCACGGTGATGAACGAGGTGGTGGAGAAGCTGGGCCAGATGGGAATCTGAGGCTCTGCGGCGCCGCCGAAGGCGATGCACTGTGTTCGTCAGCGTACAGACGTGACGACGCGGCCGTCCTATCTTGGCGTGCCGCCCCATTCGACCCTGCCAAGGGCGGCCCACGGTCCTACCTGCCGTCCTGGAGCGCCATGCCCCCTGTCACGCAAGCGAGCCGACAAACCGACGCCGCGACCCGAGCGCCAAAGCGGGAGGTGCCCCGGACGCTTCACACGACGACGCTGACCGCCCTGCTGCAAGACGGCGGCAATGGCTACAGCCGCGAATACCTGCGCGAAAACGTGCTGGCCTGGGGCGCTCGCAAGTGGCCCGACCTGTTCGAAGGCAGGAACGAGTACGCCGACGATGACCTCGAGACGCGTCTCGGCGCGTCTCAGGTGCAGGTGGTCAGCGCTCGCGACGGCGGCTTCGCCTGGTCGTTCAGGGGAATCCGCCCCGATCTGAGCGCAAGCCGCCTGTGGGAAACGCGGGTGCTGTTCCTCGGCCATGGCGACCAGGACCTGCTCTTCGTCAGCACCGGCTTCCTCGGCCAGGCCGACGCCCGGCTTCTCATCGCCCAGCCCGGCTTTCTGTGCGGGCTCATCGACCACCTGCCGTTCGACGACGGCGGGTATCGGGTCTGCACGGCGCCGAGGCAGGTCCTCAACGAGGCGGCGTTCGCCAGCTTCCGTGAGCACCTGCTGAGCCCCCGCCGGACGATGCCGGTCCTGGCGTTGGGCTCGAGCCCGGCCTCGAGCGAAAGCCGTGACTGGGAGAATTGCGGCCACATCGACGCCCGGGCGATCGCCCGAAAGGTGGGCGGCCTGGCCCACGTCGTGAGCCTCGGCCCGCTGGTTCTGGACCGACTGGAAAGCTGGCTGGGCAGCGACCTGGCGGTGAAAGTCGGCGACGCGCGCCTGTTCATGCCCGGACTCGACGACGAGGCGCCCGAGCCCGCACAGCATCCGGTGTTCTCGCCCGCCCGGGCCGGGCTGGCCGGCGAGCCTGCCGGCGACGTCGGCTCGGCGGCCGAGGCGGCGATCCATGCGTGGAGCATCTCGGCGTCGCGGCGACTCGACTTCGAAGCGCTCTGGCTGGTGCACGCACGAGCCTCCCGGCCATGAGCCGCATCGACGCCCTGCGCGCCCGCCTGGCGCGCGCCACGGAGCTCGGCGTTCCCAGCGACGACTTCCTGCGCCACGAGTTCGAGGAGAGCCGAATGCTGAAGTCGCATCTCAACGCACGGCTTGCCCAGGCCGGCCAGGAGACCGAGGACGCCTTGCGCGAACTGCAGCAGGAGGTCGACTCGCCCGAAGAGGCGTTCATGCGCCTCGCGAAGCGGCAGGCCTACGGGGACGACTGAGGAACGCAAAGGCGATCCCCACCGGCCTCTTTCGCCGCATAGAGCGCGCGGTCCGACGCCAGCATCAGTTCCTCCTTGGTCGCGCCGTGCAGAGGAAACTGGGCGACGCCGACGCTGATCGAAGGTCTCAGAACGGCGCGGTCGACTTCGAAGGGACGCCTGGCCACCTCGACGATGCGTTGCGCGAGTGGCTCTATTCCCTCGCCCGCGGCCGGTCCGGAGATCAGCACGAAGAACTCGTCGCCACCGAGCCGTGCGACGGTGTCGTAGTCGCGAACGCAGGACACGAGGCGAGCCGCGATCTCGATCAGCAGCTTGTCGCCGATCGCATGGCCGTGGACGTCGTTGATCGACTTGAAGCGGTCGACGTCGATGCAGAGGGCGAATACCGGTTCCCCGCTCCGTCTTGCACGAAGCAGCGCTTCGGCCATTCGGTCGTCCAGCAACCGTCGGTTCGGCAGGCCGGTGAGGAAGTCGTGCGTGGCGAGTCTCTCGGCCTCGCCAAGCGCGATCTTGAGCTCGATCTCCAGGCGCTTCAGCGGCTCGACGTCGGCCACGTGCACGAAGATCCCGGCGACCCGACCGTCGACCAGTCGCGGAAGGTAGGTCGCAAGGCTGTGCCGCACGCCGTTTCCATCGAGCCGCGGAATGGCGCGCTCGAACACCTGCTTTTCGCCGCGGTAGGCGGCCTCGATGTGCGGCCGGTTCATCTCGTAAAGCGGGCCGAGGAGCTCTCGCAGCGAGATTCCGAGCAGCTCCTGCCGACCGCGGCCGAACCATTTCTCGTAGGCCTTGTTGGCGAAGCGACAACGCTGCTCGTGGTCCCAGTAGGCGACCATGGCGTCAAGGCAGTCGACCAGTTCGACGAGCAGCGCGCCGATGTCTTCCTTCTCTTCGATTCGAATTTCCCCGGTCACCGTTTCGCCGTACCTCCGTCGAGTGCTGTCCCTGCCTGACAACGAGCACTGGCGCTGATCGGGATGATATCTGCCTGCCCCTCCCGGACCTGCTCGACGAACTCGTCGGCGACGTGTCGCGACAGCGTCCCGACGAGTGCCGTGTCGACGTCCCTCAGGCGGTCACGTGCCTGTCTTGGCGCCGGCCTCGGGCGTCGCCCGGACCAGCAGCACGGGAACGCTGGCGATGCGGACGATCTGCTCTGCATCGCTGCCGATGAGGAGGCGTCCGACGCCGCGCCGGCCATGGGTGCCGAGGACGATCAGGTCGGCGTCGAACGCCTTCGCCTGCTCGGCGACGACATCGCAGACGCGTCCCGGCAGGGCCTCGGACACGAAGGTCGTGACGTCGATGCCGCTGGCGGCGACCCGGGCCTTCATCTCCTGCATGATCCGCTCGCCGGCCTCCTTGAGGATGCCGATCACGTCGATCGTGTAGGTCTCCATGGCGGTCATGAAGACCATCTGGTCGAGGACGTGGACGAGCCGGATGCTCGCGCCGGTCAGCTTCGCCAGCTGGATGGCTTCGTCGAGGCCGCGCGTCGAGGTCGGGCTGCCGTCGACCGGAACGAGGATGCGCTTGTACATGACGAACTCGCCGTTATTGCAACGGACCGAGTGTGGCAACGCAGGCGCGGCGCGCCTTGATCCATCTCAAGCGCCGGTTCCAGCCTCCCGGAGCGCGTTCGGCGCGAGCCTGAAGTGCAGCAGCACCACCGCGCTGAGCAAGGCGGCGAAGAAGCACCACACCGACACCCACCAATGCGAATAGAACGCATAGGTGACGACGAAGGCCAGCAGGGTCAGCACGCCGAAGACCCTCACCGTCCGATGGGACGACAGGACGAGGCTGGCGACCGTCGACAGGACGTACAGGACCGTCGTCCCGACGCCGAGCGCCAGCGGCAACGCGTATTCGATGTGCCTTCCTTCGGGATGCGACTCGACGCCGTGCGTCAGCGTCTGGTACGCCAGCCAGGCGCTGACGGCGACGCCCGCGCCAACGAGGATGAAGAGATCGCGGCGCCGCGACGGCGAGGGCTCGATCAGCATCACGGCGACGGGAATGAAGACCGGCCAGAGCACGTGGGAGAAGAACAGGTAGGCCAGCGTCATCGCTCGGGTCAGGCCTGGCGCATCGCCATGAAAGCTGGTCCAGAGCACGCCTTCGATCAGCTGCTGGACGGCGAACAGGAACGGGATCGCCGCGAACGGGAGCTCCCGCCGGCTGCGCGCCGACTTCATCGTGAGCACGCCCAGCCCGGCCAACCCGGCCGCGGCGGAAAAGCTCGCGGTGGCGGAAAAGCACATTCCGGTGGCGCGCTCAGCTCATGAACGCGGGTGGCCCTCCAGGCGGGTCTGGCAGCCCGCGCAGCGTGTCGCCGCGGGCTGGACCAGGAGCCGCTTCAGGGGAATCGGCTCGGCGCAATCCTCGCAATCGCCGTAGGTTCCGCGGTCGAGCCGGCCGAGCGCCGCCTCGACCTGATGCAGCTCTTCGCGCTCGCGCTCTTCCTGCTGGCCGCTCAGGGCCGAGAGCTGGCCTTTCATGGCCTCGTCCTTGCGGTCGGCGACGCCGGCCTCGGCAGCCTCGGCCAGGGCCTGCCGTTCCCGCTCGGCGGCCTGCACTTCGGCGCGCAGCTCGCCCCGGCGGTACTCGAGCAGGTCGCGCAGGGCCTTGAGGTGGGATTGGGTCGGCAGGTCCATGTTCGGCATCGAAGCGGCAGTCGATCCATTCTGGGTCGCGCTGCAGGCGCCGCCTTGACGCGCATCAAGGTGCGGCCACGTCGGCGGCGGACGCCGGGGCCGGGCTCAGGCGTCGCGCAGCAGCCGCTTCATGACCTTGCCGTTGGCATTGCGCGGCAGCGGCTCGCTTCGCCAGGCGATCGTCTCCGGCACCTTGTAATCGGCCAGGCAAGCGGCGCAATGAGCGCGCAGGCCGGCGTCGTCGGCTTCGATGCCGGGCGCGTAGACCGCAGCATGCACGCGCTCGCCGAGCACCGGGCAAGGCACGCCGATCACCGCCGCCTCGACCACGCCGGACCAGGCCATCAGCACGTTTTCCACCTCGACGGAATAGACCTTGAAGCCGCCGCGATTGAGCATGTCCTTCTTGCGGTCGAAGATGCGCACGTAGCCCCGGGCGTCGATGGATCCCAGGTCGCCCGAGTGCCAGTAGCCGGCGGTGAACGACGCCGCCGTCGCCTCCGGGTTGGCCCAGTAGCCGGGCACGACCATCGGTCCGCCGATCCACAGTTCGCCCGTTTCTCCGGCGGGCAGCTCGCGGCCCGCCTCGTCGATCACGCGGATGTCGGCGCAGGGCAGCGGCACGCCGACCGAGTCGGCCTGGCCCTCGGCCGGGCCATGCGGCATCAGCGTCGCCGGCGAGGTGGTCTCGGTGGCGCCGTAGGCATTGAGCAGCGTGAGACGCGGCAGCCGCTCGGCGAGGGCGTGGATCGTCGCCTCGGGCATCGGCGCGCCACCGTACCCGCCGACACGCCAGCGCGAGAGATCCTCACGCGCGAAGGTTTCGCTCATGAGGCAGAGGCGATACATCGCCGGCACGAGCAGGGTGTGGGTGATCCGCTCGCGGGCCAGCATCTGCACGAATGGCCCGGCCTTGAACTCGGGGACGACGACCACCGTGCCGCCGACGTGCCACATCGCGGCGATGATGGCGATCAGCCCCGTGACATGGCTCGTCGGAACGGCGAGCGCCGAGCGGTCGTCGGCGCCCAGGCGCATGCAGGCCTCGTAGTGCAGCACGCTGTGCGCGATCGACAGGTGCGTGAGCATCGCGCCCTTCGGCCGGCCGGTGGTGCCCGAGGTGTAGAGGATCACCGCGGTGTCGGTCTCCGGCCGGTCCGCCGCGGCCAGCGCGGCTTCGCCGCCCGGGCCCCACGCGGCCAGGGCCGAGGCCGCCAGCCGCAAGGCAAGGGCCGGCGCCTCGCCGGGCAGCGGCACGCGCTCGGCGAGCTCGTCGTCGAAGACGATGCCGATGGCGCCGCACTGACCGGCGATGAAGGCCAGCCCGAGCCGAGGCTCGCGGACGCCCACCGGCACGGCGATCGCGCCGAGCCGCTGCAGGGCCAGCAGCACGAACAGGAATTCCGGCCGGTTCGAGAGCAGCATCAGCACCCGGTCGCCGGCAACGATGCCGCGGGCGGCGAGTCCGGCCGCCACGCGGTCGGCTTCTGCGCCCGCCTGCGCATAGGTCCAGCGCCGGCCTTCGTGGACGAGGGCCTCGTGCTCGCCGCGCTGCGCCCTCGACCCCTCGAACATGTCGTGCAGTCCGGCGGGTCGCGCGGCGAAGCAGCGCACGAGGCGGTCGCCGTACAGCGCCTCGGAGCGGATCGCCGGCACCGGATGCGCGTGCCAGGGGTTCATCGCGCCTCAGGCCGGCACGGCGGCGGCGTTCGCGCCGCGCTCGATCACCACCTCGTGATCGACCAGGCGGCGCGCATGGTTCAGGTCGCTCTGCGCGATCAGCACCGAGACCGCGCTGCCCTTCAGGCCGGCGATCACGTCGGCGAGGCGCTTCGAGAGCACCGGCGCGACGCCCTCGAACGGCTCGTCGAGCAGGAGCAGGCGCGTGCCGACGGCTAGGGCGCGCGCCAGGGCGACGAGCTTCTGCTGCCCGCCCGAGAGCAGCAGCGCGCGCCGTTCGCGCATCTCCATCAGCTCGGGCAGCACCCGGTAGACCAGCGCCAGCCGCTCCTCGGCGCGCAGCACCCGGCTCACCCAGACCGGCACCAGGATGTTCTCCTCGACCGTGAGTTCGGGCACCAGGCCGCGGTCTTCCGGCATGTAGCCCACGCCGAGCGCGGCGCGTCGATGCGCCGGCAGCGCGCCGAGGTCCTGCCCGTCGAAGACGATCGAGCCCGAGCGGATCGGCAGGTGGCCCATCACGCTTCGCATCAGCGTGGTCTTGCCCGCGCCGTTGCGCCCGACCAGGCCGACCATGGCGCCGTCGGGCACCGCGAGGCTCAGCCCGCGCAGCGCCTCGACGCTCTGGATGCTGACGTGCAGCGACTCGATCTGCAGCATCGCTTTCGCCCTACTCCGCGAGCAGCTCGCCGGTGACGTAGCGGCGCACGTCCTCGCTCGCCAGCGCCGGCCCGGGTGCGCCGTCGGCGATGATCCGGCCGGCGTAGAAGGCGATCACGCGGCTCGCGTAGCGCTCGACGATGTCCATGTCGTGCTCGACGAAGAGCACCGTCATCGCCGCGTCCTCGAGGCCCGCCATGATGGTGTCCATCATCGGAAACTTCTCCTCGGCCGAGACGCCGCTGGTCGGCTCGTCGAGCAGCAGCAGGCGCGGCCGGGCCGAGAGACACATCGCGATGTCGAGCAGCTTTCTCACCCCGCCCGGCAGCTCGGCGCAGCGCCGGCGGCGATGCTCCAGCAGGCGAAAGCGCCCGAGCAGCGCCTCGGCGCGGTCTATCGCCTCGGCGCGGCGCGCCGGCTTCCAGAAGCTCAGGCCCGGGTCGTGGCAGGCGTTGGCCACGAGCATGTTGTCCAGCACCGTCAGGTCGCCGCAGAGCTGCGGAATCTGGAACGAGCGCGCCACGCCCAGGCGCGTGATCGCCCGCGGCGAGAGCCCGGTGATGTCGCGGCCCTCGAGCAGGATCTGCCCCTCGTCGGGCTCGATCCAGCCGGTGATCATGTTGACGAGCGTCGTCTTGCCGGCGCCGTTGCTGCCGATCAGGCTGACCCGCTCGCCGGCGAGCAGCCGCACCTGCAGGTCGGCGGCGGCGACGACGGCGCCGAAGCGCTTGCTCACGCAGTGGGCTTCGAGCAGCGGCTCGTCCATCAGCGGCCCTCCCGTTGCCAGAGCGAGCCGATGCCTCTCGGCAGGAAGCGGATCACGAGCAGCAGGAAGAGGCCGAGCGCGAGCTGCCAGGTGTTCGGGAAGTACGAGCTCGAGAACGAACGCACGACCTCGAGCACCGTGCTGGCGACGAACACCGCGACCACGCTGTGCCAGCCGGCCAGGATGGCGACGAAGACGAACTCGCCCGAAGTCGTCCAGAAGCTGAAGTTCGGCTCGATGTGGCCGAGCGCCATGACGACGAGCGCGCCGCCCAGGCCGCCGCAGAACGCCGCGAGCACGAAGTTGATCGCCATCGCCTGGCGGACCGAGCCGCCGAGGTACTCGACCCGCAGCTCGTTCTCCCGCGCCGCCAGGGTGACGAGGCCGCGGGTGCTGTCGAAGTAGATGCGCGCCAGCGCCGCCAGCGTCACGGCGAAGCCGGCGGTGACGAGAAAGAGGATGAAGCCGACCCGCTCGTCGGGCAGCTTCCAGCCGAGGAGCGTCGGGCGGCCGAGGTTGAAGCCGTCGGAGCCGCCGAACGCGTCGAGCTTCATCAAGAGGCCATAGACCACCATCGACAGGGCCAGCGTCAGCATCGCGAAGAAGATGCCGCGGTAGCGCGAGAGCAGCGGCGCGAACGGCGCCGCGATCAGCACCGCGGCCAGGCCGCCGGCCAGCGCCAGGCCGATCGCGTCGGTGAAGCCGAGCCGGTTGTAGAGCAGCGCCGCCGCGTAGCCGCCGGCCGCGAACACCATGCCCTGGCCGAACGGCACGACGCCGCCACGCATCAGCGCGACGATGCCGAGCGAGACCAGGCCGTTGCCGGCCGCCATCGTCAGCAGGAAGGTGAGCCACTTGGGCAGGAACCAGGCGACGAGCGCGAGCAGCGCGAACGCGGCGAGCGCGGTCGCGGCATGCCTCATCAGATCCGGCGCGCCTGGGTGCGCTGGAAGAGTCCTTCGGGCCGGAACATCAGCACGACGGCCATCACGACGTAGATCGAGAACAGCTCGGCCACCGGCGCGACGTGGACGGCGAACGAGCGCGCCAGGCCGACGATCAGCGCGCCGATGGCCGCCCCCTGGATGCTGCCCAGGCCGCCGATGATCACGACCGCGAACGAGACGATGATCACGCCGACCGAGACGCCCGGCTGGACCGAGATCATCGGCGCGGTGAAGGCGCCGCCGAGCGCGGCGAGGAAGATGCCGACCGAGAACGCGCCCATGTACACGCGCGAGACGTTCACGCCCATGCTCGAGGCGATCTCGGCGCTGTGGATCACCGCCAGCGTGACCTTGCCGACGCGGGTGCGGTTGAGCACCCACCAGACCGCGACGCCGACGACGACGGCCAGCGCCACCAGCGCGAAGTCATAGCCGACCCAGGTCTGGCTGCCGAAGCTGACGTTGCCGAACAGGGCGTAGGGCTCGGACACGTAGTACGGGTTGGCGCCCCAGACGAGCTTGGTCACGTCCTCCATGATCAGAAACAGGGCGTAGGTCACGAGCACCAGCAGCACCTCGTCGCGTCCGTAGAAGAAGCGCAGCAGCGCCCGCTCGGTCAGCGGCGCGACCACCACCGCCACGGCGACGGCGGCGAGCAGCATCGCGACGATCGAGAACCCCGGCGCCCACTTCAGCGAGGCGCCCCAGCCGACGAAGCTCGCCGCCGCATAGGCGCCGAGCGCATAGAAGCTGCCGTGGGCGATGTTGAGGATCTTCAGCACGCCGAACACCAGCGTCAGCCCGAGCGCGACGATGAACAGCCACGACGCGTACGTCAGGCCGTCGACGAGGATCGTGACCGCCGTCTGCATGCCGGCTCCGGCTCAGGGACAGCCCTTGGCCCCCGGGAAGCCGGCCTTGATCCAGTCCTCGGATTTCATGGTGGCGGGCGGATTCACGCAGTCGGCCGGGAAGCGAACGATGTCGTCGAGCACCACCATCTTCTTCGCCGCGTCGTAGCGCGTCTTGCCAATCGCCGTGTCCTGCACCGCCTGGTGGCCGTTGCCGAGCGCCATGCGGATGCGGCCGGCGGGCGAATCCCACTCCAGGTCCTTCAGCGCGGCGGCGAGCTGCTCGTGCGTCGGCTTCTTGCCGCCGTTGGCGGCCATCGCCTTCTCGGCCGCGAGCTTCAGGCCGAGCAGCGCCTGCACCATGCGGTACGGGGCCTGCACCGGGTAGACGTTGTAGGCCTTCGAATAGAGGTCCCACCACCAGTCGTTCAGCGCCGACTTGGGCGACATCAGGCCGTAGGCGCCGCGGGCGCCGAGGATCACGCCGTTCGGCATCTTCTCGCCGAGGCCGGGCAGCACGTGGTCGGCGGCCGAGAACACCACCTGCGTACGCTGGAACAGGCCGCGCGGCGCCGCCTGCAGGATGAAGGCCTGCAGGTCGCCGCCCCAGAGGCTGGAATGGGTGACGTCGGCCGTCTTGGCCATCAGCGCCGAGATCTCGGTGCCGTACTGGCCGGCGCCGAACTTCGGCAGCTGGTCCTCGCCGGCCTTCGCGTTGGGGTAGAGCTTCTCCATCGCCCAGGTGAAGTCCTTCTTCGAGTCCTGGCCCCAGGCGTAGTCCTGGTTGATCATGTTGAAGGTGTCGGCCTTGACGTTCTTCGCCTTCAGGTAGCGCGCCAAGGCGACGTTGTCCATGGTCGCGTGCGCCGCCGTGCGGAACACGTACTCGTACTTGCCGTCCTCGAAGATGCGCGGCGTGCCGCAGTCGTAGAGGAGGAGGAACTTCTTCATTTCCTCGGCGGCGGGCGCGACCGCGAGGCAGTCGCCCGAGCCGACGTAGCCGACGACGGCGTCAACCTTCTCGCGGTCGTACAGGTTTCTCAGCTCCTGCACCTGCTTGGTCGCGCCGCCGTTCTCGTCGACGTAGATCGCCTCGATCTTCATGCCGCCGAAGCCGGCCTTGTTGTACGGCGCCGGCGCGGCGCCCTTGTTGAAGGCGTCGACCAGCACCTTGGCGCCGTTGACCGCGGGAATGCCGAAGCTCTCGGCCGCCTGGCCCGAGAGGAAGCTGACGATGCCGACCTTGAAGATGTCCTGGGCGGTCGCGCCGGCCGAGGCCAGCAAGGTCGCGAGGGCGATGGCGCAGCGTTGCGCGCCCACGCTCGCCGAAGATCGGTTCGTCATACGATGTCTCCTGTGTGTTTCCTGCCGGCGATCAGGGTGCCGCGTGCAAGTATTGCGACGCGGCCGGGGGGCCGCAACGGCGCAGGCGGCAGTGTTTACCCCCGATGCAGCCCATGGTGAAAGCGAGCATGACGATGGATGGCCTGCAGGACTCCGACACGGCGGCGAAGCCGACCCTGGTCTACCCGTTCGCAGGGCCGCCGGCGCGCGGCCAGGCGCTCGAGGTGGCCCCCGGGGTGCACTGGATCCGCATGCCCCTGCCCTACGCGCTCAACCACATCAACCTGTGGGCGCTCGACGACGGCGACGGCTGGGCGATCGTCGACACCGGCGTGCGCAACGAGGAAACCGTCCTCGTCTGGCGCGAGGTCTTCGCCAACTCGCCCGACGAGCGGCCGCTGACGCGGGTGTTCGTGACCCACATGCATCCCGATCACGTCGGCATGGCCGGCTGGATGACGCGCAGGTTCGGCGTGCGCCTGTGGATGACGCGGCTCGAGTACCTGACCTGCCGCGTCATGGTCTCCGACACCGGCCGCGAGGCGCCCGACGACGCGATCGAGTTCTTCCGCCGCGCCGGCTGGGGCGCGGCGGCGATCGAGACCTACCGCGCCCGCTTCGGCAACTTCGGCAAGCACATCCACGCCCTGCCCGACAGCTACCGGCGGATTCGCGACGGCGAGGAGCTGCAGATCGGCGCCAACACCTGGCGCGTCGTCGTCGGCAGCGGCCACTCGCCGGAGCACGCCTGTCTGTACTGCCCCGAACTGAAGGTCCTGATCTCGGGCGACCAGGTCCTGCCGCGGATCTCGTCGAACGTCTCGGTGCATCCGACCGAGCCCGACGCCGACCCGATGAGCAACTGGCTGGACTCGCTGGCCAAGCTCAGGCGTGAGGTTCCCGACGACGTGCTGGTGCTGCCGGCGCACAACGAGTGCTTCCGCGGCCTGCATGCGCGCATCGACGCGCTGGCCCGCGGCCAGGAGACGGCGCTCAGGCGGCTGCGCCGCTCGCTCGCCGAGCCGAAGCGGGCGGTCGACGTGTTCAGCGCGCTCTTCGCCCGGCCGATCGGCGAGAGCGACGTGCCGCTGCTCGGCATGGCCACCGGCGAGGGCATCGCCTGCCTGAACCACCTGGTGCAGCGCGGCGAGGCGACGCGCTCGCTAGATGCCGACGGCGTCGCCTGGTATCGCCTCGCGGCGGCCTGAGGCCCGACCTCGACGACCCGCGTTCGAGGCGGACCGATACCAAGGTATCGGCCAACACCATCGTGCAATCGACCCGAGGTCCTGCGTCTGCTGTCATGGCGTCCCCATGGATGCCTCGCTCATCGCCTTCGGTGCCGACGCGCCCAACGCCGCGCTCACGCTCAACCGGGTGGCGCTCGGCACGTTCTTCGCCATCAGCGGCTACCACAAGCTGTTCAATGCCTCCCGACACGCGACCCTGACGCGCACGCTGCAGGACGACGGCGTGCGCGCCGTGCCGGTCATGCAGTGGCTGGTGCCCGGGGTGGAATTCGGCGCCGGCTGCGCGCTCCTCGTCGGCCTGCTGTCGGCGCTGGCGGCGTTCGGCCTGTTCGTCGTCTGCCTCGGCGCCGTCGTGCTGGACGCCAGCAAGCGCGTCACGACCTGGCAGCCGATCAATCGCGCCGACTGGCTCGGCGACCTGCTCTACCTGCCCGAGGCGCTCTACTGCATCGGTCTGGCCGTCGTGATGCTGGCCGGGCCCGGGCCCTGGAGCCTCGACGCCCTCCTCGTCCCTCGTCACACCCCCTGAACGCAGCCAAGGAGGTCGCCATGAGCGCCCCATCCCCCCGCCAGCGAGCCGCCGCCTCGATCGACCTGAAGCTCGAGGTCGTGATCGTTCCGGTGGCCGACGTCGATCGTGCCAAGCGCTTCTACGGCCAGCTGGGCTGGCGGCTCGACGCCGACTTCGCCAACGACGCAGGCTGGCGCGTCGTGCAGATGACGCCGCCGGGTTCTCCGTGCTCGATCCTCTTCGGCAAGGGAATCACGAGCGCCGCGCCGGGCTCGCTGCAGGGATCGTTCCTGGTCGTCGAAGACGTCCAGGCCGCACGCGCCGAGCTGGTCGGGCGCGACGTCGACGTCAGCGAGGTGTTTCACTTCGACGGCGGCCTCCAGGTCACCGGCACGCAAGGGCGCCTGCCGGGGCCCGACCCTCAGGGCAATTCCTACCGCTCGTGGGCATCGTTCAGCGATCCTGACGGCAACGGCTGGATGCTCCAGGAGATCAGGACGCGACTCCCCGGACGGGGACTGGGCGGCACGAACGTCGCCACCCTGACGGCGCTTCTCCAGGAGACCGAGGAGCACCATGGCCAGTACGAGCCGACCGCGCCGAAGCACCACTGGTCGACGTGGTACGCCGCCTACATGGTCGCCCGCGAGCGCGGCGCGACGGCCGAGGAAGCGGCCCGAGACGCGGCGCTGCACGTCGACTCCCTCGGATAAAACAACGGGACCGCCGACGGCGTCGGTCTCCCTCGGGCGGAGCTAGCCCGCTTCGAGCAGCGCCACCGTCCCCTGCCCGCCGTCGGTGCAGATGCTGACGATGGCGCGCTCACCGGCCGGGCGGCCCGCCAGCTCCTTCACCGCCTGGCTCAGGATCCGCGCGCCGGTGGCGCCGAACGGATGGCCGAGGGCGACGCTGCCGCCGTTCGGGTTCATGCGCTCGCGCGGAAACGCGCCGAGCGCTTCCGCGACGCCGGCCTTGTCGCGCAGGAAGGCGGCGCTCTCGAGCGCGGCCAGATGGAACAGCACCTGCGCCGAGAACGCCTCGTGGATCTCCCACAGGCCGATGTCGGCGTACTTCAGTCCGTTGCGGGCCAGAAGCCTCGGGATCGCATAGGCCGGCGCCATCAGCAGGCCCTCGGTCCGGAAGTCGACCGAGGCGATTTCCCAGTCGACGAGCCGGGCCCGCGGCGTGCCTTCGGGCAGCCTGGCCAGGCCCGCGGCCGAGGCCACCCACAGGCTCGCGGCGCCGTCGGTCAGCAGCGAGGAATTGCCGGCGGTCATCGTTCCCTGCCCGCTGCTGCGGTCGAACACCGGCGCCAGGCGCGCCAGCTTCTCGAGCGAGCTGTCCTTGCGCGGGATCGTGTCGCGGCGAGCCTCGCCGAGGGGAATCACGAGATCCGCGAAGAACCCGCTATCCCAGGCGGCGCTGGCGCGCTGGTGGCTCTGCAGGGCGTTCTCGTCCTGCTCGCGGCGGCCGATGCGCCACTCCTTGGCCGTGATCTCGGTGTGCTCGCCCATGCTCATGCCGGTCGTGCGATTGCTCACCGCCGGAACGTAGAGGCCGACGTCGGCGACCTTGATGTCGGCGACGTGGGCGATCTTCTGGCCGAGCGAACGCGCCTGCTGGAACTTGCGAAGCCAGTCGGAGAGCGGCTGGCTGAGGCCGATCTGCACCCGGCTGAGGCTGTCGACGCCGCCGACGAGGGCGAGGTTCCTGTTTCGACCGTCGATCATCCCCGCGGCCTCGAACGCACCGACCATGCTCGTGCCGCAAGCCATGACCGTGCTGAACGCAGGAATCGTCGGCGCGACCCCGGCGTCCATCAGCACCTCGCGGGCGATGTTGCTCCAGGCGAGGTTCGGAACGACATTGCCCCAGACGACGAAGTCGGGAGCGCCGCTGCCGAGCTGGCCGACCATGTGGCGCACCACCGGAACCGACAGCTCGATGGCATCGAAGGCGGCGAGCGGACCGTCGACCTTGGCGAACGGCGTGCGCACTCCGGCGGCAAGCCAGACCTGGGAATACGTGCTTGCAGGCATCTGCTTCCTCCCGAATCGAGCATACGGCGACCCGAAAGACCCCGACAGCGGTGCAACGGCACGCTATGGCCGCTGTGACCCCGGGCCGATCGGAACATACTGCAGCACGCAGGTCGCGTCCCTCGGCATCCCGTTGCCTCCCCAGGAGTCAATGGGAAATGAAAGCCAAGCGCAGCTCTGCCCCCTCGTCTATCCAGAAGTCGCGCAGCGGCATCGTCGGCTTCGACGAGATGACCGGAGGCGGACTGCCCCGCGGTCGCACGACGCTGGTGGTCGGCGGAGCCGGCTCGGGCAAGACGATCTTCGCGCTGCAGTGCCTCGCGCACGGCGCGCGGTCCGAGAAGGAGCCCGGCATCTTCGTCGCGTTCGAGGAAGCCTCGGGCCGAATCCGGGCCAACCTCGAGGGCTTCGACTGGCAGCTCGGTCAGCTCGGACCGAAGAAGATCGCCTTCATCGACGCGCAGCCCGATCCGGACCTGGTCCAGTCCGGCGGTTTCGATCTCGCCGGCCTGCTCGCCATGCTCGAGGCGCAGGCCAAGGCGATCGGCGCCCGGCGGATCGTCTTCGACGCCCTCGACATCCTGCTCACCCTGCTGCCCGACGCCTTTGCCCAGCGACGCGAGGTCTACCGGCTGAATCGCTGGCTGCTCGACAACGGCTTCACCGCGGTAATCACGGCGAAGGCGGGCGACCGCCCCAACTCCACGGACAACCCCCAGCCCTTCGGCTTCATGCAGTTCATGGTGGACTGCGTCGTCATCCTCAATCACGGCGTCGTGCAAGGCGTCTCGCAACGCAGCATGCGGGTGCAGAAGTACCGCGGCTCGGCGTTCGACGAGAACGAGTCGCCCCTGGTGATCGGCCCGTCGGGCGTGGAGGTGGCGATCGCGCGCGCCCTCGGCAGCGCCGACGCCGCGGTCAGCACCGATCGCGTGACCAGCGGCGTCGACCGGCTCGACACGATGCTCGGCGGCGGCTACTTCCGCGCCGCCAGCGTGCTGATCACCGGATTTCCAGGAACCGCGAAGACCACCCTCGCCGGCGCCTTTGCCGAGGCGGCATGCAAGCGCGGAGAAAAGACGCTTTTCGTCAGCTTCGACTCCGACGCCGTGGAAGTGATCCGCAATCTCTCTTCGGTCGGCATCAAGCTCGCGCCGCACGTCAGGAACGGCAGCCTGTGCATGATCTCTGCCCGCACCATCACGGGCAGCGCCGAGCACATCCTGGCCAGGATCCGCAGGCTGAGCCGGGAGCACCATGCGCGCTGCGTGGTCGTCGATCCGGTGTCGGTCCTGGCCCAGGCGGGCAATGAGCTGACGGCGCACGGCGTCGCCGAGCGCCTGGTCGACTGGTCGAAGTCGGAAGGCATCACGCTGGTCTGCACCAGCCTGCTCGACGAGATATCGAGCCAGCTCGAAGGCGGCTCGGGCACCAAGATCTCGGCGCTCGCCGACACCTGGATCCACCTCAACTACCTGGTCCAGGCCGGCGAACGCAACCGCGGCATGTCGATCATCAAGTCGCGCGGCACCGCCCACTCGAACCAGGTGCGCGAGCTGATCCTCAGCAACTCGGGCGTCACGCTGGCCGACATCTACAGCGCGGGCGGCGAAGTGCTGATGGGCACCATGCGCTGGGAGAAGGAGAGCTCGGAGCGGGTGACCGGCGAAGTCGCCGAGGTCGCGCGCCAGCTCAAGCGGGTGACGCTCGACGCCCAGGAGGCCGAGCTCGTGGTGCGGATGAAGTCGCTGCAGACCGAGCTGATCGCCAAGCAGGTCGAGAAGACCCTCCTCACCCGCGCCACCGAGGGCCGCAAGAAGGACGCCTCCCGCGGGCATACGCGCATGCGCGAACTGCGCGGCGCCGACGCCGCGAGCCTGCCGCGCAAGGAGGTGAAATGAGCGAGGCCCCCCTGGTGCGGCTGCGCCTCTATGTCGCGGGCGACGCGCAGAACTCGCTCGCCGCCGTCGCCAACCTGCACGACATCTGCGACCGCTACCTCCCTGCGCGACACCAGATCGAGCTGGTCGACGTGCTCCGGGAACCGGCGCGGGCGTTGTCCGACGGCGTGCTGATGACACCCATGCTGGTCAAGTTCGCACCGTTGCCGGTGCGCAAGGTGGTGGGCTCGCTCAACCAGACCGAGGTGGTCCTGCAAGCGCTCGGGTTGCCGGCGCTTGCCGCATGAGCAGCGAGGCGAGTCCCGGAAGCATCGACGCCACCGAGGAGATCTCGGCCCTCGTCGAGGCGCTGAGCGCAGCCGACCAGCGGCTCGAGTTCCTGACCGGAGGACAGGTCGACGCGGTCGTCACCCGGGCCGGGCGCACGGTCATGCTGCAGCGCTCGCAGGAGTTGCTGCGGCGCCAGGAAGCGCTGCAGCAGGCGGCGATCCTCGACTCGCTGCCGGCGGGCCTGGTGCTGCTGGACGTTCGCGGCGCGATCGTGTCGGTGAACGAAGCCTGGCGCCGCTTCGCCCGCGAGAATGCGCTGCCGGGCAACGGCGGCGGCCTGGGAATGAAGTTCCTCGAGGTCTGCAGTCGCGTCCTGGGCGGTGATTCGCCGCTGGCCCAGGCCATGGCCGCCGGCGTGCGATCGGTGCTCGCCGGCGAGCATCCCTCGTACGTGGTCGAATTCGCCTGCGACGCGCCCCCCGCGCAGCGCTGGTACCTGCTGACGATCTCGCCGATCGGAGAAAAGCGCCCGTCGGCGGCGGTCGTGACCCAGGTCGACATCACCGAGCGCATGATGGCGCAGCTCTCGATGCAGCGCTCGGCCGAGCTGCTCACGGCCGTCGTTTCGGGCACCCCCGACCATGTGTTCGTGAAGGATCGGGAAGGCCGCTACCTGCTCTGCAACGATGCCTTCGCGCACTTCGTCGGCAGCAGCGTCGAGGAGATGATCGGCCGGACCAACCAGGGCGTCGGCCTGATCGACCGCGCCATCCTGACCGCCGATGCCGCCCTCCAGCGCTCCGAGACCGATCGCCGGGTGATGAGCTCCGGCGAGCCGATCTCGACCGAGGACCTTCTCACCGGCGCCGCCGGACCGCGGACCTTCCTGGCCACCAAGGCGCCGTATCGCAACGAGCGGGGCGAGGTGGTAGGCGTCATCGGCATCAGCCGCGACATCACCGAGCGCAAGGCCGCCGAGCACGCGACCCGGCTGCTCGCCGATCGGCTCGCCAGCATCCTGGGCAGCATCACCGACGGCTTCCTGACGCTCGATCGGGACTGGAACCTCACGTTCGTCAACAACGAGGCGCTGCGCATCCTCGGCCGCGAGGAAGACGAGCTGATCGGCCGCAGCCTCTGGGCCGAGTTCCCGGAGATGGCGAAGACCCAGCTCGGCCGCGGCCTCAGACTGGCGATGTCGGCCCGCAGCGGCAACAGCTTCGAGGCGTATCACGCTCCCTGGAGCGCGTGGATCGGCGTCCACTGCTACCCGTCGAAGGTGGGCCTGTCGGTCTACTTCAGCGACGTGACGCAGCGCCGCCGGGACCAGGACGCGCTGCGCGGACTCAATTCGGACCTGGAGGCCAGGGTGCTCTCGCGCACCGCCGAGCTGACGCTGGCGCGCGAGGACGCGGAGCAGGCGAACCGGGCCAAGTCGTCCTTCCTCGCGGCGATGAGCCACGAGATCCGCACGCCGATGAACGGCGTGGTGGGCATGATCGACGTCCTCGAGCAGAGCAGCCTGAAGGGCCCGCAGGCCGACGTCGTCCGCACCATCCGCGAGTCGGCCTACGCGCTGCTCAGCATCGTCGACGACGTGCTCGACTTCTCGAAGATCGAGGCCGGGCACTTCCATATCGACCGCGAGCCGATGTCGGTCGAGCGGGTCGCCGCGCAGGTGCGCGACACGCTGGCCCACCTGGCGCAAAGCAAGGGCGTCGACCTGAACCTCGCGATCGGCGCCCACCTTCCCGCGCACGTCCTCGGCGACGCCTTGCGCCTGCGCCAGATCCTGCTCAACCTGGTCGGCAATGCGATCAAGTTCAGCAGCACCGAAGGGCGCGTCGGCAAGGTTGACGTCGCTCTCCGCGTCCACGAGGCGGGTGCACGCAACTGCACGGTCGAGTTCGTGGTCGCGGACGACGGCATCGGCATGGACGAGGCGACGCTCGCGCTGCTGTTCCAGCCCTTCGTCCAGGCCGACGTCAGCACCACGCGACGGTTCGGCGGCACCGGGCTCGGCCTCAGCATCTCGGGCCGGATCGCCGAGCTGATGGGCGGCAGGATCGAAGTGGCCAGCCGATCCGGCCACGGCTCGCGCTTCACGCTGCGTCTTCCGTTCGAATCGGTCGACCCGCCTTCGGTCGCCGAGCCACCGCCCGGCGCCGCGGAGGAGTTCGACGGGCAGGAAGGTCCGGACTCCGATCACGCGACGATGCCGATGCCGCTCTCGGCGCTCGGTGCGGTCCAGGGAGGCCGGCTCATCCTCGTGGCGGAAGACAACGAGACCAACCAGAAGGTGATCTGCAAGCAGCTCGACCTGATGGGCTATGCCTCCCACGTCGCGACGACCGGGCGCGAGGCGCTGGCGCTCTGGCGCGCCGGCTCCTACGCCCTGCTTCTGACCGACCTGCACATGCCGGCGATGGACGGCTTCGAGCTGGCCGCGGCCATCCGTGGCGAGGAAGGCCCGGATGTCCGCCTTCCAGTCATCGCGCTGACCGCGAACGCGGCGAAGAGCGAGATCCAGCGCTGCAGCGAGGTGGGCATGGACGACCACATGACCAAGCCGCTGCAGCTGGCCGACCTGCACGCCATGCTGCAGCGATGGATGCCGCCGGGCGCCCAGCCGCGGGCGCTGCGCGGCACCCGGCCGGCCGCGGCTTCGACCCATGCGCCGCTCGCGCGCCTGAAGCTGACAACCCCCTCTTCCGTCGTCGACCTCGCGGTGCTGAGCGCCCTGGTCGGATCCGATCCGGTCGTCATCACCCGGATGCTCGCGTCCTTTCGCAGCAGCGCCGCCCGGGCTCGCGAAGCGGTCCGCTCGGGCGTGAGCTCGGGAACCTGCGGCCTCGTCGGCGACGCGGTCCACGCCCTGAAGTCGGCGTCCCGTTCGATCGGCGCCCTGCATCTCGCCGAGATCTGCGACGAGATGGAGGTTTCGGCGAACTCCGGCCGACGCGCCGAGCTGAGCGCCCAGCTCGTCCGCTTCGAGCAGGCCTTCGCCGACGTGCATCGCTTCCTCGATGCGCGCTAGGCCGGTCGGAACGTGATGACCGGTACCGCCCTCGTCGCCGCCCGGCCTGCGATCCTGCTGGTCGACGACGATCCGTTCATGCTCGACCTCCAGTCCGGCATGCTGCGCGGCCTGGGCTATGCCGATGTCCACGCATCGGGCGATGCGCGGGCCGCCCTCGCGACGCTGCTGAGCGGCGAGAGCCGCCCCGACGTGATCGTCTGCGACCTGAACATGCCCGGCATGGACGGCGTGCAGTTCCTCCAGGCACTGAACGCGAGCCCGTTCTCCGGCAGCATCATCCTGCTCAGCGGCGAGGGCGCGCGCATTCTCCACACGGTGCAAAAGCTGCTGCGCGGCGGCAGGCTCACGGTGCTCGGCGCGCTCGAGAAGCCAGGGCGCCCGCAAGCGATACGGGCGCTGATCGATTGCTGGGTGCCGCCGGGCGTCGTCCAGGCACCTGCTCGCGCTGCTCCATCGATCACCGAGGCTGCCGTTCTCGAGGCCGCGCGGACGCCGCAGTGGCTGCTGCACTTCCAGCCGAAAGTGGAGCTGGTCACCGGCGCGGTCGCGGGTGTCGAGGCGCTGGTTCGCTGGAACCATCCGCAGCACGGACTGCTCTATCCCGACGCGTTCATCGGTATCGCCGAGGAGTGCGGCGCGATCGATTCGCTGACCGAATGGGTGCTGGTCCACTCGGTCGCGCAGTTCGCGCGCTGGTCGGCGGCCGGGCTGCACCTGCCGGTCGCGATCAACGTGTCGATGGACAACCTCGGCACGCCGGATTTCGCCAGCCGCGTCGCGGCGATCGCCCATGCCGCGGGTGTAGCGCCGCAGGACATCACCCTGGAGATCACGGAGAGCCGGGCGATGTCGCCCTTGCCCGCGCCGCTCGAATGCCTGGTGCGCCTGCGCCTGCTCCGCTTCAACCTGGCCATCGACGACTTCGGCACCGGCCACTCGTCGCTGGCGCAGCTTCGCGACGTGCCCTTCTCGGAGCTCAAGATAGACCGGGGCTTCGTGCACGGTGCGCGCCGCAACCAGATCATCCGGCCGATGCTCGAAGGCAGCATCGGCCTCGCCAGCCGGCTCGGCATGGTTTCGGTGGCCGAGGGCGTGGAGACGCTCGAGGACTTCGAACTGCTGCGCGAGATCGAGTGCGACCTGGCCCAGGGCTACTTCATCGGCCGACCGATGGAAGTGGAAAAACTGCCGGCCTGGGTGAGCGAATGGCAACGCCGGCGCGCCGAGCTCTTCGGACCTTGAATTCCTCTCCCGCCGCCGCGCGAATCCTGGTCGCGACCGACAACGCCGACGACGCCCGGCAGATCGTCCGCCAGCTCGAGGCCGTGTTCAGCGACGTGCGGGCCTCGACGGCCGCCGACACCTCCGTCGCCGACTTCGAGGCGTGCAAGCCCGAGGTCCTGGTCCTCGCCTTCGACTCGCTCGAGAAATCCGAGCGCTACTACCTCGGCCTGTACCGGCAGAACGCGGGCGGCATCCAGGTCCCGCACCGCACGGTGGTCCTTTGCAACCGGCTGGAGGTGTCCGCCGCGTTCGCTCTCTGCCAGCGAAGCTACTTCGACGACTACGTGCTGTTCTGGCCGCAGAGCTTCGACGGCGCGCGCCTGGCGATGAGCGTCTGGATCGCCAGCCGCCAGGCCTCGACCCCCGCCGACCCGAGGCCGAGCACGGCGCAGCTTCTGCTCCATGCGAGCCACCTGGCCGAGCTCGAGCGCGTGGTCGGCGAGCCCGAAGGACCTGCCCAGCAGAGCCTGCGCGAGCGCATCCGACCGGCGCTCGAGGGAACCCGGCCGCTCGGTCTGGCCGTGCGCTGCCTGAAGCCCCTGGTTCTGGTCATCGACGACGACGAGTTCGCGCGAATGCTGGTGCAGCAGGCGCTCGATCCCGCCCTGTGGGACGTGGCCTTTGCCGTCGACGGCGCCACTGCGCTCGCCCAGCTCGCCCGGATCAAGGCGGACGTGATCCTGATGGACGTCCGCCTGCCCGACGTCGACGGTGTCGCGCTCACGCGCCGCCTGAAAGCAGCCCCGAGCACCGCAGGCGTTCCGATCCTGATGCTCACGGGCGATTCGCGACGGGAGACCCTGCTCGGCAGCATGGAAGCGGGCGCCGCCGGATTCGTCGTCAAGCCGGTGTCGCGCGCCACCCTGCAGGCCAAGCTCGACAAGATCCTGCCTCGGTAGGAACGCCCGCCGGGGGCTCGAACCCACGAGCCGATTGGCAGTTCGCCTACAGAGATCGCCGTTGCCCTTGGGTACCGTTCTCCCCCATCGCAGGAATGTTCCTGTTTCAGGGAGACCCCCATGGCTACCAAGCCCGCCGCCACTGCCGCTGCAGCGAAGACCGACGCAACGATCCTGCTCACCCGGGACCACAACGAGGTGCGCAAGCTCTTCAAGCAATACGAGAAGCTGGCCGATGCCGAGGCCGCCGCCTCCGACCGTCAAGCCCTTGCCGAAGAGATCTGCATGAAGCTCACGATCCATGCCACGTCGGAAGAGGATATCTTCTATCCTGCCGCCCGCGAGGCCGGCGTGGAGACCGATCTCCTGGACGAGGCCGAGGTCGAGCACGCCTCGGCGAAGGACCTGATCGCCCAGATCCGGTCGATGACGCCCGACGAGGACCTCTACGACGCGAAGGTCAAGGTGCTCGGCGAGTACATCGACCACCATGCGACCGAGGAAGAAGACGAGATGTTCCCGAAGTGCCGCAAGGCCAAGATGGACCTGGCCGGTCTGGCCGCGCAGCTCGCCGAACGCAAGGCGCAGTTGCTCGCCGAAGCCGGCGAGGAAGTCGCCGCCTGAGGTCCTGACGAGGTCGAGATGTGAGCAGTCCCCCGTCGCCTGCCGGGTATTCGATCGGTAGTCCCGGCAGGCCGTGGGGTGCGGCCGAGAAGGCCGCGTGGCTCGGGCGCCAGCGGCGCCAGCGCAGCTACGCGGCCGAGGTGGTGGCTCCGCTCGAGGCGCACCTGCCCGCGCGGGCCGAACTGTTCCAGTACGGCGCTCTCGACTACGCGTCGCTGGGGTGGGACCTCTATCCCCTCTTCGCCGTCCGCAGCCAGGCCTGGAATGCGGAGCGCCCGGTGGTGGTGATCACCGGCGGCGTGCACGGCTACGAGACCAGCGGCGTGCAAGGCGCCTTGCAGTGGCTGCGTCAGGAGTTCGATCGCCATGCCGGGGCGTTCAACCTGCTGGTGCTGCCGTGCATCAGTCCATGGGGCTACGAGACCATCAACCGTTGGAACCCCGATGCGCTCGACCCGAATCGGCACTTCAGGCCGGCCAGCCCGTCCGCCGAATCGGCCCTGGCCATGGCCTGCGTGGCCGCCCACGTCGGCCGGGTCGAGGTGCACGTGGACCTGCACGAAACCACCGACAGTGACAACAGCGAGTTCGGCCCGGCCAAGGCCGCGCGAGACGGCACCGCACTCGACTGGCACGCCATCCCCGACGGCTTCTATCTCGTCGGCGACAGCGAACGGCCCGAGCCCGGGTTCCAGCGCGCGCTGATCGACGCGGTCCGCCAGGTGACGCACATCGCCCGGCCCGACGAGAGGGGCCGCATCATCGGTGCAGCGCTGCAGCAGGAGGGCGTGATCCACATGGCGCAACGGGCGTCGGGGCTGTGCGGCGGCATGACGAACGCGCGCTTCGTCACCACCACCGAGGTCTACCCGGACAGCCCGACCACCACCCCGGCCGAGTGCAACGAAGCCCAGGTGGCGACGGTCCGGGCGGCGATCGAGTACCTGCGACACGCATGAGCAGGCGCATCAAGTAGCTGGACAGGGAAGAGAGGCGCCGAAAGGCCGGACTTCGACATCGTCCTGATGGACCTCGACATGCCGCTCGTTCATGGCTTTGCCGCGGCGCAGAGCATCAGGGAGCAGGAACGCTCGCGCCGTCCTGGCGTGACGGCGACGGCCGGCGCATCGGCTGCCACCGGCGACATCAGCTACAGGGGCGGTCGCATCACGATACTGGACCGGGGTACGCTCGAAGGCTCCGGCTGCGAGTGCTCTGCGTCGGTCAGGGACGAGTGCCGACGACTCTTCCCGGCGGCCCGAGGCCAACCAGTGGAGGCCGCAGTCGCCCAGCGCGTGGGCGTGAAGGACCGGTGGACTCACAGACAGTCGACATCGATCGCCAGACGCGGACATCCTTGAATTTCGCGCCTGTGGCCCCATTTGCATGGCGACGCCCAAGAGATCTCGCGGCGCTGCATCCCGACTTCGCACCATGCCCACGCCTCCTGCCTACGCTTTCAGACCCTACCGCATGCAACGGAAGCACGCGGCCCTGGCGGCCAGGCGCTGATCGAGCCCTTGCACAAGACCGAGGCGCTGCTCGATGCGCTGCCTGCACATATCGCATTGCTCGCTGCCGATGGCCGGATCGTCGCAGTAAACGCAGCTTGGCGCCGGTTCGGCGACGAAAATGGCCTGCACGACACCGACCACGGCGTAGGGCGGAACTACCTCGACGTCTGCGACCCAGGCCCCGGTTCGGAGTCGGCGAAAGCCCCGGCCGTGGCAGCCGGCCTGCGCGCTGTGTTGGCCGGCGAGCGCAGCAGCTTTTCGATCGAATACTCCTGCCACTCACCCACCGAGCAACGGTGGTTCATGATCACGGCGACACCGCTGAGCTCCCGGCGTCTGGACGGCGCTGTGGTCATGCACGTCAATGTCAGCGCCCGCGCGCGGGCGGAGCAGGCTGCGCTGCGCAGCACCGAACTGTTGCAGGCCGTCGCCGACGGCACGCCCGATGTCGTCTACGTCAAGGACAGCCGGGGGCGCTACCTCCTGGGCAACAAGGCCATGGTCGACTTCACCGGCCGGCCCATCGAACAGATCCTGGGCTGCGACGACCTGGCCTTGTTCGGCGCCTCCGAGGCGCAAACGCTGTTCGCCAACGACCGCGCGACATTCGCGACAGCCAAGGTGCAAGCGAGCGAGGAGTGGCTCACCGGTGTGAACGGGCGGCGCCTGTTCCACTCGACGCGTGCGCCGTACCGCGATGTCAAGGGTGCCGTGACGGGCGTCATCGGAATCGCCCGCGACATCACCGACGGCAGGCTCGCGCAGCAGGAACTGCGCGACAGCAAGGCCCTGCTCGATATGGCGGGCCGGTGCGCCAAGGTTGGGGGCTGGACCTTCGATGTGGCGCAACGGCGGTTGGTCTGGTCCGACCTGGTGGCCAGCCTGCACGAGGAACCGGCCGGCTATTCGCCCCCCATGGAGCTGGGCCTGGACGCCTTCGTGCCCGAGCACCGTGCCGCGGTTCGCGACGCCGTCGAGCGCTGCATCGAGCTCGGCACGCCCTACGACATGGAAGCCGAGAAGAAATCTGCCCTCGGACGCCGTTTCTGGGTGCGCACCATCGGCGAAGCCGTGCGCGACGGCGAAGGGCGCATCGTTCGCATCCAGGGTGCCTTGCAGGACATCACAGAGCGCAAGGTGGCGGCGCTGCAGGCAGGGAAGGTCGCCGATCGGCTGATCAATACGCTCGAGAGCATCAGCGACGCCTTCTTCACGGTCGACCGCGACTGGCGCTTTACTTACGTCAACCGCGAGGCCGAGCGTCTTCTTGGCCAGGACCGTGGCGCGCTCCTCGGGCGGGTGATGTGGAACGTCTATCCCGCGGCCCTAGGCACGGCCTTCGAGCAAGGCTATCGGCGTGCGATGGCTGGCGAAACCGGCGTCAGCCTGGAAGCCTTGTACGCGCCCCTGGAGATGTGGATCGGCGTCGACTGCCATCCATCTGATGATGGGCTTTCGGTGTATTTCCGCGACGTGACGGAATCCCGCGCGGCCCGTCAGCAGCTCAAGCTGCTCGAGGCGACCGTGGCGCAGCTGAATGACATCGTCGTCATCAGCGAGCTGGCGCCGGAGCTGCCTCACGGCCGACGCATCGTGTTCGTCAACGATGCCTTCGTGCGCCAAACCGGCTACACGCGAGCGGAGGTGCTGGGCCGAACGCCCGGGATGTTCGACGATCCCCTGGTGGATGCTGCCGAGGTGGCCCGCATCCGCTCGGCGATCGACCGCTTCGCGCCGGTGCACACCGAGCGGATGGGATATGCGAAGGACGGCCGGGCGTACCCCGTCGAGGTGGACATCACGCCGGTTGCCTCGGCCGGCGCGGGGTTTACCCACATCGTCTCCGTCGCTCGCGACATCAGCGAGCGCCGGCGGAACGAGGAGGCCTTGCACGAATTGAACGCCGGGCTTGAAAGACGAGTCCGGCAGCGCACGCTGGAACTGGAGAGCGCACGCGAACTGGCCGAGCAGGCGAACCGCGCCAAGTCTTCGTTCCTCGCGACGATGAGTCACGAGATCCGGACGCCGATGAATGGCGTTATCGGCATGATCGACGTGCTCGAGGGCAGCAACCTGCTACCGGACCAGCGCGACATGGTGAAGACCGTGCGCAAGTCGGCCTATTCCTTGCTGGCCGTCGTCGATGACGTGCTCGACTTCTCGAAGATCGAGGCGGGCCACTTCACGATCGATCAGGAGCCGATTGACGTCGCCGCCGTGGTCGAAGGCGTTTGCGACGCCTTGCACCGGTTGTCAGAGAGCGGCGGCGTCAAACTGAGCCTGTATGCCGATCCCCGGCTGCCCGCCCGCATGCTGGGCGACGCGGGGCGGCTGCGCCAGGTCCTGGTGAACCTGGTGGGCAACGCGATCAAGTTCAGCAGTGGCTTGGCTCGTCCCGGGTTGGTGTCGCTGCGCGCGTTGCGCATCGAGGCCGACGACACGGTCGCGCTGGAGGTAACCGACAACGGCATCGGCATGGACGCCGAGACGCTGGCCCGCCTGTTCTCGCCCTTCACGCAGGCCGACGCCAGCACGACGCGACGCTTCGGCGGCACGGGGCTGGGGCTCAGCATCTCGCACCGCCTTGTGGCGATGATGGGTGGCGAGATCGCGGTCAGCAGTCAATCGGACCAGGGAGCCACGTTCACTGTGCGTCTGCCGCTGGTTCTGCCGCCGGCAGGCGACACCGCCGGGCCCGCGCCGTCGCCGCATCCGCTGGCCGGGCTGTCCTGCGTGGTGATAGGTGCCGGCAGGCAAGCCAGCGACCTGGGCGACTATCTCGCCTGCGCCGGCAGCGCGGTGCTGCTGGTGCCGACACTGGCCGAGGCGCTCGACGCCCTGCGCAGCCTGGGTCCCGGCCGCTGCGTCGTCGTGGTCGCAGATACGCCGGAGGGGATCGACAAGGTACTTGCGGCATGCCGTGCCGTCTTGCCGGATCGTCCTGGTCCGGCACCGGCCTTCGTCGTCGTGGAATCGGGCCGGAGAAAGAGAGCTCGCCTGCAGATGCCGGGTCAGGTGGGCGTGGACGGCGATTGCCTGCACCGCGCCGTCTTCCTGCACAGCGTCGCGCTCGCGGCGGGGCTCGAGAGGACCGACGTCGACGCTACGGCAGCGACGGACGGCGATAGCCGCCCCGCGCCGCTGGAGCCGGTGCGACGCTCGGTCCTGGACCCTCTGATCCTGGTCGCGGAAGACAACGAGGTCAACCAGCAGGTGCTCTCGAGGCAGCTCGCGCTGCTCGGTTACCGCGCCGAGATGACGGGTGACGGCGCGGAGGCCCTGACTCGCTGGCGCCGCGGAGGCCACGCCTTGCTGTTGACCGACCTGCACATGCCGACGATGGACGGGTACACGCTGGCCGCGGCGGTTCGCGCCGAGGAAGGCGCCGAGGGACCCCGCCTACCCATCATCGCGTTGACCGCCAACGCCATGCGAGACGAGGAGTTGCGCTGCCGCCGGGTTGGCATGGATGGCTATCTGACCAAGCCGGTGAGCCTCGCGCAGTTGAAGACGGCGCTCGGCGTCTGGTTGGCCCCCGCGTCACCGGGATCGGAGACGGACTCGCGCGAACCCCCGTCGCCGATAGTGCCGCCACCGGCCGACCTTGGCGTACTGGCTGACCTGGTGGGCAACGACCCGCAGGTCGTGCAGGAAGTGCTGGAGACCTTTCTCCTGGACGCATCTCGTTCGGTTCTCGACCTGACGCAAGCGCACTCTCACGGCGAGACCGAGGTCGTCGCCGGCATCGCGCACAGGCTGAAGTCTGCGGCGCGAACCATCGGCGCTTTTCGGCTCGGAGAGATCTGTGCGGACATCGAGGCAGCGGCCGGAAGCGGTGCCCGCAGTGCAGCGCTGGGCGACTTGATGGCCGCCTTCGACAGCGAAGTGCTCGCTGTCCGTCGCTTCCTCGAGACACCTCACGCCGGTCAAGTCGGGGACCGTGTCGCGCCAGGCCCCCGAGGCGCCCCGATCGGGAGCGGCAACGTCGAGCTGGGTCTGTAAGCCAACCGATTGCCGGAATCGGATCAGACGGCGAGTTCCCGCCCGGTCGCCCGGTCGAGGTCGATCACCAGATCAGGGTCGAAGCGAGGATTCTCGTTGACGCCCTCCCTCGCATAGCCGCGCGGATTGCAAACAACCCGTGTTCCGTTCACGACGTAGTCGAAGCTGTCGTGGGTATGTCCGTGGATCCACAGTTGCGTCCGCGCTCCGCCCAGGAGCCGCTGCGCGTCCGACACGAACGAAGCCGTCAGCAGCGACTTCGCGAAGCGGGGATGGACGCTGTGGCGTGACGGCGCGTGATGCGTGATCACGACTGTCGGCCCATCGTGCTTCGTGTCCAGACGGGCATCGAGCCAGCGAGCGTCGCGCTCGAACAGCGCGGCGGCGTCATCGGGCGAGAACACCCTGCTGTCTGCTTCACTGATGCGGATCCGGCTGAAGTCGCGCATCAGGCTCTGCGCCTCGGCCATCGCGGCGTCCCGCACTTCGCCATCGCCGAACAGCTCGAAATCGGTCCACAACGTCGTGCCCAGGAAGCGCACCTGACCCAGAACGAGCTCGGTGTTGTCGAGGACATGGATGCAGGTTCCGGCAGATTGCCGCCGCAGTTCGGACGCGGCCTCTTCCAGACTGCTTCCATAGAACTCGTGGTTGCCCAGCACGTAGAGCACGGGCTTGTCGAAGCGCCGCGCCCACGCGATCGCGTCGCGCGGTCGTGCGATGTCTCCGGCCAGGATGACGACATCGGCATCAATGCGCGGCGGATCGAACCCGCAAAAGCCGAGATGGAGATCCGAGAGAACGTGGAGCTTCATCGTTCGATCACTATACATCACGTTGTGATATATTCCGGGCGTCATGTCCTCGCGCAAGCTGTCCAAGAGCGACTTCGAGACGCTCGCTCGATTCCGCTACGAACTCCGACGGTTCATGCGGTTCAGCGAGGAAACGACACACCGCAACGGCGTGACGCCACTGCAGTACGCCCTCCTGCTGCAGATTCGCGGATATCCGGGACGCGAATGGGCGACGGTCGCGGAGCTTGCGGAGCGTTTGCAGTCCAAGCATCACGGTGTCGTCTCCCTCGTGACTCGGTGCGAAGCCGCGGGCTGGGTCGAGCGCGTCGAGAGTCGAGGTGACAGGCGTCTGGTCGAGGTGCACCTGACAGCGCGCGGGGACGAATGCCTGGAGCGCCTTGCTCGATTGCATCGGGACGAGCTGCAGTCCGCCCGGGCCGGGTTCTCGGTGCCCGGGCTGGGCGAGGATCCGTCGAACGCGGGCAAGGCTCCATGACCGGCGACCCGTCAGTCGAAGGAGCGGAGGCCCGACTGCGGGAAGCCATCTTCGCGCAGACCCCGGACGCGATCATCTTTGCCGATTGCGAAGGCGTCATCCGGATGTGGAACCGCGGAGCGGAGGTCCTGTTCGGATTTCCAGCCGAGGACGTCATCGGCGGCAGCCTCGACGTCATCATTCCCGAGCGGTTTCGGCAGGCGCACTGGACAGGCTTTCGTCGCGCCGTCGCCAGCGGTCATGCCCGCCATGGCGACAGGGTTCGAACGACTCGGGCCGTCCACAGGTTCGGGCACACGCTCTACGTGGATCTGAGCTTCGCACTCGTCAAGGATCAGACGGGATCGGTGCTCGGCTCCGTGGCCGTGGGCAGGGATGGCAGCGATCGCTACCTCGCCGAAAGAGCCTTGCGCGAACGCCTGGCGGAGCTGGAAAGGCACGCAGGATGAACAGGGCTGTGCCGGGATTCTCCGCACCCGCTGCGGGATTCGAGGTCCCGCTGGAGATGCTCGCAGCCTGTCACCTGCGCATCCTGCACCAGTGTTCGATCCTGCGCCGGCTGGTTCCGCACCTCGCAGCGCACGGCGTCGATGCGCAGGCGCGAGAGGCGGCAGCCGGCGCAGTGCGCTATTTCGAGACGGCCGCGAAGGACCATCACGCCGATGAGGAGGACGACCTCTTCCCTGCCCTGATGGAATCGATGGCTGGCTCCGACGCGATCTGTTTGCGTGAACTGACCGCTGCGCTCGGCGCCGAGCACCGCGAACTCGAGGCGCAATGGCGGCGCCTGCGCCCGGCGCTCGAACGTATCGCGGCGAACGAGCCAGCCCCGCTGGCTGCGTCGGGCGTCGAGGCCATGGTCGAACTGTACGAGCGACACATCGCACGAGAAGATCTCGAGCTGCTGCCCATGGCCGCGCGACTCCTGACGGACGAGGAGCTCGATCGAATCGGCCGTTCCATGCGCGAGCGACGGGGCGTTCTCCAAGTGGCGCCCACGGACGCCGGCAATCCGGCGAAGGCGCGCCCCTCATGAAAGCCCGCGACTTGATGACGACGCAGGTCGTCTCGGTCGGCCTGGACGCCCACATGGCGACGATCGTCAAGATTCTCATCGAGCGACGGATCAGCGGAGTCTTCGTCGTCGATGCGGGCAGGGTCGTCGGATCGGTTGGCGAAGCCGACCTGTTGCATCGGTACGAGATCGGCACACAGGATGCCGTCGCCGCAAGGACATGGTGGTCCCGCCTCGCAGGAACAGACCGACCATCGGCCGCGTACGTGAAGACACACGGAGAACATGCCCGAGATTTCATGAATCCGCAAGTCGTGCCTGTGTCGGAGGACACGCCCATCGCAGCAATCGCCTCGATCTTCGATGCGCGAAGCATCCGGCGCGTGGCGGTCCTGCGCGGCGAGCAGCTCATTGGTGTCGTCACCCGGGCCGACCTCGTGAAGGCATTGGCCAACCGCAAGGAAATCCGGCCCCCTGCGGGCTCGACCAACGACGAGGCCATCCGCATTCGACTGCTTTGGGAGCTCAGGGGGCAGCCGTGGTGGCAACCGCAGTCCTCGGCCGTATTCGTCAGCCATGGCGTGGTGAAGTACGTCGGTCTCTACGAGCATGGCGATGACCGCGAGGCCGCGCGCGTGCTGGCCGAGAGCATCCCCGGCGTACAGGGTGTGTCGGATGTCCGAGTGTGCGTTGCCGACGGCGAATCGATGATCTGACTGACCCTCTCCCGAGGAAATCGGGAACGTGGCGCTCCGGACCGACATCCAATGGACGAGCGCAAGAAATGCAGTCCGCCAACCTTCCCTCCCCGACGCCAGCCGCAAGCGACCCCGAGCTCGCGGCACTGTCCGCGGGCGGGGATGCCGCCGCGTTCGAGATCCTGATGCGCCGGCACAACCGGCTGCTGTTCCGCACGGCGCGCAGCATCCTGAAGAACGACGAAGACACCGAAGACGCGCTTCAGGAGGCGTATCTGCACGCCTGGCGGTCGTTCGCGGCCTTTCGAGCCGAAGCCAAGGTCTCGACCTGGCTGGTCCGGATCGTGGTCAACGAGGCCCTGGGACGCCTGCGCCGTCGCGGCGCGCAGGTCATCCCCTTGCGTGCGGCCGACGGTTTCGACGAGCCGCCTGAGGAGCAAGGTCCCGAAGACGACGCCGACCGTGGGCCCGAACGAATGGTGATGCAAGGCGAGCTTCGCGTGCTCATGGAAAAGCGCATCGACACACTGCCGGACGTCTTTCGCACCGTCTTCATGCTGCGCGCGGTCGAAGAGCTGAGCGTCGAGGAAACCGCTGCCGCGCTGCAGATCCCCGAAGCCACGGTGCGCACGCGCTTCTTTCGCGCCCGCAGCATCCTGCGCGAGGGACTTTCGCGCGATATCGATTTCGCGATCGGCGACGCCTTTGCCTTCGCCGGGGGGCGCTGCGATCGCATCGTCGCCAGCGTCTTGGCGCGAATTTCCGAAGACCGGGAATCTTCCCGGTCATGATTACCTGAGGAGTTACCCCATGTCCTTCCTGCAGATGTCCACGCCGATCGTCGCTCGGCGAATGTTCCTCGGCCAGTCCGGGCTCGTCCTTTCGGGAGCCGCCGTGGCCCTGCTCGCCGGCAAGGGTGCGCTCGCCGCGGCCTCTGGCGCGGCCGATCCGAAGGACGTCCAGATCCTCAACACGGCGCTCGGCGCCGAGCTCGAGGCGATCGCTGCGTACCAGCTGGGCGCCGAGAGCAAGCTGCTGCAGAAGCCCGTCCTCGATCTGGCGGTGACCTTCCAGGGCCACCACAAGGAGCACGCCGAGTTGCTGAGCAAGACGATCGTGATGCTCGGCGGCAAGCCGGTCGCAGCCAAGGCGAGCTACAACTTTCCGGCCGAGCAGCTGAAGACGCAGGCCGACGTGCTTCGCTTCGCCGCCAAGCTCGAGCAGGGTGCCGTCAGCGCCTACCTCGGAGCGGTCCCGTTGTTCGGCAATCGCGACCTGGCCAAAGCGGCGGCGAGCATCCTGGGCGATGAAGCCATGCATTGGGCCGTGCTGCGCAACGCCCTCGGCGAGGCGCCCGTGCCTTCGGCGTTCATGTCATGAAGCTGTGCCGGCTGTTCGCAGCCGGCACGCTTTCGATCTGCGCAGCGGTGCCGGCATTCGCAATGCCGGGCGTCGAACACGGTGAGCAGGTCTATGCGCGCTGCCAGGCCTGCCACGCCCTCTCCTACGACCGTGTCGGCCCGCGTCACTGCGGCCTGTTCGGGCGAACTGCCGGCAGCGTGCCCGGATTCGTCTATTCGCCCGGAATGAAGAACTCGCACATCGTCTGGAACGGCAAGACGCTCGATCGCTTTCTGGCCGATCCGTCGAAGACGGTCCCCGGCACCCTGATGACCTACGACGGTGTCTCCGACGCAAGAGATCGCGCCGACCTGATCGCCTATCTCGAGGAGGCCGACAAGACGCCGGAGTGCACGGCGCTGAAGGCCAAGCACTGACTCCAAGGGCGCGCCATCCCGCGCGCCGCCTACTCCCGAAAGGATTGATCATGCAGGACGTACGCTCCCGCGGGCGCCGTTTCGCCTCCAATCGCCCGGCACCCTCCCGCAAACGAGATCCCGCGCCCTGGTGGCTGCCCCTCGCGACCGTGACCGCCGCCGCGGCCTGCGCGCTCGCCGCATGCGGCGGCGGCGACGACGGTCCGAGCGCAGCCGAGCAGGCCGCGCTCGAGTCCCAGGGCAAGCAGATCTTTCGCTACGACACCTTCGGAGACGAAGCCCAGTGGACCGACACGCTGCGCATGCATGAAGTCATCAGCGCGGCCGTGGATCCCGTCACTGCGCTCTCGGTCGGCCTGAAGGTCGATGCCGAAGCGTTGCCCGCCGCTGTCGTGCAGGGCATCCAGAACGGCAGCATCGACCTGACCAGCCCGGCAACCACGATCGCGCTGCTGAAGCTCGACGCCGTCGTCGGCCTGAAGGGCACGGTCGAATCGGTCGGCGGGCAGGATGTGCTCACCCACGTCGGCATCACTTGCGCGCTCTGCCACTCGACGGTCGACAACTCGTTCGCACCGGGCATCGGCAGGCGCCTCGACGGTTGGCCCAATCGCGACCTGAACCCCGGCGCGATCATCGCCCTCTCGCCGGCGGTCGATGCGGCGACCAAGGCGCAGCTCAACGCCTGGGGCGCCGGCAAGTTCGATCCACGGCACAACATCGACGGCCTGAGCAAGCCAGTGGTCATTCCGCCGGCGTTCGGCCTCGCGGGCGTGCACCGCGTCACCTTCACCGGCGACGGTACGGAGCTCGCGTACTGGAACCGCTACGTCGCCGTCGCCGAGATGGGTGGCTTGGGCACGGTTACCGAGCCGCGCCTCGGCTTGAGCATCACGAACGGCAACGTCGATCTCGTGACCGCCAAGCTGCCCGCGTTGCAGGCCTATCAGCTCTCGATCGCCGCGCCGGCCGCACCGACGGGCAGCTTCGATCCGGTTGCTGCGGCACGTGGCCAGCAGGTGTTCTCCGGCGCCGGCCGTTGCGCCACCTGCCACAGCGGGAGCCAGTTCACCGATGCGAACAGCACGCTGCATCCGCCGGCCGACTCGATGGCCGAGCCCGAGTCGCCCAGCTACGCATCCCGCTCGGCGAGCAAGCTCTACCGCACCTCGCCGCTGAAGGGGGTCTGGCAGCACGCGCCGTATTTCCACGACGGCTCGGCAGCGACGCTGGCCGACGTGGTCGGCATCTACAACACGCGCAAGTCGCTCGGCCTCACGGCCCAGCAGTCGGCCGACCTCGTCGAGTATCTCAAGTCGCTCTGAGTCGCCGGGGGCGCGCTACGAGGCCCCGCTGCTCAGCGGTCGAGAACGAGGACAGCGGATCTCGACCGCGAAACGCAGACCATCATCGTCTTGCTCTCGGCACGCTCCGCGGCCGAGAGCACGTAGTCGCGATGCTCGACCTCGCCTTCGCATACGGTGGTCTCGCAGGTCCGGCACAGACCCTCCCGGCAAGAGAATGGCACTTTCACGCCGTTCGCTTCCAGCACTTCGAGAATGCTGAGTTCTGCCGGGACGACGAGGGAGAGCTTGCTGCGCTTCAAGTCGACACGGAATTCACCTTCTCCAGTGCCGGCGGCCGGCGCCTCGGCCAGTGCCTTGGCCGCGGTACCGACGAAGTACTCGAAGTGGACGCAGTCCGGTGGGTAATGCGCCGCGCCCTCGCGCACCGCCCGCATCAGCGGCTGCGGACCGCAGCAATAGACGTGCTGTCCCTCGGAGCGCGTGGCCAGCCAGCGGCGTGCGTCGAGCACGGCGCCGGCCTGGTCGTCGAAGTGGAAGTGCACCCGGTCGCCGAAGGCGCGCAGGGTTTCGTAGAACGCAGCGCGCTGCGCATTGCGTGCCGCATAGACGAGGCGCCAGTCGCGACCCTCCGCGGCGCAGCGCCGGACCATCGACATGATCGGCGTCACGCCGATGCCGCCAGCGACGAAGAGATAGCTCGCGGCGGCCGGGTCGAGGGCGAAGTTGTTGCGCGGCGCGCTCGCCGTCAGCCGGCCGCCCCGGCGCAGCGACTGGTGTATGAAATCGGAGCCGCCGCGGCCGTTGGCTGCGCGGCCGACGCCGACGACGTAGCGATCGCGCTCCCGCCAGTCGTTGGTGAGCGAATAGTGGCGGATCAGCCCGTTCGGCAGCTCGAACTCGAGGTGGGCGCCCGGCTCGAACGGCTCCAGCGGCCCACCACCGGCGGCGCGCAGCTCGACCAGCAGCACGTCGAGCGCTTCGGCGCGGACGTCGCTGACTTCGAGCAGCAGCCGAGTCACGCCGCCACGGGCATCGACGCGCCGCGTTCTTCGGCGATCTTCTGCTTCAGTGTCCAGCGAAAGTGCGAGAGCGGCGCGTCGGCGGCGATCGCGAGCAGCTTGGTGTCGGGGTCCTTGTCGAAGAGCTTCTGCTGCGCCTCGATGATCGCCTTGTCTTCCATGAAGCCTTCGCGCAGGCTGTTGCAGAGCGACAGGGCTATGTTCGGATCGTCGAGGTCGAAGTTGTGCAGGTAGTTCCAGAAGAAGTGGGTCGTGCGGCGCGTCTCCGGCGTCATGAACTGGCAGTTGCGGTACTGGCGCGTGCCGGCGGTGTTGCCCTTCTCGGCGCCAGTGCCGGCCGGCGCGAACATCGATTCGAGGAAGAAGATGCCCGGCACGTGCATGTGGCCGATGTTGCGGCGGTCGACCTTTGCGGTCTTGTCGGCGATCACCTTCCTGTGGAACGGCGGCGAATCGCTGTTCATGTGCCAGCGCTCGACCCGAAAGCCGTTGTCCAGCCGTTCGATGTTGAGCGGCTTGGTCTGGTAGGCGTACTCCTCGGAGCCGCCGAGCGTCTTGGTGTGCACGAAGGCGAGGTGGGCGAAATCGCTCAGGTTGTCGACGATCAGCAGCCAGTTGGCGTCGTAGTGCATGTACGCCGGCATGCCCTTCCACGCCGGATCGTGCAGCGGCTCGTAGTCGATGATCAGCGCGGGGTCGGCCTTGGCCGGGTCGCCCATCCAGATCCACACGAGGTGGTCGCGCGCGACCACCGGAAAGCTGCGTACGCCGAGCTTGGGCGGGATCATGTCCTGACCCGGGATCTGGATGCATTTTCCGGAGGGCTCGAACTTCATGCCGTGGTACATGCAGCGAATGCAGTCGCCCTCGATACGGCCCATCGAGAGCGGCGCGCCGCGATGGCAGCAGCGGTCGATGAGCGCCACGACCTGGCCGCTCTCACCCTGGTAGATGACGACCGGCGTCTCGAGGATGGTGCGAGCCAGCTTGGCGCCGTCGATCAGCTCGTGCTCCCATGCGGCCACGTACCAGCAATTTTTCAGGAACAGGCCCTCGTCGCTTTCAACCATCGCGTTCTCCCCGTGCGAGGGCAGCTTAGTCACCCTGCGCATCGAGGTAAATCGTCTCTGGATGAACACACCGTTCGGATCGCTGGACAATCAGCTTCATGAACTGGGACGACTACGACGTCTTCTGCCACGTCATTGAGCAAGGCGGCTTTTCCGCCGCGGCGCGCGAGACAGGCCGGCCCAAGTCGACGATCAGTGCGGCGATCGCCCGCCTCGAAGAGGCCCTCGGCATGCGGTTGCTGGAGCGGACGACGCGGCAGATGCGGGCCACGGACGCCGGCGACTCGCTTTATCACGGCATAGGGCCGTTGTTCATCGGCTTGCGGGAAGCCAGGGCCGATGCGCTTGCCCAAGGCGAGGCGATTGCCGGCACTCTGCGCATCGCCGCTCCGTACGAGTTCGGGGCGCACCACCTCGGGCCCGTCGCCTGCGAACTGATGGCGCGCTATCCGCGACTCAAGGTACGACTCGACGTCGAGCACGAGCCCGTCAATCCGCTCGAGAAGCGCTATGACATCGCCTTCGCGATGCTCGAGAGCGGTCTGCCCGGATCGAGCGTAGTTCAGCGGCGCATGTTCTCGCTGGAACGAGGGGTCTATGCCGCGCCGGCGCTGCTCGAGCGGCAAGGCACGCCGAAGACGCCCCAGGCACTCGCGGAAATGCCCCTCCTATGCGGCGCCGCTGACATGCGCTGGACCTTCACTCACGCCGATGGCTCGAGCGAGAGCGTCGCCGTTCCCACGCCCAGACTGCATAGCGGCAATGCCAATGTCCGCCTTCAGGCGGCAATCGCCGGCCTCGGGGTCGCGCGCATCACCGCAACGTTCTGCGAGGAGGCGGTGCAAGCCGGTCGCCTGCGCCGCCTTCTTCCTGGACTCGCCTGCGAGCCGCTGCGCGTCTACGCCTTGCTGCCGGCGAGGCGGCTGATGCCGGCCAAGGTGCGCATGTTCCTCGATGCGCTCGGCCGGCAGGCGGGTGTCGCCACGTGAAGGCGCTCAGTTCTGCAGCTTCCAGCGACCGTCGACGATGCGCACCAGGACCTGCGAACGCGGGTCGGCGCCGTTGTGGTTGGTTGCGCTCATGGAGTAGATGGCTTCCGGTGTGACAACGTCCTTCATGAGCTCGAGCGCATCGCGCAGCGCGGCCCGGAACTCGGGCGTACCGGGCCTGCCCTTCTTCAGGGCTTGCGGCACCGCCGCTTCGAGCCAAGCCACTGCGGTCCAGGCCGAAGCCGCGAAGAGCGAGCGCGAGCCTGCTCCGTAGGTCGTCTCATAGTGCTTGACGAACTCGCTCGCCGGCGCCTTGAGCGGGGAGGAGTCGGGCAATTGCTCGGCAACGAGCACCGGACCAACGGTCATGTAGCCGCCTTCGAGATCCTTTCCGCCGACGCGGAGGAAGTCGTTGTTCGCCACTCCCTGGGTCTGATAGACCGGTCCCTTGAAGCCGCGCCGGGACAGCTCGATCTGAGGCAGTGCGCCCGGCGTACCGGAACTCATGATGTAGACGGCATCCGGCTGGGCAGCAAGCAGTCGCAGTACCTGCGCGGTTACTGACGTGTCGGTCTGGTTGTAGCGTTCGACGCTCACGACCGCGAGGCCTTTGCCGGGGGCGAGTCGTTCCAGGGTCTTGGTGTAGCCCTCGCCGAAGCTGGTGGCCAAGGCGACCACGCCGACCTTCTTGACGCCATGCGCCATCATGTGCTCGAGCACCAGGCTGACCGCGATCGATTCAGGAGGCGCCATGCGAAAGGCCCAGCGGCGCGGCCCGTCTGGCGGATCGATGATGGCGCCGCCGCCCGCGAGCGAGATCATCGGCGTGTTGCCGCGAGCGACGATGTCCAGCGCCGAAAGCGACGTCGGTGTCAGTGAGGGGCCCACGACAACGTCGACATTGCTCTCGGACACCAGGCGGTTCGCGCTTTTGGCGGCGGCCGTGGTATCGGACTCGTCGTTGAGGAACGTGATGCGCAACTTTTCCCCGGCAATCTCCGAGGGCCACAGCTTGACGCTGTTCTGCTCCGCGATGCCGAGCGAAGCGCCAGGACCGGTGGTGGAGAGGATGACGCCGACGTGGATGTCGGCGTGCGCGGCCAGACCGAAGGCCATGGCTGCCGCCGCGACCGCATGCTTGTAGATCGATTTCACGGTGTCTCCTCTTGTGTTTGCGCAGTCGCGCTTCGAATCGATAGCGGCTCAGGTCCGGCCCGTCAGCGTCGCGGCGCCGAGGCCGCAGCGACGCAACACGCTGTCGAACAGCATCTTCTCGAGGGACTCTCTCGGCTCGAAGGCCTTGGCGTCCGCAGCGCACGCGAGTCGGACGGCATCGGCGAGCGGCACGTTCGCGCCCTTCAGCGTGTCGGCGGCGAGCTGGACCTCGCAAGCCCGCTGCAGCGTCCACATCCAGCGAAAGGCGTTGAATACGCTCGTGCCGCAAACGAGCAGGCCATGGTTGCGTAGGATGAGGACGCGCTTGTCGGCCAGGCTGGCAATCAGACGTGGGCCTTCGTCGGCGCGGACGGTGATGCCTTCGAACGCGTGATAGGCGACCTCGCCGAACAGCTCGGCACCGTAGAAGTCGTCGTGACCCAGGCCGTTGGTCTTGCAGGCGACCGCCATGCCGGCCGTGGTGTGCGTGTGCATGACGCAATGCGCGTCCGCGCGCGCCCCATGAATCGCGCTATGGATGATGAACCCCGCCCGATTGACGTGATATGGCGTTGTCTGCAGAGGAACGCCGTCGTGGCCGACCTTGACCAGATTCACCGCCGTCACTTCTCCGTAGTTGAGGCCGAAGGGATTGATCAGATAGGCCGGGGTCTCCCCGGGGATGCGCAGCGTGATGTGATTGAAGATCAGTTCGGTCCAGCCGAGAAGGTGGAAGACTCGATAGCAGGCTGCCAGCTCCACGCGAAGGCGCCACTCGGGACCGCTCGTATCTGCGGGACAGAGCGCCTCGGCCTGGTCGAGAAGGTTCAACGAGGAAGAACTCACGGTTCGCTAGGATCGTGTGACGGCATGCCGCCGAAACTCACTAATACATTAGCGATATTCTGACGCCTGCGCGGATCGAGTCAAGCGCAGTTCCGATACCAGGACATGGGGAATCCACATGCGATCGAAGCCACTCCGACTCGTTCACCGCAGTCTGCCGCTACTCCTGCTGCAGGCCCGCGAGCATGTGATGGGGCGCTTTCGCCCGATCCTCAACGCCCACGGAGTTACTGAGCAGCAGTGGCGAATCGTGCGTGCATTGCTCGACACAGGGCCTATGGAGCCTCACCAGATCGGAGAGATCTGCCGCATCTCAAGTCCGAGTCTGGCCGGCATGCTCGCTCGGATGGAGGAACTGAAGCTGGTGTCGCGCAAGCGCCTCAATCACGATCAAAGACGGGTCATGATCTCTCTCACACCGGGCAGCCGCTCCCTTGCCAAGCGCATGACGCCGCACATCGAAGAGGCCTACGCCGAGATGGAACGGCAGCTCGGACCGGAGTTCGTGGAGCAGTGCTACGCAACGCTGGACAGGATTGGCCAGGTCCTTTCGAGTGAGGGGCGCGCCGATGATTGAGGTCATCGGTGCGCCGGCGGCAATCGCGACCTGGCCAAAGCGGTGATCGCGGATGCCCCGCATCCCCCGGCGTCGCCCTGCTCAGGCGCGGCTTCGCCGACGAGTCGAATCGGCGCCGGGGAGTTGCTTCCGGGCGACTGCGCCTGGTCAGGCGCCGCCATGCTCCTGGTCGTGCGTGAGTTCCGCGAAGAATCGCTTCATGATCGGCCCGATACGCCGGAGTTCTTCACGGTGCGCCGCGGCGAGCCTCGCCAGCACCTGCCGGCCATGCGACGAGAGGCACAACTCGACCTTTCTGCGGTCGACGGTCGAGGCCTCGCGCACGACGAGGCCTTCCTGTGCAAGGCGGTCCACCAGGCCGACCGCGCTGTTGTGCTTGATCAGAAGATGCTGTGCCAGGTCATTGATGAAGACCGGCCGGCCGTCGGGCCAGCCCCGCAGGATCAACATCGCCTGGTAGTGCTGCGAGGTCAGGCCTTCCTGCGCAGCCGCTGCTTCGCTGAAGCGCAGGAAGCCGCGCAGGGCATGGCGAAAGGAAGCGAGCTGCGCGTAGTCGCGCGTGGCCAGCTTGAACCGCTTTTCGGCCTTCTTCAGCAGCAAAGACGTCGTCTCCTGGCAACTTCAAAGAGCGCGTCAGGATACGGGTAACTCCGATTTGCAGCGAGCGGACCCCTTCCTAGACTTGGATATATCGTGTCACGATACATTTGTCCGGAGTCCACCGCTCATGAGGATGACCATGAAAGACCGCAATCCGAGTTCGTTCGTCGACGGCCGCCGTCGGTTCATTCGCACCGGCCTCGGCGTGGCCGGCGGCCTGGCGCTGCCGGCGAGGTTCGCCTTCGCCGCCGACCAGCCGCCCATCGGCACCTGGCCAGCCGGAGCAGCCGGCAACTCGGTGTTCATCGGCATCAGCGTGCCTCGCACCGGCACCTACGCGGTCCAGGGCGAGGATGAGCTCAAGGGCTACCAGCTGGCGATCGAGCACATCAACGCCGGCCATCCGCTGATCCGGCAGATCTCGCCCAAGACCACCAAGGGCGTGCTCGGCAAGGAGCTGAAGTACGGCGTCGCCGACTCGGCCGCCAAGCCCAACGACGCGGTGCAGGCGCAGCAGCGCTTCATCACGGAGAACAAGGCGATCATGATCACCGGCGGGACGTCCAGCGCGGTGGCCGTGGCGTTGAACAAGCTGGCCGACCGCGAGAAGGTGCTGTTCGTGTGCGGCATCTCCGGATCGAACGACACCACCGGCAAGGATTGCGTGCGCTACGGCGTGCGCCAGAACTTCTACGGCGAGACGGCGGCCAACGCGATCGGCCCGGCGCTGCTCAAGGCCTACGGCAAGAACAAGAAGGCGGCGTTCATGACGCCGGACTACACGTACGGCCACACCGTCACCAAGTCGGTCAACGACTATCTGACGAAGAACGGCGGCTGGCAGATGGTGACGAATCAGGTGTCGCCGCTGGGCGCGCCCGATTTCAGCTCCTACCTCACCAACATCGCCAACTCCGGCGCCGAGTTCCTCATCAACGTGAACTGGGGCCACGACGCCGTGCTGTCCACCCAGCAGGCCAAGCAGTTCGGCCTGCTGCCCAGGATGAAGCTGGTGATTCCCTACCAGATCCCCTTCCTGGCCCGCGAAGTCGGCGCCGATATCACCGAGGGCGTTTATGCCGCCACCGACTTCTGGTGGACGCTGGAAGACAAGTACCCGCTGGCGAAGATGTTCGTCCAGGAGTTCGAGAAGAAGTACGGCTACAAGCCCGAGTGGGGCGCCGAGAACGCCTACATGGAGTTCGCCCTGTGGGCAGAAGCCGTCGAGCACGCCGGCACGTTCTATCCGCCCGACGTGATCAGGTCCTACGAATCGCCGCGCAAGCTCAACTCCATGGTCGGCGAGGTGCAATGGCGCGCCGCCGATCACCAGCTCGTTCGCCCGGTCGTGATCGTCAAGGGCAAGGCGCCCAAGGACATGAAGAACAAGGAAGACTATTGGGAAGTAGTGGACGTCGTCGCCGGTGCGGGCCTGATGCAGAGCGCCGACGCCTTCGGCTGCAAGCTCGGCTCGTACACCTGACCCGCAACTGACAGAAACCTGCGCGGCAGCCGGCATTCTTGCCTCTGCCGCGCTCTTTCTTGCCCGCCATGCTCTCCTGGTCCAACTTCTTCTCGCAGCTGTTCAACGGCCTCGCACAGGGTGCCCTGCTCGCGCTGATCAGCTCGGGGCTGACGATCATCTACGGCACGCTCGGCGTCCTGAACCTGGCGCACGGCGCGATGTTCATGCTCGGCGGCTATGCGGGCTACATGGCTTACCAGGTCACTGGCTCCTTCGTGCTTGCCGTCATCGCCGGCACGCTGTTCATGGGAGTGGTCGGCGTGGTGATGGAGCGGGTCATCATCCGGCACTTCTATGGCCGGCCGCAGGAAGACCAGCTGCTGGTGACCTTCGGCCTGTCGATCGTCTTCGTCGAGATCGTCCGATTCTTCTTCACGAGCGCGTCCAAGAGCGTGGCCGCCCCGTCCGTGCTGTCGGGCATCACCTCGCTCGGGGTGATGTTCTATCCCACTTACCGCCTGGCCGTCGTCGGCATCGTGGCGGTGGCGCTGGTTGTGCTTTACATCGTCCTCTACCGGTCCCGCCTGGGCATGATCGTGCGCGCCGGCATCGAAGACGCGGTCATGGTCGATTCGCTCGGGATCGACGTGTACCGGGTGTTCATGGTCGTGTTCGGGATCGGCGCGATGGCCGCGGGGTTCGCCGGCATCGTCAATGCGCCGGTGGTGTCGCTCTCGCCCGACATGGGCGAGGCGATCCTGGTGCAGACCTTCGTCGTCGTGGTGATCGGCGGCGTCGGCTCGTTTCCCGGCGCCGTCGTCGGTGGCCTCATCGCCGGCGAGATCATCAGCCTCACGTCGATGGTCAATCCGGGCTACGCCTACGTCATGCTCTTCGCCGCCATGACCCTGGTGCTGCTGGTGCGCCCGCGCGGCCTGTTCGGCGCGCGCGGCCGCGATTGAAGGGTTGCGGCCGATGTTTTCGAAGCGACCGTTCCTGGTCGAGATCGTGGCGGCAGCAGTCCTGCTTGCAGTACCTTTCGTGCTGCCCTATCTCGACGCCGCCCCCAATACCGTCAACCGCATCCTCGTCTGGGGTCTGTTCGGGATCGGCTTCGACATCCTGTTCGGCTACACCGGCCTGCTTTCATTCGGCCAGTCGGCGTTCTACGGCACGGGCGGCTTCGTCGCCGCCTACCTGCTCACGCGTGCCGGCTTTCCGCATGTGGTGCTGGCGCTCCTGATCGGCATGGTCGTCGCCGCCATCGTCGGCTACCTGATCGGCTTGCTCGCGCTACGGCGGACCGGCATCTATTTCGCGATGATCACGGTGGCCATCGCGGAGATCTTCTTCTTCGTCGAGTTCAACCCGCTATCGGAATGGACGGGCGGCGAAAACGGGCTGCCGGGCGTGCCCACGCCGAGCTTCGATCTCGGTTTCACGACGCTGAAGTTCACCTCGGGCTGGTCGCTCTATCCCTTTCTCGCGTTGGCGTACTTCATCGGCATCGTGATCGCCCTTCGCATCGTGCGCTCACCGGTCGGCGCCATCCTCACCGCGATCCGCGAGAACCCGCTGCGCGCGGCGGCGGTCGGCCACAACGTGCAGGCCTACAAGCTCACCGCCTTCGTGATCGCCGCCGCCTATGCGGGGTTCGCGGGCGGCCTGCTCGGCGTGCTGCAGGGATTCATGCCCCCGGACGCCTTCATGTTCGACACCTCGGGCCAGCTGATCATGCAGACCGCCATCGGCGGGCGCGGCACGCTGTTCGGCCCGCTCGTCGGTGCGGCGGTCTGGCTGTTCCTCCAGGACTTCCTCCAGGCGACCCTCAAGCTGGGCGCCGCCTGGAAGCTGGTGCTGGGCCTGGTATTCGTGCTGCTGGTGTGCTTCCTGCGCCAGGGAATCATCGGCGGCATCAAGGACCTGTTCGCGCTCACGACCGGCGCCGGCAAGGCCACCGAGCCGCCCGAGCAGGCCGCTCCGGTCATCGCGTCGGCGGCTCCGGTCGCGCCGATGAAGCCGCGACACGCGGTCCTCGGCGACTACGGGGGACCCCTGCTGCAAGCCAAGGGACTCACCAAGCGCTACGGCGGCGTCGTCGCCAACGAGGGCATCGACTTCACGGTGCACCGCGGCGAGTTGCGCGGCATCATCGGCCCGAACGGTGCCGGCAAGACGACCTTCTTCAGGATGCTTACCTGCGAGGTGCCGCCGACCTCGGGCTCGATCGTCTTCGAGGGCCGTGACATCACCGGCAGGAGCATCGTCGACGTGTGCCAGCTGGGCCTGACCAAGAGCTACCAGGTCAACCAGCTCTTCAACAAGCTGACGGTCCGCGAGAACCTCACCATCGCTGCATTGGCGCAGCTGCGCGGCAAGTTCAGGCTGGACGCCTTCGCGACGCTGAGGAATATCGGTGGCCTGGAAGAGCAGGTGGAGCACACGCTGCAGCTGGTGAACCTCGGCGCCCGCCCCGACACGCCGGTGTCGCAACTCGCGTACGGCGAGAAGCGCCGTCTGGAAATCGGCCTGGCCCTGGCGTCCTCGCCCAGCCTGCTGCTGCTGGACGAGCCGCTTGCGGGCATGAGCCCCCGCGAGCGCGTCGAAACCGTGCGGCTACTGAAGTCGATCGCGCAGGGACGCACGATGATCATCATCGACCACGACATGGATGCGCTGTTCGAGCTGGCCGAGCGCATCACCGTGCTGCAGGAAGGCCGCGTGCTGGTCGAAGGCACGCCCGACGAGATCAAGGGCAACGCGCTGGTGCAGGACGCGTACCTGGGCGGCGTGCATGAAGTGGAGCTGGAGGCATGAGCCTGCTCGCAGTCGAGGGGCTGAACAGCTACTACGGCGATTCGCACATCCTGTTCGACGTCGGCCTGCGCGTGGAGAAGAACGAGGTCGTGGCGCTGCTCGGGCGCAACGGCGCAGGCAAGAGCACGACCTTGAAAAGCCTGATGGGGGTGGTGACGCCGCGGACCGGCTCGGTGATGCTCGACGGGGTCGAACTAGCCGGCAGGAAGAGCCACGCCATCGCGCGCGCCGGCATGCAGCTCGTGCACGAGGAGCGGCGTGTGTTCGGCAGCCTCGACGTGGAGGAGAACCTGATCCTGGCCGGCCTCACCGCGAAAGACCAGTGGCCGCTCGATCGCATCTATGAGATGTTCCCGCGCCTGAAGGAGCGGCGCGCCAGCCGCGGCACCGATCTGTCCGGCGGCGAGCAGCAGATGCTGGCGATCGCCCGCGCCCTCGTCCGCGATCCCAAGATCGTTCTGCTGGACGAGCCGTTCGAAGGACTCGCCCCGCTGATCGTGCGCGAGCTGATGAAGGTCTGCCGCGACCTGGCTGCGGCGGGCCTGACGATCGTTCTGGTCGAACAGAATCTCGCTGCCACGCTGGCGCTGGCACAGCGTGTCTACATCATCAACAACGGGCACATCGTGCATGAGGGGCCCGCCGCGGAGATCAAGGCGCAGCCGCAGATATTGCAGCGATACCTCGGCCTGTGACTCCGGCGCCGGGCGGGCGACGACGCTGACGGGCCGGACCGCGCGGGTTGGACGAGTCAGCTTCCCGGCGGATCAGGCGCAGTCGTGTCGCCCGGCGCGACCTGTCGGGCCTCGATGTAGATCCGCTTCACTTCCGGAAAGCGCGTGCGGATTCGCTGCTCGATCCGGTTCACCGCGGCCTGGATCTCCTGCAGCGGCGTACCCGCATGGAACTGCGCGTCGAGTGCGAGCAGGACCTCGTCGGGCCCGAAGTGCATCGTCATCGGCCACGCGGTGCGGAGCACCTTGGTCTCTTCGGCGGCGATCGCAAGCAGCGCGTCGGCCATCTCCGGGTCGACGGCCTCTCCGACCAGCAGCCGACGGCACTGCCATACGAGGAACGTCGCGACCGCAGCCAGCAGCAGCCCGATCAGCACGGAGGCCGCGCCGTCGAGTCGCGGCATGTCCAGCCACTGACTCATCGCGATGCCAAGCGCCGCCAGCCCGATTCCGGCGAGCGCTGCACTGTCCTCCGCCACCACCGTGAAGACCGCTGGATCCTTGCTCCGCCGCATCGCCTCCCAGAAGGCACGCTCGCCCTTGTCGCGCCAGAACTGGCGCAGCGCCACGGCCAGGCTCGCCCCTTCGAAGACCGCCGCGCAGCCGAGGATCGCGTAGTTCCAGCCGGCGTTCTCGATCACGACCGGATGCAGCAGATGCAGGAGTCCCTCATAGGCCGATATCCCGCCGCCGAGCCCGAAGACGAGCACCGCGACGATCAGGCTCCAGAAGTAGAGCTCCTTGCCGTGCCCGAAGGGGTGGCGCTCGTCCGCGGGACGCCGGCTCAGCCGAAGCCCGAGCAGCAACAGGGCGCCGTTGCCGGTGTCGACAGCCGAGTGGATGCCTTCGGACAGCATCGCCGCGCTGCCGGTCGCGGCAGCACCGGCAAACTTGGCGATCGCGATCGCCACGTTGCCGGCGATCGCGGCGTAGACCACGATGCGCGACTCCGAGCGAGACGAGCCGGGCGCGCTGCGCTCGGGCGGACCGTCATTCATGACGACGACGGTCCCGTTGGCGCGCCGCAGGCAGCCGGGAGACGTTGCAAACATCGTGGGCAAGCGTTGAATCCCATCGCTTGCAGAAGTGAGGGACGGTTCATGTACATTTTCACAAATGTAGTCCTCTCTCCCGAGGGCCGGCTCGCGGGCGGGATCTCCTGCGCAGGTCCCTCGGCATGCCCGGGCGGGGCCGTACTCGAGCGTGGCAAATCCTGAGAGATCGCAATCGATGAAGCTGGTTCTTGTGGTCGAAGACGACCCGGATGTCGGAGATGCACTGGGGATGGTCCTCGTCGCTGCCGGCTACCGTGTCGTGGTCGTACCGGATGGTGAAGCTGCCCTGGCGAGGCTTGCCGATGAGCGACCGGCCGCGATCCTGGCCGACTTCACGTTGCCTCGAATCTCGGGCGGCGACCTGGGACTTGTCGTGCGCGCGAATCCAGCGCTTGCGGGGATTCCGTTCGTGATCGCAAGCGGCCATTCCCAGTCCACCGTCCGCGAGGCGTTCACCGACTACGACGCATTCGTGGCCAAGCCTCTTTCTCCCGAGGTGATCGTGCCGCTCATCGCTCACCTCACCCGGTACGGGCGACCGGCGCAAAAGTCACTCTAGCGATTGCCGATGGCGCCTTCCGATGAAGTGCGCTTGTCCAGGTTGCGCGCCCCGCGAAATCGGCCCAGCGCTCCACGCCGAACTCGTGCCAGGCGCTGGTTGCCGATTGACTAGACGGCGTCTTCCCAACGCGACGAGAGGCGCACCGCGCCGTTGATGATTCCGACCATCGAGTAGGTCTGCGGGAAGTTTCCCCACAACTCGCCGGTGGTCCTGCTCATGTCCTCGGACAGCAGGCCCACATGGTTGCGTCGCGCGAGCAAGGCCTCGAAGAGCTCGCGCGCCCGCTCCGTCTGGCCGATCCGGGCGAGCGCATCGACACGCCAGAACGAGCAGACGTTGAACGAACTCTCCGGCGGCCCGAAGTCGTCGGCGGCTTCGTATCGCCGCATGTAGGGGCCGTCGCACAGCGCGTCCTCGAGCGCCGACACCGTGCTCTTGAAGCGCGGGTCCCCCGGGGGCAGAAAGCCGACCTCGGCCATGAGCAGCAGGCTCGCGTCGAGCTCGGTTCCACCGAAGCTTTCGACGAACGACTGACGCTTCTCGCTCCAGGCCTGCTCGCCAATCCGGGCGTGGATGGTCGCGGCTCGCGACGCCCAGTGCGCCGCCCGATCGCCGAGCATCACGGCCCGCGCGATCTTGGCCAACCGGTCGCACGCCGCCCAGCACATCAGGGCCGACGACGTGTGCACGCGCGCGCGCGTCCGAAGCTCCCACATCCCCGCGTCGGGCTGGTCGTGCAGCAGCCAGGCCTGCTCCCCCATCGCTTCGAGCGCGGCGAAGTCGGAGGCGTCGGCGCGGCGAAAGAGACGATGGTCGTGAAAGGCCTGCGCGGCCCCGAGGACGATGTTGCCGTAGACGTCGTGCTGGAAGTGCTCGTACGCTTGGTTGCCGACGCGCACCGGACCCATGCCGCGGTATCCGGCCAGGTTCGGCACGATCGCCTCGGGCAGCGAGCGCTCCAGGCCGATTCCGTACAGCGGCTGGACGTGGCCCTTGTCCGCACCGCGGACGACGTCGTAGAGCCAACGGAGATAGTCCTCCATCGTCCCGACTTCGGAAAGACTGTTGAGCGCACGCACGACGAAGAAGGCATCGCGCAGCCAGCAGAACCGATAGTCCCAGTTGCGTCCGCTGTGGGGGGCCTCGGGGATGCTGGTCGTCATGGCGGCGACGATCGCACCGGTTTCCTCGAACTGACAGAGCTTGAGCGTGATCGCCGCGCGAATCACCGCCTCCTGCCATTCAAGGGGGAGCGCCAGACGCCTCGTCCAGTAGCGCCAGTACAGGGAGGTCTGCTCGTGGAAATCGCGGGCGGTCTCCTCGATGCCGCCGGAAAGCGTCTCGTCCGGACCGAACAGCAGGCTCACCGGCGCGTGCAGCGAGAACCAGGTTCCCTCGGCGACGTAGGTCGGCGGCGCGTTCGTCGTCAGACGCAGCGTTCCGCTCGGCAGTATGTAGCGCAGGTGGTTGCTGCCCCGCGTGATCGCCGGCGCGGAGCTTCCCCATTCGCCGCGGGGCTGGACCCGGATTCGAACACGCGGATGGCCGGAAAGCGGCCGAATCCGCCGCACGAGCTGGGCCGGGCGAAAGACCCGATCCCGATGAAAGAACCGCGGCGCGAAATCGGTGATCTCGATGCCCTGCCCGGCCGCATCGAGCAGGCGGGTCCGCACGATCGCCGTCCCGTGCTCGTAGCTCTGCTCCGTCGTCGCGAGGCCCTCGAGTTCGACGCTCAGGCTTCCCGCCGGCGACGGCCCCCCGGAGGAGTCGAGCAGGGCGTGGAACACCGGATCGCCATCGAACCGGGGCATGCAGCACCAGACGATCGCCGCGCGCCGATCGATCAAGGCGCTGATCGTGCAGTTGCCGATCAGCGCCAGGTCGAGCGTGCGCCCCGGATCCGCAGGCGCGGGCACGAGATCGTCAGGCGGACTCGTCACGACGGAGGGCTTCGCTCTTCAATGACAACGATCATCGTGCGGGCTTGGAACATTCGGACAAATATACAATGCCGGACCATCGCGTTGCTCGCCGCAGACGACGGCGCCGCGTTGCTGCGATGGCCTTTCAGCAGATGAGCCGGATTCTGCGCGGTGCGCTCCTCCGGCGGCAGGCCACCAAGCCGCAACCCGATGAAATCCCTCAATCTTCAGCTTCGATTCCTTGCGCCGCTGATCGTGACGCTGGTCGCGGCGGCCTACTTCGCGCTGCCGCTGATGGATCGCCTGACCCTGCGCTGGTTCGCACGCGACCTGAACATGCGCGGCAACCTCGTCACCAACACCCTCTCCGACTCGATCTCGGATGCGCTGAGCGACGCCAAGGGTGCCCGGCTGCAGGCGCTCTTCGACCGGGCCGTGCAGGACGAGCGACTCGTTGCCATCGGCCTCTGCTCTCTCGACGGAACGATGCTGCGGCGGACCGCGAGCTTTCCGCGCAGCCTCGACTGCCGGCAAGCGTTGGCGGCGGCCGAGCAGCCCGACCCGCGCCTGCGCCTCGCCGGCGGCGCGGTTCACATCGGCGTGCATACGGTCGACGGCGAGGCGGGGCCGATCGCCAGGCTCGTGCTTCTGCACGACCTGAGCTTCATCGACCGCCGAAGCCAGGATACCCGCCAATACCTGCTGCTCTTCATCGGCGCACTCGGCCTGACGATCGCGCTGATCACGGTCGTGGTCGCGCAGCTCAGCTGGCGCGGATGGGTGTCCGGCGTGCGGGGACTCCTGCGCGGCGAAGGCCTGTTGCGACCGGTGGCGGCGAGCCCCGAGATGGCGCCTCTGGCGGCCGAGATCCGCGCCCGGATGCGCGATCTGGAGGACGAGTATCGCCGGGCGCATGGCCCGCAGACCGGCTGGGATCCCGAGCGGTTGCGTGCGCTGCTGCGGACACAGCTGCAGGGCGACCAGGTCATCGTCGTCTCCAACCGGGAGCCGTACATCCACGACACCGGACCCGATGGAACCGTCGTCAGGCGGCCCGCCAGCGGGCTCGTGACCGCCGTCGAGCCCGTGATGCGCGCCTGCTCGGGCACGTGGATCGCCCATGGCAGCGGCAGCGCCGACCGGGAAGTCGTCGACAGGCATGACCGCGTCGGCGTGCCACCCGGTCGCAACGAATACGTCCTGCGGCGCATCTGGCTGAGCGCCGAGGAGGAAAGGGGCTACTACTACGGCTTCGCGAACGAGGGCATGTGGCCGCTATGCCACGTCGCGCACGTTCGTCCGGTATTTCGCGAGTCGGACTGGGAGCAGTACCGGATCGTGAACCAGCGCTTCGCCGACGCGGTGGTGTCCGAGGCACGCGGCGAAGATCCCGTGGTGCTGGTCCAGGACTATCACTTCGCCCTCGTGCCGGCGATGATCCGCGCCAAATTGCCCCGCGCCACCATCCTCACCTTCTGGCACATCCCCTGGCCGAATCCGGAGTCGTTCGGCATCTGTCCCTGGCGGCGCGAGATTCTCGAGGGCATGCTCGGCAGCACCATCCTCGGCTTTCATACGCGCTTTCACTGCAAGAACTTCATCGAGACCGTGGATCGCTTCCTCGAGGCGCGCATCGAGCACGAGCACTCGACCATTTCCTTCAAGGGCGAGGAAACGCTGGTCGAGAGCTACCCCATCTCGATCGAGTGGCCGCCGGCGTCTGAACAAGCGGCCTGGCCGACGATCGACGAGTGTCGCCGCCGGGTCTTCGAGCGACTGCGGCTGCCCGCCACCACCTGCCTCGGCGTCGGGGTCGACCGATACGACTACACCAAGGGCATCCTCGAGCGGCTGCATGCGGTGGAGCGGCTCCTCGAGAAGCGGCCGGAGTGGATCGGGCGTTTCGTGTTCGTCCAGGTCGCCGCGCCTTCGCGCAGCCTGCTGGAGGAGTACCAATCGTTCCAGGAGCGGATCGCGCGCGTCACCGAGCGCATCAATCAAAGGTTCGGGCAGCCCGGCTACCAGCCGGTCCACCTCCTTGCCCAGCATCACGAGCACGACGCCGTCAACGAGCTGTTTCGTGCCTGCGACCTGTGCGTGGTCACCAGTCTTCACGACGGCATGAACCTCGTCTGCAAGGAGTTCGTCGCGGCGCGCGACGACGAGCAGGGGGTGCTGATCCTCAGCCGCTTCGCCGGCGCCGCCCGCGAAATGACCGAAGCGTTGATCGTGAATCCCTATCACGTCGAGGAGACGGCCGACGCGCTGCATCGCGCGGCGACGATGCCGCCGGCTGAACAGCGCGAGCGAATGGCGAGCCTGCGCATGACCGTGCGCGAGAACAACGTCTTCCGCTGGGCCGGTCACATGCTGACCGACGCCGGACGGTCGCGCCTGCGCGAGCGGATCGAGGCCCGCGTGGAACGCCATCGGGTCGAGTGATGCGGCACCTTTTCTCTGCCGAGGGCGAGCAGGCCCTTGCCGCTGCGATCGGCCTGCGTCCCCTGCTCGCGTTCGACTTCGACGGCACCCTCGCTCCCATCGTCGCGCGGCCCGGCGACGCCCGCGTGTCGGCAGCAGTCGCGAAGGGCCTGGAGCGCCTGGGCCGCACCCTGCCGCTGGCGATCGTCAGCGGCCGCAGAGTCGACGACATCCGCGGACGCCTCCACTTCACGCCCCGCTACATCGTCGGCAACCACGGTGCCGAGAGCCCCTTGATGCCGGAAGCGAACCCGCCTTCCCTGCTCGACCCGATGCGAGACCGCCTCGCGAAGAGCGCGACGGCCCTTGTCCAGGCGGGCGTCACGGTCGAGGACAAGGGGCGCTCGATCGCATTGCACTACCGGCTCGCGCCCGACCGGAGCCGGGCGCACGAGGTGGTGGACCACCTCGCCCGGACGCTCGATCCAGGACTGAGCGCGTTCGGCGGCAAGCTGGTCATGAACTTCGTCGCCGAAGGCGCCCCGGACAAGGCAGAGGCGGTGGCGCGCCTGGTCGAGCACAGCGGTGCGAAGGTGGCGGTCTTTCTCGGCGACGACGTCAACGACGAGCCGGTGTTTGCTCGCGCCGCACCGGGCTGGCTGACGATCAAGGTGGGACGCGACGATCGAGCCTCCCGGGCCATGTACTGCCTGGACGGCCCCGCCGAGATCGAAGGCCTGCTCGAACGAATCCTGGACCTCGTCGGCGACGGCATTCGCTGAGGAATTTCACGATCGCCGGAAACGCGGCTGCTAACGCGTCGACCGGCCGGCGGTCACGAGGCGCCGGATCTCGGCGAGGCGAACCTTGATTCGCCTCTCGTTGACCGACCCCATGCGCAGGAGCGCCCTCTGCCCAGCCGTCAGCGACTGCAGTTCCGCATCGACGAATTCGTAGAGTACCCACGGCCGCTCCGGCCGCAGCGGCCCCTCGATCGGCGGCAGGCGCACCTGCAGCGGGACATCGATCTCCGGGGTCGCCAGGAGCTGGTCGATCACCTGGACCAGTCGGTCGTTGAGGTACTCCCTCGGGTACCCGAGATCCTCGTAGGCGCGCTGCAGCGCCGGGTAGATGCGGGCGTAGAGCGCCACCGCCTGTCGCAAGTCGACGGTCTCGAGCAGGAGAACGTAAGGGGTATAGCGCAGCCCGTTGTCGGCGCCGATGAAGGTCGCGCCGTCACGCTGCTCGACAGTGAAACGGCCGCTCACCGGATTGACCGGCCACAACGTGGCCGGCGCATGCGAGCGGCCGAGGTTGTCGAGCGTCGCCGCCAGACGACGCGAGAAATCGTCGAGGCGAAACAGGGACTGGACGGTATTGAGTCCGAACAGATCGGCCAGTGCCGCCTGAAGATCGAACACCGCAGCCGAGGTCGGTGGAGTCGCCGCCTTGATATCGAGCGGATAGTGGGTCTTCGAGTCCTGCGCAGGAGCCGACGCTGGAGCGGGCGCAGAAGACACCGGCGGTGCGACGTCCGCAACGGGCTGGGATGGAGGCCTCTGCCGCCACAGGTATGCAACGCAGACGAGCAACGCGACAGTCGCCACGGCGGCGATCGCGTAGGCCGACCTCGGGGTCGATTGCATTTGTAGAAATGTACATGAAACGACCCGGCGGAGGCCGCAAGGGCACCTGCCTACAACTCGGAGAGCAGGATATTCCCCGCGCTGGCATCGGCGTGGAGTTCGGCGATCAGCTTCTTCAGGTCCGCTTCCAGCCTCTTCAGGGTCTTTTCATCGAGCGAGGCGAGCGCTTCGGGCAGGACACCCGAGAACGGTTCGGGGCTGCGCTTGAGGATGCGGGCGCCGGCCGGGAGCAATTTCAGCACGACGGCGCGCCGATCGGTATCGTGCTTGGTGACGCTCAGCAGGCCGCGCTCGACCAGGGCCTTGACGAGGTTGCTTGCTGTCGACTGATGGATGTTCATCGCGTTCGCAAGGCTGCCCATGCCGATGCCGGGCGCATCGCGAACGACGCTGAGCGCCCAGACCTGCGCCCCTCCCAGTCCGACCTTCTTCTCCACCTGCTTGAAATGGGTCTTGACGGCGTTGAAGATCTGCCGGAACTGGCGAAGCACGCGAGTCGCAGGGACGTCTGCTGCGTGGCTGTCGCCAGCGTACGCGCGCGAGGAAGGCAAGACACGTCGAGTCATCGAGCGATGATATCGACGAAGAAAAGAAGAGGGACACCCGAAGGTGTCCCAACGCGGCATGCCTCTAGGAGTCAGGTCATGCGCGAACGGGAGACAACCGGATCGTTCGAAACTGCAACTCGGGGTGCCGGCCTTGCCTCTACCGTCGATAGACGATGTCGGCGCGCCGGTTCTGCCGCCATGACGCGTCGTCGTGCCCCGTCGCCATCGGCTTTTCCTCTCCGAGACTGACGGCTTCGACCTGCGCATCCTTCACACCCAGAAGTTGCATCGCGGACTTGACGGCCTGGGCGCGGCGCTGGCCGAGCGCGAGGTTGTACTCGCTCGATCCACGCTCATCGGCGTTGCCCTGTACCGCCACGGCCAGGGACGGATTGCGCACGAGGTACTGGGCCTGCCGCTCGACCAGGGGCCTGAACTCCTGGGCAACGACCGCGTCGTCGAACTCGAAGTAGACGCTGTGTTCCCGACTGAGCAGGCTGTTCGGATCGAGGTGCGATGGCACGTTTGCCGAGGCGGAGGCCACCTGTCCCGTCGAGGCGGTCGACGGCCCCGTTCGGGCTGGCGGAGCCTGCACCACCGTGGATGCGGGCGCGGATTCCGCGGGACGCGCGACCGGCGTGCTCGAGCAGGCCGAAAGCAGGCCGGACGCCAGCCCGGCCAGAAGCAAGTAACGCAGCATGGAACCTCCTGAAGACGAACGGCAGCGCGGCGTCGAAGGGCTGACCGGCGCTCTACCGCCCCGCGACCTTACACTAGCTATGTTTGTACAAATACTATCGCTTTTCCCATGGCTGCGAAAGCGGGCCATCGAGCAGCCGGAAGCGTCGAATGCCCCGGCAACCTGCCTTCGTGTCCGCCGTCCGGACGGACCTCGCCGACTGGCGCCAGTGGCTGCCCCATGCTCCTGCCGCCGCGCAACTTCATCGAATGACGCTCGGGCACGCCGTGCCTCAGGCCAAAGGGAACTCGGGTTCGACTCCTGTCGGGTCCGGGAGAGCCATTCCATGAGGCGTGTCTGGCTGCTGGTGGTTCTCATGCTGACGTTCCTTGTCGTCGCTGCCTGGGCGTCCGACTTCGTGACGTTGCAAGGCGAACGGACCATCTACACGGCGGAGTGCGAAGGCGGCCAATGGCAGGACAGTCGTTGCACCGGGCGAATGGTTGCGGGCAAGCGCTATCGCTATCACGCCTCCAAGGAAAGGGGCGAGGTCGTCCTTCAGGTCGTGGGGAGCAGTGCGCCGGCAGGGCGGCTCTCCAACTGCGACATCCGCGACGGACGGAACTGGGTATGCCCTCCTGCCGAAAGCCCCGCACGATCATGGACCCTGCGCATGGAACACGGCGCGCCTGTCGCTCGGCAGGACTTGCCTACCCGTTCAGATCGACAAGTCTCGAAGTGGCGCTGGCATCTGCTCGAGGCACTGGCCAGCCGGTGAATCAACGCGACCTTCACGAACCCGCGCGTCCAATACGTGCGTCCGGGCCGGGCAGACGGTGGGCCTGGATGAAAGCGCCCTCGCCGACCCACCCGCGGACGTGAGATAGTCGGCCACAGTCCAGCTTCGCGTCGTCGCGACGAGACGTCACGACAGTTCATCCGGGAAGCACACGAACCTCGCTCCGAGCCGTGGTGTCTGCAACCCCTCGCCAACCGCCGCTTGTGAAATCGCGCTCAAACGAGGTCGTCAAGGCTTCGCCTGTCAAGGTCCATCGAACGCTCGAGGGCCTGCTCGGCGCCGTGCGTGCGTGCCGCGCCTGCGACGCGCATCTGCCGCTCGGGTCGCGCCCGGTGTTGCAGGCGGGCGCGACGGCGCGAATTCTCGTCGTCGGCCAAGCACCTGGCGCAAAGGTGCACGCGAGCGGCGTTCCGTGGGATGACAAGAGTGGCGAGCGCCTGCGCGACTGGATGGACATCGATTCCGAGACTTTCTATGACAAGGCGCGCATCGCGATCTTGCCGATGGGTTACTGCTACCCGGGGCGCGCTGCGAGCGGCGATCTGCCACCGAGGCGCGAATGCGCTGAGCTGTGGCTCGACCGCCTGCTCGCCAAGCTGCCGCGGATCGAACTCACCTTGCTCATCGGCCAGTATGCGCAAACCCATTTTCTTCGCGGCAAGGGTCATGCGTCGGTGACGGCGACGACGAGGAACTGGCGCACACACGCGCCCGGAATCATTCCGTTGCCGCATCCTTCGCCTCGCAACGTCGCCTGGTTCATGGCCAATCCCTGGTTCGACGATGAGTTACTGCCCGTGCTGCGGCGCAGCGTCCACCAGCTCGTTGCGGCCTGAGGCGTCGCCGCGTCGAAGCACGGCCCCGACCTCCGCGTCGCCGCGCCCAGCTGCGTCGCCCGCAGAGTCACGGAACGAGGACGAAAACCGCTGCAAGGTGCTGACGGTGGGTCACTCGACCCGGCCGATCGAGGCGTTCATCGAGCTGCTCGTCGCACACGGCGTCACGCAATTGATCGACGTTCGCACCGTGCCGCGCTCGCGCCACAACCCCCAGTTCAACGAGGACGCCTTGCCGGCGCCGCTGGCCGCCGCGAACATCAACTACGCGCATGCAAGCGGCCTAGGCGGTTTCCGGCCGACAACGGCGGACTCTCCCAACGCCGGCTGGCGCAACCTGTCGTTTCGGGGCTATGCCGACTACATGCAGACGACGGACTTCGCCGCGAACCTGGCGAGCGTGATGGAGTTGGCGCGGACCGACCGCGTCGCGCTGATGTGTGCCGAAGCGGTGCCGTGGCGCTGCCACCGCTCGCTGATCGCCGACGCGTTGCTCGTGCATGGCGTCGCCGCTTGCGAGATCGTCAGCCCGAAGCGCTTGCAGCCGCACAAGCTGACGCCGTTTGCCCGCGTTCGCGGCGAGGAAATAACGTACCCGTTCGTCGAGCCGTCAGCGGATTCGCCTGAGTAGGCGGGCGGCGTTGGCAGGATGTTCAAGGTGGGGCAGAACGTGACTGGGCACGGCGTATGCCGGTCGATGTCAAGGCGTTCGCGCAGGAGAAGCATCATGACTGCAACGAGGAAAGCCGCGTTCGAGACGATCCCGACGGGTACGAAAGTGACCTGGCACTATCGCAGCGCCATGGGCCACGGCACGGTGAAGGGTGTCCACGAGAAAGGCACCAACGCCGACAACACCATGTACTCGATTGCACAGCACGACCATCACCCGGGTGAGCCGGCGATCGTCGTCCACTCCGGAAAGGCGTTGACGCGAAGCGAGTAGGTGCACGCCGGTCACGGCACGCTGGCCTGGACGAATTGCCGTGCTCGGTCCTCACGCGATCGGTCTGGGTTTGCCCGGACGCTGCTCAGCGAGACGCGTCGTTGATTTCCGCAAGTAACACCGCAATTTCGGCGCCGAGCAGCAGGTCGTCGTGGACGCCGAACACCTGCGAGCGCCGGCGGCCTTGCGCGTCGATCAGCACCGTTGTCGGCGTGCCCTGCATTTCGTAGGCGCGCATCGTGCGCGGGATCGGCTGCCCGTCGACGCCAGGCATGTCGACGCCGACCGGATAACGGATGCGGTATTCGTGGACGAAGGCGCGCAGCGACGCAAGCCCCATGGCTTCGTGATGCTCGAACACCGTGTGCAGGCCGATGACCGCGAGCGGCTTTCCGGCGAACAGCTCGGCCACACGCTGCGCCTGCGGCAGCGCCTGCGCGACGCAGCCGGGGCACAGCATCTGGAACGCGTGCAGCAGCACCACGCGACCGCGAAAGTGCTCGAGGGCCAGCGGCGCGTCACTGTTCAGCCAGGTAGTCGTCTGCCACGGCGGCGCAGCTCTGAGCAACATTAGAAGTCCCTGTCATTCACGTGCGAATAGCTCTACAGCGCAAGCTTGGACAGTCACGACTTGAGGACTCATGCGACCCGACCAAGAACACGGTGTCTGGCAATATTCTGACAATGCGAAGGGCCAAGAAAAAGCACCTAGAGCAGCAACCTGCTCTAAGTGCTTCATTCTTTTCTTAATTTCTGGTGGGCCCTGAGTGACTCGAACACTCGACCTACGGATTAAGAGTCCGCTGCTCTACCAACTGAGCTAAGAGCCCGAAAATCGTTGCCGCTTCTCGGTGGGTTTGGTGTGGGTTGTGCGGGGCTCGAACCCACGACCTACGGATTAAAAGTCCGCTGCTCTACCAACTGAGCTAACAACCCGCCGAGCCCATGATTATAGGGTGGCAGGTGCGCTCGGCCGGTGGGGCGCGAACGCGGCGGATTCTAGCGCACGGGTCGCGGCCACCAGGCCGAACGTCGCGGTCACGCCCACGCTCGAGCCATAGCCGTGGCAGTTGAGCGTGCCGTCGACGTCGCAGCCCTCGCTCTCGCCGGCTGGCAGCGCGATCGGCTCGCGCGAGAACACGCAGGCGATGCCGATCTCGCCGCTCTTCGCCGCGCCGTGGAACTTGCGCAGGCGCTGGCGTAGCGAGGCGAGCACCGGATCGTGCGTCACCGCCGCGAGATCGCCGACCTCCACCCGCTCGGGCGCGCGCTTGCCCCCCGCCGCGCCCACCGTCACCAGCGGCACCCGCCCGGCCAGCGCCCAGGCCGCGATCGCCGCCTTGGCGCGGCCCTGGTCGCAGGCATCGACGACCACGTCGACCTCGGCCGGCAGCAAGGCCGGCCAGTTCGTGGCGTCGACGAACTCCTCGACCGCGTGGACCACGCAGCCCGGGTGGATGTCGGCGATGCGCACGCGCAGGGCCTCGACCTTGGCCATGCCCAGCGTGCTGCCGAGCGCCTGCACCTGGCGGTTGACGTTCGACTCGGCGACGTGATCGAGATCGATCAGCGTCAGCGAAGCGACGCCGCTGCGCGCCAGCGCCTCGGCCGTCCACGAGCCGACGCCGCCGACGCCGACCACGGCGATGCGGGCGGCGCGGATGCGCAGGTAGCCAAAGTCGCCATACAGCCGGCGCAGGCCGCCGAAGCGGCGTTCGAGGTCGGCGTCGTCGGCCGCGGGCGGCGAGGCGAGCGCGCTCGCCGCGGCCACGCTCATTTCAGCGACACGAGCCGTTCCTTGCCGGCCTGCGCGGCCTCCGACTTCGGATAGGTGCGGACCAGCTCGTCGATCGTCTTGCGCGCGCCGACGCGGTCTTTCAGCTCGGCCTGGCAGTTGGCGATGGCGAGCAGCGCCTCGGGCGCACGCGGGCTCTGCGGCGAGGCGGCGACGAGGCTGCGGAACGACGCGATCGCCTCCTTGTACTGGCGCAGCGCGTACTGCGCGTTGCCCATCCAGAACAGTGCCGAGTCGCGGTAGCCGGTGGCCGGAAAGCGCTTCATCAGCGTCGCGAAGCCGCCCGCGGCGCGGTCGAACTCGCCCTTGCGAAAGCCGGCGAGCGCGTCGTCGTACTGGCGCTTCTCCTCGGGGTCGACCGTGAACTCGCGGTCGTCGACCGTCACCTTCTGCGGCTCGATCTTGCGGATGCGGTCGTCGACGCCCTGCTGGATGTCGGTCTGCTTCCTCTGCAGCTCGGCGACGCTGCGCGTCAGCTCCTCGATCTGGCCGCGCAGGCGCGCGTTGTCGGCGCGCTGCATCTCTATCTGCGAATTGAGGTCGAGGAGGCTGCGCTTGAGCTGGCCGATGCTGTCGTTCATGGCGGCCATCTGCTCGGCCTGGCGCGCCTGCGCCTGCTGGTTGCTCTGCTCGAGCTGCTTGCGCAGGTCGAGGATCGCCCGCCGCGCTTCGTCGTCGTCGAAGATGCCGGCCTGGGCCGGCACCGCGACGGTGAACGCCAGCGCGGCGAGCGCCGCCGCGCCAGCGCCGCGAAGAAGTGCGAGCCCTGCCCTCACTGGGCAGCCATCAGCTCGGCGCGGCGGTTCTTGGCCCACGCTTCCTCGTTCTCGCCCGGCACAGCCGGACGCTCCTTGCCGAAGCTCGTGGCCTCGAGCTGGGTCGGCTTCACGCCGAGCAGCGTGAGCGACTTCACCACCGCCTCGGCGCGACGCTGGCCGAGGGCGAGGTTGTATTCGCTGCTGCCGCGGTCGTCGGTGTGGCCCTGCACCGCCATCTTGCGGGTCGGGCTGGTGCTCAGCGCCTTGGCGTTGGCTTCCACGACCGGGCGGAACTCGTCCTTGACGACGTAGCTGTCGAAGTCGAAGTAGACGACGCGCGGAACGTTGCCGAGGCCGGCCATGTCGCCGGTGGCGGCGCTCACCGGCGCGACCCGGGTCTGCGAGCTCGCCGCCGCGTCGCGGGCCGCGTTCTGGTTGCCGGGCACCACCGCCGCGCCGCTGCGCGATTCGACCGGCGCCTGGTCGTCGAGCTTGACGCTCGAGCAGGCCGAGAGCGCCGCGGCGACAGCCAGGGCGAGGAGGGTTCGATGGGTGGATCTCATGTTCGCTTTCCTTTGCTTGAATGCGCGCTCTCGAAAGACCGCCGTCGTTATCGCCCGAAGGGGCCCCACACCGGCTCGCGCAGATCGGCCGTCGCAGACGGCAGGCGAGCCTTGATCTTGCCATCGAGCGTGGTGGTCATCAACACGCTGCGGCCTTGTACCTTGGTGGCGTAGACGAGCAGGCGCCCGTTGGGCGCGAAGCTCGGATGCTCGTCGTCCGCGGTGTCGGTGAGCTGCGCCGGCTGCGCGCCCGGCGCGGAGAGATCGAGCGTCTGCAGGCGGAACGCATTGCCGCTGCGCGACACGTAGGCGAGCGTGCGCCCATCGGGGCTCAGCGCCGGGCTGACGTTGTAGCTGCCCGAGAAGGTGACGCGCTCGGCGTTGCCGCCGCCGGCCGGCATGCGGTAGATCTGCGGGCCGCCGCCGCGGTCGCTGGTGAAGTAGAGCCAGCGGCCGTCGAGCGAGAACTCGGCCTCGGTGTCGATCGCCTGGCTGCTGGCGAGGCGGCGCGGGTTCTCGCCGTTCTTGCCGATCAGGAAGAGCTGCGAGCCGCCGTCGCGCGAGAGCGTGACCGCCAGGCTCTGGCCGTCGGGCGACCACGCCGGCGCGCTGTTCGAGCCGCGGAAGTCGGCGATCGCCCGGCGCTCGCCGGTGGCGACGTTGTGCACGAACACCACCGCCTTCTGCTTCTCGAACGACACGTAGGCAAGCTCCTTGCCGTTCGGCGACCACGCCGGCGAGATGATCGGCTGGCCGCTGTTGAGCGCGACCTGGTCGTTCACGCCGTCGGCGTCGGACACGCGCAGCGTGTGGCGCGACCCGGCCCGGGTGACGTAGGCGATGCGGGTCGAGAACACGCCCTTCTCGCCGGTCAGCTTCTCGTAGACGAAGTCGGCGATGCGGTGCGAGGCCAGGCGCAGCTCGGCGGCCTCGACCGGGTCGCTCTGGCCGCCGAGGTCGGCGCCCTTGACCACGTCCCAGAGCTTGAAGCGCAGGTCGAAGCGGCCGTCGGCCAGGCGCGAGGCCGAGCCGGCCACCAGGGCGTCGGCGCCGCGGGAGCGCCACTCGCCCCAGGCGGGCAGGCTGGTCTGGTCGAGCGCGGCCGAGTTGTCGACGCCGCGGAAGGCGCCGCTGCGCTCGAGATCGGCGCGGATGATCGCCGAAGGCGACTGGCCGCTCCTCTCCTCGTCGCGAAAGCGGGCGATGGCGATCGGCAGCTGGGTCGCGCCCACGCCGGAGATCTCGACCTTGAATTGCGCCCGCACCGGGGCGGCGAGAAAAGCGGCCGTGGCCGCGCAAAAGACGCGTCTGTCTAGGGGCATGTAGGGGCCTGACCCGCAAAAGTGCGGTTGGTTCACTGCAATGAACGCCGCGGATCACCCCTTGGTTGGCAATCGGCGTGCGTGCTCGGCGATTTTCAGGTATCGCCAGAAGGTTCCTTCCGCGACATAAGTGGCCAAAGCGAAGCCGGCGGCGCCGTCGAGGAAGCCGCGGCGGACGACGTAGCCGCGGAGGAACGCCCAGGCGGCATGGGAGATCGCCTTGCCCAGCCCGCCGCGCTCGCCGGCGGCGGCGCGCTGCTCGGCGCTCTCGCTGCTGTAGCGGTTCATCTTGGCGAGCGCGTCGGCGAGCGTCGGCATGGTGTCGTGCAGCAGTTCGCCCTCGAGCCGGGCGGGCGGCCCACCCTCGACGACGACGCGCTCGTGCACCCGGTCGGCCGAGAACCGGCCGCGCTCGCGGCGGAAGAGGCGCAGCACCCGGTCGGGATACCAGTCGCCATGACGGATCCAGCGGCCGCAGAAGCTCGAAAGGCGTGACAGCTCATAGGCCGCAGGCCCAGCCTCGGCCGCGATCGCCCGACGAATCCTCGCCGCCAGCTCGGGCGTGACCCGCTCGTCGGCGTCGATGGAGAGGACCCAGCGGCCCGTGGCGAGGTCGAGCGCGCGCTGCTTCTGCGCGCCGAAGCCGGGCCAGTCGGCGAACGAAAAGACCTGGGCGCCGAGCTTGCGCGCGCGCTCGCAGGTGTCGTCGCCGCTGCCTGAGTCGACGACGATCCATTCGTCGGCGAAGGCCACCGAGGCGAGGCAGGCTTCGATGCGCGCCGCTTCGTCCCTGGTGATGACGATGACCGAAAGCAGGGGGGCGGGCATCGGTGGGCGGCTGGGGCGGGGCGATTGTAGGCAGCGCAGGGGCGAGGCCCCGGGAGCGAGCCCCGATAATCGCCGCCATGACGACCCCCGCGTCGCCGCTGCGCGAGCGCCTCCGCCGCATCGTGCCGTACTTCGCGAGCAGCCGGCGCGGCTTCGCGATCGCGCTGGCCGGCTCGGTGATCGGCGCGGCGACCGAACCGCTGATCCCGCTTCTTCTCAAGTGGCTGCTCGACAAGGGCTTCCAGCTCGGCGGCGTGCCGCTCTGGTCGGTACCGCTGGCGGTGATCGGCCTGACCATCGTGCGTGGCGCCGCCGGCTTCGTCGCCCAGTACGGCATGGCCTGGGCCGCCAACCGCGGCGTGCTGGAGATGCGCACCGTGATGTTCGGCCGCCTGCTCGACGCCGAGCCCGCCCTCTTTTCCCGCAACACCGCGAGCAACCTCACCAACACCCTCACGTTCGAGGTGCAGAACGGCGCCAACCAGCTCGTCTACACGCTGCAGAGCCTGGTGCGCGACTCGCTCACCACCGTGGCGATGCTCGCGGTGCTGCTCTACCTGAACTGGCAGCTCACGCTGGTGGTGGCGGTGATGCTGCCCGCGGTGGCCTTCGTCATGCGCTACTACAGCCGGCGCCTGCACCGCTTCACCGTCGAGGCGCAGAAGGCGACCGACGACCTCGCCTACGTGGTCGAGGAGAACGTGCTCGCCTGGAAGAGCGTGCGCCTGCACGCTGCCGGCAAGGCGCAGGCCTCGCGCTTCGGCGCGGTGAGCGAGCGGCTGCGCCGGGTCTCGCTGAAGGCGGTGATCGCCTCGGCCACCATGACGCCCTTCACCCAGGTGCTCGCGTCGTGCGCCTTGGCCGCGGTGATCACGGCCGCGCTCTGGCAAAGCGGCCGCGACCAGGCCACGGTCGGCGGCTTCGTCGCCTTCATCACCGCGCTGCTGCAGCTCATCGCGCCGATCAAGCATCTCTCCGAGGCCGCCGCGCCGATCACGCGCGGCTTGGCGGCGGTGGAGCGCGGCGTCGACCTGCTCGCGCAGACGCAGCCGGAGAAGAGCGGCAGCTTCGATCCGGGCCGCGCCCAGGGCCGGATCGAGCTGCGCGAAGTGAGCCTCGCCTACCGCGGCGACGCGGCGACGCCGGCGCTCGACCGCATCAACCTGGTGATCGCGCCGGGCGAGAGCGTCGCCCTGGTCGGCCCCTCGGGCGCGGGCAAGTCGACGCTGGTCAACCTGCTGCCCCGCTTCCTCGAGCCAAGCTCGGGCAGCGTGCTGCTCGACGGCAAGCCGCTCGGCGAATGGGACGTCGCCGCGCTGCGCCGGCAGATGGCGCTGGTGAGCCAGGACGTCTCGCTCTTCAACGACAGCATCGCCGTCAACGTCGCCCTCGGCGCGACAGTCGACCGCGCGCGGGTGCGCGAGGCGCTGCGCGCCGCCAACCTGCTCGATTTCGCCGAGGGCCTGCCGCAGGGGATCGACACGCTGGTCGGCCACAACGCCAGCGAGCTCTCGGGCGGCCAGCGCCAGCGCCTGGCGATCGCCCGCGCGATCTACCGCGACGCGCCGATCCTGATCCTCGACGAGGCGACCTCGGCGCTGGATTCCGAGTCGGAGCGACTGGTGCAGCAGGCGCTCGAGACATTGATGCGCGGCCGCACCAGCCTCGTCATCGCCCACCGCCTTTCCACCATCGAGCGGGCGAGCCGGATCGTCGCCCTCGACGCCGGCCGCATCGTCGAGCAGGGAACGCATGCCGAGCTGATCGCCGCAGGCGGCCTCTACGCCCGCCTGCACGCCTTGCAATTCAGGAGCTGAACATGAGCACGCCTCTTCCCGTGAGCCGCTATCCGGTGCCCGAGCTCGCCGACCTGCCCGAGGACATTCGCACCCAGATCCTCGCCGTGCAGGAAAAGGCCGGCTTCGTGCCGAACGTGTTTCTCGCCTTCGCCCACCGGCCGGCCGAGTTCCGCGCCTTCTTCGCGTACCACGACGCGCTGCTGCTGCGCGACTCGGGCCTGACCAAGGGCGAGAAGGAAATGATCATCGTCGCCACCAGCGGCGCCAACCAGTGCCTGTACTGCGTGGTCGCGCACGGCGCGCTGCTGCGCATCTACGAGAAGAAGCCGCTGGTCGCCGACCAGGTGGCGGTGAACTACCGCAAGGCCGACATCGGCGAGCGGCAGAAGGCGATGCTCGCCTTCGCGATGAAGGTGTGCAACGACTCCGCGGCCCTCGGCGACGCCGACTTCGCGGCCCTGCGCGCGCACGGCTTCAGCGACGAGGACGCGTGGGACATCGCCGGCATCACCGCCCTCTTCGGCCTCTCGAACAGGATGGCCAACTTCAGCTCGATGCGGCCGAACGACGAGTTCTACCTGATGGGCCGCGTCCCCAAGCCCGCCAAGTAACTCCCTCTCCCTCCGGGAGAGGGCCGGGGTGAGGGCTCGGCCCTACGAAAAGCGCCTCTTCATCCGCCCGCGCCAGAGCGCACGGCGGAGGGTCGCCGTGTCCTCCGCCTCGGCCAGCACGCCCCCTGCCGGCAGCGCCGTCCCCCGACGCAGATAGAAGCGGTCGAACGTCGACTGCGTCATCCCCCACTTGTCGAGGAACTGCCGCCGGCCGTCGTTCTTCACCACCTTGCCCGTCGACTTCTGCTGGAAGTGATAGACCAGCGAGTCGCCGACGCCGATGAAGCGGCGGCAGCCGGCGTGCCAGAGCTTCATCGAGAAGTCGTTGTCGCTGCTCATCCCCGGCGAGAGCTCGGTGCTGTAGCCGCCGACCCGGTGCCACCAGCGCCGCGCCACCAGCGTCGGCGGCCAGGTGGCGCCGGCCCAGTCGGCGCGGGCGAGCTTGGGCGCTTCGCGCAGCAGGTCGCCGGCGCGGAAGGTCTCCACCGAGCTGCCGTAGTCGCCGACCACCACGCACGGGTTGCCGCTGTCGCGCGGCTCGATCATGGTCCCGGAGATCAGGTACAGGTCGTCCGGCATCGCCTCGACGCGCCGCTGCAGGGCCGTGTCCCAGCCCGGCAGGCAGTACATGTCGTCGTTGAGGTAGACGAGCCGGTCGTGCCTGGCCAGCATCGCCGCCTCGTTCATGGCGTAGCAGATGCCGATGTTCGTCGGCGAGGCGGTGTGCTCGATGCCGTTGGCGCGTATCCACTCGAGCGAGCCGTCGCTGCCGTCGTTGACGTGGACGACGATCTGATGCGGCTCCGCGGAGTGGGCGCGGATGCTCTCGATGCACAGGCGCAGGTGCGCCAGGTTGTTCCAGGTCGGGATCAGGATCGTGAACATCAGGCGAGCGCCAGCCAGGCCTGCGGCGTGATGACGCGGCCGCGCATCGCCCGGTCGCGGAGCAGCAGCTTGTCGCACGTCACGAGCACAAGGTCGGGATGAGCCGCGAGCAGCTCCCACAGCATCTGGTCGCCCGGGTCGGGCGCCAGCGCGGCCGCGGCGGGCTCGACGAGGTGGGCTTTCTGCTCGAGCCTGGCCACGAGGTCGCGCAACGCGTCGTCCGCCAGGCCGTGCAGCTTCTGCAGCGGCGGGCGCGACAACACTTCGCGGTACTCGGCAAGCAACGGCTCCGAGGCAGCGAACGCCAGCTCGCCGCTCAGCATGTCGCGCAGGATCGCCGCCACCGGCAGCGCATTGCCGGCGATCGGAAAGCCGGCAACGACGACGTTGGTGTCGACGATGACCGCCGCCTTCACAGCAGGACGATGTCGTACTGCTCCGGCGAGGAGAACGGCTCCGCCCTGAGCGAGATCGGCTTGCCGATGAAGTCGGAAAGGCCCGCGAGGTGCTGGCTCTCCTCGTCGAGCAGCATCTCCACCACCGACGCCGAGGCGACGACCCGGAACTCCTTCGGATTGAACTGGCGCGCCTCGCGCAGGATCTCGCGCAGGATGTCGTGGCAGACGCTGCGCGCCGTCTTCACCTCGCCGCGGCCGGCGCAGGTGGGGCACGGCTCGCACAGCATGTGGGCGAGCGACTCGCGGGTGCGCTTCCGGGTCATCTCCACCAGGCCGAGCTGGGTGAAGCCGCTCACCGTCACCTTGGTCCGGTCGCGGCCGAGCTGCTTCTTCAGCTCGGCGAGCACCGCCGCGCGGTGCTCCTCGCGCGTCATGTCGATGAAGTCGATGATGATGATGCCGCCGAGGTTGCGCAGGCGCAGCTGCCGGGCGATCGCCTGCCCGGCCTCGAGGTTGGTCTTGAAGATCGTGTCGTCGAAGTTGCGCGCGCCGACGAAGCCGCCGGTGTTCACGTCCACCGTGGTCAGCGCCTCGGTCTGGTCGATGATCAGGTAGCCGCCCGACTTCAGCTCCACCCGGCGCAGCAGCGCCTTGGCGATCTCCTCGTCGATCGAGAACAGGTCGAAGATCGGCCGCTCGCCGGCGTAGTGCTGGAGCTTGCCCACCGCACCCGGCGTGAACTCGCGGCCGAACCTCGAGAGCTCGTCGAACTGCATCTTCGAGTCGATGCGGATCGTCTGCGTGCGGTCGTCGACCAGGTCGCGCAGCACCCGCTCGGCCAGGCTCAGGTCCTGGTGCAGCAGCGTTCCGGGCGGCGACTTGAAGGCGCGCTCGCGCACCCCCTTCCAGGTCTTCTTCAGGTAGCGGATGTCGTCGCCGAGCTCCTCGTCGCTCGCCTCGGCAGCGTTGGTGCGCAGGATGAAGCCGCCCCCGCCCTTGGCCTCGCCGCTGCCGGTCGCGGCCTCGTCCTCGGCCTGCGAGAGCGCCGTCATGCGCGCGCGAAGCTGCTCGCGCAGCTCCTGCGAGCCGATCTTCTGCGAGATGCCGATGTGCTCGTCTTGCGGCAGGTAGACGAGCAGCCGCCCGGCGATCGAGATCTGGGTCGAGAGGCGCGCGCCCTTGGTGCCGATCGGGTCCTTGATCACCTGGACGGTGAGCGTCTGGCCTTCAAAGATCAGGCGCTCGATCGGCGGCGGTGGCACCGCTCCCGGCGAATGGTCGTTGCGCGAGGTGCCGTTGCCGACGAACACGTCGGCGATGTGCAGGAAGGCGGCGCGCTCGAGGCCGATGTCGATGAAGGCCGACTGCATGCCGGGCAAAACGCGTGCGACCTTGCCGGTGTAGATGTTGCCGACCCGGCCCCGCTCGAGCTCGCGCTCGAAATGCAGCTCCTGCACCGCCCCGTTCTCGACGATGGCGACGCGCGTTTCCTGGGGTGCCCAGTTGATGAGGATGTCTTGCATCGTGGGCAGGTGTCTCGCAGGCTCTTGTCTACGTCGAGCCCGCGACGCCGGCCCAGCGGAGCAGCGTCGCCGTCTCGTGCAGCGGCAAACCCATGATACCGGTGTAGCTGCCTTCGATCCGCGAGATCCAGGCCGCGGCAGCGCTCTGGATCGCGTACGCGCCGGCCTTGCCGAAGGGCTCGCCGCTGGCGACGTAGACGTCGATCTGCGTCGCACTCAGCGGCGCGAAGCGGACCCGCGACACGCTGGCCAGCAGGCGAACGCTCTGCCCCTTCGCCACCGCGACTGCGGTGATGACGCGGTGCGTGCGGCCGGCGAGCAGGCCCAGGATGCGCGCCGCGTCGGCAGCGTCGCGCGGCTTGCCGAGGATGCGCCGGCCGAGCGCGACGGTGGTGTCGGCGCAGAGGATGGGTGCCGGCGGGAGCGCCCGCGCCGCGAGACGGCGGCGAGCCGCGGCGAGCTTGGCGCGGGTGACGCGCTCCACGTAGACGGCCGGCAATTCGCCCGCGATCTCGGCTTCCAGCGACTCGGCGTCCTCGTCCGGGGCGGCGAGCAGCAGCTCGTGGCGCACGCCGATCTGCGCCAGCAGCTCGCGCCGGCGCGGGCTTTGCGAGGCCAGGTAGACGAACGCAAAGCCGGCGTTCATTCGCGGTGATACGGGTGGCCGGCGGTCACCGACCACGCGCGGTAGAGCGCCTCGGCGAGAAGCACTCGGGCGAAGGCGTGCGGCAGGGTCAGGTCGGAGAGGCGCAGGCTCTCGTCGCAGCCCGCCTTCAGGGCGGGATCGAGCCCGTCGGGGCCGCCGATCAGGAGGGCCGCGTCGCGGCCGTCGCGTTGCCAGGCGAGCAGCCGCTCGGCGAGCTGCGCGGTGGTGACGCGCTGGCCGCGCTCGTCGAGCGCCACCCGGCGCGCGCCGCGCGGCAGCACCGCCTCGATGCGCCGCGCCTCCGCGGCCATGAGCTGCTCGGGCGTGCGCGAGTCGCGCGGCTCGGCCTTCACCGCCTTCAGCTCGAGCCGCAGCTCGGGCGGAAAGCGCTTGGCGTACTCGTCGAACGCCGTCTGCGCCCACGCCGGCGGCCGCTGGCCGACGGCGACGAGCAGGAGCTTCACGGCCTCACCGGGCGCGAGCCGCGGATGGCGCTCAGCGCTTGGGCGCCGCCTTCTTCGCCACGGGGCGAGGGCTGGTTCGTGCCGCCTTGGCGGCGGTGCTCTTGACGCCGCTGGTGCGGATGACGACGCGCTTGGCCGGAGTCGTGCGCGACCCCGCCGTGCGCGGCGCCGCAGCCCGCTTGGTCGCGGCGCCTGCCACCGTCGCGCGCTTGGCCGGCGTCTTCGCGGCGCCCTTCTTCGGCGCAGCGCCCGCCGAGGGCGGACGCTCGGCTGGCGCGACCCGGCGAACCGAACCGCGCGGGGCAGGCTTTTCCGGGCTTCGCCGCGCAGCGTCGTCGCTGTCGCGATCGGGCGCACCGGCCTTCACCAGGCGCGGAGCGGCCGAGGCGATCTTCATCTTGACCGGCTTTTCGCCCCAGAGCTCTTCCAGGTGGTAGTAGTCGCGGATCGCCGGCTGCATCACGTGCACGACCGCAGCGCCGCAGTCGACGATGATCCATTCGCCGTTGTCCTCACCCTCGGTGCGGGGCGGTGGATCGCCCGCCGCCTTGACCGCATCGCGAACGCTCGCTGCGAGCGATTTCGTTTGCCGGTTGCTCGTTCCCGAAGCGACGATCACTCGCTCGAAGAGCGGCGACAGGTGCTCGGTGTTGAAAACCACGATGTTCTGGGCCTTGACGTCTTCCAGTCCATCGACGATGACGCGTTGCAGCTTGCGAATGTCCATTCAGCTCCTGGTGTTCACCCGGCTGCGAGGTACAGCCGGCGTTGCTCAATATAACGCGCGACCGCCTCCGGCACGAGATCGGCGATCGATTCCCCTGCTGCCACCCGTCGCCGAACCTCGGTCGACGAGACATCCATCATGGGAAGTAGCACCGTCTGGTGCTCCGCCCGGGCGATCTGGGTATTGACGGCAAGCGCCGCGCCCGGTCGGTTGGCGATCGCCAGGGTCACCAGGCCGAGCAGCTCGCGCCAGTCGCGCCAGGTGTGCAGGCTGGCGTACTGGTCCTGGCCGAGGATCAGGAACCACTTCGTGCCCGGCTCGGCGGCGGCGAGCTCGCGCACCGTGTCCAGGGTGAAGGTGGGGCCGCGCCGGCGCAGCTCGCTGCGCTCGAGCGAGAAGCGCGGCTCGCCGGCGATCGCCAGGCGCACCATCGCCTCGCGGTCTTCGGCGTCGCTCAGATGCCGCGACTTCTGCCACGGCTGGCCGACCGGGATCCAGCGCACCTGCTCGAGCGCGAGCTGCCCGAGCGCGGTCGTCGCCAGCGCCACGTGGGCGTTGTGCACCGGATCGAAGCTGCCGCCGAACAGGCCGACGCGCTTCATGGCGCCGAGGCGTCGCCCTCGCCCGCCGCGCCCGCCCAGTCGCGCGGCCGCAGGAAGTCGCTGTACAGCCGCGCCTCGGGCGTGCCGGGCTGCGGGCGCCAGTCGTAGCGCCAGGTGACGACCGGCGGCATCGACATCAGGATGCTCTCGGTGCGCCCGCCCGACTGCAGGCCGAACAGGGTGCCGCGGTCGAACACCAGGTTGAACTCGACGTAGCGGCCGCGCCGGTAGGTCTGGAAATCGCGCTCGGCCGCGCCGTGCGGCGTGTCGCGGCGGCGCTGCACGATCGGCAGGTAGGCGGGCAGGAAGGCGTCGCCGACGGCGCGCATCAGCGCGAAGCCGCCGTCGAAGCCGCCTTCGGCGTAGTCGTCGAAGAACACGCCGCCGATGCCGCGCGGCTCGTTGCGATGCCTGAGGAAGAAGTACTCGTCGCACCACTTCTTGAAGCGCGGATGCTTGTCGGCGCCGAACGGCGCGAGCGCGTCGCGGTTGACGCGGTGGAAGTGGCGGGCGTCGTCCTCGAAGCCGTAGTACGGCGTCAGGTCCATGCCGCCGCCGAACCAGACCACCGGCTCGCCGCCGGCCGGCATGGCCGCGAGCATGCGCACGTTCATGTGCACCGTCGGCACGTAGGGGTTTCGCGGATGGAAGACGAGCGAGACGCCCATCGCCTCGAACGGCGCGCCGGCGAGCTCGGCGCCGCGGTGCTGCGTCGCCGAGGGCGGCAGGGCCGGCCCCTTCACGTGCGAGAAGCCGCAGCCACCGCGCTCGAGCAGCGAACCGCCCTCGACCAGGCGCGAGATGCCGTCGCCCTCGAGCTTGCCGCCGGGCTCGCGCTGCCAGGCGTCGCGCAGGAAGGGGTCGCCGCCTTCGGCCTCGAAGGCCGCCACGATGCGCTCCTGCAAGCCGAGCAGGTAGTCGCGAACGGCCGCCGTGCTCACCGCTTGAGCGCTCGCTGGCCGATGTCGCGGCGGTACTGGGCGCCGGCGAACGAGATCCCGCGCACGACCTCGTAGGCGTGCTGCTGCGCCAGCTTGGTCGAGTCGCCGAGGGCCGTGACGCAGAGCACCCGGCCGCCGGCCGTCACCGGCTTGCCGTCCTTCAGCTCGGTGCCAGCGTGGAACACCTTCACCGCCTCGCTTGCCGCGGGCAACCCGGTGATCAGGTCGCCGCGCTTCGGGTCGGCCGGATAGCCGGCGGCGGCCATCACCACGCCGAGGGCGACGCGCCGGTCCCATTGCAGCTCGATGTCGGCGAGCGGCCTGGCGGGATCGTGCGCGGTGGCCTGCAGCAGCAGCTCGAACAGGTCGCTCTTCAGGCGCATCAGGATCGGCTGCGTCTCCGGGTCGCCGAGGCGGCAGTTGAACTCGACCGTCCTGGCGGCGCCGTGCGCATCGATCATCAAGCCGGCGTAGAGGAAGCCGCTGAACGGCATGCCTTCGGCGGCCATGCCTTCGATCGTCGGCAGCACGATCTCCTGCATCACGCGGGCATGCACGTTGGGCGTGACGACCGGCGCGGGCGAATAGGCGCCCATGCCGCCCGTGTTGGGCCCCGTGTCGCCGTCGCCGATGCGCTTGTGGTCCTGGCTGGTCGCGAGCGAGAGCACGCCGGTGCCGTCGCAGACGACCATGAAGCTCGCCTCCTCGCCCTCGAGGAACTCCTCGATGACGACCCGGCCCCCTTTGCCGTCGCCGAGCATCGCGTCGATCGCCGCGTGCGCCTCGGCGCGCGTCGCCGCGACCACGACGCCCTTGCCCGCCGCCAGGCCGTCGGCCTTGACGACGATCGGCTCGGCCGAGGCGTCGACGTGGGCATGCGCAAGAGCGGCGTCCTCGAACACCTCGTAGCCGGCGGTCGGAATCGCATGCCGCTTCATGAATGCCTTGGCGAAGGCCTTGGAGCTCTCGAGCTGCGCCGCCGCCTTGGTCGGCCCGAAGATGCGCAGGCCCTTGGCGCGGAAGATGTCGACCACGCCGGCCGCGAGGGCGGCCTCGGGCCCGACCACGGTCAGGCCGATCTTCTCGGCCAGCGCGAACTCGGCGAGCCGGTCGAGATCGGTGATCGCCACGTTCTTCAGCTGCGGCTCGGCCGCGGTGCCGGCATTGCCCGGGGCGACGAACACCGTCTGCACCCGCGGCGACTGCGCCAGCTTCCAGGCCAGCGCGTGCTCGCGCCCGCCGCCGCCGATCACGAGGACTTTCATGCGGAGGGAAGCTCGGCGTTGTGGAAGACGGCTTGGGTGTCGTCGAGGTCCTCCAGCACGTCGAGGAGCTTCTGCATCCGCGCCGCGTCCTCGCCCTCGAGCACCACCGTGTTCTCCGGTCGCATCGTCACCTCGGCGAGATCGGGCCTCAGGCCGGCGGCCAGCAGCGCCGCCTGCACCGCCTCGAAGCCGGCCTTGCTCGAGAGCACCTCGACCGCGCCCTCCTCATCGGTCAGCACGTCTTCGGCGCCGGCGTCGAGCGCGACCTCCATCACCTTGTCCTCGTTCGTTCCGGGGGCGAGCACGAACTGGCCGCATTCCTTGAACTGGAACGCCACCGAGCCCTCGGTGCCCATGTTGCCGCCGTACTTGCTGAAGGCGTGGCGCACTTCGGCGACGGTGCGGACGCGGTTGTCGGTCATGCTGTCGACGATGATCGCCGCGCCGCCGATGCCGTAGCCCTCGTAGCGGATCTCCTCGTAGTGCAGGCCCTCGAGGTTGCCGGTCGCCTTGTCGATGTTCTTCTTGATCGTGTCGGCCGGCATGTTCGCGCCCTTGGCCTTTTCGACCGCGAGGCGCAGCCGCGGATTCATCGTCAGGTCGCCGCCGCCGTGCCGCGCGGCGACGACGATCTCGCGGATCAGCCGGGTCCAGACCTTGCCGCGCTTCTCGTCCTGGCGACCCTTGCGGTGCTGGATATTGGCCCACTTCGAATGACCGGCCATGGAGTTCGTTGCGGCACTGGCGCCCGCCGTCGCGTTGGGAAAGACGACGATTTTACGGGCCGCGCCCGCGCCGTTCTCAGCGCGGCAGCAGCTGCCGGTCGATGATCTCGGCAGCGACCTCCCGACCGACGCGCCGGCCGGCCTCGACCGAGCTGCGAAAGTGCGCCCCCGCCCAGACGCGCGACGCGCTCACCTCCTCGGCCAACGCCGCGGCGTTCGGCCAGCGGCGGAGCTGGCCGGTCTGGCTGTTGCGCCACTCGACCGGCCCATCGAGGCCGAAGAGCCGCGGGAACTCGACCTCGAACACGCCCGCGGCCGTGGCGGCCCCGGAGGGGTAATCGGGGCTGTTGGGCGAGCGCACCAGCGACTGCCAGTCCTTTGCCGCGTCAACGGCGGCCGCGTGCGGGCCGGCGATCGCCGCCTCCGGCCGCCAGTGCGCGTAGCGCTCCTTGAACACCGAGTTGACGATGTTGCCGTCGATCGAGATCAGGGCGTCGAGAGCGAGAACGCGAACGGTGTCCAGCGTGTCGAGCTTGCGCGCCTCGAGCGCCGGCCGGATGACGCTGCTGTAGTCGGTGGGCTCGCCCGAGTTCCAGAACAGCGCCGCCGCCGTCTGCTCGCCGCTGCGGGCGGCGCTTGCGCTGCCGCCGAGCGCACGCACCTCGGCGATCTCGCGCGCGGCCGCGGCGCTGCCGGTCGCCGGCGGCGGGCCGGGATCGAAGGCGCTGACCGAGCGCACGCCGAACGGCGCGACGCCGATGATCGAGATCGAGCGCGGCATCCGCGCATACGACGGCGTCGCGAACACACCCGGCCCGGGCGTCGCGGGCGGCGGCTCGACCCGGCCGGTGCGATCGGCCGAGCGCGCGGCCAGGAGCATGAGCGCGGCCTGCTGGCCGAGCGCCGCCCCGGCGTCGCGCTCCGCAGCCGCCTTGACCGCGGCGAGCGACTCGCGGTAGCGACGCACGAGCAGGGCCTGGTCGGCGTCGGGCTCGAGCACCAGGGTGGTGTAGATCGCCGCGGCGAGCGCCGCCTCGGCCGAGGGCCGGACTCCACCCGGCGCGACCGGGGCCGGCGACGGCGCGTACGCGCGGTAGCGGGGCTCGATCGCGTTCAGCGCGTTGAAGGCCGCGAGCCAGGCGATCACCCGGGCCCGATCGCCCCGCACCCCGAACAGCTTCGCGCCGGCCTCGTCGACGGTGGCCAGCCACTGCAGCGCGGGCGCCGGCGCCGATGCCTGCGCCGCGGGCGCGGAGGCCGCTGCCGGCGCCGAGGCCGGTTGCGCCCGCGCGGGGCCGGCGACGAGGAGACCCAGCAGCGTGGCGGCGACGAGCAGGCGACGGGGCACCGAAGGGACCATGGCAAGCGACTCCAGCCAGCCCGCGACGGGCGGCGGGCGAAGGTAATCGGGCCGCCCGCCGCTGTCAACGCGAGCCGGTTGCGTCGACCCGACCGTAAACTGGCCTCCCACCTTTCCCGGGCAGTCCCATGGCCGAACCGATCCTGCTGGCGAAACGCGAAGACGTCGAATGCTTCCTGCTGCCGGAGATGGCCAACCGCCACGGCCTGGTCACGGGCGCCACCGGCACGGGCAAGACCGTCACCCTGCAGACGCTCGCCGAGGCCTTCAGCCGGCGCGGCGTGCCGGTGTTCATGGCCGACGTCAAGGGCGACCTCGCCGGCATCACCCAGGCCGGCACGATCAGCCCGAAGCTCGCCGCGGTGCTGAAGGAGCGCGGCATCGAGCCGCAGCCGCCTGCCGCCTGCCCCGCCACGCTCTGGGACGTGTACGCCGACGACAAGGCGGCGCAGGGCCACCCCGTGCGGGCCACGGTCAGCGACATGGGGCCGCTCCTGATGGGGCGCATGCTCGACCTCAACGAGACGCAGCAGGGCGTGCTGCAGCTCGTCTTCAAGATCGCCGACGACAACGGCCTGCTGCTGCTCGACCTGAAGGACCTGCGGGCGATGCTGCAGTACGTGGGCGACAACGCGGCGCAGTTCCAGACCGAGTACGGCAACGTCAGCCCGGCGAGCATCGGCGCGATCCAGCGCGGCCTGATGCAGGTCGGCGCCCAGGGCGGCGATCGCTTCTTCGGCGAGCCGATGCTCTCCATCTCCGACTTCATCCAGACCGCCAGGGGCTCCGACGGCAAGCAGCAGGGCGTGATCAACATCCTTGCCGCCGACAAGCTGCTGAACAGCCCGCGCCTCTACGCCACCTTCCTGCTCTGGATGCTCTCCGAGCTGTTCGAGCTGCTGCCCGAGGTGGGCGACCTCGACAAGCCCAAGCTCGTGTTCTTCTTCGACGAGGCGCACCTGCTGTTCGACGAGGCGCCCAAGGTGCTGGTCGAGCGCATCGAGCTGGTGGTGCGGCTGGTGCGCAGCAAGGGCGTCGGCGTCTACTTCGTGACCCAGAACCCGCTCGACGTTCCCGACACGGTGCTGGCGCAGCTCGGCAACCGGGTGCAGCACGCGCTGCGCGCCTTCACGCCGCGCGACCAGAAGGCGGTGAAGTCGGCGGCGAGCACGATGCGCGCCAATCCCAAGCTCGACATCGAGACCGCGATCACCGAGCTCGGCACCGGCGAGGCGCTGGTCAGCCTGCTCGACGAGAAGGGCCGGCCGAGCGTGACCGAGCGGGTGTTCGTCATTCCGCCGGCGAGCCGGCTGGGCGCGATCACGGCCGAGGAGCGCAAGGCGCTGATCGAGGGCTCGCTGGTGGCAGGCGCCTACGAAAAGACGGTCGATCGCGAATCGGCGTACGAGAAGCTCAAGGGCCGCGCCGCGGCGAGCGGCGACGCAGCGCCGGCCGGCGGCGGCAAGGCCGCGACGATTCCCGGCGCCGCGCCCGCCCCGGCCGACGCCGGCGGCGGCATGCTCGGCGGCCTAAAGGACGTCCTGTTCGGCACGACCGGCCCGCGCGGCGGCAAGCACGAAGGCCTGGCCGAGGCCGCGGCACGCTCGGCGGTGCGCACGATCGGCTCGAGCGTCGGCCGCGAGATCATCCGCGGGGTGCTGGGGTCGATCCTGGGCGGGTCGAAGCGGCGCTAGGGCATTGCTCGACGTCGCGCGGCGTGGCCCGACGGGCTCCGTGGGATGTCGGGCTGCAAAGCCGGGGTCGGGCGCCCGTCGGCGTGCGACCTCGGCGGTCAGCCTCGCTGCGCGAGCCTGACTCCCCTGCGCTGCTCGGTCGCGGGGCCGCCGCAGAACTCGCTTCGCTCACTGCGTTCGCTACGCTCAAACATGCTGCGGCAAGTCAGTTTCACGATGCACGCGCTGCGCGCGTGCGGCCCCTTCCGGTCCGGCCTGCAGGCCGGACCGGCTCGCTAGGCGAGCAAGAGTCCGCAGGGACTCTTGCTCGTCCGAGCTCGGCTGCGCTGCTCGGCGCCTCCCACGCACGCCGCCGGGCACCCGACCCCGGCTTTGCGCGAGCGCTTGGTCTGGGCGGAGAGTGCCGACCCTGCCTTGCTGGCGCACTCTGGTGTACCGGCGAAGCCGTGGTCGGGTGCCCGGCCGGGCGCGTGGGAGGCGCCGAGCAGCGCAGGAGCCGGGGCCAGCGCGCGCAGCGCGCGACCGTCCATCTGACTTGCCGCAGCCTGTTTGAGCGCAGTGAGCGAAGCGAACGCAGCGAGTTCTGCGGCAGGCCCCGGGTCCGAGCAGCGCAGGGGAGTTGGCTCGCGCAGCGAGCCAACCGCCGAGGTCGCGCCCGGACGGGCACCCGACCACGGCTTCGTCAACCAGAGCCCGGCGCCAGCGCCAACGTCGCGTCGGCGTCGGCAAGGTCAGCGACGCCGGATCAGATCCCGCCGTACCACTCGTACCCTTCGTCCTCCCAGTACCCGCCCTTGCCGCCGCGGATCGCGGCGAAGCTCTCGACGAGCTCGATCGCCTTCACGTACTTGGCCTGCTTGTAGCCGAGCTGGCGCTCGACCCGGCAGCGGATCGGCGCGCCGTTGATCACCGGCAGCGGCTTGTCGTTGAGGTCGTAGGCGAGGATCGTCTGCGCGTGGTGCGCCTCGTCGAGGTCGATGCTCTCGTAGTAGCGCGAGTCGCGGCCGTCGAGCGAGGACCCGTCCATCGAGTCGAAGCAGCGGAAGACGACGAACTTCGCCTGCGCCATCGGCTTGGCCTGGTCGAGCACGGCGCCGAGCGGCGCGCCCTTCCACTTGCCGATGCAGCTCCAGCCCTCGACGCAGTCGTGGCGCGTGATCTGCGTGCGCGAGGGCAGCGCGCGCAGCTGCTCGAGGCTCAGCTCGAGCGGGTTCTCGACCAGGCCGGTGACCTTCAGCCGGTACTCGGCGAAGGCCCCCTTGCGCAGCGCCAGGTAGTCGGGGTCCTGCGGGTCGAGCGTGCCGTTGCCGCGAAAGCTCGGCGCCACGTCCTTCTGGCCGAACTCCTGCGCCATCGCCGACTTCGGCGCGACGATGCGGCCGGCCGCGTGACTCAGCTTCTCCGCGCTCTGCAAGGTCGCGACGAACGAGGCGTTGTTCGAGAGCTTGTCGCAGCCGGTCAGCATCGCCGCACCCGCCGCGGCGACGGCCCCGCGCAGCAGATGGCGGCGGTCGCGCCCCTTGGCGCGCATCAGGGTGTAGCCGGGCTTGCTCATTGGTGCACCCTACGGCCTTCGGCCGGTCCCGCCAAGCGGGAATGAGCCCCTTCGGGCGGCCGGGCGTGGCTCATGACGGCGCCTTCTCTTTCGAATGGTCCTCGGGGATCCGGTACCAGCCGGTGATCATCGAGCGCATCTCGTTCCAGACGCCGGCGAGCACGACCTCGACGACGTGGACGACGACGAAGATCACCAGCCCGAGCGCGGCCAGGAAATGCAGCGAGCGCGCCGACTGCCGGCCGCCGAGCAGGTCGACCCAGCCGGTGAACACGGTGTCGAGCCGCGGCGACATCGCGATCCCGGCAATCACCACCAGCGGCAGCAGGCCGAAGATGACGATCAGGTAGGTGAGGCTCTGCAGCACGTTGTAGCGGGTCGCGGCGTCGCCGGTCGGATGCTTCAGCTTGAGGTGGTCGAGGATCGAGCGGCCGATGTTCTTCAGCTCGAGGCGCGTGGGCACGAGGTCGCGCGCCAGATGCCTGCTGAAGATCGTGTAGAGCACGTAGCAGACGCCGTTGACGACGAACAGCCAGGCGAAGAACAGGTGCCAGTGGCGCGCCATCGCCAGCCATTGCGGGCCGGGAATCGTCGCCCAGCTCGGGAAGGCGCGCGCCGTCACCTGGCCGTTCACCTCGGAGACGCCGAGCACGCCGGTGGTGGTGAAGTCGGTGCCGGCGAAGCGCGTCTTGCCCACCGGGCCGGCGGGCGTGTTCTCGCCGCGCATCGAGAGCCACGGCTTCACGGTCACCGAATCGTTGCCCCAGTAGAGGGCCGGGTGGGCGTTGAAGATGTTGAGGCCGCTGCCGAGCAGGATCGTCAGGCAGACGACGTTGATCCAGTGCATCAGGCGCACCGGCAGGCGGTGGCGGTAGATGCGCCGCGCCGTGGCGGCCGGGGCGGCGACCAGCGCCGGTTCACCGGCAGTCGAGTCCCTCGCGGTCGTGTCCATTCTCGAGCCTTCGTTCCAGTCTTGCGGGGCTGCAGTCGGGCGTTATACGCGCCGCCGCGGCGCGATGGATTCACCCGCCGCGCCACTCCCGCTTCGTCCGCGCCGAGTGGCCGCTTCTTACAGCGGGGCGCGGGCCCGGTCCCCGCCGCGGCTCAGGGCACCGCGGTGGCGCGCAGCTCCGGGCGGGACAGCACCCGGGCGACGCCGGCCACGCCGGTGATCACGCCGTTCGCCGCATAGCCCGCCGGCGACTCGGGCTCGAGCACGGCGATCGCCAGGTTGGCGAGCGGCTGCTCGAGCGAGACGAAGAAGCTGCCGGCGGGAACGTCGAGCAGCACCGGCATCGTCTGCACGCGCAGGCGCGCACCGGCGAGCGCCGCCGCCGGATCGCGCCCGGTCTCTCGGTAGGTCTCGCCACGCATCTCGCCGGCGAGGTCGAGCTGCATCACCTCGACACCGAGCAGGCGCAGGCGCCGCACCGCCTCGGCCTCGCTCGCCGCCAGCCAGTAGCCGCAGGCCCGTGGCCGCGACTTGACCACGCGCAGCTCGAGCGCCGAATCCCAGGCGACGGTGACGCGCTTGATCGCCCCGGTCTGCGGGTCGAGCATCGGCAGGGCGTACTCGCTCGGCGTGAGGCCGGCCTCGATCACGCCCTCGCCCTTGCACGCCGCGGCGGCGATGTCGCGCTCGACGAACTGGCGCAGCCTGGCGAGGTCGGCGACGCGGGTCGCCGTGTTGCCGAGCACGCTCGTGATCGCCATGAGCTGCGCCTGGATGCGACGCTTGAGGTCGGTTCGGCCGATGCCGCCGCCGCGGGTCTCGACCAGCAGGCTCACCGCGTTCTTCAGGCCGTTGGCGTTGCGCCCGATCTGCGGCGCGGCGCCGCCCATCGCGACCTTGCGATCGCCGGGATCGGCCGAGACCGTGTGATACCAGTCGCTGCTGAAGCCGGCCGCCGTCAGGCTCGCCGCCAGCGGCGCGCGGAACCACTCCTCGGCCGCCTTGGTGAGGAACGGCGGCATGTTGCCGGTGGTCGCGTACTGCAGCAGCACGTCGAAGCGCTGCACCGCGCCGAAGCGCGCACTCCAGAGGGGCGCATCGACCGGGTACTCGTGCAGGTCGAGCACCACCAGCGGGGCGACGCTGCGCATCAGCTCGGCCTCGGCCTGCGCCTCGGGCGTGCGCAGCAGGAGGTGGTCGCGGTTCAGGTCGCTGCCGTCGCTGCCGGCGCGCTGGCCGAGCGCGGCGCCGTCGGGGTTGGCACGCGGCAGCAGGAACACGTCGACCTGTTCGAGCACGCGGTCGAAGCGGCCGTCGGCGAGCTGCTGCGCGGCGACGATCAGCGCCTCGGTGCCGGCGGGCTCGTCGCCATGCTGGCCGGCGACGACGACCACCGCCGGCCGGCGGCCGAGCGAGAGCGACGGCGCCGGTCCGGAAGCAGCCGCGACGGCGGGCGGCACGTAGGGTCGGGTGAAGGCCAGCACCTCGAGCGGCGTGCCGCGCTGCGAGACGCCGATGGGCAGAAGCTCGACCGCCGTGCCGCGGGCCGGGCCGGCGCTGCCGCGCACCAGGCCCAGCAGCACCGCGTGCAGTTCGTCGTTGGTCGTGAAGGCGCTGCGGCCGGGCTCGAATGCCGGGGTCGCGAACGCCACGTTCGGCTCGGGAAAGCGCGCCGCCACGGCCGGCGAGACCGGTGGCACCGAGACCACGGCCGGCGTCTGCGGCAGCGGCGGCGGGACCACGGCGGGAGCCGGCGCGGGCGGCGGCGAGTTGAAGCGCGGCGGCGCCTCCGGCACGACGCGGGGCACGACCGGCGCCGGCGGCGGCGGCGCAAGCTGGGTCGGCGGCAGGTGCGGAGCCGGCCTCGGGGGCGGCTCCGCGGCGCAGGCGGCGAGCAGAAGCAGGCCGGCAGCCGCGGCGGCACGCCACCCCGTCACGAGCGATCTATCCCTGGCCTGCATCCCGCCTCCTTCGCGCCTGCAGCCGGCGCGGCCGGGCAATATAGCCCCGCCGCGGCGCCGGCTGGCGTCGGCGGGGATGCCGTTTCGCGCCCGGCGGGGGCCGTTTCGCGCCGAGCCGCTCCGCTTCGTCGCGGCGCGCTCGCCGTGGCATGGCGGCGCGGCGATAGTCGCGGCCATGCCGCCTTCCCTCCGCCAGCCCGAGAATGCCCTGATGGACTCCGTCGCCCGCCCGCCGTTCCGCCCCGGCCACTGGCGCCGCTTCGCGCTGCGCGGCGCGAAGATGGCCGCGGCCACGCTGCTGATCGCCGTCTGCATCTCGGTGCTCTCGGGCAAGCCCTTCGGCACGGTGCTCGTCTACTCGCTCTGCATCTCGATCCTGTCCTGGCTGTTCATCGACATAGGCCGCGACCTGGTCGCGATGCGCAGGCCGCTGCCGCCGGATGGCGACGCCGGGGCGCGCAGCGCCTGGCCCGGCTGGCGCTGGATGATGGCGATCGTGATCGTGGGCGCCGTGCTCGGCTACGCCATCGGCAACGAGATCGCCAACCGTCTCACCGGCCTGAACTCGCCGGGCCCCTTCACCGCGAGCTCGCGCGAGCTCCTCCCCCTGCTCCTGCTGGCGCTGCTGCCGGCCGTGGCCATCACCTATTTCTTCTATTCGCGCGAGGTCATCGGCCTGCAGAAGACCGCGGTCGAGGCCGCGCAGCGCCAGGCCGCCGAGCAGCAGCTCAAGCTGCTCGAGTCGCAGCTCGAGCCGCACATGCTGTTCAACACGCTGGCCAACCTGCGCGCGCTGATCGGCATCGATCCGCCGCGGGCGCAGCAGATGCTCGACCAGCTCATCGCCTTCCTGCGCGCCTCGCTCGCCGGCTCGAGAACCGGCCTGCATTCGCTCGAGGCCGAGTTCCAGCGCCTGCGCGACTACCTGGCGCTGATGCAGGTGCGCATGGGCGCCCGGCTGGCCACGGGCTTCGAGCTGCCGGCCGAGCTCGCCGATGCGCAGCTGCCGCCGCTGCTGCTGCAGCCGCTGGTCGAGAACAGCATCAAGCACGGCCTCGAGCCGCAGGTCGCCGGCGGCAGGATCGACGTCAGCGCCGCGCGCGAGGGCGGCGTTCTGGTGCTGCGGGTGCGCGACAGCGGCGCCGGGCTCGGGCCGCTGGCCGAGAGCGACAAGCGCTACGGCCTGGCGCACGTGCGCGAGCGCCTGGCGACGCTCTACGGCAGCCGCGCCTCGTTCTCGCTCGCCGCCGCCGGCGACGCCGAGGGCGGCACGCTGGCGACGATCCGCCTGCCGTTCGAATCCGGCGCCGACGTCGCCGCGAGGAGCCGCGCATGAGGGCCCGCGCCGTCATCGCCGAAGACGAGCCGCTGCTCGCCGAGGCGCTGAAGAAGGAGCTCGCCTCCCTCTGGCCCGAGCTCGAGGTCGTCGCCGTCGCCGGCGACGGCGAGAGCGCGGTCGCGCAGGCGCTGGCGCACCGGCCCGAGGTCGTCTTTCTCGACATCCGGATGCCGGGCATGGACGGCCTCGAAGCGGCGCAGGCCCTGGCCGAAGACTGGCCCGACAGCGAGGGCCCCTTTCCGCTGCTCGTGTTCGTGACCGCCTACGACCAGTACGCGCTGCAGGCGTTCGAGCGCGCCGCGGTCGACTACGTGTTGAAGCCGGTGCAGCCGGCGCGTCTCGCGGCGACGGTCCGGCGGTTGCAGGCGACGCTCGCCGCCCGTTCGGCGACGGCGCCCGACGACGGCCTGGCGGTGATGGTCGAGCGCCTGCGCGGCCTGCTCGGGCCGGCCGCGGCGGCCACACGCGGTGGCGGGGATGAGAGCGAACCGCTGCGCGTGCTCCAGGTCGGCGTCGGCAATTCGATCCACATGGTGAAGATCGACGATGTCGTCTACTTCGAGGCCGCCGACAAGTACGTGCGCGTGATCACGGAGAAGCGCGAGCACCTGATCCGGATCTCGCTGCGCGAGCTGCTGCCGCGGCTGGACACCGCTCGGTTCTGGCAGATCCACCGCGGCACCGTGGTCCGCGCCGAGGCGATCGCCTCGGCCGAGCGCGAAGAAAGCGGCCGGGTGACGCTGCGTCTTGTCGGGCGGCCGGAGAAGCTCGTCGTCAGCCGCCTGCACGCGCATCGCTTCAAGGCGATGTAGCCGCCGCCCGGTCAGGCGACGGCGCGAACATCAGTTGCGGTAGAGCTGGCCGTTGTCGAAGCGGACCCGGTCGCCGACCCGCAGGTCGTCGATGCGATTGAAGTCCATGCTGCGCATCGCGCCGTTGTCGAGCCGGACCCAGACGCGGTAGACCTCGTCGTCCTTCTTGTTGCGGCCCTCGACCGCGTTGCCCGCGACCGCGCCGCCGACGATGCCGACGCCGGTCATCGCGGCCTTGCCGCTGCCCGAGCCGAACTGGTTGCCGACGACGCCGCCGATCACCGCGCCGATGATCGCGCCGGCGCCCGAGGGCCGCGAGGCGACCGGAATGACCTCGATGCTCGAGACCCGGCCCGATTCGACGTAACCCGGCGAGGAGACCATCGGCGCCGGAGCGACTTCGTGGCGCGGCGACGAAGCACAGGCCGAAAGCAGCGCGAGCGCGCCGACGGCGACAGCGGAGACAAGGGGATTTCGCACGGACATCATGGTGGTTCTCCTGGCGGACGGGAGTTCGCCGGTGGGTGGTCGAAGGGTGGCGGCGAACGCGCGCCGGCTCAAATGCCGATCATGCAGAAAAGCGGAAGATTTCGGCGTCGGACGATTCTCACGTGCCGGGCGGGACTCGGCGCCGGGCGACGGTAGTCCTGCCCCGCCGCCGGCTCAACGCCGCCAGTCGACCCGGTTGCCGTTGCCGTTGCCGTGATGCTGCTGGTCGTGGCCGCCGCGCCAGGCCTGCCCGCGCCAGGGGGCGCCGAAGCGAGGCAGCGGCGGCGGCGCGGGCAGCCAGACGCGCGGCCGCGGCGCGTAGACGCGCGGCGCGTAGACCACGGGGGCCGGGTAGTAGCTCGGCGCGTAGTACGTGGCCTCGGGGTAGTACGTCGGCGCGCCGTAGACCGGGGCGCCGTAGTACGCCGGCGCCGGGTAGTAGGCGGGCCCGCTGGAGACGACGGGGGCCAGCGGCAGGTTGATGCCGACCGACCAGTTGACGTGGCCGGCGTTGGCGGCGGTGGCGGTGAACAGGGTCGCGGCCGCGGCGGCGGCGAGAACGAGCGAGCGGTGCATGGTTCGGATCTCCATCGTCTGCGCACGCGGAAAGCGTGCCTGTCCTGACAACGTGGTTCGACCCGTCCCTCGTTGACGGGTTCAACGTTGCGCAACGTAAAGGGGCGATGCGAGGTGTATCCCGGACCGGCGCCGCCCCCTCCTAGAATGCCTTTCGCTCAAACGAACCCATGAACAGTCCCAAGGAAGCCGTCGCGCCGGCCAGCAATTTCCTGCGCCACATCGTCGAGCGCGACCTCGAAGCCGGAACCTACGCCGCGCGCACCTTCGCCGGCACGCCCGGCGACGCCGCGCATCACGCCGGCGCGCCGCCCGACCCGGCGCGGATCCGGACGCGCTTTCCGCCGGAGCCGAACGGCTACCTGCACATCGGCCACGCCAAGAGCATCACCCTCAACTTCGGCCTGGCGCAGGAGTACGGCGGCATCTGCCACCTGCGCTTCGACGACACCAACCCGGAGAAGGAGGAGCAGGAGTACGTCGACGCGATCGTCGACTCGGTGCGCTGGCTCGGCTTCGACTGGCACGCCCCCGAGCCCGCCCGGCCCGAGGAAGCGACGACCTCGCACCTCTATTTCGCCAGCGACTACTTCGACTTCATGTACCGCGCCGCCGAAGCGCTGGTCGAGGCCGGCCTGGCCTACGTCGACGAGCAGAGCGCCGACGAGATCCGCGCCCACCGCGGCGACTTCGCCACGCCGGGCCGGAACAGCCCCTTCCGCGATCGCACCTCGGCAGAGAACCTGGCGCGCCTGCGCCAGATGAAGGACGGCGAGCTCGCCGACGGCGCGGCGGTGCTGCGTGCCAAGCTCGACATGGCGAGCCCGAACATCAACCTGCGCGACCCGGTGATCTACCGCATCAAGCGGGCGACGCACCACGCCACCGGCGACCGCTGGTGCATCTACCCGATGTACGCCTACGCGCACCCGATCGAGGACGCGCTGGAGAACATCACGCACTCGATCTGCACGCTCGAGTTCGAGGACCAGCGGCCTTGGTACGACTGGCTGCTCGACACGCTCTGCAATTTCGGCCTGCTCGCCCGGCCACGGCCGCACCAGTACGAGTTCGCGCGCCTCAACGTCACCTACGTCATCACCAGCAAGCGCCGGCTGAAGCAGCTGGTCGACGAGGGCATCGTCGCCGGCTGGGACGACCCGCGCATGCCGACGATCGCCGGCCTGCGCCGCCGGGGCTACACGCCCGAGTCGCTGCGCCTGATGTGCGAGCGCGCGGGCACGAGCAAGGCCGGCGGCTGGACCGAGTACGCCAGCCTCGACGCCGCCCTGCGCGACGACCTCGACCCGAAGGCGCCGCGGGCGATGGCGGTGCTCGACCCGGTGGAGCTGCGCCTGGAGAACTGGACCGAGCTGTTCGGCAGCGACGCACACCGCGAGGCCTGCCATGCGCCGCTGCATCCGCAACGGCCCGAGCTCGGCGAGCGCCGCTTCGGCCTCGGCCCCCGTGTCTGGATCGAGCGCGACGATTTCGCCGAGGTGCCGGCCAAGGGCTTCTTTCGCCTCTTCCCCGGCAACCGGGTGCGCCTGAAGTACGGCTACGTCGTCGAATGCAGCGGCTGCGAGAAGGACGCCGCGGGCCAGGTCACCGCCGTGCTGGCGAAGGTCGTTGCCGACACGAAGAGCGGCACGGCCGGCGCCGACGCGGTGAAGGTCAAGGGCACGATCACCTGGGTCGGCGCCGACGACTCGGTGGCCGCCGAAGTGCGCCTCTACGACCGCCTCTTCACTGAGCCGCAGCCCGACGCCGGCGGCAAGGACTTCAAGGCGAGCCTCAATCCGCAGAGCCTGCGCGTCGTCAGCGGCCGCGTCGAGGCCGCGCTCGCCCACGCCGCGCCCGAGCAGCGCTTCCAGATCGAGCGCCACGGCTACTTCGTCACCGAACGGCACGATCACGCGCCCGGCCGGCCGGTGCTGAACCGGATTGCCCCGCTGCGCGAAACATGGACCCCGAAGTAAAGCGGCTCCGGCCGCACCAACCATGACCGACCGCACCCTCGTCTCTCCTCGCCTGCGCCTGGCCCTCGCCACCGCGCTCGTCGCCTCGCTGCCCGGCCTGGCGCTGGCGCAAAAGCCGGCGGCCGCGGCGGGTCCCGCCGTGACGACGCCCAGCGGGCTCGTCTACACCCCGCTGGTCGAAGGCAAGGGCCCGAGCCCGACCGCCGCCGACACGGTGAAGGTGAACTACCGCGGCACCTTCCTCGACGGCCGCGAGTTCGACAGCTCGTACGCGCGCAACGCGCCGGCGACCTTTCCGCTCGGCCGCGTGATCCCGTGCTGGACCGAAGGCGTGGCGCGGATGAAGGTCGGCGGCAAGGCTCAGCTCGTCTGCCCGCCGGGCATCGCCTACGGCGAGCGCGGCGCCGGCAACACGATTCCGCCGAACACCACGCTGCGCTTCGAGGTCGAGCTGCTCGAGATCAACCCGCGCTAGGGCCATGCGACCGGGCCGCCTCCGCCTCTGCTCGCTCCTGCTGGCCGCGCTGGCCGCAGGCTGCGGCGGCGGCGGCGGCGAGCCCTTCATCGGCGTCGACCCACCCGGCGACCCGGTCCTTCACGATCGCACGCCCTACTCCAGCGCAGCCAACGCGTCGCTCCCGGGGGCGTTTGAAGCCGACGTGCAGACCGTGCACCGGATCACGATCGGCGGCACGCCTGTCGACTACATCGCCGACGTCGGCCATCTGAACGCCCTCGCGCCGTTGAGCGGCACGCCTCAGGCGTCGATGTTCTACGTCGCCTACTCGCGCGCGATCTCGTTCGGCATGTTCCGGCCCTTGATCTTCTTCTACAACGGCGGCCCCGGCTCGGCCAGCGTCTGGCTGCACCTCGGCTCGTTCGGCCCGCGCCGCATCGTCACCAGCGCGCCGGCGACGAGCGTGCCGCAGCCGTTCCAGCTCGTCGACAACGCCGAAAGCCTGCTCGACGTCGCCGACCTCGTGTTCGTCGACGCGGTCGGCACTGGCTACTCGCAGGCGATCGCTCCCTTCACCAACCAGAGCTTCTGGGGTGTCGATGCCGATGCGGCGGTGATGCGCGACTTCATCGCCCGCTACATCACCCTCAAGGGCCGCACCGAGTCGCCGATCTTCCTGTTCGGCGAGTCGTACGGCGGCCCGCGCACGGCCGTGCTCGCCCACCTCATGCTCGCCGCCGGGATGCGCCTCGACGGCGTGGTGCTGCAGTCGCCGATCCTCGACTACAACTCGAACTGCAGCGTGTTCGCGCCGGCGACGGTGAGCTGCGAAGGCTTCCTCCCGAGCTACGGCATGACCGGCGCATGGTTCGCGCTCACCCGGCCGGTGCCGGCCGACGCGGACGCCTACGCGGGCCAGCTGCGCGACTTCGCCGGCAGCGCCTACGGCCCGGCGGCGACCGCCTGGGTGCAGAGCCGAACGCCGGCATCGGCCACGCTGCTGAACCAGCTCGTCGACCTCACCGGCGCGCCGCTCGACGCCTGGACGGGGAACGTCGACCTCGATCCGGGCACCTTCCGCAGCCGGCTGGTCGGCGGCCAGCTCCTCGGCCGCTACGACGCGCGCATCGCCGCGCCCTTCGGCAGCGTCCTGGCGTCGGAGGGCGACCCTTCGTCGACGGTCATCACCGCGCCGTTCGCCGCGGCGGCACGCAGCCTGTTCGTCAACGAACTGAACTACGACGCCACCGCGACCTACGCGATGGCGTCGAACGCGATCAACAGCTGGAACTTCTCGCACGACGGCCGCCCGCTGCCGGACACGATTCCCGACCTGGCCGCGGCGATGGCACTCCATCCCGCGCTGCGCACCTTGTCGATCTCGGGCTATCACGACCTGGCGACCCCGTTCCGCCAGACCGAGCTCGATCTCGCCCGGATCGCCGGCCCGGCGGGACTGTCGGTTCGCGTCTACCCCGGCGGGCACATGACCTATCTCGACGACGGCTCGCGGGTGCGGCTCAAGGCGGACGTGGCCGCCTGGCTCACCGCGCCGCCGATGGCGACCGCGGCGACCGTCGTGTCGCCGCCGACGCGTCGCACGACACAGTCGGCTGTGGTCAAGGCGCCCGTGCCGCCAGCGCCGGCCTCCGCACGGGCGCCAGTGACGAACGAGCCCGTCGTCGATCCGACGACACTGGTCCAGGCCGGCGACCCCTACCTGCCGCCGCAGTTGCGCGTCCAGCCCGCAGAGCCCTCGCCCACCGGGCCAACGTTGAAGGCGCTCGTCGAGCGCAAGCTCGCCGAGCGCCGCGCCAACCCCTACCGGTAGACGTGCTGGCCGCGGTGGGCCTTCCAGGAGTCTTCCAGGAAGGTCGCATCGGCGTCGTTGCGCGGACGCACCGCCATCAGGATGCCGCCTTCGCGGATGCCCTGGTCGTATTCCTTCACGCGCTCTTCGGGGATGCCCCAGCCGATCAGAGCGCCGACGATGCCACCGGTCGCGGCGCCGGCGCCCGCCCCGGCGATCGCCGCGGCGAGCGGCCCGGCAATCACGAGCCCGACGCCGGGCAAGGCGATCGTCGTACCGACCGCGGCGATCGCGGCGGCAATCGCCCCCAGGCTGCCGCCGATCGCGCCACCGATGCCTGCTCCTTCGGCCGCCTTGCTGCCGAGCTCGGTCTGGCGGCCGTCGGTGGTCATGCTCCCGAAGTGTTGCTTGCGGGTGTCGTCGGACATGACGAGATTGACGTCCTTGCTGCCGTAGCCGCGATCGCTGATCGACTGGTAGGCGCGTTCGGCGCTGTCGCGATCGAGGAACAGGCCGGTGAGGACGGATGTGCTGCGGGTCTCCATCGAGCTTCTCCGGGAATGTGGAAGTCCCGAGGTTCGCCCGGGACGCCCTTTCGCCCAAGCGGCGGCGGCGCCAGCGTCGGGTCGTCTGTACAGCGCCTGTCCCGTCGGGCAGCTCCTACAGGCGCCGACCGGGACCGTGCCCGACACCCGTTGTCGGCCGCGGCCTACGTCACCGCAGCGCGGGCGCGCGCACAGTGACCCGATCGACCCCCTGGATTGCGATGAAGAAGGCGTTCGTTCTCACCTCCCTCGGCCTCGCATTCGCTCTCGCCGGTTGCGGCGAGACGGCGACCCTGCCCGTGGCCGCAGGCATGGGCCCCTCGCCCCGCCTGCCGCCGCCGAACAAGACCCTCCTGCCCACCGTCAACATCGCGCCGGCGCAGGGCTGGAGTTCAGGAGCGCGGCCGGTGCCGGGCAACGGCGTCTCGGTCAGCGCCTACGCCGTCGGCCTGGACCATCCGCGCTGGCTCTACGTGCTGCCGAACGGCGACGTCCTGGTCGCCGAGACCAACGCGCCGCCGAAGCCGGAAGACGGCAAGGGCATCAAGGGCTTCATCATGAAGCAGACGATGAAGCGCGCCGGTGCCGGCACGCCGAGCGCGAACCGGATCACCCTGCTGCGCGGCCTGCGCGAGGACGGCACCGCGCAGACGAAGACCGTGTTCCTCGAGAACCTGAATTCGCCGTTCGGCATGGCGCTGGTCGGCAACGACTTCTACGTCGCCGATTCCGACGCGGTGGTCCGCTACCCGTACACCCGTGGGCAGACGCGCATTTCCGAGCCCGGCAGCAAGCTCGTCGACCTGCCGGCCGGGCCGATCAACCACCACTGGACCAAGAACCTGATCGCCAGCCCCGACGGCAGCAAGCTCTACGCCACGGTCGGCTCGAACAGCAACGTCGCCGAGAACGGCATGGCCGCGGAGGAAGGCCGTGCCGCGATCTGGGAGATCGACCGCGCGACCGGCGCACACCGCGTCTTCGCCTCGGGCATACGCAATCCGAACGGCATGGCCTGGACGGCGCGGCCGAGCGGCGCGCCGGTGCTCTGGACCGTCGCCAACGAGCGCGACGAGATCGGCAGCGACCTGGTGCCCGACTACCTCACCTCGGTGCGCGACGGCGCCTTCTATGGCTGGCCCTACAGCTACTACGGCCAGAACGTGGACGCGCGGGTCCAGCCGACGGACATGGCGATGGTGGCCAAGGCGATCGCCCCCGACTACGCGCTCGGCCCGCATACCGCCTCGCTCGGGTTGGCCTCCGCTGCCGGCGCGCAGCTCCCGGCGCCGTTCGCCAACGGCATGTTCGTCGGCCAGCACGGCTCGTGGAACCGGCGGCCGCACAGCGGCTACAAGGTCATCTTCGTGCCCTTCGTCGACGGCCGGCCGCAGGGCGAGGCGATCGACGTTCTGACCGGCTTCCTCAGCGCGGAAGGGAATGCGTTCGGTCGGCCGGTGGGCGTGGCGATCGACAAGACCGGCGCCCTGCTCGTCGCCGACGACGTGGGCAACGTCATCTGGCGGGTGACCGCGAGCGATCCGAAGCTCGCGCGCCGCTAGGCGTCAGGCGCTAGCTCGTGCCGCGGCCCCAGGCCGCCCACCAGCCGGCGCCGCCGGCAAGCGCGGTGACCACGCCGCCCCAGGTCCAGTCGATCAGGCTGAGCTGCACCGGCCAGCCGCGCACGACCGCCATGTTGGTGAGGTTGTAGGCGCCATAGGCCGCCAGGCCGAGCACCGCCGAGCGCAGCATCGCCTCCAGCAGGCTGGGCGGCGCGTGCCAGAGCACGAGGTAGACGAGCGCGAGCGGGTAGAGAAGGTAGAACAGGGCGGCCGGCACGATGCGGAACGAGTCGGCCATCAGGCTGCCCATCTCGCGCTTGTACAGCTCCTTGGTGATCACGCCGAGCCAGATCGCGTCGAGTACCGCCACCGCCACCAGCACGGCGACGTAGGCCAGGGCGAACCGGCCCGGCGTCATGCCCGAAGCCGCCATCTACTTGCGAACGTTGTCGAGCGCGGGCGGCGGCTGAAAGCCCAGCTCCTCGGCGCGCGCCTCGTAGGGCGCGGCGAGCGCGGGCTGGTCGGACTTGCGGTAGTAGACCGCGAGCTCGTAGCTCGCCGGCGCATTGCCGAGCGCCGCCGCGTACTGCAGCCAGCCGACGTAGCGCGACGGATTGGCCGCGATGCCGGCGTCGCCGTCGCGGTAGAGCCGCGCGACCCGGCCCGCGGCCTCCTTGTCGGCGAGCGCCGCCTTGCGCACCTCTTCGTAGAGGGTGGGCGTGGCGCCGCGGGCGAGGAAGTCGCCGCGATAGAGGCGGATGTCGCTGCGCTCGAGCAGGCGCTTGGTGTTGCGCGCGCGCTCGAGCTCGGCGCGCGCGGCGGCGGCCGAAGGACCGGCCGGATAGCTGGCGACGTAGCGGTCGGCGATGGCCACGATGTCGGCCGGCCAGCGCGCGTCCTGCAGCTCCTGCGCGAGCGCCGGCTCCGGCGGCGGCGGGAACGGCGCCGCCTGGGCGACGAGGCAGGCGGCGAGGGCGCTGGCGAGAACGAGCGGTTGGAGGGCGATGCGGCGAAGGATTCCGGCAAACGTCATGGGCGCGCCTTGCTCTGCGAGAAGTCCTTGACCGCGGCCAGCGTCTTCTCGACGTGCCGGCTCGGATTCAGGCTCTGGTAGTTGTAGAGGACCTTGCCGTTCGGCGCGATCACGTACGAGATGCGGTTGGCGTAGTCGGGGCGAAGCGCCATCACCGCGTCGTACGACTTCATGATGCTCTGCGTGTTGTCCGAGGCGACGGGAAACTTGCCCTGGCAGGCCTGGACCGAGAACTTGCCGAGGGTGTCGATGTCGTCGCTGGAGACGCCGATCACGGTGGCGCCGAGGGCCTCGAACTTGGCGATCGATTCGGCGAACTCGTGCGCCTCGAGCGAACAGCCGACGGAAAACGCCGCCGGGAAGAAGTACAGGACCACCGGCCCCTTGGCCAGCGAATCGGCCAGGGTGAAGCGGTAGACCTTCCCCGCCAGCGCGGCCTGGGCTGTAAAGTTGGGCGCTGCATCTCCGACATCCAGTGCTGCGTATGTGGGTGTCGTCGCCGAGATCAGCAACATCAGGAACGCAATGATCTTCTTCAAGGCAGCCTCCATTCTGGCGCGTTCTTCATCTTACTTCGTCAGGGCCGCGCTCGTGGTCGCGGCCCTCGGCCTCGCGGGCTGCGGCACCCTGCCGACGAACACCGGAAAGGACGACTCGGTCGCCCTGCCGCTCAACCCCGAGAGCCCGCTGGTGAAGATCACCAAGGCCTCCTCGCCCGGCGAGGACCAGACCGGCGTGCGCCTGATGCCGCTGGGCGCGTACTCGCTCGATACCCGGCTGCAGCTGGCGCAGCGCGCCACGACCTCGCTCGACGTCCAGTATTACCAGTTCGAGAACGACCCGACCGGGCGGCTCCTGATGATGGCCCTGCGCGACGCCTCGATCCGCGGCGTGCGCGTCCGCCTCCTGGTCGACGACCTCTACACCACGCACACCGATCCGCTGCTGCGCGGCCTGGCCGCGTTCCCCAACTTCGAGGTGCACCTGTTCAACCCGTTCTGCTGCGGCCGCACCAGCGGCGTCGCCGGGAGATACACGGCCTCGATCTTCGACTTCGGCCGGCTCAACCACCGCATGCACAACAAGCTGTTCATCGCCGACGGGGTGATGGCGGTGATCGGCGGGCGCAACATCGCCGACGAGTACTTCCTGCGCAGCTCTTCGGCGAACTTCATCGACATGGACGCCTTCGTCATGGGCGCCGTGGTCAAGGAGTTCTCGGCGATCTTCGACCGCTACTGGAACAGCGAGGTCGTCTTCCCGATCAACCTGATCGGCGAGCCGATGGGCGACCTGGAAGCGCGGCGCCGGTCGTTCGACGAGGCGATCGCCAACCAGCCGCCGGCCCCGCCGATCGACATGCCGACGACCGACCTGCTCGGCTACGGCCCGCTGAGCGAGGACTTCGACCTCGGCCAGCTCGGCCTCGAATGGGGCATTGCCCGCGCCCTCGCCGACCCGCCCGAAAAGCTGCTTTCCGAGACGCCCAAGGTCGCGTTCGAGACGAGCGTCACCAACGGCGTGATGATGCAGGTGTGGCAGGCCAAGAAAGAGCTCGTCATCACCTCGCCGTACATGATTCCGGGCAACGACGGCGTGAAGTCGTTCGAGCGGCTGCAGCACGACAAGGTCAAGGTCACCGTGGTGACCAACTCGCTCGCCGCGACCGACGAGCCGCTGGTGCACAACGGCTATTCGAAGTACCGCCCGGCGATGCTGCGCGCCGGCGTCGACCTCTACGAGCTGAGCCCGACCCTGACGCAGAGCACCAAGCGGCTCGGCATGTTCGGCAAGTCGCTCGGGCGGCTGCACGCCAAGACCGCGGTGATCGACAGGCACATCGTCTTCGTCGGCTCGATGAACCTCGACCCGCGCTCGGCCAGCGCCAACACCGAGCTCGGCATGTTCATCGACAGCGCGCCGCTCGCCAAGGAACTGCTGCGCGTGATCAACATCAGCCGCCTGGAGAGCGCGTACCGGGTGCGCCTCGACCCGAAGACGCAGAAGCTGCAATGGCTGACGATGGAAGGCGACAACGAGGTCATTCTCGGCGTCGAGCCCGAGTCCTCGCTCTGGCTGCGGGTGCACAACATGCTGATGGGCTGGTTCGTGCCCGAGCAGCTGCTCTGACCCGCGAAAACCCGTAGCCATGGCGCGGCACAATCCGCGCGTGCCCAGGTTCTCCGTTCCAGTCGTCCTCGCGCTCGCCGCCCTCGGCCACGTGCCGCCGGCGCTGGCGGTGCAGGTCTGCGAGCTGAACGGCCAGCACGTCAACCCGAACAACGGCGCCACCACCGAAGGCAAGACCGGCCTGATGCGCTGCCGCGAAGGCGAAGGCGGCCCGGTGGTGCGCGAGCAGGAGCTGCAGCAGGGCAGGTTCATGGGTGTCGTCCGCTATTTCAAGGACGGCGTGCTCGAGCGCGAGTACCGCGTCAACGAGCGCGGCAATCGCGACGGCGTGTCCCGCGAATGGGCACGCGGCGAAGCCGGCGGCAAAGGCGTGCTGGTGAAGGAGGAGACGCTGCGCGACAGCCGCACGGTCGGCATCGCCCGCAGCTGGTACCCGAGCGGCCAGCTGCGCCGGGTGGCCTTCCACGGCGACGACGACCGCGAGCAGGCGAGCGCCGAGTTCACGAGCGACGGCCGTCTCTCCGAGCTGCGTTGCACGACGAAGCCGGTGCTCGGCAGCGACTTCGACGACAAGGCGGCGTGCGGCTTCGCCGGCGGCGCTGCCAACGTCACGCTGTACAGCGGCAAGGGCGTGGCCAAGGCGCGGGTCGCCTACGAGCGCGGCGAGCGGCGCCGCAGCGAGACGCTGTGGGAGAGCGGCAGCGTGCGCGAGCTGAGCGAGCTCACGGCCACGGGCGGCGTCGAGCGCTCGTTCGCCGCCGACGGCACGAAACGCCGCGAGCAGCAGTGGGCCACGATCGCCGGCGAGCGGCCGCGCCGCGTCACCACCCTCGACCAGGAGTTCCACGAGAGCGGAAAGATCGTGCGCGAGCGTCGCTGGCAGCCGGGCGAGCGCGGCGCCGAGCTGGTCTCGGAGTCGACCTGGTACCTCAACGGCCAGCCCAAGACGCAGAGCGTCTACAGCGTCGCCGACGGCCGCACGGTGCGGCGCGAGACCGACTTCCACGACAACGGCAGGAAATCGTTCGAAGGCAGCTGGCGCAGCGAGGCCGGCGGCGGCCGCGGCGAAGCGGCGTTCGGAACGCAGCAGAGCTTCGACGCCGACGGGCGCCTGCGCCGCGAGCGCAGCTACGACGAGCGCGGCCGCATCAAGCGCGAGCGCGAGCTCGACGAGCGCGGCAACGTCGTCCGCGACGACGAGGTGTTCGAGGACGGATCGAGAAAGGCGGTGGGGCGATGAGCGACAACGACGACACGACCGGCGCGCGGCAGGAGTTCGACTACGTCATCGTCGGCGGCGGCTCGGCGGGCTGCGTGCTGGCCGCGCGGCTGAGCGAGGATCCGGCCGTCACGGTCTGCCTGCTCGAGGCCGGGCCCGCGGACAAGAGCGTGCTGATCCACTGCCCGGCCGGCCTGGCGGTGCTGGCCAAGAACGGCGCGGCGAACTGGGCGTTCCAGACCGTGCCGCAGGCCGGCCTGAACGGACGGCGCGGCTACCAGCCGCGCGGCAAGGTGCTCGGCGGCTCGAGCTCGGTCAACGCCATGATCTACCTGCGCGGCCAGCCGCGCGACTACGACGACTGGGCGGCGGCGGGCAACCCCGGCTGGTCGTGGGCCGAGGTGCTGCCCTGGTTCAAGCGGGCCGAGCACAACGAGCGCGGCGCCGACGCGTACCACGGCACCGGCGGGCCGCTGAACGTCAAGGACCTGACGACGCCGCACCGCTTCGGCGGCATCTTCGTCGACGCGGCGAAGGAGGCCGGCTATACCGTCAACCCCGACTTCAACGGCGCGAGCCAGGAGGGCGTGGGCCTGTACCAGGTGACGCACAAGAACGGCGAGCGGCACAGCGTCGCCAAGGGCTACCTGACGCCGAACCTCGCCCGGCCGAACCTCACGGTCGTGACCTCGGCGCATACCAACCGGATCCTGTTCGAGGGCCTGCGCGCCAGCGGCGTGGAGGCGCGCGTGGGCGGTGCGGTGCGCAGCTTCCTGGCGCGGCGCGAGGTGCTGCTCTGCGCCGGCGCCCTGCAATCGCCGCAGCTCCTGATGCTCTCCGGCATCGGCCCGGGCGAGCACCTGCGCTCGCTCGGCATCGAGGTGCGCGTCGACCTGCCCGGCGTCGGCGGCAACCTCCACGACCATGTCGACGTCGTCCAGGTGCTCGACGCGCCCGAGCTCAAGGACCTGTTCGGCCTCTCGCTCGCCGGCATCGTCAACCTCGTCAAGGGCATCTTCGAGTGGCGGAAGCTCCGCCGCGGCCTGCTCACGACCAACTTCGCCGAAGCCGGCGGCTTCATCAGGAGCCGGCCCGAGGAGGAGCGGCCCGACCTGCAGCTCCACTTCGTGATCGGCAAGCTGGTCGACCATGGCAGGAAGACCGTGTTCGGCCATGGCTACTCGTGCCACGTGTGCCTGCTCCAGCCGAAGAGCCGCGGCAGCGTCCGCCTGGCCAGCGCCGACCCGAAGGCGGCGCCGCTGATCGACCCGAACTTCCTCGCCGAGCGCGACGACGTCGAGCGGCTGGTGCGCGGCTTCAAGGCGATGCGCCGGATCCTCGAGCAGCCGGCGCTCGCCGCGCACGGCGCTCGCGAGCTGGCGAAGTCGGCCGGCGCACGCAGCGACGCCGAGATCGAAGCCTTCATCCGCGGCCATGCCGACACGATCTACCACCCGGTCGGCACCTGCCGCATGGGCAACGGGCCGATGGACGTGGTCGATGCCGAACTGCGCGTCCGCGGCGTGCAGGGCCTGCGCGTCGTCGACGCGTCGATCATGCCCTCGATCGTCAGCGGCAACACCAACGCGCCAACGGTGATGATCGCCGAGAAGGCGGCCGACATGATCAAGGCGGCGGCGAAGAATCCTTCCTCCTCCACCACCGAAACCCTCACCCCAGCCCTCTCCCGCACGCGGGAGAGGGAGGAAGCCGCACCATGAAGACCAAAGCCGCCGTTGCCTGGGAGGCCGGCAAGCCGCTGACGATCGAGACCGTCGACCTCGAGGGCCCGAAGGCGGGCGAAGTGCTGGTCGAGGTGAAGGCCACCGGCATCTGCCACACCGACTGGTTCACGCTCTCGGGCGATGACCCCGAAGGCCTGTTCCCCGCGATCCTCGGCCACGAGGGCGCGGGCATCGTGCGCGAGGTCGGCGCCGGCGTGAGCTCGCTCGCCGTCGGCGACCACGTGATCCCGCTCTACACGCCCGAATGCCGGCAGTGCAAGTTCTGCCTGTCGAGGAAGACCAACCTCTGCCAGAAGATCCGCTCGACGCAGGGCAAGGGCCTGATGCCCGACGGCACCAGCCGCTTCTCGATCGGCGGCAAGCCCCTGCTCCACTACATGGGCACCTCGACCTTCGCCAACCACATCGTCGTGCCCGAGATCGCGCTGGCGAAGATCCGGCAAGACGCGCCGTTCGACGTCGTCTGCTACATCGGCTGCGGCGTCACCACCGGCGTCGGCGCGGTGATCTTCACGGCCAAGGTCGAGGCCGGCGCCAACGTGGTCGTGTTCGGCCTCGGCGGGATCGGCCTCAACGTGATCCAGGGCGCGAAGCTGGTCGGCGCCGACAAGATCATCGGCGTCGACCTCAACCCGGGGCGCGAGGCGATGGCGCGCAAGTTCGGCATGACGCACTTCATCAATCCGAAGGACCACGCCAACGTGGTCGATGCCATCGTCCAGCTCACCGACGGCGGCGCCGACTACAGCTTCGAATGCATCGGCAACACGACGACGATGCGCCAGGCGCTGGAGTGCTGCCACAAGGGCTGGGGCCAGTCGATCATCATCGGCGTGGCGCCTGCCGGCGCGGAGATCGCGACCCGGCCGTTCCAGCTCGTGACCGGTCGGCAGTGGAAGGGCTCGGCCTTCGGCGGCGCGCGCGGCCGCACCGACGTGCCGAGGATCGTCGACTGGTACATGGACAAGAAGATCGCGATCGACGAGCTGATCACGCACCGCCTGAAGCTCGAGGACATCAACGAGGGCTTCGCGCTGATGAAGCGCGGCGAGTCGATCCGCTCGGTGGTCGTCTACTGAGGCGATCGTCGAGGCGATGAAGGCAGCGCCCTACGGCAGCTGGACCTCGGCGATCTCGGCCGAGCAGCTCGCCGCGGCCACGGTTCGCTTCGGCCAGATCGGGGTCGCCGGCGACACGGTCTTCTGCAGCGAAGGCCGGCCCGGCGAAGGCGGCCGCAATGTCGTCGTCGAATGCGACGCCGCGGGCAGCGCGGCCGACGTCAACCCGGCCCCCTTCAACGCGCGGACCCGGGTCCACGAGTACGGCGGCGGCGACTTCATCGTGGCCCCGGACGGCGAGGTCTTCTTCAGCCACGACGGCGACGGCCGGATCTACCGCACCCGCCGCGGCGCGACGCCGCAGCCGGTGACGAAGGGCGGCGCGCTCCGCTACGCCGACTTCGCCCTCGACCCCGCCCGCGACAGGCTGATCGCGGTGCGCGAGGACCACTCGGCGGCGGGCGAGGCGGTGAACACGATCGTCGCGATCGCGCTCGGCTCGGGCGCGGAGAGCGTGCTCGCGCGCGGCCACGACTTCTTCTCCAATCCTCGCCTCTCGCCCGACGGCCGCCAGCTCGCCTGGCTGAGCTGGGACCACCCGCGCATGCCCTGGCAGGGCAGCGACCTGTGGGTCGCCGTGCTCGATGCCGAGGGCGGGCTCGCCGCGCCGCGCCACGTCGCCGGCGGCGACCGGGAGTCGATCTTCCAGCCCGAGTGGTCGCCGGCCGGCGAGCTGCACTTCGCGAGCGATCGCAGCGGCTGGTGGAACCTGCAGCGCGAGCGCACCGGCCGGATCGAGCCCCTGCACGCGATGGCCGCCGAATTCGGCGAGCCGCAGTGGAACTTCGCGTTCTCGATGTACGGCTTCGAGGCCGACGGGCGGATCGTCTGCCTCTACGAGCAGGGCGGCCGCTCCCACCTGGCGCGACTCGACCCGGCGAGCGGCGCCTTCGCCGAAGTCGAGACACCGTACTGCTCGCTGCGCGAACTGCACGTCGGCGCCGGATTCGTCGCCTGCTTCGCCGCCTCGGAGCGCGAGGCCGAGGCGCTGGTCCGCTTCGACCTCGCGCGCGGCTCGTTCTCCGTGCTGCGCCGCTCGAGCGAGACCGCGTACGACCCCGGCGAGCTCTCGATCGCCGAGGCGATCGAGTTCCCGACCGAGGGCGGGCTCACGGCGCACGCCTTCTTCTATGCACCGAGGAATGCCGCCTTCGTCGGCGAGCCCGGGACGAAGCCGCCGCTGCTGGTGATCAGCCATGGCGGGCCGACCGGCGCCACCAGCGCCTCGCTCGGGCCGCGCCTGCAGTACTGGACGCAGCGCGGCTTCGCCGTCGTCGACGTCAACTACGGCGGCTCCTCGGGCTACGGCCGCGCCTACCGCGAGCGGCTCGACGGCCGGTGGGGCGTGGTCGACGTCGACGACGTCGTCAACGCGGCGCGCTTCCTGGTGGCGCGCGGCGACGTCGACCCCGAGCGCCTGGCGATCCGCGGCGCCAGCGCCGGCGGCTTCACCACGCTCGCCGCCCTCGCCTTTCGCGACGTCTTCCACGCCGGCGCCAGCCACTACGGCATCGGCGACCTCGAGGCGCTGGCCCGCGACACGCACAAGTTCGAGTCGCGCTACCTCGATTCGCTGGTCGGCCCGTATCCGGCCCGCGCCGATCTGTACCGCGAGCGCTCGCCGGTGAACTTCACCGAGCGGCTGTCGAGCGCGCTGATCCTGTTCCAGGGCGCCGAAGACCTGGCGGTGCCGCCGAACCAGGCCGAGGCGATGTTCGCCGCGGTCCGCGCCAAGGGGCTGCCGGTGGCCTACCTGCTGTTCCCGGGCGAGCAGCACGGCTTTCGCCAGGCCAGGCACATCCGCCGCGCGCTCGAGGCGGAGCTGGCGTTCTACGGGCGGATCTTCGGCTTCGTGCCGGCCGATGCGATCGAGCCGGTCGAGATCGAGAACCTGCCACCCCGGTAGGCCCGTTTCGCCTCGTCACAGTTTCACCGCGCGGTCGGCGCTATGGTCCGGCTTCCCTTTCTCGGCGAAGCGGCCCGACCGGCGATGAAAACCACCTGGCGAACCCTCTGGCAGCAGCAGGACATCGTCGTCTACCGCGACGAGGTCGAGTTCGACCGGTTCGCGGCCGCCCGCATCGAGTGCGTCTACCTCGTGTACCGCGGCCACGGCGACTCGCCCGGCGACATCGGCGTGAGCGTGGTCGAGCTCGACGACGGCTATGCCCTGTTCGAAGCCGAGACCGGCTTTGCCGGCCGCGTGAACTTCGAGCGCCACGCGTTCTGGCAAGCCAAGGAATGCATCTACTGGGTGTCGGCGGGGAGTGCTGCCCTGCCCTGGCGCCTGCGCCTGGGTGCCTGGCCTGTCAACTCGCCGGCGCGGGCCTACCGCCGCCTGGAGCGCAGCGAGATCGAGGGCTGCGTCGCCAACTGGGCGCTCGAAGGCCCGCAGACCTGGGAAGACCGCAAGAAGCAACGGATCGATCGCGCCCGCCCGTTCGGCTTCGGCGCCTCGCAGGCCGGCGAGCTGGCGGGTGCGGGGCCTCGCCCCGCCGTCCGCCCGGTCGGCCTGCAGCGGCGGGGCTGATCCGCGCGGCACCACTGAAATTGCTCGCCGGGAGAGCCGGGACCTCTTCCTGTACTCAAGGCGGCGTTTCGAGGTACGGCGCTTCAGCCGGCGCTGTTTCTCGCATGCCTCGGCGCGGAGCAAGTTTCCGCTGCCGGCCCTCCAGCGCGCCGGCGGAGGCCGCCTTCAGCAGCCGCCGGAATGATGGGCAGGCCGCGTGGCTGGGTGCAGGGCATGCCACCGCGTGCCGGAGGCCCTCGCTCATGGCCTTGAGGCGCTTGACCATGCGGTCAAGCTCATCCGCCTTCGAGGAGAGCATGCCGCGGTCGATGTTCAGCTCGCCGCCCGGCGTGAACATCACGCGAATCTCGTCCAACGAAAACCCGGCAACCTGCCCGAGAGCAATGAGGGCCAGCTGATCCAGGACGGTCGGCGCGAACTTGCGGCGCGCGCCATCACGTCCGAGTGAGTGGATGAGGCCCATGCGCTCGTAGTACCTGAGCGCCGACGCCGCGATGCCAGATTTCCTGGCGACCTCCGAAATGTCCATAAACCGCTTGACTTGAAGTTGACTTCAACTTCTACCATGCCCTTGTCTCGCTGCGATGTCAACGAGTTTTCAAGGAGACATGGATGCTTCACCCCCACGAATTCGCGCAAATCGTCGTCGTCGGAATCGGCGCAACCGCCGTGATGGACGCCTGGCTGGCCCTGTTGGTGCGCCTGGGCGTCCCGACCACCAGCTTCGCCCTCGTCGGCCGCTGGGTCGCTCATATCCCTCGCGGCCGCTTCGCTCACTCCGCCATTGCAAAGGCTGAGCCGGTCGCATTCGAGCTGGTACTCGGCTGGGTGACCCACTACGCCATCGGCATTGCCTACGCAGGGCTGCTGGTGGCCGTTCAAGGGGTCGCCTGGCTCGATTCGCCCACGTTCCTGCCCGCGCTCGCCCTCGGGGTCGTCTCGGTGGCAGCGCCCTGGTTCGTGATGCAGCCGGCCATGGGCGCCGGGTTCGCCGCACGCAAGACGCCAGCGCCGTTGACGAACCGCGTGCGCAGCCTGGCGAACCACACCGTCTTCGGCTTCGGGCTGTTCCTGGCCGCCGTGGCCATCAACTGGGTCAACCCGTGAGCACAGGCCACTCAACCTCAACGGAGTCATCGAAATGAGCAAGCTCGCCATCGTCTATCACAGTGCCCATGGGCATACGGAGTTCATCGCCCGCCACGTGCTCGGCGGTGCACAGGACGTCGAAGACATCGAGGCGCATCTGGTCAAGGCCGAGGACATGGCCCGGACACCGGAGCGCCTGGTGCAGTACGACGGCATCATCCTCGGCTCGCCCACCTACCTCGGTGGCGTCTCGGGCACGTTCAAGTCCTTCATGGACACGACGGGCGCCCTCTGGCGCACGCACCAGCTCAAGGGCAAGCTGGGCGCAGGATTCACGGTCTCGTCGCTGCCCTCGGGCGACAAGCAATCGACATTGATGTCGATGTTCGTCTTCTGCATGCAGCACGGCATGATCTGGGTCGGAAACCCCATCCTGCCCGAGCAGCACCGAGGTGTGCCCTACGAGGAGGCAGCCAACCGCCTTGGTTCCTGGTCGGGCCTGATGGCCCAGGCCGGGCACTCGTCGGCGCCGGATGCCTTCCCTCCGGGTGACGTGAAGACCGCCCGGATGTTCGGCCGGCACTTTGCCGAGAGCCTCAACCGCTTGATGGTGCCGGCCTGAACGGCGCCTCCTGGAGAACGCAATGCTTCCGAAGAAATTCGCACCCGCTCTGTTCGGGCTGATTCTGTCGGGCTTGATGTCGCTGCTGGTCTCGGGCATCTCGACCTATCGAGCCCTCGGCTTCGGCGACGGCTACGTCCCCTTGTGGACGGGGGCCTGGTTGACTGCCTGGCTCGTTGCCTTTCCAGTCGTCCTCGTCGCAGCACCGCTCACCCGCCGGGCTGTTGCGCTGCTTGTCGGCAACGGGCGATGAGGGGTCTCCCGACCACAGAAGACCCGCCGCAAAGAAAAAGCCCGGCCGAAGCCGGGCTTTTCGCTGGCGAAAGCCGAATCAGGCTGCCGAAGCGGCCTTCTTGTGCTTCTTGGCCTTGGCGGGCGCCGAAGCCGGCTTGGCGGCCATGGGGGCGGCGGCGGGCTTGGCCACCGGAGCGGCGGCGGGCTTGGCCATGGGCGCCGAGGCACCCTTTTCCATGTGGCTGGCGGCCATGGCGCCGAGGCTGAAGGCGGAAGCGATGACGGCGACGATGAGGGTCTTCATGCGGGAAACTCCGTGAGGATTTATGTGGGATGGATGAGCGATTGCCCGCGAGATAACGCGGCGGGCGCCGATCGGTTGACACGCCCACAGGGTCTTTATTCGAAGCGGCCCTCCCGCATCCACTTGGTGGCGACCCACTTCTCCCCCCCCGTGACGGGCGCGCCGCCGTGCAGGGTACGGGTGGAAGGGTGGGGCCGGTCGTAGCTGAAGAAGACGGCGTTGCCGCGGACCGGGGCGACTTCCAGCCCGGCCTCGGGAAAGGTGGTGGCGCCGCCGCCTTCCGGGCTGTTCAGGTAGCAGACGATCGAGGCCAGGCGCTGACCGCCGCGCTTCAGGATGGCCGGCGTGCCGGGCTCGGCCGGGTCGAAGTAGTCGTAGTGCGGCTTGTATTCGGCCCCCGGCCGGTAGCGCAGGATCTGCAGGCCCTCGCCGTTCTCCAGCGGCCAGTCGAGCAGGCGGGCGATGCGCGCCTCGAGCCGGGCGCAGACGGGAAACTCGGCCGGCAGGAAGAACATGCCGTCGCTGGTGCGCGCCTCGTTGACCTCGCTCGCGCCGGTCTGCGTCTCCACCGTCTCGGAGCGGGCCAGGCGCGTCCGCGCCAGGGCGATCAGCTCGGCGCACTCTTCGGCCGAGAGCAGGTCGCCGAACACGACCACCCGCGGCCGGGTCATCGCCATCAGCACCGCGACCTCGCGGTCGCCGGCCGGCACGCGGGGCAGCGCGGCGGTGATGCGCCGGCCGGGCATCGGCCTGGCAGGGAGCGACTCCTCGGCCGCCGCCAGCCGGTCCTGCTCGGCCAGCGTTTCCTCGAACGCCGCCCGGGCGACCTGCTCCCCCCAGCCGCTGGCCTTCATCGCCTCGACGACGACCGCGCTCGAATGCCCGGCCGCCGCCTGGGCGACGATCCAGTCGCGCAGCTCCGGCGTGACGATCTGGGTGCTCATCATCATCGAGCGCCGATTCTGCAGGCGGCCGGGCGCCGCCCGCGGCGCTGGGCGGAAGGGTCGCAGCGGGCTAGCGGAAGTCGCGGCTGCGGCTCACCAGGCCCTGCAGCAGCGGCGTGTGGTCGATCATCCGCGCCGCCAGCAGGTGCATCACCACGCCGTCACCCTCGCCCTGGCGCTGCCACTGGCCGTAGACGGTGAGCAGGGTCGCGCCGAGGAGCGGCTTTCTCTGCTGCTCGGCGATCCGCGGCCAGACGATGACGTTGACCGCCCCGGTCTCGTCTTCGAGGGTGACGAAGACCGTGCCCTTGGCCGTTTCCGGGCGCTGCCGGTGCGTGACCAGGCCGCTGGCCCGCGCCAGCCGGCCGTGCGGGAACTGGCGCAGGCGCTCGGCCGTCTCGATCCTGAACTCGGCGAGCTGGTCGCGCAGCAGCGACAGCGGATGGCGCTTCAGGCTGAGGCCGAGCGAGCGGTAGTCGGCGAGCGTGGTCTCGGCCGCGCTCGGCGCGGCGAGCACGATCGCCGCCTCGTCGGTGCGCGTCGCGCGCAGCATCTCGGTCGGCCGGGTATCGATGCCGGCCACCGCCCACGCGGCCTGGTGGCGGTGGCCGGTGAGCGCGTGCAGCGCATCGGCGCCGGCGAGCTGGGCCATCGCCTTGGCGTCGAGGCGGGCGCGCCGGGCCAGGTCCTCGACGCTGGCGAACGGCGCCTCGGCGCGGGCGGCGACGATGCGCAACGCGACGTCTTCGGCCAGGCCGGTGATGCGGTTGAGGCCGAGGCGCACGGCGCGCAGCGGGAGGCCCTCACCCCGGCCCTCTCCCGCAGGCGGGAGAGGGAGCAGGTCCCGTCCGCTCCCCCTCGTCTCCCCTTCTCCTTCCAGCACGCTCTCCCAGCCGCTCACCCTGACGTCGACCTCGCGCACCTCGACGCCGTGCTCGCGCGCGTCGCGCACGAGCTGTGCCGGCGCATAGAAGCCCATCGGCCAGGCGTTGAGCAGGCCGCAGAGGAAGGCGTCGGGGTGGTGGCGCTTGATCCAGCTCGAGACGTAGGCGAGCAGGGCGAAGCCGGCGGCGTGGCTCTCCGGGAAGCCGTATTCGCCGAAGCCCTGGATCTGCTTGAAGATGCGCTCGGCGTACTCCAGCTCGTAGCCCTTCTCCACCATGCGGCCGACCAGCCGCTGGTGGAACGGCGAGAGGCCGCCGCGCCGCTTCCACGCCGCCATGGCGCGGCGCAGGGCATCGGCCTCGCCGGGGGTGAAGTCGGCGGCGAGCATGGCGATCTGCATCACCTGCTCCTGGAAGATGGGGACGCCCTTCGTGCGGCCGAGCGCGGGCCAAAGCTCGGGCGGGCAATCGATCTCGCTGTCGGGCAGGAGGCGGTTCCTGAGGTAGGGGTGGACCATGCCGCCCTGGATCGGCCCGGGGCGGACGATCGCCACTTCCACCACCAGGTCGTAGTAGCAGCGCGGCTGCAGGCGCGGCAGCATGCTCATCTGCGCCCGGCTCTCGATCTGGAACACGCCCACCGTGTCGGCGCGGCAGATCATGTCGTAGGTGAGCGCGTCGTCGTCGGGCACGTCGGTCATCTCGAACGCTTCCCTGCCGAGCTTGGCGCCGATGTACTCGAGCGAGCGGCGGATCGCGCTCAGCATGCCGATGGCGAGGATGTCGACCTTGAGCAGGCCGAGTGCGTCGAGGTCGTCCTTGTCCCACTGGATGACGCTGCGGTCCTTCATGCTCGCGTTCTCGACCGGCACGAGCTCGGCCATGCGGCCGCTGGCGATGACGAAGCCGCCGGGGTGCTGCGAGAGGTGGCGGGGAAAGCCGATGAGCTGCGCGGTGAGCTCCATCCACAGGCGCACCACCGGCGCCTCGGGATCGAAGCCGTTCTCGCGCAGCCGCTCGGGATCGATGCCGCGGCCGTCGAACCAGTGCTGGCTCTTGGAGACGGCGTCGATGCGCTGCAGGTCGATGCCGAGGGCCCGGCCGGCGTCGCGCAGCGCCGAGCGCGGCCGGTAGCTGATGACCACGGCGGTGAGCGCGGCGCGGTGCCGGCCGTACTTGCCGTAGATGTACTGGATGACCTCCTCGCGGCGCTGGTGCTCGAAGTCGATGTCGATGTCGGGCGCCTCGTTGCGCTCGACGCTGATGAAGCGGCCGAACAGCAGGGTGGCGCGCTCGGGGTCGACCTCGGTGACGCCGAGGCAGTAGCAGACGATGGAGTTGGCGGCGCTGCCGCGGCCCTGGCAGAGGATCTTCTGCTCGCGCGCCCAGCGCACGATGTCGGCGACGGTGAGGAAGTAGGCCTCGTACTTCAGGATGGCGATGACCTCGAGCTCGCTCTCGATCTGCGGCCGGTGCTTCTCGAGGAGCGGCCGGCCGTTCTCGCGATCGACCTTGCCGCCGAAGCGCCGCTCGGCGCCGGCGTAGGCGAGCTTTCTCAGGTGCGAGGCCGGCGTCTCGCCGGTCGGCACGATCTCCTGCGGGTACTCGTAGCGCAGCTCGCCGAGCGAGAAGCGGCACTGGCCGGCGAGCCGCAGCGTGTTGTGCAGCCACTCGGCTTCGTAGAGCGCGGCCAGGCGGCCGCGCGAGCGCAGGTGCTGCTCGGCGTTGGACTCGAGGGCGAGGCCGCACTCGGCGACGGGCTTGCCGATGCGGGTGGCGGTGAGCGTGTCCTGCAGCGGCTTTCTCGAGCGGACGTGCATCAGCACGTCGCCGGTGGCGACGATGCGCAGCGAAGTCAGTTCGGCGACGCGGACGACGCGTTCGACGAGCTCGTCGTCGCCGGGGCGGTGCAGCAGCTCGAGGGCGATGGCGGCGCGCTCCTGGAACCAGGTCTTCAGCCACATCGCGTGGGCGAAGATCTCCTCGAACGGCTGCGCGGCCGAGGGCACGAGCAGCGCCAGGCACTCGGGCAGGCCGGCGAGCGTGGGCGCGTTCGGCACCTTGCCCTCGACGTCGCCGGGGTGCGCGAGGTAGTGGCCCTTCTCGGCGCGACGGCGCGCGACGGTGATCCAGTGCGAGAGGTTGCCGTAGCCGCGGCGCGTTTGCGCGAGCAGCACCAGGCGGGCGTGCGGCGCGCCGCTCGTCGGCAGCGTCAGGCGGATCTCGCTGCCGACGACGAGGTGGAGGTTCGGATGCGCCTGCGCCTCGACGTGCGCGCGCACGACGCCGGCGAGCGAGCACTCGTCGGTGATCGCCAGGGCGCTGTAGCCCAGCGCTGACGCGCGCTCGATCAGCTCCTCGGGGTGCGAGGCCCCGGTCAGGAAGCTGAAGTTGCTGCGGCAGTGGAGCTCGGCGTAGGGCGGGAGAGGAGGGGGTAGCAGCACGGGAAGGCGGGCTCGCGGGCGCGCAGGGGTGGGGAGCGACGGGTGTCGGAAACGGTGCCGATGTCCTCGTGGCGATCGCGATCTCGGCCGCGATCGGGGCCATAGGCTGCGGGGTCGTCCGCGGCGGTCGTCAGCATCAGGCCGTCGAGCGGGCTGGCGGTGCCGGCCGCGGACGATTGCAGGACGTGGGTGTAGATCATGGTCGTGCTGACGTCGGCGTGGCCGAGGAGTTGCTGCACCGTGCGGATGTCGGTGCCGGCCTGCAGCAGGTGGGTGGCGAAGGAATGGCGCAGGGTGTGCACGGTGGCCGGCTTGGCGATGCCGGCGGCGCGCACGGCGGCGTGGAGATCGCGCTGCAGGCGCTTCTCGTGGAGGTGGTGGCGGTGCACGTCGCCGGCAGCGCTGCGCGGATCCTTGCTCAGCGTGGCTGCGGGGAAGAGCCAGAACCAGCTCCAGCTCTCGGCGGCGCGCTTGTACTTGGCGGCCAGGGCGTTCGGCAGGTAGACGCCGGCCTGCTGCCGCTCATGGTCGAGGAGCCAGGTGCGCCGCGCTTCCTGGAGCTGCAGGCGCAAGGGGCCATCGAGCGCGCGCGGCAGCATGACGACGCGGTCCTTGCCGCCCTTGCCGTCGCGCACGACGATGACCTGGCGGACGAAGTCGACGTCCTTGATGCGCAGGCGAATGCCTTCGAGCAGACGCATGCCGGTGCCGTAGAGCAGGCGGCCGAGCAGGCCGGTGACGCCGTCGCCCATGCGCGCGAGCAGGGCCTGCACCTCCACGTGCGTGAGCACGACCGGAATGCGCTTGGCTGCCACGGGACGGCCGAGCTCGCGCAGCCACGGCATGTCGACGCCGAGGACCTCGCGGTAGAGAAAGAGCAGCGCGCTCAGCGCCTGGCGATGCGTGGCCGCGGCGACGCGGCGCTCGTTGGCGAGCATGACCAGGAAGTCCTGCACCTCGGCCGCGCCGAGGTCGCGCGGATGGCGCAGCCCCGCCCAGCGGATGAAGCCGCGCACCCAATAGACATAGGCCTCCTCGGTCCGTAAGCTGTAGTGCATGTACCGCAAGCGCTCGCGCAGGGCATCGAGCAGACGCAGCGGCGGCGGGGCGCCGGGGCGGCGCGGCGAATCGGGAATTTCGACCGTCTCGGCTTCCTGGTCGGCGGTGGTCTCAGGGGTCTCGGCGGTCCGGGCTGCGTCGGCGGTCTTGCCTCTCCCGGCTGCTTCCCCTTCCCGTCCACTTTCGACCTGCTCACCCCCCGCAGCGTTGTCCACTTTGACTCCCTTGACGAATACTGTACATTCATACAGTATTCGCATCGCAAGCCAGTGTCAATCGCCCCTCAGACCCACCCCTGCCCTTGTCCACTTTGAGTCGTTGAATCCGACTGGGAAAGTGGACGGGGTGATGTCGTCGATATCACGTTAGGCCCCGCTGAACGCAGCGGCTTCGCCACTTCGCTGCGCGTTGTCCGCTTCGAGTGGCGGCGCGCGCCCGCACCTCCACTCACTGCTCGACGTCGTAGCTCACCCGCGCGCGATGCGGCATCGTCAGAGCTCTTCGCTGCCGTCCTTGTCTGGTCTCGCGCGCGCATGCGGGCGCGCACTGCTCGGGTCGCCGCTCACGGGCGCGCTGGTGCACACGTAGGCGCCTTCACACACGGGGCGCTGCCCAGCTTCACCGCCGCGCCGGTCTCGGCCGCTCGCACGCCGGCCCGGCGCCAACGCCGTCGGTCGTCTTCGCTGCGCTCGTTCTTGCCGCACGTGAGGCCTGGCCGCTAAAGTGCCGCATGGCTTTCACCCCGGCCACGGGCGCGTGGCCTAACCCTTCGTTCGAGGCGACGTCCTCCGGCAGGCTTCGCCTGCCTACGGCCGCGCCTCAACTCAAACGTTAGACCCCACGCAACGCCGCGGCTTCGTCACTTCGCTGCGGGCCTCCCGCTTCGAGTCGCAGCGCGCGCCTGCGCCACCATGCAGTGCTCGGCGCGTACCCCACCCGCGCGCGACGAGGCACCCTCTTTGGTTTCCTTGCAGTGCCGTTGTCGGGTCTCGCGCGCGCACAGCGTCGCCCACTGCTCGAGGCTGGCGCTCGCGGGCGCGCTCGTTTCGCACGGAGGCTTCGGCGACCACCTAGCATCGCCCAGGTCCACCGCCGCACCGGTTTCGAAGTCCGCCGCAACGGGCTGGCAACAGCGCCCAAGGTTGCCTTCGGTCCTGCCGCTCCTTGCCTGGCGCAGCGCCGCGCCGCTAAAGTCCCGCATGGCTTTCACCCCGGCCACCTGCGCGTGGCCTAACCTGTCGATCGAGCGGACGGGCTAAAGCGTGCTGCGCACGCTTTGGCCCGCCGCTCATCTCCAACGTTAGGCCCCTTCGCTTTCTCGTTGCGGTCTATGCGCCTCTGGCGTATAGTTGCACATGCTCACCGTCGTTGAAACGCTGCTGTTCCAGCGGCAGTGGCCGTTGTACTGGACTGAGGAGCAACGCGGAGAGTTCGCTTCCTTCATCGCTGGGCATCCAACCGCTGGAGACGTAGTTCCAGATTCGGGCGGAATTCGCAAGGTTCGCTGGAGCCGCGCTGGCTCAGGTAAGTCTGGCGGCGTAAGAGTCATCTACTTCACTCTCAATGCCGAAGGGGAGGTTGTCCTGCTCACGCTTTATGCCAAGGCCAAGACAGACAACCTCACTGGTTCAAAGCTCAAGGAGATTCGCCGTGCCCTCGAAGACTAAGCCCCTCAGCAAGGCAGAACTCGCCTCCTTTGAGGCAAAGCGTGATCTAGCGGCCGAGTTGCTGCAGTCGGTGCGCGAAATGAAGGCCGGCCAAGTCTCCGTTGTGTCATCCCCCGTGATCGAGGCCCGCAAAAAGACAGGCCTGTCGCAGTCGCAGTTCGCAGTGCTTCTGGGCGTGTCCGTGCGCACGCTTCAGGGTTGGGAGCAAGGTCGCAAACAGCCGAGCGGCGCAGCACGCACCTTGCTCGCGATCGCGAGTACCAATCCCAGGGCGGTCCTGGCCGTGGCGTCCAAGTAGGCCTCCGTGAGGCAGGCGCCTAACCCCTCCATCGAGCGGACGTTCCAAAGGCTGCTTCGCACCCTTTGGCCCGCCGCTCATGTCGAACGTTAGGCAACACAATGTCTGCTGAAACTCTCGGTACGCCGGTTGAGATCTGGCTCGACCTTGAGTCGGGCGAAGGAGCGAACCGCGAAGTCATCTGCACGCTGTTTGCTCGTCAAGTCTTCGCTGTGCGCCCGCTTATGGGCGAAACGCTTTCCCTCCATGCGGCGAAGGAGTCGGCGGAACCGTTCAATGTGGTCATGGCGTGGGGCCCAATGGTCAGCCACAACATCACCACAGAGATCGAAGAGATTTCGCACTACCGTGGTCCCACCCTTGAAGACGCAGCGTTTCACACGTCGCTGCGTTGCAGGGCCGTCCACTTGGCCTCGCGGCAAGATGTCGAGGCCGTAGCCAGGTTCTTGGTAGCCGCGCACGGCTTCGAAATTGATCCCTATGGCGTGAACAAAATTCCTGAGGGTGGCGGTGTCGCCTAACCCCTCCATCGAGCGGACGTCCCAAAGGCCGCTGCGCGCCCTTTGGTCCACCGCTCATGTCGAACGTTAGGCCCCACGAGCACAGTAGCTTCGCCACTTCGCTGCAAGCCTCCCGCTTCGGGTAGCAGCGCGCGCCTGCTTCTCCACACACTGCTCGGCGCTGCGTCTCACCCGCGCGCGGCGCGGCGCCTCATTGGTCCTCGCCACCGCCCTTGTCGGGTCTCGCGCGCGCATGCCGGGCCGCACTGCTCGAGCCCGGCGCTCACGGCGCGCGTGGGCTACACGGAGACAACGTCACACTCGGGTCGCAGCCCAACTCCACCGCCGCAACGCTCTGGACGGCACACGCGTGCCGCCGGTGCCAGCACCCGAGCTTGTCTTTGCCAAGGCCGAATCCTTGCTCACGACCCGTCGCGCCGCTAGAGTGACGCATGGCTTTCACCCCGGCCACTCGCGTGTGGCCTAACCCTTCCATCGAGCGGACAGCCTAAAGCCTGCTTCGCAGCCTTTAGTCAGCCGCTCATGTCAAACGTTAGGCCCCAGCAAACGCCTCGGCTTCGCCACTTCGCTGCAGGCCGTCCGTTTCGCGTCGCAGCGCGCGCCCGCAGCTCCACCTACTGCTCGGCATCGCTTCACCCGCACGCGGGGAAGCGCTCTCTTTGGTTCTCGCCTGCGTCGTTGTCAGGTCTCGCGCGCGCACGCCGGAGCGCACTGCTCGGGTCGGGTTTACGCGGCGCGCTCGGCGCTCACGTAGGCGGCCACACCCTCGCAGCTTCGTCCACATCCACCGCCGCACCGGTCTGGACGGCCCACGCGCCGCGCTGCCGCCAGCGCCCACGGTTGTCCTCGCCATGGTCGAGTCCTTGTCACACGGCACGGCGCGCCGCTAAAGTCGCTCATGCCTTGCACCCCGGCCACGCCGTGGCCTAACCCGTCGATCGAGCGGACGTTCTAAAGCGTGCTGCGCACGCTTTAGCCCGCCGCTCATCTCCAACGTTAGGCCCCATTGATATGCAGCTGCGACACGCGAATGCCCGAGACGCGTCGGCCATCTCGGCGCTGGTCCAAGCAGGCTTTGTTGAGCACATAGCCTCTGACTGGGAACCCTCCGCGCGGCAGAGCTTCATTGAAGACACCTCGGCCGAGAAGCTCGCCCCAAAGCTGGCTGAGGCGGCCATCTGCATAGCCGCTGTGCAAGGCGACCAAGTGCTCGGCGTCATCTTCTTGCCCCGGCCAACGCTGGTGCAACTGCTCTTCATTGCGCCTGAGCACCTTCGAAAGGGCATTGCCCGTTCACTGTGGAGCGCCGTCCGAGCACAACTCGCGGAGAGGCATCCCGAGGTCACCACCGTAGAGCTCAACTCGTCGCCTTATGCCGTTGGTGCGTACAGGGCACTGGGCTTCTTCCCTATCTCGCAACCGTTCAGGCGCAAGGGCGCCGTCGCCACCCGCATGGCATGCTGGCTCCCGGGCGAAGCGCTTGAACAGGTGGCTACATGAGGCCTAACCCCTCCATCGAGCGGACGTCCCAAAGGCCGCTTCGCGCCCTTTGCGCCGCCGCTCATGTCGAACGTTAGGCCCCAGCGACGCCTCGGCATTGCCACTTCGCTGCAAGCTCTCCGCTTCGAGTGGCGTCGCGCGCCTGTTGCTTCATCCACTGCTCGGCATCGGCTTCGCCCGCGCGCGGCGAAGCGCTCTCTTTGCTTGTCGCCAGCGTCGTTGTCTGGTTTCGCGCGCGCACCCTGGAATGCACTGCTCGGGCCGGGAGCCCACGGCGCGCTTCGTAGGCACGTAGGCGTCTGCATGCTCGCAGCCGCGTCCGGCCCCACCGCTGCGCCGTTCTAAACTGCTGACGCACCGCGCTGACGCCGGCGCCCGCGATTGGCTTCACGAAGGCCGGCTCCTTGCCACACGGCACGCCGCGCCGCTAAAGTGCCGCATGGCTCTCACCCCGGCCACGCACACGCCGTGGCCTAACCCGTCGATGGAGCGGACGTTCTAAAGCGTGCTGCGCACGCTTTAGCCCGCCGCTCATCTCCAACGTTAGGCCCCATCATCGTGATCGCGTACCGCGCTGCCACAGAAGCTGACCTGCCGGCGATCTGCGTTCTCGGCCAAGTAGTCAATCTGCTTCATCATCAGGCTTGGCCGCAAGTATTCGCACCTGCTTCCGCACCCGAGCGCGACGAGCTTCACTGGAGGCAGTGCATCGCCGGCGAGGGCTCTATGGTCTTTGTGGCCGAGCGCTCTTTGGAGCTTGTCGGCTTCGTGACCATCAGCGTCGCCACGGAAAGCCACTCGCTCATGCAACCCATGCGGTACGCAAGAGTGGGTTCGGTCTGCGTGCAGGAGTCAGAGCGCGGCAAGGGTGTGGGCCGCCGCCTCATGTCGCAGGCTGAAGGCTGGGCGTTGGAGCGAGGAGCCGCCGAAATTCGGCTCAATGTGTGGGCATTCAACGAGGCCGCTCTTGGTCTCTACAAGGAGCTTGGGTACGAGGTCCGCTCGCTGTCTCTCGGAAAGGCGCTGCCGCAGAATGTGGCCTAACCCCTCCATCGAGCGGACGTCCCAAAGGCCGCTTCGCGCCCTTTGCGCCGCCGCTCATGTCGAACGTTAGGCCCCTTGCATATGGCGGAGATTGAGGACCTTTCGCCGCAGCCGCCGCTACCTGTCGCATGCGAAGCTCTGCGCGCTGTTGGTTGGCTGGGGCGCAATGCGGAATACAAGCGTGGCAGCGTTGCACCCGAGTTTCTGCGCAAGCTGCAAGAGCTGTGCTCGTCCCCCTGGGAGCCGGCTTCAGCTGGCGGGATTCACCAGTGCGATCTTTGTCAGTTCGACGGTCCCTCGTTCAGCCACAACGTCTATGTGCCACATGATGGGCTCATCTTCGTGGCGCCGGTGGCCATAGCTCACTACGTCGGAACGCACTGGTATCTGCCGCCCGAGCCGTTCATGCAGGCCGTCTTGGCTTGCCCACCTATGCGGAGCATTCAATACCATCGGGCATTGCTTGCCAATGGAGGTCGTCCGCTTGTTACTGCAGCAGTGGCCTAACCCCTCCATCGAGCGGACGTTCCAAAGGCTGCTTCGCACCCTTTGGCCCGCCGCTCATGTCGAACGTTAGGTGCCACCCACATGCGAGCAAACTGTGGAGCGTTTTCCGCCGATCTACCAGTCGGCTGGGCCGACACCACGGACGCCAACGCACCGTTCACGCTCTGCAAGCAACCCGACGGAGTGGGGGCTCTTCAGTTCTCGATCGCGCGCTACCGAAGTGGCGTCCAGCCGAAGATCAATACCTCGGTCCTCCTCGGGTGGTTGCAGGAGCTCGCCGAAAGTAGCTCACGGGGGCCGGCGGAATCCGTGATGCAGGAAGACGGTGACCTCCGCCTCGCCGCAGGCTCCTTCTTCCCCGACAGTCAGACGTTTGCTAGGGCGTGGTACGCATCTGACGGAGCGAACGTAGCCAAGGTCACCTATGTCTGCGCCAAGCAAGATGTCGGCAGCGAACTGGTCGAAGCAGAGAGAATCGTTCGCTCCATTCGCTTCGAGCACCATGGCACCTAACCCCTCCATCGAGCGGACGTCCCAAAGGCCGCTTCGCGCCCTTTGCGCCGCCGCTCATGTCGAACGTTAGGCCCCACCGAACGCCGCGGCTTCGTCACTTCGCTGCACGTCGCCCGCTTCGAGCGGCAGCGCGCGCCTGCATCTCCACGCACTCCTCGAAGCCGTAGCTCACCCGCGCGCGGCGCGGCGTCGTCTGAGCTCTTCGCTGCCGTCCTTGTAAGGTCTCGCGCGCGCATTCGGGTGCGCACTGCTCGAATCGCTGCTCACGGGCGCGCTGGCACACACGCAGGCGCCTTCACACATGCGGCGCTGCCCGGTTCCACCGCCGAGCCGTTCTCCACCGCTCGCACGCCTGGCTGACGCCAACGCCGCCGGTCATCTTCGCTGCGCTGGTTCTTGCCGCACATGAGGTCTGGCCGCTAAAGTGCCGCATGGCTTTCACCCCGGCCACTGGCGCGTGGCCTAACCCTTCCATCGAGGTGACAGCCTAAAGCCCGCTTCGCGCGCTTTAGGCTGCACCTCATGTCAAACG
>JAIOOS010000007.1 GCA_021414305.1 Burkholderiales bacterium | reverse complement strand
CTCACCGTCGCGGCCAAAGTGCCGCTCGTGGCGTTCATATTGACTGTCTGGTCCCGAAGGCCAGTGCACTGCTCGATGCGCCAGAGGGAGGAGTTTTGCAACGGGTTGGTGGCGCACCCGGCGAGCATGACGATTGCAGCGGCTGCAAAAATTCGCATACCGCAAGCCTACAACACCAACGGTTACGGGGACAATATCGGGGACAAATTCGTGTGCGTCAGGGTGGAATGACGGTGGTGTATCATTTGTCCTTGTCATTCTTAGGCTCGGTTCTCGGGTTGGTTCGAGTCCAATCGCGCCTACCAGATCCGGTAGGAGAAAAAGCACCCGGCGGCGACGCCCGGTGCTTTTTTCTTGTCGGGGTCCGCTCAGGCCGGCCTCAAGTTCGGCCCGGCAATGCCGATCCCGTTCGGGATGCCTTGCGCCGACCGATGCTCCAGCTAGACGTCCTGAGCTCGTTCGCCATCTGCGGCGCCGGCGCACTGGTGGGCGCGGCCATGCTGCGGCCGTCGCTCAGCCACGACGCGGCGGGCGCCGAGGCGTTGCGACTCTGCCGCGGCGGCTACGCGCTGGTCGGCCTCGGGCTGCTGCAGCCGGTGGCGCTGGAGATTCCGCTGCCGCTCTGGAGCCAGGCCGCGATGGTGTTCGGCTCGATCGGCGGCGTGGTCATGATCGGCTGGGCGCTGGCGGCGCTGGCCGGCGAACGGATCGCGCGCACCGCGATGTGGCTCACGCTCGCCGCGGCCTTCGTGCTCGTGCTGGCCGCCTTGCCGGCGGGGACCCGAGGCATGAACGTGGTCTGCACGCTGGGCCTGGCCGCCGCCTCGTCGCTGACGGCCTGGCTGGGCCGCCGCCTGCTCTGGCGGCCGCGCGACGTGCACGAGCGCCTGATCGGCATGACCATCGTCCTCATGGTGCTGAGCTCCGCGCTTCGCGCCAGTTACCTGCTGACCTGGAGCGGACCTTACGAGCCGCACCTGATGTACGTGCCGCCGATGATGTTGACGCCGTTCACCGTCCTGTACGGGGTGCTGCCGGTCGTCTTCGCGACGATGCTGCAGAACGTCATCAACGCGCGCCTGCAGGCGAGGCTGCATCAGCGGGCGATGACCGATCACCTCACCGGCTCGCTCAGCCGCCATGCCCTCACCGACGGCGCCTCGGCGCTGATCGCGCAGGCCCGACAGGGCGATGGGGCGCTGGCCGTGATCATGGTCGACTTTGACCACTTCAAGCTGATCAACGATCGGCACGGCCACATGGGCGGCGACTCCGTGCTGCGCCACGCGGTGCAGGTGCTGCAGGGGCAGCTGCGCGGCGAGACGATCCTGGCGCGCTACGGCGGCGAGGAGTTCGTGGTGCTGGCGCCGGTCTCCGACCTGCCGGTGGCACGGCGCGTGGCCGAGCGCATGCGGCAGGCGCTCGAGGAGACCGACTGGAGGCAGCTGGTGCCCGGCCTGGTCAAGGTGACCGCGAGCCTGGGCGTCACCTTGCTGGCCAGCGACGAATCGCTCGAGCACGCCCTGGCGCGTGCCGACGAAGCGCTGTATCGAGCCAAGGACGGCGGGCGCAACCAGGTGCAGGTGGGCCTGGCCGCGGCCTGACTCACAGGTCCGGTCCGGTGGCGTCGTGAAGTTGCCGGGCCAGCCGAGCAGCGCATCGCGATCGGCATACGCCGACAGGCCGCCGACGGTGTGGATGCTGGTGACGCCGGCGCATTCGGCGCGGCCGAGGCGGTGCCGCAGGTGGTGCCTGATGCGGCCGGCGAACGCCCGGGGTCCGGGGTTGCGCTCGCACGAGAAAGCACGAGCTCGTCACCTCCTGGGCTGCGCCGATGAAGCTGCTCCGCATGTCGGCCTCCTCAGTGCATGAGTGCCGCGTCGTCCCGCGAGCCGGTCCCGCCTTCGCTGCTCGGTGAAACACCGGTTCCCTGGCGGCTGGCGTGAACGAAAATGAGGCGATGAGCCTTCCCTTCCAACGCGTCGCGGTCGTCGGCGCCGGCGCCGTCGGCAGCTTCTTCGGCGCGATGCTGGCGCAGGCCGGCCATCCGGTGACCCTGATCGGCCGGGCAGCGCACGTCGAGGCGATCCGCCGCCATGGCCTGCGCCTAGACCGCGGCGGCCAGGTCGAGTCGGTGACCCTCGGCGCGAGCGTCGAGATCTCGGCGGTACGCGACGCCGACCTCGTGCTCTTCTGCGTGAAGTCGACCGACACCGAGGCGGTGGCCGAGGAGATGGCGCCGTATCTCGCGCCTGGCGCCCTCGTGCTTAGCCTGCAGAACGGCGTCGAGAACGCGCCGACGATCGCCCGCAGCGTCGCCCAGGCGGTCGTTCCGGCCGTGGTCTACGTCGCGACGGCGATGCCCGAGCCGGGAACGGTGAAGCACTACGGCCGCGGCGACCTGGTGATCGGCGCGATGCGCTCCCCGGCTGACGGCGGCGCGGCGGCGAGCACGCGCCTGCAGGACCTGGTCGATTTCTTCGCCGGCGCCAGGGTGCCGGTGCGCATCTCGGCCGACGTCATGGCCGAGCTCTGGGCCAAGCTGATGGTCAACTGCGCCTACAACGCGATCTCCGGCCTCGCCCAGGCGCCGTACGGCCGGCTCGCGGCGCTGCCGCCGATCCGCGAGCTGCAGCATGCGGTCGTCGCGGAGGTCGTTGCCGTTGCCCGGGCCGACGGCGTCGAGCTCTCGCTGCAGCAATCGCTCGAAGCCATGGAAGGCATCGCCGCGGCGATGCCCGGCCAGCTCTCGTCGACGGCGCAGGACATGGCGCGCCAGAAGCCGAGCGAGATCGATCACCTGAACGGCTTCGTCGCCCGGCGCGGCCGCGAGCTCGGCGTCGCGACGCCGGCCAACCAGGCGCTGTACGCGCTGGTCAAGCTGGTCGAGTCGGATCCGCATGGCTGAGACCGGGGAGGGCGCGACACCGGTTCCCGGGGAGTTCGCGCAGGCCTTGCGCGAGCTCGGCCTCGCCGGCAACGAGCCCCTGACCGGCCGGCCGCTGACCGGCGGCGTCTCCTCCGACATCTGGCAGATCGACACCGCGCGCGGCCCGGTCTGCGCCAAGCGCGCCCTGTCGAAGCTGCGCGTCGCCGCCGACTGGCGCGCGCCGATCGAGCGCAATCTCTACGAAGCGCGCTGGATGCAGGTGGCGCAGGAGGCCGTTCCCGGCTGCACCGCGCGCGTCCTCGGCCAGCACCCGGGCCTCGGCGTGCTGGTGATGAGCTACCTCGAGCCGGCGCGCTACGTGCTCTGGAAAGAGGCGCTGCGCGACGGACACGTCGAGACCCGGACGGCGCGCGCCGTCGGCCGCGTGCTGGCGCGCATCCACGGCTACTCGGCGGCGCGGCCGCAGCTCGCCGCCGAATTCGCGACCGACGCGATCTTCTTCGACATCCGCCTCGAGCCCTACCTGCTGGCGACGGCGAAGCGCCATCCGGACCTGGCGCCGCGGATCGAGGCGCTGGTCCGCGCCACGCAGGCGAACACCGTGGCCCTGGTGCACGGCGACGTGAGCCCGAAGAACATCCTGGTCGGCGACGAAGGGCCGGTGCTGATCGACGCCGAATGCGCCTGGTGGGGCGACCCGGCCTTCGACATCGCCTTCTGCCTCAACCACCTGCTCCTCAAGTGCCTGTGGAATCCGGGCGCGACCGACGCCTTCCTCGCCAGCTTCGATGCCTTGTCCGGTGCCTACCTGGACGGCGTCGACTGGGAGAGCCGTGCCGGCCTGGAGCAACGCGCCGCGGCGCTCCTGCCCGGCCTCTTTCTCGCCCGCGTCGACGGCAAGTCGCCGGTCGAGTACCTGCGCGAGGAAGGGCAGCGAGAGCGCGTGCGGCGCGTGGCGCGGCCGCTGATCGCGGAGCCGGTTCCTCGTCTGTCATCCATCGCCGCCGCCTGGCGGTCAGAGCTCGCCTCATGAATCCACAGGACATCCGATCGATCCACGCCCGCCGGGTGTGGGACAGCCGCGGCCGGCCGACGGTCGAAGCCGAGATCACCCTCGACGACGGCGCGGTCGGACGAGCGATCGCTCCTGCCGGCGCCTCCAAGGGCACCCGCGAGGCGCACGAGCTGCGCGACGGCACGCCGCGGTTCGGCGGGCTCGACGTCATGCAGGCGGTCGGCCATGTCAACGGCGAGATCGGCCGTGCACTCTCTGGCGCCTCGGCACGCGACCAGGCCGCGCTCGACCGCCGCCTGATCGAGCTCGACGGCACGCCGAACAAGACCCGGCTCGGCGCCAACGCGACGCTCGCGGTCTCGATGGCCGCCGCGCACGCCGTCGCCGCGTCGTTGCGCGTGCCGCTGCACGAATACATCGGCGGCGCCGAGGCGACGCTGATGCCGATGCCGCAGATCCAGATCTTCGGCGGCGGTGCGCATGCCGGGCGGCGGGTCGACATCCAGGACTTCATGGTGGTCTGCCCCGGCGCGCGCAATTTCGCCGAGGCGCTGGAATGGACGGCCGAGGTCTACCGTCACGCGGGCCTCGTGATGCAGGAGCGCGGGCCGCTGCGCGGTGTCGCCGACGAAGGCGGCTGGTGGCCCGATTTCGCGACCAACGAGCAGGCGCTCGAGACGCTGGTCGAAGCGATCGAGCGCGCCGGCTACGCGCCGGGCGCGCAGGTCGCGATCGCCCTCGACATCGCCGCGTCCGAGTTCGGCCGCGCCGGCCGCTACACGCTCGGGCTCGAGTCGCGCGAGCTCGACTCCGACGGCCTGATCGAAGTGCTGCTGCGCTGGATCGACAGGTACCCGATCGTCTCGATCGAGGATCCGCTCGCCGAGGACGACGCCGAAGGCTTCGCCCGCTTCACGCGCGCCGCCGGCCAGCGGATCCAGATCGTCGGCGACGACTTCCTGGTGTCGGACGCGACGCTGGTGCGCGAAGCCGCGGCGCGCGGCGCGGCCAACACCGTGCTGCTCAAGCCGAACCAGCGCGGCACCCTGAGCGAGACTCGCGACGCCTGGCTCGCGGCGCAGGAGGTCGGCTATGCCGGCATCGTCTCGGCGCGATCGGGCGAAACCGAGGACACGACCATCGTTCACCTCGCGGTCGGCTGGGGTGCCGGCCAGCTCAAGGTCGGCTCGTTCACCCGCGGCGAGCGGATGGCGAAGTGGAACGAGGCCTTGCGCGTCGAAGAGCGGCTCGGCGCGCGGGCCCGCTTCGCCGGGACGACCGCGTTCGGCCGAAGCCGGCGCTGAAGGCAGGGTTCCGGCGCCGCCGTTTCAGCGGTTCTCGAAGTGGCGCAGCAGCAGCGCCGCGAGCGCCTCGGGACATTCTTCCGGCACGAAGTGGCCGCAGTCGGCGATGACCGCGCCGGTCACGTCGTCGGCGATCGTCTTCAGCGAGGCCTCGGGCTCGCCGCCGCGGCCGCGCGCCTCCTCGCGGCCGCCGCCCACGGCGAGCACCGGCATCTTCAGGCGCAGCCCCGAGGCGAGCAGCGCGCGGTTGTCGGCGATGTCGTTCGGGATGTTGCGATAGAAGGCGAAGCCGGCGCGCAGGGCGCCCGGCTGTGTGTAGGTGCGCAGGTACTCGTCGATGTCGGCGGCGTCGAACACGCCGCGCTGCCACGAGAACGATTCGTAGAACCAGGTCAGGTAGGCGCGCTCGCGGCCCTGCACCAGCGCCTCGGGCAGGTCGGGCGTCATGTGGAAGGCATGGTGCCAGCGCTTGCCGCCTTGCGAGATGTCGGGGCCGATGCCAGGCACGGTGACGTCGACGATCGTCAGCGTGCGGATCGCCTCGGGGTGCGCCGCGGCGAGGGCGAATGCGACCGGGCCGCCCCAGTCGTGGCCGACCAGGTGCCAGCGCTTCAGGCCGAGCGTGCCGGAGAGCAGTTGCCACAAGTCGGCGGCAATCGTCTTCTTGTCGTAGCCCGCCGCGGGCCGCGAGCTGTCGCCGAGGCCGCGCAGGTCCGGGGCGATCACCCGGTAGCGGCCAGCCAGCAGCGGCATCACCTGCCGCCATTCGTACCAGGTCGAGGGCCAGCCATGCACCAGCACCACCGGCTCGCCGGCGCCGGCGCTCGCGTAGTGCAGCGACAGCTCGCCCAGGCGTGCATGGTGGTGCTCGACGGCGAAGGAGGAGGGCATGGTCATCGTTGCAGGTCCGGCCAGGAGAGAGGCACGCCTTCTTCGAGCAGGCTTTGCTGGAAGGGCGCAAGCTGTTCCGAGCGTACCGCCGCCGGCGTCAGCCCGTGCTGCAGGGCGAATGCCGCCAGCGCCCCGGCCGCCTCGCCGATGTTCCATTCGACCGGATGGAGGCGATAGCAGCCGTTGGTGATGTGCGTCGTGCCGATGTTCTTGCAGGCCGCGAGCAGGTTGACAAGGCGCACCGGAATCAGGGCGCCGAGCGGAATCTGGAACGGCTTCGTCCGGCAACTCAGGCCGACGTCGTCGGCGCCGGCACGATGGATGTCGATCGGGTACCAGCCGATGCCGACCGAATCGGCGAAGGGCGCGGCGAGGGGGCCGGGCTGGAAGTGCGCCGAGACCTCCGCCTCGACGATCGTCTTCAGGGCGACGATGCGTCGCGACTCGCGGATGTAGGGGTGCTTGGCCAGGCCGTCGGCGCTGCCCATCGCGTCGGGCCTGAGCATCAGCTCCGGCGCGCCGTGCCGCGCGCTGGCGGTCGGCGCTTCGGTCTGCAGCCAGTGCAGGAAGCCGAGGCTCACGCGCTTGGCGTCCTGCAGGCTGGCCGCGACCTCGTCCGCGGGGCGGTCGATGATGCTGCGGTCGCGGTAGTCGTTGCCTGGCCAGTTGAACATCGTCAAATCGCGCGGCGCGCGCCCGCCCAGGCGGTGTGCGGCGAGGAGGCGGCGATAGGTCCACAGGCCGCCCTTGGTGCCGGGCATCTGCTCGTAGAGCCTGTATTCGAGCCGGCCGCTCTGCTCGGCGTAGATCTCGCCGCCGTGCACGTCGATGGTCAGCGAGTACGGCTGCGCCTCGCGGTAGTGCCGGTACTTCGCGGGCTCCGGGATCACGTGTCGCTCGCCCTCGGGCATGCGCTCCGCGGCGAAGGGATAGGTGAAGCTCTGCACGCAGTGCGCCTTGGCCTCCTGCGGCTGGGCGTGCGCTTCGCCGGTCTCGGCGACGGACTCGGCGCCGACCCGGTACGCGGCGCCGGCGAGCGGCAGCAGGTCGCCGAGCTCGGTGGCGTCGATCACCATCGCCGGGAGGAAGCGCACGGCTCGGCGATCGTCGAGGTTCAGGGCGACAAGCGAGCGGATGCGGTCTCCTTCGGCATCGACGGCGATCGTCTTCGTTCGCAGGAAGAGGCGCAGACGCCCGCTCGCGACGTGCGGCGCGAGCAGGTCGAGCATCGCCTCGGCGCCGGCCGCGGGCTCGAAGGCCAGGCGGGAGACCCAGCAATCGCCCGGGTTGAAGTCGGGCGCGCTGCCCGCCGCACCCGCCGCGGCGCGGTAGCGGTCGCGCAGGGCGCGGCGCAGTGCGTAGTAGCTGGCCGTGCCGCCGCAGGATTCGATGTGCTCGTGCTCGTCGAGGGCGGAGACGCCTTGCGCGCTGAGCTGGCCGCCGAGCCAGTCGGTCTCCTCGAGCAGGCAGGTCCGGCGGCCGCGCCGCGCCGCGGCCAGCGCGGCCGCGACCCCGCCCATGCCGCCGCCGACGACGAGAACCTCGCACTCGACCTCGCGCTCCGGCGCGGTGCCTCTGACCTTCCGCACCGCGATGCCGGGGTCGCCTTCGGCCGGAACCCGCATCACGTCGACGACTTCGTCGAGGCGACGCTCCATGGCGCTATCGCTCCATCGTGCTCGGCAGCCAGAGGGCGATCTGCGGGAAGGCGATCACCAGGCCCAGGGCGATGAGCTGCAGCACCATGTACGGCATGATCGAGCGGAAGATGTCGCCCAGGGTGATGCTCGGCGGCACGACTCCCTTGAGATAGAACGCGGCCGGGCCGAACGGCGGCGAGACGTACGAGATCTGCATGTTCATGCAGAACAGCACGCCCAGCCAGACCAGGTCGAAGCCGAGCTTGCTCGCGACCGGAACGAAGATCGGCGCCGTCAGCAGCAGGATGCCGATCCAGTCGATGAAGCAGCCGAGGATGATCCAGATCAGCATCATGATCAGGATCACGCCCATCGGCCCGACCGGCAGGTTGGTCATCGCCTCCTGGATCAGGCGGGTGCCGCCGGCGAGCGTGTACACGCCGATCAGCGCCGACGAGCCGAAGAACAGCCAGTAGAGCATCGCCGTGACCTTGGTCGTGTCGACCACGGCGCCGCGCACGCCCGCCCAGCTCAGCTTGCGATTCCAGGCGGCGGCGACCACCGCCCCGAAAACGCCGACGCCTGCCGCCTCGGTCGGCGTGGCCCAGCCCATATATAGCGAGCCGAGCACGCTGAAGGCCACCAGGCCGGGCAGGATCAGCTCTTTCAGGAGCGAGAGCTTCTCGCTCAGCGGCATCGCCATGTCCTCTGCCGAGGCCGGCGGCGCGAGGTCGGGCTGCAGCTTGCAGCGGACCAGGATGTAGACGATGTAGAGCCCCGCCAGCATCAGCCCGGGGACGACGCCGGCCATGTAGAGCTGGCCGATCGAGACGCCGGCGGTGAGGCCGAACATGATGAAGACGACGCTCGGCGGGATCAGCGTCGCCAGCCCGCCGCCGGCGCAGATGCAGCCGAGCGCGAGGTCCTTCTTGTAGTTCTTCTCCAGCATCGCCGGCAGGGCGACGACGCCCATGGTCACGATCTCGGCGCCGATCACGCCGACCATCGCCGCCATCAGCGCGCAGGAGATGATGACGGCGACGGCGAGCCCGCCGCGCAGGCGCCCGGCCCAAACATGCACCGCGCGGAAGATCGCCTCGGCGATGCCGGCGCGCTCCAGGATGCAGGCCATGAAGATGAAGAGCGGCACCGAGACGAGCACGTAGTTGCCCATCAGCGTGTACATGCGGCTGACGATCAGCGTCAGGCCCGGAATGCCGAACAGCACCACCGCGAACACCACCGCCACCGCGCCGGTGGCGAACGCCAGCGGCAACCCGGTCAGCAGCGTGACCGCGAAGACGGCGACGAAGAGGATGCTGAGGAACTCGATGCTCATCGCGCCGTGCCTCCCGGCGCCCAACCCATGTCGCGGATCAGGTTGGCGATGCCCTGGAGCAGGAGCAGGAGGCCGGCGGCGGGGATCGCCGCCTTGACCGGCCAGACCACCGGATTCCACGGCGTGCTCGTCGTCTCGCCGATCTGCCACGCGTTCCACGCGTCGGCGCCGCCGACCCAGATCAGGGTCAGCACGTAGGCGAGGAAGAAGACGAAGGTGAAGGCGTCGAGGCGGGCGCGGGTGCGCGGCGACAGGGCCTCATAGATGACGTCGATGCGGACATGCCGGCGATGCAGCAGCGCGTAGCCGCCGGCCAGCAGGTAGGCCATCGCCGAGAGATAGATCGTGGTCTCGTTGCCCCAGTTGGTGGGCGCGCCGAAGACCGTGCGCGCCACCACCTCGTAGAGCACCGCCGCGGTGACGGCGATGATCGTGAAACCCCAGAACAGGCCGGCCCATTCGTTGAGGCGATCGACCCCGTCGCAGAAGCGCTCGAGGGCGCCCTTCGGAGCGCTCGCTGGGGCGGTGGCGGGGCGGTCTGCTGCCGCCTCGCTCACGCAATCAGTCCGAGGTCGCGCAGCCAGGCCACCTGCGAGTCGTAGGCGCGCTTGGCGAGCGGTCCCTTCTTCGACCAGTCTTCCCAGGTCTTGTGCGCCAGCTCGCGCACCTTGCGCATCTCCGACTCGTCCCAGCGGATGCGCTCGATGCCCTTGGCCTTGAGCTCCTTGAGGACGCGGACGTCGTCGACCGCGACCCGCTGCACCTGGTCCCAGGTCCATTCGCGCACCGCGCTCGAGACCAGCATCTTCACGTCGTCGGGCAACGCCTTCCAGGTGGCGAGGTTGACGGTGAATTCCTGCACCGGCATCGAGTGGTCGATGATGACCGGGTTCTTCGCCACCTCGTGGAAGCCCATGCGCTGGTTCATCGAGATCGTGGCCCAGTCGGCGGCGTCGACCACGCCCTTGTCGAGCGCGGAGTAGACCTCGCCACCGGGCAGCACGACGATCGAGGCGCCGAGCTTGGTGAGGATCTCGGCCGTCATGCCCTGCGGCGAGCGGAACTTCACACCCTTGAAGTCGGCCATGCTCTTGATCGGCTTCTTGGCGACGATCGACTCCACCCCCCACCAGCTCACGCCTACCGGATACGCGTTGTACTTCGCGTAGGCCTCGCGCAGCATGTCGAGGCCGCCCTTCTGGTAGTACCAGGCCTCGGCCTGCCACGGGTGCTGGTAGCCGAACACGAAATCGCTGATGACGGCGAGGCCCGGATCCTTGCCGGAAAAGTAACCGGGCCAGGAGGAATGCCCCTGGAGCACGCCGGCGGTGACCGCATCGAGCGTCTCGAAGGGGCCGGTCACGGCGCCGGCGGCGAAGGGCGTTATCTCGAGCTTGCCGGCGCACAGCTTGTTGATGTGCGCGCAAAGATCCTCGAACGCCTTGTACGTGAGCTCGGCCGAGCTCCACATCGACTGCATCTTCCACTTGGTCGCCGTCTGCGCCGCGACAATGGCCGGTGCGGCCACGGCGCCGATGGCCGCGGACTGGATGAATCTGCGTCGTTCCATGAAGTCTCCCCTTCTAGATATATTGATACCATATTAGAGTTTCCGGCCCGAATGCATTCGGGTTTTCACGCCAGCGATGCGCACCCCCCAGCCCGCTCCACCCGCCGTCAAGAGCAGCCTTTCGGAGCAGGCCTTCGGTACGCTGGAGGAGATGATCGTGACCCTGAAGCTGCCGCCCGGCAGCCTCTGGTCGGAGGCGATGCTCAGCGAGGCGGTCGGCATCGGCCGCACCCCCGTTCGCGAGGCGATCCAGCGCCTCGCCGAGTACCACCTCGTGGTGATCATGCCGCGCCACGGCGTGCGCATCGCCGAGGTCAACGAGCAGGAGCAGCTGCTCGTGCTCGAGACCCGGCGCGAGCTCGAGAGGCTGATCGCCACCCGCGCCGCCCGCCGTGCTTCGGCAGAGGAGAAACAGGCGATGTCGGCGATGGCCCAGGCGCTGCTCGCCGCCGGCAAGGCCGGCGACGTGGTCGAGATGCTGCGCCAGTATTTCCTGGCCAAGGAGTTCACCGCGCGCTGCGCCGGCAACCGCTTCACCGAGCAGGCGATCGCGCCGCTCTACACCCTGTCGCGCCGCTTCTACTACATGCATCACCAGGAGCTGAACGACCTCTCCGACGTGGCCGGCCTTCATGCCGGCCTGCTGCGCGCGATCGCCACCGGCGACGAGGCCGCGGCGGCCGCGGCCTGCGAGCGCCAGATCGACTACGCGGCGACGTTCGCCAAGCGCATCATCACTCGCGGCTTCTGATCCGTCGGGCCGTCGCGGCGGCGCGCGAACAGAGGGTTTGACGGTCCTGACATATCACAGATATAGTCCGTTTCATGCATCTCACCGAGCGACAGGTCGCCGACTTCCAGCGCGACGGCTGCGTCTTTCCGATCCGCGTCATGAGCGCCGCCGACGCTGCCGGCTACCGGCGCAGGCTCGAGCAGCACGAGGCGATCGCCGGCGCGCCGCTGCAGGGCAACCTGCGGCACAAGACCCACCTGCTGTTCACCTGGGCCGACGAGCTCGTCCACCATCCGGCGATCCTCGAAGCGGTGGCCGACGTGATCGGCCCCGACATCCTCTGCTGGACCACCAACTTCTTCATCAAGGAGCCGAGCAGCGCCGGCTTCGTGTCGTGGCACCAGGACTCGACCTACTGGGGGCTGGACCCGGCCGACGTCGTCACCGCCTGGGTCGCCTTCACCGACGCGACGCCGGAGAACGGCTACATGCAGTTCATCCCGGGCACGCACACGGTGGACCAGCTGCCGCACCTCGACACCTTCCATCGCGACAACCTGCTCTCGCGCGGCCAGGAGATCGCGGTCGAGGTCGACAAGTCGAAGGCGGTCGGCATCGGCCTGCAGGCTGGCGAGATGTCGATCCACCACATCAAGCTGGTGCACGGCTCCGAGCCGAACCGCAGCCCCGACCGGCGGATCGGCTTCGCGATCCGCTACATCCCGACCTACGTGCGCCAGACCAAGGTGCGTGATTCGGCGATGCTCGTGCACGGCACCGACGAGTACCACCACTTCGACTACGAGCCGCGGCCGCATGCCGACATGGACGCCGGCGCGCTCGCCGCGCACGCCGAGGCGGTGGAACGGCAGGTGAAGGCGCTCTACCAGGGCACCGACAAGCACGAATTCCGCGCTTGAGCGCCGGCGCCACGACGCCGCCGCCGAGGAGACGACCATGACCCCCGAGCAGGTTCTCGCCATCCCGCCGCGCGTGCTGACGCAGGCGCAGCGCGAGTTCTATTTCAGCGAAGGCTACATCCTGCTCGAGGCGATCATCGGCGACGGGTGGGTGAGGAAGCTCCGCGACGCCACCGACGAGATGGTCGAGCGCAGCAGGAAGGTCACCCGCTCCGACCTGATCTTCGATCTCGAGCCCGACCACCGGCCCGACGCGCCGCGCCTGCGCCGCGTGAGCAACCCGACCGAGCACCACCCGGTGTTCTGGCAGTACGTCAACGAGTCGGTGCTGCCCGACGCGGTGGCCGACCTGGTCGGCCCCGACGTCAAGTTCCACCACTCCAAGCTGAACTTCAAGTGGAGCAAGGGCGGCGAAGAGGTGAAGTGGCACTACGACATCTCGTTCTGGCCGCACACCAACTACTCGCCGCTGACGATCGGCACCTACCTCTACGACTGCGGCATGAGCCAGGGTCCGCTCGGCGTGATCCCGAAGAGCCACCGGATCGAGCCGATGCTGAGCCAGTACGACGACGCCGGCAAATGGGTCGGCTGCCTTTCGGCCGACGACGCGGCCGCGCTCGACCTGGACAAGGCGGTCTATCTCACCGGTCCTGCGGGCTCGCTGACGCTGCACAACTGCCGCACGATTCACGGCTCGCCTCGCAACGACTCCGACCTCGGCCGGCCGCTGCTGCTGTACACGCTGACCTCGGCCGACGCCTTCCCCTACACCACCAATCCGATCAAGCCGGCGCACGACCAGATGCTGGTCCGTGGCAAGCGGGCCGCCTTTGCGCATCACGACCCGCGACCCTGCCTGATCCCGCCCGACTGGTCGAAGGGCTACACCTCGATCTTCTCGCTGCAGCAGGAAGAAGAGCAGAGCGGCGCGATGATGTAGCCGCTCAGCCGGCGCCCGGGATGCTGCCCTTGAGCACGCTTCCCGGATGAAAGCCGATGGTCGCGAGCATCACGAAGTAGCCGACCACGTAGCCGAGAGCGATCGGCCAGCCGTGGCGCAGCCATTGGCCGACCGAGCGGCCCTCGGGGTACATGTTGGTCAGCGCCACCCCCGCCGAGGAGCCGAACCAGATCATCGAGCCGCCGAAGCCGACCGCGTAGGCGAGGAAGCCCCAGTCGTAGCCGCCCTGCTTGAGGGCGAGCGCGGTGAGCGGGATGTTGTCGAACACGGCGGAGAGAAAGCCGAGGCCGAGCGCCGTCTGCCACGAAGCCAGGGGCAACCGCTCGACCGGCATCATCGAGGCGCAGAGCACCAGCGACAGCAGGAAGACGGAGCCCTTGAAGGCGCCGGGCAGCAGCGACCAGTCGGGCGCCCGCAGCAGCGCGCACAGGCCGATCGCCAGGCAGACCGCCGCGCCGAGGAACGGAAAGTGGTCGCTGATCGCGGTGAAGCGGGTGTTGATCGTGATGTTGACGACGATCGCGGCAACCAGGATGAAGGCGACGATCGCCACCCGCACCGTATCGATCCGCACGCCGGCTTCGGCATCTTTCTGGATCGGCGAATGACGCTGCTGCTGCAGCGCCGCCGGAATGCCGAACACCAGCAGCGCGGCGCCCGAGCCGATGAAGCCCTCCAGCACCTCGAACGGCTGCACCCCGGCGATCCACATCATGGTCGTGGTCGTGTCGCCGACCACGCTGCCGGCGCCGCCGCCGTTCGAGGCGGCGACGATCGCGGCCAGGTAGCCGATGTGGACCTTGCCGCGAAACACCGTGTGCGCCACCGCGCCGCCGATCATCGCCGCGGCGATGTTGTCGAGGAAGCTCGACAGCACGAACACCAGGATCAGCAGGACGAAGCCGCCCTTCCAGTCGTCGGGCAGGTACTTCGGCAGGGCCGCCGGCACCTTGCTCTTCTCGAACAGGTCGGCGAGCAGGGCGAAGCCGAGCAGCAGCAGCAGCAGGTTGACCAGGATGACCCACTCGTGCTGCAGGTGCAGGGCGAACCCCGCCAGGCCCGGCCCGCTGCGGAACGGCGACCAGATGATCTTGTAGACAGCGATGACGATCGCGCCGTTGAGGGCGATCCGCATCGTGTGCCGGTGAAAGAGAGCGACGCCGGCCAGAACCAGCGCGAACAGGATGAACTCGACCGGCACGTCGATGCCTCGTTTCGCCGCACGGCGCGGCGACGGCATTCTCGCGGCCGCGCGACGGGCGTCGCTCGGTATCGACCCCCATGGACGGGACGACGTCTGTAGGCGCAGTCCTACTCCCGCTTCCGGAGTCGCGCAATTGCCGCTGGCAGTCGGCGTGCCTAGGATGCCCCAAGGCGCTGGCGACAGGCGCTGTCATACTGAATTCCAGGGATCCACGACGTGCCTCACGCCCTTCTGGTAGACGACGACGCCGACGCCGCCGAGACGATGGCGATGCTGATCGCCAGCGAAGGCTTCACCGTGGCCACCGCGGGCACCCTGCGCGACGCGCGCCGCCAGCTCGCGCTGCAGGAGCCGGACATCATCCTGCTCGACCTGATGCTGCCCGACGGCAGCGGCATGGAGCTGTTCGCCGACGCCAAGGCCGTGCCCAACGCCGAGCTGGTGCTGATCACCGGCCACGCCAGCCTCGACACCTCGATCCAGGCGTTCCGCCTGGGCGCTGCCGACTACCTGGTCAAGCCGATGAGCCTGAAGCAGCTTCAGGGCGTTCTCTCGCGCGTGACCAAGCCGTCGGCGCTGAAGGCGGTCGCCGGCGACCTGGAAACTCAGCTCGAGCGCGACGGCCACTTCGGCGCCCTCTGGGGCCGCTCGCCGCCGATGCGGCGCGTCTACGAGCAGATCGCCCGCGTTGCCGGCACCGCCGTGTCGGTCTTCATCACCGGAGAGAGCGGCAGCGGCAAGGAGATCGTCGCCCGCACCGTGCACGACCTGAGCCGGCGCCGCGCGGGCCCGTTCCTCGCCGTCAACTGCGGCGCGATCTCGCCGCACCTGATCGAGAGCGAGATCTTCGGCCACGAGAAGGGCAGCTTCACCGGCGCCGATCGCCAGCACCTCGGCTTCTTCGAGCGCACCAACGGCGGCACGCTGTTCCTCGACGAAGTCACCGAGATGCCGCTCGACCTGCAGGTCAAGCTGCTGCGCGTGCTCGAGACCGGCACCTTCATGCGGGTCGGCTCGACCCAGGTGCAGGAGACCGACGTGCGCCTGATCGCCGCCACCAACCGCGATCCGCTCCAGGCGGTGGCCAGCGGCAAGCTGCGCGAAGACCTGATGTACCGGCTGAACGTGTTCCCCATCCACCTGCCGCCGCTGCGCGATCGGGCCGAGGACGTGGGCCTCATCGCCCGCCATTTCCTCGAGCAGATCTGCGAGCGCGAGGGTTCGAAGAAGCGGTTCGCGCCCGAGGTGCTCGAGCGCCTGGCAGGGCACCGCTGGGCGGGCAACGTGCGCGAGCTGCGCAATGTGGTCTACCGGGCCTACGTCATGACCGCCGGCGACACGATCGTCGACGACAACCTGCCGGGCGGCGCCGCCGCCCAGGCGGCGCCTGGCGGCCCGCCTACCCTGACCATCCGCGTCGGCACGCCGCTCGCGGAGGTGGAGCGCCAGCTCACCCTGGCGACGCTCGCGCACTTCGGGCGGCACAAGGAAAAGACCGCCGCCACCCTCGGCATCAGCCTGAAGACGCTCTACAACCGGCTGAAGGACTACGCCAGCGACGACGACCCGGTGAGCGAGCCAGGCGCGCTCGACGAGGCGCGCTGACCACCCTCTCGCTCAGGCGACCCGGCTGACGGCCGAGCGCAGCAGCCGGGTCAGGCTCTCGGGCTCGAGCGGCTTCACCAGGAACGAATCGAAGCCGGCGGCGAGCGCCCGTTCCTGTTCGTCGCCGCTGGCGTAGCCCGTCACCGCGGCGAAGACCACGGGCGATCCCGCGAGCTTCTTGCGCAAGGCGGCGACCAGGCGGTAGCCGTCCATGCCGGGCAGGCCGATGTCGCAGAGCACGATCTGCGGATTCGCGGCGGCGGCCTTGGCGAGCGCTTCCTCGGCGCTGCGCGCCGTGCTCACCTCGTTGCCCCAGAGCTCCATCTGCAGGCGCAGGCTCTCCAGCGCGTCGGCGTTGTCCTCGACGATCAGCACCCGGCAACTCTCGCCCAGGCGCAGGGGCGTCGCCGCCGGCAAGGCAGCGGGCTCCTCCGCGAGCAGGGGCAGCCAGAGGATGAATTCCGAGCCCTTGCCGATGCCTTCGCTGAACGCTTCGACATCGCCGCCGTGCAGCTGGGCGATCCGCCGCGCCAGGGTCAGGCCGACGCCCATGCCGCCGAGCGAGCGGGCCAGCGTCTGGTCCTGCTGCGCGAACAGCTCGAAGGCGTGCGGCAGGAAGTCGGCGGCAATGCCCTGGCCCGAATCCCGGACCGAGAGATGCACGGTCTTCGCGGCGCGGCGCACGCCGATCGAGACCACGCCGGGCTCGAAGGTGAACTTGGCGGCATTGCCGATCAGGTTGGCGAGCGCCTGCGCCAGCCGGCCGGCGTCGCCGCGAACGAACAGGCGCTCGTCGGGAACGTCGACCTCGAGGCGGTGCTGACCGGCGTTGAGCTTGTCGTGGCTCATCGCCACCGCCGCCTGGACGATGCCGTCGATCGAGATCCGTTCGCGCACCAGGGAGATCTGGCCCTGGGCGGCGCGGGTGACGTCGATCAGCTCCTCGACCAGGCGGCCGAGGCGGCCGACCTGGCGCTCGAGGATCTCGCGCAGCCGGACCAGGATCGGGTTGCTGTGCTCGAGCGTGCGCAGCACGCTGGCGGCGTTGGCGATCGGCGCCAGGGGATTGCGCAGCTCGTGCGAGAGCATCGCCAGGAACTGCCCCTGGCGCCGCTCGGCCAGGCGCAGGGCCTGGGTCCGCTCGGCGAGCGTCTCCTCGAGCATCTTGCGTTCGTGGATATCGACCGCGCTGCCGACGAAGCCCGCGGCGCTGCCGTCGGCGCCGCGCAGCACGATCCCGTTGTCGACGAACCAGCGGTATTCGCCGTCGTGGCGGCGCAGGCGCAGGTCGAGGGTGAACGGGCGCTCTGCCTCGAAGCTGGTGGCGCGGATGCCGAGGCAACGCTCGAGATCCTCGGGATGGACGAGCCGGGTCCAGGCTTCGCCGGTCAGCGCGCTCGCAGCCATGCCGCTGTACGCGGCCCAGGACGGGCTGAGCCACTCATTGACCTGCGGTCGGGTCGCGCTCCAGCTCAGCGCCGGGGCGTTCGCAGCCACGGCCTCGAGGTGCTCGGCGAATCCGCGGTCAGCGCCGCCGGCAACGGCTGCGGGGTTCGCGGGGTGGCTGGTATTGACTTCTTCTGCCACGTTCAGCGGGCTCTCCTACGGTAGCGACAGCATGTCGCCTACACCGCACGGGCAATCGGTGTGCCACGCGATTCGCGGCGAAGGCAGGAAGGTCTCCGCTCAGCAGGCCGCGGCCTGCGGCGCCGCGACCCGTCGCCGGCGCTCCACCGAAGGCAGCTTCAGCAGCTGCCGGTACTTGGTGACGGTGCGTCGCGCCACCTGCAGCCCCTGGCGCACCAGCAGGCGGGCGATCTGCGCGTCGGAGAGCGGCGCAGTCGCGCTTTCGGCTTCGATCATGCCCTTGATCACGCCGCGGATCGCCGTGGCCGAGCAGGCGCCGCCGCTCGCCGTCGCCATCTCGCGCGAGAAGAAGTACTTGAGCTCGAACACGCCGACCGGCGTGGCCATGTACTTGTTGTTGGTGACGCGCGAAACGGTCGATTCGTGCAGGCCCAGCTCCTCGGCGATCTCGCGCAGGCCGAGCGGCTTCATCGCCATCGGCCCGAACTCGAGGAAGTGCTGCTGGCGCTTGAGGATGGCCTCGGCGACCATCAGGATCGTGGAGAAGCGCTGCTGCACGTTCTTCACCGTCCAGCGGGCTTCCTGGAGGTGCTGCGCCATCTCGGTGTTCTTGCCGTTGCGATGCTCCTGGAACAGGGTCGCGTAGGCCTGGTTGAGCTTGACCTTGGGGACGATCGCGCGGTTCAGCGTCGCCGTCCAGCGGCCGCGGATCTTGCGCACCAGCACGTCGGGGGTGATGTACTGCGTGGTCGAGGAGTCGACGCTCCAGCCGGGCCGCGGGTTGAGGTGGCGGATCCGCTCGCACACTGCTTCGATCTCGGACGGCGTCTTCTTCAGCAGGCGCGCGAGGCCGTTGACGTCGTGCTGGGCGAGGCGGTCGAGGTGGTCGGTGACGATGCGCCGCGCCGCTTCGCGCTCGTCGCGGTCGTCGATGGTGTCGACCTGCAGCTGCAGGCACTCGGAGACGTTGCGCGCGCCGACGCCGCACGGGTCGAGCGACTGCACGCGCTTCAGGGCGATCAGCATCTCGGCTTCGTCGACTTCGGGCGGCATGCCCGGCATCGTCGCCACCTCGGCGAGCGGGGTGCGCAGGTAGCCGTCGTCGTCGAGCGATTCGACGATCGCGCAGGCGAGCGCGTGGTCGCGCTCGTCGAGCGGGAGGACGTTGATCTGGGTGTGCAGGTACTGGCGCAGGTCGACCTCGGCGGCGATCAGGTCCAGCGCGCTCAGGTCGCTCTCGGCGCCCTGGGTGCGAACGCTGGCCGACGACTGCTGCCAGCTGTCGCGTTCGTACGGCGAGTCGCCGACCGGCCCGAGCAGGCCGTCGGCTTCTCCCGCCTTCAGGTCGACCTCGATGCCGTCGGCGGCGCTCGCCGCCGGCACGCTGTCATGGCTCGGCTCTTCGACTTCGAGGAACGGATTGCGGCCCATCGCGTCGTGCACTTCCTGCGCGAAATCGAGCGACGAGAGCTGCAGCAGCCGCACCGCGTGCTGCAAACGCGGCGTCACCGTGTGCTGCTGTTTCTGGGTCGTGCGCAGTGCGGGATAGTTCATGGTTCGGGTCTCGATGCAGTTGTCGTCCGTGCAGGCGCGCCGCTTGCCGGCGCCAGGGGCTGGATGGCTTCGATAACGCAACCGTCGTGCCATCGCTCCCGCCGTGCCCCGCCACATGCGGTTTCCCTCGTGAGAGCGCCTTCGGCGCGCGAGCGTGGAGGCAGCGAACGGGCAGGCGAGGGGAGTCGCTTGCGGCAACTTTTGCCGGAATCCACCGTGGACGCGTCGATGATCGATCTCTTGCCCAAGCGCGCCGAAGTGCCCGCGCCGCCACCGCCCGCAGTGCCGCCCCTGCCGCCGACTCCGGACAACCCGAACGGCGTGCCCCCCGCGATCGACGACCCGCGCCCACCGGGCTCGCCGGGCCCGGTGCAGGAACCACCCAGACCGCCGCCGCCGATCGTTGCCACTGCATGAGTGGCGCGCCGCCGACCCGCCGGCGCGCCACTCGTCCGGCGGCCTCGCCGGCGCCACGCGGACTCGTCTGGCTCAGCGACGACAAGCCCGGGATCAGGCGCGAGCGCGTCGCCGACGGCTTCGTCTATCGCGGCCTCGACGGCCGCCTGATCAGGAAGGCCGCCGAGATCCGCCGCATCCGGTCGCTGGCGATTCCGCCGGCCTACGAGCAGGTCTGGATCAGCCCGCAGCCGAACGGCCATCTGCAGGCGACCGGGCGCGACGCCCGCGGCCGCAAGCAATACCGCTACCACCCCGAGTGGCGACTGGCCCGCGACGCTGGCAAGTTCGAGCGCATGCTCGAGTTCGGCGCCGCGCTGCCGCGCATCAGGAAGCGCGTCGCCGCCGACCTCGCCGCGCCGATCGGCGACGCTCCGCGCCGCGAGACCGTGCTTGCCACGCTGGTCTTCCTGCTCGACACGACCCTGGTCAGGATCGGCAACGACGAATACGCGCGCACCAATCGCTCGTTCGGCCTGACGACCCTGCGCAACCGGCACGCCGCCGTCGACGGCAGCCGGATCCGCCTCCGCTTTCGCGGCAAGAGCGGCGTCGAGCACGAGGTCGACCTCGACGATCCGCGCGTCGCCCGCGTCGTCCGCCGCTGCCAGGCGATGCCGGGGCAGGACCTGTTCCAGTACGAGGACGAGGCGGGCGGGGTGCGCGCGGTCGGCTCGGCCGATGTCAACGAATACATCCGCGCCGCCGCCGGCGCCGACTTCAGCGCCAAGGACTTTCGCACCTGGCACGGCAGCGTCCACGCGCTCGCCCTCTGGGCCGGGCAATGCGCCGCCGACGCGAGCTGCCGGCGCAGCGCCAACCAGCTCCTGGCCGAAGTGGCGCAGCGCCTCGGCAACACGGTCGCGGTGTGCCGCAAGTCGTATGTCCACCCGCGCGTCCTGGAGATGCTCGCCGGGCAGACGAACAGCGATACGCTGACCCGCCTGGACGCGCGCCGCCGCGCCGGGCTGAGCGCGGCGGAGCGGCGCCTGCTCGCTTTCCTCGGCCACGGCTGAGAGCCCGGGGCGGGCTTGCGTCCCGACTTCGAGGCCGCCTATACTCTACCTACCGGTCGGTAGGATTTGTTGATCCGATCGGTCACTTCAGGTCCGCCGCAGAGCGACCGCTGCGCGCGTCAAGGAGACCCATCCCGTGGAAGAACAGCTCGTCCTGGTGGGCGACGAGGCCGGCGTTCGCACGCTGACCCTCAACCGCCCGAAGTCGCTCAACAGCTTCACGACCGAGATGCACGGGCAGCTCGCCGCGGCGCTAGGCGCGGCCGCGTCGGACGCTGCCGTTCGCTGCGTCGTCCTCACCGGCAGCGGCCGGGGCTTCTGCGCCGGCCAGGACCTGGCCGATCCGGCGGTGGCCCCGAATCTCGAGCCGGGCGGCACGCCCACGGACGTCGGCGCCACCGTCGAGCGCTTTTACAAGCCGCTCGCGCTGCGCGTGCGGACGATGCCGGTGCCGGTGATCGCCGCGGTCAACGGCGTCGCCGCCGGCGCCGGCGCGAACCTGGCCCTGTGCTGCGACATGGTGATCGCCAGGCGCTCGGCGAGCTTCATCCAGGCCTTCGCCAGGATCGGCCTGGTGCCCGACTGCGGCGGCACCTGGCTCCTGCCGCGGCTGGTCGGCCGCGCCCAGGCGATCGGCCTGGCGATGCTCGGCGACAAGCTGCCGGCCGAAGACGCCGAGCGGCTCGGCCTGATCTGGAAGTGCGTCGACGACCTGGTGTTCGAGTCCGAGGTCCGGGCCGTGGCGCAGCGCATGGTGGCGATGCCGACCCGTGCCCTGGCGGCGACGCGGGCCGCGATCGACGCTGCGCAGCAGCTCGACTTCGGCGCGGCCCTCAGCCACGAGGCGGCGCTGCAGACCGAGCTCGGTGCGGCGCACGACTATCTCGAGGGCGTGGCCGCGTTCATGGCCAAGCGCCCGCCGGTGTTCTCGGACCGCTGAGCGCATGGACGCCACTGTCTCCCCGGCCGACCCGGCCGCCGTCGGTGCACACATGTTCGCCTCCGACCGGGCCTCGCGTGGCCTCGGCATGAAGATCGCGAGCGTCGGCGCCGGCACCGCGACGCTGACCATGACCGTGCGCGACGACATGCTCAACGGCCACGACATCTGCCATGGCGGCTTCATCACGACGCTCGCGGACTCGGCCTTCGCCTTCGCCTGCAACTCCGGCAACGTCGTCACCGTCGCCTCGGGCCTGACCGTCGATTTCCTCGCGCCCGCGCATGGCGGCGACGTGCTCACAGCCACCGCGACCGAGACCTCGCGGGCCGGCCGCACCGGGGTCTACGACATGGTCGTCACCAACCAGCACGGCACGCGCGTCGCTCTCGTTCGCGGCCGCTCGCACAGCCTGAACCGCAGTGTTCTGCCGAAGGAGGAGTCCGCATGACATCGAAGCGACCCTTGCCCGGCGAGCTCGAGCCGATCGAGCGCGCGAGCCGCGACGAGCTGCAGGCGCTGCAGCTCGAGCGGCTGCAATGGAGCCTGCAGCACGCCTACGCCAACGTGGAGCACTACCGCAAGGCCTTCGATGCCCGGGGCATTCATCCGGCCGACCTGAAGTCGCTCGCCGACCTGGCCAAGTTCCCGTTCACGGTCAAGAGCGACCTGCGCGACAACTATCCGTTCGGCCTGTTCGCGGTGCCACGGGAGCGGGTCGCCCGGATCCACGCCTCGTCGGGCACGACCGGCAAGCCGACCGTCGTCGGCTACACGCTGAAGGACATCGACACCTGGGCCGACCTGGTGGCGCGCTCGATCCGCGCCGCCGGCGGCCGGCCCGGCGACATGGTGCACGTCGCCTACGGCTACGGCCTCTTCACCGGCGGCCTCGGTGCCCACTACGGCGCCGAGCGCGCCGGCTGCACCGTGATCCCGATGTCGGGCGGGCAGACCGAGAAGCAGGTCCAGCTCATCACGGACCTGAAGCCCAACATCATCATGGTCACGCCCTCGTACATGCAGGTCCTGATCGAGGAGCTGCGCCGCCAGGGCATCGACCCGCGCTCGACCAGCCTCGAGGTCGGCATCTTCGGCGCCGAGCCGTGGACCGAGGCGATGCGGCAAGAGATCGAAAGCAGCGCCGGCATCGATGCGGTCGACATCTACGGCCTCTCCGAAGTGATGGGCCCCGGCGTGGCGAGCGAGTGCGTCGAGACCAAGGACGGCCCGGTGATCTGGGAAGACCACTTCTATCCCGAGATCATCGATCCCGAGACCGGCGAGGTGCTGCCCGACGGCGAGGAAGGCGAGCTCGTCTTCACCACCTTGACGAAGGAGGCGCTGCCGGTCGTCCGCTACCGCACGCGCGACCTGACCCGACTGCTACCGCCCACCGCGCGGGCGATGCGGCGCATGGGCAAGATCGTCGGCCGCAGCGACGACATGCTGATCATCCGCGGCGTCAACCTGTTCCCGACGCAGATCGAGGAGCTCGTTCTCAAGCACGGGCAGCTCTCGGGGCAGTACCAGCTCGTGGTCACGCGCGAAGGCAACCTCGACGACGTCGAGGTGCGCTGCGAGCTGCTGCCGGCGCATGCCGGCGTCGACCGCGCCGAAGTCGCGGCGGCCCTGCGCCAGCGCATCAAGACGCTGATCGGCATCACCACCGCGGTCAGCGTCGGCCTGCCCGACAGCGTCGAGCGCACCCTGGTCGGCAAGGCGCGCCGCGTCATCGACCAGCGGCGCAAGTAATTTTCGAAGGAACCCGAACATGTACACGCAAGCGATGGACACCATGGGCAAGGACCGCGAAGACGCGCCCAAGCCCGTGCGCTCGGCCGAAGAGGCCGTGCAGCAGGCCCGCTTCGACGAGCGCATCGACGCCGGCGAGTTCATCGAGGCCAAGGACTGGATGCCCGAGAACTACCGCCGGACCCTCGTGCGGCAGATCAGCCAGCACGCGCACTCCGAGATCGTCGGCATGCTGCCCGAGGGCAACTGGATCAGCCGCGCGCCGACCCTGAAGCGCAAGGCCATCCTGCTCGCCAAGGTGCAGGACGAGGCCGGCCACGGCCTCTATCTCTACGCCGCCGCCGAGACGCTGGGCACCTCGCGCGACCAGCTGTTCGAGGCGCTGCATTCGGGCAAGGCCAAGTACAGCTCGATCTTCAACTACCCGACGCTGAGCTGGGCCGACATGGGCGTGATCGGCTGGCTGGTCGACGGCGCGGCGATCATGAACCAGGTGCCGCTCTGTCGCTGCTCGTTCGCGCCGTACGCGCGGGCGATGGTGCGCATCTGCCGCGAGGAATCGTTCCACCAGCGGCAGGGCTTCGAAGCACTGCTGACGATGATGAACCACGGCAGCGACGCGCAGAAGGCGATGGTGCAGGATGCGGTCGACCGCTGGTGGTGGCCGAGCCTGATGATGTTCGGCCCGCCCGACGCCGAGTCGCCGAACTCCGAGCAGTCGATGCGCTGGGGCATCAAGCGGATCAGCAACGACGACCTGCGGCAGAAGTTCGTCGACGCGACGGTAGAGCAGTCGAAGCTGCTCGGCGTGACCATGCCCGACCCGGACCTGCGCTGGAACGAGGAGCGGCAGCGCTACGACTTCGGTGCGATCGACTGGAAGGAGTTCTGGCAGGTCGTCGGCGGCGACGGGCCGTGCAACCGCGAGCGCCTGTCGGCGCGGGTCAAGGCCTGGGACGACGGCGCCTGGGTCCGCGACGCGGCGATGGCGCATGCCGCGAAGCGGGACATGAAGGAAGCAGCATGAGTGACCTCAAGAACGAGTGGCCTCTGTGGGAAGTGTTCGTCCGCAGCAAGGCGGGCCTGGACCACAAGCATTGCGGCAGCCTCCACGCCGCCGATCCGCAGATGGCGATCCAGCTCGCCCGCGACGTGTACACGCGGCGCCAGGAAGGCACCAGCGTCTGGGTCGTTCGCTCCGACCAGATCGTCGCCAGCGACCCTGCCGACAAGGCCGCCTACTTCGATCCGATGGCCGACAAGGTCTACCGGCACCCGACCTTCTACGAGCTGCCCAAGTCGCTCGACCACATGTGATCGGGCTCGCGATGCAAGCCTCGATCCACGTTTCCTCCGCGCCCTCGGTGCAGTACCTGCTGCGCATCGGCGACACCTGCCTGATCCTCGCCCAGCGCCTGGCCGAGTGGTGCGGCCACGCGCCGATGCTCGAGGAGGACATCGCCCTCTCCAACATGGCGCTCGACCTGGTCGGGCAGGCGAGGGCGGTGCTCACCCGCGCCGGCAAGCTCGAGGCCGAGCTCGGCGGGGCGATGCACGACGAGGACCAGCTCGCCTTCCTGCGCGACGAGCGCGACTTTCGCAATCTCACGCTGGTGGAGCTGCCGCGCGGCGACTTCGCGGCGACGATGCTGCGCAACTTCGCGCTCGCGACCTTCCTCAAGCTGCTCTGGCTGAAGCTCGAACGCTCGTCCGACGCCGAGCTCGCCGGCATCGCCGGCAAGGCGGTCAAGGAGGCGCGCTACCACCAGGAGCATGCTTCCGACTGGGTCGTGCGGCTCGGCGACGGCACCGAGGAATCGGCGGCGCGCATGAAGGCGGCCCTCGACCTGCTCTGGCCCTACGTGGCCGAGATCTTCGAGAGCGACGACATCGACGAGCAGGCCTCCGCTGCCGGCCTCGGCCCGCGCTGGGCCGACCTGCGCGACGACTGGCGGGCCGAGTTCAGCGACGTGATCGCCGCGGCCCGGCTGACGCTGCCCGCCGACCGGTCGTTCCGCAGCACCGGCAAGTCGGGCCGGCACAGCGAGCACCTCGGCTACATCCTGGCCGAGATGCAGAGCCTGCAGCGCTCCTTCCCCGGGGGCGTGTGGTGAGCGTCGAGCTGGTCGCCTCGCGGCTCGACCGGGCCTGGGCGCTGCTCGACACGGTGCTCGACCCGGAGGTGCCGGTGGTCTCGGTGCGCGACCTCGGCATCGTCCGCGATGTGATCGAGCGCGAGGATGGCGGCATGACCGTGGTCGTCACGCCGACCTATTCGGGCTGCCCGGCGACCGAGGTGATCGAGCAGAGCATCGTCGATGCACTCGAAGCCGCCGGCCTCGGACCGGTGCGGGTCGAGATGCGCCGGGCCCCCGCCTGGACCACCGACTGGATGAGCGAGAAGGGCCGGCGCCAACTGCGCGAGTACGGCATCGCGCCGCCGGGGCCGGTGGTCGCGCCGATGAGCGCGCCGCTGCGCTTCATGCCGCGCCAGCCGCCGAAGTCGCTCGCCTGCCCGCGCTGCGAGAGCCTCAACACGGAACGCATCTCGGCGTTCGGCGCCACCGCCTGCAAGGCGCTCTGGCGCTGCCGCGCCTGCGGCGAGCCCTTCGAGCACTTCAAGCCGATATGAAGCCCCCACGCTTGCGCCTGCGGCGCTGCGCTCCCCCCCGAGGGGGCGCGGCCGGGCTTGGGAGCGGCCCGGCGCCCGGCCGGAGCCTTCGAGGAATTTCATGAGCAGCCTGCACTTCCATCCCCTGACGGTGAAGACCGTCCGCCCCGATACCGACGAGGCGGTGATCGTCTCGTTCGACGTGCCCGAGGACCTCCGCTCCGCCTTCCGCTTCACCCAGGGCCAGCACCTGACCTTGCGCAACACGGTCGCGGGCAGCGACGAGCGCCGTTCGTACTCGATCTGCTCCGGCATCGCCGACGGCGAGCTGCGCGTGGGCGTGCGCAAGGTGCCGGGCGGGCGCTTCTCCACCTGGATCCACGAATCGCTGAAGCCCGGCGACACCATCCAGGTGATGGCGCCGGAAGGGCGCTTCTTCGTGCCGCTGGATGCGAAGGCCGAGCGCCACTACCTCGGCATCGCCGGCGGCAGCGGCATCACGCCCATCCTCTCGATCATGAAGACCGTGCTCGCGGCCGAGCCGGGCTCGCGCTTCACGCTGATCTACGGCAACCGCAAGCTTCGCTCGACCATGTTCCTCGAGGAGCTCGAGGATCTGAAGAACCGCTACCTGTCGCGCCTGACGCTGCACCTCGTGTTCTCGCAGGAATCGACCGACCTGCCGCTCTATGCCGGCCGGATCGGGCGGGAAAAGATCGGCGAGTTCCTCGGCACGCTGGTCGACCCGAAGCAGATCGACCATGCCTTCGTCTGCGGCCCGCACGGCGTCAACGACGAGGCCGAGGCCGCGCTGCTCGCCGCCGGCGTGCCGCCGGAGCGGATCCACATCGAGCGCTTCGGCATTCCCGATGCCGCCGGCGCGAAGGCGGTGCAGCCGGTGCGCGAAGGCGACGCCGCCGATGCGCAGGTGACGATCATCCGCGACGGCGTCAGCCATGTCATCGATTTCCACGCCCACCAGGGCAACGTGCTCGACGCCGCAGCCGCCGCCGGGCTCGAGGTGCCGTTCTCCTGCAAGTCGGGCGTCTGCTGCACCTGCCGGGCCAAGCTGCTCGAGGGCGAGGTGCGGATGGAGCGCAACTTCGCGCTCGAGAAGCACGAGGTCGCCGCCGGCTTCATCCTCACCTGCCAGGCCCATCCGCTCACCGAGCGGATCGTCATCTCCTTCGACGAACGCTGATGCCTCGCGGACGGGCGAAAGGCTACGACGACCAGCGCGAGCAGATCCTCGCCCGCGCGGCGAAGCTGTTCGCCAGGCGCGGCTACACCGCGACCTCGATGAACGAGGTGGCCGAGGCCTGCGGCGTGACCAAGCCTTCGCTCTACCACTACGTGCGCGACAAGCAGCAGCTCCTGCTCGAGATTGCCGCCGCGCACATCGCCCGGCTCGAGGCGCTGGTCGACCAGGTCGGCGCCGAGACGCACGCGCCCGAGTCGCGGGTGCGGCGCCTGATCTCGGCCTTTCTCGACGTCTACGCGGGCTCGCAGGCCGAGCACCGGGTGCTGACCGAGGACGTGCGTTTCCTGCCGCCCGCCGACCGGCGCCGCGTCCTCGACGGCGAGCGCAAGGTCGTCGCCGCCTTCGCCGACGCGATCGCCGAGGCGCGGCCCGAGCTGCGCGCGCACGATCTCGACAAGCCGCTCACCATGCTGCTGTTCGGCATGATGAACTGGATGTTCACCTGGCTGAAGCCGCGCGGCGAGCTGAGCCACGCCGACATGGCGCCGATGGTCGCCGACCTGTTCTTCGGCGGCCTCGGCGCGGTTCGCGCCCCGGGCGCGCCGGCGCTTCCCCTTTCCCATACCCATTCCCACAACGGAGACTCTGCATGCCTTACCCCGCCAAGCTCGTCGTCGCGATCGGCCTCGCCGCTGCGGCCACGCTCGTAAACGCCGACATCAACGTCGGCGTCACCGTCTCGGCCACCGGCCCGGCCGCCTCGCTCGGCATACCGGAGAAGAACACGATCGCGCTGATGCCGCAGACGATCGGCGGCCAGAAGGTCAACTACATCGTCCTCGACGATGCCTCCGACACCGTCAAGTCGGTCGCCAACGCGCGCAAGCTCATCAGCGAGGACAAGGTCGACATCCTGCTCGGCTCGACGACCACGCCGAACTCGCTGGCCATGATCGACGTCGCCGCCGAGTCGCAGACGCCGATGATCTCGATGGCGGCCTCGTCGACGATCGTCGAGCCGGTCGACGCGAAGCGGCGCTGGGTCTTCAAGACGCCGCAGAACGACATCATGATGTCGCTGGCGATCGCCGCGCACATGCAGCAGCAGGGCGTGAAGACGGTCGGCTTCATCGGCTTCAACGACGCCTACGGCGAGGGCTGGTTCCGCGAGTTCTCCAAGGTCGCCTCGGTCAAGGGCCTGACCATCCTCGCCAGCGAGCGCTACTCGCGCACCGACACCTCGGTCACCGGCCAGGTGCTGAAGCTGGTGGCCGCCAATGCAGACGCGATCCTGATCGCCGCCTCGGGCACGCCGGCGGTGCTGCCGCAGCGCACCCTCAAGGAGCGCGGCTACGCCGGCAAGTACTACCAGACGCACGGCGTCGCCAACAACGACTTCCTGCGCGTCGGCGGCAAGGACGTCGAAGGCACCTTCCTGCCCGCGGGCCCGGTGCTCGTTGCCGACCAGCTTCCGGCGAGCAACAAGGTCAAGGCGAGCGCGCTCGACTACGTGGCCAAGTACGAAGCGGCCAACGGCAAGGGGTCGGTCTCGACCTTCGGCGCGCACGCCTGGGACGCCGGCCGGCTGATGAGCGCCGCCGCGGCGGTGGCCCTGAAGACGGCGCAGCCCGGCACGCCGCAGTTCCGCGCCGCGCTGCGCGATGCGCTCGAGAAGACGAGCGAGGTGCAGGGCGCGCACGGCATCTTCAACATGTCGCCCACCGATCACCTCGGCCTCGACCAGCGCGCCCGCGTGATGGTCAAGATCGAGAACGGCGCCTGGAAATACCAACCCTGACCGTCACGAGCATCCCATGTCCGACCTTTCGATCCTGCAAAGCCTGATCGCCGATCGCTGGGTCGGCAGCCGTGCCGGCGCATCGCTCGCCAGCGCCATCGACGGCAGCACCATCCGCCACACCCACGCCGAGGAGATCGACTTCGGCGAGGCGCTGGGCCACGCCCGGAGCAAGGGCGTGCCTGCCCTGATGGCCATGGACTTTCAGCAGCGGGCGGCGCGCCTGAAAGCGCTCGCCGCCTACCTCAACGAGAGGAAGGAGTCGCTCTACACGCTCTCGCGCCACACCGGCGCGACGCGCAGCGACAGCTGGGTCGACATCGAGGGCGGCACCGGCACGCTCTACGCCTACGCCTCGATGGGCGGCAACGAGCTGCCGTCGGGCAACGTGGTCCACGAAGGGCCGGCGGTGCAGATCGGCAAGAAGGGGCACTTCGCCGGCACCCACATCCTGGTGCCGCGCGGCGGCGTCGCGGTGCACATCAACGCCTTCAATTTCCCGATCTGGGGCCTGCTCGAGAAGTTCGCCCCGACCTTCCTCGCCGGCATGCCCTGCATCGCCAAGCCGGCGAGCGCGACCAGCTACCTCACCGAGGCGATGGTGCGGATGATGGTCGAATCGGGCCTCCTGCCTTCGGGCAGCCTGCAGCTCGTGATCGGCGGCACCGGCGACCTGCTCGACCGGCTCGACAGCCAGGACGTGGTCACCTTCACCGGCTCGGCCGACACCGCGCTGAAGCTGCGCAGCAACCGCAACCTGCTGGCGAAGTCGATTCCGTTCAACGCCGAGGCCGATTCGCTCAACGCCGCGATTCTCGGCCCCGACGTGCAGCCGGGCGACGAGGAGTTCGACCTGTTCGTCAAGGAGGTGGTGCGCGAGATGACGGCCAAGGCCGGGCAGAAGTGCACCGCGATCCGGCGCGCGATCGTGCCGCGCCAGCACATCGACGCGCTTGCCGCGAAGCTGCGCGAGCGGCTTTCGCGGGTCGTCTTCGGCGACCCGGCGGTCGAGGGCGTGAAGATGGGCGCGCTCGCCTCGCACGCGCAGCAGAAGGACGTGGCCGAGCGGGTGGAACTGCTCAGGCGTGGCAACGAGCTCGTCTACGGCGCCGGCGAATCGTTCGCGCCGCTCGGCGAGGGCGCGGCCAACGGCTCGTTCTTTTCGCCGACGCTGCTGCTCTGCCGCGACGGGATGACCAACGATGCGGTCCACGACGTCGAGGCCTTCGGCCCGGTCAGCACCCTCATGCCCTACGGCGACTTCGACGAGGCGCTGGCACTTGCCGCGCGCGGACGTGGCAGCCTGGTTGCGACGCTGGTGACGAAGGACCCGAAGGTCGCCGCGAAGGCGGTCCCGCAGATGGCGGCGTGGCACGGGCGCCTGCACATCCTCGACCGCGAGGCCGCGGCCGAATCGACCGGCCACGGCTCACCCTTGCCGATGCTCAAGCACGGCGGTCCGGGCCGCGCCGGCGGCGGCGAGGAGCTCGGCGGCATTCGCGCCGTCAAGCACTACCTGCAGCGCACGGCGGTGCAGGGCTCGCCGACGATGCTGATGGCGGTGACCGGCGAGTACGTGCGCGGGGCCGCGCTGAACGAAGGCGACGTTCATCCCTTCCGCAAGCACTTCGAGGACCTCGCCGTCGGCGATTCGCTGCTGACGCACCGGCGCACCGTGAGCGAGGCCGACATCGTCGCCTTCGGCGGCATCTCGGGCGACTTCTTCTACATGCACTTCGACGCGATCGCGGCCAAGGAGTCGGCGTTCGGCCAGCGCATCGCCCACGGCTACTTCGTGCTCTCGGCGGCGGCGGGCCTGTTCGTCTCGCCCGCGCCCGGCCCGGTGCTCGCCAACTACGGCCTCGACACGCTGCGCTTCGTCAAGCCGGTGGCGATCGGCGACACGATCCGCGCCCGGCTCACCTGCAAGCGCAAGATCGACCGCAACCGCAAGGACGCGCAGGGCAAGGGTCAGGGCGTGGTGGCGTGGGACGTGGAGGTCACCAACCAGGCCGACGAGCTGGTCGCGAGCTACGACATCCTGACGCTGGTCGCCAAGCGCGCCGCCTGAGCATGCTGCGCCGCCCGTCCCGCCGCAGCCTTCTGCAATCGACCGGCCTGCTCGTCGCCGGCTCGGCCTCGCCCGGCTTGGCGCTGCTCGCCGGCTGCGCCTCGACCCCCGCGCCCATGGCCGAATCTACGATGCGGGAGATGACCGCCGCCGAGGCGCTCTCGCGCATCCGCTCGGGTCGCCTCTTCGCCGAAGCCTACGTTGGCGCGATGCTCGACCGGGCCGAGCGGCTGAAGAGCCTCGACGCGCTGATCACGATCGACCGTGCCGGCGCGATCGAGCAGGCGAAGAAGGTCGACGCGCTGCGCGCGAGCGGCGCGCCGCTGCCGGTGCTCGCCGGCCTGCCGATCGTCGTCAAGGACAACATCAACACCCGCGACCTGCCGACCACCGGCGGCACCGCGGCGCTGCACGGCGTGCGCCCGACCGCCAATGCGCCGACGTTGCAGAAGCTGATCGATGCGGGCGCGATCGTCATCGCCAAGGCGAACCTGCACGAGCTCGCCTTCGGCATCACCAGCACCAACCTCACCAGCTTCGCCGGGCCGGTGAAGAACCCCTACGACCGGACGCGCATTCCCGGCGGCTCCTCGGGCGGCACCGCGGCGGCGATCGCGGCGCGCATCGTCCCCGCCGGGCTCGGCACCGACACCGGCGGCTCGACCCGCATTCCGGCGGCGCTCTGCGGCATAGTCGGCCTCAGGCCCTCGGTCGGCGACGGTGGCGCCGAGCGCCGCTACGACGGCGCCGGCGTCCTGCCGATCAGCCACACCCGCGACACGGTCGGGCCGATGGGGCGCACCGTCGGCGACGTCGCCCTGCTCGACGCGATCATCACCGGCGAGCCGCCGATCTTCTCGGCCGCCTCGCTGCCGGGCCTTCGGATCGGCATCCCGGCGTCGTTCTGGGCCGGGCTCGAGCCGCAGCTCGCGGCGGTGATGGCGCAGGCCCGCGCGCGCCTGGCATCCGCCGGCGTCCTGTTCGTCGAGGTCGACCTCGCCGGCCTCGCCGCGCTCAACGACAAGGTGTCGTTTCCGATCGCCCTGCACGAGCCGATCGCCGACATCCCGGCCTACCTCGCCGCCACCGGCGTCAGCGGCATCGGCCTGCGCGAGATCGCCGCCGGCGTCGCCAGCCCCGACGTGAAAGGCGCGTTCGGTGCGATCCAGGGCGACGTCGCCGGGCCGGGCTATGCGGATGCGATCCGCGTCTTCCGGCCGCAGATGCAGCGCCTCTACGCCGACTACTTCAAGGCCAACCGGCTCGAGGCGATGATGTTTCCGACCACGGTGGCGGCGGCGATCGCGATCGACCCGGTCGCCGGCTCGGGCAAGTTCATGCTCAACGGCAAGGAGGTGGAGACCTTCGCCACCTTCATCCGCAATACCGACCCGGGCAGCAACGCCGGCATTCCCGGGCTGGCCCTGCCGGCGGGCATGACGCCCGGCGGCCTGCCGGTCGGCCTCGAGCTCGACGGGCCCCTGGGCACCGACCGGCGCCTGATCGCCATCGGCCTGGCGTTCGAGAACGTGCTCGGCACGCTGCGCCCGCCGTCGGGCATCTAGCCCCGGCCCGCTGCAGGCGATCGGCCGGGGGAAACCCTTCGACGACGCAGGTAGGGGCTTCATAGAATCGCCTTTCCGTACCGGATGCCTCCCTGATGCCCACGACCCGTCGCGCGGGCGCGCCGAAACAGCCCGACGCCCCCCGCGCCGGGACGCGCGTCCTCAAGAAATACCCGAACCGCCGTCTCTACGACACCGAGGTGTCGAGCTACATCACGCTCGCCGAGGTGAAGGCGATGGTGCTGCAGGGCCTCGATTTCGAGGTGCGCGACGCCAAGACCGGCGACGACCTCACGCGCAGCATCCTGCTGCAGATCATCCTCGAGGAAGAGACCGGCGGCGTGCCGATCTTCTCCGCCTCGATGCTGTCGCAGATCATCCGTTTCTACGGCCACGCGATGCAGGGCATGATGGGCTCGTACCTCGAGACCAACCTGCAGACCTTCACCGACATCCAGTCGCGGCTGGCCGCGCAATCGAAGGGCGTGGTCGATCCCAAGGCGCAGAGCCCGGAGCTGTGGAACCAGTTCCTCAACGGCCAGGCGCCGATGGTCCAGGGCCTGATGGGCAACTACATGGAGCAGTCGCGCCAGGTGTTCGTGCAGATGCAGGAGCAGATGGCCAAGCAGGCGGCGACGCTGTTCCCCGGGCTGCCGGCGCTCAAGACCCCGCCCAAGCGCTGATCGCCTTGCGCGGGCGGTCCGTCCGGCGATCGGCGAAAATCGGTTGATGACAGAGGACACGCTGGTTCGACCGCCCGACGCCGCCCGCTCGACCGGCATTCCGAAGATCGGCTTCGTCTCGCTCGGCTGCCCCAAGGCGCTGACCGATTCCGAGCTGATCCTGACCCGCCTTTCGGCCGAGGGCTACGCCACCTCGAAGACCTTCGCCGGCGCCGACCTGGTGATCGTCAACACCTGCGGCTTCATCGACGACGCCGTCAAGGAAAGCCTGGCGACCATCGGCGAGGCGCTGGCCGAGAACGGCAAGGTCGTGGTGACCGGCTGTCTCGGCGCGAAGGCGGGCGAGGGCGGCGGCAACCTGGTGCGGCAGATGCATCCGAGCGTGCTCGCCGTGACCGGCCCGCACGCGACCCAGGAGGTCATGGACGCGGTGCACCTGCACGTGCCCAAGCCGCACGATCCGTTCGTCGACCTGGTGCCGGCACGCCCTTCGATCGGCATCAAGCTGACGCCGAAGCACTACGCGTACCTGAAGATCAGCGAGGGCTGCAACCACCGCTGCACGTTCTGCATCATTCCCAGCCTGCGCGGCGACCTGGTGTCGCGGCCGGTGGGCGACGTGCTCGCCGAGGCGGCGGCGCTGTTCGAATCGGGGGTCAAGGAGCTGCTCGTCATCAGCCAGGACACCAGCGCCTACGGCGTCGACGTGCGGTACCGCACCGGTTTCTGGAACGGCCGGCCGGTGAAGACGCAGCTCCTCGAGCTGTGCGAGCGCCTGGCCGAGATCGCCGAGCCGCACGGCGCCTGGGTGCGGCTGCACTACGTGTACCCGTATCCGCACGTCGACGCGGTGCTGCCGCTGATGGCCACCGGCCGCATCCTTCCCTACCTCGACGTGCCGTTCCAGCATTCGCACCCCGACGTGCTGCGCCGCATGAAGCGGCCGGCGAGCGGCGAGAAGAACCTCGAGCGGCTGGCGCGCTGGCGCGAGCTCTGCCCCGAGCTGGTGGTGCGCAGCACCTTCATCGCCGGCTTCCCCGGCGAGACCGAGGCCGAGTTCGAGGACCTGCTCGCCTTCCTGCGCGAGGCGAAGATCGACCGCGCCGGCTGCTTCGCCTACTCGGCGGTCGATGGCGCCACGGCCAACCAGATCCCGGGCATGCTGCCGATCGAGCTGCGCGAGGAGCGGCGGGCGCGGGTCATGGCGGTGACCGAGGCGGTGTCGATCGAGAAGCTCGCCCGCCGGGTCGGCGCGACCATGCAGGTGCTGGTCGATTCTGCGCCCGGCCTGGGCAGGAAGGGCGGCGTCGGCCGCAGCTACGCCGACGCGCCCGAGATCGACGGCCGGGTTCGCCTGCTGCCGCCGGAGAAGGCGTCGAAGACGCTGAAGGCGGGCGAGTTCACGCGCGCGAAGATCGTGGCCGTCGACGGCCACGACCTGGTCGGCATCCCGATCTAGCGGCCGCATGGCGAAGAAGAAGCCGCCGAGCAGCACGTCGCTGATCGCCCATCCGTACCAGCCCCCGGCCGGCTTCGGCTCGGTGCAGCCGGCGGTGCACAAGGCCTCGACGGTTCTCTTCGCGAGCACCGCGGCGCTGCGCGCCCGCACCTGGAAGGAGAAGACCGGCTACACCTACGGGCTGCATGGCACGCCCACGACCTTCATCCTCGAGGAGCGCATCGCCACGCTCGAGGGCGGCCTGCAGACGCTGCTCACGCCGAGCGGGCTGGCGGCGATCACGCTCGTCAACGCCGCGTTGCTCGAGAGCGGCGACGAAGTCCTGATTCCGGACAACGCCTACGGGCCTGCCAAGGAGCTGGCGAAGAACGAGCTGGCGCGCTGGGGCATCGCCCATCGCTTCTACGACCCGATGGATCCCGGGTCGCTGCGCGCCGCGCTCTCGCCGTCGACGCGCCTCGTCTGGCTCGAGGCGCCGGGCTCGGTGACGATGGAGTTCCCCGACCTGCCGGCGCTGCTGCGGATCGCGCGCGAGCGCCAGGACCTCGTCGTCGCGCTCGACAACACCTGGGGCGCCGGCCTGGCCTTCGACGCCTTCGCGCTCGGCAGCGACGCCGAACCGCTCGGCGCCGACGTCGTGATCCAGGCGCTGACCAAGTACCCCTCGGGCGGGGCCGATTTGCTGATGGGCGCGGTGACGACCCGCGACATGGCGCTGCACCAGCGCATCAAGGCGACGCACATGCGCATGGGCTGGGGCGTCGGCGTCAACGACGTCGAGGCAGTGCTGCGCGCGCTGCCTTCGCTCATGCTGCGCTATGCGGCGCAGGATCGGGCCGGGCGCGAGCTCGCGGCGTGGTGGTCGCGTCGTCCGGAAGTGACCGCGGTGCTGCATCCGGCGCTTGCCGGATCGCCCGGGCACGAGCACTGGGCGGCGATCTGCTCGCAGGCGGCCGGGCTGTTCTCGATCGTCTTCGACCCACGCTTCGACAGTGCCCGGGTCGACGCCTTCATCGACGCGCTCAGGCTCTTCAAGATCGGCTACTCATGGGCCGGCCCGGTCAGCCTCGCGGTCCCTTACGACCTGCGGCTGATTCGCAAGAGCCCGGCCTGGGCCGGACTGCTGGTGCGCTTCTCGATCGGCCTCGAGCAGGTCGAGGACCTGATCGCCGACTGCGAGCAGGCGCTGGCGGCCCTGCGCTAGACCGGGCGACGGCGCGGCACGAGCCGCATCGACAGGCCGGCCGGGCCCATCGCGAACGACATGCGCTCGTCGGGCTCGCTGCCGGCGGCGGTGCCGACGCGCTCGATGTCGAAGCGGCCGATCAGGGTGGCGAGCGCCATCTTCATCTCGAGCATCGCCAGGTGCCGGCCCGGGCACACGCGCGGCCCGGCGCCGAACGGCATCGAGACCCGGTTTGCCGAGCTGGCGTTCGGGCCATTGTCGGGTTGCAGCCAGCGTTGCGGATCGAACTGCTTCGCCCGCGCGAAGTACTCCTCGAGCAGCGAATCGCTGCGCAGGGCGAGGAACACCAGCGTGCCGGCCGGCACCCGGATGTCGGCGACGGTGGTATCGCGCAGGCACTGCAGGGTGAGAGAAGGCGCGACCGGCTTCAGCCGCATCGTCTCGTTGGCGCAGGCTTCGAGCCAGTGCATCTCGGCGAAGCGCTCGTGCGTCCAGGTCGAAGGGTCGCCGGCCACCGCGTCGATCTCGGCGCGTGCCTTGGCCAGGCTTTCGGGATGCGTGAACAGCAGCCAGATCGCCCACGCCAGGGTGTTGGCGGTGGTGTCCTCGCCGGCGAGCAGCATCGTCATGACGTTGCCCGAGACTTCGCCTTCGGTGATGCCCGAGCCCGGATCGTCGGCGGCGACGATCATCGCCTCGAGCAGGTTCGCCGGCGCCGCGCGCCGCGCCGGGTCGGCCTCGAGGCGCTGCCGGGCGGCGGCAACGAAGCCGTCGATCGCGGCGTTGACCTTGACGACGCTGGCGTCGAGCTCGCGGTCGGCGCGCGTTCTGTACCAGCGCCAAGTGGCGAAGGGCGCGAACAGGCGGCGGAACATCGCCGGGAAGATCTTGTCGAGATGGCGCTGGATGATGTCGTCGTCGGACTCGAGCGTGTTGACTTCGGCGCCGAACGCCAGGCCCGAGATCGCGTCGACGGTGAAGCGCATCAGGTCGGCCTGCAGGTCGATGGTCTGGCCCGAGGCCGCGGCGCGCTTCCAGCGGCCCTCGAGCCTGTCGCAGACCCGCACCAGCGACGGGAAGTAGGCGCGCAGGTGGCGCGGATCGAAGCCGGCCATGACCATGCGCCGCTGCCGCTTCCAGACCTCGCCCTCGGCGCCGAACACGCCCGCGCCGAGGCCGATCTCGCGGGCGATGCTGGCGAAGCGCGGCGTGCGCCGGAAGCCCTCGGGCCGGTCGCGCAGCACCGCGCCCATCGCCTTGTGGTCGGCGATCACCAGCAGCCGGTGGCCGCCGATCGAGATGGTGAAGAAGTCGCCGTAGCGCCGGGCCCAGCCTTCCACTTGCTGGTGCACGTGCGGCTTGTCGATCTGCAAGGTGTTGCCGAGCCAGGGCAGGCCCGCCGGATGCGGCAGGTCGTCGATCTCGCGCAGCGCGGCGGGTGGCGCGGTGGGCAGGGCTTCGCTCGGGGTCGACAAGATCGCGCTCCTGTTCAGTGCTTGGTCTTCGAGCTGACCTTGTGCCGCATCAGCCGGCCGTGCTCGCGCTCCCAGTCGCGCTTCTTCTCGGTGTTGCGCTTGTCGTGCTCGGCCTTGCCCTTGGCGAGCGCGATCTCGGCCTTGACCCGCCCGCCCTTGAAGTGGAGGTCGAGCGGCACGAGCGTGAAGCCCTTCTGCTCGACCTTGCCGATCAGGCGGCGGATCTCTTCCTTGTGCATCAGCAGCTTCTTGGTCCGGTCGGCCTCGGGCGTGATGTGGGTCGAGGCGCTGCGCAGGGCGTTGATGCGGCAGCCGATCAGGTAGAGCTCGCCGTCGCGGATGACGACGTAGCCGTCGGTGAGCTGCACCTGGCCGGCGCGGATCGCCTTGATCTCCCAGCCTTCGAGGACCATGCCGGCCTCGTGGCGCTCTTCGATGTGGTAATCGAAGCGGGCACGGCGGTTCTCGGCAATGGACAAGAGGGCGACTCCTAAAATGGGTCGATTCTATGAAGCACGTCAAGAAGTCGGTGCTGCTCTGGTACTCGGCACAGGAGATCTACGATCTGGTGGTCGATGTCGAGGACTATCCGAAGTTCCTTCCCTGGTGCGAACGCGCCGAGGTCCTCGCCCGCGACGACCAGGGCCTGACCGCGCGCCTGCACCTCGCCTTTTCCGGCATCCGCCACGCTTTCACCACGCGAAACATCCAGGTCAAGGACGAGTCGGTCGACATCGCCCTGGTCGACGGCCCGTTCTCCGAGCTCGACGGCCTGTGGCGCTTCATTCCCCTGCCGGTGCCGGGCGCCGTGGCCAACCCCGGCTCGGCGAGCGCCTGCAAGATCGAGTTCGATCTGCGCTACGCCTTCGCCAACGGCATGCTCGAGGCGGCGATCAGCCCGGTGTTCGACCGCATCGCCAACACCTTCGTCGATTCCTTCGTCCGCCGCGCCGAGCAGGTCTATGGACCGCGCTAGCGGCGCCCCGGCGCTGCGCGTCGCCGTCGCCTGGTCGGCGCGCGAAGGCGAGGCCTGCGAGATCGGCGTCGAGCTGCCGGGCGGGGCGAGCGTGCTCGACGCGATTCGCGCCAGCGGCGCGCTCGAGGCGGGCGGTACGGTCGACATCTCGACCCAGGCCGTCGGCATCTGGGGGCGGGCGGCAAGGCTGGACACGCGCCTCGCCGAGGGCGACCGGGTTGAGATCTACCGGCCGCTGCTGCTCGATCCGAAGGAGGCGCGGCGCCTGCGCGCCCGACGCCGCAAGTAGAGGGCTACTTCGAGCAGTCGGCGGCGATCACGTCCTTGGCGTGCTTCGTCTCGTCGGCGCGCTGCTTGTCGTCGAGGAACTCGCGCTCGCCCTTCTCGTTGGTGCGCGTGACCCGGATGCCGCTCTCGAAGGTGCGCAGCTGCGCCCGGGCGCGGCCGCAGTTGTCGGCCTTGGCGGCGGCGATGCGCTCTTCCTCGGCCTTGTTCTTGGCCAGGTTTTCGCTCTCCGCCTTCTTGCGCTTGGCCTCGAACTCGGGATCGACGGCGCGCGGCGCCGAGGGTGCCGACGCGCCGGCCACGAGCGCCGGCGCCGACGCCTGCGAAGCGGCCGGGGCGGTGATCGAGGCCCGGCGCGGCGCGCTCGGGCGCGACAGGATGTCCTGGTCGGGCGTGCCCGCCGGCGGCGGCAGGTCGCTGTACTGGATGCGCCCGCCCTTGTCCTTCCACTTCCACTGGGCTTCGGCGGGCAGGGAAACGAGCAGCAGAACGGCAGCGGCTGCGGTCATGACCGTGCGGAAGACGGAATTTCGAACCATGAGGCAGGGCGGACGTCAGTGAATCTGCCGCGAAGTGTACCGGTCGGCCTCCCGTTTCCGCTCTGCCGACGCCCGGGCAAACCGGTACTTTGCGACTGCATCCGTATAATTCGCTTTTGCGTCTGGAGACTTTCTGATGCGCCTTCTGGGCAAAGCGCTGACCTTCGACGACGTGCTGCTGGTTCCTGCGTTCTCGAGCGTCCTTCCGCGCGACACCGACCTCGCCACCTCCCTCTCCCGAAACATCCGTCTGAACCTGCCGCTGGTCTCGGCAGCGATGGATACCGTCACCGAAGCCCGCCTGGCGATCGCCCTGGCGCAGGAAGGCGGCATCGGCATCGTCCACAAGAACCTGAGCCCCAAGCAGCAGGCGGCCGAGGTCGCCAAGGTGAAACGATACGAATCGGGCGTGCTGCGCGATCCGTTCACCGTCTCGCCCGAGATGTCGGTGCGCGAGGTGATCGAGCTTTCCCGGGCGCGCGGCGTCTCCGGCTTTCCGGTGGTTCAGGGCCGAACCGTCGTCGGCATCGTCACCAATCGTGACCTGCGTTTCGAAACGCGGCTCGACGCCCCGGTCCGGGAGATCATGACGCCGCGCGAGCGCCTGGTGACGGTGCGCGAAGGCGCCTCGCTCGCCGAGGGCAAGGCGCTGATGCACAAGGAGAAGCTCGAGCGCGTGATCGTCGTCAACGACGCCTTCGAGCTGCGCGGCCTGATGACCGTCAAGGACATCACCAAGCAGACCAGCTTTCCCAACGCCGCGCGCGACGCGGTCGGCAAGCTCCGCGTCGGCGCCGCGATCGGCGTCGGCGAGGGCACCGAGGAGCGCGCCGAGCTGCTCGTGGCCGCTGGTGTCGACGCGCTTGTAGTCGACACCGCGCACGGCCACAGCCAGGGCGTGGTCGAGCGGGTGCGCTGGGTCAAGCGCAACTTCCCCGGCGTCGACGTCATCGCCGGCAACATCGCCACCGGCGCGGCCGCCAAGGCGCTGGTCGAGGCCGGCGCCGACGCGGTCAAGATCGGCATCGGCCCCGGCTCGATCTGCACCACGCGCATCGTCACCGGCGTCGGCGTGCCGCAGATCATGGCGATCGACGCGGTCGCTAGGGCGATCGCCGGCAGCGGCGTTCCGCTCATCGCCGACGGCGGCGTGCGCTTCTCCGGCGACCTCGCCAAGGCGATCGCCGCCGGCGCCGACACCGTGATGATGGGCGGCGCCTTTGCCGGTACCGAAGAGGCGCCGGGCGAGGTGATCCTCTACCAGGGCCGCACCTACAAGAGCTACCGCGGCATGGGCTCGATCGGGGCGATGCAGCAGGGCTCGGCCGACCGCTACTTCCAGGAAGGCGAGGCCAGCGCGGCCGGCTCGGTGGGCGGCGCCAAGCTGGTGCCCGAAGGGATCGAGGGCCAGGTGCCGTACAAGGGCTCGGTCGTCGGCATCATCTTCCAGATGGGTGGGGGGCTGCGCGCCTCGATGCACTACTGCGGCTGCGCCAGCATCGCCGAGATGCACGAGAAGGCCGAGTTCGTCGAGATCACGTCCTCGGGCATGCGCGAGAGCCATGTGCACGACGTGCAGATCACGAAGGAAGCGCCGAACTACCGCGCCGAATGAGGACGCCCGTTCCGCTGGCCGCCACGCGCTCGCGCGAGGCGGCGATGCCGTTCATCATGATCACGGTGCTGATCGACATGGTGTCGATCGGCCTGATCGTGCCGGTGCTGCCCGCCCTCGTCGGCGGCTTCACCGCTTCGCAGACCGAGCAGGCGTGGTGGTACGGGGCGGTGACGTTCGCCTTCAGCATCGCCAACTTCTTCACCTCGCCGCTGCTCGGCGCGTTGTCCGACAAGTACGGTCGCCGGCCGGTGCTGCTGGTCGGCTTCTGCGCGCTCTCGCTCAGCTTCTTCGTCACCGCGCTCGCCACCGAGCTGTGGATGCTGATCGTGGTGCGCCTGTTCAGCGGCGCGATGCAGTCGAACGCCTCGGTCGCCAACGCCTACGTCGCCGACATCACCGCGCCGGCCGACCGGGCCAAGCGCTTCGGCCTGCTCGGCGCCATGTTCGGCCTCGGCTTCATCCTCGGCCCGGTGATCGGCGGCCTGCTCGGCGCGATCGACCTGCACCTGCCGTTCTTCGCCGCCGGCGGGCTGGCGCTGCTCAACCTGCTCTACGGCTGGATCGTCCTGCCCGAGTCGCTTCCGCCCGAGAAGCGCCGGCCGGTCAACTGGAAGCTGGCCCTCAATCCGGTGGCCTCGTTCGCCGAGCTCGGCCGCCTCGGCGGGGTCGGCATGCTGGTCGCCGTCGTCGCCCTGGCGGCGCTGGCCCAGTTCATCCTCTACACGAGCTGGGTGCTCTACGCGACCTTCAAGTTCGGCTGGGGACCGCGCGAGAACGGCTGGTCGCTGTTCGCGGTGGGGGTGATGTCGGCGCTGGTCCAGGGGGTGCTGCTCGGCCGCCTGCTCAGGCGCTTCTCGCCGCAGCGCCTGGCCATCGCCGGGCTGATCTCTTCGACGCTGGCTTATGTCGGCTACGGGCTCGTCAGCGAAGGCTGGATGCTGTTCGTCGTGATCGGCGCCAACGTCCTCGCCTACACGGTGGCGGCGTCGATCCAGAGCATCGTTTCCGGCGCCGCCGACGCGACGACGCAGGGTCGCACCATGGGCGCGATCAGCGGCCTGCAGAGCCTGATGGCGGTGCTGGCGCCGGTGCTGAGCGCGCCGCTCCTGGGCATCGTCTCGCACCTGCCGCGCGGCGACTGGCGCATCGGCATGCCGTTCTACTTCTGCGCCCTGCTGCAGCTGGCGGCGCTGACCCTGGCCTGGCTGCATTTCAACAAGGCCGGCCTGTCGCCGCCGGCGGCGACACCGCGCACCACCTGACGACCTGGAGGCCCATGCACGACCGGATCCTCATCCTCGACTTCGGCTCGCAGGTCACGCAGCTGATCGCGCGGCGCATCCGCGAGGCGCACGTCTTCTGCGAGATCCACCCGAACGACGTCAGCGACGCCTTCATCCGCGAGTTCGCGCCGAAGGGAATCATCCTCTCCGGCAGCCATGCCTCCACCTACGAGGAGCACGAGCTGCGCGCGCCGCAGGCGGTATTCGACCTCGGCGTGCCGGTGCTGGGCATCTGCTACGGGATGTTCACGATGGCGGTGCAGCTCGGCGGCCAGGTCGAGGCGAGCACGCACCGCGAGTTCGGCTACGCGGAGGTTCGCGCGCGCGGCCACACGAAGCTGCTCGACGGCCTCGAGGACTTCTCCACGACCGAGGGCCACGGCATGCTCAAGGTCTGGATGAGCCACGGCGACAAGGTCACCGAGCTGCCGCCCGGCTTCTCGCTGATGGCCTCGACGCCGAGCTGCCCGATCGCCGGCATGGCCGACGAGAAGCGCGGCTACTACGCGGTGCAGTTCCATCCCGAGGTCACGCACACCGTCAAGGGCCGCGAGCTGCTGGAGCGCTTCGTCCTCGAGATCGCCGGCGCCAAGCCCGACTGGGTGATGGGCAACTACATCGACGAAGCGGTGGCGCGGATCCGCGACCAGGTCGGCGACGACGAGGTGATCCTCGGCCTCTCCGGCGGCGTCGATTCGAGCGTCGCCGCGGCCCTGATCCACAAGGCGATCGGCGACCGGCTGACCTGCGTCTTCGTCGACCACGGGCTGCTGCGCCTCGACGAGGGCCGGCTGGTGATGGAGATGTTCGCCAACCGGCTGCACGTCAAGGTGATCGCCGTCGACGCCAGCGAGCAGTTCCTCGGCCAGCTCGCCGGCGTGGCCGATCCCGAGGCGAAACGCAAGATCATCGGCCGCGAGTTCGTCGAGGTGTTCACGCGCGAGGCGGAAAAGCTGAAGCAGGCCAAGTGGCTGGCGCAAGGCACGATCTATCCCGACGTCATCGAATCGGGCGGCGCCAAGTCGAAGAAGGCGATCTCGATCAAGAGCCACCACAACGTCGGCGGCCTGCCGGCGACGCTCGGCCTGAAGCTGCTCGAGCCCTTGCGCGAGCTGTTCAAGGACGAGGTGCGCGAGCTCGGCGTCGCGCTCGGCCTGCCGCACGACATGGTCTACCGCCATCCCTTCCCCGGGCCGGGCCTGGGCGTGCGCATCCTCGGCGAGGTGAAGAAGGAGCACGCCGACCTGCTGCGCCGCGCCGACGCGATCTTCATCGAGGAGCTCCGCAACACCATCGACCCGGTCAGCCAGAGAACCTGGTACGAGCTGACCTCGCAGGCCTTCGCCGTGTTCCTGCCGGTGAAGAGCGTCGGCGTCATGGGCGACGGCCGCACCTACGAGCACGTGGTCGCGCTGCGCGCGGTGCAGACCAGCGACTTCATGACCGCCGACTGGGCCGAGCTGCCGTACGCGCTGCTGAAGAAGGTGTCGAGCCGGATCATCAACGAGGTGCGCGGGATCAATCGCGTCACCTACGACGTCTCCTCGAAGCCGCCGGCGACGATCGAGTGGGAGTAGACGATGCCATCGCCGGCAACGGAACAGTCCGGTACAGCACGGGAGGACACCCGATACGTCGAGACGGTGATCATCGGTACGGGGTTTTCAGGCCTGCTGGCGGCTATCCATCTGCAGAAGAAGCATTGCAATGACTTCGTTCTGCTGGAGAGGAACTCCGAGCTGGGGGGAACCTGGCAGGTCAACTCCTATCCCGGAGCCGAGGTCGATATTCCAACCAGCCTCTACTCCTTCTCCTTCGTCGCCTACCCGTTCAGGAAGACCTATGCCCCGCAGAGCGAACTGCTCGAATACACGAACCATGTCATCGAGAAGTTCGGCCTGAGAAAGAAGGCGAGAGCGAACCAGACGGTCACGCGAATTGCCTATGAAGAAGGCGCCTGCTTGTGGCGTGTGGAGACCGAATCGGGCGAGAGGTATTCGGCCCGGTTTGTCATCGACACCAGCGGCGTGCTGGCGAACCCGCATACGCCCCATATCAAAGGCGCGGAAACCTTCAAGGGACCGAAATTCCACGCCGCACAGTGGGATCACTCCGTCTCCTATGAAGGAAAACGCGTCGCGGTCATCGGCTCGGGATGCTCCGGCGCTCAGATCGTTCCCGCCATCGCCGCAAAGGTCGCCCGACTGACCCTGTTCATGGGCAAGGCGCAGTGGGTCTTGCCGCGGTCGGACCGGCACTACGGTGCGGCAGAGCGTTTCGTGCGAACGCTGCCGGGCGTCCGGCACCTCATCCGCCTTCTCGTCTTCACCTTCTACGACCTGAGGTTCATCGGCTTTCGCCGCTATCCGGGGACCTCGCTGATCAGTCGTCTCATCAAGGTCCACTACCGGAGAACGCTGAAAAGGCAGCTCGAGAGATACATCGGGGACGACCGCTTGCGTCGGCACATGATGCCCGACTACGAACTGGGCTGCAGGCGCGTCATACCGTCCAATGCGTACCTTCCGGCACTGTCCCGCGCCAATGTCGACGTGGATATCAGCGGAATCGAATGCATCACGCCCTCGGGCATCAGAACCAGGGACGGCAAGGACATTCCCCTGGACATCATCGTCTACGCGACGGGATATTTCGCCTATTCGGACATGAAGAAGGCCCTGACGTTCCAGGTGCATGGCCTTGGCGGCCGCAACCTCAACAGCGAATGGGAAGAAGAGGCCGTGGCGTACAAGGGCATCACCGTTTCGGGCTACCCCAACTATTTCAAGATCAACGGCCCGAATACGGGCACCGGCCACAGCTCGCAAATTTCATACATGGAGGCGGCGGCAGACTACATCGTGCAAGCCATCTGCGCCGTGAAGCGAGACAGCAGCATCAAGGCCATCGATGCCAGGCGCGATCTCCAGGATGAATACGTCGCCGCCATGAGGGAAAAGATGAAGAAGACGGTCTGGCAAACGGCCACCTGCACCGCCTTCTACAGAAAGAACATGAGCGGAGAAGTCACCAGCCTTTCGCCGGAACCGGCGACCGGGTTCATCTTTTCACGCAGATGGTTTCGCTTGGGTGACTATCGCTTGTTGAAGTGAGGCGACGGCAAATGCGAACCGACCGGGTCGGGGTCTCGGCATGATCTGAGACAACTGGCGAATCCGTCGCGGGTGCAACACTTCCGCAATGCGTCTTGCCCTGCTTTCGGACGTTCACGCCAACCCGCTGGCGCTGCACACCTGCCTGGCGCGCGCGCATAAGCTGGGTGCGACGCAGCTGGCGCTGCTCGGCGACCTGGTCGGGTACGGACCCGACCCTGCGGCGGTGGTCGACCGGATTCGCGCGCTGCAGGCGTCGGGCGCCTGGGTGCTCCGCGGCAACCACGACACACTCGCCGCGGCGCCCCCGGCCGAGCCCAGGACCGTGGACGAGGCCGGCGCGCGCTGGACCCACGACCAGCTCGACGCGGCGCAGCGCGACTGGCTCGGGGCCTTGCCGCTGGAGCGGATCGAGCCGCCGTGCTTCCTGGTCCACGCCAGCGCAGATGCCCCTGCGGCCTGGCGCTACGTGAACAATCCGCTGGTCGCCGCCGACAGCCTGGCCCACGCCTCCCGCCACGAGGGCGTCCGCTACGTGCTGGGCGGCCACGTGCATCTCCAGGCGCTCTACTACCAGGGCCGGGGGTCGACGCTGATGCTGTTCGAGCCCGCGCCGGGCAAGGCGATCCCGGTGCCGCCGCATCGCCACTGGGTGGCCACCGTCGGGTCGGTGGGGCAGCCGCGCGACGGCAATCGGGCGGCGGCCTTCGCCCTGCTCGACACCCAGGCGGCGCAGCTCACCTTCCACCGCGTGCCCTACGATGTGGGTGCGATGGTGGCGCTGGCGCGTCGCAAGGGGCTGCCGCAGGACGCGATCCAACGTCTGGAAACGGCGCGCTGAAGCGATGAACCGATCCCCGCTCGGACCCGGCGACACCCTGGACGGGTTCGTCGTCGAGCGCGTGCTGCATGCCGGCTCGATGGCGCGCATCTTCGCCGTGCATTACGCGCAGGGCGCGCGCGACCCCGGCTTCCCGATGGTGATGAAGGTGCCGCGCATGGGCTCGGGCGACGGGCCCGAAAGCATCGTCGGCTTCGAGACCGAGCACCGCCTGCTCCCCCTGCTGACCGGGCCGCACGTGCCCCGGTTCGTGGCCTGCGGCGACCTCGCGGTGAACCCGTACCTGGTCATGGAGCATGTGCCGGGCCGCACCTACCAGGAGCTGCTGGATCCGGCGCCGCGCCTCGAGCTCGACCAGGTCGTTTCGTTGGGCCTGGCGCTCGCCCGCGCCTGCCACAGCCTGCATCGGCAAAACGTGGTGCATCAGGACCTGAAGCCCGCCAACGTGATGTGGCGCGACAGCGGCCTCGCCGTTCTGCTCGACTTTGGACTGTCGCACCACGCCGAGCTTCCCGACCTGCTGGCCGAAGAGACGCGCCAGCCGATCGGTACCCACGCCTACATGGCGCCCGAGCAGGTGCTCGGCATCCGGGGCGACTCGCGCAGCGACCTGTTCGCCGTCGGCGTCATGCTCTACGAGATGCTGACCGGCGAGCTGCCCTTCGGCGACCCGAAGACCGCGGGCGGCCTGCGCCAGCGCCTGTGGATGGACCCCGTGCCGCCGCGCCGGTTGCGGCCGGACGTTCCGCCCTGGCTGCAGGAGGTGGTGTTGCGCCTGCTGGAGCCGCAGGCCGAGCACCGCTACCCGTCGGCCAAGCACCTCGTGTTCGATCTCGAGCATCCCGGCCAGGTCGCCGTCGGCGCACGCGGCCAGCGCCTGCGCGGCACGCCGTGGCACCGGCACCTGCGACGCTGGCTGCGCGCGGCGGGGCTGCAGTACGAGCCGAGCACCATGCCGTCGCGGCAGATCGATGAAGTGCCGATCGTCCTGGTGGCGGTGCCCCACGGCGACGTCGGCGAGGGCACGCTGTACTCGCTGCGCCAGGCCAGCGCGCGGTCGCTGGGTGCGCGGCCCGGCGCCCGCCTGGCATGCATTACCGTCACGCCATCGGTCGGGTTCGACGACCCCGACACGCAGCGTCGGCTGCTCGAGCAGCTGCGGCGCTGGGCCGAGCCGCTCGACCTGAGGCAGCATCAGGTGTCCTTCCATGTGCTGGAGTCCGCAGACGTGGCCGGCGCCATCGTCCGCTATGCCAAGCGCAACACGGTGAGCATCATCGTCATGGGCGCCGCCACGCACGGCCTGAAGCTGCAACCCATCGTGCCGACGATTCCGATCAAGGTGGCGATGCAGGCACCGTGCACGGTGATGCTGGTGAAGGAGGACCTGCCCGTGCTGTCCGGAGTCGACCCCGACGACGACTGAGCCAGGCGCTGCCGTGCACGCAGGCCAGGGTGCGAGGCTTCGGGGCTGCCAGGCGGGCCAGCGGCGCACGCGAGCTGCGTCGCTACACCTTTCGCCACCGGCCTTGGCCGGGCCACTGGCCGCGCAGCCGTTCGAGGGCGCGGGCGACAACCGCACCGGTCGGAATGCCGAGCAGATGATCGCCGGGCGGCAGCTGCGAATAGACCATCGCGTGCCGCTCGCCGTCGGGCGCCCAGCTGCGGTAGCTGGCGAGGGCGGACATCCAGCAGACCGAGGGCGTGCCCGCCAGCCAGGCGAGGTGCATCGAGCCGGTGTCGCCGCCCAGGTGCAGCGCCGCGCCTTCGATCAGGGCGAGCAGTTGCGCAACGTCGAGCGTGCCGGCGAACACCCGCCAGGGCGCGAACGGAAGGAGGCGCAGCAACTCGTCGAGCGCCAGGCGCTCGCGCGGCGAGTCGGCGCAGGAGATCGCCAGCCGCAGGTCGGGCTGCTGCGCGTGCAAGCGGAGCAGCACGTCGGCCATCTGCGCTGGCGCAAGCTCCTTGCGGCGGTGCCGGGTGTACGGGCTCAGGTGGACGTAGCGGGTCCCAGGCTCGCCGGCACCGGGCACAGCGTCGAGCGACCCGGCGGGTCGTAGCCTGGACACGGGCTCGGCAGAGCGGATGCCGGCCTGCTGCAGGGCGTGCCAGCGCTGCAGGTACATCGGCTCCTGGCCGAAGGGGTGTTCTACGACATCGGTGCCGAACCAGCGCCAGGCGTGGCGCGAGCGCAGCGGGCCCGGGCGGCGCACGAGGCGCCGCGGCGCGCCGCTCAGCCAGGCGGCGGTGCTCGCATGGTCGGAGCCCATGAGGTCGATCGCGATGTCGAAGCGCTCGGCGCGCAGGGCGCGGACCGTATCGACCACATAGGCCGGCGCGAGCGAGCGGCCGCGCCGATATGGCCAGACCCTGTCGATCCAGGGCGCCAGGCCGAGCAGGCCCGCGTACTCGCGGCGCACCAGGCAGTGCAGCTCGGCCTTCGGCCAGGTCTCGCGGACCGCTCCCATGGCTGCCAGCGAGTGCACCAGGTCGCCGAGGCCGGCGACCTCGACGATCAGGATCTTCTTCGCCGCCGCAGTCTCGCTCGCGAAGGCTGATGTCGCCGGGTGCAAAGTCGGGCTCACGGCCGAGTAGACCCCATTTCCACCTCGGCCTTGGGCCGCTCATCGCGGCGGCAGAAACAGTCGCCCCCAGACTCAGGACCGACCTCCTTCGAAGAAGACGTAGTCGGCCGTGTACGGCACCCGCTCGGTCCGGCCGAGCGCGGTCTCGTCGCAGCGGCGCGCCGGCGCTGTGCCGCCCCGGGTGTGGATCCGCTGCACGCTGGTGATGCCGGAAAAGCGCCCCTCGCCGCCGGCGCCGCGGGTGTGCAGCAGCAGCCAGGGGACCGCGTCGTCGTCTTGCGGCACGACCTTGGCGACCACCGTGCCGACGATGCGGCTGCCGTCCTCGGCCTGCCAGTGCGGCCCGGCGCCATGGCTGCCGACGGCCTCGCCGCGCGCGTCGTACAGGCGCGCTTCCGGGGCGAGGAAGAGCCAGGCGGGCTGCATGCCGTCGAGCCGCCGGCATTCGTAGATCTGCACGCCGCGGGCGCTGAGCGAAAGGCGCGGCGTCTCGCCGGCGGGAACGAGCGGGCCCGGAACCGGCTCGCTCGCCGGCGGCAGGAGCGCCGCACAGCCGCCCACGACAGCGGCGAACAGCGTCGGCAGGAAACGGGTCGGTTCCATGGAGCCCTCCCGCTCAGCCGCCGCTGCCGGCCAGCTCGGCCTTCAGCGTCATCAGCTCGTTCTTCAGTGCTTCCATCGCCTTGAGCTTTTCGGCGACGGCCTGGCGCAGCTCGGCGAGCCGCGTCTTGTCGGGATGGCGGCGCATGAATCCCGCGACCTCGGCGGCATCGAGGATGCCTTCGTCCTTCAGCGAATCGACGATCTGCTTGCGGCGCTTCGGGTCGGCCACCGAGCCGAGGTCGAACTCGCCGATGACCTGCATGCTGCTGCCGATCTTCAGGGTGACAACGAGCTTGTCGGCCACGAAGGTGGCGTACCAGAACGCCGGGTTCTTCGCGCTCACCTTCGACGCCGCCTTCTCGCCGATGGGCTTGAGCGAGACCTTGATGCCGGCGAACAGCTTCGAGAGTCGGGGCTCGACCACGACATAGGTGCGCGAGTCGATTTCCGCCGCGTTTTCGTACTTGAGCAGGAGTTTGGGTTTCATGGCTTCTCCAGGGAGTTGAAAGTGCGCTTCAGCGCTTGATGACGATGGTCTCGAGGTACTCGGACGGCACGACGAGCGAACTCGCGCCCGCCGTGTTGAGCCTGCCGAGCAGATCGAGGAGGTCGCGCTCGAGCGCCTGCTGGCCGGCAGAGGAGAGCGCCGCGAAGGCCTTGTGGGTCGGGCCGTAGTAGTCGCGGAATACCTGGACGAAGTGCGCCGCCGAGCGGTAGCGGAAGTTGAAAGTGCGACGCTCGCAGCGCATCTCGATCGCTCTCGCACCGAACAGCGCGGCGCAGTGCGCCTCGGTGCCCCAGGCCGAGGGCGGCTGCAGGCCGGCGGGCGGCGCCAGGTGCCGGCCGATCAGCTTGAAGAGCTGGCCGACGAAGCCGTCGGGCGTCCAGTTGGCCAGCCCCAGGCGGCCGCCGGCGCGCAGCACCCGGAGCATCTCGTCGGCGCTGCGCTGGTGGTCGGGCGCGAACATCACGCCGAAGGTCGAGAGCACGACATCGAAGCTGCCGTCCGAGAACGGCAGGTCCTCGACGTCGGCCACCTGGAAGGCGATCGCCAGCCCTTCGGCGCGCGCCCGTGCCTCGCCCTTCTCGAGCAGCGAGGGCACGTAGTCGGTCGAGGTGACCGAGGCGAAGCGCCGCGCCGCGGCGAGCGAGGCGTTGCCGTTGCCGGCGGCGACGTCGAGGACGCGCTCGCCGGCGCGCACGTCCGCGGCTTCGGCGAGCGTCTCGCCGACGATCTGCAGCGTGCTGCCGACGACGGCGTAGTCGCCGCCGGCCCAGGTGGCCTGCTGCCGCTGCTTGACGGCGGCCAGGTCGGGACCTGGCGCGGCCGGGGAGAGGGTTGCGTTGTGCATGGTCACGGTGTTCCTCGAGGTTGAATGGAAAGAGGGGATCAGGCTTCGGCGAAGAAGGGGGCCAGCGCCTGCAGGATCCTTTGCATCTGGGCCGGAGTGACCAGCGCCTTCAGCACCTGCTGGAAGCGAGGCTCCTGGGCGCCGGAGACGATGTATTGCCAGCGGTAGGCCTTGAGCACGACCGCATGGACCGCGGCGCTCTCGCTTTCGTCGAACGGGCGACGCATCGTCGAGAGGAAGAAGTCGGCATCGGCGCGCGCCTGCATCTGGCAGATGCCGTCGACCGCGCCCACCAGCTCGATCAGCTCGTCGACCCCGCGGTCGCGCTGCGCGCCCGAGAGCCGCGCGTCCTCGCGGCGCCACTCGAGCTCGTCGAGCACCGCATGCTGCGACTCCTCCTTCCAGTGAAACAGGAACACGTCCTTCCACAGCTCCGAGAGGCTGTCGTCGGGCTCGATGCTCGAGCGGTAGTGCGCCTGGCTGAAGAGCTCGATGTCGAGCGTCAGGCCGAGCACCGCCCAGTTCGACTTGCCCAGCACCGCGCCGGCCACTTCGTCGGGCTGGGGCAGGAAGGCGTAGCCGGCGGGCATGCCGAGGGCGGCCATGCGCTCGAGGCGGCGGAACATCTCCTGGTGCTTCAGCTCCTCGTCTGTGAGCCGGACCAGGGCCTCGAACGCGACCTGGTCGCCGAGCGCGTGGCTGCGACCGAGCTCGGCCGTCTTGGCGCCGATGAAGCGCTCGACCAAGGCGAACATGTTGGCGTAGGTGCGGCCCTGGATCTGCGAGAGCAGGCGCGCTTCGGCCGGCTGCAGGAAGGCGAGCTCGCCGACCTTCGACAGGCCGTCGGGCAGGAACTTCTTGCCGAAGTCGAAGCTTCGGCCGCGGATAACGTCGCGGTCGATGTCCCAGCGGATGCGCTTGGAGATCTCGATCGTGCGGGCGTAGCGATCGACGACGTCGTGCGACGACTTGGCGAGCGCGGGAACGGAAACGGCGGTGGCAGCTTGCATGGTTGTGCTTTCGTGGTGGTGGGGAGGAACTTGGAATTCAGGCGCGCAGGGCGTGACCGAGCTGCGCGCGGACCCGGTCGAGCTCGGCCCGGCCGCCGATCTCGGCGCTGATCGAGCCGATCTCGCTGCGGTGAAAGCCGAGATCGCGCAGGGTGCGGTCGTCGAGCGAACTCAGGGTCTCGACGGTCGCCCGGTGCAGGCGCTGGCGGCGCCAGGCGTCGAGCACCCGGGCGCTCAGCCGGGCGAAGAAGGCCGCGGCCGTGGGGGCCGGGAGGCGAAGGGTTTGCTGTGCTTGCATGACGGGTCCTCGTTGCGGAGGACTGCACTGTGCAAAGGCGTGCGTTGCATGGGCGTTCCACGCGTTGCACGCCGCCGCGCGTCGCGGCCGGGCACGCCGCGGCCCCGGGGGCCCCGCAGAGAGAAGCCGGCGGCGCCGGCCGGGGTCAGTCGCCGGCGCGCAGCGCGGCGGCGAGGGCGGCGTGCCCGGCCGGCGTCTCGGCGACGATGCGCCGCGCGAGCTCGTCGAGCGGCGGCCCGGACCAGATCGGCTCGTGCTCGCCCGGATCGGCGTCGACCAGGGCGGCCAGGCGCGGCTGAAGCTGGTGCCGGCCCTGCACCGTCATCGCCGGATGCGCCGAGGCGAAGCGGAGCAGGCGCGCCGCCGCCCGGCGCTCGCCCTGCGCCGCCAGCAGGTCGGTGAAGACGGCGATCGCGGCGAGCAGCGAGAGCGGCCGGCCGATCGCCAGCGCCACCTCGAGCGACTCGCGCAGCGCCTCGCGGGCGCTGGCGAGGTCGTTCTGGCGGACCGCGATCTGCACCACCAGCAGGCGGATCCAGGCCTCGGTCGAGCGGTTGCCGGTCGCTCGCGCCAGCTCGAGCGCGCTCGCCGCATGGCCGCGCGCGGCGTCGAGCTCGCCGAGCTGCATCGTCAGCTCGCTGAGGTTGGCGAGGACGAAGCCGCGCGTGCCGACCAGGCCGTGACGTTCGCAGAGGGCCAGGCTGGCGCGCGCGTTGGCGAGCGCGCTGGCGTAGTCGCCGAGGTCGTGCTGCAGGGCGGTCAGGTTGTTCAGGCAGAGAGCCTCGCCGGCGACGTCGCCGAGCCGCCGGTGCTGCACCAGCGACTCGTTCGACATGCGCAGGGCCTCGTCGTAGTGGCCCATCGCCTTCTCCACCAGACCGAGGTTGTCGAGCATCGCCGCGGCGTTGTGCGGGTCGCCCTCGGCCGGCGCCTGCGCCAGCGCCTGGCGGTAGAAGCGACGCGCGTCATCGAGCTTGCCGAGGCGGAAGCTGCACGTGCCCAGCACCTTGAAGCATTGCAGCCTGGCCTCGTGGTCGGCGCCGGCCGACGTGGCCGCAAGGCCGGCCGAGGCGCTCGTGATCGCCTCGGCGTAACGGTCGAGCCGGTATAGCAGGTGGCCGACCGCCCCGTGCAGCAGCGGCCGCAAGCCGGGCACCGCGGCCGTGGCCGGCGCGGCGAGCGCCTCCTCCAGGAGCGAGAGGCCCTCGGCGAAGCGGCCGCGATGGTCGCTGTATTGCAGCATCGCGAGCAGGCTGCCGGCGAGCACGACCGCCGGCGCCGCATCGGCCTGCACCCCTTGCCATGCGGCCCGGCCGTTGTCGAACTCGAGGTCGAGGGTGCGCAGCGCCTCGCGGTCGCCGTTGTCGACCGGGCGGCGCAGCTGCGCGAGCAGTCGATGGAAGAACTGCGCGTGTCCGGTCACCGCGGCGAGGCGTGCCGGGCCTTCGCCCAGCCGGTCGCCGGCCAGGCGCTGCAGCAGCGGATGGAGGAAGAAGCGGCTCTCTTCCTTGCGCAGCAGCGACTTGTCGAGCAGGGCGCCTAGCACCGGCAAGGGCGCCGCGACCGCCCGCGCCGCCGCGGCGGAGAAGCCGCCGCGAAACACCGAGAGCCGGGCCAGCGCCTCGCGCTCGGCGGCGCCGAGCAGCTTCCAGGCGTGGTCGAAGACGACCTCGATGCTGGCCTGCCGTGCCGGCCGCGAAGGATCGACGGCGCGCAGCAGCTCGCTGCCCTGGCGCAGCTCCGCGGCGATCGCAGAACAGGAGAGAACGCGCGTCCACGACGCGGCCAGCTCGAGCGCGAGCGGCAGGCCGCCGACCTGGCGGCAGATGTCGACCAGCGCCGCCGGCTCCGCGCTGGCGAGGAAACCCGGCTCGACCCGGCGCGCGGCGCGCACGAACAGTCGCACCGCGTCGAAGGCCTCGAGGTGGTCGGCGTCGTCGTCCTCGGGCAGGGGCAGGCCCTCGAGCGGGAAGGTCCACTCCGAGGCGATGCCCAGGCGCTCCCGGGTGGTGACCAGCACGCGCAGCCGCGGGCAGCGGGCGAGCAGGGTCTCGACCTGCGGCGCGGCGGCGACGAGCTGCTCGAAGTTGTCGAGAACGAGCAGGAGCTGCAGGCCGCGCAGCGACTCGATCGCCTGCTCGAACGGGTCGCTGCGGCCGGTCAGCTCGGCGCCGACTTCGCGCGCCAGCCGGCTGCCGAGCTCGGCCGGCGTGGCCGCGTCCTCGAGGGCGACGAACACGGTGCCGTCGCTGAATTCGCGGCCGAGCTCGGCCATCACCCGGCGCGCGAGCCGCGTCTTGCCGACGCCCCCCGGGCCGACCAGGCTGAGCAGGCGGCAGTCGCCTTCGGCAAGCATCTCGGCGATGCGCCGCCGCTCGATCGAGCGTCCGACGAAGCCGTCGTCGCCGGGCTCGGCCGGCGCGGCCGCCCGCGGCGCGCCGGCAACGCCCGGGCTGGCCAGGCTGTCGTGCAGCGCCTGCAACTCGACGCCGGGCGCCAGGCCCAGGTCCTCCTGGAGACGGGCGACGAACGTGCGGTACGCCTGGCGCGCGCGCCCGCCCTGGCCGCTCTGCGCGAGCGAGCGCATGTGCAGGCGCAGGGCCGCCTCGTCGAGCGGATCGGCCTCGAGCAGGCGGCTGCCGAGGGCGATGCCTTCGCCCGCGTCGATCTCGCCCTCGGCCCGCTGCAGGACGGCGTCGCGCCAGGCGGCGCGCAGCCGCTCCCGCTCGAAGCCGAGCCAGCTCGTCCAGGCCTCGCTGTCGGCGTCGTCGAAACCGGCGAGCAGGTCGCCGGCGTAGCAGGGCAGGGCGTCGGCGATGCGGCCCTCGCGCAGCGCCGCCTCGAATTCGGCCACGTCGGTCGCGATCTCCAGCCGCGCCGTCTGCCCCTGCAGCTCGATCGAGCGGCCCCAGGGCACGCTCTGCAAGCGGAACAGGGTCTTGCGCAGGTTGGCGAAGGCGAGCTTGTGCTCCTGCTCGGGCCAGAAGATCGCCGCCAGCTCGGCCCGGCCGACCCAGGTGCGCTTGATGGCCAGGTAGACGAGCAGCTGGCTGCGCCGTTCGAAAGGCAAGGCCAAGGGCGCGCCGCCGAGAGCGATCGTCGGCGAGCCGAGCAGGGTGAGGCGGGCCGACATGGTTCGACGCGGAGTGGGCGAAGGGATTTTCCGGCCAGCGCCGGCGCGGGCGCAACCGGCGCGTTCGATCGGCGCGTCGACGCCGCGACCTCCGGTCGGCGCGCGTTAAGCTTCCGTATTCGCTTTCCGCCCCGCCGCGACCCGCCCTCGATGTCCGTCCTTCCGCCCCTCGGCGCGCTTCCCGTCTCTGCCGAGCGCGACGAGTCGGGCATGCGCCTGGCTCTCGACCAGGCGCACAACGCCTGGCTGGTGGGCGAGGTGCCCGTCGGCGCGGTGATCGTTCGCGAGACCGCGAACGGACGCCAGGTCGTCGCCACCGGCTACAACCGGCCGATCACCGACCACGACCCGACCGCCCATGCCGAGATCGTGGCCCTGCGTCACGCCGCCACGCTGCTGGCGAACTACCGGTTGCCGGAATGCGAGGTCTACGTGACGCTCGAGCCGTGCGCGATGTGCGCGATGGCGCTGCTGCATGCGCGGGTCAAGCGGGTGGTGTTCGGCGCGACCGATCCGAAGGCGGGCGCGGCCGGATCGGTGATCGACGTGTTCGCCGAGCCGAAGCTGAACCACCACACCGAGGTCGTGGGCGGCGTGCTCGCGGCCGAGGCGGCCGAGGTGCTGCGCTCGTTCTTCGTCGAGCGGCGCGAGCAGTACCGGCAGCGCCGGGCCGCCCCGCCGGCGCTGGCCGCGGTCGGCGCCGAGCCGATTCCGCCGGTCATCCCCGCCGGCGAATCGCTCGAGATCGACGCCGAGCCCGAGCGATGAGCGAGCCGGCCCCGCCCCTGCTGATGTTCTCGCCCGCGGGCGTGCTGCGCTCGATCATGCCGCTGCGCCGTGCCGCCAGGCGCCTCGGCGCCCTCGGCTTCAGCGTCGCCATCGACGAGGCGGCGGCGGCGAAGGCGCAGCGCTTCGCCGGCGACGACGCGATCCGGCTCGCGGCGATCCACCGCGTCGCCGCCGCCCGGCCGAGCGTCGCGCTCGCCACTCGGGGCGGCTACGGACTGACGCGGCTACTCGACCGCATCGACTGGAAGCGGGTGGCGAAGAGCGTCGAGTCGGGCACGCGCTGGGTCGGCATGAGCGACCTGACCTCGTTGCAGCTCGGCCTGCTCGCCCATTCCGGCGGCGGCGTCACCTGGGCCGGCCCGCTCGCCTGCGACGACTTCGGCCGGACCGACGCCGAGGGCGGCGTCGACGACGTCACCCGCGACTGCTTTCTCGAGGCCATGTCGGGTGCGCTGGAGGCGGTCGGCTTTCGCACCGACGCCGGCTTCGACGGCCTGGCGGTGCAAGGCACGCTCTGGGGCGGCAACCTCTGCGTCCTCAACTCGCTGCTCGGCACGCCGCACTTCCCGCGCATCAAGGGCGGCATCCTGTTCCTCGAGGACGTGAACGAGCATCCCTACCGGATCGAGCGCAACCTCCTGCAGCTGCAGCAGGCGGGCGTGCTCGATCGGCAGCGCGCGGTCGTCCTCGGTGCCTTCAACGCCTGGAAGAAGTCGCCGAACGACCGCGGCTATTCGCTGGCCACGGCGATCGCCCGGATCCGCGCGACGACGAAGACGCCGATCCTCGGCGGCCTGCCCTTCGGCCACGTGCCGATCAAGGTGACCCTGCCCGTCGGCGCCCGGGTGCGGCTGCTGGTCGACGGGCGCAACGCGTTCATCGGCTGGTAGCATTGAAAGCTCGATGAAGCCGCGCCTCCAAGCCCGCATCGCCCGGGGCCTTGCCTGTCTCGCGGCCACCCTCGCATTCACGGCCTGCAACAACAGCCCGTACCCCGACGGCTCGGCGGCGACCAACACGCTTTTCTATTCGTTCGACGAGCGCTCGCCGCGCTACCTGGATCCGACCGCGTCGTACGCGAACCCGGAGTCGGCCTACACCTACCAGATCTACGAGCCGCTCTACGGCTACCACTACCTGAAGCGCCCGTACGAGCTGGTGCCGAAGGCGGCGGCGCAGGTGGTCAAGCCCTACTACCTCGACAAGGCGGGGCAGCGCCTGCCCGAGGACGCCGCGCCGGAGCAGATCGCGCAGAGCGTCTACGAGATTCCGATCAAGCACGGCATCATGTATGCGCCGCATCCGGCGTTCGCCAAGAACGCCAAGGGCGAGTACCTCTATCACCACCTGACGCGCGCCGAGCTCGGCGACAAGCGATCGCCCTGGGACTTCGAGCAGCAGGGCTCGCGCGAGCTCGTCGCCGAGGACTTCGTCTATGCGATCAAGCGCCACGCCACGACGCGGATCGAGGCGCCGGTGTTCGCGGTGTTCGCCGAGTACGTGCTCGGCCTCAAGGCCTACGGCGACCTGATCAAGGCCGAGGACCAGAAGCTGCTGGCCGGGCTGCCGCGCGACATCCGCGACAAGCCTTTCCTCGACTTCCGCAAGTGGCCGCTCGAGGGCGCCGACGCCCCCGACCCGCACCTGCTGCGCATCCGCCTCAAGGGCAAGTATCCGCAGTGGAACTACTGGATGGCGATGCCGTTCGTGGCGCCCGTTCCCTGGGAGGCCGACGCCTTCTACGCGCAGCACGGCATGAACGACAACGGCCTCTCGCTGAACCAGTGGCCGGTCGGCACGGGCCCGTTCATGATGACCGAGTTCATCCGCGACCGCCGCCACGTGATGAAGCGCAACCCGAGCTACCGCGGCGAGCCCTATCCCTGCGAAGGCGAGGCGAGCGACGCGAAGGACGGGCTGCTGGCCGACTGCGGCAAGCGCATGCCCTTCGTCGACACGCTGTACGTGACGATCGAGAAGGAAAAGGTGCCGCGCAAGGAGAAGTTCAAGCAGGGATACCTCGACGTGCCCGAGATCGAGCGGCCCGAGTGGGGCGTGGATTTCCGCAACGACGCGAACAACTCCGACGACGTCAAGCGCCGGTTCGAGGAGCGCGGCTACAAGTTCCCGCTGATGACCGACATCTCCGACTGGTACCTCGGCTTCAACATGCTCGACCCGGTGGTCGGCCGCGGCGACACGCCCGAGCAGCAGGCGAAGCACCGCAAGCTCCGCCAGGCGCTCTCGATCGCCGTCGACTGGGAAGAAGGCTACGGCCGGATCTTCCTCAGCAAGGGCGGCGTGACCGCGCAGGGCCCGGTGCCGCCGGGCCTGTTCGGCTCGCGCGAAGGGCAGGGCGACTTCCACAATCCGGTGACGCACAAGATAGAGAACGGCAAGATCGTGCGTCGCTCGATCGAGGAGGCCAAGCAGCTCCTCGCCGAGGCCGGCTACCCGGGCGGCCGCGACGCCGTCAGCGGCAAGCCGCTGGTTCTCAACTACGACTTCCAGCGCGCGATCACGCCCGAGGCGAAGACCGAGAACGACTGGATGGTCCGCCAGTTCGCCAAGCTCGGCATCCAGCTCGAGGTGCGCGCCACCGACTTCAACCAGTTCCAGGACAAGACGCTGAAGGGCAAGCACCAGATCTACTGGGCGGGCTGGCTCGCCGACTATCCCGACGCCGAGAACTTCCTGTTCCTCCTCTACGGCCCGAACGGCAAGTCGAAGTCGCAGGGCGAGAACGTCTCGAACTACGAGAATCCCGAGTTCGACAAGCTGTACCGCGAGCTGCAGGCGCTCGACGACGGGCCGCAGAAGCAGGCCATCATCGACAAGATGGTGGCGATCGTTCAGCAGGACGCGCCCTGGTCGTTCGGCTACTTCCCCTGGGGCGGGCTCGCCTTCCAGCAGTGGGTCTACAACGGCAAGCCGTCGATCCTGATCCGCGACATGGCGAAGTACTACCGCGTCGACCCGAAGCTCAGGGTCGCCAAGCAGGCCGAGTGGAACCAGCCGACCTGGTGGCCCATGGTGCTGCTGATCGCCTTCGCCTTCGGCCTGGTCTGGATCGCGCGCCGCGGCTACCAGGCGCGGCAGAGGGCGACCGCGGTGCCTGTCGGCCCTGCGCCGCTGCCGGTGGCAGAAGCCGCCTGAGCGCCTCGTGCTGAACTACCTCATCCGCCGCGTCGGCTACGGCGTGCTGATCCTGATCGGGGTCAATTTCTTCACCTTCTTCCTGTTCTTCAACGTCAATACGCCCGACGACATGGCGCGCCTGAACATCGGAGGCAAGCGGGTGACGCAGGAGCAGATCGAGAAGTGGAAGGCCGAGCGCGGCTACGACCGGCCGCTCTACTGGAACCCGAAGGAGGAGGGCGCGGCAAAGGTCACGCGCACGGTGCTCTGGGAGCGCTCGGTGTCCCTCTTCGCGCTCGACTTCGGCCGCTCCGACTCGGGCCGCAGCGTCGACATCGGCCACGAGATCAAGACCCGGATGTGGGTCAGCCTGCAGCTCGCGGTGCCGCTCTTCATCCTGCAGGTGATCGCGAGCACGGCGTTCGCCCTGCTGCTCGTCTTCTTCCGCCATTCGAAGATAGATTTCTGGGGCGTGGTGCTGTGCGTGCTGATGCTCTCGATCTCGAGCCTCTTCTACATCATCGTCGGCCAGTTCTTCTTCTCCCGCAGCCTCCACCTGGTGCCGATCTCTGGCTACGCCGGCGGGCTCGACGCAGTGAAGTTCCTGCTCATGCCGATCGGCCTGTCGCTGCTGGCGCGCCTGGGCACGGAGTCGCGCCTGTACCGGGCGATGTTCCTCGAGGAGACCGGCAAGGACTACGTGCGCACCGCGCGCGCCAAGGGCCTGCCCGAATCGATCGTGCTGTTCCGCCACGTGCTGAAGAACGCGCTGATCCCGATCATCACCAGCGCCGGCGCGTACCTGCCGTACGTGTTCCTCGGCAGCCTGGTGTTCGAGAGCTTCTTCGGCATTCCCGGCCTCGGCGCGTTCGTGATCGAGGCGATCGCCGGCCAGGATTTCGCGATCGTCCGCTCGATGGTCTTCGTCGGCGCGGTGCTCTACATCGCCAGCTACATCGCGATCGATCTCGCCTACACCTGGGCCGATCCGCGGGTCCGCCTCGTCTGACCGACTGATGCCGCAATTCGTCTTTCTCTGGACCGACATCGTGCTGTGGGCGATGCTGCTGCTGCTCGTCTGGTACGTCTGGCGGGTCCGCAGAAGCGCCAACCTGCGCGCCACCTGGGACAAGGTGCTGCGCGATCCGGCCGCCCTGAGCGCGGCGATCGTGCTCATCCTGTTCGCCACCGTCACGATGCTCGACAGCGTCCACTTCCGCCGCGCCCTGGCGAACGCGCCGGGCGCCGCGGCCGGCGCGACCACCTTCTACGCCCCGACGACCGAGTCGGTGCTCGACGTGGCGCTGGCCCGGCAGATCGCGACCCGCGAGACCGGCTACTCGCAGCCGATGGCCTTCAAGAGCTTCATCAAGGAGCCGATGGAGAGGAACGGCCAGCCGGTGCGCGACTTCGCCCGGCTGAAGTTCGGCGGCGTGCACCTCGCCGACCCCGACGCGCAGTGGGCGGGCGACGTCACCGCGAAAGTGCTCGCTGGCCTCGCCGGCGGCCTGGCAGTGGCCGCGCTCGCGGTGCTGCTCGCCGCCTTCCTGATGCGCCATTCCCACGCAGGCACCCGCGGCGCGCTGCGCGACATCGCCGCCGACCGCACCCACATCCCGGTGCGGGCCGGGCTCGCCACCTTCGCCGTGGTCTGCCTCGTCGCCGGGCCGGTGATCGCGCTGGCCGGCAGCTACCACGTGCTCGGCACCGACCGGACCGGCAACGACGTGCTCTACCAGTCGCTGAAGAGCGTGCGCACCGCGTTCGTCATCGGCACCCTGGCGACGATGGCGACCCTGCCGTTCGCCATCGTCCTCGGCGTCCTCGCCGGCTACTTCAAGGGCTGGGTCGACGAGGCGATCCAGTACGTCTACACCACGCTGACCTCGGTGCCGAACGTGCTCCTGATCGCCGCCTGCGTGCTGATGGTGCAGGTCTACCTCGACCAGCACGCCGAGATGTTCGAGACCGGCTCGGAGCGCTCCGACCTGAAGATCTTCCTGCTCTGCGTCATCCTCGGCCTGACCGGCTGGGCGACGCTCTGCCGGCTGATCCGCGGCGAGACGCTGAAGCTGCGCGAGCTCGACTTCGTGCAGGCGGCCACCGCCTTCGGCGTCAGCCACGCGCGGATCATGGCGCGGCACATCGTGCCCAACGTGATGCACCTGGTGCTGATCACGACGGTGCTGAGCTTTTCCGAGCTGATCCTCTACGAGGCGGTGCTGACCTACGTGGGCGTCGGCGTCGACCCGTCGATGAACAGCTTCGGCGGCATGATCAACCTGGCGCGCAGCCAGATGAGCGGCGACCCGGTCGTCTGGTGGAGCTTTGTCTCCGCCTTCGTCTTCATGGTGACGCTGGTGCTGGCCGCGAACCTGTTCGCCGACGGCGTGCGCGACGCCTTCGACCCGCGCGCCCGGAGCTTCCGCCCGCGCCTCAGGCGCGCGGCGATCAGCTGATGGCGGCCCCGCGTTCCTCGTCGACGACGCTCGAGATCACCGGGCTCGAGGTCGCCCTCGACGCCGACGCCGGCATCGTCAAGGCGATCGACGGCCTCACCCTGGCGATCACCCGCGGCGAGACCTTCGCCCTGGTCGGCGAGTCGGGCTGCGGCAAGAGCATGACGGCGCTGGCGCTGATGCGTCTCCTGCCCGAAAACGGCCGGATCGTCGGCGGCAGCATCGGCCTCGAGGGCCAGGACCTGCTGGCGCTGCCCGAGGCCGGCATGCGGGCGATCCGCGGCGGCCGGATCGGCATGATCTTCCAGGAGCCCGGCACCAGCCTCAACCCGGTGATGAAGGTCGGCGCCCAGGTCGTCGAGGCGATCGAGACGCACACCGAGCTACGCGGCGCCGCGGCTAGGGCCAAGGCGATCGAATGGCTGGGCCGGGTCGGCATTCCCGAGCCGGCGCGGCGCATCGACGAGTATCCGTTTCGCCTCTCCGGCGGCCAGAAGCAGCGCGTCATGATCGCCATGACGCTCGCCTCCGAGCCCGACTTCCTGATCGCCGACGAGCCGACCACCGCCCTCGACGTGACCATCCAGGCGCAGATCCTGGCGCTGCTCAAGGACCTGCAGCGCGAGCAGGGCATGGGCCTGCTCCTGATCACCCACGACCTTGCCGTCGTCTCCGACATGGCCGACCGGGTCGCCCTGATGTACGCCGGGCAGATCATCGAGGTCGCCGAGGCGGCCGATTTCTTCGCCGCGCCCAAGCATCCGTACGCGCGCCTGCTGCTGCAGGCGCTGCCCGACGCCGCCCGGCGCGGCGGCTCGCTGGCGGCGATCAAGGGATCGGTGCCGCCGCTCTGGCTGCGCTTCGAGGGCTGTCGCTTCGAGCCGCGCTGCGACCGCGCCTTCGGCCCCTGCCCGACGACCGTTCCGGCGCTGACGCCGCTCGACGCGACCCGCAGCGTCCGCTGCCTGCTCTATACCGAGCTCGCCGGCGCTGGCCGGCCTGCCGATGCCGGCCCGGGCGACGCCGCCGCCGCGACCGCCGCGGCGAGCCCGGCGCCGGCGGGCCCGGCCGTCGATCCCGCCGCCGGACCGCTGCTCCGGGTGGAGAACCTGGCGGTCCGCTTTCCGATCCGGCGCGGCCTGCTGCAGCGGACCACCGGCGTCTTCAGCGCCGTCGATGGCGTCTCCTTCGACGTCCAGCCTGGCAAGACGCTCGCCCTGGTCGGCGAGTCGGGCTGCGGCAAGACGACCACCGGCAAGGCGATCGTGCAGCTGCTGCGCGGCGCCGCGCTGATCGAGGGCAGCGCGCTGATGGGCGGCCACGACCTGTTCAGCCTCGAAGGCGACGCCCTGCGCGAGGCGCGGCGCGAGATCCAGATCATCTTCCAGGATCCGTTCGCCTCGCTCGACCCGCGGATGCGGGTCCTCGCCATCCTCGAAGAGGGGTTGCAGGCGCTGCGCCCCGAAATGGACGCCCCTGCCCGGCGAGCCCGGATCGAGGCGCTGGTGGAGCAGGTGGGGCTGCGCCGCGACTCGCTGGACCGCTTTCCGCACGAGTTCTCGGGCGGGCAGCGGCAGCGGATCGCGATCGCGCGCGCCCTGGCGGTGCAGCCCCGCCTGATCGTGTGCGACGAGCCGACCTCGGCGCTCGACGTCTCGGTGCAGGCGCAGATCCTCAACCTGCTGCGCCAGCTGCAGCGCGACCTGGGCCTGTCGCTGCTGTTCATCACGCACAACATCGGTGTGGTCGAGTACCTCGCCGACGACATCGTCGTGATGCAGCGCGGCCGGGTCGAGGAGCAGGGGCCGACCGCCGAGGTGCTGGCGCATCCGCAATCACCCTATACCCGCACGCTGCTCGACGCCGTGCCGCGAATGACTGTTGGCTAAAGCAGACGCGAATGCGTCGGCGGCGAAAAATTCGGGTCTATCCCGTCGAGGCTCGGCCAAGCCTCCGTGACAATGAAGTGACAGCCTGAGCGAGTTGCCTGTACGGCCCCCTTATCCAGAGGGCCGGCAAGGGACGCGGGGGCCTAGGTCTATTCGATCCACTTTTTGTCCCTGGGGAGGTCCGATGTTGAAGAGAACCAAGCTCTGTACGAGCCTGATGATTGCGTTCGGTAGCGGCGTGGTCGTGCCGGCGATGGCGCAACAGACATTCGAGCGGGTCGAGATCACCGGCTCGTCGATCCGGCGCGTCGACGCCGAGACGGCGTTGCCCGTCACCGTGATCAAGCTCGAAGAGCTGACCCGGCAAGGCGTCACCACCGCCGAGCAGGCGATCCAGCGGATCTCGGCCAACCAGTCGAACTTCGGCCAGAGCGCCTCGATCGGCGCCACCACCGGCGGCAAGGCCGAGGCGGACCTGCGCGGCCTGGGCGGCCCGACCGGCGCCAACGGCAACAAGACCCTGGTCCTCCTCAACGGCCGGCGGATCGTCAATCACTCGTTCGACGCTGCGGCGGTCGACCTGAACGCGATCCCCCTCAACGCCATCGACCGGATCGAAGTGCTGCGCGACGGCGCCTCGGCGATCTACGGTACCGACGCGATCGGCGGCGTGATCAACTTCATCCTGAAGCGCGACTACCAGGGCTTCGAGATGAGCGCGCAGACCATGCTGCCGCAAAAATCGGGCGGCGGCCAGACCCAGCGGATCACCGGCACCCTCGGCTGGGGCTCGCTCGCGACCAACGGCTTCAACTTCATGGGCTCGCTCGACTTCCGCAACCAGCATGTGCTTGAAGCGGCCCAGCGCTCGTTCTCCGAGAGCGGCATCATCCGCGGCAACGTGCAAGGCGGCACCAGCGGCACGAGCTTCCCGGGCGACCTGAACGGCTACGAGCCGACGCTGCCGAACTGCGTTCCGCCCGGCTCGATCCCCAACGCTGCAGGCACGGCTTGCCGCTACGACTTCTCGCGCGACGTCGACATCATCCCGAAGAACCAGCAGGCGACCGCGCTGGTCAAGGGCAGCCTCGCGCTCGGGCCCGACCACGTGGCCTCCGTCGAGTACCTGCACGCCAAGAACCTGCAGACCTCGCGGGTCGCGGCGGCGCCCACCAGCCACCTCATGCCCGAAAGCAGCCCGTTCTATCCCAGGGATGCGAACGGAGTTCCCCTTCCGATCGGCACGGTCGGTGGCATTCCGGACATCAACAACCCGGGCGGCCCGAACGTCCCCGGCGGCGTCGTCAACTGGCGGCAGATCCCCGCCGGCAAGCGGACCAGCGGCGACGACAGCAGCACCGACCGGCTCCTCGCCGAGCTCAACGGCAGCGTGTCTGGCTGGGACTACAAGACCGGCGTGGGCACCAGCAGCAACACCGCCGTGGCCTCGGTCAGCAAGGGCTACGTCAACGACGGCCTGATGCAGCAAGGCGTGTTCGACGGCGTCATCAACCCGTTCGGCGCGCAGACGGCGGGCGGCCAGGCCGCGATCGACGCGGCCCAGGTCAGCGAGCCGACCCAGATCGGCAAGGCCCGCGTCAATTTCATCGACTTCAAGGTCAGCAGGGAGCTGATGCAGATGAGCGGCGGCGCGATGGGCTTCGCCTTCGGCGCGGAAGCGCGCAAGGAGAAGTCGTCGTTCGAGGCGACCGACATCACGGGCCAGCTCGGCAGCCTGGGCATCGACCCGGACAGCGACACCTCGGGCAAGCGCAAGGTCTACGCCGCGTTCGCCGAGCTGAACATGCCGGTGATGAAGAACCTCGAGATCAACGTCGCCGCGCGCTACGACAAGTACAGCGACTTCGGCGACACCTTCAACCCGAAGATCGGCATCCGCTACCAGCCGACCGACCAGCTCGTGCTCAGAGGCTCGGCCAACACGGGCTTCCGCGCGCCGACGCTGTACGAGATCCACCAGCCGGCCTCGCTGACCTTCACCTCGGACCCGTATGACGACCCGCTGCTTTGCCCGGGCGGCGTCGCCGTGCCCGGTGCCCAGTCCGGCGTGGTCTGCGGCCAGCAGGTCCTGCAGCGCCTGTCGGGGCCGTCCGCGCTCGGCCTCCCGGCCTCGACGCTGAAGCCGGAGAAGTCGACGAACTTCAACCTCGGCATGGTCTTCGAGCCGGTCAAGAACACGAGCCTCGGCATCGACTTCTGGTCGATCGAGGTCAAGAACCTGATCAGCCCGCTGCCCGAGCAGGCCGTGTTCGGCGATCCCGCCAAGTACTCCAGCCGCTTCGTCCGTTGCAGCCAGATCCCCGCCACCGGCACCGGCATCACGCAGTCGGACATCGACGCCTGCCTGGGCGCCTCGCCGACGTTCGATCCGATCGCCTTCATCGACGTGCCGACCGAAAACCTCGGCACCTTGAAGACGAACGGCATCGACCTGTCCGCCTCCTGGCGCTCGGGTGCGACGTCTGCCGGCGTCTGGGGCGTCGCCTTCGAAGGTACCTACGTCAACAAGTACAAGTACCAGCGGGAAAAGGGCGGCGACTACATCAACGCCAAGGGCAGGTACTCCGACAACGCGCCGGTGTTCAAGTGGCAGCACTACCTGACCGCTTCGTGGTCCATGGGTCCGTGGTCGGCGCTGATCGCCCAGCGCTACAAGACCGGCTATACCGACCAGGACGGCGTCAACAAGGTCAAGGACTACTTCCTGCACGACATCTCGGCCACGTTCGCCGCGACCAAGGATCTGTCGCTGCAGGTCGGCGTCAACAACGTGTTCGACAAGGACCCGCCGCTGTCCGGACAGAGCACGACGTTCCAGCGGGGCTACGACCCGCGCTTCACCGATCCGATCGGCCGCAACTTCGTGCTTCGGGCCTCGTATAAGTTCTTCTGACCTCGTGGTCGGGTAGGACAGCGCCGCGAGCTGCCGGAGACCCCGGCCGCGCTCGCGGCGAGAGGCGATATCATCAAATCTGCCCGCTGGTCAAAAACCGGCGGGCATTTTTGTACACTCGCGGCCCGTTCAGGCCTCAGCTGGAGATCCCAGTCAATGAATTTCGCCCAACGGCAGGCTGATCCGCGCCGGCATCTCGTCGGCATGGCGGTCGTCGTGCTGTTCCATGTTCTCGTGGTCTACGCGCTCGTGACCGGGCTCGCCAAGCGGGTCGTGGAGGTCATTCGCGCGCCGATCGAAACCAAGGTGATCGAGGAGATCAAGAAGCCGCCGCCGCCGCCGGAGGTCGTCCTCCCGCCGCCGCCCAAGCTCGAGGCGCCGCCGCCGCCCTTCATTCCGCCGCCCGAGATCCAGATCGCGACGCCGCCGCCGCCGCAGCCGACGATCACGGCGACGACGCCGACCCCGCCGCCGGCGCCGGTGACGATCGCTCCGGCGCCGCCGCCGGTAGTGGCTGCCGCGCCGGCTCCGGCCCCGCCGGCGCCGGTTTCCGCCGGTGTCGTCTGCTCCAACTTCTCGACCGTGATGGGCGACGTCGCCTACCCGCGCGAAGCCCAGCGGGCGGGCATCGAGCGTGGCGAGGCGTTGATCCAGTTCACCCTGTCGCCCACAGGCGAGGTCAAGGACATCAAGGTGATCCGCGCGTCGCACCAGATCTTCGCCCGCAACAGCGTTCGCATCGTTGGCGAATACAAGTGCCAGCCCCAGGGCCGCGAAGTGACCGTGCAGGTGCCGTTCGGCTACAAGCTGCAGTAGAGAGACCGTTCCCGGGCGCATCAGCATCGCAGGCGCCAGACCGAATTTTTGCGAAACCTCAGATTGAAAGAACAACCATGTCGAACTCCACCTCGATCCCGAAGCGCATCGCCGCATTCGTTTTCTCGCTCGCCTTCGGTGCGCTGAGCGTCGTTCCCCTGGCGGTGCAGGCCCAGGCTTCGGCTCCCGACGCCTCTGCGGCGCCGGCCGCCGTGGCTGTCGATGCCTCGGCCCCGGCCGCGCCCGCGCCGATGGCCGCCGCTCCAGTTTCGAAGGAGACCGTCGAGAACCCCTACAGCCTCGGCCACACCATCTCGCAAGGCGACTGGGTGTCGCGCGGCACGCTGCTGATCCTCACCCTGATGAGCATGGGCAGCTGGTACATCCTGGTCACCAAGCTCTACGAGAGCCTGCAGATGTCGCGCGAGGCCAAGCAGGTGTCGAAGAAGTTCTTCAAGGCCAAGAGCGTGTCCGAGGCCGCCAAGAACCTGAAGTCGGGTACCGCGTTCCGCTTCATCGCCGACTCCGGGCTCGAGGCGAGCGAGCACCACGAGGGCGCGCTGACCGAGAACATCGACCACAACTCGTGGGTCTCGATGAACGTGCAGCGCAGTCTCGACGACGTGCAGAGCCGCCTCCAGGACGGCCTGGCGTTCCTCGCCACGGTCGGCTCCACGGCGCCTTTCATCGGCCTGTTCGGCACGGTCTGGGGCATCTACAACGCGCTCACGGCGATCGGCATCGCCGGCCAGGCGTCGATCGACAAGGTGGCCGGCCCGGTGGGCGAGGCGCTCATCATGACCGCCTTCGGCCTGTTCGTCGCCGTGCCCGCGGTGCTCGGCTACAACTGGCTGGTGCGCCGCAACAAGGTGACGATGGAGGCGGTGCGCCGCTTCGGCGCCGACCTGCACGGCGTGCTGATGGGCGCCCGCATGGGCACCGCGCCCGCGGCGCCGCGCTGAACCTCGAGCCGCGGAGACTGCCATGGCGATGAACGTAGGCTCGAGCAGCGAAGAGGACGAGGTCGTCTCGACGATCAACACCACGCCGCTGGTCGACGTGATGCTGGTGCTGCTGATCATCTTCCTGATCACGATCCCGGTGGTGACTCACACCGTGCAGCTGTCCTTGCCCAAGGAAGTCAACATCGCGGTGGCCACCAAGCCGGAGAACATCAACATCTCGGTCAACAAGGACGGCGACATCTTCTGGAACCAGGTGCTGGTGCCGGACACCGACGCCCTGTTCCAGCGCCTCAGCAAGGTCGCGACCCTGACACCGCAGCCGGAAGTGATGATCCGCGGCGACGAGCGCGCGCGCTACGAATCGGTCGGCCGCGTTCTCTTCCAGTGCACCCGGGCGTCGATCCAGAAGGTGAAGTTCGTCACCGAACCGCCTCCGAAGGGCTGAAGGAGCCAGCATGGCAATGAACGTAGGCTCCAGCTCGGGCGGCGAGCCCGAGGTGATGATGGACATCAACACCACGCCGCTGATCGACGTGATGCTGGTGCTGATCATCATGCTGATCATCACGATCCCGGTGCAGCTGCACTCGGTCAATCTCAACATGCCGGTCGGCAAGCCGCCGCCGCCCCTGCGCGAGCCGGTGGTGGTGACGATCGACATCGACTTCGACGGCACGGTGCTGTGGAACGGCGAGGCCATGGTCGATCGCGGCGTGCTCGAGCAGCGGCTGTCCAGTGCCGCCGCCCAGCCCGACCAGCCCGAGGTCCACATCCGCCCGAACAAGCTCGTCGAGTACAAGTCGGTCGCGGCCGTGCTGGCCTCGGCGCAGCGCCTCGGCATCACCAAGCTCGGAATGGTCGGGAATGAACAGTTCGTCAAGTAGCCGTCGCCTGCGCCGTGTCGCCGGCGCCGCGCTGGTCGCCTTCGGCCTTCTCGCCGGCGGCACGGTGGTGGCGCAGGAGCAGCTCCGGCCGGAGATCGGCAAACCGCTGCAGGCCGCCCAGGAGCTGATCAAGGCCCAGCGCTACAAGGAGGCGCTCGCGAAGGTGCGCGAGGCGGAGGCGGCGGGTGCGCGCAATGCCAACGAGACCTTCCTGATAGAGCGCATGCGCATCGCCGCGGCCTCCGGTGCCGGCGAGGTCGACACCGCGGCCAAGTCGTTCGAGGCGCTGAGCGGCTCGGGTCGGGTCTCCGGCCCGGACAAGGTGCGCATGATCGAATCGATCGCCGTCGGCTACTACCGCGCCCAGCAGTACGCCAAGTCCATGCAGTGGAGCCAGCGCTACTTCCGCGAAGGCGGCACCAGCCCGGCGATCCGCACGATGCTGATCCAGAGCCAGTACCTGAGCGGCGACTTCTCCGGCGCCTCGAAGGAATTGATGGCCGAGATCAACGCGGCCGAGCGCAGCGGCACGGCCCCGCCCGAAGACCGGCTGAAGCTCCTGCTCAATGCGGCGACCAAGCAGGGCGACAACAACGCCTATGTCTTCGCGATGGAAAAGCTGGTCACCTACTACCCGAAGAAGGAGTACTGGGTCGACCTGCTGAGCCGGATGCAGCGCAAGTCGTCGTTCTCCGACCGGCTGTCGCTCGACACCTATCGCCTTTCGCTCGCCACCGGCAGCATGACGGCGCCGGCCGACTTCATGGAGATGGCGCAGCTCGCCCTGCAGGCCGAGCTGCCGACCGAAAGCAAGCAGGTCGTCGACAAGGGCTTCGCCTCGGGCGTGCTCGGCACCGGCAAGGAGGCTGAGCGACACAAGCGGCTGCGCGACCTGGTCGTGAAGAAGCTCGCCGAGGACACCGCCGCGCGCGCCGAGGAAGAGAAACAGGCGCAGGCCGCGAAGTCGGGCGACGGGCTGGTTTCGGCCGGCATGAACCTCGTCTACAGCGGCCAGGCCGCCAAGGGCGTGCAGCTCATGCAGCAAGGCATCGCCAAGGGCGGCCTGAAGCGCACCGAGGACGCCAAACTGCACCTCGGCATCGCCCAGCTCGTGGCCGGCGACAAGGCCAAGGCGCTGGCCACGTTCAAGACCGTTCAGGGAGCGGACGGCACCGCCGACCTCGCGCGTCTCTGGTCCCTCTACGCACGTCGTAGCGCCTGACGGCGCTGCGGCGGGCGCCGCCGCCCGCTTCGTCAGCGAGGGGGCAGCCGGATCGCTCCGTCGAGGCGGATGACTTCGCCGTTGAGCATTTCGTTCGTCACGATCTGGTGCACCAGCTTGGCGTAGTCGGCGGGAGTGCCCAGGCGGCTCGGGAAGGGCACGCTCGCCGCCAGCGACTGCTGCAGCTCGGCGGGCATGGTGAACATCATCGGCGTGCCGAAGATGCCCGGCGCGATCGTCATGTTGCGGATGCCGTTGCGCGCCAGGTCGCGGGCGATCGGCAAGGTCATGCCGACGATGCCGCCCTTGGACGCGGAGTACGCGGCCTGGCCCATCTGCCCGTCGTAGGCGGCGACGCTCGCGGTCGAGATCATCACGCCGCGCTCGCCGGTCGGCTCGGGCTCGTTCCTGCACATCGCCTCGGCGGCGAGGCGGATCATGTTGAAGCTGCCGATCAGGTTGACGGTGATCGTCTTGTTGAACGAGGCGAGCGGATGCGCGCCTTCCTTGCCCACCGTCTTGATGCCGAGCGCGATGCCGGCGCAGTTGACCAGGCCGACGAGCTTGCCGAGCGCCAGGGCAGCGGCGACCGCCTGCTGGCCGTCGGCCTCCTGGCTCACGTCGCAGCGGACGAAGACGCCGCCGATCTCGGCGGCGACCGCCTGACCGCGCTCGACCTGGAGGTCGGCGACGACGACCTTGGCGCCGTGCGCGGCGAGCATGCGCGCCGTGCCTTCACCGAGGCCCGATGCGCCGCCGGTGACGATGAACACCTTGCCCGCGATTTCCACTTGCTGTCTCCTTGAGGTCAGGCGAGCGCGGCGAGCGCCCGCGCACTGATGTCTTCGACGCTGCCGAGGCCGCTGATGCGCCGGTAGGCCGGGGCGCCGGGCTCGCCCGAAGCGGCCCAGCCCTGGTAGTACTCGACCAGGGGCCGGGTCTGCCGCGCGTAGACCTCCAGCCGCTTGGTCACGGTCGCCTCGAGGTCATCGACGCGCTGGATCAGCTCCTCGCCGGTGACGTCGTCGCGGCCTTCGACCTTCGGCGGATTGAACTTCAGGTGATAGGTGCGGCCCGAGGCCACGTGCACGCGCCGACCGCTCATGCGCTCGACGATGGCGCTGTCGGGCACGTCGATCTCGAGCACGTAGTCGAGCTTGACGCCGGCCGCCTTCATCGCGTCGGCCTGGGGCAGGGTGCGCGGAAAGCCGTCGAACAGGAAGCCGGCGGCGCAGTCGGGCTCCTTGATCCGCTCCTTGACGAGGCCGATGATGATGTCGTCGCCGACCAGGGCGCCCGAGTCCATCACCTTCTTCGCCTCCAGACCGAGCGGCGTGCCGGCCTTGACGGCCGCACGCAGCATGTCGCCGGTGGAGATCTGCGGAATGCCGTAGCGCTTGCAGATCACCGACGCCTGCGTTCCCTTGCCCGCGCCGGGCGCTCCCAACAAAATGAGTCTCATGAGCGTCGGCTTCGAGTCGGTGGACGAGCGGAGGAGCAGCCATCATAGGCGGCGTTCCGGCGAACGCCGGCGCTGCCGCGCTCAGGCAAAACCCGCGCCGGCATTCGCCGCGAACAGGGCGCGCGCGGCCTCCAGATCGGCCGGCGTATCGATGCCGATGCCCGGCTCGCCGTGACCGACGTGCACGGCGATGCGCTCGCCGTGCCAGAGCACGCGCAGCTGCTCGAGCTGCTCGATCGTCTCGAGCGGACTGGGCGGAAGCTGCGGATAGCGCTGCAGGAATTCGGCGCGATAGGCGTACAGGCCCACGTGGCGCAGCGGCGCAGGGCCCGATGACGGGTCCAAGGCGCCGGCCCGATCGCGCGGCCAGGGAATCGGTGCGCGGGAGAAGTAGAGCGCCGCGCCGCTCGCATCGAGCACCACCTTGACGATGTTCGGATTGGCGAAGTCGGCGGCGCTGGCGATCGGATGCGCGGCGGTGCTCATGGGGCAGTCGCTGCGCCGCTCGAGCAGGGCGGCGCAGGCATCGATCAGCGCCGGGTCGAGCATCGGCTCATCGCCCTGGACGTTGACGACGATCCGCGAGCCCGAGAACCCGAGCAGCCGTGCCGCCTCGGCGAGCCGGTCGCTGCCGCTCGCGTGATGCGGGCCGGTGAGCACCGCGGCGATGCCGTGGGCGGTGCAGGCGGCGACGATGCTCGCGTCGTCGGCCGCCACGGTCACCGAGCGCGCCGCCGACTGCGCGGCGCGGCGAGCCACGCGCACGATCATCGGCAGCCCGCCGATGTCGGCGAGCGGCTTGCCCGGCAGGCGTGTCGAGGCCAGCCGGGCGGGAATCAGGACGTCGAACGACAAGCCCGGTCTCCCGACCGCGCTCAGTCTTCGACGGGCAGGGCCCGCGCTTCGCCTTCGAGCATCACCGGAATGCCGTCGCGCACCGGGAAGGCGAGGCGATCGGCCTTGCAGACGAGCTCCTGGCGCTCCTGCAGCGGTGGGCGCCAATGCTGCAGCGGACCCTTGCAGATCGGGCAGACCAGGAGCTCAAGCAGGCGGGTTTCCATGCGGGTCGGGAAGAGAGGCGGGCGGGGCGGGCGGAAGCAGGGCGAGGAGCGCCTGCTCGAAGGCGGGCTCGGGGCTGAAGTCTAGCGTCGCCACCCAGATGCGCGAGCCGAAGCGCTGGGTCGGATCGATCTTGACCGCGTCCTTCTCGCTGATGACGACGTCGCCGGTCGTCACCGGCCAGGGCAGGGCGCGGAAGTCGTGGTGGTCGGGCAGGGGCAACTCGACGACCTCGAGGCCGTGCTCGCGAAGCATCGCGAAGAACGGCGCCGGCCGCGCCAGACCCGCCGCGGCGACCACGGTCTTGCCGCGCAGGGCCTCGAGCGCGGTCGGGCTCGGGGGCGCGCCGCGCCACCAGGCGTCGAGCGCGGCCACCCCGCTCAGCGCACGATGGCCGAGGAATCCGGCCAGCGGCGTCGACGCGGCGCTTGCGTTGTAGAGCACCAGCTGGTCCGGTCGCGTCTGGCTCGGGAGGCGCTCGCGCAGGGGACCGGCCGGCAGGAGACGGCCGTTGCCGGCGCCGCGATCGTCGAAGACGAGGATCTCGACGTCGCGGCCGAGGGCGAGATGCTGCAGTCCGTCGTCGCTGACGATGACGTCGACGCCGGGGTGGGCCTGGAGCAGCGCGTGACAGGCCGCGACCCGGTCGCTGCCGACGAACACCGGCGCGCCGGTCCGGCGCGCGAGGAGCAGCGGCTCGTCGCCGACCTCGCGCGCATCGCTCTCGCTGCCGACCGCCCGTACCGCGGACTCCTCGCGCCCGTAGCCGCGGGAGACGATGCCCGGCGTGCGGCCTTCCCGGCGCAGAAGCGCGCAGATGGCGATCACCGCCGGCGTCTTGCCGGCGCCCCCGACGAGCAGGTTACCGACGACGATCACCGGGACGGGCAACGGATGGGTGGCGAGCGCGCCTTCGCGGAACAGCCGCCGGCGAACGTCGATCACCGCCTCGTAGGCCCAGGAGAGCGGCAGCAGCGCAGTGCTTGCCGCGCCCCGGCCAGCCCAGATCCGCTGCAGGGAGTCGCTGGCGCCGCGGCGCGGCCTGGCCGTCGCCGCCGGCCCCATGACTCAGGGCTTGGGGCCGCCGTTCGACGACTGGGTCGCGAACGTCAGTTTCGCGATGCCGGCGCGCCGCGCCGCGTCCATCACGTTGATGACGCTCTGGTGCGCCGCGGTCGCGTCGGCCGAGACGATCAGCATCATTTCGCTGGAGCCGGCGGCGGCGGCGGTCAGCTCCGCCGCCAGGGCGTCGACGCTGCGTCCGTCGACGGGCTTGCGGTTGACCGCGTAGCGGCCGTCGGCGGCGACGGCGACGATGATCTCGTGCGGCCGGTCGCGCGCCTGCTCGGCATCGGCGACCGGCAGCGCGACCTGGAGCTCGGTGAATTTCGAGTAGGTCGTCGACAGCATCAGGAAGATGAGGATGACGAGCAGGACGTCGATGAACGGGATCAGGTTGATCTCGGGCTCTTCGGGGCGGGGCCGGCGAAAGTTCATGGGCGCGAAAGCGAGGCCGCCAGCGTCACCCGGCTGCGCCCGGTCGCGGCATCGCGAAGCGCAGCAGGTGCGGCACCATCCGGTTGGAGGCCTGTTCCAGGTCGAGCGTGTAGGCGTCGACGAGACCGCGGAAGTAGCGATAGAACATCAGGGCGGGAATCGCGATCATGAGGCCGAACGCCGTGTTGTAGAGCGCGACCGAGATGCCGTGGGCGAGCAGCGCCGGGTTGTTGCCGCCCGTTGGCGCCTGAGAGCCGAAGATCTCGATCATGCCGATCACCGTGCCCATCAGGCCGAGCAGGGGCGCCGCCGAGGCGATCGTTCCCAGGGTGTTGAGGTAGCGCTCGAGCCGGTGAACGGCAGCGCGGCCGGCCTGCTCGAAGGCGTTGCGCAGCGCGACCTCGGTGATGCGCGGATCGGCGATCACCGCGCGCAGGCCGGCGGCGAGCACGGTGCCGAGCACCGAGTTGTCGGCGAGCTTGTTGACCACGTCGGGGGCGGGAAGGTGCGCCCGCGTCACGGAAATCACCTCGTCGAGCAACCGCAGCGGCGCCACGCGCACGGCGCGCAGGTTGGTCAGCCGCTCGATGATCACCGTCAATGCCGCGATCGAGCAGATCAGCAGCGGCCAGATCGGCCATCCGGCCGCTTGTATTATCGAAAGCAATCAGGCCCTTTCCTGTGGCCGCCCTGGGACCGCCGTGAGTTCCGCTGCGCGCGGATTATGGCGTGGCGACGAAGGGTGTTTGGGCAGCTGACCTCTGCTATGCAAGCGACGCGCCCGAGTGCTCGCCCGGAGCCGCGAAAGTCGTCCACCAATCCCGTGGACAACTTTGTGGACAACTGGACCGAATCGCTCTCCAGCCTGAGCCGTGGCGCATCGCAGAAGAGATTGCTGAAACTTTGAGCAGAATAAAAGTGTTTGAAATCAACATGTTGCATCGGTCTGGTGCGGGCTTGCGGGGCATCTCGCCGCGCCAGGCCAGTATTGGCGCGGCTGTGGAGTTGTCAGCCCGCGCCGGCGCTGGCTTTGCCGATGAATGAGCCCGTCGGCGCGCTTCCCGGCCGCAGGGTCTGGAGCGTTGGCGCGCTCATCGCGGCCGTTGCCGAAGTCGTCGACAGCGGATTCGGGGCGTGCACGGTGCGCGGCGAGATTTCCGGCTTCAACCGCGCCGCCAGCGGCCACTGCTACTTCAACCTGAAGGACCCCGAGGGTGGCGCTGCGCTGCGCTGCGCCATGTTCCGCCGGGCGGCGCAGCTTGCCGGCTGGCTGCCACGAGAGGGTGACGCGGTCGAGCTGCGCGGTCGCCTGGCGGTTTACGAGCCGCGCGGCGAATTGCAGTTCGTCGTCGAGGCGATGCAGCGCAGCGGCGCGGGCGCGTTGTACGAGCGCTTCCTGAGGCTGAAGGCGCTGCTCGAAGGCGAAGGGCTGTTCGACGTTGCGGCCAAGCGCTCGCTGCCCGTGTTCCCACGGGCGGTCGGCGTCGTCACCTCGCTCGCCGGCGCGGCCCTGCACGACGTCGCCACCACGCTCGAGCGGCGCTCGCCGCACGTTCGCGTGGTCGTCTATCCGAGCCTGGTTCAGGGCGCCGAGGCGCCGGCGGCCCTGTGCGAAGCGATCTCCGCCGCGGCCGCGCGCAACGAAGTGGACGTGCTCATCGTCTGTCGAGGCGGCGGCTCGCTCGAGGACCTCTGGGCCTTCAACGACGAGCGCGTCGTGCGTGCCCTTCGCTCTGCGCCGATGCCGGTCGTGAGCGGTGTCGGTCACGAGACCGACGTGACCCTGGCCGACCTTGCCGCCGACCTGCGCGCGCCGACGCCCACCGCCGCGGCCGAGCTGGTCGCCCCGGCCACCCGGCCGGCGGAGGAGCAGCTCGACGCCAACGCGCTGGCGCTCGGCCGGCGCATGCATGCCGGCCTCGAGCGCGAGGCGCAGCGCCTGGACCGGATCGCGCTGCGCCTGGCGCGGCCGGGCGAGGGCGTCGCCCGTCGCGGCCACGGTCTCGACCTGCTGGCGCAGCGTCTGGCCGCCGCGACACGGCGCGAGCTGACGCGGCGCGTTGCGACGATCGACGCGCGCGCCACGCGAGCGCACACGCTGCTCGCCCGGACGATCGCGCTCCATGTGGGGCGTGTCGAGTCGGCGGCGATCCGCCTGCAGGCGGTCGATCCGAGCCGGGTGCTGGCGCGCGGCTATGCCCTGCTGCGCGACGCCGATGGCCACGCCGTGTCCTCGGTGGCCGGGCTCCGGCCGGGCCAGCCGCTGCGCGCAACCCTGCACGATGGCGATGCCGGCCTCGAGGTTCGCACGATCCATCCTGCCGCCCCGGCGGCTTGAGCTCGGCGCACGCGGGCACGCCGCGTGCCGCCGGTTCAAGCTGCCTACAATCTTGCCGAAACGCCCACTGCCCGAGAGGAACGACATGGAACACACCCTGCCCCCGCTGCCCTACGCGATGGATGCCCTTCAGCCGAGCCTGAGCAAGGAAACGCTCGAGTACCACTACGGCAAGCACCACAAGGCCTACGTCGACAACCTGAACAACCTGCAGAAGGGCACCGAGTTCGAGTCGATGGCGCTCGAGGACATCGTCAAGAAGGCGACCGGTGGCATCTACAACAACGCCGCCCAGATCTGGAACCACACCTTTCTCTGGAACTGCATGAAGCCGGGCGGCGGCGGCGAGCCGGGCGGGGCGCTGGGCGACGCGATCAAGGCCAAGTGGGGCGGCTACGCCGCCTTCAAGGAAGCTTTCCAGAAGAGCGCGGTCGGCAACTTCGGCTCCGGCTGGACCTGGCTGGTGAAGAAGGCCGACGGCAGCGTCGACATCGTCAACATGGGCGCCGCGGGCACGCCGCTCACCACCGCCGACAAGGCGCTGCTGACGATCGACGTCTGGGAGCACGCCTACTACATCGACTACCGGAACGCCCGGCCGAAGTGGGCCGAGGCCTTCCTCGGCTCGCTGGTCAACTGGGATTTCGCGGCGAAGAACTTCGCCTGAGATCGAGGCTTCCTCCGCCGCGGCGAGCGGAGGTCAGGGCGCCCAGGGGGCGCCCTTCAGCTTGAAGCCCGGCTTGATGCCGCGCTTTGCGAACCAGCCGTCGTTCATCTCGAGGACGTAGCGGACCGGCTTTTCCGAGCAGTGGCCGTCGAGCGTCTGCGGCTTCATGTGCTCGATGTTGACGATCGCGCCGCTGTCGTCGACGAAGGCAGCGTCGAGCGGAATCAGCGTGTTCTTCATCCAGAAGCACTGCTGGGCCGGGCGCTCGAAGGTGAACAGCATGCCCTCGTTGGCCGGCATGGACGGCCGGAACATGAGCCCGGTCTCGCGCTGCTCCGGCGTCTGCGCGACCTGCGCATCGATGTTGTGGATGCCGGCGTTGAGGCGGATCTTCGGCAGCGACTGCGGAGCGTCCTGCGCGAAAGCGGCAGCGGCGAGGCCCGCCAGGGCGAGAGCGGCGAGGGTCGCAGGGAGTCTGTCATTCATCGTTCTTCATCCGACATAGAATTTCCGGCAAGCATTCCACCACGGCAGTAGCCAGCGGAGATCCATTTTCATGTATCAACACATCAAGGTGCCCGAAGGCGGGCAGAAGATCAAGGTCAACGCCGACTACTCGCTGGTCGTCCCCGACCAGCCGATCATCCCCTTCATCGAGGGCGACGGCACCGGCGCCGACATCACCCCGGTGATGATCAAGGTCGTCGACGCCGCGGTCGCCAAGGCCTACGGCGGCAAGAAGAAGATCCACTGGATGGAGGTCTACGCCGGCGAGAAGTCGACCAAGGTCTACGGTCCCGACGTCTGGCTCCCGCCCGAGACGCTCGAGGCGGTGAAGGACTACGTGGTCTCGATCAAGGGTCCGCTGACCACGCCGGTGGGCGGCGGCATCCGCTCGCTCAACGTGGCGCTGCGCCAGGAGCTCGACCTCTACGTGTGCCTGCGGCCGATCCAGTACTTCAAGGGCGTGCCCTCGCCGGTGAAGGCGCCGGAGAAGACCAACATGGTCATCTTCCGCGAGAACTCGGAGGACATCTACGCCGGCATCGAGTTCGAGGCCGAGAGCGAGAAGGCGAAGAAGCTCATCAAGATCCTGCAGGAAGAGTTCGGCGTCAAGAAGATCCGCTTTCCGAACACCTCCGGTATCGGCATCAAGCCGGTCTCGCGCGAAGGCACCGAGCGACTGGTAAGGAAGGCGCTGCAGTACGCCATCGACAACGACAAGCCCTCGGTGACGCTGGTGCACAAGGGCAACATCATGAAGTTCACCGAAGGGGGCTTCCGCGACTGGGGCTACGCCCTGGCGGCGAAGGAATTCGGCGCCGAGCTGGTCGACGGCGGCCCGTGGAGCAAGTTCAAGAACCCGAAGAACGGCAAGGAGATCGTGGTCAAGGACGTCATCGCCGACGCCTTCCTCCAGCAGATCCTGCTGCGTCCGGCCGAGTACTCGGTGATCGCCACCCTGAACCTCAACGGCGACTACGTCTCTGACGCCCTGGCGGCACAGGTCGGCGGTATCGGCATCGCCCCGGGCGCGAACATGAGCGACTCTGTCGCGATGTTCGAGGCGACCCACGGCACGGCGCCCAAGTACGCCGGCAAGGACTACGTCAACCCCGGCTCGGAGATCCTTTCGGCCGAGATGATGCTGCGCCACATGGGCTGGACGGCGGCCGCCGACCTGATCATCAGCTCGATGGAGAAGTCGATCCTGTCGAAGAAGGTCACCTACGACTTCGCCCGGCTGATGGACGGCGCGACCCAGGTGTCGTGCTCGGGCTTCGGCCAGGTGATGATCGACCACATGTGACCGGCCCCGCTCCGGCCGAAAGAGCCCGCCATTCGGCGGGCTTTTTGTTTGCGGTTCCGGTGCAATCTGGCGGTCATGGCGAACCTTCCATCCACCCTTCGTGTTGTGAACTCCTGCCCGGGCCCAATATCTGCCGCAACGACGCGAAACGCCGCCGACTCGATAGAATGAATTCATGCCCGCCGATCCGCCGACACCACCGGCTCCGCCCGTCACCCGTCCAGACGACGGCCAGGGAGCCGTGGTCGTCGAGCGCAAGACGCAGAAGACCGAGCCGCCGCGGATGTACCAGGTCGTCCTGCTCAACGACGACTACACGCCGATGGAGTTCGTCGTGATGGTCCTGCAGGAATATTTCAACCGCGATCTCGAGACGGCGACGCAGATCATGCTCAAGATCCATCACGAGGGCCGCGGTGTCTGCGGCGTCTTCTCGAAGGACGTCGCCGCGACCAAGGTCGAACTGGTGCTTGCTGCCGCACGTCGCGGTGGCCACCCGCTGCAATGCATTATGGAGTCCGCATGATTGCGCAAGAGCTCGAAGTCAGTCTGCACATGGCGTTCGTCGAGGCCCGACAGCAACGTCATGAATTCATCACCGTCGAGCACCTCCTCATGGCGCTGCTCGACAACCCCTCGGCTGCCGAAGTGCTGCGCGCCTGCTCGGCCAACCTCGACGACCTGAGGAAGAGCCTGCTCGGCTTCATCAAGGAAAACACGCCCACCGTGGGCGGCGCCGACGAGGTCGACACGCAGCCGACGCTCGGCTTCCAGCGCGTCATCCAGCGCGCGATCATGCACGTGCAGTCGACCGGCAGCGGCAAGAAGGAAGTGACCGGCGCCAACGTGCTCGTGGCGATCTTCGGCGAGAAGGATTCGCACGCCGTCTACTACCTGCACCAGCAGGGCGTCACGCGCCTGGACGTCGTCAACTTCATCGCCCACGGCATCAAGAAGTCCGACCCGCCGGAATCGGCCAAGCCTGGCGAGAACCCCGGCTCGAGCACCGAGGGCGAGAAGGAGGAGGGCGACGGCAAGGGCTCGCCGCTCGACCAGTTCACGCAGAACCTGAACCAGCTCGCCAAGGACGGCAAGATCGATCCGCTGATCGGCCGCGAGCACGAGGTCGAGCGCGTGATCCAGATCCTCTGCCGCCGGCGCAAGAACAACCCGCTGCTGGTCGGCGAGGCCGGCGTCGGCAAGACCGCGATCGCCGAGGGCCTGGCCTGGCGGATCACGCAGAACGACGTGCCCGAGATCCTGGCCGAGTCGATCGTCTACTCGCTCGACATGGGCGCGCTGCTCGCCGGCACCAAGTACCGCGGCGATTTCGAGCAGCGCCTGAAGGGCGTGCTCAAGCACCTCAAGGACCAGCCGAACGCGATCCTCTTCATCGACGAGATCCACACCCTGATCGGCGCCGGCGCCGCTTCGGGCGGCACGCTCGACGCCAGCAACCTGCTCAAGCCCGCGCTCAGCTCGGGGGCGATGAAGTGCATCGGCGCGACCACCTTCACCGAGTACCGCGGCATCTTCGAGAAGGACGCGGCCCTGTCGCGGCGCTTCCAGAAGATCGACGTCGTCGAGCCTTCGGTCGAGCAGACGATCGAGATTCTGAAGGGCCTGAAGTCGCGCTTCGAGGAGCACCACAGCGTCAAGTACGCGCCCGCGGCCCTGCAGGCTGCGGCCGAGCTCTCGGCCAAGTACATCAACGACCGGCACCTGCCCGACAAGGCGATCGACGTGATCGACGAGGCCGGCGCGGCGCAACGCATCCTGCCGAAGAACAAGCAGAAGAAGACGATCACCCGCAACGAGGTCGAGGAGATCGTGGCCAAGATCGCCCGCATTCCGCCGGCCAGCGTCTCGAGCGACGACCGCGGCAAGCTGAAGACGCTCGATCGCGACCTGAAGAGCGTGGTCTTCGGCCAGGAACCGGCGATCGACGCGCTGGCCTCGGCGATCAAGATGGCGCGATCCGGCCTCGGCCGGCCCGACAAGCCGATCGGCTCGTTCCTGTTCAGCGGCCCCACCGGCGTCGGCAAGACCGAGGTCGCCAAGCAGTTGGCGTTCATCCTCGGCATCGAGCTGATCCGCTTCGACATGAGCGAGTACATGGAGCGCCACGCGGTGAGCCGCCTGATCGGCGCGCCGCCGGGCTACGTGGGCTTCGACCAGGGCGGCCTCTTGACCGAGGCGATCTCGAAGAAGCCGCACGCGGTGCTGCTGCTCGACGAGATCGAGAAGGCGCACCCCGATGTCTTCAACGTGCTGCTGCAGGTCATGGACCACGGCACGCTGACCGACAACAACGGGCGCAAGGCCGACTTCCGCAGCGTCATCATCGTCATGACGACGAACGCCGGCGCGGAGTCGCTCAACAAGTCGTCGATCGGCTTCACGAACTCGAAGGAAGCCGGCGACGAGATGGCCGACATCAAGCGCCTGTTCACGCCGGAGTTCCGCAATCGCCTCGACGCCACGGTGAGCTTCAAGTCGCTCGACGAGGAGATCATCCTGCGCGTGGTCGACAAGTTCCTGCTCCAGCTCGAAGGCCAGCTCGCCGAGAAGAAGGTCGAGGTCACCTTCACCGACGGCCTGCGCAAGCAGCTCGCCAAGAAGGGCTTCGATCCGCTGATGGGCGCGCGGCCGATGCAGCGCCTGATCCAGGACACGATCCGCCGCGCCCTGGCCGACGAGCTGCTGTTCGGCCGCCTGGTCGACGGCGGCCGCCTGACCGTCGACGTCGATGCCGAAGGCAAGCCGACGCTCGACATCCAGCCGGTGAAGAAGAGCGACAAGCCGAAGGCCGAGCCGGCGACGGCGTAGACCTCGCCCGGTGTGGGTGAAGACGGGGGCCTCGCGGCCCCCGTTTGTCGTTCAGGCCGACTCGCGGGCCGGGTCCTGGCGAAAGAAGCTGCGCAGCAGCTCGTAGACCACCGGCAGCTCGAGCTCGAGCTCGCGCGGGGCGACGAAGAAGGCCTCGGCCGAGACCGCGAAGAACTCCTCGAGCGCCGTGGCGCCATAGGGGTCGAGGAAGGTCTCCTCTTCGGCATCGACCGCGTCGGCGAAGGCCTCGTATTCGTCGGCCAGCGCGTTCAGCCAGAGGCCGCGGTCGCTTTCGGGATCGGTCGTCTCCAGCCCGGCGGTGACGCCTCCGCGCATGTCTATCACGTGCGCGAACTCGTGAACGACCACGTTGTAGCCGTCGGCCGCCGACGCCCCGGCCTCGTCGACGTCGCGCCAGGCGAGCATCACCGGGCCGCCGCTCATCGCCTCGCCGGCCAGCTCTTCGTCCCAGTCGTGGACGACGCCGTCCTCGTCCTCGTGCTGGCGGCGGGCGACGACCGCGTCCTCGTGAACGACGATACCGACGAAGCCGTCGAGCCAGTGCAGACCCAGCTTGAGCGCGGGCAGGCAGGCCTGGGCGGCGATCGCGACCGCCATCTCGTCGCTGACGATGAGGCCGCGCGCGCCGGTGAATTCCTTCTCGGCGAGGAACAGGGTCGCCATCTCGCGCAGCTCGCGCAGGTCGTCGGCGCTGCGCGCGCCGAGAAAGGGAAAGCGGGCCAGCGTGAGCTGCCAGAGCGGGTCGGGGATCGCCCGGCGTTCGAGCGTGCGCTGGCGGCGCCAGCGAGAGAGCCAGCCGCTCACGCGGGCCGGGCCGGGTCGGCCGTTTCGGGGGCGATGCGGGCGAAGCCGCTGGCGGTCCAGCGCAGCACTTCGGCGCGCGGCGCGGCGTCGCGCTCGAGGTCCCAGTCGCTCAACACGTGGCGAACCGCGCCGGCGGCGAGCGCATGGCTGGCCGGGGCATGGGTGTGGCCGTGCACGAGCACGGGCGCGCCGGCGTCCTGCAGCCAGCCCTGCGCAGCGTCCGCATCGACATCGACGTAGCGCCGCTCCTGCGCGAGCCGTGGCGAGTCGCGGTACTTGCGGGCACGCTGGCCGATGCCGCGCCGCCACGACCGCGGCAGCGCCAGGAACGCGCGCTGCACGCCGGCGCGGCGAACCACGCTGCGGTAGCGCTGATAGGCCGTGTCGCCGAGACAGAGCGCGTCGCCGTGCGAGACCAGCGCCTGCTGGCCGAAGGCGACGAGCAGGGTCGGGTCCTGCAGGCGCATCACGCCGAGCGACTCGAGCAGCGCATCGCCGACCAGGAAGTCGCGGTTGCCCGCCATGAAGGCGATCGTGCGCTGCTGCGAAGCCGCCTTCAGCACCGCGACGACGCGCGTTTCGAAGTCGCTCTCGGCGAGGTCGTCGCCGATCCAGACCTCGAACAGGTCGCCGAGGATGAAGACCGCGTCGGCACGGGTGTGGCTCAGGTGCGCGGCCCAGGCGTCGAAGGTCCGGGGCGTGTACGCCGCCAGGTGGAGGTCGCTGATGAAGTCGATCGCCCGCCAGGCGGCGGGCGCGGTGAACGTGGGCGTCGCCTCGGGCAGGGGCAGCGCGGGTGCGGTCGTGCTCTGCGCTGCCACGCCCCGGGCTTCAGGAAACGACCGTGGCGCGCGTGATGGTCACGTCGTCGAGCGGAACGTCGCCGTGCCCGCCCTTGTTGCCGGTGCGCACCTGTTCGATCGCATCGATGACTTCGCTGCCCTTGACGACCTTGCCGAACACGGCGTAGCCCCAGCCGGATCCGGTTTCCGACTTGAAGTTGAGGAAGGCGTTGTCGGCGGCGTTGATGAAGAACTGGGCGGTCGCCGAGTGCGGGTCCGAGGTGCGGGCCATCGCCACCGTGTACTTGTCGTTCTTCAGGCCGTTCGAGGCCTCGTTCTGGATCGAATTGCCGGTCGGCTTCTGCTGCATGCCCGGCTCGAAGCCGCCGCCTTGCACCATGAAGCCCTTGATGACGCGGTGGAACACCGTGCCGTCGTAGTGGCCGTTCTCGACGTTGGTGATGAAGTTCTTCACCGTGATCGGCGCCTTCTCGTCGTCGAGCTCGAGGCGGATCGTGCCATGGCTGGTTTCCAGGTCGACTGTCTTGGTCATCTCACTTCTCCACGGTTGCTTTTTTGATGGTCACCGGCGTGTTCGGCACGTCGCCTGGGCCGGTGGGCACGACCTTGATCTTGTCGACCACGTCCATGCCCGAGATCACCTTGCCGAAGACGGCGTAGCCGTTTCCGTCGCGCGCCTGCGGCTGGTTCAGGAAGGCATTGTCCTTGACGTTGATGAAGAACTGCGCCGACGCCGAGTTCGGGTCGTTGGTTCGTGCCATGGCGAGCGTGCCGCGATCGTTGGTCAGGCCGTTTCGGCTTTCGAGCACGATCGGCGCGCGGGTAGGCTTTTCCTTGAGGTCGGCGGTCATGCCGCCGCCCTGGATCATGAAGTCGTTGATGACGCGATGGAACACCGTGCCGTCGTAGTGCCCCGCCTTCACGTACTGGAGGAAGTTGTCGACCGTCTTCGGCGCCTTGGCGGCATCGAGCTCGATGACGATGTCGCCCATCGATGTGGCCAGCTTCACCTTCTGGGCGAAGGCGGGCGACGCGGCGATCAGCGACAAGGCCGCGAAGGCGGCCATCAGGGTGCGTGAAAGGAATTTTTGCATCGAGGTCTCCAGGGGTTTCAACGTTTCTTCGACGGGACTTCAGCCTTCACCGGCGCGCTCGCCGCGGCCTTGCCGGCGTTCGGTCCTGCGAGCTGGCGAATCAGTTCGAGCTTGCGCGGCAACCCGGTGTTGCCCGGGTCGAGTCGCTGCGCCCGCGCGTAGGCCTCGGCGGCGAGCACGGCATGCACGTCGCCGAGGTTTTCCTGCGCCGTGGCGTAGGCGGGATTCAGGCGCAGCGATTCTTCCAGCTCGGCGCGGGCCTTGCCGTACTCGCCAGCAGCGGCATGGATCGCGGCGAGGTTGTTGTGCGGCTCGGCGAGCTCGGGGAAATCCTGCGAGAGCTCCTGCAGCAGCACCGCGGCCTCGGCGCGCCGGCCGGAATCGGCAAGCACCACCGACTTCAGGAAACGCATCTGCGCATCCTTCGGCTTGCCGGCGAGGAACCGGTCGGCGCGTTCGAGCGCCGCCTGCGACTGGCCGGCGTGATACAGCCTGGTCACCTCGCTCAACTCCTCCGCGAGGGCGGCGACCACCGGGCGGACAGGCGCCAGCACAAGTGCGAGCGACAGAAGGGTGAAGGCGGCGAGCGCTCGAAGATGCATCGACTGGAGGGGTTGCGACCGGCGCACGCTGTGCGCTTGCGCACAGCCGGTAATCGTGCAGAACAGGGTCGCTATACTGATTCGATTGTAGGGCACGCATCCTTCGCGGCGCCCCCCGGCGACCCGCCCCCGCGGCGCTTTCAGCCCATGACACTTCGAATCCACAACACGCTGTCGCGGGCGACCGAGATCTTCACGCCGATCGAGCCGGGTCATGCCCGCCTCTACGTCTGCGGCATCACGATCTACGACTACTGCCACATGGGCCATGCGCGGTTCATGATCGCCTTCGACGTGGCGCAGCGCTGGCTCAAGGCATTGGGCTATCGCGTCACCTACGTGCGCAACGTCACCGACATCGACGACAAGATCATCAAGCGCTCGCTCGAGCGTGGCATTCCGATTCGCCAGCTCACCGAAGAGATGATCGCCGCGCTGCACGAAGACGCCGACAAGCTGTTCATCGAGCGGCCGACGCACGAGCCGCGAGCCACGCAGTACGTGCCGCAGATGCTCGAGCTGATCGCCACGCTCGAGAAGAAGGGCTTCGGCTACCGCGCGTCGAGCGGTGACGTGAACTACGCGGTGCGCAAGTTCGCGGGCTACGGCAAGCTCTCCGGCAAGTCGATCGACCAGCTGCGCGCCGGCGAGCGCGTGGCCGTGCTCGACGGCAAGGAAGATCCGCTCGACTTCGTGATGTGGAAGGCCGCCAAGGAGAGCGAACCCGCCGACGCCAAGTGGCCGAGCGAGTTCGGCCCCGGCCGGCCGGGCTGGCACATCGAGTGCTCGGCGATGTGCAAGGCGCTGCTCGGCGAGCACTTCGACATCCATGGCGGCGGCCAGGACCTGCAGTTCCCGCACCACGAGAACGAGATCGCGCAGAGCGAGGCGGCGAGCGGCGGGCCGTTCGCCAACGTATGGATGCACAACGGGCTGCTCAACGTCGACAACGAGAAGATGTCGAAGTCGCTCGGAAACTTCTTCACCATCCGCGACGTGCTGCAGCGCTACGACGGCGAGACGATCCGCTTCTTCACCCTGCGCACGCACTACCGCAGCCCGGTGAATTTCAGCGACCTGAACCTCGACGACGCGAAGGCGTCGCTGCGCCGTCTCTACACCGCGCTCGACAAGGTCGCGGTGCCGGGCGAACCGGGCGCGCCCGACTGGAGCGAGCCGCGCGCCGCCGCCTTCCGCGAGGCGATGAACGACGACTTCAACACGCCGATCGCGGTCTCGGTGCTGTTCGAGCTGGCGGCCGAGGTCAACCGGGCGGCGCGTCCCGAGGACGCCCGGCTGCTCAAGAGCCTCGCCGCCACGCTCGGGATCCTGCAGCAGGAACCGAGGACCTACCTGCAGGCCGGCAGCTCCGTCGACGAGGCCGGCATCGCCCGACGCATCGAGGAGCGCCGCGCCGCCAAGAGCGCGGGCAACTACGCGCTGGCCGACGCGATCAGGAAGAGCCTGGCCGAAGAAGGCATCGTGCTCAAGGATTCGGCCGCCGGCACCACCTGGGTGAGGGCCTGAGCTTGGCCGACGCCGCCCGGGTCGCTTCGGAGATCGTCGTGCCGACCGCCGACTTCTGGGACGACGCCTGCCGGCATCTCTCGCGCCGCGACCGGGTCATGAAGAAGCTGATTCCGCGCTTCGCCGACGGCCGTCTCGAAAGCCGCGGCGACGCCTTCACCACGCTGGCGCGCGCCATCGTCGGCCACCAGATCTCGACCCGCGCCGCGCAGGCGATCTGGGATCGCTTCGTCGCCCTGACGACGAACTCCTCGACCTGCCTGAAGCCGGCCTCGGTGCTCGGGCTCGAGGCGGCACAGATCCGCGCCGCGGGCCTCTCGGCGCGCAAGGTCGAATACCTCTGCGACCTGGCGCAGCACTTCGAGTCGGGCCGGGTCCACGTCGCCGAATGGCAGCGGATGGACGACGAGGCGATCATCGAGGAGCTGGTCGCGATCCGCGGCATCGGCCGCTGGACGGCGGAGATGTTCCTCATCTTCCATCTGCTTCGGCCGAACGTGCTGCCGCTCGACGACGTCGGCCTGATCAAGGGCATCAGCGTCAACTACTTCAGCGGCGAACCGGTCTCGCGCGCCGAGGCCCGCGAGGTCGGCGACGCCTGGGCGCCGTACCGGTCGGTCGCCACTTGGTACATTTGGCGCAGCCTCGATCCGCTTCCGGTCTCCTACTGAGGGCGTGCCAGTCCATGAACAAGAAGCACTTTCTCGACTTCGAGCAGCCGGTCGCCGAGCTCGAAGCCAAGATCGACGAGCTCCGCTACGTGCAGAACGAATCGGCGGTCGACATCTCCGAGGAGATCGACCGGCTGAGCAAGAAGAGCCTGCTGCTCACCAAGGACATCTACTCCGGCCTGACCCCGTGGCAGGTGACGCAGATCGCGCGCCACCCGCAGCGCCCCTACACCCTCGACTACGTGGCCGAGGTGTTCACCGACTACCAGGAACTGCACGGCGACCGCTCCTTCGCCGACGACCAGTCGATCGTCGGCGGGCTGGCGCGCTTCAACGGCCAGGCCTGCATGGTGCTCGGCCACCAGAAGGGGCGCGACACCAAGGAGCGGGGGCTGCGCAACTTCGGCATGTCGCGGCCCGAGGGCTACCGCAAGGCGCTGCGGCTGATGAAGCTGGCGGAGAAGTTCGGCCTGCCGGTGTTCAGCTTCGTCGACACGCCCGGCGCGTATCCGGGCATCGGCGCCGAGGAGCGCGGCCAGTCGGAAGCGATCGGCCGCAACATCTTCGAGATGGCCCAGCTCGAGGTGCCGATCATCGTCACCATCATCGGCGAGGGCGGGTCCGGCGGCGCGCTGGCGATCAGCGTCGGTGACCAGCTGCTGATGCTGCAGTACTCGATTTATTCGGTGATCTCGCCCGAAGGCTGCGCCTCGATCCTGTGGAAGACCGCCGAGCGCGCCGCCGACGCGGCCGAGCAGCTCGGCATCACCGCGCATCGGCTGAAGGCGCTCGGCCTGGTCGACAAGATCGTCAACGAGCCGGTGGGCGGCGCGCATCGCGATACGAAGCAGATGGCCGCGTTCCTCAAGCGTGCGCTCAACGACGCGTTCCGCCAGGTCAGCGACCTGCCGGTGAAGGACCTCGTGCAGCGCCGCTACGAGCGGCTGCAGTCCTACGGCCGCTTCAGCGACACGACCGAGCGCTGAGGCCGGTGCGCCGGCCCCGGCGAAAGCCGTGGCCGTCGCCTTCAGCGGCGGCCGCGACTCGACCGCCTTGCTGCACGCCACCCTGGCGGCGGCGGAGCCGCTCGGCCTGAAGGTGATAGCCCTCCACGTGCACCATGGACTGAACGCGGCCGCGGACCGCTGGCTCGCGCACGGCGAAGCGCTGTGCCGGCGCTGGGCCCGGCGCGGCCGGCCGGTGGAGTTCGTCGCGACCCGTGTGGCGGGTCGACCCGGTCCCGGCGAGAGCGTCGAGGCTTGGGCTCGCCAGGCGCGCTACCGGGCGCTGCGGGCGATGGCGCTGGCCCGCGGCATCGACCTGGTGCTGCTTGCCCACCATCGCCGCGACCAGGCCGAGACCTTCCTGCTCCAGGCGCTGCGCGGCGGCGGTGTCGCCGGCCTGGCGGCGATGCCCGTGCAGGTCAGGCGCGAAGCCGTGACCTGGGCCAGGCCTTGGCTGGAGATGCCGCGCGAGGCGATCGACGCCTACGTGCGGCGACATCGCCTCGCGCATATCGAGGACGACAGCAACGCCGACCCGCGGTTCGCGCGCAATCGTCTGCGCCTGCGGCTCTGGCCGGCGCTCGTCGATACCTTTCCCGAGGCCGAAGCCGCACTCGCCGGGGCGGCGCGCTGGGCGCAGGAGGCGGCCGTTGCGCTTGCCGAAGGCGCCGAGGTCGACCTCGCTGCCGCCGCCGACGAGGCTTCGCTCGACATCGCCGCGTGGCGCGCGCTCTCGGCCGCACGCCAGGGCAACGTGCTCCGCGCCTGGCTGCGCCGCATGAGCGGCCGAGCCGCGCCCGCGAGCCTGGTGCGGAGGCTGTTGCGGGAGGTGCCGGCGAAAGGTTCGATGCGCTGGCCGGCTGGCGACGGCGAGCTGCGCAGCTATCGCGGCAGGCTCCGTTACGAACCGGCGACCGAGCCCGCCGCCGCGAAGGCGCTGCCGTCTCGGAGCGCGCCGACGGGATCTCCTCTCGACCTCGGTCGGCCCGGCATTCACGAGCTTGCCGAGTGGGGCGGGGCGATCGAGGTACGTCGCGTCGTCTCGGACGGGTTGCCCGTGGCGCTCGCCGCGTGCCTCACGCCTCGTGCGCGGGCTCCCGGCGACCGGTTCCAGGCCGGCGCCGGGCGGCCGCCGCGCAGCCTCAAGCTGCAATTCCAGGCGGCGGGCGTGCCCGCCTGGGAGCGGCGCGGGCCGGTGTTCTGCGCCGACGGCCTGACCGTCTTCGTTCCCGGCCTGGGCATCGATGCGCGCGCCCGGGCGGTGGCCGGCGAGCCGCAGGTGAGCCTGGCCTGGCATGCGCGCCGATAGAATCATCGATTCGCCTTTCGCCGCCCGACTGCGGCTCCTTTCGCGCACGACCGCCTGATTCCGGGCGCCAGCAAGCGCCTTCCTCATGGCATTGATCGTTCACAAGTACGGCGGCACCTCGATGGGCTCGCCGGAGCGGATCCAGAGCGTCGCCAGGCGCGTCGCCAAGTGGGCCCGGGCGGGCCACCGCATGATCGTCGTCCCTTCGGCCATGAGCGGCGAGACCAACCGATTGCTCGCCCTGGCCAAGCAGGTTTCGCCGGAGCGCACCACCCCCGAGCTGCTGCGCGAGCTCGACATGATCGCCTCCACCGGCGAGCAGGTCTCGGTCGGCCTGCTCGCCATCGCCCTGCAGGCCGAGGGCATGGCCGCGGTGAGCTACGCCGGCTGGCAGGTGCCGATCGCCACCGACATCGCCTACACCAAGGCGCGCATCACGAGCATCGACGACAAGCGCATCCGTGCCGACCTCGACGCCGGCAAGGTGGTGGTCGTCACCGGCTTTCAGGGCGTCGACCCCGAGGGGCACATCACGACCCTCGGCCGCGGCGGCTCGGACACCTCGGCCGTGGCCGTCGCCGCCGCGCTGAAGGCCGACGAGTGCCTGATCTACACCGACGTCGACGGCGTCTACACCACCGATCCGCGCATCGTCGCCGACGCGCGCCGCCTGAAGACCATCAGCTTCGAGGAAATGCTCGAGATGGCGAGCCTGGGCTCGAAGGTGCTGCAGATCCGCTCGGTCGAGTTCGCCGGAAAGTACCGGGTGCCGCTGCGCGTGCTGTCCAGCTTCACGCCCTGGGACATTCCGATCGACGAGGAAGCGCGCTCGGGCACGCTCATCACCTTCGAGGAAGACGAGAAAATGGAACAAGCCGTCGTATCGGGCATCGCCTTCAACCGCGACGAGGCCAAGATCAGCCTGATGGGCGTGACCGACAAGCCCGGCATCGCCCACCTGATCCTCGGGCCGGTGGCCGAGGCCAACATCGACGTCGACGTCATCATCCAGAACGTCTCGCACGACGGCCGCACCGACTTCTCGTTCACGGTGCACCGCAACGACTACGCGCGGACCCTGGAGTTGATGAAGACCGCGGTGATCCCGCACACCGGTGCCGCAGGCCTCGTCGGCGACGACCGGATCTGCAAGGTCTCGATCGTCGGCATCGGCATGCGCTCGCACGTCGGCGTGGCGAGCAAGATGTTCGCGGCCCTGAGCGAGGAGGGCATCAACATCCAGATGATCACCACCAGCGAGATCAAGACCAGCGTCGTCATCGACGAGAAGTACATGGAGCTCGCGGTCCGCGCCCTGCACAAGGCGTTCGATCTCGACCAGGTTCCGGCGAGCGCATGAGCGTTCGAGCCGGCGAGGTCTAGCCGGTAGAATCGATCCCCTGCGGAGCTGTGACCGAGTGGCCGAAGGTGCTCCCCTGCTAAGGGAGTATGTGGGCAAAACCTGCATCGAGGGTTCGAATCCCTCCGGCTCCGCCAGAACGCCCATCCATGGGCGTTTTTTTACGTCCGGATCGTGAGACTTTCCCACCATCCCCATAGGTAAACGCGGCGGACCGTTGTCTAAACCCGTCCGTGGCCGTACATTCCAATCCGTCACCGGTTGGTGGGAAGGATGACGGAATGCCCAAGCGAGCGAAGGAACTTTCAGCCCTCGAGGTGAGCCGCCTCAAGGCGGACGGGGTGCACTTCGTCGGTGGCGTCGCCGGGCTGGCGCTCGTCGTCGGAGGAGCGGCCCGGTCGTGGATCCTGCGATACAGCCTGGGTGGCCGGCGCCCGGAGATGGGGCTGGGCAGCTATCCGGAGGTCGGCCTCGGCGAAGCCCGGAGGAAGGGAGCCGAGGCGCGCGAGCTGGTCCGGCAGGGTCTAGACCCCATCCGCAGCGCGAAGGCCGCCAGAAGCGCGAACCTTGCCGCGCAGGCCCAGCTGCGGACGTTCGCCGAGTGCGCCGCCGGTTTCATCGCCGACAAGGAATCAGAGTGGAGCAACGTCAAGCACGCGGCGCAGTGGCGCTCGACGCTTGCGACGTACGCCTATCCGGTGATCGGCGGTCTCAACGTCGCCGACGTGACGACCGCGCACCTCGTGACGATCCTGCGGCCCATCTGGAAGACGAAAACCGAGACGGCGACTCGGGTCCGCAACCGCATCGAGAACGTGCTCGACTGGGCGACCGTCGCAGACCTGCGGACCGGCCCGAACCCGGCGAAGTGGACTGGACACCTCGAGCACCTGCTCGCGGCGCCGGAGAAGGTGCAGAAGGTCGTGCACCACCGCTCGATGCCGTACGGCGAGCTGCCGGCGTTCATGGAGAGGCTACGGAAGGCGGAAGGGCAGGGTGCTCGCGCGCTCGAGTTCGCGATCCTCTGCGCCAGCCGATCCGGCGAGGTGCGCGGGGCCACGTGGCCGGAGATCGACGACGCGCTCTGGATCATCCCTGCCGATCGAATGAAGACGGACCGCGAGCACCGCGTGCCTCTCACGGCCGCCGCGCTGCAGCTGCTCGAGCGCCAGCCGAAAGACGGCGCCCTCATTTTCCCGAGCACGCAGGGCAAGCCGCTGAGCGACATGACGTTGACCGCGGTGCTGCGCCGAATGGACGTCGACGCGGTGCCGCACGGGTTCCGGGCGACCTTCAAGACGTGGGCGACCGAGCGGACAACCTTTCCGCGCGAGGTCGTCGAGATGGCCCTCGCGCATGCGGTCGAGGGCAAGGTCGAGGGCGCGTATCAGCGCGGCGATCTGCTTGAGAAGCGGCGCCGGCTGATGGCCGCGTGGGCCGCCTACTGCACGGCGAAGCCCAGCGCGAACGTGACGCCCATTCGCGAGGCGAAGCGGTGACCTACGCCGACGAGCTGGTGCAGCTGGTGGCCCTTTGTCGCCAGTGTCGAGCGCCCGCCGTCGTCGCAATCGACGGATTCAGCGGAGCGGGCAAAACGACCCTCGCTCAGCACTTAGCCGAAGCGACGTCGGGCCGCTGCGTCGACCTCGACGATCTGGTGCCGGACACGCCGCCCACCGTGCCCTCATACGCCGACTTGATCGACGCCGCCGACCTTCGCCGGCGAATAGCTGCATGCGGCGCTGCGATCACCTTCGTCTCGGGCGTCTGCCTTCGGGACGTTCTCGACGCCGCCGGTGTTGCCGTCGCTCTCCGGATCTACGTGAAGCGACTGAGCGAGGTCGGCCTGTGGCATGACGGGTTGAACCTGGAGGACGTCGAATCAGGGGCGGCCATGCCGTCGCACTGGCTCGGGGCCTGCGACCTCGCATACCACTCGCGCCAACGCCCTCACGAGCGCTCGGACTTCGTCATCGAACGGGTCGAGGGTCGGGGCCCGGCGCCGCAACGTGGAGGATGCGCGCCGCCGGCATAGCGGCAGAAATTAGGCGGGACCGGTAGGTGCGTCAACACCCACCGGCCCCTGACTCCCACCGATCACGGAGCGATCGATGAAAGCTACAGCCATTCTGGCAGGCGCTGCCCTGCCGACCTTCGAGACATGGACCACCATCCGGGGCGTCGTCAAGCGCCACGAGCTGCACGCGCTAGACACGGCCGACGCTGTCGACCGGACGTTCGCGCTCTACCCCTGCGCCGAGGCCGTGTCGGCCCGCCTGCTGCGCGCCGCACCACCGCGCGACGCGCTGGGCCAGCTCGCGCGGAGGGCCGCATGAACGCACCCGACCCGGTCGCCAGCCGCCTCGTCGGCCAGCTCGGCGGCGCGATCGTTCACCTCGCCGAAGCGATCACGCGCCTCGAGGCGCTGCGCAAGGTGTTCGACGACGCGATCGAGGAGGTCGCGCCGGCGCCGGGAGTGGATAGGAAGGCGGCGCTGATCCTCGAGGCAGCGCTGCGCGGCGAGGTCGAGGCGCTCGAGGCCGTCCGCGCGCCGCTGCTTGAGGTGCGCCTGCAGCTCGCGCGAGCAGCCCGCAATGACGCGGCCGGCTTCTCGAGGGCGCTACGAGCGTGACGACGCCGAAGCGGCTGCTGCCACAGCGCCCCGGCGAGCTGGTCTTTCGAGTCGGCGACCTCGTCGACCCGGAGGCACTGCTCGACGCGCTGCGGCCGCTGCTCGCCGATCACGGTGTCGAGCCAGTCTCGTTCGTCGACGCGATCGTGGAGCCGCTGGCGCTGTATCGCGCGCACCTTCGAGCGCGCGAGATGGAAGGCACGTGGGAAGCGGTGCAGGCGTGGCTAGAGCGGCTCCGCAAGCAGCCGACGACGACGTGGCCAGCACTTGGCGACATGCCTCATCGCGCGGAGCCGGCCGTCTGGCACGCAGCGCACCGCGCGGGCTTCGACTGGGATCTGGAGCGCGTCGCGGTCGCCAGTGGTGCCGATCCCGTGAGGCTTGCCGCGGCGCTCGAGGAAGCCGCAGCGTCCGTATCGCCGGAGCGGCGGAAAGCCTCGCGCGCCCAGCGCGGACAGGCGTCCAGTCGACGGCCGTCCGAGCAGGAGCGAGACACCCTACTCGCGGCCATGGTTGGCGCCTTGGCGGCCGTGCGGTCGCCGAAGGTTCGGCACGACCTCGCGGCCGACCTACTTGTTCGCTGCAAGGTGCGGGCCCCCGACGGCGGATCCATTCGGCGAGCTGCCAAGCGCGGCCGCTGAAGACCCCGCCCCGCTCGTCGGGGCAATTTCTGCTGAGGGTCGGGGCAATTTCTGCTCAGACAACTCGATCCGGAAAGGCTTCAATGCGTCCGTCCAAAACTTGGAGGCGCGCAAATGCTGATCCGCTTCACTCAGGCTCTCACCGAGATCGGCCTCGGTCGTTCGAAGGGCTACGCCCTCGCCGGTGACCTCGTCCCCACGCCGCTGATGGTCGGCTCCAAGGCCATGCTGCCGCAGGCCGAGGCCGACGCGCTCCGGCTCGCCATCACGGCCGGCTTCGACGACAACGAGCGCCGCGAGCTCGTGCACAAGCTGCACGCCGCCCGCGCCGCTCTGGCCACCGACGCCGAGGTGCGAGCGATCCTCGAGGCCATGCAGAAGGAGCGCCGTGCACGTGGCGCCGAGTCTCAGGACGTCGTCCTCATGGCGCGGCGATCGGCCGCCGCAAAGAAGCTGGTGGCACGCCGCGGAGGCAAGCCCGCGCTCGAGGAGACCGGCGCGTGAACGACGGGGCCGCGACGGCGTACGACCTGGCCGCGGCGCGCAAGCGGAAGGAGACCGTCGTCGCGGTGTTCGCCATGCATGGCTTCGCGCTCGAGCGCATCCCCGGTGGTCGCGGCTGGACCGTGTCGCTCGGGCAATCGTTCCGCGCGGAGCTGGCCGACGACGAGGCGCTGCAGCGGTTCGCCCAGCGTGCCCGCATCACGCTTCCTAGCGCGGCAAAGACCCACGACGTGGGAGGCGGATGAAGCGCCCGGCCATTCAGTTCTACACCAGCGACTGGCGGTCCAATCCCGACCTGCGGCGCAGCTCGCCGGCGGCGCGCGGCGTGATGGTGGACATGCTTTGCGTGTTCAACGAGTCGCCCGAATACGGCGTGGTCCGCTGGCCCCTGGCCGAGCTGGCGGCAGCGGCTGGCGCCTCGCTGTCACTCGTCCGCGAGCTGGTCGAGAAAGGCCTGCTGAAAGGCGCCGACGCCGGCGCCGCGCCATACGTGCACACGCCGCGGCACGCCGGCAAAGAAGGCGAGCCGGTCACGCTCGTCGAGGCGAGAGACGGCCCGTGCTGGTACTGCTCGAGGATGGTTCGCGACGAGTGGATCCGGAAGCGCCGAGGCGCCAGCACCCGATTCGACGCGGACCGACAGCCGCCGCCGATCAGCACACCCAGCCGTTCACCAACCCGCCGGGTGGGTGGGCGGCAAGGTGGCGGCCCTACATCTTCATCTTCTACTTCTTCTTCGAAGAAGAAGAACCCCCATAGCCCCCAAGGGGGCACGGCGTTCGAGTCGTTCTGGACGGACTACCCGCGCAAAGAGGCCAAGGCTCGCGCCGAGAAAGCGTTCGCGAAGGTGCTGAGCGAGGGCGGATCCCTCGAGACGCTGCTGGCTCGCCTGCAGGTTTGGCGAGCCTGCGACCAGTGGACGAAGGACGGGGGAAAGTTCGTGCCGCACGCCGCGACCTGGCTCAACGGTCGACGCTGGGAAGATGAGGCGCCGGCGCGCTCCGTCAGCTCGAGCGCGGCGCGCACGTTCGCCGGCGGCGCGTACGCGGAGGGACTGCGGTGAGCGCGACCAGCGGCAAGACGGCCCGGCCGGCGCACTGCCCGAAGCACGGCGCGTTCGTCGAAACCGCGCTGTACGAGCGGTTGGCCGGATGCCCCAGCTGCCGCGCCGACGCGCGCGCCGCTGAGCAGGCGCGGCAGGAGGAAGCCGAACATCAGGCGCGCCTAGAGCGCCGGCTCGACCTCGCTGGCCTGCGCGGCCGCTTCCGGACGGCGACGTTCGACACGTTCGAAGCGACCACCGCGGCGAAGCGTCGGGCCCTCGAGTCCTGCCGCACCTTCGCCGCCGAAGGTGCGCTCGGCGGCGCCGGCGGCCTCTGGCTGCTCGGCCCGCCGGGCGGCGGCAAGACGCACCTGCTCGCCGCGACCGTGCACGCCGTCGTCGTGCAGCGCCATCGCACCGCGCTGCTCACCTCGCCGCGGGCGATCGTCAGGCGGATCCGCAACGCATGGCACCGCGACGCCGAGGAGACCGAAGGGGCAGCGATCGCGCGCTTCGTGCAGCCGGAGCTGCTCGCGCTCGACGAGGTGGGCATCAGCTCGACCGACGGCGAGCTGGCGCACCTGTTCGACGTGCTCGACGCGCGCTACCAGGACGCACGGCCGACGCTGCTGGCGTCGAACCTCAACGTCTCGCAGCTCCGTGAAGCCCTCGGCGATCGCCTGTTCGATCGGCTGCGCGAGGGCGCGTCGACCGTGCCGTGCGACTGGCCGAGCCGCCGACTACCAGCCGAGGCGAGGCCGTGACGATCGTTGCTGCACCTCTGCCCCACCGAGTTGCCGATCGTGGCGCATTCGCCCGCCTCGCAAGCCTGTGCCACTGCCGCAGGGGGGAAGGGGCGGTCTGCTTCCTCTGGACCGGGCACCCGGAAACCGTGGCTGCTCCTTCGCGTGCATAGCCGCGTTTCAGGGACCGGGGGTCATGGACGCGGATTGACGGCGCTGGACCTGCAACTCACCTGCGCCAGATGTGCGCACCAACCGAAAACCGAAAGGACCGAACATGGACATGAAGCCCCTCCTCGAAGCCGCCGGCGAGGTCGCCACCTCCGGCCTGAACGAATTGCCGCCCTCGCTTCGGCTGAAGGTCGCGAAGGCCATGGAAGACGGCGTCGCGCTCGAGGTCGTGGTCCGCATCCGCGACGGCATGCCGGCGATCGACCTGCGGCTGGTGAACGATGCCGGGGAAGTCACGCAGCTCGCGCGGTTGGCGGTCGAGACGCATTGACCGTCGTGCCGCTGCTCGATACATTCGGCGCCGTCGACGAGCCTTTGCCGCACCCAGCGCCAGCGTTGGGATGGAAGCGGACGAAGAGCCAGCTCCTCGTGTTCTTCGACACCGTGTGCAACGTCGAATGCGGGGATCCGCACCGACGGCATCGGCAGGAAGGATCACCTGCCGATGGCACCGGGTTTCAGCCCGGACGGCTGATGCCCCGGTGCCCCTGGCGCGCCGCGCTCCGAACAACTTTGGGCCGAGCACCCTCGGCGAGGTTGCGGCGTGCGTAGACGCCGCGAACAGGGACACGACATGCAGATCCGAAACCACACGATCACCCTTCCGCCGGAGGCCCTAGCGGCTCACGAAGCGGCCCAGCGCCGGTTCGCGGCCTTCGTCAACGCCGCGGGCGGCCCACGGCCCACCGGCGCCACCGCCGGCAACGACGAGCCGGAGCTGACCACCGAGGAAATCGAGCAGACGCTGGCGCGCAACCGCAAGGTCCGCAACGCGATCCGCGCCGACGCCGAGGCCGACGGCGGCCCGCTGAGCGAGCGCCAAGAGCACCGGCTGCAGGAGGCCGACGAAATCATCGCGAGCTGCGAGGTCGAACTCGAGGCGCGCGGCCAGCAGGTGGCCGACCAGCCGCGCCACGCGGTGCGCAACGGTTCGCCCAACCAGGCAGGCGCGGGTCGGAAGACGACCCCCGTCCTCGTCGACGACGTGAACGCACCGCAGGGCGCGTCGACGGCGCCGCGCTGGCGCGACACCGCCGGCAACGAGATCCGCGTCTTCGCCCGCGGCGAGCGCCTGAGCGCCGGCTACCTTCGCAACGCCACCGGCCGCGACCGCGACCCGCGCCAGCCCGGCCAGCAGCCGCACGTCCCCAGCATCGGCGAAACGGTCCGGGCGATGATCACCGGCGATTGGTCACGCGCCGGCGAAATCAAGAACGCGCTGTCCGAAGGCATCGACACCGACGGCGGCTACATGGTCCTGCCCGTGGTCTCGAGCCAGCTGATCGACCTCGCCCGCGATGCGTCGGTAGTGTTCCGCGCCGGCGCTCAGGTCGTGCCGATGACGACGGCCGAACTGGACCTCGTGCGAGTGACGGGCGACCCGGCGATCGCGTGGGTGGCGGAGAACAAGGCGATCCCGAAGTCGCAACCGACGTTCGGGCGCCTCGAGCTGCGCGCGCGCAAGATGGCCTGCATCGTGCCGCTGTCTCGCGAGCTGGCCGAGGACGCGCCGAACGCCGCTGCGGCGATCGAGACGCTGCTGTCGATGGCGATGGCCGCCGAGCTCGACCGCGCCGCGCTGTTCGGTTCTGGCGCCGGCGGCGAGCCGATCGGCCTGTTCAACGCCGAGGGCGTGCAGTCGATCGGCAGCATCGGCGCGCTCAGCTACGACGACATCCTCGACGCGATCGCCATGATCGAGGCGGCGAACGGCACGCCGAACGCCTACATGCTCGACGCGGCGAACAAGAAGGTGCTCGCGAAGCAGAAGGACGGCCAGCAGATGTACCTGCAGGCGCCGGCCGACGTGGCGTCGCTGCAGCGGCTGGTGACGAACAAGCTGAGCGACGCGCAGGGCGCGGTCGGCGACTTCCGCGAGATGCTGATCGGCGTGCGCCTCGGCGGCGTGCGCATCGAAATCTCGACGCAGGCCGGCGACGCTTCGGGCTCGGCCTTCACCGAGGACCAGCTCTGGATCAAGGCGCGCTGGCGCGGCGACGTCGGCTTCGCGCACCCCGAGCACTTCGTCAAGCTGCTCGGCATCACCGTTTCCTGAACCGGAGGACCACCATGAAAAACCTTCTACCGAACGCAGAGATCTTCCGGCAGGGCGGCGCGGTCGCCGGCGGAGTGACGACCGTCGACCTGCCCGAGATCGAGGTCAAGGGCGCCGCCGGCGTCGCCTGGCTGGTGTCGACGGCCACGCAGGCGACCACGGGTGTCTGCCAGCTCGTCGCGCAGGGCCGCGACGCGCAGGCCGACAGCTGGGCCGACCTGAGCGGCGCGAGCGTGTCGCACACGTCCGACGGCGCCGAGACGGGCAACCTCTACGGCCTCGAGGTGCGCGCCCCGAAGCATCGCTACCTCCGCTGCTCGATCCGTCGCACGGTCGCGAACACGGCGATCGAGAGCGCGGTCGCGCTGATGCTCGACATGCCGAACGCGCCGATCGCAGCGGTCGAGCCGGAGTTCTTCAACACCGTTCTGTCACCCGCATAGCCCCAGCGGGCATGTTCGGCGCGAGGTCCCGCTGGGGGGTTGCACCTTGCTTCGCGCCGCCGGTGTTCAACGACCGGCTCCAGCAACCGTGACACGCCCCGGGCGACCTCTGGTTAAGGTCGAGCCGGGGCACCTATCCGCTCGCGCGCTCGCACGATCGCCAGCGCGCCGCTACGATCTCGCGCCATGCCCGACCCGTGGCAAGCCTCGATCGCGAACCTCTACACGCCGGCCGCCCCGAAGGTGGCCGACTGGCCTGCTGATCGGCGTCGACGGGTGCGTATGCTCGACCGAGATCCTCAGCTGCTCGGGTTCTACGAGGCTGTGGACCGCGTGCCGCAGCTCGACCCGATGGCCGCCCGCGTTCTGCACGCGCTGACGAGCGTCGAGGCGGCGAAGTTGGGCAAGCTCGCCGAGGTCGTGCAGGTCAGCACGAACGTGGTCATCCGACGCCTTCGCCAGCTCGAGCGCGCCGGCGTGGTCAGCGTCCGCGGCCGCACGTGGCGACCCACCTGAGCGCGGCGATGCGCGTCGTCGCATCGCACCAGCACCGCCGGCGCGCCACTGTCGCGGACGCGCGCGAGGCCGTGCTCGAGGCCGCGCAGCGCACGCGCGACGGCACCGGCGGACCCGACACCGCGTCGCTGGTCGCGCGGCTCGAGAAAGTCACCGGCGCCGGCATCGCCGAGCTGGCCATGCTCGCGAAGGACTGGCCCGACGCCTGACGGCCGCGGCGGAGCGGCACCGGCGGCCGTGGCAGCATCGCGGCCATGCACTCGCCTCGCTGCACGTTCTGCCGCGACTCGCTCGAGCCCGGCTGGCTCTGTGCCGAACACTCGGGCCGCCCGTGGGGGCACGACGACTGCGGCGCCGAAGGCGCGCGCTGCGTCTGCAACCCGACCGGCGCAATCCTCGGCGGCGAAGTAATCGCCGAGGTCGAAGCCTTGACCGAGGCCGAGCTGGCCGAAGTCGGCCGCGCGCTGACGCCGAACGAACTGCTCGAGGTCGAGCGCATTCGCGCGCTGAAGGCCCAGCAGCTGCACTAGTCGATCGACACCGCCTGCGGCAACCAGCCGCGCAGGCGCTCGCGCTCCGAGGTCGACGGCGAGCCGAGCAGCCGGCACCACCACGACTGCGCGAACGTCTGGATCCGGCGCCGGCTCAGCTCGACCTCCTCGATGCCGGCGATCACGAGGTCGTGGCCCCGGAGGCGCGTGAGCCGCGCGTGGTCGAGGCTCGGCAGCAGCGTGGGATAGGTCTGCTGCTCGGTCGTCAACGTCGCCACGATGACCAGGTCGCTCGGCCCGCGGCCCAGCCGCGACACGACCCCGAGGCAGCCGCGCACGGGCACCGCGGCGCGCACCTCCTCGGCGGATAGCTTCACGCCCTGCCGGCGCAGGCGGACAACGGCGACGTCCATGGACGGTACTGTACGGGCGTACAGTTCAGGAATTGGTGGGAACATTCACCCCGTGAGGAGTTGTTCATGGGCCTGAGGCTCTCGCATCCGTCCTATCGCTCCCTGTTCGTCGAGATGCGCAGCGGAGAGAAGCGAATCGGTACGGCCACCGCGTTCTTAGCTGCCACGCACGACGGCGCCGCGCAGTTTCTGGTGACCAACCGCCACGTCGTGATCGGTCGGCACCTCGACACGCTCAAGCTTCTCGACACGAAGAACGGCGCCGAGCCGCAGAGCCTGATCGTTTGGCACAACTCGAGCACCGGGCTCGGGCACCACGTTCAGGTCGAGGTGCCTCTGTACGACGCCGACGGCAAGCCACAGTGGCACGAGCACCTCATCGACGGGCCGGACAGGGACTTTGTCGCGATCGCTTGCCCGCCGACCCCGCACATCGCGCGATATCCGTACATCGTCGACGCGCATGCCCACCTCAAGGTCGAGCCGGCGCAGATGGTGAGCGTCGTCGGCTTCCCCTTCGCTGAGAGAACCGGTGAAGCGTTCGCCGTGTGGGCCACGGGATTCGTCGCATCAGAGCCTGACCTAAACCACGGCGGCAAGCCGCTTTTCCTGATCGACTGCCGCGGGCGCAAAGGGCAGTCCGGATCGCCCGTGATCGTGCACCACGGTGTTCACCACAAGGACGCCAACGCGCTCGGATTCAAGCGCGGCGAGAGCGACCTGCTCGGCGTCTACAGCGGCAGGATCCGGAAGGACTCCGACTTGGGCAGGGTGTGGAAGGCATGGGCGCTGGCCGAACTGCTCAGCACCGCGACCGGCGCTGAGCCGAATGGGCGGCGCGAGGACGGCGCGAAAGACGTCGCCGAGAGCGGTGGGGAGGATGATGGGAACGGGGCGTGCGGATGCTCCTGAGCCGCGCCAGTGCTAGAGGTTGCGCGGACTCCGGCTCCGCCAGGATGCGATGAAACACGGGGCCTCGCGCCCCGTTGTCATTTCCGCCGACCTGCGCTCCGGCCGCCTTGCGGCTCTGAAGCGCGTATCTTTGCGTACCGTGACCTCGACTCCCGAACTCTCCGCGCCGGTGCCTCTGGACATCGAGTTCCCCCTGCGCACGCGCGCCGAAGACGCTGCCGGCGCGAGCCCCGCCGCGGCGGCGACGAACGCCTCGATCGGGCGGCTGACCGCCGTCGCTTCGCCGCTGGGTCCGCCGCTGCCTTTCCTGGTCGACCGGCTGCTCTCGGCCGCCGCTCCGTTCGGCCTCGCGGTCGAGATCAAGGCGGACAACCGGGTCGTCGGCAGCTGGAGTCTCGACGTCGCTCCGAGCGGCATCGGCGAGGCCTACGTTTCCAGCGCCCGGGCCGACCTCCACGTGTGTGCATCGGCCAGCGCCGAGCCGCGTGCCACCGGCGCCTTTCTCGTCGTCCGCCACTGGTCGGTCAGCAGCTCCGACCGGCGCCAGCTCGAGCAGCTCTACGCCGCATTGAGCGTGGCCACCCTCGAGCGCCTCGATTCCTTGCTGGGGAATGTGGCCAACGAGACCGGAGCGGTGCGCGACTGCGTGCTCTACCTGCTCGACGAGCGGCGCGCGGCTGGCCCGTTCCGGCTCGACCGCCTGCAAGTCCGGCTCCTCGAGGATCTCGAAGGCGAGCATCCGATCGCCGGCCTCGACCTGCTGGTTGCCCACGGGCGCGGAACGGGCACGCGACCGCATGCGCTCGCATCGACCGTCCCGACGCCCCTTGCAGGCGATGCCGATTCGGGTCGGCGGGTGCGCTCCGATGGAGCACGACCGGCGCCGTCGACGCTGACGATCCACGAAGGCTTCGTGCCGGAAACCGTCTCGCCGGGAAACATTCGCTGGAACCGCCGGGCTTCGGACCGGGCGCGCGCCCTGGTCGCGGCGGCGGAGCAGGCGGATGCGGCGCCGGAAGTCGCGACCCAACCTTAGGCCGACCTTCTCGGAAGGCCGCCCGCTGCCTCAGTCTTCGTCCAGGGGACCGAGCGTGTGCTCCAGGTGGGCGACGACGGCGGGGTGAGCCCAGCCATGCGATTGCCAGGCGCTACGGGCCGCCTGCTCGACGTGGCGGGGCTCGGCCAGCGGATCGGAGCGCGACATCGCTGTCATGTAGGCATCGGTCCATGCCGCCTGATCGCGAGCGAAGGGCATCAGGTGGGCGGCGAGAAGGTCGGCCTCTAGCGAATCCTGCATGGCGATCCCGGCGCGCTGCCGGCCTCTTTTCCGAACTCAGTATGACGCGATGCCTTCCTCGTTTGGCGACGAAATGCACGCCGACAGTCGTCAGAAATTGCGAAAATCTCGGTATGAACAAGATCGACAGAGAAATTCTCAGAATCCTGCAGGTCGATGGCCGCCGCTCCCTCACCGACATCGGCGCCGCGGTGCACCTCAGCGCCAACGCCGTCGGCGACCGCGTGCGCAAGCTCACGCAGGCTGGCGTGATCCGCGGCGTGCGTGCGGTCGTCGATCCCGCGGCGCTCGGCCTGACGATGGAAGCGCAGGTCGACGTCAAGCTGCGCACGACGACGAGCGCCGACGACTTCGAGAACGCGATCCGCCAGCTTCCGCAGGTGCTGACCGCGAGCCTTCTGACCGGCTCGTTCGACTACTCGCTGAGCGTCGCTTGCGTCGACCGGACCGACCTCGCTGCGGTGCTCGAGTTCATTCGCGACAAGGGGGGCGCGCAGGAGACCTACAGCCGCATCGTGCTGCATTCGATCCGCCTCGGCGAGCCGGAACCGCGCGACGAATCGGCCGCGGCGCCACCGCCCCGGGCGCACCGCAGCCGGGCGCTCTGAGCCGCGCTACAGCGCTTCGAGCACAGCCACCGACGGCGCGTGCCAGCCGACGATCGCGCCCTGGGCCGCGATCATCGCCAGCGCGGCCGCCTTGAACTCGGCCGCGCCTGCAGCGTCTCGTGCGGGCCGGTCGCCCGGACCGTGCCCTTGCCCGGCTTGTCGATCACGATCTCGCCGGGCTGCGACGCAAGCGCGGCGACGATCTCCACGCCCCGCTCGCCGGCGATCAGCACCCGGCCCATCGGCCCGAGGTCGCCGATGCGAAGACTCGGCTCGCCGCGCAGGCGCTTGGCTGGCGGGCAGTCGGAAAGATCGGCCTTGTGCGCCTCCCGCGTATGCACGATCGTCCATCCGCGCTCGCACCAGGCGGACAGGAGGGCCGCGATCGGCGCGATCGCCGGCTCGAGCAGCGTCCCGTTGTTGCCGAGCGAAGCGAGCAGGGTCGTCATGGCGGTTTCCTTCCGCGCCGTCCGCGCGCAAGATATGTGCCGCCGGCGCCGGCCTCGGGATCCGGCCGGTTGTCCGGACAACGCCGGGCATCCGGCAATTGCGTTGCCCCGGCGTTGCCGCTACATCTTCGTTTTGGTCCAACGGAGGAGACACGAGATGAGAAACACCATCGGCCGTTCGGGATGGCGCGCGCTCGCCGTCTGCGGCGTGGCAGTCCTGTTCGCCCAAGCGGCGTTCGCCCAGGCGGCGCGGCAGTTCAGCTTCGCCTATGACCAGCCGCCGACGACGGCCTACGGAATCGCCGCCAATATCTTCGACGCCAAGCTCAAGGAGCTGAGCGGCGGGAAGATGAGCATCAACCAGTTCCCCGGCGCCCAGCTCGGCCAGGAGCCGCAGATGCTGCAGAAGATGCGCGCCGGCGACATCGACTTCGTGATCACGTCGACGGCGAACGCCTCCACCCTGGCGCCGCAGGCCGGTGTGCTCTCGCTGCACTTCATCTTCCGCGACCAACAGCACCTGGCCAAGGTGCTGGCCGATCCCGCCGTCTCGGCCGAGTTTCGCGCCATGGTCAAGGACCAGGTCCAGGGGGCCCAGGTGCTGGGTCTGCTGACCATGGGCCTGCGCAACATGTACAGCAAGCAGGAAGTGAAGTCGGTCGACGATATCAAGGGCAAGAAGATTCGCGTCCAGGCGACCAAGACCGAGGACACCCACTTCCCGGCCTACGGCGCGCAGACGGTGCACATGCCGTTCGGCGACGTCTACACCTCGCTGCAGACCGGCGTGGTCAACATCGCCGAGAACGGCGTCAACGTCTATCTCGCCAACAAGCACTACGAGGTGGCGCCGGTGCTCTCGATGACCGAGCACGAGGCGAACAACAACTGCATCTGGGTCAGCGACAAGACCTGGAACAGCCTCACGCCGGAGCAGCAGCGCTGGGTCCAGGCGGCGGCCGACGAGGTGGCCAGGACCGAGCCGATGCTGGCCCTGAAGCTCGAGAAGGACTCGGCCGACAAGCTCAAGGCGATCGGCGTCAAGGTCGTCGAGAACGTCGACAAGTCGGGCTTCATGAAGGCCGCCGCGCCCGTTCAGGACCAGCTCGCCGCCGAGCTCGGGCCGCACGCGGTCAAGCTGCTCAAGCTGGTTCGCGAGGTCAAGTAGGGCTGCCTGTGCAACCCGCGCAGACGGCGACCCCGCCGCCTGCGCGAACCTTCGCGCACTTCTTCCTCACGGAGCCTGCATGGCCGACTTTCGCGCCCTGATCCTGCAGCGGCACCGCCACCTGAAGTGGAAGGCACTCGACCCGATCGAGGCGGCCCTCATGGTGCTGTGCGGCGTCTGTATCTCGATGTTCACCCTGGCGGTCTTTCTCGACGTGCTGACGCGGACCATCGGCATGCCGTGGCTGTGGCTGCAGCAGGTGACGACCGCGTTCTTCGCCTGGGGGGTGTTCGTCGGCATGGCGGTGGCGACCCGGCGCAACGACCACTTCTACCTGACCGAGATCACCAAGCGGCTGACCGGTCGGCCGCGCAGCACGATCGAGCTGACGAACCGGCTGATCGTGCTCGCTGTCTCGGTTTTGCTGGTCTGGTGCGGAACGCAGAACGCGCTGCTCGACCTGGGCAGCTACCGGATGCCGTCGCTGATCCCGCTCACCGTGTACACGGCGATCGTGCCGATCGCCGGGCTGCTGATCGGCCTGTTCACGCTCGAGCAGCTGATCAACGGCTGGAAGCACGGCTTCGAGGGTCCGGAAGACCAGGACGACTCCCGGGAGGCGGTGGAATGAGCCCGGCCGCCGTCCTCCTCCTCATGACCGGGCTGTTCCTGCTGTTCGGCTACATGGGCGTGCCGGTTTCGTTCGCCCTGATCGGCGGCGTGCTGGTCGCGACCGCGTTCACCCAGATCAGCATGCAGTCGATGATCGGCCAGCTCTTCCACGGCATCGATTCCGAGACGCTGCTGGCGGTGCCGTTCTTCCTCCTCGTCGGCGAGCTGATGGCCTCATCCGACGTGGCGCACCGGATGATCCGGCTCTCGCAGACGCTGGTCGGTCACCTGCGCGGCGGCCTGGCCCAGGTCGTCACGCTGTTCAGCATGTTCTTCGCCGGCATCTCCGGCTCCTCGACCGCCGACGTCGCGGTGCTGAGCCGCACCATCGCCCGCGACATGGACCGCGAGGGCTACGACCGCGCCTTCACCGCGGCGCTGATCGCCTCCGCCTCGACCATGGCCAACCTGATCCCGCCGAGCATCATGGCGGTGGTCTACGGCGCGACCGGCAACGTCTCGATCGGCGGCCTGTTCCTCGCCGGCGTGGTGCCGGGCGTGCTGATCGGCATCGGCCTGATGGTCTACAGCTACTTCTGGGGCCCGGTCGGCATCATGAAGCCGCGCGCGCCGCTCAGCGAGGTGATCGTGGCCGCGCGCGGCTCGGCGCTGCCGCTGGTCATTCCGGTGATCATCATGGGCGGCATCCTGAGCGGCTGGTTCACGCCCACCGAGGCCGGGATGATGGCCGCCGTCTACATCCTGATCGTGCTGATCCCGGCCCTCAACCGCGGCCACGTGCGCGAGCTGCCGCGCGACTTCATGTACGCCGGCCTGCTCTATTCGCTGCCGCTCGCGGCGGTGGCCGGTGCCTCGGCCTTCGGCTGGATGGTGGCCTACCTGCGCGGCCCCGACATCGTCGCCGGCTACATCACCTCTTTTGCCGGAACGAACGGCATGATGATCATGTTCCTGCTGGTCGTCGTGTTCGTCATCGTCGGCGACTTCATCGACGCGGTGCCGGCGATCATCATCTTCATGCCGATCATCAACAAGCTCACCGAGGTGGGCAACCTCAAGCCGCTGCACATGGGCGTGGTGATCATCACCACCCTGGTGTTCGGGCTGATCACGCCGCCCTACGGGCTGTCGCTGCTGGTCGCCTCGAAGTACGTCGGCGTCGGCTTCGGCAAGGCGGTGGTGCGTTCGCTGCCGCTCTACGTCGTCTTCTTCCTCACCATCGCGTTCGTCGTCGCCTTCCCGGACATCGTCCTCTGGCTGCCGAAGCAGTTCCTGCCCGAATCGGTCGGCTGCTTCAAGGCGCCGGGCGGAAGCGGCTTCATCTGTCCGCCCTGACACCTATCCGGAGGCCGTCATGCAATCGATCGCTCCCCGCCCTGCAACGGCTACCGCCTTGCCCTTCGCCGTTCGCCAGCTGACGCCCGCGCTCGGCGCGGAGATCTCCGGCCTCGACCTGGCCGGCGGCGTCTCGCCGGAGGTCTTCGCCGCGCTGTATCAGGCGTTTCTGCGCTACCAGGTGCTGGTCTTTCCGCCGCACGAGTTGCCGCCCGGCGCCCAGGTCGCCTTCGCGCGGCAGTTCGGCGAGGTGCAGGTGCACGTGATGTCGATGTATCACGCCGACGGCCATCCCGAGCTCTACCGCCTCAGCAACCTCGACGCCGACGGCCGGCCGAACGGCAAGCATCCCGACAAGGGCACGCTGATCTGGCATACCGACGGCTCCTGGCGGCGCGTGACCGGGCAGGCGACGATCATCTACGGCGAGATCGCCTCGGCGCACGGCGGCGAGACGCACTTCTGCGACATGTACGGCGCCTACGATCGCCTCGATCCCGCATGGAAGCGGCGGATCGAGCACCTGCGCGCTGTCCACAACCTCGATTTCTCGCGCACCCGCAGGCACGGCACCGACCTGATGACCGAGGCGCAGAAGCGCGAGGCCCCGCCGGTCGAGCATCCGGTCGTGCGCATCCATCCGGAGACGGGCAGGCGCTGCATCTACCTCGGCGACCATGCCGAGTCGATTGTCGGCATGCCTTACGAGGAGGGCCGGGCGCTGATCGAGGAGCTCAACGCGCTGGCCGTGCACCCTGACCTCAGCTACGAGCATCGGTGGCGGGCCCAGGAGCTGATCGTCTGGGACAACCGCTGCCTGATGCATCGCGCGACCCCTTACGACCCGTTGACCGAAAGGCGCGTGGTTCGTCGCTGCACGGTGCTCGGCGAAGAGCCGGTCGGTCCCGCCGACTGATCCTCGCTCGACCGTGCCGCCGTGGTGCGGGCGCGCGAGGGCATTCGCTTCGCTCTGGTGCACACGCTGGCATACCGGCACTGGATCGTCGCTTCCGGAGGCTCGTCCACTGGACGAGACGGGAGCCGCCGCCGACGGCTGGTCGGGATCAGCAGTCCTTCAACGGACTGGCCGGGCCTTCCCTGGTCCGGCCGGCGAGCACCAGCACCGCAGCCTCGCGTGCCGTCATGCCCCGCTTCTCGGTGATCGCCGCGGCCTCCCGCGCCCGCTCTTCCATGGTCGAGGGGTCGGGCACGCCGCTGCAGGCGAGGAGGTAGACGACGCGGCGCGAGGTGCCGATCGTCGCCCCGGTCTGCGAGGCGATGCGGGGTGCGAGGGCGCTCAGATCGTCGACGTGCATGCCGACGCGCGGGGCGACGAGGGCGAGGTGCTTGTGGTCCAGGCGGCCGGTGAAGAACACGACCACGAAGAGGGCCGCGAAGCCAATACCGATCACAGTGAAGACGTGTTTCATCGCCCCGGCCTCCCTTGCAACTGCGGCGCCATTCTCGGACAAGGCGGGCATTTCTGCCTTTGCGCGTCAGGTCCGTCTCGACAAAACTGTATATATTCACAGTATGGTACAGCCGCCCTCCCGATCGCGCCAGATCTCCCGCGACGAGGCGCCACGTCCGGAAGAGGCCGCGCGTGCGCCCGTCAAGGGGCGCGGCACGGTCTGGGCGATCGAGCACCGCTACGCCCGCCAGGGCAACGAAAGCTACGACGACGGCTGGGGCACGCTCGAGCAATCGGCGAGCGAGGAGCATTTGCCGCCCGAGACCACGGTCATCGAGGAGCGCGTCAAGTCGATCCTCTCCGGCAACGACTCCCCCGACCTCAGCTTCGACGTCTCGATCAATCCCTACCGCGGCTGCGAGCACGGCTGCGTCTACTGCTTCGCCCGGCCGACGCACAGCTACCTGAACCTCTCCCCCGGCCTCGACTTCGAGACGAAGATCATCGCCAAGGTCAACGCCGCCGAGCGACTGCGCGAGGCCTTGGCCAGCCGCGCCTACGAGGCGACGCCGATCAACATCGGCTCGGCCACCGACGCCTACCAGCCGGTCGAGCGCAAGCTCGGCATCACCCGTTCGGTGATCGAGGTGATGGCCGAGTGCGCGCATCCGTTCTCGCTGGTCACCAAGTCTTCGGGCATCGAACGCGATCTCGACCTGGTCGCGCCGATGGCGGCGCGAGGCCTGGTGGCGGTCTACGTCTCCGTGACATCGCTCGATCCGGCGATCGCCCGCATCCTCGAGCCGCGCGCGGCGGCGCCGCACCGGCGGTTGAAGACGATCGAGGCGCTGGCGCGCGCCGGGGTGCCGGTGGGGGTGAGCGTCTCGCCCATCATCCCGTTCATCAACGAGCCCGAGATCGAGCGCATCCTCGAGGCCGCCGCCGCGGCCGGCGCGACCTCGGCGTTCGGCATCGTCCTGCGTCTGCCGTGGGAGGTGAATCCGATCTTCCAGCGCTGGCTCGATCAGCACTATCCCGACCGCGCCGCGCGCGTCATGGCGCGGGTGCGCGAGATGCGCGGCGGCAAGGACTACCAGGCCGACTTCGGCTCGCGCATGAAGGGCGAGGGCGTCTGGGCCCGCCTGCTGCAGCAGCGCCTCGCCAAGGCGAAAGCCCGCTTCGGCCTCGACCGCGAGCGCATCGCCCTCGACATCACGCAGTTCAAGAAGCCGCTGCCGCCCCGCAAAGACGGCCAAGCCGATCTCTTCGGCTGAAGGAACGCTTGCTCGAGGCTTATGCCTTGAACAGATCCTTTACACGGTCGCTCCAGGTCTTTGCATTCGGCGAGTGCCGGTCGCCCGCTTTCTTCAGGCTCTCGTCGAGTTCCTTCAGGAGCTTTCGCTGGTGCTCGGTGAGCTTGATCGGCGTCTCGACACTCACGTGGCAGTACAGGTCGCCGGGGTAGCTGGAGCGCACCCCCTTGATGCCCTTGCCGCGCAAGCGAAAGGTCTTGCCGTGCTGGGTGCCTTCGGGCAAGTCGATCTCGGCCTTGCCGCCGAGCGTGGGCACCTCGACCGAGCCGCCGAGCGCGGCGCTGACCATGCCCACCGGCACGGTGCAGTGCAGGTCGTCGCCGTCGCGCTCGAAGATGTCGTGCTGCTTGATCCGGATCTCGATGTAGAGGTCGCCGTTCGGCCCGCCGTTCGGGCCGGGCTCGCCGTTGCCGCTGGAGCGGATGCGCATGCCCTCGTTGATGCCCGGCGGGATCTTGACCTCGAGCGTCTTGTTCTTCTTGATCCGCCCCTGGCCGTGGCAGGTGACGCAGGGCTCGGGAATGATTTTGCCGCTGCCGTGGCAGGTGGGGCAGGTCTGCTGGATGCTGAAGAAGCCCTGGCGCATCTGCACCGCGCCCGAGCCGTGGCAGGTGGTGCAGGTGATCGGGCTGGTGCCGGGCTTGGCGCCGTTGCCCTTGCAGGTCTCGCAGGTGTCCCACGACGGAATGCGGATCTGCGTTTCCTTGCCGTGCGCCGCTTCCTCGAGCGTGATCTCCATCGCGTAGCTCAGGTCGCTGCCGCGGTACACCTGCTGCCCGCCCGCGCCGCGGGCGCGCCCGTTGCCGCCGAAGATGTCGCCGAAGATGTCGCCGAACGCCTCGGCGAAGCCGCCGAAGCCTTCCGCGCCGCCCCGACCCAGGTTCGGGTCGACGCCGGCGTGTCCGTACTGATCGTAGGCGGCCCGCTTCTGCGTGTCGGAAAGCATTTCGTAGGCTTCCTTCGCCTCCTTGAACTGCTCTTCCGACTTCTTGCCGTCCTCACCCTGGTTGCGATCCGGGTGGTGCTTCATCGCCAGCTTGCGATAGGCCTTCTTGATCTCCTCCTCGGAGGCATTCTTGGCAACGCCCAGCACCTCGTAGTAATCGCGTTTGCTCATGCCCCGTCAAGCTCCCTCATCGTCGATATACGCAAACGCCGCGTTGAGGGACAGGCGAAGCCTGATCCCTCGAACGCGGCGAGTTCGACTGGACAGCAAAGCTGTCCAGTTAACCCTTCTTGACTTCCTTGAACTCGGCGTCGACCACGTTGTCGTCCTGCGCCTTCGCGGCCTGCGGCTCGTTGGCCGCACCCGGCGCCTCCGTGCCCGCGCCGCCGCCGGCCGCGGCTTGCGCCGCCTGGGCGTCGGCGTACACCTTCTCGCCCAACTTCTGGCTGGCCGTCATCAGCGCCTCGGTCTTCGCCTCTATCGTCGCCTTGTCCTCCGACTTGAGCGATTCTTCGGCCTCTTTCAACGCCGCTTCGATCTTTTCCTTGTCGGCCGCGTCGAGCTTCTCGCCGTGCTCGCCCAGGCTCTTCCTGACGCTGTGGATCATCGCATCGGCGGCGTTCTTCGCCTGCACCACTTCGAGCTTCTTCTTGTCGTCGACGGCGTTGAGCTCGGCGTCCTTCACCATCTGCTGGATCTCGGCCTCGCTGAGGCCGGAGTTCGCCTTGATCGTGATCTTGTTTTCCTTGCCGGTCGCCTTGTCCTTGGCGCCGACGTGCAGGATGCCGTTGGCGTCGATGTCGAACGAGACCTCGATCTGCGGCATGCCGCGCGGCGCCGGGGCGATGCCCTCGAGATTGAACTCGCCGAGCGACTTGTTGCCCGAGGCCAGGTCGCGCTCGCCCTGGTAGACCTTGATCGTCACCGCCGGCTGGTTGTCGTCGGCGGTGGAGAAGGTCTGGGCGAACTTGGTCGGGATGGTCGTGTTCTTCTGGATCATCTTGGTCATCACGCCGCCGAGCGTCTCGATGCCCAGGCTGAGCGGGGTGACGTCGAGCAGCAGCACGTCCTTGCGGTCGCCGATCAGCACCTGGCCCTGGATCGCCGCGCCCACGGCGACGGCTTCATCGGGGTTCACGTCCTTCCTCGGCTCCTTGCCGAAGAACTCCTTGACCTTGTCCTGCACCTTGGGCATGCGGGTCATGCCGCCGACCAGGATGACGTCGTCGATCTGTCCGACCGAGACGCCGGCGTCCTTGATGGCGGTGCGGCAGGGCGCGATGGTCCGCTCGATCAGCTCTTCGACCAGGGCTTCGAGCTTGGCGCGGGTGAGCTTGATGTTGAGGTGCTTCGGGCCCGAGGCGTCGGCCGTCACGTACGGCAGGTTGATGTCGGTCTGGGCCGAGCTCGAGAGCTCGATCTTCGCCTTCTCGGCCGCTTCCTTCAGGCGCTGCAGGGCGAGCACGTCCTTCGAGAGGTCGACGCCCTGGTCCTTCTTGAACTCGGAAATGATGTAGTCGATGATCCGCTGGTCGAAGTCTTCGCCGCCCAGGAACGTATCGCCGTTCGTGGAGAGCACCTCGAACTGCTTCTCGCCGTCGACGTCGGCGATCTCGATGATCGAGACGTCGAAGGTGCCGCCGCCGAGGTCGTAGACGGCGATCTTGCGGTCGCCCTTCTCGCTCTTGTCGAGGCCGAAGGCGAGCGCGGCCGCGGTCGGCTCGTTGATGATGCGCTTGACGTCGAGGCCGGCGATCCGACCGGCGTCCTTGGTCGCCTGGCGCTGCGCGTCGTTGAAGTACGCCGGCACGGTGATCACCGCGTCGGTGACCTTCTCGCCGAGGTAGTCTTCGGCGGTCTTCTTCATCTTGCGCAGGATCTCGGCCGAGATCTGCTGCGCCGCGAGCTTCTCGCCGCGCACCTCGACCCAGGCGTCGCCGTTGTCGGCGGCGACGATCTTGTAAGGCATCAGGCCGATGTCCTTCTGCACTTCCTTCTCGGTGAACTTGCGGCCGATCAGGCGCTTCACCGCATAGATCGTGTTCTTCGCGTTGGTCACCGCCTGGCGCTTGGCCGAGGCGCCGACCAGGATCTCGCCGCCGTCCTGGTAGGCGACGATCGAAGGCGTGGTGCGGGCACCCTCGCTGTTCTCGATCACCTTGGTGGTGTTGCCTTCCATGATCGCGACGCACGAGTTGGTCGTGCCCAGGTCGATGCCGATGATCTTTGCCATGTTCTTCTCTCCAGAGATTGATTCGTTGGGCTCGAGTTGTGGATAGCTCGGGTGTTTTTCAAGCGGAAGGTCAGCTCGCGGCGCTGACCGTGACGAGCGCCGGGCGCAGCACCCGGTCGGCGATGAGGTAGCCCTTCTGCAGCACCGCGACCACCGTGTTCGGCTCCTGCGCCGCCGGCACGACGCTGATCGCCTGGTGCTGGTGCGGGTCGAACTTGGCTGCAGGGGCGGGGTTGATCTCGAGGACCTTGTTGCGCACCAGCGCCGCGCTCAACTGGCGCAGGGTGGCGTGCACGCCCTCGAGCAGCTGTTCAGGCGTGGCCGCGGGAATGGCGATCGCCGCCTCGAGGCTGTCCTTGACCGGGAGCATGCTCTCGGCGAAGGCCTCGACGGCGTACTTGCGCGCCTTGACGATCTCTTCCTCGGCGCGGCGGCGGACGTTCTCGGCCTCGGCCTTGGCGCGCAGGAACGCGTCGGACAGCTCGGCATGGCGCGCTTCCAGCTCGGCCGCAGCCGTCGGGGCGCTGCCGGCGCCGTTCGAGGCCGCGGGGGAAGAGGTGGGGTCCTGGCCTGCGTCGCCAGGCGGTGGCGGGGTGTTCGGGTCGGTCATCCCATCGACTTGGGCGCATCCCCTTGCATTTCAAGGGGCTTTTTGCACCGGACGGTGAATCCCGGCCTCAATCGCTGTCGACCGAGGCGCTCCAGCGGTTCCAGTCGGCGAGCTGGCGGCGGTCTTTCTTGGTCGGACGGCCGGCTTCGATGGCCGAGGCCGGCTCCGGGCTCAGGCGGTGCGCCTGCGCGGCGGCTTCGCGGGCAGCGACGCTTTCGGCCGTTTCCCGGTAGAGCGCCTGGGCCACCGTCGCCGGCCCGCGATGGGCGCTGACGCCGAGCACGACGACGGTGCGGGCGGCATTCCCCTGGCGAAACGCCAACGTGTCGCCCGGCCGGACGTCGCGCGAGGCCTTGGCGACCTGTCCGTTGGCCGAGACCCGGCCCTTGCCGATCTCCTCGGCGGCGAGCGAGCGGGTCTTGAAGAAGCGGGCGACCCAGAGCCACTTGTCGAGACGGACGCCGTCCTTCGATTCCGATGCCTGCATGTGCGGCGATTCTCGGGCAAGCGGCGAGCCCGTCGCGTCCGCCGCGGCGGCGCGGCGACATCGGCATATTCCCCTAGCAATCGCCGATGGTCGGCCGGCTGCGGCGCGTCGAAAATCCCCTCTTTCGCCAACGGCTTTCCAAGGCTCCATCACCATGCGTCGAGATACTTTCCTGCGAGGCCTCGCGGCACTGGCCGCCGCCGGCACGCTGCCCCTTTCGGCCCGCGCGGCCGCCAACCTGAAGATGATGATCCCCGCCAACCCCGGCGGCGGCTGGGACACCACCGGCCGGGCGATCGGCAAGTCGCTCCAGGAAGCGGGCGCGGGCTCGGTCAGCTACGACAACAAGGGCGGCGCCGCCGGCGCCATCGGCCTGGCCCAGTTCGCCGCCTCGACCAAGGGCGATCCGAACGCGCTCATGGCCATGGGCGCGGTGATGGTGGGCGGCATCATTACCGGGAAGCCGCCGGTCTCGCTCTCGCAGGTGACGCCGCTGGCTCGCCTGACCAGCGAGTACAACGTCTTCGTCCTGCCGGCCGGCTCGCCGCTGAAGACCATGAAAGACGTGGTCGACCAGCTCAAGAAGGACCCCGGCAGCGTCAAGTGGGGCGGCGGCTCGCGCGGCTCGACCGAGCACATCGCCGCGGCGATGCTGGCGCGCGAGGTCGGGGTCGACCCGGCCAAGATCAACTACGTCGCCTTCCGCGGCGGCGGCGAGGCGATCGCGGCCATCCTCGGTGGCAACGTCACCGTCGGCGGCAGCGGCTACAGCGAGTTCTCGGAGTACATCACCACCGGCAAGATGAAGGCGATCGCCGTCACCTCCGAGACCCGCATCAAGGGCATCGACGTGCCGACGATGAAGGAGCAGGGCTACAACGTCGTCATCGGCAACTGGCGCGGCCTGTACGGCGCCGCCGGCATCACCCCGGCGCAGCGCAAGGAGCTGACCGACCTGATCGTCAAGGCGACCAAGACCAAGTCCTGGGCCGAGGCGCTGGAGAAGAACAACTGGACGCCGGCCCTGATGACGGGCGCCGACTTCGAGAAGTTCGTCGACGACGAGTTCGCGAGCCTGCGCGCCGTGATGCACAAGTCGGGAATGATTTGAAAGGCTTCTCGCCCCAGGTCGCGATCGGCATCGGCACGCTCGCGCTGGGCGCGGGGCTCGGGGTCGGCGCGATCGGCATCTCCTCGGATGCCGGTTATTCCGGCGTCGGCCCGAATTTCCTGCCCTGGGTCATCGGCGGCATGCTGCTCCTCTGCGGGATCCTTCTGATCCGCGAGGCCCTGACCGGCGGCTACCGCAACATGGAGGAGCCCTCGGGCGCGGCCTCGGGCCACTGGGCCGGCTTCGCCTGGGTCTCGGCCGGCATCCTGCTCAACGCGATCCTGATCACGACCATCGGCTTCATCCTGAGCTGCGCGCTCTGCTTCGTGCTCGCGGTGCGCGGCTTCAAGTCCGCCGAAGACCGGCTCGACCTCGGCCTGCGCGCCCTCGCGGTGGACACCGCGATCGGCTTCGCGATCGCCGCGCCGGTGTACTGGATGTTCTCGCAGCTGCTCGCGATCAACCTGCCCGGCCTCACCTCGACCGGCTGGATCTGACACCGCCATGGACCTCTGGAACCAGCTGCTGCAGGGCTTCGTCACGGCGGGCACGCCGATCAACCTGCTCTGGGCATTGCTCGGCTGCACCATCGGCACGGCGGTCGGCGTGCTGCCCGGCATCGGCCCCGCCACCGCGGTGGCGATGCTGCTGCCGATCACGACCAAGGTCGACGCCACGGCGTCGATGATCTTCTTCGCCGGCATCTACTACGGCGCCATGTACGGCGGCTCCACCACCTCCATCCTGCTCAACACGCCTGGCGAATCGGGGTCGATGGTGACGGCGATGGAAGGCAACAAGATGGCCAAGAACGGCCGCGCCGGCGCCGCCCTGGCCACCTCGGCGATCGGCTCGTTCGTCGCCGGCACGATCGCCACCGTGCTGGTGACGCTGTTCGCGCCGCTGGTCGCGGCGTATGCCATCAAGCTCGGCCCGCCCGAGTACTTCCTGCTGATGGTGCTGGCGTTCACGACCGTGAGCGCCGTTCTCGGCAAGAGCACCCTGCGCGGCTTCGCGGCGCTCGGCGTCGGCCTGGCGCTCGGCCTGATCGGCATCGACCAGATCTCGGGGCAGGCGCGCTACACCGGCGGCGTGCCCGAGCTGATGGACGGGATCGAGGTCGTGCTCATCGCCGTCGGCCTGTTCGCCGTGGGCGAGGCGCTCTACATGGTGCTCTACGAGGGCAAGGCCGTCGAGACGCAGAACAAGATGAGCAAGGTGCACATGACGGCGGAGGAGTGGAAACGCTCCTGGCCGGCCTGGCTGCGCGCCACTGCGATCGGCTTTCCGTTCGGCACCATTCCAGCCGGCGGCAGCGAGATTCCCACCTTCCTCAGCTACGCGACCGAGAAGAAGCTCTCCAAGCACAAGGAGGAGTTCGGCACCGTCGGCGCGATCGAGGGCGTGGCCGGTCCCGAGGCGGCGAACAACGCCGCCATCACCGCGACCCTGATCCCGCTGCTGACGCTCGGCATCCCGACCTCGAACACCACCGCGATCCTGCTCGGCGCGTTCCAGAACTACGGCATCAACCCCGGCCCGCAACTGTTCGACAAGAACGCGGCGCTGGTCTGGGCGCTGATCGCCTCGCTCTACATCGGCAACGTCATGCTGCTGGTGCTGAACCTGCCGCTGGTCGGCATGTGGGTCAAGCTGCTCAAGATCCCGAAGCCGCAGCTCTATGCCGGCATCCTGATCTTCGCCACCGTCGGCGTCTACGGCATGCGCCAGTCGGCGTTCGACCTGGTGCTGCTCTACGGCATCGGCCTGCTCGGCGTGGTCATGCGGCGCTTCGATTTCCCGACGGCGCCGGTCGTCGTCGGCATGATCCTCGGCCCGCTGGCCGAGGCGCAGATGCGCAACGCGCTTTCCATCGGCGAAGGCAAGTGGACCATCTTCCTCGAGCGGCCGGGCTCCCTGACCCTGCTGATCATCGTGATCGCGGTCCTGTTCCTGCCGCGCCTGGTGAAACTCTTCCGCGGCCGGCGGGAGCGCGACATCGAGACCGTCTAGGTCATCGCACCGGCAGCGCGGGCGCGCTGCTTCGAGCGTTCGAGCTCGTCCGGGTCGTCGCTCGCCGAGCCCCAGCCTGCCATGTGGCCGAGGGCGATGCCCGCCAGCGCGGCGATCCACTCGTGCTGGTCGTTGAGGCAAGGGATGTAGCCGAACTCCTTGCCGCCGGCGGCAAGGAATGCCGCCCTCGCTTCCTGGTCGATCTCCTCGAGCGTCTCCAGGCAATCGGCGACGAATCCCGGGCAGAACACGTCGACCCGGCCCACGCCCTCTTTCGCGAGCGCGACCAGAGTCGGCTCGGTGTAGGGCTTCAGCCATTCGGCCTTGCCGAACCGGCTCTGGAAGGTGACGACGACGTTGTCCTCGCGCAGCTTCAGCCGCTCGGCGAGCAGCCGCCCGGTTTTCAGGCACTCGCAGTGGTACGGGTCGCCGAGCGCCAACGAGCGCTGCGGCAGGCCGTGGAAGCTCAGTACCAGGCGATCGGGCCGGCCGTGCGTCATCCAGTGGTCGCTGACGCGGCGCGCCAGCGCGCCGATGTAGCCCGGATCGTCGTGGTAGTGCTTGACGAAGCGGAGCTCGGGGACGTTGCGGCTCCGCTGCATCCAGGCGGCGACCGCGTCGCCGACGCTGGCGGTGGTTGCCGCCGCGTACTGCGGATAGAGCGGCAGCACCAGCACCCGCTCGGCGCCCGCGGCCCGCAGCGCGTCGAGCGCAGCGGCGACCGAGGGCTGGCCGTAGCGCATCGCATGCCGCACCAACACCGGATGGCCCCGCTGCCCCAGGTAGCCGGCGAGCATCAGCGCCTGCTTCTCGGTCCAGACCTGGAGCGGCGAGCCTTCCTTCATCCAGATGCTCGCGTACTTGCGGGCCGACTTCGCCGGCCGGGTGCGCAGGATGATGCCGTGCAGGATCGGCAGCCAGAGCGGTCGCGGGATCTCGACGACGCGCGGGTCGGAGAGGAATTCGGCGAGGTAGCGCCGCACCGCCTTGGGCGTCGCCTCGTCGGGCGTGCCGAGGTTGCAGATCAGGACGGCGGTCTTCGCCGCCGTGCCGTGGGCGAAGGCCGGCTCGGGCGCGAAGCTCATCGCGCCGACGCTCCGCGCGCCATCAGGGCTTGAGCCCGAACTCGAACGGCGCCTGGCGCTGCGTGTCGGCGAACTTCATCACCTCGAAGCGCACGCACGGGCTCACCGGTTCGCTCGGCGGCGTGCCCAGGCCGATCACGCCGGCGCCGTGCAGGGTGCAGGCGCCGCGGCGCAGGCTGATGATCTCCGGGTCGTTGTCGAAGCGGACGTAAGTGCCGTTGTAGCTGAGGTCGGTGAGCTGGAAGGTGCCGCCGTGCCAGTCGATCCGCGCGTGCGACCGGGAGACCCGGTTGTCGTCGATGATGTAGGTGGCCTGCGGGCTGCGGCCGAGGATCACCGGCAGGCTGGTGCCGGAGTAGATCCGGTTCAGGTCGAGCCAGATCAGGCGGATGCCCTCGGGCTCGATCGACGCCGGCGCCATGTCGCCGAAGGCCGTGGCCGCGGTGTCGCCGAAGCGGCGAACCGCCTCGAGCAGGTACACGTGCACGGGCTCGGCGCGACCGCGCAGCTGCATCCGGTCGAGGCTGCGAAATCGCGAGCGCTCCCAGTCCTCGAGGCCGTCGACGACGCTCGCGGTCGCCAGCGTCTCGTTGTCGCCGGCGTGGTCGAGCAGGCGGGCGGCGACGTTGACCGCGTCGCCGAAGACGTCGCCCGACATCTCGACCACCTCGCCGTGGGCGAGGCCGACCTGCAGCTTGAGCGAGATCGGCGGCCGCGGCTCGGCGGCATCGGTCGTGGTCTGGGCCGGCAGGCCGACCCGGGCCAGCGAATCATGCATGTCGTCCGAGGCCTGCACGCCGGACGAGGGCTGGGCGAAGATCGCCATCAGGCCGTCGCCCAGCGTCTTGACCACCTGGCCGCCGTGCTCCTGGACAACGCGGGCGAGCTGGGCGACGCTCTGCGTGACCACGGTCGTCGCCTCGGCGTTGCCGAGCGTCTCGTACATCGAGGTGCTGCCGCGCAAGTCGGCGAACAGCACGGTACGTTGAAAGACCTGGGTCATGCCGGTAGGGGCCTGCAGCGCATCGCTGCGAAGTTTATAGCGGACTGCGCAGCAAAAAGGGTTCCAGCCTCGCGGCGGGAACCCTCTTCGGTACGACCTGCGCTCAGAGCGTGTCGAGGTAGGTGCGCAGCTTGTCCGAGCGGCTCGGGTGCTTGAGCTTCCTGATCGCCTTGGCTTCGATCTGCCGGATGCGCTCGCGGGTCACGTCGAACTGCTTGCCGACTTCCTCGAGCGTGTGGTCGGTCGACATCTCGATGCCGAAGCGCATGCGCAGGACCTTGGCCTCGCGCGGCGTCAGCGAATCGAGGATGTCCTTCACCACGTCGCGCAGGCCGGCCTGCATCGCCGCCTCGATCGGCGCGGTGTTGTTGGTGTCCTCGATGAAGTCGCCAAGGTGCGAGTCGTCGTCGTCGCCGATCGGCGTTTCCATGGAGATCGGCTCCTTGGCGATCTTCATGATCTTGCGGATCTTGTCCTCGGGGATCTCCATCTTCTCGGCCAGCGTCGGCGCGTCGGGCTCGAAGCCGAACTCCTGCAGGTGCTGGCGGGAGAGCCGGTTCATCTTGTTGATCGTCTCGATCATGTGCACCGGGATGCGGATGGTGCGCGCCTGGTCGGCGATCGAGCGGGTGATCGCCTGGCGGATCCACCAGGTGGCATAGGTCGAGAACTTGTAGCCCCGGCGGTATTCGAACTTGTCCACCGCCTTCATCAGGCCGATGTTGCCTTCCTGGATCAGGTCGAGGAACTGCAGGCCGCGGTTGGTGTACTTCTTGGCGATCGAGATCACGAGGCGCAGGTTGGCCTCGATCATTTCCTTCTTCGCGTCACGCGAGGCCTTCTCGCCCTCGTTCATGCGCTTGTTGATGCGCTTCAGGTCGTCGAGCGGAACCACCGCGCGGGCCTGCTGCTCGGTCAGCTTCTTCTGCAGCTCCTGCACCGGCGGGAGGTTGCGCGCCAGGATGACGCTGTAGGGCTTGCCGGCCGCGACTTCCTTCTCCGCCCACTTCAGGTTGAGGATGTTCGGCGGGAAGTTCTTGATGAAGTATTCCTGCGGCATGCCGCACTTGTCGACCAGGATCTTGCGCAGCTCGCGCTCGTAGCGGCGCACGTCGTCGACCTGCGAGCGCAGGATCGCGCAGAGCTTCTCGATCGTCTTGACGGTGAAGCGGATCGTCATCAGCTCGGAGCTGATCGCCTGCTGGGCGCGGTTGTACGAGGGCGACTGGTAGCCGTCCTTCTCGAACGCCTTCCTCATCTTGTCGAAATTGATGCGCAGGGCGTCGAACTTCACCAGCGCCGCCGCCTTCAGCTCCTCGAGCTTCTTGGTGAGGGCCTTCGAGCCGCCGTTGCCGTCGTCGTCGTCTTCCTCGTCGAAGAAGTCGACGTCTTCCTCGGCCACGTAGTCGTCGGCCTCGTCCTCGGAGACGAAGCCGTCGACGGCCTCGGAGATCTTCATCTCGCCCGAGCCGATGCGGTCGGCGTAGGCCAGGATCTCGGCGATCGTGGTCGGCGAGGCCGAGATGGCGAACATCATCGCCTGCAGGCCGCCTTCGATGCGCTTGGCGATCTCGATCTCGCCCTCGCGCGTGAGCAGCTCCACCGTGCCCATCTCGCGCATGTACATGCGAACCGGGTCGGTGGTGCGGCCGAACTCGGAGTCGACAGTCGAAAGCGCGGCTTCGGCGGCTTCCTCGGCTTCTTCTTCGGTGGCGGTGGTGGCGCCGCCGCCGGCGATCAGCAGCGTCGCGGCGTCGGGCGCCTGCTCGTAGACGGCGATGCCCATGTCGTTGAGCATCGAGACGATCGCCTCGAGGATCTCGTGGTCGACGAGCTTTTCGGGCAGGTGGTCGTTGATCTCCTGGTGCGTCAGGAAACCACGCGTCTTGCCCATCTTGATGAGCGTCTTCAGCTCCTGGCGGCGCTTGGCGACTTCTTCCTCGGTGAGCGCGGTCTCGTCGAGGCCGAACTCGCGCATCAGCGCGCGCTCCTTGGCGCGCGAGACCTTCATGCGCAGCGGCTTGGCCTTGGCGGTCGCGTCGACGACCGGCTCGCCCTCGAGGTCGGCCTCGATCTCCGACAGGTCGACGTCCGAGGCTTCCGGCTTGGCGGCCTTGTCGGCGCCCTTGCCCGCTGCCTTGCCCTTGGCCGCCGGTCCCTTGCCCTTGGCGGGCGCCTGTGCCTGCGCCACGGTCGCCGCCTTGGCTGCGGCCTTGGCAGGCTTCTTCGTCTCCACGGCGGCGGCGGCCTTGGCGGGCTTGGCGGCGGGTGCGACGGCGGGGGGCGGGGCGGTTTTCTTGGCGGTCATGCAAATCCTCGAACGGTGTGGGGCCTGCGGCTCGGTCGGCTCGAACCATGAACTGCGCACATGCGCGGCGAATTCAAGGTTCAGGGTCTCTCGAGTGCAAATGCGACGAACGGCCTGCGCGCCGTTGGAACCTCGAGGTTCCAACGTGCCACGAGCCGTTGCGGGGTGACCGTCCGGCGCCGAGTGCCGTCCGATGTTGCAGTCCTTGCGGGGAAGGGTGGCCTTTGGATTTGACCCTTGTTCAGAGGGTGGCCGGGGCCCGGAGGTGCTGCCGTCACTCGCCGTTTTCGCGAAAACCGAGGATTATACCGTCCGCACGGGGCGTCAGGTCAATCTCCAAGCCCATCCGCAGCTAGCCGGCGCGGCCGAGCACCTGTGCCGCCGCCCGCTTCTGGTCGGCGCCGCGGATCTGCGCCATCGAGCTGCGAAGGTCTTCCAGCAAGGGCTCGATCGCCGGGTCTTCGCCCTCCACCAGTGCCAGCGCCGCTTCGCCCCAGGGCTCGTCGGCCAGACGCTCGCGCAGCACCGCCCAGGGCTGCTGCCCGTGCTCGGCCGTCTGGCGGTCGATGAAGCGGAACGTCTCGCCATGCCAGCCGGGCAGGGCGCAGAGCAGGGCGTGGTCGGCGGCGCCGAGCTGCTCCCACCATGCGCTCTCGAGCAGCAGCATCCAGGCGACGCGGTCGTGCGGCTGGCGCACCGCCTGGCGGACCGGTCGCCGCGGCCGGTGCAGCGAAGACGCCGGACCGCTCGGCGAAGACGCGGGCGGCCGGCCGCGCCCCGCCCCGGCGACCCGCCACGCCGCGGCGAGCTCGTCGTTGCCGAGCGCCGCCCGCGAGGCGATCTCGCCGAGCAGCTGGCGCTTGAGCATGCCCTCGGGCAGGGCCGACCAGAGGGGCTGAGCATTGGCCAGGAACCGCGCCCGGCCTTCGGCGCTGGCGAAGTCGAGGCCTTCGCCAGCGAGGGCGACGATCTGCTTCGAGAGCGGCACCGCGCCGGCGACGCGCTGCTCGAACGCCTCGGCGCCGAGCTCGCGGACATAGCTATCCGGGTCGTGCTCGGCCGGGAGGAAGAGGAACTTGAAGCTGCGCGTGTCGGTGGCGTGCGGCAGGCTCGCTTCGAGGGCGCGACCGGCGGCGCGACGGCCGGCGGCGTCGCCGTCGAAGCTGAAGACGACCGCGTCGGTGAAGCGCACCAGCTTTTGCACATGCTCGGCCGTGCACGCCGTGCCGAGCGTCGCCACCGCGTTGGCGAAGCCCGACTGGGCCAGCGCGACCACGTCCATGTAGCCCTCGACGACGAGCGCGTAGCCGCGCTGGCGGATCGCCGTTCGCGCCTCGAACAGGCCGTAGAGCTCGCGCCCCTTGACGAACACAGGCGTCTCGGGCGAGTTCAGGTACTTGGGCTCGCCGCGGTCGAGCACGCGGCCGCCGAAGCCGATCACCGGTCCCTGCACCGAGCGGATCGGAAACATGATCCGGTCGCGGAAGCGGTCGTAGCGCTTGTCCTGCGAGGGCGCTTCGGCCGGGTCGCCCTCACTTTCGGCGCGCTGCGCGATCACCAGGCCGCTCTCTTCGAGCAGCGGGTCGTCGTAGCTCGGAAACACGCTCGCCAGTCCGCGCCAGCCTTCGGGCGCGTAGCCGAGGCCGTAGCGCGCCGCGATCTCGCCGCTCAGGCCGCGGCCCTTCAGGTAGGCGATCGCGCGCTCGCTGCCCTTCAACTGGCGGCGATAGCCTTCGGCCGCCTTGGCGAGCACGTCGCCGAGCGTCGCCTGCTTCTGCTTGTGCTGCGCCGCCTGCTCGCGTTCGGCCGGCGAACTGGTGTCTTCGGGCACCGCCATGCCGGCCTGCTGCGCCAGGTCCTTCACGGCGTCGATGAAGCCCATGCCGTGCTGCTCCATCAGGAAGCCGATGGCGTTGCCGTGCACGCCGCAGCCGAAGCAGTGATAGGTCTGGCGCGACGGGCTGACCGTGAAGCTCGGCGACTTCTCGCCGTGGAAGGGGCACAGCCCCTTGCTGACCGTGCCGGCGCGCTTCAAGTCGACCGAGCGGCCGACGATCTCGACGATGTCGATGCGCGAGAGAAGGTCGTGGACGAACGCAGCCGGAATCACCAGAGGATTAGACAACGACTCGGGTGTCGGCTCGCCCTTGGGCGGAGCCCGCCGTAGCGCCGCGCAGCGGCGCCGGCTCGTGTCGGCTAGATCACGAAGTCGGAGAGCTTCTTGCCGCTCGCCAGCGCCGCCTTCAGCCAGCGCGGTTGCAGGCCGCGGCCGCTCCAGGAATCGCCGGTCGAGGCATTGCGATACTTGGCCGGAACCTTGCCGGTGCTCGTCGACTTGCCTTTCGCCGGCGCCTTGCCGCCGAGATCGGCGACCGTCAAACCATACTCGGCCATCAGGGCGCGAACCTTGACGATGGCGTCGCCGCGTTCCTGCTTCTTGGTTTGTTCTATTTCCTGCTCGATCGCCGCCTTTTGCGCGAGCAAATCCTTGAGGCTGGCCATGAAGATAACTCCCGAATTGTTGTGCCCCGGCCGGGGGATCCGGGATTCTAGACCGACTCAGGAAGTGGGCGGGACATAACCGGCCGGTTGCTCCGCGCCGGCGCCGAACAGGAAGTTTTCCATTTGCCGCGCCAGATACTGCCGGGCCCGCTGATCGGCCAGATTCAGACGGTTTTCGTTGACCAGCATGGTTTGGTGCTTCATCCACGCCGCCCAGGCTTCCTTGCTGATGGAAGCGTAGATCCGCTTGCCCAGATCGCCCGGGTAGGGCGCGTAGTCCATCCCCTCGGCTTCGCGCTTCAGGTAGCTGCATTGAATCGTTCTCGGCATCGGTTTCTCCGCTTGTTTCAGGCGAGCCTCAGCCCAGTTTCTTGACGAATACCTGGGAGCGCCGGTCCCAGTTGTACTTGCGTTTGCGATCATCCGGCAGCCAGTCGGGGTCGACCTGGACGAAGCCGCGCTTGACGAACCAGTGCATGGTCCGGGTGGTGAGCACGAAGATACTCTCCAGGCCGAGCGAGCGTGCCCGCTGCTCGACCCGCTTCAATATCCGCTCGCCGTCGCCTTGGCCCTGCACCTGGGTAGATACCGTGAGTGCCGCCATTTCCCCGGTTTTCGCTTCCGGATAGGGATAGAGCGCGGCGCAGCCGAATATCACGCCGTCATGCTCGATCACGGTGTAGTCGGCGATATCGCGCTCGATTTCCATGCGGTCGCGCTTGACCAGCGTGCCGTCGCGCTCGAACGGCTCGATCAGCTGCAGCACGCCGCCGATATCGTCGGGCGTGGCCTGGCGCAGGCTCTCGAGCTTCTCGTCGACCACCATGGTGCCGATGCCGTCGTGCGTGAACACCTCCATCAGCAGTGCGCCGTCCACGGCGAACGGCAGGATGTGCGAGCGCTCGACCCCGCCGCGGCAGGCGCGCACGCAATGCTGCAGGTAGAACGCGGTGTCGCTCGGCTGGTTCGGGCCGGGCAGCGAGGCGAGCAGCCGCTCGGCGTCGGCGAGGGCGAGCTCGGTGTCGATCGGACTCTCCGGATCGGCCGGGTCCTCGTGGATGCCGGCGACCTCGGTCACGAACAGCAGCTTGTCGGCCTGGAGGGCGATCGCGGTGCTCGTGGCCACGTCTTCCATCGTCAGGTTGAAGGCCTCGCCGGTCGGCGAGAAGCCGAACGGCGAGAGCAGCAGCAACGCGCCGATGTCGATCGCCCGTCGGATCGCCACCGCGTCGACCTTGCGGACGAAGCCGCTGTGCATGAAGTCGACGCCGTCGACGATGCCCACCGGCCGTGCAGTGAGGAAGTTGCCCGACACCACGCGCACGATCGCGTTGGCCATCGGCGTGTTCGGCAGGCCCTGCGAGAACGCGGCCTCGATCTCGAAGCGGAGCTGGCCGGCGGCTTCCTGGGCGCTGTCGAGCGCGACCGGGTCGGTGATGCGCAGGCCCTTGTGATAGCGCGACTCGTGGCCCTTGGAGCGGAGTTGCTCGTTCACCTGCGGACGAAAGCCGTGCACCAGCACCAGGCGGATGCCCATGGCATGCAGGATCGCGACGTCCTGGGCGAACGACTGCAGCTTGCCGGCGGCGATCAGCTCGCCGGCGATCGCGACCACGAAGGTCTTGCCGTGGTAGGCGTGGATGTACGGCGCGACCGTGCGAAACCACGGCACGAAGGTGTGCGGGAAGACGAGATTCAAGGGTGCAATGCGGTGAGCGACGCGGGGCGCCGGGCGGCCGCGGCGATTCTGTCACGCGGGCCGGGCGACGTCAGTTCCAGCTGAGGGTGTCGGTTCCGGGCCGGACCGAGGACCGCCGGTAGCGGGCCGGTGTCGCCGAGAAGCGCGCCGCATGGCGCACCGCGACCAGCCGGCCGAAGCCCGAGTCGCTCGCTTCCATCCGCGACGCGAAGTCGGGCGTCGCAGCCTTGAAGCCGTCGACCACGCGGCCGAGCGAGCGCAACCAGAGGGCGGTTCGCGCCAATGACACCTGCACGTGCCAGCTTCCGCCTTCGCGGCGCTGGCGCAGCAGCGCCGCCTCGGTGCCGAAGGCGAGGAGGAACGCCGAGGCCATGTCGAGCACCTGCATCGGCAAGGCCTTCGGCTCGGCCGAACCCGCGGCCGCGCCCTCGGCGTCGTTGAAGCCGGTGGCGGTCTGCACCAGCGAGTCGAAGCCGCGCCGCCCCGCCCAGGGACCGGTGCGGCCGTAGGCCGAGAGCGAAACGCAGACGATGCCGGGCCGGAGCGCGGCTACGGCGTCGGGACCGAAGCCGAGAGCCGCGATGCCGCCCGGCCGGTAGCCCTGCAGGAGCACGTGCGCGCCCGCCAACGCCGCGGTGAACGCCGCCCGGTCGGCCGGGTCGTGCAGGTCCGCGTGCGCCGATCGCTTGCCCCGGCTGGTGTCGGCGATGGCATCGATGTTCGGCAGCTTCGGCGAGTTGACGAGCAACACGTCGGCGCCGTACGCCGCGAGCGTCCGGCCGGCGACCGGTCCGGCGAGGATGCGCGTCAGCTCGAGCACGCGCAGGCCTTCGAGCGGCGGCGACTCCAGCGCCAGCTCGGGCCAGGCGAGCGGCGCCGCGTCGCCGATGCGCTCGATCTCGACCAGGGGCAGGCTCGCCACGGCCGCCCTCTGCGGATGGCGGTCCCACTCGTCGAAGCCTCTCAGCCGGGCGACGACGAGCCCGCGCTCGGCGGCCTGGTCTTCCAGCGCGTCGGCGGGCCAAGCCGCCAGCGCGGCACCCACCTGCTCACGCGTTGTGTCCGGTCCTTCGGGCAGGCCGATCAGGCGCAGCAGGCCGTCGCGATGGTGCGCGAAGTTGGTATGCACCCGAACCCATTCGCCCTGTCCCGCCGGGCCGCAGCGGTAAAGGCCGGCGATCTTGTCCCAGACGTCCGGCGCCGTGCCGTCGAGGGTGAAGCGGCCGGTGCATTCGAGCGCCGCGTCGACGAGGTCGACGCCCACCCGCTGCTCGAGTCCGTTCCGCGCCTTGCCGATCTCGGTGGCAGCGAGTGCTGCGACGGCCAGCGACGCCTGCGCCGCCGTCGCCACCGGAAACGAAGAGCGAAGAGCCGGCTCGCTGCCGGTGAGCTGCAGCCGCGCCAGCGCTGCCGGGTCGAGGCCGGCAGCGCCCCAGATCGAGGTGACCGGGCTCAGCCGTAGAGGTACTTCGGCAGCCACAGGGTCAGCCCCGGCCACACGTACATGATGAACATGCACAGGATGACGATCAGCATGTACGGCATCATGCCTGCGAAGATCTGGTTGAGCGTCACGTGCTTGGGCGACACGCCCTTCAGGTAGAACGCCGACATCGCCACCGGCGGCGAGAGGAACGCCGCCTGCAGGTTGACGAACACCAGCACCCCGAACAGCAGCGGGTCGATCTGGAAGTGCGCCAGCAGCGGCAGGAAGATCGGCACGAAGATGACGATGATCTCGGTCCACTCCAGCGGCCAGCCGAGGACGAAGATGATCGCCTGGGCGAGCAGCAGGAACTGCAGCGGCGTCAGGTCCATGCCCATCACCCAGGTCTCGACCAGGTGCTGGCCGCCGAGCAGGGCGAACACGGCCGAGAACAGGGCCGAGCCGACGAACAGCCAGCAGACCATGGCGGTGGTCTTCGCCGTCAGGAACACCGCTTCCTTGGTCTTCTGGAACGTGAGCGACTTGGCCTGCCAGGCCATCAGGAAAGCGCCCGCCGCGCCGACCGCCGCCGACTCGGTCGCCGTGGTGATGCCGAACAGGATCACGCCGAGCACCACCAGGGTCAGGATGCCGAGCGGCATCACCGAGGAGACGAGCAGCCGCAAGATCTCGAACTGCTCGGCGTCCATGTGCCAGTAGTACCAGCCGAGGAGCAGCAGGCAGAACGCGCAGGTCAGGGCAAAGCCGGAATAGAACGATGCCGGCACGGTCGCGACGTACTGCGGCGTCGTCGGGCCGCCGAGGGCCTGCAGGCCGCCGGAGTCGCCCGCCGGTGCCGCCGCGCCGCTGGAGCCCGGGGGCTCGCGCAGGCCGCCCGATCCGGGCGGCTCCTGCAGGCCGCCGGAGCCCGGAGGCTCCTGCAGCCCGCCCGAGGTCGGCGGCTCTTGCAGGCCGCTCGAGGTCGGCGGCTCCTTCAGCCCGCCCGAGCTCGGCGCAGCTGCGGCCATCGAGGCCGCGGCCGGCGTCGGCACCGCGTCCGGCTGCGAATGGATCGTCACGTACCACCACACGGCGCCGAGCGTCACCGCCGCGAGCAGCAGCGGCACCAGCGCCATGATGGTGTTGCGCAGGATCGCCAGCCACGACGTCGCCACGCCGTCGGCGCGGGCGGCGAGCGCACGCGCCGGCGACACCAGCGCGGTCAGCAGCGCGGGCAGGAGGCGCGGCGAGTAGCTCGCCGCGATGTGCGCGACCCAGGGCGTGATCGGCGCGCGTTGCTGCTCGATCGGCAGCTTGGGCGCGACCTTGGGCTGGAGGATCGCCCAGCCGATCACGTAGATCAGGTAGAGAAAGGCGAGGAAGAAGCCGGGGAACATCGCCGCCGCATACAGCTTGACCACCGACTGCCCGGCGACCGCGGCATAGACGATGATCATCACCGAGGGCGGGATCAGGATGCCGAGCGTGCCGCCGGCGGTGATGACGCCGGCCGCGAGGCGGGTGTCGTAGCCGGCGTCGAGCATCGGCCGCATCGCGATCACGCCCATCAGCACCACCACGGCGCCGACCAGGCCGCTGGCGATGCCCCAGAAAGTGCAGATCACGAGCGTCGCGACAGCCAGCGAGCCGGGCACGCGTCGGAACGCGAGCTGCACGCTGTAGAACATGCGGTCGACGAGCGCGCCGCGTTCCATCACGTAGCCCATCAGCACGAACAGCGGGATCGAGAGCAGCGTCTCGTTGGTCATCGCCCCGAAGGCGCGCTGCACCATCAGGTCGAAGATGCGGTTGTCGAACCAGTGCTGGGCCGGGTTGTAGAAGGCGATGAAGCCGAAGAACATGCCCAGGCCCATCAGCGTGAACGCCGTCGGGAAGCCGAGCATGATCACGACCACGATCAGGCCGAGCATCGAAAGGCCCAGAGCGGCATCGCTCATGTCGATTCCTCGGCATCGCTCATTTCGATTCCCCGGCGACGCTCATGTTTCCGTTCGTGCGGTGGAGCCGCGCTGGCGCGCCGCCTCGTCGATGGCGTGGGCGCGGGCGATCGCGTCCTCCCTGGCCGCGTCGTCGACGTAGGTGCTGCCGGCAAGCTGCTCGGCCACCACGTCCATCTCCTCGGCGTCCTTCAGGCGCGGCGTCCACTGGCCGGTGCGCAGGCAGACCACGCAGCGGTAGATCTCGGCCAGCCCCTGCAGCATGATGATCGCGCCGGCCAGAGGGATGATGAACTTGAACGGATAGACCGGCAGCGGCGTCGCGTTGAACGTGTGCTCGTGGATCCGCGCCGAATCGAGGTAGTAGCCCCAGCCGGCCCAGGTGAGGGCGCCGATACCGGGCAGGAAAAAGGCGATGTAGAGCACCAGGTCGAGCGCGGCCTGGGTGCGCGGCTTCATGCTCCCGTACAGGAAGTCGCCGCGCACGTGGCCGTCCTGGCAGAGGGTGTAGGCGCCGCACATCATGAACAGCGTGCCGTACATCATGTTGTTGGCGTCGTAGATCCACGCGGTGGGGGCGTTCAGCGCATAGCGCTTGAACACCTCCGCGCAGACGACGACCGTGAGCACGACGATCAGCCAGGCGGCCGCCTTGCCGGCCCAGGTGCTCACGCTGTCGACGGCGTGCAGGATCCGGATCGACGTGGGGGAAGGCTCCCCCGGGGTCGGGTTCGCGTCGCTGCCGGCGAGACTCACTTCTTGGCGAAGTAGTGGTTCCAGGCCATCTTGAAGTCGACCAGATAGTCGTTCTGCCATTGGCCGGCGCGCTGGGCGAAGGCCTTCTGCGAATCGAGCACCTTCTTGAACAGGGGGTTCTCGGCCTGCTTCTTCGCCACCACCTTGTCCCACGAGTCGAGCTGGTTGCGCAGGATCGAATCAGGGGTCTTGTAGAACGCGACGCCGGCCTTCTTCAGCTCGATGTAGTCCTTGCTGTTGCGGTCGACCGCCTTCCAGCTCATGTCGGCGCTGGCGGCCTGCACCGCGTAGTCGATGATGTTGCGAACCTCCTGCGGCAGCGCGGCGTACTTTGCCTTGCTGAACAGGATCTCGAACTGCTCGGTGCTCTGGTGAAAGCTCTGCAGCATGCAGTTCTTGGCCACGTCCTGGAAGCCGAGCGCGCGGTCGCTGGAGGCGTTGTTGAACTCGGCGGCGTCGATCAGCCCGCGGTCGAGCGCCGGCACGATCTCGCTGCCCGGCAGCGGGTTCACCGCCGCGCCCTGCTCGGTGTAGAGGTCGACGGCCAGGCCGACGGTGCGGAACTTGATGCCCTTCATGTCCTCGACGCGCGCCACCGGCTTCTTGAACCAGCCGTAGGGCTGGGTCGGCATCGGCCCGTACAGGTACGAGACGACGTCCATGCCGATCGACTTGTAGATTTCCTCGAGCAACTCCTTGCCGCCGCCGTAGTTGTGCCAGGACAGCAGCATGTTCGGGTCCATGCCGTAGCCGGGGCCCGAGCCCCAGAGGGCGAGCGCCGAATTCTTGCCGTAGTGGTAGGCGACGACGCCGTGGCCGCCGTCGAGCGTGCCCTTGTTCACCGCCTCGAGGAGCTGGAACGCCGGCACCACCGCGCCGGAAGGAAGGACCTCGATCTTCAGGCGGTTGCCCGCCATGTCGTTGACCTTCTTCGCGAAGTCGAGCGCGTACTCGTGGAAGATGTCCTTGGCCGGCCAGGTGCTCTGGAAGCGCAGGCTCACGGTCTGCGCCTTCGAGACCATGGGCGCGGCCATCGCGCCCGCGGCGCCGGCGGCGGCTGCGGCACGCTTGAGAAACTTGCGACGGGGGGCGGCGGGGGTCTTCTCGGTCATGGATGTCTCCGGAGTGGGGTCGCGCCCACGGTGCGAGCCCGCGGCAGCGCCTGGACGAAAGGGGTGCCCGCGATGTTGCCGCGCACAGGCCGCGCCACAAGTAGGGGAAGCCCGCCGGGATAATCGGCTGACCGATGCGACAGCCCCCGCGAACGACCCCCGAAGCCGCCCGCCCGAATCCGATTCCGCCGATCGAGTTTGCCGAGGCGCTGCCGGTTTCGGCGCGCCGCGACGACATCGCCGCCGCCCTGGCGGCGCACCAGGCGATCGTCGTCTGCGGCGAGACCGGCTCGGGCAAGACGACCCAGCTGCCGAAGATCGCCTTGGGCATGGGCCGCGGCCGGGCGAACGGCGGCGGCCTGATCGGCCACACCCAGCCGCGCCGGATCGCCGCCTCGAGCGTCGCCCGGCGCATCGCCGAGGAGCTGAAGACGCCCCTCGGCGAGGTCGTCGGCTACAAGGTCCGCTTCCAGGACCGGCTCTCGGCCGGCGCCAGCGTCAAGCTGATGACCGACGGCATCCTGCTCGCCGAGACGCAGAGCGATCCGCTGCTGCGCGCCTACGACACGATCATCGTCGACGAGGCGCACGAGCGCAGCCTCAACATCGACTTCCTGCTCGGCCACCTGCGGCAGATCATGCCGCGGCGGCCCGACCTGAAGATCATCGTCACCTCGGCGACGATCGATGCCGACCGCTTCGCCAGCCACTTCGCCTCGAAGGACGGGCCGGCGCCGGTGCTCCAGGTCTCGGGCCGGCTGTATCCGGTCGAGATCCGCTGGCGGCCGTTCGTCGAGAGCCGCGACCACGACCTCGGCGACGCGATCTGCGACGCCGTCGACGAGCTCTGGCGCGGCACGCTCGGAGGGGCCGGAGGCGAAGGCGGCGTCGCCGCCGCCGGCTCCGGCGACGTGCTCGTGTTCCTGCCCGGCGAGCGCGAGATCCGCGACGCCGCCGAGAAGCTGAGGAAGCACCACCCGCCCGGGGTCGAGGTGCTGCCGCTCTTCTCGCGCCTCAGCCAGGAGCAGCAGGACGAGGTGTTCGCGCCGCACAGCGCACGCCGGATCGTGCTCGCCACCAACGTCGCCGAGACCTCGCTCACGGTGCCCGGCATCCGCTACGTCATCGACGCCGGCACGGCGCGGATCAAGCGCTACAGCTTTCGCAGCAAGGTCGAGCAGCTGCCGATCGAGGCGGTGAGCCAGGCGGCGGCGAACCAGCGCGCCGGACGTTGCGGGCGCGTCGCCGACGGCATCTGCATCCGTCTCTACGACGAAGCCGATTTCGCCGGCCGGCCGAAGTTCACCGAGCCGGAGATCGTGCGTTCGTCGCTGGCCGGCGTGATCCTGCGCATGAAGTCGCTCAACCTGGGCGAGGTCGAGGACTTCCCGTTCCTCGAGGCGCCGCCCAAGCGAGCCATCGCCGACGGCTACCAGCTCCTCAACGAGCTCGGCGCGACCGACGACGAGAACGCGCTCACCACCATCGGCCGCGAGCTGGCGAAGCTGCCGCTCGATCCGCGCGTCGGCCGCATGATCCTGGCGGCGCGCGAGCGCGAGTCGCTGCGCGAGGTGCTGGTCATCGCCAGCTCGCTGAGCGTGCAGGACGTGCGCGACCGGCCGCTCGAGCAGCAGCAGGCCGCCGACCAGGCGCACCTGAAGTTCGACGACGAGAAGTCGGAGTTCCTCGGCATCCTCAAGCTCTGGGCCTGGCTCGAGAGCTCGCGCGGCGGCCACGGCGAGCATCGCCTGTCGAGCCGCAAGCACGAAGGCGTGCTGCGCGACAACTTCGTCTCGCCGCGCCGCGTGCGCGAGTGGCGCGACGTGTTCGCGCAGCTGCAGCAGGTGGTCACCGAGCACGGCTGGCGCGTGAACACCACGCCGGCGATCTACGAGCAGCTGCACCTCTCGATGCTCGCCGGCCTGCTCGGCAACATCGGCCAGAAGAGCGACGAGGACGACTCCTACCTCGGCGCGCGCGGCATCCGCTTCCACCGCCATCCGGGCTCGCATCTCTCGAAGAAGCCGGGCCGCTGGATCGTCGCCGCCGAGCTGGTCGAGACGACGCGGCTCTATGCCCGCGGCATCGCCAACATCGAGCCGCGCTGGCTCGAGACCGTCGGCGGCCACCTGCTGAAGAAGCAGCTGCTCGAGCCGCATTGGGAGAAGAAGGCCGGCCAGGTGGTCGCGCTCGAGCGCGCGACGCTGTACGGCCTGGTCGTCTATGCCAACCGGCGGGTCGACTTCGGCACGGTCGATCCGGTCGCGGCGCGCGAGATCTTCATCCGCGAGGCGCTGGTCGCAGGCGAATGGGAGACCAAGCTGCCGTTCGCCGCCGCCAACCGCAGGCTGATGGCGCAGATCGAGGAGCTGGAGCACAAGGCGCGGCGCCAGGACGTGCTGGTCGACGACGAGCTGATCCATGCCTTCTACGACCAGCAGGTGCCGGCCGATGTGCACAACGCGCAGACCTTCGAGCGCTGGTACCGCGAGGAGGTGCGGCGCCAGCCCAGCCTGCTGCTGCTGACGCGCGAGGAGTTGATGCGGCACGAAGCCGCCGGCATCACGACGCAGGCCTTCCCGCGGACCATCCGCCTCGGCGGCATCGACTGCGCCGCCACCTACCTGCACGAGCCGGGCAACGCGCGCGACGGCGTCACCGTCACGCTGCCGGTCTACGCCCTCAACGCCGCCGGCGAGGATCGTTGCGAATGGCTGGTGCCCGGCATGCTGAAGGACAAGCTGGTCGCGCTGGCCAAGACCCTGCCGCAGCGGCCGCGCTCCCGCCTCGTGCCCTTGCCCGACTACGCCGAGGCCTTCATCGCCCGCCATCCGTTCGCCGACGGCAGCCTGCTCGACGTGCTCACCGCCGACGTGCGCGCCACCAGCGGCATCGAGGTCCGGCGCGCCGACTTCAAGCACGAGCAGCTCGCGCCGCACCTGCTGATGAACCTGCGCGTCGTCGACGAGCACGGCCGGCAGCTCGGCGAGTCGCGCCACCTGGCCGAGCTGAAGGGCAGCCTTGGCAGCCAGGCGCGCTCGGCCTTCCAGGCGCTGGCCGCGCTGCGCCTTCCTGCCGCGGGGCTGGCGTCGCCGGCGGCGCCAGCGGCAACAGCAGCCCCCGGTCCCCGCCGATCCGGCGATCCGGCGTCGGCACGCCGCGAGTCCGCGCCGACCAGCGAAGCCGCGCCCCCGCCGACGGCCGCCGCCTTCACCGCCTGGACCTTCGGCGAGCTGCCCGAGCTCATGGAGGTGAAGAAGGGCGGCCAGGCGCTGATCGGCTACCCCGCGCTGATCGACAAGGGCGCGCATGTCGAGATCGAGGTCTTCGATGAGCCCGAAGCGGCCGCCGACAGGCATCGCGCCGGCCTGCGCCGCTTGTTCGCGCTGCAGCTCCGCGACGCCATCAAGTACCTCGAAAAGAACCTTCCCGACCTGCAGAAGATGGCGATCCAGTACGTTCCGCTCGGCAGCGGCGAGGAACTGCGCGAGCAGATCCTCGCCGTCGCCCTCGACCGTGCCTTCCTCGCCGAGCCGCTGCCGGCCGACGCCGCCGCCTTCGCCCGCCGGCTCGAGGAAGGGCGCGGGCGGCTGACGCTGATCGCCGGCGAGGTGGCGCGCGCCGCCGGCGCGGTGCTGGCCGAGTGGCTCGCGGCGCAGAAGAAGCTGAAGGACGCCCGCCCGCCCAAGGACGTGGCCGACGACATCGCCGCCCAGCTCGAGCGGCTGGTCGGCAAGCGCTTTCTGGTCGAGACGCCCTGGGCCCGGCTCGCCCACCTGCCGCGCTACCTGAAGGCGGTGGTCCTTCGGCTCGACAAGCTGAAGGCCGATCCGGCGCGCGACGCCGCCCGCCTGGCCGAGCTGCGGCCGCTCGAGCAGCGCCACTTGCGCAAGCTCGCCGAGCGGCGCGGCAGCCGCGACGTGCGGCTCGACGAGTTCCGCTGGTGGCTCGAGGAGCTGCGCGTCAGCCTGTTCGCGCAGGAGCTGAAGACCCCGCAGCCCGTGAGTGCGAAGCGGCTTGAGAAGATATGGGCCCAGGCCTTCGCCTGATCCGACCGAAGAGGCGAACGAGACGACGAGATGGTGATGAACACGATCAAGGATCTGCTCAAGCGCAAGCCCCGCGAGCCGGCGACGTGGACGGTCGTGCCCGGATCGCAGCGCGAGATCGATTCGGTGGTGCGCCACTGCCGCCGCATGGTGAGCCGGCGGGCGAGCATGGCGGCCGGCGTGTCGATCGTGCCGGTGCCCGGGCTCGACTGGCTGACCGACATCGCCGTCCTCGCCAAGCTCATCCCCGACATCAACCGCGCCTTCGGCCTGACCCCGGCGCAGGTCGAGCGCCTCGCACCCGATCGCCGGCTCGTCGTCTACAAGGCGATCTCGGCCGGCGGCAGCATGCTGGTCGGCAAGCTGGTGACGCGCGAGCTCGTGATCCAGGCGCTCAAGCTCGTCGGCGTGCGCCTGACCACGCAGCAGGCCGCCAAGTACGTGCCCGTCGCCGGCCAGGCGATCTCGGCGGCGCTGACCTATTCGGCGCTGCGCTATGTCTGCGAGCAGCACATCCGGCAGTGCGTCACGGTCTCGAAGACGCTGTTGCTTGCCGCGCCGACGGTGGCGCAGGCGCCGGATCCGGCCTAGCGTCTAGGCTCGCGCACGCTGCCGCCGCAGCCAGCCCAGGCCCGCGGACGTGGCCGCCGCGGGACGGTATTCGCAGCCGATCCAGCCGTCCCAGCCGAGCTCGTCGATCACGTCGAAGAGGTAGGGATAGTTCACCTCGCCCTCGTCGGGCTCGTGCCGGGCAGGCACGCCGGCGATCTGCATGTGGCCGACCCGCCCGGTCGGCAGGTAGGCGCGCAGCTTGGCCGCGACGTCGCCTTCGACGATCTGCAGGTGGTAGAGGTCCATCTGCACCTTGAGCCGCGGCGAGCCGATCTCGGCGAGGACGGCATGCGCCTCGTCCTGGCGGTTGAGGAAGTAGCCGGGAATGTCGCGGGTGTTGATCGGCTCGATCAGCACGTCGATGCCGGCGCCTTCGGCCTTGCTCGCCGCCCAGGCCAGGTTCTTCAGGTAGGTCGGCCGCAGCGCCTCGCGGCCCGTGCCCGCGGGCACGAGGCCGGCCATCAGGTGCACGCGCGGGCAGGCGAGGGCGGCTGCGTACTCGAGCGCGCGGTCGAAGCCGGCGCGGAACTCGGCCTCGCGCCCCGGAAGGCAACCGATGCCGCGCTCGCCTTGGGCGAAGTCCCCCGGCGGCGCGTTGAACAGCACCTGGCGCAGCCCGTTCTGCTTCAGCGCCGCGGCGAGCGACTCGGCCGGCCATTCGTACGGAAACAGGTACTCGACCGCCTCGAAGCCGTCGGCCGCGGCCGCGGCGAAGCGTTCGAGGAACGGATGCTCGACGTACATCATGCTCAGGTTGGCGGCGAAGCGCGGCATCGCGATCTCCCTCGAAAACTCACCAGCGGGCGCCGAACTGGCGCCGCAACTCGTCGATCTGCGCCGGCGAGAGCGGCGCCGGCTTCGGCTCGCAGGCCAGCCAGAGGCGCGCGGTCTCCTCGCACTCCTCGAGCACCGCCATCGCCGCCGCGGGCGTCTCGTGCCAGACGTTGGGCCCGAGCCGCGAGAGCATCACCGCGCGGATCGGCGCGCCGCGCGCCGACGCCTGCACGATCGCCGCGGCGACCTCCGCGCCGACCTCGGGCGCCCCGGGCCGCCGGTAGGCGATCAGGGGCAGGTGGCCGACCTTCATCACGAAGTAGGGCGTGATCGGCGGCAGCAGGTCGTCGCGCGCTTCGTCGGCCGCGACCGCGAGGCTCGCGCGCACCAGATGCGTCGAGTGGGTGTGGATCACGCAGCCGGCCTCGCTGGTGGCGGCGTAGATGCGTCGGTGCAGGGCGAGCGTCTTGCTCGGGCGCTCGGCCGGATCGACGGGCATGCCGGCGGCGTCGACCCGGACCAGCGCCTCTGGCTCGAGCTCGCCGAGGCAGGCGTCGGTCGCGGTGATGAGGAAGCCGCCGTCGACCCGTGCGCTGATGTTGCCGGTGGTGCCGTGCACGTAGCCGCGGGCATGCAGCGAGCGGCCGACGCGGCAGAGCTCGTTGCGCAGCGCGGCGTCGCTCATGTCGCGACCGAGAACGCGCGCTCGAAGAAGTCGACGCCGCCGAAGTTGCCCGACTTCAGCGCCAGGTGCATGCCGTCGGCGGCGAGCGCCGGCGCGGCGTGGCACCACGGCACGCCGGGGTCGATCTGCGCGCCGATGCGCAAGCGAGCGACGCCGAGCGCCTGCACGCACGCGCCCGAGGTCTCGCCTCCGGCGACGATCAGGCGACGGGCGCCTCCTGCGACCAGGCCGCGCGCGATCGCCGCGAGCACGCCTTCGAGACGCGCGCCGAGCTCACGACCGCCCGACTTCGCCTGCGCGGCGGCGACGTCCTGCGGCGCGGCCGTGCTGTAGATCAGCACCGGGCACTCCGGGGCCTTCGACCATTGCGCGCGGGCCCAGGCGACGATGCCTGCGACCAGCGCGCCGTCGGCGCCGTCCGCGAGCGAGAGCGGATCGATCCGGCTGGCGGCGCCGCCCGCGTCGCGAAAGCGCGCCACCTGGGCGTTAGTCGCTTCCGAGCAGCTCCCGGAGACGATCGCTTGAAAGCCCGCCACCGCCGGCAGCGCCGCCGCAGTGCCCGACGGCGCGATGCCGAAGTTCGCCGGCAGGCCGATCGCGAGCCCCGAGCCGGCGCAGACCAGCGGCAGGTCCTTCACCGCGGCGCCGAGGCGAAGCAGGTCGTCGTTGGCGACGGCATCGGCGATGGCGATCGAGACGCCGCCCTTCGCGAGCGAAGCGAAGCGCTCGCCGATCGCCGCCGCCGAGGCGCCGACGACGCGATGGTCGACGAGGCCGACCCGCCGCGGCGCCCGGCCGCCGTCGCCCCGGGTCGCGAGCTGCGCCTGCAGCACGCGCACGAGATTGGCGTCGGTCATCGGCGTCAGCGGATGGTTGCGCATGCCGCTCTCCGAGAGCAGCACGTCGCCGACGAACAGGTGGCCCTTGAAGACGGTGCGGCCGTTGTCGGGGAAGGCCGGCGTGGCGATCGTGAACGCGCAGTCGAGCGCGTCCATCAGGGCCTCGAGCACCGGGCCGATGTTGCCGCGCGGCGTCGAGTCGAAGGTCGAGCAGACCTTGAAGTAGATCTGGCTCGCGCCACCGGCCTTCAGGAAGCGGCAGGCCGCGAGCGACTGCGCCACCGCGTCGGCGGGAAGGGTGGTGCGCGACTTGAGCGCGACGACGACCGCGTCCACGTCCGCCTCCACCGGCGGCGCGCCCGCCCCCGGCACGCCGTTGAGCTGGACCACGCGCATCCCGGCGCGGACGAGGTTGTTGGCGAGGTCGGTGGCGCCGGTGAAGTCGTCGGCGATGCAGCCGAGCCGCAACGTCATGTCTTCGCGCCCGGCAGCGTGATGCCCGGAAAGATCTTGATCACCGCCGCATCGTCTTCCTTGGCGAAGCCCGCGGTCGAGGCCTGCATGAACATCTGGTGCGCGGTGCTCGCCAGCGGCAGCGGGAACTTGCTCGCGCGCGCCGTGTCGAGCACCAGGCCGAGGTCCTTGACGAAGATGTCCACGGCCGAGAGCGGCGTGTAGTCGTTGGCGAGCACGTGCGCCATCCGGTTCTCGAACATCCAGCTGTTGCCGGCGCTGTGCGTGATCACCTCGTACAGCGCCGCGGCATCCACGCCCTCGCGCAAGCCGAGCGCCATCGCTTCGGCGGCGGCTGCGATGTGCACGCCGGCGAGGAGCTGGTTGATGATCTTCACCTTGCTGCCGTTGCCGGCGCGGTCGCCGAGGCGATAGACCTTCGCCGCCATCGCCTTCAGCAGCGGCGCGGCCAGCGCCCAGGCCGGGTCCCGCGCCGCGCCCATCACCGTCATCTCGCCGGAAGCGGCCTTCGCTGCGCCGCCCGAGATCGGCGCGTCGACGTAGAGCAGGCCCATCGCCTCGAGGCGGCGCTCGAACGCGATCGAGACGTTCGGATCGACCGTCGAGCACATGACGAAGACGCTGCCCGGGCGCATCGCCGCGGCGGCACCTTCGCCCCCGCCGCCGTTGCCGAACAGCACCGCTTCGGTCTGCGCCGCATTCACCACTACCGAGATCACGACCTCGCAGCGCGCCGCCAGCTCGGCCGGCGTGGCGCAGGCGACGCCGCCCTGGGCGGCGAAGGCCGCGGCGACGCCTTCGCGCGCGTCGCACACATGCACGTCGCAGCCGGCGCGGCGCAGCGACCCGGCCATGCCGGAGCCCATCGCGCCGAGGCCGATCAGGCCGACCTTGCGTCCGGCCAGGGAGGGATCGTCGGGAGTCGGGTTCATGGCGAGGTCGAGTGTAAATGTCGCCGTCAGCCGAGCCCGAGATGCTCGTACAGGATCGCCGCGCCGATGCCGATGAGGCCGATGCCGCCGACGATCTCGGCCCGCTTGCCGGCGATCGCGCCGAGCACGCGGCCGAGCATGATGCCGGCGGTGACCATGACGAAGGTCGCAACGCCGATCGCTGCCGCGACGGGCACGATGGCGACATCGAGAAAGGCCAGGCCGACGCCGACCGCCATGGCGTCGATGCTGGTTGCCAGGCCGGTGAGGGCCAGCATCCAGAACGGATGGCGCGTCGGCCGCTCCTCGACCGGCGTTTCCTGCGCCTGCAGCCCGGAATGGATCATCTTCAGGCCGAGCACGCCGAGCAGGCCGAACGCGATCCAGTGGTCCCAGGCCTCGACGTAGCCCGAGGCGAGCGAGCCGAGGGCCCAGCCGACGAGCGGCGTCAGTGCCTCGATGCTGCCGAAGATCAGGCCGGTGCGGATCGCCTCGCGCCAGTGCGGCCGGTGCAGCGCCGCGCCCTTGGCGACGGCGGCAGCGAACGCGTCGGTGGACATGGCGAGTGCCAGCAGCACCGTGGAGAGGAGGTTCATGGTGCCGCAGGGCCGGGTCGGGACCCCCGGACTGTGCCACGGGACCCGGTCGGGCCCTGGTCAAGGCCCGATCAGAAGTAGCGGCGCCAGTCGAAGATCACGCGCACGCCGATCGAGTAGATGTTGTCGAACTTCACCGGCGGCGCTCCGGGCGGCCAGGTGACCTTGGTCTTCTGCGGAACGTCGGCCCCGGCGAAGAGCTGGACGAGGACGGCCGAGCTCTGCCGGGTGTCGAACGCGCGGTACGGCCGGTACTCGAGGATCGGCAGGTCGAAGTAGATCGACTTCACCTCGACGACCCGCGACTCGCCACCCGGCGTTGCGCTCGGCGCGAGGGTGACGTTCTGCATCCCGCCGTAGCCGTAGAAGGTGGCACCGAGCTCGCGCCCGAGCACGAACTGGAAACGTCCGATCCCGGTCGCCCAGCCGGACTGCCAGGGAATCAGGCCGCCGTTGCTGGCGGTGACCGCCATGCCGGTGTAGGTTTCCGGCGAGACGAAGTACAGGGGCGAGAGCAGCAGCAGGTCGGCCGGCAGCAGATAGAAGGGCATGCGCAGGCGGGTGCTGATGCCGCCGCGGGCGCGCAGCGCCGAGGCGCCGCCCGCGGCGTCGACCGCGCCCGAACTGATGGGCAGATCGTTCGACGAGCGCGAGTCGCCGCGGACGCCGATCTGGGCGAACACGAGGCCGTCGCCCGCCTCGCCGATCACGCCGTCGAGACCGAGTCCGGCGCGTACCGCCAGCTCGCCGCCGGCGATCCCGCCCCGGGACTTGACCTCGGGCTGGTAGGCGCCCTCGAAGGCACGGATGTCCGCGGCGCCCAGCACGCCGATGAACGGCCCCACCTCGGCGCGAAAGCGCGGCATCGATCCGAGCCCCTGGCCGAGGCCCGGCACGGGCGTCTGGACCAGCGCCTGGGCGACCTGCGTCACGGCTTCCGCCGGTGCGCGCACGCCCTCGTCGCGGCGAACGAGGACGTTGTTCTTGCAGACGTCGAACGCGTCGGGCTCCGGGGGGGCGGCAGGCGTGTGCGGAACCTGAACGGGTCGATCACGGCCGCTCGCCCGGTCGATCACCTGCTCGAGGCTGGACCGGACGACGCCCGCGGCGCGGTCGGTGTCCTGCGGTCGCATGTGCGCGTCGCCCATCAGGACAGCCGATTCGCTGCCGCCGTTCCAGGTGAAGACTTCGAGTCCCGAGGCGTTGTAGTAGTCGTGGGTGCCCTTGCGCTCGGACACGTCGCCCCAGGTCCCCGCGACGTGACCGGCGGCAAACGTGTCTTCGAGGAAGTGGATGGCGAATCCCTCGTCGGCCAGCATGGCCCGCGCCAGCGCCTGCCGGTCGCCAGGCGAGAGCTGCTCGGTCGCCAGGCGCGAGGCCTTCTGCAGGGCGCTCAGGTGGAACCAGGCATAGACGCCGACGGCACTGATCTCCGACCCGGGCAGCAGTGTCAGCTCTGCATACTGCCTCGGCGTCGTGTCGGTGCGCGGCCGGGGCAGCAGGAAGTGGGCGTTGTTCGAGCCGGCGCGGGTCGCGTACTGAGGGTCGGCGCGCTGCAGGCGCGTGTCGGAGGTGCGCAGGGCATTGGTGCGCTCGGCGCGCCGCGTCTCGTCCTCGACTCGCCGCTGCAGGTCGCCGACGACGTCCTGCGGCCGGCCGCTCGCCTCCGGGCGCGCGGTGACGGCGACCCGCCCCAGGTCCACCTTGAGCTGTGCCGCGACGTCGGCGACCTGGAGGATCCACTCGCTCTTGAGGGTGTTGTCGAGCATGTTCCGGCTCGAGCACGAGTGGTCGCCGGCGATCGCCGAGAACGCCGCCCAGTCGATGCACGCGGGCGCCACCCCCTGCTGCGTGTCGGCGCCCTGCGCGCACAGCCGCTGCTCGGCGCCGACCCGGGCTTCGCCCCAGAGCCGGTCGAACAGGGCCTTGCGCTCCGGGTCGAGCTTCTCGACGGCGAGGACCGCGATGTCGCGGTGCTCGGGATAGACCCACGCGAGGGCGGGCGCCGGCAGGACCACCAGGGCCGCGGCGGCCAGCGCGGCCGCGAGGACCGTGGAGCGGGGCGACTGCACTCTCATGAGCGGTTCCTATTTGCCGCGGGCGGCGAGGTCCTCTTCGACGAAACGAAGCACCGCTTCGATCAGCGCTTCGCGCGGATAGGCATTCTGCGTGACGAACAGCGATCCGATCCTTTCATGCGTGCGCGCGATCGGCACGACGATCGCCCAGTGGTCGGCGTTGACGTAGCCGAGCAGCGTCGATCCGGGAATGACCTGGTCGTAGAAGATCACCTGGCTGTCGTTGCGCGGGTCGATCCTGCCCAGCTTGTCGGCGCTCGAGCGCAGGATCGACGAGATGCGTTCCGGTTGCGGCAGGGTCACGACCGAGTAGGCGGCCACGCTGGCCGGTAGCGGGTTCTGTGCCAGCCACGCGCGGCGCACCGCGGGGCGCAGGCTCGCGACCGCGCCGCCGTCGCCGGAGTCGCAGGTGGCGCCGGGAAAGTGACGCAGCAGGTCGGCCTGGTACTGCTCGGCCTCGTTCGCCAGCGGCGAGCCGCCCACGGCGCCCGCCAGGCTCACCACGGCGGCCACCCGACTGCGGATCTCCGGGTGGTTGACGATCGCCTCGAGCACGTCGGGCGTGCCCTTCGAATAGCCCACCAGCACCAGGCGGGGCGCGCCCGGCCCCAGGTCCATCGCCATCACCGCGTCGCGAATCTGGCGCGCGTTGTTGGTGGAGCCCGACAGGGCGTCGACCTTGATCGCCTGCAGCTCGTAGCCGTACTTGCGCACATGCGCGCTCGCCGTTCCCGGCGGCTGCAGCCAGCGGGCGAAGCAGTCGTAGCCGATGCCGGGCACCAGGGCGGCCACCAGGTGCCGGCGCGAGGCCGCCAGCGGTACCGCCTGGCCGGTGCCCACGGGCTCGGTGCCGAGCCGTGTCAGCGCGTCGTCGCAGGGTCGCAGGTCGTCGACCTCGCCGACGCGCGCCGCCAGCACGGCGCAGTAGATCTCGCGAAAGCGCCCGCGCTTGTCCTGGACGCCGGCCTGCGCCGCCGGCACCAGGATGAGCGGCGGCGTGTCGGTGGAGAAGGGCACGAGCGGCGAGCCGGCGCAAGCAGACAAGGCCATGGCCAGGGCGACGATGAGAGACGGGATCCCGCAACGCGCCAGGCGGTCCTGATTCGCGAGCCGAGGGCGAGGAAGTCGCGGCAGACGGGACCTCATGGTGTCCAACGTCCACGCAGCGCCCGCTGCGAGCGGAGCTCGACGGCGATCCACAGGCACACAGCAATATGCAGGATCACTGTCGGCCACAGGCCCAACCCGTTCGTGCCGCTCGCCGCGAGGCTGTGCAGCAAGAGCACCGGAATCGCACCGTTGTAGGCCAGCAGCCCCACCAGCAGCCCGGTCGGGGCGCCGGGGCGTTCGCCGACCGCCTCCATCCAGCAAGCGAGTCCGATGGCGATCAGGGCCGCCCCGGCGACGCGACCCACCAGCATGGGCGTGCCCGGGCCGAGCGCCCCACCCGCCAGCAACTCCGCCACCGTGGAGGGCAGCGCCAGCAGGCCGACGCCGGTGGCGAACTCGACGACCGCGACGGTCTTCAGAAGGAGAGGTGTGTGCACGGGTGGAGCCGAAGCTGGAAGGTGGTGCCGGTGGGGCAGGGGATCACTGCGCGAACGCTGCCACACGAGCGATCAGCCAGTACGACGCGGCGCCGCCGATCGCGTAGGGCGGAATCCATTTCAGGACCGGTCGCCCCAACGCCAGCAACTGCCTCGACAGGAAGGCAAGGGCGAGCACGCCCGCGACGAACAGAAGCTGGCCGGCTTCGACGCCGAGGTTGAACGAGAGCAGCGCCAGGGGGACGGCTTTCTCCGGCAAGCCGATCTCCGCCAGTGCTCCGGCGAAGCCGAGCCCGTGCAGCAGGCCGAACGTGAACGCCACGAGCCACGGCTTGCGCTCGGTCAGGCTCGGTTGGCCACGCCACGAGACGACGATCTCGCGCGCGAGAAACGCGATGCTCAGGGCAATCACCGCTTCGACCGGCGCCGGCGGCAGGGTCAGCCAGCCGAACGTGGCGGCCGCGAGGGTGACGCTGTGCGCGACCGTGAACGCCGTGATGGTCAGGACGATGCGCCGGCCGCCGCGCACGAGCACGAGCAAGGCGAAGACGAACAGCAGGTGGTCGGCGCCGAGCAGGATGTGCTCGATGCCGAGCACGGTGTAGGTCTGCGCCACCGCCAGGGGACCGGCCGCGAGCGCGACCTTGAAGGAAGGGCGCGAGGCGGTCAGGCGCGTCACCTGCGCACTGCCGTCGGCGCTCTCGACGCGCACCAGGACCTCGGCGGCGCTGTACTGCAGGCCCTCGATGGCGATTTCCTGGCCATGCAGCCCGCCGGGCCGGCGGACCTGCCAGCGCTCCACATGGCTGGAGCCGACATAGGCGCCGCGCGGCTCGACGACGTTCAGCGAAGCTTCCGGCAGCCGCACGCTCAGGGCCAGTCGCTGCTGGCCGCCGATGGCCGGCACCTTCCAGAGCACGTCGTAGGTCTCGGCACCGACCTGACGCAGCTCGAGATAGGCCGGCCGGAACTCGTCCGCGTTCGCGTGGCGCGGGGTCGCTCCCCATGCGAAGCAGCCGAGGAGCAGGCAGATCACCAGGCCGCGGGTCGTCACGAACTTCCGCCCGGACCGGGTTCGATCGACACGGTATAGCGCTGTCTCAGCTGCCTGTACATCGCATCGCTGGCGGTGGTCCGGCGGTCGCGCGCCCAGTCCCGTTCGACCGCCTCGCGGACCTCGGCCAGCGGCGGCATGCGCGCCGGGACCTGTTCGCTGACGAAGACGATGTGCAGACCGAACGCAGAGCGCACGGGACCTTGCCAGCGGCCCTGCGGCTGGCCGGACAACGCGTTGGCGAACTGCTCGCCGAAGTCGCGCGCGACCTGCGACAACGGCACCGCGTCCACCTGCTGCGCGAGCGGGGTCGGATCACCCGGATGGCGCGCGAGCGCGGCCTCGCCCTCGTTGCTCAGGGCCGTCAGCAGCCGCGCGGCTTCGCGTTCCGGGCTGCGGCCCGGGCGGCCCGGATCGACAAAGGCCTGACGGAAGGAGACCCGGGGCTCGACTTCGAAGCGCGACCGGTTCGCCTCGAAATAGGCCTGCAATTCGGCGTCGCCGGGTCGGCTCGACTGCTGCGCTTCTTCCGCGAGGAGCTCGACCTTCTGACCGACTCGCCGGCGGATCAGCGCGTCGTCCCGGTCCAGGCCGAGCGAGACGCCTTCCCGGTAGAGGATTTCCTCGCGCACCAGCGATTCGAGCAGGTGCGTGCGCTCCTGTGGCGTGGGAGCGCGCTGCCACTTGCGCTGGAAGACCGAGGCCATCGCGTCCATCTGGCCCTGCGTCAGCACGATCACCGTTCCGGACGACGGTGCCGCACGAGGCACGAGGGCGTGGACCGCGAACAACAGCGCCCCGATCGCCAGGAAGTGCAGCAACGGTTCGCGCAGCAGCCTCTTCATGGCAGGCGTTGGCAGCGGGCGATCGCGACGGCGTTCACGGTACGTTCCTCTCGAGGACAAGGCAGCCAGGCAGTGAACCCTGTTTGATCCTATGCCGTCGAGCAGGGCGCTTCCACTGCCCCATGGTGCTATTGAAGCTTCGTGCAACGCGGGCAAAGTGCTGGCCTTGCACCCCTCGGCTCGCAAGTTCGTCGCCGACTGCCCGGGGCGCCTTCAAGGGAGCTCGAAGTGAAGTCGACCATTCGTTTCGCGGGACTTGCCGCCGCCTCGGTACTCCTGCTCGGAAGCCTCGACCTGCGGGCGCAGGACGCTCCCGGGCCGACGGACAAGAAGATCGTCTACTCGCCCTATCCGGCGAAGAACTTCCCCAATCGCGTGTACTTCGGCGACACCCATCTGCACACGTCGTACTCGACCGATGCCGGCATGATCGGCAACACGCTCGGGCCGGAGGAGGCGTATCGCTTCGCCCGCGGCGAGGAAGTGAAGTCGAGCACCGGCCTGCCGGCGAAGCTGCAGCGGCCGCTGGACTTCCTCGTCGTCGCCGACCACGCCGAGAACCTCGGCCTGGCGCCGCTGCTCGCCAGCTCGGACCCGGACCTGCTGAAGTCTGAGTGGGGCCGCAAGGTGCACGACCTGGTCAAGGCGGGCAAGGGCATCGAGGCGTTCAACGAGTGGGTCAAGCGCATCAGCTCCCGGGACGATCCGTTCAAGGGCGACGACAGCCTGGCGCGCACCATGTGGCAGAAGGGAACGGCCGCAGCCGAGAAGTACAACGAGCCGGGCCGATTCACCGCCTTCATCGGCTTCGAGTGGACTTCGACCCCCGACGGCAACAACCTGCACCGCAACGTGATCTTCCGCGGCGGCAAGGCGCAGGCCGACAAGATCGTGCCGATCTCGCAGTACGACACGGTCGATCCGGAAGTGCTCTGGCAGTGGATGAGCGACGCCGAGGCGAAGACCGGCTCGCGCCTCCTGGCCATTCCGCACAACGGCAACATCTCCCTGGGGCTCATGTTCGACGACGTGACGCTGACGACCAAGAAGCCGATCGACCGCGACTACGCGACGCGCAGGATGCGCTGGGAGCCGCTCTACGAAACGACGCAGATGAAGGGCGACGGCGAGTCGCACCCCACGCTGTCGCCGAACGACGAGTTCGCCAACTTCGAGACCTGGGACCGGGGGAGCTTCGGGCCCGGCGTGCATACGCCGGCGATGCTGCCGCGCGAATACACGCGTGAAGCCTACAAGCGCGGGATCCAGTACGAGCAGAAGCTCGGCGTCAATCCGTTCAAGTTCGGCATCGTCGGTTCGACCGATTCGCACACCTCGCTCTCCACCACGCAGGAGGACAACTTCTTCGGCAAGGTCGCGCCCCTCGAGCCTTCGTCGTCTCCGCACCGGTTCGACGAGGTCGTCACGGGCAATCTCAACAAGGAAAAGGACCGCAAGCACTACGCGTGGATGACGAGCGCTTCGGGTTTGGCCGCCGTGTGGGCGAACGAGAACACGCGGGAGGCGCTCTGGGACGCCATGGCCCGCAAGGAGGTCTACGCCACCACCGGCACCCGCCTGCAGGTGCGCGTGTTCGGCGGCTACGACTTCACGGCCCAGGATCTGGAGCGCTCCGACTTCGCCGAGCAGGGCTACAAGCGCGGCGTGCCGATGGGCGGCGACCTGAAGAACGCGCCGGGCGGCAAGGTGCCCACGTTCCTCGTGCGCGCCGTGCGCGACGCCGACGGTGCCAACCTCGACCGCATCCAGGTCATCAAGGGCTGGCTCGACGCGGCCGGCAAGACGCACGAGAAGGTCTACGACGTGGCCTGGTCGGGGAACCGCAAGCCGGGCAAGAACGGCAAGCTTGCGCCGGTGGGCAACACGGTGAACGTGAAGGAAGCGAGCTACACCAACGCCATCGGCGCGCCCTACCTGCACGCGCACTGGAAGGACCCGAGCTTCGATCCGAAGCAGCGCGCGTTCTACTACGTGCGCGTGATCGAGATCCCGACGCCGCGGTGGACGACCTACGACGCCAAGTTCTTCGGCACCAAGCCGCCCGCGGAAGCGCCCACGGCCATCCAGGACCGCGCCTACACCTCGCCGATCTGGTACTCGCCGACGTAGAAGACATGGAGAGAGGAAGACCATGAACCGCCGACACACCCTTGCGACGCTGATCGCAGTCGCCGCGCCGGCGATGACCCCGTTCGCCGTCATCGCCGCCACCAAGGAAGAGCAGCGCGCGGAAGTGCGGCAGACAGCGCAGCAAACGCTCGAGAAGCTCTACGCGCTGCAGCCGGCCGCGCGAAAGGTCGTGGAAGGGGCTGCGGGTTACGCGGTGTTCAGCAACTTCGGCATGAAGATCCTCGTTGCCGGCGGCGGCTCCGGGGATGGGCTCGCCGTCAACCGGAAGACCAAGGCCGAGACGTTCATGAAGATGGCCGAGGTGCAGGCCGGGCTGGGCTTCGGCATCAAGAAATTCCGCCTCGTGTTCGTGTTCGAGTCGGAGAAGCTGCTGCAGGGCTTCGTCAACTCGGGCTGGGAACTCGGCGCACAGGCTACCGCCGCGGCCAAGCTGGCGGACCAGGGAACCGCCTTCGCCGGGGCCGTCTCCGTGCAACCCGGGGTGTGGCTGTACCAGTTGACCGGCGACGGGCTTGCGGCCGAGCTGACCGTCAAGGGCACGAAGTACTACAAGAACGGCGATCTCAACTGAGCGGCACCAGCGAGACTTGGCCTGCCCGGAGGGACTCGAACCCCCGACCCCCAGCTTAGAAGGCTGGTGCTCTATCCAGTTGAGCTACGGGCAGCTCGGTCGGCACTGACGGGACTCGGTGCTGGTCGGGGCGGCGGGATTCGAACTCGCGACCTACTGGTCCCAAACCAGTTGCGCTACCAGGCTGCGCTACGCCCCGAAACCGCGCGATTGTACGCAGCGGGTCTTCGGCGCGAGGCTGCGACGCTTCAACGCCGCTGGTACTGCATCGCGCCGAACAGCACCTCTTTCTCCTTCTCGGTGCGGACCGCCTTGCGCAAGCCGGCCAGCACCTCGACGCCGCGCTGCACCGCGGGCCGCGCCGCGATGCCTTCGAACCAGGCCTTGAGATCGGGATAGTCGTCGAGCTCGATGCCCTGGTTCTTCCACGAGCGCAGCCAGGGGAAGATGGCGATGTCGGCGATCGTGTACTCGTCGGCGGCGATGAAGCGGCTGCTCGCAAGCCGCTTGTCGATCACGCCGTAGATCCGTTTGGCCTCGTTGCTGTAGCGGTCGATCGCGTAGCCGACCTTTTCCGGCGCGTACATGCGGAAGTGGTGCGCCTGGCCGAGCATCGGGCCGACGCTGCCCATCTGGAACATCAGCCACTCCATCGTCCGGTACTTGCCGCGCAGGTCCTGCGGCAGGAAGCGCCCGGTCTTGGCGGCGAGATAGAGCAGGATCGCGCCCGATTCGAAGACCGAGATCGGCTTGCCGTCGGGTCCTTCGGGATCGACGATCGCCGGGATCTTGTTGTTCGGGCTGATCTTCAGGAACTCCGGCTTGAACTGGTCGCCGGCGCCGATGTCGACCGGAATGGCCCGGTAGGCCAGGCCGCATTCCTCGAGCATGACGTGGATCTTGTGCCCGTTCGGCGTGGGCCACGAATACACTTCGAGCATCGCAATCTTCCTTGTCGCCGGCAGGTACGCCGCTGCCGGTGACTCTAGTGGAACGGAGACGCCGATGTTCAAGAGCTTCTTCGCCAACCAGGGGCTGGGCCCGGATTTCAGCGAAGTCTCGGCCTGGGCCAAGCGGCGGGGCCACGAATTCAAGCGCGAGCGCGACGGCAACGGCTTCGTCGTCGACGGCAAGCTCGAGGACCTGCCCTGGCGGCTCGAGTGGGGCCCGTCGCAGCGGCCCTACATCCAGGGCCAGGAACTGCGTCTGCGCATGGCCCTCGGCCTGCCGCCCGACATGCAGATGCTGATCGTCTCCAAGACGCTGATGGAGCAGCTCGAGAAGCAGGCCTTCGAGCAGTTCACCCAGAGCAACCAGACCGAGATGGGCGACTCCACGCCGGAAGAGACGCGCTGGCTGGTGATGTTCCCGAAGATCGCGCTGAACGGCTCGAAGCTGCTGCGGGCGAGCTTCGCCGGCGTCTCCAGCCTGCCGAACGAGGGTCCGGCCTGGGTCGAGGGCCCCCTCGGCCACGCGCTCGAGCGTGCCGCCGGCACCTTGCTGCGCCTCGCGCCGCCGTTCGTGCTGATGACGCTGCGCGGCAAGCTCTACCTGCGCATGGCGCTGAGCAGCGCCGACGAGACCGACGTCGCCGCGGCGCTGGCCTTGTTCGAGACCGCGGGCACCGAGGCGCTACGCGTCGGCCGCTCGCGCGGCGACGAGCCGGTGACCTGGGCGCAGACCACCTCCACCGCCTGGCAGGCGCTCACGCCGCCCGGCAGGAAGCGCGGCGGGAGCTGAGCTCCACGCGCCCCGCGGGAGGGGCGCGCGAACGCCCGCCTCAGGCGGCGTGCTTGCCCAGCTCGATCTTGGCGATCGCGTTGCGGTGCACTTCGTCGGGGCCGTCGGCGAAGCGCAGGGTGCGCGCGCCGGCGTAGAAGCCGGCGAGCGGAAAGTCGCCGGAGACGCCGCCGCCGCCGTGCACCTGCATCGCCCAGTCGATGACCTGGCAGGCCATGTTCGGCGCCACCACCTTGATCATCGCGATCTCGGCCTTGGCGGTCTTGTTGCCGGCCACGTCCATCATCCACGCCGCCTTCAGCGTGAGCAGCCGCGCCATGTCGATCTGGCAGCGCGCCTCGGCGATGCGCTCGCGGGTGACGCCCTGTTCGGCGACGGTGCGGCCGAAGGCCACCCGGCTCGACGCGCGCTTGCACATCAGCTCGAGCGCGCGCTCGGCCAGGCCGATCAGTCGCATGCAGTGGTGGATGCGCCCCGGCCCGAGCCGACCCTGCGCGATTTCGAACCCGCGCCCCTCGCCGAGCAGAATGCTGTCCGCCGGCACCCGCACGTCGGTCAGTTCGATTTCCATGTGACCATGCGGGGCATCGTCGTAGCCGAACACGGGCAGGGGGCGAATCACGCGGATGCCGGGTGCGTCCGATGGGACCAGGATCATCGACTGCTGCTGATGCGACGCGGCTTCGGTATCGGTCTTGCCCATCACGATGTACAGCTTGCAGCGCGGATCGCCGGCACCGGACGCGAACCACTTGCGCCCGTTGATCACGTAACTGTCGCCATCGCGACGGATCGAGCACTGGATGTTGGTCGCGTCTGACGAGGCCACCGCCGGCTCGGTCATCAGGAATGCGGAGCGGATTTCGCCAGCGAGCAGCGGCTCCAGCCAGCGGTCTTTCTGCGCCTCGCTGCCGTAGCGTTCCAGCGTTTCCATGTTGCCGGTATCAGGGGCCGAACAGTTGAAGACCTCCGATGCCCACAGAACACGCCCCATGATTTCGCACAGCGGCGCGTATTCTAGGTTGCTGAGGCCGGCGCCGCGCTCGGACTGCGGCAGGAAGAGGTTCCACAGGCCGGCGGCGCGGGCCTTCTCCTTCAACTGCTCCATGACCGCAGTCGGTATCCAGGGGTTGCCCCTGGCGCGGTTGGCCGCGACTTCCTCGTCGAACACGGACTCGTTCGGATAGATGTGCTCGTCCATGAAGGCGCTGAGGCGCTTTTGCAGGTCCCTGACCTTGGGGGAGTAGTCGAAATCCATGATGTTTCCTTGAGAAAGTGTTTGCGCGAAAAGAGCCAAAAGTCGATTCAAAACCTGAAAGCAGCCACAGAGGACACAGAGATCACGGAGAAGATCAACAACAGAATCTTCTTCTGCTGTTCTCTGTGTTCTCTGTGTCCTATGTGACCTCTGTGGCTAATTGTTTTCCCCGCTTGCCAGCAGGCGCTCGACCTGGCGCCAGGCTTCTTCGGC
>JAIOOS010000006.1 GCA_021414305.1 Burkholderiales bacterium | reverse complement strand
TCATCGCTGTGCAGTCGCCGGCGCCGACGACCTGCCAAAGGCAGCGCTCCGATAGTGTCCACGTGTCCGTCAAGAGTTGAGGTGGACACGAGCATCCTTTGCTCCTACCGGCTGTTCAAGATGAATTCGCCGGACGCTTACGATGGGATAGAGCCACCTCAAGTGCAGCCATCCGCGAACGTCACTGTTCCTGGGCAAGAGCGCTACGCAGTCAGCCCATCCGGATGATTCGACCTGGCGGTCGATCTTCCGCGTGCAGTCATCGAGCTCGCGCGTCAGTTCCACGGTGATCAGAACTTGGATCACGGACACGAAGACAAGAAACCCCAGCAGCACGAGTTCGAAGAATCTGTCTGTTCGAACGAACTGCAGCGCAGTCAGACAGGCAGCGATGACGGCCGCGAACGTATGGGCGCTGACGGCTCTCGCGTTGCGGAGATGGCGTGCGCTTTCCCAGTTTTGCTGGAAGACGATGCGCCCGAAGTCGGCCAGTCGCTGCTCCTCGACTGGCTTCATGCGGGGCTTGCGCGTTGAGGCGAAGTTCATCGCGTCGAATGGTTGGCAGGTTTTCGACGCAGTGGACGGCACGGGCTGCTTCGGCTTCACAGCAGCCAGTCGATCGGCATCAACGACAGCAGCTGCACGACCAAGCGACGCACGACGCCCGCCTCGGGTTCGGCGGCCATGGTCTCGCCCGCGCTCTGCCATTGCGGCCGGCCTTGCACTGACAAGGTGACCTCGTAGGCAATGGCGGGCAGCGATCGGTTCAGGGCTTCGCTCAACTGCGCAGCCATTGCCGAGCTTTCGATCGCCAGAACCATTTCGGCGTTCAGCTGTGCGGAGCGCGGGTCCAGATTGAACGATCCCACAAAGACTCGCTGACGATCAACAGAGAAAGCTTTGGCGTGCAGACTTGCAAGCGTGCCCCCGCGCACGCTGAAGCGCCGTCGCAGTGCAGGCGCTGCCGCCGTGGGCTTCAGCTCGAATAGCTTCACTCCTGCCTGCAGCAGCGCCACGCGATGTTTGATGTATCCCGCATGCACTGCGGCCACGTCGGTGGCAGCCAACGAGTTGGTGAGAATGCGAACTCGTACGCCACGCCTTGCCAGGGCCTGAAGCGCCATCGTGCTTTCATCGTCCGGCACGAAATAGGGCGAAACCAGGTCGAGCTCGGAGGTTGCAGCCCCCAAGGCCCCCTTCAAGCGCGGTACGACACGGCCGGGCCGATGGGGCGGTCGCTGCGGCGACTGCAGCTGCCCTTCAACGTCGTCGCTCCACAGTTGCGTCACCGCCCACTCAAACGCCAGTCGTTGGTGCAGAAGGTCGTCAACGACATGCGACTCTGCGAGCGCCTCTGCATAGCCCAGTGACGACGCACTGCCATGGGCGTCTTCCAGCACTTGCGTGAACGAATCGGGGCTCCAGGCCAGCCCTCGTCCCATCAACGCTGCCAGTGGATAGGACCGCGCACTGTTCCAGTAATCGTCAAAGGTCGCCGACGCCTGCGCCACGACCGCTCCCACAGCCAGCATGTCGAGGTCGGTGAAGTTGACATCGACATCGAGATCGAAATAGGCATCGCCAATGTTCCGTCCGCCGATGATCGCCACCTGGTTGTCGACGATCATGCACTTGGCGTGCATGCGGGCGTTCAGGCGCCTGAAGTCCGTCAGCAACCCCACCAGGCGCCAGACTCGGCTCGCGAACGGGTTGAACAGGCGCACCTGCACGTTCGGATGCGAGCCCATCATCGCCAGCAAGGGCTCGAGTCCGTCGGTATGGTTGTCGTCCAGCAGCAGGCGCACCCGCACCCCGCGTCTGGCTGCTGCGAACAATCGCTCCGTCATGAGCACGCCAGCGGTGTCGGCCTTGAAGATGTAGGACTGCAGGTCGACCGAGACCTCCGCCGCCTCGACGAGTTGAATCCGGGCGGCGAACGCATCGCTTCCATCGGTCAACGCAAGGAGCCCAGCCGTTCCGGCATGCGCCTGAACCGCTGGCGTCAAGGCTCTCCCGAGCGTCGTCCGTGTGGTGTCGGCAAACGCCGTCGATTCGACCTTGGCGATCGGTGCCGGCAATGATGCGCAGCCGGTCGCCAACAAACCGGCAAGGACGAGACACAGCCAGCGGAAGCCCCCGAAAGACGTGCGTCTCAGCGGCGCCGATCCAACGACCACAGGCTCAGATCGCAGCACCGGTTCACCCGGCGGCGCGCAGGCAGCCGATGCGATCGCTGCCGTGGCGTTCGGGGTGCGTAGTGCGGAGCACGCGGCGAGCAAGCGGTCAGCGGCGAGTGTGATCAGGGGGCACCCGGAAGTGCGGCCGGCCGTTGTCGGTCATCCACGGCCCGCTTGATCGGCACGGTCGTCACCGATGGCCTCGATCCGGACCCCTGCGGATAGAGGTCCATCAGCTCATAGACCGCTCGCGGCATGTCGGTCGACACCTTCAGGCCGAGCTGACGAGCGCCCTCGACAGCAATCATGAAGTCATGGGTCCAGCGGCCTTCGCTGAGGACCGTCGCAACTTCAATGGCCTTCTTCTCCGGCATATGCTTTGTCAGCACTTGCGCCACGAAACTCGCCACCTGCACGCGCGCCTTCTGTGCCACGTCCGCCAGCACCAGCATCTCATCGCTGATGGCCGCCGTAGGCTTCAGCGCCAACAGCTTGACCACCGATGCCGCTGGCATGTCGCCGATCTGTGGGTCCACCGGGCCGAGCACGGCGTTGCGGTCCATCACGATCTCATCGGCGGCCAGCGCGATCAGCGTGCCCCCGCTCATCGCGTAGTGAGGCACGAATACCGTCACCTTGCCCTTGTGGTCCACCAGCGCCTTGGCGATCTGCTCCGCAGCCAGCACCAGCCCACCGGGCGTGTGCAAGATCAGGTCGATCGGTTGATCGGGTGGCGTGTAGCGGATGGCACGCAGCACGGCTTCGGAGTCCTCGATGTCGATGTGGTTCGACACCGGGACGCCGAGAACGCTCACGCTCTCCTGTCGATGAATCAGCGCGATGACCCGTGACTTTCGCTCCTGCTGGACCCGGCTGAGCACCTCCGCTCGGCCCCGCTCCAGCCTCCCGGAGCCCAGCACCTGCAGCGCCAGCAAGGCCAGCAGCGCCAGCCAGAACGCGGCTCTCGCCAGGTGCGCCACACGACCGGGCCAACCGCCCTTCGATTCGCTGCGGGCTTCGTGCGGTCGCTCATCAAGAGGTGGATTGGCGTCCATGCGGCTTCCTGGTGGCATGCGTGGCTGCTTTCAGTTCCGTGGACTCATCACTCCGCGCGGCAACTCCATCTGCCGCCTGAAGGAGCGCACCCGCAGACCCAACGCGACAAACAGCACGCCGAACGCGATGGCGTATGACGCCAGCAGCCACAGCAATGCCAAGGCGCCGGGCGCAGGGTTCCACAGCAGCAACAGGGCGAAGGCAACCGATGCCACGCCCGCCAGGGCCAGCCACCACTCACCTTCGATCTCGTTGCGCAGTTTGATGGCCAAGGCGATCTCCATCGCTCCCTTCAACAGGGCCCACGCGGCGATGTAGATCAGCAGCGCCAACTCGGTCGCGGCCGGCGAGCGAAGCGTCAGGATGCCGACCGCGATGCCGAGCAGCCCAAGTACCAGTGCGAACGGCCAGTCCGATGAAAAGCGGCGGTTGGCGATGGCGCCGACCGAGGCAAAGACGCCGTCGACCAGCACCCAGGCGCCAAAGTAGATCACCAGTACGGCCAGCGTCATTCCTGGCTGCAGGAAGGCGACAACGCCGAAACCGATGCCGAGCAGCCCTTGAACCAGTGGGATCCACCAGTAGCGTGTGAGGTATTCGAGCATGCAATTCTCTTGAGTGGTCATCGTTCAGGTTCGATCGCGGAGGGGATCGAGGTCGTGGCCATTCAGACGCTCTACACGTCCTCGGCGTTCAGTCGCGCTTCGACCGCCTCGAACACAGCGATCACCGCATCGGCCATGGCCAGTTCGGCGAAGAAGACGGCCGACACCGCGTTGTCCTCGGCGCGCTCAGCATGCCGCTCCAGCTTGTTCTTCTCGTGCTTCTCTTTCCAGCCACGAAGGGTCGCGGCGCCGGCTTCTTCCTTGGCCTTGAGCCAGGCTTGAGCCTTGTCTCGCGCCGTCGCGGCTTGGGCCTTGCGGAACTCCAGCGCCTTCCTGGCGGTATCGAGCTTCGATCGAACGATCGCCGCGTCTTCCTGCCGGGAGGCGGCCAGGTCGGCTTTCACCGCAGTGAGCTGGTCTTCAAGCGCGGTCAGGTTCAGCCGCAGTGATTCAGTGAATTGGTTGATTCGGTCGCTCATGGTGTTTTCTCCGCGGTTCGGTTACGGGGTTGGCGCCAGCGAGCGCACGGCTACTTTCCGTTAGTCGCTTTCGCCATGTCGTATTGCCAGGCGGCCTTGGCGGCCTGCGCTGCATCCTTGGCTGCCGTGGCCGTCCGCTGAATCGCGGAGCGCGCCTCAGCGGAAGCACGCTGTGCCGCATCCTTGTCGGCCTCGAGTGATCGCTTCGCGGCTTCGTCAGCCTTCTGCGCCGCGTCGCCTGCAGCTTCCGCCACACGCTTGGCAGCGTCCTCGGCCCGCTGGGCCAAGGCCTTGCCTGTTGATGCGGTCTCCGCGTTCGCAGCAGCTGCCTTCTCCAGCGCCGCTTCTGCGGCGTCTCGCGTCGCCAGAGCAGCGCGGTGAACCTCCCCTGCGGTTTCCTTGGAGGCACTGCGAGCGGCGTTCTCTGCCTTGGCCGCTGCTGCCCTCGCCTTGGCTTCGACGTCGAGTGCAGCGTCAGCGGCCACGCGCGAGGCTGCATTTGCACGCTGTGCAAGCTCTTGGCGCGATGCACTCAAGGCTTCGTCGGCCGCGCGCAGCGAGTCTTCGCTGGACTGAGCGGCGCGCTGAAGTGCCTTCTTCGCCTCGGTCGCCAGTTGTTTGGCGCGATCCTTGTCGGTCTCGGCCGCAGCCTTTGCGGACGCCTGAGACTTTTGCAGGGCCTCAGCCGCCGCCACGGCAGCCTCCTTGGCCGCTTGCGAAGCACGCAGCGCGAGGTCCTTGCTGACTTGCTGCGCGTGCCGGACGGCCGCGTCGGCATGTTCAGCTGCACGCCTGGCCGATTCGTCGGCACGTTTTGCACTCGCGCTGATCGCTTCGGCGGCCTCGCGCGAGCCCTCCTGGGCAGTTGCCGAGACGGCTTGCCTTGCCGCTTCGGCGGCTCGCAGTGCTGCTTCGCGGGCTTCGCGGGCGGCATCACTGGCCCCGGCTCGCGCCTGTTCCGGCGACGTCGCTGTTTGGGGCGCGGCCTGCACAACCGCCGGTGCCATCCAGAACATGCCGTAACTGGTGGCCAGTGCGGCGCGGGCCAGCGCAACGCTGATCCTCAGTGGATTGACGGGTGATTTGAACTTCAATTTCGGCTCCATGTTTGAGGTCCATCTCTTCTCTCTTTGAGAAAGATGATCAAGTGGAACAACTACGGTGCATTGCCTGTGGAAGCGATCAGTCTGACCTCGCCGCACACTGCCGCGCAAACCGCGTGCCAATCTAGTCGGCTCCAGCCGCTGGTGAGCTAACTTGCTGATTCGATTGACCTTCGGTCACTGGAGGCAGACAACTCGATCCACGCCGCCGACACGCGCGCTGCCGACGGGCCGGCAACATGACGAAGGAATGGCGGACCTTGGCACGACTGCAACCGAGCACGGGCGCGAAGCGCTCGAGCTCCAAGCGCAGTTTCAACACCGTTCAATGTGCGGGGTGTCGGACACCTGGCTTGACTGAGCTTCGTTCACCGCCCGGTGCGCGCAGTGCCGAACCCGCGGCAAGTGCCGGTCGGTTGGCAACGGCGCCAGCGCAGCCGAGCACCCTCCTCATCACACATCGGCCGCGAAAGGCCATGCAAATCAACTGCTTGCAGCGACGCTCATCAGCGCGCGCGTGCGTGGCATGTCGTTTGCGCAGCACGGATCGTGGGCGGCTCGAATCGATATCGGACCAAGTCGATGGTCGATGCTGTTGAAGAACGCCCGGAACCCAAGCAAGGAGAGAAGCATGAACAGATCCGCGGGCGCGATTGCCCTTGCAATCACCCTTCTGCTTGCCATTGCAAGCCCTGTCAGAGCCCAAGCCACCAAGGACTTGGATGAGCCCAAGAAGACATCCATTCGCCTCTACGGCTATGCCGAGGCCCATGCCATCCACGACTTGGAGCAGTCCGGACCTTTCGATACCTTCACCGACCTGGGCTCGCAACCCTGGGACAACGCGGGCGGGCAGAAGGGCAGGACCAAGTTCACCGCGCAATCCTCGCGCTTCGGCTTCGATACATCGACGTCCACCGCTGCGGGGGTGTTCAACACCAAGGTCGAAGCCGACTTCTATGCCTACAACGGCAGCGAGCCCGGCAACAACCGCAATCGCTTGCGACTGCGCCACGCATACGGTGAGTACGGTGGATGGCTGATCGGGCAGACCTGGTCCACGTTCATGGATCTGGATGATCTGCCCGAGACGGTGGACTTCAACGGGCCGATCGGCGCGCCGTTCTCGCGTCGGGTCATGGTTCGCTACACCTACGCCGATTCAAAGGCAGGCTACAAGGTGAGCGTTGCTGCCGAAGACCCTGAAGATCAGTTTGGCGGCGGCAGCTCGCATGAACGCCTGCCGCAACTCGTCGCCCGCTTCGACAAGAGCTTCGAGCGCGGTTCGTTCAATGCACGAGCCTTGTTCCACGAAAAACGCTCGGCCGCTGAGACCAAGCGCGGGTACGGCATAGGCATCGGGGGCAACTACAAGGTCACCGACAAGGATGTACTGATGGGCCAGTACACGCGCGTCGATGGTGACATCGATCAGCTCTACGGTTCGAACGGCTATGCCATCGATCCTGCCAACGGCGCGATCACATTCGACAAGAACCAGGGTCTGGTATTGGGGTACGCCAGGACGTTCAGCGACAAGCTGCGCGGCAACGTTGCCTACGGCATGAATCGGGGCAAGTCTGCACAGGCGTTGGACAACCGCACGCTCAAGCAGCTGTTCTGCAACGTCATCTACTCGCCGATCAAGAACGTCGAGCTCGGCGCGGAATACATCCGTGGCGAGCGCCGGACCTTTGCATCGCAGACAGGGACCTTGTCGCGCTTCGACCTGATGGCCCGCTACAGCTTCTGAAGCGCTTCGCGCACTCAATGGTCAACGGGCTGGTACGCGCCGAGCCTGACCTTCAACGGAGACGATCAGCATGGCACTCTCTCAATCGACGAACGTCGCACCCATCGCGGCCGCGCCAGCGCCTTCGCGGTCCACCACCGCGTCGGGCCTGGGCCTCGGCCTGCTGGTCGCACTGGTGGTTGGCTCGATCATCGGCAGCGGCATCTTCGGCCTGCCGCAGAACATGGCGGCAGGTGCAGGGGCCGGGGCCATCCTGATCGGCTGGACCGTCACCGGTGTGGGCATGCTGATGCTGGCGCTGCTGTACCAGATGCTGGCGCTGCGCAAGCCTGACCTGAACAACGGCGTCTATGCGTACGCCCGCGCCTTGTCCGGCGAATACGTCGGCTTCAACTCCGCCTGGGGCTATTGGGTCAGCGCATGGATCGGCAACGTCGGCTACCTGGTCGCCGCGTTCGGCGCGCTGGGCTACTTCTTCCCGGCCTTCGGTGAAGGCAACACGCCGGCAGCAGTGATCGGTGCATCCATCGTGCTGTGGGTCATACACGCTCTGGTCCTGCGCGGTATCCAGGGTGCGGCGGTGCTCAATGCCGTGGTCACGCTGGCCAAAGTCGTGCCGCTGCTGCTGTTCATCGTCTTGGTGGCCCTCGCATTCAAGCTCGACACCTTTCAGCTCAACTTCTGGGGCGATGCCAAGCTGGGCTCGGTGCTCGACCAGGTGAAGAGCACGATGCTGGTGACCGTGTGGGTCTTCATCGGTATCGAGGGCGCAAGTGTCTATTCCGCACGTGCCCGCAACCGCGCAGACGTGGGCCGCGCCACCGTGTTCGGCTTCCTGATCTGCCTGGGCCTGCTGATGGCGGTGTCGCTGTTGTCGCTGGGCATCTACACGCAACCCGAACTGGCGGGCCTGAAGAATCCGTCGATGGCCGGTGTGCTTGAGAAAGCAGTTGGCAGCTGGGGCGCCGTGCTCATCTACGTGGGCCTGATCGTCTCGGTGGGCGGCGGGTTTCTGGCGTGGATGCTGCTGGCGGCCGAGTCGCTCTTCACCCCAGCCGGAGGCGGCGTGATGCCTGCGTGGCTGGCCCGCCAGAACGACGAGGGCGTGCCTGCCAATGCCTTGTGGCTGACCAATACGATGGTGCAGTTGTTCCTGCTCGTGACGCTGGTGTCGAAAGCCTCCTACCTGGCGCTGATCTCGCTGTCGACGGCGATGATCCTGGTGCCCTACCTGTTCAGCGCGATCTATGGCTTCGCGATCACGCGGCGCGGCGAAGGCTCGCCCGCCGTGCAGCGATCCACCGATCTGCCGGTGGCGGCACTCGCGACGGTCTACTGCCTGTGGCTGCTCTATGCAGCCGGCCTGAAGTACCTGCTGCTCAGCGCATTGCTCTACGCACCTGGCGCCGTGGTCTACCTGTGGGCCAAGAAGGAACGCGCCGAGCGGCCATTCAAGACTCAAGAGTTTGTGGTCCTGGCCCTGCTGGCGTTGCTGGCGGCTGTGGCCGCCTACATGCTGGGCACGCACCAACTCAGCCTGTGACACCAGCGTGTCGCCAACCATCCAGGAGCTATCGAAATGACCAGAGGTGTTTTTTCCGAAGTCGGCCGCCTGCGCAAGGTGCTGGTGTGCCGGCCTGGCCTGGCGCAAAAGCGCCTGACCCCAGCCAACTGCCACGAACTGCTGTTCGACGACGTGTTGTGGGTCTCGCAGGCCCGCAACGACCATGACGCGTTCACCACGGCGATGAGCGAGCGCGGCGTGGAGGTGCTCGAGATGCATGACCTGCTGGGACAGGTGATGAGCGACCCGACCGCACGCCGCTGGGTGCTCGACCGCAAGCTCGGTCCGGACTTCATGGACCCCGAACTCGCCGCGTCGCTGCATCCCTGGCTCGAGGCCTTGCCGCCTGCGCGCTTGGCCGAACACCTGATCGGTGGTCTGGCGCGCGCCGAGTTGCCCTTCGAGGCCGAGGGCCTGCTGGCGCGCTTCAGCGGCCCTGCCGACCTGCTGTTGCCACCGCTGCCCAACACGCTTTTCACGCGCGACAACAGTTGCTGGATTGGCGACGGCGTCGTGCTTAGCCCGATGTACTGGCCGGCCAGGCGACAGGAGACCTTGCTGATGACAGCGATCTACCGCTTCCATCCGGTCTTCGCCGGCCTGTCGAAGGAATGGTGGGGCGATCCAGACGTCGACCACGGCCTGGCCTCGCTCGAAGGCGGCGACGTCATGCCCATCGGCAACGGCGTGGTGCTGGTGGGCATGGGCGAACGCACGTCGCCGCAGGCGGTGAGCCAGCTGGCGCGCCGGCTCTTCGCCAGCGGTGGTGCCAGCCGCGTGCTGGCGGCGCAGATCCCGAAATCACGCGGTGCCATGCACCTGGACACCATCTTCACCTTCTGCGATGTGGACTTGGTGACCGTGTTCCCCGAGATGGTCCATGCGATTCGCGTGCACAGCCTCCGCCCAGGTGAGCGCGAAGGCAGTCTGGACGTTCGCACCGAGGCCCAACCCTTCGTCGACGTGGTTGCAGAGGCACTCGACTTGCCGCGCTTGCGCACCGTGCAGACCGGCGGCGATGCCTATGAGGCCGAACGCGAACAGTGGGACGACGGGAACAACCTGCTGGCGCTCGCGCCCGGCGTGGTGATGGCCTACAACCGCAACACGTACACCAACACGCTGCTGCGCAAGGCCGGCGTCGAGGTGATCACGATCCCCAGCGGCGAACTCGGCCGCGGACGCGGCGGCAGCCACTGCATGTCGTGCCCGATCGAACGCGATCCGCTCTGAACGCACACCACCACGAAATAGGATTCGCTATGACATTCAACCTGCGCAACCGCAGCCTGTTGGACTTGAAGGACTTCGCGCCGCGCGACATCCGCTACCTGCTCGACCTGTCGGCCGAGCTCAAACGGGCCAAGGCCGCCGGCACCGAACACCAGCGCCTGAAGGGCAAGAACATCGCGCTGATCTTCGAGAAGTCGTCGACACGCACCCGCTGTGCCTTCGAAGTGGCGGTGCACGACCAGGGTGGCCATGTGACCTACATCGATCCGGCCAGCTCCCAGCTCGGCCACAAGGAGTCTCTCAAGGACACGGCGCGCGTGCTCGGGCGCATGTTCGACGGCCTCGAGTACCGCGGATTCCATCAGACCGTGGTCGAGGATCTGGCCCGCTATTCGCATGTGCCGGTGTGGAACGGCCTGACCGACGAATCGCACCCGACACAGATCCTGGCCGACCTGCTGACGATGGAAGAATTCGGCGAAAGGCCGCTGCACGAGCTGTCGTTCTGCTACCTCGGTGACGCGCGCTTCAACATGGGTTGTTCGTTGCTGGTGGGCGGCACGCAGATGGGCATGGACGTGCGCATTGCCGCGCCCGAAGGGCTGCAGCCACCGACTGAGCTGGTGGCGCAGATGCGCGAGCTGGCGCGCAGCACGGGTGCGCGCATCACCATCGAGACCGACCCGCGCAAGGCCGTGGCCGGTGCCGACTTCCTGTACACCGATGTGTGGGTGTCGATGGGCGAGGCCGATGCGGCCTGGAAGCAACGTATCGAAGCGCTGATGCCCTACCAGGTGACGGCGGCGCTGATGCAAGCCACTGGCAAACCGCGCACGCGCTTCATGCACTGCCTGCCTGCGTTCCACAACCTAGACACCGAGGTCGGCCGCCAGATCCACGAGCGCTACGGCCTCAAGGAGATCGAGGTCACCGACGAGGTGTTCGAATCCGACGCCTCGATCGTGTTCACCCAGGCCGAGAATCGCCTGCACACCATCAAGGCCGTGTTGGTGGCAACCCTGGGATGAGGTGGGCATGAGAGTCGTCATCGCACTGGGTGGCAACGCGTTGCTGCATCGCGGTGAAGCGCTGAGCGCCGAGAACCAGCTGGCCAATATCCGCCGCGCTGCCGAGCAGATCGCCCGCGTGGCGGCGTCGAACGAACTGGTCGTCACCCACGGCAACGGTCCGCAGGTGGGCCTCTTGGCGCTGCAGGCCGCCGCCTACACCCCCGTCGAAGCCTACCCGCTGGATGTGCTGGGCGCCGAAACCGAAGGCATGATCGGTTACCTGCTCGAACAGGAACTGGCCAATCGGCTGCCAGCTTCGCGCCGCGTGGCGACGCTCCTGACGCGGGTCGAAGTCGATCCGGCCGACCCGGCCTTCGAGCGCCCGAGCAAGCCGATCGGGCCCGTCTACACGCAGGCCCAGGCCGAGCAGATTGGCGCGGCGCGGCATTGGACAGTGGCGCCGGACGGCATAGGCTACCGGCGTGTGGTGGCCTCGCCGCAACCGCTTCGCGTCCTTGGTCTGGACCCGATCCAGTGGCTGCTCGAGCGAGGTGCGGTGGTCATTGCCGCCGGTGGTGGCGGCATTCCCGTCGCACGCAGCGGCAGCGGCGACGAACTGCACGGCGTCGAGGCTGTCATCGACAAGGACTTGTGCAGCGCCGTGCTTGCCCGCCAGTTGCAGGCCGATTGCCTGGTGATCGCCACCGACGTGCCGGCGGTCTATGCCGACTGGGGCAAACCAACGCAGCGCGCGCTTGGGCGTGTGACGCCCACAGAGCTGACCCAACATACGTTCTCGACTGGTTCGATGGGCCCGAAGGTCGCCGCCGCCTGTGCGTTCGTGAGTGCGACCGGGCGCCGTGCAGTCATCGGCTCACTCGACCGGATAGAGGCCATGCTGGCGCGGGACGCGGGGACGGAGATCTGTCTTGATGCGCAGGCCTGACTCGGGTGCGCGCACCTCCACACTGGGCAATCGATGCCCTGGCATGACCACCGTTTAGCGCCAGACCTCCTCATTTGCGGAGTCTGGCGTCCAGCTCTGGTTCATGGCCGGCCGACGTAGAGGACGATCTTGCCCACGGCTCGGCCGGTCTCGCTGAAGGCATGGGCCTTGGCCACGTCTTCGAGAGCGAACTCCGCGCCAACGATGGGCCGCAACTTGCCCATATCGACACGCCCGGCGAGTTCCGCCAGGATGGCCGCGTTCGGCTCGATGAAGACGAACGCGCCGTGCATGCCAAGTGCTAGCGCACGATCCTGTGACGGCGGGCTGATGATCGAGACGAGCGTGCCGCCCGGCTTGAGGACCGACCAGGACAGCTCCTGCGTTTCGCCGCCGATGGTGTCGAACACCAGGTCGACGTCGCGCACGGCGTCCGAGAAGCGCTGCGAGCGGTAATCGATCACCTCATCCGCCCCCAGTGACCAGACCAGTGCCCGGTTGCTCGCCGAAGCGGTGGCGATGACGTGGGCCCCCTGCGCGCGGGCGAGTTGCACCGCCAGCGAGCCGACACCACCCGCGCCAGCGTGGATCAGCACACGCTGCTGCGCCGCAAGCCTGCCGGCAGCAAGCAGTGCTTCCCAGGCCGTGATGCCGGCCAGGGGCAAGGACGCGGCTTCGACGTGCGAGATCGTCCGCGGCTTGTGCGCAGCCTCGCTCTCGCGCACGGCCACGTACTCGGCATAGGTGCCATTGCGCTGGATGTCCGGGCGCGAGAAAACGGCGTCGCCGACCTTGAAGCGGGTGACCTCGGCGCCGATCGCCTCCACGACACCCGAGACGTCCCAACCCAGCGTCAAGGGCATCGGGTGGCGGATCATCGACCGGAGGTGGCCCTCGCGCACCTTCCAGTCGACCGGGTTGACCGACGCGGCCACAGCGCGCACCAGCAAGTCGTCTGGTGCGATGTCCGGAACCGGCGCGTCTTCGTAGCGCAGGACATTGCCGTTGCCGTACTCGTGAATCCTGACGGCTTTCATGGTGCGAAGTGCTGTACGCCGCGCAGATGTGGTCATGGCGCGATCTCCTCAGGCGGGACACGAGACGCCGGACATCCTTTCGGACGCTGCCCGCCCGTTGGCAGCACTGGGCCTGTCCGGCACATGCGGATGGACACCGACATACGGTGGGTTGTCTGGGACCCAGGGCTCCGCAATGTTGCAATTGGCACAGTAAATGCGTGAATGGTCTCGCCAGCCTGCTCGTCGTTTGACGACGGTCGTCCTCACTTGAAAGCCTTGACCAACGCGTCGAAGTTCACCTTGATGGACTTGTCGTGATGCAGGATCGGCGGAATCTCGCGGTCGATGCCAAGCAACTCGTAGACAGCCATTTGCGCGACGCGTACCGAGTATTCGACCGTGAACACGACGTCCTCCGGGATCTCGACGAACTGGCTGATGAAGGCCAGGTTCCTGGAGTTCTTCGGCACAGGCAGCGGCCGGTCCGTGGCCGTGCGTGGCATGAACATGCTGGTGATGTAGGGCAGCCGGCACGGAATGCAGTTCGCGGCGGCAAAGGTGGTGTTCATGTCGAAGTTCAAATGCCCGCACAGTTCCTGGAGAATCTCGGCGCCCGTGCAATCGGACATGGGCTTGGCGACGAAATCGCCCACGCGATCGGGATGCAGCGCGTATCCCCAGAAGACCTGAACGTCATCGGGCTGGTTCAAGAAATGCGGCTGGTGCGCCAAGACCACCGACATCAACCAGTTCGACTTCATGAATGTCACGAGCGCACCTGTGCCGGCGGCGTTGCCCGAAAACGCCTGCATCTTGTCGAAGAACGCCCTGTCCTTCAGCGTCACCGTGAAAGACAACCAGTACGACTCGGGGATGCTGGCGTTGAACGCGGCGGGGTTGCCGAACTCGGGGCGGCCTTGGGCCAGCTTCTCCCAAAGCAGCCAACCACCACTGTCGTCTTTGGTCAGCTTCCTGGGTGCGCTCGTCATCGACCCAAGACTGGAGGCGTCGGTCATCGAGCCATTCTGGAAGAAGACCAGGTCGCCTTCGCTGACGTCGATTCGTCCAAGCTCGCCATGGCGCAGGTACTCGATGGCGCTCACCCCAACCTTGCCGTCATCGGTGCTCAACTGCAGATCGGTGACCTTGCAATCCTTCAGGAACTGAACGCCCTGGGACAGCAGCCAGGCTTCCAGAGGACGAACCAGCGAGTCGTATTGGTTGTAGATCGTCCGCTTGACGCCTTCCAGCGTTCCAATGCGGGAAAACTCCTTCATGAAACGATGCAGGTAGCGTTTGAACTCCACCGCACTGTGCCAGGGTTGGAACGCAAACGTCGTGGCCCACATGTACCAGAAGTTGGTCTCGAAGAACGACGGCGACAACCAGTCCGTGATCCGGTCGTTGCCAAGATTTTCTTCGCTGGCCTCGACGAGTTTGACGAGTTCGATTCGGTCCGCCATGGAGAAGCCCATCGACGAAACGTTCCGAATGGCGCGGTTGGCGTCCACCAGACGTGCCCCGGAGTTTGTCTTGATGCGCTCGTTGAAGTCGATGGTTTCGTCGTATACAGACTTGCCTGGGTTGCTCAACGACGGGATGGTCTTGAACAAGCCCCACACGCATTCGTAGTTGTCGGTCGTGAGCATGCGCCCGCCGCGCAGCGAATAACCGGCGTCCGGCATGCCTGCGCCGTCCATGCTGCCGCCGGCCAGCGGCAGAGCCTCGAAGATGGAGATATCACCGCCAGCCATGGCGCCGTCGCGGATCATGAAGGCGGCTGCGGCCATCGACCCGATGCCACCACCGACCAGATAGGCTTTGCGTTGCTTTGTCATTTGAAAAGTGTCCTTGTTGGGTTTGATCAGGGATAAGGGTTGGCTCGATGCGTTGGCGTTCAGAGCGGTCGCATCGGCCGAAGGTCTGGTGTTGTGACCAGGCCTTCGTCAGACAGGTCGAGTGATGCCCATGCGTTCCATGCGCGACTGCAAGGTGGTGCGCTTGAGGCCCAGCCGGATAGCCGCGCCTCGTGGGCCGCTGAGAACCCAGCGGCATTCGGTCAGCACGCGCAACATGTGATCGCGCTCGATCGCTTCCAGCGCATCGCTGGCGACACTCGTCGGACAAAGCGTGGCGACGGCCGGCAGCGCCCCCGGGGGCACTTCAAGCGCTGGGCCAGGGCTCAGGATGACGGCTCGTTCGATCACGTTTTCCAGTTCGCGGATGTTGCCGGGCCACGGGTACGCTTCAAGCGCGCGCATGGCGTCGGTCGGAACCGATTCGATGCCCTTGCGCATGGTGCGCGACATCTTCTGGGTGAACCAATTGACCAGCAGCGGGATGTCACCGCGTCGCTCTCGCAGCGGCGGCAACTGCAAGGGAAACACGTTGAGCCGGTAGTAGAGGTCGGCACGAAACTCGTTGTCGCCCACCTTCTTCTTGAGGTCCACGTTGGTGGCTGCGATCACCCGGACGTCCAGCGTGATCGTCTTTTCGCCGCCCACGCGCTCGATCTCGCGCTCCTGCAACGCGCGCAGCAGCTTGACCTGCATGTCGCGCGGCAGGTCGCCGATCTCGTCGAGAAAGATCGTGCCGCCGTTGGCGAGCTCGAACTTGCCCTTGCGCTGCGAGGTGGCGCCCGTGAACGCGCCTTTCTCGTGCCCGAACAGCTCGCTTTCGATCAGGCCGGCGGGAATGGCAGCGCAATTCACCTTGATCAACGGGCGGTCGCGGCGCGGGCTGCGGTCGTGGATGGCGCGCGCGATGAGCTCCTTGCCCGTGCCGGTCTCGCCCTCGATCAGCACGGTCGAATCGGTCGGCGCCACGACGCTGACCAGGTCCAGCACCTTGGTCAGCGCCGGGCTGTCGCCCACGATCTCGTCGAAGTTGTGAAGGGTGTGGATTTCTTCAGCGAGGTAGCGGTTGTCGTCGGCGAGCCGTTCCTTCAGGGCCCGGACTTCTTCAAGCGCCATCGCATGCTCGATGGCCAGCACCATTTGGGCGCCAGCCTGGCCGAGCACGGCGACTTCTGCACCAGAGAATGCGGCAAGACGACGTCGTCCGACGTTCAAGACGCCGATGACCTGCCCTCTCAAGGCCAGCGGTACCGTGCAGGTGGAAACGAAGCCGCTGGCCACCACGCGTGCGACCGTGGGGTCGAACGGGAACTCGGCGGTATCGAGCCTTTCTCTTGCAAGGGGGGCGCGGGTCTTCAGCACGCAGCCAAACAGCGAACCAGCGGGTGGCTCGTCTTCGAACCTGAACATGGCATCGCCCGGCCCGCTTTCGTCGAAGGCCATGACCTTCAGGCGGCCCGTCTGGTTGCAGTAGAGCGCGAGACTGGCGGCGTCGTGCTCGATCACCTGTTTCAGGCAGACCGACACACCTTTCAGCACGGCCTCCAGGCCGCGTGCGGCCACCAACGTGTCGGTGATGGCCATCGACATGGCGAGTTGGCCACGCTGTCGCACGGCCTGATCCTGCAGTTTGTCCGCACGCTGGGCGGTCAGGCGGTGATCGAGTGCAAAGGCCACGAGTGCCGCCACGCGGCCCATCCGGTCGCGCGTTGCGTCGCCGAACGCGCGCGCCTCGAGGCTCCCGAAGGCCATCACGCCGAGCCTCTTTTCGGCCGTGAGCAAAGGAAACGCGGCGTACGATCGGTAGCCGCCTTCTCGGGGCCCATCCTTTGATCGGACAAAGCGCTTGTCCTGTGCCAGGTCCGGGACGTACACCGGCTGCTGCTGACGCCACGCCAGAATCTCCGGCGCGTCACCCGCAAGGTGTGCATCGTCAGCAGGCGTTGATGCGGGCAGGTCCGACACGGTCCTGTAGTGGCGCAGCCCCTTCGGGTCTTCGTCGGACACCGCCACGGCCACGCCGTCGACGGCGTCCGAATCGCGCAGGGCGTCGTGTACCGCGGCGAGGAAACTCTCGAAGTCCCTGCTGCTCGCCAGCACGCTGACGAGGTTGGTGATGGCGTCGTCGTGTGGGGCCGGTCCTTCGTGTTGGCCACCCGAGCGCACCACGCCCGCCCTGGCCGAGGCGGCCATCGACAAGGGCGCGATCTTCACGTCACTCGAAATCAGCTCCAAACCCATGCTCGTTCCTCCTTGGTGTCTTGTTGCGGCTCCACGCGCCCGTGTCAGGCAGCCTTGGCGCGGTTTGCGGCTTCAGCGTCGGAGCGGGCCAGCCAGGCCTGCAGCATGACCAGTTCAGCCCGTTGCAAGCTGGCGATGGCGAGTTCGAAAGCGGCCTGCGCCGCCCGGTCCGCTCGATCGGCATGGGCCGCCAGTCCATTGGCATCGCGCCGGGTCTTCCACTGCGCGACGTCGCTGTGCGCGTCTTCCGCCCAGCGGGTCACCTCCGCATGGGCAGCATCCTGCGCAGCCTTGTGCCTGCAGGACAGCGCAGCAAGCGCCTGCGCGTGCTCGCGAACCTCGTCTTCGGCGCGATCCGGATTGAGTTTCGACCGCAGGTCGAGTGCCTCAACGCGCTCGTGCAGCGCCTGCATCCTGCCGCGCAATAGGAGACTGAATCTCGCGATCGTGTCGTTCATGGCGCCCCTTCCTTGGCTGTCGGCGCGCTCCTGGCGCCGTGGTCATGGCGCAAAGGTAAGGAGATCAGGTCACAGGTCTGAGGTCCTTTTGTATGATTTCGTATGAGAACAAGTTTCCGCAACGACAAGTCCGTGGCCAGAGTCGAACATGGCCGCTGAGCGCCCGGCGCGAATCCTGATCGTCGACGACGATGCTGAGGTGAGAGTGCTCTTGCGCCGGGTGCTGGTGCGCGACGGGTTCGTGGTGGTCGAGGCGCAGGACGCGGCCGAGGCGCGGCACTGGTTCAACCAGCAAGTGCCTGATCTGGTCACGCTGGACCTGCGCCTGGGTGCTGATGATGGGCTGACGCTGGCCAGGGAGTTCCGCGCTTCCAGCAAGGTGCCGATCATCATGATCACCGGAGTCGGCGACACGATCGACCGGGTGGTCGGCCTTGAGCTGGGTGCTGACGACTACATCGTCAAGCCGTTCGAGGGCCGCGAGGTGCTGGCAAGGGTGCGAGCCGTGCTAAGGCGTTACGACGGCACCGCCAAGGTCCCACCGGAACCGGCGCCGTCGAAGGACGAGCGCTACGCGTTCGGCAATTGGGTGCTGGAGCCGGCCCGCCGTGCCCTGGTGTCCAGGGCTGGTGTCGAGCAGTCGCTGACGACCCTCGAATTCAACCTGCTTGAACTGCTGGTGCAGCGGCCCGGGCGCATCCTCTCGCGCGACAACATCATGGACCTGCTGAAAGGTCACGACTGGTCACCCACCGATCGCACGATCGACCAGCTGGTGGTGCGCGTGCGCCGCAAGATCGAACCGGACCCCGAAGCGCCACAGCTCATCAAGACTGTGCGCGGCACAGGCTACTTCTTTGCTGCCAGCGTGACCCTTGTGTGACGACTACCGCCGTCGCCGAAAGGCTTGGCTAAGCGCCAGCGAGAGTTCGACAGCCGTGTAGGGTTTGCGCAGCAGCGGCGTTGCTTCGCCGCTGGACGAAGAAGCGCCCTCGGCCATGCGGGCGTATCCGGAGGTGAGCAGCACCGGCATCCCGGGGCAATGCTCGTGCACCCACTGGGCGAGATCGAAGCCACTCATCCCGCCTGGCATGACGACGTCGCTGAACACCAGGTCGACCGCGTCGTTGTCGCTGAGCACCGAGATCGCGTGCGCCGCACTGTCGGCTTCGCGGGTCTTGTAGCCCAATTGCCAAAGGCGCCGTGTTGCGAGCAGGCGTACCTCGGCGTTGTCCTCGACGACCAGGATGGATTCACCGTGCCCCATGACGGGCTCAACGGAGGGGGGCGCTACCGCGTCCGACCCGGGTGTGGCGAGCCGGGGCAGGAAGAGATTCACGGTGGTGCCCCTGCCTGGCTGGCTGAAGATACTCACGTGTCCCGCGGACTGTTTGGCGAATCCGTAGAGAGTCGCCAGCCCGAGGCCGGTGCCTTTGCCCGGTTCCTTGGTCGTGAAGAACGGCTCGAACACACGCGCACGGACTTCGGGCGACATGCCGTGCCCGGTGTCGGTGACCGACAGTCGCACGTAGTCGCCCGGCCTGAGCGAGAAGTCGTGGCCAACGTCGCTTTCCGTCAGCGTCACGTTGGCGGTGTCGATCACGACCAGCCCCTCGCCCGTGCAGGCGTCGCGCGCATTCAAGACTAGGTTGAGGGCGGCGTTCTCGACCTCGCTCGCGTCTGCCTTGATCGGCCACAGGTCGGGCGCCAATTCAAGCTCGATGCGGATCGTTTCGCCGAGCGAATGACGCAGAAGCTCGAGCATGCCGGCGACCTGCTCGTTCAGATCGATCCTCGTGGGCTCCAGCCGCTGTCGGCGCGCCACGGTCAGCAGCCGCCTGGTCAGGCGGGCGGCGGCGCGCGCGGCGGCGGTAGCGCGGCGCAGGATGTCCTGATCCTCGTCGTCATGGACCGCCGTTTCCAGCAACTCCTGGTTGCCAATGACGACGGTCAGCAGGTTGTTGAAGTCGTGCGCAATGCCACCGGTCAGCTGACCGACGACTTCCATCTTCTGCGCCTGCGCCAGTTGCCTCTCCCTCTCGCGCAGAGCCTTCTCCGCCGCGATGCGCTCGGTCAGGTCGGTCATGATGCCAGTGAAGAAGCGTTCACCATGGCTGCTGAATTCACTGACCGACAAGTGGATCGGAACCAACGCGCCGCTCTTGTGGCGTGCCTGCACCTCGCGACCAATGCCGATAATCTTCTTTTGACCGGACGCCCGGTAAGCGGCAAGGTAGCGGTCATGTTCGGACTGGTGAGGCTCCGGCATCAGCACGCCGATGTCTTGACCGACCAGCTCGTTCCTGCTGTAGCCGAGCAGTCGTGTCATGGCCTCATTGACGGTCTGGATCGCGCCGTTGGCGTCGATGGTCAGGATGCCGCTCAATGCCGAATCGAGAATCGACTGGAGTTGCTGCGTGCGTGTTGCAACTGCAGCTTCGAGGTCCTCGTTGCGGCGTGCCAGGAGCTGCTCGGCATTCTTGCGATCAGTGATGTTCGCGCCGGTGCCGCGGTACCCCTTGAAACGCCCCGTGGCATCGAATATCGGCTCGCCATTGATGGATATCCAAACCACGTCGCCACGATCACTCAGCCGCTGGTATTCGAAGTTGCGGAAGGGTTCGTGCCGCTCGAGCAAGGCGCGATGCGCCGCCCACTGTGACTCATCCAAGAGGATGGCCTTGATGTCCCAGCGCGTCTTGCCCATGAACGATGCCGGATCCGAACCGGCGGCGAGCATTTGGCCTGCCGACATCTCGACGAATCGGAACTGGTCGTCTTGCTCCCAATACCAGTCCGAAGACATCGCAACCAGGGAGCGAAACCGTTGCTCGCTGTCGGCAAGCCGCTGGGCCGCGTTTCTCTGCTCGGTGACATTGCGGCCGATCCCACGGTATCCGGTGAACCGGCCTTGGGCATCGAAGATGGGATCGCCGCTCACTGACAACGTGATACGTCGACCGGCCGAGTCCACGCCAGGGTATTCGAAGTCCCGGTAGGGTTCGTGCCGCTCCAGCACCTGCCGATGGCGAGCCCACAACGCCGCAAGCTCCGGGGCTTTCGCCAGATCCCAGCGCGTCTTGCCCAGGAGTTGCACCGCAGGCACTCCGGCGCGCAAGTGCGCGCCGTCCGACATGTCGACGAAGCGGAAGTCCGCATCTTGTTCCCAATACCAGTCCGAAGACATGGCAACCAGCGTGCGAAACCGTTGTTCGCTTTCGGCGAGACGCTGGTTGGCCCGTTGGATCTCGCTGATGTCCCGACCTTCGGAGAGCACCAGCACGACGCGTCCTTGCTCGTCGAAGATCGGGCTTTCCGAGGCGTGGACCGTGACCGGCTGGCCCTCCTTGTAGCCGAAGACCCCCGCGAACTGCGCCGGCCGTCCCTGTCTGGCCTGCACCACGGCCGCTTTCAACTGTGCACGGACCTCGTCTCCTGCGCCCTTGAACCACGGCGTGTCCCACAAGGGTTTGCCAACCACCTCGTGCAACTGCTTGCCGACGAAATCGAGGGCCCGCCGATTGACATCGACGACCGAACCGTCGGGCTTGAGCAGGCCCATGAAGCCGAAAGCCTGCTCGTAAACCGCATGGAACTTTCGTTCGCTGGCGCGCAAGGCTCGTTCGCTGCGCAGCCGCTGCCCCGTCAGGATCGACAGGCTCAGAATCGACAGCGATGAGGTGACCATGAACGCCTGGGCGGCCACCGTGCGGTCGACGGCGGAGGCTTGTACAGCGCTGAATGGCCCCAGCCCGGCCGTGATCCCCTCGACCGTCAGCACCCCGACGATGCACGCGGCCAGCGCGCCGATGCGGGGCCCGCAACGCACACCGATCCATAGGTAGATCGGGAACAGCACGGCCAGGGGCACCATATCGGTTGGCCGGGACGCTGCCGGCAGGCGGTCGAGCACGAAGTACGCGACGCCAGCCAGCACGATCAGCGCGACGGTGGGTTCGACATCTGCTGGCTGCCATCGAGGCACTGACCACCGCAGCGAGCCCACGGCGATGGCCACTGCGGCAAACGTCGTGTAGCCCACCAGATGCGAAAGCACCCAGGTCTGCCAAAGTGATGTGCCGGTTTGCGCAAACCCGGACTGCTGCAGGCCCAGTGCCACCACCGCACCCGAGATGCAAACACCCATCGTCGCAATGCCGAGCGTGCCCCACAACTCAGCGAGGCGCTCGAAGCGAATCGCAGTCCCGATCCAGCGCCTGGTCATCAGGACGATGAGCATCAACTCCAACGCGCCGGCAGCAGCAAAGACCGCCACCGATGCGACCGACCGGCCTTTGGATAGATCGAACGCGACGAGTGCGACGATCAGGCCCCAGAAGCAGGCCGCCCGCAAACGCCCAGCCGTGACCAACATGGCACCGAGTGCGATGCCAACCGGCGGCCAGATTGGCGTGATGTGCTCCGGCCCGATCTGCAGCCGGTAACTCCAATGGGCCGAGAGGAGGCCGCCGAGCAGGACGAGCACAAAGGCCCCTGCGCTTGCCTGCATCGAGGGGCCCTGCGCAGTGTTCGTCGGCCGACCCGCGTCGGCCGATTCGTGGTGATGCGGATCTGCCATTGCGCAAGTCTGCCATGCAGTGCCGAGCGGCCGGCACGCGCCGTCGCGTCGGCACGCATCGGCCGAGCCAGTGGCGGCGCGACGGTTCGGCCCGACCCGAAAGAACTCTGTCCCGACAGGCACTTCGCCATGGCATGCAGTCCCTTGGACTGAGTGGCACGTCACGTGCAAGGTCCAAGCCATGGATGCCTTGATCGAGATCGACCACGTCACGTTCGGCTATGACGAGCAGCGGGCGATCCTGAATGACCTGAGCCTGCGCTTCGAGCGCGGCAAGGTGACGACCGTGCTGGGCAATTCGGGGTGTGGCAAGACCACTCTGCTGCGGCTGATTGGCGGCGTGCACGCTGCAGACAAGGGCCGAGTGCTCTTTGACGGCGAGGTCATCGACGTCGCCGACCGCGAGCAACTCCAGCGCCTGCGGCGGCGCCTGGGCATGCTGTTCCAGTTCGGCGCGCTGTTCACCGACCTGACGGTTCACGACAACGTTGCCTTCCCACTGCGCGAAATGACTGACCTGCCCGAGTCGATGATCCACGACCTCGTGCTGATGAAGCTCGACGCAGTGGGCCTGCGCGGCGCTGCGGGCCTGGGCATTAGCGAAGTGTCGGGCGGCATGGCCCGGCGCATTGCCCTGGCGCGCACGATCGCACTGGACCCTGAGTTGATCATGTACGACGAACCCTTTGCGGGGCTGGACCTGATCTCGACGGGCGTTATCGGTCATCTGATCCGCACGCTCAACGACACGACTGGCGCCACCTCCCTGGTGATCTCGCACGACGTGTCCAAGTGCATGGCGATCAGCGACTGGGTGGTGCTGATGTCCGCGGGCGGGCGCATCGTGACCCAGGGGACGCCGGCCGACGTGATGCGCTCGACGGACCCCGAGGTGCGCCAGTTCGTGCACGGCGAACCCGACGGCCCGCTCAAGTTCCACTACCCGGCGCCGGCGAAGGCGGTGGACTATCGGATCGAGGCGCTGGCATGAACTGGGTCGCCTTGCTGGGCGGGCGCACGCTGGCCGTGCTGAGCCATTGGGGCCATGGAACGAGGTTCTTCTTCGGCCTGCTTCGCGCGCAGCCGCAGGCCCTGCGCCGCTTTGGGCTGGTGGTCGAACAGGTGAACGCGATCGGCAACCGCTCGCTCACGATCATCCTGGCCTCGGGGCTGGCTGTAGGGTTCGTGCTCGCACTTCAGATGTACAACACGCTGAGCAGTTTCGGCGCGGTCGAGTCCCTGGGGCTGGTGGTCAACCTTACCTTGGTGCGCGAACTGGGTCCGGTGGTCACGGCCTTGCTGTACGCGGGGCGCGCCGGCACCTCACTGACCGCCGAGATCGGGCTGATGAAGGCCGGCGAGCAGGTCTCGGCGATGGAGCTGATGGCCATCGATCCGCGCGTGCGCGTGCTCGCGCCGCGTTTCCTGGCGGGCTTGATCGCGATGCCGCTGCTGGCCGCGCTGTTCTCGGCCGTCGGCATCCTGGGCGCCTGGATGGTGGCGGTGGGGCTCATCGGCACCGACGGCGGCAACTTCTGGGCCATCCAACAGAGCGGCGTCGATGTCTGGCGCGACGTGGGCAACGGCATGGTCAAGAGCGTGGTGTTTGGTGTCATCTGCACCTTCGTCGCGCTGTACCAGGGCTACGAAACCAAGGCCACGCCCGAAGGCGTGGCGGCCTCCACCACCCGCACGGTGGTGCTGTCGTCGCTGGCCGTGCTGGCCGCGGACTTCCTGCTGACGGCGCTGATGTTCTCAACGAGTGAGACCTGACATGTCGAGACGATTCAAACTGGACATCCTCTTCGGACTGTTCGTGATGCTGGGGCTGGCGGCGGTGATGTTCCTGGCGCTGAGTGCGGCCAACCTGACCACTGCCAGCGAAGGCGAGACCTACCGGCTTTCGGCGCGCTTTGACAACATCGGTAGCCTGAAGGCGCGCGCGCCGGTGCGCTCGGCCGGTGTGCTGGTCGGGCGCGTGAAGTCGATTCGGCTGGACCCGAAGACGTTTCAGGGCGTGGTGGAACTGGCCGTCAAGCGGGGTTTCGACTTCCCGAAGGACACCTCGGCAAAGATCCTGACGGCCGGCCTGCTCGGCGACCAGTACATCGGGCTGGAGCCAGGCGGCGACACGCACAATCTGGCCCCCGGCGACACGATCACGCAGACGCAGTCGGCGGTGGTGCTGGAGCGCCTGATCGGCCAGCTCCTGGTTGGCAGTGCGGCCGAGGCCGGCAAGGCACCAGCCGAACCTGCGCGCAAGCAGCCTTGAGCACCCACCAACCTCCGGACTGAACGCCATGGCGACGATGGTCTTGCCTGCGCGGCTCACGATGAGTGAAGGCCGCGCCACGCTCGAGCGGCTGCTGCCGCTGCTGCAGTCGGCCGATGTCGTGGAGCTCGACGCTTCGCCGCTGCGCGAACTCGACAGTGCCGCGGTCGCACTGCTGCTTGCCTGCCAGCGTCAAGCGCGCAGCCAGGGCCGCGATCTGCGTGTCATTGGCATGCCGCCCAAGCTGCGGCAGTTGGTGCAGCTGTATGGTGTGGATGGCCTGCTGATGGCGTAGGTCCAGAGCACCCTGCATCGGCCCGCCTGCGCCTGCGTCCTTCGGGCACCCTCAAACGCCACTCTTCGATTCTTCAGCGCTGGTTCGGTCGCCCGGGGCGGCAGCGCCGGCATCAGCGCCTTTTCGTGTGGCGCTGTCCGTGACCTTGTTCGCTTCGTAGGCCTCGGCCTTTTCTTCCAGTTCGCGAAACGCATCGCCGTCACTGAAGTCGTCCTCGGCTGCACGCGCGATCTCCTCGCCGTTCACCTTGAGATCGCCTTCGCCCCATGGCGTCGTCGTGATTTCGAGCGCGTCCTGGCCTTGCTCGGCGGTAAAGCGCTGATAGGTCGCTCCCTTGCCGACAGGCAATGAGAGGTCGGGCGTCCAATCGAGCTTCTTGTCGGTCATGTCCGAACTCCTTTGCTGGGTCATGGCGTTGTGCGATGTCGCCAGGAGTGTTCCCTCGTGCAATTGGTGTGCCATCGCAAGGCGTGGCCCGACGAGGGACTCCCAGGCGAGGCATTCGCAGGTCGTGCCCGCCTGCAGCGCAGGCCCTGCGGCCGAAAGGCTGCCGACGGGACGGCGCTCGCCGCCCCATCGGCAGCCGCCGCCTGCGCCTTCGGCAGCGCGTGATCGCATCCCCGCTGGTCGAGCCTCGGTGAATCAAGGACTTGTGGCTCCTTTGTCGCGCCTGGCCGGGCTGGCACAGCGATTGCGAAGTGACGGGCATGGCCCATTCCATCAGGCGGGCGACGCGGATGCTGAAAGTGACGATGTATTGCGAACAAACGGTGAACCGGATGGTGATCGAAGGGCGACTGGCCACTCCGGAAACCTCCGAGCTGGCCCGCGTCTGGCTGCAGGCGCGCGAGGTTGACCGCTTCAAGCCGACCGAAGTCGATCTGACCGGCTTGACCTATGTCGACCGCCAGGGCGCGGAACTGCTCGCGGCCATGCATCGACGGGGTGTGCGCCTGCTCGGCTCGGGCGCGATGACGCGTGCGCTGATCGATGCGGCTGCGGGTCGTGCGGGTCGCAATGGAGGCACACCATGACGCGTGACACCAGGGTGCGACCGCTGCATGCGGTAGCGATAGCGGTTGCGATGACCTGGCTTCCGTGGGCTCACGCGGAAACGCTTGAACAAGCCCTGGATCAGGCCGCCAAGGCCGATCTGCGGATGGCCGCAAGCCAGCGACAGGTTGATGCAGCCAGCGATAGCGCGCAGGCTGCAAGGGCCTTGGCCAGGCCGCGTGTCAGCGTCGAAGGCGCCTACTTGACCTTGAGTGAGCAGCCGGCGATGGTGGTCGACCTGCGCCCGCTGCCCGTGCCGCTCACCGAACTGCCGTTGGCCGAGAAGTCGAGCGGCGCCTGGCGCATCGGCGCCACTATGCCGGTCTATACCGGCGGGCGAATCCAGCACACCGTCGAAGCTGCGGAGCAGGCCGTGGCCGCCGCGCAGCGGGACGTCGCGCGCACGGTGCAGGACGTGCGGCTCAACGCCGCGGAGGCCTATGCCAACGTACTGCGAGCATCGCGCCTGTTGGCAGTGGCCGAAAGCAGCGTGCAGACACTGGCCACCCACGAGCGTGATGTGTCAGGTCTGCATCGCCAGGGGCTCGTGGCCTTGAACGACGTGTTGGCCGTGCAGGTGGCGTTGGCCAACGCGACGCAGGATCGCATTCGTGTCGACAACGCACTGCAGATGGCGCGTGCGGCCTACAACCGCCAGCTCGGACGGGCGCTCGACGCTGTCGTGACGCTCGATGAAGTGACTGCCCTCGAGATCGGTGAATCGCTCGAGCATGCCACCGAAAGGGCACTGGCCAACCGCGCCGAGCTGCAGGCCCTGGACCACCAGACGCAGGCGTTGCGCTTGCAAGCTGATGCAGCGCGTGGAGCCGAGCGGCCGCAAGTGGCCGTCAGTGCCGGCTACAACCATGTGCAGAACCGCTACCTGGCCCGAGAGGGCACGTGGAGCGTATTGCTGGGCGTGCAGTGGAACCTCTTTGATGGCGGCCTGGCCCGCCATCAAGCCGGCGCGCTCAACGCCAAGGCGGATGCTGCTGCCGACATGCGACGCGACGCCCAGTCGCAAATCGCCCTGCAGGTGCGCAACGCCTGGCTGGCGGTGCGCGAGAGCCGCAGCCGCATCGACACCGCGCAGGCAGCGCTGGCCCAGGCCGACGAGAACGTGCGCGTCGCGCGCGACCGCTACCAGTCTGGCGTGGGCACGAACACCGAGGTGCTGGATGCCGAGACGCTGCGCGTGCGCAGCCAGAGCAACCACTTCAGCGCGGTCTACGACAACGTCGTCGCCGTGATGCGCTTGCGCCGAAGCGTCGGCGATCTCTAAATCGGAATCCTTTCCATGAAACTCTCCAAGCCCCTGTGGGTCGCCATCGCTTGTGCCGTACTGGCTGGCGGTGGCTATGCCGTCTATGCCCGCATGACCCATTCAGCCTCGCTGCCGGAAGGACTGATCCAGGCCAACGGTCGTATCGAAGGCGATCGAATCACGGTGGCCAGCAAGCTGCCGGGACGTATTGCCGAGCTCAAGGTCCGGGATGGCGACGCCGTCACGGCAGGCCAGGTGCTGGTGCTGCTGGATTCGGCGCAGGTCGATGCCAAGCTGAACCAGGCGCGCGCCGCGGTGCAGGCGCTGGAAGCCCAGATCCGGGCCGCGCAGACAGGCCTGGCGGCGCTCGCCAAGCAGGTACCGCTGGAGAACGCGACGGCGGACACCGGCGTGGCACAGGCCGAGGCGATGTTGCAGAAGGCTCGTGCCGCCGGCGAGCAAGCCGAGCGCGACGCCAAGCGCTTGGAAGATCTGGCGGCGCGCGGCAGCGTACCGCAACAACGTGCCGAACTCGCGCGGTTGGCAGCCGTCGCCGCCAGCGCGGACGTCGCGGCCGGCACGCAGGCGGCGGCGCGTGCACGCCAGCAAGCGCAAGAAGCGCGCCTGGGAAGCGACAAGGTGCGTGCCAAGACCGACGAGGTGGCGGCCCTGACGGCGCAACTGGGCCAGGCCCGAGCTGCGGTTGCGGAGGCCGAGGCCGTTCGCGCCGATCTGACGGTGAAGGCGCCCACCGCCGGCATCGTCGTGACCCAGGTGCGAAACAGCGGCGAGGTGATCGGCGCCGGCAGCCCGATCGTCGAACTGCTCGATCCGGACCGTTTGTACCTCAAGGTTTATGTACCTGAACAGTCACTCGGGAAACTGCGGCTCGAACTTCCTGCGCAGATCTATGTTGACAGCCTGCCCGCCCAGGCCTTCCCGGCCAAGGTCAAGTTCATCGCCTCGCGCGCCGAGTTCACGCCCAAGGAAGTGCAAACCGTCGACGAACGCGTGAAGCTCACCTACGCGGTGAAGCTTGACCTCGATGCCAATCCCCAGCACCGCCTGTCGGCCGGCATGCCCGCCGATGCGGTGATCCGCTGGAAAGAGGAGACGCCGTGGCAACGCCCGAAGTGGTGAGTGCGCCCATAGCCCAGGTGCTGCGCGCACAAGGCTTCTCCAAGCGCTACCGATCGACCGTCGCCGTCGACGCCCTCGACCTGGAGATCCGCCGCGGCGAGGTCTTCGGCCTGATCGGCCCCGACGGCGCCGGCAAGTCCAGCCTGATGAAGGCCGCTGCCGGTGTGCTGAGCTTCGAAGCCGGCACGCTGGAAGTGTTTGGCGTCAGCCTGGATTCCGAACGCGCCTGCGAGCAGGTCAAGGGACGCCTGGGCCTGATGCCGCAGGGTCTGGGACAGAACCTGTATGCCGACCTGTCGATCGAGGAGAACGTCGACTTCTTCGGCCAGCTGCGCCTGGTGCCCAAAGCCGAACTGGAACAACGCAAGAACGAATTGCTCGCGGCCACGCGTCTGGACGCCTTTCGCGACCGGCCCATGAAGCAGCTTTCCGGCGGCATGAAGCAAAAGCTCGGGCTGGTGTGCACGCTGATCCACGCGCCGGACCTGATCATCCTGGACGAACCGACCACGGGCGTCGACCCGGTGTCGCGGCGCGACTTCTGGGCGATCCTGGCGCGGTTGCTGCAAAGTCGCGGCATCACGGCGCTGGTCTCCACGGCGTACATGGACGAGGCCAGCCGCTTCGACCGCATCGGCCTGATGTTCGGCGGCAAATTGCTCGCCGCCGACACACCGGAAGCCATCGGTCGGCTGGCCCCGGGCAGCCTGGTGAACGCGCCACTGGACAGCGCCAGCGCGATGGCCACGCTGGGCCAGCTTCGCCAGACTTTCGCCCAGGCCGACGTCCTGGGCACGACGCTGCACGTGTTTGTCGACGACGCCGACGCCGAACAGGCCGTGCAACAGGTGTCGAAGGCGGCGCCGGGGTTGCCGCGCGAGCAACTGCGCGCCAAGGTGCCGACACTGGAAGACACCTTCATCGCGCTGTTGCGCAAGCGCGGCCTCGTGCAACTGCAGCGGTCGGGCGAAGGGTCGGTGCTCGGCAACTCGAGCACCTCGGGCAACTCGGCCATGGCAGCAGCGGCCAACGACGCCGGCGCCGCCATCGAAGCCCGGGCCTTGACGCGCATCTTTGGTGACTTCCACGCCGCCGAGGCCGTGAGCTTTCGCGTACCGCAGGGCGAGATCTTTGGCCTGCTGGGCGCCAACGGTGCCGGCAAGAGCACGGTCATCAAGATGCTCACAGGCATCCTGCAGCCCACGCGCGGCGAGGGATGGGTGGCCGGTGCCGATATGCGCATTGCCGGCTTCGAGATCAAGGAGCGCATTGGCTACATGTCGCAGGCCTTCTCGCTGTACCTGGACCTGACGGTGGCCGAGAACATCCGCCTGTACGCCGGCATCTACGGCCTCGACAAGGCCGCCACCGAACAGCGCCTGGGATGGGTGCTGGACATGGCCGACTTGGGCAAGCAGCGCGACGCCCGGGCGGCATCGCTGCCGATGGGCCAGCGCCAGCGCCTGGCGCTGGGCTGCGCGCTGGTGCACCGCCCGCGGGTGTTGTTCCTGGATGAACCCACCTCAGGGGTCGACCCGATCGGCCGGCGCAGCTTCTGGGAGATGCTGTACCGCCTGTCGCGCGAGGAGCGGGTGGCGATCCTGGTCACGACGCACTACATGTCGGAGGCCGAGCACTGCGACCATCTCGCGCTGATGTACGCAGGCCGCGTGGTGGCCGACGACAGCCCGGCCGGCATGAAGGCCACCGTCGAGCAGGAGGCCGGGCACTTGCTGGAGATCACTGCGCCGCAGCCGCAGGCTGCGCTCGACGTGTTGGCGCAGGCCGGTTTCGCCCACGGCTCGCTGTTCGGCAAGCTGCTGCACGTGCTCTCATCCGATCCGGTGCATGACATCGATCGCATCGCGACGCTGCTGGCCGGCGTCGGCCAGCGCGACGTGAAGGTTGAACCCCAGCCACTCTCGATGGAAGACGTGTTCGTCTACCGGGTCACGGCGCTCGAAGCTGCGCAGCAGGCGGCACGTCAGTCACCGCAAAGGGAAGCCGCATGAACCCCGCCCGCATCTGGGCCGTGGCCTACAAGGAATGGCGCGAGATCGTGCGCGACCGGCTGTTCTTCGCGCTGGCCTTCGTGGTGCCGGCGGTGTTGATGCTGCTGTTCGGCTTCGGGCTGTCACTGGACGTCGAGAACATTCCCATGGCCGTGGTCGACCATGACCGCAGTGCCCTGTCGCGCGAGTACGCGCACCGCTTCATCGACTCCCGCTACTTCAACTTCAAGGGCTACATCGACGACGAGCGCACCCTGGCCAAGCGCATCACCACCAGCGAGCTGCGCGCGGTGTTGATCATCCGCGAGGGCTTCGAGCGCAATCTGCTCGCCGGCCGCCAGGCCGAGGTGCAGACCCTGATCGACGGCACGTTCCCGTTCCGGGCGCAGACAGCCAAGGGCTATGTCGCGGCCATCAATGCGGCCTTCAACATCGAATCGCTGTCGCGCGTGCTGTCGCAGCTGCGGGGCCTGAGCGAGGTGCAGGCGCGCGAGCACCTGCCGCCACTGCGGCTGGAGGTGCGTTACCTCTACAACCAGAGCGTCAAGAGCATCTGGTCGATTGCGCCCAAGCTGCTGATGGCGATCATGATGATCTCGCCGCCCTTCCTCACCGCCCTGGGCATCGTGCGCGAAAAGGAGAGCGGCTCGATCTTCAACATCTACTCGTCGACGGCGCGCCGCGGCGAATTCCTTGCCGGCAAGCTGCTGCCCTACGTGGCGATCTCGTCGCTGAACGTGCTCATCCTGTGGGCACTGGCAATGTTCCTGTTCGGCGCCCCGTTCAAGGGTGACCCGGTGTTCTTCCTGCTGGCGTCGATGCTGTACGTGACCTGCACCACAGGCATCGGCCTGCTGGTGTCGGTGGCGGTGCGCACCCAGGTGGCCGCGATGATCGGCACGGCCATCCTCACCGTGGTACCAGCGGTTCTGTATTCGGGCGTGCTGATTCCGGTGTCATCGCTTTCCAGTTTCGCCCGCGTCATCGCGCACCTGCTGCCCGGCATGTACTACGCCGACATCGCGATGGGCAGCTTTCTCAAAGGCGTCGGCTTCGCGGCCCTGTGGCCCAACGTACTGGCGCTGGCTGCTTACGCGGCCGTGCTCTTCACTGCCGGCTTCATGCTGTTTCACAAACGGGTGAGTTCATGAGCAAGGGCTTTGGTGGTCAGGGCTGGCGCGTCTGGCGCGGCCGGCTGCGGGTGATGACGGTCAAGGAATTGCTGCAGTTGCTGCGCGACCCGGTGCTGCTGTTCGTCATCCTGTACGGCTTCACGGTCGATGTCTACAACGCCGGCTCGGGCGTGACATTGCAGCTCAACCAGGCCAGCGTCGCGGTGCAGGACCAGGACCGCAGCGCCGCATCGCGGGAGCTGGTCGGCCGCCTGCTGCCGCCGCAGTTCCACGTCAACCATGCGGTGGGCAGTGACGCGGAAGGCCAACGCCTGCTCGACAGCGGCCAGGCGTTGATGGTGCTGTCCATTCCCCCGAGCTTCGAGCGCGATCTGGCCGCAGGTCGCCAGGGCGCGGTTCAACTGCAGATCGATGCCACCAACACCGTACTCGGCTTCCTGGCCTACAGCGACGCGACGCAGATCGTTTCCGCCTACGGGCTGGAGATGGAAGCCCAGCGAAGCGGCCTGTCGCTCACGGGCGGGCAGGCGCCGATCGTCGACAACCGCGACCGCGTCTGGTTCAACCCGAACCAGAACGACGGCTGGTTCATGTCGATCTCCGAACTGCTCAACATCATCACCGCGTTTGCCATCCTGCTGCCTGCGGCGGCCATGGTGCGCGAGAAGGAGCGGGGCACGATCGAGCAGTTGCTGGTCTCGCCGCTGACACCCTTCCAGGTGATGCTGCCGAAAGTGCTGGCGATGATGCTGGTGATCCACGCCGGCATCGTGATCTGCCTGCTGACCGTGCTGACGCCGGTTTTCCACGTGCCGATCAAGGGCAGCCTGGCGCTGTTCTTCGGCATCACCACCCTGTACATCGCCACGCTGTCCGGCCTCGGGCTGTTCATCGCCACGGTGACGCGCAACCTGGCACAGACCGCCATGCTCGGCATCCTGGTGCTGGCGCCGATGATCTTCCTGTCGGGCGTGTGGACACCGCCCGAGGCCATGCCGCCAGGTGTGCGGCAGCTGATGTACGCATCGCCGCTGTACTACTACATGGACGCCAGCTACGGCATCTTGCTCAAGGGTGCGGGGCTGGACGTCTTGTGGCGCTCGGTGCTGGGCATCGCCGTGCTCGGCAGCATTTTTGGCGGCTTCGGCCTGTGGCGGTTCCGGCGCCAGTTCGATTGAAACCTCGTCTTCTCATGTCCAACACTGATCGTCCCTCCTCTCGACGTGCAGCCGCTACCAGCCGGCGCAACGTACCAGGCTCCATGTTGACCCGGCCTGCGACAACAGCCTTGGCAACAAGGGTTCAGTCGCCGTCCGCACCGAAGGCGGGTGACCCCGCGACCGGCGCCCCGCGACGCAACGTCGACCGCATGGTCCACGCGACCTTGGGGGCGCTGACGCAAGGCCTGTCTCCGGAGACCATCGTCGGGTCCTACGCCGACTGGTTGATCCACCTGGCGATGGCACCCGGCAAGCAGGTGGAGCTGGCCGCGAATGCGCTGCGCCAATCAGCGCGCCTGGCGTTGTTCAACGCCAATGCTGCGTCCGGTACGGCCGAGCCCTGCATCGACCCGCTGCCACAGGACCGGCGCTTCGAGGGGCCCGAATGGCGGGGCTGGCCTTTCAACATCATCCGCGAGTCGTTTCTGCTCGGCCAGCAGTGGTGGCAGGACGCGACGTCCGGCGTGAAGGGGGTCAGCCGGCACCACGAGCAGGTGGCCACCTTCGTGACACGCCAATTGGTCGACATGTCCTCGCCTTCGAACTTCTGGCCCACCAACCCCGAATTGATCCGCAAGACCACCGAGGAAGGTGGAGCCAATCTCTTGTGTGGCGCCAAGTATTGGTGGGAGGACGCGCTGCGCCTGCGGTCCGGCAAGCCGCCCGAAGGCACCGAACAGTTCCGACCCGGCCACGAGGTGGCCGTGACGCCGGGCCGGGTTGTTTTTCGCAACGACTTGATCGAGCTGATCCAGTACGCGCCGCAAACCGAGACCGTTCACGCCGACCCGGTGCTGATCGTGCCCTCATGGATCATGAAGTACTACATCCTCGACCTGTCACCCGGCAACTCGCTGGTGCGCTACCTGGTCGAACGCGGGCACACGGTGTTCATCGTGTCGTGGAAGAACCCGGACTCGCGTGACCGCGACCTGGGCATGGATGACTACCTGAAGCTGGGCGTGCTGGCCGCCGTCGAGGCGGTGACCGCCATCGTCCCGAAACGCCAGGTGAATACGGTGGGCTACTGCCTAGGCGGCACCTTGCTGGCCATTGCCGCGGCGACGCTGGCGCGCGACGGTGACACCCGGCTGGGTTCGATGACGCTGTTTGCCAGCGAGCTCGACTTCACCGAGCCGGGCGAGCTGTCGCTGTTCATCGACGAGAGCCAGCTCGCCTATCTGGAAGACATCATGTGGGAGCGCGGCTATCTGGATGGCAAGCAGATGGCTGGCGCCTTCGCGTTGCTCAACTCGCGCGATCTGGTCTGGTCGCGCATGGTGCACGACTACCTGTTCGGCATCCGTCAGCCGATGACCGACCTGATGGCCTGGAACGCCGACGCCACGCGCATGCCTTGCCGCCAGCACAGCGAATACCTGCGCAGCCTGTACCTCAACAACGATCTCGCCAACGGTCACTACATCGTCGACGGGCGCCCGATTGCGCTGACCGACATCCGCCTCCCGGTGTTCGCCGTCGGCGCGCAGCGCGACACCGTGTCGCCATGGAAGTCTGTCTACAAGGTCCACCTGCTCACTGACACCGAAGTGACCTTCTGCCTGACCACCGGCGGGCACAACGTCGGCGTGGTCAACCCGCCCGGGCCTGGCGTCAGGCGCAGCCATCAACTCGCCACGCGCAGGGCGGATGAGCGCTACGTCGATCCCGACACCTGGATCGCCAGCGCGCCGACCGTCGAGGGCTCATGGTGGCCGAGTTGGGAGCAATGGCTCAGTGCACACGCCGGCAAACGCGGCGCGCCGCCGTCCATGGGCGCGCCGACGGCCGGCTTGCCGGTGCTCGGCGAGGCGCCGGGTCAGTACGTCTTGATGCCTTGAGGAGCATGGCATGACCATCGTGAACCCGACACCGACGCTGCAGAACCCGCTGGCAACCCTCGTCGGCAAGAAGGGCCTGGTGGTTGGCGTCGCCAACGAACACAGCATTGCCTACGGCTGTGCGCGCGCGATCCGCGACCTGGGCGGGGCGCTGGCGTTGACCTACCTGAACGAGCACGCCGATCCATTCGTGCGGCCGCTGGCCGAGCAGCTTGGCGCCGACATCTACATGCCGCTCGATGTCGAGCAGCCGGGCCAGATGGAAGCGGTGTTCGAACGAGTCAAAGCGCAGTGGGGCCGGCTCGACTTCGTGTTGCATGCCATCGCCTATGCGCCCAAGGACGACCTGCACGGCCGGGTGGTCGACTGCAGCCAGGAGGGATTTTCCCGCGCCATGAATGTGTCGTGCCATTCGTTCATTCGCATGGCGCGCCTGGCCGAGCCCTTGATGACCGATGGCGGCTCCCTGGTCACGATGAGCTACTACGGCGCCCAGAAGGTGATCGGTAGCTACGGGATCATGGGGCCGGTGAAGGCCGCGCTGGAGTCCAGCGTGCGCTACCTGGCGGTCGAACTCGGTCCCCGGCGCATTCGTGTCCACGCGGTATCGCCGGGCCCGATCAAGACGCGTGCGGCCTCCGGCATCGACCATTTCGACGCGCTTCTCGAGCAGGCGGCGCAGCGGGCCCCTGAACACCAATTGGTGGACATCGAGGATGTCGGCGCCGTGACGGCGATGCTCCTCACCGACGCCGCGCGGGGCATGACAGGCAACGTCGCGTTCGTCGACGCGGGCTACCACATCGTCGGCTGAATCGAACGTCTCCGCCGTCGCTGGACCAACGTGGAACAGACATGAACGACAACATCATCAATCCTGCCGATCGGGAACTGTGGATCGAGAACCACCCGTTCGACGAACTCCGCGTCGGCGCCTCGGCCACACTGCAGCGCACGCTGACCAAGTCCGACATCCTGCTTTTCGCGAAAGTGTCGGGTGACGTCAACCCCGCCCACGTCGACGCCGTGTACGCGAAGACAACGCGCTTCGGCGAGATCATCGCCCACGGCATGCTCGGTGGCTCGCTGATCTCCACTGTGCTGGGCACCGAGTTCCCCGGGCCGGGCACGATCTACGTCGGCCAGACCCTGCGCTTCCTGCACCCGGTCCACCCGGGCGACACGCTGACGGTGACCGTCACGGTCGCGTCGCTGGACCCGGTGAAGCACCGCGCCACGCTCGACACGCGCTGTGTCGACCAGGACGGCGCGGTCGTCATCGAGGGCCAGGCCGATGTCGTGCCGCCCAGGGAGAAGCTGCGCATCCGCCGCACCGATCTGCCAGACGTGCTGATGGCCGACAAGAACCTGCGCTATCACCAATTGCTGGCCGCGGCTCGAGCGTGCGAACCGATCCGCATGGCCGTGGTGCATCCCTGCAGCCGCGAAGCGCTCGAAGGTGCACTCGATGCCGCACGGCTGGGCCTGATCCAGCCCGTGCTGGTCGGACCGGTGGCGAAGATTCGCGCGGTCGCGGCCGAGTGCGGCATCGAGCTCGGCTCGACGCCCATGGTTGACGTGCCGCACAGCCAGGCAGCGGCACTGAAGGCCGTGGCGATGGCGCAGTCAGGCGAAGTGCAGGCGCTCATGAAGGGCAGCCTGCACACCGACGAGCTGATGGCCGAGGTGGTCACACCGCAGAACGGGCTTCGCACCGAGCGTCGCATCAGCCACGTGTTCGTGCTTGACGTACCGCGATATGCCAAGCCTCTGCTGGTGACCGATGCTGCGATCAACATTGAACCCGACTTCGAGGCCAAGGCCGACATCGTGCGCAACGCCATCGACCTGGCCCACGCGCTGGGCATCGCGCGGCCGAAAGTGGCCCTGCTTTCGGCGTTGGAGACCGTGACGCCGAAACTGCGCTCGTCGATGGATGCCGCCGCCCTGTGCAAGATGGCCGAGCGCGGCCAGATCAACGGCGCTGCGCTGGATGGTCCGCTTGCCTTCGACAACGCCGTCTCTTCCTTCGCAGCTGGACTGAAGGGCATCCGCTCCGAGGTCGCCGGCGATGCCGATGTGCTGGTGGTACCGAACCTCGAAGCCGGCAACATCCTGGCCAAGCAGCTGGAGTACCTGGCCGATGCACAGGCCGCGGGCGTCGTGTTGGGTGCCAAGGTGCCCATTGTGCTGACCAGCCGGGCGGATACGGCCCACTCGCGCGTTGCTTCGTGTGCGGTGGCCTTGCTGGCCCACCACCAGGCCAGGATCGCGTGAAATGAGCGATGTCATCCTGGTGCTGGACGCCGGCTCGTCGAGCCTGAAGTTTGCGGTCTACGAAGTCGGCGGCAGCTCGGAACACCCGTCTCGGCTGGGACATGGCCAGGTCGAGGGCCTGCGCGCGACGGCCCGATTCCAGGCCTTCGGTGCCGACGGCCGACCACTCGACGATACCCTGCTACCCGATACAGGGTGCCCCACCACGCACGATGACGCGATGGGCCGGGTGTTGGCGTGGCTGCAGGCTCATCGCGACGGATCTCAGCGACTCGTGGCGGCGGGGCACCGCGTGGTTCATGGCGGCGCGAAGTTCGCTGCGCCGGTGCGCGTCGATGCCGCTGTGCTCGTTCAGCTCGACGCGCTCAGCGGGCTCGCGCCCTTGCATCAACCTCCGGCGCTCCACGCGATACGCGCCTTGCAGGCGCGCATGCCGCAATTGCCGCAGGTCGCGTGTTTCGACACCGCCTTCCATCGAACGCAGCCTGAAGTGGCCCAGGCCTATGCCCTGCCGCGCGCCCTCTGCGACGAAGGTATCCGGCGCTACGGCTTCCACGGCCTGTCGTATCAGTACATCGCGCAGGTGCTGCCGCAGTTCCTTGGTGACAAGGCGGACGGCAGGGTAGTGGTGGCCCACCTTGGCAGCGGCGCCAGCATGTGCGCGCTGCACGGCCGCCGCAGCGTGGCCTCGACCATGGGCTTCACGGCGCTCGACGGCCTGGTGATGGGCACGCGCTGCGGCAACCTCGACCCGGGGGTCGTGCTGTACCTGATCGAGCAGAAGGGCATGACCGCAGGACAGGTGAGCGACTTGCTCTACAAGCGCAGCGGCCTGCTCGGCGTGTCCGGTCTGTCCTCGGACCTGAGGGAACTGGCGGCCAACGCCGAGCCGACTGCAGCAGAAGCGATCGAACTCTTCGTGTACCGCATCGTGCGCGAGCTTGGATCCTTGGTCGCTGCGCTCGGGGGCCTCGACGCCATCGTCTTCACAGCGGGCATTGGCGAGCATTCGGCCGACATTCGCCAGCGCGTCTGCGAGCAAGCGCGGTGGCTCGGCATCGAGCTGGACGATCAAGCCAATAGCGACCAACGGCCCCGAATCAGCGGCCAAAGCTCGCGGGTCTCCGCGTGGGTGATACCGACCGATGAGGAATCGATCATTGCCGATGCGGTTTGGCGCCTTGTCTCGGATGATGGGAGTTTCGAGGTTCGCGAGTGCATCGCTGCAAGCAGCTAATCCGCGCGCTTGCGCCATGAGAACGGATGCCACGCAGCAGGGGAACGTCGGCTTCCTGGAAGGGACTCTTGTGCCGGCGAGCCCATCGAAGATCACCGTGGCGAATGACCGCTTCATTCTTGGGCATACGACGGCTTGGGGTCGGCCAGCGACAGCAGAGTGAGCGATCTCACCGCCGGAAAGCTAACCACCCAGTTGAGCGACCGTAGCGCCGACGTGCGCGGTCGGCAGTGACCGACCCTGAACCGACATCCACTGTCCCGATCTCACCGCCCTGAAGCAGCCTGTCGGACACCCTCGCAGTCACCCATAGGAGGCCCCGCGGCGGAGGGGCTCGAACTCACCAAAGCGCCGCGAGGTAATACAGGGGTGAGACAGGCAATGCCATCAACGGCATTCAGACTGCTGTGAACGTTTTTCGCCATTGACTGGGCGAGACGCCCACCGATTGCCGGAATTGCAGGCGGAATGACTCCGCAGAACCGAAACCAGCCTGCTCGGCCACGCGCTCGATGCTCAGCAGCCCGCGTTCCAACAGGCGCTGCGCAAACTGTACGCGCTCTGCCAGCAGCCAGACCTGGACCGATGTGCCGGTCAAGGCCTTGAATTGCCGCGTGAGGGTTCGGCGGCTGAGGCCGGCCTCCTGTGCCAGCGAGGTCAGGCTGTGCGTTTCATGCAGCCGCGCGCGCACCTCGTCCATCAGTCGGCCCAGCCGGGTACCGGTGCGGGCTACTGGCAAGGGCTGCTGGATGTATTGCGACTGGCCCCCTTCGCGGTGCGGTGGGATGACGAGCCGCCGCGCCAGCTGATTGGCGCGTTCGCTTCCCAACTGCTGCCGCACCAGATGCAGGCAGGCATCCAAGCCGGCGGCGGTGCCTGCCGAGGTGAGCACGCGGCCCTCCTGCACGTAGAGTACGTCAGGCTCCACACTGACGTCAGCAAAACGTTGGGCAAACAGCGGGGCATATTCCCAGTGGGTAGTGGCCCTTCCGCCGGACAACAGACCCGCCTCGGCCAGCACATGACTGCCCAGGCACAGCCCCACGATGAGTGCGCCTCGCGCATGGGCGGCGCGCAGGGCGCGCAAGAACGTCTCTGGGGGACGCTCATTGACGTCACGCCAACTCGGCACGATCACCACATCTGCTTTGAGCAAGGCGCGTAGCGATGGCAGAGCGGTCAAGGCAAAGCCCGCACTGGTTCGCACAGGTGCCGGGTCAATGCTGCACACCACCAGATCAAACGGGTTGTCGGGTGCCAAACCTTCGCCGAACACCACACAAGGCACCGACAGGTGAAATGGGCTGATGCCTTCGAACACCACAACAGCCACGCGACGGCGCAGCGCTTGCCCAGCGGGTGGTGATGTCAAGGGCATCGATTCAAGAGTGGGGCCAGAACATATTGGCCCGATCTTACCGACTATTGGCATTCAGGCCGATGGCCGAGCGCGCCTGTTCTCGGAAGAATGAAGACTTCACTCATTGCCCCGGAGAACACGAATGTCCAAGCCAGCCTTGTTGCTGATCGATCTGCAGAACGACTACTTTCCGGGCGGTGCCTTCGCGCTGGCCAACACCGAGGCCGCCTTGGTCGCTGTCGAGCGGGCGATCCGCCATGCACAGGAAAATGGCCTGCCGGTGGTTCATGTGCAGCACGTGGCTGACGCAACGCAGGGCATCGCCCCGTTCTTCAACGCAGGCACCGAAGGCGTGAAGATTCACCCGCGCATCCTCGCCGCAGCGCCGGATGCGCCCGTGGTGGTCAAGCATTTCGCCGACAGCTTCGAGCGCACCAACCTGCAATCGACCCTTCAGGCGCTGGGCGCTACCGAGTTGGTGCTATGCGGCATGATGACGCAGAACTGCGTGACCCACACGGCGCTGTCCCGCCAAGCCGATGCCTACGAGCGCGTGACGGTACTCACCGATGCCTGCACCACGGTCAGCGAGATGCTGCATGCCATCGCCTTGCATGCGTTGTCGACACGCGTTCGACTGGTAGACACAGCGTCCCGCTGGTGACCCCAGCTTCTTTGGCCAGCCAATCATCTTTCCGAACGTTGCTCCCATGACTCTTTTGACCCAAATGCGTTTCGTGTTGGTTTTCCTGGGCGCCCTGGTGGCGATTCCCGCGGCTGCCGAGCAGACGCCCAAGCAAATCGTGACGGCGTTCTTCGACCTCGCCTTCGTGCAGCGCAAGCCCGTCGAGGCCGCGCGGAAGTACTTATCAGCCGATCAGTACGTCCAACACAACCCGGGTGGCGCCGACGGCCGCTCCGCGTTCATCGAAGGGTTTGCGGCGTATGTCGAGAAGACCAATTTTCGTTGCGACATCAAGCGGGTGATTGCCGAAGGCAACCTGGTGGTGGTGCACAACCATTGCAAAGAGAACCCGGCCGACCCCAGCGATCGAGGCAGCGCCGTCATCGACATCTTCCGGGTTGAAAAGGGACTGATCGTCGAACACTGGGACGTGGAACAGGCGGTGCCGGCGCAGCCCAAGAATTCCAACACCATGTTCTGACGGCGGCATGGGCGGGCGGTGTAGCTGCTTCGATTCCGGCCTGTGCGAGACCTTCAGGGAAGCGTCGCCCCAACCTGTTCCAGCGCACGTTGCGCCACGGGGCTCTTGTGAGCGGTGTACAAGTGGTTGACCAGGCAACGGTCGTTCAGGGCTGTCAGCGTCAACCCTATTCCGCTGAAAGACTCGTCCGCAATCTGAGTTTTTCAACGGAAAAGGCCAGGACCGTGAAGCGGCGCGGACGGATCCGGCAGCTGACTTTGGACGGGAAGTAGACCGAATGACAGATCTCTTCAGCCTCGGCCCTCGGGCAGAAAAGGCGGCCGGTGGGCGCGCACTGGGTACGCTAAGGCAAGACGCCCCGAATGGTCGCAATGAGCAGGTCAATGTCAGCACCGGGATTGGCCGCCACATTTCGGAACCACTTCACACCCGCCATCGAAGTCGTAGACGTGGAACCAACCGGCAACTGGCGCAGTGCCTGATCAAACAAGTTCTCGTCTTTAGGGTGCCAGACCACAATGCCGGTTTGGGGTTCGGCATAAAGCTCAAGACGCTCGTCAGCAGCCACAAAATCTCTCAGGCGGTGTGCAAGGTCCATGCAGTGCTCTATTCGCTGGGCAACCCCTTCACGCCCCCACGCAAGCAGCGTCGCCAGTAGGGCCGTGGCAGCTGCGCCATGCGAACCAAGAACGCCCACATTGGGCGTCGCCAGGTAAGCGCCACCGAAGCTCACCGCCGCGTGGGCTTTCTCGGTGTCTTTGAACAAGACAAGCGCAGACTCTTTGGGTTGAAAAAGCCACTTGTGCGCCGATACGGCAACCGAGTTTGCCGACTCGATGCCGGCCAGCAGATGGGCGTACTTGCTCATCCGCAAAGGCCCAGCCCAGGCCGCATCGACATGGGTCCAGGCTGCCCTGCCGGCCAGATCAAGGGGGTCGATGGCACCTGTACTAGTTGCGCCGGCGGTGAGGACCAAGGCGGATTTGCGCAGATCGGTCGGCAATTGCGCCGCATCCATCGAACCGTTGGCGTCTATGGGCAAGCTCAGGTACTTGAGACCCAATAGGTGGGCCGCTTTTGCAATGGAGAGATGCGCTCCGGCTGATGCAACCACCTCGGTCACACCTGCGCTCTCTCGCGCCGCCCACAAAGCGGTCAGGTTGGCCACCGTCGAGCCCGGCGTCATGTGTCCGCCGTCCATGCCGAAGAATGGTGCGAGCCATGTCACGACCCGTTCTTCCATCTGGCGAGCGACAGGTGATGTGGCGGGGTGAAGCAGGTTCTGATTGAGCGATGCGTTCCAAAGCGTCATGGCCCAAGTGATCCATGGGGTTGGCGGGTCCATGTGGGCAAATGAAGTGGCCTCGCCCAGACGCGCTGCGCCTCCAAGAATGCTTGGCGCCAGCGCGTTCAGTGCAGCCGTGGAACCCATCCCACACAACGGCAGTTCCGTCGGCAGGTCGAGGCGTTTCGCTCTGCTGAAATCACGACTCATCAACTCGACGGCCCGATGCAACCCGTCCGAGTCGACGGCGAACTCCTGGTCCTTGCTACTCATCCCAATTCCGATCTTAAATACGAAGGCCACATCGACGGCACGGCTCGGAGGCTGGCGAATGTGCACCCGTCCAAGATCAGTCTAGAAGGAACTGCACGCTGCGCTGACGTGTGTTCAGCACCTGGAACAGCCGTGACCGGCTGACATTGCATTTCACCATTTTACCGAGCTGGAGCAGGTTTGCGTTCAGACCGTATTCCGCATGGCCTGCGCCAGTTCGGCCTGGCCCCGTGCGTCCAGTTTGTCGCCGGCGCTCAGCCGGTCGCGCGCCTCCTTGTTCTGGCTGAGCTTGGACTTGCCGGTGAGTGATGTGAGCTCGATCTCGATGCCCACAATCTTGGCCAGCATCTCGTCGATGAACGCTGGCGCCGAGTCGCCCATTTTCCATGGCTTGGGCTCGGCGGCCTCGTGACGCTTGGTCAGGCGGGCCACCAAGCCGCGCACAAAGCGCTCGTCGTCCAGCACCGTGATGCGGCCATGGGCGTGCACGACCTCGTAGTTCCAGGTCGGCACCTGGCGGTGCGCCTCGTGCTTGCTGGGGTACCAGTTGGGCGACACATAGGACTCGGCGCCACGGAAGATGACCATGACTTCGGTCCCCGTTGGGCAACGCTGCCACACCGGATTGGCACGAGCCACATGCGCCGACAGTTTGCCCAGGGGTCCGCTGGCCGGGTGGAACTCGAAGGGGATGTGGTCGGCGTCCAGGCCGGCAGGCCCCGAAGTGACCAGCACGCCCAGTGGGTGCGCGTGGATGATGCGTTGCAGCTGCTCGGGCTGGGTCACGGCAAAGTGCGGCGGGGTGTACATCGCGGGTTCCGGGTTGGCTGGTGCTTGTGTTGGCGTTGGTGCAGGGCATGAACTGTCCATCCAAACCGGCACAATCACCAGATCCAGTTTCGGACAATTTGAGTGGACCAGTTGCAAGCTTGTGCTGCCGTGCGCCCGGATGCTCCCCTGGTGGGGCGTCGCCTGTACTACCTGCTTCGCCGGCAGATGGCCGACGGTACGCTCAGGGCGGGCGGCAAGGTGCCGTCCACGCGCGCGTTGGCGGCAGCGTTTGGCGTGTCGCGCACCACCGTGACGGCGGTCTATGAGCAGCTGGCCGCTGAAGGCTTCATCGTCACCGCCGCCGGGCGCGTGGCGCGGGTGGCCAGCCAACTGGCCCCGGCGGCGCCATCCAAGCCGGGCCGGCGCGCACCGCCACAGACCACCCTGTCGGCCTACGGGCGCCGCGTCGAGAACATGGCCATGACGGCCATGACTTCGGGCAAGCCGCTGCGCGTTGACTTCCTCTACGGCGCGGTGGCGGCGCGCGACTTTCCGGCGCTGGCCTGGCGGCGTGCGCACCAGGCCGCGTTGCTGCAACACCAGCACCGCCTGTACTACGAGCCGCCCGAGGGCGACGCGTCACTGCGCCGCGCGGTGCAGGGCTACCTGGCGCGGGCGCGTGGGCTGCTGTGCGAGGCCGAGCAGATCGTCATCGTGCACGGCTCGCAACAGGCCATCGACCTGTGCGCGCGGGTGCTGCTGGACCCCGAAGACGCGTTCGCATTCGAGAACCCGGGTTACCTGATGGCGCGCCGCTGCTTCGAGGCCACTGGCGCCAAGCTGCTGCCTGTGCCGGTGGACGACCTGGGGCTGGACACCACGCAACTGCCCGAAGACCGTTCCGTGCGGCTGGTCTACACCACGCCGTCGCACCAGTTTCCCCTGGGCGCCATGCTGCCCATCGGCCGGCGGCAGGAACTGATGCGCTGGGCGGCAAGGCGCCAGGCCTGGATCATCGAAGACGACTACGACGGCGAATTCCGCTACGGCCAGCGCCCTATCGACGCCTTGCACGCCATCGACACGCAGGGGCGCGTGATCTACATCGGCACCTTCTCCAAGGCCTTGTCGCCGCAACTGCGGCTGGGCTACTTGGTGCTGCCGCCTGAACTGGTGCCGGTGTTCCGGCAGGCCAAACGGTTGAGCGACCGCCACGCACCGGTACTGGAGCAGCGTGCGCTGGCAACGCTGATCGACAGCGGTGCCTACGAGCGCCATGTGCGCCGCGTCAGGCGCGAGAACGAGCGCCGACGCAGCGCGCTGCTGGACGCGATTGCGCAGCACTTGCCCGCCGATGCCCGCGTGGTGGGCACAGCTGCCGGGCTGCACGTGGTGCTGTGGTTGCCGATGGTCCGTCAACAGGATGAAGCTGCCGTGGTCGCCGCAGCGCGTGAAGTCGGCGTGGGTGTGTATCCCGTGTCACCGCTGTATGCGGGGCCACCTGGACGCAAGAAGCCTCGCCCAGCCGGGCTGATCGTCGGCTACGCGAGCCTGGATGTTGAACAGATCCGCAAAGGCGTGCGCGCCTTGGCTGCAGTCCTTCACAGGCTGGTTCATGCAGGCGGCCAGGGTCGGGCGGTCCAGCAGGCGGGCGACTTCGTTGAACCGCTGCCGCGCGCGCCGGGCCGCATCGCGCAGCCGTGATCTCGTCCTGAGAATGCAAGGCCTGCTGCTGCATCTCTGCGGCTCTCTACCCCATTGAGCACTCGACGAATTTCGGCATCCCTTCAGGGACGCGGGCCCAACGTCAGCAGGTCGCCCAGCCGAACAGGCGCTGCCGACCCTCAGGAGTCATTCGCGCCAGACAAGACCAGTCGCTCGCTACTCCAGCGATTGACCAGAACCTTGCATGCCCCCGTCAACGCTTGCCGCCGACAGAAGCCGCACCGCAACCGCTTGTGCCATCAACCGACCGGCCTGCTTATCGAACCCGCCCACTCAAGTAGCGCCTCATGGCCGGGCTGTCGCGTGCCGCGTCGCGGCCGGCGGCGATCGCCTCGTCGATGTCCGCCTGCGGAAGCGCCAGACGCGTCGGGATGTTCTTCAAGCGATCAGCCCGCGTGCCCTCCAGGTTGTCGAAGCCGATGACGCCGACCTCGAACTGCAGGTCGTCACAGCGCCATGGCGCCCCCGCCGGCAGCCCTTGCGGTAGATGACGGCGCAACTGCTCTGGGCTCAGCGAACAGCGAAACCGGATGATGCTGGCGCGCCATTCGTCGACCATCCGCGCAAACGCGTCGGCGCCCAGTCGCGTGGCCGAGTCCACCGTGGTGTCGGCAGCAGCCAGTGCCACCTCGACGCCCGACGGGCCGTCCTGCTGCTTGGCCCACTCGCCCGCGGGTGGCCGGCCCGCGTCCACCACCAGAAAGAGGATGCGCCGGGCCCTCACTGCGGCCCCTCATCGAGGGGACCATAGGGCGTGCCTGACACCGCACGCGCGATGAGGATGCTCGACAGCCCGTTGTTGTCGGTGATGCCGCCGTCCACCAGCTTCACGTAACGCATGCGGTCGGCGTCGCGGTAGTTGCGCAGGGCCTGGGCGACGGCGCGCACGACACCCTGGCCGGGTTGCCCGGATTGGCGTGCGGCTTCTGGCAGCGCCCAAGCGGGCAGCGGCGTCAGGCAACGGTCGGGGTGGGTCTGCAGCACGATGGGGGCGAAGACCAACGGCACCGCCATCGAAGCTGCCACCGCGTCGGCGACATGGAACTGCGACAGATCGCTGCACAGGCCCAGGAACACGGGCGGTATGAAAGGGAACGGCGTGCGGTTGTACAGGTCCGACGCATTGATCCACACCTCAGGCTTGCCGCGTCGCTGCAGTTGCGAAAACGTCGCTTGCCCGAAGACCTCGCGGTGCAGCGTGTGAGCGAGATTGCTGCGGTCGTTCAACCCGCCCGCGAGCAGGCGCGCAATGTTGACCGGCGACAGCAACGACATCCGCATCTCGCGCTCCAGGTCCTGGTCGAGTACGCGGCCGCGGAAGTCGGCAAAGCCCTCTCGTCCATACAAGCCGAAGTACGCCGCAGTCAACGAACCGCCCGACACGCTGGAGATGAACGTGAGCTCGTCGAACACATCCATGTCGGTCGGTCCACCACCCTGCAGGGCCTGCAGCACGCCAAAGGCAAATGCGGCTGCGCGCATGCCACCGCCCGACAACGACAGGGCGATCACATTGGCGCCGCCGTTCGGATCAGACGGTAGCGGCGAGCCGGACTGTGCGACGGAAGCCGGCGTCGACGAATGGCTCAGCGGCTGGTTCAGCGGCGCATTGTCGAAGGGCGTGGCGCAGGCCGCGAGCGCCAGCGCGGCGACGCAACTCGACAGGCGTGAGCCGGTCACTGGCGATGCGGCGGTAGCGCTGCGCGGTGCATCAGGTGAGCAGCGGAAACGCCACGCCACCCGCAGGCGAGGCCCAGTTCTTCACCAGCTCGGCGACCATGGCATTGGTGCTCGTCAGTCGCACGCCCGCGCGCTCCATGCGGCGCCAGGACATCTCTTCAGCGATTTGGTTGCTCGAGCCACAGGCGTCGCACACCACCTGAACGTTGAAGCCTTCTTCGAGCGCGCTGATGGCGGGCGACACCATGCACACATCCGTGGTCACCCCGGCCATCACGAAGTTGCGTCTGCCCGTGGCCCGACAGGCGTTGGCGAAGTCCTCGTCATCCCAGGCATTGACCACACCTTTGCGCTTGATGCGTGCGGCGAACGCCTCGGGCGCAATCGTCTCCAGCTCGGGCATCAAGGGCCCCTGCACGTTGACGTTGGTCTCCTGGCTGGAGGTCAGCACCAGCGGCATGTTCGTGCCCTTGGCGAACTTGGCCAGGATGATGACGTTGCGTTGCAGCAGCGCCAACGGCGTACTCGACGCCCAGGTGTTGGTGCCGACCTGGTGGTCGATCAGGATCACTGCGGTGTCGTCGAGGTTGAAGCGGAACATGGTGGTCTCCGGGGAGTGGTTGAGTGATCGATCAAGCGGCGCACAGGTTCGGCACCGCCAGCCTGCTGAACAAGTGCGGCGAGGCCACCGCGCTCGAGGGGTAAGCGCCCAGGGCGCTTTGAAACTCCGGATGCGTGAAGGCCGCGCGAAAGTGCGCCACCGATTCCCACACCGCATAGTTCAAAAACACGCAGCTACCGGCGATGCCGCGGTGCAGTTGCGTTGAGATGTAGCCCGCCTGCTGCTTCATCCAGTTGGCATCGCTTTCCCATGCGTTGAGCAACGCAGGCACATCCGCGGCATCGACGGTGAAGACGTTGATCAGGATGACCGGTGCCAAGTCTTCGCCGAGCTGATTGAAGATGGGCACCTGGGTGTCCATTGGACGGAGTTGAAGCATGGCCTTGCGCCTTTCCTGGTGAGTTGCGAGGGGATCAGCGCGCGGGTGCGCCGACGTGGAGAACCATCTTTCCGCGCGCCTTGCCGGCCTCGCCAAGGCGGTGTGCCTGCGCCGCATCAGCGAGCGCGAACTCCTGGCCGACGACGATGCGCAAGCGCCCGTCATCCACCCGCTCGACCAGCTGCGCCAGCACCGCGCCGCGTGGTGGCGTGAACACGAAGGCCGCGCGCACACCGGCCGCGGCCGCGCGTTCGGGTGGCGGCGGCATGGCGGTCGCGACGAGGATCCCGCCCTGGCGCAGCGTAGCCCAGGACGCCTCCTGCGTAGGCCCGCCCAGCGTGTCGAGCACGACGTCCATGTCGCGCGCGATCTGCTCGAAGCGCTGTGTGACGGTAGTCGATCAACTCATCGGCACCCAGGCTCTCGAGCAAGGCCAGGCCGTCGTCGCTGGCGGTCGCGGTGACATGCGCGCCGTGCTCTTTGGCCAGTTGCACGGCGGTGGTGCCGAGCGCGCCGGCGCCACCGTGGATCAGCACGCGCATGCCGCGTTCGACTTTGGCGGTCTCGATCAAGGCGGTCCACGCGGCCTGGCCCGCCATGGGCGTGTGGTGCGGTCGAAGAGCCGCACGCCGAACTTGCGCTCCATGGCGGCCACGCGCCGTGACAGTGTCGCCCCTGGCACACCGAGATTCGCGCTGGCACGGCTGAAGCTGCCTGTGCGCGCCACTTCGACGAACAAAGTCATGTCGCGCAGCGCTGAGAGATCGTCCATCGGCTAAGCGAGTTTTTGGACAGTCTATTCCACCAATGGAAAAGTCTTGTCCGTTCCTGCCACTACCGCAGGTCGGCAGGACCGGTCAGGCTGCGGCCCTTCACCCAAGGACATCGAACATGAAGGCCATCCGCGTCCATGCCTATGGCGGACCTGAACTGATGCAGCTCGACGACGCGCCGGTGCCCGTCTGCGGCGCTGGGGACCTGCTGGTGCGCGTGGTCGCGGCCGGCGTCAACCCGATCGACTGGAAGATGCGCTCGGGGGCGATGGCCGCGCACATGCCCAAGAGCTTCCCGATGACGCTCGGCTCTGATGCAGCCGGCGTCGTCACCGCGCTCGGCGGCGGGGTGTCCGGCTTCGAACTCGGCGACGAAGTCTGCTTCTACGCCGAGTTCGCGCGCGGAGGCACCTATGCCGAGTACGTGGCGGTGGACGCGAGCCAGGTCGCGAAGAAGCCGCGCACCGCGTCGTTTGCCACTGCGGCGGCCCCGGGTCGAGTTGACCGATGTCGGGCGACGGTACTTCGAGCGCTGCGGTGATCTGGTGGACCAGGCTCGTCTGGCGCAGGAAGCGCTGCGCGAATCAGCCGCCGGCCCGACGGGACATGTACGCGTGTCGATGCCGGTCGACATGGGCGTCAACCATGTCGGCCCGCTGCTGCCTGAGTTCACGCGCCGCTTTCCAGGCATCACCTTCGAGCTCGATCTGTCGCCCAGCCAGCGCGATCTTGTGGGTGAGCATGTCGATGTGGCCATCCGCATCGGCGCCATCAAGGGCGATCAGCTGATCGTGCGCCGGATCGGCACGGTCGAGATGCTGATGTTCGCCGCGCCTGGCTACCTGGAGCGACATGGCGAGCCGCAGCAGCCGGCCGACCTGGTCGAACACGAGTGTCTCAGCCTTCCCCCGCAAGGGCGCGAAGCGCGGTGGCGCCTGATGCGCGACGGCGCCGCGATGGAGGTCACGGTTCGCGGTCGAATTGCCACCAACAATCTGGGCCTGATGCGCCTGCTCGCCGAGCGCGGATTGGGCATTGCGGTGCTGTCGCATGTACTTGCGCGCGATGCGGTGAACGCGGGGCGCCTGGTTCAGGTGCTGCAGGAGTGGACCCTACCGCCCTTGCCGGTGCATGCCGTGATGTCCTCGCGGCTGCAGCCGGCCAGCGTGCGAGCCTTTGTCGACTTCCTCGCGGCACGGCTGTCCTTCGCCTGACCGAAACGCCGGCGCCGGTGCGTTGGGTGACAGCAGGAGATGCAAGTTCCACGAACGAGCGGATCTGTTTGTGGTGGCAGCGTCATCCAATGGCGGCTTTGTGCCGCCGCAACCACCGACAGCTTGTGGCCGGCAGTGTGAGTTGCCGACCATGCCGGAAAGCTGCCCTCGGAACGGCGGCCCAGCCGGCTGCTACGTCGATGTGCGGCATGGAGTGCGGCCGCGGGAGGGAGCATTGTTGTTAGCCCTCAACTCGATGGGAGACCATCATGGAATCCAACGCCAACGCTGTTCATCGCGAGCCATGGAACAAGGGCAAGATCGTCGGTCAAAAGGCACCGTTCAAGCTGAAGGACATCTGGGCGCTTCGTGTTCGCCTGCAGATGGAAAGTCGGGTGCGCGAGCTCGCCCTCTTCAATCTGGGAATCGACAGCAAGCTCCGCGGTTGCGACCTTGTCAGCCTCAAGGTTCGAGACATCTGCCACGGCGACCAGGTGGCCACCCGTGCCGTGGTGATGCAGCACAAGACTCAGCGCCCCGTGCAGTTCGAGATCACACCGGCCACGCGCGAGGCCGTGCAGAAGTGGATCAAGCAAGCCGGGCTGAGGTCCGAAGATTTCGTCTTTCCAAGCCGGATCCACGACTCGCCACACCTGGGGACGAGGCAGTACGCTCGGATCCTCGAAGGCTGGGTTGAGGAGCTCGGCCTCGATCCTACCGAGTACGGCACGCACTCGATGCGGCGCACCAAGGCCACGTTGATCTACCGGCGCACGAAGAACCTACGGGCCGTGCAGTTGCTGCTCGGCCATTCCAAACTCGAGTCGACGGTGCGGTATCTCGGCATCGAGGTGGATGACGCCTTGGAAATCGCCGAACAGACCGAGATCTGATCGAATTGCCAGGCACGCCGTTCGGTCAGCAAGCTGCTAGCCGGGCGGCTTCTCCTGCAACGTCGGGCCCGAGCGGCAGCTTCCAGGTGCGGTCGCGAACTGGCAGGTCCGGCCATCAAGCGACATTCGTCCCTGGGTGGGACAGCTGTCACCCAAGGCGCACAAGTGACCGCAGCAGCCGAACGGAAATCGCTACGTTGATGGAACAGCGGACGCTCGCGTGCTCGATCGCCGCTCCTGGTCGGGGTGTGATGGATGGGAACGAGACAGCTGGGTCAGCGCGCGCCGCCAGGGACTGAGAAGTCCACCTCTTCGGTGGTGGCTATTCCATTCGTTCGACCCGGGTAGCGGAGCCAGGTCATCGCGATGTTCAACTCGTCGATGATGCTGGCGACCTCGATCCTCGATCCGTTTTCCAGCGGGATGCTGTTCGCCGTGTGCGCATCCTTGATCAGGGTCAGGTCGTAGCCACGATCGAGCGCACCGTATGCCGTGGCGCGGATGCACCAGTTGGTCTCGGCACCGACCAGCACGATGTGACTCGCACCCAGCCGGGCCAGCTCGTCCTCGAGCTTTGTTTCTTCGAACGACGACTCGAAGCGCTTATCGATCCGCGTTTCGCCTTCTGCGGGTACGAGTTCCGGCACGAGTTGCCACTTCGCCGAGTCGCGCAGCAACTCATCGTTTTCATGCTGAACCCAGATGATCGGTACGCTTCGCTCGCGGGCGCGCTCGACGGCGCGCGCGACGTTCTTGATCACCCGCACAGCGTCCCAGGCTTCGGCCATAACACCTACTTGGACATCGACAACAACGAGTGCAGGTTGGTTTCCGGTGCGTGCAACAGCCATGGCGGTAGAACTCCCAGAGCAACGTGTTCGAAAGATCAGACTCTAGTGTCGACGACGAGAGGAAAGTGATCGCTACGCACTCGCCACTCAGGGCCTGCGGCAATCTGAACCTCCAGGCTCTTGGCCACCCAGTCCCGCGGAACGAAGCAGAAGTCGATGTGAAACGGCCGCTCGGGCTTTCTCAGAAAGTGATGCGTCGCATGCGGTTCTGCGCCGAACGCCACCCGATTGAACTCGTGGTAGCCGCTGACGAGACCGGCGTCTTGCAATCGGGAGAAACCGTCGGTCCACCACTTGACGCGTTGCTTCGGTTTGTCGAAGCCCGGGTTCCCGTTGAAGTCCCCCGCCACCACAGTCGGGCCACGACGCAACAAGGCATCGTACGCTGACAGCCCGTTCAAGAAGGCCTTGGTGTAGCTCGGCGCGGGCCAGGTCCATACGGCCAGCAGGTTGAAGCCGACGGGGCCGCTGACGCGCACTGGCACCACGCAGTTCGGCAGAACGGCGGCCTTCAAGCGCTTGAGCTTGTAGGCACCGAAAGATCTAACCTGGATGCCTAGGCGCGACGCGTTGGATGGAAACCAGAGCAGGTGGTTTGATTCTTGCTCAGGTTCGAGCGCTTCGGAGATGACCGCAATATCGGGTTGCAGCGTCTCGAGTGCCGAGACCTTCGTGGCCATCGGGCCGCGGCAACAGTTCCAGGCGACGACGCGCATCTGACTTGATTCACACGCTTGGCGGCGAGTTCGCTGCACCGCCTGGCGAGCAGGCGCCGAGGCGATGCCAGCGCAGCGGTTTCGCAGACCGGTCGCGCTCGATCACACCTTTGGCCTCAAGGTCCAGCTGCACGCATTTGGTCCACCACCCGGCTTTTGCGCCGCCCGGGAACTCACCCTCTGGCAAATGACCAAGAACCTGCTCCCACATCTGGGCTTGCGTCAGCCCCGGCGTTTCACGCGGCAGCACCTTCAGCAATGCGCGCCGCATCGCCTCGTATTTGATGCCGTCCACTTGCACGACATGGTGCGGCGAAAGGATGTTGTGGACGGTAACACGCGGTCGCGCAGGCTTGTTCGGACTGGTCATGGAGCCCTCCTTCACTGTATTCACTATCGACAGTTGTGTCAGCGGCCGTTCGATCAACTCAGTCGACCTCGAAGCTCCACCTTGACGGTGTCGCCTGCTGACTTCTTGATCTTGTCGCGAATCTCTTGCTTGACCGGCAGCTTGTGACGGCCGTCGCCCAGGGCCATGAACGAGCTGCGAAAGGCAACGCCGTCGATCATGCCCTCGACCTTCACCAGCCCGCGAGTGCCGAAGTACTCAGCCGAGCGGGGCCAAACAACATACACCCAACCGCCGGGAGCCGGGCTGCGCTCGAGTGTTGCCGCGAAGGAAACGGCCAGAAGACCAGGTGCGTTCACTGTGGTCTTGGTGCTCATGACTTCCCCTCATCGTGGTGTACTTTGAATGGCCGCCGCAGTGTTCGGCGGGCACGACATGACCGCGCAGGGTCCATCTATGAATCCTTGGGATCGTTTCATATCAACGGGGCCAGCTCTATCGCTTGGCCAGGTGGTACGCGACCAATGCGTTGGCGTGGCCATGCCCAAAACCATGCTCAGACTTCAGCATGTTGACCAGTTCCATGTGCTTGAGTCCGCCCGTGGCGCGTAGGAACTTCAACCAGTGCTCGACCGGTTGGCCATACTTCCTCTCGATGGATGGGAAGTATGACGCCGGGCCTTTGACCTTGTCGATGCTTTCCATGTTTGACCTTGGAGCGTTGTGACACCGCTCTTGTGAGCTCAGTGGCCGACGGAGGCGGTCGGCTGCGACGATACGTCAACCGACTGCGCCGGACCTTTGAGCTCCACGACGTTGCCGTCGGGATCGGTGAGGTAGATGGAGGGACCTTCGCCTTGCGCGCCATAGCGAGATTCCACAGGGCCCACTTCGATGCAGTGCCTCAGCAGATGATCGCGAAGGCTCTGCTCGTCGAATGGCTCCACCCGCAGGCAAAGGTGATCGAGGTTTTTGGCATCGCTCCCGGGCGCGGCACCACCCGCCTTGCCAAGCTTGCCGTCAACCGGCACCAAATCGATGAGTGAACTTCCGGCGCGCAACTGAATGAGGCCGATCTCGTCTTGTCGCCGCTCCACGGCGCAGCCGAGCGCGTTGCAATAAAAGTCGAGCATGCGCTCGACGTTTACCGCGCGCAAGACCAGGTGATCGATGCCTTGGATATTGATCATGGCGCCGTGTATGAAGCTTGCAAGTGTTCGGTCTGAATGGGGCGGGTGCGCGCCACGCATCAGCCGGCGCCTTGCACCTGCAGGTCGCGCACCGGCCGCACCTCGACGCTGCCGTAGCGCGCGGGCGGAATGCCGGCTGCGAGTTGGATCGCTTCGTTCAGGTCCTTCGCGTCGACCAGGTAGAAGCCTGCCAGCATCTCCCGGGTCTCGGCAAAGGGGCCATCGAACAAGGTCACCTCGCCGCCGCGCACGCGCACCGTGGTGGCGGTGTGCGTGCGGTGCAGCGGCTCAGCGGCCAACAAGCGCTGGCCGGCGGCGAGTTGCTGGACGTAGTCGGCGCATTCGGCATCGCTGCACGCCGCCCAGCGTTCGGCGTCGAGGTAGACCAGACAAAGGTACTTCATCGCCGTGGCTCCAGTTCGCACATCGGGTCGATGTGCTCTTGTTTCGGGGACGCGAGAGACCTACTTGAACGCGATTGGCTCGCCGTTGACAGCCCAGCTCACGCCGAAGCGGTCGGTCAGCATGCCGAAGGTCTTGGACCAGAACGCAGGCGCCAGCGGCATCGTCACCTGGCCGCCTTGTGACAGCGCGTGGAAGGCGCTGTGGGCCTTGTCGATCGTGTCGTACTGGAGCGCGAGCATGACGCCTTTAACGCCAGCGTAAGGCATGCCGGGTGGGGTGTCGCCGGCAAACAGCATCGCACCGCCGGGCAGCGCCAGGCATGCATGCATGATGCCGTCGCCGCTGGGCACGCCGCCGTCGCTGCAGCCTTCGCCCGGGTTCGCGGACGCGGGCATGTCGGCGTAGCGCAGCATGGTTTCGATTTTTGCGCCGAGCGCCTTTTCGTAAAACGCAAAGGCCTCGCGGGTGTTGCCGCCGAAGCTGAGGTAGGGCGTGAGGGTGGTGGTCATGGTCGGGCTCCTTGCCAGAAGTGGATGGTTTCGATGTGCCGGCATCATTTAGTCGAACGGCTTCGACGCCTTTCGACAGCGGCCGCGAAGATATCTTCACCCTCCTACTTCGGCCAGCCGGCGCAGCAGAAACCGGCGCTCTGGCTCCTGGCGCGCCAACGCCGCAGCGGTGCGGTAGTGTGCCTGGGCGTCGTGCAGCCGGCCGGCGCGTCGGCAGAGGTCGGCGGCCGCTGCGGGAGCTGCGTGGTAGCCCGGCAGAGCAGGCAAAAGCGGTTCGATCAGCGCCAGGCCGGCTTCGGGACCGTCGCGCATCGCCACCGCCACCGCGCGGTTCAGGGCGATCACCGGGCTGGGTTCGATGCGCAGCAGAACGTCGTACAGGCCCACGATCTGCGGCCAGTCGGTGACCACAGCGCTGGGCGCTTCACCATGCAGGGCGGCAATCGCCGCCTGCAGCGCATAGCTGCCGAAACCGTGCTGCGACAACGCCTGCTCGGCCAGTGCGCAACCCTCCGCGATTGCGCCGCGATTCCACAGCGCACGGTCCTGCTCTTCCAGCGGCACCAGTTCGCCCGCAGAGGTGGCGCGCGCGGCACGGCGTGCGTCGTGCAGCAGCAAGAGCGCCAGCAGGCCGATCACTTCAGGCTCTTCGGGCATCAGGCTGCGCAGCAGCCGCGCCAGCCGGATCGATTCATCCGCGAGCCCAGCTGCCTGTGCCGAGTGGCCTTCGTTGAAGACCAGGTAAACGACGCGCAACACGCTGGCCAGCCGCGCCGGCCTTTCGGCCGCGCTTGGCACTTCATAAGGGATGCGTGCCGCGGTGATCTTCGCCTTGGCGCGGACGATGCGCTGCGCGAGCGTGGGCGTAGCAATCAGAAAGGCGCTGGCGATGGCCTCGGTGGTGATGCCGCAGACTTCGCGCAGCGTCAGGGCGATGCGCGCGTCTTCGGCCAGGCTGGGGTGGCAGCAGGTGAAGACCAGACGCAGTCGGTCGTCCTCGATCGCCTCGCGCTCGTCCCAGCGCTGCTCCCAGCCGGGAGCAGCGTCGGCCACCGTCTCGACTTGTTCAGCAACGTCTTCGGTCGAGACGAAGCGTCTGTCCCGGCGAATGCGATCGATCGCCTTGAACCGGCCGGTTGAGACGAGCCACGACACCGGGTTGTCGGGCACGCCCAGGCGGGGCCATTGCTCCGAGGCGGCGACGAAGGCGTCGTGCAACGCATCTTCTGCCACATCGAAGCTGCCCAACAACCGTACCAGAGTCGAAAACACGCGCCGGCTCTCTCGCCGGTATAGCGCGGCCACGATGTCGTCCATCGGCTAAGAGTAAAGCACCCACCGCATCGTTTCCCCGCCTGTTGCATGCGGAGCAAGACGAAGCTGAGCGTTGGGCCCGTGAGCTCGGTGCGCACCGATGCTCAGTGTCGGACTGCCAAGTGGTTCGGCAAGGCTCGAAAATCGGCGGCGTGTCGGCTTTGCGGGGCAGCGGAGTGCCGAGCTGTTTGATAAAGGCGCAGCGGCGGCAGAGAGCCTGAAGGGCCATGCCCTGGCGTTGGTGCGGGCCAGGCGTTGTGGAGGTGCCTGCGCTTGAACTGGAACGAGGTGCACTCGCGGGTCATCTGCACACCGATTGCCCCAATTTCGCGCGAATATCACAGTCAATGCGGCTGCTTGAGGGGTTGCCTTTCATTTCGTCCTTTTCCAGCCGAAATCAAGGTGGGCGTCAAGGCCGCGTTCGCGAGACCTCCACGCAGATTCACTCAAGGCCACTCTCTGGCTGCTCGAAGCGCCGGCGGTCCAAGAAAATTCACGACCAATGCCACTGCAGCAACAAGGCGATCGCAACCAGAGAGTGGAGCGCCAGCAGGCGTTGCGCGTCAGGCGACTGCTCGTCTCCGTGGCCGTGTATGCGCCTTGCTCGGCGTTTCTGGCGCTGGTGGCATGGTTGGGTTACCTGCCTGCCGGGTTCGTGCCGCTGTGGACCGCAACGTTTGCCGCCGCCAACCTCGTGTTCTTCGCGCTGATCAGGACACGCACCAATCTCCGCTTCGTGGACCCCAGCATGACCATGGTGCAGATGGCGGTTGCCATCACGGCGGTGGCCATGGTCCTGTACCACGCTGAAGCGGCGCGCGGCGCATTGCTGATGCTGCTGTTGGTGATCCTCTTCTTTGGTGTACTGCAGTTGAAGACCGTGGAAGTCCTACTCATGGGCGCGCTGTGCTCGGCGACGTACGGCGCCGTCATCGTGCTGCTGAGCGTCAATCGCCCAGGTAAAGTCAATGTCGAGCTGGAGTGGGTGCAGTGGATTGCACTGACGGCGACGCTGGCGGTGCTGTGCCCATTCGTGGGCTATCTCGGCAACATCCGGCGGCGCCTGGGTGAGTCGCTGCGCACCATCCAGGAACTCGCACATCACGATGCACTGACCGGCCTATTCAACCGCCACCATCTTGCCCACACACTGGAGCGCGAGGTCGCCCGTTGCGCGCGCGGCACTCCCCCATTTCTGTTGGTTGTGATGGACATTGACCACTTCAAACGCATCAACGACACGCATGGCCACCTCGTTGGCGACAGTGTGTTGCAGGCTGTGGCAAAGCAGCTGCAGGACACGCTGCGCAAGGATGACTACCTGGCGCGCTTCGGCGGTGAGGAGTTCGTTCTGCTGATGATGGCAAACAGCCTTGCAGCGGCACAGACTTCCTGCGATCGTTTGCGCAAGTGTGTAGAGGAGTTGCGCATCGATGCACTCGGTCCGCAGCGCGTCACCGTGTCAATCGGTGGTAGCTTCTACCGACCGCAAGATTCGCAGGGCTCGCTGCTGGAGCGGGCTGACAATGCCATGTACCGCGCCAAGACCAACGGTCGCAATCGCACAGAACTCGCAACCTGAAGGACTGCCCGGCGAGTGGGCGTGCCGGCGAAGAGTCGTGATGCCATGTCGCCGCTGTTGTTGTTGCACCGGCTGGCAGCTCTGGTGCCCAGGCCCAAACTGCACCTGATCCGTTCGGTGTCCGCGTAACTTCGCTGCGCGAAGTGATTGGACCCCCGCTGCGCGAACCACGGCGTGCTGGCGCCCAACGCCAAGCTGCGCACACTGGTGGTGCCGCAAGGGTCCGAGGCCCCGCCCAGGCCGCGCCACCCGCCGAGTGCGAGGCGAACTGTGCGCACCTCCGGCCGGTGCGACTGCGCTGAGCCAAGCTGCTCAAGCGCGTGTCGAGATCGACATGGAGCACTGCCCGAACGTAGACCAGCAAAGAACTACGTCCTTGAGCGAGGTCGCGGCATCTGACAGCCTACGTTCCCACATAGCTGAACGTGGGAACGCATGGGAGGAACCTTTCGATCGTTTGGTCAAACTGAACGCAGCAATCCGGCCCCCCGCCTGCGATGGGATCGATTCACGCGCAAGCACCGTGTTCTCGCTTGGTGCGTTGACGAACAAATCAAGCGCGACGATCAGCCTACACTCAGCCATGCTGCCATCAAGGCTCCACCAAAGAAATTTGCTGCCCTCGAAGACGCACAAGCCACCCACAGGCCAAACTTCAGGCACGAGAGGCGAACATGCCCAGTCTGGCGAAGAACACGAAGGCCACGATCATTCCTGTCCTTCGATACCGCGACGCTCCCGCGGCCATCGAGTGGCTGTGCAAGGTCTTCGGCTTTGAGAAGCATTTGGTGGTCCCGCATCAGGATGGCAGCGTCGCCCATGCGCAGCTCAGTTTCGGCAACGGGATGATCATGCTGGCGTCCGTTCCAAAGACAGAAACGGAGTTCGGTCGCCTGATGAAGCAGCCCGATGAGGTGGGAGGCGCCCAGACGCAGACTTCGTACCTCGTTGTGACCAATGTCGACGCCCTCTACGCCAATGCCAAGGCCGGCGGCGCCAGGATTGCCACCGAGATCAAGGACGAAGGCTACGGTGGCCGGGATTTCAGCTGCTACGACCTGGAAGGGCATCTCTGGAGCTTCGGCAGCTATGACCCCTGGTGATGTCGGCCAGGTCGGCTCACCGGGCCAGCGTCAGGTGGCGGGCCGGTAGCGGCGAGCGTCCAACGCCGGTGCCCGTCGTCATGCGAACGTGGATCGCCAAGCGGCCTGCGGCGTCGTTCTACGTGCTCACACTGACGCTGTCATGGGGCTACTGGCTCACGCTGCTGGCGCAGGGTCGCCGAGTGGAGCCCGGCAGCGCTGTCACGCATTTTCCCGGTTTGCTCGGCCCCATGCTCGCCGCGATGGCCGTCACTGCCGCGATCGGAGGACGCAGAGCACTGATCGAACTCTTCGGGCGAATGTTTCGACTGGGATTACATGGGCCTTCCAGGCTGATGCTGGCCTTGTCGCCATTGGTCCTGGGGGCAGTGGCCTTCGCCGCGATCCGATTACTGGGCAAGCCGTTTCCGTCGGCCAACGCCTTTGCTCAATTCCCAGGCCTGCCGCGAGACTGGCCGCTGGCCGCTGTGGTGTCGGCGGTCGTTCTCGTCAATGGTTTTGGCGAAGAGACCGGCTGGCGCGGGTTTCTCACGGAGCATCTGTTGCGCACGCAAGGTCGCTTGCGTGCAACGCTTTGGGTCGCGCTGCTTTGGTCATCATGGCATCTTCCCTTGTTCTGGCTCAACGCCAGCATGGCGGAGCTGGTCGGCCCGGTCCTGATCGGCTGGTTGTTCGCGCTCGTCTGCGGCGCATTCGTGCTGGCGCAGGTGTACCTCGCAACGGGTCACAGCATCCTGTGCGTCGCGCTGTGGCATGCGGGCTACAACATGATGGTGGCCACGGAGATCGGCACCGGATTGCCGGCGGCGATCGTCGGCACGGCTGTGATGGTCTGGGGTGCCACCGTGGCCGCGAGATGGTGGCGCCGGCCTGCCGACCCAACGGCTGGTCGTACGCAGCGGCGCTCATGGTGAGGCGTAAATCTCACTGATGACAAGCATCTAGCGCGCAGACAAGGGTTTAGCGCCATCTTCACTACGCGACCGCGAAAAGCGCCATCTTTACTACTCCAAAGAGAGTAGTAGTCGTGCCCCATCCGGGGCGGCCAAAGTGGCCTTCCACGAGATAAGGCGGCAGACTGGCGTCTGGGTTATGTTTACTACACTTGACGGTAGTTGACGCCGGCCTACCGCAGGCGACTACTCCCTCCCACAGTTTGGTTCACTCTCCGGCGCCGCGCACACCGAGATCGTGCGCCTGCTGGTGGCGCATGGCGCGAAGCTGCAACTGGCTGACGCGCAGGGCGTGACGCCGCTGGCACATGCCGAGCAGCGCCAGCAGCGCGCCATCGCCGAGATCCTGCGCCGCACTGGCGCACGGGCTTGACAGCGGCCCTCCCGATGAAGCGGCGCCATTTCGTCAGCTTGATAAGCGGATTCTGCACTGTCATGACCAGCACCCCGGCGCATGCCGACAGTTCCTGCCCGCAACTGGCCTCCTACTACGAGCGCCACATGGCGCTGCTTGACGGCGTGGCCTACGGCTGGGTTGGCCGCGGCCCGCCGATGCGCATGCGCGCCGGCGCCCGGCAAGTGGGCGTGAGCAAGGATGCCTTTTTCGCCTTGCTCGATGACGGCCGGCTGATCACCTGGGACGAGGCGCCCGACGCGGCCACCAACGTGATGCCCGGCGTGGCCACGTTCGCCAGCGGCCAATCGGCCTGGTTTGCCATCGACCGCGCGCACGCGCTGTGGCGCGGCGGCGGCACGCTGCCGGCGCCGCAGCGCGTGGCCGATGAGGTGGCCACAGCCTGCATTTGCGACGGCGCCGACTACTACATCCGTCGCGACGACACGCTGTGGGTCAAGGGTCTCGCGCACCGCGGTCAATATGGCGACGGACGGCTCACTGCCACCACCGACTTCGTCAACACCGCACGCGACGCCGTCGCCGTGAAGGCGCACACCGGTCATGCCCTCTACCTGAGCAAGGGCGGTGTGGTCATGGGCACCGGCGGCAACCGGTTTGGGCCGCTGGGGGCGAACGGGCTGGGCGACAAGGCCGATCGCTGGGGTCGGGTGTTCGACGGTGCACGCACTATGGCCACCTGCTCGCGCCACTCCAGGTCACGGCCGTCGCAGCCGGCGACACGGCGACGATTGCGCAGCGCGCGGACGGCAGCCTCTGGCAATGGGACGGTGGCGTCGGGCCGCGCCGTTTGCGCGCAGCGTGACAGGCCGCAGTGGGGTCTTGTCGGTCACCCTGGCGATCTCGGCGCCAGCAGGCCGTCATCGAATCTGATGCCGGTCATTGGATTTTCGCTTGCGGGTGACCTGGGTACCAGCCGGCGCAAAAGGTGCCGACTGCAAAACTGCCAATCGGATCAGCGGCACCGTCGCTCCAGACATGCCGTTGGCTCGGATCAACGATCAATCTCGCGCTGCAGCGCGTCGACGCCATCAAGCACACCGAGGAACTTGTCGCCGAACGGCGTGAAACGGTATTCAACACGCGGCGGCAGTTCGGGATAGGCCTGCTTTTCGAGGATGCCGAAACGCACGAGCTTGTTCAGGCGCTCGTTGAGTACCTTCTTGGAGAGCCCCTCGATGGCGTGCTCCATCGCGCCAGGCCGGCACACCCCGCCGCGCACAGCACCGAGCACGGCCAGCGACCACTTGCAGCCGACGATGTCTTCGACCATGCGCGCCACGTTGGGCGTCGTCGGCATCGCTTGTCTCTGTGAGTTCATCGATTGACACCTGAACGTACCCGGGTCACCGTTTCGTGCCTGCTTGTCCAGGCGTACCACTGCGTGCTGCAATGCCTGCCTTCCAGGTACCAATTGTAGGAGTGCCAAATGCGCAAGATGCTTGTTCTCGCCGCCGCCCTTTCGATGAGCTCGCTGCTCTTCGCCGCCGATCCTGCGCCCGTCCCCTACCCCGAGGGCTATCGTCATTGGGTCCACGTCAAGAGCATGACGATCAATCAGGGACACGCCCTGTATGACGCGTTCGGTGGCATCCATCACCTCTACGCCAACAAGAAGGCCGAGCAGGGCTACAAGAGCGGCAAGTTCGCCGATGGCTCCGTGATCGCCTTCGATCTGCTGGAAGCCAAGGCCGCGGACAACACCGTGCAGGAGGGCGCGCGCAAAGTGCTGGGCGTGATGCACAAGGACAGCCGCAAGTACAAGGACACCGGCGGTTGGGGCTTCGAGGGATTCAAGGGCGACTCGAAGACCGAGCGCGCAGTCGGCAAGAACGCCGCGACGGCGTGCTTCCAATGCCACACCGCGCAGAAGAGCAGTGACTACGTCTTCTCCACGTTCAGGAAGTGACCTCGTGCATAGCGCCCGGGTGCGAACGCCGGCGACGCGCAGAGTATTCGGTTTGGACCCACCCGGTCACCCGGCCCCGGCATGGACGACGCGCGAGTGGTTTGGCATCGGCGACGCGCTACAACTGGCCGAATTGCGCGGCAAGGTGGTGGTGTTGCACGCATTCCAGATGCTGTGCCCCGCTTGTGTGCACCATGGCCTGCCGCAGGCGCAGCGCATCCATGCGACGTTCGCTGCGTCGGGCGTCGCGGTGATCGGCATGCACACGGTGTTCGAACATCACGCGGCGATGACACCGGTCTCGCTGCAGGCGTTTGTGCACGAGTACCGCATCGCGTTTCCGGTCGGCGTGGATGCACCGAGCGCCGATGCGAGCAACCCGATTCCGGTCACGATGCAGGCCTACGGCATGCAGGGAACCCCGAGCCTGATGCTGATCGACCGGAATGGACACTTGCGCCTGCACGCGTTCGGCGCCATAGAGGACTTGGCTTTGGGGGCTGCCATCGCGACGCTCATCGCAGAAGAGGACTGACTCGAGTCGCTCGGGAGACTCGTTCAGTCAACGCGCCGCACGGCTTCGACGCGACGGATCGCTACGCCCGCATTGGAGCTGCTCACTCGGTGCGATGAGCGACTGGAGTGGGTCGAGACCACCTACTCACCGCTAGGAACAACGGTCATTCAAGTAGGTCAACCGACTGGCAGACGTAAGTTGGCATTGACAGCGACTGCTGTGCCTTCGAAGCAGCCGGCGCTTCTTTGCTTTGCAAGATGCCTGGAGGGCGGGTACGTGACGGAAAGCTGCCGCACGACCGTTCCGTGCGACGGGCAGCAACCGCTGCATTGCCGGCGCTCCGATGAACAGGCGACTCTGCCTTCGCTTCAGTCCGGTACGTGCTCGACTAGATCCTCGATTCGGCAGCCGAAGTAGACACAGAGTCGATCGAGGATGTCGGTGCCGGTGCTGTAACCCTTGTGATTCAGGATCTTCGACAGCGTCATGCGATTGACGCCAGTGGCCTCGGCCACCTCTTGCACGGTGATGCGCCGTGACTCGAGGAACTGCCTCTTCTCCATTTGCTCTGCGAGCCTGAAACGAATCACGAGATCCCTTAAGACAGCGTTTGATAATTAAAAGCGGCAAAAGCACTTGCAATTTATCGATTGACGGCTATGATCTGCATCAGATGCCGCGAAAACGTGGCGTTTGATGAGTCAAGTAATCAACTGCGATGGAGAGTAGCATGAGCCAGACGTATCTGACCACCGAGGAGCTGTCGGCCAAGATCAAGTACGACGCCCGGACGATTCGCGAGCGGATGAAGGACAGTGTGCTGCTTGAGGGCACTCACTACGTGCGCCCCTTTGGTGGTCGCAAGATCCTGTACTTGTGGGAGAACATCGAGCGCGACATGCGCTTGACGGTCAGCATTGACCGCCTGGGGATCCCGATGGCAAACGGCGGGGTGGCACATGGCTAAGGTGACCACACGGAAGGAGACTGGCAAGCTCGTCATCGACTTCACATATCGAAGCGTTCGCTGCCGCGAACAGACGGCACTCGATGACACGCCTCAAAACCGGAAGCGAGCCGGCGCTGTCGTTCAACGAGTCAAGTCGGCAATCTCCGACGGTACGTTTTCGTATCCGGAGTTCTTCCCGGGTAGCGCATTGGCCGCGCGATTCGCTCCATCGAGCGCGGCGGCGCAGCACGCCGCTGCGGCCGTCCCAGCCGCCGCCGAGGCTGGAGAATTGGCCACGCTGCCGTTTGGCGAATACACCCGTCAGTGGCTTGCCGAGCACCAAGTTGAATGGCGCCGCTCGCACATCAAGGTTCTCAACTCCACCATCGACGGTCACCTCCTCCCGCACTTCGGCGATAAGCCCGTAGGCAGCATCACGAAGTCCGACATCCTCGCGTTCCGAGCCAAGCTCGCAGAGCTGCCCGGCCGGACCCGCGAGAAGATGAGTAACAAGCGCATCAACGGCATCCTGGCGCCACTGCGCCAGATCCTCAACGATGCCGCTGACCGCCACGGGTTCATCTCGCCCACGGCGTCGCTCAAGCCCCTGCGCATCCGCAAGACCGATGTCGAGCCCTTCACTCTCGATGAAGTGCAGCGCCTTCTCGGCGCCGTCCGCGCGGACTACCACGACTACTTCACCACCCGTTTCCTCACCGGCATGCGCACCGGCGAAGCCCACGGGCTGAAGTGGAAGTACGTCGATTTCGAGCATCGCCTCATCCTCATCCGCGAAACCTTCGTGCTCGGCGAGGACGAATACACCAAGACCGACAGCAGCCAGCGGGACATCCAGATGAACCAGGTCGTCTTCGAAGCGCTGCAACGCCAGCACGCTGCCACCAGCGCGATGAGCGAGTACGTCTTCTGCAACCGCGAGGGCAAGCCGCTCGACAACAAGAACTTCACCGACCGGGTCTGGAGCCCGTTGCTGCGGCACCTGGGCCTCAAGGCGCGCCGTCCGTACCAGATGCGGCACACGGCGGCCACGCTCTGGCTCGCCTCAGGTGAGGCGCCCGAGTGGATCGCGCGTCAACTCGGCCATTCGAGCACCGAGATGCTGTTCCGCGTCTACAGCCGCTACGTGCCGAACCTGACCCGTCAGGACGGTTCCGCCATCGACCGCCTGTTGGCGACGCGCTTTGCCAGCGGTGCCACGAAGGGCGCCAAACCCGCTGAAGCCACTGAGCCCGGCCCGAAGGGCCAGCCGCCCCCCGCGCGGCTCGCGCAGCACGCCGTGCTGCAGTAGTCCGCTCCACCACAAGTCCTGATCGCGGGCCCATCGGCCTGCGACCGGAACACTCGTCCCAAGACATGCCGGCATCGCACGGCAGGGCGGAGCGCAGCCCGCATGAGCCAACACAGCCGCCGCGATCTGAGCGCCCGCCAAACTCGAGAGACCTTTCCATGAATTCAAACCTCATCGGCATCCTGTTCCCATTGGTCCCACTTGCGTTCGTCCTGGCCGTGATCTACCTCTACATCCGCGGCGGTCGGGAGGTCGACGAGTACGGCCGCACCTTCCTCCAGGGACACTCGCTCGCCGACTACGCCCGAGCGCATCCCGAGAGCTTCCGCGCCGACGGCAGCTTTGTCCGCTGCCACGCCTGCGGTGGGCGGCAGTTCAGTGCCACGTGGACGTCCAAGACCAAGTACGGAACTCACTACTCGCACGTGTGCCGCCAGTGCGGCATAGAGCTCTGGAGGACGACGCTGTGAAGCACGACATTTCTCCCGCGGCTCCCACCCGGTCCGAGGTGCAGCCATGAACGTAGTTCCGATTCGGGAAGACGGCCAGACGAGCTTTGCCGTTCGGGTGAGCCTGCGCCGGGCCGTCACGCCGGCAGAAGAGCAAGCCTTCGAGCGCCGAGTCACCGACTGGCTCGCGCCGCGCGGGTTGTGCTCCGAAGGCGGGCAGTTGGCGTTCGCCGTGTTGTCCGAGCGCGAGCTGACGGCCACGGATCAGGCCGACATGCTGATCGCATTGATCGACGATGCCGCGGTGCGCCTGGCACGCATCGGACATCTCGTGACCGAGGGCGATCAGATCACCGAGGCCACGAGCGGAATGGTGTGGGTTGAAGGCGATCGCCAGGACCACCTCGTCGCAGCGGCGCGGACGCTCTACGAAGCACGTCGCCTGGATGGCGAAGGCTTTCTCGCCGCGATCGGTGGGTTCGTGTATCGAGCCAACGATTCGATGAGACCTGCGCAATGAACGCCGTCGGGAACAATCTGAAGCTCGATGGCATCCGGTGGCAGTTGATACGCCTTCGTCGCGACAGGCAAGCAAGCTCCCTCAGGCAGACTACTTCCTCGCAATGCGAGCGCGCCCGGCATCCGACGACGCCACGTCGGCCTCGAACAAGGCTGACACCGGCACGCGCAGGCTCGTGGCGATGGCGTGAATCATCGTCAACGTCGGGTTGGCGTTGCCCGTCTCGATACGGCTCATGTAGGTGCGGAACAAGCCGCACCGGTGGGCCAGATCTTCCTGAGTCAGCTCTGCCGACAGCCTCAGCTGCCGGACCCGACTCCCGAATTTGACCTGGACACGTTCGCGCACTGTGCCACTGTCAAGCATGTACACTCATTCGTACACACACTAATTCGCACATTGGTCAGTGACCGAACTGGACGTGAGCGTGTCATCGGAGCCAAGCCGCGGCCAATCCCATTGAACCTGACGGAGAAGTCATGAAGAACGCTATCGCGTGGGCCGCAGCAGTGGCCTTCGTTTCCGGGTGTGCCATTCCGCCAGCCTCAGCGATTGACCGCAATCTGTCCCCGGAGCGCATCGTTCAATCGCTCAACGGACGTGCGCTGACTGCAAGGGGCGACGGCGATGCGGTGTACGGAATCGCGCCGATCAAGGAGTTCCTGCAGCCTGCGATAACGAGGTGTGCGGCGGATGGAGGTGCGCTCGTGGTGCTCGCACGCGCGGAGGTTCGATTCGCGCCCAAGGTCCAGACCGGTACCGGCCCTCAACGGGCGGCGCTTCATCTGCCGACGAAGGTCGGCTGCCGGGTCAACGGGACCTTGGCATGGGGCGGAACGCTTGGGTATGACAAGCCGATGTTCTTCGTGAGCTCGTGGGCCCAGTCGACCTACTACTACGCCACGACTGCCACAGCATTTGTGCCGGCCGCGCAGCTGGAATGGACAGAGTCCAACAGTTCGGCGAACCTGGAGGCGACCAGAGCGCGCAACGAGGAGTGCACTGCACTTAGACAGGTCATGACCGAGCGGTTACGCAGCAGGCCGGAGGTCGGCATGAACGTCGGGTCCGGCGTCGTCATCGATGTCAGGCTGCCCCTTGTGCTGGTTCAGTACAACGCGCTCGGCCGGCAACTGAAGGGCAGGGAGGAAGAGTGGGTGCCGGCGACATCGCTGGTCGCCGGGTACGAATGTCCGCGGTAGGTGCGGCTCGGCACGCATCCGATGGCGTGGGCTACGAAGTAGGAGTAACCATGAAAGTTCGTCGCCTTCGCAGGATCAGGTGCCTGCGCGCCAGCACCTGCATTGGCAGTTGCTTTCAGAGCGAGCTGCCATTCACGGCGAGCATTCGCAACTTCGACTTTGGGGCGTTCGCGGCATTTCTGAGGCTAGAGGCCGGGGGATGGCTCTGCCCAGGGCCCAAACGTAGTGCGCCGGGAACGTTTGAGTGTCATGACTCGACTGAGGGCAGCCGATGAAGTCTTCAGGAAGACGAAGGCGCTCACTCAAAGGGCATTCGGTGACCATGCGCGACTTTGTCGCTGAGCTTGTGTTGCTCAGGTATCGCGCGGACTGCGTTCTCCGCCTCGGGCGGGGAGACTTGGGCGCGTGGCAGCGCGCCGATACGGACGGCTCACGAGAGGAGGCGATCAGAGTTGCAAGGCTGCTGGATAGTGTCGAGGCGAGTTTTCGAAGCATTCGACTAAGCTTGGCTCGGTGAGAATCGAGTAGTTCCGACACTTGCCCATTGCGTAAGAGGTCGCCTTCGGGAATTCGTAGGGCCGCCTTGCTCCACTGGTGACTTGCAGATCAAGGAACGCGTCCTCGTCACTCAGTATGGGCGTGCGGATCGAACACAGACACGCCACCGGCGATAGCGCCGAACGCGCTTCCTTGTTCAGCGTCTGCCAAGCCATTCGACCGGATTGACCTAGTCGCGGCGCACGTTCAGTGCTGCATAGAACATTGCACGCGTGGTCATCCACCCAATGCCTTGTCCCGCCTTGTCGACAAGCTGCAGACCGATCCACTCAGCGCACGAGGCACCCGAGCCGCGGGACTGCGGCCTTACAAGCTTCACGGTGGAGTCAAGGTACGGTCCCAGATGTAGCGCCGCCCAGTCCGGGACCCGATCGTCCACGTGGCTGCTTCGACGCAAAATCACGCGCACTTCCGACGCATCAACGCGCAGTGCCTGGAGAAACATGACATAGGATGCGAGTGACTCGCCAGTCGCGAATACAACGTCCTTGTGATGTCGGTTGTAGTGGTTCAGATAGAGTTCCAGGCCAGCGGTGCACATGACCGAGTTCGATCGCCAGAGTTCTTCAAGGTTTTGGAAAAGGGTGTTCGCCGACGCCCGCTCGGCCTCATTCATGCGCGCCTGACTCAACGCGGGAACCGCTGCGGCTTCGCGGTAACTCGGTGTCTGCAGCGGCTTTCCGATGAAGGGCGCGAGTTCTGCCGATCTGTCGAGAATCCATTTGACTTGCTCGGGCGATCGACCGCAAGCGGCTGCGAGTTCGGCAAGCGACTGGGTGTTGTGAAGGTAGGCGGACAACAGATGCTCGAGGGTTTCAGGCGCTAGCCATTCTCGTGCGCTTACATTGCCGGACGGCGCCGTCGAAGCAGGCTCCTCGCTGCCTTCGATGCGCCAATCGGCACGTCGCCGCGCGTCGGCCAGCAGCGTGTCGATGCCCCTTTTCAGGTGATCGCTGCAGGTCGAGACCGGAAGCGATGCGGCCGCGGCAAGCACAACGTCAGGTACCCGCTCCAGTTCCTTGAAACTGAAGTGAAGTTGAACCAAGTCCAGCATGTGGGCGTAGTGCATGAAGGTGATGGCCGAGCTGAGGTGTCCCATGAGTTTCGTCACGACCAGGTTGGCTCGGCGGTCCGTTGGCAGTGTCGACAGCAAGAGGCGATTGCGCAGCCCTGCACCAGCACTGACGGCAGCAGCCGTCGCCGGCTGGCTCCGCAGCAGTCTTTCAACGGGCGAGCTGTCGTGCAGATGAATGCACGCAAAGGACCAACTGGCGAACGAGTGCCGCAGGCAGTAGGCCCGAAACGTTGAATCGCCGGTGACCTTGCGCAGCACATTGTTCAGCGCGACGAAAGTCGAGCGAGCGAAAGCGGTGCGGGTCTCAGCAGTCGGCAAAGCGAAGACGTATGCGGACCGGCGGCCCTCGTCCGACAGCGGGGCCAGCTCCGATTCGCGCTGTGCCAGCCAGCCCCTGATCACATCGAGCTCGGGCTCGTTGGCGAGTATGTGGCATGGCAAGGCACGCTCGGCGTTGCCGGACTTCAGGCCGTGTCCCAGGTACGGACGTACCGTTAGGGTCATGCCCATAACGTCGCTCACGTCGCCCATGCGGAGGCCAAAGTATTCCGTCGGTCGCGCACCACTGCGAAACGCGATCATCAGCAGTGGCTCCAGCATTGCCCGCTCGCGCGGCTGAATCGGTGGGTCGACGCCGAGCCGAACGAGCCGCAGCGCCTCCTCGTACTCATCGAACGACAGGACACGGGCATCGACCTTGGTCTGTCGGTCCCCGTCGATGTCGTCTTCCTCGTCGTATGGCTCCGCGCTCTCGGGGGCGTTCGTCGCGATGCGATCAAGATGGCGAGTCAGCAGTTCGAGACCGCGCGCTATGTCCTGCCTTTCTCGGCCCTGTTCAAGATCCTGAAGGATCGCGGCCAGCCCTCGGCTGCGTTCTACGGGTGCCTTGGCGCCCACCCAGTCATCACCGAACTCTGCGATCAAGCGCGGAAGCAGGGCCTTGAGGTTTCGGCGCAGTGCCCGAAGTGGATTGCCCGCGCTACCGCTGCCTGCGATCGCTTCCGCCTCCGAGCGAATCCACTGAAGGTAGGAGCTTGCTGTCGATCCTTCTGCTGTCTCGGCCTCGGCGCGCCGCAAGGCCTCGATGGCCTCCGATGCGTGTTCGGCACTCAGGGTCTGGTACACGGTCGTCAGCCACAGGCGAGACGCGGAGATGTCGCCGCTGACGTGGTCAATGTCCGCGTCTCGCTCCACATCGGTCCCGGAGATCGAAGTGCCGTCGGCCGCCGGACTCGCCGCTTCGCCGGCGGTAGCCGCCGCCTGGTCCGCTGTCGCAGGCGCAGCGACGCGGCCCGGGTGCGGCGACGTCAGGACCTGAACCGGAAAGAGTCTGGTCCAGGTCCTGTCATCGAGTGCGGTGGTACCGAACGAGCGTTGCGCGCCCTGGACCACATACTGCGGCGCTCGCGTTGACCAGTACGCTCTGGCGGTTCGAATCACTGTCCGCCAGTTCTTCGCGTACTGTTGCAGGGGCACCCCGTGATCGCGCAGCAGCATGGGCAGCGTTCGCAGCAGGTCCTTCAAGTTGAAAGAAGCGGGCATGGCCGGAGCGCGCATCAGAAGCAACTCGGTCAAAGGATCGAGGAACCAGCGGGTCAACTGAACGCCGCCAGGCGATGGGGACGGCAGCCAGAACTCCATGTAGCTGAAGCCTTCCACAACCTTGAGGCTGCGATGGGTCGGCTCAGAGATCGCCTCGAGAAAGCGGGACAGCTTGAGCTTGTCAAGCATCATGCCGAACACGATCGCGCTGAGTGCGATCGCGACTGCCCACTGCTTCGCCATTTGCTCAGACTCGAGGCGGGTCTCGTGTTCGCGCTTGCGGATCCAACGGAACAGCGCTTGCCGCCAGCGCTCGAGGTCGCTGAGTCGCGCCGTGGCCGACGTGTTGACGGGACTTGTCGGCTCCGACGTCAATGTGGCGACCCGGGTGAGCACGATGCTTCGGCCGCTGGCCTCGATCAGTCCTTCGGCACGCCTGAGCAATCGCAGCCACGCCGCTGCGCGAATTCTCGGGAGGCCGTGCCGGGTGATCGAGAGCAGCACGCTTGCCTCCAGCGCGCGAGCGCTGACCTCGTCGAGTTCCAGCAGGTCTTCGCCGGGCGCACCAACCAGCGCCATCGCGTGCGAGTTGTTCGATCCGCGCAGGAACCAGAGCAACTCGACGATCGACTTTCCGTCCCTCTCGGTGGCATGCCGTTTCACGGCTTTCCAGCGCCGCCGCGCCGAGTCGGGCAGGGTCGGTTCCTTCTCGTTGCCTGACCACAGTGGGCGAGGGCAAACGTCCGAGACGACGTGGCGCAGCCCGTTGCAGGGCAACGGCCATTGCGCCATGCCGGCTCGATCCCGGAAGAGGCCTGGTACGCAGCGACTGACGATCGCGTCCAGCCCAAGTTGGCCATTGAATCGGTCGAGGTGGCCGGCGGCGATCTTCAGGTAGCTGACCGGATCGAACGACGAGAAGCGACTGAAGTGATTCTGTCCAAGATTGAAATGCCCCAGCAGTGCATCGATGACTGAGCCGGGGCAACCGGCATCCAGCAGTTCCGTCCGCAGCAGCCCACGCCCGAAGTTGGCTGGAAATGGATACCCCAGGTCAATCAACTCATTCGCGATCCAGGTGGGCGTGACGCGGTTCAGACTTCCGTCCGAGTCGATCCAGAACAGCCTCTGGCTGCGTGCCCCGAGGTCCTTCCATGCGCTGTGCAGGTGAAGGCGATCGATCAATATCGACACGTGCTGCGCGAGTGCATTGAATTGAAATGCCAGGCGGTCGCTGATCGCGACGATGCGCGCTCGGTCCTGGTACCCCGAGTGCTTGTCGGCCACGCTCCCGACCAGGTCAGTCGTCGAAATCGATACATCGCCGACGTCCTGGGCGCGCTCGGTCGCCTCGATAAGCCAGGTTGGGTCGGTCGAGGCACGAAGGCCGGCGGCAAGAGACTGGAAGAGACAGACATAGAGCACGTAGTCGTTGTGATAACCGATCAGCTCGCTGCGTCGTTCGAGGTCTGGCGCGCCGAGAAGCCTGGCTCGCAGTTTTGAGATGAGCGCCGCGACTTGGTCGATTTCCGCCACGAACCGGCAGCCGACCCAGCCCTGCTGCGAGGCGACGAGCGCTTCGACCGCCGATGCCAGTCCTGGCTGCTCCGTGGATCCGGATGGGGCCATGAACTCAGGAGGAAGCACGCGGCGAAGCGCGCTGGCATGAATGCCCGCAAGCCGCGTCACCTTCATTTGCGTATAGAACAACCGTGCTTCACCCGTTCGCGCCTGGTCGAAGGTGATCAACCACGATGCCACGAAGTCGCCCGCTTCGGCGGCACTGGCGTGCTGGATGCAAGCACGCAGGCGTGCTGGGGTCACCTGGACTCGAGCGTGCTTGGCGGCAGGATCCTGGCAGCGCTTGAGGAACTGGCGCAGGCGGCCTTCTGCCGATGTCGAATCGATGCCAAGCAGCCTCTGATCGGACTTTGCCAATCTGCCGTCTGTCCGGGCGAAGTCCAGCAGTTCGGCGCCCAGGTTGTACGCGTCCGGTAGAAAGAAGGCGCGCTGGCGCAGTCGACCGTGCTCGGGTCCGCCCGTTGCCTTGCCGCCCATGCGGGTTCGGTAGTGAGGAGACAAGGCTGGCACCACGAACCCAACGGCCCGCAGGCTTTGCGGATCGTCGGGATGGCCCACCAGCAGGAGCGAGATCTCGCTGGCGTCCGTGAAGAGCAGGTTGGCTGCGGTGTCGACTTCGATGCTTCTGACAATGCGAGGTGAAATGGCTACGGTCTGCGCCGGCTGCCAGCCAAAGAGCAAGGCGGACTTCGCCAGCAGCGCGGCGATCGCGTCTTGCCTGACCGTCACCTTCAGGCGCTTCGTCTGTTGAAGTGCGGGTTCAAGGGCGGCCTGGATGTGATGCCAGACGCGGTGCACTTCGATCGGCAGGAGCTGGTCCAGGCTCCCCGTGAATCCCTGCCCGTGCAGCTCGATGGTCTGTTTGCGGAATTGCAGTCTCGAGTTCTTTGCCGCCGCCTCTGCCGGTTCGTAGAGATCGAGCAGATGCACCAGGATCTCGGAAGGACAGAGCCCCGAAATCTCCAGGCTCTCGATCGACTCGGATTCGTTGTCATCGTTCTCGGCGTCCGGGTCGAGCCACAGGCTCACACAGGTTGGTCCTCCATCGTTCCAGTCAGGCTGTGCCTGGACCAGCAGCGATCGGGTGCCCGGGAAGTCCACAAACCCGGGACGATCGGTTCCGCGGTTTCCGCCGCCACCGCCCCCGTCGCGAGTCCGGGGTACCAATCCACCGGACTCTAGAAGCGCCGGCAGGGTCCGCAGGTAGCTCCGCACATCGTTGAAATAGCGATCGGCCCGGGCGCGTTGCGACGGTTGCAGCCCGGCGACGGAAATCTTCATCTCTTGCAACTCTTTGGAGTAGGCAAGCGTTGTGTGATCCCGAGGAAGCTGGTCCACCAAGGGCGAATAGCTTGAGAGGCTGAACTCGCGGACCGCCAGCCCGATGGGCCCGGCTCCCAATGGCACGGCGGCGAATTCACGGCTGCCTCGATAGTTCAGGAAGTCGTCCCGACCCAGCGCGGCCCGTGTTCTCGATTCGATGTAGGTCGCCAGAAGGTGCGCCTGCAGGAGGCCGAATCGGATCGCGGTCGCCGAGCCTGCGGACTTGTCGATCGTGGTCTCGTGCATGTTCCAGAGCGCGGCAACCACTGGGTGCCGGCCGACGCCGTGCCGCAGAAGCGGATGGTCCAGCGTGTCTTCGGGCTCGCGAAAGTATTCCGCCAGCGCTGGCTGCGAGCTCAACGCCGCATCGTTTCCCGCCAGCCATACGAGGACCTTTCGATACTTCGGCAAGTCGCGGCGCCAGGTGCCTGACCAGCTCAAATTCTCTTCAGAGAAGACGGGTGATTCGAGCAGATCAAGGACTCGGCGAAACACCCGCCGGTGCGCGATGAGGTCCGGATGGCCGGCGGTCAACCACAGCAGGTCGAGGAGGGCGTCCGGATCTTCGCCGGCCGCTCGGAGCGCTTCGCACAGCCCGAGAACGGCCGGGCTGCTTCCAACAGCCTTCGGTGGGTGACGTGGCGCGCTCATGACTTCGCGTCTTCCTTGAGGTCGCGACCCGAGGGCACCTTGCGCGAGTCGCAGCGCATGGCGTGCACGAAGGTCATCTTCCTGGTCGAGGTCAGCGGGTTGATGCCCAGTCGGCACAGCGCCTGGCACACGTCATACAACCGGTCTGGGCGGACGGGCTGGGACTGAAACATGGCCGTGGCGCCCAGCAGGCTGGTGCCCGCGATCAGGCACTTTGTCCGCGCCGAGATCTGGTGCGCCAAGACGATCATGGGGATTCGGGTGTCGGCAGGTCGACGCGCCAGCAGCGCCAGCAGCAGATGCGGATTGGCCAGCCACGCCAGAGGGGCGTGTCCATCCAGATTGCCGACGACGATGGGCGGCATGGTCAAGGCCAGCACGTCGATGGCCGACTCCTGCCAGTGAGCAAGGTTCACCAACCGGTCCAGGGTGAAGTCGATACTCCCCATGAATTCAGCCGCGACAGGATCTACGCCAGCGATTCGGCTCAGCTCCACATATTCCAGTCGGGCGGTTCTCAGGATTCGCCGCTCTTCCTCTGAGGTTCGCCTGGATCCATCTTGGTTGCGAGACATTACGTTGGCTCCGTTGATTCAAATTCCGGCCTTCAGCGATCGGAAATTGGAATCAGCGTATCCATTTTTTTCATTGCGTTCTTGCCTTCCTACGGACTGGAAAATACCAAATTTATAACTAGAAAAATATTATGTGCAGGGGTGCCCCTATATCCCCAGATACAGGCAGCAATGGCCTGCAGAAGACAATAACTTCGACCCCCACGTTCTAGGGGGTCTCTGGGCGTTGAGTTGTCGTTTGGGCGCATCGACGCCGACATGCTTGACGCGGTGTCGTCGACCACGCCTGTGATGTCGATCGTTCGATAGGTGGGGAAGCACGCGGGCCGCTCGTTGACGCGCCTCTGGGATGACGGTTCTGGCTCGAAGAGCTGGACATGGCATCGCTTTGTCTCTAATTGCAGTCCTTAGGTACGGAGGAACTGTGATTGGAGACTTGACCCGCGATGGGCCTTGTTAGAAAATGTATGCAATCGAAGTTCTTAAAAACTTTGCGGCCGCGATTACAGACCTCATGAAGTACGACGAAACACCCCTGCTGGCCCCGACTCGTCTGGCCGAGGCTCACCACCTGGGCCAACGCCTGGCCGAGCTGCGCCAGGCCTACCATCTTCGCCAGATCGACGTGGCCGCCAAGGCGGGGCTGTCGCGCTCTACGGCCGTGCTGATCGAGAAGGGGGATCCCGGCCGGACTCTGGGCCAGCTGCTGCGCTATCTACACGCCATCGAACCCAACGTGACGCTGCAAGCTCTTGTGGAGGGAAATGTCGCTGCCGTGTCGTCGATGAACGCCCGCAACCGCACTCAGCGCGTCCGCCCCCTGAGCGACAAGCAGCTCAAGGCCATCGACTTCTAAAGCGCGATATGGCCACCCGCAAGGCTCCCCAGGAAGTCGCCGTGTTCGCCCACATCGCCGAGGGCCGGGAGCGGGCGCAGCGCTTCGTTCCCGCGGGGCTGCTGCGGCGCGAACCCGCCGCGCCGGGGCAGGCGCCCGCCCAGAGCTTCACCTACGGTCTTCGCTACCTCGCCCGGCCCGAGGCCTTCGAAGTCGATCCGTGCGCCCTGAACCTTCGCGACCGGCAGGCAGTACGCGGCGTGGCCCTGTTTCCCTTGCCTGGATTGGACGAATTTGGAGGCATCCGCGATGCAGCACCGGACGCCTGGGGGCGCCGCGTCATCGAAGCCAAACTGCGCGTCCCCGCCAACAGCCTCGACGAGTTCACCTACCTGCTGGAAGCCGGCAGCGACCGGGTCGGCGCGCTGGACGTGCGCGAGAGCATCGAGTCCGGCACCGGCGCGCCGGCGGGCGCGCTCACCTCGCTGCCGTACCTCCTGCAGGCGGCCGCGGCTGTCGAAGCTGGCGAAGAAATCCCGGCCAACCTGCTGCCTTACCTGGGTGGCGCGCCGTCCGCCGGCGGAGCGCGCCCGAAGGCGTCGGTGCGCGACGAGCGGGGCGTGCTCTGGTTGGCCAAGTTTCCGTCCCGGGGCGACGCGCTCGACATGGCCGTGGTCGAAGCCGCGACGCTGGAGCTGGCGCGGCGCGCCGGCATGACGGTGCCACCGCTCAAGCTGCATCAGGTCGTGGGGCGCTCCTTGCTGCTCATCCGCCGGTTCGACCGCTACTGGGCCCAGCCAGGGCAGCTCCCCGACCCCGGCACCTGGGCACACGACACACATCCCATGCCTGGCTGGGTCGAGGGCCGGGTCCCCCAGGTCAGCGGGCTGACGCTGGTGGGTTGCAGCGAGCAAGAGTCCCTCGGGACGGGCTACAAGCAACTGGCCGCTGCGATCCGCGAATGCGTGCATCCCCGGTTCATCGCCCGCGATTGCGAAGAGCTGTTCACCCGCATGGTCTTCAACATCTTCGTGACCAACGACGACGACCATCTGCGCAACCACGCATTTGTCCATGACGCAGCCGCAGGTGGCTGGCGGCTGAGTCCGCTGTATGACGTCGTTCCCCGCCCCATGGTGGCCCAGGAACGGTTGCTTCACCTCGGAGTGGGCAGCCAAGGGCGCCTGGCCACGCTGGACAACGCCCTGAGCGAACATTCGGCGTTCATACCGGACCGCCCGAACGCTCTGGCGGCGGTGCGCCGGGTCTGGGCAACCGTCCGCGAGTGGCAGGTCTGCTTCGAAGAAATGGGAGCACCTCCGCAACTTGTTCAGACCTTGGGCTCTGCCATCCGAAAGTTGGAAGACATCGCCAGCAGCGAACTCGTCAAGGAGATCCGCCGTGTCGCATGACTTGGCGTGCTGTGCTCGCCGGGCGCGCCACCGCAGGCGCCTGTCCTGGCATGGCTGTTGTTTGCAGAATCTGATGGCGGCTGAAACTGCAATCAAACCACTTGCCCGAATTCGATCTCAGGGTCTAGAATTCACCCCAAGGGTCGTTTGAGTTGCAGATTGCAAGTTGAGTTGTTCGGTTGGTCAGAAAGATTGCGGGGGTCAGTCGGTGTCAAGTGTGGAAGCGCTCGAGTATCTAAGTGCTTGTCAACACAAGATAAAACCGATTGGAGCCTGATAAGCAATATAGCCAACACACAACATACTTGCTCTCATAACCCAAAGGTCGCAGGTTCAAATCCTGCCCTCGCAACCAGAATTCCGGCACGAGCCGAAGCAAGAAGAACGCCAACCCTCGGATTGGCGTTCTGCTTTTGGCGACCGATTGCCGCGCTCTACCAGCGGTACGCCGCGCCGACCATCGGCCCGTTGAAGGTCACGCGCTGCAGGGTCTGCCCCGACTTCAGGTCGTAGTCGAGATAGCGCCACATCGCGCTCAGGTCGCCCCAGGAGTACGAATAGCGGATCCCGCCTGCCGCCTGCCAGGTCACCTTCGACTCGCCGGTGCCGACATCGAGGTAGAACGGGACGGACCAGGGACCGCCCGAGTCGCCGAGCGCAACGCGTCCCCTCACGCCGACGATGCCGTCGAACAGACTGGTCTTGGTCTTCTTGCTGCCTGTCTGGCCGACCGGCGCGAGCGGGCCGATGTTGCCGCTGATGTCCCAGGTGAAGGTATTGCGCACGTCGAGCCAGCGCACGCCGCCGAGCGCGTCGACGCTGACGCCCGGGCTCGAGACCACGCGGTACAGGCCGCCCACGGTCCACGCGGTGCCCTTGAGGTCCCAGCCCAGGTCGGCGGTGGTCCCCACCGGCAGGCCGATGTCGCCGATCGTGAAGTCGCGGCTCTGGTGCTTGTTGCTGCCCAGGTTGACGTAGACCAGGTCGCTGAACGCGCCCCAGCGCCCGTTGTGCGCATCGACCGTTCCCATGAGCGTGAATTTCAGATGCTCGAGAACGTCGAAGGTGATCGGCGTACCGCCCGGGTCGGCGGGCACGCTCGACTTGACGCCGACCGTCGGCAGATAGACATACAGCGTGGCGCCGTAGCGCCACGGTCCCTCGACCGCCGGTGCCTGCCCGTAGGCGAGCGTGGAGGCGAATGTGGCGAACACGAGGGCGCCGATCCGGCGCAGGTGAGGTGAGGCGTTCATGAGTGTTCGGCGGCCCTTTACGAAGTGGAGCAATGGGTCTCGTGGCACGGCACTCTCCTCGACAGGCCCGTGCTTGTCCATTGCCCTTTGAGGCAGTTCCGCGCGAAGCGGCGCCCGGACACCTTCCTCAAAGGGCAATGGACAGGGGCCGGGCCCGCCTCCAAAGTGCCTCGGCGGCCGCAGCCATCACGAGGCGAAATGAACACCCCATCCGAACTCGCACTCGAACGGCGCCTTTCCGCGCGGCTGCTCGACGTCTTCATCCGCGCGGGGCTCGTCGTGGCTCTCGTGGTGCTGTGCTACGACATTTTCTCGCCCTTCATCTCGTTGATGGCGTGGGCGTTGATCCTGGCGGTGACGCTCTATCCGCTGCACCGGATGCTGGCTCGCCGCCTGGGCGGCCGCAACGGCCTGGCGGCGACGCTGCTGGTGCTGGGCGGCCTGGTCCTGATCGTCGCGCCGGTGAGCGTGCTGACCATGGCGCTGGGCGACTCGGTGCAAGGCTTTGTCGCCAGCGCCCGCGATCACACGCTGCAGGTGCCGGAACCTCCGGCGAGCGTGGCCAAGCTGCCGCTGGTGGGCGAGAAGATTCACGCGCTGTGGGCGAAGGCGTACGCCGACCTGCCGGCCACGCTCAAGAGCATGCAGCCCCAGATCGCCGATCTGTCCAGGAAGGCGATCGGCGTCGTCGCCGCGATCGGCGGATCGGTGTTGCTGTTTCTCGTGTCCTTCGTCGTCGCCGGAATCATCATGGCCTTCGGCGAACGGGGGGCCGCCGGCATGCGCGCGGTGTTCGACCGGATCGTCGGCGTCGAGCGCGGCGGCGAGTTCGCCCGGCTCTGCACCTCGACGATCCGAGCCGTGGCGCAAGGCGTGCTCGGCGTGGCGTTGATCCAGGCGATCGTCATCGGCCTGCTGCTGCTGGTTGCCGGCATCCCGTTCGCGGGAGTCCTTGCCGCGGTCGTGCTGGTCCTCGGGATCGCGCAGCTCCCGGCCCTTCTGGTGACCCTGCCCGCCATCGTCTACATCTGGGCGAGTCCCGACTACGGTACCGGCGCGGCGGTCACGCACACCGTGCTGCTCGGCGTCGCGGGGATGCTCGACAACGTGCTGAAGCCGCTGCTTCTGGGCCGTGGGGTCGAGGCGCCGATGCCGGTCGTCCTGCTCGGCGCCCTCGGCGGCATGGCGAGCAGCGGCATCCTCGGCATGTTCGTCGGTGCGACGTTCCTCTCCCTCGGCTACCAGATCTTCATGGGCTGGGTCGGGGCCCACCCGGACGCTCCGCGCGCCGCGCCCGAAGCGCAATCGACGACCGACTAGAACGCCACGCCGATCGACATCACCGCGACCTGGTCGCGCGATCCCGGGTTGAACCAGTAGCCGCCGACCGTCAGGCGGCGCCAGGTCGCCTGGACGAACGGCCCGCGCTGGATCTCGCGATCGCCACCGTAGGCGCGGGTGCGCTGGGCGGCGGCGCCGAGCCGAAGCCACTCGACCGGGCGAAAGCCGAGTTCGCTCCAGGCGTAGGTGTAGCCGTCGCTGCGTTCGCCGTCGTGCCGCACGTACTCGCCCTCGAGGTAGAAGTCGAATCGACCCCAGGACACGCTGGCTTCCACGCCGGGCACGAACGATCGGGTGCTGCCCCAGGCGCCACCCACCAGAGGCGTCAGCTCCCAGGTGATCTCTTCGCCGCCGGAGAAGGTCCAGCCGGCGAACACCGAGCGTGCGCCGACCGACTCGTAGTTGTAGCGGGCCTCGAGATGAAGCGGGCCGCGATCCGCCACCGCGATCGCCGAGGTGTAGTTGTCGCCTTCGCGCACGAACGTCGGATAGGCAGTGACCGCGAATTCCCACGACGGCCTGGCCGGCGGCGCGGCGCGCCGCCCGCTGCCTTCATCCTCGGCCGCGAAGGCCGTGGTAGACGCGACGGCCGCGAACGCCGCCAGGGCGCGGAGCGCCGGCTTCATCCGCCGAGCGCGGTGATCGCGACGACGAGCGCGGCGCCGAGCCCGACCATCATGAGGCCCGCCTTCCAGCTGCCGTAGCCCGCGTAGCGCCCGAGCCCGAGTCCGGCCAGGAACAGCATGGCCAGCGCGATCGCCCGCGACAGCTCCTTCGCCGCACCGACGTCCTTCATGAACGCAAACGGCAACACCACCGGAAAGGTGGCCAGGACGACGAGCAGGAAGATCGAGAGCGCGGCGAGCACATCCTTGCCCATCAATCGGGGCCGGGCCGGCACCGTCGTCTGCGCAACGATGCGGCTGCGAATCGCTTCGACCTCGGTCGACGACACGAGGCTCGCGCCCACGCGCGAAAAGGAACGCTCGATCACAGCGCGCCCGGCCTCGGGATCGGGGGCCGCGCGCACCGAATGCAACAGGGTGAGCGCCCGGCCGCGGTCGGTGACCGTGCGCACCAGGTACATGACCGCGTCGACCAGGCCCCACGCCAGGTTGCAGCCCAGGGCCGCGATGAACATCGTGCGAATCTCCTCCTTGCCCGACTCGGCCACCGACACCGCGCCGGTGAAGGTCAGCGCCATGAAAAGGCCGAACAGGATCTCCGAGATCCGGTCGACCGGGCTGAGCAGGGGCTCGCGATAAGGCGCTGGCGAAGGTTCCATGGTAAAAATCATCGCGCCCGACCCCGGGCCTGACAACAGCACTTAAGGGAAGTCGGGGCTGTGCGTTGCCTTCCCCAAAGTCCAATGGCCGATGCCTTCGCCGGCCGGTAGCTTGCAGAGCATGGAGATCACCTTGCACGACCCGAAGCCGAATCGCCGCGTCCACGCGTTCCTCGCTGCAACGCTGCTGGGCATGGCGAGCCTCTCGGCCCACGCTGCCAGCGGCTTCACGACGTTCAACGACGCGCCGATCGCGAAGTTCAGCAAGGAAGACACGGCGCTGATGACGGCGCGCGTCAACGAGGCGCTCAAGGCCGAGAAAGACGGCGAGACGCTCGAATGGAAGAACGAGGCCAGCAAGGCCTCGGGCAGCGTGACCCCGCTGGCGAGGTTCTCCGCGGACGGCCTCGCCTGCCGGCGCCTGCGCATCGTCAATGTCTACGGCGAGCAGAAGGCGCAGGGCGTCTACAGGTTCTGCGAGAAGCCGGCCGGCAAGTGGAAGCTGGTCGGCCCGGACAAGGCCCCCGCCTGACCCTGCGCCGCGCCTCCGCCGATGCAGAGGTCGCGGCGTGCGGCGGGAGCTAGGTCGCGGCCTTCTTCACCGCCGCCTGCAGCGCTGCCGCCTCCGGCTTCGTGTGCTCGCCCTTGACGAGGATCTCGACCGGCGTCGCCGGCTTGCCGTAGTAGCCCTTGTTGAGCGTCTGGCGCACGTCGAGGACCGAGCCGTCGACCGACATGCCGGCGAATGCGCCCTTGACCGTCGAATACACGACGAAGTCGGTGCTGAGGGCCGCGCCGGTGCCGACGCCCTTCGGGCCGATCGCCGCCGAGGCATCGCCGCCGATCTTGACCTTGTTCGAGTAAAGCGAGTCGAGCGCCTTCTGCGAGTTGATGATCATCACGACTTCGGCCGCCGACGCACCCGCCTGGAATCCCAGGCTCGCCGAGCCCATGGTGTAGAACGCGGGGCCGACCCAGCCGCCGGTCTTGGCGTCCCGCACCATCAGCACGCCCGAGCCGCCCGAGCCGCCGAGGACGAAGCCGGCCTTGAGGATCTGCGGAAAGATCAGCACCGCCTTCGCCTTGGCGAGGGCCGGAGAGAAGGTCGGGAAGTCCTTGTTGGCGCCGAACTCGGCGATCGTTGCCTGCGCCTTCAGCGCCAGCTCCGACGCGTCGCTCGCATCGGAGGCCAGGGCGGGAAAGGTGGCTCCGGCGAAGACGGCGACTGCGAGCGCGCCGCCGGCGAGGTTGAAAGTTCTGCGTGCCTTGTTCATTCGAGCTCCTTCGAGGGGGCGCCGCGCGACTGGCGGCGGCAAGATGTGGATAGCCAGGGACGGGTGGCGAGGGTTGAATTGCTTGTCGCCCCACCTGACCGCGTCATCATGGCATGAGCCACGGCCGCAGGCATTGCCTCTTGGTGCTACGCCCGTCAGAAGCTTACCGCGAGGCCGACCGAGAAGCCCGAGACGTCCTTGCCGAACATGTAGCGGCCGACCAGGCGGGTTCGGGTGATGAAGAGGTCGCGCGCGCTCGAATCGAGCTCGAGCCCGGCGCCGACCGAGTTCAGGTAGTTGAAGCCGAGGATGCCCGCCTGGTCGCCGAGGTAGCGTGTGTAGGCGTACTCCAGCACGTATCGCACCGGTCGCTCGAGGGCAGTGAAGCCCGTCGGCGCACGGTAGCGGCTCCAGAGGCTTGCCGTCACCGCGTCGGCGTGGCCTTTGAACACCGCCGAGCTGTGGGCGACGCTCTGCAGCCGGATGGCGGTGTAGCGCACTTCGACGTCGATCTCGTGGTCGGGGCGGACCCGCTCGTAGTCGAGCATCAGCGAGCCGCCGATTCCGTAGGCCTCGAGGTGACCCCGGTCGAGGAAGTCGATCTCGACGCCCTTGACCCAATCCAGGTACTCGGCCGCGAGCGTGAGGTCGCTCGTGACGCGGCCGTAGGCGAAGTTGAAGATCGGCCGCAGGACGAGGTCGGGCATCACCGGAAAGTCCCAGCCGACGCCGGTCGTCAGCGAACCGCTGACCCACTTGACGGGGACGGCTCGCTGCTCCTCGCCGTTGCTGGCGATGAACGACGGGTCGTAGCGGCTGTAGGCGACGCCGCCTTCCAGGTAGAGCGGTGTCGCTCGGCTCCAGGTGAAGCCGCCCGCGAGCTGCGACAGGGAAATCGCCGGGTTCTGCGTGCCGGCGTTGTCGATCGACAGCGAGCTCGAGACCAGGTCGGGGACGACCGAATAGCCCATCAGCGCAAGCACGCCGTTGGCCCGCTTCTGCAGTTTCGCGCCGCTGATCGTCAGCGTCGGCGGCTCCTGCGCGACGGCCGGCGGAGCGCAGGCCCCGATCCCGATGCCGGCGAGCAGCGCGACGAGCGGGCGCGCCATCGGCCGCTAGTTCGTCGTCTGGATGAGCCGGCCGTGGAGGGGCTGCACGGGCCGGGCGTTGTGCGCGTAGATCCGGCCGAACGCGGCGGTCTGCGCGTCGGCGATCTTCAGCGGCGATCGGAGGACGAACCAGGTGACGCCTTCGCTGCACGGCGGGGTCGTGAGCGATCCCTGGAAGGTGTAGTAGCGATGGTCCTTCGGCAGCAGCGCGCTCGCATCGACGCTCACGCCGGCGGCCGCGGCTTCCCGCTCCTTCTCCTTCGGAATGTTCTTCCAGAGCGTGTCGATCAGCTCGCTCGAACCGCCCTTGTCGAGCAGCACCGCGACCACGGCCAGCTTGCCTGCGGCGTCGCGGTGAACGAGGTGCACGACCATGGCGTGCGCCTTGCCGTTGATCCGTTCCTCGCTCGGACGGTGGAAATGGAACTGGACGAGCTCGTAGCGTGCGCCGCCCACGGCGATCGAGCTGCCCGGCGCGTAGTTGACCTGGATCGTGTGACCGTTGTCGATGATCGTCAGCGGCGAGGGCTTGTAGTCGAACGTGATCGCCGGCAGATCGGCGACCTTGGCGGCGCGGATGTCGATCGGCGACTGCAGGCCGCCGAGCTTGCAGGCGCTGAATTCCGGGCTGATCGAGGCCCACGCCGCGGGTCCGGCGTGCCCTTCGTAGCTCCAGTGTCCGCCTTCGGCGAACGCCGTCGAGGCCGGGCCCAAGGTGCAGCAGAGGGCCAGAAGGGCCAGGTTCGCGCGCTGCTTCATGGATTCGCTCCCGAGGTTCATCCGGCCGTTACCCGGCGAATCGCCTCGAGCACGTCGGCGCCCGAGTCGTTCTTGCGGAAATAGGCGGCGCACCCCGCGGCTTGTGCACTGGCGCGGGTTTCCGGATCGTCGTGTGCCGTGATGTAGATGACGGGTGTGCGCTCCCCGGCCGCGCCGGCGAGCACGTGCGCCAGCTCGATGCCCGACATGCCGCCCAGCTGGACGTCGAACACCATGCAGTCGAACTGGGGCCGCTTCGTGTCGGCGAGGAACGCTTCCGCGGAAGCGTAGGTGATGGGCTGGATGCCGGCGGCGCGCAGGAGTCGGGCGAACGAGCGGCAGACGCTCTGATCGTCATCGACAACGGCGACATAGGTGGGGGACGTGCTCATCGATAGCCCGATGCGGCACTGTCGGCGACGGGCCAGCTCCCGTCTATTGCCCCTAGGGGCAGGTCCGGGCCCTAGGCGGGCGGAGCGGGCATCGGTACGTTCGCCTCCTGGGCCAGACGGGTGAGCGCGGCGACCGAGCGGACGCCGAGCTTGGTCATGATGGCCTTGCGGTGCACCTTCACCGTCCGCTCGTGGATGCCCAGGTCGCCGGCGATCTGCTTGTTGAGCCGCCCCTGGAGCACGTGGCCGAGGACCTCCCTCTCGCGCGGGCTCATCGCGTCGAAGCGGCTGCGCACCGCGTCCTGCTGGAGCCGTTCGGCTCGCTCTCGCGCGTCGCGCGCCAGCGCGCGCCGAACCGCTTCGAGCAGCTGCTCCTTCGGCGCGCGCTTTTCCAGGAAGTCCTCGGCGCCGCCGCGCATCGCGCGCACCGTCGACGCCGTGTCGGCATGGCCGGTGAGAAAGAGCATGGGCAGGGGGTGGCGTGCCTGGGCGAGCGCGGCCTGCAGGTCGAGCCCGCCGACTTCGGGCATCTGCAGGTCGGCCACGACACAACCGGGCTCGTCGGCATCGCGCTCGGCGAGGAAGGCGCCGGCCGATTCGTAGGTCTTCACCGCGAAGCCGCTGGCGCGCAGCAGTCGCGACATCGCCAGCAGGAACGGGCCGTCGTCGTCGACGACGTGAACGGTGGGTTCGGTCATGCTCGGCTTATGAGGAACGGATCGAAGGGCCGACCGAAAACCGCCGGCGGCCGTCGGCATTTGACCATGCCGCGGCAGGGCGCCGGGCTACGAGGCTCGGCCGGGACCCAGCGAGAGGGGCCCCGCCCGCCGGGCGCGCCAGCGGTCGAGGATCCAGACCGTGGACCACGCGTACAGCGCCACGGCGAGGAACAGCGAGACACGGGTGACGGAAGCGCCGACGACGTCCTTGCCGACGGCCGCGTCCTCGATGGCGGGCCCGAGCAGGATCAGCATCGTCGTCAAGGCATTGAGCCAGAACGACGGCGGAGAAGTCGTGGCCTTGATCCGGACCAGCCGCCTTCCCGCCCAGAGAGCCGCCGCGACCAGCCACAGCATCAGCATCCACAGGGTGGGCCAGAGCGACAGGCCGAGCCAGACCGCCAGCGCCATCGCCGCGCCCATCAGTGTCGAGCCGACCAGCTCGCGGCCGGCCGCGCCGGCGTTGGTGGCGCCGGCCTGCTGGCCGAGCCCGCCCGTCTTGATGATCGCGGCGAGGTAGAGGGCCGGGTTGGTCAGGGCGATGACGAAGACGGGCATCATGACCAGCGTGGCCTGCAGGGCCGCCCGACGCGCGGTCTCCCGACTCACGGGCGGCGGCGCTGCCGCCATGCCCGCTGCCGGCGGCGGGTCGGGGAAGAGCGAATGCGACAGACCGCTGACCACGATTCCGGTCCCCAGGCCGACCGCCACGGTCGTGCTCAGCGCGGTCACGAGAGCCTGGTCGGCGACACCGGCGACGGGAATGAAGGTGATGGCGATCACGAGAATGACCGTCAGCGGGCTGGCATCGAGAGCGCCCTTGAAATAGACGGCGTAGAGCAAGGTCGCGGTCAGCAGGATGCCGGTCAGCGGATAGTGCTCGAGGATCGGAACGAGCAGTACGCCGGCGACCAGCAAGGCGCCGACGATCGCCGCCAGGACCATGCCCTTGAGGAAGGGGATCGGCGGTCCCGGCTTGCACAGCAGAACGACGGCCAGCAGGCAGGCCGCGAACGGCATCGGCAGGGCCAGCCCATAGGCGATCAGCACCGCCAGGCCCATGCCGATCGCCAGCCGCAGCACCGCCTTGTCCGCCGGATGCATCGCCGCGATCAGTAGAGGTACGACAGGTAGCTCGTCAAGCCGATGAAGGCTGCGCCGAGCCAGTTCATCAGGCCATGGTCGCCGGTGTAGATGAGCACGTCGGCCTGGCCGCCGATGCGCACGCCGCGCAAGCGCTCGCGCTCCGCGGGATCGAACTCGACGGCCACCGGGAAGCGCTGCGCCTGTCGAAGCCAGTCGCGGCTGTTCTCGATCGGCGGCAGGGTGCCCGGCTGCGCCTGCTTGCCGGCGCTGATGCCGCTGCCGACGCTGCGCACGCGTCCCTTCAGCACTTCGCCCGGCATCGCGTCGAGCACGATGGCAACCCTGTCCCCGGGCTTGATGTTGCCCAGGTTGTTCTCGGTCATGTCGGCGCTGATCCAGAGGTCATGCGCGGCGATCAACGTCATCGCCGGCGCTCCTGCCTGGGCGAACTGGCCGACGTCGGTCTTCAGGTCGGTGACGACGCCGCCGGCGGGCGCGACCACCTGGGTGCGCTTGATGTCGAGCTCGGCCTTCTCGATTGCCGAGCGGGCGCTGATCAGCTGCGCGTTCTTTTCGCCGCGCTCGCCGGTGGCCTCGATCGCCCGCTGCAGGTCCACCTCCGCGGCGGCTTCCTGGCTGCGCGCCTTGATCCGGTTCGCGCGCGCCGACTCCACCCGGCGGATCGAGATGGCGCCAGGATCCTCCTTGAAGATCTGCTCGAGCCGGTTCGCGTCCTGCTCGGCCTGGATGCGCCCGGCCGTGGCCGCCTGGAGCCCGGCACGGGCCGCGCCCACCGCGGTGACGTTGGTACCGACCGAGATGCGCACCGACTCGTAATCCGAGCGGCTGCGCTGCAGCGCGATCTGGTAAGGCGCGGGGTCGATGTCGAAGAGCGGCTGCCCCGGCCGCACTTCGTCGTTGTTGCGCACATGGACCTTCAGGACCTTGCCGGCGACCTCGGCGGCAACCGGCACCACGAAGGCCTGCACCCGAGCCTGCGAGGTGTGCGGCGTCAGGCGATCCGAAACGAAGTACCAGGCCAGGCTGGAGAGGATCAGGAGCAGGACGACGATCGCTCCGACGCGCGATCCCTTGCCCGGCTGCGGGGGCGCGGCAGGCGCGGCAGGCGCAGCAGGCGCAGCAGGCGCAGCTGGCGGGGCCGACACCGCCGGCGTCGTCGTCGTCGCTGCGCCATCGGGCGTCTTCTCGCTCGCCGGGGTCGGCGCCTGTTCCGGCGCAGGGGTGGCTTCGCTCATGGTCTTGTCGCTCCCGCAGACGCGGGCGGATGCACGCTGTCGGCTGCCGGCAGCGGCGCTGCCAGAAGGTCTTTCCAGTCGCTGCGCTGGCTCATGGTTTCGCGCGTCGCCTCGTCCAGCACCGGGCGGCTTCGCCCCTGCTCCCAGCCGCCGCCCATCGCCTTGTACAGGGCGATCAGGCTTTGCGTCAGGCTGCCCCGGGTCGAGACGAGCAGGTCCTGCTGGCTGAAGAAGACGCGCTGCGAATCGATGACGCGCTGGAAGTCGACCAGCCCTTCCCGGTACTGGAGCGTCGCGATGTCGAGCGAGCGTTGCGCCGCCGTCACCGATTCGGCGAGCAGGACGATCTGCTCTCCTGTCTTGGCGAAGCCGACGGCCGCGTCGTCGACTTCGCGCGCCGCACGCAGCACTGCGTCCTGGTACTGCTCGTGAAGCTGCTGGAAGCGGGCGTCCTGGAGCAGGACGGTGTTGGTGAGCCGGCCGCGGTCGAACACGTTCCAGACGAGGCTGGGGCCGACGCCGAAGGTCAGCGCCCGCGTCGAGCTGCCGAGCGAGCTTGCCGAAACGCCGACCGACCCGAGCAGCGAGATCGACGGATAGAGCTCGGCGACGCTCACGCCGATGAGGGCGGACTGGGCCGCCATCTGCAGCTCGGCCGCGCGCACGTCGGGCCGGCGGCGCAGCAGGTCGGCCGGGATGTCGGCGATCGCCTCGAGCCCGGCCTGCGGGATCGCTTCCTTTCCGGCCGCCATCTCCGCGAGCGGGCCGGGCGGGCGGGCGAGCACGACGCTGAGCGCGTTCTGCGTCTGCCGCAGGCCGCTTTCGAGCGCCGGAATCGTCGCCAGGGTGCCGAGATATTGCGCCCGCGCCTGCTGCACGTCGAGCTCGGAGTCGTTGCCGCTCTTGAACAGCCGCTCGGCGATGTCGAGGCTGCGCTTCTGCAGGACCGCGTTCTGCCGGGCGATCAGCAGGCGCGCCTCGACCGTGCGGATGGAGCAGTACAGGCTTGCCACCTGGGCGGCCATCAGCACCTGGAGGTCGTCGTACTGCGCGATGCTGGCGAAGTAACCTGCGTCGGCCGCCTCGATGCCCCGCCTGAACCCGCCCCAGAAGTCGATTTCCCATCCGACCTGAAAGCCGGCGCCGAAGTTGAAGGCGCGCGTGTCCGATCCGTTCGAGCGGATATTGCCGACGCGCAGCAGCTCGCCGGTGACTTGCTGCACCTGCGGATAGAGCGCGCTGCCGGCGATCCCGAGCTGGGCCCGCGCTTCCATGATGCGCAGGCCGGCGGTACGCACGCTCGGATTGACGCGCTGGGCCTCGGCGATCAACTGGTCGAGCACGGGATCCTTGAAGGCGCGCCACCACGTCTGCAGCTGATCGGGGCGGGCGGCGCGCGAATCGGCAACCAGGGGCTGCAGCGATCCGCCGTTCCAGCCGGCCAGCCAGGGCACCTGCGGCTGCCGGAAATCGGGCCCGACGGTAGTGCATGCGCCGAGCAGCGCAACGCATGCCAGCGGCAGGACCCACCGGCCCCGTCGAGTCGTACAGTCCTTCACGCGGCCAAGGCTATCGCCAAAGCGGTCGATCGCGACCAGCCTCTTGGGGCAATAGGCGTCGTGGATATCGCTGGCAAACTGCCACATCTGGAGGGACTCTAGCAATGACCAGCGAAGCGCTGATGCCGGCTTCGGCAGAGGGACCGTCGAACAGGCAGCGCCTGTTCATGCGGTACTTCACCGCCATCCTGATCGATCTCGTGGTGCTCAACCTGTTCGTCGAGTACTCGAAGAACGTGAGCATCGACTCGTTCACGACCTCGCTTCTCGCGGCCATCGTGCTGCAGGTCCTGCTGAAGCTGACGATCGCGGTCGAGCACCGGGTCGCGCTGTTCTTCAAGGCGCGGCCGGGCGGGTTGATGACCTTCCTGCGGTTCTTCTGCGCCTGGCTGGTGCTGTTCGGGTCGAAGTTCGTGATCCTCGAGGCCATCACCTTCGCGTTCGGGGACAAGGTCAAGTTCGACGGCCGGTTCAACGGCATCGTCACCCTGATCGTCGTGATCGTCGCCATGCTCGTCGCCGAGGAATTGGTCGTTCGCCTGTATCGCAGGCTCGGGGACAGGCCGGCCGGCTGACTTGCGCATCGCCGGCCTTCAGCCGGCGAGCGGCAGGGTGAAGCGGAAGGTGGCGCCTCTGCCGGCGTTGTTCTCGGCCCGCAGGCGGCCGCCGTGGGTCTCGACGATGCCGCGCGAGATCGACAGGCCCATGCCGATGCCCTGGGTCTTGGTCGTGACGAACGGCTCGAAGATGCGCTCGAGCTGATCGGCGGGGATGCCCGGTCCGCTGTCGGCGACGCTGATCTCGACGCCTTGCGTCTCCTGCCGTCGCGCCGTCACGGCGACGAATCGGCTTTGGTCGTCGAGACCGTCGAGCGCATCCATCGCATTGAGGATCAGGTTCAGCAGCACCTGCTGGATCTGCACCCGGTCGCCGCGCACGGCAGGAAGGTCCGCCGGAACGGCCAGCTCGAGGCCGACATGCCGTGCCGCTGCATCGGCACGCAGCAGGGCAGCGACGTCGCCGAGCACCTGGCCGCAATCGAGCGGAGCCATCGCCAGTTCGCGTCGGCGCAGCATGGTCCGCATGCGGTCGACGACCTCGCCGGCGCGCTGGTCGTCGTTGCGGATGTCCTCGAGGATCGCGTCGATCTCCTGCAGGTCCGGTGCCGGCTTTTGCAGGATGAGGGTGGCCGCCTCGGCATTGCGCAGGATGGCGCCGAGCGGCTGGTTGATTTCGTGCGCCAGGTTCGACGCGAGCTGCCCCATCACGGACACCCGGCTGACGTGGGCGATGTCCTGGCGCAGGCGCAGCATCTCCTGCTCGGTGTTCTTGCGCGCCGTGATGTCGATGCATGCCCCCCTGCTGCGCAGCGCCCGGCCGCGGGCGTCGAAGTCGATCCGGCCCAGCGCGGCGATCCAGCGCAGGCGTCCGTCGGGCAGAACCAGGCGGAACTCGCTCTGGTAGCCGCCGTGTTCCCGGGCGGCCTGCGTCAGGCGCTTGGCGAAGGTGGCGCGGTCGTCGACATGGATCCGCGCGAGCACCTGATCGGTGCCGACCTGCTCGCCGGGGCGAAATCCGAACAGCTCGCGCCACTTGTCGCTCGCGCGGATCTCGTCGCGGGCGATGTAGCGCGTCCAGATGCCAAGGTTCGCTGCGTCGGCGGCGAGGTTGGCCTCCTCCTCGCGCTCGCGCAGGTCGAGCACGAGTCGCCTGGCGCGCAACAGGTCCACGCTCAGGGCGTAGCCCATGACGACGACGACGCCGAGGGAAAACAGGCTCAGCGTGCTGGGCGCAGCCGGTACGAGCCCCCAGTACACGAGGAACGCCTGGCAGGCGCCCGCGGCCAGGTAGAAGGTCAGGCTGCAGCCCACGAACACCGCCACGGCGCGCCGCCCGCGCCGCCATGTCATCACTGTCGCGCGGGCGAGGAAAAGGGCGAGCAGGATCACGCCGAGCTGGGCGATCGCCATCCACGGATTGGGCACGCCCTCCGGGGCGGCGACCCGCTCCCCGAGGAGGGTGAAGTCGTGCAGTCGGGTGATCTCGAGGTAGTTGATGTTCACGCCGGTCGTGAAGTCGAGAACCAGCGACACGAGGCGCAGGGCGAGGCCGCCGATCGCCAGCCAGGGCCAGTCGGCATCGAGGTAGTGGTAGGCGAAGGCGGCGAGCGAGATCATCATCAGCGCCACCGGTACGTGGCCCCACTTCAGCGTCTCGGCGTACGCCGCCACCGACCGCGAATTCAGCAGTTGCAGCTCCAGGATGGCGATGGCGGCCGTGGACGTTGCGGCCAGGGTGAACGCCAGCGTCGCCCGTGCTTCCCGGTTGCGCCACCAGACCGGGAGGTGAACCGCCGCGAGCGTGAGGCACGCCGCGGCGATCATCGACCAGACGACGGTGACCGGGTTCATGCGAGGGCGTCCTGCGCCACCGGCAGGGTGAAGCGGAAGGTGGCGCCTTGGCCAAGATTGCTCTCGGCCCACAGACGCCCGCCGTGGGTCTCGACGATGCTGCGCGAGATCGACAGCCCCATGCCGATGCCCGCGGCCTTGGTGGTGAAGAACGGGTCGAAGACGCGATCGAGCTGATCGGCTTCGAGCCCGCGGCCGCTGTCGGCGACGCTGATCTCGACGCTGGCCGCGCCTTCGGGCCGGGCGGAAACCGCGATCGACCGCGGACGGTCGGCCAGGCCCTCGAGCGCATCCATCGCGTTGATGATCAGGTTGAGCAACACCTGCTGGATCTGCACCCGGTCGCCGTGAACGGTCGGAAGGTCGGCGGAAACGGCGAGCTCGAGCGCCACCTGGCGGGCGGTCGCGTCGGGTCGCAGAAGCTGGCGGACGTCGCCGAGCACCTGGGCGACATGGAGCGGTGACTTCGTCACCTCCTGGCGGCGAAGCAGCGCCCGCATCCGGTCGATGACCTCGCCGGCGCGCTGGTCGTCCTTGCGGATGTCCTCGAAGATCGCGCTGATCTCGTGCAGATCGGGCGCCGGGTCCTGCATGAAGAGCGCGGCCGCTTCGGCGTTGCGCAGGATCGCACCCAGCGGCTGGTTGATCTCGTGCGCAAGGGTCGACGCGAGCTGACCCATCACCGACACGCCACCCACGTGCGCGATGTCCTGTCGCAAGCGCAGCATCTCCTGCTCGGCGCTCCTGCGTGCAGTGATGTCTATGCACGCGCCCCGCGTTCGCATCGTCCGGCCCTTGGCATCGACGTCGACCCGGCCCATGGCGGCGATCCAGCGCATGCGGCCGTCGGGCAACGCGAGGCGGAACTCGGCGTGGTACTCGGCCCGATCCCGGGCCGCCTGCGCCAGCCGATCCCGGAAGTCGCCGCGATCGTCGACGTGGATCCGCTGCAGCAGGGCTTCCAGATCGATCTTCTCGTCGGGCGGGAAGCCGAACAGGTCGCGCCACTTGCCGCTGGCCCGGATGACGTCGCGGCTGACGTCGCGGGTCCAGATGCCCAGCTCGGCCGCGTCGGCTGCCAGGTTGGCCTCGTGCTCGCGCTCGCCCAGCTCGACGACGAGGCGCTTGGCTTGCAGCAGGTCCGCGCTCAGCGCGTAGCCCATGACGAGAACGACGCCGAGCGAGAACAGGCTCACCATGCTGGGCGACTGGACGCCTTGCCAATACACCAGGAAGGCCCGGGTCACGCTGGCGAACATGAAGAAGGTGAGGGCGCCGCCGACGAAGAAGGCCGCGGCGCGTCGGCCGCGTCGCCATGCGGTGATGCTCGCGTCGGCGAAGTAGAGCATCAGCATGAAGACGCCGAGCTGACCGATCGCCTGCCAGGGATTGAGCACCCCGACGGCGAACGACACCTGCTCGCCCATGAAGCGAAGGCTCTTCAGCTCGTCGATCTGCCTGTAGTTCAGGCTCTGCCCGGCGCTGAAGTTGATGACCAGCGAGACCAGGCGCAGACCGACCCCGGTGATGGCGAGCCAGCGCCGGCCAGCCGCCAGGTAGTGGTACGAGAAGGCCGCCAAGGCCACCAGCAGGACCACGATCGGCACGTTGCTCCAGCGCTGTGCCGCGCCGTAGACGGCGGTGGACTGCGTCGTGAGCATGGTCAGCTCGCAGCCGGCAATGGCGGCCGTGCAGAGGGCCGCGATGGAGAACGCGAGGCTGGCGGGCGCGTCGCGGTTGCGCCACCACACCGGAAGGTGCACCGCGGCGAGCGTCAGGCACGCCGCGGCAATCATCGAGTAGACGATGGTGACGAAACTCATCCGGCCCGGGCTTCGTCCACGTCCATGTGGCCGAAGTCTAGCGGGCCGAATTCTCCCGACGCACCGGCGCGCGCGGCGCCTGCGGCAGGATCTGCCGGAGCCGGGGCGGCTCCGGCGAGAGACGCGCTACTTCGGCGCCGGCTCCACCCCGACCGCGAGCGCCTGCTGGTACACCGCTTCGACCTGGTCGCCCACCTTGATCAGCTTCAGTTGGGCAGGATCGGCCACATGAAGGTCGACCTCCTGCTTGGGCCCCTTCAGGGTGACCATGTGCGTCTTGCGGTTGACGGCGATCACGTCGGCGACGACCGTGACCTGTTCCGCGACGGCGCCGCCGGGCTTCGCGCCGGCGCCCGCCCGCACGCCGTCGGTCTTGGTGCTGGAAGAGCGCAGCTCCTTGCCGTCCTTCTTCAGCGTCAGCGACAGGGCCTCGATGTAGGTGACCACGAGGCGATCGCCTACCTTGACCTGCTCGAGGTTGCGCACCTCGGGCGTGACCGACAGCGGCACGATCTTGCCCTTCGGGCCCTTGAGGGTGATTTCGCGCTTGGCGACGTCGACCGCCTCGACGGTGGCGACGAGCTTGCGCTTCTGCACGATGCTCGCCTGGCCGGGCGAGCTGACGATCACCGCCTTGGCGTCGGCCGCCGGCTGCGCCACGGCGGGAAGGGCGAATGCTCCGACCAGCGACGCGGCGAGGATGATCAGGGACGGGTTCTTCATTCTTGCTCCTGCAGAGGTGAAAAAGGGTGAAGGGGAAGGCACGCCTTCAGGGCGAGGTCGCCCGCCAGCCGGCGCCGGGATCGAATGCGGTCATCTTCGCGGCCACCGCGCCGCCGTTCGCGCCGAGGTCCTTCTCGAAGATCTTGCCATTCTGGTTGACGATGAAGGTCATCACCCCGGTCTCGCCGTAGGCGGCGGGGAAGGCGACCATCGCGAAGCCGGCCAGCAAGCGGCCGTTGATGATGTAGCTGTAGGCGCCGCCCGGCGCGCTCTTGCCCTGGCGAGTGAGGATCCGGAAGTGGTAGCCGCGGTAGGGGTCGCCCGCCTTGTGGCCGCTGAAGTACGCCGCGCTCTGCGCGATCAGCGGCCCGAACGGGCTCGCTTCCTCGCCCTTCTTCGCGTCGGCGGCCCAGTACAGACCGTCCTGCTTGCCCGGCGTGCTTCCCAGCTTGGCGGCGTACTGCAGCACGCCGTCGCCGTCGCGGTCGCGCGAGGCGTATTCGCGCTGCGCGTCGACGTAGGCGTTCAGCACCTCGATCGCACTGCGCTCGTTGCGACCGATGCGCCGGTTCAGCATCTCCTCGGCGCCCTGATCGGCATCGAACCGCCAGGCGTTGCCCTGGCGCACCAGGGGAATCGGCAGCGGCCAGGCCTTGGTGCCCAGGAGCAGCACGCGCCGGTCGGGCGCGCTGTCGTCGAGCGACCGGTAGGTGGCGAGCAGGTCCGCGACCTCGGCGCGCCGGGCGGCGTCGTTGGCTGCGTCGCCAGTGACGATCAGGCTGCGGTGCTTGTCGCCCATGATGGCGATGAGGGCCGGCTCGTCGTTCGCCTTCAGCGCCGCGAACAGCGCCTCGACGGCGGCCTCGGGCGTGGCGAACGTGCGCGGCTCCGCTGCGAACGTGGCGAGCGGCAGGGCCAGCAGCAGCGCCGCCAGGGCGGCACGGCGCAACCCGCCAGTCAGGGATGCGAGGAGGTTCATGGTCGTCGACGCCTCGGTAGCAGGTTGAAAGGACTTCATGGCCCGGCTCAGCGACGGCCGCCGCCGCCACCTCGGGCGGCGCCGCCACCCGAGCGTGTCGCGCTCGGCGAGGCGCTGCGGCTCGGGGCCTGCCGGGTCGAGGTCGAGGCCGAGTTGCGGCTCGCGGCGCCGCGCGAGCTGTCCATCTGCGAGCTGCGGCCCGAGCCGTAGCCCTCGAACGCGCTGCCGCCGCCACCGCTGCCGCGCGAGGCGCCGCCGCGGTCCATCGAAGAGGTCGAGGCGGTCGCGCCACCTCGCGACCCGCCGCCGCGATCCATCGTGCCCGCAGACGCGCCCGCTCCGCCGCGGTTGCCCCCGGCGTCACCGACGCGCGATGGCGGCGTGGCGCCCACCGACTTGCTGACCTGGCCCTTCTGCTTGTTCGAGGTCCACTGGGTGCTGCTCACGTTGTTCTGCGTGGCGCGGTTGCCGCTGCCGATGTTTCCGGTGTTGATGTTTCCGGTGTTGATGTTGGTGTTGCGGTTGATGTTGATGTTCGCGTTGCCGCCGTAGTGGGCGGCGTAGTGATTGCCGTGCCAGGCCGCACCGATCGCCGCGCCCCAGATCAGTCCGGTGGCGAAGGCCGCGCCGGGCGGGTAGGGGTAGTAGTACACCGGGTACGGGGACGGGTAGTAGCCCCAGGTCGAATAGCCGCCCGTCACGACCACCGTCGTCGGGTTGTATTGCGGCACGTAGATCACCTGCGGATCGGCCGGGACGATCTTGATCACTTCCTTCTCGACCACGATCGTCTGCTTCGGATCGGACTTCAGGTTGCCGGCCGACTGCGTCTTGCGGCGGAAGGCCTGAACGCCCTCGAGCACGGCGCCCTGGTCGGCGACCACCGCCTCGCCGAGCGCGGCGGTCCAGTCGAGGTCGGCGCTCATCATCGTCACGACTTCGGGATAGTTCACCAGCGACTTGACCGAGTCGTCCCACTTGTCGTCGATCGGTGTCTTCGGGTCCGTTTTCCGCTTGGCAAGGAACCGGTCGGCCTGAACGATCTGCAAGGGGTTGGTCGACGCCGGCAGGATGATCGCGATCAGGTCGTCCGGGTACAGGGCGATTCGGGCGACGAGCGCCTCCGGGTCGTCGGCGGCCGGCGCGGCAGCAGCGGGTGCGGCAGCAGCAGCGCTTGGTGTTTGCGCGAAGCCCGGCGGTGCCGAGAGAACCGCCAGCAGCGCTGCGAGGAGGGGCGCGCCGCACGCCCTCAAGCCGCCTGCAGCGCGCATCGGGATCGAGAAGAGACGAGTTGTCACGGCAGCTCCATTCAGATTTCGTTGCCTTCGCGTACCGCTAGCCACTACTTGACCGTGTAGCCCTTGCCTTCGAGGCACGCCGTGCGTGCCTTGGCGAAATTGGCCTGCTGCTGACTGGCCGCGGCCTGTTGCTGCTGTTGTGCCGAGTTGGCCGCCGCCGCGTTCTGCTTGCGGCTCTGGCTGCGCGCGGCAATCGCCCCGGCCGCGGCACCCGTGCCGGCATCGCCGCCGACGATCTCGCCGACCACGGCGCCCTTGACCGCGCCGCGTGCGCCCGCGCCGGGGGTCGTTCCGGTCGCCGTCGTGGGCGGCTTGGCCGCGGCCGTGGGTGGCGGCGGCTTGGCCGGATCGAAGCCGGTCTGCTGAACCGCCCACGTGTAGCAGGCCGCTTCGTCTGCCTTCTGCTTCTCGGGTGTCTGCCCCTTGGCCGGGAAGACGTACTGCTGCGCCCCCGCGGTCGAAGCGAGTGTCGCGGCCAGCATCAGCAGGCAAAGTTTGCGTAGCATCATTTCGCGGTCCTCGAGAACGTTGTTGCGAAGTCCCTGCGCGAACGGGTCGCCATGCAGGCGTGTGCGCTTGCAACACTGTGGAGGTCGAGCCGCGCTGCGTCTATTGCCCTAAGAGGCAGGTTCATGCGACGATCGTTTGGCGATAGCCTGCATCTCGACACCAGGCGCCGCGGCGCGCCAGACGCCATCCACAACGGAGCAAGACGATGAAGGCAAACAGGGCAATCCCTTACGTTCCGCTGGCCGTGTGCGCGCTGCTCGCCGCAGGCTTCGCGAGCGGCGCACGGGCGCAGTCCACCGCGCCGGCCCAGATCCTTCTCGACGGCAAGGTCGTCGGCAACATCGGCGGCTTCGTCCTCAGCACCGACCTCAAGGCGCGGCTCAATGGCGAGTCGACGAACAATGCCGATGTCGACTTCGACAAGACCTTCGGGAAGGGCAGCGACCAGACCCGCGCCCGCGCCGACGTGCTGTGGCGGATCACGCCCACGCAGCATCTGCGCTTCCTCTACTTCCAGAACACCACCCAGCGCAAGCGTGTGATCGACGAAGACATCCAATGGGGCGACGATGTCTTCACCGCGGGCGGAGAAGTCAAGGCGACGAACAAGTTCAACATTGCCGAGGTCGCCTACGAATACGCCTTCATCCGCCAGCCGACGTTCGAGCTGGCCGGCACGCTCGGCGTGCACTGGATGGACATCGGCATCAAGCTGAAGGGCGACGCCATGATCACCGACTCGGAGGGCAATACGACCTCGGTGTCGGGCACTTCGAAGAAAGGCTCGGTCTCCGCGCCGCTGCCGGTGATCGGCATTCGCGCCGGCTGGGTCGTCGCGCCCCAGGTCTACCTCGACGCGCAGGCGCAGTACTTCAAGGCGAAGGTTGACAACATCGACGGAAGCGTTCTGGACCTGCGCGCCGGCGCGACCTGGATGTTCAGCCAGAACTTCGGCGTGGGCGCCGGCTACAACCGGTTCACGACCAACGTCAAGGTCGAGAAGAACAACTTCGATGGGCGCCTGCGCATGGGCTACCAGGGTCTGCAGGTGTTCCTGACCGGAGCGTTCTGAGCGATCGAAGGGCGGCCGGGGCGCCGCAGGAGGCCCGCGCCTCTTCCCGAGCCGTCCTGGTTCCATGAAGGAATTCATGTACGACATCGACGGCGTCGTGATCGCCGGGGTGCTGCTGGTCTCGACCCTGGTCGCCGTCGAAGTCGGCTATCGAGCCGGCTGGCGCCTCAAGGAAAAGACGGATGAAGCGTCGCGCTCGCACATCAGTGCGACGCAGTCGTCGACACTGAGTCTGCTGGCGCTGCTGCTCGCCTTCACCTTTTCCCTGTCGCTGCAGCGATTCGACAGCCGCAGCGACCAGGTCGTCGACGAAGCCAACGCCATAGGCACCGCCTGGCTGCGCATCGACCTGCTGCCGCCGCCGTTGCGCGACGATGTCCGGCGCCTGATGCGCGACTACGTGGACCTGCGGGTGAAATCGAGCAAGGTCACGACCGCCGATGAAGGCGACTGGCGCGCGATGGTCGCGGAGGCCGCCGCCTTGCAGACGGCACTGTGGTCCTACGCGGGGCGGGCCGCGGAGCTGGCGCCGAATCCGGTCACCTCGGGCCTCTTCATCCAGGCTCTCAACGAGATGTTCGACAGCTTCGGCAGGCGTGACGCGGGCCTCAACCGGCACGTTCCGGAAGTCGTGCTGGTGCTCCTCTACCTGGTGTTCCTGATCACCGCCGGAATCGTCGGCTTCACCTCGGGCATCGGCGGTCATCGGCCGGCCGCGGTGAGCCTCGTCATGGTCGCGCTGATCGTGGTCCTGATCTACGTGATCCTCGACCTCGACCGGCCGCGGCGCGGCCTGATCGAAGTCAGCAAGGGGAGCCTCTACGACCTGCAGGCATCGATCCGGGACCCCGGCGTTCCTGCCAGGCCGTCGCTCCCGGCCAGCGCTCCCCGTCCGGCGGGCGGCGCCAGCCGCTGAGGCGCCAGACCGGTCGCCGGAACGGCGAAACATCGACCTTGTCCGCATGACCTTCGAGCATTCGCCCAGGAAAGCCGCCGCCTGGATGTCGGGCTGGCTCGCCGCCATGGTGGTGATGGCTGTCGCCGGCCGCGAGGCCACCCGCAGCCTGCACGTCTTCCAGATCATGGAGATGCGTTCGCTGCTCGGCCTGCTGCTGCTGTATCCGCTGGTTCGCGCGAGCGGCGGTCTCGCTGCCCTGCGCACCGGTCGTGCCGGCCTGCAGGTCGCGAGGAACGTGTTTCACTACGCCGCCCAGTTCGGCTGGTTCATGGCGCTGACGATGATCCCGATCGCCCAGGTCGTGGCGATCGAGTTCACCATGCCGATCTGGACCGCGATCATTGCCGTCTCGTTCCTCGGCGAGCGACTCGGCGCGGCGCGAATCGCCGCCGTCGTCCTCGGCCTCGTCGGCGTGGCGGTGATCGTGCGACCCGCCACCGGCCATCCGGACCCGGGGCAGCTGATCGCGCTCGCCGCGGCGGTCGGCTTCGCCATCTCGGTGAGCATGGTCAAGGCGCTGACGCGCAGCGACAGCGCGGTGGCGATCATCTTCTGGATGCTGGTGGTGCAGTCGGCGATCGGGCTGCTGCCGGCGGCGTTCGTCTGGCGCACGCCGCCGCCGGCGGTGCTGCCGTGGATCGTCGTCATCGCCGTCTGCGGCACCTATTCCCACTACTGCATGACGCGGGCGCTTCAGCATGCCGAGGCGACGACGACCGTGCCGATGGACTTCCTGCGCGTGCCGCTGAGCGCGCTCGCCGGCTGGCTCGTCTATTCGGAAGCGGTCGACCTCTGGACGGTGCTCGGCGCCGTGCTGATCCTTGCCGGCAACGCGCTGAATCTGCGCGGCGCGGCGCGTCCTCGAGCGCCGGCCGCGGCCTGATTGCACGGCCCGCTAGCGGCCGGCGACCGGAACGCGCGCCGCGTAGTAGGCGAGCACGTCGAGCTCGGCCGGAGAAACCGGGCCCACCGCCTCCGCCATCGCCAGGGTGTAGCCGACGCGCTGCCCGGAGCGATAGCCCTGCAGCACGTCGCGCAAATACTCCTCGCGCTGGCCGCCGATGCGCGGCACCTGCTGGCCACCGGCGAAGTCGGCGCCATGGCAGAACACGCACTTGTGCTGTTGGGCGAGCGCCTGGCCCTGCTTCATCCGGGCAGCGTCGGGCGGAGCCGAGGCGGCGGGCGCGGGTTGCGGCGGCAGCGTGCCGATGTAGTCGGAGAAGCCGCGGAGGTCGGCGTCGCTGAATCCCTTGGCGACGGCGGTCATCAACGGGTTGCTGCGCCGGCCCTCGCGGTACAGGAAGAGCTGGGTGATCGTGTAGTAGGAATGCTGCCCGGCGAGCACCGGCGTGCCGGGCATGTCGCTGCGGCCGTTGGCGCCGTGGCAGGCGGCGCACACCGTCGCGAAGCGCTCGGCATAGTCGGCGGCGCTTGCCTTGGCGGCCGCGGCCTGCGATGCCGCCGGCGCGGCGGTCCGGGCGGCCGAACCGCTGGCGCCGCGCGCCGGCCTTGTCTGCGCCTGCAAGGCCGCGGCGAAGAGCAGCGCGGCGGCCAGCGCCGCCGCGCTGGATGCCCGCCTGTGCCAGCGGGTCATCCTCCCCGCGTCACTTGCCGCCGTAGCTGATGCGATAGATCGCTCCGGCATGGTCGTCGCTGACCAGCAGCGAGCCGTCCTTCATCACGTGGAAGTCGACCGGCCGTCCGAGGTAGGCGTTGTTCTCGACGAAGCCGGTCATGAACTCCTCGACCTTGGCGCCACCCTTGCCGTCGGGCCAGGCCACGTAGACGCCGTTGTACTTCTTGGTGCGGTTCCACGGTCCGTGCTTGGCGATGAACATCGCCCCCTGGTACTTCGCCGGAAACATCTTGCCGGTGTAGAACTTCAGGCCGAGCGAGCCGGCGTGCGGCCCGAGCAACGCGGCAGGCTTGACGTAGTCGGCGCACGACTTGCCCCAGCCGAATTCCGGATCGGGGAGGTCGCCCTGGTGGCAGTACGGGAAGCCGAAGTGCTGGCCCGGCTTCTTCATGTCGATGTGGTTCAGCTCGTCGTTCGGCAGCTCCTCGCTGAGCCAGTCGCGGCCGTTGTCGGTGAACCAGATGTCGCCCGTCTTCGGATCGAAGTCGAAGCCGACGGTGTTGCGCACGCCGGCTGCGAGCGTTTCGATCCCCGTGCCGTCGAGGTTCATCCGGTAGATCTTCGCGTACTCGCCCGGATCGCAGATGTTGCACGGCGCGCCGATCGGGAAGTAGAGCTTGTCGTCCTTGATCCGGATGAATTTCCAGCTGTGGTCGTTGCCGCCGGGCAGCTTGTCGTAGATCACCTTGCCTTCGCCGACCTTGTCGAGATTGGCCTCGACGTTGTCGTAGCGGTAGATCTTCGTGTTCGTCGCGACGTACAGGTTGCCCTTGCTGTCGAAAGCGATGCCGGCCGCCATCGGCAGCTTGTCGATGATGACCTTGGGCTCGCGCTTTCCGGGCGCAAAGGCGTAGACCTTGTTGCCGACGAACAGCGTGCTGACGACGATCGTGCCCTTGGGACCTTCGCGGATCTCGCGCGCGTCGAGCACGCCCGAGGCCCAGGTCTCGACCTTGAAGCCCGGTGGCAGCTTGAACTTCTTGGTCGGCAGCTCGTTGGCCGGCGTCGGAATCGGAAAGGCCGGCACCGGCGCCATCTTCATGGCGGTGTCGGTCTTCGGCCGGCCCTTGGCCCAGCCGGGCTCCTCGGGCGGGGGCTGCTGTGCGGATGCGACGCCCAGCGCGCAAAGCGCGGCGCCGGCGACGAGCGAACGGAACGTTTGCATGCTTGTCTCCTCGATCGGGTTGTTGGATACAACTCTCGCCCGACCGATTGTGTCGGCGGCGGGGGCTGCGTCAAGGGGCGCGCGGTTGCCACTTGTAGCCCCGGGTCCCACGCCGGTGGGCGGCGTCCCCGACGTCCGGTCGTTGAAAGGCCGGCGGTCGTGCCCACATGCGGCCGATGCGCCTCCTGCCCCTGGTCTCGCTGTTGCTCCATGCCTGGATCGGCTGGCGGCTCGCTCCGGAACTCGGTGGGCCGTGGTCGGTGGCGTTGCTCGGGCTGCTCCTGCTTTCGGCGCTCACCGCGCCGCTCGGCCTGGGCCTGCGTCGTGCGGCGGGGCGCGGCCGCCTGCTCCAGGCCGCGAGCCGGATCGGCCTCGTCGCCATCGGCCTCTTTTCTTCCCTGCTCGTGCTGACGCTGCTGCGTGATCTGGGCCTTCTCGTCCTTGCCGGGCTCCATCGGGTCGAGCCCGCGTGGCTGGGCATCGAAGCCCTGCGAACGGCCGGCACGGCGAGCGCCTGGGCAGCCGTCGGCGTCGCCGCGTTCGCCACGGCCTGGGGCTTCCTGAATGCCCGGCGAACAGCGGCCGTGCGCCGCGTCGAGGTGCCGATCGCCGGCCTGCCCGCGGGCCTGCAGGGCTTCACCATCGCCCAGCTCAGCGACGTGCACGTGGGGCCGACGATCCGCCGGCCTTACGTCGAGCGGGTCGTCGCCGCGGTCAACGCGCTCGATGCCGACCTGGTGGCGATCACCGGCGACCTGGTCGACGGCTCGGTGCGCGAGCTCGCGCCGCACGTCGCCCCGCTCGCCGACCTGCGCTCGCGCGAAGGCACCTTCTTCGTCACCGGCAACCACGAGTACTACTCGGGTGCCGACGCCTGGGCGGCCGAGCTGCGTCGTCTCGGACTCACGGTGCTGGCCAACCAGCATGTGGCGATCCGGCGCGGCGAGGCGACGCTGGTGCTGGCGGGCGTCAACGACTTCAGCGCCGGCCACTTCGACCGCGAGGGCGCGAGCGACCCGCGGCGGGCGCTTGCCGGCAGCCCGTCCGCGGCGGTGCGCCTGCTGCTCGCGCACCAGCCGCGCAGCGCCGAGGCGGCCGAGGCCGCCGGCTTCGACCTGCAGCTCTCCGGCCATACCCATGGCGGCCAGTTCTGGCCGTGGAATTTCCTGGTGCGGCTGCAGCAGCCGTTCACCGCCGGGCTGAAGCGCTGGCGCCGGATGTGGGTCTACACCAGCCGGGGCACGGGCTACTGGGGACCGCCCAAGCGCTTCGGCGCGCCCTCGGAGATCACCTTGCTGCGCCTGGTGGCGGCGCCCCCGGAAGCTGCGGCGCCGCGTCGCGCCGAGCCTCGGCCGGCCCCTGCCCCCAGTGGGGCCTGAGGCGGGCCGCCGCCTCTACAATCCACAGGTTTTGCCGGCAGCGACCGGCGCCCCGAAGGACCTCCTCCCGTGTTCATATCCGAAGCTTTTGCCCAGGCGGCGCCGGCCGCCGGCGCCGACTCGATGTTCGGCGGTCTTGGCAGCATGCTGCCGCTGATCCTGATGTTCGTCGTTCTCTACTTCGTGATGATCCGGCCGCAGATGAAGCGGCAGAAGGAGCACAAGGCGATGATCGACGCGCTCGCCAAGGGCGACGAGGTCGTCACCTCGGGCGGCCTGCTCGGCAAGGTGTCGAAGATGGGCGAGACCTTCATCGGCCTCGAGATCGCCGGCGGCGTGGAAATCCAGGTCCAGCGCTCGGCGGTGATCCAGGTCATGCCCAAGGGCACGGTCAAGTAGGCCAGCGCCCCGGGAGCCGAGGTGAACCGTTATCCGGTCTGGAAGTACGCGATCCTGGTGATCGCGCTCGTCGTCGGCATCGTCTACACGCTGCCCAATTTCTTCGGCGAGGCGCCGGCGGTGCAGGTGTCGAGCGGCAAGGTCACCGTCAAGGTCGACGCGTCGCTGGCGCCGCGGGTCGAGGACATCCTCGCCAAGGCCGGGCTGAAGGCCGACTTCGTCCAGTACGACGGCAATTCGGTGAAGGCGCGCTTCGGCGATCTCGACGCGCAGCGCAAGGCGAAGGACGCGCTCGGTGCCGCCCTCAACCCCGACGCAGAGAACCCGACGTACATCGTCGCCCTCAACCTGCTCTCGCGCTCGCCGAAGTGGCTGACCGCGCTGCACGCGCTGCCGATGTACCTCGGCCTCGACCTGCGCGGCGGCGTCCACTTCCTGATGCAGGTCGACATGAAGGCGGCGCTGACCAAGAAGGCCGACGCGCTGGCCGGCGACGCGCGCTCGCTGCTGCGCGAGAAGAACATCCGCCACGCCGGCATCGCCCGCGACGGCAACGGGGTCGTGGTCCGCTTCCGCGACGCGGCGACGCGCGATGCGGCTCGCACCGTGCTCGCCGACCAGCTCACCGACCTGGCCTGGCAGGACAGCGTCGAGGGCATCGACTTCAAGCTCACCGGCAACCTCAAGCTCGACGCCGCCAAGCGGGTGCAGTCGGCGGCGATCACGCAGAACATCACGACGCTGCACAACCGCGTCAACGAGCTCGGCGTCGCCGAGCCGGTGATCCAGCAGCAGGGCGCCGACCGGGTGGTCGTGCAGCTCCCGGGCGTGCAGGACACGGCCAAGGCCAAGGACATCATCGGCCGCACCGCGACGCTCGAGATGCGCATGGTCGACGACAGCCTCGAGGGCCGCTCGGCCGAGAGCGGCGCCGGCCCGGTGCCCTTCGGCAGCGAGAAGTACGTCGAGCGCAGCGGCGCGCCGGTGGTGGTCAAGCGCCAGGTCATCGTCACCGGCGAGAGCCTGACCGACGCGCAGCCGGGCTTCGACAGCCAGACCCACGAGGCAGCGGTGCACCTGACGATGGACGCCAAGGGCGCGCGCATCATGCGCGACGTCTCGCGCGAGAACATCGGCAAGCGGATGGCGATCCTGCTGTTCGAGAAGGGCAAGGGCGAGGTCGTCACCGCGCCGGTGATCCGCGGCGAGCTCGGCAACCGCTTCCAGATCTCCGGCCGCATGACCACGGCCGAGGCCAACGACACGGCGCTCCTGCTGCGCGCCGGGTCGCTGGCCGCGCCGATGGAGATCATCGAGGAGCGCACCATCGGCCCCAGCCTGGGCGCCGAGAACATCGACAAGGGCTTCCACAGCGTGATGTGGGGCTTCGCCGCGATCGCTCTCTTCATGTGCAGCTACTACCTGCTGTTCGGCCTGGTCTCCACGCTGGCGCTCGGCTTCAACCTGCTGCTGCTGGTGGCGGTGCTGTCGATGCTGCAGGCGACGCTGACCCTGCCGGGCATCGCCGCGATCGCGCTGACGCTCGGCATGGCGATCGACGCCAACGTGCTGATCAACGAGCGGGTGCGCGAGGAGCTGCGCGGCGGCGCCTCGCCGCAGGCGGCGATCAACACCGGCTACGAGCGCGCCTTCGCGACCATCCTCGACTCGAACGTGACGACGCTGATCGCCGGCCTGGCGCTGCTTGCCTTCGGCTCGGGCCCGGTGCGCGGCTTCGCGATCGTCCACTGCCTGGGCATCGTCACCTCGATGTTCTCGGCGGTGATGTTCTCGCGCGGCCTGGTCAACCTCTGGTACGGCCGGCAGAAGCGCCTGAAGAGCGTCTCGATCGGCCAGGTCTGGAAGCCGGGCGGCAGCAGCGTCCCGGCCGAGACCTGATCCCTCCCTCCTCAACGAACCGTCCAGAGAAAAAGCCAAATGGAGTTCTTCCGCATCCGCCGCGACATCCCGTTCATGCGGCACGCGTTGATCTTCAACATCGTGTCGGCGCTGACCTTCCTCGCCGCGGTCTTCTTCCTCGCCACGCGCGGGCTGCACTTCTCGATCGAGTTCACCGGCGGCACCGTCATCGAGACCGCCTACGAGCAGCCGGCCGAGGTCAACAAGGTCCGTGCCACGGTCGAGAAGCTCGGCCTTGGCGAGGTGCTGGTGCAGAACTTCGGCAGCTCGCGCGACGTGATGATCCGGGTGCCGCTGCGCGCCGACGTGAAGCAGGCCGATCTCGTCGCACGGGTGTTCGCCGAGCTCTGCCGCGCCGAGGGCGGCACGATCTCGGCCCGCGAAGGGCCGGCCGAGCAGGGCCAGTCTGCGTCTCGCCAGGCGTGCACGGCAGGCGCCGTCGAGCCGGTTCGCCTGTCGCGCAGCGAGTTCGTCGGCCCGCAGGTCGGGAAGGAATTGGCCGAGGACGGAGCGAAGGCGCTGCTCTTCGTCGTCATCGGCATCATGATCTACCTCGCGTTCCGCTTCGAGTGGAAGTTCTCGGTCGCCGCGATCGTCGCCAACCTGCACGACGTGGTCATCATCCTCGGCTTCTTCGCCTTCTTCCAGTGGGAGTTCTCGCTCTCGGTGCTGGCGGCGGTGCTGGCGGTGCTCGGCTATTCGGTGAACGAATCGGTGGTCATCTTCGACCGGATCCGCGAGTCGTTCCGCCGCTACCGCAAGCTCAACACCCACGAGGTGATCGACCACGCGATCACCAGCACGATCAGCCGCACCATCATCACCCACGGCTCGACGCAGATGATGGTGCTGTCGATGTTGCTTTTCGGCGGCCCGACCCTGCATTACTTCGCTATTGCGCTGACGATCGGAATCCTGTTCGGGATCTATTCCTCGGTGTTCGTCGCCGCGGCGATAGCCATGTGGCTGGGCGTCAAGCGCGAGGATCTGATCGGTTCGGCAACGGCCAAGGCGCACGATCCCGAGGACCCGAACGCCGGGGCGGTGGTGTAGAGTCCAAAGCGACACTCGCAGGACCGGACACACCCCACAGCCCATGCCCACCCCCGCCAACCCGACGGCATTGGCGCAGCAGGCGAGGCGGTCATATGTGGAGCGGCTGATCGGCGGAATGCCGGCGGTGGTGCAGGCCATCGATCAAGGTGCTCGTGCTCTAGCCGCTACCGTTGCCGAGCCCTCGGTCGCGCTCAAGCGGCGCGAGCTCATTCCCACGCTGCAGGGCAGCCTGCCGCTCTGGCTGCAGGGCATGACGGCGCTGCTGCGCGCCTCGTTGAGCACGGGGACGGTCGCCCAGACGCGGCTCGGCGAGTTGCCGGTGCTGCCCGGGCAACGCGCGGGCAAGCTGAGCCTGGTCGACGACGACACCATCGAGCACGAGATCCTCAGCTCGCGCCTGGCGCTGGCGATGATGGACCGGGCCTCGTGGGAGTTCACCGACCTGCGCTCGCGGATGAATGTGCTCGAGAGCCGCGAGGAGCTCGAGACCAACGACGTGCTGCGGCCTCACGTGCTGGCGCGGGTGGTCACGAACTCCTGGCTGGCCGCGCCGCTCGGCTTCGACGCCTGGCGGGTGCTGCAGGCGGTGCTGCACGACGAGCTCTCGCATTTCGCCGAAGAGACGTACCACGAGACCAACCGCTTCCTGCTGGCGCGCCACGTGCTTCCCGAGGTCGACCTGCGGCCCTTCATCCGCCGCTCCAACCATGGCGGCGCGCCGCTGCACGGCGCCGCGCCGACGCGTACCGGCTCCACCGGCGGTTTCGGCACGCCCACCGGTACCGCACCGCCGGGCTCCACCGACTTCCAGCAGTCGGTGATGAAGCCGGCCGCGGCGGTGGAGGCGCACGAGGTCGGCGAGGAGACGCGGATGATGACCCGCGCCGCCGGCCTTGCGCGGGGACCCGACCAGGCCGAGGCGGTGCTCGGCCGGCTGAACCGCCTCGTCAGCCGCCAGCTTCCCGACTTCGCGCACACCTCGAGCGAGCCGCAGGCGGCTTCGCCGCGGCTCAATGCGGCCATCGCCCAGGCGCAGGACAGCGTCGCCCGGCGCCTGTCCAGCGCCGCCGCGGCGGCGGCGAGCAGCGGCGCACCCGGAATCGGCACCCCGGCGCTGCTCGAGGAACTGCACCAGAGGAAGCAGGCGCTCAAGGCGGCCGCGGCGACGCCGGTCGAGCGCGCGACGATCGAGATCGTCGCCCTGCTGTTCCAGAGCATCCTGATGGAAGACGCGATTCCGGCGACGGTGCGCGTCTGGTTCGCGCGCCTGCAGATGCCGGTGCTGCGCGTCGCCGTCTCCGAGCCCGACTTCTTCGCCACCGTCGAGCATCCCGCGCGCCGCCTGATCGACCGCATGGGCTCGTGCGTGATGGGCTTCGACTCGGGCAGCCGCGCCGTCGGCGACCTGCTGGAGAAGGAGATCAAGCGCGTGGTCCAGGTCGTCGAGGCGTATCCCGACACCGGCCGGCGCGTCTTCCAGACCGTGCTCACCGAGTTCGAGAAATTCCTCGAGCACTACTTCAGGAACGAGAACGAGGCGTCGAAGAAGGGCGTCTCGCTGGCCCAGCAGGTCGAGCAGCGCGAGACCATGGCGATCCAGTACACGATCGAGCTGCGCAAGATGCTGAACGACGTGCCGGTGCAGGAGGGCGTGCGCGAGTTCCTGTTCCACGTCTGGGCCGACGTGCTCGCCACCACCGCGGTCAAGACCGACGGCGCCGAGGCGGTGAAGGAGATGAAGCGCGCCGCCGCCGACCTGATCTGGTCGGCGAGCGCCAAGGTCTCGCGCAGCGAGCGCGCCGAGGTCATCCGTCGCCTGCCGCCGCTGCTCAAGACCCTGCGCGACGGCATGGACGAGGCCGGCATTCCCCTGCCCAAGCAGGACGAGCACATCCAGCGCCTCAACAACTCGCTCGCCGCCGCGTTCACCGCCAAGGCGGCTGCCATCTCGCACGAGCGACTCGAGGAGCTGATGCAGCGGCTCGAGACGCTCGAGGAGCTGCTGCCCGAGGCCGAGCAGGTCGACATCGACGAATCCCTGGTCATGGACCTCTCGGGCCACGAGAGTTCGGAGCTCGAGGTCGTCGCCGAGGGCGGCTCGATGCCGACGCCGGCGATGCTTGCCTGGGCGCGCGAGCTCCAGGTCGGCAGCTGGTACATGCTCGACTACCGCAACCGCAACGAGGCGGTGCAGCTCGCCTGGCAGGGCATGCGCCGTCAGCTCACGCTGTTCGTCTCGCCGCAGGGCCGGGGCGTGCTGTTCCAGCAGCATCGCCTCGCCGCCTTCCTGCAGGCCGGCCTGCTGGTGCCGGCGCAGGACGAAGCGCTCACCGTGCGCGCCACGCGCAGCGCGATGGCCAAGCTCGACGGAGATCCGAGCCGGCTCCTCGGCTGAGCGCCTTCGCGTCGAGAAACCGGACGCCATCGTCCGGTTTCTGGCTAGTGAATCAGGCGGTCCTCTTCGGCGACGAAGAGTTCGTCGAGGATCAGCGCATCCGGCTCCTCGCCGAGGCTCCAGAACACCATCAGGACGATGATCTTCAGGTCCTCGAGATCGAGCGGCCCGCCCGGGATCGCGCTGGCGCGATCGATCACCATCTCGCGCATCTGCGGCGGCAGCACGCCGGCCGATTCGAGGAAGCTGATGAAGCCGATGGACTGCTCGCCCAGGTGTTCCTGCTCGGCGGGAACGTAGATCCGCACGCTGTCGGCCTGCTGCTCGCCGACCCGGGCCTCGGCGGCCGCGGCGACGCCGTCGAGCCAGGTCAGGGCGTCCTCGATTTCTTCCGATTCGAAGCCGACCGAACTCAGCTTTCGCGTCAGCTGCTCGTGCTCGGGGCACGCATCGGGGCGCCAGTAGTTCTCGTAGAGATACACGAGCACATCGAACATGAATCCACTATACCCGAGCGCTCCTTTCCGACACGGCGCCGCGGACGAACGGCGGCCCGGTGGCGAGTGGTCAGCCGCGTTCGACGCGCTGGAACACCTGCCCGGGCAGGCGGGCGACCCTTCCCGAGAGCTCGAGCTCGAGCAGTCGCGCTGCCAGCTCGGCCGCGCCCATGCCGGTGCGGGCGACGAGCGCGTCGAGGCCGATCGGATCGAAGCCGAGGGCGGCGAGCACCGGGTCCTTCCGGCCGGCCTCTCCGGCGGGCTGGGCGGCAGCCGGCACTCGAGCTGCGCCTGGCCGGGCGACCGCGAACTCCTCGAGGATGTCGTCGGCGCTGTCGACCAGCTTGGCACCCTGCTTGAGCAAGGCATTGCAGCCGCGCGCCTGCGGCGAATGGATCGAGCCCGGAATCGCGAACACCTCGCGGCCGGCTTCCAGGGCGAGCCGGGCGGTGATCAACGAACCCGAGCGCAGCGCGGCCTCGACCACCAGCGTGCCACGGGAGAGGCCGGCGATGATGCGGTTGCGGATGGGGAAGTTCTCTGCCCGCGAGTTGGTGCCGATCGGGAACTCGCTGACGATCAGGCCTTCGGCGGCAATGCGGTGCGCGAGCGCCCGGTGGCTCGCCGGATAGACGCGATCGAGCCCGGTGCCGACGACGGCGATCGTGCCGCCCCTCGATCCGCCGGCCGCAGCGCCTTCCAGCGCGCCCTCGTGCGCGGCGCCGTCGACGCCTAGCGCCAGCCCCGAGACGACGACGAGCCCGGCGCGGCTCAGGTGCCGGCCGAAGGCGCGCGCGTTCTCCAGGCCTTGCGCGGTCGGATTGCGGCTGCCGACGATGGCGATCGAGTCGGCGCCGAGCAGCTCGACCCGTCCTTCGACGTAGAGCAAGGTCGGCGGGTCGGCGGTCTGCAGCAGCGCTTCGGGATAGCGCGGGTCGCCCAGGACCACGACGTCGCGAGTGCTCACGCCGATGCCGGTCCCGGCCCCGAGCCAGGCGAGCGTCGCCGCGAGGAGGTCGGCGAAATCGAGCGGCTCGTCGGCGAGCGCCGCCGCCGCGCCGGCGCCGACCAGCGCCTTGCGCGCCGCAGGCGAGGCGCCGAGCACGGCCTCGGGCGAGCCGAACTCCGCAAGCAGGCGCCGCACCGCGTCGCGTCCGACGCCAACGGTGCCGACGAGGCGCAGCCAGGCGGCGAGCTCGTCCGGGTCGATCACGGGAGGCTGCCCTGGGCCGCGGGTTCGGGCCGGAGGCGCGCGGGTCGCGGCGGGGCCGCCGGGCTCAGGGCTGGGAGAACAGGTCGCCGGGCGAAACCGGCTCCTTGACCGAGAGGATCAGCGCGTACGACATGCGCTCGAACACGCGGAACACGAACAGCACGCCGTGGCGCTCGTCCGGGAGCTTGATCTTGGTCCGCGGGCTGGCGTCGGTCGGGTCGATCACGACCTTGCCGTTGCGATAGAGCGCCAGCACGTGGCCGCGCTCGATGCCGTCGTTCAGGCCCCGGTTCAGGGAGACGATCTGGTTCTGCCCGGCAGTGAGGGCGTCGCCGTAGATCGAGACGATCTGGCCGCTGATCGGCCCGGAGGGCGGGTGCGGCGCGTAGTTCGTGTACTCGCGCACCGGCACCGGCGCGAGCCGGTCGCCGACGCCCGCTTCCTGGCGGATGCTGGTCACGGTGAAGGTCGCGGGAATGATCTCGGCCTTGCCGTCGGGGCCGGTGCGGGTGCCGCCTTCGACGGTGTATTCCGAAGCGCCGATGTAGGTGGCCTCGTAGCCGAGGATCTCTTTCGTCGTCGGGTCTCGCAGCGGCCGCGGCTCGCGGAAGATCCGGTACTCGCGCTCGGCGCCGAGCTCGCCGCGCACGTAGGCGGTGTCGCCGCGGGCCAGGATGACCCTGCCCTCCTGGGTGGCGACGATGCGCGGCGCGTTGGCGAGCTGGTTGGTCTCGAAGATCACCGCTTCGTTGAGGAAGGGCTCGATCAGGTGGAAGGGGATCGAGGCGATGCCGTAGAAGGCGATGTCCTTGGCGCGGATGTGCGGCTGCATCTTGCCGTCGCCGCTGACGCCGCCGCCGATCTGCTGGCCCATGCGCAGGCGGGCGCGGCCGTTCGACTTGTCGAGGAACAGGACCTGGCCGGGAAAGATCAGGTGCGGGTTCCTCACCTGGTCCATGTTCATGCCCCAGAGCTCGGGCCAGCGCCACGGGCTCTTCAGGTACATGCTCGAGATGCCCCAGAGCGTGTCGCGGTTCTTGACCGTGTAGACGTCGGGCGCGTCGGGCTTGATCTCGCTGAGCGGCACGCCCGTTTCGGCGGCGCGCTTGGCCGTGGCCCGCTGCTCGGCGGTGATCGGGAAATTGGGCTCGGCGGCGACCGCCGTTCCTGCCGTTGCCGCGGCCGCCAGGCCGAGCGCAAGGGCTGCGGCGGCACGGGCCGGAGCGAGAATCGAAGCAGGAAGTTGTCGACGGCTCATGAAGGCGGATCTCGTTGCGCGCGGGCTCATGCCCCGCGAGTTCTCGGTTGCTCGGCCGTCCGTTCGCGCCAGCGCGCAATCCGGGGTTGTTTCGCCGCGCCCCGCCGCGCTAACGGCGGTTCGGCGAAAATCCTCACTCTGTTCCGCAGATTCTGCCCATAAAGCCTTGATATCGCAACGAAAGTGGCCCCCGCAGGCAGGTCGGCGTGAGACGTTTCACACCCCTTTGCGTTGCGCTGCGTCCACAGTTGCCAGCCGCTGAATCGAATCGTCACAAATGGCCCGTCTTTCGATCCTCCGCTACCCCGATCCGCGCCTCTACACCGTCGCCAAGCCGGTGGCTGAGGTCGACGAGCGCATCCGCCGCCTGGTCGACGACATGCTGGAGACCATGTACGAGGCCGAAGGCGTCGGCCTGGCGGCGACCCAGGTCGACGTGCACGAGCGCGTCATCGTCATCGACACCTCCGAGACGCGCGACGCGCCGCTGGTCCTGATCAATCCCGAGCTGATCGAGACCAGCGAGGAGATGACGCTCGGCGACGAAGGGTGCCTGTCGGTGCCCGAGATCTACGACAAGGTGCCGCGCCATGCCCGCGTCAAGGTCCGCGCGCGCGACCGCTCCGGCGAAAGCCGCGAGTTCGCGGCCGAGGGCCTGCTCTCGGTGGCGGTGCAGCACGAGATGGACCACCTGCTCGGCAAGGTGTTCGTCGACTACCTGAGCCCGCTCAAGCGCTCGCGCATCAAGACCCGCATGCTGAAGAAGACGCGCGACGAAGCGCGCGCCTAGAGATGCGCCTGGCGTTCGCGGGCACGCCGGAATTCGCGCGGGTCGGGCTGGAGCGGCTCCATGCCGCCGGACACGAGATCGCGCTGGTGCTCTGCCAGCCGGACCGTCCCGCTGGCCGGGGCATGAAGACCGAAGCGGCGCCGGTCAAGGCGTACGCCCTCGCTCACGGCTTCGCGGTTGCGCAGCCGCGCGGGCTGCGCCTCGACGGCCGCTTCGCCGACGACGCCGCCGCGGCGCGCGCGGCGCTGCTCGCAGCCGCGCCCGAAGCGATCGTCGTCGCCGCCTACGGGCTGATCCTGCCGACCTGGCTGCTCGAGCTGCCGCGCCTCGGCTGCATCAACATCCATGCCTCGCTGCTTCCGCGCTGGCGCGGCGCGGCGCCGATCCAGCGGGCGATCGAGTCTGGCGACAACGAAACCGGCGTCACCCTGATGCAGATGGACGCCGGCCTTGACACCGGCGCGATCCTGCTCGTGGCGACGACGCCGATCTCCGCCAGCGACACCAGCGCGACGCTGCTTGCGCGGCTGGCGGCCATCGGCGGCGAGCTGGCGGTGCGCGGCCTCGCGGACGCCGCCGCCGGACGGCTGCAGCCTCGACCGCAACCCGAGCTCGGCGTCACCTACGCCGCCAAGATCGCCAAGAGCCAGGCGGCGATCGACTGGCGCGAGCCCGCCGCCGTGATCGAGCGACGCCTGCGCGCCTTCGACCCGTTTCCCGGCGCACGCGGCACGGTGGGGGGCGAGACGATCACCTGCTGGCGCGGCGGGGTCCGCGCCGCGTCGCCCGGCAGCCCCGCGGTTCCCGGGGAGATCGTGGCCGCCGGCGGCGGCGCGATCACGGTCGCGTGCGGCGACGGCTGGCTCGATCTGGTGGAGCTGCAACGCCCGGGCGGCCGGCGCATGCCGGCGGCGGAGTTCCTGCGCGGCCGCGCGCCCGCTGCCGGGGCGCGCTTCGAGCTGCCGGACGCGCCCGGCGACGCGGCCATTTGAACTCCCGCTCGCCGCACCCATCTATCGGCATGCGCCGATCGGGCGCGTTTCACCCCAAGGCAAAAGCGAATGTTCAACCTGCTGAAAACGGCAGTCCTGATGGCGGCGATCACGGCCCTGTTCATGGCCGTGGGCGGGTTCATCGGCGGCCAACAGGGCATGGCGATCGCGCTCGTGGTCGCCCTCGGCCTCAACTTCTTCAGCTACTGGTTCTCCGACAAGCTGGTGCTGAAGATGTACAACGCTCAGGAGGTCGACGCGACCTCGGCGCCGCAGTTCTACGCCATGGTGCGCGAGCTGGCGACGAAGGCCGGCCTGCCGATGCCGCGCGTCTACGTCATCGACGAGGCCGCGCCCAACGCCTTCGCCACCGGGCGCAACCCCGAGCACGCCGCGGTCGCCGCGACCACCGGGATCATGCGCGTGCTGAGCGATCGCGAGCTGCGCGGCGTGATGGCGCACGAGCTGGCGCACGTCGCCCACCGCGACATCCTGATCTCGACGATCAGCGCCACCATGGCGGGCGCGATCTCGATGCTCGCCAACTTCGCCATGTTCTTCGGCGGCCGCGACAGCGAGGGCCGGCCGGCCAATCCGCTCGCCGGCCTGGCGGTGGCCTTCCTTGCGCCGATCGCCGCGGGCCTGATCCAGATGGCCATCAGCCGGGCGCGCGAGTTCGAGGCCGACCGCGGCGGCGCCGAGCTGTCGGGCGACCCGCAGGGGCTCGCCTCGGCGCTGCAGAAGATCCAGGCCTATGCCCGCGGCACGGTGCTGCCGACCGCCGAGCGCAACCCGGCGACGGCGCAGATGATGATCATCAACCCGCTCCATGGCGGCGGCCTGAAGTCGCTGTTTTCCACCCACCCGTCGACCGAGGAGCGGGTCGAGCGGCTGCTGGCGATGGCGGCGACGCCGGGGGCCTTGCGCCGGGCGTAGGCAACCGGCTCAAGTCGGCGGCGGTGGGGCCGATATCCCGGACGAACCCTTTCGTCCGCCCATGCGCCCCACCGCCTTCTTCCGCTCCACGATCCTGGTCGCTGCCGCCCTGCTGGGCGGCTGCGACATGCTCGGGATCGAGTCGGTCGAGAAGATCGCCGCCGCGCGCGAAGCCGACGGCAAGGCGATCGGCGGCGCCTGCCGCCACGCGGGCCGGGCGATCGAGGACTGCTACACGATCTACAAGAAGGCCGACCGGGCCTCGGTCTTCGCCGGCTGGCGCGACATGAACGACTACATGCGCGAGAACAAGATCGAGCCGGTCGCGCCGCAGCTCGCGGCACAGGCGCAGCAGGCGCAGACCGCGCCTGCGCCCGCCCCTGCGGCTCCGGCCGCCAAACCCGCGACCGAGACGCACTAGCCGCGCCGCGCGGCCGGATCGCCCGGCCCCGTCCGGACGCGGCGCGACCCGTCGCTCAGCGCTTGACCTCGAACTCGCCCACCAGCACCCGCTGACCGCCCTGGCTCTTCAGCCGGAGCGTCGTCCGCTTGTCCTGCTGCGCGGCAGTGCCGAAGCCGCTCGAGAGCCAGAGCATGAGCCCGGTACTCGAAGTGAGCACCTGCTGGCGGTGGCCGAAGAAGTTGGCCTCGACCCGGTACTTGCCCGGCTTGGCGACCTTGAGCGAGAACTCCTCCGGACCGTAGCCGCCGGTCGCGTCGCGGCTGATCGTGCCGCCCTGGTACGAGAGGTTGTGACCGTAGTAGACCTCCTCGCCGTTCGGGTCGATCACGTGCAGGTCGACGTCGGTCGCGTCGGCGTCCCAGGCCAGCACCACCCGCACGTCGAGCGGCAGGTTCTTCAGCAGGCGCGGCTCGATCGCGGCGACATCGACCGGCTTGCCGTCGCGCCCCGCCTTGGCGACGACGCCGTTCAGCTCGGCGAGGGCGATCAGGTCGATGTCAGGGAAGCGCCCGTCCCAGCGGCCGGTGACCACCTCGTACAGGCGGTCGACGGCGCGCTGCGCCTGGCCCGCCTCGGCCAGGGCCAGGCCGAGGTCGCGGTGCGACTGCGGCTCGTTCGGCGCCAGCTCGAGCACGCGCTCGAACACCGGCAGTGCCGTCGTCACCTCGCCGGCCTGCTGCAGCCGGTAGGCGAGCAGGCGCAGCACCTGGCGGTTCTGCAGGTCCATCTCGGCGAGGTTGGAGAGAACGCGCAGGCCGAGCGCCTTGTCGCCCTTGGCGAGGAAGAACTCGGCGGCGTCGAGGAAGAAGCCGACGTTCATCGCATTGGCGCTACGCTCGTCGAGGTAGACGGCGCGGCGCGCGCCGGGCTCGGCGGCTTCCAGCCGCTTCAGCCAGACCGCGTTGCTGGCCGCGGGCTGCAGCGCGATCGAGATGCTGGTGCCGCCGGAGCCGGCGCTGCCGCCGTCCTTTTTCGCCGCCTCCATCGAATTGGCCGCGGCCATGCGGCCGGCGAGCTGCGCCGGTGCGGCCGCCGGCGCGGCGGGCATCGGCCGCTGCGCGGCGCGGTCGCTGCGCGAATCGTCGGCTTCGGCGCGTTCGCGGCGAGGGTCCTGCATCGTGCCGATGGCGTCGCGCGGCGCGGACGACTTGGCGATCGCCAGCGGCGCCGGCGGCGCGTCCTTCGGGAAGTCGCGGTTCCACCAGGCGAGCCGGGCCTCGAAGCGCCGCACCACCTCCGCCAGCCGCGCTGCATCGCTCTGCGTGCGGGTCTTCTGCATCGTCGCCGCCATCCGCTCGTAGGCCTCGCGCAGGGCGGGCGGCGGCTCGATCTCGTGGCGCACGTAGTCGTCGACGCGCTCGAGCACCAGCAGCGAGGTCTCGCGCGTCGCCAGGCCGAAGCGCTTGCCGAGCTCGCGGATGCGGACCTTGTTCGTGCGCGCCTCGCCTTCGAGCGAGGCGAGCGCGAGGCGCGCCCATTGCACGCCGGCGAGGCGCGACGCGTTCTGCCGCGCATCGATGCGGACGACGCGGTTCGTCACCGCGCCGTCGCTGCCGCGCAGGCGAAGCGTCAGCTCGGCCTGGCGGGCCGTCATCACGCCGGCCAGGACCATCCGCCCCGCCGCCGCGTGGCGCGATTCGAAAACGATGTCCTTCGCGCCGAGCGCGCTCGCCTCGACGAGCTGGGTGCCGCGCGCCAGCAGCAGCGTCGTCGCCTGCTCGTGGGTCAGCGCCTGCAGGTCGATGCTGCGCCCGCCGCTCGCCTCGGCGAGCGCGCGCAGCGCCGTCGGGTCGCCGCTGGCGCTGCTGCTCACCGCGAACACCGGCACCGCGAACGCCAGCCGCCACGGCGCGCCGTAGTTGGCCAGGCCGTCGCTGAACCAGAGGGCTTCGGCCGAGACGCCGTCGTGGCGCACCGCGCCGAGGTTGCTGGCGCCGTCGTACACCGTCGCCAGCAGGGCGCGGCGCAGCTCCGACCAGTCGCCGCGGCGCACGCTGAAGCGTTCCGGCGCGAAGGCGACGTCGGCCACGCGCACCAGCGTCACCTCGCTCTCGCCGGCGCGGCGGAAGTAGGCGTCGAGCAGGGCGAGCTCGCGATCGAACTGCCGGCTCGCGCCCGAGCCCGAGGCGTCCCAGACGATCTGCACGCTGCGCGGAAGCGGCCGCGGCGCGCTCCGCTCGGCCACCGGCAGGGAGAGGGCGAAGAAGGTCTCGCCATTGCGCTCCTCGGTCGTGAATTCGACCGCATTGCCGCCCGCGGCCGGCGCATGGACGCGCAGGCTCTCGCGCGGCAGCGCCACGTCGGCGAGCGAGGTGCGGGCGCTGAAGCCGCCGCGCGGGTCGCGCTCGAAGGCCAGGCCGAGCGCATTGCCGCTCTCGATCTCGGGCTTCAGCTGCGCGCCGGCATAGCGCAGCGAGAGATCGAACCGCGGCACCGAGGCGGCGTAGGCGAGGGGCAGGAGCAGCCGCGCCGGCGCTGCCTCGACCAGCGTCAGCACGACGGTGCGCGTGCGGCCGGGGTTGAGCGGATAGACGCGCAGCTCGTAGTTGTTGCCCAGCGTCGTCTGCAGGAGGCCGGGGTCGACGCGGCGCCGCGTGATGTCCTCGAACACCTGCTCGGCGCGAGCCTTCTCCACCGGCACCGCGTCGCGCATCTGGCCGTCGATGTCGAGCGCGAAGCCGCTCACCACCTGGCCGGCGCCGAGCGGGAACTGGAGCTTTCCTTCGAGGATGCGCGAGTTCGGGTTGAAGAACTCCATCTGCACCCGGGTCTCGGCCACGCCGGCGGCGACCTCGACGTCGATCTTCAGCGACTGCAGGCGCACCGGCTGCTCGGCGCCGGCGACGACGAGCGCCGGCGGACGCCAGCCGCCGGGCGGCGGGGCGAGGAGCTGCGGCCGCGGCTGCGCCAGGGCGCCGGTGGTCGCGGACAGGCCGGCGATGAGGGTGAGGATCGCGGTGCGGCGGTTGGTGCGAGCGAACATGGTCACGGGTCTTTCGCCAGAGTGAGGGGGCGAGGCGGGTTCGGCCTCGCTGGGTGGAACGTGCGAGGCGGGCGTTCGGGGTGAAACCGATCGGGGCCCTTGGGGCCGGCGCCTAAAATCGCCGCTTTGCCGCGCGCATGACCACCTTCCTCCGCTTCACCGATCTCGCCTCGCGCGGTGCGCTCGCCGGCCGGCGCGTCTTCATCCGCGCCGACCTGAACGTGCCGCAGGACGACGCCGGGCGCATCACCGAAGACACGCGAATCCGCGCCTCGCTGCCCTGCATCCGCTCCGCGCTCGCCGCCGGCGCTGCGGTGATGGTCACCTCGCACCTCGGCCGACCGACCGAGGGCGAGCCGAAGCCCGAGGATTCGCTGGCGCCCGTCGCTGCGCGCCTCGCCGAGCTGCTCGGCCGCGAGGTGCCGGTGAAGACGAACTGGGTCGAGGGCGTCGAGGTCGCGCCGGGCGAGCTGGTCGTGCTCGAGAACTGCCGCCTGAACCGCGGCGAGAAGAAGAACGATCCGGCGCTCGCGCAGAAGATGGCGAAGCTCTGCGACGTGTTCGTCAACGACGCCTTCGGCACCGCGCATCGCGCCGAGGCCACGACCTACGGCATCGCCGAGTTCGCACCCATCGCCTGCGCCGGCCCGCTGCTCGCCGCCGAGATCGACGCGCTGACCAAGGCGCTGGCCAGGCCGAAGCGGCCGCTGATCGCGATCGTCGCCGGCAGCAAGGTCTCGACCAAGCTCCTGATCCTGCGAAGCTTGTCGACCAAGGTCGACAAGCTGATCGTCGGCGGCGGCATCGCCAACACCTTCCTGCTGGCCGAGGGCCTGCCCATCGGCAAGAGCCTGGCCGAGCCCACGCTGCTCGGCGAAGCGCGTTCGGTCATCGACGCGATGCGGGCGCGCGGCGCCGAGGTGCCGATTCCCGTCGACGTCGTCACCGCCACCGAGTTCAAGGCGGAGGCGCCGGCGAGCGTGAAGCGGGTCGCCGACGTGGCGAGCGCCGACCTGATCCTCGACATCGGCCCCGAGACCGCGGCGGCACTGGCCGAGGTGCTGAAGTCGGCCGGCACGATCGTCTGGAACGGCCCGGTCGGCGTGTTCGAGTTCGACGCTTTCGCCCACGGCACCGAGACCATCGCCCGGGCGATCGCCGCCTCGGGTGCGTTCAGCATCGCCGGCGGCGGCGACACGCTGGCGGCGATCGCCAAGTACGGGATCGAGAAGGACATCGGCTACATCTCGACCGGCGGCGGCGCCTTCCTCGAGGTGCTCGAAGGCAAGACCCTGCCGGCGATCGAGATCCTCGAGCGCCGCGCCTCAGAAGCCTCACAAGGAAGTTGATGGACACGACCGCTCCGCGCGCCACCAAGATCGTCGCCACCATGGGGCCGGCTTCGAGCTCGCCCGAGGTGCTGGAAAGGATGATCCGCGCCGGCGTCGACGTCGTCCGCCTCAACTTCTCGCACGGCAGCGCCCAGGACCACATCGACCGGGCCGCAATGGTCCGCGAGGTCGCCAAGAAGGTCGGCAAGGAGGTCGCGATCATGGCCGACCTGCAGGGCCCGAAGATCCGCGTCGGCAAGATCGAGGGCGGCAAGACCCTGCTGGTGGCGGGCGAGAAGCTCGTGCTCGACGCCGCCTGGACCGGGCTCGGCACGAGCGGGCGCGTCGGCCTCGATTACAAGGAGCTGCCGCGCGACGTCCGCCCCGGCGACACGCTGCTCCTCAACGACGGGCTGCTGCGCCTGGTGGTCGACGCGGTGCGCGGCGAGGAGGTGCACACCAGCGTCGTCGTCGGCGGCGAGCTGTCGAACAACAAGGGCATCAACAAGGCCGGCGGCGGCCTTACCGCGCCGGCCCTGACCGCCAAGGACATGGAAGACATCAAGACCGCGATGGCCTTCCAGTGCGAATACCTGGCGGTGAGCTTCCCGAAAAGCGCGACCGACATGGAAATGGCACGCCAGCTCGCCAACGTTGCCGGCGAGGCGTGGCGGCACAAGCCGCAGCTCATCGCCAAGATCGAGCGCAGCGAGGCGATTCCGGCGCTCGAGGCCATCCTCAAGGCGTCCGACGGGATCATGGTGGCGCGCGGCGACCTGGCGGTCGAGGTCGGCAACGCGGCAGTGCCGGCGCTGCAGAAACGCATGATCAAGATGGCCCGGGAGATGGACCGCATCACCATCACCGCGACGCAGATGATGGAATCGATGATCGTCAACCCGGTGCCGACCCGCGCCGAGGTCAGCGACGTCGCCAACGCGGTGCTCGACGGCACCGATGCGGTCATGCTCTCGGCCGAGACGGCGGCGGGCCGCTATCCGGTGGAGACGGTCGAGATGATGGCCTCGATCTGCGTCGAGTCGGAGCGCTCGGAGGAGATCTCGCTCGACGCCGGCTTCACCAACAAGACCTTCGGCCGGATCGACCAGTCGATCGCCATGGCCGCGCTCTTCACCGCCTTCCACCTCGGCTGCAAGGCGATCCTGGCGCTCACCGAATCGGGCTCGACCGCGCTCTGGATGAGCCGGCAGAAGATCCACGTGCCGATCTTCGGCATTACCTCGCAGATTCGCAGCCAGCGCCGGATGGCGATGTATCGCAACGTCACGCCGCTGCTGATGCCGAGCTTCGCCGACCGCGACGAGGCCCTGAAGCACGCCGAGGAGCTGCTGGTCGAATCGGGCGTGCTCAAGCCCGGCGACACCTATGGCATCACCTGCGGCGAGCCGATGGGTTACCCGGGAGGCACGAACATGCTGAAGGTGGTTCGGGTCGGCTGAGCGGGTGCGCTGACCCCCGCATTCGCGGGGGTGTTTTCGGGCCCGTGCATCTCGACGCGCGTGGGCACGGCACTTTCGCACGGCGGACCGTGGCATGGCGATTGCCTCGCCCTCTAAACTCGGCAAGGCATCTCGCCAGGAGACGGCTTGTCCGCAAAAATTTCATGACCTCACGCCCGCCACGGCCCCTTGCCCGTTCGTACCGTTCGCTGACCGTCGTGGTCGCCGCTCTCGCACTCGTCACGCTCGTGGCGGGTTGCGGCGACAAGAAGAAGGACAAGGTCGCCTCGCAGACGGCGGCCAAGGTGAACAAGGAAGAAATTACCGTCCTGCAGATCAACCAGGTGCTCGCCCAGCAGCGCGCCGCGTCGCCCGAGCAGGCGGCGTCGGCGGGCGGGCAGGCGCTGGAGCGCCTGATCGACCAGGAGGTCGCCCTGCAGAAGGCGACCGACCAGAAGCTCGATCGCGACCCGCGCGTGATGCTGCAGATCGAGGCCGCGCGGCGCGAGATCATCGCCCGCGCCTACCTCGAGAAGATCGGTGAGGGCGTGACCAAGCCCACGGCCGACGAGGTGAAGGCCTACTACGAGAAGAATCCGGCCCTCTTCGCCAACCGGCGGATCTACAACATGCAGGAGGTCGACATCGACGTTCCCGCTGCGCAGGTCGAGACCCTGAGGACCGCCCTGGCCGGGGCGAAGACCTTCTCGGCCTTCATCGACTACCTCAAGGCCAACAACATCAAGTTCCAGGGCTCCGAAGGGGTGCGCGCCGCCGAGCAGCTGCCGCTCACGAGCGTCGAGCAGTTCGCCGCGCTGAAGGACGGCCAGGCGGTCTTCGCCGCCGGGCCGAAAGGCGCACGGGTGGTGCACCTGGTGGGCTCGCGCAGCCAGCCCGTCGACCTCCAGGCCGCCACCGTGGCGATCCAGCAGTACCTGATCAACGAGCGCAAGCGCAAGATGATCGCCGACGACATCAGGGCATTGCGCGCAGCGGCCAAGGTCGAGTACGTCGGCGACTACGCGGCGAACAAGCCGGCGCCGGCCCCTGCTCCGGCCCCGGAGGAGAAGCCGAAGACCTCGGTCCTCGCTGACCTGCCGCCGCCGGTCAATGCAGCGTCCCAGGTTGATATCGCTCCCCGTGACACCGCTCCGGCCTCGATGCCGAGCGGCGCTACGCTCGACAAGGGTCTCAAGGGGATGAAATAGTGCCGGTACGCCGGTGACCGGTTGCCGACAGTTCGACCGCCGCCCTCCCGGGAGAGCGGCGGCCTGTATCGCCACCGGGTTCGATTCACGTTGAGGACCACATGCGGTACTTTCTGAAATTCGCGCTGCTGTTCTTCCTTGCGGTGCCGATCGCGCTGGCCCAGCCGGCCCGGGTCGAGCCGGCCAAGGTCGAGCCGGTGCTCGGGCCGGGCGACGTCGTCAAGGTCAGCGTCTTCCAGAACCCCGACCTGGCGGTCGAGGCGCGCATCTCCGAGGGCGGGCAGATCAACGTACCGCTGATCGGCGCCGTCACCATCGGCGGGCTCACGATCTCGGCGGCGGAACGGCGCATCGAGACGATGCTGCGCGAGGGCGGCTTCGTCCTGCGGCCTCAGGTCACCATCCAGACGCTTCGCATCCTCAGCTCGCAGATCTCGGTGCTGGGCCAGGTCGGCAAGCCCGGGCGCTACCCGATCGAACTGGTCAGCAGCAAGGTGTCGGAGATGATCGCCGCGGCTGGCGGCGTCGTTCCCGGCGGAGCCGACATCGTCACCCTGGTCGGCACCCGCAACGGGCAACCGGTCAAGCTCGACATCGATCTGCCGGCGATTCTCCAGTCCGGGCGCGCCGAGCTCGACGTGCAGGTGGAGAACGGCGACATCATCTATGTCGACCGGGCGCCGACTGTCTATATTTACGGCGAGGTGCAGCGCCCGGGGCAGCTCCGGCTCGAGCGCGGCATGACGCTGATGCAGGCGCTGGCCGCCGGCGGCGGCCTGACCGCGCGCGGCACGGAGCGGGGAATCCGCGTGCACCGGCGCGACTCGACGGGCCAAGTCAAGATCCTCGAGGTGCGTCCGAACGACCTGCTTCAGCGCGACGACGTCGTTTACGTCAAGGAATCCCTCTTCTGAAGGCACAGCCGTGATCGCGACTCAGTTCCTTCGTATCGTCTGGGCGCGCAAATGGCTCGTCCTGGCCCTGTTCGTCGTCATCGCGGCCTCGGGGGTCACGGCGACGTTGCTGTGGCCGAAGCAGTACACCGCCGAGACCTCGCTGATTGTCGAGATGCGGATCGATCCCGCGCTCGGCGCGCTCGCGCCGGCGCTGGCGGCGCCGAGCTACATGGCGACCCAGATCGAGGTGCTGAAGAGCGAGCGCGTCGCCTCCCAGGCGGTCAAGATCCTCGGTGTCGATCGTTCGTCGACGGCGGTGGCGCAATGGCGCGAGGCCACGAAGGCGAAGATTCCGCTCGAGCGCTACTTCGCCAGCGTGCTCGAGCGTGGATTGTCGGTCGAGCCCACACGCGGCAGCAATCTCATCAACCTGGCCTTTACCGCGGGCGATCCGGAATTCGCCCAGCTTGCGGCCAATGCCTTCGCCCAGGCCTACATGGACGTCTCGGTCGACCTGCGCATCGCGCCCGCGCGGCAGTCGGCCGTATTCCTCGAAAAGCAGGCCAAGACCCTGCGGGCCAACCTCGAGAACGCGCAAGCGACGCTTTCGAAGTTCCAGCAGACCAAGGGCATCGTCGTCAGCGACGAGCGGCTCGACCAGGAAAGCGCTCGCTACACGGCGCTCATCACCCAGCTCGCGCTGGCGCAGTCGGAACGGGTCGAGACCACGACCCGGCAGCGCAACAGCGGCGGCGAGACCTCGCCCGACGTGCTGCTGAGCCCCGCTGTGCAGAACCTCAAGGCGCAGCTCGCGGCTGCGGAGACGAAGCTCACCGAGGCCAGCGGCCAGCTCGGCAAGAACCATCCGGCGCGTATCCAGCTTGAGACGCAGGTCGCCGAGCTGCAGCGCCAGTTGGCGGCCGAGACCCGGCGGGTTTCCGGTGGCGCGACGGTCAGCAATCGCGGCAGCGGGCAGAAGGTCGGCGAGCTCCAGGCGATGGTCGAGGCGCAGAAGAAGCAGCTCCTCGCGCTGCGCGCCGACAAGGACCAGATCGCCGTCTACGTGCGCGACGTCGAGGCGGCGCAACGCGCTTACGACAACGTCTCGCAACGCCTGACCCAGCTCAACATGGAGGGGCAGAACGATCAGGCCAATACCCGGCTCCTCAGCCCTGCCGTGTTGCCGATCGAGCCGTCGCGGCCGAAGGTGCTGATGGGCATCGTCGCCTCGCTGCTCGGCGGGCTCGTGGCCGGCCTCGCCGCTGCGCTCGGCCTGGAGGCGCTGGACCGTCGCGTGCGCCGGCCCGAGGACCTGGTCGTCACCGCCGGCGTGCCGGTGATCGGCGTGCTCCGCCCGGCGGGCTCGAAGCAGCCGGTGTTCCGCAAGCTCCTGATGATCGGCAGCCCGCCGCCGCACCGGCCGGTGATGGCGGCCTTGCCGGGGGCGCGCTCGTGACCGGCGTCGTCTCCACGCTCGGCAATCCGCCGCGCGCCACCCGCACGCTCGGCGCGATTCTGGTCGACGGCGGCCAGCTCACGACCGAGGAAGCCGAGCGGGTTCTCGTCTACCAGCGGGCGCACAACCTGCGCTTCGGCGAGGCGGCGGTTCGGCTCGGCCTGATCGGCGAGGCCGAGGTCCAGTTCGCGCTGTCGCGCCAGTTCGCCTACGCCTACCTGCGCAAGGTGCCGGGCGAAACGCGCGGCCTGAGCGACGAGATCGTCGCCGCCTACCAGCCGTTCAGCTCGCGCGTCGAGCAGCTGCGCGCAATCCGCTCGCAGCTCATGCTGCGCTGGTTCGACCGCGCCGAGGAGCGCCAGGTGCTGACCATCGTCGGCGCCGAGCGCGGCGAGGGCCGGACCTACCTCGCCGCCAACCTCGCCGTCGTCTTCGCCCAGCTCGGCGAGCGCACCCTGCTGGTCGACGCCGACATGCGCACGCCCCGCCAGCATTTCCTGTTCTCGCTCGAGAACCGGATCGGCTTCTCCACCATGCTCGCCGGGCGCCTGCGCGAGGAGGCGATCGTTCGCATCCCCGACCTCGCCGGCCTCTCGGTGCTGCCGGCAGGGCCGACGCCGCCGAATCCGCTCGAGCTCCTCAACCGCCTCAATTTCGAGGAATTCATGATCGGCGTGCGCGGCATGTACGACGTCGTCATCGTCGACACGCCGGCGATGAACGTCGGCGAAGACGCGGCCATGATCGCCGTCAAGACCGGCGCTGCCCTGGCGGTCGCGCGCAGCGGCGCGACCCGGGTCTCGGCCTTCACCGATCTCGTCCAGGGCCTGATGGATGCCGGCGTCGCCGTCGTCGGTTCGGTGCTGAACGAGGTGCCGCTGAAGCAGAAGCGGAAGAAGAGGAAGGAGTGAGCAGCGTCCTTCCGTCGCCGTCGCCCGCCCCGCTGGGCGCGGACCGGAACGCCGCGTGGTGGATCGTCCTCGCCGGCTTCGCGGCGATGTACCTGCCGCTCTACTGGAACGCGGCCAACGGCCTCTGGCAGTCCGAGGACCATGCCCACGGCGCCCTGGTGCTGGCCGTCATCGTCTGGCTGTTCTGGGGGATTCGCCGGCCGCTGATGGCGCTGCCCGCGGCGCCGGCGCCGGTGCGCGGCTGGCTGCTGTTCTCCCTCGGCCTGCTGGTGTACGTGGCCGGCCGGGTGGTCGGCATCTCGATCCTCGAATTCGCCTCGCAGCCCTTCGTCGTCGCCGGCGTGCTGCTCCTGATCAAGGGGCCGGCGGCGCTGCGCCTGGCCTGGTTCCCGCTGTTCTATTTCATCTTCATGATCCCGCTGCCGGGCATCCTGGTCGACGCGATCACCGGCCCGCTCAAGCAATGGATCTCGGCGATCGTCGTCGAGCTGCTGTACCGGGTCGGCTACCCGATCTCGCGCAGCGGCGTGGTCCTGACGATCGGCCAGTACCAGATGCTCGTCGCCGACGCCTGCTCCGGGCTGCACTCGATGTACAGCCTGACGGCGCTCGGCACGCTCTTCATGTACCTCATGGCGCGGGCCAGCCGCCTGCACAACGCGCTGATGCTGGCCAGCATCCTGCCGATCGCCTTCGCCGCCAACATCGTTCGCGTGATCGCGCTGGTGCTGATCACCTACCACCTCGGCGACGAGGCGGGGCAGGGCTTCCTGCACGGCTTCGCCGGCATCGTGCTGATGCTGGTGGCGCTGGCCTTCTTCTTCGCTTTCGACGCGTTGCTGGCGCGGCTGCTCGGCGGCCGCGAGGCGCGCCGGGCGGGCGCGCTGTGATCAGCTCGCGCTGGCCGGCGACGCCAGTCCGCTCAGCTTGCGACGCGTTTCCCCGGGGACGACCGACATCATGTCGGCGGCGAAGCGTTGCTGCATAGCGAACGCCCGTGCCGGATCGGCGTCGATCGAGGAGATCCGGAACAGCAGCCCGTCAGGGATCTGCCCGGTGAGGGCGAGCCGGAGCTCGGCCATCCGCTTGTCGAAGCTGTTCTTGATCACCTGGTCGCCCACCGTCAGCCAGTAGGTCACCGGCTCGTTGCGCGCGCCGAAGTTCGTTGTCAGCCGCCGGACTTCGATCGGCCCGTAAGGCGTCGTCAGGGTGCCGTCGACGTTGCTGCTGACCTTGAAGCCTTGGGCCGGATAGCAGACCTCGGGCCGGTGCGCCTGCAGGCCGCCGCGCTGGTCGTCGCCGTAGGCCATCGACAGCATGATCCGGTAGCCGTCCTTGTGGACATACGTTCGGCTGACGATCTGGCTATAGATCGAATTCAGGAGTTCTTGCGTTTGCGGATTGACGACCTGCGTCGGCTGATCGGTCAGCATCACCCAGTCGCCAAAGCGCGTCGGCACGGCCACTTCGAGCTTGATGCCCATGCCGTTGTCGGGACCCTTGGCACCCGGACGGGCCGCGATGCCCGCGACCGAGGCGCCGCACATCAGCGCGGCGAGCACCAGGGCAGTGAATCCGAGCTTCATGGACGGTCTCCGCGACATACAGGCGCCGGAATTGTCGCCGAGCCGGCGCGGCGCCGACGCATCTCCCCGCGCCGCCAGGGGGCGCCCGCCGCAGGCGCGCACCGGCTTCGTGCGAACCCGCACGCCCGCCGCCGGAGCTGAGCGATGTCGGAGCATCTGCGTGCGCTGGTCGTCATCGCCGTCCTGTCGGTCCTGACCTTTCTCGTGCTCCGCCGGCCGGTGATCGCCATGGGCATGGCCGACGAGGACTTCCGGCGCCGGCGCAATCTCTGGCTCGCCGTGACCGCCGTCGCTTTCCTGGCGAACAACTTCTGGATCTTCGTCCTCCTCGCAGGCAGCCTGCTGCTGTTCGCCCGCCGGGAGCGCAACCCGCTCGCGCTCTACGTCTTCCTGCTGTTCGCGGTGCCGCCGTTCGCCGCTGCCCTGCCGGGGCTGGGCATCGTCAACAAGCTGTTCGAGCTGAGCCTGCCGCGCCTGCTGGCGCTGATCGTGCTGCTGCCGTTCGCCCTGCGCCGGCGCGAGCCCGGCAGCCCGGCTTTCGGCAAGCACGTCGCCGACTGGCTGGTCGTCGCCTACCTGCTGCTGCAACTCGTGCTCCAGTACCGCGCCGACACGCTGACCAACACGCTGCGCTCGGCCTTCTACGCCTACCTCGACGCCTTCCTGCCGTACTACGTGGCGAGCCGCTCGCTGCGCTCGGCGCAGGACCTGCGCGACCTCCTGCTGTCCCTGGTCGTCTCGGCGCTGGTCCTCGTGCCGATCGCCGCCTTCGAGTTCCTCAAGCACTGGCTGCTCTACGCGGCCCTGCCGGAAGCCCTGGGCATGAATACGGAGGGGGCGACCTACCTCGGCCGGGGCGACACGCTGCGCGCGGTGGCGTCGACCGGCCACTCGATCGTCCTCGGCTACCTGATGGCGATCGCCCTGCTGCTCCATTTCGGCCTGCGCCGCGCGAACCCGGCGCCGCGCGAGTGGACCGTGGCCGCGATCGCTCTCGGCGTCGGCCTGATCGCCTCGGTCTCGCGCGGGCCCTGGGTGGGCGCCGCATGCGGCATCGTCGCCATGACCGTGGCCAGCCGCCAGCCGGGCCGGCGCCTGTTGCGCCTCGTCGTGCCGGCCGCGGTCGTGGCCGCGGTCCTGGTCGTGTCGCCCTGGGGCGAGAAGGTGATCGCCTACCTGCCGTTCGTCGGCAACATCGACGAGGGCAACGTGTCGTACCGGCAGCAGCTGTTCGAGGTGTCGATCAAGGTCATCGCCCAGAACCCGCTGTTCGGCTCGCCGTACTTCATGTATTCCGAGCCGATGCAGGAACTGCGCACGGGAAACCTGATCGACGTCGTCAACACCTACCTGCTCATCCCGCTGCGCTACGGTTATGTCGGCCTGGCGCTTTTCTGCGGCGTGTTCGCCGCCGCGATCTGGGCGGTGGTCGCCGCGCTCCGGCGCCAGCCGGTCGAGGACTCCGAGCGGTTCGGGCAGGGGCAGGCGATCCTGGGCATGCTGGTCGCGGTGCTGGTGACGATCGCGACGGTGAGCGACGTTTCCTTCATCCCCATCCTCTACTGGTGCGCTGCCGGCCTGGCCATCGGCTACGCACGCCTGGTGGCGAGCGAGACCGTGCCGGAGCGTGCGCCGCGCCGAACCTTCGCCATGGGCTCGTCCTGAGCATTCGCTTGCCCGATCCGGTCGTTTCCATTCGCGGGCTCAAGCAGCGCGCCTTGAGCGCCGGCCGCTGGTCGGTGCTCGGCTTCGGCCTCGGCCAGGTCATCCGCCTCGCCACCACGCTGATCATGACGCGCTTCCTCGCGCCGAGCATGTTCGGCGTGATGGCGATCGCCGTGATGGTCAACGTGATCGCATCGCTGCTCACCGACCTGGGCATCCGCCAGAACATCATCCAGAGCCGGCGCGGCGACGATCCGGTGTTTCTCGACACCGCCTGGACCGTGCAGATCGTGCGCGGCCTGGTCATCTGGGCGGTGGCCCTGGCGGTATCCGCCACGATCTTCGTCGCCGGCCGGCTCGGCTATCTCGCCGGCGACACGGTCTACGGCGCGCCGATCCTGCCCTGGGTGATGGCGGTCTCGTCGTTCTCGGTCGTGATCGGCGGCTTCCAGTCGACCCGGGCCCCGGTCGCCGAGCGCGCCCTCAACCAGAAGCGGCTGATCCAGATCGAGCTGGTCTGCCAGATCTCGGCGTTCCTCGCGATGGTCGCGATCGCCTGGGCGACGCGTTCGATCTGGGCGCTGGTGGTCGGCCAGCTGGTGGCCGGCGCAGCCAGCGTGCTGTTGAGCCACCTCGCCCTTCCCGGGCATGCCGACCGCTTGCGCTGGGACCCGACGGCGCTGAAGGAGATCGTCGCCTTCGGCAAGTGGATATTCGTCTCCTCGTTCGTCGGCGTGTTCGCGCTCCATGCCGACCGCATCGTCCTCGGCGGCCTGGTCTCGGCCAGCGAGCTCGGCCAGTTCGCGATCGCGGGGACGCTGGTGGCTGCCGTGCAGGGCGTGTTCACCAAGCTCTACTCCACGGTCGTGATGCCGGTGCTGAGCGAGACCGCGCGCGGCGACCGGGCGCGGCTGAAGGAGGTGTTCTATCGGGTGCGCATTCCCACCGACCTGACGCTCCTGTTCTGCGCGGGCTTTCTCGCCGCCACCGGCCAGCTCATCGTCGGCATCCTCTACGACCACCGCTACGCCGAGGCCGGGTGGATGCTGCAGATCCTCGCGGTCTCGCTGGTCTGGGCGCGCTACGACGCCACCCAGCAGCTCTACCTCGCGCTCGGCGAGCCCAAGTTCGTCGCTTTCCTCAACTTCGCACGTTTCGCCAGCGTGTTCCTCGCCCTGCTGGTGGGTTTCCACGTCGATGGCATTCGCGGCGCGATCTGGGGTTTCGCTTTGCACCAGGTGGTGATCGCCCTGCTCAGCTACCGCTTCAACGCCGTGCTGCGGATCAACGACTTCGCGCGCGATCTCGGCGTGCTCGTCGCCCTGCCGATCGGCTATGGCGTCGGCTGGGGACTGGAAAGGCTGGTGGCCCGGTGAAGCCGGCCAGCGCCGAGGCCCTGGCCCGACCGCCGCTGCGTACCGCGCCGCGGCCGCACTGTCTTCTGTGCGGATCGGCCGGCGAGCTGCTCCACGCCGACGTCAGCGACCACTTCTTCCACGTGCCCGGAAGCTGGACTCTGAATCGCTGCCGCGACCCCCGCTGTGCCCTGGTCTGGCAGGATCCGATGGTGATCGCAGACGATCTGGGCCGGGCCTACGACGGCTACTACACCTCGGCGGCGCCGGGTGGGGCCGTTGCCGAGGGCGCCGCTCCCGACTACGGCGCAACCTTCCACCGCCTCGATCGCTGGGCCTCGAGGCTGCTGAAGCTCGAGCCCGAGCGCCGCCGGCACGCCGCCGTGTACCTCGACACGGTACGGCCGGGCACGCTGCTCGACGTCGGCTGCGGCAGCGGATTTCTCGCCGCCGCGATGCGCGATCGCGGCTGGTCGGTGCGCGGTACCGACTTCGACCCGGCCGCGGCGCGGGCGGCCGAGGCGACGCACGGCATCGCGGTCGACCTGGGCGAGCTGGCCGCCATCGGCTATCCGGCCGGTTCGTTCGACGCGATCACCGCCCGCCACGTGCTCGAGCACGTGCGCGAGCCGATCGAATTCCTCGCCGAGTGCTGGCGCATCCTCGCGCCAGGGGGACACCTGGTGCTCGTCACGCCCAACGTCGATAGCCTCGGCCACCGCCATTTCGGCGAGCGCTGGCGCGGCCTCGAGCAGCCGCGGCACCTCTTCCTGTACGGCCACACCTCGCTCGGCGCCCTGCTGGGCCGCGCCGGCATGACGCAGGCCGACATCTTCACCACCGCGCAGGGCGCCGACTACGTGCTCCGGGCGAGCCAGGCGACCGCCGAGGGCGCGTGGCAGCGCCTGGTCGACCACCTCGCCATCTGGACGCTGCAGGTCGCCGAAACGATCGGCACCCGGCGCGGCAGGGACGTCGGCGAAGAGCTCATCGCCGTGGTCACGAAGGCGGGAGGCTGAGATGGCCTGCGACCTCACGATCATCGTCGTCAACTACAACACCGCCCACCTCCTGGACGAGATGTTCGGCGCGGTCGAGGCTGCGATCGGCCAGCTCTCGGTGCAGAAGATCGTCGTCGACAATGCCTCCCGCGACGGCTCCGCCGCCCTGATCCGGGAGCGCTACCCCGACGTGGAACTGATCGTCAATGCCGAGAACGTCGGCTTCGGACGCGCCAACAACCAGGCGCTGGCCCTGGCGCGCGGCCGTTACCTGCTGCTGCTGAACACCGATGCGTTCGTCGATGCCGGCGGCATCGAGCGCACGGTCCGCTACCTCGACGCCCATCCCGCCTGCACCGTGCTCGGCGTGCGCCTGGTGGGCCGCGACGGCGTGCTGCAGCCCTCGTGCCGCTACTTTCCGACGCCGTGGAACGAGTTCCTGGTCCGCACCGGATTCGACCGCGTGTTCCGCGGCGCCAGGCTGGTCGACGACATGGCCTGGGACCACGCCTCGGCGCGCGAATGCGACTGGGTGCCGGGCTGCTACTGCCTGCTGCGGCGCGAGGTGGTCGAGCGCATCGGCCTGTTCGATCCGCGCTACTTCCTCTACTACGAGGAGGTCGACCATTGCCGGGCCGAGAAGGCGGCGGGCGGCCAGGTGATGTACTTCCCCGACACGACCGTCGTTCACATCGGCGGCGAGAGCGCGAAGTCGGATTCGGAGCTCTCCGCCAGCGGCCGGCAGATCCCGGCGCTGCAGATCGAGAGCGCCTTGCTCTACTACCGCAAGCACCACGGCCTCATGGGGCTTTGGCTGGCGATGCTGCTCACTGCCCTCGGCGATGCGGTGCTGGCGCTGAAGGCGCTGCTCAAGGGCCGCGGCTGGCGCGACGTCGAGGCCTGCCTCGCGCACACCGCGGCGACCGGTTCGCTGCTGCGCCGCACCGCGTGGGCGACGCGGCCGACGCGTTGAGACGCCGATGTTCGACAACATCTCCAACGACTTGCGCGCCCACGAGGGCCGCTGGGGCGCGCAGGGCTTCTGGGCGCTGGTCGTCTACCGCTTCGGCCGCTGGCGCTACGGCGTCGAGCCGCCCTTGCTGCGCAAGTTCTTCTCGCTGCTCTACCGCATTGCCTTCAAGTGGGTGCAGGTCGTGGCCGGGATCGAGCTGCCGTGCGAGGTGGAGATCGGTCGCAACTTCGTGATCGACCACAGCGGCGGCATCGTCGTCAGCGGCTTCGCACGCTTCGGCGACGACTGCCGGATCCGCACCGGCGTCGTCGTCGGCCTGGCCCGGGTCGACGATCCGTGCGCGCCGGTCATCGGCAACAACGTCGACATCGGCGCCGGCGCCAAGGTGCTGGGCCGGATACGCATCGGCAACAACGTGCGCATCGGCGCCAACGCCGTTGTCATCGCCGACGTGCCCGACGACAGCATCGCGGTCGGCGTGCCGGCGACCTGCAGGCCATGGAAGCGGACCTGAGCGCGCCGGCATCGCCGCCGCAGGGCGAGGCGCGTTCGCCCCTCGCGGGCGTGGTCGCGATCGGCCGCAACGAAGGCGAGCGCCTGCGCCGCTGCCTGGAGTCGGTGCGCGCCGCCGCGCTGCCGGTGGTCTATGTCGACTCGGGCTCGAGCGACGGCTCGGCCGCACTCGCCGGCAGCCTGGGCGCCACCGTGGTCGCCCTCGACACGCGCCGGCCATTCACCGCCGCGCGGGCGCGCAACGAAGGCATGCGCCGCCTGCAGGCGCTGGTGCCCGAGCTCGCCTTCGTCCAGTTCGTCGACGGCGACTGCGAGCTGGCGCCGGGCTGGCTTGCCAGCGCGCGCGCCTTCCTCGAAGCAGAGCCGCAGGTCGCGGCCGTCTGCGGTCGGCGGCGCGAGCGCTTTCCCGAGCGTTCGGTCTACAACTTGCTGTGCGACCTGGAATGGAACACGCCGATCGGCGAAGCCCGCGCCTGCGGCGGCGACGCGATGATGCGGGCGAGCGCCTTCCGCCAGGTCGAGGGCTTTCGCGACGACCTGGTCGCCGGCGAGGAGCCGGAGCTGTGCGTGCGTCTGCGCGCCCAAGGCTGGAAGATCTGGCGGCTCGATGCCGAGATGACGCTGCACGACGCCGCGATGACCCGCTTCGGCCAATGGTGGCAGCGCAACGTCCGCGCCGGCTTCGCCTATGCCGAGGGCGTGCGCCTGCACGGCGCGCCGCCGGAGCGGCACTGGGTGCGCGAGTGGCGCAGTGCCTGGTTCTGGGGCCTGGCCCTGCCACTGGTCGTTGCCCTGGCCGCAGCGATCGTCGGACCGGTGGCGCTCTGGGCCCTCGCCGTCTACCCTTTGCAGGTTCTCAGGCTGGCCTATCGATCGCGAGGCATCGACCGGGGCCGATGGGCCCGCGCCTTCTTCCTCGTCGCCGGCAAGTTCCCCGAAGCCTTCGGTCAGGCGAAGTCGGCCCTCATGCATCTTCGCCGGCAGCCCGCCGTGCTGATCGAATACAAGTGACGGCCGTGGCATGAGCGAAGCGCTCGAAGCCGGCGCGCTGCGCGTGGCCTACCTCGTGAACCACTATCCGAAGGTGAGCCACAGCTTCATCCGGCGCGAGATCCTGGCGCTCGAGCGGCAGGGCATCGCGGTCACGCGCATCGCCGTGCGCGGCTGGGCCGACGCGCTGCCCGACCCGGCCGACCGCGCCGAGCGCGAGCGCACCCGCTACCTGTTGCAGAGCGGCATCGCGGCGCCGCTCGGATCGGCGCTGGTCATGGCATTGACGCGACCGCTGCGCTTCCTGCGCGCGGCGCGCCTCGCCGCCTCGATGTGGCGCCGCTCCGAGCGCACCGTCTTTCATCACCTCGCCTATCTCGCCGAGGCCTGCCGCGTCGTGCAGTGGACCGACGCCGCGCGGTGCACCCACCTGCACGCGCACTTCGGCACCAACGGAGCGGAGGTCGCGATGCTGGCGCGCGAGCTCGGCGGGCCGCCCTACAGCTTCACCGTGCACGGCCCGGAGGAGTTCGACAGCCCGCAGGCGCTCGGCCTCGGCGAGAAGGCCCGTCGTTCGGCCTTCGTCGTCGCCGTCAGCTCGTTCGGCCGCAGCCAGCTCCTGCGCTGGCTGCCGGCCGCCCACTGGCCGAAGGTCGAGGTCGTGCACTGCGGGCTGGAGCAGGCCTTCCATCGCGGCGCGCCGGCCGGTGCGTCGGCGGCGCCGCGCCTGGTCTGCGTCGGCCGGCTGTGCGAGCAGAAGGGCCAGCTCCTGCTGGTCGAGGCGACGAAGCGCGTCGTCGATGCCGGTCACCCGGTCGAGCTCGTCCTCGCCGGCGACGGCGAGATGCGTGCCGAGGTCGAGGCCCTGATCGACCAGCTCGGGCTGCGTGCGAACGTGCGCATCACCGGCTGGATCGCCAACGACCAGGTGCGCGAGGAGATCCTGGCCGCCCGCGCGCTGGTCCTGCCGAGCTTCGCCGAAGGCCTGCCGGTGGTCATCATGGAAGCGATGGCCCTGCGGCGGCCGGTGATCACGACTTTCGTCGCCGGCATTCCGGAGCTGGTGCGCGACGGCGAGAGCGGCTGGTTGATCGCCGCCGGCGACGTCGACGGCCTGGCCGGAGCGATGGCCGCATGCCTGGCTGCGCCGACCGAAACGCTCGAGCGGATGGGCGAGGCGGCGCATGCGCGGGTGCTGGCGCGGCACGACGTCGACATCGAGGCGGCGAAGCTGGCGAAGCTGTTCCGCGCCTCGAGCGCGGCTTCGCCGTCGGCGCCGATGAAGGAGGCCGCGTGAGCTGGCACGACGGCGTCGGCCTGGCCCTGCTGGCGCTCTCGGTGCTGGCGCTCGTTCCGGCGTCGCTGCTGCTGCTGCAGATCGTCGCCGCCGCGCTCGGCGGCGCGGCCCGCTCGGCGCCGGGTCCGCAGCCGGCACGCGCCGGCACACTCGCCGTGCTGATGCCCGCGCACGACGAGGCCGCGGGCATCGAGCCGGCGATCCGTGCGGCACTCGCGCAACTCCTGCCGGGCGATCGCCTGCTCGTCGTCGCTGACAACTGCGGCGACGCCACCGCGGCAGTGGCGCGGGCCGCGGGCGCCGAGGTGATCGAGCGGCACGACGGCGCGCGCCGCGGCAAGGGCTATGCGCTCGACCACGGCGTGCGATGGCTCGAGGCGGCGCCGCCGGCCGCGGTGCTGATCCTTGATGCCGACTGCATCGCCGCGCCCGGCGCGCTGCAGCGTCTGGCCGCCACCTGCCTGCAGAGCGGGCGGCCGGCGCAGGGGCTCTACCTGATGCACGCGCCTGCTGGCGCCCGCCTGGAGATGCGGATCGCCGCTTTTGCCTGGCTCGTGCGCAACAAGCTGCGGCCGCTCGGCGCCGCGGTGCTCGGCTGGCCGTGCCAGCTGATGGGCACCGGCATGGCCTTTCCCTGGCCGATGCTGCGTGACGCGCCGCTCGCCTCGGGTCATCTCGTCGAAGACATGCAACTCGGCCTCGACCTCGCCCGCGCCGGCACGGCGCCGCTGTTCTGCCCCGCCGCCGGCGTTGCCAGCACGTTTCCCACCGATCGCGCCGGCGCCCGCACGCAGCGCACGCGCTGGGAGCACGGGCACCTGTCGACGCTTTTCACGGTCGGCCCGCGCCTGGTCGGCCTCGGCCTGGTGCGCGGCCGGCCCGGCCTGGTGGCGATGGCGCTCGACCTGATGGTCCCGCCGTTGGCCGCGCTGGTGCTGCTGCTCGCCGCGCTCTGCGCGGCCGATGCCGCCTGGTGGCTGGCGTTCGGCGACCCGCGACCGTTCGGCATCGCCGCGGCCGCGCTGGTGCTCGTCGGCGCGGCAGTGATCCTGGCCTGGCGGCGCGAGGGCAGGGCGCTGCTCGGCGGCCGCGAGCTGCTCGGCCTGCCGCTCTACGTGGCCGCCAAGCTGCCGATGTACCTGCGCCTGCTCGGCCGGCGCCAGGTCGAGTGGGTACGGACCAAGCGCGATGGACCCGGTCGCTGACGCCCCGTTCTCGAGCCCGCACGCGCCGGCGTCGATTCCGGCGCGGCGCGCCGACTTCGCCCGGCCGCTGGTCTGCCTGCTCGGCCTGCCCTTCGACGCGATCGGCCTGGCCGAAGCGGTCGAGCGCATCCGCGAGGCCGCTTTCGCCAGGCGCCGCTGCTGGGTGGCGACGCCCAACCTCAACTTCGCGATCGCCGCGCGCCGCGACGCCGCATTTCGCGACTCGGTGCTGCGCAGCGATCTCAGCCTGGTCGACGGCATGCCGCTGGTCTGGATCGCGCGCCTGCTCGGCCTGCCGGTGACCGAGCGGGTCGCCGGCTCCGATCTGTTCGAGGCGCTGCAGGCGCACTCGGGACCGCCGCTCTCCGTCTACCTGTTCGGCGGCCCGCCCGGCGCGGCCGCGCAGGCCGGCGAGCGCGTCAACGCGCGCGGCGGCGGCATTCGCTGCGTCGGCCACGACGAGGCCGGCTTCGGCCCGATCGAGGCGATGAGCGAGCCGGCGCTGATCGAGCGCATCAACCGCAGCGGCGCGCACTTCGTGATCGTCGCCCTCGGCGCGCAGAAGGGCCAGGCCTGGATCGGCCACAACGCGGCGCGGCTCGAGGCACCGGTGCTCTGTCACCTCGGCGCGGTGATGAACTTCGCCGCCGGCACGGTTCGGCGCGCGCCGCGGTGGGCGCAGCGCAGCGGCCTCGAGTGGGCGTGGCGGATCAAGGAGGAGCCGGCGCTCTGGAGGCGTTACGCCGGAGATGCGGTCCGCGCGGCCGGGCTGGTCGTGACCCGGGTGCTGCCGGAGGCCTGGGCCGCCAGGCGACGCGGGCCTGCGAAGGGCGGCGCCGAGCCGTTGGTCGAGATCGATCGGTCCGGCGCGCAAACCGTGCTCCGTCCCGGCGCGGCCTCGGAGGCGGCCCTGGCTGCTTTGCGCAACGCCCTGGCCGAGTGCGCCGCGCTCGGCTCGCGCCTCACGATCGACCTGTCCCGCGTCGGCGCTGTCGCCAACCCGGTCGCCGCCGTGCTTCTGCTCGCCAAGGGCTGGTTCGGCGAGCGCGGCGGCTTCGAGGTGGTCGGCGCCGGTCCGGCCGCCGAGGCCGACCTGCGCCGGCTGCTGTGTGCCCGGCCCCTGCTGGGTCACGAATGAGCCCTTCGACATGAAGCCAGACATCCCCAGCAAAGCCCCCGGCCCGACCGTCTCGGCGCAGGTGCCCGACTGGTCGCGCGAGGCGTATCGCTTCGGCGCCTGGCAACCGTCGCGGGCCCTGCTGGGCAGCCTTCGCGCGTACCAGAAGGCGCAGGGATCGACCCGTCCGGACCGGGCGCTGCGGCGTGCGCTCGCGCTCCTGCGCCATCGCTTCTGGGCCGTCGTCACCGGCGCCGACATTCCGCTCGTCTGCCGGATCGACGGCGGCCTGCTGTTGCCGCATCCGAACGGGGTGGTCATCCATCCCGAGGCACGCATCGGCCCGAACTGCCTCCTCTTCCAGCAGGTGACCCTCGGCACCGGCGGCTCGGTGCCCGGCGCGCCGGTGCTCGTGGGGCACGTCGACATCGGCGCCGGCGCCAAGGTTCTCGGCGGCGTGACGATCGGCGAGCACGCGGTGATCGGCGCCAACGCCGTCGTGCTCTGCGACGTGCCCGCGGGGGCGACGGCGGTCGGCATTCCGGCGCGAATCATCCTTGCGCCGACGGCCGAAGCGCGCCATGACTGAAGGGCCGCGCGTCCTGATCGCCGCCGAGCACGCCTCGGCCCGCTTCGGCGGAGAAGCGGCGCTGCCGCTGCACTATTTCCGCGTCCTGCGCCGGCGCGGCGTTCCGGTCTGGCTGCTGACGCACGCGCGCACCCGCGACGAGCTCGCGCAGCTCTACCCCGGCGACGAGCGGATCCACTACATCGAAGACAGCGCCTGGCACCGGGCGATGTGGCGGATCGGCAAGCACCTGCCCGATGCGATCTCGTACGCGACGACCGGTTTTCTTTCGCGCCTGTCGACCCAGCTCGCGCAGCGCCGTCTGGCGCGCCGCCTGGTCCGCGAGCACGGCATCACGGTCGTGCACCAGCCGATGCCGGTCTCGCCGCGCGAGCCGTCGATGCTGCACGGTCTCGGCGCGCCGGTGCTGATCGGGCCGATGAATGGGGGCATGGACTACCCGCCGGCGTTCCGCCGCCAGCGCGGCGTCTTCGAGCGCGCCCTGATCGGCTTCGGCCGCGCCAGCGCCACGCTGCTCAACCGCCTGATGCCGGGCAAGCGCCGCGCCGCGGCCCTGCTGGTGGCGAACCGGCGGACCCGCGAGGCCCTGCCGGCAGGCGTGTGTACCGAGGTCGTCGAGCTCGTCGAGAACGGCGTCGACCTGAGCGTCTGGCGCGCGCCCGAGGCAGGCGCCGCGCGCTCCGGCGATGCGGCGACCACTTTCGTCTACATGGGCCGGCTCGTCGACTGGAAGGCGGTCGATCTGCTGCTGCGGGCCTTTGCGCAAGCGCGGAGCGGCGCGCAACCGATGCGGCTCTGGATCCTGGGCGACGGCAGCGAGCGCAGCCGGCTCGAAGCGCTGGCGCAGGAGCTCGGCATCGCCGGCGCCGATGCGTCGGCGATCGGCAGCGTCTTCTTCGCCGGCTGGCTGGCGCAATCCGAGTGCGCCGAACGGCTGCGCGACGCCGATTGCCTGGTCCTGCCGAGCCTGCTCGAGTGCGGCGGCGCCGTCGTGCTGGAAGCGATGTCGATGGCCAAGCCGGTCATCGCCACCGCCTGGGGCGGGCCGCTCGATTACCTCGATCCGTCTTGCGGCGTGCTGGTGCCGCCCGATTCGCGCGACGCGATCATCGCCGGCTTCGCCTCGGCGATGATCGCGATGGCGAGCTCCGAGCCGGTTCGCCGCCGCCTCGGCGCCGAAGGCCTGCGCAAGGTTCGACACGAGTTCGACTGGGAGCTCAAGGTCGATCGCGTGCTCGCCCTGTACGGCGACGCAATCGTTCGCGCCGGCGGCCCTTGCGCTCCCTCAGCCCCTCTCCAGGAACCCTCCGGGCCTCTCCGATGAACACCAGCTCCATTCCTCCTTCGCGCCGCGGCGTCTACTGCGTTCTCAGCTCGCGCTCGCTGCCGTACGCGCGCCGGGCCATGGAGAGCCTGGTCGCGCGCAGCCTCGACGACATCGACCTGACCCTCATCACCGACAGTGCCGAAGACAAGACCGCCCTGGTCGAGGCGATGCAGGCGCTGCAGGTGCCGGACCGGCACCGCTGGCGCGTGGCCGCGCAGGCCGAGGCCGACGAGCTGGCGTCGACCGTGCTGGCCCGCCATCCGAACATCGCGGCGTTCCGCTTCGGCCACCCGTGCTGGCGCAAGATCACCGATCCGCTCCTGTTCGCGCCGCCGGGCGGCGAGATGGTGATCCTCGATCCGGACCTGTACTTCCCGAACGAGTTCCGCTTCGAGCCCACGCCGGCGAGCGGCCTGCTCCTGATGCATCAGCCGCCAAGCTGCCTGCTGCCGCACGAGGTGGTGATGCGCGCCTACGACGCGGGCATCGCCCTCGCCCATCATGTCGACATCGGCGTTGCCCAGGCGAGCAACGGCCTCGATCTCGACTGGCTCGACGAGCTGATCGCGCGCCTCGGCGGAACCGCGCTGCCGCGCGCGATGCACGTCGAGGCGATCGTCTGGGCCGCGCTGGCGATGCGCTCGGGCGGCGGCTACCTCGACCCGGTCCATTGGCACTGCTGGCGCAACTCGCAGTGGAAGCGCGTGCAGCGGCGCTTTGGCGCCTCCGGACGCGCGGTGCTGCGCTCGGAGCGCTTCCGGGAGATGAAGTGCTTCCACGGCGGCGGCGTCGCCAAGTGGTGGATCCCCGAGGCGCTCGACGCTGGCGACCTGCCGGCTCCGGGCCGGGTGCTCGAGGCACGCCCGCCGGCCCCGTTCGAGGAGCTGACGCGCTCCACCTACGAGGCGACGCAACGGCTCAAGACCTGGGCCCGCCGCGCCGGCTATTACCGGCTGGTCAAGTCCTAGCCGACATCGAAGAGAACGCATGAAACTGCCGAAAGAGCTACAGATCCTCCAGCCGCTGGTGTACGCCGACCTGACCCGGGTGGGCAGCGCCTGCGACGGGGGCTACCTCATCCCCGGGCGGCCGCTCGCGGGCATCGACGGGCTGATCTCGTTCGGCGTCTCGGTCGACTGGAATTTCGAGAAGAGCATCCGCAGCATGCATTCCGAGATCCCGATCCACTGCTACGACCACACCGTCGACACCCGGCTGTTCGCCAAGCACTTCGCCGCGGGCGTGCTCAACGTCCTGCGCGGCCGCGAGCGGCTCGGCGGACCGCTCGCGCGTCTTTCGGTATGGCGTGACTACCCGCGCTTCTTCCAGGGCGCGACGCGGCACTACGCGCAGCGGGTCTTCAACCGCCGGGAATCGCCGATGGACGCCACCATCGACATGATCTTCGAGCGGGTCGAGGCGTCACGCCATCTGCTCCTGAAGATGGACATCGAAGGCGGCGAATACCGCGTCATTCCGGAAATCGTCAAGCGCGCCGATCGGGTCGACATCCTGATCGTGGAGTTCCACGATACCGATCCGCTCAGGGCGGTCTTCATCGCCCAGCTCGGCCTGCTGCTCGAGCACTTCAACGTGGCCCATGTGCACGGCAACAACTATTGCGGGCGCGCCGAAGACGGCCTGCCCGATGCCCTGGAGGTGACCTTCGTCAACCGGCGGTTCGGCGCCGGCAGCGAAAAGCGCGCGAACCTGCCGCTGCAGGGCCTCGATTCGCCCTGCAATCCCGCTATTCCCGAGCTGGAGCTGGCGTTCTGAATGGCTGACCGAAGAACCGCTTCAGCGCGCGATTGACGTTCCACGAGACCTTCGCGGAGTCGTCGCGCAACGATCGCCATTGCGGATGCATGATGTATTCGAACGGGCGCCACGCGGATTGCCTGATCGCGAATCCGCGAGCGAGGCAGAGCCGCGAGAACATGATTTCCGTGGCGATGGCCTGGGCCTTTCCGTCGGCCAGGAGGAATCCGCCGGTCGCTTCCAGGCACGCCGCGCTCGCCCCGATGGCGAGCGTCTGCAGATGCGAGGGCGATTTCCCCAACGCGATGGCGCGTTGGCGGGCGATGGCCGCGCACTCCGCGGTGGCTTCGGGCCACTGCCTGGCGAAGCGGCGCCAGCCCGGCCAGATCAGCAGGCTCTCGCCCGCCGCGCCGACGCCGGGCTCCGAGAGAAGCTTGCGGTAGCGCGCGAGCCAGCCGGTCCTGACGATCTCGCACTCGTCCTGCAGGAAGACGTAGAACGCGTAGCCCGGATTGTTCAGCCAGCCATGGTTCCAGGCGCCGATGTTGAAACCCGTGTTCTGCCGGACCGTCGTGTTGACCGAGGCCAGGTCATCGGGAAGCCGCAACGCTTCGCCGCGCGGCGAGTTCACCACCACGCGCAGGTCGAAGGCGGCCCCGGCATCGCCTGAGCGAAGCTGGCGCAGCAGCCGGACCAGCTCGCCGTCGTCGCGTTCGTCGTAGAAGGAAACGATGACGCAGGTATCGGCGGACATGGGCCTGCGATTGTGGGCCCGGGCGTCACGCCCGGATCAGCCCCGGGACGGTCAGTAGAGGATGCGTCCGTCGCCGAGCAGGTAGGCGTGGCAATCCATGTTGCCGTTGATGCAGCCCTTGACGAAGGCGTCGTTGGTCGACGAGTCCCAGCCGTTGAACCAGTCGGCGTGCATCGAATAGCCGCCGGGGCCGGAGTAGTTGTCCGAGCTCAGCTTCAGGAACGCGCCGCTGTTCGGCTCGCTGATCTTGTAGTGGACGTTCAGCGCGATCTCCGGCAGCGGCACCGGGTGGGTGCTCGGGCAACCCTTGCCGGTGGCATACGCCATGTGGCTCTGGTGGTCCGGGCTGTCGAGATTCACGCCGTCCCAGCATTGCGGAAAGATGACCGAGAGGTTGAGATCGTCGCCCACCGGGCAACTCGGCATGGCGGGCTGGTGCCCGCCGCCGCTGACGCATTCGAGTCCGGCGTTGCCCGACTTGATGGGCGAGGTATTTCCGGGATCGCCGGCGATCATCCGCAGGCCCTTCGGAAACGACCGGACGCTTCCTGCCTTGACGCCGAGGTAGCCGAGCTTGTAATAGAAGACCGACTCGGACGGAACCACCGGCTGACCGGTGCGAATGTCGATCAGGGTCGGCATCCAGTACGAGGTGCGATTGAGCGTGCCGCCCGTGCAGGTCGAATTGCCCGAGCCCATCAGGCTGTCGGCGGTGCTCGATGCATTCGCCTGGTCGTTGCCCAGGAAGGTATGCAGATGCCCAGCGCCCGGCTGGCCCGGATAGACGATCGGGTCGTCGAAGGCCATGTGGGAATAGTTGCACGGCTCGCGGAACGAGCCGATGGTCGAGGGCGAGGGTTGATTGACCAGATAGGCCAGCTCGGCGGCGCTGAGCGTGCGCACTCGCGGGGTCGAGTAGGCGTTGCTCGGCTTCGGAATGAGCGCGGTGTTCACCACCGGCGCCTTGCCGGTCTGGGCCACGGCCGGTACGGACACCTGCACTTCGCAGAACTTGACTTTTCCGGCCCTCGGATCCGAGCCGAAGTAGCCGACCGAGCAGGTGCCCGTCGTGGTCGCAGTCTTGGCGACCCAGTTCAAGCCATCGCCGAAGCGCACGGCCTGCGACCCGGCGACGACGAACGAGTCGTTTTCCATGGCCAGCCTGACCCAGGCCGTGACCATTGCCGGCGGGGTCGCCGGTGGCAATCCGGGGGGCGTCGAGGTCGGTGGCGGGGTGGTCGGCGGCGTGACGGGCGGCGGTGTGGTCGCCGGGGGCGTAGCGGGCGGCGGTGTGGCAGGCGGCGGCACGGTGGCCGGGGGCACGGTGGCCGGCGGCACGGTGGCTGGCGGCACGGTGGCCGGCGGCACGGTGGCCGGCGGCGCAGTCGGCGGTGGCGCGGCGGTCCCGGTTCCGCCGTCAGGGGGCCGGACGGTCGTGGCAGCGACCACGCTCGATGCGGCCTCGGCGCCCGCGGAAGCGAACGCGTCGGCGGCGATCATCTCCGGGCCCCCGGTCCCTCCGCCGCAGGCGGAGACGAGGCAAATCATCAGGAGGGAAACACCGGCAGCCACGCCCGGGATTGTTGCAATTTTCTTCGTGGTCATCAGGGAATCGGGAAAGGAAAGGCGGGCTTCGGGCGGGACGTCGACGGGGCGCGATGTTCCGGTGATTTCGGGCGCCTGCCGGCGAACTTGAAACAGGAGTTGTGACAAAGGGATGCAGGCCTCGGGGCGAACGAGCGACGTTCGGCACCTCCACGGGGCGTCGGTTCTCGCGCTTCCATTGCCTTACCTTGCTCACAATTCGTAGCGATTGCGCCCGTGCGTAGTTCACGCCCGCGCCGGGGCCCCGGCCGCATCGCGGGGTAGCATGGCCTCACCGCCCATGAAGAAGATCGCCCTCGCCCTGTCGCTCGTTCTCGCGAACGGGCTCGCGCTCGCCGCCGCGGCCGTCGACTGGAAGGCGCAGGAAGCGCATCAGCAGGGCAGCTGCGGCAGCCTGGGTCCGGGCACGGGCCTTGAGGGCGGCAAGGGCTGGGTCGTCTCCATGCTGCCGGGCAAGCACGAGTTCCGCGTTCGCGGCGGCGGCTCGGTGTTCCTCACCGCGGCGCGCCAGTCGGTGGTCGACTTCGATGTCGGCCGGCCGTACTACATCGTCATCGAAGGCGCCGCGCCGGGCGCCGTGCTCGAGTGGAAGATGCTCGGCCGCGACTGGCAGCCGGTGGGGCGAACCTTCCTCTACCCGCCGACCCGCTAGCGGCGGCGCTTGCCGGCGTCAGCGGTAGGTGTAGCGGACCGAGCAGCCGATGCTGTTCGCGTCGTACGAATAGCCGACGCCGCCAGACACATTGCGCAGCTCGCGCGAGAGCTTGCAGTAGGCCGTGCCGTTGCGCGTGAACGCGTAGTTGGCGGAGAGGTAGAACATCCTCTGCAGGTCGGTGCTCTCCACCGAGGACACGGTGACGGTGTCGCTCGTCGTCGACAGCACCTTCGCTCGCGCGTAGTGCCCGCCGGCGGTCACGTCGATCTTCGCGGTCGCGGAGTAGACGGCGCTGAGGTCGGCCGAGTAGGTGAGCCGGTTGTTCTCGTACAGCTGGGTGACGGGCGGCGTGCCCGGAGGCGATCCGGGCGGCACGAAGGTCGAGCTGTTGAAAGCCGAGTCGAAGCCCGATTCGCGCGAGGCGTAGGCGTTGACGGCGATCCGGCCCGTCGCCTGCCAGACCACCGCGAGCCGCCCGGTGAGTCCGGAGAAGTCCGAAGCCTCGATCAGCGAGTTGCTCTGTTTGGTGTAGCTGAGACGCAGGTTGGTCGTGACCCGTCCGCTCACGTCGTAGTCGGCGTGGAAATCGACATGGCGGCCGGTGAGCGTGTTCGACTCGTACTCGGCCGTCAGCGGAAAGAACACCGCCTTGGGCGTCTCGGTGCGGTCGTAGCGCGCGCCGACCCCGAGCCGGAGCGGTCCGCCCTTGCCGTAGTACAGCGTCAGGCTGCCGGCGTTGCCGCTCGATTCGGACGAGACATAGGCCGCGTCGGAGTAGTCGAGGCTCGAGTGGCGCACGGTGCCTTCGAGCGTCAGCAGCGAGCTGCCGCCCCAGCGCGCGGCCGCGCTGATCGACCTCGAGTCCGCCAGGTTCAGGGTCGTCGACGGAATGCCTGCACTGGCGGCGGGTGCGGCGAGGTACTGGCTCCACCTCGCATCGAGATCGCCGGACAGGCTGCCGACGGTCTCCCAGTCGAGGCCGAGCGCGAAGGCATAGCTGGTGTTGTCGAGCTGCTTCTCGTCGAAATAGCGATTCAGTCCGACGCTGGCGTCGCCGAACAGGCGCTGCCGGCCGATGCGCTGGTCGAAGCCGCCGAACACGGTGGTCGTCGAGTAGGTGTCTCCCGGCGACGACGGGACCCGGTAGACATTGGTCTCGTGGGTGAAGCCCTGGCTGGCGCCGACGTACCAGGGCGTCGGCTCCGCGGCGCTGGCCGTTGCCGGAGCGGGCGGGGCGCCGTCCTGCGCCATCGCGCCGGCGGCCCACAGCAGGCAGGAGAGGCCGGCCGAAAGCGGGGTCGCCAGGCGGTCGCGGGGCTGGGTCATCGTGAGTCTCCTGTGGGTTTTGGCGTCGCTCGGGGGGTTCCCCGGCCCGGAATCGAGAGCTGATGCGTGTTCAGATAGTTTTCCAGATACGCCACCACCGTATCTTCGCCGCAGTGCGCCGTGGCGAACGCCTTCGCGGCGTCGCCCAGGGCGCGGGCTGCGGCCGCGTCTGCCCAGAGCCGCTCGATGGCGCCGGCCAGCGCAGGAACGTCGGCCACCGGCACCGCCAGCCCGGTGACCTCCTGCGTCACGTAGTCCGACACGCCCGAAGAGTCGGAAACGACCGTCGCCTTGGCGCAATGCATGGCGGAGACCAGCGTCACGTGCCCGCACGGCACCTCGGCGCCGCGCAGCGGAACCACCGAGAACCGGCTGTGCTGCAGCACGTTCATCGCCTGGGCCAGAGGGACGCCGATCAGCACCTCGACATTGCCAGGGATCGCCAGTCCCGCGAGCGACTCCGCTGTGGCGACGATCACGAGCTTGATCATCGGCAGGGTGCGCATCGCGGCGATCAGCGTCGCATAGTCGCGCCCCTGGCTGCCGAGGGCGCAGACGTAGTCGCCCCGGATCCGCGGCGCCGCCCCGGGGTCGACGTCTGGGGGGCGGGCGGCCCAGTGGATCATGTCGATCCGCATCGGGTCGAGGTCGAAGTGGCGAGCGTAGAGCTCCCGCTCCATCTGCGAAAAGCAGACGAAGCGGTCGACCGACGCGAACGCGTCGGCCATGGCGCGGCGCATCCGGCCCTGCGGCAGCTCGGTGAAGTTGAAGGAGTAGGCGAGGTGCCGAGGGCGGCGGCGGCGCAGGCGGCCGGCGAAGGCGCCGTACATCGTCATCCGCGGCCCGTGCGAGACCAGCAGCGAGCGCGGGTCGTCGCCGAGGAGGCCGATGCTGCGCCAGCCGGCGAGCGCCCGGCGCAGCGTGGTGGCGCGCGGCAGCCAGCCCGGAACCGGCGAAGCCTTCGCGCTCGCGTGTGCCCAATGCACCGGGCGCGCCGGGTGGGCCCGCCCGCTCAGCCAGTTCCACGCCGGATCGAGCTCGCTGAGGTTGACGACGTTCACCGGCGTTCGCGCCGCAGACTTCAGTAGGCCTGCCGGTCGAAGAACACCAGGCGAACGGTGCTGGCGATGATGCGCAGGTCGAGGCCGATCGACCAGTTGCGCAGGTACTCGAGGTCGTACTCGACGCGGGCGCGCATCTTCTCGATCGTGTCGGTCTCGCCGCGGTGGCCATGGATCTGCGCCCAGCCGGTGATGCCCGGCTTGACCTTGTGCCGGACCATGTAGGCCTTGATGATCTGCCGGTACTGCTCGTTGTGCGTGACCGCGTGCGGCCTCGGGCCGACGATGCTCATGCTGCCCTGGATGACGTTCAGGAACTGCGGCAGCTCGTCAAGGGAGTTGCGGCGCAGGAACGCGCCGAAGGGCGTCACCCGCGGGTCGTTGCGCGTCGCCTGGCGGATCTCGGGGCCGTTCTCCTGCGTCGTCATCGAGCGGAACTTGTAGACCACGATCTCGTCGCCGTCGAGGCCGTTGCGGCGCTGGCGGAAGATCACCGGGCCGGGCGAGCTGAGCTTGACGCCGCAGGCGATGAACAGCATCACGGGCGAGATCAGCACCAGGATCGCGGAGGCCAGCACCAGGTCGCTCAGCCGCTTGGCGAGTTCGTTGGTGCCGGTGAAGGGCGTCTCGCAGATGCCGACCACCGGAATGCCGTTGATGTCCTGCAGGCGCCCTTGGATGATGCTGATGCCGAACACGTCGGGCACGAAGAACAGCGACGCCGTCGTTCCCTGGAGCTGCTCGAGCAGGTCGACGATGCGCGGCTGCGAACCGAGCGGCAAGGTGATGTAGACGTCGCGCACGCCGTGCGCCACGACGTAGGCAGCGATGTCGTTCAGCTTGCCCAGCACCTTGGCCTGCGCTTCGGGGTCGATGCGGTCGTCGAGGCGGTCGTCGAAGTAGCCGGCGAAGTCGACGCCGATGTCGTCGCCGGCCTGCAGCGCACGCGCGACCTTGGTGCCCAGGGCGCTCGCGCCGACCACCACCGCGATGCGCCGGCTCTCCGGCCTTGCGGCGTGGCGGTTCAAGACGAACTTGCCGCCCACGGTGGCCAGCCACTGCAGGACGGGAGTGGCGAGGGCCCAGATCCAGATCACCGTCGATCTGGGGCTGTCTCCCTTGGGCCAGCTGTCCGCGGCGAAGGCGCATAGCGCGAGGATGGCGAGAAGCACCAGCCACGAAGAAACGATGTCGACCGCCGCGCCGAGCAGGTTGTCGCGGAAGCGGTTGCGTCCGGGAAACGTCAGGGCAAGGATCAGAATGCAAACGGCAACGTCCCGTCCGATGATCGGGGGGTCGAAGGACAGCGTCGCCGCGACGAAAGTCAGCACGCTGATCCCCGGCTCGAGCAAGGCCGCGACGAACGTCGTCACGGACTGCGGGGCGTTGAAGAACGTTCGCTTGTGCGGGTCGTCGAACATCAACCGTCAGCGGAAAGTCCGCCGCGTCGTGCGGCCAGCGTGCTCACCGGGGCGATCCGGTGCCTAGACCACGTGTTCCTGTGCGCGTCGTCCCCGCCCGAACAGGCCGAGACGCTGCGCTTCGAGCGCTGCTTCGGCGCGCGAGCTGACGTTGAGCTTGCGGTAGATCTGCTTCACGTAGTCGGAAATGGTGTGGCGCGAGAGCTCGAGCTGCACCGCGATCTCGGGCAGGGTGAAGCCCTTGGCGACGCGCAACAGCACCTCGTTCTCGCGATCGGTCAGCGCCACGTGCGGCATCGAGCGGGGGCGGCCGCGCTGCGAAGAGCGCGAGGCGAAGTGGGCCATGACGCGGCGGGCGATCGCCGGCGAGAGCGGCGGTTCGCCCTGGCTCATGCGCCGGAACTGCTCCACCGTGGCCGGCCCCGCCTGGTCCTTCAGCAGGTAGCCGAAGGCGCCGGCCTGCAGGGCAGGGAACAGATGGTCGTCGTCGTCGTGGATCGTCACGACCACGGCCTGGGCGTGCGGCTGCGACTCCCGCAGCGCGGCAACCGCATCGACGCCCGACCCGTCGGGCAGCCCGAGGTCGATCAGGGCGACGTCGAGATGGGTGGCGGCGATGATCTTCAGCGCCGCGTTGACGCGCGAAGCGTCGAAGAACACGGCATCGGGGAAGACCTGCGCGATCTGCAGCTTGAGCCACGCGGCCGCTTCGGGAATGTCTTCGAGCAGGAGGATATTCGTCGTCATGCTTCTCTCCTCGACGCGATAGCACTTTCGCTTGATCGCAGGCGAAGGATCGCGCGCAAAAAACCAGTAAGGCAAACCGCGTGCCCGCCGATGGTAAATCCGGCCCGTGGTTCTCGTCGCGTATGCGCTACGGGGATGCTAGCAAGGGCCAAGCCCGTCGTCGCACCGATTAAAGGGGAACCGTGAGCGAAATCACTACACCGAACCCGGCACGGGACTCGACGAGACACTGGCCCTCGATCTGCTTGGCCCGCCGCTTCATGGTCGTCATGCCCTGGCCGCGCTGCAGGTCGGCGGTGATGCCGCGGCCGTCGTCGCGGACGCGGACCTCGAGGGTCTTGCCGACCACCCGGCAGCGGACCTCGCAGACCGTGGCCGAGCTGTGTTTAATGACATTGCTGATCGCCTCGCGCAGGATCCGCGTCACCTGCATGAACACGCGCGCCGAGAGGGTCTGCTCCAGCGCCTCCTGCGGGTTCGCCCAGCGCGCCTCGACGGCGGCCTGCTGCAGCCGGGTCATCACCTCGGCGCGCCAGTCGGCCAGCGCCTCGTCGAGGCGAACCGGCTTGCCGGCAAGGCCGCGCACCGACAGGCGCATCTCGTCGAGCGCCTCGCGGGCGAGCTGCGGGATGCGCGCGCTGTCGCTGGTATGAACGATGGTCAGCAGCTTCGCGCCGAGATCGTCGTGCAGGTCGGAGGCGATGCGCCGCCGCTCCTGCTGCGTGAACTGCTCGACCCGCCGCGCGGTCAGCTCCTCGACCTTCTGCACGGTGAGCTGGTCGACCCGGGCCTCCATCTCGGTACTCATCCGGTGCATCTGCTCCGCGAGCCGGTTGCGGTCGGCGACGGTCTCGCGCAGCGCCCGGGCAAACATCAGGAACAGCCGCCCGCCGAGGTAGATCAGCAGGCCCGGCACGACGCACTCGGCGATCGACACCGGGTCGGGGTCGCCCTCGCTCCATTGCACGCCGAGCTCCAGCGCCAGGGCCGCCGCGCCGATGACGCTTGCGATCAGCAGCGGGCCGAAGTCCTGTGGCCGCTGCCGGCGTGCGGTGACGAGGTAGAGGCCGACGATGATCGCCACCTCGGCGGCGAGCAGGGCGTACCAGACGTTGGCGACGACGAACCGGTGGTCGGGGCCGGCCACGACCAGCGACAGCGGCAGCGCCACCCATTGCAGGGCCAGCACGTTCTCGATCATCCGCGAGCGCAGGCCGGCGAAGCTCAGGAGGAACTGCACGGCGAACGCCAGCAGGATGGGCCAGGCTGAACTCAACATGAACTCGCTGACGCCGTTGTTCCAGGGCAGGTCGCGCGCCCAGATCGCCGTCGACACGATCGCCCAGCCGAGGCAGAGCCAGCCGAAGTACGAAAAATAGACCTCCCGCTTGTGCAGCCAGCCGATCGCGAGCATCAGGCAACCGAGGCCGACCAGGACCAGGCTGGTGCCCCGGATCCACGCCGGCTCCCAGAAGGTGCGACCGGAGTGGGCGACGGACAGCGTCGACTGCATGCCGAGCTCGAGCGCCGAGAGTCCGCCGGCCCGGCGGACCGAGCCCACGCTCTCCACAGGGTGGCCGAGCACGCGCAGGTCGAGGGCGTTGCCATTGGCGTTCAGCAGCGCAGGCGGCAGCGTGATCAGGTGCGGCCGGGCGCAATTGCGCGTGGTCGGCTCGACCATCCGGCCGCCGCTGTAGATCAGGTGGCCGTTGAGCAGGACCTGCAGGTTGGTGCAGGCCTGCTCGACATAGAGCGCGAGCAGATCATCCGGCAGCGTGGCTTCGGCGAAGCGGAACGCCACCCGGTACCAGACGATGCCGTCGTGGCGCGGATTCGTCGCCGCCCAGTCGTCGGGCAGCGTCACCGACGTCGTCGGCACGCCGACCGGGAAGACCGGGCTGGCGCTGACCGCCATCAGCGCCTTGTCGAGCCTGACCGGCGGCTGCGTCGTCGTCGGGTCGGCCGCGCGAACGAGAGCGCACGACGCGACCGCGCCGAGAACGAGCAGCCATCGCTGCCAGCGAGGAAGCCGCCGTCGTGGGCTGACGGAAGCATCGGCATCATGCATGGCGCCATTGTGAACAGGGCCGGACCGGGGCCCAACGGGCCGCACCATGAAAAAAGGCGAGCCAGGCTCGCCTTTTTCATTCGAAGCGGACGGATCAGGCCTTGCGGCGCCGCCGTGTCATGAAGCCGACGGCCGCCAGGCCCGCCATGAACAGCGCATAGGTCTCGGGCTCCGGGACGGCGCTCACCGACGAAGTGATCGTTCCGGAGAGGCCGATGGTCCTGCCCGCGATCAGGGAGACGTCGTTGACGAAGAAGTCGAAGGTGCCACCATTGCCGAACACGAAGGTCTGGATCGCGTTGTCGAAGTCGATGAAGATGCCACCGTGGCCGTCGGCAGCCACCGAGCCGATGATCTTGTCGGTGAAGAGTGCGGTGCCCGGAGTCGTTCCCGGAGGCGCCGTGAACGTCACCAGCAAGTCGAAGAAGGCGCCGACGTAGCTGTACGGGTCGCCGGTCAGGCTGAACGAGCCGAGGTTGTCGACATTGCCGGCGGGAGTCGTTGCGCCGGTCGAGCCGAGCGAGAGAAATCCGTCGTCCGCGCTCGCCGCGTTGAAGGTCGAATTGTTGTAGGTCAGGCCCGAGCCTGCCAGGGTGACCGTTTGCGGACCGGGAACGCTGGCCGGCAAGCAGCCCAGGCCGAAGCAGCCGTTCGTATAGCCCGCGAACGTCGTTTCCTGGGCGCTGGCGGCGCCGCTGCCCAATCCGAGTACCGCTCCGGCGGCCAGGGCCAGCGCGCTCTTCTTGAGCTGCGTCAGGCGACCCGCAGGTTCGGAAACTTGTGTATTCATGGACAGACTCCTGAGAGAAATGAAGGGCTAGAGATCAACCCCGTGCTTGCATTGGGCTGGCCGCGACTGTTTGAAGCATCCCCGTGCACGAGGGATGAGCCGTAGGACGAGACGCCGCGTGCGCAGAAATGAAAAAAGGCGAGCCAGGCTCGCCTTTTTCGATTCCCGGCGGAGCCGGGCGGGCAGGATCAGGCCTTGCGACGCCGCTTGGCCATGAAGCCGACGGCCGCGAGGCCGGCCATGAACAGCGCATAGGTCTCGGGCTCGGGGATCGGCGCGAAGACGATGTCCTGATGCTCGCGGCTGTCCATCACGGTGATGGCCGGGCCGCTGCCGAAGAGGCTGTTGAGCCAGGTGGTGGCCAGCGTCAGCGCGCCCGACGATGCGGCCGTGCCGCCGGCGAAGGTCGCGGCGCCGCTCGCCAGGTTGTACGCCGTGCCCGTGGCTTCGTAGGCGATCTCCCAGACGGCGATCTGGAAGGCGGCTTCGGAAACGGAGTTGTTGACCAGGCCCGCGGTCGCGAACAGCCGGCCGAGGTCGGTGTAGGCGTTGGCGTTGGTGAACAGGTGGCCGAGGCCGGCGAAGCTGTAGTCGGTGTACGGCGGGGCGCCGAAGTTGATCGTCTGGTACAGGTCGATGCAATAGCTCTCGAACGACGGGCCGCCGTTGACGATGGTCGAGAACCCGCCCGCCGAGACCGTCTTGCTGACGGGAACGTTCGGCCCGGTCAGCGTGGCGGTGACGGTTTGCGAGCCGTGGGCGAAGCCACTGAACGAAACGCTTTCCGCCTGCGACAAGCCGCAGAAGGAAACGAGCGCCAGGGCGGCGAGGGAGGAGACGAGCTTCTTGGACATGTCTTGCTTTCAGGTCGGCGCCGACGGGATGACGCGAGGCGCGAATGTCGACCACCCCCCACGCACGGACAACCCCGTGACCGGGGGGAAACGCACCCGAAAGGCGACAGGCGGTATCGAGCCGGTGCGCGCCCGCCGACAGACGGTCGCCAACCGTGAAATTTCGCACGCGAGCGTGTCGCAATGTGTCCGCCGCCGGCCGCGCGAGAATGCCGAAATGAGCACCGCCGCCGACCCTTCCCTGGCCGCCGAGATCGACCGCGCCGCGGCGCGGCTGAAGGGCGAGATCGGCGCGACCCCGTGCCTGGAATCGCGCACCCTGTCGGCGATCTGCGGCTGCGAGGTCTTCCTCAAGTTCGAGAACCTGCAGTTCACCGCTTCGTTCAAGGAGCGGGGTGCGTTCAACAAGATGGCGCAGCTCACCGCGGCCGAGCGCGCCAGCGGCGTGCTCGCCGTCTCCGCCGGCAACCACGCCCAGGCCGTGGCCTATCACGCCCAGCGGATGGGCATCGCGGCGACGATCGTCATGCCGCGCTTCGCCTCCTCGGTGAAGGTGGAGAACACGCGCGGCTTCGGCGCCGAAGTGGTGCTGCGCGGCGACACCTTCGACGACGCCCGCGTCTTCGGCCTCGAGCTCGCGTCCGAGCGCGGCCTGACCATGATCCATCCCTACGACGACCTGGCGGTGATCGCCGGCCAGGGCACGGTCGCGCTCGAGATGCTGGCGCAGCAGCCTTCGCTCGACACGCTCGTCGTCGCCATCGGCGGCGGCGGGCTGATCGCCGGCATGGCCACCGCCGCCCGGGCGCGCCGGCCCGACATCCGCATCGTCGGCGTGCAGACCGAGCGCTTCCCGGCGGCCTGGAACGCCAAGCATGGCCAGCAACGCGAGAGCCGCCAGGCGACGATCGCCGACGGCATCGGCGTCAAGTCGCCCGGGGCGCTGACGCTGCCGGTGATCCGCGACCTGGTCGACGACGTCGTCCTCGTCTCCGAAGACGACATCGAGCAGGCGATCCTGATGCTGCTCGAGATCGAGAAGACCGTGGTCGAGGGCGCCGGCGCCGTCGGCCTGGCCGCGGTGATGAAGGACAAGGCCGCCTTTGCCGGGCGCAAGGTGGGGCTGGTGCTGTGCGGCGGCAACATCGAGCCGCTGGTGCTGGCCGAGATCATCGAGCGCGGCATGGTCAAGTCGGGCCGTCTCGCCCGGCTGCGTGTCGACGTGCGCGACGTGCCTGGCGCGCTCGCCGATGTCGCCGCGCTGCTCGCCCGGCTCGGCGCCAACATCGACGAGGTGCAGCACCAGCGCGCCTTCACCTCGCTCTCGGTCGAACGGGTGCAGATCGAGGTGGTGGTGCAGACGCGCGGCGCCGCGCACATCCAGACCATCCTCGAGGCGATGCGCGCCGAAGGCTACGACGCCGAGCGCGTCGGCTGACGCTTCCTCCGCGCCGGCTGGCCAGGCCCCCCGGGGCGCCGCCTCAGCGCGGCGGTGCGACTTCCTCCCGGCACGCCGGCGGCAACGTCGCCCGCTTGACGCCTTCGCCCGGGATGCAGCGCCAGACCAGCTTCGGGTCGTTCAGGTTCTCCGGCACGAACACCAGGTCGCCGTTCGGCGTCTCGACCGTCAGCACCATCTGCTCGGGGTCGAAGGCGAGGGTGCTGCCATCGGGCAGCGCCGGAGGGATGCCGGCCTCCTGGAGCGAGGAGGGCGCTTCCTTGTCGTGCTTCACGAACCAGTCGCCGAGCGCCTGGCGCACCGGCTCGCTGCCGAGGTACGCGCCCTGCAGCCGGGCGCGGACGGTGTAGTCCTGATAGGCCGGCAAGGCGACCGCGGCGAGGACGCCGATGACGGCGACGACGACGATCACGCCGCCGAGCCCGCCGCCGGCCCGCCCGGCGTACGGCACGAACAGGGCGAGGAACCAGGCGAACGGGTTGCGGCCGGGCATCGGCGCGGCCGGGTCGAGCACGCGCGCCGTGCGCTTGGTCAGCCACGGGTAGCCGTTGGTCAGCTCGTGGAACGACATCCAGAAGCCGCTCGAGAGGGCCGCCTGGCCGGCGAACGCGGGCAGGTCGACCTGCTTCCAGCGCTCGGCGCCCGCGGCCAGCGCCACCAGCGCGCGCGCCGCCGATTCGGGCGAGCTGCAGCACGCCCGGCCGTGCCGGTCGCAGGTCGATTCCTTGGCCCGCGAGTAGGCGGCGCCGAGCAGCGGCAGCCACAGCACCGGCGCGCGCAGCAGGTTGCCCGTGAGGTGGTGGCGGCGGATGTGGCCGAGCTCGTGGCCGAAGTAGAAGTTCACGCCGTCGGGATGCCCGTCCATCGCGTCGACGATGTCCGAGAGCAGCACCACGTAGTTGCGGCCGAGAAAGCGGGTGGCGAAGGCGTTGAGCATGCCCCCGCCCTGCATCACGTAGGCCTCGGGCGGCTCCTCGATCCCGAGCCGCTTGCAGCAGTCCTCGAAGCGGGCGCGCAGGTCGGGAAGCTGCGCCTGCGAGAGCAGCACCGCGTTGCCGCGCAGCCAGGAGATGAACGCCGAATGCGCGAACACGTAGAAGACGAAGCCGAACAGCAGGTAGACCAGGGCCAGGCCGAAGGTGCCGACGACGATCAGCAGCCAGCCGATCAGGCCGAGCACCAGGGTGATGGCGCCGAGCGAGTTCTCGCGCGGGTAAACGAGCTCGTCCTTCACGAATTCCTCCTCTGTGCTTCTTCTCGGCGCATGTTGTCGGCCGGCCTCTAATGTAGGGCCCGCCGGACATGCGAACATCGTGGTTCGAGACCCGGGAAAAGGCATGGCCGAGAGATCGTTCGTCGAGGAAGTGAAGAAGCTCAGGCTCGGCGCGGGCGAAGTGTTCCGCGGCGAAGGCATCCTTGCCGTCACCAAGGCGCTGCTCGAGTCCGGCGTGTCCTACGTCGCCGGCTACCAGGGCGCGCCGATCTCGCACCTGATGGACGTGCTCGCCGACGCCCAGGACATCCTCTCGGAGCACGGCATCCGCTTCGAGAGCTCGGCCAGCGAGGCCACCGCCGCGGCGACGCTCGCGGCTTCGGTCAACTACCCGCTGCGCGGCGCGGTCACGTTCAAGGGGCCGGTCGGCGTCAACGTCGCCGCCGACGCGCTGGCCAACCTGGCCTCGGGCGGGGTCACCGGCGGCGCGCTGGTGATCGTCGGCGAGGACTACGGCGAGGGCTCCTCGATCATGCAGGAGCGTAGCCACGCGTTCGCGATGAAGTCGCAGATCTGGCTGCTCGACCCGCGGCCGAACCTGCCCTCGATGGTCGCGGCGGTGAAGCACGGCTTCGCGCTCTCGGAGGCGAGCCACACGCCGGTGATGCTGATGCTGCGCATCCGCGCCTGCCACGTGCACGGCCGGTTCGTCGCCGAGGCCAACCGGACCGCGAGCTTCCTCGCCGGCGACGCGCTGGCCGCACCCCGGCGCGACACCGCGCGCATCGCCCTGCCGCCCGCGACCTACGTGCACGAGCAGGAAAAGATCAAGGAGCGCTGGCCGGCGGCGCTGCGCTACATCGAGGAGCACCGGCTCAACGAGTTCTTCGCCGAGGGGGCGAGCGACATCGGCATCGTCGTCCAGGGCGGCAACTACAACACCCTGGTGCGCTCGCTCGAGCGGCTCGGCCTGGCCGACGTCTATGGCAATTCGAAGATCCCGCTCTACGTGATGAACGTCGCCTACCCGGTGGTGCCGGCCGAGGTGACGCGCTTTTGCGCCGGCAAGAAGGCGGTGCTGCTGGTCGAGGAGGGCCAGCCGAACTTCATCGAGCAGACCCTGGCGACCGTGCTGCGCCAGGCCGACCTGCAGACCGTACTGCACGGCAAGGACTTCCTGGCGCCCGCCGGCGAGTACACCGGCGCCGAGGTGCTGAAGGGCACGCGCGCCTTCCTCGAGCACTACGGCCGGGTCGAGCCGGCGACGCTGCCGCCGAAGCCGGCGCGGGTGATTCCGCTCGCCATGGAGAAGCCGCTCGCCGAGGTGGTGCACGGCCGCCCGCCGGGCTTTTGCACCGGCTGCCCGGAGCGGCCGATCTTCAGCGCGATGAAGCTGGTGGAGAAGGAGCTCGGCGCGCATCACGTCAGCGCCGACATCGGCTGCCACCTGTTCTCGATCCTTCCGCCGTTCCACATCGGCAACACGACCATGGGCTACGGCCTCGGCACGGCCGGCGCCTCCGCCTTCACCGTCGACGCGAGCAAGCGGGCGATCTCGGTGATGGGCGACGGCGGCTTCTGGCACAACGGCCTGACCAGCGGCATCGCCAACGCGGTGTTCAACCGCAGCGACAACCTGACGATCGTCGTCGACAACAACTACACCTCCGCCACCGGCGGCCAGGACCTGCTTTCCTCGAAGCTGGCCAATCCGACGCGCAGCACCGGCCATGCGATCGAGAAGGCGGTGCGCGGCGTCGGCGTCGACTGGGTGCGCACGATCCGCCGCACCTACGACGTCGCCGGCATGCGCGACGCGCTGCGCGAGGCCCTGACCTCGAAGGAGAAGGGCCCGAAGGTGCTGATCGCGCAGTCGGAATGCCAGCTCAACCGGCAGCGCCGGGTCAAGCCGCTGGTGAAGGCGGCGGTGGCGCGCGGCGAGCGGGTGGTGCGCGAGCGCTTCGGCGTCGACGCCGACACCTGCACCGGCGACCACTCGTGCATCCGCCTCTCGGGCTGTCCCTCGCTCTCGATCAAGCCGAATCCGGATCCCTTGCGCACCGATCCGGTCGCGACCGTGCTCGACAGCTGCGTCGGCTGCGGCGTCTGCGGCGAGGTCTCGCACGCGGCGGTGCTCTGCCCCTCGTTCTACAAGGCGCGCATCGTCAGCAATCCGAGCGGCTGGGACCGGCTCGCCGAGCGGCTGCGCGGGGCCGTGATCGGCTGGCTGCAGCGGCGCGACGCCCGCGCCCGCGCCCGGCTCGCGTTCTGAGGCCGGCCTCGCCCCCGCACCGGAGATCGCCATGCTCTTTCGCCAGTTGTTCGAGCCCCTGTCGAGTACCTACACCTACCTGCTCGGCTGCGAGGAAACCGGCCAGGCGGTGCTGATCGATCCGGTGGTCAATTCGATCGATCGCGACCTGGCGACGGTGGCGAGCCTGGGGCTGAAGCTCGCGTGGACGCTCGATACGCACGTTCACGCCGACCACATCACCGCCGCGCTGCACCTGCGGCAGCAGGTCGGCAGCAAGATCGCCGCGGCGGCGATCGACCGCCTGCCGTGCGCCGACCTCGGCGTGGTCGACGACGTGCCCTTCACCGTCGGCGAGCTGGCGCTGCGACCGATGCACACGCCCGGCCACACCGCCGGCCACTTCGCCTTCGCTCTCGACGATCGCGTTTTCACCGGCGACGCGCTGCTGATCGATGGCTGCGGTCGCACCGACTTCCAGGAGGGCGATGCCGGGACTCTCTACGACAGCGTCACCGGCAAGCTGTTCGCGCTGCCCGACGAGTGCCTGGTCTATCCGGGGCACGACTACCAGGATCGGCAGGTCTCCTCGATCGGCCAGGAAAAGCGCCGCAACCCCCGCCTGGGCGTCGGCAAGACGCGCGAGGAGTTCGAGCGGATCATGGCCGGCCTGAAGCTGCCCTACCCGAAGTTCATCGACTGGGCGGTGCCGGGCAACCGGCGGTGCGGCGTCTGCCCGAAGGACCTGCCCGAGCAGATGCAGGCCTACTGCGGCCGCATGACCGAGAGCCCGCAGGGCTGATCGCGAGAGCAGGCGAGGACCTCGTGCAACCCCTGAAGATCGCGATCATGGCCATGGGCGGCGAGGGCGGCGGCGTCCTCGCCGACTGGATCGTCGACCTCGGCGAGGCCAACGGCCACCTGGCGCAGACGACCTCGGTGCCCGGCGTCGCCCAGCGCACCGGCGCGACCATCTACTACGTCGAGCTCTATCCCCAGCAGCAGGCCGAGGCCGACCGCGGCCATCCGGTGCTGGCGCTGATGCCGCTGCCGGGCGACGTCGACGTCGTCCTCGCCTCCGAGCTGATGGAAGGCGGCCGGGCGATCCAGCGCGGCCTGGTCACGCCCGACCGGACGCTGCTCCTCGCCTCGACCCACCGCGTCTTCTCGATCGCCGAGAAGAGCGCGCTCGGCGACGGCCGGGTGGACAGCGACGCCCTGCTCGCGCACGCGGCGCAGGCGGCGAAGCGCTTCGTCCGCTTCGACATGGCCGCGGTGGCCGAGGAGAACGGCAGCGTCATCGGGGCGGTGCTGTTCGGCGCGCTCGCCGGCACCGGCGTGCTGCCGTTCAGCCGGGCCCAGTTCGAGGCGACGATCAGCCGCGGCGGCGTCGGCGTGGCGAGCAGCCTCAAGGCCTTCGCCGCGGCGTACGCGCAGGTGCAGGGCGGGGCGGTCGATCACCCGGCGATGGCGGACCGGGCGCATGGCGATACCGCCGCGCGGCCCCTCGCCGCTGCGCTCGACGGCACGACCGATGCGCCGCCGGCTTCGCCGGGTTCGCCGGCGCCGCCCGGCCTGGCGACGCTGCCCGCGGGCGCCGCGCTCGATCCGCGCATCCGCGCCCTGCTCGGCCGGATCGACACCGGCTTCGCCGGGTCGGCCCGGCCGATCCTGCGCGAAGGCGTGCGCCGCCTCGTCGACTACCAGGATCCGGCCTACGCCGACCTCTACCTCGACCGCATGGCCAGGATCGCCGCCCTCGCCGGCGCCGAAGGGCGGCTGCTCGACGAGACCGCGCGTCATCTCGCGCTCTGGATGTCGTACGAGGACACGATCCGCGTCGCCGGGCTGAAGACGCGGGGCTCGCGCTTCGAGCGCGTCAAGACCGAGGTCCGCTCCGGCGCCGACCAGGTGCTGGCGATCGACGAGTACCTGCATCCGGGCGTGCGCGAGATCGCCGAGACCCTGCCCGCGGCGATCGGCCGGCGGATCGAGCGCCCGGGCTGGCTGCGCAGCACGGTCGAGCGCTTCACGCGGAAGGGCCGGGTCGTCACCACCAGCTCGCTCGGCGGCTTTCTCCTGCTCTACCTGATCGCGGGCATGAAGCGCTGGCGCCGCGCGACCACGCGCTACGCCGCCGAGAACGCGGCGATCGAGGCCTGGCTGGCGCGCATCGCCGCGGCGGCGGCGACGAATCCCGAGCTGGCGGCGGAGGTGGCGCAGTGCCAGCGGCTGGTCAAGGGCTACAGCGAGACCCACGAGCGCGGCGTGCGCAACTACGAAACGGTGATGGCTGCCCTGAGCAAGGCCGGCCCGGCGCTCGCGCCGGCCACCCTGCGCGAGCTGCGCGAGGCGGCGCTGGCCGACGAGCATGGCAGCAAGCTGAGCGCCACGCTGGCGCGGCACGCGCTCGCCTGACGCGGAGAACAGAGAGCGGACATGAGCACTTCCTATCGCGACGATCCCGAGGCGATCCAGGCGCTGGTGCAGCCCGACCGGGTGCACCGCGATCTCTACATCGACCCCGACCTGTTCGCCCTCGAGCAGGAGCATTTCTTCGCCAACACCTGGAACTACGTCGGCCACGACTCGCAGCTGCCGAAGCCCGGCGACTACATCCGCAACGAGATCGCCGGCCAGCCGCTGATCGTCGTGCGCCACCAGGACGACACGATCCGGGTGCTGATGAACCGCTGCGCGCACAAGGGCTCGCGCCTGGTGAGCGCGCCCTCGGGCAACACCGGCAAGCACTTTCGCTGCCCGTACCACGCCTGGACCTTCCGCACCGACGGGTCGCTGCTCAACATGCCGCTGAAGAACGGCTACGACGGCACCGCGGTGCACGAGTGCGAGAGCGGCAAGGGCCTGGTCGCGGTGAAGAACGTGCGCGTCTACCGCGGCTTCATCTTCGCCAGGATCAACGACGCCGGCCCCGGCTTCGAGGAGTACTTCGGCGAGTCGCTCAGCTCGATCGACAACATGGCCGACCGTTCGCCCGAGGGCCGGCTCGAGATCGCCGGCGGGTGCCTCCGCTTCCTGCACCAGTGCAACTGGAAGATGTTCGTCGAGAACCTCAACGACACCATGCATCCGATGGTGGTGCACGAGTCGTCGGCCGGAACGGCCAAGCGGATGTGGGCCGACAAGCCCGCCGATCTGGCCAAGCCCATGGCCATCGAACAGTTCACGCCTTTCATGTCCGATTACAAGTTTTTCGAGGACATGGGTGTGCGCGTGTTCGACAACGGGCACAGTTTCTCCGGCGTGCACTTCAGCATCCACAGCAAGTACTCGGCGATGCCGGCCTACGACGCCGCCATGAAGGCGGCCTACGGCGAAGAGCGCACGGCGCGGATCCTCGGCCTGGCCCGGCACAACACGGTGTACTACCCCAACCTCACGATCAAGGGCGCGATCCAGGCGATTCGCGTGGTCAAGCCGATCGCCGTCGACAAGACGCTGGTCGAAAGCTGGACCTTCCGCCTCGCCGGCGCGCCGCCCGAGATGCTGCAGCGCACGGCGATGTACAGCCGCCTCATCAACTCTCCGTTCTCGGTCGTCGGCCACGACGACCTGCAGGCCTATCGCGGCATCCAGGCGGGGCTGCACGCCAGCGGCAATCCCTGGGTCAGCCTGCACCGCAACTTCGACCCGGCGGAGATCGGCGAGCGCGATCTCACGACCGTCGGCACGAGCGAGATCTCGATGCGCAACCAGTACCGCGCCTGGGCGCGCTACATGACGATGGCGATGGGAGCCGGGCGATGAGCGACAGCACGACCTTCAGCGAGCGCCAGCTCGTCGACTTCGTGGTCCGCGAGGCGCGCCTGCTCGACGAGAAGCGCTATGCGGAGTGGAACGCGCTCTTCACCGACGACGCCATCTACTGGGTGCCGCTGGTGCCCGACCAGCCGGAAGGCCTGGACCACACCTCGCATCTCTACGAGGACAAGCTGCTGCGCGAGCTGCGCATCGAGCGGCTGAAGAGCCCGCGCGCCTTCTCGCAGCAGCCGCCCACGCGCAGCCTCCACCTGCTGCAGACGCCGACCGTCGAGCCCGCGGATCCGGCGCGGCCCGGCGAGCAGCTGCTGCGCACCGTGTTCCAGTACACCGAGTCGCAGGGTGACGAGCTGAACACCTTCGTCGGCGTCTGCTGGCACCGCCTCGTCGTCGAGGCCGGCGCGCTGCGCATCCGGCAAAAGCGCGTCGACCTCATCAACAGCGACGCCGCGCTGCCGGCGGTCCAACTCTTCATCTGAACCGAACGAATGTCCACTGTCTACGCCGAATTCAAGCGGGTCGCGGCCCGGCGCGGCGACGCCCCCTTCATCCATGTCGAGCCGGTCACCGCCGAGGCCTACGGCATCGAGCCCGGCCCGCGCACCTGGCGCGAGGTGGCCAGGGAGGTCGACAGGCTGCGCAAGGCCTATTCGAACGCCGGCTATTCCTGCGGCCACCGCGTCGGCCTGCTGCTCGAGAACCGGCCGGCGTTCTTCACCCACTGGCTCGCCCTCAACGGCCTGGGGATCAGCATCGTGCCGATCCACGCCGACATGCGCGCGGCCGAGCTGATCTATCTCATCGGCCACAGCGAGATCGCCCTGGCGGTGGTGATGCCGGGGCGCGAAGGCGCGCTGCGCGAAGCGGCGAGCAGCGCCAACGTCCAGCTCGACACGATCCGCCCCGAAGTCTCGGGCCACATTCCGCCGGTGCGCGCGATCCTGCGGCCGGTCGCCCAGCCGATCGGCCGCAACACCGAGTGCGCGCTGCTCTACACCTCGGGCACGACCGGCAAGCCGAAGGGCTGCCGCCTCGCCAACGGCTACTTCCTGCGCGCCGGCGAGTGGTACCTCGGTCTCGGCGAGCTCGCCACGGTGCGCTCCGACGTCGAGCGCTTCATCACGCCGCTGCCGCTCAGCCACATGAACGCGCTCGCGTTCTCGGCCATGGCCGCCATCCTTTCCGGCGGCTGCATCGTCCAGCTCGACCGCTTCCATCCGGGCTCCTGGTGGCAAAGCGTGCGCGAGAGCGGCGCCACGGTCGCGCACTACCTCGGCGTGATGCCGGCGATGCTGCTCTCGGCGCCGCCCGGCGAGGCCGACCGCATGCACGAGCTGCGCTTCGGCTTCGGCGCCGGCGTCGACCCGCGCCACCATGCCGACTTCGAGGCGCGCTTCGGCCTGCCGCTGCTCGAGGCCTGGGCGATGACCGAGACCGGCGCGGCGGCCTGCATCATGGCCAACCGCGAGCCGCGCCACGTCGGCACGCGCTGCTTCGGCCGGGCCGACTTCTTCGTCGAGACCCGGATCGTCGACGAGAGGGGCGCCGACACCGGTGTCGATGTGCCCGGCGAGCTGCTGGTGCGCGCGGCCGGCGACGACCCGCGCCGCGACTTCTTCCTCGGCTACCTGAAGGACGAGATGGCGACCGAGGGCGCCTGGGCCGGCGGCTGGTTCCACACCGGCGACGTGGTGCGGCGCAGCGCCGACGGCGACTTCCGCTTCGTCGACCGGCGCAAGAACGTGATCCGGCGCAGCGGCGAGAACATCTCCGCGGTCGAGGTGGAAAGCGTCCTGGACACCCACCCCGCGGTGGCGGCGAGCGCGGTCGCGGCGACGCCCGACCCGACGCGCGGCGACGAGGTGCTCGCCTGCATCGTCCTGCGCAAGGCGGCCAACCTGCCGCCGCCCGAGAAGATCGCGGCGAGCATCGTCCGCCACGCACTGGCCCGGCTGTCGTACTTCAAGGCGCCGGGCTATGTCGCCTTCGTCGACGCCCTGCCCCTGACGCCTTCGCAGAAAGTGCAGCGCGGCGAGCTGCGCGAGCTGGCCAAGCGCCTGCCCGGCACTCCGCAATGCCATGACATGCGGATGCTCAAGCGCCGGCAGAAGCGCATCGATGCGGCCGCCGGCCAGGCCGGCGTCTCGGCGCTCGGCAGCCTGACCAGCGCCGGCGATCTCACCGGCGCCGGCGGCCTGACCGGCGCGGGCACGCTGAGCGGCGCGCTCGGGCTGACCGCCGCGGGCGAGCTGACCGGCCCGGACCCGGGCGCGCTCGCCGGCATCGCCGGGATCGCGCCGCCGCCGGTGCTCAAGCCGCGGGTTCCCGCCGCCCCGCGGACCCGCCCGCCCGCCGAGGCCCCGCCGGGCAAGGGCGACGACGGCGACGACGGCGCCTGACGTGCCGCGCGCGTCGTACGAAGGGGTCGCCGTCGCCGTGCCGGTGACGGTGCCGTACCGGCGCTATTCGACGCACGGCGCGCACTGGTTCGTCGGCCAGGCGCTCGACGCGCTGGTCGAGCGCTCGGGCCTGAAGAAGGAGCAGATCGACGGCCTGACCGTCAGCAGCTTCTCGCTCTCGCCCGACACCGCCGTCGGCGTGACCCAGCACCTGGGCCTCTCGCCGCGCTGGCTCGACCACATCCCGACCGGCGGCGCCTCCGGGGTGATGGCGCTGCGCCGCGCCGCGCGCGCGGTGCAGGCGGGCGACGCCGACGTCGTCGCCTGCGTCGCCGCCGACGCCAATCACGTCGAGTCGTTCCGGCAGATGCTCGGCGGCTTCTCGCACTTCGCGCGCGACGCGAGCTATCCCTACGGCTCGGGCGGGCCGAACTCGATCTTCGCCTTCATCACCGCCGCCTACATGCGCGAGTACGGCGCGACGCGCGAGGACTTCGGCCGGATCTGCGTCGCCCAGCGGGCCAACGCGCTGAAGAACCCGAACGCCGTGTTCAAGGTGCCGCTGACGCTGGCGCAGTACATGCAGGCGCGGCCGATCTCCGACCCGATCCACCTGTTCGACTGCGTCATGCCCTGCGCCGGCGCCGAGGCCTTCCTGGTGATGAGCGAGGCGCGGGCGAAGGACCTCGGTCTGGCGCACGTCCTGCTGCGCGGCGCGATCGAGCGGCACAACGCCTACGCCGACGACCCGGTGCTGCTGCGCGGCGGCTGGCGCGTCGACCGCGACGAGCTCTATGCGCAGGCGGGCGCCGGCCCCGAGGCGATCGACTTCGTGCAGACCTACGACGACTATCCGGTCGTGGTGATGCTGCAGTTCGAGGACCTGGGCTTCTGCGAGAAGGGCGAGGGCCCGGCCTTCGTGCGCGCGCGCACGCTCACGCACGACGGCGACTTCGCCAACAACACCAGCGGCGGCCAGCTCTCGGCCGGCCAGGCCGGCTGCGCCGGCGGCTTTCTCGGCCTGACCGAGGCGATCCGCCAGCTCACCGGCGAGGCCGGCGAGCGGGCCGTGCCCGATGCGCAGCTCGGCCTGGTCTCCGGCTTCGGCATGGTCACGTACGACCGGTGCCTGTGCACCGGCGCCGTGATCCTGGGTCGGGCTCCCTCTCCCGCGCCGAGGGAGAGGGCGGGGGGCGAGGGCGCGTCATGACCATGCCGCTGATGAAGCCGCGGCGCAAGAACCCGGTGCTGCGCACCCGGCAGATGAACCTGCCGCCGTGGGCGCGCGGCCGCACCGCGCTGGGCCTGACCGCGGCCGCGGCCGAGGGCCGGTTCGAGCTGCAGGTGTGCAAGCGCTGCCAGGCGGTGCAGTACCCGCCGCGCGACGCCTGCCACCGCTGCCTCTCGCCTGAGCTGAAGTGGACGGCGCAGTCGGGCGCCGGCGCGCTGCTGAGCGAGACCGTGCTTCATCACAGCAACGACCCGTTCTACCGCGAGCGGCTGCCGTGGCGGCTGGGGCTGGTGCGGCTCGACGCCGGCCCCAGCGTGATCGTGCACCTGCATGGCGACGTGCCATCGCCGCAGGGGCCCGGAGACGTGCGCGTGCGCGTCGGCGCCCGCCTCGACCGCGCCGGCGCCGCGGTGCTGATCGGATTTCCGCCGGAGGAGACAGCGAACATGGCCGACGACAAGATGCTGCGCGAGATGACCAGCGACCCCAAGTTCAGGAAGATCCTCGTCACCGACGGCAAGACCGAGGTCGGCCAGGCGCTGGTCAAGGCGCTGGTCAAGGCCGGCGCCGAGATCGTCTGGGTGGGCCACGCCGAGCCGTGGAAGAAGCTGCCCGGCCTCGACGACGTCACCGCGCTGCCGCAGGTGACGCTGGTGCCGCTCGACCTGACCAACGGCCGCTCGGTGACCGAGCTCGCCGGCGAGATCGGCGGCAAGGTCGACATCGTCGTCAACAACGCCGAGGTGCACCGCGCCTTCGGCATCGCCGCGCGGCGCGGCACCGACGTCGCCAAGGCGGAGATGGACATCAACTACTTCGGCCTGCTGCGCCTGGCGCAGGAGTTCGGCCCGGCGCTGAAGGGTCGCTCCGCCGACGGCGAGACGCATGCCGCGGCCTGGGTCAACCTGCTCTCGGTCTACGCCCTGTCCAACTTTCCGCCGCACGGCACCTTCTCCGCCTCGAAGGCGGCGGCGTACTCGCTCGCGCAGTGCCTGCGCGCCGAGATGCGGCCGAGCGGCATCCGCGTGATCAACGTCTTCCCCGGGCCGATCGACGACGAATGGAACCAGAACCTGCCGCCGCCCAAGGTCGCTCCGGCGGCGCTGGCGAGCGCCATCGTCAAGGCGCTGAAGGAGGGCATCGAGGACGTGTATCCGGGCGACGTGGCCCAGGAGTGGCTGGAGCGCTGGCGGGACAATCCGAAGGTTCTGGAGCGGGAGCTCGCGTCGGGCGGATGACGCCGCCTGTCGGGAACGCGAACCGAAAGGAGTCGGCGGGCGCGCATATTGCCTACTGACGTTCTTTCCGTGGAGGCAGGCCCCATGCGTACCTGGTTCAGAGCGTTTTCCTGCCTTCTCGTCGTTGCCCTGTCCGCCTGCGGCGGAGGGGGGTCGAGCTCCGGTCCGGTGAACACCCCGCCGACGGCGAACTTCGCCTTCTCGTGCACGGACCTGGCCTGCACCTTCACCAACCTCAGCACCAACCAGGACACGGCCGACACCCTCATCGGCTACATCTGGGACTTCGGCGACGCCACGCCCACCGTCACCACGCAGAACGTGGTGCACGCCTATGCGGCGGCGAGCGCCTACACCGTCACCCTGATCGCCATCGACTCGCGCGGCCTGCGGGGCACCGTGACGAGGCAGGTCAGCGTGACCACGCCGCCGGTGCCGGCCGCGCCGCACGCCAGTTTCACCGCGAGCTGCGTGTCGCTGGACTGCACCTTCACCGACACCAGCACCTACGACGCAGGCAGCGTCTTCCAGTCGCGGTCCTGGAACTTCGGCGACGGCACCACGCTTCCCGCCGCGAGCCCGGCGAGCCACAGCTACGCGCTCGCGCCGCTCTCCACCTACACCGTCACCCTCACCGTGACCGACGCCAACGGCAAGACCAGCACCAGCCCGCAGACCATCGTCGTCGCGCCGCCGGCCACGAGCCTCGGCTGCACCACCGGCAACTGCATCCTCAGCCTCACCCAGGCTTCGCAGGTGACGATGACGCTGGTCAGCCATTCGTGCTCCGCGGCCGGCAACAAGGTGATCGTCACCGCGCCGATCGTGCAGACGGTGTTCGCGAACGGCTGCTCCGACACGATCGGCGTCGCCGTCCCCATCAACGGGGGAGCCCTGTTCGCCGCGGGCACGGCGCTCCAGGTCTCGGTGCTCGCCGGCACCCTGCCGAGCACGCCGCTGATCTTCACGCCGGCCCTGCGCATCACCGGCGACTTCGCCCAGGGCTGGACGCTGACCTTCGACGACGGCTACGGCGGCCCGACCGAGCCCGACTTCAACGACCTGGTCATCCTGCTCAAGGCCACGCCTTAGGGACGGACGCGTGAACGGCCGGAGCGTTTCATAACGCTTCAGGCCGGTTTCAGCCCGGCAAAGGACGAAAGGGGGGCGCGGCGGCCACAGTGCGGACATCGACAACGCACTGCCCCAGGAGCCGCCATGAAGACCACCCCCAGCGCCGTTCTGAGCGCGCGGTTCGGCGCCATGAGTGTCACAGGCATGCCGAATAATCGGCCGCAACGGCTGATCAGGAGCGGCGAATCGAATGAGCGGAGGCCGATGAGAGGGACTCGCCCTTCCGCCGACGCGGCCGAGGAGGCCGGGATCTGCGGGCGCCTCGTGGCCGAAGCCGCCGCCTCGTGCGGCGCTCGGCGCCTGCTGTGCGTGCTTGCCGGCGACGCCGGCCTGCGCGTCGCCGCCGCCCGCGTGCCGCGTGGCGAGACGGCCGCGGCCCTGCTCGGGGCGATTGCCCCCTGGCTCGAGGAGGCTCGCCGCACGGGCAGATCGAAGCTTCGTCACGGCCCGCGCGGCGCCGCGGCGGGCGACCAGCGCAGTTGCATCGTGGCGCCCCTCGGCTTCGGCCGCGACCGGCTCGGCTTCCTCTATGCCGATGTCGACGGCCGGCATGGCCGCCTCGGCGCCGCCGACCGGGATCGCCTGGGCGATCTCGCCCGCCGCGCCGCGGCCGATCTGGCGGGCGCGCGGCGCGCCGCGGCGCTGGCGCTGCAGGTGGAGGAGCGCAACGCCGAGCTGGCGGTGATCAACAGCATCCAGCAAGGCCTCGCCGCGGAGCTCGACTTCCAGGCCATCGTCGATCTCGTGGGCGACAAGCTCCGCGAGGTGCTGGGCACGGGTGACATCGGCATCCGGTGGCACGACCCGCAGAGCGACAAGCTGCATCACCTCTACGTCTACGTGAAAGGTGCCCGGGTGCACCCCGCTCCGACCCGGCCATCGCCCGGAGGGGCCTGGGCCCAGGCCCTGAAGACGCGCCTGCCGATCGTGGCCGGCGACCAGGCGGCGATGGTGGCGCAGCACCTGCTCGCGGCGCCGAGCGAGCACGCCTGCAAGTCGCTCATGGGCGTCCCGGTGTTCGCCGGCGAACGCATGATCGCCTGGATCAGCGTCGAGAGCTTCGAACGCGAGCATGCGTTCGGCGAGCCCGAAGTCCGGCTGCTGAGCACCGTGGCTGCGAGCATGGGCGTCGCCCTCGAGAACGCGCGCCTGTTCGACGAAACGCAGCGCCTGCTGAAGGAAACCGAGCAGCGCAACGCCGAGCTCGCGGTCATCAACAGCATCCAGCACGGCATCGGCGCCGAGCTCGACTTCCAGGCGATCGTCGACGTCGTCGGCGACAAGCTGCGCGAGGTGTTCGCCACCGGCGACATCAGCATCCGCTGGCGAGACGAGGGCAGCGATGAGGTGCAGACGCTCTACAGCTACGAACACGGCGTGCGCCTGCCCGTCATTTCGAGGAAGCTCGAGCCGGGCTCCTTGCGTCACCGCTTCTATTTCGTCGATCATTCGGCGTTCACCATCGGCACGGTCGAGGAGCAGCTTGCCCGTGGCGTGCCGGTGCGCGAAGGCACCGACCGGGCCCGCAGCCTGGCGGTGGTGCCGATGCTTGTCGGCGAGCGCATGCTGGGCTCGCTGCACCTCGAGAACCACGAGCGCGACCACGCCTTCGGCCCCGCCGACCTGCGGCTGCTGCAGACCGTCGCCTCCAGCATGGGCGTGGCCTTGCTCAACGCCCGCAGCTACGAGGCCGAGCGCCGGCGCAACACCGAGCTCGCGGTGATCAGCAGCATCCAGCAAGGGATGGCCGCGGAGCTCACCTTCCAGGGCGTGGTCGAGCTCGTCGGCGACAAGCTGCGCGAGGTGTTCGGCACCGGCAGCATCGGCATCCACTGGTGGGACGAGGCGGCGCGGCTCGTCCGTCCGCTCTACCTCTATGCCGGCGGCGAGCGGCTGCAGGCCCCGGCCTATGCGCTGCGACCGGGCGGCGCTCCCGAGCGCATCCTGCTGCAGCGGCAGGTGCTCGTGGCCAACACGCCGGCGGAGCAGACGGCGTGCGGCTTCGCCACGTCCGCCCCGACCGGCCTGGCCGGTTCCGCCCTCGGCGTGCCCATCGTCGGCAGCGACCGGGCCCTCGGCGGCATCGTCCTGCAGGACTACGAGCGCGAGCAGGCTTTCGGCGAGGCCGAGGTTCGCCTCCTCACCACGCTTGCCGCGAGCATGGGCGTGGCGCTCGAGAACGCGCGCCTGTTCGACGAGACGCAGCGCCGGGCGCGCGAAGCGCAGGCGCTTTCCGACGTCGGCCGCGACCTCTCCTCGTCGCTCGACCTGGCGACCGTGATGGACCGCATCGCCAGCCACGCCGGCACCCTGCTGCAGGCCAGCAACAGCGCCATCTTCCTGCCCGACGCGGCGGGCGGCACCCATCGCGCGATCGTCGCCGTCGGCGAGGCCGCCGAAAGGATCCGCTCGCTGGTCATCGAGGCCGGCGTCGGCATCATCGGCGGCCTGCTGCAGAGCGGCCGGGCCGAGTTCATCAACGACACCGCCAGCGACCCGCGGGCGCTGCAGATCGCCGGAACCGACCGATCCATCGACGAGCGGCTGATGGTCGTTCCGCTCCTCGCCGGCGAGGCGGTGCAGGGGGCCATGGCCGTCTGGCGCCACGGCGGCCAGCCGTTCGAGGCGCACGACCAGGAGTTCCTGGTCGGCCTGTCGCTGCAGGCCACGGTGGCGCTGCAGAACGCGCGCCTGTTCGAGGAGACGCGGCAGACGCTTCGCCGGCTCACCGCGACCAGCGAGGTGCTGCGCGCGATCTCGCGTTCGCCGACCAGCACCGCGCCGGTGTTCGAGACCATCGCCGAACGCGCCATGGCCCTTTGCGGCGCCGACTACGGCTTCGTCTTCACCTTCGACGGCGAGCTGATCCGGATGGGCTGCAGCGCCGGCATCTCGCCGGCGGGCGTCGAGGCCGTGGCGCGGCACTTCCCGATGCGCCCGGGCGGCCACTCGATCACCGCCCGCGTCGTCGCCGAGGGCGCGGTGCTCAACGTCGCCGATCTGCTCGCCTTGCAGGGGAACCGGCTCGCGCCGGCGGCGAGCGCGGCGGGGCTGCGCGGCGCGCTCGGCGTGCCGATGTTGCGCCGGCAGGAGGTGATCGGCGCGATCGTCGTCGGCCGCGCCGCGATCGGCGAGTTCGCGGCGCAGGAGGTGGAGCTGCTGCAGACCTTCTCCGACCAGGCCGTGATCGCGATCGAGAACGTGCGCCTGTTCAACGAGGCGCAGGAGGCGCGCACCGCGGCCGAAAGCGCGAACGAGGCCAAGAGCGCCTTCCTTGCCACCATGAGCCACGAGATCCGCACGCCGATGAACGCGGTGATCGGCATGAGCGGGCTGCTCCTGGACACCGAGCTGAACGACGAGCAGCGCGACTACGCCGGCACCATCCGCGACAGCGGCGACGCCCTGCTGACGATCATCAACGACATCCTCGACTTCTCGAAGATCGAGGCCGGCCGCATGGACATCGAGGCCCAGCCCTTCGACCTGCGCGAATGCGTCGAGGCGGCGCTCGACCTGATCGGCCCGCGCGCCGCCGAGAAGCGCCTCGACGTCGCCTACCTGTTCGAAGGCGACGTGCCCGCCGCGCTCGACGGCGACGTGACCCGGCTGCGCCAGGTCCTGCTCAACCTGCTCGCCAATGCGGTCAAGTTCACCGAAGCGGGCGAGGTCGTGCTCGTCGTCTCGGCGCGCGAAGCCGAGGGCGGCGCCGAGCTGACCTTCGCGGTGCGCGACACCGGCATCGGCCTGTCGGCCGAGAGCATCGGCCGCCTGTTCCAGTCGTTCTCGCAGGCCGACTCCTCGACCACCCGCCGCTACGGCGGCACCGGCCTGGGCCTGGCGATCAGCAGGAAGCTGGCCGAGCTGATGGGCGGCACGATGTGGGTGCAAAGCGCCGGGCCGGGCGAGGGCTCGACCTTCTTCTTCACGATCGTCGCTCCGCTCGCCGGATCGCCGCTGGCGAGCCGCCGCCCGCTGCTCGGCTCGCAGCCGGCGCTGGCCGGCAAGCGCGTGCTGATCGTCGACGACAACGCCACCAACCGCAAGGTGCTCGCCCTGCAGACCGGCAAGTGGGGCATGCTGCCGCGCGACACCGGCTCGCCGGCGGAGGCGCTGCGCTGGCTGGAAGGCGGCGAGGCCTTCGAGCTCGCCATCCTCGACATGCACATGCCGGAGATGGACGGCCTGGCGCTCGCCGGCCACGCGCATCGGCTCCGGCCCGCCCTGCCGCTGGTGCTGTTCAGCTCGCTCGGCCGGCGCGAGGCCGGCGACACCGAGGGCGTGTTCAACGCCTACCTGAGCAAGCCGCTGCGCCAGTCGCAGCTCTTCGACACGCTGCTCGGCCTGTTCGGCGACGACGCCGCGCCGCATGCCGGCGAGGCCCGCGGCAGGCCGGCGGCGATGGATGCCGCGATGGCGGCGCGCCATCCTCTGCGCATCCTGCTCGCCGAGGACAACGTCGTGAACCAGAAGCTGGCGCTGCGCCTGCTGCAGCAGATGGGCTACCGCGCCGACCTGGCGAGCAACGGCCTCGAGGTGATCGAGGGCGTCGAGCGGCAGCGCTACGACGTGGTGCTGATGGACGTGCAGATGCCGGAGATGGACGGGCTCGAGGCGGCCCGGCGGATCGTCGCGCGCGGGCCCGGCAGCGGCCGACCCCGCATCGTCGCCATGACCGCCAACGCGATGCAGGGCGACCGCGAAGCCTGCCTGGCCGCGGGCATGGACGACTACATCACCAAGCCGATCCGCGTCGACGAGCTCGTGGCCGCGCTCGCCCGGACCGAACCCCGCACCGACGCCCAGGAGGCGATGCCATGACCTCGACCGTCATCGATCCGCACACCTTCGACGAGCTGCAGGCCAATGCCGGCGCCGACTTCGTCGCCGAGCTGGTGGACACCTTCGCCGAGGAGGCGCCGCCGCTGCTCGCGGAGATGCGCGGCGCGCTCGCCGCCGGCGCGGCCGAGCGCTTCCGCCGCGCCGCGCATTCGCTGAAGAGCAACAGCAGCACCTTCGGCGCGACCCGACTGGCGGCGATGGCGCGCGAGCTCGAGCTCGGCGGCCTGCCGGCCGATTCCGGCGACATCGACGTCCTCGCCCGGGAGTTCGAGACCACGCTCGTGGCGCTTCGCGCCCTGGCTCGGCCATGAACGCCGCCAAGGAGCCCACCCGGCCCCAGCATCGGCTGCTGGCCATCCTCTGCGCCGACGGTGTTGGCTACTCTGCCCTCATGGCGGCCGACGACCGGCTCGCCCTGCAGGCCCTCGACGCCGCCCGCGCCCGGTTCCGCGCGAGCATCGAGGCCGAGCGCGGCCGCGTCATCGACATGGCCGGCGATTCGGTGCTCGCCGCCTTCGGCAGCGTTGCCGCAGCCCTCCGCGCGGCCCTCGCCGTGCAGCTGGCCGCGGCCGCGAGCGCGCAGGCGGCCGCGCTGCGCCTGCCGTTTCGGATCGGCATCCATCTCGGCGACGTCATCGAGAAGGACGACGGCAGCGTCTACGGCGACGGCGTGAACATCGCCGCGCGCCTGCAGACGCTGGCGCCGCCGGACGGCGTCGTCGTCTCCCGCACCGTGCACGAGGCCGCCGGCGGCCGCGTCGCCGCCCGCTTCACCGATCTCGGCGAGCAGGCCGTCAAGAACATCCCCGGCACGGTTCGCGCGTTTGCCGTCGCCGCGGGCGACTCCGCCGGGCAAGTCGTCCCCGGCAGCACGTTCGGCCGGTTTGCCGTTCTCGTCGCCGAGCGGCGGCTGCTCGTCGACGGCACGCCGGTGGCGCTCGGCAGCCGCGCCTTCGACTTGCTCACGGCCCTGGTGGCGCGGCGTGAGCGGGTGGTGCCGAAGGAGGAGCTGATCGAGGTGGTCTGGCCCGGCCTGGTGGTCGAGGAAAACAACCTGCAGGTGCAGATCTCGGCCTTGCGCAAGGTGTTGGGCGCGCAGGCGATCGCCACCGTGCCGGGACGCGGCTATCAGTTCACGGTCGCGCCCGCCGCAGCGGCGTCGGAGAAGGCGCCGGCAACGAACGCGCCGGCAACGCAAGCACCGGCGGTGGAAGCGACGATGCAGCGAACGGCGCCGCCGGCCGGCACCGGCGCCGCCGCGCGCGGCTCGCGCCTCCTCGTCGCCGACGACAACAAGGTCAACCGCCTGCTGCTCTGCCGCTCGCTCGAGCTGATGGGCCATTCGGTCGCGAGCGCCGAGAACGGCCGCGCGGCGCTCGAGAAGCTGCGCCACGAGCGCTTCGACCTGCTGCTGCTCGACCTCGAGATGCCCGAGCTCGACGGCTTCGGCCTGCTCGAGCAACGCGCCGCCGACCCGGACCTGCACGCGGTACCGGTGATCGTCACCAGCTCGCTCGAAGGCGTGGCCCAGGTCGCGCGCTGCCTCGAGCTCGGCGCCGACGACTACCTGCACAAGCCGGTGAACCCGGTGCTGCTCAAGGCCCGGGTCGAATCGAGCCTGGAGCGCAAGCACCTGCGCGATCGGGAGCGCGAGCTGCTCGCCCGCCTGGCGCCGGACCTTTCCGCGGGTCCGCAGGCCGAGCCCGGCGCTGCGCCGGGCCGGCGGACCGAAGCGACGATCCTGGTCGCCCGCCTGCGCGATCTCGACGCGCTCGTGTCGCAGCAGGCGGCGCAGGAAACGCTCGAGCTGCTGAGCAGCTGGACGACGCTGATGCTCGACGCGATCGAGGGGCAGGGCGGCGTGGTCAGCCAGATCGCGGGCGACGGCCTCAGCGCCGCGTTCGACGCGCGCGCTTCTTCTTCAGTGCCTGGCGACGCAGCGGGAGCGGCGGTGCGGGCGGCCCTGGAAATGCTGGAGCTGGTGGCCCAGTTCAACGCCGAGCGCGCCGCGCTCGGCAAGCCGGCGATCGCCTTGCACGTCGGCATCGCCGGCGGCGAGGTCGTCGCCGGCTACGCCGGCACGGCGCGGCGCATGGCCTACGTGTGCGTCGGCGCCGCGGTCGAGCGGGCGGCGCGGCTCGAAGCCCTGGCGAGCGGCCAGGCCGGCGCGGTGCTGATCGACTCCGCGACGCATGCGGCGCTTTCGGGTCGCGAGCCCACCCAGGCCCTGCCGCCGGCCGTGCTGCCCGGCAGCCCGGATGCCGTGCCGGTGCATGCGCTGAAGCGAACGGCCTGACGCGCAGGCCGCCCTGTCCCTCGCCACGGGCCCGCGGGCGGCGGGCCGCTAGGCCGCGGCCAGCTCGATCCGATCGCCGGGCCGAAGTCGGCGCATTCGCTCCACGGCCCGGCGCAGCGTGAGCTGAAGCACGTCGCGCTGCGCGTGGCTGCCGCCCATGCGGCGCGCCTGCGGCGGCAGCGCGGCAAGCAGCGAGACCGCGAGACCGTCGTCGCCGCGGCCGAAGGCGGCAAGCGCGCGGCAGGCCGGCAGGCCGAGCCGGCGGGTCGTCTCGGCATGGCGCGTTCTCAGCGGCAGGCTCGAAACCAGGGACAGCTCGAGGCGCCGCGCGCGCTCCCAATCCTGCGCACCGGCGAAAGCCAGCATCGCGTGCATGTCGGTGAAGCTGCAGAAGCGGTCATCGATGTGCGGCGCCCACGCTGCCGCGAGCTCGCTCCAGCGGTCGCCGGGTTCGCCGCCCTGGAGCTCGACCCGCCAGAGCAGCGCAGAGGCGTCGATCAGGTCGGCGACCGCTTCGGAGCGGGCCGCGCGCACGCGCTCGTCGTACAGCGCGAGCGCGGCATCGGCCCGCCCATTGCCCAGGTGGAACAGGGCGAGGTGCCACCAGCAATGGGTGCCGGCGACACCGTCGGTCCACACCGACTCGTGCGCGTTCATCCAGCGCAGGCCGTCGTCGGCCCGCCCCGTCATCTCGTAAACGTGGCCAGCACGTGGTGGGCGCGGGCATCGAGCGGGTTGGCTGCCAGCGCGGCGTGCGCCACCTGCTCGGCGTGCGCGTGCTCGCCGCACTCCTCGAGGCCGAACGCGTGCATCGCCAGCAGCGCGTGATGGCCCGGCAGGTCGCCCGACCAGGCCGGCAGCACGGCGGCGACGCGATCGCGCAGGCGCAAGGTGTCGCCGGTGACGTAGTCGAACGAGTGCGCCGCGTGCAGGGCGAGCGGATCGCGCGGCTCCTGGCCGAGCAGCGTTCCCAGGCGCGCCTTCGCGAGCTCGTAGTTGTCGGCAAGCACGGCGGCGAGCGCCGCGAGGTGGGCGCGTTCGCGTTCGTTGGCGGCCAGCGCGGTGGCGCGCGCGAACGACGCGCCCGCGGCCGCGACCCGATGCGGATCGCGGCTGCACGCCAGCAGCCAGGCCTGCAGCACGTGCGCCATCACGAAGCGCGGCGCCTCCTGCAGGGTCGCCGCGATCTGCTCCTCCGCGCCGGTGCGCCAGGCGAGCAGGGCGGCGAGAGCGCGCTCGAAGCCGTCGGCGGCGGCCGGCGTGGCGCCCGAGATCGCGCAGCCTCTGGCGTCGACGCCGGTCACGGCGATGCTCTCGACTGCGCTGCCGCGGCCGGCACGATGTTCAGGTTGGCGCGGAACAGGTTGGCCGGGTCGTAGCGCCGCTTCACCGCCTGCAGCCGCGCGTAGTTGGCGCCGTAGGCGGCGACCACGCGCTCGCCTTCGTCGTCGGTCAGGAAGTTGACGTAGCCGCCGCCGGTGGCGTGCGGCGTCGAATCGCTGAACACCTTGCGCGCCCAGGCGCGGACGCGATCGTCGTCGCTCCGGTCGACCCAGCGGCCGTGCACGTTCATGATGTAGCGGGCGTCGCGGCCGACGTAGGCCGTGGCCGCGGGCTCCACCCGGGCCATCGCGCCGCCGAGCTGGGCGACGAAGATCTCGCACTCCGGACCCGGCGAGGCCTTGGCGGCGTCGATCATCAGGTCGAGTGCGGCGTCGCTCAGGCTGCTGAAGTTGTTCGACTTCCAGTAGTTGCGGCCGCCCGGCGTGAGCAGCGGATCGAAGGCCTGCTGGAAGCCGGCATAGGGCGTCGGTCCCATCGCGACGGCTATGGGGTCGCCGAATCGGGTGACCGCCGCGGCGGCGCGCTCGCCGGCCGCGACGTCGCCGCTGTAGACGAGCGGAAAGATCACGACGTCGCTGCCGTGATCGGCGGCGGGAATGAAGGGCAGGGGAGGCGCCTTGCGCAGCACGGTCCAGACGCTCAGCTCGTCGGGCGCGCTGCCGGTGAAGTCACGCCAGGCGCGCAGCACCTGGCGCGCCTGCGCGAACGGATAGACGACCAGGCCGGCCCACACTTCCGGGCCGACCGGATGAAGTCGGAACTCGAACGAGGTGACGACGCCGAAGTTGCCGCCGCCGCCGCGCAGCGCCCAGAACAGCTCGGGCTCGGAGGTCGCCGAGACCTTGTGCAGCGCGCCGTCGCCGGTGACGACGGCCGCGCCGATCAGGTTGTCGACCGTGAGGCCGTGCTTGCGCGTCAGCCAGCCGAAACCGCCGCCGAGCGTCAGCCCCGCGACGCCGGTGGTCGAGTTGATGCCGAGCGGCGTGGCCAGCCCGTGCGCCTGCGCTTCGCGGTCGAAGTCGGCGAGCAGGGCGCCGGGTCCGACCTGCGCGGTCTGGTCGCCGGCGTCGATGCGCACCGCGCGAATGGCCGAGAGATCGATCATCAGGCCGCCTTCGACGACCGCGTTGCCGGCGATGTGGTGGCCGCCGCCGCGAACGCTGAGCAGCATCCGGTGCTCGGCGGCGAAGCGCACCGCGGCCTGCACGTCGGCTTCGCCCAGGCAGCGGGCGATCAGCGCCGGATGATGATCGACGGTAGCATTCCAGACCTTGCGTGCCTCGTCGTAGCCCGCGTCGCCGCGGCCGAGCACGCCGCCGCTGATGCGACCGGCGAGCGCGTCGATGTCGGCCTGGCGCAGTTGCCGGACATCCTTGTCCAGCGTGAGGTAAGTCGATGAGTGCATGGGGTTCTCCGCAGAGAGGTTCGAGAGGTGTAGCGATTCTTTCGGCGCGCCCGCTCCTGCGCTCTACCCCGCGTCTGCGTCGCTTGCTCGCGCGTCCTGCGTTGTGACGCAGGACACCCTTTCGGACGTGTTGCGCGGCGTGCGCCTGCGCGGCGCCGTCTTCTTCAGCATCACCGGCAGCAGCGACTGGGCGGCCGAGGCGCCGGCGGGAAGGGAGCTCGCGCCGCTGCTGATGCACGGCGTCGATCACGTGGTGGAGTACCACGCGGTCGCGCGCGGCAGCTGCTGGGCGTCGATTCCGGGCGGGCCTTCGGTGCAGCTCTTCGCCGGCGACGTCGTCATGTTTCCGCAGGGCGACGCGCACGTCGTCTCGAGCACGCCGGGCCTGCGCGGCCGCGCCGACTTCGGCTGGTTCGCCGAGGCCCGGATCGAGCAGCTGCCGCTGCGGCTCGCCTACAACGGCACGAAGCTCGTCGCCTCCGCCCCGCCCGACGCCGAGGCCGAGACCCACATCGTCTGCGGCTTCATCGGCTGCGACCTGCAGCCCTTCAATCCGCTGATTTCCGCGTTGCCCCGCCTCCTGCACCTGCGGGCCAACGAAGACAACGCCTGGATCGCCGCCTTCACGCAGCAGGCGGTGGCCGAGTCGCACGCCCGGCGGCCGGGCGGCGAGGCGATGCTGGCGAAGATGAGCGAGATGATGTTCGTCGATGCCGTGCGCCGCTACGCCGATGCCTTGCCCGCCGAAAGCAGGGGATGGCTGGCGGGCCTGCGCGACCGCTTCGTCGGCCGCGCGCTGGCCCTGCTGCACGAGCGGCCGGCGCACGACTGGAGCATCGACGAGCTCGGCCGCGAGGTCGGCCTCTCGCGCTCGGCGCTGCACGAGCGCTTCATGCAGCTGATCGGCGCGGCGCCGATGCAGTACCTGTCGCAGTGGCGCATGCAGGCCGCGGCGCGCCTGCTGCTCGAGACGCGCAGCCACGTGGCCGAGATCGCGCTCGAGGTCGGCTACGACTCGGAGGCGGCGTTCGCCCGCGCCTTCAAGCGCGCCGTCGGCATGCCGCCCGGCGCGTGGCGGCGCGAGCGCGACCAGCCGGAGGCGGCCGGCGAACGGGTGGCGGGACGCTAGACTTCGCGGCGTCTCGACGCCTCCGCTCGAGAGGATCGGAACCATGCTGACGACCGAGGATGTTCGCGCCGTTCCGCTGTTTTCCACGCTGTCCGAGGCCGACCTCGAGCGCCTGGTGCGGACCTCGGCCGACATGTCGCTGCGGCCCGGCGAATACGCGGTTCACGAGGGCGGCGAGCGCGCGCTGTTCGCCGTGCTCTCGGGCAAGGTCGAGGTCGTGAAGATGTTCGACGGCGTCGAGCGAACGCTCGGCTGGCGCCTGCCGGGCACGATCTTCGGCGAGGTTCCGCTCGCCTTCGCCACGCCGTTTCCCGGCGCCTACCGCGCCGCCGAAGCGTCGCGCGTGATGCGGGTCGAGCCGCATCACTACTTCGCCATCGCCTCCTCCGCGCCCGAGGTCGCCGAGCAGGTGGGCAAGCTCGCGCGCGAGCGCATCGGCGGGCTCCAGGGCGTGGCGATGCAGGCGCCGAAAGCGCAGGTCGCGGTGTTCGGCGATCGCTGGGACCCGGCCTGCGGCGACGTGCGCCGCTTTCTCTCGCGCAACCAGATCGCCCACGACTGGCTCTCGCCCGATGCGGCCAACGCGGAGGCCGCCTGGGGCGGTGCGCTGCCTGTTGCCGCCGACCTTCCGGCCGTGCGCCTGGCCGACGGTTCGCTGCTCGGCCGGCCGACGATACGCACGCTTGCCGAACGGCTCGGCCTGCAGACCCGGCCGCGCCTGGCCGAGTACGACGCGGTCGTCATCGGCGGCGGGCCGGCGGGCCTGGCGGCGGCGGTGTACGGCGCCTCCGAAGGGCTGCGCACGCTGGTGATCGAGCGCGAGGCGCCCGGCGGCCAGGCCGGCACGTCCTCAAGGATCGAGAACTACCTCGGCTTTCCGAACGGCGTTTCCGGCGACGAGCTGGCGAGCCGGGCGCTGCAGCAGGCGCGCCGCCTCGGCGCCGAACTGCTGGTGACGCGCACGGTGGCCAAGGTCGACCCGCACAGCCGCGAGATCTTCCTCGACGGCGAAGAGAGCGTGCGCGCGCGCAGCCTGATCCTCGCCACCGGCGTGTCGTGGCGACGGATCGTGACCGAGGGCTTCGCCAAGCTCATCGGCAAGGGCATCTTCTACGGCGCTTCGCGCAGCGAGGCGAGCTCGACCCACGGCCACGACATCTTCCTCATCGGCGCCGGCAACTCGGCCGGCCAGGCGGCGCTGCATTTCGCCAACCACGCGCGCAGCGTCACGCTGATCGTGCGCGGCGATGCGCTCGCCAGGAGCATGTCGCACTACCTCGTCGATCAGCTCGGCGGCAAGTCGAACATCGCCGTGCGGCTGCATTCGGAAGTGGTGGCGGCGCACGGCGGCGACCATCTGGAGAGCATCGACATCCTCGACCGGCAGACCCGCGCCGTCACCCGGCACGAGTGCGGCGGCCTCTTCATCTTCATCGGCGCCGATGCCGACACCGGCTGGCTGCCCGAGGCGCTGGCCCGCGACCGGAACGGCTACGTGCTCACCGGCGACGCGGTGGTCAAGGCCGGGCGCTGGTCGCACGATCGCGACCCGTTCCTGCTCGAGGCGAGCGTGCCGGGCATCTTCGCCTGCGGCGACGTGCGCCTCGGCCCGGTCAAGCGCGTCGCCTCGGCGGTGGGCGAGGGCAGCATGGCGATCGCCTTCGTCCACCAGTACCTGGCGCAGGAGGACGCGCGCTTGCGAGCCTGAACGCGGCGCCGGCGTTTGCGCCGCTGCGCCAGCTCTAGACCCGGTGCTCGTCGTCGGGGCCGTGGCTCGCGGCCGGGCCCATGCCGAGGCCGGCGCCGCCGCCTTCGCCACCGCCGCGGCCACCACCACCGCCGCCGCGCGCATTGCCGCCTTCGCCGCGCGCGCCGCCACGCGAGCCCCCGGCCGCCGGGCGCACCGGCCCCTGCGGCGGCAGCGCGATCGCCGCCGGCACCGGATCGAGGTCGAGCACCTCGCGGATGAAGGTGCGCAGCGAGATCACGAGCTCGGCGGTCTGCACCGTGCGCCCGGCCGCGAGGTCGCTCGCCGCCTGCGCGGCGAGGCGAACCTGCTCCTCGGTGCCGAGCAGGAGAATGTCGGAGAGCGCGGCCTCGACCGCGTCGCGGATGCGGCGCCGCCGGTCGGAGGCCGGCGCCGCATCGTCGTCGACGGCCGCGCCGCGCAGGTCGCGCAGGTGCGCGGGGTCGACGCCGAGGTTGCCGGTGAACGAACCGCCGAGCGTCTTGTAGGCGGCGATCAGGGTGCGCAGCCGTTCGTTGATCTGCCGGTTCTCGCGCTCGCGCCGCTGCTGGATCGTGAGCATGAACATCAGGCGAATGCCGACCATCACGAGCGTGACGACGCCGAGCCCGAGCACGGTGGAGAGAACGGCCTGCCAGGAGCTGAAGTCGATGCCGCGCATGGCAGGGAGGCGGGCAAGCCGCGCGCCCGCTTGCCATTCGCGCGAACGGACTCGCTCAGGTCGCGGGCGGGGCCTCGGCCGTCCGGCCGGCGATCCATTCGTCGACCAGGCCTTCGAGCACCGGCAAGGTCACCGCTCCTGCACCGGTCACTGCATCGTGGAAGTCCCGGTGCCGGAAGCGCGCGCCGAGCGTCGCCTCGGCACGGCCGCGCAGCGTACGCAGCGAGAGGTTGCCGATCTGGTAGCCGAGCGCCTGGGCGGGCATGCCGGCGTAGCGGTCGACCTCGCCGGCAATGGTTTCCGGCGCGAGGGTGAGGCATCCACTCATGGTTGCGATCGCCTGCTCGCGGCTCCATCCGTGCCAGTGGATGCCGGTGTCGACGACCAGGCGCACTGCGCGCCAGAGCTCCATCTCGAGGCGGCCATAGCGCTGGTGCGGCGTGACGTAGAGGCCCATCTCCTCGGCGAGCGATTCGCAATAGAGCGCCCAACCCTCGACGCAAGCGGTGTACTTGACCGCGCCATGGCGGCGAAACGTCGGCAGCCCCGTCGCCTCCTGGATCAGGGCGATGTGCATCAGGTGGCCAGGCCACGCTTCGTGCACCGCGATCGGCACGTGCAGGTAGCTCGGGCACTTTGCCGGCAGGCCGCTTACCCAGAACACGCCGGCAGCCGAGCCGTCGGCCGGGTTCGGCTGCGCGTAGGCAGGCGGCATCGCCGCCGATGCCGCCGCGGGAATCGACTCGAGCCCGTAGGTGATGCGCGGAATGCGGCCGAAGAACTTCGGGATCTGCCGGTCGATCCGCTTGCACAGGCTCTCCATCGTCTCGCGCAACGCCTCTGCCGAGGGCGAGACGAACTGCGGGTCGGAGGACAGGAAGCGCTGGTAGCCGGCGACGTCGCCGGCGTGACCCGCTTGGGCGGCAACCGCCTCGATCGCCCGGCCGATGCGCTCGACTTCGGCGAGGCCCAGCGCATGCACTTCACCCGGCTCGACGGCGGTGGTCGTGAAGTGCCGGACCATGGCGCGGTAGTAGTCGCGGCCGCCAGCGGTTTCGCTGCACGAGAGGCTGTCCCGGGCGCCGGCGTGGAGCCGCTCCAGCGCCTCGACGTAGGCCCGTTGCGCAGGCCGCAGCTCGGTGACGACGATTTCCTCGGCACGCAGCGCGGCCGCCGCCAGCGCCGACTGCGCCTTCGCCGCCGAACGAATGAAGGGGCCGAGGAAGGGACTCTTTCCAGGCTCGCCGGCGAGCCCGGCGCGCGCCCCGGCCAGGGCGCAGGCGAGCACCGGGCGAGGCCAGCCGAGGCCGGCCGCCGCGCCGGCGACGAGATTGGCCTCGACGTCGCGCCAGAAGGCGGGCAGGGTGCGCAGCCGCTCGAGGTAGCGCGCCGCATCGTCGGCGTCGGCGATCGCGGTCGAGTTGGCCCAGTAGACGGCGAGGAAGTCGGGTCCCAGCGGAAACAGCCACGGCCGCAGGTGCGCCTGCACCGCGTAGTGGCTGCGCACCGCATCGAGCTCGCGGCGCAGCAGCCGGTGCGTCGCCCGCTCCTGGCCGGCGAGCGCGCCTTCGTCGATCGCTTCCAGCGCATGCTGCAGCTCACCGGCGCGCCGATCGCGGCGCGCCCAGTCCGTGGCCGATTCGCGAAACAGCACGGCATCGGGCAGGGGCACGTTGGCGAGCGCCGCGGTCAGCGGCGTTTCTTCGCACTCGAACTGCCAGTAGCGCTCCGCCAGCTCGGCAAGCTGCTGCTGCGGGTTGCGGTTCACGGCTTCCAGACCGTGCGCGCCAGGCGCATCAGGTTGCCGCCGAGGATCGCCTTCAGGTCCTGGTCGGCGTAGCCCCAGGCCTGCAGCGTGGCGACGATCTCGCCGATCTGCTCGGGCGGGACGAAGCGCGGGCCGAGCTCGTAGCCCAGGCCCGCCGGAAAGGTGTGGCGCATGGTCTTCGAGTATTCCTCGAGCTCGGCGAGGTCGAACACGTAGTCGAGGGCGATCGACACGTGCGCCGGTCCGACCAGCTGCACCGCGTGGTCGACGTGGCGCGCGAAGGTCTCGCTCGAGGTGTCGTTGTGGCCGAGAAAGATGCCGACGCCGTTGATGCCGACCACGCCGCCGGTGGCGGCGCAGGCGCGGATCAGCGCGTCGGGGATGTTGCGCGGATGCGGATGCAGCGCCGCGCAGTTGCTGTGCGAGAAGATCACCGGCCGGGTCGCGACCGCCATCGCTTCGCGCGCGGTGCGATGGCCGGTGTGGCTGAGGCAGAGCTGCATGCCCACGCGTTCCATCTCGCCGATCACCTGGCGGCCGAACACGGTGAGGCCGCCGTCTTCCTCCTGGCAGCCGCCGCCGACCCGGTTGCCCTGGTTGTAGGCAAGCAGCATCCAGCGAACGCCGAGGTCGTAGTAGAGCTCGACCAGGCTGGCCTGGTCGCCGATCGCGTTGGCGCCCTCGATGTCGAAGCCGACGGCGAGCCGGCCGCTGGCGCGGGCGCGCTCGATGTCGTCGGCGCTCTCTGTCAGCAGGTATTCGGCCGGCCGCGCCTTCAGCCAGTGGCGCAGCGCGGCGAGCATGCGCAGGTGCGTCTCGGGCCCCATGTCGCCGAAGCCGACGTTGACGGTCACCGCGTCGAAGCCGGCGGCCTTGTGGCGCGCCAGCTGCGGCAAGAACGACAGATCGTTCGGACGCAACGGTAGGCAGGTGTGATGGTCCCAGACGAGGCTGTCGCGCAGCAGCGCGGCAGCCGGAGAATCGAGGGCGGGCGTGGTCTTGCTGTCCATGTCTTGTTCTGTGCGAGCCCGCACCTTAAGCGGCTGCGCCGTTCGCGGGTTAGGCTTTGGCATCGGTTATTTAGGAGAGCAGGCGAATGTCGTCCAGCGGCGTCCGGGAGTGGCACACGCCGTCTCCGCTCGATTTCGCTGTCGAGTGGCAGCGCGCCGCCGAGGAGGCGGGCGGCTCGCGCGTGCTGTCGCGCAGCATCGTCCGCACCATGTACATGGAGTCTCCGGGCAGCGGCACCGTCGACGTGCTGCGCCTCGACGACGATGCGCTGGTCAACGTCGTCAACTGCGTGCCGCCACGCATGGCGCGCTGGGCCTACCTCACCGACGAGCCGCTGATCATGCTGCGCGCCTCACTCGCCTGCGACGTGACCTTCCGCTACGGCGGCCGCTCGCCGATGATCTTCAACCGGCCCGAGGTCGTGCTGGCCTGCATGCCCAAGGGGCTGCCGGTGACGGTCGACATCGCCGGCGGCTCGCGCCAGCAGGGCATCGTCGGCATCTTTCGCTCCTCGAGCTTCGCCGCCCGCTACGGTCTTGAGGGTGAAGACCTGCCGGAAGAGGTGCGCGACGCGCTTGCCGACGAAGCGGCGATCGGCCGCATCGCCTCCTTCCCGGTCGACCATCGCGTCGCCGCGTTGATCGCCGACACCCTCGACACCCGTCTGCACGGCGAGCTGCGGGTCGTGCAGGTGGCGGGTCGGGTGGCCGAGCTGGCGGCGTTCGCGCTCGACGCGATGTGGACCCAGCCGCACCTGCGCGGCACCGCGCTGCACCTGCGCCGCGACCTCGATCTGGCGCAGGCGGCGATGGCGCGCCTCGACCGCGACTATCGCCGCCCGCCGCTGTTCGCCGACCTGGCGAAGGAGCTAGGCACCAACCAGAACAAGCTGAAGGCGGTGTTCAAGGAAGCGTTCGGCATCACCATGGCCGACTACTGCCTGGAGCGGCGCGTGCGCGAGGCGCAGCTCCTGCTGCTCGAGGCGAGCCTGACGATCGCGCAGATCGCCGAGCGCGTCGGCTACGAGCACCAGAGCAGCTTCGCCGCCGCCTTTCGCGATCGCGTCGGCATGACGCCGCGCGCCTACCGGCAGCATCGGGCGCCGCTCAGCCTGCCCCTGCCGGCGCGCGGCGTGCGCGAGTGAGCTCGCGTTCCAGGCAGCCGTGCGACCGCCTAAATCTTCGGTGCGACCTCGACGCTGGCCCGGAGCGGGCGGCCCTAACGTAGCTCACACAACGAACAGTTGGGAGCCTCTATGTCGCGCATCGCCGAAGCCGCCGCCTCTTCCACCCGCCGCCGACGCCGCGCCGCGCGCTGGGCCGCCGCGACCGGCGGACTGGCCACGCTGCTCCCGGCGCTGGCGCAGACGCCCCCCGCGGCGCCGGCCGCCGCCTCTGCCCCGGCGCCGGCCCGGGCCGACGGCGTGCAGCAGATGGAAGCCGTGGTCATCACCGCGAACAAGCGGGCGGAAAAGCAGCGCGAAGTCGCCGGCACCGTCTCCGTTCTTGACGGCGCCGATCTCGAGCGGCGCGGCGCGCGCGACCAGGAAGACGTGCTCAAACTCGCCCCCGGCGTGCAGTTCAACAAGGGCGACATCTCCAGCAACACGATCACGATCCGCGGCATCGGCACCAGCACCACCAACGAGGGCAGCGGCGCGCAGCAGGGCCCCACCGGCCAGTATCTGGAAGACGTGCCGCTGGCTTCGGCCCAGGGCAAGGGCATCGTCTGGGACCCGATCACCTTCGACCTCGACCGGATCGAGGTGCTGCGCGGCCCGCAGGGCGTGCTGTTCGGCTCGGGCTCGCTCGGTGGCGCGGTGCGCTACCTGTTCAACAAGCCCAACCTGAGCCAGTTCGAGGCGAGCGTGAAGGGCGAGTACGCGAACGCGAGCGGCGGGAACGGCAAGTTCTCCGAGTACGCGATGCTGAACGCGCCGCTCGCTTCCGGCAGCGCCGGTATCCGCGTCGTCGTCTTCGACCGGCGCGACCCGGGCTACATCGACAACCTGGGCACCGGCAACAAGGACGCCAACGAGGTGCACCAGACCGGCGGCCGTGTGCTCGTCACCGTCAAGCCGGTCAACGAGGTCGTGGCCACCCTGGTGGCGAGCACGCAGGAAACCAAGCAAGGCGACACCTTCAGCGTTTCACCCGACAAGAACAAGCTCGAGCACACCGCGCCGAACGACTCCACGCGAAAGGTGCAGAACGACTTCTACAGCCTCACGGTCGACTGGAACTTTGGCCCGGCGACCCTGACCTCGATCACCGGCTACTGGAAGAACAAGACGAAGGACCTGATCGACGACACCGAGTTGTTCGCCAGCGTCGGCTTGGTGCTGCCCGAGGTGTACCGGCCGCAGTCGAGCTCGGACCACGCCACTTCGCAGGAGATCCGCATCGCCAGCAACGGCGGCGGTCCGTTCAGCTACGTCGCCGGCGTGTTCTATCAGAAGAGCAAGAGCAGCTTTGCCGGCAAGCAGATCGATCCTTCGGCAGCGTTCGGCATCACCGACCTGGTCGACCTCACCAGCGAAGGCGGCGGCAGCGAGAAGGCGATCTTCGCCGACACCGAATACGCGTTCGGCAACGGCTGGAGCGCCGGCGTCGGCGCCCGCTACTACCGCACCAGGACCTCCGGCTCGCAGGACGGCACCGTCTTCGGCGCGCCCTCGGCCTACACCCTGCCGGACGGCGAGGATCACGGCGTCACGCCCAAGGTCACGGTCAAGTACCGCTTCGGCGAGAACCTCTGGTACGCGCTCGCCTCCAAGGGCTACCGCTACGGCGGCGTCAACGGCCCGACGACCTTCACGCCCTTCAAGTCGGATTCGCTCTGGAACTACGAGACCGGCGTGCGCCTCGTTCCGGCGCGCGGCCTGCAGGTCGACCTGACGGCGTTCTACCTCGACTGGAAAGACGCGCAGTTCACCTTCTTCGAGATGGTCAACGGCCTGCCCAGCAGTTCCATCGGCAACGTCGGCAAGGCGCGCAGCACCGGCATCGAGGCGGCCCTGCGCTACCGCGTGAACGAGGCCTTCGACTTCGGCGCCGCGTTCGCCTACGTCAACGCCAAGACCACCGCCGAGGTGCAGATCCCCTCCGGCGGGCCGACCTCGGTGACCGCGCCCTCGGGCTCGCGCCTGCCCGGCACGCCGAAGCTGCAGACGGCGCTCGACGGCAGCTACCGCTTCCAGGGTCCGTGGGAATCGTCGGGTCGGGCCAGCGCGACCTGGACCCACGTCGGCGACCGCGTCATGTTCCTGGGCGGCAACAAGCCCGCCGACGCCTACGACACGGTCGACGCGGGCGTGAGCTTTATGCGCCAGAACTGGACCGTGGCCTTCGGCGTCGCCAACCTCGGCAACGAGAAGGGCGTGCTCAGCATCACCGGCGCGCCGGCCGGCGTGGGATCGTTCGCGCAATACTTCCTGCAGCGCCCCCGCACCTACACGATGTCGCTGCGCTACGACTACTGACGCCTTGCAGCCCGCTGCCCCGCGCATCCTCGACTCGCCCGCCTCCTGGCGGGTGCTCGCCGGCGCGGGTACGGTCTTCGTGTTCAGCGTGCCGGCCCTGTTCGGCTCGACCTTCGGCCTGTTCATGGTGCCGCTGGAGCAGGGCCTGGGCTGGAGCCGCGCCGACATCGCCTTCTCGCTGACGCTCACGACCACGATCGCCTGGCTCTCGGTGCTGCTCGGCGGCTGGCTCGCAGACCATGCGCGCCTTCGGCCGCTGCTCTTCATCGGCGTGGTGCTCGGCGCGGCGAACCTGGCCGCGTTCGCCCTCGTCACCCAGCTCTGGCACTTCTACGTGCTCGTCGTCGCGCTCGCCTTCACCTCGCTCGGCGCCTCGCCGCTGATCCTTTCCAAGCTGGTGCAGGGCTGGTTCGACAAGCGTCTCGGCAGCGCCCTCGGCATCCTGTTCTCCTGCGCCTCGGTCGGCGCGGTGCTGCATCCGCTCGTGATCAGCGGCGTGATGGCGCGCGCCGGCTGGCGCCCGGCCTTCCTCGTCATGGGCGCGATGGCGCTGGTGGGCGGCGCGCTCGCGGTGGCGCTGGCGGTGCGCGAGCGCCCGGGCGAAGGCGCGCCGGCCCGCCCGGCCGCGCCGCAGCCCGGCGCAGCGGTCGAGAAGGTGCCGATGGTCGCCTTCCTCGGCGACCGCACCTGGTGGAAGCTCGCCGCCTGGAACCTGCTGTTCGGTTTCGGCGGCGGCGCCATCGCCATCCACTTCGCGGCGCTGCTGCACGACCGCGGCATCGGCACGGTGGAGATCGGCTTCGCGGTCAGCCTGGTCGGCGTCAGCCACTTCGTCGGCAACCTGCTCGCCGGCTGGCTCGTCGACCGCATGCCGCCGCAGCGCATGGCCTGGGTGCTGATGACGCTGCCTCTGATCGCCACCCTGCTGATGCTCGCCGGCGGCCCGGCGGCCGTGCTGTTCGTCGCTGCTGCCGTGCTCGGCCTGGCGACCGGCAGCGACGGCTGCCTGAGCGCGTTTCTCGCCCGCTACTACTTCAGCAGCCGCGTCTACGGCCAGGCGACGGGCACGCAGATGATCGCCACCGCCGCGGGCAGCGGCCTCGCTCCCTGGCTCTCGGGCCTGATGCGCGACCGCACCGGCGACTACCAGCTCTCGCTCGCCTGCGCGGCGGCGGCGTTCGGGCTCGCCGTGCTCGCCGGCTGGCTGCTGCCCAGGCGCGGCCACGCGGCGCCGGCGGCGATCGAGGTCGCGACACCGCCGACGCCGGTGCACGCATGAAGAACGCGCTGCTCGCCTTGTTCGCGCGCGATGTGAGCGGCCTCGTCGTCGCGGCGCTGGTTGCCGCCCTCGGCTTCGCCCTGCGCGCGCTCGGCGCGCCGCTCGCCGTGGTGGCGCTGTTCGTCGTCGCCGGCGTGGCGCTCGCGCTCGCCTCGCTACGACATCTGGCGACCCTCGCCAGGACTCGCCGCGCGTTGCCGCCGCCCGGCGTGCTCGTCGATGTCGGCGGCTACCGCATCCACGTTCTCGCCGAGGGCCAGACCCGCGCCGGCCGGCCGCCGGTCGTCTGGTTCGCCGGCGGCCACGCGAGCGGCTTCGCGATCCATCACCTGCATCGCGCCTTCCGCGGCGAGACGCGCTCGATCCTGATCGATCGTCCGGGCACCGGCTGGAGCGACACCGGTCCCTTCCCGCGCACGACCGCGCGCGAAGCCGAGGAGATGACGCTCGCGCTCGAGCGCGCCGGCGAGCGCGGCCCGTTCGTCTGGGCCGGGCACTCGTTCGGCGGCCTGCTCGCCGCCAACATCGCGCGCCGACGTCCCGAGCTCGTGTGCACGCTCGTGCTGCTCGATCCAACCCCGCTCGAGACCATCGTCTTCGGGCCGCGCCTCGAAGCTCTGAAGGACATGCGCCGCACCGCCTGGCTCGGCGGCTTTGCGCAGCTTTTCGGCATCGACGTGCGCGGCCGCCACGAAGCCAGGATGCGGCAGACGCCGGCCTACGCCAAGGCGCTGGACGCCACCCGCGCGGCGCTCGGCCCCGAGGTGCATGCTGCGCAGGCGCTCGAAGCGCGTGCCGGCTCGTTCTTCACCCAGGCCTCGATCTTCAGCGAGCTCGCGCCCGAAGGCGTGGCGGCTTGCGCCTGGGAGACCGTCGTCTACGACCGCGACCTCGGCGACCTGCCCGTCTGGCTGGTCGGACCGAAGAGCGACAGCGACGCCGACATCGCGCTACTGCCCGAAGCGCAGAGCGGCGGCGCCGCGAACGCACAACGCATGTTCCGCTTCTACGCCGCCAGCCGCGAGCGCTATCTGGCCACCTCGACTCGCTCGCGGCGGATCGTCGCGCCGGCGGGGTCTGGGCACAACTTCGTCTACGAGCTGCCCGACTTCACGGTCGAGGTGATGCGCGCGGCGATCTGCGGTGCGGCACACGATGCCCCGCCTGCGGTCGCTGGAGCACCGGCCCACGAGGCCGAGCCCCATGCCACTTGATCCGCGCACCGGCGTGCACTACGCGCTGCACGGGCAGGGCGAGCCGCTCCTGATCGGCCTGCCGCTGATGGCTTCGCATGTGGAGATCTTCGGCGTCGATTCAGAAGCCGTGCTGCGCGGCTATCTCGACCGGTTGGTCGACCGCTACCGGGTTCTCCTCGTCGACTACCCGAGCATCGGCGGCAGCCGCGACATCGCACCGAACGAGCTCACCGTCGACCGGGTCTGCGCCGATCTGCTCGGCGTTGCATCGGCCGCCGGCTTCGATCGCTTCGCCTACTGGGGCTACTCGTGGAGCGGCGCGGTCGGCCTGCAGCTCGCGAGCCGCACCGACCGGCTGAGCGCGCTCGTCGTCGGCGGCTGGCCGCCGCTCGGCGCGCCCTACGCCGCCCTCCTCGAAGCGACCCGGCTGAAGCAGGCCGCGCCCGAGCCCTCGTCGCTCAAGGTGCTGCGCAACGCGGCGCAGTACCGTCAGTGGGAGACCTACTACGAGAGCATGGGCGACTGGGACGAGGCGCGCAGCGTCGCCGCCATCGCCTGCCCGAAGCTCGCGCAGTTCGGCGGCGACGGCGATCTCGTCGAAGCCGGCATCGCCGTGCCGATCGCCTCGGCCATCCGAGCGCACCGGGCCGAGCTCGAGGCACAGGGCTGGGAGGTCGTCGAGATTCCCGGCCACGGCCACGGCGTGACCTTGCTGCCCGAGCTTGTCGTGCCGCCGGTGCGACGCTTCCTCGACGCGCATCTCTGAACCTGCCATGTCATCGCCCTTGGATCCGGCCGCGCAAGCCCTGCTCGAACCCTGGGACGGGCCCTATGGCGGCCTGCCGCCGCTCGACCGCGTGACGCCGGCGGCGCTCGAAGCGGCGTTCGGCGCGGCGCTGGCGATGAAGCGCGCCGAGGTGCGCGCAATCGCCGGCCGGACCGAGGCGCCGAGCTTCGCCAATACGGTCGAGGCGCTCGAGGACTGCGGTCGCGCCCTGGGCCGCCTGCTCGTTCTCAACACGGTGATGAGCAGCAGTTGCAGTGTCGGCGAGATGCCGGCCGTGGCGCAGCGTCTGGCGCCGCTCGCGGCGCAGCTCGACGACGAGATCGCGCACGACGAGGCGCTGTTCGCCCGCGTCGACGCGGTCTGGCGCACGCGCGACACGGCGGGTCTCGCGGCCGAGCAACGCCGGCTCGTGGAGGTGCTGCATGAACGGATGAAGCGCCAGGGCGCCGGCCTGGCGGGCGAAGCGAAGACGCGCCTCGAGGCGATCAACGGCCGGCTCGCGGAGCTGGCGGCGCGGTTCAAGCAGAACCTCATCGCCGAGGCCGAGAGCCAGGTCGTCTTCATCGAGGACGAAAGCGGCCTCGACGGCCTCGCCGACGCGCAGCGCCGCGCCGCCGCCGCCACCGCCGCCGCGCGTGGCCGCCCCGGGGCCTGGGCGATCGCCAACGAGCGCGGCGCGGTCTGGCCGTTCCTCACCTGCGCGACCCGACGCGCCCTGCGCGAGCAGGTCTGGCGCATGTGGAACGACCGCTGCGACCATGCCGGCGCGAACGACAACAAGCCGCTGATCGCCGAGACGCTGCAGCTGCGCGGCGAGAAGGCGAAGCTGCTCGGCTACCCGACGTTTGCCCACTACGCAATGGCCGACCGCATGGTGCGCGATCCGCTGCGCATGGCGCGGATGCTCGAAGACACCTGGGCCAGCGTGATCGGCGCGGCGCACGGGCAGATCGCCGACTACCAGGCGATCGCCGACAGCGAAGCGGCCGGCATTCGCATCGCGCCCTGGGACCGGCAGTTCTATGCCGAGAAGCTGCGCCGCGAGCGCTTCGGTCTCGACGGCGATGCGGTCAAGGCGCACCTGCCGCTCGACGCCGTGATGGCGGCGATGTTCTGGGCCGCCGGCCGGACCCATGGCCTCGCGTTCGCCCGCATCGCCGACGCGCCGGTGGTCGACCCGGCCTGCCGCGCCTACGAGGTGAGCCGCGGCGGCGAGGCGGTCGGCGTGCTGTACTTCGACCTGCTCAACCGCCCCGGCAAGATCCACGGCTCCTACCAGTTCGAGTACCGCCCGCACGAGAGCTTTCGCGGCAAGGTGCTGCCGATCGCCTCGGTGAACTCGAGCTTTCCGCCGCCGCAGCAGGGCGAGCCGATCCTCCTGCCCTGGGAGTACGCCAACGTCTTCTTCCACGAGTTCGGCCATGCGCTGCACATGCTCGGCGGCGAGGCCGCCTATCCCTCGCTCGGAAGCGTTCGCGTCGCCTGGGACTTCGTCGAGCTGCCGGCGCTGATCAACGAGCGCTGGCTGATCGACGGCGGCGTGCTCGGCCGCTTCGCGCGGCACCACCGCACCGGCAAGGCGATGCCCGCAGAGCTGATCGAGAAGATCGAGCAGGGGCTGAAGTACGACCGGATCTTCAGCCTCAACCCCGACTACCTGCTGCCGGCGATCGTCGACCTGCGCATGCACTTGCGCGCCGACGGCAGCGGCACGCCGATCGACGCGGCACAGATCGAGCGCGACGCGATCGCCGAGCTCGGCATGCCCGAAGCGTGGGACCTGATCATGCGGGTGACGAGCAGCTTCCACAGCTTCGTCGGCGGCTACGCGGCGGGCGTCTACGTCTACCTCTGGGCCGACGTGATGGCGGCTGACGCCGCCGAGACCTTCCTCCGCTCGGCCGGCGGCCTCTACGACGCGGCAGTGGCGCGCTCGTGGCTGGCAAACGTGCTGAGCGTCGGCCACCGCGTTCCGGCCGAAGAGGCGTTCCGCGCCTTCACCGGCCACGACCCGACGCCGCAGGCACTGCAGCGGCGCTTCGGCCTGGCCGAGACGCCGGCCTGGCAATGAGCCTCGTCGGCAGCGCCGACGTGGCCGTGGTCGGCCTCGGCGCCGTCGGCAGCGCCGTTGCCCGTCATCTCGCCGAGGGCGGGGCGCGGGTGATCGGCCTCGACCGCTTCCGCCCGCCGCACGACCGGGGTTCGAGCCACGGATCGACGCGCATCACCCGCCTGGCGATCGGAGAGGGTGACGCTTTCGTGCCGATCGTGCAGCGTTCGCACGCGCTATGGCGCGAGCTCGAGGCACGTACTGGTGAGACCCTGATGACGACGACCGGCGGCCTCGTCATCGCCTCGGCGGCGTCGGACGCCAGGCCTTACCACGGCCAGGCCGGCTTCTTCGAGCAGACCGTTCGCGCGGCGGAGCGCTTCGGCATCGCCCACGAACGACTGAGCGCCCACGAGATCAGGAGGCAGTTTCCCGCCTTCATGCCCGCCGACGACGAGCGCGGCTACTGGGAGCGCGACGCGGGGATCCTCGTTCCCGAGCGCTGCGTTGCCATGCAGTTGCAACAGGCCGCGGTGCACGGCGCCGACCTGCGCTACGGCGTCGACGTGAGCGAGATCGCCGCGGCGCACGAAGGCGGCGGGGCGACGCTCGTCACCGACTCCGGTCCCGTCGTCGCGGCGCACGTGGTGCTCGCCACCGGCGCCTGGCTGCCGGCGATGCTGCCGGCGGCGGCGGGTGCGCGCTTCGCGGTGCAGCGCCAGGTGCTGCACTGGTTCGCCACCGACATGCCGGTGCTGTACGAGGCCGGGCGTTGTCCGGTGTTCATCTGGATGCACGGCGGCGAGGGGCAGGCGTTCTACGGCTTTCCGAAGGCCGACGCGCACGCGGGCGTGAAGGTCGCGACCGAGCAGGCCGAGCACGTGACCACGCCCGAAGCGGTGCAGCGCGCCGTCTCGGCGCAAGAAACCGCGCGGACCTTCGACACCCATGTGCGCGGCCGGCTGCGCAGCCTCTCGGCGCGCAGCGTGCACGACGCGACCTGCCTCTACACCAGCACCGCCGACGGCCGCTTCGTCATCGACCGCCACCCGACGCTGGCGAACGTCACGGTCGTGTCTGCGTGCTCGGGGCATGGCTTCAAGCACTCGGCGGCAGTGGGCGAGGCGGTGGCCGACGGCCTGCTCGGCAAGACGCCGCGCGTGGATCTGTCGATGTTCGCAACGCTCGCTGGCTAGGCCGCTCCTGGCAGGGCGGCCGCAAGAAGACAGGTGCGTCGCACCGCCTGGCCGTTCAGCGACGCGCCAGGCGCGGCTCGTCGCTGGCGCGGCCGAGCTGCATCAGCGTCAGCGGGCCGGCCACGCCGTCGGGCGTGAGGCCGTTGCCGAGCTGGTAGGCGGCGACGCGCGCGCGCAGCGCTTCGCGGCTGCTCGCGGCGGCTCCCGCCTGGCCATCGGCGGCGGCGAGGCGCTGCGCCAGCCAGGCGCCGCCGGCGGCGGTGCTGGTGATGTCGCCCTCGCGGTAGCCGGGCGGGGCGCGCCAGAAGGTGGCGAACTCGCCGCGCCACACCCGCGCGAGCTCGGCCAGCGGCACGGTGGTCACGACGCCGCCGACGCCGAGCGTCGCCTGCTCGCCGTTGAAGGCGGTGAGCAGGGCATGGGCGGTGCGGCCGCGCGCGTCGACCAGGCGGACGATGCCCGGGCGGTCGAGCTGGCGCACCTCGGCCAGGCCGCCGCGGCTGCGAAAGCAGAGCAGCGATTGCGCCGCTGCGGCGTTGCAGGGCTCGCCCGGGCCGAGCGATGCGCCCCACAGGTTCGCTAGGGCGCGCCAGGCGGTGGCTTCGTCGGCGGCGACCGCGGTCGCGAAGACAGTGTCGAGCGAGACGGCGGCAAGCGCGGCCTTCGTCGTGGCCGGGCCGGCCGCTGCAATCACCGGCGCCGCGTTAGGCGTGGGCAGGGCCGGCGACGCCTTTGCCGTGCTAGGCGCTGCGAGCGGGGCGGTGGAGGTGTCGGTCGGTGCCGGCATCGCCGGGGCGGCCAGGACTGCCGGCGTCGGCGTCGGTGCGGACACCGCGCCGCCGTTCGTCGGGGTGCTTGCCGCATCCGTGGCCGCGACCGTCGAGGTCGTCGTCGCCGTGAGCCGCGGCGCCAGCCACACGCCGGCGGCGAGCGCGCCGGCCGCCACCAGCGCGGCGGCCCAGGGATTGACGCCCCCCATGCCGCCCGAACCGGCCGAGGACTCCAGCGCCGGGCTCGCCTTCGCGCCGTACACCTGCTCCACCGCGCGATCGACCGCGTGCCGGTCGACGCGCCGGCTGCCGGCCGCCTGCGCGTTCGACATCGCCCGGTCGCAGATCACGTTGATGCGCCGCGGCACGCCGCGGCAGAGCTGGTGGATCAGGCCCAGCGATTCGCCGTCGAAGGGCATCGGCCCCTTCAGGCCCGCGACCGCCAGCCGGTGCGCGATGTAGCCCGCGGTCTCGCTCTCGCTGAGGGCGGGCAGGTGGTAGCGGGCGACCACGCGCTGCGCCAGCGGCTCGAGCTGCGGCTGCTGCAGCATCTGCCGCAGCTCGGGCTGGCCGATCAGCATCACCTGGAGCTTGCGGCCGCTCGAATCGAGGTTGGTGAGCAGCCGCAGCTGCTCGAGCACTTCGTTCGAGAGCGCCTGCGCCTCGTCGATCACGATCAGCGTGCGCCGCCCCTGCGCATGGGCGAGCAGCAGGTGGCCGTGCAGCGCGTCGATCAGGTCCAGCGACTTCGCGTCGGCCGGCAGGTCGACATTCAGGTCCTCGAACACCCGCGCCAGCAGCGCATTGGTGTCGAGCTTGGGGTTGACGACGCTGGCGACGTCGTAGTTCGAGGGCAGCTCTTCGAGAAAGCGCCGCCAGACGGTGGTCTTGCCCGCGCCGATCTCGCCGGTGAGCAGCACGAAGCTCGCGCCGCGCGTGAGGCCGTAGCCGAGCAGCTGCAGCGCCTCGCGGTGCTTGTCGCTCATGTACAGGAAGCGCGGATCGGGGGCGATCGAGAACGGTTCCTGCTGCAGGCCGAAGAACGCGGTGTACATGCGGGGAAGGATACCTGCGGGCTCCCGGGCCGGATCGATCCTGGGTCAAACTCCGGCCTCGAAGGCGCTTCGCAAGGATCGACCATGGCCGATTTCCCCCAGGACATCTACACCGAGCCCGAGCCCAGCGTCGACACGCTGGCCAACCTGGGTCCGCTGCGCGCGCTGGCGGGCACCTGGGTCGGCGAGTCGGGGCTCGACGTGAATCCCAAGGCCGACGGCCCGGAGCACCAGGCGTTCATCGAGCGCATCGACCTGCAGCCGATCGACGCCCAGACCAACGGCCCGCAGCTCCTCTACGGCCTCAGGTACCACACCCGGATCGTCAAGCCCGACGAGGTCGAGGCGTTCCACGACCAGGTGGGCTACTGGCTCTGGGAGCCGGCCACCGGCGTGCTGCTGCAGACGCTCTCGATCCCGCGCGGCCAGACGGCCATGGCGATGGGGCAGGCGCGCGCCGACGCGACCTCTTTTCGCCTAGAGGCCTTGCGCGGCTCGATGACCAACGGAATCCTCTCGGGCCCGTTTCTCGAACATGCGTTCAGGACCGAGCGCTATGCGATCGCCGTGACCGTGCATCCGGACGGAAGCTGGTCGTACGAGCAGGAGACCACGCTCGTCATCCCCGGGCAGTCCAGGCCCTTCGCCCACACCGACCGCAACACGCTGCGCAAGGTGGCCGAGCCGACACCGAACCCGACCGCGCTGGCGGCGGCAAGGGCGCAAGCCCCGAAGGAAACGGCATGACCAAAGGCTCCGACCTCCTCGTCGCCGCGCTCGAGAACGAGGGCGTCGAGCGCATCTTCGGCATTCCCGGCGAGGAGAACCTCGACGTCGTCGAGTCGCTGCGCCAGTCGAGCATCGAGCTCGTGCTCACGCGCCACGAGCAGGCGGCCGGCTTCATGGCGGCGACCTACGGGCGCCTGACCGGCCGGCCCGGGGTCTGCATCACGACGCTCGGCCCCGGCGCGCTCAACCTCACCACCGCCGCGGCGTATGCGCACCTCGGCGCGATGCCGATGGTGATGATCACCGGGCAGAAGGGCATCCTCGCTTCGCGCCAGGCGCGCTTCCAGATCGTCGACATGGTCGCGGCGATGAAGCCGCTGACCAAGCTCGCGCATCAGATCGTGGCCACCACCACGATCCCCACGCTCGTGCGCGAGGCCTTCCGGGTGGCGTGCGAGGAGCGGCCCGGCCCGGTGCTGCTCGAGCTGCCGGAAGACATCGCCGGCGAGGAGTGCGAGGCGCTGCGCCCGGTGCCGCCGCATCCGCTCGAGCTGCCGGTGGCGAGCGGCCAGATGCTCGACCGCGCCGCGGCGCTGATCGTCGCGGCCAAGCGGCCGCTGGTGATGCTCGGCGCGGCGGCGTCGCGGCCGCGCTCGAGCGAGGACGTGGCGCAGTTCGTCCTGCGGACGCGCATCCCGTACTTCACCACGCAGATGGGCAAGGGCACGGTGCCCGGCGGCACCGAGCTCTACCTGGGTACCGCCGCGCTCTCCTCGGGCGACTACGTGCACGACGCGATCGAGCAGGCCGACCTGATCGTCACCATCGGCCACGACACCAGCGAGAAGCCGCCCTTCCTGATGGACGACGACCGGCCGCTGGTGATCCACGTCGGCTACCAGCCGGCGACGGTGGAGCAGGTCTACTTTCCGCAGGCCGAGGTGGTGGGCGACATGGGCCGCTCGCTCTGCCTGCTCGCCGACCGGCTGGTGGGCAAGCTGCCGAACGCGGGCGCGCTGCTGCCGCTGCGCGAGGGCATCCTCGCCCACCTCGCCGATCGCGCCACCGAAGAGCGCTGGACGCCGCAGCGCATCGTCCACGACGTGCGCCGGGTGATGCCGGCCGACGGCATCGTCGCCCTCGACAACGGCATGTACAAGATCTGGTTCGCGCGCAACTACCGCACCCGCGCCGCCAACACCCTGCTGCTCGACAACGCGCTCGCCACCATGGGCGCGGGCCTGCCCTCGGCGATCATGGCCGCGATGCTGTACCCGAAGCGGCGCGTGCTCGCGGTGTGCGGCGACGGCGGCTTCATGATGAACAGCCAGGAGATGGAGACCGCGGTACGGAGGAAGCTCGACCTGGTCGTGCTCGTGCTGGTCGACAGCGCCTTCGGCATGATCCGCTGGAAGCAGGCCGTCGACGGCTTTGCCGACTTCGGTATGACCTTCGGCAACCCCGACTTCAAGCGCTACGCCGAGGCCTACGGCGCGCACGGCCACCACGTCACCGAGATCGGCGAGTTCGCGCCGACGCTGGAGGCGGCGTTCCAGGCCGGCGGCGTGCACCTGGTGGCGGTGCCGATCGACTATTCGGAGAACAAGCGGGTGCTGGTCGACGAGCTGCGCGACCGGCCGGCGGCGAACCAATGAAACACGGGGGGTCGTCGGCGCAACGCCGATGAAACAGGCGCCGCCGGACAATCGTGTCGCTTCGACTTCCTGTCGTCGCCACACCGAGCCCAGGAGCCTTTCATGCAGACCCTCTCGATTCGCCGTCCGGCCGCGCGCTGCGCGCTCGCCCTCCTCATCGCCCTGGCCGCCGGCGCCGCCGGTGCCGCCGACGCCGTCAAGGGCATCGAGCAGGCCCTCACCGCCGCGCAGCAGGACAAGCGCGGCATCACGATCTACGTCGCCGGGCAGACGATCGGCGGCGCGGTGACGCGCGTCGAGCCCGGCCAGTGGGTCGAGCTGAAGAACCAGACCTCCGGCAAGATCATCGTGCGGCTCGATCGCATCGACGCGATCGCCGCGCCCTGAGGAGCCGCGCCGTGGCAGTGGCCATGACCGTCGAGAGCGGCCTCGCGGCGCATTTCAAGCAGCCCGAGGGGCCGAGCGTGCCCGGCGTCGAGTGGCTGGTGCGTATCGAGCACGAGGGGCGCATCCATCACGCCCGCGTGCGAGCCCTGCTCGCCGCCGACGCCAGCGCGGCGACGCGCAAGGACGAGGCCTACCAGGCGCAGACGACGATGCAGTACCTCGCCGAGTCGATCGAACAGGGCTGGAACCCGGCCGAGGAGGGCGAGCACGTCATCCACATCGGCAACCCGCACGGCCAGCCGGCCGAGGCGGCTCGGCCGGCTCAGTCGGCGCGGCCGTGGTGGCGCTTCTGGTGAGCCCCGGAGCTGGGTGGCCGGGGCGCGGCGTGTGCGGTTCCGGAGCTACATGATCTCGCGCACCAGCCGCTCGATCTCCTTGTTGCTGGCGGCAAGGGCCTGCAGCGCCTTCGCCTCGCCGCCGAAGTACGCCGCCGCGAGCACCTTCTCGCCCACGGCCGCCGCGATCTTGCGGCCGGCCTCGCCGTACCAGCCCTTCTTGGCGCTCTCGCTCTTGAAGTAGTTCGTGTACTTGAAGTAGTCGTCGGCCCTGTCGGCGTATTTCGAGTCCCAGACCTTCTTCGTGAAGTACTCGGTCACGCACTCGTCGAACTTCCACGACAGCGCCTGATCGCCCTTGAAGTAGAGCTCGTTGACGAAGCCTTTCGAGGAAGCGTGGTGCGACTCGTGCAGCATCACCGCGTTGACCGCGTCGTAGTTCGGCTCGGTGCCGTTGCCGCCCATCTTCGGATCCTTGTACTCGTCGGCGTTGACGTACACGGTCCGCTTCGGATCCTTGGTCGGGACGATGGTCACCATCGCCGGCGCCATCGCCAGCGCGGCCTCCTGGTGGTCCTTGTTCTTCGGATTGAACTTGCCGTCCTCCTTCTCGTCCCAGACCTGGGCCTCGACGTAGGCGAGGCCGATGCCGAGCTTGTCGAGCACGGCGACGCTGATCCCGTTCATCGTCGTCGGCAGCTGGCCGTCGAAGAGCTCGCTGTGCACGTCGAGCATCTCGCGGAACAGCTCTTCGGTGACGATCTTCTCGGCCTTCCAGGTCGAGGGGATGTCGCGGCGCAGCGCCACGGGCGGCACCGGGTAGGGGACCTTCAGCTTCGGCTTGGCCTTCAACGGCGGCTCGACCTTGGGCGCTTCCACCTTCGGCGCTTCGCCCTTGGGCTGCGCCTTGCCGCCCTTGGGCCGCTGCGCCACCTCCATGTTCTCGATCAGACGCTCCAGCGGCGCGAGGGCGTTCACCAGCGGGTCGGCGTGCGAGCGCGCGAGCTGGCTCGTCGTCCTGATCTGGAAGGTGGTGAAGAGCGCCTTGCGGGCGCTGTCGCGCACCTCGATCAGGTCGACGAGGTCGTCGCTGTCGTTGCAGGCCTGCACGTGCCCGAGGTGGATGTCGAGCAGGGCCACCGCGTCCTTCTCGTCGGTCATGCCGCTCGGCGAGCTGCCGATGGCTTCGAGGACTTCGCGGACTTTGGACTTTTCAACCATGGTGAGGAATCTCCCGAATCGATCTGTCTGGGGGGCGCGAGGTCAGGCCATCAGGCTGCGCATGCGCTCCAGCGGAATCAGCAGCGGCGTGCGCACGTCCTCGGCGAGCTCGCAGACGTCGTTGACCACGTCGTCGGAGCTCAGCCACTTGCGCAGCTCGTTCACCTGCTGCAGCGTCGCCGGCTCGGCGGTGATGTTCTTCATCACCGCCTGGATCTCGAGGATCGCCTTGGTGGCGCTGGCGTGCTTGGAGGCGGCGATCTTGCCGGCCACGTCCTTCAGCGAGGCCACGGCCTTGGCGCGGCGGGCCTTCCAGTCGTCCATCGCCCTAGCGAGCTCCGCCTTCTTCGCCTCGGCGTCGTTGCCGCCGGTCTTCGCGGCCGGGTTCGTGAGCTCCTCCTCCGACTCGCTCTCGTCGGCCTCCAGCGCCTCGCCCAGGCCGCCTTCTTCCAGCAGGGCCTCGATCTCGTCGAGCTCGCCGAGCGCGGCGTCGTACTTGTTCGCCTTGGCGTTCTGCGCGCTGCTCGCCATCAGCGCCTTGATCTTCGCGCCCATCGGCTGGGCCATCGCCTTCCTGATCGCCTCGGCGAGCGCGGCCAGCCGTTCCTGGTACTCCTGCGCGGCGTCTTCGGCCGAGAGCGCGTCGTCCGCGTCGAGCTTGAGCATGTCGTCGGAGAGGTCCTCGCCTTCGGTCTCCTCGGCCACCACGCCGGCGGCGTTGCGCAGGCGCATCTTCAGGTTCAGCTTGAAGGTCTTCTTCAGCCAGATCTGCAGCTTCTTCACCACGCTGCCGCTCAGCTTGTCGCTCACGAAGGTGAGCGCGTTCTTCTCCCAGAGGAGATAGGCCTCCGGGTACTTGAGCGTCTTGTAGGGCGCCTCGCCGGGGCACATGGCGATGAGCTGCTTCACCTGCGAGGGGCCGACGGCCACGCCCATCATCAGGGTCGTGCTGAGCTTGCCCTGCACGACGAGAAAGCGCATCGGCCGGCCGGGCGCGCCCTGCGGCTTGGGCTTCCTCAGCAGGGCGATGCTGGCGATGATCTTGTTGCGCACGAGCTTGGCCGCCTTGGCGCTCGCGCCGGCGCCGCCGGGCGCCGAGGGCGAGGCCTTGGGCTTCTGCGCGGCCGCCGTGGCCGCGGCCTTGGCGGCGGCCGACTTGCGCGTGGCGACGTAGGCGTCGATGTCGCCGCGGTATTCCTTGGCCGCCTTGTCGATCGCCGTCACCGCCGTCAGCGGCTCCTTCGGGAAGGCCTTGTCCTTCTTCGCCTCGGTCTCGAACTTGGTGAGCGCGGCGACCACGGTCTGGAGCTGCGCGAGCACGGCCTTGACGTTGTCGGCGGTGAAGTCCTTGCCGTCCCAGTCGACGCCGGCATGCAGCCGGGTCAGCGCCTTGAGCTCGTCGGCGAGCTTGGTGGGCGGCGCCTTGGCGGCCTTGGCCAGGGCGGTCTTCTGCTTGTCCCAGAACGCCGCGCCCAACGCCATCGGAATGTCGACCTGCGCCATGCTCCCCCCGACTGCTTTGAATGGAGGCCGCAGGTTAGGGACGCGTCATGACGGCGTCAATGCGTTGCGTCCCGCGTTCGTGTGAAGGATCACGCGGGGCAGAGAGGCCCGCTCTACGGTCGCTGCGTCGCGGCCTGCTGCTTCACCCGCTCCTCGGCCGCATCGGCATAGGCGGCGCAGCTCATGGGCCGGGGACGCGGCCGGGAGGCGTTGGCGTAGTCCCATCCGCTCTGCTCCGGGTGAGGCGTGAGCAGCAGGTCGCACGGCAGCTTGCGGATCACCGCCGCGCCGTGCGCGAAGCTTTCCATGATTGCGGGATAGGCCGGGTTCCTCACCAGCCGGTAGCCGGGCGCGCTGAGGCTGTCGACGTAGGCGATGCGCACCGCCGCGCCATCACGGGTGTCGGTCAGCGTCCAGCTCATGCTGCCGGGCGTGTGGCCGGGAGTGAACGCCACGGTGAAGGCCATGCCGCCGAGCTGCACGACCTCGCCGTCCTGCACCAGCCTCTCGGCACGCACCGGCGGATAGGTGATGCTGTCGCCGAAGTGGATGTCGCGGCTGCCGCCGCGCTCGAGCAGGGCGGCCGACTCGGCATTGCTCACCAGCGTGGCGCCGGTGGCGCGCTTGATCGCCGCCAGCGAGCCGACGTGGTCGCCGTGCGCATGGCTGTGCAGGATGAGGCGCAGGTCGCGCGGCGCCACGCCCAGGCGCTGCATCTGCGCGAGCAGCAGGTCGGCGGCCTGCGGCATGCCGCCGTCGATCAGCACCGCGCCGGCGTCGGTCTTCACGAGCAGGGCCGTGATGCCGGCCGTGCCGATCTGCCACACGTGGTCGGCAATGCGCAGGGGCTCGATCGGGGTGAGCCAGCCCACCGGCACCTCGTAGGCCTTGAGCTGAGGCAGTGGCGCTTGCGCGTGGACGGGGGAGGCGAGGGCGAGGAAGAGGGCGAGAAGGGGAAGCTTGCGCATGCGAGGTCGGGGAGCCGGCGCGCCTGCCGACGGTGATGGATCAGCCGAAATTCAACCACATCCGGCGTGCCCTTCGGCCTGCGTGGCGACGCAGTTGCGACCGGTTCGCTTGGCGCGGTAGAGGCAGGTGTCGGCGCGCAATACCAGGTCGATCGCGCGGTCGCTCTCCTTGAGCGTGGCCACGCCGAAGCTGCAGCTCAGCGCCCCGGCCGGGCCGAAGTCGGCGTGGGCGATGGCGAGGCGGAGCTTTTCGGCCATCTGCACCGCGCACCCCAGGTCGAGGTGCGGCGCGAGGATCATGAACTCCTCGCCGCCCCAGCGGCAGAGTGCATCGGTGGCGCGCATGCGCTCGCTCAGCACCCGCGCCACGTCGACCAGCGCCCGGTCGCCCATGAGGTGGCCGTGCTCGTCGTTGACGCGCTTGAAGTGGTCGATGTCGACCATGATCAGCGCCAGCGGCGTGGCGTAGCGAACGCTGCGCGCGATCTCGGCCGCGCACAGCTCGTTGAACTTGCGCCGGTTGAAGAGGCCGGTGAGGGCGTCGAGGTGGGCGTCGTGCGCCAGCGCGCAGGCGAGCTCGGCGCACTCGCGTTGCTTCTCGGCCAGCAGGGTGCGGGTGAGGGCGAGCTGGCGCGTCGCCTCTTCCAGCCGGTCGGCGAGCGACGCCGCTTCGGCCGCGGTCGAGGGCAGCTCGTCGGCCAGCCGCCGGCGATCGTTCGGCACCAGGCTCAGCATCGCAGGCATCGCATCGCTCGCATGGCGACAACATACGCCGGCGACCCCGGCACGCCCATACTGCACATGCAGTAGAGAGGGGTATCTCCCACTCCCGGCCGTGAAGCGCCGCACGGCGCGCGAGGCGCCCAGCCGTCGCGTCAGGGGCCGCCCACATCTTCGGCCTGCCGCGTCGAGGGGTGCGCGGGCCCGAGGTTCTGCCGCAGGTGCGGCAGGGCTTCGCGCGCCAGCGTGGCGGCGCCGGTCCGGTCGCCCTGCTGCACCAGCACCTGCGCCTCGAGCAGCAAGGCCTCGCCCACCGAGGCAGAGGAAGCGGCATCGATCGCTTCCGCCCGCGCCCGCGCCAGCGCATCGCGTGCGTGGGCCAGGGCCCGTGCGCGGTCGGCGACGGCGAGCGCCGCGCGGGCGGCAAGGAGCAGCGCGTCGCGCTGCGAGGCATCGGGCCGCCCCCGGGCGGAGAGCTTCTGCAGGTTGCGCTCGGCGAGGTCGCTCGCCTCCGCGCCCGAACCCCGCGCCAGGGCCAGCGCGGCGCGCGCGGCCAGCACCTGCATGCCGCTGCGGCTGCCGCGCTCGATCTCCTTGTCGATGTCGGGCAGGGCCTCCAGCCGCTCCAGCGCCTCGTCGAGCCGGCCCGATTCGATCAGGGCGCGAATGGCGCGAATGCGGCTCAGCTCCTCGAACAGCCGGTTGCCCGCCGCCAGCGCGCCCGCCGCAGCGGCATCGAACGCCGCGCTCGCCTCCGGCCAGCGATGCAGGCGCAGCATGATCTTGCCGGCCCGCTCCTCAACGGCGAACTGCGGAATCTGGTGGTCCACCGCGACGTGCGGATCGGACCGGATCTCCTCGTGCAGGCCGAGCGCCGCCAGCGGCTTGCCGCCCACCGTGAGCATGTCGAGCTCCTGCATGGCGATCGTCAGGTCCTGCTGCGTGCCCTGCAGGCTCAGCCGCCTCAACGCCTCGCGCGCCTTGCGCGAGGTGAGGTAGCTTTGCCGGTAGTCGCCGCCGTCGGCCTGGCTGAGAGCGAGCTGGTTCAGGGCCGACATGTAGATCGTGTCGCGCGTCAGGCCGAGGCGCTCGAACGCCTCGACGCTCGTCGTCGCGACGCGCAGCGCCCGCTCCGACTGGCCGCGCAGCAGCGCCAGCTCGGCCTCGGCCTGCCAGCACTCGGCCTGCGCATCGATCCGCCTGCCGCGGCCCTGGCGCAGGTACGGGGCCGCCGCGGCCAGCTCCTTCTCGGCCTCCTCGAACCGGCCCTGCACGATGTAGGCGTTGGCGTAGCCGCAGGCGATCACCGCGTGCTCTTGCGGATCGGCCACGTTGCGGGCGAGCGCGCGCATCTCGGCCAGCACCTCGAGCGTCTCGTCGATCGCGCCGAGCTCGAGATAGCGGCCGCCGAGGCGACCGAGGAGCGTGAGCTTCACCTGCGGCTCGTCGCCGTTCTGCAGGATCACCTGGCGCATCTTCGCCAGCCGCTCCAGCATGTCCTTGGCCGGCATCACGCCGGGGTCGGAGTAGGCGAGATAGAGCAGGTCGAGGCTGGCGGTGGCGCGCTTCGCCTCGAGCTCGGCCTCGGCGCGACGCTGGTTGGCCTCCACCGCCTGCCACGCCGCCACGCCGGCGCCGGCAGAGAGCGCGAGCCCGATCGCTGCCGCCGCCGCAAGGCTCCAGCGGTGGCGCCGCGCGAACTTGCCGGCGCGATAGCCGATCGAATCGGGCCGCGCCGCCACCGGCTCCGAGCCGAGATAGCGGCGCAGGTCCTCGGCCATTTCCACGGGCGAGGCGTAGCGCTGCTCCGGCGCCTTCTTCAGCGCCTTGGCGACGATGTTCTCGAGGTCGCCGGCCAGCGCCCGGGCCAGCGCCGGCGTGGCGGCGGCGAGCGGCAGGCGGACCGGCTCGCGATCGATCACCGCCTGCAGGCGCTCGAGCGGCTCCGCCTCGGGCCGCGCGGTCGGGTGCTGGCCGCTCAGCAGCACGTGCAGCAGCACGCCGAGGGCGTACACGTCGGTGGCGGTGGTCACCGCCCGACCCTGGATCTGCTCGGGCGCCGCGTAGTCGGGCGTGAAGGCGCGGCCGAGCGTGCGGCCCGGATCGGCGGCCGATCCCGCCGGCTCGGCCTCGTCGAGCAGCTTGGCGATGCCGAAGTCGAGCAGCTTCACCTCGCCTTCAGGCGTGACGAGGATGTTCGAGGGCTTCAGGTCGCGGTGCAGGATCAGGTTGCTGTGCGCGTGCGCCACCGCCGCCAGCACGTCGGCGAAGAGGCGCACCCGGGCCTCGACGCCGAGCCGCTTCTCTTCGCACCAGCGATCGATCGGCGCGCCCTCGATGTAGTCGAGCACGAGATACGGCTGGCCGGTGGCCGAGACGCCGGCGTCGAGCAGCCGGGCGATGTTCGGATGCGCCAGGCGGGCGAGGATGTTGCCTTCGAGCCGGAACCGCTCGGCGCCCACGTCGCCCGGCAGGCCGAGGTTGAGAAACTTGATCGCCACCTGCCGCTCGAAGCGGCCGTCGTTGCGCCGCGCCAGCCACACGCTGCCCATGCCGCCGCTGCCGATCGGCGCGATCAGCGTGTAGTTGCCGACCGTCTTGCCTTCGAGGCTGGCCTCGATTCCCATGGCGACGCCGCCGAGGAAGTTCTCGCGTTCGGCCGCGGCGCCGCGCGCCAGGACGGCCTCGAGCTCCTTGGCCAGCAGCGGGTCTTCGCCGCGCAGGCTCGCCAGCCGTGCCTCGCGCTCGCCCGGTTCGGCCTCGAGCAGCTCGTCGAGCAGGGGGCTCAGAACCTTCCAGCGAGCGGGATCCAGTCGCGCCATGGCACAGTGTCGCCCTTCCTTCGCGCGAACCCGTCATGCCGAATCCGCCCGAGGTTCCTCCGCAACAGCCATCTTCCGCGGCCGCCGAGCCGGTGCCCGCCGCCGTGCTGTTCACGCAACTCTACGAGGAGCTGCGGCGCATGGCGCGGCGCGAGGTGCGGATCAACGGCGCAAACGACCACATGAGCACCGGCACGCTCGTGCACGAGGCCTGGCTCGACATCAGCCAGCGCCAGTCGCTCGAGTTCGAGGAGCGCGGCCGCTTCCTCGCCTATGCCTCGCGAACGATGCGCGGCCTGGTGATCGACCGCATCCGCGCTCGCCAGGCGCAAAAGCGCGGCGGCGGCCTCGACATCACCGCGCTCGACACGCAGAGCGCCGAGCAGCTTCTCCAGCCGGAGGCGCTGCCCGGCCTCAGCGAGGCGATGGACGAGATGGCCGCGCTCGAGCCCGAGCTCGCCCGCGTCGTCGACCTGAAGTTCTTCTGCGGCTTCACCCTGGCCGAGATCGCCGTCATGCACGAGGTCTCGGAGCGCACCGTGCAGCGGCAGTGGGAAAAGGCGCGCCTCTTCCTGCACCATGCGCTGGCCGAGGGCTGAAGGTCTTTTAGCAGGTCGTCGGCGGCGCTCCCGTGCTCGCAGAAGTCCCTGGCTACGGGACTTGCTACGGTGCGGGCGTCAGGGCCTGGCCGTTCTCGACCTGGCTGACGCCGAAGGTGCTGGTGGCGCTGCCCGATCGTCCGGCGTTGTCGGTCACGCGGGCCAGGGCGGTGACGGTGGTCTTGCCCGCCGGCATCACCAGTGCGCCGCCGACGACCCACGCTGCGGTGCTGCGCACGCCGTCGGCCATGCGCTCGCTGCCGACGATGTTGAACAGCGGAGCGAGGTTTTGCCCGGCCGCAACCAGGTTGCCGTTGCCCAGGCGCAGCGGGACGTCGAAGCTGAAGACAAGGCCGGGGAAGTTGCGGTTGGGCCCTTGCGCGGCGATCTGCGTGCCGTCTGCGATGGTGCCGAAACCGGCTTCGGGCCGACCCGGAGCCACTCCGTTCTCGTTCAGCTCGATGCCGGCGCCGCTCTTGTCGAGTGCAGACACCTGGATGAACATCAGCGAGGCGTTGGACGGCGACGGGTTGCCGGCGACGGGCCCGCTCGACACGCTCGAGCCCGGGCGCGGCGCGATCATCGTCACCACCGGGCCATTGGCGTCGTCGATGCCGTCGCCCGCGGTGCCGGCGGTCTGAGGCGTGAGCGATTGCCCCGAATCGCGCCCCGCCAGGACGCTGAACGCGACGCGATCGGTGGTCACCCGCCCCGTCGTGTCGGTGAGACTCGCGGTGATGGTCACCTTGTCGGTGCCTGCCGGAAAGGACTCGAGCACGTGCCAGCCAGCCCACAGCGTGATACCCGGCCCGTCGCTGTCGTCGCTGCCGGCAATGTTGAACAGCGACGCGAGGTTGGTGTTCTTCGGGATAACCCCGCCGTCGGGCTTGATGAGGTCCTCGTCGAAACTCACCACCAAGGTCGGCAGGCTCGCGCTCGGCCGGCCGAGCTGGCTCGCGTCGCGAATGTTCGTGCTCTCGCGCGCCACGACGTTCGCGCCGTCGCGGGTGACGATCTCGAGGTTGATCGAGAAGCCCGTGCCGTTGAAGCTGCCCGCGCCCGGAGCGCCTTCACCGCGCGCGACCGACGCACCGGCGGCGGGCGAGACGATCGAGACCTGGAACGCCGGCGGCGCATCGGGGCTGTCGTAACCGTCGCCGCACGCCGCGAGGCTGGCAGCCAGCAAAGCGTTGAGCATCGGCCGCCATCTGACGTGACCGGTCGAGCGAACGGGGGCCTGGTGTGGAATTGAAGGGCGCATGGAAGGGCTCCCGGGGGTGATCGAGTTGATGAAGATGTTCATTCCGGCCCCGCCTCAGAAGGTCTTGTAGTAGGCCGCGAGGGTCGCGTCGAGGAGCTTCAGCGCCTTCACCCGCGCCGGGTCGGCCGGCTTCAGCTTCTCGGTGCGGGCTGCTTCCTCCAGGACCTTCTTGCCGGTCGAATTGGCCTTGGCCCAGGCGCGGAACGCCTCGGTGTCGGCCTTGCTCTTTCTCGCCAGCTCCTCGTAGGTCTTGTAGACCGTGGGCTTCTTCGGGTTCTTCCGGCTCCAGGCCTTGAAGTCGGCTTCGCTCACGAGCGGGTGGTCGCCGTCGGACCAGCCCACCAGGCCCTCGAGGAACAGCCGGTACTCCTCCAGGTCGGAGGGGACCGACTGCTTGCCGAGGACGAAGCGGGTGCCCGCGGGCGGGCCGACGGTGAGAACGAGCGAGGAGCGGTTCAGGTCGAGAATGAACGAGACCGCCTTGGCCTTCTCGCGCTTCTTGGTCGCGATCAGGGTCGCGAAGTCGGGCGCCCTGACGCTCAGGCCGTCGATGGCGTTGACGTCGCGCTTGACCGTGTCGTACTTCTTGCGAAGCTTCCGCTCGTACGCGGCGGGGTCGTCGTCCCGGTCGGTGTAGACGTCGCCCACGATCCACTCGTCCGGGGCGATCTCGTGCTCGTAGTAGTCCATGGCTACTCCCGGAAGATGGTCGAGAGCTTGCCCAGGCCGGCGTCGTAGATGCCGAGAATGGCTTCCTTCGCCTGCTCGTCGGGCGCGCCGGCGGCCTCGAAGGTGGAAGACCACTTGACCCGGGTCCTGCCTTCGCCCGCGGCGCTCAGCTCGATCGTCGCGACGTAGTTCTTCACCGGCAGCGGCGAGCTCAGGAAGGCGTAGCTGTAGCGGTGCTCGGCGCCGCTGTAGCTGAGCAGCTTCTCGGTCACGCTGGCGTGGTTGCCCAGGTCGAGCATGCGGATCGCGCCGGGCTGGGTGGCGTTGCCGCTGAACGAGCTGGCCCGCACCGGCGGCAGCCAGACGTCGAGCGAGTTGAAGCTGCCGACGAGCTTCCAGACGGTGGCCAGCGGGCGCTCGATGATGACCTCGCGCGAGACGGAGAGGTTGCCCGCCGCGAAGCTGCTGGCGGCAAGGATCAGGGAAGCGGCGCTCACGGTGCCGCGAACGATGAAGTTCATTGGATGACTTTCGAGAGTGGTGAGAATGCGACCTGCAATGCGCGGTCACAGGGGTAATCGGGTTCCGGTAGCGGAACCCGACACGGGCCGGCTCGAAAGTTCTGGCGGCGCGGCCAGTCGCCGGCGCCGGAGCCGCTGCTGCGCCCGTCAGGTCGGGTCGTACAGCCCGAGCTTGACCGCGTAGGCGGTGATCTCGGCGGCGTTGCGCAGGCCAAGCTTTTCCATCAGTCGCTGGCGGTGGGTGCGCACGGTGAGCACGCTGATGCCCATCAGGCCGGCGATGTCGTTGTTGCCGTAGCCGCGCGCCACCAGCGAGAGCACCTCGCGCTCGCGCGGCGTGATCGGCGCGGCGGCGGCGCCCGGCGCGGCCCCGGCTCCGGCGGCGAAGGCGCCGGCGATCTGCCTGCTCACGTAGCCCTGGCCGGCGAGCACGGTGCGCACGGCCGTCAGCAGCTCGGCGGCGTCTTCGCTCTTCACCACGTAGCCGTCGGCGCCCGCGGCCAGGGCGCGGGCGACCGTCTCGGCCCTGAGGTTGCCGGTGAGCACCAGCACCTTGCAGGCGAGCGAGGCGTCGGCCTTGATCGCCGCGGCGATCTCGATGCCGCTCTTGCCCGGCAGCTCGAGGTCGAGCACCAGCAGCGTGGGCGCGAGCTCGCGCACCAGCGCTTCCACCGCCGCGCCGTTGCCGGTGTCGGCCACGACCCGCAGGTCGGGCTCGGCCGAGAGCAGCATCTTCAGGCCCTCGCGCACGAGCATGTGGTCGTCGGCGATGACGATCGTGGTGGGCGGGGCTGTCATGGAAGGTGCGCAACGGACCTGGAAGGCGCGGCCAGCCTGCCGCGCCGGGCGCGCTGCTAGGGTATCGCCGCGGCCGACTGATTGACCGATACGTTGTCGAACAAGGCGTCGACCATGCCGCTGACCCGCGGTGCCGACATGCAGTTCGGCGCGACCACCCGTGTCGAAAGCTGCTTGAACAGGAAGCTGGGCGCCTGGACGTCGCTTTCGGCATAGGCGACGGTGCCCGTGGGGCCGCCTTCGCGCGAGAAGTAGACAGTCTTGCCCGGCCTGTCCCATTGCAGCGACACCGTGGTCGGCGTGCCGACCATGACCGTGCCGAGATCGACCACGTTGCCTATCGTCGTGGCGCTGTTGCAGTCGGTCGACGTGCAGATGTAGAGGATGCCCTGGACCTGCAGCAGACCGGCCGGGTCGGTGCTGCTCGAGGCGCGGTAGAGCCGCACCTGCGCCAGAACATCGTTGAGCTGCGAGCCCGTGAGCGGAATGTAGGCGTTGAAAAGAGACGCCAGGATTCGGGCGCGCGCGTCGCCTGGCGTCGTGTTGGTGGGGCAGGAAGTGGTTTCCAGCGCCGACACTGTGATTCGGGCCTTGAGCGACGTGACCCACCCGGGGATTGACACGTTGGTGTGCCAGTTCGTCGGCGTGACACCGAAGTCGGAGATGGTCTGGCCATAGCTGCGCTGCATGAGCTGCATCTGGCCGCCCTTGATGACGCGAACCTTCTCGCCGTCGAGCCAGCGGTCCTGGTCGATGGTCTTGTCGCCGAACCGGTCGTAGATCTTGAACGGCTCCAGCGCCCGCGCCGGCGCCGCGGCCAGCATGACGGGAATGGCAAGCGCGAGAAGAATGCGTCGCATCGGTCCTCCTGATCCTTGTCGGTCAGGAGGATTCTTCCCGAGCGGGCGGCGCCCGGGCAACGCTCGGCAACCCTCGACCACGGCCCGCCCTTCAGGGGGCCCGCGGCGAGAGCATCGTCGTCACTGCACGTCGAACCCCGTGCCGATGGCGTCGAGCACCATGAACTGGTCGTTGCCTATGTACTGCAGCTCGATCGCCTGATACTGCCGGCCGACGATTCCGCCGCTGGTCCCGGGGGTGGTGGCGCCGACGCGCGAGGGCGAGGAAGTCGATATGCCCTGGAAGCCGAAGGTCGCCACTGCCGCCAGGCGGGTGCCGTCGGCCGAGGTGGCCACCGCGATCCAGGTGTCGGCCTGGTTGTGCGGGGTCCACGTCAGCCCCTGGTCGCTCGAGGTGTAGATGTACTCGTAGGTGGAGACCGCCGCGTTCTGGTCGTAGCCGGCGGCGGCCGTGAGGCGGTTGCCGTCGGCCGACGAGGCGACCCCGGTCCAGTAGCGGGAGACATCGCGGGTCGTCCAGGTGACGCCGAAGTCCTCGGAGGTGTAGATCGGCATGTATTCGCCGACCGCCACGAGCCTTCGACCGTCGGCCGACGACGCCACCGAGCGCCAGGCGGCGCCGACCTGGCCCGCGGTCCAGGAGACGCCGAAGTCGCTGGAGACATCGACCGTTCCGCCGTACTCGGCCGCGACCATGCGGCTGCCGTCGGCCGAGACGGCGACTGTGATCCAGTGCTTGGAGGCGCCGTGGGCCGTCCAGGTCAGCCCCTGGTCCAGCGAGACTTGGATCTGCCCGTTCCCCGCTGCCGCGAGCACCCGCCCGTCGGCCGAGGAGGCCACCGCCTGCCAGCCGGCGCTGTTCCCTCGATCCACCCAGGTGGCGCCGTAATCGGAAGAAGTCCAGATCGGCACGCTGTAGCCCACGGCGACGAGGCGGCTGCCGTCGGCCGAGGAGGCCACGCCGGTCCAGCCCCGCAGCAGGCCGGTGAAGTGCCAGCTGCGACCGGCATCGGGCGAGGTGAGGAGTTCGGCGTTGTACGCCGCGGCGATCAGTCGATTGCCGTCGGCCGAAGAGGCCACGGCATGGTAGTTGTCGTTGAACTGTCGGTCGGTCCACTCCCGGGCGACCGTCGCGACGTCGAGGTGGGTGGTGACGATGGACTGGTTCGCGTGCTGCGCGATCCGCCAGCCGCCGCTGCCGGCGCCGGACACGCGGGTCACGTCGCCCACGTTCGGGCTGACCGGCAGGACGATCGTCGCCTGCGTCGTGACCTGGGTGGCCACGTAGCCGGTGTTGGGCTGCGCCGCCATGAAGCCGCCGGACATCTCGACCCAGGCGCCGAAGCCGTTGCACGCGTAGCTCGTCGCGGTGACCTCGGCGGGATCGTCGAGAAAGCCGTCGCGGTTGGTGTCGACCCCGGAGATGATCCTGACGCCGCCCGCGGCGCAGTGGCTGCCCGCGGACTCGGGGCCGCTCAGCGCCAGCGTGGTGAAGCCGTTGCTGCCGTTGCTGCCGTTGCTGCCGGCCGTGCCGGTGGTTCCGTTCGTGCCGTTGGTGCCGGCCGCGCCGGTGGCGCCGGTGGCGCCGTTGCATACGTACGCGGTGGAAGCGACCTCGGCGGAGTCGAGGGTGCCGTTGCCGTTGGTGTCGGGTCCCGAGGTGATGCGGCTGCCGCCGGCGGCGCAATGCAGCACGCCGGGGGCCTCGGGCACCACCGCGATCAGGCTGCCGATGCCGTCGCTGCCCGCGGCGCCGTTGCCGCCGTTGCAGACGAGGGTGGTCGCGCTGACTTCGCCGACATCGAGGGTGCCGTTGCGGTTGCTGTCGAGGCCCGAGCGGATGGTGCTGCCGCCCGCCGGGCAGGCCACGCTCGCGCCGGCAGCGGCGATGCTCATGAGCACGTCGCGGCCATCGGCGCCGTTCGCGCCCGTGGCGCCCGTGGCGCCTGTCGCGCCTGTGGCGCCTGTGGCGCCTGTGGCGCCGTTCGTGCCATTCGTGCCGTTCGTACCGGCGGCGCCCGTGGCGGCGTCGCAGACATAGGCGATCGACGTGGCCTCGGCCGCGTCGAGCGCGCCGTTGGCGTTGACGTCGGCGCCGGCGCTCACCTTGGTGCCGCCGTTCGCGCAGTGCGCGCCGGCGGCTTCGGAGGTGAGCTGCACCAGGGCCGTCAGGCCGCTCGGGCCGGTGGCGCCCGGAGCGCCGGCCAGGCCGGTGAGGCCGTTGGCGCCGGCCGCGCCCATCGCGCCGGCGGCGCCGGGAGCGCCATCGCAGACGTACTGGGTGCTGACGATCTCGCTGGCGTCGAGCAAGCCGTTGCCGTCGAGATCGATGCCGGCGTCGATGCGCGCCCCGCCGGCGGGGCAGTGCGCGCCCGCGGGCTCGAGGCTCGCCAGCGCTCGCGCGCCGTGCAGGCCGCTCGCCGGCGCGCCGCTGCCGCCGCCACCGCAGGCGGTGAGAAGGGCCGTGACGGCCAGTGCCGCGATCCCGCGCATTTCGATCTTCATGTTCCCGTGTCCGATTGAGTTCCGCATGTCTTCCGCAAGCCGGTCGTCGCGCGCCGGGTCGTGGGGCATTGCAACGCAGGGCGCGAAATGCGTTCGGTCGAGAACCGGCGCAAAGCGCGGCGCAGGCGGTAGGCCGCAACTTGAACGGCGGGCGCCGCAGCCCGCCGGCGCGGCCCGGCGAGCGGGGAAAGGCCTAGCCGGGAAACGACCGGTCGGCCCGGCCCGGAAGGTGCACGAGCTCGATCTCGTCTTCGTGCTCGCCGAGCCAGGCGCGCACCCGCGCGCTCCGGTGCACGCGCAGGGGGTCGAGGATCAGCACGATCTTGCGGTCGGCCTGGTGCAGGCGGCGGCGCAGGAGCTCGATGAAGGTGGCGGCGTCGAGGCTGCCGGCGAAGGTGGACCAGCGCATCCGGCCCCGGTTGTCGACCGTGGAGAACACCGTGCGGGCCTCGCCGCGAGGCGGCTCCTGCAGCCGGCTCTCGTCGAGCCAGCCGATCTCCGCGCCCTCGCTGCGGGCGCGGGCCAGCACCGCCGGGTAGTCGTCGGCCAGCCAGCGCGCGGCCGCGGTCGGGGAGCGCAGGCGCGCCTTGGCCAGCGGCCGCGGCGGCACGAAGCCCCAGCGTGCCAGCGTGAGCGCGGTGTTGCGCACCGAAAGCCGGAGGCCGGTGCGCTGCTCGATGAGCCGGGCCGCCAGCGCGTGCGTCCAGAGGCGGGCCGGGAGCGAGAGCTGCTCGGGCGTGTGCCCGGCGATCAGGGCGCGCAGCACGGCCGCGCGGGCCGGGCCCAGGCGGCCGCCGCGCGCGGCGGGCGGCGCGTCGTCGAGCGCTTTCGCGCCCTGCGCCGCCACGCGCTTGCAGATGTCGAAGACGCCGGTGCGGCTCAAGCCGGTCTGCGCGGCGATGGCGGCGAGCGAGCCGCCGGCCGCGCGCAGCGCCATCACGCGAACGCGCCGGCGGCGCCGCTCGGCGGCGGAAAGGGAGCGCATGTCGATCGGGTTCATGGGCCTGGCATTAGGCGCCCCGGCCGTGCGGCCCTCTCGCGAATCGCCACGGCGCGAAGATAGGATCGGCTCTTCTCCGCCAAGCGAACGCCAGGCCGCAGTGACCGACCCCAGCTCGCCACCCCGCCGAAAACTTCTCACCGCGATGGCCGGCCTCGCCGCCACCGGCCCCTTGGTGGCGCAGCCGGCGCGCAACGTCGAGATCAGCTTCTACTTCCCCGTGGCGGTGGGCGGCCCGGTCACCGCCCTGCTGGGCCGGCTGATCGAGGACTTCGAGCGCGAGCACCCCGAGATCCGCGTGCGGCCGATCTACGCCGGCACCTACCAGGAGGCGCTGGCCAAGTCGCTCACCGGCCACAAGAGCGGCGCGCCGCCCGACCTGGCGGTGCTGTTCGCCGCCGACATGTTCACCCTGATCGACGCCGACGCCATCGTGCCGTTCGACGACGTGAGCGCCGGCGCGCGCCTCGATCCGAAGTGGATGGAGGGCTTCTTCCCCGCGCTCATGGCGAACAGCCGCGCCGGCGGCAAGACCTGGGGCATTCCGTTCCAGCGCTCGACCATCCTGCTCTACTGGAACAAGGCGCACTTCCGCGAATCGGGCCTCGACCCCGAGAAGCCGCCCGCCACCTGGCAGGAGATGCAGGGCTTCGCCACGCGGCTCACGCGGCGCGAAGGCGGCAACAGCGGCAGCAACAACAGCAGCGGCCTCACCACGCGCTGGGGCGTGCAGATTCCTTCCTCGGGCTTTCCGTACTGGCTGTTCCAGGGCCTCACCACCACCAACGGCGCCACGCTCATGAACGCGAGCGGCACGCAGACGCAGTTCGCGCAACCGGCCGCGGTGGAGGCGCTGCAGTACTGGATCGACCTGGCCCGGGTGCACAAGGTGCACCCGCCGGGCGTGGTGGCCTGGGGCACGACGCCGCGGGACTTTCGCGACGAGAAGGTCTCGATGATCTGGACCACCAGCGGCAACCTCGGCGCGCTGAAGGCCGAGCTGGGCTTCGACTTCGGCGCGGCCATGCTGCCGGCCAAGCTGCGCCGAGGCTCGCCCACCGGCGGCGGCAACCTCTACCTGTTCGCCAAGCGGCCGCAGGCGCAGCGCGAGGCCGCGCTCGAGCTCGCGCGCTGGCTGGTGACGCCCGAGCGCACCGCGCAGTGGGGCCGCGAGTCGGGCTACATCGCGGTGCGCGAGGCGGCGTGGGACACGCCGCTACTGAAAAAGCAGGCGGCCGAGTTCCCCGCCGCCACCGTGGCCCGCGACCAGCTCCGCCACGCCGTGGCCGAGCTCTCCACGCACGAGAACCAGCGCGTCACCCGGGTGCTGAACGGCGCGCTCGTGGCCGCGCTCGAAGGCGCCAAGTCGCCGCGAGAGGCGCTGGGCGAGGCGCAGGCGCATGCCGAGCGCATCTTGCTGCCCTACCAGCGCTGACGTCGACGACCCGCGAGGTGGCCGCCGCTTCCCGATCTTCCCGCGCACGACCGAAGGCGCTGGCGCCGCCCGGCGAGCGCGCGCCGTCGTCGTTCAGGCGGCTGCGCGTGCTCAGCGCGCTGCTGCCGCTGCTCGTGCTGGCGATCGCGCTCGCCGTCTCGTACGCGGTGTGGCAGCGCGAGCGGCGCGAGATCGAGCGGGTGCTGAAGGAAGACTTCGACCTGCGCGTGCACGACGCGGTGAACACCTTCCGCGAGCGGGTGCAGGGCTACGAGCAGGTGCTGCGCGCGGTGAGCGGCCTCTTCGCCTCTTCGCGCCAGGTGGAGCGCAGCGACTTCCAGACCTTCGTGCGCAACCTGAAGATGGAGGTGCACCCGGGCCTGCAGGGCGTGGGCTACTCGGTGCTGGTGCCGCAAGGGCAGCTCGAGCGCCACCTCGCCACGGTGCGCGCCGAAGGGTTTCCGACCTACGCGCTTCGGCCCGAGGGCGAGCGGCCGCTCTACACCTCGGCGATCTTCTTCGCGCCGCCCTCGGCGGCCGAGCTCAGCACCATCGGCTCCGACTACTTTGCCGAGCCCTCGCGCCGCCCCGCGCTCGAGCAGGCGCGAGACACGGCGGGCGTGGCGGTCTCGAACAAGATCGCGCTGCCGGGCGAAGACGCGCGCGAGGTGCAGCCGGGGTTCCGGATGGTGTGGCCGGTGTATCGCAACGGCGCGCCGCTCGGCACGGTGCAGGAGCGGCGCGACAACATCGTCGGCTGGATCTTCGCCGCCTTCAGCATGGAGGGCCTGCTCGGCAGCAGCCTGGGCGGCGAGCGCAGCAGCAACAACATCGCCCTCGAGGTGTTCGACGGCAGCGAGCTGGAGGGCGAGAGCGCGACCAACACGAGCGAGAGGGTCGACCGCGTGGGCGGCGAATCGGCGCTGCGCCTCTTCACGGCCGCGCAGAGGGTGGAGGCGGGCGGCCACACCTGGATGGTGACGGCGCAGGCGCTGCCCAACTTCGCCACGCCCATTGCCATCAGCCAGCTCCAGCTCGTGACGATCGTGGGCGGCGCCTCGAGCGTGGCGCTGGCGCTGTTCACCTGGGTGCTGATGAGGCGGCGCCTGCAGAGCCTGCGCAACCGCGAGGAGCTGCAGATCGCGAAAGACCGGGCCGAGGCAGCGAACCGGGCGAAGAGCCATTTCCTGGCGGCGGCCAGCCACGACCTGCGACAGCCGACGCAGGCGCTGGGGCTTTTCATCGCGACGCTGAGGGCGATGGCGAAGAAGCCGCAGTTGAGCGGCGAGGAAGTGGGGCACATCGCCTCGCGCCTGCAGATGGCGATGGAGGGGCTGGGGCGGCTGCTGAACGGGCTGCTCGACGTTTCGCGGCTGGAGGCGGGGGCGGTGGAGGTGACGCTGGTGCCGATGCCGGTGCAGGACGTGCTGACGCAGGTGCAGAACGCGTTCGCCGGGCCGGCGCAGGCGAAGGGGCTGGAACTGAAGGTGGTGCGGAGCCGGTTGTGGGTGGAGAGCGACGCGGTGGTGCTGGGGAGGATCGTCTCGAACCTGGTGGCGAATGCGGTGCGGTATACGGAGAAGGGGAAGGTGCTGGTGGGGTGCCGGAGGCGGGGGGATCGGGTGGAGATCCAGGTGTTGGATACGGGGATCGGGATTGCGGAGGAGCAGCGGGGGAGGATTTTCGAGGAGTTCTATCAGGTGGGGGAGGGGGCGAGGGATGGGGAGCAGGGGTTGGGGTTGGGGTTGGCGATCGTGCGGGGGTCGGCGGTGTTGCTCGGCGGGGAGGTCGACGTCGAATCGTCGCCGGGGAGAGGGTCGTGCTTTTCGATCTTGCTGCCACGAGCCGAGCTGTTGACCTCATCCATCCCGTCGGACGCGGCGCGGGCGAGGGTTTCACATCGAACACGCCAGGTGCTGGTAGTCGACGACGACCCAGCAATCCGAACCGCAATGCAACACCTGCTCGAAGTTTGGGGCCACGACGTGCAGACGGCAGCGTCGCTCGACGAAGCGCTTGAGTGCGCCCGTGACCAGCCGAACATCGATCTGCTACTTGCCGACCATCGTCTCGCTCAAGGAGCGACAGGAATTGACGCGATTGACGCGTTGCGTGCCGCGCTCGGGCACGCGTTGGAAGCAGCGATCATTACCGGAGACACGTCACCCGCAACGCTGCGTGGGATTCAGGCGCGTGGGTTACGGCTGCTGCACAAACCACTTCAGGAGGAGCAACTGCGGGAATTGGTGACTGGGCAACCAATGGAATGATCGAATCAGCCAGATCAAAAGCTCATTCGAGACTTTTCAACGTGTTGGTGATCGAGTCCCAAGTCCACCTGACTTTCGCCACGCGCTTCTCCGCTACTGATTCCAGCTTCTTCCGTTGGTCGCTGTCGACAAGACGCCGTACAACATGAATTGCACCAGGATTAGGAAGACGTTCAACGTTCGTGACTGCTTCTTGGACGATCGATGCTGCACTAGGATCGTCATACATCACTGCAGCACGGGCAAAATATGCCCGCGCCGACGCTTCCTCCATCGGCGAACCTCTTATCCTTGCCGCCTTTATGGCTGACTGATAGAGCTCCCGTCCCAACGTCGCCTCTCCGGTCGCGTACGCAAGAGCGCCAGCGTCCGCGAGTATGTGGACGGCATGATTCTTCGAGTCCGGTCCAGCTGCAACGCGCTGCAACTCTGCATATGCGTTATCAAGGTCTCCTTCTTGTATACGTATGAATAGGCGATTGAGATGAGCTGATCCTATGGAACTTCCTTCAAGTCGAAGTTCAGCCTCTACGGATGCCCTTGCCTCTGCGAATCGCTCCTCAAGACAGTAAAGATGCGTCAACGTATTCAGCGGGCGGGAAGCAAACGGCTCGTCATCTGACCATTGCTTCGCAAAGTCAATCGCTTCCGGAAGCATCAGCCGGCGATACGCGTTGTTGCTGTTGGCCTCAAATGAGAAGGGGGTCCTGAGTACTTTCGCGTCCACCACCAGCTTCAGACGAGTAGCCGCCCACTCGGCTTGAGCCAAGCTGTTGTCATTGGGGTCGACTAAGGACTTCACGAACAGCTGTTTTGCTTTTCGCTCCGCACCTTCATTGAGCTCGACCGTGCCCACCGCGCTAGCGAGCTCCGAAAGGTCGACGCCTATCGTCTTGAGCTCAGATAGCTTGCGAATCGCGCGTTTTGTGTAGCTCGAATTTCGCCCCCGCAGAGTCGCCACTGCGATTTCCGATGCTTGAACCCAAGGATCGGAACTGAGCAAAGGGCTGCGTTTGATCACATCATGCGCTTGCTCGTGATCACCCATGTGCAAGTAGTAGCGGGCTGCGGCCCGTACGACAAACCTCGATAGCGGGGCAAGAGACACTGCCGTTCGGACGTACCGAAGGGCGGCCTTGCCATGCCCCTTGGCCGTGAGTTCCCTCGCCACATCCATCAGCAAGACAGGATTTCGAAAGTCCAACGCCAGAGACCTTCGGGCGTCCCGAACGAAGTTCTCAGAAGAAGGACTCGAGGATTGGTGGCCGCCTTCCAAGACCCTCTTAGCCGTCGCCACAAGGCTCGTAGCGCCGATCTTTTCTTCGTTTCCTACGATGAGTGTTGCAGCCGTCCTAGCAGTCTTGTCGTCGCCGGCCTCAGACGCCAAGAACATCAGTTCCGAAGCAACCGGAACTGTTGGTTGAAACTCGAACTCCATTTGCTTGTTGGCGAGCTCGGCCGAAAAGTCGACCGAGCGGCCCGGCTTGCGACTCCTCGCTTCCGCGGTCTGAGCGGTGATTCGAGATAGCCGCCACCGAGGGACTACGCGTCGAGGGCGTTGTTCTTCAAACACGGGCAGCGCCTCTCACCCGCGCGGCCTTCTCAAGCACGTCAAATCTTGACGCATATCTCTGAAGCCAAAGAAGACCAATCGAGGTCCGATTCCGCGGCCCTGTTCTCGCGCGAAGAAGAGGATCAGGATGGCAGAGATCCAAGACGATCTCAGTCAACGGCTGTCGAAACTGTTCAGGAAAGTCTTGACTGAGCTCGAGGATCGCTTCGGAAGCCGCCGCTTGAATGTGAACAACCACCTCGGCGTAAGTACCGCCCCAGTTGCTTGGTCTGTAGGCGTCCGGAACCTTCGTCATCACGAATTCTGGAAAACAAACATTCGTGAATGCGAACACAGTCAGGCAACCTAGATGAAAAACGTCCGCTGTCAAGCGTCGCTCTACCCAGTCTGTCGGTGCGTAGCCGTATCGCTGCTCGAATGGAGCATAGTTCCGGGCGCCAGGCACGGCTAGCGAGTCGTTGGGCGAGGGACTGCCGCGCAATGACGACCGCCCCAGGTCGGCGAGCTTCAACTGATTGGCGGCGAACTGCAAGACGTTTGAAGGCTTTAGGTCTTGATGGGCAATACTCTGACCGTGCAGCTGCAAGAGAGCTAGCGTCGTTTGGCGCAGGACGAAGAACCGCCACTCGTCAGATACGGGAGTGCTGACGTCAATCGAGCTTCGTATGTCACCCTTTGCGAGCTCGAAAACCAGATACGGAACGAATCGCAAGACAGGCGGAGCATTGGGGTCGCGCTCAATCTTCCCCGACTCCAGGACTTGAACAATTCGACTGAGGCGATTTGTTCGACAGATGTCTACGAGCCTCGTCTCGTACTCGAAACCGGCGAGGATTTCCAGCAACTGTCCAATGTCAAACTTTTCGATGTCCAGAGCTTTTAGAAATGCCCGGCGGTCATCCTTCGAGACATAAAAGCAGCTCGAAAAGTAGCCCCCCGTGTGATCAGGTGAGAACTCAACAGGCTCACCGACAAGCCATCCGTCGAGCGTTTTTTTCCCTGTAAGCTGAAGCATTCAACCTCCCGATCTGCATGATCGTAGGTGCAAAAGACGGCAGGGCGATTTTCGCTTTCTTCGATTGCCTCTCGTTAGGCGTTCACGCTTCGCGTAGCGACAACATCTCAAGCCCGCGCAAGTTGATTAACTTCCGCCAGGCCGGGGCTGTCTCCGGCTCTGCCAGCGCCAACCCCGGCCGCTCCCGCAGCAACTCCCCAAACGCCACCTCCGCCTCCATCCTCGCCAGCGGCGCCCCCACGCAGTAGTGAATCCCCGCCCCGAACGCCAGATGCGGATTCGGGCTCCGCGTGATGTCGAACCGGTCCGGCTCCGCGAACACCGCCGGGTCCCGGTTCGCCGCCCCGGTCATGAAGAACACCACGTCCCCCGAAGGCACCACCGTCTCGCCGATGGCATACGGCGCCACCACGTGCCGCGCCACCATGTTCACCGAGCTCTCGTAGCGCAGCATCTCGTCCACCGCGCCGGGCATCAGCGTCTCGGGGTCGGCGCGCAGCTGCGCCAGCGCCTCGGGGTGGCGCAGCAGCGTCAGCATGCCGTTGCCGATCAGGTTGGTCGTGGTCTCGTGCCCGGCCACGAACAGCAGGATCAGGTTGCCCAGCAGCTCGTCTTCGCTCAATAGCGCCCCATCGTCGGCGTCGTGCGCCGCCACCAGCGTGCCGAGCAGGCTCTCGCGCTCGCCGCTGGCGCGCTGCCGCGCGATGTGCGCGCGCAGGTACTCCACCATCTCGGTGCCGGCGCGGCTGGCGGCCTCGCGCTCCGCGCGCCGGATCACCGGCTCGACGATCAGCGCCAGCGCGTCGGCCCATTGCTTGGTCTGCGCGAAGTCTTCGGCCGGCAGGCCCATCACGTCGCAGATCACGCGCACCGGCAGCGGCTGCGCCAGCGTGGGCATCAGGTCGAAGGTGGCGCCGGGCTCGGTGGGCAGGGCCGCCAGCAGCTCGGCCGTGATCGCCGCCACCCGCGCGCGCAGCGCCTGCACCACGGCGGGCTTGAAGGCGGCGTTCACCAGACGGCGCAGCCGCGTGTGCACCGGCGGGTCGTTGAACAGCATCCAGCGCTCGCAGGTGCGCTCGAGCATCGAATCGGCCACGTAGGGGCGCATCTGCGCGTAGCCGGGCATGCGCGTCACCTCGCGGCTGAGCTGGTTGCTGCGCAAGCCCGCGCTGCAATCGGCGTGGTGCGTGGCCAGCCAGATGCCCACCACGTCGCGCTCGGCGCGGCCGCGCGCGCGCACCGCGTGCAGCAGCGGGTGCGGATCGTTGCGGAACGCGGGGTCGCGCATGTCGACGGCGAGAGGCGGCGTGGTCATCGGCGGGCCTTTCCGGAGGTGCGCGATGGTGCATGAAACGCGCGCCGATGTCGCCCCGTGACAACGCGCATCGGGCCTGCCCGTTGCCTCGGGCATCATGGTGGCGGGCTGCAATGCGAGGGGCCGGCGATGCTGAAACGAGTGCCTGGACTGATCTTGCTGGCGATGCTTTCCGCCTGCGGCGGCGGCGGCGAGGAAGGGCTGTCCGGGCCGTGCATCGCCGAATCGAACGAACCCTCGATCATGATCGATGCCGTGCGCAACTCGAGCTCCGGAGCGATCGTTCCGACGTTCGTTCTCAGCGGCATCGCCGTCGATGGCATGCCGCTGTTGGCGGGCCTCAGCCCGGAGCGACTGCTGATCGCCGTGAACGCCCGCGTGGTCGGCACCACCGTGGAATGCGGAACGCCTTGCGGCTTCTCCCGGTTCGAGGGAACGCACACGTTCACGGTCTCCGCGACCGGCTACGTCTCCAAGGCGGTGTCCGTCTCCGGCCGCTATGCGCTCACCGTGGGCGGCTGCCCCTCCGTGCAGAGCGGCGGCGCGCACACGGCGCTCACGCTCGATCCTGCCTAGCCGCCGCGCCTCGTCGGGCTCACCTGGGCGGCGTTCACCAGGCCGCCTCAAGCCTTCAGCACGGGCCCCAGGCAGAGCCGCGAAGCCATCCGCACGAGGTCGCAGATGGAGTCGGCCTTCATCTTGCGCATCACGCTGCCGCGGTGCGCCTTGACGGTGATCTCGCTGATGCCGAGCTCGCTGCCCACCTGCTTGTTCAGGCGGCCCGAGATCACGAGCGCCAGCACCTCGCGCTCGCGCGCGCTGAGCGTCGCGTAGCTGTCGCGGAGCGACCGGGTCGCGGCCTCGTCGGCCAGGGCCTTGCAGCTCCGGTCGATGGCCTTGCCGATGGCGGCCAGCACCGCGTCGTCGGCGAACGGCTTGGGGAAGAACTCCGCCGCCCCGGCCTTCATGGCGCGCACCGTCGTCGCCACGTCGTTGTGGCCGGAGATGAAGATGATCGGCATGTCGGCCCGGTCGGCGAGCAGCGCCTGCAGGTCGCAGCCGTTGAGATCGGGGAGCATCACGTCGAGCACCAGGCAGCTCGGCGCCACCACCCGCGGCCGCTCCAGGAACTCGCTGCCGCAGGCGAACAGCTCCGGCCGCCAGCCGGCCGATTCGATGAGCAGGCCGAGCGATTCGCGCACCGAGACGTCGTCGTCGACAACGAACACCATGGGCCTGGCGTATGACATAGCAACCCCTTGCAGCAGGGCCGCATGCTCTTCCCGCTGCCGGCGTTGCGCCATCACATCTTCCTGTTAGATACGGCGCCGGGCAACTCTGCCAAAGTGGCCGCGGCAACGATTCCCCGCCTTCCCATGACCGCCCGCTCCCAGATCTACGTCGTTGCCGTGGTCGACGACGACCAGAGCATCCTGCAGTCGCTCGAATACCTGCTCGAGTCGGCCGACTACGCCGTGCGCACGTTCACCTCGGCCGCTGCGCTGCTGGCGAGCGGCGATCTCGCGCAGGTCGACTGCCTGATCTCCGATGTCGACATGCCGGGCATCGACGGCTTCGAGCTCGTGCGCCTGGTGCATGCGGCGCGCCCGGGTCTGCCGGTCATCCTCATCACCGGCTATCCCGACCGGCTGAAGCGCCTGCCTCCGCTCGGCGGAATCCACTCGCGCCTCTTCACGAAGCCGTTCCAGGGGCACGAGCTGCTCGAGGCCGTGGGCGAAGCGCTGCGCAGCGCGCCGCCCGGTTGAGGCGTACGATTTCTCCCCACACCCAGCCGCGCGGCCTCGCCCGCGGCGAGAAGGGACGCGACGATGCTGAAGCCTGACGCCGCCGTTCCGGTGGACCAGCAGTTCGTTCTCTCGAACCTGGCACCAGGCCCGGTGCAGAAGCGGCTCGCCCTCGGCATCGTGATCGGCCTGGTGGTCGCCCTGTACCTCATCTCGGGGCCGTTCGCCGGCATCCACCTGGGGGCCGTCAACGCGTTCATCGCGATCTATGCCACGGCCATCTTCGTCACCGATGCGGTGACGGCGATCCTGCTCTACGCCCAGTTCTCGATCCTGCGCTCGCGCGCCATTCTCGTGATCGCCAGCGGCTACCTGTTCATGGCGCTGATCATCATCGGCTACACCTTCGCCTTCCCGGGCCTGCTGGCGCCGAACGGCCTCATCGGCGACCTGCAGACCTCGGCCTGGCTGTACGTCGTCTGGCACACGGTCTTTCCGATGTTCGTCGTTGCCTACGCCTTGACCAAGGAAGATTCGAGCGCGCGGCCCTGGCCGGGGAAGGCCAGCACCGCGATCGGGTGGGGCATCGCCGCGACGGCCGCCCTCGCGGCGGCAGCCATCTATGTCGCCGTCGTGTGGGAAGCGGAATTGCCGGTCCTCATGCTCGACCAGCTCCGCTTCAGCCCGAGCTGGCCTTACCTGGTGGGCGCGCCGATCGCCACGGTGTGCATCGCCGCCATCGTGGCGCTCTGGGTGCGGCGGCGTTCGGTGCTCGATCTCTGGCTGATGGTCGTGATGTGCCTCTACCTGGTGGAGGTTCCCTTGAGCTACTACCCGGCGCCCACGCGCTTCAGCACCGGCTGGTATGCCGTGCGCGTGGTCGGCTTCCTGTCGAGCAGCCTCGTGCTGACCGTCTTGCTGTACGAGATCACCACGCTCTACGCCAAGCTGCTCAACGCGGTGCAGGGGCAGCGCCGCGAGCGCGAGGCGCGCCTGCTGACGGGCGATGCCGTCGCCGCGACAATCGCCCACGAGATGCGCCAGCCGCTCACGGCGATGATCACCACCGCCGATGCCGGCTTTCGCTTCCTCGACCGCGCCGCGCCGAACGTCGAGAAGGCCAAGGAGGCGTTTCGCCGCATCACCGCCGACGGCCACCGCGCCGGCACGCTGGTGGGCAGCATTCGCGCCAACTTCAAGAGCGACGTCACGGAGCGAACCTCGTTCGACCTCAACGACCTGATCGAGGAGGCGCTCTCGCTCGGCGGCAGCGAGCTGCAGAAGCACCGCATCCTCGTCCAGGCCGAGCCGAACCGGCAGATTCCGCCGGTGAACGGCAACCGGGTCCAGCTCCAGCAGGTGCTGCTCAACCTCATCATGAACGCCGTCGACGCCATGGCGGCGCGCGAGGAGCCGCGGGTGCTGAGCGTGAAGTCGGCGCCCTACGACGGCGACCGCGTCGTGGTCTCGGTGGCCGACACCGGAAACGGCATCGGCTCGATCGACGCCGAGCGCCTGTTCAACCCGCTCTTCACCACCAAGTCGGGCGGCATGGGCATGGGCCTCTCGATCTGCCGCGCCATCGTCGAGGCGCACGACAGCCGCCTCTGGTTCACGCCGAACTCGCCGCAGGGGGCGGTGTTCCAGTTCACCTTGCCGGCCAGCGCGGCTCCGGCCGCCGGCTGACCGGCAGCTCGAGCGCCGCGGCCATTCGCACCAGCTCGGCGAACGAGCCGGCGCCCATCTTCTTCATGATCTTGCCGCGGTGGATCTGCAGCGTGACCTCGCTGATGCCCAGGTCGGCGGCGGCCTGCTTGTTGAGCAGGCCGCTCGCGATCAGCGGCAGCACTTCGCGCTCGCGCGGCGTGAGCGATGCGAGGCGCTGCCGCAGGTCGGCCTGATCGGCGCCCTTCTGCCGCGACTCGCGGCTCTGCGCGAGGGCCGCGTCGATCGCGCGCATCAGGTCTTCTTCCTTGAACGGCTTGGCCAGGAAGTCGACGGCGCCCGCCTTGATCGCGCGCACGGAGGAGGGGAGGTCGCCGTGGCCGGTGATGAACACGATGGGCGGGCAGCTCCCCTGCTCGAGCTGGCTCTGCAGCTCGAGGCCGTTGATGTCGGGGAGCTGAACGTCTAGCACCAGGCAGGCCGGCACGTCGGGCTTCGCTGCGGCCAGGTATTCGGCGGCGGAGCCGAACGTCATGGCTTCCATGTCGTGGCTCGAAAGCAGCGTGGCGAGCGCCTCGCAGATGCGCGGGTCGTCGTCGACGACGAAGACGATGTGGCCTCGGGTCTCAGCCATCTCTGCATCGTACCGCCGCACCGAACGACTCCGCGCCCCTTCCGATGGTATCGGCGACACCATCGTTCTATCGACGCCCGGGGGTCCGTCTGGTGTGATGCCTTCGCGCGCACCGACCTCCCCTTCCACTCACGGACAGGCTCCCGCATGAACACCCCAATCCACCCCTCCCTCCGATCGTTCGAGTACCGCGCCAGCGAAGCCGAGCTCGCCGACCTGCGCCGCCGCGTCGCGGCGACCCGCTTCCCCGAGAAGGAGCCGGTCGACGACTCGTCGCAAGGTGTGCAGCTCGCGACGATCCAGAAGCTCGCCCGCTACTGGGCCACCGACTACGACTGGCGCAAGGTCGAGAAGCGCCTGAACGCGCTGCCGCAGTTCATCACCGAGATCGACGGCCTCGACATCCACTTCGTGCATGTCCGCTCGGCGCACGAGAACGCGCTGCCGATGATCGTCACGCACGGCTGGCCCGGCTCGGTCGTCGAGCAGCTCAAGATCGTCGATCCGCTCGTCAATCCCACGGCCCACGGCGGCAAGGCCTCCGACGCCTTCCACGTCGTGATTCCGTCGATGGCGGGCTACGGCTTCTCCGGCAAGCCCACCGCGCCCGGCTGGGACTGCGTTCGCATGGCCCGCGCCTGGGCGGTGCTGATGGATCGCCTGGGCTACACGCGCTACGTGGCGCAGGGGGGCGACTGGGGCGCGCTCGTCACCGAGCAGCTCGGCGTGCAGGCGCCGGCCGGGCTGATCGGCATCCACACCAACATGCCCTCGGCGCTGCCACCTGAAGTCACGAAGGCGCTGCAGACTGGCGGAGGCGCGCCGCCCGGGCTCGGCGCCGAGGAGACCCGAGCGTTCGAGCGGCTGGTGTTCTTCTTCGCCAATGGCCTCTCGTACGCGCAGCAGATGGCCAACCACCCGCAAACGCTCTACGGCATCGCCGACTCGCCCGTCGGCCTGGCCGCCTGGTTCCTCGACCACGACCTGCTGAGCTACCAGATGATCGCCCGCGCCTTCGACGGCGAGCGCGAAGGCCTGTCGCGCGACGACGTGCTCGACAACATCACGCTCGCCTGGCTCACCAACACGGGCATCTCGTCGGCGCGCCTGTACCGGGAGAACAAGCTGCCGTTCTTCGTGCCGATGGGCGTGAAGATCCCGGTGGCCATCAGCGCCTTCCCCGACGAGCTCTACCAGGCGCCGCGGAGCTGGGTGGAGCGGGCGTATCCGAAGCTGATCCACTACAACCGGCTGCCCAAGGGCGGGCACTTCGCGGCGTTCGAGCAGCCGGAGTCGCTGGTGAGCGAGCTGCGCGCCGGGTTCGCTTCGCTGCGCTAGCCGGCAGGACGACATGGCGCCGTTTCGCGTCGACGTGCCCGATGCCGTGCTCGACGACCTGCGCGTGCGCCTCGAGCGCACGCGCTGGGCCGACGACTTCGCCAACGAAGGCTGGCAGTACGGCACTGACACGGCGTACCTGAAGGAGCTGGTCGCCTACTGGCTCGAGGGCTACGACTGGCGCGCGCAGGAGCGCGCGATCAACGCACACCCCCAGTTCCGCACCGAGATCGAGGGGGTGCCGGTCCACTTCATCCACGTGCGCGGCAAGGGCCCGAGCCCGAAGCCGCTGATCCTCTCGCACGGCTGGCCGTGGACGTTCTGGGAATACCGCAAGGTGATCGGCCCGCTCAGCGATCCGGGCGCGCACGGCGGCGACCCCGCCGACGCGTTCGATCTGGTGATCCCGTCGCTGCCGGGCTACGGCTTCTCGACGCCGCTGCGAAAGACCGGCGTCAACTTCTGGCGCACCTCGTCGCTCTGGGTGGACCTGATGGAACGGCTCGGCTACCCGCGCTTCGCCGCGCACGGCGCCGACTGGGGCGCGCTGGTCACCGCCGACCTCGGCCATCGCCATCCCGAGCGTGTGATGGGCGTGCACTTCCCGCTGATGCTGCCGCTCGACCTGTTCAGCGGCGGCACGCCGGCGCCCGAGGACTACGACGCCGACGAAGCGTCGATCGCACAGGGCCTGCAGAGCTTCTTCGCCAACGAGGCGGCGTACTCGGCGCTGCAAAGCACGAAGCCGCAGACCATCGCCGCGGCGCTGCACGATTCACCGGTCGGGCTGGCGGCGTGGATCGTCGAGAAGCAGCGGAGCTGGAGCGACTGCCACGGCGACGTGGAAACCCGCTTCAGCAAGGACGACCTGCTGACGACGATCATGATCTACTGGGTGACGCAGAGCTACGGCACCTCGGCGCGCTACTACTACGAGAGCGCCCACCATCCGTGGACGCCGGTGCACGATCGCATGCCGGTGGTCGAGGCGCCGGTCGGCATCTCGGTGATGCCGGCCGAGGTGCTCGGCGCCCCACGCCGCTGGGCCGAGCGCTACTACAACCTCCGGCAGAAGCGCCATCACGCCAGCGGCGGACACTTCGGCGCCTGGGAGGAGCCGCAAGCCATCGCCACCGACCTTCGCGATTTCTTTCGCGAGCTGAGCTGATGCGTCGCGGAGAGGGCGACGCGCTAGTCGACGAACCTCGCCTGCACCTGAAGCGAAGGGGGAATGGCGAGACCCAGGGCGGCCGCCGTGCTGCGGTTGATCACCAGCTCCAGCTCGCTCGATTGCTCCACAGGCAGCAGGGCAGGGCTCGTGCCGCGGAGGATCCGATCCACATACGCGGCTGCCCGCCGGTAGTTGCTCGAGAAGCTTGCCGAGTACGAGATGAGGCCACCCGCCTCGACGAACTCGGGCGCGCCGTACATCGCTGGAATGCGCGTCCTTGCGGCCAGCTCGGCGATGAAGCGTCCGTGGGTGTCTGTCAGCGCACCGGCCGCCACGACAACCCCATCCAACCCGTCGGACCTCATCCTGACGAACGCACGCTCGAGGTCCTCGCGGCTGCCAACTTCCACCGGCGAAACCTCGAAGCCCAACGTGCGTCCGGCTTCGCCGATCAATTTCGCCCCGACCACGTTGGAAGGGTCACCGGGGTTGAACACCACGGCCACGCGCGAGGCCTTGCCATTCAACAGGCCGCCCAGCAGCTGAAGGCGCTTCTGCGCGACGTCGGTGTTCCTCGTGGACACTCCGGTGAGGTTGCCGCCGGGTCGCGGAAGACTTTCGACGAGCCTTGCGCCGATGGGATCAGCAACCACGGCAAAGACGATGGGAATCTTCCTGGTCGCGTCGCGGGCCGCCACGGCCGCGGCCGTCGTCGCTGCAAGGATCAGGTCGACGTCGAGCCTCACCAGCTCCGCAGCCAGTGCCGGCAGGCCGTCGAGCTTGCCGTTGGCCGATCGATAGACGAGCTCCACCGTTCCATCCGCGTAGCCGGCCGCGCGCAAGCCTTCCTTGAATGCGGCGAAGCGGGCCGGAAAGACCTCGGGCGGCATGCCTTCCAGAACGCCGATCCGGGGAGTCTTCGAACGCGGCTGGGCAAGGGCGGCAGGCGAGGCGACGCACAGGCTCAGCAGGCTCAAGAGGGCGGCGCGCCTTGGCTCGACGGATGGGTCTGTCATGCGCATCGACTTCTTGATTTCACGGAATTGGAGCATCAAATCACGAAGGCATCGCCGCCGCCCGGATGTCGCGGCGCGAAGCGGTCGCCTGCAGGAACTGCTCGCGCTCGGCGGGGTCGGCGAACGCGGCGGCCTGCGCCATGAGGCCGCGCAGCGCGGCTTCGCGTGTCTCGGCGGCGCGCGGGTCCTGGTGCGCGGCCAGCACGCGGGTGCAGTAGATCGCGGCTTCGGCCTCGCTCTCCTGCCAGCCACCGCGGCCCGCCACCGCGGCCAGCACCGCTTCCACGCCGGCCAGCGCCGCCGCGCCGTCGCCGGCGCGCAGCAGCGTGCACGCCACGCCGGCCTCGCAGCCCAGCGATTCGGCGGGCTCGCCGGCGAGCGCGTGGCCGGCCTGCGCCAGTCGCCCGTACTCGAGGGCCTCCGGCCACATGCCGAGCTGGTAGCAGGCCTCGAAGGCCGCCGCGTGGCCGGTGGTCTGGATGTACCGGTCGCCCAGCTTCTCGCCCATGCGGATGCCTTCGCGCGCGTGCTCCAGCGAGGCCCGCAGCTCGCCGCACTCGACCAGCACGCCTGCCAGGTTGCAGCGCCCCTGCGCCCCGATCTGCTGGTGGCCGATGGCGTCGCAGAGTTGCAGGAGCTGCTCGAGCTGGGTGCGCGCGGAGGCCACCTGGCCCCGGATCTGGGCCACGAACGAGATGTTCAGCAAGGCGATGGCCGCGCCGTAGCGGCTGCCGACGCTCTCGTAGAGCGCGAGCGCCCGCTCGCCGCTCGCCAGCGCCTCCGCCATCCGGCGCTCGGCGAGGTAGCCGACGCTCATGTTGTTGTGCGCCGAAGCCTCGATGTAGCCATCGCCCGCGGCGTGCGCCAGGGTCAGCGCCGCCTGCGCATGCGCCCTCGCCTCGTCGTGGCGACCCTGGCGGCCGAGCGCCATCACCAGGGTGTTGTGCACTCTCGCCGCTTCCAGCGGAGCGAGCCCTTCGGCCGAAGCGAGGCGCAGCTTGCCGAGCCGGTGCGCCTGCTCGTAGTCGCCGGCCTGGCATTGGCGGTGCATCCGGCTCTGCGCCGACACGAGGCGCATCAGCTCGTCGTCCTGCGCTTCGGCCAGCGCCTCCATCGCGGCGATCGCCCGCTCGTACTCGGCCACGTCGCCGCGGCGCGACCACACCTGGGCGCGCGCACGCAGCAGCGCGAACAGCCGCTTCGGGTCGCTGCCCGTGTCGAGCGCGAGCGCGCGGTCGGCGTGCGCCAGCGCGGCGCTGTCGGCATGGCGGAGCGATGCTTCCTGCGCCGCCAGCGCCCAGTGCACGGCGGCGCGCTCGGGCACGCCGGCGCGCTCGAAGTGCTCGGCGATCAGGCCGGCGAACTCGGCGCCGCGGCCGGCGCTGCGCGCCTCCAGCCAGAGCGCGGCGCGATGGTGCTGTTCGCGCTTGTCGCGCTTGAGCACGGTGCCGTAGGTCACCTCGTGGAGCAGGTGGTGACGGAAGGCGAACTCGCCGGCGTCGCCGAAGGCGCTCTGCTCCTGCGGCAGCACCAGCTCGCGCCGGCAGAGCGCCACCAGCTCCGAGGTCGCGCGGCTGTCGAGCGTGGCGAGGGCCTCGTCCCAGAACACGGCGCCGACGACGCTCGCCTGCTGCAGCGCCCGCCGCTGCGGCGCCAGCAGCGCGTCGAGCCGCGCCTGCAGCACGCCGACGAGCGTGGTCGGCACCTGGCGCTCGTTGAGGCCCTCGCCGGCGAACTGCCAGGGCCGGGTGGAGGTGAGCAGCACGCCCTGGTCCACAAGCATCTGCAGCAGCGCTTCCATGTAGAACGGGTTGCCGTCGGTGCGCTCGACCAGCAGGTGCCGCAGCTTCGTGGCTTGCGGGCTCTCGCCGAGAGGCTGCAGGAGCGAGCGGGCGAGCGCCTGCTGATCGGCGGCACCTAGCGGCTGCAAGGTGAGGCGGCGGTGTGCCGGCCACGACGCGCCCCAGTCGGGCCGCCGCTCCAGCAGCTCGGGCCGCGCCGCGCAGAGCAGCAGCAGCGGCACCTCGGCGACCGCGCCGGCGAGATGCGCCACGGCGTCGAGCGAACCGTCGTCGGCCCAGTGCAGGTCGTCGAGCATCAGCACCTGCACCGCGCCGGGCGGGAGCTGCGCGCACGAGAGTCGCACGTACTCGACCCAGGCGTGGAAGGCACGCGCCCGCAGTTGCCGGCCGTCCTGCAGGATGCCGGCGATGAAGGGGCTGGCCGCGTAGTCGAGGCCGATGAGCTGGCCGAGCAGGGCGGTCTGCTCCTCGGCCCGGTGGCCGAACAGCGTGGCCAGGCCGCCGGCCAGCTTGCCCTGCGCCAGTGCGAGCGGGTCGCTGTCCTGCACGTCGAAGCGCCGGAACAGCAGGTCGCGGATCAGGCCGTAGGGCTGGTGCAGGCCCTGCGGCTGCGCGCCGGCGCGCAGCGGCTCCGCGCCGGGGCCGGTGGCCGGCAGGCTCGCCTCGAACTCGGCGACCAGCCGGGTCTTGCCCAGGCCGGCCTCGCCGATCAGCGTGATCGCCTGCGGCGCGCCGCCCGACTGCGCCGCGGCCCGGGCGGCGTGCAGCTGCGCCAGGTCGGCCGCGCGGCCGACGAGGTCGGCGGTGACGCCTTCCACGCCGCGGTGCACGCCGTGCGCCTCGCGCGGGCGCTCGCGCTCGACCCGGTAGGTGAGGATCGGCGCCTCGATGCCCTTGACGCGCAAGGCCTGGCCTTCCTGCACGTCGAAGCGGCCCTGCACCAGCCGGTAGGTGTCGACGCTCATCAGCAGGCCGCCCGGCGGCGCGCTCTGCTCCATGCGCGCGGCCACGTTGACCGCGTTGCCGCGGATCGTGCCCTCGGCCTCGACGCCGCCGCCGAGCAGCACGTTGCCCGAGTGGATGCCCACCCGCACGTCGAAGCCGCCGTGGCCGTGCGCGGCCAGCACCTCGCCGCCGACGGCGCGGCCTTCGGCGAGCAGCGCGAGGCCGCAGCGCACGGCGCGGTCGGCGTCGTCTTCGTGCACCTCGCCGGCGCCGAAGCCGGCGAGCAGGTTGTCGCCGGCGTACTGCAGCACGCGCCCGCCGTGCTGGCGCACGATGGCGGTGAAGCGCTGCAGCGCGCCGTCCATCAAGGCATGCACGTCTTCCGGGTCGAGGTGCTGCGCCAGCGTCGTGGAGCCGACGATGTCGAGAAACAGGATGCTCACCAGGCGCAGCGCCTGGGTCGGCGCGGGCAACTCCGCAGCCTCGGCCGAAGCGGCCTGCAGCGCCCCGAGCTGGGCCCGCAGGCCGGCGAGCGCGGCGTCGACGACGCTGTCGCCGAGCACGCCGCGCTGCGCCTCCAGCACGGTCATCGCCGCCTGCAGCGCCTCGGGCGATTGCTGCGGAGAGGTGCGCGTCATGCCGGCCGGCCGATCGCTGCCAGGTGCTTCGGAACGACGTCCGCTTCACGGTCCGGCTTTGCCCCGGGGCTGCTCCAGGGCAGCAGCGCCGCGGAAGCGACGAGCAAGGTTCTGCGGCGAAGGGAGGGGCGGTCGCGCATGTCGACGACGAGGGGCGGGGCGGTCATGGCGGCATGATTCCTGTCGACTTCCGTGCGCACACCATGCAGTATCCCGGGAAAGAACGAGGGGCCCTTCGATGAAGCGACTGATCGCCTTGCTCATTCTCGTGGCCGCGGCGAACGCCTTCGCGCAGCCGGCCGAGATCGAAATCAGGAACGGCGACAACGCCGTGTCCGCCCTGGTCTTCGGTCGTAGCGGCGAGCACATCGTCATCGCCCTGCACGGCGCCGGCCAGCAGAAGGGCCTGTTCCGGCCCATCGCGCCGGGCTTGGTCAGGCGCGGCTACAAGGTCATCTCGATCGATTGGGCGGCCGGGCCGGACGGGCCGGGGCCCGGGCTGGCGCCGCTCGCGGCGACCATCAAGTACGCCAGGGAGGCCGGCGCGAAGAAGGTTTCGCTGATGGGCTTCAGCCGCGGCGGCGAGCTGGCCGCGCGATTCGCCAGCGCGCAGCCCGACGGCGACTTCGACACGTTGATCCTGCTCTCCTCGTACGACGATCAGGGCATTCCGCTAGCGAAGACCAAGAAGCTCTTCGTCTTTCACGAAAGCGACCGCTTCGGCCGCTGGTCGCAGGTGAGCGCCGACAAGTCGAGCGAGCCGAAGCAGGTCTTCGCCCTCAAGGGCGGCGCACACGGCATCGCCGCGCTGCTGGCCGACAAGCCCGACCTCATCGACGAGATTGCCAACACGCTCGGCCGGCTGGATTCGCGCAACTGAGCGGGGTCCTCCTCCCGCGCGAGTCACGCCCCGGCCATCGTCTCCGGCGTGACCTCCCACCCCGCCTCGATGCCGCCCGGCAGCATCTGGCCCCGGTCTTCGCCGACCTCGGCGTCGATCAGGCGGTTGAGCTTCTCGTTCATCGCCAGCAGCAGCGCGTCGTTGCGGCCGGGCTGCGCCGCGAGGTTGACCATCTCGCCAGGATCGGTGCGGGTGTCGAACAGCTCGAGGTCGTTCAGTCGCCGCAGATCTTCCAGCGTCGCCGGCCGGTTGTGCTGCTTCGGCGAGAAGTAGCGGCTGAAGGTGTAGCGACCGTCGAAGACCGAGCGCACCGCGCCGCGCTTCATCAGGTCGGGCACGATGCCCGCGGCCTTCAGGTCGGCGGGCTTGCCGCCCTTTTGCAGGTGCGCCACCGCCTTGTAGAGGAAGTCGCCGTCCAGGTAGGCGAGCATGTTGTAGCAGTACAGCGCGCCCGCGCGCACCGCCGCCGGCTCGGCCCGCTCCGGCGCGCGCAGCAGGGCCGAGAAGTCCTTGCCGGGCAGGGCCTTCGCGGCCGCCGACGCGTTGCCCGAGGGCTTCACCCCGGCGAGCGAGAGCAGGGTGGGCGCGAGGTCGACGTGCGAGGTCACCGCGCGGCACTGCTTGCCGCCCGCCTGCGAGGGGTCGACCACGATCAGCGGCACGTTGATCTGCTCGCGGTACGCCACCGCGCCCTTGGCATGCAGCTTGTGCGCGCCGTCCATGTCGCCGTGGTCGGCGGTGAGCACGACGATCGTGCGGTCGGCCAGGCCCGAGGCGTCGAGCTCGGCGAGCACCGTGGCGATGTTCCGGTCGACATCGCGCAGGCAGTTCAGGTAGTAGTTGTGCCGGCGCCGCCAGCGTGCGACCTCGTCGGGAATCTCGCCGATGAAGGCGTCGTGCGAGCGGAGGAAGTCGCGGTGCGCCGGCGGCCGGCCGGGCGCGTCGATCGCCTGGTTGTGGCTGCGCGGCAGCTCGAACGCCCACTGCTTGGCGTACAGCGGATCGGCAGGGTCGCGCGCCAGGTGGGTGAGGCCGCCGTGGTTGCGCACCGGCGAGCCCGGCGCGTCGGTGTCGTAGAACATCACGTCGTGCGGGTTCACCAGGTTCACGGCGAGGAACCAGGGCTTGCCGGCGGCGGCCAGGTCGCGGCCCTTGCCGCGCAGCCAGCTCACGCCCATGGAGGTGATGACGCTGTCGTGCAGGTAGCCGCCGCGGTCGTGGGCAATGATGTCGCCGACGCCGAAGTAGTCGGAAAAGCCGTAGGCCTCCATCTCCTGCGTGAAGATCTTGGTCGGCGTGCCGAGCTTGTTGACCGTCTCGAACTCCTTGGTGAGGTGCCACTTGCCCTTGTAGGCGGAGTAGTAGCCCGCGTCGCGCAGCATGCTGCCCAGCGTGGGCACCTCGGGCGACATGCTCTGGATCCACGGGAAGTTCGTGTTGTCGAACATGCCGGTTCGCTGGATGTGCTGGCCGGTGTAGATGACCGAGCGCGACGAGGTGCACACGCAGGAATTGATGCGGTGGTTCACGAACGACGTGCCGCGCCGGAGCAGGCGCTCGTGGGCCGGCAGCGAGAAGCCGGCCGGCAGCTCGCCCGGCCGGAAGAACCGCTCCTGGTCGGTGAGCAGGAAGAGGATGTTCGGCGGCCCCGGGGGCGCGGCACCTGCCGCCGCGCCTGCCCAGGGCAGGGTAAGGGCCCCGGCGCTTGCCGCCAGGAAGTCACGGCGCCGCAGCGACGGTTCGCCGCTGATCGATTTCTCAGGGTTCATGGCCACCTCACCAACAGGTTCTGCGATCATCTGTAGTGATCGCTACAGATCAATATACTGCAAGCGACGGCCCGTCAACAACTCTCGTAACCACCGACCATCCGGAATGGCGAACAAGGCGCTGCGCACGCTGCCGAAGGCCCTCGACCCGCCGGTGCCGGAGAACGGCCGCAAGCGGCTGGGGCGGCAGACCCGGGAACGGGTGATGGAGGTCGCCGCCGGCATGCTGCTGCAGGGCTCGGTCAGCGCCATGTCGATCGCCGAGCTGGTTCGGCTCTCGGGCGCGCCGGCGAGCTCGATCTACTGGCACTTCGGCAGCAAGGAAGGGTTGGTCACCGCGGTGGCCGCGACCGCCATCGAGCGCTGGCTCGGGTCGCTGCCCGACGTGGCGAGCTTTCCGGCGAGCGGCGAGGAGAGGGTGGTCGCCGGCATCGCCGGCATCACCGCCGCGCTGGCCCGCGACGCGCGCATGGTGACCCTGGTGATCAAGGTCGGCGTCGAGCTCGGCCCGGGCCGGCATGCCGGCGTCGAGGTCGTGCGCCGGGCGCGGGCCGACGTGCTGCAGTACGGCGTGCGTCTCTTCGCACCGGCCTTCGCGGGCCTCTCCAGGGCGAAGGCGCGGGCGGCGGCACTTCGCATGTCTTCCCTGCTGATGGCCACCGCCGACGGCATCGCCGTGAACGCCGCCACGCTCGGCCAGGGCGGCGCCGCGGCCAACGACTACCGGGTGCTCGCCGACCTCGCCGTTCTGCTGTACCGCCAGCAGGCGACGTAAGCCGAATATCGGGCGGCGGCCCGGGAGGTGGGCGATAACATCGTCGCCATCCGACACAAGAACGGGGAGGGCCGATGCGAACGCTGTCCATCGCCAACGGCGAGCTGTGGCTGCATGCCGAAGGCGCCGCGCCGAAGCAGATCGAGTCGCCCTTCGCCAAGGAGCTGATCCAGCGCGCCGAGCAGAGCCGCCGCACCACCGACTGGAAGCACGCGCCGCGCGAAGAGCAGTCCGGCATGATCCCTTCGGCGCGCCTCTGGGGCGCCGGCGGCGGCGGCGGCCAGGGGCCGATGACGGTGCGCTTTCTCCACGCCAGCCGCACCGGCGACGACGACGTCCTCTACTACGTGCTCTCGGTGGGCGAGACCCGGGGCCTCTTTCGCCGCCACCTGGCCGAAGACCGCGAGGTGCGCCTGTTCCACCGCACCGGCTGGGACTGCGAGGGCTTCGCCTACAACGCCGACGACAAGAGCCTCGTCATCGCCTCGCGCAACGCCGACGGCAGCGCCCACATCGAGGTCTACGACGAAGAAGGCAACCGCCGCGGCGCGGTTACCGGCGGCGACTGCATCGACGCCGCGCCCTCGCTGGTGCCGGGCCGCGCCAAGACCATCGTCTACCAATCGAGCGGCGTGGCCCGGCATCCGCAGGCCGGCCACATGGTGGCGCAGGCGCACGCCTGCGTGCACATGCTGAACTACGGCAGCGGGCAGATCGAGACCCTGCTCGAAGACCGGCGCTTCGATTTCGTGGCCCCGCGCATGGACGCGAACGGCCGCCTCTACGCCATTCGCCGCCCGGCCGAGAAGCCCCCGCGCGAGCGCGCCGGGCTGGCCCTCACCGACACGCTGCTGCTGCCCTTTCGCCTGCTCAAGGCGATCTTCGGCTACCTCAATTTCTTCTCCATGGTCTACGGCAAGGAGCCGCTGCGCTCGGCCGGCGGCCCGCGCGCGCCCGAGCTCGACCAGGACCTCGGCAAGCTCTGGCTGCACGGCCGCATGATCGAGCTCTCGAAGGTGAAGAACGATCCGAAGTACGGCGGCGCGCTGGTGCCGCGCGACTGGGAGCTGATCCGCGTCGACCGGGCCGAGGCCGCGCCCGAGGTGGTGGCCGAGCACGTGGCCTGCTTCGACCTGCATCCGGGCGGCGCCGTCGTCTACACCAACGGCTTCGACATCTTCCGGCTCGAGCGCGGCACGCGCTCGGGCGTGGCGCGGCAGCAGCAGGTAGCGGGGCTGGCCAGCATCTGAACCGAGGGGAGCAAACGCGATGGGCAAGACCGCAGTTCACGAGGTGCTGGCATCGATCGAGTCGACCCAGTGGCGCAAGGAGTTCTCCACCATCCAGAAGGCTCGCGCGCACGACCTCGGCGGCAAGGCCGACGTCGAGTTCCAGAAGATCCTCGATGCCAACTTCAGGCACTACGAGAAGGTGACCGACGAGCTGGCGGTCATCGGCGCCGAAGACGTGCAGAAGGCGGCGACCCGGCTCGACGCCATCGACACCGAGGAGTGCCGCAAGCGCCTCGCCGAAGACGGCACCCTGGAGAAGTGGAAGAAGTTCATCGCCCTCAACACCGCCAAGTACGGCAAGGACAGCGACTTCGAGCTCGCCGCCCACCTCTGCGAGAAAGCCGCCGAGCTCAAGGACGATCCGCGCATGGTGCAGAAGTACCTGGACCAGGCGCGCTGGGTCCTCGACAAGTCGGAGTCGGCGGAGAAGATCCCGGCCAAGGACCTCCCTTTCGTGCCGAGCGCGCCGCGCAACAACCGCACCCTCGACGCCTCGAAGGTCGCCGCCGCCCTGAAGCGCGAGGACCTGAAGAAGCACATCGCCCGCAACGACACCTGGGGCGACTTCGACGTGCAGAAGGCGCTGGGCGCCAAGGCGACCGAGCAGGACCTCAAGGTGCTCTGGAACATCCTCGAGGCGGCGGTGAAGGCGGAAGAGGAGGAAGCGGCCTGGAAGGAGTACGAGGAGAAGGCGCAGCTCGCGGCGCAGGCGCGCCAGGGGCGCAAGGGCGGGGCGGTGACCGGCGATGCGAAGAAGATCGAGATCTACAAGGAGCTCATCCTCGGCGCGGGCGCGAGCGCCTCGTACTACATCGCCAACAACTACGCCAACCTCGACCTGGCCGAGACGCTGGTGCTCGGCACGCTGCAGCCCTGGGCCGAGGAGCGCGGCAAGGGCGGCAAGGTCAACCACCCGCACAACATGATCGACCCCGAGCAGGACGACGAGCCGGTCGACGAGTACGGCAGCCTCGCCGACCGGGCCGAGTTCTCGAAGCGGATCGCGGCGGTGATCAAGCGGGTGGCGAACGTCGACGCCTCGGTCGGCAAGGTCACGCGCTGCAAGGGCGATTTCTTCGAGGTCGAGACCAGCAAGGGCATCTACTACGCGAGGAAGATCACCAACGCCCTGGGCATCGGCAAGCAGAAGGACCCGGGCGAGAAGAAGAAGGGCGAGCCGGACCCGATCGAGTCGAAGGAGAGCGTGAAGGACATGGACACCTTCAAGCGCGCCGTCGACGGCAAGTCGATCCGCGAGGGCTACGCGGGCAAGACGATCAACAGCATCGCCGTCGTGGGCGGCAACGCGGCGATCGACGTGGCCACCACGATCCTGCGCGACAAGGACGTGGGGGACCTGCAGATCCACTGGATCGTCGGCTTCACCGGCAAGCCCGCGTTCCTGCGCGGCACCGACAACGCGCTGGCCGAGAAGGCCTTTCCCAAGGAGGAGCTGAAGGAAGCCCCGGTCGTCAACGGCAACATGACCGTCTACAAGGGCCGCTTCAAGAGCGCCAAGGGCGCCGGTCCGGTGGTCGTCGAGATCGAGGGCAACGCGGTGAAGTCGATCACCGTCGACTTGGTGGTCTACGGCTCGGGCCCCGACGTGGAGGCGATGCAGGCGATGTTCGTCGACGAGGTCGACGACACCGGCAAGGGCACCGAGGCGCCGATGGCGCTCGAGCCGGTGGTCGACCAGGACCGGCACTACAACCAGCAGATCGAGGAGCGCGATCCGGCCGAGCTGATGAAGAAGCTCGGCGGCAAGGTCTCCAGGGAAAAGGGCAAGGCCGAGGAGCTGGCGAAGATCCTCGGCGACCCCAGCATGAAAGACGTGAAGGGCAATCCCGACGACGTGATGATCGGCGTGAAGACCAAGGACGGGCAGACCGCGCAGTCGTCGATGCAGTTCATGGGCGCCTCCGCCGCGCGGCTGAAGACGCAGCCGGTGCCGGGCACCGGCAAGCAGCCCAAGGGGCTCTCGCCCACCGGCAGGGAGGGACTGCACGAGGCCGTGGCCACGTTGCCCGAGAACGTGGTCGGCAACGACCAGCTCGCCGCCTCGCGCAGCCGCATCGAGGCCCAGCTCAACGCGCTGCCCACCGACATGGACAACGTTCCGCTCGTCGCCAAGCCGGGCGGAGTGAACTTCATCACCGCCAACCAGACGGTCATCCGCACGCACATCGCCGAGTGCTACCCGAACATTCCGCCGGGCCTGGGCGACTACCTCACCGGCCAGGTGATCCACGCGCGGAGCCTGCGGCCGAAGCGGGGCGACACCACGAAGACGCCGATCCCGATACCGAAGGAAGGCGACGACAAGTTCGTCGACATGGACCTCTCGCAGCAGGCCGAATTCCAGAAGAAGTGGACCGAGCGGCTCGGGAAGATCAACGGCGAGCTGCTGACGAAGTAGGCGGGCGCGCCCCGCGTTCAGGGGTTGTAAGAGTTGACAGTGCCCTTGCGCGCCTCGCGGGAGGATGGTCGGGCACTGGACAGCCGCTTCGCCGCCATGATGACCACCCGACAAGCCGCCGCCACGTTCGCGTGGCTGGCGTTGTTCGCGCTGATCGCGCTGCTCGGCATTGCCGGCTGAGGCCGGCGGCGAGCGCCGGCGGGCCGGGTGGCCTCAGTCGGGCCGCGCCCACCCGCAGATCTCGGCGACCCGCGCGACCACCCATGCGGCCTCGGCCTCGCGGCCCTGCAGCGAATCGGCCAGCAGGCCGGCCTCGACGGCGCACATGGCTTCGCGCTGCGCGTCGGCGTCGTCGGCCGGAATGTTCGCCACCACCGCGGCGATCTGCTCGGCCAGCAGCTCGGCGCTCTCGTAGCGCGCTTCCATTTCCTTGCGCTCGAGCAGCGGCCGGCCGTGGCGGGCATAGAGCGCGAGGAAGGACTCGGGAACGAGCGTCTGGTTGTGGTCGTACATCGCCGCATGCTATGTTCTTTGCAGATGTCCAAGGGAAGCGCGTTCTTTCGCCGGTTGCTCGCCCTTGCCGGCGCCGCCGCGCTGCTCTTCGCCGCCGGAGCGCCGGCCGGCGCGCTCGCCCAGGGCACGACGTTCCCGGGCGAGACCTGGGCCGAGGCGCCGCCCGCCGCCAGCGGCTGGTCGGCCGAGAAGCTGCAGGCCGCCGACGAGACGGCGCGCGCCATCGGCACCGGCGCCTACCTGGTCGTGCACCGCGGCGTGCTGGTGCACGCCTTCGGGCCGGTCGCCCAGCCGATGAACCTCGCCTCGGTGAGGAAGAGCATGCTGAGCGTGCTCTACGGCATCGAGGTCGACCGGAAGAAGATCGATATCGACAAGACGCTGGCCGAGCTCGGCATCGACGACAAGGGCGGCCTCTCCGACACCGAGAAGCAGGCCACGGTGCGCCAGCTCCTGCAGTCGCGGTCGGGCATCTATCACCCCGCCGCGTACGAGATGGCAGCGATGAAGGCCGAGCGGCCGTACCGGGGCAGCCACGAGCCGGGCACCTTCTGGTACTACAACAACTGGGACTTCAACGCGCTCGGCACCGTGTTCGAGAAGATCACCGGCAGCAGCGTGTTCGCCGCGCTCGACAGGGAGCTCGCCCGGCCGCTCGCCTTCCAGGACTTCATCCTTTCCCGCGACACGCGGTCGGTCACCGAGTGGGCCTCCAGCCATGCGGCCTACGTGATGCGGATCTCCGCGCGCGACCTCGCGCGCGTGGGCCTGCTGATGGCGCGCGAGGGCCGTTGGCAGGGTCGGCAGATCGTCTCGAAGGAGTGGATCGCCGAGAGCACCAGGTCGTACACCGCCGTGGCGCCGGGCCTGGGCTACGGCTACCTGTGGTGGGTGGGTCGCGACGGCTGGGCATTCCGGCAGCGGTTTCCCGGGGCGGTGTTCTCCGGGCGCGGCAACTACGGCCAGTTCCTGCTCGTCGACCCGGTCCGCGACCTGGTGGTCGTGCACCGGGTCGAGATGGACCGGCTGTTCGCGCGCGAGGTGTCGGAGGCCCGCTTCGGCGACCTGCTGGAGAAGATCCTCGCCGCCGCGCCGGGCGGGTTCTAGCGCGGCGAGGCGGGCTTTCTCAGCGTCGTGTCGACGTCGTCGTCCGACGCCATGTGCGTCGCGCCCACCAGGCGCAGCGTCAGCGTGTCGCCCACGCCGATGCGCGTGCCGCTGCGCACCGGCACGTCGGCGCCGCGGCCGACCGGCTGGCCGTCGACGGTGGTGAGGCCGTCCGAAAGCGTCCGCAGCCACAGGCCCTCGGGTGCACGCCGCAGCTCGAAGTGCCAGCGGCTGATCTGCCGCGTGCGCGCCGGGTCGGGGTGGGCCAGCACGATGTCGTTGGCGCGCGGGCCGTCGGGCTCGTGCAGGCGGCCGAAGCTCACGATGTCCTGCTGCGGCAGCACGACCTGCTGGTCGGTCTCCTCGATCAGCACGTGGCGCGGAAAGGCGGCGGGGTCGCGCCAGTCGAGCTCGAGCAGCTCCACCGGCTGCGCCACGCCCTTCAGCTCGCGCGTGCCGATGGCGCGGCAGAGCAGCCGGAGGCGCGGCTCGAACTCGAGGAACACCTGGCGGGTGAGGCACACCGCGCCCGGCTCGGCGGCGCGCGCCACCCGGGCGGCGAGGTGGACCGAGTCGCCGGTGACGAGGGCGCCGTCGGTCAGGACCGAGCCCCAGTGCAGGCCGATGCGGACCGCGAGCTGGTGCTCGCGCGCCCGGGCCGCGTTCTCCCGCGCCACCGCCTGCTCGAAGGCGACGATGCCGCGCACGCCCGAGGCCACGTCGGGGAAGACGCAGAACACGCCGTCGCCGACGGCGTCGACGATGCGCCCCTGCGCGTCGCTCGCGGCCTGGCCGAGCAGGTCGAAGTGGAGCTGGTGGAGCTGGCGGCCGACGGCGTCGCCGAAGCGCGAGAAGTAGGGCGTGGAGCCGACGATGTCGGAGAACGCCATCAGCAGCTTGTGCTCGAAGCGACGCCTCAGCTCGAGCTGCAGTTCGTTCTGCAGGCGAACGATCTCCGTCAGGCTGAGGGTGCTGAGGTCGTGCATCGCCGAAGGTCCCGTGGACGAGGGCGATTGTGATCGTTGCGCCCCGGCCGGCCCCGGCTCGCCATGCCTGCTTCGGAGCCTGGCGCAGAAGCACTCGCCGGCGTTCTACGAGTAGCGACGTCCAGGACGCCCTTCCGAGAGAGGCTACGGCGGCGCGGGACGCTGTGTCCACAGCGACAGGATGGCGCGGTTCTCGCCGATGTTCTCGAGAAAGCTCCGCCGCAGCGCCGCGTCGTCGATGCGGTCGGCCTCGAGCAGCAGCGCGGCGCGCGCTTCGGCGAGATGGACATCGGCGCGCGGGTCGCCGCCGGCGGCGAACGCCCGGTGCAGCGTCAGGCGGAGCAGGTGCTCGTAGGTGCCGTCGAGCTGCTGCGTCGAGGGATCGGCGTGGGCCTCGGCGAGCAACTGCTCCGCCAGCCGCTGCGCCTCGGCCGCGTCGCCGCGAGCCAGGGCGACGCGGGCCCGGCCGTCGAGCGCATTCAGCACCTGCGGCGCGAGGTTCATGGCGCGCGAGAGTGCTTCGCTGCGCTCGAAGCAATCGGCCGCGGCCTGCCACCGGTCGAGCGCGAGCTCGGCGTTGCCCAGCGACCAGAGAGAGTCGGCCTGGTGCAGCCGCGAGCCCACCTCGACGCTGATGGCGTGCGCCGCCTGCGCGTGGCTCAGGGCAAGCGCGCGGTTCCCCTCGCGCCACTCGAGCTCGGAGAGGATGGAGAAGCAGTTGCCCTCGATCTGCCGATTGCCCAGCGACTGGTTCAGGCGCAGGCCTTCGTGCAGATGCCGGCGCGCCGCCTCGAACGCGCCGAAGCCGAGATACGACATGCCGACGTTGCTCAGCCCCACCGCTTCGTAGATCCGGTATCCGCCCGCGCGGCCCAGCTCGAGGTCGAGGAGGCTGTACTTCAGGCTGGCCACCCGGTCCCCGAGCATGTCGGTGCAGACCGTCAGGACATTGGTGAGGCGCGACTGTTCCCGGGTGAGGCCCAGGGCCTGCGCCCGCGCGAGTGCGGCCTCGCCCAAGGCCCGGCCGGTCGCAGGGTCGCCGCGGAACGCCAGCGCGGGCGCCAGGCGATGGATCGCGCGCAGCGCCAGCGTCACGTCGCCCGCGCGCTCGGCGAGCGCTTGCGTGCGCCGGGCTTCGCGCTCCTGCGTTTCCCAGTCACCGATGCGGTGCGCGTGGTCGGCGCGGCGCCACGCGACCTCGGCGCGCCGCGTGTCGCCCTCGAAGCCGGGCGGCATCGCCTCCGCCAGCGCCTCGAGCGCGGCGATGTCGGCAAGCTGGGCCTCGCGCCGCCCGAGCAGGTCGAGCACGCGCTCGCGGTTGGCCAGAAGGCGCCAGCGCAGCTCGACGTCGTCGTCGCCCAGCAAGCGCAGGGCGCGCGCCGTGTGATCGAGGGCCGCGTCGTGGACATACATGCCGGCCATGTGCTCGGCCGCACGGGCGTAGTACTCGGCGGCCTGGGCCGAGTCGCCCGCCTGCTCGTAGTGTGCTGCCGCCGCACCCAGCAGGCTGCGGCTCACGGCGCCCGCGTGATGCGCCAGCCAGTCGGCCGTGCGGGCATGCGCCTCGCGCTTCACCCGCTTGAGCACGGTGTCGTAGGTCACCTGGTGCAGGATCTGGTGATGGAAGGCGTACTCGCGCAGGCCTTCTGCCGCCGCGCCCCGCGCCTCCTTGGCATGCACCAGCTCGCGTCCTTCGAGCGCCGGAAGCTGCGCCGGCGCCGCGCGGTCGACATGCGCGAGCGCCGCGTCCCAGAAGCTCAGGCCGACCACGCTCGCCAGTTGCAGGCCACGCCGCTCGCCCGCCGGCAGGCTGTCGAGCCGGGCCTGCAGCACGCCGGTGAGCGTCGGCGGCACGGCGATCGCCTGCAGGCGGTTGGCGTCGAGCGACCAGCGTTCCGGCGAGGTGGCGATGGCACCCTGGTCGACCAGCATCTTGACCAGCTCTTCCATGTAGAACGGGTTGCCGTCGGCGCGGCCGGTGAGGAGCGCCTGCAGGTCGTCGGGCACCTGGGGCAGGCGCTGCAGCAGCTCGCCGGCGAGCCGCCGGCTGTCGGTCGGGTCGAGCGGATGCAGGTCGATGCGGCGGCGCGCCGTGCCGCCGGCCATGCGCAGCGGCTCGGCCCGCCGTTCGAAGAGCGTCGGCCGGGTGAGCGCGAGCAGCAGGATCGGCACGTCGCGATCCACCTGCGCCACGTGGTCGATGAAGTCGAGCGAGCCGTCGTCGGCCCAGTGCAGGTCGTCGAGCTGGAAGACGACGGGGCGGCCGGCCAGGGCATGGATGCGGCGCAGCGCCAGCACCGCGGCGTGGAAAGCGCGGCTGCGGATCTCGCGCGCCTCGTCGCGGATGCCGCGCACATGCCGGCTCTCGCCGTAGTCGAGGCCGATGAGCTGGCCCAGCAGGTGGATGTGCGCCTCGGCTTCGGCTTCACCCTCGTCGCCGAGCAGCAGCGGCATCAGGCCCTGCTCGAACTTGCGCTGTGCGACCGCCATGCCGTCGCTGTCGAGGATCTGCAGGCGGCGCGCGAACAGGTCGTGCAGCAGGCCATACGGCTGGCCTTGCATCCGCGGCGTCGCCCGGGCCTGGAAGAGGTTGCGCCGATCGGTGCGGGCCTCGAGCCAGTTCGCGAACTCATGCAGCAACCGGCTCTTGCCCACTCCCGCCTCGCCGACGACCACGACACACTGCAAGCTGGCGCCGGGCCGCGTCAGGGCCTCGAACGCGTCCTGCAGCGCGCGCAGCTCGGCGTCGCGGCCGATCATTCGCGTCTCGACGCCCTCGATGCCGCGGGCGGCGGCCTTGAAGTCGCCTGGCCGCGCGCCCAGCACGAGGTAGCTGCGCACCGGCGTCTCGACGCCCTTGACTGGCAGCGGCTCCTGCGGCGCGACCTCGAACACGCCGCCGCGCAGCGACCGGTAGGTGTCCTGGCTGATGCGCAGCGCGCCCGCCGGCGCGCTCTGCTCCATGCGGGCGGCGATGTTCACCGCCTGGCCGCGGATGCTGCCGTCCTCGTCGACCCCGCCGCCGAGCAGCACGCCGCCGGTGTGGATGCCCACGCGGACGTCGACGCCGGCATGGCCGTGGGCGGCGTGCACTTCCTCGCCGAGCGCCTTGCCGAGCTCGAGCAGCGCGAGGCCGCAGCGCACCGCGCGCTCGGCGTCGTCTTCGAAGGCGCGCTCGGCGCCGAACGCGGCGAGCAGGTTGTCGCCGGCGTATTGCAGGACCTTGCCGCGATGCGCCTCGACGATCGCCGTGCCGCGCGCGAGCACGCCTTCCATCACCGCCGCGATCTCCTCGGGGTCGAGGTGCTGGCCGAGCGCGGTGGAGCCGACCACGTCGAGGAAGAGGATGCTGACCTGCTTCAGGCTCTGCGCCGACTCGGGCGCCTGCAGCGCCGCGAGCCGCGCCTTCAGGCCGGCGAGGGCCGCGTCGACGACCGCGTCGCCCAGCGCAGCGCGTTGTCCTTCGAGGGCGGCGATGCCGGCTTCGAGTTGCTGCTGCTCGGGGGCCATGAGCGAAAAGGATAGCAAGCGTCCGCGGCGATACTCGTGCCGATGATCGCGGCCTGGATGCTCGCCTACTTCGTCACCGGCGCCTTCGTCGGTTTCCTCGCCGGGCTGCTGGGCATTGGCGGCGGCATGACGCTGGTGCCGGTGCTCGCGGCCATGTTCTCGGCCCAGCATTTCGCCCCCGACCACACGGTGCACCTCGCCCTCGGCACCGGCATGGCCTCGATCATGTTCACCTCGAGCGCGAGCGTGCGCATGCACCATCGCCTGGGCGGCGTCGACTGGTCGCTGGTGCGCCGGCTCGGGCCGGCGATGGTGGCGGGCACGCTGCTCTCGACGGCCCTCTCCGGCTGGGTGCCGCAGCGGGCGCTGGCGCTGAGCTTCGCGGTGATCGTCTATGCCGGCGCGACCCAGATCCTGCTCGGCAAGAAGCCGCCCGCCGCGCGCACCCTGCCGGGCACGCCGGCGCTGGTGGCGATCGGCCTGGCGATCGGCGTGGTCTGCGGGCTGGTCTCGGCCGGCGGTGCGTTCATGACCGTGCCGTTCATGCTCTTCTGCGGCGTGGCCATGACCACGGCGATCGGCACCGGCGCCGCGATCGGCGTGCCGGTGGCGGTGGTGGGCACGATCGGCTACGTGTTCAGCGGCTGGCAGGTCGCTGAGCTGCCGCCGCTGGCCCTCGGCTTCGTGCACGGGCCGGCGCTGCTGGGCATCGTCGCCGGCAGCATGCTCACCGCGCCCTGGGGCGCGCGCGCCGCGCACCGCATGCCGGTGGCGACGCTGCGCCGCATCTTCGCCGGCCTGCTCTACGTGCTGGCGACGAAAATGGCGTGGACCTATCTGTGAGCCGCAGGGACCCGCGGGTCGGCGCGATGGTGGAGTACGGGCTCAGGGCGACACCCTGACCCGCAGCGCGCAGAGGTTGCGCACGTGCCGCGGCCCGGGCTCGCCGGCGCTCGCGTTGAACAGCTCGCCCCAGCTGAAGACGGCGCGGTAGCCGTCGGTCGCCACCGCCTCGACGACGCCGGTGCGCGCGCCGCGGTCGGTGGCGGCGCCGAAGCCGGCGCGGGCCAGCACGTCGCGCAGCAGCACGCCGGTGTAGACGGTGCTGCGCTCGCTCGCCGCGCTCGCGCCCGAGCTCAGGCCGCCGCCGCCAGCGGCAGGGCGCAGGCCAGCGCCGCGCAGGCAATCGCTCTTAGCATCTCCCCTCCCCATGAGCACCACACCGCGCGGCATCCATCTGGGCTACACCTTCGAGGCGCACGGCCAGGCCGGCGCCGAGATCGAGAACCCCCTGTTCGACCTGCTCTCGGCGCTGCGCGAGCACGGGTCGATCAGCCACGCCGCGCGCGCTTCGGGCCAGTCGTATCGCCATGTCTGGGGCTCGCTCAAGCACTGGGAGGAGGTGCTCGGCAACCCGCTGGTGCTGTGGACGCAAGGCAAGCGCGCGCGCCTCACGCCTTTCGCCGAACGGCTGCTCTGGGCCGAGCGCCAGGCGCGGGTGCGGATGACGCCGCACGTCGAGGCGCTGCGCCGCGAGCTGCAGCGCGTGTTCGCGCTCGCCGACGACGCCACGCACGAGGTGCTCGAGCTCGCCGCCAGCCACGACCTCGCGCTGCCGATGCTGCAGACCCTGGCCGAGGCCGGGCACGGCCTGCGCCTGGACCTGCGCTTCACCGGCAGCGAGGAGGCGCTGCGCAGCCTGCTCGACGGCCGCTGCCGCGTCGCCGGCTTCCACGTGCCGCGGCTCGCGCGGGCGGCGCCGGTGTTCAGCCGCGCGCTGCGGCCGCTGCTCAAGCCGGGCACGCACAAGCTGATCGGCAGCCATTGGCGGCGCCAGGGTCTCATGCATCGGCCCGACACCGCCCCGCCCGCGCTCGCCGACCTGGCCGTATCGCCGCCGGGCGGCGGAGCCGCGCTGCGCTTCGTCAACCGCCAGCCCGGCTCCGGCACGCGGCTGCTGCTCGACCACCTGATCGCGCAGGCGCAGCTCGACCCGACGCGCATCGACGGCTACGCGACCCGCGTCGAGTACACGCACCTGGCGGTGGCGACGGCGGTGGCGTCGGGCGCCGCCGACGTGGGCCTCGGCATCGAGGCGGCCGCGCGCGCCCATGGGCTGCAGTTCGCGCCGCTGGTGGAGGAGGACTACTACCTCGTCTGCCTGAAGCCGGTGCTCGAGTCGCCGCTGATCGCCGCGCTGCGCGCCGCGCTCGCCTCGCCGGCCTGGGCTGCCGCGCTCGAGGCTCTGCCGGGCTACGGCAGCCATCGGCCGGGCGAGGTCCTGTCGTTGACGCAGGCCTTGCCCTGGTGGCGCTTCGCCCGCCCGAAGAAGCGCTGAAGGAACCGGCGCGCCTCGGCGCGTCCAGGCTCATCCGCCGGCGTTGGGGAAGAACAGCTGCTCGCCGCCGATCTTGTAGGCGGCGATCGAGGCCTGGCCCGCGGGCGAGACCACCCAGTCGGCGAAGGCCTGGGCCAGGTCCTTCTTCACATGCGGATGCTTCGCCGGGTTGACGACCATGACGCCGTACTGGTTGAAGAGCCGCTTGTCGCCCTCGACCAGGATGGCCAGGTCGCCGCGGTTCCTGAAGTTGAGCCAGGTGCCGCGATCGGCGAGCACGTACGCTCCCGACGAGGAGGCGATGTTCAGCGCGGGCCCCATGCCGCAGCCGCATTCCTTGTAGCCGGCCGGCTTCGCGCCGGCGAGGTCGACGCCGGCCTCCTTCCAGTAGCGCAGCTCCGCCGCATGGGTGCCGCTCTTGTCGCCGCGCGAGATGAAGGAGGCGCCGCTCGCGCCCAGCTTCTTCAGCGCCGCGACCGCGTCGTTGCCGCGAATTCCGGCCGGGTCGGACCTGGGGCCGATGACGACGAAATCGTTGTACATCACGGGCAGGCGCTTCAGGCCGAAGCCCTCGGCGACGAACTTCTCCTCCGCCGCCTGGTCGTGCACGAACACCACGTCGGCGTCACCGCGGCGGGCGGTGTCGAGCGCCTGGCCGGTGCCGAGCGCGACCACGCGGATGTCGATGCCCGAGGCCTGCTTGAACGCCGGCAGCAGGTGGGCGAACAGGCCCGACTGCTCGGTCGAGGTGGTCGAGGCCATGACGATGAACTTGTCCTGCGCCGAAGCGCCGAGGCCGAGCAGCGATGCGGCCAGGAAGACGGAGGAGAGGAGCGCACTGCGCAGGGTGGCGCGTCGGGTCGGTGGCATGGGTCGATTCGCGAGGTCGTGGAGGCCGAGGCATTGTTGTTCGCCCCCTCTCCCGGCGCGATATGAAGCGCCCGACATAAGTGCCGCGTCGCCGCGCCGTCAGCCGCCCGCGAGCTTGCTGCGAATGCCTTCGGCGGCCAGCAGTGCAACCACCCGCTCGCGGTGATCGCCCTGCAGCTCGAGGCCGCCCTCACGCACCGTGCCGCCGGTGCCGCACGCCGCTTTCAGGCGCTTGCCGAGAGCGAGCAGCGCAGGCGGGTCGAGGGTCAGGCCGTACACCACCGTGACCGTCTTGCCGCCGCGACCACCGGTCTCGCGGCGGATGCGGGCGATGCCATCGGTGCCGCCGCCGGGCGCTCGCGTGGCCATCGGAGCGGGGAGCGGCCTAAGCGGCCAGCGATGCAAGGTCGAGATTGGCGCCGCAGACGACGAGCAGCACCTTCTCTTCCTTGCGCGGCATGACCGTTCCAGTGGTCAGCGCGGCGAGCGGCAGCGCCGCCGCCGGCTCGACCGCCAGGCGCAGCTTCGTCCACAGGTCGAGCTGCGCCGCGCGGATGGCTGCGTCGGAGAGCAGGTGGCGGCCGTCGACGCTTTCCTGCGTCACCGCCCAGGCGATCTCGCCGATGCGGCGCGCGCCCAGCGAATCGGCGGCGATGCCGCTCACCTCCACATCGACCGGCTTGCCGGCCTTGCGCGCCCGGTACAAGGTGGGCGCGTGCTCCGGCTCGAGCGCGTCGATCCAGCAGCGGTCCTGGAACCACGATGCGACGCCGGCGATCAGCCCGCCGCCGCCCACGCTCACCAGCACCCGGTCGGGCACGCCGGCTTCCTCCTCCACCTCCGCCGCGAGCGTGCCGGCGCCGACCACCACCTCGCGCTGGTCGTAGGCGTGCATCAGGAGGGCGCCTGTCTGCCGCTGGCGTGCCAGGCTCGCGCCCAGCGCGTCGGCGTAGCTCGTGCCGGTGACGGTGACCGCGGCGCCCAGCTCGGCGAGCTTGGCGCGCTTGGCCGCGCTTGAGCTCTCGGGTACGAAGACCTCGGCGCGCACGCCCAGCGCCTGCGCCGCCACCGCCACCGCGATGCCGGCGTTGCCGCCCGAGGCGATCACCACGCCGGCCGCGGGCACGGGGTTGGCGCGCATGCGGTTGAACATGCCGCGCGCCTTGAAGCTGCCGCCGACCTGCAGGTGCTCGAGCTTCAGCCAGAGCTCGTCGCAGGCGACGCCGAGCTGGCTGCCGCGCAGGCGCAGCAGCGGCGTGCGGCGCACGTCGGCGGCGATGCGCTTCTGCGCGGCTTCGATTTCCGGACGGGTGATGGGGGCGGTGTCGATCATGGCCGCACAGGTTAGCCCAGCGGCGGCCGGGAGGTTTCAGACGGTGGCGATCGTCAGCCGGCCCATGTCGACGAACAGCGCGCCATCGAAGTCGGCACGCAGCCCGGCCCAGTCGCCGCCGGCATCGGCGGCGATCTCGTCGTAGGCGGCACGCTCCACCTCCAGGCCTTCCACCAGCGACTCGTCGCTCGAGAGCAGCCAGCCGAAGGCGAGCCGGGTGGCGTCGCCGCCGAGCAGGCGCAGCTCGGTGCTCGCGCCGATCGGCGCGGAGCCCGAACTCCGCAGCAGCGCCATCTTGGTGAGCTCGAGCGTCAGGTCGTCGAGGTGCAGGTCCTGGGCGATCAGCTTCTCGCGCAGGGCCGCCCAGCCGAACACGAGGCGGCGGCGGATCGCGCTGCCGATCTTGCGAATGCGCGGCGAGGCGCCGGCGCCGTAGGCGCGCTCGAAGGTCGCCGCCGCCGCCTGCTCGTGCTCGGGCCATTCGGCGCGCTCGGTCGCCGGCAGCACGGCGATCCATGAGTCGCGGCCGTGGTCGATGAGCGAGAACTGGGGGGACAGGCGGAACGACGTTGCGCACGCGGCGCATTCCTCGCGCTGGAAGGCCTCGTCGACGATCTGCTGGCGCAGGTGCGGCGCCCGGTCGGCGTTGACGCTGCTCACCGCCTGGAAATCGACGCCCGCGCCGCAGCTCGGGCAGGCCAGGCGAACGGGCTTGAAGATCGACATCGCGTGCTCCCTTCTCAGGCCTCGGGCGGCTTGAACTGCTTGAGGAATGCCATCGCCGGGTGCTCGGGCTTGAGCTTGCCGCTGAAGTGCGCGGCGTACAGCTCGGCGAACCACTCCCACGGCGCGCGGAACTGGTAGGCGGTGAGACCTTGCGAGCGCGCCGCCAGGTCGTAGCTGAACCAGGTGTCGGGGGAATAGGACTCCTGGTACACCCGGTTGCCGATCGCGATCTGCGCCGCCACCGAGCCGCTCGACCACGGGCTGGCCGCGGCGCGGATGCCCCGCGTCCAGTCGAACGCGGCGACGCGGCGGCGCTCCCACTCGTCCTTGTCGACCTTGTCGGGCGGCTTGGGTGCCTTCTTGGGCGGCTTGTTGGCCTTGTCTTCGAGGCAGTCGCAGATGTACTCCTCGTCGTAGCCGAAGTGCGTCGCGGCGACGGCGGCGATCTTGCCGGGGCTTTCCTTGTTCCAGCCGCCGGTCGGCTTGTCCTTGCCGCTGCTGCGGTTGTCCATGAAGCTGAGCGCGTCGTCCTCGGCGTGCGCCACTTCGTGCAGCAGCACCCAGTCGAATTCGGGCACGGGCTGGGTGTCCTTGGGCTCGCAGCGCGGGTCGACCTTCTGCCCGACCGGCACCACCTCGCCGCTGACGCTGAAGTCCTGCTGGTCGCCAAAGCCCTTCTTGCCCGGCCGGTCGGCCGCCAGGTAGATCTTCTTGTTGTTGGGGTTGTAGAGACCGCGGCTCTCGTCGGTGTCGAAGTCGACCATCTGCTTGATCTTGCCCTTGATGCGCTTGGACGGAATCTTCTTCATCAGCGCGTAGATCTTCTGCAGTTCCGGATCGGGGCGGTCCTTGTCGTGTTTCTCGAGATCGCCGAGCGGCTCGTCGTCGAGGCTCCCGACGCCGGCCTGGGTCGTCTTGAAGTGCTTGATCTCGAAGCCGTAGCGCGCCTTCAGTGCTGCCGCGAACACCTTGCTCGGCGTGGTGTTCGGGTCCATGTTGGCGATGAGCTGGTCGAGCACCTTCTCGCCGCCGGGCTTCTTCATCAGGTCCTCGAGGTCGTCGACGTCGGGGTCGCCGCCGTGCAGCTCGGCGAACGCCCTCTTCGATTCGGCCCAGCCCCTGGCATCGGTCTCCCAGCCGGGGATGGCCGCGTCGGCGGCCTTGATGTCACCGGCGTCGGCGAGCTTGGCGATCGCCGCCTCGCCGGCAGAAACCGCCGCCGCCCGCTCGGTGGCGAGCTTGGCCGGCGTGAGCGCGACGGCGAGCGCCGCCCGGATCGGCCCGTTCTTCGCTGCCGCGACCTTGGCGCGGTGGTTGGCGTAGACCTGCTTGGCGCTCTCCATCGCGTTGAGCAGGCTCTCGAGCTCGCTCAGCGCCGCCTGCGCCGCGGCGTAGTTCTTCTCCGCGAGGCGCGCCTGCACGTCGGCGAGCTTGCCGGTCACCGCCTTCTGGTGGGTGTCGATGTGGCTCGGCACCGGCGCCTCGAGCGCCTTGTCGGTGCGGGCCTTCAGCGCGTCGAGCCGCGCCTGCAGCGCGGCGGCGTCGGCTTCGGCGAAACCGGCGTTGACGTCGCTGCCCGCCTTGACCAGCGCGTCGATCGCCGTCTGCAGCGGCGGCAAGGCGTTGTTCGCCGCGGGCCAGTTCTCGATCTTGCGCGCGTGCTCGACGACGCGGTCGGCGTCCTGGAACGCCTTGATCGGCGCGACGAAGGGCGGCGTCTGGTTGGCCGTCAGCGCCTTGGCCTCGGCGTAGTGCGGCATCGCCGCGTACGCGGCCTCGAAGGTCTTCTTCGCATCGCCGTGCGCCTTGTCGGCGTTGACCAGGTCGTCGATCGCCGACTGCAGCGCCGGCAGCATCGCCAGCGCCTGGGCGAAGCGCCCCGTGTGCTCGTGGCTCAACACTTGCGTGCGCACCTTGAGGTAGGCCGCGGCCTCGGCGGCGATCGCCGGCGCCGGCTTCTCCGCGGCCTGGTCGGCCTTCCAGCGGTTGGTCAGCTTGGCGCGCGCCGCGTCGTAGGGCTTGCGCTCGTTGTCGCGCTTCGTCTGCGCATTGACGAACTCCATCGCCGTGCGCCGCATCTCCGGCACGAGCTTCTTCGCTTGCTTCCACTCGCCGGCCTCGGCGGCCCCGTTCATCGCCGAGTCGGCCTCGTGGAAGGCGAGGCCGAGCATGTTCAGCTGCGCGTTGTCGGTCATCGACTGGCCGACCTCGCGATTGACCATGTCTCGCGCCGCCTGCCGGATGGGCAGGTTCGGCGTCAGCGCGTCGTAGAAGTCCTTGCCGTCGGCGAGCGTCTTGAGCAATGCCTTCGTCGCCGTTGCGAGCGTCGGCACCATGGCCAGGGCGCGAGCCCAGTCGCCCTTGTTGACCTCGAAGTCGACGTCCTTGTCGGCGTCGACAAAGGCGGTCACCAGGGTGCCGGGCATCGGCGAAGCCGCGGTCGCCTGGCGACCGGCGACGAGAACGTCGGCGCGGATCTTGGCGTAGGCGGTCTCGAACTTCGGCTGCTCGACGGCGGCGGTGCGCACCTTCGTCGCCGCGGTGCGCAGCGCCGGAAAGGCGGCGAGCGCCTTCGGCCAGTCGCCGGCGGCGACGGCGTCGTCGACCGCCTTGCGCGCCGCGGCGAAGTTGGCGGCGATCGCGGCACCGAGGACGGCGCCCTTGTCCGCGTGAAGCCTGGTCGCCGCGTCGATGTCGGCCTGCGCGGCGGCGCGCGCCGTCTCGAACGCGATCCTGGCGTCGTTGCCGGCCTTCGCCGCGTCGGCATCGGTCGTGAGGGCGTCGAGCCGGGTGTCGAAGTCGTCGAGCGAGGCCTCGAGCGCGTCGAGCGTCTTGCCCTTCGGCCAGGCCGACGTCTTCTCGGTCCTGAGCGCGGCGACGCGCTCGGCCAGGCCGGCCGGCGCAGCGGCACCGAGCCCGGAAACGACCCCCTCGATCCGCGTCAGCTCGGTGTCGATCTCGGCGCCGCGCGTCGCCAGCCGCGCCGAGAGCGTGTCGACCCGCTCGAGCGCGGGCAGCAGCGGCTCGAGCGCGGCCTGATCGCCGGCGGCGAACTTCGGCCTGGCGGCGGCCTCGAGCTTGCCCAGCTCGGCCTGCAGCGCCGCCTTCGCGGGCGCCGACGCGACCTTGCCGATCGCTGCCTTCGCCCGGGCCGCGGCCGGATCCCACTCGTCGATCTTCAGGTCGGACGCGGCCTTGAACTGCTCGGCGCGCGCGAGCAGCTTTCCGGCCGGACCGAGCAGCGCCTTGTAGGCCTTGATCGCGGCCGGGTCGCCCTTCTGCTGGTCGGCCTTGGCGAACGCGGTGGCGATCGGCGTCAGCTCAGCCTTGATCCTGGCGGCAAGCTTGGGGTCGCGGATGCCGCCTTCGGCGAGGGCCTTGATCGGCGAGATGGCGGCGTCGGCCTCGGCGCGCGCCGTTTCGCGCTCGCTGCCCGCCGGAGGCGCGTCGCTCGAGCGGCTGGTGGCGGACTCGCCGTCTTGCAGGGACGGCAGAGGCATGGCGCCAAGCTGTCGCAGGCCAAGGGTTTCGAGCAATCCCATCCAGGCACCTCCTTCGCGGACCGTCGCCTTTTCGACGGGCGCAAACCGTAGCACAGGGACTTCGCCGTGCGAATGCCCCTCTTCCGGGCTGATGCGCAGGTCGCGCGCCCGGGCGCAGGCCGGTTCGGACGCTTATATTGCGTCGCATGGACATTGCCCTCGCACCCTCCGCGCATGCCCTCGAGATGGCGCGCGCGCTGGTGGGAATGAACACCGTCAGCCGCAACTCCAACCTCGAGCTCATCCACTTCATCCGCGACGAGCTCGCACGCCACGGCGTGAAGAGCACCCTCACCTTCGACGACGAGAAGAAGAAGGCCAACCTCTTCGCCACCCTCGGCGAGGGCAAGCCGGCCGGCGTGATCGTCTCCGGCCACACCGACACCGTGCCCTGGGACGGCCAGCACTGGTCGCTCGACCCGCTCTCCGCGACGGTGAAGGACGGCCGCCTCTACGGCCGCGGCAGCGCCGACATGAAGGGCTTCATCGGCCTGGCGGTGGCGCAGGCGCCGGCCTTTCTCGCCGCCGACCTGCCGTTCGCGATCCACTACGCCTTCAGCTACGACGAGGAAACGGGCTGCTTCGGCGCCCCCCGCCTCATCGCCGACCTGCACGAGCGCGGCATCCGGCCCCTGGCCTGCATCGTCGGCGAGCCGACCGGCATGGTGCCGGCGCTGGCGCACAAGGGCGTGTACCGCTGGCGCTGCTGCATCAAGGGCAAGGCCGCGCACTCCTCGCTCACGCCGCAGGCGGTGAACGCGATCGAGGTCGGCGCGCGCGTCGTCGGCAAGATCGGCGACATGGCCGAGCGCTTTCGCAGCGGGCCGCAGTACGCCGGCTTCGACGTGCCGTACACGACCAGCGCGGTCTGCGTGATGGAGGGCGGCATCGCCGACAACGTGGTGCCCGAGGACTGCCGCTTCCACTACGAGTTCCGCAACCTCCCGGGCGCCGACGTCGCCGCGATGCAGGCCGAGGTGACCGCTTTCGCCGCCGGTCTCGAGCCGGCGATGCGCGCGGTGGCGCCGGAGACCGGCATCCGCTTCGAGAAGATCTGCGAGACGCCCGCGTTCCTGGCCCGCGCCGACGACGTGGCCGTGCTGCTCGCCGGCCGCCTGGCCGAGGCCGAGGCGACCACGCTGGTCGCCTTCGGCACCGAGGCCGGCCTGTTCCAGAAGGCGGGCATCCCGACGGTGGTGTGCGGCCCCGGCCACATCGCCCAGGCGCACCAGGCCGACGAGTACGTGTCGCTGGCGCAGCTCGCGGCGGGGGAGCGCTTCCTGCAGGCGCTGACGACGGTGGGTGTCGAGTCGCTGAGGGGCGGGCACGCCGCTCGCTAGGCCGGCGCATGGACATCACCCAACTCATCCTCGACGATCACCAGGAGCAGCGCCGGCTCTTCGCCATCCTCGAGCAGATCGAGCGCGGCAACACCGGGGCGCTCGGCCCGATCTGGGCGCGGCTCGCCGACTTCCTGGAGATCCACGCCGAAGCCGAGGAGCGGCATTTCTATCCGACGCTTCTCAAGGTCGGCACCGGCGCGGGCGGCCGGCCGAGCGCCGACGCCGAGACCGAGCACGCGATCAAGGACCACAACGAGATCCGCCAGGCGGTGGCCGCGGTCGCCGGGCACGCGCTCGGCAGCGACGCCTGGTACGCCGCCGTCGCCGAGGCGAACAAGGCGAACAGCGAGCACATGGGCGAGGAGGAGCGAGAGGGCCTCGCCGACTTTCGCGACAACGCCGACGTGCAGACCCGGCACGACCTCGCCGTCGCCTTCGCGACCTTCGAGGCCGTGCACTACCAGGGCGTCGCGGCGGTGAACAAGGACCCGAAGGCGTTCGTCGAGGCCAACCGGTAGCGGCCCGGCTTCGCCGCCCCGCCGGCGCCTACGGCACCTCGACGGTCACCCGCAGGAAGGTCGCGGCGACGACGGTGCGGTCGTCGCGCCCGCTCTTGTTCTGGCCCTCGAACAGCGTCACGAGCTCGGCCTGCAGTTCGGCCGCGCGGCCGGTCTTGCCGGCGGCTTCGAAGGCGTTCATCGTCGGCCCGTAGTAGTCGCGGAACAGCTCGACGAACTGCGCCGGCGTGCCGTCGAAGTCGAAGGTGAAGGTGTCGCGCACGCACGAGACCGCTTCGGCCGGCACGCCGGCCGCGGCGAAGCGCTCGCGCACGTTGCTCTCCACGCCCCAGGTCATCGGGCTGATGAAGCCCTCGGGCGGCGGCGGCGAATACGCCGAGGCGACCTTCAGGATCTGCGCCACCAGGGTCGGGTCGCCCGGAATCCAGTTGCCCATGACGATGCGGCCGCCCGGCTTCGTGACTCGCACCATTTCCTTGGCCACCTCGAACGGCTTGGGCGCGAACATCGCGCCGAACACGGTGACGACGAGGTCGAAGCTCTTGTCGGCGAGGGGCCGCAGATCGCAGGCGTCGCCTTCCTGGAAGCGCAGGTTCGCAAGGCCCGCGGCCTGGGCGCGGCGGTTGCCGGCCTCGACCAGGTTGCGGGCGATGTCGACGCCGAGAACCTCGGCGCCGCGCTCGGCCTCGGGCAGCGCGGTGGTGCCGTCGCCGCAGCCCAGGTCGAGCACCTTCATGCCGGGCTTGACGCCCAGGCTCTCGACCAGGGCCTCGCCGCTGGCCCGCATGTGGGCCGCAAGGCGGGTGAAGTCGCCCTTCTCCCAGAGCGCCTGGTTCGGATTCATGGCTTCTCCTTTTTCCGGGAGCGCACCGTAGCAGCAAACATTCGCCGCGACAAACGAAATCCGCACGCTCAGCGGGGCCGGTCACGCAGCGTCTCCAGCGCGTCGAGCAGCACCCGCACCCGCGGCGGCATCAGCCGGCCCGAAGGCACGACGGCGCTGAGCGGCATCGGCGGCGGGCGGTGGCCGGGCAGCACCTCGAGCAGCTTGCCGCGCGCCAGCTCGTCCTGGACGATGTAGTCGGGCAGCTGGCAGAGGCCCAGGCCGAGCAGCGCGGCGGCGCCCAGCGCCTCGGTGTCGCTGATCTGCGCGCTGTGCGGCGGATGCAGCTCGACGATGCGCCGCCCCTGCCTGAGCTGCCACGGCCGGTTGCGGCCGCTGGTGGGCATGCGGAACACCACCGCCTGGTGCCCGCCCAGGTCTTCCAGCCGCGCCGGCGTTCCGTGCGCGCGCAGGTAGGCGGGGCTCGCCACCAGCACCAGCCCCTGCGAGTCGATGCGCCGCGCCACCAGCGACGAATCGCGCAGCTCGCCGGCGCGCACGGCGAGGTCGACGCCGTCCTTCACCAGGTCGGCGAAGCCGTCCTGGAAGCGCACCTCGAACACCAGCGCGGGGTGCGCGCGCTGCAGCTTCGCCAGCAGCGGCAGGACGAAGCGACGGCCGTAGTACACCGGCAGGTCGAGGCGCAGCGTGCCCGAGGGCGCGGCGCGGATGCCGGAGGCGTCGGCCTGCAGGTCCTCGAACTCGGCAAGCACCCGCTCGCAGCGGTGAAAGAGTCGCTCGCCGTCGGCGGTGAGGCTCACTTGCCGCGTGGTGCGGTGAAAGAGCTTCACCCCGAGCGTGGTCTCGAGCCGCGCCACGCTCTTGGCCAGCGTCGAGGGCGAACCACCGAGGTCGCGGGCGGCCGCCGCGAAGCTGCCGCGGCGCGCGGTCTGCGCGAAGGCGAGAAATTGCTGCAGTCCCTGCATCCGGGAACCCCAAATCGATTGCGGAAGAAATGTCCTCAATGTTACGGCGCTGCCGCATCTTCCGGAATGACGCGCCGGCTTCGACACTGACGACGTCCGTGGCGCCGCGGAGTCCCTCACTCAACACCGAACGGAGAAACCCATGAACGTGATCGAACAGACCCGCCCCGCCGCCACCCCGATTCCCGGCGTGGCGCACGCCACCTGGGCTGGCCAGGCCGATGGCCTGGCGCAGCTCTCCATCTGGCGGCAGACGCTCGCCGCCGGCGCGGCCACGCCGCCGCACCGCCACGACTGCGACGAGGTCGTGCTCTGCCTTGCCGGCTGGGGCGAGGTGCATGGCGAAGGCGCGGTGCAGCGCTTCGGCGCCGACTGCACGGTGGTGCTGCCGCGGGGGCGCGACCACCAGATCTTCAACGTCGGCCCGCAGCCGCTGGAAATCGTCGGCCTGTTCGGCGCGACGCCGGTGCTGACGCGCCTGCCCGACGGCAGTGCGCTCGAGCTGCCCTGGCGGAGCTGAGCCCCACCCCGGTGGCACCCCCCGCGCGCGCTTTCTACTATTGCGCCAGGAAGCCGCCGTCGACCGGCAGGGTGTGCCCGGTGATCATCGCCGCCCGCTCGGAGGCGAGAAAGACGATCGCGTCCGCCACGTCGGCGGGCTCGGCGACACGCTGCAGCGGCGTCACGCGCATCACCCGCGCGAGCAGCTCGGGGTCCTTGAACAGGCCCTGCGTCAGGTCGGTCCGCACCCAGGTGGGCGCGACCGCGTTGACGCGGATGCCGTGCCCGGCCCACTCGACCGCGAGCGCGCGCGTGAGGTTGACCACCGCGCCCTTGGTCGACTGGTACGAGAGGTTCGGGTAGAGCCCGCCGCCCGAGAGCCCCATGATCGAGGCGACGTTGACGATCGCGCCGCGGCCGGCGGCGACCATGGCGCGGCCGGCGGCGCGCGAGCAGAGGAACACGCCGTTCAGGTTGACCTCCACCACCGCCTGCCAGTCGGCGAGCGAGAGCTCGAGCGTCGGCTTGCGCAGGGCGATGCCGGCGTTGTTCACCAGGATGTCGATCCGGCCGTAGCGCGCGAGCACCGCGGTCATCGCCGCCTCGACCGCTGCCTCGTCGGTGACGTCGAGCGGCGCGGCATGGTGATCGACGCCGCGCTCGGCGAGCTGCCGGCTGGCGGCGGCGAGCGCCGTCGCGTCGCGGTCGAGCAGCACCGGGCGGGCGCCGTCGGCGACCAGCGCCTCCACGGTCGCCCAGCCGATGCCCTTGGCGCCGCCCGTGACGATCGCAACGCGGCCGTCGGCCGGGGCGCTCGATGAATTCATGATGTGCTCCTGTTCGGCAGTGATCCTACGCATGCCCGGGGCGGGGGCGCGTCGACGCCGACCGGGCTGAGTCGAATGGGCCTGCTAATCGACTCACAATTTGAGTCGATTAGGCGGATAATCGCCGCACGATGCCCGAGCCCGCGTACATCTGGCAGCAGCCGGACTGGCCCGAGCTGCGCTATGAAGCCGCGCAGATCGGTCGCGCCGTCGGCGCGGCGCGACGCGCGCAAGGCAGGGTCGAGGGTCGTCTGAGCGCGATCGGCCTTGCGGCGCGGCGCCAGCTCGTCGCCGAGTCCTGGGCGCAGGAAGCGCTCGCGACCGCCGCGATCGAAGGCGAGCGACTGGATCTCGGCGCGGTTCGATCGTCGGTCTGCCGTCGCCTGGGTGTCGACGTCGCCAGGACGTCGCGCGTGCCGCGCGACGTCGAAGGCTTGCTGGACGTCATGGAAGACGCCGTCGAGCACGCGGCCGAACCCCTCACCGACGCTCGCCTGCAAGCGTGGCAACGGGCCCTCTTTCCGACCGGGTTTTCCGGGCTGACCCCGGTGCGGGTGAATGCCTATCGGGCCGGGCGCCGGCCGATGCAGATCGTCAGCGGAGCGGTCGGGCGCGAGAGGGTTCACTACGAGGCGCCGCCCTCGCGCTCGGTGGCGGCCGAGATGAAGCGGTTCCTGAGGTGGTTCAACGAAGGGAGCGAATCCGACCCGCTGGTGCGGGCCGCCCTGGCGCACCTCTGGTTCGAGACGATCCACCCCTTCGAGGACGGCAACGGTCGGGTCGGCCGCGCCATCGTCGATCTGACCCTGGCGCGCGACAGCGGTGAAGCGAGCCGCATGGTGCGCATCTCGCAGCAGCTGAGCATGCACCGCGAGGGGTACTACGAGCAGCTCCAGCGAGCGCAGCATGGCGGCCTCGACGTCACGCCGTGGGTGGCGTGGTTCGTGGCCCAGGTGCACGAGGCCTGCGAGACAGCGGCGAGCGTCGTCGATCTCGCGCTCGCCAAGGCGCGGTTCTGGACGACGCACGCCGAGAAGGACCTGAACGCACGGCAGCGCAAGGTGCTCCAGGCCCTGCTCGATGCCGGTCCGGGAGGCTTCGAGGGTGGCATGAACACGCGCAAGTACGAGGCGATGACCGGGACCTCGCGCGCGACCTCGTCGCGCGAGCTGATCGAGCTGACGAGGCTCGGTTTTCTCGTCGTCGTCGGCGGGGGTCGTTCCACGCGGTACTACGTCAACCTGGCCGGATGGGCGCCCGTCGCCGAAGACCCGTCTTGAGGCGTCGCCCTCCTCGACAATGATCGTCTGCAATCCGCAAAAGGGGCCGCCGTGACCACCCGAGACAGCGCGCACGCCTTCATGCCCTATCCCGACGTGCCCGTGACGCACGCCGCCTCGGGCCCGCTCGCCGGCCTGTCCTTCGCCGTGAAGGACCTGTTCGACGTGGCCGGCTACCCCACGAGCGGCGGCCAGCCGTTCGTGCTGGCGATGTCGGGCGTCAAGACCGAGACCGCGCCGACCGTTCAGCGCCTGCTCGACGCCGGCGCGCGCTTCGCCGGCAAGACCGTCACCGACGAGCTCGCGTTCTCGATGAACGGCCAGAACGCGCACTTCGGCTCGCCCATCAACGGCGCGGCGCCCGACCGCATCAGCGGCGGCTCGTCGTCCGGCTCGGCGTCGGCGGTGTCGAACGGCCTCTGCGATTTCGCTCTCGGCAGCGACACCGGCGGCTCGGTGCGCGCGCCGGCCAACCACTGCGGCCTGGTGGGCCTCAGGCCGACGCACGGCCGCGTGAGCCTGCGCGGCGCGCTTGACCTGGCGCCGAGCTTCGACACCTGCGGCTGGTTCGCGCGCGACGTCGCCACGTTTGCCCGCGTCGCCGAGGTGCTGCTGCGCACCGACCCGGAGCCGCTGCCCGAACGAGGCGTGCGCCTGCTCGCGCCGACCGACGTGTGGGGGCTGCTCGCGCCCGAGGTGCTCGAAGCGCAGGCCGGGCCGCGGGCGCGGATCGAGGCCGCGCTCGGCGCGGCCGCGCCGGTCGAGGCGGTGCTCGACGGCTTCGACGCGATGTACTGGGCGTTTCGCTACCTGCAGGGCCGCGAGGCCTGGCGCACCGACGGCGCGCTGCTCGAGCGCTTCGCGCCGCCGCTCGGGCCCGGCGTGGCCGATCGCTTCGCCTGGGCGCGCAGCGTCGCCGACGAGCAGGTGACCAAGGCGACGGCGTTTCGCGCGCGCTTTCGCGCCCACATGACGGCGCTGCTCGGCAGCGACGGCGTGCTGATCCTGCCGACCATGCCCGACGTCGCCCCGCTCATCAGTGCGGGCGAAGCCGGCCTCGAGGACTACCGCAACCGGGCGACGCGAATGCTCTGCATCGCCGGTCTCGCCGGCCTGCCGCAGATCTCCCTGCCGCTCGGCAGCCGCCTCGGCGCGCCGCTCGGCATCTCGCTGCTCGGGCCGGCGGGCAGCGACCGCAGCCTGGTGCGTCTCGCCGAAGCGCTCTAACGCTGCCGCCCCAGGCGGCTAACGATTGCCTGACGGTTGCCGCCGATTCTTCGCCCCATCGGCCCGAAAGGGTCCTTGCAAGGTGGAGAAGCAGCATGAAGACCCTCGAATACGGCGCACCGATCAACCTGCTCCGCCGGCGCCTGTTTCTCGGCGCACCTGCCGGCCTGCTCATGGCCAGCCCCCTGGCCCTGCTGGGCTGCGGCGGCGGAGGCGGCGCCGACGACCCGGCCACTCCGGCGGGCGACGACAGCCTGCACGATGCCGGACGGGCCTTCGTCGGCACCCGCTCCTTCACCGACCTCGCGGTCGGCGTCGAGGTTCCGGCCGGCGTCACGGTGCCGGCCGGCGGGCTCGCGGCGCACACCCTGGTGGGCGGGTTCGGCGTCGTCGCCGCCGGCGTGGCGACCCTGCCGATGCTGTTCGACGGCCCGCAGCTCGCCACGGTCTACACCGCCGACCGGCTGCCCCTGCTGTTCGGCTTCGTCGGCGCCGGCCTGCCGGCGATCTCGGCGCGCAGCACCGCCACGGCGCTGATCGCCTACTCGCTCGGCACCGAGTTCACCGCGTCCGCCACCAACGCCGCATGGATCGCCTCGATCCAGGCGAGCGACGCGGCGGGCGTGCTCGCCAACGTGATCTCCACCGCGCTGGCGGCCGACGTCTACGCGCTGGCCCGGGGCAATGCGGCCATCGACCAAGGGGTGGCCGCCGCCGTGCGCGCGCTCCTGCCGGCCAACTTCGTCGCCGGCATGGCCACGCGAGCGCACCCGCTCGGCCTGGCGATCAATCCGCCGAACGCGGCCAGCGGCGTGCAGCCGATCGTTGCCGAGACCGTGAACACGCTCTACGTGCAGAACGAGAAGATGCGCCGCGCCTGGTACGTGATCCGGCGAGAGAGCTACGTCGGCGCCGACGGCACCATGGTGGTCGATGCGGCCCGTCCGTCGGTCGCCGAGGGCGACATCCCGATGCTGCCCGGCTTCGACAGCGCCGGCGGCATCATCGGCTCGGTGACCGAGGCGCTCTATGGCGGCGACGACACCGGCCTTGCGTTCTCGAAGACGCCCGAGACGCTGCTCGCGCTCCTTCCGGCCGACGCGAAGAACACGACCTACAGCGTGACGGTACTGATGGCCGGCCTGCTCGGCTACGACCTGCCGGCCTTCTCCAAGCTCAGCTCGGCCGAGAAGGCGAAGATCGACATCACGCTGTTCAGCACCGAGCACCTGGGCCTGCAGACCCTGATGATCGACTGGCTGGTGCCGATGTTCATGTCGTGGCTCGGCAGCAAGGTCGAGGAGCAGGGCGCCGGCCTGGGCGCGCGCGAGCACAAGCAGAAGCTGCAGATCGCCCTGCTCGGCCAGTTGCTGACCGTGATGAGCTCGACCCTGCCGGGGATCGTGACCAAGCTGCAGGACGTCACGACCAAGCCGCCCTACGGCGTGGGCGACGCGCTCGCCGACATCGTGAGCACGCACCTGGTGGATTCGGTCGAGGTGCCGACGCCCGGCGGCCCCGTCATCGTGCCGACCCTGAGCACCTTCTCGATGCAGGTCATCGAGCTGCTCGTGAAATACATCGCCTACGAAAAGATGAGCGCCGTGAACGGCGAGGCGGTGCTGAACTTCCTGGAAGGCGACGCGAACACCGCCGGGACGCGCTACTCGTGGAACGTCAACGGCAAGACGATCGAATTCGACAAGGAGAACCTCAAGTTCGCCGGCATCGGGGTGGCGATGAAGGCGCTGAGCACCGCCGACGCGATCCTCGGCAACCTCGCCAAGGTGCGTGCGGTCGCCGACCTGGCGACCAGCAAGACGCTCGAAGTCTGGGAAGTCAAGACCATCAAGCCCAAGCTGAAGCTCAACCCGACGCCGTTCGAGGTCGACGACCTGGGCGGAACCTTCCCGCTGACGATCGAGATCGTCGACAACGACGACGACGCCTACGGCAACGAGAAGGGCTCGTTCCGCTTCGACTGGGTCTGCACCGCGAAGTACGGCGACCTGCGCAAGCGCAACGGCACCCCCGGGCAGCAGGAGCAGAACGTCTTCAGCACCGGCAGCGCCAACACGACGGCCGACTACATCGCCAACACGACCACGCACGACGACGCGAATCCCGACAAGGTCACGGTCACGGTGTACTTCGAACCGATCGGCAGCAGCAAGCCGGCCGAGCTGATCGGCAGCGTCGAGACGACGGTGAAGTTCAAGAAGGAACTGCACGTGGGGATCAGCCCCAGCACCATGACGGTGTTCCCGAGCGACACGGAGATGCAGTTCAGCTCGTTCTTCCAGGAGAAGCTGCCGACCGGTGCCACGGTCGCCTGGGAATGGTCGCTCGTCGGCGCAGGATCGCTGGTGACGATTCCGGCCGATTCGAACCCGGCCGACAGCAAGGTCACGTACCGCTCGGGCTCGAGCGAGGGTCCGGCCACGATCACGGTCAAGGCCACCGTCGACGTGCCCGCCACGGCCGGCAAGCCTTCGCACTTCGTGATCACCGACCCGGTGAGCGTCAGCTTCAACGTCAAGAAGGGCCTGAAGACGATCAGCTTCGAAGCGAGCGGCGGGGTGTTCGGCTGCACCGATCCGCTGGCCTGCGGCGTCAGCGAATACACGGCTTTCCTGGTGCCGAGGTTCCCCAACGCCGTGCTCTACCAGGCGGTGCTGAGCGGCTACGCCTACCCGGGCTGCAACCGCACCGTGACCTGGAACTCGGTGAAGGGCGACGGCGGGGACTGCAACTTCCCGGTGACCTATTACCCACACAGCTCGGCGGGCGCGACCAACACCTGGGCGGTCTGGATCGGCTTCGGCGGGCCGATGAGCGGGAAGTGCGTGGTGACGGTGACGCTGACGCAATAGGGCGGGGAGCGGCGGCGAAGCGATTCGCCGGGGTGCCCCGGGTCCTTGACGATCCGGGAGGGCCTCAGTCATGCGACCATTTGGTCCATGACCTCCTCGCTCCTCGGCCAAGTCGCCGCCGCACTCGCCAACCAGCGCATCCGCGTCGTCGACCTGACGCAGACGCTGACGCCCGACTTCCCGCAGATCGCCCTGCCGCCCGAGATGGGCCAGTGCTGGCCGTTCCGGATCGAGGAGGTCTCGGCCTACGACGCGCGCGGCCCCGGCTGGTACTGGAACAACTTCTCCTGCGGCGAGCACACCGGCACCCACTTCGACGCGCCGATCCACTGGATCTCCGGCCGCGACCTGGCGAACAACTCGGTCGACACGATTCCGGCGCAGCACTTCGTCGCTCCGGCGTGCGTGATCGACTGTTCGGCCGCCGCGACCGCCGATCCCGACTACCTGCTCACGGTCGAGGACATCGAGCGCTTCGAGGCCGCGCACGGCCGCGTGCCCGAAGGCGCGTGGTTCCTGATGCGCACCGACTGGTCCAAGCGCAAGGACCCCGAGGCCTACCAGAACTTCGACGAGACCGGCCAGCACACGCCCGGGCCGAGCTCGGAGGCGGTGCAGTTCCTGGTCGAGCAGCGCGGCGTGCTCGGCTTCGGCTCGGAAGCGATAGGCACCGATGCCGGCCAGGGTTATCACCTCCGGCCGCCGTACCCCTGCCACTACTACATGCACGGGGCGGGGCGCTACGGCCTGCAGTGCCTTTCCAACCTCGACCTGCTGCCGCCGACCGGCGCGCTCCTGATCTGCCCGCCGCTGAAGATCGAGAAGGGCAGCGGCAGCCCGTTGCGCGTGCTGGCGCTGGTGGAGTCCCCTCTCCCGCTTGCGGGAGAGGGCTAGGGTGAGGGTGGCGGCGTGAACGCGGCGGTCGAGCCCTCACCCCAGCCCTCTCCCGCAGGCGGGAGAAGGCGCGGATGCGCGGTCGTCACAGGCGGTAGCGCGGGCATCGGCCGAGCGATCTGCGAGACCTTGCTCGCCGAGGGCCGGCAGGTGGTTTCGCTCGACCGGGCGCCGGCCACCTTCACGCATCCGGCGCTGACCGCGATCGAGGTCGACCTCGGCGACCGCGAGGCGACCCGCAGCGCCGCCGCCGAGGTGGCGACGCTGTACGCGCCGACGACGCTGGTGCACAACGCCGGCGTCATCCGCCCGGCGCTGCTCGCCGAGGTGAAGCTCGGCGACCTCGACGCGCTCGTCGAGCTGCACCTCGGCGCCGCGATCCAGCTCGTGCAGGCGATGCTGCCCGGCATGCGCGAGCGAAGATTCGGCCGCATCGTCCTGATCTCCTCGCGCGCCGCCCTCGGCGCGGCGACACGCACCGCCTACTCCGCCACCAAGGCGGCGCTGATCGGCATGGCGCGAACCTGGGCGCTCGAGCTCGCGGCAGACGGCATCACCGTCAACGTGGTCGCGCCGGGTCCGATCCGCACCGACATGTTCCACGCGATCGTTCCCGAAGGCAGCGAGCAGGACGCGCGCCTCGCCGCCTCGATTCCGGTCGGCCGCATCGGCGAGGCCGGCGACGTGGCCCGCGCGGTGGCGTTCTTCGCCGCGCCCGCCAACGGCTTCGTCACCGGGCAGACGCTCTTCGTCTGCGGCGGCAGCAGCGTCAGCAGCCTGAAGGTGTGATGGACCGGGACGGAGTCGCCGCGCTGGTCGAGGACGAGCGCGTGCACCGCGACCTCTACCTGAGCGAAGAGCTGTTCGCGCTCGAGCAGAAGCACTTCTTCGCCAACACCTGGAACTACGTCGGCCACGCCAGCCAGGTGCCGAACGCCGGCGACTACATCGCCCTCGACCTCGCCGGCCGGCCGCTGGTGATGGTGCGCCACGAGGACGGCTCGGTGCGCGTGCTCTACAACCGCTGCGCGCACAAGGGCACGCCGCTGGTGAGCGACCGCTCGGGCAACACCGGCCGGTTCTTTCGCTGCCCGTACCACGCCTGGACCTATCGCCTCGACGGCACGCTGCGCGCCGTGCCGCTGGCCGGCGGCTACGAGGGCACAGGGCACGCGGCGAGCGAGGCGGCGCGCGGCATGCAGGCGCCGGCGGGGGTGGCGATCCATCGCGAGTTCGTGTTCGCGAAGATCAACGCCGGCGGCCCCGATTTCGCGAGCTACTTCGGCGAGGCGCTGGCCTCGATCGACAACCTGGTCGACCGCTCGCCGGTCGGCCGCATCCGCATCGAGGGCGGGTGCCTGCGCACCCTGATCCGCTGCAACTGGAAGACCTACCTCGAGAACATCAACGACACCCTGCATCCGCTCTCGACCCACGAGTCGGCGAGTGGCGCCGCGGCCAGGTTGTGGGCCGGCCATGCCGCCGACGAGCCCAAGCCGATGGCGATCGAGCAGATCCTCCCGTTCGGCGCCGGCCACGACTTCTTCGATCGCATGGGCGGGCGCATCCTGCCGAACGGGCACAGCGTGCTCGGCACGCAGTTCAGCATCCACTCGGGCTACGGCCAGGTGCCCGAGTACGAGGCGGCCATGCGCGCGGCGCACGGCGAGGAGCGGGCCGCCGAGATCCTGCAGCGCTCGCCGCAGAACGCGCTCTGCTACCCGAGCCTGGCGCTGAAGGGCTCGCCGCAGGCGATCCGCGTGATCCGCCCGCTCGCCGCAGACCGCACCGTGGTCGAGGCCTGGAGCTTTCGGGTGGAGGGCGCTCCCGACCTGCTGTTCGAGCGCTCGGTCACCTACAACCGGCTTGCGTTCTCGCCGATGTCGGTGGTGGCGCACGACGACGTCCATCTGTTCCAGGGCATCCAGAAGAGCCTGCGCGCAGAGGGCAACGAGTGGATCAGCCTGCACCGCGGCTTCAGCGCCGGCGAGCTCGCCACGCCGACGCGCGACGTCAACGGCACCAACGAGCTGCTGATGCGCAACCAGTTCCGCGCCTGGGTCCGCTTCATGACGCTGGATATGCCTGATTAGCGCCGCCCCTGGCCCCGCCTATGCTTGTCTGTTCCGTCCGCCCCAATTTCCAGGAGGTCCGTCCATGAAGAGCTTCGTCCGCACCGCACTCGGCGTCGTCGCCGGCTGCGCCCTTGCCGCCAGCGCGCTCGCCGCCGACCTGAAGGTCGGCCTGAGCGTCTCGCTCTCCGGCCCGAACGCCTCGCTCGGCGTGCCCTACGCCAAGGGCATGCAGGCAGCGATCGCCTATCGCCCCGAGATCGCGGGCCGCAAGGTCGTGCTCACCGTGCTCGACGACGCCTCCGATCCCACCACCGCCGGCCGCAACGCGAGAAAGCTGATCGAGGAGGAGAAGGTCGACATCATCATGGGCACCTCGGGCGTGCCCGCGGCGATCGCGATGGCGCAGGTGGGCCGCGAGACGAAGACGCCGATGATCGGCCTGACGCCGATCCTGCTCGCGCCGGCCGATGCGGAATGGATCTTCACCGTCGCCCAGCCGACGCCGCTGATGGTCAACGCCGTGGTCGAGAAGATGAAGGCCAACGGCGTGAAGACGGTCGCCTACATTGGCTTCACCGACGCCTGGGGCGACCTGGTCTACGACGCGCTCATGAAGGCGGCCGAGCCCGCAGGCATCAAGGTCGTGGCCAACGAGCGCTATGCGCGGCCCGACCCTTCCGTGACCGGGCAGGTGCTGAAGATCGTGGCCTTGCGCCCCGACGCGGTGATGACCGGCGGCGCGGGCACGCCCGGCGCGCTGCCCTTCCTCGCCCTGCAGGAGCGCGGCTTCAAGGGCGGCGTGTACGGCAACCACGGCATGATCAACCCCGACTTCCTGCGCGTCGCCGGCTCGGCCGCGACCGGCGCCTTCCTGCCGACCGGCCCGGTGATCGTCGCCGACCAGCTTCCCGCCAACTACCCCACGCGCAAGATCTCCGACGAGTTCCGCGCCGCCTTCCTCAAGGTCAACGGCGCGCCCTCGACCGACGCGTTCTCGGCCTACTCGTTCGACGGCTACCTGGTCTTCGCCGACGCGGCCGCGCGGGTGATCGCCAACAAGGTCGAGCCCGGCACGCCGGCGTTTCGCGTGGCGCTGCGCGACGCCATCGCCAACACCAAGGAAGTGGTCGGCACGCACGGCGTCTACAACTTCAAGACCGGCAACGTCTACGGTGTCGACGAGCGCGCGCGGGTGGTGGTGCGGGTCGACAACGGCGCCTGGAAGTACGTTCCCTGACGTAGCGAACCGCGCACCGACGCCAAGCTCCCCTTCGGCATGACGCCCGAGGTCGCCCTCATCCTCGGCATCGACGGCCTCGCCAACGGCGCCGTCTACCTGCTCGCCGGGCTGGGGCTGGTGCTGATCTTCTCGGTGACGCGGGTCGTCTTCGTCCCGTTCGGCGATGTCGCCGCGTTCGCGGCGCTCAGCCTGGCGGCGTTCGAGACCGGCCGGATGCCGGCGACCGTGGGGCTGGTGGCAACGCTCGCGGTGCTGGCGCTGGCGGTCGAGATCCGCAGCCTGGTGGTCCGCGGCGAGGCGCGGCGCATTCCGCGCGCGCTCCTCGGCTGGGGGCTGCTGCCGGCGCTGCCGTGCCTCGCCGCCTGGGCGATCGCCGGGCGCGCGGCGCCGGCGCTGCTGCAGGTGGCGGTGGCCGTCGCCCTGGTGGTGCCGATCATTCCGCTGGTCGCGCGCATCGCCCTGCAGCCGATCGCCGACGCGTCGGTGCTGGTGCTGCTCATCGCCTCGCTGGCGCTGCACTTCCTGCTCTCCGGACTGGGCCTGCTGTTCTTCGGCCCCGAGGGCTCGCGCACCGCGCCGCTGGTGGGCGGCGCGATCTCGGTGGTCGGCTTCACGGTCAGCGGCCAGGTGCTGCTGATGGTCGGTGCGGCGGCGGTGCTGAGCGCGCTCTTCTTCCTCGCCTTCGAGCGCACGGTCGCCGGCAAGGCGCTGCGTGCGACCGCGGTCAACCGAATCGGCGCACGGCTGGTCGGCATCCGCCCGGCGCGCACCGCGCTGCTGGCCTACGTGTGCGCGTCGCTGCTCGCCGGGCTGATCGGCGTCCTGGTCGCGCCCTCGACGACGATGTACTACGACTCGGGCTTCCTGATCGGCCTGAAGGCGTTCGTCGCCGCGATCATCGGCGGCCTGGTCAGCTACCCGCTCACCGCGCTGGGCGCGATCGCGGTCGGCGTGGTCGAGAGCTTCGCCTCGTTCTGGAGCGGCGCGCTGAAGGACGTGATCGTCTTCAGCCTGCTGATCCCGGCGCTGCTGCTTCGCTCCTTCTTCTCGGCCCACGTCGAGGAAGAGGAAGAGGAGCTCGACGAATGACGCCGCAGGGCCGGCATCGCGCGCTGGTCGCGGTGGTCGTCGCCGCGCTCGCGCTCGCGCCGCTGGTCCTCGGCAAGTTCGGCGTCTCGCTGCTCAACGACATCGGCATCGGCGCCCTGGTCGCGCTCGGCCTGGTGCTGCTCACCGGCATCGGCGGCGCGACCTCGTTCGGCCAGGCCGCGTTCGTCGGCATCGCCGCCTACGCCAGCGCCTGGCTCACCACTGCGCACGGCGCCTCGCCCTGGCTCGGCCTGGTGTTCGCGCTCGCGCTCACCGGCCTGGCGGCGCTGGCGATCGGCCTGCTGACGCTGCGCCTCGGCGGCCACTTCCTGCCGCTCAGCACCATCGCCTGGGGGCTCTCGATCGCCCTCCTGTTCGGCAACGTCGACGCGTTCGGCCGGCACACCGGGCTCTCGAACGTGCCGCCGCTGCGCATCGGCGGCTGGTCGTTGGTGGAGCCGCACGCGATCTACTACCTGATCTGGACGATCGTCGGCCTGGCCTTCGTCTTCAACCGCAACCTGCTGCAATCGCGGCCGGGGCGAGCGATCAGGAGCCTGCGCGGTGGCGCGGTGCTGCTGGCGAGCGTCGGCGCCGACGCGTTCCGGGTGCGGCTCACGCTCTTCGTCCTCGCCGCGCTGCTGGCCGGGCTGGCGGGCTGGCTCTACGCGCACATGAACCGCTTCGTCAGCCCCTCGCCGTTCGACGTGCGCGCCAGCATCGAGTACTTGCTGATGGCCGTGGGCGGCGGCCTCGGCCAGCTCAGCGGCGCGCTCGCCGGCGCGGCGGTGGTGCTGCTGCTGAAGAACGTGCTGCAGGACACGTTGCCGCTCTTGACGCAGCGCGCCGGCCAGCTCCAGGCGGTGGCGTTCGCGGTGCTCTTCATCCTGCTGCTGCAGTACGCACGCGGCGGGCTGATGGGCTTCGTGCGGCGCTGGACCCGCGGGCGCTTCGCCGCGCCCGAGGTCGAGACCGCCAGCTTCGCCGGCGCCGAGCCGCTGCCGCGGCGCAGCCTGCCGGCGGCGGGCGCGCCCATCCTCGCCGTGCAGGGTGCGGTGAAGCGCTTCGGCGGCCTGGTCGCCGTCGACGACGTGAGCTTCGAGATCCGCGCCGGCGAGATCGTCGGCCTGATCGGCCCGAACGGCGCCGGCAAGTCGACCTTGTTCAACCTGCTGACGCGCACCCTGCCGATGAGCGCGGGCCGGATCGAGTTTCTCGGCCACGATGTCTCGGCGCTGTCGCAGCGCCGGCTCGCACGGCTCGGCATGGCGCGCACCTTCCAGCACGTGAAGCTCAGGCCGCAGATGAGCCTGCTCGACAACGTCGCCCTCGGCGCGCACGGCCGCACCCGGTCGGGCCTGCTCGCCGCGGGCTTGGGCCTCGACGGGGCGGAGGAGAGGCGCATCCTCGCCGAGGCGATGCGCCATCTCGGCCGCGTCGGCCTCGCCGGGCGCGAGCACGAGCTCGCCGGCAGCCTGCCGCTCGGCACGCAGCGCACGCTCGAGATCGCCCGCGCGCTCGCCGCCGACCCGGTGCTGCTGGTGCTCGACGAGCCCGCCGCGGGCCTGCGCCGCCAGGAAAAGCAGGCGCTCGGCGAGCTGCTGCGCACGCTGCGCGGCGAGGGCGTGACGATCCTGATCGTCGAGCACGACATGGACTTCGTGATGAAGCTGGTCGACCGCCTGGTGGTCATGAACTTCGGCGCCAAGCTCGTCGAGGGCGCGCCCGCCGCGGTGCGCGCCGACCCGCGCGTGCAGTCCGCCTACCTCGGAGGCACCGCATGAGCGCCGACGCGCTCCCTCTCCCCGCCACGCGGGGAGAGGGCCGGGGTGAGGGGCTGCCCGCGTCACCCGCGATGCTCGAAGTCGCCGACCTGCACGTCGCCTACGGCCGCGTCGAGGCGGTCCGCGGCGTCTCCCTCGCCCTCGCCCCCGGCCAGATCGTCTCCGTGATCGGCCCCAACGGAGCCGGCAAGACGACGCTGCTCGCCGCCGTGATGGGCCTCCTGCCCTCGACCGGCACCTTGCGCTTCGAGGGCGAGGACCTGCGTGCGCTCGACGTCGAGGCGCGGGTCGAGCGGGGCCTGTGCCTCGTGCCCGAGAAGCGCGAGCTGTTCGGCGAGCTGAGCGTGCTCGACAACCTGATGCTCGGCGCATTCGTGCGCCGCTCGCGCAAGGAAGCATTGAAGGCGAGCCTCGACATCGTCTACGGCCGCTTCCCGCGCCTCGCCGAGCGGCGCAAGCAGCGCGCCGACACGCTCTCCGGCGGCGAGCGGCAGATGCTGGCGCTCGGCCGCGCGCTGATGTCCTCGCCGCGCCTGCTGATGCTCGACGAGCCCAGCCTCGGCCTGGCGCCGCTGATGGTGCAGGAGATCCTGGCGATCGTGCGCGGCTTGCGCGCCGACGGCGTCTCGATCCTGCTGGTGGAGCAGAACGCACGCGCCGCGCTCGAAAGCTCCGACCAGGGCTACGTGCTCGAGACCGGCGAGGTGGCCCTCAGCGGCGCCTCGAGCGCGCTCGCCGGCGACCCGCGGGTGCAGGCCACCTACCTCGGCGGGACCACCGATGACGACTGAGCCAGCGCGCTCCGGCTCGTCGGCATGGCGATGACGATGGAGCCGCTGCCGCCCGCGGAGCGCACGCTGCCGGCGATGCTCGCCCGCGGCGCCGCGCAGCACGGCGACCAGCCGCTCGTGCGCTTCGGCGCCGAAGCGTGGTCGCATCGCGAGCTGCCGGGGCGCGCGGCGGCGCGCGGCGCCGCGCTCCGCGCCGCCGGTGTGGGCCGCGGCGACCGGGTCGCGCTGCTCTGCGCCAACCGGGCCGAGCTGCTCGAGACCTTCGTCGCCTGCGGCTGGATCGGCGCCGTGGCGGTGCCGATCAACACCGCCTCGATGGGACCGCAGATCGAGTACGTGCTGCGCGACAGCGGCGCCCGGCTGCTGGTCGTGGACGAGGCGTTCGTCGGCCGGCTGGCGACGACGGGGCTCGGCGACAGCGCGCTCGACAGGATCTGGATCGTCGGCCAGGCGACGGCCGGGGCGAAGGCGGCGACCGGCGTGCCCTGCGCCGCCTTCCCGCCGCTGCCTTCTCTCGCCGCCGTCGCGGAGGAGCCCGCCGTTCTTCCTTCCGACCCGCTCGCCATCCTCTACACCTCGGGCACCACGGGCCCGGCCAAGGGCGTGCTCTGCTCGCATGCGCAGTTCCACTGGTGGGGCGTGCACAGCGCCGCGGTCCTCGGCGTGGTTGCCGGCGACGTGCTCTGCACGACGCTGCCGCTCTTTCACATCAACGCCCTCAACACCTTCGCCCAGGCCTCGCTCGCCGGCGCCTCGGTCGTGTTCGAGCCGCGCTTCTCGGCTTCGGCGTTCTGGCCGACGATGCAGGAGCGCCGGGCGACGGTCGTCTATCTACTCGGCGCGATGGTGCCGATCCTGCTCGCCCAGCCCGTCTCGGACGCGGAGCGCGGCCATCGCGTCCGCGTCGGCCTCGGCCCGGGCGTGCCGGCGAGCGCCGTGGCGGCGTTTCGCGAGCGCACCGGCGTGCCGCTGATCGAAGGCTACGGCTCGACCGAAACCAACTTCGTGATCGCCAGCGCGCCCGACCGCTCGCGCCCCGGCTGCATGGGCTGGCTCAGGCCCGGGTTCGAGGCGCGCGTGGTCGACGCGAGCGACATCGAGCTGCCGGCCGGCGAGGCGGGCGAGCTGCTGCTGCGCGCCGACGAGCCCTTCGCTTTCTCGAGCGGCTACTTCGGCAAGCCCGAGGCGACCGTCGCCGCCTGGCGCAACCTCTGGTTCCACACCGGCGACCGGGTGGTGCGCGAGGCCGACGGCGCGTTTCGCTTCGTCGACCGGATCAAGGACGCGATCCGCCGGCGCGGCGAGAACATCTCGTCGTACGAGGTCGAACAGGTGCTGCAGAGCCACCCGGCGGTGGCTGCGGTGGCGGTCTATCCGGTGCGATCCGAGCTGGCCGAAGACGAAGTGATGGCGGCGCTCGTCGCCCGGCCCGGCGAGACGCTCGATCCGGCCGAGCTGGCGCGCTTCTGCGCCACGCGGCTGCCGTACTTCGCGATCCCGCGCTTCGTCGACGTCGTCGCCGAGCTGCCGCGCACCGAGAACGGCAAGGTGCAGAAGTACAAGCTGCGCGAGCGCGGCGTCACGGCGACCGCGTGGGACCGCAGCGGGGCGGGACCATGACCGACTACTGGAACCCCGAGCTCGAGACGCTGCCCTGGAGCAAGGTCGAGCGCTGGCAGGCGGCGCGCGTGGCGGAGATGCTCGCGGCGCTGCGCCGGCGCTCGCGCCTCTATGCGCGGCTGCACGCCGGCGTGCCCGAAGGCTTCGTCGTGCGCGCCGCCGCCGACCTGGCGGCGCTGCCGTTCACGCTGAAGGACGACCTGCGCGCCGCCCAGGAGGCGGCGAGCGATGCGGAACCCTTCGGCAAGAACCAGGCCGTGGCGCAGGCCGACATCGTGCAGGCGATCTCGTCGTCGGGCACGACCGGGCGGCCGCTCTACTACGCGCTGACCGCCCGCGACGTCGAGGTGTTCAGCGACGCGATCGCCAACGTCTGGTACACCGCGGGCATCAGGAAGGGCGACATCGTCGCCCACCTGGTCGGCCTGCCGATGGTCGCCGGCGGCCTGCCGTACGCCGACGGCTTTCGCCGCATCGGCGCGACCCTGTGCTGGCTCGGCGGCTTTCCGACCGAGCGCATCCTGCGCGAGATGCGGCACCTGCGCGTCACCACGCTGCTGGCCACGACCTCGTTCGCGCTCCATCTCGCGGAGAAGTGGGACGAGGTCGGGCGCGAGACCGGCATCGCCTCGCGCCTGCAGAAGGTGCTGGGCGGCGGCGAGCCGGGTCTCGCCCAGCCCGAGCTGCGCCGGCGCATCGTCGAGGGCCTCGCTCTCGGCCACGTGCGCGAGACCATGGGCCTGGGCGACGTGATCCCTTCGATGTGGGGCGAGTGCGAGGCGCAGGACGGCATGCACTTCAACGCGCAGCGCTACGTGATGCTCGAGCTCGTCGATCCCGACAGCGGCGAGACGCTGCCCTGGCGCGCGGGTGCCACCGGCGAGATCGTCTACACGACGTTCGCGAGGGAGGCGACGCCGGTCGTGCGCTACCGCTCGCGCGACCACGCCGAGGTGGTGGCGATGAAGTGCGCCTGCGGCCGCACCAGCCCGCGCATCCGCTGCATCGGCCGCACCGACGACATGCTGATCTACAAGGGCATGAACGTCTTCCCCACCGCGATCCGCGACCTGGTGGTCGAGCGCTTCGCGGGCAGGATCGAGCCGCTGCTGCGCCTGTGGAAGGCGCGCCGCGAGCAGGTGCGGTTCGACGACGCGATCGAGGTCGACGTCGAGGCGTCGGCGGTGATCGACCATGCGGCGCGGGCCGCGCTGGCGCGCGAGATCGAGGAGGTGGTGCGCGCGCAGCTCCAGGTGCGCGTCGCGGCCACCGTGCTCGATCGTGGCGGCCTGCCGCGCGGCGTCTACAAGAATTCGATCGTGGCCGTGCGCGAAGGCTGACCCTTCCTCCCTCTCCCGCTTGCGGGAGAGGGCCGGGGTGAGGGTGCTCGCCCGCGACCCCTCACCCCAGCCCTCTCCCCGCGGCGCGGGGAGAGGGAGCCGGATCAGGGACGAGCACCGCCCGTCCGCGATGGCCGCGCTCGGCGATCCAGGCCATCGCCTCGGCCGCCTGCGAGAGGGAGAAGGTGCGCAGCGGCAGCGGCAGCGACAAGCGGCCGTCGGCGAGGCGGGCGAGCAGCTCGGGCGCGGCAGTGCGCGCCTCGGCTTCGCGGCGCAGCATGTTGAGCGGCAGGAGCCGAATGTCGCGCTGCATCAGCTCGGCGAGGTCGAGCTCGACCCGCCGGCCGGCCGTGTAGCCGACGAGCACGGCGCGGCCGCCGGGCACGAGGCGGGCGAGCAGCGCGACGAGGGGCAGGCCGCCGACGGCGTCGATCAGCAGGTCGCAGGGTGCGTCGTCGTCGTTCGCGCCCGCGGCGTCGTCGCCGCCGGCGACGAGGACCCGCGCCCCCGCGGCGCGCGCGAGCTGCACCACGACCCCGCCGACCGCGCCGCTCGCGCCGCTGACGAGCACGCGCTCGCCGGCCTGCAGCGCGCCGACGCCGAACAGGGCGACCCACGCGGCGGTGCACGGCGAGAAGAACGCCGCGCCGAGCGGCATCGCGATCGTTTCGGGCAGGAGTCCGAGCGCCGCGTCGGGAGCGCTGATCGTCTCGCGCCAGGTGCCGTCTTCGGCGGTGCCGAGGCCGGCGCCGCGCAGCCAGACGCGCGTGCCGACGGCGAAGCGCTCGCTCTGCAGCACCGTGCCCGCGGCCTCGACGCCGGGCACGTACGGCAGCGGCGGATGGCGCAGGAAGCCGCCGGCGGCGATCGAGCGGTCGAGGTGGCTCGCGGTCGTCGCTGCCATCCTCACCAGCGTGCGGCCGGGGCTCGGCTCGGGCTCGGGCAGCTCCTCGAGCCGGGGTGCCTCGCCCCAGGCGTGGATGCGTATCGCCTTCACGCTTGCGCCTCGACGAAGGCCAGCACCGCGGCGGCGAACTCGCGCGCGCACTGGTCGGGCAGAGGCACGCCGCCGGCGATCGTCGCCACCTGCGCGGCAGGAAAGAGATGGCGCCACTCGCCGAGGTGCGGCGCGGCGAACGGATCGTCGCTGGCATGGACGATCAGCAGCGGCGCGCGCACCGCGCCGATGCGCTCTTCCATCCGGTAGGAGGCGACCGCGCGATGCCCGGCCTCGACGTCGCCGCCGACCTTGAGCGCGTCGGCGACGAAGGCCTGCAGCAGCTCGGTCCGGCCGGCGGGATAGAACGGCTGGCGCTTCTGCCAGAGGGCGGCGAGGTGCGTGCCGTCGTCGCTGGGCGCGACCGCGTCGATCGCCGGCTGGCCGGCGCGGGCGTGGCGGAAGGCCTCGCTGGTGTACGGCGTCGACGAGAGCACGAGCGAGGCCACGCGCTCCGGCGCACGCGCCGCGATCTCGACCGCGACGACGCCGCCGGTGTGATGGCCGACGACGTGGGCGCGCGTCACGCCGATCGCGTCGAGCAGTTGCAGCGCGGCCGCGGCCCACGCCTCGATCCCGGGCGCGGCGACCGGATCGGATTCACCGAAGCCGGCGGTGTCGATGGCGATGGCGCGGCGGCGCGCGCCGATCAGCGGCAGCACCGCGGCGTACTCGCGCCAGCTCCGCGGCGTCTGGTGCAGCAGGACGATGGGCGTCGCGTCTGCGCCGTGGCCGCATTGCGCGTAGTGCATCTGGCCGTGCGCCACGTCGGCGTAGGCGCGGCGCAGCGTTGTCGTCACGGCAGGGTGTCTTCGGCCGGCGGCCGCCAGAGGCCGGCGTCGCGCACCTGGGAGAGGGTGCGGCCGAGCACGTCGCGGCGGTAGGCGCCGGTGTCGCGGCCGCGGTAGTCGTAGAAGCCTTCGCCCGTCTTCAGGCCGAGACGGCCTTCTTCCATCATCCTGCCGATCACCGGCGGCGCGGCGTAGCGTGCAGCGTCGATCGAGCCCGCCATCTCGCGGCTGGCGTGATGCAGGATGTCAGCCCCGCCGAAGTCGATGAACTCGACGACGCCGATCGCGGCGAAGCGCAGGCCCAGGCCGTAGCGCGTCGCCCGGTCGATCTCCTCGGCGGTGGCGACGCCTTCCTCGATCATCCGCGCCGCCTCGTTCATCACCAGCGCCTGCAGGCGCGGCACGATGTAGCCCGGGGCGACGCCGCAGACCACGGGCAGCTTGCCGATCGAAGTCATCGCCGCTCGTGTGCGTTCCACCGCTTCCGTGCCGGTGCCCGGATGCATACTCAGCTCGACCACCGGGATCAGATACGCCGGGTTCAGCCAGTGCAGGTTGAGAAAGCGCTCCGGGTGCACGCACAGCGGCGCGAGCTGGGTCACGAGGATGCTGCTCGTGGTCGAGGTGACCACCGCCTCGGCGCGGCAGTGGCGGCCGATCTCGGCGAGCGCCTCGCGCTTGGCCTCGAGCGTCTCGGGCACGCCCTCGAAGATCATGTCGGCGGCGAGCAGGGCGGCCGGCGCGCCGGCGGCGTCGACCCACTGCACCCGCCCGGCGATCGCCTCGATCGCGCCGGCGTCCATCGCGCCGAGCTGGGCCAGGATCTCGAGGCTCTGCCGGATCTCGGCGAACGCCTCGTCGCGCAGCCGCGCCGCCGCCGCGGGCTCGCGCCGGCGCGAGTCGATCAGGGCGATGGCGTGGCCCGCGTAGGCGAAGGCGATGGCGATGCCGCGGCCCATGCGGCCGGCGCCGTAGGCGGCGTAGCGCGCCATTCCCGGGGCTACTCGCCGTCGTGCAGGCGCTGCTGCAGGGCGGTGCGGGTCAGGCCGGCGAGGCCGAGCGCCTCGAGCGTGCGCGGCCCCTGGCGCAGATCGCGGCCGAGAAAGCCGCCGGTGACGGCGAGCAGGCCCTGGGCGATCGGCGCATCGACGCCGCACCAGCGCGCCACCGAGGCGAGGAAGGCGAGGCCGAGCTCGGTGTCCTCGGTGACGTAGCGGTGCGTGTGCAGGTCGATGTGCTCGCGCCAGTCGCCCGAATCGACGAGCTTCTTGTGCGCGTCGCCGTACATCCAGCGGTCGTTGGCGTAGTGGTCGGCAAGCGGGTAGTGCGGCGCACCGTAGCCGAGCGCCTCGCGCACCGCGATGCGCTCCAGGTCGAGCCGGTCGGTCACGGCGCGCACCGCCGGCTGGGTGCCTTCGGCGTGGATGTCCCAGCGCTCGAAGTGCTGCAGCGGCGCCGCGTTCATCACCATCAGCGGCGGATGGATCACGGGCCCGGCGTTCATCAGCGCGCCCGAGAGCGCATCGCCGCAGGCGTGCACGGCCGGGTAGGCGCGGGCGATCACCGCCAGCGCCGCGTCGCTGCGCCGGGCGGGGTAGACGCCGGTGGGCAGGCGCACCGCGCGGATCGTAATGCGCACGTCGCGCGGGCCGAGCTTTCTCGCGAGGTAGGGCAGGGTGCCGGTCTCGGCCCAGGCGACCTCGGCGCGCGAGCCGTGCTCGCGCACCAGGCGCGCCATGACGAAGCTGCCGAAGGTGCCCGGGGCGAGGAACACGACCTGGCCGTCCTCGAGGTGCGGCGCCATCGCGCGGGCGATGTCGGCCTGGGCGAGCGCCGGCGTCGGCAGGACGATCAGCTCGGCGCCGGCGAGCGCGACGCCGATGTCGGCGGTGGCGCGGCTGAACGCGACCTCGCGCCGGCCGTGCTCGTCGACCAGGGCGATGGCGCCGGCCTCGACCAGCGGCGCGAGCGCCGCCGCGTCGCGACGCCAGAGGCGGACTTCATGGCCGGCCTCGGCGAGGTCGGCGGCGGCGGCGTAGCAGCCGTGGCCGCCGCCGAGCACTGCGATCTTCATCGCCGCGGCTCCGTTGTGGTTTCTCTCATGGTGGGCAGGCTACACTGCTTTACTTCTAAAGTAAACCGGTCGCTGCCCGCGCGGCAGCGTCCGAAGGCATGGCCCGCATCTCGCTTGCGCGTTGCCGCCCCATGCCCGCGGCTTGCGGAATCCGGATCTTCGGCGTAGGATTACTTCATTGGTCAACTATTCAGGCCTGATGTGAAGATTGTCTGCATCGGCGGTGGCCCGTCCGGCCTGTACTTCGCGCTGCTGATGAAGCGGCAGGACCCCTCGCACGAGGTCGTCGTGGTCGAGCGGAACAAGCCCTACGACACCTTCGGCTGGGGCGTCGTCTTCTCCGACCAGACGCTCGGCAACCTGCAGCAGGCCGATCCCGAAAGCGCGGCGCAGATCCTCGGCGCGTTCAACCACTGGGACGACATCGAGGTCAACATCCGCGGCTCGAAGATCACCTCGGGCGGCCACGGCTTCTGCGGCATCGGGCGCAAGCGGCTGCTCAACATCCTGCAGGCGCGCTGCGAGGCGCTCGGCGTCGAGCTGCGCTTCGAGACCGACGTGCAGGGCGACGACCAGTACCCCGACGCCGACCTCATCATCGCCAGCGACGGCCTCAACAGCCGCATCCGCGCGAAGCACGCCGCCACCTACAAGCCCGACATCGACCTGCGCGACTGCCGCTTCGTCTGGCTCGGCACGAACAAGCTGTTCGAGGCCTTCACCTTCGCCTTCGAGGAAACCGAGTGGGGCTGGTTCCAGGCCCACGCCTATCGCTTCGACGACCAGACCTCGACCTTCATCGTCGAGACGCCCGAGCGCGTGTGGCGCGCCGCCGGCCTCGAGAGCATGGAGAAGGAAGACGCGATCGCCTTCTGCGAGAAGCTGTTCGCGAAGTACCTCGACGGCAACCGGCTGATGTCGAACGCCTCGCACCTGCGCGGCTCGGCGCAGTGGATCCGCTTTCCGCGCGTGGTCTGCGAGAGCTGGGTCCATCACAACGGCCGGGCGCCCGTCGTGCTGATGGGCGACGCCGCGCACACCGCGCACTTTTCCATCGGCTCGGGCACCAAGCTCGCGCTCGAGGACTCGATCGAGCTCGCGCGCTGCATCGGCAAGTCGCCGGGCGACCTCGGCGAGGCGCTGCGCAGCTACGAGGCAGTGCGCAGCATCGAGGTGCTGAAGATCCAGAACGCGGCGCGCAACTCGACCGAGTGGTTCGAGCACGTCGACCGCTACGTCAACCTGCCGCCCGAGCAGTTCGCCTACTCGCTGCTTACCCGCAGCCAGCGCATCAGCCACGAGAACCTGCGCCTGCGCGACAAGGGCTACGTCGAGAACTACGAGGACTGGATCGCCGCGGCCGCGGGCCGGCAGCGGGTCGCGCCGCACGGGCCGATTCCGCCGATGTTCACGCCGTTCACGCTGCGCGGCGTCACCCTGAAGAACCGCATCGTCGTCTCGCCGATGGCACAGTATTCCGCCGTCGACGGCATCCCCGGCGACTACCACCTGGTGCACCTCGGCGCCCGCGCCATGGGCGGTGCGGCGATGGTCGTCGCCGAGATGACCTGCCCCACGGCCGACGCGCGCATCACGCCCGCCTGCCCGGGCCTGTGGAACACGGCCCAGCGCGACGCCTGGAAGCGGATCGTCGACTTCGTGCACGCCAACAGCGACGCGAAGATCGCGATGCAGCTCGGCCACGCCGGCGCCAAGGGCTCGACCCGGGTGCCGTGGGAGGGCGAAGACCTGCCGCTGGAGAGCGGCAACTGGCCGCTGATCTCGGCCTCGCCGCAGCAGTACCTCGACGGCACCAGCGACTGGTCGGAGGCGATGACCCGCGCCGACATGGACCGGGTGCGCGACGACTTCGTACGCTCCACCCGCTACGCTGCCGAGGCCGGCTTCGACTGGCTCGAGCTGCACTGCGCGCACGGCTACCTGCTCTCCTCGTTCATCTCGCCGCTCACCAACCAGCGCACCGACGAGTACGGCGGCTCGCTCGCCAATCGCCTGCGCTACCCGCTCGAGGTGTTCCACGCGATGCGCGAGGTCTGGCCGAAGCAGCTGCCGATCTCGGTGCGGATCTCGGCGCACGACTGGGTGGAAGGCGGCATCACGCCGGATGACGCAGTGGAGATCGCGCGCCACTTCAAGGCCGCGGGCTGCGACCTGATCGACTGCTCCTCGGGCCAGGTGAGCAAGCTGCAGAAGCCGGTGTACGGCCGCATGTACCAGGCGCCGTTCGCCGACCGCATCAGGAACGAAGCCGGCATTCCGACGATGGCGGTGGGCGCGATCTCCGAGGCCGACCACGTCAACAGCATCATCGCCGCGGGCCGCGCCGACCTGTGCGCGGTCGCCCGGCCGCACCTCGCCAACCCGGCGTGGACGCTGCTCGAATCGGCGCGCATCGGCTACACCGAGGTCGAGTGGCCGAAGCAGTACCGCTCGGCCAAGACCCAGCTCGAGCGCAACCTCGAGCGCGAGCGGCAGATGGCCGCGCAGGGGCAGGGCCTCTCCGCCCTCGAGCAGGCGAACAAGGCGCTCGGCGTATGACGTTGCGCAGATGCGCGGCCTTACTCCCTCTCCCGCGTGCGGGAGAGGGCGGGGGTGAGGGTCTTCGGTCACCACGGCCCACCCTCACCCCAACCCTCTCCCGCAAGCGGGAGAGGGAGGAAGGCAGGCCATGAAGCAGAACGACCCCTCGCACGCCCTGCTCGAAGACGCCGACGAGCTCGGTCACGAGGCCCGTGCCGGCAGCGGCGACCACGCTGCCCTCAAGCTCTGGCTGCGCATGCTCGCCTGCACCACGCACATCGAGGCCGAGATCCGGCGGCGCCTCCGCGAGCGCTTCGACATCTCGCTCGCCCGCTTCGACTACATGGCGCAGCTCTATCGCTACAAGGACGGCCTGAAGATGCGCGACCTCTCGCGCTACCTCATGGTCACCGGCGGTAACGTCACCGGCCTGACCGACGACCTCGAGAAGGACGGCGCGGTCGTTCGCGAGAACAGCCCCGGCGACCGGCGCGCCTGGATCGTGCGCCTCACCGCCAAGGGCCGGCGCCACTTCGAGACCATGGCGCGCGAGCACGAGAGCTGGATCCTGGAGCTGCTCTCGGGCCTTGACGCGGCCACCGTGCAGCAGCTCCACAGCCAGCTCGGGCGCCTGCGCGTGCACCTGGTGCGGAACAACGAACCCTCCCCCGAGGAAAAGAAGACATGAGCGAGACAAGCACGACAGCGCGGGTCGATCCCGCCCTCGCGGCCGGCAACCGCCGCCCGCTTGCCGGCTACGCGGCGAAGCACTTCGCCTGGAGCGTCAGCGAAGAAGGCGTCGGCCGGATCACGCTCACCCGTCCCGAGCGCAAGAACCCGCTCACCTTCGACTCCTACGCCGAGCTGCGCGACCTGTTCGAGCGCATGCGCCATGCGCCCGACGTGCATGCGGTCGTCATCGCCGGCTCGGGCGGCAACTTCTGCTCGGGCGGCGACGTGCACGAGATCATCGGCCCGCTGGTCAAGCTGAAGGCGCCCGAGCTGCTGATGTTCACGCGCATGACCGGCGACCTGGTGAAGGCGATGCGCGTCTGCCCGCAGACCATCATCGCGGCGATCGACGGCGTCTGCGCCGGCGCCGGCGCGATCATGGCGATGGCCTCCGACCTGCGCCTGGGCACCGCGCGCTCGAAGACCGCGTTCCTCTTCAACCGCGTCGGCCTCGCCGGCTGCGACATGGGCGCCTGCGCGATGCTGCCGCGCATCGTCGGCCAGGGCCGGGCGAGCGAGCTGCTCTACACCGGGCGTGCCCTCGGCGGCGAGGAGGCCGAGCGCTGGGGCTTCCTCAACCGCCTGGTGCTGCCGGAGAAGCTCGAGGAGGAGGCGATGGCGCTGGCGAAGGACATCGTCGCCGGCCCGACCTTCGCCAACGGCATCACCAAGGCGATGCTGCATCAGGAGTGGGCGATGACGATCGAGCAGGCGATCGAGGCCGAGGCGCAGGCGCAGGCGCTCTGCATGCTGACCCAGGACTTCACCCGCGCGTACGAGGCGTTCGCGGCGAAGCAGAAGCCGGTTTTTCAGGGCGACTGAGATGGGGCGTTCACCCTCACCCCAACCCTCTCCCGCAAGCGGGAGAGGGAGCAAAGAGTCCGACTCCCTCTCCCGCCTGCGGGAGAGGGCCGGGGTGAGGGTTGGCGAGAGAGCCCGCAAGTTGCGCTCCACCTCCACCGACGCGGAGCGCCTCCTCTGGTCGAAGCTGCGCGACCGCCGTCTCGCAGGCCACAAGTTCCGCCGCCAGCATCCGGTCGGGCCGTTCTTCGCCGACTTCGCCTGCATCGAGTGCCGGCTCATCGTCGAGCTGGACGGGGGTCAGCATTACGACGAGGAGGGCCTGCGACGCGATGCGACCCGGACCGTGGCGTTGCAGGAGCATGGCTTCGACGTGTTGCGCTTTTCGAACCGCGACGTGCTCGCAGAAACGGACGCGGTCCTGCAAGTGATTCAGGTGCGGCTGGCCGGCAGTCGCCTGCACCCTCACCCCGGCCCTCTCCCGCAGGCGGGAGAGGGAGCAAAGACATGAACGACATGCCTCACCTCGACTGGCCGTTCTTCGAGCCGCGGCATCGCGCCTTCGCCGCGGAGCTCGGCGCGTGGGCCGACGCGCACCTGCCGCACGACCACGGTTCCGACGTCGATGCCGAGTGCAAGGCGCTGGTGCGCTCGCTCGGCGACGCCGGCTGGTTCGCCCATGCGGTGGGCGGCACGGCTTACGGCGGCGCCGCCGAGACGATCGACACGCGCACGATCTGCCTGGCGCGCGAGACCCTGGCGCGGCGATCCGGCCTGGCCGACTTCGCGTTCGCGATGCAGGGGCTCGGCTCCGGCGCGATCAGCCTCGCCGGCACCGAGGCGCAAAAACGCCAGTGGCTGCCCAAGGTCGCCGCCGGCGACGCGATCGCGGCGTTCGCGCTCTCCGAGCCCGAGGCCGGCTCCGACGTCGGCGCGATGCGCTGCGCCGCGCGCGAGGACGGCGATGCGTACGTCCTCGACGGCGAGAAGACCTGGATCAGCAACGGCGGCATCGCCGACGTCTACGTCGTGTTCGCGCGCAGCGACGCCGCGGCCAAGGGCGCCAAGGGCATTTCGGCCTTCATCGTCGAGGCCGGCACGCCCGGCTTCGAGATCGCCGCGCGGATCGAGGTGATCGCGCCGCATCCGCTCGCGCGCCTCCGATTCACCGGCTGCCGGGTGCCGAACGCGAACCGCGTCGGCGCCGACGGCGAAGGCTTCAAGGTGGCGATGCGCACGCTCGACGTCTTCCGCACCTCGGTCGCCGCCGCCGCGCTCGGCTTCGCCCGCCGCGCGCTCGACGAGGCCCTTCACCGCACGACCACGCGGCCGATGTTCGGCCAGACCCTCGCCCACCTGCCGCTGGCGCAGGCCAAGCTCGCCGAGATGGCGACGACCATCGACGCCAGCGCGCTGCTCGTCTACCGCGCCGCCTGGCAGCGCGACCAGGGGCGCGGCGTCACCAAGGAGGCGGCGATGGCCAAGATGGCCGCCACCGAGGGCGCGCAGCAGGTCATCGATTCGGCGGTGCAGCTCTTTGGCGGCCAGGGCGTGGTGAGCGGCGAGACGGTCGAGAAGCTCTACCGCGAGATCCGCGCCTTGCGCATCTACGAAGGCGCCACCGAGGTGCAGCAGCTCATCATCGCCCGCGAGCTGCTCAAGGACACGACGCAGAAGAAGGAATCCGCATGACGATGAACGAAGCGCTGCTGCCCGAGGGCTGGCCGCGGCCGAAGGGCTACGCCAACGGCGTCGCCGCCGCCGGCCGCCAGGTCTACGTCGCCGGCCAGGTCGGCTGGGACCCGCAGGGCATCTGGGAGACCGACGACTTCGCTGCGCAGACCAGGCAGGCGCTGGTCAACATCGTCGCCGTGCTGAGGAGCGCGGGCGCCGAGCCGAAGCACATCGCGCGCATGACCTGGTACGTGACGAGCAAGCGCGAGTACCTCGCCGCCGGCCGCGAAATCGGCAAGGCGTTTCGCGAGATCATCGGCTTCTACGACATCGCGATGACCGCGGTCGAGGTCACGGCCCTGATCGAGGACCGTGCCAAGGTCGAGATCGAGGTCACCGCCGTCATTCCCGACTGAACACGATTCCACGAAGGCAACACACCATGGCTTCCTCCAAGGCCGCGTTCCACTGGGACGACCCGCTCCTCCTCGACCAGCAGCTCACGGGCGACGAGCGCGCCGTGCGCGACGCCGCGCACGCCTACTGCCAGGAGCGGCTGGCGCCGCGCGTGCTCGAGGCGTTCCGCAACGGCACCACCGACGTCAAGATCTTCCGCGAGATGGGCGAGCTCGGCCTGCTCGGCTCGACCATTCCCGAGCAGTACGGCGGCGGGGCGATGAACTACGTCTGCTACGGGCTGGTGGCGCGCGAGGTCGAGCGCATCGACTCGGGCTACCGCTCGATGATGAGCGTGCAGTCGTCGCTGGTGATGGTGCCGATCAACGAGTTCGGCAGCGAGGCGCAGAAGCAGAAGTTCCTGCCGAAGCTCGCCACCGGCGAATGGATCGGCTGCTTCGGCCTCACCGAGCCGAACCACGGCTCCGACCCCGGCAGCATGGTCACGCGGGCGAAGAAGGTCGCAGGCGGCTATTCGCTCTCCGGCAGCAAGATGTGGATCACCAACTCGCCGATCGCCGACGTGTTCGTCGTCTGGGCCAAGGACGACGAGGGCGCGATCCGCGGCTTCGTGCTCGAGAAGGGCGCCAAGGGCCTCTCCACGCCGAAGATCGAAGGCAAGGTCGGCCTGCGCGCCTCGATCACCGGCGAGATCGTCATGGACGAGGTGTTCTGCCCCGAGGAGAACGCCTTCCCCGAGGTGCGCGGCCTGAAGGGCCCGTTCACCTGCCTCAACTCGGCCCGCTACGGCATCGCCTGGGGCGCGCTCGGCGCGGCCGAGGACTGCTTCCAGCGTGCACGGCAGTACACGCTCGATCGCAAGCAGTTCGGCAAGCCGCTGGCCGCCAACCAGCTCGTGCAGAAGAAGCTCGCCGACATGCTGACCGACATCTCGCTCGGCCTGCAGGGGTGCCTGCGCCTCGGCCGGATGAAGGACGAAGGCACCGCCTCCACCGACCTCACCTCGATCATGAAGCGCAACTCCTGCGGCAAGGCGCTCGAGATCGCCCGCACCGCGCGCGACATGCTCGGCGGCAACGGCATCTCCGACGAGTTCGGCGTCGCCCGCCACCTGGTGAACCTCGAGGTCGTGAACACCTACGAAGGCACGCACGACGTGCATGCGCTGATCCTCGGCCGGGCGATCACCGGCATCGCGGCGTTCTGAGGTTCCTGGCTGCTCGACCGACATGTACACCGCTCACCTCGACACTTTCGCCCGCGACCACCTGCCGCCGCCGGAGAGCCATCCCGACTACCTGTTCGACCTGCCCGAGCTGCGGTTCCCCGAGCGGCTGAACTGCGCCACCGAGCTGCTCGACCGCGCGGTGCGGGAAGGCCGCGGCGACCGGCCCTGCGTCAGCGCCCCGGGCGGCCCGCGCTGGACCTACGCCGAGCTGCAGGGCCAGGCCGACCGCATCGCCCACGTGCTGGTGAAGGACTGCGGCCTGGTGCCCGGCAACCGGGTGCTGCTGCGCTCGGCCAACAAGCCGATGCTGGTGGCCTGCTGGTTCGCGGTGATGAAGACCGGCGGCATCGCAGTCGCCACCATGCCGATGCTGCGCGCCAAGGAGCTGAAGCAGATCGTCGAGAAGGGCCAGGTCGACTTCGCGCTCTGCGACCAGGCCTTGCGCGGCGAGCTCGAGACGCTGCTGCCGGTGACGCCGGTGCTGCAGCGGATCGTCTGCTTCGGCGACCCCACGCCCGACGGCCTCGAGGCGCTGATGGCGCGGCACGACGCGCCCTTCACCAACGTCGACACCGCCGCCGACGACACCTGCCTGCTCGCCTTCACCTCCGGCACCACCGGCCAGCCGAAGGCGACCATGCACTTCCATCGCGACGTGATGGCGAGCTGCGTCTGCTTCCCGCCGCACGTGCTGCGCGCGAACGAGAGCGACGTCTTCATCGGCAGCCCGCCGCTCGCCTTCACCTTCGGCCTCGGCGGCCTGACGCTGTTTCCGATGCACGTCGGCGCCTCCACCGTGCTGCTCGAAAAGGCCGGCCCGAACGAGCTGCTCGAGGCGCTGGTCGCGCACAAGGCGACCGTGCTCTTCACCGCGCCGACTTCCTACCGGGCGATGGCGCCACAGGCGAAGGAGCGGCGCATCGGCGTGCGCGACGGCGGCGTGCTGCGCAAGTGCGTCTCCGCCGGCGAGGTGCTGCCCGCGGCCACGCGCCTGCTCTGGCGCGAAGCCACGGGCATCGAGCTGATCGACGGCATCGGCGCGACCGAGATGCTGCACATCTTCATCTCCGCCGACGAGGCCGAGGCCCGCCCGGGCGCCACCGGCAAGGCGATTCCCGGCTACCGCGCCAGGGTCGTCGACGACGACGGCAACGAGCTTCCGCCGGGCACCATCGGCAAGCTCGCGGTGCAGGGCCCCACCGGCTGCCGCTACCTCGACGACGTGCGTCAGGGCAGCTACGTGCGCGACGGCTGGAACTACACCGGCGACGCCTACCTGATGGACGCCGACGGCTACTTCCACTACCAGAGCCGCACCGACGACATGATCATCTCGGCCGGCTACAACATCGCCGCGCCCGAGGTGGAGGAGGCGCTGCTCGGCCATGCCGCGGTGGCCGAGTGCGCGGTGATCGGCGTGCCCGACGAGGAGCGCGGGCAGATCGTCAAGGCCTACGTCGTGCTGCGCCCCGGCCATGCCGCCGGCGAGGCGACGACGAAGGCGCTGCAGGACTTCGTGAAGGCGACCGTGGCCCCGTACAAGTACCCCCGGGCGATCGAGTTCCGCGAGGCGCTGCCGCGCACCGAGACCGGGAAGCTGCAGCGGTTCCGGCTGCGGGGGTAGGAGCGGGCGCGGGAGCGGAGCGCCTCACTGCCAGGCGCGCGCGACGAGCTTCGCCGAATTGGGATTCGCGAGGTTGGGCATCGCCCAGCCGGCGACCGCCCCGCCGGCGCCGGCCGCGACGCGCACGCCGCCGCTCCAGTAGCCGGTGCCGAGGGTGCGGCGCGTCCAGGTTCCGGCGCGGAAGATGGAAGCCTTCGCGGCGTTGGCGGCGTTGTCGGTCCAGCCGACGATCGCCAGCGATCCGTCGTCGGCGAACGCGGCGCTCGGCCAGTAGGCGTCGTCGGCCGCCACGGAGAGGCGTTGCGCCGCCGACCAGTCGGCGCCGGCCGCGGCGACGCGCGCCCAGACCTCGCCGCCACGGCCCTGCGCATCGAGGGTGAGCCAGGCGACGAGCACGTCACCGCCCGCACTCATCGCCAGTGCGGGATAGAACGCCGGCCGGCTCCCCGACACCGGCGAGGGCGCGCTCCAGCCGCCGCCCGAGCCGCGCGCGACGACCACCATCGTCTGCCCGTCGAGATAGCCGATCACGGCGTGGCCGCCGGCGTCGAGCGCCGGCTTCGGATTCCAGGTCGCCTGCGCCGTCGGGGCAGATGCCGTTTGCGCGGCCTCCCAGGCTGCCCCGGCTGGCCGGTAGGCGGCCAGGATGGCGCTCGGGTTGGCCTGAGCGCCTTCCTGCCAGACCGCGAGTGCGGCTCCGTCGTCGTTGACCACGAGGTCGGGCAACGACGCGCCGACGTGCCCGTTCGAGAGTTGCAGCGGGGCGCTCCAGGGCCCGGGACCGGGCCGACCGTCGCAGGCACCGGCGGTGCGTCCGGTTCCGGCGAGGGTGGTGGTCCAGATCGCGGAGGCGCCGCTCCACAGCAGGGTCACGCTGCCGTCGCACGCAATGCCGAGATCGATGTCGCCGGCGACGGCGCCCGGCACAACTTCCACGGCGGCGCCGAACCCGCCAGACGCCGATTGCAGCGACACCATCAGACGCGACGGCGTGTAGCGGGTCGCCACGGTCGTGTAGGCGACGGCGGCCGCGCCGCTGCGGCCGATGGCGAGCGCGACCGGGCCGGCGCCGGTGCCGCCGCCTGGTACGTTGCCCCGCGGCTGCCAGGGACCGCCCCGGGCGTGCTCTGCGAAGCGCACCACGCCCGTGGCGTTCCAGGCAAGCAGGGCGCGGCCGTCGGCATTCATCGCCACCAGCGGCGGCTCGGGGATCGAGGAAGTCGCGAACGGACCTTCCAGCGTATGAGTCGCCGTCCAGGCGCCGGCCTGCCCCCAGGCGCTGCCAGCGAAGGCAAGCGCCGCAGCGGCGGCGAAGAGGGGATGGGTCGTCCAGGTCATGCGGTCTCCTGTAGTTGCGGTCGAACCATGCTCGGCCTTCTCGCTTACGGTCCACTTAATGTCCCGCGTACGCGCGGGCCGGCTCGTCACTCGCGCCGACCTCGAGACCTCGGGTGGATCGACCGATTCACTCTAGCGCGCGAGGCGGTACGCGACTTGCGCCACCTCAAGCAGGGCATCCTCGGTCTCGATCGGCGGGGTCGCCACGCGGTAGGTCGATGCGTGGCTCCCGGCGCGCGGGCTCAAGATCGCCGGCGAACGGCCGAAACTGCGGGGGTCGGCGCAGCGTGTCGGCCCGTACACGCCCGTCACGACGTCAGCCCGCATGAAACTCAGGCCCTCCAGCATCCTTCTTGTCGACGACAACCCCGGGATGATCCAGGTCATGGGGCGCATGCTGTCCGGGCTGGGCGAGTTGCGGTTCGCGACCTCCGGCGCCACAGCGTTGCAGCAACTTCGGGCCGCGGCGCCCGACCTCGTGCTGCTGGATGCCGAGATGCCGGGGATGTCGGGCTATGACGTGTGCGAGGCGATGAAAGCCGAGCCCGCCCTGGCCGACATTCCGGTGATTTTCGTCACGGCCCACAGCGACACCGACTTCGAGCTCAAGGGCCTGGAAGCGGGCGCGGTCGATTTCATCGCCAAGCCGGTGAGCGAGGCCTTGCTGCTGGCGCGCGTTCGGACCCAGTTGCGAATCAAGCACCTCACCGATGAGCTGCGCAACATCGCCTCGATCGACGGGCTCACCGGGGTCGTGAATCGACGGGGCTTCGAGGAGTCGCTGCAGAGGGAGTGGCTCGCCGCGATGCGCGACGGCACTCCCATGAGCCTGCTGCTGATCGACGTGGATCACTTCAAGCTCTACAACGACCGCTACGGCCATCCGGCGGGCGACGCCTGTCTGCGTTCCGTCGCACAGGCGATGCGCGACAAGCTGCAAAGACCCGGCGACCTCGTCGCGCGTTATGGCGGCGAAGAATTCGTCGTCCTGCTGTCCCGCACGCCGCGAGCCGGCGCCGAGCACGTGGCGCACCGGATGCTCGACGCCGTCGAGGCGCTCGGGATCTCCCACGAATCTTCTCCCACCTCCGGTCATCTGACCGTCAGCATCGGCATCGGCTGCTACGACACCGATAGCGCGTGCTGGATCGAACAGTCCGGCGAATCGCGCCTCGTGTCGACACCGCAGCACGGCGCGAGCGACCTGGTTCGAAGTGCGGACCTGGCGCTCTATGCCGCGAAGGGCGGCGGGCGGGCCCAGGCGTGGCGCCTGGACCTCGGCGACGTCGATTCCCCGAGCCTCGCGCGCGAGATCGCCCCGCAAAGCCGCTTGCCGCAATCGCGCCTGGCGGCCTGACCGACCCGTCGTCACGGTCCTTCGGAACTGCTCCGGCCATTCCCGCCGATCTCTCGCGTGCAGCCGGCCTCCCTGCGTCCGAACGAGTCCGAAGCGCTGGCGGCGCTACGTCGACTCGAGGTGCTCGACAGCAGCGCCGAAGCCGAGTTCGACGCCCTGGTACGGGCGGCGTCGACGCTTTGCGGAACGCCGATCTCGCTTGTCAGCCTCATCGATGCGGAGCGGCAATGGTTCAAGGCGAACGTCGGCCTGCCTGGCGTGACGCAGACTCCTCGCGACATTGCCTTCTGCGCCCACGCCGTGCTGGGGCCTTCGCTGTTCGAGATTCCTGACGCGCGAGAGGACGTGCGCTTCGTCGACAACCCGCTCGTCATCGGCGACCCGGCCATTCGCTTCTACGCCGGTGTTCCGCTGCGCCTCTCGGGAGGCGAGCAGGTCGGCACGCTGTGCGTGATCGACCGCGAGCCCCGCCAGCTGACGCCGACCCAGCGCGAGGTGCTGGCCTGTCTCGGCGTGGCGGTGTCCAGCGCCCTGGAGGGGCGCCGGGCGATCCGCGAGATCGCTGCCGCCAGCGCCGAGCGAGCCCGGGCGGCGTTGGTGGAGGAGCACAGCGTCGACGCCATCATCGGTACCGACGCCCATGGCCGGGTCAGGCGCTGGAACCGCGCCGCCGAAGCGCTGCTCGGCTTCGCTGCCGCGGACATGATCGGACACCCGCTGGACCCCGTCATGCCTTCGGGCGACGCGCACGACGCGGAGGGCATGGGGGTCGAGGGCGTGACGAGCCGCGCCCTCACCTTCGAAAGCGTCCGCAAGCGAGCCGATGGCTCTCTCGTCCACGTCGCGATCACGACCGTGCCCGAGTTCGATGCGGGCGGCAGGCTCGCCGGCCGGACGCAGTTCGTGCGCGACATCACCGAGCGCGTGATGTCCGCCCGGACCAAGGCGGCCGAGGAGGCGCGAGCCAGGCGCATGTACGAGTCGACCCCGGCGATGCTTCATTCGGTGGACCGCGCGGGCCGCCTGGTGGCCGTCAGCGATCTATGGCTGACGAAGCTCGGCTACAGCCGTTCGGAGGTGATCGGGCGTCCCGCGCCCGACCTTCTGGCGCCCGAGTCGCGACGGCGTTCGCCGCAGGTGCTCGCGACGCTATTCGCCGAGGGGCGGGTCGAGGGCGTCGAATACCAGGTGACGGCGCGCGACGGCAGGGTTCTCGACGTCCTCCTGTCCGCCGTGGTCGATCGCGGGCCCGATGGCGAAGTGGTCAGCCTGTCCGTCATGCAGGACGTGACGGGGCAGCGCCAGGCCGAACGTGCGCTCGAGACGGCGCACAAGGACTTGAAGAACATTCTCGATGCCGTGCCGTCGATGATCGGCTACTGGGACCGCCGGCTCTGCAACCGCGTCGCCAATCGTGCCTACGCGCACTGGTTCGGCGTCGAAGCGGGGGACTTGCCCGGCAAGCACATGCGCGACTTGCTGGGAGACGGGCTTTTCGAAAGCAACCGGCCCTACGTCGAGGCCGCCTTGCGGGGCGAGGCGCAGACCTTCGAGCGCTCGATCCCGCGGCCCGACGGCCAGGGTGTCCGGCACTCCCTGGCCCACTACCTTCCCGACATGGTCGATGGCGAGGCGCAAGGCTTCTACGTCCTGGTGCACGACGTCAGCGAGCTCGTCGAAAGTCGCCATCGCCTGGCGGCGGCGCAACGCGAGTCGGAAGCGCTGCTGCGCACCCTGCACCGGCATGCCATCGTCTCGGTTGCGGACGCGCGCGGCCGCATCACCGAAGTCAACGACAGCTTCTGCGAGATCTCCGGCTACCGGCGGGAGGAACTGCTGGCGCAGGACCACCGCATCCTCAATTCCGGCCACCACGACCGCGCCTTCTGGGTGGAGATGTGGCGCACGATCTCCAGCGGGCAGGCCTGGCGCGGAGAGGTCTGCAACCGGGCCAAGGACGGGTCGCTGTACTGGGTCAACAGCCTCGTGGCGCCTTTCGTCGGCGCCGACGGGCGCATCGAGAAATACATCTCGATCCGCAACGACATCACGCCGATCAAGCAGGCCCAGCAACTGGCGGAGAGGGCTCGGCGCGACGCCGAAGTGGCCGAGCGATTCCTGCATGAGGTCACGGACCGGCTGCCCCTGCGCATCGCCTATGTCGACGACCAGCTGCGCTTCAAGTTCGTCAACGAGGCCCACTGCCGGCGTTTCGGCCTGCCGCGCGAGCAGATTCTCGGACGGACGCGGGCCGAGCTGACCGGCTTGCCGCTTTCCGCATCCACCCGGCATCGCGTCGAAACCGTCATGCAAGGGACGAGCACCAGCTACGACATCGAGGAGGACGGCCGCATCTTCGAGAGCCACCTGGTGCCGGACCTGGCGGGCGACGGTCGCGTGGTCGGATTCTTCGCGGTCAGCGCCGACATCACGGAGCGCAGGCAGTCGGAGACCGAATTGCGCCGCACCCTGACGCTGCTGAGGTCGGTTCTGGACGCCTCGACCCAGGTGTCGATCGTCGCGGTCGCACCCGACGGCCTGATCTCGATCTTCAATCGCGGCGCGGAGCAGCTGCTGGGCTATGACGCGAGCGACGTCGTCGGCCGCGAGACATCGCTCAAGTTCCACGACCCCGAGGAGATGCGGCAGCGCGCCGCCGTGCTGAGCCAGGCGCTCGGGCGCAAGGTGCATACCGGGCGCGCCCTGATCGAACCGGAGGCGCTGAACAAGGAACACCAGTGGACCTACGTTCGCCGCGACGGATCGCGGATTGCGGTCTCGCTGGCGGTGACGGCGATGCACGACGACCGCGGCGCCCTCGTGGGCTACCTGGGGGTTGCGCACGACATCGGCGCGCGTCTCCGGCACGAGGTCTCGCTGCGTCACGCGTTGCAGAAGGCCGAGGCGGCCAACCTGGCAAAGAGCCAGTTCCTGGCGAACATGAGCCACGAGATCCGCACGCCGATGAACGCCGTGATCGGCCTGGCGTACCTGCTGGAGCGCACGCGCCTGGACGCGGAGCAGGCGGACACCCTCGGCAAGATCAGGCTGGCGAGCCAGACCCTGCTGGGCGTCATCAACGACGTGCTGGACCTTTCGAAGATCGAGGCCTCGGAGATGCAGATCGAGCAGGCCCCGTTCCTGCTCGATGGCCTGCTGCGCGATCTGGCGTCCCTCTCGGGGTTGCAGGCCGATGCCAAGGGCGTCGCCTTCGACGTACAGGCCGGCCCGGACCTGCCCTGCGCCGTGCGCGGCGATGCGACGCGGCTGCGCCAGGTGCTGAGCAACCTCCTCAGCAACGCGATCAAGTTCACCGAGTCCGGCGGGGTGAAGCTGAGCGTGCGGAGCTTGCCGGCGGCGGCCGATCGCGCCCGGCTCCGTTTCGAGGTGAAGGACAGCGGCGTGGGCATTGCACCCGAGGCGCTGCCCAAGCTGTTCGCTCCCTTCGTGCAGGCGGACACGTCGACCACGCGGCGCTTCGGCGGCACCGGGCTGGGGCTGTCCATCGTCAAGCAACTCGTGACGCTCATGGGCGGCGAGGTCGGCGTGGAGAGCACGCCGCATCTTGGCAGCGAGTTCTGGGTCGAGCTTGAATTTCCGCTCTGCGACGCGGTCGCCGCGGCCGCGCTGTCGCAGGTGAGCGCGCCCAGGAAGGGGCCGGGCCTGGCGGGCGTGCGCGTGCTGGTCGCCGACGACAGTTCGATCAACCTGGAAGTCGCGCGGAGGATCCTCGAGCTCGAGGGCGCGCAGGTCCGGCTGGCCGGCAACGGCCAGGAGGCGGTCGATCAGCTGACGGCGGACCCGCAGTGCGTCCACGTCGTGCTGATGGACGTGCAGATGCCGGTGCTCGACGGGCACGACGCGACCCGGCGCATTCGCAACGGACTGGGGCTGAAGGATCTCCCGGTCATCGCGCTCACGGCGGGCATCACGACGGGCGAGCACGAGCGGGCGCAGGCCGCGGGCATGAACGACGTGGTGGCCAAGCCCTTCGATCCCCAGGCGCTCGTGCGCCTGATCCGCAAGTACGTGCACGTCGCTGCTCCGGCAGAGGCCGCGCCGCCGCCCCTTTCGATACAGGCGTGGCCGCAGATCGACGGCATAGACGCGAGCGACGCCTGCCGGCGGCTGGGCGGGGACGTGTCCCTGCTGCGCTCGCTGTTGGCGAGGCTGCTCGATGACTTCGCCGACATCGGCGCGGAGCTTGCCGGCGTCGAAGCGGCGGCGCTGGCGGGGCGGCTGCACGACCTGAAGGGCAGTTCGGGAACGCTCGGGGCCAAGGGGGTGCAACGGCTGGCCGCGCAGGCCGAGGAGGCCTGCCTGGCGGGCCATTCGCCGATGCTCGACGAACTCCTCCGGCGGCTGTCGGCGGAGCTGGGCAGGCTGCGTGCGGCGAGTGCGCCGCTGCTCCTGGCGCCGGCCGAGGAAGAGCCCGGAGAGGCCTTGCCCGGTGGCCTCAACGCCCCGGCGCTGACCACCTTGTTGAAGCAACTGCGCAGCGCCGACCTGGCGGCGCTGGATGGCTTCAAGACCCTGTCCCCGCATTTGCGGCGCCTGCTCGGCCCGCAGTCATTCGACGCCGTGCGCCGGCAGATCGACGCCCTGCAGTTCGACCTCGCGGCCTCCGCGCTGCAAGGAGTCGAGGCCGCGTAGTCCCCGGCGGACGCCGGGGCGGGGTCGCGTACCGCGTCGGCGCCGTACGCTCAAAAGCTGTCGGCCAGTCCCATCGCCGGATCGCTGACCGAATGCCGGCCCGTCTCCATGCGGCCGGCCAGCCGGCGCAGGAAGCTCGGGTCGGCATCGCTGCTGACGATCAGGTCGTACCACCAGCCCGTCGAGTCCAGGTTCCAGTAGAGCGATTGCTCGCCGCGACCGGTGAACCTGAGCTCCCACGCGGTGCCGGTGCCGCCCACCGCTCCTCCCGACCCCACGGCCGTGAGCGCACCGTACAGCTTGTTCGATCGCACCTTCAGCAGCACGGGCGCGGCGCCTTCGTTGCGCACCTCGAGCCGAAGGCCGCCTCCCCGCGGGTCGTAGCTCACCTGCACCTCGGGCGCCGAGGCCTGCCGCGAGCGCAGCGCCGTCAGGTCGCCCTTGAAGCGGCGGTGAAAGCCGTTCGGGCCCAGCACCCACAGGTCGTAGCGGCCGGCGTTGTCGTTCTGCACGGGCCAGGTGTCGTCCAGCATCTTCGTCGGCTGGACCATGAAGCGGCGCGGCTGCGGATACTGCTGATCGCGGAAGGCGAGCAGCGCATTGGGATCGGCCGGCACCGGCTGGCGGCTCGGCATGGCGTCGAGCTTCAGCTTGTCGTAGACATGGAACACCGCGGCGGCGCGGCCGGTGTTGCGGAACACGAGACGGAGGTTCCCTTGCCGCTCCTCGATGCGCGACGTCACGCTCAGCTCGTAGGGCAGGGCGCGCGAGGGGCGATAGCCGGTGGCCTGCGCGGGCAGGCCGCGGCCGGCAGGCGGCGTGATCTGCGGCAGCGCCTGCTGCGCGGCGCGCACGGCATCGGCTTCCGCCTTGGTCTTGCGGCCGGCCAGGGTGGGCAGCGGCTCGTTGTTCGGGTTGGCGAAGTTGAAGGCACTCGTCAGGTCGCCCAGCGCGGCGCGCCGGAACGGGCTGATGTTGGGTTCCTTCACGCCGAAACGCGCCTCGATGAAGCGGATCACCGAGGTGTGATCGAGCGCCTGCGAGTTGACCCAGCCGCCGCGGCTCCAGGGCGAGACCACGTACATCGGCACGCGCACGCCGGGGCCGAACACGCGGCCGTCCTGCGCGCCGTAGTCGAGGTTGGCGCCGCCCTGCTGCGGCTGCCCGGTCGTGCCGGGAGGGGAAGGGTACTTGTTGTATTCGTAGGCGATCTCCGCCGCCGAGAGCGTGGTCTTGCCGGCGAGCGTGCCGTCGGGGTTGGGGGAGGGTGCGGCGGGAGACGGGTAGTGGTCGAAGTAGCCGTCGTTCTCGTCGAAGTTGATGAAGAGCACGGTCTTGCTCCAGACCTCGGGGTTGGCGGTCAGTGCGTCCAGCACCTGCTGGATGTACCAGGCCCCTTGAACCGGGCTGGAGGGCCCGGGGTGCTCGGAGTACGTGGCGGGAGCAACCACCCAGGAGACCTGCGGCAGCTTGCCGTTCCTGCAATCGTCGCGAAAGGTCTTGAAGTACGAGTCGGTGTCGCCCAGCGCGCCCGGCATCGTGTTGGCGATGCCCTTGTAGAGCGGGTTGTGGGCGTCGTCGCTGGCCGGGTCGTAGGCGGGATAGGGGCCGCCATCGGTGCCCACGGGCTTGCCGGAAGCCTGGTTCGCGGCACGGTATTGCCGGAAGCCCACGAGCGAGTTGTCGCCGTAGTTGTCGGGCATGTTCTCGTAGACGATCCAGCTCACGCCGGCCGCCTGCAGGCGTTCCGGATAGGTCGCCCAGTCGTAGCCGACCGCGCCCGTGTCGGTGGGGCTGAAACCGTCCCACTCGTTGTTGAGGGAGGCCACCCCGGCGCCGCTGGGGCCGTTGGTGCCGGTCCAGAGAACATGCGGTTCGAGTTGGTGCCCGTATGCATCGAGCAGTGGTAGCCGTCGCAGATGGTGAAGGCGTTGGCCAGCGCGAACTGGAACGGCAGCTCGGCTTCCTTGTAGTACGCCATCGAGAACGTGTTCTTGACGGCGGGCCAGTAGCCGACGCGGCCGTCCAGCCAGCCGAGCTGGCCGTCGACCCAACTATGGGGCGTGCCCGAAACGCGCTGGGCATTGCCCTGGGTCGCGTCGAGGTAGTACGGCAGCACCGGGTTGCCGGCGCGGTCGAGCTGTTCCCACACGCTGCGGCCGCCGGGCTGCGGAACGGTGAAGCGATCGCCGAATCCGCGAATGCCCTTCAGCGTGCCGAAGTAGTGATCGAAGGCGCGGTTCTCCTGCGTCAGGATGACCACGTGCTTCACGTCCCGGATCGTGCCGGTCTCGTTGAAGGCGGGAATCGCCATCGCCTTGCGGATGCTCGGCGGGAAGGCGGCGAGCGTGGCCGCCGCGATGCCGGATTGGGCGGCGCCCTGGATGAACTTGCGACGAGAAGTGGTCACGGTGTGCGGCTCCGATGAGTGATGAGGCGTTGCAGGCCTGCGGCCGAGGGAAACGGGGCAGTTCGTCTGCGCATTGCTGCATGCAGCAGAGGCGAGTCATCATTGGCCGCGCACGTGACAGTGGCGTGTCTTCTGCTACCGTTTCCGCCCGACACGCGAGAACAGCAGATGCAGGAGCCACCGATCCGGATCGCCATGTGGTCCGGCCCGCGCAACATCTCCACGGCGATGATGCGGTCGTTCGGTGCCCGGGCCGACACGGCGGTGACCGACGAGCCGTTCTACGCGGCGTACCTCGTGCAGACGGGCCTGGTGCATCCGATGCGCCAGGAGGTGATCGCCTCGCAGCCGAACGACTGGCGCGACGTGGTGGCGGGGCTGCTGGGTCCCGTGCCCGGCGACAGGCCGGTCTGGTACCAGAAGCACATGACGCATCACATGATTCCGGCCGTCGGCAGGGAGTGGCTGGGGCAGGTGCGCAATGCGTTTCTCATCCGCGATCCGGCCGCGGTGCTCGCTTCATACGTGGCCAAGCGCGGGGAGGTGACGCTGGCGGACATCGGGATCGTGCAGCAGCGGGAGCTGTTCGAGCAGGAGTCGGATCGCCTGGGGCGGGCGCCGCCGGTGGTGGAAGGTGCGGACATCCTGGCGGAGCCGGGGCGTGTGCTGGCGAAGTTGTGCGCGGCGCTCGGGATCGCGTACGACGCTGCCATGCTTCACTGGCCGCCCGGGAGGCGCGACAGCGATGGCGTATGGGCACCTGCCTGGTACGACGCCGTCGAGCGGTCGACGGGCTTCGAGCGGCCGGCGGCCCGCGAAAGGGTGGCGTTGGGCATCGAGTTGCAGCGGATCGCGGACGCGGCGCGACCGCACTACGAGGCGCTCGTCGAACACAAGCTCCGGTAGGCCGATCGCATCGGCCGACCAGGATCGTCTTCTGCCGGAGCGGAGGAAGGCCGGGCTCAGCGAATCTTCACCGTCAGCCGAGGCCGCCACACCGCCAGGACGACATTGGCGACGCTGAGTGCGAGCAGCAGCCAGAGCGTGTTGCGCTCCGAATGCAAGAGCGAGGCGAGCAGGCCCGGATCGGCCGCCGCCGCCGCGAGCTCGGCCTGGCGCACGCTGGCGCCGACGGTGAGCAGGGTCGCCTCGAACACGCTCAGGCCGAGCAGCGCCTTCACCCAGGCCCAGCCCGCGTCGTGATAGGCGCGCGTCGCCGCGATGGCCAGGAGGCCCGTCACCAGCACGACGGCCAGCGAAGGCACGAGCACGAAGCGTGCGATCGCCGCGATCGCCTGCCGGGCCCCGATGAACTCGGACTGCGACGCGGCGTTCGCCGTCAGGCCGATGACGAGGCAGGCCGCCAGGCCGCCGCCGCCGGCGATCGCGGAGATCTGGTGCAGCGCCTTCACGCTGCGCCGCCACCACGTGCGGCCGGTCATGTGCCGGTCACCCGTTGCAGGTAGAGCGCGCCGGCGCGGAGAGTCTGCTTCCCCGGCCTTCCATCGCCGATCGTCCGCCCGTCCACCTTCGTCACCGGCGTCACCCCGCCCAGCGTTCCCGTCACGAACGCCTCCTCCGCCGAATACACCTGCGCCAGCGTGAAGTCGCACTCCCGCGCCACGCCCCCCGCCGCCGTCCACGCCTCGATCACGTTCCGCTGCGTGATCCCCTTGAACGAATACGCCCCGGTCGAGGTCCAGAGCTCGCCCTTCCTCACGATGAAGAAGTTGGTGGAGTTGCAACTCGCCACGAAGCCGCGCGGGTCGAGCATCAGCGCTTCGTCGGCGCCGGCGTGAATGGCCTGGATCAGCGCCTGGATCAGGTTCAGCCGGCTGTGCGAGTTGAGCCGGAGGTCGAACACGTCGGGCCCGCTCGTCCGAAAGGTCGAGGTGAAGAGCGAGAGGCCGCGCGTCTTCGACTCGGGCTTGGGCGTCTTCCACTCGGCGACGATGACGACCGTCGCCTTGCCGATCACGAAGCGCGGGTCCTGGTTCGGCGTGCGCTTGAGGCCGCGCGTCACCATGAGCCGGATGTGCGCCCCGTCGGTCATGCCGTTCTTCGCCAGCGTGTCGAGCACGGCCCGCGTCAGCTCGGTGCGGGTCAGGCCGATGTCGAGCGCGATCGAGGTCGCGCCTTCGAACAGGCGGTCGAGGTGCGCGTCGAGGCTGATCAGGCGGCCCTGCACCAGGCGCAGCCCCTCCCAGATGCCGTCGCCGAGGACGAAGCCGCTGTCGAAGACCGAGACGCGCGCTTCGTTGCGCGGCACGAAGTCGCCGTTCACGCAGACCCACACGCCGTCGTTGCGCGGGTCGGCGAGGTAGCCCTGGGCGCTTTCGCCCTGGGTCAGCGCATTGGGGGGGGCTGCGGTCATGGTGGCCTCGAAGTCGGGAAATCGAATACGGGAATCGGAACTAGAAGTCGAACTCGCGGTGCCGCTCGATGAACGCCCGCGTGCGCGGCTCGCTGGGATGCTTGAGCACCTGGTCGGGCGTGCCCTGCTCGTGGATCACGCCCTCGGCGATGAAGAGCACGCGGCTGGCGAAGTGGTACGCGAAGCCGATCTCGTGCGTCACCAGCAGCATCGTGCGGCCTTCGTCGGCGAGCGAGCGGATCACGCGCAGCACCTCGCCCACCAGCTCGGGGTCGAGGGCCGAGGTCGGCTCGTCGAACAGCAGCACCTCGGGGTCCATCGCCAGCGCGCGGGCGATGGCCACGCGCTGCTTCTGCCCGCCCGAGAGCCGCGCCGGGTAGGCGTCGGCCTTGTCGGCCAGGCCGACGCGGGCGAGCTCGGCCTCGGCGCGGCCGCGCGCCTCGGCCTCGCGCTGGCCGCGCACCGTGCGCAGACCCTCCATCACGTTGCCGAGCGCGGTCATGTGCGGGAACAGGTTGAACTGCTGGAACACCATGCCCACGCGCTGGCGCACGCGCGTCAGCTCGGCTTCGTCGTAGCGGCGCTCGCCGGCCGGGGTCTGGCCCGGCGCGGCGCGGCCGATCGCCTGGCCGGCCAGCTCCACCACGCCGGCGCTCGGGCGCTCCATGAAGTTCAGGCAGCGCAGCAGCGTGCTCTTGCCGGAGCCCGAGGCGCCGAGGATGGCGATGCGGTCGCCGGGCATCACGTCGAGGTCGATGCCGCGCAGCACGGCGTTGTCGCCGAAGTGCTTGGTCAGCGCGCTCACCCGCAGCAGGGGCCGTGCAGCGGGCTCGGCGGCGGTGGCGGCGGGGAAAGGGGGAGGAGAAGGTTGCACCGGGCGATTCTGCCGACTCGCGGGACGCGCTCCCGCGCACGGCCGAACCGCGTCGGTCAGTCGGGTTGCCGCACCGGCCCGGTCAGCGCGCCGAGGAACGCGACGAGATCCTGCACCTCGCTCGCCGAGAGGCGGATGGCCTGGCGGCCCGGCCTCCGCTCGCCCGGCTGCGCGAGCTCGCTGCGGCCCACGGCCGCTCGCGGCGAGCGCGCGTAGTGCTCCACCACCTGGCCGAGCGTGGCCAGCTGCCCGGCATGCATGTAGGGCGCGCGTGCCGCCACGTTGCGCAGGCTCGGCGTGCGGAACGCGCCGACCAGGCCCGGGTCGTCGGCCGAGACGAACTGCAGCTCTCCGCACTCGCCGGGCCGCGCGTCGCTGTAGCGGCCGAGGCAGTTGAACTCGTCGCCCAGCAGCTTCTTCACGCCCTCGGCGCGGCCGCGGTCGGGCGCCGCCGGGTCGAGCGGCGGCACGCCGGTGTTGTGGAACGCGTGATCCGTCAGCGCCGGGCCGTTGTGGCAGCTCACGCACTGGCCGGGGCCGATGAAGAGCCGCAGGCCGCGCACTTCCTGCGCCGCCAGGACTTCCTGGCCGCGCGGGTCGCCGGCGAGCGTGGCGCGCGCGTAGGCGTCGAAGCGCGACTCGCCGTACGAGACCTGTCGCTCGTAGGCGGCGATCGCCTTGCCGAGATTCGCGAAGACCCGGTTCACGCCGTCGCGGCTTGCGGCCGGCAGCGCGTTCCAGGCGGCCCGCTCGGCGTCGTTGCCGTTCGGCGAAGCGTCGTCGGGCAGCGCGTCGAGCGTGGGCAGGGGACCGAACACGGCCTGGTAGCGGTCGCGGTAGCGCGCCTGCACCACGTGCAGGAAGCGAATGCGGTTGCCGCCGTGCTCGGCCGCGTCTTCGAGCGGACCGAGGGCTTGCGACCACAGGCTGTCCTTGCGCCCGTCCCAGAACAGGAACGGCGCGTTCGCCGCGCCCATCACCGGCATCGTGCGACGCTTGCCGGTGCCCACGCCCTGGCCGAGCGGTCGGCCGTCCTGGAACTCGCGGTCGGCGGCGTGGCAGCTCGCGCACGCCACCTGCCCGTTGCGGCTGAGCCGCGTGTCGTTGAACAGCGCCCGGCCGAGCGCCGCCGCATCGGCGCGCGCTTCGTAGGCGTTCGACCGATCGACCGATCGCTCGCCCGCCGCCTGCCACTGCATCGAGGCGAGGGTGGCGAGGTCGCCGGCCGACCAGCGGTCGCGCAGCGGCGGCCGGTCGGCGCCGTGCGCGCCGAGCGCCGCCAGGGCAAGGGCCGCGGCGGCGAGGGCGCCCGCCGCGGCGCGCAGCGGGATCGCCCGGCTCACGGCCGCGCCGGCGGGTTGCCGACCACGGTGTTGAAGGTGACCTTGTCGGCGCCGAGCGGGCCCTGGATCGCGAGCTTCACCTCCCACCAGCCGGTCATGCTGAACTTCATGCCTTCGAGCGCGTAGGTGCCTTCCGAAATCTCGCGCGTGACCCGCGGCTGCGTGGGCAGGCCGTGGCCGTGCTGCGGCATGCCGCCGTCCACGGCGAAGCGGGCGTCGTGCACCGGGGCGCCGTCGGGCGCCGTGAGCTTCACCTGCCAGCTGTGCATCTGGTTGATCGCCGGCGCCGGTTGCGGCGGCACCAGCGTGACGCGGTAGACGCCGGCCGCCGTGGGCCGATCGAGCGACACGTCGAGGTCGGCCGGCGCTGTCATGCAACCGGCGACCAGCGAAGCGGAAATCAGCACAAGGGCCGCCCGGACGAGCGTGGGGAAGGTCGGCATGGTCGTGTTCCTGAAGGGGTGTCGAGGAGCACGATTGTTCGGATCCGGGACTGTGCCGGCTTGAACGAAGCGGCTGGATTCGCGGCCCTTCGCTCGGGCGGCGGCGGGTTCGGCTCTCGCTACCGATCGGAGCGCCCGAGGCGGCGTTCGAGCGCGTAGGTCGCCTGCACCAGCGGGAACAGGCACAGGAAGAAGACCACCGCGATCACCGTGTAGGTCTCGATCGGGTTGAAGTTCAGCGAGGCGAGGAGCTTGCCCTGCTGCAGCAGCTCGACGTAGGCCACCGCCGAGGCCAGCGTCGTCATCTTGAAGATCTCGATGCCGCGGTTGGTGAGGGCGGGCAGCATCCGGCGGAGTGCCTGCGGCAGCACGATCCGGCGCATCGCCTGCGCCGGCGTCATGCCCAGCGCGCGCGCCGCCTCGGCCTGGCCGCGGTCGATCGATTCGATGCCGCCGCGGAAGATCTCGGCCGAGAACGCCGCCGAGTTCAGCGAGATGCCGAGCGCCGCCGCCACGAGGGGGCTGATCTCGAACGGCAGCAGGATCGGCAGCGCGTAATAGAACCAGAGGATCTGCACCAGCACCGGCGTGTTGCGGAAGAACTCGACGAAAGCCGTCGCCGGCAGATGCGCCCAGCGCGACCGGGCGTGCCGGCCGAGGCCGACGACGAGGCCGAAGCCGAACCCGAGCACCACGCAGATGACGAAGAGGCGCAGCGTGCCGAGCGCGCCGGCCCAGAGCACGTCGAGGTTCTCGAGCACCGGCCCGAAGTTCCAGCGGTAGGCGGCACCCATCAGCGCGCCAGCCCTTCGCCGCTCGTGGCCAGGCGGCGCTCGAGTCCGTGCACGAGCTGGCTAGCGGCGAAGATGACCACGAAGTAGATCAGCGCCGTGACCGTGAACACCTCGAGCGGCCGGAACGTCTTCTGCGCCACCTCGTTGGTCTGGAACAGCAGATCGGCGTACGACACGATGGCGACCAGCGTGGTCGTCTTCATCAGCTCAATTGCCCGCTCGAGAAAGGCGGGAATCATCCGCTTCACCGCCTGCGGCAGCACCACGCGGCGCATCACCTGCCGCGGCGCCATGCCGAGCGCACGGCCTGCCTCCCACTGGCCGCGCTCCACCGAGACGATGCCGCCCCGAAACACCTCGGCGAAGAAGGCGGCCGACTGGATCGAGAAGGTGAGCACCGCGGCGACGTAGGGCGTCATCTCGACCTTGATCAGGATCGGCAGCGCGAAGAAGAACCAGAAGAGCTGCACCAGCGGCGGCGTGGTGCGAAAGACCTCGATCACCGCGCTCGCCGGCCAGCGCAGCAGGCGCTGCGGCGAGAGCCGCATCAATGCCAGCAGCAGGCCGAGCGGCACGCCGAAGGCGAGCGCCGCGCCGGTAACCTTCAGCGTGTTGAGGAGGCCGAGCGCCAGCAGGTCAGCGTTCGCCCACACCGGGGCGAAGTTCCAGACGTGCATCGCGCGGCCGAAGAAAGTGCTACGACTTGCCGAGCATTTCCTTCATCACCGGCGGCGAGGCCTTGGGGTCGAGGCCGAAGCCGACCAGGAACTCCTCGTACCACTTCTGCGTCTGGCCGTTCGCATAGAACTTGCCGATCTCCTTGTCGACGTACTCGACCCAGGACTTGTCGGCCTCCTTGCGCACGGCGACGCTCGAGGCCTGCGATTGCGCCGGCGTCGGCACCACGATCTTGCCGGCGCCGAGCTTCTGCCGCGCCGCGAGCAGCGGCGGGTGGAACAGGCACACCGCGTCGGCGCGCCCGGCCTGGAAGGCGGCGATCGCGGCGGCGTTGTCGGGGAAGCGCGAGACCTGCGCCTTGGTCACGTTCTCGGTGAGGTACTTGTCCATGCTGCTGGCCTGCGGCACGGCGATGCGCACGGCGGGCTTGTCGAGATCGGCCCACGTGGCCACCGGCAGGTCGTCGCGCGCCAGCACGGCGAGCGAATAGAACAGCAGCGGCGTCTTCGGGAAATCGACCGCCTGGGCGCGCTCGGGCGTGGCGTCCATCATCGACATCATGTCGATCTTGTTGCCCTGCAGCGCGGCGATCGCCGTGCCCCAGGTCACCTCGACCGGCTCGAACTTCACGCCGAGGCCGGCCGCCATCGCCTTGCCGAGCGAGACGCCGACGCCGCTCGACCAGTCGCCCGACTTCGGGTCCTTCGAGTACCAGGGCGGCGCCTGCGTGACGCCGACGCGCAAGGCCCCGCGCTGCTTGATCTGCGCCAGGGTGCTGTCGGTGGCCTGCGCCCAGGCGGCGGGGGCCAGGCCCAGGGCGGCGAGCGCCAGCACGGAGCGGCGGTGGAATCGGACGGACATGGCTCTGGGCTCCTGAAGGGGTGGCTCATGATAGAGAGAGCCCGCCGCCCGCGGCGCATCCATTCAACGGCTAGGCGCGGGTCGACGCCTTGTTCAGCGCCACCGCCGCGCGGACCAGTGCCTTCAGCGCCTTCTCGTCCGGCTTGTCGCCTTCGCGGAAATCGATGGCGCGTCGCACCTTCCCCTCGAGACTGGAAGTGAAGAGTCCCGACGGATCGGGCAGCGAGGCTCCCCGGGCGAAGGTGGCCTTCACGGCGCTCTTGTAGGTTTCGCCGGTGCAGAGGATCCCGTCGTGCGACCAGACGGGAACGCCCCACTTCCACTCCTCGACGACGTCGGGATCGGCCGCCTTGATCAGGGCGCGGAGCCTGGCGAGCATCGCGCCGCGCCAGTCGCCGAGCGTGGCGATCTTCGCGTCGATCAGTTCGCCGGCCGGTTCGGCCGGTTTCGCCGGAGCCTTCTTCATTTCAGCGGCGCGCCTCGATCATCTTCCAGCCGTTCCCGGAGGGATCGCGAAAGCCGGCGTCCACGGTGCCGTAGCGATCGATCGGCGCCTGCGTGAACTCCACGCCGCGGGCGAGCATCCGGTCGTGGGCGGCGCGGCAGTCGTCCACCGCCAGCACCAGGGGCGGCATCGCGCCCTTGGCCACCACCTCGCGCAATGCCTGCGCGGTCGCCGTGTCGTGCACCGGCGGGCCCGGCGTGAACAGGCCGAGCTGGAACGACGGCTGGTCCGGGTGCTGCACCGTCAGCCATCGATAGTCGCCGTTGCGCACGTCGGTGTGGACGCGAAAGCCGAGCTTGTCGACATAGAAGGCGAGCGCTTCGGCCTGATCCCGCACGTACAAACCCACCACCTGAACACTCTGAGTCATGGAACCTCCGTTGCTGGAAGGTCGTTTGTAGCGGAGGCATGGCGACGCCGCTTCTCCGAAACTGCGATCGTGAGGTCGGGCCGGTGCGCGGCGCTGACGATGCAGGCGGGCACGCGGTCGAGCGCCTGCGGGTTGCCCCGGGCGCGCGCGCGGATGGTGCTCGGGCTTGCGCCGGCGATGTCGCGAAAGATGCGTCCGAACGTGCCGAGGCTGGCCCAGCCGGTGGCGAAGGCGATCTCGGTGATGGAGAGCTCGGTGTCGCGGAGCAACGCCATCGCCCGCTCGATGCGTCGCGTGAGCAGGTAGCGGTGCGGCGGAACGCCGAACGCCTGCTTGAAGGACCGTGCGAAATGGGCCTCGGAAACGGCGCCTACGCGCGCCAGCCGTCGCACGGGCCAGTCTTCGTGCGAAGCGGCGTCCATGCGGTCTCTCGCCCGCAGCAGGCGGCGCAGAAGCTCGGGGTCCTGGCTGAGGGAAGGAGGGGCCTTGGGCGCTTTCATCGCTCGCCCAAGGTACCCGATTTCGCCCACGACGGGACAGCCGGCGCCACGGCGCAGTCGGGGCGTGATCGTCCCTATGATGCCGGGACGTGCCGGTAACGCGGCTTCTCTTCTTCCAGGAGCATCCATCCGTGCCGGCAACCCTTTCGCGCAAGCCATTGCTCGGCGTGGCGGCCGCCACCGCGCTGCTGCTGCTCGTTCCTGCCGTGGCCATGCAGTTCACGACGGAGGTGAACTGGAGCCCGGGAGACTTCCTGGTCGCGGCGGCCTTGCTCTGCGGCGCGGGTGCGGCCATCGTCCTGGGGCTCGGACACGTCCACGGCGCCGGGCAACGGGTTGCGCTCGGTCTGGCGGTAGTGTTGGGCCTGGCGCTGGTCTGGGCAGAGCTGGCGGTCGGCCTCTTCCGCTAGGTCGCCCTGCGGAGCGGCCCGACCGGCCGCTCGGCTCACCTCTCAGGGCGCCGCCGCCTGAGCCTTCTGCAGATTCCAGCTTCGTGTCTTCCCATCGGCCAGGTCCAGCGCCACGAGCTGCTCCTCCCGCGTGCGCACGCCGTCCTTCGTCGTCTGCTCGGTGCCGAGCAGCAACAGCTGCTTCGGCGAGATCCAGCGCGAGCCGAGCTCGGTCATCGGCAAGGTCGCGGTCCACAGCGCCTGCAGCTCCGTATCGATGCGCGTGATGGCCACGCGGCCGTCGGCGTCGATCCGGGTCTGGTGCTGCACCAGCACGCCCGTCGGCTCGGTCATCGCCAGCGGCTGCTCGGTGCCGGGCACGTGGAAGAACTGGCCGCGCAGGTAGGCGGGCCTGCCGGGGATGGGCGTCATCGCCGTCAGCACGTCGTGCTTGTCGTCGCGGTAGCGCTTCGACGGGGCGGTGACGGCGCGGCGGAAGGTGCGGCGGGCGAGCGCACCTTCGTTGAGGATCGTGAACGGCTCGTTGAAGCGCATGCCGAGCTCGTCGTGGGCGGCATCGGCGGCCTCGCGGTCGGTGTAGAGGCCGATCCAGTCGCCGCCAAGACGGATCAGCCGCACGACCGGCCCGCCGAACGGAGGGCGCGTGCTCTGCCAGCGGCTGGGCGGCGGGGGCGGGGGCGGTGGCGGCGGCTGGTAGGGCTGGGCGGCGAGGGTCGCGCCCTGCACGCGGTAGCGCTGCGCGTCGGCGGCGGTGATCACGAGGCCGGCGTCGAAGGCGTAGAGGCTGGACGAGGTCGGCAGCATGCCCTTCAGCGCCGCGTTCTTCTCCTGCAGCATGGCGGCGGTGGCCTTCACCTTGCCGTCGGCGGCGGCCACGGCCACCGGCTGGCCGTCGAGCAGCAGCCAGACGGTGTCGCCCTCCTGGCCAAGCAGGCGGCCTTCAGCGCTGCTGCCGATCACGCGTGAAGGCGTGCTGCCGCTCGCCTCGCGGTCGCCGAGCGTGAGCAGCCGGGCCTTCCACACCGGCGCGGTGCTGCGCACGTCGTGTGCCTGCAGCTCGAAGTGGAAGAAGGTGTCGTTGCGAAAGCCGCCGGTGCTGCGCGAGCCGAAGCCGTAGCTCACCTGGCGCTGCTCCTCCTGCTTGAGCAGCACCCAGAGGCGCGGCTGCTGCTCGTGCAGCACCAGCATCGCCTGCCCCTGGCGCTCGGGCGGGCGAAAGGTGCTGGCCATCGGCCCCCAGAACATGAAGGCGATCAGCGCGAAGAAGAGGAGGGCGCCGAGGGCGGCGAGGATCACGCCGGTCTTTCTCATCGCGCTCTCCGGGCAGCGGCCAGGGAACCGGTGTCGAGTGTCATGCGTGCTCCTGCGATCGACGCACGGGTTGCGCGCCGGAACGAACCTTAGGGCAGGGGCGTTGCCCAGGCGTTGCGGAGCTGGCTGGCCTAGCCCTGGGTCGCCGCGGCAAACAGATGCCACTCGCCGGGCACGCCCTTCAGCGCACGCGGGCCGATGTCGTCGAAGCGCAGCCCCGAGCCGACGACCAGGTTCTTCACCGTCGAAGAGACGAGCACCTGGCCCGGTTCGGCCACCGAGGCCACGCGCGCACCGACGTGCACGGCCAGGCCGCTGTACTTCTCGCCGAGCACCTCGCACTCGCCGGTGTGCACGCCCACGCGCAGCTGCAGGCCGAGGCCCTCCACCGCCCTGGCCAGCGAAGCGCCGCAGCGCACGGCGCGGGCCGGGCCGTCGAAGGCGGCGAACAGGCCGTCGCCCGCGGTGTCGAGCTTGCGGCCGCGGAAGTGGCGCAGCTTGTCGTCGGCCAGCGCGTAGAAGTTCGCCAGCACCTGCTTCCAGCCGAGGTCGCCGATCTCGGCGAGGCGCCGGGTCGACTCGACGATGTCGCAGAACAGGATCGTCGTCAGCACGCGGTCCGGCTCGGCTTCGGCGCGCTCGCCGGTCAGGAATTCGCGCACCTCGTCCAGCAGGACGTCGGCGCCGCCGTACCAGGGCAGGTGGTCCTCGCCCGCGAGCTCCACGTACTTCGCCCCGGTGATGTGCTCGGCGATGTAGCGGGCGTGGCCGACGCGCACCGGCTTGTCGTCGACCCGGTGCAGGATCAGCGTCGGCACGCGGATCGCCGGCAGCACGTGCCGGGCGTCCACCTCCGTCATGATGCCGAACAGCTTGCGGGCCGTGCCCGGGCTCATCGCCATTCGTTCCAGCCGGGCCAGGACCCGAAGTGCGGCGGTGTCGCCCTTGACGCTGGGGGCGAACCAGCTCGACAGCTCGCCCGTTCCCCACATGGTTTCGAGCCTGGAGAGCCACCGCGCGTTCGCCTCCGCCGGATAGCCGTGCGGATAGTCCTGGTCGCGGCTGAAGCGGGCGAAGGTGCCGTACAGGAGCAAGGCCCGGGTGCGTTCGGGATAGGTGGCGGCGAACATCATCGCCATCGCCCCGCCTTCGGAGATGCCCCAGATCACGGCGCGCTCCCAGCCCACGGCGTCGAGCACCGCGCGCACGTCGTCCATGCGCTCCTCGAGCGTCGGCGGGTTCGAGACCGGGTCGGAAAGCCCGGTGCCGCGCCGGTCGATCATGACGACGCGGGCGAACTGGGCCAGGCGCTCGGCGAACTCGGCGAAGGCGCGGAACGTCCAGATGTTCTCGACATGAGAAGCCCAGCCGGGAATGAACACCAGGTTCACGTCACCGCTGCCGAACACCTGGTACGCGATGTTCAGCTCGCCGCTCTTGGCGTAGCGGGTGTCGATCTGGTTCGGGTCGAGCATGGCTCGCCCGACTATATCGAGCGCGACGGCCTGAGGCTCTCGGCGGACCGGGCGCCCTAGCCCACGGTTCGCCGCCCGCCGCCGAGCAGACGCGCCGGCAGGAACAGCACCGCACGCAGCACCGCGAACAGCGCATCGAAGGTGATGCCGACCAGCCGGAACGGCAGGCTCAGCAGCCAGACCAGCGGCCAGAGCAGCAGCGCGGCGATGGCGAGCGGCCAGCACAGCACGAACAGCAGGCACCACAGGACGAGAGTGAACAGCGTTCCCATGGCGAGGCCTCAGGTCGAACTGAACGAACCCGTGCCGTGCTCGACGACGCCGTCGTCCCTGGGCACCAGGATCCAGAGCAGCACGTAGAGCATCAGGCCGGTGCCGCCGCACGCCACCAGCAGCACGAAGATCAGGCGGCAGAGCCACGCGGGCAGGCCGGTCGCCGGCGCCAGGCCGCCGCACACGCCGCCGAGCCAGGCATCGGTGCGGCTGCGGCGCAGCGCGTGCAGCCAGTGCATCACGGCGTTGCGGGCGGCCTGCGGCGTCTCGCCGAGGGCACGGGCCTTGGCGCTGGCGAACTCGGCGTCCGAAATGGCGCCGCTGCGGTGCAGCTCGGCGAGGCGTTCGAGGTCGTTGGCGATGCCCATCGCGTGTCTCCGGGGTGGGTGAGCGATTCGCCGACTCTAGGACCCGTGCGCCGGCCCGGCCAGCGGCTTGCGACGGAACGCAGCCTCGGCCGGACGAATCGCGCAACGCCCGGGATCGGCCGAGGCGCTCAGCGCGCAGCCGGCCACGCCCGGGCCGAGGCGGCGTACATCGCCGCGCCGATCAGCAGCGACGAGGCGGCGACGACGAGCGAGCGCTGGAACGCGGCATGCGCATCGCCGCCGCTGAGCTGCAGCATGAAGGCAACCATGCCCGGGCCGAGTGCCTGGCCCAGGGCGTAGACGGTGGTCACGAGGCCCATCGTGCTTGCCGTCGCCAGCGGCCGGATCCGGCGCGCCTCTTGCAGGGCGAACAGGGTGAGGGTGGTGAACGGAAAGCCGAGCATCAGGCTGCCGAGGGCGAAGCCGGCCTCCGTCGGCCACGCCACGCCGAGGAAGATGCCGCTCGCCTGCAGGAGGTAGGCGGCGGCGAGCAGCCAGCGCCGATCGATCGCCGGGCTGACCCGCGCCGACAGCAGCGCGCCGCAGACGATGCCGCCGCCGAAGATCGGCCAGAACAGGTCGATCAGCGGCGAGCCGGCGATCGCCGCGCGCGCGATCACCGGCAGGAAGGTGGCGGTGACGATGTAGCCGAAGCCGGCGATGCCGTAGGCGACGGCGAGGACGGCGACCTCGGCGCTGCCGTGCCGCGCCTGCGCTGGCGATTCGACCCCGGGATCCCCCGCCGTCGCGGCGCCCGCGGGCAGGCCGGCCCCGCCCTGCAGGGGCGCCTCGTGCTCGCGCCGGAACACGTTCCACACCGCCGCGGTCAGCAATGCCGCGAGCACCCCGAACACGATCCAGGCGGAGCCTGCAAGCCATTGCCAGGAGACCATCGCGCCGCCGAGCAGGCCGCTGCCGACGATGCCCGCGCCCGGCCCGGCGAACATCACGCCGCCGAGTTGCGGCTTGCCGCGGGCCGCGAGCTGCGCCAGGCACCAGCCCGAGGATTGCAGGAGGACGTAGGCGCTGACGGCGCCGGCGGCGAAGCGCAGCGTCGGCCAGGCGGCCGGCCAGGGCAGCGCCATCGCCAGCGTGAGCAGTGCGGTGGCGGCGAGGCCGTAGCGCACGATCGCCGGACCGTCGGCCGGCCGGCGCACGCCGAGGCGGCGGCGCAGCCACGGGTCGAAGGTGCAGAGCAGGGCGCCGACGAGGTAGCCGACGTAGTTCGTGCTCGCCAGCAGGCTCGCGTGCGCCAGGTCGACGACGCCGTCGTGCAGCATCATCGGCAGGATCGGCGTGAAGGCGAAGCGGCCGATGCCCATCGCGACGGCGAGGGCAGCCAGGCCGGCGAGGGCGATGCGGAGCGGCGTCACCCCCGGGTTCTAGCATCCCCCGCCGCGCCGCGCAGGGTGCGCAGGCCGGTGCTCATCTGCAAGAGGCCGTAGACCATCGTCGTCACGCCGAACGCGGCGACACCGCCGAGCAGGAGCAGCACCAGCAGCCCCTGGATCGCCGTGCCGCCGAAACGCGTGCCGCCGTAGGAGGCGCCAGGGTGCAGAAGCATCGGCCCGATCTGCAGGAGCAGGAAGGCCATGCCGCCGCTCAGCAGCACGCCGAGGACGAACAGGACGCTGCCGAAGCGCCGCGCCCAGCGCTTGGAGAGCAGGCTGCCGCCGCAGCGCTCGCAGACCGAAACGAACTTGTGCGTCTGCCAGCCGCAGGAGCGGCAGGTGCTGAGGTCTTCGCCGTCGCTGCCGTCGCCGCGGCCGTGGAAGAAGTCGGCTTCGCCGGGCCGGCCGGCGTGGCACCAGGTGACGAACTGCGCCGCCTCGCGCTCGGCGGCGGGCGACACCGGAAAGCGCAGCACGCTGCGGCGCGGTGGCGAGGAGCTGCTGTCGCCGGCGACGTGGCCCGGGTAGTAGAGATGCAGCTCGATGCAGACCGGCGTGCCCGGCTCCATCCGCAGGCCGGCCATGGTCAGCTCCGGCAGGCCGTGGCGTGGCAGGCGGTGGACGCTGTCGCCGATCATCACGCCCTCCTGGCCGACGATCACCTCGAGATCGCGGTCCCGCGCGCCACGAGGGAGCGAGAACTCGTTGCCGAGCGCTTCCGGCGCTGCCGCCATCTTCGCTTCGAGGGCGAGGAAGTCCGGCCACACGGCAGCCTCGACGCGCCAGCGGCCCATCACGCCGTCGCCGCGCTTCAGCGCCGACTCGGTGCGCGCGCTGGCCCAGGCCATGAGCGCGCCGACGCCGCCGATCAGCGCCAGCGACGCGCCGCCGATGAAGAGCGTGGCCTGCAACGCGCCTTGCCCAAGTCCAGGCAGGCGGAGGGCCGCGACCGCGGCGGCGGCACCGGCGGCGGCGGCGGCGAGTGCGATGTCTCGCCAGAGGCGGGGGTGGCGCATGAGACTCTCCGTTCGGGGATCGGTCGCGGTGGGGAGCGACTCGGAACGGATCATGGCCAGCCGGCGTTGCGGCGGCGTTGCGCCCTGGCCGCCGCGGCCGCGAGCGGCGGCTAGGGCGCGCCGCCGCCCTGCGCCCCGTGCAGCGCCTGAACCGTCTCGATCGTGTCGGCCTCGGCCGCCGTCTTGTCGCCGCGGTAGCCCTTCACCCGGGCGAAGCGCAGGGCCAGTCCGCCGGGGTACTGCGGGCTCTCCTGCAGGTCGTTGAAGGCGATCTCGACGACCAGCTCCGGCCGCACCTGGACGGTGTAGCGGTCGCGCCCGGTTTCCCGCGCCAGCAGCTCGGCCGTCTGCCATTCGAGCAGGGCGTCGGTCATGCCCTTGAAGGTCTTGCCGAGCATCACCCAGCCGCTGGGCGAGAACGTGCCGGCCGGGTCGCGCGCGCCGAGGTGCAGGTTCGAGAGCCAGCCCTTCCGGCGGCCGTGGCCCCATTCGGCGGCGAGCACGACGAGGTCGAGGGTGTGCGCCCGTTTCACCTTCAGCCAGCTCGCGCCGCGGCGGCCCGCTTCGTAGGCCGCGTCGAGCGCCTTGGCCATCACGCCCTCGTGGCCGCGCGCCAGGGTGTCGGCGTAGAAGTCCTCGGCGGCGGCGACGTCGGCGGTGACGATGCGCGGAACCACCAGCGCCACCGGCAGGGCGGCGGCGAGCGCGTCGAAGCGCGTCTGCGCCGGCCGGTCGAGGAGCGAGGCGCCATCCAGGTGCAGGCAGTCGAAGAAGTACGCCGCGAGCGGCAGCTCGGCGCGCATCGCCTCGACGTCGAGCTTGCGGCCGAAGCGGCGCATCGTCACCTGGAAAGGCAGCGGCCTGCCGTCGGGCGCGAGGGCGACGACCTCGCCGTCGAGGATGAGCTCGCGCGCTGGCAGCGCGCGCATCGCCTCGACGATCTCCGGCACCGAGGCGGTCACGTCCTTCAGCGCCCGGGTGTAGACCTTGACCTCGTCGCCCGCCTTGTGCACCTGGACGCGCGCGCCGTCGACCTTCCACTCGAGCGCGGCGGTGCCGAGCCTGGCCATCGCATCGGCGATGTCGTCGGCCGGCGTGGCGAGCATCGGCTGCACCGGACGGAGCAGGGCGACGGCGAAGCGGGCGAGGGCGGCCGCGCCGTCTTCGCCCATCGCCGCGCGCGCCGTCTCGCGCAGGCTGCCGGTGAGCATCGCGGCGCGGCGCACGTCGGCCGCGGGCAGGCCCGAGGCGGCGGCCACGGCGTCGAGCATTACGCCCTCGAGGGCGCCCTGGCGCAGCTCGCCGATCAGCAGGCGGATGAGGAAGTCCTGCTCGGCCGCGGTGGCGCGGGCGAACAGCGTGGCCAGCCTGGCGCTGCGTGCGGTCGCCGAGCCCTTGCCCGTGGTGGCGGCGACCTCGGCGAGGCCGGAGTCGACCTCGCGCAAGGTCAGCGAGGGCGATGCCGCGGGCGCACCGCGCAGCGTGGCAAGCGTGGACCAGCCGACGCCGATCCGGCCCTGCCGGATCTCGCCCGAGAGCCAGGCGACCGCGATCTCCACTTCGTCGGGCGCGGCCTCGCGCAGGACGGCGGCGATGGCGTCGCGCTTGACGAGGCGGCTCGCGGTGGCGGCGGCCTGGGCGGAGGCGTCGACGAGGGTGGCGAGGGCAGTGGCCATCGGCGCATTCTCGCGAGTCGCCTGCCTCCGTGCTGTGGGCGCGCGCTCGCCACAATGGCGCTCGTCGCACCACGGGAAACGAGCGATGACGATGGACGAGGAATCACGCCGGCCGCTGCAGATATGGGGCCGCCTCAGCTCGATCAACGTGCGCAAGGTCGTGTGGTGCGCGCAGGAGCTCGGCCTGGCGTTCGTGCGCACCGAGGCGGGCGGGCGCTTCGGCGTCGTGCAGACGGCCGAGTACCGCGCGCTCAATCCGAATTCGCTCGTGCCGACGATCGAGGTCGACGACGGCGACGCCGCCGACGGCCGCGTGCGCCTGTGGGAGTCGAACGTGATCGTGCGCTACCTCTCGGCGCGGCACTCGCCCGGCGGCCTCTATCCCGAGGCGTTGCCTGCGCGCTTCGACGCCGAGCGCTGGATGGACTGGCAGCAGACGACGCTCAACCCTGCGGGACGCGACGCCTTCGTGCAATGGGTGCGAACGCCGCCGGAGCGGCGCGACGCCGCCGCGGCGGAACGCTCGGTGCGGGCCGCCGAGCCGCTGTTCGCGTTGCTCGACGCGCATCTCGCCACGCGCGCTTTCATGGCCGGAGCGCGCCTGACGATGGCCGACATTCCGATCGGCTGCGAGCTGCACCGCTGGTTCGGCCTGCCGGCGGCGTTGTATGCGCGGCCGGCGTGGCCGAACCTCGAGCGCTACTTCGCGGCGCTGCGCGAGCGGCCCGGCGCGCGCGGCGTGCTCGACCTGGCGCTGGAGTGAGGGCGGCGGCGGGTGCTCGCCGCCGTCCCCGAGCTGCGGCGCCTAGATCTTGAGCACGCCGTCGAAGGTGTCGCCGCCGAGCTCGGCGGGGAAGTACGCCGTCACCTTGTACTCGCCCGCCACGGGTTTCTTCGGCACCGGCGGCGGCCCGAACAGCTCGGAGAAGTCCCTGATCGGGATGTTGTGCCGGTTGCCCTGCCCGGTCTTGCTGGTCTCGAACGGCTCGCCGATCGGCAGCTCGAACACCTTCTCCTTGCCGGTCGGGGAGACGATGCGAAAGCGCACCATGCGCTTGGCGATCGCGTCGATGTCGCCGACCGAGACGGCGTTCATGACCGCCACGTCTTCGCCCTCGTCGTAGATCGGCTGGCGCGCCTCGAGCGTCCAGCGCGCCTCGTTGCCCTTCTCGACGAAGGTGTGGGGCTTGCGCCCGTCGGTCTTCGGCTTTGCGGGCGCGCCCTCGCGCAGGAACGACCAGGTCTCGTCGCCGACGACGCCGTCCTCGAGCACGCCCTCCTTCTTGTGCTTCCTCTGGAACGCCTTCACCGCCTTCAGCGTCTCGCCGCCGAAGTCTCCGTCGACCTCGAGCTTGGCGCCCTTGATGTTGAGCAGCTCCTGCAGGTACTCGACCCAGCCGTCGGCCGACTTGTCGCCCTTCCTCAGCGTCGGCTCGCTCGCCTTGCCCGGCGGCTTGAACTCGAGATCGGGGGCGAAGAGGGTGAACACCGGGGTGCGGTCGCCGCCGGAGAACTCGATCTCCATTCCCTTCGATTCGGGCGAGATGCTGCCCATCTGGATGCCGTCCTCGGCCCAGCCGATGCTCATCTTGAACTGGCCGCTCGGGTTGCCCTGCGGGTCGGGCGGCGGGTCGACCGCGAACCCGTAGTCGGCGAAACCGCTCACCTGCGGGAACTCGGGGTCGGAGGAGGCGACCGTGAACTGCACCTTCTTGCCGCCGCCGATCGTGGCCGGCGGCTCCGGGGCGAACGCCGACTTGGCGTTGTCGAGCCCCGATTTAGCGAGCGTCAGCGTGGAGCCCGACCGGTTGTCGATCGTGATCCGCATCGGCGGATCGGCCTCGGGCGCCGGTCCCTTGTGCGACTCGACCACGTACTGGAAGCGGCCCTCGCCCTTGCGCAGCGAGGTGACGATGAAGCGGCCGTCGTTCGGGTTCACCTTGCCCACCGGGCTCGCCCCGTGGCGCCAGCTCATCGAGGCGACGATGCGGGCGTCGCTGCCGACGAAGTACTCGACGTTGCCCGCGGGTCCGGTGCCGCCGTCGCCGACCGCCCTGGCGAGCACCGACGCGACGCCCTTGTCGGGGATCGTCGCCGGCGGCTCCACGTCGTAGGCGACGTGCTCCGAATCATGGGTGGCAAACGCCAGGCGGGTCAGCGTCGCGCCGCTGCGGTTGACGATGTCGACCCGCATCGTCCTGGGTCCGGCGTCGGCGGCCGGAGCGTCGGCGGCCGAGGGCTTGCCGTCGCCGGGGGTCGCGGGCGCCTCCTCGGCGGTGGGGGTGGAGGCGTCGTCGGTGCCCGACGCGGGCGCGTCGCCGTCCTCGTCGTCGAGGTCCAGGCGGGTCCGCCGGCCGTCCTTCTCGTCGGGCGGAGGAACGACGATCTTCGCGCGCGGCACCGTCGGCTTCACGCCCGGTGCAGAAGCCTTCGCCCCGGGCGCCGGCGTGTTCTCGCCGACGGTGCGCGAAGGCAACCCCAGTTTCTCGAGCAGGCTCATGGCGTCGCTTCCTCCACAGGTCGGTCGGGGATGCCGGCGGGCATGATGCCATCGACCCGGACGCCGGCGACACCCACCCATCCGGCGGAGACGGCAGGTGCAACTCCCTGAGCGGCGAGCCGGTCAGCGCTGCGCCTTGTCCTTCGCGTTCTGCGCCTCGATCAATTCGCGCGCCGCCTTCCAGTCGCCGTCGCTCCACTTCCTGAGCTCGTAGAAGTTGCCGCCGTTGGCGAGCGCTCCGGCGCCGTCCATCATGATGCTCTGGCCGGTGAGCCAGTCGCAGTGCCCGGGCGCCATGAGAAAGGTGGCGAGGTTCTGCAGCTCGCTCATCCGCCCCGGTCGCGCCATCGGGTTGGTCTCGCGCATGCGCGCGCCCGGCTCCTGGCCGGGGCTGAGGCGCTTGCTCATGCCCTCGGTCGGGATCTCGCCGGGGCCGATGGCGTTCAGCCGGATGCCGTAGCGCGCCCATTCGATGGCGAGCGACTTCGTCATCACCTCGAGGCCGGCCTTGCTCATCGCCGAGGGCACGACGTAGGGCGAGCCGTTGTCGACCCAGGTGACGATGATGCTCATGACGTTGCGGCACGGCTCGGCGCTCGTCCACTCGCCTGCCTTCGCGGCGGCGACCCAGCGCTTGCCGATCGCCTGGGTGACGTAGAACGAGCCGTGGAAGACGATGCCGGCGATCGCGTCGAAGCCGCGCGCCGAGAGGCTCTCGGTCGGAGAGACGAAGTTGCCGGCCGCGTTGTTGACCAGCCCCGTCAGGCCGCCCGACTGCCAGAGCGACTCGACCATCTCCTCGACGGCGTCGGCGATCCGGATGTCGACGCCGAAGGTGTCGATGCGCCGCTCGGGGAACTGCTGCCGCCAGGCCTCGGCGGTGGCGTCGCACACGGCCTTGCGCCGGCCGCAGATGGCGATGTCGGCGCCCAGGCTCAGGAACTGGGTGGCCATGGCCTGGCCGAGGCCGGTGCCGCCGCCGGTGACGAGAATTCGCTGGCCGGCCATCAATTGCGGATCGAACATGGTCGCTCTCCTGCGTGGAAGGTGGGGTCGATGCACCGGTGGCGTGCATTCTCTTCTCCCGGAAGACCGCGCTGGCGTCGCTGCCCCGCCCCGTCCAGGCGGCCTCGCCCTTCTAGAATTCCGGACTCCGCCCCTCATCGCTCCAGGACGCCGCCATGCCTCTCGTTTCCATGCGCCAGTTGCTCGACCACGCCGCCGAGAACGGCTACGGCATCCCCGCCTTCAACGTCAACAACCTCGAGCAGGTGCAGGCGGTGATGACCGCCGCCAGCGAGGTCGGCGCGCCAGTCATCCTGCAGGCCAGCGCCGGCGCCCGCAAGTACGCCGGCGAGCCTTTCATCAAGCACCTGATCGAGGCCGCGATCGAGTCGTGGCCCAAGGTGCCGCTGGTGATGCACCAGGACCACGGGCAAAGCCCCGACGTCTGCAGGAGCGCCATCGACCTCGGCTTCTCCTCGGTGATGATGGACGGCTCGCTCGAGGCCGACGGCAAGTCGATCGCCTCCTACGACTACAACGTCGACGTCACCAGGAAGGTCGTCGACATGGCGCACGCCCGCGGCGTGACGGTCGAGGGCGAGCTCGGCTGCCTCGGCTCGCTGGAGACGATGAAGGGCGACAAGGAAGACGGCCACGGCACCGAATCGACGATGACCCGCGAGCAGCTCCTGACCGACCCGGAGCAGGCCGCCGACTTCGTCAAGCGCACCCAGCTCGACGCGCTCGCCATCGCCATCGGCACCAGCCACGGCGCCTACAAGTTCACCCGCAAGCCCACCGGCGACATCCTGGCGATCGACCGCATCAAGGAGATCCACCGCCGCATTCCGAACACGCACCTGGTGATGCACGGCTCGTCGAGCGTGCCGCAGGACCTGCTGGCCGAGATCCGCAAGTACGGCGGCAGCCTGAAGGAGACCTACGGCGTGCCGGTCGAGGAGATCCAGGAGGCGATCAAGCACGGCGTGCGCAAGATCAACATCGACACCGACATCCGCCTGGCGATGACCGCGGCGGTGCGCAGGTACCTGAGCGAGAACCCGGAGAAATTCGATCCGCGCGACTTCCTCAAGCCCGCGCGCGAGGCGGCCCGGGTGATCTGCCGGGAGCGCTACCTGCAGTTCGGCTGCGAAGGCCAGGCCGGCAAGATCGCGGCGCAGACGCTGGTCCAGGTCGCGAAGCGCTACGCGCAGGGCGAGCTCGCGCAGACGGTGGTCTGATGGCCGGCGTCGGCGCACCGGGCGACGCAGCACCGCTCTTCGAGAGCACGATCCGCTCGCTGCCCCTGCTGGCGCGCGGCAAGGTGCGCGAGAACTACGCGGTCGGCGACGACCGCCTGCTGATGGTCGCGAGCGACCGGCTCAGCGCCTTCGACGTCGTCATGGGCGAGCCGATTCCCGGCAAGGGCCGGGTGCTGACGCAGATGGCGCTGATGTGGTTCGAGCGGCTGAAGCACATCGTCCCCAACCACCTGACCGGCGACGATCCCGAGAGCGTGGTCGCCCCCGGGGAGCGCGAGCAGGTGCGCGGCCGCTCGATGCTGGTGAAGAAGCTCAGGCCCCTGCCGATCGAGGCGGTGGTGCGCGGCTACCTCGCGGGCAGCGGCTGGAAGGAATACCGCGAAAGCGGCGCGGTGTGCGGCGTGCCGCTGCCGCCGGGCCTGCGCAACGCCTCGAAGCTGCCGGCGCCGATCTTCACGCCGGCGACCAAGGCCGAGGCCGGCCACCACGACGAGAACATCGACTTCGAGCGCGCCGCCGAGATCGTCGGCCCCGAGCTCGCGGCGCGCGTGCGCGACACCGCGATTCGCCTCTACAGCGAGGCGGCGGCGATGGCGCTGCCGCGCGGGATCATCATCGCCGACACCAAGTTCGAGTTCGGTCTCGACGAGGCCGGCACGCTGACGTTGATGGACGAGGTGCTCACGCCCGACTCCTCGCGTTTCTGGCCGGCGAGCGGCTTCGCCAAGGGCAGCAACCCGCCGAGCTACGACAAGCAGTTCGTGCGCGACTGGCTCGAGGCGGTGCGCATCGACGGCAAGCCCTGGCCGAAGACGGCGCCGGCGCCGGCGCTGCCCGCGGAGGTGATCGCGCAGACCGCCGCGACCTACGCCGAGGTGGCACGCATCCTCTCGGCGTGAGCGGCGGCGGCGGGTCGCGCCGCGCGGGCCGCTCAGCCGCTCAGAACAGCGCCATGCTGAGCTTGCGCCGGTAGGCGTCGACCACCGGGTCGGCCGAGGCCGTCGCGATCTTGCCGGCGACCTCGAGCGTGCCCTGCTTGGGCGCCGCGGCCGCGGCCTTGGCGCTTGCCGGCTTGCCCATCAGCTCGAGGATGGAAACGTAGTTCTTGCGCGCCAGCCCGTCCTTCCAGGCCTTGTCGCGCATCACGATCTCGAGCAGCTCGTCCATCGCCCGGGTGAACTCGCCGCGCGCGAACAGCGATTGCGCGAGCTCGAAGCGGGCGTCGAAGTCGCGCTTGTTCGCCGCCAGCACGGTGCCGAGCGCCTCGTCCGAGCGGGCCGCGGGCGCCGCTTCCATCGCCGCGAGCCAGTGGCCGGCGGCGCTCAGCCGCAGGTCGGGGACGATCGCGCCGGCGACCGGCTCGAAGGCCTTTCTCGCGTCGGCGACGCGGCCGGCCGAGAGCAGGGCGCGCAGGTAGTCGTAGCGCGCGGCGTCGTTGCCGGGGTTGGTGGCGAGCGCCGCCTGCAACCGGTCGATCGCCGCCTCGCTGTCGCCTTCGGCGAGCAGCTCCTCGGCTTCGGCGAGCTGGTCCTCGGCCGCCTGCTCGTCCTCGCTCGGCACGTGCTTGTCGAGGAACTTGCGCACCTCGCCCTCGGGCAGCGCGCCGACGAAGCCATCGACCGGCTGGCCCTCCTTGAACAGCACGCAGAACGGAATGCTGCGCACGCCGAACATCTGCGAGAGCTGCTGCGCGATCTCGGGCTCGGCGTCGGCGTCGAGCTTGACCAGCTTGAAGCGGCCGGCGTAGTCGGTCTCCAGCTTCTCCAGCACCGGGCCGAGCGCCTTGCACGGACCGCACCATTCGGCCCAGATGTCGAGCAGCACGGGTTGCTCGAGCGACGCGTTGACGAGCTCGGCTTCGAAGTTCTGGCGGGTGATGTCCTGCATGGCGGTCGCCTTGGGGCGGGTTCGGTGTCGGTTAGTGCGGCGGAGGGCAGGTGACGGCGTGCCGCCTACAATTCAAGCCAACCCCCAAGCCATCGGAAGCGACTCAAGTGAGCAGCGCCCCCGCGGTCGTCGGTGTGGTCATGGGCTCCAGCAGCGACTGGGAAACCCTGCGCGCCGCTACCGAGATTCTCGCCGAGTTCGGCATCCCTCATGAGGCCCGCGTCGTCTCGGCGCATCGCATGCCCGACGAGATGTTCGCCTATGCCGAGGGCGCGGCGGCGCGCGGCCTGCGCGCGATCATCGCCGGCGCCGGCGGCGCCGCCCACCTGCCGGGCATGCTTGCCGCCAAGACCACGGTGCCGGTGCTCGGCGTGCCCGTCGCGAGCCGGGCGCTGCAGGGGCTCGACTCGCTCTACTCGATCGTGCAGATGCCGCGCGGCATTCCGGTCGCCACCTTCGCGATCGGCAGCGCCGGCGCGAGCAACGCGGCGCTGTTCGCGGTGGCGATGCTGGCCCACGGCGACGCCGCGCTGCGCCAGAAGCTCGACGCCTTCCGGGCGCGACAGAGCGACGCGGCGCGGGCGATGTCGGCCGACCTGAAGTGAGCTCCGGCTTCATCGCGCCGGGCGCCACGCTGGGCGTCATGGGCGGCGGCCAGCTCGGCAGGATGTTCGCGCATGCGGCGCAGCAGGGCGGCTACCGCGTCGCCGTGCTCGACCCCGACGCGACCAGCCCCGCCGGCAGCATCGCCCACGAGCACATGCAGGCCGGCTACCTCGATGCCGCCGCCCTCGAGCGGCTGGCGACGCTGTGCGCGGCGGTCACCACCGAGTTCGAGAACGTTCCGGCCGAAGCCCTGGCCACGCTGGCGAGGAGCCGCCCGGTCGCGCCGGGCGCCGACGCGGTGGCGATCTGCCAGGACCGGACGGCGGAGAAGGCGGCTTTCGCCCGCGCCGGCGTCGCCTGCGCGCCGTACGCGGTGATCGGCTCGGCCGCCGACCTCGACCACGTCGCCGACGCACTCCTGCCCGGCATCCTCAAGACCGCGCGGCTCGGCTACGACGGCAAGGGCCAGCGCCGGATCGACGATCGCGCCGGGCTGGCCCGCGCCTTCGCCGAGCTCGGCGGCGTGACCTGCGTGCTCGAGCAGCGCCTCGCGCTGGTCGCCGAGATCAGCGTCATCGTCGCCCGCGGCGCGCACGGCGAGATCGTCGCCCTGCCGGTGCAGGAAAACATCCACCGCGACGGCATCCTGGCGATCACCCGCGTGCCGGCGCTGGCGGTCGACGCGGCGCGCCAGGCCGAGGCGGTCGCGCTCGCGCGCCGCGTCGCCGAGTCGATCGGCTACGTCGGCGTGCTCTGCGTCGAGCTGTTCGTGCTTGCCGGCGGCGCGCTCGTCGCCAACGAGATGGCGCCGCGGCCGCACAACTCGGGCCACTACAGCATCGACGCCTGCGATCTCTCGCAGTTCGACCTGCAGGTGCGGGCGATGACCGGCGCGCCGCTGGTCACCCCCCGGCAGCATTCGCCGGCGGTGATGCTCAACCTGCTCGGCGATCTCTGGTTCGCCGGCGGCACGGCGGCAGCGGTCGAGCCGCCCTGGGAGCGGATCCTCGCCTTGCCCGGTGCCCACCTGCACCTCTACGGCAAGCAGGAGCCGCGGGCGGGCCGCAAGATGGGCCACCTGACCCTGACCGCGGCCACCGCCGCCGCCGCCGAGTCGCGTGCGCGCAGCGCCGCCGCGATCCTGGGGCTGGCGGGCGGCTGACGATGCGGGTCGACGGTCGCGATGCCGACGAGGTGGCCCGGGCCGCAGCCGTGCTCGCGTCCGGCGAGCTCGTCGCCTTTCCCACGGAGACGGTCTACGGCCTCGGCGCACGCGCCGACGACGACGCCGCGGTCGCGAAGATCTTCGCCCTGAAGGGCCGGCCGACCGGTCATCCGCTGATCGTCCACGTCGCCAGCCGCGACGAGGCGGGCCGGTTCGGCACCCTGTCGCCGCTCGCCGAGCGGATCGTCGACGCGTTCTGGCCCGGCCCGGTGACCGTGATCGTGCGCCGCGTGCCCGGCGCGGCCGAGGCGGCCGCCGCCGGCCTGGCGACGATCGGCCTGCGCTGCCCCGCCCACCCGGTCGCCCACGCCCTGCTCGTCGCCGCCCGCGAGGCCGGCGTGCCCGGGGTGGCGGCGCCGAGCGCGAATCGCTTCGGCCGGATCAGCCCGACCTCGGCCGCGCACGTGATCGAGGAGTTCGGCGAGGAGTTGCTGGTGCTCGACGGCGGCCCGGCCCAGCTCGGCATCGAGTCGGCGATCGTCGACTGCTCGCGCGAGCGGCCGGCGCTGCTGCGCCCCGGCGTGCTGACCCGGGAGCGGCTCGAGGCCGCCCTCGGTGCCCCGCTCGCCGGCGCCGATCTGGCGTCGCCGCGCGCCCCCGGCACCCTGGAGTCGCACTACGCGCCGCGCGCGCGCCTGCGCCTCATGCCCACCGGGATGCTGAAAACCGCCCTCGAGGTGCTCGGCTCGGACCCGCTGAAGCTGGCGGTATATTCGCGTTCGGTGCCTTCGGGCGTGGCGACGGGCGTTCGCCACCGGCGCATGCCGGCCCGCCCGGAGCAGGCGGCGCACGAATTGTTTGCCGTTTTGCGCGAACTCGACAACGCCGGCGTGCATCTGATCTGGGTCGAGGAGCCACCGCCGGGTCCCGAATGGGACGGCGTCAGAGACCGGCTCAGCCGCGCCGCGGCGACCTGAATCCCCGTTTCCCTGGAGCCATTTGGAATGACATCGATTGCGAAGCAAGCGCGCCGTGCGGCGATGGGCTGCGGCGTGCTGGCGGGGGCGCTGCTGCTGGCCTCCTGCGGCGGCGGCGGCGAGCAGGTTTCCGACTTCCACCCGACGCGCATCATCGCCTTCGGCGACGAGACCAGCGTGATCCTCGACATCGACGGCAACGCCAACGGCCACAAGTTCAGCGTCAACGGTACCGCCCTGGGCACCACGACGCAGATCGAATGCCGCAGCAACCCGATCTGGATCCAGATCATGGCGCAGGCGTTCGGCACCTACGTCTTCCCGACCTGCAACCCGGCCGGCTCGGCCGTTTTCGATCCGCCGAACCGGATTCGCGCCACGGTCGGCGCGCGGGCGCTCGACCTGGCGACGCAGATCGACGCGCAACTCGCCGAAAGCGGATTCCAGGAAGGCGACCTCGTCACCGTGCTGGTCGGCGCCAACGACGTGCTGGCGCAATACGCCCAGTACCCGAACGTCAGCGAGGTCGAGCTGACGAACGACGTCGAGGCCGCCGGCGAAGAAGTCGGCCGCCAGGTGAACCGTCTCGCCGACCTGAACGCCAAGGTGATCATCTCGACCATTCCCGACGTCAGCCTCTCGCCCTACGCGATCGCCGAGAAGGCGGGGCACATCGACACCGACCGGCAGGCGCTGATCCTGCGGCTCGTGACGGCCTTCAACTCGTCGCTGCGCCTGAAGATCATCAACGACGGCCGCCGCGTCGGTCTCGTGCAGCTCGACGAGAGCGTGCAGCAGGTGCACAAGTTTCCGGGCACCGCCGGCATACTCAATTCGACGGTGGCGGTCTGCGACCTCGCCCAGTCGAACCTCACCCCGCCGTCGATCCTCGACTGCACCGACGCGACGCTGATCGTCAACGGCAACGCCAGCACCTACCTGTGGGCCGACGACCGGCACCTGTCGTACGGCGGCCAGCAGCTGCTCGGCAACCTCGCCACGAGCCGGGCACGCAACAATCCGTTCTGAGCCCGGGGCCGCGTGCGGGGCGCAAACGCCCGCGCGACAGGGCCGCCGCGGCGGGCGCCGATCAGGGTCGAGTCGGATGCGCGGCGGTGGTGGCAGCGTCGTCGGCCGCCCATTCGACCAGCGCCTCGAGCGCCGGCCGCGCTGCGTCGGCCCGGGCGTGGTTGACGATGCCGACGACCACGTAGCGCCGGCCCGAGTCGCCGAGCACGTAGCCGGCGATGCCCACCACGTCCTTCAGCGAGCCGGTCTTCAGGTGGGCCCGCCCGGGGCCGCCCTTGTAGCGGCGCAGCGTGCCGTCGACGCCGGCCACCGGCAGCGAGCTCATCAGCTCGGGCATCACCGGGCTCGCCCAGGCCGCCTGCAGCAGCTTGCCGAAGGTGCGGGCGCTGAGCCGGCCGTCGCGCGAGAGGCCCGAGCCGTTGACGATGACGCTCGCCGCCGCGGCGTTGCCGGCATGGCCGCGCAGCCACTGGCGCAGCACCTCGCGCGAGGCTTCGGGCGTGCCGGCGCCGCGCTGGGTCGCGCCGAGCGTGAGGAAGAGCTGCTGCGCCATCACGTTGTTGCTCAGCTTGTTGATGTCGCGCACGATCTCGGCCAGCGCCGGCGAGCGCAGCTCGAAGCTCGGCGGCGTCGCCGGGGCGGCGGCTTCGCGGTAGCCGCCGCCGATCCGCCCGCCGAGCTCCTGCCACATGCCGATCAGGGCGCGCTCGGTGTAGCTTTTCGGGTCGGCGTAGGCGATCGCCCAGACCTTTTCGCCGCACGCGGCCTGGAATGCGCCGCGCAGGGCCACGCGCGACGGCTCCGCGAATTCGCCCTTCAGCACGCCGCGCCAGTCGTCGCACGGGCCGGCGGCGAGCGGCACGCTCGCATCCGGGCGCACGCCGGCGAGCGGCGGGTCGAGCGCGACGTTCGCCACGCCGCGCGCCGGATCCGGCGTGATCGTCAGCAGCAGGGCGCGGTAGTTGAGCAGCAGCGCATCGGCGCCGGCGTTGTAGGGTCGCAGCGGCTCGCCGTCGAAATCGGCCGGGTTGACCTCGCCGGCGGCGAAGGCGCTGCGGTCGACGACGATGTCGCCGCGGATCTCGCGTACCCCCGCCTGCTGCACGCGGCGCATCAGCAGCCACATCCGCTCGAGCACGAGCTTGGGATCGCCGCTGCCTTTGATCACCAGGTTGCCCTGGAGCACGCCGTCGACGACGGGGCCCTGCAGCCACACCGGCGTCGCCCAGGTGAACGCCGGGCCGAGCAGCTCGAGCCCGGCGTAGGTGGTGAGCAGCTTCATCAGCGAGGCCGGGTTGGCCGGACGATCGGGCTGCCAGGCGACGCGCGGACGCGGTGCGCCGACCTCCTCGACCCAGGCGACCATCGCTTCGTGCGGCAGGCCGGCGCGGGCCAGCGCCGCCTCGACTTCCGCGGGCAGGCCGCGGCTCGCGGCGGGAGCCGGCGGCGCGCCCGCCGCCGGCAGCGCGATCACCGCCAGCGCCAGCACCAGGGCATGCAGGCGGCGGGTCAGGCGAGGCTTCATGGACCGGCATCATTGCATGGCGACCCGGTCCGGGAGGCGCCGCTAAACTCGTGCCGCATGACGGCCCTGCTCGCATTCGACACGGCAGGCGAACGCATGACGGTCGTCCTGGGCCAGGGCGGGCGCCACTGGTCGCGCAGCGCGGCCGGCGGCAGCAAGGCGTCGGCCGCGCTCGTGCCGGCGATCCTCGGCCTGCTCGCCGAGGCCGGCCTCGGCCTCGCCGACCTCGATGCGATCGCCTTCGGCCGCGGCCCCGGCGCCTTTACCGGCCTGCGCACCGCCTGCTCGGTCGCCCAGGGCCTGGCCCTCGGCGCGGGCAAGCCGGTGCTGCCGATCGACAGCCTGCTCGTCGTCGCCGAGGCGGCGCGGGCGGGCGCCACGTCGTTCAGGGTCTGGGCTGCGATCGACGCGCGCATGGCGCAGATCTACGCCGCCGAGTACCGCTACGCCGACGGCGGCTGGACGACGCTCGAAGCGCCGATGCTGCTCGACTGCGCCGGCCTCGAGGCGCGCTGGCGCGACGAGCCGCCCGCGGCCGTTGCCGGCGACGCCCTGCTCGTGTTCGGCGACCGCCTCCGCACCGGCGCCGCGCAGCGCTTTCCCGAGGCGCGCGCCGGGGCCGAGGCGCTGCTCGCCCTCGCGGCGAGCGCCTGGCGCGACGGCGCCGGCGTCGATCCGGCGCTGGCCCTGCCGCTCTATGTGCGCGACAAGGTCGCGCAGACCACGCGCGAGCGCGACGCGCTGCGGGCGGCCGCGGCATGAGCGCCAATCCGCGCCCGCCGGTGCGCGCGCTTGCCGGCCACAGCCTCAGGCCGATGACGCTCGCCTCGCTCGACGGCGTGGTCGCGCTCGAGGCCGAGGTCTATCCCTTCCCCTGGACCCGCGGCAACTTCGTCGACTCGATCGCCGCCGGCTACATCGCCTGGACGCTGAACGGCAGCGGCGGCGAGCTGCTCGCCTACTGCGTGGCGATGCGCGGCGCCGGCGAGATGCACCTCCTCAACATCACCGTCGCTGCGGCGGCGCGGCGGCGGGGCCACGCCCGGCGCCTGCTCGACGCGCTCGTCGCCGAGTGCCGCGACCAGGACGCGGAGCGGCTCTGGCTCGAGGTTCGCCTGGCAAACGTCGACGCTCAGCAGACCTACGCCCGGCTCGGCTTCATCAAGGTCGGCGTGAGGAAGGGCTACTACCCGGCGCCAGCCGGCACGCGCGAGGACGCGGTCGTGATGAGCAAGATCATCGAGCCCGCCGCGGGAGAAGCCGATGCGCTGGAGTGAGCGGCAGCTCGCGATGCTGCGCGAGATGGGCATTCGCGTCTGGACGCGCGAGGCGCCCGCCGATGCGGCCGAGGGCGGCGGCGCGACCCTGGTCGCCGAGCGCACGACCGCGCCCGCGCCCGTGCCGCCGCCGCAGGCGCGCGCGCCGGCCGCTGCCTACGAACGGCGCCCTGCGGCGATGCCGCCGGTCGCTGGCGCGACGCCGGCCGGCCCGGCGGCGCCGGCCGCGTGGGTGGCCGCCGACTGGCTGGTCGTCGGCGAGCCCTTCACCGCGACCGACGGTGCGCCCGATGCCGCCGCCCTCGAGCAGGAACAGCTGCTCGACAACATGCTGCAGGCGATCCGGGTCTCCCGCCGCGCGGCAGGACGCGAGGGTCGCGCCTGCCACCTGGCGGTCGAAGAGGGCCGGGGCCACGAGCTCGATGCGGCGATCGCAGCGGTAAGCCCGCGCTGCATCCTGGCGCTGGGCCGCGCCGCCGCGGCGACGCTGCTCGGCGGCGACGAGCCGCTCGGCAAGCTGCGCGAGCGGGTGCACGAGCGCGCCGGCATTCCGGTGATCGTCACCTTCGCCTTGCCGTACCTGTTGCGCCATTCGGCGGACAAGGCCCGCGCCTGGGCCGACCTCTGCCGGGCGGTGACGGCGATCGCCTGAGCCGGGCCACGCCGGCCGCTCGTCGCCGAGGGCTCAGCGTTTCTTCGTCGGCCGCTTCCAGTCGGCGAAGCTGCTCTGCCGCGCCCGGGCGACCGTGAGCTGGCCCGCCGGCGCATCGTTGGCGAGGGTCGAGCCGCCGCCGACGGTCGCACCCTCGCCGATCTTGATCGGCGCCACCAGGACGACGTTGCTGCCGATATGGGCGTCGGCGCCGATCGTCGTGCGGTGCTTGTTCGCGCCGTCGTAGTTGGCGGTGATCGCGCCGGCGCCGTAGTTGACGCGCTCGCCGACGTCGGCATCGCCGAGGTAGGCGAGATGGTTGGCCTTGGCACCGCGGCCGAGGACCGAGTTCTTCACTTCGACGAAATTGCCGATGTGGACCTCGGGCCCGAGCGCGGCGCCGCCGCGCAGGCGGGCGAACGGGCCGACGATCGCGCCTTCGCCGACGCTCGCGCCGAGTGCTTCGCCGTCGATGTGGGTATAGGGCCGGATCGTCGCGCCGGCGGCCACGCGGGCGTTGCGCAACATGCAGTACGCGCCGATCTTCACCTCGTCGCCGAGCTCGACTTCGCCTTCGAAGATGCAGCCGACGTCAATCTCGACGTCGCTGCCGCAGCGCAGCGTGCCGCGGAGGTCGAAGCGGGCCGGGTCGGCGAGGCGCACGCCTTCGCTCATCAGCCGCTCGGCGAAGCGCCGCTGCAGGCGCCGCTCGAGATCGGCGAGCTGCGCCGCGCTGTTCACGCCGAGCACCTCGGTCTCGCCCGCTGCGGCCACGCCGACCACCGGCGTGCCCGCGGCGACGGCGAGGCCGACGACGTCGGTGAGGTAGTACTCGCCGGCGGCGTTGTCGTTCTTCAGGGCGGCGAGCCAGCGCTTCAGCGCCGCCGTCGGCGCGGCCATCACGCCGGTGTAGATCTCGGCGACCTCGCGCTCGGCCGGGCTCGCGTCCTTCTCCTCGACGATCGCCGCGATCGCGCCGCCCCTGCGCAGCACCCGGCCGTAGCCCTTGGGCTCGGCGAGCTCGACGGTGAGCAGCGCGAGCCTGTCGCCGCTGCTGGCGGCGACGAGCTTCTGCAGGGTCTCGGCCTCGATCAGCGGCACGTCGCCGTTGAGGACCAGGGTGGTGCCGGCGTCGTCGAGCAGCGGCGCCGCCTGCTGCAGGGCGTGGCCGGTGCCGAGCTGCGGCTCCTGGCGCACGAAGGCGAGCCCCGGCGCGGCGCAGGCGCGCTCGACCTCGGCGGCGCCGTGGCCGGTGACGACGATGGTGCGCGACGCCCCCAAACCTGCAGCGGCATCCAGGACATGCTGCAATAAGTGCCGGCCGGCGAGGGTGTGCAGCACCTTCGGCCGCGCCGAACGCATCCGCGTTCCCTTGCCCGCAGCCATGATCACGACGTTCAACACCATGCCTTCAACCGCTTCCTGTCGTCGTTCCCGGTCGCTGATTATCGCGATGATGCTGGCGCTCACGGCGCTGCTTTCGGGTTGCAGCGTCGCCCTCAAGATCGGCTACAACCAGGGACCGTCGCTCGCCTTTCGCTGGCTCGACGGCTACGTCGAGTTCGACGACGCGCAGTCGCTGCGCGTGCGCAACGCCCTCGACGACTGGTTCGCCTGGCACCGGCGGACCCAGCTTCCCGACTACGCCGACCTGCTGGCGCGGGCGCAGACCGAGATGCAGTCGGCGGCGACGCCCGAGCGGATGTGCACCTGGAGCAACGACCTGCGCGCCCGCTTCGACACCGCGCTCGAGCGCGCGGTGCCGGCGCTGGCGGAGATCGTGCCGACGCTTTCGTCGCAGCAGATCGCCAACATCGAGAAGAAGTACGTCTCGCGCAACGACGAGTACCGCGACGACTTCCTGCAGCGCGACCCGGCCAAGCGGAAGAAGGCGGCGGTCAAGCGCGAGATCGAGCGGGCCGAGGATTTCTACGGCCGGCTCGACAGCACGCAGCGCGAGTTCGTCGCCCGGGCGATGGCCGAGTCGCCCTGGGACGGCGACATCGCCTACACCGAGCGGCTGCGCCGCCAGCAGGACGTGCTGACGATCCTGCGCCGGCTGACGAAGAGCAAGGCGAGCGCCGGCGAAGCCGAGGCCGAGGTCCGTGCCTACCTCAAGCGACTCGAGCGCTCGCCGCACGAGCCTTATCGCCACTACGCGGTGCGGCTGGTCGACTTCAACTGCGGCTTCGCCGCCGCGCTGCACAACCTCACCACCGCCGAGCAGCGCAAGAACGCGGCGAAGAAGCTGAAGGGCTACGAGGACGACCTGCGCGCCCTGGCCGCCGAAGGCGCCTCCTGACGTCGCGCGCGGCGGCTTTGCGGACTACTGCGTCGTCGTCGTGGTCGGGACGCGGACGCGGTGCGGATTGCTCGCGGCGCCCTTGGGGAAGTCGATCAGGGCGGCGCTGAACATCGCCGGCAGCAGGGCCGTCACCCCCGAGGTCGTGCCGTCGCTGTTGACGCGCGCTTCGTAGAGCGGCTCGCCGCTCTTCTTGTCGCGGATGAGCACCGCGACCTCGCGCTCGTAGTAGGGCATGTCGTAGTAGCCCGGGCCCCAGCCGTAGCCCCAGCCGGCGTGGCGCCAGCCCGGACCCCAGTACGGCCGGCCGTAGCGGCCGTAGCCGAACGCCCGGTACGGCCCGTAGCCGCCGGGCCCGTACCAGAACGGATCGTCGAACGGCGAGCGGTCGGTCGCCGTGACGCGCGCGCCGATCTGCACGCTGACGTCGGGCTCCGTGCCCTCGCCGGCCGGCACGAAGCCCGCGGCCTCGACCGCCAGCCGGGCCGAGTCTTCGAGCACCTGCGAGGCCTGCGGATTGGCCTGCTGCGACGGCAGCCGCTCGAAGGCATAGGTCGCGGGCGCGCGGCCCGCCGGCCAGCGGCTGAAGCTGGAGACGTTGGCATCGAGGCTGTCGAGCGAAGCACAGCCGGCCAGGGCCACGAGGGCGGCGGCGCAGGCAATCGATCGGATCATGGCGAATCCCCTTCTGGCGACGAGGCCGGCCTCGGCGGCCGGCGGTCCGGCGCGATCCCGATCGGCCGCGCCGCGGAGGCGGGCGAGGGGCCGCAGGCATCGAGCTCGTCTTCATCGAACGCGCGGTCGCCCTCGGCGTTGACCACGCCCGTCGGTCGGAGCGAGGCGAACGGGTGGAGGTTCCGGTCCATCAGGTGCGAGGGAACGATGTCGCCCATCGCCCGGAAGATCCGGTCGATCCTGCCCGGCTGCTCGCGCTCCCAGTCGCGCAGCATCTGCCCGACCTTGACCCGCTGCAGATGCGTCTGGCTGCCGCACAGGTTGCAGGGAATGATCGGGAAGGCGCGGTGCTCGGCCCAGCGCACCAGGTCGGCCTCGGCGACGTAGGCGAGCGGCCGGATCACGACGTGACGACCGTCGTCGCTCACCAGCTTGGGCGGCATGCCCTTCATGCGGCCGCCGAAGAACATGTTCATGAACAGGGTCTGCACCATGTCGTCGCGATGGTGGCCGAGAGCGACCTTGGTCGCGCCGAGCTCGCTCGCCACGCGGTAGAGCGCGCCGCGACGCAGGCGCGAGCACAGGCTGCACATCGTCTTGCCTTCGGGCACCAGCCGCTTGACGACGCTGTAGGTGTCCTGCTCGACGATGCGGTAGGGCACGCCACGGGCCGCGAGGTAGCCGGGCAGCACCTCGGCCGGGAAGCCCGGCTGCTTCTGGTCGAGGTTGACGGCGACGAGCTCGAACGGCACCGGCGCGCGCTCGCGCAGGGCCATCAGGATGTCGAGCAGCGCGTAGCTGTCCTTGCCGCCGGAGAGGCAGACCATGACCTTGTCGCCGGGCTCGATCATGGCGAAATCGGCGATCGCCTGGCCGACGCGGGCGTGCAGCCGCTTGGCCAGCTTGGCGACCTCGACCGAGGTCCTGGACCGCGGCGCGCGAGCTTCGGCGACGAGCGATTCGGGGGAGGCGGACACGATTTCTACAATGCGCGGTGCACGCAGACAACGACGCAGCAAGTGTATCGACCGCCCTGGTCGCGCGAATCGGTGCGGCCATCGCCGCGGCGGGCGGCTGGCTGCCCTTCAGCGCCTTCATGGCGATGGCCCTGTACGAGCCCGGCCTCGGCTACTACGCGAGCGGCCGGCTGGTCGTCGGCCGCATGCCCGAGACCGGCAGCGATTTCGTCACCGCGCCCGAGCTCTCGCCGCTGTTCGGCCGCGCGCTCGCCCGGCAGATCGACGAGGCGCTCGAGGCTTCGGGCGGCGACGAGGTCTGGGAGTTCGGCGCCGGCTCCGGCGCCCTGGCGGCCGAGATGCTGCCGGCCCTGCGCGGCCGGATCCGCCACTACTCGATCGTCGAGCTCTCGGCGCCGCTGCGCGAACGCCAGCGAGAGGCGACCCGCGAGTTCGGCGACCTCGTGCGCTGGCTCGACGTGCTGCCCGAGCGGATGAACGGCGTCGTCGTCGGCAACGAGGTGCTCGACGCGATGCCGGTCGACCTGCTCCATTTCGACGGCGCGAGCTGGTTCGAGCGCGGCGTCGTGCGCGCCGAGGGCGAGCGCCCGTTCGCCTGGAGCGACCGGCCGACGGCCCTGCGTCCGCCGCATGCGGCGTCGTTTCCGGCAGGGGCGACGACCGAGACGCATCGCCAGGCCGAAGGCTTCGTCGCCACGCTCGCCGAGCACATGGAGCGGGGCGTCGCCCTCTTCGTCGACTACGGTTTCCCGGAGAACGAGTACTACCATCCGCAGCGCTCGGAGGGCACGCTCATGTGCCACCGCGAGCATCGCTCCGACCCCGACGTGCTCGCCGACGTCGGCATCAAGGACATCACGGCGCATGTCGACTTCACCGGCGTCGCGCTGGCCGGCCAGGACGCCGGCTTCGACGTCGCCGGCTACACCTCGCAGGCCCGGTTCCTGTTCAACTGCGGCATCGGCGAGCTGATGGAGCGGGCTTCGCTGCGCGCCCGCGCCGAGGCGGCGATGCTGCTCAACGAGCACGAGATGGGCGAGCTGTTCAAGGTGATCGCCTTCACGAAAGGCCTGCCCGAGTACGCGCCGCTCGGCTTCGCCGCGGGCGACCGCCGGCACCGGCTCTAGGCATTGCCCATGATCCGCTGGCTCGTCGTCGTCTTCGTCGCCCTGATCGTCTTCAACGCGATCGGGCCGTGGCTGGAGAAGCGCGGCCTCGGCCGCCTGCCCGGCGACTTCCGCTTCCGCCTGTTCGGCCGACCCTGGTTCCTGCCGTTCGGCAGCAGCGTGCTGATCGGCCTGATCGGCATGGCGATCGCCCGCTTCCTCTAAGGTATTTCTCCCTCTCCCGCTTGCGGGAGAGGGCAGGGGTGAGGGTTTGCGCGCCTACCCTCACCCCGACCCTCTCCCGCTCGCGGGAGAGGGAGAAGAAGGGGCCGCGAAATCGCGCAGCGCGTCGACCCGCGCGTCATGGATCGCCTGGCCGATCGCAGGCCCGCTGGCGCCGCGTTCGGCGGCCGCGGCAGCGACGGCGGTGGCGTCGACCGCCGCGACGCGGCGCAGGGCGTCTGTCAGCCGCTCGCGTTGCGGATACGCCTTGTCTTCCAGGCCGAGCCGGCCGCGGGCGTCGCACTCGCAGGCGAGCAGCAGCTCGGCGAATCGGTCGGGCCGGCGCAGCGCGTCGCAGCGCTCGAGCAGGCGCACCAGCGCGGCGGCGCCGAACTCGCCGCTGCGGTGCACGTTGCCGTGCTCGCGCGCGGTCACTTCGGCGAGGGCGCGACAGGCGTTGTCGACGCGAAGCCGCTCGCTCATCTGCCGCACCAGGGCGACGCTGCGCTCCTCGTGGCGCAGGTGCTGCGGCAGGACGTGCGCCGGCGTCGTGCCCTTGCCGAGGTCGTGGCCGAGGCAGGCGTACCGCACTGCGAGCGAGGCGCCGAGGCGCGCGGCCATGTCAAGCACCATCAGCAGGTGCACGCCGGTGTCGACCTCGGGGTGGTAGTCGGCTCGCTGCGGCACGCCGAACAGACGATCGACCTCGGGCAGCACCCGCGCGAGCGCGCCGCATTCGCGCAGCACCTCGAGCATGCGCGACGGCCGGGTCTCCATCAGGCCGCGCGAGAGCTCGCGCCAGACCCGCTCGGCGACCAGCGCATCGGCCTCGCCCGCCTCGACCATCTGCCGCATCAGGGCGGTGGTCCCGGGCGCGACGCGAAAGTCGGGATGACGCGCGGCGAAGCGCGCCAGGCGCAGGATGCGCACCGGGTCCTCGGCGAACGCGGGCGACACGTGGCGCAGGACCTTGTCCTCGAGATCGCGTCGGCCGCCGTAGGGATCGATCACGCGACCATCCTCGTCCTCGGCCATCGCGTTGATCGTCAGGTCGCGGCGCAGCAGGTCCTCTTCGAGCGTGACGCCCGGATCGGCGCGGAACGCGAAGCCGCGATAGCCCGGCGCCGTCTTCCGCTCGGTGCGCGCCAGGGCGTGCTCCTCGTGCGTCTCGGGATGGAGGAAGACGGGGAAGTCGGCGCCCACCGGCTGGTAGCCGGCAGCGACCAGCGCGTCGACGTCGGCGCCGACGAGAACCCAGTCGCGGTCGACGACCGGCAAGCCGAGCAGGGCATCGCGGACCGCACCGCCGACGAGATAGCGCTTCATCGAGATAGTCTAGGGTTTGAGCATCGACCGACCGCTCGTCCGGAGAACCGTTACTACTTGTCAGAACACCGACCGCTCGTCGGAAGAACCCCGGGCTCCGGGGGGACAGCGCGCACGAGGGCGTCGATACATTCCGCTCCAGCCGCACGGACCCTCCGTTGCGAAAACTCTCTGGAGCTCGAATGAAACTGAAACTGATCGCCGCCCTGCTCGGCCTCGCCGCCAGCGCGCCGGTGCTCGCCGTCGACTTCGTCGCGAACGATGCGACGCCCTCCGTCATCGGGCCGGCCCCCGGCAGCGAAGCCAGCCTGCAGACCATCGTCACGACCCTGTTCCCCTCGAGCGGCATCAACGTCGTCACCGACCAGAGCTCGGCCGCGTTCTGGTCGTCGACCACGCCCTCGGCGGCATCGAGCATTCCCACCCTGGTGGCCGAGTTCACCGCCAACGCCGGGACCCAGTCGTTCGGCATCTGGTTCGGCACGAACACCGACAACATCGTCAGCTACAACCTGCTGCTCGGCGGCGCCGCCGCCACCGATGCGGTGGGCATGACGATCGTCGGCAACACGCTCGAAGTGTTCGGCCCGGCGTCGGCGTGCGGCATCAAGTTCAACTGCGGCACCTTCACCAACGCGCTGATCAACCCGTCCTCGTTCGGCTTCTTCTTCAAGCCTTCGCCGAACGGCCCCACGTACTACTCGCTCGACCAGCTCAACAGCGGACCGCGCGACGACCGCTTCATCGCCTTCCAGGACGGCAGCTCGACCAACTGGCTCTTCGCCTACGAAGACGGCAGCGACTGGGACTACAACGACATGGCCGTCAAGGTCGAGTCGGTCACCGCCGTTCCCGAGCCCGAAACCTACGCGCTGATGCTCGCGGGGCTGGGCGCGGTCGGCTTCATGTCGCGGCGCCGCAAGAAGGCCTGATCCGCCTCAGGGACGAGTTCGGTAGAGCTCGTCCTCGGCGATCCAGTCGTGCTCGGCGAGCGCCTCGCGCTCCCATTCCAGGAACGCCGGCAACGCGAGGATGTGGCGCACGTACTCGGCGCTGCGCGGCGACACCGGCAGGCCGTAGGTGCGGACGCGGGTGCAGACCGGCGCGAAGTAGGCGTCGGCGATGCTGAACGCGCCGAACAGGAACGGGCCGCCGCTTTCCTCGAGCGCCTCGCGCCACATCGCGTCGATGCGCTTCAGGTCGCGCGCCGCGCCGGGCTTCTCGCGCAGCATGCGCTCGCCGACCTCGGGCAGCCGGGCCTCGAGGTTCATGCCGAAGGTGCCGCGCAGCTCGCCGAAGCCCGAGTGCATCTCGGCGCAGAGGCTGCGCGCCCGGGCCCGGGCCTTCGCGTCGCGCGGCCAGAGCTGGTCCTCGGGAAAGCGCTCGGCCAGGGTCTCCGCGATCGCCAGGCTGTCCCAGATCGGAAAGCCGTCGTCGATCAGCAGCGGCACCCGGCCCGAGGGCGCGAGCGAGAGCATCGTCTTCTTGAACGGCGAGTCGTCCTCCCAGCCGAGGCGCACTTTCCGCTCCTCGAAGGCGATGCCCTTGTGCTTCAGCAGCAGCCAGGGGCGCAGCGACCAGGAGGAGTAGTTCTTGTTGCCGATGTAGAGCTGCATGGTCGACCTCGTGCGTTCGGGCCGACGATGCTAGCCGCGGCCGGGCCGGCGGTGCTTGACGCTTTGGCAACGCGGCGATGCGTGCGGCGCATCACCGGACGTTCGCAGCCGCTCGCTAGCCGCGTCGTGCCCGGGCGCGCCAGGCCTCCAGGCGCTTCTCGCCCGAGACGTGGCCGAGATAGCGCGGCGCGATCGCTTCGAGCGGCGCCGGCTCGACGCCGAGCCGTTCGAGCCCGGGCAGCTTGCCGCTGGCGACATTGGCCACGCGCATCGAGTCGAGGTTGTCGCGCGACATCAGCGGCGTGCCGGGCAGCCACTCCATGAAGAAGGCCTGCATGCGGGCGAGCAGCGAGGGCATCGCGAACACCGGGCGCTCGGCGCCCGACCAGCGGCCGGCGGCGCGCGCCAGCTCGGCCAGGGTGTAGACGCGCGGGCCGCAGCACTCGATCGTCGTGCCGATCGTCGTCGGGTCGTCGATCGCGGCGACCACCGCGCTCGCCACGTCTTCCACCCACACCGGCTGGAATCGCGCGTCGGCGCCGGCGAGCGGCAGCAGCGGGAAGATCGACTGGATCCGGGCGAACAGGTTGAGGAAGCGGTCGCGCTCGCCGAAGATGACCGAGGGGCGCAGGATCGTCAGGGCCAGCCCCGCCGCCTTCAGCGCGTCTTCGCCGCGCGCCTTCGAGCGCTGGTAGCGGCTCGGCGCGTCGGTCGCGGCGCCGAGCGCGCTGACATGGATGACGCGCTTGACCCCGGCGGTCCTGCAGGCGGCGGCCAGCCGTGCCGGCAGGCGCACATGGACGCGCTCGAACTCGGCCTCGCTGCCATGCAGGATCGCCACCAGGTTGATCACCACGTCGGTATCGCGCAGCAGGCGGGCCAGCGTCGCCTCGTCGTGCACGTCGCCGACGGCGACCTCGACCGTCGGCAGGAGCTGCACCGGCTTGGCGTGGGCCAACCGGCGGGTGGCGACGCGGATGCGCCCGCCCGCGCCGCCGCTGCGCTCGACCAGCTTTTCGGCGACGCTGCGGCCGACGAAGCCGGTGCCGCCGAGGATCAGGAAATTGCGAAGCATGGGGGGCCGGAGAGGGGTCGGCGCGGAGTCGACGAGCGCCGATTCTCGCCGAGGCGGGCCTTTCCCCTCAGGGCAGCTCTTTGTCGAGCGGCGGCGCGTTCGGGTCGGGCGGGCCGACCGGGCGGCCGAGGCGCGAGCGGATCGTCGTGCCCTTGCCGCCGAGCGCGAGCGCGTAGTAGGCCGAGTTGCTGAGCACCTTCTTCACGTAGTCGCGCGTTTCCGCGAAGGGAATGTTCTCGGCCCAGATCGCCGTCTCGAGCACCGGGCCGTCCCGCCACTTGCGCGGCCGGCCCGGGCCGGCGTTGTAGGCGGCGGCGGCCATCGCCTGCGAGCCGCCGACGTCGTCGAGCACCAGCTTCAGGTAGGCGTTGCCGAGGCGCAGGTTGGTGTCGCGGTCGGCGATCAGCGCCGGCGAGTAGGGCAGGCCGATCTTCTTCGCCGTCCACTTGGCGGTGGCCGGCATGAGCTGCATCAGGCCGCTCGCGCCGACGCCCGAGCGCGCGTCCATGATGAAGCGCGACTCCTGGCGGATCAGGCCGTAGACGAACGCCGGGTCGAGGCCGATCTCCTTCGCCCGGGCCGCGACTTCCTGCCGGTGCGGAGCGGGGAAGCGCTGCTCCATGTCGATCTCGGCGCGGGTCCGGTCGCTGGTGTTGATGCAGCGGTCCCAGACCTCGCGGTCGCAGGCGAGCTGCGCCGCGGCGAGCAGCTCGCGGTCGCCGAGGCCGCGGATCGAGAAATTCCATTCGCGCACGCCTTCGCTGCGCAGGCCGATCGCGATCAGCGCCAGCGCGCGATTGAAGCCGGGGTGATTGGCGACGGCCTCGCGCTCGGCCGGGGTGAGCGCGGCGGGCTTGGGCGGCAGGGCCTGCGGCTGGCCCAGGTCCTCGGCCGCGAGCTGGCCGTAGAAGTTGAGCTGCGGCGCGATCGCGACCAGCATCTCCCTGCTGCTGGCGCGCAGGCTCTCGCCCTCCTGCGAGTCCTTGGCCAGCGCCTGCAGGGCGCGCGCCTTCCAGTAGATCCAGGCGGCGTCTTTCTGCTCGGCCGGCGACATCGCGTCGATCGCCTGCACCACCTGCTGCCAGCGGCCCTTGCCGCCATCGGCGCGCAGAGCGGCGCGCACCTTCCAGGCCAGCAGGTCGTCGGGCAGCTCGATCTCCTTGCCCTTGCGATTGGCCCGCTCGGCGCGCAGGAACTGGTCGGCTGCTTCCGGCTGGAGCTTCTGCGCGTTCTGCCGCGCGAGGCTGGCCCAGGCCCAGGCGGCGAGGTCGGGCGGCAGGGCCTTCTCCCAGCGATCGACGAGCAGGCCGGCGACCGATTCGCTGTCGCTCGCCGCCAGGCGGGTGAGGGCGAGGGTGTAGAGCTCGGCGTCGGTGCGCGCCGAGATCGAGGGCTTCTTCGTCAGGAACCGCGCCGGGCTCTCGAAGGCCTCGCCGACGCTCGCCGCGACGTCGCGGCCGAGCAGGCCCGCCGCCTGGCGCGCCACGCGCGGCTTGTTCGCCTCGGCCGCGAGTCGGATCTTCTTCCAGATGTCGGCCGGCGCGAGCTGCCTGGTATCGAGCAGCGTGGCGGCAAGCAAGGCGCAGCCGTCGTCCTCTTCCTTCTGCGCCAGCCAGGCGGCGATGCCCGCGGCCTTGATGTCGCGGCCGGCGATCAGCTCGGGAACCAGCGAATAGCAGGTGACCTGGCGGTCGTCGTTCATGCGAAAGCGCGGGAACTCGGCCGTGAAGTTGGCCCAGTCGCGGCGCCGGCCGAGCTCGAGCAGCCAGTCGTTGCGCAGCCGATCCTCGACGTAGCTGCCGCTCCAGCGCTCGGCGAAGGCGGTGAGCTCGGGCTGCTGCGCCTCGCCGAGGCGGTTGCTCAGCTCCCAGTACTCCACCCAGAGCGCCAGCGGGTTGGTTTCGGCCAGCGCCTGCGCGCGCAGCGCGGCGAGGCGGTTGCGATCGCGCTTGCGCAGCGCCTCGCGCGCGTCGAGCACGGTGGTCGCCGGGTCGGCGCTGGCGGCCGGGGCGGCGAAGGCAAGGGTTGGGATCGAAGTGGCGAAGGCCGAGAGCAGGGCGAGCGGCGCCAGCACCTGCCAGCGGCGGGCGCACCCATATACTGATTCGCCCCGCACCGCCGTCTTCGTCACTCGCATCCGCTGCGCCTTTTTTCCGTGACCGAAGCGCCTTCTTCCGCCGACGCCCCGATCGATCCTGCCCGCGCCGCCCGTCGCGCCCTGCGCCAGCGGCTGCTCGCCGAGCGCGAGGCGTTCCTGTCTTCGCCCGCCGCCGCGGCCGCCAGCCTCGCTCTGGCCGCGGCCCTGAGGGAGGTGATCGCCGAGCTCCAGCCGGAGTGCCTGGGCCTGTACTGCGCCTTCCCGTCCGAATTTAACGCAGTCGCGGCGCTTGCCGCCGACCGGCGCTTCGCCGATTTACCCCTGGCGCTGCCATATGCACGCCGCGTGCCGAAAGCGATGGAGTTCCGGCGCTGGGACGGCGCGGCGCCGGGCGTGGCCGACGAGTGCGGCATCGGCTCGTGCGCCGGCACCGTGGTCGTGCCCGACGTCGTGGTCGTGCCTTGCGTCGGCTTCACCGACGCCGGCCACCGGCTCGGCTACGGCGGCGGCTACTACGACCGCTGGCTCGCGGCCCACCCGGAGGCCACCACGGTCGGCGTCGCCTGGTCGTCGGGCCGGATCGACCCGTCGACGTTCGCGGCCGAGCCGCACGACATCCCGCTCGCCCTGATCGTCACCGAGCAGGGACCGCGCTAGGCGCCGGCTTCGCGCTGGCCGCCCGGCCGCCGGTCTCGACCGCGGCCCGGGTGGCCGCCGCCTCGGCCTCGACCCAGGCGCCGAACTCCAGCACTTCGGAGCGGGCGCGGCTCGCCGGCGCGACCAGCATCCAGTACGAAAACGGGCTGCCGACCCGGCCGGCCGCGCCGAACGGCTCGACCAGCTCGCCGCGCTGCAGCGCCTCGAACACCAGCGGCACCCGCGCCAGGGCGACGCCGTGCCCGGCGAGCGCGGCCTGCACCTGCTGGTAGGTGAAGTTGAGGTACAGCCAGCGCCGGGGTTGCAGGCCGGGCTGGCCCTGCGCGGCGAGCCAGTGGCGCCAGCTCAGGAACTCGGTGCTCGGCCGGTCGTCGTCTTCCTCGGCGAGGGTGTGCTGCACCAGGTCGGCGGCCTTGGCGAGCGGCGGCGCGTGGCCGAGCCGGATCTGCTCCCAGAGGGCGCGGCTCACCACCGGCGTCAGCGTCTCGTCGAACATGTGCACGCCGCCGGCCGGCACCTGGCCGGGGCTCAGGTAGCGCAGGGCGAGGTCGAGTTCGGGGTCGTCGAGATCGGCGATCGCGTCGTGCGCCGAGACGCGGATGTCGATGTCAGGGTGCTCGCGCTGGAAAGCCTCGATCCGCGGCAGCAGCCAGAGCGAGCCGAACGAGGCGAAGGTGGCGACGCTCACCCGCCGGCGGCTGCGCGAGCGGCGGATCTGCTGCACGCTGCCGTCGAGCTTGGCGAGCCAGGGCTCGACGGCGCGCAGCAGCGTCTGGCCGTCGGGCGACATCTGCACCGAGCGCGTGCCGCGGACGAACAGGCTGGCGCCGAGCTCGTCCTCGAGGCTCTTGATCTGCCGGCTGATCGCCGACTGGGTGAGGTACAGCTCGTCGGCCGCGGCGCCGAAGCTGAGCAGCCGGGCGACCGCCTCGAAGGCCCGCAGGTTGGTCAGGGAGAGCGGCCGCCGGGAATGTGTATTCATGCTCCGCAGGCATCAATCGATGCGTTGGGTTTCATTGGATTTACCCTGTAGTAGAGACGATGATGACGGCGTCGTCAATGAACAGGTGGCCATGATGAATAAGCAACAGTCCTCGACCTTTCTCGGCTCCGTCAGCGCCGACGCCCTGCGCGACCTCCCGGCCGGCCATGTCATCGCCCTGGGCACCGGCGGCGGTCAGGTATCGATTCTCTCGGGCAACGTCTGGCTCACCCACAGCGGCGACCCGAGCGATCACTTCCTCGCCGCCGGCGAATCGTTCGACGTCCGCGATTCGGGCCAGACCCTGGTCGAGTCGTGGAGCCACGGCGCGCCGGCGGTGATCGCCTGGCAGCCGAACACGCTGCTGGAACGCCTGCGCGACCGCTTCGCCCGCTGCCGGGAGCTGGTGAATCCTGCCCGGCGGCTCGGCATCGGCAGCGTCGCCGCGGTGACTGCGTTCGTCGTCGCCGGGGCGCTGTTCGGGCCGGTCTCCGACTCGCGCGTGCGCACCCTCGCCGCCCAGGCCAGCGGCATCGCGGTCTTGCACAATGCCGACCAGGGCGCGGCACGCGCAGCGCGAGGGAACCTGGCCGATGGCAGCGATACCGGAGACAGAACGCCAGGCTTTGCGCCGCAAGCTGGTCGCCGCGCGCCAGGCGCTGCCTGACCGGCTCGAGCGCGCGGTCGAGCTGCAGAGCGTTCTTCGCGTCTGGCTGGTCGGCCGGCGCGAGAAGTCGATCGGCGCCTACTGGCCGATCAAGGGCGAGTTCGATCCGCTGCCGGCGCTCTACCGCTGGACCGAGGCGTCGGGCGAAGGCGACATGCGGCGCATCGGCCTGCCGGTCGCCGACCGCGAGACGCAGAGCCTGCGCTTTCGCGTCTGGTACCCGGGCTGCGAGATGGAGCTCGACGCCTACGACATTCCCAAGCCCAAGGACACCGACGAGTTCGTGCCGCAGATGCTGATCGTGCCCTGCCTCGGCTTCGGCCCGGGCGGGGTTCGGCTCGGCTACGGCGGCGGCTTCTTCGACCGGACGCTGAACGCCCTGCAGCCGCGGCCGGTGACGGTGGGCGTGAGCTACACCCATGGCTTCCTGCCGTTCCTGCGCGCCACCGAGGTCGATCGGCCGCTCGACGCGATCCTGACCGAGGACGGCGTGATGTACGAGCACGGCTGAGCCGGGCATGAACATCGTCTACCTGATCAACGGCCTGAACGGCGGCGGCGCGGCCTTTCCGATGATCCGGGTGATCGGCCTGATGCGCGAGCTCGGCCACCGCGTCGAGGTCGTGGCCCTGATGTCGCAGGACGGCAAGGCGGGTCCGCGCCTCGCGCAGGCCGGAATCGACTTCGAGGTGATCGGCCACGGCCGCGGCGACGTGCTCCTGCCGGCGCTGCGCCTCGTCAGGAGGTTGCGCCGCGACCGACCCGATCTTCTCTGGACCTCGCTCACCCGGGCGACGCTCTACGGCCAGCTCGTGGGCCGGCTGCTCGACATACCGGTGGTGAGCTGGCAACACAGCGACTACCTCAAGCCGACCAACCTGCGGCTGCTGCGCCGCACGCGGGGCCTGAGCTCACGCTGGGTCGCCGACTCGGAAGCGGTGCGTCGCTTCGCCGAATCCGCGCTCGGCGTCCCGGCCGAGCGGATCGAGGTCTGGCCGCCGTTCGTGGCCGATGCCGCCGCGCCCTGCGCAAGCCCGTGGCCGGGCACGGGCCCGATCCGCCTCGGCAGCCTCGGCCGGCTGCATCACAGCAAGCAGTACGCCGTGCTGCTGCGCGCCTTCGCGCGAGCGCGCGAGATCGATGCGGGGCTCGGCGCGCGCCTCGAGCTGCACCTCGCCGGCGACGGCCCGGAGCAGGCGGCGCTCGAAGCGCTCGCCGCACAGCTCGGCCTCGGCGCGTCGCTGCGCTTCGCCGGCTTCGTCGCACCGCCGGCGCCGTTCCTGGCCGGCCTGCACGGCTACATGCAGACGTCCCTGAAGGAGGGCTTCTGCATCGCCGCGCACGAGGCGATGCAGGCGGCGCTGCCGGTCATCGCCACCCGCGTCGGCGAGCTCGCGTACAGCGTGCGCCCGGGCGAGACCGGCTGGCTGTGCGAGGTGGGCGACGTCGAGGCGATCGCGCAGGCGATGCTCGCGCTGGCGCGCGATCCTGCGCGGGCCGCCGAGATGGGCGCGAAGGCGCGCGCGCAGATCCTCGCGCGCTACGCTGACGCAAGCTTTCGCGATACCGGCGAGCGGCTGCTCGAGCAAGTGGAGCGCGAGCTCGCGCTCGCTCGCCCGCAGGGCAAGGTCCGGCCCGCGGCCCCGGCCGCGCCGCGCTAGCGATGGCGACGCGCGGCGGGCCCGCAGGCCAGGTCGCGGCGCCGGCCAGGCCGGTGCCGATCCTCACGTATCACAACATCGGCGAGGCGCCGCCGGGCGCGACCCACCGCGGCCTCTACCTCGGCCTCGACAAGTTCCGCCGGCAGCTCGAGATGCTGGCCCGCCGCGGCTACCGCGGCGTCTCGATGGACGAGGGCCTGCCCTACCTGCGCGGAGAGCAGCGCGGCCAGGTGGCGATCGTCACCTTCGACGACGGCTACCGCGACAACCTCGAGCTCGCCCTGCCGGCCCTGCGCGAGCACGGCTTCAGCGCCACCTGCTACCTCGTCGCCGAGCGCATCGGCGGCTACAACGCCTGGGACAGCGAGCTGCTCGGCGTGCGCAAGCCGTTGATGGACCTGGCCGGCATTCGCGAGTGGCTCGCCGCCGGCATGCGCATCGGCTCGCACACCCTCACCCATCCGCACCTGCCGCAGATCGAGCCGGCGCAGATGCAGCGCGAAGTTGCCGTCTCGAAGTCGGTGCTCGAGCAGCGCCTCGGCATCGCCGTCGACCACTTCTGCTTTCCCTACGGCGACCACGACGCGGCCTGCGTCGCCGCCGCTGCCGAAGCCGGCTACCGGACCGCGGTGACGACCGAGCGCGGCCGGGTGCGGGCCGGCCGCAGCCTCCTCGCCTTGCCGCGCGTCGGCAACAACGGCCGGCGCAGCGGCGCCGCCTTCCTCGCGCGCACCCTGCTCTGGGGCCTGAGCGGATCGAGGTGAGCGGCGCCTCGACGAGCGCGGAGGTCTGGCTGCTCACCGGCAACCGGGCCGGCGAGGTGGCGCAGCAGCGCATCGTGGCCGCTGCCCTGGGTCTGCCCGTGCGCGAGCTGCAGGTCGCGCGCATGGCGCCTACCGGCCGCGGCGTCAGCTTCGATTTCAGTGCCTTGCAGCCGCCCTGGCCGCGCCTCGCTATCTCGTTCGGCAAGACGCTCGCGGCCGCGCTGCGCCTGCGCGAGCTCGGCGCCGGCGCGACCCGCCTCGTGCACCTCGGGCTGCCGCGGCGCCTGGCGGTGGGCGCGCTCGACCTGATCGTGCCGATGCCGACCGACCGCTACGTCGCCGCGCCGAACGTGCTCTCGATCCGCATGCCGTTCAACCCCGCGCCGCGACTCGCCGCCGACGCGCCCGAGGCGCTGCGCCTGCGCGCCGCCGGGCTGCCGCGGCCGTGGACCGCGCTGATCGTCGGCGGCCACACCCAGCGCCTGCGCCTCGAGCCGCGCGAGCTCGCCCGCATCGCCGCGCTGGCCAACACGCGCGTGCTCGCCCGCCACGGCAGCCTGCTGGTGACGACCAGCCCGCGCACCCCGGCCGAGGCGCTGCCGCTGCTGCGCGAGCAGCTCACCGCGCCGGGCGAGCTGCATGTCTTCGGCGCCTCGGGCGCGGCGGCCAATCCCTACGCGGCGTACCTGAATCTGGCCGACGAGCTGATCGTGACCGGCGACTCGGCGTCGATGATCGCGGAGTGCTGGCGCAGCGGCAAGCCGCTCTGGGTGGCCCGGCCCGCAGCACCGCCGCACCGCCGCCTGATGCGCACGCTTCGCCGTGCCGTGCCGCACTCGCTGATCGCCGCCGGCCACGTGGCCGGCGACGTCGACGTGACGCGCTGGATCGACGGCCTGGCCCGCGCCGGGCACATCGGCCTGCTCGGTCGCTCCGATCCCGTCCTCGCCTACGACGCCACGCTCGACGACGACCTGAGCCGGACGGTGGCGCGGATCCGCGCCCTGATCGCACCCCCGCCGACGTGAGCGCGGAAGCGCGCGCCGGCCCGCGCTCAGCCCAGGACCGGCTCGAACGCGAGGGCGCGCTGCGGGAAGGTGCGGCGGACGAAGCTGAGGATCGCCTCGGCGCCGCGCCGCGACGACGGCGTTTCGCGGATGTCGATGCTGTAGGCGAAGAGGCTGCGCTGCGCCGCCGCGTACTCGGCATGGCTGGCGAACGCGGCGTCGATCGCGGGCAGCAGGTTGTCGGCGCCCTCGAGCACCGGGCCGCAGGTCCAGTGCCGGTAGTTGCTGTCGCTGTGCCAGTCCGATGCGTGCGAGTCGATGAACGCGCATGGCCGCGGCCGGCGCAGGAATTCGTAGACCTGGCTGCTCACGTCGCCGAGGTAGAGGTCGGCCGCCTCGGTGTAGGTCATGTCGGTGCTGCGCTCGCTGCCGAGGTCGACGAGGATGTGCGGGCACTCGAGGTAGCGCTGCGGAACGAGGCCGGTGCGGGCGATGCGAAACGGCTTGAGCGAGATCTGCATGCGCTTGCGAAACAGCATCACGTGCGGCGCGAAGATCAGGTTGTACTTGCCGGAGCGGCGAAAGGCCTCGAGCACCTTCAGCCCGTCCTCGAACCACGACGAGAGCCGCGGCGAGCAGTGCGGGTTGTAGAGCACCGTGGGCCGGTCGTTGGCGAACAGGCGCGGGCGCGCCGCCGCCGCGGCGCAGAGGTCGAACTTCGGATAGCCGACGATCGCGCAGCCCTCCGCGCTCACCAGGCCGGCCGCCTGCAGGCGGTCGCGGATCTTCTCGCCCGACATCAGCACCAGGTCGAACTTGCCGCTGTTCCTGTCGAAGCCGATCTCGCGGTCGCCGGCGCCGTGCCGGGTGTGCACGAACTTGAGCGACTTCAGGCCGGCGCCGGAGCGCAGCAGCAGGCTCGTCTTCTCCGGCGCCACCAGCACGTCCATGCGACGGAAGACGTCGCGGTGGGCGAACAGGCTCGCCACGCGCGAGAACGGCACCAGCGGATCGAGCGCGCCGGCAATGCCCGAGAGCCACGCCGGCAGGCGGATCAGGTGCAGGCCGTCCTGGGGCAGGCCGAGCCGGATCAGCGATCGCTGCAGGTACTCGAACTGCGGCAGCGTCGTCGCCAGCAGGCTCACCCGGATCGACGGCGTCATGCGCATCAGCTCGAAGGCGATGGGCGCGCTGTGCGCCATCTGGTGCAGCTGATCGTGGTTGAAGAGAAAGCCGCAGCAAATCGGCTCGCGGGCGATTGGCCCGGGGCGGACCCAGGGGCCCGCCGACATCGTCACGTTCATCTTCGCTTCAGCTTTCGTCCTCGTCGATGAGGAGAAAGGCTATGAAGCGCGACTTAGCCCAGACTTATGAAACAGCGCACGACAGGGATGTTCGAAACGCCTTCAGGTGGGACCTGCGCCGAACAATCGCCGCGCCCGATCGCCGAGCGTCGGCCGGGTCGTGCGGTTGCCGCGGTGCCCGCGCTCGGACTTCTTCACGAACGCTCCGAACGGCGCCGGGTTGCGGTAGTCCTCGAGCGACCGGCCGTTCGCGAGCGCTTCGGCCAGGGTGCGGTCGAAGAGCGTGGCGAGGTCGGCGCGCGGATGCGGCAGCACCTCGCCGTCGAACCAGTGCGCCCGTTCCTCGCGCGCCAGCCGCGCCAGCGCGTGCCGGTGCGAGAACTGCGTGCCCATGTCCGAGTAATGGAGCATGCGGATGCGCTCGATCGGCAGGTGCTCGCCGTCGATGCAGTTGAAGGCCGGATCGATCATGCCGACGAGCTCGCGGTGGCTCTCGAAATGGCGGCTGCAGCGGGCATGGCTGTCGGGCTCGCGCTGCAGGGCGTCGAGCGCGGGCAGGTGGGCGCGGGCGGCGGCGCAGTCCCAGAGCGAAACGCAGAAGCGCAGCGATCGCGCGTCGGGCCGGGCGAGCACGACCGCGGGCGCGGGAAGGGCCGCCCGCCACAGCTCGGCGATGTCGCCGAGGGCGAGGATGTCGGTGTCCATGTAGATCGCCCGGCCCTCGAAGGCACAGGCCGCGGGCACCGCCCAGCGAAAGCCGGAGAAGGGCGTGGCCCAGCGTTCGGTGCGCCAGCCCGCGCCGCTGGCCGGATCGCTGAACCAGGGGCTTTCACGATCGGTCGAGAGCCGCATCCAGCAGATCTCGAGCGGCAGGCTCGCATGCTTGCGCAGCGAATATTCGAGCACCATCATCTGCTCGAGATCGCAGTCGTTCGGATCGCAGCCGACGAAGATGCGCACGACGTCGGATCCGGTGCTCGCGTTCATGCGGCGCGATCATAGGCGCGACCCTGCGGCGTTCGCCGCGACGCCTTCGCCCTATATTCGCTGCCGATGACAACGCCTCCTCGCGCGCCGGCCCTGCCTGCGGTTCCGCTCGCGCTTCGCCTCGAGCGCCGCCGCGCGCGGCTGCAATTCCTCGCCTGTCGAACGCTGGTGCGCAGCGTTCGCTTCGAGCGGCTGCGCACCCTCGGCGGCTGGCTCGGCGAGCTGCAGTTCCGCCTCGCCTTCGCTCCCCGGCGGCGCATGGTGCGCGAGCTCGCCGCCCTGCTCGGCCGGCCGGCCGGCGACCCGGCGGTGAAGGCGCAGATGCGCGAGGCGTACCGCAGCAACGACGCCGCGGTCCTGGAAGTCCTGAAGATGCTGGACTGCCGCCAGGACGAGGCGATGCTGCTCGCGCAGGTCGAGGTCGAGGGCGTGGAGACCTTGCAGCAGGCGCTCGCCGCCGGCCGCGGCGCGCTCCTCGTGCCCGGCCACTCGGGCAACGCGGCGCTGATGGTCGTTCGCCTCGCCGCCGCCGGGGTTCCGGTGAGCATGGTCTACCGCGAGTCGCGCATGATGGACGCGGGCCTGTTCCAGCGCGGCCTGGCGTTCTACGGCATCGAAGGAATTCTCGCGACCGACGGCCTCAAGGCCTACGGCAGGATGCTCGATGCCCTGCGCCGCAACCGCGTCGTCTGCGTGATGGCCGACCAGGGCACGAAGAAGGCGCGCGACGGCACCGTGTTCCGCTTCCTCGGCAAGGACATGCCGATGCCGATGGGGCCGGCGCAACTCGCCCGCCATGCCGATGCGCCGGTGCTGCCGGTGGCGATGCTCGCGGCGCGCCCGCGCTGGCGCTTCGCGATCCAGCCGCCGCTCGCGCGCGAGCCCGGCGCGAGCCTCGAGGCCGATGCCGAAGCCCTGCTGCGCGCCTGCGAGGCGCTGATCCTGCGCAACCCGCAGGGCTGGAGCTGGCACCACCGTCGCTGGCGCCGGTTTCCGCTCGCGCCGGCCGATCGCGCCCAGGGCTAGGCCGCGATGCGCCGCTTCGCCGTCGTCACGACCTGCCACGCCGCCGGCTGGGAAGCCTACGGGCGGGCGATGGTGCAGGGCTTCCTCGCGCACTGGCCCGAACAGGTTCGGCTGTTGCTGTACCACGAGGGGTTCGAGCCCCCGCCCGACTCGGCGCGCCTCGAATCGCACGACCTCGAGGCGATCTCGCCGGGCCTGCGGAGCTTCAAGGCGCGCCACGTCGGCAACGTGCTGGCGCATGGTGGCGCGCGTCCCTGGCGGATCGGCCCCTGGTCGATTCCGCTGCCGGTCGTGCGTCGCGGCGAACGCTTCCGCTGGAACGCCGTTCGCTTCGCGCACAAGTGCTACGCGATCTTCGACGCCGCCCGCCGCACCGATGCCGACGTCCTGATCTGGATCGACGCCGACAGCGTCTTCTTCGCCGACGTCGACCTCGCCGAGCTCGAGAGTCTGGCGCCGCAGGAGAGCGCGCTGGCCTGCCTGCGCCGCCCCGATTTCAGCGAGTGCGGGTTCGTCGCCTACAACCTCGCGCAGCCCGAGACGCGCAAGATCCTCGCGGAGTTCGCGGCGATGTACGACCAGGACCTGCTGTTCGATGAGCCGGAGTACCACGACTCCTGGCTGTTCGACGTGGTGCGCGCCCGCGCCGAGCGGCGCGGCGCCCGCATCCACGACATCGCCGAAGGCGCGGGAACGCGCGGGTCGCACGTCCTCATCAACTCGCGCCTCGGCCGCTTCATGGACCACCTGAAGGGCGATCGCAAGGCCGAGGGCGCCAGCCGCGCCGGCGATCTCGTCGCCGAACGGACCGAGGCCTACTGGCAGCGCCCGCGCTGAAGGCGGGCCGACCCTCGATCAGGTCTCCAGCCGGCGGCAGATCTCCAGCGTCAGCGCCGACTGGTTGAGCGTGTAGAAGTGCAGGCCCGGCGCGCCGCCTTCGACGAGGCGTCGGCAGAGACGCTCGACGACGTCGAGGCCGAAGGCGCGGATCGATGCCGCGTCGTCGAGGAAGCCTTCCATCTTCAGCGCGACCCAGCGCGGGATCTCGATGCCGTCGCGGGCGGCGAACTGGGCGATCTTCGCGAAGTTGTGGAACGGCATGACGCCGGGAACGATCGGCACCTCGACGCCGAGGGCGCGCACTTCGTCGACGAAATGGAAGTAGGCGTCGGGATTGAAGAAGAACTGGGTGATCGCCGAATCGGCGCCGGCCTTCACCTTGGCGGCGAAGTGCTGCAGGTCGCGCTTCGCGTAGCGCTGCTGCGGGTGATATTCGGGATAGGCGGCGACCTCGATGTGCCAGTCGCGGCCTTCCTTCTCGCGGATGAAGGCGATCAGCTCGCTCGCGTAGCGGAACTCGCCGGCGGTGGCGGTGCCGCTCGGCAGGTCGCCGCGCAGCGCGACCAGGCGGCGGATCTCCTGCCGGCGGTAGGTGGCGAGGATCTCGGCGATGCCTTCGCGCGTGGAGCCGACGCACGAGAGATGCGGCGCCGCGGCGTGGCCGAGCGCGGCGATGTCGGCCACGGTCGAGAGCGTCTTGTCGCGGGTGGCGCCGCCGGCGCCGTAGGTGACGCTGAAGAACTCGGGACTCGCCGCCGCGAGCTCCTGCACCACGGTCTTCAGCTTCTCGCTGCCGACCGGCGTGTTCGGCGGGAAGAACTCGAAGCTCACCGGAACGGGCATGTGCAGTGTCGTCATGGGGTCTGGCCTTGCCGGCTGGCGCGCACGGCGTGGAGAAAGAACTCGCGCGCGCCTTCGCTGCCCGGCGTGGCGCTGTCGAACCAGTCGAGGACCGTGAGGCCGTTCGTCGCCGCGGCCTTGCGCAGGCGCTTCTCGGCGTGGCCGTAGCCAGCGGCTGTCTTGACCTGGCCGCCGCTGCCGATGTCGACCGGCTGGAGCTCGAACTGCGGCTTCACGAGGAGCAGCAGGTGCCCGTCGCCGAGCAGCGGCACGAGCGCCGGCAGCACCAGCGTCAGGGAGATGAATGAGAGGTCGCCGACGATCAGGTCGAAGCGCTCGACCGGCAGTTGCGCGGCCTCGAGGTAGCGCGCGTTGACGCCCTCGAGCGCGGTGACGCGCTCGTCGGCGGCGAGCCGCGGGTGCAGCTGGCCGTGGCCGACGTCGACGCCGACCACGCGCCTGGCGCCGCGCTGCAGCAGCGCGTCGGTGAAGCCGCCGGTGCTCTGGCCGAGGTCGAGGCAGGTCATGCCCGCGACCTCGATGCCGAGCCGGGCGAGCGCGCCTTCCAGCTTGAGCCCGCCGCGCGAGACGAAGCGGAGCTCGGCGTCGTTGGTGACCTCGAGGCGGCAGCCGTCGGGCAGGTCTTCGCCCGCCTTGTGCGGCACCGCCCAGCCGGTGGGCCCCAGCCAGCGCACCGCGCCGGTCGCGATCAGCCGCTGCGCGGCCGATCGCGTCGGCGCCAGCCCGCTCTGCACGATCAGGAGATCGGCGCGCACGGAACGCGTGTTCCTTGCCTGCCGCTCAATAGCGGTACGTGTCGGGCTTGTACGGGCCTTGCTTCGGCACGCCGATGTACGCGGCCTGCTCGTCGGTGAGCTCGGTCAGCATCGCGCCGACCTTCTTCAGGTGCAGGCGCGCGACCTTCTCGTCGAGGTGCTTGGGCAGCACGTAGACCTTGCCCACGTCGTAGGCGTCGCTGTGCGAGAACAGCTCGATCTGGGCGATCGTCTGGTTGGCGAAGCTCGAGCTCATGACGAAGCTCGGGTGGCCGGTGCCGCAGCCGAGGTTCACGAGGCGGCCCTTGGCGAGCAGGATGATCTTCTTGCCGTCGGGGAAGATCACGTGGTCGACCTGCGGCTTGATCTCTTCCCAGGTGCAGCCCTTCTCGAGCGCCGCGATGTCGATCTCGTTGTCGAAGTGGCCGATGTTGCAGACGATCGCCTGGTCCTTCATCGCCGCCATGTGCTCGAAGCGGATCACGCCCTTGTTGCCGGTGGTGGTGACGAAGATGTCGGCCTTGTCGGCGGCGTACTCCATGGTCACGACCTTGTAGCCTTCCATCGCCGCCTGCAGGGCGTTGATCGGGTCGATCTCGGTCACCCAGACCTGCGCCGAAAGCGCCCGAAGCGCCTGCGCCGAGCCCTTGCCCACGTCGCCGTAGCCGGCCACGCAGGCCACCTTGCCGGCGATCATCACGTCGGTGGCGCGCTTGATGCCGTCGACCAGCGACTCGCGGCAGCCGTACAGGTTGTCGAACTTGCTCTTGGTGACCGAGTCGTTGACGTTGATCGCGCGGAACAGCAGCGTGCCCTTGGCGCTCATTTCCTTGAGGCGGTGCACGCCGGTGGTCGTTTCCTCGGTCACGCCGATGATCTCGGCGCTCTTCCTCGAATACCAGGTCGCGTCTTCCGCGAGCTTGGCCTTGATCGAGGCGAAGAGGCAGGTCTCCTCCTCGCTGGTGGGCTTCGAGATCACCGAGAGGTCCTTCTCGGCGCGCTTGCCGAGGTGCATCAGCAGCGTGGCGTCGCCGCCGTCGTCGAGGATCATGTTCGGGCCTTCGCCCTTGGCACCCTTGGCGGCGAATTCGAAGATCCGGTGGGTGTAGTCCCAGTAGTCGGTCAGCGTCTCGCCCTTGTAGGCGAACACCGGCGTGCCCTGCGCCGCCAGCGCGGCGGCGGCATGGTCCTGGGTCGAGAAGATGTTGCACGAGGCCCAGCGCACGTCGGCGCCGAGCGCCTGCAGCGTTTCCACCAGCACGGCGGTCTGGATCGTCATGTGCAGGCTGCCGGTGACACGCGCGCCCTTGAGCGGCTGCGACTTCGAGAACTCCTCGCGGATCGCCATCAGGCCGGGCATTTCGGTCTCGGCGATGCGGATTTCCTTGCGGCCCCAGGCGGCGAGGTTCAGGTCGGCAACGATGTAGGGGGCGTCGGCCTTCGGCTTCAGTACGGCATTCATGTGAGAGGCTCCAGTCTCGAATGAGGGAACCCGCACGGACGGCACTGCGGAAGGGAGGCGGAACTCACCCACGAGGACGATCGTGCGGGTGAGCGCAGTTGCAATGGACGCTTTCCAAGCCTGGGGCGGCCGGGTGGCCGTACCTTGCAACGCTCCTTGGAAAGCTGTCGCCATTCTATCGCGGCCGCGAATTTCCGCAGCGGATCGCGGCTCTTATGATCGTCCGGTGATCCCGCCTTCCGTGCAATCGTGGGCGCTTTGCGACCCGCACCGCCTGAGCGGGCTGCGCGGCGTGCTCACCGACATCGACGACACGCTGACGACGGAGGGCGCGATCCCGATGGGCGTCGTCGCCGCGCTCTCCGCCTTGCGCCAGGCCGGCATTCCGGTGATCGCCATCACCGGCCGGCCGATGGGCTGGAGCCGATCGATCGCCGCCGAGGTGCCGCTCGCCGCGGTCGTTGCCGAGAACGGGGCGGTCGCGCTGATTGCCGAGGGCGGCGAGCTGCGCGTCGAATACGCCGACAGCGAGCCGGTGCGGGCGGCCAACGCGCTGCGCCTGCGCGCCGCCGCCGAGCGGATCGTGCGCGAGGTGCCCGGCGCGTGCCTCTCGCGCGACAGCGTCGGCCGGGTCACCGACATCGCCATCGACCACGCCGAGTTCGCGCATCTCGACGAAGCCCGGATCGCCGAGGTGGTCGCCGTGATGCGCGCCGAGGGCATGACCGCGACCGTGAGCTCCATCCATGTCAACGGCTGGTTCGGCACGCACAGCAAGCTCACCGGTGCCGACTGGATCGTCCGCCGCCTGTTCGGCCGCGACCTCGCCGCCGAGCGCGAGCGCTGGCTCTATGTCGGCGACTCGACCAACGACGAGCCGATGTTCGCCGCCTTTCCTCTTTCGGTCGGCGTGGCCAACCTCATGGACTTCGCCGCGCGGCTGCGACAGTGGCCGGCGTTCATCACCGCGCACGATCGAGGCCGCGGCTTCGTCGAGGTGGCCGAGGCGCTGCTCGCGGCCCGCTGCGCATGAGGCCGGCCGGCGGCCGGCACGTGGGGCGGCGATGAGCTCGGGCCGCGCGCCGCTGCCGCCGCTCGCCGTCGCCTGCGCGCTCGCCCTCGGCACCGCGGTCTCGCTCGGCCTGGCGCGCTTCTCGTACGCGATGTTCCTGCCGCCGATGCGCGCCGACCTCGGCTGGAGCTACTTCACCGCCGGCTCGATGAACACCGCCAACGCCGCCGGCTACCTCGCCGGCGCCCTGCTCGCGCCGGCGTGGATGCGCGCGCTCGGCAGCCGCGGCGCCTTCCTCGCCTGCACCGGCGCCACCGCGGTGCTGCTCGCGGCGCACGGCCTGACCGACGCCGACACGCTGCTGTACCTCTTTCGCTTCCTGTCGGGGCTGGTCAGCGCGGTCGCTTTCGTCGCCGGCGGCCTGCTCGCGGCCCAGCTCGTCGGCGCGTCGCCGGCGCGGGCCGGGCGGCCGCCGCCGACCGCCGGGCTCGTGCTCGGCATCTATTACGGCGGCGCCGGTCTGGGCATCGTCGTCTCGGCCGTGCTCGTGCCGCTGCTCGCGGCGCGGACGGCCGCGCATGCGTGGCAGGGCGCGTGGCTCGCGCTCGGTGCGCTGGGGCTCGCCGCCACGGCACTGATCGCGGCGGCAACGCGTGGCCTGGCCGGCGGGGCGCCCGGCGCCAGTTCGCCGCCAGCGGCGCGAGGCGTCTTCGCGTGGCGGCGCTTCCTGCCCGCGCTCTTCGCCTACCTGATGTTCGGCCTCGGCTACATCGGCTACATGACCTTCATCGTCACCCTGTTGCGCGACCAGCGCGTCGGCGACTTCGAGGTGATGGCGTTCTACGCGATGCTCGGCGCCGCGGTCGCGGTCTCGCCCTGGATCTGGGCCGGCGTGCTGCAGCGCTTCCGCGGCGGCGAGACGCTCGCCATGATGAGCGCGCTGCTCGTCGTGGCGACGGTGCTGCCGGTCTGGAGCACCGCGACGGTCGCCCTGTTCGCCTCCGGCGTGCTGTTCGGCGGCGTGATGCTCTCGCTCGTCGCCTCGACGACGGCGCTGGTGCGGCACAACCTCGGGCCCGCCGAGTGGTCGGCGGGCATCGCCGGCTTCACGATCGTCTTCGCCGCCGGGCAGATCGTCGGCCCGAGCGCGGTCGGCTTCATCGCCGATCGCGCCGGCGGCCTGCGCGCGGGGCTTGTCGTCTCGGCGGCGCTGCTTGCACTGGGCGCGATCGTCGCCTGGCGGCAGAAGCCGCTGTCCCCGTGAACTGCGGCGACTGCGCCACTCAGGCCAGGAAGGCGGCGATCGTGCGGTTGAGGAACGCGGCGTCTTCGGCCATCAAGCTGGTCGCCGCCTGGTGACCCTGCGCCGACGGGATCTCGACGAAGCGCGCGCCCGGCATCGCCGTCGCCGCGGCGCGGCCGGCGGCCGCCGGGTTGAACAGGTCTTCCGGCGGGCAGAGCACGAGGGCCTTCGCCCGCACCGAGCGCAGCGCGGCCTCGGTGTCGCCGCCGAAACCGTCGCCGCTGCCGACGTCGTGCGCCTCGTAGGCCCACGACTGGTACAGATAGTCGTGCGGATCGACGGCAAGGGCGCGCTGCTGTGCGAGCACGCCGTCGAACCAGCGTAGCGCGCCGTCGCGGTCGCCGAGCGGCGCGAGCGCAGCCGGCGTTTTCGTCGCCAGCGCGCTCATCACCGCGACGAAGGCGCGCCGGCCGCGCTCGGGCTCGGCGCTGAAGCCGTCGCCGGTCCACGCCGGGTCGGCCATCAGGCAGGAGCGCGAGGCCTCGGTCACGAGCACGGCCCAGGGCGAGGTCTTCGCCATGGGCGTCATGGCGACGATGCGGTCCATGAGCGCCGGGTGGCTCACCGCCCATTGCAGCGCCTGCATTCCGCCCATCGAGGCGCCGACCACGGCATGGAGGCGCTCGATGCCGAGATGCTCGCGCAGCAGCCGATGCTGCGCCTCGACCATGTCGCGCAGCGCGAAGCGGGGAAAGCGCATGCCCGGCTGCGCCGCGCTGTTCGAGGGCGAGGTCGAGAGGCCATTGCCGATCGGGTCGGTCGCGATCACGAACCAGTGCGCCGGGTCGAGCGCCTTGCCCGCGCCGATCAGGAAGTCGAGGCGATGGTGCGTGCCGGATAGCGAGGCGCAGATCAGCACCGCGTTCGAGCGCTCGGCGTTGAGCGCGCCGTGGGTGACGTACGACTGGCGGTAGCCGAGGATCGTGTCCCCCGACTCGAGCTTCAGGTCGCCGAGCGCGAACTCGCGGTGCGGCGCGTCGACGTGGTCGGCGGCGAGCGGCGGGTGGTTCACGGCAGTGCCCGCCCGGCCGCCCGAAGGGCACTGCGCCACCTCGGGGGGCAGCGAACGAAGAGAGCGTGGGGGCTCACGGCAGCTCGATCACGGTGCGGATTCCTTCGCCGCGCGCCAGGCCGGCGAAGCCGTCGTTGATCTCGTCGAGCGCGATGCGCCGCGTGATCAACGCGTCGAGCTCGAGCTTGCCCTCGAGGTACAGCGAGCACAGCCAGGGGAAGTCGCGCTTCGGCAGGGCGTCGCCGTAACTCGATCGGACGATGCGCTTCTCGCCCATCAGCGAGCCCCAGCGGAACGACACGTCCTGGTCGACGTTGATCTTGCCGAGCCAGACGACCTGGCCGGCCGGGCGCACCGCTTCGACCGAGAGGCGGAACGCGGCAGGATGCCCGGCGGCCTCGAACACATGGTCGGCGCCGCGCCCCGCGGTCAGGGCGCGGACCTGCACGATCGCGTCGGCGGCGCCGGCATCGACGGCGTGCGTCGCGCCGAAGGCCCTGGCGCGCTCGAGTTTGGCCGCGCCGACGTCGGCGGCGATGATCGTCGCCGCGCCGGCGAGGCGCGCGCCCTGCAGCGCATTCAGCCCGACCGCGCCGCAGCCGATCACGAGCACGCTCGCGCCCGGCTCGACCCGGGCCTTGCGCACCACCGCGCCGACGCCGGTCATGACGCCGCAGCCGATGATGCAGGCGCGGTCGAAGGGCATCTCGCGAGGAATGACGATCGCGCCCGACTCGGGCACGACGGTGTACTCGGCATGCGTCGAGGTGACCGAGTAGTGGTGCACCCGCTCGCCGCCCCGGCTCATGCGCGTCGTGCCGTCGAGGAGCCGCCCTTGCGGCTGGTGGCGGGTGAAGGGCTCGCACAGGATCGGCGCGGCGCGCTCGCAGTAAAAGCAGTGGCCGCAATGCGGGTTCCAGGAGCAGATGACGTGGTCACCGGGCCTGACCGAGGTGACCGCGGCGCCTACCGCCTCGACCACGCCCGCGCCCTCGTGGCCGAGGACGATCGGCAGCGGATACGCGAGCGAGCCCTGGATCACCTCGAGGTCGGTGTGGCAGAGGCCGCTGGCGCGGATCTTGACCAGCACGTCGCCGGGCTGGAGCGGCGCCATGTCGAGCGTGTCGAGCGTCAGCGGCTCGCCGACGCGGTTCAGCACGGCGGCGCGGAACTTCATGGCCGGGGCGGCGTCTTCGCGTCGAACAGCGCGTTCGCCTCCGGGTAGGGAATCGCGTCGTCGTGGAAGCGGGCATAGCTGCCGCTGTCGATCAGGTCGCGGGCGATCCGGCGGGTGAGCATCATGGCCGCGCGCATCGGCCCCGAGCCTTCGCTCAGGCGGCGCACGCCGAGCGCCTGCAGCTCGGCGACCTTCGGGCAGCCGGGCACGGCGAGGATGTTGAGCGGGCCGGCGATCTCCTTGACCAGCGTCGCGATCAGCGCGGGTGCGGCCGGGCCGGGCACGAACAGGCAGTGCGCGCCGGCGGCGCGGTAGCGGTTGGCGCGCGCTATGCTCACGCGCAGACGCTCGGCGTCGTCGCCGAGCTTGAGCCAGTAGCTGTCGGTGCGGGCGTTGACGACGATCTCCACGCCCGCGTCGCGCGCCGCCTCGCAGGCGGCGCGGATCTTGTCGCAATGCAGCTCGACATCGACCAGGTGGGCGCCGCCGATGTCGGTGCCGTCCTCGATGTTCACGCCCGAGGCGCCGAGGGCGATGACCTCGCGGATCGTCGCGGCGACGGCCTCGGGCGTGTCGCCCAGTCCGGAGAGGATGTCGGCGGTGACCGGCACGTCGACCGCGCGCACCATCTCGCCGATCGCACGCAACATCACCTCGCGCGGAATGAACTCGTCGTCGCGGTAGCCGTGGCAGAAGGCGACGCCGGCGCTGCCGGTGCCGACGGCACGAACCCCGGCTTCCTCGAAGACGCGGGCGCTCGCCGCGTCCCAGGCGTTGGCGATGACCAGGATCTCGGGTCCGAGGTGCAGGCGCTGGAAGAGAGCGGCCTTGGCGGCGTTGTCGTCCATGGTGAAGGTCCTCAGGCGGAGCTGCCGATGACGCGCTGCACTTCGGCCGGATAGCTGTCGCCGGGCTTGCCCGCGTAGATGATCTCACCGCGCTCGAGCACGTACAGCCGGTCGGCGTACTCGGGGATGTGGTGCACGTTCGATTCGGCCATGAGCACGCCGTGGCCGAGGCGGCGGATCGAGGCGATGCCGTCGCTGATGGTCGGGATGACCGCCGGCGACAGGCCCTCGAAGGGCTCGTCGAGCAGCAGCAGCTTGGGGTCGAGCGCGAGCGCGCGCGCCACCGAGACCATCTTGCGCTCGCCGCCCGAGAGCTGGTTGCCGCCGCGCGCCGCGTACTGGCGCAGCTTGGGGAAGACTTCGTAGGCGAGATCGATGCGCGTCTTCGCGTCGCGGCCCTGCGGCCGGGTCCAGGTCGGCAGCTCGATGTTCTCGGCCACGCTCAGGTCGCCGAACACCTGGCTTTCCTCCGGCGAGTAGCCGACGCCGAGCTGGGCGATGCGGTGCGTGCGCAGGCCGACCAGGCTCGTCCCCTGGAAGTCCATCGCCCCCGAGACCGGCGCGATGAAGCCCATGATCGTGCGGAACAGCGTGGTCTTGCCGGCGCCGTTGCGGCCGACCAGGCAGACCAGTTCGCCCGCAGAAACCGCGAGCGAGATGCCGCGCAGGATCCGGCTCATCTGGATGTCGACGACGAGCTTGTCGATCGTCAGCATGTCATGCCTCGCGGGCCAGCTTGCCGACCCGCTTGCCGACGATCGCCGCCACGATCTCCGGGTCGGAGAAGAACTCGGAAGGAACACGATCCGCGAGAACCTTGCCGCCTTGCAGCGCGACGATCCGGCTCGAGTACTCGGCGACGAGGTCCATGTCGTGCTCGACCAGGATGATCGCCTTCACGCCGGCGCGCTTCGCGGCGTCGATCAGCGTCTTCATGATGCCGTGCTTGTCGCCGCTGGAGATGCCGCTCGTGGGCTCGTCGAGCAGGATCACCTCGGGCACCAGGGCGAAGGCGCTGGCGATGTCGAGCAGCTTCTTCTCGCCTTGCGAGAGCAGGCGCGACTCGGTGTCGAGCTTGGCGGCGAGGCCGAAGATCTCGGCGACCTCTGCCACCTTGCGCCGCACCCCGGCGTCGGCCCGCACGGAGGAGAAGAGGTCGAGGCTGCGGTCGGTCTGCGAGACGATGGCGACGGCGATCGTCTCGGCGACCGTCATCGCCGGGAAGATGTGCACGAGCTGGAACGCCCGCGCCATGCCGCGCTTGGCGAGCTTCACCGGGCCGATGCCGGCGATGTCCTGGCCCTTGAAGCGCACCAGGCCGGCGGTCGGCTTGAGCAGGCCGGTGAGGACGTTGACCAGCGTCGTCTTGCCGGCGCCGTTGGGGCCGACGATCGAGACCATCTCGCCCTCGGCAACGCGGAGCGAGACCGCATCGAGGGCGACGAAGCTGCCATAGGACTTGCCCACGCCCACCGTCTCGATCAGCGTCGCCGTCGCCGCGCTCGTGCTCATCGCCGCACCGCCTTCCGCCACGCGTCGGTGACCAGCCCCATCAGTCCGCGCGGGAACACGATCACGATCAGCGCCAGGATGGCGCCGAGGAAGAAGCGCCAGTACTGGGTCAGGCCCATAAGCTCCGACTTGAGGAAGATGAAGGTGAAGGCGCCGACCATGGGGCCGAAGAAGCTGGCGAAGCCGCCGAGCACGGTCATGAAGACGAGCTCGCCCGAATGCGTCCAGTAGGCGAGCTCGGGGTCGGCCTGGCCGGTGTTGATGGCGAGGATCACGCCGCCGAGGGCGCAGTAGAAGGCCGAGATCAAGAACGCGATCAGGCGGAACAGGCGCACGCGCACGCCCAGGTACTCGGCCTTGGGCGGGTTCTCGCGGATCGCCGCGAGGTGCAGGCCGAAGGGCGAATGGACGATGCGCCACATCACGACGCCGAGCACAACCGCGAGCAAGAGGCACGCGTAGTAGAAAGGGCCGACCAGGAAGGCGGTCTTGTCGAGCTCCTTGAAGTCCATGCCGAGGATCGTCGGCCGCAGCACGCGGATGCCGGTGTCGCCGCCGGTGAGGTCGTAGAACTTGAACAGGAACGAGTGGAACAGCATGCCGAAGGCGAGCGTCAGGATGCCGAAGAAGATGCGCACGTAGCGCACCGAGAGGAGGGCCACCGGAATCGCCGCCAGCACCGCCGCGGCGCCCGAGGCGAGCAGGATCAGCTCGAAGCTCTTCACCCCCATGCGGCTCGAGAGCACGGCCGCGCCGTAGGCGCCGATGGCGACGAACAGGGCATGGCCGAACGACAGCAGCCCGGTGTATCCGAACAGCAGGTTGAAGCCGAGCAGGGCGATCGCGTAGGCGAAGGCGGGCAGCACCAGCGTCACGTAATAGGGCTGGGCGACGTGCGGGAAGACGGCGAGAACGGCGATCGTCGCGGCGACGAAGCCGAAGAGCACCGCGCGGCTCGGGGCGGCGCTCATTCGACCGGCTTTCCGAACAGGCCGGCAGGTCGCACCACCAGGATCACGATCACGATCAGGTAGATCGCCAGCACCTCGAGCTCGGCGTAGAACGAGATCGCCGCGGCGCGCGTCAGGCCGACGATCAGCGCGCCGACGAGCGCGCCGCGCATGCTGCCGAGGCCGCCGATCACGACCACGGCGAAGGCCTCGACCACCAGCTCCACCGGCATGTCGAGCGAAGCCGCGGCGGTGGGCACGACGAGCGCGCCGCCCACCGTGCCGAGCATCGTGCCCAAGGTGAAGACGCTGGCGTAGATCCAGCGCACGTCGGCGCCGAGGGCCTCGGCCATCTCGCGGTTCTCGGCGGTGGCGCGCAGGATCCGGCCGTAGCGCGTGCGCTGCAGGAAGAGACCGAGGCCGACGGCGATGGCCAGGCTCGCCGCCATCACCAGCACGTTGTAGGTGGGAAAGGAGACCTCGCCGATCGTCACCTTGCCGTAGCTCATCGAGAGGTTGCCGAGCTGCTGCGGGTTGGCGCCCCAGAAGAAGCGCAGCACGTCCTGGAACATCAGCACCAGGGCGAAGGTGAGGAGGAGCTGGAACGCCTCGTCGCGCTTGTAGACGGTACGCAGCAGCAGCTCGATGAACGGGCCGATCGCGCCAATCAGCACGCCCGAGAGCACCAGCACCGGCAGAAAGGCCCACGGCGGCGAGCCGTGCGCGCCGGCCCAGTTCACCGCGGTGATGCCGAAATAGGCGCCGAGCGCGTAGAACGAGCCGCACGCCAGGTTGACGATGCGCTGCACGCCGAACACGAGCTGCAGCCCGGCGGCAACGAGAAAAAGCACGGCGGCGTGGAATACGCCGCCGAGCAGGACGTCGAAGAAGGAAGTCAACGCGGGACGATCACAACTTGATGTTGGCGGTCTCGATCCACTTCCAGAAATCCACCCCGGTCGGCTTCTGCAGCTGGTCGGAGTACATCTTTGTCACGTCGGTCAGGGTCGGGAAGTCGTAGCGGTTCTTGTGCGTCGTCATGCCCTGGTAGAAGGTCTGCTCGGCGATGTGGTCCTTGCGCATCTCCGCCGGGCCGCCGAGCGACTCGACCTTGAGGCCTTCCATCGCGCTGATCGTGTCCTCCTTCGAGGGCCATGCGTTCTTCGCCTTGTAGGCCTTCTCGACGCCCGCCCGGAAGATGTGCATCGCGAAGTAGGCGCGGTCGGCCTCCCAGTGCGGGTAGTCCTTGTACTTCGCCTCGTAGTCCTGCACGAAGAAGCGCTGCAGCGGGGTCGCGTTGTCGAGGTTGAAGTACAGGGTGTTGTGGCCGAAGATCATTCCTTCCGGCGTGAACTCCTTCTTCAGCAGCGTGTGCTGGAAGCCGGCGCCGGGGAACACGAACTTCGTCTTGCCGTCCATCAGGCCGGCGCCGTGCGCGGTCTTCATGAAGATCGGCAGGTCGGCGAACAGCAGCGAGGAGAAGATCAGGTCCGGCTTGGCCGCCTTCAGCGCCGCGACGTGCGAGGTGAGGTCGAGCGTGCCGACCTTCGGCCATTGCTCGGCGACCTTCTTCCCCTCGACGCCGAACTTCTTCAGCAGCGCCTCGAAGGCGGCGAAGTTGTTGCGGCCGTACGAGTAGTCGGGGTTGATGCCGGCGTAGGTGGCGAACTTGCCCTTCCAGTGCTTGATCGCGAGCAGCGAGCTCATCACCGCCTCGCACTCGTTGTCGGTGCTGCGGAAGACGTAGCGCGGGTTCTGCATCGTCTCCTTCACCCCGTCCTGGGTGGTGCCGTCCCAGAAGATGAGGAGCGCCTTCATCTCCTCGGCCACCGCGCCCATCGCCAGGCTCACGCCGGAGGAGACGATGCCCTGCACGCAGTCGACCTTGTCCTGCAGGACCAGCTTCCTCAGCCGCTCGATCGAGTCCTTGGGGTTGGTCTCCTCCTCGACGATCAGCTCGATCTGGCGCCCGGCGATGCCGCCCGCGGCATTGATGCGATCGACCGCGAACTGCGTGCCGCGCAGGCCGCACTCGCCGATGGTGCCAACCACGCCCGCCTTCGGCGCGATGATGCCGACCTTGACCGGCTTGTTCTGCGCGAACGCGGGCGCGCCGATGAGGCTCTGCGCGACCAGCGTCGCGCCGGCGCCGCCGATGCCCTGGAGGATCTGTCTGCGATTCGTCATGGTGTCTGTCTCCTTTGTGTTTGTCGTCGTCGGATCTTCTAGAGATCGGTCCGCTCGGCCTCGACTGCCTTGCGCTCTTTCATGTTGAAGCGGCCGTCGTAGATCGGCCGCGCCGCCGTCGTCGGCCCCGGGTACTGCACGAAGAGCATCTCGCCGCCGGTCTCGGTGAAGAGCTCGTCTTCGTAGTGCGGGTCGGAATAGAACACCATGGTGCCGGGGCCGTAGTGCTTGCCGCCGATCAGGAAATCGCCGCTCAGGATGTACCAGACCTGCGCGAAGTCGTGGTGGTGCAGCGGATGCCGCCCGCCCGCCTCGTAGCGGACGATGCCGGCGTTCGGCTCGGTCGGCCGCTCGGGCCGCGGGTGGAACAGCATCTTGCCGGTCTGCCCCGGCCAGCGGATGGTTTCCCATTCGCGCTCGTCGCGGTGCACGAATTCGGCGGGGCGGTGGAGGCTCTCGGCCTTGGCGTTCATGGGCGTCTCCTTCAGGTTGTCGCAACCGCTTCCTGGTCGAGGCGCGCGCCGTTGCGATCGAGCGCCTCGCGCACCGCCTGCCCGGGCAAGGCCCGCGGCGCGATGCCGGATTCAAGACAAAGCGCCGCGGCGTGGCCGACGGCGTGGCCGTAGGAGAAGCACTGCGCCGTCACGCGCGCCGAGGCCACCGCCTCGTGCTGCGCCGAGAGGCAGCGGCCGGCGGTCATCAGGCCCTCGCCGCGCAGCGGCACGAAGCAGCCGAAGGGCACCTCGTACCAGTCGTCGAGCAGCCACTCGACGCGCGGTTTCGCACCCGCGTGCAGCTCGATCGGCCAGGGCGAGCGGGCGATGCCGTCGGCGAACTTGCGGCCGGCGAGGATGTCGGCGTTGGCGAGGGTGACGACGCCGCGTGCCTGCCGCGTCTGCCGCACGCCGACCTGCACGCCGGTGTCGACCACCCAGGAGCGCTCGCAGCCCGCGAGGTGATCGCGGAAGAAGCGCGCGTACTCGCGCACCTGCAGGCGCCCCTCGACCTCGGCGTCGGTGAAGTCGCGGGCGAAGAGGGTGTTCAGCTCGCGCCCGTCGGCGCCGACGACGCGGGTGCAGTTGCAGAGCAGCTCGCCCGGGCGCGTGGTCGGGAACAGCCAGACCTTGGAGCGCGGCAGGAAGTAGCCCTGGCGGTGGTGCTCGCGCAGCAGCGCCGACACCGGCTCCGGCATGATCGTGTCTTCGCCGTATGCGGCGAGGAAGCGCGCGACGTCGACGCCGCCCAGGCGAAAGATCATGGTCGGGTTCTGCACCGTGCCGTTGTCGCCGACAAAGGACTCGAAGCCCGACATCGCCACCAGGTCGGCGTCGCCGCTGGCGTCGATCGTCATGCGTGCGCGCAGCTCTACCGGACCTTCCTTCGACCAGGCCGTGGCGCCGGTCACGCGGTCGCCCTCGAGCAGCGTGCCGGTGATCACGCTGTGGAACAGCACCCGCACTCCCGCCTCGCGCAGCAGGTGGTCGGCGGCTTCGCGCCACATCAGCGGGTCGTGCACCCGGGTCCAGGTCTTGCCGTAGCGGAGCGGCGGCGTCAGGCCGCCGCGCGATTCGAGCAGGCGGATGAATTCGTCGGCGAAGCCGAACACCACCTGGCGCGGCCCCGCCTCGGCATGCTCGCTCGCCTCGTAGAGGCCGCACACCGTGCCCGACATGCCGGCGACGGCGCCGCCGCCGCAAAAGCCGTAGCGCTCGACGAGCACGACCTGGAGCCCCTGCCGCGCCGCGGTCACCGCGGCGGCGACACCGGCCGCGCCGCCGCCGGCGACGAGCACGTCGGCCTCGATCTTCAGCGTGGCGCGCCGGTCGGTGCCCGCCGTCATGTCGGACTCACGGTGGCGCGGGTGAACTTCTCGATCGCGTCGAGCAGCTTGTCGCTCGCCCGCCCGGCGCGCTCCTCGTCGCCGGCGGCGATGGCGCGGGCGATGTCGGCGTGCAGCTTGGCGGTGAGCGGCATGTTCGCCGCCTGCTTGTAGTAGAGGTACCAGAAGCGGCGCGAGAGCGAGTGCATCAGGCTCATCGCGTTGGCGGCGAACTCGTTGTGCGAGGCGGCCGAGCAGAGCACGTTGAAGTCGCGGTCGACGCGCATGAAGCTGACGTCGTCGTTCACCTTGGCGGCGCGCTCGAAGCCGGCGGCGAGCTCGCGAAAGCGCGCCCGCTCGTCGTCGGTGGCGCGGCGCGCCGCGCTGGTGGCGATCAGCCGCTCGAGCTCGCGGCGCACCTCCAGCAGACGGAGCTGCCCGGAAACGTCGATGCCCGAGACGATGATCCCGCGCCGCGGCAGGATCTGCACCAGGCGTTCGCGCGCGAGCCGCTGCAGCGCTTCCCTGATCGGCGTGCGGCCGATGCCGAGGTGGGCCGAGAGCTCGGCTTCGGAGATGGCGCTGCCGGGCGCGAGCTTGAGGAAGACGATCATCTCCTCGATGTCGGCGTAGGCGCGGTCGGTGAGGCTCTGCGCCGGCGCGATCTCCTCCTCGGCGGCGCGGCGGTTCATTGGTGCTTGCGCTTCTCGACCAGGCCGAGGAATTTCTCGTACTCCTTGGCGTCGACACCGTAGCTGTGGTCGTCGTCGGGGAAGGTGCCGGCCTTCACCTCGGAGATGTACTGCGAGATGCCCTTCACCGCGACCTCGGTGAGGTTGGAGAAGCGCTTGGTGAACTTCGGCTTGAAGTCGGTGAAGACGCCGAGCAGGTCGTGGCAGAGCAGGATCTGGCCGTCGGTGCCGACGCCGGCGCCGATGCCGATGGTGGGAATCTCGAGCTGCTTCGAGATCACCGCGGCGATCTTCGCCGGCACCGCCTCGAACTCGAGCATGAAGCAGCCCGCGTCCTGGATCGCGAACGCGTCCTCGAGGATCTTCATCGCCGCGTCGGCCGTCTTGCCCTGGATCCTGAAGCCGCCGAACATCGCGATCGTGTGCGGCGTGAGGCCGATGTGCGAGGCGGTGGGAATGCCGGCGTCGACCAGCGCCTTGAGGATGTGCGCCTGCGACTTGCCACCCTGCGGCTTGACGGCGTCGCTGCCCGCCTCCTGCATGAAGCGGGTGGCGTTCACCAGCGCGCGATCGACCGTGTTGTAGCTCTGGTACGGCATGCAGCCGAGAACGAAGGTGTTGGGCGCGCCGCGGCGGATGGCGGAGGCGTGCATCACCATCATGTCCATGGTCGCAGGGATGGTGCTCGGGTGGCCGTGGGCGATCATCGCCAGGCTGTCGCCGACGACGGCGACGTCCACCCCCGCGATCTCCGCCCACTTCGCCGAGGTGTAGTCGGGCACCGACATGTAGACCATCTTCTCGCCGGTGGTCTTGGAGTCGCGGATCTCCTGGATGGAGCGCTTCTTGCGCTCCTCTTTCGCGGCCGGCTGCGTCACGGGCTTCCTTGACATGCACCTGATAGACACCTAATATATCAGTGGGCAACGGCAGTGACAGAGGGCTTTCCATGATGACCGACCGGCAGCGGCGCTTCCGCGAACAGTACGTGGCGCAGATCAGCCCCTGGTACAACGGGCTGCTGCACGTGGGCGTGATGTACGCGGCCGGCATCTCGGCCATCGTCTGGTGCGTGAGCCGGATGCAGGGCGCGACCTGGGAGTGGCTGCTGATCCTGCCGGTGGCGATTGCCGGCAACTTCGTCGAGTGGGGCATGCACAAGTTCGTGATGCACCGCCTGATCGACGTGTTCGCGCTGCGCGCCATCTACGACCGGCACACCCGCCAGCACCACCAGTACTTCACCGACGGCGACCCGACGATCCACACGGTCAAGGAGTTCCGGATCGTCTTCTTTCCCTGGCGCGTGCTGATGGTGCTCGCGGTCGCCGGCGGCGGCCTCGGCTGGCTCGCGGCGCAGTTCCTCGGGCCGAACGCCGGCTACGTCGTCTTCATCACCATGATCGGCCACTACATGGTGTACGAGACCTTCCACTTCTGCTGCCACGTGCCGGAGAACTCGGTCGTGCGCAACCTGCCGCTGGTGAACACGATCCGCCGCCACCACGCGGCGCACCACAACATGGGGATCATGATGCACTGCAACATGAATCTCACCTTCCCGCTCGCCGACTGGGCGATGAAGACCAGCGACCTGAAGCGCGGCCTCCTCGGCCATCTCTTCAACGGGTACGACGAGTCTTACGTCAAGGAAGAGCTGAAGCCGGTGATGGCGCGCTTCCGCAGCGCCGAGACGCAGGAAAAGCGGGTCACGCTGGACGGCCCGAAGCTGGAGGCCGATGAGTTGCGGGCCCTGCAGCAGGCGGGATCGCACGCCTGAGTTGTTCGGTTGCCGCGGGGGGATCGGGCGGGCGCACTGCTCCACTCCATGTCCCCCGTCGAGGGCCAAGCTTGCTTGGTGCTCGCCGGGGGACATGGAGCGGAACGGTCCGCCCCCGCCCCAACCCCGGCGGAAGGCCGACGAACTCAGAGCCCGAGAAACTCCTTCATCCGCGCCTTCTCCTCCGCGAGCTCCGCCTTGAACGCAGCATCGCGTACGGTGGCGTCGGCGAAATGCGTCTGCAGCAGCAGCCGCCCGCTCTTCGCCGAGGCGTTGCCCCAGCCCACCATCCGGTCGCGCCAGAGCAGCGGCAGGGCGTAGTAGCCGAGCTTGCGCTTGGCCTCGGGGGTGTAGGCCTCGAAGCGATAGGTCCAGCCCCAGAGCAGCTCGAAGCGGCGCCGGTCCCAGGCGATCGGGTCGAAGGGGGCGAGCAGCCGCACCCGCTCGTCGGGCGCGTAGCGCGAGGAGCGCGGGTTCTCGTCGGCCGGCCAGTACCAGTCGGTGCGGTCGATGCGCACGGTCGCGAGTTGCGCCTTGGCGGCGACGAGCGCGGCGCGCGCTTCCTTCGCCAGGTGCGGCGCGCCGTAGCCGAGCAGCAGGTAGGTCAGGTAGCGAAAGCTCGTTCCCGGCAGCGGCGCGTACTTGCGCAGCACGAGCTCGAGCAGCGCCGTGGCCCGGGCGAGGCGCGCCTCGCGACCGATCTCGGCGGGCGGGTGCTCCACCGCCTCGTAGATGCGGGTGCCGGCCTCGCGCCGGGCAACGCGCAGGAGGCCGCGGTAGTGCATGCCGTCGAGCAGGTGCGTCGTCGCGTTGCTCGAGCCGCCCCAGGCGTTGACGGTGCGGCCGTGCGCGAACTCGGCGTCGACCAGGCGCGGATGCGTGGGCCCGTGCGCGCGAATGAACTCCAGCACCTCGGCCGCCTTCTTCTTCGTCGTCGGGCTCCACTTGCGGGCGGCGATGCGCGGATGCATCAGCGCCAGGTGCTTGCGCGGCAGGAAGCCGTAGTTGACGAGGCAGTCCTCCTCGACCGGGAGCTTCGCGTAGCGGCGCTCGAGGTCGCCCGCGTGGTAGTCCTTCACCCGATGACGCAAGGTCAGGTCCTGGGCGCGCGCCGGCGCGCGGATCGGGTCGGCCTGGACGAAGCCGAGCTTTTCGATCGCCCTTAGGAGGGTGGTGGGCTTGAACAGGGTGCGCGCCACTGCATATCGGCGCAGATCGTCGAGGGTGGGCGGCTTGGGCATCCTGCAGATGATGCCGCGCCGCCGGTTACAGTCCGCGCCGAAGGGAGCGAGAGCCATGTCGAAGCCGGGCAAAGTGGTGTTGACGGTGCTGTTGCTCGTCGGTTTCGGCGCGGCGCTGTTCTTCGCTCTGCGGGGCCAGAAGGCCGAGCAGGAGCAGAAGGCCGAAGCCGCGGCGATCGCCTCGGCGACCGAGCTGAAGGGCCTGATCGCCCTCGACGTCGAGCCGTTCTTCGCCGACGCGCGGGTCAAGCGCATCCTCGCCGAGAAGCGCCTGCCGGTGGCGGTGACGCGGATCGGCAGCCGCGAGATGGCGGCGCGGGTCGTGCCCGGCGCGATGCCCGACTTCCTGTTCCCCTCGGGCGTGGTCGCCGCCAACCAGATCGCCGACGCTGCCGCCAAGGCGAAGATCGCGATCGCCCAGTCGTCGCCGTTCTTCTCGCCGATGGTCATCGCCAGCTGGCTGCCGGTGGCCAAGATCCTGGTCGCCAACGGCATGGCCAAGCCGCTCGGCGACCGCACCTACGGCGTCGACATCGGCAAGCTCACCGACACCATGCTGGCGAAGAAGCGCTGGAAGGACCTGAAGGGCGCGGAGGCCTACGACGTCTCGCGTGGCGTGCTCGTCTCCACCACCGACGTGCGGCGCAGCAACTCGGCGGCGATGTACCTGGCGCTGACGAGCTATGCGAAGAACGGCGACGTCGTCACCGACCGCGCCGCCGCCGAGCCGCTGGCGCGCCAGCTCGCCGAGCTGTTCAAGCGCCAGGGCTACCAGGAGAACTACGTCAACGGCAACTTCGACGACTACGTCGCCATCGGCATGGGCAAGACGCCCATGGCCTTCATCTACGAGTACCAGCTGGTCTCCTACGCGCTGGCGAAGAAGGGCGTCGCCGCCGACATGGTGCTGATGTACCCGCAGCCGACCATCGTCAACAAGGTCGTCTTCATGGCGACCAACGAGCGCTCGCGCGCGCTCGCCGACTTGCTGGCGAACAACGCCGAGCTGCAGAAGATCGGCGTCGAGTACGGCTTTCGCGTCGCCGAGACCAAGGTCTTCACCGACGCGGTGAAGCCGACCGGCCTGGCCGTGGAGGAGCGGGTGACGCAGATCGTCGACCCGCCGTCGTTCGACATCATGGCCGGGATGATCGACGTGGTGACGCAGGAGATGGCGAAATGACGACGACGATGACGATGCTGCGAACGGTTCTCCTCCGCCGGCCGCTCGCGGCCATGCTCGCCAGCGCGGTGCTGGCGCTGGCCGCGTGCGGCAAGAGCGAGCCGGAGCCCGTCGCCAAGGCGCCGCCCGCGCCCGACTCGCTGCCGTTCACGGTGCTCGCCACCACCGACCTGAAGGACGCGCAGGCGCTCGAAGGCATGGTCGAGAAGGCCACCGGCGTGAAGCTGCGCTTCACCTGGGGCGGCACGATGGAAAGCACCGAGGCCGTGCTCTCCGGCGCGACCAAGGCCGACGCCGCTTGGTTCGCCAACGCCAAGTACCTGCTCTCCGACCCGCAGGGCCAGGCGCGGGTGAAGCTGCAGGAAAAGATCATGCTGTCGCCGATCACCGTCGGCGTGAGCGAGTCGGCGGCGAAGAAGCTCGGCTGGGACGACCCGGCCACGGCCGACAAGGTCACCTGGAAGACGATCACCAAGGCGGCGGCCGAGGGCAAGCTGACGTACGCGCTCTCCAACCCGGCAACCTCGAACCAGGGCTTCATGGCGCTGATGGGCGTGGTTGCCGCGGCGAGCGACAAGGCCGACGCGCTCGCCGCCGCCGACGTCGACCGCGGCGCGATCGCCAATTTCCTCAAGGGCTACAAGCTGGTCGGCGACAACTCGACCTACCTGGCCGAGAAGTTCATCGAGCAGCAGGGGCCGCGGCTCAACGCCTTCATCAACTACGAGAACTGGCTGCTGACGCTGAACAACGGCGGCAAGCTGAAGGAAAAGCTCGTCCTCGTGTATCCGCGGGAAGGCGTCTCGACCGCCGACTACCCGTTCATGCTGCTGCAGGAAGGGCGGCGCGCCGACTACCAGAAGGTCGTCGCCTACCTGAAGAGCGGCGAGGCGCAGGTCTGGCTCGCGCGGCAGACCCTGCGCCGGCCGATCTCGGCCGAAGTGGCGGGGCAGGTCGCCGACCTCTTCCCGAAGACCGGTGGCACCCTGGTCGAGCTCGCGTTCTCGCCCGACCGGCAGCTTTCCGACGGCCTGATCGACGCCTACCTGAACGAATTCCGCCGGCCGATCGCCTCGACCTTCGTCATCGACACCAGCGGCAGCATGGAAGGCGGCGGCCGCCGCGCCCAGCTCGTGCAGGCGATCCACTACATCTCGGGCGACGACGCCTCGCTGACCGGCCGCCTGGCCAAGCTGACCGACCGCGAGAAGGTGTGGATGCTGCCGTTCTCCGACCGGCCGCGGCAGATGACCTACTTCGAGCTGCCGGCCGGCCGCACCAAGGCGCGCGGCGTGCAGGTGCAGGAGGATTCCGAGGCCAAGCAGAAGGTGCTAGGCGACGTGCGCGACTACGCCGACCGGCTCTCGATGTCGGGCGGCACCGCGCTCTACGACAGCGTGCTGGTCGCGCTCGAGCACATGCTGGCCGAGCGGAAGAAGAATCCCGGCTACCAGTACTCGGTGGTCGCCTTCACCGACGGCGAGAACAACCAGGGCCGCAACCTCAAGGCGTTCCAGGCGGCGTATGCCGAGCTGCCCGAGGACGTGCGCGCGATTCCCGTGTTCATGGTGCTGTTCGGCGAAGCCAAGGAGGCCGACCTGAAGGCGATGGTGCAGACGACCGGCGGCAAGGTGTTCGACGCTCGAAAGACGCCCCTCTACGCCGTGTTCAAGGACATTCGCGCCTACCAGTAAGCTTCGCTCGATGTTCGCGAAGCTCTCCCGCATCCTTCTCAGCCCGGCCAACTGGCTGGGCATGACGGTCGCCATCGCCGTGCTCGTGCTGAAGGCGATCGGCCTCGTCGGCCTCGCCGGGCTGCCCCTCGCCGTGCTCGGCTATGCCGCCGGCTTCGTCGCCGGCGGCATGTGGTTCGGCTTTCCCAAGCTCTCCGGCCCCGCCTGGGACGCCGACGCGCTCGAGTTCAACGACGACGGCGACGCCCGCGAGGCGATGGGTCGGGCGCTGCGCGCGGTGCGCGGCCTGGTGCAGTTCAATCCGGAGAACCGCCTGCCGGCGAGCCTGCAGGCCAAGGTGCTCGAGCTCTGCGCCTCGCTCGAGCAGCTGCTCTCGCAATGGGAGCGGAGCAAGGGCGCGCTCTCGCTGCAGGAGGGCTTCCACGCCCGGCACATCGCCATCTCGTACCTGCCCGACGCGCTCAAGACCTACCTCTCCATTCCCGCGCAGTACGCGAACACCCGAGTCATCCAGGATGGCAAGACCGCAGTCGACATCTTTCGCGGTACGCTCGTCGATCTCGAAGGCAAGGTCGCCCAGCTCGCCGACGACCTGGCGAGCCAGGACGCACACGCCTTCCTCGCCCATTCGCAGTTCCTGCACGACAAGTTCGGCACCGCCGGGGTCGTTCCCGCGCCCGCGCTGACCCCTCCCAAACCGCTGGAGAGCACTCCTCATGGCCCAAGCTGACTCCTCCCCGACGCCGGCCGCACCGGTGACGACGGCCACGCAGCCCACGTTCCAGCTGACCCCGCCGGAAGTCATCACGCCGGTGCCGGTCGAGGTCGCGCCGAAGGCGGTGCCGCTCACGCCCGAGACGATCCAGGCGGTCGACGACCAGGTGGCGCGCTTCATCGAGGCGCTGATGACCGAGAACGTGCACTCGACCGAGTTCAAGGCCAAGCTCGACGGTGCCTTCGCGCTCGGCCGCGAGGAGATCTCGAGCGCCTCGAGCCTGATGCAGGGGCGCTTCCTGCAGCGCAACTTCATCGGCGCCGAGGACAGCCCGGCGTACAAGGCGATCGGCGAGATCCGCGGCCTGCTCGACACGCTCAATCCCGGCAAGGAAGGCGACCTGCTGCAGCCGAACAAGATCCTCGGCGTCATTCCCTTCGGCAACAAGCTCAAGGCCTACTTCCGCAAGTACGAGAGCGCGGGCGGCCAGCTCACCAAGTCGATCGAGCAGCTCTACGCGGCGCGCGACGACGTGCAGCTCGATATCGCCGACATCGACGCCACCCGCAACAAGCTCTGGGACTCGATGCAGAAGCTCGCCGCCGCGGCGCAGTTCGCGACCACGCTCGACGCGCGCCTCGCCGAGCGGGTGGTGGCGCTGAAGGCGACCGACCCGGAGCGGGCCAAGGCGCTCGAGCAGGAGGTGCTGTTCTACGCCCGGCAGAACCTGCAGGACATCCTGACGCAGCAGGCCGTCTGTGTGAACGGCTACCTCGCGCTCGACGTGCTGAAGAAGACCGGCCGGGAAATGATGAACGGCTGCAACCGCGTCGCCACCACCGGCATGAGCGCGCTCGCCGTCGCCCAGACGGTGGCCCGCGCCACCGGCAACCAGGTCCAGGTGATGGACATGCTGAAGGGCGTGAACGCGACCATCGGCTCCTTGATCAGCGAGACCGGCAAGCAGCTCAACACGCACGTCGAGCAGACGGCGCAGTTCGCCACCAACCCGATGATCGGCATCGAGACGATGCAGAGCATGTTCGACCAGACCTTCAAGGCGATGGACGCGATGGACAGCTTCCGCTCCAAGGCGATCGACGTCATGGGCAAGAACAACGACATCATCCGCACCCAGCTCGCCAAGAGCGAAGGCTTCGTCGACCGCGTGCGGCAGCAGCGGGCGCGCGAAGCGGGCGGCTCGTCGATCTCGGGACCGGTGGCGCTCTAGCAGTGGCCGACGCGCCGGCTCCGGCTTCGCTCGCGGAGCGCCTCGCCCGCTGCTACACCGGCGTCGTCTACGACGTGCTGCGCGGGCGCGGCATCACCGAGTGCATCCTGCCGTCGACGATCGTTCCGCTCGATCGCGCGATGGTCGCTGCCGGCCCGGTGTTCACCGTGCGCGGCCTGCCCGACGCCACCGTCCCGGCGCACGAGACGCTGCTGCGCTGGACCGAGCTGCTGTCGCGCTCGCCCAGGGGCCACGTGGTCATGGTCCAGGGCAACGACGCCGAGCGCGCCCTGATGGGCGAGCTCTCGGCCGAGACGCTGCAGTTTCGCGGCGTGCGCGGCTACATCGTCGACGGCGGCTGCCGCGACACCGGCTTCATCCGCAAGATCGGCTTTCCCGTGTTCTGCGACAAGGCGACGCCGCGCGACATCGTCGGCGCCTGGGTGCCGGTGGCCTACGACGAGCCGATCAGCTACGGCCAGGTCGTGGTGCGCCCCGGCGACTACGTGCTCGCCGACTGCGATGGCATCGTCGTCATCCCCGGCGAGATCGCCGAAGGTGTGGTGAGCGACGCGCTGGCGGCGATGAGCACCGAGGACAAGGTGCGCGCCGCGATCCTTTCCGGGGTGGACCCGCAGCAGGCCTACCTGGACCACGGCAAGTTCTAGGCGCTAGCCGGAAAGCGGCAGGCGCACCATGTGCGACATGCCGGCGCCCGGCCCCGGGCTCGCCGCCTCGATGCTGCCGCCATGCAGCTCGACCAGCTTGCCGGCGATCGCCAGGTCGAGCTCGAGGCCGCCCGGCAGGGCCGCGCCGCCGCTGCCCTCGTCGCGCACGGTCAGCTCGAGCTGGCGCTCGTCGCGGCGCAGCAAGACCTCGATCCGGCCGCCGGGCGGGCTCGACGCGACCGCGTGGGTCAGCAGGTTGACGACCACCTGTTGCAGCCGATCGGGGTCGCCGGAGACGGTGAGAGCGGGCGGATCGAACGGCGTCTCGAGGCGCAGCTCCCTGGCTTCGGCCGCGGCCCGGATCGTGTCGATCGCCGCGGCCACGACCGCGGCGAAGGCCACCGGCCGCGGCTCGAGGACGAGCGTGCCGGAGAGGATCTGGTTCATCGCGAGCAGCTCGTCGAGCAGGCGCGCCTGGGTGGCGGCGTTGCGCGAGATCGCGTCGAGGCCGCGCTCCAGTGCCGCCGGGTCGCCGCGCTTCACCTGCAGGGCCTTGGCCCAGCCGAGAATGGCGCTCAGCGGCGTGCGCAGGTCGTGCGAGAGTCGGGCAAGGAGCTCGTCCTTGAGCTGGATCGCTCGCGACTCCTCTTGCTGGTCGGACATGGCGCTGCGCAGTGAATGCCCGCCGGCAAATGCCCGAGGATAGCCTGCTCACGCCCGGGTCCGACTGGTACATTCGCGGCCAGCCCACTTCCCGGAACCCCGCCCATCGACCCCGGTCGGTCGCGCCCCTGACATGAATCCAGATGAAGCTCGGGTGATCGTGGTGGACGACGCCGTCGACGTGGCCGAAGCGATGGCGTTCGCCCTCGAGGCCGACGGCTACAAGGTCTGGATCGCGCACGATGGCAACGAGGCGCTTGCCCTGGTCGCCAAGCACGAGCCGCACTGCGTGCTGTTCGACATCGACATGCCGGGCATCGACGGCAGCGAGCTCTCCAAGCGGCTGCGCGAGGCGCATGGCGACGACCTGATCCTGGTGGCCGTCACCGGCTGGAGCGACAAGGACGCGCGCGTCGCCGACGCGTTCGCCCGCGTCGACCACTACCTGAGGAAGCCGGTCGACCCGGCGGTGCTGCGAAAGCTGCTGCCGCCGGTGTGACCGCGATGGGCTACAGGCCGGCTGCTGCTTTCAGCGCGGCCGCCTTGTCCGTCCGCTCCCAGGTGAACTCCGGCTCGTCACGGCCGAAGTGGCCGTAGGCGGCCGTCTTCTCGTAGATCGGCCGCAGCAGGTCGAGCATCTGGATGATGCCCTTCGGGCGCAGGTCGAAGAACTCGTTCACCAGCGCCGCGATCTTGTCGTCGGAGATCTTGCCGGTGCCCTCGGTGTAGACCGTGACGTTCATCGGCTTGGCCACGCCGATCGCGTAGGCCACCTGGATCTGGCACTGCCGGGCGATGCCGGCGGCGACGATGTTCTTGGCGACGTAGCGCGCCGCGTACGCCGCCGACCGGTCGACCTTCGACGGGTCCTTGCCCGAGAACGCGCCGCCGCCGTGCGGGCAGGCGCCGCCGTAGGTGTCGACGATGATCTTGCGGCCGGTGAGGCCGCAGTCGCCCTGCGGGCCGCCGATGACGAAGCGGCCGGTCGGGTTGATCAGGTAGCGCGTGTCCTTCAGCCACTCCTTGGGCAGCACCGGCTTGATGATCTCCTCGATCACCGCCTCGACGAACGAGGCCTTCATCTTGGTCGGCGTCTCGCTCTGGCTCGGGTCGTGCTGGCTCGAGAGCACCACGGTGTCGATCGAGTGCGGCTTGCCGTCGACGTAGCGCATCGTCACCTGGCTCTTGGCGTCGGGGCGCAGGAACGGCATGCGGCCGTCCTTCCTCAGCTGCGCCTGGCGCTCGACCAGACGGTGCGCGTAGTAGATCGGCGCCGGCATCAGGTCGGGCGTCTCGTCGCAGGCGTAGCCGAACATCAGGCCCTGGTCGCCGGCGCCGGTGTTGAGGTGGTCGTCGCTGGCGTGGTCCACGCCCTGGGCGATGTCGTTGCTCTGCTTGTCGTAGGCCACGAGCACCGCGCAGCCCTTGTAGTCGATGCCGTAGTCGGTGTTGTCGTAGCCGATGCGCTTGAGCGTGTTGCGCGCGGTCTGGATGTAGTCGACGTGCGAATTGGTCGTGATCTCGCCGGCGAGGACGACGAGGCCGGTGTTGCACAGCGTCTCGGCGGCCACGCGCGAGCGTGGGTCCTGGGCGAAGATGGCGTCGAGGATCGCGTCCGAGATCTGGTCGGCGACCTTGTCGGGGTGGCCTTCGGAGACCGATTCGGAGGTGAAGAGAAAGTCGTTCGCCACGGTGTAGCTCCAGTGCTGAAATTCGCTCGCCCGCAACACAAGAATCGCGTTGCCGGCCTGGGCTCTGGAGGAGCGGCGAACGCTTTAGCGGATTTGTTTCGTGTCGCCCCGCAAGTAGTCCAATAACTCGGCGACAGGCGAATTATAGGAAGTCGGCGGCAATCCCCTCCTGGCTGCCTCCGGAACGCTTTCACGGAAGTGTTTCGGTCGTGCCATAGTCGGTCGAGGACTTCCGCTTTCATTCTTGCCATGGGTCAGGTCACGACGCTGCTTTCGGCCATCGGCCAAGGCCGATCCGAGGCGCTCGGCGAGCTCTATTCGCTGCTCTACCCGGAGCTGCATCGGCTGGCGCACTCGCGGGTGCGGCGCAGCGGCGACCTGACCCTGCTCGACACGACCTCGCTGGTGCACGAAACCTTCCTGCGCTTCGAGAAGTCGGGCGCGGTCTCGTTCGGCGACCGTGCCCAGTTCATGGCCTATGCGGCGCAGGTCATGCGGTCGGTCGTGGTCGACGTGGTGCGCAAGCGCCGGAGCGAGCGCGCGGGAGGCGACTCGGCTCGCGTCGAGCTCGATGAAGAGCAGCACGGCGCGCCCGACCCGCGCGACAGCGAGATCCTGCGCGTGCATGAGTCGCTCGAGGAGCTGGCGGCGATCGAACCGCGGCTCGTCCGGGTGGTCGAGATGCGCTACTTCGCGGGCATGACGGAGGCCGAGATCGCCGAGGTGCTCGGCCTGGGCGTGCGCACCGTCAACCGCGATTGGGAAAAGGCGAGGTTGTTCCTGCATGCCAGCCTGCGCTGAGCAGGCCGCGGCCGCTTCGCGGGAGGACTGGCAGGCGGTGTTCGGCCTGCTCGACGTCGCGCTCGACCTCGAGCCCGCGGCACGCACCGACTGGCTCGCGACCTTGCCGCCCGGGCAGCAGAGGCTGGCGCCGCTGCTGCTCGAATTGCTGCGTACCCACGATTCCAGCGCCACCGATGCCTTCATGCGCGAGCCGGCGAGCCATGCGCTCGAGCGCGTGGAGCCGTCGGCGATCCCGGCGCCGGAGCGGCGGGTCGGGCCCTACCGGTTGCTACGCGAGATCGGGCAGGGCGGGATGGCGAGCGTCTGGCTCGCCGACCGCGCCGACGGCCTGCTCGAGCGCCAGGTCGCCCTCAAGCTGCCGCACCTGGGCTGGGGCGTCGCCTCGTTCGGGGACAGGATGGCGCGCGAGCGCAACATCCTCGCTTCGCTGACCCATCCGAACATCGCCCGCCTTTACGACGCGGGCATCAGCGCCGACGGCCGCCCCTACCTGGCGCTGGAGTACGTCGACGGGCAGCCGATCGACGCCTGGGCGGCGAGCCGCGGGCTCGACACGCGGGCTCGAGTGAAACTGATCGTCGAGGTCGCGCGCGCGGTGGCGCACGCGCACGCCCGACTCGTCGTGCACCGCGACCTGAAGCCCTCGAACATCCTGGTCGATGCCGAGGGCCACGCTCACCTGCTCGACTTCGGCATCGCCCGGCTGATCGATCCGCAGGCGACCGAGGGCGACACCTCGATGACGCAGGCGCCGGGCCGCGCCCTGACCCCCGACTACGCCTCGCCCGAGCAGATCCGCGGCGACGCCATCGGCACGGCGTCGGACGTGTATTCGCTGGGCGTGGTCCTGTTCGAGCTGCTGGCGGGCGAGCGCCCGTACCGCCTGAAGAAAGGCCTGGGCGCGGACGCGCTGGCCGCGGCGATCGCGACTGCCGAGGCGCCGCGCCCGAGCGACGCGGCGGCCGACGAAGCGGTCGCACGCCAACTGCGTGGCGACCTCGACGCCATCCTGGCGCGCGCGCTGGCCAAGGCGAGCAGCGATCGCTACGCGACCGTCGACGCCTTCGCCGACGACCTCGAGCGCCACCTTCGCGGCGAGCCGGTGCAGGCGCGGCCCGATTCGGCGTGGTATCGCGCCGAACGCTGGGTGCGCAGGCACAAGCTCGAGAGCGCGGTGGCTCTGGCGATCGTGATCGCCGTGCCGGCTGGCGCGGCGGCGCAGGCGGCCGTGCTGGCCGCGATCGCCGGCGGCGCCGGTGTCGCGGTATGGCAGGCGCGGATTGCCCGGCGGCAGACGCGCGTCGCCCGCGAGGAGGCGTCCCGTGCCGAGGCCGTGAAGACCTTCCTCACCAGCTTCTTCAAGTCGGGCACGCTCGAAGACGATGCCGGCGCCCAGCTCGGCCGGCTCTCGGTTCGCGCCTTCGTCGAGCGCGGCGCCCGCAAGATCGAAGCCGGCTTCGAGCGTGAGCCGGTCCTCAAGGGCGAGCTGCTCGACGTCGTGAGCACGCTGTTCGCCGATCTCTCCGACGGCGCCGCGACGGTGGCCTACGCGCAGCAGTGGCAGGCCGCGCTCGAGCGCGCCGGCGGCAGCGCCACCGAGCGGGCGCGGGCGGCGCAGCGGCTGGCCCGCGGCCTGGTGCTGCTGGGCCGCCACACGGAGGCGCTGGCGGTGCTGGAGCGCGCCGTGGTGAGCCTGCGCGGCGCGCTGGCGCCGCAGGCCGCGGTCCAGGTCGCCCATTTGCTGGTCGACCTGGCGCGCGTGCGCGGCGAGCTCGGCGAGCCCGACCTCGCGATGCAGGGCGCCGACGAGGCCATCGCCCTGCTGACGCGGCCCGCCGTGGCCGATGCGGCGATCGCGGATGCGCTGGCCGCGGCTCTCTTCCTTCGCGCCGACCTGCTCGCCTCCGCCAACCGGATGGGCGAGGCGGTCCCGGTCTACGAAGACGCGATCGAGCGCCTGTCGCGGCTGCACGGCGAACGCTCGCTCGTGGTCGGGCGCCACCGCCACCTCTTCGCCAGCGCGCTGGGCGAGAACCGGATGCAGGAGGAGTCGGAGCGCGAGCATCGGCGGGCCCGGGCGCTGTTTCGCGAATCGGGCGGCAGCGACGATCTCAACGCGGCCATCGTCGAGCTCGATCTCGGGCGCGGCCTGGCGATCTTCGGAACCCGGCGCGCCGAGGGCCTGGCCCTGCTCGAGCACGCGCATGGCGTCATCGCGGCCCAGGCCGACAAGGTCTCGCCCGTCTATGTGGCCGCGGCGAACCTGTTCCTCGCCGAGGCCATGGTCGAGGACGGCGAGCTCGAGCGGGCCCGGCTGCCCATGGAGGAGGCGGTGAGCCTCTACCGCGACAAGGTGCAAAGCCCGCAGCACCAGGCGCTGGCCCAGGTGGTGCATGCCCGCTACCTGATGGAATGCGGCGAGTACGAGGCGTCGAACGAGGTGCTGGAGCGAACCCGCGCCGAGTACCTGCGTCTGGTCGGGCCCGATCACCCGCACACCGCCTCGGTCGTCAACCGCATCGGCACCAACTACCTGCGCGCCGGGCACTTCGACAAGGCGCGCGCCGAATACGAGAGCATCCTCGGTTCGCAGGACCAGGCCGAGGAGGTCTGGGGCTCGATGAAGCACCTGGCCCGCCGCAACCTGGCCCTGGTCGATCTCGACCAGGAACGCTACGACCTGGCGCGTCCTGCCCTCGAGCGGTTCCTGGCCGACTATCACGCCGCCCCCTCCAGTGCGCGCAACGCCATGACCGAAGGGACGCTGGCGCTTGCCCTCGGCCGGGCGCTGCTGGGCCAGGGGCAGGCCGAGGCCGCCTTGCCGCATCTGCGGTCCTGCGTCGAGATCTACCAGGCGGTCTATCCGCGCAGCCCCGGCCTGGCCGCCGCACGGAGCTGGCTGGCGCTTTGCCAATTCGACCTCGGCCATGCGGCCGAGGCGCGCGAGCTTGCCGAGCAGGCGCGCGTCGCCTTCGAGGCCCAGCCGAGCGCAGGCATCCACTACCGCAGGGGCTGCGAGCGCCTGCAGGAATTTATTTCGCGGCCGATGTCTTGATTCATCGCGCGCTTCCGTTCTAGAGGACAGGAGCGTCGTCGGCAGCGACGGCGCAGCACTTTCCTGCAGCGAACGGACCGTCCATGCGCGCCTTGCCTTTCTTCCCGCCTTCTTCCTTCCTGCCGACGCGGGCCGCGATGCGGCGGCTTGTCGTTGCCGGCCTCGCCCTGCTCCTGGCCGCGTGCGGCGGTGGAGGTGGCGGAGGGGGCGGCATGCCCGCCGGCGTCGCGCCGACGATCACCATGCAGCCGGCGAACGCGAGCGTCACCGCCGGCACGGGCGCGAGCTTCGTCGTCGCCGCCACCGGCACGGCGCCGCTCGCCTATCAATGGCAACGCAACGGCGTCGACATCGGCGGCGCCACCGCCGCGACCTTCACCATCGCCGCGACGTCGCTCGCCGACAACGGCGCGAGCTTCCGTGCCGTCGTCAGCAACGCCAGCGGCAGCGCCACCAGCAATGCCGCGACCCTCGCCGTCGCGGCGGCGCCGCCGGTGCTGACGATCACGACGCAACCGGCCAACGTCGGCGTCGTTGCCGGCGCCAGCGCGAGCTTCACGGTCGCGGCCACCTGCAGCTCCGGCACGCTGGGGGTCCAATGGCAGCGAGGCGGGCTCGTCGGCGGTGTGCTGACCTGGACGAGCATCGCCGGCGCAACGACGACGACGACGACCGCGCTCGTCACGGTGCTGGCCGACAGCGGCGCCCAGTTCCGCGCGCAGCTCGACTGCAGCGGGCTGAGCGCCGCCACCAGCACCGCGGCGCTGTTGACCGTCACCGCGCCGATGACCGCGCAACTCGCGCTGCTGCCGGTCAACGGCCTGCGCGACCACGCCGAGGCCGGCTTCACCGCCGGCCTGGTGCAGGACGCGGCGGGCAGCTTCACCTTCCTCACCACGAACCGGATCAAGCGGCTGAGCGCCGACCTGTCGACGATCACGCCGGTGGCCGGTGGCGGCGCACCCGCCGCCTTCGCCGACGGCCCGGCCGCGACCGCCCGCTTCAACGCGCCGCTGGGCCTGGCGCAGGACCCGACCGGCGTCCTCTACGTCGCCGATACCGGCAACCACCTGATCCGCAAGGTCGCCCTCGACGGCACGGTGACGACGGTCGCCGGCTCGCCCGGCGTTGCCGGTTTGGCCGACGGCACGGGCGGCGCGGCGCGATTCAGCTCGCCCTGGGCGATCACGATGGGACCCGACGGCGACCTTTACGTCGCCGACCGCAACAACAGCCGGATCCGTCGCGTGACGACGGCCGGCGTCGTCACGACCTACGCAGGCAGTGTCAGCGGCTACCTCAACGGCGCCCCCTTGTCGGCCCAGTTCGTCTTTCCCGAAGGCGTGGTCGCGGCCCCGAATGGCGATCTCTATGTCTCCGACTACGGCAACCTGCGCGTTCGCGTCGTCACGCGCAGCGGCAGCGGCGCCGGCTCGGTGAGCACGCTTGCCGGCAGCGGCATGAACGTTCCCTTGCAGCCCGACGGCCTGTCCAACGTAGCGAGCATTCCCTTCCCGAGCGCGATCGCCCTGCGCGGCAACACGCTCATCGTTGCCGACGAGGCGGGGCTGCTGCGGCTGATCGACATCACCAGCGGCGTCGTGTCCACGCTCACCGGCTTTCGCGCGCCGGTCAACGGCCTTGGCTATGCCGATGGCCCGGTCGGCGTCTCGCGGCTGCGCATCATTCGCGGCATCGTGCCGGTGGCCAGCGGCGGCTATCTGGTGGCCGACGACAACTCGCTGCGCACCGTCAGCACGACCGGGGTCGTGACGACGATCTCCACCACCGCGATCGGCGTCGCCTGGACCGCGAGCGGCATCGGCGTGCTCGCGCAGGAGCCCATCATCATGGGTCCGAGCACGCGCCAGGCGCTGACGGTCGATCCGGCCGGCAACGTCGTCATCGCCGACTTTGCGACCAACCTCGTGCGGCGGATCGCGCCGAGCGGCGCGGTCACGCTGGCGGCGGGGCTCTCGGGCAACTTCGCCGGCGCCGTCGACGGCAAGGCCAACGAAGCCCAGTTCGCCAGGCTCGGTCCGGTCGCGACCGATCCGGCCGGCGCGATCTACGTCACCGACAACTACGCCGTGCGCAGGATCGGCACCGACAACGTCGTGACGCTGGTCGCCGGCTCGTACACCGATTTCGACGAGGTCAACGGCAGCGCGACCACGGCGCGCTTCTTCGAGCCGAACGGCGTCGTCGTCGGCCCCGGCGGGAACATCTTTGTCGCCGACCACCGGACGATCCGCAAGATCGACACCGCCGGCAACGTGACCACCTATGCCGGCGCCTTCTTCCAGGCCGGCATCGTCGACGGGCCGGCCGCCAGCGCGCGCTTCCAGTTCCCGACCGCGCTCGCGTTCGCGCCCGACGGCACGCTCTACGTCCAGGACGGCTCGTTGATCCGCCGCGTCTCCGCCGACGGGTCGACGGTGTCGACGACCGCCATCAACGACGTCGAGGGCGGGCTCGCGGTCGACAGCGACGGCACGCTCTACTACGGCTCCGCCTTCGGCCTGGCGATGGTCTCGGCCGGCGGCACGCGCACGCTGCTGATCCCGAAAGGCCCCGCCACCGTGCTTGGCGCGAGCCCGACCCTGCTCAATGTCATCAGCGTCGCCGTCCTCGGCCCCAAGCGGCTGGTGATCCAGACCGGCTTCGACCGCTTGATCGCGACGCTGCCATGAGGGCACGGATACTCGGGGCGTGGCAACGCGCGTCCTGCTCGCCTTCCTGTGGCTCTTCCATTGGCTTCCGCTCGGCGCCCAGGCGGTCTGCGGCAACGGGTTCGGCCGGCTCGGCTACCGGCTGATCTCCTCGCGGCGCAAGGTCGCGCTGCGCAACCTCGAGCTCTGCTTTCCGGAGCTGGGCGAGGGCGAGCGAACCGCGTTGGCGAAGGAACACTTCCGCTGGCTCGGCCGCAGCCTGCTCGAGCGCGGCCTGCTCTGGTACGCCTCGCCGGCGCGTCTGCGCCGGCTGATCCATGTCGAAGGCGACGTGCAGCTGGCCGAGCGCAGCGACCGGCCGGTGATGTGGCTGGCGCCGCACTTCATGGGCCTCGACGTCGCCGGCGCCTCGGTGCTGCTGTTCCAGAAGCGCAAGGGCATCTCGATCTACCAGGCGCAGAGCGACAAGGTGATGGACGCGGCGCTGCGCCGCGGGCGCCTCAGGCTCGGCAATGCCGAGATCTTCTCGCGCGACGAAGCGGGCAAGGCCCTCTTTCGCGCCATCCGCAAGGGCGACGGCTTCTTCAACCTGCCCGACATGGACTTCGGCACGCGCGACGCGGCCTTCGTGCCGTTCTTCGAGGTGCCCGCGGTCACGCTGCTCGCCCCCTCGCGCCTGGCCAAGGCGCTGAACATGGTGGTGCAGCCGGTGGTCGCCGAGATCCTGCCCGCAGGCCGGGGCTACCGGGTGCGCTTCGAGGCGCCGTGGACCGACTTCCCGACCGACGACCCGGTCGCCGACGCCGCGCGCATGAACCGCTGGATCGAAGACGAGATCCGGCGCAACCCGGCGCAGTACCTCTGGGTCCATCGCCGGTTCAAGACCCGGCCGCCGGGCGAGCCGTCCCTCTACCGATAATCGGCCATGACTGGCGTCGATTCGGCGTGGCAGCTGTTGCGGCAGGGGCTGGCGCTTGCCGACGCCGACGTCGCCGCCGGCCGGGCCGAGCTGCTCGCGGCGCTGGCGCGCTTCACGCCGGTCGACCCCGCCGAGCCGATCGGCCGGCTGCTCGCCGGCGCCGCGCTCGTGCAATGCATCGGCATCGCCGACGACGACTACACCGGCTTCGAGGATGCGGTCGCCGCCGTCGCCGCCGCCGTGCCGGCGCTCGACACGATCGACGACCCTGCCGACCTGCTGCTCGCCCGCGCCGGCGCGCTCGTCGCCGGCTGGTTCCGCGCGCTCGACGACCCGACGCTGCCGAAGCTGGCCGAGGCGATCGTCCGGACGCTCGCCGACGCGAGCATCGCCGCGCCGGTGCGCGCCCGCGCCGGCCTCGCCGCGCTCGGCTATCACCAGGCGCGGCTCAGCCTCGACAACGTCCTCTGGATCGAGCTGGCGATCCGCCCGGTGCTCGCCGAGCCGGGCATCGGCGCGCGCCTCGCCGACGAGTGGCATCACGCGCTGGTCCAGTGCTTCTGGGAATGCGGCGCGCGCGAGCGGGCCGAGGCGCTGCGCGCCGAGCGCAGCATCGAGGGCGGCGGGCTGCGGCCCGAGATCGCGCTCAAGCTGCTCCTGCTCGACGCCCAGGTGGCGCTCGGCGAGGGCCGGCCCGAGTCGGGCCTCGCCGCCCTGGCGCGGTCGATGCCGCTCCTTGATGCGCGCGCCCCGCGCGCGGCAAGCTGGTGGCACCTTCTGCGCTCGCGCCTGCACCTGATGCAGGGGCAGCATCGCGACGCCTTGACCCACGCGCGCCTGAGCCTGCGCCTGGCGCAGGAAAGCCATGTGCCCGAGCGCTGGATGGGCGTGACGGTGATGCAGGAGGGCCAGGTCCAGCTGGCGATCGGCGCGCCTGCCGAGGCGGTGCCGTTCTTCGTCCGGGCCGGCGCCGCCAGCAGCGGCGCCCAGGCCGACTACTGCTGGTGCCTGGCGCATTTCGCACGCGCCCTCGCCGCGTTCGACGCCGGCCGGATCGACGCCGGCCGGGAAACGCTCGGCCTCGGCTTCGGCCTCGCCCGCCAGCTGCAATGGCAATCCTTCCTGCGCGCGCTGCCGAAGGTCGCGGCGTCGCTCTGCGCGCTCGCGCTCGAGCACGGCGTCGAGGAAGCGTTCGTGCGCGAGGTGATCGCGGCACGCGGGCTCGAGGCCGTGCGCCGCGATCTGGCCGCCTGGCCGTGGCCGATCCGCATCGCCACGCTGGGTGCGTTCCGGATCGAGCTGAACGGTGCCGAGCTCGTCTTTCGTGGCAAGGCTGCGAAGAAGCCGCTCGAGTTGCTCCAGTTCGTGATCGCCTCGAGCGGCAGCGACGTCTCCACCGACACCGCCACCTTCGCGCTCTGGCCCGACCTCGACGGCGACAAGGCACGCGCCGCGCTGACCATCGCGCTGCATCGCCTGAGGAAGCTCCTCGGCCACGACGACGCCGTTCTGCTCGAGCTCGGCCGCCTCGGCCTCAACGGCCGGCTGCTCTGGGTCGACTGCCTCGCCTTCGAGCAGCTGGTCGACAGCACCGGCGGCCCCGCGGCGGCGCCGTCGCCGGCGGCGATCGGCGCCGCGCAGCGCGCGGTCGAGCTCTATCGCGGCGCCTTTCTCCATTCCTCGCAGGAGCATGTCTGGCAGATGGTCTGCAGGACGCGGCTGGCGAGCAAGTTCAAGCGCATGGTCGCGCTGCTCGTCGGCCATGCGGTGGCGAGTGGCCAGCCACGCGCGGCCCGCACCCTGCTCGAGCGCGCGCTCGAGCTCGATCCGCTCGCCGAGGAGACCGCGCGCGAGCTGATGCGCATCCTGATCGATCTCGGCGAGCACGCGGCCGCGCTGGCCGTCTTCGAGCGCTGCCGCGACGCGATCTTCGAAGGCCTGGGCGCGCGGCCGTCGGCGGCGACCCTGGCGCTCCTTGCGCCGCTGCGCAGCTAGACGGCCGCGCCGCAAGCCCGCCCCCGGTTCGGGGGGAGACACCTGGCGCGATCGGTATGCGATCCGTAAGGCGCGGGCGCCTAGCGTTCGAGGCTGCATCGAACCAAGGGAGAACGATCCATGGACCCACGCAGCGATCCACCTCGGCGCGCGACGGGGGCGCGCTTCTTCGCCGCCGCGACGCGCGGGCTCGGCGCTGCCGCGCCGGAGCCGTCGACCTGGCTCCTGCTCGCGGCCGGGTTCGCGGCGATCGGCAACCTGCCGCGACCGCGACGCAGCGTCGCCTGAGCCCGCGCCGGCAACGGCGCAGCGCGCGGGCGGGATAATCCGCCCATGCGGGTTCGCTTCACCAAGATGCAGGGCGCGGGCAACGACTTCGTCGTGCTCGACGCGACCCGCGCGCCGCTGAATCTCAGCAGCGAGCAGATGCAGGCCCTCGCCGACCGCCGCTTCGGCGTCGGCGCCGACCAGATCCTGGTGGTCGAGAAGGCGCCCAACGCCGAGGTCGACTTCGGCTACCGCATCTTCAACGGCGGCAGCGGCGACGAGGTCGAGCACTGCGGCAACGGTGCGCGCTGCTTCGTGCGCTACGTGCGCGACAAGGGCCTCACGGACAAGACCACGCTCGCCGTCGAGACGCTGAACCGCCGACTGGTGCTGCGCCTCGCGCCCGACGGCCGGGTGACGGTCGACATGGGTCCGCCCGATTTCGATCCGGCCGCGGTGCGCTTCGACACCACCTGGATCGCGCCGCGCGCCACCGAGGCCGGCCTGCCGCTCTGGCCGCTCGAGCTCGGCGAAGGCCGCACGGTCGAGGTCGCGCTGGTCTCCATGGGCAACCCGCACGCGGTGCAGATGGTCGCCGACGTCGACACCGCGCCGGTGGCCACGCAGGGGCCGCGGATCGAGAAGCACGTGCGCTTCTCGCAGGGCGTGAACGCCGGCTTCATGCAGATCGTCTCGCGCCGCGCCATCCGGCTGCGCGTGTACGAGCGCGGCGCCGGCGAAACGCTCGCCTGCGGCACCGGTGCCTGCGCCGCGGTCGCCGCCGGCATTCGCCTCGGCCTGCTCGATCCGCAGGTCGAGGTCGAGACCCACGGCGGCGCGCTCGGGATCGAGTGGCAGGGCGGCGCTGCGCCGGTTCTGATGACCGGCCCCGCGGAAACGGTTTTCGAAGGAGAGATCGAACTATGAGCAGCACCCGATGACCACCACGACTCCCGCCGGCCCGCCCACCGGCGTGCAAGGCATCACCGAAGCCGACATCGCCAACTACCTCGCCGCCAGCCCCGGCTTCTTCGAGCGCCATGCCGAGCTGCTCGGCTCGGTGCAGCTCGTCAATCCGCACGGCCAGCGCGCGGTGTCGCTGCAGGAGCGGCAGATGGAAATGCTGCGCGACAAGATCAAGGGCTTCGAGCGGCAGCTGATCGAGATGATCAGGAACGGCCAGGAGAACGCCGCGATCGCCGACAAGCTGCATCGCTGGACGCGCTCGCTGATGCTGACGGCGAACGCCGCCGACCTGCCCGACGTGCTGGTGCGCGAGCTGCGGCACCAGTTCGTGATTCCGCAGGCGGCGATCCGCGTCTGGGGCGGCGCCGAGGCCTTCGGCGGGCTCGCGTTCGCCCGCGGCGTCGACGACGACGTGAAGAGCTTCGCCGCCAGCCTCGGCGTGCCGTACTGCGGCGCCAACGCCGGCTTCGCTGCGGTGCAGTGGCTCGACGAGCCGGCGCAGGCGCTCTCGATCGCGCTGATTCCGCTGCGCCACGAGAGCCTGACCGGCGCGTTCGGCCTGCTCGTGCTCGCCTCGCCCGACCCGACCCGCTACACCGCCGACATGGGCACCGATTTCCTGGCCCGCATCGGCGAGGTCGCGAGCGCCGCGCTGACGCGCCTTCTGCCGACGACCTGATGCGCGCGGACGCCGGTCCTCTCCCGGCGCCCGACGCCGATATCGCCCGCCATCTGCAGCACCTCGCGGTCGAACGCCGGCTCGCGCCGCGCACGCTCGCGCTCTACGGCGAAGCGCTGTCCCGCCTGCAGCAGTTCGCGCTGGCCGCCGCGGTGCCGCTGCGCCTGGCCGAGATGCACCACATTCGCCGCTGGGCAGCGCAGCTGCACGGCGGCGGCCTCGCGCCGCGCAGCATCGCCCTCACGCTCTCGGCCTGGCGGGGCCTTTACCGCTGGCTCGGCGGCGAAGGGCTGGTCGCCGCCAATCCGGTGGAGGGCGTGCGTGCGCCGCGGGCGGCGCAGCCGCTGCCGAAGGCGCTCTCGGTCGACGACGCCGTGGCGCTGGTCGAGCACCGCGACGACACCTCCTCGCCGATGCTCGCCGCGCGCGATGCCTGCATCGCCGAGCTGCTCTATGGCTGCGGCCTGCGGGTCGGCGAGCTGGTCGGCCTCGATGCCGTCGCCAGCGCGCAAGCGGCCGGCTGGATCGACGCCGCCGACGCCAGCGCGCATGTCCTCGGCAAGGGCAGCAAGCGGCGCAGCGTGCCGGTCGGCAAGCCGGCACTCAAGGCGCTGGCGGCCTGGCTCGCGCAGCGCGGCGAGGTGGCGCGGCCGGGCGAGACGGCGCTGTTCGTCAGCCGGCGCGGCACCCGGCTCACGCCGAGCCAGGTGCGCTCGCGCCTGAAGGCGCAGGCGCTCGCGGCGGGCCTGCCCACGCACGTCCATCCGCACATGCTGCGCCACTCGTTCGCCTCGCACGTGCTGCAGTCGAGCGGCGACCTGCGCGCGGTGCAGGAGCTGCTCGGCCACGCCAACATCACGACCACGCAGGTCTACACCAAGCTCGACTTCGGCCACCTCTCCAAGGTCTACGACGCCGCCCATCCGCGGGCGCGGCGCAAGTAGCCGCAGCGGCCGTTCAGCGCATCGCGATGCGGCGCACCGATGGGTCGGCCGCGGCCCAGGCCCGCTCCGCCTCGGCGCGGCTGCGCCGGGCGTCCTCGGTCCTACCCTGCCCGGCGAGCGCCTGCTCGAGTCCGGCGAGGGCCCAGCCGCTGGCCGGCTGGGCGACGAGCTCGTCGCGGTAGGCGCGCTCGGCGTCGGACCAGCGCTGCAAGCGCAGCATCAGGCCGCCGAGCGCAAGCCGCGAGGTCGAGGCCAGCAGCGGCGGCTCGGTGGCCTCGAGCGCCGCCTCGAGCTCGATGCCGCGCGCCAGGGCCGCGCGCGAGGCGTCGGCCTGGCCGTCGGCCGCGGCGATCTCGGCAACGAGCCGGCTGGACAGGATCTCCAGCACCTTCGCGGCCGAGTCGTCGCCCATCACGGTCGCGCCCTTGAGCACGGGCTGGCCGAGCGCCGCAAGGAGCGAGGCGGAGCGCTCGCGCGCGGCATCGAGCCTGCCGGTGCGGACCAGGGCCACGCCGCGCGCGTAGTCGGCCATCGGCGCGGCGAGGCCGGCCGCGCCGCCGGGCACGGGCTCTTCGAGCACCTCGCTCCAGCGTTCGAGTCGAACCAGGGTCAGCAAGGGCAGTCCGCGGAAGAACTCGGCGCTGGGGCTCTTGCCCTGGGCGGCGCGCTCGGCCAGCGCCCGCGCCTGGGCCAGGGCCAGCTCGCCGCGGCCCTCGGTCAGGGCGGCGAACCAGAGGAAGTCGCGGTTGTGGCCGTCCCAGTCGACGCTCTGCGAGAAGCCCTGGGCCGCGAGCGCCGCCTTCTGCCGCGCCTGGGCGGCGACGGCCGCCTCGTTCACGCGCACCGCGTCGGGATAGCGGCCGACGCGCACGTAGATGTGCGCCGGCATGTGCAGCAGGTGCGGCGAAGCCGGCGCGAGCGCGCCGAGCCGGTCGGCCGCGGCGCTGGCCCGCTCCGGACGCGGACTCGAATCGGCGGCGTGGATCAGGAAGTGGTTGAGGCCGGTGTGCCCGGGGCGTGTGGCGAGCGCGCGCTCTAGCCTGTCGGTGACGAGGCCGATCTCGCCGGCGGGCTGCCCGGTCTTCTTGTCCCACCAGTCGTCGCGGGTCGCGATCAGCACGGCCTCGGCGTACATCACCAGGATGTCCGGATCGTCGGGCCAGGCGTCGGCGAGGGCGCGCATTCGCGCCGCGTAGACGATGTCGAGCGGATGCGCCTTCGGCCCGCCGCCCGAGGAGCAGATCGGCATCTCCGGCACCGCCACCTTCGCCGTGCCCGCTTCGGGACCATAGCGCTCGCTCAGCGCCTCGATCAGGGCGCGCTCGCGTTGCGCCGCGGGGGCGACGCGGCCGGCCGCCCAGGCCAGGTGGCGGCGGGCATCGGCGAGATCGTGGCGCTCCGGGTCGTTGATGTTGGGGCCGGCCGCCTTGGCCACGCCCCAGGCACACATGGCGCAGTCCGGATCCTGGGCCAGGGCGGCCTTGAAGGCGCGGTCGGCCTCGGCGTCGTTGAATGCATACGACTGCAGCATGCCGCGGGCGAACAGCTGCTGCGCCGCGGGCACGGCGCTGACGAGCGGCATCTCGAGACTGCCGAAGCCCTCGAGCACGGGCGCCCGCGCGCTTCGGTCGGGCGCGAACAGCGCGGTGCACGAGCCGAGGCAGAACAGGGCGGCCGCGGCCGCAAGCGAGCCGAAGGCGGAAGGCGGACGACGCATGATCGGCTTTCGGCGGGAGATCGGTCCTTATAGGGGCCGGGCGCAAGCGCTGTCAACGCGGCGCGCGCGGCGGCGAGAATCGGCCGATGAAGAAGGTCATCCTGCGCCCCGGCAAGGAGCGCTCGCTGCAGCGCCGCCATCCCTGGGTGTTCGAGGGCAGCGTCGCCAGCGGCAAGGCCGATCGGGGCGAGACGGTGCGGGTGGAGGGCAGCGACGGCCGCTTTCTCGCCTGGGCGGCGTACAGCCCGCAATCGTCGATTCGCCTGCGCGCCTGGAGCTTCGACGAGGCCGAGCGCATCGACGCTGCGTTCTTCGCCCGGCGCATCGCCGCCGCAGTCGCCATCCGCGCGCGCCTGCCGATCGCCAGCGACGGCGTGCGCCTGGTCCACGGCGAGGCCGACGGCCTGCCGGGGCTGGTGGTCGACCGCTACGGCGACGTGCTCTCGGCGCAGTTCCTCTCTGCCGGCGCCGAGCGCTGGAAGCCCGTGATCGCCGATGCCTTGCTGAAGGCGACGGGCGCGGCAAGGCTCCACGAGCGCAGCGACACCTCCGCGCGCGAGCGCGAAGGCCTGCCGTCGGTCACGGGCTGGCTGCGGGCCGGCGCCGCGGGCGACGGCGGCAGCCCGGCGACCGAGGTCACGATCCGCGAGCACGACTGGCGGCTCGGCCTCGACGTCGCCAGCGGCCACAAGACCGGCTTCTATCTCGACCAGCGCGACAACCGAAAGCTCTTCGCCGAGAGCGTTCGCCACTTCGGCTTCGCCGAGGTGCTGAACTGCTATTGCTACACCGGCGGCTTCAGCGTCGCCGCCCTCGCCGGCGGCGCGGCGCGGGTGATCGGCGTCGATTCGTCCGGCCCGGCGCTGGAGCGGGCCGTCGCCAACGTCGCCCTGAACGGCTTCGACGCGGCCCGCCACGAGACGCTGGACGCCGACGTCAACCAGACGCTCAGGGCGATGCTCGAAGCGGGCCGCAGCTTCGACGCGATCGTCCTCGACCCGCCCAAGCTCGCCCCGACCATTGCCCACGCCGAGCGCGCGGCGCGTGCCTACAAGGACATCAACCGGCTCGCCTTCCTGCTGCTTCGCCCGGGCGGCGCCCTGTTCACCTTCTCCTGCTCGGGCGGCATCTCGGCCGACCTGTTCCACAAGATCGTCGCCGGCGCCGGCCTCGATGCCGGCGTCGACGGGCTGATCTACGCCCGGCTCGGCGCCGCGCCCGACCACCCGATGACGGTGACCTTTCCGGAAGGGGAGTACCTGAAGGGCCTGGTCATCCTCAAACGCTAGCGCGGGCGCTGCCTAACGTTTGCCTGACGGTCGGCCGCGATCCTTCGGTGTCACATCACCGGAAGGACCTTGTCATGACCGCCAGAACTGCTTGCCTTCTCGCCGCTTCCCTGCTTCTGCTCGGAACGGCAACTGCCCAGGAAGTGCCCGCCCCGACCTTCGTGGTGGGCGACAGCTGGACCTTCCGCGAGATCGACCTGATGACGAAGAACGAGACCGGCGTGATCACCGAGACGGTGGTCAAGGCCGACGCCGCCGAGTACGTGATCGACGCCCGGCGCAAGGCGCGCACCTGGTGGCGCGGCGACCAGGTGAAGCACGTGCATCGCGAGCAGTTCGAGTTCAGCGAGGCCGGCGCCGAGCAGCGCGGCAAGACCATCGCCAGCAACGACGCCGGCTGCGCCTACCCGTATCCGTTGAAGGTGGGGGCGAGCTGGGAGTGCACCGAGGTCACCACCTGGCCGAGCGGCTGGAAGATCAAGTACGACCTGAAGTTCAGCGTCGAGGCGGCCGAGAGCATCGAGACGCCGGCCGGCAAGTTCGACACCCTGCGCATCGTCGCCAAGGGCTTCTCGGCCAACGAGACCAACGGCACCGGCGCCCGGCACGAGCGGGTCCTCTGGGTCGCGCCGGCGGCCAAGCGCGAGGTGAAGTACGAGATCCGATCGATCCTGAAGAACGGCAACATCTTCCGCGTCGAGGGCCGCGAGCTGACGGCCATGAAGACCGGCGCCTGACCCCTCTATCAGGCGGTCGCGGCGGGCAGGGCGATGCGCGTCTCGAACTTGGCCCGGTGCACGCTGAAGAAGGTCTTCAGGTTGCGCACGTTCGCATCGGCGGTGAACAGGCGCTGCACCAGCGCGTGGTACGCCGCCATGTCGGCGAGCTGGATCACGAGGATGAAGTCCGGCCCGGGCGAGACGCGGTGGCATTGCCGCACCGCGTCTTCGGCCACGGCGCGGGCTTCGAACGCCGCCAGCGCCTCGGCCGCTTGCCGATCGAGCGTGACCTCGACGATCGCCGTGAGGCCGTGGCCGAGCTTCTCCGGCGAGAGCACGGCCACCCGGCGCTCGATGATGCCGGCGTCGTCGAGACGCTTCATGCGGCGCAGGCAGGTCGCCGGCGAGACATGCACGCGCGCCGCCAGCGCCTGGTTGGATACCGAGGCATCGGTCTGCACGATGTCCAATAATTTCAGATCTATTTCATCCATGCAATATAATTACACGTGTCGTGCAACGTGGAATGATTGTGCTTGAGATGAATAAATCTGCACATTAATTTCGGAACGGCGGGCCTAAGCTCTTGGCCGTCTTCTGCTTCCCGAAAGCCCCAGCCATGTGTGGAATCGTCGCGGCCGTCAGCTCGCGCAACATCGTCCCCATCCTCATCGAGGGCCTGCGCCGTCTCGAGTACCGCGGCTACGACTCCTGCGGCGTCGCGTTGCACCAGGACGGCGAGCTGCGCCGCGCGCGCAGCACCTCGCGGGTGGCCGAGCTCGCGGCGAACGTCGAGGCCGACCACCTGCAGGGCGGCACCGGCATCGCCCACACCCGCTGGGCGACGCACGGCGCGCCGGTGGTGAACAACGCACACCCGCACTTCTCGCACGGCCCGAAGGCGGTCGCCGCTCACGGCCGGGAGGCCGTGTCCGATTCGGGCGAGGCCTCCGGCATCGCCGCCACCGGCCGGGTCGGCCTGGTGCACAACGGAATCATCGAGAACCACGACGAGCTGCGCGAGGAGCTGAAGAAGGCGGGCTACGTCTTCGTCACCCAGACCGACACCGAGGTCATCGCCCACCTGGTCGACCTGCACTACGACGGCGACCTGCTCGAGGCGGTGCAGCGTACCGTGCCGATGCTGCGCGGCGCCTTCGCCATCGCCGTGTTCTGCCGCGACGAGCCGCACCGCGTGATCGGCGCACGCCAGGGCTCGCCGCTGATCCTGGGCGTGGGCACCGCGCCGGGGACGAGCGAGACCTTCCTCGCCTCCGATGCGATGGCGCTCGCCGGCGTGACCGACCAGATCGTCTATCTGGAGGAAGGCGACGTTGCCGACATCCAGCTCGGCAAGCACTGGATCGCCCACGCCGATGCGAAAGGCATCTGGCGTCGTGCCGAGCGGCCGGTGAAGACGGTGGTGGCGCACAGCGGTGCGGCCGAGCTCGGGCCGTACCGGCACTACATGCAGAAGGAGATCTTCGAGCAGCCGCGCGCCATCGCCGACACGCTCGACGCGGTGGCCGGCATCTCGCCCGAGCTGTTCGGCGACGGCGCGCACCGCGTGTTCAAGAACATCGAGCAGGTGCTGATCCTCGCCTGCGGCACCAGCTACTACAGCGGCTCGGTCGCCAAGTACTGGCTCGAGGCGATCGCCAGGGTGCCGACCTCGGTGGAGGTGGCGAGCGAGTACCGCTACCGGGAGAGCGTGCCCAACCCGAAGACGCTGGTGGTCACGATCTCGCAGAGCGGCGAGACCGCCGACACGCTCGCTGCGCTCAAGCACGCGCGCTCGCTCGGCATGGAGCACACGCTGACGATCTGCAACGTGGCGACGAGCGCGATGGTGCGCGAGTGCGCCATGGCCTATGTCACCCGCGCCGGCGTGGAGATCGGCGTGGCCTCGACCAAGGCCTTCACCACCCAGCTCGTCGGCCTGTTCCTGCTGACGCTGGCGATCGCCCAGGCCAAGGGGCGCCTCGCCGATGCCGACGAGGCCGCGCACCTGAAGGCGCTGCGCCATCTGCCGGTGGCGGTGCAGTCGGTGCTCGCGCTCGAGCCGCAGGTCATCGCCTGGAGCGAGGCCTTCGCGAGGAAGGAGAACGCGCTCTTTCTCGGCCGCGGCATGCACTACCCGGTGGCGCTGGAAGGCGCGCTCAAGCTCAAGGAGATCAGCTACATCCATGCCGAGGCCTACCCCGCGGGCGAGCTCAAGCACGGGCCGCTGGCGCTGGTGACGAGCGAGATGCCGGTGGTGGCGATCGCGCCGAACGACGCCCTGCTGGAGAAGCTGGAAAGCAACCTGCACGAGGTGCGGGCGCGCGGCGGCGAGCTGTTCGTCTTCGCCGATTCGGATACGCGCCTCAAGGCGGGCGAGGGCGTGCAGGTGATCCGCATGCCCGAGCACTACGGCGCGCTCTCGCCGATATTGCATGTGGTGCCGCTGCAGCTGCTGGCGTATCACACGGCGGTGGCGCGGGGAACCGACGTCGACAAACCGCGCAACCTGGCCAAGAGCGTGACCGTGGAGTAGCCGCGGTGGCCGTCCTGCCTGCACTACTGGCTCCGCGGCCCTGTCGAAAATCGGTCCTGCTCCGTGTCATGCTTGCGCACCGAGTTCACGCAGGAGCCGTTACGTCATGCCCACAGACAGCACGACCCCGGTCCGCCCAAGCGCCCTCGGCTGCATCACGATCCCCTTCTTGCTTATCGCGCTGATTCCGCTTGCCTGGGGCGCACGCTCACAGTGGGAGCAGGGCCAATTGGCCAGGCAGGGCGAGGTGGCGGGCGGCCGCGTCATCGAGCTGAGGTACGTGGAAACCAACCCGTCGAGCATCAGTCATGGCACGCGCGGCGGCAGCGGACGCGGCGAGTCGCCCGTCGTGACCTTCACGACTCGCGCGGGAGACACGCGAACAGCAATCGGTAGCGTCAACCGGCGCCCCGCACCATGGAGGGTCGGTGACACGGTTGACGTCGTCTATGACCCGGCCGATCCCGGGCGCGCCGACCTCCGCTCGGAGGTGGCGGGCTGGCAGCTCTGGTTCGGCATCTGGTGCGCCGTAGCCGTCCTGCCCACGGCCATCGCGTTCGCGCCAGTCGTGCTGCTCAAGCGGCAACGGCAGGAAGGTCGAGCGTAGTCCGTTGCTGGCAGCCGCAGGACCGATAGGCGGCGCCGGCTCACTGGGGTGACGCCGCGCGCAGGATCCTCGGATGTCGCTTCAGGGTCGCAAGCCGCCTCTCGGTCTCTCGGGTGCCCGATGGACTACCGATAGTTTGACGATGTCAGGCGGCAGCCCGCGCAAGCAAGCTCGCGTTTGCCGGATGGCGCCGCAGGAACGCGTCCCGCCATTCTTCCGGGAGCTGTGCAGCCGTGGCTCGCAGCCACTGCACCCCGTGCTCGATCAGCGCCTCGGCGACGGCCGCCTCGCCGCTCGATTCGAGGACGGCGGCCGCCATGAGCCAGAGCTCGGCCCGGTCGACGTCGTAAGGCGCGCAGGTCTCGAGCAACGGTCGCATCGCATCGAGCGAGGGACGCACCCGCGCGAGCTCGCCGAGCGCGAGCGCTGCGTTGGCCGCTCGCGCGGCCGCATGCAGCATGAGCCCCGGCCGCTCACGGGTCACGCCCAGGAGCAGCACCTGCTCGAACACCGCCACCGCTTCGGCAGCGGGCCGGCCGCGGGCGGTTTCCAGGTCGAGCAGGCTGCGATGGAACGGCGACTCGATCGCCTCGCTCATCGCCTCGGCCTGCGCCAACAGGTCGGCCGGGCCGCGGCCCAGCATCCGCGCCGCGCGCAGGCGCAAGGCAACGCGGCGGGCGCGAAACCGCACCGCGATCGCCGCATCGTCGGTGCGCATGGCTTCGAGCGCGCGCGCCGGCTGGCCGAGCGAAAGCCACATCTGCGCATGGTGGTTCTCGGCGAGGACGCAGTCGGTGCGCATGTCGCCGTCCACCTCGGCCCGTACGCGAAGCTCGGCCAGCGCGGCGGCGAGCGTGCGGTCGGCCTCCACGTACTCGCCCAGGTCGCGTTGCACGGCGCCCAGGTTGAGATCGATGACGAGGCCGCTGCCCTGGCCGTGCATCCGGTCGCGCAGTTGCCTCGCCTCGCGCAGCGCCTCCTCGGCCTCCGCGAGCTGGCCGAGCCAGTGCAGCAGCAGGCCGAGGTTGCTCAGCACAGGGAGCAGCTTCGCCCACAGCGACTCGGCGCGCAGCTCGGCCACGGCGCGCCGCGACGCCTCCACGGCGGGCGCCAGGCGGTCGACGAAGCCGAGCACGCCGGCCATCGCGCCGTGGAAGTCGCCCCGGTCGGCCGGCCGGCCATGCGCCATCACCCACTCCCGATGCGCCTCGAGCGTGCGAATGGCGTCGGCCTCGTCGCCGCGCAAGGCCAGGCGCCAGGCTGTGGCGCGGGCGAATTCGAAAGCAGTGCGCGGCATGCCGAGCGCCACCGCGCGATCGATCGCCGCGAGGCCGATGTCGAGCGCGTCGGTGTTCGACCGGTCGGCATCCCATTCGTGGCGGCAGAGCAGCAGGCGCAGGCGCTGCTCTTCGGTGGCGGCGATCGCGGCCATCCGGTCCATGCAGGTCTGCCGCGCCACCATGGCGTCGGGCGCCAGGTGCACGGCCTGGCGTTCCTCGAGCACGTCGAACAGCGCGTCGACCGCGCCGCACTGCTCGAAGCAGGCAGCCGCCGCGTCGAGAAGGGCGCTCTGCTCGCGGGGGCGTGACGCTTCGCCGGCGGCATGGGCGGCCTGGCGATAGGCCTCGCCAGCACGCTGCGGTTCGCCGGCGGCCTGCCAGTGCGTGGCCACGTGCGCCGGCTGGCCGTGATGCTGCTCGAGGTACTCGGCCACGAAGCGATGCATGAATTCGGCGACCGAGCGCGGCACGGTGCGCTCCACGCCCACCGCGATCACGTCGTGCACGAAGCGCCTTCCGTACAGCACCTGGCGCAGCTCGAGCTCGCGCAGGGGCTCGCTCAGCGCCAGCGGCGCGCAGGCCAGTGCCGCCGCCGCGAGCGGTACGGTGAAGCTCTGGCCGGCGATTGCCGCGAGCTGCGCCAGGTGGCGCGCCTGGGGGCTGAGCAGGGCGACGCGCTGCTCGATCACCGTGACGATGTCCGGGGCCAGCGGCAGCGCCCCTTCGCGCGTCACCGCGCCGCTTCCCAGGGAAAGCAGGAGCTTCACCGACTCGAGCACGAACGCCGGGTTGCCGCCGACCTGCGGCCAGAGCCGCCGGGCCAGGGCGGCGGTGTCGAGGCCGGCGAGGCCGAGCGATTCGACGAGCTCGCCCACGCCGGCGGCGTCGAGCGGCGCCAGGTCGATGCGCCGGAAGCGTGCCGCATCGCCGAGCGAAGCCAGCCAGGGCGCGCCGCGTGCGGCGGCTTCGTCCCAGCGGGTGCCGAACACGAAGCGGAGCGGCGCCGGCTCCGCGGGGGGCGACGCCTGCCCGGCCATGTCGATGACCGCCTCGACGCTGGCCGTGTCTGCGAAGTGCAGGTCGTCGAGCAGCATCGCGGCACAGCCCTGAGACGTGCAGCTCGCCAGCAGCCGCGACACCGCGCGCAGGCATTGGCGGCGCTCGTGGTCGGTCTGCACCGCGGCCGGTATCTCGCCGGGCCGCATCTCGGCCAGCCGGGGCAGCAGGCGGGCCGCCTCGCGGAGGTCGTCGTCGAGCGCGGGACCCGGCTCGAAACGGTCGATGGCCGCCAGCACCAGCCGTTCCAGCGATGCGTAGGGCACGTCGGCATCGCCGGGTCGGGCGACCGCCAGCGCGCACGGTCCGGCGGTCGCGGCGAACTCGGCGAGCAGCCGGCTCTTGCCGACGCCGGCCTCGCCGCAGAGCCACGGCGTCGCCCCGCTGCGCCAGGCGGCGACGAGTTGCTGCAGCGATGCCTGGCGCGCGATCAGGCGCGGCGGGCGCAGAACGGTGACGGGAATCGCGTCTCCCGGCGCCGGGACGGTGCCTTCGCCGAGCGCCGCCCGCGAGGCCGCCAGGATCGTCTCGCCGAGCTGGCGCGTGGCCGGCGAGGGCGCCACGCCGTAGAGCTGGCGCAGCATGTCCTTGCACCGGTCCCACACCGCGATGGCCGCCGCGGTGTCGCCGCGCAGGTAGAGCACTTCCATCTGCGCGCGGTAGGCTTCCTCGGACTCGCGGTCGGTCGCCAGCAGCGCGTCGGCCAGGTGCATGGCCTGGTCGAGCTGGCCGCCCTGCACGGCAGCACGGATGGCGCCAAGCATCGCCGCGCGCTGCTTCGTGCGCTGCGATTCGCGCTGCGCGTCGAGCCAGCGCGCTGCGTCGCCGCAGTCGTCGTACTCGAAGCGGGCCAGCAGCGCTTCTCCCGCCGCGCCGGCCGGCTCGACCTGCAGCATGGGGGCGAGCGACAGCACGCCGCCGGCATCGACCACGAGTTCGGCTCCGGCCGCCTGGCGCAGCACCGCCAGGCGCTGGCGCAGGTTGCCGCGGGCCCGCGCATCGGGCGCGTCGGGCCAGAGCAGGCGGGCGAGCTGGCCGCGCGGCGTCTGGCCTTCGAGCCACAGGTAGGCGAGCAGCAGGGCGTGCTTGCGTTCCAGGGCCACCGGTTCGCCGTCGGGTTTCAGCAGTAGCGCCGTGCCGTGGAGTCGAGCCTGCAAGGCCGGGTTGCCGCCGGGAGATTCGGACATGTGAAGGCGACGGCCAGGAGCAGCGAGAGGAGTCCGGTGACGCCGCAATGACGCACCGCTCCCTATTGTGCGGCTCGTCATGCAGCCCACGCCGACCGCCCAGCAGCTCCCGCCGCCCTCGCGCGAGAGCGAGCTCGCGCGGGCCGAGCACCGGGGCAAGCAGGTGCTGCTGTACGCGCCGCGAGGCCCGCTCGGCGGCTTTTTCGCCTGCTCGCGCTGCGGCGCCAGCGAGCTGCAGCCCGACCTGCTGGACCACCGCGCCGACTGCCCGTACCGGCCGCCGCGCGACCGGTGACGCGCCGATGACGCAGCGCTTTCTACATTGAATGAACCGATCCGCCCCACCCAAGGAAACAAGCAAATGCTCCGCATGAAGTCCGCCCCCGCCGTCGATCGCAGAAGCTTTCTCTTCCGTGCCATGCGGCTCGCTGCCGTTCCCGCGTTTCCCGCGCTCCTCGTGGGCTGCGGCGGCGGCGGCTCCGACCAGGGCGACGCGGGTGGCGAAGCACCCCCCGCCGCCTTCACCCTGGACGGGCAGGTCGTGCTTCCGGCGGGCCTGGGCCTCGCCGGCGCGAGCGTCTCGCTCGTGCTCGGGCAGACGGCGGTGTCCCCGGCCGGCGCGTTCCAGGCGCCGTTCGCGGCGGGCGGCATCTGCTTCTCGCAGGTGCGCGACGCCGCGGGCAACGTCCTCGTGTTCGGCTTCCTGCGCGCCGAGCAGACCACGCTCTCCACCCGAAGCACGGCCGAGGCGCTGGTCTACCGCGCGCTCGGGCTCTGGGCCCACGCGCCGAGCGTCCGGGTCGCGGCGCTGACCCTGCTGCGCAGCGAAGACCTGGCGACGGTGGAGGCGGCCGTCGTCAGCGCGATCGCAGCCGGCGGCGCGAAGTGGGCGAGCTCGGCGAACGTCGGCGTGAGCAGCGCCGTCCGGGCCAAGGTGGTGTCGATGATCGGCGCGCCGCCCGCAGCTGCGGCAGCACGCAAGTCGGCGCAGGGCATGATCGTCTCGCCCACCGAGCGGGTGAGCGGGCTCATCCTCGAGGGCGATGGCATCGGCGCCTGCACGGTGACCAACCAGTTCCGCCGCCGTTCGCTGCTCGTCCACACCGAGACCATCGCCAAGCTGGAAACCGGCGACGAGTTCCCTCTGCCCGAACACCTGGTGCGGACCGAGATGTCGCCGATGGACGGGCTCTCGAGCCCGATGCAGGCCGTCGCCGACCTCTGGTTCGAGCGCAAGAGCCTCTACACGCCGCTCACGGTGAGCCTGGCCACGCCGCGTTTCCCCGACACGGCCATGTACACCCGCTACAAGGTCTACGGCATCGGCCCGGGCGTGTCGCCCGGCACCTGGGCCGACCTGCCCGAATCGATCAAGACCGAGGGCATCGTGCTCATCATCAAGAGCGTCGTGCTCGACTTCGTGTTGCCCTTGATCGCCTCGGTGGTGGTCGTCATGAGCGACGAGAAGATCGACGACCTGGTCCAGAGCACCGAGGCGAACGACGTCCTGAAGGACCTGGTCAACTACCTCGCCCAGGTACCGAGTCTCGTCAGCCTGCTCCTGGCGGGCGATTTCTCCGGCCTGTGCAACGCCGTGCTGACCTTCATCCGCGGCACCGACAGCCTGCAGATCGCGCTCTTCTCGCTCATCTCCGATTCCCTGGTGAAGAAGTTCGGGCCGACGGTGATCGATCCGGTCAAGAAGCTGCCGGTCGACATCAACAAGGCCATCTACGAGAACTGGTCGATGATCGACGGCATCCTCGATGTCGGCGAGGCCGGCTTCACGGCGTTCGACAGCGCCATCCAGGCCCTGGACATCGGTTCATCGAGGCTCGCCGAGACCTGGGACGTGACCGTCACCAAGGCCAAGGTCACGCTCAATCCGATGGAATTCTTCGTCGAGAAGAACACCCTCTTCAGCGGCATCACCGCGGTCGCCGTCGATGCGAGCCAGGTCGAGGGCAAGGTCTTCGGCTACCGCTGGAAGTGCGCTGCGGGTCACCTCTCGGACGGCAGCAAGTACGGTCCCGTGATCGACTCCACCACGATCAACTCGGTGGCCTATGACGCAGCGGACGTGCCGGCCGGCACGGTCGACCAGGTCGACGTCAGCGTCTTCCTCTCGGGCTTCGGCATCGACGACCCGGTGGGCAGCGCCAAGGCCAAGGTCTACGTCACCGGCGTGACGGTCACGCCGGCGGAGAAGAAGGGGCTCAAGGCGAGCGAGTCGGTCACGCTCACTGCGGCCACCGTCGGCATGCGGCCTCTCGCCGCGGGCGAGACGGTCACCTACAAGTGGACGCTCGGCGGCACGGCAGGCACGCTGACCGCCACCGACAAGGCCACCGCCACCTTCAAGGCCGACACGACCCGGGAAGGGCTCGCGCTGGTAACGGTCGAGGCCTTCCTCGGCGACAAGCGCATCGGCAGCGCCCAGTCCTCGCTCACCGTCGGCAACAAGCTCGTCGTGGCAGGTCGACTCTTCGAGGTGCACTACAAGGACGAGAACTGCCACACCGGCATGTACATCGCCGTGCCCAAGGTCGCGGGCGCGAAGCACTACTCCGTCTTCGTCTCGGGCATGCGCGGTCCGGTCTTCGGAACCGAATACACCTGGGAGATCTACGTCTACCCCGACGGATCCGTGAGCCCGGAATGGGCCCCTCTGGGCAACGAGTACACGACCGGCATCGGCGGCGGCGGCGGTGGCGGTGCAGACTGCGTCGACGCGCCCGACGGCCGCTGGGCGGCGTGGTACGAGGGCTCGACGGTCTCGGTGACGGTCACGCTCTAGGAAGCCACGCCTGGGCAGCGCTGGAGCTCGCCGCCCGCGCCGGGGCGGCGAGTACGATGCCGCGCGTGGCCAAGGCGCAGTCGATCGTCTTCGCGTTGCTCGGCCTCGGCCGCGGCGGAAAGATCCTGTACCTCGCGCTGTTCGTGCTAGCCGTGCCGGCGTTCCTCGCCTACACCGTATGGCTGCCGCGCGAACGGTTCTCCGAGGCGGACGAGCAGCTGTTCCGTGCCGCGAGGCACGGCGATCGTGGCGGCATCGAGCGAGCGCTCGCCGAAGGCGCGCGCGTGAGCGACGTGTCGCCGGTCGACGGCAAGACGGCCCTGTTCCGCGCCGCGGTGTTCGGCCATGCCGACGCCCTGCGGCTTCTCCTCGCCCGGGGCGCCGATCCGCAAGCGCGCGGCAGCGACGGCCGCACGGTGCTCGAGGTCGTGGCCGCCGCCCGCGGCGACGAGCGCGACCCGGCCGCCGCCGCCCTCGACGCGGTGGCCGCGGCGCTGCGCGAGCCGGGGAGCGGGCGATGATCCGCCGCACCGGAGCGCTTCTGCTGCTCGCCTTGGCGGTGGCATCGTGTGGCGTCGAGCGGCCGCCCTACGGCGGCGCCCCCGAACGGGAGCTTGCCGCGGCGACCCTCGCCGGCGACACCGCCGCGGTGACGCGCCTGCTCGCTGCCGGCGCCGATCCGAACAAGATGGTCGCGGTGCTCGATCGCCCGCAGTCGCCGTGGTACATCGCGCTCCTTCAGCTGCGACCGAAGCGGCCGGAGAGCGTCGCCATCATCGAGGCCATGCTCGCCAGGGGCGCACGTCCGGACAAGGCCTGGGGCACGGGCGGCGACGCGACGCGGCCGCCCGAATCGTTCTGGAAGAAGTTCATGAGCGGCGGCCGCGTGGCAGGCACCGGCGACTCCCGGCCGCTGGACATCGTCATGCTGCATCCGGTGCCCGAGGCGGTGCGCGCGCTGGTCGCCGCCGGCATGGATCCGCGGCTCGGCCAAAGGGCGCTGGTCAGCGCGATCGAGACGCGCGACGACGAGATCGCGCGCATCCTCGTCGAGGGCGGTGTCGACGTGAACTGCAACCCCGGCCCGACGCCGCTGGTGGCCGCGATCGAGACCCGCAACGTGGCGATGATGACCTTGCTCGAGCAGCGGGGCGCGCGCGAGAGGCCCTGAGGCCGCGGCGACGCGGCCAGGGCCCCGGGATGTGCCTGACACCCGGTGCCCGTACTTATAGGATCATGGAGGCTCATCGAGCCGTAGCTTCGAGCCACCGCCGCCGGCCTCGCGCCGGCGCCCGCTGAAGGAGACAAGCGCATGCCCAGCCCCCCATCAGGCGCCGGCGCCGCAGTCGCATCGATACGCACGCTCGCGCTGGTCGGGCCGGCGGCTGCCGGCAAGACCAGCCTCGCCGAGGCGCTGCTCGCGAGCTCGGGCGCGATCGGCGCGCCCGGCACGCTGGAGCGCGGAACCACGGTCAGCGACTTCGACGCGATGGAGCGGCGGATGCAGCACTCGCTCAATTCGAGCGTGCTCCACCTCGCGCGCGGCGGCACGCGGGTGCACCTCATCGACACGCCGGGCGCGCCCGACTTCCTCGGCCAGAGCCTGCCCGCACTCGAGGCGGTGGAAACCGCGGCGGTGGTGATCAATGCCGCCGCCGGCGTCGAGCCAATGGCGGTGCGCATGATGGAGCAGGCCGCCCTGCGCCAGCGCGACCGCCTGATCATCGTCAACAGGATCGACGCCCCCGGCGTCGACCTGCCGGGCGTGCTGGCGCAGATCCAGGCCGCGTTCGGCAAGGAGTGCCTGCCGGTCAACCTGCCCGATGCCGGCGCCACCCGGGTCGTCGACTGCTTCCACAACCGCGAAGGGCACAGCGACTTCGGCAGCGTCGACGCCGCGCACCGGGCGCTGGTGGAGCAGGTGGTCGAGGTCGATGCCGATTTCGTCGAGCGCTATCTCAACGAAGGCGACGTCGACGTCGCGGAGCTGCACGCGCCGCTCGAGCAGGCGCTGCGCGAGGGCCACCTGATCCCGGTCTGCTTCGTCTCGGCGCGCAGCGGCGCCGGCGTGGCCGAGCTGCTCGACATCATCGTCAAGCTGCTGCCGAATCCGGCCGAGGCCAACCCGCCCGATTTCCTGCGCGGCGAGGGCGCCGCGGCCGAACCGCTCGCGGCCCTGCCCGATCCGGAGCGGCACGTGCTTGCGCACGTGTTCAAGGTGACGGTCGATCCCTTCGTCGGCCGGCTCGGCGTGTTCCGCGTGCACCAGGGCACCGTCACCAAGGACAGCCTGCTCTACATCGGCGACGGCAGGAAGCCGTTCAAGGTCGGGCGCCTGTTCATGCTCCAGGGCAAGGACCATGTCGAGGTGGCGCAGGCGCTGCCGGGCGACATCGCCGCGGTCGCCAAGGTCGACGAGATCCGCTTCGACGCGGTGCTGCACGACGCCGCCGAAGACGACCACATCCACCTCGCGCCGCTGCCCTTTCCGAAACCGGTGCACGGGCTGGCGATCGAGCCCAAGCGGCACGGCGACGAGCAGCGCATGTGGGAGATCGTGACCAAGCTGGTCGATGAAGACCCGTGCCTGAAGCTCGAGCACGTGACGAGCACCAACGAAACCGTCGTCTACGGCCTCGGCGAGCTGCACCTGCGCGTGCTGCTCGAGCGGCTGCGCGAGACCTATCGCTTCGAGGTCAACACCCGGCCGCCGCGCGTCGCCTACCGGGAAACGGTCACCGCGCCGGCGGAGGGCCACCACCGGCACAAGAAGCAGAGCGGCGGCGCGGGCCAGTTCGGCGAGGTGTTCCTGCGCATCGAGCCGATGGCGCGCGGCGCGGGCTTCGAGTTCCTCGACCAGGTCAAGGGCGGCACCATTCCCGGCCAGTACATCCCGGCAGTGGAAAAGGGCGTGCGCGAGGTGCTCGCCGCCGGCGCCATCGCCGGTCATCCGGTGGTCGACGTGCGCGTGGTGGTCTACGACGGCAAGCACCACAGCGTCGACAGCAAGGAGATCGCCTTCGTCACCGCCGGCCGCAAGGCCTTCCTCGCGGCGATCCGCGAGGCGCGGCCGATCGTGCTCGAGCCGATCGTGCACGTCGAGATCACGGCGCCCGGCCAGGCGCTCGGCGACATCACCGGCGACCTGGCGTCGCGCCGCGGCATGGTGAGCGGCACGGCCAACGGCGCGCCCGGAACGATGATGGTGCGCGGCCAGGCGCCGATGTCGGAGCTGCTCGGCTACCAGAGCCGGCTCAACGCGCTGACCAGCGGCCAGGGCCGCTACACGATCGAGTTCTCGCACTACGAGCCGGTGCCGCCGAACACGCAGGCGCAGCTCGTCAGCGAATTCCGGGTGCGTGACGACGACTGAAAAGTGGGGTCAGCGAACCGGCGCTTCCTCCGCCTCGGCGGCGATCACGCTGCGCGCGGTGCGGACCAGCCACACCGCCGTCATGGCGACAGCGAGATAGACGAGCGACTGGCCCAGGTCCTGCTGATCGTCGAGCCGGTACGCGTTGCACAGGCGCAGCGGCATCTCCTGGTAGAGCGTGCCGACGGCGATCGTCATCGGCAGGAAGCCGCCGAGGAAGAAGGCCTGCACGACGTTGCCCGCCTCGCGCCACGACGAGCGCAGGACCGCACCGACGAACAGCAGCGCGGCGAACTTGGCGACCTCCACCCGCGCATCGATCAGGGCGAGGTCGAGCACGCGCGGGATCATGAGCACGCTCGTGACCAGCATCGCCGCGGCGAGGCCGGTGAGGCCCAGGGCGTTCCAGGTCGAGAGGCGCCGGGCCAGGGCCGGCGACACTGCTCGCCCCAGCAGCAGGCCGGCGAGGACGACGAGCGGGTACTGCACCAGCATGTGCAGGCGCATGCTTTCCTCGAGCAGGGGGCGCAGAGGCGGCAACGACAGCATCAGGAGCAGCAGCGCGCCGATCGCGGCCTGGCCGTGGCGGCTGCGGTGCAAGCGCTTCATCGCACGCCGCCTGCGCGGGGCAGCGATTCGGCGAAGGCCAGCGCCGTCTCCCTGTCCGCGTAGTCGAACACGCGGACGAGCCTGCCGCCGGCGTCCATCACCAGCAGCGCGGCGTTGTGCTCGTAGCCGCCCAGGCCATCGGCGATGACCGTCACCTGGAAGCGCTCGAGCATCACAAGGGTGTCGGCCGGGTCGGCCGCGCGCGCGAAGACCCACACGGCGGGATCGGCTTGCAGGCGGGCAGCGTAGGAAGACAGGGCGCCGGCGTCGTCGTGAAGCGGGTCGAAGCTGATCGACAGCAGCCGTACGGGCGCGCTGCCGGTGGCGTTGCGTCGTTGAACGATGCGCCCTTGCATCTGCTGGAACGCGCCGCCCAGGGCGGCGCACACGGTCACGCAGCGCGTGTACATGAAGTCGACGATCGTCGGCGTGCCGTTCGCGGCCAGCAGGGCCGCGAGGCTCTGCGCGCGAACACCCGGGCCGGCGAGCGTGACCGGCGGCGCCGCCACCGGCCGCATGGCGACCTCGAGCCGGCGCGAGCCCTCGGCCGTCCAGACCTCGAAGTCGTGCGTCAGCCAGTTCGTCGCGGCGTAGGCCAGCCCGACCAGCAACGCGCACGCGACGGCGGTGCGACCCAGCGACACGCGCCCGCTCACGGCGGCTTGGCGGCGAATGCCTTGAGCTCGTCGCCGCCGGCGAACGGCGCGCTGCGCGTCGCCGCCTTGCGCTCCTTCGCGAACAGCGCCGCGGCGATCGGCGGCGCCTTGTTCGACCAGCTCGAGCGGACATGGCTGGCCACCGCCGCGAGCTCCGCGTCGCTGAGCTGGGCGAAGCTGGGCATCGCGCCGCTGAAGCTCGAGCCCTTCACCGACATCGGTCCGTTGATGCCGTGCAGCAGGATGTTGGCAACGACGCGCTCGTCGCCGACGACCCACTCCGAGCCGTCGAGCGGCGGAAACACGCCGGGCAAGCCCAGTCCGGTGGCCTGATGGCAGGCGACGCAGTTGCCGGTGAACACCTGCTTGCCGTCGGCCGCCTGCCCGGCAGGTGCGCCGCGAAGGTCGGCGAGCGTGCGCTGGTCGCCCAGGTCGGCGGGGCCGAAGGACTCCGAGCGCAGGATGTAGACGATTCCCCAGAGAACCATGGCGAGCGCGACCGCGGCGACGATCAGCGGCACCGGCTGGGTGCGCTCGACCGGATCGGCCTCTTCCCTGCCTTGCGGCCCGCGGGGCGGTGTGGGGTCGTTCGACATCGACGAGGCTTCGCGCGGTTAGGGCGTGGAAGCCTTGGGCTCGGGCGGCAGGACCGGATAGGTGTGGTTCAGCGCCTGCAGGTAGCGGACGAGGTCGAGCGCCGCCGGCGTCGGCACCACCACCTTGCCGCCCATCGGCCGGTACTCGGGCGGAAGGGTCAGCACCTGCTCGTCGGCTTCGGCCGCGTCCTTGACGTCGAACAGGTACGGATAGGCCGGCATGATCGAGCCCGGCACGTAGGCCCGCGGCTGGTAGAGGTGGCCCAGGTGCCAGTCCTTGCTCGGCTGCCGCGCGCCGATGTTGAACAGGTCGGGGCCGGTGCGCATGCTGCCCAGCAGGTGCGGCTTGTCGTAGACGTAGTCGGCGGGCACCGAAGGCCGGCCCCAGCCGCGCTCGCCATCGGGTCCGACCTTGCGATCGCGCGGCTGCTGCGTGTGGCAGTAGACGCAGCCGTTGGCGATGTAGACCTCGCGCCCGCGAAGCTGCGCCGAGGTGTAGGGCTTCAGGGCCGGCGGCGGGCGCAGGTCGCGCACCTCCATGTACGGCATGACGACCAGCGCCGCCGTCGCCACGCCGAGGGCCACCATCGCGCCGCTGGCGAGCGTCAGCTCACTGTCCATGAGCGGCTTTCATCTGGCCCTGCTGCCAGAACAGCGCGGCACTGGTGCGCGTCGGTCCGAAGCGCAGCGCCATCGCCAGGAAGTGACCGACGAACACGAGGTGGCTCAGCACCATCAGCGAGCCGCCCACCGAGCGCCACTTGAGGTAGGGCAGGGTCACCGCCACCGATTCCATGAAGGGGCGCGTCGCATCGAGCATCGCCATGCCCTGCAGCCAGCCGCCGATCGTCAGGCCGCCGAAGTAGATCAGGATGCCGACCGCCGCGAGCCAGAACTGCAGCGTGATCAGGCGCGGATACGGCCATTCCCAGTTGAGCACGCGCGGCATCATGAAATAGATCGCGCCGAACAGCACCATCGTCACGAACGCATAGGCGCCGAGGTGCGCATGCGCCACCGTGTAGTGGGTGAAGTGGGTGACGGCGTTGACGCTGCGCAGCGCCTCGATCGAGCCCTGCACCGACGAGGCGAAGTACATCAGGCCGCCGAACATCATGAAGCGCAGCGTCGGCGAGTAGCGCCCGAGATGCATCTTGCCGCGCAGCGTGGTGCCCATGTTGATGCTGAAGGCCACCACCGGAATCACCATCATCATGCTCTGCACGATCGAGAGGGTGACCAGCCAGCCGGGCACCGGCCCGCCGATCAGGTGATGCCCGCCCACCTGGCCGTAGAAGAACGCCAGCGTCCAGAAGCCGAGCAGCGAGAGGTTGTACGAGCGGACCGGCGTGCCGATGATCTTCGGCAGGAAGTAGTAGATCGCGCCGACGCTGACCGGCGTGAACCAGAGGCCGAGCACGTTGTGCCCGTACCACCAGTTGGTGGTCGCCTGCTGCACGCCGGTGTGCACGCCGGGCAGCTTGCCGATCAGGAACAGCAGGGCGATCCAGAGCATCGCGGCGACGATGTACCAGACGCTGACGTAGAGATGCTCCACCTTGCGGTTCACCAGCGTGAAGAGGGCGGGCAGGATCACCAGCGCGAAGCCGACGAACATGAAGATCGCGATCTGCCATGGAATCTCGAGGTACTCCATGCCGTCGCTCCAGCCCGTGGCGATGGCGCCGATGCCGCCGGCGATGCCGGTGTTGATGAGCGCGCCGCCGAGCATCGCCCAGATGCCGCCCATGAGCCGCGTGCGCAGCAGCCGCGGCAGGACCCAGAGCGCCATGCCGAGGGCCGCGTTGGTGATCCAGCCGTAGAGCACCGCGGTGAGGTGCACCGTGCGCATGCGGCCGAAGGTGAGCCAGCCCTGGTTGACCAGGAAGTCGGGCTCGTGCAGCTTGATCGAGGAGACGAGGCCGGCCGCCGACCCGACCAGCAGCCACATGCAGGCGAAGGCGACGAACATGAACACCGGGAAGGCGCTGGAGGTGTCGGCCGCCATCCGGTCGTCGAGCTCGGCGCCGTCGGCGGCGGGCGCCGGCGCTCCGGTCTGCTGCTGCAACGTCGCCTGGGCGGCGCCTTCGAGGGCCGGATCGTCGACCTTGCCGATCTCGCCGCGCGCGAAGATCACCGAGGCGGCGCGCGGGTTCTCGACCAGCAGACCCTTGCCCATCGACCAGATGAACACGAACAGGCCGATGATCGCCAGCAGGAAGGCGCCGAGCAGGCTCAATACAGCGCTGTCCATCGTCGGCTCCTGGCGTCAGCGGCTCGGGGCGGAAGCCGGCCCGCCAGCGGCCTCGTCGTCGATGGCCTTCTGCACCGCGCGGTAGAACGCCTCGCGCGCCTCGCCGGCGATCTTCGCTCTCGCGCCCTCGGCCCAGTTGGCGTTGGAAACGATCACGATCCTGCGCTTCGGGTCGATGAAGATGCCCTGGCCGAAGATGCCGCGGGCGGCGAAGGTGCCGTCGGCGTAGGTCCACCACTGGTAGCCGTAGCCGCGCTCCGGCTGGCCGGTGCCGATGCGCCCGGTGGTGGCGTCGGCGAGCCAGCCGTCGGGCACGATGCTCTTGCCTTCGATGCGCGCGCCGTTCAGGATGAAGAGGCCGAAGCGCGCGTAGTCGCGCGGCGCGGCCTGGATGCAGCAGCCGCTGATCTCGTTGCCGCTGCGGCTGAGGATCCAGGTCGCCTGCTGCTCCATGCCGGCGGGCACCCAGATCTTCTCGGAGAGGTAGGTCGCGAGCGGCTTCTTCACGGCCCGGCCGAGCAGCACGCCGACGAGGTTGGTCTCGCCGGTGCTGTAGAGCCAGCGCGTGCCCGCCGGCGCCTCGCGCGGGAGCTTGCGCATGTAGCTCAGCAGCGAGTCGACGCCGTCCTCGGGCTTGTGGTTGTTGAACCGCGCCACGTCGGAGTTCGGGTCGGCGTAGTCCTCGTTCCACTTCACGCCCGAGGTCATGGTCAGGAGCTGGCGGATGCTCACGTCGTCGTAGGCCGAGCCCTTCATCTCCGGGATGTAGTCGCTGACCTTGTCGTCCATGCTGCGGATCGCGCCGTCGCGCAGCGCCGCGCCGACGAGCGTGGAGGTCATCGACTTGGCGACCGAGAACGAGGTCCAGCGGCCACCGTTGTCGAAACCCAGGCCGTAGCGCTCGAGGCGCAGCTTGCCGTCGTGCAGCACCAGCAGGGCAGCGCTGCGCTGGCCGGCCATGTAGGCGTCGACGTCGAGCGCGAGCTTCAGCGGCGGCCCGGGCAGCAGCGGCATCGGCGTGCCGCCGGCCGGCACCACGTGCATCTTCGCCAGCACCGGCAGCCGGTCGAGCGCGCGAAACGCCGCGTCGCGCTGCGGCTGGCTCCAGAACAGGACGTCTCGGTTGGTCGGCAGCGTCGCCAGCAGCCCGCGTGTCTCCTTGTCGAGGCTGAACCAGCCGGCAACTCCGGCCAGCACCAGCGCGGCGAGCAGCCCGAGCGCAATCTTCTTCGTCTTCATCGCGGCGTTCCGGAGCGGGGGTGGAGCGGATTGGACACGATAGTCGCGTCGGTTTTCGCCTCGAGGAAGGCAGCGACCCTGGCCTCGGCCGCTTCCGCGTCCTCGACCTGCGCGCCGGCGAAGCCATGGCCCACGCCCTCGAGCGAGATGAACCGGTGCTCGACACCGAGCTCGGCCAGCCGGGCAGCGAGGTTCGCCGACTCCTGGTGCGGCACGTCGGTGTCGGCGGTGCCATGGAGGAGGACGGCCGGGGGAAAGTCGGCGCCCAGATTGCGGATCGGGCAATACGGATCGAACCACGAATCGTCCGTGCGCGGATCGTGCGCGGTCACTTCTTCGAGCCACTTCCCTTGCTGGCGGCAGTACAGGTAGAACGTGGAACGGTCGGGCGCGGCGGCGCCTGGCGGCGGCGGGGCGAGCGAAGCGTCGGCTTGCTCTCGCGTCACCAGGTCCATCTGCCGGTAGTGCGCGCTCGGCTCGGCTTCCCATGGGCCGGTGATGTCGCCGAATCCCCAGAAGGTGGCCAGCGCGCGCGGGCGTGGCGCGACCGAATGGCTTGCCCACAAGGCCAGGTACGCGCCCGCCGAAGCGCCTGCGATGGCGACGCGTGCCGGGTCGATGCCGAAGCGGCCGGGGCCGACCTCGTGCACCCAGCGCCAGGCGTCGCGCACGTCTTCGACGATGTGGGCCAGCTTCGTTTCAGGGGCGAGCCGGTGATCGATGGACACGACCACGAAATCACGCTCGAGCAGGGCCTGCAGGAACGCAGCGCGCGGCGAGATCGTGCGCGAGCCGAAGATCAGGCCGCCGCCATGGATCCAGACCACGCACGGCTTGCCCGCGCCCGGGCTGGCGCCGATGACGTCGGCCTCGATGGCGCGCCCGTCCACCCGCTTGTAGGCATGCGCGTCGCGCGCCGGCGCCGCTGCTGGCTGCGTCATCTTTCCTCCGAGGTCCGAGGTCCGGGGTCGCGGTCGTGCCCGAGGCGGGCCCCGCGGTCGACCGGCAGATTCTGCCGTCGAGCTTACGCCGCCGGCCGCCCCTGGCGCCTCGGGGGCGCCCCCAGCGCGGTCGAGATTCGCTGCACGGCGGCGAGCAGGGCCTGCCGGGCGGCCGCCAGGGAAACCGCGACGTCGCGCTGGCGCAGATAGGGCAAGGTCAGCGCGGCGACGGCCCCTTCGCTGTGGTCGAACACCGGGGCGCAGAGGTCGGTGACGCCTTCGGCGGTGTCGCTCTGCGCCATGTAGAAGCCCTTGCCGGCGATCTCCGCGAGCTCGGCCCGAACGCGAGCCGCGGAGACCGCCCGGTTGCCGTTGGCGAGCAGCTCGGCGATCAGCTGCTCCTGCATCGCTGCCGGCTGGAAGGCCGACAGCACGCGCGACGAGGCGCGGTCCGGGCGGAACGGGAAGTGCGCGCCGAGGCGAACGGCGAAGCCCATCGGCTCGGGGCTGTCGACCTGCGCGACGACCAGGATCCGGCGCGCGAAGTGGATGACGAGGTGGTTCGATTGCCGCGTCGTGTTCGCCAGGTCCTGCATCGCCGGCAAGGCCACCGTCAGGAGGCGCTTGAGCGGCGGATGCCGGTGCGCGAGCTCGAACAGGCGCAGGGTCAGGCGGTAGCCACCGTCGGCGTGGCGCGCCACGTAGCCGCGCCGCTCGAGGACCGACAGCATGCGGAAGATCTCGGCCGTCGAGCGAGACAGGCGCTGCCCGATCGTCGTCTGCGAGAGGCTGTCGCTCTCGCCCGCCAGCAGCTCGAGGATGTCCAGGCCCTTCTCGAGCGCGGGCGCGGTGTAGAGGGCGCCGGCCTCGCCCTCGGCGGAGACAGCCGGCAGGGCCGTGCGCACGGGCTTAGGGGAAACGACAGGACGCATGCCAGACTTTTACATGCGAAACTGATTTTCATCAATGAAGACTTGCACGACGCCCGGCCGTCGTCGCCGGAGCCGCCGCCCGCCATGTCGACAACGCTTTCAAGCTTCCAGGTCGAGACCTACCGCCGCCAAGGCATCGTCCATCCACTGCGCGCCCTGCCCGCGGCCGAAGCCGAAGCGATCCACGGCCGCTACCGGGCGCAGGCCGACTTCGTCAAGGGGCGCAACAACCAAAAGCCGCACCTGCTCTTCACCTGGCTCGACGCCCTGGTGCGCGACCCGCGCATCGTCGACGCCGTCGAGTCGCTGCTCGGCCCCGACCTGTTCTGCTGGGGCTCGCAGTTCTTCGCCAAGCCGGCGGGCGACGCCGCCTACGTGAGCTGGCACCAGGACGCCACGTACTGGGGCCTCTCCTCGCCCGACGTCGCCACCGCGTGGGTGGCCCTGACGCCGAGCACCCGCGAATCGGGCTGCATGCAGGTCGTTCCCGGCACCCACCTTGCGCAGGTGCCGCACGAAGACAAGTTCGACGACGCCAACCTGCTGTCGCGGGGCCAGGAGGTGGCGGTCCGGGTCGACCCGGCGAGCGTGGTCGACGTGGTGCTGCAGCCCGGCGAGATGTCGCTGCACCACGTGCTGCTGTTCCACGGCTCGGAGCCCAACCGCTCGAGCCTGCCGCGCATCGGCTTCGCGATCCGCTACATGCCCACCCGCGTGCGCCAGCTCTCCCCCATCCGCGACAGCGCGCTGCTGGTGCGCGGGCACGACGCGCACGGCAATTTCGACCACGAGCAGTCGCCGCAGAGCGACCTTCATCCCGACGCCGTGGCCCATCACGGCGCCGTCATCGACCGCCAGTTGCGCATCCTCTATGCGGGTGCTCAGGCGCGCGGCAAGCTCAACCCGGCGGCCCGTCCGGGCATCAAGGAGACGACATGAGATTCATTCGCTGGGGCCTGGCGGCCCTGTCCCTGGCCGCCGCGGCCGCCGCGTCGGCGCAGGAGATCAAGATCCGGTTCGCGCATTCGCTCTCGCCCACCGAGCCGGCGCACCTCGCGGCCGAGTACTTCGCGAAGAACGTCGCCGCGCGCACCAACGGCCGGGTGCAGATCACGGTCTTTCCCGCCGAGCAGCTCGGCCCCGGCAAGGACGTCAACGAGATGATCCGCCAGGGGGCCAACGTGATGAACATCACCGACCCGGGCTACCTGTCGGACTTCGTGCCCGACGTCGGCGTGCTCAACGGCCCGTACCTGATCAAGACCCCGCAGGAGTACGAGAAGCTGCTGGCCTCGGAGTGGTTCAAGGGCATCGACAAGAAGCTCGAGGCCGCCGGCTTCAAGCTGATCATGGCGAACGGCTTCTTCGGCCAGCGCCATCTCATTTCCGACAAGGCGGTCCGCAAGCCCGAGGACATGGCCGGGATGACCGTGCGGGTGCCGCCGAACACGATGTGGATCGAGACCTTCAAGGCCATGGGCGCGCGGCCGACGACCGTGCAATGGTCGGAGGTCTACAACGCGCTGCAGCAGAACGTGGTCCAGGGCGCCGAGGCGCCGCTCGGCTCCCTCTGGGGCTCCAAGCTGCAGGAAACGCGCAAGACGATCTCGCTCACCGGGCACTTCACGGCGTTCGTCATGTGGCCGATCAACGCCGCCTTCTTCAACAAGCTGCCCAAGGACGTGCAGACCGTGCTGATGGAAGAAGGCCGCAAGGCCGGCGCCGAGATGACCCGGCTGACGCTGGCGAGCCAGGACGAGTACCTGGGCAAGTTCAAGGCCGCCGGCGTCACCATCGTCACCGACACCGACACCGCCGCCTTCCAGAAGGCGACGGCGAGCGTCTACACCGCATTCCCGAAGTGGACGCCGGGCCTGCGCGAGACGGTGCTGGCGAACCTGAAGTGACCGCGCGCGACGACGGGCAGCGCCCCGGACCTTTCGCCTATGCCGAGGAGGCCGTCGCCGGCCTCGCGCTCGTCGTCGTGGTGCTCGTCACCTGCTGGGGCGTCGTCACGCGCTACGTGACGGAGCAGCCGGCCACGTGGGCCGGCGAGGTGGCAGGCATCGCCTTCGCCTGGCTGGTGTTCCTCGGCGCCGCCGCCGGCTTCAAGTACGGCATGCACGTCGCGATCGACATGCTCGTGACCGCCCTGCCGCGAAAGCCGCGCCGTGTTCTCATGACGCTCGTCGACCTGCTGGTGCTCGTCTTCCTGGCGACGCTGTTCGTGCTCGCCGTGCAGTTCTCGATCGACGCCTGGACCGACCCGACGTCGGTGCTGCGCCTGCCGCGCAGCGTGACCTACGTGTCGGTGGTGGTCGGCAGCGCCTGCATGGCCGTGCGCTACGCGCAGGGCGCCTGGCGCCGGCAGCACGGCCTGCCGGGCGCCTGGCTGCGCCTGCCCGGCGCGGCCGACGCCGCGCTCTGACCGCTTCACTCGCATCCCCGCCATGGAGCTGCTGCCCGCGCTGCTGATGTTCGTGCTGTTCGCGATCGACGTGCCGATCGCGCTGGCGATCGCCATCGCCGCGCTGTCGTTCTTCGTCTTCGGCGAAGGCCTGCCGCTGCGAACCTTCGTGCAGAAGTTCGTCCAGGCGACCGACTCGTTCCCCTTGCTGGCGGTGCCGTTCTTCATCTGCGCCGGCTCGATCATGAACCATGCCGGCATCACCCGGCGGCTGCTCAACCTCGCCGACGCGCTGGTCGGCCACTGGCGCGGCGGCCTCGGCCAGGCCAACGTTCTGCTGGCGACGCTGATGGGTGGGCTCTCGGCCTCGGCCAACGCCGACGCCGCCATGCAGGCCAAGATGCTCGGCCCGGAGATGGTCAAGCGCGGCTACTCGGCCGGGTTCGCGGCGGCCATCACCGCCTGCGCCGCCGTCATCACGCCGATCATTCCGCCCGGCATCGGCCTGATCATCTACGGCTATCTCGCCGACGTCTCGGTCGGGCGCCTCTTCATCGGCGGCATCGTGCCGGGCATCCTGCTCGCCGCGGCGCTGATGGTGGTGGTGCACCTCATCTCCCGGCGCCGGAACTACCAGCCGTCCCGCGAGAAGCGCGCCAGCCCCAGGGAGCTCGGTCGTGCCGTCGTCGACGGAATCGGCGCGCTCTCGATCGTCGCCTTCATCCTCGTCGGCATCCGCTACGGCATCTTCACGCCCACCGAGGCCGGCGCCATGACCGTGGTCTACGCGACGCTGATCGGCGCGCTCTGGCACCGCGAGCTCCGCTGGCGCGCGCTGCCGGCGATCGTCGTCGAGACGGTGCTCGCGACGGCGGCGGTGATGATCATCATCTGCGCCGCCAGCGCCTTCGGCTTCTACATGTCGTGGGAGCGAATCCCTGCGCAAGGCGCGCAGTTCCTGATTGGGCTGACGCAGCAGCCGTGGCTCCTTCTGCTGCTCATCAACGTGGGCCTGATCGTCGTCGGCATGCTGATCGAGGGAACGGCGGCGCTGATCCTGCTGACGCCGATCCTGGTGCCGGCCGTGACCAAGCTCGGCATCGATCCCCTGCACTTCGGCCTGGTCATCGTCGTCAACCTGACGATCGGCGGCGTGACGCCGCCGGTGGGAACGATGATGTTCACCACCTGCTCGATCATGCGGGTCAAGATCGAGACCTTCGTCCGCGAAGGCTGGCCGTTCATGCTCGCCATGTTCGTGGTGCTCATGCTCATCACGTACGTGCCGAGCCTCGTCGTCTGGCTGCCGACGCGGTTGATGGGCCCCTGATCCGGCCTCGCCGGGCGAGCCCGGCGGCCGTTCTTTCAGTGGATGGCGCGGCCGCGCGCCGCGGCTAAGCTCTCGTACCAGACCGACCGGGGTGGAGGCCTCGGCGAACGACAAGACGACCCGGGAGGGGTGCACCATGGGATTGCTGACCAAACTGGGGCTGACGCCCACCCGTGCCATGCTCACGAATGCCGGAGCAGGCGCTGCCGGCGAGTCGGCGACGGCGCCCAAGGCGCCCCCCCAAGCACCGCCCCAGGCGGCGGCGAAGGCGCCCGAGATGAAGTCGCTGATCGCCCGCTTCCAGGAGGTGATGGGGCGGATCAAGGCGCTCGAGGCGAAGAAGGCGCCCGAGGCCGGCGCGCTGAAGAAGGCGGCCATCGCCGCCGGCAATCTCTCCACCAGCCCGAAAGGCATCGTGGCGGCCAACGCGGCGCTCGACAAGGTGGAAGCGCAGATCGAGGACGCGAAGCTGAAGCTCGCCGACGCGCAACCCGCGCAGGGTGCGCCGAAGGACGGCGCGGCCGCGGACGGCAAGAAGCTGGCGAGCGAGGCGCGCGCCCGCCTGAAGTCGCTCGAGGCCCGGGGCAGGAAGGCCATCGCCGCCAACCCGCGCAATCCGAACGACGGCTGGCTGACCGAAGTGGTGGGCAGCTCCGAGGGCCGGATCGTCGACCTCGAGCAGCGCGGCACCCAGCGCGAGATCGACAGCGTGCGCAAGGACCTCGACTGGCTGGAGGAAAGCGTCGTCCGCTTCGAGGCCGAAGCCGCCGGCAAACCGGCGCCGGGCGACGAACCGCTGGCCGACCCCGCCAAGGCGGCGAGCGAAGCGAGCAAGCGCCTGAAGTCGCTCGCGGCCCGGGGCAAGAAGGCCATCGCCGCCGACCCGGGCAATACGAACGCCGACTGGCTCGCCGACGTGGTGCGCGACTTCGAAGGGCGCGTCGTCGAGCTCAAGCAGGCCAAGATCCAGCGCGACGCCGACGAGATGCGGAAGCACCTCGACTGGCTCGAGGAAAGCGTCGTCAGCTTCGAGGCGAGCGCCAGGGACAACGCGCCGGATGGCGCGGACAAGCCGAAGCCCGTCGATTCGCCCGCGCTCAAGCAGGCCAAGGCGCAATACAGGCACGTGATGGCCGAGATCAAGAAGCTCGCCGCCGCGAAGAACCCGAAGGCGGAGGCGCTGAAGAAGGCCGCCAACGACGCCGGCAACCTGGCCACCAGCCCGAAGGGCATCGAGAAGGCGCAGCGGGCGCTCGACATGGTGCTGAGCGACGTGGCCCAGGCCCAGACGGACGCCGCCAACGCGAAGGCCGATGCCGCCAAGGCCAAGGCCGATGCCGAGAAGGGCGAGGCCGACGCCGCCAGGGCCGCGGCGGAGACCTTCGACATCACGGTCGGCGGGAAGAAGCTCGCCCGCGTGCATCGCGAGGAGGCGATGCAGGCGCTGCGCCTGGAGGTGGGCAAGCTGAGCGCGCAGCTCGAGGGCGGCTGGGCGTATCACGTCGACCAGATGAACCTGCCGAACGAGGTGCCGTTCCAGGCCTGGCTCACCACCGGCGTCGACGCGATCAAGAGCTTCGTCAAGGGCCAGGACGCGGCCAAGATCCCCGACCTGAACATCTGGGACCCGGCGCGCGAAATGATGAACGAGGTGAAGAAGGCCGAGCGCAAGGGCGACGTCAAGGCGATGGCGGCCTTGCTGCCGAAGATAGCGACCGCGATTCCGCAGGCCCGCGCCAAGGTCGGCAAGTACGACGAGCAGATGCAGGGCAGCGCCCAGACAGGCGTCGACGCCGGCCGCTTCGTCGAGGACACGTCGGCCTCGGCGATCGGCGCGATCGCCGAGAAGCGCGGTGGCAAGGCCGGCAAGGTCGCCGCGCAGGCCGCCGCGCAGGGACTGTTCCAGGGCGTGGAGCAACTCACCGAATGGATGATCGGCAGCCGCCAGCATGCCGACCCGGGCGCGATCGCCAAGAAGATGGGCGAGGAGGCGGTGGGCGCGATCTTCAAGGAGCTCGTCGCCGGCCAGCTCAAGGGGCCGTTCAAGAGCGCGTTCGGCAGCTACCTCGGCAAGGGCGTGGACGACGCGACGCTGAAGGCGATGAACCTGAGCCGCGACGCCTTCATGACGGCGGGGCAGAAGTACTTCGCCGAGTTCGCCGCGAAGCAGGGCGCCGGGCTGATCAAGTCGGCCATCGCCAAGCTGATCGCCGGCAAGCTGCCGGGCTCGCCGGAAGAGATGGTCGATGCCATCACGGCCGACCTGATGAAGGGGTCGGCGAAGCAGCTGATCGTGGACGGGATCAAGGAGATCGCGAAGGCCGCGGTGGTGGCGAAGTAGGCGGCCTCGATCGGCAGCTAGACCTCCGCCTCGAAGCGGGCGATCTCGTTCAGCACCTGTTGCGACCGCCCCAGGCTGCCACCCACGGAGCTGTCGTTCAGGACGCTCGCGGCGCCGGGCACCCAGCGCGCGATCAGCCAGAACGCCAGCATCGCGACACCGCCGCTGGCCAGGAAGTACAGCACGACCTCGGGCGCACGCGCGTAGATGTCGGCGCCGAGCCAGGCCTTGAAGACGACGAGGGTCAGCGGAATCCAGACGAAGCAGCCGGTGATCATCCAGACCGGCACCAGACGGACGCGCCAGGCACGAAACTTCGCCAGGCGACGCTGGATCGCCAGCACCGGCGCGGCGTAGTCGATGTCCGCCAGCATCTGCATTTCCCAAGCTGCCGAGCCGACGAGCAGCAGCCCGTAGGCCTGCAGCAGCAGGCCGCTCACGATCAGGTGCGGCGATCCCATGTGCGCCGTCCAGAACGACGCCGAAGCGGCGATGATCGCCACGCCGACGACCATCCGGGCGACCAGGCCGAGCTTGACCGGCAGCAGCCGAAGGCGCGCCGAGCCGAGCTTGCGCTCCTTGTACTGCTCGAGGTCGAGCGCGTAGCGGCGGGCCATCTGTCGGTCGAGCGACTGCCAGGCCTGCTTCATGTCGTCGATTTCCATGCTGTGGTCCTAGGAGTTGGCGGCGCCGGTCATCTGCTGGCGAAAGCGTTGCTTGATGCGGCTGATCTTGGTCGCCACGTTGGTCTCGCTGATGCCCAGGACATCGGCGATCTCGGCGTACGAGCGATCTTCGAGATAGAGCAGGATGAGCGCGCGATCGAGCGGGCCGAGCTGCTCGATCCGGGCTTCGAGCTCGGCCAGCCGCTCCGCCGTCTCCGCCGGCGCTGCGTCGTCCAGCGTCGCCTCCAGCACCTCGTCGCTCAGTGCCTCGAAGCGCGCGGCGCGCGCGCCGGCCTGTCGCAGGTGGCTGATGCCGGTATTGAGGGCGATGCGATACATCCAGGTGGAAAAGCGCCGCGACTCGTCGTAGCGGGGGAAAGCCCGCCAGAGCTGGCTGCAGATCTCCTGAACCAGGTCGTGGCGTTCGTCGGTGTTTCCCGCATACGTGCGCGCGACATGGAACACGATGCGGCGATGCTCGCGAAGCAGGGCTTCGAAGCGCCGCTGGCGTTCAGGGGAATCGGAGGCCAAGGCGTCGCCGGTCGTCGTGGTCATGCCAGATGATTCGCCCGGCATCGCCGGAAATCACGGCAGGGCTCGAAAAAGTGTCGAACCGGCCGTGATCGCTAGGGAAAGGTCTTGTCGAAGAAGGCCGTGATTTCGCCGGCGAGCTGCTTCAGGAACGCTTCGCGATCGAAACCCGGCGGGTTCGCCGCGACGTCGCCGTCGGGGCTGGGAAGCGACATGCTGGGCGAATCCATGAAGGCGAAGTGCCAGGCGTTGGCCACCCGATGCAGGTTCGGCGCGGGCAGGTTGCTCGCCACCCACTCGGCATGAAAGCGCGGTACCAGGAAGCGATCGAGCTCGGCCACGTAGATCATGGTCGCCGGCCGAACGGCGGCGAGCGATTCGGCGGTGAGTGCCACGCCGGCCGGGGCCATCGCGACGATCGCCCGAACGCGCTCGTCCTTGAGCGAGGGCGTGGCCGCCGGCAACGACGGCGTGGCGGCGCCCGGGCGGGCCAGGCCGCAGAAGATCGGGTCTTCGGAAGCTTCGGCCTGGCAATGCTTCCTGATCCGCGACAAATCCGGCCGGGCTCCCGCCAGCGCCAGCACCGTGTAGCCGCCGGCGGAGTGGCCGAGCGCCCCCACGCGGGGCCCCTGGCTGTCGGCCGCGATCCGGTCCTTCCACGCCGGGTCGGCCAGGATCGCGTCGATGACCCGGGAAGCCTGCCGCGGCCGCTCGTCGAAGTAGCGCTCGGGGCTCTTCTCGATCAGCGACCGGTCCTGCCAGTTGTCGCCGGGATGGCGAAGTGCCGCGACCAGGTAGCCGTTGCGGGCCAGGGCCTGCGCCAGCACGCTGTGCCCGAGCTCGCTGCCGCCGATGCCGTGGCTGAGCAGGATCAGCGCCTTGACCTTGTCGACCGGTTTGCCGGCGATGGCGGCATCGAGCGTGAACGGTCCCATGGCGATGACTCGCGGCGCGGCCATCGTCGGGTAGTAGAGAGCGACCGTCGTCGCCGGCGCATCCGCTGTCGTGCCGGCCACCTGGATCTGCATCCAGCCGGCCTCGAAGGCGTGCGCGTGCGCTGCGACGAGCAAGGTGGCCAGCGAGGCCAGGAGGCGCCGAAGAAGGCAGGTCATGGGGTGTTCCGGTTCGTCGTGGTGCCGCATGGTCGCACCCGACTGCCAGAGAACAGCATGGCTTGCGACGAAGTGCAGGCCGGGAAGCGCCAATCGACCGCCGGCTGTCGCCGGCGCCGGAAACTCGCGAGGACCTGGTTCAAGTCGACGCGCCCTCGTCCGCTGCGAAGACGGGGCGGCGTCCGACACACCCGGGGCAGACGCACACCAAGAATCCGCTCGATGCCGGACCGTCGGGCTCGCCTGCGGATCGGCGCCGCAAACTCCTGGAGAAAATCATGAACAGACCCCTCTTCGCCGCCGCCACCCTCGGCCTGACCCTCGCCCTCGGCGCCTGCTCCACGACCACCGCCACCGGCGGAGGCGCCACCAGTTCCGAACAGCGCGCCAGCATCGACGCCAACGTGAACGGCGCCATGACCAAGCTGTATGCGCAGGATCCGGAATCGCGCGCCATGGTCGCCAGGGCGCGAGGCGTGCTGGTCTTCCCCTCGGTCGTCTCGGCCGGCTTCGTCGTCGGCGGCTCGTACGGAAAGGGCTCGCTCCTCGTCGGTGGACGCCCCGTCGGCTACTACAGCACCGCCGCGGGTTCGGTCGGCCTGCTGGCCGGCGCCGACTCCAAGGCGATGTACATCCTCTTCATGACGGACGAGTCGCTGAACAAGTTCCGCGCCAGCAATGGCTGGACCGCCGGCGCCGACGCCTCGGTCTCGCTGATCAAGACCGGCGCCTCCGCCAGCGTCGACACCCAGACCGCGCAGCAACCGGTGGTCGGCTACGTGCTGACGAACGCCGGCCTGATGGCCAACCTGGCGATCGACGGCACCAAGATCACGCGCCTGGACATCTGATCTCCGGGGCGGGCAGTCGTCAGCGGCTGCCCGCGAGCCGGGGCACCGGCTCGATGTCGGGGCCCTCCACCACCACGCAATCCCGGCCGCGCAGCTTCGCGCGGTAGAGCGCAGCGTCCGCCCGCATCAACAGGCGCGACGGCTCCTCCGCCGGCTCGAGCCACTCGGCAACGCCGATGCTGGCCGAAAGGAACAGCGCGGCCCCATCGATCCGGGGAGCGCCGGTGTTCAGCGCGTTGCGCAGGCGCTCGGCCACCGGCCGCGCCGCTTCGGCCGTGGCGCCGGGCATCAAGACGAGGAACTCCTCGCCGCCGAAGCGGCCGAGGGCGTCGACCTCGCGCAGCTCGGCCTTGAGTGCCGCGGCGGCGTGCTTCAGCGCGCGATCGCCTGCCGCATGGCCGTGGCGATCGTTGATGGCCTTGAAGTGGTCGAGGTCGAGCATGAGCACCGTGAACGGCTCGCCCGTGCGCCGGCTGCGCTGCACCTGGGCGACAAGCATCTCTTCCATCGTTCGCCGGTTGAGCAGGCCGGTCAGGCCGTCGTGGCGCGAGCGATGGCGCAGGTCGGCGAGGAGGCGGCCGAACACGAGGGCGATCAGCGTCGCATGGAAGGTCAGCGCGATCACCATGTAGGCGACGGCCGAGCCGACGTTGAGGGCGCTGTCGGCGATCATCTCCGTGGCCACAGACTCGGGATGCCACAGCGCGCGCACGCCCCTCAGGGAGAACCCCGCCGCTGCGGCGACGAGCGGGGCCGACAGCAACCAGGTCTGGCGCCGGGGCAGGATGTTGCGCCCGTAGCGGTACAGGTCGGCCGCGATGCCGAGGGCGATCACCGTCAGCACCGCGGAGTTGACGCTCACGCGCAGCACCGCGTGCGCCGGCGACAGGCCGAGCCACGACGCGAACAGCACGAGCGCGAGCGCGAGCGCATACGCGCTCATCGTCTGCGCAGCGCCGACGAAGAGCCGGATCCCGCGGTGCAGCGCGATCATCGCGGCCACGCCGAACACGTTGCCGATCGCGCGCGGATACTCGGCGAGCAGCGGCAGCGGCTGGTGCAGGGCCACGATCAGGGCCACGAAGCTGAGGGTGCTGAGTCCGGCGAAAGCCGACCAATGCAGCGCCGCCCGCCGGACGTCGCCGATGACCCACGATCCCAGCAGCCAGATCCCGCAGAACACGCCCTGCATCACCGCAATCATGGTGAACGCGATGTCGGTGGCGGAGAGGTGGATCGGCATCCCGTGAAGGACTGGCTGCGCTTCGGTGCTGAAACGCGTATTGCAACACGAGTGATGCGTCGCGCATGGCGCCGGCGCAGGCAGCTCTGCGTCAGGGACCGAAGAACTTCCAGTGCCCTTCCGAGACCACTTCGGGGTGGCCGTCCACGACCTTGATCGCGGTCTGGTCGTCGATGGCGTAGGCCGGGCAACCGAGGCCGGCCGCCCATTCTTCCGCGCAGGCCATCGTGTTCTCCGGGAAGTCGGGGTAGTCCAGGTGAGGAAAGATCGCGAAGTCGACAACGCCGAGCGCGACGTCATTCCCGGTGATCGGCGGCCTGGTTTCGACGAAGGCTTCTCCCACGCGAGGGGCCATGACCATGCTCCCCGCGCTGAGGCCCACCCAGACGATCCCGGGCAAGGACTGCAGGAGATCCGCGAGCCCCGACTCTCGCATCCAGTGACACAGGTACAGGGCATCGCCGCCGTTCACCAGCAGGACATCCGCCTGCCGCACCCAGGGCTCCCAGCGATCCCTGCCGATGCTGGGCAATGCGGTGAGCTCGAGGATGCCGAGGGATTTCCACCCCAGCTCGCCCATCGGCGTGCGCGGCTCCTTGCCGGCAACGAAGCGCCACGCTCCGCCCGGCGAGCCCATCGGGTGGCCGTAGCCGGCGGTGGGGATGCACAGGGCATGGGAGTCGGCGATCGGCTTGCCCAGGAGCTCGACGAGCGCGTCGTGAATGCTTGCGTTCTTGATGCCGGCGGAGGTGAGAAGCAGCTTCATGGTGTCCTTTCTCGATCCTGGCCAACGGCCAGCCAGGAGTACGACGAGCGGAGAGGTCGGGAATCGACACGGCTTGCGAAACTCCGGCATACTTAGGCATCTACTTAAGTGTTCAGTCTCGCGATGCCCTTGACCCTCTACTACCACCCGCTCTCCTCCTTCTGCTGGAAGGCACTGATCGCGCTCTACGAGGCCGACGTCGCCTTCGAGCCGCGCCAGGTGAACCTCGGCGATCCGGCGGATCGTGCCGCCTTCGAGGCGGTCTGGCCGCTCGCCAAGTTCCCGGTGTTGCGCGACTCTGCGGCAGGCAAGACGATTCCGGAGTCGAGCCTCATCGTCGACTACCTGGCGCGAACGCGACCCTCCGCGGCCTCTCTCGTGCCGGGCGATCCGGACCTGAGGATGCAGACCCGCCTCGTCGACCGCCTGATCGACAGCTACATCCACGTTCCGTTCCAGCAGATCGTCGCCGAGAGAATGCGGCCCGAGGGCAAGCACGACCCTTACGGGGTCGAGCTTGCACGCGGCCAGATCCGCTCCGGCTACAAGCTGATCGCGCCGATGATCGCCGGCCCCTGGGCCCTGGGCGAGGCGTTCACGATGGCCGATTGCGCCGCGCTGCCGGCGCTGTTCTACGCCGACTACGCCGTGTCCCTGGCCGACTGGCCCGGCCTCGCTGCCTACCTCGGCCGCCTGAAGTCGCGCCCGAGCGTGGCCCGGGTGCTGGCCGAGGCCGAGCCGTTCTTCCAGTACTTTCCGCTGAAGGACGGTTGATGGCCCGCGGCGCCGTCAATCTCGACCTGACCTTCCAGGCGCTTGCCGATCCGACACGACGGGCCATGGTCGAGCGCCTCTCGCGCGGCCAGGCGTCGGTGAGCGAGCTGGCCGAGCCGCACGCCATGTCGCTCCCCGCCATCGTCCAGCACCTGGCGCTGCTGGAGAGCAGCGGCCTGGTGCGTTCCGAGAAGGTCGGCCGGGTGCGCACCTTTCGCATGGTGCCCGCCGGGCTCAGCCTCGCCGAACAGTGGTTCAACCGACGCCGGGTCCAGTGGGAGCAGCGTCTCGATCGCCTCGGCGAACACCTCAAGCGCTTTCCTGAAGGAGAACCGAAATGACGACCACGACCGAGCCGGTGCGCAGCGTCGCCCACGGCGTCTTCACCATCGAGCGCAGCTATGCATCGGTGACGCCGCAGCGGGTGTTCGACGCCTTCGCGAGCGCCGAGGGAAAGAACGGCTGGTTCACCGCGCCCAACGACCGCTGGGACATCGTCGAGCGGACCATGGATTTCCGGGTCGGCGGCCGCGAACGGCTGAAGGGCCGGTGGAGGACCGGCCTGGTCACCGAGTTCGACGCGACCTACTTCGACATCATCCCCGGCGAGCGGATCGTCTATGCCTACGAGATGCGCCTGGACGGACGGAAGATCTCCGTCTCGCTCGCCACCTTCGAGTTCAAGGCCTCGGGCGCCGGCACGCGGCTGATCATGACCGAACAGGGCGCCTTCCTCGACGGTTACGACGACAACGGCAGCCGTGAGCGGGGCAGCCGCGAGATCATCGAAAAGCTCGGTGCCTACCTGGAGGGCTGACTCAAGGGCCGACAGCGTGAAACAACACGAAACGAGGCTCAGGCACGGCCGGCGGATGCCGAAATCCTTGCATGGGATCCGTTTCGGTGGGGTGCGCGACTCGCCGCACGTGCTGGTCGCGCGCGGCGATGCCGCTGCTGGGCGCCGTCGTGGCGCTGCTGATCTCCGCTTGCGGCGGGGGCGGCGGCAGCGAGCCGTCCTCGGCGGCGCCGCTTGCTTCGCCGGCCTTGCCCGCTTCTTCCGCAGGCGCCTCATCGCCTCCCGCCTCCTCCCCGCCGGGTTCGTCTCCGCCCGCCTCCTCCCCGCCCGCAGCGCCCCCGGCCGCCGCCTCCGCCCCCTCCGTGGCCGCCGCCTCCACGGCCGCCGCGGCAGCAGCGGCCGTCGCCACGGCCAACAGCAACGGCAACGCGTGCAGCGCGATCCGTCCGTTCTACTGGGAAGTGGGCGACGCCAGCGGCGCGCTCGCCGCCGGCAGCGTCGGCAGCGCTGACACCCAGACGACCTACGCCGCCGGCACCCGGATGAGCATCGCCTCGGCGTCGAAGTGGTTCTACTCGACCTACTTCGTGCAACGCACCGGCGGAGCGCTCAGCGCGAGCGACGTCAAGTTCTTCAACTTCCAGAGCGGCTACACCGGCCGCGGCTTTTCCTGCCAGCCGGGGCAAACCGTCCAGGAATGCGTCGACCTGGGCAGCAACGGCGTCTACAACGCCGACGACGACGGCATGTTCGCGTATGGCGGCGCGCACATGGAGAAGCACGCTTCGCTGAACGGCCTGGGCACCATGAACGGCGCGATGCTCGCGGCGGAGATCCGCAGCCAGGTCGGCAACGAGATCGACTTCAGCTACTCGTCGCCGCAGCTGGCAGGCGGCGTGGTGACCACCGCGGACGACTACGCCGCGCTGCTGCGCAAGGTCCTTCGCGGCGACCTGAAGATGCACGACGCGCTCGGCACGCACCCCGTCTGCACCAATCCGAGAACCTGCGCCAACGCGGTTTCCGCCCCGAGCCCGCCGGGCGAGAGCTGGCACTACTCGATCGGCCACTGGGTGGAAGACGATCCCGAGGTCGGCGACGGCGCCTTCAGCAGCCCCGGCGCCTTCGGCTTCTATCCCTGGATCGACCGCACGAAGACGAACTACGGCGTGCTGGCCCGCAGCGTTGCCAACGGGGCGATCGAGTCCGTCTACTGCGGCCGGTTGATCCGCAAGGCCTGGGCCACGGCGACGCCGCAATAGCCGGCGGCATCTACCGTGTGACGCCGGCGTGACGCTGCCGGCCCTAAAACCTCCGCTGGATCCGGACCGGATTCGCACGCAGCGGAGGCCAGCGATGGAATTTCGAATTGGGAGAGCGACGCTCTCTGCCCGCTCGCGCGGGATCGTCGGTGCGGTCGTTCTCTTCTGCGCGTCGCCCTTCGCCGCCGCGGACCCGACCGGCCCCCTCAGCTGCGTCGAGGGACAGTTCGGCGTCGGCGGCTGTCCGCCCTACGGGCAGGTCATCTTCTTCGGCGCTGGCGTCACCGGTCCGAACAGCGTCTTCGAGTACGAGCGTCCGGTCCTCGACTTCTCGCCCTCGGCGCCCGGCGGCACGCTGCGCGGCGTCGTCGATCTCTCGCAGGGTCTCCTGAGGACCTATGCGCAGGCCAACGACGACGGCAACCCCAGCACCAACAACGGCGCCAGCATGAATGCGGTGGGGGTCGACCTGTTCACGCTGCACCGCCTGGGCGCGCCGTCGCCTGACTTCTTCAGCTTCTCGGTGGTTTTCACCGCCGAAGGTGTCGGCGGCATCGACAACCCGTTCTACTCGGTCGGGTCGTACCTGTCGATCAGGCCGGACAGCGTGAACGGCGCGCCGCTCGGGATTTCGGGTGGAAAGCTCGACGCCGGCAGCGTCCTCCAGGCCGGCACTCACGTTCCGGTGTTCCAGCAGTTCAGCGTCAACCTGATGACCTTCGCCAACCTCTCGGCGCGCCTCGACCAGCCCTTTCAGCTGACCTTTTCCCTGCGCACCGACGTCAGCGAGCGCAGCTTCCTCGACTTCATGCACACGGCGCGGATCAGCTTCCTCCTGCCGGAGGGGGTGACCGTCACCTCGATGGGCGGCTTCGACTCGGCCGGCGTTCCCGCGATACCCGAGCCTTCGACCTGGCTCCTCATGATGGCCGCCGGCCTGGCCGGCACGGCGCGACTGGCACGAATCCGCCGCCGCGACGTCTAGGTCATCGTGCTGTCCGTCACCCGACTGCTGCAAGCCTGGCGTTAGCGCGTACCGGCCCCGCACAATGACCGCGTGGCCCGCAGCCGTGACCTTGCCTGCCCTTGCCGTGCGCGCGAGACCCCGCCCGCGCGCTACATGGACTGCTGCGGTCGTTGGCACGCAGGGCTGCTCCGCGGCGAACACGCCCCCACGCCCGAAGCACTGATGCGTTCGCGGTACAGCGCCTATGCCCTCGCCCAAGGCCGCGGCACACCGCTTCCGTCATTGCTCGAGTACTTGATGAAGACCTGGCATCCGTCCACTGCGCCGGGCGACCTGGCGCTGGACCCGATGAACTGGGTGGGTCTCGAGGTGCTGCACCGGGAAGCGAGCGGCGACACCGCCGTTGTCGAGTTCGTGGCTCGCCACAAGGTCAACGGCCGCGCAGGCAAGCTCCATGAGGTGAGCCGGTTCGTTCGTGAAGCCGGCGCCTGGCTCTATGTCGAAGGCGTAGCGACGACCAGCGGCGGACAAGGCTGAGGCGTCGACCCGAGGGTTTGTACGCTCGCGATTCGCGGCCGGGCCGGGCAGCGTCCCTACCTTCGGGCCCGCGCGAAAGCGGGCCTGCGCTCACGTTTCAATCCGACAAAGGAATCCTCATGATCGCAACCCCTGGCAGGCATATGGCGCGGGTAGCGCGCCGCATGGTTCAGGCGACGATGGCGCTGTGCCTCGTCGGCAGCTCGACGCTGGCCTTGGCCGACGGCCCCCGCAACAAGATGCTGTCGCTGGGCGACAGCGTGGTGTTCGGCTACATCACCCAGGACGGCCCCGCGTACGTGAACGCCGACAACTTCATCGGCTATCCGGAGCTCGTGGGCAACACACTGCGGCTGGATCCCGTCAACGCATCGTGTCCCGGCGAGACCACGGCCGGGTTCCTCTCGCTCACCGGCGCCGACAACGGCTGCCGTCCGTACCGCTCCCGGTTTCCGCTGCACGCGAGCTACAGCTCGACGCAGCTCGATTTCGCACTGGCCTACCTGGGCGCCAACAAGCGCAAGACGCGGCTGGTCACCTTGAGCCTGGGGGCCAACGACGGGTTCCTGCTGATCGCTGCGTGCAACAACGATCCGGCCTGCATCCAGGCCAACCTGCCTGCCGCGCTGGGCGCCGTGTTCGCCAACCTGAACACCAGCCTGAGCAACATTCGAGCGACCGGCTACAACGGTGTGCTGATGGTGGTGAACTACTACTCCACCGACTACAGCGACGCGGGCGGCACCGCCCTGACCATGGCACTAAACCAGACGCTGGCAGCGGCGGCCGGAGCCCATGGCGCCGTGGTGGCCGATGCATTCACGGCGTTCCAGCAAGCAGCTGCAGCGGCGGGCGGCAAGACATGCCTCGCGGGCTTGCTCAACGGCAATCCGGCCAACCAGACGGCCTGTGACGTGCACCCCAGCATCACCGGCCAGCGTCTGCTGGCCACTACGGTGCAGACGACGTATCGGGCCCTGCGCCGCGGCGATGACTGAGTGATGCGGTGGATGCCGGCACGGGGGCGGGTGCCGACATCCACGTTCGATCGGGCTAGTAGGCGACTTCCCAGGCACCGCCGGGCGAGCGAACCACCACCAGCTGCGGCGCATACAGCATGGAAAGGGTCATGCCCGCGCACATCTGCATCTCGTCCCCCTTGATGCGCTCGAACGCCTTGGGGTCGAGCGTGAACAGCTCGCGGCCCTTGCGGCGTACCACCACTTCCGGATTGCCCGTGGTCACGAACTCGAGTTCCCCCGGCGGTGGCGCGCTGAGGCGCACACCCGCGCCGTAGGCGGCGTCCAGGCACTTTGCCTTGCGAACCTTTGCGACTCTCTCCGGCTCGACGCCGCGTTCCTCGAGCGACTTGTAGAGCCCGGCAAAGCCGGGCTTGAACAGCTCGACGCGCTTCTTCAGCATCTCCGCCAGCGCACTTCTGTCCGCGTCCGACAGCGCCGTCACGGCAGGATAGTGATGCCACGGCCGGTCGGCCGCGAAGTCGGCCGTGAACTCGCGCTCGAAAACGACCTTGCCGGTGACGGACTTGTCTTCCTTTCCCGAGTCGGCCATGTTCGTGGCTGAACCGCTGCCGGGCCCGGTGCTCTGGCGGGTGACCTGGTCGGTCACCGTCGCCCAGCTCAGGCGGGCACGGTACGCGGCCTTGGCGTCGGCGGGATCGAATTCGATGCGAATCTTGTTCCTGCCCTTGCGTACGGCTGCGCCGGCCGACTCCACCGGCAGCCAGACCGAGGAAGACACCTCGCGTTCCTCGAACATGACCGGAAGGGATTGCTTGCGGACCTCCTGCTCGGCATAGGGAACGTTGTTCAGGAAGATCCGCGCGGTGCCGGGGACCGACTCGACGGTCTTCTCCTTTTCCGGATTGCCCTTGAAGGGGGTGAACTTGAACTCGACGTTGAGCACAGCGGCCGGCGCGAGGGCCGGCAGGAGAATGAGCGATGCAAGCAAGAGAGCAAATCGATTCATCTCGAACCTCCGGTTGCCGGTAGGCAAATCCTACGTCCTCAGGCCAGCTTCAGGCGGCTACCCCCCTTCGACGACAAAGCATCGATTGCGTTGAGCGCCGTCCCCCGGGCGGGATCGTCCGCCTTCAGCGGTGGCGCCGTCCCCACGCGCATCGGCCCCACGGGCGCGTGGGCCTTCGTCCTACGTGCTGTGCTTGCCCGCGAACCTAGACTGACAAAGTTCAATCAGCAGGATTGTGCGATGAGCGCAACACGATCCAGATGCTGAAGGCGCAGGACGGTGGCGCGCACCGCTTCGAAGAGACGGCTTCCCCAAGGAGTGAAAGCATGAATCGGATCATCTGGCTTGTCGGTCTCGTCGTCATCGTGCTATTCATCGCCGGTTACTTCGGTCTGCGCTGAATCGCACGATCACGTATGAACGTCGGCTATCGAGCGTTGATTTCGCGACGAGGTAGGCCAGGCTTGGGTCGCTAGGGGTCAGTGGTAGACCGCGATTGGCCGTGCGTGGCCGCCACGCCTGCCGCGTCCACATCGAACCCGCGAGGTGCAACGCCCGCCCTGTGCTGCCGCCACATTTCGCCGTACGCCGCCTCGAGCTCGCGAGTGCGCCGCGGAACGTCGAAGGGCCCCTGCTCCTGCTCACGGCAGTGGCGCAGGTGCTGCCGCTGCCGCTCGCGCTCCGCGGCGTCGCCGGCCAGCTGCAGCACTCGCTGCACATACGCCTCGCGATCGGCGCAGACGTTCTCCGGCAGGCCGGCCGCGCGCACGAAGCTCGCGCCCAGACGGCCCACCGTCGTGGTGCCGGCAAGGCTCACCGGCGGCACGCCGGCATACAGCGCGTCCAGCATCGTCGTGTGCGCGCTGTACGTGAAGGTATCGACGAACAGGTCGGCGAGCGCCAGGCGCGCCAGGTGACGCGCGGGGTCTGACTCGAATCGCGACACGACGAGCCGCTCCGGCTCGATGCCGGCGCCCGCCAGCGAGCGCCGCAGGTTCCCGCCCTGCTGCGGGTGCGACTGGTAGATCCACAGCACGGCGTGCGGGAGGCGGCGCAGCAGCTCGCACCAGACGGCGAATACCCCCGGCTCGATCTTGTAGCCGTTGTTGAAGCCGCAAAGCACGAGGGCGTCGTCGGGGAGGCCTTCTTCGGCACGCGGCGGCCGTGGCCCGATCGCCTGCCGGTAGGGGTAGACGAAGTGGGTGTCGCCGAGGCGCACCAGGGCCTCGTCCCAGCACGCCGCCTCGTGCGGCAAGGTGCAGTGCCGGTCGGTGACGTGGAAGGCGACTTCGGGGCAGCCCAGGGTGGCCTGGAAGGCGAGGTAGTTCACCTGCACCGGCGCCGGCCGGTACAGGCAGACGTCGATGACCGGTCCCGTCTGGTAGCCGCCCATCGCGACCAGGACGTCGATGCCGTGCTCGCGGATGCACTGCGCCACCTCGCGCGGGTGCAGCCCATGGGCGTCGACCCAGTGGTCGCAGGCGCCGGCTATCTTCTTCCGCAGCGGGCCCCCGTCGTCGGCATCGAGGGCGAATCCGTGCACCGAAAAGCGCGACCGGTCGTGCAGTGCGTACAGGTCCTGCGTCAGGTAGGCCGTCGGATGCTGGCCGAAGTTGTGGCTCAGGTAGCCGAGGCGAAGCGGACCGTCGCTGCGGGGCGCCTCGGGCGGGGGCGTCGGCGGGTCGAGCTGCCGCCGAATCGAATCGGTCACGGCCCGATTCACGCGCTGCAGCAACGGCAAGGGCAGCCCGAGCGCCAGCGCATGGAAGGTCAGGCCCCGCTCGAGACGCTCGCCGCGCGCTGCTTGCGAGGGCGCGCTCTCTATCCACTCGGCAAAGCGCTGCAGGTAGTCGGCCGAGCGCCAGTCGCAGGCACGCCGGCGCGCGAAGTCATGCGCCAGATGGATCGCGCGTGCGTCCAGCAGCAAGGGTTCGTGGGGGAGCGCCCCGAGCCGGGCGCAGTACGCCCGCACGGCGGCCGGGTCGTGCGCGCGCGCCTGTTCGAACACGCGCTCGGCCTCGTCGTGCAGGCCGCTGGCGCTCAGCGCGAAGCCGAGCGTGACGCGCACCACCAGCGAGTCGGGAAACGATTCGGCGGCCTGGCGAGCCAGCGCCAGGGCCTCGCCTTCGAATCCGTCGCGCAATGCCTGGCGGGCCCGGGCCAGCAGCGCCAGGCCTTGCGCTTCGGTCGTCATGCCGGTCGCCTGCGGTGCGCCGGGCGCCGACGCCGCGGACTAGAGCGAGCTCGGCGAGTCGGCGAGGAATCGATCCAGGGAGACGCTGGAGCCGCTGCCCGAGGGGTTGGTGGGCGGTGCGGACGAGTCCTTCTTCTTCTTCGTGCTGGCAACGCCGACCGCTGTCTGCACCTGGCTGTTCATGAAGTCCCAGCCCACGGTAGCCGTCACGTCGTTCTTGAAGTTGTAGCCTGCGCCCAGGTCGACGCCGAACTTGCTCTTGGCTTCTCCGAACATATAGGACACGCCGAGCGCGGCGACAGCCTTCTCCTGTTTGTTGGTCGACAGGATCTTCGCGGTCACGCCGAGCGAACCGCCGAAGTTGTAGGAGAGGCCGAGCATGAAGCCCGGGTCGGCCTGTGCCCAGCTGCACGAGGCAATCAGACCGGCGGCAACGGTAAAACGTTTCATCTTCGTCTCCCTTTATCGGTTGGTGAAGCTCATCCGTCCGTGCGTGCGCGGCCGCAGGCACGGCGCAAGCATAGTCGAGTCGACGGCCTGGACAGGCGACCTTCGCACCACGACGGGGCCGGCGATGACGTTCGGCGTCGCCATGGCGGCGGAGTGGCCGACACCGCTAGCATCGGGAGATGACCCGCACCGCCGATTGCATCGTCATCGGCGCCGGCATCGCCGGCGCGGCGGCCGGCTTCTTTCTCGCGCCGCACATGAAGGTGCTGCTCGTCGAGCAGGAGGCGCAGCCGGGCTTTCACTCCACCGGCCGCTCGGCCGCGCTCTTCATGGAGAGCTACGGCACGCCGCAGGTGCGCGCCCTGACGATGGCCAGCCGCGCCTTCTTCGACCGACCGCCCGAGGGCTTCGCGGAGCACCCGGTGCTGGGCCCGCGCGGCGCGATGATGGTCGCGAGCCACGGCCAGGAGGCACCGCTGCAGGCGCACTGGGCGGTGCTGCAGGCGATGTCGCCGCGCGGCCGCCTGCTCGACGCCGAGGGCGCGTGCGAGATCACCCCGGTGCTGCGCCGCGAGCTCGTGCTCGGCGCGGTGTACGAGCCCGATGCGTCCGACATGGACGTGCATGCCATCCATCAGGGGTTCCTCCGCGGCATCCGCCGCGCCGGCGGCGCGTTGCTCGCCGACGCGCCGGTCACCTCGCTGCGCCGCGAGGGCGGCGTGTGGCAGGTGCAGGCGGGCGGGCACGCACTCGAGGCGCCGCTGGTGGTGAATGCCGCCGGCGCGTGGGCCGACGTCCTCGGCGGGCTGGCCGGCGCCCGGCCCATCGGTCTCGTGCCCAAGCGCCGCTCGGCCTTCATCTTCGCCCCTCCCGAAGGCATCGCCAGCGCCGCGTGGCCGCTCACGGCGGGGATCGAGGAAGACTGGTACATCAAGCCCGACGCCGGCATGCTGCTCGGTTCGCCGGCCAACGCCGACCCGGTGGCGCCGCACGACGTGCAGCCCGAGGAGCTCGACATCGCCACCGCCATCGACCGCATCGAGCGCATGACCACCCTCGCGATCCGCCGGCCCACGCGCGTGTGGGCGGGCCTGCGCTCGTTCGTGGCCGACGGCGACCTGGTCGGCGGCGCCGACCCCGAGCTGCCCGGCTTCTTCTGGTCGGCGGCGCAGGGCGGCTACGGCATCCAGACCTCGCCGGCCATGGGCCAGTCGGTCGCCGCGCTGGTGCGTGGCGAGCCGATTCCTGCTCATGTCGCCTCGTTCGGCCTCACTCCGGCGATGCTCTCGCCTTCGCGCCTCGTGCGCTCCTGACCTCCATCCTCCATCCCATGCGCGTCTTCTCCGGTGGCATCGCCACCGAAACCAACACCTTCGCCCCCATGCCCACCGGCATGGCGACCTTCCGCGACCGCGGCTATTACCCGGCCGGCACCCACCCCGACCAGATGTTCTATTTCGCCGGGCCGCTGTGGGCGGCGCGGCTGCGCGGCAAGGAGAAGGCCTGGGATCTGGTGGAAGGCCTGGTCGCCGGCGCGCAGCCGAGCGGCACGACCACGCGTGCCTGCTACGAGGCGCTGCGCGAGGAGCTGCTCGCCGACCTGCGCAAGGCATTGCCGGTCGACATGGTGCTGCTCGGCCTGCACGGCGCCATGGTCGCCGACGGCTACGACGACTGCGAAGGCGACCTGCTGCAGCGCGTGCGCGCCATCGTCGGCCCCGGCGTCGTCGTCGGCGCCGAGCTCGATCCGCACAGCCACCTCACGCCGGCGATGGTGGACAACGCCGACCTGCTCATCGCCTACAAGGAGTACCCGCACACCGACGTGCTCGAGCGCGCCCTGGAGCTCGTCGACCTGTGCGCGGCGATCGTCGCGAAGAAGATTCGCCCGGTGGCGGCGATGGTCGACTGCGAGATGATCGTCACGGTGCACACCTCGCGCGAGCCTGCCCGCTCGTTCGTCGACCGCCTGCAGGCGATGGAAGGCAAGGACGGCGTGCTCTCGGTCTCCATCGCCCACGGCTTCGCCTGGGGCGACGTGCCCGAGATGGGCACCAAGGTCCTCGTCTACACCGACGGCGACGAAGCGAAAGCCCGGGCCCTGGCCCGTCGGCTCGCCGACGAGCTGATCGGCCTGCGCGAGGCCCTGCGCGTGCCGCACCCCACGATCGACGAGGCGCTCGACCAGGCGCTGGCTGGCGAGGGCGGCACGGTCGTCATCTCCGACGGCGCCGACAACCCCGGCGGTGGCGCCGCCAGCGACGCCACCTTCTTTCTCCGCCGCATCGTCGAGCGCGGCATCCGCGACGTCGCGATCGGCCCGTTCTGGGATCCGATCGCGGCGCGCATCGCCATCGAGGCGGGCGAGGGCGCGCGCCTGGCCTTGCGCATCGGCGGCAAGGTGAGCCCGCTCTCGGGCGACCCGATCGACCTCGAGTGCACGGTGAAGCGCATTCGCCTCGAGCACGTGCAGACGGGGCTCTCCAACACCCGCGCCGAGATGGGCGACAGCGTCCTGGTCGAGTGCGACGGTATCGAGATCCTGCTCTGCTCGCTGCGCAACCAGGCGATGGGCACCGACCTCTTCACCGGCATCGGCTGCGATCTGGCGAAGAAAAGGATCGTGGTCGTGAAGTCCTCGCAGCATTTCCACGCTTCGTACTCGAAGATCGCCTCGCGCGTGATCTACGCTGCCGCACCCGGCGCGGTTACGCTCGACCTGCGCACGCTGCCCTACCGCAAGGTGCGGCGGCCGAAGTGGCCGCTCGAAGCCGACTGACCCGAATTCCGCCCGCCGCCATCCATCCGTACCGGAGAACCTCGCCATGCAACGACGAATCCTCGCCCGCCTCGCCGCCACTCTCGCGGGCGCCGCCCTGCTCGGCCTGGCGGCGCTGCCGGCCGCGGCGCAGACCAAGACGCTCCGGGTCGTCGCCCACGCCGACGTGAAGATCCTGGATCCGACCTTCACCACCGCGTACATCACGCGCAACTTCGGCTACATGGTCTACGACATGCCCTTCGGCCTCGACGAGAAGGGCGTGCCGAAGCCGCAGATGGTCGACAAGTACACGACCTCGAAGGACGGCAAGCTCTGGACCTTCATCCTGCGGCCGAACCTCAGGTTCTCCGACGGCACCGCCGTCACCGCCACCGACGTCGTCGCCTCGATGCAGCGCTGGACCTCGAAGGACAGCATCGGCCGCGCCATGACCGCGATCTCGAAGCCGGAATGGAAAGCGGTCGACGAGAAGACCTTCACCCTGACGCTGCAGGAGCCGTTCGGCATGGTGCTCGAAGGCATGGCCAAGCCGTCGGGATTTCCGCCGGTGGTGATGCCCGAGCGGATCGCCAGGCTGCCGACGACCGCGCCGCTCACCGACGTGATGGGCTCGGGACCCTTCATGTTCAAGCGCGACGAGTGGGTGCCGGGGAACAAGGTGGTGTTCGTGCGCAACCCGCACTACGTCGCCCGCACCGAGCCCGGCAGCGGTGCCGCCGGCAGCAAGAAGCCGCACTTCGACCGGATCGAGTGGTTCTACATCCCCGATGCCAACAGCGCCGTCGCGGCGCTGAAGAAGGGCGAGGTCGACTACATCGAGCAGCTTCCCCCCGACTACATCAATGTGCTTCGCGCCGACCCGAACGTGAAGCTCGTGCCCTCGGGCTCGTGGCAGGGCTGGATGGTGATGAACCAGCTCCATCCGCCGTTCAACAACCCGAAGGTTCGCCAGGCGGTGCTGAAAGCGGTGAACCAGGACAGGTTCATGGCCGCCATGGGCTACCCCAAGGACCTGCGGGTCACGAGCTGCGCCACCTTCTTCATCTGCGGCAGCCCGAACGAGACCTTCGCCGGCGCCGAGCCCTGGCGCATTCCCGACGTCGCCAAGGCCAAGCAGATGCTGGCCGACTCCGGCTACAAGGGCGAGAAAGTGGTGCTGCTCGTGCCCAGCGACATCACCTACCTCAACGCCGAGGCGCTGATGGCGGCGCAGACGCTGAAGAGCATCGGCATGAACGTCGACATGCAGACCTCCGACTGGGCCACCATCGGCGGCCGGCGCGCCAAGAAGGACGCGCCCGACGCGGGCGGCTGGAGCATGTACGTCACCGTGGCCGGCGGCTTCGACGCCGATTCGCCGATCACCAACGCCTACCTCAGCGCCTCGTGCGGCACGCCGCTGCCGGGCTGGCCGTGCAACAAGGAGCTCGACGACCTCCGCACCGCCTGGCTGAAGGAAGGCAACCCCGCCAAGCGGAAGGAATTGCTCGACAAGTTCCACGCCCAGGCCTTCGAGGCGCTGCCCTACATCAGCGCCGGCCAGTATTCGCCGGTGGGCGCGTTGCGCAAGGAGATCAAGGGCGGCGACAACCTGAAGAGCGGCCTCCCGTTCGTCTGGTACCTCGACAAGTAACTCTCACGACGCCGATCCAACGCCGGGCCGCATGAACTACGTCCTGCGGCGGCTCGCCGCCACGCTGCCGGTGATGGCGGTGGTGGCGGTGGTCGTCTTCCTCCTGATCCATCTCTCGCCCGGCGACCCGGCGGCGCTGATCGCCGGCGACCTGGCGACCACCGACGACATCGACCGCCTGCGCACCGCGCTCGGCCTCGACAAGCCGCTGCCGATCCAGTTCGTCGGCTGGCTGGGGCGCATCCTGAGCGGCGACCTCGGCACCTCGATCTTCACCCAGGTGCCGGTGACGCAGCTCCTCGCGCAGCGCCTCGAGCCCACGCTCTCGATCGCGGTGGTGACGATGACGCTGGCGGTGCTGCTCTCGGTGCCGCTCGGCACGATCGCCGCGCACCGCGCCGGCAGCTGGATCGACCGCGCGGTGATGCTGTTCTCGGTGCTCGCCTTCTCGGTGCCGGTGTTCCTGGTCGGCTACCTCTTGATGTACACCTTCGCGATCCGCCTCGACTGGCTGCCGGTGCAGGGCTATTCGCGCTTCGCCGACGGCATCGGCCCGTGGCTGCGCAGCCTGGCGCTGCCCTGCATCAACCTGGCGCTGCTCTACATGGCGCTGCTCACGCGCATGACGCGCGCCACCGTGCTCGAGGCGCTGCAGGAGGACTACATCCGCACCGCGCGCGCCAAGGGCCTGGGCGTGCCCGCGGTGCTCGGCCATGCGTTGCGCAACGCCGCGGTGCCGATTGCCACGACCGTGGGCGTGGGCATCGCGCTGCTGATCGGCGGCGTCGTCGTCACCGAGACGGTGTTCGCGATTCCCGGCGTCGGCCGGCTGGTGATCGATTCGGTGCAGCGCCACGACTACCCGGTGATCCAGAGCGTGCTGCTGCTCTCGGCCGGCGTGTACGTGCTGATCAACCTGCTGATCGATTTGAGCTACCGCTTCTTCGATCCGCGCATCCGCTACTAGTCCCTGATGTCCGCCGTGCTGCCGCCCGTGCCCGAGGTCGTCGTCGCCGACGACGAGGGACCGCCGCGCCTGAAGTGGCGCTGGCTGCGCAAGAACCCGACGCTGGTGCTCGGCGCGGTGCTGCTCGTGCTCGTCGCGCTGGTGGCGATCGCCGCGCCGTGGCTCGCGACCCACGACACGGAGGACATCGACCCCTCGGCGCGGCTCGAGGCGCCCTCGGCCGAGCACCGCTTCGGCACCGACGCGCTGGGGCGCGACGTCTACAGCCGGGCCTTGCTCGGCGGGCGCATCTCGCTCGTCGTCGGCTGCACGGTCGCGGCGCTCGCCACGGTGTTCGGCGTCGTCCTCGGCATGGTCGCCGGCTTCGTGCGTCGCGCCGACGGGCCGGTGATGCGGGTGATGGACGGGCTGATGGCGATCCCCGGCATCCTGCTCGCGATCGCCCTGATGGCGGTGACGCGCGCCAGCCTCACGACCGTGATCGTCGCGATCACCGTGCCCGAGATCCCGCGCGTCGTTCGCCTGGTGCGCTCGCTCTCGCTCACCTTGCGCGAGCAGCTCTTCGTCGAGGCGGCGCATGCCGTCGGCACCAGGCTCCCGGCGGTGCTCTGGCGGCACGTGCTGCCGAACATGCTGGCCCCGCTGATGGTGCAGGCGACCTTCGTCGCCGCCTCCGCGGTGCTGATCGAGGCCTCGCTCTCCTTCCTCGGCGTCGGCATCCCGGCGCAGACGCCGAGCTGGGGCAACATGATGGCCGAGGGGCGCAACGTCGTCGCCGTCGCCTTCCACATCATCCTGTACCCCGGCATCCTGCTCGCGGTGACGGTGCTCTCGATCAACATGGTGGGCGACGGCCTGCGCGACGCGCTCGACCCGCGCCTGGCGAGGCAACTGTGAGCAGCGACGTCGCCGCGGCCGCCGAGCCGCCGCTGCTCGAAGTCGAAGGCCTGCACACCACCTTCGACACGCTCGTCGGCCCGGTCCGCTCGGTCGGCGGCGTGTCGTTCACCGTGAACGACGGCGAGACGCTCGGCATCGTCGGCGAAACGGGCTGCGGCAAGAGCGTCACCGCGCTCTCGATCCTGCGCCTGGTGCCGGTGCCGCCGGGCCGCCATTCGGGCGCGGTGCGCTATCGCGGCCGCGACCTGCTCGCACTCACCGAGAAGGAGATGCGCAGGATCCGCGGCGACCGCATCTCGATGATCTTCCAGGAGCCGATGACCTCGCTCAACCCGGTGCTGAGCGTCGGCCGGCAGATCGCCGAATGCGTGCAGCTGCACCAGGGTCTCGGCCGCGCCGCGGCGATGGAGCGTGCGGTGGCGATGCTGAAGCTGGTGCAGATGCCGGAGGCCGAGCGCCGCGCGGCGGAGTATCCGCATCAGCTTTCCGGCGGCATGCGCCAGCGGGTGATGATCGCGCTCGCGCTCTCGTGCAAGCCCGAGCTGCTGATCGCCGACGAGCCGACCACCGCCCTCGACGTCACCATCCAGGCGCAGATCCTCGACCTGATCAAGCGCCTGCAGCGCGAGCTCGGCATGGGCGTGATCATGATCACCCACGACCTCGGCGTCGTTGCCGAGAGCTGCGACCGGGTGGTGGTGATGTACGCCGGCAAGAAGGTCGAGGAGGCGACCGTGCTCGACCTGTTCGACCGGCCGCGCCATCCCTACACCCGTGCGCTGATGGCCTCGATGCCGGCGCTCAGCACCCGCGCCGCGCGCCTGACCGAGATCCCGGGTCTGGTGCCTGCCCCGCACCGGCTCGGCCGCGGCTGCGCCTTCGCGCCGCGCTGCACCTTCGCGGAGGCGCGCTGCCGGGTCGAGCAGCCGGCGCTCGTCGTCGATTCGCTCGGCCACGGCGTCGCCTGCTTCGCCGCCGAGGACGGGCGCATTCCGGAGCACGTGCCGGAGCTCGCGATTCCATGAACGCCGCGCCGCCCCTGCTCGCGGTCGAGAAGCTGCGCAAGCACTACCTCTCGCCCAAGCCGTGGTTCGGTCCGGCGAAGCCGCCGATCCAGGCGGTGGACGACGTCTCCTTCACGGTCGAGCGCGGCGAGACGCTGGCGCTGGTCGGCGAGTCCGGCTGCGGCAAGACGACGACCGCCAAGTCGGTGGTGCGCCTGGTCGAGCCGACTTCGGGCTCGGTCAGGCTCGAGGGCGAGGAGCTGACCACGCTCTCGGCCGAGCAGATGCGCCAGCGGAGGAAGGACCTGCAGATCGTCTTCCAGGATCCCTACGCCTCTCTCGACCCGCGCCTGCCGGCGGGCGAGATCGTCGCCGAGCCACTGCGCAACTTCGCCGGCATGACCGCCGCCCAGCGCCGCGAGCGGGTGCAGTGGCTGTTCGCCCGCGTGGGCTTGCGCCCCGAGTCGGCAGCCAAGTTTCCGCACGAGTTCTCCGGCGGGCAGCGACAGCGGCTCGGCATCGCCCGCGCCCTGGCCCTCAACCCGAAGCTGATCGTCTGCGACGAGCCGGTCTCGGCCCTCGACGTCTCGGTCCAGGCGCAGGTGGTGAACCTGCTGATGGACCTGCAGGCCGAGCTCGGCATCGCCTACCTGTTCGTCGCCCACGACCTGGCGGTGGTGCGGCACATCAGCCACCGCGTCGCCGTGATGTACCTGGGGCAGATGGTGGAGGTGGCCGACCGCGACACGCTGTTCGCCACCCCGCGCCATCCCTACACCGAGATCCTGCTCTCGGCGGTGCCGGTGCCGAACCCGCGCGTCAGGCCGGTGCGCATGCTGCTGCAAGGCGATCCGCCCAGCCCCGCCAACCCGCCACCGGGTTGCCGTTTCCACACCCGCTGCCCGCTGGCTCAAGCGATCTGCCGCGAGGAGCGGCCGCCGCTCACGCCGCGCGAAGCCGGCGCCGGCACGCAGTGGGTGGCCTGCCACTTTCGCTGAACGAACGAACCAACGAATACCTCGACGAGGACCTGCATGAGCACGACCCCCACCTTCGATTTGCTGATCCGCGGCGGCACCGTCATCGACGGAACCAAGGCGCCGCGCTTCGATGCCGATGTCGGCGTGAAGGACGGCCGTATCGCCGCCGTCGGCGACCTCGCCGGCGCCAGCGCCACGCGGACGATAGCTGCCGCCGGCCTGATCGTCGCGCCGGGCTTCATCGACGCGCACACCCACGACGACCAGGCGCTCTTCGCCCAGCCCGACATGGCGTTCAAGGTCTCGCAGGGTGTGACGACGGTGGTCGCCGGCAACTGCGGCATCAGCGCCGCGCCGCTGAAGAAGGGCATGAAGCTGCCGATGCCGCTCGACCTGCTCGACGTGCCCGACGCCGAGCGCCATTCCACCTTCGCCGGCTGGGTCGCGGCGCTGCGCGCGCGGCCGGCCGCGACCAACGTCGCCGCACTCGTCGGCCACTCGACGCTGCGCGCCGCGACCATGGAATCGCTCGACCGCGAGGCCACGGGCGAGGAGATCGCGGCGATGCAGGCGCTGCTGGTCGAGGCGCTCGAAGCCGGCGCGATCGGCCTCTCGACCGGCACCTTCTATCCGCCGGCGGTGAAGGCGAGCACCGAGGAGATCGTCGAGGTCGGCCGGCCGCTCGCGGTGCATGGCGGGCTCTACGTCACGCACATGCGCGACGAGTCGTCGAAGGTGATGGAGGCGCTGGACGAGACGTTCCGCATCGGCCGCGCGCTCGGCATTCCGGTCGTGGTCTCGCACCACAAGGTGCAGAACAAGCCGAACTTCGGCCGCTCGACCGAGACGCTCGCCTTCATCCGCGAGACGATGAAGGGGCAGCAGGTCTGCCTCGACTGCTATCCCTATACGGCAGGCTCGACCATGATCCGCACCGACCGGGGCATGCTCGACGGCCGGGTGCTCATCGCCTCCAGCACGCCGCACCCCGAGTGCGCCGGCCGCGACCTCGGCGACATCGCCGCCGAGTGGGGCGTGGCCGAAAGCGAGGCGGCGCGGCGCATGCAGCCCGGCACCGCGATCTATTTCCTCATGGACGAGCCCGACGTGCAGCGCATTCTCGCCTTCGACGAGACCATGATCGGCTCCGACGGCATTCCCACCGGCGAGAAGCCGCACCCGCGCCTCTGGGGCACCTTCCCGCGCGTGCTCGGCCACTACAGCCGCGAGGTCGGCCTGTTCCCGCTCGAGACCGCGGTTTGGAAGATGACCGGGCTCACCGCGCGCAACTTCGGTCTCGCCGACCGCGGCACCGTCACGGTCGGCCAGCACGCCGACCTGGTGCTGTTCGACGCGGCGACGATCCGCGACGCCGCCACCTACGAAGCGCCGACGACGCCGGCAGAGGGCATCCACGCGGTCATCGTCAACGGCGGCGTCGCCTGGGAAGGCGGGCGCTCCACAGGCGTGCGCCGCGGCCAGGTGCTGAAGCGCACGCCTTCGGCTGCGCCCCGAGGAGCCGCGGCATGAGCGCCGCGTCGATCCACCGTTACCCGACGCCGCTGCCGGTGCCGTTCTCGAAGGCCGTGCGCGCAGGCGACTTCCTCTTCCTCTCCGGCGTGCTGGCGATGGATGCCCAGGCCAACATCGTCCCCGGCGACGTGCAGGTGCAGACGCGAGTGGTGCTGGAGCGCATCGCCGCGACGCTCGAGGAGTGCGGCGCGTCGCTGGCGCAGGTGGTGAGGGCGACGATCTGGCTCGCCGACCTCGCCGATTTCGCCGCCTTCAACGAAGAGTACGCGAAGCACTTCGGCGGCGCGTTGCCCGCGCGCTCGTGCGTCCAGGCGGTGCTCTACAAGGGCGCGAAGGTGGAGATCGAGGTCCAGGCCTTCGTCTCCGACGACAGGCCGAGCGACGGCGCCTGAGCCCGTTCTACTTGTTCTCGTTGCCGGCGCGCGCGTAGAACCACTTCTTCGCCAACTCGACGGCGAACACGTAGGCCAGCGTCAACCCGATCATGCCGAGCATCAGCGGCGCGGGCAGCGGCACGAAGCCGAAGATCGAGCTGAACGGCAGGTAGGGCAGCGCCAGCGCGATCGCCATCACCGCCACGGTGCTGATCAAGAGCCAGTTCCCCGGCCGGCTGCGATAGAACGGGCGCCGGGTGCGCACCACCAGCGCGATCACCAGCTCCGTGAGCAGCGACTCGATGAACCAGCCGGTCCGAAACGCCTCCGGCGCGGCCTGGAATACCCACAGCAGCGCGGCGAAGGTCAGCAGGTCGAACAGGGAGCTGAGCAGGCCGAACAGCACCATGTAGTCGCGGATGAAGGCCGTGTTCCAGCGGCGCGGCCGGGCCAGCCACTCCGGGTCCACCCGGTCGCCGGCGATCGCCGTGGCGGGAATGTCGGAGAGGAAGTTGTTGAGCAGGATCTGCGAGGCGAGCAGCGGCAGGAACGGCAGGAAGACCGAGGCCACGGCCATGCTGAACATGTTGCCGAAGTTGGCGCTGATGGTGGTGAGGATGTACTTCAGGGTGTTCGAGAAGGTCAGCCGGCCTTCGTCGATGCCCTTGCGCAGGATGCCGAGGTCCTTGCGCAGCAGGACGAAGTCGGCCGCTTCCTTGGCCACGTCGACCGCGGTGTCGACCGAGATGCCGACGTCGGCGGCGTGCAGGGCGAGCGCGTCGTTGATGCCGTCGCCGAGGTAGCCGACCACGTGGCCGGTCTTCTGCAGCGCCAGGATGATGCGCTCCTTCTGGTTCGGGTCCACCTCGGCGAAGACGGTGGTCCGCGCCGCGGCATGCAGGAGCGCTCCGTCGCCCAGCTCGTTGAGCTCCCGGCCGGTCATGACGCTGGCGTCGCGCAGGTCGAGGGCCGCGGCGACGTAGCGTGCGACCTTGTGGTTGTCGCCGGTGATGATCTTGAGCTGCACGCCGCGCTGCGCCAGGTCGACGAGGGCCTGGCGGGCGTCGGCCTTGGGCGGATCCATGAAGAGCAGGAAGCCGGCGAAGTTCAGGCCTTGTTCGTCGGCGCGTACATAGGAGCCGCTGCGCTCCTCCACGGCGCGCGAGGCCACGCCCAGCACGCGATAGCCGCGGCCGCTCCATTCCTCGAAGCGGGCCTCGATGCGTTCGCGCGTGGCGGCATCGAGCGCTGCCCGCTCGATGCCCGCGCTGGTGCACAGGGCCAGTACCTTGTCGAGCGCGCCCTTGGTGATCAGCCTGCGCCCGCCGGCCGGATCGGCGCCGTCGACGGCCACCACCGACAGGCACTTGCGGACGAAGTCGTAGGGAATCTCGTCGACCTTCTGCACCGGGCCGAGATCCATGTCGGCCTTCTTCGTCGCGGCGATCACCGCCTCGTCGAGCGGATTGGCGAGGCCGGACTGGAATCGGGCGTTGATGCCGGCCAGGCGCAGGACCGCCGCGCTGGGCTGCCCGGCGACATCGACCGCGGCGTCGAGCTCGATCACGCCCGCCGTCAGGGTGCCGGTCTTGTCGGTGCACAGGACGTCCATGCTGCCCAGGTTCTCGATCGAGTTCAGGCGACGCACGATCACGCCCAGCCGCGCCATGCGCTTGGCGCCGTGCGAGAGCGTGATGCTGACGATGGCGGGCAGCATCTCGGGGGTGAGGCCCACCGCCAGGGCCAGCGCGAAGAGGAGCGAGTCGATCGGCGGCTTGGCGACGAAGATGTTGATCGCGAGGACCGCCACCACCATCACCAGCATGACGCGCGTGAGCAGGAAGCCGAAGCGCTGCAGCCCGCTCTCGAACTCGGTCAGGGGCGGGCGCAGCACCAGCTTGCCGGCGATCTGCCCGAAGACGGTCGCCTTGCCGGTCTGGACGATCAGCATGCGCGCGGTGCCGCTGCTCACGCTGGTGCCCATGAACACGCTGTTGCCGCGCTCCGCCAGCGCCGCCTTGGCGGCGACGACGCCGGGCTTCTTCTCCGCGGGAAAGGTTTCGCCGGTGAGCACCGCCTGGTTGACGAAGCAGTCCTTCGCCTCCAGGACGACACCGTCGGCCGGGACCAGGCTGCCGGCGGAGAGCAGCACCACGTCGCCCTGCACCAGCCGCGAAGAAGGCAGCGTCCGCGCCTGCCCGTCGCGCACGACGCTCGAATGGATGTTGACCTTCGAACGCAGCTTCTCGATCGCGGCGCCGGCGATGTATTCCTGCGCGAAACCGAGCAGGGTGCTGCCGAAGACGATGGCCAGCACGACGCCGGCATCGATCCACTCCGCAGCGACCAGGGAGATGATCGACGCGAAGATCAGGATCAGGACCAGCGGACTCCTGAACTGGTTGACGAAGAGGACCAGCGCCGTCGCCCGCTTGGCCGTGTCGAGCGAGTTCGGGCCCTGTCGGCGCAGGCGAGCGGCGGCTTCGCCATGGGACAGTCCGCCGGCGTCGGACCTCAGCTCGGCCAGCAGGCTCGCCGCCGGAAGGCTCCAGTAGCCGTCCGGGACGGGCTGCGAACGCGGGTCCGGATGTCGTCGGGATCCGGACCGCCGGCGATTCACCTGCGGCGGCCCACGGTCTGCGCCAGCAGGAGGTGCTCGTCGTTGCCCAGGTTCATCGCCTTGCCGAGGGCGTCGCGGTCGAACCAGGCACGCGCCACGGCGGCCAGCCCGGCCGAAGCGCAGAAGAGATACGCGTTCTGCGCCATCGCCCCTGCCGCCATGCCGGCGAAGACGGTGCGCTGTGCCGCCGGCACCAGCGCCATGCGCGAGTGATCGGCCACGAACACCAGATCGAGCGCCGCGTCGTCGACGAAGTCCTGGTAGCCGGTGACGCGTCGCACGTCGCTCGGCGCGGCGAGCTGCAGCTCATGGGCCGTCGGCTCGTAGCGGTACAGGCCCTGCGGCATCGCGGCGTACAGCAGCACCTCCTGCGCGTTCATCGCGCTCGGCGCGGTTCGCCCGCCGAGGGTCGGGCGGTTGACGCCGGCGACGGCCCAGAGCAGGTCCGACAGCTGCTGATCGTCCAGCGCCTGGGGCCCGAAGTCGCGCGACGACTGGCGCTGAGCGAGGGCCTGCATCAACGGCATGCCGCCTTCCCGGCGCGGCGGCGGCAGCGTGCGCGTGCCGGCCGCCTCGCCGATCGGCGGGCGCGGCGGGTTGTGGCCCATCAGGCCGAGGGCCAGTTTGGTGAGCGTGTTCATGGTCGGCACCTCCGATGGCGATCGCCCAGCCTAGGGCGAAAGCGCCGGGAGGCCTTGACCCGCCTCAAGGTCGGTGCCGGCGGCCCCGCACCGCGGCGGCGCGCCGCTCAGCCCGGTACGCGTCCCTTGATCGCGTTGGCCCGCGCCGCGCAGGTCACCTTGCCGCTGGCGTCGGCGGCGGGCAGGCGCCGGCGCACGCCCTCCTTCAGGCGCGCCAGCTCCTCGGCCGGCATGGCGGCGAGGCGGGGAAGGAGGCGCGGCCCGGTCCGGGCGATGCGCCAGAAGGTCTCGAAGTCGTCGAAGCTGCGCTGCACCTCGATCACCCGCGTCTCGATCCGCACGAGTCCCGCGTCGTGCCAGAGGGCGCGCGAGGCCTCGAGGCCCGCGGCCTCCACGCTCGGCGGCCAGAGCGCGGCGATGCCGAGCGCGGCCATCTCGTCTTGCAGGACGGCAAAGGGAAAGCCGCCGCCGAGGATGTCCCACGAATAGGCCGAGACGCTGCCGCCCGGCTTCACCACCCGCGCCATCTCGGCGACGGCCCGGGCCGGCTCGGGCACGAAGAAGATCACCAGCGCCATCACCGCCGCGTCGAACGCGGCGTCGGCCCAGGGCAGGGCCATCGCGTCGCCGACGCGAAACTCGGCCGGCGCGCCGGCGGCCAGGCGGCTGCGGGCGAAGGCGAGCTGCTCGGGCGAGGGGTCGATGCCCTGCACCTCGAGCGCCGCGCAGCGCTCGAGCAGCATCTCGGAGAAGGCCCCGTTGCCGCAGCCGACGTCGACCCAGCGCAGGCCGGGCGCGGGCGCGAGCCACTGCAGGAAGGTGTCGCCGGCGAGCCGGCTCCACTTGCCCATGAACTCCTCGTAGGCGGCGCCGTCGTCGAAGCGGATCTCGGGTTTGTCCATGCCGAGAGCTTACGGCTTGATCTTGCTGCTGTACTGGTTGGTGAACACGTCGGCCAGGACCAGCGGCTTTTCCGGCTTCACGTTCGCGAACGTGATGTCGATGGTCTTCTGCATCAGCTCGGGCTCGATCCAGCCGAGGCCGTGCTTGGCCGAGCGCTCGGTCACGCACAGGTCCATGATCTGCGGCATGGTCGCGAGCAGCGTCGGGCCGTCGAGCCCGGGCACCGCCTCCACCATCGCCTCGATCGCCGCGGCGGGGTTGGCCTTGGCGTCGCGCCAGCCCTTGTGGGTGGCGCGCAGGAACTTCTCGATCAGCTTCGGGTTCTTCTTGATCAGGTCGTTGTTGACGAAGTAGGTGTGGCCGTAGATGGGCAGGCCGAAGTCGGCCCACAGCATGTGCCCGACCTCGCCCTTGCCCAGCACCTTTTCCCAGATCGCGTAGCTGGTGTACAGGTCGAACGCGCCGTCCACCTCGCCGGCGGCGACGATCGCCTGCTTGCCCTCGGGCTTGATGTTCACCAGCGTCACCGAATTCGGGTCGACGCCGTTGATCGCCGCGAACGCGGGCCACAGCACGCGGTGCGAATCGGCCGGCGGCACCGCGATCTTCTTGCCCACCAGGTCCTTCGGCGTCTTGATCGCCGCGTTCTTGCGGAAGAACAGGTTGTTGCCCGCCTTGTCGTACACGACCGCCACCATCTTGAGGTTGGCGCCCTTGCTGATGGCGGTGAGCACGGTGGGCGCGTCGGAGATGCCGACGTCGGCCTGGCCGAGATCGATCTTCTTGGCGCTGTCGGCCGAACCGCTGCCGCGCAGCACGGTCAGCTCGATGCCTTCTTCCTTGAAGTAGCCCTTCTTCATCGCCAGGTAGATGGGCGCGTGGTCGGCGAGCTGGAACCAGTTGAGCTGCAGCTGCATTTTTTCCTGCGCCACCGCGGGCAGCGCCATTACCAGCGCCAGGCCGGCCGCGACGCGGCGCAGCACGGCGAAAGAGTCTTTCTTGTTCAAGGTTCGTCTCCAGTAGTTGCTCAATTGGTCGTGCCTTCCCGGTTCGCCCATGGCGCAACGATGTGCTCGACGGCCACGACCAAGCCGTACAAGACCAGACCCAATGCCGAGATCAGTGTGAGCGATGCGAAGATGGGGGCCGTTTCCATCGTCACGCCGCTGGTGATGATGAGCGAGCCGAGGCCCTTCTCCGAAGCCACGAACTCGCCCACCAGCGCGCCGATGACGCTCATGGTCGCATTCAGCTTCAATCCCACGAAGATGTAGGGCACCGCGTTCGGGATGCGGATCTTCTTCAGCACCTGCCAGCGCCCGGCCTTCAGCGTGCGCACGAGGTCCAGCATCTCCGGCTCGGCGCTGGCCAGGCCGACGGCGGTGTTCACCACCATCGGAAAGAACGCGATGGTGGTGCCGATGACGATGTTCGGCCAGATGCCGTAGCCCATCCACACCACGAACAGCGGCGCCAGGGCGATCTTCGGCAAGGTGTTGAACAGGATCAGCACCGGCATCACGGTGCGCAGCAGCAGGTCGTTCCAGACGATCACGATCGCCAGCAGCACGCCGAGTACGGCCGAGAGCGCGAACGCGCCGAGCACGGCGTAGAGGGTGGCGAGCAGGTTGGCCGTCCACTTGTAGTTCGGGTTGGCGAGCGCGCGCAGGGCGGCCAGCGGGGTGGGCAGGATGTATTCCTTGACGCCGAGCGCCATCACCACCACCTGCCAGAGCACCAGCAGGCCGAGGATCACGAGGATGCTGGGCAGGTAGTAGACGAACGCGGTGCCGAAGCGCTGCGCGAGGCTCGCCTCGGCGGCGCCGGCGTCCGGGAGAGGCTTGATGATGCTCATGGTGTGTTCATCGTTCGCATCGAGGCCCAGTCGGGCGCGGCGCCGCTGGCGAAGCCCGGGCCGCCGAGCGAGCCGATCGCGAGCTCGCCTTCCTGGATGCGCACGCGCACCGCGCCGAAGCTGCGCTCGTAGAGGTCGGGGTGCGCATCGAGGAAACGCTGCTGCTCCGCCGGCGAGTAGGCCGCCATGCCGTTGACATAGTGATGGCCGTTGCGCTCGACGTGGCGGATGCCGAGCAGCGACACCAGGGCCAGGTCCTGCTGCAGGCCGAGGCCGGCCTGGATCGTCAGGTCCTCGGCGCTCATCAGGTAGCGGCCGGGCTCTTCGCGGTTCCACGCTTCGCAGCGGGCGGCGTTGATCAGCGACTTGTAGATGCCCTTGCAGGTCTTCGAGGAGACGCCGCGGTAGCCCATGGCCTTCGCCCGCACGAAGGCGTCGAGCGCGTCGTCGGACTCGTCGATGATCACCGGCGTCTCGGCCGAGAGCGCGCTCACGTCGCGGTCCAGCGCGGTCTGTCGCTTGATCGGCTGCTCGACGAAGGCGACGCTCGCGCACAGGCGGGCGAGGCGCGGATCGTCGTGCATGCGGCGCCAGAGCTGCAGCACGCCTTCGATGTCGTCGTACTGCTCGTTGCCGTCGAGGCTGCAGGCGTAGGCGCCTTCCATGCGGTCGAGAACGCCGGCGATGCGCGCGAGCCGCTCCACGTCGGCGGCGACGTCGCCCGCCACCTTCAGCTTGAACCAGCGCTGGCCATAGGTGGCGACGACCTCCTCGAGGGTCTCCGGCAGGCCGTCGCCGACGCGCTCGGCCTGGTCGCTGCGCGTGATCGGGTCGACCAGGCCGACGGTGTGGCGCGCGGCGATGCTCGCGGCGGGCTTCATGCGGGCGAGGAAGGCGTCGAAGTCGAAGCCGGCCAGGTCGGGGCAGAGCCCGGTCGCGACGAGGCCCACGCGGTTCTGCGCAACGAGCGCGTGGAACGGCTCGTCGAGCGCGCGGCCCAGCGCGTCGAGAGCGGCCCGGTCGAGCAGGGCCGGGCCGTACAGCGCGACCAGCGAATTGAGCCCCCGGGCGGCAGCCCGCTCGATCTGCGCCGGATAGTGGCGGATGAAGCGGCCGAAGCCGGTGTCGGCGCTGCCGTCGAGATAGAGCGTCCGGGCGATGCCGAGCGCGGCGCGGAGCTGCTCGAAGTTGTCTTCGTTGCCGAGGGCCGGGTTCTTGTCGAACCACTTCGGCGCCAGCAGCTCGGCGGCCATGCCTTCGCCGCTGCGGCCGTCGGCCAGGCGGATGCGCACCCGGGCAAAGGCCTGCGGCGCGCGGGTCAGCGTGACCACGCCGAAGCGGAACGGCATGCGCAGGACGACGTCGCGCTCGAACAGGTCGACTGCTTCCACCGTGAAGCGGGGCGCGGGCGACGTGCTCATTCCATGCCCAGCAGCTTGTAGATGCGCCGCGTGTAGACGCCGAAGTCCTCGTGCGTCTTCACGTCGAGCGTGCGCGGGTAGGCGAGGTCGATCTCGAAGTTGTCGGCCATGCGCGCCGGCCCGGCGGTGAAGACGACGACGCGCGTGCCCAGGAACACGGCCTCGGAGATGCCGTGCGTCACGAACACGATGGTCTTGCCCGATTCCTTCCAGATGCGCAGCAGCTCGAGGTTCATCTTCTCGCGCGTCAGCGCGTCGAGCGCGCCGAAGGGCTCGTCCATGAGCACCAGCTTGGGGTCGTGGATCAGCGAGCGGGCGATCGCCGCGCGCTGCTGCATGCCACCGGAGAGCTCGTAGGGATACTTGTCCTCGTAGCCGGCGAGGCCCACCATCGCCATCAGGTCGCGCGCCCGCTCGCGCGAAGCCGCCATCGGCAGGCCCAGCAGCTCGGCCGGCAGCAGCACGTTGTCGAGGATGCGGCGCCACTTGAGCAGCACCGGCGCCTGGAACACGATGCCGATGTCGCGGCTGGCGTCGAAGGGATGCGAGGGCGAGCCGATGCGGACCTCGCCTTCGTCGTAGCCGTGCAGGCCGGCCAGGATCTTCAGCAGGGTCGACTTGCCGCAGCCCGAGGGTCCGACCAGCGCCACCAGCTCGCCCGGCAGCACGTCGAAGCTGGCGTCCGAGATGGCGAGATGCTCCTTCCTCCCGCTGCGGTAGGTCTTGCGCACCCCGTCGAGGTGGATGAAGGGCTCGGCCGTCGCGGTCATGGGCGGGTCGCCGGCCGCAGGTAGCCGAGCAGCACCTGGACGATGTGGTCTTCGTGACGGGCCAGGGCCTCGGCGGTCATCATTTCCCGGTTGAGGATGACGCCCAGCGTGTAGCGGTTCGATAGGTAGAAGTACCCGATGCCGTTCATGGAGACGAAGAAGTCGAGCGGATCGACGTCGCGCCGGAACACGCCCGCGGCGCCCCCGCGCCGCAGCACCCCGCCGATCGCCTCCAGCAGCGGCGTGTAGAGGCCGCGGATGTACGGCGACTTCAGGATGTGCCGGCCGCGATGCACGTTCTCGCTGTTGAGCAGGCCGATGATGCGCGGGTGCTCGACGAAGATGCGGAAGGTGCGGCGGATCAGCGCTTCCATGGCTTGCGCAGGCGCCTGGTCGCGCACGTCGAGCTCGTGGTGGCTCTCCCGCACCAGGCCGTAGGCGCCCTCCATCACGGCGATGAAGAGCTTCTCCTTGCTCTCGAAGTACTGGTAGAGCAGGCTGATGTTCACGCCGGCCGCGCCGACGATGCTCTCGATGCGGGCGCCGGCATAGCCGTGGTCGGCGAACTCGGTGGTTGCGCATTCGAGGATGCGCAGCTTGGTCTGCGCCGCGTCGCGCGGCTTGCTCGCCGCGGGCTTGCTCGCGCTGCGAGGCGCGGTGCGGCGAGCCGGCGCGGCGGCCTCGACCTGGCGGAGGCGGGTCGGTCGGGTCATCGGCGCAGCGCCGGGCTGTCGAGCGCGAAGTCGAGCGCCAGCGTCTCGAGCTCCGCGCCGGCCGCCGTCGTCGGGCCGAGGGCCTGCGCGAGCGCCTCGCCCAGGCGAATCTGCGCCGCAGCGTCGTCGAGCAGGTCGAGCTCGGCCGAGTCGGCCATCAGCAGGCCGTTCAGCGAACCCGTGCCGGCGCCGTGGATCGCCGATTCGTTGGTGCTGCCGGAACGCCGGTCGCCGCCGGCGCGGTAGCGGCGCACGCGCGTGAAGAGGCCGCTGGTCATCAACGACTCGACGCGGCCGAGGGCCGCGTCGGCGTCGTCCGCGTCGCCGGCATCGAAGCGCGCGACCACGAGCACCGGCGCCGGCCAGACGTCGCGGCTGCCGACCGTCTGCGCCAGGCGAAAGACGCTGCGCGTCGACTTGCGAAACCAGGCCAGCGCCTCGCGCGTGCGCCGGGTGGGCGCGTTCAGCCGCGCCATGTACGCGGGGCTGGAGAGCACCTGCTCGTCCTCGGTCTCGTAGAACATGAGGAATCGTTCGGAATCGGCCGTCGAGCGGTAGCGGCGGCCGCGCAGGAAGCCGGGCGTCGACACGCGCTCCGGAATGTGCTCGCAGTTGTGCCAGCGCAGGAACGCGAGCTGGTTCTCGGGCTCGATGCTCGACCAGAAGGTCATCAGGCCCTGCCCGTCTTCCGCGCTCATGCTTGCCTCGGCCTCAGAACGCGCCGGCGCGGACCTGGTAGCCGGTCGGCTTGTTGTGCTGCGGCAGGCCGCGCTCCACCCAGTCGGCCACCCAGTCGAGCAGCGTCGCCAGCGGCACGCGCGGGTAGCCGAACAGGCGCTGCGCCTGCAGCGTGTTGTTGACCCAGGCCGTCGGCTGCTCGCTGCCGGAGTAGATCGGCCGCTTGCCGAAGCGCTGGCCGAACCACTCGGCCACCATGCGCACGCTCGCCAGCTCCGGGCCGCCGACGTTGAGCGGCGAGGTGGGGGTGGTGCAGTGCAGGAGCGAGCGCAGGATCTGCTCGTTCGCGTCGCCCTGCCAGATGACGCTGGCGTGGCCGGTGTCGATCTCGATCGGCTCGCCTTTCCAGACCCAGTTGGCGATGTCGAGCAGCACACCGTAGCGCATGTCGATCGCGTAGTTGAGACGGATCAGCCTGCCGGGCGTGCCCCAGGTGCGCGAGCCGTACTCGAAGGCGCGCTCGCGGCCGACGCAGGAGTTGGCGTAGTCGCCGAGCGGGCCCGGCTTCACCCTTTCGTCCCAGCCGTGCGAGACGACCGGCGCGAACGGATAGACGCACAGCGTCGAGAAGGCGACGATGCGCGAGGCCTTGAACTCGCGCGCGATCGTCGCCGGCACCTGCGTGTTCATCGCCCAGGCGAACGACGGGTCGGAATCGGTGCCGAACTTCTTGCCCGCCATGTAGACGACGTTCGCCGTCTTCGGCAGCTTCGCCACCGCGTCGGCGTCGAGCAGGTCGCACTTGATCGTCTCGATGCCCCACGCCGTCATCTGCTCGGCCAGGCCGGCCTCGCTGAAGCGGGCCACGCCGATCACGCGCTTCGTCGGCGCGGCGCGCTTGGCCATGCGCGCCAGTGTCGGGCCGACCTTGCCGGCAACGCCGAGGACGATGAGGTCGCCGTCGAGTCGGGCGAAGTCGTCGACGAGCGCCTGCGAGGGCGTCGACAGCAGGTCCTCGAGATGGTCCTCGTCGGCGAAGCGGGCGGGCAGGGGGGCGCTGGCAGGCGAGGGCTCGGAAACGGCGACGGTCATCTTGACTAAGTAAGTTATTAGTTGAGCGAGTCTAGGGAGCGCCGGGCCGGCGCCATAGCGCGTTTTCCCTCGCCGGGTTTCTCCGGCCGGCTGCGCGCACCCCGGGCCTGCGTGTTGCCTTCGCGTATCGTGAGGCGCCATGGCTGCACTCGACGACCCCCGCCACGACCGCGAAGCCGGCAGCCGCAACAGCACGCTCGACACGACGCGCATCGACGACGTGCGCATCGGCGCGGTCCGCCCGCTGATCACGCCCGCGCTGCTGCAGGAGCGCGTGCCGGTCGACGACGCCACGCTCGCCCTGGTCGAATCGAGCCGGGCGGCGATCGCCGCGGTGCTGCACGGCAGGGACCGCCGGCTGGTGGTCGTGGTCGGCCCCTGCTCGATCCACGACCACGGGCAGGCGATCGAATACGCCGGGCTCCTCAAGGCCGCGGCCGACCGGCTCGGCGACGAGCTCCTGATCGTCATGCGCGCCTATTTCGAGAAGCCGCGCACGACCCTCGGCTGGAAGGGCTACATCAACGACCCGCACCTCGACGGCAGCTTCGCGATCAACGAGGGGCTGGAGCGGGCGCGAACGCTGCTGCTCGAGCTGACCCGGCTCGGCATGCCCACCGGCACCGAGTTCCTCGACCTGCTGAGCCCGCAGTACGTCGCCGACCTGATCGCCTGGGGCGCGATCGGCGCGCGCACCACCGAGAGCCCGAGCCACCGCCAGCTCGCCTCCGGGCTCAGCTCGCCGGTCGGCTTCAAGAACGGCACCGACGGCAGCGTCAAGGTCGCGGCCGACGCGATCCTCGCCGCGCGCTCGCCGCACGCCTTCATGGGCATGACGAAGATGGGCGTGGCCGCGATCTTCGAGACCCGCGGCAACGACGACTGCCACGTCATCCTGCGCGGCGGCAGGGCGCCGAACTACGAGGCCGCCGGCGTTGCCGCGGCCTGCGCCACGCTGCGCGCCGCCGGCCTGCGCGCGCAGGTGATGATCGATTTCTCGCACGGCAACAGCGCCAAGGACCCGATGCGGCAGATCGCCGTGGCCGACGACGTGGCGGCGCAGATCGCGGGCGGCGAGGAGCGGATCGTCGGCGTCATGATCGAGAGCCACCTCGAGGCCGGGCGTCAGGACCTGGTGCCGGGCGTCGCCCTGAAGCGCGGCGTCTCGATCACCGATGCGTGCATCGGTTTCGCCCAGACCGAACCGGTGCTGGTGGCGCTGGCGAAGGCGGTGCGGGAGCGGGCGAAGGGGGCTGGGCGGCCCTAGCGGCCGGCGGCCAGGCTCCAGCCGGGCTTGCTGGCGAGCGCCTGGAGGACGGAGCGGTCGGCGGCGGTCACCTCGTATTCGGCGGCCGTGCGCTCGCAGAAGCGGACCTGGGGAAACTCGCGCAGCAGCGGCACGAGCTGGGCGCGGGCCTGCTGGCTTTGGCCATTGAAGCGCAGGATCGAGGTGACCATGGGGGAATCGACGGGGCTGGAGAGCGTCGGCAGGGTTCGCATGCCCGTCCAACGTGCCTTCGGCGGCGGGCGTTGACGGGGCTGCACCGGGGCCGCGACTTTCTTTACGTTGGCGCTTCCCCTTTGCGGGCGATGCGCTAGTCCAGCACCAGGGTGCGCGCCAGGTGCCCGTAGACGGTGGCGACGCGCCGGACATGGCGCGACTCGGGGTGGGTGAGGAGCCAGAGCTCGGTCTGGCACTCGTCGAGCACGTCGCCCAGCTGGTGCAGGCCGGCGCGGCCCCGGGCGAGGAACACCGGAATCACGCCGACCCCCAGGCCGAGCGCCACGAGCTCCATCACCGTGAGGATGCTGTTCACCCGGTAGGCGGGCGCCGCCTTGGGATGGTGGCGCTTGCGCCAGACCACCGAAGGATGCTCGGGCAGGGCGTCGTCGGGGGCGATCCAGGCGGCCTTGCCGGCGTCGACGTCGCGCAGGCTGGCGCCGTCGCTTGCCGCGAAGAGCGCCATGCGCACCGGGCCGACGTGCTTGCCGATCAGGTGCTGCGGCGGCCGGCGGGTGGCGCGCACGGCGATGTCGGAATCGCGCCGGGTCAGGCTGGCGAGCTCGTTGCCGGCGTGCAGCTCGTAGCTCAGGCCGGGATGCGCTTCGCGCAGGCCGGCGATGGCCGGCGCCACCAGGCCGTGCAGGATCGTGTCGGTGGTGGTGATCCGCACCAGTCCCGTCACCTGCGCCGGCTGGAGCTGCGCCGCCGACCGGGCTGACTCCAGCGCCGCCTCCACCTGCTCGGCGCGCTCGGCCAGCGCTTGTGCGAGCTCGCCCGCGCCGTAGCCGGCTCGCGAACGCTCGAACAGGGGCGCGCCGAGGCCACGCTCGATGCGCTGCAGGCCGCGAAACACCGTCGAGGAGTCGACGCCGAGCCGCTCGGCGGCGCCAAGCAGCGTGCCGGCGCGCACCAGGGCGAGCACCGTCGCCAGGTCGGCGGGTGTGAGCTCGTATTGCAGCTTTGCATTCATCGATTGCCTCATCGCCTATTTTCATGGCAGCAGTGCAAGCCTAGATTCTGCCTGTCCGCAACCTTCCGGAGACGCTCATGAAGCTCTACTACTCCCCCGCCGCCTGCTCGCTCGCCGTTCACATCGCCCTGCGCGAGATCGGCGCCTCGTTCGACCCCGTCGCCGTCGATCTCGCGCGGCACACCACGGCCGACGGCGGCGACTACTTCGCCGTTTCGCCGCGCGGCTACGTGCCCGTGCTGGAGCTCGACGACGGCAGCCGGCACAGCGAAGCCGCCGCGCTGCTGCAGTACGTGGCCGACCTCGACCCGGACGGCGCGCTGATCGGCGCGCCGCGTTCGGCCCGGCGCGTCGCCGTCGTCGAATGGCTCACGTTCGTGAGCACCGAGCTGCACAAGGTGTTCAGCCCCTGGCTGTGGCACAAGGAAACGGCCGCCTCGACGCAACAGGCGGCGAAGCAGAAGCTCGCCGCGCGCTTCGCCGAGCTCGACGCACTGCTGGCCACGCGCGACTACCTGGCCGGCGAGTACAGCGTGGCCGATGCCTACGCCTTCACCATCGTCCGCTGGGCCGACTACCTCGCCGTTCCGCTCGCGCCCTATCCGCACCTGAAGGCCTACCTGGCGCGCGTGGCCGAGCGTCCGGCGGTGCTGGAGGCGATGCGCGTCGAGGGGTTGCTGCGATGAGCGCGCCGCCGGTGCTGGTGTCGCATGCGCTCTGCCCGTACGTTCAGCGGGCGGCGATCGTCCTGGCCGAGAAGGGTCTGCCCTTCGAGCGGCGCGAGATCGATCTCGCGGCCAAGCCCGCCTGGTTCCTCGCCGTTTCTCCGCTCGGCAAGACGCCGGTCCTGCTGGTGCGCGGCGAGGCGCTGTTCGAGTCGGCAGTGATCTGCGAGTACCTCGACGAGACGGCGGGGCCGCGCCTGCATCCCGAAGATCCGCTCACGCGCGCCCGGCATCGCGCCTGGATGGAGTTCGGTTCGGCGCTGCTGAACGCGATCGCCGCGTTCTACAACGCCGCCGACGAGGCCGCACTCGCGCTCCGCGCCACCGACCTGCGCAAGCGTTTCGCCCAAGTCGAGGCCGCGCTCGGCGAAGGGCCCTGGTTCGGCGGCGGCCGGTTCGGGCTGGTCGACGCGGTGTTCGCGCCGGTATTCCGCTACTTCGACGTGATCGACGACCTGGGCGACTTCGCCTTCTTCGCCGGCCTGCCCCGGGTCGCGGCATGGCGCTCGGCACTCGCCGACCGGCCTTCGGTGCGCGGGGCGGTCAGCGCCGACTACGCCGAGCGCCTGCGCGCCTTCCTCGCCGCCCGGCCCTCGGCGCTGGCGCGGCATGCCGGCACGGCCCTTCTCGACAGGCGTTCGCAACCGTTCGTGGCGACCGCAGCCATGCCCTAGCATGAGGGCATGCGCCTGCTCATCCTCGAGGACGACCCTCAGCTCGGCGATGCGCTGGCCACGGGCCTGCGCCAGCTCGGCCACGCGGTCGACTGGTTCACCGGCGGCACAGAGGCCGACGCGGCGATCGACAGTGCGCCGTACGACGCCGCCGTGCTCGACCTCGGCCTGCCCGGCACCGACGGCATGGTGTGGCTGCGCCGCTGGCGCGAGCGCAGCTCGGCCCTGCCGGTGCTGATCCTCACGGCGCGCGACGGGGTGCAGCAGCGCATCGCCGGCCTCGACGCCGGCGCCGACGACTACCTGATCAAGCCGATCTCCACCGAGGAGCTGGCGGCGCGCCTCCGGGCGATGCTGCGCCGCGCGACCGGGCGTGCCCAGGCGGAGTGGACGCACGGCGCCCTGCGCTACGACACCGTCACCAAGCAGGTTCACTGGCAGGATCGGCCCGTCGACCTCACCGCCCGCGAGCTCGCGCTGCTCGAGGTGCTGCTGAAGCATCCGCAGCGCGTGCTCTCCAAGGCGCAGCTGCAGGAGCAGCTCTACGACTGGAGCGGCCGCGAGCCCGAGAGCAATGCGCTGGAGGTGCACGTGCACCGGCTGCGGCGCAAGATCCATCCGGACATCGTGCGCACGGTGCGCGGCGTGGGCTATGCGCTCGGCGCCGAGGTGCCCGCGTGAGCCTGCAGCGCCGCCTGCTGGTCTTCCTGCTGCTCTGCGCGCCGGTGGTGTGGGGCGTCGCGCTGCTGGTGTCGGCGAGCCGGGCGCGGCACGAGGTCAACGAGCTGTACGACACCGAGATCATCCGTCTCGCCCGTCAGGTGCAGGCGACCCTGCCTGGCCTCGGCACTGGCGGCGGATCGCCCGAGCTCCTGCCGTCGGGCGGGGCAGCCGACCTGCGCGACCTGGCGATCGCCGTCTGGAACGCCGAAGGCAAGTTGCTGCTGGCGGACCGGGAAGGCGTTGCGCTCCCCCGCCGCGCCGACACGTCGGGCTTCGTCGACCTGAAGCTCGACGGCGACGCCTGGCGGGTCTACTACCTGCAGTCGGCCCGAGGCACGTGGCTGGTGGCGGCGGGACAGCGCCTGTACGAGCGCGACGACCTCGTCACCAGCCTTGTCAGCAGCCAGCTGCTGCCCTGGCTCCTCGTGCTTCCGGTGCTCCTGCTCGCCATGGCCTGGGCCGTGCGCCAGGCCCTCGCGCCGGTGCGCACCCTCACCGCCGACCTGCAGCGCCGCGGCGCCGACGATCTGCAGAAGGTGCCGACGGCGCTGATCCCCACCGAGCTCGGCCCGCTGTTCGCCGCCATGAACGGTCTCTTCGCCCGCATCGAGGCGACGATGGCGCGCGAGCGCCGCTTCACCGCCGATGCCGCGCACGAGCTGCGCACGCCCCTGGCCGTGCTTCGCGCCCAGTGGGAGGTGCTCGGCCGCAGCCGCGAGGAGGGCGAGCGGGCGCAGGCCTCGGCCAGGCTCGGCGCCGGCCTCGACCGCATGGACCGCATGGTCGAGCAGCTCCTGGCGCTGTCGCGGGTGGACGCGGCCGAGCGGCCGGAGCAAGGCGAACCGGTCGCGTGGGAGCCGGTCGTCGAGCAGGTGATGAGCGACCTGCTGCCGCTCGCCGAGCGGCGCCGCATCGAGCTGGCCTGCGAGTGGCCGGCCGCGGGGACGCCGGCCTTCCCCCTTCGCGGCGACCCCGACCTGCTGGCGCTGCTGCTCAGGAACCTCGTGGACAACGCCGTGCGCTACGCGCCGGAAGGAAGCGAAGCGACGCTGCGCTTCGGCGCCGAAGGGCTGAGCGTCGAGAATGCGGGCCCGCCGCTGTCGGCCGACACGCTGGCGCACCTGGGCGAGCGCTTCCACCGCCCGACCGGGCAGGCCGAATCGGGCAGCGGCCTCGGCCTCTCGATCGCGCAGCGCATCGCCGCGCTGCACGGCCTCGAGCTGCGCTACCGCGCGCAGGCCGACGGCAGCGGCGTCGTCGCCGAGCTGCGCAAGCTCAGCGCGGCTTGAGCTTGGCCAGCAGGGCGCGGATCTCCTCGCGCCGGCCGGTGTCCGCGATCTGCCGGCCGGGTCGTGCCGGCGCCTGCAGGGCACGCTCGAGGTAGACGATCGCCTCGTCACGGCGGTCGGATTCGGCGAGGAACTCGCCGTAGAAGAAGTTCGGATCGATGCCTTGCGGGTTCACGGCCAGGGCCTTCTGCAGCAGCTCGCCGGCCTTGACCTTGTCGCCGAAGCCGACCGGCCAGCGCGGCACCTTGTAGTAGAGGACGCCCAGGCTGTTGTAGGCCGAGCCGTCGAGCGCGTTGGCGTCGATCTGGATCGCCTTTTCATAGAGCGTGCGCGCCTGCTTCACGAGGCCGAGCGCGCCGAGGCCGCCGCGCTCCCCGGCGAGCGAGCTGTCGATGATGCCTTCCCAGATCAGCGGCTCGGCCCGGTTGGGAAAGGCCTCGGTGGTCTGGTGCGCCTTGGCCGCGAGCGTCTCGAAGCGCTTTTCGCGTTCGCCGGCGGGGGTCTGGTAGCGAACGACCTCCCAGTCGCGCTGCAACTCGACGACGGCGTCGTCGACGGGAGCGGCATGCGCGCCGGGAAGCATCAGGCAGGAGGCGGCCAGCAGGCCGGCGAGGAGCGGGTTGTTCATGTTCGTGATCCTTGTGCGTCGGGTGCGGCCGGGGCCGCGTGAAGATGGCGTCGGTGCTTGACGAAGCTGCGGTCGAGCAGCGCGCCGAGCGCGCCGTTGAGTCGCACCGCCAGCCGTTCGGGAAAGCCGATGAAGCGCTCGGGCGCCTCGCTCTCGATCAGGCGCAGCAGTGCCTGCGCGACAAGCTCCGGCGAGTCCATCGCGGTGCTCGTGGCGCGGTTGTAGGCCTCGACGGCGGCATCGTTGAAGGGGGTGCGCGTGCTGCGCGGCGCGAGCACCTGGACGCGCACGCTGCTGCCGCCGAGCTCGCGGCGCAGCGCCTCGGCGAAGCCGTGCAGGCCGGACTTGCTCGCGCCGTAGACGCTGAATCCCGGCAGGCCGATGCGGCCGAGCGCCGAGCCGACGAAGACGATCTGCGCCCGCGGCCGGGCGAGCAGTCGCGGCAGCATCTGCCGGGTCAGCAGCATCGGCGCGAGCAGGTTGGTGCGAACGACCTCGTCGAGGCGCCAGGCGGGCTCGTTCGCGAGCGGGCCGAAGGCCGGTACGCCGGCCGCATGGACCACGACGTTGGCGCCCCAGGCCTCGGCGCCGGTGGCCACGTCCGCCACGCCCTGCGCCGTGATCAGGTCCGCCTGCAGCCAGTGCATGCCGCTGGCGACGAGGGCCGGCGGCGCGGTGGCGCGGCCGACACCCATGACCGCGACGCCGGCGCCGAGCAGCGCCCGCGCCATCGCCTGGCCGATGCCGCCGCGGGCACCGGTCAGCAGCACGCGGGCCTCGGCGGCCTTCATGCCTCGGCCGCCGCGTCGCGTCGAGCGAGGAGAGCGCTCGCTGCGGCCTGCGGCTCGGGCAGCGGGAGGCTGCGGAACACGTCGCCGTAGAGCTGGAAGAAGGCCCGCGCCGCATGCACGATGGCGGCCTGATCGCCCGGGTCGGCCACCCGGTCCATCAGCAGGGCGAAGTGGGCCACGTGCTCGCGGTCGAGCGTGCCGTGCGAGCGCAGGTAGCTGAACGCCGCATCGGGCAGGGCCAGCGGCTTCTGGATCGCGTCGGCGGCCATGAGTGCGAGCGACACGCTGGTTCCTTCGAGCACGTGCACCATGCCGAAGAAGCCGAGCGGGTTGACGCGCGCGATCGTGTCGTAGGCATAGGCCACCATCACTTCGGTGGCGTGCCCCGGCGCGCCGTGCCGCACGGACCCGGCGTCGCCGCCGCAGGCCGCGATGTCGTCGAGGATCCATTCGTCGTGGCCGGCTTCCTCGCCGATGTACTCGTCGAGCGGTTCGCGCAGCCAGGCATTGCGCTCGGGCAGTGCCGCCTTCGTCGCCCGCAGCAACGGCACCGTGTGCCGCACGTGGTGGTAGGCCTCGCGCAGGAACGCGAGGTAGCTCGGCAGCGAGACCTGGCCGCGCAGCGCGCCCTGGATGATCGGCGTCGCCAGCAGGCCCTGGCGGGCGGCATGGGTCTGTTCGAGGAGTCGGGCGTGAAAGCTCATGGGGGCGTTCAGGAAGGGGAAGCGATGTGGAGGTCGAGCGCGTCGGCGTGCAGCTCGGCGATGGCGCCGCGCTGCGGCCGGCCGTTGCCGGTGGCCAGGCCGGTGGAGGGGTCGAAGGCGGCGCGGCCGCGGGTCCAGCGGCCGATGCGGGCGTAGTCGGGAAGGCCAGCGTTCGCGGCGGCCACGGCTGCCGCGAGCGCGGCGTCGTCGATCGCCGGCGACACCGGCCACAGCACCGCGGAGAGCTGCGCCTCGCCGTCGCCGAACACCACCGACTGCAGCACCGCCGGGTGGCTGCGCAGGGCGGTCTCTATCCATTCCGGCGAGACGTTGCGGCCGAAGCCGGTGATCAGCACGTTCTTCTTGCGGCCCCGCACGTGGACGAAGCCGTCGACGTCGATCGTGCCGAGGTCGCCGCTCGACCACCACGCGGGCACCGGCGTCGGATCGCCGAGGTAGCCGCTGAAGAGGGTGCCGGCGACCTCGAGCTCGCCGTCGGCAGCGACGCGGATGCGCGCGTGCGGCAACACCCGCCCAACGCTGCCGGCGCGTTGCGATCCCGGCAGGTTGAGCGTCTGCACCGAGCAACCTTCCGAGAGGCCGTAGCCCTCGCACGCGGGGATGCCCAGCGCCTGGGCCGCGTCCACCAGCGCCGCGCCGACCGCCGCGCCACCCACGGCAACGAGCTTCAGCGATTCGGGCGCCCGCTGCCCGGTCTGCATCAGCAGGCCGCACCAGGCGCGCAGCATCTGCGGCAGGAGGATCATGCTGTGCGGCCGATGCGTCTGCACCGCGGCGTGGAAGCGGGCGGCGTCGAAGCTCGACGATCCGCTCAGGCCGAGCTCGGCGAGGGGCAGCGTCTGCAGCATCGCGCCCTGCAGGCGCGGCGCCATCAGGCCGGCGATGTTCTCGAGCAGCACCGCGAACGGCAATGCGTTCAGGTGGCGTTCGATCCCGAGCGGCGCGAGTGTCGCGACCAGGCTCGCGGTCACCTGCCGCAAGGCCTCGCCGCTCAGGCACACGCCCTTGGGCGTTCCCGTGGTTCCCGAGGTGAAGGTGATCTTGGCCGTGCCCGGCGGCAGCGCGACCGGCTTCGCTTCGCAGCGCGCCCACTGCAGGGTCCGGCCGGCGACTTCGACGGGCGCCCAGCGCAGCGCCGGCCACAGCGCAGCGAGCGGCGGGTCGACGAGCAGCGTGTCGACGCCGGCCGCCGCGACGGCGTGCTGCATCTGCGCCGGCGTGAAGAAGAGCGGCAACGGCACATGCGCGCAGCCGGCGTCGCTCGCCGCCTCGTCGAGGGCCACGAATGCGGGCGCGTTGTCCATGGCTGTCGCGAGCACGCGAACGCCGGCCTGGCGCAGCAGGCGCGAGGCCGCTTCGCCTTCGCTCGCGAGCTCGTCCGGGCTCCAGCTCCTGCGGCCGTCGTGCAGCGCCGACCTCATGTCAGCGCGCGACGCCGCGAGAAGGCCTGCAAGGCGACGTCGATCCGCCCGGCCAGCACGACCGGCCGATGGTCGTAGTAGCTGCCCCAGCGGGAGATCTCCGCGCCGAGAACGGCCGGATCGGCCTCGGCCAGCGACAGCGGCACGATGCCCAGGCGCACGAACAGTTGCCGCAGCTCCTGCGTCAGCGTGCCGATCACCCATTGGAAGCCGAGCGCCGCCAGGTGCGGCCCGAGCAGCAGGATCAGGCGCCGGCCGGCGCCGGCGCGGGTGGCGGCGAGGTGACCCACCTCGACCAGGCGGCTTCGCTGGGGCAAGGCCGACGGTGCCTCGGCCAGGTAGGTCTCGATCGGCGCCGACAGGTACCGCTCGAGGAACAGCGCTCCCTGCGCTCCCGAGCGGTAGCCGGCGGCGGCGATCACTTCGCCGCTCTCGTCGGCCAGGCTGACGAGCATGGGAGCGAACTGGTGCACGTCGGCGCCGTAGCGCTCGCGGTACACGTCGCGGATGAAGGCTTCGATTTCCGCCCGGTCGGGCGCGCCGGGTCCGTGCGTTCGCAGCGTGCTCGCCGGGGCGACCCTCGTCATGAGGGAAGGATTTCGATCTCGCGGCGAAGATGCCATGGCCAACATTCGGACTCCTGCGGCGAGCCAGGAGGCCGCCGTTCACTGGAGAGGATGTTGCGAGGGGGGGATTAACCCGCGCTTAAGCCCGCCGACAATCTCCGCTTTTCGACCCTTTGCCACGCGCCATGGACCTTTCCCGCTTTCCCCGCCGCATCTACACCCCCGGGCCGACGCCGCTCGAGCCCATGCCCCGCTTCAGCGCCGCGCTCGCGGCGCAGTGCCCGGGCGGCCGCGGTCCCGAGGTCTGGGTCAAGCGCGACGACCTGCTCGGCCTCTTCCCGGGTGGCAACAAGACCCGAAAGCTCGAGTTCCTGGTCGCTGCCGCGCTCGCCGAGGGCGCCGACACGCTGGTCACCTGCGGCGCGCCGCAGTCGAACCACTGCCGGATCACCCTCGCCGCGGCGGTGAAGGAAGGGCTGAAGTGCCGCTTCGTCATCGAGGAACGCGTCGCCGGCGGCTACGACCCGAAGGGCAACGGCAACCACTTCATGTTCCGCCTGCTCGGCGTCGAGGCGATCACGGTGGTGCCCGCCGGCAGCGACATGGGCAAGGCGATGAAGGAAGTCGCCGATGCGCTCGCCGCCGAGGGCCGCAAGGCCTACGTCATTCCCGGCGGCGGCTCGAACGCGCTCGGCGGCCTCGGCTACGTCGCCTGCGCGCAGGAGCTGCAGCAGCAATGCTTCGAGCTCGGCGTCTCGTTCGATCGCGTCGTCGTCGGCTCCGGCAGCTCGGGCACGCACGGCGGCCTGCTCGCCGGCTTTCTCGGCGGCAATGTGGCGACGCCGATCGTCGGCATCGGCACCAGCCGCGACCCGGCCGACCAGGAGCCGCTGGTGCATCGCGAGGCGCAGGCCGTGCTCGACCTGCTCGGCGTGCGCCTCACGGTGCCGCGCGAGGCGGTGGTCACGATCGGCGGCTGGTGGCAGCCGAAGTACTCGGTGCCGAATGCGCCCATGGTCGAAGCGGTGCAGATGCTCGCGCGCAGCGAGGGCCTGCTGCTCGATCCGGTCTACACCGGCAAGGCGATGGCCGGGCTGATCGGCCTGGCGAGGAAGGGCAGGTTCGGTGCCGGGGAGAGAGTGCTCTTCCTGCACACGGGCGGCCTGCCGTCTCTCTTCGCCTACGCGGGCACCGTGCTCGGCGACACGCCGCTCGCCTGAGGGGCGGGAGACCTCAGGCGGCGGAGAGCTCCGTCGCGCGCACAGCGGCCCGGGGAGCCGGCGCCGCGCCGGGAGCGCCATTGCGCAGCCGCTCGGTGGCGCGATCGAGCAGGGGCTTGTCTTCGTAGGCCTTCATGCGGTGCGTTTCGCAGAGCCTGCCGAGCATGCGCACCGTCATCGAGATCGTGCCGCGGTCCTCGGCGCCGTGGGTGAAGAGAAAGAAGGTCCTGCTCGCATTCATGTGCGTGAGGCGGACCTTCTCCCAGCGGTCCTTCAGGTGCATCCGGTAGGAGCCGCCGATCAGCAGGTGATTCAGGAGCTGCGGGCCTTCGGTGGGCTCCTCGGGCTCGGTCGCTGCGCCCGGCGAGGTCGGCGCGGGGTTCGCCGGCGGCAGCGGCGACGCGGCGGCCGGCGGCGGGGGCTCGATGACCGGAAACGCGTTCGCGTCGACCGGTGCCGGGGGCCGGGCCTTCGGCAGCGGCAGCTCGTCGATCGGCGCCGGGCGCGTGGCCAGGTCGAGATCGAGCTCGGCCGCGGCGCCGCCCTGGGGCGCGGGCGACGGCTCGGCGGCGGTGGCGCTGCCTTCCTTCGCGGCAGCGCCGGGAGCGGGCTTCGACCAGTCGACCACCGTTTCGTCGACGAAGCCGACGCGCCTTGCTTCCCGAGGGGTGAAGCGCGGCTCGAAGCCCTCGCCCGGCGCGGGCTCGCTTGTCTCGCCGGCATCGGGCAGGGGCGTGCGCGCCGCGGCGTCGAGCTGGCGCAGCAGCATGTTGTGATCGAGGTCGCTGCCCGGCGCCGTCTTGAGCGAGCCCATGTGGTCTTCGACCAGCTTGCCGAAGAAGGCGTCGTGCTCGGCCTTCGGCCAGCCGATCAGCACCAGGCCCTCCTCCAGCGTGGCGGTGAGGCCGCGCAGGCCGGAGAGGAAGAGCTTGCGCTCCTCGGCCGTGCGCTTCGGCTGGATGCTCGCCACGAGATGGAAGGCGGCGCGGCGATAGCGCTTCTCGCGCGCCGGGTCGGCGTCGTCGCCCTGCGCCGCGGCGACGATGACCTGGCTCCAGGTGCCGGCGAGGAACGACTTGAGGTAGTCGGGAATCGGCAGGTTCTCGTAGGCTTCGTGCAGGCGGCCGCCGAAGAGCTTCGCCGTCTGCCACTCGGCTTCCTTGGCCTGCAGCGTGGCCGCGGCCGGCGTGCCCTCGAACTGCGCGCGCGCGTTGGCGGCGACGAACTGCTCGAGCTCGCCGAGCTTCTTCACGTAGAGCGGCACCTGGTCGAAGTCGCCCTCGACGATCTCGGTCACCAGCGCGTTGACGCGAACCAGCAGCTCCTTGCCGGGGCCGCTGTCGAAGCCGCCGAATCCGGCGGCCAGGGTCGAGATCCGGTTGATGAAGCGGCGCACCGGGTGCTTGCGCGCCGAGAAGAAGCTGGTGTCGCGCAGGGCGACGCGCAGCACCGGCATCTGCAGCCGCGCGATCTCGCGGGCGATCTCGGGCGGCACGCGGGCGTCGGCGAGGATCTGGTCGAACAGGCTGGCGACGACCTCGATCACCATGTGATCGACCTCGCCCGAGGCCGCCTGCACCAGCTCGTCGTGGTGGGCGCGGATCAGGTTCGTCGGCGGCAGGGCGCCGAATGCGCTCGCGGCGCCGCCCACTCCGGTGGCGGAAAAGCTGGTGCCGAAGAACGAAGGCTCGGCGCCGCCCCCCGCGGCGCGACCGGCGGCATCGGCCGGTTTCGCGGGAGCGGCGTGGTTGAGGCGGCGCAGCAGGCGCATCAGGTCGGCGTCGGTCGCGTTGCCGTGCCTCGGCGTCTCGTCGGCGGGCGCGGTCGCGGCCGACCACAGCGCGCCGCTCATCGCTTCCTGCATCAGCCGCTCGAGCAACGCGGCCGAGCTGTCGGCGCTCGCGTCGCCGGGCGCGGCGACGTGGGCGGCGGCCTGCGGATTGCGGATCGAGGATTCCCACGCACGCGACGGGTCGGTGCCGACGGGCAATCGGCCGAGCATGGATTTCTCCCAGAGGTCGCGCATCGCCTCCAGGCCGGGATTCGCCGGGCCGCCGATGTCGGCCGAAGCCCAGGTGGCGGCGCCGTTGCCGGCGCCGTTGGCCGCGCCGTTCGCTCCGCCGCCCTTGCCGCCGCCGCTGCCGCCCCCCGTCGAGGCCGACGGATGCACCCTCAGCTCGATCTGGCGAAAGCCGCGCGCCGAGAAGTCCTTGACGATGGCACGGTACGAGCCCCGCAAGGCCTGGGCGAGCGTCTGGCCCAGCTCCTTGACGACGTGGCGGCGGCACTGGTCGCCCTCGGTCACCGCCTCGACGGCCTGATACAGCGCCGTGGCGATGACCTGGCCGCGCAGCGGATTGCGTGCAGGATCGGCCCAGCCGGCGCTCAGCAGCTCGCCGGTGTAGGCCGCGAGCTCGCGCAGCTCGCCCTCGCTCTCGTGGCCGATGAGCTGGCCCACGCGCTCGAACACGAGCCGGTTCTCGAACTGGTCCTCATCGACGAGGCCGACCGACATCCAGTCGGTGGGGTCGTGGAAGTCGGAGGCTTCACCTTCGGGCTTCAGCTCCTCTTCGACCAGGTCGCGCAGTTCCTTCTCGAAGGCGGCGAGCAGCGGCTGCCGCGAGAGCTGCAGGATCGCCTGCGCCTGCACGATCGCCGGGCGCTCGGCCGGCAGGGCGGTGCGCAGCAGCCCCTTGAGCGCGCTCGCGGCGGGGTCGATGGCGTCGGAAACGGCGGTGCGAATGGCCTTCTGCGCCGCGTCGAGCGCCGGGCGAAGGAGGGAAACGTCCGAACTCATGGGTGGCGCGCGCGGGAGGTGAGGGAAGGGACAACCGAAGCGGAATGCCGCCTTGTTGTCTGCGATGTATCGGCAGAAGGCGGCGTGTCTTGAGCCCTCTCGGCGCAGCTCCCGACCGCTGGTCGGCGGCGGAGGTCCCTCCGTCTGGTTACGTCAGGCGGCGCCGGGATCCCCGAGGCTGGCCGGCGCCGCCGTCCGGAACTGTCTGGCCCGGTCGACGAGGCTGATCATCTCGGCCGCGGCATGCACCGTCAGCCGATGCGGCGTGGCGCCGGGGCGGGGCGAGATGTACCTCGCCATGCTGCGGACGAGGTCGAGCTGCGCCTGCGGCGCATCGGCCAGCAGGGCGATGAGCAGGTTCTCGAGCGCGATGACCCGGATCTGGAGCTGCACCAGCTCGGCATCGTTCAACGGCGGGACGTCGGCTTGCATTTCGTTCCTCCAGGAGCGGTCGTCAGGGAACGTCGGTGAAGTGCAGCAGGCGACTCGCCCCGCCCGACTGGACGAACAGCCCGAGCCGGTGGCCGTCGCCCGACAAGGCGAGCGCGTCGAGATGGGCGCCGAACTGGTAGCTGGCGATCGGCGTGAAGTCCGCCCGGTACGTGAACACGGTCGAATCGATCCAGCTCGTGACGAAGAGGTTGCCGTTCGGCGAGGTCGTCACGGCGCTGGGCGACGACGAGGGGCCGAACTGCACGCGCCCGCCGAGCGTCGACGCCGCATAGCCGTATCCCGGCGTCACGGTGTAGAGGCGCGAGTCGTCGAAGCTGAGCGCCACGCCGTAGCCGTCGCCCGGTTCGTTGACCTGGTGCGTTCGGCTCATGCGCAGCGTTCCGTTGCGATGGCTGAGCGAGTAGCGCGACAGGCCGTGGTTGCCGTTCGTGCTGCCCTGGATGAACGCGGCCCGGCCGTCGCGCTGGGCGGCGACCCAGGGCGAGCCGAGCACGTTGCCCGAGGTGCCCTGGGCGTCGGCGAGCAGCGCGCCGGTCTGCGCGTCGATCGCCTGGAATGCGCTCGTGACCAGGACCGGATGCCCGCTCACCTCGGCGTAGGCCAGGGTGAAGGCGTCGTTCGGCACGCGCGCCGCGAACGGCGTGCCGACGGCGAACGTGTCGAGGTCGACCGGAAAGATCCTCGCGCCGGCCACGTCGGAAACGAACAGCCGGCTGCCGTCGAGCGAGGTCGTCATGGCGCCCGGCACCGCGCCCGGGATCGTGATCGCCCCGACCCGCGCCGCGGTGTAGGCGTCGTAGATGTCGATCTGGCCATCGCTCTGCGAGTGATAGAAGTACGGCCGGATCGGATCGGCCGTGAACCCGATCGAGAAGTGCGGGGTCGGCGCGATCACGCGGATGCCCGTCGTCAGGTTGGCGACGAACGGGCCGGCGCGGTTCACGTAGAGGCCGACGCGCACGACCACCGTGTTGGCCACGGCGGGCTCGTTTCGCGGCGAGATCGTCACCCGCGCGTAGTGCATGCCTTCGCCCAGGCCGGTGACGTCGGCGGTGAAGCCGAGGCTGTCGTCGGTGACGCCCTGGCTCTTGTCGAGCACCAGCCATGCCTGGTCGGCGCTGGCCGACCAGCCGGTGGCCACCCGTCCGTTGTCGGTGACGGTGATCGAGCTCGACAGGCGCGACTGGGTGCCCACGAGCGAGAGCCCGACGCCCGGCCGGCGCACCAGCAGCCGCCGCGCGTCGAGACCGAAGGAAACCGGTATCACCTGGCTGGCGTGGCTGAGCGTGTCCTGGATCGTCACCGTGCCGGTGTAATCGCCCACCGCCATCGCGCCCGGAGCGAGCGAGACGACGATGTCGCTGGTGCCGGTGCCGGTGCTGCGGTCGAGCGTGATCCAGGGCGCGCTGGTGCTGGCGACCCAGTTGATGCTGCCGGCGCTGACGGTGATGGTGGTCTGTACCGCGGGGCCGGCGACGACGCCGTCGGAAGCCACCGTGGCCGGCGAGATGCCGGGCACCACGGTCAGGGTGACGGGCAGGTCGCGGATCGCGAGGTCCGACCCGTCGCTGTTGCCGGTGACGAAGCGCAGCGTCATCGGATAGTTGCCGGGCCCGAAGCCGGTGGCATCGGCGGTGATGCTGATCGGCACGACGTTGCCGTCGAGTGCACCCGCAGTAACGCTCAGCCACGGCGGCACGGTCTGTCCGGGCAGGGTGCCGATGACGACGCCGGCGCCCTTGAACGTGACCTGCACGATCTGCGTCGTGACGTCGCCGCCCGTCGTCGTTCCTGCCACCAGCGACACCGAGGAGGCGTTGAGCGAAATGCTGTTCCCGGATCCGCCGCCGCCCCCGCCGCCGCCGCAGGATGACAGCAGCAGCGGCAGCATCACGGCGAGGAAGAGGTGGCGGATCAGGCGCATGACGCTCCTTGGGTAACGGTGCCGGCGGAGGCCGGTTCCTCCGCCTGGACGGAGCTCAGGATAGCAAGCGTCACGCCTCGGCAGCGCCGAACAGCTCGCGCGCCCGCTCCGGCAGGCCTTTCTTCAGCTTGCCGGCGATGGCCACCGCGGGGCGCTCGGTGAGCATGTGCGCCAGCGCCTGGCGGACATCGGCGACCGTCACCGATTCGATCCGTGCCGCGACTTCGACCCGGCTGCGCACCCGGCCGAGGGCGAAGGCGTCGAGCACCGCGTCCTCCAGGCGGCGCGCCGCCCGTTCCCAGTCGCGCAGGCGACGCACCGCGATCAGGTTCTTCGCCCGGGCCAGGCCGGCGGCGTCGATGTGGTCGCCCTGGCGCGCGAGCAGCCGCTTCATCTCGACCATGAACTCCTCGGCGTGCTCGGGCGCGGTGGAGGCCTCGACCACGAACTGGCCGGCGAGCTCGGTCACGTCGGCCGAGCACGACACGTGGTACGCGAGGCCGCGGCGCTCGCGGATCTCGTCGAGCAGGGGCGAGCTCATGCCTTCGCCGAACAGGGCGGCGGCGACGGCGTAGGCATGCTGCGCCTCGTCGGCCAGCGCCGGAATGGGCAGGCCGTAGACGACGTGCGTCTGGCCGAGGCCGGCGATCGCCTTCGAGCCGGTGCCGCCGCGATGCGTCGGCGGCGGCACGGCGCTGGGCACGCCGGCGCGCAGGGCGCCGAAGCTCTTCTCGACCACGGCGACGATCGCCTCGGCATCGATGCCGCCGGCGACGCCGACGACGATGTTGGCGCCGACGTAGCGGCTCTCGACGAAGCCGAGCAGGTCGTCGCGGCTGAAGCGGCCGATGTTGCCCTTCAGGCCGATCACCGGCAGACCCGCCGGGTGGCTGCCGAAGCAGAGCTTGTCGAACAGCTTGAAGGCGGTGGAGAGCGGGTCTTCCTCGTCCTCGACGTACTCCTGCAGCAGGACCTGGCGCTCGCGCTCGAGCTCGGCCTCGGGGAAGCTGCTGTTGAGGACGATGTCGCCGAGCATGCGCACGAAGGCCGGCGCGTCGCGCGCCCGGCCGCGCATGTGGTATGCGGTGTGGTCCTTGTCGGTGTGGGCGTTGACGTCGGCGCCGAGCTGCTCGGCGTCGAGGTTGATCTGCTGGCAGCTCCGCCCGGTCGTGCCCTTGAACGCCATGTGCTCGACGAAGTGGCTGATGCCGCTCTCGCGCCGGCTCTCGCTGCCGCTGCCGCTGTGCACGAACACGCTGACGCTGGCGCTTTCGAGGTGGGGCAGGGGGATGGCGACGACGCGAACGCCGTTGCCCAGGGTGGCGATCGGGGTGTCGCCGGAAGGGGAAGCTGGGGTCATGGGTGCGGCCATTGTGCGTGGCACACGCCTTGCGTCCGCATTGCGCGGATACTCGAAGCCGGACGGCGCCTTCGGCATCCCTCCAGCAACGCAGGGGGCAAGCATGCAGATCAGAGTCGGTTTCGAGATGGCGTACCGCTGCCCGCAGCCGACGCCGATGTTGCTGGTGCTCAACATCCATCACTCCCGGGCCTCCGACCTGGTGCAGCCCGACCTGCTGATCCTCGACCCGCCGGTACCTCTTACCGCCTACCGCGATATGTTCGGCAACTGGTGCAGCCGCATCGTCGCGCCGCGCGGCCTGCTGACGCTGCGCACCGACGCGCTGGTCAACGACAGCGGCCTGCCGGATCCGGTGGTGCCGACGGCGGTGCAGACGCCGATCGAGCACCTCCCCGAAGACACCCTGGTCTACCTGCTCGGCAGCCGTTATTGCGAGACCGACCAGCTCTCCGACGTCGCCTGGCAGCGCTTCGGCTCGGGTCCGACCGGCTGGGCGCGGGTGCAGGCGATCTGCGACTTCGTCCACCACCACATCGAGTTCGGCTACCACAACGCGCGCCGCACACGCACCGCCTGGGAGGCCTACAACGAGGGCGTCGGCGTCTGCCGCGACTACGCGCACCTGGCGATCGCCTTCTGCCGCTGCCTCAACATTCCGGCCCGCTACTGCACCGGCTACCTCGGCGACATCGGCATGCCGCCGCCTTACGGCACGATGGACTTCGCCGGCTGGTTCGAGGCCTGGCTCGGCGACCGCTGGTACACCTTCGATGCGCGCAACAACATGCCGCGCATCGGCCGGGTGCTGATGGCGCGCGGCCGCGACGCCTGCGACGTGGCGCTCTCCACCGCCTTCGGGCCGAACACGCTCGAGCGCTTCGTCGTGCGCACGGACGAGGTCGTCGCCGCCGCGTAGGCGAAGTCGACTATCCGGCCGCGACTGGCCGCGGCCGCCCGGGAACGCCGAGCTCGCATTCGAGCGCGGGGTCCCAGTGGGCCAGGTCGGCGGCGGCGCGATAGGTCGTCTGCAGGAAGGCGAGCAGGGTGGCGTCGGGATCGGCGGCGCTGCGCACCGCCTCGTAGGGCAGCAGCCATTCGCCCAATTCCGCCGACCACACCGCAGCGGCCGGCTCGACCCGCGCCGCCGCGAAGCCGGCCGGCGCGGGATAGGCATAGGAATAGAACGCCGCCTGCGGATACGCGTCGCTGCCTGGCCAGAAGCCGGCGCTGCTGACCTCGTGCGAATACGCCTCGCGCGTCACCGCGTCGGGCAGGCCCGGGACGCCGCCCTTGTGCAGCGGCGCCGGCCGGCCGGAGAAGCGCGTCACCGCCAGGTCGAAGCTGCCCCAGAACAGATGCACCGGGCTCGCCTTGCCGAGGAAGCCGGTGCGAAAGAGGCGGAACACGCGATCGACCTGCACCAGCGCACGCCAGGCCGCTTGAACCTCGGCCGGCGCGTAGGCGGCATGGGTCTCGTCGTCGGCGAACGGGATCGGATCGGCCACCTCGTTGGGCACGCCGTGGATCCGCACCGCGATGCCGAGCGCCGCGAGCTCGGCCATGAAGCGGCGATGGAAGCTCGCGACCGACATCGGCTCGAGCGCGAAGCCGCGTTCGGGCGCTTCCGAAGAGCGCAGCCGCAGGCGATGCTCGACGAAGTCGAACTCGACCTCGACCAGCCGGCCGCCGCCGACGTGGATCGGCGAGCTGCCGAGGCCGCGCGCGGTGACGTAGAGCGGCACCTGCCAGCCGTGGTTGAGCCAGGGCTCGAGCGCGACCCGCACCTTGCCGACGATCTGCGTCCAGAGCTGCAGGGTCGCGCCGCTGTCGCGCCAGGCGACGAAGCGCAGCTCCGGCCAGGCCGATCGGGGGCTCGATGGCGTGCTCATCCTTGTTCCTTTCCCTGGCGCGCGAGCGGCGCGCTACTCCGCCTTGATTCCCGCCTGCTTCACCACCGCCGCCCAGCGGGCCGCGTCGCGCCGCATCAGCGCCGCCATGTCCTCGGGCGAGCTCGGCGCGATCTCCATGCCCTGCGCGCTCAGGGCTGTCCTGACCTCGGGCAGCGCGAGCGCCTTGCGCAGGTCGGCGTTGACCCGGACAACGACGTCGGCCGGCGTGCCCGCCGGCGCGAGCATGCCGTACCAGAGGTCGGCCTCGACGCCCTTGAAGCCGAGCTCGGCGAGCGTCGGCACGTCGGGCGCGAGCGCCGAGCGCCGGTCGCCGGCCGCGGCCAGCGCCACCAGCCGGCCGCCCTTGACCTGCGCCATCGCCACGTGCACCGGCAGGAACATCAGCGGCACGTCGCCCGAGAGCACCGCGTTGACCGCGCCGGCGGTGCCGGAGAACGGGATGTGGGTGATCGAGACCTTGGCCTGCAGCTTGAACAGCTCCATCGCCATGTGGTGCGGGGTGGCGATGCCGGGCGAGGCGTAGTCGAGCGCGCCCGGCCGGGCGCGCGCGGCCCTGACCAGGTCGTCGACCGACTTCAGCTTCGAGGCGCTGCTCGCGACCAGCAGGAACGAGCCGGTCGCGGCCAGGCCGAGCGGCGCCAGGTCCTTGAGCGGGTCGTACGTCATGTTGGCGTACAGGGCAGGGTTGATGATCAGCGTGTTCACGCCCATCAGCAGCGTGAGCCCGTCGGGCGGCGACTTCGCCACCGCGCCGGCGCCGAGGTTGCCCGAGGCGCCGGGCCGGTTCTCGACGACGATGCTCTGGCCCCAGGCCGCCTGCAGGTGCGGCGCGAGCGTGCGCGCCAGGATGTCCATGCCGGTGCCGGGCGTGTAGGGCACGACGATGCGCACCAGCTTGCCGGGCCACGCGGCCTGGGCGCGGGCGGCGGTGGTGCCGAGCGTGCCGCAGGCGGCGAGCGCGGCGATCAGGGTTCGGCGGCGCGGGGAATCGACAGGGTCCAAGGCGTGTCTCCGGAGTGTTGTTCGTGGCGCGCTGGCGAGGTCTAGAGCGTGGCGGTGCCGTACTCGGCCGGCTGTTCGGGATCGTCGGCGTCGGTGACCATGCCGATCGCGACCTTGCCCTGCACCATTCGCATTTCGATGCCCTCGATCTTGCGCCGGGGCGAGAGGTTTCGCATCACACGCAGCTCCTCGTCGGCGCCGACGACGCCGATCGCCGCGCCGCGGCAGTCGCCGTCGTCGTAGGCGTTGTCGGTGGCCTCGGCGACGGCGCTGAAGAGCCAGCCGCCGTCGGGCAGCGCGGTGGCGTCGGTGAAGCCGAAGGCGACGCCGTCGACCGCGCCGAGGTCGTACTCGCGGACCGCGGCGGGCTCCAGCGCGGCCGCGGCCTGGCCCTGCAGCCAGGCCTCGATCGCGGGCCAGGGAAAACGGACGGTCGCGTTCGGCCCGCCCTTGTTGCCGCGCTGCAGCAGCATCAGGTCGTTGCCCGAGATCAGCGCGCCTTCGATGTTCAGCTCGGCGAAGCGCGCGACCAGCGGCCGGTAGAGCGGCTCGAGGTCGATCGTGCGCACCCCGGCGAGCAGCGCGCCCTCGGCGTCGAGGCCGAGCAGCGCGCCGCGCATCCGGTTCGGCCGCGAGCCAGAGCCGAGCGCGAGCAGCGCGCCGCCGGGGCAGCCGGCCATCGGCGGCAACAGCAGCAGGGTCTCGAGATCGGCCTTCTTCGCCTTGCGCTTCTTCGCCGATTCCGGCAGGTCGCCGGCGAACAGGCGGACCAGCTGCACCGGGCTCGTGCCGTCCGCGTCGAACACGCCGAGGTGCTGTTCGTCGTCGGCGACGACGTAGTGGCGCCGGCCCAGGCGCACCAGGCCGCTGGCGGCGCTGAGAAAGGAGCGGCCGCGCGGATGCGTGGCCGGGTCGAGGTCGAGCTTGCGGACTTCGGTGTAGGTCAGCGACACGGCGGGTTTCCTTCCTGCGGCGAGCGTGCGTCTCAGCGCCTGAGGCCCGCCACCTGCTTGTAGGTGTCGGCGATGCGCGCCAGCTCCTCGCGCGAGACCACGTCCTCGATGCGGGCGAACGGCTTGTCGCCGGAGCGCTCGTGCACCTCGCGCAGGATCGCGTCGGGCGGGTTGCTGCGGTTCATCAGCACCACCTTGGCCGTCGCCGCGTTGCGCACCCGGTCGTACTCGGTCAGGGCCGCGGGGGTGAGGCCGTGCTCGACCAGCCGGTCGGCGAGGAAGCGAGCGTCGAGGATCGCCTGGCCCGCGCCGTTCGAGCCGCGCGGCACCATCGGGTGCGCGGCGTCGCCGAGCAGGGTGATGCGGCCGAAGCTCCAGCGCGGCAGCGGATCCTGGTCGACCATCGGATAGGCGAGCACGGTCTCGGTCTGGCGGATCAGCGCGGCGACATCGAGCCAGTCGAAGTGCCAGTCGGCGAACGCGGGGAAGAAGTCGTCGAGCTTGCCGCGCGCGTTCCAGTCGCGCTGCACCGGCGCTTTCGCCTCGAGCTCGGCGACCCAGTTGACGAGCTGGCGGCCCTGGCCGTCCACCGCGTTGCGGATCGGATAGATCACCATCTTGCCCACCGTCAGCCAGCCGGCGCGAACCATGGTCGCTCCGCTCAGGAAGGGCGCGTGCGCGGTGACGCCGCGCCACATGTTCACGCCCGACCAGCGCGGCGGGCCCTCGTCGGGATGAAGCTGCCTGCGAACGGCGGAGTGAATGCCGTCGCAGGCGATCGCGAGCGCAGCCTCGACGTCGGGCAGCGGCGCGCCCGAAGGATCCTGGAAACGCAGGCGAACGCGATCCCCGCCGGCGTCGTCGACGCCGACGCAGCCGTGGCCGACGACCACGGCCCCGCTGCCGAGCCGCTCCTGCACCGCGGCGAGCAGCACGCCCTGCAGGTCGGCGCGATGGATCGAGAGCTGCGGCGTCTCGTAGCCGGCCCAGCGGCCCGCATGCTCGGCGAAGACGAGCTGGCCGAAGCGATTGAAGAACGCCGCCTCGCGCGTTACGACCGCGACGTGCTCCAGTGCATCGAGCACGCCGAGCGTGCGCAGCTCGGCGCTGGCGTGCGGCAGCACGTTGATGCCGACGCCGAGCGGCCGGATCTCGGCCGCCTGCTCGTAGACCCGGCAGGCAATGCCGGCGCGGTGCAGGCACAGGGCCAGCGTCAGGCCGCCGATGCCGGCGCCGACGATGGCGACCCCTTCGCGCTGCATGGCCTACGCCGCCTTGAACAGCTCTCCGCAGCGCGACGTGGTGGTTCGTCCGGGCATGTCCTGCAGGATGTTGGCGACGATGATCCTGCCGTCCTTCGCGGCGATGATCTTCATCGTGCAGGTGCGATCGTCGAGCCCGTAGTAGCCCGAGTTGGTGGTCGCGCCGACGGCCGAGACCCAGCCGTACTCGATGGTTCCGTCGACCTGCTCCCGGCGTGTACCCCAGACGCCATAGCGCTGGAAGAAGTCGCCCGCGGCCATGCCGACGACGCGCTGGTTGATCACCGTCTGCGCCTCCTCGTTGTTCTTGAAGACGCTGCAGCCGGCGATGCCGAACATCAGCAGCAGGGTCGCCGCGGCGCGGGCGGCGGCGGTCTTGCACTCGGGACTCAAGGCGTTCTCCAGGGACAGGTCGAACGCTATCGTCGCACGCCTCGCGATCTCCTACCCGGGAGGCCGGCCGGGGCGGGCGCGCGACGGCCGGCTGATCCAGGCGCTGGCTCGCGCCGCCGCGGCGGTTCGGCGCTGCAGGCGGCTGCCGAAGAGCGAACGCAGCCGGTAGCGCCAGGCCGAGTTCCAGAGCTGACGGCGCGGTCCGGCGCGCAGCAGGGCGCGGGCGATCGCGACGAACAGCATCGCCAGCAGGCCGTAGGCCGAGACGTAGGTCAGGAACTCGGCCACCGCGGACGCGGCGGGCTGCAGCCGCGCGGCGCTGGCCGTCGCCATCTGCTCGTAGACGATCCAGGGCTGCCGTCCGACCTCGGCGACGGTCCAGCCGGCGAAGGTGGCGAGCCAGGGCAGCGGCAGCGCCAGGCAGAGCAGGCGCAGCGGCCAGCGATCGCCGCCTTCGAACACTTCGCGGCGGTAGAGCAGCGCCCCGCCGAGGACGATCGCCAGCACGAAGGCCGTGCCGACCATCAGGCGAAAGCCGGCGAACAGGGTCGGCACGCTCGGCACGCTGGCCAGCGCGGTGGCGTGCACCCGCTCCGCGTCCGAGAGCCCGCGCCAGTCGGTGCGGGTGCGGGAAGTGCGGTCATGCAGCTGGCGCCAGCCGGCGCCCGCCTCGCCCGCGCCTTCGCGCAGCGCCTCTGCGATGCGCGCCTCGGCGGCGACGAGCAGCTCGCGGATCCCGGGCGGCGACGCGTCGCTGTGCGTTGCCAGCCAGCTCATCAGCCTGGGCACGGTGACGGCGAACTGGTTGGCCTGCAACGCGGTGTCGGGCCAGGCGAACAGGGTGAGCGGCGACGGGCCCGAGCCCTGCTCCCAGTGCGCCTCGATCGCCGCGAACTTCATCGGCTGCGTCGTCATCACCACGCGTGCGCTTTCGTGGCCGCTCCAGACGACCGCGCCGAGCGCGATCGCCGCCATCGGCAGCGCCAGCGAGAGCGAGATGCGGGCGACGTCGCGGTGCCGCCGCCGGAGCAGATAGAAGCTCGACACCGCGACGATGAACATCGCGCCGGTGAGGATCCCCGCGCTCAAGGTGTGCGCGACCTTCGTGATGGCGGTCGGGCTGAGGAAGATCTCGCGCAGCGAGACGATCTGCGCGCCGGCAGCGCCGCTCTCGGTGCCGACCGGATGCTGCATCCACGCGTTCAGGGTGACGATGCACGCCGCCTGCAGCAGCATCACCGCGGCCAGGATCCAGCGGGTGATGGCGCGGTCGAGGGCCGGCTGGCCCGAAGCGAGCGAGGCGAGCACCAGCACCAGCGAGACCATCGCCGGCGCGATCATCCCTTCCATTCCCATGATCGCGTGGATGACCGCGCGTGCATGCACGCTGTAGCCGGCCCACTGCTGCTCGAGCTGCAGGCGCAGCGGATAGCCGGTGGCCATGCCGATGAACCAGGCGAGCACGAAGAAGCGGTACCAGAAGCGCGCCGCGCGCCGCCAGTCGTGCCGGCCGGTGGTGACGCGCAGCGTGTCCATGATCGCCACGGCGACGATCAGGCCGAGCGTCAGCGGTACGAAGATGTAGTGAAAGCCGATCGTCAGGCCGAACTGGACCCGGCTCAACATCAGGACGAACGGATCGGGCGTCATCGGTCACTCTCGGATGGACCGGCACGGCGGGGCGCCATATCGGCAGACTCTTCGCGCCCTGAAGGGCGCCTGACAGACAGTTGCACTTGCGATGAAAAACCGGTGACGAATCGCGGCACGAAGATCCCGCGCACGCCACGGACGCAAGACCAGGGCCCGCCAGGGCCTCGGCTTACGACCGATTACCGATGGGCGACGAGCGGTTCGCCCGCAGGCCCTGTGGCATCCTCCGCGGCGCCATGGCCGAACCCGCGAACCCGCCCGCCCGCGCGCTCGAGCGCTACCGGCAGAAGCGCGACTTCAGCATCACCTCCGAGCCCGCCGCCGGGCCCGCCGCGCGCGCGGGCCAGGCCGCGACGGCGCTGTCCTTCGTCGTCCAGAAGCACTGGGCGAGCCGGCTGCACTACGACTTCCGGCTCGAGCTCGACGGCGTGCTGCTGAGCTGGGCGGTGCCCAAGGGGCCGTCGTACGACCCTTCGAAGATGCAGATGGCGATCCACGTCGAGGACCATCCGCTCGCCTACGCCGACTTCGAAGGCACGATCCCGGCGAAGCAGTACGGCGCCGGCAAGGTGATCGTCTGGGATCGCGGCACCTGGGAGCCCGTCGGCGACCCGCGCGAAGGCATGGCCAAGGGCAAGGTGCTGTTCAGGCTGCACGGCCAGAAGCTCGCCGGCCTGTGGGAGCTGGTGCGGATCGCCAAGCCGGGCGACAAGCAGGACCCGTGGATGCTGTTCAAGAAGAAGGACGAGTGGGCGCGGCCGCTCGCCGACTACGACGTCATCGCCGCGCTGCCCGACAGCGTGGTCGCGGCGCCGCTCGGCCTGGTGGAGGAGCGCGAGCCGCGGGTCGCGAAGGGCGCGGCCGGGGTGAAGGCCGCGCCCGCCGCCGCGCCGAAGCCGGACCTCGCGAAGCTGCCGAAGGCGGCGTTGCCGATGAAGCTCGAGCCGCAGCTGGCGACGCTTGCCGCGGCGCCGCCGCCGGGCGAGTGGATCGTCGAGACCAAGTTCGACGGCTACCGGCTGATGGCCCGCATCGAGGGCGGCAAGGCGAAGCTCATCACCCGCAACGGCCACGACTGGACGAAGAAGATGCCGGCGCTCGCCGCGGCGATCGATGCGCTCGGCCTCGAATCGGCCTGGCTCGACGGCGAGATCGTCGTCATGAGCGCGGCCGGCGTGCCCGACTTCAACGCCCTGCAGAACGCGATCGACAGCGCCGCCGGCGAGGACATCGACTACTTCGTGTTCGACCTGCCGTTCCACGCCGGCCGCGACCTGCGCAGGCTCCCGCTCGCCTCGCGCCGCGCCTTGCTGCGCGAGATCGTCGAAGGCCACGCGGCCGACCGCATCCGCCTCAGCCAGAGCTTCGATGCGCCGCCGTCGCAGATGCTCGAGGCGGCCCGGCAGATGGGCCTGGAAGGCATCATCCTCAAGCGCGGCGACGCGCCCTACGTCTCCGGCCGCACCGAGAGCTGGCTGAAGCTGAAGTGCCATGCCCGCCAGGAGCTGGTGGTCTGCGGCTTCACCGACCGGGCGAACGCGCGCGGCGAGGTCGGCAGCCTGCTGCTCGGCTACCACGAGGGCGGCGAGCTCAAGTACGCCGGCAACGTCGGCACCGGCTGGAACGCGCGGACCGGGCGCGACCTGCATGCGCGCCTCGCCGCGATCGAGGTCGACCAGCCGCTGTTCGATGCGGAGTCGCTCAAGCCCGGACGCTGGTCGCGGCGCACCGCCGGCGGCGAGCGCTGGGTCGAGCCCACGCTCGTCGCCGAGGTCTCGTTCGCCGAGTGGACGCCCGACGGCCATGTGCGGCAGGCCGTGTTCCAGGGCCTGCGCCTCGACAAGCCGGCGGCGACGGTGACGCGCGAGCTGCCGCGCCTGCACACGGGCGCACCGTCGCCGGCGAAGGCGGCCTCCGCACCTTCGAGCAGCATCAAGGTCACCCACCCCGAGCGCGTGATCGATCCCTCGACCGGCCTGACCAAGCTGGCGCTGGTGCGCTATTACGAGAGCATCGCCGAGCGCATCCTGCCGCACCTCGCCGACCGGCCGGTGTCGCTGGTGCGCGCGCCCGAGGGCATCAGCGGCGAGCTGTTCTTCCAGAAGCATCCGGAGACGCGCATGCCCGGGCTGCGCGTGCTCGACACGGCGCTCTGGCCAGGGCATTCAGCGCTGCTGGCGGTCGACACGCCCGATGCCCTCGTGTCCGCGGCGCAGATGAACACGATCGAGTTCCATACGTGGAACTCGACCGCCAGGCAGATCGACAAGCCCGATCGCGTCATCTTCGACATCGATCCGGGCGAAGGCGTCTCGTGGGCGCATGTGCAGGAGGCGGCGCTGCTGGTGCGCGCGCTGCTGCAGGAGCTGGCGCTCGAGAGCTGGCTGAAGACCAGCGGCGGCAAGGGCCTGCATGTGGTGGTGCCGCTCGCGCCCCGGCTCGACTACGACACCGTGAAGGGCTTCTCGCAGGCGGTGGTGCAGCACCTGGCGAAGACGATCCCGCAGCGCTTCGTCGCCAAGAGCGGCGGCGCCAACCGGATCGGCCGGGTGTTCGTCGACTACCTCCGCAACGGCCACGGCCAGACCACGGCGACGGCGTTTTCGGCGCGTTCGCGGCCCGGCCTCGGCGTCTCGATGCCGCTGGCGTGGGAGCAGCTCGGCGCGATCAAGGGCGGGGCGCAATGGAGCATCGCGACGGCGCGCGAGTACCTGAGCTTCCAGGCCTCCGACCCGTGGGCGGGCTACTGGAAGTCGAGACAGACGCTCGCCGCGGGGATGAAGACACTGGGTTTTCAGCCAGCGGCGAAATCGCAACGGTCGGGGTGACAAGGCGCGGTTCTTGCCCGTATGCTGCGCGTCCGCCGCAGCATCCCCCCAAGGTTGCCGGGGCGCAATCAGGAGTTTCGATGGCTGCCCGCTCGATCGCTTCGCTCTCGCTTTCCTTCGGTCTCGTGTCGATTCCGGTCAAGCTCTATTCGGCGACCGAAAGCTCGGCCACCGTGCGCTTCAACATGCTCGCCAAGGACGGCTCGCGCCTGAAGCAGCAGTACGTCTCCGAGAAGGACCAGCACGTCGTCGATCGCGCGGAGATGGTCAAGGGCTACGAGTTCGAGAACGACCGCTTCGTCATCTTCTCGCCCGACGAGCTGAAGGCCCTGCAGGAAAGCCCGAGCCAGACGATCGACATCGTTGCCTTCATTCCCGACAAGGCGGTCGACCCGATCTTCTACGACAAGGCTTATTTCCTCGCGCCCGACAAGCGCGGCGGCAAGCCCTACAACCTGCTGATGGAAGCGATGCGCAGCAGCGGGCGCTGCGCCCTCGCCAAGTGGGCCTGGAAGGGCAAGCAGTACGTGGTGCAGGTGCGCCCGGCCGAAGACGGCCTGGTGCTGCAGCAGCTGCTCTACGCCGAGGAGGTGCGCTCGATCAAGGAGCTGGGGATCGAGAAGGTCACCGTCTCCGACGCCGAGCTCAAGCTGGCGATGCAGCTCATCGACCAGATCTCGCAGGACACCTACGACCCGACCATGTTCGAGGACGAGGAGAAGAAGCGCATCCTCGCCGCGATCGACGAGAAGATCGCGGGCAAGGAAGTCGTTGCGATGGAGCCGGTCGAGCCGCAGGCCGGCGGCCAGGTGATCGACCTGATGGAAGCGCTGCGCGCCAGCCTGGGCACGCGCGGCGCCGCCGCCAAGGGCAAGCCGGCGGGCAAAGCGGCGCCCGAGCCCACGCCGGCGGTCGAGGCGGCCAAGGAGCGCAAGGGCGTGAAGCGCGCGCCCAAGGTCGCCGAAGAAGCCGCCGTCGCCGCGCCCGCCCGGGTCCGGGCGAAGAAGTGACGCGCAGGCCGACCGAGAGCCCCTACACGATCCGCAGCATCCAGGAGATGCTGGGCCTTTCGCGCGGCGTCATTTCCGGCCTCATCCATTCGGGCTTCGTCACGCCGACGCGCGGCGCCCGCCAGGAATACCGCTTCACCTTCCAGGACGTGGTGCTGCTGCGCACCGCGGCCGAGCTGCAGGCGGCGCGGATCGCGCCGCGGCGGATCCTGCAGTCGCTGCGCAAGCTCAAGGACAAGCTGCCCGCCGAGCTGCCGCTCGCCGGCCTGCGCATCAGCGCCGTCGGCAACGACGTGACGGTGCGCGACGGGCGCTCGCAATGGCAGGCCGATTCGGGCCAGATGGTGATGGACTTCGAGCTCGCGCCGGTCAAGGGCAGCGTCACCTTCCTGCAGCGGGCGCCGGCGCACACGGCCGCGCCCGCCGGCGACATCGAGGCGGTGTTCAGCCGCGGCGAAGCGCTCGAGGCGACCGATCGCCGGGCCGCCGAGGCCGCCTACCGCAAGGTGCTCGCGCTCGATCCCGACCACGCCGACGCGTACCTCAACCTCGGCGCGCTGCTCTGCGAGGCGAAGCGCTGCAAGGAGGCGGTCGCGCTCTACGACGAGGCGCTCAAGCGCAAGCCGGACGAGGCGCTGCTGCACTTCAACCGCGCGGTCGCGCTCGAGGACCAGGGCCGGTGGATGGAGGCGCTCGCCGCCTACAACGCCAGCCTGCAGCTCGCGCCCGACCTGGCCGACGCGCACTACAACGCCGCCCGCCTGCACGAGCAGCTCGGCGACGCGAAGAACGCGGTCCGCCACTTCAGCGCCTATCGCCGGCTGGAACGCCGGCGCTAGCGGCAAGGCATTGGCAGCGGCGCCCGTGCCGAAGCGCATCGCGCTGGTCGTGATGGGCGTCTCGGGCTCGGGCAAGTCCACGGTCGCGGCCGGCATCGCCGCCGCGCTCGGCCTGCATTTCATCGACGGCGACGGCCTGCATTCGCCGGAGAGCGTGGCCCGCATGCAGGCCGGCACGCCACTCACCGATGCCGATCGCTGGCCCTGGCTCGGGCGCATCGCCGGGCGCCTCGCCGACGAGTTGCAATCGCCGCGCGGCATCGTCATCGCCTGCTCGGCGCTGCGTCGCGCCTACCGCGACCGCATCCGCGTCGGCGCGCCGGGCGTGCGCTTCGTCTTCCTCGACGGACCGGCGGACATCATCCGCGCCCGCATGGCGGGCCGCAGCGGCCACTACATGCCGGAGAGCCTGCTCGCCAGCCAGCTCGCAACGCTGGAGCCGCCCGGCGCCGAGGAGGGCGACGCGCAGCGCTTCGATATCGCCGCGCCTCCCGAGGCGGTGATCGCCTCGGCCGTGCGCTGGGCGGCGGTGCCCTTCAGCGCGAACCGGCCCGGTACTCGCCCGGCGTGACGCCGGCCTCGGCGCGGAACACGCGGTAGAAGGTCGACAGGTCGTTGTAGCCGACGGCGAGCGCGATCTCGACCACGCTGCGCTCGGCCATCGCCGGATTGGCGAGCAGCGACCGCGCTTCGGCGATGCGCCGCTCGTGCAGCCATTCGCCGAAGCTCATGCCGATCGGCTCGAACAGCATGTGGAGCTTGCGCACCGACATGCCCAGCCGTCCGGCGATGCTCCCGGGCGAGAGCGCCGGGTCGGCCAGGTTGGCGACCGCGTGGTCCATCACCCGGCGCAGGGTGGCGCTGCGCAGCGCCTCGCGGCCGCTCTCGCGCAGCTCGGGAGCGATGCCGGCGGCGGTGGCGACGAGGCGCACCAGGTGGTCGGCAACCGGCTCGGCGATCCGCGGATCGATGCGCTCGGCGTCACCGTCGAGCGCGCCGAGGCAACTCGCCACCAGCGCGCACTCCGGCGTGCCGCGCCGCAGGTGGATCATCGGCAGCCGCCCCGGACGCGCCAGGTAGCGGTCGAGGCTGCGCCGCGGCAGGCGCCAGATGCGGAAATCGAAGTCGCCCGAGGCGCCGGTCGAGAACGGCAGGTTCGGGTCGGCGAGGAGGAGGTCGCCGCGCACGGCCAGCACGTGGCGGCCTTCCTGCAGGAACCAGGCGGCCTCGCCGATCTGCCAGTAGAGGTAGTAGGTGTCGCTCTCGGCGCGGGCGATGTCTTCCTTGCGGCGGAGCACGCGATGGCCCTCGCACTGCAGCTCGACCACGTCGAGCCCGGCCAGGCGGCGGGCGCGCAGCGCGCCGCGGAAGCCGCGCTGCTCTTCGCGCTCGGGCGTGATCGCGTAGACGTGCTGGCAGCAGGCTTCGCGCCACGAGGCGAACTGCTCGCGTTCCGGCACCGACTCGCTACGCCAACTGGCAGCCATGACGGCCTCCCGGTGATTTGCGCTGCCTGCGATGCGGCTGTGCACTGCCTGCCAAGACGAGGCGCGCACGCCCGCGCAAGATGTCCGTGCACTTTAGCAAACGAGGCGAAGAACGATGGATGGGCCGTTGGTGAACGAGGCGGTGCTCGGCAGGGTGAAGGGCTGGCGGCCGTACGTCGAAGCCAAGCTCGGCTTTCGCAACCACTGGTACCCGGCGCTGTTCTCGCGCGAGCTGGAGGAAGGCAAGCCGGTCGAGGCGACGCTGCTCGGCGAGAGCATCCTGATCAACCGGGTCCACGGCGTCGCCCGCGCGATCCGCAACCGCTGCCTGCACCGCGGGGTGAAGTTCTCGCGCCGGCTCGAGTGCTACAAGCCCGGCACCATCACCTGCTGGTACCACGCCTTCACCTACGACTGGAAGGACGGGCGGCTGGTCGACATCATCACCAATCCGTCGAGCGCGCTGATCGGCAAGCACAAGCTGCAGACCTATCCGGTGATCGAGGCGCAGGGCCTGGTGTTCGTGTTCGTCGGCCACGAGGAGCCGCCGGCGCTGGCGGCCGACGTTCCGCCGGGTTTCCTCGATGCCGACCGCACGATCCACGGCAAGCGCCGGGTCGTGCGCAGCAACTGGCGGCTCGGCGTCGAGAACGGGTTCGACGCGAGCCACATCTTCATCCACAAGGGCTCGCCGCTCTGCGCCGGCAACGACATCGCCCTGCCGCTCGGCTTCGCGCCGACCCAGCCCGGCACAGGCACCCGGCCCTCGATCGGCGCGCCCGGACCGATCGGCCTCTACGACCTGCTGGGCGAGAGCGCGATCCCGGTGTTCGAGGGCACGATCGGCGGCGAGACCGTGCTCGAGGGGCACTTCGGCGAAAAGCGGGTGGCCGACAACATCTCGATCTGGCTGCCCGGCGTGCTCAAGGTCGACCCCTGGCCGCAGGAAGGCATGCAGCAGTTCGAGTGGTACGTGCCGGTCGACGCCACGACCCACATCTACCTGCAGACGCTCGGCCGGGTGACCGCCTCGCCGGCCGAGGCCGAGGCCTTCCGCCAGGAGGTGGACGACAAGTGGGTCGACCTCGCGCTCGACGGCTTCAACGACGACGACGTCTGGGCGCGCGAGGCGACCGAGGAGTTCTACGCCGACAACGACCGCGGCTGGGTCGAGGAGCGGCTGTTCGAGGCCGATATCGCGATCGTGCAGTGGCGAAAGCTCGCGAGCGAGCACAACCGCGGCATCCAGCGGCCGGAAAACCTGTGAGGCGCCCATGAGCAGCTATGCGGTGAACCGGCTGGTGCAGGAATTGTTCCGCCGACCCGGCCTGCTGGAGCGCTTTCGCGACCGGCGCGGCGAGGTCTACGACGAATACGGCCTCGACGCAGCGCAGCGCGCCGGCCTCGACGAAGGCTCGCCGCCGGCGCTCGCCGCTGCCGGCGTGCATCCGATCCTGCAGATGCATGTCCTGCTCGCCAGCAACCCCGAGGTGGCGCGGCTGATCACCGTCGACGCGTACCGCGACGACGCCACCAAGGAGACGTGATGGGACGACTCGTCGCCGCGGGCGCCTGCTCGCACATCCTGATGTCGCCCGCGGGCGTGGAGGAGCGCGCGCGCGGCATCGTCGCCGGAATCCGCGAGCTCGGGCGCCGCCTCGTCGCCAGGCAGCCGGACCTCGTGGTCGTCGTCAGCAGCGACCACATGTTCAACGTCAACATGAGCCTGCAGGCGCCGTTCTGCGTCGGCGTCGCCGACGAGTACGTGCCGTTCGGCGACATGGACATCCCGCGCGAGCCGCGGCCGGGCCATCGCGCCTTCGCCGAGGCCTTCGTCGCGCAGGCGGCGCGGCGCGGCTTCGACCTCGCCAAGGCCGAGGAGCTGCACCCCGACCACGGCGTCGCCCTGCCGATGATGCTGATCGATCCGGGGCGCACCCTGCCGATCGTGCCGGTGCTGATCAACATCAACATGGAGCCGGTGCCCGGCCCGGCCCGCTGCCACGCACTCGGCGGCGTGCTGCGCGAGACCATCGACACGCTGCGTCCGGCCGGCGAGCGGGTCGCGGTGCTGGCGACCGGCGGGCTCTCGCACTGGCTGAACATTCCGCGCCACGGCGAGGTTTCGCGCAGCTTCGACCAGGAGGTGCTCGGCAGCTTCGTGCGTGGCCATCCCGAGCCGCTGACGCGGATGACGCCCGAGGAGATCGTCGAGCAGGGCGGCAACGGCGGGCTCGAGATCGTCAACTGGCTGTTCATGGCCGGGGCGGCGCCGGGCTGGACCGGCGACATCGTCTATTACCACGAGATGCCCGAGTGGTTCACCGGCATGGGCGGCCTCGAGCTGCGCGAGGCGGCATGACGGCCGCTGCTGCGGTCTCGCGCTTCATCGATGCCGGCGGCCTGCGCACCCACTACCTCGAGGCCGGCAGCGGCGCGCCGCTGGTGCTGATCCATGGCGGCGGCGCAGGCGCCGACAGCGTCGGCAACTGGAAGGGCTCGATGCCGCTGCTGGCGCGCCACTTCCGGGTGATCGCGCTCGACATGGTGGGCTTCGGCGACACCGCCAAGCCCGACCCGGCCGGCTTCGACTACTCGCAGGGCGCGCGCGTCGAACACCTGCGCGCCTTTCTCGCGGCCCTGGAGATCTCCCGCGCCAGCTTCATCGGCAACTCGATGGGCGGGGCGACGGCCCTGGGCCTGGCCGCCGACAGCCCGGCGCGGGTCGAGCGCCTCGTGCTGATGGGCAGCGCCGGCCTCAACACGACGATCCATCCGGGGCTGCTCCCGGTGGTCAACTACGACTTCACCCGCGAAGGCATGGTGCGGCTGATCCGCGCGCTGGTGAACGACGGCTTCGTGATCGACGACGCGCTCGTCGACTACCGCCTGGCGCGCTCGCTCGACCCGGCGACGCGCGCGGCCTACGGCGCGACGATGAAGTGGATCCGCGACGCCGGCGGCCTGGCCTACCCGCCGGAGCTGATCGCCCGCGTGTCCTGCCCCACGCTCGTGATCAACGGCAAGGAAGACAAGGTCGTGCCGCTGGCCAACGCCTACCGCTTCCTCGAGCTCATTGCCGACTCGTGGGGCTGGATCGTTCCGCATTGCGGCCACTGGGCCATGATCGAGCACCCCGACGCGTTCGCGCGCGCCTGCCTGGCGTTTCTCCGCCCCGACGCATGAGCGCGATCGAGGCCCCGGGGGCGCCGCTGTGCGAGGACTGGGAGGTCGAGCCGGGAACGATCCGTCGCGTCGACCGGGGCGGCCGCAGCTACGCCGTCTTCAACGTCGACGGCGTGTACCACGTCACCGACGACACCTGCACCCACGGCTTCGCGTCGCTCAGCGAAGGAACGATCGACGGACACGTCGTCACCTGTCCCTGGCATGGCGGCGAGTTCGACGTGCGCGACGGTCGCGTGCTGTCGCCGCCCTGCACCGAGGCGCTCCGCGTCCATCCCTGCCGCCTCGACGGCGGCCTGGTCCGGATCGACCTTCCCGACCGTTGAAAGGAACGCCATGGCCGATCTCGCTTCGCTCACTCAACGCGTCCGTACCGCCGTCGGCGAGGATTCCGGCCTCGGCGCGCGCATCAAGTTCAACTTCGGCAGCGCCGGCTTTCTCTTCATCGACGGCAAGGCCGAGCCCAACCAGGTGAGCAACGAGGACGCGCCGTCGGACATCGCGCTGACAGTCTCGATGGAGAACTTCGAGCGCATCATCGACAAGCAGCTCAATCCGAAGTTCGCGCTGATGACCGGCCGGATGCGCCTGAAGGGCGACATCCGCATCGCAACCCGGCTCGACAAGGTGTTCGGCCTGGACTGAGCCCCGCCCGGGCGAGAACCGCCGGCACCGCCTGGCCGCCGAAGGCGGACGACGCGCCTGCGCGTTCGCGCCGAGCGCCCTAGACTCGACGGCCATGAGCCGACTCTTCGCCCCGTTCCAGATCGGCGAGCTGCCGCTCGCCAACCGCATCGTCATCGCGCCGATGTGCCAGTACAGCGCCGAGGAGGGCTCGGCGACCGACTGGCACCTGATCCACCTGGGCCACCTCGCGCTTTCTGGCGCGGCGATGCTGATCGTCGAGGCGACGGCGGTCTCGGCCGAGGCGCGGATCACGCCGACCGACCTCGGCCTCTACAGCGACGCGAACGAAGCGGCGCTGGCGCGGGTGCTCGAGGCGGTGCGCAGGCACTCGCCGATCAGGCTGGCGCTGCAGCTCGCCCACGCCGGCCGCAAGGCGTCGAGCCGGGCGCCCTGGGAAGGCGGGGCGCAGATCCCGCTCGGCGAGCCGGGAAGCTGGCGTGCCGTGGCGCCTTCGGCGCTGCCGCACGGCGCTCGAGAGGAAGCGCCGCTCGCGCTCGACGCCGCCGGCCTGCAGAAGATCCGCGACGACTTTGCCCGGACCGCGCGGCGGGCCGAGCGGCTCGGCTTCGACGCGCTCGAGGTCCACGCCGCGCACGGCTACCTGCTGCACCAGTTCCTTTCGCCGATCGCCAACCAGCGGACCGACGAGTACGGGGGCAGCCTCGAGAACCGGATGCGCTTCCCGCTGGAGGTCTTCGAGATCGTGCGCGCCGCGTTCCCGGCGACGAAACCGGTCTGGGCGCGGATCTCGGCCACCGACTGGGTGCCCGGCGGCTGGGACATCGAAGGCACGGTGGCTCTCTCGCAGGCGCTGAAGGCGCGCGGCTGCGCCGCGATCCACGTCTCGAGCGGCGGCGTCTCGCCGCAGCAGAAGATTCCGGTCGGCCCCGGCTACCAGGTGCCGTTCGCGCAGCGCGTCAAGGCCGAGGTCGGCCTGCCGACGATCGCGGTCGGCCTGATCACCGAGGCCGAGCAGGCCGAGGCGATCGTCGCCGACGGCGAGGCCGACGCGGTCTCGCTCGCCCGCGCCATGCTCTACGACCCGCGCTGGCCGTGGCACGCCGCGGCCAGGCTCGGCGCCCGGGTCGAGGCGCCGCATCAGTACTGGCGCTCGCAGCCGCGCGAGTTCAAGGACCTGTTCGAGAACGCGGCGTTCGGCGCCCGCTGACCGGAGATCACCATGAAATACAACCCGCTCGGCCGCACCGGCCTGTTCGTCTCCGAGCTGTGCCTCGGCACCATGACCTTCGGCGGCGACGACCAGGGCATCTGGGGCCGGATCGGCCGCCTGCAGCAGGAGGAATCGGAGCGGATCATCGGCGGTGCGCTCGACGCCGGCATCAACTTCATCGACACCGCCGACGTCTATGCCGGCGGCCGCTCGGAGGAGATCACCGGGCAGGCGCTGAAGAACCTGAAGATCCCGCGCGAGAACGTGGTCGTCGCGACCAAGGTCTTCGGCGAGACCGGGCCCGGCCCGAACGCGCGCGGCGCGACGCGCAGCCACATCGTCGCCGGCCTGCAGGCGAGCCTGAAGCGCCTGCAGCTCGAGCATGTCGACCTCTACCAGATCCACGGCTTCGATCCGGCCACGCCGATCGAGGAGACGGTGCGCGCGCTCGACACGATGGTGCGGCACGGGCACGTGCGCTACGTCGGCGTCTCGAACTGGGCCGCCTGGCAGATCGCCAAGGCGCTCGGCATCTCCGAGCGGCTCGGCCTGGCGCGCTTCGAGAGCCTGCAGGCCTACTACACCATCGCCGGCCGCGACCTCGAGCGCGAGCTGATCCCGATGCTGCAGAGCGAAGGCGTCGGCCTGATGGTCTGGAGCCCGCTCGCCGGCGGCTTTCTCAGCGGCAAGTACGGACGCGAGCAGCAGGCCGAGGCCGGCAGCCGGCGCCTCGCGTTCGACTTCCCGCCGGTCGACAAGGAGCGGGCCTGGGACTGCATCGACGCGATGCGCGAGATCGCCGGCCAGCGCGGCGTCTCGGTGGCGCAGATCGCGCTCGCCTGGCTGCTGCACCAGCCGCGGGTCACCAGCGTGATCATCGGCGCGAAGAAGGCCGAGCAGCTTGCCGACAACATCGGCGCGACCGCGGTCTCGCTCACGGCCGACGAGCTGAAGCGCCTCGACGAGGTAAGCCGCCTGCCGGCCGAGTACCCGGGCTGGATGTTCACGCGCCAGGGCGAGGTGCGGCGGCGGCAGATGGCCGAGGCGCGCGGCCCGGCCTGATCGCGGCGGGAAAACCCCTCGGCGAAGGGCTGCGGCCGCCCCGAATAATGCGTGCGACAGGAGGCCCTCGATGACTCGTTCGCTGCAACGCACCTTCGCTTCGCTGCTCGCCGCCGCGGCCTTCCTCGTCGCCGCACCTGCGGCTTTCGCGCAAGCGGGCGCGGCGGGCTTTCCGAACCGGCCGCTGAAGATCGTCGTCACCTTCACGACCGGCGGCGCGCCCGACATCCTGGCGCGCCTGATCGGCGACAGGCTCACCGCCGACTGGGGCCAGCCGGTCGTGATCGACAACAAGCCGGGCGCCGGCGGCAATACCGGCTCCGACTTCGTCGCCAAGTCGCCGGCCGACGGCTACACGCTGGTCCTCGGCACCGTCGGCACGCACTCGATCAACGGCGCGCTGTACGCGAAGATGCCCTACGACATGGTCAAGGACTTCGCGCCGGTGACCCTGCTCGCGACCACGCCGAACCTGCTCGTGATCAACAACGACGTGCCGGCGAAGACCCTGGCGGAATTCATCGCCCTCGGCAAGAAGGAAGGCAAGATGACCTTCGCCTCCTCGGGCTCGGGCACCTCGATCCACGTCTCGGGCGAGCTGTTCAAGACGATGACCGGCATCGACATGACGCACATCCCGTACAAGGGCCGCGCCACGGCGATCCCCGACGTGCTCGGCGGCCGCGTGACGATGATGTTCGACAACATGCCGTCGAGCCTGCCGCTGGTGAAGGAAGGCAAGCTCCGCGCGCTCGGCGTCACCAGCGCGCAGCGCTCGCCCGCGGCGCCCGAGATCCCGACCATCGCCGAGCAGGGCCTGCCGGGTTTCGACGCGGTCTCGTGGTTCGCGATGTTCGCGCCGGCGGGAACGCCCAAGGCGATCGTCGACAAGCTGCAGGTCGAGGTGAAGAAGATCATCCAGTCGCCCGAGGTCGGCAGGAAGCTCGCCGAGATCGGCCTCGAGGTCGTCGGCTCGACGCCCGAGGAGCTCGCCGCGTACCAGCGCGCCGAGATCGCGAAATGGGCCAAGGTGGTCAAGGACTCCGGCGCGAAGGTGGAATGAAGATGAGCGAAGCCCGCAAGGTCTGTGTCGTCACCGGGTCGTCGTCGGGCATCGGCGCGGCGACGGCGCGTCTCTACGCGAAGAACGGCTGGAACGTCGTCGTCAACTACTCGCGCGAGGCGGCGCCGGCCGAGGCGGTGGCGAGCGACTGCCGCGCCCTCGGCGCCGACGTGCTGGTGGTGAAGGCCGACGTCGCGCTCGACGCCGACTGCCGCCGCCTCGCCGCCGAGGTGGAGGCCACGCTCGGCCGCGCCGACGTGCTCGTCAACAACGCCGGCACGACCAAGTTCGTCGCGGCCAAGGATCTCGACGGGCTCGACGCGGCCGAGTTCCACCGGGTCTACGGCGTCAACGTGATCGGCGCCTTCCAGATGGCGCGTGCGTTGATGCCGATGCTGCAGCGCCAGCCCGGCGCGGCGATCGTCAACGTCTCGTCGATCGCCTCGATGATGGGCTTCGGCTCCTCGCTCGCCTACATGGCGAGCAAGGGCGCGCTCAACGCCCTGACCATCGGCATGGCGCGGGCGTTCGGTCCGGCGGTGCGGGTCAACGCGATCGCACCCGGCCTGGTCGAGACGCCGTGGCTGCAGAAGGGCCTGGGCGCCGAGCGCTACGCCGGCGCGGTTCAGTTCTACAAGGAACGCTCGGCGCTGGATGCGGTGATGACGCCCGAGGACGTGGCCGACGCCGCGTGGTGGCTGGGCGCGGGCGCCGCCAAGACCACCGGCGAGGTGCTGCTGCTCGACGCCGGCCTCCGGCTGACGCGCGGCTAGCGATGTCGTCCGGCGCCCTCGGGGCGGCGTTGAGCCGGTATGCTGGGCCCGACGGGAGACTCGCCATGCAGCTTCGCCACGTTCTCGCCTGGTCCTTCGCCCTCGCCTTGCCGGCGATCGCCGCCGCGCAGCAGGCCAGCGCGATCGGCGCGGTCGCCCTGCGCGCCGGGCCCGACGCCGGCTATCCGTTCGTCGCCAGCTACGGCGCGGGCACGCCGCTCACGGTGCAGGGCTGCACCGAGGGCTACGGCTGGTGCGACGTGATCGGGCCGAACGGCTATCGCGGCTGGGTCTACGCCGGCAGCCTCGGCTACCCGTACCAACGGCGCGTGGTGCCGGTGCTCAGCTACGGCCCGGCGATCGGCATTCCGGTCGTTCCCTTCGTGCTCGGCACCTACTGGGGCGCGCACTACTACAACCGCCCCTGGTACCGCGAGCGGGTGCGATGGACGCACTACCGGCCGGTCCATCGCCCGGTCGCCCGGCCCTTGCCGCCGCCCCCGCATGCACGCGTGATCGTCAGGCCGGCGCATCCGCCGGGTCCGCCGCCGCCGGCGCTCGAGCGTGGCCAGTAGCGGCGCGGCTCCGGCGTTCGGTCGCCACCTGCTCGCGCAATTCCCGCTCGAGCCGGGCGGCGTCTACCTGAACCACGGCACGGTCGGCGTGACGCCGCTCGCGGTGATGCGCGCGCGGGCCGCCATCCTCGAGGAGATCGAGCGCCATCCCTCGCGCTACATGATCCGCGAGCTGATGCAGCTCGGCATGTCGGCGCCGCCCGAGGCGCCGCGTCTGCGCGCGGCCGCGGGCCAGGTCGCGGCGTTCCTCGGCGCCCGGGCCGAGGACCTGGTGTTCGTCGACAACGCGAGCAGCGGCGTCAACGCGGTGCTGCGCGCGGTCGAGCTCGAGCCCGGCGACGAGATCCTGCTCACCGACCACGCCTACGGCGGCGTGGCCCGCGCCGCGAGCTTCATCGCCCGGCAGCGCGGCGCCGGCGTCGCGACGGTCGCGCTGCCGTTTCCGCCGCGCGATCCGCAGTTCTACGTCGACGCGCTCGCGGCGGCGATCGGGCCGCGCACGAAGCTCGCGGTGCTCGACCACGTCAGCTCGGAAACCGCGCTGGTGATGCCGCTCGCGGCGATGGCGGCGGCATGCCGGGCGCGCGGCGTTCCGGTGCTGGTCGACGGCGCGCATGCGCCCGGCGCGATCGCGCTCGACATCGCCGCGCTCGGCGTCGACTGGTACGCCGCCAACCTGCACAAGTGGTGCTTCGCGCCGCGCAGCTGCGGCGTGCTGTGGGCCGCGCCGGAGCGACGCGCGGGCCTGCACCCCGGCGTCATCTCCTGGGGCATCACCAACGACGACTGGCTGCAGGAGTTCGAGTGGACCGGCACCCGCGATCCCTCGCCCTGGCTGGCGGCGCCGGCCGGCCTGGCCTTCATGCGCGACGAGCTCGGTGTCGCGGCGATGCGCGAATGGAACCACGACCTCGCCTGGCGCAGCGCACAGCGCCTCGGCGAGCGCTGGCATCGCCCGTGGACGACGCCCGAGGCGATGGTCGGCTGCATGGTCACCGTGCCCTTGCCCGCCGGTCTCGGGTCGGCCGATGCCCCGAACGTGCAGCGCCTGCGCGACGCGCTCCTCTTCGGCCATGGCATCGAGGCTCCGGTCATCGCCCGCGGCGGCGCGCTCTGGGCGCGCTTGTCGATGCAGGTCTACAACGACGACGAGGACGTCGAGCGTTTCGCCGTTGCGGTGGAGACGCTGGCCGCGGGATAGACCGCCGCCGCGGTCAGGCGGCGCGCCGCCTGAGGCCCAGCCACACCACCGTGCCGACGACAAGCAGCGCGCCGGCCACCTGCGAAGGCGCGATCGACTGGCCGAGGATCAGCCAGGCGAGCACCAGCGCGAACACCGGCTCGACGTTCATGATCGCCGAGTTGCCGACGACGCCCAGGCGCGGCAGCACGGTGAAGAGGATCGTGATGCCGGTGCCGTAAAGCAGCGTCAGGAGCGCGAGACCCCACCAGCCGGCGGCGACGTCGGGCAGATGGAAGCCGCCCTGGAAGGCGACCCCGCCGAGCGCCAGCACCGCGACGATCGCCATCGTGCTCGTGGTGCGCAGCCGGCCGTCGAGCGTGCCGGCTTCGTGCTGCGTGAGCACCAGCGCGAGGCCGAAGGTCGCGGCCGCGGCCAGGGCGAAGGCGACGCCGAGGCCGATGCGCTGCCATTGCAACGCAGCGCCGAGGCCCGAGGCGGCGCCGAGCACGTCGAGCGCGAGCGCCAGGCCGAGCAGCATCACCGGCATCGCGCGCACCACCCGGCGCTCGGGCTTGTGCGCGTAGAGCAGGCGCGCCCAGAGCGCGGTCCAGAGCGGATAGGTGTTGAAGGCGAGCAGGGCGAGCGCCACGGGCAGCCGGGCGACCGCGGAATAGAGGCAGATGCTCTGCACGCCGACGATCAGGCCGATGGCCGGCAGGAAGCGGCGCTGCCGCGGCGTGGTCGCGACCGGCACCCGCTGCACGACGATCAGCAGGCCGACGACGAGCGCGGTCGCGACGCTGCGCACCGCCACCGCGGTGGCCACGTCGACGCCGTGGTCGAAGGCGATCCGCGCCGCGACGTGGTTGGCGCCCATCAGGAGGGCGATCAGCAGCAGCGTGGCGAACGCGGTGATCGAGAGCGCCGGGGACCGCTCGCTCATCGGCCGGGCCGGCTCGTCGCGATCGCCTCGCAGAGCCGGGCGAACAGGCCGACGACGCGGGCGTTGTCGGCGCCTAGGAGCTGGTCGCCGACGTACAGCTCCGTCACGCTCCAGCCCGGCACCTCCGCGGGGCGGACGGCGTTGACGAGCCAGCAGCCGCTCGCCTTCGCCAGCGCGTCGCGCGCGTCGGCAACGGCCTCGGCCGGGGCGTCGAAGTACAGATGCATCATGTTCGTCTGCGGCACCGCCGGGTTGACGCGCAGGCCCGGCAGGTCGGCTAGGCCCGAGGCCAGCTCGACGGCGCGCCGGTAGAGCGCCGGCATCAGGGCGATGCGCTCGTCGAAGCGGATCGCGGCGGAAGCGACCAGGGGGCTCAGGTGGTGCAGCGTTCCGCCCAGGCGGCGGCGCCAGACGCGCGCCTTCGCGACGAAGCCGGAGTCGCCGGCGAGCAGGGCGCCGGCGAAGCCGCCGATGCCCTTGTAGACCGAGACGTACACCGAGTCGAAGCCGGCGGCGATCGCCGCGTGGTCCTTGCCGTAGTAAGCGGCGCTCTCCCAGAGACGGGCGCCGTCCATGTGCAGCGGCACGCGCCGCTCGCGGGCCGCGGCCTTCAGCGCCTCGAGCTCGTCCCACGACGGGAGCTGGCCGCCCGCCTCGCGGATCGGCAGCTCGACGAGGAGGCAGGCGAGGGACTCGCGCACCGCCTCGAGGTCGGCCGCGCGCATCGGCCGGAGGCGATCGCCGACCGGGACGCCGTGGCAATGCAGCAGGGCCGCGTAGGCCTGCTCCTCGTGATGCGCCAGGTGCGAGGTCGGATGCATGCCGAAGCGGGCCACGCCTGCCGCCTCGGTCCAGATGCGCACCGCGGCGAGCTGCGCCAGCACGCCGCTGGGCGCGAACATCGCCGCTTCCTTGCCGAGCATCGCCGCGACCTTGCGCTCGAAGCCTTCGACCAGCGCGCCCTGGCCGTACATGTCGTGCTCGACCTGGCCCGCTTCGCACCAGGCGGCGATCTCGCGGAACTCTTCAGCGGCGCTGCGGCTCGCGAAATCGGGAACGACGAGGGTGCAGCTGCGCCGCAGTGCGAGTCGTTCGGCCTGGGTGGCGGGCATGGCCCCTATGATGGACGAATCGCCCCAGGGCTGCCCGCAACGGAGGAACGATGGCCGACGTGAAGAAGCTGATCGCGCTGTTCGAGGAAAAGGCGAAGAGCAAGCCTTCGCCGAAGGTGGTGAAGGTGCCACCGCGCGCCAGCGAGGGCGCCGGCAAACCCTTGCCCGCCGACGTGCGCGAGGCGGCGGAGAAGGCTTTCGGCTACGACTTCTCCAAGGTTCGCATCCACGAGGACGCGAGCGTCAAGGAGCTCTCCGCCAAGGCCTATGTCTCGGGCCACCACATCGTGTTCGCGCCCGGCGCCTCGGGCGATCCGAAGCTGCTCGCGCACGAGCTGGCGCACGTCGTGCAGCAGCGCGGCCGGACGAAGGACGGCGAAGGCGCGATCTGAGTATCCCCGGGTCGCGGGAGGGTGGAATCCCGGAGCGCGGCACGGCAGCACAATCGTGGCCATGCCCAACATCGCTTCCCTCCTCAAGAGCGAGATCTCGCGCGTGGCCCGCAAGGAGCTGCGCGGCGAGACCTCGGCCCTCAAGAAAGCCCTGAGCACGCAACGCTCGGACATCGCTGCGCTGAAGCGGCGCACGCAGGCGCTCGAGCAGCAGCTGCGGCGCCTGAGCAAGGCGAGCGCGAAGTCCGCGCCGGCCAAGGAGTCCGCTTCGCCCGACGGCGCCTCGACCCGGTTCAGCGCCAAGGGCCTGGTCTCGCAGCGGCGCCGGCTCGGCCTCTCGGCCGCCGAATGCGGCCTGCTCGTCGGCACCTCGGCGCAATCGATCTACAACTGGGAGGCGGGCAAGGTCCGGCCCCGGGCGAGGCACCTCGCGGCGATCGCGGCGCTGAGGCAGCTCGGCCGCAAGCAGGCGGCCGCGCACCTCGCTTCGCTGAACGCCGGCTAGGGCGTGCCGCCCGGCCGGAGCGGCCGGAAGAACGCGACGATCTCCCGCGCCAGCGCCTCGGGCTGCTCCATCGCCGCGAAGTGGCCGCCGCGAGGCATGTCGGTCCAGCGGCGGATGTCCGTGTACCACTTCTCGGCCATCGAGCGCGGCGGGCGGACGATCTCGTGCGGGAACGCTGCGTAGCCCATGGGCGCGCCGACGCCACCCTCTGCGATCGGCCAGGGCCCGTGCATGCGCGTGTAGTACGGCCAGAACGACGAGCCGATCGCGCCGGTGAACCAGTACAGGCTGATGTTGGCGAGCAGGTGATCGCGCGAAATCGCGCTCTCCACGTCGCCGCCGCAATCGGACCAGCGGCGGAACTTCTCGACGATCCATGCGGCCAGGCCGGCCGGCGAATCGGTGAGGCCGAAGGCGAGCGTCTGCGGCCGCGTGCCCTGGATCCACTGGTAGCCGGTCTCCTCCTTGAGCCAGGTCTCGAGCTCGCCGAGGTAGGCCTTCTCCTCGGCCGTGGGGTTCGCGAGCTTCGCGTCCCGACGCAGCGCCAGCAGGTTGAGGTGAATGCCGATCAGCTTGTCGGCGTGAACGGCGCCCAGGCGCGAGGTGATGAACGCGCCCCAGTCGCCGCCCTGCGCGGCGAAGCGCTCGTAGCCGAGCACGCCGGTCATGAGCTCGGCCAGGCAATCGGCCATCGCCTCCAGGCCGAGGCGCGGCTGACCGGGCTTGAACGACGGGCCGTAGCCGGGCAGCGAAGGCGCGACCACGGTGAAGGCGTCGGCCGGGTCGCCGCCGAACCGGGCCGGATCGGTAAGGCGCGGAATGATCTCCAGGAACTCGAACACCGAGCCCGGCCAGCCGTGCGAGAGCAGCAGCGGGAACGGGCGCGGTCCCTTGCCCGGGACATGCAGGAAGTGCAGGTCGATGCCATGCAGCGGCACCGTCCACTGGTCGTAGGCGTTCAGGCGCGCTTCCTGCGCGCGCCAGTCGAAGCCGCAGCGCCAGTGCTCGACCAGGCCCTGCAGGTAGGCGACGTCGGTGCCGTAGGCCCAGGGCTCGCCCGGCGCCTGGTCGGGGAAGCGCGTTCGCGCCAGGCGTTCGCGCAGGTCGTCGATCGCCGCGTCGGCGACGTGCAGGCGAAAGGGCTGCGGGGACGGGCTCATGGCGCCGGACAAGCATACGGGACGTGGCCGGACCAACGGCCAGATGCCGACCGGCCGAACGGCAAGCGAGCCGCGCCGTTCGTCGGTGCTCCGCCGCCCGCCGGGCCCGTGGAGACCATGATCGGCGGATCGGGTGCTTCCGCCCGCCAGGGCCCGCCATGCGAGAGCCTTTCGAGCTCGTTCACCACAACCGCTATCGAGTGAGCTGCCGTCCGGAGCTGACGCCGGACGGGACTTTCCTCGCCCGCGTGGTCGTCTCCTGGATCGACGACGACGGCTCGGTGCTAGACCATCGCCTGCGCCCCGAGCTTGCGCCGTTTCCCACCGCGGCCGAGGCCGCCGACGTTGGCCGCGACGCCGCGCTGCGCTGGCTCGACGCGCTCGAGTCGGGCGCGACGAAGGCGCTGGCCGCCGAGTCGGCGCGCAGGGACCGCGAGGCCTACGCCGTGGCCCAGCGCGAATGGCGCACGGCGGCCGCGGCGTTCGAGACCTCGATGCAGCGCCTCGCCGCAAGCGCCGGCCCGGCCGACCCGGCCGAGGCGACGCGCGTCGCCATCGACGCGGCGGCACTGAAGCGCCTGCACGAGCGCTGGCTCGAGACGGCGGTGCACCTGGCGGTCGTCCAGCGCCGCTGAGCTTCGGGCTCTAATACGGTCTCCAAGAGCAGGAGACTTGCCATGCCCCACCTTCCCGGCCTCGCCTTCCACCTCGGCGAGACGATCGACATGCTGCGCGACAGCGTGCAGCAGTTCGCCGACGACGAGATCGCGCCGCGCGCCGCCGATATCGACCGCGACAACCTGTTTCCCGCCGACCTGTGGAGAAAGCTCGGCTCGCTCGGCCTGCACGGCATGACGGTGAAGGAGGAGTACGGCGGCAGCGACCTCGGCTACCTGGCGCACGTCGTCGCCATGGAGGAGGTGTCGCGCGCCTCGGCGTCGGTGGGCCTTTCCTACGGCGCCCATTCCAACCTTGCCGTCAACCAGCTGCATCGCAACGGCAGCGAGGCGCAGAAGAAGAAGTACCTGCCCAAGCTCGTCTCGGGCGAGCACGTCGGCGCGCTGGCGATGAGCGAGCCGAACGCCGGCTCCGACGTGGTGAGCATGAAGCTGCGCGCCGACCTGAAGGGCGACCGCTATGTGCTCAACGGCTCGAAGATGTGGATCACCAATGGCGGCGACGCCGACACGATGATCGTCTACGCCAAGACCGACATCAACGGCGGGCCGAGCGGCATCACCGCCTTCATCATCGAGAAGGGCATGAAGGGCCTCTCGTTCGGCGCCAAGCTCGACAAGCTCGGCATGCGCGGCTCGAACACCTGGCCGGTGTTCTTCCAGGACTGCGAGGTGCCGGCGGAGAACGTCCTCGGAAAGGAGGGCGGCGGCGTCAAGGTGCTGATGAGCGGCCTCGACTACGAGCGGGCCGTGCTCTCGGGCGGGCCGCTCGGCATCATGGCGGCGTGCATGGACCTGGTGCTGCCCTTCATCCATGAGAGGAAGCAGTTCGGCCAGTCGATCGGCGAGTTCCAGCTCATGCAGGGCAAAGGCGCTGGGCGGCGTCGGCTACACCAACGAGTACCCGGCCGGGCGCCTCTGGCGCGACGCCAAGCTCTACGAGATCGGCGCCGGCACGAGCGAGATCCGCCGCATGCTGATCGGCCGCGAGCTGTACGCCGAAAGCATGTAGCCTCCGGCAGCGCGCGTCGCCGGTGCGCCGGACGCCGCGCCCGCCATCAGGTGCACGGCGGCCGCGAGCTCGTCGAGCGTCTCCAGGGCCTCGAGCACGCTGAAGGCGAGCAGCGCGCAGCAGGCGGCGACAGCCACCCAAGCCACGACCGATCGGCCCCGCACTCGCTGCCGACGAGCGGGCGCCCAGCGCCGCGCCTGCAGCCCGCGCCCGCGCTCTTGCGTCGCATCAGGCGATGGCATGCCGCTCCCTCCTCGCAGCGTGCGGCCGCCCGGCCTTCTGCACGGCCCGCTGCTCGCTCAACGCGCGCACGATGGCATCGTCGCCGGCGCGGCGCGCGGCCTCGATGGCCGTCAGGCGCAGCAGGTCGCGCTGCGCGTGGCTGCCGCCGAGGTGGCGGCCGTAGGCGAGAACCGGCAGCAGACGCTGCGTGCACTCCGCGTAGCGCCCTCGAGCGAAGGCCTGCAGCGCCTCGCAAGCCGGAGCCGCGACCAGGCGCCATTCCGGCGTCTCGTTCGACCGGGCAGCCGCTGCGGCGACGGCAGCGCCTTCGGCGGCAGCGTCGCGGTCGCCGCTGGCGACCATCGCCAGCATCGCGTGCACGTCGCTGAACGCCAGAGCGCCCCAGGCGGCATGCGCGCGCCAGAGAGCCGCCACTTGCGTCCAGCGGTCGCCGACGTCGACGCCGCGCAGCATCAGGCGCCAGAGCAGCGCGCTGGCGTCGTTCAGGTCCATCGCCAGCGACTCGGCCTTCGGCGTCACGGCCGCGTCGAAGAGCGCCAGCGCCGCCGGCTCGTCGCCACGCGAGAGATGCATCAGTGCCATGTGCCAGTGGTTGTGCACCGCGAGGCCGTTGCCGTCCCAATCGCGCTCGGTCGCCGTCAGCCACTCGAGCCCGTCGGCCACCCGGCCCTGCATCTCGCAGACGTGGGCGACCGCATGCACCGCCCAGGCGTCGTCCGGGTTCAGCTCGACGGCCCGCCGGCCGGTCGCTTCCGCCCGCGCGTACTCGTGGCATTCCTCGAGGCCGAAGGCATGCATGCCGAGCACGTAGCCGTAGCCGGGGTCGGCAGGGCTCCAGTGAGCGAGGGCGCGGCCGATCCGGTCGCGCAGCATCTCCGACTGGCCGAGCACGAGGTCGCTCAGATGCGAGAGCTGCAGCGCGAACAGGTCGCGCGGATGGTCGACCACGTGGCGCTCGAGCAGGGCCTGGCCGCGGCGCAGATCGCCGTCGGCCCAGGGTCGCAAGGCGCCGAGCAGCGACCGCTCGCGGGCGTTGGCGTGGCCGACGCAGTCCTCGGCCGCGGCGAGCGACTCGCGCGCCATGCCGAGCAGCAGGCCGTCGTAGGTGCCGAGGACCATTCCGGCCTGCATCAGCCAGCCGGAGACGAAGGTCGGGTCCTCGGCCAGGACCTGGCCGAGCACCGCCATCGGGTCGAGGCGAAAGCTGTTGAACAGCGCCAGCGCCTGGTCGTAGGCGTCGGCGGAGGCGGCCCGGGTGGTGGAGAGGGCTGTGCCGTGCATGTCGCAGAGAGTCATGATCGTTCCTGGAGGGTTGTCGGAACGCTGATGGTCCGCGCGGGGCGTCCGTTCGGCGTCCTTCCGCTCAGGTCACGGCGGCGCCGGAGCCGAATGACGCTCGATGAAGCGGTGCATCTCCTGCAGCACCGGCTCGGCGTCGCCATGCCAGAACCAGTGGTCCGCGCCGGGCAGCAGGACGAGCCGCGCGCCCGGGATGGCGGCCGCCAGGTAGCGCGCCGCCCCGGCGCGGACGATCCGATCGTCCTCGCGGTGCACCACCAGAGTCGGCGTGCGCAGCGCCGCCAGGCGATGGCGCACGTCGATGCGGTGGAACGACATGAGCAAGGCCTCGACGCCCTGCCGCGAGGTCGACTGGCGCAGCATCCGCGCCCACCATGCCCGGACCTGCGGATCGGCGGCGCTCGAGGGCGCGAAAAGACCGAGGCTGGGCGCGTTGCCCCACTCGGCGTGTAGCTGCGTCAGCCACTTCTCCAGCGCCGGGGTGGCCATGGCCCAGGGGTAGTCGGGAGCCCAGCTGCCGCGAGCGTGGCTGCCGTAGAGCAACAGGCCGAGCGTGCGTTGCGGCCGGGTCGCGGCGAATTCGATCGCCAGCGGGCCGCCGACCGATTCGCCGAAGATCCAGGCGCGCTCGACCGCGAGCGCGTCGAGCACAGCAGTCATGTCCTCGAGGGTCGTCTCGGCGTCGGGGCGCACGCCGATGCGCTCGGAGAGACCCGTGCCGCGGCGGTCGAGCAGCACCAGCCGGTAGCGGCTGGCGAGTTCGCCGATGCAGTGGCGCAGCCGCGGGTCCTCGAACGCCACTTCCAGGTGGGAGAACAGATCGGGGACGACAAGCACCGTCTGCGCGCCGCTGCCGACGCAGGTGTAGGCGACGCAGCCGTCGCTCGATTCGGCGAAGCGGATATCCGGGCTGCCCACCTCGGCGGCGCGTGGCTCCCCGCCCGGCCGGGCCAGCAGGTCGATCGCCAGCGCGTACTCCGCCTCGAGCTTGAACGACGGCCGGATGCCGAGCTCCTCGCGCAGCGCCTGCGCGCAGTCGAAGTACGCGGCCTCGACGGCGGCGCCGTCGCCCTTGCGGCCGAGCGCCACGAGCCGGGCGGCATGGCCGGCCTCGCCGCAGCGGTCGAGAGCGATCAGCCGTTCCGCGGCAGCGAGCGCGACGTCGGCATCACCGCGGTGCGACGCGTGCTCGGCGACGCGCTGCAGCGCCCGCATCACCAGGCGTTCGTGATCGGCGCGCTGCTGCTCCATCCACTCCATGAAGGGCTCGGCGTCCACCGAGAAGCCTTCGAGATAGCGGGCGGCGCCAACGGCCAGCACGCGCTCGACGTCAATGGCCGAAGGCATGCCGGCCGCGGCGACGATGGCGCGCGCGCTGTGCCGGATCGCGACGACGTCGCTCGTGGCGCTTGCACCGGCCTCGACGAGCCACAGAGCATCGGCGTCGCCGACCAGCAGATCCCGCCCGAGCGCAGCGTTCAGCTCGTGGACCAGGCGACGCAGGCGGCCCCGCCCCAGCGGGGCCGCGACCTCGGGCCAGAGCAGCGCCGCGAGATGCTCGCGCGACACCTTGTGGCCCCGCTCGGCGAGGAACACCAGCACCGCCCAGCCGCGCTTGAGCTTGAGCGGCTGCTCGACGCCGTCGATGACCAACCGGGGATACAGGCCGATGTGGAGTTCGATCATTGCCGGAGAAAGTCCTGCCGCGCCGCGAACGCAAGGTTCGGGCCTTGCCGCAGTTCTACCTCACGCCGGGCGCGTTCTCGGCGGATGCCCTCAACTGGTCTGCAAGCGCCTCATGGAAGAGGCGTCGCGCGCCTATGTCTACGCGGTGGGCCAAGGCGCTGGGCGGCGTCGGCTACACCAACGAGTACCCGGCCGGGCGCCTCTGGCGCGACGCCAAGCTCTACGAGATCGGCGCCGGCACGAGCGAGATCCGCCGCATGCTGATCGGCCGCGAGCTGTACGCCGAAAGCATGTGAGCCGAGGCCCGGGGCGCGTCGTGCTCAGCCCAGGTACGCGGCCAGCGCGACGAACGCCGCCAGGGCGGCGCAGGCGACCGCCAGCAGCTGCGCGGGAGCGGCCGACGCCTTGCATTCGCGCAGCATGCGAACGATGCGCTGTTCCCTTTCGGTGTCGTTCATGTCGGCTCCCGGGTGCTTGGGTCATTCCGGGATGGACGCCTGCCGCGCCGCACGCCTCCACGCCAGCATGAGATCGAGGTCACCGTCGAACTCTCGCCTCATGAGCTCCTCGCTGACCGTACCGCAGTAGATCGACGCCTCCAGCGTGAGCCGGCGTTGCGAAGAGACGTGGTCGCAGCGCAGGTACTCCCGCTTCAATGCGGGGACAGAGGCCTGGGCCGGCGCTGGCGACGCGACCGGGCGAGCCGCGGGTTCGGTCGCCGCCGCACCGCCGCAGAGCGCGCTGATCACGCAAAGCGCGAGCAGCCCTCGCACGGCGAGCGCGACAGGTCCTTTCGCACCGCCCGTTCCGGCAGGGGCGCCACGGCGGCGCGGCTGGCGTTGCTCGAGGCGCTCATATCGTGTGATCTCGTTCATGGGAGCTCCGGTCAGTTGTTGATCTGCACTCGGAAGTACGCAGCGGCGCGGAGAAACCGGCCAGACCTGGCCGCTGACGCCGACGACGAACCGCGATGAGCGATTTCCGCGGCGCGGCTCGGCGGCGTCGAAGCCGGACTCCGCCGGCCGCCGTTGTCCGCTTCGCGGCCCCCATCACGTACGACAGGGCACGGGCGCCGTTGCGCCGAACCAGCGAGCCGCCCATGTCGAACCTTCTCCTGCTCGTCGCCTGCCTGGCGGTCGGAGTGCTGCTGCAGCACTCGTCGCGAACGCCCGCCAACGCCCCCCAGACGCTCAACGCCGTCATCCTCCACGTCTCGCTTCCAGCGGTGACGCTGAAAGCGCTGCACGGCTTCGCCTTCGATCCGAACCAGCTCTGGCCGGTGCTGATGCCGTGGGGGCTCTTCGCGGTCGGCGCCGCGGCGTTCTGGTGCGTCGGCCGGTGGCTCCGCCTGCCGCGCGCCAGCGTCGGCGCGTTGACGCTGGTCGGCGGGTTCGGCAACACCTCGTTCGTCGGCCTGCCGATGATCGAGTCGCTGCACGGGCGGGACGGTCTCGGCCTAGGCCTGTTGATCGACCAGCTGGGCTCGTACCTGGCGCTTGCCACGATCGGCGTCTTCGTCGCCGCCCTCTACGCCGGCGACGCGCCGACCTCGCGCGCCAGCATGCTGAAGAAGATCGTGACCTTTCCGCCGCTGATCGCGCTGGCGCTGGCCCTCTCGCTGCGGCCGCTGCCGTTCCCGGCGCCTCTCGACTCGGCGCTCGCGCGCGTCGGCGACACGCTGGCTCCGCTCGCTCTGCTCTCGGTCGGACTGCAGCTGCGCCTCGGCGCGCTGCGCAGCCAGGCCCGACTGCTGGCGATCGGCCTCGGCTACAAGCTCGTCGCCTGTCCGGCCATCGTCTTTGCCATCCTGTGGCTGCTCGACGCGGAGCTCGACATGACCAGCCGCGTCAGCATGATCGAGGCAGCGATGCCACCGATGATCGGTGCTGGCATCGTCGCCGCGGAGGCCCGGCTGGACGCGCCACTTGTCTCGACCATGATCGGCGTCGGCATCCCGCTCGGCCTTGTGACCGCAACGCTATGGCATCACGCCTTCGCACACGTGCTTTCGCTGTAGCCGTCTCGACGCGACCGAACGGTTCGCGCCAGGAAGGCGCGGCCGCTTGCCCTGCGCCCACGGGACTCGCAAGCTGACCCGACGGCTCAGCTCTCGCGCAACGGCGCCAGCCGCCCGATCTCGCGCACCAGGTCGCGCGCTGTGCGCTCGGTGCGGCCCTCGTCGCTGCCTGCCGGCGGCTTGACGGCCGCCAGGTCAAGCGCCGCGGGCGGGCGAGCCGGCTTGCGCTGCGCCTTTTCGGTCGCATGCAGCGCTTTCGCCGCCTTCTCGGCGAGCGCGGCGGCGCGCCTGGCGTCGGCCAGGGTCACCGGCGGCGCAGCCGACCGTGCCTTGCTGCGGGCCTGCTCGACCTGCATCGGGTGCGCCTTGGCCCAGGCATCGCGGCGCACGCCCGTGACCTGCCAGCACACGCGCTGGCCGGGCGAGCCGCCGGCGATCGCGAACGACCCGGCCTTGGCCTCTCGCGCGACGTGCAGTTCGGGCGCGGGCGCGCCGATCGACGTGAGCTGGTAGCGCAGCTCGTGGTTGAGCGCGTCGAACCAGCGCGGCAGCTTGACCGTCGCCTGGCCGCGCCGGTCGAGCGTGACGCTGCCGTCGTAGAAGGTCTTGTACTCGGGCGATTCGACGCAGGCGTGGTTCAGGACCTTGCGCTTCGGGTCGAGCGGATGGTCGATCGAGAACATCGACGCCGACTTGAACAGGATGCCGTCGACGTGCACGTTGCCGATGAAGCGTCCCGCCCAGGCATTGAGCTGCGGATAGCCGATGCCGAGCACGCCGGTGCCGATGAAGGTGATGCCGCAGGTGCCGACTCCACCCATCGAGTTGCCGTACACCCCGCAACCGGCTTCGGGGTCGCCCGCCTTGCTCGCGGCGATGGCCACGCCGACGACGCCGGCGTGGGCGCTGCCGGCGCGCACGCCGGCGTCGGTCAGCGACATCGCGTCGACCGCAGGCTTGCCCGGCGAGTAGGCCTTGAGCGCGGGCTTGCTCGTGCTGTTGTTGCCGACGTCGATGCCACCGCCGGACAAGGACTGGACCACGAGGCCGGTGCCGCTGCCGCTGTTCGCGCGCATCGCCGTGCCGGCCTGGCTGAAGGCGTCGACGCCGACGCCGTTGCCGAGATCGTTGCGGCCGAACACGCCCGAGGCATTGCTGCCGGTCGACTCGCCGACGACGCCGCGCGCCTGCACGCTCGTGCCGCGCACGCCGGTGCCGGCGCTCGAGCTGCCGTCGACGCCGGCGCCGGCCGCGCTCTGGCCGAACACGCCGCCGCCCTGGGGCCCGGGCGCGAAGCCGAACACGCCGGCGGCGGTCTTCGACTGGCTCGTTCCCGAGACACCATGTCCCTGGCTGGACGTGCCTTCGACGCCGCCTTGCGAGCCGGTGCCGCGCACGCCGACGCCGCCTGCCGCCGCATTGCCCAGCACGCCGACCGAGCGGATGCCGAAGGTGGTGCCGACGACGCCGTAGCCGACCGCCCGGTTCGATATGCCGGCGACGCCGATGCCGTCGCGGCTGTCGACCGGTTTGGCGGGGTCGACGAGATTGACGCCGCCGAGCGCCACCGCGGCCGCCTCGTTGACGCCGATCGCGCCGGTGGCCTTGGGGCCGTAGGCGATGGCGCCGATGAACTGGTCGGAGCGGATCCTGGCAGCCACCGTCTTGTCGGTGCGCGCCAGCAGCGCCTCGGCCTCCTTGGAGACGGCGTCGATCGCGACGTCTCTCGAGCGGGCGTTGAGCGCCTCGCCCTTGTCGTTCTTCAGCAGCAGCGAAGGGGCGGCGTCGCTGACGAGGCCGGTCGACGGTTGATCCCAGTTGACGGCGGGCATGGTGTCCTCCAGACAGGTCGCCGGAGAGCCCGGCGGTTCCCATCATGGAGGAAGAAGGCGTCGCCGGCGGCGGCTCTCGTCACTGTTTCGGCGGCGCGTGCTTCGCGAATGCCGCGAGCTGGTCGCCGAGCGCCTTCTGGAAAGCCGTCCGGGCCTCATGGCGCTGCTTGTACGCCTCGAGCGTCGGTCGCTGGCTGACGAGGTCGGTGGTGCGCAGGATGCGCAGCACCGTGGTCATCAGCAGGTCGGCCGCGGTGAAGCGGCCTTCGACCAGGTGCTCGCGGTCGCCGAGGAAGGCGGCGAGGTTGTCGAGCCGCATGCCGATCCAGGCGACGATCGAGTCGCGGACCTCCCTGGCGCCGGCCCGCGCGCCATCGGGCTGCATGTCGATGTAGTTGAGCATCATGATCGGCGGCTCGATCGTGTTCAGCGCGGCGAGCATCCAGGTCCGCACGCGCGCCCGCGCCGGCTCGTCGCCCGGCATCAGCGCCTGCGAGCGCTCGCCGAGATGCATGACGATCGCGCACGACTCGAACAGCACGAGGCCATCGTCATCGATCGCCGGCACCTGGCCGAAGGGCTGCATCTTGCGGTAGCTGTCGGACTTCTGGTCCTCGAAGCCGATCAGCATCACCTCGTACGGCAGGGCGGCCTCCTCGAGCGCCCAGCGCACGCGCAGGTCGCGCACCAGGCCCTGGGCGAACGGCGGCACCCAGCGGAACGCGCTGAGGCGGATCACGAGTTCGCTCCCGCGAGCACCTGGGCGAAGGCGTCCAGCACCTGGCCCCAGCCGGCGCCGTGGCTGAGGCGCTCGCCTTCCGAGCTGAAGGGCTCCTGGCGGAAGGTGAGCAGCGTCTTGCCTTCGCCCTCGGCCTCGAATGTGATCGTGATCAGCGTCGGCTGGTCGTGCGCGACGTCGCCGGTTTCCCACTGGAAGCTCATCACCAGGCGGTTCGGCGCATCGATCTCCCGATAGACGCCGTGCGCCCAGCCGTGATTCTTCTCGGAGCGGATGCTGTATCGATAGGCGCCGCCCTCGCGGAAGTCCATCTCGAAGGTGGGCGTGGTGAAGTCTTTCGGATGCCACCACTCCTTGACCCGGGCCGGGTCGGACCAGAGGCGAAAGACGGTTTGCGGCGGCGCGTCGAAGACGCGGCGAAGGACGAGCGCCTGCTCGGTATCGGCGGGGGTGGCGATGGGGGTCATGGTGATTCCTCGGCAGTCATGGGCGGGGTGAGCGCTTGCGGGGTTGAAGGGGGGCGGGGTCGGGTGGCTCTTCGGCCTTCATGCGTTGCAGCGCTTCTTCCATCCGGTCGAGCTGCGCTTCCCAGAACGGGCGGTAGGACTGCAGCCAGTCGGCGGCTTCCTTGAGCGGCGGGCCGAGCAGGCGGCGCGGCCGCCACTGGGCGTGGCGACCCCGCTCCACCAGGCCGGCCCGCTCGAGCACGCGCAGATGCTTCGAGATGGCCGGCGAGCTCATCTCGAAAGGCAACGCGATGTCCTTGACGACGGCGTGGCCCGAGGCGAGCCGCTGCAGGATGGCGCGGCGCGTCGGGTCGGCCAGGGCCGAGAAGGTCAGCGTCAGGGAGTCTTCGCTGGGCATATATATAACCAGTGAGTTACGTATCCAGACGGTAACCCACGGTCCTTCGCTCGTCAAGCGGCAGCCGCACGAGCGCCAGCGCGAGCAGGGCGCCGCAGCGCCCCGCCCGGCCTGTCGCAGAGTCAATCGGTGAGGCGATTCCAGGCGTCGCGAACGGCGCTCTTGGCGCGCTCCCAGGTCAGCCTCGACTGGCCCTTGAACTGGTCCCAGTCGCGCGCCAGCTCCGACTCCATGTCCTCGAAGCGTCGGCCGTCACGTCGCCCGTGGGCGTCGATGCCGTAGCCGAAGGCCGGCCCGTAGTCGTCGTAGCTGTCGTCCTGCGCGACGTACGAGCGGTTGCGGTAGTGCGAACGCCAGTAGGCTTGCTCGCGGGCGGTGTCGGTTTGCACGGTGGTGTCGTCCATGGGGTCTCCTTGGAGTGTTCGGGGAAGGACCGCATTGCGGCCATGCCTCACCGTAACCCCGCGTCTGCGCGTGCCGCGTCGGACGGCGGCGGTCTGTCCCGACGGAACGGGCCGGTCGCGCGTCGGAGGAGGCCTACGCCCTCGGCGAGCTTGCACGGGTTTGCCGGGGCCTGACGGCGGCCCGTTAAGCTCCGGTTCCGGAACAACAACGACAAAGCTGGAGACCATGCCCGCGTTGAAGTCACGCATCGACCCGCGCTCGGAGGATTTCAAGGCCAATGCCGCCTTCCTGCAAGGCCAGGTCGACGACCTGCGCGCCCGGGCCGGCGAGATTGCGCTCGGCGGCGACGCCAAGTCGCGCGAGCGCCACGTGTCGCGCGGCAAGCTGCTGCCGCGCGAGCGTGTCGACGGCCTGCTCGATCCGGGCTCGCCGTTTCTCGAGATCGGCCAGCTCGCCGCCTTCGGCATGTACGACGGCGAGGCGCCGGCGGCCGGCATGATCGCCGGCATCGGCCGGGTCCAGGGCCAGGAATGCATGATCGTCGCCAACGACGCGACGGTGAAGGGCGGCACCTACTACCCGATGACGGTGAAGAAGCATCTGCGCGCGCAGGAAATCGCGATGCAGAACCGGCTGCCGTGCATCTACCTCGTCGATTCCGGCGGCGCCTTCCTGCCGCGGCAGGACGAGGTCTTTCCCGACCGCGAGCACTTCGGCCGGATCTTCTTCAACCAGGCCAACATGAGCGCCCAGGGCATCGCCCAGATCGCCGTCGTGATGGGCTCGTGCACCGCAGGCGGCGCCTACGTGCCGGCGATGAGCGACGAGACCGTCATCGTCAAGAACCAGGGCACGATATTCCTCGGCGGCCCGCCGCTGGTGAAGGCCGCCATCGGCGAGATCGTCAGCGCCGAGGAGCTCGGCGGCGGCGACGTGCACACGCGCCTCTCGGGCGTGGCCGACCACCTCGCCGACGACGACCGGCATGCCCTGGCGATCGCCCGGCGCATCGTCGCCAGCCTCAACCGCACGAAGCCGCAGGCCGTGACGCTCGAGTCCAGCGAGGAGCCGCTCTACGACCCGAAGGAGATCTACGGCGTCATCCCCAAGGACACGAGGAAGCCCTACGACGTGCGCGAGGTCATCGCCCGCATCGTCGACGGCTCGCGGCTCGACGAGTTCAAGGCGCGCTACGGCGCCACCCTGGTCACCGGCTTCGCCCGGATCTACGGCATGCCGGTCGGCATCATCGCCAACAACGGGATCCTGTTCAGCGAGTCGGCGCAGAAGGGCGCGCACTTCATCGAGCTTTGCTGCGAGCGGCGCGTGCCGCTGCTGTTCCTGCAGAACATCACCGGCTTCATGGTCGGCAAGAAGGTCGAGAACGCCGGCATCGCCCGCGACGGCGCCAAGATGGTCACCGCGGTCGCCACGGCGCAGGTGCCCAAGCTCACGGTGCTGATCGGCGGCTCGTTCGGCGCCGGCAACTACGGCATGTGCGGCCGCGCCTATTCGCCGCGGTTCCTCTGGATGTGGCCGAACGCGCGCATCAGCGTCATGGGCGGCGAGCAGGCCTCGGCGGTGCTCGCCACCGTGAAGCGCGATGGCATCGAGGCGCGCGGCGGCTCGTGGTCGGCCGAAGAAGAGCGCGCCTTCAAGGCACCGCTGCTCGAGCAGTACGAGCACCAGGGCCACCCCTACTACGCGAGCGCCCGGCTCTGGGACGACGGCGTCGTCGACCCGGCCGATACGCGTCGCGTGCTCGGCCTCTCGCTCGCGGCGACGCTGAACGCGCCGATCCCGGCGACGAAGTTCGGCGTGTTCCGGATGTAAGGGCGAGCATGTTCACCAAGATCCTGATTGCCAACCGCGGCGAGATCGCCTGCCGTGTCATCAAGACCGCGCGCCGCATGGGCATCGCCACCGTCGCCGTGTATTCGGATGCCGACGCGACCGCGCGCCACGTGCGCCTCGCCGACGAAGCGGTGCACATCGGCCCGGCCGCGGCGCGCGAGTCCTACCTGGTGGGCGAGAAGATCCTCGCCGCTGCCAGGGCGACCGGCGCGCAGGCCATTCACCCGGGCTACGGCTTCCTCTCCGAGAACGAGGCCTTCGCCGAGGCCTGCGCGGAGGAGGGCATCGTCTTCATCGGCCCGCCCGCCTCGGCGATCCGGGCGATGGGCTCGAAGTCGGCGGCCAAGAGCCTGATGGAGAAGGCCGGCGTGCCGCTCACGCCCGGCTACCACGGCGACGAGCAGAACCCGGCCCTGCTCGAGAAGGAAGCCGGCCGCATCGGCTACCCGGTGCTGATCAAGGCCACCGCCGGTGGCGGCGGCAAGGGCATGCGCCGCGTCGACAAGGCCGAGGACTTCGCCGCCGCGTTGGCCTCGTGCATGCGCGAGAGCAAGAGCGCGTTCGGCGACGACCGCGTGCTGGTCGAGCAATACGTGCTGCAGCCCCGCCACATCGAGATCCAGGTCTTCGCCGACACGCTGGGCCACTGCGTCTATCTGTTCGAGCGCGACTGCTCGGTGCAGCGCCGCCACCAGAAGGTGCTCGAGGAGGCGCCGGCCCCCGGCATGACCGAGGAGCGTCGCGCCGCCATGGGCAAGGCGGCGACCGAGGCGGCGAAGGCGGTGGGCTACGTCGGCGCCGGCACGGTCGAGTTCATCGCCCACCCGGACGGCCGCTTCTACTTCATGGAGATGAACACCCGCCTGCAGGTGGAGCACCCGGTCACCGAGATGATCACCGGCCTCGACCTGGTGGAGTGGCAGCTTCGCGTCGCCGCGGGCGAGCCGCTGCCGCTCAGGCAGGACGAGCTCTCGATCTCGGGCCACGCGATCGAGGCGCGCATCTACGCCGAGGATCCGGACCGCGGCTTCCTGCCCTCGACCGGCAAGCTCGTGCACCTGGTCGCGCCGGCGGAGAGCGCCGACGTGCGGGTCGACACCGGCGTCGAGCAAGGCGACTCGATCACGCCGTTCTACGACCCGATGATCGCCAAGCTCATCGTCCACGCGCCCGATCGCGAGACGGCGCTGGCGCGGATGCAGCAGGCGCTGGCGGCGTACCGGATCGTCGGCGTCGCCAACAACGTCGAGTTCCTGGGTCGCCTGATCGCCACGCCGTCGTTCGCCAACGCCGCCCTCGATACCGCGCTGATCGAACGCGAGCAGGCGCGGCTCGCGCCGCCGGCCGGCGATCCGCCGGAGGATGCCTGGCTGGTCGCGGCCTTTGCCGAGGCCGAGCAGGCGCTCGACGCCTCGTCGGTGCGCGGGCGAGGCGGACCCGAGGCCGATTCGCCCTGGCGCACGCTCGACGCCTGGCGCCTCAACGGCCAGGCCTGGTGGCGCCTGGGCTTTCGCGCCGGCGAGACGCTGCGCGAGGTCGACGTCGTCGCCCGTCGCGAAGGCGGCTGGGACTTCCTGTTCGAGGGCCGGCAGATGCGCGCCTCGGGAAGGCGCGCGCTCGACGGCGATCTCGAAGCGACCATCGGCGGCCGCCGTTTCGCCGCCGCAGTGGTGGCGCAGGGCGAGAAGCGCCACGTCTTCATCGGCGGCCGCAGCATCGTTCTCGTTCATGCCGATCCGCTCGGCGTCGCTGGCGCCGACCACGAGGAGGAGGGCAGCGGACTGCTGTCGCCGATGCCGGGCAAGGTGATCGCCCTGCTCGCCAAGCCGGGCGCGGCGGTCGAGAAGGGCGCGCCGCTGCTCGTGCTCGAGGCGATGAAGATGGAGCACACCATCAGCGCGCCGCACGCCGGCACGGTGAAGTCGTTCCGCTTCGCCGCCGGCGACCAGGTCGACGAAGGCGTCGAGCTGGTCGAGTTCGACTAGCCGCGACCGGATTTTCTTTACAAGACCACGGTATTGACATGAGAATCGAGTCTCACTAAGATCACTGCCATCTCAACAGACGGACGAGGGATCCGACCATGGCAATGACCCCCAGGGAGATGGACCGCCGGATCGACGAGCACTTCGACTTCGAGGCCCGCGACGACGTCGAGGGCGTGCTGGCCACCCTGGCCGAGGATGTCGAGCACGACATCGTCGGCTGGCCGGGCGGGCCGACGCGGGGCCGCGAGGCCGCCCGTCCGTTCTACGAGGCCCTGTTCCAGGATCTCGCCGAGAGCCGGGTCGAGAGCAGGAAACGTCTCTACGGCGAAGGCTTCCTCGTCGACGAGTCGCTCTGGCGCGGCAAGGCGCCGGGCCGGCCGTTCGGCCTCGAAGGCAAGGACCGGCCGCTCGAGTTCCGTCTGCTGCACGTCGTCGAGTTCGCCGCCAGCGGGCGATCCGGCGCGAGAACGTGTGGATCGATCTCGGCGCCGTGATGCAGCAGCTTCCGCAGGACTGACATGGCCGGCGAAACGTCAGACCGGCACAACCAGAAGCGCCGCACCCGCAAGGACCTGCTGCAGGCGGCGTCGCGGCTGATGAAGCAGGGCAGGAAGCCCGACCTCGAACAGATCGCCGAAGAGGCGATGGTGTCGCGGGCCACCGCCTATCGCTACTTCCCGGGCGTCGAGGCGCTGCTCGTCGAAGCTTCGCTCGACATGGCGGCGCCGGTGGCCGAAGACGTGCTGCGCGACGCCTCGCCCGACGACCCGGTGGCCCGCCTGCAGCGCGTCGACACGGCGATGCACGACATGATCGTCGCCAACGAGGCGCAGCTTCGGATGATGCTGGTGCACACGCTGCAGCGCGACGAGGGCAGCGAGCTGCCGCCGCGGCAGAACCGGCGCACGCCCCTGATCGAGGCGGCGCTGGCGCCGGCGCGCGATCGCTTCCGGCCCGCCGATCTGCGCATGCTGACCCGCGCGCTCGCCCTGGTCATCGGCACCGAGTCGCTGATCGTCTTCAAGGACGTGCTGCAGCTCGACGACGCCGAGGCCCGCAAGGTCAAGCGCTGGGCGATTCGCGCCCTGGTGCAGGCCGCGAGCAAGCCCGACGCGGCGACCTGAGCCGCGAACCCCTTGTCCCAATCTCGAACGAAGGAGCTCCGATCATGATCCGACCCGTCGCCACGATCTCCGCGACGCTGCCGTTTGCCTTCGCCGTGCTCGGCCTCGCCGTGTCCGGTCTGTCGGCCGCCGCCGACGCGCCGGCCAAGGCGCCCCTGCCGCCACCCGTTATCGAGCGGGTGCCCGCCGGCGGTGTCGCAACGCCGATCACGCCCGCGCCGGTGGTCGACCGGGTGCTGCGCGGCCAGTACCTGGTCAACACCGGCGGCTGCGGCGACTGCCACACGCCGTGGAAGATCGGCAAGAACGGGCCCGAGCCCGACGCCAGCCGCCTGCTCTCGGGCCATCCGCAGTCGCTGGCGATGCCGCCGGCGCCGAAGCTGCCTGCGGGCCCCTGGACGGTGGTGGTGTCGGCGACCAACACGGCCTGGTCCGGGCCGTGGGGCGTGAGCTTCACCGCCAACCTCACGCCCGACGTCGAGACCGGGCTCGGCGGCTGGACCGCCCGGCAGTTCGCCGACACCATGCGCACCGGCAAGCACCTGGGCGGCGGCCGCGAGGTGCTGCCGCCGATGCCGATCCCGGCCTACAAGCACTTCAACGACGCCGACCTCGACGCGATCTTCGCCTACCTGCGGGCGATTCCGGCGGTGAAGAACCGGGTGCCGGCGCCGCTGCCGCCGGCCCCGGCGGCTGCATCGAAGAAGTGAGTCGCGCCGCGGCCCGGATCGTCAGTAGCCGCGCCGCTTGTCGACGAGGTTGAGCAGCTCCTCGCCGCGCATGAAGCGGCCGAGGTTGTCGAGCAGCAAGGCCTGGTAGCGCGCGTACGAGCGCGGCGTGAGGCCGGACGAGTGCGCGGTGATCACGACCCCCGGCTCGGCCCAGAGCGGAGAGTCGGCGGGCAGCGGCTCGGGGTCGGTGACGTCGAGCCCGGCGCCCGCGAGGTGGCCGGCGCGCAGCGCTTCGAGCAGGGCGCCCTGGTCGACGATCGCGCCGCGGCCGACGTTGTAGAGGTGCGCGCCCGGCTTCATCGCTGCGATGCGCGCGGTCGAGAACAGGCCGCGCGTCTCCGCGGTGAGGGGCAGGGTGATGACCACGTGGTCGGCCTCGCGCAACACGCCGTCGAGCGCGTCCATCGCCGCCATTGCCACGAACCCCGGCGGCGGCTCGCTCGCCGGCGAGCGGCGCACGCCATGCACCCGCATGCCGAAGGCGGCGGCGCGCTCGGCGACGGCGCAGCCGAGCGCGCCGGCGCCGATGACGGCGAGCGTCTGCCCGGAGAGCTCGAACAGCGACCCGGCCGCCGGCGGCGTCCATCGCCGCTCGCCCTGCGCCCGCAGCAGCGCCGGGAACTGGCGGGCGAAGGCGAGCATCAGGCCGAGCACGTGCTCGGCGATGTTGATCGCGTGGTTGCCGCTGCCGTTGGTGAGCAGCACGTCGCTCGCCACCAGCGCGGGCGTCGCGATCCGGTCGATGCCGGCACCGCGCTGGTGAAGCCACTGCAGGCTTCGCCCCGCCGCGAGGATGTCGTCGACCGGCGGCCCGACCCACGAGATCGCGCCCGCCTGGGCTCGCTCCAGCCCTTGCGGCAGTGCGTCGCCATCGAGCTGCAGGAACTCGACGCCGGGGAAGGCGTCGAGGTAGACCTGCAGCTGCGCCGGTTCGATCGGGTGCAGGAAGGCGAAGGTCGAGAGGCGCCGACTGGCTCCCTCTCCCGCTCGCGGGAGAGGGCCGGGGTAAGGGTCTGCTTGCGCCGCGCTCAAACCCAGGGCAGCGAGTAGGTCTTGATGTTGGTGAAGCTCTTCACCGCTTCCTGCACGCCTTCCTTGTAGCCCAGGCCCGAGTCCTTGATGCCGCCGAAGGGCGTGAGCTCCAGTCGGTAGCCCGGCACCTCGCGGATGTTGACCGAGCCCACCTCGAGCTCGGAGACGAAGCGCGAGATGTAATCGAGCCGGTTGGTGCACACCGCCGACGAGAGACCGAAGGCGGTGGAGTTGGAAAGCCGGATCGCATCGTCGATCGTGTCGAAGCGGATCACCGGCGACACGGGGCCGAAGGTCTCCTGCAGCACCAGCGGCATGTCCTGGGTGACGTGATCGACCACGGTCGGCGAGTAGAGCGCGCCGCGCCGCTGGTTGCCGACGAGGAGCTTCGCGCCGCGCGCCACCGCCTCGTTGACCTTGTCTTCGCAGTAGCGCGCCGCGGCCTCGTCGACCACCGTGCCCATGTCGAGCTTCGCGTCCATCGGGTCGCCGTGGGTCCAGGCCCTGGTCTTGGCGACCAGCAGCTCGACGAAGCGGTCGGCGACCGAGCGCTGCACCAGCATCCGCTTGATCGCGGTGCAGCGCTGGCCCGAGTTCTTGTACGAGCCGGCGGTGGCGAGCGTCGCCGCCTCCTCGAGGTCGGCGTCTTCCATGACGATGATCGGGTCGTTGCCGCCGAGCTCGAGCACCATGCGCCGGTAGCCCGCCTTCGAGGCGATGTACTTGCCGATCGCCACGCCGCCGGTGAACGTGACGAGGTCCACGTGCTCGTTGGTGATCAGCTCGTCGGCGATCTCCTTCGGGTCGCCGGTGACCACCTGGTACATCTCGGGCGGGAGGCCCGCCTCGTAGAGGATGTCGGCAAGGACGATCGCCGAGAACGGCACCTTCTCCGAAGGCTTGAGCACCATCCGGTTGTTGGTGACGATCGAAGGCACGACCTTGTGCGCCACCTGGTTCATCGGGTGGTTGAACGGCGTGATCGCGCTGATCACGCCGAGCAGCGGATCGCGCTGGGTGTAGACGCGGCGCTTCTTGCCGTGCGGCGTGAGGTCGCAGGAAAAGATCTGGCCGTCGTCCTTGAGCGCCTCGCTGGCGCCGTAGACCAGCACGTCGCTGACGCGGCCGATCTCGTAGATCGAATCCTTCTTGCACAGGCCGCTCTCGGCGGTGATGAGGTCAGCGAGCTCCTCGGCGCGGCTGGCGACGATCGCCGAGGCCTTGCGCATGATCGCCGCGCGCTCGTAGCGGGTGAGCTTGCTCTTGTAGGCCTTGGCGATCGAGAAGGCGCGCTTCACGTCCTCGACCGTCGCCTTCGGCACGGTGCCGATGAGCTGCTCGGTGTAGGGGTTGAAGACCTCGATCACGCGGTCGCGGTGGACGAGTTCTCCGCCGATGCGCATCGCCTCGCGGCGCAGGTCTCTGGCGTTCATGCTGTGACTCCTGATGTCGTTGCGGCGCCGCTGGCGACGCCGATGAAGTTCTTGCCGCGCACGCCGTCGAGCGCGTTCGTGATCATGCGCGCCGATTCGGCCTCGGTCACGCCGTAGCTCTCGAACCGGGTGCTGACGCCCAGGCCCTCGAGGAAGTCGTGCAGCACCGCCGGCGCCTGCGCCAGCGGCACGTCGAACACCCGCGCCAGCACCGCGTCGCGCTCGGCGCTCTTGCCGATCGCCCGCTGCAGCACCATGCCGAGCGTGAACGAGCAGGCGATGCCGTGCGGCAGGCCGTGGTGCATCGTCATGTCGTAGGAGATCGAGTGGGCGAGCGCGGTGCGGGTGTTGGAGAAGGCCAGGCCGGCCGTCAGAGCGGCGAGCGCCATGCGCCGGCGCAGCTCGATGTCGCCCATGTTCTTCATCAGCGCCGGCAGGGTCGCGAGCACGAGGCGGGCGGCGGCGACGGCGTGGTTGTCGGATACCGGATTGGCGTTGATGTTCCAGATCGACTCGAGCGCGTGCGAGAGCGCATCCAGCCCGGCGGCGAGCGTCGGTCCGGCCGGCAGCGAGAGCGTCAGCTCGGGGTCGACGAGCGCCGCCTCCGGCCAGGTCTCGGGCAGGTGCAGCGAATACTTCTTGCCGGCGGCGCGGTTCCACACCGTCGCCCAGCCGGTGACCTCGCTGCCGGTGCCCGAGGTCGTCGGCACGGCGATCAGCGTCTTCACGCGATGCGGCTTGAAGGGCTTGCCGGTGGCGAGCAGCGCGACCAGGGCGTCGAACTCGCCGCTCTCGGTGCCGACCATCAGCGCCTTGGCGGTGTCGAGGGCGCTGCCGCCGCCGACGGCGACGATCACCTCGCTCTCGCGCTGCTCGCGCCAGAAGGCGCGGTAGAGCGCGTCGAGGCCGTCGACGTCGGGGTTGGGCTGGGTCTGGTCGATCACGCCGACGAGCGACGCGCCGACCAGCTTCTTCAGCCGCGGCAGCAGGCCGAAGCCCTCTGCTTCGGGGAACGTGACGATGCTCGCCCTCCTGCCGCGCAGGACCGAAGGGAGGCTCTCGAGGACGCCGGCGCCGAAGTGCACCGCGACGGGGTTGTGATACTGCCAATGGGCCATGGCGAACTTCCTTGCCGGGCCGCTCACGCGGCGTGATTCAACGCGAGATCGAAGATGTCGAAGTTGCGCAGCCGCCGCTGCGGGTCGACGTCGACCAGCGGCCGGTTGAAGAGCAGCGGCACCAGCTGCTCCGAGATGCCGCCGTGCGAGCGCAGCGGCGCGTCCAGTCCCGAGAGGTCGTGGCGCGACGGGCTGGTGCCGATGACATAGAGCCGCTCGGAGACGACGACGACGTCGCCGATCCGGTCGGGCGGCAGCTCGAACCGCGCCGCCGCTTCGGCGCGCGAGAGCACGACCTCGACACCGCGCACCTTGCGCAGCTTCGTCGACAGGCCCGCGAGGTCGGCGCCCGGCGGCAGGTAGGCGGTGGCGAACGAGCCGAGCGAGCCGTGGTGGGCGACGTACGGGTCGGTCACCGGCAGGATCACGCGCGCCGTGCCGGCGCCGATCTGGGCGTCGAACCAGTCCTGCAGGTAGATGATCTGCGGCGCGCCGGCGGCGTCGGTCTTCGAGTTCATGCCGTGGTCGGCGGTGAGGGCGATGGTCACGCCCATCGCGTCGAGCTGAGCCAGGTAGCCGCTCATCATCCGGTAGAAGTCGTTCGCCGCGGGCGTGCCCGGCGCGTGCTTGTGCTGCACGTAGTCGGTGGTCGAGAGGTACATCAGGTCCGGCCGGTCGCGGGCCATGATCTTCACGCCGGCGGCGAACACGAACTCCGACAGGTCGGCGCTGTAGACCGTGGGCAGGGGCTTGCCGACGAGCTCCAGCACGCCGGTGATGCCGTTGTTCTCGATCGTGAGCTGGTCGGCCTTCTCGGCCGAGAAACGGATGCCCTTCATGTTCTTGCCGAGAAGGGTGCGCAGCTTGTCCTTGGCGGTGATGACGGCGATCTTCGCGCCGGCGGCGTCCAGGGCGGCGAAGATGGTGTCGACCCGCAGGTACTTCGCGTCGTTCATCATCACTTCCTCGTCGTTCTCGCGGTCGTAGAAATAGTTGCCGCAGATGCCGTGCACGGCGGGAGGCACGCCGGTGACGATCGAGAGGTTGTTCGGGTTGGTGAAGCTCGGCACCACGCATTCGCCCAGCAGCGACACGCCCTTCCTGCACATCTCGGCGAGATAGGGCGCGACGCCGGCCTGGATCGCCTGGTTGATGTAGTCGGCCTCGCAGCCGTCGACGCAGACGACGACCAGCGGCCGGTCCATCCAGCGGTAGCTTCGGCCGTTCGCGGAGACCGCGCGGCCCGGGGTAGTGCTCATGGGGATTCCTTCGTTGGATTCGGGGGCGCTAGGCGACGGCCTTGGCGATGTGCGTGCGCAGCCAGGCCGAGAGCAGCTCCGACAGCACGACGACGGCGATGATCGAGAGCAGGATCGCGGCCACGTCCTTGGAGGCGACGCGCTGCACGCTTTCGCGCAGGTACCAGCCCATGCCGCCGGCGCCGAAGAAGCCGACCACGGTGGCGGCGCGGAAGGTCACGTCCCAGGTGTAGATCGAGATCCCGGTCCAGGCGACGCGCACCTGCGGCAGCACCGCGTAGACGAACACCTGCAGCTTGTTCGCACCGGCGGCGCGGATCGCCTCCACCTGGCCGGGCTTGATCGCCTCGATCGACTCGGAGAACAGCTTGCCGGCGAAGCCGATGCAGTAGAGCGTGAGCGCCAGCGCCCCGGGCAGCATGCCGAAGCCGAGCACCATCACGAGCAGGATCGTCCAGATCATCTCGTGCACCGAGCGGCACGACATGATGATCAGGCGCGCCGGCGTGTAGAGGAAGCGCCGGCTCGGCGTGACGTTGTGCGCCGCGAACCAGGCCAGCGGCACCGCGGCGGCCAGCCCGATCACGGTCGCGAAGTACGACATCTGCAGCGTCTCGACCACGGTGTGCCAGTACTCGGAATTCAGCAGATGGCCGACGTTGGGCGGGAAGTAGCGGCGCGCCAGCATCTCGCCCATGCGACCGAGGATGCCGGGCAGCCGCTCGAGGTCGATGTCGAGGTACTCGATCGAGAACGCGAGAAAGGCGAGCGAGCCGAGCAGGGCGGCGTACTTGTAGAGGCTCTGCGGATAGCGGAACCGGCTCCAGGTCGCGGGTGAGGAGTTGGCGGCGCGAGACGCCGCGCCGACCTGCGCCGGCTCGGGATCCGCGGGCGACTTGGCTTGGGTGGCGAGTCCTTGCATCGCCAGCTCAGATGACGGCTCGGCGCGCATAGTGCGACGCGATCTCGCCGAGGATGATGAGCGCCAGCACGGCGAGGATGACGACGGCGATGCCGCCGTAGTTCGACATCGCCATCTGCCGGAACAGCAGCAGGCCGAGGCCGCCGGCGCCGACCAGGCCCATGATGGTCGAACGGCGGATGTTGATGTCCCACTCGAAGATCATGTTGCCCACGAACACCGGAATGATCTGCGGCAGGATCGCGAACCAGAGGATCTGGAACTTGGTGCCGCCGGCCGCGCGGATCGCCTCCAGCGGCTTCGGGTCGACGTCCTCGATCGCCTCGGCAATCGTCTTGGAGATGAAGCCGATCGAGCGCACCGCCATCGCCAGCACGCCGGCGAGCGCGCCGAGGCCGACGGCCGAGACGAAGATCAGGCCCCAGACGATCTCGTGCACCGAGCGCGACATCGTCATCAGGAAGCGGCCGATCGCGTACGACGTCTTGCCGAACGGCGTGATGTTGGAAGCGCCGAGCCAGGCGACGGGAATCGACATCACCAGGCCGACGACGGTGGCGAGCGTGGCCATCACCACCGTCTCGAGCGCCGGCTTCCACAGCTCGGGGACGACGCTGACGTCGAGCTCGACGAAGCGGCGCGCCGACTCGAGCAGCGAGGCGAGGCTGATCCGGCTCCAGTCGGTGTCCTTGACGACGATGACCTGGATGCTCCATGCCACCGCGATCAGGATCACCGCGTAGGAGAGGTAGCGGATCCGCCGCGTGCGCTGCCGACTGGCCTCGATGCTTTCGACCCGCAACGCGAGTGTTGCGGCGTTCACAGCACCTCCATCGCGTAGATGTCCTGCAGCGCCGCCTTGTCGAGCTCGGCCGGCGTGCCTTCGAACTTCTTGAGGCCATCCTGCAGGCCGATCACCCGGGTGCAGAAATCGCACGCCAGGTCGACGTCGTGGATGTTGCAGAGCACCGGGATGTGGAACTCGCGGGCGATCTCGCGGATGAGCGTCATCACCTCGCGCGAGATCTTCGGGTCGAGGCTGGAGGTGGGCTCGTCGACCAGCAGCAGCTTCGGGTTCTGGATCAGCGCGCGGGCGATGCCGACACGCTGCCGCTGGCCGCCGGAGAGGCGGTCGGCGCGCTTGTCGACGTGCTCCGAGAGGCCCACCCGGTCGAGCAGGCGTAGCGCCTGCGCGATGTCGTCCTTGGTGTACATGCGCAGGATGCTGCGCAGGGTGCCGGTGTAGCCGAGCCGGCCGGTGAGGACGTTGTCCATCACCGAGAGCCGCTCGATCAGGTTGAACTCCTGGAAGATCATGCCGATGTTGCGGCGCTGCATGCGCATCTCGGCGTACGAGAGCTTGAGCAGGTCGACCCCGTTGAACAGGATCTGCCCGCTCTTCGGCTCGACCAGCCGGTTCACGCAGCGGATCAGCGTCGACTTGCCGGCGCCGCTCGGGCCGATGATGGCGAAGAAGTCATCGGGCCCGAGCTTGAAGCTCACGCCTTTGAGGATCTCGCGGTCGGCATAGCCGGCGTGCAGATCCTTCACCTCCAGGACGGCTTGCATCGGGCGCTTTCGCTTACTTGCCGCCGCCGGCTTCGCGGATGACGTTGTAGTCGGAGTCCTTCATCTCTACGAATTTCTCGGCGTCGACGTTGTCGAGGTACTTCTTGCCGTCGGCGTTCTGGTCGAGCGTGAGGAAGGTGTCCTGGATCTGCTTCTTCAGCTCGGGGCAGAGCGAAGCGCGGTAGACGAAGGGGTCCTGCGGGATCAGCGGCGAGGTCCAGAGGATGTTGAAGTCGTCGGTCTTCATCTTCCCCTTGCTCGCGGTGATCGTGTTCATGAAGCGGTGCGTGGCGACGAAGGCGGCATCGGCCTTGCCGTCGAACACGGCGATGGTCGAGAGGTCGTGGCCGCCGGAGAACGCGACCTTGCCGAAGTACTGCTTCAGCGGCATCTTCACGACCTTGCCGCCGAAGATCGATTCGGGGATCAGCGAGCCCGAGGTGCTGGCCGGGTCGACCAGCAGCATCACCGAGCCCTTGACCGAGTCGAGGCTGGTGAACTTGGAGCCCTTCTTGGCAATGAGGATCGACTTGAAGCCGGGGCCGGCTTCCTGCACGCCGTCCTTCTTCTTGTAGTAGGTCGCGAACACGTCGATGTTGGCGCCCTGCGTCTTGGCGATCAGGTACGACTCGGGCCCGAGCACGGCGACGTCGACCCACTTGCCGAGCAGCGCCTCGACCACCGAGGAGTACGAGGTCGGCATGTAGAACTCGATCTTCTTGCCGCTGTTCTTGGCCAGGATGTCGAGCACCGGCTTGTACAGCGTCAGCTCGCGCACCGATTCCTGGGTGGGGATGATCGAGAAGCGCAGCACCTTGGGGTTCTCGCAGGCCCCGGCGGCGGGCGCCGGAGTCTGGGCCTGGGCCAGACCGGGAGCGAGCAGCAACGTGCCGGCAACGAGCACTGCGCCCGAAACGCGCGACCAGAGCGAGGCCAGCCCTTGCGGCCGGGGAAGCGAAGTGTTGTGCATGGATGTCTCCGTTCGGTGAATGGCTGGACTACTGTGCCGCTGCGAGATGACAAGACAGCGTCCTTTCATCGCGTTGACACGATCCGGCGGACTGGGGCTTTCGGCCCTGCCGCTCTCGTTGTGCTGAACCGTCTACTCGTTGCTCGCGCGGCGCTCCTCCACGGGGGCGGTGCCGGTCGCGGCGAAGGTGTGCATGCGCGCCCGGCTCGCCATCGCGTGCTCGTGAAGGCGGGCGCCAGCGCCCTCGGTGTCGCCGGCGGCGATGAGGGCGAGGATCTTCTGGTGCTCGAGCGTCGACTTGCGCAGGCGCAGCGGCTCGGCCAGCGTGTGGCGGCGAAACAGGCTCAGCTCGTTGACGAGCCGGCGATACATCTGGGTCAGTTTCGCGTTGCCCGCGAACTCGACCAGCGCGTCGTGGAAGCGCAGGTTGGCGAGATGGTAGCCCTCGCGGTCGTCGCGGATGGCAGCGTCCTGCATGCGCTTGACCACGGCCTGCAGCTCGGCGAGCTGCTCCGGCACGATCGCCTGGGCGAGCTTCCTGCCCGCCATCTGGTCGAGGGTGGCGCGCAGCTCGTAGATCTCGTCGGCCTCGGTGACCGAGATCTCGCGCACGAAGACGCCGCGGTTCTTCTCGATCCGCACCAGGCCGGTCTCGGCCAGGGCGCGCAGCGCCTCGCGCACCGGGCCGCGCGAGACGCCGAGCCGCTCGGCCAGGGCGAGCTCGTTCAGCTTCTCGCCGGCCACCAGCTCGCCGGCCAGAACCATGCGCTCCAGCTCGCGCTGCACCAGCATGGTCAGCGAGTGGTTCTGCAGGATCGCGATGTTGGCGGGGGCCGTGCTCACCCGCCAAATTCTGGATTTTTACTGCCTATTGTCAACAATCTTTTTCCCGGGGGCGTGGAAAACCCGAACCGCCGCGGCATGGCGACGCGCTCCCGAGCCGCCCGGCTTCAGGGCGTGATGGCCACCTTCAGAACGCCGTCGCGCTGGTGGCCGAAGAGCTCGTACGCGGCCTCGATGTCGTCGAGCTTGAAGCGGTGCGTCACCATCGCTTCGAGGTCGACCCGCTTCGCTGCGATCACCGCCATCAGCCGGCGCATGCGTTCCTTGCCGCCGGGGCACAGGGTGGTGACGATCCGGTGGTCGCCGAGCCCGGCGGCGAACGGGCCGAGCGGGATCGTCAGGTCGGTGGAATAGACGCCCAGGCTCGACAGCGTGCCGCCGGGACGAAGCACGCGCAGGCAGGCCTCGAAGGTCTGCTGCGTGCCGAGCGCCTCGATCGCGACGTCGACGCCGCGGCCCTCGGTGAGGCGCATGATTTCCTCGACCGGATCGAGCTTGCTCGCGTCGATCACATGGTCGGCGCCCATCTTCCTGGCGATGGCGAGGCGGCCGGCGAGCCGGTCGACGCCGATCACCATCGCCGCGCCGCTGAGCTTGGCGCCGGCGCTCGCGCACAGGCCGATCGGTCCCTGCGCGAACACCGCCACGGTGTCGCCGACGCGCACGCCCGCGCTCTCGGCGCCGCTGAAGCCGGTCGACATGATGTCGGGGCACATCAGGACCTGCTCGTCGCTCAGGCCGTCGGGCACGGGCGCGAGGTTGGCCATCGCGTCGGGCACGAGCACGTACTCGGCCTGGCAGCCGTCGATGGTGTTGCCGAACTTCCAGCCGCCCATCGCCTTCCAGCCGTGGGCGCTGCCCGCTCCGTCCTGCGAGCCGGTGCCGCAGAGGCAGGCGTTGCTCCAGCCGCTCGGCGTGATCGCCCCGGCGATCACCCGCTGGCCCTCGCGGTAGCCGCGCACGCCCGAGCCGAGCTTCTCGATCACGCCGACCGGCTCGTGGCCGATCGTCAGGCCGCGCTCGACCGGGTACTCGCCCTTGAGGATGTGGATGTCGGTGCCGCAGATCGTGGTCGTGGTCACGCGCATCAGCGCGTCCTGGGGGCCGACGTCCGGGATCGGCTTGTCCTCGAGGACGATCCGGCCGGGCTCGACGAAGACGGCGGCTTTCATCATGGGCATCGCATTTCCTGGTGGATGTTCTTCATAGCGGGATGGCCTCGACCGTGTCCGGATCGGGGTGGTTGAACCAGGGTCCCTTGCAGGCCGCTGCCGCCGTCATGGCCTCGTCGGGCGATGCGAAGTGGGTCGCCTTGTGCTCGCCGTCCCACTGGTACCAATCGGCCGAGACTTCGGAGAGATACGTGAAACGCCCTGCCCGGGAGATGCCGCCGCGACCGGCGCCGACGACGCCGCGAGCGATGAAGACGCTCACGCGGCCGGGGACGTCATGCGCGGCAGGCTGATCGTGAAGACGCAGCCGATGCCCGGCACGTCGCGAACGCCCAGGGTTCCGGCGTCGGCTTCGACGCTCGAGCGGGCGATGGACAGGCCAAGGCCCAGGCCGGACCGGTCTTCGTTGCGCTGGGTGAAGGGAGTGAACATGCCTTCCGCGCGCCCGGGCGGGAGTCCGCCGCAGTGGTCGATCACGTCGATCAGGACCATCTCGCCGAAAGCGTAGGCCTTCGAGGTGACCTCGCTGTGCGCGTGGGTGAACTTGAGGGCGTTCTGCAGCAGGTTGCCGAGGGCGGCCAGAAGAAGCTCGCGGTCGCCGCGAACGGCCAGCGCCGGGTCGACGACGGGGACCTCGAAGGCGAGCCCGCCAGCGGCGGCTCGAGGCTCCCACTCGTTGTGAGCGTCGGCGATGAGCGCGGCTACGGAAAAGGTCTCGCGCTGATCGAGGGCGCCGTTTCGTACCTGGTCGATAGCCCGCGTGATCAGGTTGCCCATCGCGGTCAGGCTGCGCTTCAGGAGCGCGCCAGTGGCGCCGCTCACCGGCATGCCCGAAAGCTCCAGCGCCCGCAGGGAGATGGTCGCCGTGCTCAGTGAGTTGCGAAGCTCGTGGGCCAGGAATCCCGCGCGCCGGTTGCCCTCGGCGTCCTGGCGTCGGGCCAGTTCCGCCTCGCGCTGGAAGCCGAACTCGGTCACGGCGTCGGCGATGGCGTTGTCGAGGCACCGGTTCAGCGTGCGGAACTCCTGAACGGCGAAAGGCGCATCGCGCTCGAACGCGAGCTCCGTGATGGCCTGGCAGAGGTCGCCGTAGTCGTGGACGACTTGGTCCACCGAATACCCGAGGCGCATGAGGTCCTTGCCATGCGCAGTGTCGGTGACCCCCATTTCCGACAAGGCCAGCGAGTCGCCGCCGGAAGGTCCGGAGATCCGCAGGCTCTCCGCCGTCTCGTCGGCTTCCTCGGCGGCGAGCGTCCTCGTCAGCTGATCGAGAAACAGCGGGATGCCGTTCGAAAGCTGCTGGGTGGTTGCGCCGCGCTTGGGCCGCTGCGCGACCTTGAGCTTGCAGCGGGCGATCAGCTCGTCGCGGTTGTTCAGGAGAAAGGCATGCATCACGGTGTCGCCGGAGGGATGAGGCGATCAGCGCAGCGGCAGATTCCCTATCGCAATAAGTCGGTGGTCTTTCCTTGTAGGCCCGAAAGAGCGACTTGTCTGTGCGTTACCGAACGTCCGGGGGCAGACGCCCGGCGACGTTGCCCCTCAGATTCCATTCAGCTCGCGCCCGCCTGCCTCAGCCGCGCGGCTCCTCCCAGTCGAAGCGCCAGATCGCGATCGCCGCGAACAGCGCGCTGAAGAACAGCAGGGCGGCGATCGGCCCGATCGCCGCCTCGAAGCCGAGGCCGCGCCAGGTCATGGCGTCGAGGCCGTCGACCGCCCAGCGCGTGGGAATGACGAGCGAGGCGGTCTGCAGCCACTGCGGGAACACGAACGAAGGCACCCAGGCGCCGCCGAGCATCACCATGATCAGGGTGGCGAAGATGGCCAGGCCGCGGGTCGCCTCGGGCGTCTTGCCGATCGCGGCGATGAGCAGGCCGAAGCTCGAGGTGAGCAGGGCGAAGGCGATGGCGATGCCGACGAAGCCGGGCACGCTGCCGTCGATGCGCACCTTGAAGAACGCCATCGCCGCGGCGTAGATGATCGCCAGCAGGATCAGCGCGGTGAGCGCGCCGCTCAGGATGTGGCTGCCGAGCAGCATGGTGCGCGAGAGCGGCGCTGCGCGCAGCCGCTTCCACAGGCCCAGGCGCCGGGCCAGCAGCACGCCGACGCCGACCTCGATGCCCATGAACAGGATGAACTGCACGCCCATGCCGGCGAAGGAGTGGGCGTAGCCGTTGTACGGCCGGTCGGCGCCCGAGGTGGTGGCGAAGGTCTGCGTGTCGTAGGGGGCGCTGAAGGCGCTCTTCGCGCCGCCGCCGCCGGGGCCGCCCATGCTCTCGCCGATCGCCTTCATCACGTGCTGGGTGAGGAGCCCCCGCACCATCGGCAGCGCGGTCGCCTGCGACGGGTCGTAGTGAACCGCGATCGTCGGCTTCTCGCCCCCGCCCATCAGGGCCGCCGGCGCCTTCGCGCCGAAGCCCGCGGGCAGCACGATCGCCGCCCGCACCTTGCCCTGGCGCGACGCCTCGATCGCCGCGGGCTCGGCGAGCTCGCGGACCTCGAAGGTGGTGTCGCCCTTGAGGGAGGCGGCGACGGCCTTCGAGATCGCGCTGCCGTCGGCGTCGACGACGGCGATCGGCACCCGGGTCGGCTTGTCGCCGCCCGCGCCGAACAGCGAGCCGAAGAACGCGGCGATGACGATCGGCGCGGCGATCGACATCACCAGCGCGCGCCGGTTCGAGAAGTAGAGGATCAGGTCCTTCCTGATCAGCGCCTTGAGCGCGGTCAGCGTGTTCGATGCGTTCATGGTCAGTCCCTCAGTTGGCGGCCGGTCAGCGACAGGAAGACGTCTTCTAGGCCCGGCCGCGCCGAGGCGATGCGGCTGACGCGCCGGCCGCCCGCGGCCAGCGCGGCGAGGAGAGCGGGCGTGTCGCGCGCCAGGTCGGCGATGCCGGCGCGAAGCAGCGTGCCTTCCTGGGATACCTTGTCGATGCCCGGCAGCGCCGCCAGCGTCACCAGGTCGGCCACGCCGTCGACCTCGATCTCCAGCGACTGCGTCGCCGGCAGCAGCTTCTCGATGCCTGCGAGCGTGTCGCTGGCGACCACCTGGCCGTGGTCGACGATGACGATCCGGTCGCACAGGCGCTCGGCCTCTTCCATGTAGTGGGTGGTGTAGAGCAGCGCCTTGCCGCGCCGGCGCAGCTCCTCGAGGTTGTCGAAGATGGCGTTGCGGCTCTGCGGGTCGACGCCGACCGTCGGCTCGTCGAAGATCAGGATGTCGGGGTCGTGCACCAGCGCCGAGGCGATGTTGAGACGCCGCTTCATGCCGCCGCTGAAGGTCGAGGGCTTGTCCCTGGCCCGGTCGGCCAGGCCCACCAGCTTCAGCGCCGCGGCCACGCGCTCGGCGAGCAGTGCCCCCGAGAGTCCGTAGAGGGCGCCGAACAGCTCGAGGTTGGCGGCGGTGCCGAGGTTCTCGTAGATCGAGAGCTCCTGCGGCACGACGCCGATGCGGCGCTTGGCCTCCGGCGTGTTCTCGGTCAGCGGCCGGCGTGTCGCGCCTTGGCCCACGAACACCTCGCCGCGGTCGGCGGCGACCAGGCCGCAGAGCATGGCGACGGTGGTCGACTTGCCGGCGCCGTTCGGCCCGAGCAGGCCGACGATCTCGCCGCCCTTCACCGAGAGCGAAAGATCGGAGACGACGGTGCGGCTGCCGTACGATTTGCACAGGCCTCTGGCTTCGAGCATCGGAATTCCCGGTAGGAGCAACGGAGCGCGATTCTGGCGGTCGGCCCGGCCGGCGCAGCCCCGGAGCGATGGATCGACGCCGCCGCGGCGCCAACGGCGAGCAGGCGGCGCGAGCTGCACGAAAGGACGGGCGATGCGAACGGTGCAGAGGGGCGAATTCGAGGGCGGCTCGGTCTTCATCGACGGCGACTGGAAGCCGCTCTCCGAGGCCAAGGTCTCGATGTTCGACTGGGGCTTCACCCGCTCCGACGTCACCTACGACGTCGTCAGCGCCTGGAAAGGCGCGTTCTTTCGCCTCGACGATCACCTCGACCGCTTCTTCGCCAGCCTCGACAAGCTGCACATGCGAATTCCGTACGGCCGGGCCGAGGTGCGCCGGATCCTGCACGGCTGCGTTGTCGCCGGCGGCCTGGACGACGCCTACGTCGCCATGGTCTGCACCCGCGGCGTGCCGCCGCGCGGCGCGCGCGACCCGCGGCTGGCGACCAACCGCTTCTACGCCTACGCGCTGCCCTTCGTCTGGATCGCCCATCCCGAGAAGCAGGCGGCCGGCATCGACCTGCACGTCAGCAGCCGGATCCGGATCGCGCCCGAGTCGGTCGATCCGACGATCAAGAACTACCACTGGATCGATCTCGTTCTCTCGATGTTCGACGCCTACGACCGCGGCGCCGACACGAGCTGCGTCGTCGACGCGCAGGGCAACGTCGCCGAGGGGCCCGGCTTCAACGTCTTCCTGGTCAAGGACGGGATCGTGCGCACGCCCGGCCGCGGCGTGCTCGAGGGAATTTCGCGCAAGACGGTGATCGAGCTCTGCGGCGCGCTCGGCATCCCGCTCCGGGTCGAGGCGGTGCCGGCGGCGGACCTGGCCCGGGCCGACGAGGTCTTCCTCAGCTCCACCGGCGGCGGCGTGCTGCCGATCGCGAAGATCGACGGCCAGGCGTTCCCGCGCTGGCCGGGGCCGGTGACGAAGCGGCTGCAGGACGCCTACTGGGCGCTGCACGACGATCCCCGCTACCGCGATCCGGTCGTGGGCTGAGCGCCCGGGGGGCGGCAGGGATCCGCGCCGGGGCACCCCTGCCTTGCAAATCGGGGCGGCACGCCCCAGTTGGGTAGCTCGGCGCAGGGGTCGGCCGTTCGGCGGATTCGGGGCCGCCGGCGGCGGCGTACCTTGCGCCATCGTCATCGCCAAGGCACCCACCTCATGAACAGCAATACGCAGGCTTCGCCGGACGGCCCGGGCTCGCCGCTGGCCGCGCACTCCGACGCGCTCGCCGGCCTGGTCGAGCGCGTCGCCGCCAGCACCTTCGCCGTGCGCGGCCGGCGCGGCACGCTCGCCACCGCCGTCGTCTGGCAGCCCGGCCTGGTCGTCACCGCGGCGCACGTGTTCCGCCGCGCCCCGGCGGCGATCACCCTGGTCGGCGCGGAAGGCCGCACGGTCGAGGCGACGCTGGTCGGCATCGATTCCTCGACCGACATCGCCCTGTTCCGCCTCGCACTGGCCGACGCCTCGGCGTTCGCGCCGGTCGCGGGCGGCGACGCCGCCGGCGTGCGCGCCGGCCACTTCGTCGTCGCCGTCGGGCGCAGCGGCGAAGGCGACCCGATCGCCAGCTCGGGCATCGTCAACCGCGCCGCCGGCGCCTGGCAGACCTGGCTCGGCGGCAGCCTCGACCGCCTGATCCGCCTCGACGGCGGCGTCTACGAGGGCCTCTCCGGCGCGCCCGTGGTCGACGCGCGCGGCGCGGCGATCGGCATCGCCACGGCGGCGCTCTCGCGCAGCTATGGCGTCGTGGTGCCGACCTCGACCGTGGCGCGGGTCGTCGCCGCGCTGCTCGCCAGCGGCCATGTCGCCCGGCCGTGGCTGGGGATCGGCGCGCAGCCGGTGCCGGTCGCGGCCGATGCCGGCGCTGCGGCGGCCGGCACCGGGCTCCTGATCTCCTCGCTCGCGCCGGGCGGCCCGGCCGAGCGCGCCGGCCTGCTGATCGGCGACATCGTCGTTCGCGCCGCCGGCCAGATCGCCGCCGACCTGCGTGCCCTGCGCGATGCGCTCGCGGCGCATGTCGGCCAGGCGGCGACGCTTTCCATCCTGCGCGGCGGCGTCGCGCAGGAGCTCAAGGTCGAGGTCGGCGAATGGCCGGCCGAGCGGAGGTTCTGCTGATGGGCCCGCAAATGCTGCTGGCGGTCGCGTCGCGCTCGCCGCTGGTCCGCGCCGGCCTCGCTGCGGGCCTGGGCGCGAGGGAAGGCGTGCTGGTCGTGCTCGCCGCCGAGTCGTTCGCGGCCTTGCGCGCGGCCTCGTTCGGCGGCGCCGAGGTGGTGGTCGTCGACCTCGGCGAGGCGAGCGAGGGCGGCGACGCCACCGACCCCGCGTTCGGCGTCGAGGGGCCGCGGGTCGTCGTCCTCGCCGAGGCGGGCGACGAGCGCATCGGCGAGTGGCTGATCGACGGCTGCTCGGTCCTGCCCAAGGGCGCCTCGGGCGAGCAGATCGCCGCCGCGGCGCAGGCAGTGCGCGCCGGCCTGGTGGCGACGCCGCCGGCGTTCGCCGCCGACGCCCTGCGCTTCGAGCGCGTCGGCGAGCGGCGCAGCGTGCCGCCGGGCTTCGATGCGCTCACGCCGCGCGAGCGCCAGGTGCTGGTGGAGATGAGCCACGGCCTCGGCAACCGCGAGATCGGCGGCGCGCTCGGCATCTCGGCGCACACGGCGAAGTTCCACGTCGCCCAGATCATCGCCAAGCTCGACGCGCAGTCGCGCGCCCATGCGGTGGCGAAGGCGCTGCGCGCCGGGCTGGTCGACGTCTAGCGAAGCACGCCGTCAGGCGTCTTCGTCTTCGTCTTCTTCCGGCTCGTCGATCGCGAGCGCCTCGACCGAGTCGTCGTCGTCGTCGATCGAGACCGCCGAATCGAGCGCGTCCTTCGAGCGCGCGATCCGGTCGGGCCGGATGTCGGCGTCGTCGCGGCCGCGCCCCGGCACCGCCGAGCCGCGCTCGCCGGTGCCCATCGAATCGCTGTCGCTCTCGCGCTCGACCGGCGTGGCGCCGCCGAGCTGGCCTTCCTCGGCGTCGGTCTTCAGGCGAGTCGCGCCCTGGATGTCGCTGCCGCTGTCGGAGGTATCGCTCGGGCCGAGCGTTTCGGCGCTGCGGCCCTTGGCCTGCTGAGGCGCCCGTTCGCCGCCCATGATGCTGCTCCGTGCCATCATCGTCGCTCCAAGTGATAGGTCGCAAGCATGCGGCAACCCACATGCCCGCGCTGCGCGGCGGGGCGTCTCGCCTTCGCTAGACTCCCCGATTGCCTAGACGCGTTCCACCACGATCGCGATCCCCTGGCCCACGCCGATGCACATCGTGCACAGGGCGTAGCGGCCGCCGATCCGGTGCAGCTGGCTCACCGCGGTGGTCACCAGGCGCGCGCCGCTCGCGCCGAGCGGGTGGCCGAGGGCGATCGCGCCGCCGTTCGGGTTCACGCGCGCGTCGTCGTCGGCGAGGCCGAGGTCGCGCAGCACGGCGAGGCCCTGCGCCGCGAACGCCTCGTTGAGCTCGATCACGTCCATCTGCGCGAGGTTGAGGCCGGTGAGCTCGAGCACCTTCCTCGTCGCCGGCGCCGGGCCCATGCCCATGATCCGCGGCGGCACGCCGGCGGTCGCCATTCCCACGACGCGGGCCCGCGGCACGAGGCCGTGCCGCGCCGCGGCGCGCTCGCTCGCCAGCAGCAGCGCGCAGGAACCGTCGTTCACGCCCGAGGCGTTGCCAGCCGTCACGCTGCCCTCGGGCCGCACCACGCCCTTCAGCTTCGCCAGCGATTCGAGGCTGGTGTCGCGCGGATGCTCGTCCTTGACGACGACCACGGGCTCGCCCTTCTTCTGGACGATCGTCACCGGCACGATCTCGCCGTCGAAGAAGCCGCTCTTCTGCGCCGCCACCGCCTTCTGCTGCGAGGCCAGCGCCATGCGGTCCTGGGCCTCGCGCTCGATCCTGTAGTCGGCGGCGACGTTCTCCGCGGTCTCGGGCATGGAGTCGACGCCGTACTTCTCCTTCATCAGCTTGTTGACGAAGCGCCAGCCGATGGTCGTGTCGTACACCGCGTTGCTGCGCGAGAACGCGCTCTCGGCCTTGGGCATGACGAACGGCGCGCGGCTCATGCTCTCCACGCCGCCCGCGATCATCAGCTCGGCTTCGCCGGCCTTGATGGCGCGGGCCGCGCTGCCCACCGCGTCCATGCCCGAACCGCACAGGCGGTTGATCGTCGCGCCGGGCACGCCGATGGGCAGGCCGGCCAGCAACGCCGACATGCGGGCGACGTTTCGGTTGTCCTCGCCCGCCTGGTTGGCGCAGCCGTAGAGCACGTCGGCCACCGCGCCCCAGTCGACCTTGGGGTTTCGCTCCATCAGGGCGATGATCGGCAGCGCGCCGAGGTCGTCGGTACGGATCGACGACAGCGCGCCGCCATAGCGGCCGAAGGGCGTGCGCACGGCATCGCAGATGAAAGCCTGGTTCATGGTTGCTCCTTCAGCCTCTTCCTCGACGACGGGAAGCGCGCTGGTCTGGGGGTAGGGCAGGGGCTGGATCACAACGGCGCTCCGGTCAGCCGTTGCAACTCCTCGCGCGAAAGGCCGTCGACCATCTCACGCAGCACGAGGCCGCCTGGCGTGACGTCGATGACCGCAAGATCGGTGTAGATGCGGGCGACGCAGGCGACGCCGGTGAGCGGATACGTGCAGCGGGCAACGATCTTGTGCTCGCCCGACTTCGTGACGTGCTCCATCATCACGTAGGTCTTCTTCGCGCCGATGGCGAGGTCCATCGCCCCGCCGACCGCCGGAATCGCGTCGGCCGCGCCGGTGTGCCAGTTGGCGAGGTCGCCGCTCGCCGAGACCTGGAACGCGCCGAGCACGCAGACGTCGAGGTGGCCGCCGCGCATCATGGCGAAGCTGTCGGCGTGATGGAAGAACGAGCCGCCGGGCAGGAGCGTCACCGGCTGCTTGCCGGCGTTGATCAGGTCGTAGTCCTCGGCCCCCGCGGCCGGCGCCGGACCCATGCCGATGACGCCGTTCTCGCTGTGCAGCACGACCTCGCGTCCCTGCGGCAGGTGGTTGGCGACCAGGGTCGGCAGGCCGATGCCGAGGTTGACCACGGCGCCGTCGGGAATGTCGGCGGCGACCCGTTGCGCCATGTCGACGCGGCTCCACTTCTTCATGCGGCCCCCCTGGTCGCGGCGGCGCTGCTGAAGCCGCCCGCGCTGGTGGCGACCGGGTCGATGCGGACGATCCGCTGCACGAAGATGCCCGGCGTGACCACCGCTTCCGGATCGAGCTCGCCGAGGGCGACGATGCGATGCACGGTGGCGATCGTCGTCTTCGCCGCCATCGCCATCACCGGGCCGAAGTTGCGCGCCGTCATGCGGTAGGTGAGGTTGCCCCAGCGGTCGCCGACCTCGGCCTTGATGAAGGCGTAGTCGCCGTGGATCGGCGCCTCGAGCACGTACATGCGGCCGCCGATCTCGCGCGTTTCCTTGCCCTTGGCGAGCTCGGTGCCATAGCCGGTGGGCGTGAAGAAGCCGCCGATGCCCGCGCCCGCGGCGCGGATGCGCTCGGCGAGGTTGCCCTGCGGCACCAGCTCGAGCTCGATCTTGCCGGCGCGGTAGAGGGCGTCGAAGTGGTGGCTGTCGACCTGGCGCGGAAACGAGCAGATGATCTTTCGCACCCGCCCCGCGGCGAGCAGCGCGGCCAGGCCGGTGTCGCCGTTGCCGGCGTTGTTGTTGACGATCGTCAGCTCGCGCGCGCCCTGCTCGAGCAGCGCGCCGACGAGCTCGTTCGGCAGGCCGGCGGTGCCGAAGCCGCCGACCATCACGGTCGCGCCGTCGGCCACGTCGGCCACGGCCGCGGCGAGGCTCGCGACTTCCTTCTGGATCATTCGACATCTCCCCGGCGGTCGGGTGCGAATGATGGCACGCGCAGACGCGAGAAGGCCCGCCGCCGGTTGCCCGGGGCGGGCCTTCCCAAACCCATCGTGCCGGCGCCGAGCGCCGGCCGAAGCGTCAGCGGACGCTGCCGCGACGGAACAGGTTGACGATGGCCAGCAGCACCACTGCGCCGAGCAGCGAGACGCCGAGGCCGGCGAGGCTGAAGTCGTTCGAGTTGATGGTACCGGTGCCGAACATCGGCGCCAGCAACCAGCCGCCGAGGAACGCGCCGACGATGCCGACGACGATGTTGAGGATGACGCCCTGCTGGCCGTCGGTGCGCATGATCATGCTTGCCACCCAGCCGATGAGGCCGCCGACGATCAGCCAGATGATGAAGTTCATGGGATTCCCTTCCTGCCCTTGCGTTGAGGAGCGCTCCGACTCGACTCCCGCGGGGATCTCTTGTCGAAACGACGTTCCGGACTGATGCCGAAAGCGTGGATCGAAGGCTAAGGGGCTGCCGCTCCGTTGTCCAAAGGGCAGCGGCGTGACCCGCTGTCGGCCGGTTCCTACAGGGCGGATCAGGCGACGAACGCGAGCGCGCCGTCGTAGGCGCCGAGCAGCACGGCGATCACGCCGATGTTGACGACGAGATGACGCGTGCCCTGGTCGACGCCGAGGCCGAGCCGGACGGCGATGCAGGCCCAGGCAGTGACCAGCAGCAGGGCGCCGGCCTCGCGCAGGTCGAGGGCGTGGCCGCTCGCGTGGGCGATGCCGAGGCCGACCATCCACAGGCCCGTGCCGAGCACCGCGGCGGCGGTGATTTCGTTGAACGTCGTCTTGCGAAGGGCGATGCCGAACAGCTTCATGAAGGGAGATTCCTTGCGGGCGCGGACCCGAGGCTCGGTCCGTTCCGCAAGGTTACGAAACGACGGCCCCGCCCGGCGTCCGGAACAGACCGGCCGTTGCCGACTATTTCGCGGCTTCGGCCTCTGCCGGCGGCATCGCGCCCTCGGCTCCGGCTGCCCGCTCTGGCGCCGTCGGCGCCGGCTGCAGCGTCAGCCGGGCCTCGAATCCGTGCCCGCGACCGGGCGGCGGCGAGCTCAGGTCGAGGCGGCCTTCCTGCTTCTCGGCGATGGTGCCGACGATCGAAAGGCCGAGCCCGTAGCCGGTGGCGTCGGCGGTCTGGCGCACATGGCGGCGGCGCAGCGTCTCCAGCGTCGAAGCGGCGACGCCGGGCCCCTCGTCGCGAACCACGAGGGTGCACGGTGCAAGGACCTCGATCGCGACCCGGGCGTCGCCGCTGTAGCGCAGCGCGTTTTCCACCAGGTTGCGCAGCGCGATCGCCAGCGAATCGACATCGCCGCGCGCCGGCAACAGGCCGCTCTCGGCGATCTGCAGGTCGAGCCGGCGCCGCGCCGGCTCGGCGCCCCAGAACTCCTCGGCCACGGTGGCGGCGAGCTGCACCAGGTCGACCGGCTGGCGGGCGAGAGCGTCGGACGATTCGGCGCGCGAGAGCTGCAGCAGCTTGTCGGCCCGATGGCCGAAGGTGGCGAGCGCGTCGAGCGCCGCCTGAACGTCCGCGCGCGACAGGTTCTCGTCGAGGGCGGTCTGCAGGCGCAGGCGCACCGCGGCGAGCGGCGTGCGCAGCTCGTGGGCGGCGTTGGCGGCGAGCGAGCGCTCGGTGTCGAGGGCGCGCTCCAGCCGTCCGAGCAGCCGGTTCACGTGCTCGCCGACCGATTGCAGCTCCGCCGGCAGGGCGTCGAGCGAGATCCGGCTCAGGTCGCTGCCGCTGCGCCGGGCGATCTCGCTCTCCAGCTCCGACACGACCCGCAGCTCCCGCCGGGCGATCCGGCGCAGCATCAGCGCCAGCAGGGGCAGCACCGCCATCAGCGGGATGAACAGGCCGAGCAGGGCGCCGTTGCGCGCCGCGTGCCGTTCGGCCAGCGGGTCGGCGAGGTGCAGATAGAGCGGCCGGGTCGGATGCTTGACGGTGTAGACGCGCCACGGCCCGGTCTCCGCGAAGCCGATGGCGAGCGGCACCGCGAACGCCGTCGCCGGCGCCTCGGGCGAGCGCATCAGCATGCGCGGCGTCGCGTCGGCGAGCTGGAACACCACCGGGTCGTCGTCGATGACGGGCTCGTGGGCGACCAGCGGCAGGCGGGCCGGCTCGAGCGGCCCGGCGGCGCTCGCCTGGTCGAGGTCGTGCACCGCGATCTCGATCATGCGGTGCGCGCTCTCGACCATCTCGCTGTCGAAGTTGTGGTTGATCTCCCGGTCGACGTACCAGGTCGCGCCGAGGACGCAGGCCAGCCAGACGCTGCCGACCCACAGCATCAGCGTGCGCGCCAGCCGGTCGGCCAGCCGCGGCGCCGGCGCCGCGCGGCTCACGTCGACCCGGCGAAGAAGGCGAGCCGGTAGCCGAGGCCGCGCAGGGTCTGGATGTGCTCGCGGCCGAGCTTCCTGCGCAGGCGGCTGACGAAGACCTCGAGCGTGTTGCTGTCGGCCTCGTCGTGGAAGCCGTACAGGGCGTCCTGGAGCGCGTCGCGGGTGTGGATGCGCTCGGGCCGCATCGCCATCACCCTGAGCAGCGCCCACTCCTTCTGCGTCAGCACCACGGGCACGCCTTCGCGGCGCACCAGGTCGTGTGCCAGGTCGATCTGCAGCGAGCCGAGCTGCACCACGGTCGAATCGCCGCCGCCGCTGCGCCGCTGCACCGCCCGCAGGCGGGCGAGCAGTTCCTCCGGGTCGTAGGGCTTGGTCAGGTAGTCGTCGGCGCCGGCGTCGAGGCCGCGGATCCGGTCGCTGACCTGGTCGCGCGCGGTCAGGACGATCACGGCCGGCTGGTCGCGAAGGGCGCGCACCGCGGGCATCAGCGACAGGCCGTCGCCGTCCTCGAGGTGGAGATCGAGCAGAACGGCGCTGTACTGGGCGGTGAGCAGGGCCGCGCGGGCCTGGTCGAGGCGGCCGACGACGTCGACCACGAAGGCCTTGGCGCGCAGGTAGCTGCAGACCGCAGCCGCCAGGTCGACGTCGTCTTCCACCAGCAGGATGCGCAAGACACGAGCTCCTTATGCCCGGAAGCGAGTCTAGTTTCGCACCCGGGGCGAACCTGAACAAAATCTGAGCGACCGGTTCAGCCGAGCTTCATCCACGGTTCATACGCTCGGCGCAATGGATGCCCGCGTCGCCGCCGCGCGCCCGCTTTCCGCCGACGCGGCCGGCGTCAACGAGCCGCGCCTGCCGATTCCCTCCCTGCCGCGCGACGCGGTCTTCCTCGCGCTCGGCCTGCTCGCCGTGCTCGCCTGGGACGCCGCCGGCCTCGACCTCGGGGTCTCGCGCCTGTTCGGCACGGCGGTGGGGTTCGCCCTGCGCGACCACTGGCTGACCGAAGGCGTGCTGCACAACGGCGCAAGGTGGCTGGCCTGGGCGCTGGCGATCGTGCTGGTCGTCGGCATCTGGCGTCCGCTGCCGTTCGCGCGCCGGCTCTCCCGCCGCGAGCGCGTCGCCTGGGTGGCGGCGACGCTCGCCTGCGTGATCCTGATTCCGCTCCTGAAGCGGGTGAGCCTGACGAGCTGCCCCTGGTCGCTGGCCGAATTCGGCGGCACGGCGAGCTACGTCTCGCACTGGCTGGTCGGCGTGGCCGACGGCGGCCCCGGGCGATGCTTCCCGGCGGGCCACGCCACCGCCGCCTTCTGCTTCCTGCCCGGCTACTTCGTGCTCCGCCAGGCCGCGCCAGGCGCGGCGCGGGCCTGGCTGCTGGCGACGCTCGCCGCCGGCCTGCTGCTCGGCGGGGTGCAGGTGGTGCGCGGCGCCCACTACGTCAGCCATTCGCTCTGGACCGCGTGGTGGTGCTGGGCCCTGAGCCTCGCTATGCTGCACGCGATGCGCGCGAGAACCAGCCCGCGGGACGCGGCACAGTGACGTTGGCGAAGGAGGGCGGGCCCGCCGCCGCGGGCCGCGCCCCCGTGCCGCCCGCGAACCCGCCGCGCTCGCTCCTCGAGCGCCTGCGGCAAGCCTGGACGGCCCCGCGCTCGCCGCAGGCGGTCGTCCTGATCCTCGCGCTCTGGCTCACCGTCGCCGGCAACCTCGCCTTGTGGCGGGCGCTGGCCGGCCTGCAGTCCGGGCCGCGCGGCGTGGCGGTGGTCATCGGCGTCGCCGTCATCCTGATGGCGGCGATGACCACCTTCCTCTCGCTCACCGCCTGGAGCCGCTGGATGAAGCCGCTCTGGCTCGCCGTGGTGCTCGCGGCGGCGGTATCGCAGCACTACATGCTCAACTTCGGCGCGGTGATCGACACCACCATGATCGCCAACGTCGTCGAGACCAACGTCGGCGAGGCGCGCGACCTGCTCACCTGGACCCTGCTCGGCAATGTCCTCCTCGTGGCGGCGCCGCCCGCGCTCTGGCTGGTGCCGCTGCGGGTGACGCGCCAGTCGCTCGCGCGCAAGACGCTGCGCGTCGTCGTCCTGTTCGCCGCCTCGCTGGCGCTCGGCCTGGCGGTCACGGCGGCGATGTACAGCGTGCTCGCGCCGCTGGTGCGCAACAACATGGGCCTGCGCTACCTGCCCAACCCGGTGGTGCCGATCTGGTCGGCGGTGAAGGTCGCGATCCGGCCGCTGACGAGCCGGCCGAAGGCGATCGTTCCCATCACCGCCGGCACCGCGCTCGGGCCCAGCCACGCGAAGCCGGGCAAGCCGCCGCTGCTCGTGCTCGTGGTCGGCGAAACCGCCCGCGCCGACCACTTCTCCCTGAACGGCTACGCCCGCGACACGACGCCCGAGCTGGCGGCGCGCGGCGTCCTCAGCTTCCGCGACGTCTGGTCGTGCGGCACCAACACGCTGGCCTCGGTGCCCTGCATGTTCTCCTCGCTCGGCAAGGCGGCGTTCGAGAAGCGCCAGGCCGAGCACGAGAACCTGCTCGACGTGGTGCAGGCGGCCGGCATGGCGGTGCTCTGGATCGACAACCAGGCCGGCTGCAAGAGCGTCTGCGAACGGGTCGGCAGCGCCTCGACCAGCGAGCTCGCGGGCACGCCGGCCGGGAACCGCCTCTGCAGCGACAACGAGTGTCTCGACGAAGCCCTGCTCGAAGGCCTCGACGCGCGCCTCGCCGCCCTGCCCGCCGAGCGGCGCAGCAAGGGCGTGCTCCTGGTCATGCACCAGATGGGCAGCCACGGACCGGCCTACGGACGCCGCTCGACCGAGGCCTACAAGCGCTTCAAGCCGGAATGCAGGACCACGACCCTCGGCGACTGCGTCCCCGCCGAGCTGGTCAACGTCTACGACAACTCGATCGCCTACACCGACCACGTGCTGGCCCGCACCATCGACTGGCTGCGCAGCCAGGACGCGGCCTTCGCGCCGGCGATGCTCTACGTCAGCGACCATGGCGAGTCGCTCGGCGAGTTCGGCGTGTTCCTGCACGGCGTGCCGTATCCGTTCGCGCCCGATGCGCAGAAGCACGTGCCGATGGTCGCCTGGCTGGGCGAGGGGATCGCGCGGCGAGCGCGCATCGATCCGGCCTGCCTGCGCGGCCGGCTCGACGCACGGCTGAGCCACGACAACCTTTATCACAGCGTGCTCGGCCTGCTCGACGTCGCGACCCCGACCTATGATGCCGGCCTCGACATCTGGGCCGCCTGCAAACGGCGCGACGAAGGCTGAGCACCTCTCCACCGAACGGCGAATTCAAGGGCGCGACCGGCTTGCGCCGGATCGTCAATGCCGCCGGCTACTCGATCGCGGGCCTGCGCCATGCGATGCAGGCCGAGGCGGCGCTGCGCCAGGAGCTGTTCGCCTGCCTGGTGCTGATCCCGCTCGCCGTGCTGCTGCCGGTGCCGGCGATCGAGCGGCTGCTGCTCGTACTCTCGATGCTGCTGGTGGTGCTGACCGAGTTTCTCAACTCGGCGGTGGAGGCGGCGATCGACCGCATCTCGCTCGAGCGTCATCCGCTCTCCGGCCAGGCCAAGGACCTGGGCAGTGCCGCGGTGGCGGTGGCGCTCCTCATGTCGGCCCTGTGCTGGGCGGTGATCGGCGGGCCGGTGGCGATGCGCTGGTTGTCCTAGCGTCGAGGTTCCCTAGGCGGAAGTCGCCTCCAGCGCTTCCTTCATCACCGCCGCGCCGCGCGTCATCATCTCGTCGATGTAGGGCGCGATCGCGTCGGGCAGCACGTCGACGATCCATACGAAGCGGCAGCGCCCGGCATCGGCATCGTCGAAGACCTGTGCGCTCGCGCTGTAGTGCTCCGCGCGGCCGCCGATGATCGCGTAGACGAGCCGGCGCGACGCGTCGTCGCAGCTCACCAGCGTCTCGCGCGCCGACGTGCCGTTGAAGAAGGTGACGACACGAACCGCGTCGCCCGCCATCGTCGTAGCGGTCACGAATCCCGGCGCCAGGCGCAGGTGCACGACGCCGAAGTCGCGCAGCGCTGACCACACGGCGTCGGCCGAAGCGGCGAGAAGGAGGTCCTTGCGAAGCGATGCCATGGGCGCATCCTGACAGCTTCGCCGCCCGCGGCCTCGCCGCTTCCGGACACCTTCATCCGGGGTTCGCGGCGTGCCATCATCGGCCGCACCTTGAGCCCCATTCGCACCTCGCAAGCGGCCACGCCCTGGCTCGGCCGCGGCCTGCTCTTCATCGCCGCCGTGCTCCTGCTCGAGCACGCCCGTCCGCTGCTGCTGCCGGTGACGATCGCGATCGTCTTCACCCTGGTCCTCTCCGCGCCGGTGCGGGCGATGCAGCGCCGCGGCATCCACGAGTACATCGGCACCGCCCTCGTCATCGCCGCCATCCTGGCCGCGGTCGTGGTCGTGTTCGCCCTGATCGCGGCGCCCGCCGCGGCCTGGTGGTCGCGTGCCCCCGCGATCGTCCACGAGCTGATCGAGGCGTTGCAGGGCTGGCGCGACGCGCTGTTTCCGTACGCGACGCCGGCGCCGCTGGCGCGCGGCCCCGCCCCGGCGATGGCGGCAGACCCGCTCAACGAGCGGCTGGCGATCGAGGGATGGATCTTCACCCGGCTGGCGATCGGCAACACCCTCTCGTTCGCCGTCTCGGCCTCGGCCACGGTGATCCTGCTCTACTTCATGCTCGCCACCGAGCGCTGGCTGGTCGAGCGCACGGCCGCCGCGATCCGCGAGCCGCGCCGGCGCGCGCTCGTGCTCGCCGGATTGCGCCAGGCACAGCGCGACATCGGCCTCTTCATCAGCACGATGAGCCTGGTCAACGTCGCCCTCGGCATCGCCACCGGGCTCGCCCTCTGGGCGATCGGCCTGCCGAATCCGGTGCTCTGGGGAACGACCACCGCGGTGCTCGCCTTCATTCCCTATCTCGGGCCGCTGCTGATCGCGGTGCTGCTGCTGCTTGCCGGCAGCGTCACCTTCGGCACCGGCGCGGCGATGCTCGGGCCGCCGGCGGCCTTCCTGCTGCTGCACGGCCTGGAGGCGAACTTCCTCAGCCCGCTGATCATGGGTCACCGCCTGCGCCTGAGCCCGGTGTTCGTCTTCCTCTCGGTGATGGTGTGGGGCTGGCTGTGGGGCGTGGCAGGCGCCTTCATCGCCGTGCCGCTGCTGCTCGGGCTGCGCGCCGTGTGCAAGCGCTCGCGCCGGCTGCGCCTGGTCTGCGTCTACCTTGAAGGAAAGTAAAGACCGACCCGTTCACCGTGGCGTCACGCTTCGGCCGGAACATCCGGCACGGTCGGGAGTCTGATTCGACGAGCGCAGCTGGGCATGCCGATTGCCGCTCGCCGCAGTCAATCGCCTCCTCGCCGAATGCGCATCGCCTACGTCACCGAAACCTGGCCGCCCGAACTCAACGGCGTCTCGCTCACCGTCGAGCGCACGGTGCGCTACCTGCGCGCGCGCGGCCACCTCGTCGAGCTGATCCGGCCGCGCCAGCCCGGTGAGTCGCCGCTCGACGCGACCGACGAGCTGCGCACCGCCGGCTGCGTCATTCCGATGTACCCCGATCTGCGCTTCGGCCTGGCGCGCCCCGGAACGCTGGCGCGCCGGTTCCGCCAGAGCCGGCCCGACCTCGTGCACCTGGCGACGCCGGGGCCGCTGCCCTGGGCCGCCCTGGCCGCGGCGCGCAGCCTCGGCCTCGTCACGAGCTCCGATTTCCGCACCAATTTCCATCAGTACAGCAAGCACTACGGCCTGGGCGTGATCTCCGGCTCGGTGCTCGGCCTGCTGCGCCGGTTCCACAACCTGACGCAGCGCACCTTCGTGCCGACGCAGGCCTCGCGGCGCGAGCTGGCGGAGGCCGGTTTCCACGAGCTCTGCGTCGTCGGCCGCGGCGTCGACAGCGCGCGCTTCACGCCGGCCATGCGCAACGAGGCGCTGCGCGCGAGCTGGCAGGCGGGTCCGCAAACGCCGGTGCTGCTTGCCGTGGGCCGCATCGCCGCCGAGAAGAACGTCGAGCTCGCGCTGCGCGCCTTCGAGCGGGCGCGGCGCGACCGGCCCGACGTGCGCATGGTGGTGGTGGGCGACGGCCCGGCGCGTGGCCGGCTCGCGGCGGCGCACCCGGCGGCGCTGTTCGTCGGCGCGCGGCGCGGCGACGAGCTCGCCGCGTACTACGCGTCGGCCGACGCGTTCCTGTTCCCCAGCCTCTCCGACACCTTCGGCAACGTCGTCATGGAGGCGCTCGCCTCCGGCCTGCCGGTCGTGGCCTTCGATTGCGCGGCCGCGGCCGAGCATGTCGCCGACGGCGCCAGCGGTCGCCTGGTCGTGCCCGGCGACGAAGCGGGGTTCATCGCCGCGACCGCCTCGCTCGCGGTCGATCCGTGCTCCCTGCAGGCGATGCGCGACGCGGCCGTCGCCGCTGCCCGCCGCGCCACCTGGGACGAAGTGCTGGCTCGCTTCGAGGCCCGCCTTCAGGACACCGTCGATGCGCACCAAGCGTCGCCCGCTGCCTTCCCCGTCGTGGCCTGAGGCACGGGTCGTCTGGCGCGAGAGCGAGCGCGTACTCGTCTGGTTCGAGCGCGAGCGGCTGGTCGCGCTCTGGATGCACGGCGCCTCGACCCGGTCCTGGGTGGTGCGCGCACTGACCACGGTGAGCCTGATCGGCGACGGCTGGATCTGGTACGCGATCATCGCCGCGCTCCCGTGGTGGGGCGGCCCGGTCGGCGGCTCGGCGGCGGCGCGGATGATCGGCGTCGGCCTGGTCAACCTGCTGCTCTACAAGATCGTCAAGCGCTGGATCGCCCGGCCGCGGCCGTTTCGCGCCTGCGAGGGCTTTCGCGAATGCGCGCGCGCGCTCGACGAGTTCAGCTTCCCTAGCGGCCACACCCTGCACTCGGTCGCGTTCAGCTTCATCCTGACCGCCTACTACCCGGCGGCGGCGATCTTCGTCTGGCCGCTGACGCTGCTCATCGCCACCTCGCGAATCATCCTCGGCCTGCACTATCCGAGCGACGTGATCGTCGGCGGCCTGATCGGCGCGACCACCGCGGCGATCAGCTTCAACCTCCTCTAGCCGCGACTCACTCGGCGGTCGTCGACTGCCATTGGGTCGACGGCGCGACTGTCATCGCCGGCACCTGCGTCGGCGCGCCTGCCCGGTCGTGGCGCATGAAGTCGGCCACCGTCACCGCCCGGCGATCGCGCAGCGCCCGCTCGAGCACCTTCTGCCATGAGCGCCGCACGGCAGTGAAGTCGGCGTCGCGCGGGTGCAGCTCGAGGCGCATCAGCGGGTTGCGGCTCTCGAGGCGAGGAACGACCCAGTTCCAGAGAAGGGAGCTCTGCCGTCGCCAGGCGCTCGAGGTGCTGTAGACGACGCTCTGGCTCTTGACGCTGCGTCGGCCCGGCAGGTGGACCAGCTCGCGCAGTGTCGACGTGTATTCGAAGCGCTGGGTCGCCAGCGCTTGCCAGGCGCCCGGCCCGAGCAGCCACGCGGGGGCGACGAAGCCCGCGAGCGGCCAGCCGTTGTCACGGAACCAGGCGACGCCGGCGTCGATGCGGCGCGTCGCCTCGCGTTCCGATATCGCCCAGAACTCGCCCTCGCCGCGGGTGTAGACGCGGCGGCGCAGGCGGTCGAGCGGACCCTCGGGCGCGAGCTCGTCGCGATGCCTCCAGCCGTGCAGCGCGAGCTCGTCGCCCTTGCGGCTGCGCGAGCCCAGCCAGTCGATCAGGTCCGGCGTCGGCGTCTCGCCGTGATAGCGCGGCACGGCGAGCAGCGTCACCGGCACGTCGGCGACCTGGGCGATGGCGGCGAGCGTGCGCATGCAGGCGGCGCGGGTCGATGCGGCGACGTCGTGCAGGACGACGCAGAGGAAGCGCTCGCTCTCGAACCGGCTCGGCGTGACCGTCGTGTCGTGCATCACGAGCGCGCCGGCGGCAGCGCCGAGGCTTCGAGCGGCCGGCCGGGCGCCGGAGTCGCCGCCGCGGGCGCGCGCGCCAGCAGCCGCTGGTAGTGGCCGAGCAGGGCGGGCAGAACCTGCTCCCAGTCGTTCGCTTCGGCGCGCGCGCGCGCCGCCCGGCGCTGCGCTTGCCGATCGCCGGCAAGCAGCGCGGCGATGCCTTCGGCAAAGGCAGCGCCGCTGCCGTGCTCGACGCCGATGCCCGAGGCGCCTTCGGCGAGCTCGGCGAGGCCTTCGGCCCGGCGCAGCACCACCGGCGTGCCGCAGGCCATCGCCTCGAGCGCCGAGAGGCCGAAGGTCTCCTGGTCGCCGGCGTGGACGAAGGCGTCGGCGCTTGCGAGGATGCGGCTCAGCGCCGCGACGCCGGCTACGAACGGCACGATGCGCACCCGCTCGCTCGCCGGCGGCGGCGTCGGCCCGGCGCCGACCGCGAGCAGGACGTGCGGCGCGCCGAGGCGTGCTACCGCGTCGGCGAGCACGTCGAGATGCTTCTCGGGGGCGAAGCGACCGGCGTAGACCAGCACCCGGGCGTCGGCGGCGAGGCCGAGCTCGGCACGCCAACCGGGCGACGCCCGATCGGGATGAAATGCGACGGTGTCGACGCCGAGCGGCTGCAGGGCAACCCGCTCGACGCCCCATTCGATCAGGTGGCGGCGCATGCTGCGGCTCGGCGCGAGCACGAGATCGAAGCCGCGGTACACGTGCCGGGCGTAGCGCCGCGCGGCCCGGGCGGCGACGCCACCGAAGCGCGGGCCGGCAGCGAGCCGGGCCATCGCCTCGAGGTTCGAGTGGCACAGGGCGACCGCGGGGATGTCACGGGCCCGCGCCGCGTCGAGCGCGCTCCAGGCGACGCGGTACGGGTCGCCTGCCTCGATCAGGTCCGGCTCGAGGTCGCGCAGGACCCGCGCGACCGCACCCCGTCGCAACGGCAGGCGGTAGCCGCCGCTGCCGGGCAAGGGCAGCGCGGGCAGATTCGCTCCGCCGGCGACGCGGTCGCCGCCCGGTACCGCGATCGTGTGCCGCCAGCCAGGGCGGCGCGCCAGCCAGTCGTGCTTGGTCAGCAGGTAGCGGCGGACGCCGCCGCCGGTCGGGCTCCAGAACATCGTCGTGTCGACGATGTGGATCGGATCGGTCATGGACGGCGATTGTGGGCCGAACCGCGGCTCACTTCTGCTTCTGGTAAGCCGCGTCGGCGGCGGCTCCGCGATCGGTGTCGACCCGGCCGGCGTCGATGTCGCGCTTGGCCTTGCGCATGATCTCGCGCGGCGGGCTCGTCCCGCTGTCGGAGGACTCGTCGCGCTCGTGCGGCAGGCGCGGCACGGCCTCGCCCTCGATCGCAGTCTTCGTCTTGCCCGTGTCCGGCGGCGTTGTTTTGGGGAGCATGGCGACATTCAGGGTGGCGATGTCGGTGCGGGGCAATCGCTGTGCCTCGGGCATGCGCCTTGCCCGACGCCGGGCTTCCCAACCCCCTCGTCAAGGACCTCATGAACGACGCTGCTTCCCGGCCCCTGCTGCGCCCGCGATGCGAGCTTGCGCTCGCGGTCGTCGCTGCGGCGTTCGTGATGGCGGCGCTGTTCTCCGGCTGCAGCAAGGCGCCCGAGCCCCTGCCGCCGCCGCCGGCGGTCGCGATCCTGCCGGGCACGGCGCCGCCCTCCGCCGATGCCGGCGCCCTGGCGCCGACGGCGGCCGTCACGCCGGCTCCGACGCCGTCCACCGCGGCAACGCCGGCGACTTCGAGCACCGAAGTCGTCGCCTCGCCCGGTGGCACCGTGAGCGTCATTTCCGCGACCCCGCCGGCGCCCGTCACGGTGAGCTCGGTGCCTGCACCGGCGCCGGCGCCGCTCACTGCCGGCGTGCCCGCGGCGCCTGCGGCAAGCCTTCCCGCCGCGGGTTCGTTCGGTCCGGCGAGCGCGCCGGCCAACGATCAGCCGCTCAGCGTTTCGCCCGGCAGCAAGCAATGACCACGCGCAAGGCGCGCGAGGCCGCACCTGCGAGCACCGCGAAGCGACGCGTGGCGACGGGCGCCGCCTCGACGGGTGCGGCCGAGCGAAGGATCCAGCGCACCCAGGACGCACGCGATGCCCGCGCCGCGGCAGCGGGCGAGGACAAGAAGGCGAAGGTCGCGGTGCAGGCCGGCGCCCGCCGCCAGCCGGTGAAGCTGCCGGCCCAGCACCAGGCCAAGCCGGGCGACGAGGCCCGCCTCGCGCTCGCACCGCAATTCATGGCGCCCGACTACCGCGGCAGCGGCAAGCTCGAGGGATTCGCCGCGATCGTGACCGGCGGCGATTCGGGCATCGGCCGCGCCGTCGCGGTGCTGTTCGCGCGCGAGGGCGCGGACGTGACCGTGATCTATCTCGATTCGCACCGCGATGCCAAGGAGACCAAGGCCCGGATCGAGGCCGAGGGCCGGCGCTGCCTGCTGATCGCTGGCGACGTGAAGGACTCGAAGTTCTGCGACCGCGCCGTCGCCCGGGCGGTGAAGACCTTCGGCCGCCTGGACGTGCTGGTCAACAACGCCGCCTACCAGCAGCATGCCGCGTCGATCGAGGACCTCACCGACGAGCGGCTCGACCTGACCTTTCGCACCAACATCCACGGCTACTTCCACATGGCGCGGGCGGCGCTGCCGCACATGAAGGAACGCGCCTCGATCATCAACACCGGCTCGGTCACCGGCCTGAAGGGCAGCCCGAAGCTGCTCGACTACTCCTCGACCAAGGGCGCGATCCACGCCTTCACCAAGGCGCTGGCGCAGAACGTGATCGACAAGGGCATCCGCGTCAACGCGGTCGCGCCCGGTCCGGTGTGGACGCCGCTCAACCCCGCCGATTCGCCCGCCGACAAGGTTGCAGAGTTCGGCGCCGACACGCAGATGAAGCGCGCCGCCCAGCCGGAAGAGTTGTCGCCGGCGTACGTCTTTCTCGCCTCGCCGGTGTGCTCCGGATACATCACCGGGATCGTGCTGCCGGTGACCGGGAGCGTGGGCGCGATCTAGAGAACCCCCAGCGTCTTCCCCGCCTTCGCCAGGGTCTGCCGCGTTTTCGCATACGCGCGCCACGGATCGGCCTTGTCCTCGATCCGCTCCTGCAGGCTGCGGATCGTCCAGTGCGCGCCGCCGGTCAGCGCGCCGAGCTCGTCCCAGCCGCAGGGCACCGAAACGCCGAGCCCGGGGCGGGCGCGCGCCGACCAGGCGCAGGCGGTGGTGGCGCCGAAGTTGTTGCGCAGGTAGTCGACGAAGATCCGGCCGACCCGGTTCTTCGGTCCGCTCTTGGCGACGAAGCGCTCGGGAATCACCGTCGCCATGTGCTCGACGATCGCCTTCGAGAGCGCCTTCACCGTGTCCCAGTCCTGCTTCGGCTCGATCGGCACGATCACGTGCAAGCCCTTGCCGCCGCTCGTCTTCAGGAACGAGGCGAGGCCGAGCTCCTCGAGCAGCGAGCGCGTCAGCTCGGTGCCTTCCTGGATCTGCTTCCAGCTCACGCCCTCGCCGGGATCGAGGTCGAACACCATCCGGTCGGGCCGGGCGGGGTTGCGCGTGGTCGCGTTCCAGGTGTGGAACTCGATCACGTTGGCCTGCGCCGCGCCGATCAGCGCGGTGAACGAATCGACCTCGACCATCGGCTTGTGGTCGGGCGAGATCGCCGGGTCGAGCTGCTTCAGGTCGGGAATCTTCAGCGACTCGGCGTGCTTCTGGAAGAAGAGATGGCCGTCGATGCCGGCCGGCGCGCGCACCAGCGAGACCGGCCGGGTGGCGAGGTGCGGAAGGATCAGCTTGGCGACGGCGAGGTAGTGGTTGACGACCTCGAGCTTGGTGATGCCGGTAGAGGTGTCGATCACCCGCTCGGGATGGCTGATGCGGATGCCTTGCACTTCGGCGTCGCCGCTCGCCCGCTTCTTCGTCGTCGCACGGGGTGCCGAGGGCGGCGCGGCCTTCTTCGCTGCAGGGGTCTTCGCCAACGTCGTCTTCTTCTTCACGTCGACCGCCTCCGCCGGCTGCTCGCGCGTGATGCTGCGCGCCGGCTTGTCATCGCGCAGGCCGTGGAAGACCGAATGGCGGATGCGCCCGTCGGGCGTCCATTCGCCGAACGAGACCTCGGCCACGAGATCGGGCTTCACCCAGTGGCCCTTCACGTCGCGCGCCTTCTGGAAGAACGGCGTCGTCTCGCTGGCGCGGGCGTCGAGCGCCTTGCGCAGGGCTGCGAGCGAGGTCTGGTCGAAGCCGCTGCCCACACCGCCGGCGAAGCGGAGCTTGCCGGTCTCGTCGTGGATGCCGAGCAGCAGGGAGCCGACGCCGGTGCGCGAGCCTTTCGGATCGGTCCAGCCGCCGACGACGAACTCCTGCCGATGCGTGCACTTGAGCTTGATCCAGGCGGGGCTGCGCTTGGAGACATAGGGAGAATCGGCGCGCTTGCCGATCATGCCTTCGAGGCGCATCCGGCAGGCGTTCTGCAGCAGCTCGGCGGCGCTGGCGTCGAAGTTCTCGCTGAAGCGAACCCGGTCCTGCGGCGCGGCTTTCTCCAGCAACGCGGCGAGCAGCGCGCGCCGCTCCACCAGCGGCACCCCGCGCAGGTCGTGGCCGCCGCAATACGGCAGGTCGAACACGTAGTACCGGATGGCCTCGGTACGGGCCGAATCGAACGCGTTCTGCAAGGCGTTGAAGTCGGGCGCGCCGTTGCTGCCGGTGACGACGATCTCCCCGTCGAGCCAGCCCGAGCCGATGCCGAGCGCGCCGATCGCCGCGGCGAGGCCGGGCATGCGCGAGGTCCAGTCGTTGCCGCGACGGGTGAAGAGGCGGACCTCGTCGCCGTCGACGCGCGCCAGCACCCGGTAGCCGTCGAACTTGATCTCCCAGATCCAGCCGGCGTCGCCCGGCGGCTCGGACACCAGGGTCGCGAGCTGCGGCGCCAGCTCCGCCGGCAGCGCCGCCTTCTTCGCGCCGGCCGGCCAGCCGGCGGGCGCACCGGCGGCTGCCTTCGGCCGGCTCGCCCGGGCCGGCGCCTTGACGCGAACCGCCTTCGCTCTCGCCTTGACCGGCTTGTCCTCGATCGTCCGGCCCGACAGCACGCTCGCCGGCTCGGCCTCGACCACCTTGAATTCCGACGATGGCCGTGCCGCGTCGTCGCGTTCCTTGATCAGCAGCCAGGGCTCCTGGCGCTCGTTGGCGTGGCCGTGCATGCGCACCAGGTTCCATCCGCCCTGGAGCTTCTCGCCCAGGAGGCGGAACTTGAGCTTGCCGGCGCGGTAGCCGGCCTGCGGGTCGCCCACCGGCTCCCAGGTGCCGCGGTCCCAGACGATCACCGTGCCCGCGCCGTACTGGCCCGCCGGAATCGTGCCCTCGAAGCCGCCGTAGTCGAGCGGATGGTCCTCGACGTGCACCGCCATCCGCTTGTCGGCGGGGTCGAGGCTGGGTCCTTTGGGCACCGCCCAGCTCTTCAGCGTGCCGTCGAGCTCCAGCCGGAAGTCGTAGTGCAGGCGGCTGGCGGCGTGCTTCTGGATCACGAACGACAGCGCCTCGCCGGTCGGCTTGCCGCCGCGGGGTTCGCTGGTGACCTTGAAGTCGCGCTTGCGGAGGTAGGGCTCGAGCGCTTTCATGCGCCGCCCGAGGCAACGGCCGTGCCCGTGCGCGCCGGGCGAGGCGCTACGATGGCCGCGACGCCCGCCGCGTCGCCCTTCGCGCGAGACGCACCATGACGAAACCCGCTTCCCCCGCTCCCGAAGTCGCCGTCCGCAAGCTCGTGCTCTCGGTCGAGGAGGTCTGGCACGACAACGGGCCGCCGCTGGCGACGCCGCTCCTGCGCGGCAGCGCCGCCGCGGTGCTGAGGAATCCCTACGCCGGCCGCTACGTCGAGGACATCCAGCCGATGATGGAGGCGCTCAAGCCGCTCGGGCGCGAGATGGCGGCGCGCCTGGTCGCCGCGCTCGGCGGCGCCGGCCGGATCGAGGCCTACGGCAAGGGCGCCCTCGTCGGCCTGGCCGGCGAGCTCGAGCACGGCGCCCTCTGGCACGTGCCCGGCGGCTACGGCATGCGCGACCTGCTCGAGGGCTCGCACGCCATCGTCCCCTCCACGACCAAGATCGGCCCCGCGGGCACGGCGATCGACGTTCCCATCCACCACCGCGTCGCCGCCTACGTGCGCAGCCATTTCGACTCGCTCGAAGTGCGCATCGCCGATTCGCCGCGGCCCGACGAATTGATGCTCGTCATCGCCATGACCACCGGCCCGCGGCCGCACGCCCGGGTCGGCGGCTTGCGGGCAGACGAGATTGCGAAGTTCGACGGGCAGCGTTAGGGTCCGGGCACGGCGCTTGGCACGATGGGTGCATGGGCGGCCGACGCAGATCCACTTCGCCTGGGAGGGCAAGCCATGATGTTCATGCACCGCAGGGATTTCGTCCGCCATGCCGGCTTCGCCGGGCTGATGGGCATCGGCGTCGTGCCGGGCGCGTTCGCCGCGGCGGCGATCAAGCCGGACGCGAAAAGCGCGCTGATCGTCGTCGACGTGCAGAACTGCTTCGTCGACGGCGGCACCCTGCCGGTCAAGGGCGGCGCCGACGTGGTGCCGGTCATCAACAAGCTCTCCGCGGCGTTCGAGAACGTCGTCGTCACCCAGGACTGGCACACCCCGGGCCACGTCTCCTTCGCCTCGGCGCACTCGGGCAAGAAGCCGTTCGAGACGACCAAGCTCGGCTACGGCACGCAGGTGCTCTGGCCCGACCACTGCGTGCAGGGCTCGGAAGACGCGGCGCTGCTCAAGGGCCTGGCGCTGCCGAAGGCGCAGCTCATCATCAGGAAGGGCTACCACCAGGGCACCGACAGCTACTCGGCCTTCATGGAAGCCGACGGCAAGACCTCGACCGGCCTGGCCGCCTACCTCAAGGCGCACGGCGTCGACACGGTCTACGTCTGCGGCCTGGCCACCGATTTCTGCGTCGCCTGGACCGCGCTCGATGCGCGCAAGGCCGGCTTCAAGGCGTCGGTGATCGAAGACGCGTCGCGCGGCATCGACCTGAACGGCTCGCTCAAGGCCGCCTGGGAGAAGATGGCCAAGGCCGGCGTCAAGCGCATCCAGTCGGGCGACATTGCGGTCTGAGCCGCCGATGTCGTCGGGCCGTCGCTCAGTCCCCCGCGTGCCGGCGCGCTGCCCAGTAGGTGGCGCCGCCGGCACCGTAGCGCTCGGCATGCGGCACCGAGCGCGCCAGCTCGAAGCGGTCGCCGGCACGCAGGTGCCGGGTCTCGCCGCCATGGGTGAGCCACATCTCGCCGGCGACGACGATCGCCTTCACCGCGAACGGATGCTCGTGCGTCTGCACCACGGCGTTCGCCGGCCAGGTGCGCTCGGCCACTTCGTCGAAACCCTCGGCGCGTGCCGCGGCCTCGAATTCAGGCAAGCTGGGATGGTCCATCGCGTTCCCTCTCGTGCGATGCGCCATCTTGCCACCGTCTCCCCCTGTTCACTTCCATCGCTCCAGGAGCTCCCATGCTGAAACGCCTCGTCCTCGCTGCGTCCGTCGCGGCGCTCGCCGCCCCGCTGCCGGCGCTCGCGCAGGACACGATCAAGATCGGCGAGATCAACAGCTACAAGGCGCAGCCCGCCTTCCTCGAGCCCTACAAGAAGGGCTGGGAGCTCGCCGTCGAGGAGGTCAACGCCTCTGGCGGCGTGCTCGGCAAGAAGCTGCAGGTGATCTCACGCGACGACAACGGCAGCCCGGGCGACGCCGTCCGCGTCGCCGAGGAGCTGGTCTCGCGCGAAGGCGTGGCCCTGATCGCCGGCACCTTCCTCTCGAACACCGGCCTCGCGGTCACCGACTTCGCCAAGCAGAAGAAGGTGTTCTTCCTCGCCGCCGAGCCGCTCACCGACAAGATCACCTGGCAGAACGGCAACCGCTACACCTTCCGCCTGCGGCCCAACACCTACATGCAGTCGGCGATGCTGGTGCCCGAGGCAGCCAAGCTGAAGAAGAAGAAGTGGGTCGTCGTCTACCCGAACTACGAATACGGCCAGTCGGCCGCCGCCACCTTCAAGGCGATGCTGAAGAAGCTGCAGCCCGACGTCGAGTTCCTGCCCGACCAGGCGACGCCCCTCGGCCGCATCGAGGCCGGCGCGGTGGTGCAGGCGCTGGTCGACGCCAAGCCCGACGCGATCTTCAACGTGCTGTTCGGCGCCGACCTGTCGAAGTTCGTGCGCGAGGGCAACACCCGGCAGCTCTTCAAGGGCCGCGAGGTGGTGAGCCTGCTGACCGGCGAGCCCGAGTACATCGAGCCGCTGCGCGAGGAAGCGCCGGTCGGCTGGATCGTCACCGGCTACCCGTACTACGGCATCCAGACCGACGAGCACAAGAAGTTCTTCCTCGCCTACTACCGCAAGTACAACGAGTATCCGAAGCTCGGCTCGGTGGTCGGCTACTCGACCATCATCTCGCTCGCCGAAGGCATCAGGAAGGCGAAGTCGACCGACACCGAGAAGCTGATCGCCGCGTTCAGCGGCCTGACGTTCATGTCGCCGCTCGGCAAGGTCACCTACCGCGCGATCGACCACCAGTCGACGATGGGCGCCTACCTCGGCAAGACCAAGCTCGAGGGGACCAAGGGCGTGATGACCGACTACGTCTACCTCGACGGTGCCAAGTACCTGCCGAGCGACGACGAGGTGAAGAAGCTCCGACCCGCCGACTGAACCCCCGCGGATGTCGTTCTCGGCCGTCGTCCTCCAGATCCTCACGGGTCTGGCCTCGGCCTCGGCGCTCTTTCTCGTCGCCAGCGGCCTCTCGCTGATCTTCGGCGTGACGCGGGTCGTCAACTTCGCGCACGGCTCGTTCTTCATGCTCGGCCTGTACGCGGCGGTCTCGCTCTCGCAGGCGTTCGCCGGCATCGGCCCGCTCGGCTGGTGGGGCGGGGTGCTGCTCGCGGCGCTTCTCGTCGCCGCCCTCGGCGCCGTGATCGAGATGCTGCTGCTGCGCCGGCTCTACGCTGCGCCCGAGCTCTACCAATTGCTCGCCACCTTCGCCCTGGTGCTCGTGATCCGCGACGCCGCGCTCTGGATCTGGGGCTCGGAGGACCTGCTCGGGCCGAAGGCGCCGGGGATGACGGGCGCGGTCGAGGTCGCGGGCAAGCTGTTCCCGAGCTACGACGTGTTCTCGATCTTCGTCGGCCCGCTCGTGCTGGGCGCGCTCTGGCTGCTGCTGACGAGAACGCGCTGGGGCCTGCTGGTACGCGCCGCGACCCAGGACCGCGAGATGGTCGGCGCGCTCGGCGTCAACCAGCGCTGGCTCTTCACCTCGGTGTTCGCGCTCGGCACCTTTCTCGCCGCGCTCGGCGGCGCGCTGCAGATGCCGCACGAGCCGGCCAACCTCAACCTCGACCTGGCGCTGATCGGCGAGGCCTTCGTCGTCGTGGTCGTCGGCGGCATGGGCTCGATTCCCGGTGCCTTCGTCGCCGCGGTGCTGATCGCGATGGTCAAGGCGTTCTGCATCGCCGCCGGCTCGATCGATGTCTTCGGCGCGCCGTTTCCGCTCAGCAAGCTGACGCTCGTCGCCGAGTTCCTGGTGATGGCGGTGGTGCTGGTCTGGCGGCCGTGGGGCCTGTTCGGCAAGCCGCAGGGGGCGGTGCGCGGCCAGGCGGCGCTGGAGCAGCCGCTCCGGCCGCTGCCGGCGATCTGGCGGCGGGCCGGCTGGGTGGCGCTGGCGGCATTGCTGCTGGTGGCGTTCCTCAACGGACCGGCGCCGTACGCGGTGGTGCTGATGATCGACGTGCTGATCGCCGTGCTTTTCGCCGCCAGCCTGCACTTCCTGATGGGCCCGGCGGGCATGCACTCGTTCGGCCACGCCGCCTACTTCGGCCTCGGCGCCTACGGCGCGGCGCTCTGCGTCAAGGCGCTCGGCCTGCCGATGGAGGCCTCGCTGTTGCTCGCGCCGTTGCTCGCCGCGCTCGGCGCCTTCGTCTTCGGCTGGTTCTGCGTGCGCCTCTCGGGCGTGTACCTGGCGATGCTGACGCTGGCGTTCGCGCAGATCGTCTGGTCGGTGGTGTTCCAGTGGGACGCGCTCACCGGCGGCAGCAACGGCCTGGTCGGCATCTGGCCGGCCGAGTGGCTGGCGCCCAAGCCGGCGTACTACCTGCTGGTGCTCGCCTGCACGGTCGCCGGTTGCGGCCTGCTGGTGCGGATGCTGCACGCGCCCTTCGGCCTGGCGCTGCGCGCCTGCCGCGACTCGCCGGTCCGCGCGGCGGCGATCGGCCTGGCGGTGCCACGCCTGCAGTGGGCGGCCTTCGTCGTCGCCGGCACGGTCGCCGGGCTCGCGGGCTCGCTCTTCGCCTTCGCCAAGGGCACGATCTCGCCCGAGACGCTCGGCGTCGCCAAGTCGGTCGACGGCCTGGTGATGGTGCTGCTCGGCGGCGTGCAGGCGGTCTCGGGCCCCTGGGTCGGCGGCGCGCTCTTCACCTGGCTGCAGGACACGGTGGCGCGCCAGACCGACTACTGGCGGGCGCTGCTCGGCATCGTCATGCTCGCGCTGGTGCTGGTGTTCCCGCTCGGCGTCGCGGGCGGGCTGAAGCGCCTCTTCATCCGCGACACGACTCCCTCTCCCCGCCCGGCGGGGAGAGGGCTGGGGTGAGGGGCGTGCGCGCGGGGCACCCTCACCCCGGCCCTCTCCCGCAAGCGGGAGAGGGGGGACAGCCGCTGCTCGCGGTGCGCGGCCTCGCCAAGGCCTTCGGCGGCGTGCACGCCGTCGAGGACGTGAGCTTCACCCTCGCCGCCGGCGAGATGCTGGCGCTGATCGGGCCCAACGGCGCCGGCAAGACGACCTGCTTCAACATGGTCGGCGGCCAGCTCGCGCCCGATGCCGGCTCGGTGCGGCTGGGCGGCGTCGAGCTGGTCGGCCTGAAGCCCGAGGCGATCTGGCGCCAGGGCGTGGGCCGCACCTTCCAGATCGCCGAGACCTTTGCCTCGCTCACCGTCGTCGAGAACGTGCAGATGGCGCTGCTCTCGCATGGCGGCCGGGTGGGTGGCTTCTGGCGACCGGCGCGGCTGCAGTACCGCGCCGAGGCCGTCGCCCTGCTCGAGAGCGTCGGCATGGCGGCGCAGGCCGAACGTGCGACCAGCGTACTGGCGTACGGCGACGTCAAGCGGGTCGAGCTCGCCATCGCGCTGGCGCACAGGCCGCGCCTGCTGCTGATGGACGAGCCGACCGCCGGCATGGCGCCGCGTGAGCGCAACGAGCTGATGGCGCTGGCCCGCCGCCTCGCCCGCGAGCAATCGATCGGCGTGCTCTTCACCGAGCACAGCATGGACGTGGTGTTCGCCCACGCCGACCGCATCATCGTGCTGGCGCGCGGCGAGCTGATCGCCGAAGGCACGCCCGCCGCGGTGCGCGACGACCCGAAGGTGCGCGAGGTGTACTTCGGCGGCGGCACGACCTTCGACCCGGCGACGGGGCGGCCGAGCGCCGCCGGGCCGCCCCAAGGCGCGAGCGCCCCCTCGGGGGGCAGCGCAGCGGCGCCAGCCGCAAGCGTGGGGGCACCAGGAAGTGCTTGAGGTCGCGGGCCTCGACGCCTGGTACGGCCAGGCGCAGATCCTCTACGGCGTGAGCCTGGGCGTCGGCGCGGGCGAGTGCGTGGCCCTGGTCGGCCGCAACGGCGCTGGCAAGTCGACGACCATGAAGGCGATCATGGGCCTGATGGCGAAGAAGCGCGGCCGCATCGCCTTTCGCGGCCACGACATCTCGGCCTTGCCCGCCTACCGCATCGGCCGCCTCGGGCTCGGCTGGGTGCCGGAAGACCGGCGCATCTTCACCGACCTCACGGTGCGCGAGAACCTCTCGGTCGCGCGCCAGCCGAAGCGCGAAGGGGCGCCCGAATGGACGCCGGAGCGGCTGTATGCGCTCTTTCCCAACCTCGGGCAGATGCCCGATCGTCCGGGCGGCAGGATGAGTGGCGGCGAGCAGCAGATGCTCACCGTGGCGCGCACGCTGATGGGCAACCCCTACCTGGTGCTGCTCGACGAGCCTTCCGAAGGCGTGGCGCCGATCATCGTCGAGGAGATGGCGCGCATGATCCTGGCGTTGAAGGAGGCGGGCGTGGCGGTGCTGCTGTCGGAGCAGAACCTGCACTTCGCCCGGCTCGTCTCGGACCGCGCCGTCGTCCTGGAAAAAGGCGAAGTGAAGTTCGAAGGCACGATGGAGGCGCTGATGAGCGACGATGCCTTGCTGCGAACCCACCTGAGCGTCTGACGAGCATGAGCCGAATCGCGGGCATCGACGTCGGCGGCACCTTCACCGACCTGATCGTCGTCGACGACGCGACCGGCGAGGTGCGCATCGCCAAGGTGCCGACGACGGTGCACAACCAGGCGTTCGGCGTGATCGCCGCGCTCGAGGCGGCCGAGGTCGAGCCGGCGTCGCTCGACGCGATCGTGCACGGCACGACGACCACCACCAACGCGATGCTCGAGCGCAAGATCGCCGCCGTCGGCCTGATCACGACGCGCGGCTTTCGCGACGTGCTCGAGCTCGGCCGCCGCACCCGGCCCACGCCCTACGGCCTGAAGGGAAAGTTCGTGCCGCTGATCGAGCGGCGCCTGCGCCTCGAGGTCGACGAGCGGGTCGACGCCGAAGGCGCGGTGCTGGTGCCGCTCGACGAGGCGCAGGTGGCCGCTGCCGCGAAGGCACTGATCGCGCTCGGCGCCGAAAGCGTCGTCATCCACTTCCTTCACAGCTACATCAACGCCGCGCACGAGGCGCGCGCCGCCGAGATCGTGCGCGCGCTCTGGCCGAACCGCTACGTGACCGCCGGCCACACCATCGTCGCCGAGTACCGCGAGTACGAGCGCGGCACCACCGCGGCCGTGAACGCCGCCATCCAGCCGGTCCTGCACCGCTACATCGAAAGGCTGCAGAGCGAGCTCGCCGGACGCGGCTTCACGCGCGACCTGCTGGTGATGCAGGGCAACGGCGGCACGGTCTCCTCGGGCATCGTCGCCGAGCATGCGGTCGCGACCGTGATGTCGGGCCCGGCCTCGGGCGTGATCGCCGCCGCGGCGACGGCGATGCAGGCGGGCTCGACGCCGGGCGAGTTCGGCAACGTCGTCACCTACGACATGGGCGGCACCTCGAGCGATGTCGCCCTCGTGCTCGGCGGCCAGCCTTCGGTCTCGAGCGACCTCGAGCTCGAGTACGCGATGCCGATCCACGTGCCGATGATCGACGTGCACACGATAGGCGCGGGCGGCGGCTCGATCGCCTCGGTCGACGCCTCGGGGATGCTGCGGGTCGGCCCGGAAAGCGCGGGCGCGACGCCGGGGCCGATCTGCTACGCCCGCGGCGGCACGCGGCCGACCATCACCGACGCCAACGTCGTTCTCGGTCGCCTCGACCCCGACCGGCTGCTCGCGGTCGACCGCGGCGTGTCGCTGGCGACGCTCGAGGCGGCGCTGCTGCAGCACGTGGGCACGCCGCTCGGCCTCGGCGCCACCGAGGCGGCGCTGGCGATCGTGCGCGTCGCCAACGACCGCATGGCCGGCGCGATCCGCATGGTGAGCCTGGCGCGCGGCCACGACCCGCGCGACTTCGCCCTCTTCGCCTTCGGCGGCGCCGGCCCGCTGCACGCGGCGGCGCTGGCGCGCGAGCTCGGCATCCCGAAGCTGCTGATTCCGGCGCGGCCGGGCCTGACCAACGCCCTCGGCTGCCTCGTCGCAGACCTGCGCCACGACTTCGTCGCCACCGTCAACCAGCCGCTGGAGGCGCTGGCCGCGGGTCGCGTGGGCGAGGTCTTCGCGGCGCAGATCGCCAGTGGCCGGGCGCTGCTCGCGCGCGAGAAGGTGGCGGTCGAGAGCGTCGTCACGCTGCATCGCGCCGACATGCAGTTCCAGGGCCAGAGCCACATCCTGCCGGTGGCGATCGAGTCGACCGCGATCACGGTCGACGAGCTGCGCGCCGCGTTCGCCTCGGCCTACTGGAAGCGCTTCAGCGTCGAGCTGCCGGAGATCCGGCCGGTGCTCGTGAACCTGCACACCGCGGTGATCGGCAGGAGGAAGCCGGTGTCGCTCGGCGCGATCGCCGCCTCGCGGCCGAAGGCCACGCTCGACGAGGCGCGGCGGACGACGCGGCCGGTGTGGTTCGACACGCGCTTCCACGCGACGCCGGTGTACGTGCGCGAGCTGCTTCCTTCGCGTGCGCGCTTCGACGGGCCGGCGATCGTCGAGCAGCTCGATTGCACGACGGTGATCGAGCCTGGGAATCGGGTCGAGGTCGACGCGATCGGGAACCTGATCGTCTCGGTCTGAGGATCAGGCGACGAAGCTGATGTCCGAGGACATCATGGGCTGGGCCCTCGGCCCGAAGCTGACGATGGACGACAGCGTGATGTTGTGGTGCTCGATGATCTGCTCGGCAGACAGGTGCGTGCCATCGAGCGTCGTGTGGCCGTCGGCGGCGAGCATCACGGGGTAGCCGAGCGCCAAGGCACGACGGGTCGTGGTGTCGACGCAGAACTCGGTCTGCAGGCCGCAAACGACGAGGCTCTCGACTTCGCGCTCCTCCAGCAAATGCGCGAGCTCCGTTCGCAGGAACGAGTCCGGCGTGGTCTTGCGCATTCGCACGTCGCCCGGCTCGACGACGAGGCCGGATGCCAGTTGCCAGGCGTCCGAGCCGTGCCGAAGCAGCCCGCCTTTCGACTCGTGCTGGACGAAGATGACGGGCGCATTCGCGCTCCGCGCCTTGCCGCTCAGGCCGTTGATGCGCCCGACGACCTGAGCGATATGCCAGGCCTCGTACTCGCCTTGGCAGAAGAGGTGTTGGACGTCGATGACGAGCAGGGCGCGCTTGGTGGGCATGGCGGCTTGGGGTCAGATCTCGTTGCGGATGACCTTCGCGAGATTCTGCTCCACCATCTTCCCGTCCGAGATTTCTCCCCTACCCGGAAGACCGAAGCACAATCGATCCATGACGATCGATCCGATCACCCTCTCGGTCCTGCAGAACGGCCTGATGCAGGTCTGCAACGAGATGGACCTGGCGTTCGTGCGCAGCGCGTTCAGCCCGGTGATCGCCGAGGCGCTCGACCGCTCCGACGGCATCTACCACCGCGACTCGGGCGAGCTGATCGCGCAGGGCGAGCTCGGGCTTCCGGTGTTCGTCGGCACGATGCAGTTCACGGTGCAGGCGGTGATCGAGCGCGTGAACCGCCTGAGGATCGCGCTGAACCCCGGCGACGTCTTCATCGTCAACGACCCGTATCTCGGCGGCACGCACCTCATGGACGTGAAGTTCGTGCAGCCGTTCTTCCGCGACGGCAAGCTCTGGTGCTGGCTCGCCAACACCGGCCACTGGCCCGATACCGGCGGCATGGTGCCCGGCGGCTTTTCGGCCAATGCCACCGAGGTCGAGCAGGAGGGCCTGCGCCTGCCGCCGGTCAAGCTCTACAAAGAAGGCGTGCTCGACGACGAGATCCTCTCGATCATCCTCAGCAACATCCGCATCGCCGACCAGCGCATCGGCGACATCAAGGCCCAGGCCGCCGCGCTGGCCATCGGCGAAAAGCGCCTGGAAGCGCTCCTCGACCGCTACGGGGCCGGCACCGTGGAGCACGCGATCGCCGAACTGCGCAGGCGCGCGGCCCAGCAGATGCGCGCCAAGATCGCGACGATCCCCGACGGCAGCTACGAAGGCCGGGCGATCGTCGACTCCGACGGCGTGGTGGACCAGCCGCTGGAGATCCGCATGCGGGTGACGAAGAAAGGCACCGAGCTCGAATTCGACATGGCCGGGTCCTCGCCGCCCTGCGCCGGGCCGATGAACTCGGTCATCGCCACCACCCGCTCGTCGATCTACCTCGCGATGAAACATATCTTTCCCGAGGTGCCGATCAACGCGGGGACGTTCGAGCCGCTGCGTATCAAGGATCCCGAAGGCACCTTCCTCTACGCCCATTACCCGCGGCCGGTATCGGGCTGCGCCGCGGAGGTCAGCCAGCGGATTGCCGAGGCGGTGTTTTCCGCCCTCACCCATGCCATCCCGGAACGCCTGTTCGCCGCGCCTGCCGGAAGTTCGGGCAACCTCGCCGTGGGCGGCCGCGACCCGCAGAGGAACCGCAACTACGTGATGTACGTGATCTCGGGCGGCGGCTACGGCGGCAGCCCGTCCGGCGACGGCATCTCCAACGGCTGCTCCACGATCGGGATCTCCAAGACCCCGCCGCTGGAAGTCATGGAGCAGTACTACCCGATCCTGTTCGAGGAGTACTCGCTGCACGAAGGCTCCGGCGGCGCCGGCGAGCAGCGCGGCGGGTTCGGCGTGAACTACACGATCCGGCTGCGGCGCGGCGACGCCCGCGCCTCGATGGTGATGGACCACGGCCGCGTGGGCCCGCAGGGCGCGCTGGGCGGCTCGGACGGCGGCGTCAACACGGTAGCCATCGACCAGCACGGCGTCGAGTACCGCCCGCCGCACCTGTCCAAGGACCAGGACATCGAGCTCGCCCCGGGCGACCGCATCCG
>JAIOOS010000012.1 GCA_021414305.1 Burkholderiales bacterium | reverse complement strand
ACAATCAATCCATACACAAACCTCAACCGAAAATGGAGCCGGGCCGGTCACCGGGACGCCCCGCGCTCAGACCTTGAATGCGGTCTTGAGCTTCTTGGGTACCGCGGTGTTTTTCAGTTTTACGTAGTCCGGCAGGCCGTTTTTGAACGGCGGATAGTCTTCGCCCGCGATGAGGGGCGACAAGTACTGGCGGCATTTTTCGGTAATGTGAAAGCCGTCGGCGGTGATGAAATCGCGCGGCATCATTTTTTCCTTGTTCGCGATGTCCTTCAGGTCGGCGGCTTCGATTGCCCATTTGTACGGCTTGTTCGATTTGCGCACGATCACCGGCATCACGGCGTTGCGGCCCTGCAGGGCGAGTTCGACTGCGGCCTTGCCCACCGCGTAGGCCTGCTGCGCGTCGGTTTTCGACGCGATGTGGCGCGCGGCGCGCTGCAGGTAGTCCGCTACCGCCCAGTGGTATTTATAGCCCAGCTTGTCTTTGACGAGGTTGGCGATCTGCGGCGCAACACCGCCCAGTTGTGCGTGGCCGAAAGCGTCTTTCAGGCCGGATTCGGACAGGAACTTGCCGTCGGCATTGCGGATGCCTTCCGACACGCCGATCGCGCAATAGCCGTACTGTTTGACGGTGGCGTCGACGCGCGCGAGAAACTTGTCGGCATCGAAAGTGATTTCCGGGAACAGCAGGATCTGCGGCGCGTCACCGGCTTTTTCGGCGGCCAGCCCGCAGGCGGCGGTGATCCAGCCGGCATGGCGGCCCATCACCTCGAGCACGAATACCTTGGTCGAGGTGCGCGCCATCGAGGCGACGTCGAAACCCGCTTCGCGGATGCTGGTAGCGACGTACTTGGCCACCGAGCCGAAGCCCGGGCAGCAATCGGTTACCACGAGATCGTTGTCAACCGTCTTGGGTATGCCGACGCAGACCACCGGATAACCAAGCGCGCCCGAAATCTGCGACACCTTGTATGCGGTATCGGCGGAGTCGTTGCCGCCGTTGTAAAAGAAATAGCCGATGTTGTGCGCCTTGAAGACTTCAAGCAGGCGCTCGTACTGGGCGCGGTTCTCGTCGAGGCCCTTGAGTTTGTAGCGGCACGAGCCGAACGCGCCCGAAGGCGTGGAGCGCAGCGCCTTGATGGCCGCGGCCGACTCCTTGCCGGTGTCGATCAGGTCCTCGGTCAGCGCGCCGATGATGCCGTTGCGGCCGGCGTAGACGGTGCCGATCGCGTCGCGGTGCGCGCGCGCGGTCTCGATCACGCCGGCGGCCGAGGCATTGATGACGGCGGTGACGCCGCCCGACTGGGCATAGAAAGCGTTCTTCTTCGCGGGCTTGCGAGTTGCCATCTCAGGCTCCTTCGAGGGCCCGCGACACGATCTCGTGCGTGTCGTCGGAGAGCTTCGGCGCTGCCGCGACCCGCTCGATCGCCGCCCGCGCGGCCGAGCGATACGGCTCGGCCAGGTTCGTCCAGCGGTCGAGCGCACGCGCCACCCGCGAGGCGAGCTGCGGGTTGATCGGGTCGAGCGCGAGCACCCGGTCGACCCAGAACGCGTAGCCGGCGCCGTCGCTCCGATGGAAGGCGGCCGGGTTCATCTTGCAGAAGGTGCCGATCAGGCTTCTCGCCCGGTTCGGGTTGCCGAGCCTGAAGTCGGGGTGGGCGAGCAGCCGCTTGACGCGATCGAAGACGCGACCTTCGTGCTCCGGCCCACCGGCCTGCAGCTCGAACCACTTGTCGAGTACCAGCTCGTCGTCCTTGAACAGTGCATGGAAGCGATCGAACGCGGCGTCGGCGAGCACCGAGCCCGCGGCCATCAGCGCCAGCAGTGCGCCCTGGCGGTCGGTCATGTTCGAGGCGTCCTTGAAGCGCTGCCAGGCGCGGCCCGGCCAGACCGGGTCGCCGCTCTTCTGCGCGGCGATGCAGAGCATCGCCAGGGCGAGATTGGCAAGCGCGCGCCGGCCGGCGGAGACCGGGTCGGGCGAGTAGCCGCCCGTCACCTGGTGCGCCTCGAACGCCCATTGCCAGTCGGCGGCGAGCGCCGTGGCGAGCTGAGTCTTCATCGACTCGCGCGCCGCGTGAACGCGCTGCGGATCAACGCTGTCGAGCTGCTCGGAGACATAGACCTCGCTCGGCGGCATGAGCACGAGCGCCTTGAACGCCGGGTCGAGCCCGGGGTGGCGCAGCACGTCGCGCATCGCCTCGATGAAGGCCGGGTCGAGCGGCGCATCCACGTTGCCGGAAACCGCTGCGAGCAGCCGGTTCAGCGCCAGCCGCTGGCCCGCCTCCCAGCGGTTGAACGGATCGCTGTCGTGGCGCAGCAGGACGATCAGCTCGGCGTCGCCGAGGCCGTCGACCAGGCACACCGGCGCCGAGAAGCCGCGCAGCAGCGAGAGCACCGGCGCCTCGTCGACCTCGACGAAGGTGAAGAACGCCTTGGTGTCGTCGAGCACCAGCATGCGGCTGGTCGCGGCGGCCGCCTCGGGCTCGTCCTCGAGGCGAAGCCGCATCTCGCGACCGTCGCGGGCCAGCAGGCCGATCGCCAGCGGAATGACGAAGGGCTCGCGCGCGGCGCCGGCCGAAGCGGCCGCCGACTGCTCGAGGCCGAGGGTGAAGGTGCGCGACGGCGCGTCGTAGCGGCCGCGGGCGGTGAGCCGCGGCGTGCCCGCCTGGGCGTACCAGCGCTTGAACTGCGGCAGCCGCTTCGCCAGGTCGCTTTCGGGGTTGGCGTCGGCGATCGCCTGGGCGAAGTCGTCGCAGGTCACCGCCTGGCCGTCGTGGCGCTCGAAGTACAGCGTGATGCCGCGCTCGAAGCCCTCGCGGCCGACGAGGGTCTGCATCATGCGCACGACCTCGGCGCCCTTCTCGTAGATCGTCGGCGTGTAGAAGTTGTTGATCTCGACGTAGCTGTCGGGCCGCACCGGATGCGCCATCGCCCCGGCGTCCTCGGGGAACTGGACCTGGCGGAGGTCGCGCACCGACTCGATCCGGCGGACGGCGCGGGCGGTCGGGCTCGCCACCATGTCCATGCTGAATTCCTGGTCGCGGAAGACCGTGAGGCCCTCCTTCAGGCTCAGCTGGAACCAGTCGCGGCAGGTGATGCGGTTGCCGGTCCAGTTGTGGAAGTACTCGTGGCCGACCACCGATTCGATCGCCGCGTAGTCCTCGTCGGTCGCGGTGGCCGGGTTGGCGAGAACGTACTTGGTGTTGAAGAGGTTGAGCCCCTTGTTCTCCATCGCTCCCATGTTGAAGTCGCCGACGGCGACGATCATGAAGCGCTCGAGGTCGAGCGGCAGGCCGAAGCGCGCCTCGTCCCAGACCACGGAGGCCACCAGCGAATCCATCGCCTGTTCGGTCTTGTCGAGGTCGCCGCGGCGCACCCAGACCTGCAGCAGGTGGTCCTTGCCCGAGCGCGAGCGGATGCGCTGCTCGCGCGCCACCAGCTTGGCGGCGACGAGCGCGAACAGGTAGCTCGGCTTGGGAAACGGGTCGTGCCACTTCGCGAAGTGGCGGCCGTTGTCGAGATCGCCTTCTTCGACCAGGTTGCCGTTCGAGAGCAGCACCGGGTAGGCGGCCTTGCCGGCGCGCATCAGCACCGTGTACTCGGCCATCACGTCGGGCCGGTCGAGGAAGAAGGTGATGCGGCGAAAGCCCTCGGCCTCGCACTGCGTGAAGAAGCCCCCGCCCGAGGTGTAGAGGCCCGAGAGCTGGGTGTTCTTCTCCGGCGCGCAGGTGTTGCGGATCTCGAGCGTGAAGCTGCCTTCGGGCAGGCTGTCGATGACCAGCACGCCCTCTTCGTGGCGGAACGACACCGATTCGCCGTTCGCCAGGCAGCGGGTCAGGACGATGTCTTCGCCGTGCAGGCGCAGCGGCCCGGCCGGCACCGCCGCGTTGCGCTCGATCTGCATGCGGTTGATGACCAACGTCTTCGCCGGATCGAGGTCGAAGGTGAGGTCGACCTTCCTGATCCAGAACGGCGGCGCCGCGTAGTCTTCGCGGCGGATGAGGGGAGCGGTGCCTTCGCGCATGGAGCGGTTTCCTTGTCTCTGCTTCTTGTACGGCGTCTAGACGCCTTGCTTCAGGCTGGCTTCGATGAAGGCGTCCAGGTCGCCGTCGAGCACCTTCTGCGTGTTGCTGATCTCGACGTTGGTGCGCAGGTCCTTGATCCGGCTCTGGTCGAGCACGTAGCTGCGGATCTGGTGACCCCAGCCGACGTCGGTCTTCGAGTCCTCGAGCTTCTGCTGCGCGGCCATGCGGATGCGCATCTCGTGCTCGTAGAGGCGCGAGCGGAGCATCTGCCAGGCCTCGTCGCGGTTGCGGTGCTGCGAGCGGTCGTTCTGGCACTGGACCACGATGTTGGTCGGGATGTGCGTGAGCCGCACCGCCGAATCGGTCTTGTTGATGTGCTGGCCGCCGGCGCCGGAGGCGCGGAAGGTGTCGGTGCGCACGTCGGCCGGGTTGATGTCGATCTCGATCGAGTCGTCGACCTCGGGGTAGACGAAGACGCTGGCGAACGAGGTGTGGCGGCCGCCGGAGGAATCGAACGGGCTCTTCCTCACCAGCCGGTGCACGCCGGTCTCGGTGCGCAGCAGGCCGAACGCGTACTCGCCCTCGACCTTGATGGTCGCGCTCTTGATGCCGGCCACGTCGCCCGCGCTCTCTTCCATGACCTCGGTCTTGAAGCCCTTGCGCTCGCAGTACTTGAGGTACTGGCGCAGCAGCATCTGGCACCAGTCCTGCGCCTCGGTGCCGCCGGCGCCGGCCTGCAGGTCGAGGAAGCAGTTGAGCGGATCCTCGGGCTGGTTGAACATGCGCCGGAACTCGAGCTCGGCGACGGTGCTCTCGAGCTTGGCGGCGTCGGCCTCGATCGCGAGCAGGCCGTCGAAGTCCTGGTCGGCCTTCGACATGTCGTACAGCTCGGTGTTGTCGGCCAGGTTCGAGGTCAGGTGGTCGACCGTCTCGACCACGTTCTCGAGGGCGCGCTTCTCGCGCCCGAGCTCCTGCGCTCGCTTCGGCTCGTCCCAGACCTTGGGGTTCTCGAGGGCGGCGTTGACCTCGTTCAGGCGCAGCGCTTTGCGGTCGTAGTCAAAGATACCCCCGAAGGTCGACCGTGCGCTTGCTCAGGTCGGCCAGCCGGTTGCCGATGGCATTGATGTGTTCGACGTCCATGATGGGCTCGGGTTCGGGAAAGGGCGGGATTGTCGCAGGAACAAGTTGCCCTTCCTGCCTCGCGGCGACCGAGCGTCAGGCGAGAAAGGCCTCGACCAGGCGGGCCGTGTCCTCGGGCCGGTCGTGGTGCAGCATGTGGCCCGCCGGCGCGACGACATGCCGCTCGACCTGGCGCACGACGTTCAGCCGCTCGTGGAACTCGGCCTTGGTGTAGCGGTCGCCCCACCAGATGCTGACGTCGGTGCGGTCGCCTTCTATCCAGAGCACCGGCGCGGTGATCCGCTTCCAGCATTCGAGCCACTCGTCGACGTTCGCCAGGATCGGGCTCGGGCGCTTGTGGTCCGGATCGGCGAGCAGGTGCCAGATGTCGGCCGCGCCGTTCGCTCCGGGCACGCGCTTCGACCAGTGCCCGGCAAGCCAGCGGGCGCGGTCGCCGCGCAGCAGCGGGTTGGTCTTCTGCAGGCGGGCCGCGACGGCCTCGAGCGAGTCGTAGGGGCGAAGCTGTTCCTCGACCTTCAGGCCGACCAGCCAGAACGCGAGCCGCTTGGGCGCCTGCTCCGGCCTCGAGCGCGGCATGCCGAAGCCCTCGAGATTGACGAGGCGGCGCACGCGGTCGGGCCGGATGCCGGAATAGAGCATCGCGACGTTGCCGCCCATGCTGTGGCCGAGCAGGTCGACGGGCCCGCGGTCGACGCCGAACAGGACGTCGAGCACCAGCTCGAGATCGCCCAGGTACTCGGGGAAGAAGTAGGTGTCGGCCTGCGGCGTCTCGCTCGCGCCGAAGCCGCGCCAGTCGAGGGCGATCACGTGCCGCTCCGTCGGCAGCGCATCGACCACGAACTGGAACGACGCGGCGACGTCCATCCAGCCGTGCAGCATCACCAGCGTCGGCCGCTCGGGCGAGGCGAGGGCCGGCGAGCCCCATTCGAGCAGGTGATGGGAGAGGCCGCGGGCGGTCACGAATCGGCTCGTCGCCGGCCGGCGCGGCGAGTAGCTCGAAGCAGGGTCCATGGCTGCATCCTAGGGCAGACCCTTCGCGCGCCTGTCCGGGCGGGGGCGGCGAGGGTTGCACAATGCCGCGCATGCCTGCCTCGACCGACTCCGCTGCCTTCGCCATACGCGCTGCCGAGCCGCGCGACCTCGACGCCATCGTCCGCCTGATCGGCCGCCTCGCGGAGTTCGAGCATCTCTCCCATCTCGTGCAGGCCACGCCCGAAAAGCTCGGGCCGCACCTGTTCGGGCCGCGCCCGGTCGCCGAGGCGCTGGTGGTCGACAGCGGCGCGCAGGTCGTGGGCTTCGCCCTCTTCTTCACCAACTTCTCCACCTTCCTCGCCCGGCCGGGCCTCTACCTCGAGGACCTGTTCGTCGAGCCCGAGCAGCGCGGCCGCGGCATCGGCAAGGCGCTGCTCACGCGGCTGGCCGAGCTCGCGGCCGAGCGCGGCTGCGGCCGCTTCGAATGGAGCGTGCTCGACTGGAACGCGGATGCGATCCGCTTCTACGAGCGCATGGGCGCGACCGTGATGCCCGAATGGCGCATCTGCCGCATCGCCGGCGACACGCTCGCGGCCTATGGCGCGGGGCGCGGCGGTGGCTGAAGACCGAGTCGACCGCTACGACGAGCTGCATGCCGGCTTTCGCTGGCAGGTGCCCGGGCGCTTCAACATCGCCGAGGTCTGCTGCACCCGCTGGGCGCGGACCTCACCTGAACGAATAGCGATCCGCTACCAGCGCGAGGACGGCTCGCGCCGCGACTACAGCTACGCCGAGCTCGACCGCGCCGCCGACCGCCTCGCCGCCGCCTTGCAGGGCCTCGGCGTCGCTCGCGGCGACCGGGTGGCGATCGTCATGCCGCAGCGCTTCGAGACCGCGGTGGCGCACATCGCGCTCTACCGGCTCGGCGCGGTGGCGATGCCGCTGTCGATGCTGTTCGGCCCCGACGCGCTCGAGTACCGCATCAACGACAGCGGCGCCCGGCTCGCGCTCGTCGACGAGACCGGCATCGCCAACGTGCTCGAGGCGCGGCCGCTCTGCCCGCAGCTCGCGACGCTGGTCGCAGTCGGCGGCGCCGAAGGCCGCGGCGACGCCGACTGGAGCGCGCTGCTCGAAGGCGCGGGCGCGGCGCCGGCGCCGGTCGACACGTCCGCCGACGACGCCTGCGTGCTCATCTACACCAGCGGCACGACCGGTCCGCCGAAGGGCGCGCTGGTGCCGCATCGGGCGCTGATCGGCAACCTGCCGGGGTTCGTCTGCAGCCAGAACTGGTTCCCGCAGGACGATGCGGTGTTCTGGTCTCCGGCCGACTGGGCCTGGACCGGCGGGCTGATGGACGCCCTCCTGCCCACGCTCTACTTCGGCCGCGAGATCGTCGCCTACCAGGGCCGCTTCGCGCCCGAGACCGCGTTCGCGCTGATGGAGACGCACCGCGTCACGCACAGCTTTCTCTTTCCTACCGCGCTGAAGGCGATGATGAAGGCCGTCCCCGAGCCGCGCGGCCGGTTCGACCTGAAGCTGCGCGCGATCATGAGCGCGGGCGAGGCGGTGGGCGACGCGGTCTTCGCCTGGTGTCGCGACCGGCTCGGCGTGGTGCCGAACGAGATGTTCGGCCAGACCGAGATCAACTACATCGTCGGCAATTGCGACGCGCGCTGGCCGGCCCGAGCCGGCAGCATGGGCCGGCCCTACCCGGGGCATCGCGTCGCCGTCATCGACGACGACGGCCGCGAATGCGCACGCGGCACGCCCGGCGACGTCGCCCTGCATCGTCGCGACCGCCATGGCGACCGCGACCCGGTGTTCTTCCTCGGCTACTGGCAGCGCGACGACGCGACCGCGGCCAAGTTCACCGGCGATCCCGACGACAGCTGGTGCCGCACCGGCGACACCGCGGTCATGGACGAGGCCGGCTACCTCTGGTACCAGGGCCGCAGCGACGACGTGTTCAAGGCGGCGGGCTACCGCATCGGCCCGAGCGAGATCGAGAACTGCCTGGTCAAGCATGCCGCCGTCGCCAATGCCGCGGTGGTGCCCAAGCCCGATGCCGAGCGTGGCGCCCTGGTGAAGGCGTATGTCGTGCTCGCCGCCGGCTACCTCGCCTCGCGCGAGCTCGAGCACGAGCTGCAGGCGCACGTGCGCGGCAAGCTCGCGCCCTACGAGTATCCGAAGGAGATCGAGTTCATCGAGGCCTTGCCGATGACCACCACCGGCAAGGTGCAGCGGCGCGTGCTGCGCCTGCGCGAGGAAGAGCGGGCGCGGGCGAAGGCGGGCTGAGCGCGGCCGCGGCTACCGGGCCGCGGTCACCTGGCCGCGGATCTCGCCGCCCGGGAAGGCGGCCGTGTGCAGGTTGACGTACCAGAGCCCGCCTCTCAGTCCGGCGATCTGCGCCGCGGTCAGCTTCTGGCTGCCGTTGATCGGGCTGCCCAGGCTGCCCGCGAACGGCACGATCACGCCGGCATTGGCATTGGCGGCCGCCGGGCCGTGGAAATGCGCGCCGGTCACCGGGCCGGTCAGGCCCGAATAGGTGACGACCCAGCTGAGAACGTCGCCGTCGAGCTTGATCGAAGCGGTGCCGCTGCCGGTGGTGCTGTTCGGCGGAACCTGGGTGGCGCCGCTGAGGGTCGCCGACATGAGGTTGCCGATGATCATGCCTTGCGCCTGCGCTTGGGCCGCCTGGGCGGCCTGCTGACCGGTCGGCATGGCCGGCGCGGTGGGCATGGCCGGTGCGGCCGGTGCCGTGGGAGCGGTTGCCGAGGGCATCGCGGGCTTGGCCGGTGCGGTCGGTGCCGAGCCCGGGAGGGTGGGCATGCTCACGTTGCTGCAGGCCGCGAGCGCGCAGGCTCCGGCGACGAGGGCGGTTCCGAAAGCAAGTCGACGAACGTGCATCGCGATCTCCAGCGAGAGTAGGGTGCCGTCGTCAGGACGGCGGGTGCGGCGGCGCGATGATAGGCGCAGCGGCGACCCCGCCGTGGAACAGGAGCTGCGGCTTTGCCGCAGCGGCGCTACTTGACCTGGCCGCGAATCTCGCCACCGGGGTTGGCGGCGGTATGCAGGTTCACGTACCACATGCCGGCCTTGAGCTGGTCGACCTGGGCCTGTGTCAAGGTGGCGGAGCCTTCGATCGGGCTGGCCATCGAGCCGCTGAAGGGCAGGACGACGCCGGCGTTCGCTCCCGGCGCGGCCGGACCGTGGAAGTGGCCGGCCGTCACCGGGCCGGTCGTGCCCGAGTACGTGACGGTCCACTTGAGGTTCATGCCGTCGAGCCAGACTCGCGCCGTGCCGACCGCGGTGCTGGCGTTCGGCGGGACCTCGTTCTTCGCCGAGAGGGGCACGTTCATCTCGCCGCCCATCACCATCGGTTTGCTGTCGGACATGCCGGTCATGCTGCAGCCGGCTGCGGCCAGAGTCGCGGCGGCGAGGAGGGCGAGAGAGAAGCGACGAGCGATCATGGGATTTCCTCGGAGGTTGAAGCGCTGAAGGGGCAGGAGCGACGCTCCAGTCTGACGATTCTGAAGCGCTTCGGTCCCCTACGCAGCCCGGAGCAGGTCGGATGACATGCCGAGCTGGCGTCGGCCGCCGCCGCCGTCGGGATATGCTCGCCGCGACTTCACTCACTCAGCGATGAACCGCCCCAACATCGTCTTCGTCGTCGCCGACGACCTCGGCTTCGCCGACCTCGGCTGCTACGGCGGGCGGGTGCCGGTGTCGCCGGTGCTCGACCGTCTCGCCGCGCGCGGCCTGCGCTTCACCCAGGGCTACGCCAACTCGCCGGTGTGCTCGCCGACCCGGTTCGCGCTGATGACCGGCCGCTACCAGTACCGGCTGCGCGGCGCCGCCGAGGAGCCGATCAACAGCAAAAGCCGCGGCAGCACGACGCTCGGCCTGCCGCCCGAGCATCCGACGCTGCCTTCCCTGCTGCGCGGCGCGGGCTACCGCACCGCGCTGGTCGGCAAGTGGCACCTCGGCTATCCGCCCGCGTTCGGGCCGCTGCGCTCGGGCTACGACGAGTTCTTCGGTCCGATGTCGGGCGGCGTCGACTACTTCAGCCACTGCGACTCGCGCGGCACCCACGACCTGTGGCAGGGCGAGGCCGAGCACCGCGAGGAGGGCTACCTCACCGACCTGATCTCGGCGCGCGCGGTCGAGACGATCGAGCGCTTCGCCGCGCCCGGCGGCGCGCCGTTCTTCCTCAGCGTGCACTACACGGCGCCGCACTGGCCGTGGGAAACGCGCGACGACGCCGCTTCTGCCGAGGAGGTGAAGGACAACCTGTTCCACCTGCACGGCGGCAACATCCACACCTATCGCCGCATGATCGAGCACATGGACGAAGGCATCGGCCGGATCGTCGCCGCGCTCGAGGCCCGGGGCGTCGCCGACGACACGCTCATCGTCTTCACCAGCGACAACGGCGGCGAGCGCTTCTCTGACAGCTGGCCGCTGGTGGGCGGCAAGATGGACCTCACCGAAGGCGGCATCCGCGTGCCGTGGATCGCCTACTGGCCGGCGCGCATCGCCCCCGGGGGCACCAGCGCGCAACTGTGCATGACGATGGACTGGTCGGCGACGATGCTCGCCGCGGCCGGCGTCGCCGCCGATCCGGCGCATCCGCTCGACGGCGTTTCGCTGCTGCCGGTGTTCGCGGATCCGGCGCACGAGTTCGAGCGGCCCTTGCACTGGCGCATGAACCATCGCGGCCAGCGCGCCCTGCGCGACGGCCGGTGGAAGTACCTGCAGGTCGACGGCCACGAGTACCTGTTCGACCTCTCCGCCGACGAGCGCGAGCGCGCCAACCTCGGCAAGCGCGAGCCGGTGCGGCTGGCGGCGATGCGCGATGCCTGGCTGGCGTGGAACGAGACGATGCCGCCGATCCCGCCGGATGCGACGGTGAGCCTGGGATACGGGGCGGCCGACATGCCGCAGCGGTAGTTACGATCCACGGCTCCTCGTTTCGGCACTCGTCATGACCTCTGCCCAGGAACCCCGCGTCGACGCCGCGCCCGTTCGCCGCTTCCGCGACCCGCACTACCAGCCGCAGGCGGAAACGCTCGGCGCGCTGCGCGAGCGGATCGACGCGCTCGACGCGCAGATCGTCGAGCTGCTCGCCGCCCGCGCCCTGTGCGTGCGCGACGCCACCCGCTTCAAGCGCGACGCCTTCCAGCTCGCGGCGCCCGAGCGGCAGGCGGCGGTGTTCGACCGCGTGCGCACGCTCGCGGCAGCGCGAGCCGCCGAATTCCCCTCGCTGCCCGACGTCGTCGAGGCCGCCTACCGCGTGCTCGTCGCCGGCTTCATCGCCGGCGAGGAGCGCTTCTTCGCAGAAACCGAGCCGATCACTTCATGACCTCATCGACCACTTCCGTGCGCCGCGCCGCCCTTGTTCGCGCTGGCCTGGCCCTGCTTCTCGCCGGTACCGCCGGCCTCGCCGGCGCGCAGACAGGGCCGTGGCCGAACCGGCCGATCCGCATCGTCATTCCCTATGCCGCCGGCTCCTCGCCCGACGTGTTCGCGCGCATCGTCGCCGACAAGATCGGGCCGAAGCTCGGCCAGCAGGTGCTGGTCGACAACCGGCCGGGCGCCGGCGGCAACACCGGCACCGGCGCGGTCGCGCATTCGCCGGGCGACGGCTACACCTTCCTGATCAGCACCAACGGGCCGCTGGTCTACAACACCGTGCTCTACAAGAAGCTCGGCTACGACCCGTTCACCGAGCTGCGGCCGGTGGTGCTCGGCGGCGCGCAGGCGAACGTCTGCGCCGTCCGCACCGATTCCGGCATCAACAGCCTCGGCGAGCTGGTCAAGGCGATGAAGGCCAACCCCGGCAAGTTCAACTTCTCGTCGACCGGCGTCGGCAGCCTCTCGCAGCTCGGCGTCGAGCTGCTCAAGGCCAAGACCGACACCTTCGCGGTGCACATCCCGTACGCCTCGTCGCCGCTGGCGATCCTCGCCCTGCTGCAGGGCGACGTGCAGTTCGCCTGCGTGCCGGCGGTGGCGGTGATGCCGCAGGTCAAGGCCGGCAAGCTCCGTCCGCTCGCCGTCTCCACCGCCAAGCGGAGCGCCCTGACGCCGGAGATTCCGACGATGAAGGAAGCGGGTCTGCCCGAGATCGAGAACATGGCCTGGATGGCGGTGATGGCGCCGGCGTCGACGCCGAACGAGGTGGTCGAGCGCATGAACCAGGAGATCAACGCCGCGCTCGCCCTGCCCGAGGTGCGCGAGAAGCTCGCCGGCCAGTTCATGGAGCCGGTCGGCGGCTCGGTCGCCGACCTGCGCGACTTCATGAAGCGCGAGCTGACCGTGATGACGCCGATCATCAAGCGCAGCGGCGCCACCGCCGACTAGGGGCCGCGCTGCTCCGCTACACCGTCGAGCGGCGTCCGGCCCCGGCTTCGGAAGTCGAGGCCGCAAGGGCCCGGCTCGACGGCCTGCCCGGTCTCTACTTCGGATGCGATGCCGGCGTCGCCGGCATGCATCCGCGGGCGGCGCTGCTGCTCGTCGATCCCTCGCTGGCGCTGCGCGTTCATGCCGACGGCCTCGAGATCGAGGCGCTCGATGCGTTCGGCGTTGCGTTGCTCGAGCACGCCGCCCTGGCGGCGTGGCGGCGAGCATCGAAGCGCGGCGGCGGCGCGGGCGCGATCGCCTCGCTGCGCGCCTTTCTCTCCCACTTCGGGAACGGCGACGACGCTGGCGACGACGCGATCCTCGCCGGCGCCCTTCGATTCGAAGCGCATCGGCTGGCGGCGCCGGTCGCGGCCAGCGACGACATGGCGCCGCTCGGCGTGCTCTTCTTTTCTCCCCGCACCCTGCAGCGCGACGCAGCCGGCGCGTGGCAGCACGCCTCTCTGCTGTTCGCAGACGAGGCGCTCGCCGAGGCGCAGGCCGCGCCACGGCCCGCTCTCCGGTCCGGCGCACCCGGCGCGCCCGCGATGCTCGACGCGGCGCACGACGACTTTCCGCCCGGCGGCTATGCCCAGGTCGTGGCGCGCGCGCTCGCGCAGCTCGCGAGCTCGGGCCTGGTCTCGCTCACCCTGAGCCAGAGCTTTCGCCGCCGCCTCGGCGCGCGCTCGCCGGCGCGCGCCTTCGCCGAGCTGAGCGCGGTGAACCCGGCGCCGGCGACCTTCATGCTCGATACCGGCGACGGCGAATGCGTGTTCGGCGCGTCGCCCGACCTGCAGCTCGTCGTGAACGGCCGCGAGGTCGAGTCGTTACCGGTCTGCGGCACCGTCGCGCGCGGCCACGGTCCGGTGGGCGAGGCCGAGGCCTTGCGCCTGCTGTTCAACGAAGAGGTCGACGCCGCCTCGCTCGCCGTCTGCAGCGACGCGCTGCGCAACGACCTCGCGCCGCTGTGCGAGCCTGGATCGCTGCAGCTTCTCGACCGGCGCCGGCCGATGACCCTGGCCACCGTCGTGCACGCGGTCGACCGGCTGCACGGCCGCCTGCGCGAAGGCGTCGATGCCTGGGACGCGATCGTCGCCACGGCCGCGCCGGTCATGCTGACCGGCACGCCGCGCGCCGCGGCGCTGGCCGCGATCGCCGCGCACGAGGCCGGCCCGCGCGGCTGGTACGGCGGGCTGGTGCTCGAGGTGCGGGCCAGCGGCGGCGCGCGCGTCGGCACGATGCTGCGCGCCGCCGTCGTGCGTGACGGCGTCGCCGAGGTTCGCACCGGCGGCGACCTGCTCGCCGAGTCCGACCCGGCGCGCGAGGAGTTCGAGACGCGGATCAAGGCGGTGTCGCTCTGGCGCGCGCTCGGGCTCGCCGTCGCCGACGACCTGCAGCAGAGCGTCGCCGGCGGCCCGGCCTCGCCCGGCTCGCCCCTCGGCGTCTTGCCCGAGGCGGTGGCGCTGCTCGACGGCGGCGACCCGTTCGGCGCCGCGGTGGCCGAGACGCTGCGCGGCTTCGGCCTGGTGCTCGACCCGGCCGCGGCCCCGGCCGTCCTGGTGGGCGGCGACAACGCCTTCGTGCGCGCGCAGGCGAGCTCAGCGCGACGCGGCCGCCTGGTGGCGCTCGGCGACGCCGCGGCCCGGCTGCTGCGCGACGCCGGCCTGCCGGTCAGGGCGACGCCTCCGCAGCACGGCCGGCTCGTCACCTGCCTGCCCGTCGCCGGCGCCCCCGGCGGCGCGACGCGAGCGTTCGTGGCGATGCGCTACGCCACGCTGGCGCTCGACGGAGTCATGGCCGATGCCGCCCGGGATCGCGGCACGGCTGCGACCGAGTGGACGCCGTGGCTGCGCGACGAGGCGGGCGCGCCGCTGGTGCTGGCCCGCGCCGCCGATCGCAGCGTGTGTTTCCTGATCCGCCCCGAGTCGCTGCTCTCCGATCCGCTCGCCCGCGACCTGCTGCGCGCCGCGCTCGCCTTCGCCGCCGGCTGAGCCGGCTTCTTCGGCCGCGAGGGGCACGCTCCATACTCGGGGCCTCGATCCATCGTCGCCGCGTCGTCCTCCACCGCTTCACGCCATGCCCGGCTACGCCACCAAGCAAGAGCGCATCGCCATCGCCGGGGCGGCCGACCTGACGATCCGCTCGCTGCTCGATCGCCAGCAGTTCTCCGATCCCTTCGGCGAGGCCGAGCGGCGCGGCGTCTCCTCGGCGACCTGGCCGCTGTTCGGCCTGCTCTGGCCCTCGGGCTTCCATCTGGCGACGCGGATGGCGGCGCACCCGGTCCGCCCCGGCGAGCGCATCCTCGAGATCGGCTGCGGCCTGGCGCTGGCGAGCCTGGTCGGCCATCGTCTCGGCGCCGACGTCACCGCCAGCGACTGCCATCCGCTCGCCGCCGCCTTCCTGCGCCGCAACCTCCGGCTCAACGGGCTGGCGCCGATGCAGTTCCGCTACGGCGACTGGGCGACGCGGCAGACCCGGCGCGCGCCGAGCCGCACCCTCGGCGGGCGCACCGTGCGTGGCCGCTTCGACCTGGTAATCGGCAGCGACCTGCTCTACGAGCGCGACGAGCATGCGAGCCTGGCCGGCTTCATCGGCCGGCACACCCTGCCCGTCGCCGAGGTGTGGATCGTCGACCCGGATCGCGGCAACCGGCCGGCGTTCAACCGGCAGATGGCGGCCCTTGGCTTTGCCCGTCGCGAAGAGCGCCTGAGCGCCGCCGCCGGCCCCGCCGGGGCGGCGTACAAGGGACGCATGCTCACCTATACGCGCGGGGCGCCCTGACCGTTGCCCGCGCGCCGCGGGCGGTGGGATACTCGAAACACCCGGCGTTGCCGCCCTGGCGCGCCGCCAACCCTTCCCGTGGAGTGCATCGATGACCGAAGCCGCGCAATTCCTGCGTCGACGCCAACTTCTCGCCGGCAGCGCCGGTGCTCTCGCCACCGCAGGCCTGGTCGGCTTCGCCGACAAGGCGGTCGCGCAGGCCGCACCCGCGGCGCCAGCGGGGCCGCGGCCTCTGCCCGCGTACGCGGCGTGGAAGGACGCCGATGCCGTGATCGTGCACAGCGCCACCACCATCGAGACCAGGCGCAGCGCGTTCGGCACCAGCAGCATCACGCCGACCGACCGGCTGTTCATCCGCAACAACCTGCCCGCGCCGGATGCCGCGATCGTCGCCAACCGCGACGCCTGGCAGGTCTCGGTCGAGGGCGTGCGCAACCCGCGCACGATCAGCGTCGGCGACCTGAAGACGATCGGCCTCGAAACGGTGGCGACGGTGCTGCAGTGCTCGGGCAACGGCCGCGGCTTTTTCCCGAGCAAGCCGAGCGGCACGCCGTGGACGGTGGGTGCGGCCGGCTGCGTGGTCTGGAGCGGCGTGCCGGTGCGCTACGTCGCCGAGGCCTGCGGCGGCGTCGCCTCCGGCATGGTCTATCTCACCGGCACCGGCGGCGAGAAGCTGCCCGACGGCGTCGACCCGCTGTCGGTCGTGGTCGAGCGCTCGGTGCCGATCACGGCGATGACCGACGCGATCCTCGCGTGGGAGATGAACGGTGCGCCGATCTCGCTTGCGCACGGCGGGCCGCTGCGCCTGATCGTCCCCGGCTACCAGGGCGTGAACAACATCAAGTACGTGAAGCGGCTGGCCTTCACCTCGGCCGAGTCGCAGGCCAAGATCATGAGCCACGGCTACCGCATCACGCCGCTCGGCGGCACCTCGGTGCCGGGCGAGCCCTCGGTGCAGCAGATGCCGCTCAAGTCGTGGGTCAACTACCCCGCCGGCGACCGCAGCGTGCGCGCCGGTACGGTGTACGTCACCGGCGTCGCCTTCGGCTCGGGCGCGCCGATCGGGCGGGTCGAGGTCTCGAGCGACGGCGGCAAGACCTGGATCGACGCGCCCTTCGTCGGCCCCGACCTCGGCCGCTTCGCCTGGCGCCAGTTCGCCCTGCCGCTGCAGATGGCGCCGGGCAACTACGTGCTCACCAGCCGCGCCATCGACGCGGCCGGCAACGTGCAGCCGCAGGAGCGGCTCGAGAACGCGCACGGCTACAACAACAACAGCTGGGCCGACGCGGCGGTGAAGGTGGCGGTTGTCTGAGCGCGGGCCGCGCCGCGGCCTTCGCCTGCTCCGTCTCGCCCTGCTCGCTGCGGCCCTGCCGGCCGCCGCGACCCTGATCGTCACTTCGGCCGGCGCTGCCGACGACGCGGCGCAGCTCGCCGCCGGCAAGGCGCTCTTCGTCGGCGGCGCGATGCCGCCTTGCGCGCTCTGCCACACCCTCAAGGACGCGGGCACGAGCGGCGCGGTCGGCCCGGTGCTCGACGAGCTGCAGCCCGACGCGGCCCGCGTCGCCACCGCGCTGCGCACCGGCATCGGCGCGATGCCGTCGTACAAGGCGACGCTCAAGGAAGAGCAGATCCTGGCGCTCGCCCGCTACGTCGCCAAGGCCAGCGGCGGCGCGAACTAGCGCGGCGGGCGCACGGGCGCCCGTGTCCGGTTCGATAGGTCCGGTTCCGTACTTCCCTGCGAGGCGTCTCCTTCGGGCCGCCCGTCAGGAGAACGCCATGCACGCCATTCCTACCCCGTTTCGCGCCTCGCCGGCGCGGCGCACCGGATTGATCGCGGCCGCGGTGATGGCGGTGGCGGCGCTCGCCGCCGCCGCAGCGCTGCTCGAGCCGGCCGAGCGCGCCTCCTGGGCGAGTTCGGCCGGGCCGCAAGGCGGAAGCGCCGCTGTCGTTCCGGTCGGCATCGTCGGCGAATCGGCAGTCGCCGGCGATCCTTCGGTGCCGAGCGCCGCTTCGGTGTTCGAGCGCTCCGGGGCCAAGGTCGAGGAGCCGCCCGTCACCTTTTGAAGCGCCTGCGGGGCCGACCGCGCCGCGGGGCGCCTCCGGCGCGCGAGAATCGCGGCGGTCCCCCGCACATGGCGAAGAAGTCCCCTCACGTCAGCGAGACGCCGGCGACGCAGTTCCTGCGCCGCTCGGGCGTCGATTTTTCCGAGCACGTCTACGACTATGTCGAGCACGGCGGCACGGCCGAATCGGCGCGCCAGCTCGGCGTCGACGAGCACGCGGTGGTCAAGACCCTGGTCATGCAGGACGAGGCGGCGCGGCCGCTGATCGTGCTCATGCACGGCGACCAGAAGGTGAGCACCAAGAACCTGGCGCGGGCGATCGGCGTCAAGTCGGTCGAGCCGTGCGACACCGAGGTGGCCGAGCGGCACAGCGGCTACCAGGTCGGCGGCACCTCGCCGTTCGGCACCCGCAAGGCGATGCCGGTCTACGTCGAGCAGACCGTGCTCGGGCTCGAGCGGATCTACATCAACGGCGGCCGGCGCGGCTATCTCGTCGGCATCGCGCCGACGGTGCTGATCAAGGCGATCGGCGCGCGCCCGGTGCGCTGCGCCAACCACCCGCCAGAATCGCCGCATTCCGGGCCTTCCCGCTCCTCGCGATGACCTTCGGCTTTCCTCTTCTCGTGCTCGTCGGCGGTTACCTGGTCGGCTCGCTCGCGTTCGCGGTGCTCGTCAGCCGCGCCATGGGCCTGGCCGACCCGCGCAGCTACGGCTCGGGCAACCCGGGCGCGACCAACGTGCTGCGCTCGGGCAGCAAGCCGGCGGCGCTGGCGACGCTCGCCCTCGACGCGCTCAAGGGCGTGCTGCCCGTGCTTGCCGCACGATGGGGCGCGGTGCGGCTCGGCCTGAGCGGCGACGCGGTCGAATGGAGTGCCGCGCTGGCCGGCTTCGGCGCCTTCGTCGGCCACCTCTGGCCGCTGTACTTCCGCTTCAAGGGTGGCAAGGGCGTGGCCACGGCGGCGGGCGTGCTGCTGGCGATCAACCCCTGGCTCGGCCTGGCGACGCTCGCCACCTGGCTGATCATCGCCGCGTTCTTCCGCTACTCGTCGCTCGCCTCGCTGGTCTCGGCGGCGTTCGCGCCGTTCTACCAGTTCCTGATCTGGGGCGCCGAGCCGGGAGCCGCGATCATCGTCGTGATGTCGCTGCTGCTCGCCTGGCGGCATGCGCCGAACATCGCCAAGCTGCTGGCCGGAACCGAGAGCAGGATCGGCGGCAGCGCGGGCACGGGCGCGAAGCGCAAGGCGCCGGCCAAGCGCTGATCAGTACGCGAGGCCCATGGCTTCGCGCACGTCGCGCATCGTCTCCCGCGCCACGGTCCGCGCCCGCTCGGTGCCGACCTCGACGATCCAGTGCACCCGCTTCGGGTCGGCCAGGTAGGCCGCCGCGCGCTCCCGCCACGGCTTCTGCTCGGCGACGATCGCCTCGATCAGCGGCTGCTTGCAGTCGAGGCAGCCGATCGCCGCGGTGGTGCAGCCGTTGACGACCCACGCCTTCGTCTCCTCGGTCGAGTAGACCTTGTGCAGCGCCCAGACGGGGCACTTCTCCGGATCGCCCGGATTCTCGCGCCGCGCTCGCGCCGGGTCGGTCGGCATGCGGCGGATCTTCTTCTCGACCTCGGCCGGCTCCTCGCGCATGGCGATCGCGTTGCCGTAGCTCTTGCTCATCTTGGTGCCGTCGAGCCCGGGCAGCTTCAGCACCTCGGTGTGCAGCGCCTGCGGCTCGCGCAGGATCGTCTTGCCGGTGCCGCGGATCCAGGCGTCGAGGCGCTCGTGGTCGGCCGTGCCGAGCGACTTGCTGGCATCGAGCACGGCGCGCGCCCGCTGCAGCGCCTCTTCGCCGCCTTCTTCCTGGAACTTCTTGCGCGCCGCCTCGAACGCCCTGGCCGCGTCCTTGCCGAGCTTCTTGATGACGTTTCTCGCCAGTTCGTCGAAGTTCGCCTCGCGACCGTAGAGGTGGTTGAAGCGGCGCGCGACCTCGCGCGTCAGCTCGACGTGCGAAGACTGGTCCTCGCCCACCGGCACCCAGGCGGCCTTGTAGATCAGGATGTCGGCGGCCTGGAGCAGCGGGTAGCCGAGGAAGCCATAGGTCGCGAGGTCGCGGTCCTTGAGCTTGTCGATCTGGTCCTTGTAGGTCGGCACGCGCTCGAGCCAGCCGAGCGGCGTGCCCATCGCCAGCAGCGTGAACAGCTCGGCATGCTCGGGCAGGCGGCTCTGGATGAAGATGGTCGCATTGTCGGGATCGACGCCGGCGGCGAGCCAGTCGATCACCATGTCGTAGACGTTCTTCTCGATGACGCCGCGCTCTTCGTAGTGCGTGGTCAGCGCGTGCCAGTCGGCGACGAAATAGAAGCACTCGTACTCGGCCTGCAGGCGCACCCAGTTCTTCAGCGCGCCGTGATAGTGGCCGAGGTGCAGCGCGCCGGTCGGGCGCATGCCCGAGAGGACGCGCTCGCGGCGCGCCCCGGGCAGCCCTGCGGCGCTGGCGTTCGTCGGCTCGGTGCTCTCGCTCATCGCGTGCGGCTCTTCGGCAAAAGGGTGCGATTGTAGGTTTGCGACCGATACACTGCGGCCCCTCATGAAGAACATCGTCATCCTGATCTCGGGGCGCGGCTCGAACATGGAGGCGATCGTGAGGCGCTCGGTCGAGGAGGCGTGGCCCGCGCGGGTCGCCGCCGTCATCAGCAATCGGCCGGACGCCGCCGGCCTCGCCTTCGCCGCGGCGCACGGCATCGCCACCGCCGTCGTCGATCACACCGCGTTCGCCACGCGCGCGGCCTTCGACGAGAAGCTGGCCGAGGCGGTGGCCAGCCACGCGCCCGATGTCGTCGCCCTGGCCGGCTTCATGCGCATCCTGACGCCCGGCTTCGTGCAGCGCTTCGAAGGCCGCATGGTCAACATCCATCCGTCGCTGCTGCCGATGTTCCCCGGGCTGCACACGCACCGCCGGGCGATCGAGGCCGGCTGCAAGGTGGCCGGCGCGAGCGTGCACTTCGTGACCGCCGACCTCGACCACGGCCCGATCATCGGCCAGGCGATCGTGCCGGTGCTGCCCGAAGACACCGAGCAGTCGCTCGCCGCGCACGTGCTCGCGCAGGAGCACGTGCTCTACCCGCGGGCGATCCGCTGGCTGGTCGAGGGCGCGCTCGAGCGCCGCGACGGCGTCGTGCGGCACCGCGGCGGCGAGGCGCAGCTGATCGGGACCCTGGTCGCTACTCGCGCACCGACGTGAACTTCCAGCGGCTGTCGATCGTGTAGCCGCCCGGCAGGGGCGCGGTGAAGCGGCCCTCGATCGTCTGGCCGTCGGCCGACACGGTGTACAGGCCCGGGTCGTCGACGTGCAGCCACTCCCAGCTCTGCGTGCCGGTCGTGACCTGGGTGACCGCCGGGCAGACGACGGTCGACGTGGTCACGAGCCTCGACGCTCCGGTCAGCGTGATCAGCTTGCGATCGGGCGGTTCGCCGCCGACCTCGCCGAAGCCCATGTCCAGGTCGAGGTTGAAGTCGACCGTGCCGTCGTCGGTGGGCGGGAAGACGCCGGTGCTGCCGGGCAGATTGAAGTCGTGGCTGGCGCCGTCGAGCGTCGTCGTGCAGGCGGCCGCGGTCGTGACCGACATCCCCCGGGCGGTGCCGTACTGGGTGAGAAACGTGATCCGCCCCGGCAGCACGGCGCCCGGCACCAGGGCGACGCTGACCGCGCTGGTCGTCGAGTCGGTGACGATCGTCGAGCCGCCGGTCACGGTGGTGGTGGCGGTTCCCAGCCACATGAAGCAGCCGACGTTGGAGCTGCTCGCCAGCATCGGAAACAGCTTCGGGAAGCGGAACGGCTGCTCGCTCGCCCGGTTCACCTCGCTGTTGCTGATGACGATCACGAGCTCTTCCAGCCGTTCGGCCTTCTTGTCGAGGCAGAACTGCTTGAACGGCTCGCTCGTCCAGTCTTCCACGTCCTTCCACTGGCCGGCGATCTTCTTTCGCGCCTGCACCTTCATGTTCTGGTGCATCGGGATCGTGCCGATCGGGTTGGTGAAGTAGACCGAGTGCACGGTCGGGTCGGTGAAGCGCAGGTGCTCGTAGAAGATGCTGCGTGGCTGGATCTCGTAGAAGTCGCCCGCGGTCGCGCCGTTCGGCCGCTCGAGGGCGTTCTTCAGCATCTTGAAGCTCTGCCGGCCGGCGCCTTGCTGCTCGACGTCGATCGTCTTCAGCTTCTCGGCCTCGGGATGCGCGGGCGGCACGCCGGCACGTCGCTCGAACACCGGCGCGAGGCCGAAGTCGTAGCCGTCCCAGCGGCTGAAGTCGTCGAGGTTCTGGTTGAAGGCGTCGTTCCACAGGGTCAGGGCGAACTCGGGCCAGACCGTCTTCATCCCGCCCTTGGCGGCGAGCGCCGCCTCGACCGCCTCGACGCTCCCCTGCGTCGTGCTGGCGTCGAACACCGCCTTGACGATCTGCGGGTCGTACTTGCGTGCCAGGTACTGGAAGAAGATGTACTCGGCGTAGCCGTTCTTCCGCCGGCTGCCGGCCAGGCCGGGCTTTTCCATCGACGTCATGTGGTCGCTGTAGAGGTACTGGGCGTAGAACGAGCCGCTGCGCTGGTAGTTCGGGCTCACCTTGTTGGCGCCGTCCTCGCGGTTCCAGCCCGGGTCGACGTAGTCCATCGCCCACTCGGCGGTCGCCTCGTCGAGCCACTCGTAGTCGGCGCAGGCGGCGCCGGTGCGGTCCATCGCGAACTGCAGCACGTGCGCGATCTCGTGCGCCAGGATCGCCTTGAATTCGCGCCGCGCTTCGTCGAGGCGAGGTCCCACCGCCTGCAGCGCCGGGTCGTTGGCGTTGATGGCGATGAAGCTCGGTACGTGATTGCAGCGCCCGGGGTAGGTGCTGGTCAGGCCGCGCACGTCGCCGTCGCCGAGGCTGGCAAGGTAGATGTCGACCGCGCCGTCGCCGCCGTTGCACGACTCGGTGGTATCGGCGAGCGGAAAGCGCTGCAGCAGGCCGGTCTCGGCCGCGTACACCTCCTCGACGACGCCGGCGATCGTTTCGGCGGCGGCGCGGTAGTAGTTGTCGTAGGCCGCGTCGCCGAGGGCGAGGTAGAAGATGTTGAAGTGCGCGGTCGAGAGCCGCTTCCAGAAGGTCGGCAGCGCCTGGGCTTCGCAGTTCACCGGCGTCGCCTGCGGCCGCGCCGAGCGCGCGGCCTGGGCGCGCGCGCCTGTCGCCGCGGCGACCGGCGTCGTGCCGGCCAGGCGCTGTGCGAACCAGCTCTGCGCGTAGATCGGCGGCACCAGGAACGGTTGCAGCAGGTCGCGGGTCGGCGCCGAGAGGGTCGGCAGCGCGGCCGAGAGCTGGCGCATCAGCGCGTCGTCGGCGACGCCTTCGGGCGCGCCCTCGAACTGCGGCGGCAAGCGCGGATCGGCGAACAGGGCGAACACGCGATAGGTCAGCGCCTGCTCGGCGCTGATCGTGTTCAGCGCCAGCGCGTTCTCGATCAGCGTTGCCGAACTCGGCGCGGCGGGCGCATGGACCGTGACCCGTGCCGACGCGCTCGCCGCGCCGGCGGAAGCGCTGATGACCGCGCTGCCCGCGGCGAGCGCGGTGACCTGGCCCTCGGCGTCGACGCTCGCCACCGCCGGATCGCTCGACGACCACACGAGCGCGCCGGGCGCCTGCAGCGCGAGCACGCGGCCAGTTCCGCCGCTGCTCAAGGGCAGCCTTGCGGGCGCGAGCTGGAACGTGATCGCCGCGGGACCGGGATCGGCGACCGGCGAATCGGCGGCGCCGGAACCGCCGCCGCCGCAAGCGGCGACGAGAGCGGCGACGAGAGCGGCGGCGAGGGCGAGCGCACCGCCGCGAAGCGGGCCGGCGATCGCTGTCGCGACGGTGCGGTCGAGGAAGAGAGCTCTTTGCATGACGCCTCCGAACGGACCCGGGCGGGGTCGGTAGGGAGTTGTAGCGACGCTGGCGTCACACCGGCGTCACGGCGCGACGCGCCGTTTCAGCCGAGCTGGCGGCGCAGCCCTTCGGCAACGCGCTTCGGGAAGAAGCCGCTGTCGAGGAACTCGAGCAGGTTCTTGCGCTCGTCGGCGGGCAGCGCCTTCATCTCCGGCGCGAGCGCGGCCACGAGCTCGTCCTGCTCGGCCGGGGAAAGCGCGTGCAGCTGCTCGCGCGCCTGGCGAAGTTGCGGCAGCATCGGCTTGAGCATGCCCATGCCCATGCCGAGCGCGGGCGCCGCGGTCGGGATCAGGACCATGCATTCCTTGAGCTCGGCCTGCATCGCCTTCGGCAGGAAGCCGATCTCGGTCATCTCGTCGATCACCGCCAGCGTCTCAGGCGGCGAGAGCGGCTGGCTCATCGCCTGCATGATGCGAGACATCTGCTCCGGGTCGATGCCGGTACCCGCTGGCATCTGGCCGCCGCCGGGCATCATCGCCCGCATCCGCGCCATCATCTCCTCCGAGCCCGGCGCGCCCAGCCCCATGCCGGTCATGCCGGCCATGCCGCCGGGCATCGCCGGCATGCCCGGGATCGACATTCCCGCCGGCATCTGCGGCATCGTCATGCCCCCGGGCATCTGCGGCATCGCCATCCCGGCGGGCAGGCCGGGCATCGCGCCTCCCGAAGGCAGCTTCGGCATGGCGCCGCCGAACATGCCCATCATCCCGCCGCCGCCGGCGCCCTTGCGCAGGTCGAGCGCCTGCAGGGCATTGGCGATCGCCATGCCCTTGCAGCCCATGCCGTTCAGGCTCGAGAGCAGCATGTCCTTGAGCATCGACTGGGCGGCGTCCTTGACGATCTGCTTGACGAGCAGCAGCAGCACCGGCGCCAGCGCCTGGCCCGGCAGCGGCGACAGCGTCAGCAGCAGAACCAGCATCGATGCGGCAATGCGTCGGCGGCTTCGTGTCATCGGGGTTCTCCAGATCGGGGGGTCGAACCGGCGCGCGCCAGCAGCAGCCGGTTGACCGGATTGCGATCGCGGAAGGCGGTGCGGAACTCCTCGGGAAGGCGCGCGGCGGTCGCCTCGATCCAGCGCGCCGCGCCGGCGAGGAGGGCGGTCGAGCCGCCGGCGTCGGCGCCGCTCTCGACCGCGGTCAGCCAGACCTCGCCGATGTACAGGCCGTCGGGCGCGTGCTCGGGCCACAGGCCCAGCGCCTCGAGCGCATGCGTCGCCGCCACCGCCGGGCGGCCGCTGGCGATGGCGGCGCGCGCCGCCCAGACGAGCGCGTCGATGCGCACGCCCATCATGTGCAACCGGCCCGCCTCGCGCGCGACCTCGATCGCGTTCGCGTAGGCGAGCTCCGGAGCCTGCAGCGACCCGGACAGCAGCGCCGCCTGCGCCCGGACGGCGTAGCGGGTCGAGTCGATGATGTAGGCGTCGGCCGCAGCCAGCGCCTCGGCCGCGGCGTCGCGCCGTCCCTGCGCCAGCGCCGCTCGCGCGACCAGCAGGTGGGTGAGGGCATGGAACATCGCCGGGCCCGACGGGGTTGCCAGTGCCCGCTCGAGATGCTGGCCCGCGCGCGCCGGCTGCCCGAGGTCGAACCAGAGCCGGGTCAGGCCGACGTGCGCGGCGCTCACCACCTTGGGCACGTATTCGCCGAGGATCGCCAGCCCTTCCTCGAGCCAGCGCAGCGCTTCGGCGTAGTTGCCGAGCGCGCGTTCCATGTTGCCCATCTGCACCTGCAGGAACACGGCGCTGGTGCGCAGCTCGGGGTACTGCTCCTTCAGGCGATGCGCCTCGCGCAGCGGCTGCAAGGCGGCGGCGACCTTGCCGACGTCGTGCAGGCTCGAGGCGAGATTCGAGAGCACGACGAGCTCGCTCGTCCGGTCGCCCTCGGCGCGGGTGAGCGAGATCACGTGGCCGAGCGCGGCCTGCGCCTCGATGTGGCGGTTGCCGGCGTCGAGCAGGACCCCGAGGTTGGCGTAGTGCTCGATCTCGCGGTGGCGGTCGCCGAGCGAGAGCATCCGCGGCTCGGCGGCGCGCACCGCGTCGGCGCCCGGGCCGGGCAGGTCCTGGATGAAGAGGCCGTTGGCGAGCGCCGAGACCAGGTCGACGTGCAGCTCGTCGGCCGCCCGGCCGCTCTCGCCGGCGATCGCCGCCAGGCCGCTGCGTGCCGCCGCCTCGGCGGCGGCGCCTTCGGCCTGCTGGGCGAGCGTGTCGGAGCGCGCGAAGTGGGCGTAGCCGCGCTCGAGGGGATCGAGCGCGAGCGTCGCCAGCAGGTCGAGGCACTCGAGATGCGCCGCGCTGCCCAGGCTCGCCTGCAGATGCGCCCGGTGCGCGCGCCGCAGCAGCTCGAAGGCGCGGGTCCGGTCCTGGCCGACGCCGCGGGCGACGTGGGCCGCGAGCAGGAGCAGCGCGCCTTCCTCGGCCGGCCGCCAGGCGGCGGCGGCGCGCTCGGCGGCGGCGACCAGCCAGGGCAGCGCCTTCAGCGATTCGCCGGCGTCGCGCCAGTGCTGTGCCACGTGCGCCGGCTCGGCGCCTCGCGCTTCGAGAAAGCCCGCCATCTCGGCGTGGAGCCGGCGCGCGATCGGCGCCGGCACCGAGCTGCGCGCCGCCTCGAAGATCAGGTCGTGGGCGAATGCGCCTTCGCGCAGCACCTGCGCCGCCTCGAGCTCGGCCCAGGCGTCGCTCAGGTCGATCGCGCGCAGGCCGAGCACGTGCGCGGCAAGCTCGGCGGAGAAGTCGGCGCCGGCGATCGCGGCGCAGCGCGCCAGCTTCACCGCCATCGGCGAGAGCCGGTCGATCCGCTGGCCGATCAGGTGGGCGACGTTCGAGGCGGTCGGCAGCCGCGCACCGGGTGAAGGGGCGGGCGCGGGGCTCGCCGGCGCCAGCATCAGCTTCAGCGTCTCGAGCAGGAACATCGGGTTGCCGCCGGTGTGCCGCGTCAGCGCCGGCGCGAGCCGATCGGCCTCGAGCGCGGCGACGCCGAGCGAATCGATCAGCACGCCGACCTGCTCGACGGCGAACGGCTGCAGCACCTGCAGGCGGGCCCCGTGCGCGCCGAGCAGCAGGTCGTGGAACGACTGCGCCGGCGGCGCCAGCTCGTGCGCCCGGAAGGCGACGATCCAGCGCAGGCCCAAGCCGGCCGCGGCGAGCTGCTGCATCGCCTCGATGCTCGCCGTGTCGGCGAACTGCAGGTCGTCGACGACCAGTCCGGATACGCCCTCGGCCTGTCCCTGGCGCAGCGCTGCCTCGACCGCGGCGACGAAGCGCGTGCTGCCGGCACTGCGCCGCGGCGTGGCGCCGCCGAGCTCGGGCAGCAGATGCGCGAGCTCGGCCGCGACCCCGCCTGGCAGCGGCTCGCGCAGGCGCGCGAGCAGGCCGCGCAGCAGGCGCGAGAGCAGGGTGTGCGGCACGCGTGCATCGCCCGGCCGGGCGACGACGGCAAGCGCGTCGGGCCGGGCCTGGGCGAAGTCGCTCACCAGCCGGGTCTTGCCGAGGCCGGCCTCGCCCGCGACCAGGCTCGGATGGCCGGCGGACCAGTCGGCGTGGAGGCGTTGCCACTCGGCGTCGCGGCCGATCAGGCGGGGCGGCCGCAGCACGCTCACCGGCAGCGGCCGCGGCTGCGCCAGATCGCCGGGCAGGCTGCTCGCGGCGACGCGGGCGCGCAGGGCCTCGGTCTCGGCGTCGGGAGCGACGCCGAGACTGCGCTCGAGCACGTCGCAGCAGCGGTCGAAGGCGGCCAGCGCCGCGGCCCGGTCGCCGCGCAGGTAGTGCAGCCGCATCAGCCGCCGGTGGGCATGCTCGGAAGTCGCGTCGAGCTCGATCAGGCGCTCGGCCGCGGCCAGCGCGGCGACGAGCTGGCCCGCCCGTTCGAGGCGGGTCGACTCGTCGGCCAGGGCGCGGATGCGGCCGCCGCGGCGCTGCTCGCGCGCCAGGGCGAGCCACTCGGCGAGCTCGCCGGCCACCGGCTCGGCGAGGCCCTGCAACAGCTCGCCGGGCTCGGCTTCGGGCGGATCGAGCCGCACCTCGAGGTCGGCGCACAGGGCGGCGACGTCGCCACCTTCGAGCAGCTCGCGGCCGACCGCCTTGCGCAGGCGGAACAGGCGCTGGCGCAGGTTGGCGCGGGCACGCTCGGCGTCGACGTCGGGCCAGAGCAGGGCAGCCAGGCGGCCGCGCGGCGTCGGCCCCTCGATCGCCAGGTACGCGAGCAGCAGCGCATCCTTCTGCTCGAGCGCGCCGATCGAGCCGTCGGCGCGCACCAGCCGCGGCTCGCGGGCGAGGTGCAGTGCGTCAACGCGGACAGGGGCGACGGGCATGGCAGGTGACGCGAATTCCTCGAAGAAGAGGCGCATGGTCGTCGCTCACCGGCCAGCGTGACGCAGCATAAGTCCCCGGCTCAGCCGTAGCGGCTGGCGCAGAGGCCGGATGCGCGAATCCGGACCTTCCATCTCGCCCTCCCGATCGCCCCGGACCGTGGGGCCGCCTGCGGTTTGTAGGTCGGGCGCCGTCACACCGGCGTCACGCGGCGCGCCGGCTCAGAAGAAGCTGGCGGCGGCGTTGATCGAGAAGGCGAGGATGGTGGTGTTGAAGACGAACGACAGCAGCGAGTGCCAGAGGACGAGGCGGCGCATCGAGCGCGTCGTGACCGCGACGTCGGACGTCTGCGCCGTGACGGCGATGGTGAACGAGAAGTAGAGGAAGTCGGTGTGGTCGGGCTCGCAGGCCTTGCTCGCGCCGGGAAATTCCAGGCCGCCGTCGGGTTCCGGGGCGAAGTACCTCGCGGCGTAGGTCAGGGCGAACAGCACCGGCAGCAACAGCCAGGAGCCGATCACGGTGAAGGCCGCGAATGCACCGTGGGCGGCCATGTGGTTCGGCCCGGCCGCCTTGGCCGCCATCAGCTCGAAGACGACGGCGACCACGCTCGCCACCGCGGCGCTGGTGACGACGAGCAGCACCGTGCCCGCGCTCTCCGCCTGCGCCAGCGCCACCCTTTTCATGTGGCCAGCGTCGGCCCGAAGCAGCGCGAACAGGACCCAGGCGAGGTAGATCCAGGTCGCGACGTTCCAGCCGATGAGGATGCGCGACAGCAGCGTCTCCACCTCGGGCCACGAGGCGCCGATGAGGACGCCGAGAAAGGCGCAGATCAGCAGGCGGTGCTGGGGAAGGAATCGGGCGTCGCCCGCGGCCTGGTCGGGGGTCGGCGAGGAGCGTCTGGTCACCCGGCAAGGATAATCGCCGCAATGCCTCCCCACGCCCTGCTCGAGGCGGCGACCGATCTCGTGCACCGCGTCCTGCGCTTCGAGCATCCGGCCGACCGTGTCGTCGCCGACTTCTTCCGCGAATCGCGTTCGCTCGGCTCGCGCGAGCGGCACACCCTGACCGACACGGTGTTCGCGGTGCTGCGCGAGCTGCCTCTGCTGCGTCATCTCGCCCGCGCCGGCAGCGGCGAGCAGGAGCGCCGACTGGTGCTGCTCGCCTGGACCGGCAACGCCGGCTTCCTGCGCGCGGCCTTGAGCGAGAGCGAGGTCGCCTGGCTCGAACGCAGCCGGGCGACACCGCGCGAGGCCTTGCCCGAGCCGCTGCGCCACAACCTGCCGGAGTGGTTCGCCGAGCGGATGCAGGCGCAGCTCGGCGAGGAGTTCTGGCCGTGGGTCGAGGCGATCGGCCGGCCGGCGCCGCTCGACCTGCGCGTCAACGTCGCCAAGGCGAGCCGCGACGAGGCGCTGGCGCGGCTGCGCGCCGGCGGCATCGCCGCCGAGGCGACGCCTTACTCGCCGGTGGGCATCCGCGTCGAGGGCAAGCCTTCGCTGAACAAGCTCGAGATCTACACCGAAGGCTGGATCGAGGTGCAGGACGAAGGCAGCCAGCTGCTCGCGCTGCTCACCGGCGCGAAACGCGGCGAGATGGTGGTCGACTTCTGCGCCGGCGCGGGCGGCAAGACGCTGGCGCTCGGCGCGCAGATGCGCAACACCGGCCGCCTCTATGCGTTCGACGTGTCCGGGCATCGGCTCGCCGCCCTGAAGCCGCGCCTGGCGCGAAGCTCCCTGTCGAACGTCTACCCGGTGCAGATCGCGCACGAGCGCGACGAGCGCATCAAGCGGCTCGGCGGCAAGGTCGACCGCGTTCTGGTGGATGCGCCGTGCACCGGCCTCGGCACGCTGCGCCGCCATCCCGACCTCAAGTGGCGGCAGACACCCGAGGCGCTGGCCGCGCTCGGCGAGCTGCAGCGCAAGATCCTCGACGCCGCGGCGCGGCTGCTGAAGCCGGGCGGGCGCCTGGTCTATGCGACCTGCAGCCCGCTGCGCGAGGAAGACGAGCAGGTCGCGGACGACTTCGACGCCGGCACGCTCGGCGGATCGTTCACCCGGCTGCCCGCGCTGGAGTTGCTGCAGCGCGCCCAGGTGAGCGGCTCGGACCGCCTTGTCAGCGGAAGCGACCTTCGCCTGTGGACCCACCGTCACGGCAGCGACGGCTTCTACGCGGCGGCGTGGGAACGGCGTGCGTCTTGATCTGCGTCAAAAGGGCCCGATCTAGCGGTGATATCCGGTGCTTTCGTAGGGTATCGCCACGCCCCGGTCGAATAGAATCGACTGGTTTACACAGACTTACCCCAAGGTTCGATTCATGGATGTGCTGAATTCGGTGTTCGCTGCGCTGGTCGACTGGCTCGCCCACGGCTTCTCGTCGTTCAACGGCTGGGAGGTTCTCGCGTTCACCCTGGTCGCGACGCACATCACCATCGCAGCGGTGACCATATTCCTGCACCGGGCGCAGGCGCACCGCGCGCTCGACCTGCACCCCATTCCCGAGCACTTCTTCCGTTTCTGGCTCTGGCTCACCACCGGCATGGTGACCAAGGAGTGGGTCGCGATCCACCGCAAGCACCACGCCAAGTGCGAGACCGTCGACGACCCGCACAGCCCGCAGACGCGCGGCATCAAGACCGTGCTGCTGACCGGCAGCGAGCTCTATCGCAGCGAAGCCAAGAACCAGGAAACGCTCGCCAAGTACGGCCACGGCACGCCCGACGACTGGCTCGAGCGCAACCTCTACACGCGCTTCAGCTGGCAGGGCGTCGGCCTGATGCTGATCATCGACCTGTTCCTGTTCGGCGCCATCGGCGCCGCGGTATGGGCCGTGCAGATGCTCTGGATCCCGATCACCGCCGCCGGCATCGTCAACGGCATCGGCCACTACTGGGGCTACCGCAACTTCGAGGCGCCGGACGCGAGCCGCAACGTCTCGCCCTGGGGCATCGTCATCGGCGGCGAAGAGCTGCACAACAACCACCACACCTATCCGACCTCGGCCAAGCTGTCGGTCAAGCCGTACGAGTTCGACATCGGCTGGGCCTACATCCGCGGCCTCGAGATCCTCGGCCTGGCGAAGGTGCGCAAGACCGCGCCGCAGATCCGCCTCGGCGCCGTCAAGCCGGTCGCCGACGACAAGACGCTCGAGGCGATCATCGCCAACCGCTACGAGGTGATGGCGAACTACGCGCGCAGCCTCCGCCGCGCCAGCCGCGCCGAAGTCGCGCGCCTGAAGAGCGAAGGCGCGGTCAGCTCCGGCAAGCTCGCGACCATGCTCGCGGCGCGCCCCTGGCTGCACCGCGACGACGACAAGATTCCGCATGCGGTGAAGGGCCAGGTCGCCGAAGCGGTGGCGCAGAGCCCCTACCTGGCCAAGCTCGTCGCCATGCGCGAGGAGTTGCGCCAGCTCTGGACCCGCACCGGCGTCTCGGCCGAGCAGCTCGTCGCCGACCTGCAAGCCTGGCTGCACAAGGCCGAGGAGAGCGGCATTGCTACTCTGCAGGAGTTCGCCCTACGCCTCAGAGCTGTCCACGCCTGAGCGAAGGGACCGCAGCGCGGTCCCTGACCAAACAAAAAGGGTCGCCGCGGCGACCCTTTTGCATTTGGCTGAAAGAGAAGGGGTCGCGCAGCGACCCCGCTGATCCCAGCGAAGCGCCCTATTACTTCAGCTTCGTTTCCTTGTAGGTCACGTGCTTGCGTGCCTTCGGGTCGAACTTCATCATCTCGAGCTTTTCCGGCGTGGTCTTCTTGTTCTTGTCGGTCGTGTAGAAGTGACCGGTGCCTGCGCTCGATTCGAGCTTGATCTTTTCGCGTCCACCTTTTGCCATGGTCGCTCTCCCTTAGATTTCGCCGCGGGCGCGCAGGTCGGCGACGACCTGCTCGATGCCCACCTTGTCGATCATGCGCAGGCCCGAGTTGCTGATGCGCAGGCGCACCCAGCGGTTCTCGTTCTCGACCCAGAACCGGCGGTAGTGCAGGTTGGGCAGGAAGCGGCGCTTCGTTTTGTTGTTGGCGCGGGAAACGTTGTTCCCGACCATCGGGCGCTTGCCCGTGACTTGACAGACGCGTGCCATGACGCTTCTCCGTGACTTGTAAGGGGTGCCTGCCGCGCCGAGGGAAGGCCCACTCGATTTGCGGCAAAGCCTGCGATTATAGAGCAGTCAGGCCTGCTCGAGGAAGCGCTGGGCGTCGAGCGCCGCCATGCAGCCGGTTCCGGCGCTGGTGATCGCCTGGCGATAGACGTGATCCTGCACGTCGCCGGCGGCGAAAACGCCCGGCACGCTGGTGGCGGTGGCGAAGCCCTCCAGGCCGGTCTTCGTGAGGATGTAGCCGTCGCGCATTTCCAGCTGGCCCTTGAAGATGTCGGTGTTGGGCTGGTGGCCGATGGCGATGAAGCAGCCGGTGAGCTTGATCTCCGAGGTCGAGTCGTCCTTGGTGCTGCGGATGCGCACGCCGGTCACGCCGCTGGCGTCGCCCAGCACCTCGTCGAGGGTGGACCAGAGGTGCAGTTCCATCTTGCCGCTCTCGACCTTGGCCATCAGCTTGTCGACCAGGATCGCCTCGGCGCGGAACTTGTCGCGGCGATGCACGAGGTGCACCTTGGAGGCGATGTTCGAGAGGTAGAGCGCCTCCTCGACCGCGGTGTTGCCGCCGCCGACGACCGCGACCTCCTGGCCGCGGTAGAAGAAGCCGTCGCAGGTGGCGCAGCCGCTGACGCCCCTGCCCATGAACGCCTGCTCCGAGGGCAAGCCGAGGTACTTGGCCGAGGCGCCGGTGGAGATGATGAGCGCGTCGCAGGTGTACTCGCCCGAGTCGCCGCGCAGCAGGAACGGGCGCTTGGAGAAGTCCACCTCGTTGATGTGGTCGAACACGATCTTCGTGTCGAAGCGCTCGGCGTGCTTGAGGAAGCGCTGCATCAGGTCGGGACCCATCACGCCCTCGACGTCGGCCGGCCAGTTGTCGACGTCGGTCGTCGTCATGAGCTGGCCGCCCTGGGCGATGCCGGTGATCAGCATCGGCTTCAGGTTGGCGCGGGCCGCGTACAGCGCGGCGGTGTAGCCGGCCGGGCCGGAGCCGAGGATGAGCACGCCGGCGTGCTGTGAGGTCGAAGTCATGAGGGTAGGCAAGGCGGATTTTCAGCGAGCGTCGCGGCAGTCTGACATGGAGGCGAGACCGACTGGCGTCAACACCGGTTATGACGACAATAGCCCAGCCCGGGCCGTCGTGATATTTTCACGCGTCGCCGCGCGGCGCGTTAGGCACCTCAGAAAGGGTTCACCGATGGCGATGCTCTCCAATCTCGATCTCATCCGGCGCGTGCCGCTGTTCTCGCTTCTGACCAACGAGCAGGCCCAGGGCATCGCCGACAGCGTCGTCAAGAGGCGCTTTCGTCGCGGCGAGATCGTGGTCGAGCATGGCAAGAAATCGAACGCCCTGTTCATCCTGCTGACCGGGCGGGCCCGCGTGCTGACCGCCGACTCGCGCGGCCGCGAGGTCATTCTCGCGGTGCTGCAGTCGGGCGACTACGTCGGCGAGATGAGCCTGATCGACAACGAGCCGCATTCCGCCACCGTCCGCGCCGAGGTCCAGACCGACATGCTGATCCTCGGCCGCGCCGAGTTCGCCCGCTGCCTCCCGGAGAACTCGAGCCTGTCCTACGCGATCATGCGTGGCCTGGTGCAGCGCCTGCGCAGCGCCGACCGGCAGATCGAGTCGCTGGCCCTGCTCGACGTCTACGGCCGGGTCGCGCGCACCCTGCTCGACATGTCGGAGATGGACGGCGAGATCAAGATCATCCGCAACAAGGTCTCGCGCCAGGACCTGGCCAAGGTGGTGGGCGCGTCGCGCGAGATGGTGAGCCGGGTGATGAAGGACCTGGAAGGGCGCGGCATGGTCCAGACCCAGGAAAACGGCTGGGTCATCATCAAGGAACAACTCACCGGCTAGCCGGCACAATTCGGGGATGACCTTTCCCCTCGGATCGCTCCGCTACGAAGGCGGCTCCGACGCCTCCCCGCCGCGCACCGCCACCCCGCCGAGCTGGCGCGCGCAGATCGCTCTGCTGGCCGGCGCCGTGGCCTGGATCCTGGTGGTGATCGCACTGGCGACGCACAGTGCCGCCGACCCGGGCTTCTCCACCTCGGGCAGCGGCGGACCGATCCAGAACAAGGCCGGCGCCGTCGGCGCCTGGCTGTCCGACCTCGCCTTCTTCCTGGTCGGCTACTCGGTCTGGTGGGCGGTGCTGGTGGGCGCGCGCGCCTGGCTGGGCGGCCTGGCGCGGGTGCTGCGCGCCAACGCCGGCGCGCCGGCGACGACCGAGGTGCCGGCCTGGCACCTCTGGCTCGGCCTCGCCTTGCTGCTCGCTGCCAGCGCGGCCCTCGAGTGGACCCGGCTCTACCGCTGGGAAACGCTGGTCGCCGGCGGCAACGCTGGCGGCGTGCTCGGCTACGGTCTCGGAAAGCTGAGTCAGTCGGCGATCGGCTTCGCCGGCTCGGGCGTGCTCTGGATCGCGGTGCTGGTCGCGGGCATCTCGCTCGGCCTCGGCTTCTCCTGGCTGGCCGCCGCCGAGTCGATCGGCCGGGGGATCGAATCGCTGCGCTCGCGCCGCGCCTCGCGCCTGGAGCGCGCGGAGGACGCGCGCCTCGGCGAGGAGGCGATGCGCGAGCGCGAGGAGATCGTCGAGGTCGAGCACGAGCTGCAGGAGCATCACCTGCCGATCGTCATCGAGCCGACCCTGATCGATGTGCCGAAGAGCACGCGCGTCGTCAAGGAACGGCAGAAGCCGCTCTTCAGCGAGCTGGTCGACACCAAGCTGCCGCAGGTCGACCTGCTCGACTCGGCGCCGCAGCGCCAGGAAACGGTGAGCGCCGAGACGCTCGAGATGACCTCGCGCCTGATCGAGAAGAAGCTCAAGGACTTCGGCGTCGAGGTCCGCGTCGTCGCCGCCTCGCCCGGGCCGGTGATCACGCGCTACGAGATCGAGCCGGCGGTGGGCGTGAAGGGCTCGCAGGTCGTCAACCTCGCCAAGGACCTGGCGCGCAGCCTCAGCCTGGTCTCGATCCGGGTCGTCGAGACGATCCCCGGCAAGACGACGATGGCGCTCGAGCTGCCCAACGCCAAGCGGCAGACGATCCGCCTTTCCGAGGTGCTCGGCTCGCAGGCGTATGCCGACTCGGGCTCGCAGCTCACCATCGGCCTGGGCAAGGACATCGTCGGCATCCCGGTGGTGGCCGACCTGGTGAAGATGCCGCACTGCCTGGTCGCCGGCACCACCGGCGCCGGCAAGTCGGTCGGCATCAACGCCATGATCCTGAGCCTGCTCTACAAGGCCGAGGCGCGCGACGTGCGCCTGATCCTGATCGATCCGAAGATGCTCGAGATGAGCGTCTACGAAGGCATTCCGCACCTGCTCTGCCCGGTGGTCACCGACATGAAGCAGGCGGCCAACGCGCTCAACTGGGGCGTGGGCGAGATGGAGCGGCGGTACAAGCTGATGAGCAAGCTCGGCGTGCGCAACGTCGCCGGCTACAACAAGAAGCTCGCCGAAGCCGCCGAGCGCGGCGAGTCGCTGCCGAACCCGTTCAGCCTCACGCCCGAATCGCCCGAGCCGCTCGAGCGGCTGCCCTACATCGTGGTCGTGATCGACGAGCTCGCCGACCTGATGATGGTCGTCGGCAAGAAGATCGAGGAGCTGATCGCCCGCCTGGCGCAGAAGGCGCGGGCCTCGGGCGTGCACCTGATCCTGGCGACGCAGCGGCCGAGCGTCGACGTCATCACCGGGCTGATCAAGGCCAACATCCCGACCCGGCTCTCGTTCCAGGTCTCGAGCAAGATCGACTCGCGGACCATCCTCGACCAGTCGGGCGCCGAGGCGCTGCTCGGCATGGGCGACATGCTCTACCTGCCTTCGGGCAGCGGCATGCCGATCCGCGTGCACGGCGCTTTCGTCAGCGACGAGGAAGTGCACCGCGTCGTCGCCTACCTCAAGACGCAGGGCGAGCCGAACTACGTCGAGGGCATTCTCGAAGGCGGCACGCTCGACGGCGACGGTGACACCGCGGCCGGCGAAGGCGGCCCGGCGAGCGGCGAGAACGACCCGATGTACGACCAGGCGGTGGGCATCGTCCTGCAGCATCGCCGGGCCTCGATCTCGCTCGTGCAGCGCCATCTGCGCATCGGCTACAACCGGGCGGCGCGATTGCTGGAACAAATGGAGAAGTCCGGGCTCGTATCGAGCATGGCGACCAACGGCAACCGGGACCTGCTCGTGCCCGTGCGCGCGGAATGACGCTGCCGCGCATGCTGGCCGGCGGCGTCGCCACGTTCGGCCTGGTCCTTTCGCTCGCCGCTGTGGCGGCGCCGGTCGACACGCTGCGCGAATTCGTGCGCGAGGTGAAGACCGGCCACGCGCAGTTCACGCAGACCGTGACCTCGCCCGACGGCGCGAGGAAGAAGGCCTCGAGCGGCAGCTTCGACTTCGCCCGCCCGAATCGCTTCCGCTTCGCCTACGCGAAGCCGTTCGAGCAGACCATCGTCGCCGACGGCGAGAAGGTCTGGATCTACGACCGCGACTTGAACCAGGCGAGCTCGCGGCGCATCGGCCAGGCCCTCGGCGCCACCCCGGCGGCGCTGCTCGCCGGCGGCTCGCTCGACAAGGACTTCGATCTCGCCAGCCTGCCGGCCAGGGACGGCCTCGAGTGGGCCGAGGCGAAGCCCAAGGCCAAGGACGGCGCCTTCCAGTCGGTGCGCGTCGGCTTCAAGGGCAAGGACCTGGCCGCGCTCGAGATCGTCGACAGCTTCGGGCAGAAGTCGCTGCTCCGCTTCGAGGCGTTCCAGGCGAACGGCACGATCGCGCCGGAGACGTTCCGCTTCACGCCGCCGGCCGGCGCCGACGTCATCGAGCAGTAGGGGGCGAAGCGCTCAGGCGCGCGTGCCGACGAGCACGGCGTTCGTTCCGCCGAAGGCGAACGAATTCGACATCACTGCGTCCAGGCCCGCGCGCTCGCGCGCGGTTCCCACCACCAGGTCGATCGCGAACGCCGGATCCGCGGCCGTGGTGTTCGCCGTCGGCGGCAAGCGTCCCCGATGCAGCGCGCGCAGGGCGGCCAGCAGCTCGACCGCGCCGCCCGCGCCGAGCAGGTGCCCGTGGGTCGCCTTGCTCGAGCTGACCGGAACGCCGCCGGCGCCGAACACGCGGGCGATCGATTCCGCCTCGGCGGCGTCGCCCGCGGTCGTCGCGGTGCCGTGCGCGTTGAGGTAGCCGATGTCGCCGGCGGCCAGGCCGGCGTCGGCCAGCGCCGCCGCCATCGCCCGCGCCTGGCCCGAGGCATCGGGCTGGGTGATGTGCACGCCGTCGCAATTGGTCGCGTAGCCGGCCAGCAGCGCCTGCGCACGCGCGCCGCGCGCGGCCGCGTGCGCGCTCGACTCGAGCACGAACGCCGCCGCCGCCTCGCCGAGCGCGAAGCCGTTGCGCTCGGCGGCGAAGGGTCGGCAGCACGCCTCCACCGCTGCGGCATCGCCAGCCGCGGCGCCGATCGGCACGAGCACGCGCATCGCCTGCCAGCTCGCGAGCACGCCCGGCGTCAGCATCGCTTCGCTGCCGCCGGCGATGGCGACGTCGATCCAGCCGGCGCGGATCGCGCGCATCGCCTCGCCGATCGCCACCGCCGACGAGGCGCAGGCGCAGGCATAGGCGAGCGCCGCGCCGCGGGCGCCGAACAGCAGCGCGATTTCGGCCACGGGTGCGTTCGGCATCGTCGTCACGACGCTGGTCGGGCGCATCCGCCGCCGGTCGGCGAAGACGGTGCGGCAGGTCGCCTCGAAGGTCGCGGCGCCGGCCATGCCGCTGCCCCAGAAGATGCCGAGCCGCTCGGGCTCGAAGCTCCCGGGGGCCAGACCCGCTGAGCGCGCGGCATCGCGCGCCGCCGCAAGCGCCATCGCCGTTGCCCGGTCGAGCGGCACCCGCGAAGGCGCGACCTCCGCCGTGGCGTCGAAATCCGCGCTCGCCACCGGCACGGGCGGCAGGTCGATGCCCGGCAGGTCGAGCGCCTGCGCGCGCAGCGCCGAGCGGCCGGCGAAGAGCGCCGCATCGAAGTCGGCCAGGGTGTTGCCGATCGGGCTGACGACGCCCGCGCCGGTCATCGCGACCGGCACGCTCGGGTTCCTAGGCGACGGTGGCATCGCTCCCCGGCTTGGCCGCGACCGCCTCGTCGATCAGCTGCGCGAGGTGATCGAGCGTTACCCCGGCCTGGCGCGGATCGAGCCGTTCCTCCGGAATGCGCACGTCGAACCGGTCCTCGACCGCGAACACGAATTCCATGAGGGCGAGCGAATCGAGGCCGAGCTGCTCGAGGGTGGATTCGGGGCGGACCTTGTCGGCGTCGACCTTGAACTTGTCCGCCAGCACGGACGAAATGGCAGCGAAGGTCGGGCGGGTCATGCAGCGGGCCGGCGGGCGAGGTGGGCGAGCGTGCATCTTATGTCCCATGTCCGGTGCGGCGCTGGCGGGGCGGGCAGAATCCGTCCGTCCGCCGCCCCGATGCCGCAGCGGCGCCTGCCCGTGCCGCCCGCCTCCCTCGAACTCCCTTTCGCCGATTCCTCCGGCGCCGCGCCGCTCGCCGAGCGGCTGCGGCCGAAGACGCTCAGCGAGGTGATCGGCCAGCAGCACCTGCTCGGCCCCGGCAAGCCGCTGCGCGTCGCCTTCGAGTCGGGGCGGCTGCATTCGATGATCCTCTGGGGCCCGCCGGGCACGGGCAAGACGACCCTGGCGCGGCTGATGGCCGATTCATTCGACGCCCAGTTCATCGCCATGTCGGCGGTGCTCGGCGGCGTCAAGGACATCCGCGAGGCGGTCGAGCGGGCGTCGGCGGCGCAGGCGCAGGGGCGGCGCACGGTCGTGTTCGTCGACGAGGTGCACCGCTTCAACAAGAGCCAGCAGGACGCGTTCCTGCCGCACGTCGAATCGGGCCTGCTCACCTTCATCGGCGCGACCACCGAGAACCCGTCGTTCGAGGTGAATTCGGCGCTGCTGTCGCGCGCCACGGTTCATGTGCTGAAGAGCCTGACCGACGCCGACCTCGTCGTCCTGCTCGAGCGTGCCCGCGCCCTGCTCGCCGCGCCGCCGATGACCGAGGCGGCGACGACGCGCCTGATCGACTACGCCGACGGCGACGCCCGCCGCCTGCTCAATGCCTACGAGAACCTCGTCGCCACCGCCCGCGACGCCGCCGAGATCGACGAGCGGCTGCTCGAGCAGGCGCTCGGCGAGCAGCTGCGCCGCTACGACAAGGGCGGCGAGCAGTTCTACGACACGATCTCGGCCCTGCACAAGGCGGTGCGCGGCAGCGACCCCGACGCGTCGCTGTACTGGTTCGTGCGCATGATCGACGGCGGCGTCGACCCGCGCTACGCGGCGCGCCGCCTGGTGCGGATGGCGAGCGAGGACATCGGCCTGGCCGACCCGCGGGCGCTGCGCCTCGCGCTCGACGCCGCCGAGACCTACGAGCGGCTCGGCTCGCCCGAAGGCGAGCTGGCGCTCGCCGAGGCCGTGGTCTATCTCGCCATGGCGCCGAAGAGCAATGCGGTCTATCAGGCCTGGAACGCGGCCCGCGCCTTCGTCAAGGCCGACCGCACCCGTCCGGTGCCGCTGCGCCTGAGGAACGCCCCGACCTCGCTGATGAAGTCGCTCGACTACGGCAAGGGCTATCGCTACGCCCACGACGAGGCGGGCGGCTTTGCCGCGGGCGAGCGCTACTGGCCCGACGACCTCGAGCCGCCGCGCTTCTACGAGCCGGTGGCCCGCGGGCTCGAAATCCGCATTGGCGAGCGGCTGGCGGAGCTGCGCGCCCTCAACGACGCCGCCGAGAAGGCCGAGTAGGCGGGAGCCCGGCGCCGCCGCCGGCATAGCGCCGTCACCGGCAAATCGCCCTAGGCTGATTCCCCAAGCCCCTGGCCGGGGTTTTGCTACTAGAGTCGGGCAGCCTCACCCGGGAGCCCTGACCGGCCGTCCATGGACACCTTCATCCAGCAGATCATCAACGGCCTGGTCCTCGGCAGCGTCTATGCGCTGGTCGCGCTCGGCTACACGATGGTCTACGGCATCATCAACCTCATCAACTTCGCCCACGGCGAGGTGCTGATGGTGGGCGCGCTGACGAGCTGGACCGTGGTGACGGTGCTCGCCGGCCTCGGCCTGCCGGGCTGGCTGCTGCTCCTGCTCGGCCTGATCGCCGCGGTGATCGTCTGCGCGGTGCTCAACTACTCGATCGAGAAGATCGCCTACCGGCCGCTGCGCAACGCGCCGCGCCTGGCGCCGCTGATCACCGCCATGGGCATGAGCCTGCTCCTGCAGACGCTGGCGATGATCATCTGGAAGCCGAACTACAAGTCGTTCCCGATCCTGCTGCCCGGCGAACCGCACCACATCGGCGGCGCGGTGATCAACAACGTGCAGATCCTGATCCTGGTCTCGACCGCGGTCACGCTCGCCGGGCTGATGTACCTCGTCAACCGCACCAAGCTCGGCCGGGCGATGCGCGCCACCGCCGAGAACCCGCGGGTCGCCGCGCTGATGGGCGTGCGGCCCGACACGGTGATCTCGGCCACCTTCGTCATCGGCGCCGCGCTCGCCGCCCTGGCCGGCGTGATGTACGCGGCCAATTACGGCTCGGTCCAGCACACGATGGGCTTCCTGCCCGGGCTGAAGGCGTTCACCGCGGCGGTGTTCGGCGGCATCGGCAACCTCGCCGGGGCGATGGTGGGCGGCGTGCTGCTCGGCCTGATCGAAGCGCTCGGCGCCGGCTACATCGGCGACCTCACCGGCGGCGTGCTCGGCAGCCACTACCAGGACATCTTCGCCTTCGTCGTGCTGATCCTGGTGCTGACGCTGCGTCCGCAGGGCCTGCTGGGCGAACGGGTGGCCGATCGGGCATGAACGAATTCGCGCGCCGCAACAAGCTCGTCGTCTTCATCGGCGTGGCGGTGCTGCTCTGCATCCTGCCGTTCGTGGTGCAGATGGCAGGCAACGCCTGGGTGCGGATCATCGACATCGCGCTGCTCTACGTGCTGCTCGCGCTTGGCCTGAACATCGTGGTCGGCTACGCCGGCCTGCTCGACCTCGGCTACGTCGCCTTCTACGCGGTCGGCGCCTACATGCTGGGACTGCTCGCCTCGCCGCAGCTCACCGACACCTTCCCGGCGTTCGCCGCCGCGTTTCCGAACGGCCTGCACACGCCGTGGTGGGTGGTCATTCCGCTCGGCGCGGTGGTCGCCGGCGTGGCCGGCGTGCTGCTCGGCGCGCCCACCCTGAAACTGCGCGGCGACTACCTGGCGATCGTCACGCTCGGGTTCGGCGAGATCGTGCGCGTGTTCATGAACAACCTCGACGCGCCGGTCAACATCACCAACGGCCCGAAGGGAATCGCCTCGATCGACGAGATCTCGATCTTCGGCGTCGGCCTCGGCAAGACGGGGCACTGGTTCGGCCTCGAGTGGCCCAAGGTCACCAACTACTACTTCCTGTTCCTGCTGCTCGTCGTCTTCGCCGTGCTCATCTGCTACCGGCTCGAGCGCAGCCGCATCGGCCGCGCCTGGATGGCGATCCGCGAGGACGAGATCGCCGCCAAGGCGATGGGCATCAACACCCGCAACCTGAAGCTGCTCGCGTTCGGCATGGGCGCCACGTTCGGCGGCGTGTCGGGCGTGATGTTCGCGAGCTTCCAGGGCTTCATCTCGCCCGAGTCGTTCAGCCTGCAGGAATCGGTGATCGTGGTGGCGATGGTCGTGCTCGGCGGCATCGGCCACCTGCCCGGCGTCATCGTCGGCGCGCTGCTGCTGGCGGCCTTGCCGGAGGTGCTGCGCTACGTCGCCGGGCCGTTGCAGTCGATGACCGACGGCCGGCTCGACGCCTCGATCCTGCGCCAGCTGCTGATCGCGCTGGCGATGATCGGCATCATGCTGGCGCGGCCGCGCGGCCTCTGGCCTTCGCCCGAGCACGGCAAGCTGGCGCCGAGCCCGCCGCCGCAGAAGGTGCGCGACGACCCCTCGGTGCCGCAGCCGGTCGGCCCGAACGTGAGCGAGGTCACCAACGAGAACCACCCGAGCGGGACCCGGCATGCCTGAACGCGAGACGGTTCTCAAGGTCGGCGGCGTCTCCAAGCGCTTCGGCGGGCTGCAGGCGCTGTCGGACGTCGGCATCACCATCGAGAAGGGCCAGGTCTACGGCCTGATCGGCCCGAACGGCGCCGGCAAGACGACCTTCTTCAACGTCCTGACCGGCCTCTACACGCCCGACTCGGGCACCTTCGAGCTCGGCGGCAAGCCCTACAAGCCGAGCGCGGTGCACGAGGTCGCCAAGGCCGGCATTGCCCGCACGTTCCAGAACATCCGTCTCTTCTCCGACATGACGGCGCTCGAGAACGTGATGGTCGGCCGGCACGTGCGCACCCATTCCGGTCTGATCGGCGCGGTCTTCCGCACGCCCGGCTTCAAGGCCGAGGAGGCGGCGATCGCCAGCCGCGCGCAGGAGCTGCTCGACTACGTCGGCATCGGCGGCTTCGCGGAGTACAAGGCGCGCACCCTGAGCTACGGCGACCAGCGCCGGCTCGAGGTCGCGCGCGCCCTGGCCACCGACCCGAAGCTGATCGCCCTCGACGAGCCGGCGGCCGGCATGAACTCGACCGAGAAGGTGACGCTGCGCGAGCTGATCGACCGGATTCGCAACGACGGCCGCACCATCCTCCTGATCGAGCACGACGTGAAGCTGGTGATGGGCCTGTGCGACCGCGTCACCGTGCTCGACTACGGCAAGCAGATCGCCGAAGGCACGCCGGCCGAGGTGCAGCGCAACGAGAAGGTGATCGAAGCCTATCTCGGTGCCGGCCACGCCGCCCACTAGCCTTCGTTCCGGAACCGCCGATGGCTGCCTCCACCGCAAAGGTCCTGCTCCGCGTCACCAACCTGCGCGTCGCCTACGGCGGCATCCAGGCGGTGAAGGGCGTTTCGTTCGAGGTCCGCGAAGGCGAGCTGGTCAGCCTCATCGGTGCCAACGGAGCCGGCAAGACGACCACCCTCAAGGCGATCACCGGCACCCAGCCCTCGGCCGGCGGCGAGATCGAGTTCATGGGCAGGAGCACGCGCGGCCAGGGGCCGTGGCTGCTGGTCGAGCAGGGCCTGGTGATGGTGCCCGAGGGCCGCGGCGTGTTCTCGCGGATGACGATCACCGAGAACCTGCAGATGGGCGCCTTCGTTCGCAACGACGTCAAGGACATCGCCGCCGACATCGACCGCGTGTTCGGCATCTTCCCGCGCCTGAAGGAGCGCCGCAACCAGCTCGCCGGCACGATGAGCGGCGGCGAGCAGCAGATGCTGGCGATGGGCCGGGCGCTGATGGCGCGGCCGAAGGTGCTGCTGATGGACGAGCCCTCGATGGGCCTCTCGCCGATCATGGTCGACAAGATCTTCGAGGTGGTCAACGACATCCACCAGCAGGGCACGACCATCCTCCTGGTCGAGCAGAACGCGAGCCGCGCCCTGCAGCTCGCCTCGCGCGGCTACGTGATGGACTCGGGCGAGGTGACCATGACCGGCGACGCGAAGGCGCTGCTCGCCGATCCCAAGGTGAGGGCCGCCTACCTGGGTGAGTGAGGCCCTCCCGCGAGGAAGGGGGAGTGGTCTTGACCGGCCGGCCGGAGTCCGCGAAAGTCCCTGCCGGCGCGGAGGAGGCGCCTTGTGATGAAACAACAAATTTCCCGCTTGTCCCCGCATCAGAACGGCAAGGTCTTCGGCGTCCTCGGCGCCGTCACTTCGCTCATCTTCCTGGTGCCGGTGTTCCTGATCGCATCGCTCGCCGGCGCGGGCCAGTCGATGCCGCTCTGGGGCATCATCATCCTGCCCATCGTCTATCTCATCATCGGCTACATCGCGACGGTGATCGGCTGCGCGATCTACAACGTCGTCACGCCGATGACCGGCGGCATCGAGTACGAGTCGAACGCGCCCACGGCCTAGGGGTGCAACTCGTCGGCATGCTCGATTCGCCGTACGTCCGTCGTACGGCGATTTCGCTGCGCCTGCTCGGCCTGCCGTTCGAGCATCTGCCGCTCTCGGTCTTTCGCCAGTTCGACGAATTCGCGGCGATCAATCCGGTCGTCAAGGCGCCCTCTCTCGTCTGCGACGACGGCGAGGTGCTCATGGATTCGACCCTGATCCTCGAGTACGCGGAGCGCCTCGCCGCGCCGCGGGCCAGCCTCGTGCCCGCGGGGCGGCGCGAGGCGCAGCGCGACCTGCACCTCGTCGGCCTGGGCCTGGCCGCCTGCGAGAAGGCGGTGCAGATGGTCTACGAGACGACGCTTCGCCCCGCCGAGAAGCAGCATGCATGGTGGCTGGAGCGGGTTCGCGGCCAGCTGTTCGCCGCGCTCGCCGCGCTGGAGGGCGAGCAGCTTCGGGCGCCGCTCGGCGTGAGCCGTCAGTCCATCACCCAGGCAGGCGTGACCGCCGCCGTGGTCTGGGAATTCACGCAGTCGCTGCTGGCCGACGTCGTCGCCGTCGCGGCCTATCCGGCGCTGGCCGCGCATGCGGCCGCGGCCGAGTCCCTGCCGGAGTTCCGCGCGCTGCCTTCGCGCTGAGCCCAGGGCCGCGGTGCAGGCCGCAGGGAAGGCACGTGGGTTGCCCGGCCCGGGCAACCCCGGCGGCTCCGAGGCCCGACGATAGAATTCGGCCCCATCCCAGCCTGCGCTGGACGCTGGCCGCGGCCGCCACTGCATCTCATCGAATCATGTCCCTGCCGCCCGCGACTCCAGCGACCGCCACCCCCTTGCCCGGCGCTTTCGACTGCGAGGTGCTCGTCGTCGGCGGCGGTCCGGCCGGCTCGACCATCGCCGCCCTGCTCGCCGAGCGCGGCCGCAGCGTGCTGCTGGTCGAGAAGACCCACCATCCGCGCTTTCACATCGGCGAGTCGCTGTTGCCCGCCAACGCGGTGCTGTTCGACCGCCTCGGCGTGCGCGAGGAGGTCGAGCGCTTCGGCATGGCCAAGTACGGCGCCGAGTTCGTTTCGCCGGACCACGACTGCGAGGGGATGATCGAGTTCGCCGAGGCCTGGGACAAGTCGATGCCGTACGCCTGGCAGGTGCGTCGCTCCGAGCTCGACGAGCTGCTGTTCCGCAATGCCGCGAAGAAGGGTGCGCGCGCCCTCGAAGGCTGCCGGGTGCGCAAGGTCGAGTTCGACGCCGAAGGCGCCACGGTCGAAGCCGAGCTCGACGACGGCGCGAAGCGCAGCTGGCGCACGCGCTTCCTGGTCGACGCCTCGGGCCGCGACACGCTGCTCGCCAACCAGTTCCGCTGCAAGGAGAAGAATCCGAAGCACAACAGCTCGGCGCTGTACGGCCATTTCAGCGGTGCCCGGCGGGCCGAAGGCAGGCTCGAAGGCAACATCACGATCTTCTGGTTCGACCACGGCTGGTTCTGGCAGATCCCGCTGGCCGACGGCGTCACCAGCATCGGCGCGGTCTGCTGGCCGTACTACCTGAAGTCGCGAACCAAGCCGCTGCCCGAGTTCTTCCGCGATACGATCGCGCTCTGCCCGGCGCTCGCCGAACGGCTCGCCGGCGCCGAGCTCGTCTCCGATGTGCACGCCACCGGCAACTACTCGTACAGCAGCCGCATCTCCAGCGGCGAGCGCTACCTGCTCCTCGGCGACGCCTACGCCTTCATCGACCCGGTGTTCTCCTCGGGCGTCTACCTGGCGATGCAGAGCGGCTTCGCCGGCGCCGACGTGGTCGAGACCACGCTCGACCGGCCGCGCAAGGCCGCAGCGGCGCGGCGCCGCTTCGACCGCGTCATGCGGCACGGGCCGCGCGTGTTCTCCTGGTTCATCTTCCGCGTCTCCAGCCCGACGATGCGCGACTTCTTCATGTCGCCGCAGAATCCGCTGCGCGTGAAGGAGGCGCTGATCTCGCTGCTGGCCGGCGACATCTTCGGCAAGACGCCGATCTGGCGATCGATCTTCGCGCTGAAGGCGCTGTACTACCTCGTCTCCCTGGGCCACCTCGGGCGCAGCCTCGCATTCTGGCGGCGACGGCGCTTCAACATCCGCGACGCCGGGGTACCGGCATCGTGAGGGCGCCCTCGCGGGCGCGCCGGGTCGGTCTCGCTGCCATCGTGCTCTGCTCGGCTTCCGGCGTGGTCGCAACGGCCCGCGCCGAAGAGCTGCCGATGCCGGGACCGGCGATCGACGGTCCGGTCGTCAAGGTCGGCGATGCGGCGCCGCCTGCGGGCGCGGTCACGAAGCCGCTCTGGGAGCTCGGCATCGGCGTCGCCGCGGTGCGCTTTCCCGACTATCGCGGCTCCGACGAATCGGCCGCCTATCTCCTGCCGCTGCCGTATGTCGCCTACCGTGGCCGGTTCCTTCGCGCCGACCGCGACGGCGCGCGCGCGATCCTGTTCGCCGGCAGCCGGGTCACCGTCGACGTGAGCCTCGCCGCCTCGGTGCCGACACGCAGCGCGCACAACGAGGCTCGCCAGGGCATGCCGGACCTGGCGGGCACGTTCGAGATCGGGCCCAATCTCGAAGTCGGGCTCTGGCAGTCGGCCGATCGCCGGCTGAAGCTCGACCTGCGCCTGCCCTTGCGCCAGGCGGTCACGCTCGAGGGTCATCCGCACAACGCGGGGATCACCTTCTCGCCCAATCTCAACCTCGATGGCCAGGGCTTCGGCGGCTGGCAATTCGGCCTGCTGGCCGGGCCGGTGTTCGCGAACCAGCGTCATCATCAGTACTACTACGGCGTGGCGCCCGGATTCGCCACCGCCACGCGGCCGGCCTACGAGGCGCCCGGCGGGTTCGGCGGGTGGCGCGCCGTGGCTGCGTTCTCACGGCGCTACGGCGATCTCTGGGTCGGCGGCTTCGTTCGCCAGGACGACCTGCGCGGCGCCCGCTTCGGTCCCAGCCCGCTGGTCCGCAGCGAGCACGGTTTCTCGGCTGGATTCGGTGTCTCATGGATCTTCGCGGCTTCGAGTCAACGCGTCGTGGCGGAAGATTGACCCGCGCGGCCCGGCCTCCCGTGCCCGAGCTGCGTCGTCGCCTGCTGTTCGCGCTCGTGATCGCCCAGCTCGGCCTGGTGTCGCTCGTCTGGAACCTGCTCGCGCCGCTGCTTTCGCTGCTGCTCCCGCGCCGCACCCGCGAGCGGATCGGCCGCGCGGCGATCTCGTTCATCTACCGTTCGGGCTGGGCCACGGCCGAACGGCTCGGCATGATGAGCGTCGACTCCAGCGCCCTCGACGCGCTGCGCGACGAGCCGGGCGGGCTGATCGTCGCCGCCAACCATCCGGCGATGTTCGATGCAATGGTCGTCGTGGCCCGGCTGCCGCGCGGCGCCTGCGTGATGAAGGCCGAGCTGCTGCGCAACGTCTTCCTCGGCGGCGGGGCGCGCCTGGCCGGCTACATCCGCAACGACTCCGGCCGCGGCATGGTGCGCGCCGCCGTCGAGTGCCTGAAGGAGGGCGGGCAGCTGGTGCTGTTTCCCGAAGGCACGCGCACCGTCCGGCCGCCGGTCAACGCGTTCAAGCCCGGCATCACGATGATCGCCCACCTGGCGAAGGCGCCGATCCAGACCGTCATCATCGAAAGCGACTCGCCGTACCTCAGGAAGGGCTGGCCGCTGCTCAGGCCGCCGCCGGCGCCGGTGGTGATCCGGGTGCGCCTGGGCAAGCGCTTCGAGCCGCAGGCCGACCACCGCAACCTGCTGCGCGCGGTGGAGCGCTACTTCGCGCTGGAGATCGGCGGATGAACGCCTCGAAGACGCACCTCGTCGTCATCCCGAGCTACAACACCGGGCCGACCGTGTACACGACCGTGCGGGCCGCGCGCGCCGCGTGGACGCCGGTGTGGGTGGTGGTCGACGGCAGCGACGACGGCACGGCCGAGGGCCTGCGCGAGCTCGCCGCCGCCGACCCGGGGTTGCGCGTCGACGTGCTGCCGCGCAACTCCGGCAAGGGCGCGGCCGTGCTGCACGCGCTCGAGGCGGCGCGGGCCGCCGGCTTCACGCATGCCCTGACGATGGACTCGGACGGCCAGCATCCGGCCGCGCTGATCCCCGAATTCATGCGTGACTCGATCGCCGCGCCCGGCGCGATGATCCTCGGCCGCCCGGTCTTCGATGCTTCCGCGCCGCTGCTCCGGGTGCGTGGCCGGCGCATCTCCAACTGGTGGACCAACCTCGAGACGCTCGGCGCGGGCATCGCCGACTCGTTGTACGGGTTTCGCGTCTATCCGGTCGCGCCGCTGGTCGAGGTGATGCGCGGCCAGCGCTGGATGCGCCGCTTCGATTTCGACACCGAAGCGGTGGTGCGGCTGGCGTGGCGCGGCGTGCGGCCGCTCAACGTCGCCGCGCCGGTGAAGTACCTGCGGCCCGAAGAAGGCGGCGTTTCGCACTTCCGCTACGGACGCGACAACACCTTGCTGACCTGGATGCACCTTCGCCTGATGGCCGGCTTCGTGCTGCGCCTGCCGTCGCTGCTCCTGCGGCGCCTGGCCGGCCGGCCGCCCTTCGCCGGGCGTGTGAAGTAGCAACACCTGTGCTTCGGGCATATTGTGGCGAGGCCCCCAGTGGGGAGAAACTCGCGGCCGCGGCACGCTGCCCGCGATCCTGATCAGGGAGTGACGATGGCTTCGAAATTGGTTCTTGTCGCGGCGCTGGCCACCGCGGCGACGCTGTGCTGGGAGTCGGCTTCGGCCCAGGCCTCGGGCCCGGTCTCGCGCGAGCAGAGGAAGGCCGAGACCGCGGCCGCGAACAAGGCGGGCAAGCTCACCCCGGCCGGAGAAGGCGGCGCGCCGGTGGCGAAGGCCACCGCCGCACCGGGCTCGTCCCCGTCGCGGGCCCAGCGCAAGGCCGAGACCGCGGCGGCGAACAAGGCCGGCCAGCTGACGCCAGCGGGCGAAGGCGGTGCGCCGAAGTCGACGACCGCCGCGGCGCCGTCGACCAAGACGCGCGAGCAGCGCAAGGCGGAAACCGTCGAGGCGCGCAAGAAGGGCGAGCTCGTGCCAGCCGGCCAGGGCAGCCCGGCGCCGAGCAAGTAAGGCCGGCACGGCGGCGCGGCAGAACGTCGCGCCGCCCCTTGCGGCGAGCCTCGCTCCGGGCGAAACTCCCCGGGCGAGGCGCATCGCCCGCGTTGCATGTCATGGAGTGAAGATGGCTTCGAAATTCATTGCGCTGGCGGCGCTGGCCACGGTCGCCACGATGGCCTGGCAATCCGCCTCGGCCCAGGCCTCGAGCCCGGTCTCGCGCGAGCAGAGAAAAGCCGAGACCGCGGCTGCGAACAAGGCGGGCAAGCTCACCCCGGCCGGGGAAGGCGCGGCGCCGATGGCGGCGCCCGCGTCGGGCCCGACCAAGACGCGCGAGGAGCGCAAGGCCGAGACCACCGCAGCGGCGAAGGCCCACCAGCTGGCGCCGGCCGGAGCGACCCAGAAGGCCGATGTGGCCGATGCCGCCCGTGCCCCGACCAAGACGCGCGAACAGCGCAAGGCCGAGACGATGGAAGCGAAGAAGAAGGGCGAGCTCGTGCCTGCGGGCGAGGGCGGCGCGCGCAAGTAGCGCTGCGGAGCGCCAGCTAGATCATCGCGCCGTTGATCGAGACCACCTGGCCGCTGATGTAGCCGGCCTCGTCGGAGGCGAGAAAGGCCACCAGCGCCGCCACTTCGGCGGCGCTTCCCGCGCGTTTCATCGGCACGATCTTCTCGATCAGTGCCGGATCGATCTTGTCCGCCATGCCGGCGGCGATCAGGCCGGGCGCGACCGCGTTGACGGTGATGCCGCGGCTCGCGAGCTCGAGCGCCAGCGCCTTGGTCGCGCTGTTGATCGCGCCCTTGGCCGCGGCGTAGTTGACCTGGCCGCGATTGCCGGCGATCGCCGCCACCGACGAGAGGTTGACGATCCGGCCCCAGCGGGTGCGGATCATCGGCATCACCAGCGCCTGGGTGACATTGAAGAAGCCGTTGAGCGAGACGTCGATCACGCGCTGCCACTGCGCCTCGCGCAGCGCCGGGAAGGCGGCGTCGTCGTGCACGCCGGCGTTGTTGACGACGATCTGGATCGCGCCGGCGGCGGCCAGGCGCTCGCAGGCCGCACGCGCCGCCTCGCGATCGGTCACGTCGAAGGCGATCGCCTCGGCGCTGCCGCCGGCGGCGACGATCTGCCCGGCGATCTTCTGCGCCGTCTCGAGGCGCGAATTGGCGTGGACGATGACATGCGCGCCGTCGCGCGCCAGCCGCTCGGCGATCGCCCTGCCGATGCCGCCGCTGGCGCCGGTGACGAGGGCGCGCCGGCCGAGCGTGGGTTCGGTGTTTATGAATTGACTCCTGCATCGAGAACGACGGCGAGCCGCCCGGAGGCGACTTCGCGTCCGCCGTGCTCGATGCGAAACGTATAGAGCAGGCGCGCGGCATCGCCCGCCTGGCGCTCGGCGACGATGCGCAGCTCGTCGAGCGCAGCGTCGGCAAGGTCGTCGAGCCGCCAGGCGCTCAGCCGCACGTCGCGCGCGCTCGCCAGGTAGCCGGGCTGCGCGTGCGCGCCCGCGGCCTCGGCCAGCAATCCGCCGTGCAGCGCGGCCGCCTGGGCGGCGTACTCGATCGCGGTGGCGGCCATCAGGCCGCTTCGGCTGCGCAAGGGATGGGCCGGATCGCGATGGCCGGTGGCGACGCATTCGATCCGCTCCGGATCCCAGGCGACCAGGCGATCGAGCAGGCACATCGCGCCGCGGTGCGGCACCCGCGCTTCGATCCCCGCGTGGTCGAGCACGGCGGGCTTCAGGAGGTGGTCCCCGGCGCCGCGACGGTGCCGATCAGGAGCACGTTCGCGAACGGCGTGCCCTGGGCCATCGGTTGCCCGGCGACCTCGAAACCGAGGCCGACGAGATGGGCGGTCCATTCGGCCACCGGCCGCCCGGCCTGCGGCCGCGAGCGGCAGCCGCGCAGCAGGAACACCAGGCGGTCGACCCACTGGCTGGTCGCGAAGCGCCGCCGCGACGCGGCGTCGCCGACGCGCAGCAGCAGCCGGCCGCCGCTGCCGAGCGCGGCCCGGGCGCGCGCCAGCACTTCGTCCTGCTCTCGCCGCGCGACGTAATGCAGCACGTCGAGGATGACGACGGTGTCGGCGGCGGGGAAGGCGACGTTGCGCATGTCGCCGCAGACGAACTCGGCGCTGTCGCCGAGCGCGTCGCGGGCGCGCGCGACCTCGCGCTGGCTCAGCTCGATGCCGGTGAGGCGAACTTCCAGCGGTGGCGGCGCCCAGCCCGCGGGCCAGCGGCCGCGCCGGGCTTCGTCGTCGGCGGCCTCGAGCAGACTCGCCAGCAGGCCCTGGCCGCAGCCGATGTCGAGCACGCGCGAGCGCGGCGCGATCAGGCCGTGAACCAGCAGGTGGCGGAACACCGGATCCCAGCTCAGCTTGCCGCGCGCGAAGTGCAGCGCGAACCGGCCCGCCGGGCGATACGACGCGCTCGCCCGCTCGACCAGCGTTCGCCACGCCGCCGCCGCCGCCAGCGTCGCGCTCATGGCGACGCCGTCGCCATCGCGCCGACCGGCGCGTGGTTCGCCGCGGGCAAGGCCTCGGGCAGGGTCACGGCGCGCAAGCCGGCGGCGGCGGCGCGCTCGAGCAGCGTCGGCAGGACGCTCAGCAGCACGGGCTGTCCGGCAGCGGTGCGTGCAGCGTTGCCGTCGTGCATGAGCAGGATGTCGCCGGCCGCCAGCCCCTTGCCGAGCCGGGCCAGCACGTCCGCGGGCTCGCGCCGCACGGTGTCGTAGCCGCGCCGGGTCCAGCTCACCAGTTCCAGGCCCAGCCGGTCCAGCACCGGTGCGAGGAACGGATTGCGCAGGCCCGCGGGGGCGCGGAAATAGCGTGGCGGCGTGCCGGCGAGATCGGTGAGCCGCGCCTGCGCCGCGCCGATCTCGCGCGCCAGGCCGCGCGGCCCGAGCAGGGAGAAGGCGTGCGAATGGCGGTCGCTGTGGTTCTGCACGCTGTGGCCGCGGCGCACGATCTCGCGGCAGAGCTGCGGATGCAAGGCGGCGCGCGAGGCGATGGCGAAGAAGGTCGCGCGCACCGCATGCGCGTCGAGCAGGTCGAGCACCGCCGGCGTGACCTCGGGATCGGGACCGTCGTCGATCGTGATCGCGATCTCGCCGCGCGCCGTCGCCGCCTCGGGCAGGCGCGACCAGTTGCGGCCGAGCCAGGTCGAGCGCGGCCAGAGGCCCGCGCCGGTGAGCACGAGATGATTCGCGGCGACGGTGCCGAGCGCCCAGGGCCAGGCGGCAGGCACGAGCAGCGCCGCAGCGCCGGCGGCGGCGTGGACGGCGGCACTGGCCTTCACGTACGCGGGCAGCGTCATGCGGCGATTTTCCCATGCGTACCGGCGCCTTCCGGGCGGCCGATGAAGGAGGCCGAGAACACGAGGCAGAGCAGGGCGCCCGGGGCGACCACCGCGCCGACGGCCTGCAGCACCGGAATCTGCGAGCTGGCGAGCAGGCCGAACGAGACCACCGTCGTCAGGTTGGCGAGCAGCAGCGACGCGAGCGTGTCCTCGTCGACCGCGTCGGCACGGCGCAGGTGGTCGAAGAAGAGCGCGTAGTTCGAGCCGATCGCGACCGTGAGCAGCAGCCCGACCAGGTGCAGGATGCCGAGCGCCGCGCCGCTCGCCGTCAAGGCGGCGAGGACGACCGCGCAGGCCGCAGCGATCGGCAGCAGCACGACGACGAGGCGGCGCGCGCTGCGCAGGGCGAGCGCGAGCAGCGCCACCACCGCGGCCGCGCCGAGCGCCGCCTGCCACTCGGCCTGCCGGAGGTAGCGGGCGTAGAGCGCGTCGAGCTCGGGCTTGATGGCGACGAGCTGGGCTCCGGGCACGCCGGCGATCGCGCCGCGGATGCGCGCGGCGTCGAGCGGCTTGCTCTCGGCCGCCTGCAGGCTGAGCAGGGCGCGCCACGGCCGGTTCGCATCGCCCTGCAGCAGCAGCGCGTCGACCGCGGCGGCGAGCGGCGTGCCCTCGATCGCGCGGCGGTCGAAGGGCGCGCCCTGGCGCGCGGCCCGAACCTCGTCGACGAAGCCTGCCAGGCGCGCCGCCGGCAGCGGGCCGCCCTCGGTCGCCTGCGCCAGCCGGGCTGAGAGCGTCGCCGCGTCGGGCAGGGCGGCAAGCCGCGCCCGCTGCGTGGCCGGGCTGGGCAGGAAGCGCGCCGGCGACGCATAGCCCTGCAGCGCGCCTTCCTTCACCAGCGCATCGAGGCGCGCACCGACCGCCTCGGCCGCGGCCAGCGCGCCCGCCTCGTCGGCCGCGGACACGGCCACCAGGGTGCCGGCGTCGGGCGCGCCGACGTCGGCGCGCAGCGCGGCGTCGCGGGCGAGGTCGTCGGCGTCGATCGGGCTGAGGTCGGAGAGCTGGCCGCGCCACGGCGTCGGCAGCACGACCAGCGCGACCACCGCCAGCGCCGCGAGGGCGACGATCGCCCAGCGCACGCGCGGCAGAGCCCTGGCGGCGCGGCGCATGAAGCGGCCGAGCTGGTCGCGCAGCCCGCCGCCGGGTGCGCCGTCGGGCGCGATCACGGGAAAGACGAAGCGCGTCGTCGCCGCCGCGGCGGCGAGGCCGGCGATCGAGAACACGCCGAGCTGGGCGAGGCCGGGAAAGCCGGCGAAGACGAGCGCGGCGAAACCGATCAGCGAAGTGAAGAGGCCGAGCCGCACCGTCGGCCAGCTCTCGCGCAGCCAGCGCGTCGCGTGCCCGCCTTCACCCGTCGCCGCGGCGGCAGCGGCCGGCGTGCGCGCCTGGATCAGGTAGTAGATCGCGTAGTCGACCGCTTCGCCGATCAGCGTGGTGCCGAAGCCGAGCGTCATGCCGTGCACCTGGCCGAAGCCGAGCGAGACCGCGGCGATGCCGGCGAGCACGCCGGTCGCCACCGGCAGCAGCGCCACGGCAAGCGAGCGCAGCGAAGCGAAGGCGATCCAGAGCAGCACGACCATCGTGGCCGTGCCCCAGATCGCGAGGCGTTCGACCTCGCTCTTGATCCGCTCGCGCGCGGCGACGCCGAAGCTGCCCGGACCCGACAGCACGAGCCGGAGCGTCGCCTCGGCCTCGACGTTCGCGTCGGCACGCTGCGATTGCTGCAGGAAGGCGTTGCGCACCGAGTTCAGCGCGCCCTGCTGGCCGTCGAGGTCGGCGCCGTCGGCGCGCGTCGTCAGCACCAGCACCGCGCGCGGCTCGGTGCGCGAGACCCAGACCCCGCCGTCGATCCGCGGCGCCTGCGCCGGGGTCAGCGCCTCGACGATGCGCACGGTCTCGCCGGTCGGGTCGCGCAGCAGGATCGGCTTGACCAGCGCGCCCGCCGGCGTGCCGAGCAGCGACAGCGTGTCGTCGATCGCCGCGCGCAGGCCCTCGACCTCGAAGCGCGCCGCGTCGACCGCGGGGCTGAGCGCGTAGCGATGGGCGAAGACGAAGCGGCCGGCGTCCTGCCAGGGGGCGGTGTCGCCGTTGTCGACCGAAGCGAAATGCGGCGTCGCCCGCAGCGCCGCGCCGAGCCGCCGCGAGGCCGCGCTGCGCGTCGCGGCGTCGCCGCCTTCGATGCCGACCAGGATCAGGCGCGAGGCGCTGCCGCTCTTCAGCTGGTCGAGCAGGACCGCCTGCTCGGGCGTCGGCGCCGAGGGCAGGAACGCGGACAGGTCGGCGACGTAGTGCGCACGGATCGCCAGCGCGACCGCGACCGCCATGGCGAGGATCCAGACCGCCAGGGCGACGAGGCCGGCACGCGCCGGGCGGCGAGCAGTCGCTGTCGTCACGGCACGCTCACGGCGCGGCGCTCGCGGGCAGCGGCTCGATCGTCATCGTCGAGCGGTCGCCGTCGGCGAGCAGCACCTGCACCTCGCGGACGACGGCGCCGCGGCCGCTTACGCGGACCGAGGCGACCTGGCCGCGCAGGCGCAGGTCGCGCGGCACCAGATCGAGCGACCAGCGCTCGGCGCTGCCCGACAGCGCGCACTCGAACAGCCGCTCCAGCGCCTCGCGGTTGCCGGTGAGCGTGCCGCGCACCGCCTCGACGATGACCGCGGCTTCCGGGGCGCTGTCGAGCTGCAGCGTCCGGCTGCGATCGCCCAGGCTCATGGTCAGCACGTTGCCCGAGACCTCGAGCTTCTCGCGCCGCGGCTTCAGGGTCTCGCGGATGAAGGTGTCGGGTGCGCGGAACACCAGCCGGCCCGACGATTCCAGGGTGCGGTCGAGCATCTCGACTCGGCGCTTCTCGGTGAAGGTCGCTTCCCCGGACTTCACGCGCGCGAGCTGCGCCGTGAGCTGCGCGAGGTCGAAGCCGGCGGCGGCGATCGTCGTCGTCGCCGCTGCCGCGGCCAGCCCCGCGAGCAGCGCGGCCGCGCGGCGCAGCCAGGCGCGGCGCTCAGGCACGCGGGTTCGCTTCGGCATCGGCATCGGCCCAGAAATCGAAGAAGTTGAACCAGTTGTACGGCGCGGCACGGCAGAGCTCCTCGAGCGTCGTCACGTAGCGCTGGAGGGCGGCGCCGATCGCCGCGTCGCGCTCCTCGGCCGAGGCCGCGGTCGAGAAATCGGCGAGCTCGCCGAAGCGCAGGTCGTAGCGATTGCCGCCGCGGTAGAGGCCGGCCATGAACACGACCCGCCTGCGCAGCAGGGCCGCCAGGCGGAAGGGTCCGTCGGCGAAGCGCGCCGGCGCGCCGAGGAACGGCAGGACCACGGTCTTCGAGCGCTGCGGGTTGTTGCCGGGCAGGGTGCGGTCGGCGAGCATGCCGCCGACGCCGCCTTCGTCGAGCCAGCGGCGCAGGACCAGCATCGCGTCGAGCCGGCCGAGCGCAATGGTGTGCAGCTTCGCGTTCGGCGCGATCGCCGCCAGCGTGTCGTTGATCAGCCGGGCGTTGTCCTCGTACATGATCATCGCCACGCGCAGGCCCTTGTCGTGGCCGACCATGCGCAGCGCCTCGAAGCTGCCGAGGTGCGCGCCGCAGGCGAGCACGCCCTCGCCACGGGCGAAGGGCTCGAGGATGGCCCCGATGCCGCTGGCCTCGAACTGGAACTCGTCGAACTGCTCGCGCAGCAGGTAGACGCGATCGAGCACGGTCGCGCAGAAGGTGTGGAAATGGCGATAGACGTCGCGCCAGCCCGGCTTGCGGCCGAGCACGCGCTCGAGGTAGGCGCGCGAATGGCGGCGCGGCGCGCTGCTCGCGAGGAAGAAGTAGATCGCGATCGGGTGCAGCATCAGCCGCGCCGCCCGCCGCCCGGCGGCCACGGCGATCCAGCGCATCACGCGCAGGGCCGGCAGGTTGCTGCGCTCGCGCTGGCCCGCCCAGCCCGCGGCGGTCGCGCCGCTGCTGCCTTCGCTCTTCACCGCGGCTCGTCCCGTTCGGTGTCGACGCGCGCGAACTGGCCGGTGGCGGCGACGCGGCCCTGCTCGCCCATGCTGAACGAGACGGCGCGCGCTTCGAGCCGGAAGGCGATCTCGAGCGTGGCGCCCGGCAGCACCGGCGCCAGGAACTTCACCACCGAAAGGCGCGGCGCCGGGCCGATCGCCCGGGCCAGCGCCGGGTCGGCGGCGGCCGCTTCCATCGCCTCGGCGACGAGGGCGACACCGGGCAGCATCGGCCGGCCGGGAAAGTGGCCGGCGAAGGCCGGGTGGTCGATGGCGATTTCGACGCGTTGCGTACGGTGCGGGGGGCTGTCCATCGCCGTCCAGGTCCTAGCGCGAGCCAGAGCGCAGGCCGTGCGCGGCGGCGAGGTCGGCGAGGCGCGCCGTGGTCAGCTTTCCGGTCGGCTCGCGCGGCAGGGCATCGACGGCGACGATGCGCCGCGGCAGGAAGGCGGCGTCGACCCGCTGGCGCAGGCCGGCGAGGATCTGCTCGCGGCCGAGCCCGGGGGCGACGACGAAGGCCACCAGGCGAACGATGCCGGGCGAGCCGGCGCCTTCGGGCGGTGCCCAGAACGCGCCGTCGACCACGCCCTCGATCGCGTTGAGATGGAAGTTGAGATGGCTGAGCGAACTGCGCTTGCCGGCGATGTTCACCAGGTCGTTGGAGCGGCCGAGCAGGCGAAAGCGCTCGGGGCCCAGGACCTCGAGCACGTCGGCCAGCGGCGTCGGCTCGGGCACGTGGCCGCCGTTCACGATCGCGTGCTCGTCGTTGCCGCTCAGCACCAGGCCGTCGAAGGTGCGCCATTCGGCGCCGGCGGTGGTGCGCCGGGTCGCCACCTGGCCGGCCTCGGTGCAGCCGTAGATCTCGACCAGCGGTGCGGCAAAGGCCGCCTCGGCGCGCGCCGCCATCTGCGGCGAGAGCGGTGCGGTGGCGCAGAGGACGAGCTCGACCTGCGGCATCGCCAGGCCCGATTCGAGCAGCGCCTTCAGGTGGAACGGTGTCGTCACCAGCAGCCGCGGCGCCGGCGCGGCGGCGAGCGCGGCAACGACGTCGGCCGGATAGAACGGCCGCCCGGCATCGAACGCGGCGCCGCCGTGCAGGGCGATCAGCACGCTCGATTCGAAGCCGTACATGTGCTGCGGCGGCACGGTCGCGACCAGGGCGACGCCGGCGAGCGAGTCGCGGCCCATCGCCTCGGCGAGACGCGCGGCTTCGGCGCGCGCGCTCCTCGCGAGCAGGCCCCAGGGCTTGGCATGCGGCACCGGGTCGCCGGTGGAGCCCGAGGTGAGCACGTAGGCGGCGACGAGATCGGCGGCGAGGAGCGGAGGCGCTGGCTCGGCCTGCGTCGCCTGCGCGGGCGCGCCATGGGCGACGCTCGGCAGGCCGTCGCCGTCGGCGCCCGCTTCGACCAGCGCGTACACGCCGGCGAAGCGTGCCCGCAGGCGCTCGACCGTGTGCGCGGTGTGGTTCGGCGGCAGCAGGCAGGTGTGGCCGCGCAGCAGCGCGGCGCCGAGGCCGACCGCGAAGCGGTAGCGGTCGACCGAGAGGTTGAGCATCGCGCCCGCGCCCGGCAGCCGCTCGGCGAGCGCGGCCGCGTCGGCGAGGTACTGGCGGCGGCTGATCGCGACGCCGTCGCGGTACGCCAGCGCGGCATCCATCGGGCCGGGGCCGAGCAGGGCTTCGCTCGTCATGGCGCGCGGTCGAGTGGGGCGGCGTGGCGCCGCGAGTAGGCGTTCATCGCATCGGCCAGCGTCGCCCGCTCGAACTCGGGATGCAGGCGATAGCGCAGCAGGTACTCGCCGACGAACATCAGCACCATCGCCAGCGGCGTCGCCAGGTTGGCGAACACCGCCCAGGCGTCGAACGGCGCGAACGCGAACAGCGCGACCGAGGTCGCCGCCATCAGCACGAAGTAGACGATCCAGGCGACGGTGACCTTGCGCGAGTAGCTCGCCATGCCCGGCGAGAGGCCGTCGTGGACGCGGCGCGCCAGCGCCGTCACCAGCGGTTCCTGGCCGGGCCTCAGGGTGAGCGCGAACATGACCGCCAGGGCGGCATGGATGGCGACGTGCTGCGCCAGGTAGAGCGTCGCGGGCGCCAGGCCGCCGCCGCGCCAGGCCTGGAACAGAAGCGCGACCAGGCCGAGCCCGGCGATGCCGGCGACCAGCCGCGGACCGCGCCTCGCGGCGACGAAGGCGACGAGGCCGAGCATCGGCCCGATCACGACGACCGCGTTCCAGCGCGAGTCGGGCGCGCTGGTCATCAGCCAATGGCAGCCGGCGACGTAGGCCGCGCCGACCAACCCGACCAGCACGGTGCGGGCGCGCATGCGGCCCCTAGGCGGGTTGACGATTGGCGGCGACGTGCTCGGACAGACTCGCCAGCGAGCGGAAGATGCGCACGTTGTCTTCGTCGTCGGAGCGGAGCTGGAAGCCGTAGCGCTGGGAAACGACGAGCGCGACCTCGAGGATGTCGATCGAGTCGAGGCCCAGGCCTTCGCCGTAGAGCGGCGCCTCGGGGTCGATCGCTTCCGCGGCGAGGTCGAGGTTGAGCGCCTCGACCAGAAGGGCCGCGACTTCGCGCTGCAGGTCGGTTTGAACGAAAGCCATGAGTGAGATTGTCCTATTCGATCCGCGCACCGGAGGCCTTGACGACCTTCTCGTATTTGCCCAGCTCGCTCTTCACGAAAGCGGCGAAGCGGTCCGGCGAGCTCGCCATCGACTCGGCGAACAGGCTCGCCAAGCGCGCCTTCAGCTCGACCGATCCGATCGCCTCGACGAACGCCTTGTTCAGCCGGGCGGTCGCCTCGGCCGGCAGGTTCGCCGGGGCGAAGATGCCGAACCAGGTGTCGATGTCGAAGCTGGCCAGGCCGAGCGCCTTGCCCGCCTCGGCGATGGTCGGCACGTCGGGCATCGCGCTCGAGCGCGCGGCGGTGGTGACGGCCAGCGCCTTCAGCTTGCCGGCCTTGATGTTGGCCGAAGCGGCGGCGAGATTGTCGAAGTTCAGGTCGACCTGGCCGCCGAGCAGCGCGAGCTGCGCCGGACTGCCGCCGGCGTAGGGAATGTGGACCATGAACACGCCGGCCTGCGCCTTGAACATCTCGCCGGCAAGGTGGCCGGCGCTGCCGTTGCCGCCCGAGCCGTAGTTGAGCTTGCCGGGGTTTCTCTTGGCGTAGGCCACCAGGTCGGCGACGCCGGCGATGCCCAGCCGGCTCGCGGCCTCCGGGCTCATCACCAGCACGTTGGGCACCCGGGCCACGCCGGTGATGGGCGTGAAGTCCTTGATCGGGTCGTAGGGCAGCTTCGCATACAGCCAGGGGTTGATCGCGTGCGTGGCCACCGCGCCCATGACGATCGTGTTGCCGTCGGGCGGCGCCTTGGCAACGGCGTCGGCGCCGAGGTTGCCGCCGGCTCCCGGCCGGTTCTCGACGATCACCACGCCCAGGCTCTCCTTCACCCGCTCGGCCAGCGAGCGGGCGACGATGTCGAGCGGACCGCCCGGCGGGTAAGGCACGATGAAGCGCAGCGTCCGCGCGGCCTGCGCCCGCGCCGCGAAGGGCAGGGCGCAGGCGGCGGCGCCGGCGGCCAGCATGGCGAGGGCGTGGCGGCGTTTCATCCTGGGGTTCATGCGAGCGGGCCGTGCTTGTCGGCTTCGGAGGTGAACGAATCGGCGTAGAACTCGTCGTCGGGCAAGCCGCAGCGGGCGACGAAGTCGCGCTGCGCCGATTCGACCATGATCGGCGCGCCGCAGGCATAGACCTGATGCTCCATCAGGTTGGGCAGGTCGTGCATCACCGCCTGGTGGACCAGGCCGGTGCGTCCGGTCCAGCCGTCCTCGGGCTTGGGCTCCGACAGCACCGGCACGTAGCGCAGGTGCGCGAGCCGGGCGGTCGCCTGTTCGGCCCACTCGTGCATGTAGAGGTCGCCCTTCGAGCGGCAGCCCCAGTAGAGGACCGCCTTTCTCTGGCTGCCCTTTTCGATCATGTGCTCGATGATCGCCTTGATCGGCGCGAAGCCGGTGCCCGAGGCGAGCAGCACCATGTCCTTCTCGGAATCCTCGCGCAGGAAGAAGCTGCCGAACGGCCCTTCGACGCGCAGGATTTCCTTCTCCTTCATCGCGCCGAACACGTGATCGGTGAACCTGCCGCCGGGCAGATGCCGCAGGTGCAGCTCGATCTGCGGCCTCTCGCCCTGGTTGTGCGGCGCGTTGGCCATCGAATAGCTGCGCCGGGAGCCGTCGCGCAGGATGAACTCGACGAACTGGCCGGCCCGGTACTGCAGCGGGTCGTTGGCCGGAAGCTGCAGCGTGAGGATCGCCACGTCGGGAGCGGGCTTCACGATCGAGAGCACCCGGCTCGGCAGCTTTCGCACCGGAAACTCGCCCGCGCCGGGCACGGTTCGCGCCTCGAGGACGATGTCGGTCTGCGGCGCGGCCTGGCAGGTGAGGATCAGCCCCGCGGCTTCTTCCTCGAGGCTGAGCGCCTTCTGCTGGTGCGCGCCGTGGATGACGCGGCCTTCGAGCATGCGGCACTTGCACGAGCCGCAGGCGCCGTCCTTGCAGCCGTAGGGCAGGCCCACGCCCTGGCGGATGGCGGCCTGGAGAATGGGTTCGTCGCGCTCGACGTCGAAGCTGCGCCCGCTGGGCTGGACGGTGACGGTGAAGGACATGGGAGGGAATTCGCGGGGAGCGGGCGTCGCCTAGACTGAATCGAGGATTTTGCCTGCATCGATGAACCCGACCGACCGCCCCTCCCGCTTCCGCCGGCCCGTGCTCCTGATCGTGGGCTGCGGCGACGTCGGGCTGCGCGTCGCGGCGCTGCTGCGCGGCCGCTGGCGCCTGCTCGCCCTGACCTCGAGCGCGACGCGCCATGCCACCCTGCGCGCCGCCGGCGTGGTGCCGCTGGCCGGCGATCTCGACCGCCCGGAGACTCTTGCGCGCCTCGCCGGCCTGGCCGACGCGGTTCTGCACCTGGCGCCGCCGGCTTCCTCGGGCCTGGACGACCGGCGCACCGCCCGGCTGATCCACGCCCTGGCACGGTCGCCGCGCCTGCAGCGCGTGGTCTACGGCTCGACCAGCGGCGTCTACGGCGACTGCCGCGGGGCGAAGGTCGAGGAGACCCGGCCGCTCGCGCCGGCGACCGACCGCGCCCGCCGGCGCGTGGACGCCGAGGCGCGCCTGCGCATCTTCGGCCGCAGCGCCGGCGTCGCCGTGACGGCCCTGCGCATCCCCGGCATCTATGCGCTCGATCGTGCCGGCGGCGACCCGCGCGAGCGGCTGGCGCGCGGCACGCCGGTGCTCGCAGCGGCCGACGACGTCTACACCAACCACATCCATGCCGACGACCTGGCGCGGGCCTGCGCCGCCGCGCTTTGCCGCGGCCGGCCGCAGCGGGCGGTCAACGCCAGCGACGACACCGAGCTGCGCATGGGCGACTACTTCGACCTCGTCGCCAACCTGCACGGCCTGGCGCGGCCGCCGCGGATCTCCCGCGCGGAGGCCGAAGCGTCGCTGTCGCCGCTGCAGATGAGCTTTCTCGGCGAGTCGCGCCGGCTCGTCAACCGCCGCCTCAAGGAGGAGCTGCGCCTGGTCCTGCGCCATCCGACGGTTGTCGAGGGCTTGCGCGCTTCCCCCGATTGAGATCGGCCGCGCGGCCCGAACAATGGGCCGACAACGAACAAGATTGGCAGGAGATGCTCATGGGTTCCGCAGTGCGCCGGTCCGGAGGGACCCGCGCGACCTTGGCCGCGGCGCTGGCCGCCTCGATCCTCGCCCCTTTCGCCGGCGGGGCCCTGGCCCAGGCGTCCGCTCCGGCCGCCGCCTGGCCGACCAAGGCGATCCGCCTGGTCTCGCCCTTCAACCCCGGCGGCGCGATCGACGTGCTCAACCGCGTTATCGCCGAAAAGCTCGGCCAGCGCCTCGGCCAGCAGGTGATCGTCGACGCGGTGCCGGGCGCGAACACGATCGTCGGCGCCGACGTCGTCGCCAAGGCGGCGCCCGACGGCTACACCTTCATGATCACGACGATGTCGACGCACGTGAACAACACGGTGCTGTTCAGGAAGCTGCCGTTCGATCCGGTCAAGGACTTCGCGCCGATCACCCAGGTCTCGCTCGGCAGCGTGCTCCTCACCGCGCCGGGCACCGCCGGCTACAGCGACCTCAAGGGCTTCATCGCCTGGGCGAAGCAGCAGAACCGGCCGATCTCCTACGGCTCGTGGGGCATCGGCTCCTCGGCCAACGTGTACGGCGAGATCCTGGCCCGCGACCACGGCGTGAGCCTCACCCACGTGCCCTACAAGGGCGAGCAGCCGGCGATCACCGACGTGATCGGCGGCAGCCTCGACGTGACCTTCGCCAGCCCGGTCGGCGCCAAGCCGCAGGTGCAGTCCGGCAAGCTCAAGGCGATCGGCATGACCGGGCCGGGGCGCTCGTCGGCCATGCCCGACGTGCCCACCTTCGCCGAGCAGGGCTACAAGGGCTTCGAGCTGCCGATCTGGGTCGCCGCCTACGCGCCCGCGGGCACGCCCAAGGCCATCGTCGACCGCCTGCAGAAGGAGATCGCGGCGGTGATCCGCTTGCCCGATGTGCTGCCCAAGCTGATCGAGCAGGGACAGACGCCGCTCGGCAACTCGCCCGAGGAGTTCGCCGCGTCGTTCGCCCGCGACGCGCCGAAGTGGATCGACTTCATCAAGGCCTCGGGCGCGAAGCCGGAGTAGCCGTCAAGGCCATGCTCGACGAAGGCACGGCGTACGGCCTGGCGCTGGCCAGCCACGACAAGGAGCTGACCGAGGTCGGCGCCGGCGCGCCGATGGGCGAGCTGCTGCGCCGCTACTGGCATCCGGTCGGCCTCGCCGCCGATGCCGGCGCCACGCCCAAGCCGGTGCGGGTGCTCGGCGAGGACCTGATCCTGTTCCGCGACGGCCAGGGCCGGCCCGGCCTGGTCCATCCCCGCTGCGCCCATCGCGGCGCCTCGCTCCACTACGGCCGCGTCGAGGCCGAGGGCATCCGCTGCTGCTACCACGGCTGGATGTTCTCGGTCGACGGCCGCTGCCTCGACCAGCCGTGCGAGCCCGAGGGCGGGAAGCTCCGTGGCAACGTGCGCCAGCCCTGGTATCCGCTGGAGGAGCGCTACGGCCTCGTCTTCGCCTACCTCGGCCCACCCGACCGCAAGCCGCTGCTGCCGCGGATCGACGTGCTCGAGCAGCTCGCCCCGGGCGAATCGCTCGAGGCCGACGACAGCAGCATCGGCGGCGGCGGCCCGCCGGTCATTCCCTGCAACTGGCTGCAGCACTGGGAGAACGTGGTCGACAGCCTGCACGTGCCGATCCTGCATGGCGTGTTCTCCGGCCACCAGTTCGTGCCGGCGATGGCGCAGATGCCCGAGGTGCAATGGGATGCGACCGAGCGCGGCGTGCGCGCCACCAGCTATCGCGACCTCGACGACGGCCGCCGCCTGCACCGCGTCACCGAAGCGGCGATGCCCACCCTGCGCGTGGTGCCGAGCCCGCGCCTGGCCAGCTTCGGCCCGGTCGAATCGATCGGCTGGGTGCTGCCGATCGACGACGGCCACTTTCGCATCTACGTTGCCGGCCGGGTGCGGCAACCGGGCGACCTCGGCCGCATGCGCTCGAAGATGAACGGCAAGTTCTGGTGGGAGCTGAGCGAGGCCGAGCACCGCGACTTTCCGGGCGACTACGAGGCGCAGGTGAGCCAGGGCAGGATCACCGCGCATTCGGCCGAGCACCTGCGCACCAGCGACCGCGGCGTGGCCTTGCTGCGCCGCTTCCTGCGCGAGCAGCTCGCGGCGCTGGCGCGCGGCGAGGACCCGAGCGGCGTCGTCCGCGGCCCCGGCGCCGAGGCGACGCAGCGATTCGCGAACTGCGGCAACTTCCTCGCCGCATGAAGGTGCTGCTCATGACGCAGCCGATGCCGGCGGCGCCGTACGTCGCGGCAATCTCCGCGCTCGCGCCCGAGCTCGAGCTCCTCGAGTACCGCTCGGCCCTGAGCGACGCCGAGCTCGCCACGGTCGACATCGCCCTCGGCTGGCGCCTGCCGCCCGGCCTCGCGGCGCGCATGCCGCGGCTCGGCTGGATCTGTTCGACGGCGGCGGGCGTGGAGAAGCTGCTCGCCCAGGATCTCGCGCCGCACGTCGTCGTCTCCCGCATCGTCGACCCCGAGCAGGCTGCGGGCATCGCCCAGTTCGTGGCGACGATGGTGCTGCGCCATGCGCGCGAGCTCGAGCGCTACGCCGTGCAGCAGCACGAGCGCGCCTGGCTGCGCCATCCGCTGCCGATGGCACGGCACCGTGTGCTGGTGCTCGGCACCGGCGCGATGGGCGGCGAGATCGTCGACTGGCTGGGCCGCGTCGGCCTGCGGGCGCGGGGCTGGAACCGGCGCTCGCCGGAGCGGCTCGCGGCGCTGCTCGGCGAGAGCGATGTCGTGGTCTGCGCCCTGCCGCTGACCGAGGCGACCGAGGGCATCCTCGACGCCGGCGCCTTCGCCGCGATGCCGCGCGGAGGCTATGTCGTCAACGTCGCCCGCGGCGCGCACGTCGTCGAGGCCGACCTGATCGCCGCGGTTCGCTCCGGCCATCTCGCCGGCGCGGCGCTCGACGTGCAGCGGCACGAGCCGATGCCCGACGATGATCCGCTCTGGGCGGTACCCGGGATCACGATCACGCCGCACATCGCGGCGCAGTCTTCGCCCGAAGTGATCGTCGCGCAGTTCATCGCGGCGCTGCGCGCACAGCAGCGCGGCGAGCGCGCGCCGAACGCGATCGACCGCTCGCTCGGCTACTAGGCCTTTGCGCCCTCTCCCGCTTGCGGGAGAGGGCCGGGGTGAGGGTCCCCTAGACGCCCTGCGGCCGGCTCAGCGTCTTCATCCGGTCGATCGAGCGCACCGTCAGGCGCATCGACTCGGCGCCGCGCCTGACCTGCAGCGTGACGTCGCGCTCGGCGCGCGTGTCGCGCCACAGCGTCTTGTAGAACGAGGCGAGGTCGCCGACTTCGGTGTCGTCGACGGCGGTGATCAGGTCGCCGGGCTGCAGCCCCGCCTCTTCGGCCGGGCTGGCGGCGGTGAGGCGGATCACCCGCACGTGGCCGCCGTACTCGACGCAGTTGAGGCCGAGCCAGGGGCGGGTGCTCGCCCGCGTCGTGCCCGAACTGCGCATCTCGGCGAGGATGGGCTTGAGCAGGTCGACCGGCACGAACATGTTGCCGCGCACCGGCAGCGCCGCGCTGCCCGCGGCGTCGGAGACGACCAGCGAGCCGATGCCGACCAGCTCGCCTTCGGCATTGAAGAGGCCCGCGCCGCTGTGGTCGGTGCGCGCCGGCGCGGTGAAGAGGGCGCCGTCGATGTGGTACTCCCAGTAGCCCGAGAACGCGCGCCGCGAGACCATCCGCGCCAGGCTCAGGTCGCCGTCGTCGCCGCCGCTGGCGATGAGCAGCGGCTCGTCGCCCTTGACCGCGGCCGAGACGCCGAGCGGCACCGGCTCGAGCGGCAGCGGCGCGAGCGCCTGCAGCAGGCCGAAGCCCGAGGCGAGGTCGTAGGCGACGACGCGCGCCGGCAGGTGCCGGCCGCTGCCGTCGATGAGATCGATGTGGTCGGCTTCGAGGATGAGGTAGCCGATCGTCAGCACCAGGCCGTCGCGGCCGATGACGACGCCCGACCCTTCGCGCACCTGGCCGAGCGTGGCGATCGAGCGCGCGTCCTCGACCGCGCGGACCTCGACGCCTACCGTCGCCGCGCCGGCGCGGGCCAGCGCGGCTTTCCTCTCCTCCAGCCGCGCGAGCACGGCATTGGCCGGCCCGGCGATGTCGGCCACGGTTCCGGCCCGGGCCAGGCTTTCGCCGCCGAGGCAGGCGGCGAGCGAGAGCGTGAAGGCGAGGGCCGGGCGGCGCCAGCGCGAGGGCACAGGCGTCGATGGGAAGAACGGCTCGGTCATGGCGGCCCTCGCTCGGTCGGAAAGGTTCCAACGAAGCATGATCCGGGCCGATGGCCCGGTGGGCGGCAGGGGCTTTTTTTCCGACCGGAGGGCGTCAGCGCCGCCCGAACGGCGGCTGGCGGCGCCAGAAGCGGATCGTCAGCAGCCCGCCCAGCATGCCGCCGAGGTGCGCGAAGTGGGCCACGCCGGTGTTCATGACGTAGGCGCCCTGGTAGAGCTCGAGCAGGCCGTACAGCGCGACCAGCCACTTCGCCTTCATCGGGATGACGAAGAACAGCAGGATGATCCGGTTCGGAAAGATCATCGCGTAGGCGAGGAGCAGGCCGAACAGGCCGCCCGAGGCGCCGATCGTCGGCACGTTCGAGCCGAGCAGGGCGTTGACCAGGAGCTGCGTCAGCGCCGCGGCGACGACGCTCGCCGCGTAGAACTGCAGGTAGCGCTTGCGGCCCCAGACCTGCTCGAGCTCGGAGCCGAACATCCACAGGCCGAGCATGTTGAAGAACAGGTGCTCGAAGCTGCCGTGCAGGAACGAATAGCTCGCGATCTGCCAGGGCCAGAACAGGCCGCTGCCGATCGGCCAGAGGGCCAGCGGCCCGAACAGCGCGCCGCCGAGCAGGCGCTCGAGAAAGAAGACGGCGACGTTGGCGAGCAGGAGGGCCTGTGTGGCCGGAGGCAAGGAGGGCATGCGGCGAGCGAGGGTGCGAGGGGAGCCGAGAGTCTACGGGCGTGCGTCTCGAAATCTGCCGCTATGGCAAACTCGCCGCCTCTTCGAGCCCCGCAGCCTCGGTGGCGAAATTGGTAGACGCGCGGGACTCAAAATCCCGTTCCGCGAGGAGTGTCGGTTCGATTCCGACCCGAGGCACCAGCGGCAATCCCGGACGCCCGATGACCGACTCCGCCCCGCGCTACCCGACGATCGAGGACACGATCGGCGCCACGCCCCTGGTGCGCCTGGTGCGCCTGCCGGGCGCGGCCAACGCCGAGCGCGGCAACGTCCTGCTCGGCAAGCTCGAGGGAAACAACCCGGCCGGCTCGGTGAAGGACCGCCCCGCGATCAGCATGATCCGCCGCGCCGAGGAGCGCGGCACGATCAAGCCCGGCGACACGCTGATCGAGGCGACCTCGGGCAACACCGGCATCGCCCTGGCGATGGCCGCGGCGATCCGCGGCTACCGCATGCTGCTGATCATGCCGGAGGACCTGAGCGTCGAGCGGGCGCAGACGATGAAGGCGTTCGGCGCCGAGCTGATCCTGACGCCGCGCTCGGGCGGCATGGAGTACGCGCGCGATCTCGCCGAGCAGATGCAGAAGGACGGCAAGGGCGTGGTGCTCGACCAGTTCGCCAACCCCGACAACCCGCGCATCCACTACGAGACCACCGGCCCCGAGATCTGGAAGGACACCGGCGGCCGCATCACCCACTTCGTGAGCGCGATGGGCACCACCGGCACGATCACCGGCGTCTCGCGCTTCCTGAAGGAGAAGAACCCCGAGGTGCGGATCATCGGCGCGCAGCCGAACGAAGGCTCTCGCATTCCGGGCATCCGCAAGTGGCCCGAGCAGTACCTGCCGAAGATCTACGACCCGAAGGCGGTCGACGAACTGGTGCTCGTTTCCCAGTCCGACGCCGAGGAGACCACCCGGCGGCTGGCGCGCGAGGAAGGCATCTTCGCCGGCATCTCGGCCGCGGGCGCGTGCTGGGTCGCGCTGCAGATCGCCGAGACGGTGAAGAACGCGACCATCGTCTTCGTCGTCTGCGACCGCGGCGACCGTTATCTCTCGACCGGCGTGTTCCCCGCATGAGCTTCGAAGTCCGGTTCTGCACCAACTGCGCCACCGCGCTCGCGCCCATCTCGCTCGAGGAAGACGGCGGCGCCAAGACGCGGCTGCGCTGCCCGGCCTGCGGCTGGACCCACTGGGGCAACCCGACGCCGGTGCTCGCCGCGGTGATCGAGCTGGTCGACCGGGACGGCCAGCTCCTGCTCGCCCGCAACGCCGCCTGGCCCGGCAAGTTCTTCGGCCTGATCACCGGCTTCATGGAAGCGGGCGAATCGCCGAAGGAGGGCATCGCGCGCGAGGTGAAGGAAGAGACTTCCCTCACGGCCGAGTCGGTCTCGTTGATCGGCGCCTACGAGTTCCTGCGCATGAATCAGGTGATCATCGCGTACCACGTCGCGGCGCGCGGCGAGATCCGGCTTTCGCCCGAGCTGATCGACTACCGGACGATCGCGCCGGAGAAGGTCAAGTGCTGGCCGGCGGGCACCGGCTACGCGCTCGCCGACTGGCTGCGCTCGCGCGGCATCGAGCCGCAGTACATGGAGCTGCCCCCGGGCAAGCGCGCCACCGAAGTCGACGTCGATTGAGCAGAGAAGGATTGCAGAGATGGAAGCGCAGAAGGAGCTCGACACCCGCGGCATGAACTGTCCGCTGCCCATCCTCAAGGCGAAGAAGGCGCTTGCCGAGATGTCGAGCGGCGACGTGCTCAAGGTCGTGGCGACCGATCCCGGATCGATGCGCGACTTCCAGGCCTTCGCCCGCCAGACCGGCAACGAACTGCTCGAGCAGACGAGCGCGAACGACGAGTTCGTGCACTACCTGCGTCGCCGCTAGGCAGCCACCGACCGGTCCGCTAGATCTTCAGCGCCTTCAGCCAGGCGCGAAACTCCGGCCCGAGCTCGGGGCTGGCCAGCGCCAGCTCGACGTTGGCCTGCAGGAAGCCCTCCTTGCTGCCGCAGTCGTAGCGCTTGCCGTCGTAGCGGTAGGCGAACACCTTCTCGTGCTTCAACAGGCCGGCGATGCCGTCGGTGAGCTGGATCTCGCCGCCGACGCCGCGCGTCTGGTTGGCGATCTCGTCGAACACCCGCGGCGTCAGCACGTAGCGGCCGGCGACGCCCAGGCGCGAAGGCGCCACCTCGGCGGCGGGCTTCTCGACGATGCGCGTGATGTCGACCAGCCGCTCGCCGGCCGCGTTGCCGGCGACGATGCCGTAGCGGCGCGTGTGCTCCGCCGGCACTTCCTGCACGGCGATGATCGAGGCCCTCTTCGCCTCGAACTGGGCCACCATCTGCGCCAGCACCGGCGGCGTGCCGATCATCAGGTCGTCGGGCAGCAGCACCGCGAACGGATGGTCGCCGACCACATGGCGGCCGCAGAGCACCGCGTGGCCGAGGCCGAGCGCCTTGGGCTGGCGCACGAACACGCAGTCCATGTCGTCCGGCTTGACCGCGCGCACCAGGGCGAGCAGGTCGGCCTTGTTCGATTTCTCGAGCGCATCCTCAAGCTCGAAGGTGAGGTCGAAGTGGTCCTCGATCGCCCGCTTGTGCCGGCCGGTGACGAAGATCATCTGCCGGATGCCGGCGGCGTACGCCTCCTCGACCGCGTACTGGACGAGAGGCTTGTCGACGATCGGCAGCATCTCCTTCGGCAGCGCCTTGGTGGCGGGAAGAAAGCGCGTGCCGAGCCCGGCTACCGGGAAAATCGCATGTCGTACTAACATCTACTTACAATCGTTGGAGTCGATGAATTCTGGCACGCGGACCGGCGCTTCCGGCCCTGCACACCCCCGCCTCCCATGGACCTGCTCGTCGTCGATACGCTCGAACCCGATGTCCTCGAATGGCTCGGGCTCCGCCATAGCATTCGGCATGCCCCCGAGCTGGCGCACGCGCCGCGCGAGTTCCGCCGCTCGCTCTACAACGTCCGCGCCACCATCGTTCCGGCCTCGGTGACCATCGACACGGAGACGCTCGACTTCGCCCCGGTGCTGGTGGCGATCGGCCGGGTCAGCGCCGGCGCCGAGAACCTCGACCTCGCCGCCTGCGAGCGACGCCGGATCGAGATCGTGCGCAGCCTCACCGCCAGCGCCCGGGCCGAGGCCGAGTTCACGATCGGCGCCGCGCTGGCGCTGCTGCGCCGGGTGCCGATCCGCGGCGCCGACGGCAGCGTCGCCGGCCGCGAGCTCGGCGGCGCCACCATCGGCCTGGTCGGCATGTCGCCCTCGGCGCGCTCGATCGCCCAGCTCCTCTCCGGCTTCGGCGCGCGCATCGTCGGCTACGACCCGGCCCTGCACGCGAGCGACAGCGTCTGGCCGCTGTGGAAGGTGGCGCCGGTGGGCCTGCGCGAGCTGGTCGAACGCTCCGACGTGGTCTGCGTGCAGCTCGCCTACTTCAGCCGCTACCACGGCCTGCTCGGCGACCGCTTCCTCACCCATTGCAAGCCGAACCAGGTGTTGGTGAGCACGGCGCACTCGGGCCTGTTCGACGAGACCGCGCTCGCCGCCGCGCTGAAGAGCGGGCGGATCGCCGCCGCCTGGTTCGACAGCCTGGAGCCCGGCGCGCTCGACCCGCAGCGGCCGCTGTACGGCATCCCGACGCTGCAGGTCACGCCGCGCGTGGCGGCCACCACCCGCGAGGCGCGCCAGCGCAGCGCCTGGGCGGTGGCCCGGCGCCTCGACGAGCTGCTCGAGTTCGTGCCGAAGAGCGCCAGCGAGCTCAGCGAGACGACGATTCCAGGCGGGCTCGTTGATCTCGAAGCCGCGTCATGGTCGACGTGAACTCGGCCACGCGCTGCTTGAACTGAGCCACCACCTCCGGCGGCGCCTTGGCGACGAAGCTCTCGTTGCCGAGCTTGGCGTTCTGCTTGGCGATCTCGCCGTCGATGCGGTCGATCTCCTTCGTGAGCCGCGCGATCTCGGCGGCGCGATCGATCTCCACGTAGAGGGCGATCCGGCTCGTGCCGACCACCGCCACCGGCGAATCGGCGGTCGCCGCGGCGAAGCCCGCGTCGTCGTACACGCTGACCTCGGACACCTGGCACAGCGCCTTCAGCAATGAAGTCGCGCCGGTGATGAAGCCTGCGTCGCCGGTGGCGTAGAGCGGCACCCGCTTGCCGGGCGCCAGGCTCATCTGGCTGCGCAGGGCGCGGCAGCTGCCGACGATCTCCTTCAGCGTCGCGACCCAGGCGTCGGCCTGAGGGTCGACCTTCTCGAGCTGCGCCTTCGGATAGGGGGCAGTGACGATGCCGTGCTCGGTCTCGGCGGTCTTGCGACCGGCGACGACCGCGACCCGCTCCCACAGCTCGGCGGTGATGAAGGGCGCGATCGGATGCAGCAGGCGCAGCACCGTCTCGAGCGTGCGCAGCAGCGTTCGCCGGGTGGCGCGCTGCTCCGACTCGGCGCCCGATTGCAGCTGCACCTTGGCGATCTCGAGGTACCAGTCGCAGTATTCGTCCCAGACGAACGAATAGATGGCGTTGGCAACGGTGTCGAGCCGGTACTCGGCGAAGCCCTCGGCGACCGCCGCTTCCACCCGCTGCAGCTCGCCCGCGATCCAGCGATCTGACTGCGAGAACGTCAGGTAGTTGTGGAACGGCTGGCCGGGCGCGCACTCGGCCTTGGTGTGCTCCGCCAGGCCGCAGTCCTTGCCCTCGGCGTTCATCAGCACGAAGCGGGTCGCGTTCCAGAGCTTGTTGCAGAAGTTGCGATAGCCCTCGCAGCGCTTCGAATCGAAATTGACGTTGCGCCCCAGGCTCGCGAGCGAGCAGAAGGTGAAGCGCACCGCGTCGGCGCCGAAGCCGGGAATGCCGTTCGGGAACTCGGCCGCCGTGTTCTTGCGAATCGTCGGCGCGGTCTCGGGCCGGCGCAGGCCGGTCGCGCGCTTCTCGAGCAGCGGCTCGAGGGCGATGCCGTCGATCAGGTCGACCGGATCGAGCACGTTGCCTTCCGACTTGCTCATCCGCTTGCCCTGCGCGTCGCGCACCAGGCCGTGGATGTAGACGTCGCGAAACGGCACCTGGCCGGTGAACTGCAGCGTCATCATGATCATCCGGGCGACCCAGAAGAAGATGATGTCGTAGCCGGTGACGAGCACGCTCGACGGCAGGAAGAGCTCGAGCTCCTTCGTCTGCTTCGGCCAGCCGAGCGAGGAAAAGGGGACCAGGGCCGACGAGTACCAGGTGTCGAGCACGTCGGCGTCGCGCGTCAGCGGCCCGGCGTAGCCCGCGGCCGCGGCCTTGGCGTGCGCCTCGTGCTCGCTGCGGGCGACGAACAGCTCGCCGCCCTCGCCGTACCAGGCCGGGATCTGGTGCCCCCACCAGAGCTGGCGCGAGATGCACCAGTCCTGGATGTTGTGCATCCACTGGTTGTAGGTGTTGATCCACTGCGCCGGATGGAACTTCACCGCGCCGGTCTCGACCGCGGCAATCGCCTTGCCGGCGATCGAGGTGCCGTCGGCGCCGGCCTTGGTCATCGCCACGAACCACTGGTCGGTGAGCATCGGCTCGACCACCTGGCCGGTGCGCACGCAGATCGGCACCGCGTGCTGGTGCGGCACCGCCTTCTCGAGGAAGCCCTGCGCCTCGAGGTCCTTCAGCACCGCCTTGCGCGCGTCGTAGCGGTCGAGGCCGCGGTAGGCGGCAGGGCCTTGCTCGTTGATCTTCGCGTCGAGCGTGAAGATGACGATCAGCGGCAGGCCGTGGCGAACTGCAACCTGGTAGTCGTTGAAGTCGTGCGCGCCGGTGATCTTGACGCAGCCCGAGCCGAAATCCTTGTCGACGTAGGCGTCGGCGATGACCGGGATCTTGCGGTCGCAGAGCGGCAGGTCGACCAGCTTGCCGACCAGATGCTTGTAGCGCTCGTCGTCGGGGTGCACGGCGAGGGCGCCGTCGGCGAGCATGGTCTCGGGCCGCGTGGTCGCGATGTGCATGCCCCTCATCGGCACGCCGTTCACGTCGGGCTGCGGGCCGTCGCTGAACGGATAGAGGATGTGCCACATCGTCCCGGCCCGTTCCTCGTTCTCGACCTCGAGGTCGGAAACGGCCGAGAGCAGCACCGGGTCCCAGTTCACCAGCCGCTTGCCGCGGTAGATCAGGCCCTGGTCGAACAGCGAGACGAAGGTGTCGGTGACGACCGCCGAGAGACGGTCGTCCATGGTGAAGTACTCGTACTTCCAGGCCACCGAGTCGCCCATGCGGCGCATCTGCCGGGTGATGGTGGAGCCGCTGGTTTCCTTCCAGTCCCAGACCTGGGCGACGAAGTTCTTGCGCCCGAGGTCGTGGCGCGAGAGGCCGGTTTCCTGCAACTGCCGCTCGACGACGATCTGCGTCGCGATGCCGGCGTGGTCGGTGCCCGGCACCCAGAGCGTGTTCTCGCCTTTCATCCGGTGGTAGCGGACCAGCGCATCCATGATCGTGTGCTGGAACGCGTGCCCCATGTGCAGCGTGCCGGTCACGTTCGGCGGCGGCAGCTGGATCGCGAACGAGGGCTTGGCGGGATCGAGGGTCGGCTCGTAGATGCCGCTTTCTTCCCAGAGGGGGCCCCAGTGCGCCTCGATGGCGGCGGGGTCGAAGGATTTGGCGAGTTCGGTCATGGAGGGGCGTGATTGTAGGTAAGGGCCTCCGTCCCGCCCTCGGCCGCCCGGCCGGCGACGAACGCCCGCTGCTGTATCGGATGCGCCTCGAGCGACGCCGCCAGCCGGGCGACACAGGCCGCATGGCCAGCGGCCGCGTCGGCGGGCGCGCCCTCCACGCCGGCGTGGGCCGCGGCGGCCAGCGCCGCGTGCAGCTCGAGCGCGGCGATGCGATGGACGCCCGGGGCGGCGAGCGCGTACGTCGCCGCCGCGACGGTGCGCGACGACAGCGAACCGAGCCGGCTCTCGGCGCGCACCCGCAATGCCAGGCCGCGGACGCGCATCTCCTCGTTCATGCCCTTGGTGTCGTCGGCCGGCAGGCGCGCGAGGGCAGCCTCGGCATCACCGTGTGCCAGCGCCAGCTCGGCCCGCGCTTGCGCCTCGCGCACCCGCACCCGTTCGATGACGTCGCCGTCGCCGGCGTGGAACGCTTGCAGGGAGGCCTCGGCAGCGGCGATGCGACCGAGCTTGAGCTCGAGTTGCGCCAGGGCGACGTGCAGCTCACCGGCGACTACCGGCAGCGTGGCCATCTCCTCGGCGGTCAGCGAGGCGAGCAACGCGCGCGCGCTCGGCAGCTCGCCGAGCAGCCACAGCGGCTCCGTCAGGCACATCGCCGTGCCGATGCGCACGACCGGATCCTCGGCCGTCAGCGCTTCGGTCGCCGCGGGGCCGGCGTCTTCCCAGCAGGCGCCGAGGTTGCCGAGGGTGAACTGGGCGTCGGCGATGCCGGTGCGATAGACGGTGCGCATGTGTCCCGGCAGGATCGGCGGCGAGAGTTGCCGTCCGCGCTGCAGCACGGCCAGCGCGTCGACCGGCCGGCTCTGCGAGGAGTAGACGCAGCTGAGGTTGTAGAGAACGATTCGCTCGAAGCCGACCAGGCCGAGCGGCGCGACCTCGACGAGCGCGGCGCGCATGTCGGCCTCGGCTTCGGCCACGTCGTGCAGGTGCAGCTTCACCAGGCCGCTGCGGAAGAAGGCGCGGGCCAGGGCGCGTCGGTCGCCGCTCTTCCTGGCGAGAGCAAGGGCGCTTTCGGCATGGACCAGGGCGCGCGCCAGGTCGCCCTTCTCGCGCTCGCAGACGAACAGGAAGTCGAGCAGGTCCACCCGCTCGGCGTCGCCGATGTCGTCGAGCGCGAGCGCCGCTTCCACGGCGCCTTGCGCCTCGGCGTTGCGGCCGGCGCTGTTCAGGGTGATGCTGCGCGCCCAGAGGTAGGCGAAGCGCTGCCTGCCGACGGGCTCGCCTGCCATCGCGTCGAGCGCCGCCAGCCCCTCGACCGGCCGGCCCGAGCGCGACAGCGCCAGCCCCCGGGCGATGGTGGCGTCGATCCGCTCGGCCGGCGACAGCGCGGGATCGGCGAGGCGTAGCGCCAGCCCGTCGGCCTGCTCGCCCACCACGTCGAGCGCGGAGAGCTGCGTGCCGGCGTCGAGCAGCCGCCGGTGCAGGGCGATCGCCTGCGCCGGGTTCGGCCGGTCGGCGAGGCCGTGTCGCCACTGGGCGATCGCTTCCTGCAGGGCGCGCAGGCGCATCGCCTCGTCGCCGGCCGCGAGGCGATGCGCCACCGCGCGGGCGAGGTCGCCGCTCGCCTCGTGGTGCGCGGCGACGGTCGCGCTCGGCGAACCTGCGCTCTCGGCGCCGAGCGCCAGGCGCCGGTGCACCAGCCGGCGCCGCTCCGCCCCCAGCGACTCCTGCAGCGCCTGCTGCACCAGGTCGTGGGCGAAAGCGAAGCCGCCGCCGTCGTGCTCGCGCAGCAGCTGGGCGGCGATCGCGTCGTCGATCGCCAGCACCGCGTCCAGCTCCGAGAGGGCGCAGGCCGGCGCGAGCAGGGCGGGTGCGAACGGCTCGGCGGCGAGCGCCGCCGCCTCGAGGACCCGGCGCGAAGCCGCCGGCAGGCGCTGCACCCGGGCGAGCACCGCCTCGCGCACGCTCGCCGGCACCGGCAGCTCGCGGTAGTCGTCGGTGTCGTCGTCGAACGGGGTGTGCCAGCGCCCGTCGTCGCTCGTCGTCAGCAGCTCCATCTCGACCAGGTGGCGCAGGGTCTCGGCGAGGAAGAACGGATTGCCGCCGGTGGCCCGGCCGAGCCGCTCGGCGAAGCGCAGCGGCCGGTCGGCGCCGGAGAGGCGCTGCACCATCTCCAGCACCGCGTCGCCGGGCAGGGGGCCGAGGCGAAGGTGCAGCGCGCCCGTGGCGGCCACGAAGTCGGCCAGCAGGCCGGCGGCCGCGGCATCGAGCTCGGGCCGCAGCAGGAGCAGCTCGCGCGCCCCGGCCGAGACCTGATCGCCGCGCCGCCCGGCGATGAAGGCGAGCAGGCTGCGGCTGGCGGCGTCGGCGAGGTGCCAGTCGTCGACGATCACGGCGTCGAAGTCGTCGGCCGACAACGCCTGCCAGGCGCTCGCGCAGGCCTCGAAGAAGCGGTTGCGCTCCTCGTCGGAGCGGATCGGCGGCGGCGCCGCGCCGAGCTCGGGCATCAGGCGCGCCAGCTCCGGGCCGACCCAGGCCGGCAGCTCGGGCAGCGCGGACGAAGGTCCCATCAGCGCGCGCAGGGCGCGCGTGATCGACGAATACGGCAGGCCGGCATCGCCGGCACGGCAGCGCGCCAGCGCGAACGGCCCGTGCGCGGCGGCAAAGTCGCTCGCCAGCCGCGACTTGCCGACGCCCGCCTCGCCTTCGACGACGATCGGTCGGCCGGTCGCCCAGGCCGCTTCCATGCGTGCCACGTCCGCCGCGCGGCCGACGAAGGGCAGCACCGACGGCAGCAAGGTCGGCCGCATCCCTGTCGAGGCGGTCGGCGCCTCGGCCGCGGCAGGCGGCGGGGCAACGGCGGCACCGGCCCCGGCCGCACCGCGCAGGGTCGCCGCCAGCGCCTCGGTTTGCGCCATCGGCGTCAGGTCGAGCTCGGAGCGGAGCAGCGCGCGGCAGCGCTCGAACTGCGCCAGTGCGGCCTCGCGCCGGCCGGTCGCAGCGAGCAGCCGCATCGCGTCGCGGTGGTGCTGCTCCTGCAGCGGGTCGTCGGCGAGCAGCGACTCGATCCGTGCCAGCGCACCGGCCAGGTCGCCGGCCGCCTCGCGCGCCGCCGCCGAGGCGCCGAGCGCGACCTGCCGCCGCGCAACAAGCTGGCGGCGCTGCTGCACCAGCCAGTCGTCGAACGCATCGGCGTCGCCGAGCGCGAAGCCGTCGGCCGGGGGGCCGCGCCAGGCGGCGAGGGCGTCGTCGGGCCGGCCGGCGGCGAGTGCGGCCTCGAACGCGTCGGCATCGCAGCGCACCGACGCGCCGAGGGCGAGGGTGTCGCCGTCGGCCCGGATCACTTCGCCGACGCCGGTCTCGCGCAGCCGCGCCAGCTCGCGGCGCAGGTTGCGGCGGCCGGTCGTCTCGTCGAGCGCCGGCCAGAGCAGTGCCACCAGCCGGCCGCGCGGCACCGGCCCGCCGCTGCGCGCGAGCAGCATGAGCAGGGCGAGCGACTTGCGCACCTTCATCGCCACCGGCACGCCGTCGCGGCCAAGCGCCGGCACGCCGAACATCGTCAGCTCGAGCATGCGGTCGATGATGCCAGCCGCGCCATGCAACGGCCCCGCAACGGGGTCTGCGCAGCATTCCTCCGGTCGTCGGGTTCGACTTCACATCGGAGAGCTTCATGGGATTCACCTTTGCGCCCGCGCTGCGGCTTCTCGCGTTCGCCGGCATCGCCCTGACATCGGGCGCGCACGCGCAGACCGCCATCCCGGGCCCCTGGTCGGTCGGCATCGAAGGCGGCGCGGCGCGCCTGCGGGTCGTCTGCGAGGTCGACGCGCTGCCCTGCGACCGGAGCGGCTACGCCTACGGCCTGTCGGTGGCCCGCGCCTTCGACCGGCAATGGGGCGCGCGACTGTCGTGGACCGGCACCCGCCGCTACAGCGGCTCGGACCGCACCGCGTCGGGCGTCGACTACGGCGGCGATCTCGGTTTCAACGTGTTCGGCGCCGCCGCCACCTGGCGCATGCCGGTCGGCGACGCGCAGCTCGAGCTGCGCGCCGGCCTGGCGGCGGTCGACGGCGACTTCAAGGCGCGCGCAGGCGGCGGCCCGAACGCCGGCAAGACCACCGTGCAGCCGCTCGCCGGCGTGGCCCTCGAGTACCCGCTCGATGCGCGCCTGGCGCTTCGCGTCGACGCCCAGCTCACGCGCGGCAAGGTCGCCGGCCAGGACGGCAACCTGGCGACGTTCGGCCTCGGCCTCGTCGCCCGCTTCTGAGCGCGCCCCCTCACGCTTCATCAGAGACACGACCATGACCACCATCGCCCTTCGTCCCGGATCCTGGCTCGCGCTGCTGCGCGTTTCGCTGGGTGGCCTGCTGATCGCCTTGCTCGCCGCCTGCGGCGGCTCGAACGCCGACCTGCCGCCGCCGACCGGTCCCTCGCTGACGCATCCGACCGACCAGTCGACGCCGATCGGGGGCGATGCGACCTTCGCGGTCGACGTGGCCGGCGGCACGGCGACCGCGTTCCAGTGGCAGCGGTCGGCCGGCGGCGGCGCCTGGAACGAGATCGCCGGTGCCACCGGGGCCACGCTGGTGGTCGCCGGCGCGACCCTGGCGGAAAGCGGCACCCAGTACCGGGCCGTCGTCACGGTCGCCGGCGCGACGCTGATCAGCAACCCGGCCGTCCTCACGGTGACGCCGCTGGCGGTGGCGCCGGCGATCGTCGCGCAGCCGGCCGACCAGTCGGTGATCGAGCCGGCCACGGCAACGTTCAACGTCACCGCCAGCGGCACCGGGCCGCTCGCCTACCAATGGCAGCGCCTGGGCGGCGGCACCTGGACGAACGTCGCCGGCGCCACAGCGGCCAGCCATGTCACGCCGGCCACCGCGCGCGTGGCCGACGACGGCGCCCAGTTCCGGGTCGTGATCTCCAATGCCGTGGGCTCGGTCACCAGCAACGCCGCGACGCTCGGCGTCGGCGCGGCGTCGCTCGCCCCGGTCTTCGTCACCTCGCCGGCAAATGCCACGGTCGTGGCGCCGGCCACCGCGAGCTTCACCGTCGTCGTCTCCGGCACGCCGGCGCCGACCCTGCAGTGGCAGCTCAGTACCGATGCGGGCACGACCTGGAGCGACGTCGCCGGCGCCACCGCCACCACCTACACGACGCCCGCCACCACCACGGCGATGAGCGGCCACCGCTACCGCGCGCTCGCCAGCAACGGCGTCGGGCCGGTCGTCGCCTCCGGGTCGGCGCTGCTCACCGTCAACGCGGCCGCGACGGCGCCGGGCATCGCCACCCAGCCGGCGAACCAGACGGTGACCGAGCCGGCCGCGGCCACCTTCAGCGCGAGCGCCAGCGGCAGCGGGCCGCTCGCCTACCAGTGGCAGCGCCTGGTCGGCGGCACCTGGAACAACATCACCGGCGCCACCGCCGCCGCCTACACCACGCCCGCGACCGTTCGCGCCGCCGACAACGGGGCGCAGTTCCGGGTCGTCGTCACCAATGCCGTCGCTTCTGCGACGAGCAATGCCGCAACCCTGACGGTGCTGTCGGCGACGACGGCGAAGTCCTGGGGGACGCCGCAGCTGCTGCGCACGGACGGCGACGACACGAACACCACGGCCGAGCTCGCCATGGACGGCAGCGGCAACGCGCTGGTGGTGTGGGGGCAGGAGTTCAGCAGCAGCCTGAGCCGGGTGGACATCTGGTCCAACCGCTTCACGGTCGGCGCCGGCTGGGGCACCGCCCAGGTGATCGAGAGCAACGACCTCTCGAGCACCAGCAACTCCCAGCCCTTCGTCGCCGCCGATGCGGCCGGCAACGCGCTGGTCGTCTGGTACCAGAGCAGCGGCTCCGGCAGCTTCAACAGCATCTGGGCCAACCGCTACACCGCGGGCGCGGGCTGGGGCACGCCCGAGCTGATCGAGACCGGCAACGCCGGCAGCGCCTACTCGCCGAACGTCGCGGTCGACCGCAACGGCAACGGACTGGCGGTCTGGGCGCAGTCGAACGGCGTGCGCTACAGCCTCTGGGCCAACCGCTACACCGTCGGCGCCGGCTGGGGCACGGCCGAGCTGATCGAGACCGACGAGGCCGGCGACGTCGCCTGGTTCGCTTCGCCGCCGAGCATCGCCTTCGACCCGAGCGGCCGGGCGATCGTGGTCTGGCAGCAGTCGGACGGCACGCGCGACAACATCTGGGCCAATCGCTACACGCCCGGCGTCGGCTGGGGCACGGCCGAGCTGATCGAGACCGACAACGCCGGCCGGGCGCGGTTTCCCCAGGTCGCCGTCGATGCCGCGGGAAACGCGCTGGCGGTCTGGGCTCAATCGGACGGCACGCGCGACGACATCTGGGCGAACCGCTACGTCGTCGGCACCGGCTGGGGCACGCCGCAACGCATCGAAACGGGCGATGGCGGTGCGAGCGATGCGCAGGTCGCCTTCGATGCCAGCGGCAAGGCGATGGCGACATGGACGCAGCGCGATACCACGACGAATCGCGACACGGTCCGCTTCAACCGCTACACCGCCGGCACAGGCTGGGGCGTTGCCGCGCTCGTCGCTTCGAGCCCGGTGGGCAGCGTCAACTCCGCGCGCTTCGTCTTCGACGCCGACGGCGGTGCGCTGGCGGTATGGGGCACGACCGACGGCACGAACAACATCGTCCAGTTCGGTCGCTACACCGTCGCCGGCGGCTGGACGGCCGTCAGCTCCGCCGGCGGCAGCTCGGCGCAGGCCGTGCTGGGGCGGATCGCCATCGACGCCAACGGCAACGCGGTGGCCGTCTGGCTGCAGAACGCCGCCGTCGCCGGCAACAGCGGAGTCTTCCGCGTCTGGGGCGCCAGGTACCAATGAGCGCGCAGGCTCGCAAGGCCGCATCGAGCGGGGAGGGAAGTCCTCGATCCCAGGCAGCACCCGGGAGCGGGCAGGCCGTGCATCATCGCCCTCATGATCGAGATCTCGCTGCTCGGGCCCTCGGCGATCGTCTGCGATGGCCAGGCGCTGCGCCCGCCGATCCGCAAGGCGATGACGCTGCTCGCCTTTCTCGCGGTCGAGCGCAAGGCCCGCCGCGACGAGCTGGCCGAGCGGATGTGGCCGGGGCTCGACGTCGCCAGCGCGCGCCGCAACCTGCGCCGCGAGCTCGCGCGGCTGCGCGACGCCGGGCTGCGCGAGGCGATCGCCGCCGACGATGAGCGGATCGTCCTCGCCGACACGGTGCGGATCGACGTCGACGCCTTCCTGCGCGGCGTCGCCGACGGCGATGCCCGCGCCGCGCTCGCCCTCTGGCGCGGGCCGTTCGCGCAGGACATCGTCTCGGCCACCGAGCCCTGGTTCTCCGACTGGGCCGAGGCGCAGCGCTCGCGCCTCGTCGCGGCGCGGCGCCAGGCGCTCGAGCGCGTGGCCGCAGCGGCGGAGGCGGCGGGCGATCGCCACGCCGCGCTCGAGTCGCTGCAGGCCGCGCTCGCCGACGATCCGCTGCAGGAGCGGCTGCACCGCGAGGCGATGCGCCTCCTCGCCGCCCTCGGCGAGCGCGAGCAGGCGCTGGCCCAGTACGAGCGTTGCTGCCAGGTGCTCGAAGACGAGCTCGGCATCGCCCCCCTGGCCGAGACCGAAGCCCTGGCCCGCAGCCTGCGCTCCTCGGGCCCGGTCGGCGTCCCGGGAGCGCATCGCGACGAAGCGACTCCCATGGCGCGCGCTCCCGCCGGCCCGGTGGCCGACAGCGCGGGCATGCTGCCGCACGAGCTTCCCTTCGTCGGCCGCGCCGACGAGATCGAGAGCCTCGAGGCGGCGTGGCGCGCCGGCGTGGTCGTGGTCGTGGTCGGTCCGGGCGGCGTCGGCAAGTCGCGGCTTGCCGCCGACTTCGTGGCCGCGCGCACGCCGCCGCTGCTCGTCGCCTGCCGCGCCGGCGACGAAGGCGTCGCGTATCGCTCGGCCAGCCGGATGCTGCGCGCGCTCGTCGCCGCCGGCGGTCCGCCCGAGGAGGCGTGGGTGCTGAGCGAGCTCGCCCGGCTGCTGCCCGAGATCGGCCCGGCGCCGCCGCCGCTCGCCGACGAGATGCAGAGCCTGCGCTTCCTCGATGCGATGGCGCGTGCCGTCGCCGCGCTCGCCGCCGACAACTTCGGCGCGCTCGTGCTCGACGACCTGCACCTTGCCGACGCGGCCAGCGCGGCGCTCTTCGGCCACATCGCCGGGCGCCTGCGCGACGAGGCGGCCGAGGGGCGTGCCGTACCCCGACTGGTCGTGACGCTGCGTGAAGGCGAAGGCGCCGCGGCGATCGATGCGCTCGTCGCCAGCCTCGTGGCCGCCGGCACGGCGCAGCGCGTCGCGATCGCGCCGCTGGGCCCGGCCGACGTGCTCGACCTGGTGCGCCGGCTCTCGGGCGCCGCCGCCCCCAGCCGCTTCGCCGCGCGCCTGCACGGCGCAACCGCGGGCAACGCGTTCTTCGTCCACGAAACGCTGCGCCACCTCGTCGCCACCGGCTGGCTGGGCCGAAGCGAGAACGGCGTCTGGCGCACGCCGCTCGACGAGCGCACCAACGACTACGCCGAGCTGCCGCTGCCGACCTCGGTGTTCGAGGCCACCGCGGCGCGCGTCGACCGCGGCGGCGACGGCACGCGGCGCGTGCTCGAGGCCGCCAGCCTGGCCGGCGAGCCTTTCGAGATCGACACGTTGTCGGGTGCGACCGCGCTCTCGCCTCTCGAGGTCGCCGAGGTGCTGGAGCGGGCGGAGGCGATGCAGCTCGTGGTCGCGACCGGCGGCGGCGTCCGCTTCGCCCACGACCTGGTGCGCCAGGCGCTCGCCTCGCGCCTCTCGCTGGAGCGGCGCCGGCTGCTGCACGCCCGGCTGGCGGCCGCCGCCGAGCGGGCCGAGGCCGAGCCGGCAATCGTCGGCGAGCACTGGTTCGAGGCCGGCAAGCCAGGCCGCGCGGTGACGTGGTGGCTGCGCGCCGCCGAGCGCGCCGCCGAGCGCTGGGCCGACGTGGACGCCATCGCGCTCTACCGGCGCGCGCTCGCGGCGGGCATCACCGACGCCGAGGCGCTGCCGGCGCAACGCGCCTTGTCCAGGCTGCACTACCGGCGCAACGAGGTCGACCCAGCCTTGGCGGCGGCGAGGGCCGCGCTCGCTCTCGCCGAGCAGCAGGCCGACCCCGACACGGCGGCACTGGTGGCCGCGGCCCTCGCCGACATCGAGGTGGGCGTGCATCGCATCGACGAGGCGTCGAGCCGCCTCGACGAGCTGGCCAGCCGGCCCGGCCTGCTGGCGACGACGCGCGCCCGCATCGAGCTCTCGCGCTGCGAGGCGTGGCGGCAGCAGGGCCGGCACGGCGAAGCGCGTGGCGCGGCGCTCGCGGTGCTGTCCCTGCTCGACGGCGCGGCCGACGCGTCCGGCGCCGCCGCGCCGCCTCTCGTCGACGACCTGCGCGGTGATGCGCACGAGGCCGTCGGCATCGTCGCCCTTCTCGGCGGCGACCTGCACGAAGGCATCGCCCACGCGCAGGCGATGCGCGAGATCTGCGTCCGCCTCGGCGACGCGTCGGGCATCGGCAAGGCGGAGCGGATGCTCGGCGTCATGCTGGTCAACCTCAACACCGACCGGGGACGTGCACGCCTGCATCTCGAGGCGGCACGGCGAGTCGCGGCGGCCGAGCGCGACGTGACCAGCGAGCGCGTGACGATCCTCAACCTGATCAAGATCGCCGGCGACGCCGGCGACGACGACGAGGTGCTGGCGCTCGCCGAGGCGGGCTGGAACCTCTCGCCGCGCTTTGCCCGCGCGATGTTGCGCCACGCCTTCCTTTTCGCCTTCGTCTACACCCACCTGCTGCGAGGGGAGCTCGGCAAGGCGCTCGATCGCGCCGCGATGGTCCGCGCCGAGGCGGACGGCAGCACCGAGTTCCTCACGAGCAGCCTGATCGCCGACCAGCTGGCCGATGTCTATCTCTGCGTTGGCGACACCGCCGCCCTGCACGCGATGTTCGACGCGATTCCGCCGGCGTCGGGCGCGGGTGCGAACCATCGGCTGCGGCTGTCGGTGGTGCGGGCCGCGGCGTACCTCATCTCGGGCGACATCGACGCCGCCCGCAAGGTGCTGGACGGCTGGCCCGACGAGCCGCCCGATGTCGCCATCGAGGCGCGGGCACAGCTCATGCTGCACCGCGCCGAGCTGGCGCGTCGCGAGAGCCGGCTGAACGATGCCTGGCGTGAATTCGGGCGGGTCGGCGAGCTCTCCAATCGCGAGCTGGCGATGACCGCCGCCGCGCTGCACTTGCGCCTCGCCGCCTCGGGCGGCAGGCCGGCAAGCGCAGAAGGCGCCCCGGAGTCGGAGGCCGACGAGGCGGAGGCGGCGATCGTCCAGGCGCGGGCTCTCCTCGCCGAAGGCCGCGCGCCGGTCAGCTTCGTGCTCGACCTTCGCATCGCGCTCGTCGGCACGCTCGAAGCCGCGGGCTTCGCCGCCGAAGCGGCAAGCGAGCGCGCCGGCGTGCGCGCCGAGCTCGCCCGCCTCGTCGCGTCGCTCGGCGCTCACGCCGACCGGCGCGAGGCCTTCCTCGCCCGCTACCCCCTTTCCTGATCGGCCCGGGCCGCAACGGTCCGGAGCGACTCGGCAACGCTGGTGCAACGCCGGCGAAATAACGTTGCCCTGCGCGATTCGCAGAGGGTCGCCGAGCGCCACCCACCCATCACGAGGAGCCATTCCATGAGTCATCCCATCCTTCGCCGCGGGCTCGCCCTGCTCGGCCTGGCGGCCGCCTCGCTGCTGGCCGCGCCGCAGGCCGAGGCCTACTCGCGTGCGACCTACGCGCTGGCCTACGGCAACACCCAGCCGCAATACGTCAACCAGTCGACGACGCTGTTCCGGATCGAGGGCAAGGACAACGCCGGCAACCTGGTCGGCATCCAGCACTGCTTCGCGCTCGGCAACAACTGCAGCAGCTCCGTCCCCGGCGCGGTCAACAACGTCGTCGTGCTCGAGATCAACCTGGAACGCGAGGAGGTGCTTTCCGAGTCGTGCAAGGGCGTGCCGTCGACGGTGCCGCAACTGCGCTGCGAGAACGGCGACCTGGTGGTGACGCTGCGGGTTCGCCAGGGAGAGCTCGTCGTCACCACGACTTCCGAGGGCTCGGCGCCCCTGCTCGACACGACCACCGCCAGCCAGCCGGTGCGCTTCGAGTTCCTCGAGGATCCGAGCAAGTACTGGAACATCGGCGCCTACTGGTACGACTCGACGGTCAAGGCGACCCGCTTTCCGGCCGGCAGCTACAAGGTGTTCGCCTACGACCTGCAGCGCTACTGCAAGCCGGTGCAGGCGAATCCCGGCGTTCGCTTCGACCTGCCGGCCGGCGGCCGGACCACGGTGGCGATCGTCTATCGCGGCACCGAGTGCACGATCGAGGTCCTGAGCGATCTCGTCAGCACCGACGTCAAGGTGTTCAGCGACGGCGGCCCGCTCGTGTGCGGACCGCAGGGCCGCTACGGCACGACCTTCACGATCTGCACGGGCAAGTTCGCGTTCGGCAAGCCGCTGCGCCTGAGCGCCACGATGCCGTCGGGCTACGTGCCCTACTTCAACTGGGTGGGCGGCCCCTGCGCCTACGGCCAGCCGGACCGGACCCTGTGCGATTTCACGCCCGACCTCGACCGCGAGGTTCGCCTGACTGCGCAGGCGGCCGGCGCGCCGCCGCCGCCGCCGCCGGTGGCGCTCGGCGTCGCCCGCGGCGCCTCGTCGCCGGCGGACGCCGGCGTCGCCAAGGGCGCGGCCGACGTGCCGATGCTGCAGCTCAAGGCGACGCCGAGCAACGGCACGGCGATGCTGCAGGCGCTGTCGTTCACCGCCTCGGGCAGCGGCCGGGACGATCTCGACCTGATGATGGTCAAGGTGATCGTCGATGCCAACGGCAACGGCCAGTTCGATCCGGGCGAGACCGTGCTGGCGCAAGGCCGGCCGGTGGTCGACAACGGCACGTTGCGGCTCGCCTTCGCCAGCCCGGTCGCCATCAGCGCGCCGACCGACCTGCTCGTCGTCGCCGACATCGGCAGCGACGTGCACAGCGCGTCGGCAGCAGCGGTCTGGGGCGGCACGACGCTGGTTCTTGCCTTCGGCGTGCTGGCCTGGCCGAAGGGTCGCCGTCGTCTCGTTCCGGTGCTGGCCGCGGTGGCCGTGGTCCTCGCCGGCCTGAGCGCGTGCGGTGGCGGCGGCAACGACGAGCCGGTCGATCCGCCGGCCGCCGAGGATCCGCCGCTGCCGCCTGCGCCCCCCGCGCCGCCGGTGCTGCTCACGTATCGGCTCGACCTGACGGCAGTGGAAGCGACCGACACGGCGACGCCGGCCAAGAGCCTGGGCATCGACGCGCTGCCGATCGGCGGTGCCACGCTGACCGTGACGCAATGAGCCCGACCGTCGCAACGGCGCCGCAACGGCACCGGCCTACCGTTCGCTTCGCAAACACCACAGGAGGCATTCACATGCAGCACGGCAGCGCAAGAAGCAGCGACGGCATCGAGTTCCGTCTGGTCGTCTGGATGAGTCGCGAGTCGGGCTGGCGCGCGTTGGTCCTCGGGCCGGACGCGACCGAGCGCGAGTTCGTCAGTCCCTTCGAGCTGGCCCGTTTCCTGGGCTGGCCGGTCGCGGCGATGTCGACGCCGCTGCAATGCGGCATCCGCTAGGGGGACGGCATGACACGCCTCATCGACACCGTGTTCCCGAGACTCGTGGCCGCCGCCGCCATCGTCGCCCTGCAGCCGCTGGCCGGGGCGGCGGCGTCGGTCGAGGGCAGCGTCACGCTGAACGGCCAGACCGTGCGCATCACCCACGTCGCGGCGCAGCTGCACGACAACGCCGAGGGCGTGTTCGACCGCCCGCTCGTACTCGTCTTCGCCGACCGGCCGGTGCCGGCCGGCGCGCTCGACGGCGGGATGGCCCTCGGCGTGCACAAGCTGGCCCGCGAGGGCCAGCTTCGTGGCCTCATGCTGCGCATCGACCCGGGCAAGCCTAGCGAGGCGTCCATGGTCCTGCTCGACAAGCCGGCCGACGCGCGCACCAGCCTCGCGTTCGTCTCCGTCTCCGGGTCCGAGGGGCCGGTGATCGCCGGGCTGAAGCTGGACGGCGCCGCGGTGTCGGGTTCGCTCAAGCGGGCGGCGTCCGGCGAGCCGCCCGCATCGCTGGGCTACACGCTGCGCTTCGACGCGCCGCTGCAGCGCGAGCCGGCGCCGACCGCCGACCTGCAGGCCGCCGCGTTGAAGGCGAGCCCGCAGTACAAGGCGGCCGCGGCCTACGCCGAGGCGATGGCGAAGGGCGACCTGAAGGCCGTGCGGCTCGCCGCGAGCCCGGCCATGCTCGAGCAGATCGACGGCATGGTCGCCGCGGCCGGCGAGGCCGCGGCGATCGAGCGCATGAAGAAGGGCGGCGTCAGCGCCCGGGCGCAGCTCGCGAAATTCAAGCGCATGGTCGAGCGCGGCAACCGGGCGATGCTCGTGGTCGACAACTACGAGTACCTGACGCTGGTCAAGGAAGGCGCCGACTGGAAGATGGGGAGCTGAGGCGGCGACGCTCTCGAACGCGCGCCGCTGGCGCCTTGACTCAGCCGACGGCGCGGCGAAACGCCGCCCGCCGCGCCGGCTCTCCGTCGAGCGTCGCGGCGAGCTTGGCGACGCAGGCGGCGTGCGCCGCCCCGGCGCCGGCCGGGACGCCGCCGACGCCGGCGGCCTCGGCCCGCGCCAGCGCGGTGTGCAGCTCGAGCGTGGCGATCTCGTGGCAGGCAGGCGCGGCGAGCACCGCCGCCGCCTTCGCTGCCGTCGCCGTTTCGATCCGCCCGGTGGCGGCCTCAGCCGCCACCCGCAGCGCGAGTCCGCGTATCCGCATCTCGTCGTTCATGCCCTCGGCAACGTCCGTGGGCAGCGTGGCCAGGGCCCGCGAAGGATCGCCCTGCAACAGCGCCAGCTCGGCCATCGCCTGGGCCCGGCGCGCGCGCACTCTGATCACCACCGCCTCGCCGTCGGCGTCGAGGCGGGCGAGCGCCTCCGCCGCGTCGCTCAGCTCGCCGTGGCGAAGCTCGAACTGGGCGAGCGCCACCCACATCTCTTCGCTCGCGGCCCGGAGATGGACGAGCGCCTCCGCCTTGACCAGGTCGATCAGCCGGCGGGCCAGCCCCAGCTCGCCGACCAGCCCGAGCAGCTCGAGCGTGCAGTTCGCGGCGCCGACCCGGGCCCGCGAATCCTCGAGAGGCATCGACTCTTCGACAGCGGCCACGGCGAGCCGCGAAGCGGCGCCGAGGTCGCCGAGCGCGAAGTGGGCATCGACCATCGCCAGCCAGTACATGACGCGGAAGTCGCTCGCCTCGAGCGGCGGCTCGAGGTTCCAGCCTTCCTCGGCCGCGGCGAGCGCTTCGCGGTGCCGGCCATCGGGGCCGTAGGCGCAGGTGATGTTGTAGAGCGCGAGGCGTTGCAGGCGTGTCCAGCCGAGCCGCTGCGCGTCGTCGGCGGCGGCCCGCAGCGCCTTGGCGGCGCCGACCTTGTCGTCGGTGGAGATCAGGACGATCCCGCGGTGATAGTTGCCGCGCGCCAGCCCGGGGCCGTGGTTCAAACGGCGCGCCAGCGCGAGCGACGCGTCGGCATGCACCAGCGCCGCGTCGTTGAGGCCGGCGTTGAAGTCGAGCATGAAGGCGAAGTCGAGCACCTCGATGCGGTCGACGTCGGCGATGTCGGGCAGGGCGATCGCCGCGGCGGTCGCCTGCCGGGCGAGCTCGGTCTGGCCGATCGCTTCGTGCGCGTCGGCGCGGCTGCGCAACGCGCTGAAGCGAAGCCGGCCGGGCAGCTCGTCCGGCAGCGTGTCGAGCAGCTCGATCGCCTCGACGTAGCGGCTGCCACGCTCCAGCGCCTGCGCCCGCACCACCGAGGCGCCGGTCCGGTCGTCCGGCGACAGATCGCCGTGCGCCAGCAGCCGCTGCAGGGCGTCCGCCTGTTCGAGGATGAAGGCGTTGTCGTTGCGATCGAACGCGACCTGGCTCAAGCGTTCGCGCAGCGCGATCTCCTGGGCCGGCGTCGGCAGGTCGGCGAGGCCATGCTGCCAGTGCTCGATCGCGGCGGCGTGGGCGCGCAGCCGCTTCGCGTCGTCGCCGGCGGCGATGCGCGGGGCCACCGCGCGCGCCTTGTCGCCGCTGGCCTCATGGTGCGCGGCGATCGTCGCCGGCGCTGCGCCCGCCGCCTCCGCGCCGAGCGCGAGCCGCCGGTGCACCAGCCGCGCCCGCTCGAGAGAGAGCGTGCCGGCGATCGACTGCTGCGCCAGGTCGTGGGCGAAGGCGAAGCCGCCGCGCTCGTGCTCGCGCAGCAGCCGCGCCGCGACCGCTTCCTCGATTGCCAGCACCGTGTCGAGCTCGGAGAGGGCGCAGGCGGGGGCGAGCAGGCGCGGCGAGAACGGCTCGGCGGCGAGAGCCGCGGCTTCGAGCACGCGCCGGGTCGCCGGCGCCAGCCGCTCGGCGCGCGCCCGCACCGCCTCGTGCACGCTCGCCGGCACCGGCATCTCGCGGTAGTCCTCGGTCGAGGCGTCGAACGGCGTCTGCCAGGCGCCTGCGGCGTCGAGCGTGAGCAGGCCGCTCTCGGCCAGGTGGCGCAGCGTCTCGGCGAGGAAGAAGGGGTTGCCGCCGGTGGCGCGCGCCAGCCGCTCGGCGAAGCGCGTCGGCTCGCTGGCGCCGGAGAGGCGACGCACGAGATCGAGCACCTCGGCGCCGGCCAGCGGGCGAAGGCGCAGGTGCGCGGCGCCGCTGGCTTCGCGAAGCGCCGTGAGCGCCTCGCTCGCGGCGGCGTCGAGGTCGGGCCGCAGCACCAGGATCTCCCGCGCGCCGGCGCCGCCCGCCTCGCGCCGGCGCCGGGCGATGAAGGCGAACAGCACCCGGCTGGCGGCGTCGGCGAGATGCCAGTCGTCGACGACGACGGCGTCGAAGTCGTCGGCCGAAAGCGCCTCCCAGGCGCGGGCGCAGGCCTCGAAGAAGCGGCTGCGTTCTTCGTCGGTGCGCAGCGGCGCGCCGCCGGGTCCGAGCTCGGGGATCAGGCGTGCGACCTCGGCGGCGATCCAGTCGGGCAGGCTCGCCGGCAGGGTGGCGCTCGGGCCGAGCAGGGCGCGCATCGCCCGCGCGAACGAGGCATACGGCACCTCGGCGTCACCGGCGCGACAGCGCGCCATCGCATACGGGCCATGCGCGGCCGCGAAGTCGGTGGCGAGCCGGGTCTTGCCGAGGCCGCCTTCGCCTTCGACGACGATGGGCACGGCTGCGGACCACGCCGCCTCGAGCGCCGCCACCTCGGCGTCGCGGCCGACGAAGGGAAGCTGCTCGGGCAACGGCGTCGGCCGGTTCCTTGCAGTGGAGAGGGCGGCCGTTGCCCCGGACGGCTCGACCGCAGGCGCTCTCGGCGCCGCACCGGCGTTCGTGCCCGGCTCGCCGCGCAGCGAAGCCGCCAGCGCCTCGGTCTCCGCCATCGGCGCCAGCCCGAGCTCGGAACGCAGCACGGCGCGGCAGCGCTCGTACTGCGCGAGCGCCGCTTCGCGCCGGCCGGCAGCGGCAAGCAGCCGCATCGCGTCGCGGTGGTGCTGCTCCTGCAACGGATCTTCGGCCAGCAAGGCCTGCACGCGCTCGAGCGCGGCGGCGCGCTCGCCGCGCGCCTCCAGCGCCACGGCGGAGGCTTGCAGCGCCCGCCGCCGCAGCTCCACGAGCGACTCGCGCTCGGCCGCCAGCCAGGTGTCGAAGGCGTCGGCGTCGCCGAGGAAAAAGCCGTCGGCCGGCGGGCCGCGCCAGAGGGCGAGCGCGTCGTCGACGCGGCCCGCGGCGAACGCCTCGCCGAACGTGGCGACGTCCAGGCGTACGTCGCCGAGCGCGAGGCGGTCGCCGTCGATGCGCAGCGCGTCGCCGGCGCCGGCCTCGCGCAGCCGCGCCAGCTCCCGCCGGAGGTTGCGGCGAGCGTCGGGCTCGCCGAGGCCCGGCCAGAGCATGGCGGCAACGCGGCCGCGCGGCAGCGGCGCGTCCTGTCGCGCCAGCAGCAGGAGCAGCGCCATCGACTTGCGGATCGGCAGGGCGATCTCGACGTCGTCGCGGCGAAGCGCCGGCGGGCCGAGCAGGGTGAGCGAGAGCATGGCCGCCCGATGATGCCAGCGGCGGGCTGGCCTTCCCCCCCCCCCGCGACGCCGGGCGGGCAGGAGGTGGCGTCGGGGCCGCAACGCCGCCGCAACGCCTGCCGCCGACCATGCGGTCGTGTGCAATGAGCAGCCAGCCGCGCCTCCCCCTCTGCCGCCCGACCGCGCGCCGGTCGAGTTGCGCCTCGTCGTCTGGTACGAGGCCGGCACGAGCTGGCGTGCGCGCATCAGCGGCGCCGGCATCGCCGAGCGCGAGTTCGCGAGCCCGTTCGAGCTGGCGCGCTTCGTCGCCTGGCCGCTGGCGCCCGCGCTGCGCGGCGGCTCGGGACTGCGCTGACTTCATCGACCCACTTCACCCGCAAGTCGAAAGGAACCCGACATGTCGCTCCCCAAGCTTCTCCAGCTGCTCGTGGTCGGCGCAATGGCCGTGCCGGTCGCCGCTGCGGCGCAGGCGCGCACCGCCTGCCAGCTGCTCTCCGCCGCGGACGCGGCCTCGCTGATGGGCGCACCCTTGCCCGAGCCGTTCAAGAGCGAGATGCGCCCGGAGAAGGAGAACGGCCACGACCACAAGACCGCCTGCGGCTGGTTTCCCAAGGGAGTCAAGCTCGCCACCGCGGACGCCCCGCCGGAGCGCGGCATCCTGCTGACGCTGCACCGGCTGCGCACGCCCCACGAGGCGGCGACCTTTCACGAGCACAGCACGGGAATGATGCGCGACGCCGCCCAGTCGAATCCCGCGCTCGGCAAGTCGGCGCCCGCGCCCGGCATCGGCGAGGAGGCCGAGCTCACGCAGAAGGAGCTCGGCGGGGTGCGCATCGCGACGCTGCGCTTCCTCAAGGGTACGGTCGCGGGCCAGGTTCAGGTCTGGCGCAAGGACGGGCCGGCCGGCGATGTCGCGACCGCGGCGGCAAAGCGCGTCGTCGCGAAGCTCTAGCGGGGCGCATCCATGAAGACCCGATCACTGATCCTGGCGGCGGCGGCCGCCGCCGCGCTGCAACAGGCGTCGGCCGCGCCGGTCGAGGGAACGATCACGCTCGACGGCAAGCCGATCGCGGCGACCCACGTGCTCGCCAAGCTGCACGACAACGCCGAGGGCGTGGTCGGCCGGCCGCTGCTGGTCGCGGTGACGGACCGGCCGATTCCTCCGGGCGGGCTCGACGGCATCGGCGAGACCGTGGCGGCGCAGATGGCGCTGGCCGGCAAGCTCCGCGGCCTGCTGTTTCGCATCGATCCGGCCCGGCCCGACGAGGCCTCGATGATCGTCCTCGACAAGCCGCGCGAGGCGGGGCGCGGGTTGGGCAGCCTGGTGATCGGCTCGAAGGAGCAGCCGGCCGTGACGCGGCTGAAGATCGGCGCCGACGCGGTGACGGTGGCCTTCGCGCGCCCGCCCGGCGGCGCGCAGGCGGTGGATGTGAGCTTCGCCCTCAAGGTGACCGCGCCGCTGACGCGCGAGCCGCCGATCACCGCCGACATCAAGGGCCGCCCGGCGATCGAGGCGAGCCCGCAGTACCGGGCGTCGCTGGCCTACGGCGAGGCGATGCGCACCGGCGACGTCCGTGCCCAGGTCCGCCTCGGCAGCCGGGCCATGAACGAGCGGATGGACATGTACCCGGACCGGGTGGCGATCACCGAGCGGCTGAAGGAGGTGGGCGCGGTGGCGAAGAGCCAGCTCGCCAAGGTGCACCGCATCGTCGTGCGCGGCGACCGCGCCGCGCTGCTGATCGATCAGCGGGCGTGGATCACGATGGTGAGGGAGAACGGCGAGTGGAAGTCGGGGGATTGAGATGCCCCCGGCCTTTCGTTCAGCGGTCGGTGACCAGCAGGCAGATCGGAGGAGCTGCCGGCGCCTGCGGAGGAACGTCTCCCAGCACGAAGACGGTGAAAACGCCTGCCGCGGCCGGCAGTGTGCTCGTCGAAGTGCAGAGCACGGCGTTGGTCGTGGTCCGCACGTCGAGCGTGATCGCGGTCGCCGTGCTCGACTCGACGAAGATGTAGGGAGATGCGGCGGCGAATTCAGTGTATTCAAGCCGTGTCGAACCGACCGCGAGCTGCGCCGGTCCGAGCGCGCCCGTCAGAGCGCCATTCGTTCCGTTCACGAGGCGAATCTTCACCGGCTTGGCGGTATTGGCCGAAAGCGCGTTGTTGTCCGTGATGAGCGTCGGCACGCTGCTCGTTCCGGCGACCAGCAGCGTGTAGTCGGTGCCGCCGACGAGCGTGATGGAAGTCGGGACCGAGGTCGCGCCGCTGATCGAGACGTCGGCCGTGACCGTGCCCGAAGGGACGAGCTTGTAGCTGGTGATTGTTCGCGGAATGGAGGACAGACCGAGCGAGACCCCGCCCACCGACGCCGTGACGGTGTTTCCCGTTGTCACGCCGACCGCGAGTCGAACCCGGGCCGAGCTGTTGAGCGCCTGCGTCAGGGCGCCTTGCTGCACGAGGATCAAACCATTCAGCAGCACGCCGCTCGAGCGGCTGAGGATCACGGTCACGACCCGGCGATCGCCGACGACCAGGGCGGTGTCGAGGCGGATGTCGGTCTTGTCAGTCGCCGCCGTGACGCACAGTCGATAGCCCGCTGCCGGGCTGGGATTGATTGTCGTGAATCCGCTCTGCAGGCCCGAGACCCCGGTCGCGATCGGCGTCGCCGCAGTGCCGTTGAGCGTCGAGCAGGCGTTGGCGATGTCGAGCAGGTAGATGTCGACGTTGCCGCTGTCGGTCGCCGCCGTGTTGAAGAAGCGCAGCTTCGCCGAGCCCTTGTCGGCATCGTCCTCCTCCTCGTCGATCATCGTCAGCGTCGGCGTGCCGCCGTTGGAGTAGGCGACGATGGCTTGGTGGGTGTTCTTGGCCACCGAGGCGTCGAGCGTCGCGATCGTCGCGCCGGCCACGCCGCCGCGCACGCTGAAGGTGTAGCCGCCCTTGTTCAGGTCCTCGTAGTTGCCGACGGCAAACGAGGCGACGCCGGGTGTCAGGCGATCCGAGCCTTCGTACAGGTCGAGCGCACCGAACTCGCTGGTCGCGTTGACGAGCCGCACCTCGCCCGCATTCGGCGACACGTCCCCGCCCCCACAGGAAGCGAGCAGCGTGGTGCTCGCAGCGGCGGCGAGAAACAGTCGAATCAAGGTATTGCGCATGGTCGGGGTCGGGCGGAACGTCTCCGCTACTGTCGGAAGGGACTCGCCGCATTGTCGCCGGGCCGATCGGACCGACCGCGCAGCCCGGGTACTCGGTGGTTACACGATGTGGCGGGCCGAATGCACGCGACTCGCGGCGACGGGGCGTCAGGGGGGCGGCGCCAGCTCCGCGTCGACGAGAAAGTGCACGTCTTCCTCGCCCCGCCAGTAGTCGACCTGCACCCAGGCGCAGATCCGGCCTTCGGGGGTGCGCCATTGCTCGATGCGGCCGATGCCGCCCGGCTTGTGCACGGCCGGGTCGAGGTCCTGCGTCGCCTGCAGCGACTCGATGACCCGGTCGTAGGTGTCGCGGTCGACTTCGCGCATGACCCTCGCTCGCCCCTTGCCTCGAAAAGCCCCCAGGAGAGTACGCGATGAACCTCGATGCCGGCAACGTGAGCGTGTTCGTGGAGGGCCGCGCCGGAGCGGCGTTCGTCCTCTGGATCTGCCTGGGCATCGCCGTCGCCGCGGCCGCCGGACTGCTGCTGCCGTGGCCGCCGGGCCCGGCCGACTCGATCATGGCGGCGGTGATCTTCCTGGTCTGCGGCGCCGTCGTGTGGAACGTGGGCGGCAGCCGCGAGGTGGGCTTCGAGCCGGCGACAAGGACCGTGGTCGAGCACGTCGTCTTCGCCGGCGTGCCGCGCGAGCGCCGCACGGTCCTGGCCGACGATGCCCGCGTGGAGGTGACGCAGAAGGCGGTCAAGGTGGCCAAGGCCGGCACCGACAGCGGCCACCGCACCTCCAGCGCCTACGAGACCCGGCTGCACTACGGCCTGGCGCTGCACAGCGGCTCGAGCCTCGTGAAGCTGGACATTCTCGACAACGTGCTCGAGGCCGAGCGACGCGCCCTCGAGGTGGCGGCGAGGCTCGGCGTGCGCGCCGTTCGCAGCGGCTATGCGGTCGCGGTGGAGGGCACGTCCGCCGTGAGCACGCGCCAGGTCGTCACCGTCCGCGACTCGCCCGGCGTGCAGAGCGCGATCGTGGCCCTGAATTGAGGAGAGATCGATGATCGCGACCCCCGTCGCCTGCGCGACCTTCACCAAGGCCGACGCGGTGAGCTGGATCGGCGCCCCGCTCGGCGCCGTCAGGAAGTCGGACGAGGCGGCGAGGTCGCCGGACGGCCGGCCGCGCCTCAGCACCTGCATGTGCTTTCCGAACGGCTTCGACCTCGCCACCGCAGAGCACCCGCCGGAGCGCGGCCTCTACGTCACGCTCATGGCCATGCCCGACATCGGCGCTGCGCGCGAGCGCTTCGACGACATGACCACCGGCGTGCCGGGCACGCCGGCCTTCGACCGGACGCTGGTGCGCGGCATCGGCGAGGAGGCGGTGCTCGAACGCGTGAAGCTGCAGCCCTCGGGCTCGCAGATGGTTCGCCTGAAGTTCCGGCACGGCGACGTGGCCGGCAGCGTGCAGGTCTGGGCCAAGGCCCGCGACGCGGCGGCGGTGGCGCGCACGGTGGCGGCGCACATCGTTTCCCGCCTGCGCTGACCCGGCCGCGCCGTCGGCCGCCGCCGGCCGAAGGCGGCCTACATCAGCAGGTGCTCGCCGGCGTTGTCGCCGCCCAGGATGACGTAGTTCACCTTGCGGATGTCGGCGAGCTTGGTGCCGCCGCCGTACGAGATCGAGCTCTGCACGTCTTCCTTCATCTCGCGCAGCGTGTCTTCGAGCCGGCCCTTGATCGGCTCGAGGATGCGCTTGCCCTCGACGTGCTTGTACTCGCCCTTGTTGAAGTCGGAGGCCGAGCCGTAGTACTCCTTGAACAGCTTGCCGTCGACCTCGACCGTCTTGCCCGGCGACTCCTCGTGGCCCGCGAACAGCGAGCCGATCATCACCATGCTCGCGCCGAAGCGCACGCTCTTGGCGATGTCGCCGTGGTCGCGAATGCCGCCGTCGGCAATGATCGGCTTGGTCGCGACGCGCGCACACCACTTCAGCGCCGAAAGCTGCCAGCCGCCGGTGCCGAAGCCGGTCTTCAGCTTGGTGATGCAGACCTTGCCCGGGCCGACGCCGACCTTGGTGGCATCGGCTCCCCAGGTCTCGAGATCGATCACCGCCTCGGGCGTGGCCACGTTGCCGGCAATGACGAAGGTCTTCGGCAGCTTCTTCTTGATGTGGTCGATCATCCGGTGCACGGTGTCGGCGTGGCCGTGGGCGATGTCGATGGTGATGTAGTCGGCGCCGACGCCATCGCTCGCCAGGCGGTCGATCACCTCGTAGTCGGGCGGCTTCACGCCCGAGCTGATGGAGACGAACAGGCCCTTGCCGCGCATCGACTTCGCGTAGGCGACGTTGTCGACGTCGAAGCGGTGCATCACGTAGAAGAAGCCGTTGGCCGCCAGCCACTCGGTGATCGGCTCGTCGACCACGGTCTTCATGTTCGCCGGCACCACCGGCAGGGCGAAGCGGTGCGGGCCGAACTCCTGCGAGGGGTCGCACTCGGCGCGGCTCTCGACGCGGCACTTGCGGGGCAGCAGCAGGACGTTGTCGTAGTCGAAGATTTCCATGGCTCGCCGCCTTTCGCGCAGACGCAAAAACGGGCGCTTCCAGGAGCGCCCGTGTCCGCATTCTACGGACATGCCTCCGCCGCCGCGCCGACCGGGCCGCAACGCCCCTGCCGTCGACATGACGTGGCCGCCGGGAACGCCGCAACGACCCCGCAACGCCCTCTGCAGACCATCGCTTTCAGGAGGAACCCAACCATGCCGACCCCGATTTCCCTGTCTCTGGTCTGCCTCGCCCGCCGCTGCGGCGGGCTCTCGGCCACCGCCTTGCGCGCTCTGCTCGCCTCGCTGCCGATCCTGGCCGCCAGCGCCGCTTCAGCCGGCGAGATCAGCGCCGGCGCCGGCTTCTCGGCCAGCCACGGCAAGGGCCGCTGCGTCGACTCCTTCCCCTGCGACCGCAGCAGCGGCGGCGGCAAGGTGTTCGGCAGCTACCGCTTCGACGATGCCTGGGACGTGCAGGCGGTGTACTTCGGCGGGCACAGCTTCAAGGGGGGTGACACCACGCCGCTCGGCACCGAGTTCGGCGGCACGTTCAAGGTGAGCGGCGCGGGCCTGACGGCCGGCTACCGCTGGACCTTCGCGCCGGCCTGGAGCCTCACCGGCCGGGCCGGTGTCGCCGCCGTGCGCACCCGCTTCGACTACGCCGACTACCTCGAGCTCGACAGCGCCGGCAAGTCGACCGCGCAACCGCTCGCCGGCCTGCGCCTCGCCTGGCAGGCGTCGCCGCAGGTGAGCGTGGGCATCGACTACGACGTCACCCGCTTCAAGGTGCACACCACCCGCGGCAGCCTGCAGGTGCTGGGCCTCGCCGCGCAATTCACGTTCTGAAGACGGAGCCGCCACCATGAACCCGTTTCGCCTTCACGGCTCGACCTTCCTCCGCGTCCTCCAGGCCGCGCTCGCCGCCGCCTGCCTCGCGCTCGCCGCCTGCGGCGGCAGCGCCGATGCGCCGCCGCCGCCCGAGCCTTCCGAGGAAGGCGTCGCGCCACCGGTGATCACGCAGCAGCCGGCCGACCGCAGCGTTACCGCCGGACAAGCCGCGAGCTTCACGGTCGCCGCGACCGGCGCGGCGCCGCTCGCCTACCAGTGGCAGCGGGGCGGCGCCGACATCGCCGGCGCCACCAGCGCCACCTACAGCGTGCCGGCGACCGTGCTCGGCGACAGCGGCGCGACCTTTCGCGCGGTGGTGAGCAACGCCGGCGGCAGCGTCACCAGCCAGAGCGCGACCCTCACCGTGACGCAGAGCGCGCCGGTGCTGACCATCACACAGCAGCCGGCGAGCCTGACGGTCGTCGCCGGCTCGCAGGCCGCGTTCACCGTGGCCGCGACCTGCAGCTCCGGCACGCTCGCCGTGCAGTGGCAGCGCAGCCAGGGCGGCGGCGCCTTTGCCGACGTTGCCAACGCCACCGCGCTCACCTACAGCCTGGCCGCGACCAGCGGAGACAGCGGCGCGATGTTCCGCGCCGCGCTCGCCTGCAGCGGGCAGAGCGGGGCGACCAGCCAGGCCGCGACGCTGACCGTGAGCACGCCATCGGGCGGCGCATCGATCGCGGCGCTGCCGATCACGGGCTTGCGCGGCCATGCCGACATCGACAACCTGACGGCGCTCGAGGCGATGCCCGACGGCAGCACGCTGATGGCGACGAACGGCTGGATCAAGCGGCTGGCCCCCGACATGCTCTCCATCGTCATCGTCGCCGGCAACATCGGCTTCGGCTCGGCCGACGGCGCCGCATCGGTGGCGCGCTTCAACCAGCCGTTCGGCATGGCGCACGACGCCCTCGGCAACGCCTACATCGCCGACACCGGCAACCACACCCTCCGCCGCATGGCCGCCGACGGCTCGGTGACGACGATCGCCGGCCTCGCCGGCACCAGCGGCACCGCCGACGGCAGCGGCAACGCCGCGCGCTTCAACGGGCCCCGCGGGGTCTTCGTCGGACCCGACGGCGATGTCTACGTCGCCGACACCGGCAATCACCTGATCCGCCGCGTCACGCCGGCCGGCGTGGTCAGCACCTACGCCGGCAGCGCGATGGGCTACCTCGACGCGGCGTCGCCGCTCGCGGCGCAGTTCCGCCTGCCGCAGAAGCTGGTGATGACTGCCGCGGGCGAGCTCATCGTCTCCGACACCGGCAACAACCGGATGCGCCGGATCCTGCGCAGCGGCAATGCGGCCGGCGCCGTCCAGACGCTTGCCGGCAACGGCGGCATCGGCTACTTCGACGGCGTCGGCACCGGCGCGGTCCTTGAGTCGCCGAAGGGCATCGCGCTCTCCGGCAACGCGGTGATCGTCCGCTCCTCGTCGCGGCTGCGTCGCATCGACCTCGCAACGCGCGCGGTAACCACGTTTTCGGGCCGGGCGCTGGGCGGCGACGGCTTCTGGGACGGGCCGGCCACGGCGTCGAGCCTCGAGACCGACGGCGACGTCACGAACGGGGCCAACGGGACGTTCCTCTTCCCCGACATCGGCGCCAAGATCCGCCACGTCGACGCCACCGGCTACGTCCGCACGATCGCGCACAGCGTAGGCAGCGCCGACCCGGCGTCGACGGGCGTGATCGCGCAGCTGCCATTCAATCTCACCACCAACGGCAACCAGGACGTGGCAATCGCCACCGACCCGGCGGGCAATCTCGTCGTTGCCGAGAAGCAGGCCAAGCTGGTGCGCCGGATCGAAGCCGGGGGCGTTGTCACGCCGATCGCCGGGCTCTACGGCAGCGAGGACGGGAGCTTCTCGAGCCGCGACGGCAAGGACAGCGAGGCCGCCTTCAGCGGCCCCGGCAAGGGACTCGCGATCGACGCCGCGGGCGTGATCTGGGCGACGGACGGCAGCTGCCTGCGCCGAATCGCGGCCGACAACTCGGTCACCACGCCGGCCGGCAACTGCGAGGCCGCCGGCACGACCGACGGGCCGGGACCGAGCGCGCTCTTGTACGACATCGACGATGTCGCCGTGGGCGCAGGGGGCGTGGTCTTCCTGACGCAGAACTTCGCCAAGACGATCCGCCGGATGGACGCGGGCGGCAACGTGACCACCTACGCCGGCGCGGCGATGCAGGCCGGCAACGCGGACGGGCCGATCGCGACGGCGCGCTTCCAGGCGCCGACCGGCATCGCCGTGGGACCGGACGGCGCGGTCTACGTGGTCGACAACGGGCTGCTGCGGCGCATCGCGTCCGACGGGCAGAGCGTCTCGACGATCGCCGCGGCGGGCAGCCAGGTGCGCCGCGCGATCGTCGACACGGACGGCACGATCTTTTTCCTGACCACCGCGGGCGACCTGAGGATGCTGCCCGCAGGCGCCTCCAGCCCGACCGTGCTCGTGCCCGGCGGCGGCATCGTGGTCCTCGGCGGCCCGCCGGCGGCGCGGCTTTCCGGGCCGACGAAGCTCGCGCTGTTCGGGCCGAAGACGCTGGTCGTGCTCTGCTACCAGCAACTGGTGGTGGTGAACCTGCCCTGAGGGACCGGGGCGGGTGGGCGACCGTCAGGAAGCGCGGTCGCCCAGGCGAACGACAAGCAGGGGACCGGCGCGCGGCTTGGGAGACTTCTGGTCCGGGCGAGGTCCGATGTGGACCCTGGGAGAGACGGTCAGCGCTTTGCGGGTCATCCTCAACCGACTGAGTTGCACCTATTTCTTCAGGATCATGCGCGACCGATCCAGGTCCTTCACTACTTCCTGGGTTGCGTAGTCGTTCTCACCAAAACTCTTCGAGTAAATCCGCACCGCGTGAGTCAGGAAGCGCGCCGCGCGTTCATGATTCCACATTCGCCCCGAATGGTCGGCGCACTCCTTGGCCACACGGCCGGTTTGCGGGTGGTCTTGGCCCAAGCGCGACATGGCGGCGCTGAACGCGGCGTCGCAAAGTTCATCGACGAAGGCGTAGCGCGCGGCGTCGTCCGCCTTGGTGGCTGATGAACTGGAGAAGCCGCCCAAGCTGGTCGCGACATGGGCTCGGAGCATGACCATTGCGGGATGGTCGTCCCCCCACGCGAGCGACAATGTTGCGAGGTAGCCCCCGACTCGCGGCTTGCAATTGTTCGTGGCGAATCTGTCGCAATGCGCAAAAGACTCCGCGCTCAATTCGTAGAGCTGCGTCTGGGCAAGGGCCGCCGGCGCATCGATGTAGGCCTGCTTCAACAGCTCTGCATGCTTGGCCTTGATACGCTGACCCCTCTCGTTCATGGCGTCGGAATACTCGCGCGAGGCGTAGTACGTGCCCTGATGCTCCAGCACATGCAGCGTATCGGGATGAGCCGGACCCCAGGCGGACTGGGCGATGTTCAATGCCCGATCGAACATGGCCTGCACTTCGCTGGCCCTGATCTCGTCTTCGCAGTAGCTGGCCATGTCGACCAGCGGCATCACCAACTCGGGGCTCGCGGTGCCGAATTCCCTTTCAAGGCCACCGAGAAGCTCCTTGCGCAACTTGCAGGTGTCCCACTTCTGGCGATCGCGCACGCGGTAGGCCGCATCAGACCATCGCTTCATCGCCTCCGTGGCCGCGTGCCGATCGGGCTTGCCGGACTTGTACGCGGGCTCCAGCACGTGTAGTGCCTGGTTGAACGCGGCGGCGCTTGCTTCCAGGCGGTCCAGGGCCAACTGCGAAGAGCCGATGCTGGTCAGCGTGTTCCCGATTTCGACGGCGTTTGCCGGTTCGTGGCGCCTTAGCCAGTCGAGCCTTTCCTCAGCGACCCTGATCGCATCCCAGTCGCGCCGCTGGTCCTGCAGCGATTCCTGCTGCATCGAAAGCAGCATCTCGAACTCGGGCCTGGTTTCCAGCTTGTGACGCGCAGCTTTGCGTCGGCCTTCCTCGTAGGCCGCATCGGCCACGCCAAAACTGGATATGCGCCGATGAAGCCGCACTTGCCGCGCGTGCAAGTCCATCCAAAGAGGGTTCGACGGAGGCAGCGCGCCTTGCATGCCGTTCTCGAGGATGCTCAGGAGCTGGCGCGCCTCGCTCCAGCGCGCCCAGATGTCGGCATTCTTCGCCGCCCTCAGGTAGCGCTCGACCGTATCCGTTGAACGGAAGTCAGGCCTGCTGGCCACGTCATCCAGGTCGCGCTTGGCGATCCGGTCGGCCTCCTTGTACTGGCCGGCTGCAAGGGCACGTTCGAACGGATGGTTGAGGCGCCTGTCCTGGGCATGGCTGACGGCGGCAACTGCCAAAAGACACAGCGCCATCAAGGCGCGCAACATAGCAGTCACGCAATTCCCTGCCTCTTGCGTTTCAAACACCGCTGAGTCTACGGCTGGGGCCGGTGGGGGCGGCCGACAGAATGCTTGCACGCGTTGTGTCAACGATGGCTTGGGCTGTCCGCAGGCAGGGCCGCCAGAACCCGACGGTCAGGAGGACCCGCTTCTGGCCGGGAGTTCCGGTTCCCGGCCCGCCTGGAAGCTGCCTTTCGGGCAGAGCGTGCGGCCCGAGACCTGGGGCCCGACGCCGGCGCCTTCGCTTCACGGGCGACCTGGCAGCCCCCAGGCGAGGGCCGCCAGGAACAGCAGCAGATAGGCGGCCGCGGCGGCCCACACCTTGTGCGACGCGCTCCTGGCTTTGACGCCGGCCACGACGAACCCCACCAGCGGCAGGGCCTGCTGGGCGTGGATGCCCAGGAAGTGCGCCGGGCGCAGATCGCCGCCCGCCAGCGACCAGCCGATGACCGGCAGCGCGGCGGTCTCGGGCGGCTGCATGCCCGACAGCAGGCCACCGACTCCGGCGCCGAGCACGAAGGTAAGCACCAGGCCGATGAGCACGGCCAGCCGGTAGGCCGGCGCACGCCGCGGGTCGGCGTGGCGCAGCAGCAGCCAGGCGAGTGCCGGCTGGGTGGCGGTGAGTGACAGTGCGCCCAGGCCCATCAGCCCGTAGAGCGCGGCATGCAGGGGGTCGCCGACGTTGTAGTGCGAGCCGCGGCCGAGCCCGGCCTGAAGCGCGATGTAGGCGAGTTCGAAGCCGGCGCTGCCGATCAGCACCCAGACGATCCAGTCCAGCGCGCGCAGGCGGCGCGCCGCCGGCAGCAGGTGGCCGACGAACCAGGCGGTGGTCAGCGCGAACAGGCCCAGAGAGAGCGCGAACTTCATCGGCTTGAGCCAGACATTGGCGCCGCGCAGCGTGCGCTCGTCCAATGCCCCGGCCAGGGCCAGCGGTACCAGCAGGGCGAGCAGTGCGAAGCCGAACAGCGCCAGCCGGCGCTCGCGCCGAAACAACTCGGTCACGGTAGCGGCGAACAGGGTGCGCAGCGACCGACGCGCGGTGTGGCGCGGCATCGGCCTGGGGGCGTCCGGGGAGGAAGCAGCAGTGGGGTTCATGGGCGGGGCTCCGATGAGTGCGGGTGGAACAGCGGATGGGGGCAGTGGAGGAGGGGAAAGATCCGGCCCTGCGCCTCAGGCTGCAGCGGGCGCAGCGCCCGCTGCGCGGCGGCGCCACCGCTGGATCGGGGCGCCCAGCATCACGAAGGCCAGTAGCCCGGCCGGGCCGAACAGGAAGGTCAGCACGAGCAGCGGCAGCAAGGCCAGGTGCGGCAGGCCGAGTTCGGCGCTGCGTTCGGCGATCCAGGCGCCGACGAACAGGTCGAAGGCAAGGTAATGCAGCCAGCCGGCGGTGAGCAGCTCCGGCACCGCAAACAGTCGCCGCACTTCCGCCAACGAGCCATAGCCGCCGTCGGCCATGCCATTGCGTGCGAACAGCACCACGTACACCACCGCCAGCAGCAGCGGCACGACGCGGCCGGCGAACCGGCGCGCCGCGCCGGCCCAGCGCGCACGCGCCGGGGACACGGCCAGCGCGATCCAGCCGAGCATCGCCAGTCCGCTGGCGGCGCCGAACAGGGCGTCGGAGGTGGGGAAGGGGAACGGGCTCATGACGGATCTCCAGCGAGGAAAGGTTTCATCGCCCGCGTGGCGGATCGATGTAATTGAACACTGTTCAGATAAAGTATCGACTATCATCTGAACACTGTCAAGTCCTCCTCCACTGCTCGGCCCGAGCCTGGGCCGCCGGAGCACGCCATGTCCCGCCCGTCATCCACGCGATCCTCTGCTGCCGCAGCAGGCAACGACCCGGCGCCACGCGAGGCCTACCACCACGGCGCGCTGCGCGATGCCCTGATCGACGCCACCGAGGCCCTGATCGCCGAGCGCGGTGCCCAGGGCTTCTCGTTGCGCGAAGTGGCCCGCCGTTCGGGCGTCTCACCGGCGGCGCCGGCCCATCACTTCGGCGATGCAGCCGGGTTGCTCGCGGCGGTCGCCAAGCTTGCCTTCGACCAGCTCACCGAGGCCCTCGAGGCCGGCAACGCGCGAGGCGGCGACGATCCGCTCGAGCGCTTGTGCGAACAAGGCGTGGGTTATGTCGGCTTCGCGCTCACCTGGCCCGGGCGCTTCGCACTGATGTTCCGCGCCGACCTGTTCACCAAGGACGAGGCCCTGGTCGCCAGCGCGCATGCCTCCTACCAGGTGCTGGAGGACGGCATCCGCGGCCTCTACGCCGTCGCGTCGGGCACGCCGCTGGTACTGGCGCAGGAGCACGCGCTGCGTGCCACCTGGTCGATGGTGCACGGCTTCGCGCACCTGCTGCTCGCCGGCCAGTTCGACGCCGACCTGCCCCGCGGCGGCCGCGCGGCATTGGCGAGGCAGGCCGTGGCACCGATGCTGCGCCAGCACCTCGCCCCGTTGCAGCCGCTGTCGCCTCGGGCACGCCGCCGGCCGCGCGGCTGATGCCGGCCTCGCGGTGCCAGTTCTTCTCGCCTCGGAGATGAGCTTGATGATCGCCTCGATAGCCTTGACCTTGGGCCGGTTCGGCGAGACATCGCAGGCTGCCATCGCGTTGTTGCGACAGATGATGTCGTTGCGTCCATCCGGTCGCTTCCCAGCCCGGCATCCTGCGGGCCCTTCAGGGCTTGCTCCCCGGTCTTGTACTGGGCATCGCATAGGCACCGAAGACCAGAGGTACCTCTGCGGTTGCTTCCGCCGCGACCTCGATGAGACAGGATGCCAGGAAGCTGCCCGTCGTCACCGTCAGCTGATGGCCCGATAGCTCCTGTTCGCCGCGCGAAGAAGCGGACGTCAAGCCCCGGCTTCGGTGGCCGACGACCGCTTCCGAAGTGGACTAGCCACTCGCAAAGGGAACCGTCTATCGTCAGCTTTGGACATCAGCTGACATTCGACCGAGAGAGCCGACTGGCTGCACCTAGTCGACTCCTCTCGACGACGCGCGCAACGGATCAGCCGGAAGCCACCTCGCGCGGTCGTGAAGCGGCTCGTCGAAGAACTCTCGGCGCGACGCGATCTCGAGCACCTGGCCTTCGTCCGTGAAGCCGGCCTGATCGGACCCTGCTCGGCGAAGTAGCCCGTCCTTTCGTGCCTCGGATCCTCGGCGGCGAGCTCGGGAGCGCTCCCCGTGCCCCGAGCCTTCGCGGCGGTCGCATGTCACCTCTTCGTCACCTCCATTCGGTTGCCGCCGCCGGTCGGCGCACCGACGATGAAAGGAGGCGATGCGAGGGCACCCCCGCGCATCGAACCATCCTGGAGGGACGAGCCCATGAGAACGCTGTTCAAGGCAGTTGCCGTCGCGGTGGTCGGCGTGCCGCTGGCGCTCGCGGTCGCCGGCAGCACCTTCGCGCCCAACGCTGCCCAAGCCCTCGCCGACGCGGCTCTCGCCGCCCCGGCGTACACCGCCGAGCAGCGCGTCGCCCTGCAGCGTGCGCACCAGGCGCAGCAGCATCCGCAGTGGCGCACGCTGACGGCCGAGGGGCGCGTCGGCCGGCTGGCCATGCTCGCCCAGCGCAAGGTCCAGGCGCTTGCCTCCGGCACGTCGCCCACGCCCGGGCTCGCGCCGTTCCAGGGCAACCTCACGCAGGTTCGGGTGGCGTCGGGCCAGGCGTTCGTGCTGCAGCGCCAGGCCGACTGCTCGCTCTCCGAGCTCACAGGAAGCTACACGCTGAGCTTCACCGCGCCGGCGATCAACGTGCAGGCCACCACCGCCAACTTCCAGGACGTGCTGCACGGCGCCGCCGGCCTGGGCACGCAGGCCGGTACCTTTCCGCGCGGCTGCGCCGACCCGGCCACCGCCGGCCTCGGCAGCCGGCGCGGCTTCTTCCTCGGCCGCACCAGCCAGAACCTCTGGTTCTTCGCCTCTACCGGCTACTACTACCCCGGCGACACCGACGCGCTCTACTACAACACCGTCGACGCCGCGACCCGCACCGTCCACTCCTACAACACCGACACCACCGTCCGCGACATCGCCGGCATGACCGCCGGCGACCTGAACGGCGACGGCCTCGCCGACATCGTCGTGCTCGACATGATGTCCAGCAACGTGACCGTCTTCCTGGCCCATGCCGACGGCTCGATCGGAGCGCCCGTCACCTACGCTGCCACCGGCAGCCGCAGCCGCGCCGCGGTGCTGACCGATCTCGACGGCGACGGCAAGCTCGATCTCGTCGTCGCCGGCTCGACCCTCAACACCACCACGAACCGCGACGAGCAGAGCATCGCCATCCTGCGCGGCCGCGGCGACGGCACGTTCGGTGCCGCTGCCACCTTCCCGGTCGCCACGCCGACGACCAGCTACAACGGCCTGCTCGTCACGATGGTCGCCGCCGACCTGCGCGGCACCGGCAAGGCCGACATCGTCGGCTCCAACGGCCTGGTGCTGCTGAACAACGGCAGCGGCGGCCTCGCGCCGGCGCCGGCCTTCGCCTTTCCAGCGCCGACCTCGAGCAACAGCTACGGCCCCAATCTCGCGACCGGCGACTTCAACGAAGACGGCAAGGTCGACGTCGTGGTCGGCACCGGCGACTCGATGCAGATCCACCTCGGCCGCGGCGACGGCAGCTTCACCCCCGGCCGCGCGTATGCCAACAACGACAGTGTCGGCTACGTCACCGCCACCGACCTCGACGGCGACGGCCACCTCGACCTCTGGGTCGGCCTCGGCAACGGCGGCTTCCTCGGCGGCGACCAGTACGGCGTGAACCAGGGCTACGCCCTCATGGGCCGCGGCGACGGCAGCTTCGCCGGGGCGCCGCTGCAGCCCTTCGTCTACACCGGCCACAACCTGGTCGACCTCGACAAGGACGGCAAGCTCGACGGCGTGGCCCCGAATGCCGACCGCTCGTTCACCACCTGGAAGGGCGACGGCAGCGGCGGCTTCACCGCCGTCTCCACCCTGCTGCTGAACTCGCTGGTCTACGGCGGCCTGACCCAGGGCATCGGCGAGATCGATTCGTTCGACCTCGCCGATGTCGACGGCGACGGCAACATCGACCTCGTGATCCTGGGCCGCGACTTCGTGGCCCGCAACAGCACTGCCGACTTCTATTCGCCCGGCCTGCTCATCGCCCGCGGCAACGGCAGCGGCGGCTTCGCCACGCCCACGTTCCTGCCGGCGCCGGCGTTCACCGCCAGCCCCGACTTCGACTACAACCCGAAGCTGAGCAACGTGCGCCTCGCCGACGTCAACGGCGACGGCAAGGCCGACCTGGTGTACGCCTACGCCAGCACCGCCTACGCCACCAACCAGCGGACCGTGGGCACGGCGGTGCAACTCGGCAACGGCGACGGCAGCTTCAGGGCGCCGCAGACCTTCACCTTCTATTCGGGCACCGACAACGGCAGCTTCCAGAACCTCAGCTCCGTGGTGCAGCAGTTCGTCGACCTCAACAAGGACGGCAAGCTCGATCTGGTGATGATCACGCAGACCTCGACCATCGACAGGACGCTCAGCGCCCCGGTCTCCAACGTGCAGGTCGCGCTCGGCCGCGGCGACGGCACCTTCGCGGCCCCGGCCACCGTGGCCGGCCCGGAGATCATGACCCGCTACTACGCCGACACCCAGCCCGTGCCGCTGGTCGTGGCCGACATGAACGGCGACGGCACCCTCGACATGGCGATCCTCGGCTCGTCGAGCGGCTACAACCTGCAGGTGGCGCTCGCGCTCGGCAACGGCGACGGCAGCTTCAAGCCGCCCGCCCGCACCACCTTCGCCGCCCAGGCGCTCGGCAACGGCCAGCAGCTCGCCGTGGCCGACTTCAACGCCGACGGCAAGACCGACGTGCTGATCGCCAACCCGTTCGGCACCAGCGGCATCGTCTTCGGCAACGGCGACGGCACGCTCGCGCCGCTGGGCAGCGCCGGCAGCTACCTGCCCAACCTCGCGCTGGTCCTGCCGATCGGCGGCGCGACGCGGGTCGTCGAATTCAACGGCGACGCCAGGCCCGACGTGATCGTCGGCAACGTGCAGCTCCTGAGCGCTGGCACCGCCGTGGCGCCGCCGCCCGGGTTCTCGGTGGGCGCCGACAGCACGACCGGCACCGTCAAGGCCGGGCAGTCGGTGCAGGCCACGCTGAGCCTCACGCCGGGGAGTGGCTTCAGCGGCACGGTCGGGTTCTCGTGCAGCGGCCTGCCGGCAGGCGCGGCTTGCAGCTTCTCACCGGCTTCACTGCCGCTGAGCGGGACGACGCCGGTCTCGACGACGCTGACGATCAGCACCACCGCGGCCGCGGCCATGGGATGGGTGGGTCGAGCGGATCCGGGAGCGCCGGGCGCCATCGACCCTGCGCTGCCTGCGGCGCTCGTGCTCGCGAGCCTCGCACTGCTCGCACTGAGGCGACGCGGCATGTTCGCGACGCCCCTGCATCGGTTCGGACTCGCGGCACTGTTGGCGACGGGCGGCCTGGCCCTGCACGGTTGCGGCGGCGGTGGCGATGGCGCCGCCCCCGGTGGGCCGGGCGGCACCGGCACCCCGGCCGGGACCTACAACGTGACGGTGACCGCCACCGACGGCAGCGCCTCGCGCACCATCGCCTACACGCTGGTGGTCGACTGAGGTCGCGAGCGCGTCGCGACGGTCAAAGAGCAGGCTTGGGTGAGCTCGGCCGGTGAGCCGCGATGGCGGCGGCGATGGCCCCGGCCAACTCGCGCTGATCCGTCAGCTTGCCGAAATAGGCAAACGCTCCGGCCCGGGTCACTCTCGCGGCGTCCCAGACGTCACCGCTTCCACTGATCAAGATGATGGGCAAGACATCCTTGCGACCGGCAAGAACCGTTTGCAACTCGAGCCCCGTCATTTCGGGCATGTGCACGTCCAGCAAGATGCAACCGGGCGCGTTGTCTTCTTGAGCATCCAGATACTCTGCGGCGCTGGAATACATTCGGACGGCGTAGCCGAGTGCGCGTAGCAGGCGGGAAACCGCAGGACGAAAGTCCTCGTCGTCATCGATGACGCGGATGACCGCTGTCTGGGCTGAGGCCTTCATGTCGGTGACGATTGGTCCGTGTCTGGTTGATTCTCGAATTCGAACCTTCGATCGCTCCGCATGACTTTACGCGGCGATTGTTTCCGAGGAGCTCTTCTTGCTCGTCACTCGCCCAGCGGCCTCGCCTTCGACGGCCGGCAAGTAGACGCTCCTATACTTTGATAGCCATGAATTGGACTGCAGCCAGGCAGCGGGGACTTCTTCTTCTGGCATGGGTTGTCGTTGGCCTGTTCTCCACCACGGCGACGTGCGCGGAGCTGGCCCGCGCGAAGAACGTGGTGCTGTTCCACGGCAGCGAGGCCACGGCCGTACTCTTCGATGCATCGCTGCGCGAGTCGTTTCGCAGCCCGGCCGACGGTGAGACGCAGTTCTTTACCGAGTACATCGACAGCGCTCGCTTCGTCGGGCCGGAGCATGCGGAGCGCCTGGCGACCTTCCTGCACGATCGCTATGCCGGCACGAAGATCGACCTGATCTTCGCGTCTGGCCCGGTTGCGCTCACCTACCTGTTGAAGTATCGCGACCAGATGCTTCCCGGTGTCCCGGTGGTCTTCCTGGACGTGCGAAAGGCGACCTTGGCGACCAAGCGGCTGCCGGCGGACTTCGTGGGTGTCGGCGCCGAGATCGACGCGGAACCCGTGTTGCGGCTCGCCCTGCGGCTGCGACCAGCCACCAGGGAACTCGTGCTTCTCTTCGGGACGACGGAGTTCGACCAGGTATGGGAGGGGCGGCTGCGCGACGCGGCCGCCAAGGTCGCGCCCGAGCTGCCGATTCGCAGCGTTTCCAGCCTCCCGATCGAGGAGGTCGGGCGTGCGCTGGCGGCGCTCGGGCCGGAGGCCGTGATCCTTGGCGGTGCGTTCAGCCGCGACGGCGCGGGCCGTTACTTTCCCGGCTCGGTGACGGTGCTGCGGCGTGTGCAGCCGACGGCAAGGGCACCCGTCTTCCACATCACCATGAACGCCGTGGGGAACGGAGCCGTAGGCAGTGTCGGCGTTCCGGCCGACGCGCTGACAAACCAGGCGTCCACCATCGCGAAGGCGATCCTTGCCGGTACTCCGCCGAGCGAAGTAAAACTCCCCGAGCCGCTTTCGATGCATCCCTATGTCGACTGGCGCGAGCTCCGGCGCTGGCGCATCAGCGAGGATCTCCTGCCTGCCGATGCGGTCGTGCTGTTTCGCGAGCCGTCGTTCTGGGACCGGTACCGCTACCACGCGCTGGCTGCCATCGCCCTGATCGTGCTCCAGGCGGCCCTGATCGCAACGCTCCTGATCGAAGCGCGCAAGCGCAAAGGGGCCGAGTTGCAGGCGCATGTGCAGCGCCACGAACTCGCGCACCTCTCGCGAGTTGCCATGCTCAGTGCGATGTCGCTGTCCGTGGCCCACGAGCTGAATCAACCCCTGGGCGCGATCCTCAGCAACGCCCAGGCGGCGCAGCTGTTCCTGCAACAGGATCCAGCCGATCTGGCCGAGGTGGTCGAAAGCCTCGACGCCATCATCCGCAACGACCAGCGTGCCGGCGAGATCATCGCCAACCTGCGTCGGATGCTCTCGAAGGAAGAAGTGCCCAAGCAGGCCCTCGATATCAGCGAGGTGGTGGGCGAGCTGTCGAAACTCGTCGAGAGCGAGCTGATCGTGCGACAGGCGAGACTCGAGGCGCACGTCGCCGACGATTGCCCTCCGGTGCTCGCCGACCGCACCCAACTCCTTCAAGTGCTGATCAACCTGGTCATCAATGCGTGCGACGCGATGGAGCGAAACGCACCGGGAGCGCGCCTCGTCGTCATCGGGGCCTCGAAGATCGACGGAGGGGTGAGGCTGAGTGTCGAGGATCAAGGTGGCGGCGTGCCGAGCCACTTGCTCGAGGGCACGTTCACGCCTTTCCTCAGCACCAAGGAGAAGGGCCTCGGCATGGGCCTGGCGGTGTGCAGCTCGATCGTCGAAAGTCACGGGGGGCAGCTGCGTGTCACCAACAAGGCCTCGGGCGGCGCGGTTTTTACGTTCGACCTTCCCGCCAGCACCACTCGAGTTTCCGGCGACACAGCTGCAGCCCTCGTTTGACTTCCGCGGATGGGGTCATTCCCCGCGCCTCTTCACGAGCGCTCCCCACCTGGGGCGAGCGCCACCAGCGAAAGCAGCGCGGTGGCCTCGGCCTCGTTGGCGTCGCTCGGGGCGAACCCCAGAGCGCGGACCCCGGCGATGACCGCGAGCTTGTTGGCGTTGCCCTTGCCGGTGGCGTGACGTTTGATCGTGCCGGCCCGGACGCCGCGGTAAGGAATCTCGTGGTCTTCTGCCCAGGTCGTCAACGTGGCGAGAAAGCCGCCGTAGGCGTGCGAGGCTGAAACGCCGAGGTGTCGCCTCACCTCCTCGAAGTAGATCGCCCCGATGCCGTCTGTCGTGCCGTTGATCTCGGTCAGCCACTGCCGGAACCTGAGAAAGCGCATGCCCCCTCCATCGAATCGATCGGGCTTGAAGGTCTGGCTTCCGCTCCTGACGCTGCCGTCCCCCGTTCGAAGGGCCCAACCGGTCACCGTGCCCAAGTCAAGCGCGAGGATCGCCTCGGTGCGGTCAGCCATGACGCTTTCGTTCCATCGAGCGGATGATGCCGCTTGTGAGGCCGCTCCGGCACCAGAAGAGGTTCTCCACAGCGCTTCGCCGACCTATTGATTCTTCCGCGTCGGGTCGTAGCCGCTGCCAGCGACGTCGCGAAACAGCAGCAACTGTGGCAGCCGCGCCCAGGCGCCCGGAAAGAACCCGGTCTCGCCCGCGAAGTCGCGCCCAGCTGCATGTCGAGCGGGTGGAAGCAGGGTCGGGACAGCGGGAGAAGGTGAAGCCGTTGCTGGAGCGGGCGGCGCAGGCGGGAAGCTACAGAACGGGCCTTCGCACTGCTCGACGACGCGGTCGCCAAGCGCTCCAACTGCCTGATGTTCCTGCGGCACGACCCGCGCCTGCGGGTACGCGTTGGGCACGGAAGGTGCTACCTTTCGTCGTATCCATCAAGGACTCCCATAGACATGAACCTGACTGCGCGCGCATTCCTTTCGCCCCGCTCCATGGCCGCCGCTGCTTTGCTGCTCGTGGCAGCGATCACATGCTGCCCGACCGCATTCGCCGAGGAATGGCCGGCGAGGCCCGTTCGCATCATTGTTCCGTACGTTCCAGGCGGCACGATCGACATCACGGCACGCCTGATGGCAACCAAGCTTTCTCAGGCCTGGGGTCAGCCGGTCGTGGTGGAGAACCGCGCCGGAGCGGCCGGCACGATCGGCGCGAATCTGGTGGCCAAGGCTCCGCCCGACGGCTACACGCTTCTGCTGGCGGCTGCGTCCGAACTGACGATCGCGCAGACGACCATCAAGAACATGCCCTTCAACGCATTGACCGACTTCACGCCGATCGTGCTTGTCGCGCGCTCGCCGTTCGTGCTCGTCGTCAACGCCAAGGTTCCGGCGAACACCCTGCAGGAGCTGGTTGCGCTTGCCAAGCGACAACCCGGAAAACTGAACTATGGAACCTCCGGCGCAGGCACCACCACCCATCTGGTGGCGGAGCTGTTCAACGGCGCCGCGGGCGTGCAGATCACGCATATTCCCTACAAGGGCAGCGGGCTGATGATGAACGATCTCGTTGGCGGTCAGGTCGACATGGCGTTCGACACCATCGCCACGACCAAGCCGCACATCGAGGCGGGCAGCTTGCGCGCCATCGGCGCGACATCGCTCAAGCGACTGCCGGCTGCGCCGAACATCCCCACGTTCGATGAGCAAGGACTCAAGGATTTCGTGGGCGGCTCATGGGTCGGCTTTCTGGGGCCGGCAGCGCTGCCTCCCGCAGTTTCCGCACGCGTGCAAGCGGATGTCATCGCCATGCTGACGAGCGGCCTCGCCGAAGAACTGTCCCGGCGCGGGCTCGAGCCCGCCGGCCTGCCGGCGGCACAGTTCGCCGAGCTGATTCGCGCCGACCACACGAAGTGGACTTCGGTCGCGCTGCGTGCCGGCCTCAAGCCGGAGTAGGCGTTTCCTCGGGGTGATGCATGTCTGCCGGTGCTTCCTTTCAGACCAACAACATCCGCACCCTGGGCGAGCTCGCGGCGTGGCAGGCCGTTCCAACCGAAGCCGTCCTCGAGCCTGACCGGCCGATCATCGATCCGCACCATCACCTGCGCGAGGGTCCGGCCGGCCGCTATCACCTGCCGGAGCTCGCGGAAGATCTGGCCGGCGGACACGACGTGCGTGCCACCGTGTTCGTCGATTCCCAGAGCGGCTACCGCACGGAGGGCAGAGACCTGCTCCGCCCGGTCGGCGAGACGGAGCTGGTCGGCCGGTGGCTCGCGGAGGCACCGGCCGGTGATCGATTCGTTCCATGCGCCGGGATCGTCGGTACGCTTGACCTCCTGCACGGCGCGGAGGCGCGCGAAGGCCTGCTGGCGCACATGGAGGCCGGCAACGGCCGCTTCAGGGGTGTCCGCGATCCGCTCGTCTGGGATGCGAGCGACATCAACTACGGTCCTCGCCGCCCCGCCGCGGACCGGATGTCCGACCCGCGTTTCCGCGCCGGCTTCGCTCAGCTGGCGCCGCTCGGCCTGACGTTCGATGCCTGGGTCTTCCACCACCAGATCCCGCTGCTCACCGATCTCGCGCGCAGCTTTCCCGACACCGTCGTCGTGCTCGACCATATCGGCGCTCCGCTGGGCGTCGGACCCTACGCGAATCGGCGGGCAGAGGTGTTCGCCGCGTGGCGTTTGGCGCTGCTCGAGCTGTCGCGCTGCCCGAACGTCGTGGTGAAGCTGGGCGGGCTGGGCATGCTGTTCTTCGGCTTCGACTTCCACCTGCGGCCGGCGCCGCCTTCGTCGGCGGAGCTGGCCGTGGCGTGGCGGCCGTACATCGAGCTGTGCATCGACGCGTTCGGCCCGGCGCGCTGCATGTTCGAAAGCAACTTCCCGGTCGACAAGCAGAGCTGCAGCTACACGACGCTGTGGAACGCCTTCAAGCGGATCGTTGCCGGCTGTTCGCCGGCCGAGAAGCAAGCCCTGTTCTTTGGCACCGCCAACCGCGTCTACCGCCTCGGGCTCGCGGAGGACTGACAACTGCCCGCCGCGGATCGCGGCGGTTCCCTAGGCCACCGGCCCAATCTGGTTTTCCGTCGACCGCCGGAAGATTTCGAGTACATTGCAAGGCAACCTCAACTATTGCAATGCAATAAGTGGATCATGTCCTTCTGGACCGTGTCGGAGCGGTCGGCCTGCTGACGCTGAACAAGCCGGGCAAGCTGAACGCCTGGGACAGGCCAATGCGCGACGACATCGTCGCGGCATTGCGGACGTGGGACGTCGACGAAGCGATCGGTGCGGTGGTGATGACCGGCTCCGGCGACCGCGCCTTCTCGGCAGGACAGGACTTCGCGGAGGCTCACGGGTTCGACGCTGAGCGCGCCGAATCCTGGATTCGCGAGTGGGAAACGTTCTACGGAACTCTGCGGCGCCTGCGCAAGCCGATCGTCGTCGCCCTGAACGGAACAGCGGCCGGCTCCGCCTTTCAGGTCGCGCTGCTCTGCGACATCCGCGTCGGCCACGCCGATGTGACCATGGGCCAGCCGGAGATCAATTCGGGCATCGCCAGCATCACCGGCCCGTGGATCATGAAGGAGATGCTGGGCATGTCCCGCACCATCGAGCTCACGCTGACCGGTCGCATGATGGATGCCGCCGAATGCGAGCGGATCGGCCTCATCCACTACATGGTGTCGCGCGAGCAGGTGCTGCCCCGCGCCCTGGAGCTGGCCGCCGGGCTCGCGAGCAAGGCGCCGCTCGCGATGCGGCTGGACCGCGCCTGGTTCGCCGACATGACGGAGGCCTCTTTCCGGCAGACGATCGATGCCGCGATCCGCTCGCACCGCGAGGCCTACGCCTCCGGCGAGCCCGCCCGGATGATGGAAGACTTCATGGCCGTGCGCGGCCATACGCTGGGTGACTGAAGTGCCCGCCGCATCCCAGGCCGCCAACGATGTTCTCTCGCCGCTGTTCGTGCAGTCGGTGGAGAAGGCGATGAAGGTGCTCGCGGCATTCGACGGCTCCAAGCGCCAGTTGTCGCTGTCGGAGATCGCCGCGCTCACCGACCTCGACAACAGCGCGGCCCAGCGCTTCACGTTCACGCTGTCCGCCCTGGGCTATCTGGTCAAGGACGCTTCCACGCGCAAGTACGAGCTCTCGGTCCGCCTGCTCGACTTCACCTACCACTACCTGGCGTCGAGCGAGCTGGCGCATCGGGCGGCGCCGGTGCTGCAGAAGCTCGCCCGCGACACGGAGGAGGTGTGCAACCTGACGGTGCCCGACGGCACGGACATCGTCTTCGTGCAACGCATCGTCAGCCGCAACGTGCTGGTGCCCAACGTCATCGTCGGCAGCCGTCTGCCGGCCTACTGCACGGCGCCGGGCCTGGCGATGCTCTCCACCTGGTCGCCCGAGGAAGTGGACGACGTGCTGGCGAAGAGCGACCTGGTGAAGCACACGCCCCGCACCGTGACCGACCCGCGCCGCATCAAGGCGCGGCTCGCGCGCATCCGTGCCGCCGGCTACGCCAACACGCAGGACGAGTTGTTCGCCGACGACATCTCGACCGCCGCGCCGGTGCTCGACGCGCGCGGCCGGGCCATCGGCGCCTTGAACATCGCCGTGTCCCGCGCGCGCTGGAACGCCGAACGCGACGCGGACCGCTACGCCGACCTGCTCCGCGCGGCCGCTACCGCGGTCTCGGCGCCGCAACTGCCGCACGGCCGGGCCGCCCTGCAGCGAGCCGTGACCCGATGAAGAAGGACGGTTCCAGGGAGCTCACGCGCGAGGCGGCGCTGCGCATGGACCTCGACGATCCGCTCGCCGCGTTCCGGGATGGCTTCGCCCCGATGAGGGACGGCGCGCTCTACATGGACGGCAACTCGCTGGGACGGCAGCCCGAGGCCACCGCCGCGCGGGTCGCGGAAGTCCTCGCCAAGTGGCGCGACGAGATGATCATCGCCTGGCGCGAATGGATCGGGGTGCCGCGCCGCATCGGCGACGCGATCGCCGAAGGCATCGTCGATGCGCGTCCCGGGGAGATCGTCGTCGGCGACTCCACGTCGGTGAACCTCTACAAGGCCGCCGCGGCGGCGGTGACGGCGCAGCCCGGGCGCCATGTCCTGCTCACGAGCGACGACAACTTTCCGACCGACCTGTACATGCTGCAGTCCCTGGCCGCGCAGCATTCGCTGCAGCTGAAGGTCTTGCCCGCCGACCCTGTCGAAGGGCTCGACGTCGACGTGCTGCGGGGCGCGCTCGACGGCGACGTGGCCTTGCTGGCGCTTTCGCACGTGGCCTATCGATCCGGCGCGCTGCTCGACATGACGGTCATCACCCGGATGGCCCACGACTGCGGCGCCCTGGTGCTCTGGGACGTGAGCCACTCTGCCGGTTCGGTTCGCGTGCCGCTCGAATCGAGCGGCGCCGACCTGGCCGTGGGCTGCACCTACAAGTACCTCAACGGCGGCCCGGGCTCGCCCTCGTTCGTCTACGTTCGCACGGCGCAGCAGCAGCGCCTGCGCCAGCCGCTCTGGGGATGGTTCGGGCACCGCGAGCAGTTCGCGATGGGCAACGCCTACGAGCCCGCCGAGGGCATCGACTCGTTCCTGGTGGGCATTCCCTCGATCCTCTCGACCGTGGGCATCGAGCCGGGCGTGCGCGGCGTCGCCGAGGCCGGCATCGATCGCCTTCAGGGCAAGGGGCAGCAGCTCACCGACCTGATCATCGCCCTGGCCGACGAGTGGCTGGCGCCGCACGGATTCACCGTCGCCTCGCCGCGCATCGCGAAGCATCGCGGGTCGCACGTCACCCTGAAGCACCCGCGCGCCAAGGAATTCGTTCGGGCATTGATCAAGGAGGGGGTCACGCCGGACTTCCGCCCGCCCGACATGATCCGCATCGGCCCGGCGCCGATCTACACCCGTTTCGTCGACGTCTGGGACGCCATGCGTTGCCTGCGCGACCTCACCGCCACGATCCGCTAACGCAGCCAAGGAGATACAGCCAGTGTCCGACAGCAACTCAGAGGAAAGAGTCCGTCTCGACATCGAAGACGGCATCGCGACAGTCACCCTCGACCGTCCCAACAAGCTCAACGCGCTCTACCCGGAGATGATCCTTCGGCTGGTCGACGTGATCGAGCAGATCCGTCGCGACAACGCGGTCCGCGTGATGGTGCTGCGCGGCGAGGGCCGGAGCTTCTGCGCCGGCGACGATCTCGCACCGGAAGACCGCTTCAAGTACGGGCCCCCCGATCTGCAGTCGCGCATGCGCACCGGCTTTCCGCGGGCGGTGATCGACATGCTGACCTTGCGCAAGCCGGTCGTCGGCATCGTACAGGGCCACGCTGTCGGCGCCGGCCTGGATCTTGCCTTGGCTTGCGACTTCCGCATCTGCGATCCGGCGTGCAAGTTCGGCGCGGTGTATGTCACCCGAGGGCTCGGCGGCGGATCGACCTATTTGCTGCCCCGCTACGTGGGATTGGGCCGTGCTACGGAGATGCTGTTGCTGGGCCGATTCATCGAGATGGAAGAGGCCTACCGCCTCGGCCTCGTCACCGAGGTCGTCGCAAAGGACACGATGGAACAGCGTGCCTACGAGCTTGCGCGCAAGCTGGCCAAGGGCCCGACCCAGGCCTACGGTGCCATCAAGAACGCCCGCAACCAGGGGCTGGGGCTCGACCCGGTCAAGGGCTTCGAGGCGCAGATCCTCGCGAACGTCGAGCTGATGTTCCACAAGGACGCCCGCGAAGGCCCGCGCGCCTTCAAGGAAGGACGCGATCCGAACTTCACCGGCGAGTGGATCGACCTGCAATACGACCCGCTGCGCCCCTATGAGTGAGCCCACCGGCAACGAGTCCGATGCGGAGGACTTCATCCGCTACGAATGCACCGACCGCGTCGCGACCATCACGCTCAACCGGCCGCGCAAGCTCAACGCGTTCAACGACGACATGGTCATGCGGCTCGCGCGCGTGCTGCACGAGTTCGACATCGACGAAAACGCCGACGTGGCGGTGCTGCGCGGCGAAGGCCGGGCCTTCTGCAGCGGCGCCGACGTTCACCAGCGGCAGCTTCGATCGGACGCCGACCTGAAGAAGCACGGCGGGTCGCAGGGCTGGAACGCCAATGCCTCCGAACTGTTCGTCCGGGCGATCAACTGGAAGCCGATCATTGCCTCGCCGCACGGGTTCGCGGTCGGACTCGGTCTGGGCATGGTGCTCGAGAGCGAAATGATCGTGGCGGAGGCAGGAACCCGGTTCCAGGTGACCGAGACCTCGCGCGGGCTGGCGTCGTCGCGCTACTGGGCGCTGCTCCGGTTCCGCGGCGCCGGATCGTTCGCCACCGACGTGGCGCTCACCGGCCGCTTCTTCACCGCCGAGGAGGCTCTCGCCGCCGGTGTTGTCGATCGGGTCGCGCCCCAGGGCGAGCAGCTCCAGCAGGCATACGAGCTGGCACGACAGATGGCGGCGAACCCGCCGTTGAGCGTGCGTGCCACGGTGCGCACGCGGCGCTGGTACATGGACCAGGCCGAGCGCGAGGCCTACCTGCAGACCACGCCGCTGAAGCTGCACACCACCGAGGATTTCAAGGAAAGCGCGCGGGCCTTCGCCGAGAAGCGAAAGGCCGGCCCGTTCAAGGGGCGGTAAGGAGCACATGAAACTGCTGGAGTACGAAGGCAAGGCGCTGCTGGTGCGGCACGGAGTGCCGGTCGCGCCGGGCGCGCTGTGGCCCGAGGTTCCCGAGTCGGGCACCGGGTGGATGGTCAAGGCCCAGGTGCTGGCCGGCGGGCGCGGAAAGCGCGGCGGCATCGTCGCCGCCGATTCGCGTGACGAGCTCGAACGGGTCGCCACGAAGATGCAGGGCTCCCGGCTCGGCGAGGAGCCGGTGCATGCGGTCTACCTCGAGCAGAAGCTGTGCATCGCGAAGGAGTACTACCTCGCTGCCATGGTGGACCGGGATCGCGGTCGGGTGTCGGTGATGGCGAGCGCGGCAGGCGGGATCGACATCGAGCAGGTGCCGCATTCGCAGATCGCGAGGGCCGAGATCGACCCGCTGATCGGTCTCGCCGAATTCCAGGTGCAGCACCTGCGTCGCGCCCTGGGTCTGCAGGACGCACTAGGCACGCAGTTCGCACACATCGTGAGGAAGAGCGTGGAGACGCTGATCGAGGAGGACGCCGAGCTGGTGGAGATCAACCCGCTGATCCTCACCGTCGACGGCCGGCTGATCGCAGCCGATGCCAAGGTGGTCCTCGACGACGATGCGGTGTTCCGCCACCCCGACCGCCCGGGACCCGTCGCATGGTCCACCGACAGCCATTTCATGCAGCGCTGCCGCGAGCTCGGCGTGATCGGCGTGGACAGTCGCAACTGCATGCCGGCCCCCACGCGCCCCTCCGTGGCTCTGCTGGGCAACGGCGCCGGCCTGACGATGGCCACCTACGACCAGATCGCGCTCTCCGGTGTCGGCGTCGCCGGGGCGATCGAGCTGCACGGAGCGCTGGCGCGCGGCGTGGCTCACACCGCCGAAGTGATTTCCGCCCTGTTCCTTCTCGAGGCCGACGTGGTGTTCATCAATGCCTTCTATCAGCTGCGCTCCACCGACGCGCTCGCACAGGCGCTGCTGCAGGCGCTGGCCGCGCCCGGCGCGCCGCCGCGCGAGCGAGTCGTCGTGCGCATGCGCGGCGTGAACCAGGAAGCCTCGAAGAAGCTGCTGGAAGAAGGCGGCTGCTTCTACACGCCGTCCTTGAGTGACGCCACCGCGCACGTGCTGGGACTGGTCGAAACCCTGTCGAAGGAGGCTGCGAAGTGACGATCCTCGTCAATTCCGACTCGCGGATCCTCGTGCAGGGCATCACCGGCACCACCGGCCGCCTGTTCGCCGAGAAGATGGTGGCGCACGGCACGCCCCTGGTCGGCGGCGTGACTCCGGGCAAGGGCGGCGAGGTCGTCGCCGGCGTGCCGGTGTTCAACTCGATGCGCGAGGCCGTCGCGGCCACCGGCGCGAACGCGGTGCTCAGCTGCATCGCGCCGCAGTTCGTGATGGACGGCATCTTCGAGGTGGCGAACGCCGGCATTCCGCTGGTCTGCCTCTACATCGAGAACATCCCCGTGCACGACGCGATCCGGATGTGCGCCTACGCGGAGGCGCGCGGCACCCGCCTGCTCGGCCCGAACTCCGCCGGCGCGGTCAGCCCGGGCCGCGCCAACATGTCTGACCTCAACGACAACAACATGCGGCCGGGCCGCATCGGCATCGTCTCCAAGAGCGGCACCTTGACCTACGAGGTGATCGACGAGCTGCACCGCCACGGCCACGGCGAATCGACGGTGGTCTGCCTGGGCGGCGACCGCGTGATCGGCACCCACTACGCCGATGTGCTGCGCCTGTTCGAGGACGACCCGGACACCGACCTGGTGGTCGTGATCGGCGAGCCCGGCGGCGGCTTGGAGTATGCGGCGGTGGCACAGGCCGCCGTGATGCGCACGCCGGTGCTGGCCTACATCACCGGCCAGGGCAGCCCGCCGGATGCGCGCATGGGCCACGCCGGCGCGGTCGTCGGCGACGACGAGCGCAGCCGGCCGCAAAGCAAGATGCAGGCGTTCTCGTCCGCGGGAATCGCGGTGGCGCGCCTGGTGACGGATGTGGGCGAACTCGTCACCCGGACGCTCGAGCGCGCCGCGAACCGATCGACTTGACCTCAATCCAGGAGAAATCGCCATGACGACCCCGTTCACGTTCCCAGGCGCCACGTCGCGCAGAAGCGTCCTCAAGCTCGGCGCCGCGGCCGGCGCAAGCTCGCTGCTTCCGTTCGGCGTGGCTCGCGCCGCGAGCGACCCCGCCGTGGTCGAGGCGGCGAAGAAGGAGGGCACCGTCAGCCTCTACAGCTCGGCATCGACCGGTCCGTCGAATGCCGTCGCCGAAGCCTTCAAGAAGAAGTACGGCGTCAACGTCCTGGTCTATCGCGCCGGCTCCGCCGACGTGGCGACCCGCGTGCAGTCGGAAGAGGCCGCCGGACGGCCGCAGGCCGACGCGCTGATCATCGAGGAGCCGGGGCTCGGCCTGCTGTTGCCGTTCCTGGCTTCGTACGACTCGCCCGAGCGGGCCGCCATCCCGGCGCAGTACAAGCAGCCGCAGTCCACGCTGATCCGCATGTACATGGCGCAGATCGGGTGGAACACCAACGCCGTCAAGACCGGCGCGCCCGCCGACTGGAAGGACCTGCTGGATCCCAAGTGGAAGGGCCGCTTCGGTTCGCTCGATCCGCACGTTACCGCCACAACGCTGGCGTGGCAGGTACTGATGGAAAAGCTCTACGGCCCCACGTTCCTGCCCCAGTTCGGCGCGAACAAGCCCAAGCTCTACGCCAGCACGAACGCCATGTCGCAGGCGATCGTGTCCGGCGAGATCGATCTCGGCCTGACCAATTCGTTCGGAGTAATCCAGATGGCGGAGACCGGCGCGCCGATGGGCGGCGTGATCCCGAAGAACACCGTGCTGTTCGGCGGCAACATCGCCGCCTTCACCAAGGCGCCGCACCCGAACGCGGCACGGCTCTTCGTCGACTTCGCCTGCTCCGCGGAAGGCCAGAGCATCATCAACGTCGCCGGCGCCACCATCCCCACGCATCCGCAGGGCAGCGCGCCGAAGGCCGGGTCGCTGGCCGAGCTGAGCAAGGCCCACGTCTTCAGCCAGCCCGACTATCGCAAGATCGTTGCCGACACGCCGAAGCTGCTGGCCGAGTGGGACAAGCACGTCAATTGACGGCCGTCCAGGCCGCCGGCGCCCCGGGCCTCGAGGCGCAGACCCGTTCGATCGCATGGGAGCGGGTCGTCCTGACGGCGGTCGCAGCGATCGCCGTCCTGATGGTCTGCTACCCGGTCGTCGTGGTCGCCGTGCGCGCGTTCTCGAAAGGCGAGATCGGCAGCGCGCTGACATTCGAGTGGATCGTCGCCGTCTTCGAGTCGAGCCGCAGCCACGAGGCGCTCGTCAACACCGTGATCTACACGGCGGGGTCGAGCGGCCTCGCCATGCTGCTCGGCGTAGGCCTGGCGTTTCTCTCCACCCGCACCGACATGCCTGGCGGCCGGGTCATCGGCGTGCTGACGATGCTGCCGATGCTGGTGCCGCCGTTCATCCTGGTGGTGGGCTGGGTGGCGTTGGCCGATCCCAACGCCGGCTTCATCAACATCCTGGCCTCGGCGGTCCACGGCTCGCGCACGAGCTGGGTCAACATCAGCACCATGCCCGGCCTGATCTGGATGACCGGGCTGTTCCTCACGCCGTACGTCTATCTGCTGGTGGCCGCCGGCTTCAGGAACAGCGATGCGGCAATGGAGGAGGCGGCGCGCGTCTGCGGCGCCGGGCGGCTGCGCCTCCTGCGCACGGTGATCCTGCCGCTGCAGCGGCCGGCGCTGCTCGCCGCCTTGCTGCTGGTGATCATCATGGCCGCCGGCGACTTCATCATCCCGGCGACGGTCGGGCTGAAGGCGCGGATCTACATGCTGCCCAGCCTGATCTGGCAGAACCACAGCTCGCTGCCCGGCCGCCCCGGGCTCGCCGCGGCGCAGTCGCTGCTGCTGGTGGCCGTGGGCCTGCTGTGCATCTATTTCCAGCGCCGTGCGCTGGCACGCGGCGGGCGCTACACGATCGTCGGCGGCAAGGGGGCGCGGCCGATGCTGTTCCCGCTCGGCAAGCTGCGCTATCCGCTGGGGCTGCTGGCGTCGCTGTTCGCGCTGAGCTCGTCGGTGATCCCGCTGCTGGCGGTCACGGCGATCGCCTTCATGCGCTACTGGTCGCCGTACGCCCTGAAGCCAGAGAACCTCACCCTGCGCAACTTCAGGTACGTTCTCTTCGAGTACCCGCAGGTGTGGCCGTCGGCGCAGAACAGCATGCTGCTGGCGCTGGCCGGGGCGACCTGCTGCGTCGTGCTTGCCATCGCGCTGGCCTGGTACGTGATCCGCATGCGCGGCCGGCTGGCCGGCGTCGTCGAGTACGCGATGGTGCTGCCGCTGGGCATCCCCGGCATCGCCCTCGGCGTCGGCATCCTCAGCCTGTGGATCCTGGTTCCGGGCGGCATCTACGGCACCTTGTGGATCCTCCTGATCGCCTACGTCACCGCGCACATACCGGTGGCGATGCAGTTCGTGGGCAGTGCCCTGCATCGCATCCACACCGACCTGGAAGACGCGTCACGCGTGGCGGGGCAGGCCTGGTCCGGCACCATCCGCCGCATCGACATCCCATTGATGCGGCCGGCGCTGATCGGCAGCTGGCTCCTGATGTACGTCGTGATCCTGCGCGAGATCTCGCTGGTGATCCTGCTCTACAACCCGTCGACGGTCGTGCTCTCGGTGGGCCTGATGGACGTGTGGTCCAGCGGCTTCTACCCCGAGCTCGCCGTGTTCTCGCTTCTGCTCTTGGTCCTGGGCCTGGCGCCGGTGGCCTTGCTCTGGAAGTTCGCCCGTTTCAGCTCGGAGTAGACGAAGTGACCCCAGCCGTTCAAGACAGGCCCCCCGCTCCGTCGGCGCCATCGGCTTCGCTCTTCAGCGGCGCAGCCGGCAGCATCGCGGTGCGGGGCCTCTGCAAATCGTATGGCCGGGACGGCGTCGTGGCGCTCGACGACTTCAGCCTCGATTTTCCTGCGGGGCAATGCACCGTCCTGCTCGGCCCCAGCGGCTGCGGAAAGACCACTGTGCTGCGATCGATCGCCGGGCTCATCACCCCCGATTCCGGCCGCATCACCATCGATGAACGGGTGGTGTTCGATGCTGCAGCCCGAGCCGACGTGCCACCGGAGAAACGCGGCCTGGGCATGGTCTTCCAAAGCTACGCGTTGTGGCCGCACCTCTCCGTGGCCGAGAACATCGGTTACCCGCTGCTTTGCACGGGCGCGTCCAGGATCGAGGCCGCGCGCAAGACGCAGGCCATGCTCGAATGGATCGGACTGGAGGGAATGGGCGGGCGCTTCGTGCACGAGCTGTCTGGCGGACAGCAGCAGCGGGTTTCGCTTGGGCGCGCCATGGTGGCCAATCCCCGCGCCATCCTGTTCGACGAGCCGCTATCCAACCTCGACGCACGGCTGCGCGAGCGCATGCGGCTCGAGCTGCTGGCGCTGCGGCAGCAGGCGCCCTTCACCTCGGTCTACGTCACCCACGACCAGCTGGAAGCGATCACCCTCGCCGACCGCGTGGTGGTGATGCGCGCCGGCAAGATCGAGCAGGTCGGCTCGCCCGAGGACATCTACCGGCGCCCCCGGACGCGCTTCTGCGCCGATTTCGTCGGCATAGCCAATCTGCTGGACGGCTCGATCCGATCCGTCAACGGGCCCGATGTCGTCGTCGACACGGTTGTCGGCGCCTTGCCTGCCCGTTGCTGGCGCACCGATTGGAGCATCGGCGCCAAGTGCTCCGTCGCCGTCCGGCCCAGTCTGCTGTGCATGCGGGAGGGGCCATCGTCGGGGGCGCGCCCGGGACGCGTGGTCAGGAGCATCTATCAGGGTACGAGCACGATCGATCTCGTCGATGTGGACGGCGTTCAGATCGCCCTGGAATCCATGTCGGACGATCGGCATGCGCCGGGTTCTGCGGTGTTCGTGACGGCGACGTCCGGCGCCCAGTTTGCCGTGTTGGACGATTGAGAAGCACAGGCCGGAGCTGCGAAAGTCCGCCGCCCGAACTTCACAGTGCGCGCTGCGCCGAGAGGCGCGCGCGCTCGTTTTCCTCGAACAGCCAGGTGCGCAGAGCGGCCAGGGGCGGCCAGTCGCGCAATTGCGGCGGGTAGACGAGGTGGTAGCTGTAGGCGTCTTCGAGCACGATGGTGCGCGGCGAAAGGCGCACCAGGCGCTTGTCGGCGAGTGCGTCGGCCGCCAGCAGTTCTCGCGCCAGCGCGATGCCCAGGCCCTGCTCCGCGGCCTGCAACATCAACCCCGCATCGTTGAAGCTGGCAACCGGCACCAGCCGGCGGCGGATGCCCAGCGGCGCGAACCACTGGATCCAGACTTCGGCGTCGCCGAGCAGCGGCTCGTCGAGCAGGGCCGACTCGGGGAGGTCTGCGAGCCGTCGCGCGGTTGCCGGCGCTCCCACCACGCAGAACGGGGCGTCGGATAGCACTTCGTTGGCCAGCCCCGGCCAGGGGCCGCGCCCTTGGCGCACTGCGGCGTGGAAGCCTTCACGTTGCAGGTCGAGGAGCTCGGGCGTGGCGTGAAGTTCCAGGGCGATGCCGGGGAAACGCTCGTGCCAGCGGGCGATGCGAGGCATCAGCCAGCGTTGCGCGAACGAGGGAAGGGTGGTCAGGCGCAGCCGCGCCTCGTCGCCGCCGCCGTGGGCTGCCACGGCGCAGTGCACCGCTTCGTCCAGCTCCACCATCGCGCGCTCCACGCCGCCGAGCAGCGCTTCACCGGCGGGGTTGAGCCGGATGCGCCGGCCGTGGCGATGGAACAGCGGAAAGCCCAGCTGCTCTTCGAGGCCGCGGATCTGCTGACTGACTGCGCTATGCGTGAGGCTCAGCTCATCGGCCGCGGCGCGCAGGTTCTGCAGGCGTCCGGCGGCGCGGAAGGCCGTCAGGTTCTGCAGCGGGAGTCGCGGAAGGCGAGGCACGCTGGTAAGCATAGCCGACCAACGTGAGCAGAATTGATCGATTCCCTCCCTTGCTTTGGGTAATTAGTCTTACCAACACGGACAAGTCAACGGGATCACCATGAGCCACCCAGTCAGCATTCCCCTTCAGCGGCCGCTCGCGGGTCGGTGGGCGCACGAGGTTGCGGCGTTCATCGCCTGCGCCTGGCAGAAACGCCGAGAGAGGCGCGATCTCGACCGGCGCATCGCCGCCATGGCCGACCTGAGCGGGGCGGTGCTGCGCGACATCGGCGGGCCCGACGACCTGATCTACCAGGCCGCCGCACGCCGCCAGGCCGACGCCCAGCGCATCGAGGAGTTGCGCATCCTCGCAAACTACCGCGGCGTGGATTCGCGCTTCTGGTGAGAAGGCGTCAAGCGCGGTTGAACGGCATGTCCGTTCCGTCGCGCGTATCCGGGCCAGTCAGGGTGCCCGCTCAGGATCCATTGGAGCATCGCCAGTTCTTGGGGCGCACACTATCGCCTGCAACACGCCATGCGACACCGACATGGAACGGCGGACTCTCCTCATACGACTACCTGTGGCGCTCTTCATGCCGTTGAGCGCGCGGGCCCAAACGGCGGGAAGGGTGTTTCGGCTGGGCTTTCTCGCACCGGGCCCGGTACCGCAGTTGAGTGATGCCTTGATCGCAGCCTTGCGCGACCGGGGCTGGGGAAGCCGGAACCTCGTCGTCGACCTCCGGTACACCCAAGGAAATCCGGAACAGGCCGAGCGCTTGGCCAAGGAGCTCGTGAACGAGCGCGTCGATGTGATCGTCACCGTCGTGACTGCAACGGCCATGGCTGCGCGACGCGCCACCGACGTGTTGCCCATCGTGATGTATGTGAGTGGCTACCCGGTTGAGGGGGGGCTTGCCGCCAGCCTCGCGCGGCCGGGCGGCAACGTGACCGGCATGACGGTCTACGCGGGCGGTGGTGCGCTGTTCGGAAAGTTCATTGAGCTGCTACGGGAGCTGCGCCCGTCGCTGCGCGAGTTGGGCGTCTTTTGGGGATACGCCCCACCGTCCTACAGGCTCGAGCAGGTGGGCGTGGCCATCGACGAGTTGCGCCGGGCTGCGAACGCCTTCAATGTAAGAGTGCACTTTTGGCAGACCGGTACGGACAGCGACCTCGGCGCGGCCTTGTCGGCCGCAGCAACTGTGCCGCTCGACGGGCTCTTCGTGACCGGCGGTGTCATCCACAACCTGCGGGAGACCGCGGACAGGATCGCCCGATTCACGCAGGAGCGACGCCTGCCCACGGTGACCGATTCCCCCGGGAATTTCTTCCTTGCCGGCGGCGCAATTCTCTCGTACTCCGCGGAGCTGAAAGAACTCGCGTCCAGAACCGCGTACTTCGTGGATCGCATTCTTCAGGGCGCGCGGCCCGGTGACCTGCCGATCGAACAACCGACGAAGTACGAACTGACAGTCAACCTGAAGACCGCGAAGGCCATCGGGCTGAACGTTCCCTCAGCGCTACTCTCGCGTGCCGACCGGGTGATCAACGAATGAGGCCCTTCCCAAGGCAGCCCGGGGCTTGCGCGGGCTCTTCGTAGGCGACAACGAACAAGAAGAATCCGGCCCACACGATCGCGCCGTACTCCAGCACCGTGACGCCCCCGAACAGGAGGCCCTGGCCGGCGATCAACGCCGTGACTGCGACGTACATCGGATTGCGGACGTGGCGATAGAACCCGGTGACGACGAGCCGCTTGGGAGGCATCACGGGCGCTGGTGTGCCGAGGCCCTGCAACGCGAAACGAGCGAACGAATCGAGCAAGATGGGCAATCCGGCGACGATCAGGGCGGCGCCGAGCACCCGCGCGATCGGGAATAGCGGAGGCGCGAAGTGCCAGCGCGTGAGGTACCAAGGGACGTACACGGCGAGCGTGCCCGGAGCGATGACCAGGAAGATCGCGGAACCGATGATCGCGGCGGCGCGCTGCACGATAGAAGCATACTCAACGGCGCCGCGAATCGGCTGGTCTGCCCGCTCAGCGCTGCGTCAAGGCCTGCATCAGCTCGGCCACAGGAGCCGATTCCGGCCAGGCCGGCGCGCCATCGGGCAACGTCAGCCACGGCTGCTTCCGTTTCACCCAGAGGTGGGCGACGACACGGAGCTCGTTGCTGCGATCCAGCGTGCCGGCGCGCACGACCACCACGTTCGGCCGGGCACTGTTCGTGTTGTAGATGCGGGCGTGGCACACGCCGCACATCCGCTGCGTCGAAGTGCTGCCGCTCGGGGTCGTGAACTCGTAGACGACGATCGGCCCCGACACGGTCAGCGCCGCCTCGGGCTGGAAGGTCTGCAGGCTGAACGCGCTGCCGCTCCAGGTCTGGCAGTCCAGGCAATGGCAGGCGTAAATGGGAGGCAGCGTATCGAGCGCCAACGTGTAGCGCACCGCGCCGCATCTGCACCCGCCCTGGATTTTCGGCATGCCCGCCTCCGTTTGATGTGGAAGGGCCCACTATGCTCGAAGTCGAGCCCGCCATCGACAATAGCCCGATGTCCTTTTCCGAACCCCTTTCGCCTTCCCGCCTGCTCGAAGGCCTGAACCCCGAACAGCTCGCCGCCGTCACCCTGCCGCCCGAGCCGGCGCTCATCCTCGCCGGCGCCGGCTCCGGCAAGACGCGGGTCCTCACCACCCGAATCGCCTGGCTGATCCAGACCGGCCAGCTCTCGCCCGGGGGCGTGCTCGCCGTCACCTTCACCAACAAGGCGGCCAAGGAGATGCTGACCCGGCTCGACGCCATGCTCGCCATTCCGGTGCGCGGCATGTGGGTCGGCACCTTCCACGGCCTGTGCAACCGGTTCCTGCGCGCCCACTGGAAGCTCGCGGCCTTGCCGCAGGGCTTCCAGATCCTCGACTCGGCCGACCAGCTCTCGGCGGTGAAGCGCATCATGAAGGCGCTCAACCTCGACGAGGAGCGGCACGTTCCCAAGCAGGTCACGTGGGCGATCGCCGCCGCCAAGGACGATGGCCTGCGCGCCAAGGACATCGAGGTGCGCGACGAGCAGAGCCGCGTCATGGTCCAGGTCTACGAGGCCTACGACGCGCAGTGCCAGCGCGAGGGCGTGGTCGATTTCGCCGAGCTGATGCTGCGCACCTACGAGCTGATGCGCGACAACACGGCGCTGCGCGAGCACTACCAGCGGCGCTTCCGCCACATCCTGGTCGACGAGTTCCAGGACACGAACAAGCTGCAGTACGCCTGGCTGAAGATGTTCGCCGGCCCGCCCGAGCACGGCTGTGCCCTGTTCGCGGTGGGCGACGACGACCAGAGCATCTACGCCTTTCGCGGCGCGCAGGTCGGCAACATGGCGGCGTTCGAGCGCGAGTACCGCGTCAGGATCGTCGTCAAGCTCGAGCGCAACTACCGCTCCTACGGCAACATCCTCGACGCCGCCAACGAGCTCATCGCGAAGAACTCGCGCCGCCTCGGCAAGAACCTGCGCACCGAGGCCGGCCCCGGCGAGCCGGTGCGGGTGCACGAGGCGCCTTCCGATTTCGCCGAGGCGCAGTTCTTCGTCGAGGAGGCGCAGCAACTGCACCGCGAGGGCACGCCGCGCCACGAGATCGCGCTGCTCTACCGCAGCAATGCGCAGAGCCGGGTGCTGGAAAGCGCGCTCTTCAATGCGCACATCCCGTACAAGGTCTACGGGGGCCTGCGCTTCTTCGAGCGCGCCGAGGTCAAGCACGCGCTCTCGTACCTGCGCCTGATCGAGAACCCGAACGACGACACCAGCTTCCTGCGCGTCGTCAACTTCCCGGCGCGCGGCATCGGCGGGCGCACGATCGAGCAGCTCCAGGACGCGGCGCGCGCCAGCGGCCGCAGCCTCTGGCAGAGCGTCGGCTCGGTGCCGGGCAAGGGCGGCAGCAACCTCGCCGGCTTCGTCGCCCGCGTCGACGCGATGCGCGAGGCGACCACCGGCCAGACGCTGCGCGAGATCATCGTCCACATGCTCGAGGCCTCGGGCCTGGTCGATTTCTACAAGACCGACCGCGAGGGCAAGGACCGGCTCGAGAACCTCGAGGAGCTGGTCAACGCCGCGGAGGCCTTCGTCACCCAGGAAGGGTTCGGCAAGGACGCGGTGGCGTTGCCGATCGACGAGCAGGGCGCGAGCAGCGGATTCACGGCGTTCGCCGGCTCGGCGCTCGACAGCGCGGTCGGCGCGGCGCCGCTGCCGACCGCGGGCCGGGCCGAGTACACGACCCCCGGCGCCGAGATCGTGACCAGCGGCGAGGTCATCGCCTCGCCGCGCATCGTTCCGGACGCCGAGACCGGCGAGATCATGTCGCCGCTCGCCGCCTTCCTGACCCACGCCTCGCTCGAGGCCGGCGACAACCAGGCGCAGGCCGGGCAGGACGCGATCCAGCTCATGACCATCCACTCGGCCAAGGGGCTCGAGTTCGACTGCGTCTTCATCTCCGGTCTCGAGGAGGGCCTGTTCCCCAACGAGAATTCCTCGAGCGACCTCGACGGCATCGAGGAAGAGCGGCGCCTGATGTACGTCGCCATCACGCGGGCGCGGAAGCGCCTCTACCTCAGCTTCTCGCAGACCCGCATGCTGCACGGGCAGACGCGCTACAACGTGAAGAGCCGCTTCATCGAGGAGCTGCCCGAGGCGGCGCTGCGCTGGATCACGCCGCGCAACCAGGGCTTCGGCTCGGGCTTCGCCCGCCAGTACAGCGAGGCCTGGTCGCGCGGCTCGGGGCTGCACTCGATCGTCGGCGCCGGCCGCGTGCCGGCGTTCGGCGCCGATCCGGTGCCCAAGCCGGCGGCGACGCACGGCCTGCGCTCCGGGCAGGGCGTGTTCCACACCAAGTTCGGCGAGGGCGTGGTCATCACCCTCGAAGGCAGCGGCGAGGACGCACGCGCCCAGGTCAACTTCGGCCGCCACGGCATGAAGTGGCTGGCGCTCAGCGTGGCCAAGCTGACGCCGGTCGATTGACGGCGTAAGCTGGCGCGCATGAATACGCCCACGCCCCGTCGCCTTCCTTTCCTTCCCGTGATCGCCGCCGCGTTGCTTGCGGCCTGCGCGAGCGGGCCGCAGCTCGCCGCGCAATGGACCGACCCGCAGCTCGGCCCGCAGTCGGCCTTCCTGCGCGGCGGCCGGGTGCTGGTCGCCTGCGACGTCGCCGACCTGACGGTTCGCCAGCTCTGCCAGGATCGGCTCGCCGCCGGCGTCACGGCACGCGGCGCGACCCCGGTCTTCCTCGGCGCGGAGATGCAGATCGCGACCGATCGGCCGATCGACGGCCAGTTGCTGGCGGCAGCGCGCGGCGCCGGCGCCAAGGCGATGATGGTGCTGACCCTCACGCCGGCCGTCACCCAGGTCAGCCAGGGCTTCCAGATCGGCATCGGCGGCTTCGGCTACGGCGGCGGGGGCGGCGGGGTCGGGGTCGGCGTCTCCGCGCCGGTGGGCGGCGGCCAGGTGACCATGGGCTATGCGGCGAACGGCCGCGTCACCGATGCCGGCACCGGGCGCCTGGTCTGGTCGGCGAGCGCGACCACATCGCCTTCCTCGGACCTCGGGCTGCAGCTCGACGGACTCTCGACGACCGTGCTCGACGCGGCCCGGAAGTCCGGCCTGTTCTGAGCGGCCGGGCCCCGCGGCGCCGAAGCGCCGGCCAGTGGTTCAGGCGTCGTGCGGTCCGGCCCGCTCGGCCTCGACGACGAAGCGCGCGGTGGTCGTGATGCCGCTGGCCGGATCGAGCGGGCGGTCGACCGTCTGCAGGCGCACGTTCATCTGCTTGGCATCGAGATCGATGCTGAGGTAGCCGCGCTGGTCGGAGCGGCCGAAGCGGACGTGCGGATTGAAGCCGCGCGCCGCGTCCACCCGCGACTGGGCGAGCGACAGGCTGGTGATCGAGGTGCCGCAGAACTCGCTCGCGACCACCGGCGAGCGCGGGTCGTCGAAATCGGGCTTGAGGTCGGCGACGTAGTTCGCGTGCACGTCGCCGCCGAGGACCACGACCCCTGGCACCTTGCGCTCGGCAACGACGCCGAGGAGGCGGTTGCGCGAGGCCGCGTAGCCGTCCCAGGCGTCGTTCCAGTAGACGGCGGCGCCGGCCGCCGGGTCGCCCCAGGCGAAGCGCGTCATCAGCGACTGCTGGCCGAGCAGATTCCACGGCCGCGCCAGGTCCCAGCCCTCGGCCAGCCAGCGCTCCTGCTCGAAGCCGAGCAGGCTGCGCTTCGGATCGACGAGGCCGGGGCATTCGGCGAGCGGGATCGTGTTCGAGCCGCCGCGGCCGGGCTTGGGGCAGGCCTGCACATCTCGGTACTGGCGATCGTCGACCAGGTGGACGCGCGCCAGCGCGCCCCAGTCGAGGCGCGAGACGATGCGCATGTCGGGCCCGCGCGGCCGCGCCGACTTCGGAAACGGCATGTGCTCCCAGTAGGCCTGGTAGGCGGCGGCGCGGCGGGCGGCGAAATCGGGATCGAGGTCCTGGCTCTGCAGGTTGGCGTAGTCGTTGGCGACCTCGTGGTCGTCCCAGATCAGGAGCCAGGGCGCGGCGCGATGGGCGGCCTGCAGCAGCGGGTCGCTCTTGTAGGTGACGTAGCGGGCGCGGTACTCGGCGAGGGTCTTCGCCACCTTGCCCTCGTGGCGGCGGATGGCGTTCGTGCCGGAGGCCGACTCGTAGATGTAATCGCCGACGAACAGCACGAAGTCCGGGTTCTCGGCCGCGGCATGGGTCCACGCGGCGTAGTGGCCGACGTCGTAGCGCTGGCAGCTCGCGACCACGAAGCGCAGGCTCGCCTTCGCATCGGCCGCGGGCGCGGTGCGGGTGCGGCCGACCTGGCTCTGCTCGCCGAGCGCGCTGAAGCGGTACCAGTACCAGCGGCCGGGCTCGAGGCCGAGCGGCTCGGCGTGGACGCTGTGCGCCCAGGCGGCCTCGGCCACCTCCTCGCCGCGGGCGACGATGCGCTGGAACTTCTCGTCGGCCGCCACTTCCCAGCGCACCGTCTCGCGCGGGCCGAGGCTGTCGCCCGTGAGGCGGGTCCAGAGCACCATGCCGTCGGTGCGCGGCTGGCCGGAGGCGACGCCGAGGGAAAAGCGCGGAACATCCGCGGCCCGCGCTCCGCTCGCCAGCCAGGGCGCCGCCGTCAGGGCGGCGGCGCCGGCGACGAAACCGCGCCGGCGGAGCAGCTCGCTCAGACGCCCACCTCGTCGACTTCGCGATAGACGTCGCGCAGCCACATCTTCACGCGCTGCCGGTCCATCAGGCCGAGGCCGCTCGAGTCCTTGTCGGAGCTCTTGGCCTTCCAGAAGCTGCTGCTGGTGTTGTCGATCTTCTGCATCACGGCGTCGTGCAGCTTCTTCACCGAGACGACATGCGCGCCCATGGCGATGGCGCGCGCCTGCTCGCCCGACTGCTCGAGCGCGGAGAAGTCGCTGCCGCGCACCTGGTTGCGCACCAGGATGTAGTTCATGCCGGTGCCGAAGCGGTCGAGCAGGCGGCGCAGCAGATCGACCGAGTCCTTGCCCGAATCCATCACGTGCCAGTAGAAGAGCTTCATGCCCAGCTCGTCGGCCAGGCTCAGCACGCCGGCCTCTTCCATCCAGGTGGCGAGCGGGTCGTGCGTCTGCGCCGCGAGGTCGACGAGGATGCGCCGGCCGGGCTGGTCGACCGCGGCTTCGACGATGGCGTCGAGCGACTCGATCCTGTCGATCGCCACCGGCGAGGCGTAGCCGGCGTAGAAGCGCATCAGCGCGCCGTGCGAGCGGTCGGTGTCGAAGCCGAGGAAGGGCAGCTCGTGGTCGATCAGGTACTGGGCGAGAACGCGCGACATCAGCGACTTGCCGACCCCGCCTTTTTCGCCGCCGATGAAATGGATGTTGGTCGTCATGCGTTCGTTGCCGTCAGGGCGCGGGCGTCGTGCCCGAGGGCACGGCGATGTCGATCGTCTTCTCCACCACCTTGCTGGCGACCTTGGCGGTGGTGCCGACCACCGCGCTGCCGACCGAGACGGCCGCGCTGCCGACGCTCACCGCCGCGCTGGCGGCGACACCGGCGACCGTGACCACAGCGCAGCCGGTCAGCGCGGCGAGCAGCAGGGGCGCGGCCGCGAGCGCGAAGAGACGCCGAAGGAGCGTGGAGCTCATGCGATCGATTGTCGTCGATCAGCCCCGGCCGACGAAAGGCATCTTGGTCGCCATCACCGTCAGGAATTGCACGTTCGTCTCGAGCGGAAGGCGCGCCATCATGACCACGGCGTCGGCCACGTGCTGCACGTCCATGCGCGGCTCGGGCGCGGTCGTGCCGTTGGCCTGCAGCACGCCGCCGGTCATGCGCTGCGTCATCTCGGTGGCGGCGTTGCCGATGTCGATCTGCCCGCAGGCGATGTCGTAGGCGCGGCCGTCGAGCGAGGTGGCCTTGGTCAGGCCGGTGATCGCGTGCTTGGTCGCGGTGTAGGGCGAGCTGAGCGGCCGCGGCGCGTGCGCCGAGATCGAGCCGTTGTTGATGATCCGGCCGCCGCGCGGCGACTGGCTCTTCATCATCCGGAACGCCTCCTGCGTGCACAGGAAGACGGCGGTGAGGTTGATGTCGACGACGCTCTTCCACTGGGCGAACGTCAGGTCCTCGAGCGGAATCGCCGGCGCGCCGGTGCCGGCGTTGTTGAACAGCAGGTCGAGCCGGCCGAACGCCTTGCCGGTGGCGGCGAAGAGCGCCTTCACCGCCGCCGGGTCGGTGGCGTCGGTCGGCACCGCGAGGGCGTTGCCGGCGAGCTCGCCGGCGGCGGTGCGCGTCGCCTCGAGCGCGTCGGCGCGGCGGCCGGCGAGCGCGACCTTCCAGCCGTCCTTCAGCAGGGCGAGGGCCGAGGCCCGGCCGATGCCGCTGCCGGCGCCGGTGACGATGGCAACCTTGTTCATGAGAGCGTCTCCTTTTCGGGGGTGGGGGGCGGCGGCTCGGGCCGTGCTTCCTCGTCGTCGTCGATCTCGAAGCAGCCGGCGACGGTGAACCAGAGGCTGGTGTACATCAGGGTGAGGTAGAACGAAATGGCCGAGACGACGACGAGCCCGGCCGAGAGCGAAGGCGCCTGCGGCACGCCGAGCAGCGCCACCAGGATGCTGAACACCATCGCGAACACCAGCGAGAGGCCGAACCAGCAGAGCCCGTAGACCGCGAACGCGCCCTTGTTGCGCCAGATCGCCAGGGTGCTGAAGAACAGCGACTTGGCCCAGCCCTGCCGGCCCCAGAAGACGAGCGCCGGGGCGTGCCAGAACGGCACCGAGAGCAGCGCCAGCAGCACCAGACGGGAGACCGAGGCGAACAGGAGGCGCGAGTCGGGCAGCGGCGGCGGCGCTGGCGTCGGCGAGGACGCGGCTGTGGCGACGGTGTCCATCCAGGCCGCGGTGGCGCCGCCGTCGATCGCCATGAAGAGCAGCATCGCGAGCAGGCTGGCGACGAGGTAGGCGAGGCCGAGCTTGAGCAGCTCGACCAGGCGGGGGCGGCCGCCGGCGAGCAGGATGGCGACCGTTTCCGGAAGCGGACGCTCGCCGGCCGCCGCGCGCCGGGCCGCGATCATGAAGAGCAGCGAGGCCATCGGCGCCAGGATCGGCAGCAGGGCACCGCCGACGACCGGGATCCAGCTCAAGGCATAGGCGATGAGGGCGCACATCGAGAACAGCCCCGCCAGGCCGAAGGGCTGGCGAAAGAACACCTGGAAGGCGCGCCGGATCCAGGCGGCGCCGTCGCTCGGCGCGGCGGTCAGCAGCCTCATGGCAGCACCGGCCGGTGCCGCGCCGGGTGCCAGGGCGCGCCGCGCCGCTGCAGCAGCACGCGCTCGAAGTGGGTCGGGTCGTGGGCCTTGAGCAGCTTGGCGTCGCGCGGCAGGTGCACGTCCCAGAGGCGCGAGAGCCAGAAGCGGAACGCGCCGGCGCGCATCAGGGCCGGCAGGAGGCGGATCTCGGCACTTTCCAGCGGGCGCACGCTTTCGTAGGCCTCGACCAGCGCCTCGGCGCGGTCTTCGGCGAGCCGGCCCGATTCGAGGTCGATGCACCAGTCGTTGAGGGCGACGGCGATGTCGAACAGCAGGCAGTCGACGCCGGCAAAGTAGAAGTCGAACACGCCGGCGAGCAGCTTGCCCTCGAACATCACGTTGTCGCGGAACAGGTCGCCGTGGATCGCGCCGCGCGGCAGGGTCGCGTAGGCCGGCGTTTCCGCGAGGTGCTGCTGGTAGCGAAGCTCGTCCTCCATCAGCGCGGCCAGGCGCGGCTCGAGGTGCGGCAGCACGGTCGGCACCGTCGCCGACCACCAGGCGAGCCCGCGCAGGTTCGGCTGTTCGAGCGGGAAGTCGGCGGCGGCGACGTGCAGCCCGGCGAGCAGCGTGCCGAGGCACGCGCAGTCGGCGGCGTCGGGCGCGAGGTGGTGCTCGCCCGGCAGGCGGTCGACGACGGCGGCGGGCTTGCCCCGGAGCGAGAACAGCAGGGCGCCCGAGGCGTCGGCATGCGGGCCGGGAACGGGCAGGCCGCGGTCGGCCAGGTGCTTCATGAGCTGCAGGTAGAAGGGCAGCTCTTCGGCGGTGAGCCGCTCGAACAGCGTCAGCACGTAGCGCCCGGTGCTGGTGTCGGCGAAGTAGTTGGTGTTCTCGATCCCGCCGGCGCAGGGCTTGAGCTCGCGCAGCGCGCCGATGCCGAGCCCTTCGATCAGGTGCGCCGCCTCGTCGAAGGGGACCTCGGTGAAGACCGCCATCGAGAAAAGAGGCAGGACCCGGTCAGAACGTCAGGACGTTCCAGACGCGCTTGCCGGCGGCGCCGCGCGAATTGTTCCTGCCTTCGGACAGATCGCGCGAGCCGTCGCCGACGATGATCTCGTAGCTGGGCGAGCCGTCCTTGGGATGAACCGTCGCCTTGACGAGCTGGCCGCGCACCCGCAGCTCCTCGATCACGGCGCGACCGTCGTCGATGACGGTGCGCTGGACGACCGGCTCCTTCACTTCCCTGCCGGCCGGCTCGGTGGCAGGGGCCGCGGGCGGCGCCGGCGCGTCCGCGGCCTGCGCGGCGGCGCCGCAGAGGACCAGCAGGGCGGCGATCCGGGCCCGCGACAGGGTGTTCATGGCGGCCATTCTAGGCCCGGGGTGCGCGGGACCATCCTTCACAATTGCCCGGATGGTGGACAGGACATTGCTGCTCGTCGACGGTTCGAGCTATCTCTATCGCGCCTATCACGCGCTGCCCGATCTGCGCGGACCCGGCGGCGTTCCGACCGGGGCGATCCGCGGCGTGGTCTCGATGATGAAGCTGCTGCGCGAGCAGTACCCGGCGGCGCACGGCGCCTGCGTCTTCGACGACAAGGGCAAGACCTTCCGCGACGACTGGTATCCGGAATACAAGGCGACGCGCACGGCGATGCCCTCGGACCTGGCGCTGCAGATCGAGCCGATCGTCGAGGCCGTCAAGTTGCTCGGCTGGCCGGTGCTCATCGTCCCCGGCATCGAGGCCGACGACGCGATCGGCACGATCTCGTGCATGGCCGCCAAGGGCGGCTTCAAGGTCGTGATCTCGACTGGCGACAAGGACCTGGCGCAGCTCGTCAACGAGCAGGTGACGCTGATCAACACGATGAGCAACGAGAAGCTCGACGTCGCCGGCGTGGCCGCCAAGTTCGGCGTGCCGCCGGAGCGGATCGTCGACTACCTCGCCCTCATCGGCGACTCGGTCGACAACATCCCGGGCGTCGACAAGGTCGGCCCCAAGACCGCGGTGAAGTGGCTCGCCGAGCACGGCTCGCTCGACGGCGTGATCGCCGCGGCGGAGTCGATCAAGGGCGTGGTCGGCGAGAACCTGAGGAAGGCGCTCGACTGGCTGCCGCAGGGCCGCCGCCTGGTGACGGTGGCGACCGACTGCGACCTGAGCGGCCACGTTCTAGGCTGGCCCGAGTTCGACGCGCTCGCGCTCGGCCCGATCGACGTGCCTGCGATGATGGCGTTCTACGACCGCTACGGCTTCGCCTCGATGCGAAAGGAGCTCGAGGCGGCGGGCGGCCGTAGCGGTGGCGGCGCCGCTGCCCCCGCCACCGTGGGCGCCCAGGCGACGCTCGACGTTCCCGACAGCGTGCCGTCCGAGGCGATCGTCAGGAACTACGAGACGGTCACGACGCTCGAGGCGCTCGACGCCTGGGTCCGCCGGGTCGAGGCCGCGCCCCTCGCCGCGCTCGACATCGCCACCGACTCGCCCGATCCGATCCGCGCCAACCTGATCGGCCTCTCGCTCTCGGTCGCGCCGGGCGAGGCCGCCTACGTCCCGCTGGCCCACGACTACGCCGGCGCCCCCGACCAGATCGCGCTCGACGATGCGCTGCAGCGCCTGCGCCCCTGGCTGGAGAACGGCGAGGCGGTCAAGGTCGGGCAGAACGTCAAGGCCGACAGCCATGTCTTCGCCCGGCTCGGCGTCGAGGTGCGCGGCTGGCGCCACGACACCATGCTCCAGAGCTACGTGCTCGAGGCGCACAAGGCGCACAGCCTGGAGAGCCTGGCGTTTCGCCACCTCGGGCGCACCGCGCTCACCTACGAGGAGGTCTGCGGCAAGGGCGTGAACCAGATCCCGTTCGCCCAGGTCTCGATCGAGCGCGCGACCTCGTTCGCCGCCGAAGACGCCGAGATGGCGCTGCACGTGCACCAGGCGATGCTGCCGCAGATCGAGGCCGAGCCCGGCCTCGCCGAGGTCTACCGGCGGATCGAGATGCCGGCCTCGGCGGTGCTGGCGCGGATCGAGCGCACCGGCGTGCTGATCGATTCGGCCGTGCTCGCGACGCAGAGCCGCGAGCTCGCCGAACGCATGATCGCGCTCGAGAACGAGGCGTTCGCGCTCGCCGGCCAGCCGTTCAACCTCGGCAGCCCGAAGCAGATCGGCGAGATCCTGTTCGGCAAGCTCGGCCTGCCCGTGGGCCGCAAGACCGCGAGCGGCGCGCCCTCGACCGACGAGGAGGTGCTGGCCGAGCTCGGCAAGGACTATCCGCTGCCGGCGCGCCTGCTCGAGCACCGCAGCCTCTCGAAGCTGAAGGGCACCTACACCGACAAGCTGCCGCTGATGGTGAACCCGGCCACGGGCAGGGTGCACACCACGTACGCGCAGGCGGTCGCGGTGACCGGGCGACTCTCGAGCAACGACCCGAACCTGCAGAACATCCCGATCCGCACGGCAGAAGGCCGCCGCGTGCGCGAGGCCTTCATCGCCCCCGCGGGCGCCGTCATCCTCTCGGCCGACTATTCGCAGATCGAGCTGCGCATCATGGCCCACCTCTCGGCCGACGCCGGCCTGCTGCACGCCTTCGGCGCCGGCATCGACGTGCACCGCGCCACGGCCGCCGAGGTGTTCGCCGGCGGCGACCTCGAGGCGGTGAGCGCCGAGCAGCGGCGCTTCGCCAAGGTCATCAACTTCGGCCTGATCTACGGCATGAGCGCGTTCGGCCTGGCGCAGAACCTGGGCATCGAGCGCAGCGCCGCCACCGCCTACATCGAGCGCTATTTCGCGCGCTACCCCGGCGTCAAGCGCTACATGGACGAGACCCGCGCCGGCGCCATCGAGAAGGGCTGGGTCGAGACGCTGTTCGGCCGGCGCGTGCACCTGCCGGAGATCAGGAAGCCGGGACCGCGCCGCTCCGCGGCCGAGCGCCAGGCGATCAACGCGCCGATGCAGGGAACCGCGGCCGACCTGATCAAGCTGGCGATGATCGCGGTGCAGGACACGCTCGACCGCGAAGCGCGGGCGACGCGGATGATCATGCAGGTGCACGACGAGCTCGTGTTCGAGGTGCCCACCGCCGAGATCGAGTGGGCGAGGGAAGCGGTGCCGCGCATCATGGCCGGCGTGGCGACGCTCGCCGTGCCGCTGGTGGCCGATGTCGGCGTCGGCCCGAACTGGGACCAGGCGCACTGAGCTTTGCCTTCGGGGTGTCGCGCAGGTGACAGCGCGATCCGCGCTCAAGGGTTTGCCACTATCGATTCGCTGCATCGCCGCCAATGACGCGGATTACATTGCCCTCGGACCTTTGACGCGCGGCTGGGGTGCCCCCAGCGAGCAACGGGTGAGCTTGATGGCCCAGGCGGAAGAGGAAGTGGCGGGAACGGCCGGCGGCAAGCGGCTGCTCGAGGTGTCGGACATGTCCGTGCGCTTCGGCGGCATCGTCGCCCTCGACGGCGTGTCGTTCGGCGTCGAGGCGGGCCAGATCGCCGGGCTGATCGGCCCCAACGGGGCAGGCAAGACGACGCTCTTCAACTGCCTGTCGCGCCTCTACGAGTGCAACGGCGGCTCGGTCTCGTTCGACGGCCAGCCGCTGCTGCAGGTGCCGCGCCATCGCATCGCCGCGCTCGGCATCGGCCGGACCTTCCAGAACGTGGCGCTGTTCGCGCGCATGAGCGTGCTCGACAACGTGAAGGTCGGGCGCCACTGCCGCACATCGAGCGGCTTCCTCTCGAACGCGCTGCGCCTGGCGCGGGTCGGCGCCGAGGAGCGGCGCACGGTCGAGCGCGCGCGCGAGCTGGTGCACTTCGTCGGCCTCGACGCGCTCGCCGACACGCCGGTCGCAGCCCTGCCGTTCCCGATGCAGAAGCGCGTCGAGCTGGCGCGCGCGCTGTCCAGCGATCCGAAGCTGCTGCTGCTCGACGAGCCGGCGGCCGGCCTGAATCACGAGGAGGTGGGCACGCTCGGCCGGCTGATCCGCGACATCCGCGATCGCCTGCAGATGACGGTGCTGCTGGTGGAGCACCACATGAGCCTGGTGATGAGCATCTCCGACAAGGTCGTCGCGCTCAACTTCGGCCGCAAGATCGCCGACGGCACGCCCGACGAGGTGCGTGCGCATCCCGAGGTGATCAAGGCCTATCTCGGGACCGCGGCATGAGCCGCCGGGCCGCTCCCAAGGCGAATACCGCAGCGCGAAGCGCGGAGGCTCGTCGATGAGCGAACCCTTGCTCGACGTCGTCGACCTCCATGCCGGCTACGGCCTGACGCGGGTGCTGCACGGCATCAGCTTCGACCTCGCCGAAGGCTCGATCACCACCCTGCTCGGCGCCAACGGCGCCGGCAAGACGACGACGCTGCGCGCGCTCTGCGCCATGATCCGGCCGCAGGGCGAGGTGCGCTTCGGCGGCGAGCGCATCGACGCCCGCGCCACCGAGGACATCGTGCGGCTCGGCATCGCCCACGTGCCCGAAGGGCGCGGCACCTTCGTCCATCTCTCGACCGAGGAGAACCTGCGCCTGGGCGCCTACGTGCGCAAGGACCGGGCCGCGGTGGAGCGCGACCTCGATGGCATCTACGGCTATTTCCCCCGCCTGGCCGAGCGGCGCCACCAGCAGGCCGGCACACTCTCGGGCGGCGAGCAGCAGATGCTGGCGGTGTCGCGCGCGCTGATGCTGCGGCCGCGCCTGCTGCTGCTCGACGAGCCCTCGTTCGGCCTGGCGCCGCTGATCGTGCGCGAGCTGTTCGAGATCCTGCGCACGATCAACGAGAAGGAGCGGGTCAGCATCCTGCTCGTCGAGCAGAACGCGGCGATGGCGCTCGACCTCGCCGACCATGCCTACCTGATCGAGACCGGCCGCGTGGTGCTCTCGGGCAGCGCGCAGGACGTCAAGAAGAACGACGCCGTTCGCGCGTCCTACCTCGGCTACTAGCGGCCCGACGCCATGGACGCCTTCTGGCACCAGGTTCTCGGCGGGCTCGCCACCGGCGGCATCTATGCCAGCGTCGCGCTGGCGCTGGTGATGATCCACCAGGCGACGCACCTGCTCAATTTCGCGCAGGGCGAGATGGCGATGTTCTCGACCTACATCGCCTGGGCCCTGATCAACGCCGGCGTGCCGTACTGGGCCGCGTTCTTCCTGACGATCGCCTTCGCCTTCGTGCTCGGCCTGGCGATCCAGCACTTCATCATGCGCAACATCCGCAGCACCTCGGTGCTGCAGCTGGTGATCGTGTTCATCGGCCTCCTCGTCATCTTCAACAGCGTCGCCGGCTGGATCTTCACCTACACGATCAAGGTCTTCCCCAGTCCCTTTCCGAAGGAGTCGCTGTTCGGCCAGAAGTACCTGTCGTCGCACGAGCTCGGCGCCATCGTCGTCACCCTGGTCGTGCTGACCCTGCTCTGGGCGTTCTTCCGCTTCACCACGCTCGGCCTGGCGATGCGCGCGGCGGCGCAGAACCCGACCTCGAGCCGCCTGGTCGGCATCCGGGTGGCCTGGATGCTGGCGCTCGGCTGGGGCCTGGCGGCGGCGATCGGCGCGGTCGCCGGGATGATGGTCGCGCCGATCGTCTACCTCGATCCGAACATGATGGCCGGGATCCTGCTCTACGCCTTCGCGGCGGCGCTGATCGGCGGCATCGACAGCCCTGGCGGCGCGGTCGTCGGCGGCTTCCTCGTCGGCGTGCTCGAGAACGTGCTCGGCGCCTATGTCGTCGGCAACGAGCTCAAGCTCTCGGTGGCGCTGGTGCTGATCGTCGGCGTGCTGCTGGTCAAGCCGTCGGGGCTGTTCGGCTCGGTGCAGGTGACCCGGGTGTGAGGGCAGGATGAGCGCCGTCGTTCCGCCGCTTCCCGCGCCGCCGCTCGCGGCCGCGGCGAGCGCGCGGCGGATGCGCCTCGTCGGCCTGGCCCTGCTGCTCGTCGTTGCCTGCGCCTTGCCCTTCCTGGTGAGCAACTACCGCACCTTCCAGTTCACCCTGGTGCTCGTCTACTCGATCGCCCTGCTGGGCCTGAACATCCTCACCGGCTACAACGGCCAGATCTCGCTCGGCCACGGCGCGTTCTACGCGATCGGCGCGTACGTGGCGGCGATCATGATGGACAGGATGGGCGTGCCCTACTGGGCGACGGTGCCGGTCGCCGGCGTGCTCTGCCTCGGCGTCGGCTTTCTCTTCGGCCTGCCGGCGCTGCGCCTCGAAGGGCACTACCTCGCGCTCGCCACCTTCGCCCTCGGCGTGACCATGCCGCAGCTCCTGAAGAGCAAGCACGTCGAGCAGTGGACCGGCGGCGTGCAGGGCATCGTCATCGTCAAGCCCGACGCGCCGTTCGGCTGGAAGCTGAGCCCCGACCAGTGGCTGTACCTGTTCACCCTCGCCATCGCCGTCGTCATGTTCGTGATCGGCTGGAACCTGGTGCGCGGCCGCGTCGGGCGGGCGCTGGTGGCGATCCGCGACCATCCGATCGCCGCCTCGGCGATGGGCATCGACACCGCGCTCTACAAGTCGCTCGCCTTCGGCGTCAGCGCGATGTACACCGGCATCGCCGGCGCGCTCGGCGCGATCGCGATCCAGTTCGTCGCGCCCGACAGCTTCTCGATCGGCCTGTCGATCGGCCTGCTTACCGGCATCGTCATCGGCGGGCTGGCGTCGATTCCGGGCGCGGTGTTCGGCGCCATCTTCATCCAGTTCATTCCGAACGTCGCCGACCAGATCTCGAAGGCGGCGCCGTGGGCGATCTACGGCATCTTCCTGATCGGTTTCATGTTCCTGATGCCGATGGGCATCAACGGTGCGATCCGCCTCGGCTGGGCGCGGATCCGGCGTCGCCCCCCTGCCCAGCGATGAGAGGCGGTTCGATTCCAGACCGCCGCCAACCGGAGACCATCATGTCAGTCAAGAACCTGCTCGCGTCGGCGAGCGCGGCCGTGGCCCTGGCTCTCGCGGCCGCTCCGGCCGCGGCGCAGAAGAAGTACGACCCGGGCGCCACCGACACCGAGATCAAGGTCGGCAACACCATGCCCTACAGCGGCCCCGCCTCGGCCTACGGGACGATCGGCAAGGTCGAGGCGGCCTACTTCAAGAAGATCAACGACGAGGGCGGCATCAACGGCCGCAAGATCAACTTCATCACCCTCGACGACGCCTACAGCCCGCCGAAGACGGTGGAGATGGTGCGCCGCCTGGTCGAGCAGGACGAGGTGCTGCTCGTGTTCCAGCCGCTCGGCACGGCGGCGAACACGGCGATCCACAAGTACATGAACGCGAAGAAGGTGCCGCAGCTGTTCGTCGCCACCGGCGCGACCAAGTGGAACGACCCGCAGAACAACCCGTGGACCATGGGCTGGCAGCCCAACTACCAGACCGAGACCACGATCTACGCCAAGCACATCCTGCAGTCCAAGCCGAACGCGAAGATCGGCGTGCTGTACCAGAACGACGACTACGGCAAGGATTACCTGAAGGGGCTGAAGGACGGTCTCGGCGACAAGGCGAAGACGATGATCGTCGCCGAAGTGTCGTACGAGACCAGCGACCCGACCGTCGACTCGCAGGTCGTGCAGCTGCAAGGCTCGGGCGCCGACGTGTTCGTCAACATCACGACGCCGAAGTTCGCCGCCCAGGCCATCAGGAAGGCGTTCGACATCGGCTGGAAGCCGGTCCACTACCTGAACAACGTCTCGCTCTCGGTCGGCGCGGTGCTCACGCCGGCGGGCCTGGACAAGTCGGTGGGCATCCTCTCTTCCAACTACGGCAAGGACCCGACCGACCCGCAGTGGGACAACGACCCCGAGATGGTCGAATGGCGCGCCTTCATGAAGAAGTACTACCCCGACGGCAACCTCGCCGACGCCTCCAACACCTACGGCTACGCGGCGGCGCGCACGCTGGTGCAGGTGCTCAAGCAGTGCGGCGACAACCTGACCCGCGAGAACGTGATGAAGCAGGCTGCGAACCTGAAGAACTTCGACACCGGCATGTCGCTGCCCGGGATCAGGATCAACACCGGCCCGAAGGACTACGCGCCGATCGAGGCGGTGCAGCTGATGCGCTTCGACGGCAAGAGCTGGATCCGCTTCGGCAACGTGATCTCGGCCGAGTCCCAGTAGGCCGACCGACGCCGGCCGGGCAGAGCCCGGCGCCGGGGGGCGCCTGCCGGGGCAGGCGCCTGTCATCGTCCTGTCGCACAAAGTTCATAAACTCGCGGGGTGACGGAGACCGCGACAGGCTGGCCGCAATCGGGCCTGCCCCCTTTGCTGAACCGCGAAACCGCGATTCTCGAGTTCAATCGACGGGTCCTGGAGCAGGCGCGCCGCGACGACGTGCCGCTGCTCGAGCGGCTGCGCTACGTCTGCATCGTCTCCTCGAATCTCGACGAGTTCTTCGAGGTCCGTTTCGCCGACAACCTCGAGGCCTCTCGCCGGCCGGGCACCGGCGTCAGCGGCGCCGACATCGAGGCGCTCGCGGCCGCGGCCCACGCCCTGATCGACGAGCAGTACCGGGTCTTCAACGACGAGGTGATGCCTGCGCTCGGGAAGAGCGGCATCCGCATCGTCAACCACGCCGACCGCAACGAGACCGAGCGGCGCTGGGTCGAGCGGTTCTTCGAGAGCCAGGTCCGGCCGCTGCTCGTGCCGGTCGGGCTCGACCCGGCGCATCCCTTCCCGCAGGTGGCGAACAAGTCGCTCAATTTCATCGCCCGGCTCGGCGGCAAGGACGCGTTCGGCCGCCGCAACGCGATCAGCATCGTCAAGGTGCCGCGGGTGCTGCCGCGGGTCATCAAGCTGCCGGGCAGCGGGACCGACCAGGTCTTCGTGCTGCTGACGAGCGTGATACGGGCGCACCTGGGCGAGCTCTTTCCCGGCCGCGAGGTCGAGTCGTTCTCGCAGTTCCGGATCACCCGCGACTCCGATCTCGAGGTCGACGCCGACGTCAGCAACCTGCGCCAGGCCCTGCGCTCGGGGCTGACGACGCGCCACTTCGGCCAGGCGGTGCGGCTCGAGGTCGTCAACACCTGCCCGCAGGAGCTGTCGGAGTTCCTGCTGCAGCAGTTCAATCTCGCCGAGCCGGCCCTCTACAAGGTGAACGGCCCGGTCAACCTGGTGCGCATGAACGAGCTGATCGACCTGGCCGATGCACCCGGGCTGCGCTTTCCGCCGTTCCAGCCGGCGTGGCCGGCGAGCCTGCCGCGCCAGCAGTCGATGTTCGACCGGATCCGTGCCGCCGACCTGATGCTGCACCAGCCGTTCGAGTCGTTCGAGCCGGTGGTGCAGTTCATGCGCGAAGCGGTCGCCGACCCGGGGGTGCTGGCGATCAAGCAGACGATCTACCGCGCCGGCAGCGAATCGCCGCTGATGGACCTGCTGATCGAGGCGGCGCGGCGCGGCAAGGAAGTGATGGCCGTGGTCGAGCTGCAGGCCCGCTTCGACGAAGAGGCCAACATCAACTGGGCCGAGCGGCTGGAGGCGGTCGGCGCCCAGGTCGTCTACGGCGTGGTCGGGCTGAAGACGCATGCCAAGCTGCTGCTGGTGACGCGGCGCGAGGAGGGGCGCCTGCGCCGCTATGCGCACCTCTCGACCGGCAACTACAACCGCAACACCGCGCGGCTCTACACGGACATCGGCCACTTCACCGCCGACCCCGAGCTGACCGGCGACGCCGACGCCGTGTTCCAGCAGCTCGCGAGCCTGGGCCGCACGCGCACCCTGCGCGCCATGCTGCAGGCGCCGTTCACCCTGCACAAGCAGATGGTCGCCCTGCTGGCGCGGGTGGCCGAGGCGGCCACCGCGGGCCGGCCGGCGCGCGTGGTCGTCAAGCTCAACGCCCTGACCGACGTGGGCCTGATCGGCGCCCTGGTCGGCGCCGCCCGGGCCGGCGCCGACATCGACCTGATCGTTCGCGGCGCCTGCATGCTGCCGCCGGGCATTCCGGGCGCGACCGAGCGGATCCGGGTGCGCTCCATCGTCGGCCGCTTCCTCGAGCATTCGCGCATCGCCTATTTCCGCTGGGGCGAGGGCGCCGACGACGAGGCGCTGTACCTGTCGAGCGCCGACTGGATGGCGCGCAACATGTATGGCCGGATCGAGGTGGCCTGGCCGGTGCGCGATGCGCGCCTGCGCCAGCGGGTCATCGACGAGTGCCTGGTGCCCTACCTGCACGACGGGCAGGACGCGTGGACGCTGGCCGCCGACGGAAGCTACAGTCGTGTCGCGACCGGCGGGCCCTCGGCGCAGCAGGCGCTGATGCAGCGCTACGCCGGGCGCGAGGCTCTCGCCGTCGTCAACAAGCCCTAGGTCCCACTCTCATGGACTTGATCCTGTGGCGTCACGCCGAAGCGAGCGAAAGCGCCGCCGCCGACGACCTGTCTCGCCCGCTCACCACCAAGGGCCAGCGCCAGGCCGAGCGCATGGCCGAGTGGCTCAATCGCCGGCTCGCCCATTCGGCGCGCGTGCTCGTCAGCCCGGCGCTGCGCTGCCAGCAGACGGCGAAGGCGCTGGGCCGCAAGTTCAAGACGCTGGACGCGATCGCGCCCGGCGCGAGCCCTGGCGCCGTGCTCGAAGCGGCGCACTGGCCCGAAGGCAGCGGCGTGGTGCTGATCGTCGGCCACCAGCCGACGCTCGGGCTGGCGGCGTCGCTGGCGCTCGCCGGCATCGCCCAGCCGTGGTCGATCAGGAAGGCGGCCGTCTGGTGGATCCGGCATCGGCCGCGCGACGACGAAGGCCACGTCGTCCTGCAGGCGGTGCAGTCGCCCGACTGCCTCTAGCTCTCCGGCCGCCATGGCCGCCCGCGGCTTCGGGTCAGGCCGTGGCCAGCGCCGGCTGCAGCACCCCGGTCTTGCTCCACGCCTCCACTTCCTCGCGCAGCAGGTGCAGGGCGCGCGGGTGCGTCTCGGCCCAGCCCGGCGCAGGCATCAGCATCGGCTGCCTGCTGCCGCCGGCCAGCGTGATCTCGCCCGGGTCGACGTCGCCGCGCGCGTGGCAGACGATGACGGCCAGGCGCAGGCAGAGCAGGTGCAGCGCGAACGCCGTCTCCTGCAGTCGCGCCTCGAGCTTGCGCAGGCCGCCGCGCTGGCCGAGCACGAGGTCGCCGATGCGGCGCAGCTGGCTTTGCGAGAAGCCGGCGGCGTCGACGTGCGAGAGCACGTAGGCGCTGTGCCGGTGGTGGTCGTGATGCGAGATCATCATCCCGGCCTCGTGCAGCGCCGCCGCCCAGCGCAGCTCGCGCCGGGCCTCGCTCGCCGTCTCGGGCGCGACGCCGTCGAGCAGCGCCAGTGCCACCGTGGCGACGCGCTCGGCCTGGGCATTGTCGACCTGGAAGCGGCGCTGCAATTCGCGCACCGAGCCTTCGCGGATGTCCTTGTCCACTGCGGCTGCGCGGCGCTCGATCGCCAGGCGCGCGGCCAGGTCGAAGATCACGCCCTGGCGCAGCGCGCCGCGCGCCGGCAGCAGCTCCGAGATGCCGAAGTTCATCGCCAGCGTGTAGAGCAGCGAGAGGCCGCCGGCGATGACCGCTCGCCGGTCGTCCTTGAGGCCGGGCAGCTCGAGCCGGTCGGCGCTGCCGGCCTCGAGGCAGCGCTGCATCAGCCAGCGCAGGCCCTCGGGCGTGACCGTGCCGTCGCTCTTGCCGCTGGCGGCGAGCACCTGCGAGACCGCGCCCACGGTGCCCGAGGAGCCGAGCGCCTCGCGCCAGTGCCGGGGGGCGAACGGGCCGATCGCCTCCTCTAGCTCGGCGCCGGCGGCGATCTGTGCTTCGCGGAACGCGCGCTCGCTGAACTTGCCGTCGGGGAAGTACTTCATCGACAGGCTGACGCTGCCGACCTGGAACGACTCGGCCCGCTGCGGCCGCTCGCGGCGGCCGAGGATCATCTCGGTCGAGCGGCCGCCGATGTCGATCACCAGGCGCGGCGCGTTCGAGGGCTGCAGCCGGGCCACGCCGGCGTAGATCAGCCGCGCCTCCTCGCGCCCGGAGATGATCTCGATCGGCCGGCCGAGGGCGGTCTGGGCGCGCGCCAGGAAGGCGTCGCGGTTCTTCGCTTCGCGCAGGGTCTGGGTCGCGACCGCCCGCACCTGGCTCGCGGCGAAGCCGTCGAGCCGGGTGGCGAAGCGGCCCAGGCAGTCGAGGCCGCGCGCCGCCGCCTCGTCGCTCAGGAAGCCGGCGGCGTCGAGACCGGCGCCGAGGCGAACCGTTTCCTTCAGGTAGTCGATGCGCCGGTAGCGGTCGTCGACGAGCTGGCCGATCTCGAGCCGGAAGCTGTTCGAGCCCATGTCGATCGCGGCGAGCTGGCCCGGCCAGCGGGTGTCTGCGTCGGCTCCGGCGGGGCGTGGCGAATCCATCGCGCCGATTGTGGGGGCCTGTCGCCTGCCGTGCGGCGCGAGGCTTCCTAGAATGCAGTCCCCCTCAGCCCGCCGCCAGGACCTGCCATGCTGCGTACCGACCTCGATCCCCTGCCGCGCCGGCGCGACGAACCGGCCGCGCCGGGCGCGGGCTTCGCCGCGGCGGTGCAACCGGTCACGGCGAGCGCGATCGCCACCGGCGCCGAGGGTCTCGAGGCGGGGCCCGTCCACATCGACTCGAACGGCTTCGCCATGCCCGCCTACCGGGCCCGGCCCGCCGGCGGCGAGCGGCTGCCGGTGGTTCTCGTCATTTCCGAGATCTTCGGCGTGCACGAGCACATCGCCGACGTGGCGCGGCGCTTCGCCCGGCTCGGCTACCTGGCGATCGCGCCCGAGCTGTTCGTGCGCCAGGGCGACGCCAAGGCGCCGCTCGACATCGACACGCTGTTCGCGACCATCGTCTCCAAGGTGCCCGATGCGCAGGTCGCGGCCGATCTCGACGCGGCCGTCGCCTGGGCCGCCGCGCACGGCGGCGACACCACGCGGCTCGGCGTGACGGGCTTCTGCTGGGGCGGCCGGCAGACCTGGCTCTACGCCGCGCACAACCCGAAGGTGCTGGCCGGCGTTGCCTGGTACGGCCGGCTCACGGGGGCGAAGAATCCGCTGCAGCCGGCCCATCCGGTCGATCTCGCCGGAGCGCTGCAGGCGCCGGTGCTCGGCCTCTACGGCGGCGTCGACACCGGCATTCCGCTCGACACTGTCGAGGCGATGAAGACGGCGCTCGCCGCCGGCAGCGGGTCGGCGAAGCGCTCGCAGTTCGTCGTCTACCCCGAGGCCAAGCACGCGTTCCACGCCGACTACCGGCCGAGCTACGACAAGGCCTCGGCCGAGGACGGCTGGAAGCGCTGCCTCGACTGGCTGCGCACGCACGGCGTCGCATGACGCCGTTTCCCATGGCTCGTGGCATGACGCCGTTCCGAACGCTCGCCGCATGACGCTCGCCTGGATCGTCCTCGCCACCGGCGCGGGTGGCGTGCTCTCGGTCGTGGTCGCGGCCGGGCTGACGCTTTCGGTGCTGTCGCGCATCGTCCAGCACCTGGTGAGCCTGTCGACCGGCGTGCTGCTCGCGACCGCGCTGCTCGACATCCTGCCCGAGGCGTTCGAGAGCAAGGCCAGCCCGCAGGCCCTGTTCGCGACCCTGCTCGGCGGCCTGCTGTTCTTCTTCCTGCTGGAGAAGGCCGAGCTCTACCGGCACAGCCACCACCACGAGGGCGACGAGCACCACCACCATCACGGCTTCGACCGGCAGCAGGCCGGCCGCGGCGGCTGGAGCGTGATCCTCGGCGACAGCATCCACAACTTCTGCGACGGCATCATCATCGCCGCCGCCTTCCTCGCCGACACCCGGGTCGGCGTCGTCACCTCGCTGGCGATCATCGCCCACGAGATTCCGCAGGAGGTCGGCGACTACATCGTGCTGCTCAACGCCGGCTTCTCGCGTGCCCGGGCGCTGTTCTTCAACGCCGTGTCGGGGCTGGCCGCGGTGCTCGGCGGGATCATCGGCTACTTCGTCGTCGGCCCGTGGCAGTCGGCGTTTCCCTACCTGCTGGTGGTGGCCTCGAGCAGCTTCATCTACGTCGCCGTGGCCGACCTGATTCCGCAGCTGCAGCATCGGCTGACGCTGAAGGAGACCGCGGCGCAGCTCCTCTGGCTGGTGGCAGGGATCGGCATCGTCGTCGTCGCCACCTCGCAGCTCCCGGGCAGCCACTGATCTCCCTCTCCCGCCTGCGGGAGAGGGCCGGGGTGAGGGCCTTCAGTGCACCACCAGCACCGGCAGCTTCGTGTGCTTCAGCACGTCGTCGGTCTCGCTGCCGAGGAAGAGCGAGGCCAGGCCGCTGCGGCCGTGCGAGCCCATGACGATCAGGTTGCAGCCCTTCTTCTCGGCGTACTCGATGATCGCCTCCCAGGGCTGCACGCCTTCGATCGTTTCGCCGTGGCAGACGACGCCGGCGGCGTCGCAGGCCGCGATCACCGCGCGCACGTGCTTGGCCGCCGAACGCTCCTGCGCGTCGAAGAACTCCTGCGGCGGCGTCGGCTGCATCTCTGCCACCGCGCCGTAGGGGAAGGGCTCCTTGACGCACAGCGTGTGCAGCTCGGCGCCGAGCGCCTTGGCCAGGCCGACGGCGGCGGCGACCGCGCGGCCGGTGAGCTCGGACCCGTCGGTGGGGACCAGGATGCGTTGATACATGGCTGGGCTCCTAGTGGAAATCGGCGCGATCTTCGCATCGTCGCACGCCGGCGTCGACCGGCGGCGGCGAATCAGCCGCGGGAGATCGGTCGGGCCGGATCGGCCGACCATTCGCTCCACGACCCGGGGTAGAGGAGCGAGCCGACGAGGCCCGCGTGCTCCATCGCCAGCAGGTTGTGGCAGGCGGTGACGCCCGAGCCGCACGAGTGGATCACCTCGGCCGGCTCGCGGCCGCCGAGCGCGGCCTCGAACTCCTCGCGCAGCGCCTCGGCGGGCTTGAACAGGCCGCCGGGCAGCAGGTTGGCGGCATGGAAGCGGTTGAACGCGCCGGGGATGCGGCCGGCCACGGGGTCGATCGGCTCCTTCTCGCCGCGAAAGCGCTCGGGCGAGCGGGCATCGAGCACCATCGCCTTGCCGAGGCGCGGGGCGAGCTCGGCGACGGCGATGCTGCCGACGAGCGACGGCCGCTCGGGGTAGGGCGCCGCGGGCATGCGCTCCGGCGTCCCGGTCGACGCATCGAGACCGGCCGCGACCCACGCCTTGAAGCCGCCGTCGAGCACCGCGACCTCGGCATGGCCGAGCCAGCGCAGCATCCACCAGAGGCGCGCCGCGTACATGCCGCCGTTGCGGTCGAGCGCTACCACCTGCCTTCCCGGCGTGACGCCGAGCGCGCTCGCGGTGCGGGCGAACGCCGGGCGCTCGGGCAGCGGATGGCGGCCGTTGCTCCCGGTCTTGGCGGCGCACAGGTCGCGGTCGAGGTCGACGTAGAGCGATCCCGGCACATGGCCGGCAGCGTAGGCGCGTTCGCCGGCGGCGACGTCGCCGAGCTCGAAGCTGGCGTCGAGGACCAGCGGCGGGGTCGGGCCGGCCATCTGCGCGCGCAGCTCATCGGCGCTGATCAGGGTCTTGAAGGTCATGCTCATACGGTGTTCGGAGGGTCGGCGATCTCGGCGAGGCGGGCGTTGCGGCTGCGAAGCAGCGTCGCCGACAGGCCGGCGGCTGCGATCAGCAGCATGCCTGCGATCGCCATCGCCGTCACCTTGTCGTCGAAAAGGAGCACGCCGTAGGCGAACGACCAGGCGATGCCGAGGTACTGCAGGCTGGCGTTCACGAGTGTCGGGCCGGTGGCGTAGGCCCGGGTCAGCATCATCTGCGCGGCGGTCGCGAGCAGGCCGACCGCGAGCAGCAGGCCGGCGCCGCGCCAGGAATGGAAGTGCATGCCGGTCCAGAGCAGGCTGAGGCCGCCGGCGCCGACCCCGCCGACCGAGAACCAGAAGACGATCCGGTACTCGGGCTCGCCCATCCGGCCGAGGGCGGTGACCTGCAGGTACGCTGTGGCGGCGATCACGCCCGAGAGCAGGCCCATCAGGCCGTGCCAGAGCTGCTGCTCGTCGATCGTCGGCCTGAGGATCAGGGCCACGCCGGCGAAGCCGACCAGCACGGTCGCCACCAGCCGGCCGTCGACCCGCGAGGTGCCGAGGGCGATCGCGCCGCCGAGCAGGAAGAGCGCCATCCACACCGACGACATGTAGTTGAGCGTCATCGCCGTCGCCAGCGGCAGGTTGCCGATCGCGTAGAACCAGAGGCAGAGCGAGATCACGCCGGCGAGGCTGCGCCAGAAGTGCGCGCCGGGCACCCGGGTGGCGACGCTGCCGCCTTGCCAGCGGGCGAAGGCGAGCATCAGCACCGCGCCGGTAAGGCTGCGGTAGAAGACGATCTCGCCCGGCGGGTACTCGGCCGACGCCAGCTTGACGCACACGCCCATGGTCGCGAACAGGAACGTGGCGCCGGCGACCAGCCACGAGGCCGACAACGTGCGCCGCGCCGGCTCGGGCGGGCTCAGCCCATCGCCTTGCGGTACCACTCGTGGAACTGCTGCATGCCGTCTTCCATCGGGCTCTGGTACGGGCCGGCATCGTCGTCGCCGCGCTCGAACAGGGCGCGGCGGCCGGCGTCCATGCGCAGCGCGATCTCGTCGTCCTCGGCGCAGGTTTCCCAGTACGCGGCCTGCTCGGCCTCGACGAACTCGCGCTCGAAGGCGTGGATCTCTTCCGGGTAGAAGAACTCGACGACGTTGAGCGTCTTGTCGGGGCCCTTGGGGATCAGGGTCGAGACCACCAGCACGTGCGGGTACCACTCGACCATCACCGCCGGGTAGTAGGTGAGCCAGATCGCGCCGTGCCTCGGCACCGGGTCGGCGTAGCGGCCCTGGCGATAGGCGAGCACCGCGTCGTGCCACTTGCGGTAGGCGGCCGATCCGGGCTTGGCGAGCTCGTTCTTCGGCCCGACCGTCTGCACCGAGTGGTGCGCGCCGAACTCCCAGCGCAGGTCCTCGCAGGTGACGAACTGGCCGAGCCCCGGGTGGAACGGAGCGACGTGGTAGTCCTCGAGGTAGACCTCGATGAAGGTCTTCCAGTTGTAGTTGCACTCGTGCAGCTTGACGCTGTCGAAGGCGTAGCCGCTGAAGTCGAGGTCGGCGACCGGACCGAGGCCGGCCAGGTCGGCGGCGACGTCGCGGCCCGCAGCGCCCGCCCGCGGCGCTTCGAAGACCATGCCGTTCCAGGTCTGCACCGGGTAGTTGGCGAGCGAGAGGCACGGGTCGTCGGCGAAGTGGGGCGCGCCGATCAGCTCGCCCTTCAGGTCGTAGGTCCAGCGGTGCAGCGGGCAGACGATGTTCTGCCCGGTGTTGCCGCGGCCGCGCAGCATGATGGCCTGGCGGTGCCGGCAGACGTTGGAGACGAGCTCCACGCCGGTGGCGGTGCGGACCAGGGCCCGGCCCTCGCCTTCCTGGGGCAGGGTGTGGAAATCGCCCAGCTCGGGGACGGCCAGCGCGTGGCCCACGTAGCGCGGGCCCGAGGCGAAAAGCCGCTGCTTTTCGCGCTCGAACAGGGAGGGGTCGAAATAGCTCCCGACCGGGAGCTGCGACTGAGCGGGAGCGAGCGCTCGCGCCGGGACGCGCAGATCGGACATGGCTGGGGGGAACCTCCTGGGAAGGCAGGCCGACTTTCGATCGGCGAAAGGGTGCGGCGAACCGCCCGAAGGGACGCGGATTGTACCCAGCGAGGGCCGATATCCGACCCGGCGCAAGGCCTCTCGGACGGCCTGTCGTACCGAGGGGGCCGCCCGTCGCCGCAGCCCTCAGGTGGGGCCGGGTCGGCTGACTACAATCTCGTCTTTTCGATCCCGAATGACGATAGCCACCGCACCCTCCCGGAGCGCGGCGCCGCCCGCGAATTACGAGGCCGCGCTGGCAGAGCTCGAGACCCTCGTCGCCGCGATGGAAGGCGGCCAGCTGCCTCTCGAAGGTCTGCTCGAAGGCTATCGACGCGGCGCCGAGCTGCTGCAGTACTGCCGCGCCCGCCTCGAAGCCGTCGAGCAGCAGGTCAAGGTGCTCGAGGACGGGCAGCTCAAGCCATGGTCGGCGAGTTCATGAAGCGGGACGATTTCGATACCTGGTCGATCGCCGAGCTCGAGGCGGTCGAGGCGGCGCTCGATACCTGGGTTCCGGTCGACGCTCCGGCCGGCCTGGGCGAGGCGATGCGCTATGCGGTGCTCGACGGCGGCAAGCGCCTTCGCCCCCTGCTGGTGCTGGCCGCGGCCAAGGCGGTGCATGGCAGCCGCGAGGCGGCCCTGCGCGCCGCCTGCGCGGTGGAGCTGATCCACGCCTATTCCCTGGTCCACGACGACCTGCCGTGCATGGACAACGACGTGCTCCGGCGCGGCAAGCCCACGGTGCACGTGCAGTTCGGCGTTGCCCAGGCGATGCTCGCCGGCGACGCGATGCAGGCGCTGGCCTTCGAGGTGCTCACGCCTTCGGCCGAAGCCGTCGCCCCCGCCCTGCAGGCCACGCTCTGCGGCCTGCTCGCCCGCGCCGCCGGCGGCGCCGGCATGGCCGGCGGCCAGGCGATCGATCTCGCCAGCATCGGCCTGCCGCTCGACGAGCAGGGCCTCTCCGACATGCACCGGCGCAAGACCGGCGCGCTGCTGCAGGCGAGCGTGCTCATGGGGGCCGCCTGCGGCGCCACCACGCCGACCGCGTGGCAGGCGCTCAGCCGCTACGGCGAGGCGATCGGCCTCGCCTTCCAGGTGGTCGACGACATCCTCGACGTCACCCAGGCCTCCGAGACCCTCGGCAAGACCGCCGGCAAGGACCTCGACAACAACAAGCCGACCTACGTCAGCGTGCTCGGCCTCGAGCCGGCGCGCCGCCGCGCCGACGAGCTGCGCCGCGCCGCCCGCGCCGCACTCGCGGCGAGCGGGCTCCCGGACGTGCAGAGCCTGCACGTCCTGGCCGACCGCGTGGTCGATCGCGAGAACTGAAAGACGCCGTGCCCACGAAGCTCCTCGAATCCATCCACAGCCCCGCCGACGTGCGCCGGCTCTCGCGCCCGGAGCTCAAGCTGCTGGCGTCCGAGCTGCGCGAGTTCGTGGTGCAAAGCGTCTCGCAGACCGGCGGCCACCTGTCGTCGAACCTCGGCACGGTCGAGCTGACGATCGCCCTGCACCACGTGTTCGACACGCCGCGCGACCGCATCGTCTGGGACGTCGGCCACCAGACGTATCCGCACAAGGTGCTCACCGGCCGGCGCGAGCGCATGAGCACCTTGCGCCAGCTCGGCGGCATCTCCGGCTTTCCGCGCCGGGTCGAGAGCGAGTTCGACACCTTCGGCACCGCCCATTCGTCGACCTCGATCTCGGCCGTGCTCGGCATGGCCGTCGCCGCCCGGCTGAAGGGCGAGACGAGGAAGGCGGTGGCGGTGATCGGCGACGGCGCGATGAGTGCCGGCATGGCGTTCGAGGCGCTGAACAACGCCGGCGTCTCGCAGACCGACATGCTCGTGATCCTGAACGACAACGACATGTCGATCTCGCCGCCGGTCGGCGCGCTCAACCGCTACCTGGCGCGGCTCATGAGCGGCAAGTTCTACGCCGCCGCCCGCGACACCGCGAAGAACGTGCTGAAGAACGCGCCGCCGCTGTTCGAGCTGGCGCGGCGGTTCGAGGAGCATGCCAAGGGCATGGTCGTGCCAGGCACGATCTTCGAGGAGTTCGGCTTCAACTACGTCGGCCCGATCGACGGCCACGACCTCGACTCGCTGATCCCCACGCTCGAGAACCTGCGCGATCTGAAGGGGCCGCAGTTCCTGCACGTCGTCACCAAGAAGGGCTACGGCTACAAGCTGGCCGAGAACGACCCCGTGAACTACCACGGGCCGGGCAAGTTCGACCCGAAGGTGGGCATCGTCAAGCCGGCGACGCCCCCGAAGATGACCTTCACCCAGGTGTTCGGCCAGTGGCTGTGCGACATGGCCGAGAAGGACGAGCGGCTGATCGGCATCACCCCGGCGATGCGCGAGGGCTCGGGCATGGTCGAGTTCGAGAGGCGCTTCCCGAAGCGCTACTTCGACGTCGGCATCGCCGAGCAGCATGCCGTCACCTTCGCCGCCGGCCTGGCCTGCGAGGGCCTGAAGCCGGTGGTCGCGATCTACTCGACCTTCCTGCAGCGTGGCTACGACCAGCTGATCCACGACGTCGCGATCCAGAACCTGCCGGTAGTGTTCGCGCTCGATCGCGCCGGGCTCGTCGGCGCCGACGGCGCGACCCATGCGGGCGCCTACGACATCGCCTACCTGCGCTGCGTGCCGAACATGAGCGTGCTGACGCCGGCCGACGAGGACGAATGCCGGCAGGCGCTCTACACGGCGTTCCTGCAGGACCACCCGGTTGCCGTGCGCTACCCGCGCGGCAGCGGCGCGGGCAAGCTGCCGCAGGCGGCGATGACCGCGATTCCGTTCGGCAAGGGCGAGATCCGGCGCGAGAGCACGAGGGTCGGCACGGCCGGCGGCTCGCGGGTCGCGATCCTGGCGTTCGGCACCATGCTCTATCCGGCGCTGGCCGCGGCCGACAAGCTCGACGCGACCGTCGCCAACATGCGCTTCGCCAAGCCGCTGGATGTCGCGCTCGTGACTGACCTGGCGCGCCGCCATGATGCAATCGTCACCGTGGAAGAAGGCGCGATCATGGGCGGAGCGGGCAGTGCAGTGCTGGAAGCGCTGGCCGAGGCACGGATCGAGATCCCGGTGCTGACGCTCGGCCTGCCCGACGTGTTCAGCGAGCACGGCGACCCGGCCAAGCTGCTGTCGCTGTACGGGCTCGACGCCGCCGGCATCGAGCAATCGGTGCAGCGCCGCTTCGGCACCACGCCCGCCCTTGTTCGCAGCGTGGCCGGCGCTTGATCGGCACAATTGCCGGCTCCATGACGAACCTCAAAGACGCCCTGCACATCCCCGACACGCAGTCGGAGCACGACGGGCGCCAGCTCGCGATCCAGCGCGTCGGCATCCGCGGCGTGCGCTATCCGCTGCAGCTGAAGATCGAAGGCGCGGTCCTGCCGACGGTGGCCGAGTGGTCGCTCGACGTGGCGCTGCCGGCGGAGCAGAAGGGCACGCACATGTCGCGCTTCGTCGCCTGGCTCGACGCGCTCGGCGAGCCGGTCGACGCGGCGGTCCTCGAGCGAGAGACAGCGCGCATGCTCGCGCTGCTGCACGCCGACGAGGGGCGCGTCGAGGCCGGCTTCCCCTTCTTCCTGCGCAAGCGCGCGCCGGTCTCCGGCGTCGAAAGCCTGCTCGAGTACCAAGGTCGGCTGATCTGCGAGACCCGCGCCGGCGTCACCACGCGCTGGGCCGAGGTCGTGGTGCCCGTGAAGTCGCTCTGCCCCTGCTCGAAGGAGATTTCCGACTACGGTGCGCACAACCAGCGCTCGCACGTGACGATCCGGGTCGAGCTGCTCGGCGAGGTTTCGTGGCGCGAGCTGGCGCGCTTCGCCGAAGACGCGGCCTCGAGCGAGATCTGGTCCTCGCTCAAGCGCGCCGACGAGAAGTGGATCACCGAGCGCGCCTACGAGAACCCGAAGTTCGTCGAGGACATGGTGCGCGACGTCGCCCTGGCGCTGAATGCCGATGCGCGGGTCGGGCGGTACACGGTGGACGTCGAGAACTTCGAATCGATTCACGCCCATAGCGCGGTGGCCCGGATCGAGCGGCTCTAGCCGGCAAACGCTCTAGGAGATCGCCTTCGGTGGCGACTTCTCCGCCGGCTTGTGGCTGATGCCACGCCCCTTCAAGGCTTCCCTCAGCAGGTATTCGACTTCGGCGTTGGCGCTGCGCAGCTCGGCGCTCGCCAGGCGCTCGATCTCGGCCCAGAGGGCCGGATCGATGCGCAGCAGGAACGCTTTCTTGTCGGGGCTCGCCATCGCGGCGACCTGGGCGTGTGGAGAGCGCCTCGGCTCAGTTGTAGAGCGTGCCGGTATTGACCACCGGTTGCGCGTCGTGGTCCGAGCAGAGCACGACCAGCAGGTTGCTCACCATCGCCGCGCGGCGCTCGTCGTCGAGCTGCACCAGGCCGCGCTCGGCGAGGCCGTGCAGGGCCATCTCGACCATGCCGACGGCGCCGGCGACGATCTTGCTGCGCGCCGCCACCACCGCCTCGGCCTGCTGGCGGCGCAGCATGGTGCCGGCGATCTCGGGCGCATAGGCCAGGTGGGTGAGCTTGGCATCGACGACGACGATGCCCGCCTGGGCGAAGCGCTGCTGCAGCTCGTCGCGCAGGGCCGCCGACACCTGCTCGGTGCCCGAGCGCAGCGTCACTTCGGTCGCCTGCGCCGCGCCGGGCTCCTCGAAATTGTCGTAGGCATAGCTGAGGGCGAGGTGCCGCACCGCCGACTCGGCCTGCGTCAGCACGTAGGCCTCGTAGTTCTCGACGTCGAAGCTCGCCATCGCCGTGTCGTCGACCCGCCAGACGATCGCCGCCGCGATCTCGATCGGGTTGCCGCGCAGGTCGTTGACCTTGAGCTTCTCGCTGTTGAAGTTGTGCGCGCGGACCGAGATCTTGGTCTTGGCGTAGAACGGGTTGGCCCAGCGCAGGCCGCGCTCGCGGTCGCTGCCGCGGTAGCTGCCGAACAGCAGCAGCAGGGCGGCCTGGTTCGGCTGCAGCATGTAGAGGCCCGCCAGGCACCACGCGGCCACCAGCACGGCGAGCACGAGCACGAGGATGGCGATGCCCGTCGGCCGCATCGCGAGCAACGCAACCGCGCCGAGCAGGGTCAGCAGGCCGACCGCGATGTACGGGTATCCGGTGCTGGTCGAGGCTGGCCGCTCTTCGGTCCTTTGGATCGTCATGACATGCTCCCTGAGTGATGTCCCTGGACCCGACGGCATCTTGCCGCCGATGTCAAAGTGATATCACTTTAGTAGCAGGTCGAGCCGCCGTCAAGCGGTTTCTTCTGCGTTCAGGCCGAGCAGGGCCGGATTGCCCCGGCCGCGGCGCACCAGCACCGGCGCCGGACCGGTGAGGTCGACCACGGTGGTGGGCCGCATCGGGCAGGCGCCGGCGTCGACGATCGCCTGCACCACCTTCTCGTAGCGCTCGCGGATCTGCTCCGGGTCGTTCATCGGCTCCACTTCGTCGGCCGCGATCAGCGTCGTCGCCAGCAGCGGCTGGCCCAGCAGCTCGAGCAGCGCGGTGGTGACCGGGTGCTCGGGCACGCGCAGGCCGATCGTCCTTCGCGAGGGATGCGAGACCCGGCGCGGCACCTCCTTGGTCGCCTCGAGGATGAAGGTGAAGGGCCCCGGCGTCGCCGCCTTGAGCAGCCGGTACTGCTTGTTGTCGACCCGGGCGTAGCTCGCCAGCTCGGAGAGGTCGCGGCAGAGCAGGGTGAGGTGGTGCCGGTCGTCGACGCCGCGGATCCGGCGCAACTGCTCGGCCGCCGCCTTGTCGTCGAGGTGGCAGACCAGCGCGTAGCTCGAGTCGGTGGGGATCGCGGCGACGCCGCCGGCATGAAGGATCTGCACCGCCTGCTTGAGCAGACGCGGCTGCGGATGGGTCGGGTGGACCTCGAAATACTGGGACATGCGCCGATTGTCGGCGCCTCGCCCCGTTCAGTCCGGCGCGTGGATTCGCGCCTCGAGCGCTTCCCAGACGGGCGTCAGCCCCGCCGGCAGCGGCGGCAGGCCGCCGAGGTCGATGCGGCTCTCTTCGGGGCTGTGGAAGTCGCTGCCGCGCGAGGCGAGCAGATCGAACTCGCGGGCAGTGTCGGCGTAGCGCAGCGCCTCGGGTGCGCTGTGCGAGCCGGTCACCACCTCGACGCCGCGGCCGCCATGCGCCTTGAACTCGGTGAAGAGGGCGTACTCCTCGTTCGGCGTGAACTTGTAGCGGGCCGGGTGGGCGATCACGGCGAGGCCGCCGGCGCCGACGATCCAGCCGACCGCTTCGCCGAGCTGGGCCCAGCGGTGCGGCACGAAGCCGGGCTTGCCCTCGACGAGATAGCGGCGGAACACCTCGTTGGTGTCGGAGCAGACGCCGCTTTCGACCAGGAAGCGGGCGAAGTGGGTGCGCGAGATCAGGTCCGGGTTGGTGACGAACTTGAGCGCGCCCTCGTAGGCGCCGGCGATCCCCGCCTTGGCGAGTGCCGCGGCCATCTCGCGGGCCCGCGGCTCGCGCCCGCCGCGGGTGGCGGCGAGGCCGGCGGCCAGGCTCGGGTCGTCCGCGTCGACGCCGAGGCCGACGATGTGCACCGTCGTGCCGGCGAAGCTGACCGAGATCTCGGTGCCGGTGAGGTAGGGCAGGCCGGCGGCCTGCGCGGCAGCGCGTGCGCGGCTCTGGCCGCCGAGCTCGTCATGGTCGGTCAGCGCCCAGAGCGCGACGCCGTTGGCCTTGGCGCGGGCGGCGAGCGCTTCGGGTTCGAGGGTGCCGTCGGAGACGAGCGAGTGGCAGTGGAGATCGGCGTTCATGCGGCGAGGGCTACGCCGGATGATAGGCGGCGGCTCCCTCGCTCCTCTTCCGGCGCGCAGGTCAGCCCGGCGTCACGACGATCGCGTTGTCGCTCGGCCTGCGGTCGATCAGCTTGTTGAGCGGGTCGATGCCGGCCTTCACCGGGCGCTTGTCGACGGTCATCGTGAAGGTCGATTCCTCGCTCCTGATCCGCTGCCGCTGGATCGCGATCGCATCGCCCTTCTCGTCGATCACGCCGATGTCGATCAGGTCGTCGAGGGCGACGTCGCTCTCCTTGCCCAGCTCGTCGGCGACGCGCTTCTTGGCCACGACCTTCATCGTCACTTCCCACTTGCCGCCGGCGAGCTCCTTCATCGTCGCCGAGACTGCGCGGTTGTCGAAGAGGACGATCTTCTCGAACAGGTCGTCCACCAGGTACTGCATCTCCGGCGGCGTGACTTCGCGGATCCGCTGCACCAGCTCCTCGCTGCTCGGGTAGGGCGGCCCCTTGAAGGCGTGCGCGTCGCGGAAGGCGCGGATCGCCTGGTTGAGCTTGTCCTCGCCGATGTAGTCCTGGAGCGCGTAGAAGACGAGGCTGCCCTTGGCATAGTGGATGTATTGCTGGTTCTCCACCCGCGACAAAGGCAGCTCCTTCTTCTGCTCGAAGGCGCGGCCGATGAGGTAGCGATTCAGCTCGTAGCTCAGGAAGCGCCGCATCTTGGCCGGCCCCAGCTTCTTCTTCATCACCATCAGCGCCGAATACTGCGCCAGCGACTCGACCAGCATCGAGCTGCCCTGCACGTCGCCGCCCATCACCTGGTGGCCCCACCACTGGTGCGCGGCCTCGTGCGCGGTGACGTAGTACGGATAGTCGATGTCCTTCGGATCGTCGGGCCGCACCCGGGCGATGAAGCCGATCGCCTCCGAGAACGGAATCGTGTTCGGGAACGACTGGGCGAAGCTCTCGTAGCGCGGGAACTCGATGATCCGGAACTGCCGGTACTGGTACGGTCCGAACGCGGCGCTGCAATAGGCCAGCGCGTCCTTGGTCGAGAGGTTCATCGAGTCGAGGTCGAACTCGTGCCCCGGCTGGTAGTAGATCTCGATCGCGACCGGGCCCGCGGGGCCCGCCCAGACGTCCTTCTTCACCGCGTAGCGAGCCGACTGGAAGGCGAAGAAGTTCATGATCGGCGCGTCCATCTTGTAGTGGAAGTAGCGCCGCCCTCCCTCGCTCCACTCGCGCTGCAGGTAGCCGGGCGAGATCGCGATCTGGTCGGGCTCGGTCGACACCGTCGCCTCGTAGTCGATGAAGTCGGCGCTGCCCGACAGGCCGTTCACCTGCAGCCCCGCGGGGTCGTCGCGGTCGCGCATGCGCTCCTTGGGCGCGAGGCCGAACTTCTTGCGGTCCTGGTCGCGCTCGACCTCGCCGCGTTCCTGGTAGCCGATCAGCGGCAGCACCGCCATGCCGTTGATGAAGCTGCCGTTGTAGACCACCGCCGTGTTCGAGCCTTCGTTGGTGAAGCCGTGCGTCGGCAGCTCCACGTCGAAGGCGAGCGTCGTCTTCGCGCCGGGCGCGAGCGGCGACTCCAGGCGGTAGACCCGGATGCCCAGCTCGACGTCGTCCTTCTCGAGCTTGCTCGGCACGCCGAAGTCGAGCTGGCGGATCGTCAGCTTCTCCGCCGGGGCGAACGCGAGGAACACGCTCGTCACCGGCTGGCCGGACTTGTTCTCGAGGGCGTAGCGCCCCTTCATCCGCACCCGCTGCTCGCTCGGGAACAGGTCGACGGCGAGCGTCACCGCGGTGATCTTCGGCTGCGGCTCGGCCGCCGTCGGCTTGTAGCGCTTCTCGTACTCGACCTGCAGCGCCTGCCGGCCAGTGGTCGTCTCGTAGCGGTTGAGGACGTTGGTGTTCCAGAAGATGAAGCCGCCGAGGGCAGCGAACGCCAGCAGGGCGACGCCGCCCACGCCGACGGTCGTGCCGTTGATGCGTTCCTTGGCCGAAGCCAGTCGCTCGCGCCAGGAGCTCGCGGTGCCGCGGGTCCAGAACAGGAGGGCGGCCACCAGCAGCAGCAGCGAGGCCGCGCCCCAGTAGGCCTGGAAAGCGCGCACCCGCGGCAGGAAGTGGCCGTAGCCGTTCATGTCGGAATAGACGGCGGCCGGCACGCTGCCGAACTTGTAGAGGTTGTGCTCGAGCCCGAGCTGGCCCGCGAACAGCAGCAACAGGTAGTACACGACGACGACGAAATGGCCGACGTACTTGTTGTCGACGATCGCGTGCACGGCGATCGCCAGCGCGCAGACCAGCCAGTAGTTCACCAGGTCGATGGTGAACAGGTCGTACAGGTACAGGCCCGGCTCGAACCGGGTGTAGCCCTTGAACGCCTGGATCGCCATGCCGCAGAGCATCAGCACGAGCTGCAGCACGGCGGGTATCAGCATCAGGGCGCCGAGCTTGCTCACCAGCGGCAGCCAGGTCGGCGTCGGCAGGGCGTCGCTGATCTGGTCGAGCCGGTTGTCGCGCTCGCGCCAGACCAGCTCGCCGGCGTAGAAGGCGATGATGATCAGCATGAACGCGGAGAACGTGCCCGAGAGCAGGCCGAGCATCTGGAAGGTGAGCGGCCAGGTGCTGGTGCCGAAGATGTCGCCGACCGTGGTGCTCGCGAAGACGAGGAACAGCAGCCCGGCGAGCACGAGCACGCCGAAGTAGATGTTCTTGGTGGTCTCGCGGAACTCGAGCCAGATGCGGTGCGGCAGCAGCCGCCAGGCCGCGGCCGGCGCCGTGCGCGCGGCTGCAGCGCGCACGCGCACCACCGGCCGGTCGGAGATCGCCGGCGCCGCGTCGGCCGGATCGGCCACCGCCTTGCCGCGCTTGCCGACCCGGGCGCTCGCGGCTTCCGCGAAGGAGAAGCGCCAGAAGCACAGGGCGACGATCACCGTGCCCACGCCGAGCCACAGCAGCCGGTTCCAGAGCAGCACGCCTTCGAGGGTCACCAGCTTGAGGTTGCGCTCCGAGATCGTCCAGTAGTCGGTGAGGGTGCCGACGGCGCGCAGGCCGAACGGGTCGACGAGCGCGGCCAGGGTGCGGTTCTCGGCGTCGCGAAGGAGCTGCACCGAGATCAGCCAGCCGAGCAGCACCAGCACGCTGCCGATGTAGACCGGCAGCATCTTCTTCGTCGCCGCCGCGAGGCTGAAGAACACGGCGCCGATCACCAGCGCGTTCGGCAGCAGCACCGTCGCGTAAGGGAGCAGGTAGGCGGCCCAGCGGTTCGGGCCGAGCCGCTCGGCGTCCATGCCCGGCAGCAGGGTGGCGAGGAAGGCGCCGAGGCCGACGCTGGTGAACACCACCAGCAGCACGCCGAGCGCGCCGAGGAAGCGGCCGCCGAGGTAGTCGAGCTTGCCGATCGGTGCGGTGAAGAAGAAGCTCTGCGTCCGGTACTCGATGTCCTGCTGCACCGCCCGGCCCATGATGGCCGCCATCACGGTGATGCCGAACATGCCGAGGATGGCCACGGTCTGCGCCAGGGCGAACGGCGAGTTCACCGCCACCTTGCCGCTGCCGAAGGAGATGTTGGCGTCCTTGAAAAGGCCGCCGGCGGCGGCGATCCAGAGCAGCGCCAGGCAGAAGAAGACGAGGAAGTAGACCCAGGTCGAGACCAGCTTCAGGCGCGAGCGGAACTCGAAGCCGGCGATCGTCAGCGTGCTCATCGCCAGGCCCCCGGCCGCATGCAGGCGTGCGCGCTCATGCGTGGCCGCCGATCGCGGCGAAGTACGCGTCCTCCAGCGTCGCTTCGACCGGCGTGAACTCCGGGCCGGGCGAGGCGTCGGCGATGACGTGCACCGTGGTCTTGCCGGTGTAGAGCCGGGTCGAGATCACCTTGTGCTTCTCGCGCAGGGCCGCGACCTCGACCCGGTTCACCGAGGCCTCCCAGATCCTGCCGGCGAGCGCGTCGGTGAGCTGCTTCGGCGTGCCGCTGGTCAAGAGCTTCCCCTTGTTCATGATCGCCAGCTGCGGGCAGAGGTCGCTGACGTCGGAGACGATGTGCGTCGAGAGCAGCACGATCACCTCCTCGCCGATCTCGACCAGCAGGTTGTGGAAACGGGTGCGCTCCTCCGGGTCGAGGCCGGCGGTCGGCTCGTCGACGATGATCAACTTGGGGTCGCCGAGCAGCGCCTGGGCGATGCCGAAGCGCTGCCGCATGCCGCCGGAAAAGCCGCCGAGCGCCTTCTTGCGCACGTCCCAGAGGTTGGTCTGGCGCAGCAGGGTCTCGACCGCCTGCTTCCGCTCGCTCCGGTCCGACAGGCCCTTGAGGCGCGCCAGGTGGTCGAGCATGTCCTCGGCGTTGACCTTGGGATAGACGCCGAAGTCCTGCGGCAGGTAGCCGAGCACCCGGCGCACGCCCGCCTTGTCGCGGAGCACGTTGATGTGCGTGCCGCGGGCGGCGTCGACGAGCTGGGCAGAGCCGTGGTCGGCATCCTGGAGCGTTGCCAGGGTTCGCATCAGGGTTGACTTGCCCGCCCCGTTCGGCCCGAGCAGGCCGAACATGCCGGTCGGGATCGACAGGCTCACGTCGTCGAGGGCGCGCACGCCGTTGGCGTAGGTCTTGGACAGACCGGTGATATGCAGTTCCATGGGTGAAAGTGTGCCGTGGCGGCCGGGCGGAGCGAAGCGAAACGCGACAGGCTGACGATTTCGAGGGTCAGGCTGTGCGGGGCGGCGGGTTTTCCTCGGCGGCGACGACCATCATCTGCAGCCGCTCGAGGCCGTTGTAGCTGTCCAGGCCGAGCCGGTAGGCCAGCCGAATTCGGTCGCCGACGGGCTCGACCCGGCCGAACCAGATGGCGTCGCGGACCACGCCGCCGAGCCGGACCGCGAGCTTCAGGTGCTTCTCGCCCACCAGGCGCTGCGAGACGACCTCGACCGCGTCGCAGAAGATCGGCGCCTCGAAGGCGGCGCCCCAGACCTGGGCGTCGATCAGGCGGGCGGTCGCCACGGTCCAGTCGGCCGGGGCGAGCGGACCGTCGCTGGCGACGCGCTGCGTCGGCGGCGCGGTGCTCAGGGCCCGCGCGGCCTCCTGCAGGGCGCCGCGGAACACATCCAGCGACTCGAGCGCGATCGTGCAGCCCGCGGCCATCGCATGCCCGCCGAAGCGCTTCAGCAGCAGCGGATGCTGCTTGCTCACCAGGTCGAGCGCGTCGCGCAGGTGCAGGCCCTCGACCGAGCGGCCCGAGCCCTTGAGCGCGCCGTCCTGGCCGAGGGCGAAGACGAAGGTGGGCCGGTGCAGCCGGTCCTTGAGGCGCGAGGCGATGATGCCGACCACGCCTTCGTGGAAATCGGGGTCGTAGACGGCGAAGGCGGCGTCGACCTCGCCGGCGGCGGCCAGGGTCCGGTCGACGAGCAACTCGGCCTGCTCGCGCATCCCGGCCTCGACCGTGCGCCGCTCGCGGTTGATCGCGTCGAGCGTGGCCGCCAGCTCGGCCGCGCGGGCCGGGTCGTCGGCGAGCAGGCATTCGATGCCGAGCGTCATGTCGGCCAGGCGCCCGGCGGCGTTGAGCCGCGGCCCGAGGGCGAAGCCGAAGTCGCCGGCGCTCGCCTGGCGCGGGTCGCGGCCGGCCGCGGCGAAGAGCGCGGCCACGCCCGGCTGCATCCGCCCGGCGCGGATCCGCTTCAGGCCCTGCGCCACCAGGCAGCGGTTGTTGCGGTCGAGGCGAACGACGTCGGCGACCGTGCCGAGGGCGACCAGGTCGAGCAGGGCATCGAGGCGCGGCTGCTCCGCCAGCGAGAACTCGCCGCGCTCGCGCAGCTCGGCGCGCAGCGCGAGCAGCACGTAGAAGGCGACACCGACGCCGGCGAGCTGCTTGCTCGCGAAGCTGCAGCCCGGCTGGCTCGGATCGACGATCACGTCGGCCTCGGGCAGCCGCACCTCGCCGTCGACGACCGCGGGCAGGTGGTGGTCGGTGATGACGACCGTGAGGCCGTGCGCCGCGGCGTGGGCCACGCCTTCGAGGCTGGCGATGCCGTTGTCCACGGTCAGCAGCACGTCGGGCGCTTCGCGCTCGAGGGCGAGGTCGACGATCGCCGGGGTCAGGCCGTAGCCGTGGATGCGCCGGTCGGGCACGACGTAGCCGAGCGTCGCCGGATCGGCGCCGAGCATGCGCAGGCCGCGCAGCATGACGGCGCAGGCGGTCGCGCCGTCGCAGTCGTAGTCGGCGACGACGCAGATCCTGCTGCCCGCGCCGATCGCATCGGCGAGCAGCCCGGCCGCTTCGGCGGCGCCGAGCAGGCCGGCGGGCGGAAGCATGCGGGCGAGGCCGTCGTCGAGCTCGTCGGCGGTCTTGACGCCGCGCGCCGCGAACAGCCGCGCCAGCAGCGGATGCACGCCCGCCTGCTCCAGCGCCCAGGCGGTGCGCGGCGGCACGTCGCGGGCGGCGATGGTCAGCGGCGGGACGGCCATGCGGTCCTCACAGGCCTTCGAGCACGGTGTGTGCTTCGGCCGCGTTCCAGCGCCGGCGCAGGCGTTGCAGCAGGCCTGGCGAGCCTGCTTCGAAGCGGGCCGCGCCGCGCTCGCCGCAGAGGGTGAGCGTCGCGTCCTCGCTTCGCCCCGCCGCGGCGATCGCGCCGGCGTCGAGCCGCTGCCAGGCCTCGGCCCAGGCCGCCCAGTCGGCGGCGAGCAGCGGCTGGCGCAGCGACGCGTCGACGCTCGGTTCCAGGCCGGCGGAGAACGGCTGCGCCCGGCCGCAGCCGCTCAGCCAGAACGAGTTGACGACCGGCGCGTCGCGCGCTTCGCGGGCCTCGTTGACCGGATGCGCGTGGAAGACCAGCTGCGCTTCGCTCTGCAGCCGGCGCACCCGCCGGCCGACCGCCGAGCGGGTCTCGCCGAGCCAGCGGTCGACGTTGCGGCCGATCACGCGGTCGAGCGACGCGGTGGCGAAGCCTTCGAGCTCGTCGTGGCCGACGTACCAGCGGTCGGGGGCACCCCAGGCGGTGGCGAAGCCCTCACTCTCGAACAGCTCGCGGATCGCCGCGAACAGGGCACGCGACTCGGCCTCGTCCAGCTCGAGCGCGACCGGATCGAGCATGGTCGCGTGGTCGCGGCCGAGCAGCCAGTGCGCGGGCGTCACCAGGGCCCAGGCGCGCTCGCCGACGGCCACACCGTCGGCAAGCGCCGCCTGGGCGGCCCACGGCAGGGCGCCGTCGCCGCCCCGCCAGCCGCGGGCGGCGGCCAGCGCCCGCTCGTGCGGCGGCGAGAAGGTGCTCGCGGGGGCGTCGTCGCGCGCCGTGGGCTCGAGCCGGGCCAGGAGGCGCGAGAGGTTCGGCAGGGCGAGGTCGCGAAGCACGTGCCGGCAGGCTTCCGAATCGTCGGAAGCGAAGGGAACGAGCAGGTGCATGGGCGGATTATCCGAGGGCCTTCGCGCCGCTCCTCGCGAGGGCGTCGAGTAGCATGCCCGCCGCATGGACTGGCCTTACGAACTGCAGATCGGCTGGCGCTACACGCGCGCCGGGCGGTCGGGGCGCCGCAATCGCTTCATCTCCTTCATCTCGGCCGCGTCCATGGCCGGCATCGCCCTCGGGGTCGCGGCGCTGATCATCGTGCTTTCGGTGATGAACGGCTTTCGCAAGGAGGTGCGCGACCGGATGCTTTCGGTGGTCTCGCATGTCGAGGTCGCCGGCGTCGGCGGCGAGGCGCTCGCCGACTGGCGGAAGACCGCGTCCGAAGTGCGCCGCCACCCGCAGGTCGAGGGCGTGGCGCCCTTCGTCGCCGCGCAGGCGCTGATCGCCCGCGGCGACGAGATGCGCGGCGTCGTCGTCCGCGGCATCCTGCCGGCCGACGAGGCGGGCGTCACCGAGCTCGCTGCCAACGCCGGCGCCGTGCTGGCGAAGCTGACGCCGGACAGCTCGAACATCGTGCTCGGCGTCGAGCTCGCCAAGGCCCTGCGCGTCAAGGAAGGCGAGAAGGTCAGCCTGATCCTGCCCGGAGGCAACGTCACCGCCGCCGGCGTGGTGCCGCGCATGGGCCTGCTCACGGTCGCCGGCACCTTCGACGCCGGCCATTTCGAGTACGACAACGGCCTGGCGCTGGTGCACCTCGACGACGCGATGAAGCTGTTTCAGCTCGCCGGCCCGAACGGCCTGCGCGTGCGCCTGAAGGACCTCGAGCAGGCGCCGCGGGTCGCGGCCGAGCTCGAGTACGCGCTCGGCTCGAAGGTGGTGGTGCGCGACTGGACCGAGACCAACCGCAACTGGTTCGCCTCGGTGCAGATCCAGAAGCGCCTGCTCTCGATCATCCTGACGCTGATCGTCGCGGTGGCGGCGTTCAACCTGGTCTCGACCCTGGTGATGACGGTGACCGACAAGCGCGCCGACATCGCGATCCTGCGCACGCTGGGCGCGACGCCGCGCTCGGTGATGGGCATCTTCATGGTCCAGGGCGCCGCCTCGGGCGTGATCGGCACGCTGGGCGGCGTGCTCCTCGGGCTGGGAGTGGCGTACAACATCGACGTCATCGTGCCGGCGATCGAGCGGCTGCTGCACGTGAGTTTCCTGCCGGGCAGCATCTACCTCATCAGCCGCATGCCGAGCGACCCGCAACAGGCCGACATCGTGCCGATCGCGCTGGTCTCGCTGGTGCTCTCGTTCCTCGCCACGCTCTACCCGAGCTGGCGCGCGAGCCGGCTGCAGCCGGCGGAGGCGCTGCGCTATGAGTAGCATGGACCGGGCATGAACTGGCCCTACGAAATGCAGATCGGCTGGCGCTACACGCGGGCCGGTCGTGCCGGGCGCAAGAACGGGTTCATCTCGTTCATCTCGGGCGTCTCGATGCTCGGCATCGCCCTCGGCGTGGCGGCGCTGATCATCGTCCTGTCGGTGATGAACGGCTTCCAGAAGGAAGTGAGGAACCGCATGCTCTCGATCGTCTCGCACGTCGAGGTGGTCGGCGTCGACGGCGCCGCGCTCGCCGACTGGCAGGCGACCGCGGCCGCGGCGCGCAGGAACCCCGCGGTCGTCGGCGCCGCCCCGTTCGTCGTCTCGCAGGCGCTGATCGCGCACGGCGACGACATGCGCGGCGTGATCGTCCGCGGCATCGTCCCGGAGCAGGAGGCGACCGTCACCGACCTCGCCGCGAAGCTCAAGGACACCACGCTCGCCCGCCTCGTGCCCGGCGCCTGGGGCGTGGTTCTCGGCGTCGAGCTGGCCCGCGCGCTCGGCGTGCGCGAGGGCGACAAGGTGACGATCGTGCTGCCGGGCGGCCAGGTCACGCCGGCCGGCGTGGTGCCGCGCCTGAAGTCGCTCACCGTCGTCGGCACCTTCGACGCCGGCCACTACGAATACGACAGCGGCCTGGCGCTGGTGCATCTCGACGATGCCGCGCGCCTCTTTCGCAGCGAAGGGCCGAGCGGGGTGCAGCTCCGCCTCGCCGATCTGAACCAGGCGCCGCGCATCGCCGCCGAGCTGGCGCAAAGCCTCGGCCCGCAGGTCGAGGTGCGCGACTGGACCCGGACCAACCGCAACTGGTTCGCCGCGGTGCAGGTGGAAAAGCGCCTGATGTTCATCATCCTGACGCTGATCGTCGCGGTGGCCGCGTTCAACCTGGTCTCGACCCTGGTGATGACGGTGACCGACAAGCGTGCCGACATCGCGATCCTGCGCACGCTGGGGGCGACGCCGCGCTCGGTGATGGGCATCTTCATGGTCCAGGGCGCCGCCTCGGGCGTGATCGGCACGCTGGGCGGCGTGCTCCTCGGCCTCGTCGTCGCCTGCAACATCGACGTCATCGTGCCGGCGATCGAGCGGCTGCTGCACATCAGCTTCCTGCCGGGCAGCGTCTACCTGATCAGCCGCATGCCGAGCGATCCGCAGCAGGGCGACATCGTGCCCATCGCGCTGATCTCGCTGCTGCTCGCCTTTCTCGCCACGCTCTACCCGAGCTGGAGCGCGAGCCGGCTGAAACCCGCCGAGGCCTTGCGCTATGAGTGACGAACCAGCCGCCGCGGTGATCGTCGCCCGCGGCCTCGACAAGCGCTTCACCGAAGGCAGCGGCGCATCGCGGCTCGACGTGCACGTGCTGCGCGGCGTCGACCTCGAGGTCCACGCCGGCGAGACGCTCGCCATCGTCGGCGCGTCGGGCTCGGGCAAGAGCACCTTGCTGCACCTGCTCGGCGGGCTCGAGGCGCCGACCGGCGGCAACGTGCTCCTCTGCGGCCGCGACTTCGCCAGCCAGGGCCCGGCCGAGCAGGGCGAGTGGCGCAACCGCCATCTCGGCTTCGTCTACCAGTTCCATCACCTGCTGCCCGAGTTCAGCGCGCTCGACAACGTGGCGATGCCGCTGCGCATCCGTCGCACGCCCCAGCCCGAGGCGCGCGAGCGCGCCGCGGCGGCGCTGCGGCTGGTGGGCCTGGGCGAGCGGCTGGCGCATCGGCCGGGGCAGCTCTCGGGCGGCGAGCGCCAGCGCGTGGCGATCGCCCGCTCGCTCGCGGGCGATCCCGACTGCGTGCTCGCCGACGAGCCGACCGGCAACCTCGACCGCGTCACCGCCGACGGCGTGTTCCAGCTCCTGCTCGACCTGGCGAAGGAGCGCGCGATGGCGCTGGTGCTGGTGACGCACGACGAGACGCTGGCCGCGCGTTGCAGCCGGCGCTTGCGCCTGGTGCAGGGAAAGCTCGCCGACTAGCGCGCCGGCGCGAAGCGCCTCAGGCGCTGCCGGCGCAGACGACCTGCCGGTAAGGGAACACGAAGCGGCGCGAGACGCCGTTGCGGCTGCCTTCGATCCACGCCGAGAGCGAGTTCTCGCCGTCGCGGCGATAGCCGATCTTCTGCGGATAGCCGTGCTTCAGGTTCTCGAACACGACGCTCGAATCGGTGAGCGAAACCTGGTTGAAGACGACGGGTGCGCGGCCCGAGGGGCGCACCTCGATCGCGTAGCGGTCGCCCTGCTCGCGGATCATCATGAATTCGTAGCCGACGAGGCTCGCGCCCTGGACGGTGCGGCTCGAGCCGATCATCGTCTTGCCGCGCGGCGCCATCCACTGCTCCTCGACCGCGCGCTCCTGGTCCACCGCCGCCCAGCAGCCCTGCAGCCAGCCGAGCTTGTGGGCCTGCGTGGCCTGCGCCGAGGCGCCGCTCGCCGCGCTCAGCAGGACGGCGAGCGAAAGCAGCATCGGGGCAGTCTTCATGGTGGTCTCCCTGGTTCGCGCCGCGGGTTCTTGCATGTCGTGCTGCGGGCGAGCCTCGGCAGTCTGCCTCCATGAACCGGCGCTGGCAAGGACGAGAAGCGCCCGCTTCGTTGGCTATTTCTCGGTTCAAGCGCGTCCGGGCGCGTCGCCCTGCGCTTCCTGGCCGAAGCGGGCGGCCGAGCGGGCCCGTGCTCGCGCCGCCTCGACCTCGCGGTCGCGCGGATCGGCGGTGGTCACGAGCGACTGGATCAGGCTGCGCGCGGCCGCCGCGACGTCCTCGACGGCGCGGTCGAAGGCGGCTTCGTTGGCCCGCGAAGGGACGTTGAAGCCGCTGATCTTGCGCACGAACTGCAGCGAGGCGGCACGGATCTCGATCTCGGTGGCGGGCGGCTCGAAGTTGAACAGCGTCCTGATGTTCCTGCACATGGTCGTTCCTCGGGGCGCCCGCGTCGCCCGGACTTCAGCGGGGGGTTCTCGATCCGGTGGCCGCGGTGAAGAGGCCGAGGCCGAAGTAGGTGGCGGCGGCCGCGTAGCGGCCGATCGCTTCGAAGCGCCGGCCGCCGGCCAGGCGCGATCCGGCGAGATGGGCGGCGAGCACGTAGGCCGTGTCGGTGGTGGCTGCGATGAGCACGAAGACGACGCCGAGCGCCGCACCCTGGAGCGCGGTTGAGTGGGCCTGGTCGATGAACTGCGGCAGGAACGCGGCGAAGAACAGGGCCGTCTTCGGATTGAGCAGGGCGACGAGGAAGCCGTCGCGCGCGATCCGGCGCTTGTGCGGCGCGGCGAACTCTGCGGGCGTGGCGACCGGGGCCGGCCGGCGCAGCGCCTTGATGCCGAGGTAGATCAGGTACGCCGCGCCGGCGAACTTGACGACGCTGAACGCCAGCGACGACACCGCGAACAGCGCTGCCAGGCCGAGCGCCGCGCCGACCGCATTGCACAGGTTGCCGGCGGCCACGCCGGCAACCGAGGCCAGGCCGGCGCCGCGGCCCTGGGCGAGCGTACGGGCGACGATGTAGACGACGCCCGGCCCGGGCGTCACCGCGAGAACGAAGCTCGCCGCGAGGAATGCCGCGAGCACCGGCGCCGAAACGCCCAGGCTCATCGCCAAGTACCGCTCATCGGTTCCTCCGGCCGCTCAGCGGGCGAAGCTGAAGTGGCAGACCCGGCCGGTCAGGCGCTCGCCGCTGCCCGACTTCGCCTCGAACTGCGCCTTCACCTTGTACTTGTAGGCCTTGCCGCGCTGCGCGTTGTTGATCGCGTACTTCTCGTTGTTGACGATGCCGTCGACCTGCAGCGTGGCGCTGCCGTCGGCAGCGATGCGGCCGGTCACCAGGTGCCAGCCGGGCTCGCCTTCCTTGCCGTGGACAGCGCGCATCTGGCCGTCGACCACCTGGCCGGCAAAGCGATGGGTGTAGCCCTTGGCGTCGTCCTCGGCGTTGTGCGGCGGGCAGGTCAGGGTGACGTGCCAGGCGCCGTCGAAGCTCGAGGCTTGCGCTGCCGCGAGCGCGGGCGCCGCCGCGCATGCGACCGCGACAACGAGATGCAGTAAGCGCAGCGGCGATGCCTTCATGACGACGCCGGGCCTTACTTGGAACGGCCCCCGAAGGCCAGCAGCAGGCCGCCGGCGACGATGGCGCCGACGCCCGCCCAGACCGGGATGTTGACCGTTTCCTTCTCCTTGACCGAGAGCTCGAGCGGGCCGAGCTTCACCGCGGTCTTGTCCTTGGTGTAGCTGAAGCTGCCGTAGACGAGGCCCAGCAGGCCGGCGACGATGAGGAGGATGGCAGCGATCTTCATGGCGGACTTTCGTCAGGGGGAAGTCGTGGATTCTGCATCGCGGCGTCGAACGTGCGCCGGTCGAGGCGGTACAGGCAATGCTGGCGCAGCGCATGGCCCTCGGGCACGCCGGGATGCTCGAAGTCCTGGTGCGCATCGCGCATGCCGATTCGCTCCATCACCGCGCGCGAGCGCCGGTTGGCGAGGGCCGTGAACGAGACGATCTCGGCGAGCCCGAGCCGCTCGAAGCCGGCGCCGAGCGCCGCCCGCGCCCCCTCGCTGGCGAGGCCCCGGCCCCAGAACGGTCGCGCCAGGCGCCAGCCGATCTCGACGCAGGGCGAGCAGGGGAGCGTGCGGCGCGGCACGCTCAGGCCGACGAAGCCGATGAATTCGCCGCTCGCGGCCAGCTCGGCCGCCCAGTTGCTCCAGCCCTGGGTCTCGAACTGCGCCTGCCAGGCGTCGATGCTGGCGTCGCTCGTCGCGCGGCTCTGCAACGCGGGAAAGAACTCCATCACCTCGGGGTCGGCGTTCATCGCCGCGAACGGCGCGCGGTCGCTGTCGCGCCAGCGGCGCAGGCGAAGGCGCGGCGTCTCGAGCTCGATCGCCGCAGCCATGCTGCTCAGGCGGCCGGCCGCGCGTAGCTGACGGTCAGCATCTCCCACTGGTGCCCGTCGGGCTCGTTCCAGTAGACGTTGCCGTACTGCGGATGAACCTGCATGTCGACCGGGCCGCGGACATCGCTGCGAAAGGCGATGCCCGCGGCCTTGATGCGGCCGAGGATCGCCTCGAAATCGGCGGCCTCGACGCGAAAGCAGAAGTGGTAGATCGGAAAGGCCTCGTCGGTGGTGATGAAGTCGAGCGTCAGGCCGTCGTTGACGTAGACCGGGGCGAAAGGCCCGAGGCCCGACGGTGCCCAGGGCACGCCGAGCAGCTCGGCCAGCAGCCGGGCCGCCGCGACCTTGTCGCGCGCGGGCACGATGGCGTGATCGAGCTCGACCTTCACGTCCGCTCCGCTTTCGAGGCGTCGGCGCCCTCAGGCGAAGTTGCCGAAGACCGTATCGCTCTCGGCATGGCCGCTGCTCAGGTACAGGCGCAGGACCGGCGTGCTGCCGTCGTGCTCCCAGACGCGACCCTGCACGGTGAACTGGCGGCCGCCGATGCGCAGCGCATCGCCCGCCGCCGGCGCGACGCTGTGCCCGGCCCAGTACTTCGGCACGATGACCCCGGAGCGGCGGATCCAGGCCTGGTCGTCGAGCGAGAACGCGAGAATGATCTTGAGGTTCTGCGGGTCCAAGGCGAGGGCTCCGGCACGGCGGTGGGATCGGGGTCCGAATCTACCGCAAAGGCCCGAGCAGCTTCAGCAGGTTGGCGCGCGCCACCCGCTCCCGCGTCGCCGGGCTGAGCTGGCGCAGGAACGACTGGACGCTGGCGAATTTCATCGCCTCGCTGTCGGCGCTGCGATGGCTGGCGTCGGTGCCGACGACGAAGCGGTCGGGCTGGGCCTCGATCAGCGCCAGCCATTGCGGCCATGCCGCCTGGCCGTCGCGAAGGATCGTGTAGTCGGGGGAGCGCGGATGGACCGGCCAGGTGCGCGCGCTCAGCTCGTAGGTGAGGTTCGGATGCCGCTCGAGCATGCGCCGGGCGATGAAGAGCGGCGTGTAGCCGCCGTGCGCCCAGATCACGGCGACGTCGGGAATCTTCTCCAGCAGCGACGAAAGCTCGCGCATCCGCGTCGATTCGACGTGCACGAGCACCGGCACGCGGTAGCGGCGGGCGAGCGCGAGGATGCCGCTCATCGTCGGCCCGGCCGGGTCGTAGTCGGCCTCCGCCAGGCCCGGCGAGGGAAAGTGCGTGGCCGAGATCTCGCCGATGCCGCGAAAGCGTCCGCTCGCGAGCAGCTCGTCCAGGGTCTTCAGGACCGCGGGGTCGTCGCGGTCCCAGAGTGCGCGATAGGACGATCGCTCGGGCGAGATCGACGCGAAGGCGATGAACCGGTCGGGATGGCGGCGGGCGCTTTCGGCGACGCTTTCGTTGTCGCCGTTCCGGCCCCAGAACACGACCGCGCGCTCGGCGCCGTGGCGGCGCATCAGCGCGAGCTGCATCGCCTCGTCGTTGAGATGCACGTGCGCGTCGATGAAGGGCACGAGGTCGGCGGGGTCCGCGGCCGGTGTCGGCGTGGTGGCGCAGGCGGCGAGCGTGGCGGCGAGGCCGAGCAGCGCGATGCGCGCCAGGGCGCCGAGAGGTGTCGCCCCGGGCGGGCGGGTGGCGGGCTTCACGGCCGCACGAAGAGGCGCTCGGTCGCGGTCGGCTCGTGCCCGGCCGCCTCGTCCGCGCTCATGGCGCGAAAACCCAGGCGCTCGAGCAGGCGGATCGAGCGCAGGTTCTCGACCTCGACGATCGCCAGCCATCGACTCACGCCGTAGTCGGCGGCGAGATGCTCGAGCATCGCCGCGGTCGCCCGGGTCGCCAGGCCGCGCCCCCATTGGCGGCTCGCGAGCAGGTAGGCGACCCAGGCGCTGCCGTCCTCGAGAACGGTGGCCTGCACGTAACCGAGCGGCGGCTCGCCGGGCTCGCGCACCACCCAGTTCAGCCAGCGTTGCCGGCCGTCGGCCGATGCGCGACGTTCCAGCCGGGCATAACGCTCGCGCAGCGGCTCCACGCCGGTCGGCGGCGGGTCGTCGAGGTAGCGATAGAGGGCGGGGTCGCTCAGCACCTCGAACATCGCCTCGGCATGCGCGACGGTCAGCGGCTCGAGAAGGAGCCCGGCGGTCTCGAGGCTGCGCATGCAAGCCTAGGCGGCGGCTCGGCCGCCTGCCGCCGGCCTCACGATGTCTCGCACCAGCGAATCTCCGGCTCGGGACGTGGACTGCCGACGGGCTGCTCCGCCGGGTAGCCGAGGACCACCGCGACGACCGGATCGAAGCCCTCGGGCAGGCCGAGCTCGGCGGCGACGCCGGGACTCGCCAGCCACGGCAGCGGCGCGCCGACCCAGCACGAGCCGAGGCCGCGCGCGTGCGCGGCGAGCAGCAGGTTCTGCGCGGCGCGGCAGCAGTCGAAAGGCGTTTCCGGATTGCCGCGCCTGGCGCAGAAGAGGACCAGGGCGGGCGCGTCCCAGAAGACCTTGAAGTCGGGCCGCTCGGCCCAGGCCCAGGCGTGCGGCGCGGGCTGGTGCTCGAACGCATAAGCCTTGGCGCGGTCGCCGTACGCGGCCAGGCGCTCCATGCCTTCCAGGACGCAGAGCGCCCAGGGCGACGTGCCGCTGACCGGCGGCGTCGGCGCCTGCACCGCGGCGAAGAGAAGCTCCTGCAGCAGCGCGCGCGGCACCCGATCGGGCCGGTAGCGGCGGATCGAGCGGCGCGCGTGGATCGCTTCGAACACATCCATGGCTCAGTCCTTCGCGTCGATCAAGGGCAGCTCGAGCACGACTTCCTTGCCGTCGACCCGGCCGGTGTGGCGAAAGCCGAGACCCAGGTAGAACGGCTCGGGGCAGCCCGGTCCGGGAACGTACGAGAGCTCGAGCCTGGCGAAGCGTCCACGGCCGCGGACCTCGTCGATCACGAGCTGCAGCGCCGCCCGGCCGATGCCCTGGCGCTGATGGCGGGCGTCGATCATGAAACGCCAGACGCCGATCTCCGGATGCTTGGGCGGCGGCACGCGCCGAGACTGGTCCTCGAGCATCACGAAGCCGACCGGCGTGTCGCCCAGGCAGATCGCGCGGTACCAGGCCTCGGGCGCGAACAGCGCCTGCGCCAGCGAGATCGCATTGGGGGCGACGAAGCCCTTCTGCGCCTCGGCGACCTCGAGACGCACGACCGCGAGCACTGTGTCGGCGGTGATCTCGCGCAGGCTGACGAGCCCGGGAGCCGAAGATTTCATGAGCCTGCCTCCCAGGCGTCGAATATAGGGGAGGGGATCAGCCTGCGCGCGGCGAGTTGTGCAGCGGCCGCGGCTCGCTCAGCGACCGGGCGAACAGCCGGTTCTCGAAGCGCTCGTTCTCGAACTCGTAGTCGGTGCTGCCCAGCTCGCGATAACGCTGGCGGCGATAGAAGGCCAGGGCGCGGGCGTTGCCGACCCAGGCGGTGAGCCACAAGGTGGCGAAGCCCTCGCTGCGCGCCACTGCCTCGGCGCGGTCGAGCAGCAGCCGGCCGACGCCGCGCCGCTGGAACGGCGCCTGGACGTAGAGCCGGGAGAGCTCGGCCGCGGGCGCGTTGCCGACCAGGGGATGGCGTTCGCCGAGAAGGAGCTGGGAGAAGGCGACCAGATGGCCGGCCCGCTCGACGACCTCGATCCGGACCTCGGGCCGCGCGAGCTCGGCCAGCCAGGCCGAGGTCGAGAAGTGCTGCTCGACCTCGCGCGCCATCGCCGGGCGGATGCCTTCGGTCGCGTAGGTGTCGAGGAAGACCTGCGTCGCCAGCGCGCACAGCACCGGAGCGTCGGCCGCCGTGGCCGGGCGAAGGCCGAGATCGGGCGCGCGATCGTCCGGACGCCCCGCGCTCACCGCTGCATGCCGACCAGCCAGGGCCGCAGCTCGAAGGTGAGGAGGCCCGAGCGCACGGCGGGATCGGCGGCGGCGAAGGCGCGCAACTCGTCTTCCTCGACGCCGGGCGCGGCGATCATCATGCCGCCCGATCGCGGGTCGAGGAACGGTCCGCCCATGTGCAGCTTGCCTTCCGCGTGCAGGCTCGCGTAGTGGCCGACGTGCAGATCGAGGCCGTCCTGCTCGAAGACGGGAACGCCGGGCTTCCAGGCCGGACCCGGGATGTGCATGACGACGAACTGCGGTGCTTTCATGCGCTCTGCCCCTGGCCCGCCAGGGCCGCGTGGTCGTAGGTGGTGACCTCGAACGGATTGCCGTCGGGGTCTTCGAAGTAGATCGACCACGAGACCTGGTGGTCGACGAGCTCGACGGTCTTGCCGAGCGCGGCGGCGAGATGGCGGCGCCAGGCGAGCAGGCCTTCGGCGCTGGTGCCGAGCGCGATCGTCGAGCGGCACTTCGCCGCCGGGCGCTCGAACAGGGCGAGGTGAATGGAGCCGGACGCGTTGCCGAGCGTCAGCGGCCCGCCGTCGGCCGCCCAGAACTCGAGCGGCGCCAGGCGCGAGAGTCCCAGCACGCGGCCGTACCACCGCTCGGCCGCGGCACGGTCGGCGACGAAGACGTGGATGTGATCGATCCGGTCGAGCTCTGGTGCCATGGACAAACCGGCGTGAGCCGCTCAGAGCGTGCCGTTGACGCGCAGCGCTTCCAGGCGCAGCGCGATCTTCTGCTCCAGGTCGCTGAGCTTTTGCCGCGTGGCGGTTCGTTCCGCCTCGCTGCCGCAGGCCGCGAGCGCCGCGGTCAGCGCCGCGCGCTCGTGGAACAGCTCCACCTCGGGCGGCACGAAGCCCGCGTTCTTCAGGATCTTGAACGGCATGCGCAAGGCTTCGGGCGTGGCATTCCAGCCGGCGTCTTCGGGCAGCGGCTTGCCGAAGCCCTCGATGCCGGCAAGCTCACCCGAGGCCAGCGCCTCGCGCAGGTGGCGGGCGATCTCTTCGTCCTGGGTCGGCATGGCGCGCTTTCCTCGATGGCTGCAAGGCGATGAATGCGGCGGGCTCAGCGCTCGACCGCGACGACGTGCGCCTGGATTTTGCCGTCGACCGGGCCGGTGCCGAAGCGGCGGGCGATCGCCTCCGTCGCGACGTCCGTGGCCTCGCCGAGGCGGGCCTTGTCGCGCGTCTCGATCTCGCTGCGCAGCGGCGTGCCCTGGCAGTAGGCGATCGCCACATCGCGTGGCGTGGCGGCCCGGCTGCGCGCGCTCACCGTGTCGATCTGCGCCGCGGCCGGAAAGCCGCCCTGCGCCACGTCGCGCGCGATCGCTGCGAGATCGAAGTAGCCGTGCGGCGTTCGCGCCATGAAGCGTGGCGGGTCGTCGGGAAAGACGGTGGCGAGCGCCTCGGTCACGACCGCTGCGAACTCGTTCTCCTCGATCCGGTCCCAGGCGTTGAACAGGAAGGCGCCGCCCGGGCGCAGCACCCGGCGCGCTTCCGCGAACGCGTGCCCCTTGTCGGGAAAGAACATCACGCCGAACTGGCAGACCACGAGGTCGAAGCTGGCGCCTTCGAACGGAAGCTGCATCGCGTCGGCCGGCCGCCACTCGACCGGCCGCGCACTGCCGACGGCGCGGGCCTGCTCGAGCATCGCCGGGTTCAGGTCGGTGGCGACGATGGCCGTGCTGGCCGGCAGGGCGGCGGCGAGCCTGCGCGTCACCACGCCGGTGCCGGCGGCGACCTCGAGCACGCGCTCGGGGCGCCGGGCCGCCACCCTTGCCGCCAGGTCGATGGCGTAGGGCTCGAAGATGAGCGGGACGAGGTACTCGTCGTACAGCCGCGGAATCGAACCGGCGAAGACCTTGTCGGTGTCGGGAAGGCTCATGTCGGTGTCCTTGCAGGAGTCGATGTGATCGTTCGGCTAGCCCGGACTGGCGAACAGATGCCGGGCGAGCAATCCGAGGGCGGCCAGCAGCAGCACCGCCATCAGCCACCAGCCGGCGCGCGACCGCGGCACTTCGCCGGGCGCGCGCGTGCCCATGCCGGTCGCGTTCGCGCGCTCGAACGCCTCGACCGCGTCCTTCGCCTCCTTGAGACCGAGCCCGCCTTGCTCGCGCATCAGGCGGATCGCTTCGAGCTTGTTGCCCTGCTTCATCGCCTCCGCGACGGCGAACGGCAGGCTGAGCATCGAAGCGACGGAGGGCCGCACCGGATGATTCGACCCGGGGTACCGCTCGACGACGTCCTTGGCTTCCTTCAGCCCGAGGCCGGTCGCGGTCCGCAGGCGCTTGATCGCTTCGATCTTGTCGCCCTTCTCCAGGGCGGCGAGCACGTCGGCGGGGAGGGGAGAGTCAGGCGCCATGGTCGAGCTCAGTCTTCGAGATGGTCGAGCGAACGCTGGAGATTCGCCCGTGCGGCGGCTTCGAGAGCGGCACGGAAGTGCGGCGTACCGAAGATCGTCGGTCGTGCCAGGAACGCCGTCAAGATGCTGCGCCGCTTGCCGCGAAACGTCGCCTCGTCCACCCAGGCGTACTCGGCGCGAATCTGCGCTTCGTATTCGTCGAAGCGGCCGGGCGAAGCGCCGAGGATCGACAGGTCGATGTCGACCACGAGCATCGCGTCCCCGGGCCGGGGCAAGGCGTCGTGCCGGGTCGCCATCACCAGGTCGTGCACGCGTGCGGCGACCGCGGCAGGGGCTCGTGCGGCGCGCAGCTCGTCGCGCGCCCAGGCCGCGCTGCGCGCCTCGTTGCCGTGGCCTCGAACGTCGTAGACCGCGTCGTGGAACCAGAGCGCGAGCTCGACCTCGGCGGGCGAGGCCGCGAGGTCCTGCACCGGCTCGAAGCGGGCGATGCACTCGGCCAGGTGCTGCAGCGTGTGGTAGCGGCGTTGCGGCTCGCGGTAGGCGGCGAGGAGGCGCTGCAGGAGCGCTTCATCCTGCTGCGGCGCCTCCGCAACCACCGCGCGCCAGGCGCGGCGCCACGATCGCTGCAGCGCGGTCGTCGCGTCGGTCACGCCGCGCCCGGGTTGTCGCGCTCCACGAGCGCGAGGTAGTCGGCGAGCGAGCCGCCGGCGAGCGGCTTGGCCATCACCCGCACCGTGTTCACCTTGCGGCCCATCGCCAGGCCTTCGCGCCGGCGAAGCTCGACGAACCCGGCCGAAGCCCAGAATCGCTCGGCCCGGGCGTTGCCGGCGACGACGCCCAGGCGCAGCCAGCGCGCACCGGCGGCGAGCGCCCAGCGTTCCAGGCGCTCGAGCAGCGATTGCGCCAGGCCGCTTCCCTGGGCCGGGCTCGCCACCATGAAGAGACCGATGTGCCAGACGCCGACGGCGAGCAGGTCGGAGACGACATTCATCATCGCCACGAGTTCGCCGCTGCCGTCGGCGATGCCTAGGACCCATTTCCGGGTGAACGGCCAGCCCGCCGGCAGCGTGCCGTGCACCTCCTCCTCGGCCTCGCCCGGGCCGGCGATCTCGCCGTTGACGGCGAGGAAGTAGGCGGGGTTCGCGTCGAAGAAACGCTGCAGCAGGGGGACGAGATCGGCGCCGATCTCCACGACGTGGAGTCCCGCGGCCACGAAGAACGGTTCGGGCGAGGCCCCTGTCGAGGTCGCTCCGGGCGGCACGATGCCTCCTACGGGGAGCGATGGAGGATCGACTCGACGATCTCCTGCACCCGCGCCGGGGAGATGCCGTGCTTCTGCTCGCGCCAGAGGGGATGGTCCGCCTCCTGCAGCCGCACCTTCGGCCGTTCGCCGAGGGGCTGCGTGAACAGGTCGGCCTTCAGGTTGAGGGTCGGCACCGGATAGGGCAGCGACGACTGGACCCAGGCGAAGCAGGGCGGCTCGGCTTCCCTTCCCGCGGTCCACCAGAGCTTCGAGGCGCGCAGGAAGTTGCCTTCGCTGACCGAGACCCAGGTCATCCAGGTGAAGGGCTCGCCGCCGTCGAGCACCGGCAGCTCGAGCCGGCCGAGGATGAAGAAATAGGCGTCGTCGATGACGCACTGGTCGGCGCTCAGAACGGCGCGCGACGCGCGCTCGGTCTCGGGAAGCGCCTCCCAGGCCGCCGGCGCGGCGACCGTGAGGAGCCGGGGCATGTCCTCGTGGAACGCGCCGCAGGTGGAGCAGACGAAGCCGGTCATGGCCCGGGCGGCACGCCCTCGACCGCGACGATGTTCGCCGTGGAGTGTCGTTCGCGCAGCGCGCGCAGGGGCAGGTACTCCGGCGAGTCCCAGAAGGTCTTCAGGCTCTGCATCGAATCGAACGCGAGCACGACCCGGCGGCGGGCCGGCCCGCCGCCCTCGAGCACCTCGCAGGCGCCGCCGCGAGCCAGGTATTTCCCGCCGTACGCGGCGATGACGGCGGGGACCAGCGCCCGGTACTCCTCGAAGCCCGCGGGGTTGGTGACTTCAAGCTCGGCAATCAGGTAGGCGGCCATGGGGCGTGCTCCGGGTGAAGACGGCGTGCATCGTAAGCGGTTGCACCGCGCGGGCTAGGCCTGCGCCGGCGGGGACGCCAGGGCGGCGCGGCGCGCCAGGCTCTCCGCCGGCCAGAGCTCCGAGGCCTTGTAGTACTCGGTCACGGCCGGGGTGTCCGGCGACAGCAGCACCCAGGGCTGCTTCGAGGCGGTGAAGATGTGCACGTCGGGCGGCATTCTGTCCGGCTCGTCGAGCGTGCCGACGCGAATGAAGCGCACCCGATCGCCGCTGCCGCCGTAGTTGCTCCAGAGCGCGACCCGGCAGACCGGGCAGCGGGAGATGCGCTGCCCGGTGCCGCTGTTCGAGGGCGTGTCGACGACGTCGGGTTCGCCATGCAGCAGCTGCACCCGGCTCGCCTCGATCAGCGCGTTCAGCGCGAACGAGGCGCCGCTTTCGCGCTGGCACCAGCGGCAGTGGCAGCAGTGCACGAACAGCGGAGCGCTCGTCAGGCGATAGCGAACGCCGCGGCAGGTGCAGCCGCCGTCGAAGGAGAGGGTTGGCGAGGAGCTCATGTCATGCCTTCGGCGAAGAGACGCGGGTGGCCGGCCATTCGCTGCGCAGCAGGCCGTGGATCTCGACGTCCTTGGCTGCACCCTTCGTGACCCAGCGCTGGCGCAGCAGCCCTTCGCGGGTGAAGCCGAGGCGTTGGAGAACGCGGGCGGAGGCGAGGTTGCGCGGATCGACCTCGGCCTCCAGCCGGCGCAACCCGAGCGGGCCGAAGGCCGAGTCGAGCAGCGCGCCCAGCGCTTCGTGCATCAGGCCGCGTCCCCAGTGGGCGCGACCCAGCACGTAGCCGAGCTCGGCGCGCTGGCTGCCCTCCTCGAGCCGGAACAGAAGGCAGGTGCCGATCGCCCGGTCGCTCGCCTTCTCGGCCACCACGAACTGCAGCGCCAGCCCGGTCGCCTGCAGCGCCGCCATCCGCCCGAACCAGGCCTCGGCATCGGCCGGCGTTTGCCAGGTGGCGTAAGGCAGCATCGAGGTCACCGCTTCGTCCGAGTTGACCGCGAACAGCGCCGGCAGGTCGGATTCGGCAAGGAGCCGGACGCGCACGCGCTCGGCTTCGATCGCAGCGGGCGGCGCGAACGGCATCGATCTGCGGGGCGGGACTGGCGAGTCGCGGCGGCGGGCCGGCCTCAGCCCGGCCCGTCGAGGACGAGCTGCGTCTGCGTCACCACCGCGCACAGCTTGCCTTCGGCGGTCCTGATCGAGGTCTGCCAGACCATGGTCGTGCGGCCGCGATGCAGGGCCAGGCATTCGCCGGTGACGGTGCTGCCCAGGCGCGCGCCGGCGATGAACTTGGTGCTCGAGTCGGTGGTGGTCGTGCGCTTGCCGGAGGGCAGGTTGAGGATCGTCCCCACCGCACCCAGCGTGTCGGCGAAGGCCATGTAGGCGCCGCCGTGGAGGATGCCGCCGGCGGTGCACAGGTCGGCGCGAACCGGCATCTCGGCGACCACGCGGTCGGGCGCCAGCTCGGTGACTCGAACGCCCATGAGGCCGGGAAACAGCGGCGCCAGCAGGTCCTGGATGGAGGCGAGATCGAGCATGGTCAGACTCAGGTCATGGGGTTGGCCGCGAGATGCCATCCCGCCTGCACCCACAGGGCCAGCAGGACGACGCTGCTGAGCGCGAACGCCGCGAGCCGATGGATGACGTGGTTGTAGCTGAGATGGATGAGGCTGTGGACGATGCGCAGGCCCACGTACAGCCAGGCGAGAAGGACCGCGGCGTGCGACGCGCCGGCGGTGACGAACAGCAGCAGGCAGACGACGTAGAAAAGCATCGGCAGCTCGAGCAGGTTCATGTAGTTCCGGTTCGGCACGCTCACGTGGCCCGGCACCGACGGCGCTTCGCCGAACCTGAAGTCGTTCGGTCGAACCTCGCGCCGGAGGGCCGCGCGGATGCGAACCACGGGGATCAGCAGCAGCACGATCAGGGTCCACGCCACGAGCGCGAACATCGGGTAGAGGATGGCGAAGTTACGCAAGGGCCGGTTCCGCCTCGAGCGAGCAGAGAGCGAGGGATTGTGCCTCGGTCAGCGGCCCGATCGTGCCCGGCTCGCCAGGTCGGTCGGGTCGCCGAGGCGGGCGTTCAGAGCCACCGCGCGGATGAGCAGGACGGGCGGACTTCTTCATCATCGTTCGCGTACCTTCCTCTTCGCGTAGGCCAGCCGGGCGCTCGCCCGGGTGCCGAGGCGGGATTCGATCGGTTTGAGGAGCTCGACGAGGCGTTGCCATTCCTTGGCCCGGAACAGCTCCTGCGACAGGGCCAGGGTGCGCCGGATCTCCTCGTCCGCGGCCCGGTGCACGCGCCGGGCCGCGAGGTCGTCCCACAGGTACCCGTCGTCCTCGAAGAAGCGGGCTCCGCAGGCGCGCAGCACGCCTGCCAGGCGATGGAACTCGGCCGCCAGCTCCGCGGGGTTGTGCATCGCGTCGTAGAGGCCGTGCTCGCGGCCGGGGAACGGCCCCTTGCCCTCGAGCGCGTGCAGCTCCTCGATCGCACAGGTTCCGCGCGTCGCCTTCGAGAGCTGAAGGTCGAGCTGGAGCTGCAGCGGGGCGAGCGTCAGCTCCACCGCCCGCGCGGCGTCTTGCGGCGAAGCCTGCGCCCGGTAGCGGACGCGCCCGATCACGCCGCGCTGCGCATCGCCGCGCGCGACCTGCCGTTCGGCGAGCTCAAAGCCATGCTCGTCGACGAGGAAGCGAAAGGCCGCCTGCTCGGCGGCGGCGAACGACTCCTCGAAGCTCGGCGTGGCGGCGTCGTCCTCGCTCATCGCTGCTCGAGGAACCGGGCGATCGCCTCGTTCACGACCTCGGGGTGGGTGACCGGACCCATGTGGCCGAGTCGCTCGAACTCCAGCACCTCCACACGCGGCAGAGCGGCGCAGAGGAGCCGGGCGACGCCGCGGGCCGCGGCCGTGGTCTCCCTGCCCATCAGGTAGAGCACGGGAATGTCGAGCTCGCGGAATGCCGAGAGCGGCGTGGGCTCGGTGAAGAGCGCGTGCTTCCAGCGGCGGATGTTGACGGCCGACGCCGCGATCTGCGCCTGCCGCTGCGCCGGCATCTGCTGCCAGGCGCCGGTACCCATCCAGTAGTCGATGAAGGTCCCGGCGGCGGCGTCGCGGTCGCCCCGGTCGAGGGCGAGGCCCGCCGCAGCCACCGCCTCGCGGATGCCGTCGGCCGCGTTGGGCGGCGGCGCCTCGGCCTCGAGCAGGGCGAACAGGGTCGGCTCGTACAGCGCCATCGCCCGCACCCGGCCGGGATCGTCGAGCGCTGTCCGCAGCGCGATGGCGGCGCCGTAGGAGTGGCCGACGAGCGTCAGCGGCGTCCCCGCCGCGGCGAGAACGGGCTCGATCAGATCGACCTCGTCGCGCAGGCGGATCTCGCGGTCCAAAGGCCACTCGGGGCTCTTGCCCGCGCCGTAGGAGTCGGGGGCGAAGACGCGAAAGCGCGGTGCCAGGCGATCCATCAGCGCGCGCCACTGTCCCGAGCTGCTGGCGTTCGAGTGCAGGCAGACGACGCCGGCGCCGGCACCGGCCTCGCGAACGGAGGGCAGGGGCCGCGTCATCCGGCGTACGTGCCTTCGCCGTAGGGCGCGGCCCGGAACTCGGGGAGCGACTCCGCGGCCTTCGAGAACGCCGACAGGCGCGGAAAGCGCGCCGCGGGAACGACCTCCGGCAGCGTCTGCTGCGTGAACTGCCAGGCGACGGCGACGCTGACATCGGCCTGGCGCAGCGCCGCGCTCGCGGCCGGCGGCGGTCGGTCGGCGAGCTCGCGCTCCAGCAGGTCGCAGGCCGCCAGGACCTGGCCGGTGACGCGGGCGATCCACGGCGCATGCCACTTCTCGGCCGGTCGCAGGCCGCGTTCGTAGAGGAGCTGTCCGCTCTTCTCGCAGGCCGCGAGCGCCAGCCCGGTGAGTCGCAGGTCGTGCTGCAGGTCCTGCAGGCGCGAGGGCCGGAGCGTGCGCGGATGCGCCAGCGCTTCGGCGTGCTCGAGGATCAGGGAGGAGTCCATCAGCAGGCTGCCGTCGTCGCATTCGAGGGTCGGCGCCTTGACCACGGGGTTGATCTGCCGGAACTCGGCGAAGGTGCGAAAGACGGAGAGCGACCGATGCTCGAAGCGCAAGCCCAGCAGCTGCAGCGACACCGCCACGCGCCGCACGTAAGGCGAGTCGAGCATGCCGATCAGCCTCATGGCTGCTCCCGCCGAGCCGCGGCCTCCTTGCGCATGAGGTACTTCGCGATGTCCTGCGGATAGCCGCGGATCTCGGCGATCGAGGCGTAGCCGTGCCGGCGATAGAAGTCCGGCGCCTGGAAGCTGAGCGTGGTGAGATAGAAAACGCTGCAGCCGCGGCCGGCGGCGCGCACTTCGAACTGGCGCAGCAGGCGGGAAGCGATGCCTCGCTCGCGATGCCCGCTCGCCACCCACAGCTGCTGCAGCTCGCAGCACTCTCCCCAGGTTCTGCCCACCGCGCCGCCGACCAGCTTGCCGTCCGGGCCGTGGGCGAACGTCGCCAGCGGCCTGACCTCGTCGAGCGGCGCGGCCTGCCGGTTGTACGACTCGAGGCCGTCGTCCACCACGCCCATCAGGTCGGCAGGCGGGTCGTCGAAGTCCGCATACGAGACCGGCTCGACCGACATCGCCGGCGGCCGCGGCCGCCAGGAAAAGCAGAGGGTGCGGGTGCCATCGTCTTCGGCCCGCGGCGCGCCTTCCCGCATGCCTGCCTTGAGCAGGACGCGTTGCGACGCCGCGTTGTCCGGGGCCACGGTGGCAATGATCTCCTGCAGGCCGTGCGCCGAGCTGCCGTAGCCGAGCAGGGCTCGCAGCGCCTCGGTGGCCAGGCCGCGGCCCCAGGCGCCGCGGGCGAAGGCGTACTTGGCCTCCGCCTCGGCCTGGCCTGCCGGATGAACCAGTCCGCAGAAGCCGACGACCTTCGCCGACGCGCGCTCCACCAGGGCGAACATGCCGTAGCCGCGCAGGCGGTAGTTCTCCGCGGTGACGACCAGCCAGCGATCGCACTGTTCCGCGGTCAGGGGCACGCCGTCGCCCACCCAGCGCATCGCCTCCGCGTCGCCGTAGACCTCGAGCATCGCGACCTCGTCACCCGGCTCGAGCCGCCGGGCGACGAGCCGCTCGGTCTCGAAGACGACCTCTGACATCGCCTCGGACCGGGCCGCTCAGGCGCTCGCCGCCGCGGCGCCGGTGGCGATGCGCCGGCCGCTCGCCCGGTGGGCGATGGCGATGACGAACGGCAGCGCCAGCTCGGGCACGAGGTAACCGAGCCAGAGTCCGTGCGGTTGCGGCAATCCGACCTGCGCGATCGACAGCAGCCGGCCCGCGCCGGCGAGCAGCACACCGAGGGCGAGCAGGTAGACGAGCGTTCCCTGCTGGCGGATCGTGACCGCTGCCCAGAGATTCACCAGGCCCATGGAGAAGTAGACGCCCGCCATGAAGCGGTGCACGTTGTCGAGCCGCGGGGTGGTGTCGGGCTGGCCGAGAACCATCTGCACCGTGCCGCCGAACAGGGCGATCGCGGCGACGATGAACAGGCACACCTGGACGATGCGTTGAGGGGTTTGCAAGCGGGCTCTCCTGCGCGGGTGGGGATCGAGGTCCGGGAATGATCGCCCGGATCAAGGCGCCACGACTTGCACCTTTACCCGCACCCTGAGGCACAGTTGCCGGCCGACGGCGCCCGACTCGCCGCTACGGCGCACGATTCGCGACGACCTCCCACAGCCACTTGGGATGCACGTAGCGGTCGACCACTTTTTCAGCCATGTGCTCGACCGACCAGCCGTTCGCGAACAGCGCTCTCGTCGTCGCCTCCGAGAAGAAGCGCTTGGGTTCGCCGTCGACAAGGTAGTAGTTCTCTTCGATCTCGGCATGGCCTTGCGCGCCGAAGTGGACGTCGTGGGTGGAGTTCAGCCTGCAGAGCAGCAGGCCGCCGGGCAGGAGGGCGGCGCGGATGCGCTCGACCAGCTCGACCGTCTCCTGCCAGGAGAAGTAATGCAGCACCAGGCTCGCGACGACCGCCGCGTAGCCGCTGGACGATTCGGGAAACGGCTCACGCACGTCCTGGCGATGAAACCGGGCGCGCGGCGCAGCCAGCTTGGCCAGGGCGATCGAGGCGCCGGAGCGGTCCACGGCGGTGACGCGGCAACCCGCGGCGACCAGCGCCTTCGTGTCGCGCCCGGTGCCGCAGCCCAGCTCCAGCGTCGTCCCTCGGGCCGCCGCGCTCCGCAGCGCGGGAAGCCAGGGCTCGAGCCAAGGATCGCCGGTCAGGCGTCGTTGCCCTTGCCGTGGCCTTCCGCGGCGTTCGCCGCGGACAGGAAGGCGAATGCGATCGCCAGGCCAAGGGAGAGTGCGGACGGGCTCTTCATGCTCGGACTCCTTGCAACGCGAGAACGAACTCTACTCCGGCGAGAGCCGCTAGCGAAGCTTGGTACGGCCCAGGCGCTTGGCGTTGGCGACCGCCTTGCGATGCACGGGCCCGACCCCCTTGCTCAGCACGCCGAGCGCCGCCCGTTGCAGCTGCGCCGCCGACGCGGCGGCCGATGGCCTCTTGCCGGCGGCGACCGAGAGAAACGACTTGAAGAACGAAGCGGCCAGCGCCTGGTTGGCCTGCGCGGCCTGCGCCGCCATCGCCTGCCACGACTCGCCGAAAGCCGTGTTCTTCTCGGCGACCATGCGCTCGAATTCCTTGCGATCGCGCACCGAGAGCTTGGGGCCGGACAAGGCCATGCGGGTGACGCGGTGCGCCACGACCTGCGGCACGGCGATCGCCATCTCGGCGGCCTGGACCGCCAGCGATCGGACCGCGCGATTTCGACGGGCACTCATGCGTTCTTTCGTTGCCGCGCTCAGGCGCGGAGCTCGCTCGCGCTGAGCGTGTAGTCGGATCGGTACAGGGCGCTGTCCGCTCCTGCAGCGCCATGGTCGTAGAGGCGGTCATCGTCGAGATCGGACTGCCTCAGTGCTGCCAGCGCCTCCTGACTGTAGCCGGTGACCAGCAACGCCCAATCGATACCCCCGTCGGCGCCGCGAATGCGCTGCTCGTTCGTCATCTGCGCCGCGAGCGCGCCGCGCAGCAGGTGAACGCTGCCGAGGCCGGGCCGTTGCGGCAGGCGGGCGACGATGTCGCTGGCCAGCCATTCGCTCAACCGCGCCTCGGCGCCGGGCGCCGAGGCGAAGCGCGTCAGCAGGCCGAAGTGGCCGAGACCGAGGCCGGCGCTCTGCACGACCGAGCAGAGCCCCCGCGTCATGCCGCGGTAGTGCGGCATCATCTTGGCGGTCCAGGGGGTGGGATGGTTCAGCCGCTCGAGATAGGCCGCCGAAGCCAGCGTCTCCAGCCGGTCCACTTCGTACAGCACCAGGTACCGCGGCTGCCCCTGCAGCGCCACCCAGCGGGTGCTTCGAAGGAAGCCGGGGATCGCCAGCCGCTCCGGCAGGTGCTCGTGCGTGTGCCAGTCGTCGTGCTCGCTGAGCGCCTCGGCGGCAATGTCGAACGCCAGCAGCATCGCGGCCTGTCCGAGCAGGGGCATCGTCGTTCCTCCGGGTACGTCGCGGCGTGGGTGGCGCGGCTCACTTCTCGGCAGGTCGGGTCGCGTACGACTCGCCGAGCGCGTGCGCGAGGTCGAGGGCGGCTCGTTGCGCCGGCGAGAGCTGCCTCAGCTCCGGGTCGACGGCGGCGGCCAGCTCGACCATCTTGCGCGCCACGTCGGGCGCCTCGACCATGGACAGCTCGGCGACATAGAGCTCGCGGAAGCGTCGCTTGGCCTTGGCGACTTCGCCCGGCGTCCGGTCCTCGGGATTGGCGATGATCGCCGCGGTCTTGACCGTCTCGAGGTAGATCGTCCGCCGCAGCTCGACGAAGGGCTTCTCCGCCTCCTGCCGGCGGGCGTCGGCCTCCTTCTGCCGCGTGGCGTTGAAGCTCAGGACGCTGACGACGACGCCGGCCACGACGCTGAGCACCTGAACCGTCGTGGCGATGAGTTCGAGCGGACTCTTTCCATCGGACATCGCGGGGTCCTCCTGCTATCGCCCGGCCACCGAAGCAGTCACTTCGCAGGCCACGACGCGTTTCGAAAGCCCTTGAGGGCGGCCCAGCCGAGCCCCATGAAGAGCAGGAGAACGAGCCCCTGCGTGATGGCGAACGCGGGTGCCTTGGGATCGGGCGCGAGCGGGGCGAGGACCGGGATCTTCTGGAACAGCTGCGCGAACAGGACGAAGACGTTGAACCAGAGCGCGAGCACGCTGGTGAAGACGAACACCCCGCGCCAGGCGCCTTCGAGATGCTTCCAGTAGATCGCCGCGATCGCCACGGGCAGGACGAGCAGGGAAAGCGCGCCGACGATGTGCGAGGGAAGGAGCGTGACGAACGGAAAGCCGAAGCCGGTGACGTTGGTCAGCACCGTCGTGACCAGGAAGAAGGCGATCCAGCGGTCGAAGCGCACGCCCGCCAGCAGGCCGCCCACGACCACCAGGCCGGAGAAGACGCCGAGCACACTCAGCACGACGTGGACCAGGGTGTAGACGGGGAGGTTGCCGGACATGCGATCTCCACTGAACGGGTTTTGCAGGGGTACTCGACCGGAGTGCAGCAGACTACCCGACGACCGCTCCCTTGCCAACGCCGAGCCGCTTCTCGAAGCAGACGCTGGTGGGGTCGTTCGCATGCTCGCCGAACGCTGCGATGTGCTCGAAGCCGCACGATTCGTACAACGCGATCGCCGCAGCCTGGCGGTTGCCGGTCTCCAGGCGCAGGCGGCTGAAGCCGAAGCTCCTCGCGTGCTCCTGGAGCGCGTCGAGGATCGCCCTCGCCAGCCCGCGACGGCGGCTGTCGCGCACGACGAACATCCTCTTCACCTCGGCGATCTCACCGTCGATCGGCCGTAGCGCGCCGCAGGCGACGCCAGCCCCGTCGACGAAGGCGACGAGATAGACGCCGCGATCCGGCGTCGGCGCGTTGGTCGGCGGCGGTGCGTTCGGCCGCACGAGCTCCGGATACAGGGCTCGCGCTTCGGCTGCCGCCTGCCGCAGCAGGGCCATGGCGACGGGCCCCTGTGGATCCACCTGCTCGATGACGGGCGCGGTCGGCATGGAAGGCTCGGCGCGCACGCTAGAGGGGAGGCGGTGCCGGCCTCACGGGGGACCCGGCGTCGGCGGGCTGCCCTTGTCGAACACCACGCGCCAGCGGTTCGGCGCTTCGAGTCGCCAGATCGAATTGAACCGCGCGATGGCCTTGCCGGTCGGGTCGCGGACGAGGCCGGTGCTGATCGCGAGGGTGCCCGACTCCAGCACCTCGACCTGGTCGGGCGCCCAGGAGAAGGGCGCTTCCTTGTCGGCGAAGAACGCGGTCCAGCCTTCCAGCACCTTGCTCTTGCCGCGCAACACCGCGGTACCGGAGAAGAACACGGCCTCTTCGGCGATGAGCTCGCCGAAGGCCCGGAGATCCCGCTGCGCCATGGTGCCGGCGAAGGCCAGCTCGGCGGCCCAGACCTGCTCCCTCAGCGTTTGCGGCGCTGCCGATGCCGGCATGGCGCTCAGCCCCAGGGCGGCGACGACGCCGGCGACGAAGATTCGAAATCGAGGCATGGTCCGGGCATCTCCCTTCGGTTACTTGCTCTGCGACGCGGCCTTGCCCGCCTCCTGCGGCGGCTTGCGCGGCTCGGAGCCGCCGACGATCGACATGTGCCGCCGCAGCAGGGTCTGGCCGACCCCGGCCAGGTACGAGCGCGCGTCGGCGCCGTCCTTTTCCAGGAACTCGTAGCCGGTCCGCTCCAGCTCGGCGGCGGCGATCCGGTTGGCCTGCCACTTGCGCTGGAAGTCGCCGCTGGTCGAGACGGTGATCAGCAACGCGGCAGACACCGAGAGCAGGGCCGCCAGGTCCTTCTTCGCGCCCTCGTTCCGGATGAGGGTTTCGAGCTTCAGCACCAGTGCCGCCAGGGCGCTCAGCACGGCCGCGGCGAAGGTCATGCCCCAGTAGAGGCCGCTCCATCGCGCCGCGTTCGCCCGGGCCTCGAGATAGTTGTCCCAGATCACGCGGGCCACGAGCGACTGGTCCGGGTTCCTGCCTTCGATGAGCGGGGTCATCGCCGCGCCGAGCGCCTCGCCTCGCGGCCAGGTGTCCCGGTCCTGGAGAAACCACCAGGCGCCGGCGATCAGGGCGCCGAGCACGACGACGCTGACCAGCAGCCAGGCTCGCGACGAAGCACCCGCGGTACCCGCGATCACGGCTGGCGCCGCCGGCTGGTTGCCCTCGGGTCGTTCCGCCACCTGTCATTCCTCCTGTCGAGGTCGATCACGGTGCGATCTCCCCGGTCGGCGGATGATCGCATTTCGCCCGCAGGGCGGAGCGCGACCAGGGCGAGCCAGGCCAGTCGCCCAGCCCATGCGCGCGGTCCGGGGCCAGGTCAAGGGATCACCCTGGCGGGGCGCGCTTTGGTCATGTCGGCTTGCCCGAACTCGACGATGCGTGCGGAGACGGAGCTTGCGGAGATCGTCAGCTCGCCCGCCGAAATCGGCAGCCTGAAGCGGCGCGGACCGGCGCTGCCGGGGTTGATGTACAGCACTCCTTCGCGCTGCTCGACGGCGGGCTGGTGGGAATGTCCCGATACGACGACCCGGACGCCGGCTGCGACCGGCTCGATGTCGAGCTCGGCCAGGTCGTGGATGGCGTAGACGAGGACCTCGCCCAGGCGAAAGAGCTCGCTCTCGCGCAGGGCAGTGGCCCACGCGCCGCGGTCGTTGTTGCCGCGCACCGCGGTGACCGGCGCGATCGCGCCGAGGGCTCGCAGGACCTCGCCGTCGCAGACGTCGCCGCCGTGGACGATGTGGTCGCTGCCCTGGAGGAAGGCCAGCAGCTCCGGACGAAGGAGGCCGTGTGTGTCCGAGACGAGGCCGACGCGCATGACGCAGAAGGACGAGTCAGCGGATGCGGCCGAACCGACGGAACAGGAGGAAGAGCCAGGCCAGGGTGACGAGGCCGAAGGCCGCGAGGCCGACGAAGAACAAGCCCTCCGGCAGCCGCGGCGGCTGGACGGCATGGGCGCGAACGACCAGCCAGTGCATGAAGCACAGGAAGACGGCCAGGGCCGTCGCGAACCGCAGGCTGAGTGAAGCCAGCGCGTCGAGCGTGGCATCGCGGCGCTCGGGCGCCAGCCAGTAATGCCGGTTCGGCAGATTGATCATCTGCGGCGGAAGGGCGCGCACCAGCCGCGTCGTCGAGGCCACCAGCGCCGGCACGCCGACCACCAGCGCGATCATGAGCGCCGTGTACATCCCCTTGCCCATGAATCCGTTGGCGGTGCCGCCCGGGCCGAAGTGCGAGGCCACCACGGCCGGCAGGCTGCCGCTGCTCAGCCAGACGAAGGCAGCGGCAATGAAGAGAACGAGGAAGAAGGCGCGCTGCATGGCAAGTCGACCGAGCAGGTCTCTCTAGGTCCGCGCGGTGACGGCCCGCCGGCCTTCGCCCGGCCGCTCCATCGCCACCTCGGAGAGTGCGAAGCCGAGCTTCTCGTAGAAGCCTGCGACACCGGGCCGGCCGGCCCGAAGGACCCAGGTCATGCGCCGATCGCCGCCGATGGCCGCCCGCACCAGGGCGCTGCCGATGCCCTTGCCGCGATGCGCCTCGGCGACGATGACCATCGAGATGTAGCCGCTGGCGAGCCCGTCGGTGATGGCCCTGAGGAAGCCGACGACCTGCGAGTCGAGGACGGCAACGAGCGCCAGTTGCGAGCGCGAGACGAGCTCGGCGAACTCGCCGGCATCGCCCACGCGCCGCTCCCAGCCGTTGACCATCAGCAGATGGCGAACGGCTTCCAGCTCGGAAGGTTGAACGACGCGGACTTCCATCATGGCGCCGAGGTCATCAGGCGTCGGGCGGCAGGTCCGTCGAGACGTAGGCCAGCGTCGACGTTTCGGGTTGCGAGCTCAGCATGCCTTCTTCGTCCTTTCGTCCGGCCACCGTCGCCAGGCGGTACTTTTCGAACTCGACATGGTCGACATAGGCGACCGGCCAGGCGTCGCCGCCGTGGTGGGCGACCAGCTCGTGCAGAAGCGCCTCGAATCGGCTGAACGGGCGCGAAGCCACGGCCCATTCCCGCCCCTGCAGGTGCAGGAGCAGCACGCCGCAGGCCACGAGCCGGGTACCGAGGCTGGTGCCGAGCGCGTGATGCAGTTGACCCTTGGCCTTCAGCGATTCGGCCCGAGCCTGCCAGACGTCGACCTCCTTTTCGGTCCGCCCGCAGTGCACCAGCACATGCACGAGCCGGGTCATCGCCTGGTGGCGGACGTCGGGCTCGACGGCCGACTCCAGCAGGCGAATCTCGCTCTTTGCCGCGGCTTCGCTCTTGAGGATGGCGTCGATGACCACGTCCCGGACCGCCTCGCGCTCGCGTCTTGCCTGCGTCTTGAACAGGTCAAACATTCAACGTCTCTCCCCCGATGCGTGAGCAGTGCCCATTCTGCAGCGCGCGGCCCGCAGGCCGGACCCGTCTGACCAGGCGGCAGCCTGCGCCGCCGGGCGCCCTCATGCCGTCATCGGCGTTGCCCGAGCATGAGGACGGAAAGGCCCGCGGCCGGCGGCCACGTAGGCCGGCACGGTCTCGGCGGGGAACATCGCGGTCAGAACCAACGGGCGACTCCGTAGACGATCGTTCCGACGCCGAATGCGAACTGCATGGCAAAGAGGACCCTGAAGGCCACGGTGTAGCGAAACAGGCCTCCGTGCCGGTCGGCGTCGCGGGCGAACAGGCGCGAAGGGGCGGCGAACCGCTTTTCATACTCCATGAGTCCGGGCACCGCGAGCTTGAGCAGACCCTGGCTGCGCACGTCGATCACGGCAAACACGACCGAGAGCGCGGCGACGAACCCGCCGATCAGCACGAAGACGGCGCCGTGCGAGGACTTCTCGGCGGCCGCGAACACGCCGCCGTTGGCGAAGACGGAGAACACGACGAAGAAGTTGAACGCCTTGAGACGCTGCTCGGCATTGAAGGCGAAGTGGTGCCAGAGGTAGTCGCGCTCTTCGGTGTCCATGCGCGGGCCGGTCTCAGGCCGCGGGCTTGTGGCAGACGGCTTCGACGTTGTGGCCATCCGGCCCGATCACGAATGCGCCGTAGTAGTTTGCATGGTAGTGCGGGCGCAGGCCGGGGGCGCCGTTGTCCTTGCCGCCGGCGGCAAGGGCCGCCTTGTGGAAGGCGTCGACTTCGGCCCGGGTGTCGGCCGTGAAGGCGATGTGCATCGGGGCGGTGTTCGTCGCCGCGGGCGAGAGCCAGAGCGCGGGCTTTCCCTTCTTGCCGATGCCGACGCCGTGGTCGCCTTCCATGACCACGCCGATTCCTAGCGGCGCCAGCGCGGCGAGGAAGAAGCTCCTGGCGGCCGGAAGGTCGGAGACGCCGAAGCCGAGATGATCGAACATGGAAGTCCTCGCAGGTCAGTCGTTCATGGGGAATGTAGCCAGGGCGCGGTCCTTCGCCAAGCTGCCGGGCGACTCAGGCCGCTGCTTCCGCGGCAACCACCATGAGATGCGTTTCGCCGGTGGCGACGAGTTGCTCGCGGCCGCCGGCCTGAGCGTAGAGGTCGCACGCCGTGAACACCAGGGCCTTGCCGGGCTTGACCACCCTGGCGCGGGCGACAAAGCGCTCGCCGACGGCGGGGCGAAGGCAGTTGACCGCGAAGTGCGAAGCGAGCACGCGGCCGACGACCGTGGCCGCGGCGAAGCCGCAGGCCGTGTCGATGGACGCGCCGATCAGGCCGGCGTGGAGGAAGCCCGAGTACTGGCTCGCCTCCGGGCGCCATGGCATGCTGATCTCGACCTTGCCCGGCTCGGCGCTTTCGACCTCGATGCCGCACCATCGGTTGAAGGCGGCGGTGTCGTTGATCGCGCGAATTCGGGCGAGCGGCGTCGTGGCAGTGTTCACGCTGGAGCCTTCGCGGAGGTACGGCGCCACTCTAGTCAGCAGCGGCCGGCGGACCTGTCTCTGCCGCGACAGCGCTACTTCCGCTCGGGCGTGACGCGAGCGCGTCGGGCCGGCTTGGCCTTCGGCAGCGGAAGCGCCCGCGCGGTGACCTGGAACAGCCGCCCGAGCAGCTCGCGATCGTCGAGCTCGGCGTCGAGCCGGAAGTACGGCTTGGCCTTCGGATAGGGCGGATGCTCGGACACCGTGCCCAGCACGCTTCGGCCCTCGGGCGTGGGCTTCACATAGACCTGGTTGTCGCAGACGAAGGCGATCACGGCGCCGTTCAGATAGAGCGCGTACTCGCCGAACATCTTCCTGTGCGTGAGCGCGCTGCCCAGGCCCGCCTGGCTGGCCACGTACTCCACGAAGTCTCGATCGGACGACACCGGCAACCGCCTCCCGGATGGAACCTGCGTAATGCAGCTCCTCCAGCATAGCCGCGCGGAAGCCGCGGCCGCTCAGTGCCTGGTTCGCGACAGCCGCGACCGGGCGGCGCGTAGGAGAACGCGCGAATAGAGCCTGTGGAAGCCGAGGAGGGCCGTGAACGCCACGCCCATCCGGGGCCGGCCGGATCGCGACCCGGAAGCCGGAACGACCGCGGAGCCGAAATAGAGCCGCGTGCCGGCGGGTCCCGTGCCGGGCGACGGCGCCACCATCAGCCAGGACCGCGTGCGGCCCGCGAAATCGGTCAGCAGCAACTGGTCGGGAGCGCGCCCCTCGACCGACCAGGCGGCGAACGATTCGCTTTCTCCGCGCGCGAGCTGCGCTGCCTGGAGGTCGGTGGACGGACGGGAGACGAACAGGCGCAGCAGCAGCCGCTCGAGCTTGAACACCGCGGTGGTGTAGAAGGCCTCGACGAACTCCGGATGGGTGACCGCGCGAGGCAGCTCCGTGACATAGCAGTCCGTGTAGCCGCCGGATCCGCCATAGCGATGGAGAAGCGCCTCGGCGGGCAGCGGGCAGGAATGGATCGCGGTCATCGCGCGAACCGGCTCACGCGTGATGAACTGCGGCAGGAACGCGACGAAGAACACGATCCCCTTCGGATTGAGCGCGGTCACCAGCCAGGTGTTGGCGAACAGCCGCCAGCGCGAACCCGGTGCGGCCGCCGGCGCGGGCTCCGTGGGCGAGATGCCGGCGCGGACAAGCTTCGATCGACACGGGTTGCTCCTTGCGAAAGGGTGCGAGTGTGGCGTCACTTGAAGAAGGTCGAGCCGAACCAGTAGTCGCGGCTGACGCCGTGCAGCAGCTCGAGCAGGGCCTCCACCGGCGCACCGTCGGCGGCCACCACCGCGATGGCGTACGGGGCCTGCGGAGAGGACGCCAGGCTCGTGGCGAGCAGCCAGCACGGCCTGCCGTAGATGACGCACTCCTCCTGCAGCGGCAGCACGAAGCCGGTCGCGGCGAAGCGATCGACCAGGCCCTGGATCGCGGCCCGGTAGAGCGAGTTCCTGGCTGCGCGCTCGAACCGAGCCTCGGCCGGCGAGTCGGCCGCCAGCCGCAGGAGCGCAGCCTTCACCTCCGGCTGGCAGCGAAGCCGCTCCAGATGCTCGGCAGACTCGACATCCACGCCGGTGTTGCCGCGCTAGCCGGGAATGTCGGGCTCGACCAGCGTGCGCAGCTGGGCCAGCGACTCCTGCCAGCCGAGATAGCACATCTCGACCGGAATGACCTCGGGCAGCCCTTCCTGGACCACGCTCAGCTCGGTCCCGCAGGACACCGCCTTCAGGACGAGCGTGGTCTGCATTTCTCCGGGCAGGTTCGGATCGTCGAACCGGGCGGTGTAGCGGATCTTCTCGAACGGCACGAGCTCGCGGTAGACGCCGCCGAACGAGTGACCGTGGCTGCTCGAGAAGTTGCTGAACGACATCTTGTAGGTGCCGCCGACCTGGGCATCCATCTGGTGGACCTTGCAGGTGAAGCCGTAGGGCGGCAGCCACTTGGCCATGGCATCGGCATCGAGGAAGGCACGGTAGACGCGCTCCGGGGGGGCACGGAGCACGCGCTGAAGGCGAACGGTATTGGTCGGCATGATCGCAATGAATGGCAGAGGACGTCCCTCCACTCTACGACGGTCGGCGCGGTCCGGTTTCGACACGCGGATCGACGGGAAAACCCCCGGCGATCACCGAGGTCAGGCGTCAAAGCTTGAGGCCGCCGAGCAGGGCCGCCGCGAACAGGCCGGCGCCGACGAGCACCACCACGGCGTGCGGCAAGGCGACGTGCGGCCAGAGCGCCATTCTTCCGATCTCCGGCCACGACGTGCGCCGCCACCGCGTCATCCACGAGGCGCCGATCTGGTGGGCCGACTTCAGCTCGGCGTCGCCGCGGAAATGCGCTTCGATCTGGCTGGCGCGCTCGTAGTAGCCGAGCTGGAACGCCTTCCACATCGTCTCGAGAAACCAGAACAGGAGCGAGCTCGTCGCGGCGACCAGGAGAACGGCCGGGGCATGGCTGGCGAATGCGCCGACGATCACCGAGAAGCTGAAGGTGACGCTCCATGCCTTGATGGTCATCGCCTTGCCGTCGAAGTCCTCGATCGTCTTCTGCAGATGGAAGTACTCGGCCTGCAGGGCCGATGCGAGTTGCGACTCGTCCATGCGGTCAGGCCGTCTTTCGAAACCGCTCCGCCCACCCCTCGACGTCGCGCCGGATGGCGTCGCGCAGCGAAGCCAGCGCCGGGCCGCGCAGCCGCAGCTTCGTTGCCGTGAACGATTCGCGGTGGAGCTTGCGCAGGTGATCGGCGCGACTCTTCAGCAGGTCGGCGAGCTGTTCCGCGAGGATCGCTTCGTCCAGGAATCCCGCCGCGACCGCCTGATGCTGGGTGTAAGGGGTGGCCGTCACGACCGCCAGGTTGAAGTGCGCCGGCGAGAGGCGCTGGCGGCAGATCTCGATCGCGAAATCGGGAACGGTCAGGCCGATCTGGACTTCATTCACCTGGATCTTCGCCTCCGGCCAGGCGCCGATTCGAAGATCGGCGCACAGGAGGATGAAGGCGCCCATCGCGATCGCGTGCCCCGTGCAGACGGCGACGACGGGATGCGGAAACGAAAGCAGGCGCTCCGCCATGGCCGCGCCGGCCTGCAGCATCTCCAGGGTCTCCTGCGGATCGCGCTTGAAGGCCGCGAGGTCAAAGCCTGCGGAGAACATGCCCGGCCGGCCACGGAGCACGACCACCGCCCGGTCGGCCGCGGCCCGGTCCAGCGCCGCGTCGAGCGCGCGCAGCGTCGAGACGCTCATGACGTTGGCCTTGCCGTCGTCGATGGCGATGGTGGCGATCCCCTCCTCGAGGGCATAGGTGAGCGCCGTGCTCGAGCGTCGTGGTTCCGCGGGATCATCTGGCACGGCCACCTCCGTCCAAGCAGTCTCGAGGCAGTGTAGCGAGCGCCGGTCAGGGCTCCGCCCCGAGGTTGCGAAAGCGGTCACGCGAAATAGAATCCGACGCCGTCCCGTTGGCCAGGCGAGCCGCGCCGGGCCCTGACTCGAGAGGTCGAATGCTCATCGTTGCGCTGATTTCGACGGTCGTGCTGATCGTCTGGATGGGTTTCTTCATGATGGGCTCGCTGCCGCTGCTCATCCTCAAGCACGACACGCCGGTCGATTCGCAATTCATCCGCGGCCTGTTCAACGTCTACTACGTGGCGCTCATGGTCACGGGCAGCGTTGGCGCGCTGAGCTTCGCCCTTGCCGGCCGCGCCATCATCGGCCTGACCCTCGGCGCCATCGCCGGTCTCGGTTTCGCCGGCCGCCGTTGGCTGGTCGGTCGCATGGACACGGTGCGCGGCACGATGACGGCCGACGATTCTGCCGCCATCGGACAGTTCCGGCGACTTCACGTCGCCGGGATGCTGCTCAACGTGGTGGTCCTGATCGGATTCTGCATCGGCATGACGAAGGTTTCTCCGTAGCGGGTACAGGAGCGGGTCCGATCCCGGAAAGCAGAACCCGGTGCAGGATGGCCAGCTCCCTATTCGTCGAGGAAACCGGCCTTGTAGAAGCTCCAGGCGTTTCCGTCGTGCAGGTAGAAGTGGCCGTCGGCGCAGAAGTCCTTGCCGGGGAAGAACTCGCGGTATGCCTTGGGAACGAGGCGCGCCAGCTGGTCGTCGGTGAGCTCGTCGAACTGCTCGGGCGTGATCGGCTGGCCGACCCTGAGCCTTCTCGATTCCATGGGGGTGCGATGCCTGTCGAATGCTAGGGGCCGACGAACCATACCTTGGCGATGCCCCGTTCCGTGACCTCGTAGATGGCGGCAGCCTCCAGCGGGGCGCCTGGCACCCCGAGCACGAGTTCCTGATCGATCACCTTGTTGCCGAAGACCATTCGCTTGACCAGCCTGGCGTGCAGGTCCGGAAGATTGAAGCGGTGATCCCGGTAGTGCGCAGCCAGGGCCGCGCGGCCGACGATGACCGGGTTCGGGTCGGGGAGTCGATAGACCTCCACGTCGCTCGTGTACTCGCGGACGAAGGCGTCCAGGTCGCGGGCGTTGTAGGCGTCGAGCTGGCGTTGCGCGAAGGCTTCGGGGTCGAACGGGAGAGCCATGACGGCCTTTCGGTGGCGGGGTACGACTGGTGGGGCGAAAGGCCGGACGGTCGGGTCACCGCGTCAGCCGGTAGATCATGATCGCGGCCCGGATCGCGTTCTTCTCGATCGACTCCGCGAGCAGGTATTCGAGCGGCGAATGCGACCCGCCACCTGCGGCGCCGAGTCCGTCGAGGGCGGCAGCGTGCGGCGCCGCGAACTGCACGTCGCCCGCGCCCCGCGATTCGGGGTTGCCGGCCTCGACCCTGCCATGGCCGAGGTCGACGCTGACCTGCGAATAGAGCTCCTGCAGGGCGTGGTTCGCAGGCGTGGCGGCCATCGGCGGATACGACTCGGCGAACGTGATGGCGGCGGAGGTGCCGGGCAGGCTGTGGCCGACGATGTCGCGCATGCGGCTGCGCGCGCGATCGCGCTGCTCGGCGGTCAAGGCGCGCAGGTCGCCGCGCGCGATGGCCCGGGGCGGAACGATGTTGCTCTTTCCCGCGGCCGTGCCGCGCGCCAGGGCCGGGTCGAAGTCGACCTCGGTGCCGGCCAGCATGACGCCGGCGCCGAAGGTGAGGCCCGGCTCGATCAGTTGCTCGCGAAAGGCATTGACGATGCGGGCCAGTTCATAGGCGGCGCCGAAGCCGGCGCCGGGGCCGAAGATGGCCGACGAATGCCCTTGCTTGCCGGTCACCGTCAGCGACCACGACCCGGCGCCGCGCCTGGCGACGGCCACCGACTCGCCGCCGTTGGTCTCTCGCCCCATGCCCTCGAACGAAAGCGCGATGTCGCTGGCGCGGGCCATCGCGATCAGGTCCGCGCGCGCCTGCGCGGTCGGCTGGCCGACGCTTTCTTCGTCGCCGGTCAGCAGCACGGCCACCGTGGAGCCATCGAGCGCGCCGACGCTCTTCAACGCCCGCAACGCCTCGAGCATGATCACGACGCCGCCCTTCATGTCCGAGACGCCCTGGCCGCGAATGCGCTGGCCGTCCACCGCCCAGGGCGTGACCGGGCTCGAGGGTTCGAACACCGTGTCCATGTGCCCGAGCAGCAGCAGCCGCTTGCCGCGCACGCCCTCGCGCTTGCCTGCGAGGTGCCCGGCGCGCTGCATCGACGCCGGCATGTCGATCCAGCGGGTGGCGAAGCCCACCTCGTCCAGTTCAGCGCGAAAGAGCCGCCCCACCTCCTTGACGCCCTCGGTGTTGAGCGTTCCGCTGTTGACGACGACCGACTTCTGCAGAAGCGCGAGCGCCGTCGGAGACCGCGCCTTGACCGCTTCGACGATGCGCTTCTCCACGTCGGAGAGCTCGGCCCTGGCGCTGCCGAAGGCAGTGGCCAGAACGGCCAGGACGAGAATGCGCGGCCAGTGCTTCATGCGGCAGTCACCAAGGAGGTGGACAGGAGATTGTTGGCAATGTGAGCCACCACCGGCGGCCAGATCGAAGCGCTCCGGGCGAACAGCCAGCAAGCCAGCAAGCTGAACAGGAACACGCCGATGGCGTTGGCCGCCATCGCCTGCGTCGCTCCGCCGTGATACAGCCAGTACGGCAGGTGGACGGCGACGAAAAGCAGCGAATTCACCCCGCTTGCCAGCCAGGCCGGCAGCAGCACGAGCAGCTCCTTCATCAAGAGGCCGCGAAAGAGGATCTCCTCGAGCAGGGGAGAAAGCACGAACTGGAGGAGCAGGAGCGCCGCCGGGAGGGACCTCAGGCCGACGGCCGAGATCGACTTGCCGCCGAGGCTCGTCTCGGCGATGGCGACGAGCATCAGGAACGAAGCGGTCACCAGGAGGCAGAGCGACCAGACTCGCGGGCCCGGCGCGACCGAAATGCCCAGGTACCGGGCCGGTGACGCCTTCCTCAGCCGCGCAACGAACACCGCGGCGGGAAGCACCCAGACGACGAGCTTGAGGAGATCGGCGTAGGCCGCTCGCCAGACCGGAGAAGCGATCTGCTCGTCGACCGTGAAGAAGACGGTGGCACGAAGCGACCACAAGGCAAGAAAGACCGCGACGAACACCGACAGGGGCGCCGCGAATCGCCAGGGAGCGCCCTTGAGGATCGTCACCGGCGTTCCCTGCGGGTCAGGCCAGAGGCCCGTCCTGGTGGCGAGCAACGACAAGCTCCTCGTAGCCGGAGGCCGGATCGTGCTCGCGCGAGAGCTTCCACTCCGGCAGGACCGCCACGAGAACTTCGGCCGTGGTTCTGACCACGCAGCCGTAACCCAGATGGCCGCCCAGCACGCTTCCGCCAGCGGTGGAGACCGCGGCGTGCAGATGGGCGCCCTGGGCGCTGACGCTGCCGGCCAGGGAGAGGACCTCGAGCGGCTCGGTCAGGAGGGTGGGCGACTCGGCCCCGGCGAACCGGATGCTCGCCTCGGCGAGGCTGCCGATGCCCGACAGCACGAAGGCGGACGGCTCCGGCAGCGCACCGACTGCGCGCTCGATCTCGCGGCGCAGATCGCAGCCCGGCGGCAGGCGCAGCGGAAGCGTGTGCACGGCGCGGCTCGACGAAGCGGTCAGGCGTTGCGCCGCGCCGCCGCGACGTACAGGCCCAGGCCGACGAGGGTGATGCCGGACGCCTTGTTCAGGAGTCGCGCACGTCGTCGGGCGGAACTTGCAGACTCGAGGAGCCGCGCGGCACCCAGGACGGCAGCGACGTCGACGAGCGTGTTGAGGACGACGCAGACCGTGCCCATGACGACGAGCTGCGCAGCGGGAGGACTTCCGGCGACGAGGAACTGCGGCAGGAAGGCCAGGAAGAAGAGGGCGGTCTTCACGTTGAGCGCCTCCACCAGCACGCCCTCGGCCAGCGCACGCCGGGCGCCGCCGGCCGCGACCGCACCCCCGGCCAGGGGCGACGACCTGGACACGAGCAGCCGCACGCCGAGGTAGACGAGATACGCGGCGCCGACGTACTTGACCACGGAGAAGGCAGCCGCCGACTGCGCCAGCAGCACGGACAGGCCCAGCGCGGCGGCGCCGACATGAAGCATGCCGCCCAGACCCGTGCGACGCAGGACGCCAGGCCTTCGGCGCGGCCGGCCGCCGCCGTGCGCGCCACGACGTAGGCGATGCCCGGCCCCGGCGTGATGGCGAGCACGAGCGCTGCGATGAAGAAGGCGGCAGACATGAGCGCGGGGTTTGGCCACACTGTATGACGAGTCCGGACGCCGCCTAGGACTTGCCCCAGCCGGGCAGGGCAACCGCCTGCCGGATCCACTTCGTCATCTGCGCCTCGTCGAAGTCGTCCTCGCGAATGTCGATCCATCGCGCCTCCCTGACCTTGCCTCCGGGGGGCGGAGGTCGCAGCGACGTTCCCTGGAAGAAGGTCGCCTTGACGTAGTTCGTGAAGGTATGGAAGCCGAGGAACCAGCCCCGGCCCTCGACGCCGTAGAACGGGGAATTCCACTTGACCGCCTTGCGCACGCCGGGGACCGTGCGCACGACGAGCGTGTCGATGCGCTGTCCGATGCCGCTCTTCCAGCCGGGCATGGCCGCGATGTAGGCGCGCACGGGGTCGTCGCCATCGGCCTTCGCGATCTGCGGGTTGCCGCCGGCCAGGAGGATGGGCCTCGCGGCTCGCGAGGCGAGGATCGCCCAGCGCTCGTGATCCCGCCACCGGCCGCCGATCTTCAGGTAGCGCGGCGAGAAGCCTTCCTTGGAGAACCCGCACGATGCGACCAGGGCGATCGAGGCCGCGTTCGCGGGCTGGATGTTCGCCTCGAGGCGGTGAAGCTTCAGCGAACCGAACGCGTGCCGGACGACTGCCCGCAGTCCCTCGCGCATCAAGCCTTGCCGCTCGTGGCCCGAGAAGGCGTAGTAGCCCACGTAGCCGCTGCGGAAGAAGCCGAGCACGACGTTCGTCAGGTTGACGACGCCCACGAGCTCGTTCGTGTCGTTGCGGCAGACGAGGTAGGCACGATGGGCAGGAAGGGCCATGCGCTCGAGGTAGGCGCGGAACCTGGCCGGCGTGTCCGGGGCCGATGTCCACGGACGATGCAGGGCGCGGCTTGCTCGCACCGCGGCCAGGAACGCCGGCTGGTCCTCGGCGACCGGCTGGCGCAGGTGGACCCGGGAGCGCGAAGTCCGGGCGTTCGATGGCGAGCTCATGGGGCGCGCGTGCGATGGGTCGCACCGCCCGCCTTCCGCCGATGGTAGGTCAGTGCCGCCGCGAGGCAGAACGACAGCGACTCGGTGGGCACGGGCTCGGACTCGGCGAAGACGATCGCGCGGTTGCCCGCGAACTCGAACTCGCCGGGGAACAGGGTGCGGAAGGTGTCGACGAGCTGGGTCTGGCAGTTGAAATACACGGCGTACTGATGGGGCGTCGCCTTCTTCCAGCCGATGCGCACGGTGCTCCCGCTCCGGGTTTGCGCGGTGACGTAGGCCGGTTCGCCCCACTTGAGCGTTTCCTCCAGCTCGCCCACCCCCTGTGTCGATCGGGCCGTGCTGAAGATCAGCTCGCGCAATGCCAGGAGCTTGCTCCGAATGCCGCTCGGATAGGCCTCGAAGGCCCGGGCCACCGCCGGATCCTGAAATCCCTTCATGAAGGGCTCCTCGAAAGGGAGAGCGCGCTACGAATCACTTCTTCCACCCGGTTGGCGACGCACCGCTCGAATCAGAAACAGGAACAGGGCCAGGAATATCGCACCGGCCGCCACGGCCTGCAGGGGATTGCGACCGGAGGCGACGCACAGCAGCGCCGAGAAAAGGGCGAAGCTGAGGTAGTCGCCCAAGCCGAACAGCAGGCCCTCGGGCAGAGCGCGCCACGTCGCGCGCACCATCGACGCCAGCGAAACACCGATCGCGACGGCCGAGGCGGCGAGAAAGAGGGCGAACGGAATGTGCCCGGGCGACCAGAACTGAAAGACGTAGAAGAGGAGCATGCAGCCGCCGAGCAGCGCAGGCTTCAGCGCGGGTCGCGCAGGGGGAGGTGCGGGCGCGGTTTCGCGGACTTTGCAGAATCCCAGCGCCACGCCCACCAATCCCGAGGTCGCTGCCAGATAGAGAAGAAAGATGCCGGCGTCGCTCCGTGTCGGGTTCAGGAAATACAGGGAAGCCAGTCCGATCAGGATGACGATCAGGACAGGGAGCAGCCAGCGCGCGCGCCCTGAAGCGAACCAGCGGCGGTCTGCCGCGGCGGGGAACATCCAGCGGCTGAGGAGGATCGGGTAGAGCACGCTGTGCAGCGAGTGCCAGAAGAGGATGAACCCCGTCCAGCCGCCCTGCAGCATGCCGATCTGACCGTAACCGGCGAACTTCTCCAGCGGCGCCCCGTCGGGCTGGGTCAAGGTCTTGGCCAGCACGCCTTCGTTCAGGATGCCGTAGGCGAGGCCCAGCAGGGCGACAGCGATTGTTGAGCCTTCGCGCCGCCACCAGCTCGCGGATCAGGAGCACCGGTACGCCGTAGGAGACCGTGACGAGGAGAAATGGAAGCGGTTGCAGATACGTCAGCAGCTGCACGTTCTGCGAAACGACCTCGGCCAGCGGTCCGGTTGCAATGAGCAGGAACAGCGCCGCGAGCTTCGCCTGGGCGTTCATCGATCACCGGAGTTCGGCGCCGCCGCGAATTCCGGGCGACTTCATGAGAACGCGATGCGAAACCTGAGACCGGGAAGCGGCGGTGTTGTCGGCCGACCGGCCGCGTTCGAGAGCCGCGACGTAGCTGGAGAGCTGCAAGGCGGAAGGCCGGACGAGTGGCACAGCGGTGGTCAAGGGGCCTCGGCTTTCGGCGCTTGCTCCATGAGCTCCACGAGATGCGCGCGATCCGGCAGGGCCGCATACGGCTCCGGCCAGTACTCGACGATGCGGGCGATCTTCGCGCCTGCGAGCGTGAAGAAGGAAATGGCCTTGCCGTGCTGCACGCCGTCGGTGACTTCGACCTCCGACACGGCCTCGGTGTCGCTGCCGACGATGCGCTGGACCGTGACGACCCACGGCCCATGGGCGACGTACTCGGAGTTCATGCGGGCGAAACGTTCCGCTCCGCGGATGCGCTCCCTCGATTGCGGCCATTCGAGGACGAATTCTTCCGCCAGGACTGCGGCGACGGAGTGGAAGTCGTTGCTGGCCATGAGGCGCCAGAACTCACGCACGACATCGACTGCAATTGACGGCGTCATGGCTCGTGGGGGAGGTCAGGCGACGGCGGGCAGGGGACCCGTTCCATGACGACTGACGACCTTCCACCGGTCGCCGCGGAGAACCCAGGCATCGGTGAGCATGAAGACGCCGCTCCAGTCCTGCTCGCCCACCGACGCCGCCTGCCGTATGGTCGAGTGAACCAGGGCAAAGCGCTCGAACGGGCGCACGAGAGCCGAAAGCCACTCGAACTCCCGGCAGTTGAAGGCGCTCATTGCGCCGGCAAGCCACTCGTCCTTTCGAATGAGGATGCCGCGGGCGCTGGACAGAAGAAACTCGTCATCGAGAATGTCTTCGCAGGCGGCACGATCCTTGGCGATCCACGCGTTCATCCAGGCGCGCTCGAGCTCGAGCAGCTCATTCGTGGGATCTGGAAGCATGCCGGCCTCTCCTCACATCTTGCAGCGGGCGGCCTTCATGTACGACTCGGCCGGACAGGCGACGACGCATCCCGGCGCAGGAATGACGAAGCTGGAGCTCTCGCCGCTCGGGATTCCAACCTACTGACCCTCGGGAGGCTGCCAGAGCTCGACCTTGTTGCCTTCCGGATCCATGACCCAGCCGAACTTTCCGTACTCGGAGTCGTCTGTCTTTTCGAGCACATTGCAGCCTTCGTCCCGCAGCGCCTGGAGCAAGGCCGGCAGGTCCTCGACCCGGTAGTTCAGCATGAACGATGAACTGCTCGGGGCGAAGCTGTCGGCGTCGGCAGCGCCGACGGACCAGATGGTCGTTCCCTTCATCGGGTTGCCCGCGCCGTCCGCCCACTCGAAGGCCGTGCCGCCCCAGTCCTGGACGTCGATGCCCAGGTGCTTCCGGTACCAGGCACGCAGTGCAACCGGATCCTTTGCGCTGAAAAAGATCCCTCCGATGCCAGTGACCCGTTTCATCCGAGACTCCCGAGCGTTGAAGACCTCAAGCGTAGCGGTTTCGAGCCCTGCCGTTCAGTCGCGTCACTGGGGATGCCACTCGAAGTGGCGGTCGCCGAGATTGAAGACGCCCACGCCGGCGGCCTGGGGCGGCAGGCGGAACAGGACTTCCCCGCTTGGCGCGGCGACGGTGCTGCCTCCACCGTCGACACTCTCCTCCGGCCGGTTCAGTGCGTTGGGCCAGTTCGTCTGGACGACGAAGCAGGTCGTCGCTGCCGCCAGGCGCTGGATGTCTCGAACATACTCGGGCGGGTCGGTCCTGGGCTTTTCGGGGTCCTGCCGGAGAGCGCCCGGAACGAAGACCAGGTCCGCGACTCCCGGCTGCAACTGGCTTGCCACGAGTTCGAGGTCGCTGACTTCGCGGCAGATGACGGCCGAGCAGTTCAGCCCCTGCAGCCGGGCGGTGGGCCTCGACGCTCCGCGAGCGAAGAATGTGGCCTCCGGGTCGGTGAGGCCCTGCTTGGAGACGACGGCTCTGGTTGCCCCGGATTCGTCGATGAGGAGATGCGAGTTGTACCTGGCACCATCGGTGCCGAAGGTCGGGGCACCGACGGCGATGCCGAGCGACAACTGCGCGCAGCGCGTTTGAAGCTCACGGATGGCGGGCAGGACCTGCTCGGGCGTGGCCTCTCGCGCGATCTCGCGGTGAAAGCCGGTCACCGCCAGCTCGGAGAACCCGCACAGCGCCGCGCCGCGAGAGCTCGCGAGCTCCATCGCGCGAAGAATGGCGGCGAGGTTCTCCGCCGTCGACCAATGCATGGCGATCTGGGCGATGGCAATCCGGGGAATCGTTTTCATGCGGAAGCAGTCTCTCTCTTGCGCTCCATCGTTCACCTCGCGGCCTGCCAGCGCCAGACTTCCGACCGGCCAAGCCACGACACGTGCTGCTTGGCCACACGGGAGGCAGGCACCGTGCTGCTCATGGCGGGCGCGACCTGGCGATGGAGGCGTCAGGATTCATTCTTGCGCTGCTGCCAGAGGCGCACGAATTCGCCAGGGTCCGCAGGCCCTCTGGGATATGCGGGAACTCCGGGCGGCGGCACAAACCACGGCTGCGCTTCGCTGAGCCATTGGTGGGCTATCGGCACCAGGTGACACGGCTGCTCGAGCGTTCCAGGCTGCACGATCACGATGCCGGGGTACTTGGCGGGCGTGCCCCAAAGCCGCGTACCGCAGGATGGGCACATCTGTCCGGACTTGGTTCGGCCATCGGCGAGGCTCGCCGAGTAGCCCGTCGTTTGCCCGCTCACCAGCTGAAGGTCATCTCGACGAACGATCAGCGACAACGCGAAGGCGCTACCGGTCCGCCTCTGGCACTCGGTGCAATGACACGCGTACAGCGTCAGGGGCTCCTTGCTCACCCGGTACCGGACGCTGCCGCAAAGACATTGGCCGAAGTACGGAGCCATGGCAGCACTCGGAGTTGGCGGTGGGAAAGCTCGCCCCCGAGGCTAGCCCAGAGCCGAGGGATTGAGGCGCAGCAACGCCAACGTGAGCGCGGAGGCGAAGGTCACCCAGGCGAGATAGGGCACGAGCAGGAGCGCCGCGAGCCGATGCAGCGGCCAGAAGGCGAGGAGCGTGGCTGCGATCAGCAGCCAGAGAGCAACGATCTCGACCAGCGAGGCCGCGCCGAGCTGCCACTGGAAGAACAACCAGGTCCACAGTGCGTTGGCAACGAGCTGGATCGCGAAGAGCCCGAGGGCCGCGGCCGCATCCGCGAAGCCATGCCTGCGCCAGACGAGCCAGGCGGCCACGCCCATGAGGACATAGAGCACGGACCAGACCGGACCGAACAGCCAGGCCGGCGGCGCCCAGGAAGGTTGCGAAAGCGTCCCGTAGAACGTTGCCGCGCCGGCCGATGCGACGGCTCCGATGCCGCCGGTGACCAGGCTCGCGGCCAGCCAGCCCGCAAGGCCCAGCAGATCTCTGCGCAGCGGCCGTTGCGCCAACGGGCGGAGTTCCCGGACCTGGCCTTCGTCGAACGGGCGAGATGTCACCGTGCGGGCTGACTGGACTGAAGCATCGCGGCCATCCGTTGATGGATGACATTGATCGCCTTCAGCGGCCTGAGCATGACCTTGAACTCGACGATTTGCCCCGCGTCGTTCCACTTGATGAGGTCGACGCCGTTGACGAGCACGCCGTCGATCTCGGTTTCGAACTCCAGCATCGCGTCGGAAGGGCCGACGATCTCCCGCACGTAGCGAAAGGTCGGGTTGAAGAACACCTGGAAGGCGGCGCCCAGGTACCAGGCGGCGAGCTTCCTGCCGCGCTGCGGCGTATGGACGACCGGCGAATGGAAGACCGCGTCCTCCGCGAGCAGCGTGTCCAGGCCGGAAGAATCCTGGGAGCGGACCAGGCGGTGCCAGGTCTCGAGAGCGTCATCGGCCATTTTCTTGGGATCCACCGGGCGAGAATTCGACAGCATAGCGACCCCGAGCGACGCCTCGCGCGGCTTGCTCCGCGCTCGAGGCGGTGCTCATGAGGGCCGGGCGTTCGATAGCGAGCTGTCAGGCCACGTGCCGGGCGAACCTGAGCGCAAGTGCCTGAGGTGCCAGCGCGCCGAGGACGGCGGCGACAAGGAAGAGGGCGAGAACATCGCCGTACAGATGTCCGGAATGCCGTGCGTCGGCCACGGACTGCACCGCCATGATCGCGCCATGAACCACGCTGGACCAGATGGTGAAGGCGATGAGGCTGAGATGGCGCTGTGGATCGCGGGCGGCAAGCCACAGGAACACGCCCAGCGTCGCGTAGATTCCGAGGATCATCTGCAGATACTCGGACTGTCCGGGATGCCACGCCCATCCTGAAGGCCAGAGCAGCGTCAGCGGATACAGGCCGAAGACGAAGACGGCGGCGAATGCGCGAAGCGCGAGCTTGAGGTACCTGATCCGGTCGTACTCGTTCACGGTGAGCCTCCTTGACCTGGGGGTCGGGTATCGCGATGCCGAGGAGGAGTTCACGCCTCGGGTTCGTGGCAGACCGCTTCGATGTTGTGCCCGTCCGGGCCAATGACGAAAGCGGCGTAGTAGTTCGGGTGGTAGTGCGGGCGCAGACCGGGCGCACCATGGTCCTTGCCACCTGCTGCCAGAGCGGCGCGATGGAAGGCATCGACCTGCTGGCGATTCCCGGCCGTGAACGCCAGGTGAAGATGCGCCGGCTTGTCCTCGGTCTGGAACAGGCACAACGAAGCCTTGCCGTCGCAGCTGAGCTCGATGCCGTATGTCGGAGGCCCCTCCGAGACCAGGGCGACGCCGAGCGGCTCGAGCGCCTTGAGGAAGAACGCCTTGCTCGCGGCGAAGTCGCTCGCGCCGAATTTCACGTGGTCGAACATGACTGCGGGTCGAAGTGATACACGAAGAATTCCCGATCTCGCGTCCAGCCTCTGGCCTCGTACGTTGCCTGGGCTGCCGCATTCTGAACGTCGGTGTTGAGGGTCACGCGGACGGCGCCCAGTGCGCGGGCGTACCCCACGGCGGCGCGCAGGAGCTCCGACGCGACACCTGTTCTCCGCTGGCTTGCGACGACAAACAGGTCGTTCAGGATGAACGTTCGCGCGAGCGAGACGGACGAAAAGCTCGGATAGAGCTGCGTGAAGCCCACCGGGACATTCTCCGCGCAGGCCACGAACACTACCGATTCGCCGTGGCTGAACCGGGCGCGAAGAAAGGACTCGGCTGCCCGGAGGTCGGGCGCCCGGCCGTAGAACTGGCGGTAGCCGTCGAACAGGGGGGTCAGGACCTCGAGATCCGAAAGCACGGCTTGGCGAACTGAGACAGCGGGCATGGGTCGCGATGCAGAAGGGTTTGACGTTCGGGGTGCTAGATTTGATTGCGGGCCAGCCCCGTGGGGCCAGCTTGCGCCGCCGTGCAACGAACGGAGCGAGCAATGGAACCAGGAAAGATCCGCCTCATCAACACGGGCGGCGACGGTGCCGCCGGGGCGATGCGCATACGAATCCCGCGCAACTTCCTTTGGTGGACGGACGTGTCCGTGTTCGACCTGACGAGCGGCCGTTCCGTGGATGTGTACGGCGCTTCCATCACGGTGCTCGCCTTGGAGACCCTCCAGTTGTTCGGGACCTACGACACCCTCTAGGAGCGCTAGAGGTCATCGGGTCGAACGATGACGAGCTCCTTGACAGCCAGGGTGTTTCCGGCGATCGACAGCCTCACTCGCCACACTCCGGACACGAGATCCTTCGGCTCATCGAAGGTGTGCCCCAGGCAGCCATTCGTGCGACCGTTCAACACCTTGAAAGTGTCTTCATGCGAGTATTCCGTGCCGAGCGTCCCATCCGCCTGCGTCCACGGAGGGTGCTCCACCTCCTGCCTGATCACGACCGAGTAGCTCGTCAGGCCGCGGATGAGAAAGCAGTAGCCGAAGGAGCGACCCATTTCGGCGGGAATGCGATCGGTTTGCTGAATCAGACGAAAGCTGGACATCCCAGCCGCAGGATTGGGGAGGAAATGACGTGTCGGAGGATGCAGGCGCGTCTCGAACAGGCCGTAAGACGTGACCTGTGCATACGGGGCAACCTCCGGTCCCTGGGCGCACCCCGACAGCCATGCCGGCAGGACGAAGAGCAGTGCACAAACGCTGTGCTGCAAGGCACCTCTGGCGTTCGACGTGCGCGGCGAGCATGCAACCACGGAGTCCATGCTTGCCTTCTCAAGTGCGCGCAAGAATCGCCTTGGAGTCCTCGAAGCCCACCGGCGCCGACGTGTGCTCGTGGGCGATCCGAAAGACGTGCCCGCTTTCGCGAAGCACCCAGGTGATCCGGTTCTGCATCGACCGCAGCGGCTCGCCCTGCGCGGACTCCGCGGCATACGTGACGATCGCGCTGACCAGCGCCAGGGAATGTTCGACGGTGGATTGCACCTCCGAGAAGCTCACCTTGACTCTCTCGCTCCCCAGTGAAGCGAACCAGCCCTCCACCGCGATTCGCCAGGCCGGGGCGCCTTCATAGAGCCAAACCCCCCAGGTGTCGAATACCCGGACGGTGGGGTGATAGAGGCGCATGAAGGCCTCGACGTCCCGCGCGAACACCGCGGCCGAATACGAATCGATGACCCGGCGGACTTGCTTCTCGGCGTCGCTCACGTCAGCCTTCGGTGCCTTGAGTTTCGATCAACGGACGATCTTGCGGTCGAGCTTTGCCACCACGCCCGCGCGCAAGGTGATGATGGTGAGAGTCTGCGGGTCTCGCGAGGCTGGGAAGTAGGTCCAGGTCTTCTCTTCAGGCTGCCCCTTGACGTTTGCGACGAAGGCTTCGTAGTCGGGCTTGCCCACTCTCTGGAAGACCTCGCCCTCGGTCATGCCGAGACTGATGAAGCCGCGTTCTCGGGCATCGGCGGCCACCGCGCAGGCCGAAGCAACGTACAGGACAGAAGCGACAAGCACTCGGGCGATCGACATGAACTGCTCCCACCAACGGAACGACCGGCCAATCATACGGACCTACGGCGGCGCGAGGCGGTAGAGGCCGGACCTCGACGCCCAACCCTCCTGGAACGCCGTCCCGAAAACGGAAGATTCGCCCGGAATCGCAAGGGCGTCGTTGAAGATGCCGCTGCCGGTTGCCTGCCAGTTGCCCTGCGCGGAACGATGAACGTGCCCGAAGTAGGTAAAGACCGAGAAGTAGCCGGCGCCCGCGCCGCTCATCGGCACCGACATGTACCCCGGTTCTGCGGCATTCGACCCTGCTCGCTGACCCGAGCTTCGTATCTCGGCCGATACCGTCTCGCCGGGAAGTGCAAGGCGCAGCTTCCAGACGTTCGGCTCGGACGACCTCAGGTCGAGGTCCACGAACTCCGCCATCGGGTCTGTCCGGAGGATCGCCGACCGATGCTGCGCGTTCGACGGGTACCAGCTCCCGAGTTGGATCCACGCCGCCTTTCCCCGCATGTCGGCGTGCCGCGGGCCTTCCGCGGAGGCCCACCAGAACGCCATCGGCATGGGACGGGACGAGTGCACCACGGTGTTGTCGACCACGAAGGCGGCGACGGAAAGAACACACAGGGTGCCGAGGGCGTAGCTGCTCTGTCGGGGGTTGCTGCGCAACAGGGCCTCGAGCGCGGGGTTCGCGCTGGCCGCCTCTTCGGCCAGGATCAGCCGATAGCCTGCGGGCAGCGTGACCTTTGCAGCCTGGGGATCGAAGAGGTGGTCGCGGCAGATCTCGGCAGCGACGCCATGCATCTCGGAGGTGCTGACCGATCCGCCGGGCAGTTCGCCGAACCGAGGGTCGGCAGCGAACGCCAGCTCGCACAGGAGCACGACGCCTGCCAGAAGCGCGTTACGGCGTTGTCGGTTCACCGTGACCCCGGGCGATCAGGTCAGGCATCACCATGCTGTTCGGAGACTGCCGCCGGGCCGGCGAGAGTGACCCGGCGCCGCCAGCGAAGCAGGCCGATGGCATACGCGATGTAGTAACCCGCGAGCGTGCCGAAGATGAGCAGGGTAAGCGGACTGCGAGCGAACGCCGTGGAGCCTTCCTGCAGCGGCCCGGGCGCGAAGTACAGCTGCGCGGCGCGGTATCCGACTCGCGCAATGAACAGTGCCGACAAGGCGATGCCCAGGTGGACGTTCGGTGTGTAGAAGAGACCGAGCGGCGTCTGTTCGAACTTCGTGAGGCGAAGGCCGTATGACCCGAGGACCGAGCCCGCCCCGACGCCTCCCACCAGGGCCAGCGCGACGTAGGGGTGGGACAACGAGCCGACCAGCAGCAGCGCCACGAGGAGCGGAAACAACCCCAGGGTCAGCCAAGGGCGAACCTTCGACAAGCGCTGCCGCCCCACCATGCGCTTGACGCGCGAGTAGAGGCGCCAACCCACCAGCGCCGCGATTCCCGCCGGAAGCAGGAGGGTGGTGGGGTGGGAAAGGTCCATGGCTGCGGTCCAACGCTCAAGGCCGGTCAAGCTTTGCCGAGCTCCCTGGGCCCGAAGGGTGTCTGGATTTCGGCGACGAGACTGCACTCCGGGCCCTCTGTCACGGTGACCGAAGGTTGCGAGGCCAGTCCCATCCTCGCAAACAGGGCAACGACTCGGGAGGGCGCGGGGTGCCGGATGCGCAGCCGTCGAAGAAGAAGGCCCGCCGGCGGCAAGGCGGCGGCCGGGTGGATGCTGCCCGAGCGTTGGATCAGCAGCGGAGCGGCTCCGTCGAGGGGCAGGCTGCCGTCGGCCCTGAGCGTCATTCTCCAGGTGTGTTGCTCACGGCGCATGGTCTCGATCTCGCCCAACTCCGGAACCGCGGCCGCCGCAATGTCAACCGTGCTTGCCACCCAGGCGGCGAGACCTGCGGCGGAGCCCTGGGAGATGCCGTCGAGGCCGAACCATCGCGGCCGCCTCGGCGGACTTGATCCCGGGTCGATGGAGATCACTTCCAGGTAGACATCGGAGCCGAGCGCCAGCAGCAGGTTGTGCGTGCCCATGCCGGGATGCGTCCTGCCTGGACCGGGCAGCACGCCGAGGGCAGACTCGACGTAGGCGGCGCCGGCCTCGAGATTGGGCGCGACAACCGTGATGTGATCGAGGCGAGCGACCATGCAGAAGTCGTTACGCGCGTTCAGCGCGCAGGTTATGCGGGCGCACGAAGACGAAGACGCGGGCCGAGTTCGAGAGGGCACAGTTGGAAGCCGCTGGCTTCGGCGCGCTCGACCACCTCTGCAAAGGTCGCCCCGCCCGGGAAGCCAAGGTCGGCGACACCTCGACGGCCTCGACCAGCGAGCTGACCGAAGATGTCATGAATCGCCCGTCTGCGAACAGCGCTCGAGCCGCGTCATTGAGCAGCACGCCCGCGCCCTGCAGCCTCGACAGCAACTCCTCCTCCGGCGCACCGCCGATACGTGCCGTCCGTGCTGGAAGGGTGGACATGAGCCGTGGGCCTCGAGCGGTGCGACGCCGGGATGCGCGGTTCAAGTGGGCTTGGACATCGACTTGGCTGCCGTGCGATCAGGCAGGACGCGAGCGATGAGGTCGGTGTCGCAATACTCTTCGTATCGGGCGATCTTGCCGTCCCGGAAATGGATGACGAAGGCGTAGTCGTTGTCATACCGCTGGCCGTCGCGAGTGAGGTTTCTGCCGGTGGCCTGCAACACGACGACGTCGCCGCCGTCGATCAGGCGGGTCGGGATCGTGGCCCGCTCGACCAGGACGCGGTTCAGGGGGCGAAAGATCTCGTCGATGATGGTCTGCTTGCCGACGAACTCGCCGCTCCAGGAGCCCTTGCCGATGGTTCGCCAGACGATGTCGTCATGGCAGGCCTCCCAGAAGGGAGCGCCGTTCCCCTTGGCGACCTCGTCGAAGACGGTCGACACAAGCTGGGCGTTGGTGGAGAGCTTCGTCATGGCTTCCTCGATGGATGGATGGTCTGGAGGTCAGCGGGGGGTTCGGGAGCACGAACAATGTATCGCGCGCGTTCCTAGGGGTCGATGAACTTCCATGTGTCTGCTCCGTCGAAGCGGCGAACTCTCACAGATGCGATGAGTTCGGGCGAGAAGCTTGCGAGATTGACCCCATGCTTTCCGTCGGCCGTTGGTTGCAATGGCTCCCAGTGCGTGACGCAACCGCAGGTCCTGCAATGGATGGTGCGCAGCGTCCTGTCTCCCCACACGTACTCGGCCGTCGCCTCGGGATGCCCTGTAATTTCCACGGTGCCGAACTTGTAGTAGACCCACGGCCCCCCTATGCGACGGCAAAGCGAACAGTTGCAAGCGGTGGCGACCTCAGGTGTCGACGGCAACACAAGCTGAACCGACCCGCAGTGACATGAACCTTTGTGCATGGGACCTCTCAGGATTTGGAGCAACTTGCTCGCGGGGTTGAGCGGCACGTCCGCTCGACGCAGGGGTCAGACCACACCCCCGACAGCGTAGCAGCGGGAAGCAAGACTTGGCAGGCCATGCAGCGCCCGGCCGTAGAGGTGCAAGTGAAAAGTCGCATCCGGACCCCGGACTTCAGTCGAGTGGATGTCATGGTCGCCGAGAACCAGAATGCCGAGCGGGCCGACATCGACTCGACTCACCGGCACAACGACGTTCCCGAGCCCGGCCTGCCGTCGATAGAGGTGGTTTACCTCATGGCCGCGGATGCCAACAATGACAGCCCACGTATCGTGCCGATGCGGCTTGCTCGACACCGACGCTCCATCAGACACGAGATAGAGCGCCGGAGCGTCATCGGCGCCGACCGCAAGCGGGTACGTGAGCTCCTCGCCCTCGCATGCTTCGCGGTACTCGGATGACTGCCACACAGGCGACCGGGCGAGGGCACGCAGCGCCGCGGAAGCTTCGTGCACCTGCTGCGGCGACGGCGCTCCTCGACCCCTGCATTCCCGGACGCATTCGAGGATCTCCCGGACCTTCGACTCGGCAGACTGGTTCACGTGTTATGCAACGTTCGACATGAGCGGCGGGCCAAAGGGCTACGAAGCATGGAGAAGATAGTGCTTCTCCGGCGACTACTCGCGCTCCGGGCGCAGGACGATCAAGGGAGGGTTGGAACGTGCGCTCGATGAAGGGGGTCAGGCCACACTCGGGCGTAGTTCATAGAGCGCCTCGCCTTCAGGAAGCATACCGAGAAATGACCATCCGGCGGCCTCGTAGAAGCGCTGTGCCCGAGTATGTGGGGCAGTGCTCAGCCACAGGCGTTCCTTGCCTTGCAGAAATAGCCATTCGATCATTGCGTCATGCAGACGCCGACCATGGCCACAGCCCTCGTGCATCGGATCTACGAACAGCGCCCAAATGTTGCCAGTGCGTACGTTGCCAACGGCAAATCCCTGCGGCCGTTTCGCGGGACCTACCGTTCGGCATGAGCGGCGAGCCAAAGGGCCCGAAGCAGCCTTTGGGACGTCGGCTCGATGGAAGCGTTAGGCATCACCGCTGTTCTGCAAGGTATGTAGCTCGAACGCGACTTGACCTGTTGAGGTAGGCGAGGCAGACGGTGAAGAAGAGGAGGCTCGGAACCAGGTCAATTTCGACTTGGCGAAGCAGCGGTCCATCCGCATGCATCGGCAAAGCGGAAACTGCGATGACCGTTGAGACGATGTCCGCCGCGAGGCTCGCGAAAAGGGCGTATCTGGCGGTGGCGACTGCGTTCGGTTTGATGCGCCACAAGCGGAGCCCGGCGTAGGCGCCGAACGCAACGGAGCAGCCAGTGAGGATGAGGGAGACGAAGATCACCACCGACAGTCCGGCGGAACCTGCCAGGTACGGCGCGAACTCATCGTACTGGTGGGCCATCAACCAGACCGAGATGAGTGGGCCAATGGTCGTCAGCATCAGGCAGAGGACAAGCAGCCACCCGCGAACGCCCGTATGCTCATTCGTGCGATTCACATCGACTCCCTTCAGCTAGGCATCTCCAACAATACGCAGAAGTGTGCTCCGTTCGGTCCGTGCGGGAGGGACTCGTGCGACAGACTGCGTGGAGCGAGCGACAAACTGCAGATTGAGGTGATGGCGGTAGCGCAGGCGTCGTATGGTGCCTAGTGTTCGACATGAGCGGCCGGCAAAAGGCTGCGAAGAAGGCTTTGGAACGTCTGCCCGCTGGAAGGGTCAGGCGTCGCTACCACGGCAGCAGCACTCCAAGCGTCGTAGCGAGTAGTGACGCGCCAGTTGCCAAGGACGCTGCTCTGCGAAGCGCTGCTTGCGATCCGCCGTAGCTGAGTGCGGGGTCTGAAGAAGCCTCGCGGTCGAGGGCGGCGCGTGCTGGCGCTATCTGACGGACAAGAAAGTTGCCCACCAGCATGCCGATCGGAATGGCCGCGAAGAGAGGCGCCACCGCGGCAACGACGACCCATGGCCCACCGCCACTCCGAAGTGACTCTCCTGGATAGAAGTGCATGTGACCTTGCTCGGCCAGTAGCACTGCGGCGGCCCAGACCATGACAACTGGCGGAAACCCAGCGGGGATGAGTAGCAGGTTCCAACGACTCTTCCTCCGCTTCGCCCGAGCACGCGCTTCTTCGAGATAGCTCACTCGCGGCGCCGCTCGATGGAGAGGTCAGGCGACCGCCAGGACGGACGCGACGAACTCTGACTTCGCATCTGTGTACGCCTCCCGATCGTGCTCGAACCGAGCAGCCAACTCGGACTTGAGATGCGCGTAGGACTGCGCTAGTTCGCCATTGGAACGCAAGCGGTCTCGGAAGAGCAAGTGCTTGAGCCAGGTTGGACTGCCGAAGACAACCAAGTGCAGATGGTGCGTGCGGCGACCGTTGATCGACCGCATGAACCACCTGCGATCTGGAAGCATCTCGTTGAATGCGCGCGAGGTTGTGTATCCGTGAAGCAGCACTTGCTCGAACAGCGTATCCGCCACCGCCATGGAGTCGACTCCTGCCAAGAGATCGACAACGGGCTTAGCAGGCATTCTGGGGATGGCCGTACTTCCGATGTGCTCGACTGCTCGCAGGTCGGGAGCGAACAACGACAAAAGTCGCTCCCGCTCCGTGAGGTAGGACGCCGGCCAGTCCTCCTGATAGGGCACCAAACGAATGGGTTCGCGGATTGCCCTTTCCTGCGCGTCCTCGGAAGATGCCAACGGCGACATGCACTCAGTTCTTTGCGCTGAGAAATGCGTCATATGACTTGCCCGAGAAGCCTAGCACTCGCTTGCTACCTTTGACCAGAAGCGGAACACCACGCTGTCCGCCGGCTCGAGCATACGAAGCTGCTCCGGCATTCGACTCGATGTCGATCTCCTTGAAGGCGACGCCCTTGCCCGTGAGATAGGCCTTGGCCTTCGTGCAGTAAGGACACCAAGTCGTTGTGAAGAGAACAAGCTCGCCGCTCGCCAGTCCGGCTTGGGGCGCTGGGGCGCCCTTCTCGAGCTGCTCAAGATAAGCCAACGTCGCGGGCGACAGCGGGCTACTCGGCGGGTTCTCAAACTTCAGGGTCTGTGCAGACTTGCCGTCCACGGGCGGCCGATCGGCATAGACGATTCGACCGTCCGGTCCGACCGATTTGTACAGAGTTGTCTGACTTGGGGCATCGGCTCCGTGGGCCGAACCCATGAGCATGGAGAGGGCGACGACCAACCACGGTTTCATGATGATGCCCAACGTTCGGCATGAGGGGCAGCCGTAGGCAGGCGCACCTTGCCGGAGGATGTCCGGTCGATGGAGGGGTTAGACGCCACCTCCGGCTGATGGAGGGGACTTGCTTCGGTCATTGTTGCCCGCGACGGGATCTTCTCGGACAGTTTCTTGTCCGAGTTGTTGGGCGAGCCCTATGAGAATGCCTTCGGGGCCCCGTATGTAGCAAAGCCGATACATGCTTTGGTACTGAACGACTTCGCCGACGAGCTTCGCGCCCAGACTGGCGAGCCGGACGAGCGTGTCGTCGAGGTCTTCCACGGTGAACATGACACGGAGGTAACCCAGAGCGTTCACTGGGGCGCTGCGGTGATCGGCGAGCACAGGCGGCGCGAGGAAGCGGGACAACTCGAGCCGGCTGTGACCATCCGGCGTGCGCATCATGGCAATCTCGACTCGCATGCCGTGCAATCCGGTGACGCGACCTGCCCAGTCCCCCTCAACCTGACCACGTCCTTCGAGTTCGAGACCAAGTTCAACGAAGAACTCAATGGCCGCATCAATGTTCTCCACCACGATGCCGACGTTGTCCATACGCTTGACCGCCACTGACGTCTCCGTGGGGCCTAACGTTCGACATGAGCGGTGGACCAAAGGGCGCGAAGCGGCCTTTGGAACTTCCGCTCGACGGAGGAGTCAGGCGCCATTCGCCGCAAATCCGCCTTCTTGACCTCGAGGGTGGTCATCGGCACACCTCGTCGGTCCAAGATCTGGCCTCCTCGAGAGCCGGAAAGACGCGATACGGCGCGACGATAAATCCCTGGGCGATGAAGTCCTGAATTGCCGCAACAATGTCAGGTCTGGTCGCGACGGCGGCAATCGCGATACGGGGATTGGTGCGGAGCGGCCCGATGTGAAGTGCAGCGATTTCGGCTGTTGCTGCACTTGTAATTTCATACGCTCGGACTTCAAGGTAGTTCGTGATCACGTAGTGTAGGTCGTCGAATCGGCGATCGCTGCAGATAGCCTCGAACGACGCGCGACGTTCAGCGATCGTGACGTCGCCAAAGTACTGGCGGTACACGCCGCAAGTTTCCCAGGTGAGCCTATAGGGCATGATCTAGGCGACTTTGCGGTCGTGCCGGAGGTCTCACGTGTTGCGAACACTTCGGTCGACCATGGTCTCCGATCGGATAGCTTGTCTCAGCGCGTGCACCACTGCTTCTCGCAGGGAATCCCATTCCTGTCACCATCCATTTTCACGCCAGCGCAGTTGACAAGAAAATACCTGGCTTCTGCACACGAGGTCATCTGTGAGCAGTACGTTCGCCCATCACAAGTGAAGCCGCCACTGACAGGGCTGCTTGCCGTAGTCGTAATTCTGGTGGAAGGTGACGACGCAGCCGCCGCACGCCTTGCCTTCTCAGCGGCGTTCAGGTCTTGGACCGTGGGCTCCTTGCGAGCCTGGTCCGACGGACAGAGGCCTTGCTGATAAGTGACCGTACCGTTCACGACGCACTTGTTCAAGGGGGCGGCTGAAAGAGCGGAGACCGCTGCGAAAAGACCAGCCAGTGCTGCGACCAAAGCCATGAAACGAAGCATTTGAATTCATCCCGTCAGTCGGACGATAGGAGATGATCCTCGAAAGGCGTTCATGTTGTCCAACGCTCGACATAAGCGGCAGTCGTAGGCAGGCGAAGCCTGCCGGAGGATGTCCCCTCGATGGAGGGGTTAGATGCCTTTTCCGCTAAACAGCTCGACATAGGCTCCCTCAACCAGCTGGTGTGGCTCGATGCCAAGCCGACGCATGAGTTCGTGCGCTTCGCGCACACCTGCCTCTGACGCTTCATTCTCAGCGAGCACGACCTCCAATTCCAGGAAGTGACCCAACCCTTGCACTCTGTCGAGGTGAACGCGAGTGCGGCCAACGAGAAAGAGCGTGCGGTGCTTGACGACGCGACCCGTCTGGCCGTATGCAAGGGAGAGCGACTCTCGAAGGACGTCAGGTGTGGACGTGGCAGAGCGAAGGTAGAAAGACTCCTTCGGGCCCGATTGATTGGCTCGGCGATAGTAGATGAGCTCACCGCTGCCATTGAGAAAGTCCCGGAGCTTGAGGCGTCCGGACTCACAGCGGAAGAATGTGTCGTCTTGCGCGATCTCGGTTGGACCTTCGCTGGCGAGCGCCGTGGCTCTTTCGAGAAGCGACTCGACGCTCGCGATCCGTGCCTTGATTTCGACGTTACGGGCCATTGCCAAGGGACCCAGCGTTCGACATGAGCGGCGGGCCAAAGGGTGCGAAGCAGCCTTTGGGCGTCTGCTCGATGGAGGGGTTAGGTTTCATGCCGGAGCGGCCGCCGAGGGCGACGAGTTTCCCCAAGACAACAGGAACTCAGGCTTCACGCGAAGCACGAGCCTTCGCGTGTTGGCGTCGTGAAACGTGATGACCACGAAGAGCTGCTCCTCCGGCGTGACCAGAGCTGCGGTGAAGGACATGGCGCCAAGAGGGATGTCGATTCGCTCGATCTGCGCTGACGGGCCGAAGAGCACCTCTAGTTCGCGTTGACTTGACAGTGGCACCATGGCACCTAACGTTTGAATTGAGCGGCCGGAGACGGCTGGCCGCGCAGGGCAACATGCTGACCCGGCCGGAGCGGCCAGCCGTTGGAGGTCCGTTCGAGCGAAGGGTTAGGCCCCTCGTTGCGAGTGGCGGGCATTCGTGGGGGAACGAAGTGCGATCCACGGCTGCAGCTAGTTCTTGGTCTTCGCCGCCTCAGCTTGGCGTTTGTACTCTTCGTACGAACTACTTGCGCTTGCCATACAGCGGCCGCGTTCCTGGGCGTCCGCAATCTTGTTGCACTCTTGCCGTTGCCAAGCCTGGCCCGCGCCATAGATCTGTTGGGAGGAACACCCTTGGAGGGTGGCGATGCAAGACAGGCACACAACGGCCATGAGCTTGACAAGCGTGTGTACCAAGGACGCTGGATTCTTCACAGCCAGGAGGAGAAAGGTCAAGGGCCTAACGTTCGACATGAGCGGCTGACCAAACGGCGCGAAGCGGCCTTTGGGACGTCCGCTCTATGGAGGGGTTAGGCCACACCGCGGTTGCCCGGCGGGTGCCAATGGTAGCGACTGACCAGCTGCTCGTGGCCCTGGAACATCATGGCTGACTCGTGCACACGGACGAAGGACGCTCGGTCGAGTAGACGGCGCGAGCTGACATTCGCGGATTCGGTGAGAGCGATAACCCGCGACACGGCGAACGTGTCAGCGAGCCAGCTACAGGCGTTAACAAGCGCGTCGGTACCGTAGCCGCGGCCACGGGAGGACTCGGCGATGGCGTAGGAGACTTCGACTTCGTCGTCGAAAGGGCTGAAGCCAACATGCCCAAGTAACTTCCCCTCGTCCTTGTGTTCGACTGCCAAGACGTACGGTCCCCGCTGCGGGTGGCCGGGCGCCGAGTAGCAGGAGATCAGGAACCTCAGCCGGGACGAGGCGTCCTCGAGGGTCGGATAGACGTGCGACGGGAGCCAGTGGCTCGTGGACGACTCTGCGTTCAGCGCCATCATTGGCGCCGCGTCTTCTGGTACGAAGTGGCGCAGTCGAACCGAGGGGGTTTCCAGAGGAAGACGTTGCACGGCAGGAGCATTGGTCTTGTGGGGCCTAACGTTTGACATGAGGGGTGACTAAAGGGCGTAGCTTTCCAGGCATCCCTCGATGGCAGGGTTAGGCCCCATGGTCGCTGACCTCGTAGCGTGCGCCGAAGGAGAGCGCTGGTAGTTCGAGGATTCGGCAGACCGCGGCAGCGACTTTCACCGGTTGAACTAGTGCACCCTGTTCCTTTCGCTTGATGAAGCGCTCGATCTCCGGGAAGTCTGATGCCAATGAACTGCGAATGAGGGCTTGCATCTCGGTGTCTATGACGCCTGGGTCGACGTTGACAGGAATGAACGGATGAGGCTCGCGTTGCTGTTCTAGTGCCAGCGCACGGATGTAGTTCTCCATCCCCGCTTTGGCTGCACAGTACAGCGACCATCCCGCGTAGCCTTTCAGAGCTGCTCCAGACGAATTGTCAGCCAGTACCTTGCGACATGCGGTGGCTTGGAAGTGGGTGACGATCTCCGCGAGGACGAGAATGGCGGACGTGAAGTTCGTATTCAGATTGGCGAGTATTGCGGCTGGCTCTTTGCGAGAGGCAGGACCGATCGGATCCAGTGTTCCAGCATTGTTGATAGCGAGGAGTTCTTCGACGTTATCGCCACCAAGGGAGGCGATCGCGGCACCTGCGATTCGATGGCTATCCCTGGTCGAAGAAAGGTCTATCTGAACCGAGTGGGCGTGAGGCGCGTTTCGCGAAAACTCGAGAACGCGGTAGCCGCGTTCAGCAAGTGTTTCACAGAGGGCGAGGCCGAGGCCCTTGGAGCCACCAGTCAGTATTGCGAAACGCATGAGGATCGGTAGTTTGGGGCCTAACGTCCGCTCGATGGAGGGGGTAGGCGCCGCGCTCACTGTTGGTACGCCTGCCAATGGCCAGGAAGCGAAACCCATGCTTCCTTCTTACTCTCGGTGACCGAGTACGTGGGTTCTGGAAGACCTCCATCTGCGAAGCAACCGCCCGCGATGCCGATCTTCTCCGGAAGTGCCGATACGAACCAGAAGAGGGTGGTGCCGCAGACCGCGCAGAAGTGGCGCTCCTGGTCGTGGTCCTGCTGCGCGTGGTGAAACCCATAGACATTCGTTTGCCCCGCGCTGCCAACCACGGCGGTTCGATCGAAGTAGGCCGAGATTCCGAAGGCGCTACCAGTTCTGCGCTTGCAGTTCGTGCAGTGGCAGACGCCATGCATGGTGGGCATTGCATTCACGGTGATGGAAGCCTGCCCGCAGGCGCATGTTGCTGTCATTTGTGGGCCTTCGAGAATTGAAGCAGGCGCTTGTGGCGCCTAACGTGCGACATGAGCGGCGGGGCAAAGGGCGCGAAGCGGCCTTTGGAACGTGCGCTCGATGGAGGGGTTAGGCGCCACGCTTATGCCCGACGAGAGCGGCGTGTGACGTACTCGCGAAGTACGCCGTCCATTCGCGATTGCCAGCCTTCACCTGTGGACTTGAAGTACTCCAGGACTTCGGCGCTGTAGCGAACCGAGACCAGTTGCTTTGGGTTCGCCGACTTTGGACGACCTCGAAGTGTTCGCAGAGGAACCATCGACTTCAACTGCTTGGGAGTCAGCGGCTGAGCGTCGGGATCGGCCTTCGCCGCAGCGTTGATGGCACGGTCTTGCGCAACCGTAGGCACGACAACCGATGGCCGCTTAGAGACTTTGGACATAGTGCTTTACCTCACGCCTGTTGGCCCGGCGGAGGCTGATGATCCTGCGCGTTTGGCCCCGACCTACAAACGCCACGTAGTACAGGATCTCCGTCTTCGGTGCGAGGGCGATCTGCCGCCAAAGTCAAAGACACACCATGCTTCGCTAGGTTGGCTTCATCCTTCGCGGGATCGAACTCGATTCGCACGCATTACTGTAGCTACAATAATGTGGCTTGTCAACGCTCGCGCCAAGGCGACGACGCCGGTGGGGCATAACGTTCGACATGAGCGGCGACCGTATGCAGGCGAAGCCTGCCGGAGGACGTCCGCTCGATGGAGGGGTTAGGTCTCACCCTTGGCATACTGCTCAGCCAACCAGAGGAGTAGTGCCGTATCGGCACCGCCGATCTCGAGGACTTTCGTGCCATGCATGAGAACGCCAAGGCCATGCTCAGCATCCCAAGTACAACCGAGTTCATATCCGGCATATGGCATGCCATCCGCTTCTAGTGGGTGGACGTGGATGCAGTGAAGACCGATGAGGTGACGAAAGCCTTGAACGTCGTTTACGTCGGGTAGGTACTTCGCCATTTCCTCTTCGTCGCAGGCGTAGAGATGTTGCAGTTCAGGGTATTTCGCCCACAGTGCCTTCAGCAAGGCGTCAGCCACCAGCGCCTCGTTTTCGACTATCCACCCGACCAGGGACCGCTCGTTCGCAGTTAGCGGCTCGTTGCCACGACCCTCCGGCGCGAAGAGTATCTTGACTTCCCCACTTGAAGGCGCTGTTGAGCTCGCGGCGCCGTAGGGACCGTCCCTTCTCTGAAAGCCACTCCACGATGGGAGTACGGCAGTGGTGGTCCACCACGTGCCGTCTTCAAGCACGAACTCTCGCGTAGGCACAGCGGTACTCTAGTGGGACCTAACGTTCGACATGAGCGGCAGCCGTAGGCAGGCGCAGCCTGCCGGAGGATGTCCGCTCGATGGAGGGGTTAGGTTCCTGCATGACTACTTGCATTTTCCGCGCAACGCTTGCACCGCGATGATTGGCGCCGACAGCAAACTTCCATACTCGCTTGGCGCTAGACAGTCAGGGACCGCGCTCTCGGCCACCGCTGAGCCGAACTGAGCAGTTGGCGAGTGGCGTGGTGAGTCTAGCTCTGACCCGCTTGCGCGGGCCATCCTGCGAACCGCGCTCTCCGAGCCCGCGAGGGCCTTACGGATGGCCTGGTTGTCCAACCGCAGCGGAGAGCTTGCGGGAGGCGAGGCGGCAACGGGCTCGGCGTTGATTGTTGGCGTGGCAGAGTCGGCCACGCTAGGCAATCGCTCGGGGACCGCGCGAATTAGTTGTGGCGAAGGACGTGCGGCCCTGCCCTTGGCGGCGGGCTGCGACGACAGAACCGACTCTTGCGGGGCCTGGGCGCCCGGTCGAACCGGCAAAAGCCAGACAGGCATGCGCGCGGCTGGCACTATTGGAGGCGAAGCGCGGCGCGCAACGTCTAGAACTAGCAGCGTGGCGCATACGAATGCACCGGATGCTGCCGACGCTACGACTCTGGCCGCCCAACTCGGCCGTTGCCATTGCGACGAGCGAAACAAGGGACCTAACGTTCGACATGAGCGGCGGCGCAAAGGGCGCGAAGCGGCCTTTGGGACGTCCGCTCGATGGAGGGGTTAGCCGCCACGCCCGGCAAACGGCTCGGCCTACTGCTTGGGTGCGCCCGCATCGTTCAGCTCCGCGCCATAGACCATTCGCGCGACGTTGGCCTCGGCAGCCGCCGCCTCGCACATGCGACAGGGCCGTGACGTTGAATAGAGCACGCTTCCTGCCAGGACAAGGCGGCCGAGGCGACGCTGCGCATCGCGAATCGCCTCTCTCTCGGCATGCGCCGTGGGATCGCCAAGCTTGACTACTCGGCTCGGGCCCTCGCCGATGATGGTGCGGCCGGCCACCAGCACAGCTCCGTAGGGCTGATCCCCCCACGACGTGGCTAGGCGCTCCATGGAGGCCGCGGCTTCGTACCAACGCCGTTCGGGCCTGAAGGTGGTTTCTGCGGGTTCGGCGGAAGAGACAGTGCGAGGCAAAGAGACGACAGCCGCTGCTACGACCGCTTGCGCCAAGACTGCGCGCCGAGACGGAATGGGAGTTGTGGCTGCTTCGATGTCACGCATGGTGGCTAACGTTCGACATGAGCGGCGGGCCAAAGGGCGCGAAGCGGCCTTTGGAACGTCCGCTCGATGGAGGGGTTAGGTTTCACCGACTCGCTGGGCCGACCAGCTGTATTTGACATCTTCGAGTTGCCAGCCTGGCTCGAAGCCGCGCTCGACTGCGACGAACCCGTGTTTCTCGTAGAACCGGCAAGCGCGAACGTTTCGGGTGAACGCATAGAGCCACAGAGTACCCGCGGACCGTGCCTTCGACAATGCCAGCAACGCCGACCCGATGCCCTGGCGATGCAGACCAACCTGCACATGCAACTGGGATACCGACTCGTCGGAGGCGGCGATGAACCCTACGAGCCTCGATTCGAGAACCGCCAGCGTGACTCGATGCGTCGGAAGAACATGAGCAAGAAAGTATTCGCGTTGCTCGGACAGAGGATGCGGATCTCTGATTCCAACACCGAACTCGAAGGCTTCTCGCCAAAGCGGGACTAGATGCTCAAGGTATGACGCCTCGTATTCAACGAGCTCGAGCGGCATAGAAGTGGCGCAAGTGGGACCTAACGTTCGACATGAGCGGCGGCGCAAAGGGCGCGAAGCGGCCTTTGGGACGTCCGCTCGATGGAGGGGTTAGACCTCATGCCGTGGATTGGAGCTGAGTAAGCGACGCGTAACGACTGCAGCGGCCGAAAGGAATGCTAGCGGGAGAACAGATCCGACCCAAAACGCCCAACGCCCGACGTACTCAGCTAGGTGCGGCAAGGAGAAGTAGAGCGTGATGCCAGTCAGCGCAATGAGAAACAAGAGGCATAGGCGATACGCCCACCGTGGACGCCAGTAGAGCATGGCGCCTATGCCAAGGGACGTGAAGCAAGCATTGACCAAGCCAGATCTGAGGCTGTGCGCTTCCCGACGCCCGGCGGCGGTCGCGATGTAGTCGAAGCCGTTGATCTCCAACTCGGTGAGGAGAACTAGGGCCGCCTGAACAGCGAAAGCTGCTCCCAATAGCGCCACGACGCTAACCACCTTGCCGATGTGAGGGCCGAGAGGGGGTGTCCTGAGCGAGAAGTTCATGGGGTCTAACGTTCGACATGAGCGGCGGGCCAAAGGGCGCGAAGCGGCCTTTGGGACGTCCGCTCGATGGAGGGGTTAGGCGACACACTCACCCCTGCTCTTGTACTGGCTTGGTGAAGAACACTGTGGCAACTCCGTATCCGATGAGACTCCACTCTGCCCACATTGCGAGGTACATGGCCGCCTCCGAAGGTGCATGCGCGTTGCCCGACACCATGGCGCCGAAGTAAACAGCCGGCATACTGAAATCAACTACGAAACTGCCAGGGAGAAGCCAAGAGATGAAGCACATCATGAGTCCGAACACGCCAGCGAGAACTGCGCGTCTGTAGCGTCCGGGTTTCATGCGAGTGGCCTTGTGTTGCCTAACGTTCGACATGAGCGGTGGCCGGAGGCAGGCGCAGCCTGCCGGAGGACGTCCGCTCGATGGAGGGGTTAGGTGACTGCTTCGAGGAACGCACTGTCTTTTGCTCCGAGCTCGACCCGCCGGTGGCCTGCGCTGGTGAGATGCTAGCCCGGGACGCGCAGCCAACGGCTAAGGGCGAACGCGACACCAGCGACGTAGAGAGTTCCGAATAGGAACTTGTTGTACTTGGCCAACCACTCTGGGAGAAAGATGTCGAAGTTGGGCCGACGATCGACGGTGTATCGCGCGGCGACGGCGGTAAGTGGACAGCGCATGCTGTTGAGAGCCAAAACCAACACCTCCACGAGGACAACGGCAGCCAGCCACGCGGCGACCGAATGCTCGCCGAGCAACGAGGCGATTGGGATTGCGACGATGCACGCGGCGAAGAAAGCCCAGATGACGGTGTGCGCAACCTTCACGAACCCCAAGGCGCGGTTACCAGCGCTCGGTGTTGGTAGTTGCAGCATACCGAGCCGGGGAGTCACCTAACGTTCGACATGAGCGGCGAGCCAAAGGGCGCGAAGCGGCCTTTGGAACGTCCGCTCGATGGAGGGGTTAGGCGTCACGGTCGCAGTTCCATTGCTGATAGCGACTTCTCAAGTTCCGCCGAAATACACGCGAAAGAAGATTTCGCTATGCGCAGCGTGACGTACGGCATGAGCCCCGAGCGTAAGCGCTCGTAGGCCACAACCCGGTCAACGGCAAGCGCTGCTCTCAGTCGAGAGTCGTCCAGGAGTTCCCGCGACGCGCAGACGCATATGGAATCCACATCTACTGGTCGCGCAGACATGGCTGCAGATATGGCCGGCTGCTCGATCAGACGAGGAACCGCCTTCCGGCAATACACGTCGCTGACTGCTACGAGTTCCTGTGCATAGTCGAAGGGTTCTGCATGCACAAGAGACGTACCGAGCAAAAAGAGCGCGAATAAGGGCAGGCGTGCTGGTAAAGACATATGCTGCAAATGGCCTCGCGGTTAAGTGTGGCGCCTAACGTTCGACCTGAGCGGCGGCGCAAAGGGCGCGAAGCGGCCTTTGGGACGTCCGCTCGATGGAGGGGTTAGGCGTCACGTGATGTGGGACCAAGGATTTGGTCGTCCGAGTCTGTGCGGCCGCCCCAGACGGGGCTGTGATTCTCAAGAACATCGAAGTCTTTGCGCCAGGCCAGCATTCTTGAGCGCGCTACGAACGAAGCGGACCGGTCGACCACTTCGAAGAGCCACGCCTCCGAGGACAAGGTAAAGCGCACCTGCAGATTCTGCTCGGACCACCGCGTAGGTCCGGAGACTTCGTCGCAGGCACTGAGCGCGATGACTACATTGCGGTGACCATTTGGCTCGCCCACTACAAGCTCAAACGTTTGATGCGACACGGTATATGACCACCAGACGGCGCTGGCGCCCGGGATGTCGGCGAGCGCGGCGTTGAGCGCGGCAATCTCGTTTGTCTTGGCTGCGAGTGGGCTGGACGTTGACATGGCGCCTAACGTTTGAGTTGAGGCGCGGCCGTAGGCAAGCGAAGCTTGCCGGAGGACGTCGCCTCGAACGAAGGGTTAGGCCACGCGCCAGTGGCCGGGGTGAAAGCCATGCGGCACTTTAGCGACCTGGCGCATCGTGCGGCAAGGATTCGGCCTTGGCGGAGACAAGCCTGGGCGCTGGCGTCAGCGCGACGCGTGGGCCTTCCAGAGCGGTGCGGCGGTGAAGTCGGGCAGCGGTGCGAGTGTGAAGACGCCTTCGCGCAGCCCGAGCGCGCCCGTGAGTGCAGGGCTCGAGCAGTGCGGCGCGTCGTGCGCGCGCGACACCTGACAACGACGGCGGCGACGAACAAAGAGGGAGCCGCACCGCGCGCGGATGAGCAACGATGCCGAGCGGTGCGTGAAGACGTAGGCGCGCGCTGCGACCCGAAGCGGTGGGCCTGAAGCGAAGTGGCGAAGCTGCTGCGTTCACGGGGCCTAACGTTCGACATGAGCGGCGGGCCAAAGGGCGCGAAGCGGCCTTTGGAACGTCCGCTCGATGGAGGGGTTAGGCGTCACGTGACTGGCGAACAAGGGAACTCTGGGCGACGCCAAGATATGCGAGAACCTCTTCGACTGACGCTCCACCGGCGTTTCCCGTGACGTTGGCAAGCACGCAGCCTCGCGTTCGCAGTGCTGCGATTCTGACGGACTCTTGCCTGAGAGCCTCGACCCGCCCCAAACCCTGCCACGGGTACGCGATGGCGTGCGGCTGCATGTCACTCTCAATCATTGCGCGGATCACCGCACCACTTGGCTTAGTTATGTCTCGCATCTTCGCGGGAGGAAGACTGCCATCTCTCTTTAGACGTTCGAGTTGGCGCTTGACGTAGTTCCATCGGTCTGTCGCCCGCGTACTGCCGAGTTGACCTATGCCTGTGTAGTAGACCTTGCCATCCACGGAAAATTCGTAGACCACGTATGGCGTGGCGGGATTTCGTGCCTTTGGACCCGCTGCCATAGATCAACGCTGCCGGTGGCGCCTAACGTTTGAGTTGAGGCGCGGCCGTAGGCAGGCAAAGCCTGCCGGAGGACGTCGCCTCGAACGAAGGGTTAGGCCACGTGCCCGTGGCCGGGGCAAAAGCCATGCGGCACTTTAGTGGCCCTGCGTGGCGTGTGGCAAGGATCCGGCGCAGGAGAAGCGACCGTCGGCGCTAGCGCCTACCGGATGCGTGGGCGGCCTAGACAGGTGCGGCGGTGGATCTGGGCCGCGAGGCGTGCGTGAGAACCTCTACGTCCTTACCAAGCGCGCCGTAAGAGTCGGACCCGAGCAGTGCGTCCTGGTGTGCGCGCGCGAGACCTGACAAGGGCGATGGCGGCAACCTCTTGAGCGCAGCGCCGCGCGCGGGTGAGTGACGACACCGAGCAGTGCATGGAGAAGTGGCGCGCGCTGCAACCCGAAGCGGGAGGCATGCAGCGAAGTGGCGAAGCCGAAGCGTGAAACGGGGCCTAACGTTTGAGTTGAGGCGCGGCTGTAGGCAGGCGAAGCCTGCCGGAGGACGTCGCCTCGAACGAAGGGTTAGGCCACGCGCAAGTGGCCGGGGTGAAAGCCATATGGCACTTTAGTGGCCCTGCGCGACGCGTGGCAAGGGTTGGGCACAGAAGAAGCGACCGTCGGCGCCCGCAATCAACAAACGCGTGGGCAGCGTAGACCGGTGCGGCGGTGGAACTGGGTGGCGACACGTGTGTGGGGGCCTCTGCGTGCTCGCCAAGCGCGCCGCCAGAGCGATACCGAGCAGCGCGGCTTGGCGTGCGCGCGCGAAACCTGACAAGGCTGCCGGCGGCAACCTCTCGGGCGCTGCGCCGCGCGCGGGCGAGCCGCGGACCGAGCAGTGAGTGAAGGCCCGGCGCGCGCTGCAACCCGAAGCGCGAGGCCTGCAGCGAAGTGGCGAAGCTGTTGCCTCAGCGGGGCCTAACGTTCGACATGAGCGGCGGGCCAAAGGGTGCGAAGCAGCCTTTGGAACGTCCGCTCGATGGAGGGGTTAGGCCACACACAGGGCAAAAGAGACGATGGCATCCCTCTACCTCATGAAAACGACAACTGCCGCGGCGACACCGATGAGGACAACCGCGACGAGCCAGCCCGGAACCTCTGGGCTGGACACCGGACGTTCGTAGGCGCCTTCAAGCGCGAACAGCGCGTCAATGAATTGGCCGAGGAGTGTGCCGGCGTGAGACCCGATAGCAAAGCCAAGTACGCCGAAGACGAGGGCGCTACTCCCGATGAGCTTGGACATGCCCTCCGGCCCGTGACCCGGGCCTAGGCGTTGCGAGTAGGCGCCGAAGAGCCACGCCAGCGCGAGCCCGACAAGAGCGCCCAAGACAACCCCGAGCGCCGCTGAAACGAAGCGTTCGCCAATACTGACTCCACTCGAGGATGGAGGACGGCGGGGTTGAAGGGGCCGGCGAAGCACGATCAGCCTATGAGATGCGAGCGGATGCGCATTGGAGCATGCCTCGCAGAAGCCAGAGGATGGGGTGGGGCCTAACGTTTGACATGAGCGGCGGACTAAAGGCTGCGAAGCAGGCTTTAGGCTGTCCGCTCGATGGAAGGGTTAGGCCACGCGCGAGTGGCCGGGGTGAAAGCCATGCGCCACTCTAGCGACGTGACGGTACGTGGGCAAGGATGCGGCGCAGGAGAAGCGACCGTCGGCGCCGGCGTTCACCAGTTGCGTGTGCGGCCTTGACCGGTGCGGCGGTGGAGCTGGGCCGCGGCCCGTACGTGGGAGCGCCTCCGTGTTCGCCAAGCGCGCCGCAAACCCGAACTCGAGCAGTGCGGCCTGACGCGCGCGCGCGAAACCTGACAAGGGCGATGGCGGCAACCTCTCGGGCGCAGCACCGCGCGCGGGTGAGCGACGGGACCGAGCAGCGATTGCAGAACTGGCGCGCGCTGCAACCCGAAGCGGGAGGCGTGCAGCGAAGTGGCGAAGCCGAAGCGTGAAACGGGGCCTAACGTTTGACATGAGGCGCGGCCTAAAGCGCGCGAAGCGGGCTTTAGGCTGTCGCCTCGATGGAAGGGTTAGGGGACATTTCCGAACCGGCGGTGCAGGGCTATAGCCCAGCCCAGCGTGCCCACCAAGAGCAAGGCTAACCCGATGAAGAATGGAACCTGCGGCAAAGCCTTGGTACTGCCGATGTTGGCCTGCACGACGAGCCAATGCACGAAGCATAGGAAGGCCAAGAGAAACACCGCCAGCCAGCCTGTTCTTTGCGACAGTGTGTGCAGCGTTGCCGCCTGGCGCTCCGGGGCCAGCCAATAGGCCTTGTTAGGCAAGTTGACAAACCGCGGCGGGAGAAGTGATGCGAGCCTACCTGACAAGGCGACAACGAAGGGCAACACAACGACCAAGGCGAGCATTGACTCGAGATACGCACCGCGCGACATGAACCCACTGGCCGCACCCGAGGCGCTGAAGTGCGAAGCGACAACTTCGGGCAACGCTTCTCCACTGAGCCAGACGAACACCACGCCCGCAACCGCCGAGAGAATCAGAACAGGCCGCATGGAAAATCGGTCCTTCGATGTCCCCTAACGTTCGACATGAGCGGCAGCCGGAAGCAAGCGAAGCTTGCTGGAGGCTGTCCGCTCGATGGAGGGGTTAGACGACACGCCTCCGGCTGCGCCAATAGCCTGGCCGCTTGGCGAACGGCGCGATGGCAAGGACGACGACTTCATTGCTGCGCACAAGGTAGACCACCGAGAATGGAAACTTCCTTGGGTAAACCCTGCGAGTGCCGTACTTGTAGGGCGAACCGATATAGGGAAACGTGCAAGCAACCTTGACAGCAGCCTCCACCTCACGGGCGAACCGCTCTCCCAGCCCTTCCATGTGTTGCTCGTAGTACGTTGCCTCGGCTTGAAGCTCGAGCTCAGCTTCCGGGTGGAAGCGAGCCGACCTCACCTCAGGCTTTGCCGAACACGGGAGAAGACCTGCTCAGCAGGAGAGAGAGTAACGGTGCCAGCTTCCACCTCGGCGATTCGGCTTTGAATCTCCGCGTCCCACGCTGCATCTACTTCGGCAGAAGGACTCTCCTCCAGCGAAGCGAGCAGTTCCTCGGCGAGGCGAGCCCGCGTTTGACATGAGGTGCAGCCTAAAGCGCGCGAAGCGGGCTTTAGGCTGTCACCTCGATGGAAGGGTTAGGCCACGCGCCAGTGGCCGGGGTGAAAGCCATGCGGCACTTTAGCGGCCAGACCTCATGTGCGGCAAGAACCCGCGCAGCGAAGATGACCGGCGGCGTTGGCGTCAGCCAGGCGTGCGAGCGGTCGAGAACGGCGCGGCGGTGGAACTGGGCAGCGCCGCATGCGTGAAGGCGCCTGCGTGTGTGCCAGCGCGCCTGTGAGCAGCGATTCGAGCAGTGCGCACCCGAATGCGCGCGCGAGACCCGACAAGGAGGGCAGCGAAGAGCTAAGACGACGCCGCACCGCGCGCGGGTGAGCTACGGCCTCGAGCAGCGAGTGGAGATGCAGGCGCGCGCTGCCACTCGAAGCGGACGACGCGCAGCGAAGTGGCGGGGCCGCGGCGTTCGGTGGGGCCTAACGTTTGACATGAGGTGCAGCCTAAAGCGCGCGAAGCGGGCTTTAGGCTGTCACCTCGATGGAAGGGTTAGGCCACGCGCCAGTGGCCGGGGTGAAAGCCATGCGGCACTTTAGCGGCCAGACCTCATGTGCGGCAAG
>JAIOOS010000009.1 GCA_021414305.1 Burkholderiales bacterium | reverse complement strand
GAAAGGCAGGACATGGATGCCGCTCACCACGCCGGCGAGCCGGGCTTCGGCGAAACCAGCCAGGCTGCGCAGCGGGGCCACCCCGGGCTCGCGCAACATGTCGCCATAGGTGATCAGGATGGCGTCGCGCTCGGAGAGGGGCGTGTGGGCGCGCGGATGCGTTGCGTCTCTGCGCCCAATCACGGCCAGTTTCTCTCGCGCGGCAGCGAAGGCCCGTTCTCCGGCCTCGGGCCCATACAGAAACGCGAGGCCCTCGCGGATCGTGTTCTCAGACATGGCCGTCGTTATTTCAGCCAGCGCACTTTGTCGGGCATGGGCTTGAGCCAGATCTTTGAGCCGGGCTCGGGCATGAGTTCAGCCCGGGTGTTGACCTTGATGAACTCGTCGCCCACTTTTGCGGTGATGAGGTTGTGCGAGCCAAGCGGTTCCACGACGAGGAATCGAGGTTTTCAGCCCGGATGCCGATCATGCTATAGCCCGGGGGCGCGATCAGGCCGATCGAGGCCAGGCCGTCCCCGCGCAGGAAGTTCATCGGCGGGTTGCCGATGAAGCCGCCCACGAACTTGTCGGCCGGATGGTCATACACCCGCAGGGGCGAGTCGCACTGCAGGATGACGCCCTGTTTCATGACCGCGATCCGGTCGCCGAGTGAGAGCGCCTCGACCTGGTCGTGGGTGACGTAGACCGTGGTCGTCTTCAGCCGCTGGTGCAGCGCCTTGATCTCGGCCCGCATCGCCACGCGCAGCTTGGCGTCGAGATTGGACAGGGGCTCGTCGAACAGGAACACCTTCGGGTCGCGAACGATCGCCCGGCCCATCGCCACGCGCTGCCGCTGCCCGCCGGAAAGCTCGCGCGGGAAGCGATGGAGATAAGGGCCGAGGTTGAGGATCTTCGCCGCCTGGGCGACGCGATCGGCCGTCAGCTTGGGATCGGCCTTCCTCAGCTTCAGGCTGAAGCCCATGTTGTCGGCCACCGTCATGTGCGGATAGAGCGCGTAGCTCTGGAAAACCATCGCGATGTCGCGGTCCTTGGACTCGACGTCGTTGACGACCAGGCCGTCGATCGAGATCGTGCCGCCGCTGATCTCCTCGAGCCCGGCGAGCATGCGCAGCAGGGTCGACTTGCCGCAGCCCGAAGGCCCCACCAGCACGGTGAACTCCCCGTCGGCGATGTCGAAGCCGATGCCGTGGATGACCTTGACCGCGCCGAAGTTCTTCTCGACGTTGCGGAACTGGAGAGAAGCCATGCGCCCCGGCCTTTCAGGCTAGCTCTTCACGGCGCCGGCCGTGAGGCCGCCAACCATGTAGCGCTTGAATGCGTAGTAGATCGCCGCCGGCGGCAGCGCGTAGATCAGGCCGGTGGCCATCAGCAGCTCCCAGGGCGAATCGTCGGCGGCGAGGAAGTTGCCGAGCGCCACGGCCAGGGTGACGCTGCGGTCGTTCGAGAGCAGCAGGAAGGCGTACAGGTACTCGTTCCAGGCCAGCAACAGCGCGTAGGTGCCGATCGCCACCAGCGAAGGCGTCATCAGCGGCAGGTAGACCAGGCGGAAAAGCTGCAGCGGCGAGGCGCCGTCGATGCGCGCCGCCTCGTCGAGCTCCCAGGGCAGCTTGTCGGAGGCCTGCTTCAGCACCCAGATGCAGTACGGCGAGGCGATCGTCACCATCGCCAGGATGAGGGCCCACTGGCTGTTCAGCAGGCCGTAGTTGCCCATGGTCTTGTACATGGGCACGGCGAGGAACGCGGCGGGAATGAAGTAGGTGAAGAGCGCCAGGTTCATCACCGTGCGACCGCCCTTCACCTTGAGCCGGCTGATCGCGAAGGCGGCGGTGGTGGCGACGAACAGCGTGATCGCGCCGACCGCGACGGCGATGATCAGCGAATTCCAGAGTTGCAGCCAGAAGTGCTCGAGGTAGAAGTGCTTCTCGCCGAACACCAGCGCGAAGTTCTGCAGCGTCGGCTCCTTCGGCCAGAGCCGCCCGGAGGTCGCCGAATCGCGGCCCGAGATCGCGAACAGGAACAGGTGGTAGATCGGGATCATCGTCCAGATGAACAGCGGAATGCCGATCAGCAGCAGCTTCGCTTCGGTGGCGACGGCCTTCCATTTCATTTGGAAAGCCGTTTCATCATGAAGTAGACCAGGGGGAGAACCAGCGGCAAGGCGACGACGATCGACGCCATCGCCAGGTCGACGAGGTCGAGCCGCAGGTAGCGAATGCCTATCGTCGCGAGCACGTGGGTCAGATCGGCCGGGCCGCCGCCGGTGAGCAGGTAGACGCTGTTGAAGTCGCCGAGCGTCCAGATCATCGAAAGGATGGTCGAGGTCAGGTAGAGCGTCTTCATCGCCGGCCAGGTGATGAAGCGGAACTTCTGCCAGCTCGTGGCGCCGTCGACCGACGCCGCCTCGTACTGCTCCGCGGGAATCGCCAGCCGCCCGGCCACCAGAATCAGCGTCCAGAACGGAAGCGACTTCCAGATGTGCATCAACATCGAGAAGGCGAGCGCGAGCGTCGGATCGTTGAGCCAGTTGGGGCCGTCGATGCGGAACAAGTGGAACAGGGTGCTGTTGATCACGCCCCATTCCGGGTTGAGCATGAAGCGCACCGAAAGGATGGTCGGGATCGACGGCACCGCCCACGGCAGGATGAAGATCAGCGAAAGGATCTTGATCCACCAGCGCTGCTGGATGAGGAAGCCCGAGAGCACCAGCGCCACCACCATCTTCAGATTGATGGCGACGAGGATGAAGAAGATCGTGTTGATCGCCGTCCGGAAGAAGATCGGATCGTCGAACAGCTTGACGTAGCTGGCCGGGTGCCGCGCCAGCCAGAGGCCGTAGCAGACCGGGTAGAGAACGAAAACGAGGAAGACGAGCAGGTAGGGGAGGACCATCACCCTCCCCCAGAACGCCCAGCGGTCCGGCCCGCGCGAGCGGGCCGGCAGCGGCGGTGCGGCGGCGACGACGGCGCTCATGCCTGCCTCGTTCGCCGCCAGCCCGCCGCGCTCAGTTCGCGACCGCCTTGATGCGCGCGATCATCTCGTCGGTGGCCTTGTCGATCGGCACCTTCTCGTTGAGGATGCGGTTGGCGGCCTTGGCCCAGACGTTCTCGTTGTTCAGCACCGTGAACTTGTAGTTCTTGGTGAATTCGAACGGCACCGTGCCGCTCATGAACTGGTTGTAGACCGAGAGGCGATGGTTGTCGGCCTTCCAGAAAGCGCTCTGCTGCGCCGCCTTGGTCACCGGGAACCAGCGGCCGAGCGAGCCTTCCACGTACGGCGTGAGGTTCGACTCGTCGAGCAGGAAGGCGACGAACTGCTTCGCCGCCGCCTTGTTCTTGCCGTCCTTGAAGATCACGCCGGTCTTGACCGCCGCGCGATAGACCATCTTGCTGCCGTCGGGCTTGCTCGGAAAGCCCGCCGTGCGCACCAGCTCCTTGTAGTTCTTCAGGGCGGTGGCGCGCTGCGCCTCGGTGAGGGTCGCGTTGTTGGCGTCGTCAAGCCACTTTGCCGCGATCGAGATGGTGGCGTTGTGGGTCATCACCGTCGTCTTGTTGAAGAAGGCGACGTTGTTGTCCGGATCCTTCCAGCTCGTGCTCGAAGGCGGCGAGCAGCCCTTGCTGTACACGGCCGTGTAGTCGGTGAGCGCGTTGATCAGGCCCTGGCGCACGGTCGGGTCGTCGACCAGCAGCTTGCCGCTGTCGTTGACCAGCTTGACGTTGTACGCGTCCATGAAGGTGAGGAACGAGAAGAACGAGTCGCTCGAATCGACGCCGAGCGGCTGGCCGATGCCGAAGGCGCGGTTGCCGGTCTTCTGCCGGTAGGCCGGCTGGACCTTGTCGCACCAGAAGCTCCAGTACTCCTTCCAGGTGGTCGGGATGTCCGACTCCTTGAAGCCGGCATCCTGGAGCATGTCGAGCCAGTACTCGACGTGCATCGTCTGCTGCTTGATCGGGTAGGCGTAGTAGGCGCGGCTCTTCGTCTGGTCGTTGTAGAGGAAGGTGGTCGAGAGGGCATTCGGCTCGAACTTGCCGCGGATCGGATCGATCACGCTGGTCACGTCTTCGAGCTTGCCTTCGAAGGCCCACTTGGCGGTGACCTGGAAGTCGTAGACGTCGGCATAGGCAACGTCGGGCGGGCTGCCGGAGTCGAGCGCGGCCACGGTCTTGGGGATCATGTCCTGCACCGGGTACTGCGAGAGCTCGATCTTGACCTTGGGATGCTTGGCCTCGAACTTCTTGATCGCGGCGAAAAGGGCATCGTCCTCGGACTTGTAGAAGCCCTTCACCCACCAGACCGTGAGCTTCTCCTGGGCCATCGCCTGGCCGGCGAAGGCGAGTGCGCAGCCGGCGATGATGCCGGCGATCGTCTTCCTCATTCGTGTCTCCTTGGGATCGTGAAACGCATGCTTCGAACCGGCGAAAACCATACCGGAAGGGAGAGCAAGTCTCAATCCGGAGTTAGCGACGGTTGTCCGGACAACCCTGCGGGAAACGAGCGCAACGCCCGCTAGGCGGCCCAGGCGGGCTTGCGCTTGTCGATGAAGGCCTGCACGCCCTCGAGCGCCGCCTCGTCCATCATGTTGCAGGCCATCGTCCGGCCGGCGTCCTCGTACGCGGCCTCGACGCCGACCTCGAGCTGGCGGTAGAAGAGGTCCTTGCCCATCGCCACCGCGACCCGGGGCTTGGCCACGATCGCCGCGACCAGCGTCTCGACTTCGGCATCCACCGCTCCCGGCGCGGCGACGCGGTTGACCAGCCCCTTCGCCCTGGCGTCCTCGGCCGAGATGAAGTCGCCGGTGACGAGCATCTCGAACGCCGCCTTCCTCGCCAGGTTGCGCGACAGGGGAACGCTGGGCGACGAGCAGAACAGGCCGAAGTTGATGCCGCTGACGGCGAACCGGGCAGTGCTCGCGGCGACCGCCAGGTCGCAGGCGGCGACGAGCTGGCAGCCGGCCGCCGTGGCGATGCCTTCGACCTGCGCGATCACCGGCACCGGCAGCCGCTGGATCGTCAGCATCATCCTCGCGCACTGCGCGAACAGCGCCTCGTAGTAGCCGAGCGAGGGCTCGGCGCGCATCTGCTTCAGGTCGTGACCGGCGGAGAACGCCTTGCCTTCGGCGGCGATGACGACGACGCGCGCGCTCTCGTCGCCGGCGACGGCGTCGAGCTCGGCCTGCAGCGCCTCGAGCATGCCGGTGCTGAGGGCGTTGAACGACTGCGGCCGGTTCAGCGTGAGACGCACCACGCCGCGAGCGTCGCGGTCGCGGCGAACGAACGGGGCGCTCTCGCCCACAGCGGTATCGGTCATCGTCTACTCCTGGTCGATCGCCGCGGCCGAGCGGGCACGCTCGCGCAGCTGGAACTTCTGGATCTTGCCGGTCGAGGTCTTGGGGATGGCCTCGAAGCGGATGTCGCGCGGCACCTTGTAGCCGGCGAGCAGCGACTTGCAATGCGCGATCAGCGTCGCCGCGTCGACCTCGGCGCCGGCGCGCAGCTCGACATAGGCGAGCGGCGCCTCGCCCCACTTCGGGTCGGGCCGCGCGACCACCGCGCAGGCGAGCACGGCCGGGTGCCGATAGAGCGCATCCTCGACCTCGAGCGAGCTGATGTTCTCGCCGCCCGAGATGATGATGTCCTTGCTCCGGTCCTTGATCTTCACGTAGCGATCGGGCTCGAGCACCGCGAGGTCGCCGGTGTGGAACCAGCCGCCGGCGAACGCCTCCGCAGTGGCCTTGGCGTTCTTCAGGTAGCCGTTCATGACGATGTTGCCGCGGAACATGATCTCTCCCATGGTCTGGCCATCGGCCGGCACCTCGCGCATCTGCGCCGGGTCCATCACCGTCATGCCCTCCTCGAGGGCGTAGCGCACGCCCTGGCGGCCGTTGAGGCGGGTCTGCTCCGAGAGCGTCTCCTCGCTCCAGGCCGGCCGCTTGACCGCCACCGACGCCGGTCCGTAGACCTCGGTCAGTCCGTAGACGTGGGTGATCTCGAAGCCGATCCGCGCCATGCCCTCGATCATCGAGGCGGGCGGCGCCGCACCCGCGACCATCGCCCTCACCTTCTGGCCGATGCCGGCGCGCATCGCGTCGGGCGCGGCGAGCAGCAGGTTGTGGACGATGGGCGCGGCGCAGTAGTGGTCGACGCGCTCGTTGCGGATCGCCTCGAAGATCGCCGCGGCCTCCACCTTCCTCAGGCAGACGTGGGTGCCGCCGAGCATCGCCACCGTCCACGGGAAGCACCAGCCGTTGCAGTGAAACATCGGCAGCGTCCACAGGTAGCGGGGAAAGTGCGGCAGGGTCCAGGTGGCGGCGTTGCACACTGAATTGAGATAGGCGCCGCGGTGATGCGTGACCACGCCCTTCGGGTCGCCGGTCGTGCCCGAGGTGTAGGAGACGGCGATCGCGTCCCACTCGTCGCGGGGGCCGGCGAGCACGGCGAGCGGCTTGTGCGCCTCGAGCAGCGCCTCGTACTCGAACTCGCCGAGGCGCTCGCCGGGGCCGGCGTACTCGCTGTCGCAGACGTCGATGACGAGCGGCGTGCGGCCGTGCTCGTCGCGCAGCAGGCGCAGGGCCGCCGCCATCGTCGGCGCGAGCTCGCGGTCGGTGAGCAGCACCGCGGTCTCGCAGTGGTTCATCTGCCAGGCGAGCAGCGAGGCGTCGAGCCGCGTGTTGAGCGTGTTGAGCACCGCGTTGAGCGCAGGCACGGCGTAGTGCGCCTCGACCATCTCGGGCGTGTTGTGCAGCATCGCGCTCACCGTGGTGCCGCGGCCGACGCCGAACGAGGCGAGCGCCGCGGCCAGCCGCGCGGCGCGATCGCGGGTTTCCTTCCAGCGGTAGCGCCGCTGGCCATGGACCACCGACTCGAGGTCGCCGAACACCTCGGCGCTGCGCTCGACGAAGCTCACCGGCGACAGCGGCACGTAGTTCGCCGCGGTCTTGCCGAGGTCCTGCTCGTAGATGTTCATGGTCCGTCCCCCTGGGGCGAAGCCATGTTACGCGCGGCCGCTCAGCCGGCGCTGGCCTCGAGCGCCTGGTCGATGTCCCAGAGGATGTCGTCGATGTGCTCGAGCCCGACCGAGAGCCGCACCATGTCGGGCTGCACGCCGGCGGCGAGCTGCTGGGCGTCGTCGAGCTGGCGGTGCGTGGTCGAGGCGGGATGGATGATCAGCGTGCGGGTGTCGCCGATGTTGGCGAGATGGCTCATGAAACGCGCCGCCTCGATGAAGCGCACCCCCGCCGCCAGGCCGCCCTCGACGCCGAAGGCGAGCAGGCCCGAGGCGCCCGGCCGGCCGCCGATGGCGCGCATCTGCCGGGCGACGAGCGCGTGCTGCGGGTGATCGGCGAGGCCCGGATAGTTGACCCAGCGCACCCGCTTGTGGCCGCGCAGGAACGCGGCGACCGCCAGGGCGTTGGCGCAGTGCCGCTCCATCCGCAGGGGCAGCGTCTCGACGCCCTGCAGGATCTGCCAGGCGCTCATCGGCGAGAGCGCGGCGCCGTAGACGCGCAGCGTCTCCATCCGCGCGCGCATGCTGAAGCCGAAGTCGCCGAAGGTCTCGTAGAACTTGACGCCGTGGTAGCCCTTCGACGGCTCGGTCATGCCCGGGAACTTGCCGTTGTCCCAGGGGAAGCGGCCGCTCTCCACCATCACCCCGGCCAGCGTGGTGCCGTGGCCGCCGAGGTACTTGGTGGCGGAGTGGACGACGATGTCGGCGCCGAAGCGGATCGGGTTGCAGAGAAACGGCGACGGCACCGTGTTGTCGATCAGCAGCGGCACGCCGTGCGCATGCGCCACATCGGCGACGGCAGCGATGTCGAGCACCGCGAGGCTCGGGTTGCCGATGCTCTCGGCGAACAGCGCCCGGGTGTTCGGCCGGATCGCCGCGGCGAAGGCCTCGGGCGACGACGCGTCGACGAAGGTGGTGGAGATGCCGAGCTTCTCGAGGTTGACCGCGAGCATGCTGACCGTGCCGCCGTAGAGCGCGCCGGCGGCGACGACGTGATCGCCCTGGCTCAGGAGCGTCAGCAGGGCGATCGCCTCGGCCGCCATGCCGCTCGCCGAGGCCAGGCCGGCGCGCCCGCCTTCGAGCGCGGCGACGCGCTCCTCGAGCGCGGCCACGGTCGGGTTGGAGAGCCGCGAGTAGACGTTGCCGAAGGTCTGCAGGTTGAACAGGCTCGCGGCGTGGTCGGCGCTGTCGAAGACGAAGCTCGTCGTCTGGTAGATCGGCAGCGCCCGTGCGCCGGTGACCGCGTCGGGAATCTGCCCGGCATGGATCGCCAGGGTCTCGGGCTGGAACACATGGTCGGCCATGCTCGTGCCTTCAGTGCCCGCGCCGCGCCGAGACCACGCCGGTGTTGACTCCGGCCCAGTGCAGCCCGCCGAACAGGCGCGCGTGCTCGATCTTGACGCAGCGGTCCATCACCGTGTCGAGCCCGGCCGCGGCGGCGAGCTGCGCCGCTTCGACGTTCTTCACGCCGATCTGCTGCCACAGGCACTTGGCGCCGATCGCGATCGCCTGGCGAGCGATCGGCAGGACGTCTTCGGTGCGGCGGAACACGTCGACGATGTCGACGGGAACGTCGATCGTCTCCAGGCTCGCATGACAGCGCTCGCCGAGGATCTCGGAATAGCGCGGGTTCACGGGAATGATCCGGTAGCCGTGCTCCTGCATGTACTTGGCGGCGAAGAAGCTCGGCCGGTGCCACTCGGCCGAGAGACCGACGATCGCCAGGGTCCGGGCGGAACGCAGGATGCGGCGAAGGGTCGGAATGTCGTCGGCCATGATCGGAAAGCGCCCGACCATGGTAAACCGGCCGACCGGTCAGACGCTCTCGGCGAGCACGCCCTCGATCTCGCGAATCGGCGCAGGACTCTCTGCTTCCGGCGGCGGCGGCACGGCCGCGATCCACCAGTCGGGATGCGCTCGGTGCGCCACGACCTCGGCGCGCAACTGTGCCAACGCGTTGCGGCTCGACAGCAGGCGAAAGCGCTCTTCCACGGAGAGCGCGTCAGGCCCTTCGCGCAGGGCATGTTCGACGCGTTGCGCTTCGGCCGCGGCCTTCGCGGCGGAAGGCGTCGGCCGCAGCGGCAGCGCGGCAGCGACCCGGGCGTGATCGGTGGCGGCGCCGACGGCGCTCTTGAAGCTGGCGAGCCGGTTGGCGACAGCCGCGGCCTCGCGTTCGGCCGCGGCCAGCACGCGCGGCTGGCGCAACTCCTCCGGCGTCAGCAGCAGGCCGCGCCGGCGCAGGGCACGACCGGCGGCGACGCGGCTGCCCCACACCGACATCGGCACGGCCGAGAGCAGGCCGAGCAGGATCGGCGTCAGCCACCAGGCGAAGCTGTCGCTGCTGACGACGATGACCACGATCCAGAGCAGCGCGAGCACGGTATGCGCCCCGTGACGCAGGGCGGCTTCGCGCCAGCCGGTGGCGGCATCGTCGCGCGGCGGCGACTTCCAGTCGAGCCGCCAGCCGGTCAGGGCGGCGAGCACGAACTGGGTGTGGAACAGCATGCGCACCGGCGCGAGCAAGAGCGAATGGGCGAACTCGATGGCCGCGCTGCCCAGCAGTCGGCCGGTGCCGCCGAAGCGCCTGGCCTCGCCGCGGGCGACGATCGCCACCAGGGAGAGGATCTTCGGCGCGAACAGGAGCACGGCGGTGAGGCCGAACAGCGTCAGCATCAGCTTGAGGTTGACCGTCGGCCAGATCGGGAAGAGCTGGTTCGGCTCGATGAAGTAGGCCGGGTCGACGCCGGATTGGCGGGCGAAGAGCAGCGTCGAAAGCAGCAGGAAAGCGAGCCAGAGAGGCGACGACGCGTAGGCGAGCACGCCGGTGAGGAATGCGGTGCGGTGCACCGGATGCAGCCCAGGCTCGAACATCAGGCGCGAGTTCTGCAGGTTGCCGTGGCACCAGCGCCGGTCGCGCTGCAACTCGGCGAGCAGGTTGGGCGGCACCTGCTCGTAGCTGCCGTCGAGCTCGTCGGCGACCCAGACCTTCCAGCCGGCGCGACGCATCAGGGCCGCCTCGACGAAGTCGTGGGAAAGGATGTGGCCGGAGAGCGACCCCGAGCCTTCGATCGGCGCCAGCGCGCAGTGGCTCAGGAACGGGTCCATGCGCAGGATCGCGTTGTGGCCCCAGTAATGCGACTCGCCGAGCTGCCAGAAGCGCATGCCGGCGGTGAACAGCGGCCCGTAGGCGCGGGCGCAGAACTGCTGCACCCGGGCGTGGAAGGTGTCGTGGCCGGCCGCGCGCGGCGCGGTCTGGATGATGCCGGCGTCGGGGTGGGCCTGCATCATGCGCACCAGCGTCGTCAGGCACTCGCCGGTCATCACGCTGTCGGCGTCGAGGACCACGAAGTAGCGATAGGCTGCGCCCCAGCGGCGGCAGAAGTCGGCGACGTTGCCGGCCTTGCGCTGGGTGCGGCGCTGCCGCCAGCGGTAGTGCAGGCGCAGCGCCTGCGGGTCGGCGTCGGACTCCTCCGCGAGCCGCGCGGCGAGGTCGTTCCAGGCGGCCTGCTCGGCGGCGCGGATGTCGGGGTCGTTGCTGTCGCTGAGGACGAACACGTCGAAGGCCGATGACTCGCCGGTGGCGCGCAGGGAATCGATCGTCGCCGCGAGCCCGCCGAACACGGTGGGCACGTCCTCGTTGCAGATCGGCATGACGATGGCCGTGCGCACGGTTGGATCGAGCGGCAGAAGCGGCGCGCTGGCGACGCCGCGCGTCAGCGGGTCGCGGCCGGGACCGCGAAGGAGCACGAAGGCACCCATCAGCCCGGTCCAGAAGCCGGCCGAGATCCAGCCGAACAGGATGCCGAACAGGATCAGCAGGCCGATCTCCTCGAAGCCCTGGCCGTGCAGAGGCAGCACGTCGGCCATCGCCGAGGCGCCGACCCAGGCGCCCAGGAGAACGAGCAGCAGCAGGAGGACACGGCGCAGCATCAGCGGCCGTCGATCGTCGAGCGCGCGATGGAACGGCGGGGCGCCGCGGCCCAGCAGCCGGCGCAAAGGGCGGCGCAGGGGCGGCCCGGCCCACGGCCGTGCGGGCATGGCGCTGCGTCGCACCGGCGGTTGCGGACAAGTCGAGTCGGAGGTTCGGCTCATGGCTTGTCGGGCTCGGCGGGAAGGATGTAGCTCCATGTTTCGCTGAGAGTCGTCTGTTGTTGCTTGAGGTAGGCGCGCAGCTCGACCGGCTTGGCCGCGTCGGCGCGCTTGATGCGAACGGTCATGCGCCACGCGCCGCTGACCGGATTGCGAAAGAGATTGCGCTCCCGGACCTCGGCATTGGCATCGACCCAGATAACCGGCTCGAGGGCCTCGCCGGCGGCCAGGCTGCGCAGCGGCGGGCCGTCGAAGTCGACGACGAAGTTGATGTCGCCGTCGGGCCGCTTGGCGAAGCCACGGCCGCGCCGGGTCTGCACCACCCAGGCCTTGTCGGCAGGCAATGCGCCGGTGGTCTGCCAGCGGATCCGGTAGCTGAAGTCGAACGCCTTGCCTGGCACCGGCGCGGTCTGCGGAACCCAGTAGGCGACGATGTTGTCGTTGGTCTCGTCGGGCGTGGGAATCTGCACGAGCTCGACCCGGCCATCGCCCCAGTTGCCGATCGGCTCGACCCAGGCGCTGGGGCGGCGCTCGTAGAGCGCTTCCGGATCCTCGTAGCTCGCGGGCGAACGGTCGCGCTGCATCAGGCCGAAACCGCGCGGGCTGGGCATCGCGAACGAGGTGACCAGCAGGCGCTTCGGATTGACCAGCGGCCGCCAGATCCAGGCGCCGTCGGCGCCCTGGATCGAGAGGCCGTCGGAGTCGTGCACCTCGGGGCGATAGTCGTCGCGTCCCGGCTGGTTCTCGCCGAAAGCGAACATGCTCGTCAACGGCGCAAGGCCGAGCTTGGCGATCTTCTCGCGCAGGAAGAGCCGCGCCGTCACCTGCATCGTCGTCTCGCTGCCGGGCGTCAGCACGAAGCGATAGGCGCCGGCCACCCGCTTCGAATCGAGCAGGGCATGGACGACCAGCGAGCCGGCGCTGCTGCGCGGCCGCTCGATCCAGAACTCGACGAAACGCGGGAACTCCTCGCCGCCCGCGGCCGCCGTGTCTACCGCGAGGCCTCGGGCCGAAAGGCCGTAGCTCTGTCCCTTGCCGAGGGCGCGAAAGTAGCTCGCGCCCTGGAACACGAGGACCTCGTCCTTGTAGCCCGGCTTGTTGACCGCGTAGTGGACGCGAAAGCCGTTGTAGTCGAGGTCGCGCAGCTTGTCGGCCTCGATCCTGTTCTTGCCGAAATCGAAGTACTGCGGGTCGAACGCCAGCGGCCGCTCGCCCGAGGGCTCGACGAGATGCAGGGCAACCGGCTCCGAAACCGCCCGGCCCTGGAGAAAGAGCATCAACTCGAACGGCAGCTTCTCGGCACGCCAGATCGACTTCTCGGGCCGGAAGCGGATGTCGCGGTACTGGTCGTAGTCGAGCTCCCGCACCTCCTTGGGCATGCGGATCGTCGGCGGCTTGTAGGGCTGCTCGGCGAGGGCCCGGGCCTTGTTGGCCACGTCCTCGAAGGCGAACGCGAATGCCGTCGATCCGGCCAGCGCGCAGAACCCCAGGAGCGCGGCGCGAAAGCAGAGCGATGAGAAGGCAGCCGAACGCATTCCGGTAAGGATTTCCTGGAGTCGAAAAAAGCAAAAGCCCGGCGGAATCACCCGTCGGGCTTTAGCAAGAGAGGGGCCCGCCCCTGCGGGCCCCTTCACCGAGGCGACCGGCGCTTCAGGCGTGCTTGCGATCGAAGAACTGCTCGTCTTCGGTGGAGCCCTTCAGGGCCGCCGTCGAGGCGTCGCGTTCGATCGTGGTGGTGACCGCGTCGAAGTATCCCGTACCCACCTCGCGCTGGTGCTTGACCGCGGTAAAGCCCTTTTCGGCCGCTGCGAATTCCGCCTCCTGCAGCTCGACGAACGCCGTCATGCTGTTGCGCGCATAGCCGTGCGCCAGGTTGAACATCGAGTAGTTCAGGCTGTGGAAGCCGGCCAGGGTGATGAACTGGAACTTGTAGCCCATGGCGCCGAGCTCGCGCTGGAACTTGGCGATGGTCGCGTCGTCGAGGTTCTTCTTCCAGTTGAAGCTGGGCGAGCAGTTGTAGGCCAGCAGCTTGCCGGGGAACTTCTTGTGGATCGCCTCGGCGAAGGCCTTGGCGTACGCCAGGTCGGGCTTGCCGGTTTCGCACCAGACCATGTCGGCAACTTCGCTGTAGGCGAGGCCGCGCGAGACCGCCTGCTCGAGGCCCGGCGTGGTGCGATAGAAGCCCTCGACGGTGCGCTGGCCGGTGAGAAAGCCCTTGTCGTTGTCGTCGACGTCGCTGGTCACCAGATCGGCGGCCTCGGCGTCGGTGCGCGCGATCACCAGGGTCGGCACGCCCATCACGTCGGCGGCCAGGCGCGCGGCGGTGAGCTTGGCGACGGCTTCGCGGGTCGGCACGAGCACCTTGCCGCCCATGTGGCCGCACTTCTTGACCGAAGCGAGCTGGTCCTCGAAGTGAACGCCGGCGGCACCCGCCTCGATCATCGACTTCATCAGCTCGAAGGCGTTGAGCACGCCGCCGAATCCGGCTTCGGCATCGGCGACGATCGGCGCGAAGTAGTCGATGTCGTCCTTGCCTTCCGACCACTGGATCTGGTCGGCCCGGGTGAAGGTGTTGTTGATGCGCTTGACGACCATCGGCACCGAGTTCGCCGGGTAGAGCGACTGGTCGGGGTACATCTCGCCGGCGATGTTGGCGTCGCCCGCGACCTGCCAGCCGGAGAGGTAGATCGCCTTCAGGCCGGCCTTGACCTGCTGCATCGCCTGGTTGCCCGTGAGCGCGCCGAGCGTGTTGACGAACGGCTCGGTGTTGACCAGGTTCCAGAGCTTCTCGGCCCCGCGGCGGGCGAGCGTGTGCTCGACCTGGACCGAGCCCCGCAGGCGCACGACGTCAGCGGCCGAATAGCTGCGCTTGACGCCTTTCCAGCGCGGATTGGTGGACCAATCGTGCTCGAGGGCGGCGGCCTGTTGTTCGCGGGTCTGGCTTTGCATCGAAGTTCTCCGGCGGGGTTGTGGAAATCGGAACGGACTGGGCCCAGCGTAAGGCTGGAAGTGCGGATGCGGCCACCTTCACGGGGTGTTGCGCGAAATGAATAAATGGAATCCAAACAATGACTTGGCGCTTGTTTTTCGCAATACGGTATTGTATCTCCCGCCATGAGAAATTTTGCGGCATCGCAGCATGGCCATTTCCCATGATGCGGGACGCTCGTTTTCTGATGCGGAAACCACGCGCTCCCGGCCAGCCCACGCACTTCCTTCTAGACTCGCTGTTTCGCCGCTTCATCCGGAAGCGGCCGGTCGAAGGAGACCTCCCCATGCACAAGGATCCCAACCCCGCCGCTGCGCCCTCGCCCGTCGCCTCCGGTCAGGGTGCCGGCGCGTTCGACATGGACGCGTTCTGGATGCCGTTCACGGCCAGCCGCCAGTTCAAGAGCGCGCCGCGCCTGCTCGCCAAAGCCAAGGACATGCACTACTGGACGCCCGAGGGCCGTCAGGTGCTCGACGCGGTCGCGGGCCTCTGGTGCGTCAACGCCGGTCATTCGCGGCCGAAGATCGTCCGCGCCATCGCCGAGCAGGCCGAGGAGATGGACTTCGCGCCGCCCTTCAACATGGCGCATCCGAAGTCGTTCGAGCTGGCGACCAAGCTCGTCGCGCTGGCGCCCGAGGGCCTGGACAAGGTCTTCTACACGAACTCCGGATCCGAAGCGGTCGACACCGCGCTGAAGATGGCGATCGCCTACCACCGCGCCCGCGGCGAAGGCCAGCGCACCCGCCTCATCGGCCGCGAACGCGGCTACCACGGCGTCAACTTCGGCGGCATCTCGGTCGGCGGCATCGCCGGCAACCGCAAGAGCTTCGGCACCATGGTCGGCGGCGTCGACCACCTGCGCCACACCCACGACCTGAAGAAGAACGCGTTCTCGCGCGGCCTGCCGGAGCACGGGGCCGAGCTCGCCGACGACCTGGAACGCATCGTCGCCCTGCACGACGCCTCGACCATCGCCGCGGTGATCGTCGAGCCGGTCGCCGGCTCCACCGGCGTGCTGATCCCCCCCAAGGGCTACCTCGAGCGGCTGCGCGCGATCTGCGACAAGCACGGCATCCTGCTGATCTTCGACGAGGTCATCACCGGCTTCGGCCGCCTCGGCACGCCGTTCGCCGCCGACTACTTCAAGGTGACCCCCGACCTGATGACGGTGGCCAAGGGCATCACCAACGGCTGCGTGCCGATGGGCGCGGTGTTCGCCAGGCGCGCGATCCACGACGTGTTCATGCAGGGACCCGAGCACGCGGTGGAGTTCCCGCACGGCTACACCTACTCGGCGCATCCGCTCGCCTGCGCCGCCTCGCTCGGCACGCTCGAGACCTATGCCGACGAAGGCCTGCTGACCCGCGGCGCGAAGATGGCCGCGCCGTTCGAGCACGCCGTGCACTCGCTCGCCGAGCTGCCGCACGTGATCGATACGCGCAACATCGGCCTGGTCGGCGCGATCGAGCTCGATTCGATTCCCGGCGCTCCCGGCAAGCGCGCGTTCGACATCTTCCGCGCCTGCTTCGAGCGCGGTGTGCTGATCCGCACCACCGGCGACATCATCGCCCTCTCGCCGCCGCTGATCGTCGAGGAATCGCACATCGACCAGGCGATCAGCACGATTGCCGACGTGCTGAAGACCGCGGCCTGAGCCCCGCGCCGCCACGGCCGGTCGCGTCGCGCGCCGGCCACGGCGGCGGCCGTGCCCGGGCCGAAGGTGTGGACAATCGCGGGTTTTGCCCGCCGCGCGAGCGGCATGTCACGCCTGTCCGATGAGCGCCGAAGCCTTTCTGCAGATCAGGAACGTGGTCAAGGACTTCGACGGCCACCGCGCCGTCGACAACGTCTCGATCGACATCGCCAAGGGCGAGGTGTTCGCCCTGCTCGGCTCCTCGGGCTGCGGCAAGACGACCCTTCTTCGCATGCTCGCCGGCTTCGAGACGCCGACCTCGGGCACGATCTTGCTCGAAGGGCAGGACCTCGCCGGCCTGCCGCCGTACGCGCGGCCGATGAACATGATGTTCCAGAGCTACGCGCTCTTTCCGCACCTCACGGTCGCCGACAACATCGCCTTCGGCCTGAAGCGCGACGGCCTGCCCGCTGCGGAGATCGCCGCGCGTGTGGAGGCGATGCTGAAGCTGGTGCAGCTCGGCGCCTACGCCAAGAGGAAGCCGCACCAGCTTTCCGGCGGCCAGCAGCAGCGCGTCGCGCTGGCCCGAAGCCTCGCCAAGAAGCCGCACCTGCTGCTGCTCGACGAGCCGCTCGGCGCGCTCGACAAGAAGCTGCGCGAAGAAACGCAGATCGAGCTCGCCAACATCATCGAGGACGTGGGCGTCACCTGCGTGATGGTGACTCACGACCAGGAAGAGGCGATGACCATGGCCTCGCGCATCGCAGTCATGAGCCAGGGCCGGTTCCTGCAGGTGGGCGCGCCGGCCGAGATCTACGAGACGCCGACCAGCCGCTTCGTCGCCGACTTCATCGGCAACGTCAACCTCATGGACGGCAAGCTGGTCGAGGACGAAGCCGACCACGTCGTCGTCGATTGCGGCGACCTGCGCCACTGGGTCGGCCACGGCATCACCGGCACGCTCGGCATGGCGGTGACGGTGGCGCTGCGCCCGGAGAAGATCCGGGTCAGCGCCGAGCCGCCCGAGCCCGAAGCCGGCGTGCCCGACGCGACCTTCAACCGCGCCCAGGGCACGGTCAAGGACATGGCTTATTTCGGCAGCTTCACCGTCTACCACCTGCAGCTCGCCTCGGGACGCATCCTCAAGATCAGCCAGAGCAACACCGAGCGCCAAGGCGCGGGCCTGACCTGGGGCGACAGCGCCTGGGCGAGCTGGTCGCCGCTCTCGCAGGTGGTGCTGACGCAATGAGGAAGCTGCGCCGCTGGCTGGCGGGCCGGGCGGCCGTGATCGGCATCCCGTACGCGTGGCTGATCGTCTTCTTCCTGCTGCCGTTCCTGGTGGTGGCGAAGATCAGCGTCTCGGAGATGGAGACGACGACCTTCCGAGACATCGTCGCCTGGAAGGACGGGGCGATCGCCTTCAGCCTGAAGTTCGGCAACTACGTGCTGCTCGCCGAAGACAGCCTCTATTTCAGCACCTACCTCGCCAGCCTGAAGTACGCCGCGGTCACCACCTTGCTCTGCTTGGGCGTCGGCTACCCGTTCGCCTACTTCATGGCGCGCTCGCGCCGCTCGCTCCAGCCGGCCCTGCTGATGCTCGTGATGCTGCCCTTCTGGACCTCGTTCCTGCTCCGGGTCTACGCCTGGAAGGCGCTGCTCACCGAACAGGGCCTGGCGGCGAACGCGATCGAGGGCCTCGGGCTCGACCACGCGCTCGCCGCGCTCGGCCTGATTCCCGGCCCGGGGCAGCTCATGAACACGCCGTTCTCGCTGGTGCTCGGCATGACCTACACCTACCTGCCGTTCATGATCCTGCCGCTCTACTCGAACCTGGCGAAGATGGACCTGCGCCTGCTCGAAGCGGCCTCCGACCTGGGGGCGACGGCCTGGACCGCGTTCTGGAAGATCACGGTGCCGCTCTCGCGCGCCGGCATCGTCGCCGGGGCGATGCTGGTCTTCATTCCCTGCGTCGGCGAATACGTGATCCCCGAGCTGCTCGGCGGACCGCAGACGCAGATGATCGGCCGCACCCTCTGGGACGAGTTCTTCAGCAACAACGACTGGCCGATGGCCTGCGCCGTCGCCGTGACCATGGTGCTGCTGGTGATCGTGCCGGTGGCGGTGTTCAGCCGCTACCAGGCCGAGGTGCAGGAGCGGCGGACGTGAGCGCGCCCGCGCGACGTTTCGGCGCGGCCGCCTTCAACCGCGCGTTCGCCCGCGGCTGGCTGCTGCTCGGCTTCGCCTTCCTCTACGTGCCGATCGTCGCCCTGATCGCCTACTCGTTCAACGACTCGCCGGTGGCCAACGTCTGGCGCGGCTTCACGCTCAAGTGGTACGCGGCGCTGGCCAGCGACCGCGAGCTGCTCGCCGGACTCGCGCTCTCGCTCAAGGTCGCGTTCGGGACCGCCTGCGCCTCGGTCGTGCTCGGCACCCTCGCCGCCTTCGCCCTGACCCGCTATCGGCGCTTCTTCGGCCGCACGCTCTTCGCCGGCATGGTCGCGGCGCCGCTGGTGATGCCCGAGGTCATCATCGGCCTGTCGCTGCTGCTGATGCTGGTCTCGCTGCAGCGCGCCACCGAGGCGTGGTTCGGCGTCGGCTTCCCCGAGCGCGGCATGCTGACCATCTGGCTCGGTCACCTGCTGCTCGGCATGGCCTACGCCACCGTGGTCGTGCGCGCCCGCCTGCAGACGCTCAATCCCCAGCTCGAGGAAGCGGCGATGGATCTCGGCGCCCGCCCCTGGCAGGTGTTCTGGCTGGTGACGCTGCCGATGATCGGCCAGGCCCTGGTCTCGGCGTTCCTGCTCACCTTCACGCTCTCGCTCGACGACGTGGTGCTTTCGGCCTTCCTCTCGGGTCCGGGGGCGACGACGATGCCGCTCGTGATCTTCTCGCGCGCCCGGCTCGGCCTGAACCCGAGCGTCAACGCGGTGGCGACGATCATCATCGCCCTGGTGGCGATCGGCGTCGTCGTGGCGAGCTTCGTGCTCGCCCGCAACGAGCGCCGCCGCGCCCAGGACATGGCCGCGGCCAACCGCAAGGCCACCGCGTGAACGTCTGGCTCGCCTACTTCTCGCTGGCGCTGGCGATGACGATCGTCGGCGCCTACGTCGGCTTCTCGAAGTTCCTGCTCGCGGTCTTCCCCGTGTTCCTGCTCGCCTGGCTGCGCTTCGCGATCGCCGCGGTGGCGATGGCGCCATGGCTGCGCCGCCCCGCCGACGAGGCGCCGCTCGACCGGCGCACGCATCGCCTGCTGTTCCTCGAGTCGTTCTTCGGCAACTTCCTGTTCTCGGTCTGCATGCTGTTCGGCATCGCCCGCAGCTCGGCGCTCGCCGCCGGCGTGATCATGGCGGCCATTCCCGCGATGGTGGCGCTGCAGTCGTGGCTACTGCTCGGCGAGCGCCCGGGCTGGCGGGTCACGCTCGGCATCGCCTGCGCGATCGCCGGCATCGCCCTCGTCGCCCTCGCCCGCGACGCCGACGGCGAGCTCGCCAGCGGCTCGCTGCTCGGCAGCCTGCTGCTGCTCGGCGCGGTGACCTGCGAGGCGCTGTACGTCGTGATCGGCAAGAAGCTCTCGGCCCACGTCGGCCCGAAGCGGATCAGCGCCCTGATCAATCTCTGGGGCCTGGCGCTCGTCACGCCGTTCGCGCTCTGGCAGATGCCGGGCTTCGCCTGGAGCTTCGTTCCGGCCCAGTCGTACGTGCTGCTCGCGGTCTACGCGCTCTGTGCCAGCGTGCTCACGGTCTGGCTCTGGATGACCGGAATGAAGCACGTTCCGGCGTCTTCGGCGGGCGTCTTCACCGTGTTCCTGCCGATCAGCGCCGCGGCGTTCGGCGTGCAGTTCCTCGGCGAGGAATTCACCGCGGCGCAGGTGGCTGCGTTCGCGCTGGCGCTGGTCGGCGTGGTGCTCGCAACCTGGCGCGCCGGCGCCAGCACCGTCCCGTGAGTCGCCCCCGGCCGACCTAGCGCTTGCGCGCGAGCGTCACGCCATCGCCGATCGAGAGCATCGCCATGTCGACCCGCTGATCGGCGTGGATCTTGTCGTTGAGCGCCTGCAGCGCCGCGGTATCTGCGTCCTTGGCCGGGCGCGCCACGCTGCCGCCCCAGAGCACGTTGTCGATCGCGATCAGGCCGCCCTGGCGCAGCAGCACGAGGCAGCGCTCGTAGTAGGCGTCGTAGCTCGACTTGTCTGCGTCGATGAAGGCGAAGTCGTACTGCCCCGCTTCGCCGGCGGCGATGCGGGCGTCGAGCGTGGCGAGCGCAGGCCCGAGCTTCAGCTCGATCTTGGCGGCGACGCCGGCGGCTTCCCAGAAGGGCCGGCCGACCCGGGTGTACTCGTCGCTGATGTCGCAGGCAAGCAGCCGCCCGTCCTCCGGCAGCGCCAGCGCCACTGCCAGCGCGCTGTAGCCGGTGAAGACGCCGACCTCGATGGCGCGGCGCGCGCCGAGCAGCTTGATCAGCAGGCCAAGGAACTGCCCCTGGTCGGCGCCGATCTGCATGCCGGCGGCCGGATGCGAGCGGGTCGCGTCGCGCAGGCCCGCCTGCGGCGCGATCTCGCGCGCCGAGTGGGCGACGAGGTAGGCGCGAAGCTCGTCGTCGAGCGCGGTGTTTCGGTGGGCCATCGGGTTCTCCTGGTGAGGCGTGTTCGGGCCGGCTCAGGCCGGCAGCTCGGCATCTTGCGGTTCGGGCGATCGTGCCATGGCCGCGCGCGCCAGCCTCGAGACCGTGCGCGCCGGCTCGTTCTTCAGGCCGTGATCCGACCACACCTGGCGCCAGCGTCGCGCCCCGGGCTCGCCGTTGCGCAGTCCGATCATGTGCCGGGCGATCCGCGACCAGGGGTCGCCATGGTCGCGCAGGCGCTGCTCCATGTAGTCGACCATCGCCGCCTCGACCCCGTCGCGGGTCAGGACCGAGGTCGGCGCGGCGAAGAAGCGCTCGTCCCAGGAGGCCATCGTCCACGGGTGGTGGTAGGGCTCGCGCCCGAGCATCACGCCGTCGACAACTTCGAGATGACCGGCGATCTGCGCCTCGGTCTTGACGCCGCCGTTGACGACGAAGGTCAGCGCCGGGAAGTCCTCCTTCAGGCGCACGACGGTGTCGTAGCGCAGCGGCGGCAGCTCGCGGTTCTCCTTCGGGCTGATGCCCTGCAGCCAGGCGTTGCGGGCGTGGACGATGAAGACTTCGCAGCCACCCGAAGCCGCGACGGTGCCGACGAAATCGCGCACGAAGGCGTAACTCTCGAGCCGGTCGATGCCGATCCGGTGCTTCACCGTCACCGGCAGCGCCACCGCGTCGCGCATCGCCTTCACGCCATCGGCCACGAGCTGCGGCTCGGCCATGAGGCAGGCACCGAAGGAGCCGCGCTGCACCCGCTCGCTCGGGCAGCCGCAGTTGAGGTTGATCTCGGCGTAGCCCCAGCGCTCGCCGAGCCGCGCCGCCGCCGCGAGGTCGGCCGGCTCGCTGCCGCCGAGCTGCAGGGCCACGGGCTGCTCGGCCGGGTCGAAGTCGAGATGCCGCGGCACGTCGCCGTGCAGGAGGGCGCCGGTGGTCACCATCTCGGTGTAGAGCCGGGCGTGCCGGGTCAGCAGGCGATGGAAGAAGCGGCAGTGCCGGTCGGTCCAGTCCATCATCGGCGCGACCGAAACGCGCCAGGGATTGAACGGAGTCCCGGCGCTCACGACAGCACCCTCACTTCGGCACGCCGGCGGCGAGAAAGGCGTCGCAGATGCGCGCCCGGAGCCCGGCATCCTTGAACGGCGAGACGCTGCGGTACTGCGACACGGTGAACTGCGGCGTCAGCTCGAGCAGGCGCTGCGCCGCCAATCTTGATTCGTCGATCCGCCCCAGGTGGCCGAGCGCCGTGACCTTGAGCCGGTGGCCGAGAACGAACTCCGGGCTGTCGTGGATCGCCCGCTCGGCCGACGCCAGCGCCTCCTCGTACCGTCCCAGCATCAGATGGGCGCCGCCGGACAGGGCGACATAGGCGCTCATGCCGGGGTCGAGCGGGCTCATCCGCACCGCGCGCTCGAAATGGAGGAGCGACGCCTCGGCATCGCCGACAACGCACTTGACGAAGCCGGCGCAGAACTGCACCGAGAGCAGGTTCGGGCTGAGGCTCAAGGCCCGCTCGATCGCGCGCAGCGCCTCGTCGTAGCGGAACCCGAGCACACGAAATCCCAGCGCGCGATAACCGATCGAGGCGAGCGTCAGGCCGGCGTAGCTCAGCACCGTCGGATCGTCGCGCGCCTCGGCCAGGGCCTCGTCGGCATGGCGCAGGCCTTCCTTCACGTCCTCGGCGCCGCCGTAGCCGTCGCCGAGGCGCCGCAGGCAGGCGAACGCGCTCATCGCCTTGGCGGTGGTGTAGCGCGGGTCCTTCTCCAGCGCCTGGCGCAGGAACGATGCCGCCTCGTCCTGCTCCGCCCGCGTCGAGCCGGGCAACAGCCCGGGCATGGCGCGCAGGAGCAGGTCGTAAGCCTGCAGGTTGGCGGTCGGCTTGACGCGGGCCCGTGCGATCTCGGCGCGCAGCAGGTTCGGCTGCACGGCGGAGACGATGCTGTCGGTGATCCGGTCCTGCAGGTCGAACACGTCCTCGAGCGTGCCGTCGAAGCGGTCGGCCCACACGTGATGGCCGTTCTCGGCCTCGATCAGCTGGCCGGTGATGCGCACCCGGTTGCCGGAGCGGCGCACGCTGCCCTCGAGCACGTAGCGGACGCCGAGCTCGCGCCCGACCTGCTTGATGTCGACCGCCCTGCCCTTGTAGACGAAGCTCGAGTTGCGGGCGATGACGAAGAAGGTGCGCATCCGCGCCAGCGCGGTGATGATGTCCTCGACCATGCCGTCGGCGAAGTAGTCCTGTTCGGGGTCGCCGCTCATGTTGTCGAAGGGCAGCACCGCAATCGAGAGCATCGTCGGCGGCGCGAGGGCGGGCGCCGGGGTGGCGGGCGCGGGGCCGGCGTCGCCGCCCTCGCCCGGGTGGACGGCGAACGCGCGCACCGGGTGGGGGATGTTCTTCACCGCCTGCTCGCCCTGGTCGGCGAAGCTCGCGGCGAGCTTGCCCCGCACCGCCCCCTGCACCGCGGCGGACACCGTGACGCCTCCGGCCTCGGCCAGCCCCTGCAGGCGCGCGGCGATGTTCACGCCGTCGCCGTAGACCGTCCCGTCGCCCTTCTCGATGACGTCGCCGAGATGCACGCCGATGCGAAAGCGCATCCGCGTCTCCTCGGGTTGCGCGCTGGCGGCGGCCGCCAGTTCGCCCTGCACGGCGAGCGCCGCCGAGACGGCGCCGATGGCGGTGTCGAAGACGGCGAGCACCGAGTCGCCGGCCATGTCGATGACGCGGCCGCGGTGCGCCTCGATCTGCGCGCGGAAGACCGCGCGCGCCGCGTCGAGCGCGGCGACGGTCGCTGCCTCGTCGACGGCCATCAGGCGCGAGTAGCCGGCGGCGTCGGCGGCCAGGATCGCCGCCAGACGCTGCCGGAATGGCGAATCGGTCATCCGCGGGATTGTGCCGCCGCGGTCGCGGCCGGCGGGCTCAGGCGCGCCCGGCAGCGCCGGCGATGCCGGCCACGAACCTCGGCCAGAGCTCCTTCGGCAGGTCGTGCCCCATGCCGTCGATGACGTCGAGCGTCGCGCCCGGAATCCGCGCGGCGAGATCGCGCCCGGCGGGCACCGGCACCAGCGGATCGGCCGCGCCGTGGATGACGTGCGTCGGCGGCCTCAGGCTCGCGAGCAGCGGCGTGCGGTCGCCGTCGGCGGCGATCGCCACCATCTGCCGCGCCGTGCCCGCCGGCCGATACGAGCGGGTGATCGAGCGAGTGAAGCGCTCGCGCAGGTAGTCCTTGCCCGGCGGATAGGCGGGGCTGCCGATCAGGCCGTAGAGGTTCACGTAGTGCTCGACGATGCTGGCCAGCTCCTGGTCCTTGGGCCGCGAGATCATCGCCCCGCGCACCTTCAGCGACGGGCCGGGCAGGCGCCGCGAGCCGCTGGAGGTCATCATCAGGGTGAGGCTCTTCACCCGTTGGGGATGAAGCGCCGCCAGGCGCTGCGCGATCATGCCGCCCATCGATGCGCCGCAGACGTGGGCGCGATCGATGCCAAGCACGTCGAGCACGGCGGCACTGTCGGCGGCCATGTCCGAGAGCGCGTAGGGACTCGTGACGCGCAGGCCCAGCGCATAGCGGACCGAGGCCAGGGCGAGGTTGGGAACGCCGGCGCCGTTGAAGCTCTGGCTGAGGCCGATGTCGCGGTTGTCGAAGCGGATCACGCGAAAGCCGCGCGCCACCAGCGCGGCAACGAAGTCCTCGTGCCAGCCGAGCAGCTGCATGCCCAGGCCCATGATCAGGAGCAGGGGCTCGCCCTGCGGCGACCCGTGATCCTCGACCTCGAGCGCAATGCCGTTGGCGGAGATCTGCATCAGCCGGTCGCCACCGGCGCGTCTCCTCCGGCGCCGGTGCGGAAGAACCAGCGTCTCGACCCCGACACGTCGAACGCCTTCCACGGGTCGGGCGCCTGCGCCAGGCGGTCGGCGATCGCGTAGAGCGCCATCGGGTTCATGCCCATGCCGACGTGGCTCGCCGGAACCTCGATGTTCTCGGCCAGCGGGCCGGGTTCGTTCAGGCTGCAGCGCCAGGCGACGATGCCGTCGCTGCGCGAGAAGATCGAGGTCGTCGGCACCGGCGGCGCGATCCGGATCTGCGCCATCACGTCGGCGTCGCCGACCCGCGTGCCCGTGAGCCATTCGTAGACCCGCCAGGCGTTGGTGGCGCGCGGATGGCCGGTGAACGGCGTGCCCAGCGTGATCACGCAGCGGGCGAGCTCCGGATGCTCCTTGGCCATTTCGCGGGCATAGATGCCGCCCAGGCTCCAGCCGACGAGGCTGACCCGCTCGCCGGTGCGGTCGGCGAGATCACGGAGGTCGGCGGCGCAGCGCTCGAGCACACCCAGGCGCGGCCCGGCGTTGAAGCCCTGGCCCCAGGCCTGCGTCACGTAGCCGAGGCTGCGCAGGAAGCCGCGCAGCGGCCAGGTGGTGGCGTCGTTCGCGCCCAGGCCCGGGAAGACCATCACCGGATGCCCGTCGCCGCGCGGCAACCGGCGCAGCCACGGGTAGCTGGCGAGCATCGAGACGTACTCCATCGGCGCGCGCCCCTCGAGCAGCATCAGCAAGGGCCCGGGCGGCCGGAGCGCGTCCTCGTCAGTCGGTGCGTTGGGCGGTCGGGGTCTCGGCATGCGGATCGGTGAAGAATGGCCTGCGGCATGGTAGCCGCTCGTTTCGCCCGCGCCTGAGGCACTGCCCCTAGGCCGGCCTGTCGCGATGGCGACACCGCGGCACGATTGCACGGCCTCAGCGCGCGCGGCGCAAGGCGAAGGCTTCGTTGGCCACCAGGGCACCGATGACGAGCGCCCCGCCGATCAGCACGTGCCGGCCGGGCACCTCGCTCGCCCCCAGCCAGGTCCAGGTGACGCCGAAGACGATCTCGAGCAGCGAGAGCAGCGCCGCCTCCGGCGCGCTGAGGTAGCGCGCGGCGGCGACGGCGACGAGGCAGGGAATCGCGAGCTGGGCGACGCCGAGGAGCGCGAGCAGCGCCAGGTCGTGGCCGGAGGCGGAAAACGGCGAAGCCGGCCACAGCGTGACCAGCGAGGAGAGCATGGCGCCGATCAGCACCGCCGGCAGCAGGTCGCCGCCCGCCGCGCCACTTCGCTGGATCACGGTCCAGTTGACTGCCGCGGCGATCGGGACGCCGAGCGCCACCACGATCCCGGCGAGGTGCCGCGAATCGGCGGCGGCGACCTCGTTGGCGTACATCCAGGCGATGCCGAGGCCGGCAACGAACACCGCCGCCCAGGTGCGCGACGGCAGGCGGTGGCCGAGCGCGAACCGGGCCATCAAGGCGGTGACGAGCGGCGCGATCGCCATCGTCACCAGCACGTTGGCGACCGTGGTCATGGTGATCGCGACCATGAAGGCGGTGAACATCACCGACCAGCACAGCCCCGACAGCCACAGCGTCGGCCCGCCCGAGCGCAGGGTGGCCGCGAGCGTTCGCCAGCCGCGAAGCCAGCCGAGCAGGACGACCAGCGCGACGGCGTTGAAGAAGCTGCGCCAGAACGTGGCCTCGAAGCTGCCGGTGGACTGGAGGTGGCGCGTGACGACCCCGGCCATGCTCCAGAGGAGCGTGGCCAGGAGCATCGCGGCGACGGCGCGCGAGTGGCTCACGAAGCCGGGGTCAGCTCAATAGTCGCTGCCGCCGCTGCCCGGCGCCAGGTTGTCGAACTTGGTGAGCGGCTTCAGGAACGTGAGGCGGAAGGTGTCGGTCGGGCCGTTCCGCTGCTTGGCGATGATGATCTCGGCGACGCCCGGCTCCTTCGACGCGTCCTTGTTGTAGTAGTCGTCGCGATAGATGAACATGATGACGTCGGCGTCCTGCTCGATCGCGCCCGATTCGCGCAGGTCGCTCATCATCGGCCGCTTGTCGACCCGCGACTCGACGCTGCGGTTGAGCTGCGAGAGCGCGACCACCGGGCACTTCAGCTCCTTGGCCAGCGACTTCAGGGCGCGGGAGATCTCGCCGATGACCGTGGCGCGGTTCTCGTCGCTGGTGCCGTCGCTGCCGGTCATGAGCTGCAGGTAGTCGACGACGATCAGGCCGAGCTGGCCGCATTGCCGCGCCTGGCGGCGGGCGCGGGCGCGCAGCTCGCTGGGGCCCAGCGAGCCGCTCTCGTCGATGTAGAGGCTCACCTTGCCGAGCTTTTCCACCGCCTCCGAAAGGCGCCCCCATTCGTCGTCGCGCAGCGCGCCGGTGCGCAGGTGGCTCTGGTCGATGCGGCCGAGCGAGCCGACCATGCGCAGCGCCAGCTGCGAGGCGCCCATTTCCATCGAGAACACCACCACCGGCAGGCCTTCCCTGACGGCAACGTGCTCGGCGATGTTGAGCGCCAGCGCGGTCTTGCCCATCGAGGGTCGCGCCGCCAGCACGATCAGGTCGCCGGCCTGCAGGCCCGAGGTCAGGCGGTCGAGGTCGAAGAAGCCGGTGCGAACGCCGGTCACTTCCTCGGCGCCGTTCTCGTGCAGCTCGTTGACCCGGTCGATCAGCTGCACCACGAGCTGGTCCATGCTCTGGAAGCCCTGGCGCGACTTCGACCCTTCCTCGCCGATGCGAAAGATCTTGCCCTCGGCCTCGTCGAGGATCTGCGAGACCGGACGGCCCTGCGGGTTGAAGGCCGAGGTGGCGATCTCGTCGCTCGCGGCGACCAACTTTCTCAGCACCGAGCGCTCGCGCACGATCTCGGCATAGCGGCGGATGTTGGCCGCGCTCGGCACGCTCTGCGCCAGCGCGTTGAGGTAGGCGAGGCCGCCGCACTCCTCGGCCTTGCCGAGGCTTTGCAGCTGCTCGAACACGGTGATCACGTCGGCGGGCTTGGTCGCGTTGACCAGCTGCGCCATCGCCGTGAAGATCATCCGGTGCTCGAAGCGGTAGAAGTCCGATTCGGTCAGCAAGTCGCCGACCCGGTCCCACGCGCCGTTGTCGAGCAGCAGCCCGCCGAGCACGCTCTGCTCCGCCTCGACCGAGTGTGGCGGAACGCGCAGCCGGGCGACTTCGTCGTCGGGTCGGGAGGAGGCGGAGGCCTCGGCGTCGGAGTACAGGGCGGACATCGGGAAATCATAGACCGCGGATCTCGCCCGGCAGTGGACAAGCCTGGGGACGGCGCGGGGAAATGCGGTGCAGAAACGAGACGGGGCCGCGATCGCGGCCCCGTGGCGGTCAGGCGCGAGGACGACTCAGGTCGTCTCGCCCAGGACCACGACCTTGACCTCGACGACGACGTCGCCATGCGGGGCCACGGTCACGGTGTGCTCGCCCACGGTCTTCAGCGGACCGTTCGGCATGCGCACCTGCGACTTCACGACCTTGAAGTCGATGCGGTTGAGCGCATCGGCGACGTCGGCGTTGGTGACCGAGCCGAACAGGCGACCGTCGACGCCGGCCTTCTGCGTGATGTGCACCGTGCGGCCGCTCATCTTCTCGCCGAGCGCCTGCGCGACGGCGAGCTTTTCCGCCGCGGCCTTCTCGAGCTCGACGCGCCGGTCCTCGAACTCCTTGATCGCCGCCGGCGTGGCGCGCCGCGCCGCCCGGGTGGGGATCAGGAAGTTGCGGGCGAATCCGTCCTTGACGCGGACGACCTCGCCGAGGTTGCCGAGGTTCGGGACCTTTTCCAGGAGGATGACTTGCATGGCGTCAGCTCCTGTGCTGGTCGGTGTACGGCAGCATCGCCAGGAAACGGGCGCGCTTGATGCACGTCGTCAGCTGGCGCTGGAAGAAGGCGCGCGTGCCGGTCAGGCGGGCGGGCGTGATCTTGCCGTTCTCGTTGATGAAATCGCGCAAGGTGTCGATGTCCTTGTAGTCGATTTCCTTGACGCCGGTGACCGTGAAGCGGCAGAAACGCTTGCGACGGAACAGCAGCGACTGGGTGTTGCGCTTGGGCTTGCGGTCCTTGGAGAACCGACCTTTACCGCGGGGCGGGGGCATGTGATGACCTCTCTATTTCAATTCGATGGTTTCGATGTGGAAGACGACGCCACGACCGTTGCGCTGCGCGCCGACGAAGCCCTGGAATCCATGCTCGACGCCGAGCTCGGCGGCGAGCAGCTGGTCAGTGACCGGGCCGACGGCGCGCGCGCGGATCTCGAGGGAGACCTTGCGGGGAGCGCCGAGCTGGCTCACTTCGGACTCGTGTTTCAGGCTGAGGTCCAGCGCAGGCAGTCCGGCGGGGGTGAATCGCAGAGCGCCTCGCTCGACGATCGCCGCCGTCAACGCCAGCCGGTTCGTCAGGCCGAAGCCTCCTGGGGCGCGCGCCGCGATTCCTCGCGGTCGACCGTCTTCATCATCACCGAAGGCGTGGTCTCGGCGTGGCTCTTGACGACCGTCAGATGGCGCAGCACGGCGTCATTGAAGCGGAAGCCCGTCTCGAGCTCGGTCAGCACCTTGTTGTCGCACTCGATGTTGATGCACAGGTAGTGCGCCTTGGCGAGCTTCTGGATCATGTAGGCCAGCTGGCGCCGACCCCAATCCTCGACCCGGTGGACCTTGCCGCCGCCGGCGGTGACCAGTCCCTTGTAGCGTTCCAGCATGGCCGGAACCTGCTCGCTCTGATCCGGATGGATCAAGAGCACGATCTCGTAGTGACGCATCGAATCTCCTTGTGGGTTCCGCCCGGCGTTCCTTGTGGATTCCGCCTGACGAGGAAGCCGCTCCGTGATCGACAGCAAGAAGCGGCAAGGGAAAGCCCATGAGTATAGCCGTTTGCTCGCCCCACGGCTTGCATCTAGGTGGGCGGATGGCGCGTGCCCGCGAAGTCGGACCCGGACGAACAGCGCCCGCCGCGGGGTTTCGGGAATCCTCGGCGGAGGCGCCGCGGTACGTCCCGGCGGGGGTTGTCCCGATGGTTGCGGGGATTACACTTCGGTCCGGTGATGGCCCCTGTATCTTCGCGGGCTGCCGCCATGGTGGCGCCGACGGCTCGAGCGAGGCCGCGGACCTGGAACGGGACCCAATCGATGAGCAATTCCGGCGGCAGCGGCAAGTTTGCCTGGGAGACCTCGAAGGACGAGGCGGCCAGCGCCGTGCAGCGCGACGAGTGGCCCGCCACCCGCGCCGAACCGGCCTCCAAGGAAACCCTCGACGAGTGGCAGGCCACCCGCGTCCTGCCCGGACGCAACGGCGCCGACGAATGGCAGCCCACGCGCGCCCAGACCAGCGCCCCGGCCCGCCCCAGCGAGGAGTGGCAGCCCACCCGCGCCGCGCGCGTTCCGGGCCCGGCGGAATCCCCCGACGCCTGGGCCTCGACCCGAGCCCACACCGCGCTCGCGACGCAGCTCCAGCCCGACGAAAACGACTACCTCGCCGGCGAGAAGGACGAGATCGGCCGGCAGATCGGCGGCAACGAGCGCGAGCTGTTCGTTTCCTGCGCGCCGGCCGAGGCCCTGCAGCAACAGTTCGACCACCTGCATCCGGAATTCATCGCCGTCCACGACATCGCCACGGCATCGTCGCGGAAGCTTCTCGCCGGCATCGCCGCGGCCAGCGGCCGGGCGGTGCAAAAGCTCGTGATCCGCCGCCAGGGTTACGGCACGGCGCTGGCGACGCTCGAGTTCGTCGACCTGCCGACCACCGACAACCAGTCGCTGCGCCTCTACACCACCGAGGCGGACGCCGACAGCACCTCGCGTCACGCCCTCGCCAAGATCCTGCTCGCCAACAGCCGGCTCGGCGTGATCATGGTCGGCGAGTTGCCCGGCCACGCCATCGCCGCGGCGCTGAAGCCGGTGCACGACGACATCCTGGCCGGCCCGTGGCCGAACCGAAATCTGCTGCTCTTGCCGCTAGCCTCGGCGAGCACGCTGGTCACGCACGGCCTCGACCTCGGCCGCGGCACTGGCGTCGCGGTGCGCACCACGCCGCAGGTCGCCCGCCCGGCGGATGCTTGGGCCTTCATCACCGGCACCTGGAGCCGGCTGCGCGAGCAGGCGCCGGCCGACGGCCGCTCCGTGCCCGAGCTCGGCGCCTTCAAGCCGGCCGCGTACCAGCCGCGCAAGGCCCCGCTGGCGCCGGTCATGGGCGGCATTCCCTCGGGCGATACCTTGCCGATGGAGGAGCAGCCCGCGATCACCCTGACGATGCGGCCGATGCCGGCGATCGCTCCCACGGGCTACACCGCGACGCCGCCCTCGACCCTGATCGAGCGCTACGTGCGCCAGGTCAGCGAGCTCAACGGCGTCGTCAGCTGCTGCATCTTCGAGACCCAGAGCGGACATCCGATCGCCCACGCCGGCGCGAGCCCCGGATCGGCCGCGCTCGCCACCCACGGCAGCGAGCTGCTCACCGCGATGATGGGCGTGAGTCGTTCGCTCGGCTTCGGCCACTCCCTGCCCGAGGCCGCGGTCACGCTCGGCTCACATCACCTGCTGCTGCGCGGGGTGCCGAAGAACCCGGGCCTGGCGATGCATGCCGTGCTCGACAAGACGAGCGCCAACCTGACGCTCGCCCGGCTGCAGATCATGCGGCTCGACGCGCTCTTCGACGAGCCGACCCAGGCCGCCTGAGCGGCCGAGGGGCCTCGGCCCTAGTGGACGACGCGCTCGAAGACGAAGCTGCCGCCGGCGAAGTCGACGGGGATCACGTCCTTCGGGCCGAACCGGCCTTCGAGGATGAGCTTCGACACCGGGTTCTCGATCTGCCGCTGGATGGCCCGCTTCAGCGGCCGGGCGCCGAACACCGGATCGAACCCGGCCTTCGCCAGCTCCGCCAGCGCCCGCGGCGAAACGTCGAGCTTCATGTCCATCTTCGCCATGCGCGTCTCGAGGATGCGCAACTGGATCTTCGCGATCGCCTCGATATTCTTGGCGTCGAGCGCGTGGAAGACCACGGCCTCGTCGATCCGGTTCAGGAACTCCGGCCGGAAGTGCTTCTTGACTTCGGCCCAGACCGCGTCGTTGATCACTTCCGAGGGCTGCCCGGCGAGCTGCATGATCTGCTGCGAGCCGAGGTTCGAGGTCATGACGATGACCGTGTTCTTGAAGTCCACGGTACGGCCTTGCCCGTCGGTCAGGCGACCGTCGTCCAGCACCTGGAGCAGCACGTTGAAGACGTCCGGATGCGCCTTCTCGACCTCGTCGAGCAGGAGCACGCAGTAGGGCTTGCGGCGCACCGCCTCGGTGAGGTAGCCGCCCTCGTCGTAGCCGACATAGCCGGGCGGCGCGCCGATAATGCGCGCGACCGAATGCTTCTCCATGAACTCGCTCATGTCGAGGCGGATCAGGTGGTCCTCGCTGTCGAACAGGAAGCCGGCCAGGGCCTTGCACAGCTCGGTCTTGCCGACGCCGGTGGGCCCGAGGAACAGGAACGAGCCGGTCGGCCGGTTCGGGTCCGAGAGGCCCGAGCGTGAGCGCCGGATCGCGTTGGCGACCGCTGCGATGGCCTCGTCCTGGCCGACCACGCGTTCGTGCAGCCGGGCTTCCATCTGCAGCAACTTGTCGCGCTCGCCCTGCATCAGCTTGGAGACGGGGATGCCGGTGGCGCGCGCCACCACCTCGGCGATCTCCTCGGCGCCGACCATGGTGCGCAGCAGCTGGGGGCGCTTTTCCGCGCCCTTCTTCTGCTCGCCGGCCTGCGCTTCCTTGAGCTTTCTCTCGAGCTCGGGAAGCTTGCCGTACTGCAGCTCCGCGACCTTGTCGTAGTCGCCCTTGCGCTTGAGCTCCTCGATCTGCGAGCGGGTCCGATCGATGTCCTCGAGCAGGTGCGCCGAGCCCTGCGCCGCCGCCTTCTCGGCCTTCCAGATCTCGTTCAGGTCGGCGATCTCGCGCTGCAGGCGGGCGATCTCTTCCTCGATCAGCTCGCGGCGGCGCTTCGAGGCCTCGTCCTTCTCCTTGAGCACCGAGGCGCGCTCGATCTGCAGCTGGATCAGCCGGCGGTCGAGCTTGTCGATCGCCTCGGGCTTGGAGTCGATCTCGATCTTCACCTTCGAGGCCGCCTCGTCGATCAGGTCGATCGCCTTGTCCGGCAGGAAGCGGTCGGTGATGTAGCGGTGCGAGAGCTCGGCCGCGGCGACGATCGCCGGGTCGGTGATCTCGACGCCATGGTGCACTTCGTACTTCTCCTGCAAGCCGCGCAGGATCGCGATGGTCGCCTCGACCGTCGGCTCGCCGACCAGGATCTTCTGGAAGCGCCGCTCCAGCGCCGCGTCCTTCTCGATGTACTTGCGGTACTCGTTCAGCGTGGTCGCGCCGATGCAGTGCAGCTCGCCGCGGGCGAGCGCGGGCTTGAGCATGTTGCCGGCGTCGATCGCGCCTTCGGCCTTGCCGGCGCCGACCATGGTGTGGATCTCGTCGATGAAGACGATAGTCTTGCCCTCGTCCTGCGCCACTTCCTTGAGGACGCTCTTCAGCCGCTCCTCGAATTCGCCGCGGAACTTGGCGCCGGCGAGCAGCAGCGCCATGTCGAGGACGAGCACGCGCTTGTCCTTCAGCGTATCGGGCACCTCGCCGGCGACGATGCGCTGGGCCAGTCCCTCGACGATCGCCGTCTTGCCGACGCCCGGCTCGCCGATCAGCACCGGATTGTTCTTGGTCCGGCGCTGCAGCACCTGGATCGCGCGGCGGATCTCGTCGTCGCGGCCGATCACCGGGTCGAGCTTGCCGGCGCGGGCGCGCTCGGTCAGGTCGAGGGTGTACTTCTTCAGCGCTTCGCGCTGGCCTTCGGCCTCGGCGCTGTCGACCTTCTGGCCGCCGCGCACGGCCTCGATCGCCGCCTCGAGCGCCTGCCGGGTGACGCCGTTCTGCTTGAGCAGCGCGCCGATGGAGCTCTTCGCCTCGGCGGCGGCGAGCAGGAACATCTCGCTGGCGATGAACTGGTCGCCGCGCTTGTTGGCTTCCTTCTCGGTCGCCTGCAGCAGGTTGGTGAGGTCGCGGCCGGGTTGCACCGCCTCGCCGCCCTGCACCTGCGGCAGCTTGCCGATCTCGGCGTCGAGCGCGCTCTGCAGCCGGCCGAGGTTGACGCCGGCGCGCGAGAGCAGCGCCTTGGGGCCGTCGGCCTGCGCCAGCATCGCCGAGGCCAGGTGCGCCGGCTCGACGTATGGGTTGTCCTTGGCGACGGCCAGGCTCTGCGCGTCGGCGAGCGCCGTCTGGAAAGTGGTGGTGAACTTGTCGAATCGCATGTCGGGTCCCTCTGTTCCGGGGCAGTTGAGGCAGCCCGGACCCGAATTCAAGACCGCGTCAGCGCAACAGGATCAGCTGGCCGAGGCGAAATCCCAGGGCGGCGCAGGCCAGCGCGCCCATCACGTGGGCGAGGGTGTGACCGAGCGCGAGCAGCCATTCGCCGCGCTGCAGCAGGAGGAGCGATTCGACCGAGAAGGCGGAAAAGGTGGTGAAGCCGCCGAGCAGGCCGGTCACCAGCAGCAGGCGCAGCATCTCGTTCGGCGTGCGCTCGAACCAGGCCAGCGCCGCGCCGATCAGGAGCCCGCCGACGCAGTTGACGAACAGCGTGCCGAGCGGAAACCCCGCCCAGCGCTCGTTGAGCCAGACGCCGGAGAGCCAGCGCAGCACCGCGCCGACGCTGGCGCCGAGGGAAATGACGGCGATCTCGAGCCACGGCATCGCGGGCGCCTCAGGGCGGCGGCGGCTCGGTTGGGCCGCCAGCGTTGGTCGCGGCGATGCCCCAGCGGGCCAGGGCCGCGTCGTCGGCCACCCGGGCGTCGACCCAGCGCGCACCGGCGTCGGTCGATTCCTTCTTCCAGAAAGGCGCATGCGTCTTCAGGTAGTCCATCAGGAACTCGCAGGCCTGGAAGGCCTGGCCGCGGTGGGCCGAAGCCACGGCGACGAGGACGATCTGCTCGCGCGCGGCGAGCCGGCCGATCCGGTGAACGACCCGCGCCGCGCGGATCTCGAAGCGGGTGAAGGCCTCGTCCACCATCGCCTCGATCGCCGCCTCGGTCATGCCCGGGTAGTGCTCGAGCTCCATCGAGTCGACCCTGGCGCCGTCGCTGCGCTCGCGGACCGTGCCTATGAATGCCGCGACCGCGCCGATGCCGCCGTCGCCGGCCCGCAGCGCGGCGACTTCGGCGCCGAGGTCGAAGTCCTCCGTCTGGATCGCGACGCGGGCGCCCGGCGCGGCCATTCAGCCTCCGGTGACCGGTGGAAAGAAGCCGATCTCGTCGCCCCCGGCCACCGACACCGACTCGGCGCAGAGCACGCGGTTGCGGGCGCTGCGCACCGCCTTGTGCCGGCCCAGGACCTCCGCGTGGCGACCGCCGCGCGCCGCCAGGCTGTCGCGCAGCGAGGCGATCGTCGCCGCCGCGTCGATCTCCACCGACTCGGCGCTGCCCAGGGCTTCGCGCAGCGAGGCGAAGTAGCGGACCTCGACCTTCATCATCCGATCAGCTCGGCGAACGGCAGGTAGCGAACCGTGTCGCCAGGGGCAATGGTCGCCCCGCCCGGGTTGTCGACCAGGCCGTCGGCCCAGGTGGTGGAGGTGAGCACTGCGGAGCCCTGGTTGGCGAACAGCTCGAGCCCGCCCGACACGTTCCTGCGCACGCGCAGGAACTCGCGTCGCCGGTCGGCGCGCGGCCAGGCGAAGTCGGCGCGCATCGGCAGCTGCCGCGGCGCGAGCTCGGTCGCGCCCTGCATCTTCAGCAGCACCGGCCGCACCGCCAGCAGGAAGGTCACGAAGGCGGAGACCGGGTTGCCCGGCAGGCCGACGAACCAGGCCGACGTGCCATCGCCGCGGAAGACTTCGCCGAAGGCCAGGGGCTTGCCGGGCTTCATCGCGATCTGCCAGAGGTCGAGCCGCCCTTCCCGCTCGACCGCGGGCTTCATGTGGTCCTCTTCGCCGACCGACATGCCGCCGCAGGTGACGATCAGGTCGTTGCCCGCCGCCGCACGGCGCAAGGCGTCCTGGGTCAGATCCAGGCGATCGGGAACGATGCCCAGGTCCTCGCAAACCCCGCCGAAGGTCTCGATCAGGCCACGCAGGGTAAAGCGGTTCGAGTTGTAGATGGCGCCCGGCTTGAGCGCGTCGCCGGGCATGGCGAGCTCGTCGCCGGTGGAGAACAGGGCAACCCGGGGGCGCTGGCCGACCCGCAGCATCGCCGCGCCGACCGAGGCGGCCATGCCGAGCATTTGCGCCGAGAGCCGGACGCCGGCGTGCAGCACGGTCGCATCGCGCCGCACGTCCTCGCCGCGGCGCCGGATCGACTGCCCCGGCTGCGGCGAGGCGTCGACCCGCACCCCGCCATCGACCGTCGTGCAGAGCTCCTGCATCACCACCGCGTCGGCGCCGGCGGGGATCTGCGCGCCGGTGAAGATGCGCGCGGCGGTGCCCGCCTCGAGCGGCGTGCCGACGCTGCCCGCGGCGATCCGCTGGCTGACGCGCAGCACGGTGCCGGTCGTTGCCACGTCGGCGGCGCGCAGCGCGTAGCCGTCCATCTCGCTGTTGTCGGCCGGCGGCACGTCGAGCAGCGAGCGCACGTCCTCGGCGAGAACGCGGCGCAAGGCGTCGAAGGTGGATATCGACTCGGCCTGTTCCGGCGAGGGCGACCTGACCTGGCCGAGCAGGCGCTCGATCGCCTCGTCCAGCGACAGCATCGCCGGCTTGCGCGGGGCTTCGGGTGCGGCGCTCATGACTCAGGCATTTTCGACGATCAGGGCCTTCAGCGCGGCGACGTCGACCGGCATCGTCACGAAGCGGCGCGGCAGCGCCTCGATGCCTGCGAAGCGCACGGGCCGCGGTGCGTCGAGGCCGATCGCCTCCCGGACGGTGGCGCCGAACTTGGCGGCAAGCGCGGTCTCGAGCACGACCATCGGCGTGCCCGGCTCGGCGTGCTCGCGCGCGACCTTGAGCGCGTCGGCGGTGTGCGGATCGATCACCTGGCCGGTGGCGCCGTGCACCTGGCGGATCGTCGCCAGCCGGTCGGCGCCCGTGCTGCGGCCGCTCACCAGTCCGAACGCCGGCAGGCGCGCGCGCTCGGTCTCGGTCAGCGCGAACGTTCGCGTCCGTTCGACTTCGGCGAAGAGCTCGCGGGTGCGCCGGGCGTCGCGGCCGACCGCGTCGAACACGAATCGCTCGAAGTTCGAGGCCTTGGAGATGTCCATCGAGGGGCTCGAGGTCTCGTGCGTCTCGGCCGCGGTGCGCACGCGGTAGCGGCCGGTGCGGAAGAACTCGTCGAGGACGTCGTTCTCGTTGGTCGCGAGCACCAGGCGGCGGATCGGCAGGCCCATCTGCCGGGCGATGTGGCCGGCGCAGATGTTGCCGAAGTTGCCGGTCGGCACGGCGAAGTCGACCGGCCCGTCGCCGTCCGGCGTGGCCTGGAACCAGCCGGCGAAGTAGTAGACAACCTGGGCCAGCAGGCGCGCCCAGTTGATCGAGTTGACCGTGCCGATGGCGTGGCGCTGCTTGAAGGCGAGGTCGGCGGAGACCGCCTTCACCAGGTCTTGGCAATCGTCGAACACGCCCTCGACGGCGACGTTGTGGATGTTCGCGTCCTGCAGGCTGAACATCTGCGCCTGCTGGAAGGCGCTCATCCGGCCGAGCGGCGAGAGCATGAAGACCTGGACGCCGCGCTTGCCCTTGAGCGCATGCTCCGCCGCGCTGCCGGTGTCGCCGGAGGTCGCGCCGAGCACGTTGAGCGAGCGGCTCTGGCGCGCAAGCTCGTATTCGAAGGCCTGGCCGAGGAACTGCATCGCCAGGTCCTTGAACGCCAGCGTCGGCCCGTTCGAGAGCCCGAGCACGAACATCCCGGGCTCGAGCGGACGCAGGGGAACGATGCGCTCGTCGCCGAACACCTCGGCGGTGTAGGTCCGGGCGAGCAGCGCGCGCAGGTCGGCGGCGGGCACGTCGTCGATGTAGAGCGAGAGCAGCTCGAACGCCAGCTCGGGGTAGCTCAACCCTCGCCAGCGCGCCAGGGTCGCGGCATCGACCGCCGGGTAGCGCTCCGGCAGGTAGAGGCCGCCGTCGGGGGCCAGGCCTTCGAGCAGGATCTCGCTGAATGCCCGCCCGCTCGCCTCGCCGCGCGTGCTCAGGTACTTCAACCGAGGTCTTCCTTGCGGATGCGCACGATCTTCGCCAGCACCGTCGGCAGGGCCTGCATCGCCGCGATCGCCTTCGTCATCCGCCCCTCCACCGTGTCGTGCGTCAGGATGATCACGTCGGTGCGAGCCGCACCTTCGTGCCCGCCGATCGCCGCCGGACGCTGCAGCAGGGCGTCGATCGAGATGTCGTGCTCGGCGAGGATGCCCGTGACGCGAGCGAGCACGCCGGCGACGTCGGCCACCTGCAGACGCAGGTAGAACGAGGTCACTACCTCGTCGATCGAGAGCACGGCCAGGTCCTGCATCGCCGCCGGCTGGAACGCGAGGTGCGGCACGCGGTGGTCCGGATCGGCGCTGGCGAGCCGGGCCAGGTCGACCAGGTCGGCGATCACCGCCGAGGCGGTCGGCTCGGCGCCCGCCCCCTTGCCGTAGTACAGCGTCGTGCCGACGGCATCGCCCTGCACCAGCACCGCGTTCATGGCGCCCTCGACGTTGGCGATCAGGCGCTCCGTCGGCACCAGCGTCGGGTGGACGCGCAGCTCGATGCCCGCCGGCGCGCCGGCGGTGGCGTCGCGCCGGCGCGTGATCGCCAGCAGCTTGATCCGGTAGCCCAGCTGCTCGGCGTAGGCGATGTCCGCGGCCTGCAGCTCGGCGATGCCCTCGACGTGCGCCTTCGCGAACTGCACCGGCACGCCGAAGGCGATGGCGCTGACGATCGTCGCCTTGTGCGCGGCGTCGGTGCCGTTGATGTCGAAGCTCGGGTCGGCCTCGGCATAGCCGAGGCGCTGCGCCTCGGCCAGGGCGGTGGCGAAGTCGATGCCCTTGGCCCGCATCTCCGAGAGGATGAAGTTGGTCGTGCCGTTGATGATCCCGGCGATCCACTCGATCCGGTTCGCGGTGAGGCCTTCGCGCAGCGCCTTGATGATCGGGATGCCGCCCGCCACCGCCGCCTCGAAGGCGACGACCACGCCCTTGTCGCGCGCCGCGGCGAAGATTTCCGTGCCGTGCACCGCGAGCAGCGCCTTGTTGGCGGTGACCACGTGCTTGCCGGCCTCGATCGCCTCGAGCACCAAGGTCTTCGCGATGCCGGTGCCGCCGATCAGCTCGACGATGACGTCGATCTCCGGCCGGGCGATCACCGCGCGGGCGTCGGCTACCACCTCGGCGGCATCGCCCACCAGGGCACGGGCCCGTGCCGTGTCGAGGTCGGCGACGTGGCTGATCCGGATCTCGCGTCCGGCGCGGCGCCGGATCTCCTCCTGGTTGCGCTTCAGGACGGTGAAGGTGCCGCTGCCGACGACGCCGGCGCCGAGCAGCCCGACCTGGATCGGCTTCATGCCGCCCGCCGCGCGTGCCGGGTGCGGTAGTGATCGAGGAAGGTCGCGATCCGGGCCACCGCGTCGGTCAGGTCGTCGGAGTTGGGCAGGAAGACGACCCGAAAGTGGTCGGGCTGCGGCCAGTTGAAGCCGGTGCCCTGGACGATCAGCACCTTCTGCTCGGCGAGCAGCTCGTAGGCGAACTGCTGGTCGTCGGCGATCGGGTACATCTGGGCATCGAGCTTGGGGAACATGTAGAGCGCTGCCTTCGGCTTGACGCAGCTCACGCCCGGAATCGCGGTCAGCAGCCTGTGCGCCAGATCGCGCTGCCGGCACAGGCGCCCGCCCGGCGCGACGAGGTCGTCGATGCTCTGATAGCCGCCGAGGGCGGTCTGGATCGCGAGCTGTCCCGGCGTGTTCGAGCACAGGCGCATCGAGGAGAGCATGTTCAGCCCCTCGATGTAGTCGCGCGCGTGGCGCTTCTCGCCCGAGACGACCATCCAGCCTGCCCGGTATCCGCAGGAACGGTAGTTCTTCGACAGGCCGTTGAAGGTCAGGAACAGCACGTCGTCGGCCAGCGAGGCGATCGAGGTGTGGGTCAGGCCGTCGTAGATCGTCTTGTCGTAGATCTCGTCGGCGAAGACGATCAGCTTGTGCTTCCTCGCCAGCTCGACGATCTGCTGCAGCACCGCGTCGGGATAGAGCGCGCCGGTCGGGTTGTTCGGGTTGATGACGACAATGGCGCGGGTTCGCGGCGTGATCTTCGCCGCCATGTCGTCGATGTCGGGCATCCAGTCGGCGGCCTCGTCGCACAGGTAGTGCACCGGCGTTCCGCCCGAGAGCGCAACCGAGGCGGTCCAGAGCGGGTAGTCGGGCGCCGGGATCAGGACCTCGTCGCCGTCGTTGAGCAGCGCGTTCATACTCATGGTGATGAGCTCGGAGGCGCCGTTGCCGAGGTAGACGTCGTCGACCGTCACGCCGCGGACGTGCTTCTGCTGTGTGTAGTGGACGATCGCCTTCCTCGGCGCGAACAGTCCCTTGGAATCGGTATAGCCGGCCGCGTTCGGCAGGTTCCTGATCATGTCCTGCACGATCTCGTCGGGCGGCTCGAGGCCGAACGCGGCGATGTTGCCGATGTTCAGCTTGATGATGTGCTGGCCCTCCTCTTCCATCTGCCGCGCCTTTTCGAGCACCGGGCCGCGGATGTCGTAGCAGACGTTGGCGAGCTTGCTCGACTTCAGAAGGGCTTCCACGAGAGGGGCGCCGGGGCGCAGTGACGAGGGGCGGATATTTGACCACAGGGGGTGGCGGCCGCGCCCTGCGGATAATCACGCCATGAAGATGCGCGCCGACCGGATCGAGGGGCAGAACGCGATCGCCCGGCACGGCCCCGACGGCGTGGCCGTCAACGGGGTCGAGCACACCGAGAGCGTGATCGTGCCGTGGACCGGCGCGGTGGCGGCGTGGAACGCCGTCGGGTTCGAGGCGCTGAGCGCGGAGCACTTCGCCCGCCTCGCCGCGCTGCGGCCGGAGCTCGTGATCTTCGGCAGCGGCGCGCGCCTGCGCTTCCCGCCGCCCGCCTTGCTGCGGCCCCTGATCGAGGCGCGCATCGGCGTCGAGACCATGGACACGGCTGCGGCTTGCCGCACCTACAACGTCCTGCTCGCCGAGGGACGCTCGGTCGTCGCCGCCCTGCTCTTCGGCCGCGCCTGAGCTTCGGCGACGCGCACGCGGCCACAGGAGGAGGCGCAGGTGTCAAGCCCTATAATCGAAGGCTACGCCCCGCAACGGGGTTGCTGACAAGAGTTTCATGACGCCTGCACTCAATAAACCTGTACCGGAATTTGAAGCGCTCGCGACCGGAGGAATGAAGTTCACGCCGCAGGCTTACGCCGGCAAGATCGTCGTCCTCTACTTCTACCCCAAGGACAACACGCCCGGTTGCACCACCGAGGCGATGCAGTTCCGCGACCACTACAAGGACTTCGTCAAGGCGGGCGCCGTGCTGTTCGGCGTCTCGCGCGACAACATGGCGTCGCACGACCGCTTCAAGGCCAACCTCGAGCTGCCCTTCGAGCTGATCGCCGACACCGAAGAGAAGCTCTGCCACATGTTCGGCGTGGTCAAGAACAAGATCATGTACGGCAAGAAGGTCAAGGGCATCGAGCGGAGCACCTTCCTGATCGACGGCAGCGGCATCCTGCGTGCCGAATGGCGCGGCCTCACGGTCGCCGGCCACGTCGAGGAAGTGCTCAAGGCCGTCAAGGCGATCAAGAAGAGCGGCTGAGGCCGGCGCGCCGTTCGCCGCCGGCCGGGAACTCCCGGCGGCGCGGACCTTTCCGCCTGCACCCGCCTCCTCACCACGAGATTCCCATGCCCCTGCCCAAGCCTCCCGCCAAGCGTGCCGACCTGCTCGGCCGCGAACAGTTCGAGTCGCAGGGCGCCGCGGCACCCGGCAAGAGCGCCAGGCGCGCGCGCCCGGGGGCCGAACCGGTCGCTCCGGCCCTGCTCGAATTGCGCAGCGACGCAGAGCTGCCCGCCGCGCCGCCGCCCTCCTCGCTGCCCGCCGTGACCCAGGCGCCAGCGCCTTCGCGCAGCGGCCACCACGCGGTGCGGCCCGAGCGCGAGAAGAAGGCGGCGCGCGGCAACGGCCCGACCACGCTGTTCGTGCTCGACACCAACGTGCTGATGCACGACCCGACGTCGCTGTTCCGCTTCGAGGAACACGACATCTACCTGCCGATGATCACGCTCGAGGAGCTCGACGGGCACAAGCGCGGCATGACCGAAGTGGCGCGCAACGCCCGCCAGGTGAGCCGCGACCTCGACGCGCTGGCCGCCAACATGCCGACGCGCAATGCAAAGGGGCGCAGCGAAGGCATCGCCCTGAACCGCACCGGCCGGCGCGAGGCGGGCGGCAAGCTCTTCTTCCAAACCGACCTGATCGACGTCACCCTGCCGGCCGGCTTGCCGCAGGGCAAGGCCGACAACCAGATCCTGGGCGTCGTCAAGGCGCTCGGCGAGCAGCAGCCGGAGCGCGACGTGGTGCTGGTGTCCAAGGACATCAACATGCGCATCAAGGCGCGTGCGCTCGGCCTGCCCGCCGAGGACTACTTCAACGACAAGACGCTCGAAGACGGCGACCTGCTCTACACCGGCGTGCTGCAGCTGCCGGCCGACTTCTGGGACAAGCACGGCAAGACGGTCGAGAGCTGGCAGCAGGCCGGCCTGACCTACTACCGGATCAACGGGCCCGTGGTTCCGCAGCTGCTGATCAACCAGTTCGTCTACCTCGAGGCGCCGGGCGCCGCGTCGCTCTACGCCAAGGTGATCGAGATCACCGGCAAGACCGCGGTCCTGCGCACGCTCAAGGACTACACCCACCAGAAGAACGCGGTCTGGGGCGTGATGGCGCGCAACCGCGACCAGAACTTCGCCTTCAACCTGCTGATGGATCCCGACTGCGACTTCATCACCCTGACCGGCACCGCCGGCTCGGGCAAGACGCTGATGTCGCTCGCCTCGGGCCTCTCGCAGGTGATGGACGACCGCCGCTACACCGAGATCATCGTCACCCGCGTCACGGTGCCGGTCGGCGAGGACATCGGCTTCCTGCCGGGCACCGAGGAAGAGAAGATGGGCCCGTGGATGGGCGCCCTCGACGACAACCTCGAGGTGCTGTCCAAGACCGACAGCGGCGCCGGCGAATGGGGCCGCGCCGCGACCAACGACCTGGTGCGCTCGAAGATCAAGATCAAGAGCCTGAACTTCATGCGCGGCCGCACCTTCCTCAACAAGTTCGTCATCATCGACGAGGCGCAGAACCTGACGCCCAAGCAGATGAAGACGCTGATCACCCGCGCCGGCCCCGGCACCAAGATCGTCTGCCTCGGCAACCTGGCGCAGATCGACACGCCCTACCTCACCGAGGGCTCGTCGGGCCTGACCTACGCGGTCGACCGCTTCAAGGGCTGGGCCCACTCGGGGCACGTGACGCTGGCCCGCGGCGAGCGCTCGCGCCTCGCCGACTTCGCTTCGGAAGTGCTCTAGTCGGTCAGGCCGTGCCGCTCCGGTTTCCGGAGCGGGGTCAGGGCGTGACCGTGTTCAGCGCCTCGAGCCGTTTCTCCAGTGCCGCGACCGCACGCTCGAGCCGGGCATGCTGGAATTCGGGACGCTTCGCCTCGGCGCGGTAGAACATCGGCAGGACGTGCTTGTCGATCGCCGCCAGAACCTTCGAGCGACCGGCGTCGTTTCCCGGGCCGGCGGCATCGAGCGCATCGATGTGCCGCCCGAGGCCGATGGCGCGGGCCCAGGCGCGGAAGCGCTTGACGTTGTCGGCGCTGAGGTCGGTGAGGCTGCGCTCGTATTCCATCTCGCGCATCCTCACGTAGGCGCGCTTCTCCGCCGCCCGCGCCGTCGCCAGCTGCTTCTCGGCTTCGGCGACGTCGGCCTCGCTCGGTGGCATGTCGGAATCCTTCACCAGCCCGTAGTTCAGCAGCTGCCGCATCACCTCGCGTCGCGCTTTCAGCGTCTTGAAGGCCGAGATCTGTGCCGTCGCCAGCGTCGTGCTCTTCTTGCCGAGGCGGACCTCGAACGACAAGCGCCCCGCGTCGTAGCCCAGCTCGTAGGCCAGCGCGTCGCCGGACTTTTCGAGCGCCGGCAGGAGGCTGTCGAAGTCAGGGCGGGCCGGCCGCAGGCCGAGCGACGACGCCTGGACGACGCCTTTCGAGAGTTCGAAGTAGCTCACCGCGAAGGAGCTGCTCTTGGTCTGCTTGATCGTGTAGCTGCGCTTGCCCATGAAGGTGTTCCGGAGTCTCGAAGGCGGGGACGGATCGCCCCTCCCTCGTTCCACGCAAAGAACACCCGACTCCGGCCGTCCGCGCGGACCGGCCGACGACTCACGACGCGGCGATCCGCCGCAATGCAGGCAGCTCCGAGCCGCGCAGCATCGCGACGGCCGCCCGTCGATGCTCGGTTGCCGCGGCCGATGACCCGACGGCGGACTCGGCGCGCGCCAGCCAGAGCATCGCCTCGCCGTGCCATGCAGATCCGGGGTTGACCTCCTCCCAGGCCTTCACCAGGGGCCGCAACAGAACCTCCGCCTCGCCGGGACGGCCGGCCCGGAGCCTCGCCCGGGCGAGCCCGACGAGCGCTGCCGTCATGCGCACCGAAGGCCGGAGCTGCGCCTGTCGATAGAGCGCGTGCGACTGCTCCAGCACGGGCACCGCCTGGTCGTACCGACCGAGATCGAGCAAGGCGCTCCCCTCCTCTGCCTTCGCGGCGGCGCGAACCAGCAGGCGGAAGGTCGGGGCCTGCGGGTCGGCGCCGGCCCGCTGCGCCAAGGCCAGGGCGTCGGCGGGGCGTCCCTGCATGCGCGCGTTGAAGGCCGCGACGATCCACGCTGCGGCGCGCGCCGAGCGCCGCGCGTCCCCCGCCCGCTCGGCAGCCTCGGCCGCGAGCCGGGCGGCGATCTCGTGCTCGCCGCGAAGGGCGTGGATCTGGGCCCGCCGGGTCTTGGCCGTAAGCGCCGAACCTTCGAGCGAGTCGCTGAGGCGGGCGCGCACCGCGGCCATGCGCTCGTCGAGCGCGATCGCCTCCTCGACCCGCCGCGCAGCCGTCAGCGCGTTCGCCAGGTGATTGCCGAAGCCAAGGCGATCGTCGGAATCGAGCGGGTTCTGGCTCGCTTCGAGTGCGGCCGCCTGGCGAAACAGCGGCAAGGCCTCGCCCAGGCTTCCGCTGGCGTCGAGCGCGACGGCCAGCTGCAGCATGGCGTTGCGCACGCGCGGTGTCTCGGCGGCATCGAGCTTGCGCTGGTCGTCGAGCACGCGGCGCAGGATCGCCACCGCATCGGCCGGCCGGTCGTTGACGCGCAGGGCTTCGCCGTACCAGCGCTCCACGGCGGTGAGCAGCACATGCGGACGCGACGACCCGAACGCCGCCTCGGCCCGCTGCATGGCGTCGGTCGCGGTTTCCAGTTGCAGCGCGGCCTCGCCGAACCGGCCATAGGTGTTCGAGAGAAGGCCGAGCGCTTCGATCGTCTGCGCATGCCGGGCGCCAAGGTGCTGCTCGCCCACGGCGACCGCCTGACGCAGGTCGGCGTACGACTCCTGCGCGCGATTCCGCTTGGCCAGCACGAACGAGCGCTGCAGCAGCGCGAATGCGGCGGCCTCGGCCGTGGCGGGCAGGCCGGCCAGCGCATCGGGCACCAACTCCGCCAGCAGGCGCTCCGAGGTCTCGAGGTCCTGCGGCTTGAGGCTCTCGATCAGCAATGCCTTGGCGTGAATCGTGACCGGGTGGCGCCGACCGAACACCCGTTCGGCCCGGGCCAGGGCGGCGCGTAGCGGCGCCTCGCCCCGCTCCGGCTCGCCCAGCGCAGAGAACCCGTCGCCGACCATCACGCCCAGCTCGGCCGCGACCCGGCCGTCGGCCGCCAGCTCGGTCTCGATGCGCTGGGCGGCCGAGCTCAGGAGGTCGGCCGCCGTCACCGCGCCGCCCACGCCCTCGCGCGGCTTCGCCTGCTTGAAGATCGAGGCGATGAACTGCTTCACCCGCTCGGCCCGCGCCGCCTCGGCCCGCGCCGTGCTCGCCTGCCACAGCGCGACACCGAGTCCGACGACCAGCGAGGCGACGACCGCCCCCGCGGCGGCGAGCGGGAAGCGGTTGCGGCGGACGAACTTGGCGAACCGGTAGCGCCGACTCTGCGCCTGCGCCAGCACCGGTTCGCCGTCGAGGTAGCGCTGCAGGTCGGCGGCGAGCGCGTCGACGCTCGCATAGCGCCGCGCCGGGTCCTTGCGCAGCGCCTTCGCCAGCACGGTGTCGAGGTCGCCACGGAGTTGTCGGGCGAGCGCGCGGTCGCCCTGCACCCGGCTGCTGGCCAGGGCAACGTCGGCGGCGAGGATCGCCTCCTCGAGCGCCGCCGTGCTCAGCCGGCCGAGCCGATAGGGCCGCTGCCCGGTCAGCAGCTCGTACAGCACGATGCCGAGGGAATAGACGTCGGTGCCGACCGTGACCGGGCCGGCGCTCACCTGCTCCGGCGACGCATAGTCGGGCGTCACGGCGCGGCCGATCGCCTGGGTGAGACTGGCGTCGGCGGCGACCTCGTCCTCGAGCAGCTTGGCGATGCCGAAGTCGAGCAGGCGCACTTCGCCCCCGGCGGTGACGAGGATGTTGCTCGGCTTGAGGTCGCGATGCGCGATCAGACGCGCGTGCGCGTGCGCCACCGCGTCGGCCACCTGGAGAAAGATCCGGATGCGCTCGCCGACGTCGAGCGCGTTCTCTCGGCAGTAGACGTCGATCGGCACGCCGCTCACGCACTCCATCGCCAGCCAGGGGCGGCCGGCGGCAGTGCTGCCGGCGTCGTAGAGCCGCGCGATCCGCGGATGCTCGAGGGCGGCGAGGATGTCGCGCTCGCGTGCCATGCGCCGGGTCAGGCCGCGCGACCAGCCGGCGCGCGGCAGCTTGAGGGCGACCTGCCGCTGCATCGTTCCGTCGTTGCGCTCGGCCAGCCAGACCGTCGCCATCCCGCCGGCGCCGAGCTCACGCATCAGGCGATACGGGCCGACAACATCGCCCGGCAGATCGGGAGCGTCGTCGCTTGCAGCGGCCTCGCCGACGTCCAGCCCGACCGCGTGCTTCATGAACGCGTCGCCGTCGCGCCCCGCCCGCGCCAGCATCGCCGTGAGCACAGGCACCAGCGGCTGCTGCTCGGCAGGCAGGCGGCCCAGCCACGCGGCGCGCTCGGCCTCCGGCAGCGCCATCGCCGCTTCGAGCAGCACGTTGATCCGGCGCAGGCGGTCGGTATCGGCAGTGCTGCCCGGCATGTCAGCGGCCCAGCATCTCCGCCAGCAGGAGGCGGGCGCGTTCCCAGTCGCGCCGCACGGTGCGCTCGGCGACCCCCAGCGAAGCGCCGATCTCGGCATCGGTCAGGCCGGCGAAATAGCGCATCTCGACGACGATCACCAGCCGAGGGTCGACGCTGGCGAGGGTCTGCAGCGCCTCGTGGACGGCAAGGATCTCGTCGTCCGACGCGCCCAGGTCGGCGGCCGCCTGGGTATCGAGCGTGACATGCTCGGAGTCGCCGCCGCGTCGCGCAGCGCTGCGCCGGCGCACGAAGTCGATGACGATCGATCGCATCGTCGTCGCCGCGTAGGCCATGAAGTGATCGCGGTCCTTGAGCTGGACGCCGGTGCCGTGCTGCATGCGCAGGAAGGCCTCGTGCACGAGCGTCGAGGTGTCGAGCAGGGTATGCCGGCCGCCGGACGAAAGGCGCGACCGGGCGAGCCGCCGCAGCTCGCTGTACATCGCCGGAAACAGCGTCTGCACCGACTCCGGCGCAACCGGCGGGGCAGGACTCGCGGCAGGCATGGCGACGAGCATATCAACTCGACCCGCCCGCGCGACCGCGACCGCGATCGGCGCGCTGCGCCGATGCGACGGCGCGGCACCCGCCGGGCGGCAAGGCGGCCGGATCCGATCGCCCTCGCCCCGTTCCCGGCTCGCGCACGAGGTCATGCCGCGGCCCTCCCGCCGACCGGCTCGAGCAGGGCCGCGATCTGCGGCAGAGAGGCACGGGCGGTGCGCCTCCCGACCTCGAACAGGTAGGCCATCGCTTCGGTCTGCCACAGGCCGACGTGGCGATCGAGGCGCAACTCGAGGCTCAGCAGCCGCTGCCCCGAGGCGCGTGCCGTGGCCACGCGCGCCTGCATCAGGTTGTTCGTCATCGCCGTGCTGACCCGCGCCAGCAGACGCGACGGCCGGTCGACCCGGCGCGGCATCGGGCCGCGAAAGCCGAGCGCGACGATCGCGCCCGCATCGCTCGCCGCCGACACCGGCAGAGGATCGGAGATCACGCCGTCGACGAGTTGCCGACCGTCGACCTCGACGCTCGGAAAGAGGAAAGGCAAGGCCATGCTGGCGCGCAGGGCCTCGACCAGCGAGCCGCGCGTCAGCACCACCGGCTCGCCGCTGGACGCCTCGGTGGCGCAGACGCGCAGCGGCGTCGGCAGGCTCTCTAGCCTGTGCTCGCCGAAGGCGCGCGCGACGCGCTCGGCGATCAGCCGGTCGTCACGCAGGGCGAAGCCGGCGCCGAAGCCGGCCAGGCGCGGGGCGAGCATCTGCAGGTAGGCGCGCCAGCGGCGCTGGCGTGTCAGGTCGTCCGACCAGAGCGCCATGGCCGTGGCCAGGGTCTCGTCGCTCGGCATGCCCATCGCGATGGTGGCGCCGAACAGCGCACCCGAGCTGCAGCCGACGACGAGATCGATGCCGATTCCTTCGGCGCGCAGCACTTCGGCGATGCCGACGGCGGCGATGCTGCGCACCCCGCCGCTGCCGAGCACGAGGGCCAGCCGCGGCGCTGGCGCGGACGAGGGAGGTTTGCGGTCAGTGAGCATGGTGTTCCAGCAGCACGAAGGGGACGGGAGGATGCAAGGTGGCGGTGACGTGGACCAGGCTGCGCTCGAAGGCGTCGGGCTCGCGGTCGAAGCCGCAGCTGCGCATCAGGGCGAGCATCGGCGCGTTGTCGGCGAGCACCGAGCCGAACAGACGACGCCAGCCGCGGCCCCAGGCGGCGCGCTGCAAGGCATGGAGAACGCGAAAGCCGACGCCGCAGCGACGCCATGGCGCCGCGACCGCCAGCGCGAACTCGGCCGCCGCATCGACAGTCTCGGAGGCCACGCAGCGCGCCTCGGCGATCAGCTGCTCGCCGTGCGGGCCGGGGGTCACGACCACGAGCGCGAGCTGGCGGGCATCGCTCGCGACCATGCGCTCCAGCTCTGCCGCGGGCAGGCCGGCGATGGCGCCGTGGAAGCGCCAACGCCGGTCGGCGCGCGACAGGCCTTCGATCATTCCCTGCAAGGCCGGCGCGTCGTCGGCCCGGGCCGCGCGCAGCATCAGCCGGGTGCCCGCCGGCAGGGTCCATTCCTCCGTTGAAATCATGTCCGTTCGTCCTTCTCTCCCGTTCCACGCAAACGCGGGGCGGATCCGGCCACGCCCTGCCCCTGGCCGCTTCCGGAGCCGGCCTGCGTGGTACGGAGGCCCCTGAAAGGAATCGAAGTGAGAGCAGACGAAGCAGCCCTGTGCGAGCCGGAACGGCAAGCCCTCCACCCGCCGGCACTGCGCGAGCGGCTCGGCGTCGACCGCCGGGTCGTGGTCAGCGGCGTCGGCCTGGTCACGCCGCTCGGCCACAGCCTTGCCGACTTCGGCCGCGCCCTGTTCGACGAGGCGACCTGCATGAACGCCGTGAGCACGCGCCATGCGCCGCCCATTCCGGGCGCGCGGGTGCACGCCGACGTCGCCGCCGGGCTGTGCCGCAGCGAGCTGCTGCTGGGCGACCGCAGTGTCCATCTCGCCCTGCTCGCTGCGTCGCGCGCGCTCGACGACGCCGGCCTGGCCCCACGGGCGCCGGCGCGGCAACGCTGCGGCGTATTCGTCGGCTGCAGCACCGGCCCGAGCCAGTCGGTCAGCGATTCGTATGCCACGCTGCACGGCGGCGGCCGGCTCCCGGGGCTGACGCTGCTGCGCTGCATGCCGAGCGGGCCGGCGGCGGCGATCGCCATCCGGCACGGCCTGCACGGGCCGTCGCAGACCTACAGCGGCGCCTGCGCCTCGTCGACCACCGCGATCGGCGAAGCGATGCGCGCGATCCGCCATGGCTACCTCGATCTCGCCCTGGTCGGCGGCACCGAGGCGCCGTTCGGCGACGGCAACATCAAGGCCTGGCAGGCGCTGCGCCTTCTTGCGCCGCTGACGAGCGATGCGGGAGCCGCCTGCCGGCCGTTCGACCGCGACCGCCGCGGCATCGTCCTCGGCGAAGGCGCCGCCTTCTTCGTCATCGAATCGGAAGCGCACGCACAAGCCCGGGGTGCGAAGCGCCATGCCCGCATCGCCGGCTACGCCGGGGCGAGCGACGGCCACCACTGGACCGAGCCCGATGTCCGCGGCCAGATCCAGGCGATGCGAAGCGCGCTGGCTGACGCGCAGCTCGACGCTCGCCGCATCGGCAGCGTCAACGCCTACGGCGCCGGCACGGCGATGGGCGACCCGGTCGAGGCCGAGGCGATCGCGGCGGTGTTCGGAGCCGGCAGCGAGGGTCCGCTGGTCAGCTCGACCAAGTCGGCGCACGGCCACCTGCTCGGCGCCTCCGGCGCGATCGAGCTGGCCGCCAGCATCGTCACGCTCAAGCAGGCTCGCGTTCCGGCGACGCGCAACCTGACGCAGCCCGACCCGCGCTGTGCTCTCAACCTGGTCCGGCATCGAGCCGAGCCCCTGCCTGCCGGCGCGGCGGTGCTGTCGGACTCGTTCGCCTTCGGCGGCAGCAACGCCTGCCTGGTGCTGGCGCCGGCCTGAGACTCGACGCCCTGCAGCGGCGTGGCGCCCGCCAGCGGCGCCTGGACGCGCCAGCCTTCGCCGGCGCCGCCCGGACTACGCTGCCGTCGCCGCGGCCACCGCCTTCTTCGGATTGATCAGCACCCGCCGGCCATCGGCCGAGCGATCGGCAGTGCCGACGATGATGCGGATCAGATCGGCGGTGCCGAGCTTCGGGTTCACCGCGAGCAGCTTGCCGGCCAGGTTGGCGACCTGCGGCGCCGCCATCGAGGTGCCCGAGAACGCCACCCGGCTGCCGCCGGGCAGGAAGCTCTCGACCTGGTAGCCGTTGGCATGGACCTTGACGGTCGGCCCGTAGCTGGTGAACCCGACCTCCTCGCCGGCGCTGTCGACGGCGCCGACGGTCAGCAGGTTCGGCAGCGCAATGCCGCCCGGCACGCTCTCGATGAAGCTGGCGTCGTTGTTGCTGTTGCCCGCCGCCGCCACGAACAGGATCTCCGGCGCGCTGGCGAACGCCTTGGTCAGCCCGGCCTTCTGGATCTCGTAGAACTCGCGGGCCATCGTCTTGCGCTCGGCAGCGGTCTTGCCGATGCCGCACTGCTCGAGGTCGGACTCGATGTCGCCGACGTCGCCGCTCCAGCTCATGTTGGCGACACGGACCTTGTTCCGTTTCATGAAGTCGACGTAGGCCTGTGCCGCCTGCGCTTCGCGCTCGGCCAGCTCCCGGCTCGGGCACGGATCGGGCTTGAGCGTGTAGCCGAAGTCGATCCGCGCCACCACCAGGCGGGCGCCCGGGTTGCCGGCCAGGGCGATGCCGGCGACGTGCGTGCCGTGGGTGTAGTTGCCGCCGAAGCTCAGCTCCTCGGAGGTGGCGCGGAATTGATCCGCCGGCAGGCCGGAGAGCAGCGCCTTGATCTCGCCGGCCTCCTTGCTGTCGACGTTCGAGCGCAGGTCGGAAAAGCCCTTGGAGCGGGCGGCGATCTGTGCCACCTTGCCCTGCAGCGCAGGCGGAAGCGGCGCCAGGTCGCCGGTGGTCGGCCGGCTGTACCGGTCGAAGGCGATCACCGCCGGCTGCCCCCCCTCGCGCAGCACCTGGTCGGCGAACACGCGAGTGTCGCTGCCGCTGTCCCAGACCGCGATCACGACCGGGGCGCGCACGTCGGCGGGCCGGAGGGTGACGTCGCGCGCCGCCCAGATGTCGGCCTTGGCGACCTGGTGGGCGGCCAGGTAAGTGCCGTAGGTGGAGATCAGGGTCTGCTTCAGCGGCAGCATCGCGACCAGGCTGAAACGTGCGAAGACGATGCCCGGCGCCAGGTCGGAGCTGAGCGCGCCCTTCTCGTCGACCACCGGCTGCAGGACCTCGCGCACCCGGCCGAGGATCAGGGTCTCGCCGATCAGCTCGGCACTCGCCTTGGCGCCCTTGATGTCGTTCTCGATCACCGGGTAGGGAAGCGCCGCGAGGTCGCGCTGGATCGCCTCGCCGACGGCGCGCCGGTAGTCGTCGCCGCTGGCACCGTTGCGACCGGCCTGCACCATCGCCTTCAGACGGTGGCTGCTGAGCAGCTTGTCGGCGGGCTTGTCCTGCAGCGCCCGCATCTCCTCGATCCGGGCGAGCACGGCATCGTTGCGGCCGTCGAGGTAGTCGAGCGTCAGCAGCAGGTTCAGGAGGTTGCGCCGGGTCGCCTTGTCGGCGATCTCGTAGCCGGCGAGCACCGACTCGGTGTCGCGCCGAAGGCTTGCCGCGAACGGCGCGAACTTGTCCGCCGAGCGGACCACGTCCTCGACCTTGCCGTCGATCTTGTAGCTGAAGCGCGGCAGGTCGGCGGCCTTGTCGATGCGCGGCTTCGCCTGGGCGAGGGCGAGGCTTGCGACGCAGGCCAGCAGCAGGCCGAGCAGCGGCCGGGAGAGTGACGTCAGGGAACGCATGGCTGTCTTCCGAAGAAGTCGAATGGAAACCGGGATGCTAGCGGGCGAGGTAGTCGAAGAAGGCCCTGGAGTTCGTCTCGCGGCCGAGGAAGTGACGCACCAGTTCCCCCGGCGGCTGCTCCCGTCCTCGCGCCAGCACCGTCTGCCGGTAGCGGGCGCCGACCACCGGGTCGAGCCGGTCGGCGCCGAATGCCGTGCGCAAGTCGAGGGCGACGACCAGGCTCCAGAGATAGCCGTAGTAGCCGGCGGGGTAACCGCCGCTGGCGATGTGGGCGAAGCCGGCCGGGAAACGCGTGCCGGCGAAATTGCCGAGCGGCGTCGCGCCTTCCATCTCGTTCCAGAGCCCGAGAGGGTCGGGCGACTCTTGCGTGTACAGGGCGAGATCGTAGGAAGCGAGCAGGAGCTGGAAGGCGAAGCGGCCGCCCTTGCCGAAGTCGCGGGCGACACGAGCCTTGTCGATCATCTCGTCGGGCACCGGCGGGCAGGCGGCGCAGACCTCGGCGAACAGCTTCAGCACCTGCTTGTCGTAGACCCAGTCCTCGAGCATCTGCGAGGGCGCCTCGCCGAAGTCCCACTGCACGTAGTTGTCCGACTGCTGCATGTAGCGGGTCGCCGACAGGTTGTTGTGCAAGGCGTGGCCCATCTCGTGCAGCAGCGTCTCGAGCTCGCCCAGGGTCAGGCCCTTGCGATCGAGATTGACGACCAGCGCGGCCTGCGGGACCCGACCGATGCGTGTCGCCGAACCCTGCAACGACCAGACTGCGGCATGGCCGAACTTGGCGTCGCGCGGGTAGAGATCGACGTAGAGCGTGGCCAGAGGCTTGCCGGTGCGGGTGTCGGTGGCGACGAAGGCGCGCGCGTCCTCGTGCCAGAGTGCCGCCGCGACCGGCGTGTAGCGCACCCCCAGCATGCGCTCGGCGATCTTCATCACGAAGCGCAGGCTCTCCTCGGGCGGGAAGTACGGCCGGAACGCCTCCTGGTCGACGCTGTAGCGCTCGCGACGCAGCCGCTCGGTGTAGTAGGCAACGTCCCAGCGCTCGAGCCGGGTCGTCGCGGGCGGCGTGCCGAGATGGCGCGCCTTGGCCTCGCGCAGCTCGGCGAGGTCGCGCAGCTCGCGCGCGGTGACGGCGCCCCGCACCTCGCCGAGGAAGCGCTGCGCCTTTTCCGTGCTGCCGATCATGCGACGGCGCATCTGGAAGTCGGCGAAGGTCTTCATGCCGAACAGGCGGGCGTACTCCTGGCGCAGGCGCACCAGCTCGGCGAGCACCGCGAGGTTGGCGTCGCCGCCTTCGCTGAACTTGGCGCGGAGCATGCGCTCGCGGGTCGACGCCGTGTCGGCACGGTCGACCACCGGCCGCAAGGTGGGGTTGTCGATGCCGAGCAGGATCCTTCCCTCGGCGTCGCGCGGCTTCGTCTTCCAGACCGGCTCGGGAACGCCGGCCAGCTCGTCGACGGTGAACGCGAGCTTGATGTTCGCGTCGCGGATCCGTGCGTCGAACTGCCGGCCCAGTTCGCCGATCCGGTCGTTGAGCTCCTTGGCCCGTGCTCGCGCCGCGGGCGGCAGCGAGACTCCCGCGTCCTCGAAGCCTTCGCGCGCGTAGGCGAGGAAGGCGCGGTCGATCGCATCGCGCGGGCGCACGCGCAGGAGGGCCCGGTAGAGCGCTTCGTTCTGGCTCAGGCTCGAGCCGAACTCGGTCCACCGCTGGCTGCACGCCTGCGCCGCATCGCGGACCGCCGAGTCGGGGTGGACGTTCTCGAGAAACGACACCGGCGACGCACTGTCCTCGATCGCCGCGTTGAGGTCGTCCCAGGCGGCGAGCCAGCCGGCATCCGCAGATCGCTTCTCGAGTCGGCCGACCCGCGCCGCGATGTCGGCCAGGCCGGCGTCGCACGCCACGGCCACGGCTGGCGCGTTCGCATAGACGGGAAAGGCGGGGCCAGGCTGCGGCGCCGCCGTCGCAGCGGCGCCGACGAAGGCGACGGCGAGCGTGACGGCCGAGGACAGGACGTGACGCAATGTGCCTCCTCAGGCGGAAGGTCCGACCAGATCGCGGATCTGCTGCAGCGCCGTCGGATCCTCGATCGTCGTCAGGTCGCCAGGATCGCGGTGCTCGCAGATCGCCTGGATCGCCCGACGCAGCAGCTTGCCGGAGCGCGTCTTCGGCAGCACGCTCACGAAGTGCACCCGCGACGGCCGGGCCAAGGCGCCGAGCTGGACGTCCACGGTCCGCATGATGTCGCCCTCGAGCTTGAGGCACGCCGCCGGGTCGCCGAGCGCGCTGGCGTCGCGGGCGATGACGAAGGCCATCGCCACCTGGCCCTTCAGCGCGTCGGCGACGCCGACGACCGCGACCTCGGCGACGTTCGAGTGGCTGGAGATGCTCTCCTCGATCTCGCGCGTGCCCAGGCGGTGGCCGGCGACGTTGATGACGTCGTCGGTGCGGCCGAGGATGAAGAAGTAGCCGTCGGCGTCACGGATGCCCCAGTCGAAGGTGTTGTAGACGCTGCGCCCGGCGATGCTCTTCCAGTAGGTCTCGACGAACCGACGATCGTCTCGCCACACCGTCTGCATGAACCCGGGCGGCGTCGGCCCCTCGATGACGACCACGCCCTTTCGCCCCGGCTCGACGATGTCGGCGCCGGTCGCCTCGTCGACGATGCGCACGTCGAAGCCGTACATCGGCACGCCCGGGCTGCCGAACCGGCTCTCGCCCTTCTCGACGCCGTTGGCGATCGTCAGGATCGGCCAGCCGCTCTCGGTCTGCCAGTAGTTGTCGATGATCGGCTTGCCGATCGCCTCGGAAATCCACGCTGCGGTCGGCTCGTCGAGCGGCTCGCCGGCGAGGAACAGGGCGCGCAGGCTCGACAGGTCGTACTGGCGCAGGTATTTCGGGTCCTGCTTCTTCAGCACGCGGATCGCCGTCGGCGCGGTGAACATCGCCGTCACCTTGTACTTCTCGACCAGGCTCCACCAGATGCCGGCGTCGGGCCGGATCGGCAGGCCCTCGTACATGATCGTCGCCATGCCCGCGATCAACGGTCCGTAGACGATGTAGCTGTGCCCGACCACCCAGCCGATGTCGCTGGTGGAGAAGTAGGTCTCCCCGGCCCGGCCGAGGAAGATGTGCTTCATGCTCGCGGCGAGCGCCACCGCGTAGCCGCCGGTGTCGCGCTGCACGCCCTTGGGCCGCCCGGTCGTGCCGCTGGTGTAGAGGGTGTAGCTCGGGTGGGTCGAGTCGACCCAGGCGCAGGGCACGACCGTGTCGAGATGGCGTTCGCGCAGCGGCGCATACAGCACGTCGCGCTCGGCCAGGAGCGGCATCGGCGCCAGGCCGCGATCGACGAGCAACACCTTCGCCGGCTTGTGCGCCGCCCGCACGATCGCCTCGTCGAGCAGCGGCTTGTAGGCGATCACCTTGCCGGCGCGGCTGCCCGCGTCGGCGCTGACCACCACCTTCGGCTCGGCGTCGTCGATCCGGCTCGCCAGGCTCACGCTGGCGAAGCCGCCGAACACGACCGAGTGGATCGCGCCGATGCGCGCGCAGGCGAGCATGGCGAACGCCGCCTCGGGAATCATCGGCATGTAGATCAGGACCCTGTCCCCCAGGCCGACGCCGAGCTCGACCAGCACCGCGGCCATGCGCTGCACCTCGGCGTGCAGCTCGGCAAAGGTGTAGATGCGCTCGCTGTCGGTCTCGGTCGAGACATGGATCAGCGCCGGCTGGCTCGCGCGCTCGGCCAGGTGGCGATCGACCGCGTTGTGGCACAGGTTGGTCGTTCCGCCGGCGAACCAGCGAACGAACGGCGGCCGGCTCGCGTCGCAGACCGAATCGAACGGCCGCTGCCAGTCGATCAGCGCGGCCTGCTCGGCCCAGAACGCGTCGCAGTGCGCCAGCGAGCGACGATGGAAGGCGGCATAGCCGGCGCCGATGCCGCCGCTCATGACGTCCTCCGGGTCGAGGCCGGCAGCGCGACCATGGTCGTTGCCGGCGCGGGCGGGGTGCAGCCGGTGTCGCAGCAGCGCCCCGGCTGCTTGTTGGCGGTGATCGGCCGCGAGGGGTCGTCGAGCAGGCCGCGGTTCAGCAGCCGCTCGACCAGCTCGACCTTGTTGCCGACCGGATAGTTGCGCCAGATCTCCTGCTTCATCGCCGCCGGCGAGCCGCCGCCGTGCAGGCTGATCACCGAGTACCAGCCGCCCTGGTACGAGGCGGTCAGGTCTTCGAGGAAGCGCGCCGCCTGGATCCGCTTGTCGTAGGGCACGTCGGGGTTGGCACGAAGAACGTCGGCAAGGTTGGCCGCGGTCTCGGGGTTGTGGTCCTCGTCGGGCCCGGGCAGGGTGACGATGAGCCCGCCCGAGACGTAGTGGGCGATGCGCTGCATCTCGTAGATCTGGTTGGCGAGCAGCAGCTTGCCGATGTTCGAGAACACCGCATCGGGCATCACCACCTTCGACAGCGGATCCTCGGTCGCATAGACGCTGGCGGCCACGCCGCAGGCATAGAAGCCCTCGACGATCGAGATCAGCTGCACCATCTGCTCGCGCAGGTGCGTTTCCTTGCCGGGGTCGAAGCCGTTGGCCTCGCACATCAGCGCACCGGCGCCGATCAGCAGGTCGCCGAAGCCGGCGCGCGCGGCGATGCAGGTGTGGCGATGATGGGTCGCGTAGCTGTAGGTGAGCGCGCCCGAATGCTGCCACTCGCCGGCGAGGAACACGCGCTCCCAGGGCACGAAGACGCGGTCGAACACGAGCACTCCGGTCGACTGCCCGTACTTGTTGGAAAAGAGCGCCGCCTTCTCGCCGGGCCGGCCGGCGGGACGGGCGACGATCGTCAGGCCGTCGGCGTCGCAGGGCACGGCGCAGCAGACGGCGAAGTCGGCGTCGGCCTCGCTCATGTTGCGGCACGGCATGACCAGGAACTCGTGCACGTAGGGCGCGCCGGTGACGATCGCCTTCGTCCCGGAGATGACGATGCCCTTCGCGCTCCGCTCGACGATGTGGACGTAGCTGTCGCGGTTGGCCTGCTCGTGCGGCCGCTTGCTGCGGTCGCCCTTGGCGTCGGTCATGGCGATGCCGAGAGTCAGGTCGCGATCCTGGAAGTCGTGCATCCAGGCCATGAAGCGCTCGCCGTAGCGCGAGCCGGTGTCGGCGTCGACATGCACGGTCGCCTGCTGCAGCGCGCTGAAGGCGTCGTGCGCCAGGTAGCGCTGCGCGCAGCCTGTTTCCTGGCAGAGGATGCGCACCGCCTCGAGCTTGTTGAGCAGGTCGGCGCTGCTGCTGTCGGTCTGCAGCATCCGGTTGACGCTCTTGCCGCTGGAGGCCTGCACCGCGCGCATCACCGGCGCCAGGTCCTCGCGCAGGGCATAGTCGTAGGTCACGCCCATGGCGTTGATGCCGGGCTGCAGCGACGGCGCATCGACCACGCTCTCGATCCGCTCGCCGTCGACCCAGACCCGGGGCTTGTAGCGGCGAAGCGATTCCCTGTATTCGGCGGCGTTCATGGGCATGCGTTTGTCCTGACAATGGCGGGTCGCGCCGCCCCGGAGTGCTCATGTCCATTCTCTGCGATCCCGCCGACTGCACCCTGCTGATCATCGATCCGCAGGCGCGCCTGATGCCGGCGATCCACGATTCCGAGACCGTGATCCGGCGCTGCGTGCAGCTCGCCCGGGCCGCACGCGAGCTCGGCATCCACGTCATCGGCACCGAGGAGAACCCCGACGGGCTCGGCCCGCTGGTGCCCGAGATCGCCGCCCTGTGCGACACGACGCTCTCCAAGTTCCACTTCTCGGCCACCGCCGAGGAAGGCTTCCTGTCGCGCCTGCCGCAGGGCCGCAACACCTACGTCGTCGCCGGCTGCGAGGCGCACGTCTGCGTCATGCAGACGGTGGCCGGCCTGATCGACACCGGGCACAAGGTGAAATGGGTGGCCGACGCCGTCGGCTCGCGTCATCCGCACAACCGCCTGATCGCGACCGAGCGGGCGCGCAGCATCGGCGCCGACGTGGTGACGACCGAGATGGTGGTCTTCGAGTGGCTGCGCACCAGCGAGCACCCGAAGTTCAAGCTGCTCCTGCAGCTCCTGCGCTGAAGCGCGAGGCCGGGCTCAGGCGCCGATCGCGACGACGACGCGGCCGCGCACCTTGCCGGCCATCAGCGCCTCGGCCTTCTCGACGGCGCGCTCCAGCGGCACCTCCTCGGTGATCAGCTCGAGCGCGGCCGGGTCGAGGTCGCGCGCCAGCCGCTCCCAGGCGAGCCGGCGGGCGGCGATCGGCGCCATCACGCTGTCGATGCCGGCGAGCGTCACGCCGCGCAGGATGAAGGGCATCACCGTCGCCGGCAGGTCGTGGCCCTGGGCCAGGCCGCAGGCGGCGACCACGCCGCCGTAGCGCGTCTGCGCGAGCGCGTTCGCCAGGGTCTGGCTGCCGACGGCGTCGACCACCGCGCTCCAGCGCTCCTTCTGCAGCGGCTTGCCGGCTGCGGCGAGCTCGGCCCGGTCGATCACCTCGGCGGCGCCGAGGCGGCGCAGGTAGTCGGCCTGGTCGGGCTTGCCGCTCGAGGCGACGACGCGATGGCCGAGGCGCGCGAGCAGTGCGATCGCGACGCTGCCGACGCCGCCGCTCGCGCCGGTGACGAGCACGCTGCCGTCGCCGGCGACGACGCCGTGCCGCTCGAGCGCCAGCACGCACAGCATCGCCGTATAGCCGGCGGTGCCGATCGCCATCGCCTGGCGGGTGGTGAACGCCGCCGGCAGGCGGACCAGCCAGTCGCCCTTCAGGCTGGCACGCTCGGCCAGGCAGCCCCAGCGCGTCTCGCCCAGGCCCCAGCCGTTGTGGACGAAGCGATCGCCCGGCTTCCAGTCGGCATGGCTGGATTGCAGCACCGTGCCGGCGCCATCGATGCCGGCCACCATCGGCCAGGCGCGAACGACCGGGCTGCGGTTGGTGATCGCCAGGCCGTCCTTGAAGTTCAGGGTCGAGTGGGCGACCGTTGCCTGCACGTCGCCCTCCGGCAGCGCGCTCTCGTCGACCGGGCGAACGCCGGCACGAAACCCGCTTTGGTCCTTTTCGAGCAGCAGGGCCTTGAACATGGAGATCCTCTCGGGGGCTGGCGGTGAGGTCGGGAACGATAGCCGAGCCCGCCGCGAGGCCCGGAACTACGCCGTGAAACGAGGCGTTTTCGAGGTTGACTGGCCCGCCGCGGCTCGCCTATGCTGCGCCCCGATGCGAACCCCTTCCCCGTCGCCGCGCCGCCTTGCCTTCGGGCTGGCCCTGGCCGTGGCGATGACGCTGGCCGGCGGTGCCGCCGCGGCCAATCCCGGCGAGAACGCCGATCCGGTGATGAAGCTGCTGGCCGACAAGGGCATCCTCGCCGCGGCCACGCCGGCGGCACCGGCCGCCGCGGCCGAGCCGGCGCCCGCCGCCCCTCCGCCAGCCGAGGCCGGCCTGATGCGCCGGGTCCAGGACCGCGCCTCCGACATGGTGGTCTCGGCGATGAATTTCATCGGCGTGCGCTACCGCCGCGGCGGCAACTCGGCCGAGACCGGCTTCGACTGCAGCGGCTTCACCCGCCACGTGTTCGAGCTCAGCCTCGGCCTGGTGCTGCCGCGCCGCGCCGACGAGCAGGCCACGGCGCCCGGCCTGGTCGCCGTCCAGCGCAACGAGCTCAAGCCCGGCGACCTGGTGTTCTTCAACACCATGCGCCGGACCTTCTCGCACGTCGGCATCTACATCGGCGACAACCGCTTCATCCATGCGCCCAGCCACGGCAAGGACGTGCGTACCGACGACATGAGCTTCGCCTACTGGGCCAAGCGCTTCACCGGCGCGCGCCGGGCCGAGCTGCCCGCGCCGACCACGCAGGCCGCGCTGGACGCCCCGACGGTGCCCGCCACGCACTGAGCGCCAGGCCCGCGCCCCGGCTGCGGGGCGAAGGCACAATGATCGAATGACCGAAAGAGTCATCCCCCTTGCCGACCACCGCTACCTGGCGTCGCTGCCCGCCATTCCGGCGATCCTCGCGGCGCCGACCGGCGTGCTCCTCGACCGCCTGCAGCGGCCGCTGCACGACCTGCGCATCTCGGTCACCGACCGCTGCAACTTCCGCTGCAGCTACTGCATGCCGAAGGAGATCTTCGACAAGCAGTACGGCTTCCTGCCGCAGTCCTCGCTGCTGAGCTTCGAGGAGATCGCCCGGCTCGCGGCGCTGTTCGTCGCCCATGGCGTGCGCAAGATCCGCCTCACCGGCGGCGAGCCGCTGCTGCGCCGCGACCTCGAACGGCTGGTCGCCCTGCTGGCCGAGCTGCGCACTGCCTTCGGCGATCCGCTCGACCTGACGCTGACGACCAACGGCTCGATCCTGGCGAAGAAGGCCGAGTCGCTGAAGCGCGCCGGGCTCGGCCGCATCACCGTCAGCCTCGACGCCCTCGACGACCGGATCTTCCGGCGGATGAACGACGCCGACTTCCCGGTCGCCGAGGTGCTGGCCGGCATCGACGCCGCCGAGCGCGCCGGCCTCGGGCCGATCAAGGTCAACATGGTCGTCAAGCGCGGCACCAACGACCAGGAAATCGTGCCGATGGCGCGCCACTTCCGCGGTCGCAACGTCGCGCTGCGCTTCATCGAGTACATGGACGTCGGCGAGACCAACGGCTGGCGCATGGACGACGTGCTGCCCTCGGCCGAGGTGATCGCGCGCCTCGGCGAGGCCTTCGCGCTCGAGCCCGTGCCGGTCACGACCGTGGGCGAGACGGCGGAGCGCTGGCGCTACGCCGAGGCCGGAGTCGCAGGCGAGATCGGCACGATCTCGAGCGTGACCAAGGCCTTCTGTCACGACTGCAACCGGGCGCGCCTGTCGACCGAAGGCAAGCTTTTCCTCTGCCTGTTCGCCAGCCGCGGCCACGACCTGCGTGGCCTGTTGCGCGGTGGCGCGAGCGATGCCGAGATCGCCGCGGCGATCGGCCTCGTCTGGCAAGGCCGCGACGACCGGTACTCCGAGCTGCGCGGCCAGGGCGTTGCCGCCGGCACGGGGGAGCGCCGGGTCGAGATGCACTACATCGGCGGTTGAGCTTGGCGCCGCACGCAATTCGGGCTGACGGCGCGGTCGCGATCCGCCTGCTCGCGGCCGCCGACCTGCCGGCCTACAAGGACCTGCGCGACGACATGCTGCTCGCCCATCCCGAGGCCTTCACCTCCGATGCTACCGAGGAGCGCGCGAAGGAACCCACCGACTACCTGCACCGCCTCGGCCTCGACCGGCGCGAGCGCGGCCAGTTCGTGCTCGGCGCGTGCGTCGGCGAGCGGCTCGTCGGCGCGATCGGCTGCGAGCGCGACCGGAGGAAGAAGGGCCGTCACGTCGGCCACATCGTCGGCATGATGGTACGGCCCGAGGCGCGCAGCCGCGGCGTCGGCCGGGCGCTGCTGCAGGGCCTGATCGGCGAGTCGCGGCGGATCGGCGGGCTCGAGATGCTGACCCTCACCGTCACCGCGGGCAACGCCCACGCGGTAAGCCTCTACGAAAGCAGCGGCTTCACGGTCTACGGCAACCTGCCCCGGGCGATCCGCCTCGACAACGGCCAGTACCACGACAAGCTGCACATGGTGCTGGCGCTCTGAGTCGCTCCGCCTAGACGACGGGCTTGCGCGTCGCCAGCCGCTGCCAGGTCTCGACCACCGAGTCGGGGTTGAGCGAGATCGAGACGATGCCTTCGTCGGCCAGCCAGTCGGCGAAGTCGGGATGGTCGCTCGGCCCCTGGCCGCAGATGCCGATGTACTTGCCGGTGGCGCGGCAGGCGGCGATGGCGCGCGAGATCATCGCCTTGACGGCCGGGTCGCGCTCGTCGAAGTCCTTGGCGAGCAGCTCGAGGCCGGAATCGCGGTCGAGGCCGAGGGTGAGCTGGGTGAGGTCGTTCGAGCCGATCGACATGCCGTCGAAGTGCTCGAGGAACTGCTCGGCGAGGATCGCGTTGCTCGGCACCTCGCACATCATGATCACCTTGAGGCCGTCGGTCCCGCCCGCCGAGGCGCGCTTCAGGCCGTGCTCGGCGAGCATGCCAACCACCTGCTTGGCCTGGCCGAGGGTGCGAACGAACGGCACCATGACCTCGACGTTGTCGAGGCCCATGTCGCGGCGCACCCGGACCAGCGCCTCGCATTCCATCGCGAACGCCTCGCCGAAGGCCTCGCTGACGTAGCGCGAGGCGCCGCGGAAGCCGAGCATCGGGTTTTCTTCCTCGGGCTCGTAGCGCGAGCCGCCGATCAGCTTCCTGTACTCGTTGCTCTTGAAGTCGGAGAGGCGAACGATCACCGGCTTCGGCCAGAACGCCGCGGCGATGGTGGCGATGCCTTCGGCGAGCTTGTCGACGTAGAAGGCACGCGGCGAGGCATGGCCGCGGGCGACGCTCTCGACCGCTTTCTTCAGGTCGGCGTCGATGTTCGGATAGTCGAGGATCGCCTTCGGATGCACGCCGATGTTGTTGTTGATGATGAATTCGAGCCGCGCCAGGCCGACGCCGCTGTTGGGCATCTGCGCGAAGTCGAATGCGAGCTGCGGGTTGCCGACGTTCATCATGATCTTGATCGGGCAGTACGGCAGTTCGCCTCGCACCACGTCGCTGATCTCCGTCTCCAGCAGGCCGTCGTAGATGTAGCCGGTGTCGCCCTCCGAGCAGGCGACGGTGACCAGCGCGCCGTCCTTCAGGGTTTCGGTCGCGTCGCCGCAGCCGACCACCGCCGGCACACCGAGTT
>JAIOOS010000010.1 GCA_021414305.1 Burkholderiales bacterium | reverse complement strand
TGACTGGAAACCGACACGGCGCTGTCCGAGTCGCGGGACGCGCTGTTCGGTACGGTATCGACCACCACTGCTCGCCCGGATTTTCAGATCGATTCGGCATTTCAGGGACAGGAAGGCCTCGAGCTGGTTCGGCGGGCACGTGCGGAGAATCATCCGTATGCCATGGCCTTTGTCGACGTGCGGATGCCGCCGGGGTGGGACGGCGTCGAGACCACGTCCAAGATCTGGGAACATGACCCGGATATTCAGATCGTCATCTGTACGGCTTACTCCGATCATTCCTGGGGCGAAATGCTCGAACAGCTCGGCCGCTCCGACCGGCTGGTCATTCTGAAAAAACCGTTCGATAACATCGAGGCTTTGCAACTGGCCCATGCACTGACGGAAAAGTGGCGCCTGGCCAGGGAAGCCAGACATCGGATGGAAGACCTCGAACGCATGGTGAATGACCGCACTCGCGACTTGCAGACCAGCAATTCTCAATTGGAAGCCGCGAACCAGCAACTGACGGCGACCACGCAACACGCCAATGAGCTGGCGACCGCGGCACTCGTGGCCAATCGGGCCAAGAGCGAGTTCCTGGCCAATATGAGCCACGAGATTCGGACGCCCATGAACGGCGTGCTCGGCGCGCTCGAACTCCTGCGGCGCTCACCGCTGAGTGCCGATCAGCGGCGCCTTGTACGAACTGCCGCGTCCTCGGGCTCGTCGCTGATGGACATCCTGAACGACGTGCTCGACCACTCCAAGATCGAGGCTGGCAAGCTCATCCTCTCCGAGGCCCCTACGTCGCTGCATGCCTTGACCCGCTCGGTGATGGCCTTGTTTCGGTCGAATGCGGAAGGAAAGGGCGTGGCTCTGACCCTGGATCTCGATGCGGCACGCGTTGATTGGGTCCTTGCCGATGCTCAGCGTATCAAACAGGTACTTCTCAACCTCGTCGGCAATGCGATCAAGTTCACCGAGCAGGGGCTCGTCGCCGTGCGCCTGCAGACCCATGAGACGGACAACGACGCCGCAGCCGTCAGGTTCGAGGTGCGCGATTCGGGTATCGGCATTCCTAACGAGGCGATCCACGGGCTGTTCCAGCCCTTTCACCAGGTTCTCGGCAAGCAAAACCGTCGTCCGGAAGGGACCGGCCTCGGCCTCGCGATCAGTCAACGCATCGTCAAAGCCATGGGCAGCCAGATCGAGGTCGAGAGTACGCCGGGACGTGGCTCGCTGTTTTGGTTCGAAGTCGGCTTGGCGGTCGACGCCTCGTTCATTCCGCCGCCGATGGAGGACTCTGCGATGGGCGGGCTGGATGACGAGCGTTCGCTCTCCGGACGCGTCATGGTGGTCGAGGACAACGAAGTCAATCGGATGATCGCGCGGGAAGTGCTCTACTCGCTCGGTGTTGAGGTCGTCGAGGCGGGCGATGGGCAGGAAGCCATCCAGATCTTGGGTGAACAGAACGTCGACCTCGTCCTCATGGACTGTGAGATGCCGGTGATGACCGGCTACGAAGCGACCATGGCCATTCGTGGCAAGGAAGCGAGTACCGGCAGGCCGCGGCTTCCGATCGTGGCATTGACGGCCAACGCATTCGATGACGACGCGGCAAAGTCGCGCACCGCCGGAATGGATGGCCACTTGGCCAAACCCTACACCCGACAGCAGCTTCGCGACGTGCTCGTCCAGTGGCTTTGACGATCTCTAGAGCGAGCTCCACTCCGTGATGCCGGTTCGCTCCTCGTCCCAGGCGCGATCGAGCTCGAAGCGTTTGATCTCCTCCACGGCTCCTCCGCTCCCGCCACCTGCCTTGCGAACCTGGGCACGCGCGAGTCGCTCCATCAGCTTGATGTCGCGATCGGTTAGGTTGAGGGAGTTGATCGTCCAGCGATCGACGATGTCCATCAGCGACTGATAGGTTATGGGCGCGGCCAGGCTTCGCGCGTGCAACGCCGCGAGCGTGCCCCGCAAACGCGGATGCACGGCGCGAAGCGAGTCCTCGATTGCGGCTTCGCCGGTGCCGTCTTCGACAACCATATCGACCAAATGCAATCGATGCAGGTGCTCTGCCGTGTAGAGGCGACCGGACAAGATCATTTCATTCGCCACCGCGAATCCGGCCTTGCGAATGGTGAAGTTCCACGCGCCCATCCCGGGAAACGAATTGAACAGGACCTCTGGAAAGCCTGCCTGAGCACTGCGTTCGAAGATGACCGTGTGGAACGGCATCACCGACTCGAGACCGCCTCCCAAGGTATCGCCTTGAACCAGCACAGTTGTGTGCACTCCTAGCTGTGGCGCGGTCTCCATCCACCACAGGAGGTCGACGCAGCGCCTTCCGTAGAGGCGAAGCGACTCGTGGTCGCGTGCCCGGATCAAAAGCACGAACAGCGACAGGTCGCCTCCGAAGTTGAAGACACCGGGAACGTCGGACGTCATCACGAAGTGCTTCACGACGCCCGGGTTTTCCGCGATATCGAGCAGTACGCGCTGCAACTCGCCCATCGCCCCGAGGCTGTAGCACTGGATCGGCGTCACCCGAGTGCGCACTCGCAGCGCCGACAGTTCGGAACTCCATTCCAGTCGGATGTACTTGTACGGGCGCGACATCAGGCCCGCTACACCTGCCATCTCGGGGGAGTTCATACCGAACCGAAGACGTGGGTCACGTGGTGAAAGTTAACCAGAGTCGACTCGATGACTGCCGCCCGCGATTGCCCGCTCTCCAGCGTGTTCAGGATCGTTCGAAGTTGTGCCATGTGCTCCGCATCCAGCGAAGCGTGTGAGTTGATGAATGAGACGCCCCGCTCCCCCTGCAGCAACAACGCCTCCTTCATCGCCTCGGCAAATGGCCCACCATAGACGGACGCGATGACTTCGAGAACGTACATCATGCCCAGAATCGAGCACGGGTGCTTGCGGTCCGCCGCCCAGTAGTTGTACCCATTGAGCGCCAAGACATGCACCGAGGGGGCGTAGCGAAGGGTTGCCTCGCGACCTACGCCCACGGCCTCGAGATCGTTTAGGACCCATTGCTCGTGTCCCGCCTCTTCGTGCATGTGCTCGTAGAGGAATGAGCGCACTGGCGCATGCTCGTCCGGCACCCGGCTCGCCGCTGCCGCGCAGGTGGGGTTGAAATGCCAGACTAGGCTGTATAGCTCCGAGAGAAGCACCCGGTATCGGTCGAGCGACATTCCGTTCGCGACGGCGTCCAAGATGACCGGATGCGACTCGAATGTGCGACGGGCTTCGTCGGTTTCGCTGACAAGGTCGATGAAGAAGTGAGGCATGCGATCGCAGCGGGCTCCGTGGTCAAGGTTCTTAGAATGCGCTCAACCAACGAGCCGCACAACATCCATGCCTGTCAATCTCAGAGCACCTGATGCGAAAGACATTTTCGCCGTTGCCGGCGTCACCATCGGCACCGCGATGGCCGGTGTCCGCAAGGCCAACCGGCGCGACCTCACCGTGGTGCTGCTCGAGCCGGGCGCGGCAGTCGCCGGCGTGTTCACCGCCAACCGATTCTGCGCCGCCCCGGTGCAGCTCTGCCGCGAGCACCTCGCCGCCGGCTCGGCGGTGCGCGCGATCCTCGTCAACACCGGCAACGCCAACGCCGGCACCGGCGAAGACGGCCTGGCCCGCGCCCGCTCGACCTGCGCCGCGCTCGCCGCGCTGCTCGGCTGTTCGCCGCAGCAGGTGCTGCCGTTTTCCACCGGCGTGATCATGGAGACGCTGCCGAACGAGCGCATCGAGGCCGGCCTGCCGGCCGCGATCGCCGCCGCGCGGGCCGACGCCTGGAGCATCGCCGCCGAGGCGATCATGACCACCGACACGGTGCCGAAGGCCGCCTCGACCCGGGTGCAGATCGGCGGCAAGACGGTGGCCGTCACCGGCATCAGCAAGGGCGCGGGCATGATCCGGCCGAACATGGCCACCATGCTCGGCTTCGTCGCCACCGACGCGGCGATCGCTCCGACGCTCATTCAGCAACTCGTGCGCGAGGCCGCCGACGAGTCGTTCAACCGGATCACGATCGACGGCGATACCTCGACCAACGATTCGTTCGTGCTGATCGCGACCCAGCGCGCCGGCAACCCGACGATCGAGAGCCTGGACAGTGCCGACGGCCGCGCCCTGCGCGAAGCGGTGTTCGACGTCTCCCGGCGGCTCGCCCAGGCGATCGTGCGCGACGGCGAAGGCGCCACCAAGTTCATCACCATTCGCGTCGAGGGCGGCGCCAGCGTCGAGGAGTGCCGCAAGGTCGGCTACGCGATCGGCCACTCGCCGCTGGTGAAGACGGCGTTCTTCGCCAGCGACCCGAACCTCGGCCGGATCCTCGCTGCGGTCGGCTACGCCGGCATCGACGACCTCGACCAGACCCGGATCGACATGTTCCTCGACGACGTCCACGTCGTCGAAGGCGGAGGCCGGCGGCCGTCGTATCGCGAGGAAGACGGCCAGCGCGTCATGAAGCAGAGCGAGATCACGGTCCGTGTCGGCCTGCACCGGGGGCCGCACGAGGCCACGATCTGGACCTGCGACCTCAGCTACGACTACGTGAAGATCAACGCCGACTACCGGAGCTGAGCAGCGGCGCCTGCGCGCGCACCACGGCGCGCAGCAGCCAGGCCGCCCCGGCCGCGGCGGCGAGGTGCTTCAGGCTGTGGCCGCTCAGGCCGCCGAGCACCGCGTAGATGCCCTGGTCGGCCAGCTCGAGGAGCTTGGCCGCCGCGTAGCAGGCGAGCACCGCCCACCACGCCGCGGCGGGCGTGGCCGCCGGGGTCGTCGCCGGCAGGCGCAGCGCGAGGCCGAGCGGCACCAGCAGCATCGGCAGGAACTGCACGAACAGGTAGAGCCGCAGGTCGCCGACGCCGGCCCGCTCGGTCAGCCACCAGAACACGACCGCGAGCGTCGAGATCGCCAGGGTTGGCACCAGCGTGTGCAGGCGGCCCCAGTGGGTGGCGACGCGTTCGCCGAGAAAGGCCGAGAGCAGGGCGGCACAGGCCCAGGCGATCGGCAGGCGGTCGCCGACCAGGCTGGCGTTCGAAGGCGCCCAGTGATAGACCGAGGAGCCGAGGGCTGTGAGCACCAGTGCCGAGGCGAACACGCGCCAGGCGCCGACCGAAGGACTCGCCGCCGGTGCACGGCGCAGGCGCCAGAGCGCCCAGCCGCCGACGAGGAGGAAGGGCAGGTTGCTCAGCACGTTGGCCGCATTCGGCAGGCCGGCCCAGGCACGATCGTCGGCGAACGCGTGGTAGTCGGCCCATTGCCCGATCGGGCCGTGCATCAGGAGCAGCGCGGCGAGCACGAATGCCGCCAGCGCGAGCCAGGCGGTGCGGGGCCATCTGCGTGGCCGAGCCGACAGGGAAGTGAAGGCACGCATGTCGAGGAGTCCTTGCGCTGGAGTGTGAGGGAAGAGCCGGTGCGAGCGGCGCATCCTGCGCGGCCGGCTACCGCTCGGGCAAGCGCGGACCGGTGTGTTTCCGGAGCCGCGACCGGCGGTAGCGCGGCGCGCTTCCGGCCGCTCGCCCGCGAGGCCCCGGCGAAACGTGAATTCGCCGCGGCACCGTCGTGGACGCCGCGCAACGGGAGGAAACGCAGGCGTTGCCTGGCCCGGGGGCCGCTGCTACGATGGATGCCACTCTCCTGGACGCACACCCATGACCCAGCCACGCAAACCCAGCATCCACGGCGCCTTCGGCGTTGTCGGGTCGTGGGCCGTGCGCAATGGCATGGCACCGCGTTCCGGCGGCGCGCTCCGCGCCCCGATCTAGTCCTCTCGGCTCCCTTCGTATCGAAGTCCGCTGAGAGATCAGCGGAAGAATCGATCCATCCCTCGTTTTTTCCGCTGCCTGGGCCCTACCCCGGCCCGCGAAGCCGCCTCCCGTGGTGGTTGTTGGAAAGAAGAAGGTGAAGCCATGAGCTGGCTTTTGAAAACGACCAGAAGGATCCTGCCGAAGCGGCGCTGGCTTCCCGCCGACGACCTGCTGCGCGACCTCGCCTACCGGCGGCTGTGGACCTCGATCCTCATCAGCTCCTTCGGCGGGCAGGTGACGATGCTCGCCTTGCCCCTCACGGCGGCGGTGCTGCTGCAAGCGACGCCGACGCAGATGGGTCTGCTCACGGCAATGGAGATCGTGCCGTTCGTGCTGTTCTCGCTGCCGGCGGGCGTCTGGCTCGACCGCGTTCGCAAGCTGCCCGTGTACATCGTCGGCGAAATCATGATCGGCCTCTCGGTCGCGAGCGTGCCGGTCGCCTGGTGGGCCGGCTGGTTGACGATCGGCTGGCTGTACGTCGTCGGCCTGGTGATCGGCACCGTCTACACGGTGGCCGGCAGCGCCGCGCAGATCGTCCTCACCCAGGTCGTTCCGCGCGAGCGACTGGTGGAGGCGCATGCGAAGAACGCGCTCGCCAGTTCCGGCGCCGAGGTCGCCGGGCCTGGGCTCGCCGGGGCGCTGATCAAGGTCGTCGGTGCACCGCTCGCGCTGCTGGTCGACGCGGTGCTGGTCTCGATCTCGGCGGCGATCCTGCGCGGCGTCGCGATCCACGAGCAGCCGGCGCGGCCGGGCGGCGAAGGCACGGCGATGGCCTTGTTCTGGGCCGACCTCAAGGCGGGCGTTCGCTTCGTCGCGCGGCATCGGCTGCTGATCGCGCTGGCCTTGGTGGTCGGCAGCTGGCAGGCCTGCCACCACGCGGCGCTGGTGGTCCAGATCCTGTTCGCGACCCGCACCCTCGGCCTCTCGGAGCAGGCGATCGGCCTCAGCTACACGGCGATGGGCGTGGGCACGATCCTGGCCAGCGTCTTCGGCAACCGCATCAGCCGGCGCCTCGGTCCGGGGCCCAGCCTCGTGCTCGGCATCGCGATCTGCGGCGCCGGCTGGCTGCTGCTTTCGGTCGCGCCGGCCAACGCCTGGGGCGTGGCCGCGTTCACCGGCACGCTGATGATGTTCTCCACCGGCGCGGTGCTGATCTTCATCAACTTCCTGGCCCTGCGCCAGTCGGTGACACCGGCGCCGCTGCTCGGGCGGATGACGAGCACCATGCGCTGGCTGATCCTGATCCCCGCCGGGCCGGGCGCCTTGCTCGGCGGCTGGCTGGGCGAGCACTCGGGCCTGCGCACTTCGCTGGCGGTGGCGGGCTGCGGCGCGCTGCTGCTCGCGGTGGCGGCGCTGCGGCTCGACGTGATCCGCAACCTGAAGAGCCTGCCCGAGCCCGAGCGCGAATCCGAGTGGCTGGGTGCGGAGGCGGATGTGCGGCCGCAACCCGCAGTGACCTGAGTAGAGTAGGCGGAGGAGGAGCGAGCATGGATCCCTTGCTGTTGGAGGTTCCCGAGCGGATCGAGACCGAGAACCTCGTCCTGCGCTGTCCGCGGCGCGGCGACGGGCCGGTCGTCAACGCCGCGGTTCACGCCTCGCTCGAGGAGCTCGGCCCGTGGCTGCCGTGGGCCGGCTCGGGCCTGAGCGTCGATGAATCCGAGGCCAACTGCCGGCGCCAGCAGGCCAGGTTCCTGCTGCGCGAGGACTTCGTGTTCCTGATCTTCGCCCGCGAGGCCGACGGCCAGGAGGGCGAGCTGCTCGGCGGCACCGGCCTGCACCGCATCGATTGGGGCCTGCGCCGGTTCGAGATCGGCTATTGGCGCAAGACCGGCTGCGAAGGGCGCGGCATCGTCACCGAGGCGGCCCGGGCGATGGCGCGGATGGCCTTCGACTCGCTCGGCGCGCGCCGGGTCGAGCTGCGCATGGACGACAACAACGAGCGCAGCTGGAAGGTCGCCGAGCGAGCCGGCTTCACGCTCGAGGCGCTGCTCCGCTTCGACGCGGTCAATCCGCGCGGCGAGCCGCGCAGCACGCGGGTCTATGCCCGTGTGCGGGGCGCGGAGGAGCCGTTCGGCGCCGACGCGGCCTAGCGGTCGCGCCGCCCCGCGTGTTCCGCAGCCCCGGGTCTAGGGCGAGAACCGGTCGACAGCGTCGGTGATGATCGCGTCGATGCCGATCGCCGCGAGTCGCTGCGCTTCGGCCGGGTCGTTCACGGTGTAGACGAGGGCGCGCAGGCCGGCGGCATGCAGTTGCGCGCGCACGCCGGCGTCCATCACCGGATAGCCGGTGACGACGGCAACGCAGCCCAGCGCCTTCGCCTCGTCGAGCCAGCCGCTGCGCAGGCTGTCGAGCAGGAGGGCGCGCGGGATGTCGGGGGCGGCGGCCTGGGCGGCGGCGAGCGCCTCGGGCTGGAACGAGCTGAAGAGCGGCGGCAGCGCCGCACCCCGCCAGAGCCGCGTCGCCTCTTCGGCGACAACGCGGCCGGTCTCGGCTTCGCTGCCCGGCGTCGGCTTGATCTCGATGTTGAGCGCGTGGCCGTTCGTCAGGCAGAAGGCGGCGATGCCTTCGAGCGAGGCCGGCGGCTCGCCCGCGAACGCCCGGCTGTGCCAGGCGCCGGCGTCGAGCCGCGAGAGCTCGCTCCAGCGCAGGTCGGCGGCGCGGCCGTGGCCGCTGGTGGTGCGCTGCAGGGTCGCGTCGTGGAGGAGAAAGGGGACGCCGTCGGCCGAGAGCTTGACGTCGCATTCGAACGCCCGGTAGCCGTGGCTCGCGCCGAGGCGAAACGCCGCGAGCGTGTTCTCCGGCGCCAGCTTGCCGGCCCCGCGGTGCGCGACCCAGCGCGGGTAGGGCCAGGGCGCCATCGTTGCGCGCGAACCCGGCTCAGGCGCCGACGCGCGCCGACGTCGCCGCGTCGAACCAGTGCATCTGCTCGGGCGTGACGGCGATGTTGACGATGTCGCCCACCTTCGGATGGCGCGCGGTGGCGTCGATGCGTGCGGTGAAGAGCGTTTCGCCGAGCGTGCCGTAGACCAGCCGCTCGGCGCCCAGCATCTCGAGCGCCTGCACGCGCAGCGGCCAGCCCGCGGCGTTCAGGTCGAAGCCCAGCTCGACATGCTCCGGGCGCACGCCGAGCACCAGCTCGCCGGCCCTCGGCGCGGGCCGCGGCAAGGGCAGGAGCTGGCCGCCGGCCTTGAAGCCCGCGCCCTCGGAGGTGCCGCGCACCAGGTTCATCGGCGGCGAGCCGATGAAGCTCGCGACGAAGGTCGTGGCCGGGCGGTGGTAGACCTCGTCGGGCGTGCCGATCTGCTCCATGCGGCCGGCGTTCATGACGATCATGCGTTCGGCCAGGGTCATCGCCTCGACCTGGTCGTGGGTGACGAAGAGCGAGGTCGTGCGCAGCTCTCCGTGCAGCTTCTGGATCTCGAGCCGGGTCTGCGCGCGCAGCTTGGCGTCGAGGTTGGACAGCGGCTCGTCGAACAGGAAAACCGCCGGCTGGCGAACGATCGCCCGGCCCATGGCGACGCGCTGCCGCTGCCCGCCGGAGAGCTCGCGCGGCTTTCGCTGCAGGAAGGGCGCGAGCTCGAGGATCTTCGCCGCCTTGTCGACCCGGGTGCGGATCTCGGCCTCCGGCACCTTGGCGATCTTCAGGCCGTAGGCCATGTTGGCGAACACCGTCATGTGCGGATAGAGCGCGTAGTTCTGGAACACCATCGCGATGTCGCGCTCGGAAGGCTCGAGGTCGTTGACCATGCGGCCGGCGATCCAGATCTCGCCGCCGGAGATCTCTTCGAGACCGGCCACCATGCGCAGCAGCGTCGACTTGCCGCAGCCCGAGGGCCCGACGATGACGACGAACTCGCCGTCGGCGATCTCGGCGTCCACGCCGTGGATCACCTGATTGGCCTTCGGCCCGGTGCCGTAGCGCTTGACGACCTTGCGGAGGGAGATCGCGCCCATTACTTTTCCGTGTCCACGAGGCCCTTGACGAACCATTTCTGCATGAGCATGACCACCAGGGCCGGCGGAATCATCGCCAGGATCGCGGTGGCCATGACGAGATTCCACAGCTGGGCGGAGTCGCCGCCGCTGATCATCCGCTTGATGCCGATGACCACCGGGTACATCGATTCTTCGGTGGTCACGAGCAGCGGCCAGAGGTACTGGTTCCAGCCGTAGATGAACTGGATGACGAAGAGCGCGGCGATCGAGGTCGCCGAAAGCGGCACCAGCACGTCCTTGAAGAAGCGCATCGGCCCGGCGCCGTCGACCCGTGCCGCCTCGACCAGCTCGTCGGGCACGGTGAGGAAGAACTGGCGGAACAGGAAGGTCGCCGTCGCCGAGGCGATCAGCGGGATCGTGAGGCCCGCGTAGCTGTTCAGCATGCCGAGGTCGGAGACGACCTTGTAGGTGGGGAAGATGCGCACCTCCACCGGCAGCATCAGGGTAAGGAACACCGCCCAGAAGAAGAACATCCGCAGCGGAAAGCGGAAGTAGACGATCGCGAAGGCCGAGAGCAGCGAGATCGCGATCTTGCCGAGCGAAATCACGAGCGCCGAGACCAGGCTCACCCACATCATCCGCCCCACCGGGGCGCCCGAGCCGGGCCCCTTTTCCGAGCCCGTGAATGCGGCCGTGTAGTTGTGCCAGAACTGGTCGCCCGGCAGCAGCGGCATCGGCGCCTGGACGATCTCCTCGGCGGTGTGGGTCGAGGCGACGAAGGTCAGGTAGACCGGAAAGGCAACGATCGCCACGCCGACCAGGAGGATGGCGTGGGTGAAGAAGGTCAGCAGAGGGCGCCGCTCGACCATCTCAGTAGTTCACCTTCTTCTCGACGAACTTGAACTGGGCGACGGTGAGCACCACGACGATGATCATCAACACGACCGACTGCGCCGCCGAGCCGCCGAGATCGAGTGCCTTGAAACCGTCGTAGTAGACCTTGTAGACGAGGATCGAGGTGTCCTTGCCGGGGCCGCCCTCGGTGGCCGCGTCGACGATGCCGAAGGTGTCGAAGAACGCGTAGACGATGTTGATGACGAGCAGGAAGAACGTGGTCGGCGAGAGCAGCGGGAAGACGATCGTCCAGAAGCGCCGCCACGGCCCGGCGCCATCGATCGCCGCCGCCTCGATCAACGACTTCGGAATGGAGCTCAGGCCGGCGAGGAAGAACAGGAAGTTGTAGGAGATCTGCTTCCAGACCGCAGCCATCACGATCAGCAGCATCGCCTGGTTGCCATTCAGCAGGTGGTTCCACTGGATGCCGCTCTTCTTCAGCGCATACGACACGACGCCGATGCTGGGCGCGAACATGAACAGCCAGAGCACGCCCGCCACTGCCGGCGCCACCGCATACGGCCAGATCAGCAGCGTCTTGTAGGCGAGCGCGCCCTTGATCACCCGGTCGGCGAAGACCGCGAGCAGCAGCGAGAGGGCAATGCCCAGCACGGCTACCGAGATCGAGAAGATCGCCGTCGTCTTGAACGACTCGAGGTAGGCCGGGTCGGCAAAGAGATTGGCGAAGTTTTCGAGCCCGACCCAGCTGACGCTCGTGCCGAACGCGTCCTGCTGCTGGAACGACTGCAGCACCGCCTGCGCCGCCGGCCAGAAGAAGAAGACGCCGATGATGGCGACCTGGGGCGCGAGCAGCGCCCAAGGAAGCCAGGTAGAGCGGAAGACGACGCGCTTTTCGGCGGCCACGTCGGGTCAGGACGACGCGAGAAGTACGCTCAGGACTTGTTCGCCGCCTGGAACTTGGCGAGCTGCTCGTTGCCGCGCAGCACGGCCTTGTCGAGCGCTTCCTTCGCGCCGGCCTTGCCCGCCCACACCTGCTCGAGCTCCTCGTCGATGATCGAGCGGATCTGCAGGAAGTTGCCGAGCCGGATGCCGCGCGACTTGTCGGTGGTCTTGCGGATCATCTGCGTCACCGCCACGTCGGCGCCGGGGTTCTGCTTGTAGAAGCCGCTCTGCTCGGTCAGCTTGAACGCCGCGGTGGTGATCGGCAGGTAGCCGGTGCGCTTGTGGCTCGCCGCCTGCACTTCGGGGCTGGAGAGATAGTTGAAGAACGAGGCGACCCCCTTGTAGTGCTCGGGCGTCTTGCCGGACATCACCCACAGGCTCGCGCCGCCGATCACCGTGTTCTGCGGCGCGCCGGCCACGTCCTGGTAGTAGGGCAGCTGGGCGACGCCGAAGTCGAACTTGGCGTTCTTCTTGATCGCGCCGAGCAGGCCGGCCGAGCCGGTGATCATGGCGCACTCGCCGGAGGGGAAGGTCGTGTCGGCCTTGTTGTCGCGGCCCTTGTAGATGAACAGGCCCTGCTTGGCCATGTTCTCCAGGTCCTGGATGTGGCGCACATGCAGCGGCGTGTTGAAAGTCAGCCGGGCATCGGTACCGTTCATGCCGTTGCCCTTGGTCGCGAACTCCACGTTGTGCCAGGCGGAGAAGCTCTCGAGCTGGGTCCAGCTGATCCAGCTGGTGGTGAACGGGCAGGCCTGGCCGCTCGCCTTGAGCTTGGCGGCGGCGAGCGCGACCTCGGCCCAGGTCTTGGGCGGGTTGTTCGGGTCGAGGCCGGCCGCCTTGAAGGCGTCCTTGTTGTAATAGAAGATCGTCGTCGAGCTGTTGAACGGCATGCTCAGCATCTGCCCGTTCGGCGCCGTGTAGTAGCCGGCGACGGCCGGTACGAAGGCGGCCTGATCGAACTTCAGGCCCGAGTCCTTCATCACCTTGCCGACCGGCACGATCGCGCCCTTGCTCGCCATCATGGTGGCGGTGCCGACCTCGAACACCTGCAGGATGTCGGGGGCGTTGCCGGCGCGGAAAGCGGCGATGCCGGCGGTCAGCGTCTCGGGGTAGCTGCCCTTGAAGGTCGCCGTGACCTTGTATTCCTTCTGGCTCTCGTTGTAGCCCTTGGCCAGGTCGTTGACCCACTCGCCGAGCTGTCCTCCCATCGCGTGCCACCACTGGATTTCCACCTGTGCCTGCGCCGGGGTCGCGACGGCGACCAGTGCGGCAAGCGAGCACGAGACCAGGAACTTCGACTTCATGACGACTCCGTGAATTGAGGGCGCGGAATGCGCGAGGCGGCGCGATTGTTACAGCCGCCCGTGACAGCCGCGTTTATCGCGCGCGTCGCACTTGCCGGGCAAGCGGGAATACCCGCCGCACGCAGCCCCGGCGCCGGTGCAGCGCAGCCCGTTTTGCTGCACTGCGGTAGGATGCCCCGCGCCCTTGCCTCCCCCGGCGGCACCGCCCGAACCATGAATGCACCGCTGCCGCTGACCCGCCTCGCCGACGACGATTCCGGCGCAGCCGCGGCCGCGCCGCGGCTGCGCGAGATTCCCTACAACTACACCTCGTTTTCCGACCGCGAGATCGTCATCCGCCTGCTCGGGCCGCGAGCCTGGGAGGTGCTGGGCCTGCTGCGCAGCGAGCGCCGCACCGGCCGTTCGGCGCGCATGCTGTACGAGGTGCTGGGCGACATCTGGGTGGTGCAGCGCAACCCCTACCTGCAGGACGACATGCTCGACAACCCGCGCCGGCGCGCGCAGTTGATCGAGGCGCTGCAGCATCGCCTGGGCGAGGTGGAAAAGCGCCGCACGCCCGAGACCGACCCGGCGCGCGACGCCGTGGTCGGCGAGCTGCTGCAGCTCTCGCGCGACGCGGTCGACGCGTTCGCGGCGCAGTTCCGCGCCGTCTGGGACCTGCGCAAGCGCACCGTGCGCCGGCTCGCGCGCGTGACCGCCAAGGACAACATCAAGTTCGACGGCCTGTCGCGCGTTTCCCACGTCACCGACGCCACCGACTGGCGGGTCGAGTACCCATTCGTCGTTCTCACCCCCGATACCGAAGCGGAGATGGCGGCGCTGGTGGCGGGCTGCATCGAGCTCGGCCTGACGATCATTCCGCGCGGCGGCGGCACCGGCTACACCGGCGGCGCGATCCCGCTCACCTGGGCGAGCGCGGTCATCAACACCGAAAAGCTCGAGGCGATGACCGAAGTCGAGCAGGTCGCACTGCCCGGCGTCGAGGGCACCGTGGCGACGATCTGGAGCGAAGCGGGCGTCGTCACCCAGCGCGTCGCCGATGCGGCCGAGCGCGGCGGCTTCGTCTTCGCCGTCGACCCCACCTCGGCCGAGGCCTCGTGCATCGGCGGCAACGTCGCCATGAACGCCGGCGGCAAGAAGGCGGTGCTCTGGGGCACCGCGCTCGACAACCTCGCCTCCTGGCGCATGGTCACGCCCGAGGCCAAGTGGCTCGAGGTGACCCGCATCGGTCACAACCTCGGCAAGATCCACGACGCGCCGACGGCGAGCTTCGAGCTCAAGTACTTCGACGCCGGCGGCAAGAAGGTCGAGCGCACCGAGCGGCTCGACATCCCCGGCGCCGTGTTCAGGAAGGAAGGGCTCGGCAAGGACGTCACCGACAAGTTCCTCGCCGGCCTGCCCGGCATCCAGAAGGAAGGCTGCGACGGACTGATCACCTCGGCGCGCTGGATCGTGCACAGGATGCCCGACCACGTGCGCACCGTCTGCCTCGAGTTCTTCGGCAACGCCAAGGACGCGGTGCCCTCGATCGTCGAGATCCGCGACTACCTGTTCGAACTGGCGGCGAAGGCGGCGCCGGGGTCGCGGGTGCTGCTCGCCGGCCTCGAGCACCTCGACGACCGCTACCTCAAGGCGGTGGGCTACGCCACCAAGAGCAAGCGCGGCGGCCTGCCCAAGATGGCGCTCTTCGGCGACATCGTCGGCGACGACGCCGACGCGGTGGCGCGGGCCACGAGCGAGGTGGTGCGCATCGCCAACGCGCGCGGCGGCGAGGGCTTCGTTGCCGTCAGCGCCGATGCGCGCAAGAAATTCTGGCTCGACCGCAAGCGCACTGCGGCGATCAGCAAGCACACCAACGCCTTCAAGATCAACGAGGACGTCGTCATCCCGCTGCCGCGGATGGGCGAGTACACCGAAGGCATCGAGCGCATCAACATCGAGCTCAGCCTGGCGAACAAGCTGGCCCTGGTCGAGCGCCTCGAAGCCTTCTTCGCCTCCGGCCACCTGCCGCTCGGCAAGAGCGACGACGCCGGCGAGATCGCCTCGGCCGAGCTGCTCGAGGACCGGGTGCAGCAGGCGCTGGCGCTGCTGCGCGAGGTGGGGGGCCTGTGGCGCGGCTGGCTCGCGAACCTTGATCACCCTCACCCCAGCCCTCTCCCGCAAGCGGGAGAGGGAGCAGGTGGGTCCCCTCTCCCGCTTGCGGGAGAGGGCCAGGGTGAGGGTGCAACGCGCAGCACCTTCTCCCTCCTCCAGGACCACACCCTTCGCGCCTCGTGGAAGACGCAGATCCGCGCGCCGCTGCAATCGATCTTCGCCGGCGCGGCGCTGAAGCCGATCGTCGACGAGTGCCAGCGCCTCCACGCCGAGGTCCTGAAGGGTCGCGTCTGGATCGCCCTGCACATGCACGCCGGCGACGGCAACGTGCACACCAACATCCCGGTCAACAGCGACAACTACGAGATGCTGCAGAGCGCGCACGCCGCGGTGGCGCGGATCATGCGGCTGGCGCGCCACCTCGACGGCGTGATCTCGGGCGAGCACGGCATCGGCATCACCAAGCTCGAGTTCGTGACCGACGACGAGCTCGCCGCCTTCGCCGACTACAAGCAGCGGGTCGACCCCGAAGGCCGCTTCAACAAGGGCAAGCTCCTGCGCGGCGGCGCACCGGCGGCGGCCGAGGGCGAGGGCCCGCTCCATGCCGACCTGACCAACGCCTACACGCCGAGCTTCGGCCTGATGGGCCACGAGTCGCTGATCATGCAGCAGAGCGACATCGGCGAGATCGCCAACTCGATCAAGGACTGCCTGCGCTGCGGCAAGTGCAAGCCGGTCTGCACCACCCACGTGCCGCGCGCCAACCTGCTGTACAGCCCGCGCAACAAGATCCTCGCCACCTCGCTGCTGGTCGAGGCCTTCCTCTACGAGGAGCAGACGCGGCGCGGCATCTCGATCAAGCACTGGGAGGAGTTCGAGGACGTCGCCGACCACTGCACCGTGTGCCACAAGTGCCTGGCGCCGTGCCCGGTGGACATCGACTTCGGCGACGTGTCGATGAACATGCGCAACCTGCTGCGCAAGATGGGGCAGAAGTCGTTCCGCCCGGCCAACGCGGCGGCGATGTTCTTCCTCAACGCGACGCAGCCGGAGACGATCAAGGTGATGCGCGCGGCGATGGTCGACATCGGCTTCAAGGCGCAGCGCGCGGCCAACAACTTCCTGCGCGGCCTGGCCAACAAGCAGACCGCGGCGCCGCGCTCGACCGTGGGCAGGACGCCGCTCAAGGAGCAGGTGATCCACTTCATCAACAAGAAGATGCCGGGCGGGCTGCCGAACAAGACCGCGCGGGCGCTGCTCGACATCGAGGACAAGGACTACGTTCCGATCATCCGCAACCCGAAGACGACCAACGCCGATACCGAGGCCGTCTTCTACTTTCCGGGCTGCGGCTCGGAGCGGCTGTTCTCGCAGGTCGGCCTGGCGACGCAGGCGATGCTCTGGCACGCCGGCGTGCAGACCGTGCTGCCGCCGGGCTACCTGTGCTGCGGCTATCCGCAGCGCGGCTCGGGCGACTATGACAAGGCGGAGAAGATCATCACCGACAACCGGGTTCTGTTCCACCGCGTCGCCAACACCCTGAACTACCTCGACATCAAGACCGTGGTCGTGAGCTGCGGCACCTGCTACGACCAGCTCCAGGGGTACAAGTTCGAGGAGATCTTCCCGGGCTCGCGGATCATCGACATCCACGAGTTCCTGCTGGAGAAGGGCATCACGCTCGGCGGGCCGAGCGGGCCCGACGCCGCCGGCCCCGGCTATCTCTTCCACGACCCCTGCCACAGCCCGATGAAGCTGCGCGAGCCGCTCCTGACGGTGAAGGCGCTGGTCGGCGAGAACGTGAAGAAGAGCGAGCGCTGCTGCGGCGAGAGCGGCACCTTCGGCATCACCCGGCCCGACATCGCGACGCAGGTGCGCTTTCGCAAGGAAGAGGAGCTGCGCAAGGACGAGGCGGTGCTGCGCTCGATGATCGCGGTGACCGCGCCGGCCGAGTCGCCGAAGGCCAACCTGAAGATCCTGACCTCGTGCCCGAGCTGCCTGCAGGGCCTGCAGCGCTACAAGGGCGACCTCGCCAACGGCCTGCTCGAGGCCGACTACATCGTCGTCGAGATGGCCAACCGGATCCTCGGCGACGACTGGATGCCCGAGTACGTGGAGCTCGCCAACGAGGGCGGGATCGAGCGGGTGCTGGTCTAGCCCGCGGCGACCGCCCGGCTCATTCGCGTACGAAGCGCAGCGTCGCGCCGCCCTGGAGCAGGGTGAGCGATGCTGGCGGCGAGCCCTCCGCGAACTCGATCTCGAGCGGCGTGATCCTGGCGAAGAAGCGGCGCGGCGACCTGGCGAAGAGCTGGAACGCGCCCTGGCCGGTGGCCTGCGCCCAGAGCTGGCCATCGCGCACGCTGAGGGTCAGCTTGAACGCCGGCCGCGTGGCGTAGACGCCGGCCAGCGGCGCGAGCTGCTCGGCGCCCAGCGCCACCGCCGCCTGCCGCATGAGGCTCAGGTCCTTGGCCGGCATGCTTTCGTCGAGCAGGTGCAAGGCGAGATCGTTGACCTCGACCATCGCGTTGGCGATGACCGCCGTCGCCCGCTGGCGCTGCGGGTCGAGCCAGAGCGAGGAGGAAAAGCCGGCCGTGCCGCCGTCGTGGTTCAGCACCGTGCGACCGTTGAGCGGTGCGCGCAGCCACGCCAGGCCGATCGGATTCATCTCGCTCGGCCCGACCGCGTGGCGTTTTTGCGCCAGCAGGAAAGCCTCGCCGAGCGGCGTGGAATCGGGCGCCAGCGCGGCCTGGGCATAGCGCGCCAGGTCGGCGGCGGGCATGACGAGCCCGCCGGCGCCGGCGAGCACGTCCAGGTGCCAGTGCGGCACGCGGCGCTTGTCGGCATCGTGGCCGTCGACCAGGCCGGCGAGGGCGCGGCCCGGCAGGGACAGGGTCGAGCGCGTCATTCCCAGCGGGCGCAGCACCCGCTCGTCGAGCTGCGCGGGGTAGCTGCTGCCCGCGGCGCGGCCGAGCGCGTAGCCGAGCAGGCCGAAGCCGAGGTTGGAGTACTCCCAGCGCGTGTCGCGCGCGACGGTCGGCTTGAACTCGCGCAGATAGGCGAGCAGGCGGGCTTCGTCGTAGTCGGCGTAGGGATCGGCGGGGTCTCGCGGCGCGATGTTCGCGGGCAGGCGCGGCAGGCCGGAGCGGTGCGTCGCCAGGTCGACCCAGCGGATCGGCGCGCCGGCGCTGTCGCGCAGCTTGATGCCGGGCAGGGCGCCTTCGACCGGATCGTCGAGCGCGAGGCGGCGGCGCACGACGGCGTCGGCGAGCAGCAGGCCGGTGAAGGTCTTGGTGATCGAGCCGATCTCGAGCAGCGCGTCGTCGCGCAGCGCCGTGCCTTCGGCGGCGCGACCCTGGGCGACGATCTCGACCTTGCTCTTGTCGACCTGCAGCGCGACCAGGCCCGTTCCCTGCTCGGCGAGGCGCGCCTTGAGCAGGGCGGCCGTCGGTTCGGCCGCCATGGCGCCAACCGGGCCCGGCCGGCCGAGGCCGAAGGCGGCAGCGGCGGCCGGCAGCGCCTTCAGGAGGCGTCGCCGGTCGCGGTCGGATGGGGAGGGGCTGCGAAGGGACATCGGCCGGCGGTTGGAATCCGCTGTGAATCCTATCGGCCGGCCGTTCTGTGGCGCCGAAGCTGCGCCAATCTCCCCGATGGGTCCGTGGCCGGCGTGGCTTCGCTAGACTTCCGGCGCCCCTCACCTCCCTCGTATGGCCGGCCTCACTTCCCAGACACCGCAACCGACTGCCATCACCGTCCACGGCCTCTCGCGCGTGCTCGAGGTCGGGTTCAGCGACGGCAAGACCTTTCGCATTCCGTTCGAGCTGATGCGCGTCTACTCGCCTTCGGCCGAAGTGCAGGGCCACGGCCCTGGCCAGGAAGTGCTGCAGACCGGCAAGCGCGGCGTCGAGCTGGCGGCCCTCGAGCCGGTCGGCAACTACGCGGTGCAGCCGCGCTTTTCCGACGGTCACGACACCGGCATCTTCTCCTGGGACTACCTCTACTTCCTGGGCTCGCAGGAGGCCGAGCTGTGGCAGAAGTACGAGGAGCGCCTGGCCAAGGCCGGCGCGAGCCGCGACCAGGCGATGCCGGCGGCGGCCGCCGCCTCGGCCTGCGGCCATTCGCATTGAGGCGGGCGTGAGCGAAACCCACTTCGGCTTCGACACCGTCGACGACTCGGCCAAGGCCGCCCGCGTGCGCGGCGTGTTCGATTCGGTCGCGCCGAAGTACGACGTCATGAACGACTTGATGTCGCTCGGCCTGCACCGCGCCTGGAAGGCCTACACCGTGGCGGTGGCGAACGTCCGCCCCGGCGACAAGGTGCTCGACCTGGCCGGCGGCACCGGCGACCTGGCGCGCGCCTTCGCCGGCCCGGCGGGCGAGGCCGGCGTCGTCGTCCACACCGACATCAACGAGGCGATGCTGCGCCAGGGCCGCGACCGTCTGCTCGACGAAGGCCTCGTCCTGCCGACGGTGCTCTGCGACGCCGAGACCCTGCCTTTCGCGAGCGGCGCGTTCGATCTCGTCAGCGTCGCCTTCGGCCTGCGCAACATGACGCACAAGGACAAGGCGCTCGCCGAGATGGCGCGGGTGCTGAAGACGGGCGGGCGCCTGCTGGTGCTCGAGTTCTCCAAGGTCGCGGCGCCGCTCGAGAAGGCCTACGACTGGTATTCGTTCAAGGTGCTGCCGCGCATCGGCCAGCTCGTCGCCGGCGACGGCGCGAGCTACCGCTACCTGGCCGAGTCGATCCGCGTCCACCCCGACCAGGCGACGCTGAAGGCGATGATGAAGAGCGCCGGCTTCGCCCACGTCGACGTGCACAACCTCGCCGCCGGCGTCGTCGCCCTGCACGTGGGGATCAAGTGCTGACGCCGGCCGCTATCGCAGGCCGCTGGCGCCAGGGCCTCTCGGTCGGCGTCGGCCTGCACCTGCTGTTCGGCAGCTCGCCGGCGGCGGCGGCCGGAGTGGCCGGCCTCGGCGTCAGCGGCCTGACCACCGGGCTCGGCCTCCTGACGGCGTTGTGGGCGGTGGTCGGCGCCCGCCGCGCGCCGACCGGGCCGGCGGGCGTGGCGGCGCTGGCGATCGCCCTGGTGGTCGTCGCCAGCGCCTTCTGGATCTGGCGGCGGCAGCAGTCGCGTTCGTTGGTCGCGGCGCGCCGCCGCGCCCCCGGCGCGATCGTGCCGCGCTGCGCCGGGTTCGCGATTCCCGCCGGCCTCGACGGCGAGCAGGTGCTGGCTGCGGCGCGCGGCCGCTTCATGCGCCTGCAGGCCGCGTGGGACGCTGCCGACGTGTCCGCCCTGCGCGCCCTCACCACGCCGGAGATGCTCGAGGAGCTCCTGCACGTGCTCACCGCGCGCGAGTCGCGCACCAGTCGCACCGACGTGATCTCGCTGCATGCCGAGCTGCTCGGCCTCGAGGAGCTCGGCGCGGCCTATCTCGCGAGCATCGAGTTCTCGGGCCTGATCCGCGAGTCGGCGGAGCAGGGCGAGGTGCCGTTCCGCGAGCTGTGGATGCTCGCCGGCACCAAGGACGACGACGTGCCGTCGTGGCGCCTGGCGCGCCAGCAGGCGCTGCTCTAGAGCGAGGCGAACGCGCCGGCGGCGGCGTCCTTGGCCGAGACCGTCGGCGCCGCGCCGACGTCGGGCCACGCGATCTTCAGGTCGGGGTCGTCCCAGCGCAGCGCGCGCTCGGCCTCGGGCGCGTAGTAGGCGGTGGTCTTGTAGAGGAAGTCGGCGCTCTCGCTGGTGACGAGGAAGCCGTGCGCCAGCCCGGGGGCGATCCAGAGCTGGCGATGGTTCGCCTCGCTCAGCTCGATGCCGAACCAGCGGCCGAAGGTCGGCGAGCCGCGGCGAATGTCGACCGCCACGTCGAACACCGAGCCGCGGGTCACGCGAACCAGCTTGCCCTGCGCATGCGGCGCTTCCTGCCAGTGCAGGCCGCGCAGCACGCCGCGCGGCGAGCGCGACTGGTTGTCCTGGACGAACTCGACATGCCGGCCGAGGGCGGCGTCGAACGCCTGCTGGCGAAAGCTTTCGAGGAAGAACCCGCGCGCGTCGCCGAACACCTTCGGCTCGAAGACGATCACGCCGTCGATATCGGTCGCTGTGGCCTGCATCGCTTCGATTGTCCGGCATAGGCGCCGCCTACAATCGAGCCATGTTCGAGGCGATGAAAACGCTCGCGGAACGGTCGGTGATGGAGCGGGTCGTGCTGCTCCTCAACCACGTGATCTCCGCCGAGCCGCAGGCGATGGAGAGGCTCCGTCCGCACGCCTCGAGAACCCTGCGCATCGAGCTCGAAGGCTGGCCCACGCTGCTTCCCGCACCTTCGCCGATCGCCTTTCGCGTCACGCCACCGGGCCTGGTCGAGTGGATCGAGACACCTGAGGAAACGCCGCCCGACCTGCGCGTGGCGATCGACGCCGCCAATCCGGCGCTGGCGTTCGCGAAGTTCCTGGTCGGCGAGCGGCCGCAGCTTCGGGTCGAGGGCAACGCGGCGCTCGCGACCGACGTCAACTGGTTGATCGAGAACCTGCGCTGGGAAGCGCAGGACGACCTGGCGCGGCTGGTGGGCGACGCGCCGGCGCGCGAGATCGGGCGCTTCGGCAAGGCGGTGGCGCAGGCGATTCGCGAAGCGGCGAAGACGCTCGACGGCTTCGCCCGGCGCGGCGGCCGCCCCGGCGCGCCGCCGGCCGCGGAGCCGCCGCCCCGATGAGGCACGTTTCCCGGCTCGTCTTCATCTGGGTCACGGTCTTTCGCTTCGGGCTCGACGAGCTCGCGCTGTCGGGCTTCAGCCAGCGCTGGGTCCGCCGCCTGGTCAGCGTCATCACCTTCGGCCGCCGCCTCGAGGCGCCGCGCGGCGAGCGGCTGCGCCTGGGCCTCGAGGCGCTGGGTCCGATCTTCGTCAAGTTCGGCCAGGTCATGTCGACCCGGCGCGACCTGATCCCGGCCGACATCGCCGTCGAGCTGGCGAAGCTGCAGGACCGGGTGCCGCCGTTCCCCGAAGCGCAGGCGCGCGCCGCGGTCGAGCGCGCCTTCGGCCGTCCGATCGAGAGCGTGTTCGCCAGCTTCGACGCCGCGCCGGTGGCCAGCGCCTCGATCGCCCAGGTCCACTTCGCGGTGCTGAAGGACGGCCGCGAGGTCGCGGTCAAGGTGCTGCGGCCCGGCATGCTGGCGGCGATCGAGGACGACATCGCCCTGATGCGCCAGCTGGCGGTCTGGGTCGAGCGCGTCTTCGTCGACGGCAAGCGGCTCAAGCCGCGCGAGGTCGTCGCCGAGTTCGACAACTACCTGCACGACGAGCTCGACCTCGTGCGCGAGGCCGCCAACGCCTCGCAGCTGCGCCGCAACATGCAGGGCCTGGACCTGCTGCTCGTGCCGGAGATGGTGTGGGAGCTGTGCACGCCGAACGTGATCGTCATGCAGCGCATGGACGGCGTGCCGATCAGCCACGTGCAGCGCCTGCGCGACGCCGGCGTCGACATTCCCAAGCTGGCGCGCGACGGCGTCACCATCTTCTTCACCCAGGTGTTCCGCGACGGCTTCTTCCACGCCGACATGCACCCCGGCAACATCCAGGTCTCGATCGCGCCCGAGACCTTCGGCCGCTACGTCTCGCTCGACTTCGGCATCGTCGGCACGCTCACGCAGATCGACAAGGACTACCTGGCGCAGAACTTCATCGCCTTCTTCCACCGCGACTACAAGCGGGTGGCCGAGCTGCACGTCGAGAGCGGCTGGGTGCCGCCGATGACGCGCATCGACGAGCTCGAGGGCGCGATCCGCGCGGTCTGCGAGCCGCAGTTCGACCGGCCGCTCAAGGACATCTCGCTCGGCCAGGTGCTGCTGCGCCTGTTCCAGACCTCGCGCCGCTTCAACGTCGAGATCCAGCCGCAGCTCGTGCTGCTGCAGAAGACGCTGCTCAACGTCGAGGGCCTGGGCCGCGACCTCGACCCGGAGCTCGACCTGTGGAGCACCGCCAAGCCCTTCCTCGAGCGCTGGATGGAAGAGCAGGTCGGCTGGCGCGGCCTGGTGCAGCAGCTCGAGAAGGAAGCGCCGCGCTACGTGCACCTGCTGCCGCAGCTGCCGCGCCTGATCCATGCCGCCTTGCAGCCGCCGCCGAGCGGCCAGCAGCGGGCGCTGGAAGCGCTGCTGGCGGAGCAGCGGCGGACCAACCGGCTGCTGATCGCGGTGATCGTCGCGGCGATCGGCTTCGTCGTCGGGCTGGCGTTGATGCAGCTCGCGGTGCGCTGGCACTAGGCCCCGCCCGGGAAAACCCGGCAAGATTTATACTGCCGGGTTGTCTTTTTCGGACCCGTGAGGGGCCTGCAATGCCGATCTATGCCTATCGCTGCTCGAACTGCGGCCACGCGCAGGACGTGCTGCAACGGATGTCCGATCCGGTGTTGAGCGTCTGCCCGGCCTGCGGGCAGCCCACGTACGTCAAGCAGGTCACCGCCGCGGGCTTCCAGCTCAAGGGCTCGGGCTGGTACGTGACCGACTTCCGCGGCGACAAGAAGACCGGCAAGTCGGCCGACGCCGGCGACGGCGAAAAGGGCGGTGCGAAGGACGGCGGGGCGGCCGCGCCGGCCGGCGACAAGGGCGGCGATGCTCCCGCCGGTGGCGACGCCAAGGCGGAGGCGAAGAACGGCGAGTCCGGCAAGAAGGCCGACGCCGCGCCGGCCGCCGCGCCCAGCCCGGCGCCAGCCGCGGCCCCGGCCGCGCCGGCCACGCCCGGCAAGACCGGCACCTGAGCGGCGCTGCAGCGGTGAAGAAATACCTGCTCGCCGGCCTGCTGGTCTGGCTGCCGCTCGCCGTCACCATCTGGGTGCTGGCGTCGGTGCTCGGCCTGCTCGACGGCGTGTTCGTCTGGGTGCTCAACGGCTCGCAGGCGGTGCTGCCCGAGGGCAGCCATTCCTTCATCGAGATGCTGCGCCGGATTCCCGGCCTCGGCGTGATCGTGATGCTGATCGCCCTGTTCCTCACCGGCGTGTTCGCGACCAACGTGGTCGGGCAATGGGCGCTGCGGCAGGGGCACCGCATGCTCAACCGCATCCCGATCGTCAAGTCGATCTACAGCTCGGTGCAGCAGGTCTCGGACACGCTGTTCTCGAGCAGCGGCAACGCCTTTCGCGAAGCCGTGCTCGTGCAGTACCCGCGCGAAGGCGCGTGGACGATCGCCTTCGTCACCGGCAAGCCCGGCGGCGAGGCGGCCACGCACCTGCCGGGCGACTACCTCAGCGTCTACGTGCCGACGACGCCGAACCCGACCTCGGGCTTCTTCCTGATGCTGCGCCGCGCCGAGGTGATTCCGCTGGCGATGAGCGTCGACGAGGCGCTCAAGTACGTGATCTCGATGGGCGTCGTTGCGCCGCCGGTGCGGCCGGTCGCCCAGGCGACGCCGCTGCCGCTGCGAAACTCGATCGGCTGAGCGCGCGGCGAGCGCTCAGCCCGAACGGCCCGCGCGGCTCCGGCCGGCGCGGCCTGCGCCACCGAAGACGGCGACGCGCGATCCCCCGGATCCGCCCGCGACCCTCGAACAAACAGAATCTGGAGTGATGTGATGAGAACGACGTATTGCGGCCTGGTGAGCGAGGCGCTCCTCGGCCAGACGGTCACGCTGATGGGCTGGGCGCACCGCCGCCGCGATCATGGCGGCGTGATCTTCATCGACCTGCGCGATCGCGAAGGGCTGGTGCAGGTGGTGTGCGACCCGGACCGCGCGGCGACCTTCGCCGTGGCCGAGGAAGTGCGCAACGAGTACTGCCTGAAGGTGACCGGCCTGGTCCGCGCCCGGCCGGGCGGCACCGACAACGCCAACCTCGGCAGCGGCAAGGTCGAGATTCTCTGCCACGAGCTCGAGGTGCTGAACCCCAGCGTCACGCCGCCGTTCCAGCTCGACGAGGACAACCTCTCCGAAACCACCCGCCTCACGCACCGCGTGCTCGACCTGCGCCGGCCGCAGATGCAGCGCAACATGATGCTGCGCTACCGGGTGGCGATGGAGGTGCGCAAGTTCCTCGACGCCAACGGCTTCATCGACATCGAGACGCCGATGCTCACCAAGAGCACGCCGGAGGGCGCGCGCGACTACCTCGTGCCGAGCCGCGTGCACGACGGCATGTTCTTCGCCCTGCCGCAGAGCCCGCAGCTGTTCAAGCAGCTGCTGATGGTCGCCGGCTTCGACCGCTACTACCAGATCACCAAGTGCTTCCGCGACGAGGACCTGCGCGCCGACCGCCAGCCCGAGTTCACGCAGATCGACATCGAGACCTCGTTCCTCACCGAGGAGGAGATCCGCACGATGTTCGAGGGCATGATCCGCAGCACGGTCAAGCACGCGATCGGCGTCGACCTGCCGGCGTTCCCGGTGATGGCCTATGCCGACGCGATGCGCCGCTACGGCTCCGACAAGCCCGACCTGCGCGTCAAGCTCGAGCTGACCGAGCTGACCGACGTGATGGGCAGCGTCGACTTCAAGGTGTTCTCGGTCCCGGCCAAGGCCAAGGACGGCCGGGTCGCGGCGCTCTGCATCCCGGGCGGCGGCGAGATGACGCGCGGCGAGATCGACGCCTACACCGAGTTCGTCAAGATCTACGGCGCCAAGGGCCTGGCCTGGATCAAGGTCAACGACGCCGGCAAGGGCCGCGAGGGCCTGCAGTCGCCGGTGGTGAAGAACCTGCACGACGCGGCGCTGGCCGAGGTGCTCAAGCGCACCGGCGCCAAGGATGGCGACCTGATCTTCTTCGGCGCCGACAAGGCCTCGGTGGTGAACGATGCGCTCGGCGCCTTGCGCGTCAAGGTCGGGCACAGCGACTTCGGCAAGGCGCGCGGCCTGGCCGTGGGCGAGTGGGAGCCGCTCTGGGTGGTCGACTTCCCGATGTTCGAGTACGACGAGGGCGCCGGCCGCTGGAACGCGGTGCACCACCCGTTCACCGCGCCCAAGGACGGCCACGAGGACTGGCTCGAGACCGACCCCGGCCGTTGCATCGCCAAGGCCTACGACGTGGTGCTCAACGGCATCGAGCTCGGCGGCGGCTCGGTGCGGATCCACAAGGAAGACGTGCAGAGCAAGGTGTTCCGGGCGCTGAAGATCGACGCCGAGGAAGCGCAGCTCAAGTTCGGCTTCCTGCTCGACGCGCTGCAGTACGGCGCGCCGCCGCACGGCGGCATCGCGATCGGTCTCGACCGCTTCGTCATGCTGCTGGTGAAGGCCGAGTCGCTGCGCGACGTGATCGCCTTTCCGAAGACGCAGCGCGCCCAGGACCTGCTCACCAACGCGCCCGGCCCGGTCGACGAGAAGCAGCTGCGCGAGCTGCACATCCGGCTGCGGAGCACGCAGACGCAGGCGGCCTGAGGTGGCGGACGAGGGCGGACGACGGTTCAAGATCCCGGAGTCCGTCCTCGTCGTCATCCATACCGCGGCGCTCGAGGTGCTGCTTCTCGAGCGGGCCGACGGCCCCGGCTTCTGGCAGAGCGTCACCGGCTCGAAGGACGAGCCCGGCGAGCCCCTGGCGGAAACCTGTCGCCGCGAGGTCTTCGAGGAAACCGGCATCGAGATCGATCCGGCCTCGCACGCGAATTGCCTACGCGACTGGCAGATGCAGAACGTCTACGACATCTACCCGCAATGGCAGCACCGATATGCTCCGGGCGTGACCCGGAACACCGAGCATGTCTTCGGCCTGCGCGTGGCACGCCCCGTGCCGGTGCGCCTGGCGCCGCGCGAGCACCTGCGCTTCGAGTGGCTGGGCTGGCGCGAGGCCGCCGACCGGTGCTTTTCGCCTTCCAACGCGGAGGCGATCCTGCACCTGCCGCGCTTCCAGGCCTGAATCCCAGCCCTTCGCCGACCGTGCTCGACCACCAGATGCCCCACTTCACCGCGAGCACGCTGTCCACCAGCAACCTGCGCGTCGCCACCTACAACATCCACAAGGGCGTGCGCGGCCTCGGGCCGAGGAAGCGCCTGGAGATCCACAACCTGGTGCTCGGCATCGAGGCGCTCGATACCGACCTCGTGTTCCTGCAGGAAGTGCGGCGCATGAACCGGGCCGAGGCGCGCTATTTCCCCGACACCAAGATCGGCTGGCCGAAGGTGCCGCAGGCCGACTACCTCGCGCCAGAAGGCTACGAGGTGGCCTACCGGACCAACGCGACCACCCGCGACGGCGAGCACGGCAACGCGCTGCTCTCGCGCTGGCCGCTCGGCGACATCGGCCACCACGACGTTTCCGACCACCGCTTCGAGCAGCGTGGCCTGCTGCACGTGCCGGTGGAGTGGAACGGCACCAAGGTGCACGCCATCGTCGCCCACTTCGGCCTGATCCACTCGAGCCGGGTGCGCCAGGCGCAGCGGCTGGGGGCGTTCGTCGAGAAGACCGTGCCGAAGGACGAGGCGCTGATCGTCGCCGGCGACTTCAACGACTGGGGCGACAAGCTCGACGAGTTGATGAAGCACTGCGGCCTGGGCCGGGCCTGCGTGCCGGGCGACCCGCCGTCGCGCTTCAACACCTTCCCCTCGCGCATCCCGCTGTTCTCGATGGACCGCATCTACGTGCGCGGCTTTCGCTGCGTGGCGACGGCGGTGCCGCGCGGCACCGCCTGGGCGCGCATGTCGGATCACCTGCCGCTGGTCGCCGAGCTCGCCCTGACCTGACGGCGGGAGGCCCGGGCGATGGCTGAATCGAACCCCGAAGCCGCCACCGGCCGGGCGCTGCGGCCGGGCCACGCGATCACCCTGCTGAAGGGCGGCGAAGCGCTGTTCGCGGCCATGGTCGAGGAGATCGACGCGGCCCGCGCCGAGGTGCTGCTCGAGAGCTACATCTTCGAGTTCGCCGGCGCGCCGCTGCGGGTGGCCGAGGCGCTGGAGCGCGCCGCGGTGCGAAAGGTCCGGGTTCGCGTCGCCCTCGACGGCATCGGCACCGGCGACGTGCCGGCAGAGTGGCAGGCGCGCTGGAAGGCGGCAGGGGTCGAGTGGCGGATCTTCAATCCGGCGCGCGGCTGGCGGGTGCTGATGCCGCGGCGCTGGCGGCGCCTGCATCGCAAGCTCGCGGTGGTGGACGGGCGGGTCGCCTTCTGCGGCGGCATCAACCTGCTCGACGACTACCGCGATCCGACCCATGGCGCGCTGACCGAGCCGCGCTTCGACTTCGCGGTGCGCGTGACCGGGCCGCTGGTCGGCGATGCGCACGAGACCATGGCCCGCCTCTGGCTGCGCCTGCAGGTCACGCGCGAGGCGCGCCAGCACGACTTCGCGAAAGCCTTGCAGGCGGTGCGCGACGCGGCCAGCGCCGGTACCGACATGAACGCCCCGCACATCGGCAGCGAAGATTTCGGCGCCGGCTCGCAGGCGGCGCCGGGCGGCGCACAGGGCCTGCTCGCCGGCCTGGTGCTGCGCGACAACCTGCGCTTTCGCAAGCGGATCGAGCACTTCTATCGCTATGCCATCGGCCAGGCGAAGAGCGAGATCATCATCGCCAACGCCTACTTCGTGCCGGGCGTCGCCCTGCAGCGGGCGCTGCTCAGGGCGGCCGAGCGCGGCGTCAAGGTGACGCTGCTGCTGCAGGGCCGCTACGAGTACTTCATGCAGCACCACACCAGCCGGGCGATGTACGGCGTGATGCTGGCCGCGGGCATCGAGATCATCGAGTACGAGCCGAGCTTCCTGCATGCCAAGGTGGCGGTGTTCGACGGCCCGCAGGGCGCGATCGCGACCGTCGGCTCGTCGAACCTCGACCCGCTCAGCCTGCTGCTCGCTCGCGAGGCCAACGTCTTCATCCGCGACGACGCCTTCGCCGCCGAGCTGCGCGAGCACCTGCTCGCCGCCGTGCACAAGGTCGGCGTGCGCATCGACGCCTCGGTCTACATGAAGCGCACCTTCGCCACGCGCAGCCTCGCCTGGCTCGCCTACGGCCTGATGCGCTTCGCCCTGTTCGCGACCCGCCACCGGTACTGACCGACGATGCAGGCTCCCGACGACGACCTGGTCGTCCAGCGCCGCGAGGGCCTGTATTGCCCGCCGGGCGATTTCTACATCGACCCGTGGCGGCCGGTGGCGCGCGCCGTCATCACCCACGCGCATGCCGACCACTCGCGGCGCGGCCACGGCCACTACCTGGCCGCCGCGCCGGCCGAGGGCGTGCTGCGCGCCCGCCTCGGCGAGGAGATCGACCTGCAGACGCTGCCCTATGGCGAGGCGATCGTGCATCACGGGGTGCGCGTCAGCCTGCACCCCGCCGGGCACGTGCTCGGCTCGGCGCAGGTGCGGCTCGAGCACCATGGCCGGGTCTGGGTCGCCTCGGGCGACTACTACCTTGCCGGCGCGAGCGCCGACGCGCGCGAGGACAACGCGACCTGCGCGCCGTTCGAGCCGGTGCGCTGCCACTGCTTCATCACCGAGTCGACCTTCGGCCTGCCGATCTACCGCTGGCAGCCGCAGGCGGAGCTGTTCGCCACGATCGACGACTGGTGGCGCGGCAACGCCGAGGCCGGCCGCGCCAGCCTGATCCTCGGCTACAGCTTCGGCAAGGCGCAGCGCATCCTGAAGGGCGTGGACCGGTCGATCGGGCCGATCTTCGTGCACGGCGCCGTCGAGCCGCTGAACCGCGCCTACCGTGCCGCCGGCGTCGACATTCCGGAGACGCCGCTGGTCACCGAGGTGAGCGACAAGGCGCTGTTCCGCCGTGCCCTGATCGTCGCTCCGCCGTCGGTGCAGGGCTCCGTCTGGACGCGCCGCTTCGGCGAGCACGGCGACGCCTTCGCCAGCGGCTGGATGCAGCTGCGCGGCGCCCGCCGCCGCCGCTCGGTCGACCGCGGCTTCGTCCTCAGCGACCACGCCGACTGGCCCGGCCTGCAGCGGGCGATCCGCGAGACCGGCGCCGAGCGGGTGATCGTCACCCACGGCTACGAGGCGGTGATGGTGCGCTGGTTGAGCGAGCAGGGGCTCGAGGCGGGCGCGTTCGAGACCGAGTACGGCGACAACGACGACGAAGAGGCCTCCTCGTGAAGCGCTTCGCCCGCCTCTTCGCCGAGCTCGACGCCAGCACCGCCACCTCGGCCAAGGTCGCCGCCCTGAAGCGCTACTTCGCCGAGGCCGCGCCGGGCGATGCGGCGTGGGCGGTCTACTTCCTGGCCGGCGGCAAGCCGCGCCAGGTGGTGCCGAGCGGCGTGCTCTGGGCGGTCGCGTGCCAGCGGGCGGGCCTCCCCGAGTGGCTGTTCGACGCGAGCTACCAGGCGGTCGGCGACTTCGCCGAGACCGTGGCGCACGTCCTGCCGCCGCCGGTGCTCGAGAGCGACCTTGGCCTGGCCGTGTGGGTGGAGGAGCGCCTCCTGACGCTGCGCGGCCTGCCGCCCGAAGAGCAGGCGCGACGAGTCGCCTCCTACTGGGACGAGCTCGACAGCGCCGGCCGCTTTCTCCTCAACAAGCTGATCGGCGGCGGCTTTCGCGTCGGCGTCAGCAAGCTGCTGGTGCAGCGCGCGCTCGCCGAGGGCGCGGGCGTCGACGCCAAGCTCGTGGCCCAACGCATGATGGGCTACACCGACGGCCGCGTCGCGCCCGGCCCCGAGCGCTTCCTGCAGCTCACGGGCAGTGCCGAGGCCGGGCCGCTCGATCTCGGCCAGCCGTATCCGTTCTTCCTCGCCCACCAGCTCGACGCCCCGCTCGAGGAATTCGACGCCCGGCTGGCCGCGCCCGAGGACTGGATCGTCGAGTGGAAGTACGACGGCATCCGCGCCCAGGTGGTCAAGCGCGCCTCGCAGGTCTGGATCTGGTCGCGCGGCGAGGAGCTGGTGACCGAGCGCTTCCCGGAGATCGTCGCCGCGGCGGCGGCGCTGCCGAACGGCACCGTGCTCGACGGCGAGGTCGTCGTCTGCAAGGACGGCAAGGTTGCGCCCTTCAACCTGCTGCAGCAGCGCATCGGCCGCAAGACGCTGACGAAGAAGGTGCTCGCCGACGCACCGGTCGGCTACATCGCCTACGACCTGCTCGAGCTCGGCGGCGCCGACCTGCGCGAGCGGCCGCAGGGCGAGCGGCGCGAGCTGCTCGAAGGCGTGGTCGGCGGGCAGGCGGCGATTCTCCTGTCGCCGGTCGAGACGCGTTCGAGCTGGGAAGGCTTCGCCGAGCTGCGCCGCGAGGCGCGCGCCCGCGGCGTCGAGGGCTTCATGCTCAAGCACCGCCAGGCGCGCTACGGCACCGGCCGCCGGAAGCAGGAGGACCTCGCCGCCGGCACCTGGTGGAAGTGGAAGATCGAGCCGCTCAGCGTCGACTGCATCCTCGTCTATGCCCAGGCCGGGCACGGCCGGCGCGCGAGCGTCTACACCGACTACACCTTCGCCGTCTGGAACCGTTCCCCCGAGGACGCCGCCGAAGCCGAGGCGGCGCTCGAGGCGATCGCCGGCAAGGAGCCGCCGGCGCCCGGGGCGCTGCAGCTCGTCGCCTTCGCCAAGGCGTATTCCGGCCTGACCGACGAGGAATTCAGAAGAGTCGACAAGGTCATCCGCAGCACCACGCTCGAGAAGTTCGGGCCGGTGCGCAGCGTCCGGCCGACGATGGTGTTCGAGCTCGGCTTCGAAGGCATCAACCGCAGCAACCGGCACAAGAGCGGCATCGCGGTGCGCTTTCCGCGCATGCTCCGGATCCGCGACGACAAGCCGCTGTACGAGGCCGACACGATGGCCTCGCTCGAGGCCTTGCTGGCGCTGCAGCATGGCGCCGCCGTCTCTCGGCGGGAGCCAGACCGCGAGGAGTGACTTCTCAGAGTCCCAGGCGGCGCAGCTCGTCGCTGGCGCGCAGCGCGCCGACCTCGATGCCGTTCCAGTTGCTCAAGGTCACGTCGCTCAGCTCGCGCATGAAGCCTTTCTCGGCCGCGTCGAGGCCGAGAAAGGCCTCGATGACCGCGGCCATCGCCACCTCGGCGGCGCGGGCGTTGTTGCCGTCGTCGACCTTGATCGCGACGCCGAGCCCGCGCTCGGGAAACGCGGCGCAGAACACGCCTTCGGCGCCGACCTTGCAGAACACGCGCTCGCCCAGGCGCTCCATCACCCGGGTGTCGAAGCGGCCGGTGCCGCCGACCATGAACGGATGGCGCGCGACCGCGCCGCGCAGCCGCCGGGCCGCCTCTGCATGCGCCGGGGCGAGGCCGACGCCGCTGCCGACGCGGGCGAAGGCATGCGCGAGATGGCGCAGCGGGATCGCGTAGGTGGGGATCGAGCAGCCGTCGGTGCCGCGCGCCGTGCGCGAGAGGTCGTAGCCGGTCGCGGCCTGCAGCGCCGCCGTCACGCCCTGCATCACAGGATGCTCCGGGCCGACGTAGCCCTTCGCGAAGCGGCGCAGGTCGGCGCCTTCGACCAGGCGGCAGGCGACGCAGAGAAAGCCCGCGTGCTTGCCCGAGCAGTTGTTGTGCAGCGCGCTCGGAGCGATGCCCGCCGCCGCCATCTGCCGCTGGATCGGTTCGCGGTAAGGCCAGTGCGTGCCGCATTCGAGCGCCGCGGGGTCGAGCCCGGCACGGGCCAGCATGCGGGCGACGACCGCGGTGTGCTCGGGCTCGCCGTTGTGCGAGGCGCAGGCGACCGCGAGCTCCTCGTCGCCGAGGCCGAGCTGGTCGGCGGCGCCGCTGGCCACGAGCGGCAGGGCCTGCAGCACCTTCACCGCCGAGCGCGGAAAGATGGGCCGCTCGATGTCGCCGAGCACGGCGACCGGCGCGCCGTCGGGGCCGACCACGGCGATCGCGCCGCGATGCGCCGATTCGCGGATGCCGCCGCGCATCGCTTCGACCAGGATCGGATTCATCGCCCGATTGTCGGCGACGCGCAGGCGACATCCCGTTGCCGGCCACTGGCGACAATCGACCGCATGTCGGCCACGGCCCTGGGCCTCGTCCTCTTCGCCGCACTGCTGCATGCGCTCTGGAACGTCGTCGCCAAGCGCACCGGCGGCGACGCCCGCTTCGCCCTGATCGCCGCGCTGTTCCTCGTGGTCGTGTGGGCGCCGCTCGGCGTCTGGGCGGCATGGGACGCGCTGCCGCACTGGGGCCGGCTCGAGTGGGCCGTCCTGCTCGCGAGCGCGATCGTCCACGTCTTCTACTTCACGACCCTGCTGCGCGGCTACCGGCTCTCCGACCTCACCGTCGTCTACCCGGTGGCGCGCGGCACCGGGCCGCTGCTCGCGACCCTGGGCGCGCTGGTCTGGCTCGGCGAGGCGATGAGCGCGGTGGCCGCGTGCGGCGTCGCCGGCGTGGCGATCGGCGTGTTCTTCGTCGCCGGCGGTCCGGGTCTGTGGGCCAAGGCGCACGACCCGTGGCAACGCGCGCGGGTGCGCGCCGGCATCGGCTGGGGCGCGGCGACCGGCGCGCTGATCGCCGGCTACACCCTGATCGACGGCTACGCGGTCAAGGTGCTGCTGCTCTCGCCGATCCTGGTCGACTACGTCGGCAACGTGTTTCGCCTGCCCTTCCTGCTGCCGGCCGCGCTGCGCGACCGGCGCGGCTTCGCCGAGTGCTGCCGCACGCAGTGGCGGGCGGCGCTGGTCGTCGCCGTGCTCGGGCCCCTCGGCTACGTGCTGGTGCTGTACGCGATGCGGCTGGCGCCGATCAGCCACGTCGCGCCGGCACGCGAGGTCTCGATGCTGTTCGCGGCGCTGATCGGCGGCCGGCTGCTCGGCGAAGGCGACCGCACGCTCCGCCTGCTGGGGGCGGGTTGCATCGCCGCCGGTGTCGGTGCGCTCGCGCTGGGCTGAGCGCATGCAGCTCGCCGGCGTCGACTTCACCAGCGCACCTTCGCGGCGAAAGGCGATCACGGTGGCGCTCGGCTCGATGCGCGGCGAGGCGGTGGTCGCGCTCGACGCGGTCGTCGCCCATGCCGACTTCGCCTCGTTCTCCGGCTGGCTGCGATCGCCGGGCCCCTGGCTCGCCGCCTTCGACTTTCCGTTCGGCCTGCCGCGCGAGCTGGTCGAGTCGCTCGGCTGGCCGCGCGAGTGGCTGCCGTTGATGCGCGACTACACCGGCCGGTCGCGGGCCGAGATCCGCACCGCCTTCCAGGCGTTCTGCGCCGCGCGGCCGGTCGGCAACAAGTTCGCGCACCGCGCCTGCGACACGTACTCGACCGCGTCGCCCTCGATGAAATGGGTGAACCCGCCGGTGGCGTTCATGCTGCATGCGGGCATCGGCCTCCTGCTCGACGCCGGCGTGCAGATCGCGACGCTGCACCCCGGCGACCCCGGGCGGGTGGCCCTCGAGGGCTACCCGGGCCTGCTGGCGCGCGAGCTGATCGGTCGCCGTTCGTACAAGAGCGACACGCGGGCGATGCAGACGAACGCGCGGCGCGAGGCGCGGACCGAGCTGCTGCGCCGGCTCGAAGGCGGCGAAAGCCGGCTCGGCCTCCGCCTGGCCCTGGGCCCCGCGCAACGCGCCGCGCTGCTCGACGACGGCTCGGCCGACCTGCTCGACGCCGTGCTCTGCCTGATGCAGGCGGCGTGGGCGGCCGCGCGGCCGGGCTGGGGCCTGCCCGAAGGCGTCGACCCGCTCGAGGGCTGGATCGTCAGCGCCCTGCCGGCGCCGCTCAGTCGGCCTTGAATCCCGACGCCTTGACGATCGGCCCCCAGCGTGCCGTGTCCTCGGCCATGCGCTTGCCGAGGTCGGCGGCGCTACCGCCGGTGGGCTCGAGGCCGAGCTTGCCGAAGCGCTCGCGCACCTCGGGCGCGGCCAGCGCCTTGTTGATCGCCGCGTTGAGCTGGCGGACCGTGGCGTCGGGCGTTTTCGCCGGCGCATAGACCGCGAACCAGCCCGTGCCCTCGACGCCGGCAAGGCCCGATTCGACCAGCGTCGGCACGTCGGGCAGCAGCGGGCTGCGTGTCGCCCCCGAGGTGCCGAGGATGCGGATCTTTCCGGCGCGATGCAGCTCGATCATCTCGACGGTGGTGTCGATGCCGGCGGTGACCTGGTCGCCCATCAGGCCGTTCATCATCGGCGCGCCGCCGTTGTAGGGCACATGGATCAGCTCGACGCCCGCGCCCTTGCCGATCATCAGGCCGAAGAAGTGCGGCAGGCTGCCCGGCGCCGGGCTGCCGAAGTTGGCCTTGGCCGGGTTGGCCTTGTACCAGGCGACGAGCTCCTTCACGTTCTTCGCCGGATGCGCGGCGTTGACCCCGAGCGCGAACTGGAAGTTGGCGACGTGCGCCACCGGCGCGAAGTCGACCGCCGGGTCGTAGGGCAGCTTGGAGAACACCAGCGGCGCGAGCACAGGCACGACCACCGGCGTCAGCATCAGCACGCTGCCGTCGGCGGGCGCGGTCTTCATCGACTCGGCGACGATTCGGCCCCCCGCGCCGGGACGGTTCTCGACGATCACCGGCTGCTTCAGCTCGTCTTTCATGCGCTCGGCGATCAGCCGTGCGGCGATGTCGGCCGAGCCGCCGGGGGCGAAGCCGACGACGATCCTGACGGGCTTGTCGACCTGCGCCTGGGCGGCGAAGGCGAACGCGCACAGAAGGGCACTCAGGGCAAGGCGTCTGCAGAGGTGCATGGTGTCTCCCGGTTTGATCTTCGGATCGTGCTGGTCGCGAGCGACTCAGACTGGACGACTGTAGCCCGCCGCCGCCCCCGACCTTCCCGACACCCATGGCCGCCCTCCGCTCGACTTCTATCGACGCTTCCGACTTCATGCCCCTGCGCGAGGAGGGCGCCCCGCCATGCGCCGGCTGCGGCGACGCCGAGGGCCTGGCCTTCAAGTTCAGCTACGCCTACCAGCCGATCGTCGACCTCGCGACCCGAACGGTCTTCGCCCACGAAGCGCTGGTGCGCGGCCCCGCCGGCGAGAGCGCGGGCAGCGTGCTGGCGCAGGTGAACGACCAGAACCGCTACCGCTTCGACCAGGCGTGCCGCGTCAAGGCGATCAAGGGCGCGGCCCAGCTCGGCCTGCGCGAGCTGCTCTCGATCAACTTCCTGCCGAACGCGATCTACAAGCCCGAGGTCTGCATCCGCACGACCCTCGAGGCGGCGCGCGCCAACGGCTTCCCGCTCGACCGCATCATCTTCGAAGCCACCGAGGGCGAACGGATCAGCGACGGACCCTGGCTGGCCGACGTGATGCGCGAATACAAGCGTTGCGGTTTCCTCACCGCGATCGACGACTTCGGCGCCGGCTTTGCCGGACTCACGCTGCTCGCCGACTTCCAGCCCGACCTGATCAAGCTCGACATGGCCCTGATCCGCGACATCGACCGCCACCCGGCGCGCCAGGCCATCGTCCGTCACCTCATGCGCCTCTGCGCGGACCTCGGCATTCGCGTCATCGGCGAGGGCGTGGAGACCTGCGCCGAGCGCGACTTCCTCCACGACGCGGGCGTGCGCCTGATGCAGGGCTACCTGTTCAGCCGCCCGGCGTTCCAGGCACGAGGCACGATCGACCCGGCGTCCTGGACGGCCTGACCGCGCGTCGCCTCTGCTAAGGTGGAGCGCGCCTCGCGCATCCTCTGGAGCTCATGGAAATCGCCGCCTGGTCGGCCGTCGTCGGCCTGTTGCTGATCGTCATGGCGCTCGGCGATTCGCTGCTCGCGCGGCTGCCGCTCAGCACCTCGATGCTGTACCTGCTGGTCGGGGCCGCAGTCAGCCCGCTCTGGCTCGGCTGGACCTCGCTTTCGCCCGGCTCGCATGCCAAGGCGCTCGAGCAGCTCGCCGAAATCGTGGTCCTGCTCTCGCTGTTCGGCTCGGGGCTGAAGATGAGCACCGGCCTGAGCGACGGCCGCTGGCTGCTGCCGCTGCGCCTGGCGATCATCGCCATGCTCGTGACCGTGGCGCTGATCGCCGGCGTGGGCGTGCTCGCGCTCGGCCTGCCTCTGGGCGCGGCCATCCTTCTCGGCGGCATCCTCGCGCCGACCGATCCGGTGCTCGCCTCCGACGTGCAGGTGGCCGAGCCCGGCGACCGCGATCGCCTCCGCTTCGCGCTCACCGGCGAGGCCGGGCTGAACGACGGCACCGCCTTCCCGCTGGTGCTGCTCGGCCTCGGCCTGCTCGGGCTGCACGACATCGGCGCCGGCGGCTGGCGCTGGCTCGCGGTCGACGTGCTCTGGGCGGTGAGCGGCGGGGTCGTCATCGGCGCGGTGCTCGGCACTGCCGTCGGCCAGCTCGTGCTCTACCTGCGTCGCACCCACAAGGAGGCGGTCGGCCTCGACAACTTCCTCGCCCTCGGCCTCGTCGGCCTGGCCTACGGCGCGGCCAGCCTGGCGCACGCCTACGGCTTTCTCGCCGTGTTCGCCGCCGGCGTGGCGCTGCGCCGTCTGGAGCAGCGGGCCTCGACGAAGGCGCCCGGCAGCGGGTGGGTCGACGCCGCGAGCAAGGGCGCGGTGCGGCGCCGCCGCTCGGCCGAGATCGCCGCCGAGGCGCACGCCGACCCGGACGCCTCGCATGCCGAGCAGGTGGCGACCGACCCGAAGCACGCGCCCGCGTTCATGGCCCACGCCATGCTCGCCTTCAACGAGCAGATCGAGCGCATCGGCGAGGTCGCCGCCGTGATGGCGGTGGGGATGCTGCTGTGGGCGGTGGAGTGGCGGCTCGCGTCGTGGGGCTTCATCGCCGCGCTGCTGCTCGTGATCAGGCCGGTCTCGGTCGCGGTCGGCCTGTTCCGCTCCCGCACTTCGGGCTCGCAGCGCGGCTTGATCGGCTGGTTCGGCATCCGCGGCATCGGCTCGCTCTACTACCTGATGTACGCGACCAACCATGGCCTGGACCGCGCGCTCGCCGCCAACCTCGGCGCGATCGTGTTCTCGACGGTGGTGGTGTCGATCGTCGTCCACGGCATCTCCGTGACGCCGCTGATGGCCTTCTACGAGCGCAGGAAGCGGAGCGGGGCGAGGGCCTGACTATCATCGCCGCGATGGATTTTTCACCCCTGCCGATCGACGATGTGCCGCAGTCGGTCGAGCGCCGTCGCGCCGTCCGGCGCGTGGCCCTGGGCGTGGCGTTCGCATGCACCGACCTGCCCGCGCTCGCCGCCGCCGGCGAGGCCGAAGGCGAGCGCATCGCCCGCACCTTCGTCGCCTTCTGCGACACGCTCGTTCCGGCCGACGCGCTCACGCCCGCGGCCTCGGCGCTCGGCGTGCCGAAGGCGATCCTCGGCGACATCGCCGGCCAGCCGCTGGCCGAGCGGCTGCTCGCCGCCGGCTGCGCCTGGCTCGATGGCGAATGCAAGGGCGACTTCGCTGCCGCGGCGGAACCCGTTCGCCATGCAGCGCTCGAGCGGATGCAGGCGATGCCGTGGGAGTCGCCGGCCGGGCGCTTCTTCGTCGTCATGCGCAACACCGTGATGGCCGACTACTACGTGCAGCCGATGTCCTGGCGCGGCCTCGCGCTCGACCGGCCGCCGCAGCCGCTCGGCTTCTTCGACGCGGTGCGCTAGGACCGGCTGGAAGCGATGGCCGAAGGTCCCTACGACGCCGTCGTCGTCGGCGCCGGCGCCGGCGGCGCGGCGACCGCCTGGCGGATGACGCAGCGCGGCTGGAAGGTCCTGCTCGTCGATGCCGGCCCGGCCTTCGACCCCGAGCGCGACTACGGCCTCGACCAGCCCGACTGGGAGAAGCAGCGCTTTCGCCACAAGCCGGGCAGCGAAGGCGAATTCACCTTCGCGCCGATGCAGGCGCTGGACCCGAAGCTCGCCGACCTGCGCTCGTGGAGCCTGGTGCAGGGCCGCACCAACCGCGGCGACCGGCGCGTCGCTTCCGGCGCCGGCTATCACCACGTGCGCGGCATCGGCGGCAGCACGCTTCACTTCGTCGGCGAGGCGCATCGCATGAACCCGGCGGCGATGAAGATGAAGAGCCGCTTCGGCGTCGCCGCCGACTGGCCGGTGAGCTACGACGAGCTCGAGCCGCTGTACGTCGAGATCGAGCGGCTGCTCGGCGTCGCCGGCCCGGCCGACGTTGGCGATCGCTGGCGCAGCGCGCCGTATCCGCTGGCCGCGCATCCGCTCTCGCGCGCGTCGCGCCGGCTGGCGCGCGGTGCCGCGGCGCTGAAGATCGCCTGGCAGGCGAATCCGCGCGCGGCGCTGTCTGCCGTGTACGACGGCCGGCCTTCGTGCAACTACTGCGGCGGCTGCACCCACGGCTGCCCGCGGCGCGACAAGGGCTCGGCCGACGTCACCTTCATCGCCAAGGCGCGGGCCAGCGGCCGTTGCGAGATCCGGCCCGGCCACACGCTGCTGCGCATCGTCGTCGGCGCCGACCGGCGGGTCGAGGCGATCGAGATCGCCGATGCGTCGAAGCGGGTGCAGCGCATCGTCACGCCGCGCCTGGTGCTCGCCTGCGGCGCGGTCGAAACGCCGCGCGTGCTGCTGCTCCAGCGCGGCCTGGCGAGCGCGCAGGTCGGCCGCAACTTCCTCGAAAGCGTCGCCTGGACGAGCATCGCCGACGCCGGCGAGCCGTTGCTCAGCTTCGGCGGCCTGCCGGCCGACGCGATCAGCTGGGACAGGAACCGCCCCGACGCGATTCCCGGCGTGATCGGCGGCTTTCGCCTCAGCGCCGCGATCCACGAGGCCGACATGATGGGCGCGATCGCCCATGCGCAGCGCGCGGTGCCCGGCTGGGGCCGGGCGCACAAGGAGAAGATGCGCCGCGCGGTGGGCAGCCTGATCGCCGTCGGCGCGGTCGGCGAGAGCCTGCCGCACGAGGGCTCGAAGATCGACCTCGATCCGAAAGAGAAGGACGGCTTCGGCCGACCCCTGGCGCGGATCCATTCCTTCGTCGACGCGATGAACGTCAGGCGCCTGCAGGCGATGGCGGCGGCGGCGCGGGGGCTCCTGAAGGCGAGCGGCGCGACCACCCTCGTCGAGGAGTACGGCACCTACGACGCCTTTTCCTCGGCGCACGTTTTTGGTTCATGCCGCATGGGCGCCGACCCGCGCAGCTCGGTGGTCGACCGGGATCTGCGCGTCCACGGCGTGGCCAACCTCTGGATCTGCGACGCGAGCGTGTTCCCGAGCTCGGGCGGCGGCGAGGCGCCATCGCTGACGATCCAGGCGCTGGCGCTGCGGGCCGTCGACCGGATGGTCTGAGGAGAAACCCTATGGCCCGAATGCGGGCTTGGCCCGGGCAAACGCGCGCCCCAGAATTGTGCGGCCCGCGTCGGTGCGCTCGCCGAACCGGGTTTCCTGAAGACTGACTGAACAACAACGGAGACCACCGATGCGAAAGATCATTCATGGCGTGCTGTTCGCGCTGGCCGCGTTCGCGCTGGCGCTGCCGGCGCATGCCGGCAAAGGCGGCGGTACATTGCCGCCGACCATCGACAAGAAGAGCCGGAACGACAACACCGTCTATGCCGGAATCAACTGGAACTTCGGCGTGCGCAACGGCGCCACGGCAGTGCTCGGCTATCGGGACGCCAAGGTCAAGTCGAACAGCAACGTCGAAGGCTGGAAGGTCGAGGCGACCTGGGTCCTGAGCGGCGCACCGATGGGGTTCGGCGAGGTGCGGGCGAAGTACCTCAAGGGCGAGCGCGACGTGCAGGGCGAGCTCGGGCTCGGCTTCTCGGGTGCGCACGAGGCGTTCCTGCTCAACGGCGGCGTCCAGGGTCCGTACATCAACGGCAACGTCGACTACCTGTTCAACAAGGGCTGGCTCGCCTCGATCGGTGCCAACACCCTGAACAAGGTGAAGAAGCCGAAGAAGTCGGAATCGTGTCCGGCGGGCTACTTCCTCCAGGACGGCACCTGTTTCCCGGACGACTGACGCAGGATTCGCGCGCCACGGTCTGATACCGTGGCGCGGTGACTGAATTCTCGGCGCCGGCCGAGGCGTGGTTCGCCTCCCGCGGCTGGCAGCCCTTTCCCTTTCAGCGCGAAGTCTGGGCGGCGATGGCCGCCGGCCGCAGCGGCCTGCTCCACGCCACCACCGGATCCGGCAAGACCTACGCCGTGTGGTTCGGCGCGCTCGCCCGCGCGGCCGCGATCGGCGTGGCGGCGAAGGGCGGTCATTCGCCGCCGCTCGGCATCCTCTGGATCACGCCGATGCGCGCGCTCGCCGCCGACTCCGCACGGGCGATCCAGGCGCCGCTCGAAGACATCGGCCTCGGCGACTGGAGCGTCGGCATCCGCACCGGCGACACCTCGTCGGCCGAGAGGGCGAGGCAGGACCGGCGCTTCCCGACCGCACTGATCACCACGCCCGAGTCGCTCAGCCTGATGCTGACGCGCGAGCATGCGCACGACGAGCTGGCGAAGGTGCACACCGTCATCGTCGACGAGTGGCACGAGCTCATGGGCAGCAAGCGCGGCGTGCAGGTGCAGCTCGCGATCGCGCGGCTGCGCCGCTGGAACCCGGCCCTGGTCGTCTGGGGGCTCTCGGCGACGCTCGGCAACCTGGCCGAGGCCATGCAGGTGCTGCTCGGCCACGACGACGGCGAGATGGTGCGCGGCCGGCTCGAGAAGAACCTTCTCATCGACACGCTCCTGCCGGTCAACCCGGGTCGCTTTTCCTGGGGCGGCCATCTCGGCAAGCAGATGCAGCAGCCGGTGGTCGAGGAGATCGGCAAGGCGGCGACGACGCTCGTGTTCGTCAACATGCGCTCGCAGGCCGAGGCCTGGTACCAGCTCATCCTCGAGCAGAAGCCCGAGTGGGCCGGGCTGGTCGCGCTGCATCACGGCTCGCTCGACAAGGAGGTGCGCGACTGGGTCGAGCTCGGCCTGAAGGAAGGCCGGCTGAAGGCGGTGGTGGCGACCTCGTCGCTCGACCTCGGCGTCGACTTCCTGCCGGTCGAGCGGGTCCTGCAGATCGGCTCGGCCAAGGGCGTGGCGCGCCTGCTGCAGCGCGCCGGCCGGAGCGGCCACGCGCCCGGCCGGGCGAGCCGGATCACGCTGGTGCCGACCAATACGCTCGAGCTGGTCGAAGCGACTGCGGCGCGGCGTGCGGCCCTGGCCGGCAACATCGAGAAGCGCGCCACGCCCGACAAGCCTTTCGACGTGCTGGTCCAGCACCTCGTCACGATCGCCCTCGGCGGCGGCTTTCGCGACGACGCGCTGTTCGAGGAGGTGAAGGGGGCATGGGCCTTTCGCAAGCTGAGCCGCGCCGAGTTCCAGTGGGCGCTCGATTTCGTCGTCCAGGGCGGATCCAGCCTGCACGCGTACCCCGAATACCACCGCGTCGTCGCCGATGCCGAGGGCGTCTACCGCGTGCCGAACCGGGCGATCGCCCGGCGCCACAAGCTCAACGTCGGCACCATCGTCAGCGATTCGTCGATGCAGGTGAAGTACCTGAGCGGCGGGCGCATCGGCACGGTGGAGGAGGGCTTCGTCGCGCGCCTGAGGAAGGGCGACTGCTTCGTCTTCGCCGGCCGCACGCTCGAGTTCGTGCGCGCCGAGGAGATGACCGCCTGGGTCAAGCGCGCCGACGGTCGCAAGGCGGCGATGATCAGCTGGGCCGGCGCCAAGATGCCGCTCTCGAGCGAGCTGGCCGATTCGGTGATGGAGGTGCTTGCCGACGCCGCGCAGGGCGACTTCTTCGAGCCGGAGATGGAGGCCGCGCGGCCGATGCTCGAGACCCAGGCGCTGCTCTCGCGCATCCCGACGCCGAAGACGCTGCTGGTCGAGAAGCTCGATTCACGCGAAGGCCAGCACCTGTTTCTCTATCCCTTCGCCGGCCGCAACGCGCACATCGGCCTGGGCAGCCTGCTCGCCTGGCGGCTCTCGAAGAGCGAGCCCAACACGTTCAGCATCGTCATCAACGACTACGGCCTCGAGCTGCTGAGCGTCAAGCCGGTGGACCCGACGCCACTGGTCGACCAGAGCCTGTTCGAGGAAGGCGACCTCCTGCACGACGTGCTCGCGAGCCTGAACTCGAGCGAGCTCGCGCGCCGGCGCTTTCGCGAGATCGCGCGCGTCAGCGGCCTGATCAGCCAGGGCTTTCCCGGCCAGCCCAAGAGCACGCGCCAGCTCCAGGCCTCGAGCAAGTTGTTCTACGAGGTGTTCCGCAAGTACGACGAAGGCAACATGCTGCTCGGCCAGGCGGAGAACGAGGTGCTGAGCCAGGAGCTCGACATCCGCCGCCTGAAGGAGGTGCTGCGGCGAATGCGCCGCCAACGCGTGGCCTTCGTCGAGCTCGCGGTGCCCAGCCCGTTCGCGCTGCCGCTGATGGTGGAGCGCTTCCGCGAGAAGCTCACGACCGAAAAGCTCAAGGACCGGCTCGCGCGGATGCTCAAGGAAATGGAGAAGGCGGCCGAGCCTTAGCTCGCCGCCGTGGCCCGGGGAAGGCGCTAGCGACCGCCGCGCGAAACGTCGTTGCGGTCGAACCGGTCGGGAATGCCGTCACGATCACGATCGTGGCGCGCGCCGTCGAACCGGTCGTAGCGGTTGGGAATGCCATCGCCGTCGCGGTCCCAGGCCGGGTTGTAGAGCCGGTCGTAGCGGTTCGGGATGCCATCGCCGTCCCGGTCGAAACGGGTGGGCTGGTGGTAGCCGCGGTACACGGGCGCCGGCTGCACCCAGCCGCCGTAGGCGGGCGCCGGCTGGACCCAGCCGCCGTAGACGGGCTGGCCGACCGTGACCGAGAACTGCACGTTGTCGCGGTCGCGTGCTTCCGCGAGCCCGGCGCTGACGGCACCGGCCAATGCCACCGCAACGATGGCGAGTGCTCTGACTTTCATGTCTTCTGCTCCTTGAATCGCGCCGCCGCAAGAGGTTGCGACGCTGCACGTACCTCTACAACGCGGATCGGCCGCGCAAAAGTGCTGCAGGGAGGTCAAGGGTTTGTAAAGAAGATCCCGCGGGCCGGCGAGGCCCGGCCCTAGAGCGGCGAGGGGTACGCGATCAGGCGCAGCTGCACCGTCGCCGACGCCGCCGGCGAGGACTTCGCCAGGCGCGCCTCGGCCACGCCGCGCGAGCGCAGGTGCGCACGCACGGCGTCGGCGCGCTGCATGGCGAGCGGGGTGGTGACGCTGGCGTCGTCGGGTGCCGCGAGCAGCGCCACCTGGGCCTGCGGAACGCGGCGCAGGCTTTCGGCCACCTTGTCGAGCACCGCGGCGAGGGCCGGCTTGACGGTGCTGCGCCCGCTGTCGAAGCAGAACTCGCGCGGCACCTCGAGGGTGAGCACGCCGTCGCCGCGCTGGGCGACCTTCACCGGCGTGTCTCGGAACCAGGTTCCCAGCCATTGCCGCTCGACCGACAGGGCTTCGGCGGCGGCGGTTCGCTGCGCCGGCGTGACCGGCACCGTGGTGGCCGGCCCGCCGCTTGCCGGTGCCGTCGTGGTGGCGCAACCGCCGAGGAGGAGGGCGATCAGGAGCGTCAGGAAGAGCATGGGCATGGGATCGCCGGCGAAAGGACTTGCGACAGTGGACCATGGCGACCATACCCGCTGCCCGGCCGGCCCTTGTGTCCGTCTGCTACGGTTGCGTCTTCGCTTTCCTGCCCCCCGGATCCGAACCGCATGACCGTCGGCGAACCACGCCCGCTCCACCCGTTCCTGCTCGGCGGGGGACGTCTCGGCGAGCTGATCGCCGCCTTCGACTGGAGCGGCACCGCCCTCGGGCCGATCGCCTCGTGGCCGCCGCACGTGACCGCGACGACGGCGCTAATGCTGCGCTCGGTGGTGCCGATGGTCACGCTCTGGGGCGAGCCGGGGGTGATGATCTACAACGATGCGTACTCGGCGTTCGCCGGCGCGCGCCATCCCCGCCTGCTGGGCTCGAACGTTCGCGAAGGCTGGGAGGAGGTCGCCGCCTTCAACGACAACGTGATGCGGGTCGGCCTGGCCGGAGGCACGCTGAGCTACCGCGACCAGGAGCTCACGCTCTACCGCAACGGCCGGGGCGAGCAGGTCTGGATGAACCTCGACTATTCGCCGCTGCTCGACGGCGCGGGCGTGCCCGCGGGGGTGATGGCGGTCGTGGTGGAGACGACCGCCAAGGTGCTGGCGGAGCGGCGGCTGATCGACGAGCGCGAGCGACTGGCCCAGCTGTTCGAGCAGGCGCCCAGCTTCATGGCGATGCTGACCGGACCCGAGCACCGCTACGAGCTCGTCAATCCCGGCTACCTGCGTCTGATCGGCCAGCGCGAGCTGGTCGGCCGGACCGTGGCCGAGGTCTTGCCCGAGGCCGAGGCGCAGGGCTACGTGGCGCTGCTCGACGAGGTCTATGCCAGCGGCAAGGCGTACAGCGCCAGGGGCGCCCGCTTGGACATGCAAGCGACGCCCGACCGGCCCGCCGCGCAGCGCCATGTCGATTTCGTGTTCCAGCCGATCCGCGACGCGGCCGGCCGCGTCAGCGGCGTGTTCGTCGAAGGCGTCGACGTGACCGCCCGCGTCGCCGCCGACGCCCGTCGCGACGCGCTGGTGCGGCTCACCGACGCCTGGCGCGGCCTCGACGATCCGGACGAGGTGGCCCTGGCGGCCGCCCGCTTGCTGGGCGAGGCGCTGGCCGTGAGCCGCGTCGGCTACGGCACGATCGACCACGACGCCGAAACGCTGCACGTCAGCTCCGACTGGAACGCACCCGGTGTCGAGAGCCTGGCCGGGGTGCTGCGGCTGCGCGACTACGGCTCGTTCATCGAAGGCCTGAAGGGCAACGAGTTCACCGTCATCGCCGACGTGCGCGACGATCCGCGCACCGCCGCGGCGGCGCCCGCGCTCGAGGCGCGCAGCGCCCGCTCGTTCGTCAACGTGCCGGTGGTCGAGCAGGGCCGGCTGGTCGCGGTGCTCTACGTCAACCATGCGCAGACGCGCGCCTGGTCGGCGGAGGAGCTCGCCTTCGTCAGCGAGGTCGCCGACCGCACCCGCACCGCGGTCGAGCGGGCCCGAGGGGCACTGGCGCTGCGCGAGAGCGAGACCCGGCTGCGCGAGGCCAACGAAAGCCTCGAGGCCAAGGTGCAGGCGCGCACCCGCGAGCTGCTCGAGGTCGAGGCGAAGTTCCGCCAGGCGCAGAAGATGGAGGCGATCGGCCAGCTCACCGGCGGCATCGCCCACGACTTCAACAACCTGCTCGGCACCATCAGCACCAGCCTGCAGGTGCTGCAGAAGCGCCTGCAGGGCGGCCTCGCCGACAACGCCGAGCGCTATATCGGCATGGCGCAGCAGTCGGTGCGGCGCGCCGCCTCGCTGACCCAGCGGCTGCTCGCGTTCTCGCGCCAGCAGACGCTCGATCCGAAAGCCACCGACGTCAACCGGCTGATCGGCGGCTTCGAGGAGATGATCCGCCGCACCGTCGGCCCCTCGGTCGTGGTCGAGGTGGTCGGCGCCGGCGGCCTCTGGCCGGTGCGGGTGGATGCTTCGCAGCTCGAGAACGCCCTACTCAACCTGTGCATCAACGGCCGCGACGCGATGGCGCCCGCCGGCGGCCGCCTGACGATAGAGACGGCGAACAAGTGGCTCGACGAGGACGCTGCGGCCGAGCGCGACCTCGCGCCGGGCCAGTACATCTCGATCTGCGTCACCGACACCGGCACCGGCATGACGGAGGAGGTGATCAGCCGCGCCTTCGATCCGTTCTTCACCACCAAGCCGGTCGGCGCGGGAACCGGCCTGGGGCTGTCGATGGTCTACGGCTTCGTGCGCCAGTCGGGCGGACAGGTGCGCGTGTACTCCGAGCTCGGCGTCGGCACCACGATGTGCCTCTACCTGCCGCACCATGTCGGCGAAGCCGAGCCGGAGCCGGCGCCGCGCGAGGTCCGGCCGGCCGGACGCAGCGAGGGCGAGTGCGTGCTGCTGGTCGAAGACGAGGAGACGATCCGCTTCCTCGTCGCCGAGGAGCTGGAGGCGCTCGGCTACCACGTCACCGCGGTCGGCGACGGGCCGGCGGCGCTGCGCGTGCTCGAGTCGGCGGCACGGATCGACCTGCTGCTCACCGACGTCGGCCTGCCCGGTGGCCTTAACGGGCGGCAGATCGCCGACGCCGGCCGGGCGCGGCGGCCCGACCTCAGAGTGCTGTTCGTCACCGGCTATGCGCAGAACGCCGCGGTCGGCAACGGCCTGCTCGGGCATGGCATGGAAGTGGTGACCAAGCCGTTCGACGTCGTCGCCCTTGCGCGCCGCGTGCGCGCGATGCTCGAGCGTTAGCGGCTCGCGCCGCCGGCGCGAGCCTCGGGTCAGGCCGGCTCGAGGACGTGGATCGCGCGGCTCGCGGTCAGCTCCCTGACCTGCGCGGCATAGGCCTTCATGTGCGGCGCGACGGCATGCGCCTGCAGCGCCGCGAGCGACTCCCACTTCTCGACGACGACGAACGCATCGGCGCCGAACTGGGCGAAGCCGGGCACGGGATCGCGCAGGTCGACCACCGCTTCGTAGGCGATGCAGCCGGCTTCGGCCCGGACCGCCGGCACGTTGGCGCGGAAGGCCTCGAGGATCCGGTCGCGCATTCCAGGCTTGGCCGTGATCACGGCGAGGACATGAATCATCGGGCTCTCCAAGGCTGTGCGCCGACTGTATCCGCCCGCTCGCGCAGCCAAGATTCGCACGCTCCGCCCGGCCGGGAAGCCCCGGCGGCGACGCGCGGCCTCAAGAAGGCGCGCCGGCGGTCGAAAGCAGGAGGTGAAATCGCCAACAACGGACGAAGGCAGGGGACATGTCCGGTAGATCGCTGCGCTGGGTCAAGGACGTGCTGAGCCGCTCGATCCAGCTCGAACACAAACGCAACCAGTCGCAGGCTTCACCCGCCGAGCCCAGGCGCGGCGCGGCGGCGGCCGATCCGGCGCAGGCCTTGCTGCTGGAGCAGCGCGCCGACCTGGGCGCGCGCCTGCTGGTGCACGACCCTGCGACCCAGCCGGTGCGCAACCTGTTCGTCGTCCACGACGAGCTCGGCAGCCGCGGCTGGGCCGGCGTCGAGGCCTTGCCGCTGACGGTGATCGGCCGGGCGCTGACCGAAGCCGAGATCCTCGCCCTGCACGAGCCCTCGCCGGTGCTGATGACGATCATCGAGACCCTGCGCTCGATCAAGATCACGGCCGAGGCGCGGGCCGCGCAGGCGCTGCAGGACACGCTCGAGCGCGAGTGGGAGCGGGAGAAGCCAGCCCACCCCGAAGTCTCCGAGACCAACTACGACGAGTACGAGCTGATGGAGCGGAGCTGGGTCGGCACCGTGCCCGCTGGCCTCGACCTCTCCGACCGCGCGCCCTCGACCCGGTGATCGCGCGGTAACCGCACGGTAACGGCGGGCCGCCTATACCGCGATACCCGGCGCCGAAACGGCGCCGGATTCCGTCGTTGCCAACCCGCTGTCCGCGGCACCACACTCGCGCAGCATGTCCCGTTCCGCCTCTGCCCGGCTGCCCTCCGCCGTCGACCCGTCGCCCGGCCTCGAGCTGCGCCTGCTCGGCGCCCCCTGCCTCGTGGTCGGCGAGCGCCGGATCGCGCTCTCGGCCAAGGACGCCGCCCTGCTCGGCCTGGTGGCGCTCGCCGGCCCGATCCGCGCCGACCGGGTGGCGGCGATGCTCTGGCCGGCGGCTACCACGAAGCAGGCCGACACCAGCCTGCGCCAGCGCCTGTACCGCCTGCGCCAGGAGGCCGCGCTGCCGCTGCTGGCGAGCGGCGCCGTGCTGCAGCTCGATGAGAGCGTGCGCACCGACCTCGCGGCGAGCCTCGAGCGGATCGGCCGCGACGAGCACGCCGCGCTCGACGAGCTGCTCGGCGACCTGGCCTACGACGAGCTGCCCGAGCTCGCCGACTGGGTACGCGAGCAGCGCCGGCAGTGGCACGGGCGGCGCGGCGCGGCGCTGGCCGCCGCCGCCGCGCAGTGCGAGAGCGAGGGTGCGGTGGCGCGCGGCCTGGTCTATGCGCAGCGCCTGGTGGAGAGCGACCCGCTCGCCGAGCATGCGCAGCGCCGCCTGATGCGCCTGCACTACCTGCGCGGCGACCGGGCGGCGGCGATCGCCGCGTTCGAGCGTTTCGAGCGGCGCCTGAAGGACGAGCTCGGCACCCGCCCCTCGGCCGAGACGATCGAGCTGCTGGCGACGATCGAGCAGGGCGCCGCCTCGTTGCCGGCGCGGCGCACGACCGCCCCGGCGAGCCTGCTCCGGCCGCCGCGGCTGATCGGCCGCGAAGCCGAGCTCGAGGCGCTCGAGCACGCCTGGGCCAACCGGCGTGCCTTCCTGCTTGTCGGCGAGGCCGGCATCGGCAAGAGCCGGCTGCTTCAGCACTTCGCCGCCGGCCGGCCGGGCAGCGTGGCGGTGCAGGCCCGGCCGGGCGACGCCGGCATCGCCTACGCGGTGCTGGCGCGGCTGCTGCGCGCGCTGCTCGCGGCGCACCCGGGCGAGCTCGGCGCGGTCCGCACCCAGGAGCTCGCCCTGGTGCTGCCCGAGCTGGGGCATGCGGTGGCGCTGTCCGGCGAGGCGCAGCGTCTGCTGCTGCAGCGCGCGGTCGACGCGACCCTGGTCGACGCCGGAGCGCGCGGCCTGCGCGCGCTGATCGTCGACGACCTGCACTTCGCCGACGACGCCAGCATCGAGTTCCTGCAGGCGCTGGTCCAGTCGGAGACGCTCGCCGGGTTGCAATGGGGCTTCGCCCAGCGCCCGGCCGAGCCCGGCGCCGGAGGGTCGCGGCTGCATGCCGCGCTCGAGGAGGCGGGCCGCATCGAGACCTGCATCGTGCGGCCGCTCGATCTCGCCCAGCTCGCGGCGCTGGTCGAATCGATCGGCCTGGTCGAGCTCAGCGCCGAGCGGCTGGCGCCGGCGCTGCTCAGGCACACCGGCGGCAACCCGATGTTCGCGCTCGAGACGCTCAAGGACCTGGTGCTCTCGGGCGGCGCGGCGACGCTTGCGCGCGGCGACCGCCTGCCGCAGCCTGTCACGGTGGGCGCGCTGGTCGAGCGGCGCCTCGCGCAGCTGACGAGCGAGGCCCTGCGCCTGGCCCGGGTCGCCGCCCTGGCCGGCGCCGACTTCAGCGCCGAGCTCGCGGTGGCGGTGCTCGACGCGCATCCGCTCGACATCGCCGAGCCCTGGCGCGAGCTCGAGACGGCGCAGGTGCTGCGCGAAGGCGCCTTCGCCCATGACCTGATCTTCGAGACGACGCGCGCCTCGGTCCCGCTGCCGATCGCCCGCCTGCTGCACCAGCGCATCGCCGCGCACATGGTGGCGAAAGAGGCGCTGCCCGACAGCGTCGCGCCGCACTGGGCCGGCGCCGGCGACTGGCAGCGGGCCGGCGAGGCCTATGCGGCGGCGGCGCGGCGCGCCCAGGTCGCTTCGCAACGCAGCCACGAGGTCGAGTGCTGGCGCCTCGCCGCCGAGGCCTTCGACCGCGCGGGCGCGGCCGGCGCGGCGTTCGAGGCGCGCTGCGAAAGCGTCCATTCGCTGATCGTCGTGCGCGGCGTGACGCACGCGAATGCGGCGATCGATGCGCTGCTCGCCGCGGCGCGAACGCCCGAGCAGCGCGCCGCGGCGCTGACGGCCAGGGCGACCGCGGCCCTGATGGCGGCGGACCATCCCGCGGGCATCGCCGCCGCGCTCGAAGCGGCCACGCTGGCCCGGTCGTTCGCTTCGCCCTGGCCGGGCTTCGAGGCGGCGCGGCTGCACGCGGTCGGACTCGCCCAGGCCGGCCGGTCGGCCGAGGCGCTGGCGGTGATCGAGCCGTACCGGCCGCTGGTGGAGCGGGAGGCGCCGGCAGAGCAGCGGGGCCGGTTCTGGGCCGACTACGCCTACGTATTGAACGCGGCGCGGCGGCTGCGCGACACCGCCTTCGCGCTGCAGCAGGCGATAGACAACGCCGAGACCCTGGGCGACGTCGCCGAGCAGGCGACGCTCACCTCGAACCTGGCCACGGTCAGGGGCAACCTCGGCCAGGTGCCCGAGGCGCTCGCTCTCGCGCATCGTTCGCTCGATCTGCAGGCGCAGCTCGGCGCGACCGATGGGCCCGAGGGCGCGGTGGTCGAGACCTACACCGGCCTCTACTGCGGCATGGTCGGCCGCTACGCCGAGGCCCTGCAGCGGCTCGACGCGGCGATTGCCTGCTTCACGCGCGACAAGCAGGCGGTGTGGGTCGCGGTCGCCTCCAACCACAAGGCGCAAGTTCTGGTCGAGCTCGGCCAGTTCGCCCGCGCCCGGCAGACGCTCGAGTACGAGCGGCCGCCGATCGATCACATCCGGGCCCGCGCCGCGACGATCGCCGCGCGGGTCGAGCGCGGGCTCGGGCGCTCGGGCCGGACCCAGCTCGACAATGCGCTTGCCCTGCTCGGGCCGGGCGCCGACCCGCATGTGCGCATGCACGTCCTGCTGGCCCGGAGCGACGGCGACGATCCCCGCGCCACCGTGCAGCGCTGCGATGAGGTGCTGGAGATGGCGCTGGCGCTCGAGTTCGCCGGCGTGGCGATGAAGGCCCGGCTGCTGCGCGCGCACGCCCAGAGCCGGGCCGGCGACAGCGAAGGCGCGGCCGCGGCGATGAGCGAGCTGGTGCCGCAGCTGGCGACGCTGCAGCCCGCCGATCTGACCCTCGGCCACGCCTGGTGGCTCGTCTCCGAGGTGTTCGAGGCGAGCGGCGACGGCGACCAGGCGTTGCTGGCGCTGGCGCACGGCGCGCAGTGGGTTCGCCGGATCGCCCTGCCGCACGTGCCCGACGAGTTCCGCGAGAGCTTCACGCAGCGCAATCCGGTCAACCGCGCGCTGCTCGCCGCCGCCGACCGGCGCCTGGCGCGGTAACTCCGCAGTAACGCGCCCCGCCTACCTTGACGACCGGCGCGGGCCATCCTGCCCGCCGGACAAAGGAGGCAGACCATGAAGCGCGACACCCTGCTCTTGCTCACGTTGACCCTGGCGGCGAGCGCAAGCTTGGCCGCCGATCGGACGATCGCCGTGCCGCCGGTGGTGCAGAGCTCCTGGGAGTTCGTCACTCCCGGCACCGGCGCGCGCCTCCGGCCCCACCTGGGCGTCGGCTTCTGGCAGCGCAGCAGCGGCGCCAAGCCCGGGGTCGGCGCCAACTACATCTCGGCGATCGAGTACCAGCTTCCCGAAGCGGCGCCGGCGCGGGTGCGTTCGGCGACCTTCCAGTTCAGCGGCAAGCAGTCGCAGTGCGTCGGCGCCGAGCCGGTGGTGATCGAGGTCTATGCCTATGCCGGCGACGGTCGCGCCGACGTGGGCGACACCCAGGCGGGCAACCGGGTGGCGCAGATGAGCGCGAACTGCACCGACAACCCGGCCTTCGCCCGGCCGATCGACGTGACCGCGATCGTCCGCCATCTCTCGGTCGCTTCGGGTATTCGCCACGTCGGCTTCAACATCCGCAAGGGCAACAACCGGCAGGGCCCGGGCCTGTTCGGCCTGACGGCCGGCAAGCTCACGATCGTGCTCGCCGACCATCCGGTCCACGAGCCGCAGGCGCGCGCGCCGGCGGCGGCAATGCCGATTGCGGCCCCGGCGCAACCGGTCGTCGCGACGACCGGCGCGGGCTCGAAGTCCAAGCCCGCGGTCACGCCGCAGAGCGCGACGACGACGCAGACGGTCGCCAAGCCTGCGCCGCAGAACCCGGCCGCCAAGCCGGTGCCGAAATCCACCATGACCCCCTGATCCCGAGCCGCCAAGGAGCCAACGATGCACCTGCTTTCTCATCCGATGCTGGCGCTCTCGGCGCTGGCCTGCAGTACCGCCCTGGCGATGACCGGCGACAGCGTCGCCGTGCCGTTTCGCGGCGCCTGGGTACCCGCCAAGGCGACCTGCGAATCGCCGCTGAAGCTGGTGATCGACGCCAACGTCGTCACCTTCGTCAATGGCGCACAGCGCGCCGAGTTCAAGAAGCTCGAGCAGTGCTTTTCCTGCATGGGCCGCGACGTGCAGGACATGACCCTGCTCTCGACCGAAGCGATGGGCGACTCGCCATTGATGATCACGCTCGACGGCAGAAAGAAGTCTCGGCCCGGCGTCAGCGTCGACCTCGGCAACGACAAGAAGCTCGCCGCGCGCTTTCCGCTCGGCAATGCCGCGCTGAAGAAGTGCCCCTGACGGACCGTCGCGCCCGCAGGGCGTTTCCCGTCAGGCCAACAGCTTGCTCAGCAGCTTGAACAGCTTGACGAAAGGCGAGAGCGGCTGCGTGAAGTCGGCCGCGTTCTCCGGCTCGACGTTGCGCATCGGCGCTCCGCGGTCGAGCGAGTTGTCGACGAACGGCCCGACCGTGGGAACGCCCGCGGCTTCGATGCCCGTGCCCGAGAAGTCGATGATCGTCAGGCAGTGCGAGTCGTTGACGTTGCGGAAGTAGGGCACGTGGAAGCTCACGTTCGCGTAGGTCATGAGGTTCGCGGTCCAGCGCGCGATGTCCGGCCACCAGCGCGAGAACAGGGCCTCTCGGTACGCGGCCGGGTTGGCGGCATTGGCGATGTCGGCGTAGAACCTGGCGTAGCTGAAGGCCGAGAAGTTGGTGTCGCGGGTGAACAGCATGTAGCCGAAGCGGTCGCCAGGGAAGGTGAGGGCGAGCGCGCCGCTCACCGAGCCGAGGTCGTTCGCATCGAACCCGGTGAGCAGGCCGGCGAAGCGCGTCACCAGGCCCTCGGGACCGTCGAGGCCCCAGGCCTCGCGGATCTTCTCGTGCAGCGACAGCGACGGGTACTGCGTGCTCGTGCCGCTGCGCGGCGCCGGCATCAGCGGCCCGGAGTCGGCGAGCAGGGTGGCGTTGCCGGTCGGCTGGAGGATGCCGCGCACCAGCGGATAGGTGACCGTGGAGCCCACGCCGCCGGCGGAGAAGCCGGTGAGCAGCAGCTTCGCCGGCTGGCCGAGGTTGGCGCGCAGCCACTGCGCCGCCGCCGTGACGTTCGCCTGGCCGCGGTGGTACTCGACGCGCGGCGTCGCCGGATAGGCGTCGTCGTAGACCGCGACCTTGCTGCCGCTGTGCACGTCGCCGGTGCAGTAGGGCAGGAACACCATGTTCCACGACTGCGTCTGCACCGCCTGCGCCGGATCGTTGCGCGCGGTGAAGGGCGTTACCAGGCCGAAGGCGACGTTGGCCGACTGCATGTAGTTGGCCGGAATGCCGTTCGGATTGGCGGCGGAGAGCGAGCCTTCGCCGAGGCAGGCCTTCTGGTCCCAGCAGGCGCCGCCGCCTTCGTAGCTGATCACCAGGTCGTGCGAGAGCGGCGTGCGGTTGACGAAGAAGCGATACGGCGAGCCGTCGCCGCAGGCCGCGCCGGAGTCGGGCGGCAGCTCGACCATCTCCCACTGGAAGAAGCCGGCCTGCGCCAGCGGCGCGACAACCAGGAGCGCAATCGTCGACAGGGCACGGGTCCAGGACATGGCGAAATCTCCGGTGGATCGTGGATCGATGAGGGCTGTCGGCCGCTTCAGCGCGTGCCGGCCGGGGCGTAACTCTGCTGGCGCAAGGCATCGAGCTCGCGCTCGAGGGCGGCACGGTCGCGCGCCGCGGCCGGCAAGGCCGACCAGGCGGCGACGATCTCGACCTGCCGGCGCTCGAACGCGGCCTGGCGCGGGTCGGCGGCGGCGGCGGGTGCGAGCTCGGCCGCGGCCCATTGGCGCAGCCGCTCGCCGCGCTCGGCCTCGTCGGGCACGGAGAGGGCGAGGACCGCGCCCTCGATCTGCCGCGCTTCCGCGGCCGTGACCTCGGCGTTGCGAATCCGTTCGCCCAGGCCCGCCTGCAGCGTTTGCGCGAGCGCCGCCACGTCGGCTTCGGCGGCGCCGGCCTGGCGCGCTTCGCGAAAGCGGCGCAGGGTGTCGGCCCACTCGAGATAGGCGCGCATGCGACCGAGCTCGGCCGGGCCGTCCGGGCGCGCGCCGAGCTCGGCTTCGACCGCGGCCCACTGCTCGCGCGAGACGCCAAGCGGGATCTCCCGGTCGCGATCCGCCGCGGTGCTGCCGGCGGTTGTCGCCGGCACGCTCTCGGCCGCAGGCACGGCGGCGAGCGGCGGCTCGGGGGCGACGGGGACCGCGGGGCGCGATGGGGCGGCGGCGGCGACAGGCTCGGCAGCGCGCTCGCCGCCCAGCAGCCAGATCCCGGCGAGCACCACCCCGACGACCGCCATCGCAGCCAGCCAGCGTCGCCGGGAACCCGCGGTTTGCATGGACGCCAGTATGTCCAGACCGTTCGTCGGTGCCAAGGGGCGGCGTTCGGCCAGGCGAAAGCGAAACCCGTCACGCTTTCGGCCGGAAGCCGCACCGGCGGTTTTGCGCGGCTCGCCGCTCCCTTCTACAGTTTGTTTCGAGTCGCTTTTCGTGGGCTTCGCATGTCGGATGTTCGGATCATCGCGGTGTCGATCGAAGGCGGCGAGCAGCTGCAGCACATCACTCACGTCTGGACCGTCGAGGGCGCGATGTCGAAGCAGCGCGCCGTCGAGGAGATGTGGTCCGGGCGCAGCCGCTACTACGTGGTCCTGCCGAACGGCCGGATCGACGTTGCGCCGGTGCCGGCGCGCGGGCCGAACCTGGTGAGCGCGATGCTCGGCCGACGCCGCGAAGGCGGCCTCGAGTCCCCGCGCGGCGCCAGCATGAAGGACAGCCTGCTGACCTTGCCCCGGTTGCCGAGCCCCACCCGGCCGCGGCGCAGCCGAGCGATGGCGAACAACGGCGCGTCGGTGTCGGGCGCCTAGCTGCTGTCGAGCTCCAAGAGATTGCTCGCGCCCGGGATGCGGGTGTTCGTTCGCGCTTTAGTCGTCGCGCTCGTCGTCGCGACCGCCGGCGCGGGTTGCAGCCGCGACAACCCGCAGGCCGAGCTCGAGACCGCCGTGCGAAAGCTGCAGGACAGCCTGGAGGCGAGAAGCGCCGGCGCCGTGCTAGACCAGCTCTCGCCCGACTTTCGCGCCCAGTCGGATCTCGACCGCGAGTGGGCGCAGCGAACGATGACGCTGCTGTTCCTGCAGAACGCCAACGTCAAGGTCGTGGCGCTGACGCAGACCAGCCGCGTCACGGGCGAGACGAGCGGGGAGACCGACGCCCAGGTCCTGCTCGCCGGCGGTGCGGGCCTCCTGCCGGAACGCGCGTCGCCGTATGCGGTGAAGCTGCAGTGGCGGCGCGACGGGCGGCAGTGGCGGCTTGCCGAGCTTGACTGGGAGTGAGGGCGGCGCTGCGAGGTCTCAAGTCTCGCCGGGGCTCGCGCGGTGTTCTGCGTTGACTTGAGGGATAGCTCTCGACGCGTTGCTGCCATTCGACGGCGCCTGCAGGTCAGCTATGCAGCGGAAGCGGTTCTTCGCCCTCGCCTCGCCAGCGACGGCTGCCTGACAGTTCGCCGTCGTTGGTGACTGTGGGCTCTCCCTCCAAAATCCGGGGTCGCTCGGACTCAATGCCTCGGCTGACTAGTCGGCACAGTGCATGGCCGTGACGGTTGTCCGTTCAGGCGGCGCGGTCTGTGTTGGTGTATTTAGGGCGAGGCCAGCGACGTGGGCAGCCGTGATGGCGACATAGAGCATCCGCTCGCCAGGCCGCGCGGGCAATGCGATAGTGGCGGCCGGAGGAGAGGCGATGGGAGCGAAGAACCCGGAACCGCGGGACGTCCTGTACCGCATCAAGCGTGGCCTAGCGGGCTATGTCAGCTACCTGGCCGCCTGCGAGATGAATCAGGCCTTCAGCGAGTACGTCCTGTACGAGCCGATCCTGCGCATCCTCATGGCGCGCGGCTTTACCGTGGAGTGCGAATACGAATGCCCGGGCGTAGCGCAGCCGGCAAAGGGCGACAAGAAGCGGATCGACTTCCGGGCCACCGGGCAACATCTTGAGCTTGCGATCGAGGTCAAGTGGACGAAGGCAACGAAGCCCAAACTGGACAGTGACCTGGCGAAGCTGCACGGCTTTGCGGCGGCCAGGCCCGCCTCGGTCCCGTTGCTAGTGTTGTTCGGCCGGGAGTCCCATTTGACCAAGTTCGCATCGCCCGATGACGCGCTGAAGGAGCGTGGCGACGCGGTGATCGCGCAGCTCGGCAGAACGCGTTACGGCTGCCGCATCTTCGAACTGAAGACGGAATGAGCGGCGATGTCCTGGGAAGATCACGCACCGACAAGGCGGCCCTGCCCCTGCGGCAAAGGGCACTACACCGTGTTCCAACGATCCGACGACTGGGGCCGCTTCGAAGAGCGTTGGGAGATGGAGTGCGGCGCCTGCAAAGAGAAGTACGGCCTCCACAGCGCGACCTACAACCGCAAGGGCATTCACGAGACCTCTTCCGGATGGGTACCACACGCCGTGCTGCAGGAAGTCGCGGCGGCGAGGCTGAGAGTCGAAGAGGCTGATAAACGGCTAACGGCCGATGCCGCAAGCCAATTTGGCGAACCCTGGCGCGCGCATTTCGACGGTAAGGCGAAGAAGACTATCTGGAGCGAGCTGACCGAAGACGGCAAGTGCTATCCGAGCCTCGGGACCTTCTACACGCACGTGCGCGATTCAGGTCTGGACCGCGTACTGGCGCGCTACTTTGACCGGCGCGAACTGTCGACGGTCATCCGCATCCTCGGCCCGAGCGCATCGACACTCGGGGAGCGGATGGCGGAAGTAGAACGGCTGGAGCGCGAGCTGGACGCACGGAGCAGTTGTGCACGCCAGCAGGCGTTCAGCTAGACCGTAGGCCGCAATTGAGGCTCATAGACGCGCTCGCGGCGCGCAGCGCTCGGCCACCGGGAAAACTGTTCCACCATGCCTCAGGGAATGGCCGTGTCGACTGGCGATGGCGCTGATGACGGTACGGCCGGCCCATGGCCTATGCTGTACATTCATACAGTACTGACGGCCGCCAATTCGGGCACGGCGGTTGACCGCTACCTAAGGTCGCGATCCTCCCAAAACGCTGCGGTCGCCTCGATTTCTTGACATTCGTCTCATGGGGCCGCACAATCGTCTCGTGGAATCAGAACATCGCTTCATAAATGAGCTAGTCCGGATCGTGAACGGCGCCCTCCGTCTCGACGTGGACAAAGTGCGCAACTACACCGCATTCCTGGCGGAGAAGCTCGAAGCGGACGGGCAGAAAAGTTCGGCCGACCGGCTTCGCAAGCTGCTTGAGGAGAATGACAACCAGTTGCGTCCGGCCGAAGTCCGTTTCGCGAAGGTGCTTCCGGTTGATTCCGAGAGCCGCTTTCCGCTGATCGAGCGGGTCAAGGTTAAGGGCATGCAGGAACCCCCCGTGCAGCTGCTCCAGCCGCAATGGGACGTGGTGAACGAGTTCGTCAGCGTGGCGAAGAGCTACGCGTCCCTGGACACGAACGAACTCTCTGGCGCGCTCAGCCTGCTCATGTACGGCCCGCCTGGAACCGGCAAGAGCCGTCTTGCCCGCTACATCGCCGACGAGCTTGGCCTGGAGCTGTATGTCGCGCGCCTAGACGGTCTGATCTCATCGTATCTGGGCAGCACGTCAAAGAATATTCGTGCGCTGTTCGACTTCGCGGCGAAGACGCCATGCGTGCTTTTTCTTGATGAGTTCGATGCGATCGCCAAGGTGCGCAGCGACGGGCAAGAACTCGGCGAGTTGAAGCGCGTCGTGAACAGCTTTCTGCAAAACCTCGACACCCTCGGGCGGCAATCGATCGTCCTCGCGGCCACCAATCACGACGCGCTGTTGGACGCGGCCGTCTGGCGTCGTTTTGCATACCGACTGGCGTTGCAGCTGCCGACGCCGGACCAGCGGGCACGCATGTGGGCCGACTTCCTTGACCCTGTGCAATTCACCGATCGTGAGCTGGCGGTGTTGGGCGATTTGTCGGAGGGCTTCTCCGGTTCGGATATCAGAGAAATCTGTGCTCGGCTTCGTCGCCGTTACTTTGCCGAGAAGAAGCCGCTGCAGCTGAGCGACGCGTTCCCCGTGCTGCAGAACCTTGCGCTCGGTGGCAAAGATGAGTCGCGTTTTGTCTCCAGACTGGCCGACAAGGATGTCGTCGCCATCGTGCATGCGCTGAGAGAGCGCGATCCGCGCCTTTACAGCCTTGCCACGTTGGCCGACCTGCTGGGCCTGTCAAAGGCCACGGCGCAACGCCTGTCCAAGCGCGGCGGCGAAGGCGAGGGGGCGGCCAATGGCTGACGAAAAGCGCAACGTCGGCGGCAATGAGCGGCTGCCTATCAAGCTCATCATGCCGAAGCAGGGCACGGAGCGCAGGGTGCCCGGCGGCGGCACGCCGCCGGCGCCATTTCGTACGGTCGACGGCGAGTACCGGAAGCGACTGTCAAACCAGATCGGTGCAGCACGCGAAGCCGTACTTCCGCAACTTAGCGTCGCCAAAGCCGTGCCCGTGCGCGTCAAGATACTGGCGAAGGCTGCGGCGAAGAGCCACCGTCCGGAAAAGCTCTTCTCGGAGCAGTCCTGCCCGATCATCGGTGCCGGCCGTCTTGGCGAACTCTTCATCAAGGCCACCGCGGATGGCCTTACCCGGCTGAACGAGCTGATCGAGCACAACACCTCGGACCGCATTACCAAGGAACTGTCGTGCATCGAAAGCATTGAAGCGATCACGCCCGCCTTGCGTCGTCGCGGGCTCGGGTCCGACGACATCCTGCGGCGCAGCCCGAGACGTCGCGACAAGTTCATCACCCGCGTCCGGCTTTTCAACTTCGGCGCCGACGACGATCATCCGGCGCTCGTCGCGCACTTCAAGGCCGCGTGCGCGACGCGCGGCATTAAGCTCGATCAGACCGGCTATGCCGCGCACAGTTTCACCTACGCCGCCGAGTGCCAGACCGTCGCCGATGTCGAGGCGCTGTCGCGCATCGTCGGCGTGCGATCCATCGCGCACATGCCGCTGGTACGCACGATCCGGCCACGCATGCTGAACCAGCAGACGCTACCGGCGCTTCCGACCCGCGATCCGGCCGATTCCGACGTGCCGGTCGTCGTGGTGGTCGATGGGGGCATCACCGACCAGATGCCCGCCCTGAACTCCTGGGTGATGGGCCGGATCAAGGACGTTTCGCCGCCCTACGACAAAAACACCGACCATGGGACATTCGTGGCGGGACTGGTGTGCTGGGGCCATGAGCTGAACCCGACCGTGGCCGGCCTCGATGCCGGCCCGTGCGCCGTCTTCGATCTTCAGGTGATTCCGAACGATGACCCGGCGCGCGGCGACACGTCGGCCCTTCTCGAGTCGGAGCTGCTGTCGTCGCTGGAGACCGCGCTGCAGCAGCACGCCAACAAGTACAAGGTCTGGAACCTGTCGCTCGGCACGGACAGCGTCTGCTCGCTCGACGAGTTTTCGGAACTTGCGGAACAGCTCGACAACCTCCAAGAGAAATACCAGGTGTCGTTCGTTATCAGCGCCGGCAACTATCAGACGCTGCCGCTGCTCGACTTCCCGCGCACGCCGGCCCAGATGGACGCCGGGCGCATCACGTCGCCGGCGGACAGCGTGCTCGGCATTACCGTGGGTTCGGTGTCGCACGTCGACTATCGCGCCAACGGTCCGAAGCTGCACCACCCGTCCGCGTTCTCGCGGCACGGCGCTGGTCCCAACTACATCATCAAGCCCGACCTGGTTCACTACGGCGGGTCGTGCTCGACCGACACGGCGCATGTGCATGGCATCCGGTCGGTCACTGATGCCGGCCTCGCCGAGGACCTGGGCACGAGCTACGCGACCCCGTTGGTGTCGCGTACGCTCGCTCAGATTTATCACCAGATCACGCCCACGCCGACCCCGGTGCTGGCGCGCGCGCTGCTGACGCACCACGCCCGCGACCCCCGTTCTGGAACGCGCGTGCCCGACGGCGAGGAGAACTTCCTCGGCTTCGGCCTTCCGGCGGTGGTGCCCTATTGCCTGGAATGCACGCCGCACACAGCGACTCTGGTCTTCGACGACACGCTGCGGCCGGGATACTTCCTGGAGTGGGACGACTTTCCGTATCCACCGTCACTCCGGCGCAACGGCCGCTTCTTCGGCGAAGTGTGGATGACGCTGGCGTTCGCGCCCGCGCGCGGCGCGCGGTGGGGCACGGAATACTGCGAGACCCACATCGACGCGCACCTGGGCGTCTACTTCGATCAGGTGTCGCGCGACACCGGCGAGATCAAGCAGAAGTTCAAGGGCTTGGTCCCGCCCGAACATCGCAACCCCGGACTGCTGTACGAGGCCTATCAAGTTGAGAAGCTGCGCAAGTGGGCGCCGGTGCGCACGTATCACGGCCACCTTGGCGAGAACGGGGAACGCGGAAGCCGGTGGCGGCTGATGCTCAGGCTGCTGACGCGGCACGGCATCGAAGACGAAGCCGCGTTCAAGCCGCAGCCCTTCTCGCTCATCATTACGATCGCCGACCCGGAGAAGAAGGCGTCGGTGTACGACGAGATGGCGCAGATCGTGCGCAACCGCTTCCAAGCGCAAAACATGTCCGTCAGAACTCGCGCGCGCGTGCGAGGCAAGACATGAAGCAGACCGGATGCGCGCGCGGTGGCCGATCGCCACCGGCATGAAAGAAAAAGCCGCTCAAGGGACTAGACCTCCCTTGAGCGGCTCAGACAGGTCACCGATCCCGGAGAAGCCTGTCGCCTGCTGTTGCACGCAACGCGACCATACACAAGATGGTCGCGCCCAGCCAATAGAGGTTTTCGATGTTCCGGGTTTCTCAACTGCCTTTTCTCACAAGGAGATTGATATGGCAGCAGCGAAGAAGCCCGGTCAGAGCACCGGCAATCAGGGTGGGATCTTCCAAGAGGTGGGTCCCAGGGGCGGTAGGCAGCCGAACTACACGACGGTTCCGGACCACCGCCCGTTACCGCCCACGACAAAGCCAGGCCACGCCTGGACGCCCGTGAAAGTCACGCCGAACAGCAATCGTTGAGCGGCGTTTTGGGGGCGGCGGTCTCCGCCGTCCCCGTCTAGCTCAAGGGAACGGCCGCGAGCGATGGGCCTCGTGACGCGAAGGCCGAAGGCCAACCAGGTGCTCGGTGCCCGCCCCGCGTATAGCGAGCAATGCGCCCATTCAGTCAGCGCGGACCGTGTTGCCGAAGGTCCGCTCCTAACGAGAGCAGTCACTCAACCTTGGTTCCTGAGTGGCCGCAAGTAGTCTGAGGCAGACACTGGCCGTTCGCACATGAGTGGCCCATCGTGGCCCCAGACGCAACGCCCGTCGCTGCCCTTTCGATTGCAGCAGACAGCCGCTCGCTGGCTCCGAAGACCAGCAGGCCGCGCCGGCTTCGAGCCCTAGAGCGACGGCCCCTTGCCCGTCTTCGCCGCCTTCTCCACTTCCTGCGCGCGCCGCTGCTGGTCGGCCTGCGCCAGCGCCTGCTCGGTGGCGGCGATCATCCGGTAGCCGCCGCCCTGGTCGACGACGCTGACGAGCAGCCGGTCGACGAGATCGGGGTTGTCCTTGCGCGGAACGAGCAGCGCCTCGACGACCACGCCGCAGTCCGGGTTGAGGCTGATGCCGACCTTGGGATCCGGATGGCCGACGCAGCGGGCGAACAGCGGCGTGCCGGCGGCGACGATCCGGCCGGCCGGATCGTGCGCCCAGCGCAGCGTCGGCATCTGCGTCGGGCCGGCCGCGAGCTCGCGTGTCGGCGTGGCGCCGTACTTCTTGCGCAGCGCCGCCCTGAGCGCATCCACCGTCGGGCTCTGGTCGGCGGCGTAGCGCTCCTCGCGGCCGACGCTCAGCACCCGTTCCTGGCCGGGAACGCCCATCGTGCCGACGTACCAGCGCGACTGGCCGGGCAGGAAGTCCTCGCGCACCGCGTTGGCGCCGCGCGCCATCGCGTCGCGCTGCATCTCCTGCAGGATCTGCTTGCTCGTCTTCGCCACCCGCTCCTCGGCGAAGCGGGCGCTGAAGCCCTGGCGGACCTTCTGTCCGAACGACTTGATGTCGAAGCCGCGCAGCGGCTGCGTGTCGAGCACGAGCAGCTCGTGGGCGCACAGCACCGTGGCCGCCGCTTCCTCGTAGGTCAGCCCGGGCCGGACGCCCATCACGTCGTCGACCGGCGCTTCGCCGGGGCGCGCCGCGGTCGCTGTCCGCGCCGGGCACGAGACGTCGCCTCGGGCCTGGCGCGCGACCTGTTCCGCCGAGACGGTGGCATCGGTCGTCACGACGACGCCCGCCTTGGCCGGGCCCGCCGCGGGGCCGCTCGGCGGCGCCGCCTTGTCGCAGCCGGCGAGCGCGAGCGCTGCCGCGAGCCACAGGGATCCTGTCTTCGAGTGCATCGGGGTTCTCCTTCGGCCGCGACCTTAGGACCCCGTGCGTTACCGGCCTGTTACCGCGCCTGCCGCGCCCCGAACCAGACGCCGGAGGCGATGGCGCCGCCCACGATCGACCCGTAGGTCACCAGCGCCAGCGCGAGCGCGGCGAAGGCCCAGGCCAGCGAGCCGGTGAGGGTGAGGGCGAGCCAGCCGCCGCCGACCGCGATCAGCATCCGCACCATTCCGCCGACCAGCGGCCAGGCGAGGCGCCCCGCGCCCTGCGAGGCGAAGTAGAGCGAGAGGCCGAGGCCGAAGAAGCCGTAGGTCGGCCCGACGACGCGCAGGTAGGCCGCGCCGGCCTCGAGCATCTGCGGGTCGTGGCCGAAGAGGCCGAGCCAGGCCTCGGGCCAGATCGCGGCGGCCAGGCCCACCGCCTCGGTCAGCGCGAACGCCAGCGCGCCGCCGGTGAGGGCGATGCGCAGGGCCCGGCGCGGCTGCCCGGCGCCGATGTTGGTGCCCACCAGCGCGACCATCGGCGCGCCCAGGCCGAACACCAGCGGGATCAGCAGGTACTCGAGGCGCGCCCCGGTGCCGAAGCCGGCGACGGCGTTCGGTCCGCCGTGCGCGCCGACCAGGGCCGTCGTCAGCGCCACGGTGAGGGAGGTCTGCAGCGTGCTGATCGCGCCGACGCCGCCGACGCGAAGGATGTCGGCGAACATCGGCCCCTTCAGTCGGGCGCGGCGCAGGCGCACCACCGAGCGGCCCGAGACGATGTACCAGCCGAGCACGGCCGCGGTCAGCGCCGTCGTCAGCACCACCGCGAGGCCGCCGCCGGCGATGCCCAGCGCCGGGATCGGCCCCCAGCCGAAGATCAGCAGCGGCGAGAGCGGCACCAGCAGCACGACGCTCAGGCAGACGGCAAGCGAGGGCACGAGCATGTTGCCGGTGCCGCGGATCAGGCTGGCGAGGGCGTTCATCAGCCAGACGAGCAGGTTGCCGACGAAGACGACGTTCGAGTAGGCGAGCGCGGCCTCGAGCGAGGCGCCTTCGCCGCCCATCGCCGCGTAGATCGGCCGGCCCCAGATCAGGAACAGCGCCGAGGTGAGGACGCCGAGGCCGAGGTTGATGAGCAGCGCGTGCAGCACCAGCGCGTCGGCATCGGCGCGGCGGTTCGCGCCGAGGGCGCGCGCCACCGCCGAGGAGATGCCGCCGCCGATGGCGCCGGCCGAGAGCATCTGCATCATCATGAAGCCGGGGAACACGAGCGCCATGCCGGCGAGCGCGTCGGTGCCGAGCTTCGAGACCCACCAGGTCTCGATCAGGCCGGTGGAGGCCTGCGCCGTCATCACCAGGATGTTCGGCCAGGCCATCAGCAGCAGCGTCGGCACGATCGCGCCCTGCAGCAGGCGACGGGTGCGCGGGCTCATCGCCTCGGCCGGCGCCGGAGCGGGGCTTGCAACTTCCGCGGGAGCCACGGGCAGGTCGACGGCGAGGCTGCTCATGCGCGCACCCTGCGGGGTGCGGGCCGCGCCGGCGGCGCCGCCGCGAGCAAGCCGGCGCTTTCCGCCGGCCGTGCCGGCTTCGCCAGTGGCGAGGCCGGGAGCTTGCCGCGAACGATCCGGAAGTGCGGCTCGGCCAATGGCTTGCCCGAACGCCGGTCGACCAGCATCGGCTCGGCGATCTCGCCGGTCTCGACGTCGACGACGCGGGCGCCGCCGCCGCCCTCGACCGCGAAGTGTCGCTGGCCGAACGCGAGCAGCGCGATCAGCACGGTGCGGAAGTCGCGGCCGCGTTCGGTGAGCACGTACTCGTGTCGCGGCGGCCGCTCGCTGTAGAGGCGCCGCTCGAGCATGCCCGACTCCACCAGCCCGGCCAGGCGCCGGGTCAGCATGTTCGAGGCGATGCCCAGGCTCTGCTGGAACTCGTCGAACCGGGTCTTGCCGGCGAAGGCGTCGCGCAGGATCAGGATGCTCCACCACTCGCCCACCTGCTCGAGGCTGCGAGCGATCGGGCAGGGCATGTCGGCGAAGCTTTTGCGTTGCATCGGCGAATCATACTCTTGTTACTTGCATGATAAGAGTGACTGGCCCGGGCCGACAGCGCACACTGCGAAGGCCGCCTCGAGACCGCCGTGATCCGTTCGCCCCGCGCCTGCCTGACGACCCTCGCCTTCCTGGCCGTCGCCGCCGGCAACGCGCATGCGCAGTGGCGCCCCACCGGAGCGCTGGCGGCCGTTCCGGTGATCCGCGAATGCGACGAGACCGGCGGCGACATCGCCGTCTCGCGCCTCGACCCGCCGACGATCTACGTCTGTCCGCGGGTAGTGGAGCTGGCGAGAAAGAGCGACCCCGGCGTCGAGCACTTCTACCTCGTGCACGAGTACGGCCACATCGCGCTCGCCACCGCCGACGAAGCCGCGGCCGATTGCTGGGCGGCGCGCGAGCTGGCGAAGGCGCCGAACGGCGAGCGCTACCTTTCGGCGGCGATCCGCCATTTCCGCCGGCGAGGCGACGAGGCCAGCCGCCGCTACGGCACGCCGGTCGAGCGCGCCGAGCGGCTTCGCAGCTGCGCCGACTCGCCTTCCCAGGCCTTGCCCACCTCGACGTCGTAGCCCTTCTCGATCCAAGCATCGATGCCGCCGCGCAGCGGGCGCACCCGCTTGAAGCCCGCGCGCATGAGCCGCTTGGCGACGAGGGCGGCGCTCGCCTCGTTGGGGCAGGCGCAGTAGACGATGACCTCCTGCGCCGTACGATCGTGCAGGCCGCTGGCCTTGAGGCTCGCCTCGAAGGCATGGCTGTCGATCCACACCGCGCCGGGGATGCGGCCCTGCTCCTGGTGCGCCAGGGAGCGCACGTCGACGATCAGCGGCTGCTCCTCGTTGGCGAGCATCTCGCTCAGCTCCTCGACACTGAGGCGTGCCATTCGCAGCGACCGGAGCAGCCGCTGGCGGCGCACGACCTTGACGGCGAGATACAGCGCCAGCGCGACCGCCAACGCGACCAGCCCCCAGTGGCCCGCCTGACCGAGCACCGCGATCACGTCGTTGACCGCATCGCGAAAGATCCAGCCGAGCGCGACCGCCACGCCGCTCCACAGCACCGCGCCGATCGCGTCGAACAGGGCGAAGCGCCAGAGAGGGGTGTGCACCAGACCGGCCATGCTGGTCGCCACCGCGGCAAAGCCCGGAACGAACTTGGCGACCATGAGCGACGGCGCGCCCCAGCGCTCGTAGATGCTCTCCGTCTGGCGGACGCAGCTGTCGGGCGAGAGCGAGAGACGGCACATCAACCGGAGCACCCGCCGACCGTGCCGGCCGCCGGCGGCGTACCAGATGAAGTCGGCGACCAGGCTGGCCGCGGTGGCGACCGCGATCACCTGGACGACCGTGATGTCGCCGCGCGCCGTCATCGCGCCGACGACGATCAGGGTCGGATACGCGGGCGTCGGCAGGCCGAGCTGCAGCGCCAGCACGTTGGCGAAGACGAGCCAGAGACCGTACTGCTCAACCAGCGTCAGAAGGAGCTGCATCGCTTGCCTTGGCGGACCTCGTGACGGGCAGCGCGGCGAGCGCTTCCTCCTCGCTCTCGAAGATGTGCGGCGCGAGCTTGCGCCGGGCCAGCGCCTCGCCGAGCTTGGCGCGCAGGAAGGCACTGGTGGTGTAGCGGGTGACGCCGTCGTAGCGGCGGGCGACGATCTCGCTCACGCTCTCGGCCCATGCGTCCTCGATGTCGCGGGCGAGGACGAAGCCTTCGTAGTTCACGACCGCGTGGACGCGTCGCTGCAAGGGCTCGCAGATCTCGTTCACCTTGCGGGCGATCGCCTCGATCGTCGCCAGCGAATGCACCTCGAAGCGCTCGAAATTGATGAACAGCGTGTTCTGCCGCGCGTCGTACTTGAAGCGGGCCTCGAACGGAATGTCGACGAGCTGGGCGCGCAGGCCCATCGGCTCGCTGCCGAAGATCCGCGCATCCATCGTCTTCAGCTCGGCGCCGACGAGGGGCGCGAAGTCCATGCGCGCGAGCACGTCGCGCTCGAGGTCGACGCCGGGCGCGATCTCGATCAGCTCGAGGCCTTCGGGGCGGAGGCGAAAGACGCAGCGCTCGGTGATGTACAGCACGTCCTGGCCGCCGGCCGCGGCGTGGCGGCCCGAGAAGGTGCGGTGCTCGACCTCGGCCACGAACTTGCGCGCGCCACCGTCGCGCACGATCCGGAGGCCGCCGGCCTCGACCGCAATCTCGCAATGGCCGGCCGAGAAGCTGCCGACGAACACGACCTTGCGCGCGCTCTGGCTGATGTTGATGAAGCCGCCGGCGCCGGCCAGGCGCGGCCCGAACTTCGAGACGTTGACGTTGCCCTCGGCGTCGGCCTGGGCGAGGCCGAGGAAGGCGACGTCGAGGCCGCCGCCGTCGTAGAAATCGAACTGGTAGGGCTGGTCGATGATCGCCTGCGCGTTGACGGCCGCGCCGAAGTCGAGGCCGCCTGCGGGAACGCCGCCGATCACGCCCGGCTCGGCGGTGAGCGTCAGCAGGTCGCTCAGCTTTTCCTCGGCGGCAACCGCGGCCACGCCCTCCGGCATGCCGATGCCGAGATTGACGACGCTGTTCGGCCGCAGCTCGAGCGCGGCGCGGCGGGCGATCACCTTGCGCAGGCACATCTCGAACGGCCGGTCGGGGCGCGCCGGCACGCGATGCTCGCCCGAGTAGGCGGCGCTGTAGGCGGTGGCGAAGGTCTGGTGGTGGTTCGCGGCCTCGGCAACGACGACGCAATCGACGAGCACGCCCGGAATCTTGACCTGGCGCGCGCTGAGCGTGCCGCGCTCGGCGATGCGCTCGACCTGCGCGATCACGAGGCCGCCGCTGTTGCGCGCCGCCATCGCGATCGAGAGGCTCTCGAGCGTGAGCGCCTCGCGCTCCATGGTGATGTTGCCGTCGGGGTCGGCGGTGGTGCCGCGGACGATCGCCACGTCGATCGGGAAGGCCTTGTAGAAGAGGTACTGCTTGCCGTCGACGGGCATCAGCGTCACCAGCTCGTCGAGGCTGCTTGCGTTCAGGCGCCCGCCGCCATGGCGCGGGTCGACGAAGGTGCCGAGGCCGATCCGGCTGAGGTGGCCGGGCTTGCCGCCGGCGATGTCGCGGAACAGGTGCGTGATCACGCCCTGCGGCAAGTTGTAGGCCTCGATCCGGTTCTCGACCGCGAGCTTCTGCAGCTTGGGGATCAGGCCCCAATGTCCGCCCACCGCGCGCTTCACGAGGCCGGGGTGCGCCAGGTGGTTGAGCCCGCGCGACTTGCCGTCGCCCTGGCCGGCGGCGAAGAAGAGGGTGAGGTTTTCGGGCCGGCCGGGCGCGCCCGAAAGATGCAGGGCCTCGAGCGCGATCGCGATCTCTTCGGCGAAGCCGATGCCGACGAAGCCGCCGGTGGCGACGGTGTCGCCGCTGCGGATCAGGCTGACCGCCTCGGCGGCGGTCACGATCTTGCCGACCTTCACGGCCGCGCCGGGTCGAAATGCCTCTGCAAGCCTTCCCAGCAGCGGTAGTACTCGGCCTGCAGCTGCGCCGACTCGAGGGCGTGCCGAGTCGGCCGCCAGACCAGGCGCGTCTCGAACATGAAGGCCATCGTGTCCCTGATGACGTCGGGCTTCGAGAGGTCGGCGCGGCTCGCCTTCTCGAAGGTGGCGGCGTCGGGGCCGTGGCCGGTCATGCTGTTGTGCAGGCTCGCGCCGCCGGGCCGGAAGTCTTCGGCCTTGGCGTCGTAGGCGCCGTGCACCAGGCCCATGAACTCGGAGGCGACGTTGCGGTGGAACCAGGGCGGGCGGAACGTGTCCTGCATCGCCAGGATGCGCGGCGGGAAGATCACGAAGTCGATGTTGCTCGTGCCGGGCGTGTCGGAAACGCTGTGCAGCACCAGGAAGATCGACGGGTCGGGATGGTCGTGGCTGATCGAGCCGATCGCGTTGAAGCGGCGCAGGTCGTACTTGTACGGCGCATGGCTGCCGTGCCAGGCCACGACGTCGAGCGGCGAGTGGTCCATCCGCGCCGACCAGAGCCGGCCCTGGAACTTGGCGACGAGCTCGTGCGGCTGCTCGACGTCTTCGTAGGCAGCGACCGGCGTCAGGAAATCGCGCGGGTTGGCCAGGCCGTTCGAGCCGATCGGGCCGAGGTCGGGCAGGCGGAAGGCGGCGCCGTAGTTCTCGCACACGTAGCCGCGACCCTGGCCATCGGGCAGCTCGAGGCGAAAGCGCACGCCGCGCGGGATGACGACGATCTCCTGCGGCTCGGCGTCGACGATGCCGAGCTCGGTGAAGAAGCGGTGCCGGCCTTCCTGCGGCACGAACAGCATCTCGCCGTCGGCGTTGTAGAAGGCGCGTCCCTGCATCGAGCGGTTGGCGGCGTAGACGTGCGCGGCTCCGCCCGATTGCGCGTGCACGTCGCCGTTGCCGGCCATCGTCACCAGGCCTTCGATCAAGTCGGCCGGCGCCGCCGGCATCGGCAGCGGATCCCAGCGGAGCTGGTTCGGCGGCGTCGGCACCTCGCCGAACTCGCTGACGATCCGCCCGGCGGCGAGCGGCTCGAACGGCCGGTGCATCGCCGAAGGGCGGATCCGGTACAGCCACGAGCGCCGGCTGTCGGCGCGCGGCGCGGTGAAGGCGGTGCCGCTGAGCTGCTCGGCGTAGAGCCCGTACGGGCAGCGCTGCGGCGAATTGCGGCCGACCGGCAGCGCGCCGGCCAGCGCTTCGGTGGCGAACTCGTTGCCGAAACCCGATTGGTAGCCGTCCATGATCAGCTCGCCTGCAGGACGCCGCGCTCGATCTGGTCGCGCTCGATCGACTGGAACAGGGCCTTGAAGTTGCCCTCGCCGAAGCCGTCGTCGCCCTTGCGCTGGATGAACTCGAAGAACACCGGTCCGAGCATCGTGCCGGAGAAGATCTGCAGCAGGAGGCGCGGCTTGCCGTCCTCGGTGCTGCCGTCGAGCAGGATGCCGCGTGTCTGCAGCTCGGGCACCGGCTGGCCGTGCCCGGGCACGCGCTCCTCGAGCATCTCGTAATAGATGTCGTTCGGCGCCGTCATCAGCGGCACGCCGGCGAGCTGCAGCCGGTCGACCGTCTTCAGGATGTCGTCGGTGAGGAGCGCCACGTGCTGGATGCCCTCGCCGTTGAACTGCATCAGGAATTCCTCGATCTGCCCCGAGCCCTTCGACGACTCCTCGTTCAGCGGAATCCGGATCTTGCCGTCGGGCGCGGTCATCGCCTTCGAGGTGAGGCCGGTGTATTCGCCCTGGATGTCGAAGTAGCGGATCTCGCGGAAGTTGAACAGGCGCTCGTAGAAGTTGGCCCAGAACGTCATCCGGCCGCGGTAGACGTTGTGCGTCAGGTGGTCGACGATCGTCAGGCCGTGGCCGACCGGGTTGCGGTCGACGCCCTCGAGGAACTCGAAGTCGATGTCGTAGATCGAGCGGCCTTCCTCGAAGCGGTCGATCAGGTAGAGCGGCGCGCCGCCGATGCCCTTGATCGCCGGCAGGCGCAGCTCCATCGGCCCGACCGGCATGTCGATCGGCTGGGCGCCGAGGGCGAGCGCGCGCTCGTAGGCCTTGTGCGAGTCCTTGACCCGGAACGCCAGGCCGCAGGCCGAGGGCCCGTGCTCGGCGGCGAAGTAGCCGGCCGGGCTCTTCGGGTCGCGGTTGACGATGAAGTTGATCTGCCCCTGGCGGTAGAGCACCACGTCCTTCGAGCGGTGCCTGGCCACCAGCGTGAAGCCGAGCTTCTCGAACACCGGCTCGAGGGTGCCCGGCACCGGCGAGGCGAACTCGACGAACTCGAAGCCCATCAGGCCCATCGGGTTTTCGAACAGATCTGCCATTTGCGTTGTCTCCGTGCGGCTCAGGCCGCGTCACTCCGCCCATTAGACACTTCGCCGGAACCCGCGATCATTGCGGCCATGCACGATATCGATCCGGGCCCGGCGCCGGGCAGGAGCCCGCGATGACCGCCTTGCGCGGCCTGGCCCTGCTGCTGCTCTTCCAGGCCGCGGGAGAAGGCCTCGTTCTCGCCTGGAAGCTGCCCTTTCCCGGACCGGTCGTGGGCCTCGTGCTGCTGCTCGCGGGCCTGCGCTGGACGTGGATCCGCGAGCCCGCGCAGGCGGCCGCCGAGCTGCTGCTGGCGCACCTTTCGCTGCTCTTCGTTCCGGTCGGCGTCGGCGTGATCACGCACCTCGACCTGGTGTCGCGCTATGGGGCGCAACTTGTCGCGGTGATCGTGCTCTCGACCTGGATCGGCATGGCCGTGACGGCGCTGCTGCTGCGCGCGCTGCTGAAGCGCGGCGCGGGCGAGGGAGCGGGCGATGCCTGACTTCGTCCAGCTCTGGGTCTATCTCTCGACCGCGCCGCTGTTCGGCCTGACGGCGACGCTGGTCGTCTACGTCGTCGCCGCCGCGCTCTACGACCGGGTCGACCGCGCGCCCTGGGCGAACCCGGTGCTCTGGTCGGTGGTCGTGCTCGGCGCGATGCTGGTCCTCACCGCCACGCCGTACCCCACCTACTTCGCCGGCGCGCAGTTCGTCCACGTCCTGCTCGGGCCGGCGGTGGTCGCGCTCGCCTGGCCGCTCTGGCAACGCCGCGCCGAGGTGAGCAAGCGCGGCGTCGCGCTGCTCGTCGCCGCGCTGGTCGGCGGCACGGTCGCCGGCGGCAGCGCGGTGCTGCTCGCTTGGCTGTTCGACCTGCCCGCCGAGGTGCTGCGCTCGCTCGCCTCGAAGTCGGTGACCGCGCCGGTGGCGATGGGCATCGCCGAGCGGATCGGCGGCGTGCCTGCCCTCGCCGCCGTGTTCGCGGTGCTGACCGGCCTGGTCGGCGCGCTGTCGGCCAAGTACCTGTTCAACGGGCTCGGCATCGACAGCTGGGCGGTGCGCGGCTTCGCCCTCGGCACCGCCTCGCACGGCATCGGCGCGGCCCGGGCTCTGCAGGTGCACGACGACGCCGGCGCCTACGCCGGAATCGCCCTCGGCCTGCAGGTGCTTCTGGCCTCGCTCATGATCCCGCTCCTGTTCCGCTGGCTCGGCTAGACGGCTCGCTTACGATTCCCGGCGATGCAGCCCTTCAAGTCCGTCACCTACGCCAGTGTCCAGCCCGGCACGCGCCTCATCGTCCTCGGCGCCGTGCACGGCAACGAGACCTGCGGCACGAAGGGGATCACGCGCGCCCTCGCCGAGATCGACGCGGGCACCTTGCGCCTGACAACCGGTCGCGTGACCTTCGTGCCGGTGACCAACCCGCTCGCCTACGCGAACCAGCGCCGCACCGGCGACCGCAACCTCAACCGCAAGCTCGTGCCGACCGACACGCCGCGCGAGTTCGAGGACCATATTGCCAACTGGCTCTGCCCGCTGCTCGCCGAGCACGAGGTGCTGCTCGACCTGCATTCGTTCACCGCACCGGGCGTGCCGTTCGTCTTCATGGGCCCGAGCGACAACGCCGGGCCGATCGAGCCCTTCGACCGGGCGGCGCGCGAGGAGGCGCTGGCGCGGCGCCTGGGCGTGGGCCGCGCGGTCGACGGCTGGCTCACGACGTACGCGGCCGGCGTCGCCCGGCGCCGCGAGCAGGCTGCCCGGTTCCCCGAAGCCACGCTCGACCTCGATCCGCGCTACGGCATCGGCACCACCGAGTACATGCGCTCGATCGGCGGCAGCGCGCTCACGCTCGAATGCGGCCAGCACGAGGACCCCGCGGCGCCCGACGTCGCCTACCGGGCGATCGTCAACACGCTCGCCCACCTCGGCCTGAGCGATGCGCCCGATCCGGCGCCCGCGGCGGCGATGGAGTGCCTGAGCCTCAGTGAAGTGATCGACCGGCTGCACCCGGACGACGCGTTCGCGCAGGTCTGGCGCAGCTTCGACCCGGTGGCCGAGGGCCAGGCGATCGGCCGTCGGCACGACGGCACGGCCATCGTCGCGCCGTTCAGCGGCTTCATCGTGTTCCCGAATCCCGGCGCCGAGCCGGGGCACGAATGGTTCTACCTGGCGCGCTCGAGCGCGCGGCTCGGGCCCGACCCGAAGTAGGGTCCGGCTCGATGCGCCGCGGGGCGCCGGCATTGCAGAATCGTTCGACAACGATCCCGCGAACCGCACGGAGACACCGCCCATGAGCCTTTCGATTTCCCGCCTTGTCGGCACGACCCTCGCCGGGCTCGCCCTGGCCTTCGCCGCCGACGCCCAGAACATCTCGATCGCCACCGGCGGCACCGGCGGCGTCTACTACCCGATGGGCGGCGGCGTCGCCGCGGTGCTCTCGAAGCACGTGCCCGGCATGCAGGCCACCGCCGAGGTCACCGGCGGGTCGGTCGACAACCTCAAGCTCGTCGGCAGCGGCAAGCCCTACGTCGGCTTCACCATGACCGACGCGGCCCAGGACGCGTTTCGCGGCGAGGACAAGTTCAAGGGCAACAAGGTCGCCCTGAAGACGCTGATGATCCTGTACCCCAACCGGATGCACGTCGTCTCGGTCGAGGGTCGTGGCGTTGCGAAGATGAGCGACCTCAAGGGCAAGCGCGTCTCGACCGGCTCGCCCGGCAGCGCCACCGAGGTGATGGCGTTTCGCCTGATCGAGGCCGCCGGCCTCGACAAGGACGCCGACATGAAGCGAGAGCGCCTCGGCGTCGCCGAGTCGGTGAACGCGATCAAGGACGGCAAGATCGACGCCTTCTTCTGGGTCGGCGGCCTGCCGACCGCTTCGGTCACCGACCTCGCCAACACGCCGAACACCAAGCTGAAGATGATCGACCACGCCGACGCCGTGGCGGCGATGAACAAGAAGTACGGCAACCTCTACATCCAGGACGTGATTCCCAAGGACACCTACAAGGGCATGGACGCCGACAACCACCAGGCGACGGTGATGAACATCCTGGTCGCGCACGAGAGCATGGACGACAAGACCGCCTACAACATCGTCAAGACGATCTTCGACCGCAAGGACGACATCGTCGCGGTGCACAAGGAGGCGCTCAACTTCAAGCTCGAGAGCCAGAAGGCCTCGGCCTCGCCGATCCCGTTCCACCCCGGGGCACTGAAGTACTTCGCCGAGAAGGGCGTCAAGGTCAACTGAAGCGTCGGCCCCGGCATGAGCGCGGAGCGGCCGGCGGCTGTCAGCGACGAGGCGCTGCTTCGCGCCGAGCAGTACATCGAGGAAGAAGAGGGTGCGGCCAACAAGCTGAAGGGCTGGCTCGGCGGGTTCGTGCGCCTCGCCGCCTTCGTGATGGCGGCGTTCCATCTCTACACCGCCTATGCGATCGTGCCGACGCAGACGCTGCGGCCCGTGCACGTCGCCTTCGTGCTGTTCCTCTGCTTCCTCGTCTTTCCGGTCGCGAAGCGCTTTCGCCACCGCGTCATGTGGTGGGACTGGCTCGCCGCCGCGCTGGCGATCGCCATCGTCGTCTACGCGATCCAGGGCGGCGACGACTTCACCGACCGCAACACCTCGCCCAACCCCTGGGACATCGCCTTCGGCGTCGCCCTGATCGCGCTCGTGCTCGAGGCGATGCGGCGCACCAGCGGCTGGGTCATGCCGGTCATCACCCTCGGCTTTCTCGCCTACGCGATGGCCGGGCCCTGGCTTCCGGCGCCGTGGACGCACAAGGGCTACGAGGTCGGCCGGCTGGTCGGCGTGATGTACATGACGCTCGAGGGCATCTTCGGCGTTGCCGTCGACGTGGCCTCGTCGCTGATCATCCTGTTCACCATCTACGGCGCGTTCCTGCAGTACTCGGGCGCCGGCAAGTTCTACCTCGACTTCTCGTTCTCGGCGATGGGCGGCAAGCCGACCGGCGCCGGCCGCACGGTGGTGCTCGCGTCGTTCCTGCTCGGCGGGCCCTCGGGCTCGGGCGTGGCGACGACGGTGACGCTCGGCGCGGTGGCTTACCCGCTGCTCGAGAAGGTGGGCTACGAGAAGAACGCCGCCGGCGGCCTGCTCGCCGCGGGCGGCCTGGGCGCGATCATCTCGCCGCCGGTGCTCGGCGCCGCCGCCTTCCTGATCGCCGAGTTCCTGAAGATCTCGTACCTCGACGTGCTGCTGATGGCGGTGATCCCGACGCTGCTGTTCTATTTCGCGCTGTTCCTGATGGTCGAGATCGACGCCCGCAAGTACGGCATGAAGGACGTCGCCTTCGAGAAGGTCGACAGCGTCTGGAACCTGAGCCGGCGCTACTGGTTCCACTTCCTCTCGCTGGTCTCGATCGTCGCTTTCATGATGTGGGGCTTCTCGCCGGTGCTCTCGGTCTTCTGGGCCACCGTGGTGGCGCTGGCGACGAGCATGCTGCGCCGGGACACCGCGCTGATTCCCTACGACCTGTTCCGCGGCAAGGGCTCGGTGAAGGAGCACGTGCTGCAGTCGGGCTTCGCCAAGGCGATGGAAGGTGGCGCGCTCGGCATGCTCAACGTCGGCGCCACCTGCGCGGGCGCCGGCATCATCGTCGGCGTCGTCACGCTCACCGGCCTGGGCCTCAAGTTCAGCTCGATCGTGATCGACTACGCCGAGGGGTCGCTGCTGCTGACGGCGATCTTCACCTCGCTCGTGGTCTGGATCGTCGGCCTGGCGGTGCCGGTCACGGCCTCCTACATCATCTGCGCGGTGATCGCGGCGCCGGCGCTGATCAAGCTCGGCGTGCCCGACTTCGCGGCGCACATGTTCATCTTCTACTACGCGGTGCTCTCCGAGGTCTCCCCACCGACCGCGCTCTCGCCGTTCGCCGCCGCCGCGATCACCGGCGGCGACCCGTACAAGACGACGCTGCAGTGCTGGAAGTACACCGTGCCGGCGTTCCTGCTGCCCTTCATGTTCGTGCTCGACCCTTCCGGCCAGGGCCTGCTGCTGATGGGCTCGACCAAGGCGCTGGCCGCGGCGAACTGGCTCTCGATCGCGCAGGTGACCTTCACCGCCGCGCTCGGCATCGCCGCCATCGCCGGCGGCTTCCAGGGCTGGGCGCTGCGCCGCGCCACCGCCATCGAGCGCGCGATGCTCATCGTCGCCGGCGTGGCGCTCGCCTATCCGGGCGGCATCGCCGACCTGGTGGGCCTGACGCTCGTCGCCGCGGTGCTGGCGATGCAGTGGCTGATGCCGCGCGCCACATCGGCCGGGAGCGCTTGAGACAAGCGTGGTTTTTTCCCGCTGCTTCGGCTGACCGATCCGCCGTTTGCTGGCAATCTCCACCGCTGTCAGAAACGCGTCGTCGCCCTCGGGATTTCCGACCGGGCGCGACCCTCGCCCCACGGAGCACCATGTCGACAGCCTTCACCGAAGAACAAGCCCGCGCCTACATGCACAAGCTGCTGGCGACCATGAGCCAAGGCGGCGGCTCCGACCTGTTCATCGCCAGCGACTTCCCACCGAGCATGAAGTCGCAGGGCGCGATGAAGCCGATGACGAACCAGAAGCTCACGCCCGACGTGACCCGCATGCTGGCGCACTCGCTGATGAACGAGAACCAGCGCGCCGAGTTCGCCAAGGAGATGGAGTGCAACTTCGCGATCTCGATTCCCGGCGTCTCGCGCTTTCGCGTGAACGTGCTGATGCAGCAGCGCTGCGTCAGCATGGTGATCCGGACCATCGCCTCCGAGATCCCGAATTTCGAGAAGCTGAAGCTGCCCGAGACGCTGAAGGAAGTGGTCCTCGCCAAGCGCGGCCTGGTGCTCGTCGTCGGCGCCACCGGCTCGGGCAAGTCGACCTCGCTGGCGGCGATGATCGACCACCGCAACCGCACCTCGGCCGGGCACATCATCACCGTCGAGGACCCGGTCGAGTACGTGCACGTCTCGCAGATGTCGCTGGTGACGCACCGCGAGGTCGGCATCGACACCCACTCCTGGCATCACGCGCTGAAGAACACGCTGCGCCAGGCGCCCGACGTCATCCTCATCGGCGAGATCCGCGACGCCGAGACGATGGAACACGCGATCGCCTTCGCCGAGACCGGCCACCTCTGCCTGGGCACCCTGCACGCCAACAGCGCCAGCCAGACGATCGAGCGGATCATCAACTTCTTCCCCGAGGAGCGGAGGAAGCAGCTGCTGATGGACCTCTCGGCCAACCTGCGGGCGATCGTCTCGCAGCGGCTGGTGCGGCGCGAGGACGGCAAGGGCCGCTCGGCGGCGATCGAGATCCTGCTCAACACGCCCACCATCGCCGAGCGCATCTTCCAGGGCGAGTTCCACGAGATCAAGGGGATCATGGCGAAGTCGCGCGAGCTCGGCATGTGCACCTTCGACGCCGCCCTGTTCGATCTCTACGACGCCGGCCTGATCGGCTTCGACGAGGCGATCCGCAATGCCGATTCGGCCAACGAGCTGCGCCTGAACATCAAGCTGAAGAGCAAGCGCGGCGAGCCCGCGGTCTCCGAGTTCGGCGGCCTCTCGCTCAACCCGATGACGCAGCCCGCCGACCTCGAGGAGCGGGCGCATCAGAAGCAGGTGCAGATGCAGGAGTCGCGCCGGCGCTTCGAGGAGGAGCAGATCAAGCAGCTGCGCGAGAAGAAGCGCCAGGCCGAGCTGGCGGCGGCGGCCAAGGCGCCCTGAGGCGGCGGCGCCGCTCGCTGCCCGGCGAACGGTCGCAAGTCACACCCGCGGCGCCGGCGCGCGCCCACGGCTCAAGATCGGCGTGGCGGCGCCGAAGGAGGGGAGTTATTCCTTCCACGAAAGCCCTGCCATGAAACGCCTGCTCGCCCTCATCGTCTGTGCCTTCGTGGCCGGCGCCATGATCACTTCCTGCGGCGGCGGAGGCGACGACAAGCTGACGATCGTCGGCTCCGGCAGCTGAGCGGGGCCCCCTCCATGAAATCGCTCAGGCCCCTCCTTCTCCTCGGCGCGGCGCTCGCCTCGTCGAGCGCGTTCGCGCTCGACGCGAGCTCGCTCAAGCTCCAGGTCTATTCGGTGATGCTGTCGACCAGCCCGCTCTGCACCAGCCCGGTGACCGTCTTCTCCAGCCCGACCGCGACCGAAGTCGACTTCCTGGCGGCGCCGACGCTCGGCAGCGGCAACCCGGCCGACGCCACGTACAACTGCGTCATCATCAAGATGTCGGACCTGATCAAGTTCACGCCGAGCGCGAGCGCGGGCCTGTGCATGGCGGGCACGCAGTACACGGCCGACGTCTGCCGCTCCGACAACGGCGGCATGACGAAAGCGCCCGACGCGGCCGGCGCGCCGACCGTCTGCACCGGCACCGACGCCGCGCCGGTCTCGGATCCGGTGTACCTCTACCTGACGACCAACGCCTCGGCCGGCAGCGGCGGCGGCAACACCTTCATGCAGCCGACGAGCACCGCCAGCACCGACGGCCTGAACCTGACCGCGCCGCTGGTCATCTCGGGCACCGCGCGCTCGAAGTTCGTCGTCAACGCCACCGGCAAGGTCGGCAGCGACTCGGTCAGCTGCGGCATGAACCCGCCGGTGTTCGGCTTCCAGAAGCTGCCGTAGAGCTCCCGCCGCCGCCGTCAGTCTCTGAATGGCGGCGGTGCCAATGCCGCTCCGCATAATCGGCGAGCCCATGGAGCTTCGTCAGATCCACTACTTCATCGCGATCGCGGAAAAAGGCGCGATCTCGGCCGCCTCGGCCTACATCCACATCGCGCAGCCGGCGCTCAGCGCCCAGCTCGCGAGCCTCGAGGGCGAGCTCGGCGTCGCTCTGTGCACCCGTCATCGGCGGGGCGTGACGCTGACCGAGGCCGGCGAGATCTTCCTCGAGCACGCCTACAAGGTCACCGAGGCTCTCGCAGCCGCACGCAGCGCGGTGCAGTCGGTCGCCAGCCAGCCGCGCGGCGAGGTGACGTTCGGCCTACCGGTCACGACTTCGACGCTGATGACAGTACCGATCGTGGAGCTCGTCCGCGCGCGGTATCCGGACATCAAGCTGAACATCGTCGACGGCATGAGCGGCGATGTCTTCGGTTGGCTCGTCGATGGTCGGCTCGACGTCGCGATCCTGTACGGCGCTGATCGACCTCCGCAGATCAAAGCCAAGCCGATCGTCAGCGACGCGCTCTACCTGATGGGCCATGAGAACGAGCTGACCCGGGGCCGCGAGACGATCGCGTTCTGCGAGCTGGCGGGGTTCCACCTCCTGCACAACTCGCCCAGCCGCTCGCGGTTGCGCCAGTTGATGGACGAGACCGCACGCAAGCTCGGCTGCCCGCTTCAATACGCCGGCGAGATCGACTCGGTGCCGCAGCTCAAGCTGCTCGTCTACCGCGGCCGCGGCTTCACCGTGCTGCCGAAGATCTCGCTCGGTGACGATCCGCCGGTCGCCAAGCTGCGCCTGCTCCGGATCGTGGAGCCCGACCTGCGACTGACGAGCTACCTGGCGCTGTCGCCGAAGCGCGACCCGTCGCGCGCGGCACTGTGCGTGTTCGAACTCGTCGACGAGCTGGCGCAGTCGCTGCTCAGGCGGCGCAAGTGGGCAGGCGGGCGCCGCGCGCCGGAGGTCGAGGCGGTGCCTAGTTCTGTTCGCGAAACTCGGGCGACCACTTCAGCAGGCGGCGCTCGAGCATCTGGAACAGCGAAACGAGCGTCACACCCACCAGGCTCAAGACGGTGAGCGACGCGAACATGTCGCCGGCGTTGAGCGTTGCCAGCGAGACGATGATCAGGTAGCCCATCCCGGTCGTCGAGCCGACGAACTCCGAGATGACGACGCCGATCAGCGAGAAGCTCACCGCGTTGGGCAGCGCGGTGAAGGTCCACGCCAGGGCATTCGGGATGCGAACGGTCAGCGTCAACTGCCGCTCGCTGGCGCCGAGCGTGCGACAGAAGTCGAGCAGTTCCTTCTCTATCGCCATCCCGCCCTTGAAGGTGTTGAAGAAGACCAGGAAGAAAACGATAAACCAGGCGGTCACGACCTTCGAGGCCAGCCCCAGGCCGAAGATCATCGTGATCAGGGGCACGAAGGCGATTCGCGGCAGCGAGTTCAGGGCGACGATGAAGGGGTTGAAGACGATCGCCAGTTCGCGCTTCTGGCTGAACAGCAGACCAACGAAAAATCCCGTGACCACGGCGACCACCAGGCCGACCATGGTCGCGCCGAGCGTCGCCCACAAGTGCGGCCAGAGGTATCCGGCCTTGGCGCCGAGCGTCCAGTCATAGAGGCGCGAGACGATCTGCGACGGCCGGCTGACGAAGAACGGGTCGAAGATGTTGGCGTTCTTGCTGAGGATCGACAGCCTCGTGCCGATCTCCCAGACCGCCAGGAACAGGACCACCAGCGCCACCTGCCACGCCAGCAGCCGCAGGCGGGTCATGCGCTGGCGCCGCGCCGTCGCTGCGAGGCGCTCCTCCCGTGAGGTTCCCTCGGCCGCTTCAGGAGGCGCGGCGCGCGCGACCGGCCGCAGCGTCGGCGCCGTCATGCCTCGGCCCCGGCGCGAGCGTCTTCGCGGAACTCCTCGCCGAGGACGCGCCAGATCGTGCGGAAGTTCTCGGTGAAGGCCGGCGTGTCGCGCACCGAGAAGACGTCGCGCGGCCGCGGGATGTCGATGCGGTGGTCGAGCAGGATCCGGCTCGGCGGCCGCGACAGCACGATGACCCGGTCCGACAGGGTCACGGCCTCGTCGAGGTCGTGGGTGACGAGCACGACCGTCTGGCGCATCTGCCGCCAGATGGCGAGCAGCTCGCGATGCAGCAGCGTCCGGGTGTGGGTGTCGAGGGCGCCGAACGGCTCGTCGAGCAGAAGGATCTGCGGGTCGCACGCGAGCGTCATCAGCAGCGCGACGCGGCGCCGCATGCCGCCCGAGAGCTGGTGCGGATACGCCTCGCCGAAGCCTTCGAGGTTGCCAAGCTTGAGCAGCTCGGCGACTTTCCTGTCGATCGCGGTGCGGCCGACATTGCGGTACCTGAGCCCGAGGGCGATGTTCTCGCGCACCCGCTTCCACGGCAGGACCGTGTCTTTCTGGAAGATGTAGCCCAGCCCTTTCGGCACCGTGCCCGGCACGACCCGGCTGCCGTCGACCAGCACCTCGCCACCGGTCGGCACGTCGAAGCCTGCAAGCAGATGCAGGAGCGTGCTCTTGCCGCAGCCGCTCGGACCGACGATGGCGACGAACTCGCCAGCGGCGATCGTGGTGGTGATATTGCCGATCGCGTGGACGTCGCGCTCCCGGGCGAAGTAGGTCTTTTCGATCCGGTCCAGGCGGATCATTCCGCAACTCCTTCGCGAGGGACGACCGGCGCGGTCAGCGCTTGGCCTTGCTCAGGAAGCTCATGTCGACGACCTTCTTGTACGGCACCGCCTCGAGTTCGGCGTTGCTGAACTGTCGACCGTCGCCCATGATCCCGATCAATCGAGTGTAGGCGTCGTTCGAAACGTCGTTGTTGCGGCTCCAGACGCCAGCCTTGTAGACGCGCACCGCCCGTAGCGTCGCTTCGCGCTCGTAGCCGGTGAGATAGGCGTCGAAGATGCCGTCGACGATCTGCTCCGGCGTGCTGGAGTTGAGCACGTCCTGCGCCTTCGCCATCGCGGTCACGAAGGCCTGCAGCGCTTCGCCGTTCGTCTTGAGGGACTCCTGGAGGACGTAGCAGCCGACGCCCGGAACGTTGCCGCCGAAGGTCTCCTTCCAGGCCCCTTCGTCGGTGACGTCGAACAGGGTGTGGCCCCAGCCCTGCTGCTTGGCCGAGTCGAGCATCGAGATGGTCGCGATCGTGGCGTCGACCTGCCCGGCCTTGACGGCGCCCATCATCGTCGCGAAGTCGCCCAAGCCGCGAATGTTCACCTGCTTGAGGATGCCGGCGCGGTCGCTGATGTAGGTGGCCATCAGCCAGGTCGCCGACTGCGGCTGGGTCACGGCGATCGTCTTGCCGGCGAGGTCCTTGACCGATTTGATCTTGCCGGAATCGAAGTCGGCCTTGCGGACCATGATGTTGGCGAACGGCACTCGCTGATCGAAGCCGTAGATCACCGTCGTGTCCTTGCCTGCGAGGTTGAGCGCGATCGCGTCGTTGACGCCCGAGGTCGCGATTCCGATCTGCCCGGCGGCGAGCAGCTGCTTCGAGCGCGGCCCGCTCTGCGTGTTCAGGTAGTTGACCTCGAGACCTTGCTGCTTGAACAGGTCGCGCTTGAGCGCCACGTAGGCGGCCGAGTACAGCGGATCGATGCTCGCGACCCCGTACTCCACCTTGCCGAGCTTGCCCTGCGCCCGCGCTACCACGGGCAGCGCGGCGAGCAGCGTGCCGCCAGCCGAGACGGCCATGAAGGACCGACGATCGAGATTCCTGGACATCGCGCTTCCTTTGAAGAGGGGGAGGGGTGCGGCCGACGCGGCCGCGCGGGTCGAGGCCGGCTCAGGGCTGGGTCGTGTAGCCGGTCGTCTTGTTGACGAAGATGTTCTGTTTGCGATAGACGGCAAGCACGATCGCGCCGGTGTCGGAGTGGTTCTCGTGCAGCGAGCCAGGCTTGCGCCAGACGTACTCGCCGGCGCTGCAGGTGCCGTCGTGGTCGTACATCGAACCCTCGAGCACGTAGGCCTGCTCGAGCTCGGGGTGCTTGTGGTACGGGAGGTGCGCTCCGGGCTCGAGCTTCACGAGCACGGTCGACTCGCCCTTGTCCTTGTTCTCGTAGAGCACCTTCAGCCAGACCTTGTCGAACTGGGTCTTCTGCCATTCGAGCTGCTGCGGCTTCACGTAGGTGGAGCCGTTGATCGTCGGCTTCATCTTCGCCTGCTTGATCGCGGCGGCTTCGTCGGCGGACGTCTGTGCTTGCATGATGCGCTCCTGGCAGAGAGTTGACGCAGGCATCGTAGACCTGTCGTCCGCGCCCAGCCCATCGCAAACACGTCTGTCAGCCATCGCGAGGCGCGATGGCAGCGACAGCCCCGACCGGCCCTCGGCTACCCTCGCGGGATGCTGCCTCCGACCGGCACCCTGCGCATCGGCGTCGACCTCGGCGGCAGCAAGATCGAGGCGCTCGCTATCGACACCGCCGGCCGCGAGCTGGCGCGCCATCGCATCGCTTCGCCGTCGCACGACTACGCGCTGACGGTGAATGCGATCCGCGGCCTGGTCGAGGAGATCGAGGCGCGGCTGGGCACACGCGCCCGTGTCGGCATCGGCACGCCGGGCGCGATCTCGCCGGCCAGCGGCCTGATCAAGAACGCCAACTCGACCCACCTCAACGGCCGGCCGCTGCGCGCCGACCTGGCGCAAGCCCTCGGCCGCGAGGTGCGCATCGCCAACGACGCCGACTGCTTCGCCCTCTCCGAGGCGAGCGACGGGGCCGGGGCGGGGCACGGCGTCGTCTTCGGCGTGATCCTCGGCACGGGAGTCGGCGGCGGCCTGGTCGTCGACGGGCGGCTTCGGGTCGGGCCGAACGCGATCACCGGCGAGTGGGGCCACAACGAGCTGCCGGCGCGGACCGAAAGCGCGCTGCCCGACACGCGCTGCTATTGCGGCCGGCGGCGCTGCATCGAAACCTACCTCTCGGGCCCGGGCCTCGCGGCCGACCACGCCCGCGTCGCCCCGATGCCGCCCGCAGTCGACGCCAGGCGGATCGTCGCGCTTGCCCGCAGCGGCGATGCGGCGGCCGCGGCCACGCTGGCCCGCTACTGCCGACGCCTGGCGAGTGCGCTCGCGACCGTGATCAACATCGTCGACCCCGACGTGGTCGTACTCGGCGGCGGCCTGTCGCAGGTCGGCGAGCTCTACGCCGCGCTGCCGCCGCTGCTCCAGGAGTTCGTGTTCTCCGACCGGTGCGACACGCCGGTCGTGCCGAACCGGCATGGCGACGCCTCGGGCGTGCGTGGCGCGGCCTGGCTCTGGCCGGCGCGGGAAGCGGGATAGCACTCCCCTTGCCCGGCCGAGTCGCTTGGCAGAATCGGCCACCCGGCTGCGCGCCCGGCGCAGCCAGCCGAAGGAGACAACGTGACCCGACTGTTCCGCCTGATCGCCCTCTCGCTGCTCGGCCTGGCCGCCATGGCGCAGCCGGCGCTCGCCGCCGACCCCTATCCGACCCGGCCGATCAAGTGGATCGTGCCGTATCCGCCGGCCGGCACCACCGACGTGCTGGCGCGGATCATCGCCCAGTGGCTCACCGAGAAGCTCGGCCAGTCGGTCGTCGTCGAGAACAAGCCGGGCGCGGGTAACAACCTCGGCACCGAGGCCGCGCTCACCGCGCCGCCCGACGGCTACACCATGCTGCTGGTGAACCCGGCCCACGGCATCAACGCCACGCTGTACAAGAACCTCAACTTCAACGTCATCCGCGACGTCGCCCCGGTCGCCGGCCTGGTGCGCACGCCGAACGTGATGGAGGTGACGCCCTCGTTCCCCGCCAAGACGGTCGCCGAGTTCATCGCCTACTGCAAGGCCAACCCGAAGAAGATCAACATGGCGTCGTCGGGCAGCGGCACTTCGGTGCACATGTCCGGCGAGCTGTTCAAGTCGATGACCGGCTGCGACATGCTGCACGTGCCCTACAAGGGCGCCGGTCCGGCGCTGATCGACCTGATGGGCGGCCAGGTGGACGTGCTGTTCGACAACCTGCCGTCCTCGGTCGGCCACATCAAGAACGGCAAGCTGCGCGCCCTCGCCGTCACCTCGCAGGAGCGCGAGCCCTCGATGCCGCAACTGCCCACGGTGGGCGAGACCGTGCCGGGCTACGAGGCGACGGCCTGGTTCGGCATCGGCATGCCCAAGGGCACGCCGCGCGAGTTCATCGACAAGATCAACGCCGAGGTGAACCGGGCGCTCGCCGACCCGAAGATGCGCGAGCGCCTGGCCGAGCTCGGCGGCAAGCCGATCGCCGGCACGCCCGAGGACTTCGGCAAGGTGATCGCCGCGGAAACGGCGAAGTGGGAGAAGGTGGTGATCTCTTCCGGCGCCAAGGTCGAATAACCCGCGGCCCGAGACCGATGTCCGCGGTCGGCGGAACGCTGCCGCCTGAGAGCCCGCGCCGATGACGACGCAGCAGCTCGTGCTGAGCCTGGTGCTCGCGACCATGGTGTTCTCGGTCGCGCTCGAGCTCAAGGTCGCCGATTTCACCCGCGTCGCGCAGACGCCGCGGGCGGTGGTCTGCGGCCTGATCCCGCAGTTCGTGCTGCTGCCGGTGGGCACCTGGCTGGCGACGCTCGCGCTCGACCTGCCGCCGAACGTCGAGGCGGCGATGATCCTCGTCGCCGCCTGCCCGGGCGGGTCGCTGAGCAACGTGATCACCCATTTCGGCCACGGCAACACCGCGCTCTCGGTCAGCATCTCGGCCGTGGCGGCGGTGCTCGCGCTCTTTCTCACGCCGTTCAACTTCGCCTGGATGATGGCGACCAACCCGGCCACTGCCGGCTGGATGCACTCGCTCGCGATCGACGCCTCCGACATCTGGTGGAGCCTGCTGGCGCTTCTCGCCGTGCCGATGGCGCTCGGCCTCACGCTCGGCCACCGCTGGCCGGCGTTCACCGAAAGGATCAGGAAGCCGCTCGGCGCGTTCAGCCTGCTGGCGCTGCTCGCCTTCATCGCCGCCGGGCTGGTGAGCCAGCGTGCGCTGCTCAACGCCCAGATCCTGCCGCAGCTCGTGATCGTGATCCTGCACAACGGCAGCGGCCTCCTGCTCGGCTTCCTCTGCGCGCTGGCCTTCCGGGTCGCCGAGCGCGACCGCCGGGCGATCATGATCGAGGGCGGGATGCAGAACTCGGGGCTGGCGCTCGGCATCATCGCCGTGACCTTCAACGCCGACCTCGGCATGGTGATCATCGCGAGCCTGTGGGGCATCTGGCACATCGTGTCGGGCCTGACGCTCGCGCTCCTCTGGAGAAGGAAGGATGCTCGACTGGCTCATTGAAGGCGGGACGGTCGTCGACGGAACGGGCGGCGCGCCGTTCAGCGCCGACGTCGGCATCAAGGACGGCCGCATCGTCGAGCTCGGCCGCATCACGAGCGCGGCGCGCGAGCGCGTCGACGCGCACGGCGCCTGGGTCACGCCGGGCTTCGTCGACATCCACACCCACTACGACGGTCAGGCGACCTGGGACGAGACCTTCTCGCCGAGCATCCACCACGGCGTGACGACGGTCGTGATGGGCAACTGCGGCGTCGGCTTCGCCCCGGTGACGAAGGGCCGGGAAGGCGAGCTGATCAAGCTGATGGAGGGCGTGGAAGACATTCCCGGCGCCGCGCTGGCCGAAGGCATCCGCTGGAACTGGGAGAGCTTCCCGCAGTTCATGGACGCGCTCGACGCCACGCCGCACAGCCTCGACTTCCTGCTGCAGATTCCGCACGACCCGGTGCGCATGGCGGTGATGGGCGAGCGCGCCTTCACTCAAGGACAGGCCGGCGCCGACGACATCTCGGCGATGCGCGCGCTGGTGCGCGAGGCCCTGCAGGCCGGCGCCGCGGGCTTCAGCACCGGCCGCAGCGACAACCACCGCACCTCCGAAGGCAAGGAGACGCCCGCCGCCGAAGCCGGCGCAGCCGAGCTGTGCGGCATCGCCGGCGCGTTCCAGGGCCTCGGCCACGGCGTGATCCAGATGGTGAGCGACTTCGACGTCCTCAAAGGCCCGGAGCGGTTCGATGCCGAGTTCGACCTGGTCGAGGCAATCGCTCGCGCCTCGGGCCGGCCGCTCTCGATGACCTGGTTGCAGCGCGACCCGGGCGGCGCGCAGTGGCAGGCGATCCGCGAGCGGGTCGACATCGCCGTCGCCGCCGGGCTGCCGCTCTACCTGCAGGCGGCGGCGCGCGGCATCGGCGTGATCGTCGGCCTCGAGGCGAGCTTTCATCCGTTCATGGGCTTTCCGGCGTTCAAGGAGATCGCCGCCCTGCCGCTCGCGGCGCGCGCCGCGGCGATGCGCGAGCCGGCGAGGAAGGCCAGGGTGCTGGCCGAGAAGTCGGACCCGGTCGCCGGCGACGGCACGGCGATCCCGCCGCTGGTCGACATCCTGCTCGCGCGCATCGAGCTGATCAGCGGCCGCATGTTCCCGCTCGGCGAAAGTCTCGACTACGAGCCGAGCGTGATGCAGAGCTTCCTGGTGCGGGCGAAGCAACGCGGCGTCACTGCGCTCGAAGCGCTCTACGACCACCTGGCCGAAGGCGCCGGCGAGAACCTCATCTACTTTCCGATCTTCAACTACAACGACGGCACGCTCTCGGCGGTGCGCAGCATGCTCGGGCATCCGCGGGCGCTGGCCGGCCTGAGCGACGCGGGGGCGCACGTCGGCACGGTCTGCGACGCCAGCTTTTCCACCTTCATGCTGACCCACTGGGTGCAGGGCCGGGCCGAGGGTCGCCTGCCGCTCGAGCGCGCGGTCGAGATGATGAGCGGGCGCAACGCCGCCTACCTGGGCCTGGCCGACCGCGGCCGGGTCGCGCCGGGGCTGCGCGCCGACCTCAACCTGATCGATCCCGCACGGCTGCGCATGGACACGCCGCGCCTGGTGCGCGACCTGCCGGCCGGCGGCAAGCGCTTCCTGCAGAAGGCCGAGGGCTATGTCGGCACCTGGGTTGCGGGCGAGCCGGTGCAGCTGCGCGGCCAGGTGACCGGCGCGCGCCCGGGCCGGCTGGTGCGTCTGGGCGGGCGCTGACGCTGGCAGCTCTGACAGATGGCAACCCCTTCCGGGCGGGGCAGAATGCGGCCTTCGCCCCCTGGACTTGCCAGCCCGTGAAAGATCGAAGAAAAGAGCTGCGTCCGAATACGCGCCTGCAGCTGCTCAGCGTGTCGGGCAGCCTGTCGGGCCTGTCCGCCGCCGACATCGAGCGCGCCTTGACGCTCCTGTACGTGGGCCAGCCGCTGCGCTGGCAGACCTTCATGGACGAAGCGCAGGTGCTGATCGACGCGGCCGGCGAGTACGACAGCGGATTCGCCGAGACCATCGCCCCGGTCGACGGCTAGCGGCGCGAAAAAATCTTGTCCACCGGCGCCGTGGACAAGTTTGTGCATAACCTGCGGGCAAGCTCTGGAGCGCGCCACGCCGCCTGGGAATTCGCGCGCTGCCTTGTTTTGCAGCAGCGGGCGGCCGGGACCGGTTCAGCCCGCCGACCGGTCTTTTCGAACCGCTTTCGCCTCGCTAAGCTCGCGCCGATGCACGCGATCGCCGAACACTGCCGCGGACGGGTTCTGACCGTGGACGACTCGGCGGAGATGCGGGTCCTGGTGACGGCCTCGCTCGAGGCGCTGGGCTACAGCGTCGAGGCTGTCGACAGCGGCTATGCCGCGCTCGAGGCCACCCGGCAGGAGCGCTTCGACGCGGTCATCCTCGACGTCGACATGCCGGGCATGGACGGCCTCGCCCTCGGGCGGGCCTTGCGCCGCGATCCGAAGACCTCCTCCTCCATGATCGCCATGCACACCAGCCTCGACGAGTCGGTGGTTCGCTCCGGGTTCGACGGGTACGACGCCTTCCTGCCGAAGCCGTGCGGGCCGCGCATGCTCGGCGAGTGCGTCGAGCGCATGCTCTGCGAGCAGCGCGAGCGAACCGGCAGGTAAAGGGCTCGAAGCGCGCGCGCCGCGGACGACCGGGCTCCTGCAACGCTCCCGCAACGGCCGGTTCGCACACTGTGCGGGTCGGTGTTGCCAAGGAGCCCGCCATGTCGATCCGCTGCCCGTTCGCCGTCGTCCTCGTGACGGCCCTGTTCGCCTTCGCGCCCGTTCAAGCGGCACCAACCGATCTCTCCGCGGTGGCGTCGAGCGAGCGGCCGCAGGCCACCCAGGCCGGTCCGGCGCCGACGCTGTCCACCTTCGGCCTCTGCACCGGACCGCAGAACGCCCTGGACTTCGCCGCCAGCCCGGTGCCGGTCACCGAAGACCGTTGTTACTACCGGCAGCGCTTCAGCGCGACTTCGGTCGCGCCGAGCAACGCCCCGGGTTCCTGCGGCGGCTATTCGGTGGCGTTCGGGCCGATGGGCGACCTGAGGCGCGACATGAAGACGGTGCGGCTCACGGCAGAGTGGGGCGACGCGCCGATCGCCAGCGCCAACGCCTGCGCCACCGCCAAGCTGGCCGCGGTGGCCTGGGGTTACCGCTGCGACAACGACGCGTGCAACCAGGGCAACTGGGAAAAGATCGAGCTGCAGCGCCAGACCCAGGGCAGCTGGTCCTCGGCGAGCCAGAGCTGCACCCTGCGGATCGCCTTCGCCGGTGCCGACAACCGCTACAAGACGCTCAACCTCGACATCATCACCTCGCAGATGGTCAACGGCAGCCGCGTCCGCAAGCGCGCCAAGGGCACGATCGAGGTCGAGCGCGGCAACGGCCAGTGCTATAGCAGCAGCGCCGGGACGGCCACCGGCATGAACGCCACCACGCGGCCCGGCACCGTCGCCACCCCCAGCGCCACCGCCAGCGCGGTGCGGCCATGAGCGAGGGCGTGCTCCGTCTCGCCAACGAGGCCCCGCTGGGCACGCTCAGCGTGCTCGGGCTGGCTGCTGCGCTGGTCGCGGGTCTCGCCGCATTCGTCTTCCTCGGCAAGACCGCCGAGAACGACGGCATGATCGTCCTCGGCGTCGCCGCCGTCGGCCTGGTCGGCCTCTGGTATGCGGGGACCTGGTTCGAAGTCACCATCGACCCCGCCAGGCGCGAGGTCGTGAGCCGCATCGGCTACCTCGGCCTCGGCGTCGGAACGACGCACCCTTTCGCGGACTACAGCGCGGTCGTCGTCACCCTGAAACGCGGCAGCGAGAGCGAGGCGGTGACGAGCGTGGGCTCGGGGTTCAGCAAGGTGTCGTCGCGAACCAGGACGACCTACTCCTACGCGCTCAGCCTCGTGGGCCCCGTGGCCACTCTCGACCTTCCGCTGCAGGGCGACGGCAAGACACCCGACGAGGCGGAGACGCGGGCGCTCGAGGTGGCGCGAGTCGGCGGCTGGCCGGCGCGACGCCGCGGCTATGCCTTCGATGCCCGCGCGGACGGGCCGGTGCACCGGGATGTCGCGTTCGACGCGGAGAGCGCGCTCGAGGCCCCGCGACGGGAGCTGGCCGCCGAAGGGCCTTCGCCCCGCTGACTTCGATACCTGACATCGCGTGGCAGGTTGAGTTCCGTACAACGGAGACCTTCGTCACTCATGAAAGCCTCCCCATGGAAATCGATCGTCGTGCCGCCGTGGCGGCGGTTCTCGGCTTGGGTGCCGGCGTGCCGGCAAGCGGCCTGGCGCAGGGCGAGCGCGCGGATGCCGGCGCCCGCGACTTCGACTTCTTCTTCGGCCGCTGGCAGGTTCGGCACCGCCGGCTGAAGGAGCGGCTCGCCGGCAGCCGCGAATGGATCGAGTTCGATGGCACGTCGGTCGCGCAGCCCCTGCTGGGCGGCTACGGCAACGTCGACGACAACGTGTTCGCCTTCGACGGCAAGACGATCCGCGGCGTGACGCTGCGCTCGTTCGATCCGGCATCGCGGCAGTGGTCGATCTGGTACCTCGACACCCGCGCGCCGCTCGGGCCGATCGACCCGCCCGTGCGCGGCGCGTTTCGCGAGGGCATCGGCACCTTCTACGCCGACGACATCTTCAACGGCAAGCCGATCCGGGTGCGCTTCACCTGGTCGGCGGCGGCGCCGGCGACGCCGCACTGGGAGCAGGCGTTTTCCGCCGACGGCGGCGCCACCTGGGAGACCAACTGGGCGATGGATTTCCGTCGGGCCTAAGGCCCGTTAACAGGCGCTGGCCGGCCGCGCGGACGATCAGGGCTGGAGGACGACGCGGCCGACGACTCGGCCGGCGGCGAGATCCTGCAGCGCCTGGTTGACCTCGGCCAGCGGCCGCAGGTCGAGCGGAATCTGCGGCAGGGTCACGCGCTCGGCCAGGGCCACCAGCTCGCGCAGGTCGGCCAGGCTGCCGACGTAGGAGCCGCTGATGCGCAGCGACTTGAGCGCGAACATCGGCAGCGGCATCCTGAATTCGCCGCCGAACAGGCCGACGATCACGACCTGGCCGGTGCGCCGCACCAGGTTCACCGCCAGCGACGAGGTCGACTCGGCGCCGACGAAGTCGATCACGCCGGCGATGTTGAAGGCGCAGGCCTTGCCGATCGCCTTCGCCGCCTCCGGCGCGGCCGGATCGAAGGCGAGCGCAGCGCCGTGGCCGAGCGCCGCCTCGCGCTTGGCCGGATCGGGGTCGACGGCGACGATCCGCGCCTTCGAGGTCGCCGAGGCGAGGGCGATGGCGGTCATGCCGACGCCGCCGCAACCGATGATGACCACGTGGTCGTCGGCGGTCAGCGTCGGGTCGAGCTTGCGCAGTGCGCCGAAGGCGGTAATGCCGGCGCAGGAGAAGGTGGCGGCGCGCGCCGGCGACAGGGTGCCGATCGGCACCAGGTAGCGCGAGTGCGGCACGCGCACCAGGTCGGCATAGCCGCCCGGCAACTGGATGCCGAGATTGCGCGGCGCGCGCGGGCAGAGATGATCTTCGCCGCGCGCGCAGACCGGGCACTCGCCGCAGCCCAGCCACGGATAGACGATCACCTTGTCGCCGAGCGTCAGGCCGCTGGCCTCGGGCCCGAGCTCGACGACCTCGCCGCCGATCTCGTGGCCCATCGTCAGCGGCAGCCGCGCGCCGGCGCGTTCGAACGACGACAGCCTGCCCCCGCCCATGTCGAAGCCGCCGGCCTGGATGTGCAGGTCGGAGTGGCAGATGCCGCAGTGCGTGACCCGGACCGTGACCTCGTCGCCGCCCGCCGGCGCGAGCGGATCGCTGTGCTCGGCGAGGGCGCCGCCCCACGCGGAAAAGGCCCAGCGGTGCGCGCAGGTGAGGTTCATCGCCGGGACTATATTCGTCTCGATGCCGGACGATCTGCCCCTGCCCCTGCCCCTGCCCACTGCCGACGCGTTTCCGCCCGGCACCGAATTCATCATCTACGAGTTCGATTCGCCGCTGGCCAACGTGCCGGGGCGCGGCTGGGAAAGCTGGTGGGGCGGCTGGGGCAAGCCCTACGACCCGCGCCCGCTGAAGCCCGGCAACAACTGGCTCGCCGACTCGTTCGCGCAGTGGCTCGAGGTGGTCGAGGAGACGATGAAGCCGCCGCCCGGCAGCCGCTCCGGTCAGTAGAACCAGCGCGCCGGCACCATCACGAGCTGCGGGAACAGGACCATCAGGAACATCAGGATGAACTGGGCGATCATGAACGGGACGACGCCGCGCGTCACCGCGTCCATGCTGACCTTGCCGACGCCGGCCACGGTGTTGAGCACCACGCCCACCGGCGGCGTGATCAGGCCGATCGCGTTGTTGATCATGAACAGCACGCCGAAGTAGACCGGATCGATGCCCGAGGCATTGACCAGCGGCATCAGCACCGGCGTCAGGATCAGGATCGTCGGGGCCATGTCGAGCGCGGTGCCGACGATCATCACCAGCACCATGATCGCGGCCATCAGCAGCTTCGGGTTGTCGTGCAGCGGTTGCAGCAGGGCCACGACCTGCTGCGGGATGTTCGCCACCGTGATCAGCCAGGCGCTGACCGCGGCCGCCGCGACCAGCAGCATCACCACCGAAGTGGTGCGGGCGGCATGCACGAACACGCCGTAGAGCTGGTTCAGCTTCAGCTCGCGGTAGACGACGGTGGAGACGAAGAGGGCGTAGACCGCGGCCACGACGCCGGCCTCGGTGGGCGTGAACACGCCGAGCTTCAGGCCGAAGATGATGATCACCGGCAGGCCGAGCGCCCAGGCCGCGTGGCTGATGGCGGCGAGCACGTCCTTGAAGGGGCGCCGCGGCGGCGAGACGATGTCCTCGTTCCTCGCCAGCCACCACCAGGTGAACCAGATCGAGGCGCCGAGCATCAGCCCGGGCACGATGCCGGCGAGGAACAGCTTGGAGATCGACACGTTGGCGGCCACGCCGAAGATGACGAAGCCGATGCTCGGCGGCAGGATCGGCGCGATGATGCCGGCCGAGGCGATGAGGCCGGCCGAGCGCGCCTTGTCGTGGCCGGCGGCCACCATCATCGGCAGCAGCAGCGTCGTCAGCGCGGCGGCGTCGGCCACCGCCGAGCCGGACATCGCGGCGAGCAGGCAGGCGGCGATGATCACCACGTAGCCCAGGCCGCCCTTGACGTGGCCCACCATCACCAGCGCCACGTTGACGATGCGGCGCGACAGGCCGCCGACGTTCATCAGCTCGCCGGCGAGCAGGAAGAAGGGCACGGCGAGCAGCGGATAGCTGTTGGCGCCGTTGATCAGGTTCTGCGCCAGGATCTGCGGGTCGAGCATCCCGAGCTGCCACATCAGCGCCGCGCCGCAGACGAGCAGGGCGAACGAGATCGGGATGCCGATCGCCATGGCCGCGAGCAGCGAGCCGACGAAGACGAGGATCGTCATACCTGTTCCTCGCGCACGATCACGAGGTCGGCGTCGCCGGCGCGGCCGGTCAGCAGCTTGAACAGGTCGACGAGCAGCACCGCCGCGGCCGAGACGCCGAAGACCAGGCCGACGCTGTAGAACCAGGCCATCGAGGCGCCGCTCGACGGCGCGGTGACGTCCCAGTTGATCTTGGTCTGCTCGAGCGAGCCGCTGAAGAGCATCCAGCACATCAGCAGCATGAGCGCGTAGGCCATGACCAGGCAGACCTTCTTGCCGATCGGGCCGAGCCTGCCGACCAGCATGTCGGTGCCGAGGTGGGCGTGCTCGCGCAGGCCGATGATCGCGCCCATGAAGGTGAGCCAGACGAACAGCCAGCGCGACAGCTCTTCCGAGACCGAGATGCCCGAGTTGAAGCCGTAGCGCAGCACGACGTTGCCGAACACCAGCACCACCATCGCCGCCAGGCAGAAGGCGATCACGCCTTCGAGCAGGCGGCAGTAGCGGTTGAGGACGGCGTCCACCTCAGCCGCCGTTCGCCTCGCGCGCCCAATCGGCGAGGACGCGCAGGCCGGCCGTGTAGGAACGCCAGCCCAGGCCCTGGATCGTTCCCCTGACCGCCGGCGAGATGATCGAGTGCGCCCGCCATGCCTCGCGCGCGGCGATGTTGCTCATGTGCACCTCGAGCACGGGGAAGGGCATCGCCTTGATCGCGTCGTGCAGCGGCACGCCGTGCTGGGTGAGGCCGGCCGGGTTGACGAGCGCGCCCTGCACCGTGTCGATCCGCTCGTGCAGCTTGTCGATCAGCGCGCCTTCGTGGTTCGACTGGAAGCATTCGAGCTCGGCGCCGAGCTCGGCGGCGAGCGCCTGCAGCCTGGCGTCGATCTCGGCGAGGGTGGTCGTGCCGTAGATGTGCGGCTCGCGCCGGCCGAACAGGTTGAGGTTCGGGCCGTGCAGCACCAGGAGCTTCATTTGCGGCTTCACTTCTGGATCCGGGCGAGCTCGTCCGTGTAGAGCTTGGCGACGGCCGGATCGTACGTCGTGATGAAGCGGTCGGTCACCGACCTGGCGGTCGCCCGCATCTTCGCCAGCTCGGCCGGGGCCAGCTCGTTGTACTGCATGCCCTTGGCCTTGAGCTCGTCGACCGCCTTCTGCGCCGCCGCGCGGCTCACCTGGCGTTGGTACGGACGGGTCTCGTTGGCGGCGTCGTTGAGGATCTTCTGCTCGGCCGGCGAGAGCTTGTCCCAGAAGCGCTTGCTGACAAGCAGGATGTTCGCCGCGTACACGTGGTTGGTGGCGCTGACGTACTTCTGCACCTCGAAGAACTTGTTCGAGAGGATCACCGAGAACGGGTTCTCCTGGCCGTCGACCGCCTTCGACTCGAGCGCGCCGTAGAGCTCGCCGAAGGGCATGGGCACCGGGTTGGCCTTGAACGCCTTGAAGGTGTCGAGGAACACCGGGTTGGGGATGACGCGGATCTTCAGGCCGTCGAGGTCCTCGCCCCGGGTGATCGGCCGCTTGCTGTTGGTGACGTTGCGAAAGCCCAGGTCCCAGTAGCCGAGCGCGACCAGGCCTTTCTCGGGCAGCTTCGCGATCAGCGCCTGGCCGAGCGGGCCGTCGAGCAGCGCGTCGGCCTGGGCGAAGGTGGCGACCGCGAACGGGAAGTCGACCAGGCCGAATTCCTTGACGATGCCGGCAAGCGAGGTCGTCGCCGGCGCCGACATTTCCTGGATGCCGCCCTGCAGGGCCGACTGCTGCTGCAGCTCGTTGCCGAGGGTCGACGACGGGAACTCCTGCACCTTCAGCTTGCCGCCGCTCTTGGCTGCCACCAGCTCGGCGAAGCGCTTCGTGCCCAGGCTGACCGGATGGTCGGCGTTGTTCAGATGGCCGAACCGGATCGTCCGCTCCTGGATGTCCTGGGCGAGCGCCGGCAGGGCGAGGGCGAGGCCGAGGGCGGCAGCGAGGAGGGGGAACGTACGACGGCCTGGACGCATGGTGTCTCCGAGTGTGAAGACCCGGATGGTCAAGCAAGTGGAAAGACTTTCCAATATGGAAAACACTTAGGCATTTCGCTAGGATCGCGGTCCATGAGCAGTCTTCTCGAACGCGGTTTCAAGGTCCTGGAGTTGCTGGCGGCCCATCCCGAGGGCCGAGCGCTTTCCTGGGTCGCCACCGAGGCGGCGCTCCCGCTCAGCGCCACCCATCGACTGCTGACCGAGCTGGCGCGCTGCGGCTACGTCCGCCAGGCACGCAACCAGGGCGACTACGTGCTGACGATCAAGCTGGTCTCGCTGGGCCTCGGCTTTCTCAGCGCCTCGGGCGTGGTCGACGTCGCCCAGCCGTCGCTCGATCGCCTGGCGGAAGAATCGCGCGAGCTGGTGCGCCTGGCGATCGTCGACGGCAGCGAGCTGGTGTTCGTCGCCAAGGCCCAGGGTGCGACCCGGGGGCTGCGCTACGACCCCGACATGGGCCTGTCGGTGCCGCTCTCGTGCAGCGCCGCCGGCCACGCCTGGCTCTCGACGATGAGCGACGAGGACGCCCTCGCCCTGGTCGCCCGGCAGGGCTTCGCCACCCCCGACGATCACGGCCCGAAGGCGCCGACGACGGTGAAGGCGCTGCTCGGCTACGTCCGCGCCGCGAGGAAGCGCGGCTACAGCGTCATCAGCGAGGTGTTCGCGCCGGCGATGTCGTCGATGTCGGCGCCGGTGGTCTCGCGCGGGGTCGCGCTCGGCGTCGTCACCATCGCCGGCCCGCTGGTGCGGCTGACGGAGGAACGCATGGCCAGCCTCGGCGAGCCCCTGATGGCCACCGCCGCCGAGATCGCCGGGCTCAGCACCGCCTCGTCGCTGTTCCGTCGCTCGGCCTGAGCCCGCGGGCTCGCTTTATGCGAGAAACCGCACGCGCGGCTCTGCGGACGAGGTACCGGAGAGCGTCGCGGCAGTCGAAGATTCGCCATCGGGGAGCTTCGCGTGTGGAAAGCCTGGTTCGGTTTCGTCGTGCTGGCGTGGGCCTCGGGCCCGGGCTTCGCCGCTGACCTGAGCGCCACCGAGCTGCGCTGGCTGCGCGGCGGCTGGCCGGTGATCGCCTACGCCAAGGCCGCGGGCATTCTGCTCGACGTCGTCGTCCAGCCGCAGCCAACGCCCGGCGAAGCGCCGCTGGCGCTGGCCTTCGTCGACGGGCGCTGCAAGCTGGTGCTCTCGATGCGCGGCAATCCCGAAGCCGAGGCCACGCTCGCCCGGATCGAGCCCGATCTGCTCGGCGCCACGCTCGAGCTCATGGCCGCGCACGAGCTCGGCCACTGCCGGCGCTACCTCGACGGCGCCTGGTACGGCGTGCCGGCCGGCTTCGTGCACAGCCTGCCTGCCGGGCTCGGCGCCGAGGTTCGCCAGGCCTATGAAGAGATGACGGCCGCGCGGCGCGAGGAGGGCTACGGCGACCTGGTCGGTCTGGCCTGGACCGCCGCGCGCCATCCGCGCGAGTACGCCAGGATCCACGCCTGGCTCGCCGCCGAGCGCGCCCGCGACCTCGTTCCCGGCAGCCCGCACGACACCCTGGGCTGGGTGCGCCTGGCCACGGATGGCGACGCGCTGGCGGGTGCGTCGATCTTCGTCGCCCCGGGTCGCCTCTGGCTGGTCGGTCTGGCCGACGACGACTGATCGCCGCGGTGCGGCCCGCGGCCGGGAGGTAGCATCGCCGCAGCCCATGAGCCCGACCCTGACGATCGTCCTCGTGCTCGCCGGCGCCCTGCTGGGCGTGGCGGGTCTCACCGCCACGGTGCACTTCCAGTGGCTCTCCTACGACATCGCGATCTGGCTGGCGATGTTCATCGTCTTCATGGCCTGGCGGGCGCTGCAGCCGGCGCTGCGCGACCTGCACACCGATCGCAACAGGCGGCGCTGAGCCGGCCCGGCCGGGACGCCCTAGCCGAACAACTGCCGCCAGGCGCGATCGATCGCCGGGGCGTCGGTCAGCGCGACGAAGGCGAGCCCCGCGATCGCGCCGGAGAGATGCGCATCGTGGTTGATGCGCCCCGACTGGCGGCGCGAGGCGTACCAGGTGTAGGCGAGGTAGCCGAGCGCGAACAGCGGCGAGGGGATGGGCACCGGGATCGGCAGGATGAAGATCGAGCCGGTCGGAAAGTAGATGATCGAGGCGAACAGCACCGCCGTGATCGCGCCCGAGGCGCCGAGCGTGCGGTACTCGGGCTCGTGTCGATGCCGGACCCAGGTGCCGAGGTCGCTGGCGAAGAGGCCGAAGGCATAGAGCCAGAAGAAGCGCTCCGAGCCGATCGCCCGCTCGAGGCCGAACGCGAACGCCCAGAACGTGAAGGCGTTGAACAGCAGGTGCATGAAGTCGGCATGCACGAACCCGCTGGTGATCAGGGTCGCGTATTCGCTCTTCGGCACCAGCCGGTGGGGGCGGAACAGGCTGCGCTCGATCACCGCCGGCGCCGCCACCAGCCCGAGCACGCTGGCCGCGACCATGACGGCGAGCAGCAGTCCGGCGACGGGGGCGCCGCCGGTCAACGAGGCGAGTGAATCCATGCGTCGATCTTGCCTGAGGAGGCCGGCAGGAGCCTCGCAGGCAGAATGCATCGATGAAAGCACCGCCGCGACTGCGCTCGTTGATCGAGGAAGGCCTGATCGACAGCGTCGTCCGCCAGCTGATGAGCGGCAAGGAGGCGATGGTCTTCGTCGTGCGCTCGGGCGAGCGGACGATCTGCGCCAAGGTCTACAAGGAAGCGACCCAGCGCAGCTTTCGCCAGGCCGTCGACTACACCGAGAACCGCAAGGTCAAGAACACCCGCCAGGCGCGGGCCATGGCCAAGGGCACGAAGTTCGGCCGCGAGGCGCAGGAGGCGGCGTGGCAGAGCGCCGAGGTCGACGCGCTCTATCGCCTGGCCGCGGCCGGCGTGCGCGTGCCGAAGCCGATCAACTTCCATGACGGCGTGCTGCTGATGGAGCTGGTGACCGACGCCGACGGCGACGCCGCCCCGCGCCTCAACGACGTCTCGTTCACGGCCGAAGACGCCCGGGCGCACCATGCGACGCTGATCGGCGAGGTGGTGCGCATGCTCGCGGCCGGCGTGATCCACGGCGACCTCTCCGAATTCAACATCCTGCTCGCCGCCGACGGGCCGGTGATCATCGACCTGCCGCAGGCGGTCGACGCGGCGGGCAACAACCACGCCCAGCGCATGCTGCTGCGCGACGTCGCCAACCTGAGCGGCTTCTTCGGCCGGTTCGCGCCCGAGCTGCTGGCCACCCAGTTCGGCCCCGAGATCTGGGACCTGTACGAGCGCGGCGCGCTGCAGGCCGGTGCGCGCCTGACCGGAACCTTCGCGGGAAAGCAGGGCCCGGTCGATGTCGCCGGCGTGCTGCGCGTCGTCGACGACGCCCGGGCGGAGGAGAAGGCGCGCCTGCTGCGCATGCAGCTCGCCGGCTAGGGCGGGTCGCCGCGGTTACGCTAGACCCTGGAAGACTAAGGAACAGCCATGTTCGAAGCCCCTGTTACCGCCTCGTCGCTCGCCGCAAGCATCGACGCCGCGGCCCATGAGATCCAGTCGCGCGTCATTGCCTGGCGTCGCGACTTCCACGCCAACCCCGAGCTCGGCAACCGCGAATTCCGCACCGCCGGCATCGTCGCCGAGCACCTGAAGAAGCTCGGCCTCGACGAGGTGCGCACCGGCGTCGCCCACACCGGCGTCGTCGGCCTGCTGAAGGGCGCGCTGCCCGGCCCGGTGGTGGCGCTGCGCGCCGACATGGACGCCCTGCCGGTGGCCGAGGAGGTGGACCTCCCGTTCGCCTCCAAGGTGAAGGCGCAGTGGAACGGCGAATCGGTCGGCGTGATGCACGCCTGCGGCCACGACGCCCACGTCGCGATCCTGATGGGCGTGGCCGAGGTCCTCGCCGGCCTGCGCGGGCAGCTCCGCGGCTCGGTCAAGTTCCTGTTCCAGCCGGCGGAGGAGCTGCCGCCCGAGGGCGAGGACGGCGGCGCGAAGATGATGATCGCCGAGGGCGCGATGGAAAAGCCGGTGCCGCAGGCGGTGTTCGGCCTGCACGTCACCTCGCGCCTGCCGCTCGGCGTGCTCGGCTACCGGCCCGGGCCGGCGATGGCGAGTGCCGATTCGTTCAGCATCAAGGTCGACGGCCGGCAGACGCACGGCGCCATGCCCTGGTTCGGCGTCGACCCGATCGTCACCGCGGCGCAGTTGGTGCTCGGCCTGCAGACCGTGGTCAGCCGCCAGGTCGACCTGACGCGCGAGCCCGCGGTGGTGACGATCGGCATGATCAAGGGCGGCGTGCGCCAGAACATCATTCCCGACTCGGTCGAGATGCGCGGCACGATCCGCACCTTCGACGAGGAGATGCGAGACGACGTGCACGAGCGGGTGACCTCGATCTCCGAAGGCATCGCCCGGAGCGCGCGCGCCACCTGCACCGTCTGCATCAACAAGAACTACCCGGTCACGGTCAACGATCCGGCGCTCACCGAGGCGATGGCGCCGACGCTGGAGCGCGTCGCCGGCGCCGACAAGGTGCAGGTGGTGCAGAAGGTGATGGGCTCGGAAGACTTCTCGTTCTTCCAGCGCGTCGTTCCGGGCCTGTTCTTCTTCCTCGGCGTCGTGCCCGAGGACAAGGATCCCAAGGACGTGGCGCCGAACCATTCGCCGCGCTTCTTCATCGACGAGAAGAGCCTGGTCGTCGGCGTGCGCGCGCTGGCGAACGTGGCCTGCGACTTCCTCGAGGCCAGGCGCGCCGCGCGCTGAAGGCCGCGCCGCGGCTCAGGACCGCTCGGCCGGGTCCTGCCGCCGCGGCGCGTACCAGATGTCCAGGCGCGAGCGGTCGCGCACGCCGGCGCGGCCGGCCGCGGCGATGCGCAGCGCGCCGCGCAGGATCTCCCAGCCGCTGTAGGTGCGCATCTTGCGGCCCGAGGTCAGCACCGACTCGCGCAGGATCGTGAACTCGCCCTGCGTCCGCAGCGCCCGGCACAGCGTCAGCTCCTCCGAGGCGTAGAGCGTCTCGTCGAAGCCGCCGACCGCCTCGAACGCGGCGCGCGAGCTGAACAGGAAGCAGCCGCCGGTGAAGCGAAGCAGACGGAACAGCCACAAGCAGGCCGGCAGCAGCCACTTCACCCAGCGCGGCACCGGCTCGTCGAAGCGGATCGCCGCGCCGCCGCCGATCGCGCCCGCCGCCATCGCCTTCATCAGGCCGGTAACGACGTCGGCGCCGATCAGCGTGTCGGCGTCGACGAAGACGAAGGTCTCGCCGTGCGCGGCGCGAGCGCCGGCGTTGCGCGTCGCCGCGATCTGCCGATAGGCGACCGGCACGACGCGCGCCCCGGCCCGGCTCGCGCGTTCGGCGGTGCCGTCGGTCGAGGCGTCGTCGACGACGACGATTTCGTGCTCGACGCCGGCGCCCGCGGCGGCCGCGGCGATGGCGCCGACGGCCGCCGCGATGCACGCCTCTTCGTTGTGGGCCGGAACGATGAAGGAAAGCATCGGCGATTCGCGGCGGCAGGGCGGCAAAGGCGACAGTCTCGCGCATCCGCGGGGCCTGGCCGGCCTTGCGCAGGGTCGCAACCGTCGTTCGAGTGTGTTCCGGCACGGTCGCCGCCCGGCGCAGGGCTCATGCGGCCCTACCATCGCCCATGACACAACTCGGGTCCGTCGAGGCCGGGCTCTATGGCCAGCGGATGGGCGCGCTGGTCCAGGCGCAGCGCCTGCTCGCCTCCACCTCGGCAACGCGCGAAGGCCTCATCGACCTGATCCCGGACCTCGCCCTCAGCGTGGTCGAGTGCTGGGGCGCGGTGTTCGAGCTGCTCGACGGCGACGCGCTCTTCGTTCGCGCCGGATCGGCGGCGGTGGCTGCGGCCGGCGCGCTCGGCCAGAGAGTGCCGCTCGCGGGCAGCCTGTCGGGCGAATCGATCCGTCTCGACCAGACCTTGCGCTGCGACGACGCCGAGTCCGATCCGCGCGTTGCCGGGGCGCTCTGCCGAAAGTTCGGACTGCGTTCCGTCATCGCCACCGTGGTCCGCGACAAGGACGGGCCGATCGGCGTGCTCAAGCTGTTCGACGACCGGCCCGGGCACTTCGACGTCGCCGAGGCCGACGCCCTCGAGCTGCTCGCCGAGGCGCTGGGCGCCGTGATCCAGCGCAAGCGTGCCGAGGAGGCGACGCAGCACTGGCTGCGCACCCAGGCCGGCATCGTGCAGCTGCAGCAGCAGATCGCCAGCTCGACCCAGGGCCTGCGTGCGGCGCTGCAGCTGATCGTCGAGCAGGCCCAGGAGCTGACGGGCGCCGAGGGCGTCTCGCTCTCGAGCCTCGACGGCAACGAGCTGATCGTGCGAGCCGCCTGCGGCATCGCGACCGAGCGGGTCGGGGCCCGGGTTCCGCTCGAGGGCAGCCTGGGCGGCCTGGTGGTCGCCGGCGACGAGATCCTGTTCTGCGAGGACTCCGAGGTCGACCCGCGGATCAATCGCGAGGCCTGTCGTGCCCTGGGAGTGCGCTCGGTCATGATCGCGCCGCTGCGCACCGGCCAGGCCGTCGACGGGGTCCTGCGGGTGATGTCCGCCCGGGTCTCGGCGTTCGCGCCCGACGACCTGGGCGTTCTGCAGATCCTCGCCGAGTGGCTGGGCGCGGTTCTGCAGCGGGCCGCCGCCGCCGAGCAGCTGTCCCGGTCCGAGGCGCAGTACCGGCTCCTGTTCGCCTCGCATCCGCTGCCGATGTGGGTCTACGACGTCGAGACGCTGCGCTTTCTCGCCGTCAACGACAGTGCGGTCGCGCACTACGGCTACGCCAAGGAAGAGTTCCTGGCGATGACGCTGCGCGAGCTCAGGGCGCCGGACGCGCTGGAGTCGTTCAACGCCTACCTCGCCGATCGCCCGCTCGAAGCCAAGACGGTGATGGCCTGGGAACACCGGCGCAAGGACGGCTCGCTGATCGAGGTCGAGTCGTCGGACACCACCGCCGAGTTCGCCGGCCGCCCGGCGCGACTCGTCATGGTCCAGGACATCACCGAGCGCAAGCGCTCCGAGCGCGAGGTGCGGCGCAAGGAGGCGCTGCTCGGCATCGCCGGCCGCGCCGCGCGCGTGGGCGGCTGGTCGCTCGAGCTGCCGGGACGCAAGTTCACCCGCTCGGACGAGGTCTGCGCGATCTTCGAAACGCCGCCGGGCTCGTACACCACGATGGAGGAGGCGCTCGCCGTCTACCTGCCGTCCTCGCGGGCCCGGCTCGACGCAGCGATCGTCCAGGCGCGCGAGGTAGGCACGCCCTACGACCTGGAGCTCGAGGCGCTCACCGCGCACGGCCGGCGGATCTGGGTGCGCACGATCGGCCAGCGGATCCATGACGAATCGGGCCAGATCATCGGCGCCGGCGGCGCGATCCAGGACATCTCGGAGAAGAAGGAAGCCGAAGAGAAGGTGCGCGCGCTGGCCGCGAGGCTGACGACGACGCTGGAAAGCATCACCGACGCGTTCTACACGCTCGACCACGGCTGGCGCTTCACCTACGTCAACGCCGAAGCCGAACGGCTGATCGGCCGGGCGCCCGGCGAACTGCTCGGCCAGGTGATCTGGGAGGCGATCCCGCGCCTCGTGGGTACGCCGTTCGAGCGCCAGTACCGCGACTCGGCGCTGAACCAGCGCGCGAGCATGCTCGAGAGCTACCACGAGCCCTGGAAGACCTGGCTCGAGGTGCACGCGTACCCGTCGGAAGCCGGCCTCGCGGTCCACTTCCGCGACGTCGGCGAGCGGCATCGGGCGCAGGAAGAGCTGCGCTCGCTGAACGAGAACCTCGAGGCCATGGTCGCCAAGCGCACCATGGAGCTCGAGCTCACCAACTTCGCGCTGGCCGGCAAGGAAGAGGAGATCCGCTCGGTGGTCGAGCACATGGCCGACGGCGTGATCACCTTCTCCGACGACGGCGTCATGCGCTCGGCGAACTCGAAGATCGAAGACCTGTTCGGCCATCCGGCCGCCTGTCTCGCCGGCGGCCACGTCTCCCAGCTGATTCCGGCGCTTGCCGGGCTGACCGGCCCGGGCGGCAGGGACGCTGCGCGCGTTGTCGGCGCGATCGGCGGCGAGACCGTCGGCCGCCATTGCAACGGGGAGAGCATCGCTCTCGACGTCGCCATCAGCGACTACCGGATTCCCGGGCAGCGGCTGTGGACGGCGATCGTGCGCGACATCGGCGAGCGCCTGCGCACCATCGCCGACCTCGAGCAGGCGCGGACCGGCGCCGAGGCCGCGAGCCGCGCCAAGTCGGCGTTCGTCGCGACCATGAGCCACGAGATCCGCACGCCGATGAACGGCGTGATCGGCATGCTCGACGTGCTGCACCAGACCCCGCTGGCGACCGATCAGGCAAGGATGCTCGGCGTGGCCCGCGACTCCGCCCACTCGCTGCTCGCGATCATCGAGGACATCCTCGACTTCTCGAAGATAGAGGCCGGCCGGGTCGAGCTGGAGCAGCTGCCGGTCTCGGTGTCGGACGTCGTCGCCAGGGTGGGCGAGCTGGTCGACAGCATGGCGCTCGGCAAGGCGGTCGAGCTCGAGGTCGAGTGCGATCCCGCGCTGCCCGCTGCGGTCTGGGCCGATGCCGGCCGGCTGCGCCAGATTCTCGTCAACCTGCTCGGCAACGCCATCAAGTTCTCGGCCGGTCGCGCCGGGGCCCACGTCTCGCTGCGCGCCAGCCTCGGCGACAAGAGCGCCGATCGGGTCAACGTCGTGCTGGAGGTCAAGGACAACGGCGTCGGCATGGACCCCGAGACGGTGGCCCGGCTGTTCGTTCCGTTCGCGCAGGCGGACGCCTCGACCACCCGCCGCTTCGGCGGCACCGGGCTCGGCCTGGCGATCTCGCATCACCTGGTCGAGCTGATGGGCGGCTACATCGAGGTGAGCAGCACGCCCGACGCCGGCTCCGTGTTCACGGTGCGCCTGCCGTTCTTCGTCGCCCTGGCCGGGAGCCCGACCGTCGAGGTCGGCCCGGCGACGCCATCGCCGCAGTGCGAGGACAGGTCGCCGCCGCCGGAGTCGCTCGTGCTGGTGGCGGAGGACAACGACTTCAACCGCCAGGTGATCACGCAGCAGCTCAAGCACCTCGGTTACCGCGCCGAAGTCGTTCCCGACGGTCGGGTCGCCCTCGAGTGCTGGCGCAGCGGCCGCTTCGCCGTGCTGCTGACCGACCTGCAGATGCCGGCGATGGATGGCTACGAGCTGGCGGCGTCGATTCGCACCGCCGAGGCCGGCGCGAGCCGGATCCCGATCATCGCGTTGACCGCCAACGCCCTCAAGGAAGAGGCCAACCGCTGCACGGCGGTCGGCATGGACGGGTACCTGACCAAGCCGGTGCGCATGGAAGTGCTCGACCAGACGCTGCGGCGATGGATGGGCATGGCGCTGCCGGTGCCCTGAACCCCGCCTACGCGCGCTCCACCCGCACCGCGTAGCAGCCGCGCCGCGCATAGTGCGCCTGCAGGTAGCTCGCCTTCGGGTTCTCGAGGAACTTCGCGAACAGCTCGCCGGCGGCCGTGCCCTCGCAGACCTCGGCGTCGATCATCATGTGCGCGTCGTCGAACGCGCGCACCGCGATCAGGCGCGAGGCCAGCACCTCGGGCACCGTGCCGACGGCGTCGAAGGCGCGGTCGGCGAGGCGACGCACGTAGATCGCGTGCGTGGCCCGGTATGGCGTGTTCGCCGGCTGGTGCGCATAGTTGAGGAGCAGGAGCTCCTCGCCGGGCTCGGCGTGCGCCATGCTCACGCGGCACGGCATGCGCGGATCGTCGGCGACGACGCGCAGCGCGCCGATCTCGCGCAGCGCCTCGTCGGACAGGTCGAACAGGGGCTGGAACGGCTCGGGCGCGAGCCCGACGATGCGAAACGACACGATGCTTCTCCTCGGCAAGGGAGACGCATGGTCGCCGCGACAGGCCGAGTCGGCTCGCCGCTTCCGGACATGGAGATGGCGGCCACGCCTTGCACCTTCCGGCGGGCGGGAAGGGTCAACCGGGCTTCGTCGCCTGCAGCGTGAACAGCAGCGGCAGCCGCTCCGGCGCCTCCGGCAGCAGCCAGCGGTCGTCGGCGTCCTTGACCATCGACTCGAGCATGCGCCACTCGGTGTAGTAGTGCTCGGCCAGGCCGCTCACCACCAGCCCGGCGGCGAGCGCGCCCTCGACGATCTCGCCGAGGCTGTGCGACCACTCGTGCGACGTCGAGTTCGCGAGCGGGGTGCCGTCGCCGGAATACGTCTGGTCGTCGTGCAGGGTCACGGGCAGCGGCTGCTCGCCGTACGGGAAGCGCAGGCGCAGCTCGAGGTCGCTGCCCGGGTCGATCGCCATCGCCATCGGATGCACGTCGCGCAGGTAGAGACGCCCGCCCGGCTTGAGCAGGCCTGCGGCGACGGCGAGCCAGCGGCCGATCGAAGGGATCCAGTTGATCGCCCCGATCGAGGCGTAGACGAGGTCGAAGCGCGCGCCGCCGAGCAGGCGCTCGGCGTCGAACACGTCGCCCTCGACGAAGCGGCCGGCGACGCCGGCGCGCTCGAAGAGCGACCGGCAATGGGCGATCGCCCGCGGCGAGAAGTCGAGGCCCGAGACCGAGGCCGCGCCGAGGCGCAGCAGCGACAGCGTGTCGGTGCCGAGATGGCACTGCAGGTGCACCAGGTCGAGGCCGGCGAGCGAGCCGAGCGACTCGCGGTCGTGGCGGACCGTCGCGCTCAGGCGCTTCGGGTCGGCGAGCAGGCCGGCGACGTCGTAGCCGCCGGGCCCGGCGTGGATCGGCACCCGGTCCTCCCAGCCGGCCAGGTTGTCGGCGCGCCAGCGCTCCCAGCTCATCGCGGGCGAAAACCTATACCAATGGCCGATGCGGCAGCCGGGCTCATGCGCCATTCTCCATGCGGGCGGATCCAGGCGCGCACGCACTTAGCACAAGCGCCGAGGCACGCTTCTTGCGCTTTGGGCTTGCGCCGCGTATGGGCTTTTGGCGGGGCAGGGACGGCAAGGCTCGCCTGACTACCATCTCTGCTCAGAACAACAACACGCGCCGCCTTGCGCAATCGGGCGGCCGGCGAGGCGGCAGGAAACCGGCGTCCACCATCGACCGGGGCCGACGCCGTCGCAGGTTTATCGGGAGTATTTCCATGCCAGCTTCAGTCGACCGCACGGTCGGACGTCGAGTCTTTTTTTCCGGCGCTGCGTCGCGGCTGATGCAGCGAAGCCTGGCCTGCGGGGTCGCGCTGGCGGCCTTGTCTTTCGGCCTCGGTGGCTGCAGCCAGTCGGCCGACGCGCAAGGCGGCCCGCCGCCCGCGCCGCCGGTGAGCGCCGCCCCCGCCGTGCAGCGCACGGTCATCGACAGCGAGGAGTTCAGCGGCCGGCTCGAGGCCTCCGACTATGTGGAGCTGCGACCGCGCGTCGCTGGCACGATCGACAAGATCCACTTCACCGACGGCGCCTTCGTGCAGAAGGGCCAGCTCCTGTTCACGATCGATCCGCGGCCGTTCGAGGCCGAGGCGGCGCGGGCGCAATCGCAGCTTTCCTCGGCCAGGGCCAAGGCCGAGCTCGCCCAGTCCGAGCTGGCCCGGGCGAAGACGCTGCTCGATTCCCAGGCCGTCTCGCGCCAGGAATACGACCAGTGGACCTCGGGCACGCGGACCTCGCAGGCCGACATCCAGGGCGCCGAGGCGGCGCTGCGCACCGCCCGCCTCAACCTCGAGTACACCCAGGTGCGCGCGCCGATCGCCGGGCGCGCCTCGCGCGCCAACATCACCGTCGGCAACCTGGTGAACGAACAGTCGGTGCTGACCTCGATCGCCGGCGTGAGCAAGGTCTACGCCTACTTCGACGGCAGCGAGCAGACCTACCTGCGCCTGCGCGCCGACAAGGCCACTGAGCGGGTGCCCAAGGTCAGGATGGGCCTCGCCGACGAAGTGGGCTTCCCGCACCTGGGCCAGGTCGACTTCATCGACAACCGCCTCAACCCGCAGACCGGCGCGATCCGGATGCGCGCGACCTTCGACAATTCGAAGGGCAAGTTCACCCCCGGCCTGGCTGCCCGGCTCAGCATGGAGGGCACGAGCGCGTACAGCGCGGTGCTCGTTCCCGAGCGGGCGATCGGCACCGACCAGACCAAGAAGTTCGTCTACGTCGTCGCCGCCACCGCCGGCCCGGCCCAGTTCCGCGAGGTCAAGCCGGGCGCGCTGATGAACGGCATGCGGGTCGTCACCGGCAACATCAAGGCCGGCGAGCTCGTCGTCGTCGACGGGCTGCAGCGCGTGATCCCCGGCGTGCCGGTGGCGCCGCAGGTGCTCAAGGTCGACGCCGAGGGCATGCCGATCTTCCCGCCGCCGCCCGGCCCGCCGGGCAAGGCGCCGGCCGCCTCCGCGGCCAAGGGCTGAGCGGCAGCCGCCATGGACATCTCCCGCTTCTTCATCGACCGGCCGCGCTTCGCCGGCGTGCTCTCGATCTTCATCTTCCTGATCGGCGTGCTGGCGATCTTCCAGCTGCCGGTCTCGGAGTATCCCGAGGTGGCGCCGCCGCAGATCGTGGTGCGGGCGCAGTTTCCCGGCGCCAATCCGCGCGTCATCTCGGAAACGGTGGCCACGCCGCTCGAGGAGCAGATCAACGGCGTCGAGAACCTGCTCTACTTCGATTCGCAGGCCAGCGCCGACGGCAGCCTGACGCTGACCGTCACCTTCAGGATCGGCACCAACCCCGAGGTCGCCGAGACCGCGGTGCAGAACCGCATCAACCGGGCGCTGCCGCGGGTGCCCGACATCGTTCGCCAGATCGGCGTGACGACCGAGAAGTCGAGCCCGAACCTGACCATGGTGGTCCACCTGGTCAGCCCCGACAACAGCCGCGACGCGCTCTACCTGCGCAACTACGGCCAGCTCAACGTGCGCGACGAGCTGTTGCGCATTCCCGGCATGGGCTCGGTGATCCTGTTCGGCGCCGGCGACTACGCGATGCGCGTCTGGCTCGACCCGGGCAAGCTGGCCGCGCGCAGCATCACCTCGAGCGAGGTGGTGGCCGCGATCCGCGAGCAGAACGCGCAGGTCGCCGCCGGCACCGTGGGCGCGCCGCCCTCGCCCAAGGGCACCGAGTTCCAGCTCGCGGTGAACACCCAGGGGCGCCTGGCGAACGAGGAGGAGTTCGCCAACATCATCGTCCGCGCCGATACCGCCACCGGCGGGCTGATCCGGATCAAGGACCTCGGCCGGGTCGAGCTCTCCTCGGGTTCGTATTCGCTGCGCAGCCTGCTCAACAACAAGGAAGCCGCGGCGATCGCCATCTTCCAGGCGCCGGGCTCGAACGCGCTCGCCCTCTCGAACAACGTGCGCAAGGCGATGGAGCGGCTCAAGCCCGAGTTCCCGCAGGGCATGGACTACGACATCGTCTACGACCCGACCCGGTTCGTGCAGACCTCGATCGAGAAGGTGGTGCGCACCCTGATCGAGGCGGTGCTGCTGGTGGTGCTGGTGGTGATCATCTTCCTGCAGACCTGGCGCGCCTCGATCATTCCGCTGCTGGCGGTGCCGGTCTCGATCGTCGGCACTTTCGCCTTCCTGCTGCTGCTCGGCTACTCGATCAACACCCTGACCCTGTTCGCCATGGTGCTGGCGATCGGCATCGTCGTCGACGACGCGATCGTCGTCGTCGAGAACGCCGAGCGCAACCTCGAGGCCGGCCTCAGCCCGCACGACGCCACCGTCAAGGCGATGCGCGAGGTCTCCGGGCCGATCATCGCCATCGCCCTGGTGCTGTGCGCGGTGTTCGTGCCGCTCTCGTTCGTGCCCGGCCTGACCGGCCAGTTCTACAAGCAGTTCGCGGTGACGATCGCGATCAGCACGGTGATCTCGGCGTTCAACTCGCTCACCCTCTCGCCGGCGCTGGCGGCGCTGCTGCTGCGCTCGCACGACGCGCCCAAGGACTGGCTCACGCGCGCCATGGACAAGGTGTTCGGCCCGTTCTTCCGCTGGTTCAACGGCTGGTTCGGCCGGCGCAGCGAGAGCTACGGCCGCGGCGTCACCGGCATCGTCAAGCGCAAGTCGCTGGCGATGATCGTCTACGCGGTGCTGCTCGGGCTCACCGTGCTGCTGTTCCTGCGCCTGCCCGCGGGCTTCGTGCCCGCGCCCGACAAGCAGTACCTGATCGGCATCGCCCAGCTTCCGGCGGGCGCCTCGCTCGACCGCACCGAGGCGGTGATCCGGCGCATGAGCGACATCGCCCTGCAGACGCCGGGCATCGTCGACGCGGTCGCCTTTCCGGGCCTTTCGATCGCCGGCTTCTCGGCGGCGCCGAACGAAGGGATCATCTTCTTCGGCCTCAAGCCGTTCGAGGAGCGCAAGTCCGCCGACCTGTCGAAGTTCGCGATCCTCGGCAAGGTCAACGGCGCGATCCAGCAGATCCAGGGCGCGCGCATGTTCGTGGTGCCGCCGCCCGCGGTCGACGGCCTCGGCAACGCCGGCGGCTTCAAGCTCCAGGTGCAGGACAAGGAGGGCCTCGGCGAGCAGGCCCTGTTCGGCGCGGTCTGGGGCACGCTCGGCCAGGTCTACGGCAACCCGAAGTCGAGCATCGGCACGCCGTACTCCACCTACGACATCAACGTGCCGCAGCTCTACGCCAACGTCGACCGCGTCCGCGCCAAGCAGATGGGCGTGAACCTCGGCGACATCTACGACACGATGCAGGTCAACCTGGGCTCGCTCTACGTCAACGACTTCAGCAAGTTCGGCAAGACCTACCAGGTGGTGGTGCAGGCCGACGCGCCGTTCCGCGCCGACGCGCAGGCGATCGGCGCGCTGAAGACGAGAAACGCCGCCGGCGAGATGGTGCCGCTCTCGGCGCTGATGACGGTCGAGCCGACCTTCGGCCCGACCCGCGTCACCCGCTACAACGGCTACCCCTCGGCCGACCTCAACGGCGCCGCCAATCCCGGCTTCTCCTCGGGCCAGGCCGAGGCCGAGATCGAGTCGCTGCTGAAGAAGACGCTGCCGCGCGGCATGGGCTACGAATGGACCGAGCTCACCTACCAGGACCGGCTCACCCGCGACATCACGCTGCCCGGCACGACGACGAAGATGCCGGTGATCGCGGCGGTGATGCTGATCGCGGTGCTGCTCGTGATCCTCGTGCTCGCGGCCCAGTACGAGAGCTGGAGCCTGCCGATGGCGATCGTGCTGATCGTGCCGATGTGCGTGCTCGCGGCGCTGTTCGGCGTATGGATCTCGCACTTCCCGCCGTTCGGCCAGCCGGGCGACCTCAACATCTTCACCCAGGTGGCGCTGGTGGTGCTGGTCGGGCTGGCCTGCAAGAACGCGATCCTGATCGTCGAGTTCGCCAAGGACCTCGAGGAGCGCGGCGAGAAGGTCCTCGACGCGATCATCCACGCCTGCCGGATGCGGCTGCGCCCGATCCTGATGACCTCGATCGCCTTCTGCGCCGGCGTGCTGCCGCTGATCTTCGGCAGCGGCGCGGGCAGCGAGATGCGCCGCGCGATGGGCATCGCGGTGTTCTCCGGCATGCTCGGGGTGACACTGTTCGGCATCTTCCTCACGCCGGTGTTCTACGTGCTGCTGCGCGGGCGCCGGGCGCTGCGCGGGCATCCGCCGCGGGCGGAGGTCGCCCCGGCCCCCGCGGCGCCGCCGCCGCCCGCGCCACCGCCGATCGGCGTTGCGCCGCAGGGAGACGGCCATGCGTAAGCCGGCGCCCCTCGCCCTTGCGCTGCTGCTCGCCCTGGCCGGCTGCGCGGTCGGCCCGAACTACCAGGCGCCGGCGGTGCCGCTCGACGCCGCCTTCCTCAACGGCAACGCCGCCAGCGCGCAGGCGCCGGGCGCCGACATCGCCACCTTCTGGCGCGGCTTCGGCGACCCCCTGCTCTCGGGCCTGGTCGAGCGCGGCCTCGCCGCCAACGGCGACGTCCGCATCGCCGCGGCGCGGCTGCAGGAAGCGCGGGCCACGCTGCAGGGCGCCGACGCCGAGCTGCTGCCGGAGATCGGCGTCGCCGCCGCCGCCACCCGCTCGCTGACGCCGGGGTTCCAGCTCCCCGGCCTCTCGCGCGGGCAGCGCACCGGCAGCACCTTCGACGGTGGCTTCACGGCCAGCTGGGAGCTCGACCTGTTCGGCCGCAACCGGCGCATCAGCGAATCGGCCGCGGCCCAGGTCGATGCGTCGGTAGCCGGCGTGCATGCGGCGCAGACCGCGGTGGCGGCCGAGATCGCGCGCAACTACCTCGAGCTGCGCGGTCTGCAGCAGCGCTTCGAGGTGGCGCGGGAGTCGCTCGTCAACCAGCGCGACACGCTGCGCCTGACGACGGTGCGCCTCGATGCCGGCCGCGGCACGCGGCTCGACACCGCGCGCGCGCAAAGCCAGTACGACAGCACCGAGGCGACCCTGCCGGCGCTGCAGGCGGCGATAGCCCGAGCCGCCTACCGTCTGGCGACGCTCACGGCCCAGCCGCCGCGCGTCGTCGCCCAGCAGCTCGCGGCGCCGCAGCTGCTGCCGACCTTGCCGGTCACCGACCTGTCGGCGCTGCCGCTGGGCACGCCGGAGCAGTTGCTGCGTCGCCGCCCCGACCTGGTGGCGGCCGAGCGCCAGCTCGCCGCGGCGACGGCGAACATCGGCGTCGCCACCGCCGATCTCTTTCCGCGCGTCAGCCTCACCGGCCTGATCGGCTTCGCCAGCAACCACCTCACCGACCTCGGCACGCGCGACTCGGCGCAGTACTCGCTCGGCGCCGGGTTGACCTGGCCGCTGCTCGACTTCGGCAGGGTCCGCTCGCGAATCGCGGCGAGCGAGGCGCGGGCGCAGCAGTCGCTCGCCAACTACGAGCAGACGGTGGCGATCGCGCTCGAGGAAACCGAAGGCGCGCTCACCCAGTTCACGCGCAATGCGCAGCAGGCCGAGCGCCTCGCCAGCGCGGCGCGCAACGCCGAGGAGGCGACCCGCCTGTCGCGCCTGCGCTTCGACGCCGGCGCGGTGGACCTGCTGGTGGTGCTCGATGCGCAGCGCCAGTCGCTCGCCGCGCGCGACGCGCTGGTGCAGTCGCAGGTCGGCCAGGCGACGGCGCTGGTCTCGATCTACCGCGCCCTCGGCGGCGGCTGGACCGACGCGCCGGCGCCCGCGGTGGCGCAGCGCTGAGTGGCTCCCTCTCCCGCTTGCGGGAGAGGGCCGGGGTGAGGGTCCCTCAGTCGTCCGTGCGCAGCGCCACGCGGTGCAGGTCCTCGGCCACCAGCTCCGGGGTCTTGCAGCGCAGCGTGTCGTCCTGGCTCAGCTCCAGGGCGAGGTCGAGCGCCTGCTCGGCCGTGAGGCCGGGGTTGAGCCCGACCATCCGCCTCGAGCAGCGCGCGCACCAATCCATGTTGGAGCGCACGTACTCGACGCCTTCCTGGTCCCAGCGAGAAGGGTGCGGGCTGGTCTGATCGAAGGACGTATTCATCGGCTTGGCGGGCAAGGTGGAAAGAGGGAAGTCTGGCGCAGCTCCCGATGCCCCGAAAACCGCCGGTCCAGCGGCCCCTGTAACGACGACGGGAATCGTGAACTGCTTAGCGTCGCTCGCGGCGGCAGGACGACCGCGCGCTCAGTTCGTGTAGAGCGTGATAAGAAAGATCGCGAACCGGTATCCGATGACGATCGCCAGCGCCGCGATCGTCAGCATGAGTGTCTTGACGATGCGCGGCGCTCCCGAGGCCGCATACGCCGGGCCGAGCGCCGCATGGAGGTAGAACCCGCTGACGGCCAGGTTGAAGAGGGTGAGGCCGAGGTCCATGCCGGCCGATTCGAGCCCGGGCCCGCCGAGCGTGGAGACGACCTTGGCGAACACCACCGCCAGCGAGTAGACCAGCATCAGGAACGCATAGAAGTGCAGCGAGAAAGCCAGGTGCGCCATGAAGCGCTGGCGCTGGCGCAAGAAGAGCAGGGCCAGCAGCCCGGCGAAGGGCAGCACCATCAGCACGACCAGCGACTTGGCGTGAACGACGACGGCGCGGTCGAAGATCGGCGTGTAGAGCGCGAGCGGGGTCTGCGTCGCCCGCAGGTGGCGGTCGAGCAGCAACTGCGCCAGCTCCTTCCAGTCCTGCACGTGCAGGTGCGAGTCGAGCGTTGCGCCGAGCACGCTGATGTGGGTCAGCGACTGGACGGTGAAGAACAGCACGTTGGCGATGAGGAAGATCGCGAACGGCGTGGCGAACGGCTTGCGCTGCCCTTCCACGTAGGCCAGGGTCAGCGTGCCGGGGTGGCGCAGCAGGCGGGAGAAGGTGCGCAGCACCCGGCCGTCGACGCTGGTGGCCGCGTGCGCGATGCGGGCGAGGGCGCCGCCGAAGGTCAGGTCCTCGGTCTTGATCGGCCGCTCGCCGCAGCGGGCGCAGAACGGCGTGGCGACCTCGATCTCGCAGTTCGGGCAGTGCCAGGGCGCGGCGACCGCGGGCGCCGCCGGGACCGGTACGCTCATGCGGCCAGTGTCGCCCATCCGTGGCCGGCCGTCACCCGGCGGCGGTCGCGCCGGCGCCCGATCCGGATTGACACCGCGCGCCCGGGTGCGGACAGTTCGGCAGCCCGCTTTCCGGAGCCCCGCCACCATGCCCAGCCGTTCGTTCCGCGCCTATTTCGCCCTCGTCGGCCTGTTCGCGCTCTGGGTCGGCGTGTGGGGCTACTTCGTGCCGGCGGAGGTCGTTCGCGCCTTGCCCTGGCCGGTGCCGCCGATGCACGCCCGCTTCATCGCCGCGATCTACCTCGCCGGCCTGCTGGCGATGCTGCTCGCCCTCAGGGCGGCGACGCTGGCCGAGGTGCGCATCCCGGTCGCGCTGGCGGCGATCTGGACCGGCGGGCTGCTGCTCGCCTCGCTGCTCCACCTCGACGCGTTCGACTTCGCCAAGCCGCAGGTCTGGTTCTGGATGGGTGCCTACGCGGTCTTTCCGCTCTGGGGCGCCTGGCTCTACTTTTCCCGTGGCGCCCATGCCACGGCGAAGCGGCGGCCGGCCGACCCGCTGCTCGTCGCCGTCGGCGTGGCCTGCCTGCTGCTCGCCGCCGGGCTGGCGGCGCTGCCCGCGCAGATGATCGCCCTCTGGCCGTGGAAGCTGCCGCCGCTGCTGGCGAGCATCTACGCCGGGCCCTTCTTCGCCTACGGCGTCAGCGCGTTCATGCTGGCGCGCGAGGCCGATCCGGCTGCCCGGCGCATCGTCCTCGCGAGCATGCTCGCCTTCAGCGTCCTGGTGCTGCTCGCCTCGCTGCTGCACCTGCAGCTCTTCAGCTTCGCGACGCCCGCGGCCTGGGTATGGTTCGGCGGCCTCGCCGCGGCGGGCGCGGCGATGGCGCTGCGCCTGCTGCAGGCGCGCCGGTCGTGAGGGTGCCTCGATGATGCCGGCGTGATTGCATGAACCTGTCGAACAACCGCCTCGCGGTCGCCGAAACCCGCGCCTGGGTGGAGCGGGTCGTGATCGGCCTGAACCTGTGTCCGTTCGCCAAGGCGCCGCAGGTCAAGGGCCAGGTACGCTTGGTTCTCAGCGAAGCGAGCGAGCCAGAAGCCCTGCTCGCGGCCCTGATCGACGAGCTGAAGCTGCTCGCCGAGGCGCCGGCCGAGCGGATCGAGACGACGCTGCTGATCCATCCGCATGTGCTCGCCGACTTCGCCGACTACAACGACTTCCTCGGCGTCGCCGAGGACGCGGTCGCCGAGCTCGAGCTCGACGGCGTGATCCAGGTGGCGAGCTTTCACCCGCAATACCAGTTCGCCGGCAGCTCGCCCGACGACATCGGCAATGCGACCAATCGTTCGCCGTACCCGACCCTGCACCTGCTGCGCGAGGAGAGCGTCGAGCGTGCCGTCGCCGCCTTCCCCGAGGCCGCCGCGATCTTCGAGGCGAACATCGCGACGATGGAGCGCCTGGGCGAATCGGGCTGGGCGCGCTTGCGACAGCAATGCCGCGACGACGCCGCCGAGGCGGGCGGCGCCTAGTGCGCTGGCTCAGGGCGCGAGGTCGCGCAGGTAGCGGCGCACGATCGCCACCGTGTAGCGGCTCGCCACCGCATCGACGAAGCGCATGAAGTCGACGTGCGCCGAATCGTCGGCGCGATCGGAGACGGTGCGGACCACGGCGAACGGCAGGCCGAAGTCGAACGCCACCTGGGCCAGCGCCGCGCCTTCCATCTCGACCGCGAGCGCATCGGGCAGGCGGCGCCGCAGCTCCTCGCTCTCGCCGGCGCTGGCGACGAAACGGTCCCCGCTCAGCACCAGGCCGCTGTGCACCGCGGGCGTGGCGATGCCGAACGAGGCGAGCAGCGTCGCGTCGAGGCCCTCGTCGCCGTCGCCGTTTCCCTCGCCGCCGTCGCGGCGCTGCGTGGCCCCGCCCAGCACCGCGCGCGCGGCGGCGGCGAGGCCGGCCGACATCGCCGCGTCGGTGGCGAAGCGGTCGGTCCCGTAGAACGGGATCTCGTGCCGCGGGAACAGCGGCGAGGCGTCCATGTCGTGCTGCAGCAGCGTCTCGGCGACGACCACGTCGCCGACCCGCGCGCGCTGGTGCACGCCGCCGGCGGTGCCGGTGAAGATCGCCCGCTCGACGCCGAGCTCGCCGGCGAGCAGGGTCGCGGTCGTCGCCGCGGCCACCTTGCCGACGCCCGAGAGCACGGCGACCACCTCGTGGCCGTCGAGGTGGCCGATCCAGAACTCGCGGCCGGCGCGGCGCAGCGGCGCCTCGTCGGGCATCAGCCGCAGCAGCGCCGCGAGCTCCTGGTGCATGGCGCTGACGATGGCGATGCGGCGCATCGGCGAAGGCTACCTCTTGTCACAGGGAGGCGTGCGGGCGGGCGCAAGATCACCGCATGACCCACCCCTTCGTCCGCGCATGGCGCCGTCTTTCGGCCCTCGGCCTCGCCCTTCTCGCCGCCTGCGGCGGCGGCGGCAACGACGGCGGCTCGTCCGCCAACGTGCCGCCGACAGTGACGCTCGCCGCGCCGGCGACCGCCACCAGCGGCGTCGCGGTGACGCTGAGCGCGACCGCCGCCGACAGCGACGACAGCGTCGCCAAGGTCGAGTTCTTCGACGGCGCGACCCTGCTCGGCGAGGACACGAGCAGCCCCTACACGCTGAGCTGGACGCCGGCGGGCACCGGCGCGCACAGCCTGACCGCGCGTGCCACCGATTCGCACGGCGCGGCGACCACCAGCGCCGCGGTCGGCGTCGCGGTCAGTCCGCCCGCCGGCGCCGACCTCACGCCGCCGACGGCGACGCTGGTCGCGCCGCTCAACCTGGCGAGCGGGCTCACCGGCGTGGTCGCGCTCGGCGCGACGGCAACCGACAACGTCGCCGTGACCGGCGTCGAATTCCAGCTCGACGGCGTGCAGATCGGCAGCGCCGTGACCACGCCGCCCTTCGCCGCGAGCGTGGACACCGGCCTCTACACCGCCGGCCAGCACGTGCTGCGCGCGCGCGCCAGCGACGCCGCGGGCAACCTCTCGCCCTGGTCGACGGCGCTGGTGCAGTTCGGCGGCAGCGTCTCGCAGCCGAGCGGCTTCACGCGCAACGAAGCGTGGGTCATGGGCCTCTCGAGCGCGACCGCGTTCGCGCAGGCGGCCGACGGCCGCATCTTCGTCGCCCAGCAGGGCGGCGCCATCCGGGTGATCAAGAACGGCGCGCTGCTGCCGACGCCGTTCGCCAGCGTGACCGTCGATTCCTCGGGCGAGCGTGGCCTGATCGGCATCGCCCTGAACCCGAACTTCGCCGCCAACGGCTACCTCTACATCTACTCGACGCGCAGCGCCGGCGGCGCGCACAACCGCATCAGCCGCTTCACCGCGGCGGGCGACGTGGCCGTGGGCGGCAGCGAGGTCGCGCTGGTCGACCTTCCCAGCCTCTCCGGCGCGACGAACCACAACGGCGGCGGCATGCACTTCGGCAGCGACGGCAAGCTCTACGTCGGCGTCGGCGAGAACGCGAATCCGGCGCAGGCGCAGGACCTGACGAATCCGTTCGGCAAGCTGCTGCGCTACAACGACGACGGCACGATCCCGGCCGACAACCCGTTCGTCGCGCAGGCCGGCGCGTTCCGCGCGATCTGGGCCTATGGCCTGCGCAATCCCTTCACCTTCGCGGTGCAGGCAGGCACGGGCCGGATCCACATCAACGACGTCGGCCAGGACACCTGGGAGGAGATCAACGTCGGCGCCGCCGGCGCGAACTACGGCTGGCCGATGACCGAGGGCCAGACGGCCGCGGCAGGCATCGCCAGCCCGCTCTTCACGTACAAGCACAGCGATGCCGCACCGCTCGGCTCGGGCCCGGGCGGGTTCTTCAAGGGCTTCGCGATCGCCGGCGGCGGCTTCTATCCGGCGACGGGGCCGTTCCCTGCCGGCTACCGCGACCAGTACTACTTCGCCGACTTCGTCAGCCAGTTCGTCGGCCGGCTCGATACCGCCAACGGCAACGCCGCCTATTCGTTCGCCCGGCTCTCGGGCCAGCCGGTCGACCTGCTGGTCGGCCTCGACGGCGCGGTCTACGTGCTGACCCGAGGCGGCGTCACGCGCATCAGCGCGCCCTGAGCCTCAGCGCGCGGCGCCGTCGATGCGCCGCCAGGCGCCCGCGAACCAGCGCTGCTGCTCGCGCGGCAGGCCTTCGGGCCGGTAGTAGTGCTCGAGCTCGAGGAAGCCGGCCTCGGCGAGAAGGCGCTGCCACGTCCCGGGCTCGTGATAGACGCCGTAGCGGCTGCGGTTCCAGCCTTCCTCGCCCTGGCCGTGCGGGATCGAGCTGAACAGCACCCCGCCGCGGCGCAGCGCCGCATGCAGCTCGCGCAGCACCCGGGGCAGCTCGCTCGCCGGCACGTGCTGCAGCACCGCATTGGCGAAGATGCCGTCGAAGCGGCCGGGCGGCAGCGCGAGCGCGAGCAGGTTCTGCTGCCAGACCTCGCAGCCGCTGTGCGCCCGCGCCATCGTCATGAAGCGCGACGAGCCGTCGACGCCGATCGCCTCATGGCCGAGACCGGCGAAGGTGGCGAGGTCGCGACCCGGGCCGCAGCCGAGGTCGAGAAGGGCGAATGGCGCCACGCCCTGCAGGTGGCGCAGCAGGGTGGCGATGTTCTGCCGCACGTCGTGGTCGCGCGTGCCCTCCCAGAACGCCTCGGCGCTCGCGTCGTAGTCGGCGAGCGTCCTCGCGGTGATGCGCGCCAGCTCGTCGTCGTCGGCCGGCATGGCGTCAGACCGCCTCGCGCGTCACGGCCCGCACCGGCGACGCGGCGGCGCGCGGGACGGCGTCGTCGCAAGGCAGCTCGACCTGCACGCGCAGGCCCCGGCCCTGGCCGTCGTTGGCGAGCGCGACCGTGCCGCCGAGGCGCTCGACGATGACCTGGACGATCGCCAGGCCGAGCCCCGAGCCTTCCGAGTCGGTGCCGAGGACGCGGTAGAACGGATCGAAGACGCGCTCGACCTCCCGCTCCGCGATGCCCGGTCCGTCGTCGACGATGTCGATGTGGACCCGGCCGCCTTCGCGCCGAACGCCGATGTCCACCCGGCCGCCGATCGGCGAATAGCGGATGGCGTTGTCGATCAGGTTGCGCAGCATGGCGTGGATGTCGATCGCCTTGCCGGCGACCTGTGCGTCGGCCAGCTCGCCGACGACGCCCAGGTCGACCTGCCTGGTCTCGGCAAAGGCGAGCTGCTGCTCGATCACCTGGCGCAGGATCCCCGCCAGGGAGTTCGTGGCGCCGCCGCTCTCGGCCGCGCCGGCCTCGGCCCGGGCAAGGGTCAGGAGCTGGTCGAGCAGGCCGCGCATGCGCTTCATGCCGGCCTGCAGCCGGTCCATGAACTCCCGCTCCTCCGGTGTCCTGATGCGCTGGGCGAGCTGCTCGGCCTGCAGGGTGAGCGCGGTCAGCGGCGAACGCAATTCATGCGCGGCGACGGCGACGAACCGGCGCTGGGCGGCGAGCGCCGCGTCCAGCCTGGCGAACTGCTTGTTGATCGAGGCGGTGAACGGCCGCAGCTCGTTCGGCACGTTCGCGTCCTGCAGCGCGCCCAGGTCGTGCTCGCCGCGCTGGTCGAGGTCGTTCGACAGCACCGTCATCGGCCGCAGCGTCCGCCGCACGACGACGCTGACCAGCACGACAAGCACCGGCAGCAGGGCCGCCAGCGGCAGGGTCGCCTGCAGGGCGCTGTCGCGGGCGACCTCGTCGCGCTCGGCCGAGCGCTGGGCGACGACCAGCTTGTCGCCACTGTCCAGCGGGCGGGCGTACAGCCGCCATGCCTCGTGGTTGACGTGGACGGTCTGCAGGCCGTTGTGCACCGGCTCCGTCAGCTTGAGCAGGCTGCCCGACGGCGACTTGTTCGAGGGCCCGATCACCTCGATGACGACCTCGAGGTCCGGGTCGGGGATGGTGTCGACGATCGTCTTCGGCAGGTCGAACTGGGCGTTGCGGCCTTCGGTCATCGCCGACATTTGCCGCAGGTTGGCGTCTTGCCACTCGATCGCCTCCTCGAAGGCCGTCATGTACGAGATCGTGCCCGCGATCGACGCCAGCAACGCGATGATCGCCGAGAGCGTGGCCGACAGGCGAAACTGGAGCGAGCCCGTCAGCTTCGTTTTGCCACCATCCACCCGACACCCCTTACGTTCCTGATCGTCGTCGCGCCGAGCTTCTTGCGCAGCGAATGAATGAGGAACTCGACCGCGTTGCTCTCGACTTCCTCGTTCCAGCCGTAGATGCGATCCTCGAGCTCCCGCCGCGAGAGTATCGCGCCGGGGCGAAACATCAGCGCCTGCAGGAGCGCGAACTCGCGCGCCGTCAGCGCGTGCGTGGCACCGTCAACCTCGGCCTCGCGGGTGGCGGGATCGAGCGAGACGACGCCGTTCGACATCAGCGGATGCGGCGTGCCGGTGCGCCGGCGGATCACCGCCCGCATCCGGGCCAGCAGTTCGCTCATCTCGAACGGCTTCAGCACGTAGTCGTCGGCGCCGCCATCGAGCCCGCGCAGCCGCTCGTCGAGGGCCTCGCGGGCGGAGACGATCACGACCGGCACGTCGCCGTGGTTGCTGCGCGCACGCGCGAGCACGGCGTGCCCATCCTGCTTCGGCAGGCCCAGGTCGAGCAGCACGAGGTCGTGCGAGCGGGTGTCGATCGCGGCGATGGCCTCGGCGCCGTCGCGCACCCAGTCGACGGCATAGGCGGCGTCCTTCAGCGATCTCTCGATCGCCTCGCCGATCATTCGGTCGTCTTCGACCAGCAGGATTCGCACTCGCTTTGCCTTTGAGCGGAGGATCTTTCGGAAGACTTAGCGCTGCCTGAGGAAGGCTGCGCGTCCGCGTCCGGGCCGGGGTATTCGATGCCCTAACTATGAGCTAAGCCCGCGAATCGATCCTCGCTCGCATGCCGGACGACCACGCGTTGACCTCGCGGCGCCGGGCGAGGCGACCGTTCACGATGCCTCCTCTGGCCCTGAATGCCGCGGTCGTCGCCCTCGTCGCCGCCATCGCCCTGGCGTGGTTCCTGCCCTTGGGGATGCGCCACCTGCTGCCTTCGGACGAAGGGCGCTACGCCGAGATCGCGCGCGAGATGTGGGCGAGCGGCGACTGGGTCACGATCCGCTACAACGACGTGAAGTACTTCGAGAAGCCGCCGTTCCAGATGTGGATGACGGCCATCGCGTATTGGGCGTTCGGCATCGGCGAGTGGCAGGCCCGGCTCTGGGTCGCCCTCGGCGGCGCCTTCGGCCTCGGCATCTCGATGCTTGCCGCCGACCGCTGGTTCGGGCGCCGCGTCGCGGTCTTCACCGGCCTGATCCTCCTCGCCGCGCCGACCTGGAACATCGCTTCTCACTTCAATTCGCTGGACATGGGCGTCTCGGCCGCCCTGGCGGGCGTTCTCGCCGGCTTCCTGATCGCGCAGCATCCGCAGGCCAGCGCGATGCAGCAACGGAACTGGATGTGGTTCGCCTGGGCGGCCATGGCGGTGGCGATGCTGACCAAGGGCCTGATCGGCATCGTCCTGCCGGGCCTGGTGCTGTTCGTCTACACGCTGATCGGCCGCGACTGGCAGCGCTGGCGCCGCCTCCACGCCGGCACCGGCCTGCTGATCTTCCTGCTCATCGTCGAGCCCTGGTTCTACCTGATCTCGAAGCGCAATCCCGAGTTCGTCTCGTTCTTCTTCATCCACGAGCACTTCGCCCGCTACCTGTCGGGGGTGCATCACCGCGGGGCGCCGTGGTGGTACTTCGTCCCCCAGCTCCTGGTCGGGATGCTGCCCTGGCTCGGGCTCTCGTGGGGCATGGCACGCGTCGTGCGGGAGGACCGGGCCGAGAGCGGCTTCAAGCCGGCGCTCCTGCTCGGCGTCTGGGCTGCGGTCATCTTCGTCTTCTTCAGCGTCTCGGGATCGAAGCTCCCCGGCTACATCGTTCCGGTCTTCCCGGCGCTCGCGATCCTCGCCGCGGTCGCGCTCGACCGGCTGGACGCGGCGCAATGGCGGCGGCAGGTGCTCGTGGCCGCCGCTCTCGTTGTCGCCGCCTACCTCGCCTTGCCGCTTCTGGCCAGGCAGGGCGGCGACACGCCCCTGCATGAGCAGTTTCGCGCCTACGCGGAAGTGCTGGCCTGGCTGCTGGCCCTGGCAGCCTTCGGGATCGCGGCCGCGTTCCTGCTGGGCCGCCGCCACCTCGAGCGAAGCATCGCGGTCTACGCCCTGTCGATGTTCTTTCTCTTCGGCGCCGCACTCGTGGCCCACGAAACCTTCGGCCGCGAGCGGTCGGGCGTCGCGCTGGTCGCACCGATCCAGCGGGTGCTGGAGAAGGACATGCCGATCTATTCGGTTCGCCTGCTCGACCACACGCTGCCCTTCTACCTGCGGCACACGACGATCATGGTCGAAGAGCCGGACGAGCTCGATTTCGGGGTCAGGCGCGACCCGCAGAAATGGATCCCCACGCTCGAAGGGTTCATCGCCGTCTGGCGTGACGGCCCCAGGGCGCTGGCCGTCATGTCCCACGAGACCCTGGCCGTGCTGCGCGAACGCAAGGTCGTCATGTTCGCGCTCGCCGCCGACTCGCGCCGCGTTGTCGTCAGCAACTTCGCGCAGGCGCAGCCGTGACCCTGCCGACCTTTCTCATCATCGCTGCCGGGGTGTTGCTGAACGCGATCGCCCAGCTTTTCCTGAAGGCCGGCGTCACGCCGCTGGGTCCGCTCCAGCTCGACGTCTCGAGCCTGCTTTCGACGGCCGGCCGCGTTCTCATGCAGTGGCCGATCGTCGCCGGCCTCGGCTGCTACGTGCTCAGCGTCGGTGTCTGGATCGTCGCCCTGTCGCGCGCCGACGTGTCGCTCGCCTACCCGATGCTTTCGCTCGGCTACGTCGTCAACGCCGTTGCCGCCTGGTACCTGTTCGGAGAGCTGCTCGGCCCGTCGCGCGTTGCCGGAATCGCGCTCATCCTCGCAGGCGTCTTCGTGATGAGCCGGAGATGAGCGTGGTGGCGGATCGGCCGTTCCTGCCGTTCGCCCGGCCGGTGCTCGACGAAGCCACGATCGAGAGCGTTCGTGCGGTGCTCGCTTCCGGATGGATCACGTCGGGGCCCAAGGTCCTCGAGTTCGAAGCCGCGCTGTCGAGCCTGTTCTCGGGTCGGCCGGTGCGCGCCTTCGCCAACGGCACGGCGACGATGGAGATCGCCCTCCGCGTGGCCGGCATCGGCCCGGGGGACGAGGTCATCACCACGCCGATCACCTGGGTGGCCACCGCCAACGTGATCCTCGCCGTCGGCGCCTCGCCGGTGTTCGTCGACATCGATCCGGCGACGCGCAACCTCGACCTGCAAGCCGTCGAGGACGCGATCACGCCGCGCACACGGGCCGTCATGCCGGTCTATCTCGCCGGCCTGCCGGTCGACATGGATCGTCTGTACGCGATCGCCGGTCGGCATGGCCTGCGCGTCATTGAGGATGCCGCCCAGGCCATCGGCTCGCGCTGGAACGAGCGCCCGATCGGCTCCTTCGGCGACATGGTCAGCTTCAGCTTCCAGGCCAACAAGAACATCACCTGCGCGGAGGGCGGGTGCCTGGTGCTCGGCTCCGATGACGAGGCGGTGCGGGCGGAGCGGCTGCGGCTGCAGGGCGTGGTCCGCAGCGGGCTCGACGGCATGGACGTGCTCGTGCCCGGCGGCAAGGCCAACCTGACCGACATCAACGCCGCCATCGGCCTGGGGCAGCTCGCGCGCCTGGGCGAGATCACGCGCCGGCGAGCCGAGCTGGTGGCGCTGTATTTCGAGATCGCCGGAGCGCTGAAGCTGCAGGACATGGGTATCGACCTGCCGCCGGCGGCCAGGGCGCAGGGCGCGATCGGCAACTGGCACATGTTCCAGGTGATCCTTCCGGCGAAGGGGCCGGGCGGCCAGCGGGCCGCGGTCATGCAGTCGATGCGCGACGCCGGCGTCGGCACCGGCGTCCACTACCCGGCGCTGCACCTGTTCTCGCACTACCGGTCGCTCGGCTGGCGCGAAGGCATGCTTCCCCATGCCGAGCGCGCGGGTCGATCGCTGCTGACCCTGCCCCTCTTTCCCTCGATGAGTGCCGACGACGTGGAGCGGGCCTGCACCGCTCTCGCCGACGCGTGTCGTCCGTACGCCCGATGAAGCAGCCTCACGTCTCGATCGTCATTCCCGTCTTCAACGAGGTGGAGGTCCTGGCCGAGCTGTTCGAGCGGCTGTATCCGGTGCTCGATGCGCTCGGCAGCGCCTACGAGGTGATCTTCGTCAACGACGGCAGCAGCGACGGCTCGGGAGCCCTGCTCGCCGCGCAGTTCCGCCGGCGTGCCGACGTCACCCGGGTCGTGGTCTTCAACGGCAACTTCGGCCAGCACATGGCGATCCTTGCCGGCTTCGAGCACGTGAGGGGGCAGGTGGCGATCACCCTCGACGCCGACCTGCAGAACCCGCCCGAGGAGATTCCCCGGCTGCTCGCCGAAGTGGAGGCCGGCCACGACTACGTGGGCACGGTCCGCCGGCAACGCAGCGATTCGGTGTTCCGGCGCACGGCGTCGCGGCTGATGAACGGCCTGCGCGAGCGGATCACGCGGATCCGCATGGCCGACCAGGGCTGCATGCTGCGGGCGTACAGCCGCGAGCTGATCGACACGATCAACCAGTGCCGCGAGGTCAACACCTTCATTCCGGCGCTCGCCTACACCTTCGCCGCGACGCCGACCGAGATCGAGGTCGAGCACGAGCCGCGTTTCGCGGGCGAATCGAAGTACTCACTGTACCGGTTGATCCGCCTCAACTTCGATCTCGTCACCGGCTTTTCGATCGTTCCGCTGCAATGGTTCTCGCTCGCCGGCATCCTGCTCTCGCTCTGCTCGGCGGCGCTCTTTCTCCTTCTGCTCGCGCGGCGCTTCCTGTTCGGGGCGGAAGTGCAGGGCGTCTTCACCCTGTTCGCCCTGCAGTTCTTCTTCACCGGCATCGTTCTCTTCGGCGTCGGCCTGATGGGCGAGTACATCGGCCGGATCCAGCAGGAGGTTCGCGGGCGGCCGCGCTACCGGGTCAAGGCGGTTCTCGAACGCTCCAACCCGGCCCAGCTCGAGGCGGCATGAAGGCCGTCGTGTTCGCCTACTCCAACGTCGGCGACCGGTGCCTGCGCGTGCTGCGGGCGAGAGGGGTGGAGGTCGGCCTCGTCGTGACGCATCGGGACCGGGCCGGCGAAACCCTGTGGTTCGAGCGCGTCGCAGACACCGCGGCCGAGCTCGGGCTCGACCTCCTCTTCGCCGACGACATCGGCGAGTCCGAGCTGCGTACCCGCGTGGCCGCGGCTGCCCCCGATCTCCTCTTCTCCTTCTACTACCGGCAGGTGCTGCCGCAGGCGGTGCTGGACCTGGCGCCGCTCGGCGCGTTCAACCTGCACGGCTCGCTGCTGCCCGACTACCGCGGTCGCGCGCCCACCAACTGGGCCGTCCTGCACGGCGCGGCCGAGACCGGCGCGACGCTGCACTTCATGGTCGCGAGGCCCGATGCCGGCGAGATCGTCGACCAGCAGGCCGTGCCCATTCTTCCGGACGACAGCGCACGGCAGGTGTTCGACAAGGTCAGCGTCGCGGCGGAGATCGTGCTCTGGCGGTCGCTGCAGGCGATCCTGGCGGGAACCGCGCCGCGCCGGCCGAACGACATCGCCCGCGGGCGCTGCTTCGGCGCGCGCAAGCCCGAGGACGGCCGCATCGACTGGTCGCGCCCGACGGCCGAGGTCTACAACCTGATCCGCGCGGTGGCGCCACCCTATCCCGGCGCCTTCACGGAGGTCGCCGGCGTGCGGCTCGTGATCGCCAAGGCCCGACCGGCGCTGCCCCGGCAGCGACAGGCGCTCGACCCGTTTTCCCCCGGGCTGCACGTGTGCCGCGGGCTCATCTTCGGCGTCTGCGGCGATGGCGGGCAACTGCTCGTTCACGAGCTGACGGCGAAGTCCGGTCCGGTTCACGCCGACTCGCTCGCCGCCCTCCTCAGCGCAACCACTTGCCCGACCTGACCATGAAACGTGTCCTCATCCTCGGCGTCAACGGCTTCATTGGCCACCACCTGTCGCGCCGCCTGCTGGAGACGACCGACTGGGAGGTCTACGGGATGGACATGTCCGCCGATCGGCTGGGCGCGGTGATCGACCACCCGAGGATGCACTTCTTCGAAGGCGACATCACGATCAACCGCGAGTGGATCGAGTACCACATCCGCAAGTGCGACACGATCATTCCCCTGGTCGCGATCGCCACGCCGGCGACCTACGTGCGCGAGCCCCTGCGCGTGTTCGAGCTGGACTTCGAGGCCAACCTGCCGATCGTGCGGGCCGCCGCCAAGTACAGGAAGCACCTCGTCTTCCCGTCGACATCGGAGGTGTACGGCATGTGCGCCGACGAGGAGTTCGATACCGAGACCTCCAACCTCGTCTACGGGCCGATCAACAAGCCGCGCTGGATCTACGCCTGCTCCAAGCAGCTCATGGACCGGGTGATCAGCGCCTACGGCCAGGAGCAGGGCCTCAACTACACGCTCTTCCGGCCGTTCAACTGGATCGGCTCGGGGCTCGACTCCCTGTTCGACACCAAGGAAGGGTCGTCGCGCGTCGTGACGCAGTTCCTCGGTCAGATCGTGCGCGGCGAGCCGATCCATCTCGTCGACGGCGGACGGCAGAAGCGCTCCTTCGCCGACGTCTCGGACGGCATCGACGCCCTGCAGACCATCATCGCCAACCCGGAGGGCATCGCCTCGGGACGCATCTACAACATCGGCAACCCCGCGAACCATCATTCGGTGCGCGAGCTTGCCGAGATGATGCTGGCGATGGCCGCGGACTTCCCGGAGTACGCCGCGTCGGCGCGGCGCTGTCGCATCGTCGAGACGCCGGCGGCCGACTTCTACGGGGCCGGCTACCAGGACGTGCAGAACCGGCGGCCACGCATCGCCTCGACCATGGCCGAGCTGCGCTGGCGGCCGAAGGTCGGCATGAGCGCGGCGCTGCGCCGGATATTCGACTCCTACCGCGGGTCGGTGATCGAGGCCCGTGCCCTGCTCGAGCTGGCCGCCTGACGGTGGCGCTGATCGCCCTCAAGGTCGACGTCGACACGCTGCGCGGCACGCGGGAAGGGGTGCCGCGCCTGCTTCGCCTGCTCGGGCGCGAAGGGGTTCGCGCCACCTTCTTGTTCAGCATGGGTCGCGACCACACGGGGTGGGCGCTGCGGCGCGCGTTTCGGCCGAGGTTCATGGCCAAGGTTTCGCGCACCTCGGTGCTGTCGCACTACGGCTGGCGCACCTTGCTCTACGGCGTGCTCCTGCCCGGCCCCGACATCGGCAGGCTGGCTGCCGAGCCGATGCGCAGCGCGCAGGCGGCGGGTCACGAGTGCGGCCTGCATGCCTGGGACCACGTGCTCTGGCAGGACAACGTTCGTCGCCGGGACCCCGCATGGACCGTGCGGCAGATGCGGCTCGCCTTCGACCGCTTCGTGGACGTGTTCGGCTCTGCGCCGAGCACCCACGGCGCGGCCGGGTGGCAGATGAATGCCGAGGCGTTCCGCCAGATCGACCGCTGGGGACTCGCGTACGCCTCCGATGCTCGCGGGCCCGGCCCGTTCGTTCCCGTCGTCGAAGGCGGCCCCCTCGTGCACGTGCAGTTGCCGACCACCCTGCCGACGCTGGACGAGCTGATCGGCCGCGAAGGCATCGACCCAGGCAACGTCGCGCGGCACCTCCTGGCGCTCACCGCCGCAGACCGAGGCCATGTCTACACCTTGCACGCGGAGCTCGAAGGCGGCGCCCTGGCGCCGGCGTTCGAGGCGCTGATCCGCGGCTGGAAGGCACAGGGTCATCGCCTCGGCCCGCTGGCCGACGCCTACCGCGCGATCGAGCCCGGGCTGCTCGTCCGAAAGTCCCTGGGCTGGGAGGCGGTGCCCGGGCGCAGCGGTCAGCTCGTCGCCGCCGCCGACTAAGGATCGCCTAAGGGCGCTTCCGCAGAGTAGGCCGGCGCGGTTCCGGCCGAAACGGACCGATCGAGCGCCATGCCATGTCCGATGCATCGACCAAGCAATCCCTCCTCCGGGCCCTCCGCGTCGCCGAGGCGTACGGCTTCGGGCTGAACATCCGCGTCACGCTCGATCGCGCAGGCGAAGCCATGCTCCTCATCGAGCCGCTCGCAGTGCCGGATCCCCCCGCCGACTCCGGGTTCGGCGACGACGCCGAAGAACAGACGCAGCGCTAGGCGAGCGGCGTCAGGTTCTCGAGCAGCGTGGGGATCAGCTCGCTCACGGTCGGATGGATGTGCATGGCGCGCCGGATCACCCGGTACGAGAGGTCGCCGGCCATCGCGTCGAGCAGGAGGTGCACGACCTCGTCGCCTTCGATGCCGAGCAGCGAGGCGCCGAGGATGCGCTCGGTCCCGGCGTCGACCAGCACCTTCATGAAGCCCTGGGTCTCGCCGCGTTCGCGGGCCCGGCCGACCCGGGTCATCGGCATGACGCCGACCAGCGCCGGCTTGCCGCGCGCCCGCACCTCGGCTTCGCTCATGCCGACCCGGCCGAGCGGCGGGTCGATGAACAGGGCATAGGCGCTCAGCCGCTCGCTGACGCGCCGCCGCTCGCCGTCGAGCAGGTTGCCGGCGACGATCTGGAAGTCGTTGTACGAGGTGTGGGTGAAGGCGCCGCGGCCGTTCACGTCGCCGAGCGCCCAGACGCCGGCAACGCTGGTCTGCAGGCTGTCGTCGACCGTGATGTAGCCGCGCGCGTCGGTGGCGATGCCCGCCTTGTCGAGCCCGAGGTCGTCGGTGTTCGGCCGCCGGCCGACGGCAGCGAGCAGGTCTCTGCCCTCGATCGCTTCGGCCGCGGCGTGCGGGTCGATCACGACCCGCACGCCGCGCCCTCCCGGGCCCGGGGCCACCTCGGCGTCCTTCACCGAGAAGCGGAAGCGCACGCCTTCGCGCTCGAGGATCTGCTGCACTTCGGCCGAGACCTCCGGGTCCTCGCGGCCGATCAGGCGGTCGCCGTACTCGAGCACGGTCACCTGCGAGCCGAAGCGCCGGTACATCTGCGCGAACTCGAGGCCGATGTAGCTGCCGCCGACGACGAGCAGGTGCTCGGGCAGGGTGTCCACGGCCATCATCGAGGTGTTGGTCAGCACCGGCACGTCGCCGATGCCTTTCCAGCCGGGCAGGACCGCCCGGCCGCCGACATTGATGAATATCTTCGGCGCATGAAGCATGCGGCCGTTCACCTCGATCGCCTGCGGCGCCGTGAAGCGCGCGTGGCCCCAGACCAGCTCGAGGTTCTTCGTTCGCGCGATCCACTTGCCGAGGCCCTCGATCGACTGCGCGACGATGGCGTCCTTGCGCGCCTTCACCGCCTTCATGTCGACGCTGACCGGGCCGCCGACGACGACGCCGTAGTCGGCGGCGCGCCGCGCCAGCCAGGCGGTGCGCGCGCTCGCCACCAGCGCCTTGGTCGGGATGCAGCCGTCGTTGACGCAGGTGCCGCCGAGGTGCTCGCGCTCGACCAGCACGGTCTTCATGCCCGCCTCGGCCAGGCGGATGGCGAGGAAGGGGCCGGACTGGCCGCTGCCGATGACGATCGCGTCGTACGCAGTGCTCATGCGAGTGTCTCCTCGGGGTCGGTCGCGGCGATCGCGGTGGCCGCGGTGACGAGAGCCGCGATCATCGCCGCTCGCCGCCGACTGTGCGCCGCGACCTTCACGCTACGATCCGCCGCCAGTCACGGCTTCATCACGATGAAAGCGCGCCGCCCGGCCTCGCGGTACCACGTCTATGTCGTCGAGCTCGACGACAGGGTCTGGAACCAGCGCCGCTTTCGCGAGGCCAACCCCGGCTGCGACGTCGGCAAGCCCTTCCTCTACGTCGGCATGACCGGCCTCGATCCCGACCTGCGCTTCGACCGGCACAAGGCCGGCATCCAGGCCAATCGCTACGTGCACGACTTCGGCCTCAGGCTCGTGCCCGCGCTCTATGCCGTGTACAACCCGATGCCCTACGAAGCGGCGCGCGAGATGGAGGTGGAGCTCGCGATCGGCCTGCGCGAGGCCGGCCACGGGGTCTGGCAGGCCTGAGGGCGGGTAGGCCCGGTCCGACGGCGTGACGGCCGGCACTCGGTGGCGTGCGCGGGCGATCGTTCCGTTGGCCGCCGCGGCGAGGCGAACGAAACTGGCTTCATCGTTCAGCTTCCTCCTGGAGTACCCGATGAAATCCACTACCCGACTCGGCCTCGTCGCCGCCGCACTTGCCGCCGCCGGCACCACCTTCGCTGCCCCGTTCGACAGCGCCGATCAGGCGCGCCGGGAGCAGAACCGCGAGGAAGTCCTCGCCAAGCACGGCGTCAGCCCCGCCTCTTACCGGTCGGGCGACTACCGTGCCGCTGAGGAGTCGTCCTCGGCGAAGGCGTCGGTGCGCGAGACGACGCACCATGCCGCCCAGGCGACGCGCAATTTCGGCCACCGCACCGCCGACAAGATGCGCGACTTCGGCGCCCGTCAGGACGCCAAGTTCGACCACAAGGCGACGCCGCAGAAGGATCCGTACAAGCACGGCCCGCAGTAAGGTCAGCCGACGTGCCGGACGGCGCAGCACCGCGCCGGCCTTCCTCTCGCGATTGCGCAATCAGTCGAGCACGACCCAGGTCGGCGCGTGGTCGCTGGGCTTTTCGCGGCCGCGCACCGCCCGGTCGACGCCGGCTTCGCGCAGCCGGGCGCGGGCCGGCGCATTGAGCAGCAGGTGGTCGATGCGCAGGCCCGCGTCGCGCGAGAAGCGGTCGCGGAAATAGTCCCAGAAGGTGTAGATCGGCTTGCCTTCGTGCAGCGCATGGATCGCGTCGGTCCAGCCCTGGGCGAGCAGGCGCCGGTACGCCTCGCGGCTTTCCGGCTGCAGCAGCGCGTCCTTCTTCCACGAGGCGGCGTTGTAGATGTCGCCCTTGCCGTCGGTGGCGACGACGTTGTAGTCGCCGATCAGGAGCACCGGCTCGCTGCTGGCGACGAGGCTCGCCGCATGCTCGATCAGGCGCGCGAACCAGGCGAGCTTGTAGGCGAACTTCGGCCCCGGCTGGGGGTTGCCGTTCGGCAGATAGATCGCGGCGACGATCACGCCGTGCGCCGAAGCCTCGAGGTAGCGGCTGTGCGTGTCGTCCGGGTCGCCGGGCAGCCCGCGCCGGCGCTCGGCGAGGCCACCGCCGTCGCGCGCCAGCACCGCCACCCCGTTGAAGCCCTTCTGGCCGTGCCAGATCGCGCTGTAGCCCGCCGCCTCGATCTCGAGCCGCGGGAAGGTCTCGTCGGAGGTCTTCAGCTCCTGCAGGCAGGCGATGTCGGGCTTCGCCTCCTCGAGCCACTCGAGCAGGCGGGGCAGGCGGCTGGTGATGCCGTTGACGTTGAAGGTGGCGATTTTCATGAGGGTGTGCGCGGATCGATCGCCACGAATCCGGTTTCAACAGCGTCGTCGGTTCTCGGCCGCACGACACGAGCGAGCTCCTTGCCGTCGCGCAGGAACACCAGCGTGGGCCAGAGCTTGACGCCGAACGAGCGACCGAGCCGCCGGCCGCTGCCGTCTTCGATGCGGATGTGGCGCACCTGCGGATGGCCGGAGAAGGCGTTGGCGATGTGCGGCTGCGCGGCGCGGCAGTGGCCGCACCACGAGGTGCCGAACTCGAGCAGGGTGGTGCCGGGGAGCGCGTCGATCTGCTCCCGTGTCGGCTCGGGCTCGGAGGTGCCGTGTTGCAAGGCCATGACGGCGATTCTGGCCGAGCCGGCCGCGCGGGGTGCCGGCTCGGCGGCCGGCTGGGGTTCGTCAGGGCTTGGCGGGCGGCTTGGGCGGCTTGGGCGCGGGCGGTTTCGCCTTCGCAGGATCGCCTTCGAGCGGGCCGGTGACGACGTCGGACACCGCCTTGCCGAGCGAATCGGCGATGCCGGCGTCGCGCGGCGCGACCGGCGGGTGGCGCCAGGGTCCGTCGTCGTCTTCCCAGTCGTTGCCGGTCGGGCCCGGCTTTTGCCCTGAGGGCTTGTTCATGAGGGAGTCCTCGATGTCGGTCGTCACCGGAGCAATCGGCAGGCCCGAGGTCCCCCGCCGGGGCCTGCGCCTCGCGTCGAGGTTCGCCCTCGGCGTGGCCTTCGCCGTTGTCGCGGCGCTCGTGTCGCATCCCTGGTGGCTGGCGCCCGCGCTCGGCTCGTACCTCAGCGGAACTTCCGGCCGCGACGTGCATTTCGATTCGGTCCGCCTCGGCCTCAGCCCCGCTCTCGCACCGCGGGTCGTGATGAGCGGCGTGCGCATCGCCAATGCGCCGTGGGCCGACACGAGCCGGCCGTTCGCCGTGCTCGCCGAGGTGGTGTTCGAATTCGCATGGCGTCGCCACGAGGATCGCTGGCTCGTCACCCGGATGGTTCTGCGCGACGGCGAGGTCGACCTGGCGCGCGAGGCCGATGGTCGGCGCAACTGGCGGCTGCGCGATCCCGAGGATCGCGGTCCCGGGCACTTCTGGTTCCAGGCGATCGAGCCGCATCGCGTGGCCATCGGCTTCCGCCACGAGGCTGCCGAGCTGGTGCTGCGCACCCGCGCCACCGATCTCGCCCCGGCCGAGGCCAGCGCTGAGGGTGACCCGCTCGTCAACCGCATCGACGTCGACGGCGGCTGGCGCGGCGTCGCCTTCAAGGGCAGCGCCACCACCGGTCCGGAGCTGACCTTCTTCGAGAGCGGCCGCTGGTTTCCGGCCCGCGCCCGGCTCGAGGTCGCCGGCGTGCGCCTCGAGGCCGAGGGTCGGGCGGCCGACCTTTTTCGCGGCGTGCGCATCGACGCCGCGACCACGCTGAGCGGCAGCTCGCTCGCCGGGTTTCGCCCTTTTGTCGGCGCCCGCTACGCCGAGCCGCGCGACTTCCGCATCGAAGGCCGGCTGCGCACGGACGACGCGACCTATGCCCTCGGCGGCGCGCGAGTCCGGGTCGGCGCCACCGATCTCGCCGGCGAGCTCTCCTGGTCGCGGCGCGGCGAGCGGCGCGCGGTGAGCGCGCGGCTGAACAGCGAGCTCACCGACCTGGCCGACCTGCTCTGGCTGGCGGGCCGAAGCCCGGCCACGCCGGCGACCGTGCCGAAGGCCGCCCGCGCGGCTGCCGCGGCGGCCTCGCCGGTCGCGGCGCGCGACGCGTTCGCCGGCGCGCGCGAGCTCGATGCCGACATCGTCTTCGCGGCGAAGCGCTTTCGCGTCGCCGCCGCGCCGATGCTGCAGAGCCTGAGCCTGAAGGCGCTGCTGGCCGAGGGCGTGCTCGCGGTCTCGGATCTCGACGTCGGCTGGGGCGGCGGGCACTCGACCGGCCGGCTCGGCCTCGACCTGCGCCAGCACCCGGCCCGCAGCGAAGCGCAGATCGAGACCCGCGGCGTTCGCGTCGAGGCCCTGTTTCCGGCGAGCGACGCGAGCCGCCGCGTCACCGGCGCGCTGCGCGGCCGCGCCGCCCTGAAGGCGAGCGGCGACAACGCCGAAGCGCTGCGGGCGAGCGTATCGGGCACGGTCTCGGCGATGCTGATCGACGGAACGATCCCGAGCCTGCTCGACGCGCAGATGGGTCTCGAGGGCGGCAAGCTGATGCGCACTTTCTTCAGCGGCAGCGAGGCCCTGGCCCTGCCGTGCGCCGCCGCGGTGGCCGAGCTGAACGCGGGTCGTGCCAGCGTTCGCAACCTCGTCCTCGCCAGCGCCAACACGCGCATCACCGGCAGCGGCGTCATCGACCTGCGCGACGGCACGATCGACATGGCGCTCACGCCCGAAGCGAAGCGGCCGGGCCTGTTCGAGCTGCAGAAATCGATCCGCCTCTCGGGCCGCTTGCCGAAGCCGGAGAAGTCGCTGGTCGACCGGATGGAGCCGATCAAGGTGACCGACTGCGACGCGGTCAAGCCCTGAGGCGCCCGCCTCAGCGCCGCATCAGGGTGCTCTTGCCGAACAGGCTTTCGATCAGGTCGACGGCGATCTCGGCGGTGCGGTTGCGCACGTCGAGCGCGGGGTTCAGCTCCATCACGTCGAGCGAGGCCATCGCGCCGGTGTCGGCGATCATCTCCATGCAGAGCTGCGCCTCGCGGTAGGTGGGGCCGCCCTTGACGGTGGTGCCGACGCCGGGGGCGATGTCGGCGTCGAGGAAGTCGACGTCGAAGCTGACGTGCAGGTGGGTGTTGGCGTCGATCGTCGCCAGCGCCAGCTCCATCGTGTGGCGCATGCCCATCTCGTCGATGTAGCGCATGTCGAACACCTCGAGGCCGTGCTCGTGCACGAACCTCTTCTCGCCGGCGTCGACGCTGCGAATGCCGATCTGGCGCACCTGCTTCGGACTGATCGCCGGGATCTTGCCGCCGATCTCGATCAGCTCCTGAGGGCCGAAGCCGCAGAGACAGGCGACGGGCATGCCGTGGATGTTGCCGCTAGGCGTCAGCAGGTTGGTGTTGAAGTCGGCGTGGGCGTCGAGCCAGAGCACACGCAGCTTCTTGTTCGTCTCGCGGCAGTAGCGGGCGACGGCGCTGATCGAGCCGATGCCCAGGCAGTGGTCGCCGCCCAGCAGCACCGGCATCCGACCGCCCTGGAGCTCGGCGTAGATCGCCTCGTGCACGTTGCGATTCCACTCGGCCACCGCCTCGAGATGGCGGTAGCCGTCTTCCGGCGGCTTCCACGGATTGGGCGGGCCGGAGAGGTTGCCGCGATCGAGCACCTCGAGGCCGTGGCTCTCGAGCACCTGGCCGATGTTGGCGACGCGCAGCGCCTCCGGACCCATGCTCGAGCCGCGCGTGCCGGCGCCGATGTCGGTCGGCGCGCCGATCAGGCTGACCTTGGTGTTCATCTCGTCGGCTCGCTAGACATCGACCGCGAACTCGCCCGTCGTCGTGTCCGGAAGATCGAACCCGTACTCCTGAGAAAGAAGCGCCCAGGCCTCCTCCGCCGTCTCGACGAAGTGGAACAGGTGCACGTCCTCCGCCGAGATCATGCCGGTCTCGACCAGCAGCTCGAAGTTGATCAGGCGGGTCCAGAACTCGCGCCCGAACAGCAGGATCGGCCGCATCCGCGACTTGCCCGTCTGCACCAGGGTCAGCACCTCGAACATCTCGTCGAGCGTGCCGAAGCCGCCGGGAAAGCACACCAATGCGATCGCGCGCATAAGGAAGTGCATCTTGCGCAGCGCGAAATAGTGGAACTGGAAGCACAGCTCCGGCGTGATGTAGCGGTTGGGCACCTGCTCGTGCGAGAGCACGATGTTCAGGCCGATGCTCTTGCCGCCGACCTCGAACGCGCCGCGGTTGCCCGCCTCCATGATGCCGGGCCCGCCGCCGGTGACGACGTAGATCGGCCGGTCGAGCGTCGCCGAGCGGCGGGTGACGATCGCCGAGAAGCGGCGCGCCTCCTCGTAGTAGCGCGACATCGCGGCGCGGGTCTCGGCGCGGCGCAGCGCCTGCGCGTCGCCGCTCGCCTGCGCCGCTTCCAGCTCCTTCTGCGCGACCTCGGGCGCGACGATGCGGGCGCTGCCGAAGAGAACGATGGTCGCCTCGACGCCCTGCTCGTCCTGCACCAGCTCGGGCTTGAGCAGCTCGAGCTGCATCCGCACCGGACGCAGCTCCTCGCGCAGCAGGAAGGCGGTGTCGGTGAAGGCGAGGCGGTACGAGCTCTCCGGGCCCTCGTAGCGGGCGATCGGGTTCTCGACTTCCTTCTCGGCGTCTTCCTGGGCCGTCGGAAAGTTTCGCGCGGGGAGGGCGCCGGTGTTTTCCATCGCGGCAAGCCTAACAGGCCGGACCGGAAAACCCGGCCGCGGGCCGGCTGGCGCAGACCGGGCAGGCCGGGTCGCGCTCGACCCGCATCTCGGTCCATTCCATCGCCCGGGCGTCGAGCATCTGCAGCCGGCCGGCGAGCGATCGGCCGATGCCGACGAGAAGCTTCAGCGCCTCGGCCGCCTGCATGCTGCCGATGATGCCCACCAGCGGCGCGAACACGCCCATCGTCGAGCAGGCGACGTCCTCGAACGCCGGGTCGGGCGGGAAGGCGCAGGCGTAGCAGGGCGAGGTGGGCTGGCGCGTGTCGTAGACCGAGACCTGGCCGTCGAAGACGATCGCCGCTCCGGCCACCAGCGGCCGGCCGTGGCGCACGCAGGCGGCGTTGACGGCCTGGCGGGTGGCGAAGTTGTCGCTGCAGTCGACCACGACGTCGGCCCCGGCCACCAGCTCGTCGAGCCGCTGGCCCGCGACGCGCTCGTTCAGAGCCGTCACCTCGATCCGCGGGTTGATGCCGGCGACCCGCAGCGCCGCCGACATCGCCTTCGGCTCGCCGAGCGTCGAGAGGTCGTGGGCGATCTGCCGCTGCAGGTTGGTGAGGTCGACACGGTCGCCGTCGACGATCGTGAGCCGGCCGACGCCGGCCGAGCCGAGGAAGAGGGCCACCGGCGAGCCGAGTCCGCCGGCGCCGATCACCAGGGCGTGCGCCGCGGCAAGGCGGGCCTGGCCTTCGATGCCGATGTCGTCGAGCAGGAGGTGGCGCGAGTAGCGCAGCAGGTCGTCGTCGGTCATGGGCGCCGCAGAAACGCGAACGCCCGTGCAGCGCACGGGCGTTCGGGGCAGGAAATGCCGGCCTCGCTCAGTTGGTCGTCGCTTCGGCCTTGCGCTCGACCGCGGTCTTGCTGACCAGCACGGTCTTGCCCTTGAGCTTGTTGATGGCCTGGGCGAGCTGGAAGTCCTCGACGCTGCCGAACTCGAGCGGCGGCTTGGGCGCGCCGTTGCGGGCGGCGAGGTCGGCCTCGAGCTTCTTGCGCGCCTCTTCCCGCGCCTTCTCGCGCGCCTCGTCCTTCTGCTCGGCGCCCTGGCCGCTCATCAGGTGCTTGTCGAGGTCGGCCTCGCGGGTGCGCAGGGCGGCGAACAGGTTGCCCTCCGCGGTTTCGTCGAGCATGACGTCGGGAACGATGCCCTTGGCCTGGATCGAGGCGCCGCTCGGCGTGTAGTAGCGCGCGGTGGTGATCTTCAGCGCGGTGTCGGCAGAAAGCTGGCGCACCGTCTGCACCGAGCCCTTGCCGAAGGTCTGCGCGCCCATGACGGTGGCGCGCTTGTAGTCCTGCAGGGCGCCGGCGACGATCTCGCTCGCCGAGGCGGAGCCTTCGTTGACCAGCACCACCATCGGCACCTTCTTCAGCCCTTCGGGCAGGCGCTTCAGCGGGTCGGTGTTGCCGCGCCGCAGGTAGTACTCGGGCGAAGCCTTGAAGGTCTGCTTGGAGTCGGGGATCTGGCCGTTGGTGGTGACGACCACCGAATCGGCCGGCAGGAACGCCGCCGAGATCGCGACCGCGCCCTCGAGCAGGCCGCCCGGGTCGTTGCGCAGGTCGAGCACCAGGCCCTTCATGTTGGGCTCCTGCTTGTAGAGCTCCTCGAGCTTCTTGGCGAAGTCGTCGACCGTGCGGTCCTGGAACTGCGAGACCCGCAGCCAGGCGTAGCCCGGCTCGACGAGCTTGGCGCGCACGCTCTGCAGCCGGATCTCCTCGCGGATGATGGTCACCGGGAAGGTGCGCTGCTCGGTCTTGCGGAACACGGTGAGGACGACCCGGGTCTGCGGCTCGCCGCGCATGCGCTTGACGGCCTGGTCGACGGTGAGGCCGCGCACCATCTGGTCGTCGATCTTGGTGATGAGGTCGCCGCTCTTCAGGCCGGCGCGAAATGCGGGCGAGCCTTCGATCGGGCTCACTACCTTCACGAGGCCGTCTTCCATGCCCATCTCGATGCCGATGCCGACGAAGCGGCCGGTGGTCTGCTCGCGGAATTCCTTGAAGGTCTTCTTGTCGAAGTACTGGGAATGGGGGTCGAGGCCGGCGACCATGCCACCGATGGCGTCGCCGATCAGCTTCTTCTCGTCGACCGGCTCGACGTAGTCGCTCTTGACCATGCCGAACACCGCCGCCAGCTGCTGCAGCTCCTCGATCGGCAGCTGCGAGACGGAATTGCGCGCCGTCGCTTCGAGCTGGAGCGTGGTGAGCGCCCCGGCGACCGCTCCGAGCGCGAGCCAGCCCGCGACCTTGAGTTTCACACCCATGAAAGACCCCTTCGGATACCGGCCTGCTGCAGGAGATTCGGACGATTGGCGCAAGTGACGACCTCAGTATATTAGGCGAGCAAAATCTGAGCCCGTTCCCAGGCCGTGAGTTGCACACGTTTTAACGGATTTACAAGAGGGAAACACCGCCGGCAGGACCGGCGGTCGCCTTCAGCTTCCGGCGTAGCCGTCGGGATTGGCCGCCTGCCAGCGCCAGCTGTCGGCGCACATTGCGTCCAGGCCGAGCCGGGCCTTCCAGCCGAGCAGGCGTTCGGCCAGCGCCGGGTCGGCATAGTAGGCGGCGACGTCGCCCGGGCGTCGCGGGGCGATCTCGTAGGGGACCGGGCGGCCGCTGGCGCGCTCGAACGCCCGCACCAGCTCGAGCACGCTGACGCCCTGGCCGGTTCCCAGGTTGAGGGTGAGCGAGTCGCCGCCGCCGAGCAGGTGCTTCAACGCGGCGACGTGGCCCTCGGCCAGGTCCTGCACATGCAGGTAGTCGCGCACGCCGCTGCCGTCGGCCGTCTCGTAGTCGCTGCCGAAGACCTGCAGCCGCGCCCGCTTGCCCACCGCCACCTGGGCGACGAAGGGCATCAGGTTGTTCGGCGTGCCGCGCGGGTCTTCGCCGATGGTGCCGCTGGGGTGCGCGCCGACCGGGTTGAAGTAGCGCAGCAGGGCGATCCGCCAGGCCGGGTCGGAGCGCTCGACGTCGCGCAGGATGTTCTCGCTCATCAGCTTGGTCGAAGCGTACGGGCTGCTCGGCTCGAGCGCAGCGTCCTCGCGCACCGGCAGCGAGCGTGGCTGGCCGTAGACGGTGGCGGTGGAGCTGAAGACGATTCGCCTGCAGCCGTGCGCCCGCATGGTCTCGGCCAGGGCGATCGTGCCGCCGACGTTGTTGGCGTAGTAGAGAAGCGGCCGGGCGACGCTTTCGCCCACCGCCTTCTTGGCCGCGAAGTGAACCACGGCCTCGATCGGCCAGCGCTCGAACACCTCGGCCAGCGCGGCGCGGTCGGTGACGTCGACCTGGGCGAAGCGGGAAACGTCGGCGCCGAGGGCGGCGAGCCGGCGCAGCACCTCGGGCGAGCTGTTCGAGAAGTCGTCGATGCCGACCACGGGCATCGCCGCGGCATCCAGGGCGAGCCAGGTGTGCGAGCCGATGTAGCCGGTGGCGCCGGTGAGAAGGATCATGGGTCCCGATTCTGCGCTGCCGACGGGGCCAACCGTTATAGTCGGCCATGCATTTCGCAACTCTGCGCCGGGCCATGTTTGCTGGCCGCCTGCTCCGCGTTGCGTCCGTCGCCCTCGCTCTGTCGGCGGCCGGCGGCGCGGCGCTCGCCGCCGACCTGACCGTCTCCGCGGCGGCCAGCCTGACCAACGCCTTCAAGGAAGTCGGGGCGGTCTTCGAGGCGGCGAATCCGGGCGTCAGTGTGCGGCTCAACTTCGGCGCGTCGGGCGCGCTGCTGCAGCAGATCGCCAGGGGCGCGCCGGTCGACGTGTTCGCCAGCGCCGACCAGGAGACCATGCAGCAGGCCGAGCAACAGCAGCTCGTCAGGCCGGGTGCGCGGGTCAACTTCGTCAGCAACGCGCTCGTCGTCGTTGTCCCGAAGGATGCGACGGCGCTGCCGAAGGCGCTCGTCGACCTCGCGGCGCCGGCCGTGAAGAGGGTCGCCATCGGCATCCCCGCCAGCGTTCCCGTGGGCCGCTACACCCGGGCGGTGCTGGAGAAGGCGCAGTTGTGGCCGCCGATCGAGGCGAAGATGATCGGCGCGCAGACCGTTCGCCAGGCGCTCGACTACGTCGCCCGCGGCGAGGTCGACGCCGGCTTCGTCTACAGCACCGACGCGGCGATCCTGGGCGACAAGGTCAAGGTCGCCTTCGTCGTGCCGACCGGGACGCCGGTGGTCTATCCGATCGCCACGCTGGCGGCGAGCCCCCAGCCGGCGCTGGCGCAGAAGTTCGTGGCCTACGTGACGTCGCAGGCGGGGCAAGCGGTGCTCGCGAAGTACGGCTTCGGCAAGCCGTGATGGAGCCCGCCTGGATCGCGCTCGGCCTCTCGCTCAAGGTCGCGCTCTGGGCGACCGCGATCGACCTGGTGCTCGGCGTCGCCGCCGGCTACGCGCTCGCCCGCTGGCGCTTCCCCGGCCGCGAGCTCGTCGACTCGCTCCTGCTCCTGCCGATGGTGCTGCCGCCGACGGTGCTCGGCTACTACCTGCTCGTCGTCATCGGCCGGCGCGGCTGGCTCGGTGGCTGGCTCGAGCGCAGCTTCGGCATCAACCTCATCTTCACCTGGCAGGGCGCGGTGATCGCCGCCGCGATCGTCGCCTTTCCGTTCGTCTGCAAGTCGGCGCGGGCCGCGTTCGAGAGCGTCGATGTGCAGTACGAGCAGGCGTCGAAGGTGCTCGGCCTGTCGGCGGCGGCGGTGTTCTTCCGCGTCACCCTGCCGCTGGCCTGGCGCGGCATCCTCGCCGGCGTGCTGCTCGCCTTCGCCCGGGCGCTCGGCGAGTTCGGTGCGACGCTGATGGTCGCCGGCAGCATCCCCGGGAAGACGCAGACGCTCTCGATCGCCGTCTATGAAGCGGTGCAGGCGGGCCAGGACGACCTCGCCAACGGCCTGGTGCTGCTCACCTCCGTGACCTGCGTCGCCGTGCTGCTGCTCGCCGGTCGGCTGGCGCCGGCGCGCATTCCGGGGCGCTCATGACGGCCGCCCGCTGGGACGTCTCGCTGCGCAAGTCGCTCGCCAGCGGCGGCCACCGCTTCGAGCTCGACGTCGCCTTCGCCAGCGACGCGACGCGGCTGGTGCTGTTCGGTCCTTCCGGCGCCGGCAAGAGCCTGACGCTGAAGGCGATCGCCGGGCTGCTGCGGCCCGACAGCGGTCGCATCGCCTTCGCCGGCGATGCGCTGTTCGATTCGAAAGCCGGCGTCGACGTCCCGGCCGGCGACCGCCACTTCGGCTACCTGTTCCAGGAGTACGCGCTGTTCCCGCATCTCACGGTGCGGCAGAACATCGCCTTCGGCCTCGACAAGGGCCTCTTCAACCCGCGCCGGCGCGTCGTCTCCGCGGCGGTCGACCGCTGGCTCGAGGCGCTGGAGCTGACCTCCCTCGACGACCGCTATCCCGACCAGCTCTCGGGCGGGCAGCGCCAGCGCACCGCGCTGGCCCGCACCCTGGCGGCCGAGCCGCGCGCGCTGCTGCTCGACGAGCCGTTCGCCGCGCTCGATGCGCCGCTGCGCCTGAAGATGCGCGACGAGCTGCGCGAGCTGCAGGCGCGCCTCGCCTTGCCGATGCTGCTGATCACCCACGACGAGGCCGACATCGAGGCCTTTGCCGACGAAGTGGTCTACCTCGACGCCGGCCTGCGCAACGACGGGCCGCCACCGGGCCATGAAGGGGAGAGCGACATGAAGACCAGCGCCCGCAACCAGCTTTCCGGGACGGTCAGCGCCGTCAAGCCCGGCGCCGTCAACGACGAGATCGAGATCGCCCTGCCCGGCGGCCAGCGCATCGTCGCCGTCGTCACCCACGAGAGCGCGACGAGCCTGGGGCTGGTCGTCGGCGCCGCCGCCTTCGCGCTGGTCAAGGCCTCGTCGGTGGTCGTCGCCACCGATCTCGGCAGCGCTCGCCTCTCGGCGCGCAACCAGCTCGCGGGCACCGTTTCGCGGCTGCAACCGGGAACCGTCAACACCGAAGTCGTGATCGACATCGGCGGCGGCATGTCGGTCGCCGCCATCGTCACCCGGGGCAGCGCGGTATCGCTCGGCCTCGCGGCGGGGGCGTCGGCCACGGCGCTGTTCAAGGCCTCGAGCGTGATCGTCGGCGTGCCGGGCTAGCCGGCGCTCGGCGCCCGGGCTACTTCACGAGCCTCAGCAGCGCCGCGATGTCGTCGGCGCAAGCCTCGGCCGCGCGCGCCTCGATCCGCCGATAGCGCTCGACCAGGGCGACGCCCACGGCCGTGAGCTGGCTGCCGCCGCCATGCTCGCCGCCCTTGGCCGAGGCGACCGCCGGTTGGCGCAGGCCGGCGTTGATCTGGTCGACGAGCATCCAGGCCCGGCGGTACGACATGCCGATCGACTTCGCCGCCGCCGTGATCGACTGCGTCTCGACGATCGCTTCAAGGAGGTCGATCTTGCCCGGACCGATGGCGATGATCTCGCCCGAGGTCACGCGCAGGCGAAAGCGGGCGACCGGCTCGTGGCGGCGCGGGCGGGGCCGGGGCGAAGCGTCGTCGGCCGACGTCGCCGCGCCGGCCGGCGTTCTGGCGGTCATGGCCCTAGCGTACTGCAAGCTGGCTGACGAACTCCTCGAAGTCCTCGATGAAGAGGCGCACGCCGGCGAGCAACTGCGGGCCGGTGCTTCCCGCCCTGAGCCGGCCGCTCAGGATGGCCAGGCGCATCTCGAGCGATGCCATTTCCCGGGCCTTGCCGGCCAGTCGCGCCGGCGACTCGAGCACCCCGAGCCCGCGACCGACGAGCGCCATCGAATCGAGCAGATCGGCGCGTACGGAGGGGTTCATCGGGCAGGCTGCGGTGTCGAGCTCGGCGAGAGCTCCCCGCCATGTGGCAACGGGCGTGCCGTGTGCGGCTTCCTGCCGGCGCGGCGCCCGCGCCGGCGGCTCAGCCGAACGTGAACACGTACGCCTCGACGCCCGGATCGAGGAACTCGATCTCGAGCTGGCGATCGGCGATCGCCCCCTTCTGCCGGATCAGTTGATAGAGGCGCTGTTCGCGGACGGTGCCGGCGCCCTGCTCGTCGACATCGAGGCCGTGGTCGCCGCGCGGCGGCTGGCCGTCGACAAGCACGCGGAAGCGAACCGTGCCGCCGCGTGCCGCCGGGCCCATGACGAGATGCACATCGCGCGCGTGGAAGCGATAGGCGATGCGCGCGCCGGGCGCGTTGAGCAGGGCGAATTCGGGCTGCACGGTCCAGTCGCCCGCCAGGCCCCAGTCGTTGAGCCTGAACCGGTCCGGCAGCGCGTAGACCTGGCGCCTTCCCGGCACGGCGCCGCCGCGCGAGGCCAGGCGCTCGGCGCGAGCATGACCCAGGTAGGTCTCCGGCGACTTCAGGTGCTCCCAGTCGGCCGCGACCTCGACGCCGCGGGCGTCGGCCGACACCAGCTCGTTGCCGCCACCGGCGGATCCCGCCTCGGCCAGGAGCTGCTGGATGGCGCGTTCGGTGCGCTCGTAGCCGCCCTCGCCGAATTGATGGTGGCGGATGCGCCCCTGCGCGTCGACGAGGTAGATGGCCGGCCAGTACCGGTTCTCGAAGGCCCGCCAGATCGCATGCCGGCTGTCGATCGCTACCGGATAGTCGACCCGCATGTCCTTCGCCGCCTGGCGGACGTTGTCGACGTTCTTCTCGAACTCGAACTCCGGCGAGTGCACGCCGATCACGACCAGGCCCCTGCTCGCGTACTTCTCCGCCCAGGCGCGCACATGCGGCATGGTGCGCAGCCAGTTGATGCAGGAGTAGGTCCAGAAGTCGACCAGGACCACCTTGCCGCGCAGCCCCTCCGGCGTCAGCGGTGGCGAGTTGAGCCAGCCGGTGGCGCCGGCCAACGTCGGCATCTGGCCCTCGATCGGCAAGGCCGCGGCCGGCGCGCCCTTGTCCTGGGCGGAGACGATGCCGGGAAGGCCGATGGCGCCGGCGAGCAGCGCCGCCAGCAAGGTCCTGGGGGTATTCACGATCGATTCTTCGCGAGCGGCAGGCGCTCCCTGCCCGAGGTTCGATTGGATCGCTTTCGCGGCCGCAGGACCATTGGACGATGGTGTCGGCCGGCATCCCGGCTTCGAGCATCATGCAACCGACATGGAGGTTCGATGGCCGCCGATCTGAATTCCGCGCGCCGCTCGAGGTGGAGCTGGGGCCGCGTTCTCGGCATCTTCCTGGGCGTCGTCGCCCTGCTGCTCGGCGCGCTCTACCTCGTCGTCGTCTTCGCCTTTCCGCCGGAGCGGCTGGCGGCGATGCTCTCGGAGCAGGTGAAGGCGGCGACCGGCCGGACGCTGCGCGTCGACGGGGGCCTGTCGATCCGCCTGCTGCCGACGATCGCGGTGCACGCCAGGGACATCGCCTTCGCCAATGCCGAGTGGGGCTCGCGTCCGGAGATGCTCAAGGTGCGGGATGCCGCCTTCGAGGTCTCCTTGCGGGCCCTGCTAGACGGCGAGCTGCACATCCTTCGGATCGACGTCGAGGGGGTCGACGCGCTGCTCGAGTCGGACGGCGCCGGCCACGCCAACTGGCAGTTCGCCCCTGCCGCGCCGCCGGTGGCGAAGCCGTCGGCCGCGGCGAGCGACGGCGGCGGATCGGGGCTTGCGCTCGACCGCCTGGTCGCCTCCGACGTCAAGGTTGTCTACCGCGACAAGGGCAAGCCGCCGGCGCCGACGCTGGCGATCGACACGCTCGACATCCAGGCCCGGGATCAAGGCGACGAGATCGCGGCGACCTTCGCCGTCGGCCCGCGGCGGTGGAAAGTCACCGGCAAGACGGGCCGCGGCGTCGCCCTGCTCGAAGGCCGCAGCGAGTGGCCCTTCGACCTGCAGCTCGGCACCGACGGAGCGACGCTCGCTGCCAAGGGAACGCTGGTCACGAAGCCGAAGGTCCTTCTCGTCGCCGACGTGTCCGCACCGGTGATCGACCTGGCCCGGCTCGGCCTCGTCGCGGCCTCGCCCACCCCGGCGCCCGCAAGGGCGAAGGCGCCGCTGTTCGGCGACACGCCGCTGCCCTTCGATGCCGTGCCGGCGATCGACCTGCGCCTGGGCCTGCGCGTCGGCAGCCTGAAGGTGCCCGGCGCGCCGCCGATCTCCGACCTGCAGGCCAGGCTGAGCTCGACGCCGGGCAAGGTGCTGCTCGAGGAGCTGCAGTTCGCGGTGGCCGCGGGCCAGGCGCACGGCCGGGGCGAGCTCGTGCTCGCCGCCAACGCGCCGCCGCGGCTCGATGTCTCGCTCGAGGCGAAGGCGCTGTCGCTGCAGGCGCTCGACGCGGCTTCGGGTGGCGGCGACCGCATCCGCGGCGGCCGCGCGGATGTGGCGCTGAACCTCGCTGCGACGGGCCGGACGCCGCGGGCGCTCGCCGCCTCCACGCAGGGCAAGTTCCTGTTTTCGGCGGCCGATGCAACGGTCGCGGGCGGCGCCGCCGCGGCCTTCGATCGCAACGTCGTCATGACCGTGCTCAAGCTGCTGATCCCCAAGGGCTCGTCGAACGCGGCGCTGGTCGTCGAGTGCGCGGTGGTGCGGCTGCCGTTCCAGCGCGGCGTGGCCGCGATCGACCGCTCGATCGCGGTGGAGACCCGCGAGGTGGCGATCGTCGCCCGGGGCGAGATCGACCTCGCCCGGCAGACGCTCGCGCTCGAGTTCAGGCCCAAGGTCAAGAAGGGGCTGGGTCTGAACCCCGCCAACTTCGCCGAGCTGATGATGCTGAGCGGGCCGCTGCAGGACCCGCGCGTCGGCTTCGACGCCAAGGGCACCGTGCGCAGCGCCACCAGCGTGGGCGTCGCGATCGCGACCGGCGGCGCGTCGTTGCTCGCGCCGATGGTTCTCGGCGATTCGGAGGGCGGCTCGGCCTGCGCCGAAGCGGCCCGCACAGCTCCTGCCAAGGCCACTGCTCGCACTGCGCCTGCGGCTGGCGACAAGGCGGCGCCGAAGGCCAGGAAGCGCGGCCTGTTCGGCATCCGCTAGGCTGATGGAGAACAAGGGAGCACCTCATGAACATCGGCGAAGCCGCCTCGGCCTCCGGGGTCTCGGCGAAGATGATCCGGCACTACGAATCGGTCGGGCTGATCCCGGCCGCGAGCCGAACCGACGCCGGCTACCGCCAGTACGCGGAGGCCGACGTCCACACCTTGCGCTTCATCCGCCACTCGCGCGACCTCGGCTTTTCCATCGCCGAGATCGGCGAGCTGGTGGGGCTCTGGCAGAACCGCCGGCGCTCGAGCCGCCAGGTCAAGGCACTCGCCACGGCGCACATCGAGGACCTGGAGCGCAAGTCGCAGCAGCTGCTGGCGATGAAGTCGACGCTCGAGCACCTGGTGCACTGCTGCCACGGCGACGACCGGCCGGAGTGCCCGATCCTGGCGGGGCTGGCGGGGGAGAGCACGGAACGCGCCGGCCGTTGATCGGCCGGGGTCGGCCGATGCAGAATCGTTTCCCCTCCGGCCACCTTCACGAACCGCCATGACGACCTTCAACGAGCTCACGGACGTCACCGACTTCAAGCACTACAAGGCGGCCATCAAGTCGGCGCTCGGCAAGCTGCGGGCGGGTTCGACCGGGGTGAACTTCGTCTACATCGAGAAGTTCGGGTTCAGCGACAAGGAACGCCCGCTGGTGCTGATTGACCACGATCCGCAACTGGTCTCGCAGCTCGGCAAGAAGCCCACCGCCACCGGCAAGTGCAAGGTCGACGATGCCGACCGCATCGAGTTCGCCGCCAACGTCGGCACCGTGAACATCGACAAGGCACAGCGCCTCTTCACCGATGTCGGCGTGCCGCGCGCCGTCGCCGACCCCGACGCGCCGGCGCCCACCGGCGCCAAGCTGCTCGAGGGCGAGACGCTGAACATGAAGTACGGCTGGAGCGAGATGCGCACCTGGGGCGACGAGGCCGCCGCGCTGATCGAGAAGTTCGACGGCCTGGTCGGGCTCTACAAGTCCATTCCCGAAGTCAAGCCCGAGTGGAAGGACCTGGACCAGCGCCACGACGACGTGAAGGAGGCCATGGCCGAGATGGTGCGCACGCGCATCGTCAACACGCCGAAGGCGCGAAACGACCACCAGGCGCTTGTGGAAAAGCAGATCGAGACGGTGCGCCAGCTCATCGCCGACATCCGCAAGCGGGCGACCGCGCCGGTCGCCAAGCCGCAGGCGAGCAAGCCCGGCACGACGCCGCCGACCGGAACGACGAAGCAGCCGGAGACGGGGCCGACGAGCCAGACGACGCCGCAGGCGCCGAAGGAGCAGCCCAAGGTCACGCCCACGCAGACCGAGGTGAGCAAGCCGGTGCTCACCGCCAAGGAGATCCAGAGCCGCGTGAGCCAGACGCTGCCGGTCAAGGGCAAGGACGACGCGGTGAAGTACACCGCGCGGATGGAGCGGGTGCTGAAGTCCGAGTTCGCCGAGGTCAGCGCATCTCACCTCAAGGCGATCGAGCTGCTGGCCGACAAGACCTGGTTCACGAAGAGCGAGGAGCCCGAGGCGACCACCAAGACCGAGAAGGTCGAGCGCATGACGCTGACCGACACCCAGAAGCGCGACATCGACACCGCGATGCGAACCGCGGTGGCCGCCGCCAACGGCCCGGCCGAGATGCTGGACAACAAGGCGCAGGTTGCCCTGGGCGACGCCCTCACGGCGGCCATCGGCGGCAACTACCCGACGCACAGCCGCGACGGCGGCCACAAGGGCTCCTTCACCAAGGACAAGTCGATCCAGCAGCAGCTCTCGAACATCGGCGCGATCCTCAACGCGAAGGTGCGGGAGGCGATCAACGAGCACTTCGCTACGGCTTGGCCGGGGTACAACGTTTGAGGGAGGGTTCGTGCTGCGGGGCTTGCTCGGAGTCTGTGCAGCTGGTCCCGCCGACAGGAACGCGACGTTCGTTAGCCGGATTGCACAGCCAACTCGAGCTGCGCTGCGGTTTCGGGATGAGCTTCGAGCAGCTTCAACAGTGCGGGCCGACGCGCGCGCGCTGCCGACCTTAGCCTGTCAGGTGCTTCCCTCAACGAGTCGGGAAGCGACGCCTCGTCTTGCTCGACCAAGACGACGGCGAGGGTGGCCGCCTGCAGGAGATCCTTCTGGGCCTTTTCGGGAGCCCCTGAACGGTTGGCGCTGGCGTAGACCTTGTGCCAGAGAAGACGCTCGGGTGCCGGCAGCTTCACAGGCACGCACTGACCGCCAGCCAAGGCGCAGGCCTCCCGGGGTTCGCTCAGCAGGTAGTCATAGAAGGGCACGCTCTGCGCGTGCCACTGCAGCTCCGGGATGGGGACGGTCCGGCCCAGCGAAGGCCCGTCGGCAAGGATGTCGATCCGCAACTCGTTCGCGCCTGGCCGCTTCAGCGACGTAGGGGGAGTGCGGCTCGGCATGCCCGGTATCGGAGAGAACTTCAGCTTCGTGGCCTCGATCGTTCCCAGGAAGGGCAGGGGGGTGGCCAGCTTCAGCGCCTGTCGGCGCGCCAGGTCGATGTCCTGAGTGCGGGCAATGATGGCCTTGACGCCGAGCTCGTTGAGCCACGCCATGTAGCAGAGCGTACCGACAAGGACCAAGCCGCTCTCGAAGAGGCCGGCGTTGTGCAGCTCGACCAGGACACGAGCCACGGTCTTGTCGGCGACCTGGAACTCGAGCTTTCGCAGGTCGCGCACTTGGCGCGTCGTCCATTCCGCAAGTTCGATCTGTTCCTTCGCGGCCCGGAGCGCCTCGTCGTCGCCCTCCTTGCAGATGAAGTCCTCCACCTCCTGGCCGGGGACGGAGTAGTACCCCCGGTACCAGTAGCCGTATCCGGTGCCTGTTCGGAGCACCAATCGTCCAGGTGTTCCCGGCAACAGCCTGCCTGCTGCACGGCTTCGCTCCTTCACCTCGGCGTATTGGGTGCGGAACGACAGCTCGTGTGGGCGATAGAGGGCGAAGGCCATGAGCGCTGCTATCTTACCCCGCAATTCATAGTTTCACGGGGTAATCAAGAGAGTCCATTACCCTGCAATCTCAAGATTTAAGGGGTAACAACTGATTTTTCGGAACATTTGGGAGCTTCTGGGATGTCCCGGGATGGTCCCGCCGACAGAAATGCCCTGTTCGTCGCTAACCCTCGTGAAGCTTCGCGATGCGAAGCTCGAGGCGGATCGCTACTCCGATACGTCTCGAATCCTGGCGCTCCATGCCTCGCGTTGTCATAGGTAAAACGTACCCAGCGCAACCTTCGAAGGACGCGGACGATAGGCCTCTCCATGCCCGGTAAGACGATGACGAAGGCGTGCATGAACACTTCGGTTCCCGAAATCGAGCCACTTCGGGAATGCGATTGAGGTCAAGACGTCCCACTCCGTCTCTCGGAAGCCCATGCGATACATGGCACTTACCCCTCCTTGCCGTCGACCAGCAGGATCACGTCCGTAGTCTTGAGTTGTGCCAGAACATCCGCTACTCCTTCCGGGGTTGCAGCCTTCCCCAGGCGCGATCGGATGCGGGCCTTCAACGCCTCTAGCGTGCGTGGTTTGTTCCCCCCTCGTATGTCCTTGAGGATTCCCTCGTAGACCGCCGCGATCCTCTTCGCGTTGGGCAAACGATCAGGCGCGTCTCGGCCCGCGGCGTCGACTCTCGTTGGCGTCCGCTCCGTCGTCTTGGACGCCCGCAGCCCGCCTGGCGAGTCAGTTGCAAGGGCCGGAGCCTGCCCGTCGGTTGGGACCTCCGCTCGCAACTCAGGGACTCGCACTACATTGATGCCCGCGCCGCGAGCGTGAGCGATTGCCGGGTCATAGTCCCTGTCGGCAGCGACGACGATGAATCGCGCCTTCTTGTCCTTGGCAACGAGGTAGCCAAGATACAGGACGAGATGAAAGTCCAGAGAGTTATTGCCCGGTTGCGAAATGGGCACGATCGACACCTGCTTGCCGATCTGCCAGTAGTTGGGAAGGAGTTCCAGCTCCTGCTCGCCGTAGAAAATCCAGGCCTCGCCGGTCTCGCCTATGCATGCCTCGACGTGCTCGAAAGGCGGCTTGCGATTCTGGAGGTCTACTAGCACGTAGGTCTTGGTGACCGTCATCTAAAGCACTTCCGACTGTCCGACCGCGTCGTTCATGGACGCATGAAAAAAACTCAGTAGTTGACCCGACACGCCAACTATCAAACGGGTTTCATTCTTCGCAATGTTCGACAGCGCCCAGCGGCGAGCGCCCATCAGCATAAAATGGTGTCAGAAGAGCTGATTTGACACCATTTTTCCCAAGGCCTACTTTTTCGTCGCATGAGTAAAGGAACTACGACCGCGAAGGCAAGGCTTCATCCGGGCTCCGGTCCCACCGCCGGCAAGCCAAGGGACAAGAACTCTGCCTTGGCGACCCGTCCCTCGGCGCGGCAAGGAGCTTTCCCGGGCACCACAGGAGCCAAAACCACTGATACGCGAGGAGTCCGCTCGACTGCCGCGGCCGGCGAGCTCGTCGCCACAACGAAGACCAAGGCGAAGACGCTTCGCTTGGAGCCGCAATACGAGAATGCGCTCGCCTTTCTGAAAACGGTGCTCGGCGCATCGGTGAACAAGATGGTCAACGACGCCGTCGGGCAGTACATCCAGCGGGAGACGGCACGGGTCGAAGTCAATCTGGGGGACCTGTTGGCTCAGGTCAAGGCCTATCGGATGGCCGATCCGGATTTCAGCCATGCACACGCCCGCGTCGTCGAAGCTGAAGTACGGGCCGTTGGCAAAGATCCTGCCGTCGGCACGCCGCATAGAGAGGCACCCGCGACGAGACGTCGTCGGTCTCGTGCCTGACTGGTACAAGGACAGCGAGGCTGTCGTCGGCCGAGAGGTCCTGCTGCAGCGCCCTGTCGATGTCGCTGGGCGCGTCGTATCGCCTCGTCGTATTCGTCGCCATTTGCGAGATTCCATTGCCCTCAATTCACCTATGAGGAGCAAGCATTTGTGCGACATAAAATGCGAGATATTCTGCGAGTTATGTGACCCCTTCTCCAGTGGCCTGGTGACCGCTGCCAGATGTCATTGGTGCCCGGCCTCGCGCGCCCACGACTGCCGTATGCAAGGAGGGCAGGACGGTAGCCTGTCGCACCGAATGCTCAGCCGGTCAGGCCGAATCGGTACGCTGAGACTCTCGACTCAACGGTGAGGCGGTTTGCTCTGTCACAAGGCGGGCCATCAGCTGTGCAAACGGTCGAATGTTCCTGGCGCTGCTGGCTTGCTCCAGAGCCGCCATGTACTCGGCCCGCTGTTGTACGGGCACGATGGTCCAGACATAGCCTGCCGTGGTCAGCATGTAGTTCATGATGAATCGACCGAGGCGTCCGTTGCCGTCGATGTATGGATGGATGAAGACGAAGACGAAGTGACCCAGCACGGCCCGTACCGCTCCGCTCTCTTCCGCTTCGAGAAGCTCCATCAGCAGAGGCATGCAGTCCCTCAAGGATTCGGCTGGCGGTGGGACATGTGTAGCTCCCGCGATGAATATCGGACGGTTGCGGTAGCCCGCCAGGTCGACAGCGGTGACGATGCCCGCGGTGACGCTCGAGGAGAAAAGAGCCAAGTGCCACTGCGGTAGCTCCTTTCGGAGCTGTATGCCCGGATTGAGGGACCCTTCCAGCGTTTGTCCGATGAGGGTCAACACACTCTTGTAGGCTTCGAAATATCCTTTGGCGGCAAGGGTGTCACGCATTCGGCGGTCGCCGTCATCTCCGTCTGGCATCCAGTCGCCGCTGCGAACCTTTTCGATCAGATCCTCTGTGACTCGGTATCCTTCGATCGACAGAGAGTTGTACGCATCTGCCACGTATCTCGAGCGCACATCGTCCAGCAAGGAGTCGACGCTCTTTGGTGCCGGGATTGGCACCCCTTCGAAGGCTTCCAGCACAGGTTCACGCATTTCAGTCCACATGAGTCTGATGCGCTGAACGTACGGAGACTCCAGCCGGTCGCCCGCAAGGGCCCGCAATGGCGCGACGAACGGATTGGTGACACGTAGGTGATGGCCGGCGGCTTCCATCGCCGACTGCACGAGTCTTGCGTCGTCGACCCGGCCAACTGCCTGGAGTGCGCCGACGAATCGGCCAGCGATCGTGGTCGAGCCATCTTTGAGCACAAGCCTCGCAAGTTCGTTGACGTCCGCTCGGCGGAGTGCGATCTGGGCCGCCTCTTGGTGACGCTCATAGAACCCTGGCCCAATCCTGAACAGGCAGTCTTCCAGCGGTATCAGTCGAAGACCATTTGGATTCGAGCGTGCATCTGAAGAGAGGGACGTTCGATCAATTCGATAGAGGACCAGCGAACACCCATGCGGTAGCTGCACGACGTCATTGTTCGCTCTGGGTGCATGGACCTGTATCTGTTTGGCAAGCGATGTTTCGCCGGAATGCTGCAGCAGGGACTGTTCGGCGTTCAGTTGCCAATCTCGTCCAAACCGTGCTTCGGCGTATGCGGCAACGAACGCCTCCATGCTTGCGTACCAGGAGGTTGTGTCTCCCTCCTTCTCATCCGGACGCGACTGGAGGTACCACCCAGGGATGACGGGCTTCAAGAAGCCCGCCTTCTGCAAACGTTCGCGATGCACCCGCGTCAACTCCTTGTGCTGTGACACCTGGATGGCGCGGACCCCGCTGTCCTGGATTGCTTTGAGGATGGAGAGCGATCGGGCGAGTTTTTCTTGAGTGGTTGCCATGAAATGAATGCAGCATAGCTCTACTATGATGCTGACAGAAAGACCTACTTTAGTGTCGTATCATAGATCTACTAAGGCGACTAAGCAAGCATCTACTATGTTGTCTATGAGAACGCCTACTATGAGGCTGAAGCATTGCTCTACTATGATGTTAAGTTCGTCACGAAAGAGATAGAATGTGATTTAGATCAATGAGTTAGAGAACTTCATGGAGGCTGTGGTCAGCCCCAGAACAGGCGAGGAAGGTGCGTTCATTCCTGTCCGCCTGCCGAATTTACCATTGCGCAGATGTCTGTAATCGGCGGGCGCAAGAGGTCATGTCCGACATCACCATCTACTACAGCCCGTTCTGCGTGATCTCGCGCAACGCGCTCGCGCTGATCCGGCACGCGGGCATCGAGCCCGCCGTCATCGAATACTTGAAGACGCCGCCTTCGCGGCCGAAGCTGCTCGAGCTTCTGGAGGCGATGCAAGCACCCGTTCGAGCGCTGGTGAGAGTGCACTCGCCCCACGGTGCTGACCTGGGTCTCTACGATCCGGCCTGGACGGATGACGCGCTGCTCGACCTCTTGCTCGAGCGCCCGATATTCCTGAATCGCCCGATCGTCGTGACGCCGCTCGGCACCAAAGTCTGCCGACCGTCCGAGACCTTGCTGGAACTCCTGCCAGTGCCGCGCCTGCCGCCCTTCTTCAAAGAGGATGGAAGCGTCGTCGTGGATCGCGGCGTGCGTCGGTGGTAGGCGGGTGCTAACGCGCAATTCTCAGTTCGGCGGGGTAGCGAAAAGCGCGCGAAGCAGCCGTCGATCGGCGACCTGCGTCTAGCCGGTGTGAATGCAGTCAGTCCGCCAACGTCCGCGGACGTCCGAGCGATGAATTTTCCGCCGGAATTCATCGCTATTCATGGGCCGCACTGGCTCCATGATCGACTTGTCGGGAGTCCCGGCAGCACCGAATCCGGACTTGCAATGCGTAAGATTTTGGCCGAAATCTTACGCAAGACCTGCACTGTTCTCTGCCTAGACTCGTCGCGACGATGCACCCGAACTCGTACGTCAAACCAGCAAGTAAACCATGGCCCATCCGCCGCGTGGTTGCCGGAATTTCGTCGAAATCCGACACACGTTTCGAGTCTGTCGCGGCGTAGATTGACCTGCGCCGGCGACCCGGGTTTCACCTTTCGGAGTCAGAAATGAATCGCACGCAGTCTTCAGCACAGAGAGAGGTCATCGAGGCATTGCCGCAACTGCTGCGGTTGCCCGCAGTCTTGCGGGCGACGGGCCTGGCGCGTTCCACGGTCTACCGGATGGTGGCTGAGCACACGTTCCCGGCGCCGGTCAAGCTGGCCAAGCGCGCTGTCGGCTGGCGACACGACGATGTACGCAAGTGGACGGTCGGTCGTCCCAGCACGTCGCGGTGACGAGATCGGCTTGCGCCCGGTCGTTTCGAGTCAATCTCGTCATCGGTGTTCGTCGTGGTCCGGAAGCCTCGCGAGCGAGTAACCATCGACCTTCGCGGCCTGGCGCCGGCGCTCAAGGCGCACGCGAAGGCCCGGCACCTCACCGTGTCGAATGCAGCGCGTCTCGCTATCGCGGCGGCGCTCGAGACCTCTCGACTTGATCCAGAGGTTGAGCTGGCCGGGGAAACCGATCCGGCTGCAGATCAACCCGTCAAGCTGACGATCCGGTTGCGGCGTGGCGCTGCGGCCCGGCTCGCCACACGCGCCCGGGCTTGCGGCCTGTCGCACGGTAGCTACCTGGCGACGTTGATCGATGGAACGCCGGCGCCGCCCCTTGCCATGGCGGCCGCCCTCAACGCATCCAACGAGCAGCTCGCGGTCATGTCGACGGACGTGGGGGAGGTGATTCGCCTGCTCCGGCACGACACCTTGCCGTCGGAGGAGCAACTCGGCGACCTCGTGCGAAGAATCGTCGAAGGTACGCGCAAGCATCTCGATCTGTCGTCTCGAGCACTGGCCCAACTTCGGCCCGCGCGGACGCACCCGACACGGTCGCGCAACGACGGGCCCAGCCAGCGAGGCAGCAGATGAGCTCGGGTGCCGAGCTCGATGGCGTCCTCGTCCAATGGGGTGAGCGGCTCTTCTATCCAGGGAACCGCATCGTCCGGTCGGCACCGACGCCCCGTCTGTCCGGCAGCGTCGGCCAGCGGGCCGCCACCATTCGACAGCACATTCGGGCCACCGTCATCTGGCGTGCGCCGCAGGTGATGGTCAAGGTGACGGGTGGCGGCCGCGGCATGGCGGCGATCGTCGCGCACTTCCGCTACATCAGCAAGAACGGCCGGCTGGAGTTCGAGGACGACCGCGGCGTCACCCGTGAAGGCAAAGAGGCACTGCACGCCCTGGCCGAGCAGTGGCGATACGCCGGCTCGTTCATCGAGGAGACGAGCCAGCGGCGCGAGGCGTTCAACATCATGCTGTCGATGCCGTACGGCACGGATCCACTGACGGTGCAGCGCGCAGCCCGGGAGTTCGCCGAGGCCGAGCTCAGCGACCACCGCTACGTGATGGTGCTGCACGACCATCAGGCCAACCCGCACGTGCACATCAGCGTGCGTGCTGAGTCCCGGAACGGCAAGCGTCTCAATCCCCGCAAGGCCGACCTGCAACGCTGGCGCGAGACCTTCGCGGAAAGGCTTCGCGGCTGGGGGATCGACGCCGAGGCGACGCGGCAGGCCACGCGCGGTCAGATCCGCAACTACGAGCCCACCTGGCGCGTCAAGGCCGGTGCCGAAGGGCGGCTGACGACGGCCAGGGCGCCAGAAAGGTCCGGCCTCGGGTTCGCCAGGAGCCAAGCCTTTGCGATCCAGGCGTGGGACCAAATCATCAGGGGACTGTCTCGGTCGCAGAGCGCCGAGGATCGGGCCTTGGCCGTCGAGGCCGACAGCTTCGTGCGCAGCACTCCATTCGCGATCGATTTCATGCGGAAGAAACGTGAGCAGGCGAAGGCGCAGCAAGAGCGCACCCGTGCCATCCCCGAAATGCCGCGGGTCGTCTCCAGGTCCCGCGAGGGCCCGGAGATGGAGCGATAGGTCGCTGGCCATGAGTACCAGGATGCGGCCCGTTCCCGTGCCCGGGGTGCGCGGTCCCTCGTTCCTTCACGCTGCGCGTGAACGAGACCGCTGCCGAACTGGCCTTCGTCCCTCGCAGCGCGGTGCGCTGCTCCCACCGGTCCAGATCGTCACCCCGGCCACCCGCCACGCCCGATGCCGGGCCGCAGAACACAGGCGCCGGTTGATCGACCGCCGGCATTGCGCCGACTGCGCCACCCAAGAAAGCCGTCATGAAGCCACCCCTTCCTCCCGGCCGAAGACGCAGTGATGGCAAGACCAGCATCGCCACGCGATTCACCGACTTTCTGCGTCAGTCAAGTGAGCAGGTGCTGGCGACTACAAGGAGACATCCCATGCTCAGGCTGCGCCCGATACAGCTAGATCTTGACGCGCTACAAAGCGTCGGCGGACCGCTACTCATTCGGATCGCGGACATCGATGAGGATCCGGACCAGCCTCGCGTGGAGTTCGAGGACGAGTCACTCAAGGAGCTCGCGACGACGATCGCGGAGCGAGGCGTGCGCTCGCCGGTTTCCGTACGGCCGCATCCGACGTCGCCGGGGCGATGGCTCCTCAACTACGGCGCACGGCGACTGCGTGCAGCGAAGCTGGCCGGCCTGACCGAGCTCCCGGCATTCGAAGACAAGTCGGCCGACAGCTACGACCAGGTGATCGAGAACGAGCAGAGGGAGGGGTTGAAGCCGCTCGAGCTTGCACTCTTCGTCAAGCGCCGGCTAGACAAGGGCGACTCGCAGGCGGAGATCGCCAGGCGTCTAGGCAAGAGCCAGACGTACCTCACGTTCGTGCGAGCGATGATCGATCCGCCGCCTTGGCTGATGGAGGTCTATCGATCGGGAAAGTGTCGCAACGCAGCTCAGCTGTACGAGCTGCGGCGTCTGCACGAGACCGACCCGGAGGGTGTCGAGGAACGGGTGGATAGTCTTGGTCGGGTTGGCAGCGGTGATATCGAGCGTCTGAAGAAGGGCGACGACGTTGCGCAACCTGAAGCGCTCGGCGGGCGCTTGTCGCAACCAGAAGCCAAAGGCGAAGGCCCAGGCGCCCAGCGACCTATTCCGTATGGCCGTTCCTTTCGTACGCAGCCAAACCCAAAGGGCCGGTTGGTATTGACCGCCAAGTACATGGGCACTGAAGTGCGTGTGCAGCTCGGCGCGTTGCCCTCAAATTCGTCGTCGGTCTATGTCATGAGCCGGGAAAACGGGGAACAGGCTACGGCTGATATCCACGCGTTAACCGAGTTGAAGATCTCACGTTTGCCCGCATAGTCGGGCCGTCGGCGGCGAGTGTCGCTTTGTTTGCGAGGCGCCAGCCGGCTCAGATCGCCACCCTTTGCTCGTCTCGTAGTCGAATACTTCATGACGGAGATCATGAGTACCCGGTTGAGAACCTGAGCAAGAGGTTGGCCAGCACATCATCTGTCCGCCATGCCAAAGTCCCACGGGAAGCCTTGACCGCGATATCCCCGAGATCACCACACCGTCCGGCATCAAGGCCACTCCTTCGGCGTCGCTGGAATCGTGACAAGTTCACGCCAATGCCGCTAACGCCCGACGGCATCGCCGTTCTACGATGCCCAACGCACGGGAGGAGCAATGGCAGAAAACCGAAAGCATGTTTTCATCAGCCACATCCACGAGGACGACCAACGGCTCGCTCCCTTGAGGAGTCTGCTTCAGCGCGCGGGAATGGAAATCAGAGATGGGTCCATTCATAGCGGAAAGCCAAATGAGGCAAAGAGCGTGGACTACATTAAGTCGTCCATTCTCAGACCACAGATCGAGTGGGCATCCGTTCTCGTAGTCCTGATCTCTCCAGGTACCAAGGACAGCGATTGGGTGACATGGGAGATTGAATGCGCTGAGCGTCTGGGTAAACGCATCGTCGGCGTATGGGATCACGGCGAAGCGCAGACGGACATGCCGGCTGCGCTCGAACGCTATGCGGACGCAGTCGTCGGATGGCAGGGGGAGCGCGTACGTGACGCGATCGAAGGCAAGATCAACGATCGGGAGAACCCGGACGGCGGTTTGCCTCCCCCGCGCGCCACGCCCCGCTACACCTGCTAGCGGTCGATGCGACTCTTCTCGTACGTTGTCGCGCGCGACTTCGGTTTCGCACCGAATCCGTTCGGTGGCGTCTGCACACTCGCCACTTGCAAGCCCGAAATACGCGCGAGAGCCGCCGTCGGCGACTGGGTCGTTGGCCTTGCTGGTGCGCGCGACCGCAAAACTCCTGGACTGGTGTATGTCATGCGCGTCGACGAGATTCTCACGTATGACTCATATTGGACAGACAGTCGCTACCAGTACAAGAAACCCTCTCGTACGGGAAGCATCAAGCAACTCTTCGGAGACAACATCTATCACCGGTCAAGTCCCACGAGCAACTGGCAGCAATCTGATTCACACCACAGTTTTGCGAACGGCTGCCCCAATCCGAGGAACATTGCCAACGACACGCAGTCACTTGGCGTCCTAGTAGGGCGACGCTTCGCGTACTGGGGGCATGAGGCGATAGATATCCCCCAAAAGTTCCTTGACCACGACGGAGGCACACTCGTCATCCAGCGAGGCTATAGGTCGAATTTCCCGCAGGAATATATTCGCGACTTCACCAATTGGTTTGAGGACCTCGACGTCCAGGGATACCTCGCCAGTCCTTTCACATGGGAGCGTGCCCGCTCCTCATGGGCGCGCTAACCGCTGCTACGTCGTGCTCAGAAACGCCAAAAGGCCGTTGCCGCCAGCCCGTCCTCAGGGGCAGCCGCTTACGCTCGCCGAGTACGCGATCTCGGTAGACAAGACCAACAGATTTGCGGGCGTGCCCGATGGAGGCGATTCACTAGCCTTCGGCTTTTTCGGTGAGATCGGCAGCCTCCTTTCTGCGCTGAAGAAGGTGCATCGGGATAAGCGCATTGAGACGCAAACCGAGGTAGCCGCCGAGGAGATTGGCGATGCGCTGTGGTATCTGGTGGCCGTCTGCAGACAGCGAGACGTGGAGTTGGAGTCCATTGGGCGTAGCTGCTTCGCCTTTTTGCATAAACGTCTGTCCGGCATCGATCACCACGGAGATGGACAGTTTGCATTCAACTTTCGCCAGGTCGACGGGCTAATTGACGCACACGAAAGCGACCGCGAGGGTCAGCGGATGCAGTTGCTTGGTGAGCTCGCACGCAAGAGCGGTGAAGTGGTCGGTCACGACGCTGCCTACCAGCTTTCGCTCGGCCAACTGACGGCAGCGGAGTTGCTCGGGCAGCTTTTTGCCATGCTCGCTCTGGTGGCGGGCTCCTTTCGGCTCAAGCTCGAAGACGTCGCTCGTGCCAATATGGACAAGACGCATGGACGCTGGCCCGGAGATGACCGCATCTACGCGGAGCCCTTCGACACGTCATTCAAGCCGTACGAGCAGCTTCCCAGGCTTCTGCCGATCGTCTTCGAAGAACGAGGCTCAGGGAAGGACACGCATGTCGTCCAGCGATTGTTCGAGGTGAACATCGGCGACCGTCTTACGGACAACAGCACGGAGCCTGATGACTACCGGTTCCACGATGTTTTCCACCTTGCGTACATCGCTCACCTCGGATGGTCGCCGGTAATCAGAGCGCTCCTCAAGTACAAGCGCAAGTCTGACTCAGCCATCGATCAGAACCAGGATGGCGCGCGTGCGATGATCATCGAAGAGGGCATCGCAACGTGGGTCTTCGGGCACGCTAAGAGACGAGACTTCTATGCCGACGTGGAGCTCGGAAAGCTCGAATACGGCATCTTGAAGCAGGTACGCGACATGGTCGAAGGCTACGAAGTGGAGGCGTGCCCGATGTGGCAGTGGGAAGCAGCAATCCTCGACGGCTTCCGAGTCTTTCGTGAGCTCCGGAAGCCCGAGAATCGCGGTGGAACTGTCATCGCTGACATGATCGCTCACACATTGACGTTTGTTGCACCCGAAGTCCCGAGAAGGCTCCGTGACGCCTGATTCGTTCGTTCGGCGCCTGTCCGCCGTTTGTTTGCAGGACGTCTTCAATCCATACGCTGATGTCTGCCCCGTCTACGACAAGGCTGATGCCCCCTCGACGCGCCGCAAGAATCTTCGTTCGTACTTGGGTGCGCTCGCGGCGCAAGAAGTCGATACCGTCTGGATGGGTCGTGATCTAGGTCACCGCGGCGGGCGCCGGACCGGCCTGGCATTGACCGATGAGTACCATCTACTCGAGCTTCAACAGATCTTTCCGACCGCAACGTTTGAGCGCGCAACCAAAGGGGTCGCGCTTGCCGAACGCACCGCAGCGGAGATCTGGGCGACGCTGCGAAGGCTGCCTCGACAGCCTCTGCTTTGGAACGTATTTCCGCTTCACCCGCATGAGCGTGATCAGCCCCTCACCAATCGACGATTTAGGTCCGCGGAATTGGCGGAGGTCGATGAACTGAACGCGGTGCTTTTCGCTTGGTTGGGCGCCCGGCGCATTGTCTCGATCGGTCAAGACGCCGCGAGGTACGCCGTCAGATTCGGATTGCAAGTCGAAGTCGTGCGGCATCCGAGCTACGGCGGCGTGGCGGACTTCCGTCGCGGCATTGCGGAGCTGCATGGTCTTAAGCCGAGCGTGCTCGGCGCTCCTATTGATCAACAGAAACTCTTCGTTTGAGTCACCGCCATGCCCACCTCGACTCGACCACTTCTCATTCTGTATGTCGCTTGGCACCCAGACTTTACTGAGGGCCGCGCGATTGCGAAGCACCTCTACGATCAGTATCGGCGAGAGCTTTTTCAGAACGTGGCCGGTGGCGCCGGGCTGAGCGTCATCTATCGCAGTGCTTCTGACGTAGGCGCCGATGCGCCACCACGGATCGATCTCGAGGAGGGCGAGACGACAGCGATCGTCTTGCTGCTGGATGAAAAGTTTTGCGCCAATGCGGGGTATGTTTCTTGGGCAAGAGAGGTCGGGGCTCAGGTCGAGGAGGCAGGTCTCGGCAGTCGAGTCTTTCCCGTTGCCGTAGACAAGTCCTTCTACGATGTCGGCTTCACAGAGCAAGCCGTACGGTGGGACAAGTGGATCGGGTCAAGTCCGGAAGCAAGACTCTTGCTCCTCACAAGCGATCTCACCTATCAGTTCTGCCGCATGCTGCGCACCTATCTTGAGCGGCTTCGGCGTCCCAAAGTGGCTGACAACGGATTGCAGCAATACCTTAAGAAGGTGCAGATATTTCTGAGCCATTCCAAGCATGATTCCGACGGCGAGCGTATCGCAAAGGAGATCCGATCTCAGCTTTTCAACGGGAATGGACTGGCGTCATTCTTCGACGTGAAAGACATACCCTCCGGTGTCCGCTTCGATCAAGCGCTGATGCAAGAGGTGAAGCTGAGTGCTGTGGTCGCAATCCACACCGACAGTTTTTCATCCCGCGAGTGGTGCCGGCGCGAGATTATCGAAGCCAAGAGATGGAGCGTCCCACTGGTCGTCGCCAACTGTCTAACGGATACGGACGAGAGGAGCTTTCCGTACCTGGGCAATGTTCCGGTTGTGCGGATGGATCCTGTCAAGGTGGATCGCGTTGATCAGGTGGTTGCTAGGCTACTCGTTGAGGTCTTGAAGGATTTCCTGTGGCGTTGCCGTGTCGAGCTTGCGTCCGGGCCAAAAGCTAGAGGCGTGGAATTCTTGCCGCGTCCCCCTGAGCTCATCGCACTTGCAAATCTCAGTGGTCGCAAAGGAAAACAGACCTTGGTCTATCCCGACCCTCCTCTAGGCGCGGAAGAGCAACGCCTATTCGAGCAGATCGCCCCCAGGTTCCTACTACGCAGCCTCACGGAGTGGCTTGCTAGCGTAGCAGTCACGCGATGAACTACCGCGAGCCCCTAAGCGACAAGGCCGTCGCCATCTCGATTTCGGACAGCGACGACATGGAGTTGCTCGGTCTCGCTCACGAACACCTACGAGACGCGATGGCGGAAGTGTCCAGGCATCTGCTCGCTTTCGGTGCACGGTTGAACTACGGCGGTGACTTTCGAAAGGATGGATTCAGCGAACTGCTGTTTGAGCTGGTCACACGGCATAGGCGAGATGCAGACGTCAACGACGTTCGGGTAGCAGTGACGAACTATGTACCGTGGCCTGTCCACGTCACAAGGTCAGCTAAGGACATGCAGGCGCTTGCGCACGACGTTCGCGACTTTGCTCGGATCATCTGCCTGGACAGGCGCGGCGTACCCATGAGCCTTAAGGACTTGCGCGCGAAGCCTCGCGAGCGAGTCTCTGCCGCTGAATGGGCCGCGAGCATGAGTGCGCAGCGATGCGTCCTCACTGAAGCGAGCGACTTCCGCGTGATTCTGGGCGGACAGACGCAAGGCTTCAAGGGAATCATGCCCGGAGTTGCTGAGGAAGCGCTTTGGTCACTGAACACGGCCAAGCCTCTGTTCGTGCTGGGCGGTTTCGGTGGTTGCGCTCGGGACATTGCCGAGGAAATTGGCCTCATCCAAGGGTCACAGGATCGAGCGGACGGCTGGCCCGGCTTGCAGTACTTCGAGGGCTGGGATCACACCTCGTTGTGCAATGGGCTCGATGCCGAGGAGAACGCTGAGCTTGCTCGCACTGTTCACATCGATCAAGCTGTTGCCATTCTTCTCATTGGGCTGCTGCGCCTGGTCGGATCGAAGGCATCGCACGCCTGATCTCTATGCCAAGCCGCGTCATGCGCGACCTCTTGGGCGCCTAATCGCTTGCGAATGCAGAGTCGACGCTTTCTAGGTCCGCCTTGAGTTGGAAGCAGCACTTCCGTCGCTAGCCGCGAAGGGCCGCTACCAGTCTTGAGTTGAAATCGCTTCCGAGCGTGCCCCGTCGGACGGCGGCAACGCTGATCCCACGGTCGAGTGCGCCCTCTGGGCAGGCGGCCCCTAGCGGTGGGGCGGATGGGTGGGAGTAGCACGAGTCGTTGACACCGTCAGCTAGTCGCGCTGCAATGGCGATGGATTGACAGAACCAGAGCCTTAGGGCCGACTACAGTTCCAGCGGTCAAGGCCCGCGCCCCCATCCACCTCCAGCCCGGTCTCGTTGCTCTTGGGCGTTCGAGTGTGTTCGCATGGATTGGAGCATGAGCATGAGATTCGCACTCATAAATGGGCAGCGCCAGGAAGCCCAACCCCGTCTACGAGGCACGTGTCCGGCTTGTGGCGATCCGATGGTCGCCAGGTGCGGGAACGTCCGGATCAGGCATTGGGCTCACCTAGGAAGACTTGTCTGTGACCCCTGGTGGGAAGAGACGTCATGGCACCGTGACTGGAAGGCTCAATTCCCGGTCGAGTGGCAGGAGCTCGTCCAGCATGCTCCAAGCGGAGAGAAGCACATCGCGGACGTGAAGACCGAGCGAGGCTATGTGCTCGAGTTTCAGCACTCTCCCTTGGACCCTCAAGAGCGCCGAGCTCGCGAGGACTTCTACCAGCGGATGGTGTGGGTCATTGATGGCACGCGGCGATCACGAGACAGATCGCAGCTGCTCAGGGCGGTGGAGGACGCGACGACCATCAGCTCTGAAATATGGCGGCTGCGCGGCTTCTTAGACGATTGCGCGTTTCTGCGAGACTGGCACGGGAGTCGCACGCAGGTTGTCTTTGACTTCGGCGAAGACGTGCTGTGGTTCGTCTTCCCGGCGAATGGAAGGGTATACATCGCCACCTTTCCCCGGGGTGGTTTCATCGAGTTCCATCGGACGGGGGCCGGTGAATTCGTGCAGTTCTATCCGAAACTCGTACAGGCAGTCACAGCGGACATTGCACGAGAGCAAGGTCTACTCGTTCGGCAGCAGGCCCAACAGCAGACTCTAGTGGCGAGCGGCTTTCAGCGGTTCATGGCGCGCCGCCAACGCCATCGGTCGCGCTTCTAAGCACCGCTGCGACTGCGAAGTTCTTTATCGCAGTAAAGGCTGGGCGTTGTGATCATCTCCCGCGTCTCGCACGCCCAGCGTGTGGTCGATGTCGAGTTGAAACGGCAGTCGGCCCTACACCGCCTTCTCTCCACTTTTGGCCCGCTTTCGCCTCACTTCCAATGCGGATGTGACCCGCATGTGTCACATCCGCGAGAGAGATTGATTGCAGGATAGGCTGAGCGCCGGCAATGGCTGCCAGGCATCGGAATCGAACAGGCTCGAAGTTCTTGATGCCTTCTCACCGGTTGGGCACCGCTTTTCATCCATGTGGGCATGTCGCGAGCCGGTCTTGCACTCGTCGGGCTATGGGCAATTCGGTCTCGCACGATCTGAGCAGCGACACTTGCTGAAGTGTGACGGAGTGCTTGCGGAGCGCTAGCTGGCGCCGCCGAAGGATCCAGCAGAATCGCAGACATCGAGAAGAAAGTGCGCCCTGTCGCTCTGAGGCGCTACAAGAACGCTTGGGGGATCATGAACTCGGCAAGCGCCAGCAACTTCGCGCACTTGAAAGCGCACGACGAACAGCTCGTGCGCCTTGGTCTGCTCGCGGAGCGCTACTTTCCGGAAGATCCGAACACTTGCCTGCTCAAGCTGCGGCAGCTGACCGAGGCCTTGGCGCAGCTGACGGCATCCCGCGTCGGCATTTACGCCGGCGCCGAAGAGAAGCAGACCGACCTGCTTCGCCGTCTCCAGGATCACGGCATCCTGCCTCGGGAGGTGAGTGCGCTGTTCCACGAGGTGCGCAAGGCCGGCAACGACGCCAACCACAAGCTGACCGGGGATCACCGTATCGCCCTGTTGGCCCTGCGACTGGCTTGGCAGTTGAGCGTCTGGTTTCACCGCACATTCAAGGAACCGGAATTCAATTCAGGCCCCTTCCTGCCGCCAACTGCGCCCGCCGACCAGGGCGTTGAGCTCAAGGCCGAACTCGATTCGCTGCGCGCCGAAATGGCTGCCTTCAGGACAGCTCACCAGGACGCCGCCCAGGCGCTACGGGCCACCCAAGCAAAAGCCCAGGAGACCGAGGAAGAGCGCGCCTTCTGGGAGTCCATGGCTTCAGAGGCTGAGGCAGCGAAGGCGGAGCTTGTCGCCCGCGTTCAGGCCCTGCAGACGCAGGCTCTCACGCAACCGGCCCAGATAGTCACAAAACTGGTCGCTGCTGCCAACACGGCAGCTGCCACGCTGCAGCTCAGTGAGGCCGATACGCGCAAGCTGATCGACGAGCAGCTCATCGCCGCCGGCTGGATAGCCGACACGGCATCACTGACGTTCGCAAGGGGCGCTCGCCCGCATAGGGGCAAGAACCTTGCCATCGCCGAGTGGCCCACACAGAGCGGCCCGGCCGATTACGTTCTTTTTGTCGGCCTCACTCCAGTCGCGGTGGTGGAGGCCAAGCGAAAGAACGTCGATGTCTCGGGCTCCCTGCAGCAAGCCAAGCGCTACAGCCGTGACTTCGGCGCCATCGATAACCTCGAAATGCCGTCCGTCATGGGCCAGGGAGCTAACGCGATCAAGATTCCGTTCGCGTTCTCTTCCAACGGCCGCCCCTTCCTCCGGCAACTCGCCACCAAGAGCGGCGTCTGGTTTTGCGATCTTCGGCGCACAGATAACCTGAGCCAGCCGCTGGATGGTTGGTACACGCCCGAAGGGTTGGTCGCACTGCTTAAGCGCGACGAAGCCAAGGCGCACGAGAAGCTGGCGAACGAACCCTTCAACTACGGCTTCGCCCTGCGCCACTACCAGCAGGCCGCCATCAAAGCCGCTGAGTTGGCCATCCAGAAAGGTCAACGCGAACTGCTGCTGGCCATGGCCACGGGCACGGGGAAGACCAAGACCTGCATCGCACTCATCTATCGCCTGCTAAAAGCGGAGCGCTTCCGCCGCATCCTGTTTCTCGTTGACCGCTCTGCCCTCGGCGAACAGGCCACCAACGCGTTCAAGGACACGCGGATGGAAAATCTCCAGACCTTTGCCGACACCTTCGGCATCAAGGAACTGGAAGACATCTCGCCGGACAGCGACACATCTGTGCACATCGCGACCATCCAGGGCATGGTGGCGCGCGTGCTCTACCCGTCGGACGACGCCGGCCCGCCGAGCGTGGACCAATACGACTGCATCGTGGTGGACGAGTGTCACCGCGGCTACCTGCTCGACCGTGAGCTGTCGGACACCGAACTTACCTTCCGCGGCTACGAGGACTACATCTCTAAGTACCGTCGCGTGCTCGACTACTTCGACGCCGTCAAGATCGGTCTCACCGCCACGCCGGCGTTGCACACCTCGCAGATCTTCGGCGCGCCGGTCTACACCTACAGCTACCGCGAGGCCGTCATCGATGGCTTTCTCGTCGACTACGAACCCCCGATTCAGATCACGACGGATCTGTCCGCCAGCGGCATCCAATGGAAGGCCGGCGAAGAGCTCAAGGTCTACGACGTTCAGCTCAACCAGATCGAGTTGTTCAGGGCGCCGGATGAGATCACGCTGGAAGTGGACGCCTTCAACCGCAAGGTCATCACCGAGAGCTTCAACCGTGTCGTATGCGAATACCTGGCCGGCGAGCTGGACCCGGCCAGCCGACGAAAGACGCTCATCTTCTGCGTCAACGACGCCCATGCCGATCTGGTCGTGCACCTGATGAAGGCGGCGTTCACCAAAGCCTACGGCGCGGTCGAAGACGATTCCGTCATCAAGATTACCGGCGCCGCAGACAAACCGCTGTCCCTGATCCGTCGCTACAAGAACGAGAAGCTGCCCAATGTTGCAGTGACGGTGGATCTTCTGACGACGGGCATCGATGTGGCCGAGATCTGCAACTTGGTTTTTCTGCGGCGGGTGAACAGCCGCATCCTGTTCGACCAGATGCTCGGTCGCGCCACCCGCCTGTGCCCGAACATCGATGGCGACGGCGACAAGGAAGCGTTCCGCGTCTTCGATGCCGTGCAGATCTTCGAAGCGCTGCAGGGCATGACGGCCATGCAGCCAGTGGTCGTCAACCCTGGCATCAGCTTCGCCCAACTCACCAAGGAGCTGGCCACCGTCTCCGACGAAAATGCCCGTGCGCTGGCCCGCGACCAGTTCCTGGCCAAACTTCAGCGCAAGAAGCGCCACCTGGGGCACGACGCAGCCAAGGACTTCGAAGCCCGCGCCGGCATGCCGCCAGACGCCTTTATCCAGAAGCTGCGCGGGATGCCGCTCACCGAAGTGGCCGCTTGGTTCACCCAGAACCCGGACCTCGGCGAGATCCTAGACCGCAAGGGCAGCGGGCCGCGCGACCCGGTGTTCGTGTCAGACCACGACGACCAACTCAAGGACGTGACCCGTGGCTACGGTAGGGCCAAGAAGCCGGAGGACTACCTCCACGAATTCACCGCGTTCATCCAGAGCCATAGCAATACCATCCCAGCCTTGGTGACGGTGCTGACTCGGCCACGCGAGCTCACCCGCAAGCAACTGCGCGAACTGGTGATGGAGCTGGACAAGGCCGGCTTCACCGAGACGGGCCTGGCGACGGCCTGGCGCGAAATGACCAACCAGGACATCGCTGCGCGAATCATCGGCTACATCCGTCAGGCCGCTATCGGCGATGCCCTGGTACCGTACGCTGAACGCGTGGACCGTGCACTCAACCACCTGCTGGCGCATCCGCCCGCCGGCAAGGCCTGGACCACGCCGCAGCGAGACTGGTTGAAGAAGATTGCTGCACAGACCAAGGCCAACACCCTGGTCGACCGCGACGCTCTCGACGACCCGGATCTGCTGTTCAAGACCCAAGGCGGCGGATTTCCGCGGCTGGACAAACTCTTCGGTGGCCAGTTGCTGCAAACGCTGGACGCCTTCAACGACTCGATCTGGACGAAGCCTGCCGCTTGACGGCACGACCGCGCTCCAACACGAACCTTACCTATGACCACCCAAGACATCGTCGGCAAGCTCTGGAACCTGTGCAACGTCCTCAAGGACGATGGCGTCACCTACCACCAATACGTCACCGAACTAACCTACCTACTGTTCCTGAAGATGGCCGAGGAGACAGGGCAGCACGACCAACTGCCTGCAGGCTACCGGTGGGCCGAACTGACCGCGCAAAGCGCGCCGGAGCGGCTGGAGTTCTACAAGAAAACCCTCGTCCACCTCGGCAGCCACGGCTCGATGTTGGTGAAGGAGATCTTCGCCAACGCCAGCAGCTTTATCAAGAAGCCGGCCACGCTCTCGACGCTGGTCACTGAGATCGACAAGCTCGACTGGTACAGCGCGCGGCAGGAGGGCCTGGGTGACCTGTACGAGGGCCTGCTGGAGAAGAACGCCAACGAGAAGAAGAGCGGCGCGGGCCAGTACTTCACGCCCCGGCCGCTGATCGACAGCATGGTGGCGGTGATGAAGCCGACGCTTAACGATGTGATCCAGGACCCGGCCGCCGGTACCGGCGGCTTCCTGATCGCCGCACACCATTGGCTGCGAGAGCACCACGACTTCGATTCGCTGACGGAGAAGCAGCAGCGCAAGCTGCGCCGCAACACCTTCTTCGGTATGGAGCATGTGCAGGACACGCACCGTCTAGCCCTGATGAACCTGATGCTGCACGGCATCGACAGCGACCCCGAGGCGGGCGGCATCCGCTACGGCGACACGTTGGGTCCGGATGGCGAGGCACTTGGCAAGGTCGGTGCGACGTTGATCCTCACTAACCCGCCGTTCGGCACCAAGAAGGGCGGCGGCCTGCCGACGCGCGACGACTTCACCTTCCCGACCAGCAACAAGCAGTTCTGCTTTCTACAGCACATCTACCGGGCACTGAAGCCAGGCGGCCGCGCCGCGGTTGTGCTGCCGGACAACGTGCTCTTCGAGAGCAATACGGGCACCGAGATTCGGCGCGACCTGATGGACAAGTGCAACCTGCACACCATCCTGCGCCTACCCACCGGCATCTTCTATGCGCAGGGTGTGAAGACCAACGTACTGTTTTTCACCCGCGGCGATAAGGAAAAGGGCAACACCAAGGAGGTGTGGGTATATGACCTGCGCGCAAACATGGCCCAGTTCGGCAAGCGTACGCAGCTTGCGCGCGACCACTTCAAAGAGTTTGAGTCGGCGTTCGGCGACGATTCGCTAGGCCACTCAAAGAGCCTCGCGAATCGGAAGGACACGGGTGAAGAGGGACGATTCCGCAAATTCACGCGCGAATGGATTGCCAAGCGTGGCGACAACCTTGATATCGCTTGGCTGAAGGACGAAAGCGACGGTAGTACCGACGATGTGCTCGAGCCGGCAGTGCTGGCCAGAGAAGCAATGGCAGAGCTCAAGGGCGCATTCGAGGAGTTGCGCGGCGTCTTCGCGGAGCTAGGAGAGGAACCTGACGAGGTCGAACCGTGAAGGGACTTCCTGAATCGTGGACCGACGCGCTCCTTGGCGAGATCGCCGAGGTCCAGATGGGGCAATCACCCAACTCGGCCACGTACAACGACCTTGGAGTTGGGTTACCGTTCTTTCAGGGGAAGGCCGAATTTGGTTCGCTCTACCCGACCGTGCGTAAGTGGTGTTCCGAACCGATTAAGGTCGCAAGGGTTGGTGACATTCTTCTCTCCGTTCGCGCGCCTGTTGGTCCGACGAACGTTGCAGCGACGGACTGCTGCATCGGCCGCGGACTGGCCGCACTTAGAGTCGCGCAGCCTCTCAATCAGACATATCTGCTTCACTACCTTCGAAGCATTCAGGATTGGCTGGCTAAGCAAGGCACAGGTACGACGTTCGCCGCGATTAGTGGTGACTTAATCCGGCAGCTTCAAGTCCCCCTATGCCCGGCTGCCGAGCAGAAGCGCATCGCCGACAAACTCGATGCCATTCTCGCCCGCGTGGACGCCTGCCGCGACCGGTTGTACCGCGTATTTGCCATCCTCAAGCGCTTCAGGGAGGCAGTACTCTCCGCCGCGGTCAGAGGACAGTTGTCGCAGGCGTGGAGGGAGGCGACCGAAGCAAACCATAGCGCCCGTCCTCCGCGACTCGGTCCTGACCTTTCCAGCCTGGCAGTCGACGAAAAGCCTAGTGACCGACAGCTTCAAGAATGGATGGACGACCTTCCGGATGGCTGGCGGGTCGAACGAGCCTCGCTAGTCGTTGAGACTGGCGCGGATATCGTGTATGGCATCGTGCAGCCGGGACCCAAGTTGGCTGCAGGCGTGCCCTATGTTCGTGGCATGGACATCGTCAATGGTGAGATCCGTGTTGAACAACTCTTGCGTACAAGCCCGGAGATTGCTCAGCGCTATGCCCGAGCGTCGATAAAGGGCGGCGACGTATTGCTCGGGATCATTCGCGCGACGAAGGTCGCGGTCGTGCCTGAGTCTCTGAACGGCGCAAACATCACCCAGGGCACTGCGCGCTTCCGCCCGTCGCAAAAGATTCTCACCCGCTACTTAGCGACGGTGCTCGAAGCGCCCGAGACTCAGCGATGGCTTCACGGCCATTACCGAGGCATCGATATGCCAGGGCTCAACTTGGCCGATGTTCGACGAGTGCCCATTCCGCTTCCGTCGCTTGAGGAGCAAGCTGAAGTGATTCGCCAGGTCGACTCACTCCTCTCTGTCGCTATCAGTATCGAGGCCCGCCTCGTAACTGCCCGTGCCCAAGTTGATCGCCTTACTCCCGCGCTACTGGCCAAGGGCTTCCGTGGAGAGCTGGTACCGCAGGACCCGAGCGACGAGCCTGCCAGAACGTTGCTCGCACGCGTTGCCGCTGCAAAGCAAGCGCCCTCGCCCTCACGCGCGGGGCCGCCATCAACTAGGAGTCCGGACTTGAAGCCATCGCCAAAGCCAAAGCTGCTAGAAGTCATCGATCGGATGCCCAAGGCGGACTTCTCGTTCGATGAGCTCCGACAAGTAGTAGGCGGTGACTACGAATCGCTGAAGGGTGACCTCTTTGAACTACTCTCGGACAAAAGCTCCGGCGTTGAGCAGTTCTTCGATGTGAAAGTTAGATCGATGAAGCTCAGGCGGGCCCGCAAGTGAAGCTCCTGCGCGTTCACGTCGTCACCGCACAATCCTGCGGTGGTCTGCTTGACGGCCTCGATGTTCGCCTTCGCGATTCGGTGATCAGTGGTTCGATGTTTGAACCGCTTTGCCTGATTGGCCCGAACGGAGCCGGAAAGTCACAGTTCATCCAGGTCGTCGCCGAAGCCTTCCAATTGCTCTTGCATGCAGCGGTGCCAAGCGAGGAGCGCGCGGAAGGCAATCCTGACTTGCAGTTTGTGATTGAGTACGCAATTCCCGTGCACGGTCAAGAGGCCCCGGTTCATGTCAAGGCAACCCGGCTTGCTGAAGGCCGCCGCCGCCCAGTAGTCAAGCTTGCCAAGAAGATCGCTGAAGAGTGGGTCGAGTGCGACCTCAACGATCCGCAGACGGTGACGCTACTACCTACAAAGGTGATCGGCTACACATCTGGGGCGAACGAGACCTTGAGCCTACCGTTCCTGGTGTCGCGCGGCGGGTATGCAGATGAGGTCGGCCGCCGCGCGTTGGACGAGTCCAAGGGACAAGGCGCCGTACCCGATACCCGCTTGATGCTGATCGACTATGGCACCCACCTTGAAGTGTTGGTAGCAAATCTTCTGCTTGGATCGGCTGAGCAGCGGGTTGCTCTACTTGAAGACGCCCGTGTTCAGGATTTGCATTCGTTTCGATGCATCATTCAGCTGGCGCACTCGGCGGCACCCAAGGCGCCATCGGGACGACCTGGCACACGAAGACGCAAGGGAATCCAGCTCACCGCCGAACTCGAGTCGTACCTGAACCAGCTTCAGCGGTGCGCCACGAGCTACCACCATGAGCCCGGCACCGACAGCTACGCGTTCGACTTCCTGATTAACGGCGAGACGCGAAAGGCATTCGCAAGCTTCTGGTCCAGTTCTTTGGAGCTCTATGCGGCGCTCCACAAACTCGCGATGCTGAATGACCTAGCCATACCGAAGACCACGCGGGAGCGGTTTCGACGCGAAACACAGCAGCGGAAGTTCGCTTCTCGACTACCCGAGCCACAGGACGAGGACAAGGTCTTTCGATTCGAGCGAGTCGTGTTCAATGCCTCAGGCGTACACGGAACCGTCGACTACGTATCGCTTTCAGATGGCGAGCATCAGATGGCGCAGCTTCTGGGGACCATGTGCATGGTCTCATTCCCGAACGCGCTCTTTCTCCTGGACGAGCCCGAGTCTCACTTCAATCCGCAGTGGCGGGTGAAGCTGTTGACGAACGTACTCGCCCTTCCCACTGCTGGCGGCCGGCGAGATGAGCAAGGCCGGGCCGCGATGCAAGATGGCATCCTGACAACTCACTCCCCGTTTGTGCCCTCCGACATGCCGAAGGAGCGGGTCTTCATCTTCAGCAAGAACGCCGAGTCAGGAAGGATCGACGTGCGGCACCCTGATCTTGAAACCTTCGGGACCACCTTCGACGCCATCTTGGCCGAGTGTTTCGAGATACGCCCCCCAATCTCTGAGGTCTCGATGACGAAGATCGAGACGCTGAAGACGTCCGACGATCCCCAGAAGATCCAGGAGGGGATGCTTGAGTTGGGCGACTCAGTAGAGAAGATCATGCTTGCCGATCGAGTCCGCCAACTCCAACGGCAATCCAAGCAATAGCATGCTGTTCTCGTATCCCGTTTCAGCTGCTGGAGAGAACTGGCTACATGAGTGCATGGTCACGGCTGTGAAGACCGTGCACGCTCTTGTGGATGAGGGCAAGCCACTCCCTAGGTGGCCCACCATCATTCCTGAGGCCCATCGCAAGCAGTTGTCCAGCCGAACAGGCCTGCGCGATCGCTTCGCTGCTTACGCAGAGGCCATCAGAGCCCTGAGCCAGGCGCATCGCAGCTCGGTCCTTGAGGCGCTCGACGCTCAGAACAAGATTCGAGAACTGCTGGCTCGCCAGTCTGATTGCGCGGAGCTGGTCGACCTTCCGCTGGCTGTCCGTGAGCCGGCCAAGGCACTATTTACCTTCGGGTTTGACCTACTCACTCCATTCGAGATTCGCCAGCACCAGTACAGAGCGCTGTGCGCGCTCATCCCGGTACGGGTCTGTCCGTTCTGCGGATGCGAGGGCCTTGATGCCCCCGGAGCCCCGCAGGAGGACCTCGACCACTACATCCCGCGCTCCAAGTACCCGTTCGCTGCAGCAAACCTGCGCAACTTGGCGCCAATGGGCGGTCGATGCAATTCGGCCTACAAAAAGACTCAGGATCCGTTGCGCCGGGCCACCGGGGAGCGACGGCTGGCATTCGACCCCTATGACACAGCGGGCCTGACGATCTCAGTCGACAACAGTCTTGTCGACGAGTTGACAGCAGGTCCCGTCGTCTCGGATTGGGTCATTGAATTCGTGCCTGCGGGCGAAGCCGTCGACACCTGGGATGAAATCTTCCACATCCGGGAACGCTGGAGGCGCGATGTGTTGGATGAGCAGACCTTCAGGCAATGGCTCGGCGAGTTTCGGAACTACTGTTTGACGTCCGCGCTTCAGTTCGCGGGAGATGGGGATGTTGTGGTCGCGGTGCAGCGCTATGAACAGTACCTGGCCGGATGTGGTTTGGGAGACCGGGCCTTCTTAAAGGCTGCGGTATTTCGGTTTCTTCTTCGTAGGTGCGCTGTGGGCTGTCAGAGGCTCTTTCCAATCCTCACAGACCTCACCGGCGCGCCGCAGCCGCAGTAGCCGGGACACCGCGAGCCAGCGCAAGCAGAATCTGTCATGTCAATCAAAGTCACCGACCGCGACCTGTCTCCAATCATTGCAGCTGCACGCGTGTGGATCGACCGCTGTCTGGTCGAGGATGCGTCCCTGCTTGCGGACAGCCGTGGCCTCTGGACGACGGCGAACGCGGACAGGCTGCAGTCGGGCTTCGTTGAACGCCCCGACAGCGGCGGCGATGACTTCATGACCAAGCTCGAGCGGCAGCTCTTAGACACAGGCGCCCCGGCGCAGCAGCTGATGTCCGAGATGATGTGGGCGCTACTGCTGTTCCCGTCCAATATTGGCGCCGACGTGAAGCGAGCGCATGTCTTGCGCGTCTGGTCATGGTCGGGTGAGTCACTGCAGCCGACTCACGCCATGCTTACCGACGCCGTTCTGTACGGCGTAGGTTCGGCGGGCACGGCGTACAACAACCTGCGATGGAAGGAACTGGCTTACCTGATCGCCCTGGTGCGCTCGATCAAGGCGATGGCCGTGGACGCCCGGCGCGCAGTGCTGAGTGACTACGACCGCTTCATGGACTGGATCGATACGGTGCCTCGCGACGGCGACCGCCAGTTTCGCCACATGCTTCGCTACTTTGCGTTCCCGGATCGAGTGGAGCGCATGTCTTCCAATCGTGACCGCATCTCAATACTCGAAGGCTTCCAGGTCGCGCCGCGGGCTCAGTTGAAGCGTTGGAGCGACCGGCAACTTGACGATGCCTTGCTGACGCTTCGCCAGCGCGAGGAGGCCCAGCGCCCGGGCGCAGTGCTGGACTTCTACGACGACACGCTAGGCCCCCGCTGGCGCAAGCCAGACGTTGGTCAAGGGGAGTCGGCGGAGACACCGACTTTGAATGTCCCCCTTTCCGCCAGCAAACCAGCATACGTGGCTGAGCCCGCATCGCCAGCGCCAACTGATGCCGCAGGCACTCCTGTCAACCTCATCCTCTACGGCCCTCCCGGCACTGGCAAGACGCACTGGCTGCGGCAGAAGTTTGTCGAATACACAGACACACCCGGCCAGGTCGACGAGGCCACGTGGCTGAATGAAACACTGACTAACTATGGCTGGCGCGGCGTCATCGCAGCTGCTTTGGCCGACCTGGGCCGTCCGGCGCGTGTGCCTGAGATCCGCGCGCATCGCTGGGTGCAGGCCAAGGCGCAGCAACGAGGTCGAGCGCCGGCCGGGGTTCAGGCCACGCTGTGGGGCTACCTGCAAGAGCACACGCCCCAGACCAGCAGCACGGTAAATATCAGCGTGCGTCGACCGCCATTCCTGTTTGATAAGCGCGAAGCCGGCGACTGGCAGTTGCTGTCTGGCTGGCAAGAGCAGGACGATGAATCGGCCGAGCTGTGGCGTCTGCTGAAGGCGGGCCCGAAGGCGGCTACCGAAGCGGTGCACCGCTACAAGGTCGTCACGTTCCACCCGTCGTTCAGCTACGAAGATTTCGTGCGCGGCATCAGGCCCGTGGCCTCGGCGGAGGACGGGACGACACAGTTCCAGTTGGTGGACGGCAAGTTCAAGCAGATCTGCGACGAAGCCCATGCGAACCCGGGCAAGCGCTACGCCCTCTTCATCGACGAGATCAACCGCGCCAACATCGCGAAGGTGTTCGGTGAACTGATCACGCTGATTGAGCCCGACAAGCGGGCGGTGTTCGATGCACACGGGCGCGTGGTCGAAGGCATGGCCGTGCAGCTTCCGGGCGGCGGCGATGGAGACGTGGCCGAGCGGCCGTTCGGGGTGCCGAAGAACCTGGACATTTACGGCACGATGAACACGGCAGATCGTTCAATCGCTCTGCTGGACGTGGCCTTGCGGAGACGCTTCCAGTTCGAGGAGCGCGCGCCCGACTACACGACGCTGCCTGCCAACGTCGACGGGCTCGACCTCGGCCGGTTGCTGCGGCGGATCAATGACCGGTTGGAGTACCTGCTGGATCGCGACCATCGCATCGGCCACGCGTACCTGATGCGGGCGAGAACCCTTACTGACGTCCAGGCAGCCTTTGCCCGACAGATCATCCCGCTGCTGCAGGAGTACTTCTTCGACGACTTTTCGCGTGTGGCGCTGGTGTTGTCCACCACAGCCGAGCAGCCGTTCCTGCAGGAGGAATCCCTGCACTTTGGGCGACTCTTTGTCGGCCAGCGACTGGACGGCGTGCCGAGTGACCGTTCTCGCTTTGTCATCGCGCCGGCCGGTAGCTGGACGTCCGAGAGCTTTCGGGGGATCTACGACAGCGCTGGCGACCTGGGCGTGACCGGCTGATTCCCGGGCCGCGTAGCGTGGCTTCGACTCGTTTCCTCACGGCGCTGGAACACCGGCCCATACCGGTCACCGCCGATGGCAGTGGCTGGAGCCTGACGCCGGCAGAAGCCGAGCGGCTGGCGCAGATCGGCGAGCAACGGCCAGGCTTCTGCGAGGTCGGGCACCGCCAGGTGAAGCTGGCGCAGTTCTGTGGTGTGGTCGGCTTGGGCGAGCGCGTCCTCGAGATATTGCCGAAAACTCAAGATGCCGCGTCGTCGGCCGACGACTGCCGTGGCGTGCTGCTGCGTCTGCTTCGACTGACCGAGCGATTTCCGCAGTTCCAGCATCAGGCCGTCGGCCAACACCTGCGCAGGGCGCCATTGCTTGAGGCCTTCATCGCCGCGTTCTTCGATGCCGTGAGTGTGCTCACGCGTGGGGGTCTACTGAAGCAATACCTGGAGCACGAAGACGACCTGACCGTCGTGCGCGGGCGGATCGACGTCACTCGCCAGCTCGGGATTCATGCGAACCGTCCCGACTTGGTGGCCTGTGCGTTCGACGAGTTGACCGTTGACAACATGTGGAATCGAGTCCTCAAGAAGGCGATCCGCTGTACGCGCCCCTGGATTCGCAGCGTGGAGCTCAACCGGAAATGGGTCGCGTTGATGGGGGTGATGCACGACGTGGATGACGCCCGGTTGAGCGGCGCCGACGTGGAGCGGCTGGCATTCAACCGCCAGGCCGAACGCTATCGCGTGGCCATCGACTGGGCGCGCTGGATCCTGGCTCTGCTGGCACCCGCACTACGCGCCGGACGTACCGAGGCGCCGGCGCTGCTGTTCAACATGAACCGGCTGTTCGAGTCGGCGGTTGCCACGGTCGCGCGCCGGCGAGTTTATGAAGAATCAGGGCTGGAAGTGGAGGCGCAGGATACCTCTCAAGCCTTGGTGACGGTGGTAAGTCAGGATCGAGTGGAGCTGGGATTCCAACTGCGCCCGGACCTCGTGTTTCGTCGCTCCGATGCTGTCGTTGCGATCGCGGACACCAAGTGGAAGCTCGTGGGTTGCGACAGCAAGCATCGGCTGATGCCGAGTGAGGCCGACATGTACCAGATGCACGCCTACGCGTCAGCCTTTCAATGCAGTGAACTGGCGCTCATCTACCCGTGGCGGAGTGAGCTGGCACAAGTGGCTGGTGCCGAGTTTCGGCTGCCGATGGCAAATGGTCGCGTTCCGGTCGTGACTGTGCTTTGCCTTGATGTTCACGACGATTCGCTGGTTCTACGCGTCGGTCGATGGCCGGGTTCAAGTGCCTTTGTGCGCAAATGACGATATGGGGCGAGGCAGCGAGGACGCGTTCCGATTAAGTCTTCGAGACTCGCGGTGAGTGCTGATCGAACGCAGCTACTAACGCGCGAAGTACCTCAATTGGATTGGGAAGGGCGTTCTTCGCCACGGGTGCCGGCATCGAAGGAGGATTCAGCTGGCGGCTTTCGGAATTGATCCGTCCGCTCGCTCGTGACTCGTCCCGGACGAAGCTCCCGAGGCGCGCAACTGAATTGCGTGCGGCAACCCTTTTCGATGCAACGCGGGTTCCCGGCCCGGTACGCAGCGAATCCAATCGATCGGCCCACCACTGCATTAACTCAATCCGTTCGGGCAGCCATTGCGCGCGGTTGTACGCGCCGCGAACGTCGTCTCGCTCTTCGTGCGACAACTGCTTCTCGATGACATCCGAGTCCCAGCCGGCCTCGTTGGCGCACGTGGAGAACAGTGTCCGAAACCCGTGCGCAGTGGCCATCCCCTTGTAGCCAAAGCGTGCCAGAACGCTGTTCAGCGTGCCGTCGCTCAGCGGCTTGCCAGGGTAGAACGTGGAGGGGAACATCAACCCCTGGCCACCGCTCACCGCCTTCATCCGCTGCAACACGGCCAGCGCCTGGTTCGACAGCGGCACAAGATGCTCCGTTGCCATCTTCATGCGCTCAGCTGGGATTCGCCAGAGTGATTGGGACTCGTCCATTTCGCTCCAGCGAGCACCCCGTAGCTCGCCGGGGCGCACTGCGGTTAGGAGGAGCAGCTCGAACGCGGCTTTGATGCACGGATCGCCTTCGTAGGCATCCAGCTTTCGGAAGAACGCCGGCATGTCCACCTCGGCAAGCGACGGTCGATGGCTCGTGACTCGCGGCTTGAAGATCTCCGATGGCTTGAGCGGCAACGTGGGGTCTGAGTCTGCCAGCTCCTCGGAGAGCGCATAGCGAAAGACCGAGCGCAGTCGCTGGAAGACCCGCCCCGCCGTTTCTCCAGAACCTTGCTCGTCGATCGCCTGGACGACCGTTCTGATGTCGCGAGTGCTGATCTCGTGGATCGAGCGGTTGCCGAGCGCCGGGAACACGTGGTTCTCGAGCGAGGCCTCGATCGCGTCCCGTGTGCCTTCAGTCCATGCCGAAGCACGGCGCGCCAGCCAGGCGCGCGCCACCTTTTCCAGCGTGTTCGCGAGGGCTCGCTGCTTTGCCTCCTTGGCTTCCTTGCGCACGGCGCTGGGGTTGATTCCGGCGGCCACCTGTTGTCGCGCCTCGAGCCGTCGGGCGCGAGCCAACGCCAACGGAACCTCGGGATACGTTCCGAAGGAGAGGAGCTTTTCCTTGCCGTCGAAGCGGTACTTGAACCGCCACCACTTCGCGCCGTTTGGCCTTACCTCGAGGTAAAGGCCGTCGCCATCGAAGAAGCGTTGCGGCCTCTCGGTCGGCTTCAGGTTGCGCACTTTTGCATCCGTCAGCGGCATGGGGTAACCCTATCGATCTGGTGGGGGTAACAAGCCTAGATCGTACTCCCAATCGGACCGAAAAGTCCTACAAAGACCCTGAACGCCACGAGACCTTGTTTTTCTGGCCTGACGCCCGGTAAATCGTCGGATTTACTGGGACGTTCAAAGAGCTTTTCGGATGTCTCTGGATGAATTTCCAGAGTCCCGCCGACAGGAATCGAACCTGTATTTGCCGCTTAGGAGGCGGCCGTTCTATCCATTGAACTACGGCGAGCGGAGCCTCGCCGCATTGCGCGGCGAGGGCGGCAGTTTAAGACCTGGCTCCGCGCCCGCCCGGCCGGCGACCGGGCCGCGCCATACTCCGCCGGTAGTCGCAGCACGCGAGGTCGCATGGCAACGGTCGAAGGCACGCACACCCAGGGCAACGGCGGTCGCACCGTGCGCTATCGCGCCGAGTACGAGGTGAAGGGCACCGCGATCCACTTCCGCGCCACCTTCGACGGCGGCGCCTCCTCGCACGACGGCCAGTTCGACTTCGATCCCGGCAAGCTCGCCGCCGCCGCTGCTGTCGACGCCTTCCTGCAGAACCACATCGAGAAGGCCGACTGGGACGCCGCGCCCTGAGGCGCCGTCGCGGGCGCTACTGCCAGCGCAAGGTCCAGATCAGATCGAGCGAGTTGTCCCCGCCCGCCTGGGCGCGCACGGTGAGCTGGCGCGCCAGCCGGTAGATGAGCTGCCAGCTCCCCGCGGTGGCGTTGAGGCCGCGCTCGTAGCCGATGTACCAGTCCTTCGAGATCTGCTTGCCGATCTTGACGATCGTCTCCTTCACCTCGCCCTCGGTCTGCTGCCGCACCGAGATCTCGTCGAGGCCGATCGAGTGCGTCAGCCGGTCGGTGGCGCCCGGCCCTTCGCCGGAGAGCAGCGCGAGCGCGGCCTTCTGCAGCAGCGCGATGTCGGCGCTGCCCGCGCCTTCGCTGGCCCGACCGAGCAGCAGCCAGCTCAGCTTGTCGATGTCGCTCATGGCCGGCTCCGAGAACAGCCGGATGCGCGGGGCGAGCGCGGTGCCGACCACGAGCACGCCCACGCGCACGTCGAGGTTCGGTCGCGTGGCCTCGATGTCGAGTCGCGGGTTCTCGATCGGCCCCACGAAGGTGAGCACGCCGCGGTCGATGGCGAGCTTCTGGCCGTAGGCCTGGTAGGTGCCCTTCACCGCCCGCAGGCTGCCGTCGACGCTGAGCCGGCCGCCCGGCGAAGTGAGATGCAGCTCGCCGCGGAGCCCCGCGTCGAGGCCGCGGCCGCGGATGCGCAGCTTCTCGCCCATCGCCACGCGCAGGTCGAGCTCCACATTGCGCCGGCTCGGCGGCAGCGCGGGCACCGGCGACGCCGGGCCTGCTCCTGTAGCGGCTGCCGAAGCCGACCCCGCCGGCCCCGCGGCGGGGGCGGGCGCGGGCGCACCGGCCGGGCGGCGCACCACCTCGACGTCTTCGCCCAGCGTGGGCGCGTCGGAGCGGGTGAAGTCGACCAGGCCTTCGTCGACCTCGAAGCGGCCGTCGAGCGCGATCGTCTTCGCGTCGAGCCGGAGTGTCGCGTTGCCGCTGGTGACGATGCGCCGGTCCACGCGCCCCAGCATCTCGAAGCGATCGGCGCTGAGCTTGAGCCGGGCCGCGGGCGATTCGTCGAAGCTCGCCTCGCCTTCGAGCGAAACACTGCCGCTGCCGCCCTTGGCCGTGAACTTCTCGATCCGCGCGGTGGTGCCCTGCAGCGCGATGGCGACGCTGCCGTCCTTCACGTTCACGCCCTGCACGAAATTGCGCACGCCGAGGTTGCTGCCCTCGACGCGGCCCGTGTACTCGGGCGCGCCGAAGCGACCGCCGATCGAGGCGCTGGCATGCACCTCGCCGGCCAGGCGCCAGCCCGCGGGCACCCAGCGGCCCCAGGTGCCGAGCTGGGCGATGCGCACCTCGAGCACGCCCTCGAGCGGCGTGTTCGCTTCGGGCCAGGCCGCGGCGCTGCCGGTGCGCGCCGTTATCGCGCCGGAGGCGACGCCCAGCGTCTCGCCGGCGAGCGCCGCGGTGAAGTGCCACACGCCGGCCTGCGCGGCAACGCCGAAGCGCAGGTCGGTGAGGCCGAGCTTCTGCGTGCCGTATTCGTCGGTCACCGTCAGGTCGCCGCCGGCCCGCTCGACAACGGCGTCGACGCTGACCGAGGGCGCACCGTGAACCTCGAGCCGGCCCTTCACCGCGAGGTCGCCGCCCCAGTTGAAGTCGGGCTGGCTCGCGCGCAGCAGCGGCGCGATCGGCATCGGGTCGATCGTCGCCGAGGCGTCGAGGCGCGCGCCGCTGCCGCGCCCGTCGGCACCCTGCCAGGCGATGCGCCCCCAGCGCACGGTCGCGCCCAGCGCCTCGGCGGTGCCCGGCTCGAGGCTCGCGCGCGGGGCGCCGCCGCTCCAGAAGTAGTTGCCGCGCAGCTCGCGCGCGCGCACCCAGGTCCGGCTCGGCGCGCCCAGGCTTTGCGCCACGAGCTCGTGCACTGTGCCGGCCCAGCCTGCCGCGCGCTCGCCGCCGGCTTCGACCAGGCCGCCTTCGAGGCTCAGGCGCATGACGCTGCGGCTCGCCGAGGTGGCCGAGGTTGCCGAAGGGACCGACGAGGTCGTCGTTGACGGGGCCGCCGAGGACGCCGCGGCGGCAGGCGGCGTCGGCGCGACGGCTCCGGCCGTCGAGCCTCCGGCCGAAGCGCTGGTCGCCGCGCTCGCAACCATGTCCACCCACTCCGGCGGCAGCGCCGCCGACTCGATGCGCAGCTCGGCCTTGTGTGCTCGCGCCGTGCCGCTCAGCTCGGCGCGCGCGCTCTCGATGGCGCGCCCCGCGAGGTCGAGGCCATCGAGCGTGAACGTGCCCGACATCGGCGCGTCGGCGCTCGTGCCCAGGCGCCAGTGTCCTTCGCCGCGGCGCACACCGATCTTGCCGAAGCGCAGCGCCGCGGCCTGCAGCTCGCCTTCGCTGCGCAGGTCGGGCCAGCGGCCTTCGATGCGCCCGTTCGCGGTCAGCGTGCCGGCGAGCGCGGGCGCCTTCGCGGCGCTCGTGCCCGGCGCCTGCAGCAGCGGCGCGAGGCGAACGAGCTGCGGCGCCTCGATGTTCACCTGCCACTCGTCCTGCGCCGCGTTCGCGGCGATCCGGCCCTGCCCGCGCACCCGGTTGCCGGCGGCCAGCAGGTCGAAGCTGGTGCGCGCGTTGCCGTCGTTGTTCGCATAGCTCGCTTCGCCCTGCAGCGGCACGCCGGCGAGCAGGCTTTCGGCGAGCGCGAGCGTCGCCTTGCCGCGCGTGGCCGCGAGCAGGCGGAACGCCGGCGCGTCGGTTGCCGTCGGCAGGTCCAGATCGAACTCGCCCTTCGCATTGAGGCGGTTGGCGCCGCGCGCGAGCAGCGAATCCGTATCGCCCGGCCACCACGGCGCGGGATCGAAGTCGGCGAGCGCGGCCTTGCCCGCGGCATGCCAGGGCGCGTTTGCGGCGGTCCGCGTCAGCTTGCCCGCAAGCGTCGCCTTGGCCGCGCCGAGGGTGGCTTCGGCGCTGCGCAGATCGACCTCGCTCGCGCTCGCGCTCGCCTCGAAGCGAAGGCGCGCGGCCTGCGGCGCGCCGCGCGCGCGGCGGCGGTCGGCCAGCGGGCCGGCCAGGTCGGCGCGCAGGTCCACGCGCGCCCCCTCGGCGCTCGTCGCGGCGAAGCCGGTGCCGCTGGCGGCGAGCTTGCCGTCGAGCGCGGTCTCGGGCGCGCGCGCGTCGAGGGCGGAGGGCCGGAGCTTGTCGAGATCGAGCTCGACGTTCCAGCGGTCCGCGGTCCGGCGGCCGCGGCCGGCGATTCGTCCGCCGCCGAGGCGGCTCGAGCCGAGCTCGGCCGCGAGCGTCTGCACGTCGATCGTGCCCGGGTCGTCGGGACGGGCGCGCAGCTCGGCGCTCAGCCGCTGCACCGGCAGCAGGCCTTCGTTCCAGCGGCCGGCGCGCGCGTTGCGCAGCTCCAGCGCCACAAGCGCAGGGCGGTCGAGGCCGCTGGTGGTGGCGGTGGCGCGCCCGCTGAGGCTCGTTGCCGGCGCGCCGCGCGCGAACGCGGAGAGATCGAGTGCCTCGGTCGTGGCCTGCAGCTCGCCGAGCGGCCAGGCGGCGAACGGCCGTATCACCGCCTTCGCATCGAGCGACTGCGCGCCGTGCGGCGGCGCTGCGGCGACGCGCGCGCTCGCGGCGACGGCGAGCGCGGCGAGCGGCCCGGTGGCGGTCGCGCTCGCCTGCCAGGCCGGCAGGCCGGTCGACGCGAGGGCGGGCGCGGAGGCCGGCGCCACCACCGGCGCTGTTGGCGGTGCGGATGCCTGCGCCGGTGACGGCGCGGATGCGGATGCAGACACCGCCACCGCCGCGGACGAAGCCGCCAGCCGGGCATCGATCGCGAACGGCGCATCGGCCCCCACCGTCGCGCTGCCCGAAGCGCTGGCCCGCTCGTGGTCCGCGCTCAGCTCGGCGAAGCGGTGCAGCGCGCCGCCCTCGTCGCCGAGGTGCACCCGGCCTTTCAGCGCGTGCAGGGCGAACGCGGTCTCGTCGGCGCCGAGCCGCAGCTCGTCGACGCGCAGGTCGCGGATCTCGATCTCCACCGGCAGGCGCAAGGTCTCCGGCGGCGACATCGGCGTGCTCGCCGGCGCCGCCTTGCCCGGCAGCAGGGTCACGCGATCGGCATGCAACGTGGCGATCGTCAGGCGCAGCCAGCGGCCGTGGCTGCCGCGGCTCGCTGCCAGCGCCTGCCAGCGCGGCGCGTCCAGGCGCAGCGTGCCGCTCGCGCCCGGCAGGGTGATGTCGATCCGCTGGGCGGAGAAGTCGCCGAGCAGCGAGCCCTGGGGCGCGACCACGCTGAGCTGCGGCAGCAGCGTCACGACCCAGGCGCTGCCTGCGGCGGTGCGCAGAGCCCAGGCGAGCACGCCGAGGGCGATCGCCGCGAGCACGACCAGCAACGCGACGCCGCCGCCCAGCCAGCGGCGGACGCGGCGGCGGCGCCGCGGCGCCGGGCGCGGCGCGGGCGCCGGCCCGTCGGGCGGCGTCTCGGCGAGGACGTCGCTCTCGGCCATCAGCGGGCGCCGAAGTTGATGCCCACGCTCAGGTGCAGGCGAAACTGGTGCACGTCCTGGCCGTAGGCCACGTCGAGGCGCAGCGGCCCGATCGGGCTGCGGTAGTGCACGCCGACGCCGTAGCCGAGCACCGGCCGCATGTCGGCCCAGCGGTCGGCGGCGTTGCCCGCATCGACGAACACCGCGCCGAGCAGCGCCGGCATGCGGGCGCTGATCGGATGCTCGAACTCGATGCTGCCGGTGAGCAGCACCTCGCCGCCGACGACCGCGCCGTTGCGCGTGGGGCCGAGGGTGCGGTAGTCGTAGCCGCGCACCGAGCCGTCGCCGCCGGCGCGGAACAGGATCGTGTCCGGCACCGAGATGCGGTTCTTGACGAACACCTCGCCGGCTTCGACGCGGGCGTTCGCGAACCAGCGGCCGAACGGCCGGTACCAGTTGTAGCGCGCGTAGGCGCTGACGAAGGGACCGCGGGCCTTCTCCTCGCCCGCTTCGTCGGAGCGCGTCTCGACGCCCCGGCCCACACCGACGCCCCCCTGCAGCGCGAGCATGCTGCCTTCGGTCGGCGCAAGGATGTTGTCGAGGTCGCGCCTGAGCCAGTGGTAGTTCGCCGACAGCGCTTCGCCCGAGCTGGAGAGCGGCGCGCTCGTCACCTGGGCATGCGAAGCCTCGAGGTAGTAGAGGCGCTCGAAGCGAGAGGTGTCCTGCGAGCGGCCGATGCGCGCCGTCCAGCTGTTGCGCGTTTCGTCGGCGGCGTCGAGCTGCTCGAAGTTGGCGGCCGCGAGGTCACGCCACAGCCTTTCTTTCGGGTACGAGGTGAGCTCGGTGCCGATCGACTTCAGGTCCGAGCCGTAGCTCAGCGTGCTGTGCGCGACCCAGGGCAGGCCGAAGACCTTGCGGTCGTAGTGCTCGAGCGAGACCCGCCCGCCGGTGTTGGCGCTGAAGCCGATGCCGAAGGTCGCCTGCTGCTTCTGCAGCTCCTTCACCTTCACCACCACCGGCGCGCCTTCGGGCGGGCCGGTCGCGTCGAGCTCGACCGATCCGCCTTCGAACAGGCCGATCTTGGTGAGGCGCTCCTGGTAGTCGAGCAGCAGCTTCTCGTTGTAGACGTCGCCCGGCGCGAAGGTGGCCAGGCGCCGCACCGCGATCTCGTCGTAGCGGCTGATGCCCTCCACCCGGATCGGGCCGAGGTGGTACAGCGGGCCGGGGTCGAAGGTCACCTCGAGCGCCGCGCTGCGCTCGGTGGCGTCGACGCGCGCGTGCGTCGCCTGCCAGGCCGCGGCGGGATAGCCGTCGCTGCGCAGCTCGCCGATGGTCGCGTTCTTGGCGCCGGACCAGTCGGCCTGGCGAAACGGCTCGCCCGGCTTGAGCGACCAGTCGCGGCGCAGCCGCTCGAGCCGGTCGGTCCAGGGCTCCTCGCGGGTGGGCGTGCGCGGCGCCAGCGGCACCGTGGAATCGATGGCGACGCTCCGCACCCGCACGCGCGGACCGGGCGCGACCGTGAGCTTGATCTGCGGCAGCGCGCCGCCCCGGGCCGGGGTCTGCTCGATCTTCACCTCGGCGTCGAAGTAGCCCTCGGTCTCGAGCAGGGCGCGGGCCTGCGCCGGCGCGACGATCGCCAGCCGGTCGAGCTCGGCGCCGGCGATCGCATCGGACTTCGGCGCCTTCTGGAAGCGCGCCAGGTCCAGGTACTGGAGCAGCAGGGTGCGCAGCGCCTCGGTCGGCGCGTCGACCTCGACCTCGTAGAGCTGGACCTCGGGCTCGCGCGGCTCCGCCGCTTTCGCGTCGTCCTTGCCGAAGAAGGAGGTGAGGGTGGAGCAGCCGCCGAGCAGCGCCGCCAGGCATCCGATCCACAGCGCCCGCAGCAGCGCTGTGCCGAACGTCATTTGACGAGCAGTCGCATGGCTCCTTCGAGCCCAGGCAAGGTGAGCGGGAACATGCGCTGGTTCATGAGCTGCTGGATCACCGAGATGCTCTGCCGGTAGCCCCACACGCCTTGCGGCTCCGGGTTGATCCAGGCGAACTTGGGAAAGGCGTTGGTGAGCCGCTGCAGCCACTCGGCGCCCGGTTCCTCGTTGTTGTATTCCACGCTGCCGCCCGGCTGCAGGATCTCGTACGGGCTCATGGTCGCGTCGCCGACGAAGATCAGCTTGTAGTCCTTGTTGTACTTCCTGATGATGTCCCAGGTGGGGAACTTCTCGCTGTAGCGGCGCCGGTTGTTCTTCCACATGAAGTCGTAGACGCAGTTGTGGAAGTAGAAGAACTCGAGGTGCTTGAACTCGCTCTTGGCGGCGGAGAACAGCTCCTCGACGCGGTGGATGTGCTCGTCCATCGTGCCGCCCACGTCCATCAGCAGCAGCACCTTCACCTTGTTGTGCCGCTCGGGCACCATCTTGATGTCGAGCCAGCCGGCGTTGGCGGCGGTCTTCCTGATGGTGTCGTCGAGGTCGAGCTCTTCTTGCGAGCCTTCGCGGGCGAAGCGGCGCAGGCGCCGCAGCGCGACCTTGATGTTGCGCGTGCCGAGCTCGAGGTTGTCGTCGTAGTCCTTGAACTGGCGCTGGTCCCAGACCTTCACCGCGCTCTTGTTGCGGCTCTTCTCCTGGCCGACGCGGATGCCCTGCGGGTTGTAGCCGTAGGCGCCGAACGGCGAGGTGCCGCCGGTGCCGATCATCTTGTTGCCGCCTTCGTGGCGCTTCTTCTGCTCCTCGAAGCGCTTCTTCAGCGTCTCCATCAGCTCGTCCCAGCCCATCTTCTCGATCGCCGCCTTCTCCTCGGCCGAGAGCTCGAGCTCGAACTTCTTCTGCAGCCACTCGAGCGGGATCTCCTGGGTGAAGTCGGCGAGCAGCTCCACGCCCTTGAAGTAGGCGGCGAAGGCGCGGTCGAACTTGTCGAACTGGGCCTCGTCCTTGACCAGCGAGGTGCGGGCCAGGTAGTAGAAGCTGTCGACCGTGGGGCCGGTTTCGGGGTCGTCGATCACCCCCGACTTGATCGCCTCGAGCAGGGTCAGGTATTCCTTGACCGAGACCTTCAGCTTGGCGGCGCGCAGGGTGAAGAAGAAGTTGATCAGCATGGCGGCGGGCCCCGGTGGGCGCGATCCTCTCGGGGACAAGCATAGCGCGGCATACTGCTCCCCCCACAGAAGACCCGAGGAGCCCCCATGTCCCTGCGCATCAACGACATCGCGCCCGATTTCGAAGCCGAAACCACCCAGGGGAAGATCCGTTTCCACGAGTGGATCGGCGACAAGTGGGCGATCCTGTTCTCGCACCCGAAGGATTTCACCCCGGTGTGCACCACCGAGCTCGGCTACATGGCAAAGATCGAGCCCGAGTTCACCAAGCGGAACGCCAAGCTGATCGGCCTCTCGGCCGACCCGGTCGACAGGCACGATTCCTGGGCCAAGGACATCCACGAGACCCAGGGCGCCGAGGTCAAGTACCCGATGATCGGCGACTTCGACCTCAAGGTCGCCAAGCTCTACAACATGCTGCCGGCCGACGAGGTCGGCGCCGACGGCCGGACCGCAGCGAACAACGCCACCGTGCGGTCGGTGTTCATCATCGGCCCGGACAAGAAGATCAAGCTGATGCTCACCTACCCGATGACCACCGGGCGCAACTTCGACGAGATCCTGCGCGTTCTCGATTCGATGCAGCTCACCGCGAAGCACCAGGTGGCCACGCCGGTGAACTGGAAGCATGGCGACGACGTGATCATCGTCCCGAGCGTCACCGACGAGCAGGCGAAGCAGAAGTACCCCGAGGGCTTCAAGACGCACAAGCCGTACCTGCGCACGGTCAAGCAGCCGACCTGAGCGCTGTTACAAAAAAAGCCGGCGCCGGTGTCGAAACCGGCGCCGGTCGCACGTCGTGGAGATGAGGCCGGGAGGTCTCCACACTCACCAGGAGCGACGACGATGCGATTCATGATGCTGATGATCCCCAGGGGCTACGAGAGTGCCGCCCCGGGGACGATGCCGGACGCCCAGGCGGTCGCGGCGATGATGAAATACAACGAGGCCCTGCAGAAGGCCGGCGTGCTGCTCGCCCTCGACGGCCTGCACCCGCCCTCGATGGGCGCGCGGGTCAGCTTCGAGGGCGGCAAGGCCAGGGTCACCGACGGCCCGTTCGCCGAGGCCAAGGAAGTGCTGGGCGGCTACTGGATGATCCAGGTTCGCTCCAGGGAAGAAGCGATCGAGTGGGCCAAGCGCTGTCCGGGCGGGCCGAACGAGATCATCGAGATTCGCCAGGTCCAGGAAATGGCCGACTTCCCTGCCGACGTGCAGAAGGCGGCCGAGGGCTTCGAGCAGATGCAGCGCGCGTCGGCCCCCAGGGAGACGACATGAGCACGCTCGACACCTACATCTTCTTCGACGGCAACTGCGCCGAGGCGATGCGCTTCTACGAGAAGACGCTCGGCGGCAAGCTCGAGATGATGATGTCGCAGGCCGAGGCGCCGCCCTCGGCGGGCATGCCGCCGGGCTCGCCCGACCGGACCATGCATGCCAGCCTGCTGATCGGCGACCGCCGCCTGATGGCCTCCGACACCATGGCGGGCCAGCCCTACGCCGGCATGCACGGGTTCTCGCTCTCGCTTTCGTACCCCTCGGTGGCCGAAGCGAAGAAGGTGTTCGATGCCCTGTCGGCCGGCGGCAAGGTGACGATGCCGATGGGCCCCACCTTCTGGGTCGAATCGTTCGGCATGCTGGTCGACCGCTTCGGCACCGCCTGGATGTTCAACGCCGGCAAGCCGGTGTCGATCGGCTGAGGCGGGCTTGCCGCCGGCTGCGCGTCAGAGCGCGGCGGCGGGGCTTTTCACGTAGCGGTCGCGGCCCGCCCGCTTGGCCTCGTAGAGCGCCTCGTCGGCGCGTTGCAGCAGGCGGGGCGCGTCGTCGCTGGCCTCGAGCACCGCCAGGCCGACGCTGGTCGAGACGCTGACCAGGGCGCCGCCGATCTGCATCGGCGGGCGCAGCGCCTCCACCAGCTTCATCGCCACCACCTCGGCGTCGGCCGGCTCGATCAGGCCTTCGAGGATGACGGTGAACTCGTCGCCGGCGAGGCGGGCCACCGTGTCGACGCCGCGCACGGTCGCCAGCATCCGCTCGGCGACGATCCTCAGCAGCGTGTCGCCGGCGCCATGGCCGCGCGAGTCGTTCACGCCCTTGAAGTGATCGATGTCGAGGAACAGCAGCGCCATCGTCTTGCGGCTGCGCCGGGCGCGCTCGATCGCGCCCTCCAGGCGGTCGTTGAAAAGGCCGCGGTTCGGCAGGCCGGTGAGGGCGTCGAACTCGGCGCGCTGGCGCAGCAGCTGCTCGGCCGCCTTCTGCCGGGTGACGTCGGCGTCGGTGCCCACCAGCCGCAGGGCACGGCCCGCGGCGTCGCGCTCGACGACCCGGCCGCGGCTGTGCAGCCAGAGCCAGCGGCCGTCCTTGTGCCGGACCCGGAACTGCGCTTCGTAGATCGGCGCCTTGCCGGTCAGCGCTTCCTTCACCCGCAGCTGCACGGCCGCGACGTCGTCGGGGTGGACCAGCGCGCGCATTTCGGCGGGCGTCATCTCCGAGGGCAGCTCGGGTCCGCCGCGCAGGGTCGAGGCGCGGGCGCTGTAGAAGATCTTGCCGCCGGCGATGTCCCAGTCGAAGAGCGCCTGCTCCGAGCCTTCGAGCGCCAGCATGAGCCGCTCTTCGCTGCGCTGCGCCGCGGCGATGCGCTCCTGCAGGGCCGCGGCCATGCGGTTGAGGGTGTGCGCCAGCAGGCCGATCTCGCTGCCGGTCGCCACTTCGGTGCGGTGCTCGAAGCGGCCTTCGCCGAGCAGGCGCGCGTCGGCGCTGAGCTGGCGCAGGGGACGGGCGATCCGGCTCGCGACCCAGGCCGCGAGCACCAGGCCGATCATGAGCATGGCGACGCCGAGGGCCAGGCTCTCCTTCGCGTTCGTCCCGGCCGGGCCCATCGCCGAATCCATCGGCACGCCGACATAGACCAGCCACGGAACGGTGCGGGCGCGGGCGAAGCCGGCGATCCGGGCGATGCCGTCGACGCCGGTGTTCTCGGTGCTGCCGCGCCCTTCGCCGAAGCGGCGCAGCAGCAGGGTCCGGTCCATCGGCGCCGGCTGGCCGATCCAGCGCTCGGGCTCGAGCGAGCGTCCGACCATGCGGCCCTGGGCGTCGATCAGCGAGATCACCGCGCCCGCCGGCAGGCTCGACTCGGGGTCGAGCAGGCTGGTCAGCGTCTGCAGCCGGGTCGAGACCGAGACCACGGCGACGGTTTTCTCTTCGCGCACGATCGGCAGCGCGAACACGGCGATCCATTCGCCGCCCTTCTGCAGGCGCAGCGGCGCTTCGACCGACAGGCCGGGGCCGGCCATCGCGGCGATGAAAAACGGCCGGTCGGCGGCGCTCGGGCGGCCGGAGGCCGGCAGTTCCTCCGACGAGCCGATATTCGCCCCGTCGGGTGCCCAGAGCGAGACGCTGGTCAGGTTGAGCGGAAAGGTCGGCACCAGGCGGCGCAGGGAGGCGTCGTTGCTTTCGACCTCGTTGCTCTCGACCGGGAGGGTGGCGGCGAGCGAATGGAGGAGCTGGGTCACGTCGCCGAGGTGCTCGTCGAGGCGCGCGCCGGCCAGGCCGGCGACCAGCCGGATCTGCTCGCGCGCGTGCATGAGGTCGCGCCCCGACTGGCGCGCCGTGTTGAACGCGATGTAGAGGACGAACAGCAGGCCGATCGCGAGGGTCACGAGCAGCAGGCGGGAATGGATGCCGAAGCGCAGGGGCCTGGCGGGCCGGAGATCGAACACGGAACGGGTAAAGGGGGGGCCGCGGCAAGCCGCCGCGCCCGCGATGCTGGGCCCTTTGGGCCGTGTCGGCGCGGCGAACAAGGGGCCAAACGTGGTGCAGTTCGCGGCCCCGCCCGAACTCGGCCGCTGCGGGACAATCGCCGCCATGCCAAAGCCCGCCCTCGAGCCGCGTGCCTTCCTGCGTTCGCTGTTCGATGCGGCGGTCGCTGCAGCCCTGCCCGACGCGACCACGATCGCGCCCTTCCTGCCGGCGCCGCCCAAGGGCCGCACCCTGGTCCTCGGGGCCGGCAAGGCCGGCGGCGCGATGGCCGCCGCGGTCGACGCCGCCTGGCCTGCAGGGGCGCCGATCAGCGGCCTGGTCGTGACCCGCTACGACTACCTGCCGCCGGCATTCGCCGCGCGGCAGCAGGGCGGCGCGAGCCGGATCGAGGTGGTCGAGGCGGCGCACCCGGTGCCCGACGAGGCCGGCCGCCGCGCCGCCGAGCGGATCGGCGCACTCGCCCGCGGCCTGAGCGCCGACGACCTCGTTCTCTGCCTGATCTCGGGCGGGGCCTCTTCGTTGCTCGCCTTGCCCGCCGCCGGCATCGGCCTCGAGGAAAAGCAGGCGATCAACCGGGCGCTGCTGAAGAGCGGCGCGGCGATCGACGAGATGAACTGCGTGCGGAAGCACCTGTCGGCGATCAAGGGCGGCCGGCTGGCCCAGGCCTGCGCGCCGGCGCGGGTGGTGAGCCTGCTGGTGAGCGACGTGCCCGGGGACGCGGCCGCGACCATCGGCAGCGGCCCGACCGTGCCCGATCCGACGACCTGCACCGAAGCGCTCGCCGTGCTCGACCGCTACGGCATCGCCGTCTCGCCGGCGATTCGCGCGCGGCTCGAGAGCGGCGAGCTGGAGACGCCCAAGCCGGGCGATGCGGTGTTCGCCGGCAACGTGGTGCACACCATCGCCACGCCGCAGCGCTCGCTCGAGGCCGCGGCCGCGGCGGCGCGGGCCGCGGGCATCGCCGCCTACATCCTCGGCGACGAGATCGAGGGCGAGTCACGCGAGGTCGGCAAGGTGCATGCGGCGCTGGCGCGGCAGATCGCGCGCCGCGGCCAGCCGTTCGAGCGACCGTGTGTCGTGCTCTCGGGCGGCGAGACGACGGTGACCGTGCGCCCCGGCGAGCCGGGGCGGGGCGGTCGCGCCACCGAGTTCCTGCTCGGCTGCGCCATCGCCCTGCAGGGCGCGCCGGAAGTGCACGTGCTGGCCGCCGACACCGACGGCATCGACGGCAGCGAGGACAACGCCGGCGCGTTCGTCGCCCCCGACACCCTGGCGCGGGCCGCGGCCCTCGGCCTCTCGGCGCGGGCCCTGCTGGACCGCAACGACGCCTACGGCTTCTTCAGCGCGCTCGGCGACCTGGTGGTGCCCGGCCCGACTTTCACCAACGTCAACGACTTCAGGGCGATGCTGGTGCGCTGACCCGCCCCGGGCGCGAGGGATGCGGCATCGGCCTCTTCGGCGGGTTGCCGAAGCCGAGGTTCTGCGTGCCCAGCTCGAAGAACGGCGGCTTCGTGTTCGTGTAGCGGAACGGCCGGTTCGGATAGGTACCGGCATAGCCGTAGGCGGGGTAGTAGTCCTCGTAGCGCGCCGTCTGCTGTTCGCGCTGCATCTGCCAGGCGCGCTCCTGATCGGCCGCGGCAAGGCGCTCCTGGGCTTCGATGCGGCGCTGCACGCGCTCGCTCACCGCCTCGGCCTCGCGGCGCACGTCCATGGCGCGCTGCGCTGCCGTCGCCGGGTCTTCGCGCTCGACCAGCCAGGTGCGCTCGGTGACCGCGGTGGCCGAAGGCCGGTCGGTGAGGACGATGCGACCGTCGGCGGCGCGCTGCTGGTAGATCTGGCCGGTGCGCGCCTCGGCCGCGGCGGCGGCCAGCGGCAGGGCGGCGGCCAGCCCGGCGATCACGGCGGCGAGAGACTCGATGCGAAACAATGAGCTGCGGGAACTGCGCATGGGGTTTGCGACGAGGCGAAGAGCACTCGCCGCCGCTACTGTGCCACCGTTGCGAAGGTCCTGCAGCGCGTTCGCTTTCCTTTACCTTCGCACCCCCGGAACGAGGCCCATGACCGACACCCTTGTCTTTCCCGCCGAAGCGCTTGTCGCCGCCGTCACCGCCGTGGTTCGCGCCGCCGGCTCCTCGGAACGCGAAGCCGCGCAGGTCGCGGCCAACCTGGTCGAGGCCAACCTGCGCGGCCACGACTCGCACGGCGTCGGCATGGTGCCGCGCTACATCGACGCGGTGCTCGAGGGCGGCCTGAAGCTCGACGCGCACGTCGCCGTGCGCGCCGACAGCGGCGCCCTGCTCACGCTCGACGGCTGCCAGGGCTACGGCCAGGTGATAGGCGCCGAGGCAATGGCGCTCGGCATCGAGCGGGCGAAGGCGCACGGCGTCTGCGTCGTCGGCCTGGCGCATTCGCACCACCTCGGCCGCATCGGCCACTGGGCCGAGCAGTGCATAGACGCCGGCCTGGTCTCGATCCATTTCGTCAACGTGCTGTCGCGGCCGATCGTCGCGCCGTTCGGCGGGCGCGACGCGCGCATCGGAACCAACCCGTTCTGCGTCGGCATTCCGCGGCCCGGCAAGGAGCCGATCGTGCTCGACTTCGCCACCAGCAAGATCGCCCAGGGCAAGACCCGCGTCGCCTTCAACAAGGGTGTCGAGCTCGAGCCGGGCACGATCATCGACGACCACGGCGAGCCGACCACGAACCCGCGCTATACCGTGATCGAGCCGATCGGCGCGCTGCTGCCGTTCGGCGAGCACAAGGGCTCGGGCCTGGCGCTGATCTGCGAGCTGCTCGGCGGCGCGCTCGCCGGCGGCGCCACCGCCGGCCCGGTGACCGACGGGCGCCGGCGCGTCCTCAACAGCATGTTCTCGATCATCGTCGACGCCGGGAAGCTCGGCACCGCCGCCAACCTCGCGCAGGAGATGGAGTCGTTCGTCGCCTGGAGCACCGCCTCGCCGCCCGCGCCGGGCGTGGAACGCGTGCTCACGCCGGGCGAGCCGGAACGGGCGATGCGGGCGGCGCGGCTCGTGGCCGGGGTGCCGGTCGACGCCGTCACCTGGGGCGAGATCGTCGCCGCCGGCGGCAAGGTCGGACTGCCGGCCGGGGAGATCGAGGCAATGGTCCGAAGACGCTGATACCCTCGCGGGTTTTCGCTCCCGTCGATCCGTTTCGATGCCCAGCTTTCCGATCTCGACCGGGCCCGGTCCGCGGCCGGCGTGGCGCATGGCCGGTGCGCTGCTGGCGCTTGCCTTCTGCGCGGCCAGTGCGCTGCCCGCGAGGGCCGCCGTGCAGCTCGACAAGCTCCGCCTGCCCGCGGGCTTTCGCATCGAGCTGCTGATCGATGCCGTGCCGAACGCGCGGCAGATGGCGCTCGGCCGCAATGCCGAGGGCAAGAGCGTCGTCTACGTCGGCAGCCGGTCTGCCGGCAAGGTCTACGCGTTCGAGGTCGACGGCGCCAAGGCCGGACCGGTGCGCACGATCGCCAGCGGCCTCGAGATGCCTTCGGGCGTCGCCTGGCGCGAGGGCAGCCTCTACGTCGCCGAGGTCTCGCGGATCCTGCGCTTCGACGCCATCGACGGCCGCCTCGCCCAGCCGCCGGCGCCGGTGGTCGTGAACGACCGTTTCCCTAGCGAACGCCACCACGGCTGGAAGTTCATCGCCTTCGGTCCCGACGGCAAGCTCTACGTTCCGGTCGGCGCGCCGTGCAACGTCTGCGAGACCGGCGAGCGGCACGGCGTGATCCAGCGCATGAACGCCGACGGCAGCGGCCTCGAGACCGTGGCCCGCGGCGTGCGCAACAGCGTCGGCTTCGACTGGAGCCCGGCCGACAAGGCGCTCTGGTTCACCGACAACGGCCGCGACATGCTCGGCGACGATCTGCCGGCCGACGAGCTCAACCGCGTGACCCAGCCCGGCCAGCACTTCGGCTTTCCGTACTGCCATCAGGGCAACAGCGCCGATCCCGAGTTCGGCGCGAAGCGCGCATGCAAGGAGTTCGTGGCGCCGGCGGCGCTGCTCGGCGCGCACGTCGCCGCGATCGGCATGCGCTTCTATTCCGGAACCCAGTTTCCCGAGGCCTACCGCGGCAACGTGTTCATCGCCGAGCATGGTTCGTGGAACCGCAGCGGCAAGGTCGGCTACCAGATCGCCCGTGTCACGGTCGACGCCCAGGGCCGCGCCGGCCAGCCCGAGCCTTTCGCCTACGGCTGGCTGCAGGGCGAGTCGGCCTGGGGCCGGCCCGCCGATGTGCTCGTGATGCCCGACGGCGCGCTGCTCGTGAGCGACGACCTGGCCGGCGTCATCTACCGGATTCGCTACGCGCCATGACGACAACGACTGCATGGATCATCGCCGCCGCCCTGGTGCTGGCGGGCCTGGGGCTGGGCTGGTGGGTCGTCAAGTCGCGAACGCGCCGCGACGACGCGCCGCCCTTGCCCGAGGCGCCGGTCGAGCGCGTCGCCGCGCCGGTCGAAGTCGTTCCGGCACCGGTCGCGCCGCCGACGCCGGCGCCCGCGCCAATGCGGACGGTTGCACCGCCCGTCGCCGCGCCCCGGCCCGCGCCTCCCCCGCCTGCGCCAGCCAAGGCGGCACCTCAGCCCGCGGCACCGCCGCCGCCCGTGGCGCTGACGCCGCCGACCGTCATCATGGTGCCGCCGCGGCCGCCCGCGGCGCCGGTCATCGAGCGGGTCCTGGCGCTGCAGCCGGCGAGCGAGGGCGAGTGGGCCGCCGGCATCGCCCTGCCGCTCTCGCCGGTGCAGGCGGCCTCGGTGGCCACGGCGCTCGCCGGCGAAGACACGCCGCCGGTGGTGGCGATCGACTTCGCTCCGGGCGCGACGATGTCGGTGGCGCGCGCCGACCTCGCCTTCATGCGGAGCCTCGCTGCGGCGGCCCGGCCCGGCGGCCGCTGGCTCGACGGCAGCGCCGCCGCGGTCGTCGCCGCGGTGTCGCTGGCCGGCCTGGCGAGCGAGCGCTTTCTCGAGTCGCTCGGCGACGAGATGCGCGAGCTCAAGAGCCTGCTCGCCGCGCTGCCGCCGAAGACGAACGGCCTCGCCGACGGCCGCCTCAAGGCACTGGTCCAGGACCTCTCGCGCTTCGCCCGCGAGGCGCGCGAGAACTACGCGTCGGCGATCGGCAAGCCAGCGTTCCGCGAGCGGATCGAAGAGGTCGCCGAGCGCACGCTGATCGTCTGGCGCGACGCCGTCGAGCGGGCCGACGCGGGGCGCCAGCCGTTAGAGGCGCTCGCCAAGGTGTCGCGCTTCGGCGAGGTCCAGGTCGAGAAGTCGCTGGCGCTGATGCGCGAACTCATGGAACAGAAGCGGATCCAGGAGATCGCGGCACGCACGCTCGCCGCCGCGCACATGCTGCGCGTGGCCGTCGGCGATGCCGCCGCCGCCGCGCCGGTCGATCCGCTCGCCTCCGCGGCCGCCGCGCTGCAGGGCAGCATCGAGCAGGACCGCGACCTGTTCGCCCGCCTCGTCGATTGCGAGAAGGCGGCGCGTGGCGATCCCTACGTCGGCAAGGGCGAATTCGAGGCGAACCGTGCCGCCCTGCGCAAGCTGCTCGAGCGGCCGCCGGCCGAGCCGTTCGCGGTGACGCTCGAGCGGATCGCGGCAACCCGGGGCGCCGAGCCGCTCGACACCGCACGCACCTCTGCGCGGCGCCTGCTCATCCGCGCCGGCGGCGACGGCGCGGCAATGCGCCTGAGCGCAGGCTGAGCCTCGGCCGGCGCGTTCTCAGCGCGGCACGATCTTCGCGCCGGTGAGCTGCTCCTGCGCCTCGACCAGCGACGGCACGTACTTCTTGCCGTAGCCGAGCGCGCTCGCCAGCACCAGCGACTGGTGCACCGCTTCGCCCATCACCGTGGTGATCGCCAGGTCCTCGGCGAGGTGGGTGTAGTAGCGGATGTCCTTCCTCGCGTTGTCGAGCTCGAACTTGATGCCGGCCATGTCGCCGCTGAGCGTCTTGGCCATGGCCTGGAACAGGCCCGAGTTCACGCCGCCGGCGGAGACCAGCTCGACCAGTTTCCTCGGGTCGATGCCGGCGCGCGCGCCGACCGCGAAGGCCTCGGCCGTGGCGGTGCAGATCGCCTGGGCGATGAAGTTGTTGAGCAGCTTGATCGTGTGCCCCGCGCCCGGCCCGCCGACATGGAACACGTTCTCGGCGAAGGCGCGCAGCACCGGCTCGAGCCGGGCGAAGACCGCGGGCTCGGCGCCGACCATGACGTTGAGCTTGCCGAGCTCGGCCTCGGCCGGCGTGCGCGCCAGCGGCGCGTCGACGAAGGTGACGCCGGCCGCGGCGCAGACGCCGCGCAGCCGCGCCGTCGAATCGGGCTCGGCGGTCGAGCAGTCGACGACGACCAGTCCGCTCCGGCCCTTGGCGCCGGCGAGCAGGCCTTCGGTGCCTTCGACCGCGGCCTCGACCTGCGGCGAGCCGGTGACGCAGAGAAAGACGATCTCGCACGAGGCGGCCAGCGCCGCGGGCGTGGCCGCCTCGGTGGCGCCGGCGGCGAGCAGGTCTGCCAGGCGCTCGCGGTTGCGGTGCACCGTGACGGACAGCTCGTGGCCCTTGGCGCGCAGGTGCTTGGCCATGCCGTGGCCCATCAGTCCCGAGGCGCCTATGAATCCGATCGCTGCCATGTTCGTGCTTTCCTTGGTTGTCATCGAAAGAAGCTGCCCTTGCCCTTGAAGTGGGTCGCGAACTCGTTCTCGCCGACCTTGCCCTGCGCGCTCGAGTCGTGGCGGATCGTGATCTTCGGCGTGTCGGCGGCCTTCGGGTCGGGCACCACCTTGACCACCAGCCCGGTGTGGTCCTTGCTGGGCGTGACGTAGACGTCGTTGACCTTGACGTCGGCGAGCTTCTTCACCTCCGACATGCCGCCGATCATCGTCTTCACCCGAAACGGATAGCCGAGCATGCACTGCTCGGAGGCGCCGCCCTTCTTGATGTTGCGCTGGTGCGCCACCCAATGCGCGCAGCCGGTGCCGGCGATCGGCTGCCAACCGTTCTTGCCGCCTTCGTACCAGACGAAGCAGGCCTTGGGCTCGACGTGCTTGTCGACCTGCTTGACCGCGGCCTCGATGTCCTTCTTGCACTTCTCGCAGCAGTCGACGCCGTTGACCTTGGCGACGCTCTTCAGGCTGGGGTGAATGCTGCAGTTGGCCAAGTCCGTCTCCTTGCGGGTACCGGGAAACCTACTTCGCCGGCGGTGGGTCGAGCTTCGCCAGCGTCTCGCGCAAGGCGGCACGGCCGGCCTCGGTCTCCCGCTCGGTCAGCAGCGGCTCGAGCTCGAGCGTTTGCGGCGCCGCCGGCGCGAGGTGCCCGCGCAGCACCTGGGCGAGGTTGCGCTGCGCCGGCTGGCCGTCGACGCCGGCGTAGCGCGCGGTGCGCAGCTCGCCGGCCGGCAGGGTCTGCAGGTCGCGCAGCGCCTGGCGCAGCGTGTCGCGCTGGGCGTCGGTCTCGGCCTGGATCTCGGCACCGCGCAGGTAGGCGACCAGGCTGTTGCCGGCCGCCGAGGCGGCCGCGGCCGCAGAAGCCGCGGCGTCGGTGCGCCGGTCGCTGCAGCCGGGCAGCAGGCAGGCCGCGAGCACGGCGGCGAGAACGGCAAGGAAGGTTCGGGACATCCGGCCATTCTCGGCGAGGTGACGTATCGTGGCGATCCCGTGCACGTCGGAATCGACTCGAAGGCCTGAGGATCATCACCATGGATACACGCGTCTACCCCAACCCCCAGCTGCTGGTGAACGGCGAGTGGCGCGCCGCGCGCGCCGGGCGCACGATTCCCATCGTCAACCCGGCGAGCGGCGCGACCATCGGCGCGCTCGCATATGCCGAGAAGACCGACCTCGACGAGGCGCTCGAGGCGGCGGCGAAGGGCTTCGCGGTCTGGAAGAAGGTCAGCGCCTACGAGCGGTCGAAGATCATGAGGAAGGCCGCCAACCTGCTGCGCGAGCGGATCGACCTGGTCGCGATGCTGATGACGATGGAGCAGGGCAAGACCCTGGCCGAGGCCAAGGCCGAGATCAACAACGGCGCCGACACCATCGACTGGTTCGCCGAGGAAGGGCGGCGCGCCTACGGCCGGGTGATCCCGGCGCGCGCCGAGGGCGTGTACCAGCTCGTGATCAAGGAACCCGTCGGCCCTGTGGCGGCGTTCACGCCGTGGAACTTTCCGATCAACCAGATCGTGCGCAAGCTCTCCGCCGCGCTCGCCGCCGGCTGCTCGATCATCGTCAAGGCGCCCGAGGAAACGCCGGCTTCGCCGGCCGAGCTGATCCGCGCCTTCGTCGACGCCGGCGTGCCGCCGGGCGCGGTCGGCCTGGTCTACGGCGATCCGGCGGCGATCTCGAGCTACCTGATTCCGCATCCGGTGATCCGCAAGATCTCCTTCACCGGCTCCACCGTCGTCGGCAAGCAGCTCGCAGCGCTCGCCGGCCTGCACATGAAGCGCGCGACCATGGAGCTCGGCGGCCACGCGCCGGTGATCGTGTTCGACGACGCCGACGTGGCGGTCGCGGCCAAGGTCATGGCGGCGAGCAAGTTCAGGAACGCCGGCCAGGTGTGCATCTCGCCGACCCGCTTCCTGGTGCAGGAAGGCGTGTACGACGCCTTCGTCGAGGCCTTCGTCGCCAATACCAAGCGCCTCAAGGTCGGCGACGGCCTCGAGAACGGCACCACCATGGGCGCGCTCGCCAACCCGCGGCGCACGACGGCGATGGACGTCAACCTCGAAGACGCGACGAAGCACGGCGGCAAGGTGAAGACCGGCGGCCACCGCATCGGCGAGAAAGGCAACTTCTACGAGCCGACCGTCGTCACCGAGCTGGCCAACGACGCCAAGGCGATGAACGAGGAGCCGTTCGGACCGATGGCGATCATCAACCCGTTCAAGTCCTTCGACGACGCGGTGGCCGAAGCCAACCGCCTGCCGTTCGGCCTCGCCGCCTATGCCTGGACCAAGTCGGCGAAGACGGCGAACGCGATCGCCTCGCAGGTCGAGACCGGCATGATCTCGATCAACCACGTCGGCCTCGGCATTCCGGAAGTGCCGTTCGGCGGCGTCAAGGACTCGGGCTACGGCTCGGAAGGCGGCTCGGAGGCGATCGAGCCGTACCTCAATCCGAAGTTCGTGACCCAGGCCGGGCTCTAGGCGCGTCACCGAGGCGGCATCGCCGACGCGCTGCCGGAGTTCGCATGGCATCCCGCCCCGCCTCGCGGCGATCCGATCTGCGCGGTGCGGCCCGCCTCGCCACCGATGCCACGACCGGACTCGCCGACCTGGTGGAGGCAATGCACGAGCGCATCGCCCGCCTGCCCGGCCGCGAGCCGGCAGCGGTGCCGGGGCGCACGAGCGGCATCACCGGCCTGGTCTACAAGAACGTTCGCGGCGTCGCCCGGGTCGTCGGCGGCAGCATCGACGCCTTGCTCGGCCTGCTCGGTCCGGCGCTGGGCGCGGATCGCGATCCGCCGAGCCGCCCGAACGCGAAGCGCGAGGCGCTCGTCGCCGCGCTGAATGGCGTGCTCGGCGACTACCTCGCCGCCACCGACAACCCGCTGGCAACGCCGATGGCGCTGCGCCGCGATGGTCATGCGCTGGAGCTCGAGCGCGAGGCACTCGCCCGGCGGCTGCCGGACGCGGGCGGCCGATTGCTTGTGCTCGCGCACGGCCTGTGCATGGGCGATCTGCAGTGGCTGCGCAAGGGCCACGACCACGGCGCCGCGCTCGGCCGCGACCTCGGCTACACGCCGGTTTATCTCCAGTACAACAGCGGCTGCCACATCTCGCTCAACGGCCGCGCCTTCGCCCGCGCGCTCGAGCGTTTGATCGCGCAATGGCCGCAGCCGCTCGAGCGGCTGGCGATCCTCGGCCACAGCATGGGCGGCCTCGTCGCGCGCAGCGCCTTGCACTGGGCCCGGCTGGAGGGCCATCGCTGGCCGGCCCGGCTCGACGACCTGGTGTTCCTCGGCACGCCGCACCACGGCTCGCCGCTGGAGCGCGCCGGCCACTGGGCCGACGTGGTGCTGGAAGCGACGCCGTACGCGGCGCCGTTCGCCCGCTTGGGCAAGGTGCGGAGCGCCGGCATCACCGACCTTCGCCATGGCAACCTGGTCGACGAGGACTGGGTCGGCCGCGATCGCTTCGCGCGGCGTGCCGACGATCGCCAGCACCTGCCGTTGCCCGACGACGTGCGCTGCTACGCCGTCGCGGCGAGCCTCGCGGCCAAGGGCAGCCCGGCGCGAAGGCTCGGCGACGGCCTGGTGCCGCTGGCCAGCGCGCTCGGCCGGCATCGCGATCCGGCGCGAGCGCTGCGCTTCGCCAGGGACCGGCAGTGGGTCGGGTACGAGATGGGTCACCTCGACCTGCTGAACCATGCGGACGTCTACGCGCGACTTCGGCAGTGGCTGGCCTGAAGCTAGACTGATCGTCCCCCGCCTTTCCGAACGTCGCCGTGCAAGCCGAGCAGAACGAACTGATCACCCGCGTCGGCCCCGGCACGCCGGGCGGCGCGCTGATGCGCAGCTACTGGCAGCCGGCCGCGCTGGTCGACGAGTTCGACCCGCGCTTCGATCCGCGCATGACCGCGCGCCCGGTGAAGGCGGTGCGCCTGCTCGGCCAGGACCTGGTGCTGTTCCGCGATGGCCAGGGTCAATGGGGCCTGATCGACCGCGCCTGCCCGCACCGCGGCGCCGATCTCGCCTTCGGCCGGCTCGAGGCCGAAGGACTGCGCTGCCCGTTCCACGGCTGGAAGTTCGCCGTCGACGGCCGCTGCCTCGAAACGCCGGCCGAGCCGCCGGGCTCGACCCTGTGCACCCGGATCCGCCAGCGCAGCTACCCGGTGCAGGTGCGCTCGGGCGTCGTCTTCGCCTGGCTCGGGCCTGAGGGCTCGGTGCCGCCGGCCCTGCCGGGCTTCGATGCGTTCATCGCGCCGGCGAGCCACAGCTTCGCCTTCAAGGGCCTGTGGAGCTGCAACTGGCTGCAGGCCTTCGAGGTCGGCATCGATCCGGCGCACCCTTCGTTCCTGCACCGCTACCTCGAGGACGAGTCCTCGCTCGAGGCCGCCTACGGCCGGCAGTTCCGCGCCGCGAGCGCCGGCGAGGTCGGCGGCGAGCGCTGGCCGATGACGCGCGTGATGCGCGAGTTCTGCCAGCCCGAGATCCGCTTCGAAAGCGTCGCCGAGGGGCTGCTGCGCCTGACCACGCTTCGGCCGATGACCGAAGAGCTCACGCACGTGCGCGTGACCCATGCCGCGTTTCCCGCGACCTTCGTGATCCCGCTCTCGGAAACGATCACGATCACGCAACTGCACGTGCCGGTCGACGACACGCACACCTACTGGTACAGCTTCTTCACCAGCTTCGACGCGCCGCTCGACAAGGAAACGATGCGCGCCCAGCGCCTCGCCTGCGTCTCGCTGCCCGACTATGCGCCGCTCAAGGGCCGGCACAACCAGTGGGGCTTCGATCCCGAGGAGCAGCAGAGCCGCACCTACCTCGGCATGGGCGAGGAAGACATCAACCTGCACGACCAGTGGGCTGTGGAGAGCATGGGTGCGATCCAGGACCGCACGAAGGAGCATCTCGGCACCACCGACAAGGTGATCATGGCCAACCGGCGCACCCTGTTGAAGGCGATCGAGACGGTGCGTGCCGGCGGCCGGCCGCCGATGGCGCTGGCGAGCGAGGCCGAGGCGGCGGCGCTGAGCGGCCCCGACACGATCGACTGCATCGCCCCTGCCGGCACCTGGGAAGGGCACTGGACCGGCGCGGCCGCGGCCAAGCGCGCGGGCGCGGCCTGGCTGAGGGCAGCGAACGCCCGATCGGTGCTCGAGGGCTCGTCGGCTTGAGCGCGCGAAGCCGATGAGCTTCGCCGAAGCCTGCGGCGTCGCCGACGCGTCGCGCGCGGCGGCGTGCGAGGCGGTGAGCCGGCGGATGCGCGACGAGGGCATCGATCTCGTGCGCATCGGCTGGTGCGACACCCACGGCATCCTGCGCGGCAAGACGCTGACCGCGGCCGCGGTGCCGCGCGCGCTGGCCGGCGGCATCGGCCTGGTGAGCACGATCCTGCTCAAGGACACCTCCGACCGCACTGCCTATCGCGTGTTCGAGCCCGGCGCCACCGACGCCTTGCCCGGCTTCGGCTTCGCCAACAACCTGATGCTGCTGCCCGATCCGGCCAGCTTTCGCGTTCTGCCGTGGGCGCCGGGCACCGGCTGGATGCGCGCCGAGGCCTGGTTCGACGACGGCGCGCCGGTGCCCCTCGACACCCGCCGCATCCTTGGCCACGCGATCGACCGCCTCGCCGAGCGCGGCCTGGGCCTCACCTGCGGCCTCGAGGTCGAGTTCCACATCTATCGCCTCGCCGACCCGCTGCGCGACCCCGCTTCGCTCGATCCCGAGCGCGCCGCCTGGCCCGGCGAGCCGCCGGCGATGACGATGATCCACCCCGGCTACAACCTGCTCGCCGAAGGCTGGGCCGACCGCGCGGACGAGCCCTTGCGCATCGTCCAGCGCACCGCGCAAGGCCTTGGCCTGCCGCTCGCTTCGCTCGAGATCGAGCTCGGGCCGAGCCAGGTCGAGGCGGTGTTCGAGGCGACCGATGCGCTTACCGCGGCCGATCACATGGTGGCATTCCGCAACGGCGTGACGCAGGCGCTGCGCCGCGCCGGCTATCACGCCAGCTTCGTCTGCCGGCCGCCATTTCCGAACGTGATGGCGAGCGGCTGGCATCTGCACCAGTCGCTCCGCGACCTCGAGAGCGGCGGCAACGCGTTCATGCGCGACGCGCCGGCGGCGGGCAGCGATGGCGGCGACGCGCAGAACGTTCTTTCCGCCGCGGGCGAATCGTGGCTCGCAGGCCTGCTCGCGCACGGCCGGTCGATGGCCGTGTTCTGCGCGCCGACGATCAACGCCTACGGGCGCTTCCGGCCGAACGCGATGGCGCCGAACGCCGTGGTCTGGGGCCGCGACAACCGCGGCGCGATGCTGCGCGTGCTCGGCCGCGCCGGCGACCCGGGCACGCGGATCGAGAACCGGATCGGCGAGCCGGCCGCCAACCCCTACCTCTACATGGCCGCGCAGATCCACGCCGGCCTCGACGGCCTGGCGCGCGGCCTCGCCGCGCCGCCGGCGACCGCCGAGCCGTACGCGCAGGCGAGGGCGGACACCGGCGCCGACCCTGCCGACCGCCTGCCCGTGGGCCTCGGCGAGGCGCTCGACGCGCTCGCCGCCGACGAGCGGCTGGTCGCCGCGTTCGGCGCGCCCGTCGTCGCCTGGCTGACGCAGGTGAAGCGCTCCGAGCTCGCGCGTCACGACCAGGCCGAGGACAAGGACGCCTGGCAGGCCCGCGAATACTTCAGCCGCTTCTAGGCCCGCGCGCAACATGATCGTCATCCAGCTCATCGAGGCCGACGGCCGGGTGCACGACATTGCCGGCAAGGCCGGGCAGAGCCTGATGCGCGCCGCAATCGAGGCCGGCATCGACGGGATCAAGGCCGACTGCGGCGGGCTCATGACCTGCGCCACGTGCCACGTCTACGTCGACGAGGCCTGGGCCGAGCGCCTGCCCGAGCCTTCTTCCGACGAGAACGCGATGCTCGACATGACCGCGGCCGAGCGCCGGCCGACCAGCCGCCTGAGCTGCCAGATCGTGCTCGACGAAGAGCTCTCGGGCCTGACGGCGGGCATACCCGACACGCAGTACTAGCCGCGAGCCGCGATACTTCGCACCGCGCCGCCCACGACAAGAACAGCCACCTTGCGTCCGCTCGAATCGCTCGCCAAGCTCTGCGCCATCCTGGCGGGCGTGCTGCTCACCGTGGTGACGCTGATGACCTGCGTCAGCCTGATCGGCCGCAACCTGATCGGCATGACGATCGTCGGCGACTTCGAGCTGGTGGGGGCGGCGGCCGGCGCCGCGATCGCGCTCTTCATGCCGTGGTGCCAGCTGCAGCGCGGCAACATCATCGTCGACTTCTTCACCGCCAAGGCGTCGCCGCGCACCATCGACGGCCTCGATCGCTTCGGCGCGCTGCTGCTCGGCCTGGCGATGGCGCTGCTCACCTGGCGCACCACGCTCGGCGGCATCAATGCCTGGAAGTCGGGCTCGGGAACGATGCTGATCGGCTTTCCCGAGTGGGTGATCTACGTCGCCATGGTGCCGCCGCTGGCGCTGACCGCGGCGATCGCGCTGTTCCAGGCCTGGCGCGGCTTTCCCCGCGTCGAGGAATGAGCATGACGCCGCTGGCGATGGCCGGACTGATCTTCGGCCTGATGCTCGTGCTGATGGCGCTGCGCACGCCGATCTCGATCGCCATGTTCGTCGCCGGCTCGGTCGGCTACGTGGCGCAGGCCGGCTGGGTGCCGTTCTCGAGCTTCCTCAACGCCCAGGCCTTCGCCCGCTTCGCGAGCTACGACCTTTCGGTAATACCGCTCTTCATCCTGATGGGCAACTTCGCCACCCAGGGCGGCATCTCCAAGGCGCTGTTCGAGTTCGCCAGCGTCGTCATGGGGCGCTTTCGCGGCGGCCTGGCGATGGCCGCGGTGCTCGCCTCGGGCGCGTTCGGCGCGATCTGCGGCTCCTCGGTGGCGACGGCGGCGACGATCACCTCGGTGGCGCTTCCGGAGATGCGCCGCCACGGCTACTCGGGGCGCCTGGCGACCGGCACCCTCGCCGCCGGCGGCACGCTCGGCATCCTGATCCCGCCCTCGGTGCCGCTGGTGATCTACGCGATCCTCGCCGAGCAGAACATCGCCAAGCTGTTCGCCGCGGCGATGATCCCCGGCATCATCGCCATGATCGGCTACATCATCGCGATCGCGATCTACGTGCGTGTGGTGCCGGGCCAGGCGCCCGAGGGCGACGAGGTCCGGGCGAAGCTGACGATGCAGTCGCTCTCGGGCGTCGTGCCGATCGCGGTGATCTTCGTCGTCGTCTTCGGCGGCATCTACGGCGGCATCTTCTCGCCGACCGAAGGCGCCGGCGTCGGCGCCGCCTCGACCTTCGTGGCCGCGCTGATCAAGCGCGAGATCACCTGGAAGAAGTTCCGCCACTGCTTCTACGCCACCGCCGAGACCTCGGCCATGATCTTCCTGATCTTCATCGGCGCCGACCTGATGAACTCGGCCCTGGCGCTGACCCAGGTGCCGGCGCAGCTCGCCGGCGTGGTCCAGGCCTGGGGCCTCTCGCCGGTGATGGTGGTGGTGGCGATCATGCTGTTCTACGTCGTCCTCGGCGCGGTGATGGACGAGCTGTCGATGATCCTGCTCACGATCCCGATCTTCTTTCCGATGATCATGGGCCTGGACTTCGGCATGCCCAAGGAATCGGTCGCGATCTGGTTCGGCATCATGGTGCTCATGACCGTGGGCTTCGGCATGCTCGCGCCGCCCGTGGGCCTGAACGTCTACGTCGTCAACGGCATGGCCAAGGACGTGCCGATCGCCGAGAGCTACCGCGGCGTGATGCCGTTCCTCATCAGCGACACGATCCGCACGACCTTCCTCGTCGCCTTCCCGTCGATCTCGCTCTGGCTGGTGAAGTACGTCGGCTAGCCAGGGGCGATCAGCCTCAGCTCGTTGGCCGGCACGTGCAGCTGCACGGCGGTACCTTCGGGCCAGCGCGCGCCGCCGCGGCGATGCGGCTGCTCGGCGATCACCACCGCCTCGCCCACGCGCACCTCGTAGCGGACCGCGTCGCCCTGGAACTCGGCGCCGGCAATGCTGCCGGCGAAGGCGAGGCCTTCGCTCGACGAGGTCGCAGCCGCCGTGCCGAGCTGCACGGCATGCGGACGGAACGCCAGGCACGCCCGGCCCGGCGCACGCAAGGCAACGCCCTCCGGCAGCCGGCAGTCGCCGAGCGCCGGCGAGGCGAACAGGCCGTCGGCGCGAAGCGCGCCCTCGAACAGGTTGACCGAGCCGACGAAGCCGGCGACGAAGCGGTTCGCCGGCTCGTCGAACAGCGCGAGCGGCGTGCCTACCTGCTGGATCACGCCCTGGTCCATGACGGCGATGCGGTCGCAGATCGTCATCGCCTCTTCCTGGTCGTGGGTGACGAAGATCGTCGTGATGCCGAGCCGCCGGTGCAGGGCGAGCAGCTCGTGGCGCATCTGCAGGCGCAGCCTGGCGTCGAGGTTGGAGAGCGGCTCGTCGAGCAGCAGCACCTGCGGCTCGATCGCCAGCGTGCGGGCGAGGGCCACGCGCTGCTGCTGTCCGCCCGAGAGCTGGCTCGGCCGCCGCTCGCCGTAGCCGGAGAGGCCCACCAGCTCGAGCGCGGCCGCGGTCTTCCGCCGCACCTCGTCGCGCGCGAGCTTGCGCTCCTCGAGGCCGAAGGCGACGTTGCGCGCCACCGTCATGTGCGGCCAGAGCGCGTAGTTCTGGAACACCATGCCGACGTTGCGCTTCCACGGCACGACGCCGGTCACGTCCTTGCCGCCGACGAGCAGCTCGCCCGCCTGATGCCGGGCGAAGCCGGCGATCAGCCGCAGCAGCGTCGACTTGCCCGAGCCCGAAGGCCCGAGGATGGCGAAGAACTCGCCGGGCTCGACCGTGAGGCTGATGTCGCGCAGCACCGGCGTCGCGCCGTACGAGAGCTGGACGTTGCGGGCTTCGACGCGAACGGCTTGCTGCATGCGGACCTCAGGCGATCGGCCGGGCGGCGGCCACGGGGACGGAGCGGCGCTCGAGCAGCCAGTGCGAAGCATAGGTGCCGACGCCGACGATCACGACCGCGATCACGCCGAGCGCCGCGCCCGGCCCGCGGCCGGCTATGCTCTGCATGTAGAGGTAGATGCCGTACGACATCGGCGCCTGGCTGGCCGAGGACGAGAGCACGATCGTCGCCGAGAGCTCGACCGCGGCGGTGATGAAGCTGGTGACGAAGCCGGCGAGGATGCCGCCGGCCATCAGCGGCACGACGATCCTTCGCACCGTGCGCGCCTTCGAGGCGCCCAGGTTCTCGGCCGCCTCCTCGAGCGAGACATGGAGCTGCGCCAGCACCGCCATGCACGAGCGCAGCGCGTACGGCAGGCGGCGCACGGCGTAGGCCATCACGAGCGCGAGCGCGCTGGCGGTGAACGCGGTCTGCATGAGCGGCAGCTCGAGGCCGCGGAAGGCGCGCAGGTAGCCGATGGCCAGCACCACGCCGGGGATGGCGAGCGCCGACGAGGCGGCGAGGTCGAGGAGCTGGCGGCCGGGCAGGCGCGTGCGCAGGATCAGGTAGGCGATCGCCGCGCCGAGCACCACGTCGATCAGCGCCGCCGCGCCGCAGTAGACCAGGGTGTTGGCGATCATTCCCGACGACTGCGCGAACACGGTGGCGTAGTGCGCGAGCGTGAAGCCCTCGGGCAGCACGCTGAAGCTCCAGACGCGAGAGAACGACATCAGCAGGATGCCGATGTGCGGCGAGAGCACCAGCAGCAGCACCAGGCCGACCCAGAAGTAGGCCGCGAGCTGCTGCCGCGGCGAGAGCGCGCGCCGCTGCAGGGAGGAGCCGCCCCGCTGCAGGGTGGCGAAGTCGCGGCCCTTGAGGATGCGCGCCGAGGCCCAGAGCGCAGCGACCGAGAACACCACCATCACGACGCTGATCACGTAGCCGATCGGGTCCTCGATGCCGACCGAGGTGATGCGCAGGTAGGCCTGCGGCGCGAGCATGTTGGTCGTGCCGAGGACGAGCGGCGTGCCGAGGTCGTCGAACACCTTGACGAAGACCAGCGAGGCGCCGGCGACGTAGCCGGGCAGGGCGAGCGGAAAGACGATGCGGCGGAACAGGCGAAAGCCCGAGGCGCCGAGGTTCTGCGCCGATTCCTCCATCGCGCCGTCGATGTTGCGCAGCGAGACGACGAGGTTGAGGAGGATGAACGGGAAGTAGTGCAGGCTCTCGACGAAGATCACGCCGTTCAGCCCGTCCATGAACGGGACGGCGAAGCCGAAGGCGTCGTTCAGCAGCAGGTTGACCGAGCCCGAGCGGCCGAAGAGAAGCTGCATCGCCACCGCGCCGACGAACGGCGGCATGATCAGCGGCAGCACGCCGAGCGTCTGGATCACCAGCGCGCCGCGGAAGCGGTAGCGCACCGTGAAGTAGGCGAGCGGCACCGCGATCAGCGAGGCGAACACGACCGAAAGGCCGGCGACATACAGGCTGTTCCAGAACGACTCGCGCATCAGCGAGATCTGGAAGAAGGTCTCGAAATGCGCCAGCGTGAAGCCGCCGGCGCCGCTCGAGAACGCGGCGTGGAAGACGCTGGCGACCGGCGCGGCGAGGAAGACCGCGAGGAAGGCCGCGATCGCCAGGGCGACCGCGACGAGGATCATTTCGCGGCGCTGGCGAGCTCGACGGCGCGGGCGTAGTTGGCCTTGGCCTTGCTGCTCCACTCCTCCTCGATCTGCGTCTTCCGCTTCAGCGCGGCGTCGTCGCCCTTCTTCGCCTTGAAGACCGCGAGCAGCTCCTTGTCCCTGGACTGCTCGGCGCTCAGCGGCGGCGTCCAGGCGAGTTTCTTCGCTTCGTCGAGTTGCGGGCTCGGGCGCCCGGCGAGGCGCTTCTCCGCGTCCTGGATCGCCTTGGTCGCCGCCTGCAGCTCCTTGTGGCGGAAGGTGATCACCTGGTCGAACAGCGACGAGACGACGTAGTAGCGCGCCTCGGACACGGCGGTGTCGAAGTTCACCTTCGCCTGGATCGTGCCGCTGAACGGATTGGGATAACCGGCCGGCGCCTTGGCGTAGGTCGAAGGCAGCACGGGCAGGCGCGAGATCTTCGGGTCGAGCAGGAGCTGCTGGCCTTCTTCCGACAGCGTGTACTGCATGAAGCGCTTGGCGCCTTCCGGGCTCTTCGAGCCGACGACGGCGGCGATGTTCGCCGGCACGATCGCGGTCATGCTCGGGTAGACGAACTCAACCGGAAAGCCCGAGGCCTTGGCGGCGAGGCCGAAGAAGTCGATCACCAGGCCGATGCCGTACTGGCCGTTCTGCACGCCGTCGGGCACGCCGAAGCTGCGCTCGGTGACGGCCGCGCAGTTGCCGGAAATCTGCAGGATCTGGTTCCAGCCCTTGTCCCAGCCCTCGCCCTGCAGGATGGTCTCGAAGGTGAGGTGGGTGGTGCCCGAGCGCGAAGGCGCGGAGGTCGCGAGGTGGCCGAAGTAGACCGGCTTCACGAGGTCGGCCCATTCCTTCGGCGCGGGCAGCTTGTGCGCCGCCAGGTAGCGCGTGTTCCACATCAGGCCGTAGCCGGCGAGCGCCTGGCCGCGGTACAGGCCCTCGGGGTCGTTGATCGGAAAGCTGCCGATCTTGTCGGGGATACCCTTGGTCGGCACCTCGACCTTCTCGAGCAGCTTGGCCGAGGAGAGCACCTCGAACGCGTCGGGCGCCGATGCCCAGAAGATCTCGGCGCGGCTGCCGGCGGGCTGCTCGCGCACGTAGGCGATGCCGGCCGAGGTGCCCTTGTTCAGGATCTCGAGCTTGTCGTTCGGATACTTCTTCTCGTACGCCGCCTTGTAGGCATTGGTCAGCTCGCTCGGGAACGACGTGACGACCGTGATCGTGTCGGCGAGGACCGGCCGGGATACGATGACGAGCGTCACCGCGGCGATGAGCCACTTCAACTGCATGGAGTCTCCTTCGGGGCGGAAGTCACACCCGTTCTTGTCCCGCCGATTCTCATGCATCCCATTCGCTCGGTCATCTTCGACCTCGACGGCACGCTGGCCGATACCGCCGGCGAAATCGCCCTCGCGCTGCAGCGTGCCTTCGCCGAGTTCGACCTCGCCACGCTGCCCGAAACCGAGGTCCGCGCGCTGATCGGCCGGGGAGTCGCTTCGCTGATCGTCCGCGCCCTGCAGCGGGTCGGCTCGGGTGTCGACGCGGCAGAGGTGATCGAGCGCTTCGAGACGCACTACGAGGCGACCGCCGGCAGCACCGCGCGGCTGTACCCCGGTGCGCGCGAAGGCCTCGACCGCCTGCTCGGCAGCGGCGTGCCGCTCGCGGTGGCCACCAACAAGCCGCGCCTCTTCACCGAGCGCCTGCTCGACCACCTGTGGATCCGCGACGCCTTCGACGCGGTCGTCTGCGGCGACGACCGCTGGCCCAAGAAGCCGGCCGGCGACATGCTGGTCGCCGCCTGCGCGCAGATGGCGAGCCGCGTCGAGGAGACGCTGATGCTCGGCGACTCGGCCAACGACGTGCTCGGCGCGCGCGCCGCCGGCTGCCCGGTCTGGTGCGTGCCCTACGGCTACAACGAGGGTCGGCCGGTCGAATCGCTGGCCTGCGATCGCATCGTCGGCAGCGTCGACGAAGCCGCCGTGCTGGTGCTCGCCGGCGCCTGAGCAACCGGCGGATCGACGCCGCGCGTTAGGGAAAAACGCGTTCGCGGCGCGGCCGATTTCCGGTACCTTCGCGGATCGCTTTTGCCACCCGGAGATTCCCAGCCATGAAACGCCGTTCGCTTCTGCAGGGCGCCGCCGCCGCGGCCCTCGGTGTGCCCGCGCTCTCGGGCCTCGCCCAGCAGTCGGTCACGCTCAAGTTCCACACCTTCATGGCGCCGCAGTCCAACGTCTGGCTGTCGATGCACAAGCCGTGGATGGAGAAGGTGGAGAAGGATTCGGGCGGCCGGATCAAGTTCGAGGGTTACCCGGCGATGCAGCTCGGCGGCACGCCGGTGCAGCTCTACGACCAGGCGCGCGATGGCGTGGTCGACGTGGTCTGGACCCTGCCCGGCAACACCGCCGGCCGCTTTCCGCGGGTCGAGGTGTTCGAGCTGCCGTTCATCATGACGAACGCCGAGGCCGCTTCGAAGGCGTATTGGGAATACATCCAGACCCAGGCGCCCGACGAGTTCAAGGAAACCCAGGTGCTGGCGCTGCACGTGCACGGCCCGGGCATGTTCCATTCGGCGACGAAGCTGGTGAAGGCGCCGGCCGATCTCAAGGGCATGAAGGTGCGCGGCCCGACGCGCCAGGTCACCAAGCTGCTGGCCGCGCTCGGCGCCACGCCGGTGGGCATGCCGCTGCCGCAGATTCCCGACGCGCTCTCCAAGGGCACGATCGAGGCCTGCGTCATTCCGTGGGAGGTGGTGCCCTCGGTCAAGGTGCACGAGCTCACCAAGTTCCACACCGAGTTCCCGGCCAACACCTCGCTCTACACCACGACCTTCGTGATGGCGATGAACAAGGCCAAGTACGAAGGCCTGGCGCCCGACCTGAAGAAGGTGATCGACGCCAACTCCGGTCAGGCGACCTCGGCTTGGCTCGGCAAGACGCAGCAGGGCAACGACCCCCTCGGGCGCAAGGCCGCGGTCGACCACGGCAACCAGATCTACACGCTGAGTGCCGCCGAGGCGCAGGAGTACATCAAGGTCTCGAGCGCGATCGACGACGAATGGGTCGCCGACATGAACAAGCGCGGCTTCGACGGCAAGAAGCTGTTCCAGACGGCCAAGGACCTGATCGCCAAGAACAGCAAGGCGTGAGGGCCGCGGGCGGCCTGCGCCGCCCGCTCAGCTGCCGAGCTCGAAGCGGTAGCCCTTGTAGGCGAGGACCACGCCCTTCTGCTTCACCTGCCTCAGCAGCAGGCCCGGGGCGACGGTGTCGCCCTCGTGGAACACCTGGCCGTTGAGGAACGCGAGCCGGCTCGCCTTGTCGCCGCTGTAGCTGCCGCCGCCGTAGGTGAGCCTGGGAAGCTCGCGACGGATCGCATCGGGCAGCTCGGCGAAGCTGTAGATCTTGTCGCCCGGCACCGCCGCTGTCGCCGCGGGCGTCGTTCCCGGGGCGCCGCCGACGGGCGCCGGCGTCGTTGCGGCGGGCTCGCGCCGCACCGGCGGGCGCGGCGTGGGCGGACGCGACACCGGGGCGGGCCGGGCCGCGCTCGCGGGCAAGGCCAGCGGTGCCGAGGCGAGCGGCGCCTGCGACAGCGCGACCGGCGGCGGCGCGACGGCCACCGGCGCGGGTGGCGGCGCCACCTGCGCCTGCACCACCGGCTTCGGCGGCGGCTCGGAGCCGCCGAAGAAGCTCCATGCCAGCACGGCGGCCAGCGCCAGCGCGAGCACGACGACGGCGGCGATCAGCAGGCGCGGCCGGCGCGCGCCTTCCTCGTCGTCGGGCAGCACGCCGAACTGCTGGGTGTGCAGGCCGGGCACGGCGCCGCGCTCGCGTTCGGCGTCGGCGCGGCGCAGGGCATCGAGGATGTACGACATGGCCGGGCCTTCCTTGCCTTCAGGGCGCGGCGAGCCGCGGCTCGTCGACACCGGTCGCGCGGTTGAGCTGCATGAAGGTCGTCGGTCCGGCCTTGCCGACCGCGCTCAGGCCGTTGGCCGTCTGGAAGCGCACGACCTTGGCGCGCAAGCCGGAGTCCATGGTCTGGCGCGGCGGCGGCGCCGGCTCGCCGGCGAGCCCGGCAAGCTGGGTCGCGAGCCGGTCGACCAGCGGCCCGGTGGCGCCTTCGGCGAGCGCGGTCGTATAGCCCGGCGGCATGCGCCAGAGCGTGCCGAACTCGCCCTGCCAGAGCTTCGTCAGGGCGGCGAGCGAGACGCGCTGCGGCTGGCCCTGGGCGAGCAGCGTGGCGGTGTCGTCGCGCAGGCCGAGCAGGAGCACGGTGGTCGACCGTCCGGCCTCGTCGCGCACGCTCAGGAAGCCGGGGCGGTCGAGGCTCTTCAGCGTCGCCAGCGTGGTCGCGAACTTGTAGCAGCGCACCTGCTGGCGGGCGACGGCGGCGCAGGGATCGCCATCGCCCGGGTCCACCTTCCACAGCGCCGCGAGCTCGCGCCAGGCCGCCTTCTCGTCGCGACCCAGCGCCTTCCACTGCGCCTTGATCTCGGCGGCGCCGAGAACGGCGCCCGCCGCCGCGGCGGTGGGCGGCAGCGCGGCGACGACCGCCGCGCTCGCGGGCAGCGAAGACGCCGGGGCGGAGGCGGCGGCGCCGCTCGCCGTGCCTTTGGCAGCGACCGTGGCCAGCGTGGCCGGCGCGGAGCCCGCGGCCGATGCTGGGGTCGCGCCCCAGCCCGCCGCCGAGCCCGATGCCGCCGGCAGCGACGCCGCCGCCGACGCCGGGGCCGAAGCGCCGCCCGGCGTCGCCGCCGACGCCGCCGACGCCGACGCCGCCATCGGCGCCGACGCGGCGACGGGCGCCGGCGTGACGAACTTGCGATACGCGCCGTAGATCGCGAACGCGAGCAGCGCGGTCAGGGCCAGGCCGGTGGCGATGAACAGGCCCAGTCCCGCGCTCGAGCCGAAGCGCGAGCGGTCGGGACCATTCGGTTCCGACTTGCCGAACACCTCGCGCGCCGACTTCTCGACGATCTCCGAATCGATGCTGGTCTTGCCGTGCGCGTAGGCGCCGAGCATCGCCCGGTCGCAGAGCAGGTTGATCCGCCGCGGCACGCCGCGCGCGATCTCGTGGATGCGCTGCAGCGCCTTGCGGTCGAACGGGATCGAGCGCGTCATGCCGGCGACCGAGAGGCGGTGCCGGATGTAGTGCTCGGTCTCCTTCGACGACAGCGCCTTCAGGTGGAAGCGCGCGATCACCCGCTGCGCGAGCTGCTCGAGATCGGGCCGCTCGAGCATGGTGCGCAGCTCGGGCTGGCCGATGAGGACGATCTGCAGGAGCTTCCTCTCGTTGGTCTCGAGGTTGGTGAGCAGGCGCAGCTGCTCGAGCACGTCGACCGAGAGCATCTGCGCCTCGTCGATGATGAGCACGTTGTTCTGGCCGACGGCGTGCGTCTTCAGCAGGAATTCGTTGAGCGCGTCGACATAGGTCTTGACCGTCGGCGGCTGGCCGCGCTCGCCGGCGACCGGAATGCGGAACTCGTCGCACACCGACTTCACCAGCTCGAGCACGGTGAGCTTGGGGTTGAAGATGTAGGCGACGTTGCAGCGCTTGGGGATCTGCTCCAGGAAGCAACGGCAGACCGTGGTCTTGCCGGCGCCGATCTCGCCCGAGAGCAGGACGAAGCCGCCGCCGCCGCCCACGCCATAGAGCAGGTGGGCGAGCGCCTCCCGGTGGCGCTTGCTCATGTAGAGATAGCGCGGGTCGGGCGCGAGGGAGAACGGCTCCTGCTTCAGGCCGAAGAACCGCATGTACATGGGGGCGAAGAATAACGTGCGCTCGCCGCTGGCTAAGATGGGTCGATGCCAGGCTTGCGGGAAGCGCCATGAATGAACGAGACACGAGCGCCGGAAGGCGCGCCGCCCTGCGGGCCGCCGTCGCCGCAGGCGTTGCCGCCGCGCTGCCGTCATTGGCGCGGGCCCAGGCCGCGTGGCCGAGCCGGCCGATCCGCTTCGTCGTGCCCTTCGCCCCGGGCGGCAGCTCGGAGATCGTCGCCCGCTCGACCGCGGTCGAGCTGACGAAGCTGCTGGGCCAGAGCGTCTACGTCGAGAACAAGCCCGGCGGCGCCGGCAACGTGGCCATGGCCGAGGTCGCCGCGGCGACCGACCAGCACACGCTCGTGCTCGGCCACATCGGCACGCTCGCGGTCAACCCGTTCATCTTCGACAAGCTGCCGTACGACCCGATCAGGGACTTCAAGCCGGTCTCGCTGCTCGCCAAGGTGCCCAGCCTCTACGTCGTCCATCCGGACGTGCCGGCGAAGAACCTGAAGGAATTCGTCGCTCTCGCGAAGGCGAAGCCGGGGCAGCTCAACTACGGCTCGGCCGGCAACGGCAGCGCCGGCCACCTGGCGTTCGAGTACCTGAAGATGGCGACCGACATCTTCGTGCTGCACGTGCCCTACCGCGGCACCGGGCCGCAGCTCACCGACCTGCTCGCGGGCCGGCTGCAGGCCGCCTCGGTCGGCGCCCCGGCGATCCTGCAGTTCATCAGGACCGGCAAGCTCCGCTGCATCGCCACCGGCACGACCCAGCGCATCGCCCAGCTTCCCGACGTGCCGACGGTGGCCGAGCAGGGCTGGCCGGGCTTCGAGATGACGCAGTGGTACGGCCTGCTGGCGCCGGCCAACCTCGCCCAGCCGGCGCTCGACAAGCTCGCCGCGGCGGCGGCGAAGGCGATGCGCGAGCCGGCGGCGCTGGAGCGGCTGAACAGCGACGCGGCGATCGCGGTCGGCGGCACGCCGGCCGAATTCGCCGCCTTCATCGCTCAGGAGCGCGAGCGCTGGAAGCCGGTGATCGCCCGGGCGAAGGTCAAGCCCGACTGAGCTTGCCGGTCGCGGCGGCTGGGGCGGGCGCGAGCGCCGCCGCCACGTCGGCATGGAACCAGCCCAGCCCCTGCTCGGCGCGGCCGGCGGTGAGGTGGCTGTTGGCGCCGCTCGCGAAGCCCCGCTGGATGCCGATGGCGCAGGCGATGTCTTCCTTCTGGAACACGCCTTCCTCGATCAGGCGGAAGGTCTTCTCCCAGTGCGGCGCCCAGTCGGGCGTGGCCCGGTCGGCCGGGATCAGCATCCGGTGCGTCCAGCCGAGGCGGCCGGCGGCCACCGGATAGAGCGTGATCAGGCTCAGGTAGTCGGGATGGAAGATCGTGATCGTGTTCGGGAAGATCACCTGGCTCGGCGTGACCAGCGCGCACAGGCCCGCCATGTCCCCGGGCGGCGTGCTGTCGGCGCTCTTCGCCCACTCCTGGCCGGCACGACGCGCCACCAGCGACTGGAGGTGCGGGCCGAAGCGATCGCCCGCCGTCAGGCCGTCGGCGAAGAACGGATAGATCGTCTCCTTGTGCAGCACGCGGATGTGATACGCCTCGAGGAAGGCGTCGACGATCAGCTTCCAGTTCGCCGGGTATTCGGCGCGCACGGTGCGAAAGTGGATCAGCTGGTCGACGCCGAAGAACGGCATCTCCGCATCGAGGCCGCCCAGCCAGGCGGCGATGTCGATCGCGGCGCCGGGTGTCGGCACGACCCAGAGCAGGCCGTGCCGTTCTTCCGCCGGCAGGGCGACGAGGTTGGTGTCGGCCGCGCTGCAATCGTCGAAGGCCTCGGCGTGCAGGCGATGGCGCAGGGCGCCGTCGAGCTTGTAGGCCCAGCCGTGGTACGGGCAGACGACGCTGGCGCGCGGCTCGGCCTTCGCCGTGGCGGCGACGAGGCGCATGCCGCGGTGCCGGCAGACGTTGAGGAAGGCGCGAAAGCGGCCGTCGGCGTCGCGCGTGAGGAGCAGCGGCACGCCGTAATCGTCGTGCGCGAGCACCTGGCCGGCGGCGAGCTCGCTGGCGTGGCCGGCGATCAAAGGCAGGCGCCGGAACAGGCGCTCGACCTCGGCGTCACGGATCGAATCGCTGAGGTAGTTCTCGACCGGGATGCGCGCCGCCGGCACGGTCGAGTCCTGCCATTCGAGGCGGCCGGCGAGCGTCTGGGCGCGGATGCGATCGAGCTCGGACGCGGTGTGAGGCGGAAGCGGCATCGTGCAGCGGCAAACCGGGGTGAGCGCCATTCTCCGCCCGCAAGGGCGGCGGCGCAAAATGGGCCGTGACCATGGAGGGCGAGACGGCGGTGCGCGAGTACCTCGACACGCAGCATGCCCATGCGGTGCGGATGGCCCCGCCCTGACAGAACGTTGAAGGAGAACGCGAGATGACCGAACGACGTTTCGAAGGCAAGGTGGCGCTCGTCACCGGCGGCGACAGCGGTATCGGCCGGGCCGTCGTCAATCTTTACGCGCGCGAAGGCGCCGATGTCGCCATCGTCTTCCTCCCCGCAGAAGCTGCGGACGCGAAGGAGACGCAGCGCCTCGTCGAAGCGTGTGGCCGGCAATGCCTGCTCCTGCCGGGCGACCTGACGGACGCGTCGTTCTGCCAGAAAGCGATCGACCAGACCGTTCGCGAATTCGGCAAGCTGGATATTCTCGTCAGCAATGCCGCTTATCAGAATCGGATTCCTTCACTGGAAAAAGTCACCGATCAGGAATTCGATCGGACGTTCCAAACCAACATTTATGCTTACTTCTGGCTGTGCCGCGCCGCGATCAAGCACCTGCAGCCGGGGTCGTCGATCATCGTGACGAGTTCCGAAACCGGGCTTGAAGGGGCGAAGAATCTGCTCGCCTATTCCGCCACCAAGGGCGCGATCAATGCGTTCACAAAAACGCTGGCGATGGAACTGGTGGAAAAGGGTATCCGCGTGAACGCCGTCGCGCCCGGCCCGGTCTGGACACCGCTCAACACCGCCGATCGCGGCGCATCGGCCGCCAAAGTAGCGAAGTTCGGCAGCCAAACGATGTTCGGCCGACCCGCTCAGCCCGAAGAAATCGCTCCGGCGTACGTGTTTCTCGCCAGCGAGGCGGATTCGAGTTTCATCACCGGCATCGTGCTGGAACAGATGGGGAAGACCGCCGCGGGCTAACCTCTCGCGGGTCGTGGCCGGAATTAACATTCGCTACGCCGATTGTCAGTTAAATCACTTAATCTTGAGATTTCGCAGCGGCGGCGTTGGGATGAAGCAGCGATTGCAACTGCTGCAGCAGCCAATGCCGGTTTACCGGTTTGTTGAAATAGTAAGTCGCGCCGGCGGCGGCCAGGGAATTTAAGGTGTCCATGGAACTGTCGCCACTGAGCACGATAATCGGCAGCCCTTCGCCCAATCGGCCGCGCAGTTGTTCGGCCAACTCAAGTCCCGTCATATCCGGCAGGTGCAGGTCGATAATCGCCGCCGCAACGGGTTGACCGTCGAGCTTCTGCAGGCCACTGCTGCCCTGGTAAGCCACGACCGTCGCAAAGCCGTTTTGGGACAGGAATTCGGAAACTGCCGTGCACAACGCAACATCGTCATCGACGAGGAGTATTGTCGGTTTTGAAAAATCAGTGTGAGACATCTGCGGACCTCGTTTCCAACGCAATGGTAGGACAAAAACTCGCCTCTACAACAGTAATTCCGTTACCGTTGCGCTCGCCACGCAGACTGCAGCGAGCTATGCTGGGTCGCTGCACTTTCGTAAACCAGCCTTGCGTTAAGATGAAGACGACATGCGTACGACTTCAGATTCCGACAGCCAACCTTCTCAAACCGAAGAGCACGATCGGCTTGCTGAGCCGGTGTCGCTGGAAGAGCCGCCGCGATTATCGTTCCCGGTGATCGGCATCGGCGGTTCGGCGGGCGGGCTTGAAGCATTCATCGAATTTTTTGAAAAGCAATCGCCCGACTCGGGCATGGCGTTCGTCATCGTCCAGCACCTGCCGCCCGAGCGCGAGAGCATGGTCGCGCAGATTCTCGCCAAGCACACGAGCATGCCCGTGATTCAGATTGAAGACGGCATGGCGGTGGAGCCGAATCACGTCTACATCATCCGCCCCGGGCGCACGCTGACGATCAAGGACGGGCATCTGCATCTGGGCGAACCGGTCGAAAAGCCGGGCTATCGCCGGCCTGTCGATGACTTCTTCAAATCCCTGGCCGAAGAGCAGCGCGAACGCGCCGTGTGCGTGATCATGTCAGGCATGGGCAGCAACGGGACGGGCGGCGCGCAGTCGATCAAGGCGGTCGGCGGCATGTGCGTGGCGCAGGAGCCGGAGTCGGCGAAATTCCCCGGCATGCCGCGCAGCCTGATCGACGCAGGCCTGGCGGATTTCATCCTTCGGCCGCAAGACATGTCCGAGGTGCTGGTTCGTTACGTCAACCACCCGTACGCCAAGGGCGACCCGTCGATCCAGGAGATGTTCCGCAAGGAACGGCAGGCGTTCACCGAAATCATTGCGGTGTTGCGGGCGCGGTCGCGACAGGAGTTCGGCGGGTACAAGAAACCCACCGTCCTCCGCAGAATCCAGCGGCGGATGGGCCTGCACCAGCTGCTGAAGCTGGCGGACTACGTCAAGCTGCTGCGGACCACACCATCTGAAGTTACGGCCCTGGCGGACGACCTGGTGATTCATGTCACCGGATTTTTCCGCGACGCCCCCGCCTGGGAAGCGCTGCGCGAGCGCGTGATCAAACCGCTGGTGGCCGAGCGCGAATCCAACACCTCGCTCCGCGTGTGGGTCACCGCCTGCTCCAGCGGCGAAGAAGCGTATTCGCTGGC
>JAIOOS010000002.1 GCA_021414305.1 Burkholderiales bacterium | reverse complement strand
GGGCAAGGAGCAGCGCGACAAGCGGGAGGATTTGAAAGAGAAAGCCCACAAGCGCGACGTGGACAGGGAAGTGGCGCGGTTTCAGAAACACAAGTGACTCGAAGTGGTTTCACAAGTTCGTGGAACGGCTCATTGGCGTTAATTTGAAACAACGCGTGTCATTCCGAGTGTAATGGAGTGGAGCGCAGCGAAACGAAATGAAGTCGAGGAATCTCAGAGCCTATCCCAACGCGTGACCTGCGGAGCAGTCGAGGGGCCGACGTTTTTATTGCTGCGTTTGACCTCTGAAAGCGCAGGGGCTTGTTGTGGGACTCCTCCACCTCGCTGCGCTCCGGTCGGAATGACACGCGTTTGGCCAAACGCCATTCTCCGCGTTTTGCCCGTCAAGTTTTAGTTTCGTTTTGCTTGAAACTATTTCCGCAACTTTCCATTGCGAAATGCGGGCCGTGCGCGTTTCCTGCATCCCGATTTTCGCATGGCTGGATTCCGACTTTTTGATCTCAATGAAGCGCAGCGCGAGGCCGTCACCACGACCGACGGCCCGCTGCTGATTCTCGCAGGCGCGGGCACGGGGAAGACGCGCGTCATCACCGCGCGCGCGGCGTATCTCATCGCGCAGGGCGTGGATCCCTCGGCGATCCTCGCGGTGACTTTCACGAACAAGGCCGCGAACGAAATGCGCGAGCGTCTCGCGACGATGATTGAAAAGGAGCAGGCGAAAAAGGTGACGATGTCCACCTTTCACGCGCTGTGCGTGCGGCTGCTGCGAAGCGGGATTGACCGGCTCGGTTACAAAAACAACTTCGCAATCTACGACGATTCGGACCAGACCGGGCTGATTCGAAAAATCATCACGCGCACTGCGGCGAAGGACGAAAAGCTCGACCACAACATCGCCAAAAATCTCATCAGCAAGGCGAAGAACAACAACTGGGACGCACCCACCGACGACAAGACGTTGATCGGCACGGTGTTCGCGCGCTATCAGGCAGAGTTGAAGAAACTGAACGCGGTGGACTTCGACGACCTGCTCGTGCTCGCGGTGCGACTGCTCGACGGCCACCCCGATGTGCGCGCGCGGTGGCAGGAGCGGTTTCGCTACCTGATGGTGGACGAGTTTCAGGACACAAACAAACTGCAGCTTCAACTCGTGACGCTGCTCTCCAGCGAGGAGCGCAACGTGGCGGTCGTGGGCGACGACGACCAGAGCATCTACGGCTGGCGCGGCGCGACGGTCGAGAACCTGAAGCGCCTGCCCGCCGACTACCCCCGGCTCAAGGTGATTCCGCTCGAGCAGAACTACCGCTCGACCGGCAGCATCCTGCGCGCCGCCAACGCGGTGATCGCCAACAACCCCAAGCTCTACGAGAAGAAGCTCTGGAGCGAGCTCGGCGCCGGCGACCCGGTGCGCGTGATCGAGTGCGACAACGAGGTTCACGAGGCCGATCGCACAGTGGCGCACATCGAGTCGATCCGCGGCTCGAGCAATGCCGAGCTGCGCGACTTCGCCGTGCTGTATCGCGCGAATCACCAGGCCCGGGTGTTCGAGCAGGCGCTGCGCAAGGCCGGCATCGCCTACAAGGTCTCGGGCGGGCAGAGCTTCTTCGACCGGGCCGAGATCCGCGACCTCTGCGCGTGGCTGCGCCTCATCGTCAACGGCGACGACGACCCGGCGTTCCTGCGCGCCGCGACCAGCCCGAAGCGCGGCATCGGCCACCAGACCCTCGCCAGCCTCGGCACCTTCGCCGGCCGCTGGAAGGCGAGCCTGTTCGAGGCCCTGTTCGCCGAGACGCTGGACACGGCGCTGCCCCGGCGCAGCATCGAGACGCTGCACGAGTTCGGTCGCACGATCAACGAGCTCGAGCAGAAGGCGCGCGAGACCACCGGCGAGGCCGCGGCGCGGGCCTTCCTGCTCGCCTGGCTGAAGGACATCGGCTACGAGCAGCACCTGCACGACGACGCCGATTCGCCGCCGCAGGCCGCCGCGCGCTGGACCAACGTGCTCGACTTCGTCGACTGGATCGCGCGCCGCTGCGGCGGCAGCGGCGCGGCCGCGACCGGCGACGAGGTGGCGGCGAAGAGCGTGCTCGAGGTCGCGCAGTCGATCTCGGTGATCCTCAGCATGGCCGAGCGCGGCGACGAGCAGAACGTCGTCACCCTCTCGACCCTGCATGCCGCCAAGGGCCTCGAGTGGCCGCACGTGGTGCTGGCCGGCGTCAACGAAGGGCTGCTGCCGTTTCGCGGCGCCGAGGGCGAGGAGGAGCAGGCGATGGCGGTGCGCATCGAGGAGGAGCGGCGGCTGATGTACGTCGGCATCACCCGCGCCCGCGCGACCCTGGTCGTGAGCACGCTGGCGCGCAGGAAGCGCGGGCGCGAGACGGTGGCCGGCGTGCCGAGCCGCTTCGTCGCCGAGATGAAGCTCGCCGAAGAGGGTGTGCGGGTCGACCCGCGGGCGCAGCTCAGGGCCTTGCGCGACGCCGCGGCGCGGCGCGCCGAGGGCGCCAGGGCAGATGCCCCTACGCAATGACCCCTCTTTGCGGCCGGCTTGATTCCCGACAGGTCACCTCGCACACTCCGCGCTGGCGAAATCAGCCGATCCTTCGAAAACACGGGACAAGGGAGAGAACGTGGGAATCGACATCGACCCGCTGGAGACCATCGAGGAGTTGCAGGAGGACGCCGCCGAGCACAGGGACCACGCGAAGCTCAACAGCTTCGTCGCCGTCACCGTCGCGTTCCTGGCCACGTTCCTGGGTATCTGCAACGTCAAGGACGACAACGTCGTGCAGGCGATGCTCGCCGCCCAGGCGGAGAAGATCGACCAGTGGAATTTCTTCCAAGCGCGCAACATCCGCGAGGAGGTGATGCTGGCGAGCATCGAGGAGCTCAAGCTCGCCAAGCGCGGCCGCACCGACCCGGCCGATGTCGCCGCCTACGACGAGACGATCGCCCGCTACACGGCGATGGCCAAGAGCCAGAACATCAAGAAGGAAGAGCAGAAGAAGCTGGCCGAGGAAGCGCAGATCACCTACGACAAGCTCAACTACAAGGACGACCAGTTCGACCTGGCCGAGGCGTCGATCGCGATCGCGATCGCGCTGCTCGCGATCACGGCGCTCACGCACATCTGGTGGCTGTTCTGGCTGGCGATGGTTCCGAGCGTGTTCGGGATCCTGATCGGCGGCGCCGGCCTGCTCGGCCTGCCGTTCCACCCCGACTTCCTGATCCACCCGCTGACGTAGCGGCGCGGGCCCTCACATGCCCTTGAAGAGACCGGCGTAGCTGCGGCTCACCTCGAGCTTCTCGGGGTGGCCGCGCACGGCGACGAGCTGGCGGCCGCGCAGGTCGCGGGTGACGCCGGCGATCGCCCGGGCGTTGACCAGGGTCGAGCGGTGGATCTGCCAGAACTGGTCGGCGTCGAGCTCGCCGACCAGCTCCTTGATCGGCTTTCGGATCAACGCCTCGAGCGAGGCGGTCTGCACCCGCGTGTACTTCTCGTCGGAGATGAAGAACAGCACGTCTTCGACCGGGATCATCTGGATGCTGGTGCCCACGGTCGCCTGGATCCACTTCAGCCGCGGCACCGCGCCGGGATTCATCCTCTCGGCCAGCTTCTGCAACAGGCCCTGCATGCCGCTCGCGTCGGGCGCCTCGTCGCTGCCGCGCCGCAGCAGGCGCTTCCTCACGCGCTCGACCGTCACCTGCAGGCGGTCGCGCTCGGCGGGCTTCAGCACATAGTCGACCACGCCCTGCTCGAACGCCTCGATCGCGTACTGGTCGTAGGCAGTGATGAAGACGACCTCGGCGCCGCGCCACAGCTTTCCGCCCTCGGGCCTGGCGCCGTCCTCGTCGACCGGCAGCTGGGCGATCGCCCGCGCGGCCTCGATGCCGTTCATGCCGGGCATGCGGATGTCGAGGAAGACCAGGTCGGGATGGTGCTCCTCGACCAGCTCGACCGCCTCGGTGCCGTTCTTCGCCTCGCCGACGATCTCGAGCTCGGGCCAGACCTCGGCCAGGCGGGCGCGGAGCTGCTCCCGCAGCAGCCGCTCGTCGTCGGCGATGACGGCGGTGGGGGAAGACGCGGTGTCGGCAGAGCTCATGGCGCCGGCCGGATGCTACGCAAGTTCGGGCCGGGCTCCAACGGCCGAGGGCCGGCGCGCCGAGCGCCAGACCAGCCAGCCGATGAGCAGCAGCGGCCAGGTGAAGAGCAGGAGCGTGACGACGACGGCGACCGCCGCGACGGCGACGCCGAGCATGGCGGCGACGATGGCGATCGCGACGCCGCCGACCGTGAACACCGCGGCGAGCAGCACGGCGAGGACTGCGAGCACCAGCGCCAGCGCCGCGGGCCAGCCGGCGAGGTCCGGCAGGGCCACGGTCTCGCCGTCGATGACGAGGGTGGCGTGGTCGAGCGGCAGCGCCGTCCAGACGGCGGCGATCGCGGCGCCGATCGCGATCGCGACCAGCAGGACGATCGCCGCCAGAACGCCGAGCCAACGCGATCCGCTCCTCATGTCCTCGTTCCTTCCTGTGGCTGCGCCTGGTACGGCACGGTGAGGGTGACGATCGTTCCGCTCGGCGTGTTGTCGGCCACCGTCATCGAGGCGCGCTCGCCGTAGAGCAGCTTGATCCGCTCGCGGATGTTGGCCAGGCCGACGCCGGTGCCCGCTGTCGCCGCCTTGCCGAAGCCCATGCCGGTGTCGGCCACGGTTACCGCCAGCTTGCCGTGGACGATCTCGGCCTTGACGGTGATCCTGCCGCCTTCGGCCTTGGGCTCGAGGCCGTGCTTGATCGCGTTCTCGACCAGCGACTGGATCATCATCGACGGGAACTCGGCCGAGAGCAGGCCCTCGGGCACCTGGATGTCCGTCTGCAGGCGGTCTTCCATGCGCACCTTCAGGATCTCGAGGTAAGGCCGGATCACCGCCATCTCGCGGCCGAGGTTGTGCGCCATCGGCGCCGACTCGCGCATCGAGGGCATCGAGGCCCGCAGCAGCGCGATCAGGTTCTTCTGCATCTGGCTGGCGCGCGGCGGATCGGTCTGGATCAGGTGGTCGATCGAGGCCAGCGTGTTGAACAGGAAGTGCGGCTCGACCTGCGCCTGCATCGCCGCCATGCGCGCCTCGACCACCTGGCGCTTGAGCTGCTCGGACTCGGCGGTCTCGGTCGCCTCGGCGGCCTTGACCTCGGCCCGGATCGTGCGCTTGTAGCTGATCTTGAGGATCGCCGAGGCGACGATCAGGAGGAAGGCGATGTCGGTGAACGAGTCGCCCATGCGCGTGTGGCGGATGCGCCGGACCTGCGTCACCGACTGCTGGCTGGCCTCGGCGGCAGCTTCCTGCGCCGCCTCCTCCGACTCGCGGATCGCCTCGACCACCGCTGCCTTCGCCTCTTCCACCGCCTCGCGCACGGCTTCGCTGTCGGCGCCCGGCGGCAGCTTGATCTCCACGCCGACGTCGCCGAGCGAGATCCCGGCGCCCGAGGCGGCGCCCGACGCGCCCTCCGACGCCGCGCCCGAAGCCGCCGATGCGGCTGCCGCGGCACCGCGTCGCGGCGAGATGCGCACGCCGTACTTGTCGATCGAGATGGTGACGTCGCGGCCGCCCGTGTCCTTCTTCTCGATCACGATCGCCGGCTCGTGCGTGCTTCCCTTCGCCGGCTTGGGCGGCTTGGGCGGCTTCGGAATGCCCGGCGGCGTGATCGTCGTGACCTCGTCGATGCCGCCGATGGGCAGGTTGAACGGCGGCAGCTTCGAGAGGACTGCTGCGCAGATCATGAGCAGCACCGAGAGCAAGGCGAAGCGCAGCCAGGAGATGCTGACGAGCCAGTTGCCGTAGGCGTGGAACATCCCGACCGCGCCGGCCGAGAAGCGCTGCCAGCCCGAGCGGGGCGGCGGCGGAGGCGAATCGGCAGGAGGCGGGGAGGTCGTCATGGGGTGCGGGTATCAAGCTTGCCTGCACTGTACGGGCCGGTTCCTGCGCCACCAACGGCCCTGCGATGGAGTGCCGAGACGACGCGACAGGCTGCAGACGCGCCCGACGAACCAATCCCGGGCTTGGCACCCGGGCAACCCGATAGGGAGGAGACCTTGTCCATGACTGCATCGCTGCCGATACCGGCGGCCCTTGGCCTGGCCGCGGCTTTCATCGCCTTGTCGGTACCGGCGGCCGAAGCCGGATCGGCCGAATCCGCGGCGGCTGCCGCCAGCGCGCCGGCCCACCTGCCGGCCGGGCTCGAGGCCTGCGCCCAGCTGCGGGCGGACGCCGAGCGGCTCGCCTGCTACGACCGCTTCGTCGCCCCCAAGGTGCGCGGCGGCGGCGAGGCGGCCGCTGCCGACGGCGGCGCGCCGGCCGTCGCCAGCGCCGCTTCGGACGCCGCCGGCAAGCCCCGGGCCGTGCACGACAAGGGCGAGTACCTCGACCAGTTCTGGGAGCTGACGCCCGAGCGCAAGCGCGGCATCTTCAACTTCGACGGCTACCGCCCAAGCTACTTCCTGCCGGTGCATGCGACCAGCCGGGCGAACAGCTCGCCGACCTCGCCCGCGCCCGGGCACAGCGGGCAGTTGCCGGACTACCGCGACATCGAGGCCAAGCTGCAGATATCGGTCCGGACCAAGCTCGTCGAGGGCCTCGTCCTGCCGAACGCCGATCTCTGGTTCGCCTACACCCAGCAGTCGCTCTGGCAGCTCTACAGCGGCGACATTTCGCGGCCGTTCCGCGCCACCGACCACGAGCCGGAGCTGTTCTATGTCGTGCCGACCGGCTACGCCCTGCCGGGCGGCATCCGCTTCCAGATGGCCGGCATCGGCATCGCCCACCAGAGCAACGGCCAGTCGCTGCCGTTCTCGCGCAGCTGGAACCGCGTCTATGCGATGGCCGGACTCGAGCGCGGCGACTTCGCCCTCACCGCGCGGCAGAACTGGCGCATGCACGAGAGCGACGGCAAGGACGACAACCCCGACCTCACCGACTACCGCGGCCGGACCGAGCTGCTCGGCATCTGGACGCCGGGCTTCATGACCCTGAGCGGCCTCTGGAAGACCAACTTCAAGGCGCATCGCGGCTCGCTGCAGCTCGACTGGACGATGCCGGTCAGCCGCAAGGACCCGAAGGGCCTGCGCTGGTATGCGCAGGTCTTCACCGGCTACGGCGAGTCGCTGATCGAATACAACTTCAAGCAGACCTCGCTCGGCGCCGGCGTCACCCTGTTCGGCTGGTGAGGCTCAGGCCGGCGACCGGGAGTCGAGCGACTGCGTCAGCGGCAAGGTGTCCAGGTCGTCCTGCGGGCCGGTCGGCGCGAACAGCGGGTCGGCGGGCGGCGCGCCGATGCGCAGCGGTCCGGCGCGCCAGTCGGCCATGAGCGCGTCCCACTTCGGCCGGGCCGCGTCGAGGTGGCGCTGCTTGACGTGGCCGTAGCCGCGGATCATTTCCGGCACCCGCGCGATCTCGACCGCCAGGGCCAGGTTGGCGGGCCCGAGCGTGCGCAGCACTTCCTCGAGGGACTCGCGGTACTCGACGATCAGCGCCCGCTCGGTGCGGCGCTCCTCGGTCCGGCCGAACGGATCGAAGGCGGTGCCGCGCAGGCCCTTCAAGCGGGCAAGGACGCGAAACGCCGAGAGCATCCACGGCCCGAACTTCTGCTTCTGTAGCTCGCCCTTGTCGTTGCGCCTGGCGATCGCCGGCGGCGCGAGGTGATAGGCGAGCTGGAAGTCCTTGCCGAGCGTGCCTTCGAACTGGGAGGCGACCTTCTCCAGGAACCTGGTGTCGCTGTGCAGCCGCGCGACCTCGTACTCGTCCTTGTAGGCCATGAGCTTGAAGAGGTAGCGGGCCACCGCCTCGGTCAGCTTGGTGCTCGGCTTGGCTGCGTCCGGCCGAGTAGCGGTGCGCGAGAACACGAGCTCGGCTTCCTTGCCGCGCACCGTGTCGACGAAGCGCCTGTACTGCTCGGCGTAGGCGGCGTTCTGGTAGGCGGTGAGGAACTCGACCCGCTTGGCGATCATGTCGTCGAGGTTGGTCGAGCGCTTCACCAGCTCGATCACCTGGCCGGTGCGGACCAGCGCCTTCACCTCCTTCGGCTCGGCAGCGGCGCGGCGGCCCCATTCGAAGGCCGCCTTGTTGTTCTCGACCTGCACGCCGTTGAGCTCGATCGCCCGCATCAGCGCCGCGTGGCTGAGCGGAATGCGACCCTGCTGCCAGGCGTAGCCGAGCATCAGCGGGTTGGTGTAGATCGAGTCGCCGAGCAGCTGCACGGCGAGCGCATCGGCGTCGAGCTTGCCGATGTGCTGGGGCCCCACCGCCTCGAGCACCAGCGATTCGCACTTGCCGGCGGGGAACTGCCAGTCCGGGTCGCTGACGAAGGCCGCGGTCGGCGTCGCGTGGGTGTTGAGGGCGACGTAGGTCCGGCCGGCGCGCATCACGGCGAGCGAGGCCTTGTTGGCGGCGACGATCGGGTCGCAGCCGATCACGAGGTCGGCCTCGGCGGTGCCGACCTTGGTCGAGAAGATCGCCTCGGGCCGGTTGGCGATCTGGATGTGGCTCCAGGTCGCGCCGCCCTTTTGCGCCAGGCCGGCCGCGTCCTGCGTGACGATGCCCTTGCCTTCGAGGTGCGCGGCCATGCCGAGGAGCTGGCCGATGGTGATCACGCCGGTGCCGCCGACGCCGGCGACGACGATGCCCCAGGGCCTTTCCGCTACCGGCAGCACCGGGTCGGGCGGTGTGCCCACGCTCGAGAGCCGCGGCCGCGAGGCGCCGCCCTTCTTGCCGCTCTTCAGCTTGCCGCCCTCGACCGTGACGAAGCTCGGGCAGAAGCCCTTCAGGCAGGAGTAGTCCTTGTTGCAGGTGTTCTGGTTGATCCGGCGCTTGCGCCCGAACTCGGTCTCGATCGGCTCGACCGAGAGGCAGTTCGACTGCACCGAGCAGTCGCCGCAGCCTTCGCAGACCAGCTCGTTGATGACGACCCGGCGGGCCGGGTCTTCCATCGTGCCGCGCTTGCGGCGCCGGCGCTTCTCGGTGGCGCAGGTCTGGTCGTAGACGATGACGGTGCAGCCCTCGACCTCGCGCAGCTCCTTCTGGATGGCGTCGAGGTCGTCGCGGTGATGCACCGTCACGCCGGGCGCGAGCCGCGCCTTGATCTCCGAGGGTTCGTACTTCTCCGGCTCGTCGGTGACGACGACGACCCGCTTCGCGCCCTCGGCCTCGAGCTCGCGCGTCATCTCCGGCACCCGGAGCGTGCCGTCGATCGGCTGGCCGCCGGTCATCGCCACCGCGTCGTTGAACAGGATCTTGTAGGTGATGTTGACCTTGGCGGCGATCGACTGCCGCACCGCCAGGAGGCCGGAGTGGAAGTAGGTGCCGTCGCCGAGGTTGGCGAAGATGTGCCTGTCGGTGGTGAAGGGCGCCTGGCCGATCCAGGACACGCCTTCCCCGCCCATCTGGCTGAAGCTCACCGTCGAGCGGTCCATCCAGACCGCCATGTAGTGGCAGCCGATGCCGGCGACGGCGCGCGAGCCTTCGGGCACCTTGGTCGAGGTGTTGTGCGGGCAGCCGCTGCAGAACCACGGCGCCCGCTCGGGGCCGGCGGCCGCGGCGCCCGCGACCGTGGTGACGACCAGGCTCTGCTCCTTGGCCTCGATCAGCGCCACCCGCAGCGTCATCCGCGCCGAGACGTCGGCGTCGACGCCGAGCTTGGCCAGCCGCCGGGCGATCGCCCTGGCGATGATCGAGGGCGTGAGGTCGGCCTGGGCGCGCAGCAGCCAGTGCTGCGACGGGTTGGCCTGGCCCCATTCGCCGCCGGCCTCGTCGCTCTCCGATTCGTCGAACTTGCCGAGCACGTGCGGCCGCACGTCGGGCCGCCAGCCGTAGAGCTGTTCCTTGACCTGGTACTCGATGACCTGGCGCTTCTCCTCGACGACCAGGATCTCCTCCAGGCCGAGCGCGAAGTCGCGGGTGATCGTCGCCTCGAGCGGCCAGACGACGTTGACCTTGTGCAGGCGGACGCCGATCCGGCGGCAGGTCTCGTCGTCGAGGCCCAGGTCCGAGAGCGCCTGGCGGGTGTCGTTGTAGGCCTTGCCCGAGGCGATGATGCCGAAGCGGTCGTGCGGCCCCTCGATCACGTTGTGGTTCAGGCGGTTGGCGCGCACGTAGGCGAGGGCGGCGTACCACTTGTAGTTCATCAGCCGCGCTTCCTGCTCGAGCGGCGCGTCGGGCCAGCGGATGTGCAGGCCGCCCGGCGGCATCTGGAAATCCTCGGGCAGGATGATGTCGACCCGGTCCGGGTCGACCGAGACGCTGGCCGACGACTCGACGATCTCCTGGATCGTCTTCACCCCCGACCAGACGCCGGCGAAGCGGCTCATCGCGAAGGCGTGCAGGCCCATGTCGAGGATGTCCTGCACGCTCGAGGGGAAGAACACCGGCAGGCCGCAGGCCTTGAAGATGTGGTCGCTCTGGTGCGCCGCGGTCGAGCTCTTGGCGATGTGGTCGTCGCCGGCGAGCGCGATCACGCCGCCGTGCTTCGCCGTGCCGGCCATGTTGGCGTGCTTGAAGACGTCGGAGCAGCGGTCGACGCCGGGGCCCTTGCCGTACCAGATGCCGAACACGCCGTCGAAGCGCTTCGATTCGGGATAGAGGTCGAGCTGCTGCGTGCCCCAGACCGCGGTCGCGCCGAGCTCCTCGTTCACGCCCGGCTGGAAGACGATGTCCTGGGCCGCGAGATGGGCCTTGGCCTGCCACAGCGCCTGGTCGTAGCCGCCGAGCGGCGAGCCGCGGTAGCCGCTGATGAAGCCGCCGGTCTTCAGGCCGAACATCGCGTCGCGCTTCTTCTGCAGGAGCGGCAGGCGGACCAGCGCCTGGGTGCCGCTCATGAAGGCCCGGCCGTGCTCGAGGCTGTACTTGTCGTCGAGCGTGACGCTTTCGAGCGCCTTGCGAACCGCGTCGGGAAGGGGTGCGTTCATGCCGACAGTGTAGGCACTCGCCGCCCGCGCGGCGCCCGTCCGGTCTCTCAGGCGGGCGGGTGTTTCGGCAGGCGCAGCCGCGCCCGCAGGCCGTGCGGCTCGGCGGCGGCGAGCTCGAGGCTGCCGCCGTGGGTGCGCGCGACGCGCTCGACGATCGCCAGGCCGAGACCCGCGCCGGGCGCGCCGCTGCGGGCCGCGCCGGTGCGCCGGAACGGCTGCTTCACCGCCTCGATCTCGGCCGCGGGAATTCCAGCGCCGGCGTCGGTGACCTCGAACCAGACCGAGGCCGCGTCGCTGCCGGTCGCCAGGCGGACCGGCGGCCGGCCGTGGCGCAGCGCGTTCTCGACCAGGTTGACCGCGGCGCGGCGAACCAGCGCCGCGCGCATCGACACCGCCGGCCCCGGCCCCGCATCGACCTCGAGCGCGTGCCCCTGGTCGGCGAAGGACGCGGCGATGTCGCGCGCCAGGGAGGCCATCGTCAGGCTCTCGGTCGGCACCGCGCTGTCGTCGACGCGCGCGAAATCGAGGAACTGGCCGATCACCGCGTCCATCTCGGCGACGCTGCGGTGCAGGCTGGCGGCGATGCCGGGATCGCTCTCGCCAGCCAGGATCTCGACGCCCAGGCGCAGCTTGGTGAGAGGAGTGCGCAGGTCGTGCGACACGCCGGCCAGCATCAGCGCACGCTCGCGCTCGATTGCCTCGAGGCTGCGCACCAGCTCGTTGAAGCTGCGGCTCACGGTGGCGATCTCGGTCGGCCCGTCTTCACCGAGCGGCGGCGGCCGCTTGCCGCGGCCGAGCGCTGCGGTGGCGTCGACCAGCGCGCCGAGCGGCCGCTGGATCCGGCGCTGGATCGCCAGCGCGCCGAGCAGGGCGAGCAGCGCCGAGGCGAGCGAGGCGACCAGCCAGGCGCCGGTCTGCTCGCGGGTCGGCAGCACGTCGGGCAAGGGCAGCCAGTAGCCGCGGCCGTCGATGCGCAGATGCAGCGCCAGGCTGCGCCCGTCGCGCCGCCAGATCACCTCGGTGTCGTTGGCGGCCAGGCGGGCCGAGACCGAGCGGACGAACAGGCGCTCGAGCGTCATCAGGCCGCGCGGTTCCTCGCCGGCATCCTCGGCGTCCCGGGTCGGATCGCGGCCAGCCTGGCGAAAGGCGTCGAGGAAGGCGGCGCGGTCGGCTTCGGGCAGCGCCTGCAGTCCGGCGCGGATGGCGGTGATGTTGCGCGCCACCGAATCGGCGATCTGGTCGACGCGCGGCTTGATGATCAGCTCGCGGATCAGCAGGCCGCTGACGAGCTGCGCGAGCAGGATCAGGCCGACGAGCAGCAGTGCGTTGCGGCCGACCAGGCTCTTCGGCCAGAGCGTCATGAGGGCGCGCCGCCGCCTTCGGGCACGAACACGTAGCCCACGCCCCACACGGTCTGGATGTGGCGCGGCGTCGCCGGGTGGGCCTCGACCAGGCGGCGCAGCCGCATCACCAGCACGTCGATGCTGCGCTCGGTGGCTTCGTGTTCGGGGCCGTGCGCCAGCTCGATCAGGCGGTCGCGGCCGAGCGGCCGGTTCGGATGCCGGGCGAAGGCGCGCAGCAGGGCGAACTCGGCGCTCGTCAGCGCCACGTCGACGCCGTCGCGCTCGAGGCGGCGCTCGCCCAGGTGCAGCGCGTGCGCGCCGAAGCGGACCACGCCTTCGCTGGCCGCCGGCCCGCTGTGCGCGCCGAGCATCCGCTGGCGCCGCACCAGCGCATGGATGCGCGCCAGCAGCTCGCGCGGCGTGAACGGCTTGGCCAGGTAGTCGTCGGCGCCCATCTCGAGGCCGATGATGCGATCGAGCGGATCGCCGCGCGCCGTAAGCATGACGATCGGAATCGTCTCGCCCTGGGCGCGCAGGCGCCGACAGATCGACAGGCCGTCTTCGCCCGGCATCATCACGTCGAGCACGAGCACGTCGAAGCGCTCGCGGGCGAGGAGCTTCTCGAGCGGCTCGGCGCCCTCGACCGTGCGCACCGCGCAGCCCTGGTCGCCGAGGTAGCGCTGCAGCAGGTCGCGCAGGTCGGCGTCGTCGTCGGCCACGAGCACGCGGGCCAGCGCGTCGGTCATCGCGGGATCTCCAGTGCGAAGGCGAGCCGATCGTAGCGGCGCGGCGCCGCGGGCGGGGTCGGCGAATTGATGACAATCGATGACAGCGCGGTGCCGCTGTCATCGTTGCTCACCATTGACCGGTGCGCAGCAACCGGGCGTTGACGCCGTCCGGCGAGAGTGAGCGCAATCGCTGCAGGCGCAGCCACCCCATGCAGAAACTCGACATGAACCGCATCGCCTTGCTTGGCGCCTTGAGCGCTGTTCTCTTCGGCTGCTCGCTCGGGGTCGCCGCTGCCGAACCGGCCGCGGCAGCGAGCCGTCGCGTCGTCCGGCTGAACCCCGAGGGCGGCGCCACCGCCGGCGGCGTCACCGGCTGGCGCGGCCCGGAGGGGGGTGTCGCGCTGCGCGGCCGGGCGCTGAAGACGGACGGGCAGGGCAATGCCACGGCCGTGAGCGGTGCGGCGGTGCGCGGCCCGAACGGCGGCCGGGGCGCCCGCGCCGGCACGACCACCGTCAACGCCGACGGCTCGGCCTCGCACCGCAGCGCCATGCAGGCAGAGGGGGGGCGCGGCAGCGTCAGCAGCGAGGGCAGCGCCAGCCGCGACGCGAGCGGCAACACGACGCAAAGCCGCACCACCTCGGTCACCAGCGCGGCCACCGGCAACAGCGCGACGACGACGTCGAGCTACAGCAAGGACACGGGTCGCACGCGCTCGACCCTGTGCTTCGACGCGAACGGTGCCACCGTCGCGTGTCCGGCCAGGCCCTGAGCGAAGCCGGCCTTCAGACAGACAGACAAGGACCTACCGAATGCGCGCATCACATCGATCCTGGGGGCGCGCCGTGGCAGTGCTCGCCCTAGCGGGAATCGCCTCGTCCAGCGCCTGCGCCCAGGCGGCCGAAGGCGGCCGCGGGCGGGACATGGCGGCCGAGCTGCAGAAGCGCTTCGCCGCCGCCGACGCAAACCACGACGGGCGGCTCACGAAGGAAGAGGCCAAGGCCGGCATGCCGTTCGTCTACAAGCACTTCGACGAGATCGACAGCGCAAGGAGCGGCTCGCTGTCGATGCGGGAGATCGGTGCCTTCATCCGGGACAAGGCGGCGGCTCGCAAGGCGAGCGGTTGACCGGAAGAGCTCCTGCGCCGGGCTTTTTGGTAGCCTCGCGCGCATGCCGTACATGCTGATGATGGTCGAGCACGTGGGGCAGCGACGCGAGCGCGGCGTTGCCGCCGGGCACGAGGTCTACGACCGCATGCTCGCCTTCGCCGAGAGCCTGAAGCAGCGCGGCGTTCTGCGCGGCGTGGAATCGCTCGCCTCGCTCGACGAAGGCGCGCGCCTGCAGGTGCGCAACGGCAAGGCGCGGGTCCTCGACGGCCCGTTCGCCGAGGCCAAGGAGATGGTCGGCGGCTTCTTCCTGGTCGACGTCGCCACGCTGGCCGAGGCGCTGGCGATCGCTGCAGAATGCCCCGCGGCCGAGTGGTGCACGGTCGAGGTCCGCAAGGTCGGGCCTTGCTGGGCCTGAGCGCCCACCGCTCCGGCGCTGCCGCGATTCCGGCGATCCGGCCGCGCCCGATGGCGACCCTCGAGGCCACCCACCGCGCGATCGACGCCGTCTGGCGGATCGAATCGGCCAAGGTGATCGCCGGCGTCGCCCGCATGGTGCGCGACATCGGCCTGGCCGAGGAGCTGGCGCAGGATGCCCTGGTCGCCGCGCTCGAGCACTGGCCCGGCGAAGGCGTGCCCGACAACCCCGGCGCGTGGCTGATGCGGACGGCGAAGAACCGGGCCCTCGATCGCCTGCGCCAGGAGCGCCTGCATGCGAGCAAGCACGAGGAGCTCGGCGCCGACATGGAAGCGCTGGGGGCGCACGTGACGCCGGACTTCGTCGACGCGCTCGCCGAGGCGAGCGAAGACGACATCGGCGACGACCTGCTGCGCCTGATCTTCACCGCCTGCCATCCGGTCCTGCCGACCGAAGGCCGGGTCGCCTTGACGCTGCGCCTGATCGGCGGCCTCGCCACCGACGAGATCGCACGCGCCTTTCTCGTGCCCGAGGCGACGCTCGCGCAGCGCATCGTCCGCGCCAAGCGCAGCCTGGCGGCGGCGAAGGTGCCGTTCGAGGTGCCCGCGGCGAGTGCGCGCGCGCCGCGGCTGGCTTCGGTGCTCGAGGTGATCTATCTCGTCTTCAACGAGGGCTACTCGGCGACCGCGGGCGACGACTGGATGCGGCCGCAGCTTTGCGACGAGGCGCTGCGCCTGGGCCGCATCCTCGGCGGGCTCGCGCCCGAGGAGAGCGAGGTGCACGGCCTGGTCGCGCTGATGGAGATCCAGGCCTCGCGCATCCCCGCCCGCAGCGACGCGCAGGGCCGGCCGGTCCTGCTGCTCGAGCAGGATCGCGCGCGCTGGGATCCGCTCCTCGTCCGCCGCGGCCTGGTCGCGCTCGCGCGCTGCGAGGTGCTGGGTGGCGGCCGCGGCCCGTATGCGCTGCAGGCCGCGCTCGCCGCCTGCCACGCCCGGGCGCGCAGCGCCGGCGACACCGACTGGGCGCGGATCGCCGCGCTCTACGCGACCCTGGCCGAGGTGGCGCCGTCGCCGGTGGTCGAGCTCAACCGCGCGGTCGCGGTCGGCATGGCGTTCGGCGCGGAGGCGGGCCTGGCGATCGTCGACGCGCTGCGCGACGAGCCGGCGATGGCGAACTACCACCTGCTGCCGACGGTGCGCGGCGACCTGCTCGCCAGGCTCGGCCGGGCGAGCGAAGCGCGCCGGGAGTTCGAGCGCGCGGCGACGATGACGAGGAACGTGGCCGAGCAGCGCCTGCTGCGCGCGCGCGCCGCGAGCTGCGCCTGAGATGACGGCGCCGCAGCGCCCGGTTGCGACGGTCGCCGCGCTCGGCAGCGCGCAGACGCTCGCCTGGGCCTCGTCCTACTACCTGCCGGCCATGCTGGCGACGCCGATGGCGCGCGACCTCGGCATCGCCGCGCCGACGGTCTTCGCCGCGTTCTCGCTCGCCCTGCTGGTCTCGGCCGGGCTGGGTCCGTTCGCCGGCCGGGCGATCGACCGCTGGGGCGGCCGGCCGGTGCTGATCGGCAGCAACCTGGTGTTCGCGCTCGGCCTCGCGGGTCTCGGCCTCGCGCGCGGGCCGGTCGACATGTTCGTCGCCTGGCTGCTGCTCGGCGTCGGCATGGGCAGCGGCCTGTACGAGGCGGCGTTCGCGGCGCTCGTTCGCCTGCACGGCCACGGCTCGCGCAACCTGATCACCGGCATCACCCTGATCGCCGGCTTCGCCAGCACCGTCGGCTGGCCGCTGACGACGCTGCTCGAGCAGCAGCTCGGCTGGCGCGGCGCCTGCTTCGCCTGGGCGGGGCTGCATCTCGTGCTCGGCATCCCGCTCAACGCCTGCCTGCCGCGCGCGGCGGCGCTCGAGCCGACGCACTCGGCGGGATCGCGGGCCGGCGACCCGGGCGTCGCCGACAGCGCCAGCCGGCGCCGCGCCGCGGTCATCCTCGCCTTCGTCTTCGCCGTCACCTGGTTCGTCAGCACGGCGATGGCCGCACACCTGCCGCGCCTCCTGCAGGCCGGCGGGGCGACGCTAGCGGCCGCGGTGGCGATCGGCGCGCTGGTCGGGCCGGCGCAGGTCGGCGGCCGGCTGCTCGAGTTCGGCGTCCTGCGCCACGTCCATCCGATGCTCTCGGCGCGGCTCGCGGCGCTGATGCATCCGGTCGGCGCTGCCGTGCTGGCGCTGCTCGGCGCGCCGGCGGCGGCCCTGTTCGCGATCCTGCACGGCGCCGGCAACGGCATCCTGACGATCGCCAAGGGCACCTTGCCGCTGGTCCTGTTCGGGCCGCAGGGCTACGGCTTGCGCCAGGGCGTGCTGATGGTGCCGGCGCGGATCGCGCAGGCCTCGTCGCCGTGGCTGTTCGGGCTGCTGCTCGACCGCTGGGGCGCGGGCGCGCTGTGGTTCTCCGCCCTGCTCGGCCTCGCCGCGTTCGCCGCGCTGATGCTCCTGCCGCGGCCCGGCCCGGCGATGGAGCCGGCGGTCGCCGCCGCGACCGAGGTGCCCTAGGTTCAGTCGCTCGCCGGGTGCAGGTAGCGGTGGATCGCCTGCACCACGACCGAGCCCTCGCCCACGCCCGAGGCGACCCGCTTGACCGAGCCCGAGCGCACGTCGCCGACCGCATAGACGCCGGGACGCGAGGTCGCGTAGGGCGAATCGGCGCCCTGGCCGGCGTCTGCGCCGGTGACGACGAAGCCTTTCGCATCGAGCTCGAGGCAGCCGTCGACCCAGCCGGTGTTCGGCTCGGCGCCGATCATGGCGAAGATCGCCGACACCGGCCTTCGCGTCTGCTCGCCGCTCTGCCGGTTGCGCCAGGCGACCGCGACGAGCGTCGTCTCGCCTTCGAGGGCGACGATCTCGGAGTGGACGTGCAGGCTGATCTGCCCGGAGCGCTCGATCCGCTGCACCAGGTAGTCGGACATCGTCGCCGCCAGCCCGGCGCTGCGCACCAGCACATGCACGTGGCGCGCGGTGCGCGACAGGAACACCGCCGCCTGCCCGGCCGAGTTGCCGCCGCCGACGACGATGACCTCGGCGGCCTGGCAGAGGTTGGCCTCCATCGCCGTCGCCGCGTAGTAGATGCCCTGGCCTTCGAAGCGCTCGAAGCCGGGCACGTCGAGCTTGCGGTAGCGCGCGCCGGTGGCGATGACGACGGCGCGGGCGCGGATCGCGGCGCCGTCGTCGAGCTTGAGCCGATAGGGCTCGTCGTCGCAATCGATCCCGGTGACCGCGCGCGAAACCGCGAGCCGGGCGCCGAACTTCTGCGCCTGCACCTGCGCCCGGCCGGCGAGCGCCTCGCCGCTGATGCCGGTGGGAAAGCCGAGGTAGTTCTCGATCTTCGAGCTGGTACCCGCCTGGCCGCCGGGGGCGATGCTCTCGAGCACGATCGTCTGCAGGCCCTCCGAGGCGCCGTACACCGCGGCCGCCAGCCCGGCCGGGCCGGCGCCGACGACGGCCAGGTCGAACACCGTGGCGTGGTCGAAGTCCTCGGTGATGCCGAGCGCGTCGGCGAGCTCGGCGAGGCTCGGGTTGCGCAGTGCCCGATGGCCCGGCAGGACGATCACCGGCAGCTCGGCGGCGGTGAGCGAGAAGCACTCGAGGAAGCCGCCGGCGTCGGCGTCCTGCTCGGTGTCGAGCACGCGGGTCGGATAGGCGTTGCGGTTCAGGAACTGCTGCAGGCGCAAGGTGTCGGCGCTGTGCGCCGGGCCGATCAGCACGGCGGCGCCCTGCTTGTGCCGCAGCAGGCCGACGCGGCGCAGGATGAAGGCGCGCATGATGATCTCGGCGATGTCGGGCTCGCTCTGCACCAGGCGGCGGAAGTCGGCGCGCTTGATGCGCAGCACCCGCGTGGCGGCGGGGCCGGCGCGGCCGTTGACGAGGATTGCGCGGTCGTTGAAGAGGTCGAGCTCGCCGGTGAACTCGCGCTCCACGTGCGGCCGCAACACCGCGACAGCGCCATCGTCGTCGCGCTCGTAGACCTCGATCGTGCCTTCGAGGATGACGAAGAAGTCGCGGCCGCGATCGCCGCGGGAGAACACTTCCATCTGCGGCGCGAGCTCCTCGACCGCACCGTAGCGCGAGACCCGCGCGACCATCTCCGGCGTCAGCCGGGGAAAGGTCTGCGCCTCGCGCTGCCAGGGGTCGGTCGGGTCGAGGTCGTTCTCGGGACGGGTGGGCGCGACGTCGGCGGTGGCCATGCGCAAGAGTCTACGAAAGACTCTCGCGGCGCGCCTCCGCCAAAGGTCTCGGTTCCGGCGCTACGCGGCGACGAACTTCAGCGCGACCCCGTTGTTGCAGTAGCGCTTGCCCGTCGGCGCCGGGCCGTCGTCGAAGACGTGGCCCTGGTGGCCGTCGCAGCGGGCGCAGTGGTACTCGGTGCGCGGAATGATCATCTTCACGTCGGTCTTCGTACCCAGCGCGCCGGGCAGCGCGGCGTAGAAGCTCGGCCAGCCGGTGCCGCTCTCGAACTTGGTCTCGGAGGCGAACAGCGGCAGGTCGCAGCCGGCGCAGTGGAAGCGCCCCTTGCGCTTCTCGGCGTTGAGCGGGCTCGAGCCCGGCCGCTCGGTGCCCTCTTGGCGCAGCACCTCGTAGGCGGCTGGCGCCAGGCGCTTCTTCCACTCTTCGTCGGGGAGGACGACCTTCTCGATCTTCGGCGTCGGCCCCTGCGCGGTGGCGAGCGTCGGCCCGAGGCCGAGGGCGGAGAGGGCGGCGGCGAGGAAGGGGCGGCGGGTCATCTGCAATTCTCCACGGGACTTGGGTCTGACGTCTTGGTCGCGATCGCGGCCGCATTCTTTCTCACTTCGGCCACAGCACCCAATAGCGCAGCGCCTGCTTCATCCGCCCCGCCTGCGCCTCGGCGGCTTCGCCCCAGCCCCAGAAGTAGTCGGCGCGCACCGCGCCGGTGATCGCCGAGCCGGTGTCCTGGGCGACGACCAGGCGGCGCAGCGGCGTCGCCGAGAGCGGCTCGGAGGTGTCGAGCCAGACCGGCGTGCCGTAGGGAACGCTTTGCGGATCGACCGCGATCGAGCGGCCCGGCGTCAGCGCCACGCCCTGCGCGCCCTTCGGACCGATCGCCGGATCCGGCAGCGGCTCCTCGCGGAAGAAGACGACCCTCGGGTTGGCCCAGAGCATCTCGTCGACGCGCTTCGGATGCTGCCTGGCCCAGGCGCGGATCGCCGGCCACGACGCCTGCTCGAGGCGCAGCTCGCCCTGATCGACCAGCCAGCGGCCGACCGACTTGTAGGGCTGGTCGTTGTGCCCGGCATAGGCCACGCGCACCAGCTCGCGCGGCTTGTCGTGCTCGTCGACGAAGCTGAGCCGACCCGAGCCCTGAACCTGCAGCAGCAGGGCGTCGAGCGGATCGCGCAGCCAGGCGATCTCGTTGCCGGCGAGCGAGCGGCGCGCCGCCGGCAGGGTGTCGAGCTGCTGCCGCGTCCAGTAGGGCTTTCGCGTCGCCAGGTCGGCGGGCGGGCCGTAGAGGGCGACCCGAAAGCCCGGTCGCGGCCGGCGCGAGGCTTCGACCAGCGGCTCGAAGTAGCCGGTGGCGAGGCCGGTGGTCTCGCCTTCGAGCGACTCCACCCGCCAGGGCCGCAGGTTCGCCTCGAGCCAGACGCGGGCGCCGGCGTCGTCGGCGAGCAGCGCGAACGCGTCGCGCCGGGCCAGGCCGCAGACGCCGACCCAGGCCGGCGCGGGGCGGTCGCAACTGCGCAGCAGCGCCGGCATCGCGTTGCTGGCGCGATCGGCGCTCCAGCCCGGCAGCTCGTTCCAGGAGGCCGCGAGCCAGCGGGCGCGCGGGCGCAGCATCGATCCGGCAGTGGCGGCGACCGGGCCGCCGTCATCGACCCGGCCCGGTGCATCGCTCGGCGCGGTTTCCGGTCCGCCGGCCGGCGGCGTTGGCGGTGCGGCGATCGGCGTGCTCGAGCAGGCGACGAGGAGCGTCGCCAGCAGCGCGGCGGCAAGCGTTCCTAGAATGGTCCCCGCCAGGCGCCTGGCGCCCTGGAAGGTGGTCGTCATGTGGGTCATTCTGCTGGAAGCCGGCCTCGCGCTCGCGCTGCTGGTCGCGATCGTCTGGTGGACGATGTTCTCCGGCCGACGCCGCGGCGAGCGCCGCGAGGACGATTGATGCCGGCTCGCATCGCTCGCCTTCTTCGTGGGCGCGGCGCCCGGCCGCTCCGGACATCGGGCTGACCCATGCGCACCATCGAGATCATCGCCGCGGTCCTGTTCGCGGTCGCCGTGCTGCACACCCTCTCGACCAAGGCGTTCGAGCGCCTGGCGCACCGCCACCCCCGGCACGCCGGGCTGTTCCACCTGCTCGGCGAGGTGGAGGTGGTGTTCGGCTTCTGGGCGGCGGTGCTCGTGGCGACGATCGGCGTGGTCGCCGGTTCGTCGGTGGCGATCGAATACGCCGAAAGCCGGCAGTACACCGAGCCGCTGTTCGTGGTGGTGATCATGGTCGTCGCCGCTTCGCGGCCGGTGCTCGAGGCGATCAAGGGCCTGGTCGCCCTGCTGGCGCGGCTCCTGCCCGTGCGCGCGGCGGTCGCCGAGGCCTGGCTCTGCCTCGCGGTCGTTCCCCTGCTCGGCTCGCTCGTCACCGAACCGGCGGCGATGACCCTGGCGGCGCTCATGCTCGCCCCACTGGTCTTTCGCCCCGAACTGCCCGAGCACCTCAAGTACGGCGCGCTCGGCGTCCTGTTCGTCAACATCTCGATCGGCGGCACGCTGACCTCGTTCGCCGCGCCGCCGGTGCTCATCGTTGCCCAGACCTGGAACTGGGACAGCGCCTTCATGCTCTCGACTTTCGGCTGGAAGGCGGCGATCGCGGTGCTCGTCAATGCCACCGGCGTTGTCTTCCTGCTGCGCCGGCACCTGCCCGATGCCGCCGTCGCCCCGGCCGAGCGGAGCGGAAGAGTGCCGGCGGCGGTCACCGCGATCCACTTCGCCTTCCTGGTCGCGACGGTGGTCTTCGCCCACCACCCGGTGATCTTCCTCGGCCTGTTCCTGCTGTTCGTCGGCTTCACCCAGGCCTATGCCCGCCATCAGAGCCCGCTGCTCCTGAAGGAGGCGCTTCTGGTCGGATTCTTTCTCGCCGGCCTGGTGGTCCTCGGCGGCCTGCAGGCGTGGTGGCTGCAGCCGCTCATCTCGAGCCTCAGGCCATTGGCGCTGTTCTTCGGCGCCCTCGGCCTGACGGCGATCGCCGACAACGCCGCACTCACCTACCTGGGCTCCCTGATCGACGGCATGAGCGCAGAGGCGAAGTACATGCTGGTGGCGGGCGCCGTGGCCGGCGGCGGGCTGACGGTGATCGCCAACGCGCCCAATCCGGCCGGCGTGGCCCTGCTCCGCCAGGGCTTCGACAACGGCTCGATCGGCGCGGTCGGCCTGCTCCTCGGCGCGCTCGCGCCGACCGTGGTGGCCGCGGTGATGTTCCTGGTCTAGCACGCCCTCAGGGCACGATCGCCAGGAACAGGAAGGCGGCGAAGATCAGCAGGTGCACCGCGCCCTGGAGCACGTTGGTGCGGCCGGTGCCGAGGGTGATCGTGGCGACGACGAAAGTGAGCACGAGCAGGACCAGGTCCTTGGGCGCGAGGCCGAGGCGGAGCGGCCGGTCGAGCGCGATCGAGAGCATCGCCACCGCGGGAATCGTCAGGCCGATGCTCGCCAGGGCCGAGCCGAGCGCGAGGTTGAGGCTGGTCTGCAGCCGGTCTGCGCGAGCCGCGCGGAGCGCCGCCCAGGTCTCGGGAGCGAGCACGAGCATCGCGATGACGATGCCGATCACGGTCGGCGGCAGGCCGGCCGAGGCGATGCCGCGCTCCATCGTCGGCGAGAGCGTCTTGGCCAGGCCGATCACCGCGAGCAGCGCGACGATGAGCAGGCCGAAGCTGGCCCAGGCCAGGCCGGTCGAGGGCGGGGCGGCATGCGCCGCCTCGTCGCCGGGGCGGTCGGGCGGCAGGAAATAGTCGCGGTGGCGCACGGTCTGCACGAACACGAACACCGCCCACAGGGCGAGCGAGGCGAAGGCGGCGAAGGCGAGCTGCGAGGTCGAGAACAGGTCCGGACCCGGCACCGTGGTGGTGAACGCGGGCAGCACCAGCGACAGCGTCGCCAGGACGATCAGCGCCGCCAGCGCCGAGGTCGCGCCTTCGAGGCGAAAGCTCTGCTCGTGGTGCTTGAGGCCGCCGGCGATCACGCACAGGCCGACCGCGCCGTTGCAGGTGATCATGATGGCCGAGAAGATCGTGTCGCGGGCCAGGCCGGACGCGCTCTCGCCGCCGGTCAGCATCACCGAGACGATCAGCGCGACCTCGATGACCGTGACCGCGACGGCGAGGATCAGGGTACCGAAGGGCTCGCCGACCCGGTGCGCCACGACCTCCGCGTGATGGACCGAAGCCACCACCGAAGCGCAGAGCGCGATCGCGCACACCGCGGCCAGCGCCCCGCCTGGCGGCCAGGCGAGGGCGAGGCCCGCCAGCGGCAGCGAGACGACCGGGACGATCACGGTCCAGAGCGGCATCTTCATGGCGAGGGCGTGGAAGTGGCGACGGGATCGCGCGGCGGCAGCAGGAACGAGAGCGGCTGGCGCCACAGGCGCCTGCGGAAGGCGCTGCCGATCCGGGTTTCGTCGGCGAGGCGGATGCCGCGCGAGCGCAGGGCGACGCGAAAGGCGAGGAAGAAGCTGACCGCGAGGTTGAGCGCGCCGGTCGCGGCGATGCCGGCGACGCACCACCAGAACGGCGCGGTCAGCACCGTGCCCAGGCCGAGCGCGCCGATCGCCGCGGCGAGCTGGCCGCTCGCCAGGGTGACGTGGCGAACGTCGAGCGGCAGGGCGAAGAAGGCGACGATCGGCGGCACCAGCCCGAGCATCAGGCCGAGCGAGATGTTGGAGGCGAAGCCGGAGATGTGGCTGCGCAGGTAGCTCGACCAGCGACGGGCGCGCGCGGCGCCGAGCCGGGCGACGATCTTCGGATTCCAGGCGATCGCGCTGTCGAGCCGGTGCCAGACGAACCAGTTCTCGAACCAGCCGGCGATCAGCGAGCTGGCGAACAGGAGCACGCCGGTGAAGGCGGCGAACAGCGCGGTCGGTCCGAGCAGGGTCAGCGAGTCCAGCACGTAGGCCGCGTCGCGGACGCCGACCAGCGGCGCGCCGGACACGGCGCGGGCGATCCACTGCGCCGCCAGCACCAGCGGGATCACCGCCAGCACGTTGCCGAAGATGCCGGCCGCCTGCGAGCGGATCAGGTGCGCGGTTTCGTCGACGAAGCTCTCGACCGCGGCGTCGCTGGAGACGTCGGCAAGCTTCTCGGCCATCGCCGGCGCGGTCATCGCCGGCTGCTTGGTCGCGACCGTGAAGTGCAGGATCTGGATCAGGACGAACGAGGCGGCGTAGTTGAGTCCGGCCGCCAGCCCGCCCCAGAACGCGCCGAGGGCGACCGCGGCGATGGCGAACTTGAGCAGCGTGGTCAGCGCCAGCACCGCGCCTCCGCCGGCCGCTGCGCGCAGCATCTCCCCGTACTCGGCGCGGCTGCGGGTGATGTAGTGCTCGCCGCTGGCGGCGCTGCGCTCGGCCACCTTGCGCGCCAGCATCGAGTAGTGGCGCGAGAACAGGCCGCGGATCGAGCGCCGCTCCTCGGCCATGGCCGCGAGCTCGGCGACCAGGCCGACGAGCTCGCGCGAGGCGTCGGGCGCCAGCACGCAGCCGAGCAGCAGGTCGATGCGGTGGGCGCGCTCGCGCAGCTGGTCGACCTCGAACACCACGTCGACCGAGACGCCGTGCGTCTCGAGATGCTCGTGCACGCTGGCGGCGCAGCGCCGGCAGGTGTCGAGCAGGGCGCGCAGGTATTGCGCGTCCTGGAGGAAGAGGGCGCGGTCGTCGGGCAGCGTCGACTGGCCGTGCTCGCGCAGCCGCTCGGCCACCCGCGCGAGCTGATGAAAGGGCGCATCGGCGAGCAGCTCGGGGCTCATGCGCTGGCGCAGCTGCGCCGCGAAGCCCGCGGCGCGCACCGCGCTGGCGAGGAAGTCGATCGCCTCGAAGAACGGCCCGCGCCAGTCGTGCGCGAGCCCGCCGTCGCCGGCTTCGAGCACCCCGGCCAGGCGCGCCAGCGTCTCGTCGTCGATCGCGTTCAGCCAGGCGACGTCCTCGCCGCGCGGAAAGAGCAGGGCGAACAGCTCGCCGAGGTCGGTCGTCGCCGGCGTGAGCGGCAGCACCCGGGCGCGCAGGCGCTGCCCGAACTCGGCCCAGAGGCCCGTGCGCGGCGCGAAGCCGAAGTCGGCGAGGAGCGCGGCGCTGTCGACCTCGCGCAGGAAGAGGCGCAGCATCTCGGCCGCCCGCAGCCGATGCTCGGCGTTGCGCTCGAGCACGCCGAGCAGAAAGCGCAGGCGCAGCACCGGGGTCGGCGTGCTGCGCGCTTCGGTCTTCGCCTCGGACTCGAGCGGTGCGTGGCGCAGCCACTCGACCAGTCGGATGACCCAGAGATGCCGCTCGGCGAGCCCGGCCTTGGGGTCGGCCGCGTTGAAGAGGGCCGTCAGGTCCCAGGGCGAGGTGCCGCCTTTCGCCATGCTGGGGACTGGCGCCGCGCCCTAGTGCAGCGCGGAGGCGAGCGTCAGGCCGAACTCGCCGATCGGCGCGTCGAACGGCTGCGCGTCCTCGGTCATGCAGAAGAAGGTGCCGCGCATCGTGCCGTGCGGCGTCGCCAGCCGCATCCAGCTCGTGTACTCGAAGCTCTCGCCGGGCTTGAGCACCGGCTGGTGGCCGACGACCGCGAGGCCGCGGACCTCGTCGACGTGGCCGCTGGCGTCGGTGATGATCCAGTGCCGGCCGATCAGCTGGCCGGTGACGTCGCCGCTGTTGGTGATGGCCACCGTGTACGCGAACGCGTACTTGCCCGCATCCATGTCCGACTGCTCGGGCAGGTGACGAACCGCGACGGTTGTCGTGAACTCGGGTCGGGCCATGCGCCGATTCTCGCAGGCATGGGTAAAACCCTCGACCTAGAATCGTTCGCGTTGAGCACCTCATGACCCAGCCCCTGATCGCCCCCAGCATTCTTTCGGCCGACTTCGCGCGGCTCGGCGAGGAGGTGAGGAACGTCATCGCTGCCGGCGCCGACTGGATCCATTTCGACGTGATGGACAACCACTACGTGCCGAACCTGACGATCGGCCCGATGGTCTGCCAGGCGATCCGGTCGCACGCGGCGAAGGCCGACGGGACGCCGGTGCCGATCGACGTGCACCTCATGGTCGAGCCGGTCGACGCCATCGCCGAGGCCTTCGCCAAGGCGGGCGCCGACGTGATCAGCTTTCATCCCGAGGCCAGCGCGCACGTCGACCGCACGCTGCAGCTGATCCGCGGCCTCGGCTGCAAGGCCGGGCTGGTGTTCAATCCGGCTTCGCCGATCGACGTGCTCGACTGGGTGATCGACAAGGTCGACCTGGTGCTGGTGATGAGCGTCAACCCCGGCTTCGGCGGGCAGAGCTTCATCGATTCGGCGTTGAGGAAGCTCGAGCAGGTGCGAAAGCGCATCGACGCGAGCGGCCGCGACATCCGCCTCGAGGTCGATGGCGGCATCAAGGTCGACAACATCCGCGCCGCCGCCGACGCCGGCTGCGACACCTTCGTCGCCGGCAGCGCCATCTTCGGCGCCAAGGACTACCGCGCGGTGATCGCTGCCATGCGCGCCCGGCTGGCCGAGTGAAGCGAAGCAGGCGCTCGCGATGAGCAGCCACGGTCACGATCACGCGCACCCCCACGGGCACGACCACGGCGGCGACCCGGAGCCCGGGCGCGCGGCCGCGCCCGCGGGCGGCCACGCCGGCCACGCCCACGGCCCGGCCCGCCACGACCGCGCGTTCGCGATCGGCATCGGCGTCAACATCGTCTTCGTCGCGATCGAGGCGCTGGCCGGCTGGCGCGTCGATTCGCTGGCGCTGCTCGCCGACGCCGGCCACAACCTCGGCGACGTGCTCGGCCTGGTGCTGGCCTGGGCCGGCGCCTTCGCCGGCCGGCTCGCGCCCGACGACCGGCACACCTGGGGCTGGAAGCGGGCCTCGATCCTGGCCGCGTTCGCCAACGCGCTGCTGCTCCTCGTGGCGATGGGCTCGCTGGTCTGGGCCGCGGTGCTGCGCCTGCAATCGCCGGAGCCGACGCAGGCCGGCGTCGTCATGGTCGTGGCCGCGATCGGCATCGTCGTCAACCTCGGCACCGCGCTGCTCTTCATGCGCGGCCGGCACGACGACCTGAACGTCCGCGGCGCGTTCCTGCACATGTCGGCCGACGCGGCGGTCTCGGCGGGCGTCGTCGTCGCCGGCGGGCTGGTGCTGTGGCAGGGGTGGCTCTGGGCCGACCCGGCGGCGAGCCTCCTGATCGCCGCGGTGATCCTGGTCGGCACCTGGCAGCTGTTCCGCGATTCCCTGCACCTCATGTTCGACGGCGTGCCGAGCTCGATCGACCTCGACGCGGTGCGCGCCGAGCTCGAGGCGCTGCCCGGCGTCGACTGCGTCCACGACCTGCACGTCTGGGCCACCGGCACCACCGACGTCGTGCTCACGGCGCACGTCGTGATGCCCGGCGGGCACCCCGACGACGCCTTCTTCCGCGCCGCGGCGGCGCGCATGCAGGAGCGCTTCGCCATCGGCCACGTCACCCTGCAGGCCTCGACCGAGGCGGTGATGCCGGCTTGCGGCGGACCGATGGCGCCCCCATCTGCTTCGCGCGAGCCGGCGCCGATCGCCGCCTCGCATTGACGAACGCACATGAAATACAAGGACTACTACGAAGCCCTGGGCGTGCCGCGCACGGCCACCCAGGACGACATCAAGAAGGCCTACCGCAAGCTCGCCCGCAAGTACCACCCGGACGTGAGCAAGCTGGCCGACGCCGAGAGCCGCTTCAAGGAGATCAACGAAGCCAACGAGGTGCTGAAGGATCCCGAGAAGCGCGCCGCCTACGACCAGATGGGCAGCAACTGGAAGGCCGGCCAGGAGTTCCAGCCGCCGCCCAACTGGGACGCGGGCTTCGAGTTCCGCGGCGGTGCGCCGGGCGGCGGCGCGGGCGGCAGCCCGTTCGGCGCCGACTTCGATCCGAGCGACTTCTTCGAGTCGCTGTTCGGCCGCCGCGCCCGCGGGCCCGGCGGTCCGTCGGCGAGGCGCACGGTCAGCACGCAGGGCGAGGACCATCACGCCAAGGCGCTGATCGACCTCGAGGACGCGTACCGCGGCGCCGAGCGCAGCATCGTGCTGCGCGTGCCGAAGGAGACGCCCGACGGCCGCGTCGCCCTCGAGGAGCGGCGCCTCGACGTGCACATCCCGCGCGGCATCCGTCCGGGGCAGCAGCTGCGCCTGGCCAAGCAGGGCTCGCCGGGCGGCAACGGCGGACCGGCGGGCGACCTCTACCTCGAGATCGCGTTCAATCCGCATGCGCTCTTCCGGGTCGACGGCGCCGATGTCTATGTCGACCTGCCGGTCGCGCCCTGGGAGGCGGCGCTCGGCGCGACCGTCGATGCGCCGACGCCCGAGGGCACGGTGCAGCTGACCATTCCCAAGGGCTCGGCGCCGGGGCGGAAGCTCCGCCTCAAGGGGCGCGGCCTGCCCGCCACGCGGGCGAGCGGCACGGCGGGCGATCTGTACGCGGTGCTGACGATCGCCCTGCCGCCCGCCGATGCGGCCCAGGCGCAGGCGGCCTACGAAGCGATGGCGAACACGTTCGCCGACTTCAACCCGCGGGCGGCGCTAGCCAACCGCCCGTGAGCTTCGCGGCCGGGCGGCCTTCCTCGCCCCGGCCGGCGCCGGCCGCCCCGCCCCGGGGATCGGCACCCCCGCCTCGGCCTTGACTTCCTTCAGCACCACGCTCGAGCGGATGTGCGTCACGCCCGGCAGGCGGAACGCGGTCTCGTGCAGGAAGGTCTCGTAGCTGCGGATGTCGGGCACCAGGACCTTGATGCTGTAGTCGGCGCCGCCGGTGGTGCTGTAGCAGGCGACGATCTCGGGGCAGGCGGCGACGGCGCGCTCGAACTCGCGCACCGTGCCCTCGTTGTGCTGGGTCAGGTTCACCTCGGCAAGCACGCACAGGGCGAGGCCGACGCTCTCCCGGTCGACCACCGCGCCGTAGCCGCGGATCACGCCCGCGGCTTCCATCGCCTTCACCCGCTTCCAGCAGGGCGTCGAGGTCAGGCCGACCGCGGCGGCGAGCTGCTGCACGGTCTGGCGAGAGTCGCGCTGCAGCGCCTCGAGGATCGCGTGGTCGGTGCGATCGAGAACGATCATGCTGTCTCCTGGGGAGAAATCGAGCATCCATTCTCCATGGAGCCGACTCGGCGACAAAGAAAGAAGCACATTCTCCGCTCCGGCCCGTAAATTGCCCGCTCCAGCCGCGCTCGACGGAGGCCCCATGCCGCAGACCCTTGTTCGTCCCGACTACCGCCTCGCCGACAACCTCGCGGCGGCCGGCGGCGTGGTCTTTCTCACCGGCACGCAGGCGCTGATCCGCCTGCCGCTGATGCAGGCGGCGCGCGACGCGGCCTTCGGCGTGAAGTCGCAAGGCTTCATCAGCGGCTACCGCGGCTCGCCGCTCGGCATGGTCGACCAGCAGGCGTGGAAGGCCTCGAAGCTGCTCGACCAGGCGGGCGTGAAGTTCCTGCCGGCAATCAACGAGGAACTGGGCGCGACCGCGGTGCTCGGCACCCAGCGGGTCGAGTCGGACCCCGAGCGCACCGCCGACGGCGTGTTCGCCATGTGGTACGGCAAGGGCCCGGGCGTCGACCGCGCCGGCGATGCGCTCAAGCACGGCAACGCCTACGGCTCGTCGCCTCACGGCGGCGTGCTCGTGGTGGCCGGCGACGACCACGGCTGCGTTTCCTCCTCGATGCCGCACCAGAGCGACGTGGCGATGCAGTCGTGGCACATGCCGGTGGTCGCGCCGGCGAGCGTGGCCGAGTACCTGGAGTTCGGCCTTTACGGCTGGGCGCTGTCGCGCTTCTCGGGCAACTGGGTCGGTTTCACCGCGCTCTCGGAAATCGTCGAGAGCGGTTCGACGGTCGACCTCGATCTCACCAACGAGCGCGTCGCTGCCTGGAAGAGCGGCGCGGAGGTCGAGGCGGCGACGGGGTTCGTGCGCCCCGCCGACGGGCTGCACTACCGCTGGCCCGACCTGCCTTCGCTGAAGATCGAGCAGCGGCTGCATGCCAAGCTGGATGCGGTACGCGCATTCGCCAAGGTCAATTCACTGGACCGGCAGGTCGTGGAGTCGGCGCGCGCGACCGTCGGCATCGTCACCTGCGGCAAGGCGCATCTCGACCTGCTCGAGGTGTTCCGCCGGCTCGACGTCTCGCTCGCCGCGCTCGCCGAAGCGGGCGTGCGGCTGTACAAGGTCGGCCTCTCGTACCCGCTCGAGCCGACCCGGATCGCGAGCTTCGCCGAAGGCCTCTCCGAGATCCTCGTGGTCGAGGAAAAGGGCGCGGTGGTCGAGACGCAGATGCGCGACCAGTTCTACAACGCCGCCGTGCGGCCGGCGATCGTCGGCAAGCGCGACGCCGTCGGAAATCCGCTGGTCTCCGAGCTCGGCGAGCTGCGGCCCTCGCGCCTGATCGAGATCGTCGCCAACTGGCTGGCGGCGCGCTTCCCGCAGCTCGACCGGCGCCACCTGGTGGTCGACTTCACCGTGCCGCAGCTCCTCTCCAACGTCGGCGACTCGGTCAAGCGCCTGCCCTACTTCTGCGCCGGCTGCCCGCACAACACCTCGACCAAGGTACCCGAAGGCTCGCGCGCGCAGGCGGGCATCGGCTGCCACTTCATGGCTTCGTGGATGGACCGCGACACCGAAGGCCTGATCCAGATGGGCGGCGAGGGTGTCGACTGGGTCTCGCACGCGATGTTCACCAAGGTGCCGCACGTCTTCCAGAACCTGGGCGACGGAACCTACTACCACTCCGGCTACCTGGCGATCCGCCAGGCGATCGCCGCCCGGACCAACATCACCTACAAGATCCTTTTCAACGACGCGGTGGCGATGACCGGCGGCCAGCCGGTCGACGGCATCATCTCCGTCGACGGCATCGCTCGCCAGGTCGAGGCCGAGGGGGCGACCAAGGTGGTCGTGCTTTCCGACGACATCTCGAAGTACGACCGGATCCACGACCGCTTTCCCGCCGGGACCGAGTTCCACGAGCGCGGCCAGCTCGACGCGGTGCAGCGCCAGCTGCGCGAGCTGAAGGGCGTGACCGTGCTGATCTACGAGCAGACCTGCGCGGCCGAGAAGCGCAGGCGCCGGAAGAAGGGCGAGCTGGTCGATCCGGCGCGGCGCCTGTTCATCAACGAACGCGTCTGCGAAGGCTGCGGCGATTGTTCGGTGCAGTCGAACTGCGTCGCCGTCGTGCCGCTCGAGACCGAGCTCGGTCGCAAGCGCAAGATCGACCAGTCGAGCTGCAACAAGGACTATTCCTGCGCCAACGGCTTCTGCCCGAGCTTCGTCGGGGTGGTCGGCGGCAGCCTGAGGAAGCGGACCGGCGCGCTCGCCGGCCCGGGCAAGGAGCGCTTCGCGACCTTGATCGAGAAGCTGCCCTTGCCGGCGGTGCACGCCTGGACCGGGCCGTACGACCTGCTCGTCACCGGCGTCGGCGGCACCGGCGTCGTCACCGTCGGCGCGGTCATCGCGATGGCGGCGCACCTCGAGGGCCACGCCGCGAGCGTGCTCGACTTCATGGGCTTCGCGCAGAAGGGCGGCTCGGTGCTCTCGTTCGTGCGCCTGGCCAAGGATCCGGCGGCGTTGAACCAGGTGCGCATCGACGCGCAGCAGGCCGACGCGGTGCTCGCCTGCGACATCGTCGTCGCCGCTTCCGCCGACGCGCTGCAGACGGTGCGCCGCGGCCGCACCCGCGTGCTCGCCAACACGCACGAGATCCCGGTCGCCGAATCGCTCTCGAATCCCGATGCGAGCCTCAAGGTCGACGCCCTGCTCGAGAAGCTCGAGTTCGCCGCCGGTGAGGAGCGCGTCGAGACGATGGACGCGCAGACAGTGGCCGCAGACTTCCTCGGCGACACCATCGTCTCGAACATCGTCGCCATGGGCTACGCGTGGCAGCGCGGGCTGGTGCCGGTGGGCCTGGCGGCGATGCAGAGGGCGATCGAGCTCAACGGCGTCGCGGTCGAGAGCAACAAGGCGGCGTTCTCGCTCGGCCGGCTCGCCGCTGCCGACCCGGTCGCCTGCCGCGAGCTGCTGCACGAGCCTGACCCGGCGTCGCGGCATGCGGAGACGCTCGACGAGCTGGTCGAGCGCTCGGCGCGTTTCCTCGTCGGCTACCAGGGTCCCGCCTACGCCGAGCGCTATCGGCGCCAGGTCGCGACCGTTCGCGCCCGCGAGGAGTCGGTGAGCGGCTCTGCTGGTGACCTGCCGCTGACGCGCGCCGTCGCGACCCAGCTGCGCAAGCTGATGGCCTACAAGGACGAGTACGAGGTCGCCCGCCTCTACACCGACGGCGAGTTCGAGAAGCGCATCGCCGAGCAGTTCGAAGGCAAGCCGACGCTCGAGTTCTACATGGCGCCGCCGGCGCTGGTGAAGCCCAAGGGCGAGGGCCGTGCGGCGCTGCCGAAGAAGCGCCGCTTCGGGCCGTGGATGTTCCCGCTGCTCAAGCTGCTGCGACGCGGCAAGGCGCTGCGCGGCACGGCGTTCGATCCGTTCGGCCGAACGGAAGAACGCAAGCTCGAGCGCCAGCTGATCGCGGAGTACGAAGCGCGCGTGGCCGAGCTGCTGGCTGGCCTCGCCGCCGAGAAGACGGCGGTCGCGGTCGCGATCGCCAACGTGCCCGGCTCGATCCGCGGCTACGGTCACGTCAAGCTCGCCAGCCTGGCGATCGCCCGGGCGCGCGAGAAGGAGCTGCTCAACCGCTTCGATCCGCAGCGCTATCCGCGCCCGAGCGGGCCGGCGGTGGCCGGGCAGTTCCGGGGGATTCCGGTCACCTCGGCCTGAACCCGGGAGACGGAATCCCGCTGCTACACTTTTGCGATGGTCGCATCGCTGTCGATTGCCGTCAGGTCCGCGGACCGGGGAGCCTGGCCCTGGCGCCGCTGCCCGAGCGCTGGCCGCCGCTGACCGCGGCCCCGGTACCGCACGCCGCGGCCGCCGGCTGAGCAGGGCGGGTCCCGCGACCCGCCGATTCCCCGCCTCGACGATCTCCGCCGGCCCTCCGGCCGGCGGTTGACCCCAAGCCCCGTGCTTCGCCGCCGGGCGCGACGACCATGACCGAAATCGAATTCAAGAGCCTTGCGCAGCAGGGCTTCAACCGCATTCCGCTGATCGCCGAGGCGTTCGCCGACCTCGAGACGCCGCTGTCGCTCTACCTGAAGCTGGTGGGCACCGAGCACGCCGGCTCGAGCTTCCTGCTCGAGTCGGTGGTGGGCGGCGAGCGCTTCGGCCGCTACTCGTTCATCGGCCTGCCGGCGAAGACGCTGCTTCGCGCCAACGGGTTTCGCACCGAGGTCGTGACCGACGGCGTCGTCGTCGAGACCGACGAGGGCAACCCGCTCGACTTCATCGCCGAGTGGCAGGCGCGCTTCCGGGTGGCGCTGCGCCCCGGGCTGCCGCGCTTCTGCGGCGGCCTGGCGGGCTACTTCGGCTACGACACGGTGCGCTACATCGAGCCGCGACTGGCCAAGACCTGGAAGCCAGGCGGCATCGACACGCCCGACATCCTGCTGCTGCAATGCGAGGAGCTCGCCGTCATCGACAACCTGTCGGGGCGTCTCTACCTGATCGTCTACGCCGATCCGACCACGCCCGAGGCGTGGTTCCGGGCCCGCCGTCGGCTCGCCGAGCTGACCGACAAGCTGAACACCGGCGTCACCGCGCCGGCGGTGCGTCGCGGCGCCGCCCTGCCGGTGGAGCGAGAGTTCGCCAAGGCCGACTACCTGAAGGCGGTGCATCGCGCCAAGGAGTACGTCGCCGCCGGCGACATGATGCAGGTGCAGATCGGTCAGCGGCTGAAGAAGCGCTACACCGAGTCGCCGCTGAGCCTCTACCGGGCGCTGCGCTCGCTCAACCCCTCGCCGTACATGTTCTTCTACGACTTCGGCGAGTTCCAGGTGATCGGCGCCTCGCCCGAGATCCTGGTCCGCCAGGAGCACACGCCGGCCGGCGACAAGGTGACGATCCGCCCGCTCGCCGGAACGCGGCCGCGCGGCGCGACGCCCGAGCAGGACAAGGCGCTCGAGGCCGAACTCGTCGGCGACCCGAAGGAGCGCGCCGAGCACCTGATGCTGATCGACCTGGCGCGAAACGACATCGGCCGGATCGCCCGGACCGGCAGCGTCAAGGTGACCGAGGCCTTCGCCGTCGAGCGCTACTCGCACGTGATGCACATCGTCAGCAACGTCGAGGGTCTGCTGAAGGAGGGCATGACCAATCTCGACGTGCTGCGTGCGACCTTCCCGGCGGGCACCCTGACCGGCGCTCCGAAGATCCGCGCGATGGAGATCATCGACGAGCTCGAGCCCGTGAAGCGCGGCCTCTACGGTGGCGCCTGCGGCTACCTCAGCTTCGCCGGCGACATGGACGTGGCGATCGCGATCCGCACCGGCATCGTCAAGGACCAGGTGCTGTACGTGCAGGCGGCGGCTGGCGTCGTCGCCGACTCGGTGCCCGAGCTCGAATGGCAGGAAACCGAGGCCAAGGCGCGGGCGCTGATCCGCGCGGCCGAGCTCGTGGAAGAGGGGTTCTGAGATGAAGCTCCTCATGATCGACAACTACGACAGCTTCACCTTCAACCTGGTGCAGTACTTCGGCGAGCTCGGCGCCGAGGTGCAGGTGCTGCGCAACGACGAAATCGACGTCGCCGGCATCGCCGCGCTCGCGCCCGACGCGCTCGTGCTCTCGCCCGGCCCGTGCACGCCGGCCGAGGCGGGCGTGTGCGTGCCGGCGATCCGGGAGCTTGCGGGCAAGCTCCCGATCCTCGGCGTCTGTCTCGGGCACCAGGCGATCGGCGCGGCGCTCGGCGGCAAGGTGGTGCGCGCCGCGCGCCTGATGCACGGCAAGGTCGACGACGTGGCGCACGACGGCCGCGGCGTCTACGCCGGCCTGCCCGGCCGCTTCTCGGTGGTGCGCTACCACTCGCTGGCGATCGAGCGGGCAAGCCTGCCGACGGCGCTGGACGTGACCTCGACCGCCAGCGACGGTGAGATCATGGGCGTGCGCCATCGTGCGCTCGCCGGCAGCCGCACGCCGCTCGAAGGCGTGCAGTTCCACCCGGAATCCATCCTCACCGAGCACGGCCATGCCCTGCTCAAGAACTTCATGGACGCCCTGCAATGAACTTGGTCGATCTTCGCAGCGACACCGTGACCCGGCCGACCCCGGCGATGCGCGCCCACATGGCGACCGCGCCGGTCGGCGACGACGTCTTCGGCGACGACCCCAGCGTCAATGCCCTGCAGGAGAAGATCGCCGCGATGCTCGGCAAGGAGGCGGCGCTCTACGTCGCCAGCGGCACGCAGGGCAACCTGGTGGCGATCATGAGCCACTGCGGCCGCGGCGACGAATACATCGTCGGGCAGATGGCGCACACCTACCGCTGGGAAGGCGGCGGCGCGGCCGTGCTCGGCAGCGTGCAGCCGCAGCCGCTGGAGCACGAGGCCGACGGCCGGCTGGCGCTGGAGCGGATCGAGGCGGCGATCAAGCCGAACGACGCGCATTTCGCCAGGAGCCGCCTGCTCTGCCTCGAGAACACGATTGGTGGCAAGGTGCTGCCGATCGACTACCTGCAAGCCGCCACCGCGCTGGCGCGGCGGCGCGGTCTGGCGACGCATCTCGACGGCGCGCGCCTCTTCAACGCCGCGGTCAAGCTCGGCGTGCCGGCGAGCGAGATCGCCGCCCCGTTCGACAGCGTCTCGGTCTGCTTCTCCAAGGGCCTCGGTGCGCCGGTCGGCTCGGCGCTGGTCGGCTCGAAGGAATTCATCGCCGCGGCGCACCGCTGGCGCAAGATGGTCGGCGGCGGCATGCGCCAGGCGGGCGTGGTCGCTGCCGCGGCCCTGTACGCGCTCGACCACCATGTCGAGCGGCTCGCCCAGGACCACGCGCTCGCGGCGCGCCTCGCCGCGGGCCTGCAGGGCCTGCCCGGCCTGACGGTCGAGACGCCGCAGACCAACATCCTCTTCGCCGACCTGCAGGGCGAGCGCGCGGCCGGCCTCATGGAGCACCTGAAGTCGCGGGGCGTGCTGGCGACGGGCCTCTATCGCCTGCGCTTCGTCACCCACCTCGACGTCGATGCCGAAGGCGTGGATCGCGCCATCGCCGCGATGCGCGACTACCTTGTTCACTGAAACGATCGCGGAGGCCTTCATGCCGATCACCAACACCGACGCCCTGGCGCGAACCATCGACCACCGCGAGATCTTCCACGACGAGATGCTCTCGCTGGTGCGGCGCATCATGAGCGGCGAGATGTCGCCGGTAATGATGGCCGCGGTGCTGGTCGGCCTGCGCGTCAAGAAGGAGACGATCGGCGAGATCACCGCCGCGGCGCAGGTGATGCGCGAGTTCTCGTCGAAGGTGGAGGTGAAGGACCGCACCCATCTGGTCGACATCGTCGGCACCGGCGGCGACGGCTCGCACACCTTCAACATCTCGACCTGCAGCATGTTCGTCGCCGCCGCCTGCGGCGCGCGCGTCAGCAAGCACGGCAACCGCAGCGTCAGCAGCAAGTCGGGGAGCGCCGACGTGCTGGAGGCGCTCGGCCTGCCGCTGAACCTGACGCCGGCCGAGGTGGCCGCCTCGATCGAGGCGACCGGCATCGGCTTCATGTTCGCGCCCAACCATCACCCGGCGATGAAGAACGTGGCGCCGGTGCGGCGCGAGCTCGGCGTGCGCACGATCTTCAACATCCTGGGCCCGCTCACCAACCCGGCCGACGCGCCCAACATCCTGATGGGCGTGTTCCATCCCGACCTGGTCGGCATCCAGGTGCGGGCGCTGCAGCGGCTCGGCGCCGAGCACGCGGTGGTCGTCTACGGCCGCGACGGCATGGACGAGGTGTCGCTCGGCGCGGCCACCCTGGTCGGCGAGCTCAAGGACGGCGGCATCCAGGAGTACGAGATCCATCCCGAGGATTTCGGCTTCACGATGGCGAGCAATCGCGCGCTTCGGGTGGAGACGCCGGCGCAGTCGAAGGCGATGCTCGAGGCGGTGCTCGCCGACGAGCCGGGGCCGGCGCGCGACATCGTCGTCTTCAACGCCGGCGCGGCGCTGTATGCGGCGAACGTCGCGACGAGCATCGCCGACGGCGTGGCCCTGTCGAAGAAGGCGATCACCGACGGCCGGGCGCGCGCCAAGCTAGACGAGTTCCTCGCCTTCGCGAGCAAGCCGCGGAGCTGAGCGAGTGAGCGACATCCTGCAGAAGATCGTCGCGGTCAAGCGCGAGGAAGTGGCGGCGGCGCGGGCGGGCCGCGACCTGCCGTCGCTGCGCCGCGAGGCCGAGGCGCGGGGCGGGCAGCGCGATTTCGTCGCCGGCCTGCGTCGCGCGGTGGCGGAGCGCGGTGGCGCGGTGATCGCCGAGGTGAAGAAGGCGAGCCCGAGCAAGGGCGTGCTGCGCGCCGACTTCCGGCCGGCCGAGATTGCGACGAGCTACGAGAAGCATGGCGCGGCCGCGCTGAGCGTGCTCACCGACGAGCGCTTCTTCCAGGGCTCGCGCGCCGCGCTCGAGGCGGCGCGGGCGGCATGCGCGCTGCCGGTCCTGCGCAAGGACTTCATGATCGATTCGTACCAGTTGTTCGAGGCGCGGGCGATGGGGGCCGACTGCATCCTCCTGATCGCCGCGATCCTGGGCGACGCCGAGCTCGCCGAGTTCGAGGCGACCGCCACGGCACTCGGCATGTCGGTGCTGGTCGAGGTGCACGACGACGCCGAGCTCGATCGCGCCTTGAAGCTGCACACGCCACTCGTCGGCATCAACAACCGCAACCTGCGCAGCTTCGAGGTGTCGCTCGAGACGACGCTGGCGATGCTGCCGCGAGTGCCTGCGGAACGGCTGGTCGTGAGCGAAAGCGGCATCCATTCGCCGGCCGACATCGCGCGGCTGCGCGGCGCCGGCGTGCACGCCTTCCTCGTTGGCGAGGCGTTCATGCGCGCGCCCGACCCGGGCGTGGCGCTCGCCAGCCTGCTCGGATGAAGGCTTCCGATCTCGAGGCGGCGTTCGCGTCGCTGCCGCCGGCGTGGGCCGCCGTGCTGCCGGGCTGGACGCGCGAGCGGCTCGACGCGGTCCGGCGTTGCATCGAGGCGGTTTCAGGCGACCGGCCGATCGCTCCCGACGATCCCTTTCGCGCGCTGCGCCTGGTCGCGCCCGACGAGGTGAAGGTGGTAGTCATCGGCCAGGACCCGTATCCGACCGCCGGCCACGCCGATGGTCTGGCCTTCTCCGCGGGCAAGGGCCGGCCGCGCTCGCTCGCGCGCGTGTTCGAGGTGCTGGCCGCCGACCGTCCTGGCGCCTTTCGGCCCCCGGAAGTCTGGAAGCTCGACGCCTGGGCGCGCCGCGGCGTGCTCCTGCTCAACCCGGTGCTGACGGTCGAAGTGGGCGCCACGGGCAGTCATATGGACTGTGGTTGGCAGGCGCTCACTATCGAGATGGTTCAAGTTCTGTCCAGAAGAGGGTCTCCGCCGACCTTCCTCTTGTGGGGCAGCAAGGCGCAGAGCTTCTGGTCCGCCGCAGCTCCGGGTCCCGCGCCCGCCTTGCTGACGCGCCACCCCTCCTACGACTTCCAGCGGACCTTCATGGCCGAGGGCAGCCATTTCGAAGCCACTGCCGACCTCGTCGACTGGTGGGCCATCGGACGAGCGGGCAGCCGCGTGCTATAGTCACCGGTTCGTCTCGGAGGGGTGCCCGAGTGGCTAAAGGGGGCAGACTGTAAATCTGTTGGCTTACGCCTACGCTGGTTCGAATCCAGCCTCCTCCACCACGACAAACTGCTGGTCTTTCGCTTCAAGTTTCCTCGCGCGTGCCGTTCGCAAGACGGGCGTGGCGGGGCTCCCGAGCGGGAGTAGTTCAATGGTAGAACCCTAGCCTTCCAAGCTAATGACGCGGGTTCGATTCCCGTCTCCCGCTCCAGTTCGACAAGGGTTTCGCGCAATGCGTGCGGAGCCTTTTTCAAACTGAAGGTCGACTGGGCAGGCGCCGCTGGGCGCCGGTTCGGAAAGCCCATGTGGCTCAGTGGTAGAGCACTCCCTTGGTAAGGGAGAGGTCGCGCGTTCGATCCGCGCCATGGGCACCAAGTGCTGCGCAGACAGGACAGCGGGGTCGCAAGCGACCCCTTGAAGGATTTGGGAATAGAGCGGGATTTATCGGAGTTCTGAAATGGCAAAGAGCAAATTCGAGCGGACCAAGCCGCACGTGAACGTGGGGACGATTGGCCACGTTGACCATGGCAAGACGACCTTGACGGCGGCGATCACGACCGTGCTGAGCAAGCTGTTCGGCG
>JAIOOS010000011.1 GCA_021414305.1 Burkholderiales bacterium | reverse complement strand
CTTAACCGCAAGATCACCGTCGATGTGAAGGGTGAAATCCTGGAGCTAAAGAATACGATTAACACGATGGTCGATCAGCTCAACTCCTTCGCCGGCGAAGTGACCCGCGTGGCTCGCGAAGTGGGGACCGAGGGCAAACTCGGCGGCCAGGCACAGGTCTCCGGCGTGGGTGGCACGTGGAAAGATCTAACCGACAACGTGAACTTCATGGCCTCCAACCTGACGGAGCAGGTGCGCGGCATTGTGAAAGTGGTGACCGCCGTGGCCAACGGCAACCTAACCCAGCGGCTCACGGTGCAAGCGAAAGGAGAAGTCGCGGCCCTGGCCGACACGATCAACAATATGACCGACACCCTGGCCACGTTTGCCGACCAGGTGACGAACGTGGCCCGTGAAGTGGGCGTGGATGGGCGGCTCGGCGGCCAGGCGAACGTGCCTGGAGCCGCCGGCACATGGAAGGATCTCACCGGCAACGTGAACCTGCTGGCCGCCAACCTCACTACCCAGGTGCGGGCGATCGCCGAAGTTGCCACTGCCGTGACCAAGGGGGACCTCACCCGCTCCATCCAAGTCGAGACGCGCGGCGAGGTGGCCGAGTTGAAAGACAATATCAACACGATGATTTCCAATCTCCGCGAAACTACGGAGAGCAACCGCGAGCAGGACTGGCTGAAGACCAACCTGGCGCGGTTCACCGGCATGCTGCAGGGCCAGCGCGAGCTGAACACCGTCGGCCAGCTCCTGCTGACCGAGCTGGCGCCGCTGGTCAACGCGCACCAGGGCACGATCTACCACCTGGCCGGCACCTTCGACGATGCCGAGCTCGAGCTGCTTTCGAGCTATGCGCAGGGCGTGCAGCTCGCGCCGACGATCCGCATCGGCGAGGGCCTGGTCGGGCAGTGCGCGGCGGAGAAGAAGCGCATCCTGCTGAGCGACGTGCCGGCCGACTTCGTGCGGATCGGCTCCAGCCTCGGCCAGGCGCAGCGCGTGAGCGTGATCGTCCTGCCGGTGCTGTTCGAGGGCGAGACCAAGGCGGTGATCGAGCTCGCTTCGCTGCAGAACTTCACCCCGGGCTCGCTCGCCTTCCTAGACCTGCTGACGCAGAGCATCGGCGCGGTCTTCAACACGATCGAGGCGACGATGCGCACCGAGGGCCTGCTGACGCAGTCGCAGCAGCTCACGGTGGAGCTGCAGTCGCGGCAGAGCGAGCTGCAGCAGACCAACGAGGAGCTCGGCACCAAGGCGCGCCTGCTGGCCGAGCAGAACGCCGAGGTCGAGCGCAAGAACGCCGAGGTCGAGCAGGCCCGCCGGGCGCTGGAGGAGCAGGCGGCCGAGCTGGCGCTGACCTCGAAGTACAAGTCCGAGTTCCTGGCCAACATGTCGCACGAGCTGCGCACGCCGCTCAACTCGATCCTGATCCTCAGCCAGCAGCTCGCCGAGAACTCGCCCGGCAACCTCTCGGGCAAGCAGGTCGAGTTCTCGCGCAACATCAACTCCTCGGGCTCCGACCTGCTGCACCTGATCAACGACATCCTCGACCTGTCGAAGATCGAGTCGGGCACGGTCACGGTCGAGATCGAGGACATCACCTTCGCCGGGCTGCGCGAGACCATCGACCGCAACTTCCGCCACGTCGCCGAGGCGAAGAACCTGCCGTTCCAGATCCGCGTCGCGCCCGACCTGCCGCGCTCGATGCAGAGCGACCCGAAGCGGCTGCAGCAGATCCTGAAGAACCTGCTCTCGAACGCGGTCAAGTTCACCTCGCACGGGCACGTGCACGTGCGGGTCGAGCTGGCGACGCACGGCTGGAGCGCCGACCATGCGGTGCTCGGCAACGCCCAGCAGGTGATCGCCTTCACGGTGGAAGACACCGGCATCGGTGTGCCGCCGGACAAGCAGCGGCTGATCTTCGAAGCCTTCCAGCAGGCCGACGCCGGCACCTCGCGCAAGTACGGCGGCACCGGCCTCGGCCTGGCGATCAGCCGCGAGCTCGCGGTGCTGCTGGGCGGCGAGATCAAGCTCACCAGCGTGCACGGCCAGGGCAGCGTGTTCACGCTCTACCTGCCGCTGCACTATGCCGGCGCGAGCACGGCCCGCACCACGGGCCGCGGCAGCGACGGCAGCGCCGCCGAGGCGCGCGCCGAGATGACGGTGCTGCCGGTCGCGCGCGAGGAACACGTCGCCGACGACCGGGCGTCGATCGAGGCGGGCGATTCGACGCTGCTGATCGTCGAGGACGATCCGCACTACGCGCGGATCCTGCTCGGCCTGGCGCGCGACATCGGCTTCAAGGGCATCGTCGCCGCCAAGGGCGCGCACGCGCTGGCGCTGGCGCGGCAGTACCGGCCGGCGGCGATCTCGCTCGACATCTTCCTGCCCGACATGCTGGGCTGGACCGTGCTGAACCAGCTCAAGCTCGATCCGGCGACGCGCCACATCCCGGTGCAGATCGTCACCCTCGAGGAGGAGCGGCAGCACGGCCTGGCGCGCGGCGCCTTCGCCTACCTCGTCAAGGAGCCGACGACGCGCGGCCTCGAGGCGGCGTTCGGGCGGATCAAGGAGTACACCGAGGCGCACACCAAGCGCCTCCTCGTGGTCGAGGACAACGACGTCGAGCGGGCGTCGATCGTCGAGCTGCTCGACGACGAGGACATCGAGACCGTGGCGGTGGGCAGCGGCCAGGAGGCGCTGGCGGCGATGCGCGAGCATCCGTTCGACTGCGTGGTGCTCGACCTGCGCCTGCCCGACATGAGCGGCTTCGACCTGCTGGAGAAAGTCCATGCCGAGCCCCGGCTGGTCGATACGCCGGTGGTCGTGTTCACCGGCCGCGACCTGAGCGACGACGACATGGCGCGGCTGAAGGCGATGGCCAAGAGCATCGTGCTGAAGGACGTGCAGTCGCCGGAGCGGCTGCTCGACGAGACGGCGCTGTTCCTGCACCGGGTGGTGACCGACCTGCCGCCGGCCAAGCAGCGCATGCTCGAGCGCCTGCACGGCGGCAAGGAGGTGCTGCGCGGGCGCAAGGTGCTGGTCGTCGACGACGACGCACGCAACATCTTCGCCCTGACCTCGCTGCTCGAGAACCACGAGATGGACGTGATCAGCGCGACCAACGGCCGCCATGCGATCGAGCTGATCCAGCGCACGCCCGACATCAGCATGGTGCTGATGGACATCATGATGCCCGACATGGACGGCTACGAGACGATGCGCGAGATCCGCCGCGAGGCCCGGTTCCGCACCCTGCCGATCCTGGCGCTGACCGCGAAGGCGATGAAAGGCGACCGGGAGAAGTGCCTGGACGCGGGCGCGAGCGACTACATCGCCAAGCCGGTCAATACCGACCAGCTGCTTTCGCTGATGCGGGTCTGGCTGTTCCGATGAGGTCGCCGGGGCGCGGCCACATCACATGATCCCCGAGGCGAGCCCCCGCCACGCGATGTCTGCCTCCAATCAGGAACCGGGCCGGCCCGGCGCCGTCGTGGCGACGATCTTCGACGCGCCGATCAACATCCTGATCGTCGACGACGAGCCGAAGAACCTGACCGTGCTCGAGACCCTGCTCGACGCGCCGGGCTACCGGCTGGTGCGCGCCGAGTCGGCCGACGAGGCGCTGCTCGCGCTCGTCGCCGAGGAGTTCGCCCTCCTGATCCTCGACGTGCGGATGCCCGGCATGACGGGCTTCGAGCTCGCCCAGGTCATCAAGGGCCGCAAGAAGACCGCGCGCGTGCCGATCATCTTCCTCACCGCGTACTACAACGAGGATCAGCACGTGCTCGCGGGCTACGGCAGCGGCGCGGTCGACTACCTGCACAAGCCGGTCAACGCGCCGGTGCTGCGCTCGAAGGTGGCGGTGTTCGCCGAGCTGCACAGGAAGAGCCGCGAGATCGAGGTCGCGAACCGCGCCCTGCTCGCCGAGGTGACCGAGCGCCGCCGCGCCGAGCAGCAGCTGCAGGAGCTCAACGAGAACCTCGACCGGCTGGTGACCGAGCGGACCCGGGCGCTCGAGCAGCTCGAGGCCGAGCTGCGCGAGGCCGACCGGCGCAAGGACGAGTTCATCGCCACGCTCGCCCACGAGCTGCGCAATCCGCTGGCGCCGGTGCGCAACGCCGCGCAGCTGCTGCAGCACCAGGGGACGATCGACCCGACGGCGAAGCACGCGCGCGACATCATCGCCCGCCAGGTCCAGGTCATGTCCCGGCTGATCGATGACCTGATGGACGTGAGCCGCATCAACCAGGGCCGGATCGAGCTTCGACGCGAGCTCGTCGACCTGGCCGACGTGCTGGAGCTGGCGGTCGAGGCCAGCCGACCGAAGATCGCCGACTTCGGCCACCAGCTCGACGTGCGACTGCCGGACATGCCGATCCTGCTCGATGTCGACGCGGTTCGCCTGTCGCAGGTATTCGTCAATCTCCTCACCAATGCGGCCAAGTACACCGATCGTGGCGGCCGCATCGAGCTCGCCGCGCAGCGCGAAGGCTCCGAGCTCCGGATCACGGTCAGCGACAACGGCATCGGTATTCCGGCCGACGAGCTGGACAACGTCTTCGACATGTTTTCCCAGGTCGAAGGTGCGATCGCGCGGTCGCGCGGCGGACTCGGCATCGGCCTGACGCTGGTCAAGCACCTGGTGGAACTGCACGACGGCCGGGTCGAGGCGCGCAGTCCCGGGCCGGGCCAGGGCAGCGTGTTCGTGGTGTCGTTGCCGTTGCCCTTGCCACGCAAGTCGGCGGCGGCGCCCGCCGCCGCCGAGATCGTGGTTCGCTCGCTCAAGATCCTGGTGGTGGACGATCACATCGACGGCGCCGAAAGCATGTCGGCGCTGCTCGCCATCCAGGGGCACGATGTCCGCGTCGTTCACGACGGCGAGGCCGCACTCGTCGCGGCCGAGGACTTCCGGCCCGAGGTGATGCTGCTCGACATCGGCCTGCCGCTGCTGAGCGGCTATGAAGTCTGCCGTCGCCTGCGCCAGCAGCCCTGGGGCCGCGCGATCACGGTGGTGGCCCTCACCGGCTGGGGCGACCAGGAGGCGGTGAAGAAGGGCGAGGCCGCGGGTTTCGACCATCACCTCGTCAAGCCGGTCGACGAGGCGATACTGATCGCCACGCTGGCGAGCCTGTCGCCAGGGCAACCGCACCCGACATGACCCTTGCATCCCGACTTTCCTCGCCGGCGCTGAAGCGCCGCCGTTTCCTTGCCGGCGCCTCCGCGCTTGCCCTCGCCCCCGTGCTCGCGGGGTGCGGCGGCGGTGGCGACAGCAGCGGCGGCGGCCCGTCCATTCCCGGCGGCCCGACCGTGCCGCCCGCGCCCGGGGTCGACGGCCCCGCCTGGTGGGGCTTCGCCCGCGACGCCCAGCACTCGGCGTTGAGCGCGATCGCCACCCAGGACCTCAATCGCATCGCCTGGGCGACGCCGCTCGACCTCGATCCGCAGTACCGGGGAGGCGGCGCGCTCCTCACTCACTACGGCTCGCCGGTGATCACCTCGCACAACACGGTGGTGCTGCCGGTCAAGACCGGCGCCAACGGCGGCTTCCGGATCGAGGCGCGCTCGGGCGTCAACGGCGGGCCGATCTGGTCGGCGACGGTCGACTACGTGCTGCCGCCGCACAACTGGATCCCCAGCTACAACCTGGCGCTGACCACAGGCAACCGTCTCTACGCGCCCGGTGCCGGCGGCAAGCTGCTGGTGAAGGCCGACGCCGATTCTTCGAGCGGTTCGCTGCAGGCCCTGGTGTTCTTCGGCGCCGCCGCCTATGCCGCCGCGCCGGCGCTCTACGACGCGAGCGTCTTCATCAACACGCCGATCACGGTCGATGCCGCAGGCAACGTCTTCTTCGGCTTCGTCGTCACCGCCGCCAACCCGGCCGGGCTCGAAAGCGGCATCGCCCGCATCGGCGCCAACGGCGTCGGCGGCTGGGTCTCGGCGCGGATCATCTCGGAGGACTCGCTCGTCGCCAAGGTGCAGACGAACAGCGCGCCGGCGCTCTCGCCCGACCTCGGCACGCTCTATGTCGCGGTCAACGCCGACCCGGTGTCGGGCCGGGTGCAGGGCGGCTACCTGCTGGCGCTCGACAGCAGCACGCTCGCCCTGAAGAACCGGGCGCTGCTGATCGATCCGGGCAGCGGCGATCTCGCCCGCGTCAGCGACGACAGCACCGCCTCGCCCACCGTCGGCCCCGACGGCGACGTCTACTTCGGTGTCCTCGAGACCACCTTCGGCACGCACAACGGACGCGGCTGGCTGCTGCACTACAACGCGACCCTGACCACGCTTCGCTTGCCCGGCGGCTTCGGCTGGGACGACACGGCGTCGGTGGTGCCGGCGACGGCCGTGCCTGGCTACGCCGGCGGCTCGCCCTACCTGCTCATGCTGAAGTACAACAACTACCTCGGCGCGGGTAGCGGCGACGGCGCCAACCGCATTGCCATCGTCGACCCGCGCGCCAGCCAGGTCGATTCGATTTCCGGCCGGCCGATCATGAAGGAGGTGCTGACGCTGCTCGGCCCGACCTTCGAATCGGGCAACTCGGGCCCGGTGGTCGAGTGGTGCATCAACACCGCGGCGGTCGACCCGTTCACCCGCTCGGTGCTGGTGAACAGCGAGGACGGCTACCTCTACCGCTGGGACCTGACGAGCAACAGCGCCAGCCAGCGGATCCGCCTGACCAGCGGCATCGGCGAGTCGTACACGCCGACCGCGATCGGTGCCGATGGCGCGGTCTACGCGGTGAACAACGCGGTGCTGTTCTCTATCGCGAGGTAGCGCGCAGCCGCCCGAGCAGGGCGCTCGCGGCGAGAAGATCGGCGGTCTGCAGGCCTTCGCCGAAAGCCGCGAAGACCGGCTGCAGCAACCCGAGCGCGCCCGCGTCGTTTCCATGGTCGGCCCACAGGCGCGCAAGGCTGGTCGCCGCGCGCAGCTCGAGGGCGCGCGAGCCCTGGCAGCGCGCGAGCTCGAGGGCCGCGCGGAAGCTTCGCTCGGCCGCTTCGAGGCTTTGTCCGCCCTTGCCCTCGGCGAGCTCGATCTCGCCCAGGAGGCGCAGGCCTTCAGCGGCGTAGAGCGCGTTGCCGTTGCCGGCGACGAGCTGCGCGGCTTCGCCGAGCGCCGCACGCGCATCGTCCAGCCGGCCGGCGGCGAGCTCGGCTTCGGCGAGGAGGCAGAGCAGGTAGGGCACGCCCACCAGCCCGCCGGCCGAGCGCATCTCGTCGATGGCACTGCGCATGCGGGCGATGCCTGCCGCCGGGTCGCCGGCCTGGGCTGCGGCGCGACCCTGCGTGAAGTCCGAGAGCGAGCGCCAGAACGAGAGCCCGTGCTCGCCCGCCAGGACGCCGAGCTGCCGGGCCAGCCCGAGCTCGCGGGCGAGGTTGCCGCAGAGCAGATGCAGCTGGCTGCTGTAGCCGAGCGCAAAGGCGCTCGAATGCGGGCTGCCAGCCGTCGCCGCCAGGCTGATCGCTTCCTCGGCCCGGCGCAGCGCCTGCTCGGGCAGGCCGGTGTACCAGAGAGCCCACGACAGGTAGATCGCGACTCGCGGCGCTTCGCGCACGCCCGCCGAATCTTCGCCGTCGACTGCCGACGCCGCCAGCGCGCGTTCGAGATGAAAGCGTGCCGGCGCAAGGTCGCCCAGGTGGACGCAGGTCTGGCCCAGCTTGGTGTGCGCGTCGGTCGCGAGCCGGGCGTTCCCGGTCGCTTCCGATTGGGCGAGCAGCTGTTCGGCGATCTGCCGGGCGCGGGCGAGGTCGGCGCGCAGGAAGGCGACGTTCCAGAGGCCGCGCAGCACACGCTCGAGGTCGCCGGGCCGTGCGCCCGTGCCGCAGAGCGACAGCGCGCGCTGGTAGGTCGCCTCGACGTCGCCGGAGGCGTAGCCCTTGGTCGCCATCAAGGCCGCGCCCAGCGGCAGCAGCAGGTCGATCTCGCGCTGAGCGCGCTGCTCGACGGGCACCTGCGGCAGCAGCGTCAGCGCATGGCGCAGCAGCTCGATGCACTCCGGGTAGGCACAGCACGAAAGCGCGGCGGCCCCCGCCCGCTGCAGGTAGCCGACGCTGCGCTCGAAGTCGCGCGCCATCTCGAACCGCATCGCCAGCTCGGCGGCGATCGGGCCGCACTCGGCGCCGAAGGCCTGCTCCTGGCCGAGGCCGATCCGCCGCTGCCAGTCAGCGCGGCGGCTTTGCGACACCCGCTCGTAGGTGCCTTGCCAGTACAGCGCGTGCAGGAAGCCGAAGCCGGCCGAAACCGTGCCGTCGGGCCAGGTCACCGGGTCGCGCGGGCGCAGGAACCGGCCCTGCTGCGCCAGTCGGGCGCAGCGCTCCTCGACCGAGGCGAGGTCGGCCTGCAGCGCGGCGGCAAGCGAAGCGGCGGGGAAATCGGTGCCGCAGACCGCCGCAGCCTCGACCAGGCGGCGATCGTCTTCGCCCAGGCGCTCGATCTGCTCGTGGACGAGATGGCGCAGGTCGTCGGGCAGCCCGTCGCCGAGCTCGTCGACGCTGCCGTGCAGGACCCAGGCGCCGTCGTGCTGCGCCAGCCGGCGGCGGCGCACCAGGTCGTCGACCATCGCGACCGTGAACAGGGCATTGCCGTCGCTGCGGCGGTGCAGGAAGGCGCCGAGCGCCGCCAGCGAGTGCGGCGCGCCGGCGCCGAAGCGGGCGCGAAGGTACTGGCCGACGGCGCCCGCGTCGAGCGGCGCCAGCGCCATCTGCAGCGCCTGGCCGCGCTGCGCGAGCTGCAAGGCCAGGCCGTGCAGCGGCGATGCACCGGCCTGGGCGTCGGCCGGCCGGAAGGTGGCGATCACGAGCAGCCGCGCCGGATCGCGCCGGCCGGCCAGGAAGGCGATCACCGCCAGGCTCGATGGATCGCTCCAGTGCAGGTCCTCGAGCCAGAGGACGATCGGCTTTCGTGCCGCCAAGACCTCGAGCGCCTGGGCGATCTCGCGCAGCATCCGCTGCACGCTGCTGTCGGCGGCCGAGCGGCGCAACAGCTCGCGATCGGCATCGTGCGCCAGCCAGGGCAGCTGCGCCAGCCAGGCGGGCGCATAGCGCAGCAGCACGTCGCGGAAGGCGTCGGTGCCGACCTCGCTTGCCAGGTGCTCGAGCGCTTCGAGAACCGGCAGGTAGGCCTCGCCGGTGCCGTACTGCTCGACGCAGCGGCCCTGCGCCGCCCAGACGTCGGCGCCGGCGTGGCGGCGGACGAACGCCTCGACCAGCGCGGTCTTGCCGATGCCGGCCTCGCCGCTGACGAACAGCAACTGGCGTCGGCCGGCGCGCGCGTCGGCGAGGGCCTGGTCGAGCCGGGCCAGGTCGGCGTCGCGGCCGACGAGGCGCGGCTCGGGCGCCGGCGGCGGGGCTGGCGTCGGCTCCGGGCTGGCGACCGGCTCCGGCGCCAGCGCGGCGACGAAGCGAAAGCCGAGGCCGTGCGCGGTGGCGATGAAGCGCGGCGCGGTGGCGTCGTCGCCGAGGGCGACGCGCAGCTCGCGGATCGCGCGCGAGAGGGCGGCGTCGGTGACGACGCTGCCGGCCCAGACGGTATCGAACAGCTCGGCCTTGGTGACCAGCTTGCCGGGCCGGGCAAGCAGCTCGGCGAGAACGGCGAAGGACTTTCGCGTCACTGCCACCGGCACGCCTTCGCGCCGAAGCTCGTGTTCCTGGAGATCGGCCTCGAACGGGCCGAAGCGCCAGCGGGGACGGGTGGGCATGGCGCTCTTTGCTCTCGTGTCCATGCTGCTCAGGAAGATATCAGAAACAACTCAGGCCGATGTCAAGCCTCGCCGGGGCGCCGCAAGGACCATGCGGATGCCGCCGAACGCCGCGAGGAACGACATGACCATGGCCACCGACAACCCCAATCGTCCCACCCGCCGCGCTCTCCGGCGCGGCCTGCTCGGCTCGCTCTTCGCCGCCGCCCTCGGGCTCGCCCTCGCCGGCTGCGGCGGCGGCGACGACGACGGCGCGCCGCCCGACATGGCCAGCGCCAGCATCGGCGCCGGCGGCGGCAGCGTCGCGACACCCGCCGGCGCGCGCGTCGTGATCCCGGCCGGCGCGCTCGCCGCGCCGACGACGATCGCGATCGAGCGCAGCGGCGCCGGCGCCCCGGCCCTGCCTGCCGGGTTCGTGGCGGCGGGCGCGACCTTCGCGCTGACGCCGCACGGCACCGCCTTCGCCACGCCGGTGACGGTGACCCTTCCGGTCGACCCGTCGGCGGTCGCGGCCGGCCGCACGCCGACGCTCTACAAGACCAATGCCGCCGGCGCCTGGGAGCGGGTGCCCGGAGCGACGCTCTCGGGCACCCTGGTGACGGCGCAGGTGAGCGGCTTCTCCTGGTTCAGCTTCGGCGCCGCGCCGCCGACGATCTCGCAACAGCCGCAGAACGCGACCGTCAACGCCGGCGCCACCGCGACCTTCAGCGTCACCGCGCTGGGCGCGCCGCCGTTCACTTACCGCTGGGAGCGGAGCGACGATGCCGGCGTGAACTGGGCCGTGGTCGCTGGCGCCACCGACCGCAGCTACACCACGCCGCCTGTCGCCACCGGCGACAACGGCGCCCGCTACCGCGCCGTCGTCGCCAACCCCGACGGCGAGACGCCGAGCCAGGCCGCGATCCTCACCGTGACCGCGGCGGCCGTGGCGCCGGCGATCACGACCCAGCCCGCGGGCGTGAGCATCGTCGTCGGCGGCAGCGCGACGTTCAGCGTCGTCGTCACCGGCACCGCGCCGCTGCTGCAGTGGCAGATCAGCCGCGATGGCGGCACGAGCTTCGCCGACGTCGCCGGCGCCACCAACGCGAGCATCACCCATGCCGGCGCGGTGCTGGCGGACAACGGCGTGCTCTATCGCGTGGTCGTGAGCAACAGCGCCGGCAGCGTGACCAGCATGACCGCGCTGCTCACGGTGACGGCGCCGGGATCGGGAGGCGGCGGCGCGGCCGGCGCGGTGCTCGCCGCCGGCTCCGATTTCTCGGTGGCGCTGCTCGCCGACGGGACGGTGCGCACCTGGGGCTCGGACATCGGCGGCGCCCAGGGGAACGGCACGGCGAGCTCGGCGGATCGCCTGACGCCGGGGCTGGTGGCCGGCCTGAGCGACGTCGTGGCGATCGACTCGGGCGGCGGCAACACCCTGGTGCTGCGGCGCAACGGCGAGGTCTGGGGCTGGGGCTACAACATCTTCGGCGCGCTCGGCAACGGCGGCAACGCGACGGCGGAGGCGCCGACCCGCTTCGTCGGCACGGCCGCGCTGCGCGGCGTGCGCGCGGTCGCGATCGGCAGTGCGCACAGCATGGTGCTGCGCGACGACGGCCGGATCGAGACCGCCGGCTTCAACGCCGTCGGCGCGCTCGGCAATCCGGCCGTCGCCTACGAAACCAACACCGCGGTCGAGGTGGTCGTGACGCCCGGCATGCGGCCGATCGTCGCCATCTCGGCGGGCCAGAACTTCTCGGTCGCGCTCGACGAGGACGGCGTGGTCTGGACCTGGGGCGCGAACGACGTCGGCCAGCTCGGCCAGGGCACGTCGGTGGCGAGCGTCAACGTGCCGCAGCGGGTCGTCGGCATCGACCCGGTGCGGGCGATCTCGGCGGGCAACAACCACGTGCTGGCGGTGGCGCGCGACGGCCGGATCTGGTCCTGGGGCAGCAACCTGAACGGCAAGCTCGGCCAGGGCGAGATCGGCGCCTTCCTGGCGCTGCCCGGGCGGGTGCTGCTCACCGGTGAGATCGTCGGCATCGCCGCCGGCGCCGAGCACTCGGTCTCGGTCCACTTCGACGGCACCGTGTTCACCTGGGGCATCAACGAGACCGGACAGCTCGCCACGGGCTCGGGCTCGCCCGGCTACCGGAGCACCCCGGGCTTCGTCTCGACCTTGCCGAGCGGCATCCGCGCGGTCGCGGCCGGCGGCGGCCTCGGCCATTCGCTCGCGCTCGGCCCCGACGGCCGGGTCTGGGCCTGGGGGCGCAACGACCACGGCCAGATCGGCGACGGCACGACGACCGACCGGCTCTCGCCGGTGGCGGTGAGCGGCCTCGACCTGGACTGAGGGCGCGAGCCCGGACGAACGATCAACGATTTCCTGGAGCCCGAGATGAAGATGCCTTCCCTGATCCGGCGCAGCCTCGCGCTCGCGGCCTCGCTCGCCGCCGCCTTGCTCGTCGCCTGCGGCGGCGGCGGGGGTGGCGGGTCGGCGCCACCGCCCGCCGGCAATGCGCCTGTCGTCGTCGGCAGCGCCGGCGGCGTGGTCAACGGGCCCGACGGCGTGAGCGTCACCATCCCCGCCGGCGCGCTCGCCGCCGACACGACGCTGCAGATCGTCGCCACCCCGCCGGCGGGCGCGTTGGCGCTGCCCGCGGGCATCGTCGCGGCGCCGCGGATGTATTCGCTGCTGCCGCATGGCACGCGCTTCAGCGTGCCGGCGACGCTCAGCCTGCCGCGCGCCGCCGGCGACCCCGCCGACACCACGCTGCTCAAGACCAACAGCGCGGGCACTGCCTGGGAGCAGCTCGTCACCAGCAGCGACGCGAGCCGCCACAACGCGCTGATCGTCGGCTTCTCGTACACGATGATGTGCGGCGGCTGCGTGCCGAATCCCGGGCCGCCCGTGATCACGATGCAGCCGGCAAGCGGCAGCGTCAACGAGGGCGGCCTGGTGTTCCTTTCGGTCAGCGCGATCGGCGCGCAGCCGCTCGAGTACACGTGGTTCAGCACCAGCCGCGGCAGCTTCGGCCCGCAGCCCTCGCCGGGAATCGTCGTCAATCCGGTGACGCTGGCCGACGACGGCATGCGGCTGTCGGTGCAGGTCAAGGACCGTTTCGGCCAGGTCGCGGTCAGCAGCGCCGGCATCGTCACCGTGATTCCGGCGGCGCCGGTGGTGACCTCGGAGCCGATCGACATCTCGGCCGTCGACGGCACGAGCGCGCTGTTCAGCGCCCTGACCACCTCGTCGGTGGCGCAGGACCTCAACTGGCAGCGCTTCGATCCGGTGGCGCAGCAGTGGGGTGCGTCGCTCTCGACGACAAACCGCCTGTCGCTGCCTAACGTGAGCCTCGCCACCGACGACCAGGCCTTGTTTCGCATGACCGCGAAGAACACCGGCGGCAGCGTCACCGTCCTGACCCGGGCGGCGCGCCTCACCGTGCTGGCCGCCGAGACGGCGCCGGCGATCCAGAGCCCGCCGCAGGACGTGGCGACGGTTGCGGGACGCAGCGCGGTGTTCAGCGTCGTCGCCAGCGGCGGCGGCCTCGACTTCGACTGGGTGCGCAGCACCGACCAGGGCGCGAGCTGGTCCGGCCGCCTGCCGGGCAGCGGCAGCGCGCAGTTCGTGGTCTCCAACGCGACGACCGCCGACGACGGTGTGCTGTACCGGGTGATCGTGCACAACTCCGTCGCCCCGGCGGCGACGAGCGCGAGCGCGCGGCTGGTGGTCGCGCCCAGCGTCGGCTCGGCGCCGGTGCGGGTCGGCGGCGGCACGAGCCACTCGATGGCCTTGCGTGCCGACGCGACCCTCGTCGCCTGGGGCGGCAACGGACTCGGCCAGCTCGGCCGCGGCACCTTCACCGCGGCCGAAGGACCGCAGGCCGTGAGCGGGCTGAGCCGCGTCGCCACCTTTGCCGTCGGCGGCCAGCACACGCTGGCGATCGACGACCAGGGCGTCGTATCGAGCTGGGGCAATGGCAGCAACGGCGTGCTCGGCGACCCGGGGGTGAACCAACGCAACCTGCCGGGGCCGGTCGTGGGCCTCGTCGGCCCGGCCCGCCTCGTCTCGGCCGGGACCTCGACCTCGACCGCCGCGACCGGCAGCGATTTCTACAGCTGGGGCGCGGGCTATCACGGCGACAGCCTGTTCGCCGTTCGCAGCGCGCCGATCGCGCTTGCGGGCTACGCCTTCGTCGTCGCTTCGGCCGGTCACGGCAACTTCACGCTCGGCGTGAGCAGCGACGGCACCGTCTGGGCCTGGGGCCACAACAGCTTCGGCCAGCTAGGCACCGGCGACCTCGGCGCGCGAATCGCGCCCGAGGCCGTGACCGGCCTTCCGCGCGCGGTGGCCGTCAGCGCGGGCGTGCGGCACTCGCTCGCGTTGAGCGAAAGCGGCACCGTCTACGCCTGGGGCGGCAACTTCTCGGGCGAGCTCGGGCTCGGCGACAACGTCGACCGCAGCCGCCCCGTTGCGGTGCCGCTGCCCGGCATCGCCGTCGCCATCTCGGCCGGCCTGTTCCACTCGATGGCGCTGCTCGCCGACGGGCGCGTGTTCGCCTGGGGCTTCAACAGCCAGGGGGCGGTGGGGCGCGGCGACTTCCTCGACTCGGCCTCGCCGGTGAACGTCGTCGGCGCCTGGTCCGGAAGGATCGTCGGCATCGGCGCGGGCGAGCGCCACTCGCTCGCCGTCGACAGCGCCGGCGCGGTCTGGGCCTGGGGCCTGAACGACAGCATGCAGCTCGGCGACGGCACGCTGACCACCCGCAACCGCCCTGTGCAAACCCAAGGAGTGAACCTCAATTGAAACGCATCCACTTCATTGCCGCGCTCGTCGCTTTCGTTGCAGGAGGCCCCCTCATGTCCAGCCATGCCGAGGCCCAGCCTTCCGCGCCAATGATCGAGGTCAACGGCAAGCCGCTCGATGCCGGCGGCCGGCAGGTCTTGCGCCGGCTCGAGGCGACCCTGGGCGCCGTGCCTGCGGGCCGCTACTGGTATGACCCGGCAAGCGGCGGCGCCGGCGTCTGGGGCGGCCCGGCCTCGGCCTACCTCGGGCCCGGCCTCGCGCTCGGCGGGCCCCTGCCGGCGAGCGCTTCGGGTGGCGGGGACGGCCGGCTGACGGCAGTCTTCATCAACGGCCGCGAGCTGCATCCGCTCGACGTGCAAGGACTTTCGCGCCTCGGGCCGGTGATTCCCGGGCGCTACTGGTGGGATGGCGCCGGCTACGTCGGCAAGGAAGGCGGGCCGCCGATGTTCAACTTCTACGCCGTGCTGGCACAGAAGCAGGCTGTCGACCCGATCTACAAGCCGGGACCCGGTGGAAAGAGCACCTACGTCGGCAAGGGCTGCGCCGCCGTGCACGGCCGCCTGCGCGCCAGCGACGAGAGCAGCAGCTACTCGTACTACGTCGGCTGCTGAGCCCGAGACAGCGCCGGCGTACCGCCGGCGCGCATTTCAGAACTGGTAGCGCACGCCGGCGGCGTAAGACACGCCGCGGGTCTGGTTGCTCACGCGGTCGTCCTGACCGAGGAGGTAGATGTCGAGGCCGCCTTCGTAGTTGTAGACGTAGCCGAGGCTGGTGGTCGTGTGCTTGCGATCGACCGCCGGCCCCTTGCTGGTCGCGCGGGCGATCTGCGCCAGCACGTTGCCCGGCCCGAGCGGCACGCTCACTCCGACCGTCGCCTGCCTGCTGCTCGTGTCGTTGCCCTTGTCGTCCATGTGCGTGTACTGGCCGAACACGCGGGCGAAGCCGAAGTTGTAGGTGCTGCCGACCTGCAGCGTCAGCTCGTCGACCTTGTCGTCGATGCCGTTGTTGATGTGCACGTTCTGCGCCGCGACGGAGAGCGCGAACACGCCGCGCGAGAACACCACCGAGCCGCCGGCGTAGTCGCCGCGCGTCTTGCCGCTGTCCAGCGCGTACATGAAGTTGCCCTGCAGGCCGTTCTCGAAGCGGGGCGTCGAGTAGCTGACGGCCCGGTCCCAGTAGAAGTCGCCGTCGACGCTTTCCAGGTTGCCGCTGAGGAAGATGTGCTTCAGCGCCGGCGAGAACCCGGTCGAGTTGCCGAACGCGTTGAACCGGCTCGAGGTCTCGAACAGGTACGACTGCAGCCGGCCGATGCGCAGGAGCCCGTAGTCGTTGTGCTGCAGGGAGACGAAGTTGTTGCGCGAGAGGAAGGGGTCTTCCTCGTTGCGGCCGTAGTCGAGGTCCTGGAAGCGCAGGAAGGTCTCGAGGTTGATGCCCGCGGTGAAGCCGTTCTCGAAGCCGTAGCTCGCCTTGGCGCCGACGAAGCTGGCCGACAGCGAGTTGCTGTTGAAGCGGTACCTCGGCTCGGCGCCGCTGTTCTCGAAGCGGCCGTACGAGAGATCGAGCGTGCCGAAGGCCGAGTAGTCGAGCTGCGCTCGGGCCGCGAAGCTGAGCAGGAAAAGCAGGGCTGCGAGCCCGAGACGCCTGATCAATTGAGGGGCTCCCTTTCTTGTTGCGCGCGGGTCGACGCCCGCTTGCGCTGTCTCTGCCGCTTGAAGAGCCACGCGGCGGCGAGCAGCACCATCGCCCAGAGCAGCGGATCGGCGGGCCCGGCGGGATCGCCGATCGTGCAGCCGCCGCTGCTGGTGTCGGCCGTCGGGTCGCCGCTGCCGCTGAGCGCGACGTCGCGCACCGCGGGCGCGGCGTCGCTGGTGACGCTGAGCGTACCCGCGGCCGTGCCCTCGGTGGTCGGGCGGAAGCTCACCGCGACCGTGCAGTCGGTGCCGGCGGGCAGGGTGAAAGGCAGCGCCGGGCAGGTGCTGCTGTCGATCGCGTAGGCGCCGGTGACCGCGATCGCGCTCACCGTCACGACGCCGGAGCCGCTGCTCGAGATGCGCAGCGTGGAAGGCAGCGACTGCGAGCCGATACGGGTGCTGGCGAACGCGAGCGCCGAGGTCGACAGCGCCAGGCTCGGGTTCGGTCCGGCCAGGCCGACGCCGGTCAGGGTGAGCACCGGCGGGAAGCTGCCGGTCGAGGCGATCTGCACCGTGGCCGTCTTCGTGCCCGAGGAGCCGGGCGCGAACTGGACGCTGATCGTGCAGGTGCCGCCCTCGAACAGCGCCGCGCCGATGGCGCAGGTGCCGCCGACGACCGAGAACGAGGCCGCGTCGCCGCCGACCGCGTTCAGCAGCGTCAGGGTCGCGCCGCCCGGGCCCTGGTTCAGCACGGTCACCGTCTGCGCCGCCGAGACCGAGCCGGCCGAGACCGAGCCGAAGTCGAGCGTGCTCGTGGCCGGCGAGAAGACGAGCACCGGCACCGCCGCCGCGCTGCCGGTGCCGCGCAGCACGGTCGAATGCGGCGAGCCGGCGGCGTTGCTCACGACCGTGAGCGAGCCGACGTAGGCCTGCGCGGCCACCGGCGTGAACGCGATGTCGATGTCGCAGCCGACGCCTGGGGCGAGCAGGGCGGGGCAGGCGGCGCTGGCGACGGCGAAGCCCGCGCCGGAGACGGTGACCGAGGCGACCGTCAGGTCGGCGGTGCCGCTGTTGGCGAGGCGGATCCGGCGGGCTGGGTACAGGCCGGCGATCGTCTGCGTGCCGAAGTCGAGCGTCGTCGGCGTCAGGCTGACCTGCGGCGCCGGGATCGGCACGCCGGTGCCGCTGAGCGTGATCACCGCCGTGCCGTTGCTCGCGTCGGAGGCGATCGAGAGCGTCGCGGTGCGCAGGCCGAGCGCGGCCGGCGCGAAAGTGACGATGACGGTGCAGTCGGCGGCGATCGCCAGCGGCGTGCCGACGGCGCACGTTCCGGAACGCAGGTAGTCGCCCGGGTTGACGCCGCCCAGCGTGAAGGCGCTGAAGTTGAGGGCGAGGTCGCCGCCGTTGTGCACCGTGATCGTCTGGGCCGAGGTGCTCGCGAGCTGCGTGTCGGCGTAGGTCAGGGCGCTCGAGCTGAGCTGGATCAGGCCCTGCGGCGCCGGCGTCGCGGTGCCGAGGAAGGCGACCGTCTGCGGGCTGCCCGCGGCGCTGTGGCTGATCGTCAGGGTGGCGTTGCGCGTCCCCGCGACCGGCGGATTGAAGCGGACGACGAGCGTGCAGCTCGTGCTTGCCGCCAGCACCAGCGCCGGCGTGCAGGTGTTGCCCGCTGCGAGCGAATAGTCGCTCCCCGCGGCGCCGCTGAAGACGAGCGTCGAGAGCGTGATCGCCGACGACGAGCGATTGGTCAGCAGCATCGACGTCGTCGTCGGCGAGCCGACCACCGCGGCGGCGTTCAGGCTGCTCGCCGATTGGGCGAGCGGCAGCAGGGCGTTGCCGGCGACGTCGACGTTCACCGTCGAGGGGTCGGGATCGGGCGCGACGCCGGTGAAGGTGAACGGCAGGGTGGCGGTGCGCCGGCCCTCGCCGGCGCCGAGCGTCGGGCTGAACTGGATCTGGATCGTGCAGACGCCGCCGTTGCCGGGGACGACGCGCCCGGCGCAGCTCTCGGCGCCGATCTTGAAGTCGGTGCTGTCGGAGACCGCGTAGGTGACGTTGCGGACGCGGTCGTTCTGGATCGTGACGGTGCGCGTTTGCGCCGAGGTCTGGTTGATCACCGTGTCGGGGAAGTCGGAGGCGGGCGGGGTCACCACCGGCTCGGGCAAGGCGACGCCGGTGCCGGTGAGGGTGATCACCAGCGGACCGTTGGTTGCGTCGGAGCTGATCGTCAGCGTGGCCGGTCGCGCGCCGAGCGCGCTGGGCGTCAGGGTCACGATCAGGTTGCAGGTCCCGCCGAGCGCGGCCAGCGGGGTCACCGTGGTGCAGGTGCCGGTGACGGCGTAGTCGGCGGCGGCCGCGCCGCTCTTGGCCGCGGGCGACGATGGGTTGACGCTGAAATTGAGGGTGGTGGTGCCGGTGTTGGTGACGACCTGGTTGAGCACCTTGGGCACGCCTTGCTGGACGTTGCCGAAGGCGAGCGTCGCCGTCGTCGGGTTGATCAGCGATTGCGTGCCGCTGCCGTTGAGCGTGACGCCGTCGGGGCTGCCCGAAGCGTTGTGCGAGATCGAGAGCGACCCGTTCTGCGTGCCCGCCGCGGTCGGCGTGAAGGTCACCGTGAGGGTGCAGCTCGAGCCCGGCGTGAGCGACGTCAGGATGGCGCAGGTGCTGCTGCCGGACCGGGTGTATTGCGGCACCGAGAAGTTGAACGCCGTCAGCACCAGGTTCGCGGTGGCGCTCGCCGAGTTGGTGATCGTCATCGACTGGTTCACGCTCGAGCCGAGACGGCTGGTGAAGCTGATCGAGTTGGTCGAGGCCTGGTAGATCGGCGCCGGCGTGAGAGCCTGCCCCGAGATCGCGAACGACCGGCTGGTCGGCGCGGGATCGGTGCCGTCGTTGGCGGTGAGATTGACGTTCAGGTTGGCGTTGCGCGTACCGGCGACGCCGCCGGTCGGCTGGAAGCGCACCGTCAGCGTGACGTTGCAGGTCGCCGCGCTGGTCGACGCGGTCGCGTTGACGCTGCTGCTCGAGCAGGAGCCCGACTGGCTGCGCGACTGGATCGCGAAGTCGCCGGCGTTGGCGCCGGAGATGGAGAACGAATAGCCGATCGAGTCGGCGCGGCCGTTCGAGATCGTCAGCGAGAAGGAATCGGTCGAGGTGAAGCCGATCGCCGTCGGCGTGAACGAAGGCGAAGGCGTGCTGACGCTGGCGGTGAGCACGCTGAGCAGGTAGATCCGGACCGTGTCGAGCTCGGCGTTGCTGAAGTTGCCGGTGACGTTGGACCCCGTCATGTTGGGGTTGGTGGCGATGACGGTGCGCAAGCTGCACCCGCCGCCCGCGCAGCTTTGCGTCAGGTCGGCGCCGAGCAGGATGTTCGATCCCTGCGATGGCAGCGCCGGCGGCGTGCCCAAGCCGGCATTGCCGTGGCAGCCCGAGCAGGCGTTCGTGCCGGTCGAATAGGTGCTGGCCTCGGCCGTGCCCGGCAGGCACAGCGCTCCGAGAACCAGGGCCAGCCCGGCAAGCCACACCTTGATGCCCAGGCATCGCTCAACCATCATCTCTCCTCCTGGCGGGGCCGCCGGCGAGCGCCAGGCTCGCTCCGGCGCTCGCGCGTTTTCGTTCGTTGATCAGACGCAGTCGACAACCCGGAACTCGACCCGGCGGTCGAGCGCATCGCGCGAGTCGTCGGTGCCCAGCCCGACCAGCGCCTCCTTGGAGCCGGCGCCCGCCGAGCTCAATTTCGAGGCGAGCGCGCGGTTGTCGCGTTCGAGCATCTTCTGCACGACCTCGGCGCGCTGCCGCGACAGCGTCTCGTTGGCGCGGGCGCTGCCGGTGCGGCTGGTGTGGCCGACCACGCGCACGCAGGAATCGGTGCGGCCCGCCTGTTGCGCCAGCGAGGCGAGCCAGATGGTGTATTGCGCCGGCAGGTCGCCGCTGTTGATGAAGGTCGAGCGGCCGGGCTGGAACAGCAGCTTCATCGGCAGGCGCTTCAGCTCGAGGCCGGAGGAGACGAGCTTGCCGAAGGCGTCGCGCGCCTCGTCTTTCTTGCCGAGCTGCCAGTTGGTGATGTAGAGGCCGTTCAGCACCCGCAGGTCGCCGGGATCGGCGATCGGCTGCGCTTCCTTGTAGAGGCGGTTCGCGACCGGCACCTTGCCGTCGTCGTAGGCGAGGATCGCCTCGTTGATCACGGCCGCGGCGGGCAGGCGCGCCAGGTAGTTCGGATCGGCCAGATCGCCGATCTTGGTGTTCACTTGGCACGAGTTGATGTAGCCGAGGATGGTGTTGTCCTTGTGCCAGGTCGGGCTGTCGCGATAGAAGGGCAGCGGCTCGGGATTCACCGACTCGACCGTCGCCCGGTCGAGCGCCTTGGCGACCACCTTGCCGGTGCGCAGGTCGATCAGCGTCAGCCAGACGCGGAACGCGTCTGGCTGCTTGTCGATGCTGCGCTCGATGTTCACCGGCGTCAGCGTGCCGATCAGGAGCAGCGGCTTCGTCGCCAGCGTGTTGCGCGTCAGCGGCGTCACCGCGTAGGAGCGGAAATCCTTCTTCGCCAGGGCTTCCAGGTCGTCGCCCATCTTCGCCGTGCTGATCGTCTGCGCGCCGGTGTTGGCGTCGATCAGCGGATCGACGACGAGGAGCCGCGGCTCGGTTCCGAGCGTGGCCTGCGCGTCGCGGAAGAGCTGCCTTCCGGCGCGCGTGACCGCATCCTCGAACTTGATCGGCGGCGGCGCGACGAACTCGGTCTGCGCGGTCGCCGGCGCCGTGGCTGGCGCCGCGGAGACGGATCGGGCCGCCGGCGCGGGAGCGGGCGTGGGCGCGGGCGTGGCGGCTGGCGCGGGCGCCGCCGCGGGAGCTTGCGCCGTGAGGCAGCCGGACAGCAGGGTCACCGAGACGAGGGCCGCGGGAAGGGCATGGCGAACGCGACGCGGGTTCATGCGTTGGCTCCTGAAGAAAGGGCTCGAGACGAGCGGGACGGCGTCGAGGCGGGCAATGCGGCGTTCAGCGCTTGGCATAGACCGGGTCGGGCAGCGGAGCGGAACAGCCGAGGAACTGGGTGACCAGCGCCGCCAGCGATGCGTCGCTTTCGATGCGATCGAACAGCCGGTCGCGCGAGATCAGCGCGTTGGGCATCGACGCGTTGACGGCGACGCTGGCGGTGCCGCCGCAGAAATTGGTCCTGGCGCGGGCCGGGGTCAGCACGATGTCGTCCCAGTCGAGCTGGGTCGCGAGCGCCACGTGGCAGGTGCGGCAGGAGATGCCGACCACCTCCTTGTAGAAGCGCGCCGCGCCGGCCGTTGCCGGCTGCGCGTCGGCGAGCTGCCAGACCGGCGGCACGTAGTTCTTGTCGAGCACGTGGCCGTTCGCGTACCAGCCCTGGATCAGGCGGCTGGTGGCGCTGTTCGCATCGATCTCGGTGGCCAGCACGAGCTGGTTGAGCTGATAGAAGGCTTCGCTCTGCGCCGCCTCGGATTGCGACGACTTCGACGAGAACAGGTAGTTTCCCGTGTCGAACGGCAGGAAGCGCGAGCCGAGGAAAGGCGAGGCCGTCTGCTGCTCGGGAAAGCGCCCGTTGTAGGTCGTGCCGCCGTGGCAGGCGACGCACGAGCCGGGCATGAACTTCTCGCCGCGGCCGTCGAGGTTGATCGACAGCAGCAGGGTCTCGTCGGGACCGAAGGTGAAGAACTTCGTCAGCGGCTGGCCGCCGTTGGCTCCGCTCACCGGCGTGTATTCCATGGCCACGCATGCGACCTTGTTCTTGTCGTCGAGCGCTTCCTCGAGCACCCGATCGATCTCGGTCTGCGACTGGCCGTCGGGACCCGGCGCATTGCAGACGTAGAAGGCGATGCCGCTGCCCGAGCGGGTCGCGACCATGCGTCGCACCAGGTTGAGGTCGCGCTGGTTGATGTAGTCGGCCTTCACGTCGGCGGAAGTGCCGAAGCCGTTCTGCCGTTTCCAGTCGGAGAAGGAGATCGGTGCCGTCGGGTTGCCCTGGTCGTCGCAGTCCTGCACCGCGCCGAGCGCGCGGTAGTACAGACAGGCGCTGAGGCGGGTGTCGACGCCCTTGTAGGTGAGGTAGTGGTCGGCGCCGGGATGGACGTTCGAGCCCGTGCCGTCGCCCGGCACGACCATCTGGCCGCGGACGTTGCCGTCGGCGCCGTTGGCGACCATCCTGACGATCTGCGGGCGGGCGTTGGCGATCGCGTGCGACAGCTCGACCGGCACGCTGCTGACGTAGCCGGCAGGATCGGGCGAGGCGGGCACGTCGAGCGAGGCCGAATAGCCTTCGCACTGCACGTCGAGCTTGAGCGCGCCGCGCACCGGCACGGCCGCGCTCACCTGATAGTCGCCGAAGCGGTTGACATGCACCGGCGCGCCGATCGTGGCGCCGCCGGCAAGACGAAGCTGCACGGTGGCGGCGCTGCGGATATTGAAGAACGCGCTCTCGCGGCCGCAGACGTCGCCGGCGGCGAGCGCGACATGGCCGAACAGGCGCAGGTTCTGCGCGGCCGTGAGGGCAGGGATGACGCCGCGCACCGCGGCCTCGTCACCGGCGATGAAGCTGCCGCAGTCCTGCAGGGGCGCGCCGTTCTGCGCCGTGCAGCGCACGTCGTAGGTCGCGCCGGCGACCAGCTTGGGCAGGTCGAGCTCGCCGCTCAGGTCGGTGGTGCCGCCGAAGACGAGGCTGCCGCTGCCCTGGTCGAAGAGCTGCACCTGCACGTCGGGCAAATAGACCGTCCGTGCTTCCGGCGCGCCGGCAGAGGCGGGCTGGAAGCGGGTGTCATCGGCGGAGATGAAGCGCAGGCGGACGGTGGCGCCGTCGACGTCGGTCACCGCGGGAGCGACGCGGTCGATCGGCGCGGGCGGCGCGGCGACGAGGTCGAGCCGGTCGCCGTTGACCGCGTACTGCTGTTCGACCCAGCCGCCCCGGCCGTCGCTCACGGTCACGTAGGCGAAGTGGATGCCGCGACTCGCGGGCATCGTCCAGACGGTGGAGCTGGCGTTGCGGTTGTCGATGCTGCCGCCGGTGACCCGCCACTGGTACTGCAGGGTGTCGCCGTCGGCGTCGGACGCTTCGACGCTGAGGTAGGTCTTGTTGACGCCGCTGTCGCGGCTGTTGCCGGTCGAGCCGCCGCCGCAGGAGGTGAGCGCGGTCAGCGAAACGAAGCACGTCGCGAGCGCCAGAGCGCGCTCGCCGGTCAGGGATCCAGCCCGGAACATCCTTCAACTCTCCTCGAGAATGATCGTCCTGCCAGGCCGGGCGGGGGCGCTGGGGCTTTCTTGTTTGCTTGCGATCGACCGATCGGGGTGCGTGTAACGCGATGCGACGTACAGCACGGGGAGCGGCGAGCGCGAGCGATGGTCGGTCAGCCGGCGGGTGGCGTCAACCCCTGAACGGGCCAGCCTGGGGTCATCTGCAACGAAGCGTGCGGAATCTGTCCATCACCGACTGGTCGGCTTGGCCGAGAGAGATGAGCTGGAAGATGCGCGCGCACTCGGCCGCGTTGTCGCTGACCTTGGGCTCGACCGGTCGCGCTTCCACTGGAGCGGCCGGACGTTCGCGCGTTTGCGGCGGGGTCTCGGTGCGCGTCGGCGGCGGCTTGCGTGCGACCGGTTTCGTGTCCGGATCGGCGCTCGGTCGCGTTGCGTCGGGAGCCGGCGGCGTGTCGCGCGACGGCAACGTGGCGGGCGCCACGGTCGCGCTGGGCGGCGCCGCAGAGGCGGGCGCCTGCACTGCCGGCGTGTCGATGCGCGCGGGCGTCGCGACGACCGACGTCGGCGCCGGCATGCTCGCCGTGATCGCCGAAGCCGCAGGCGCGACGACGGTCGAAGGCGTGACGACCGCGGGCACGCTGGTCGCGGTCGGGCCGGGCGGCGTCGCCTTGGGCCAGAGCGCGAACGCCGCGAGCGCGGCGACGACGACCAGGCCGAGGCCGCCAGCAACGAGCGGCAGCTTGCTGCCGCCGCCGGGCTGCGGCGCCGCCGTCGCCTCCGCGCGTTCCTGGCGCTGGGTCGGCAGCGGGATCTGCTGCGTGCGCTCGAGCCGCTGGGTTTCGGTGCGGGTGTGCGGCTGCGAGCGCGGCACGTCCTGCAGGCCCGCGCCGGCGCCAGGGACCGGTGCCGGCGCGCTCGTCGGCAGCGTGCCGCCGAACAGCTCGACCCGCATCGCCTCGATCGAGGTCGTGCGCTTCTCCGGCATCACCGCCAGGCCGTGGTCGATGGCGCGCAGGAACGCGTCGCTGTAGCGGCCGGCGGCGCTTTGCGCCAGCGGCACGTACGGGTCGTCGAACAGCCGGCCGACCGAGGGCGGCGGCGTCTTGCCCATGATCATCCAGTGCACCACCGCGGCCAGCGCATAGACGTCGGTCCACGGCCCCTGTTTCAGGCCCGGCATGTCGGCGTACTGCTCGACCGGCGCGTAGCCGGGCTTGAGGATCGCGGTGAGAGCCTGCGTCATGTCGCCGATGACGCGTCGGGCCGCGCCGAAGTCGAGCAGCAGCGGCCGGCCGGTGTCGGCCATCAGCAGCACGTTGTCGGGAGCGATGTCGCGGTGGTAGATCTGCGCGGTGTGCAGCATCACCAGCGCGTCGAACAGCGGCGCGAGCAGGCCGAGGATCCACGCCTCGTCGGGCGGGCTCGGCAGCCCGCGAACCGTGTCGCGCACCGTCTTGCCTTCGAGGAAGGGCATCACCATGTAGGCGGTGCCGTTGGCCTGCCAGAAGCGATGGACCTTGAGCAGCGACGGATGGTCGAACTGGGCGAGCAGCTTGGCTTCGTTGATGAAGCTCTTCAGGCCGGCCTCGAAGGTTTCCTGGTGCCGCTCGGAGCGCGGCTTGATGTCGGTCGGGCCGGCGCGGTACGCCAGCGAGGTCGGCATGTACTCTTTGAGCGCGACCTTGCGCTCGAGCGAGTGGTCCCAGGCGAGGTAGACGATGCCGAAGCCGCCTTCGCCGATCGTCTTGGTCACCTCGAACTCGCCGAGCCGCGTGCCCGCCTCGAGCGTCAGCGCGTGGTTCGGGCCGCCGGTCGTGACCGAGGGCGCCGCGGTGGTGGGCATCGAGGTCGCCGCCGAGGTGGGCGGCATCGTCGGCGGCTGCGCCTGCGTCGGCGGGTAGGCCGTGCCGGGATCGGCGGCCGGCGACGACGCGGGAATCTGCCCTGTGCGCGGCCCGCCGCGCGGGCGAATGATGGTGCGGTCGTCTTCCTCGGGGTTCATGCAGCGGTCCCCGCCATGGCGCCGCGGAACTGCGTGCCGCCGGCTTGGGGACGACCGGCATGGTACCCAACTCGCCCGTGCGCCGGCCGCTACATCGCCTTGAACAGATGCACGTAGGCGCGGCTAACCGGCAATTCCTCACCCTGGCCGCGAACGCGGACGAACAGCCGGCTCCATTCGTCGCGCCGGGTTCCGGCGAGATGATCGAGGTTGACGATGGTCGAGCGGTGGATCTGCTGGAAGCGCGCCGGGTCGAGCTGCCCCGCCAGCTCGGTGATCGTGGTGCGGATCAGGTGCTCGCCCGCCGCGGTGCGCACGCAGGTGTACTTGTCGTCGGCATGGAAGAACAGCACGTCGGCGACGTCGATCTGGTGCACCAGGTCGCCCTGGCTGGCGCGCACGTGGCGGAGCAGCGGGGTCGTCGCCGCCGCCGGCGCCGCCAGCAGGCGCTGCAGCGCGGTCGCGAGACGCGCGTCGTCGGCGAGCGGCGGCGCCGCGGCCGCCGCCTTCAGCCGCTCGATCGTGCGCGCCAGGCGCTCGACCTTGACGGGCTTGAGCACATAGTCGAGGGCCTGCTGCTCGAACGCGGCCACCGCGAACTCGTCGAACGCAGTGACGAAGACGACCCGCGTGGCGCCTTCGATGCCCTGCGCCACCTCCAGGCCGCTCAGGCCCGGCATCTTGATGTCGAGGAAGGCGAAGTCGGGCTGCAGCGCGGCGATCCGTTCGGCCGACTCGAGGCCGTTCTTCGCCACCGCGAGCACCTGCAGCTCCGGCCAGGCCTTCGCCAGCAGGCCATGCAGATAGGTCGCGAGGTGCGGCTCGTCGTCGGCGATCAGGGCGGTGGGCATGGCTTCGGGGCCGGCAGTGTCAGGTCCGGGCGGGCAGCGACAGCGACGCGCGCACGCCTTGCGGCACGACGCTGTCCAGGCTCAGGCCGGCGGCGCTGCCGTACGACTGGCGCAGCCGCTCGCGAATGTTCGCCAGCGCGGTGCCGCTGCCGCCCGCGGCGACGCCGGCGCGCGGCGGCGAAGCGGCGGTGGCGATCCCGGCGCCGTCGTCCTCGACCGTGAGCACCAGCGCGTCGCGTTCCAGCCGTGCCGCGATCCGGATGGTGCCGCCGCGAACTAGCGGCTCGATGCCGTGGACGATCGCGTTCTCGACCAGCGGCTGCAGGCTGAGCGCCGGCAGCGCCCGCGCGCGCAACTCGGCGGGCACGTCGATCGCGTACTGCAGGCGGTCCTCCATGCGGATCTTGATGATGCGCAGGTAGGCGTCGACCAGGTCGATCTCGTCGCCGAGGGTGTGCGTCGCCTGGCCCAGGCCGGTCAGCGAGGCGCGCAGGTAGTCGACGAACGACTCGAGCATCACCCGCGCGCGCGGCGGGTCGGCCTCCATCAGCGAAACGACGTTGGCCAGCGTGTTGAACAGGAAGTGAGGCTCGATCTGCGCCTGCAGCAGCCTGAGCTGCGCTTCGGTGGCCTGGTTCTCGGCCTGGATCTGGCGCACCTTCATGGCGAAGAACTGCTGGAAGATCAGGGTGATCAGCAGCGCCATCGCGATGGCGGCGACGAGGACCCCCGGCTTGTCGAGCGAGAAGCGGCGGACGTCGATGCCGAACGCCCACAGCATGCCGAACGGCCAGCCGATCGCCACGCCGACCAGCGGCACCGCGGAGTAGTAGATCGAGCGCCGTCCGCGGCTCCAGCCGCGCAGGCGCTCGAAGCCGATGGCGCGGGCCGAGATCCAGAACAGGCCCCGGATCGTGACGGCGATCGTCACGCTGATCACCATGTTGGCCTGGAGCCAGGTCCACCAGATCGCCGGCTGGATGCCGGTGTGGCCGGCGTTGAGGCCGATGCCGAGCATCGTGAAGCCGAGGGCGCAGACGGTGGCGAAGAGCAGCGTCCAGACCAGGCTGGCCCACCACGGACCGGACTGGCGCTCGTCGCTGGTCAGCCAGCCGCGCCACGAGCGCCTCAGGGTTTCGGCCATCGTCATCGAACGAGTGTACGAACGCGAGACCCGCTCGGCGCCGCCGCGGCGACGGATCGACAGCGGGTGCGACGAATCGCCGCCGTGCCCGACCGGGCCCTTCCGGGTCGCTACCTACAATGCGCCGGCCCTCCAGCTCCCCTTCTCGATGCAGGTTCACGCTTCGGTCTTCAAGGCCTACGACATCCGCGGCATCGTCGACAAGACGATCGACGAGCGCTTCGCCGAGCACCTCGGCCGCGCCTTCGGCAGCGAGGCCCTCGCGGCAGGCGAGCGCGCGGTCGCAGTCGGCCGCGACGGCCGCCATTCGGGCCCCGGTCTCGCAGCGGCGCTGATCCGCGGCCTCGTCGCCACCGGGCTCGACGTCGTCGACCTCGGCGCCGTGACCACGCCGATGCTCTACTACGTGGCGGCCACGCGCGGCGCGCATGGCTGCAGCAGCGGCGTCCAGGTCACGGGAAGCCACAACCCCAAGGACTACAACGGCTTCAAGATGGTGCTCGCCGGCCGCGCCATCTACGGCGAGGACATCCAGCGCCTGCGCCGGCGGATGGAGGCCGAGGACTACACCGCCGGCCGGGGCCGCAAGGCGGCGATGGACATCCTGGCGGAGTACTCGGCGCGGATCGCCGGCGACTGCAGGCTGGCGCGGCCGATGCGGATCGCCGTCGACTGCGGCAGCGGCATCGCCGGCGCCTCCGCGCCCGGCGTGCTGCGCGCGCTCGGCTGCAGCGTCGAGGAGCTGTATTCGGAAGTCGACGGCGACTTCCCGCATCACCACCCCGACCCGAGCAAGCCGGAGAACCTCGCCGACCTGATCGCCGCCGTCGCCGCCGGCGACGCCGAGCTCGGCCTCGCCTTCGACGGCGACGGCGACCGGCTCGGCGTCGTCACCAAGGACGGCAGGATCATCTACCCCGACCGCCAGCTGATGCTGTTCGCGCGCGACGTGCTGCGGCGCAATCCGGGCGCGCCGATCCTGTTCGACGTCAAGTGCTCGCAGCACCTGGCGCCGCTGATCCGCGCCGCCGGCGGCGAGCCGGTGATGTGGAAGACCGGGCATTCGCTGGTCAAGGCGAAGATGAAGGAGCTCGGCGCGCCGCTCGCCGGCGAGATGAGCGGCCACGTCTTCTTCGGCGAGCGCTGGTACGGCTTCGACGACGCCACCTACACGGCGGCGCGGCTGCTCGAGATCCTGAGCCGGGCGCGCGACCCGAGCGCGATCCTCAACGCCCTGCCCGAGGGCTTCAGCACGCCCGAGCTCAACGTCGGCTGCGCTGAAGGCGAGCCGGCGCAGGTCGTCGCCCGGCTGCAGGCCGAGGCCAGGTTCCCGGGCGCGCGCGAGATCGTCACGATCGACGGCGTGCGGGTCGAGTACGACGACGGCTTCGGCCTGATCCGCGCCTCGAACACGACGCCGGTGCTGGTGCTGCGCTTCGAAGGCGCGACCGCCGGGGCGCTGGCGCGGATCCAGGCGGACTGCATGGCGGCGCTGCGCGCGGTCAAGCCGGACGCGCAGGTCGCCGCCGCGGCGCACTGAGCCGGCGTGCCAGGCACGGCGACGCGACGGCCGTGCGCATCCTGATCGTCAAGCTCTCCTCGCTCGGCGACGTCGTGCACGCGCTGCCCGTGGTCGCCGACATCCATGCGGCGCATCCCGGGGCGACGATCGACTGGGTGGTCGAGCCGGGCTTCGCCTCGCTGCTCGGCCGCGTCGCCGGGCTCGCCGGGGTGATCGAGCTGCCGCTGCGGCGCTGGAGCAAGAGCGGCTGGCTCGGCGCGGCCACGCGCGGCGAGATGGGGGCGTTCGTGCGCCGCCTCCGGCAGGAACGCTACGACGCGGTGATCGACCTGCAGGGCCTCACCAAGTCGGCGCTGGTCAGCGTGCTCGCGCGCGGACCGGGCTACGGCCTCGCCAACCGCACCGAGGGCGCGAGCCACGAGTGGCCCGCGCGCTGGCTGGTGACGCATGCGATCCGGGTCGAGCCGCACAGCCACGCCCTCGACCGCTCGCGCGAGCTGGTCGCGCGCGCGATCGGCACCACGGTCAGCGGCGCGCCGCTGTTCGGCCTCGCCGCGGCGAAAGCGGCGACGCCCGAGCGGAGCCGGATCGTCTTCATCCACGGCACCTCGCGCGCCGACAAGCTCTGGCCCGAGGCGAGCTGGATCGAGCTCGGCCGCCGGCTGGTCGCCGCCGGCGGCACGATCGCCTTGCCGCGCGCCGACGCCGAGGAGCACGCGCGCGCCTTGCGCATCGCCGCGGCGCTCGGCGACGCCTGCGAGGTCTGGCCGGCGATGGATCTCGGCGCGCTGATCGACCGCATGGCCGCGACCGGCGGCGCGATCGGCGTCGACAGCGGGCCGAGCCACATCGCCGTCGCCCTCGACCTGCCGCACGTGCAGATCTACAACCACCCGACCGCCTGGCGCACCGGCCCGCAGGTGCGCCACGGGCACCGCCACCAGGTCTCGATCGAGGCGCAGCCGACGCCGGACGTCGACGCGGTGTGGGCCGCGTGGCAGCAGGTGCAAGGAGCGGCGCCCCGCCGCGACGGCGGGCAGGGCGAGCGATGAGCGCGTTCGGCCGGCGCGCCGCCCGTGCGGCGTACTCGATGCTGCTGCGCATCGGCCTGCCGCTCTACCTGCTGCGCGTGCGCTGGCGCGGCCGGAGCGAGCCGCTCTATTCGACCGCCATCGGCGAGCGCATCGGCCGCTACCGCGACGCCGCCACGGCGGGCGCGCTCTGGATCCACGCGGTCTCGCTCGGCGAGACGCGCGCGGCGGCGCCGCTGATCGCCGCGCTGCGCCAGACCCGGCCCGAGCTGCGCCTGCTGCTGACGCATGGCACCGCCACCGGCCGCGCCGCCGGCCAGGGCCTGCTTCGAGCCGGCGACCTGCAGGCCTGGCTACCGTGGGACACGCCGGGCGCGGTGCGCCGCTTCCTCGATCACTTCGCGCCCGCGGCCGGGGTGCTGATGGAGACCGAGATCTGGCCCAACCTGCTCGCCGAGGCGAGAGCGCGTGGCGTGCCGGTGATGCTGGCCAACGCCCGCCTGAGCGAGCGCAGCCGGCGCCGCGGCCGGCGGGTCGATGCGCTGCTGCGCCCGGCGTTCGCCAGCCTGACCGCCGTGTTCGCGCAGACCGAGGCCGACGCGCTGCGCCTGCGCGAGGCCGGCGCGGGCGAGGTGACCGTCGCCGGCAACCTGAAGTTCGACCTCGCGCCGGAGGCGCGGCTGATCGAGCTCGGCCGGCGCTGGAAGGTGACCACAGGCCCACGCCCGGTCGTGCTCGCCGCGGTCACGCGCGAAGGCGAGGAAGCGAGCCTGCTCGCCGCCTGGCGCGCGCTGGCGGCGCCGAGACCCTTGCTCGTCGTCGTGCCCCGCCATCCGCAGCGCTTCGACGCGGTCTCCGGCCTGATCGCCGAGGCCGGCTTCAGCCTGTCGCGGCGCAGCGCCTGGAGCGACGCGCCGCCCCCAGGCGCGGCCTCGCTCGACGCCTGGCTCGGCGACTCGATGCAGGAGATGCCCGCCTGGTATGCGCTGGCCGATGTCGCCCTGCTCGGCGGCAGCTTCGCGCCGCTCGGCGGCCAGAACCTGATCGAGGCGGCGGCCTGCGGTTGCCCGATCGTGATGGGGCCGCACACCTTCAACTTCGCCGACGCCGCCGAGCTCGCGCTCGCCGCCGGCGCCGCGGTCCGGGTCGCGTCGATGGAAGAAGGGGTCGCCCGCGCGCTCGCCGTCGGCCAGGGCGGGGAGCGACGCCGTCGCTCCGAAGCGGGCCTGGCGTTCGCGGCGGCGCACCGCGGCGCGGCCGCGCACACGGCCGAAGGGATCGTGCGCCGGCTGCCCGGCGCCTGACCGGCTCAGCCGCGCAGCAGCGAGAGCGGCCTGACCTTGGCGCTGTCGGGAAAGACCTCGGCGTCGAGGGTGCGGGTGGCGATCTTCAGGTGGTCGGCGAGCACGCCCTTGAGCACCGCGCGCACGTCGGTGGTGATGCGCAGGTCGCGGCCTTCGTAGCGCTGGCCCTTCGCCAGGCCGGGCCAATTGGCGACGGTGCGGCCGCCGTTGATCGCGCCGCCGAGGACGAAGGCGACCCCGCCGGTGCCGTGGTCGGTGCCGAGCGTGCCGTTGACCGCGACCTCGCGGCCGAACTCGCTGACGACGACGACCGCCGTCCGGCTCCAGGCGTCGCCCGCGGCGAGGCCGCTGCGCAGCTCGGCCAGGCCGAGATCGAGCTGGCGCAGGCCGTTGGCGAGCGGCCCGTTCGGATTGGCCTGGTTGGCATGCGTGTCCCAGCCGCCGATCTCGAGCACCGCCGCCTGCGGCCCGTTCGCCGCGGCGAGGAACTCGGCGGCGCGCCGGGCCAGCACGACGAAGGCGCCCGGCCGCGGCCCGTTCGCCGCCATCGCCACGGGCGCGGCCTCCTGCATCGTCGAGGGCGTGTCGGCGCGGAGCTGGCGCGCCCGCTCGAGCGCGGTCGCCAGGGCCGGATCGCCGGCGTACATGCGCTCGAGCCGCGCCACCAGGTCGGCCGAGGGGTCGGGCAGCACCGAAGGCGCCCAGGTGTCGACGTCGGCCCGGCCGCGCAGCACCAGCGGCACGGTGGTGTTCAGGGCCAGCCCCTTGCTGCCGCCGGCGGCGAGCGCCCGACCGAGCCAGCCCGTGGAGAGCTCGTAGGGGCGGGTGCCGCCGCTCTCCAGCACCTGCTGCGCGTCGAAATGCGAGCGGTCGCGGTAGGGCAGGCCGACCGCGTGGACGATCGTCGCTTCGCCACGGCCGACCATGGCGTGCAGCTCGACCAGGTTGGGATGCAGCGAGACGGTCGCGTCGACGCGCAGGGGCGGCGCCGCGAACTGGCCGAGCGGGCCGCGCGCCGCGGCGAAGTCGGGGTCGCCGAGCGCCGGCGCGGCGCCGAGCCCGTCGAGGCCGCCGCGCAGGATCACCAGCACCAGGCGGTTGGCGCCCGGCCCGGCGGCGCCGGCGAGGGTGAGCGTCGGCCAGGCGGCGAGGCTGCCGGTCACCGCGGCGGCGGCGGTGAAGAGGCGCCGGCGACCGGGGCTTCGCAGGGAAGGGTTGGCGGGCGAGCGATCGTTCGGGTTCATGGCGTTTCTCCGGGCCGCTCAGCGACGCTGGAATTCGGGCGCGAGCAGCAGCAGGGCGAGCGCCTGCGAGCCGTCGGCGGCGCGTTCGATCTGCCGCGCGGTCTCGGCGCCGAGCCGCGGGCCGAGGCTCTGGGCGGCGAGGCGACGGGCGTCGACGCTGCGGCCGGCGCGGTCGGCGATGCGGGTCGCCCATTCGACCCGCTTCCAGACCGCGTCGGGCCCCAGCCAGTCTTCGCCGCGATCGCTCCAGCCCGCCGGCGAGGGCGCCGCCATCACCCGCTGGCCGAGGGAGAGCACGGCGGCGCCGGCGTTGACGACCTCGGGCCGCTCGAACATGCGCTCGCCGGCGCCGAGCAGGCGCGCGGTCGAGACGACGAACTCCTCGGGTGTCTTCAGCTTCGCCGGCGCCGTGCTCCACGCCGACTCATGGTGGATCAGCTCGCGGTAGAGCTCGGCGAGCTGGCCGTCGGTCTTCAGGTAGACCGCAGCCAGCCGGTCGACCAGCGCCGGCGGCGGCTCGTCGGCGATGAAATGGCGCGCCAGCTTGGTGGCGACGAAGCGTGCCGTCGCCGGGTGCGCGGCGAGGTCGTGCAGCAGCTCGCGCAAGGCGTCGGGACCTTCGGCATAGCTCTTGCCGAGCACGGTCTTCGGGCCCGGCTCGTGCCAGTTGGCGTCGAACCGGCTGCCGTCGGCGGCCGGGTCGCGGCCGACTCGCCAGCCGGTCAGCACCGCGGCGAAGGCGGTCACGTCGGCCTGGGCGTAGGCGCCGTTGCGCGCGCCCTCGGCGCCGAGCGTGTGCAGCTCCAGCACCTCGCGCGCCAGGTTCTCGTTGATGCCGGAGACGCGTGCGCCCTCGGCCAGCCGTGCGGCGCGCCGCGCCTCGATGGCGACGACCCGCGAGTGCGGGCCGGCCGAGAGCCAGTTGTCGAGGTAGCGCAGCATCGCCGGGTGGGTGGTGGCGGCGACCAGAAGGGTCTCGAAACGGCCGGCGATGTTCGGCCGGATCGCTTCGCGCTCGAAGGCGCCGACCAGGCCGCGGGTCGAGCCCTTGAGGACCGAGACGGTGAAGTGATTGGTCCAGAACCACTGCAGCCGCTCGGCGAACGGTCGCTGCGTCGCCGCCGCGGTGGCGAGGCGCGAGCGCGCGTCGGCGATCAGGGTGTCTCGGTAGTGGCCGGCGAGCACCTGCTCGGCGGTCATGCCCGGCGGAGGATTTCTCGCCAGCGCGCGCTTCTCGCGCTCCGCGGCGACCAGCCGCAGCGCCGCCGGCGTGTCGAGCAGGCCGGCGCCGCGCGCCGGGTCGGCCGGGCCGATCTGCGCCGCCAGCCAGCCTTCGGCGTCGGCGCCGACGACCGAGAGGTCCGGCTCGCCCAGTCCGAAGCGATGCGCGGCGATCGCCGCCTGCAGCGGAGGTGACACGGCCATGGCGACTCCTCGAAGCGAGCCGCCATTGTCGAACCGCATCGTCAAGCGCAGGTGTTCGCTTCGTCAAGAAGTGTGCGAAGAAGCGAAGGGGCTCCGCCGGAGCCCGCCCCTCCCTCTCGGAGGGAGGGGAGCGAAGCGGGGAGGGAGCAGCCCTGTCCGGGACCGGTTGCTGGCGCCTAAGGCGCGAGCAACCGGTCGATCGCGAGGACGTCGCTCGGGGTCAGCTGGCCCGACGCCTGCCGCAACCTCAGCGTGGCCAGCAGCACGTCGTAGCGCGCCCGCGCCAGGTCGCGCCGGGTCTGATAGAGCTGGCTCTGCGCATTGAGGACGTCGACGTTGACGCGGATGCCGACGCGGTAGCCCACCTGCGTCGCCTCCAGGGCGAGCTGGCTCGACGCTTCCGCCGCCTCCAGCGCCTTCACCTGGGCCGCGCCCGAGAGCAGCGTGTAGTAGGCCTGGCGGGTCGTCTGGGTGACGCCGCGGCGGGCCGCGTCGAGGTCGTTGCGGGCGCGCTCCTCGAGCGCCAGCGTTTCCTTGATCCGGTTCTGGATCGCACCGCCGCTGTAGAGCGGCATGTTGAGCTGCAGGCCGATGCTGGTGTTCTGGCCGAAAGCGCCCGGCTGGTAGAGGCCGCGGCCGTTGCCCACCGATGCCACCGCGTCGACTGTCGGCAGGCGCTGCGCACGCGCCTTCTCGGTCTCGAGCTGCGCCACCTCGAAGGCGACGAGCGCGCGTCGCACCGCAGGATGCTCCTCTGCCGCGCGCGAGACATAGGCGTCGACGCTCGCCGTCGGTACCGGCAGCACCACCGGCACGGCGAGCTGCCGCGGGACCACGTTGGTCTGGCCGACGAGCTGGTCGAGCGCGATCCGCTTGGTGACCAGGTCGTTCTCGGCGGCGATCTCCTGCGCCGTCGCCAGGTCGAAGCGCGCCTGCGCCTCGCGCGTGTCGGTGATGGTGGCGGTGCCGACCTCGAAGTTGCGCTTGGCCGAGGCGAGCTGCTCGGAGATCGCGGCCTTGCTGGCGCGCGTGGTCGTCAGCGTGTCCTGGGCGCCGAGGACGTCGAAGTAGGCCTGGCTGACGCGCAGCATCAGGTCCTGCTCGGCGGCGTCGAGATCGGCCAGCGACGAGACCAGCGAGCGCTCCGACTGGGCGATCGTCGTGCTGCTCTGCCTGTTGAAGATCGGCTGCCGGCCCGTCACCGTGACGCCGTAGGAGCTGTTGGTCGGATTCGGGCTGTTGTCGAGGAAGGCCTCGACCCGCCCGGCGTTGGCGCCGAGGGCGAGGTTCGGCCGCAGCAGCGCGCGGGTCTGGTCGACCCGGAACGGCGCCGACTCGTACTGCGAGCGCGCCGCGAGATAGGTGGCGTCGTAGGCATGCGCGGCGTCGTAGAGCTGGATCAGCGACTGCGCGGCGGCGGGCGCCGGCAGGAACGCCACGAGCGCGAGAGCAAGGGCGGCGGCGAGAGCCGGGGATCGAAGGCGCGGGGTCGGCATGGGGGTTCCCTGGATGGTTCTTTCAGCGGCGAAGCGCGGCGGCCGGAGCCCGCCCGGCGTCGCCCGCGAGGTTATAGGCCGACTCGGGGGCAAAGCGCCCGCGAAATGCGACGACCTGCGCGTTGCGGGCGCCGCGCCGACGCTGCGAGGCGACAGACTGCGCCCGGGTCGGTGTCGGCCGCAGGGCGAAGGGCGGCTGCATCGCGGCCTGCGGCACGCTAGAACGTGAACTTGCTCGGCTCGCCGAAGCCGATCAGGCGCGGCGCGACGGCGTCGAACAGGACGACGGTGGAGTAGGCGGCGGCCGCCGGCGCGCCGGTCGCCGCCGGCGCCCGCGTGATCAGCTCGGCCCGCATCACCGGCAGCTGGCCGACGATCGCGACCAGCCTTCCGCCCGGCTTGAGCTGGCCGAGCAGGGCGCGCGGCACCTCGGCGACCGAGCCCGAGAGCACGATCACGTCGAACGGCCCGTCGACCGGCGGCGCCTGCGACGCGTCGGCGTTGAGCACGGTCGCGTTCACGACCCAGGCGCGCTTCAGGTTGTCGCTGGCGAAGGCGGCGAGCTCGGGATCGATCTCGAGCGTGGTCACGTGCTGTGCCTTGTGCGCGAGCAGCGCCGCCATGTAGCCCGAGCCGGCGCCGACCTCGAGCACGCGCTCGTGCCGCTGCACCGCCAGCTCCTGCAGCAGCCGCGCCTCGACCCGCGGCGGGAACATCGACTGGCCGTGCGGCAGCGGCACCTCGGTGTCGACGAAGGCCATCGAGCGGTACGCCGCCGGCACGAAGTCCTCGCGCTTGACCACCGAGAGCAGCGACAGGACGGTGTCGTCCAGCACCTCCCAGGTGCGGATCTGCTGCTCGATCATGTTGAAGCGGGCTTGTTCGATGTTCATGGCGGGCTCGTGGCGGGCAGGGTCGAAAGAACGGGCGCGGGACGACCGAAGACGCGGCGCTTCACCCAGCGGGAGAAGTCGTCGAGGTAGCAGTAGACGACCGGAACGACCACCAGGGTGAGCAGAGACGAGGTGATCACGCCGCCGATCACCGCCTGGCCCATCGGCGCGCGCTGCTCCGAGCCTTCGGAGAGGGCGAAGGCGAGCGGCACCATGCCGAAGACCATCGCCAGCGTCGTCATCAGGATCGGGCGCAAGCGCACCTCGGCGGCGTAGAGCAGGGCCGATTCGCGGTCCATGCCCTCGCCGCGCGGGTCGCGCCCGCCGCCTTCGCCGCCCACTTCTCCGCGCTGCGCCCGGATCGCGAAATCGATCAGCAGGATCGCGTTCTTCGTCACCAGCCCCATCAGCATGACGATACCGATGATCGAGAACATGTTGAGCGTGGAGCGGAACATCAGCAGGGCGAGCACCACGCCGATCAGCGTCAGCGGCAGCGAGCTCATCAGCGCCAGCGGCTGGATGAAGCTGCGGAACTGGCTCGCCAGGATCATGTAGATGAAGACGACGGCCAGGCCGAGGGCGCCGAGCGCATAGTTGAACGACTCGGTCATGTTCTTGGTCGAGCCGCCGAACGAGTAGCGGTAGCCGGGTGGCCAGCTGATCTCGTCGAGCACCTTCCTGATGTCGGCCGAGACGTCGCCCGAGCTGCGGCCGAAGGCGTTGGCGTCGACGTTGATCTCGCGGTTGAGGTCGCGCCGGTTGATCTGGTTCGGGCCGGTCGAGGGCAGCACGTCGGCCACCTGCGAGAGCCGCACCACCCGCGGCGAGCCGTCGGAGCCGGGGGCGACGTTGATCGGCATGCGCTGCAGGTCGCCGATGGCGTAGCGGCTCTCCGGCGCAAGCTGCACGTTGACGTCGTAGTTCTCGCCGTCGGGCGCGCGCCAGTTGCCGACCGTCGTGCCGGCGACGAGCGTGCGCAGCGTGTTGGCGAGCATGTTGACGTTGAGGCCGGCATCCGACGCGGCGTCGCGCCGGACCTCGATCGCGACCGTCGGCTTGTCGGGCTTGAGCGTGGTGTCGAGGTCGACCAGGCCGGGAATCTTCGCCAGCTTCTCGGTGATCGTCTTCGACAGCCGCTCGAGCTCGCCGAGGTCGGTGCCCTGGATCGAGAACTGCAGGCTCTTGCCGCCGCCGAGGTCGGTCTGGCCGATGTTCGTGACCGTGATCCCCGGGATCCGCTGCAGCTGCTCGCGCAGCGGCACCGCCATCTCCGCGAGGCCGCGCTTGCGGTCCTTGCGGTCGACCAGGCGCACATAGGTCGCGGCGTAGATCTTGCCCGCGGCCTGGCCGCTGTTGATCGTGGTCACCGTGTAGCGCACCTCGGGCATCTCGCGCAGCACGGCGTCGACCTGGCGGGCGCGCATCTCGGTCACCTCGAGCGAGGAGCCGACCGGCGTGTAGTAGTTGACCTGGGTCTCGGAGAAATCCGCCTTGGGCACGAACTCGGCGCCGAGGATCGGAATGACGAAGAAGCTCGCCAGGAAGGTCGCCAGGGCGATGCCCAGCGTGGCGAGCCGGTGCTTCAGCGACCACGCCAGGATCGACTGGTAGGCGGCCGAGAGCCTGAGCGTGAGCCGGTCGAACAGGCCGGTGACGCGGCCGATGGTCCGGTCGTAGAGCGTCTTCGGCTGCTCCGTCGCCATGCCGTGGCGATGCTCGGCCTGCGGGTCGTGCCAGATGCTCGAGAGCATCGGGTCGAGGGTGAAGCTGACGAACATCGAGATCAGCACCGCGGCGGTGATCGTCAGGCCGAACTCGTGGAAGAACTTGCCGACGATGCCGCCCATGAAGCCGATCGGCAGGAACACGGCGACGATCGAGAGCGTGGTCGCCAGCACCGCCAGGCCGATCTCGTTGGTGCCGGCGAGCGCCGCGTCGTAGGCGCTCTTGCCCATCTGCACGTGGCGGACGATGTTCTCCCGCACCACGATCGCATCGTCGATCAGGAGGCCCACGCAGAGCGAGAGCGCCATCATCGTGATGGTGTTGATCGTGAAGCCGAAGATGTACATGAACAGGAACGTGCCGATCAGCGCGATCGGCAGCGTCAGCCCGGTGATGACGGTCGAGCGCCAGGAATTGAGGAACAGGAAGACGATCAGGATCGTCAGCGCGGCGCCCTCGAACAGCGTTCGCTTGACGTTGGCGACCGAGACCCGGATCGAGCGCGAGTTGTCGCGGTTGACCTCGACCTTCACGCCCGCCGGCGTCACCGCCTTGGCGTCGGCCAGCGCCTTGAACAGGCCGTCGACGACCTCGATCGTGTTCTCGCCCTGCGACTTCTGCACCGACAGCAGCACCGTGCGCTGGCCGTTGTAGAGCGCCAGGCTCTGCACTTCCTGCGGCCCGTCGACGATGTCGGCCACCTGCCAGAGCTTGACCGGCGCGCCGACCGAGCCCGAGCCGCCGGCAACGACGCCGGTGGTGGCCGCGCCGGCGGCGCCGCCGCCGAAGCTCTTCCGGGCGACGACGATGTCGCGAAAGTCCTCGGGCCGCTTCAGGCGCGCATTGATCTGCACCACCCGCTCCAGCTCCTTCGAGCGGATCGAGCCGAGCGGCAGCTCCTGGTTCTCGCTGCGCACCGCCGCCACCACCTGGTCGGTGCCGATGCCGAGCGCTTCCATCGCCGCCGGCTTGAGGTAGATGTTGATCTGCCGGGCCAGGCCGCCGACCACCTGCACCGAGCCGACGCCGCGCACGTTCTCGAGCTTCTTCTGCAGCACCTGCGTGGCCCAGGTCGTCAGCTCCTGGGCGCCGCGCTGGCCGTCTTCCGAGAGCACGGCGACGTTGAAGATCGGCACGCTCTGCGGATCGAAGCGCGAGATCCGCGGCTCCTTGACCTCGTCGCGCAGCAGCGGCCGGATCAGCGAGACCTTCTCGCGCACGTCGTCGGCGGCCTTGCGGCCGTCGACGTCGAGGTTGAACTCGACGATCACGACCGAGGTGCCCTCGTAAGAGCGCGAGTAGAGCGAGTTGATGCCGGCGACGGTGTTGACCGCCTCCTCGACCTTCTTCGTCACTTCCGATTCGACGATCTCCGGCGAGGCGCCGGGATAGTCCATGACGATGACGACGGTCGGGAAGTCGATGTTCGGGAACTGGTCGACCGAGAGCCGCTGGTAGCTGAACAGGCCGAGGACGACGAAGGCGAGCATCACCATCGTCGCCAGCACCGGATTGCCGATCGAGACGCGGGTGAACCACATGAGCGAGTGGCCTCAGCGCGGCGCCGACGCGCCCACGGCGACGGCGCCCGCCGGAACGATCGCCGAGGCGGGCACGGCGGCGGGCTGCGCCGAGAGGCGCACCGGCGTGCCGTCGCGGACGACGCCGGTGCTGGCGCCGAGCACCTGCGCGCCTTCGCCGAGGCCGCTCGTGATCTCGACCCAGGGCTCGCCGCCGATCGTGCCGCGCGCGCCGAGCAGGACCGGCGTGGCCGCGGCGCGACCGTCCTTGACCAGCATCACGTACGGCCGCGCCTGGTCAGTGCGCACCGTCGAAAGCGGCAGGGCGAGGGCCCGCTTGCGGTCGAGCTCGATCGTCCCGCGGGCGAACAGGCCCTGGCGGAGCGCCGGCTGGGGCTCGACCGCGAGGTAGACCATGATCGCCCGGGTGCCGGCCTGGGCGCTCGGGTTGATGCGCGCGACCCGGGCCGTCACCGGCGCGGCGATGCCGTCGACCTGCAGCGTCGCGCTGCGGCCGATGGTCAGCGCCGCCACGTCGTCGGGCGCCAGGGCGGCTTCGACCTCGATCTGCGCGAGGTCGACGATCTCGACCAGCTTGGTGTCGATCGCCACCCGCTCGCCGGCCTGCGCCATCCGCTGCGCCACCAGCCCGGAGATCGGCGCGACCAGGGTCGCGTCGTTGCGGCTCTTCCTCGCCAGGGCGACGGCCGATAGCGCGGCGTCGTAGCTGGCGCGCGCGCCAGCCTCGTTCGAGATCGAGGTCTCGAGGCCGGTGGCGGAGATGAAGCCCTGCGCCACCAGGGCGCGGTTGTTCTCCAGCGCCCGGGTGGCGATGTCGAGCTGCGACTTGGTCGATGAGGCGGTCTGCTCGGCCTGCTTCAGCTTCAGCTCGAGCTCGGTCGTGTCGAGCTGGCCGAGCACCTGGCCGGCCTGGACCTTGTCGCCCTCGCGCACGGTCAGCGACTTCACCTCGGCGGCGACCCGGGCGCGGATGACGGCGCTGTTGACCGCCTTCAGCCCGCCCGAGATCTCGAGGGTGCGCGGCAGGTCGACGCTTCTGGCCACGACCAGGTCGCCGGGCGCGAGGTCGAGACCGCCTGCCGGCTTGGCCGGCGCCGTCTGCGCCGCCTGCTCGTTCTTCTTGGCGATGAGCGCCCGGGCGACGAAGCCGCCGAGCACGGCGACGACGACGACCGGAATCGTCCAGCGCTGCCAGCGCTTCATCGCCGGCTCCCCGCGGCCTTGCGCGCCGGCCGGGCGGGCAAGGCCTCCGGCTTGGCGGCCGCCGTCTGCAGGCCATGCAGCACCAGGTCGACCTGGGCGTCGATCACCGCCTTGGGATCGAGCCTCGCGCTGGCGACGCAGGCGCCGAGCGAATGCTTGTTCATCACCAGGAACAGCAGCGGCGCGATCAGGGCGTGAACGGCGTTCTCGACGTTGACCGGCCGGAACTCGCCGCCGTCGATGCCGCGCTCCACGATCCCGGCGATCATCCGGTGCGCCGGCGAGATCACCTCGTCGATCCAGAACTGGGCGATCTCGGGGAAGTTGCGCACCTCGGACATCATCAGCTTCAGGATCCCCGAGGCGCGGGTCTCGCCGACCCGTTCCCACCACAGGCGCAACACGTAGGCGAGCAGCTCGGAAGCGCTGCCTTCGAAGGCGCGAACGATCTCCATGCCCTCGGCGATCTGGTTCACCACGTTGTGGCGGATCACTTCCTTGAGCAGGTCTTCCTTGCTCGGGTAGTAGAGGTACAGGGTGCCCTTGGAGACGCCGGCGCGGGTGGCGACTTCCTCGGAACGGGTCGCGGCGAAGCCCTTCTCGACGAACAGGTCGAGGGCGGCATCGAGCAGCTCCTGGGGCCGCGCCTCCTTGCGGCGCTGGCGAAGGGCGGTGGGAACGGCCGCCGGCAGAGGGGCTCGCAGGGTCATGGGGTAGGGTACTGACTGGGCGGTCAGTAATGTATCCGATCGCCCGGGCGCCCCGGCCGAGCGCATGCCATGATGCTCGCCAGCCAAGGAGGCGCTCGCACGGTGAAGCAGACGCTGCCGTTCCACCATCCCTACCGTCACGATTTCGTCCGGGTCGCCGTCGCGGTGCCGCGCATCCGCGTCGCCGACCCTGCCTTCAATGCCGCCGAGACGATCGCCATGCTCGAGCGCGTTGCCGCCGAGGGCGCCTCGGTCGTCGCCCTGCCGGAACTGGGCCTGGCAGCCTACACCTCGGACGACCTGTTCCACCAGCGGGCGCTGCTCGACGCCTGTGAGGCGGCGCTGGCCCAGGTGGCCGAGGCGACGGCGCGGATTCCGGTGACGGCCATCGTCGGGGTGCCGCTGCGCGTCGACCACCTGCTCTTCAACTGCGCGGCGGTCGTTTCCGGCGGCCGGGTCCTCGGCGTCGCCCCCAAGAGCTACCTGCCGAACTACGGCGAGTTCTACGAGGCGCGCCAGTTCACCGCCGCCGACAACGCGCTGTCGCGCGAAGTGACGATAGGCGGCGAGACCGTGCCCTTCGGCAACGCGCTGATCTTCGAGGCGAGCAACCAGCCGCTGCTGCGCCTGCACGTCGAGATCTGCGAAGACCTCTGGGTGCCGATCCCGCCCTCGACGCTGGCGGCGATGGCAGGCGCCACCGTGCTGGTCAACCTCTCGGCTTCGAACATCACGATCGGCAAGGCCGACTACCGGCACCAGCTCGTCGGCCAGCAGTCGGCGCGCTGCCAGGCGGCGTGTCTCTACACCTCGGCCGGCGTCGGCGAGTCGACCACCGACATGGCGTGGGACGGCCAGGCGCTGATCTACGAGGCCGGCGAGCTGCTCGCCGAGTCGGAACGCTTCGTCAACGGCGCCCACTTCATCGCCGCCGACGTCGATCTGGAGCGGGTCTCGCGAGAGCGCATGCGGCAGAACACCTTCGGCCAGTCGGTCGGCCGCTTCAAGGCCGAGCTCGAAGGCTTTCGCACGGTCGGCTTCGAGCTGCCCGTGCCGGAGGCGGACACCCTGGCCCTGCGCCGCAAGGTCGAGCGCTTTCCCTACGTGCCGAGCGATCCGGCCAAGCGCGACGAGCGCTGCGCCGAGGTCTACAGCATCCAGGTGCAGGCGCTGGTGCAGCGGCTCTCGGCGAGCGGCATCGACAAGGTCGTGATCGGCGTCTCCGGCGGGCTCGACTCCACCCACGCGCTGCTCGTCTGCGCGCGGGCGATGGACCTGCTCGGCCTGCCGCGGGCGAACGTGCTCGCCTGGACGATGCCTGGCTTCGCCACCAGCACCCGCACCCTCGACCAGGCGCGGCGGCTGATGGCGGCGGTGGGCTGCAGCGCTGGCGAGATCGACATCCGGCCGAGCTGCCGGCAGATGCTCGCCGACATCGGCCATCCCTACGCCGAAGGCAAGGCCGAGTACGACATCACCTTCGAGAACGTGCAGGCCGGCGAGCGCACCAGCCACCTGTTCCGCCTCGCGAACCTGCACGGCGGCATCGTCGTCGGCACCGGCGACCTGAGCGAGCTCGCGCTCGGCTGGAGCACCTACGGCGTCGGCGACCACATGTCGCACTACAACGTCAACGCCAGCGTGCCGAAGACGCTGGTGAAGCACCTGGTGCGCTGGGTCGCGGGCAACGGTTCGCTCCCGGCCGAGGCGAGCCGGGTGCTCGAGGAGATCGCCGCCACCGAGGTCAGCCCGGAGCTGGTGCCCGGCGATGCGAGCGAGAAGCCGGCGCAGAGCTCCGAAGACGCGGTCGGCCCGTACGAGCTGCAGGACTTCCACCTGCACCAGGTGCTGCGCTTCGGCTACGCGCCGAGCAAGGTCGCCTTCCTCGCCTGGACCGCCTGGCAGGACACCTACTCGCTCGCCGAGATCAAGAAGCACCTGCGCAACTTCCTCTACCGCTTCTTCAAGACCAGCCAGTTCAAGCGCACGTGCGTGCCCAACGCGCCCAAGGTCGGCTCGGGCGGGTCGCTCTCGCCGCGCGGCGACTGGCGCGCGCCGAGCGATTCGGAAGCCACCGTGTGGCTGGACGATCTCGACACGGTGCCCGACGCATGAGCCAGGCTCCAGGTGGACCCGACCGGGCCCGCAGGTCCGCGTTTCTCGCCCTGATAGGCGGCGCCGCGGTTGCGCTCACGGGGTGCGTGGGCAGCTTCGGCCCGCGGACGATCGAGCTGTCGCAGGATCGGCTGCAGGAGATGGTCGCGCGCCGCTTTCCGGTCGACAAGCGGGTGCTCGACGCGATCGATCTCACCCTCGACTCGCCGCGCGTCGGCCTGCAGCCCGACAGCAACCGCATCAGCGTCGAGGTGGCGCTGCGCGCCAGCGGCGGCAGTGCGATCGCCGCTCGCCTGGCCGGCTCGTTGCTGGTGAGCGAGGGGCTGCGCTTCGAGCCGAGTGACAACACGATCCGCCTGGTCGACGTGCGGGTGGAGCGCTTCGTCATCGACGGCCTGCCCTCGAGCTGGCAGCGCCAGCTCGACCGGCTGGGCAAGCCGCTCGCCCGCGGTCTGCTCGAGGACCAGGTGCTGTACACGCTGCGGCCGAAGGACGTGGCCGCGCTCGAGGGCCGGGGCCTGCGGCCGGGCGACCTGCGCGTCACCTCGAGCGGCATCGAGATCGCGCTGCAGCCGCTGGTTCGCTGAGCCCGGCGTTCACTTCCGGTACATCGCGCACGGCTAACATGCCGGCCTTTGCCGCGAGGAGAAACCGTTGGATCTGATGCTGCTCGTCAGGGCCGCCCTGATGGGCATCGTCGAGGGACTGACCGAGTTCCTGCCCATCTCCAGCACCGGCCACCTGATCCTCGCCGGCTCGCTGCTCGGCTTCACCGACGAGAAGAGCAAGGTGTTCGAGATCGCGATCCAGACCGGCGCGATCTTCGCGGTGATGATCATCTACAAGCAGCGCCTCGCCGAGACCCTGGCCGGACTCGGCAGCGACCTGCGGGCGCGCCGCTTCGCGATCAACATCGCCATCGCCTTCGTGCCGGCGGTGGTGCTCGGCCTGCTGTTCGGCAAGGCGGTGAAGGCGCACCTGTTCACGCCGGTCGTGGTGGCGACGGCGTTCATCGTCGGCGGCTTCATCATCCTCTGGGCCGAGCGCCGGACGATGAAGCCGCGCATCGAGACGGTCGACGCGATGCGGCCGGTCGACGCGCTCGCGGTCGGCCTGGCGCAGTGCCTGGCGCTGATTCCCGGCACCAGCCGCTCGGGCTCGACCATCATCGGCGGCATGCTGTTCGGCCTGAGCCGCCAGGCCGCGACCGAGTTCAGCTTCTTCCTCGCCATTCCGACCCTGATCGGCGCTGGCGCGTACAGCCTGTGGAAGGAGAGGGCGCTGCTCTCGATGGCCGACCTGCCGCTGTTCGCCGTCGGCCTGGTCTTCTCCTTCCTCGCCGCGTGGGTGTGCGTGCGCTGGCTGCTGCGCTACATCGCGACCCACACCTTCGTCGTCTTCGCCTGGTACCGCATCGCCTTCGGCATCGTCGTCCTGGCGACGGCCTGGTTCGGCTGGGTCGACTGGCACGCCTGACGCGCCTGCGGCCCTCAGCGCTTCTCGAACACCAGGTCCCAGACGCCGTGGCCGAGGCCGAGGCCGCGGTTCTCGAACTTGGTCAGCGGCCGCAGCGCCGGCCGCTCGGCGAAGCCGCTGCTCGTGTTGCGCAGGCCGGCCTCGGCCGAAAGCACCTCCAGCATCTGCAGCGCGTAGTGCTCCCAGTCGGTGGCGCAGTGCAGCGTCGCACCCGGGGCGAGCCGGCTGGCGAGCAGGCGCACGAAGTCGGGCTGGACCAGCCGCCGCTTGTGATGGCGCAGCTTGTGCCACGGGTCGGGAAAGAAGACGTGCACGCCGGCCAGCGACCCGGGCGCGACCATGTGCTCGAGCACCTCGACCGCGTCGTGCTGGACGATGCGCAGGTTCGTGAGGCCGAGCTCGCCGATGCGCTTGAGCAGCGCGCCGACGCCGGGCGGGTGGACCTCGATGCCGAGGAAATCGGTCTCGGGCCGCGCCGCCGCGATGGTCGCCGTGGCGTCGCCCATGCCGAAGCCGATCTCGAGCACCAGCGGCGCGCGCCGGCCGAAGGCGAGGCCGAAGTCGACCGGCGCTGCGCTGAACGGCAGCACGAAGCGCGGCCCCAGCTCGGCGAGGGCGCGGGCCTGGCCGGGGCCCATCCGGCCCGGCCGGACGACGTAGCTGCGGATCGGGCGGCGGGCAGGGGAAACGGGGTCTTCGGCGGGCGGTGCCGTCATGGTGGGGTCGGGGCCGGTCTGGAGTCCAATGGTAGGGCTGGCTCGAACGCGGAGAAACGAAGATGCAGTGCCGGAAACGCCTGACCCTGCGGCGCCAGATCGCCATCGTCGTGCTGCTGTTGATGGGCGGCTGCGCCAGCCTGCCCGCCGGATACGAGCGCACCGAGTCGCGCGCGCTCGAGGACACCGCGTCGACCACGCTGGGCCGATCGGCCGCCGAGCTGCTGAAGGCGCACCCCGGGCAGAGCGGATTCCGGCCGCTGCCCAACGGCGTCGACGCGCTGCTCGTGCGCATGGTCCTGGCCGAGCGCGCGGAGCGCTCGCTCGACGTGCAGTACTACATCTGGCACGACGACCTGACCGGGCGGCTGTTCGCCAACGCGCTGCTGCGCGCCGCCGACCGCGGCGTGCGCGTGCGCATCCTGATCGACGACGTCGGCACCAAGGCGAACGACGAGGTCGTGCTGAGCCTCGACGCGCATCCGAACATCGAGGTCCGGCTGTTCAACCCGGTCGCCTCGCGCGCCTTCCGCGGCCTGGGCATGCTGGCCGACTTCTCGCGCGTCAACCGGCGCATGCACAACAAGTCGTTCGTCGCCGACAACCAGCGCGCGGTCCTGGGCGGGCGCAACATCGGCGACGAGTACTTCGATGCGCACGGCGGCGTGGTGTTCAGCGATCTCGACGTGGAAACCATGGGCCCGGCCGTGGCCGAGGTGTCGAAGGCCTTCGACGCCTACTGGAACGCGCCGATGTCGATTCCGATCGCGGCGCTGGCCGGGCGCTCGGGCAAGGCGGCGGGACTGGACGCGCTGCGCGCCGAGCTGGCCGCGTTCGTCGAGGCGCAGCGCGAGAGCCCCTACGTCAGCGGCGCCCGGTCGACGATGGCCGAGCGTCTGGCCGCGCGAAACGACGGCCTGTTCTGGGGCCGGACCCTCCTGGTCGTCGACGACCCGCAGAAGGTGAGCCGCGCGCCGGACGATCTCGATGGGCATCTGCTGCCGCAGCTCGGCGTCATCGCCCGGCAGATGCAGAGCGAGCTGCTGATCGTCTCGCCGTACTTCGTTCCCGGCGATGCCGGCGTCGCCTGGCTGCGCGGCCTCGTCGCCCGGGGCGTTCGGGTCACCGTGCTGACCAACTCGCTCGCCGCGACCGACGTTGGCGCGGTGCATGCCGGCTACAAGCGCTACCGGGAGGCGCTGCTCGACGGGGGCGTCCGGCTGTACGAATTCAAGCCGGGCGCCATCGAGTACGAGCGCGCCCGGGGCAAGAACCGGCAGACGGGCAGCTCGAGCGCCTCCCTGCATGCCAAGACCTTCGTGTTCGACCGGCGGGCCGTGTTCATCGGCTCGTTGAACCTCGACCCGCGCTCGTCGCAGCTCAATACCGAGATCGGCGTCGTCTGCGAGAGCGAGCCGATGGCGCGCGCGCTCGCCGACGGCCTTCTTGCGGCGCTCGACCAGGTGGCCTGGCGGGTGGAGAAGTCGGCCGGGCCGGCGCCGCATCTCGTCTGGATCGAGAACACGGCCACGGGGGTCGTGAAGCACGACGAGGAGCCCGGGGTCGGCGCGATGCGCAAACTCGGCGTGTGGTTCCTCGGCCTGCTGCCGATCGAGTCGCAGCTCTAGGGATCTCGTAAACTCGCTGCGCGCGGGTGTAGTTCAATGGCAGAACGGCAGCTTCCCAAGCTTCATACAGGGGTTCGATTCCCCTCACCCGCTCCAGGACATCGTCCAAAGACGTCCGCGAAGGTCCGGTTCTTACCCCTCTACGCCCCGTGAAAGCCGAATTTTCGTCCGGCTAAGTCCGCGACCGTTTTTTGACATCCAGCGAAATTAGGGGGTACATTCCGGGTAACTCGGCTCCCTCCGAGCTGAGTTATGGCAAAGTTACCCCCCAATGGCAACCAACAAGCTCACCGCAGTCGCGATCAGGAAAGCGACGTTGGGCAACGGACCCAAGAAGCGTTCGGATGGGCATGGCCTGTTTTTGCTGTTGAAGGAAAACGGCGCCAAGTACTGGCGGTACGCCTACGACTTTGCGGGATCCGAGAAGCTTCTTTCCTTTGGCGTCTGGCCGAATGTCAGCCTTAAAGAGGCTCGCGAAAAGCATCTCGCCGCTCGCAAGCTGCTGGCACAGGGAGTTGATCCGAGCGCTGCCCGGAAGGAGGCCAAGGCCGTCAGTGTCGTTACTGCCGACAGCTTCGAGGCGGTCGCGCTCGAGTTTCTCGACATCAAGCGCGCGGAGTGGAGCGTGCCGCACGCGACAAGATGGCTCGAACGTCTGCAAAAGGACGTCTTTCCATGGATCGGCTCCAAGCCGTTGGCTGAAGTGACAGCGCCGATGTTGCTTCAGACCTTGCGGCGGGTAGAAGCCCGGGGCGTACGCGAGACCGTGCACAGCATCTGCCAATCGTGCGGACAGGTTTTTCGTTACGGCGTGGCGACCGGACGCTGCGAACGAAATCCCGCCTCCGACCTTCGAGGCGCCTTGAGACCAGTGTTGGTGAAACACATGGCTGCAATTGTGGAACCGCAGGAGTTCGGCTTCCTGTTACGCGCAATTTCGGACTACCAAGGCAGCTTGGTAACGCGCATTGGACTACAACTCTCGGCGCTGACATTTCAGCGGCCTGGCAACTTGCGCGCCATGCAGTGGGCTCATCTCCAGCTTGAAGGAACAGCAGCTTGGACGATCGCTGCGGCAGAGATGAAGCGGAGTCGATACGGGAAGGAGAACGGTCGCCCCCACGTGGTCCCGCTCTCGCGCCAGGCAGTGGAGCTGTTGAGAGAGATTTGGCCGCTCACAGGGCATGGCAAGTACGTATTTCCCAGTCTGCACGGGCAAGGCCGGTGCATGAGTGAGAACACCATCAACGTAGCTCTGCGCCGGCTCGGCTATGGAAAGGATGTGCACAGCGCGCACGGCTTCCGGTCGAGTGCGCGAACCCTCATAGTCGAGAGGTTGAATGTGGCTCCGGATGTCGTCGAGGCGCAGCTTGCGCACATGAAGAGCGGCCCGCTCGGCAGCGCCTATGACCGAGCCGAGTTTTTGCAGCAGCGTCGCGACATGATGCAGGAGTGGGCGGACTACTGCGATCTGCTGCGCGACGGCGCGAAGCCTTCGATACGAAAAGGGCAAGCCGACATACGCGGAGCAAAGCTAACGCATCGCAGCCCACGCCTAACGCCTCGCCACGCGCCCAGCGGGCCTCTTAATCCGTAGGTCGAGTGTTCGAGTCACTCAGGGCCCACCAAAATAAGAAGATGAATCAAGCGCTTAGCGCACTCGCGGCTCTAGGTGCTTTTTTCTTGCGTGTTCCATTGCCAGAATATTGCCAGATTGCATGGATGCAAGAAGACGATTGGTCCTGGCGCCACTACCAGCGTGGTCGCCGCAGACTGGTTCCCGACCGGCAACTGCAATGGCCAATCTGGCAATGATCTGGCAACGGCTGCTTGGTTGACAGGGCGGCGCCGAGACTTGCGGAGCCTGCGCTGGCACCGCGCATCGTGAAAGGCTCTGCGGCACCGACCGCTTGGTGGATTCAAAACGACCTCGGCGAAACAGGTCGTTCCCGTTCGGCCGCCCCACTACGCGGCCGGCCAGTCTGACGTGGCCACCGCCCGGGACTCAGCGCAGCGGGATTTTCCGCGCGCTGACCCCTGAGAATCAGCTCTCGGCGGAACACCGTGTCGCGTCCGTTCATCGGCCGTTGCCGTCGTACCGAATGCCGATCCAGGCCTGCCGACCCAAGCCCCGGTAGTCTCGAGCCGGCTCGACGCGATGGTCGAGCGCATTGGTAAGATTGGCCTCGACGCGCCATTGCGGCGCGAAGCGCCAGGTCGAGCGCAGGTCGACGACACCATAGCCGCCGAGCACCACGCCGCCGTCGGGCCGCGAGCCCACGGAGACGACCGAGCCGCCGACCGTCCAGGCGCCGAAACCGTAGTCGGCGGTGACCGTTTCCTGATGCGCGGCGCGGCGTGCGAGCCGAACTCCGGTGTCGCTGTCGGTGGCGTCAAGAAAGTCCACGATGGCGCGCAGCGACAAGCCGTTCCAGTGCTGGCCCAGCGTCAAGGTCGCGCCTTTCAGGAGGGCGCGGCTGGTGTTCGCGGCGCAGCCGAAGGCGTAGTAGAACGGGTCGTCCGGGTTGACCGGGCACTGCGTCGAATCGGACTGATAGCCGATCAGGTCCTTGACCTTGTTGCGGTAGACGGTCGCGCCCGCGGTCGTGTCTCCGGATTGCCAGGCGAGCCCCAACTCGATGCCTTTGCCCTTCTCCGGCTTGATCGACGCGACGCCGAAGCCCGGGTAGTAGAGGTCGTTGAAGGTCGGTGCCCGGAAGGTCGTTCCGTAGAGCGCGCGCACCTTGAAGCTCGGCGTCACCTGATAGCTCGCGCCGACACTGCCGGTCGTGTTGTTTCCGTAGACCGAGTTGTCGTCATGGCGCAGGCTCGCCTGCAGCCCTGCCGGCCCGAAGACGCCGCTGTAGCCGGCAATGAGGGCGTTGTTGTTGCGGCTCTGCTTTTCGGGGAACACCGAAACATCGGCCTTCTCGCGAAGGTATTCGTAGGCAAGCACGACCTGATGATCGGGACCGAAGCTCAACGCGTTCTGCCAGGTGGCCTGCTGCCGCTCGGTCTTGAAGCGATCCGTCACCGTACCGCCGCTTTCAAGGTCATCGATGCCCTTGGAAGCCTGCAGGGTCGTTGTCCACAGGTCCGACATCTTGCCGCGGTAGTCGAGCGAAACGACCGAAGTCTTCAGGTGGTTGCGAAAGTCAGGCGACGCATCCTGGGCGAAGTCCGGCGGAACGAACTCGGAGCTGTCATATTGTGCGTTGAGCTTGCTCGCCACCACGTTGAGGCCGATCCGGTGGCCCGCTGCCGGTGTGTAGCCGAGCTTGAGGTTGCCGAACGTGCGCTTGTAGCCGTCGTCGTCGGGGTTGTAGTTGCCGAACTGGTCGTTCGGTCGAAGCGCAGACTTCCCGTCCGAGCCTTCACGGCCGCCGGAAACGGCGTAGTCGAATCCGCTCTGTCCGCCGCTGATGCCCAGCGTGCCCAGATAGGAGTTGTAGCTTCCGTACGGACCGTGGCCAGTAAGGCTCAACGGCCCGTCGCCGCGCTTGGTGAAGATCTGGATCACACCGCCGACCGCATCGGCGCCGTACAGGCTGGACGCAGGCCCGCGCAGAACCTCGATGTGATCGATCTGGGACAGACTCAGCGACTCGAACTCCGCCTGCCCCAGGGTGGCCGACCCGACCCGAACGCCGTCAATGAGAACAACCGTTCCGCTCGAGCTCGCACCGCGGAGAAAGTAGCCGGAGCTCTGACCCGGGCCGCCGTTGCGGACGATCTGCACGCCCGCTTCGCGCCGCAGCAGATCTCCGACCGAATCGGCCGAGGTGTTGCGAATGGTCGTCGCGTTGATAACGACGACGTCGGCGATGCTGCGACTCAGCGGTTGCGGTTCGCGGGTACCGGTGATCGTGACCGGATCGAGCTGGGTCTGAGCCATGGCACCAAGCGGAAGCAGGGCGGAAAGGCACAACGTACGGGCAGCGCGCGGCCTACCCAGGGACTTACGGGGAATCGACATGATGAATGGAACTCGGACAAAGGCGTACCTGCCGCTTCCCCGCGGCTGCACGCGAATGAGCGCAAGCCGAGGCTGCGCCGCCTGTTGGCCGGTATACGGGCTGGTGGAACAACCTCAGCGGCCTTCCCAAGAGCGCGAGCTCTCAGTGGCACGAGTGCTGGGCCTGACATCGCTTCTCGACGAGAAGCAGACGCCGTCCTACTAACCGTTGCGGGGGCAGCGCAGGAGGGACCGGCGATTACGCGACGATCCTCTGCTTCCCGTTTAACTGTGATTGCTGAAAGCGCTCACGAGCACCAACGCGAATGATTCTACGCAATGCCGCCTATTGGTTGTCATGGTCGACGATCTTTCCCGCAGCGCCCGGTGACCTTGGCCACTTCCTTCCCCGCAGCATCTGCCGTACGGCGAACCTCTTCCGCATTGTCTACACCGCTTCGGAGAGTCGATCCTAGGGCCACGCAGAGTGAGCATCTGGTCGTCGCAGCACACGCTGCGATCAATTGCGAGTTCGCTTCGTCGACCGGCGCTCTCGTGCGCGCCGAATGCGCACTCACCCGCGACAGATGCAAGGCGACGATAGATCGAGCGACGTCCTATTCGCGCAGCCCGAGCGCGCACGAGATTGCCGTAGCGGGTCGAGTCGGCCCGAACAAGCACTGCGAACGCGTCCGCCGGCGCGACGGAGACGTCGTGACCAGTGGCCGCTAGCGGCCCGTTGCCCCGGAAATCGATGTTCGTTCCGGCCAAGCGGCTTGATTCGCCCGACGTCGTTGAGCGCCTGCGCCGATGACATGTGCCCGGCGCCAGCGATGAGGGGGTTTACCGTACCGGTGGACGCTCTAGGAGGTCCTCCACGTCCTCGTGCGGTCGTGGAATGACATGGGCCGAGCGTACCGTGCCTACTGTGCGGGCCGCTGCGGCGCCGGCGTCCACTGCCGCTTTCACCGCGCCCACGTCCCCGCGCACGATGATCGTAATGATTCCACCACCGGGTCGTTGCGCCGTCACGACGGACACGTTGGCGGACTTCACCATGGTGTCCGCGGCGAGGGTCGCGGCCGTCATCCCGAGGGTCTCCACGAAGCCCAAAGCGCTTCCGTGCACATCACTCATGGTCAGCTCTCCTTGTCGCAAACTGTCCGTATACCGTGCACATAGTGACGGGCGCCGAGCTCGGGTTCAGGGGCACGGCGATTGGGTACTCAATCGTCTTCAAGCCACATCGCGTGCGAGATCGCAGGATTTCATGACCCGCTTCCTACGATTCGCCGAACTGCCTGCAACAGCTCCGCATCGGGAGAGGTCAGCCATGTCGAGGCCTGAGTCGCATTGGGCAAGCCAGTGATCGCGTGCCCCTGTGTCGTGCGAAAGGTCAACGACTGTTCGCGGCGAATGCGCCCGGCGGCCACCGCCGGGGCGTTGTCAGAACTGCCCTGAACAGGCTGTCTCGCACTGAGTTCGGTCGCCGCACGAGAGACGCGGGAACCGGATTCCTGGACGGTGCATGCACAGGTCAGACTATCGCGATCGCCCGGGCGCAGCCAGGCCACCAGTTCCTGTGGCCACAGCGCGACCTTCTCCGCGCCTGCAGACAACAGCTGCCTTTCGGTGTGCATGCCCCAGGCCACGCCGACTGCCCGGGTACCGACTTCTTTGGCCTCTTTGACGTCACCCACGGTATCGGTGACGAGGACGACATCGGCGGAGCTGAGCGACTCCGCGGCGCCGCCGTCGTCATGATACTCAGGGGAGCAGCGTCGCTGGGCGGCATAGCGCTGGTCACCGAGAAAGCGGCGGATCGAGACTGACTTCTTTGGTTCGACGTCTCCAGAGAAGACGTGCGAGAAGCAGGTGGCAATGTCCGCGCCGACGAGAATTCGCCGGATCGCCTCGATGCCATTGCTGGAAATGACCGCCAACGTGCAGTGAGGCGCCAGGGCGCGCACGACGTCGGTCATGCCGGGTATCAGCGCCGGCTGGTAGCGGGTACGCAATAGCTCCATGAAGTGCTGCTTCGCGGCTTCGGCGCGCTGCGGTTCGGGGCAAAGACGTGCCAGCGACTCGAAGAAGTTTCCTTCGAAGGCGCGGAAGAATGCTTCGCGTGAGTCAATGCCAAGCGCAAATGCAAGGTTCGTCTCTGAAAACAACTCCCACGATGCCGCCCGGGTGTCGACAAGAGTTCCGTCCAAGTCGAACAGAATGGCGCGCGGCATGTTGAAGAGTCGACTTTCAGAGAGGGCGCGACGGGCGAAGGGTGGATGTGGCGCTGTTCAGTGCGTTGAGCACGGGTAGCTCGTAGAAGTCCATCACCTCGCCGTGCCCTGTCGCACCGCCGCAAGTCCATTCGCAGAGAGAATTGAAGCCGACGTTGTTGGGAACGTAGACCCACGGCATCGTCGTCAAGGCTTGACCCTTCAAGGCCCACGAGCGATCAGCGCTGTCGGTCAGCTGGAGCGAGATGGTCTCGGGGTAGCGCTCTTGGCGTCGCGCCGTTTGGCCTGACCCTGCTTTCAGGCCGAACACTTTGCCGTGTTCCAGCACGTATCCATGTGCCAGCCAAAGGTCACGGCCATTGTCGCGCGCCGGGTCGAATCCGAAGATCGCGTGAACTGCCAGGTCCTTCGAAAAGTGTGCGTGCAGCCAGCTCATCGTTGGCGCACCGTGCTCAGGGCGCGGGCCCCAGCTATGGTCCATGGTGGACACGCAGTCGATCGGTACCTGTCGACCCCGTATCGACACGCTGCCGGTGAAAACGCCAGTCTGGTCGAAATGGCCGTTGTAGGCCGTACCCCATGCAAACTTGCCCTCGCTCGACTTGGACGCGCACATCGGATCCATGTCGGGGTCGTGGATGTCGAACGCGGGCATCAGGGCCTCGTAGCGCACTTCTATCCGGGTATCTCTCCCGTCGTCGTAGTGGATGTCCCAGACGCGGTTCGGCACGAGGCAACGCACGTGCAGGCCGTTGGACAGCTTGTAGTCGAGCAGGTTGCGCGGCTGCGGGATGGGAATCGCAGAACGCATGTCGCAAAAGTCGGCCTCCCAATGTGTCACCGACCGTCGGGAGTTCATGCAGATCGACGACGTCACCGTGCCGAGGTTGGTTCGGAAGAGGGCGTAGACCCCCACGTTCAGGTGCTCATCGGCGTTGAAGAAGCCGAAATAGTTCGTCTCAGCCCAGGTGGGCTCGTTCGCTTCGGTCTCATGGAATCCGGCATCCTCGTCTCGAATCATCGCTGGTCTCCGGTTCTGTACGGTGGACGATCGTCGCCACGGAAGGTCGACTCTAGTGACGGATGTCTTCACGCGCTATGGCAGGAATGGATAAGTTCGTGGGTCAAGTCTTGGCCATCATGGCCAATGACTTTGCAAGTGGCCACGTCTACCGTGTGAGCATTCCGACCGTCCAGAGCGAGTGACAACCATGCAATTGGCCCGGGTGCGCGGCAACGTCGTCGCCTCGATCAAGGCTCCCGGCCTCTGCGCCCACAAGCTGCTCTTGCTCGAGCCCGTGCCAGCGGCCAATCCGATGGCCATCGACGAGGGCGGAGGGCCAACGCAAGCGCTCTACGTGGCGATCGACCTAGCCGGCGCAGGCATTGGCGAGGTCGTTCTCGTTACCTTCGGCAGTGCCGCTCGCGTCGATCTCGACGGCCAGTCTGCACCGACCGATGCGGCCATCGTCGGCATCGTCGACTCGGTGCAGGTTGATGGCGATGCAACATTCGTCAAGCGCTAGTCGATCCCGCGGTCAGCGCTGACCGCACCCAATTCCAACCCTCGTGCAAGGAGACACTGAAATGGCAACAGCTCCCAATTCGACCTCATCGGTCGGCGATGGGCCGCGTGGCGCGCTCGGTCTGATTGAGACCAAGGGACTGGTTGGCGCTATCGAAGCGGCCGACGCGATGGTCAAGGCGGCCAACGTCCGGCTCGTCGGCCGCGAGCAGATCGGTGGAGGACTCGTCACGGTGATGGTTCGAGGCGATGTGGGCGCGGTCAAGGCCGCCACCGATGCCGGTGCGGCTGCTGCCGGCAAGATCGGTGAAGTCGTTTCGGTGCACGTCATTCCGCGGCCGCATGAGGACGTCGAGGCGATTCTGCCGAAGCCGCGCTGACACGCGTTGGTGGCGAGTGCCCGCCAGTCGGTTCGAGCGTCTGTGGCATGGGGACGAGTCTCATGGCTTGGCATGAAGCGCCACAGTCGGTCGGTGCGTTCATGAGCGTCAGGGTGGGATCCCCGAGGCCCTCGCCCCCCGCCTTGAGTCGCCCGACATTTGTACGGTGCGCACTGTTTCAATGACACACGAACATATGGATAGCCCTGTCCTTCTCGACCCCGAGCTCGCCGCGATCGCTGAGGCTCGCTCCAAGGCAACATCCGCGCGTCGGGCTTTCGAGGCTTTCCAGGGTGTGACGCAGGAACAGGCCGACATCATTGTGCGTGCAATGGCTGAGGCCGCCGAGGACTCAGCGAAGGAACTTGCTCGACTTGCCGTCGAGGAGACCGGGTACGGCGTGTACGAAGACAAGATCCTGAAGAACCTCTTCAACGCCAAGTTCTGTGCGCATGCGATGTTGCAAATGCGGACTCTCGGCGTCCTTTGGGTGGACGAGCCGAACCGCGTGACCGCGATTGGCGCGCCGATGGGTGTAATCGCCGCCATCATCCCGGTGACCAACCCGACTTCCACGACGATATTCAAGTGTCTCGCCGCAGTGAAGTCGGGCAACGCCATCGTCTGCGCCCCGCATCCGAGGGCCGTCCGATGCTGTGCGCGAACAGTGGAGGTGATGGCTGCCGCCGCGGAACGTGCCGGCGCACCCAAGGGGCTACTGGACTGCCTGTCCGGTGGCCAACTCGCCGCAACGGCCGAACTCATGTCGCATCGCGACGTCGCGCTCGTCATGGCGACTGGCGGGCCTGCGATGGTGCGCGCCGCCTATTCGTCCGGCAAGCCGACCTTGGCCGTCGGCGCAGGCAATGTGCCGGTGTACATCCACCGATCTGTTGCCGACGTGAGCGAAGCTGCCCTTATGGTGGTCACCTCGAAATCGTTCGACAACGGAACCGCCTGCGTGGCGGAGCAGTCGGTCGTGCTCGATGAGCCTATCGCCGACGCCGCGCTGCTGGCGTTCGAGATGAACGGCACGTCATTCCTCTCGCCCGAGCAGCAGGCTCGCCTGGTCGAGCTCCTGTTCACCGGCCGAAGTGGTGCGCTCAATCCCGAGGCGGTCGGCAAGACGGCTGTGGAGTTGGCGCGGCGGATTGGTGCTCCAGTGCCAGCGGGCACGAAGGTGCTCGGTGCGTTGCTCTCGGAGGTCGGTTCGCAGGCGCCGCTGTCGGCGGAGGTGTTGGGACCTGTCCTGTCTTTCTACCGGACCGCCGATCTGGATGCCGGCATCGCGCGTTGCCGCCAGATTCTCGCGTTCGGCGGCGAGGGTCATACGCTGGGCTTGCATGGTCGGGATGAATCGATGATCGCACGCATGTCGAGTCTTCCAGCTTCGCGAATCGTCGTGAACACACCGAGCCTGCTTGGCGGTATGGGCTTCAGCGCTGGGACCGACCCGTCCTTCATGCTCGGCACCGGTACGTGGAGCGGCTCGATCGTCTCGGACAACGTGACGCCGTTGCACCTGATCAATATCAAACGTGTCGCCCACGAGAATCGTCCCTGGCGCGACCTGTACTCACCGACGATGGGTTTGTAGTGTCCAGGTCCGCACTACTCGGTCAGCCTGCCGCCGAGACCGATGCAATCCCGCAGATCGAGGCGTTCCTCGTGCTTGCGGCGAGCCGCCTGCGTCAGGCCGCCGAGTATCGAGAGGACGGATTGAGGTTCGGAATCGACCTTGGGACCGCGACGATCGTGTTGACTGCAGTTGACGACCTGGGCACGCCGGTGTACTGGAACTTCATACGCGCGAGCGTCGTCCGTGACGGCGTCGTCGTGGACTTTCAAGGGGCGGTGCGGGCGGTAGCGCAGCTCAAACGCACCGCCGAATCGGCGCTCCGACACACTATCGGTGAAGCGGCGACGGCTCACCCGCCTGCAGTCCCGCTGAGCGACTGTCGAGCCTGCGCGCACGTACTCCAACAGGCAGGCATCGACTGCCGCAAGCTTGTGGACGAAGTCAGCGCAGCCAATGCGCTCCTGGCGGTGCGAGATGGCGCGGTCATTGACGTCGGCGGTGGCTCGACCGGTGTGGGTGTATTCACAAACGGCGAGCTGCGTTCGCTCAGCGACCGCGCGGGGGGTGGTCACCATCTCGACCTGATCCTCGCCGGCGCGCTGCGGATTCCGGTTGAAGAGGCTGAGGTTCGCAAGCGCGAGCAGGGCGCCGAACTGTTGTCGGTGCTGCGCCCCGGCATCGAGCGGGTCGCCGCCTCGATAGGGCTTCAATGCGCCAACGTCTGCCCAGGAATGGTCCACCTCGCGGGCGGCGCGTTGCAGATTCCGGGGGCCGACGCCGTCATCGAGCGTTACCTCGGCTGGCAGGTTAAGAGCTATCTGCACGCTGATCTGATCACGCCCTTTGGAATAGCGGTGAGCTGAATGACCCTCCAACTTCGAACCTACGCCTTCATCGACCGCATGCAGCCACAGGCGGCGGCGCATGTGGCTGCAACATGCCAGGGGGACGTGCCGGTCGCCGGCATGTCCGAGCTGTACATCGAGGTGGCGCCAGGCAACGAGATCTTCCGTTGTGCCGACATCGCGCTGAAGGCCGCCGACGTAAGGCCGGCGCTTCAGGTGGTCGAACGTGAATTTGGGCTGCTTGAGATCCATTCGCGGTCGCAGGCGGAAGTGTTCGCCGCAGGCCAGGCGGTCCTCGAGCACTTGCAGCTCAAGGAAACCGACCGGGTCAAGCCGAAGGTTGCCTCGGCGATGTTCGTCACCAACGTCAATCCCTATCAGGCACAGCTGATCAACAAGTGGCGCAAGGGTAACTTGCTGATCGCGGGACGTAGCCTGTACGTCCTCGAGGTCTCGCCAGCCGCCTACGTGACCTTGGCCGCGAACGAGGCCGAGAAGGCGGCGGAGATCAGCATCGTCGAGGTTCGAGCGCTGGGCCGCTTCGGGCGCCTCTTCATCTCCGGTACGGAAAGTGATGTGCAGGCGGCGGCCGGCGCCTGCACGAAGGTGCTGGACGAGATGGCGGGTCGCGAATGAAGATGTTCACGGCAAGCGACGTAGAGGGTGCTGGCCCGCGCCTCGTGCTTGGCAAAGGGGACCGATTGACACCCCTGGCGAGGGATCGCGCGAAGGAACTCGGGGTCGAGCTTGTCTATTCTGATTCGGCACCCCCAGGTGCCGGCTCCGCGGCCACGTCGCTGGCCGTGGCGCGGAGCGTTCCCACTGCCGAGGTGCGGGTGGCGCCGGTGCAGGCCCGCGATGCGTCTGCTGTGAGCGGCGGGTTACGCTTCGTTCTGCCGCCCTCGGGCGCGCTGTATCGACGCCACGCCACGGAACCGGGTGCGGCAGCAAACAGGGAAGCGGCGGGTCACCGGCCTAAGGCGGCAGTGATCGGGGCCGGTCACGTCGGCGCAATGACCGCGATGCGGTTGGCTGAGAGCGACCTTTTCGCCAGCGTGGCGCTGATTGACGTGGTGCCGGGCTTGGCCGCGGGGCTGGCACTGGACATGTGGCATGGCGCAGGCCTGTACGGTTTCTCCACGACGATCGAGGGCAGTGACGATCCGGCAGCCCTTGGTGGGGCCGAGTACATCGTGATCACGGCCGGAAGGCCCCGCCAGCCTGGGATGAACCGAACCGATCTTACCGTTGTGAACGCGGCGATCCTCGAAACGACATGCAGGGCGATCCGAATTCACGCGCCGGAAGCAACGGTGGTAGTCGTGACCAATCCGCTCGAGGAGATGACGCACCTTGCCGCAAGGTACACGGGATTTTCGGACGAGCGAGTCATCGGCATGGCTGGCGTTCTCGACTCCGCACGGTTCTGTTCTCTGGTGGGACTGACGGGCCGGGCGAAGCCGCGGGAGGTTCGTGCCCTCGCGCTTGGCAGCCACGGCCCAGAGATGGTGATCCCGTTGAGTCAGGCCTTCGTCGGCGACAAGCCGATCGAGTCGGTGCTGGACAGGGAAACGCTGCAGGGCATCGTCGAGCGAACCCGCGAGTCGGGTGGTGAGGTCGTGAAGTTGCTTCAGAAGGGCAGCGCGTACTTTTCTCCGGCCGAATCGGTAGTGACGATGGTCCGTGCGATGGTCGCCGACAGAGGGGAGGTGCTGCCGGTGTGTGTTCGAACTCGGGCGGCCTATGGACTCCGGGATGCCCGCGTCGGGCTGCCAGTCCGTCTTGGCCGGCACGGCGTGAAGGAGATCGTCAACCTTCCACTGCGCAGTGACGAGCAGGTCGCGCTGCACGACGCTGCCGCGCGTATCGCGGCACGCATCGACGAACTGGGCACGGTTCGATAGCCGAGCCCACGGAAATCCAGCCGAGCCCGATCGCCAGGCCATGCGAGCAGTGATCTACACGAGGCCGGGTGAGGTCGCCCTGGCCGAGGTGCCGATTCCTTCGCTGATCGAGTCAACGGACGCCATCGTGAAGGTGTCGCTGGCAGGGATCTGCGGCACCGATCTGCATGTGGTTGGTGGGGAATTCCCCGGAATCGAGCCGGGCATGGTCGTCGGTCACGAGTTTGTAGGTGAAATAGTGGAGGTCGGCAGAGAGGTGCGCGGCGTCCGCCGGGGCGACAAGGTAATGTCGTCCGATTTCGCCGCCTGCGGGCATTGCGGCTGGTGTGATCGCGGCAGTCACTGGCATTGCATCGAGCGCGCGTTCTTCGGCACCGGCACGTCGTTCGGACCGGCTTTGGCCGGAGCGCAGGCTGAGTTCGTTCGGGTACCGCATGCGGACACTACCCTCGGGCGGCTGCCACAAGGTTGTTCGGAAGAGGCCGCGCTCTTGATGGGCGACAACCTTGCAACCGGCTGGATCGCAGTTGAGCGTGCTCGCGTCGAGCCCGGGGATGACGTTGTGGTCATCGGAGGCGGAGCTGTGGGCCAACTCGCGGCACTCTCCGCGCAAGCAGTCGGTGCCGGTGTCGTCGTCGTCGTCGAGCCGAACGCGACTCGCCGAGCATTTGCGCTCGCCCATGGATCCCTCGACGCCCATCCCGACGACGCCGCGTCGCTTGTTTCTCGCGTAACCGGTGGGAGCGGCGCCAGCGTCGTGCTAGAGGCCGTCGGCGGCAACGGCCCGATGGATCTTGCGATGAAGCTGGCCAGCCCGGTCGGCCGGATTGTCTCCGTCGGGACGCACCTGGCGGAACGGTGGGCCTTCCCACTCGCACGGGCTTTTCGGGACGAGCTGACTGTCGGCTTTGCGATCGGTGATGCGATCCGCCTGCGACAGCGCCTGTTGCGCCTTGTCGCCGGAGGGGCACTCGACCCGACGGTGGTTATCGATGCGCGAGGGAAGTTGAGTGACGTGCCGGATCTGTATAAGCAACTGCGCACTCAGCAGCACCTCAAAGCGGTAGTCTCTCTCCACCGATGACTCTTGGCCTTGGCGAACTGCATGGGTCTCTCTGATGGTCGCCCTTCGTCATTTCGATCCCGTGGTGCCGCATTCCGAGCTGTCGGCCGCGCTGGCAGCAATCGTTACAGCTGCGTCGCGCGCTCAATACGAACTCGTGTTCGCGGAGGCGGAGCGTGCCTTTGCACGGGTCGTTGCCGGCACTTCAAGTCGCGTGTTGCTGCGCTCAGGCGGCGCATGGCGCGAATGGGCGGCATTGGACGGCGCGCATGACCGGTCCGCGATCGCCTTGCCGCAGGAATCACTCGTATGGGATCGCGTTCGGGTTCACGGTCCGATGGTGTTCGTCCCGATCTCGATCGGTGCGATTTGCGCTGTGGTCGAAGGGATCGCTGAGGACACCGAACCGCCGGACCAGCTAGACACTCTGCGTCAATGCGTGGCCCTCGCACTGCAGAACTGCGAACTCCAGCGAATAGCGATCCAGAACCTCGATGGGCTGCAGTCGCTGCAGCGCGTCGCGACGCGGATCCTGAAGAGCCACGACCTTGGCGAGATCCTCTTGAATATCACGCAGGAGGCGAAGCGATTGCTGGACTCGGATATTTGCGGCGTCATGCTGCGACAGGGCGAGGAAGTCGTCATGCGCCGCTGCGTGGGAAATCATGCGGCCGAGACCGCCTCGTTGCGCATGAAGCCGGGGCAGGGCCTTGCGGGACGAGCGCTAGAGAAACGTGAACCCGTCTCTGTTGAAGACTATCTCGAGAGCGGGTCAATCAGCCGCGACTTCTTTCACCTCGCGCAGGTGGAGATGGTCCGATCGGCCCTTGCCGCGCCCCTGCTAGGCCGGGATGACGTGATCGGCGTGATCGAGGTCTGGCGACGGCGGCCCTCGACCTTTACCGCGATGGACACCAGTCGGTTGGTCGCCCTGGCGAACCTGACCTCGATGGCGATCGAGAACGCAAGTCTTTACGCTGCGCAACGCAGCATGGTCGACGATCTGGCGCTGGCTAACGAGGCCCTGAATCGGCGTTACGACGCCGTCAGGAGCTTGTCTGGCCTGACCCAAAGCCTGCTCCAGATGTTGCTGCAGGGCGGCGGATTGCCAGCGATCGTCGCGGGCGCGAGCAGTTTCCTCGAATCCGATGTCGCGATTCTTGATCTAGATCTCTACGTGCGCGCCTGGGGTGGCTCCGGCGATGCAAGCTCTGTCCTTTCCGCAATCGCGTCAGCGCTTGGTGCCGTCGGCTCTCCTCGAAACGCGGCATCTGCCGATCGGCTGGACCTCGGTGAACACGGCGGGCTTTGGCTGGCACAACCGCTGCTGATCGAGGGTGAACCGATAGGATGGGTTATAGGACGCGAGGATCGCAGAGGTTTTGACCTGACTCAGTTGGCGGTCGCGCAGGTTGCGATGGTTGCCGCCCTGTACCACCTAGAGCAACGCGCCGCGAGTCGGGCGCGTGCCGAGACAATCGACGCGTTGGTGTGGGATGTCGTCCAAGGCGATGAGGCAGCGCGGGCTGCCGCAATCGATCGCGCCGCGGAAAGCAAGGTCGACCTCGCGGGCTCCTTGCGGCTCTTCCTTTGCGAGCTGGGTCCTTGCCGTGTCAGCGGAAGCGAGCGCTCCATGTCCGAGGTCCGCCATCAGGTTGTTCAAGCCATCGGCGACGCCAGGCGAGGCTCGGCGGAACGCATCCGGGCGATTGCACTGCGTGGTTTGTCCGTGGCGATCATCTGCTCGGACGAGCCTCTCGACGATGCCGAGCGATGGGCAGATCGCCTGGCGCAAATGCTTACACAGGAACTTTCTGGCCGCCTCGTTCTGGTGGGCGGCAGCAGCCGCTGCGCAGAGGCTCGCGGGCTTACCGTCGCCTTTCGCGAGTCGCTGATTGCCCTGGACGTTGTTCGTCAATTGGGGCGTAGCGGCGCCGTCGTCTATGACCGCGCGGGAGTTGTCGGCATGCTGCTCAGTTTGCGGCACGAATCGGGGATGCAGCGATTCCTCGAGCTCAACTTCGGTGACCTTCTTCGAGAAAACGAGAAGCAGCGCGACGTGTTGCTCGAAACACTGCGCGCATTCTTCGACACCAACTGTTCGCTGGAGGCCGCGGCGCAGCGGTTGGGTGTCCATCGCAAGACCATCAGCTACCGGCTCGGGAAAGTCTCCGAATTGACCGGCTTGGACCTGTCGACACATGACGATCGCCTGGTGGCAGACCTGTCCTTGTACGTCTATCGCCTTCTCGCAAGCCAACGTGCGTAGCGATGGAGGATCCGCTTCGATAGAGCTGGGGTGAATCGAAAGTTCTCGTACCCTCTCGCTCAGCGAAGATCCCGCAATCGCGCGCAGGCGGGCCGAGCGCTGAACGAGGCTCCGGGGCTGCGTGACCACGCTTGCCGGCTCTGCCTGGCTGGCGGCAACGACCGAACAGCGGATTGGGCTGCGCAAATTGCCGGGATGGGGTCGACACCGGCCTTCGGTCCCAAGCCCTATGTGCGTCGCCGTCAAACCCGCATTGCCGCCGGCTGGATGCCTGCCCCGCTTGGACCGACCGCTGCACACACGTCCGACACTGCGGCGCGACGGGATACGCGCAATGGTCGCTCGATCGCATCGTAGTTCCCCCTCGCCGGACAACTGTGAACGCAGACCGGACATGTGCGAGCACGGACAAATCTTTCATTGATTTCTAGCGATGTAGGACATAGACGAGGCCCCGTGTCGTGGGGAGACTTCAGCCGAATCCGAATCAGAGTTCGTTGTCGACGCGGGTACGAAAACCAGCGACGACTTCGCTGCCGGATCTCTTCAGGGAATCGCCCAGTCTTCGTGCGGCTCGTACAAGTCTGTGCCCTCCAGGGAGAGCCGCAACGGAAATGGAGGGCGCCCGATGAAAAGGGCCTAGTAGCGGCAGTTGCAGGCGCGTTTGCTTGAAGGTAAAAGTTTACAGAAATTGCGGATCGCCGCGGCGCCAGGCGAATTCGTCTGAGTGGAATTGGCTATTTTCTAAAGGAGACATTTCTGAAATGAAAAAACTTGAATTGATGCCCCTCGAAGAAACTGTCAAGTGGGCGAAACACAATTCCTGGTACGTGGCAGACCTGTTGGCGAGGAGAGGCACGGAAGGCGAGAATCCTCTTATTCCGCGAGCGGAATATGAGATGCTGTCTTTCCAGACGACATTTCTGCAGCATCCGTGGCTTTATCTCTGGCTTGGGGAAAAGGTCGGTATGGAAGGAATTCGGGCAATCTGCAGCTCGGGCCATCGGGAGTTTGGTATTAAGACCATTACCCCGTGCAACATCCAGTGGGGCTGCGGGATTGCCCTCTTCGGCAGATTGTTTCTTATCGATAGCGGCCTCATCGGCCCGAATGACTACATCGACAACCTGCGGATCATCTATAGCTTCTGGAGAACCTTGTTCGAAGGCTATATGCGACAAGGCAAGCCAGCGGTCATGGACTCAGGCTATGTTCTGCAAGTGCTGGACCAAGATGTCATCGAGGGCTTGGTGAAAGACGTGGAACCTCTGGACGATCCGGAGCTGAGAGCCAAGGTGGGCCAGTTCAATTCATTGGCCCAGCTCATGGGCTTCCTGGATCACTATGACTGCCGGCTCGGTTTGGGCGATACCGGGCCATACGAAGTGGGCGACAAGCTGATATTGGTAAGAGACTGCTTTGTGAACGAGAAGGCATTCCCTTGGACCTTCGTTGTCGGTGATTTGCCGTTCTCCTATTCGTTGGTGCTGACCTACGACAAGAAAAAGATGATGCGAGACCGGAAGAGCGGCAAGTTGAAGATGTTCTCCATCTACAACACTGGCACGCTGTTTTGCGACCCGCCTGATTATGAGGATCAAGCCCTTCTGGATGTGGCAATTTACATGAGAGACGAGGACTTCCCGAATGGCAAGTCGACGCGGATACCTCTGAGCGAACTCGATATTCACATCCAGAAACTCGAAGGGGCCGTCGAACGCATGTATCGGTATCTTGCGATGAAGCCAAAATTTGACAAGATCCTGGAAGGCAACTGGGTCTACGTGGCCGCTTCGCTTCCCTATGTCCGCGCGCACGACCTCGAGGCCGAAGCCATCTCGATGGGATTCTGGGATATGGACTTAAGGAGCATGGAATATCTGCTCAAGGGTTATGCCAAGGCCGGGGAAGTTCAACGGGCTGCGACGGCCGGACTGGGTGCACCTCCTCCGCAACTGCCCGGTTTTCGGTGCAGAGGCACCAAGCTTGGCAGATACGAGATAAATCGCTAACGCTGAAAGTGAGGTCGCCTGTGGCTGAACGGAAAGGGACAAAAATGAGTGGCATCAAGGTCAAGGAAAAAAGTGATAAGCGGTTTGATTGGTCTCACGAAGAGTGGACGCTTAGCCAGGATATTCAGACGGCGGACGAGTTCGAGGCTTGGCTAAACAAAGAGACCAAGTACTTCATCAGGGCCAATGCCGGTTTCTATGGGCAGTGCGCCATCGTCTGCATAGAGTCGAAGGGTGATGAGTTTCTCGCCTACGTGGACTACTACAAAGGACACTACCCGCCCTGGTATACGGCCGAGGAGCTGGCGGTGCTCGATATCGACGAGCTTCGAAAGGAGCCGGCGAAGATCAAGTGGGACGACTGGGAGTGGACGACGCTTAAGAAGGATGACTTTCCGCTGCGTCTCAAGGAGGTGATATTCCTGTACCCGCCACAGGAACCTGTTATGCCCTGGCTATTCCTGTCGCCAGAAGAGAGCGGTTTGGCGAAAATGCAACTATAGAAATAATAGGAGAAGCACAATGGGGACTGAGACTGAAATCGACGGATATACGTATATTGGCCAAGGCTATGGCGTGGTGCCAGTGGGGAGGCGCGAAGGTGTTGCCGTGAACATCAAGCAGCCTAACGAGATGATCAAGTTGATGACCAATCCGGAGAAAATCAAGAATGCGGTGGTGGTCACACCCGGCGGCACGACGACGTTCGTGGCTCCCCTGCTATACAAGAAACCGGCCGGCATCATCACTTTTGCGGGAACGCCCGAATCTCACTTGGGTATCGTGGGGCGAAACTTTGCTATCGCCATCGTCATGACCCTCAAGCTGGAAGGGACCGATTCCATTCCCGACGGCACGCCTCTGCTGTTGATGTGTGAAGGCAAGCTCGGCCGCGTCTATGCAAAGCTGGGCACGGGCGCCAAGCCGTCGTGAGCAGCTTGATCCGTCCGTAGGACGGAATTTGCTGTCGTGTGGCTCACGCCGGTCCAGGGGAGAGGGCTGCCCTGGACCGGCGAGTGCCGCCCCTCCTTAGGGCGGCGCCCACGGGCGGCACGCGGCGGCCTGCGACAGGGAGCCGTTGCATCTTGGCGGCTTGCTGTTCGTGCACAGGGGGAGTGCCTCGACGTTTCTCGGCCGTGTCGACGCAACGTACTTTTTCTGCGAGAAGCGGAAGCGACAAGTCCTCAGCTGTGTTGAGCTGAGCGTGCTGGCCGGTGCAGGTGTTGCTTGGAGTGACCATGTTGGATGAGCAGTCGTTTTTGGTGCTGAACGCCCTCTATCTCAAGAAGATGACCTCAGCTGAAAGCCTGGCTGAGATTGCGGCTCTGTCTGCCGATCAGGTGCGCAAGGTGGTTAGCGCCGCAGATCAGCAAGGCTGGCTGTTAAACATGGAGGGCGAACTGATCCTCCAGGAGGAAGGCACAGCGCAGGTACTGAGCCACTATCGCGAAGCGTATTCCGCTCTTTCGCAAGGCGAGGAATTCTCGCGCTGGCATGCTCGCTTCGAACCCATAAATGTCCAGTTCATCAAGTTCGTCACTGAATGGCAGGAAACCGGGGGCGATGCCGAAGTCCAGGAGCGTGTCATCGCAACAGTCGAGAAACTCATCAAGTTGATTGGTGACATTTCCCGCCTGGTACCTCGGTACGCCAACTACATTCGCCGGTTCGAGCAGGGAGTAACCAAGGTCGACGAAGGAAACAATGACTTTGTTTGCAATCCGATGGTCGAATCGCTGCACAACATTTGGTTCGAGTTCCATGAGGACTTCTTGGCAGTGTTAGGTCGTCCGCGCGACTCTTGACTTGAGGGTGCCGGCGCGATGCGCCTCTGTCACGCCGCCTGGCATCAGCGGTCGAAGGGGTTTGGAGCGCGCGTCGAGCCGGCGGCTGACGGTTTCACCTTCAACGAGGTTGGCGATGCCTGAACTTCAGAAGAGCGCCATGGGCCCTCGGGCCGCTCTGACGCTGCAAGAACGCCTTGTTTGCCGACTCAGAAGTGACGCTCGCGACGCTCGCAGTTCCCCGAGACCGCGAACAACGCCAGGCGGTTGGTGGCCAGAGTTCGGGCATCCAGGGGTGGGTGAAGAACACGTCCAACGGATGCAGGTTCGACCGTGGAAATGGCCGCTGACCACGGCAAAGAGTATCGAAGAAGTTTGTCGCAGCTCGCTGCCTTGACAGTTTTGCAATCTGGCCGATCTCGGCTTAGTTAACTTTTAGGAAATCTGATATGAATGCACCAGTCGTGAAGAAGGTCCTTGTAGATAGCCTCGAGCTGAGAGGTGCCGTGGCTGCGTTGTTCGAGGCCGTCGGTGTCAGCTCCACCCATGCCGACGAAATCGCAGAAGTCGTAGTGTTTGCGGACATGCGAGGTGTGGAAACCCACGGCGTGCAGTTCACTCCGCGGTATGTGCGCGGCATCATGCGTGGCCACTTGAACGCCACTCCCAACCTTCGCGTGGTCCATCGGCGCGGCTCGACGGCCGTTTTGGACGCTGACAATGGACTCGGCTTCCTCTCGACCCGGCGCGCGATGAAGGAAGCGATCGTCATCGCCACGGAGATGGGCAGTGCGTCGGTCGCCGTACGCAACAGCAACCATTTCGGACCTGCTGCCTTTTACCCGATGATGGCTCTGGAATCAGGGATGATCGGGCACGTGACCACCGATGGACCTCCGCACACGGTGGTATGGGGCAGCAAAAAGCCGATGCTTTCCAACGATCCTGTCGCTTGGGCATTTCCGACTCCCAGTGGCCCGCCGATCGTGCTGGACATGGCGTTTACGGGGGTAAAGGAAAAGATTCGCCTCGCGGCTCAACGCGGCGGGACGATTCCAGCAGATTGGGCTGTCGGCCCGGACGGCAGCCCAACAACCGACCCGAAGGTCGCGCTGGAAGGTTACTTGCTCCCCATCGCTCAGCACAAGGGTTCGGGTCTGATTGTGACCAACGAGATCCTGTGCGGCGCATTGGCTGGGGCGCTGTTCAGCTTCGAAGTATCGCCGGCGCTCGTCATGGGTGCCGACCACCACGATTCGTGGAAGTGCGGACACTTCGTTCAGGTCTTGGATCCTGGCGCGTTCGGTGACCGGCCCACGTTCATGCGGCGAATTGGTGAACTGGCGACCGCCCTGCGCGGCGCCCCCAAGGCGGAAGGCGTGTCGCGAATCTATCTGCCGGGCGAGATGGAAGCGGAGCTCTCAGCTGAACGGTTGAAGAACGGCCTGCCTCTTGCCGTTACCACGCTGGAGGCTCTGGACGTTGTTGCTCGCAACGCGGGCGCCCCGGTGCCGTCGGCAACCATCAAGATCAGGGAAATGACGTAGTGCAGCCTCAATCCGAAGCAGCAGCGGCCTGCGATACATGTGGATTCAAGCTCGGCGAGCCGATCGCGAAGCTCGAGGTCAGCGATCTATGCTTTGTGTCCGACCATCGATTTCCGGGCCGCTGTGTTGTCGTATTGCATCAGCATGCGACGGAGCTCTTCGACCTGAGTCCATCTATCCGGCACGCATTCGCAGACGACGTCAGCGCGGCCGCGCGCGCCATCATGCTGGCGATGAATGCGTTCAAGATGAACTACGAAATTCTGGGCAATGCCGATCCGCACATGCATTGCCACTTGATTCCGCGCCAATTGGACGAGCCGAAGGCCAAGCTCCCAGCCTGGCTGCACCCCGAAGCCCAGTCGGCGCTGGCGGTGGGCAAGACCGAAGAGATCAAGCAGCGAATAGTTGCGCTGCTGCATCGGACGGCGACGGCCTAGACAGCTCGGTTGGAGGATGGTGAACCTACAAAGGTGGAAGCGATCGATGACGGCTGAGACCAAATTGAACGGCATTGCTGAGCGTTGTGTTTACGCTTTCGACGAGGCTAAGGGGCTGGACGCAGCGCTGCTCGGGGGAAAGGGCGCCGGTCTCGTTCAGATGATGGCCGCCGGCTTGCCGGTTCCTCCGGGCTTGGTGATCACCACGGACGCATGCCGGCGCAATGCGGACGGCTCGCTCTCGGAGAAGTTGTGGGGAGAGATAGCGCAGGCAGTGCGCCAGCTCGAGCAACGCACCAAGCGTGGCTTCGGCACAGGTCCGAAGCCGCTCCTAGTCTCTGTGCGCTCTGGCGCTCCGGTCAGCATGCCCGGCATGATGGACACGGTCCTCAACCTCGGCCTCAATGAGGAGACGGCCGTCGCGTTGGCCCGAGCAACCAGCGGCGGCTTCCGATTCGCCGCCGACACGTTCACGAGGTTTGCACGCATGTTCGCCGACATCGTGCTCGGCACAAGCGATGAATTGCTGCACGACGCCGAGTTCTTGGCGGAGCTCGAGGCTGTCCAGGACGAGGCAGGCCTGCGAAGGGCGGTGCGATCCGCCAGCCAGAAAGTCGGCGAAGCCGCGGGCGAACCGTTCCCGACAGATCCTTGGGACCAATTGCGGCGTGCGGTTGTCGCGGTCTTCGATTCGTGGAACTCGCGCCGCGCGGTTCGCTATCGTGAACACCACAACATTCCGCACGACCTCGGCACGGCCGTCGTGGTTCAGCAGATGGTCTTCGGGAATCTGGGCTCACCCTCGGGAACTGGAGTTGCATTCACGCGCGACCCTCGAAACGGGGAGCCCAAGCTCTACGGCGAGTACCTCGAGAATGGTCAAGGGGAAGATCTCGTCGCGGGCACGCACACGCCTGAATCGCTTGACGCGGTTGGTGAGCGATACCCGGCCATCATCTCGCGCTTCAAGTCCCTCGCGAATGAGCTGGAAGTGGTCTACCGAGACGTCCTGGACATCGAATTCACGGTGGAGGAGGGCGTTCTCTACTTTCTCCAGGTGCGGCCAGGTAAGCGAACGGCGGGGGCCGCGGTCAAAATCGCTGTTGACTTGTTTGATGAGGGTGTAATCGACAGCGCGACGGCACTGCAACGTATCACTCCAGATCAGCTGCGACAGGTACTGCGACCGCGGTTTGTCCTCGAAGCGGTCGAAAAGGTCAGAGCCGATGGCAGGGTCCTTCTGGTTGGTACGGGAGCCTCACCCGGTCAGGCCAGCGGTCGCATTGTTTGTGATCCCGACCGCGCCGAGGCTCGTGCGGCAGCCGGGGAGGCGGTCATCCTTGTCAGAACGACGACGAGCCCTCAGGATCTCCACGGAATGCTGGCAGCCCAAGGCATCGTGACTGCCAGGGGGGGCTCGACCAGCCATGCCGCTGTGGTTGCCAGAGCTCTCGACAAGCCATGCATCGTCGGATGTGAGCTGCTCGACGTCGACACGGTCAATCAGGTCATTCGTGTCGGAGGCCGCGAGTTTGCGGAGGGCGAATACGTATCCATAGACGGCTCGACCGGTGAGGTCTTCGAAGCACTCATACCGATGGGATTGAGCAATCCAGACGCCCTCGGTCAAGTGGGTCGCCTTCTGGAACTCGCCGATTCGCCGGGCGGCGGTACGGTATTCAACCGAGTGTCTACCGCCGACATGGCCAGAGCCGCAATATCAGCTGGAGCCCAGGGGATCGGAACGCGAAACGAGGAGCTCCTGGCAGCCTCTGACGGCTTCGAGACCTTGGTCGACGCTGTATCGACCTATACGCATGGTGAAGCCGCGGCAAGCACTACCGCGTTAGAGGCGTTGGAAGACGTTCTCACTGAGACGTTGGTCAAGATCATGGAGGTCGTGTTTCCGAAGCCGTTCGCGGCACGAATCGCCGATCTCTCGAGCGGCAGGGCTGGCGAGGCCGTGGCCAATCTGACTGACATCGCCCCGTCGCCAGGTATCTGGCTACCACTCGGCGCTCCTGATCTGGTTCTTGCGCAGATTCGGGCATTGGTTCGAGCGAAGGAGTCCACCGGATACCCCGACAACGTCATCTTGATGGTCGGCGGCATCAACTCCGCAGCCGAAGCTGCTGCCTTAAGGGTTCTGTGTGCTCAGGCGGGCGGCCATTCGCTCAAGCTCGGCGTGGCTACTCGCAGTCCTCATTGTCTCTTGGCGCTGCCGGAAATCGCCAAGCACGTCGATATGGTCTGGATCGACTATCGGGCTCTGACAGCCGCGTGTTACCACTACCCCGATGACCTGGTTTTGTCTCGAGGTGTAATGAAGTCCTATATCGAAGACGGATACCTGCCGATGAATCCGGCGAATCAGGTAGAGGAGGTCATAGAAAAGCTTTTGCCGCCTCTTCCAAAGTTAGGGCACCCATGCCAATTCGGGGTCACCTTTGCAGGCTGGACAGTCAGTGAAGAGGTGGTGCGCTTCTTTACTCAACGCGGCTTTCGAAATTTCGGTGTCGAAAGTAGCGAACTCGCCACTACCCGACTCCTCCTTGGAAGGCTCGCTTCATTCGACCATTCGACCATTCGATCAGAAAAGTTTTAGATTCAAATCAGGAATCGCCCGTCAGCTGATCATCGTTTGTTTTCGCGTGCGATCGAGAAGATGCGGATTCGGGTCCACGTGCCGGCATTGATTATTTCTTTGCTGCCTCGTGTCTATGCACATTGATTCACACTCATCGGAGATGAAATGACAAATGAAATAGTAGGCCTGGTCGGTCTCGGAAATATTGGTGGCGGAATGTGTCGGCGGATGCTCGAGAAGGGCATCACCGTGGTGGGGTTCGACGTCTCGCCCGTTGCAGTCAAAGCGGCCGCAGGATGGGGCGCTGCCATTGAGCGCGACCTTGCCGGTGTCGCGAAGCGGGCCCATGTGATTGTCACGTCGTTGCCCAATCCTGCGATTGTTCGTGATGTGTTCCTGGGAAGCAACGGACTCATCGCCAAGGCACGGTCCGGTACGACGTTCATTGAGACCAGCACAATTGATCCCAACACGATCCGAGAGGTGGCAAGGGCGGCTGACGTCGCCGGCATGGACTTACTCGACGTCGCCCTGTCAGGCGAACCGCCGCAGGCTCTCAAGGGCGAACTCGTATTCCAGGTCGGTGGACCGGACGTCTTGATCGACGAGCACCTTGGCTTGCTGGAAGTTCTGGCGAAAAAAATCAATCGTACCGGCGCTATCGGGTCGGCCAAAACAGTAAAGCTGGTCAACAACCTCATGTCCATTGGCAACGTCGCGGTCGCCGCCGAGGCATTTGTGCTTGGCGTGAAATGCGGAATGGAGCCACAGCGGCTCTACGACATCCTGTCGATATCCGGGGGTCGTTCCGCGCACTTCATTTCTGGCTTCACAAATGTAGTTCAAGGCGACTATAAGCCTGGATTCAAGACTAGTTTGGCGCTCAAAGATCTAAACCTTATCCTTGATCTCGCAAAGGATGAGAAGTATGCGACCAAGCTCGCTCCAGTAATTACTTCCCTCTACCATGACGCGGTTGATGGTGGTTTGGGTGAAGACAATTTCACATCGGTTGTGAAGCGCTACGAGGTCGCAGCAGGGATCAAGATCGTGAAGGAATAAAGGGCGACTGCTCGCTACTAATTTTCTCGATCCCGTGTCGGCATTATTCCCCTTCGCCGCTAAATGACGCAGTTCATCCTTGTCCGTCACGGAGAAACCATCTGGAATCGGTGGGGCAAGATTCAGGGGCAGCTGGACAGCCCCCTCAGCCCTGAAGGAATTGGTCAAGCGAGGACGCTGGCCGAGCGGCTTCGGCTCGAGCCATTCGACGTCCTAGTAAGCAGTGACCTCGGTCGTGCCATCAACACCGCCAGATGCATCGCGACGCACACCGGGCGAACGGCCAGCGTCGATACACGGCTGCGGGAACGTCACTATGGAATATTCCAGGGGATGACGCGTGACGAAGCAAAGTCTGTCTACCCGCATGAGTACTCTCGCCACGATGAAAGCGCTAGCTACGCAATCCCTGGCGGCGAGAGCATGGAGGATTGCTTTCGTCGCAACCTCGAGTGCCTTCAGGAACTCGCTGTCCAATACGTCGGCAAGCGCGTTGTGGTTGTAACGCATGGGGGCGTGTTAGCCGGCCTTTATGGTCACATCAAACGTGTGCCTCATCTCGGATCTCGAGCCTTCACGATCGTGAACGCTAGCCTCAATTGGTTTACCTGCGAGGAAGGCAAGTGGCGCTTGGATCGATGGGGTGATGTGACACATCTTGGGTCGAGCGAGTCTTTGGACGACGTCTGAGGAACTAGGCCGCTCACAAGCAGCCTGATTGCTGCGGCGTCGGACCCTGGTACGGGGCATGCGCGCGGTCAGTGGTCTACGCGCCGGCGGGGAGCCCATCGCAGCACGCTTCGCTAAAGAGGCCGGATCGGTCGCGGCGCGACCGATCCACTTGCTAGCCGGGTGTTCGACGGCGGCGCGCTGCACTAGGCTGCTCGTGAAATCACCTGACCCAATGGTCGGGCTGATCGCCAGAAATTCTCGCAGCCGCCGTCGCTTAGTCTGGACTCGAACTCACGTCAACGATCTGCAGGAACGCGCGCACGCTTCGGATCCGAGCAGTTCGAATCGACAGCGCGTTGCCGGCTGCCGACCTTGTGGGCCGTTGATTGGCGCGGCATTTCGGACCCGTCGAACCTCGACTATGTCCTCTTGATCAAGCCAAAGGAACCCAAGTAGATGACGTAGACCAACATTACATAGATCATCAGGTCCATCCACGTCAGTGGGTCCCCGCCGAAGCTGGGGCTGATCTTGGCTTCATGCAGCACGCTAACGGCGAACCAGCGGGTGTAAGCGATAAAGGTTGCAAATGCCAATCCGTAGGTGATGATAAGCCGGAGCGTTCTGTTGGCAATGGCGCCGAGACCGGTCGGCGGGTTGCCCGCCACGTTGGCCCAAAAGATCAGCCAAAAGGACATGCAGACGCCCAAGTGTGCCGGCCAAATGTTGATCGCAGCCCCAAGCTTGGCCTGCGCATCCTCTGGAATCAGAAACGCTTTGAGGAGGGCAAGGAAGACGAAGTAGATCCCCGTGCCAATGACGAAGTTCCCGACGAGGGCTGCAATAGCCACCTTGCCGCTTGAGCCGAATGCGGACCACGGCCAGTTTTCCAAGATCAGAAAGGTTGTCAGCCAAGACACGATCACGCAATAGAACCAGCCGATCACCGTAGTCAAAGGCAGGACGGTGCGCTCCGGAGAGGTCCAACTCGCGACGCTGGGGTAGATGAGGATGACGTAACCCAAGAAGGTGAGGGCAAAACCCACAAAAAACCCAGCTACGCCAACCCAGGGCTGCTTCAAGCCCAAGTCGACCCATGGCCAGTGTCCCATGCTCGTACCAAGGATGCCCCATGTGTAGAACCCAATTAGGACAATCATGGCAGTGGCTGTGTAACCTCCCTTGCTGATATCAAAGGCAGGGTCGATTGAGCCGTAGCCGTGAAGCAGCACCCAGCACACAACCACCGCAAGCACCGTGGTCAGCGCGATCCAGACCAAGCCGCCGGCGGGCTGTGACAGGTGGCCAAGGCCCCACAACTGGCCCAGGAAGCCAAAAAAGACGACGAACAGGATTGACCAGAAGAGCACTACGCCGAACGGTTGAGGATAGGTCTTCCAAATTGCCTGGCTGGGGTCTCCGAAGAGTTCCCAGACGAGATAGCTGCCAACCGAAATGATGACGAGGGTCAGCAACGAGAACATCGTCGGCCCAACCTGCAGACCAAACGGCTTCTTCTCTACTGTTTCCATCAAGTGTCTCCCATCGTATTTGAACCGGCAGGCGCTGCACAGGCGCTGCGGCTTGCCTTCACTTTGCGCGTTGGACTCTATTCGGGCACGCGAACGTTGTCGTTATCGACGATGGATAGAAATTGATCGTAAAGACCTCTCCCTAGGCCAACAGCCGAGCAACGTGGAAGGGACCGAGCTGCGAGTCGACCCTGACCAGGAAGGCGATTTGGCCGGCGCGCGCACCCTCGCTTCAGCAGGGCCGGACGAGCGAAAGGTGCTGGCTTGGTCAGGCGTCCTGAACGCCGATGCTCGGATTCTCGCGCGACGAGCCGTACACGACCGGGGCTCGAAGCTCCAACTCGCTCAGATGGTCGAAGTTGCCCGGCTGAGCATCTCGCCAAGGCGTTCGGTCAGGTTGGAACGCGCGCTGGTGGTATGAAGATCCGTCAACTGGGCGGCGCGCACGCCATCGCCCGCGGAGATTGCGTCTGCGATCGCTTGGTGCTCGTCCCAGATCGTCGCGCGCTGATTCGATGATTGCAGGACCGCACCCATGACTCTGCGTAGATGCGTCCAGTGAAGACGCGCACTTTCGACGATCAACGGATTGCCCGACGCCTCATAGATTGCATTGTGAAAGGCGAGATCGGCATCGATCATCGCCCTTACGTCGGTGCTCGCGAAGGCTCGTCGCCCAGTTTCGATCAACGCCGGGTCGATGGGTCGATGATGCTCTGCCGCGAGGCGCGAAGCCAAAGCGTCGAGCGCACCGCGTACCTCATAAACCTTGCCGATCCAGTCGACATCCAGCGGCGTGACCTGAACGCCGCGGCCAGGGGCGTCTTGGACGAACCCGTCCTTCTTCAGCATACGCAGCGCCTGCAACACCGGTGATCGCGAGACGGCCAGCTGCTCGGCAATTTCCTCTTGAGTAATGCGTGCGCCGGGGACAAGCGAACCGTCGCTGATTGCGTCGAGAACGGCCTTGTAGACCTCGTCGACGTAGTCGATCCGGCCGGGCAGCTTTGCAAACGGAGAGGAAATTGCGGACTCTCGAAATTTGTATTCAGAGTACATGAGCGGCGTCATGAGGTCAACGCGATCACTGCTCAGTCAGATCTTCGCCTGGACAAGAAAGATGAGCATGAACACCGACTCCGGCACGCCAAATCCCACATCGACTCGAGGCATCGGGATCAGGTGACGTGGCTTACCGCGAACGTTCAAGTGATAGGCATCGCCGCACTAACGAAGGAACCGAGTCGAGCTGGAAAGGTCCGCGTGCTGTCAGCCGTTGGCGTTTGCGATGCGCCAGGCTGGCGATCGCCCTGTTGCAGCAGCCGCCATCGCGCTCCGGTCGCGGCCTCCATGTCGCAGCGACATTGGGGGCCGCATAAGTATTCCGCGTTTCCAGGGACGGTCCTCGCGTCCCCGCCGTCGTTGACAAGTGGAGTGGATCTGAGCTGCCGCCGTGACCCACGGAATCGTCCCCCAATGCCTTGCACTTGGCTCGTCTCGGACCCCCCCCCCCGGGGCCCTGGACGACTATCCAAAGAAGCTAGTCAATTTACTAGATTTCTATCTGTGAGAGACAAAGACGAAGTCCTCGTCGCAGGCTAGATTCAGCTGTGTTACGGACTCCCCGCCCGTGGATTGACGAGGTGGGGGAGGTGTGGATCCGAATAAATGACGAAGGCGTCCGCCATGGCCTGCCCTCGTTTCTGGAGATTACGTTGAGTAAATCGGCCGTTGGAGTCAAGGAAGTGGATAAATCATCACCGATCACCGGACCAAGGACATTGCGGTACGTTGGCTATGCCGCTCGCGCCGCTCAGACAATCCCTCCGACCAACTTGGAGATCCTAAAGACCGGACCTGGCACGCCGATGGGCGAATATATGCGCCGATACTGGCAGCCGGTTTGTCTTTCTCAGGAGCTGACTGACGTTCCGAAAGCGATCCGGATCCTGCATGAAGACTTGGTCGCATTCAGGGATAAAAGCGGAACCATTGGCGTTCTTCATCGGAAATGTGCCCATCGCGGAACGTCGCTCGAGTTTGGAATCATCGCTGATAGAGGCATTCGCTGTTGCTATCACGGTTGGCATTTCGACGTCGATGGGACTCTTCTGGACGCGCCGGCGGAACCGCCGGACAGTAACAAGCGGCTGAAGGAGACGGTGTGCCAGGGGGCGTATCCGGCCTTTGAACGGGACGGACTCGTATTTGCTTACATGGGACCATTGGATCAGAAGCCGGAGTTCCCGGTTTTCGATGGCTATGTTCTACCCAAGGACAACCGCCTTGTCCCGTTCTCGAACATCTTTGACTGCAATTGGCTTCAAGTATATGAAAATCAGATCGACCACTTCCATACCGCATTGTTGCATAACAACATGACGGTCGCAGGTGTCGATACAAATTTGGCGGCCGGTGCAACGCTGCAGGGAGGATTCGGTGAGATGCCGATCATTGATTGGCATGCGACGCACAACAGGAACGGCCTGATTTTTACCGCCGGGCGAAGATTATCTGATGAAAAGGTTTGGATCCGAATCTCGGAGATGGGATTTCCGAACTGGATGCAAAACGCCGCAATCGTGGCCGCCGCGCCGCAGAGACATTCAGGTCCTGCGATGTCGCGCTGGCAAGTGCCGGTTGACGACGAGCATTCAATAGCTTTTGGCTGGCGCCATTTCAATGAAGAGGTTGATCCGGAGCGCAAGGGCGATGAGGACGGTTGCGGGGTAGATAAGATTGATTTTCTGATCGGCCAGACGCGACACCGTAGCTACGACGAGATGCAACGCGCTCCTGGTGACTATGACGTCCTGGTTAGTCAAGGGCCGATGGCGATTCATGGGCTGGAGCACCCGGGGAAATCCGACGTCGGGGTCTATATGTGTCGTTCGATCCTGCGGGATGCCGTACAAGGGAAGACGGGTCCAGATCCAACTCGCGAACGCGCTAACGCGGGAGGGGCGGAGACTATTCATCGGTATACATCGGACACGGCACTACAGATTTCTCGCCACCCGGACAAGGAGAAGGATCGCGAGACTATTCGCAAGGCCGCTCACCAGGTATTTGCCATCATGAAAGAGGGCGATGTCTTACCCGTTGCCGCGCGCAAGGAGCATATCTTGAGGCGTCTGGGGGAACTAGAAGCGGGCCTGCGAAAGGGAGTGCGGCCGCTACCTAATCACGACCTTTCCCCCGCGGCCGAGTGACCTAGACGGTGGCTTGAATCCTACGCACGTTTGCTGCACCCAGGCTTTGCGACTGTTCCTTGGTGGATCCGCGATGAACTTGGAGCAACCGCCGTTGAGACCTTCGCTGTCTGCGAGCCGCGAGCTTGCCCCCCAATGTCGATCCTCGTCCAAGCTGACCAAATCAGCGCCGCCAAGAAAAGGATGATGCCACTCACGAATTTGGAATTGGCAAGATGCAGCATGGACCAACTGGATCCGAAGGGTAAGTATCCCAAGACAGCACTGACTCTCAGGGTTCGGCAGGTAACATTTCAGGGAGTTGGAATAAACGCCTACGAGTTCACCCGCGAGGATGGTTCTGAACTGCCGCCGTTTACCGCGGGGGCGCATATAGACCTCTACTTCCGTGACGGACGCGTCAGACAGTATTCGTTGTGCAATGATCCTGCCGAACGCTGTCACTATGTCGTCGCCGTATTGCGAGAAGACAAAGGACGAGGCGGGTCTGCAGCAATCCATGAACGAGTTCACGCCCAGCGTCTCGTGGCTGTGGGGTATCCGCGCAATAACTTTGAGCTCGTCGAAGGTGCTAAACGATATTTGCTTCTGGCCGGAGGCATCGGAGTAACGCCGCTCAAGGCGATGGTCCACCGACTGGATCAGGTTCAGGCTGACTTTACGCTTCATTATTGCGCAAAGGCCCCGGAGTATGCGGCATTTCGAAGCGAGCTCGCGCCGCTCGTCGCCGACGGACGGGTGGTTATGCATTTCGACGGAGGCAATCCTGACAATGGATTAGATATCGAAACCCTGCTTCGAAATTATGAGGAAGGAACGCATCTTTACTATTGCGGCCCGCCTGGCTTCATGGCGACATGCAGGCAAATGTGTGAGCGCTGGCCGGCCGAAGCGGTGCATTTCGAATACTTTTCAGCCGACTCAGCTCCCAAATCGTCCATGTCGCGCGAGGAAATTGCGGAAACGGGCGATAACGCGCTTGGACTGGGATTTCAGATCAAGATCGCGAGCACCGGGGAGAACTTCACAGTCGCGAATGACAGGTCAATCGTCCAAGTTCTCGCGGAGCACGGGTTTGACATCCCTACGTCATGCACGGCGGGACTTTGTGGTTCTTGCAAGGTACGGTATCTGTCCGGGGAGGTTGACCATCGCGACCTAATTTTAAGCGACGACGAGCGTTCAGAATGTCTAACGACTTGCGTATCTCGAGCCACAAGCCCGATGCTTGTACTCGATCTGTAGGCCACCATTGCCCGTCCTGAAGACTGAAGTTGGCTTAGTCGCTGGAATTCGTCCGGAGTCTTAATATGCATGAAATTGCGCCGCATTTCGTTCCATTCAAAGGTGCCGTGAATTTCAGGGATCTTGGCGGCTATGACGTAGGTGCCGGGCGTCAGACACGGTCACGTTGCATATATAGGTCCGATTCGCTGTCCGACCTGACGGAAGGGGATCTAAGGCGCCTTGCGTCCCTGCGATTACATGCCCTGATCGATTTCCGGGTGCCTCATGAAAGAAGAAGCCATCCGAATCGTCTTCCTCCGGAAGTAGATATCTGCACCGTTCCTGTGGGCTTCTGGCCCGACGGTGTGGCGGAGATCCAGAAGGCCATTCGTGCATGTTCGATCGACGCAGCCGGCGTGCACCGCGCGACGATCGATTTTTATAGGCGCTTTCCCTTGGACCACAGCTTTGAGTATCGGCTCTTGCTGGAGGTGATCGAAGAGGCGGCCGGACGACCTGTGCTGTTTCATTGTGTTAGCGGCAAGGACCGTACCGGGTTTGGCGCTGCGGTAGTACTGATGGCTCTCGGCGCTTCGGAGTCGTTGGTTCTCGAGGAGTACATGCTGAGCAATACCTATCGCCGCGACATCGGTCACTTGATGCCGCCAGGTCTAGCGGCTTCCGTAGTCGAGGAGTTCACGTCGGTCAATCCGCGCTACTTAGAAGGTTCGCTTAATGCGATCAAGAGTGCGTTCGGCTCAGTGGACGCCTACCTTGAGCAGGAGCTCGGATTCGACGATAGGCGACGCGCGAATCTGCGAGATTTGCTGACCGAAGTGCCGTAGGTGTTGCGCCAAGCCGATTGGGCCTATCCGGCGCATTCGCTCGATACCAAGCCCCCTTGCATGAGGAGGGTGGTGGTTGACGACGGGGACTGCACCCTGCTCCCTTCTTTCAGATCCGACGGCGAACGTGCCGCATTGCAAATACGAAATACGGCGATCCGCCGAAACGAAGACGAATCGAAAGGTCTCACTTTATGAGCAGCAAGATCCGTGTGCTTCTGGCCAAGGTCGGTCTCGACGGCCATGACCGAGGGGTAAAGATCGTTGCCCGTTGCCTACGCGACGCCGGCATGGACGTCGTCTATACGGGGCTGCATCGCTCTCCCGAAGAGGTCGTGGCTGCGGCAGTACAGGAAGACGTCGACGTGCTGGGCGTCAGCCTGCTTTCGGGAGCGCATATGACGATCTTTCCGAAGATCATCGCGGGCCTAAAAGCACGAGGGGTTGCCGACATGATCCTTGTTGGCGGAGGCGTCATGCCCGACGAAGATGTCGTGGCTTTGAAAAAGATGGGCGTCCACGAAGTGCTACTGCAGGACACCCCGCCGAACGCGATCGTCAAAACGATCGAACGCCTCGTTAGCGAACGAGGCGAGCGTTAAACGGCCACATCAACGCCTGAGGAGCAAACCGTGCAAGAAATGGAATCCTGGAGTTGGCCGCCGCGTTACGACAACGCGTACCGTCCTGCAGATAGCAGCCGATACTGGTTCCCGGTTCGCGAGACCATGAATGCAGGGGAACGCGACCGCGCCATTGTGCAGCGCTTGCGAGAGGTCTGCGACTATGCGTACAACAGTTGCGCGTTCTACCGCAACAAGTGGGACGTTGCAGGCTTTCATCCAAGCCAGATCCGGTCACTCGAAGACTTCGAACGCCGCTGCCCGGTAGTGACGAAGGGTGACTTGCGCGCCGCGCAGCACCGTGCGCCGCCCTTCGGCGACTACCTATGCGTCCCCGAAAGCGAAGTCTTCCACATTCACGGCACCTCGGGCACGACAGGTCGCCCGACCGCCTTCGCGGTCGGTCGCGATGACTGGCAGAACATCGCGAATGCCCATGCACGCATCATGTGGGGCATGGGGATCCGGCCGGGTGACATCGTCTTTGTCGCCGCCATTTTCAGCCTGTACATGGGCAGCTGGGGCGCGCTCGCTGGCGCGGAACGACTGGGAGCCATTGCCTTCCCCTTTGGTGCCGGCGCACCCGGAATGTCCTCGCGTGCGGTGCAGTGGATGGACTTGATGAAGCCGAAGGCGTTTTACGGCACCCCTTCGTATGCTCTCTACCTGGCCGAGACTGCAATGCAGGACGGCCATCACCCTGCGAACTTCGGCATCGAGCGCATGTTCTTCTCCGGTGAACCTGGTGCCTCCGTTCCAGGCGTCCGGGATCGCATCAAGCAGGCTTTTAACGCCGAGGTTTTCGATTGCGGGTCCATGGCCGAAATGTCGCCGTTCATGAACGTCGCCGCGTCGGCCCAGTCTTCAATGGGAATGCTCTGCTGGCAGGACGTCTGCTATACGGAAGTGTGCGATCCCGCCACCTTCGAGCGCGTGCCTTATGGGAAGCGCGGCACGCCGGTCTACACCCACCTTGAACGCACTTCGCAGCCGATGATCCGGCTTGTCTCGGGCGATCTCGCGCTCTGGACAAACGATAGGACACAGTGCGGGCGCACCTATCCGAGCCTGCCTCAGGGCATTTTTGGCCGAATTGATGACATGTTCACCATTCGCGGCGAGAACGTCTATCCGAGCGAGATCAACGCGGCGCTGAGCAAACTGCCGGACTATGGCGGCGAGCACCGCATCGTGATCAGCCGCGACGGCCAAATGGATGAACTCCTGTTGCGTGTGGAGGCCAACACGGAGTTGAATGCCAAAGGCGAGTCAGCGTTAGAGGGGTTCAGACGGCAGGTGGCAGCTTCTGTTCATGCGATGCTCGGCCTGCGCACGACGGTCGAGGTGATGAAGCCCGGTACTTATCCGCGTACGGACTTCAAAGCGCGTCGGGTCATTGATGACCGCGACATCTTCAAGGAAATGGCGCAACGTGTGCAGTCGGGCACTGCGTGATGGTCGCGCCGGTGCCTTCGGATTCGCTGGTTGCGCGCGCACTCGCAAGCGACAGCGCGGCCATGGCCCGTCTGATGACTCGCGCCGAAGCCGGCTCGCCAGAGTGCCGCCCGGCACTTGCGCAGATCTACGCCAAGGCGGGACGGGCCCATGTCATCGGCATCACCGGCGTGCCTGGAAGCGGAAAGTCAACACTGGTGTCCACGCTAACGGTCAAACTGCGCAGGAGCGGCAAGCGTGTAGGCATCATCGCCGTCGACCCCTCCAGCCCTTACTCGGGCGGCTCCATCATGGGGGATCGTATCCGCATGTCCGAGTTGGTCGGAGATGAGGGCATATTCATCCGAAGCATGGCGACGCACGGTGCCCACGGGGGCATGGCGCGCGCATCCCTGGAAGCCGTCGATGTTCTCGATGCGGCTGGCTTCGACTACGTGATCATCGAAACCGTGGGCGTGGGGCAGGCCGAGGTCGAGATCGCCCGCGCTGCGCATACCGTTGTGGTCGTGTCGGCACCTGGCCTGGGTGACGACATTCAAGCGATCAAGGCGGGCATCCTTGAAATAGCGGACATCCACGCCGTGAGCAAGTGCGACCGCTCGGACGCGAACCGGACGGTCAGTGATTTGAAGACCATGCTCGCAATGGGAATGTCGCTGGCAAGCGGCGGAGCTTGGCAAAGCCCGGTGGTGCCCACCAGTTCCGCCAAGGGCGAGGGCTTCGAGCAGCTGATCGAATGCCTGGATCGCCACGGGCAGCTCATGCGCCACTCCGACGCTGGACGAGAGCGTGTCCGCCGCATCGCCGAGTTCCGAATGCTCAAGACGGCAGAAGACCTGTTGCATCAACGATTCCTCGAGGCGCGCCAGGGCACGCTGGTCGCGGTTTCCGCGCAACTTTCCGATCGCCGCATCTCTCCGTACCAAGCCGCCGAGCGCTTGCTCAACGGCATCAACCTTCAAGGATCACCATGAACAAGCAGTCCCTGTCTCCGACCCCACAGACGCTAGAAGCGCAGGTCAAGGAATGGGAAAGCACGGAAGTAGCTGCATTCCTGAGCAAGCAGGGGGAGAGGAAGGATCAATTCTTCACTTATGGCGGCTTTCCGGTAAAGCGAACCTACACCGCGCTCGACGTCAAGCCCGACGCGGATGCGGATATCGGCCTGCCCGGCCGCTATCCGTTCACGCGTGGTCCTTACCCGACGATGTACCGAAGCCGAACTTGGACCATGCGACAGATCGCCGGCTTTGGAACAGGCGAAGATACCAACAAACGCTTCAAGTATCTGATCGAGCAAGGCCAGACGGGTCTCTCGACCGATTTCGACATGCCCACACTGATGGGCTACGACTCGGACCACCCGATGTCCGAAGGCGAGGTGGGGCGTGAAGGTGTGGCCATTGACACTCTCGCGGATATGGAGGCACTGCTCGACGATATCGACCTCGAGAAGATTTCAGTCTCGCTGACGATCAATCCGTCAGCGTGGATTCTGCTGGCCATGTACATCGCGCTTGCCCAAAAGCGCGGATACGACATGAACAAGCTCTCGGGGACGATCCAGGCGGACATTCTCAAGGAGTACATGGCTCAGAAGGAGTATGTCTTTCCGATTGCGCCGTCAGTGCGCATCGTGCGCGACGGGATCACCTACTGCGCGAAGCACATGAAGCGCTACAACCCGATCAACGTGTCGGGGTATCACATCTCCGAGGCCGGATCGTCGCCGCTCCACGAAGTGGCCTTCACGATGTGCAACCTGATCACCTATGTCGACGAAGTGCTGAAGACTGGCATGCTTGTCGATGAGTTCGCGCCTCGTCTCGCCTTCTTCTTCGTATGTCAAACCGATTTTTTTGAAGAGATTGCCAAATTCCGCGCGGCGCGGCGCGTCTATGCAAAGATCATGCGGGAACGCTATGACGCCACGAATCCGGAATCGATGCGCCTGCGCTTCCACTGCCAGACGGCGGCAGCGACGCTGACCAAGCCACAGTACAAGATCAACATCGTTCGCACCGCGATCCAGGCCCTGGCGGCCGTACTGGGTGGGGCACAAAGTCTGCACACCAATGGTATGGATGAGGCCTTCTCGATTCCGACCGAAGAGGCGATGAAGATCGCGCTGCGCACGCAACAGATCATCGCAGCGGAAGCTCACGTCACGGAGGTCGTCGACCCAATCGGCGGCTCCTACTATGTCGAGCACCTCACCAACGAGTACGAGCGCAAGATCTTCGAAATCATCGACGAGGTCGAGAAGAACGGTGGGACCATCAAGCTGATCGAAGAGGGCTGGTTCCAGCGTCATGTCGCCGACTTCTCATACGAGCAAGCGCTGAACAAGCAAAGTGGCGACAAGCCTGTCATTGGTGTCAACCTGTACCACGAGCCCGACGAGGTCGCGGATCTGGAGACGCATCCGCACGACCCAACTGCCGAGCGACGTCAAATCGAACGGCTGCATCGCATTCGCCGCGAGCGCGACAACGCGAAGGTCGATGCGTTGCTGGACGAACTTATCGTCGTGGCCAAGGATGACAAGCAGAACATCATGCCGGTGACGATCGAACTCGTGCGGGCCGGGGCAAGCATGGGCGACATCATCGAACGGCTCAAGACGGTCTGGGGGACCTACCGCGAAGTTCCGGTGTTCTGACAATGATCCTGAACGAGTCTGTAGGCGTGTTTCTCAGGCGCGCGGACATCCGGCGCTTGAAGAAGGAAATCGCGTCCACCGGGAGTGTCGAAGCGGCCGAAAGGCTGCTTCTCGACAGCACGCGCAAGGGCCACGAGAAGCTGGCGCTTCATCGGTATGTCCTGTTGCATCGGCTCGATCCTTCGCGATGCACGCAGTTTGAGGCATATTGCCAAGCTGTAGCATGCCGAGTCGGCGCTGCCAATCTGTGGCGTGCTTTCGAGCACGTGAACCGCATGTTGCGACTACCCGACTCGAGTCCTCTGCTCAACTCGCATCGTCTGCGAGACGAAGGTGGACCCGGATGAGCATCGAGCGCATGGCGCCGATCGGTGTCGACACGTGGGACGCCGGTGTCGCTCAGGCCTGGCAGAGCGAACCGGGGCGTGTGTGAGTAGCCGGCGTGACGCGCGCGCTGCCGGTACGGCCTGCACGGCCCAGAACGGAGCGGCCCGGAACAGCACAGCCTCGGTGATCGCTCGCGCCCTCAAGGCGCATGGCGTTTCCCGGCTATTCACTCTATGCGGCGGGCACATCATGCCAATATGCATGCAGGCCGACGTCGAAGGTATTTGGATCGTCGGTGTACGCGACGAACGTGCAGCCGTTTACATGGCGCATGCCCACGCCGAACTGACGGGGGAACTGGGTGTCGCGCTGGTGACCGCGGGCCCGGGCGTGACGAACGCAATGACCGGAATCGCGAACGCTCATGTGTCGCGGGCGTCCGTATTGGTACTTTCTGGCATGCCCACACGTGCACAGGAGAACCGCGGCGCGCTGCAGGACCTGCCACATACCGACCTTGTACGGTCTATCACCCGCTATGCGCGGACGGTGCGCGAGCCAGGGCTCGCGCTGCAGGAACTGGGTGAAGCGATTGCCCGAGCTACCGGCCAAGGGTGTGATCCGGGACCCGCGTATCTCGACTTCCCTACCGACGTGCTCCGCGCCGAGGTGCCGATGCACATGCAACTGGCCGAGCACTTCACGTCCGGGAAGCGGCCTGCACTAGCTCCAGATCTTGACCAAGCAGCACAAGCGATGGAAATCCTGTGGGCGGCACGTCGCCCCCTGGTCATCAGCGGTCGAGGCGCGCGTGGCTCAGGGCCGGAATTGACCGCCTTGCTCGATCGCAGCGGTGCGCTCTACCTAGATACCGGCGAAAGCCGCGGGCTTGTCGCTGACGGGCACCCGTCGACCGTGGCAGCGATGCGAGGCGGCGTAATGGCTGAAGCAGACGTCGTCGTCACGGTTGGCCGCCGCCTGGACTTCCAACTCGCATACGGCTCTCCAGCGATATTCCATTCAGCACGGTTCATCCGCATCGCGGATGCTCCGTCCGAGCTTCGAGACAACCGCCGCGGTGTGGTCGAATTATTCGCGCAACCGGCAGCGGCGCTGTCTGCGATCGTGGCAGCAGCGGGGGACAAGTCTCCAGCGATCGATCGCAATTGGGCGGCGACGGCACGGAGCAGGCACATCCAGCGGGTCGAACAGTTGCAGAAGTCTCTGCGCGACGCGGCGCCCGACATGCACGGGCGAATGCATCCGAATCGGCTCCTTGCAGCGCTCCAAACGCACATGGCGCGAGACGCAGTGCTTGTAGCCGATGGAGGGGACTTTCTCAGTTTCGCTCGCGTCGGATTGTCCGCATCCAGTTACCTGGATCCCGGCTCGCTTGGTTGCATCGGAGTCGGCACGGCGTTCGGCGTCTCCGCGAGCTTGGCCTATCCGGGGCGACAAGTGATCGTCGCGACCGGCGACGGCGCTTTCGGCTTCAACGCAATGGAGATCGATACCGCCGTACGCCATGGCGCACGACTCCTAATCGTTGTTGCCAACAACGGCGCATGGCAGATCGAGGTCAATGACCAAGCGGATCGCTTCGAGAAGGTCGTCGGCACGCGCTTGCAGTTCGCCGATCACGCTGCAATGGCGAGGGCTTTCGGTATGCACGGACAACGTGTGGAACGCGCTGAAGACCTCGACAAAGCCATCACTACTGCGCTGCAGAATCTTCCAGCGCTGTTGGATGTAGTAGTGAGCCCGGAAGCGCGCTCTGCCGACAGTCGATCAGGTCTGGCCTGGGTACCAGACCTCCAGGCCGTCGAATCATGGGACACCGCGGAGCGCAAGTGGAGAGGACAAGCATGACGAGCCGTCCAGTTCACTGTTGGCATCAGAAGCGAGGCACTCCTGCGGACCGGTAGTGAATCGGTGCCCCGGCTTGCCGTAGTTCAACAAAGGAGGAAACCGACATGGGTTATCGCCTCAGCAAGATCACGACGAAGACTGGTGACTCCGGCGAGACTTCGCTTGCCACCGGCGCGCGAGTGCAGAAGAACAGTCCGTACATCGAGGCCTTGGGCGCTGTGGACGAGTTGAATTGTGTCCTTGGGATGTTGGCCGTCAAGCCAATGAGCCTCGACGTTCGGCGTGTTATCGCGGCAGTTCAGAACGATCTATTCGACTTGGGCGCAGAGCTCTCGCAGCCGGGAAGATCGATCCTGCGAAGCGAAAGCCTCGAGTACCTGGGACATCAGGTCGAGCATTTCAACGCGGGGTTGGCACCTCTCGAAGAGTTCATTCTCCCAGGCGGATCCGAATCGGCGGCGATCTGTCACTTTGCCAGGGCGACATGCCGCTCTGTCGAACGTGTCCTGGTCTCTCTCGAGGACATTGACCCCGCGGTGGCTTCGGTACGTTTGCCCTACCTGAATCGTCTTTCCGACGTGCTCTTTGTATTGGCTCGCGTGCTGAACTTGGAATCAGGAACAGCGGAGGTCTATTGGTCGTCACCTGTATCGCGTACGCCCCAGCACTAGATACTCGTGGAAAGCGCGCTTCGGCTCGGGTGCGCGCCGACTCGACGCGCTCTGGACCTCTAGGGCGTGACTTGACAGTACATAAATCCACGCACTAACGGATGGACCGCTCGAGTTGCCGGATCGATGTGAGCCAAGCCTTCTTCGTATTTTTGGGCCGACATTCTCAATCCTCAGCAGACTCTTCCATCCGAATCAGGCTCTGAAGCGAATGAAACTTCTAGAATCGCCGCTGGTACTTGCCTACGAGGGTATCTACCCCAGCTTGAAGGGGCCACTTCGCCAGGGTGCATTGGGCAGCTCCATCCTTGGCCGAGTGACGCTCGGAGCACAGGCTGTGCTTGAGCCATTCGCTGTGCTGCGGGGTGATGGTCACGTTGTCAGTGTCGGTGCAGAGTTTTACCTGGGCTTGCACAGCACCGTGCATATCGCGCATGCTCGGTACGGGGCGACAATAGGCGAGCACGTCACCGTCGGGGCAAATTCGGTCGTGCATGCATGCACGGTAGGCGATGACTGCGTCATTCAGGATGACGTATCGGTGCTTGATGGCGCGATGATCGGAAGCGGCAGCGTTGTCGCCGCCGGATCGGTGGTTTTTCCGCGGAACGTGTTGCCGCCCGGTCACTGGTGTGAAGGCCTGCCCGCGACGGCGACCCGACCCGTGGACCCTGTGGAATTGCAAGCCTTGCATGTACGCATGCGAACGACTCCCCGAGCTGATTCCGTGGTCGCAGCACTCTCGACTTACAGCTCGTCCGTGCCCCTCTCTGACAGTCGTGGCTACATAGCGGCAACGGTGACAGGAACGGGCGAATTGCGCATGGAGGAGGGCAGCAGCCTCTGGTTCGGCTGCGTCGTCGAGGCCAGAAATCTGGGCGTAACCATCGGGATAGGAAGCAACGTACAGGACAATTCTGTGCTGCGGTGCAGCGAGCACGCCATCACGATTGGGGAAGAGTGCACTATCGGGCACAACGTGCTCTTGCACGACTGCGTCATCGGGGCGCGGGTTCTGGTCGGAATGGGCGGCGCGCTTGCCCCTGGTACGGTCGTCCGCGACGACGTAGTCGTTGCCGCCGGCTCCAGGACGTCTCCAAGACAGGTACTCGACAGCGGATGGTTGTGGGCAGGTCGTCCAGCGATCCGAATGTCCCGTCTCGACGAACGCATGCGGCGACTGATTCAAGAGTCGGCCGCGGTATATCGTGAATACGCATTGGAGTTCGCGCTCAACCAAGCAGCTACGCTGCGCCATATGGCCGAGAAGGACAGCGCACTTCGATGACGCTCAAGCAGAGCGACTAGCTTTGCGCCTGCCGGCGCACCAGCGAGTGCGCGCCGTGCAGAACGGATCCGAGGCGACGGTCCTCGCCGGGACGCGGCGTTGCGTTCCGACTTGCTGTGTAGGCCAGCCGACGAGTCCAACGCACACCTTGTCGCGCGTTGAGGTTAGCGCGCTTTGGCAAACAAGTTCTAGTCAGTCGAACTCACCCGGCAACTGCCACTGGCAGTTCCGATCATCCTCGGTCCATCATTCTCTTCATCACCCTTGTCGAACGCGATCGAATACATTCCTATTGCGAGGTGGACTAGCATTCGATCCTCGTGATTGTTCAGGTCCAAGCCTGTCAGAGTCTGGAACTGTGTCAGTCGATAGCGCACCGTCTTTTCGTGCACGTATAGCTTCTGTGAAGCGGCTTGTTGCGCGCAGTTGCAATCAAAATATGTTCGCACCGTTCGCATAAGAACGCCGTGGTGCTTCGAATCATGCGCGATAACCTTGGAAAGGGTATCCCGCACAAACTTCCCGAGGTCAGCATCGCTCCGCACCTTCAGAAGCAAACCGATAACGCCGAGCTCCTCGTGAATTGCGACGTTTTTTCCAAACCCAAGCTTCCTGACCAAGACGGTCGCAGAAGCCGCCTCGCTATGTGCAGTGTGCAAATTCCCCGGAGCGTCGCACGGTGCGCTGACGCCCCAAAAGACTTGTAAATTCGATACTTCGAGCGTTATGCTGTCTCCGACAGACTTGAGTATCGCCTTGATTTGCTGACTCTCTTTGGTAGTAATGGCGGCGACAAACAGGCTCCCTCGCACTGCCATCAGCCGGAGCACACCGGCCTTACTGAATCCTCTTTCGAAGATTTCTTGAACCAGTCGCAACTTGTGCTCTACCGCCTCGGTGAGCGGCTTGTCGGAATCGCCGTTTGCGGCCAGTCCTTCTGCTGTAAGGTGAACAATGCGAATTGATCCACTTAAGTCGATTCGCTGTTCCTTGGCCCGATTTGCAGCGGCTTGTCTAGCGTACACAGTCCCTTCCAATAGATCCCACAGTATGCCGCTTCGAGTGTCGGCGCGCGCCCGCGCGGCGGCATGTTGCTCCTGATAGTTCAATGCGCATGCCATCGCGGCCTGTCCGATGGCAATTTCCTGGAGCTGGGCGGGCTTCTCCTCACTTAGTGCACAAACCCAACCGACACGATCGCGACCAGCAATAACCGGCCTCAGTGACATCCAGCGGTCGCTGAACTGCAGCGTTATGGTGCCCCGGTTTTGCTGAGCATGATTCTCAGCCGCCGCTTGCCTCATCAAAGGCAGGAATTCATCGAGCCAGGACGCGGTGGGCAATCCAGCCATCGTTTCAAAGTCGCTGGTGAGAAATGCCATTTCAGCATTGGCATAGCTGGCAACAATTCGTGATATCGCAGGCAATCCTTCTCCGTCTAGCAGGGCTTGGATGAATTCATCCGTTATGTTAGCCGACTGCCGAATCACGACATTCTGCTTCTGCAGTGTTTCGTTGGCCACCGTAAGTTGCTCTACCACGGATTTTTGACTTCCGTAGAGTTCTGCATTGTTGATCGCGATCGCAGTCAGGCTAGCTAGCGTGCGAATGCGACGAACGTCCGCCTCAGTAAAGGTTGACTTGCGCCGGCGCCATACCTCCAGCACGCCGATCAGTTCCTCGCTCACACGGAGGGGAGCACCCAACGCGGAGCGGATGCGCTCGGAGCGGACCAAGTCGGCATTTTCTTGGGTAAGGATCTCGCTGGTCAGGTAGTCACTTACCACGCAGTGGAGGCCTGTCTCGAAAACTCGACCTGCCAGTCCTTGCCCGCGCGCCAGCCGGATCTTTTCGATATTCTTCGTCTGATTGCCCACACAATCACGCATCACCATGTAATCCTGATCGCGCAGGAATACGCCACAGATGTCAGCCGCAAGCAGTCGCTTCGTCTCCTGGCAGATAGAGAACAGTATTTCGTCGAGATCGCCTGCGCAGAGAATGCGGCGGGCTATCTGCTGGAATCCTCGGATCTCCTCCAATGCGTCCAGCTTTCCGCGACTCTGCATTGCAGACGCCAAGGCAAGCTCGAAGCCAGTTGCCAAGATCCGTAGCGCGGGCCATCGGCTTTCCGAGATCTCCAAGTTGCGCAACAAGACACCGATGGATCCTGAATTGACAGAAACGAGGACACCAACGCCTTCAACGCGGCTTACCTGCGCGGATTGCGATACGGCGTTCAGCATTCGCGCCAACGGAGTAGGCACGTCGGACCGGTCGTCGGCATGCTTCCAGTCCTCGCCGGAGCGCTCCAGGACGCTGGCGCTTCCTCCATCCGCGAAGATGGCAAAACTCGTCGCTGCCACAGTCTTGACGACTTCATCGCTGATCAACGCAGCGTCTGCCATGGCGATCAAGGCCTGGCCGATTCCGTCAATCGATCGCTGCACATCCAAGTCCTGCGCACCCATCTTCATGGGAGTAGGCAGGGAGATGAATTGTTTCTGTGCAACCCGTACTGTCATGACTGTTCACCTCGACCTTGCTGCACACAGCGCTCGCGGCGTGCTGCCGACTCGCGAACCGGAGTACCAGTTATCCAGCTGCCTATCACGTCAGGCGGCAACACACATCGCCTCCGTGTCGAACTCCGAAAGAGCCGCCGCCGCGCAGCAGCGCAGGTGGCACGCACTGACCTGCGGACGTTCAAGCCAGTATTAACGCGGGACATCGCCCTTGGCCCCCTTTTGGCCTACCAACGATCAAGACGGCAATCGGGCCTGACGACTCCGATCGCCAGCCAAGTGGCCAACCGCATAGCCAGATCCGCTCCCGAACGTTCCCAGGGGGATGGTTGTGCAATCCTCTATGGGGTCGAAACCTGATTGAATCGAAACCCATGAGATCTCGCATCCGCAATCACCCCAACCCGTCTTACAAGCGCGCACTGCCACCGCAGTTTGCGACACACTTTGGCACTACCGCAGCGCTCGACGTTCATTCGGGGCTCCAATCCATCGAAGGGCAAGAATATGTTCGCGTGGAGTAACTGCGCGTGCCGTGCATGCACCATATCGACAGACTGCCTGTCGGATCGCGCGGGAAGGCAAGTTTTCCTGGCAGTACAGTGACCCACTCCATGCTAGCCGGAAAGGTGGGTCTTTATAGTCCCCAGTCGATACTTGCGGTCACGGCGCCTTACCGCCCCAGGCTGTCGTCGCGATAGATTCGCCGGATGTCCTTGACGTCCCCTGTGAACGTGTAGCTCTTCGTAAGCTCGGCGACTCCCTTGGTCGCGGCGTCGTACGCCCAGTGGCTGTCGAGGTGAGCTCCGATCGGCCACATCGCCGACTTCGACCGCGACGGGCGTCTCGACATTCGAAACCTCGACTCGGAAGAACGTTCACTTCCGGAACTTGTCATCGGCAAGGCCACCCGACCGGGTCGAGGGCAATCCTGCAATGCCCGGCGTCTAGAGCGGCCTTCCTTCCAGGCGTTCATCGATCCAGCTTTGCAGGGCTGCTTCCGACCAGGACGCCAGACGTCGTCCGGTCTTCACGGACCGAGGAAAACCGCCACGCTGCATCTGCTCGTACAGCGCGGTGCGTCGCCCCCGGATTACGCCTAGGTGAAGCCAAGTTGCATAGCTCGCCCGCGGATGTCTCGGACCACCTCGGCCCACTCCATCGGAGCAAGCTTGTTCCTCCTCAGGAATGCTTTCCATTGCACCTCCTTTGGCATTGCCGTTTGCCTGCGCGCAAAGGTCGCCTGGATCGCGCGCCGCAGCTCTGCATCATCCAGAGTCGGGTCGTGCAGCAGCACCCAAAGATCGAAGAAGTCCTTCATGCGGCTGTTGGGCATGCCGAGGATGGATACGGCGTGCAGCTTTTCAGCGACGACCGTGGCCTTGGGATAGGTCCGCAATGTCGGCGCCGGCACGTCGGCCAGAAGCGTGGGGTAGGTGACCGTCTCGGCGGCGGGCGTGACGGCGTCACCGAATCCGATGTCGATCTGCAAGGCCAGGCGTGCACCGTCGAGGGTGGCGCGCAGATCGATGCGCACTCCACCGTAGCCGCCGTCCTTGCGTATCTCGGCGCCCGCGACCGAGTCGGGGTCGAACACGATGCCGTCGTCCACCTGGACCTTGCAGAGGGCCCGGAAGATGTCGACCAGGGCCGGGACATCGTCGGCGCCGAAGCCGAGCAGGTCTGCGTCACGGGTCGGCCGGTGCGGCTGACCGTACCAGAGCTGGAACAGCAGGGCGCCCTTCAGCAGGAAGTTCGACGCGTGCTCGGAGACGGATAGCCGGTACAGCAGTCGCTCCAGGCCGTACTGCGTCAGCGTCAGGTTGAAATCCTGCTTCGATGCATCGGTGTGCTGCTTGAGCCTTGCGCGGATCGACGCGGCCCGATTCGTCGTCATGCCGTGATCGCTTCGATGTAGGGGCGCATGACGTTGGCCACACGACCGCGAGTGGCATGGCGCCAGACGTCATCGATCGTGAACTTGCGCTTTGCCCATCCATCCCGCAGCGCTTCAAGGGCGACATCGAGGCCAATCTTGTTGCGAAACCTGAAGCAGTCGACGACGGTTCGGGCTGCGTTGAAGACGGGCACCTTCACACCATCGATGTTGTGTCGCTCGACGCCCTCGGCAAGTGCCTCGTCGGACATGCGAACGACGCGGATCTCGGGCTGCTCCAGACGCGGCGTGACCATGTGCAGCGGGATGGCGAGCCAGACCTCGAAGGGGGCCTGCGTGCCGATCTCATGGACCCGCAGCGCGGACAGCAGGCAGATGACGCCCTTGGGTACGCGGGCCGAGACCTCGGCGAGCGAGCGGTGCTCGCTTGTCGGGGCACCGGGGACGCCATACAGCCCACGGGCAACGCGCTCGAGCTTGCCGGCTTGCACCAGGCGGGTCAGCGCGATCGTGGGCAGGCCGTGCTGCGCTACATCGCGCGCGCGCAGCAGCTTTCTGGCGCGCGCGAGGCGCAGCACCTGCTGTTCATGCGTCGTACCGGCAAAAGCGGCGGCTTTCATGGCGCGCAATCTGTTGCTTAACAGCGGTGAAAGTCAACAAACACAGTGGAAATGCAACTTCTGGTGCTGCGTAGTCAACAGAGAGCAGCGATGACGACCTGCCCCGGCGTGCGGGGCTATGTAGGGCGCGGTGTGCGCCCGTAGGTGGTAGCCGCGGACCGGCTGATCCGACCCTGTCGGATGAGCGGCTGCCCCTCGATCCGATCGGAGATCCAACGTTGTACGGCTGCTTCCGACCAGCCCGCCGCGCGCGGACCCGTCTTGACCGACCGAGGGAATGCGCCACGCTGCATCAGGTCATAGAGTGCGGATCGCCGAAGTCCGGTCAACTGCTGAACTTCTGGAAGTCGCAGCAGGCGGTCGTTCGGGCGCCCTGCATGCGAGGGTGACTGAGGCTCCGCTCCCAACAGGGCCAACGCCTCGTGCAATAGATGCGCGGCCCGGACGGCTCGATCAGACGTGCTGCTGTGCAGGGCCGTCCGATCGTCGCTCACCGCCGGTTGTGAAGAGACTCTCATAGGACGGGCGCTCAAGTTGGAGGGCGGAGCGTAGCGCCAGCTCGCAACGCCTGACGCGACGAAATTCGCTCGCGTTTCGTCGATAGACCTACTGTCAGGAGTGCTCTTCCGTTCGCCTGGCGAGCCTTCTCGACGCGGCCGCGCGCCGACTCGCGGCTTTGATCTGCGCTGCTATATTCCGGCTACAAAACGAAAGTGCCAAGTGCCGAAAAGGGCATGGCCGTTTCGCTCCGCTGGAGCAGCGAATAGGACGAAGGATGAGCATGGGAGACATCGAGGCCAGAGGCAGCAATGCCGCCGGTCCGGTCGGATCGCGATTCGTGCGGGCTCTACTCGAGCGACACGGAATACCGTCCTCGCGCCACACGACACTTGTCGCGGAATTGCTAGGGTTTCGCTACACGCTGGTCCATCGGCGGATGAAGGGTGATGTCGCCTGGGAAATCGAGGAAATCGAGACGGTGGCCGCCCATTTCGGCGAGACGTTGGCGACGGTCTTCGGTGCGGTCCGTTCCGACGAGTACGTATCCGCCGTCCTGGTCGCCGACGGTGCCCGAGTCCCGTGCAAACTCCTGCTGGGCGGTGCCATCCGCGATAGCGATCCGAATCTTCTCGCGGCAGTCCGAATCGGATCCCAATGGGTCGTCTGCGCCGCCCCTCAAGCTGGCCCCGGCCCGGCATACGCGGTCCGGGAGCTCATCGTCGCGGCGCCCGAAGGGCGGCCACGGCGGATCGCCATCCTCGATGACGATGCAGACGAGGTCGCCAGCATTTCCGAGCACTTTGCGGAGCGGGGCTGCGAGTCGGAGGCGTTCACCCGAACAGAAGCGCTCCTCAGCCACATGAAGCTACGCCCCTTCGACGCCTACGTGATCGACTGGGTGCTCGACGAAGGTAACGCGGCCGAGCTGGTGGCCATGATCCGGGCGGACGATCCTCTCTGCCCGATCGCCGTGCTGACCGGCAAGATGGAATCGGACCTCGCGCTGGAAAACGCCGTGGCGGAGGCACTTTCGACGCATCGCCTCATGTTCTTTCAGAAACCTACCCGGCTGCCGCTCGTGTCCTCGCAATTGCTGCGCGCTTTGGACGCCCAGTGACCAGAGACGCGGTGCGGGGAGGCGCCGGGTCAGATCAAGCCGTACTCCGCTGCCAGCTGCGCCGCCTTCTTTCGGCTCCGGACTCCCAATTTCGCCTTCACGCGCTGAAAGCGTGAGTGGATCGCCGAGGGCGAAGAGTCGAGCACCTTGGCAATCTCCTTGGTCGACACGCCACGCCAGTCGAGTTCCAGAAGAACGAGATCGTCGGGCGTGAGCCGGACGGATCGGAGCAGCTCATCGCGCGCCTCACGGGTGCTCCAGCTGAGAAGGCTCGCGGCCAGGGGCAGCGCCGCGACGCCCAGAGCGGGGAGGGTTTCCGGATCGAAGTACTCGGGCTGCCGCGATCCCAGACACAGGACTCCGAGCAGTTTCAGATCGCGCCCGGCCGGCGCCGGCACCACGACGACTGAGTCGAAGCCGTAGCGCTTCGCGATTCGCACGATGTCCGCCTGTGGCCCGTCACGAACCGGGATGTCGCAGGCCAGGATCGGTTCGGCATGGTGGGCGGCGTACTCGAGCCAGGGATCGTCGGCGTACCACGCGCAGCGCTCGTACTCGACGTACCAATGCGGGTCGCATGCGAGGAAGAAGCGGAACGACGTCGCCGTGCGACTGAAGAACGTACCGACATCGGCTCCTATCAGCGCGACCGCTTCTTTGAGAAAGTCGGCGACCGCTGAAACGTCTGCTGCCGAATCCACCTTGAGAGTCACTTCGCTCATCCGGGCGAAGTAGTCCGGTGACGCTATGAGGTCACGCAGAGGGACTTGCTGGCGACCGGGAGGCGAGGAGGTCACAGCCGTGCCTCATCAACTTGGCGTGCAGGAGCGGGTTGCTGTACTTCAGCGGGTCCGCTTCGCACCAGAGGAGAAAGTCCGCTTCGCTCTCGAAGCACATCACGTGCGTCGCGATCCCCCGTTCCGGTCGGGGTCGCCGGAGCTCCACACACAGGCGCTGGACACTCGAGAACAGGCGGAAGGACGCTCCACCTTCCTTGCTGCAGGCCGCGGGCATCGGGGCAGTCCGCCGACTCTCAGCGAGACGCCGCCGTAGCGCCAGGCGCTGTGCCAGATCCATTTCTCGTTCTCTTGTCTACCCGAAAAGGACGCCAGTGGTTAGCTCGAATATCTCAAAAGGACTCGACCCTGTGATGCGGACAAACCCCCGAAGAGCGATCAATGAGAACTGAATGCTCGCGTCTGACTGAGCATCAGGTGTGGCCTTCGCGTTCATGGCACTCACACGCGCAGATTGCAGCGAGAAGCAAGCTCCTCGCAATACCCCATTTCTTGCATGCCCGATTTCTAGGGTATTGACCGTGCGGCGAAATCGCGGCCGTTCCCGTGCCCGGGGATCGCGGGCTTTGCTTCCCTCCCGCTGCGCGTGAGCGAGCCCTCTTGACGGCCTGAGGGCCAATCCGCTTCCTCCCTGCGGTCCCGCGCGGCTCGTCCCTCAGCCCGTCACCCCGGTCACCCGCCACGCCCGAAGCCGGGCCGCTCCTTTGATCGGGGAGCACCGGCTCGTCCGCCGCGCCAGTCGCGTTGCTTGGTGTCACGTCGTTCGCGGAGACGCCGGTTCTCGGCGTGTCGGCGTCTCCGCTTTGCTGCGCCACCTCTGTGGAGGTTGCAGCTCGTGCGCCGTACGACCCACCGCCATCCCCCCAGCTGCGCCCCCGTCCTTCGTCGAGGGGGACTTGTGGGGGGATCAATTCAAGGCGGTGGGCCGAGTGAACGGCGCACTGCTTTCGGCTGCTGAGAAAAGACCACCCATCCCCCACCCCTTCCCGTTGTACAGACCGGACTGAGGGGTTCCAGGTGTACGAAGACATGGGTGACATTCAAATTCAGGTCAGCGGGCCTGATCGAATCGAATGGCGTCGACCTTCTGATGGCAGAAGTAGACGTCGAAGGTCCCATCCAATTCAACTTTGGGCCGCAGCGCGACGGGTTCTCCGGCCAGTGCTGTGCAAAGGCGGAACTGTCGGCCGTGGAAGCTGATCCAGCCGCCGTCCTGGACACGGCGAACCTCGTCATCGGGTCCGTATTCCACTGGCGGTAGGGTGCTCGGCATCGAGCGAGAGCTAGCCGCGTAGCGGCTAGCTGGAGTCTGCATGTCGAGAGCTTGATGTGGCCGTTCAAAGTTGTAGACGTGGCGCCATTGCCGGAATTGCCGCTCCGCTTCTTCGAGGCCTCGGAAGCGGCGATTCGACAGCACTTCGGCAACTAGCGTCCGATGGAAGCGTTCGTCCTTGCCGTTGGTCTGCGGATGAGCTGGCCGGCTGTGGCTGAGCCGAACACCCAGCCGAACCAGCCACACTCCGAGAGCGCTCATCACGCCGACGCCTCCGGTGCCCCAAGGCGGCCCGTTGTCAGCGTTAATGCGCTCGGGCAGCCCATAGCGCTCGAAGGCGTCCTGAAGCGCTTCTTGGACGGAGTCGTGTCGCTCATTGCCGAGGGCCTTGAGGACCACATTGAAGCGCGAGTGGTCATCGAGCACGGTCAGAGGATGGCAGCGTGCAGTGTCGGTGGCGAAGTGGCCCTTGAAGTCGATCTGCCACAAGGCGTTGGGCGAGTCGTGCTCGAACCGATGCCAAGCCACCGACGCTTCACTTGCTGCTCGAGTGATCAAGCCGTGGCGGCGCAGCACTGAGGTTACCGTGCTCGCGGCCAGCTGGATGCCGTCGTCCCGTGCGAGCACGTGCGCGATCTTGCGTCCGCCCCAGGCCGGATGCTTGGATCGGACAGCGATGACTCGCGCTTCGAGCTCGGCTGAGGTTCTGTTCGGCGAACTGTGTGGACGCCGAGACCGGTCATCGAACTGGTCTCTACCAAGCCACTTGTAGCCCGTCTTGCGGCTGATCCCATACCGCCTGCAGATCTCACTGACGTTCGCGTCCGCCTGGCTCGCCAGGCGGACGAACTCCTCGCGCTGCTCTCTCACAGTTAGTTCGCTCCAGCCCAAAGTTGCCTCCCGCTGACAAGCGGGAAATGTGTCACCCATGTCTTCGTACACCTGGAACCGGTGTTACCGGTCCGAACACCCGTGAGGGAAGGGGGCTTGCCCACCCCCCGCCCGCCCCTGGGCGGGAGCGAGGAGTCCAAGCAGAAGGTGGATCAGAAGAGCAATGCATGGGGCAGGGCTCTCGCCTTCTGCAAGGAGCATCTCATGGCATACGTCAGAGTCGAACAGAGGAACGCCCGCCTGGCCGCAGGCGTGAGGATTGATACGGTCCAGGGCAAGGACGGCCCGCTCGTCAAGGGCACCGCCGTCGCCATCTCCAACGTCCGGAAGGGCAACGGGGAGCAGCGCGAGGAGGAGGCGACCTCGATCATGTGGACCTTCTGGGGCAAGCTCGCCGAGAACGCGGCCGAGTACCTCGGCAAGGGCGCCCGGGTCAACATCGTCGGGCGGTTGCAGAACAACAACTACAAGAACGCCGAGGACGAGCTCGTCTACGGGCTGACCTTCACCGTCGAGGAGATCGACTACCTCGACAGCAAGGCGGACGTGGACGCACGGCGCGAGCGGGCAGGCGCGGCGCCGCAGGCGCAGGCGCAGGAGCCGGCTGCCGCAGCGGCACCCGAGAAGGGCAACGGTCGCAAGCGCGTGGCCGGCAAGCCCGGCAAATCGGCCGCGCCGGACGACGACGTCCCGTTCTGAAGCGAGGAGGGCGGGGCGCTCGGGCGTCCCGCCTGGACAGCACTCCCATGGAGGAACCATCATGTACACACCCGCATTGGCAACGCGCTTTGCGCGCAACGTCCACGTCGTTCGCAGCGACTTCCCGCTGGTCGAGGAACAGATGCGCCTGGCCGCGCCGTCCATCTTCGCTCTCGGCAAGCACGCCAGCCGCTCCGAGCGCTACACCTACATACCGACCATCGACGTCCTGCGCGGCCTGAGGAAGGAAGGCTTCGAGCCATTCATGGTCGCGCAGAGCAGGAGCCGGATCGCCGGCAAGACCGAGTTCACCAAGCACCTGATCCGGATGCGTCACGCCGGGCAGGCCGAGCCAAGAGGCGAGGCCCGGGGCGAGGCGAACGAGATCATCCTCATTAACAGTCACGACGGCGCGAGCTCGTACCAGATGCTGGCGGGGGTCTTCTCCTTCGTCTGCTGCAACGGTCTGGTCTGCGGCAGCGTCTCCAACGACGTCCGCATTCCGCACAAGGGCAACGTGCAGGACGAGGTGATCGAGGGTGCGTTCCGGGTGCTTGAGGACTTCGAGGCGGTGGAAGACTGCACCGCGGCGATGAAGCGGGTCACGCTGGACGAGGGCGAGGAGCGGGCTTTCGCGACCGCGGCGCTCGCACTGCGCTACGGGGATCGGACCGAAGGCCAGCCCCCGGCGCCGATCACGGTCGAGCAGCTGATGGAGGCGCGTCGTCCCGAGGACTTCGGGCGCAATCTCTGGAAGGCGTTCAACCGGGTCCAGGAGAACGCGATCCGCGGCGGCCAGCCGGGGCGAAGCACACAGGGGCGGCGCATCCGGACGCGCGAGGTTGCGAGCATCGACCGAGGCGTGAGCCTCAATCGCGCCCTCTGGGTCCTGGCCGAGGAAATGCGCAAGCTCAAGCACTGACATCCCGGGCGACGAAATTCGACCGAATTTCGTCGCGTTCCCGTGCCTGCGCCGGCTCGAAGATCGAGCCGGCGTTCTGACGCGTGCAAATCGGGCTCGCCGGCTGAGCCGGCTCGCGTTGGCCGGCCGGCGCCCATCGAGGGCAGCCGTCCGGCGTTGTGATGCATCGGGCCGCCGGTCGTCGCCCGGTCCTTGGAGGTGCCCATGAAAACCCTCGTCCTCGCGAACCACAAGGGAGGTGTCGGCAAGTCCGCGGTGGCAACGCTTCTGGCGCACTACTTCGTCGTCTCGCGCAAGCTCCGCGTCCTGGCGATCGACCTCGACCACCAGGGCAACTTCAGCAAGCCACTGCGAAAGTCCGGACGCGCCGAGGTCGCGCCGGTCACAGGGCACGAAGTGATGACAAGCGCCGTCTCCAGCTTGCCCATGGCAAGCATGGTTCTCGTTCCCAGCCACCGCGACCTCATCGGCCTGGAGCGGCAGCCAGCGATGCACACGCCATTCGCACGCAACCTGCGGGCCTTTCTGGCGGCGATGGACCACCAGTTCGATGTCTGCGTCATCGACACGAATCCCAACCCGGACATCCGGCTGATTGCGGCGCTGGCGTCGGCCGACTTCGTGCTCTCGCCGGTGGAGCTGGCGCAGGAGGCGCTCGATGGCCTGGCAGCGCTGCTCAACCACGAGCGGGTCGGCCTGCGCAAGATCAAGGCGGTCCTCAATCCCAAGCTGCGGCTCATCGGCCTGTTGCCGTCGAAGGTCGAAGCGACGCCTTTCCAGAGAGCGAACTTCGTGCAGGTCCTGCAGCAATATCGGTCGCTGATGATCCCGCTCAGCGACCGGGTGGGCGACATCGCCTCCCTGCCGAAACGGACGGCGATCGCCGAGGCGCAGGCCGACGGTGCGCTGCTGTGGGAGGTCAGGAAGACGGCCGCGCGCGATGCCTGGAAAGAGATCGAGCCATCGCTGGCGCGGATTGCCGACATCGTCACATCGAAGGAGAGTCCGAATGGCCAAGCTGCAGCTTGAGGACTATCTGCCGACGCTCGAGGAGACATCGCCGGACCCCGATGGCCGACCGTTCTTGCTTCGCCTGGAGCAGATCGACGAGGATCCCGCGCAGCCGCGCCATGAGTTCGATCACGACACGCTGCTCGAGCTCGCGGCGACGATTCGCGAGCGCGGCGTGCTGCAGCCGGTTTCCGTTCGCCCGAATCCGCAGGAGTCGGGACGCTGGGTACTGAATTTCGGGGCGCGCCGCGTGCGGGCATCGAAATTGGCTGGCCTCGAGGAGATCCCTGTCCTGGTTGACACTACCGGGGACACGTACGACCAGTTGATCGAGAACGAGCAGCGAGAGGGCCTGACGCCTCTCGAGCTCGCCGGGTTCGTGCAGAAGAGACTGGCGGCGGGCGACAAGAAGGCAGAGATTGCCCGTCGTCTCGGCAAGAGCCGGCAATACCTGACGCTCGCGACCGCATTGATCGAGGCTCCAGACTGGCTGCTGGACACTTATCGACAGGGCCGATGCAGGGGAATGGCCGAGCTCTACGAACTGCGCCACCTTCATGCCGAGCATCCGCAACGCGTCGAAGCCTGGGTCGGGGCCACGCCTTCGATCACGCGAGAGCGCCTGGCCAGCCTGAGGAGCGAACTGCAGGCGCGGCGAGAGCCAGCTCTCGCTGTCCGGCCTTCCGTTCGCGAAGCAGCTCCTGGCCCGCACGATGCGCGGCCCGCAGCCCCGTTCGTTGGTTCCAGCGCCACGCTGACCCGCCGGCATTCAGTCCACACACGAATTCACGTCGAATTCGAAGGCCAGGACTTCGAGCTGGACGTGAATGCGGCACCGCCGACGGGGGAGAGCTTCTACATCCGCCCGCTGTCGGGAGGCCCCCGCACGGAAGTGCGAGCCTCGTCGCTCACCCTGCGCGGCTTCGTGGATCGTTGACGATTTGTCAAACGGTTTGACAAACTCGAGGCAACACGCCGACGCACGCGCGTTCATCTGGCGTTCACTTGCGCGAATTTAGCCTTGGGAATCGCGTCAAGCGCGAGCACGACAAGTTGATTCACAATCGGCCGCATGCCAAATATCGCAAATGCACTAAAAGCCGAAATCAGTCGAATTGCCCGCAAGGAGATTCGCGCCGAGACCGGTTCCCTCAAGAAGGCCATTGCCGCCTACCGCACGGAGATCGCCGCGCTGAAGCGGCGCGCCCAATCGCTGGAGAAGCAGTTGCGGAGCATGGGTCGGCGGTCCTCGCGTGTCGAAGCGCCGCCCGAGGCGATCGATGCGTCCCCGTCGCTCCGCTTCAGTGCCAAGGGATTGGTCGCGCAGCGGAAACGCCTGGGGATCTCTGCGCGCGAATGTGGGCTGCTTTTCGGGACGTCCGCCCAGACCGTCTACAACTGGGAGGAGGGCAAGGCTCGCCCGCGTGCCAAGCACCTGGCGGCCATTGCCGCCCTCAGAGGGTTGGGAAAGCGCGCCGCTCGCGCGCACCTGCAGTCGCTCGACTGATCCGACTCCGCGGCGACGCAGGTCGCCACTACTTCGGCTCTTTGGCAACGCGCTTCGCTTCGCGGCAAGTGCTTTGCGGGCCATCTCGTCCGTCCTACAACCGAGGACGCAGCGACGAAAAATCGCGAAATTTCGTCGCTCCGAAGAGATCGGATCGGGACGAAGATCAATGCGTTGGTGAGTGCAGCGATAGGCGTCGCCGCCGCGGATTTCAGAACTCGCTTCGCTCGTTTTTCTTCGCAGGCTCAGGATGGTCTCGCACGACTTCGTCAGCGTCGACATGCGCGGCATGAAGGCCGCGCTGGTGGCGCATGCGCGTGCTCGGCGCGTAGGCGTGTCGACGATCGTGCGAGCCGCGGTCGCCCGAGAGCTCGGTCTCGAAAGACCACTGGATTCGCCCGAAGCGAGAGCCGGTGCCTTCGCCCCGGAGGTCGTGAAGGTATCGATTCGCCTCTCTTCAGCCGAAGCTGCGCAGCTCGCAGCGGGCGCCCGAGAGGCGGAGCTCTCCCGAGGTGCATACGTTGGCGCCCTGGTCAGCGGCGTGGCTGTCCTGTCGCGGCGCAAGGACCATCTAGCCGCCCTGACCGCCTCCTGCGGCGAGCTGGCGGTCCTGAGCCGGAACATCCATCACCTGACGGCACTGCTCCGGCACGGCTCCCTGCGAGCAGCCGAGGAATACCGCGAGATGCTCGACTCGCTCAAGGGCGAGGTGCGTCGGCATCTCAAGGTGGCCGCGGACGCCTTGGCCGATCTGCGTCCGCGATACGGCCGAGCAGCCGGGCCGCAGCGAAGCAAGGAGGGGGAGAAGAAGCATGCCTGACCCGCGCGACATCGACGGTGTCCTGGTCCAATGGGGCGACCGGCTCTTCTATCCGAGCAACCGGATGGTCAAGCCGACCCCTCAGCCGCGCCTTTCGGGATTCGGGTGGGGCAGGGCAGCGCTCATCCGCGAGCGCATCGCCGCGACGGTCGTGCGCCGGGCACCGCAGGTCATGGTCAAGGTCACCGGCGGGGGGCGAGGCATGAAGGCCATTGCCGCGCACTTCCGGTACATCAGCAAGAACGGGCGCCTCGAGATCGAGGACGAGCGGGGCCAGCCCGGCCTGGGCAGGGATGCGGTTCGTGAGCTGGTGGAGGACTGGCGTCTCGGTGGATCGCTGATCGAGGATGTCAGTGACCGCCGCGAGGCGTTCAACATCATGCTGTCCATGCCGAGAGGTGTCGACGCGCTGACAGTGCAGCGAGCCGCCCGGGAGTTCGCGAAGGCCGAGCTCGCCGACCACAAGTACGTCATGGTGCTGCACGACCACCAGGCCAATCCGCACGTCCACCTCAGCGTGCGGGCCGAGTCCATGCACGGCAGGCGCCTCAACCCCCGCAAGGCCGACCTGCAGCGGTGGCGGGAGACCTTTGCCGAGAGACTCCGCGAGTGGGGAATCGATGCCGAGGCGACGCGTCAGGCGAGCCGCGGTGTCACGCGCAACTACGAGCCGTTGTGGCGGTTGAAGGCAAGGGAGGACGGGCGGTTACTCACGACGCGCCCGGATCGCAAGTCCGGCCTCGGCGCCCTGGAGAGTCGTGCTCAGGCGGCCGAATCCTGGCGCCACATCGCCGGAGCGCTGGTCGTGTCGACGGATCCCAGGGATCGCAACCTGGCGGCGGCCATTGGGCGATTCGCGCGAGAGGTAGCCACCGGGCGGACCCACCGCGAGATGCCTGTCGGTCGTGAGCACGTCGTGCCCGATCCCCATGTCAGGCAAGGACCGGCGAGCGACATCGAGCATCAAAAATGAACAGTTGGGATCCGACAAAAGCCTCCCGCGAGTGGGAATCCCGACCTGTGGCGGGTTGGAGGCGGCTGTTTCCCGTCCGGTGCGCAAGATCGATTATGTCAACCGCTCGGCGCGCTTCAGAATTCGCCGTTGAAGACCAGGTTCCATTGGCGGTTCGCCTCTTCGAAGTCGCGGCGCGCCTCCGCGGCGATCGCGGCGTCGGCGTGACCAAGAGCGTACTCGACAGCACGTCGTAGCAGGTCGCGCTGCACGTCTGTGTCTGTCGCTTCGATTGCGCCAGCTATTCCACAAGGGTCGGGCAGGGCACCGCACCGACCCCTGGAAACGGTGAAGAAGAAGTCGCGGAGGCAGCTCGCGTAGGTCTTTGCAGGTCCGCAAAGACTCGTGGCAGCGAGCACCATGTCGATGTAGAAGCTGCGTATTGGAAGCGATGGGTTTCGGGCGTGTTTCCACCACCTCAACAGCTGGGAAACCTTGGCCAGCTTCTTACCGCTCCGATCATGTGCCTCGGCGAAGTAGCGATCATGGGTCTGAGGGCTCGTTTCGAACCAGTCGCCCATCCCGTCCGGGATGAGATAAACGGGCCTACCTTTGTTGAAGCGCTGGAAGATGGCCGGAACGACGTCGAGGCTTTGCTTGGTGCTGCCGAACTCGATGGCCGCGGCGAGACCATCTTTGAAGACGCCTGACGACGGGTAGCGCTCGCGAAGGTCGTCCAGGATTCGACGAAGAAGGGTGTCGGATGAGACCATCTTGCCGCCCCACATCACTTCCTGTTTGCGCAGAATCACCATGCTGTCGAGGTCGCTGTGCCGGCGAATGGCGGTGCCTCGAGCGTGGCTCCCAATGGGATGCATGCCACTCACCGAAAACGAATTCGCGAGTCGCGTTCGCGTGGACCCCCGGTGGCCCCGCGCAGCCAGCAGTTCGCCGCTGTGCGGCTGAATGCGGGCGCCTAGCTGCATGAAATTCAGTTGAGGAGACGCGCCCTGTCTCACGCCGAAGTCCGCCTGTACTCATCGACCCAGTACGCCGCGCCGTGACTGAGCTTGGATTCAAGCCTCGGTCGCAAACGGCTGTAGAGCCACTCGAAGACAAGAGAGCTCGTCAGCCGATGGTTGTAGATCGCGTCCTGCAACTCCCGCGCGCGCCCGCGCGCCTTGGCAGGGTCCTGGTCTTTCATGGTGGACCTAAGCAAGGTCTCGGACTCGGTCTTTAGGCGCGCTATGGTTTCCAGGGTGTCGGTCTGTCGCTTTCGCTCACGGAGAGCCCACGTCAGCGCTGGTGCCGCGGGCACGAGCGCGCCGAGCACGAATGCCGTGAAGGTGAAGTTGAAATAGAGGCCAGCCGCTCCCGAAACGCCGATGAAGCAGACGATTGACCAGAAAAGGACGCGGCCGTAGGCGATCCGCAACTCGCTGTCGTAGACGAGGTTCTCGCGCTGGCAAATCAGGCGGGCAACTTCGATCGGAGCGTCGGCAACGACCGTCGGATACCAGTCGCGAAGCCGCTGCTCGTCGCTAGCGCTGAGGTTTTCGCGGGCATTCTCGAAAACGTCTTCGGCGTCGACTCGCGCGCCGACAACAAACTCGTTCCAGCTGATGTCGAGCACTTGGCAATCGAACTCCTCTTGGAGCTTGGCACCTTCCTTCAACCGCGCCTTCATCCAGCGGTCAATGCTTGTTACCTCAAAGATGCCAAGAAGAACCGCGAAGAGCGCCACCGCCGGACGAGCCGGCGGCAACAGCGCTGACGACAAGGCGGCGGCAATGGGCAGCAGCAAGGTGACCGTGACGAGAGCCGCCTGGCATCGCTTGGCGCGGCGGAAGACGAGGCGGCGTGCGCGAACAAGGTCAAGCATCGGCCCGAGCAGCTGCCGTGTTGTGATGCCATTCATTGCGGAACCTCTCGGCGCCTATCAGCCGCCCACCTCTTTTGCCTCGGTACAGGATGCTCTCCTCCACCGGCCCACTCGTTCGTCAGCAGCCACTCCTCGAAATAGTTCAGCCACTCGCTCGTCCACGAGATATAGGTCTCGAGCAACCGCATCTGCGGGGTCCACTCGTTCTTGCGCGGGAGCCAGAGACACAGCTTCGTCTCCGGTCCGTCGTGCTTGTAGACGTGGGGAAGTGCCCGACCGTTGGCCAACTCTTGCAGATTCGGTCGAACGACAAACATCGCAGGCACCCGTCGAGGTGTCATGAGCAGCCTGCAGCGATAGAGGCGGGCAAAGGCAGTGGGAGCTAGAGAGAAGTCGAAACGCAGTTCCCCGCGTCGGACAAGTCGAACCTCCGCCCCGGGTAGCCGCAGCGCACGCAACTCGAAGGCGCGCTCGGCGAGGGTGGCAACACGGATAGGCGGAAGGTGACGCATTCAGTCCCCGAAATGGGTGTGTGCCCGGGTTGCCGTAGATACCGGAGTCACACCGCCTACCACGAAGACGGCCCGGCCCAGGGATCTGTTTGCCTCGCGACGCGAGCCGTTGTCCTCCAGCACGGCAATGCGTCCACGCTCGCCGAACGCTCGCTCGACGGCCCTCGCGAGCACATCTGTCCCTGACCCCACGTCGATGGCGTCGACGATCGCTGTCAGGTCCTCGAGTAGTCGTTCATGCCAGGCGTCGAAGGCTTGCTGCCTGGCCCGGTCGTTCATGCATTCAGCGAGGTTGCCGTTCTGCGCTGTCGGGTTGGGGAGGAACCAGTGCTCGCTACCGTCAGGCATCTGAAAGCGCTGGATGAGCGTGACCATCACGCGAATGACATCGAGCAGAAGATCCATCGGCCCGTCGTGACGCTTCTGCGCCTCGATTTCGTAGGCGGCAGCGATGAGCGAAGTCAAGAAGCTGGAGGGCGGCGCTAGATCATCGTCGACGCCGGGCGCGCCAAAGGTGATATTGCGATTGATCTTGGCGAGCTGAACAAGGCGAGCGAGAAGGCGACCGAATACATCGTCGGCTTCGGGAAGCGGCAAGACCTCTGATTTGCGCAGAGAGTCGTACGTCGCCTTCAGTTCCTCGCTTCGCTGGAAGGCTGGCGCGATGAGAGCGATTCGGTCGAAAACCGCGCAGTACCCGCGCGGATTGGTCGACAGGTAACGCTGGAGCTCGCGGTCCGGAATCCGGCCGTGCGTTTCACCGTGAAGCACGACATGCGATGGATCATCGATGATCGGCGCGAAGTCCGCCGTCATCCCTCCGGCATAGGTGATGGTCACGCATCGGGCGTCGCGGCCGATCTTCAAGCCGTGGCGATCCGTGTAGCGCTTCAGGCACACGCACAGGTGCTCGATCAACAGCGCCGGTCCACCGGGGCCGCCGTATCGCTGCAGGCCTTCCCGAGTCAGGCAGGCGGCCAGGTCAATGTCAACGCCATCGCGACAGATGTCGAGCGGCCGCACCATGGTGCCGAGCTGGCGCGATCCGTGCGCGTGCACCCGATACAACATCCCGTCGAACTCGGGGCAGGTGACCAGGAAGTCAGCCGTACTTTGGTATGCACGGTCGAGATCGGCAAGCTGCGTCGCGGTGGGCTCGTAGGCGCGGCCGATCAACTCGGCCAAATACAAGAGCCGGGCAGATGAACCTGCCGAGAAGCGCCGCGGCAACGGAAAGACAGGAAGATCGCGATGCATGCGGACGGGTCTCCACTAAATTTCGCGAGACCGCAGGCAGCGGATCGCGCTATCTCTACTTCATATAGCGCTCGTACAAGCGGCCAGTTCGAACCGCTACAACGCCTGCGACGGCCAACGCGCCGGTTAGTGTGAAACCGAGGAAGGTCTCGGGAATCCACCAGGTCGGAACGCCAGTCAACACGTCGGCTAGTGCGAGCGACGGCGCCGGAACTTTCGTTCCCACTCGAACGAGCGAAGGAATGGTCGTGACCAGGTAGCCGTAGACGCCAGCTATCGAGAGTGCCATCGCCGCCGAGAGGATCGTTTGACCGAGCGAGGTCAGTCGCTTAGGCTCCGACAGGTAGTACTCCTCGATCCTCTCGAACATCGCGCTCTCACTTCTTTTCGCGTCGCACGCCCTTGAAGGGCGTCTTGTCGGTCGTCTTCACATCCATAAATCGGCCGGTGTTCACATCGCGCTTGACATAGTTGCCAGCCGGCGTCTGCGTCTGACTGCGTTCCCGAACAGCGCCGATGCGGTGCCCGTCGCCGGGCGGGTTGTTCTTGGCCATGGGATGCACTCCTGATACTCGCGATCATAGCACGTCATCATTTTGGTCTGTCGTACAGATACTGTTGGTTTGATGCGACAGCCGGCCGCTATCATGGAGCTATGCAAGGGACGACCGCGGCGGGACCTCGACTGGACATCCTGGCCAACCTTCCACGAACCCAGCTCGAGCGCCTCTCGCACATCGACTTCCGGCTCTATTTCCTCGGCGAGCTGCGAAGAGCAGACGTGGTGGAACGCTTTGCCACAGGCCCCGCAGCAGCCACCCGCGACATTGCGATGTACAAGGAGATTGCGCCGGGGAATCTGGACTATGACCAAGGCACCAAGGTCTACCGGCCGAGCGGCGCTTTCGAGCCTCTGTTCGACCACGCCCCACAACGTGTCCTGACGGCCCTATCCCAGGGGTTCGGGGACGGGTTTGAGGCCTCCCTCGATCCAATGGTTCGATGCGAAGCCCCCGTCGCTCTCAGTATTCCGTCGATGTCGGTGGTAGCACCGATCACGCGTGCCATACACCGCGGCAAGGTCGTGCGCCTGAAGTACTACTCGATAACCAGCGGGCACAGCGAGCGCGAATTGGTCCCGCTTGCCCTAGTCGACACAGGTATTCGGTGGCACGTCCGTGCCTTTGACCGCAAGAGCGGCGAGTTCCGCGACTTCGTTTTCACACGCATGAGCGAACCGGTTGTGATGGAGTCGAGCGTCGTCCTGCCGGCCGAGACTTCTGAACACGACGTCCAGTGGAGCCGCATCCTCGAGCTCGAGTTAGTGCCACATCCTTCGCACAAACGGCCCGACGTCGCTCTGCTTGACTACGATATGCCTGAGGGTGTGCTCCGAATTAAGATTCGCGCCGCCAATGCTGGTTACATGCTGAGGCGCTGGAATGTCGACTGTTCGCCAGACCACAGCCTGAAGGGTCCCGAGTACATGCTTTGGCTGCGGGATTCGTTGGCCATGTATGGGGCCAGCAACGCGCTATTGGCGCCTGGCTACCGACTCCCGAGCGCATAGTATTTGTGACGTTTCATTTGACAACATGTAGCGCACCCCTGATGCAGGCACGAATGGCTCACGCTTTTGCGATGGCGCATCTGATCTGGTAGACGCGCCGCAGCAGCTTGCCTCCGAGCTGAGGCGTTCAACGGAACCGATGCCTGGGCATTTTTTTCGCGTGCGCAAAGGAGGGCGGTACGGCCGCAGAACGCATCGCGACATCGCAACGTGCGGCCAGCTCCTCGAGTTTCAGAACTTGGACGTGACTGCCATTTTGCTCAAGGATGTGCTTCGCAGCTGGCGACAGACGTGATTGCACGCTCGGCGACTGGAACTAGAGCGTTCGCTGGCACGGCCCTTGGACTCCGTTTCATAAATGGACCTTGGAATCGCTAAGAACTCAGGATTTGCTGAGCGATGGGCGCAGTTTCCGGATCTCTTCCGCGACCAGGTCGAAGTCGTCTTCGATTTGTGCTGCCGACATGCCGCGCCCCGAAAGGTTCACGGCCGCAGCTACAACAACAGCTGGGGGCGCTTTCCGCAGCTCGTACATATCCGCGTTTTCGGCGTCGGAGAATTCGTCAAACAATGATTCCACCACCCCCGTCAATGCATCCAGCTCGGCAAGCTTGCTTGGCTCGTGCTCCGACAGCTTTGCGCGGAGCTCTTCGACTTGCATGCTGGCGTCCCCGGTGGTGAGTCCCTTCTTCACCGGAGCCCCACAGAGCCTGAGGAATGTGAGGTCACGTTGACTTGCCGGGGCGCTAGCTTGCTGGCGTTTTACATGGTCAAAGTACTGCTTGCTTAGAGGCGTTCCTCTTGGACCTAGCGCATCGACCGTAAGCGACGCCCATGAGTCGTTCGCGGTCGAGGCGGAGCTAAGACGAGGGACGATAAATGGAAGCGCGCCCGTGACCTGCAATGCCTCTGCCTCGCGGGCAGGAACGTAGCCCAGCACGACGCGGCCCCTTTCGCCCCGTCCGAGAAGTGACTGCATCAGACCCTTCTTGTCATAGAGCCCAACAACGAGTACAGCGTTCATATCATGCATGTTCGTTGGTTCTGGCTCCAAGCAGACATCGATGTTCTGGCCTGAAACGAACTGGTCCAGCCTAGCGCGGCGGTCCCCAACGTGTAGACCGGCGACCTCGAATGTCGAATAGATCTGGTAACCCTTGGGGATTGGCCGCTTAAAGTATTCCATCAGGCCGTCCTCTCCGTCACTCCCGTGCCAGCCAATGCACCTGACCGGTGGATATGTACACAAGCGCGCCGCGCTCCGCGAGAGTCGCACGCATGTAAACGCGAAGCTGTGCGGCATGCAGCTCAATGTCCGCAGCCTTGGGCCTGACATCACTCTTCCAGTCGACCACGACCTTTGGCTGGCCATCCTCAACGTAGAGCGCGTCGGCTCGGCCGCTGAGTGAGACCGGTTCAGCACCGCCCAGGGTCGAGTACACCGCGATTTCTGCTAGCAAGCCCGGTCGCAACTGGACGATCTCCGGCAGGGCGAGCGTCCTCGCAACCGTGTTGGCCAACTCGTCCGGATCAGGCATGGACACTTGCGCCACATTCGTCCCAAATTGAGATATCAGCTCGCCCGCTCTACTACCCAAGGCTTGCAGGTCATCCGCAAGCTCTCTCGTCAACACCTCCTCAATGAGCTTGTGCAGTATCAGACCGCGCATACGTCCGCCCCCGGTCGCAACCTGGGCTTCAATCGGGTCGTGCTCGGAGATGAGAAGTTCGGAGGTGGGCACGCGATCCAAGTCGTCCTGGCTAGGCCGAAGCCAGCTGATGTTCCGTATACCCGCGGCAATCGAGCGCTGCTGCTCAGCGAATAGTTCCGCCGTTTGTTCGTTTGAGCCTGTACGCGTTTCGGGGAGGCCCTTAACGGGCAGGGCTGAGACGTCGAGTTCTGAGAGGCCCTGAAAGGGATCCTGCATGATCGTGTTCCACGACTTGGCACTACCGCTGGGGAGCTTCGGAAGTACGAGAAGGTCGCGAGCCCTCGTGAATGCTACATAAAAGAGTCGCTCGCGCTCTCTTGCCGAGCTTTCCTCATCCTTCTCGAGTGCAGCGCTTAGGTCGGGAGGTACGGCGTCGCCGAGTACCCAATGAAGGGTGTCATCTGACGGTCGATGGACAAACTGAACCCGGGACGGAAATTGCGTGACCGTGTTGATCAGAATGACTACGGGCCATTCGAGACCCTTCGAGCTGTGGATGGTGACGATTTCGATCGCATCGCCGGTAGACTCTACGCGGCCTTCGGCGCGCGCTTCCCGCTGTGCCCAATCGCGGCTCACATCGCGCACGAATTGTTGGAGGCCACGTACGTCATAGGCTCTGGCCGTTTCGAGAAAGACATCGACGTTAGCTAAAGCCCTGCTGCTTCGCTCGCCCTCGCGAACGGCAAGCAAGGCACGCACGCGGAGACGCTCAATGGCGTCACTCAGAAGAAGCATCGGGGTAGTGGTAGCGGACCGCCGCCAGAGAGCGCGCAGCGCGATGAGAGCTTCCTTTGCGAGCGGGTGTGAGACGCTTTCCGGATCCGTGAAGAGACTGAGCCGCGGCGCAAGGCTTGGCCTGTCGGCATTGGCGGGCAACGCCGCTGTGATGTCCAACAACTCCTCTTCCGTGAGTCCGATCAGCGGACCGCGCAATAGTGCACCGAGAGCCAGCGTATCAAATGGGTCTGCAAGCGAACGGGCCAGGGAGACGAGGTCCTGGATCTCCTGCCGCTCGAACAGACTCTTGCCGGCCTGGGATGCATACGGAAGCCCTATCTCGTCCAGGGCATGCTCGTAGCGTTGCAACTGCGTGCCAGCAGGCGCAAGCAGTGCGATATCCGCTGGCAGAAGAGGGCGTCGAGCCCCGTCATCCAAGACGACCTCCATATTTCCGATCAGTCGCGCGCAAATTTCGGCAACCTCGCGAGCTTCGGCATCTCGGACGTCGTTGACTCTGGGTGAAGGGGGTAGTTTGATGGTCCTCTTTGCAACACATGGCAGGGCGCGCGGCGCCTCTCGACGCGTCGAGGTGAGGGGCACGTAGCCCGGCTGCCCCGGGGCTGACAGTTGCGTTTCGAAGCAGCGATTGACATGCGCCAAGATCTCGGGCAACGACCGAAAGCTACTTGTCACACGTAGCACGCCTTCTGCATGCTGATTCCGGACCGCACGCCGCGCCCGTTCGTAGCACTCGATGTCGGCCCCCCGGAAGCGGTAGATGGCCTGCTTCGGATCGGCGACCATGAACAGAGCTCCGCTTCTGAGCGTGCTGTCCTCCCACCTATCTGCGAAGTCGACAGCGGCGATGCGGAAGAGAATCTCTGCCTGAATGGGATCGGTGTCCTGGAACTCGTCCACTAGGATCCGTGAAAAGCGCTGGGACAGAGCAATCCGAACATTCTCGTGTCCCTTCACGAGATCACGAGCTCCATAGAGCAGGTCGTCGAAATCGAGCACTGCAGCGCTACGTTTGAATTGCGAGTACGCCTCGAGTACCTCATCTAGCTCACTGGACAGCGTCCAGACGAGCGCAGTGGCAACCTTTCCTAGCAACGCACGGAAGCAGGCGTGCACGCGTGTGATGTGGGAAAGAGCTTCATCGTGCAGCCGATCACCTTCGGCCTCTCCGGCCACCTGCCGCCAAGCTCCCTTGAGTTGCGGCAGCCTGAAGTCGTAGGACTCGTCGCGCATGCTCGGGACTCGCGGTGGATGCCCCAATGCCCACAACGATGCGAACGTTGGCGTGGTCTTGAACGTATCCTGATAAAAGCTTGCGAGGACTTCGAAGTCGCCGAGTAGGGCGGCCGTCCTCGGCTCCGCGTCAACGCACGTATGCCAGGCTCTGAACGCGTCTACGGCCGCGACGAGCTCCACATCAGGCCGGCCGCTCAGGTCCGGTGCAATCGCGCGCGCGCTACGATGATCGCGCCGGAATGTTGCGAGACGCCTCAGGGTGGAGACAACGCGCGTAGGATCCTCTTTGGAAAGCAACGCGATCGGATCGTCGCTCCCGGCGGTTGTTGTTAGCCGCCGACGAAGCCATTGATCGAACACTCTGTCGAAGGCGATCTTCGCGTGAGTCTCGTCGAGCACCTGTGCCCCCGGATCAACGTCGGCCTCCACTGCGTAGCTTTGAATGAGTTTCTGACAGAAGCCATGAATCGTCGTAGCTGTGAGCTCCTCGAGCCTCCCGCGTGCTTGAGAAAGCTGAGCGAGTTGTTGCGCCGTCAGGCCGCTCGGAAGCGCCGCCTTGATCGGAGTTGGCAAGCCGCCTTCGAGCAAGGTGTCCACATAGCGGTGGACACGATCTGAGAGTTCGCTCGCGGCCGCTTCCGTGAACGTTATCGCAGCCAGTGATGAAGGAGCCGACCCGCTGGCCAACAGCATCGTCAACCGCCCGGCAATCAAGGCTGTCTTGCCCGTTCCCGCGGCGGCCTCAACCAGCAGCGTGGCCTCGAGATCCGTTAGTGCGCGGAGCCTCGCCGCTTGATCTGAAACGCCGGTCATGGCGCCTCCCAGACGCGCGCGAAGGCTCCAAAGGCACGGCGAAAAGATGCTCGCTTCGTCCGTCGGTACTTCTCAGCATCCGCCGGCATTGCCAATCGATAGTCCTCGTACTGTTCGGGCACCAAACTGGGCAGCGTTGTACCTTCTTGGAGCAGCACCCAGGCTTGCTGAACGTAGCCACTTACCTGTTCAATCGCCTTGTCCACATCCAGCAGTTCGCGCGCCCGGGGTAGTTCTTCCTCCAAGTAGAAGAGGCGCGCAATCACGCGACGCGCGTCTGGCAACAGCTGTTTGGCGGCGATGGCATAAATTACCCGTTGGAGAGACGCTCCACCGCTCACCACGATCTGCTCGGCGCGTGGTGGCTCTGCGCTGGTCTTGTAGTCGGTAACGCGAACGGAAGTTGCCGGTGCGTTTAGGTCCAGACGATCAATGGACCCGCGCATGAGTACCGCTGTGCCAGGAACGGTAACCGGCGCTGTTGTGTCCCATGGCCAGCTCGCGACGGGAACCTCAACGCCTCCGAACGGCACTTCTGTCCAGGACCGTGTACCGGGGCTGAACCCGGCATCAAGCGTCAAGGCTCTGAAGGCAACTGCTTCAGCGCGAGCCAACGTGTATTGCCATAGCAGGAGAGGTGGTATAGAGCGCTCAAGCGGCCACTGGTCGCCTATTTGGTGCGCGGCGGCGGACAAGGCGTCGCGCAGGCTCGTCTCGTTCGCGCGGGTATAGCCAGGGTCCGGCTCCAGTTTGTCCACTGCCTTTCGAAGAAGCTCGTGCACGAGCTCGCCCCAAGCACGCGCATCGAGGGACAGGGGCTCCTCGACGAGGGCTGGACTCCTCCATCCAAGGGCATATCGCCACACAAATGTCAGCGGATGGCGCAAAAGGCGGCTCAAGGACGTCGCTGACTGTTGACGGCCGAGTGCGCTGACGATGACGGGATGCTGGGCCCGCACACACCCGTCATGCTCCGTAACCTTCGCCGCAGACCAATCGGACCAGCAACTCATAGCAGAGCGGATCTGAGGTACCGTACCGGCATCTTGCGGGCGTGCGAGGAGCCGGTCTGTCTCGCTGAAGGCGTGCGTCGGGATGCGCCCTCGCTTAAGCGTCTTCGCGGGACCCAGCGAGGCCAACAGCGGACTAACCGGCAGCAATCCCCCATGCGCGCTGCGGCGGCTGCGCGAGATGATGCAGCCTCCTTGGGCTTGCCGCCGAATCGAATCGAACGCCCGGCGTTCCTGGTTTCCGATTGGGTCCGGATCTATAAGGTCCCTCGCGAGAACATGTTCGGGTAGTAGCGGATCTTCGTTCGGCCGAGACGGCCACCTACCGCTTGTGAGACCCATCAGCCATACGAAGGGGCGAGGCGCTCCTACGAGATGCGACGCGGGACACCAGACGATCGATGCCGCGGCTTCGGACTCATCGCTCATTCGTAGTGACTGCAGCGAGATCTCTAGTGCCGCGGCCGGAGCGCTCTTGAGTGCACGTTCCCATAGGAGTCGTCCGTTCGCTCCCAAGAATGCGTCACCCGCCTCGGATGCGACGGAGATCCCTTGTGCCAGGAGTTCGAGCGCAGTTTCAACAAGAGACACCTGTGCGTCTGTGGGGCGACGCGATTCGGCATTGGCGAGCGCACGCCGCCAATGCTCGAGGTGGAACAACCCCGCTTCCGGGTTGATGCCGACTGTCCAGTTACGTGTCAAGTCATTCAGGAGCCGACTGTTGCCAATCGCGTGACCGAACAGGCGCTGCACTCGGTCCTGGCTCAGGCCGTTCAGGAGAACATCGGCTAATGACGCGCAGGCCTGTCCGGCGCGCGTGGAAAGAGCTGGGACACCGTTGGAAAGGTGCAGCGGTAGGCCAGCGCCTCGTGCAAGTGTGAGTACGTGGTTGTCCCACTCGTCCGTTCTAGCCGCGCAAATGGCGACCTCTTGAGGATGAGCGCGACCAGAGGCGAGTAGCTGACGTGCCCAACGCAAGGACTCGATGACTTCAGAGCGAGGACCGGCGCATGAGACGAGCTGAGGCGAAACTGACGCGCGCGCCGGCGGCGACGAAATCTGTCCTGGGAACCATGCGGTGTCCGTTGTGGCGGGCTCGATCCATTCCACAGGGATGCAGTCGCTCAGGGATCGAATCAGTGGCTGCCAGATTCGTGGGACCGAGAGGAGGCGGTCGAGTACGAGCTTTCCAATGACGCGGGGCGCGTGGTGAATGCGACGTATCGCGTGATCGCGCAACTCTCGAGGAAGCATGACATCCGCCGGCAAGCACTCTCGCACCCGGCGATCCAGAAGGGCCAGATCCTTCAGCCGGGGTGTGTCGAACGCTTGCGGGTCCAAGTCGGCATCCCAGATCCTTCTTAGCGTCCGAGCGGCGGCTCGCCCCATCCCCGGCAGTCCTGTCAAGGGTTCAATCTCATGGAACGCGCCTGCTTGCAACGCTGCCTGCAGCGCCAATTCCAGATCCTCAGAATGCGCGGGGCGTAAAAAGCCTCCTGCCAAGCGGGCGGCGAGAAGAGGCAGCGTTGTGAACTGTCGGCCCGCCGTGCCTTCGCCCGCGGCGTCGAGTCGCTGCATGCGCAAGGCCAATGGACCCTGAAGCACGACAGTCTCTCGATTCACCTGCATGCGATGTCCTTTTGCGGTTGGGACGCGTCGACTAGTAAACAGAGAGCATCCGGATCGCGCGGCGAGGATGAAGATGGCCGCTACTTGATGCGGTTGAATTTACATCGCCGCGGCTGATAGCGGTGCTACTTGTTCGCGCTCGGAGCCCGCTGACGTCCTCCGCACGAAACCGGGCTGCCCGGCATGTCGAGGCATCGGCCCCGGATCTCGGCCCATTGCATGGCCCAAGCATCGAGCATAGCAAGCGTCCCGCAAGCGACTTGCCGACGCCGAGCAGCAGTTGCAGAGGCTTCGTGCTGGACCCGCGCAACGATCCCGGTGGCCTGCTCGAGCGTGCGATCGCGATCTCGGAGGCGTTCCTTCCGGCCAATGCCGTCGTCGTCCAGACCAACGGTCGCCTCGGCGAGGCCGCCCACACAGGCAGGCCCTGCTGACCGTCGCCGCTGAAAGGTTGGACTAGTCCAGAGCTAACGCCCGTCGTCCCCGAGGTCTTGTTCCACCTCGAAGTCCTCAAGCGAGTAGCTGCCATTCGCGATGTCGATGTCGATGTGCCACGCGTCTGGCTCAGCTTCAAGTTGAACGTCGCTGCAAGTGAGGAAGGCCTCCACTTCGACTTCGGCCGGAAAGGAAAAGCTCTCTCCGCCGAAACTCAACTCCTCGCGGTCAACCGAATCCCAGATGTAGAAGGCAACACTGACGTGCACCGTTGCCTTCACAAGTGCAGTGAGCTCCACGACCCAAGTTGCCGGATCTCCTTCCGCCGGCCAAACGCCGATGTCACGTTCCTCGAACGAGTACTCGGCGAGCTCGGCATCGTAGACCTCAGCTTCGATGCGCCCGGAGCTCGCATGCAGTTCGCTGGCATCCCACTCTGCTTCAGCCACATGCCGACGAAGCGCCTCTGTCAGCTGAGCTCGCAGTGCGGATCCGGCCTCGTTGACCGCCCCCAGGATTTTCGCTTTCAGTGCTTTGGCATGGTCGCTGGTGGCAGCAAACAGCGCTGCAAGCTCGTCAAGAGACCTGACGGCGTAAAGATTCGCCGACGCTTCGGCGTAGGCAGTCCATCCCGCGTCTCCCGATGCAACGATTCCCTTCGTCTTGTTCTCTAGGGCGAATTGCTCAAGCAGCAGGAGCGAGGTCGCATCCGGAAACTCTGATTTCTTGTCCAGGCGCTTTCCGAATGGGGCAGCATCGGCGAAGTACAGCTTGAACAGGTCTGAAGCAAGCATGGGACCCGAAATAGGTAGTACGCCCCCTCGACAGCGACCTGCGTATGCATGCACTTGACCACGGAAACGCTCGGCCGCTGCTGTCGCTGCATCGAGCTCCTGAAAGGACTGCTCGATCGGACCCAGGGCGGCCTCGGCGAGACGCTTTAGCTTGTCTGTTGCGCCAGTGAATTGTTGGATCGCCTGATGGACGGGCTCCATGCGGTGCCGAACGATTTCCTCAGCTACGACCTCCGTGAGTTGCAGGTGCATCGAAGCCGGCAACTGCTTCGGCAACTGGTGGAGAGCACCTGCATCAAAGTTATAGCCTGCCGCTTGAATAAGGTCCGTGTCGATGGAAAAGAACGAAACGTCTCCCTGCCAGAGCTGCGCAGCCGACGGTTGACCTGTGGGCATGGTTTGCGACGGTTCTTGGCTGAGGCGTCGGCCCGCGCCGATCCTCAGGGTATCGAAAGTGTACGGCGCATATCGGAGATCGCAGGCGACTCGCTCCGCACCCTCGCTATCCATGAGAGCCCGCGGGAATTCGCCGCCGACCGCTCAGAGTCGATCCCTGCGAATCCTATGTCTGGTCAGCCACGCCGGTAGCGGACATTTCGCACTGTTCGCGGCACCTTGAACTTGGTCCGCCGTCGCCGTGGCTTCGCCCGGAAGGGGAGGCATCGACGATCGGCTGACATCCCAAACCCAGACTCCCGGCATCTGATGATCCGAGGAGTCGCTCCTTGTGGCTCCCGGTCGCTCTATATGGAGCGGGCTCGGCGGATAGGGGGTGTCGAGCAACACCGCCGTCGGAAGGGCATTCCCCTCGTAGGCGTTGTAGCGGAGGCTTCTGATAAACCGCCGTCTCGTTTGTTGGAGCCTATCAACAAGCTGGAGGTCGAAGGCATTCTCGACGGGGATCCACTGCGCATTCGTGGGCATCAGCAAGAGTTCCTCGATCGCCGGGACGCCAGCGCTGTTTGCTGCGAAGGTGGCGATCATGACCATGTGCAACGTAGCGGAAGCTCCCCACAGCAACAGCTCTTGCTCGAAGTGCCTGGTCATTCGCCTGTACTGATCCTCCCCAAGTGCAAACGACTGGTCGGGTACGTGTTTGATCACCGCGGCATAGCCGAATCGGGCGGGCACGATCTCCTTCACTTCGCCGAGCAGAAGCATCAACGGACGACGAACCTTTTCAACGCTCGCATGTTCCCACTGCGCAGTGCGACGTGTCGCGATCTCTTTGCGTTGCTCGACAGTGAACGCTTCAGGGATGTAAAGGAGGTCCGTGAGAGATCGGCCGCATGCGATCTTTCCTTGGGCAGCCGCCAGCAGGCGCCGGCGGACTGTCGACCAAGAGCGTCTTCCCGCAAAGCTGGGTTTCCAGAGCGTGATCCCGGCTTGGTCCCAGAGGTAGTGAAGCAGCCCGCGCAGCGTCAGTCCTCGAACGTTCCTCGCCACGCTAGTGGCTTCTTCGCAATGAGGTATGACGGCCCGCACGCCCTTCCTGGACAACGCGAAGTCCAGCTTCAGCAGCGTGGTCCCGGAGTCCGGCAGTTCTGTGATCGCCGTACCGATGACTTGTGCGAGCCCGGACATCTCTGCCGGAGGTTCGTAGGACGGGCAATCCGGAGCGTGGAGACCGCCTGTGCGGGGCATCCGTTTGGCGAGGAACTTTTCACCCAGATGGGCGACGTACATCGCAGGTCGGCGCGGACTGCATAGGCAGAGCGGTCGATCGTGTCGGGCGTACGCCGTGACCAAAGCGGTTGTGAAGCCTGCATCGTCTTGGGAGACGCGCTGGCCGTCAACAAGATAGTCCGACATCGCGCCTTACCGGTCCGCGATCCACCTCGATTCATCTCGCAGGACCGCTGCGTTCGCGATCGCGTTGCACCTCGCGCGCTGGTGTGACGACAGGCCGCTGCAGCGAGGGTGCAGCCTTGTCATAGATCTTGACGCGGTGCGTCTCGCCGTTTCTGAGTCGCGCCGCCAGGTTTTCGGCAGCGGCGGCCATCACCGCTTCTCGCTGTCTCTCGGGGACGTTTTTGGCAACGAGTACCGCCTCGAGCGCGGCCAGGACCGCCTTGCGGCCGCCGCTGCCGCGCTCCGACTGCTTGACCGGAGGCGTCGAGCTTGACGCCGTAGCTGCGTCTTGCAGCGGCTCGATCCGATTGATCTGCCGTGCTTCCCGCTCCCTGCGCAGCAGCTCGTGATCGGCGGGAGCAACGTCATAGCCCACCGTCCAGACGCCGCGCAGCGATGCCTCGAGCCACACCATCCGCTTGAAATCCTCGTTGCCCGATACTCTCAGCGACTTCCAGCCGCGCGCCTCGGCCACGTCGACCATCGATCTCGCGACCGAAGGGTTGTTGTTGTCGGTGCTGAGCCGGAAGGTCGACTCGGTGAATGCGATCCGGGATGTATCGCCGCGGTGCCGGTACTCGGTCTGGCCGATCGTGACTTCGCCGATACGGATCGGGGCCTGCTTGATCACATAGCGCTCGTTCAGCGCGGCTTCGATCCGGGATATCCGGGCTGCGCGTTCGGCTTCGGCGTCGCTCCTCGTGCTGACTGGCTCGGTCGGGCCGGTAGGCGCCAGGGCCGGCACGACGCTGGTCGTGCGAGAAGCCTTCGCCACAGCCGGAGCCGGCATCTGAATCGCTCGATCGTCTCGTTGCCACGTGCCGTCGACCTTGGAGACGGTGGAGCGCTTGCCGTTCGCGTCGATGACGGTGAAGCGGCTCGCACCGATCTGGTTGGCTTTGGTCACCGTTTCGAAGAACGTCTTCATCCGGTAGGTAAGGTCTTCGCGTGGATCGTGCAGTTCGAAGCGCTCTGCCGGCAGGGCCGGTGTCCGAAGCGCTTCCTTCGCGACGAAGCCGCGATCCAGTGGCTCGACGTTGCCGCCCGGGCGGCGTTCCAGTGCTGGCGTGTCATCCATGGTGGCTCCCGATGTCGAGGCGGAGAAAATCGCTCAAACGTCGGGCGTTGGCACGAGCGACGCGATGCGCGGGGCGACACGGTAGAGCTCGACCTCGACCCGGCGATTGAGCCTGCGGCCACTGTCCGATGCGTTGTCGGCGGCGATGTCTCCGATCGGCTGCCACGTTGCACGGATCCGACCCGGGTCGACGCCTGCCTGAACCAGGTAGGCGCGCACGGCGTCGGCGCGTCCGCGGGCGATTCGGCTTTCGGCCGGGGACTCGGTCGAGCCATCGGTGCGTCCCCGGAGCACGACCAAGGCCGACGCTCGCGCCTCTTCAACCAGCCTTGCCGCTTCGCTCTGGGGCAGCATGACGTTGGTATCGCCGAACGCAAAGAGGATCGAATACACCGTATTGCGCCGATCCTCGGCGCGAAGTGACTGGGTGGCCACCGCCTGCTGCTGGGCGGCGAGTCGCTTCGCCGTGATCTTGGCAGTCTCCGCCGCGCGGCTGCTTTCGCTGGCGGCGATGCGGGTGTTCTGCAGCTGGCCCTGGCAGGCCTGCAGGTCGACGGCGCCGGCGACGTTCGCCGGTCGCCGTCGGGACTCGTCCACGGTCGGCGGCTGGGGTGGCGAACTGCACGAGCCGATCGCCAAGACCAACGGAAGGAGAAAGAGGTTGCAACGCATGGGCTCCTCCTGGGCTAGGTCTGCTCCGCAAGCCTGTCGACGTCGAGTTCGTCGAGCTCGGCAGGACTCTCCGGCGGAACGTCTGCTGGCTCGATCGCCCCGCCCGCGTCCGGGGAGCTGACTCGGGTGATCGCGAAGTAGCAGTCGGCGAAGTCGCCGGCTTCGGCCTCGGTGGACTTTTCGGTCAGTTCCGGGAGGCCGGACACGTCGTGCGCGAGCTGCTCGACAACCAGCGTTTCGCCAGGCTTGAGCTCGTCCGGCAGGTAGCGCCAGCGCAGCTCGATTCGGGCGAAATGGGCGTCCATGTCCATCCGCGGCACGACTGGAGGAGGGCGCAGGCGAGCCTGGAAGATCTTGTCGCGGTGGTAACGGATCTTTTCGCCGAGGATCGGCTTGCAGTTCTCGACGATGGCGACGAACCGTTCCGCGCCAATCTCCTTGAACTCCTGGGGCAGGAGGAGAGCCCGGCGCTGCTCGCTATCGTTTCGGCTGACCGTCGTGTGGCCGTGGCTGCTGAAAGAGCGGCTCCTGCCGCGCGAGGTGGCGCGCTCGGTGAAGTGTCCGAGCATCGCGCTGTATTCCTCGGCGTCGCGTTGCTCGCGTGGGGCGAACAGGATCTGCAGGCCGTGGTTGGTCGCGAAGGTGCGGGCCTCCTTCTCACCGTAGACCGAGTCGAGCTGCGCCATCGCCTGCACGACCGTGAGAAGCCGCAAGTTGTAGCCGGCGAGGAAGGCAGCGGCCGACGAGACCACGCCAACCCGCCCCATAGCGGCGAACTCGTCGTGGACGAGCAGGCACTGTAGCTTGAGAGTCGGGTCCTGGTCGGGTCGATGCTGCGTGTTCAGACTGACGAGCTGCGAGAAGAACAGGTTCAGCAACGGTCGGGCGTTGGCTAGGCGGTTCGGTGGGATCCGCACATAGATGGATATGCGCCGACGCCGGACATCGCCGAGCCGGAAATCATCGGCGCTGGTGGCGGCATCGACGATCGCATCGGCGAATACGGTCAACGGCGCATTGAAGGTCGAGACGATGCTCAGGAGCGTGTTCTCCGAGTTCGTAGTCAGGCGCCGCAATGCGTCGGTGCATTCGTCCGAGAGCGCCTTGCCTTCCTCCTTTCGGCGCCTGATCACGGCGTTCAAGTGCTCCTTTAGGGACTGGCCCTTGCCTGACGACTGGCGCAGCATCTCGCCGATCGTGCGCGGCATGTCAGGCGTCTCGAGCAGGTAGAGGCCCATGCCGAGGAAGAGGTTGCGCGCCTGGTCGTTGAAGAACGCCTCGGACGACGTGCTACCGCCGTCGTTCGGGAAGAGCACCTGACCGATCGACAGCAGGTCGCCGACCCGGTGCAGCTGGTCGGTGCGCACGGCGGAGAGCGGGTTCCAGCGATGGCTGCGTGCCCCTTCGTCGAAAGGTGAGAACGCGTAGACCGCCTGCCGGTGCCTGGCGCGGAATCCGGCAGTGACGTCGTAGTTCTCACCCTTGATGTCGAGCACGACCACTGAGTCCGGCCAGTTGAGGAGGTTTGGAATGACGACGCCGACGCCTTTTCCGCTGCGGGTCGGTGCCGAGAGCATCACCGAGAGCTGTCCGGGAAGCGCCAGAAAGCGGCCCCGGTACCGGCCGATCAGGATGCGGGGGCTGGCAGACTGGGGTTCGACCTGGAGCAGGCCGGCGCGTGTGACCTCGGTCGGGTTCGCAAATCGCGCGTCGCCGTGCAGCGGCCGGCTCTGCCGTGACGCAGCCAGCAGGGCGCCGGGCAAGACGACGAGCAGGCCGATGCCGGAGACGACGATCGCACCGAGCAGTTTCTTGCGCAGCTGCGGATCGTCCGAGTAGCGCTCCCAGTAGGCGACGATGCTGGCGAACTGCGCCTGGCTTGGGTTCGCCTTGTTGAGAAGTAGGAACAGCACTGCCGACAGGTAGAGCGCGGCACAGGCCAGCGCGGCCATTGCCATGAACCCGAAGGTTGCTGCTGCGGCCTTCCGGCCCACAGGCCAGCTCGAGAACGGCAGGGCGGTGACGCTGCTCATGGCTTTGCCGGCACGGCGTCGTCCCAGCGGGCGAGACGCTGGCGCCGTGGCTCGTAAAAGATCTCGGAGACGAAGCGACCGCGCTCGTCGCGGTCGAACTGGACGACGACATCGACGACGACGCCGAGCAGCCACTTGATCTCATCCATGCGGAGCCCCCCGCCCGCGCCGCTCTCGCGGATCATGAGCGCCATCTGCTCGAAGGCGAGGGCACAACTGCCGGCGTGGACGCTGGTGATGCTGCCCGGGTGGCCCGATGCGGCCAGGCGGACGAAGTGGAAGCACTCGTCGCCGCGGATCTCCGCAAGGAAGATTCTGTCGGGTTTCATCCGCAGGCACGCCTCGAGCAGCGACTTGGCGGTGACCTTGGCGGTTCCCTGCGCGTCCTTGCTGTAGAAGAGGTGGACGACGTTCGGGTGGTTGGGGAGGGTGAGCTCGGCCGTGTCCTCGATCGTGATCAGGCGCTCGTGCCTGGGCACCTCCTCGACGAGACCTTTCATGAACGTGGTCTTGCCCGAGCCGGTCTTGCCGCTGACGACGATGGTCTGGTGCTTGCGGACGGCCAGGCGCAGGAACTCGGCGTAGCGGCCGCGCTGCTTCAGGTCGGCGAGCTCGTGCTCGAAGGGCAGGAGTCCCGCATCGGGAGTACGGCTGACGATGGCGGTGCGATCGAACAGGCCCTCCTTCTCGAAGTCGTCCAGGCCGCGGATCAGTTCGGAGGGCTTGCGGATCGTGATCGAGACCGTTCCCCTCGCGACCGCCGGCGGGATGGCGAACTGCACGCGCTCCCCAGTCGGCAGGGTCGCCGCGAGCAGCGGCCGTTCCTGGTTGATCTGCTGGTCCGAGAGCGTCGCCAGGGCGGTGGCGAGCGACAAGCAGCGTTCCTGCGACAGTTCGTCCGATTTGACGACGCTCCAGCCGCGCACCGTCTCGACCATCATCTCGCCCGGACGGTTGACGCAAACCTCGAGCACTCCGGGCTCGTCCAGGCGGGCGCGGAGAGGGCGCAGGAACTCGACCACCGACGTGGACTCGCCGCACCACCCGGCGCAGGCCGGCGGGCTCCGCAATTCGGCTGGGGCGATCGAGATGCTCACCGCTCGACCGCCTTCAGCTCGTAAACCGACGAGAAGTCGACGTCCCGGGCGACGTAGATGCCGACGACCGCGCCCTGGTTCTGGTAGATCAGGGGCGGGATGTTGATCGTGCTGTCGAGCACCTTCTCGGCGAGCTTGCTGGTGTTGCCCGTCGTCGCGGGCAACAGGATGGTGTCGCCATCGCCGCTGCTGGTCTGCTTCTGGATCGCGAACGCCATCGCGTCGTTGATGACGGAGAGCAGCATGGCCGCTCCGATCCGTTCGAACCATCGGTTGTCGACGTAGCCGTCGATACCCGACTCGCCCAAGGCGCCGGTTCCGGGGGACTCAATGTCGACAGTCACCGCATTTGGTGTGCGCAGGCGGGTCCAGAGGACAGGGATCCGGACCGTCCCGGGTCGCGCGGAGGAGGTCCGGTACTCACCGTCGAGGTGCGAGCCGCGCTCGATCAGGAGCACCCGCCCGTCCTCGCTGAAGACATTGCGCAGGACCTGGCAGCTGACGAAGCCAGACGCGGCGTTGACGAGGCGCGTCTTCAGGGCGCAGGTGAAGGCGGTGCCTTTCGGCAGAGTCAGGCTGCGGTTGGCAATGCTGCCGGCAACGACCCGAGGGGTCGCAGAGCCTTGCAGCTGACCACCGAAGAGGCCGGCGCCGGCCGGAGCCGTGCCTCCAGCGCCAGTGGGTAATGGAAGCAGAGGAAGGGGCAGCGAGGGAGTGCCGTTGGCGGACTTGGTGACAGCGTCGGTTCGCGCGGTCAACGTGTCGAGCAGTCCCTGCAGGCGTTGCTGATAGGCGTCCAGGTTCCGCCGGGTGTTGTCCAGGGGATCGCCTTTGTCGGCGCCCTCGCCGCCGGTTGCAGCGACCGCGGTCGCCTGTCTGTTTGCGCCAGTGATGCCGGGCCGGCTGGAGAGCAGTACGGCGGGTGCATCCTCGGGCAAGGTCCGGGGTGTTTCGTTGCGGCGAACCGGGATTGGTTGCGCAGGGCCGTCGTCGGGCAGGGGTTGGATCGCCGGGATCATCCGGCCGGCGGGTGCACTTGCCGCCGAAGCGGCCACCGGGAGGGTGAGGTCGAGGCGTCGCGGCTCTGTGCCTGCCGCAGCGGGACGGTCGGCCACGCGCTTCGACGCCTCCTGGATCTCGTTCTTGGAGCCGAAGGCGCGATGGATCGAGACAGCGGAGACGGCGACGAGCGAGACGGCGAAAAAGGCGAGGGCGAACAGACCCTTGCGGGACACGGTCACGGTCCTTGGCTGGCTGACGCTCGGAATGCCGGCTTCGCTTTCCAACCCGGTCGCGCTGTCGCCCGATGCCTTCGCGGCGTCCGGCATGTCCTTGTCCGGGCGAACATCGTTGCTCATGGCCGCCCCCTTGCCGATGCGCCTCGTCCGACGATCGTCCGCTCGACACCCGGCACGGTGGTGCCGCCTGCGGGCGGAACTCCGTCGGGGTCGAACGACTCATTCCAGAGACCCACGACGGCGTTGCCGGCGCGCAGCATCAGCCGGCGACTGACCCGGTCGACGATCAGCAGGTCACCCTCCATGCGCACGTTGACCAGCGCCTCCGAGCCGTCCCCCTGCACGTGGAAGACCGCCGGCACCTCCCGGTTGTTCGCAAACCGCAGATAGGTGAAGCGGCCATCGTCGAAGACGAGTGACGGAACGATGTCCTCGGAGCCCGTGCCTTCGGCGAGCGAATAGTCGGAGTTCACGGGCACCGGCGCGGTCCGGAGCCTTTCCGCGATCACGTCGGATTGGCGTGGTGCGGCTGGTTCGGCGATCTCGGCTTCAGGGGCGAAACGGTGAGGCGCGGCGACTAGTGCCGGCGGCGGTAGCGGCGGTACTGCCCGGACCAACAGCCGATAGACCGGCGGGCGCGCGTCGTTCTCAGCCAGCAGTTCGAGCCGGAAGGAGTGGCTGCGCTTGTCGGTAACCACAGCCAGGTTGTTCGCCGTACCTGCCGTGCTCTTCGGCTTGACGAAGATATGGCGGCCCCCTGGCTGCGCGGCGATGCACCAGGTCGCCTCGGCCTTGGTGCAATCGCCGCCCAGGCCCGAGGCGAGGTCGGTGATGACCTCGTCGGCGTCGAGGACGATGTCGGTGACGATGCCCCGCTTCACCGGCACGGTGACTACGGCCTGCGGGTCGTACCAGACTTGACGCAAGCGCGGATCGGAGGTGTCGGCCGCGAGCGCGCCGCCAATCGCGAAGGTGAGCAATCCGGCAGCGAGGATTCGGATCAGGTGCATGGCAGCCTCGCTACCTGGTCGCCGCCGGCGCCGGTGCCGCCGCGATCTCGGGGTCGGATCGGTACGCGGTGACGACGAATCCAAACGGGTTCTCGATCCGGTCTTTCTCCTTGGCGAGCACCTTGGGCTGGTACTCGTAGACAACGCTGGCGACGTGGCGCGAGGTCGTGTCCGGCAGGTTCTTCTCGACGAGGCGGACGACCTTGTCGTAGGTGACGGTGGCCGTGCCGGCGTTGCCGCGTCGCCCCGAGGCCGACAGGCGAACACCGACGATCTGGATCCGCCACTCTTCGGTGCCCGCGAGCTTCTTCTGCAGCGCAGCTTCGCCTTCGAACTGCCGGTTGTAGTCGGCGAACACCGTCGGCACTGCCATCCGCGCTACCTGGTCGAAGTCGCGTTGCAGGAACCACCAGCCGTAGCCTTCCCTCGCGCGGACAAAGACGGCGAGGTTGTGCTTGTCGAGCGCATCTATCACCGGGACGGATTCGACGTTGAGGCGCTGCTGGATCGTGGTCTCGCCGGTGACCCGGTCGACGACGATGGGCAGGCCCACGACCTGGCGCAACGGCCCCTGCGCGAAGACCGCCATCACCGCCAGGATGGCTGTCACGACGCCCGTGCCGCCGACGATCCATGCGCGGCGTTCCGACCGTTCCAGCAAGGTGGCCCGGTCGAGCTCCCAGGCGCGATTGACCGCCAAGAAGACTTCCTTGTCGGGGACCGCGGCCGGGTCGGCGCGCAGCCGGTCCTGCAGCATCGAGCCCATAGTTGCCTCAGCGCAGGTAGTCGGAGATCTTGCCGGTGCGGGTCAGCATCTCGTACTGCCGTTCCCGCTCGCGCGAGCGGGCGATCCGCTCTTCGCTATCGGCCATGCCGGTGAGCATGTGCACCTGCGACATCTCGTGCTGGAGCATCGCGTTCTCGGCGCCGATGCGGGCCTGGATCTCGAGCACGGCCTTCTGATCGTCGGTCGAGTTGATCTGGCTCATCAGCGAGCTGATCTGGCCGAGACGTCCTGACGCCGCCTGCATGGCGTCCTGGAGCAGCGCCTTCTGCTGGTACGGCTGGGCGAGGGTGGCCTGGCAGTTCGTGCGCGCAGCACCGGTGCGGTCCAGGCAGTTGTAGACCATACCAACATCGCGGAGCGACTTGCCCGTGGTCGTCAAGCCTCCGTAGCCACCGGAATCGACGGCATTGACGACCGTGAAGGCGTTCGCCGGGACGTAGTTCTTCAGCGTGGCGCTGTTGAAGACGTTGCCGAGGTTTCGGCTCCCGGTCATGCCGGTGACCTGGTTCTGCATCTGCCGGATCTGCTCGACCTGGTTCTCGATTTCGGTGATGTCGTTCATCACCTGCTGGATCGTCTGCACGAGGTTGGCCACGTCGATCACCGGGATGCCTTGGGCGTGAACGCCCGGGATGGACAGGCCGGTGACCAGGGCGAGGGCGGCGAGGCGGAAGGGCTTTTCCATGGAACTCCTTGCGGTATCAGGCCCGGCCGCGCAGCGCGGCAAGGCGGTAGGCGGCAGAACGGGCCTGGGTGTATGCGCCACGCACCATGGCGCCGGCGCCGGTGGCCATGGTTCCGGCGAAGCGGGCGCCGGCCAGGGCGGCTCGTCCCGTCGCGACGCCGGCGGCGTGGGGTATGCCCGATCCAGCGCGGATGACGCCGCCGGCCGATGCGGTCGACGCGGTGCCGGCGGCGGCAGATGGTGAACGACTGGCCCGCAACCCAGCGACCATCATGGCGTTCTGCACCATCTGGATCCCCTGCTGCACGGCGGCGCCGCCGGTGAGGGCCGAGGCGAGGCTCGGTGCCTGGAAACAGATGATCGCCATGACGATCATCAGCACGCAGTAGCGGATCGATTCACCCAGGGCGTTAAGCGCCGAGTCCGTGAATCCGCCGCTGCCCTCGATAGCCGTAAACATCTGCTCGCCGATGAAGGCGCTGAGGCCGAGCGCGAAGAACGCGAACCAGGTCAGGACGACAGCGTTGAGCAGTACCGACAGCCAGCTGTCGAAGAAACGTTGCGTCGGCCTCCAGGCCAGGCAGAGCACAAAGACAGGGCCGACCCCGATGACGAAAGAGAGCAGGACCGTCGCCAGCGTGACGATGAAGACCGCGACGCATAGAAAGGCAACGGTGCCGACCGAGAACACACCCGCGGCGAGGAAGAGGTCCAGCCGCGTGATCCCGGCCTCCGCCATGATGTCGGACACCTGCTTGCTGGCCTTGTCATTGAACTGGTCGAGCAGGCTGTACGGAGAGGTGATCGTTGCCGCAGGTGCGCCAGCGGGAAGAAAGGTTGTCGCCACACCTGTCGCCAACCCGTTGGCGGTGTCGACGACATTGGCTACGTAGACCCCGGAATTCAACGCGAAGGCGAGGACGAGACCGATCTTGGTCACGTTCCAGAGGAACGCCGGCACGGTCTCGGACACTTCGTTCCGAAGTACCGCCCAGCCGTAGAGCAGAACCCAGAGGGTCATCGCCGAGAGCGCGATCGGTGTGATCGCGCTCATCAGCGAGGACACGACGCCGAGCACATAGGTGCTCAGGATCGACGTGAACTTGGAGCCCAGCCAGGCAAACACATTAGCCTCCGCTTACTGAATGGCGTCGTAAGGAAGGTTGGCCGGCGGCTTGGCAAAGATGTCAACGCACTTGCTGCCTAGGTCCGGGTACTGGCACCAGCGCCAGCGTGCCTGCGTCTTTACGATCCAGAGGCGCGGTAGCTTCTGTGTCCCATAGGAGGAGACACGGCAAGTCGTCGGTCGTGCATATGGCTCGGTGCACTCGCGCAGGCCATCGGAGGTCTCGACCATGTGCCAGGCTCCAGCGTGGCAGGCCGCCGTCGCTGCGCAGGGCTTGCTGACCGATGCCGGCACCGGCGGCAGGTCGACGGACTTGCCTGTGCCAGTGGTTCGCACCGCTTCGTTGCCGGGAACGGTCTGGGCTCGCGAAGCAGTGCCGTGGCATGCCAGAACCGCTGTGATGAGAAGGATTGACGGGACGTGATTCATGGGACTCTCCTTTCCGACGATGACTTGCGGGCACGGATCGCATCGAGCAGGAGTGGCCTCCAGACTGCGGGGTCGTCGCCGACTCGCGCGCGGATCGTGTCCAGCAATACAACGTTGTCGGTGGTACCTGAGAGGACTGTCACGAAGTCCTCCATGCCGGTCAGGTCGAGTTGGCAGACGGCGCTGCGGTCGCCCTGCTTGACCATGAAAACGCGGCCATTGCGTGCCCCCAGGCTCTTGACCGTTTCGTACTCGGCGTCGGTCAGGCCGAAGCCTTCGACGTACTCCTGGCGCAGCGCCTCCGGGTTGGCAAGAAAGATCTTGGTCACGCTCTGCTCGACCATGGTCCGGCCGATGGAGTGACGCAGCACATCCGAAGGGCTCTGGGTGTCGAAGATGCCCAGGCCGTTCTGCTTCCTGATCGTCTTCTGCTTCTGCTTGGCGAAATCGCTGAAGATCTCGTTGTCGAGGGCCTTCCAGAACTCGGAGATGACGTAGATCAGCCGGCTGCCATCGACCAGCTCTCCCATGACGTCGAGCAGGTACAGCATCACGGGCGTCCGCACCTCCGGCAGGTCCAGGAACTCGGTGGTGTCGAAGCCGATGGCGCTCGCCTCGCTGAGGTCCGTCAGACGATCGTCGGCCTCGTCGAAGACCCAGCCGAGGGCTCCGCCCTCGCACCAGCGGCCCAGGCGCTCGTAGAGGCTGTTGTCCCCCGCCTTGGGCAGGTTCTGCCGGACGGTGGAGAACCGCCGCAAATGTCGCGGCATGAGGGCGACGGCGCGCACCGCGTCGGCGATCGCCCGATTGTCGGCCGGGAGGAGCAGCAGGTTCGGCGTCTCGATGCACGTGCGAACGAGTTGCTGCCAGAACTGGATCCGCCAGGCGTTGGGCTCGCGCTGCAGCGGGTTGAGACCAGTGGGTTTGCCGGCTTCCAGGGTGAAGTAGCGGCCCCCCAAGGCACGCAAGGCGATCTCGCTGCCTCGATCGAGGTCGAACAGGACGAGGCGCGGTGCGGGCTGCCATTTGCGGGTGAGCGCCAGCAGGAACATGACGAGAGTGGTCTTGCCGACCCCGGTCGAACCAAGGATCAGGGTGTTGCCTGGAAGCTTCTTGTCTTCCGAGTCCTCGCACTCGGGGCTCTTGTGCAGGTTCAGATAGAAGGGCTGACCGCCTGGTGAGTTCAGGAGAGCCAGGGCCTCACCCCAGGGGTTGCCGTCGCGCTTTCCGCGCGTGAAGTTGTGGCCGCATGCCAGGGCGGCAAAGGCGCGCGAGGAGAGCTTGGCGGCGCGGGGGCGCCATTGCCAGTTTCCAGGAAGCTGCGCGAACCAGGCGGCGTCGGCGACCAGGTCGACCGGGCGCATCTGGATGCTGCAGGCCTCGCCGACGGCACCGACTGCTTGCGCGGCGCGCCGGCCGGCGTCGGCGACGTTGTCGCCGAAGACGAGCAGGCTGTAGTGGTATTCGCCGATGCAGAACTGGCCGTCGCCGAGCTCGTTCAAGGCGAGGTCCATCTCGGCGACCTGGCTGGCGACGACGTCGTCGCTGGCGATGAGCTGGTCCCGCTGCAGTTCGAGCGCTCGCGTCGCTTCGCGGCGCGGCAGGATCGACAGGCTCTGCGTCTCGATGAACTCGCTGCGCTCGTAGAGCAGGGTGTCGAGAACGCCGGGCTCGACCGCGTCGGCGTACTCGTGGATGTCGACGAAGGCAGCGTAGCGACGCTCGTCGCCGTTGCGAATCTCGAGCTTGTCGGTGCCGAAGGAGAGTCGGGCGGTAGGCAGGGTTCGATAGAGCGGTCCGGAGTGCATCGGTACCGCGCGATGCTTGCCGTTGACCAGGTAGCCCAGGAATTCGGCCACCTCGGAGTAGTCGCGGCCGTTTCGGCGGACCGGGCCGAGTGGCGTCGGCTCGAACCCTCGCAGCAAGCGCTCGATCAGCGCCGACTTTTCTGCCATGACCCGGAGCGCCTCGGCCTGCGCCGCCGTGATCTCGGCCCGGCTGCGTTGCGGCGACTGGAGCGCGCGACCCGCCGAGACCGCGTTCGGTCGATAGACGAGCGTCAGGTAGAGCTCGTTGCTCATCAGCCGGTCGGTCCGCACGACCCGGTCGTACGCCTCGGCGAGATCCCGGGCGAAGCCGGTCTCGGGCGGCAGCGACATCCGGTCGTCGATGGCGCGGTGCAACCGGTGCTCCCAGACGGCAAACTGGCCGCCCGTGAGGTTGCGCAGCAGGCTGCATTTGGCCTCGTGCCGCTCGGCGATCATCTGCTCGTCGGCGCATTCGAACGGCACGCCCTCGAGGCGCCAGACTCGCAGGTAGTCACCGCCCCGGGTGATCACGTCATGCGCCGTGACGAGTGACGAGAACGGGATGAAGCGGGCGAGCGGATTCTCACGAAGCGCCTCGCTCCAGCGGAACGGTGTGGCAGACGGTGAGTGCAGGGCTGGCGCCCCTGTGCGGCGCGAGCGGCTAGCGAATGAAAGCATCACGGGCTCCGCGGTAGGAGTAGGGCGCATAGCTGCGCGATCGCCAGAAGCGGCGGTTGCGGTTACGGATGCGCAGCTTCAGGGCGATGGCCATCTGCCGGAACCGTTGGTCGTCGCGCGCGGTCACGAAGCGCATCCAGGCGAGTGCAGGGACGAAGGCGACGAGAACGACGGGAACAATCCACCAGGTCAGTAGCGTGCCGATCCAGAGGATCAACAGCATTCCCCCACCGAACAGCACGACGAGGGGAACAAGGGGGATGCCCATCTTCATGGCCGGACGGGTCGCACCCTTGTAGATGGCTTCGGCCTGCATCGCTCGCCCCGATTTCTCAGCTGACGATGTAGGTGGCGAACGCTGCGGCGCCGCCGATCAGGGTGCCGCCGATCAGGACGTTGGCGACGTCGGCCAGCCTGGCGCCCTGGAAGATCATCTTGAAGCCGGCCCAGATGATCGCGATCGTGACCACGGCGATCGAGATCGTCACCAGGATGGCGTTGAGGTTGGTGACGGTAGTGTTGATCTTGTCGAAGCCCTGGGCTGACGCGAGGGTGCAGCACAGAGCGGCAAGCAGGGCGGCGATGTGTGGCGCGGGCCAGCGGGACCGGTCGGAAGGACTGAAGCGCATGGGATACCTCGTTCGTTGAATGGAGTTCCGGTGGAGATCCGAGACGTCAGGCCGGGGGTCCGCGCACGGCGGCCTGCGTGCGTCGTGCAGCGACGACGCGTGCGACGTAGCCGTGCCGGAAACCAGCGGTGAAGTTGCCGCTGTAGTAGCAGGAGAAGGCGCGGCGAAGGTTCCTCTGTGAATCTGTCTCGCCACCGGCGCGCTCGAAGCATTCCCCGAGGACAGTCTGCATGGCATGCAGGTTCTGGCAGCCGTCGAGGGCATCGCGAATGGTCAGTCCGAGGCGCGGCAGGTTGCCCACGTTGATCTGCGCCAGGCCGAGACTGAAGTTGTGTCCGGCGGCATTCAGTGCCTTGGCAGTGCTCAGTGCTTCCGCGGCGCTGCGCGGCTGGCGGGTGAGCGCACCGCCCACGACACCTATGGCATGCGGATTGAAGCCGCTCTCTACCTGGACCAAGGCCCCGGCGGTGTCGGGATTGACGAGCGGTGCGCAGGCCGCGAGCAGCGTGGCGAAGGCGAGGGCGTCCATGTCCAACTTCAGCAAGAGGGTGGGCAGACTTCAGGGGAGACCGGTGGCTGGGCTGCGAGCCAGGCCGCGTAGTCGTCGTCGAAGCGCGTGTCCCAAGTCCCGAGAGACGCCTTCGCTTCCGGCGTGTATTCGGTAACGCTGTCGCCACTCAGGCTCCACCAGGTCCTCGACCAGAGCGCGCCGTTGATCGTGACCGAGATAGCGCCGTCGTATCCGCAGTAGTAAGCGGAGCCGCTCTCGAGGATGACGGGGACGAGGTATTGCGGTGGACAGAAGTCCGGGCTCGAGCGGCGGTTCTCGGCGGTGTTGCCGCTCCCGGACATGCCGCAGCTCGGGAACGGCTTGCCGCGCGCGAGGTCGCGCAGGACCTCCTGGATCGGTGGAACGCACTGGGGGATGGCTTTCCAGCTCGGCGCAGCAAAGCACAGGAGGACCAGGCAGCCGTCGACCGCCGTCGCTGGCGATGACGCGCCCAGCGAGAGAGCAAGCGCCGCAAGAAGATGAGCAAAGGGGAGTCGCTTCGCCCAAGGGGCTGGATGCAGTGAGGCCAATCCGTGGCTTCGATTGCTCGGTGCCGGTGATGTCGGTTGCTTTGCCATGCGAGCAATCTAGAACCGCATCACCCCTTCGAGAGCGACGAAATTTCGCGAAATTTCGTCGCTCGGACGGCTGCGGACCTTGATGGACAGGTGCTCGATGCGCAGGCGCTGCCAAGTCCGATGAAAAGGAGGCGCGCGCCGTGCGCGCGGGCGTTCACGCCGGTTTGTCGAGCAAGCCCCGCACCCGACGCTCGCCTAGGCGAACCGTAGCGCCGCGAGCGCGGCTGCAAGGGCCTTTCGACGGCATAAACGGCCTCTCCCCGCGGGCGGGTCCCCTCCGTTTATTCCACGGTGCCCTTGCACCCGCGCTTGGTCGCGGTGCTGGCGGTCTCGCACGGCGATCGACGAATGCGGGGCAGGAAGACTCTCGGTACTGACATGGCTGAACCGCCGAACGAACAACCGAGAGCGGCTCCCTCGGAACTTAGGGCAGGGGGAGGGGAGGGTGAGGGCGTTGTGTCCGCTCGTGCGCGGGAGCACTGCACGAGAGATTCGGGAGAACAGTCATGTGGATTCTGTTTGCGAGATCGCCACGGCCGGATGCGGCGTACTGGCCGGGTCGACGCTTCCTGGCAGGAGTGGATGCGCTGGTGTGGCCGGGCCTGTGGCTCGCGGCGGCCCTCTGCGGCCCCTTCGACACCGGCAGCGTCGGCACGGTTGCCGGCGTCGGCCTCGTCGCCTCGGCGCTCAGTCGCCTCCGGTGCGCCTTACTTCGGAACGAGCGTTATCGCTTCACCACTTGGCGCTGGGGCATTTGGCTCAGCGTTGCGGTAGCCGTCGGCCTTTTCGCGAAGCTCGCGGCGACCTGACGATGCGACTGGGGCCACGGCCCGGGCGGATCAGACAGCTCGGTCCATCGTGCGGACCACTCGAAGATGGCGGCAAGGTGGTTCGATGCGTTCGCGCGTGTCCTAGGGATCCGGGAGAGCCTTCGTAGTAGGCCGACGGTCAGCGGCTTCTTTTCTTGCTCCGGCTGGCACGCGCGGCGGCGTCCTTGAGGGCCTGCAGCTCCTGGGGTGTTTGCCGGCTCGGAGGGTGCCCGGGAGGGATGCCACCCCACGTGCGAAACAGGCCGGGCTCGTTCGTGATCACGCCGGATGGCATGGCTGGTCCCGACGGCGGTGCCGCAGGCGCCGGCCTGGGCAGCGGCGAGTAGTAGACGCAGCGGCATTCGACGCAGGCGATCAGGTCGGTGACCACCGGGCGGGAGAGCACCCGCTCGACGACGACGCGTTCGAAGTTCTCTGCTCCGCAGACGCAAACACATCAGCCAGGTTGTCAGCGTCGCGGTTCATGCCTGATACTGTATGTTCGTACAGTAGTAGATGCAAGCGAGATGGCAAAGGATTCGACGATCGTCCGCGGGCCGTGCTACTGCGGGTCCGTCGACTTCGAGCGCGTGCGCGTGCGTCAGAGGAACGGCGAGGTCTACATGACCGAGTTCGTCAGTTGCCACGTGTGCGGCGTCATGTACCACCGCCCGGACCAGCCGAAACCGATCGAGAAAATGACTCCCGAGCGGCGAGATTTTCTCAAACGGATAGGCTGGCTGAAGTAAAGGCTGCCAAGGAAGGCGATCCCTCGGTAGGCCATCGATCAGCATCTCTTCCAGCGGCCTTGGACTGACACAATTCCGCGCTCTCGGTACCGGCGATCTATAGTGACAAGGTGATGCAGGCGTCGAGCGCAAGCCGACCCCACGCAGCAGTTCGGCCACTGGCTGGGGAGGCGCGATGGAGGAGGTACTGACCGACGCTGCTACGTTTCGAGAGACATCGCAGGCTTTGCCGGATGCTCCCGGAGCACGGTCGCGCAGCGCTGCCGGAAAGGCCGCAAGGCCGTATCGAATCCTGCACATCTCGGACGTCCACTTCGGGGCGCACTTCGATGAATCGGTTTGGGAATACGTTTCGGCACTGGCCGAGCGGGAGCGACCGGACCTCATTGCTTGCACGGGTGACTTGGTCGACCACGGCGGGCTGTTCATGCTGGCAGCGGCGCGCGTCGAGCTCGAACTGTTGCGAAAGGCCGTTGGCGAAAGGACATTGCTCAGGTGCGTGCCGGGGAATCATGACTGCGGACCGTTTGGAAACATCAATGTCTGGCCGTTCTCGTCGAACTTCGCATCAGTGTTCGGGCCCGACGCCATGGATGTCCCGAGCAAGATGCCGAGCTATCTCGTCTATCGCAGCCATGGCTGGGCGCGGCGCTGGCTTGAGCGAGTTGCGTTCACCCCGTATCTGTATCTGAAGAGAGCTTTTGTCTCCATCGCCAGGCGATGGAACTCACGGTCTCTCTATTCGCTGCCGATTCTTCGGAGCGACGATCCGTCGTCGTTGGTACTGGTTTATCTGGACAGCAACTACACGCAGCGGTTGGCGAGCGGGAGCGTGAACCCGAAGGAGGTGACGCTGCTGAAGTCCAGAATGCTCAACCTCCGCGACAAGCCGGGCGGTCAAGCCTTTGTTCCACGTGTCGCGATGGTCCATCACCATCCGCTACCCATTCCGGAGGCATCTATCGTCGAAGGCCTTACCTCCTTCGAACCGTTCCTGGTGTTGAGGAACGCTGGCTTCGTTCTCAGAGAGCTAAGTCGTTGCGACGTAGACCTCATCCTCCACGGACACAAGCACTACTCGGCGTTCGGTCGACTGGGATACACGGTGGACCATAAGTCCGAAGGCGAGATTGCCGTGCTCGCGGCTGGAAGTTGCGGTGTAACGCTGTCGGAGACCGGCCGCAATTCCGTCAATCTGATTGACGTGTTCGAGACCGGGAGAATGTCCTACACGGCGGTGTATTTCGGCGGTGGTGGCGGAGTGGCCGTGAACGAGCTGTTTCGCAACAAGCGCGAAGTGCATGGCATGGCCATGCACAAGGCGCGAGTGCACAGGCGAGCTGCGGAGCGACAAGGTCAGTGGGTGGCGACGGTCACCCATGCTGTAGCCGTGGATGCCGGCGGCGTCGCTGTTGTAAGGCATGAGATCAGTGGCCACGTGTTCGATCGAGGTCTGTCCACCGACGTCGTTCCGGTTGTCATCGACGTCACGATGGGACGTGTGGCCAACACGACGCTTGTGCTGACGGAGGCTTCGAAACGTGCGGGTCACATGTGGGTTGATCATCCGACGTCGCCTCAGCGCACCATCAATTGCGGAATCAGCCTTGGTCAACGGCTGGCCACGAGCCCACCGGTCGACTACGGTTATCAATTCGTTTGCTTCAACACGTATGCCATCACGGAATGGGAAACCATTGCCGCGTGCCAGCGCGATGAGCTCGTGGGCCATCTGCAGGGTCGCTCGCCTGGCTTGGAGTTCACCTCTTTTGTGGTGCGCGTGCCCATGCGAACGCTGGTGGTCCGACTGCAGCTTCCGGCCGACTCGTTGACGACCGAGCCCTATGTCCACGTTTCCAGGTGGAGCTGGTATCCGGACATTCCGCTCGGCGAAGCCAGGCAGTTCTTTGACGCGCGACCCGGCGAATGGACGCACGACACGGATCTCACGGCGCACGAGGCAGGGAACCTGGTCCATATCGGCAGCAACGCGTGGGAGTTGCGCGTCGAGTTTCCTCTTGTCGGCCATCGCTACGACATCAGATGGCGTGTAGAGGCGCCTACGCTTACCCTTAGCGAGCGCAGAGAGGAAACTTCGCGCCGTGGCAGGGCGGAGGCCTATCGCAAATCCTTGCTTGGAGACGCGGCCCTCCAAGCGCGCTTGAAGAACTGGGCGCGGGACCTGCGCGACTGGTTATCGCCACACTTCAAGGCACACCTGCCCAAGGTCGACGACCTTGAGATCGCGGCCTTTGTCTACGACGGCGAGACTCAGTCTTTGCGGCAAGTTCTTTCCTATCCTGGTCACACGCCGGAGGCCGCTTCCATTCCGCTGGACGTTCCGCTAGGAGAAGGCGTGGTCGGGGCCGCATTCAAGCGATCCGAATTCGTCATGTACATCGATCCCGCGCTGACCGGAAGCACGGAGGACGCAGCGTACCTCTACAACCGCTCAGGCGAAGCTGGGGAGCATCCAAAGTGGAAGTTCGTCGCTGCGTTTCCGGTCTTTGCGCTCGACGATCCGTTTGCGAGCCTTAACGGCATGTCATTCGAAGACTGGGATCCGCAGTCGACAGTTGGTGTGCTGACGATTTCGTCGACCGAGAGCGACAGCGGCCTGCTCAACCTCACGGACGACCCAACTTCGGAAGCGCCCGTCTTGGACGATTCGGCGCCACCTCCATCGACAGCGACTCCGCAGCCGGCCGACTGGTCACTTTCGGCCGACCAATCACTTTCAATAGCTGCAATGGATCCTGGCGCGCCGGACCCTAGCCAATCGGCTCAAAGCGTCGCCGAGAGCCGGCCAACCGCCCAGGAAGTGTGGGGATTGGCACATCTCATGCTGGAATATGTCGTCGACAATGGGCCAAGTGAGCCTGAACCAACCTCAGACGAACGGCACTTGTAAGTGCTACACTGAATATCAGTTAAGGAACACACGATAACCGTGGCTACCATCGTACGAACCACCGGCGGGCTGCTGCAGCTGAAGAGCAAGCAGCTCAGCGTGCGCGACTACGGTCGCATCGTCGAGTTCGCCAAGAACCTCGGCGACGAGAGTGTTCGTAAGCGTCTCGAGCAGCAAACTCAGATGCGCGTCCATGGCTCGCAGTCCGAGCGTCAGACTCAGTCGCGAAAGCCTGAGCCGGTGGATCTTCAGGCGGTGACGCCAGACGTCTTTCGCTGAAACACTTTCCCGAACGTGAAACGGGGCCTTCGAGGCCCCGTTTTTTTGAGTCCTACGAGACTAGTCCATGGGAACCCTACTCGACATGAGTAGCAGACCGACGGTTTGCGCAAGTTCGCGCCTGACCGCTTCAGACTATTTGCGGACCGCCGGCCTATGCCACTTGAACGTCAGCAGTTGCCGAAAGCAGCCGTAAATCTCACATCACCGCGGTATTAGCATCAGCATTGTCAGCGCACTGCCGTCAGGAAGTTTCATCGACTGCACTTCCGCCGACGAGCGAAAGATGTCCGGCGGTCCTGTCAGCCAGTGTCCGGCAGGCTCCTTACGCGGGGTAGACATTCGGGTTGTCGCCTTGAACACGATGTCAAATGCTGCCGATTCGTGGTGGAGTTCCTTCTTTGGATAGACGTCGTGCGGCCAACGCTTGCTGCGAACGAACCAGCGGCGACCTCTCATGTCGTGGCACATCACGCACGTGGAGGTCTCGGAACGCTTGGCAAGCTTAATCGCCGAGGCGGTCATGCTCGATCTGAACTCGTCGTGGAGGTCCTTCGCGACGTTCAAAGTCATCTTCTTTCCGCGCATCCACGGGTCAACCATGTAGTCGGGCAGAAGCAGCTGGCTGGCATAAAGGTTGGCTGCAGCCTCAGTGTCGGCAGCCTCGGCATTTTGCGGGCCGATATCAGTGCTTGCGCACTTGAATGCGGCGGTTCGAACGTCGTTGATCCAATGGGCTAACTCATGTCCCAGGGAAAAACGCTGTCGTCCCTCAGTGTCGCGCGCTTCGACGCTGATGATGGCTGTCGCGCCGTCGGTGACGAGGCGGGCGGCACAGCCATCAAGATGTCGAAAGACAACGCGCGCACCCTTCGCCGAGGCGAGCCCCTCGAGGTCGATGTGCTCAGCCTTTCTGAATCCGTGATCCCAAAGCAATCGCTCCGCGGAGGACAGGAGGTTCGGATCAACCATCTAAGTCCACTTGAATCTTCCCGAGCGCAACCAGATCGTCGAACAGGCTCTCCAAGTCGTTCTCGGACTGCTTGGTGCCTTCTCGGAATGCTGCGGCGAGACCAGGCTCACGCTCGAACGCTAGCTGGATTAAGAGCTTGATCTTTTCGAGCGTGGGTCTGTGGCTCGTGGCAGGGACATCGGCTGCCTTCTTCAAAGCCTTGGTTGAGGCGACACAATTTCGCATGAACTCGGCCGCAATGGAATCAAGATGCTCGGCAATCTCGCACGCGAGTGCGTCAGGATCCATACCGTCTTGGGCGATCTCGGCTCGAATGTCCTCATCGGATGTTCCAGCAAGATCCGCGGAGCTCAGCCTTTGGATCGCCAGAAGTGCGTGCCGCGCCTGGTTGCTCATTTGCGCATCCTTCCCGGGAAGTGTTTGTCCACGTGGCGGCGCAGGCGTCTGCGCGCGGTGTCGTAGGTCGTCGGGGTCAGCTCCAAGATTTCGCGGGTCTCGGCCGCCGTAAGTCCGTCCTTCTCGCCTTCCAGGATCCCGAGCACCTCCTGATCCTGGGCGAAGTGCTGCTCGATGGCAGTCACGTCGGCAACGGCGGCCGCCTGACGCGCCTCCGCCGACTCCCGCTCGATGAGCTCGTCTTCAACGCTCGGATGAAAGCCGACCGGATCCACCAGCGACGGGCTCTGTTCGCTCTCGCCATCGACCAGAACCGTCGCGGTCCGAGCTACCTTTTGAGCGACGGAGTCCGCCGAGCCGTTCCCGATGCTCTTCATGCAGCCCATCAGGAAGCCGACGATGTTTTCGTCTTTCGGCCACGGACGACCTCGCTCCCGCCCCTGACGCTGCCCAGACGTGCCGATGAGCGCGCGCTTGACGGCCTCGCCCAGCAGTTCCTTGCCGCTTGCGAACTCCGTGCCGAGAGCGTACAGATTGCCTTGCCTATACAGCCGCAGCCGCTCCTCGGGAGTGAGTTCCGCGATGGCGGCGTTGAGCTCCTCCGGTGTTGCGATGTCGTCGCGTGGGCGTTTACTCACCGCGCCTCCAGGGGTCTTTTCGGATGTGCGGTCGATTTCGAAACCGCGGACATCCGGGCAGCAGTGTCCGCGGCCTGCCCGACGACCGCACATCCTATTGTGTGAAGTGTTTGCCGAAGGAGGCAGGAATGACCAAGCGCAATCAACACGTCGTCCCGCGGGACATCGGGTGGGCTGTCCGCGGCGCCGGGGCGCAACGTGACACGGAGCTGTTCGACCGCAAGCAAGATGCTGTTGACCGCGCCCGCGAGATCGCTCAGAACCAGCAGACCGAGTTGGTGGTTCACGGGCTCGACGGCAGGATCCAGTTCAAGGACAGCCACGGGCACGACTCGTTTCCGCCCAAGGGTTGATCGCCCGGGTATTCGGATTCAACACCGCACAGGCAGGCCGCGCGGGCAGGCATTGGTAACCAGCCATCGGCTGCCCCGTGCGAGCGGCCTGGCTTGAAATCACGTGTTTCGTCACCATATTTCGCCGATGAAAACCACTACCGGGGAGGTCGACGACGGAGAGCCGGAGTCGAAGCCCTTTCGGGTTCTATGCCTGGACGGCGGGGGGATGCGCGGCGCCTATCAGGCGGCCTATCTGGCAACCTATGCGCACCGCCTCCAGACCCCGCTCGATGGCGCTGAGACGATCGATGTAGGCCGCGCGTTCGATCTGCTGGTCGGAACGAGCACCGGCGGCATCGTGGCCTGCGGGCTGGCGGCGGGGGTGCCGCTGCAGCGGATCCAGGCGCTCTACGCCGAGGCGGGAGCGAAGATCTTCCCGTGGCAGCGTGCGCGCGCGCTGCCGGTCGTCAACAAGTTCGTCCGCGCGTTCGGACTCGGTTTGCGGCGCGGTGATGCCGCGCTGCGCTCGACTCTTACTGGGATCCTGGGCGACCGCACGATGGACTCGGTCTACCGCGACCGCGGCATTGCCTTGGCCGTGCCGACGCTCGATCTGAACCGACACGCCGCGGTCGTCTTCAAGACGCAGCACCTGGGCCGCTTGAACGGCCGCGACAATACGCGCACGCTGGTCGACGTCTGCATGGCCACCAGCGCCGCACCGATCCTGCGCTCGATGGCGCTGTTGCAGGAACCTGGCGGCGCAGGAACCACCGCGACCTATGTCGACGGCGGCCTGTGGGCCAACAATCCCGGCCTGATCGGAATGATGGAGGCAATTGAGATCCTCAGCGACCGCGGTCAGCGGCGTCCGATCCACCTTTTCATGCTCGGCACGCTGCCGTCCCAAGGGGGCGAAGAACCGACTCGGCGCGGGCTGCACCGGGCCGCGTTCGGCTGGAACTTCGGCCTCAAGGCCATCGCCGCGAGCCTGAACGCGCAGGCGGTTGGCTACGACTACGCCGCCGCCAAGATGGCTGAGATGCGGGGTGACGGTAGCTTCGCGTTCCGGCTCCCGGCGCAGTGCCCGTCCAACGAGCTGCGCGACTACCTCGAGAACATGGATGACGCCCGGTCGAAGGTGCTCAACGCACTAGTGCGTCAGGCCGTGTCCGACGTCGACTATGCATGGGCCTCCGCGCAGCGCGATGAGCGCATGGAGGCATTTCGATCCGCCTTGGCCAGACCCAGGGCACAGGTCCAACCATCTGAGGAGGCACATGGCCGACATCAATTGCGACAGCGAGATGACCAACTTCCATCGTGACCGAGTCACGCTGTCCACGAAAGAACAGGGCGAAATGCGCGACCGGCGCAACTCAGGCCGCACTCGTCTCGAGAACGGCTTGACCCAGGTCGACAAGCCGCAGCCGAAAGAGGTGCGCTCGCAGGGGTCGTATCAGATGCGCACGATGGTCCAGGACGCCGACAACGACTACGACATCGACGACGGCGCCTACTTCGCTGCCGCGGACCTGAAGGACGACGCCGACAACGCACTGACTCCGCTGGCCGCCAGGCAGCGGGTCTGCGACGCGCTGAAGTGGGATGGCCGCTTCCGCCAGGAAGCCACGGTCAAGCCCAACTGCGTCCGCCAGACCTATGCTGCGGGCTACCACATCGACGTCCCGGTCTACCGGATCGTCACCACCAAGGACGAGGACGACCAAGATGTCGAGCACTTCGAACTGGCCAGTGGCGATGACTGGGTGCGGTCCGATGCCCGCGCCGTCACGCGCTGGTACAACAAGTTGGTCGGCGAACTCAACGCCGGCGAGGCCGACGGCAGCCAGATGCGGCGCGTGACCAAGCTGACCAAGAAGTTTGCGCGCCGCCGTGGTTGGAAGGACGACACGACCAGCGGGATCTGCATCACCAAGCTCGTCGTGGATGAGTTCAAGCCACGCCCCGATCGCGACGATCAGGCCCTGCGCGAGACCTGGAAGGCCATCGACGCCCGTCTGCAGGTATCGACCGAGATCGACCACCCGGTGCTCGCGAGCAAGCTGGCGAAGAAGGGCAATGCTGAGGTTGGCTTCTTCCGCGATTGTCTGCACGAGGCGATCGCAGACCTCCAGGCGTTGGACGCCAAGGACTGCACGCGCAAGCAGGCGCGCCAGACGTGGGACACGGTGTTCGACACTACGTTCTTCTCGAGCCAGCCCGACAATGATGAGGCGAAAAAGGCCGAAGGAAGTGTCTTGGAGGTCACCTCGATCGAGACGGCGCGCCGCAACGACGGCGGCGGGAGGTTCGGCTGACTCCCGAGGCCGAGTTTGCGAATATCGCCGACACGATCACTGCCGGACTCGAGTCACACCGGCGTGGGCGATCGCGTCGGCTGACGACTGCCGAACTCGGCGCTTCGCAGCTCAAGCGTTTCGTGGCCGCCTGGCGGATCGAGATTCCCCTCGGATCGCTCCAGTTGGCCGAGGTCGATCACTTCATCGTCGCAATCGACAGCTGGTTCCCGAGCTCCCAGCCGCGAGTGTTCGCGCCGGCCGCGGGCAGCGACTATCGGTGGCCGCACGTAGAGAGTGGCGGGCTTCTTTGCCTGCGGCCGTCACGCTACGGCGCCGATGTGGTGGATCGGATCCTGTGCCACTTGTCCGATGCCGAAGTCCTGCTCAACTACTCGCCGATGAAATGTCGCGAGGAGTTTCAGCGCGAATTCATCGCGTACTGGGGACAGCGGGCGACGAAGGACGCCGGGCGCATCGAGGTGCAGAGTCTCCTGACGCCGAGCGGCAAGACGCGCGAGGTCGTCTACTACCACGACGTGCGGCATGCGCGCTTCGTCTTGGCCGACGGCGTAGACGAGCTCAAGCGGTGGTTGCGTAACGTCGGCTTGAGCCCGGGCGACAAGCAGCTCTTTCCGACTTGCCTCGTGCGGCTGTCCGAGCCATGGCTTCCGAGCGAGTTTCCGCAATCCGGCACCGAGGTGACGCGGCTGCTGCCGCCAGAACTGCTTCGCCGGTGCCTCGTCCCCGGCCGGTCGGTGCCCATTGTCTTCGGGGTGCAAACCGTGACGGGGCCGACCTTCGTGTCGGTCGTGCTGAAAGGGGGCGACCCGAAAGCGCTCATCAACGGTTTCAGAAACGCAGCCCTCGTTCCGCTCGAACGGATCGTGAACTCGTTCGGACGTCCCCTGCAGCGACAGCCAGTCACACGGGTCGACGGCGCCTGGGTCCACGGGCGCGATCATCCTTCCGACTTCACCACCGTCAAGGGCCGTTCGGTGGCGATCGTTGGATCCGGCGCCATCGGCGCGGCGCTGGCCATGCTGCTGGCTAAGGCAGGGGTTGGGGAACTGCTCCTGATCGACGGCGATGAGCTCACCGTCGCGAACATCTCGCGCCACCCGTTGGGCCTCGACTCCGTCGGACTCAACAAGGCGACCACCCTGGCTGCAACGCTGCGCCGCCAACTCCCTCACCTCGCCTTTGAGGGCTTTGCGTCACGATTTGAACGCCTGTCGCAACAGCAGCTCGCCAGGCTGTCGAACATGGACATGATCGTCGCGGCGGGCATCGACTTCGATGGCGAGACCGCCTTGGACTCGTGGCGACGCTCGCTGCCGCAGCCGCCGGCCTACCTGAGCACCTGGACTGAGGCCTATGCAGTCGCCGGCCACGCGGTCCTTCTGTACGGCGTCGAGTCCATATTGGCAGCATTCGACGCCGACGAGCGTCCCACTTTCCGGCTCACGGATTGGCCAGATGACGCCGGCATCCTCCACATGGAGGCCGGATGCGGAAACGTCTTTCAGCCTCATGGCGTGGTCGATCTGCAGCCGATCATCGCCATGGCGGGCGCGCTCGCGTTGGATGCCCTTCAGGACAAGGTCCCAGAGTCATGTCGGCGCGCATGGCTCGGTGACCCTTCGATCGTCAGGGCCCGTGCCGGCGAGGTGAGAGAGGCATTCGACGCGGCGATGACGCGGCGGGAGTTCCCGTGGCCTTGACGATGTCGATCGGCGAGCCGGCCTCCTCCGTCGTCGGTAGACTTGACGGCGGGAGCCAGTTGGTGGTGCTCGATGCGGCGGCACTCAGACATGTCCAACGACATCGCCAGACGAGGGTGGCATCGACCGAGGCTGGAGGCCAGCTCTTCGGGACCATCGAGCTTTCGCAGGTTTGCGTTCTCAACGCATCAGGACCATATGCAGGCGACGAACGGACACGCTATCGCTATCGATCGAACCCCAAGGCAGCACAGCGTGCCATTGACCAACACGCCGCTCGGGGCCTGCTCTATCTCGGCGAGTGGCACACCCACGCCGAAGACACTCCGAACTCGTCGAGCCTGGACCACGACGCCATGCGCAAACTCATCGCACGCTCCAGGCTCAATAGCAACGGCTTGCTATTGCTCATCGTGGGTCGCCTAGTGGATGAACAAGGCCTTGCGCTGTGGAGCGTGTCGCCGCAGCGTGTCTGCGACTGGCGCCTGTCGCGTACTGACTTGTACAAGCAGTCCTGTGGCTCGTGAAGATCCGGGCCAAGACGAATGTCACCTCTTCGACGACAAGCAGTCGTCGCCGTATTTCAGGTCACTGATCGCAATCGCTGGCGGATTTAATCGGTCGACGCGGACGACAGCAACGGGGTCGACAGCGGTCGTCAATCGCCAGTTGCTCTCGGCCACAAGCGTGGTCTCGGCGGCCGGTTTCGGATGCTTCCGGGGCCAGAAAAAAGGATCGAGGGCGCGGAGATCGACAGCAGCGCGCTGCCAAGAACGTACATCTTCGAGGCAACGATTCTCGAATCGCTACTTGATCGGACGGGCTTCTGCTCCAGCCGATGCAGAATCTGAGAGCGCTGGTGGCGGCAAGGTTGCGATGAAGGGGCGACGGGTACCTTTCCGGGTACCTTCTCTCTTGGGTGCCGGCCGATTCGGCTTCTTTGCTGGCTCTCCGGAAATGTTTCGATTCACCTCACCCGCTCCACTCAGGCGCCATGCCGGAAGACGACGGTCCGGCCGCCGTTGAGCAGCACGCGATGCTCCGAGTGCCAGTGCACCGCTCGCGCCAGGACCACGTTCTCCACATCCTTGCCCAGGTGCACGAAGGCGTCGCCGTCGAGCGTGTGGTCGACCCGGACCGTGTCCTGCTCGATGATCGGGCCTTCGTCGAGATCGCCGGTGACGTAGTGCGCGGTGGCGCCGACGATCTTGACGCCGCGCTCGTGCGCCTGGTGGTACGGGCGAGCCCCCTTGAAGCTGGGCAGGAACGAGTGGTGGATGTTGATGCAACGGCCCTCGAGCTTGCGGCACAGGTCGTCGCTAAGGATCTGCATGTAGCGGGCGAGCACCAGCAGCTCGGCGCCCGAGGCGGCGAAGGTCGAGAGCAGCGCCTGCTCCTGCGCGGCCCGGCTGCCGCCCTCGGCTGCCGACGGTGCATGGTGGTAGGGCAGGCCGTACCACTCGACGAGACGGCGCTGGTCGTCGTGGTTCGAGAACACGCCGACAACGTCGATCGCGAGCTCGCCGCTGTGCCAGCGGTGCAGCAGGTGGGCCAGGCAGTGGCCGTGCCGGGAAACGGCGAGCATCACCTTCATGCGCCGGTTCGCGTCGTGCAGGCTGAAGTCGAGATCGAACTTCGCGATCGCCGCGGCCAGCGCGGCGTGAAAGCCCTCGGCTTCGCGAACCCGCCCTGTGGCCCGGAACACGGTGCGCATGAAGAAGAGACCCGTGTCGGGGTCGCCGTAGTGCGAGCTCTCGGTGATGAAGGCGCCGGCTTCCGCGAGCGCCGAGGAGACGGCGGCGACGATGCCGAGGGCGTCGCGGCAGCGGATCGTGAGGACGTAGGCGGGTTCGCTCATGGCCTCGCCGCGGTGGCCAACAACTCGGCGAGCTGGGCCTTCCAGAAGCGGGCCATGCCGGTCGTGCCGTGGCCGCGCGTTTCCTCGCTGCCCGGTATGAGGTAGAGGCGCGCGCCCTTGATCCTCGGCAGCTCGCGCTCCATGATCCCGAGCTCCGGCGGATTGCGTTCGTCGTCGGCGGAGTTGATGGCGAGCACAGAGGCGCGGATTCGTCCCAGGCCGGGGGCCGCGTCGTAGTCGCCCGAAGACTCCCACTGGTAGAGGAAGTCGTTCGCGTCGGCGGTGAACGGCGCGGCCAGTCGACCGTCGAGCAGCTTGTCGGCCTTCTCCCGGGTCGGCGCGGCCTTGTAATACGCCTGCGAACCGCCGATCGTGGCGATGCCGAAGAACGCGTTGGCGACCTGGACGGCGCGCGGCTGGGTGACGTAGTCGCCGCCCTTCCAGTCGGGGTCCTTGCGCACCGAGTCGATCAGCATGCGCCGCATCATCCAGTTGCGTCCCGACATCTCGGTCGGCTGGCAAGCCATGGGCACCAGCGCGTCCATGAAGTCGGGGTACTTCACGCCCCAGAGCCAGGCGTGCATGCCGCCCATCGAGTTGCCGAGCACGAGCCTGAGGTGGCGGATGCCGAGCCCCTCGGTGACGAGGCGGTACTGCGCGAGCACCATGTCCTCGTAGTTGTAGCGCGGGAACTTCGCCTTGAGGCCGTCGGAAGGCTTGGTCGACTTTCCGGTGCCGATCGCGTCGGGCAGGATGACGAAGTACTTCGTCGCGTCGAGCGGCTGTCCGGGGCCGAACAGCTCGCCGGCGAATGCCGGCGTCAGCATCCCCGTGCCGGAGCCGGCGGTGCCGTGCAGCACCAGCACCGGCTCGCCGGTCGGCGCGCCCACCGTCGTGTAGTGGATGCGCAAGGAGGGGAGGACCTCGCCGGTGTGGAAGCGGAAGTCGGTCGCGGTCCAGTCCGCTTCCTTCGGCGCCGGATAGTCGACGGCAGGCGCGAGCGACGCGCCGAGCAAGGCCGCGGCCAGCAGCGCGGTGCGGCAAAGCAGTTTCGCGATTCGCATCTCGGATCTCCCCCGGTGGATGTTCGGTCTCGGGCCGTTAACATACACGCAGAGCGGAGTTCTGCGGCGACCCTGCGAGCCTCCGCGATGGAACACCAACGCCCGACACGATCGAGCGCGAAGGATGACGCGAATGAGCCAGCATGAACCGCTGCGTCTGCACGTGCCCGAGCCCACCGGCCGGCCCGGCTGCCAGACCGACTTCTCCTACCTCCGCCTCTCGCCCGCCGGCGAGGTGCGCCGTCCGCCGCTGAACGCGGCCCCCGCCGACACCACCGACCTCGCCTACACGCTGGTGCGCGTGCTCGACGAGCAGGGCCGCGCCGTCGGCCCCTGGAACCCGAACGCCGAGCCGGAGCTGCTGCGCCGCGGCATGCGGGCGATGCTCAAGACCCGCGCGTTCGACGCGCGCATGCTGATCGCCCAGCGGCAGAAGAAGATCTCGTTCTACATGCAGTGCCTCGGCGAGGAGGCGATCGCCACTGCGCACGCGCTCGCGCTCGATCCCGGCGACATGTGCTTTCCCACCTACCGCCAGCAGGGCCTGCTGCTGACGCGCGACGACGTCTCCATGGTCGACCTGATGTGCCAGCTGATGTCGAACTCGCACGATGCGCTGAAGGGCCGGCAGCTGCCGGTGATGTACTCGTTCAAGCGCGCCGGCTTCTTCACCATCAGCGGCAACCTCGCCACCCAGTTCATCCAGGCCGTCGGCTGGGCGATGGCCTCGGCGATCAAGGGCGACACCCGCATCGCCTCGGGATGGATCGGCGACGGCGCCACCGCCGAGGCCGACTTCCACACCGCGCTCACCTTCGCCCACGTGTACCGGGCGCCCGTGATCCTCAACGTCGTCAACAACCAGTGGGCGATCTCGACCTTCCAGGCGATCGCCGGTGGCGAGTCGACCACCTTCGCGGCGCGCGGCGTAGGCTGTGGCATCGCCTCGCTCCGGGTCGACGGCAACGACTTCCTCGCCGTGCTCGCGGCCTCGCGCTGGGCCGCCGAGCGGGCGCGCAGCAACCTCGGGCCGACGCTGATCGAGTGGCTCACCTACCGCGCCGCCGCGCATTCGACCTCCGACGACCCGACCAAGTACCGGCCTGCCGACGACTGGTCGCACTTCCCGCTCGGCGACCCGGTGGCGCGGCTGAAACAGCATCTGATCGCGATCGGTGCCTGGTCCGACGAGGAGCACGCGGCGACGCAGAAGGCGCTCGAGGCCGAGGTCGCCGCGGCGCAGAAGGAAGCCGAGCGCTACGGCACGCTCACCGACGGCCACACGCCGCCGCTCGAGACGATGTTCGAGGACGTCTACAAGGAGATGCCGCCGCACCTGCACGACCAGCTTCGGCAGGCCCGCGCATGAACGCCCGCATGACGATGATCCAGGCGCTGCGCTCGGCGATGGACGTGATGCTCGAGCGCAACCCCGACGTCGTCGTCTTCGGCCAGGACGTGGGCTACTTCGGCGGCGTGTTCCGCTGCACCGAGGGCCTGCAGGCGAAGTACGGCAAGTCGCGCGTGTTCGACGCGCCGATCTCCGAAGGCGGCATCGTCGGCGCGGCGGTCGGCATGGGCGCGTACGGCCTGCGTCCGGTGGTCGAGATCCAGTTCGCCGACTACTTCTATCCCGCCTCCGACCAGATCGTTTCCGAGGCGGCGCGCCTGCGCTACCGCTCGGCCGGCGACTTCAGCGCGCCGATCACGGTGCGCATGCCGTGCGGTGGCGGCATCTACGGCGGGCAGACGCACAGCCAGAGCCCCGAGGCGCTGTTCACCCACGTGTGCGGCATCCGCACCGTGATTCCGTCGAACCCCTACGACGCCAAGGGCCTGCTGATCGCCTCGATCGAGAACGACGATCCCGTCATCTTCCTCGAGCCCAAGCGGCTCTACAACGGACCCTTCGACGGGCATCACGACCGGCCGATCGTCGCCTGGTCCAAGCATCCGCTGGGCGAGGTGCCCGAGGGTCACTACACGGTGCCGCTCGACACCGCCTCGGTGTTCCGCCCGGGCAAGGAACTCACGGTGCTGACCTGGGGCACGATGGTGTTCGTCGCCGAGGCGGCGGCGCAGGAGACCGGCACCGACGCCGAGATCATCGACCTGCGCACCCTCTGGCCGCTCGACCTGCCCACCATCGTCGCCTCGGTGAAGAAGACCGGTCGCTGCATCGTCGTGCACGAGGCCACGCGCACCAGCGGCTTTGGCGCCGAGCTGGTGGCGCTGGTGCAGGAGCACTGCTTCTACGACCTCGAGGTGCCGGTCGAGCGCGTCACCGGCTGGGACACGCCGTACCCGCATTCGCTCGAATGGGCCTACTTCCCCGGCCCCGACCGGGTCGGCGCGGCGATGCGCCGGGCGATGGAGAAGACCTGATGGGCCAGCACGTCATCAAGATGCCCGACATCGGCGAAGGCATCGCCGAGGTCGAGCTCGTCGCCTGGCACGTCAAGCCCGGCGACGCCGTCGTCGAGGACCAGCCGCTCGCCGACGTGATGACCGACAAGGCCAGCGTCGAGATCCCGTCGCCGGTGGCCGGCACGGTGCTCGCGCTCGGTGGCGAGGTCGGCCAGACGCTCGCCGTCGGCTCCGAGCTGATCCGCATCGAGACCGGGGCGGGGCAGGGCGCACCGTCGGGAAAGGCATCAGCGCCGCCGGCCGCGGCAGCCGGCGAGCCGCCGGCGCCGCCGCCGGCCGCGGCCGCGATGCCCATGCACGCACCGGCCGAGCATTCCGCCGAGCGGCCGCGCGCTTCGCCTTCGGTGCGGCGCCAGGCCACGGAGCTCGGGCTGGACCTGCGCGCCGTCGCCGGCACCGGCCCGGGCGGTCGCATCGTCCACGCCGACCTCGAGGCCGCGGCTGCGGTCGGGCGCGCACCGGCACCGGCCGTCGCGGCGCGCGCTCCGGCGCGGCCGCCCGCACCCGTCGCCGCGCCGGGCGAGGACGAGCAGGCGATCCCGATCATCGGCGTGCGCCGGAAGATCGCGCAGAAGATGCAGGAGGCCAAGCGCCGGATCCCGCACTTCACCTACGTCGAGGAGGTCGACGTCACCGAGCTCGAGGACCTGCGCGCCCGCCTCAATGCGCAATGGGCGGGGCAGCGGCCCAAGCTCACGCTGCTGCCCTTCCTGATCCGCGCCGTCGTGCGCGGCGTGCGCGAGTTCCCGCAGGTCAACGCCCGCTTCGACGACGACGCCGGCATCGTCACCCGCTACCGCTCGGTGCACGTCGGCATCGCCACGCAGACCGACGTGGGCCTGATGGTGCCGGTGCTGCGCCACGCCGAGGCGCTGGACCTGTGGGCGAGCGCGGCCGAGGTCGCGCGCGTGGCCGAGGGCGCGCGCGGCGGCAAGATGAGCCGCGACGAGCTGATCGGCTCGACGATCACCATCACCAGCCTGGGCGCGCTCGGCGGCATCGTCACCACGCCGGTGATCAATCACCCCGAGGTGGCGATCGTCGGCGTCAACCGCATCGTCGAGCGGCCGATGTTCCGCGGCGCCGCGGTGGTGCCGCGGCTGCTGATGAATCTCTCGTCGTCGTTCGACCACCGCATCGTCGACGGCATCGACGCCGCCCGGTTCGTGCAGACCTTGCGCGGGTTCCTCGAGGCGCCGGCGACGTTGTTCATCGACTAGGTCCCTGCTGCGCCGTCTCGGCCGAGAGGCGAGGCCGGCCGCGCGACCGGCCGGGCAGGATCGCGGCACGACCGTGTCGGCCTTCACGAAGGCTTCGCGCCACGCCGCACGGCCGCCGCCTACAGTGCCTGCTCGAATGCAGGAAGGAGCGCATGCGACGGCGATTGCTTGCGACCCCGGTCTTTGGTCTCGTCCTCGCGATGGCGTGCTTTCCGGCTTGCGCACAGATCTACAAGTGCCCGAACGGCGACGGTTTCGCGCTGCAGCAGTCGCCTTGCCCCGGGCTCGGCCAGAGCGGCGGCCGGCTGCTGGTGATGCCGGACGGGCGGCTGGCGCCCAAGGCCGTTGCGGTCAGCGCCAGCGATGTGCCGAAGACCGGCCGCGTGCTCGGCCGCACGCCCCGGCCCTCGGCCGATCTGGCCCGGAAGGCGAACTGAACGTACAGTGTGCGGATACATGATCAGGAGTCGGACATGACGAAATCCCTTGTCGCCTTGCTCGCCGTCGCGGCCGCGGGCACGCTTCCCGCGGCGGCCTCGGCCAGCTGCTATTTCGTCTACAGCGCGAAGAACGAGCTCGTCTACCGCTCGACGCTCTCTCCGGTCGACCTCTCGCGGCCGATCTCCGAGGGCCTGCGCGGCCGCTTCTCCGGCGGCCACCTGGTCATGATTCCCGACGAGACCGGCTGCCCCGACCTGCTGGCCAACGGCGAAAGCGAGCTGTTCGCGACGCTCGGCTTCAGCAACAAGGGGGCGGGCGGGCGCTCGGCGGCGATCGAGGCCTCGCCGCTGTTCCAGAACAACGCCGGCGCCCGTCCAGGCGCCGATACCGTCGGCGCCGAGACGCCGTCGGACGTCAGCAGCGCGCAGCGCGGCCGGCGCAGCCCGGCGGCGGTGCCCGCAGCGCCGGGGGCGGCGCCGCGCGCCAAGTAGCGCTCCGCCCCGGCCGCGCGCGGGCGGGCCCGCGGCGCCCGAGGCGCGTGGCCAGGGTCGACCCATGCATTCGCCGCTCCGCCTGCTCCTGATCGGCGCGACGCCGTCGCTGGCGTCGTTCGCCGGCCGCCACTGCGGCCCGGAGTCGTCGGCGTTCGCCGATCTCGCGGCGACGCTGGCCGAGGCCGAGGCCATGCTCTGCAGCGATCTCGCCTACGACGCGATCGTTCTCGACGCGGCGGGCGTGGTCGTCGCCGCCGGCGAGGTCGAGGCGATCGCCGCTCGCGCCGCGCTCGTCGCCGTGGTGGTCGAGCCCGACGCCGAGCACACGCTCGGCTGGCTGCGCAGCGGCGCCGAGGACGTGCTCGGTCCCGATGAGCTGCTCGGTCCGGCCGGCTGGCGGCGGCTGCGCTTCGCGGTCGAGCGCCGGCGTCGCGGCGAGGGACGGGAGCCCGCCTACGCCACCGACCCCGGCACCGGCCTGCCGCATCGCCGCCAGGTGGTCGAGCACCTGAGCCAGCTGCTTGCCCTGCGCGAGCGCGATCCCTCGCCGATGGCCGTGCTCGCGTTGCGCGTCGAGCTGCCCTCGGCGCCGGGCGGGGGCGAGGACGCCGAGCTGCTGCGGCGCAAGATCGCGGTGCGTCTGCGCGCCGGCGTGCGCGCCAGCGACATCGTCGCCGCGATCGACGGCGAGGACTTCGCCGTCGTCCTCGGCATGCTGCTCGTCCCCGGCGACGCGGCACGGGTCGCCGAAAAGCTCGTCGCCGCTGTCGCCCGGCCCATTCGAGTCGGCACCCGCGAGCATTCGGTGCCGGTCGCCTTCGGCATCGCCCACTACCCGCAGGACGGCAACCAGGCCGAGCGGCTGCTGCGCCGGGCGCTCGCCCTGGCGGCGGTGGCGCCGGCGCTGACCCAGGCCGGCCCCGCCGCGCTGCAGGACGCCGCCGGCGGCGTGCGCGTCGCCGCCAACGACGAGGCCTGAACCGGCCGGGCCGGCGGCTGCCGGCCGCTCGCTCCGGCCGCCCGCTCCGGCCCCACGCCGGGCCGCGTGAACGCCAGCCCCTACCATTGCGGCTTCGCCGCGCCCCCCGCGCCGCCTGCCTGCGAGTCCCAAAGCATCCCGATGAGAGCCGCCGAAATCCGTTCCAGCTTCCTGAAGTTCTTCGAATCGAAGGGCCACACGATCGTGCCTTCGAGCCCGGTCGTGCCGGGCGACGACCCGACGCTGCTGTTCACCAACGCCGGCATGAACCAGTTCAAGGACGTGTTCCTCGGCTTCGACAAGCGGTCCTACGTGCGCGCTGCGACATCGCAGAAGTGCATCCGTGCCGGCGGCAAGCACAACGACCTCGACAACGTCGGCTACACGGCCCGGCACCACACATTCTTCGAGATGCTCGGGAATTTCTCGTTCGGCGATTACTTCAAGGAACGCGCGATCGAACTGGCGTGGACGCTGATCACCAAGGAGTTCGGTCTGGCCAAGGACCGCCTGCTGGTGACCGTCTACCACACTGACGACCACGCCTTTGACCTCTGGCGCAAGATCGCCGGCCTGTCCGAGGACCGGATCATCCGCATCCCAACCAGCGACAACTGCTGGCAGATGGGCGACACCGGCCCGTGTGGTCCGTGCTCCGAGATTTTCTACGATCACGGCGATCACATCGCCGGTGGTCCCCCGGGCAGCGTGGACGCCGACGGCGATCGCTTTATCGAGATCTGGAATCTCGTCTTCATGCAGTTCGAACAGATTGGCGCCGGCGAGCGTATCGATCTGCCGAGGCCGTCA
>JAIOOS010000008.1 GCA_021414305.1 Burkholderiales bacterium | reverse complement strand
GATCAGCTCGATCTGAAGGACGGCACGTCGCAACTCGGCACGATCGTCCGCGAGGACAAGGTCGGCGACGCGGTGAGCGAGTACGTCTTCACGCCGAAGGAATCGAAAGACAAAGTCACATACGCGGCCGACAAGGTCGAGAACGTCCGCCGCAAAGGTCGGCCGATCCTCGTCGGCACGGTCAGCATCGAGAAGAGCGAGCTTCTGAGCGGCATGCTCACTCGCCGCGGCGTGAAGCACGAAGTGCTCAACGCGAAGCACCATCAGCGCGAAGCCGAGATCATCTCGCAAGCAGGCCGTTACAGTGCCGTCACGATCGCCACGAACATGGCCGGCCGCGGTACCGACATCATCCTCGGCGGTAACCCGGAGACGATGGCCTGGGCTCAACTGCAGGAAAAATATCCGACGCGGCTCGAAGTGCCGCAGGACGAATGGAACCGGCTCGTGGCCGAGATCGAAAGCCGCGAGCAGATGAAGCCCGAAGGGCAGTTGGTCCGCTCGATCGGCGGTCTGCACGTCGTCGGCACCGAGCGACACGAAGCCCGCCGCATCGACTTGCAGTTGCGCGGTCGTTGCGGTCGACAGGGCGATACCGGCTCGTCGCGATTCTTCTTATCGCTCGAAGACGACCTGATGCGGATCTTCGCCGGCGAGTGGGTTAAGAACGTCCTCACCCGCCTCGGCATGCAAGAAGGCGAAGCGATCGAGAGCCGCATGGTCAGCCGGCGGATCGAAGGGGCACAGAAGAAAGTCGAAGAGCGGAACTTCGAGATTCGCAAAAACCTACTCGAGTACGACGAGGTCATGGACGAGCAACGGAAGCGCGTCTACGGCTTCCGCCAGCAGTTGCTCGACGGCGTGAACTGCAAGTACGTGATCTTGGACATGATCCGCAAATTGGCCGATCAGCGGCTCACGGACTTCTTGGACCGCGACTACGCCACGACGACCTACGCCAAGTGGGCCGGCGGTATTCTCGGCGTCGATTTGGAACCCGCCGACTTCCGCGGCCTGCAGGCGGAAAACGCCGAGCGGTTGGCCCGCGATGAAGCCTCGCGGCAAGTCGAAACGCAATTGCACGACGCCTTGGAAGAGAACCTGCCCGACGGCGAAGACGAGAGCGAATGGAACTGGGAAGCGCTCGCCAAATTCGCCGACACGCGGTGGAACCTGAACCTGCGCGATCGCGATCTGAAGAAGATCGGCCGCGACCACGTCGGCGAAGTGCTGCTGGAAAAAATCAACGCCGCCATTGAGAAGGTCGACCTCACGGAAGGGGCCAAGTTCCTCAATCCTAATTTCGGCCTGCAAAGCATTGCCGCTTGGATGCGGCAAAAGTTCAGCCTCGAAACGAACGTCGACGAAATTCGCGGACGCGAGTTCCCTTTCGTCCGCGATTGGGCTCTGAAAAAGATTCTCGCGGCCTACGACGAAAAAGAAGCCGAGTACCCGGTCCTCGCCGGGCTGCTGCACTTCACCACCCGCGACGCGGCGACCGGTCAGAAGCGGTACGATCGCGAAGCCCTGATCGATTGGGCCCGCACGCGGTTCAACGTCGATCTGTCGGTCGAAGATCTCCGCAATAAGCAGCACGACGAGATCGAAACGCTGTTGGTCGCGGCCAGTCTCCGTTCGCAGGAGAAGGCCGAAGCCGGCGCCAAGCAAGTCCAAGAAAAGCTGGCCGCTTTCTCCGGCAGTCGCGAAGACCTGCCCGAACTGCTCCGCTGGCTGCGGGTGAATTACGAAGTCGATCTGCCGTTCGACTCGCTCGTCGATTTGGACCGTGAAGTACTCGACCGTCGCATCAGCGGCGCGGTTGAGGACAAACTGCGGCCCGAGATTCGCGGCATGGAACGGGCGCTCGTGCTGCAATTGCTCGACACGGCGTGGAAGGAACATCTGCTGGCGATGGACCACCTGCGGCAGAGCGTCGGCCTGCGAGGCTACGCCCAGGTCGACCCGAAGGTCGAGTATCGCCGCGAGGGGATGCGTACGTTTGAAACGATGTGGGACTCGATCGGCGACAACGTCACCGATCTCGTCTTCCGCGTCGAACAACTCGACGAGAAGTTCGTCGGCAGCACCTGGATCGATAGCCGTGCGACGCACGACTCGCCTCCCGCGGCGGCAAGCGGAATGTTGCCCGATCAACAAGCGGCGGCCAACTCCGGCGGCGGCGAAGATGTGAAGATCGAGCCGATCCGCAATCGCGGCGACGCCGTCGGTCGCAACGACCCGTGCCCCTGCGGCAGCGGCAAGAAGTACAAGCTGTGCCACGGGAAGCTGGCGTAGTTCGTCCGGCCGCGGCGGCGCCTGCCGCCGCCGCGCTCGAGGTGCGCAAGGTGCGCATCGACAGCGGCTCGGACGGGCAGCGCCTCGACAACTTCCTCGCCAAGATCCTGAAGGGGGTGCCGAAGACGCACCTCTACCGCGTGATCCGTTCCGGCGAGGTGCGCGTCAACAAGGGCCGCGCCGCCGCCGACACCCGGCTCGGCCTCGGCGACGAGGTGCGGATCCCGCCGATGCGCACCGCCGAGCGCGAGGCGGCGCCGGCCGCGCCCGGTCGCGAGTTCCCGGTGGTGTTCGAGGACGAGCACCTGCTGGCGATCGACAAGCCCGCCGGCGTCGCCGTGCACGGCGGCAGCGGCGAGAGCTTCGGCGTCATCGAGCAGCTTCGCCGCGCCCGGCCGCAGGCCGAGTTCCTGGAGCTCGTGCACCGCCTCGACAAGGAAACCTCGGGCCTCCTGCTCGTCGCCAAGACGAGGAAGGCGCTGGTGGCGCTGCAGAACGACCTGCGCTGGCGCAACCCCGAGCGTGCGTTCGGCAAGACCTATGCGGCGCTGGTCGCCGGCGCGTGGCCGGAAAAGCTGAAGGTGATCGACGTCGCCCTGCACAAGTACCTCGACGCCGAGGGCACGCGCAGGGTCCGCACCGTCGAGGCCGACAGCGGCGAAGGCCGGCGCTCGATCACCCTGGTGCGCGTGGCCGGGCGTTTCGCTGTCGTCCCCGGCTTCAGCCTGCTCGACGTGACCATCAAGACCGGCCGCACGCACCAGATCCGCGTCCACCTCGCCGACGCCGGACATGTCGTGGTCGGCGATCCGAAGTACGGCGACTTCGCCCTGAACAAGGCGCTGGCGCGCGGCACGCTGCTCGCCGGCACGCGCTTCGAGCGCATGTTCCTGCACGCGAAGCGGCTCTCGTTCACGCATCCGGCGAGCGGCGAGCCGCTGGTGCTCGAAGCGGCTTTGCCGGAGGCCTGCGAGCGGCTGCTGCAGGCGCTGGCCCGGCCGGCGATGGAGCGGCCATGACGCGCCGATTCGACCTGATCGTGTTCGACTGGGACGGCACCCTGTTCGACTCGACCCGCCTGATCGCTCGCTGCATCCAGTCGGCCTGCGCCGACGTCGGCACGACCGTTCCGAACGACCGCGACGCGAGCTACGTGATCGGCCTCGGACTCGGCGACGCCCTTCGCCATGCCGCGCCCGAGCTGCCGCGCGAGCGCTACCCCGAGCTCGCCGATCGCTACCGGCACCACTACCTCGCCAGCCAGAACGACATCGTCCTGTTCGAGGGTACGCTCGAGATGCTGGAAGCGCTGAAGGAGCGCAACCACAGCCTCGCCGTCGCCACCGGCAAGAACCGGCGCGGCCTCGACGACGCGCTCGCCCGCTCGGTGCTGGCCGGCTACTTCGACGCCACCCGCACGGCCGACGAGACCGCGAGCAAGCCCGACCCGTTGATGCTGAACGAGCTGATGCGCGAGCTCGGCTGCCCGCCGGAGCGCACCTTGATGATCGGCGACACCACCCACGACCTGCAGCTCGCCGCCAACGCCGGCTGCCCGAGCGTCGCGGTCGCCTACGGCGCACACAGCCACGAGGAATTCGGCCGCTTCGCGCCGCTGCACGTGGCCCACTCGACGCCCGAGCTGGCCGCCTGGCTGGCGCGCCATGCCTGAATTCCCGATGTCGTCGCCGTTGCCGGTGGCGCCGGCGGCGCCGCCGCAGCGGCTCTGCGCCTCGACCGACTTGGCCGAGAAGGGCCTGGCGATCGTCTTCGACGTGATCCACTACCGCGAGCCGGCGCGCGCCTTCGCGATGCGCTTCGACGGCAAGGTCGTCTGCTACCTCAACCGCTGCGTCCACGTGCCGACCGAGCTCGACTGGCAGCCCGGCGAGTTCCTCGACAGCGGCAAGGAATTCATCCTCTGCTCGATCCACGGCGCCGCGTACGACCCGGGCAACGGGCGCTGCATCGGCGGCCCCTGCGGCAGCGGCAAGCTGACCCTGATTCCGGCTGAAGAGCGCGACGGCGCGGTCTGGTGGCTACCCACCGCGGCGACACGGCCCGCGCCACCGAGCGCCACACCCTCGGTCGTCTGATGCGCGTTCCGGCGTACGTCATGTTCGCCGTCGCCTTGCTGGCGCTGCTGATCGCCGCGTTCCTGACACTTCGTTCCACCGTGTTCCTGTTCGCCGCCGACCGGCTCGCGGGCGAGGTCGTGCGCATCGACTCGAAAAGCTTCGTCGAGGACGAGCTCACCCTCGTGGCTTACTGGCCGGTGATCCGCTACCTCGAACGCAACAACGAGCCCGCCGAGTGGAAAGGTCCGGCCACGCGCCATGTCACGAAGTACGGCCCGGGCGACAAGGTGGAGCTGCTGCGCGGCCCGGGCAGCGAGCCGCGGATCGAGACGAACGCGTTCGCGGCGCTCTGGCAGTGGCCGGTGGTCTGCGTGGTGCTGGCGTGGACCTTCGCCGGCATCGGCGTGCTGATGCGGCTCGCCGACGCTCACGGCGCCGGGATCGCGGTCGCGGCGTTTTGCGCTTTCCTCGGCCTTCCCCTGCTCGTGGGCGGCGTCGCCCGCGCCGCAATCGACTTCGCCGCGCTGCGCAGCGATGTGCGGACGAGCGGAACGGTGAGCAACGGCCAGCGCGTCGAGCGGGCGTCTTCCAACGCCGGTGCGGGCGGCGTGAGCCAGGCCTGGGCCACCGTGCGCATGACCGTTGCCGACGGACGCACGGTCGAGCTCATCGATGAACGGTGCAACGCCACCGACTTCGCCCGCGACGCCAAGGTCGAGGTGCTGTACCCCGCTGGCCGGCCGTATGCCGGCCGCATCTACACGCCGCTGTCGTACTGGCTGGCGACGCTGATCCTGCTCGGCCTCGGGCTGCCGATGACGGCGATCGGCGTCGCGTTGCTGCGCCGCGCCAAGTAGCGACCCCGCGGCTCGGCGGCCGAGCCGCCAGGAGCTTCAACGGTCACGTTGCAAGCCGGCGATGTCACCTCGCCGTCACCTCCGAACGCGTGCTTTTCGCCGCCGCCTTGCCTAGGCTCCTCCTCGTTCCTGGGTTTCGAGCGAGAGCGAAATGACAGACAGCAGCACGCGTCACGGCAGCTTCAACGGCATCGGAAGGTGGAGGATCGGACGCGCCGGCGTGCCGCTGGCCCTCGGCATCGTCATCGCGGCCGCGGCCGCCGCCCTGTGGCCCGGGCGCGGGACCCCGACCGCGCCGGCGCCGGCGAGGCCGCAAGCGATGGCGCCCGGTGCGCTGCAGCCGCTCGCCCCGGCCGCGCTGCGCAGCATCACGGCCCCGTCGCTGCGCTTCGAGACCAACCTCGGCCAGGCCGTGCCCGAGGCCCGCTTCGTCGCCCGCGGCGCCGACTTCGCCGCCGAAGTCTTCGACGACGGCGTGCGCGTCAGCCGCCCGGCACGCCGAGGCGCCGACGGCACGCCTTCCGCCGCCGCTTCGGCGCGACTGCGCTTCGTCGGCGCAGCAACTTCGCGGCCCATCGATCCGCGCGAGCGCGCCGCCGGCAGCACGAACTATCTGCTCGGCAGCGACAGGGGCCAATGGCTGCGCGACGTGCCGAGCTGGCGCCAGCTCCGCCAGGCCGACCTCTACCCGGGCATCGACCTCGTGTACTACGGCCGCGACAGCGTCTTCGAGTACGACCTCGTCGTCCATCCCGGCGCCGACCCGTCGCGCATCCGCATCGCCGTCTCGGCCGAGGCGAAGCCGAAGATCGACGCAGCCGGCGACCTGCTCCTCGACGGCGCCGAAGGGAAGCTGCGGATGCATCGCCCCGTGCTTTACCAGCACGTCGACGGAAAGAAGAAGACGCTCGCCGGCGACTACGTGCTGCTCGCCGCGAACGAGGTGGGCTTTCGCCTCCCGGAGTACGACCGGACCCTGCCGCTGGTCATCGACCCGACCTTCAAGCTGCTCTATTCCACCTACCTTGGCGGAGTGCACGACGACCAGGTCGGCGGCGTCGTCCTCGACGCGCAGAACAACGCCTACGTCGTCGGCAACTCGGGCTCGGAGGACTTCCCGGTCTCGGGCAACGCCTACCAGAACACGCGCAAGGCGATCGGCCGGTACGTGAGGAACGTCGTCGTCACCAAGTTCGACGCCTCGGGCACCTTGATCTACTCGACCTTCATCGGCGGCACGGTCAACGACTACGGCATCGGCATCGCGGTCGACGGCAACGGCCGGGCGTCGATCACCGGCTACACCGACTCGCCGGACTTTCCGGTGACCGCCAACGCCTATCAGGCGACGAAGATCGGCGGGCGCAGCACCTACCTCGCGACCCTTTCGTCCGACGGCTCGGCGCTGGCGTACTCGACGTACTACAGCGGCACCGGCGGCTCCGGAGCCGCCAACGTCTTCGTCGAGCCCGGCGGCACGCTCCTCATCGGCGGCACCGCCGGTCCCGGCCTGCCGACGACGGTGGGTGCCTACAAGACGACGCTCGCCGCGGGCAACGCCGTCTTCTTCGCCCGCTTCGACACGGCAGCGACCGGCGCCGCGCAGCTCGTCGCCGCCACCTACTGGGGCACCGACGCGCCGCAGACCAATTTCCTGGGCAGCGGCGTGTTCCTGTACACGATGGCGGTCGACGCGGCCGGATCGCCCTGGGCCACCGGCCAGGCCTACACCACCAACCTGCCGGTCTCGGCGAATCCGGTCGTCGCCTCGCCGCCGGCGATGACCCCGGGCTGCAGCCCGAACCAGGTGCCGCTCAACTCGTTCGCGTACGTGGTGCACCTCAGCACCGACCTGAAGTCGCTGGCCTACGCGAGCTACCTCACCGGCAACAACGGCGGGCAGGCGACCTGCGCCGAATACGGCCACGGCATCGCCTTCGACACCGCGGGCAATGTCTACGTCGGCGGCAGCACCTCGTCGCTGCTCTACCCGACGACCGCCGGCGTGCCGCAGCCCACCTCGCCCGCCAACTCGGGCTTCGACGGCTACACCGGCTTCGTCACCAAGATCAAGGCCGACGGCAGCGCCATCCTCTGGAGCACCTACCTGGGCGGCAACGCCGGCCGCACCTATCTCTCCGGCCTCCTCAGCGACGCCACCGGGGCGCTCTGGATGTATGCCACCAGCTCCGGCGGCAGCAACTTCCCCGTCACCGCCGACGCGCTGCAGAAGACGCACGGCGGCGGCACCTTCGACGTCAGCCTGACGAAGCTCGATCCCGCCACCGCCGCGGTCCAGTACTCGACCTTCCTCGGTGGCAGCGGCGACGACGGCATCGCCGGCCTGGCGTTCGATCCGAGCGGCAACGCCTACATCGCCGGCACCAGCGCCTCGTTCAACTACCCGACGACGGCGAACGCCGTGCAGCCCGCCCTGACGCCGAACGCCTATGACGGCGCCGACTGGGTGTTCACCCTGCTCGGCTCGGGCACCATCGGCTCGGTGCGTCCGCCGACCGCGGGCAACACCGGCGACGCGACCCTGCATGTCGGCGGCGTCGGCATCCAGACCGGCGCCACCGCCGCGCTGGTCGCGGCCGACAACAGCAGCATCGCCGCAGCCTACTTCGTGCTCGACGCCAACGGCGGCGGCGCGACGCTCACCTTCGCCCTCGACGGCAAGGCGATGGGCAGCTACGCCCTCGTCATCACCAATCCCGACGGCACGGTGCTGCGCAAGAACGACGCCTTCAGCATCGGCGCCGGCAGCCCGCCTTCGCTGACGACGCAGGTGATCGGCCGCGCCAAGATCCGTACCGGCGTGCCCGCGACCTACCAGATCGTGGTCAGCAACACGGGCGGCCAGGATGCGTTCGCGCTGCCGCTCTGGCTCGACATGCCCGACGGCCTCACGCCCGCGTTCGCGGGCCGGAGCATCGCGGTCACCGACCTCGCCGCGCAGAGCAGCGGGGGCAAGACCTACCTGCACATGCTGATCCCGCGCGTGGCGGCAGGCGAGACGCTGTCGATCCCGCTCGTCATCACCGCGCCGACCGACATGGCGGCGATCCCGATCAACGCGACGCTGCAGGCGCCCTGGTTCGCCACCCGCGCGAAGCTCTCCGACGAGAGCGTCGGCGACGGCTCGGTGGCGTACGCCCCGGACTGCGTGCCCGATCCCGCGCATCCGTACTTCAGCAACTGCGTGGGTACCTACCTGACCTACGCGATGGCCGGCCAGCGGCCGCTCGCGCAAGGCGCTGTGACGACCGGGGGCGCCTACACGCGCGCGTCGAACGGCCGGGTGCAGGCGCAGGGCGGCAACGACCCCTGCAAGGCTCCGAACCATGCCCAGGAGGAGCACGATCGCGGCGTCGCCGACGGCGCGGCCGACCTGAAGGAAGCGCCCTGGGGCAATCACTACAGCCCGCCGCCGATCAAGACCGATCCCATCGGCAACGTCATGTACAACTTCGGCTACATGACGGGCACCATCGGCGGCGTGGGCGGCGCGGCTGGCGCTGCGCAGGCGATCGATCCGAACACGCCGCGCCCGCAAGTGGCGACCACGATGCGCGTCAAGCCGCTTGCCGACATCTGCAACGTCCCACCCACGCCCATCCCGCCTCCGCCCCCGCCCCTGCCGCCCGGCGGCAGCGGTGGCGGCGGCTCGGGCGGCGCGATCGACCCGAACGACAAGATCGGCCCGCGCGGCGACGGCTCGGCGAGCCACTTCATCCGCGCCGACGCGACGCTCAGCTACCAGGTCCAGTTCGAGAACGTCGCGACCGCGTCGCTGCCGGCGGCAAACGTCGTCATCACCGACCAGCTCGATCCGGCGAAGGTCGACCTCTCGACCTTCGAGCTCGGCGCGTTCTCGTTCGGCAGCACGGTCGTGCCGGTGCCCGCGGGCCTGAAGTCGTACGCGGTCACCGTGCCGGTGGGCACCGACCTCGCGGTGCGCATCCAGGGCAGCGTCGACGTCGTCACCGGCCTGGTGAAGTGGACCTTCACCACCCTCGACCCGCTCACGCACCTGCCGCCGAGCGACCCGACGCTCGGCTTCCTGCCGCCCGACACCGATGGCATGAAGGGCCAGGGCGCGGTGAACTTCAGCGTCCGGCAGAAGGCCGGCGCGGCGAACGGCACGGTGTACTCGAACCGGGCGTCCATCGTGTTCGACGCCAACGCCGCGATCCTGACGCCGACCTGGGTCAACACCGTCGACACCTCGTTGCCGACCAGCCATGTGCAGTCGCTCGCGGGCCGGGTCGGCACGATGGACTTCGACGTCGTCTGGTCGGGCAGCGACACCGGCTCGGGCGTCGGCGCGTACAACGTCTACGTCTCCGACAACGGCGGACCGTACGTGCAATGGCAGACCGCGGTGAAGGCGACGACCGCCGTCTACACGGGCACCTCGGGCCACTCGTACGCGTTCTACGCCCGATCGAGCGATGGCGCCGGCAACAGCGAGCCCGCCAAGGCCGCGGCCGAGGCGACGATCGCGGTCAACGGCACCTTCGCCGCACCCGATGCCGACAGCGGCAGCGGCGGTGGCGGCTGCACGATCGGCGGCGACGGCCAGCGCGACGCGACCCTGCCGCTGCTCGTGCTGCTCGCCGCGGCCGCGGTCTTCATCGGCCGGCGGAGAGCAGCCAGGGCCCCGAGGCCGCGTAGAGAAGGACGTTGAACCAGACGTGCAGCAGGGCGGCCGGCCACCACCGGCCGCTCAGCTCGCGCGCCCTGCCGTAGACAAGCGACACCGGGAACACGCCGATCGCCACGGCGACAGGGTGGCGCCAGAGGTGGAAGGCGGCGAACAACGCGCTGGTGAGGAGGTTGGCGGGCGTGAACACGGCGCGGTTCCAGCGCCACCCGAGGCGGCGCTCGAACAGGCCGGCGAGGGCTGGCTGGAGCGCGCCGCGGAACACGATCTCCTCGGCCACCGACCAGAGGGCGATCGCGCCGAGGTCGCGCAGCGGATCGGCGGTCGCCATTGGAAAGCCTGCGGCCGCCACGGCGAAGGCGATCGGCGGCGCGGCGATCGCGCACGCCCACCAGAACCCGTGCGCCGCGGCCGCCGGCCGCGGCGACTCCGCGGTCATGCCTTCGCTTCGGCGGGGGCGCGGCGACGCGCCGTTTCGCCGCGCACCTTGGCGGCCAGCGCCGGCCAGCGCGGATCGGCGTGCAGGTTGTCGAAGCTGACGTCGTGCGGAATCAGCAGGGCGCTCGGATCGCGCTCGTCGTCGGCGCGCTCGAGCAGGGCGAAGGCGGCGTCGGCACGGCCGGCCCGCGCCTCGACCACCGCGAGCACGTAGGGCGAGACGATCTGCCGGGCGAAGCGCCGGTGCAGCTCGGCGAGCATCCGGTCGGCGACATCGAGCCGGCCGGCGGCGGCGTGGGCCCCGGCGAGGCAGGCCAGGCAGCCGGGCGAATCGGGCGTGAGCTCGCAGAGCTGCGCATAGAGCGCGACCGCGGCTTCCGGATCGCCGGTGGCGAGCGAGATCACCGCCGAGAGGCCGTTCGCCGAGGTGCTGCCGGGCGCGATGTCGCGCATCGCCTCGACCTCGGCCCGCGCGTCGTCGAGCCGGCCCTGCGAGATGAACAGGTTCACCATGTGGGCGCGCGAGTTCACGTACTGCGGGTCGAGCCGGCGGGCCAGCGCCAGCTCGCTTTCGGCGCGATCGATCTCGCCGCGCATGAACAGGTGCGAACCGTAGGCCGAGTGCACGAACGCGAGCTGCGGCGCGAGCGCGAGCGCGCGCTTGAAGCTGCGCTCCGCGGCGCGCCAGTCGCGCTCGAACTGGTTCTGGATCGCGCCGAGCAGGGCATGGGCGACCGCGTTGCCGGGGTCGAGCTCGAGCGCGCGGCGCAGGGCCTCGGCGGCATGCTCGGCGGCGATCGCCGGCTCGTGATGCCAGCCGGTGGCGAGGTTGAGCCAGGCGCGGCCCAGGCCCACGTAGGCCGCCGCCGTCTCGGGCGCGACCCGGATCGCCTCGTCGAAGCGGGCGAGCGCGGTCTCGAGCGTGCGCTTGGAGAGGGCCTGGCGGAGGAAGTGCTCGCCGCGCTCGATCAGGTCGAGCGCGCGCCGGGTCGACTCGTCGGGCACCGCCTCGGCTTCGCGCAGCGCGATCTGCGGCACGTAGCTGCCCACCGGCAGCTCGATCCTGAGGCGGCTGGCGCGGCCCTCGCCGCGATAGTGCTCGGCGAGCCGGGCGCGCAGGCGCCGCGCCTCGACCCGGACGATGGTGTCGAACTTCGGGTCGAAGCTCGCGACCGGCCGGCCGAACACCTCGACCGCGATCATCGTTTCCTTGAGCGAGGCGAGGTCGCCGGCCAGCATGCGCTCGACCACGTGGCGCAACAGCGCGCGGTGCCGCGGCGAGCCGCGAAAGGCGGCGCCGGCCTCGACGCCGGCCAGCGCCAGCTCGACCTGCTCGGCAGGCCAGGTGAGCGACCGGGGGTCGGCGAGATCGCGCTTCATGAGGCACCACTCTACGTGAAGCGAGCGCCCGTCTTGCGTGCATGAGTGCACGCCCGCCCGCGAACGCGGGGGCGGCCAAGTTGGTGCGGCTGTCCGCTCGTACTTGGTGCGACGGCCGCGCCTCCGCTTGCCGCGGCCGAAGGCGAGGGCAGTCGCGCGTCGGCCGGCTCGTCTTCGGCAGGGCGTTCTTGTCGGTGGCATAGGCCTTGCTGACTGCCCTCCCGCTGACGAATCGTCGTCTGCCCTTTTCCTATTCGAAAACCCCTCGGGAGATGCCTACATGAAACGTCGCTTCGCGCTCAAAGCCGCTGTCGCAGCCCTGGCTGCTTCCGGCATCGTCAGCCTGCCCGCCTTCGGCGCCGACACGATCAAGGTCGGTGTGCTGCACTCGCTCTCCGGAACGATGGCGATCTCCGAAACGGTGCTCAAGGACACCGTGATGATGACGGTCGACGAGATCAACGCGAAGGGCGGCGTGCTCGGCAAGAAGCTCGAGGTCGTGGTCGTCGATCCGGCCTCGAACTGGCCGCTGTTCGCCGAGAAGGCCAAGCAGCTGCTGACCCAGGACAAGGTCGCGGTCGTGTTCGGCTGCTGGACCAGCGTGTCCCGCAAGTCGGTGCTGCCGGTGTTCGAGGAGAACAACGGCCTCCTGTTCTACCCCGTGCAGTACGAGGGCGAGGAGCTGAGCAAGAACGTGTTCTACACGGGCGCGGCGCCGAACCAGCAGGCCATTCCCGCGGTCGAGTACCTGATGAGCAAGGACGGCGGCTCGGCCAAGCGCTTCGTGCTGCTCGGCACCGACTACGTCTATCCGCGCACGACCAACAAGATCCTGCGCTCGTTCCTGCACTCCAAGGGCATCGCCGACGCCGACATCATGGAGGAGTACACGCCGTTCGGCCACTCCGACTACCAGACCATCATCGGCAAGATCAAGAAGTTCGCCGGCGAAGGCAAGAAGACGGCGGTCGTCTCCACCATCAACGGCGACTCGAACGTGCCGTTCTACAAGGAGCTCGGCAACCAGGGCCTGAAGGCGACCGACGTTCCCGTCGTCGCGTTCTCGGTGGGCGAGGAAGAGCTGCGCGGCGTCGACACCAAGCCGCTGGTGGGCCACCTGGCCGCCTGGAACTACTTCCAGTCGATCAAGAACCCGACCAACACGGCCTTCATCAAGGAGTGGAGCGACTACGCGAAGGCCAAGGGCATCGCCGGCCACAAGGACAAGCCGCTGACCAACGACCCGATGGAGGCCACGTACATCGGCATCCACATGTGGAAGCAGGCGGTCGAGAAGGCCAAGTCGACCGACACCGACAAGGTGATCGCGGCGATGGCCGGCCAGACCTACAAGGCGCCGGGCGGCTTCACCTCGACGATGGACCCGAAGAACCACCACCTGCACAAGCCGGTGTTCATCGGCGAGATCAAGAGCGACGGCCAGTTCAACGTCGTCTGGAAGACGCCGGGCCCGGTCAAGGCGCAGCCGTGGAGCCCATTCATCCCCGAGAACAAGGGCAAGAAGGACGAGCCCGAGAAGAAGTAAGAGGACCCGAGAGTGCGGACGCTGCTGCGGTTTCTCTGCCTCGCACTCTCGCTTCTCGCCGGCGCGGCTGAAGCGCTGACTCCGCAGCAGACGCTCGCCATCGCGGCGGGCGAGAACGACGCGCGGATCGCCGCGCTGAATGCGGCGGCGGCGGGGGGCGATGCGCACCTCGCCGCCTTCGTGCAGGCATTGCTCGACGGCGAGGTCAAGGTCGCCGGCGACAAGGTCTACATCGTTCACGACGACAAGACGACGCTCGCCGCCAGCGGCGAGCCCGCGTCCCTGCCCGAAGCGGCCGAGGACGTCAGCAACAACAACCGGATGCGCGGCGCGCTCGACGCCGTGCTGTCCACCCTGCGCCTGTTCTCGCCCGACCTCGGCGTGCGCCGGGCGGCGATCGTCGACCTCGGCAAGGCGACCCTCGAGGAAGGCCAACTGCCCCTGATCGACAAGGCGCTCGCCGCCGAGATCGACCCGAAGCTGAAGGAAGACCTCGAGCGCATGCGCGCCGCCATCCTGGTGTCTTCGAATGACCGCGGCAATCGCCTGGCCGCCGCCAAGGAGCTAGCGACCAGCAGCCAGAGCACCGTCGCCAGCCTGTTGCAGGAGCGGCTCGCCGCCGGCGGCGAAACCGACCCGGAAGTGCGCGCCGCGCTGCAGCAGGCGCTCGACGCGGTGCGCGGCCGCCTGGCCTGGGGCGAGCGGCTCGCGGTCGTGTTCACCGGCATCTCGCTCGGCTCGGTGCTGCTCCTGGTCGCCCTCGGGCTGGCGATCACCTACGGCCTGATGGGCGTCATCAACATGGCGCACGGCGAGCTGATGATGATCGGCGCCTACACGACCTACGTCGTGCAGAACCTGTTCCGCACCTACGCCCCGGGTGCGTTCGACGCCTACATCCTGGTGGCGATTCCGGCCGCCTTCATGGTCGCCGCGCTGGTCGGCGCGGTGCTCGAGCGCGGCGTCATCCGTTTCCTCTACGGCCGGCCGCTCGAGACCCTGCTCGCCACCTGGGGCATCAGCCTGGTGCTGCAGCAGGCGGTGCGCTCGATCTTCGGCGCGCAGAACGTGCCGGTCGAGAACCCCGCCTGGCTGTCGGGCGGCGTGCAGGCGATGAGCAACCTGGTGCTGCCCTACAACCGGATCGCGATCATCGCCTTCGCGATGCTGGTGCTCGGCGCCGTGGCGCTGCTGATCGCCAAGACCCGGCTCGGCCTGTTCGTGCGCGGCGTGACGCAGAACCGGCGGATGGCGTCGTGCGTCGGCGTCGACACCGCGCGCATCGACATGGTCGCGTTCGCCTTCGGTGCCGGCATCGCCGGGCTGGCGGGCTGCGCGCTCTCGCAGATCGGCAACGTCGGCCCCGACCTCGGCCAGAGCTACATCGTCGACTCGTTCCTCGTGGTCGTGGTCGGCGGCGTCGGCCAGCTCGCCGGCACCGTGGTGGCGGCGCTCGGCCTGGGCGTGCTGAACAAGTTCCTCGAAGGCATGGCCGGCGCGGTGCTGGCCAAGATCATGGTGCTGGTCTTCATCGTCATCTTCATCCAGAGGAAGCCTTCGGGCCTGTTCGCGATGAAGGGGCGGAGCGCCGAGGCATGAGCGCGGTCCTGCCGATGCCGGCGCTCGCGCCGAGGCGGTCGATGCTGCTCGGCATGAAGGGCTGGCTCGGCGTGACGATCGCGCTCGCGGTCGTCGCCGTGATCGTGCCGATCGCCAACCTGCTCGTTCCCGCAGGCAGCGCCTTCCACCTCAGCGACTACGCGGTGCAGCTCGTCGCCAAGATCATGTGCTACGCCATGGCCGCCCTCGCCATGGACCTGATCTGGGGCTACACCGGCATCCTCTCGCTCGGCCACGGCGTCTTCTTCGCCCTCGGCGGCTATGCGATGGGCATGTACCTGATGCGCCAGATCGGCAGCGACGGGCAGTACCGCCTGCCCATGCCCGACTTCATGGTGTTCCTCAACTGGAAGGAATTCCCCTGGCACTGGGCGCTCTCGAACTCCTTCGTCGCCCAGATGGCGCTGGTGGTCCTCGCGCCCGGCCTGCTCGCCTTCGTGTTCGGCTTCTTCGCCTTCCGCTCGCGCATCAAGGGCGTGTACTTCTCGATCATCACCCAGGCGATGACCTTCGCCGCGATGCTGCTCTTCTTCCGCAACGAGACCGGCTTCGGCGGCAACAACGGCTTCACCGACTTCAAGCGCATCCTCGACATCCCGATCGCCACGCCCTCGATGCGGATGACGCTCTTCGTCATCACCGGCTGCACCCTGATCGGCTTCTACCTGATGGCCCGCGCCATCGTCGGCAGCAAGTTCGGCCGGGTGCTGCAGGCGATCCGCGACGCCGAGAGCCGGGTGATGTTCACCGGCTACGACCCGCTGCGCTACAAGCTCGCGATCTGGACGCTCTCGGCCGTGATGTGCGGCATCGCCGGCGCGCTCTACGTGCCGCAGGTCGGCATCATCAACCCGAGCGAGATGACGCCGGCGGCCTCGATCGAGATCGCGATCTGGGCCGCGGTCGGCGGCCGGGCGACGCTGATCGGGCCGATCATCGGCGCCTTCGTCGTCAACGGCGCGAAGAGCGTGTTCACCCAGCACATGCCCGAGTACTGGCTGTACGTGCTCGGCGCCATGTTCATCGCCGTCACGCTGTTCCTGCCGGGCGGCATCGTCGGCCTGGCCAGGCACCCGAAGGTGCTGGCCCTCCTGGGCAAGAGCGCTCGCAAGGAAGGCGGAGCCTCGTCATGACCCCTGATCTGATGCGCGCCGGCGCCGAGGCGCGCCGCCATGCCGAGCAACGCGCCCTCGCCCTGCAGACCGGCAGCTCCGGCGGCCGCGCCGCGAGCTACTCGCGCATCGTCACCCCGGGCCAGCTGGACATCGCCCACGGCGCGATCCTCTACCTGGACGACATCACAGTCAGCTTCGACGGCTTCAAGGCACTGAACGCGCTCTCGATGAGCATCAGCGCCGGCGAGCTGCGCTGCATCATCGGCCCGAACGGGGCGGGCAAGACGACGATGATGGACGTGATCACCGGCAAGACCCGGCCCGACGCCGGCCGCTGCTTCTTCGGCTCGACCATCGACCTGCTGCGCATGCGCGAGAACGAGATCGCCTCGGTCGGTGTCGGCCGCAAGTTCCAGAAGCCGACGGTGTTCGAGCACCTCTCGGTGTTCGAGAACCTCGAGCTCGCGCTCAAGGCCGACCGCGGCGTGCGCGCGTCTCTCTTCTTCCGCCTCTCCGGCGCGCAGCTCGACAGGATCGGCGAGATGCTGGTCCTGATCCACCTCAAGGACCATGCGCAGCGCACCGCCGGCCTGCTCTCGCACGGGCAGAAGCAATGGCTGGAGATCGGCATGCTGCTGATGCAGAACCCGAAGCTGCTGCTGCTCGACGAGCCGGTGGCCGGCATGACCGACGAGGAGACCGAGCGCACGGCCGAGCTGTTCCTCTCGCTCGAGGGTGGCCACTCGCTGGTGGTGGTGGAGCACGACATGAAGTTCATCCACGCGCTGACGCACGGCAACCCGGCCAAGAAGGTCACGGTGCTGCACGAGGGCAGCGTCCTCGCCGAGGGCTCGCTCGCCGAGGTGCAGGCCGACGAGAAAGTGGTCGAGGTCTACCTTGGACGCTAGCCGCGCACTCCCTCTCCCGCTTGCGGGAGAGGGCAGGGGTGAGGGTACGGCGCCCGCAACCACCCTCACCCCGACCCTCGCCCGCGAGCGGGAGAGGGAGCAAGACCAGGCGCTGCTCCGGGCCGAAGCGCTCAACCAGTACTACGGCGGCTCGCACATCCTGCGCAGCGTCTCGCTCGAGGCCAGGAGCGGCGAGGTGACGGTGGTGCTCGGCCGCAACGGCGTCGGCAAGACGACGCTGCTGAAGAGCCTGATGGGCGTGGTGCCGGTTCGCTCGGGCCAGGTGCTGTTCGACGGCGTCGACATCGCCAGGGAGACGCCGTACCAGCGGGCCCGCCGCGGCATCGGCTACGTGCCGCAGGGTCGCGAGATCTTCTCCCGCCTCACGGTCGCGGAGAACCTGGCGATGGGCCTGGCCTACCGGCCGGGCTCGACCAAGCTGCCGCCCGAGCTGTTCGAGCTGTTCCCTGTGCTCAAGCAGATGCTGCACCGGCGTGGCGGCGACCTCTCCGGCGGCCAGCAGCAGCAGCTCGCGATCGCCCGCGCGCTCGCCGCCGGGCCGCGCCTGCTCGTGCTCGACGAGCCGACCGAAGGCATCCAGCCGTCGATCATCAAGGACATCGGCCGCGTGATCCGCATGCTCGCCGACACCGGCCTGCCGATCGAGGGCCAGCCGCGGCGCATGGCCATCGTCCTGGTCGAGCAGTACTACGACTTCGCCGAGGAGCTCGCCGACCGCTACTGCGTCATGGAGCGCGGCGAGATCGTGCAGCAGGGCCGCGGCGCCGACATGGCCGCCGAGGGCGCGCGGGCGCGGATGTCGATCTAGCGCACGTCCGAAGGCGAAAGTCGCGGCGAGCCCGCGCCTTTCGCCTCGGCCGACTTCACCAGCGCGAGCACGGCGCGATTGACCGGCGCGGGCGTTCCCTTCTCGGCGGCGAGCGCGACCACCCGGCCCTGGAGCTGATCGATCTCGGTAACGCGACCCTGCACCAGGTCGTCGAGCATCGAGGAGCGCGCCTTCGGATCGATCCGCAGCTGCGCGGCCGCTACGAGGCGAAACAGCGCATCCGGTAAGCGCAGCACCTTGGGAATCAGCGCCGGCGGCAGCGCCCCGACCTTGGCCGGGCGAATGCCAGCCGCGCGCAGCGCCGCCAGCGCCTCGTCGATGCAGGCGGCCAGCACCCGGCGCCAGTCGCGATTCGCGAGCTCCTCGCGCAGGGGCACGCCGGCCAGCGCGTTGAGCGCGTTGTTGAGGTTGAGCAGCAGCTTGCCCCAGGCGATGGCGACCATGTCGGCGTGCGTCTCGATCGGCAGCAGCGGCGTGGCCAGCGCTCCGGCCAGCACCGACCCGGTGGCGTCGATGACGATCCGGCCGTCGGTGCCGCGATGAAAGCGCCCGTCGCCGAGCGCGGCGACGTTGAACGGCACCATCCCGGCGATGACCTTGCGGCCGGGCAGCGCCTGCTGCAGGAGGGCGGCGTTGTCGATGCCGTTCTGCAGGGAGACGATCGCCGCGCCGGCCGGCGCGTGCTGCAGGATGCTGGCCGCGATCTCCCGCGTGGCGCCGCTCTTCACCGTGACCAGCACCACGTCGGCCGCCGCCAGCACCGCCGGATCGACCGCCAGCTTCAGCTCGCCGGGGGCGACGCGGCGCTCGGCGCCGTCGCGATCGGTGAGGGTCAGGCCGTGGCGGCCGAGCTCGTCGACGATCCTCGGCCGGCCGAGGAAGCGGACGTCGTGGCCGGCCGCGGCGAGCTGGCCGCCGACGAAGCAGCCGATCGCGCCGGCGCCGGCGACGACGACGGTGGGTCGCGAGGGCGCGGACGGATCGGCGGCGTTCGGCATGGCGGGATTGTCGCTTCGCTCGCGATCACAATCGGCGCGAACCTCACTTCGATCCGCCCGCGATGATCACCGTCCACCACCTCAACAACTCCCGTTCGCAGCGCGTGCTCTGGCTGCTCGAGGAGCTCGGCGTTGCCTACGAGATCCAGAAGTACCAGCGCGATGCCAAGACGATGCTGGCGCCGCCCGAGCTGCTCAAGGTTCACCCGCTCGGCAAGTCGCCGGTGATCACCGACGGCGACGTCACGGTCGCGGAATCGGGGGCGATCATCGAATACCTGCTCGAGCGCTACGGCGCCGGCCGGCTGCAGCCGGCCCCCGGCACGCCCGAGCGGCTGCGCTACACCTACTGGCTGCACTTCGCCGAGGGCTCGGCGATGTCGCCGCTGCTGATGAAGCTGGTGTTCGACCGGATCGAGACCTCGAAGATGCCGTTCTTCGCCAAGCCGATCGCCCGCGGCATCTCGCAGAAGGTGAAGAAGGTGATGGTCGAGCCCAACCTCAAGCGCCACCTCGACTACATGGAGGCCGAGCTGACGAAGAGCGAGTGGTTCGCCGGCAGCGAGTTCGGCGCCGCCGACATCCAGATGAGCTTTCCGGTCGAGGCGTCGGCGCAGCGCGCCGGGCTCGACGCGAGCCGGCCGAAGCTCCTGACCTTCCTGAAGAAGATCCACGCCCGTCCGGCGTACCGCAAGGCGCTCGAGCGCGGCGGGCCGTACAGCTTCGCGAACGACTAGGGCCGTCGGCCCGCGCCCTCAGCGCGGCACCGCGCCGCCCGAGGGCAGCGCAGTGGCTCCGCGCATCGCCGCGACGGTGGCGCCCGAGCTCGAGCGCGCCGCCTTCGGGTCGAGGACGGCGAGCATCGGGCTTTTCATCTGCGCCGCGAACGAGGCCACGGTCTTCTGCGGATCCGAAGGGAGCTTCTGCGCCGGGTCGGCGCCGCGGGCCATGAGGAAGCCGACCATGTCGCGCTGCGACCCGGGGTACTGCAGGAAGCCGGCCACCAGCACCCGCTGCAGCGGCACCCAGGCGAGGCCGCCGCGTTGCGACGGCACGAGATTGGCGAGCTGCGGCAGGCGGTACAGCCACCAGTCGATGGCGGCCCAGTGGCTGTTGCGCAGCGCCAGCTCGTAGCCGCTCGGCAGCACGCCCTCGTAGCCGTCGAGCGCGGTCTCCGGCTTGTGCCCGGCGACCTCGAGCTCGCGGCCGAAGCGCGAGACCAGCAGCTCCGGGTCGGCCGCGCTCAGCGGGCTGAACGACAGCTTGGCCGGATCGAGATCGCCGCGGTCGAGCCAGGTCACGAGCACCGTGTCCAGGCCGGCGCTGCGGGCGCGCGGACAGCCGAGCATGCGAAAGACGTCGTGCCGGACCGCCCGCGGGTCGCTCTCGGCAAGCGTGCGGATCGCACCCAGCACTTCCGGCGACGCCGTCGCGAAGTCGGGGCAGGGCTCGGTCGCGGCGAGCGCGAGCAGGGGCGAGCCCGGGCAGGCCTCGGGCCGGGCGCCCTTGTCGAGCAGCTCGGGCAGGGCGCGCCAGAGGCGCGGGTCGCGGGTGGCGACGGCAAGGGGGCATTCCTGCAGGCCGGAGCGGGCGATGTCGGCGCGGCGGATGCTGCCCGGCGTGTAGTCGCAGCGCGCGTTCAGCGCCCGCTGCACGCCGTTGAGCTGGATGCACGGCGTCGCGTCGTCGGCGGTGAGCTGGCCATGGAGGTGCTTGACGACGTCCCAGGTGACGCTGGTGTCGGTGGCGGCGGTGGTCGCGCTGATGAGCAGCCCGACCGGCGTGCACGCGCTCAGCAGCGGCCCAAGCAGGAACGCGAGGACGGGAAGGCGGAGCAGGAAGGCGGCGCGGAACATGGAGGTGACCGCTGCACCTGGAGCGGCCGCTGCAACGGCCGCGAGCGACAACGGAAAGGGATCGTAGCCAGCGGCAGCGCGCGCGTCCGTGAAGAATCGCGCCGAACGGCGGGCCGGCGGGTAACACCTTGTGCGATGCGTTTCACGCCGTGCAATCGGCACGGCAGGCACCGCCCTGCGCCCCTCGCGATACAGTCGGCGCGCCGGGTGGCCCACCGGCTCGCCCAGGATCCGATGCGTCCGAATGCCCTCCGCCGGCGCGCCGGCGCCTTCGCCCTCGCGCTTCTGCTCGCTCTTGCCGGCCCCGGCGGCGAGGCGGCGGCGGCCTCGGCCGCGCCGGTGGCGGCGAAGAACGGCATGGTCGTGACCGCGCAGCACCTGGCCAGCGAAGTCGGCGTCGAGGTGCTGAAGAAGGGCGGCAACGCGATCGACGCCGCGGTCGCGGTCGGCTACGCGCTGGCCGTGGTCTATCCGGCGGCGGGCAACCTCGGCGGCGGCGGCTTCATGACGCTGCAGCTCGCCGACGGCAGGAAGACCTTCTTCGACTTCCGCGAGAAGGCGCCACTCGCCGCCAGCGCGAACATGTTCCTCGACGCCGCCGCCAATGTCGTTCGCGGCTCGACCACCACCGGCCACCTCGCCGTCGCCGTGCCGGGCACCGTGGCCGGGCTCGAAGCGGCGCTGCAGAAGTACGGGACGATGAAGCGCGCCGAGCTGATCGCCCCGGCGATCCGCCTCGCCGAGCAGGGTTTCGTGCTCGAGCAGGGCGACGCCGACATGTTCGCGAGCGCGGCCGGGTCGCTGCGCGCCGACCCGGCGACTGCGGCGATCTTCCTCAACCAGGGGCGGCCGTGGGCCGCGGGCGAACGCCTGGTGCAGCGCGACCTCGCCGCGACGCTGCGGCAGGTCGCCGAGGCCGGCGCCGCCGGCTTCTACGCCGGACCGGTGGCGGCGGCGATCGTCGCCTCCAGCCGCGCCGGCAAGGGCCTGATCACCCAGGCCGACCTCGACCAGTACCGGAGCCGCGAGCTCGCGCCGATCGAGTGCGACTACCGCGGGCTGCATGTCGTCTCGGCGCCGCCGCCGAGCTCGGGCGGCGTGATCCTGTGCGAGATGCTCAACATCCTCGAGGGCTATCCGCTGCGCGAGTGGGGCTTCCACTCTGCCGCCGCGGTGCACGTGCAGATCGAGGCGATGCGCCACGCCTACTTCGACCGCAACAACACCCTCGGCGATCCCGACTTCGTGCAGAACCCGATCGCGCGGCTGCTCGACAAGGCCTACGCGGCGAAGGTCCGTGCTGCGATCGACCCGGCGCGCGCGGCGATCTCCGTCGACCTCAAGGCCGGCGTCGGGCCGCACGAAGGCAGCAACACGACCCACTACTCGATCGTCGACGGCCTCGGCAACGCCGTCGCCGTGACCTACACCCTCAACGACTGGTTCGGCGCCAAGGTCACCGCGGCCGGCACCGGCGTGCTGCTCAACAACGAGATGGACGACTTCACCGCCAAGTTCGGCGTGGCCAACAGCTACGGCCTGGTGCAGGGCGAGGCCAACGCGATCGCGCCGGGCAAGCGGCCGCTCAGCTCGATGACCCCGACCATCGTCACCCAGGGTGGCAAGCCGCTGCTGGTGCTCGGCACGCCCGGCGGCAGCCGCATCATCACGGCGGTGCTGCAGACCCTGATCAACGTCGTCGACCACGGCATGAACGTGCAGGAGGCGGTCGATGCGCCGCGCTTCCACCAGCAGTGGCTGCCCAATCCGACCAGCCTCGAGCCGTTCGCGCTGAGCACCGACACACGGCGCATTCTCGAAGGCATGGGCCACGTCTTCACCGTGTCGCGGCCCGCCAACCACATGGCGGCGATCCTGATCGGCGCGCCCTCGCTCGGCGGCCAGCCGGTCGGCGGCAACCGCTTCTATGGCGCCAACGATCCGCGCCGCAACACCGGCCTGGCGCTCGGCCACTGAGGCCGCCGCGGGCGGGCGCCGGTCCGTGCGGTGGATCGTGCCGGGCCTCGCGTGCCTGCTGGCCGCCGGCCCGCCGGCGCGCGCGGCCGGCGGTCACTACGCCGTTGACGATGCCTCCGTCCTCGATCCCGGCGCCTGCCAGCTCGAAGTCTGGATCGATCGCGCCGCCGGCGGGCGCGGAACGCTGCAGCACGCCGGGCCCGGGTGCCGCGTCGGTCCGGTCGAGCTGTCGCTGAACCTCGACCGCTTCCACGCCGAGGGCGCCGGCGCCGTCAGCGCCGTCGGGCCGCAGCTCAAATGGGTGCGCGAGCTCGTGCCGTCGCTGAGCGCTGGCATCTCCGTGTCGGCGGCCGTTCGCGACCATGCGCCGCGCTTCATCGGCAGCAGCGTCGTCCTGCCGCTGACCTGGGAGGCAGGCGAGAGCGTGCGCGTCCACGTCAATGCGGGGCGCGACTTCGTGCACGACCGAGCGAACCTGGCGCGCAGCGGCGCGGCGGTCGAGTGGCAGGCGTCGCCAGGCTGGTCGCTGGTCGCGGAGCGCTTTCGCGAAGTCGGGCTCGACTTCTGGCGGGTCGGAATGCGCTACGCGCCGGTGCCCGGCATCAGCATCGATCTGAGCCGCGCCGAAGGCCTGGGCGACGCACCTGGCCGATGGGCGTTGGGGCTGAACTTCGCTTTCGACCGCTAGGGCCTAGAGTGGGGGCCGGCCGCCATGACTGAACCCGACGCACGCATCCTCTGGCAGGGCGCCCGGCGCGCGATCGCCGGCGCCGCGCCGCAGCGCGGCGAGCCGGCGACGAGCCCGGTGGCGCGCTACCTCGATCCCGCGCGCCACGAGCGCGAGACCCGCGCCCTGCGCCGCCTGCCGCACGCCGTTGGGCCGGCGGCGCGGGTCGCCGCCGCCGGCGACTGGTTCGCGACTGTGCTGCTCGGCGTGCCGGTGCTGGTGACGCGCGGCGACGACGCGGTGCTGCGCGCCTTCATCAACGTCTGCCGGCACCGCGGCGCGATCGTCGCCGCCGAGGGCGAGTGCGGCAGCGGCCGCAAGCGCTTCGTCTGCCCGTACCACAGCTGGACCTACGACTGCCGCGGCGCCCTCGTCGGCCGGCCGCACGAGGCCGACTTCCCGAGCGTGCCGCGGGCCGCGGCGGCGTTGGTCGAGCTGCCGGTCGCCGAGCGCTGCGGGCTGGTGTGGGTCGTGCCGGAGGCGGTTGGCGCCTTCGACTGGGACGCGTACTTCGGGCCCCTCGCCGGCGAGCTCGAGCGGCTCGGCTACGACGCCTCCGCGGCCGGCCCGCACGAGCGCCGCTTCGTCCAGGCCTCGAACTGGAAGCTGGTGCTCGACGCCAACCTCGAGAGCTACCACTTCCAGTACGCGCACCGGGAAACGATCGCCCACCTGTTCCACGACAACCTGGTGCAGCAGCAGTCGTTCGGCCGGCACCAGCGGATCGTCCTGCCGAAAAGGTCGCTCGCCGAGGCGCCGGGCGACGCGGCCTCGTGGGAGCTGCTCGGCCGGCACAGCAACATCATCTACTTCTTCTTTCCCTCGACTTTCCTGCTCTGGGAGGGCGATCACGTCAACGGCTTCGGCATCACGCCGGAGAGCGCCGCGAGCGCCGCCTGCGCGAGCTGGATGCTCGTGCCCGCGGCCGGCCATGCGAAGCGCGCCGCCGAGCACTGGAGCCGCAACTGGAAGATCTTCTGGGACGCGATCGACGAGGACTTCGCCCTCGCCGCCTCGATGCAGCGCGGCCTGGCGAGCGGCGCGAACCGCGCGCTCAACTTCGGCCGCAACGAGTTCGCCTGCGACCTGTTCGAGCGCGAGCTGGAGGCGGTTCTCGGCGCCGACGACTCGCGCGTCCCGTGATCAGCGGATCTTTCGGAGATCCACGCTCAGGGTCAGCGCGGTCGTTCCCTTGTTGCTCCACATCCAGCAGTAGTCCTGGTCGAGGCTGACGTCCAGCCTGCCCTGCGACTTCGCGGTGCCTTGCTGCTGCGCGGGAAAACGGACTTCCTTGCCTTCGTGAAAGTGCACGTTGAAGTCGGTCGGGGCGCTCGCCTCGAACTGCCACTGCACCGCGGCGCCCCGCTGCAGCTTGCCGCACGCCTCGACGAACTTGCCAGGCTCGACGCGCAGCTCCCGCGCGAAGCGCTGCTGCGCCCCCCAGTCGATCTCGACCAGCTGGGCTTGCGCCAGGGACGAGACCGCCACGAGCAAGACGCAAGCCGATCGTGCGGCCCTCACTGGTCTGTCTCGATGCTCGTCACGACAAGGGCGCCGCCTGCCTTCTCGGCGACGAAACGCACCTTGTCGCCGACTTTCACCTTGGCGAGCAGGGCGGGGTCGCTGACCTGGAAGACCATCGTCATCGCCGGCATGTCGAGGCTCCTGATCTCGTCGTGCCTGAGAGTGATCTTCTTCTGCTCGAGGTCGACCTTGCGGACTTCTCCGGCGGTCATCGCCGCGATCGCCTGTGCCTCAGCGGCGCCCGCGACGAGCAGCAGGGCCAGGCCGATTGCCATCGTCTTCTTCATCGTGGTTGCTCCTGCTTCTTGCGTACGCTGACGGCGCCTTTCATGCCGGCGTCGTAGTGCCCCGGCTGCAGACAGGCGAAGTCGACCTTGCCCGCCTTCGAGAAGCGCCAGATCACCTCGCCACTGGCTCCGGGCCCCACGGTCACCATGTTCGGATCGTCGTGTTCCATCTCGGGAAACTTCTTCATCAGTTCGTAGTGCTCCTTCAGCGCCTTCTCGGTGCCGAGCACGAACTCGTGCTTGAGCCGCCCGGAATTCCTGACCACGAAGCGCACCGTCTCGCCCTGCCGGACGGTCACGCTCGACGGCTTGAAGCGCATCGCGTCCGTCATCTCGACGGTGACGGTGCGAGTCGCCTTGCCCGGTTGCCCCGCCTCGCCGAAGGCGAGGCCCGGGTCGTGGTCGTGCGGCTTGCCGTCGGCCGCGGGAGAACCCCGGACGGCCCCGGGACCGAGCAGGCTGGCGAGCAGGCAGAAGCAGAGAGTCACGGCTTTCATGGAGGCTCCTGGGCGGGACTTCGGGTCAGTGCCCGGCGTGACCCTTGGGTTTGCGGACCTGGACTTCGATCTCGGTCCCGGGCACGGCGTGGGAAGGCATCGAGTTCCGCCCTTCCGAGGCGAAGCGCGCGGGCTCGGCGATCGCTCCGGTCCACTCGAAGGCCTGGCTGCCCTTGGGATGCGCATACCAGCCCGGGTCGGTGTAGTCGCCCGCCTTCTGGCTCGCGCGCACCTTGAGGACGCTGAACATGCCGCCCATCTCGACCGAGCCGAACGGGCCTTCGCCGCCCATCATCGCCGCCGTGTTGTCGGGCAGGGGCATCTGCATCTCGGTCATGTCGGCCATGCCGCGCTCGGACATCACCATGTAGTCCGGGATCAGCTTGGCGATCTCGCGCACGACGCCGCGGTGCTCCACGCCGATCATCGTCGGCACGCCGTGGCCCATTGCATTCATCGTGTGATGGCTCTTGTGGCAGTGGAAGGCCCAGTCCCCCTCTTCGTCGGCGAGGAACTCGAATTGCCGCATCTGGCCGACGGCGACGTCGGTCGTCACCTCGGGCCAGCGCGCCGCCTTGGGGGTGGGCCCGCCGTCCGTGCCGGTGACGACGAACTCGTGGCCATGCAGGTGCAGCGGATGGTTGGTCATGGTCAGGTTGCCGGCGCGGATGCGCACCTTGTCGCCCTTGCGCACGTTGAGCGAGTCGATGCCCGGGAAGATGCGGCTGTTCCACGACCACAGGTTGAACTCGAGCATGGTCATGATCTTCGGCGTGTAGGCGCCGGGCTCGACGTCGTAGGCGTTGAGCAGGAAAACGAAGTCGCGGTCGACCTCGTCGATCAGCGGGTGCTTCGCCTTCGGGTGGGTGATCCAGAAGCCCATCATTCCCATCGCCATCTGCACCATCTCGTCGGCGTGCGGGTGGTACATGAAGGTGCCGGGGCGGCGGGCGACGAACTCGTAGACGAAGGTCTTGCCCGGCGAGATCCCGGGCTGCGTCAGCCCGGTGACGCCGTCCATGCCGTTCGGCAGGCGTTGCCCGTGCCAATGGACCGAGGTGTGCTCGGGGAGCTTGTTGGTCACGAAGACGCGTACCCGATCGCCTTCGACGACCTCGATGGTCGGCCCCGGCGACTGTCCGTTGTAGCCCCAGAGATGCGCCTTGAAGCCCGGGGCCATCTCGCGCACCACCGGCTCGGCGACGAGGTGGAATTCCTTGACGCCGTTGTGCATGCGCCAGGGGAGGGTCCAGCCGTTGAGCGTGACCACCGGGTTGTAGGCCCGACCCGTCGAGGGCACGAGCGGCGGCATCGTCGCGGGGTTGGTCTGCAGCACCGGCTCGGGCAGGGCGGCCATCGCCACCCGGCTCACGCCGGCGGCGGCCACGGCCATGCCGGCGCCGGCACCGCTCACCAGGAAGTTGCGCCGATTCGTCGTCATGGGTTTTCCGTCGCCGGTAGGGGTTTGCCGATCAGCGCCGCCTGGAGCGCGGCGTCGGCGAGCCAGAAGTCGCGCTCGGCATCGATCGCCTGGACCACACTTTCGATCTGCTCGCGCGAGTCGGCGAGCAGCTCGAACACACCGATCAGCATGCCGTTGTAGCGAAGGATGTTTTCCTCGGCGATCAGCTTGCGCAGCGGCACGATCTCGGCGCGGTAGTGCCGCGCGATGTCGTACGCGGTCCGGTAGGCGCCATAGGTCTCCCGCAACTGCGAGCTCGCATCGACGGCGAGCTGGGCCGTTCGATTCAGCGCCGCCATGTACCTGGCCTGGGCACCGGATCGCGCAGCATCGCCGACATCGAAGATCGGCAGCGGCACGCTCAGGTCGTAGCCTTTCAGGCTCGCCAGGCCGGTGTCGCTCTTGCTCGTGAACCCGATCTCGAGACCGTTGACGACGCTGGTGATGTCTCCGAGGCCCTGCTCGCGGGCCAGGAGCTCGAGCCGGCTGCGGGCCATGCGCACGTCGAGCCGCTCGGCCATCGCCGATCGCGCCACGCCGGCTTCGTCGCGAGGTTCGGCGGGCAGGTCGGGCAGCCGCTCGGGCAGCGTCAGCCGGGCCGCCTGCACCTGGTTCAGGCCGAGCGCGCGGATCAGGGCTTCGCGGCTGGCGTGCGCCTCCTGGCGCGCGCGCGCAAGCCGGACGACGGCGTCGGCCGAGAAGGCCTGCTCGCGTGCACGCTGCAGCTTGCTGTAGTTGCCCACCGCCTGCATGCGCCTGGCCAGCTCGGCGCCGGCGTCCGCCGTCGCCTTCACCTGCTCCACGTAGCGAAGGGATTGCCCGGCGGAGACGGCGCGTACCCAGGTCCGCCGCGCCTCGGTCGCCGATTGCACGACGCTGCCGGCCAGGGCGAGCCGATTCGCTTCCTGGCGGGTCTGCGCCAGCCGAAGACGCGATGGGAGCAGCAGCAGGTCGAGGATCGAGAAGCTGAGCGTGCGGGTGATCTCGAGCTCGCGCGCGCCGCCTTCGCCGCGCGCCAGGCGCTCGAAGGCGAAGACCGGGTTCGGCAGCCGCGCCGCCTGCGCCGTCTCGGCCGCGCTCGCCGCGCCCTCGTACAGCATGGCCTGCAGCGCCGGGCTGTAGGCCAGCGCGACCCGGACGGCGTCGTCGGCTCCGAGCGGCCGGGCCAGCAGGGCCTCGACGTTCGCCTCGGCCTGGCGGCGAGCCTCGTCGCTGGTCAGCCAGGTCGGCTCGACCCCGAGGCGTTCGCGGCTGAGCTGCCGGGCGCCGCTGAAGTTGTCGTCCACCGCGGTGCTGGTGCACGCGCCGAGCAGGATCGCGGCTGCTGTGGCCAGAAGGCTCCGGCCCAACCGGTTCGCGACGTGAGGTGGAGGCACCGAGTGCATCATGGCTTTCGATGCGCGGAGTGAGGATCGGACGCGCCGGGCGCGGGTGCGGAGGCCGCGGGTCCGCTCGCCTGCGCTTCGCGGGCATAGGCCTGCCAGCCGCCGATCCGCCCGACCCGCTCGTTCGCCTGCCGCCACGAGCCGACGGGCTGGTCCTGGTAGCGGCGATAACCGTCGAAGGCCGAGCGATAGGTCGGCGCCGGGGCCGCCCCGGTCGCGGCTGGCGCCGGCGGCAGCTGCGCACTGACGGCAAGGCTCGTGAGCAAGGCGGCAAATGTCGCCGTCGGCAGGACGGCTCGGGATCGAATCGGCATGGGGGCCCCGCGTGTGATCGCTCGCGGCGCCAGGGCGCGTGGAGACGACCGGAGAAACGACCGGATGCGAGCGACCGGCGCGAGCGCGCCCGTCACCGCGGCCGGCGGTGCGTCAGGCGAAGGCGGGTCGAGGGGGCCGCTCGGGCCCGCCCGTCAGGAACACGGGGGCGACCGAGGGCATGAACGGCGCGAAGAACTCGGCCGACGGAAACGGCTCGAACACGAGCACCGATCGCGGCGGCGCGGCCGCCACGCAGCACACAGCGCAAACGCTGCACTTGGACGCGGCGCCGTGGGTGGCTGCGCCATGATCTTCGGACAATGAAGAGGCCCCGCCGTCCAGCGTGTCGTGAGAATGCGCGGCCTCGTGCGGGGGGGCGGCCACGTGATCGTCCGCGGCTTCATGCGAGTGCATGGCCGGGTGCGAATGTGCGGCCGAGTCGTGATGCCCACTCGCCGCGGCCCGACCACCCGGCGGGCAGCCGCCCATCGTCGCCGCAGCCACGCCCTGCACCGGAAGGGCCGCCGCGAGCAGGCAGATCAACGCGATGCGGAGCCGGATCGACATGGGACCCAGTCTATTCGAAGGTGCGGGAAGGCGCGGCCGTCTTCTTCCCTTTCTCTTCTGCCTTCTCGCCATGCGCTGCCATCGAATGCTCCTGTTGTCGGACGACGCGCGGAACATTTGGCATGCCGCGTGCCGACGCGGCTCCTAGAATCGCCCGTCGGCAACGGTCCGGGGAAGGCGTCGCACCATGCTCATCAACTGCGTGGCCTACAAGGACGGCGCCAAGCTCGCCGATTGCCCGATCGACGACATCAGCGAGTACCTGGCCCAGCCCGGCTGCTTCGTCTGGGTCGCGCTCAAGGACGCCACGCCCGACGAGCTGCTGAAAATGCAGGAGGAGTTCGGCCTGCACGACCTGGCGATCGAGGATGCCCGGCACGGCCACCAGCGGCCGAAGATCGAGGAGTACGACGACACCCTGTTCGCCGTGCTGCACACGGTGGAGATCGGGCCGACCGACGAGCTCGTCATCGGCGAGGTCGACATCTTCGTCGGCACGAACTTCGTGCTCTCCTGCCGCAACCGCACGCAACAAGGCTTCCTCGGCGTGCGCTCGCGCGCCGAGCGCGAGCCGCACCTGCTCAAGCACGGGCCGGCGTTCGTGTTCTATGCGCTGATGGACGCGGTGGTCGACCGCTATTTCCCGATCATCGACGCGCTCGAGACCGACCTCGAGGTGGTCGAGGAGCAGATCTTCCAGCCCAAGCTCGGCCGCTCGAACATCGAGCAGCTCTATGCGCTCAAGCGCCGGATCGGCGTCTTCAAGCACGCGGTGGCGCCGCTGCAGGAGGCGGTGGCCAAGCTGATCGCCGGCCGCGTGCCGCAGGTCTGCAGCGACAACCGCGAGTACTTCCGCGACGTCTACGACCACCTGGCGCGGATGAACGCCTCGCTCGACTCCCTGCGCGACACGATCGCCATCGCGATGCAGGTCAACCTCTCGATGGTGACGATCGAGGAGACCGAGATCACCAAGCGGCTGGCCGCCTACGCCGGCATCTTCGCGGTGGCGACGGCGTTCGCCGGGATCTGGGGCATGAACTTCGAGCACATGCCCGAGCTCAAGCTGGCCTGGGGCTACCCCGCGGCGCTGACGATCATCGCCGGCGCCTGCGCCTTCGTCTGGTGGCGCTTCCGAAAGGCGGGCTGGCTCTGACTGAAAGCACGCGCGCCGCTCAGGGCGCGTTCGTCTCCATGTACTTGGTGGCCGACTTCATCGCCGATTCCACCGCGGCCTCGGCCACCGCCTCGACATCGCCCGAGTCGACCTTGTCGGCGCTCGGGATCGCCATCGCCGCCGTGCCCGAGGGCATCGCCTTGATCGACTTGCCTGGCCATGTCGAGATCGACATCGAGACCTTGGCCTCGAGCTTCTTGCCCGCCTTGTCCGGAGACAGCGACACCAGGCTGCCGTCGAGGCTCCAGCCCTTGGCGCCCTTTTCCTTGGGGGCGTCGGTCGTGAGCTTGCCCTTGACCGCGTTCTCCGCCGCCTTCTGCATGACGGTGATGGCCTTCGCCTTGTACTTGGCGTCGAAGATGTCCTTGACGGCGAACTTGTTGACCTGGACGTAGATCTTGGCGTCGGCCATGGCGCACTCCCGATGGATGAAGAGCCGGCACGCTAGCGCAAACCGCTGCACCGGCCAAGTCCCCCGTCGGGACGCGTGCCCTGGGCCCTAGAACAGGCGCGCCGCGAGCCAGGTGAGGCCGGTGAACGCCGACCAGGTGGAGGTGCCGGAGCGCAGGCTTCGCGCCGCGCCGGCGTCGAGGGTGAGGCGCTTGCTCACGTTGTAGCTCGCGGCGAGCAGGAGCTGGCGCGAGTCTTCGGCGCCCTGCTGGCGGGTGGCGGCGAACTCGCCGACCACGCCCCAGCGATCGTCGAGCTGGCGCGAGAGCGAGGCGGCGAACAGCCACAGCGTTCGCGACGCGCCGGGGTCGGCCTGGCCGAGCCGCGTCGCCAGCAGGTTGACGTCGGTGTGCCAGGCGCCGCCGAAGTCGGCGCTGTAGATCGCGTTGAGGCCGTAGTCGGCCTTGCCGCTGCCGAAGCCGATGCCGCGGTGTCCGCTCGGCATGACGACGCCGGCCTCCAGGCCGAAGGCCTGGGCGTCGTCGATCTCGAAGCGGCGCTTCAGCACGAAGCTCGTGTCGCCGAGGCCGCTCGTTGTCTTGTCGTCGGATCGCTGCCGCACCCACGCCTCGTTGCCCAGGCGGATGCCCCAGTCCTCGCTGAAGGCCAGCTTGAAGGTCGTCGGAATGCTGTCGCGCCGCACGCCGGCCTCGGCGTGATCGTGCTGCCAGCCGGCCTCGATCTCGAGCCAGCCGGGCGCGGAAAGCGCCGCCGGCGTCGAGACGCTGGGGCGGTAGGGCGTGGTCGTCGGCTCCTCGCCCGCGGCCTGCGCCGCCGGCAGGCAAGCGAGGAGCAAGAGGAGGACGCAGCCGGGACGCATGCCGGATCGTAGTCCGCCCGGCGAGGCGAGGACGGCGCCGTTCAGGCGGCTCGCTTGCGCGCCGTCTTCTTCCCGGCGGCTTCGGCGGTCGCCGCCTTGCCGGCCGCCTTCTTCGCGGTCGTCGGCGCCTTGCGCGTGGCAAGGCTCTGCTTCAGCAACTCCGTCAGGTCGACCACATTGCTCGCGCCCTCGGGCGCCGCTTCGGCCTCGATCGGCAGCACCTTCTCGGTCTTCCCGGCCTTGACGCGCTGCGCCGCGAGGGCGTGGATCGCGGCGGTGAACTTGTCCTCGTAGGCGTCGGGCTTCCACGCCGAGGTCATGTCGCCGATGAGCTGGCGCGCCATCTTCAGCTCGCCGTCCTTCAGCTTGCCCTTGCCCGCGGCGGGAAAGCCGAGCGCGTCGCGCGGCCGCAGCTCGCTCGCCCAGCGGATGGTGTTGAGCATCAGCGCCTCGCCGTCGGGAACGAGCGCAGCCAGGCGCTCCTTGGTGTGCATCACCACCCGGGCGATGCCGATCACGCCGGCCTCGCGCATCGCCTCGCGCAGCAGCGCGTAGACCTTCTCGCCCTTGCCGATCGGCGCCAGGAAGTACGGCTTCTCGAGCTGGGTGAAGGAGATCTCGCCGGCCTTCACGAAGGTCTCGATCTCGATCGTCTGCGTCGACTTCGGATAGGCCTCCCTGATCTCGTCCTCGCTCAGGACGACGTAGTCGCCGTCGGCCTGCTTGATGCCCTTGACGATCTGGTCGGCCGAGATCTCGCGGCCGGTGCGCTTGTTGATCCGCTTGTAGCCCACCGGGTCGAGGCTGCGCTTGTCGAGCCAGTCGAAATCGATGCCGCTTTCCTCGGAGGCGGGATAGAGGGAGACGGGAACGTGCACCAGGCCGAAGCTGATGGCGCCTTTCCAGATGGCGTGGGGCATGCAGGCTCTCGAAACGGAAGGATTCGATCCTGCCGCCGCCGCCCGGCGGCTTCAAGCCCCAGGCGACGCATGCCGCTGTCGGCATCGACCTACAGGCGCAACCGGCTGGCTTGCGGCCAGGTCGTGCCGGAATGCCGGCGCCGCCGCCCCGGCGTGGCCGCCGGTTCAAGTCGACCGGGAAACGGCCGACATCGGGGCAAGCCTTTCCGGGGATCGTCGGTCCCCGGCCGATTCCGCCTGCCCGAACCCGAGGTTCGCTTCCGTGCCCCGCTGCCTGCCGCTTCTCGCCACGGTCCTCGCCCTGTCCGCCTGCTGCGGCGCCCGGGCGGCCTCGGTGAGCGTGTTCGTCGGCGATACCGGCGGCAAGCCGCTGACCGATGCCGTCGTCATGCTCGAGCCGGCCGCCGGCAAGCTGGCGGTGGCGCCGATGGCCGGCGTGCGGATCGCGCAGGTGAAGCGCCAGTTCTCGCCCCAGGTCTCGGTGGTCACGGTCGGCACGCCGGTCACGTTCCCGAACGACGACACGGTCCGCCACCACGTCTACTCGTTCTCGCCGGTCAAGACCTTCGAGCTGAAGCTCTACGCCGGCGTGCCGAACGCGCCGGTGGTGTTCGACAAGCCGGGCATCGCCGTCCTCGGCTGCAACATCCACGACCAGATGGTCGCCTGGGTGGTGGTGGTCGACACGCCCCTCTACGCGCGCAGCGCGGCCTCGGGCAGGGCGCGGATCGAGGGCGTGCCGCCCGGCAGCTACCAGCTCCGGGTCTGGCATTCGTCGCTCGCCGAAGGATCGCCGCCGACCTCGACCGCGCTCGTCGTCGGCAGCGCCGACATCGAGCAGCGGGCCGCGCTCAACCCGGTCGGGCCTTCGCGATGAGCGCTCGTGGCCCCTGGTGGCGGCGCTCGATCGGCGGGCGGATCATCGTCCTCTTCCTCGGCCTGCTGCTCGCGGTGCAGGTGGCGAGCTTCATGGCGCTGCGCGCCAGCCTTGCCGACCATGCGCACCGCGTTCTCCCGGAAAAGCTGCGCGCCGGCGAGCGGCTGCTGCAGAACCTGCTCGATCGCCGCGCGCAGACGCTGATCAACGGCGCCCGCCTGCTCGCCGCCGACTACGGCTTTCGCGAGGCGGTGAGCTCGAACGACGCCGAAACCATCGTCTCGGTGCTCGCCAACCACGGCGCCCGCATCGGCGCGACCGAGGTCGCGCTGCTCGCCACCGACTTCAGCCTGCGGGCAACGACCACGAGCGAGGCGCGCCACCTGCTGCCCCTGGCCGAGCGGCTGGCGACGCAATCGGCCGCCTCCGGCCAGGCGAGCGTGATCACCCTGCGCGCCGGCCGGCCGTACCAGGCGGTGCTGGTGCCGGTGCGCGCGCCGCTCGTCGTCGGCTGGGTGCTGATGGACTTTCCGCTCGACGGCCAGCTCATCGCCGACATGCAGCGGCTGGCGGCGCTCGATCTCACGTTGCTCTCGCGCGCCTCGCCGGACGAGCCGTGGGCGGTGAGCCTGACCAGCCTCGACGCCGTGCGCGCCGCCAGCATGGCGGGCCAGCCCTGGCTCGACGACACCGGGGACACGGGCATGAGCAGCTTCGCCGTGCAGGGCGAGGAGCTCGGGGTGCGCGTCCGCACCCTCACCGTCGGCCGGGAAACCGATGCCGGCGCCGGCGTGCGCGCGCTGGTCTCGCTCTCGGTCGACGACGCGGTGCGCCTGCCGCGCGACCTGCAGCTCGCGCTGATCGCCATCACCCTGCTCGGCATCGTCGTCTTCGCCTTCGGCAGCGTGTTCACCGCGCGCCGCGTCACCACGCCGCTGCGCGGCCTCGCCGACGCCGCCGAGCGCCTCGGTCGCGGCGACTACGCGACGCCGATGCTCGGCCTGCAGCGCCACGACGAGATCGGCGAGCTTTCGCAGTCGTTCGAGCGGATGCGCATCAACATCGCCGAGAACCAGGCGCAGATCCTCAAGCTCGCCTACTGGGACCCTCTCACCGGCCTGCCGAACCGGGCGCGCTTTCGCGAGGCGGTGAACGGGGCGATCGTCGCCGCCCCGCCCGGCGGCTCGGTGGCGATCGTCATGCTCGACCTGAACCGCTTCAAGCACGTCAACGACGTGCTCGGCTACCGCATCGGCGACCTCCTGCTGGTGCAGGTGGCCGAACGCCTGAACCGCCAGCTCGTGCGCGACGGCGACCTGGTGGCGCGCCTCGGCGGCGACGAGTTCGGGGTGCTGCTGCGCTCGGGCGACCCGGAGCTCGCGATGTCGGTGGCCAGGCGGATCGAGCAGTCGTTCCAGGCGCCGCTCGCGCTCGAGGAGCACAACGTCGACATGGGCGCGGCCATCGGCATCGCCTGCTGGCCGAAGCACGCCGACGGCGGCGACGCGCTGCTCAACCGCGCCGAGGTGGCGATGTATGCGGCCAAGAGTCGCGGCAGCGGCCCGCTGATGTACGACCCCTCGGTCGACGTCGCCAGCGCGCAGATGCTGACGCTGATCTCCGAGCTGCGCCAGGCGGTCGAGCACGACGAGCTGCGCCTGTACCTGCAGCCCAAGCTCGCGCTCGAGAGCGGCCAGGTGGCGGGCGCCGAGGCGCTGGTGCGCTGGCAGCATCCGCAGCGCGGCCTGGTGCCGCCGGGCGAGTTCGTTCCCTTCGCCGAGCAGAGCGGCTTCATCCACGCGCTGACGCTGTGGGTGTTCGAGGAGGCGGCGCGGCAGTGGCGGCGCCTGAGCGACGAAGGCATCGATCTCGTGCTCTCGGTCAACCTCTCCACCCGCGACCTGCTCGACCAGGACCTGCCGCAGAAGTTCGAGGCGGTGCTGGTGCGGCAGCGCGTGGCGGCGAAGGCGTTCTGCCTCGAGATCACCGAGAGCGCGATGATGGACGATCCGCAGCGCGCCCTGGTCACGCTCGACCGGCTGAGCGCGATCGGCTTCAAGCTCTCGATCGACGACTTCGGCACCGGCTACTCGTCGCTCGCCTACCTGAAGCGGCTGCCGGTCGACGAGCTGAAGATCGACCAGTCGTTCGTGCGCAACATGCAGACCGATGCCGACGACGCGGTGATCGTGCGCTCCACCATCGACCTGGCGCACAACCTCGGCATCGCCGTCGTCGCCGAGGGCGTGGAGAACGTCCAGGTCTGGAACATGCTGCGCGAGCTGCACTGCGACATGGCGCAGGGCTTCTACATGGGCCGGCCGATGCCGGTCGACGAGTTCCTGCAATGGTCGGCAGCCGCCGCGGCCCTGCGGGTGACGCGCGCCAGCGACAGCGCGGTGCTGCACTGATGCGCTGGCTGCGCCTCGCCCGCACCCTCGCCGCGGCACTCGCGTTCGCCGGCGGCGCCGTCGCGGCGGCTCCGGGCTACTACGTCGTCACCGTCTACGACAACCCGGGCATCCGCACGGCCGACTTCCGCTACTGGACGGTAAAGTTCCCCGACCGCCCCGTCGTCACCTGGCCCGAGGTCGGCTTCGGCTGGAACATCACCGGCCAGTGGTACAGCGAGCTGCTCCTGAGCTACGTCGGCGGGTCGGACCTCTCGTCGCAGAAGCTGGAGACGCTCAACTGGCAGAACGATTACCTGCTGACCCAGGGCCAGTATCCGTTCGACTTCGCGATCCACACGCAGCTCGTCCGGCCGCAGCATCCGGCCTCGGGCTATGTGCTGGAGATCGGCCCGGTGCTGCAGACCGACATCGGCCGCACCCAGGTCAACTTCAACGTCTTCCTCGATCACCCGATGGGCGCGATCGCCTCGAATCCGACCGAGCTGAGGTACCAGTGGCAACTGCGCTACCGCTGGACGCGCTGGCTGCACGTGGGCGCGCAGGGCTTCGGCGAGCTCGGGCCCTGGGACGACTGGCTGCCGCACGAGCAGCAGTCGCATCGCGCCGGCCCGGCGCTGTTCGGCTCGATTCCCGGCGGACCCGGCACGTTCGGCTGGCAGATGTCGTACCTGTTCGGCAAGACCTACGGCCAGCGCAGCGACATGTTCTCGATGCGCCTGAAATACGAGTTCTAGGCCGACTCAGCTCGCGCCCGTGATGCGCCGGCAGTGCGCGAACGCCGCCTCGATCAGCCGCTGGTTCGCTTCCGGGGTGCGAAAGCCGGAGTGGGCGGAGAGCGTGACGTTGGCGAGCGTCGTCAGCACATGGCCCGCGGGCAGCGGCTCGACCTCGAACACGTCGAGGGCGGCGTGGCCGAGCTGCCCCGATCGGAGCGCTTCGATCATCGCGGCTTCGTCGACGAGCGCGCCCCGGGCGGTGTTGACGAGCAGCGCGCCGCGCCGCATCGCCGCGATGCGCTGGCATGACAGGAACCCACGCGTCTCGTCGTTCAGCAGCAAATGCATCGAGACCGCGTCGCTCTCGGCGAGCAGGCGCTCGATCGCCACGAACTCGACGCTGTCGTGGGCCTTCGGCGTGCGGTTCCAGGCCAGCACCTTCATGCCGATGCCTGCGGCCATGCGCGCCACTTCGGCGGCGATGCCGCCGAAGCCGACCAGGCCGAGCGTCTTGCCGCCGAGCTGCGCGCCTTCGGTGCGCAGCCACTCGCCGCCGCGCATGCCGCGGTCCATCGCCGCGAAGCCGCGCGCCGCGGCGAACAGCAGGCCGATCGTGCACTCGGCGACGGCGGTGTCGCCGTAGCCCTTGATGATGTGCACCGTGATGCCGAGCGCGGCGAGCGCCTCCGGGTCCATGTAGCTGCGCGCGCCGGTGCCGAGGAACACGACATCGGTGAGTCCGGGGCAGCGACGGGCGATCTCGATCGGGAAGGCGGTGTGGTCAACGACGGCGATCTGCGCGCCGGCCAGGGCCTCGGGGAGAGCGGCGGGCAGGATGCCGGGATGGCCGAACGAGAGCGCCAGCCCGGGCAACGAGGGGCCGAGGCGCTCGGCGATCGCGCGAAGCGCAGGATTGGCATCGACGAAGACAGCGCGCATCGCGGGTCGGGCCTCAGGCGGAGGTCACAGGTTGCGCCGACGTGCTCGCCATCGCTTCGCCGAGTCGGATCGTCCGTCCCGGTTCCCACAGCGGATTGAAGGCGAGCTTCGCCTCCTTGCCGAACAGCATCACCACCGTCGAGCCGAGCAGGAAGCGGCCCATCTCCTCGCCCTGCTTCAACGTGACCTGGCCCTCGGCGTAGTTCCATTCGCGCACCCGGCGCACGCGCGGCGGGTTGACGACGCCGTGCCAGACCGTCGCCATGCTGCCGACGATGGTGGCGCCGACGAGCACGAGGACGAAGCGGCCGACCGCCTTCGAGTCGAACACGCAGACCACCCGCTCGTTGCGCGCGAACAGGCCGGGAACGCCGCGCGCGGTCGTCGGATTGACCGAGAAGAAGGCGCCGGGCACGTCGATCATCCGCGTCAGCACGCCGTCGCACGGCATGTGGATGCGGTGGTAGTCCTTGGGGCTGAGGTAGAGCGTGGCGAAGTTGCCGTCGTGGAAGCGCTCGGCCAGCGTGCGGTCGCCGCCGACCAGCGCCGTCGTCGAGTAGCGGTGGCCCTTGGCCTGCAGGATCTGGTCCTGCTCGATCGCGCCGAACTGGCTGATCGTGCCGTCGACCGGACAGACCAGCGCGGCCTCGGCGAGCGGCCGCGCGCCTTCCTTCAGGGCCCGGGTGAAGAAGTCGTTGAAGCTCGCATAGGCGGCGATGTCGGGGTTCGCCGCCTCGCCCATGTCGACGCCGTACTTGCGCACGAACCAGCGCACCAGCCGGGTCGTCGTCGCGCCGCGCTCGCGCGAGGCCACGCGGCCGGCGAAGCGGGTCAGGCCGCGCTTGGGCAACACGTATTGCGGCAGGACCTTGCGGCGATCGGACACGGGGAGAGGAAGCGCGGGGAAGGCGCGAATTCTATCGACGCCCCTCGCTATCCTCGGGCCGATGGCCCGCATCGACTTCCACGCCTCGTCCATCGAGGTCGCCCGCAACCTGATCGGCGCGAGCGTGTTCATCGACGGCGTCGGCGGCCGCATCGTCGAGACCGAGGCCTACGACGAAAGCGACCCGGCGTCGCACAGCTTCAGCGGCGTGACGCCGCGCAACGCCGTGATGTTCGGCGCTCCGGGCCGCGCCTACGTCTACCGCTCCTACGGCCTGCACTGGTGCCTCAACTTCGTCTGCATGCCGGCCGGGCATGGCGCGGGGGTGCTGATCCGCGCCCTGGAGCCGACCCGCGGCATCGACCTGATGCGCGAGCGCCGCGGCCTCGACGACCTGCGCCTGCTGTGCAGCGGCCCGGGCCGGCTCGGCCAGGCGCTCGGCGTGACCCACGCGCTGAACGCCTTGCGCCTCGACCGCAAGCCCTTTCGCCTCGTGCCGCGGGCCGAAGACGACCTGGGCCGGGTCGCCTCGGGCACGCGCATCGGCCTCAGCAAGGCGAAGGACCTGCCCTGGCGCTTCGCCCTCGCCGGCTCGCCCTTTCTCAGCAAGCCGCTGCGCGCCGGCTGAGCCGCAGAATCCGCCCCGGACCCGGAGGACAAGTCCATGACGATCGAGATCCCCAAGGAGGCGCGCAAGCTCGCGGTCGCCTCGATCGAGCGCTACTTCCAGGAGAACATGGAAGAGAAGATCGGCAACATCGCCGCCGCCGCGCTGCTCGGCTTCTTCCTCGACGAGATCGGCCCGCTGGTCTACAACAAGGCCGTCGCCGACGTACAGGAGCGGTTGCAGGCGCGCGTGATGGAGCTCGATATCGAGTTCCACGAAGACGAGTTCGACTACTGGCGCAAGGTGGGCAAGCAGAAGGGCAGGTGACCGGGCGCGCAGCCCCTGCTACGCTTTCGCCATGCTCGACCTTCGCCCCACGTGCGAACACTGCAACGTCGCGCTCGCGCCCGACGCGGCCGAGGCGCGCATCTGCAGCTTCGAATGCACCTTCTGCCGCGCCTGCGTCGAGGATCTGCTTCAGGGCGTGTGCCCCAACTGCGGCGGCGGCTTCGTGCCGCGGCCGGTGCGGCCGGCGCTGAACCTCAAGGGCGACAACTGGCTCGGCAAGTACCCGGCCGGCACCGTCGTCCGGCACCGGCCGGTCGATCTCGCGGCGCACGCCGCGTTCCTCGAATCGCTCCGGCGCCGGCCCGAGGAGTGATGCGGATCCAGGAGTAGCGACATGGCGAGTGCACCGATCACCACCTCCACCCGTTGCTGCGTCGTCGGCGGCGGTCCGGCCGGGATGATGCTCGGCTACCTGCTCGCCCGCGCCGGCGTGCAGACGGTCGTGCTCGAGAAGCACGCCGACTTCCTGCGCGACTTCCGCGGCGACACGGTGCATCCCTCGACCCTGCGCATCATGGACGAGCTCGGCCTGCTCGACGCTTTCCTGCAGCGTCCGCACCAGCGACTGCGCAGCCTGAACGGCGTGTTCGGCAGCGAGCGGGTGCAGCTCGGCGATTTCAGCGGCCTGCCCGAGCGCTATGCCTTCATCGCCATGATGCCGCAGTGGGACTTCCTCGACTTCCTGGTCGGCGAGGCGAAGAAGCTGCCGGCATTCTCGGTACGCATGCAGGCCAACGTCACCGGCCTTCTCACCGCCGAGGACGGCAGCGTGGCCGGCGTGCGCGGCAGCTCGCCCGAGGGCGAGTTCGAGGTCCTGGCCGACTGCACGATCGGCTGCGACGGGCGGCATTCCACCGTGCGCGCCGCCGCCGGGCTGGCGGTCGAGGACCTCGGCGCACCGATCGACGTGCTCTGGTTTCGCGTCGGCCGCGATCCGAGCAGCGAAGACTCGGCGCTGGCTCGCGTCGCCCCCGGGCACTTCGTCGTCACCCTTGATCGCGGCGACTACTGGCAATGCGCCTTCGTCATTCCCAAGGGCGGCGCCGAGGCGCTGCAGAAGCAGGACATCGCGGTCTTCCACGAGCAGGTCGTCGCCACGGCGCCGGTGCTGCTCTCGCACATCGGCGACGTGCGGTCGTGGAGCGACGTCAAGCTGCTCACGGTCAAGGTCGACCGGCTGCTCGACTGGTCGAAGCCGGGGCTGCTCTGCATCGGCGACGCGGCGCATGCGATGTCGCCGGTGGGCGGCGTCGGCATCAACCTGGCGATCCAGGACGCCGTCGCCACGGCCAACCTGCTCGCCGCCAAGCTGCGCGCCGGCGGCGCGCTCTCCGAGGACGACCTCGATGCCGTGCACCGGCGCCGCCTCTGGCCGACCAAGGCGACGCAGGCGATGCAGGTCGCGATCCAGAACAACGTGCTCGTGCGGGTGATGGGCAGCCACGCCGGCGAGCCGCTCGAGGTGCCGCTGCCGATGCGCGTGCTGACCGCGGTGCCGGCGCTGCAGCGCCTGTTCGCCCGCCTCCTCGGCATGGGCGTGCGGCCCGAGCACGTGCGCTCGCCCGCGGCCTGAGCATCGTGCTCGCGATCCGCCCGCTCGTGCCCGCCGACCAGGCGATGCTCTGGGAATGGCTGCACGTGTCGCTGTGGAACCCGCCGCCGGCGCCGCTCAGGCCACGCGAGGTGCTGCTCGACCAGAACGTGCGCATCTACGCCGAGCACTGGGGCCGGCCCGGCGACCTCGGCGTCGTCGGCGAGCTGCCCGGCGAGGTCGCGCCGATCGGCGCTTGCTGGATGCGCCTCATGCCCGAGGAGGTGGGCCTGGCCTTCGTCGACATCCGGACGCCGCAGCTCGGCATCGCCCTCTTTTCGCGATTCCGCCAGCAGGGGCACGGCCGCAGCCTGATGCGTGCCGCGCTGGCCGCGGCGAAGGCGGCCGGCCATGCGCAGGTGGCGCTCACGGTGCATCCGGAGAACCCGGCGATCGCGCTCTACGAGAGCTGCGGCTTCGAGAAGCGGGCGCTGCGCAACAGCTATCACCTGATGGTGGCGCGGCTCGGGCCCTCGCCGTGAGCGGCAAGGAATCGCTCGCGTCCGCGGCGGCGAACGACGTGCCGGCGAGCGTCTGCCCGCTGTGCGGGTCTGGCAATGCCTGCGCGATGGCCGGCGACGGCGGCAACGCTTCGCCGTGCTGGTGCGTCGCCGCGTCGTTCAGTGATGAGCTGCTGGCGCGCGTGCCGCTTGCGGCGCGCGGGCGCGCCTGCATCTGCGCGGGCTGCGCCGCAGCGACGCCGGGTGCGTCGGCGTAGCGACCGCCGGCGGCAGGGGCCATGACTCCTCGTTTTCGTCCGGTCGCGCTCGAGCACGCGAGTCGACTCGTCAACCACGGGCCGACCGTGCTGGTGACGAGCGCGGCTGGCGGCCGCCGCAACGTGATGGCCGCCGCCTGGTCGATGCCGGTCGAGTTCACGCCGCCACGCATCGCCGTCGTGATCGACAAGCACACCTTCACCCGGGAGCTGGTCGTGGCCAGCGGCGCCTTCGGCATTTGCCTGCCGGGAACCGCGCTCGTCGACCTGACCTATGCCGTCGGCGGCGAGAGCGGGCGCGCCGTCGACAAGTTCGCCCGCCACGGCATTGTCGCCACGCAGGGGCCGGTGCTCGGCATGCCGCTGATCGAAGCGGGCTGCGCCGCCTGGCTCGAATGCCGCCTGATCCGCGAGCCGCATGCCGAGGACGCGTACGACACCTGCTTCGCCGAGGTGGTGGCCGCCGCCGCCGACGAGCGCATCTTCAGCAACGGCCACTGGTCGTTCAGCGACGACAACGCCGAGCTGCAGACCATCCACCACCTCGGCGCGGGCCACTTCGTGCGCGCCGGCGGGGTCCTGCGTGCGAAGCCCCTGCAGGCGCCGCGCGCGCGCGGAACGGAGGGCGCGTCCTGAGGACCCTCAGGATCCGGGAACCTTCAGCCGCTCCACGGCTTGCGCAAAATCGAACCCCTCCTTGCGCACGTCCTCGTCGATCTGCGGCTTCAGCTTCCGCGCGGCCGCCAGGTCGCGTTCGCCGCCGGCCGGGTCGTTCAGCAACAGGTGCGCCAGCGCCCGGCCGTACAGCGAAAAAGGCAGGGCCTGAAGCTTGATGGCGTCGTCGAAGGCCGTCTTCGACTTCGCCCCGTCGCCCAGGCGCAGGTAGGTCCAACCCAGGCTGTCGAGATAGGACGCCGAGCCGCCGTCCCTGTCCACGGCCTGCTTGCAATCCTCCAGCGCCAGCGGCAGGTCGATGTTCAGCCTCGCGCGCATCCAGCAGCGACTGTTCAGCACGCCGGCCAGCCGCACGTCCTTCGGGTGGCTGCCGATCCAGAGGTCGAACTGGCGCAGCGCCTCGGAAGCCTGGCCGAAGCCGGCATACATCTCCGCCATGTCGGCGCGCAGCGTGGCGGGCGGTGGCAATGCGGCGTCGAGCAGCGCCAGGTCCGCCTGCGCGCCCGGGCGATCGCCGAGGCCCGAGCGTACCCGGGCGCGGCGGTAGCGCGCATCGGCCAGCGCAGGATCGAGCCGCAGCGCCTCGTCCAGGTCGGCAAGCGCCGGACGAGACTGACGCATCGCCAGATGCACCCGCGCACGCGCGAAGAAATACTCCGCCACGCCGGGCGCCAGCTCGCAGGCGCGATTCAGGTCCTCGAGCGCGCGCGGGTAGTTGCCGGCGGCCATGGCGGCCGCGCCGCGGCGGGCCAGGGCGTCGGGGTCGTCCTTGGCGACGTCCTGCGGCAGTGCCGCGAAACGGGCGTCGTAGGTGCCCGGCGTCTCGCTCCCCTGCGCGAAGATGGGGCTGCCGTTCCAGGTGACGTAGACCTGTCGCTGCAGGCGCGAGACATAGATGCGATGCGAGAGGAAATAGTCGAGCCCCACCAGCACGCCGTGGTCGGTGTTGTCGGTGTCGTCGACCTCGAGCCGGTTGTCGGCGATCTTCTCGCCGCCCAGCTCGAACAGGGCCACGCGGCCGGTCCATGACTTCACCAGGCCCGTGCCGGCGCCACCGGACCGGCCGTTGGGCGTCAGATCGCGCTCCTCGATGCCGGCGCGGCGGGCCGCCTTCAGCGTCAGAGAGGTCCGCGGCGCCCCGGTATCCAGCAGGGCCTGCGTCCGCACGCCGTTGATGCTGACGCTCATGCGGATCGCCGAGTCTTCGCGGTGCTGCTCGCGGTCCAGCGGCGCCACGATCACCGGGGCTTCGCCGGCCCAGTAGGCGAAGCTGGTCTTGTCGCATTCGCCCTTCGGGAAGCTCAGCCGCACCACGCCGTGCGCCAGGTCGTACTCGGTGTCCCCGGCAGAGAGGATGTTGCGACCCATGATCCCCATGATGCCGGCGCCCAGCTCGTTGCCGCCGACCAGGAACTCGATGTTCCACAGCTCGGCGGTGAGAAGCCCCACCTTCTCCACGCGGGTCAGCTTGGCTTCGATCCGCCCGGTGTATCCCTCGATGCGCAGGTTGGGGGGGAGGTTGCGCAACGGCAGCTTCAGTTGCGTGGCGGCCGAGGGGCTCAGCATGCTGAAGAAGGCGCCGCTGTCCACCAGCATCGGCATCGGGGTGCCGTTGAGCGTCAGCGTCGCGATCGGGCGCCGGTCGACGATGCGGACCGGGATCTCCATCTGCTCGAGCTTGCAGGCGGCCCGGGCCGAGGCGGCGGCCACCGACAGCGAAGCCAGCAGCAGGGCCGAGGCCACCAGGCGCAACCGGCTCCTCCGGCGGCCGGATGCGGCCGCGACATTCCATTGCTTCAAGACGTCCCCCCCGCGACCCGAAAACTCTACCCCGGTTCAGCGCCTTCGCCGCCATCGCCCACAATGAACACGGTCGCTGCCTGGAACCCGGTTCGAGCTTGTCACGCTGCCCCCCATCGCCTCTCCATCGCCGCAAGCTCTTGCAGGGCGCGCTCGGCGCCATGCTGCCTGCGTTGGCCTGGCCCGGCAACGCCAGCGCAGCGGCGGCGAAGCCGCTGCTGGTGGGCGGCCTGCCGGTGACCTGCAACCTCACCCTGCCCGTCGCCTGCGTCGCTCGGGCGACCAGCAACGCCGCGGCGAAGGGTGCCGGCCCGCAGTTCGAGTTCGAGTTCAGCAAGTACAACGGCTGGCCCGAGATCAAGGAGTCGTTGATGGCCGGCCGCATCCAGGCCGCGTACATGCTGGCGCCGCTGGTCATGGACCTGGCCGACAAGCGGGTGCCGGTGAAGATCGTCTCGCTCGGGCACCGCTCGGGCGCGGTCATCATGGTGCGCACCGATTCGCCGTACCAGCGCTTCAAGGACCTGGCCGGCAAGCGCGTCGCCATTCCCAGCCGCTTCGCCGTCGACTTCCTGTTCCTGCGCAAGATGCTGACCCGCGAGGGCATGACGCCCAAGGACGTGCAGATCGTCGAGATGGCTCCGCCCGACATGCCTGCCGCGCTCTACGCCAAGGCGGTGGACGCCTACTGCACCGGCGAGCCGTTCGGCGCGGCCGCACAGCACGCCGGCTACGGCCGCGTGCTGCGCATGACGCGCGACGAGTGGCGCAACTACATCTGCTGCGTGCTGACGGTGCGCGAGGAGCTGATCGCGGAGAACCGGCCGCTGGTGCAGGACCTCGTCAACCACGTGCTCGGCGCCGGCCAGTGGCTCGACCAGAAGCAGGACAACCGCAACAAGGCCGTCGCCATCGCCGCCGGCCGCAAGTACTTCAACCAGGACCCGAACATCATCCGCTTCGTCATGGAAAATCCGGTCGACCGCGTGACCTATGGCGACCTGCGGATGATCCGCGCCGAGTTCGAGGAACTGATGCAGCTCTCGGTCGAGGCGGGCACGATCAAGGCGCCTGTCGCCTACGAGAAGTACATGGACGAGAGTTTTGCCAAGGCGGCGCGGGCGGCCGCCATTGCGCTCTGAGCGATCGAGTCGTGTCGTTCCTGCGTACCCTGTCGAGGCTGTTGCTGCCGCTGCTGCTGGCCGTGACGACGGCCGCGCCCGCGGCCCCCTCGCCCGCCTTCAAGGCCGGCGTGTTCGAGCCGCCGCGGCAGGCGCCCGAGTTCGCCCTGCGCGGCTCCGACGGCAGCGAGCTGACGCTGGCCCGCTATCGCGGCAAGGTGGTGCTGCTGTCGTTCGGCTTCACCCATTGCGCCGCCGTCTGCCCGACGACGCTGGACACGCTGGCGCGGGCGAAGAAGGCGCTGGGCGCCGAAGGCGAGGCGGTGCAGGTGGTGTTCGTGACCGTCGACCCCGAGCGCGACCCGCCGGCGCAGCTCAAGGCCTACCTCGCGGCGTTCGACCCCAGCTTCGTCGGCGGCACCGGCAAGCCCGAGCTGCTGGCGGCGATGCGCAAGAGCTACGGCGTCGTCGCCGAGAAGGTGCCGCTGGGCAGCAGCTACGCGATGGACCACACCTCCTCGATCTTCCTGATCGACCGCGAAGGCAGGCTGCGCGCGATGATGCCGTACGGCCGCGACGCCCGCGACTTCGTGCACGACGTCAAGCTGCTGCTGGCGAAGTGAAGGGCGGCGATGCGCGGCGGCGGGGTGCTGACGAGGTGGGGCGCGTTCGCGACCGGATCGGTCGTTCTGGCTGCGACTCTCGTCCTGGGCGCGCTGGTCTGGGCCGCGACGGCACCGATCGCTTCGGCTTCGCGCGACGAGCTGTTCGAGATCCCGCGCGGCACCTACGCGCGCCGGATGGCGGGCGACAAGGTCGAGATCCTGCCCGACACGATCCGCCTCACGCTCGGGATCAACGACGTCCTGCTGCTGCGCAACCTCGACGACGTGCCGCAGGTGTTCGGGCCGGCGCTGATCATGCCAGGGCAGAGCTTTCGCCTGCCGTTCGAGGTGGCCTCGACCTACAGCTTCGCATGCACCGCGCATGCCAAGGGGGCGATGAGCGTGATCGTCGAGCCCGGTCCCGCCAAGGGATGGCCGACACTGCGCTGGCGTGCGCGGCAATGGCTGCAGCGCTCGTCTTGAAACCCGGTCCGGTCCCGGAGTCGAGACGGTGAACGGCGCCCTTGTCGAGCGCCTGAAGCGGGTTGCGCCCCCGCTGGCGGTGCTGGCCACGGTCGTCGCGGTGTGGTGGGCCGTGGTCACCGCCACGCACAGCGCGATCTTTCCGACACCCTGGCAGGTGCTCACGGGCGCCTGGGAGCTGGCGCAGGACGGCAGCCTCTGGGAGCACATCGGCGCGTCGCTGTTGCGCGTCGGCGTGGGCTTCGGCCTGGCGGCGCTGCTGGGCGTGCCGCTGGGCCTGTGGATGGGCTGGGTGGGCGGCGCCTACCGCACCTTCAATCCGATCTTCCAGATGCTCAGGCCGATCTCGCCGATCGCCTGGATTCCGCTGGCCATCCTCTGGTTCGGCGTCGGCGACCTGTCGCCGATCTTCCTGATCTTCATCTCCTCGGTATTCCCGATGATCGTGCAGACCACCTCGGGCGTGCACACCATCGAGCGCCGCTACCTGCGCGCGGCGGCGAACTTCGGCGTCTCGCGCACGGTGCTGTTTCGGCGCGTGGTCATTCCGGCGGTGCTGCCGGAGATCATCGTCGGCATGCGCATCGGCATCGGCGTCGCCTGGCTGGTGGTGGTGGCGGCCGAAATGATCGCGCTCCGCTCGGGCCTCGGCTACCTGATCATGGACTCGCGCAACGCCGGCAATCGCTACGACCTGGTCATCGCCAGCATGATCATCATCGGCGTGATCGGCCTGCTTCTCGACAGCAGCACGCGGCTGCTCGAGCGGCTGAAGGCGGTGCGGTGGCGCTATGTCCGCTAAGGCGATCGTCGTCAGCGGCATCCGCAAGAGCTTCGCCTCGGGCAAGGGCTCGCTGCCGGTGATCGAGGACGTGAGCTTCAACGTCGCCGACGGCGAGTTCGTCGCCATCGTCGGTCCCTCGGGCTGCGGCAAGTCGACCTTGATGAACATCGTCGCCGGCTTCGAGCGGGCCGACGCGGGCACGGTGCGGGTGGGCGGCGTCGAGCAGTCGGGTCCCAGCCCGAAGGGCATCGTGATCTCGCAGCACGGCTCGGTGTTCCCCTGGCTGACGGTGCAGCAGAACCTGATGTTCGGCCTCAACGGCGAAGGCCACGGCGACAAGGCCGCGCTGGCCGACCACTACGCGGCGATGGTGGGGCTGAAGGGCTTCGAGGCGAGCTATCCGCACGAGCTCTCGGGCGGCATGCTGAAGCGGGCCGACCTGGCCCGCGCCTTCGTCGTCAAGCCCGACATCCTGTACATGGACGAGCCGTTCTCGGCCCTCGACGCGCTGATGAACCTGCGCATGAGGAACGAATTGCTGCGCATCCTCGACGAGGAGCGGCACACGGTGCTCTTGATCACCCACGACGTCGAGGAAGCCATCTACATGGCCGATCGCATCATGGTGCTCTCGCCCCGGCCGACCAGGATCCAGGCGAGCTTCGAGGTCGGCCTTCCGCGCCCGCGCAGGCTCTCCAGCCCCGAGGCGCAGGCGTTGCGGGAGGCCCTCCTGAAGGAGCTGGGCCTGTAGGGGGCGGGCGCATCAGGGTGAAGCCTGTTTGACCGTTGCCGATGCGTCCCTAGAATCTGGAATCACTTTCCAGTCAACCGCCGTGAACGGAGAAAACATGAAATCGAAGCTGATCCAGCTGACGACGATGCTCTTGCTGCTGGCCTCCGGCGGCGTGGCGCTGGCCCAGGACATCCAGGAGCGGACCATCCGCTTCGGACACCTGAACAACCCCGACCATCCGACCAGCACCGGGGTGAAGAAGTTCGCCGAGCTGGTTGCAGCCAAGAGCGGCGGCAAGATCAAGGTCCAGGAATACGCCAGCAGCCAGCTCGGCAACGAGCTGCAGCAGCAATCGGCGCTGCAGGGCGGCGTGCAGGAAATGCTCGTGGCGTCGACCACGTCGCTGGCCGGCATCGTCAAGGAGTTCGGCCTCTTCGACTTCCCGTTCCTCTTCAGCAACGCCCGCCAGGCCGATGCCATGGTCGACGGCCCGCTGGGCAAGATGCTCAGCGGCAAGCTGGCTGAAAAGGGCGTGGTCGTGCTGGGCTTCTTCGACCTGGGTTTTCGCAACGTCACCAACGGCAAGCGGCCCATCACCAAGGCCGAGGACCTGGAAGGCCTGAAGCTGCGCGTGATCCCGAACCCGGTGTTCCTGGAGACCTTCAAGACCTTCAAGGCCAACCCGATCCCGATGCCCTTTGCCGAGCTGTACGGTGCCCTCGAAAGCAAGGCCGTGGACGGGCAGGAGAACCCGTTCGCCGTGATCCTTTCGAGCAAGTTCTACGAAGTGAACAAGTACGTCAGCGCCACCAACCACGTGTACGCGACCAACCCCGTCCAGATCAGCAAGCGCTTCTGGGACAAGCTGTCGCCGGTGGAGCAGAAGCTCCTGCAGGACGCCGCCATCGAAGCGCAGAACTATCAGCGCGTGGTCAGCCGCGAGGTCTCCGGCAAGGCCGTGGCCGAGCTCAAGGCCAAGGGCATGATCTACAACGAGATCGCACCCGCCGAGCTGGCCCGCATGCGCGCCGAGGTCAAGCCGGTGCACGACAAGTTCGCCGCCTCCTACGAACCGGCCGTGGTGACCCTGTTCAAGAGCGAGCTCGAGCGCGTCTCCAAGCTCTGACCGGGATGCCGCCGCGGTCCCTCAGGGAACGATGAACTGCCAGACGTAGGTTCGCGACGCGGTGCGCCCGTTGCGGGTGGTCGCCAGGTTCACCGTGAACATCGCGAAGCCGCTGGCGATGCTCGGGGGCGGCGCTCCCTGCAGCCTGCCCGTCAAGGGATCGATCGTCACCCAGCTCGGCAGCGGATGGTCGGCGTAGGGGACGATGGAGAACGTGCGCAGGTCGCCCGGCAGGCTCCCGTTCACCGCGACGATGTCGACCGTGAACGGCTGGTTCACCGTGAGCCAGATCGTGGCGAGCCCGGGGCCGAACGTCGGCTGGGTCGGAAAGGCGACGATGACGCCGGTCATGTTCGACGTGTCGCCGTCGTTGCTGCCCCAGGAGGGAGACGGTGCGGCTCTTGCCAGGAAGGCGACCGGAGTCATCACGTACGAGAGCGAATCGGCGAGCGTCACCGACGTTTGCGCCACGAACTGGAGATCGCCCGGCGCGACCGGCGTGCCGCTGAGGGTGCCGGTCGCCGGATCGATGGCGAATCCAGCGGGGATGGCGACCGCCGAATAGGCGCCGACCGTCGCGCCGGGGGGCAGCCCGGCAACCGTTGGCGCGCAGGTCCAGGCGACGGCCCAGACGGCGGGGCAGCTCGGGTAGGTCACCTGGGCGACGACGGGGGACACATAGACGACCACCGGCGTCGCATTGGACGTGTAGACGATGCCGCTGCGCTGCAGGGTCGCGCCGATGTTGAACGTGCTGCGACCCAGCTGGGTCGGGGTTCCGGTCAGGCCGCCGGTGGCGGGATCGATGACCATGCCGGGCGGCAACGTGCCCGAGACGACGGCGAACGTCATGACGTCGCCCGGGTCGGGCGACGGCAGGGGGCCGAGGGTCTGTGCGAGGCCGACCGGCAGGCCGATCGTGAACTGCTGGTCGATGCTCGCGTCGACGACGAAGACCGTGCCGCGCACAGTAGTCAGCACCGGCGAAGGGTCGCTGATCGTGAACCCGCCCGAGGCCTCGACGGAGCCCTTGACTCCGGAGGCGGTGAGACGCACGGTGAAGGCGAACGTCCCTGCGGCCTGGGGCGCCCCGCTGATGACGCAGTTGTCCGCCAGCGTCAGGCCGGGCGGGAGCGCACCCGCGGAGAGGGCGCAGTGGGGCGAATGACCTTCCAGGCCGTCGAGGTGCGGCGTCGAGGTGAGCGGGACGCGCAGGACGCCGATCGTCGAATTGGTCGGGTAGGCGAACTCGACGTAGAGCGTTTCCGTACCGACGCCGCCACCGCCGCCGCATCCGCTGGCCAGGGCGACGAGCGCGCCGGTCGCCAGCATGTGTCGAAGCCTGCCCATCACGGCCCTAGGCGGCGAGCCACGCCACGAGGTCGCGCTTGAGCTTCACCAGGTCGGGCTCGCGGGTGTACATCATGTGCCCCGCGTCGTAGTAGTGGTGCTCGATGCGCGCCAGCACCTCGGGCGGCGCATCGAGCTGGGCGAGCGACCAGTTCGAGGCCGAGTACGGCGTGCCCAGGTCGTAGTGGCCGCTGGCGACAAGCACGCGCAGGTGCGGGTTGCGGCGCATTGCCCGGGCCAGGTCGCCGCTGGTGCTGGCGTAGCTGTTGCCCTTGTCCTTGCCGCGGTTCCAGTTCCACTGCTCGTGCACTTCCATCGAGAGGATCTCGTAGCGCTGCGTCGTCGCCAGGCCGAGCTCCTTGCCCATGTAGCCGAGCGCGGCCATCGTGTACGCGGCGGCGATCGATTCGATGCCGGGGTCGAACTCCCAGGCGCGGGTGCGGCTCGCCGCCATCGGCCCGGTGACGCGGGCGTCGAGCCGGCCGACGATCTTGCCCTCGTCGCGCAGCAGCTCGAAGAAGAAGTCCTGGTCGCTGATGCGCAGGTTCTTCTCCGCCACCAGCGCGGGCGCGAGGCCGGTGAGCTCGGCGATCCGCTTGACGATGCGCTCGCGCGCCTTGCCGTCGAGCGCGGCGCCGCGATGCAGGGCGCGCAGGTACTCTTCCTCGACGAAGGCCTCGGCCGCCGCGCGCGCCGCTCGTGGCGACTTGCCGAGCGCGCCCTTCAGCTTGCCGTGGTACTGCGCCACGCCGGCGAACGCCGGCAGGAACAGGGCGTAGGGCAGGTCGTTGTGCGGCGCGAACACGATCGACTGCAGGTCCATCGCGCAGGAGACGAGGATCAGGCCGGAGAGGGCGACGCCCAGGCTCTGCAGCCGGTCGGCGAGTGCCGCGCCGCGGGTGGTGCCGTAGCTTTCGCCGGCGAGGTAGACGGGCGAATTCCAGCGCTGGTGCCGTCCGAGCCAGGCGCGCATCACCTCGGCAAGCGCCTCGACGTCGCCGTCGACGCCGAGCAGCTTGGTCCGCGCCTCCTCGCTCGAGGCGATCGAGTAGCCGGTGTGCGGCGGGTCGACGAAGACGAGGTCGAAGTGCTCGAACCAGGAATGCGGGTTGTCGCTCACCGCGTAGGGCGGCAGCGGCATCGAGCCGTCGTCGTTGACCTGCACCCGCTTCGGCCCGAGCGCGCCCAGGTGCAGCCAGACCGAGGCCGAGCCGGGGCCGCCGTTGAAGGCGAAGCAGACCGGGCGCTGGCCCGAGGCCTCGCCTTTCAGCACGTACGCGGTGGTGAAGACCGCGGCCTCCGGCTCGCCGCCGGTGTCGGCGAACACCGGGCCGGCGACCGGCATGAACTCGAGCGTCGCCGTGTACGGCATCGCCTTGCCGCCAAGACGGACCTCGCCTTCGCTCTTCACGGGCGGCCGGGCGAGGAGCTTGTCGACCAGCTCGCGGCGTCGCTTCTTGACGTCTTCGCTCGGCGTGGAGGGGGAAGGGACGGAGGCGGGAGCGGGGGTGGCGGTGTCGGTCATCGGCCTATTCTGCCGAACGCGGCGCGAGCCTCCTTCGCATAGCATGGCGGCCGAAGAGGGCCCCTTCGTGTCTGCAGCGATCGACTACCTCCATCCCGACCTGCCGCCTGGCCTCGCGACCGTGCGCATGCCGGTCGTGACCGCGACCTCCGAGACGCTCGCGGGCTACGGTCGCCTGGTCGACGAGCCGGCCGAATGCCGGGTCGAGATCGTGCGCTGGCCGGCGCGCGGCACGCGCCCGGTGGATGCCGACACCGGCGACCAGGGCGGCACGACCGAAGGCGTGTTCGTCAGCGAGTGGCAGGGCGACATCCTCTATGGTCGCAACGAGGCGGTCGGCGGCCACTACATCCTGGCCTATGCGAAGGCGCCCGAGTCGGCGCGGACCGATCATGCCGAGGCGCCGGGCCGGATGCTGCTCTGGCATGCCAACTACCACCCCGACGGCGGCCAGCTCTTCTTCCCGCTCGACCGCCAGCCGTTCTACGTGCCGCTCGCCCTGCCCGGCGACGACGTGAGGCCCGAGCGCTTCGTCTGCTTCCGCTTCGACGGCAGCCAGGGGCTCTACATCCACCCGGATGTCTGGCACGAGGGCGTGTTCGGCCTCGCCGGCCGGCAGCGCTTCTTCGACAGGCAGGGAGCGGTGCACGCGCGCGTCTCGGTCGACTTCGCCCGCGAGTTCGGCTGCCTGCTCGAGGCGCCGATCGAGCGCTGAGCGTCCTTCCCGTTGCCCGGAGCTGCGATGGTCACCAGCGCCTTCTTCGCCTTCCTCCACTTCGTTGCCGTGTTCGGCGTCGTCGCCACGGTGTTCCTCGAATGGCAGACGATGAGCCCTGCGCCCACGCATGCCGAGGCGCGGCGCATCCAGCGCTGCGACCGCTGGTACGGCCTGTTCGCGATGCTGCTCGTCGTCGTCGGCCTGCTGCGCGTCTGGTTCTTCGAGAAGGGCAAGGCGTTCTACTTCGCCAATCCGGTCTTCAACGCCAAGATGGCGCTGTTCGTGCTGGTCGGGCTGGTGTCGATCTATCCGACGCTGCGCTTCATCAAGTGGCGGGCGCAGACGCGCCAGGGCGCGGCGCCCGTCGTCTCGGCCGAGGAGTACCGGCGGATCGTGCTGTCCTTGCGCGTGGAACTGCTGCTGTTGCTCGCCGCGGCGCTGTGTGCGAGCCTCATGGCCCGCGGCGTGGGACTCTGACCCGCCCGCGGCCCTTCACCAGGAGAAAAGCGATGAATCCGGTCGTTCACTTCGAGATGCCTTTCGACGACAAGGCGCGCCTCGCGCGCTTCTACGAGCAGGCCTTCGGCTGGCAGATGCAGCCCATGGGCGCCGAGATGGGCGACTACGTGCTCGCCACCACCACGCCGAGCGGCAGCGACGGCCGGCCCACCGGCATCGGCGCGATCAACGGCGGCTTCTTTCCGAAGAAGCCCGACTGGCCGGCGCAGGTGCCTTCGGTCGTGATCGCGGTCGACGACGTCCGGGCGGCGATGGCGAAGGTGAAGGCCGCCGGCGGCGAGGTCCTCGGCGAGCCGATGGCGATTCCCGGCGTCGGCCAGTACGTGTCGTTCACCGACAGCGAAGGCAACCGGGTCAGCATCCTGCAGCCGCTGCCGCGCGGCTAGCGTGGGCAGGCGGCGGCTTGAAGGCGAAGGAGGCACACCATGATCCGTGGCATGCATGCGATGTTCTATTCGGCCGAGGCCGAGGCGCTGCGCGCCTTCCTCCGCGACAAGCTCGGCCTGAAGGGCAGAGACGTCGGCGGTGGCTGGCTGATCTTCGACGCGCCCGAAGCCGACCTCGGCGTCCACCCTACCGAAGGCGGCAAGCCGGCGTCGGGCACGGCCGACATCTCGTTCTACTGCGACGACATCGCCGCCACCGTCGCCGAGCTGAAAGGCCGCGGCGTCGAATTCGCCCAGGAGGTCGAGGACCACGGCTACGGCTTCGTCACCTACTTCAAGGTGCCGGGCGATTTCAAGGTGCAGCTCTACCAGGCGAAGTACGCGAGGTAGCTCCCATGTCAGCCGACGCCCGATTCCAGGAAGCCGCCGCGGCCCTGGGCTACTCATTCGCCGGCGAGCTGAAGGTCGGCGGCAACTACGTCCCCGCGCTGCGCGACGGCGACCTCGTCTACGTGAGCGGGCAGGTGCCGCGCGTCGGCGCCGAGGTCGTCGTGACCGGACGGGTGGACGAGCAGGTGTCGCTCGGCGAGGCGCAGCGCGCCGCCAAGGTCTGCGCCATGCGGGCCCTGGCCCTGCTGCAGCGCGAGCTCGGCACCCTCGATCTGGTCCGCCGGATCCTCCGGGTCACGGTGTACACCCAGTCTTCGCCCGGCTTCACGCTGCAGAGCGAGGTGGCCGACGGTGCGTCGGAGCTGCTGCACTTCGTTCTCGGCGAGGCCGGGCGGCACACCCGCACCTCGGTCGGCGTCGCCCAGCTTCCGAAGAACGCCACGGTCGAGCTCGATCTCGTCGCCGCCTGCAACCGTTGATCTCGACCGCCCCCACCGAACCGCCATGACCACCGCCCTCGTCCTCATCGACCTGCAGAACGACTACTTTCCTGGCGGCACGATGGAGCTCGTCGGCGCGCAGGCGGCGGTCTCGCGTGCCGCGGCGCTGCTGGCGGCCTTTCGCGGGCGGTCGCTGCCGGTGTTCCACATCCGGCACATCGCCCTGCGTCCCGGCGCCACGTTCTTCCTTCCCGGCACGCCCGGCGCGAAGATCCACCCGGCGGTCGCGCCGGCCGAGGGCGAGCGCGTGGTGACCAAGCACCATCCGAACAGCTTTCGCGAGACCACGCTGCTCCAGGACCTGCGCGCCGTCGACGCGAAGAGCCTCGTCGTGGCCGGCATGATGACCCACATGTGCGTCGACACCACGGTCCGCGCCGCGGCCGACCTGGGCTTCTCGTGCTCGCTGGCGCACGACGGCTGCGCCACGCGCAACCTCCAGTTCGGCGGGGCGACCGTCGACGCCGCCAACGTGCAGCTCGCCTACCTGGCCGGACTGAACGGCGCGTTCGCCACGGTCGGCTCGGCCGAGGAGCTGGCTGGCGCGCTGTAGCCGTCGCGCGGCGCGCTACATCGAGCGCCAGTAGCGCCGGTGCAAGGCCGTGATCGCCTCGGCCGCGGCCGCCACCGGGCCGATCACCCTCACGTCCTTCTGCCCGCGGGCGAAGACGTGCCGGCAGGGCAGGTCGAGCGTGGGGTTCTCGGGGTTGCCGCCGGTGAGCGAGAGCAGCACCTTCTCCTCGATGCCGAAGACGACGCGGCCGATGTTCGCCCAGTACTGCGTGCCGGCGCACATCGCGCACGGCTCGACGGTGGTGACCAGGGTGCAGGGCCAGAGCTCGGCCGGCGAATAGCGCCGCGCCGCGTCGCGCGCGAGCACGGCCTCGGCGTGGTTGACGCTGTCGACGTTGCCCTGCTCCATGAGCACGGTCGTGTGGTCGGAGGCGACGAGGAGCGCGCCGAAGGGATGGTGGCCCGAGTCCATCGCCCGGCGCGCGAGCGCCTGGGCGCGGTCGAGGAGGCCGAGCACCTGCTCGGCCGTGGGCTCGGTGCGCGGCGGCGCGGGCGGCGGCACCGGCGCGGCGGCGCGGGCCATCAGGCGGCGCTCCGGTGCGCCCAGCCGGTGGTGCGCTTCTCGACCACGGCGAACAGCTCGTACATGCCCATCGCCATCGCGCCGATGACCACCAGCCCGGCGAAGGCCAGCCCCATCTGCATCGATGAGCCGGCCGAGATCAGCAGGTAGCCGATGCCTTCGTTCGCCGCCGTCATCTCCGAGACCGTGGTGCCGACGAAGGCGAGCGTGATCGCCACCTTGAGCGAGCCGTAGAAGTAGGGCATGGAGCGCGGCAGGCCGACCTTGACGAGCACGTCCCAGCGCTTGGCGCCGAGCACGCGCAGCACGTCCTCGAGCTCGGGCTCGAGCGTGGCCAGGCCGGTGGCGATGTTGACCGTGATCGGGAAGAACGAGATCAGGAAGGCGGTGAGCACCGCCGGACCGACGCCGATGCCGAACCAGACGACGAGGATCGGCACGAACGCCGCCTTCGGCAAGGCATTGAAGCCGGTCATCAGCGGATAGATCGCCGCGTAGGCGGTGCGCGAGCTGCCGATCAGAAAGCCCAGCAGCGTGCCGACGACGATCGAGATGCCGAAGCCGACCATCGTCACCCAGAACGTGCGCCAGGCGTGGCCGGCGATGACGCCGCGAAACTCCCAGAGCTGGTTGGCGATGCGCGAGGGGCTCGGGAAGATGAACTCGGAGACGGTGAAGGCGCGGCAGATCAGCTCCCAGAGCAGCAGGGTCGCGATCAGCAGCAGCCAGGGCGCATAGCGTTCCTTGTCGCGGCGCGTCATTGCGCGATCCCCACCGTCGCGTTCGGCGTCAAGGGCTTGCGAATCGCGCCGATGTGCTCGCGCAACTCGAGCACGATGTCGGTGAACTCCTTGGTGTAGGTCAGCTCGAGCGGGCGCGGCCGAGGCAGCTCGATCTCGCGGCGCACCAGCATCCGGCCGGGGCTGCGGCTCATCACGTACACCGTGTCGGCGAGGAACACCGCCTCGCGCAGGTCGTGGGTGACGAGGATCACGTTGAAGCGCTGCGCCGTCCACAGGTCGCGCAGGATGCACCAGAGCTCCTCGCGGGTGAACGCGTCGAGCGCGCCGAAGGGCTCGTCGAGGAGCAGCATCTTCGGCTCGTGGATCAGGGCGCGGCAGATCGAGGCGCGCTGCTGCATGCCGCCGGAAAGCTCCCAGGGGAACTTGTTCTCGTAGCCGCCCAGGCCCACGCTCTGCAGCAGCTTTCGCGCCTTCTCGGCGTATTCCTCGCGCTTCGTGCGAAAGCTCGAGCGGTACGGCTCGACGATCTCGAGCGGCAGCAGCACGTTGTCGAGCGTCGTCCGCCAGGGCAGCAGCGACGACGACTGGAACGCCATGCCGGTGATCTTGAGCGGGCCGGCGACTTCGCGGCCGTCGATCAGGATCGAACCCTTCGACGGCATGCGCAGGCCGGTGGCGAGCTTCATGAAGGTCGACTTGCCGCAGCCCGAAGGACCGACGATGGCGCTGAACTCGCCGACGCCGATCTTCATGTCGATGTCTTCGACCGCGAATTGGCCCTTGGCCAGCAGCTCCTCGTTGTAGGCGAGCCAGACGTGCGAGAAGTCGACGAAGGGCTTGGCCCCTTCGGTCACTTCTTCGCCGCCTTGAAGATGTCGCGATCCGCGGCGGCGGGCAGGAAGCCGTCTCTCCAGACCGCGGCGGTGCTGACCCGGTCTTTGGTGCCGAATGCATCCGAGACCTGGCTCGCCATCAGGCTCAGACGCGGCGCCCGCACCTCGCCGAAGCCCTCGGCCTTGGCGTCGGCGGTGAGCACGGTGGCGTCGAGCGCGAGCTTCAGGCGGCGCAGCTCGAGCTCCTCGTTGATGATGCCGTCGCGCGCCTTGAGCGTGGCGATCGCCGCCTTCGGGTCGGCGATCACGTCCTTGGTGCCCTTGGTGAAGGCGCGCAGGAACGCCTTCACCGCTTCCGGGTTCTTCGCCAGGAACTGCTCGGAGACGATGATCGCGTTGCCGTACATCTTCACGCCGTAGCTCGGATAGGGCAGCACCACCACGTCCTCGGCCTTGACGCCGCGCGCCTCGATGTTGAGCAGCGAGGTGAACGAGAAGCCGGTGATCGCGTCGATGTCGCCGCGCACCAGCATGGTCTCGCGCAGGGTCGGGTCCATCGCCGTCCAGTTGACGTTGCCGATCGAGTTCGCCTTGGCGAAGATCGGCCAGGCCTTGCGGCCGGCGTCGAACACCGGCGCGCCCATCTTCTTGCCGGTCAGGTCGGCGGGGGTCTTGATGCCCGACTTCTTCAGCGCCAGCACCGCGGCCGGCGTGTTGTTGTAGACCATCATCACCGCCACCGGCTTGTTCGGCGCGGTCGGGTTGTTGGCCTGGAACTCCATCAGCGCCGCCATGTCGGCGAAGCCCATGTCGTACGAGCCCGAGGCGACCCGGGTGACGGTGCCGCCCGAGCCGTTGCCGGCGTCGACGGTGACGGCGAGCTTCTCGTCCTTGAAGTAACCCTTGGCCAGCGGCACCAGGAACAGCGAGGCCGGGCCCTCGTAGCGCCAGTCGAGCTGGAACTTGATCGCGGTTTCCTGGGCCAGCGCCGGCGCCGCGCCGGCGGCAAGGGCGCAGGCGCCGAGGAAGGCCAGCAGGGCGCGGCGGGTCGGGGCGAGGTGGGTCATCGAGGGCTCCGGAAAGGTCAGGCCAGAAGGTCGAGCAAAGTCCGGGCCACCACCTGGGTGGCCCGGCGCAGGTCGTCGAGGACGAGGTATTCGTCGGCGCGCTTGGCGTTCGATTCGAGCACCGTGCGCGGCCCGGCGCCGTAGATCGCCGCCGGGATGCCGGCCTCGCCGTAGAGCCGCACGTCGGTGTAGAGGGGGGTGCCCGAGACCGGGATCGCCTCGCCGAACACCGCCTCGCCGTGCCGCTGCAGGGCGGCGACGAGCAGCGCGTTGCCGGGCAGCGGCGTCAGGGCGCGGGCCAGCAGCAGGCGCTTGATCTCGATCGTGATGCCGGGCACGCGCGCCGCCGCGTCCTCGATCACCCAGCGCACCCGGGCCTCGACCTCGACCGGGTCTTCCTCGGGGATCATCCGCCGGTCGAGACGGAGCACCACCTTGCCGGGAACCACGTTGGTGTTGGTGCCGCCGGCGATCGTGCCGACGTTGAGGTAGGGGTGGGTGATGCCGGCAACGCCCGAGGTGACGCCGCGGTAGATCTCGTTCTGCGCGTACAGCGCGCTCAGGATCGCGTTCGCTCCCTGCAGCGCGTCGATGCCGGTCGTGGGAATCGCCGCGTGCGCCATCTTGCCGTGGACCGTCACCTCGAGCTGCAGGCAGCCGTTGTGCGCGGTGATCACCTGGTAGCTGAAGCCGGCGGCGATCAGCAGGTCGGGCTTGACCAGGCCCATCTTCAGCAGCCAGCCGGGGCCGAGCTCGCCGCCGAACTCCTCGTCGTAGGTGAAGTGCAGCTCGACCCCGCCCTTGAGCGCATGGCCCAGCGACTCGAGCGCGCGCACGGCGAAGGTGTAGGTCGCGAAGTCGCTCTTGCTCACCGCGGCGGCGCGGCCGTAGAGGCGGCCGGCTTCGATCGTGCCGCCGTAGGGATCGTGCGTCCAGCCTTCGCCGGGCGGCACCACGTCGCCATGCGCGTTGAGCGCGATCGTCGGCCCCTCGCCGTAGCGGCGGCGCAAGACCAGGTTGGTGATCGAGGCGAGGCCGTGCTCCTTGACGATCGCCTCGGGCACGGCATAGCGGTCGGCGACGAAGCCGAAGCCGGCGAGCAGGTCGGCGGTGCGCACCGCGTGCGGCGCGTTGTCGCCGGGCGGGGTGTCGGTCGGCACCCGCACCAGCTCCTGCAGGAACGCAGTTTCCTCGGCGAAGTGGGCGTCGATCCAGCGGTCGAGCTTCGCGTAGTCGCTGATCATGCGGATGCCTCTCCGGTTTCCGCCGCGAGCTGATCGAGCAGGTGCAGGAAGGCCTCGACCGCGAGCTGCATGTCGTCGGCGGTCGACGACTCGAGCGGGTTGTGGCTGATGCCCGAGTTCTCGCCGCGCACGAACAGCATCGCCTGCGGCATCGCCTCGCCGAGCTTCATCGCGTCGTGGCCGGCCCCGCTCGGCATGCGGTGCACCGGCAGGCCGGCGGCCGCGACCGCGCGTTCCCAGCGCGCTTGCCAGGCAGGCGCGCTCGGCGAGGCGGCGACGCGCATCGTCTCCTCGACGCTGACGGAAACCCCGCGCTTTTGGCAGATGTCGTGCAGCTCGGCCAGCACGTCGGCGACGCAATCGTCGCGCACCGCGTCGGTGGTGGCGCGGATGTCGAGGCTGAAGCGGCAGCGGCCGGGGATGACGTTGGTCGAGCCGCCCGGCACCTCGAGCATGCCCATGGTGCCGACCAGGTTCGGCTCCTCGGCGGCGCGCTTCTCGAGGAAGAGCGCAAGCTCGGCAACGGCCGCGGCGGCGTCGCGGCGCATCGCCATGGGCGTGGTGCCGGCGTGGCTCGCCATGCCGCGCACCTCGCCGGCGAAGCGCACGCCGCCGTTGATCGAGGTGACCACGCCGAGCGGCAGGCCGAGATCGGTGAGCACCGGGCCCTGCTCGATGTGGACCTCGACGAAGCCGAGGTAATCGGCGGGCTTGCGCTTCAACCTGTCGATGGCCCTGGGGGTGCCTGGCAGGCCGGCATGGCGCATCGCCTCGCGCATGGTGATGCCGTCGGCGTCTTCCTGCTCGAGCCAGCGCGAGTCGAACTTGCCGATCAGCGCGCCCGAGCCGAGGAAGGTGGCCTTGTAGCGCTGGCCCTCCTCCTCGGCGAAGCCGACCACCTCGATCGCGAACGGCAGCCGCCGCCCGGCGCGGTGCAGCTCGCGCACGCAGACCAGCGGCACGAAGATGCCGAGCCGGCCGTCGTACTTGCCGCCGTTGCGCACGGTGTCGAAATGCGAGCCGGTGAGGAGGCGCTTGGCGGCAGCCCCCTCACCCCGGCCCTCTCCCCCGTGCCGGGGGCGAGGGTGAGTTCCCCCCTCTCCCGCTTGCGGTAGAGGGCTGGGGTGAGGGTCTTCCCGGTACACGCCGACCACATTCCCCACCGCGTCGATCTCCACCTCGTCGAACCCGCACTCCTTCATCCAGCGCACGAGCTGCGCCGCGCAGGCGCGGTGCGCGTCGGTGAGGTAGGTCACGGTGAGCTGGCCGTTCTCGGCGAAGCCGGGGTCGGAGTGCTGCGCCAGCAGCTCGGCGCAGTCCCAGGCCTGCCGGCCGAGCACCGGCTCCCAGGCGAAGCGGTCGTCGAGGCGCAGCTCGGCGACGCGGTGCACGTTGCGCAACCCCTCCTCGAACTCGAAGTCGGGATGGTTCTCGAGCCGGCGGGCGAAGGTGGCGATGATCTGCTGCTTGCCCAGGCCGTCGCCGCGCGGGCCGCGCACGGCGAGCATGAACGGGAAACCGAACTTCTCGTTGTAGGCGGCGTTGAGCCGCTGCAGGGTCTCGAACTCCGCGGCCGTGCACTGCGTGAGCCCGGCCTTGCCCTGCTCGTGCGTCGACTCGGCGGTCATCGCCTTGGCGATCATCGCCTTGCCTGCCAGCTCGGGGTGGGCGCGCAGCAGCGCCAGCCGCTCCTCGCGGCTCGCCTCGGCGAGCGTTTCGACCAGGGCGCGCTTGAGCTGCGCCAGGGTGGCGAAGGGCCGCCGCGACGCCGCCCGCGCGGCGATCCACGGCGAGTGCTCGTAGATGCCGTCGAGCAGGGCGACGAAGCCCGCCTCGTCGGCCGAGTTCAGTCGCTCCAGCGTCAACGGCTCGGTCATCGCCATGGCCTCAGAGCGTGACCCGCACGGTCTTCACCACCGGCTGCAGGGTGGCGACCTGGTTCTTCACGAAGCTCGTGAATTGCGCTGGCGTGCCCGGCGTCGCGGTGACGCCGAGCTCGAGCAGGCGCTTGACGATGTCCGGCTGCGCCAGCACCTCGTTGGTCGCGGCATTGAGCCGGGCGACGATGTCGGGCGGCATCTTCGCCGGCCCGGTGAGGCCGAAGAAGTTGTCGAGCACGATCCGGGCGTGGCCCGACTCGGCGACCGTGGGCACGTCGGGGGCGAGAGGCGAGCGCTGCGCCGAAGTCACCGCCAGCGGCTTGATCTGCCCGTTCTTGAAGAACGGCACGAAGGCGGTGATGACGTCGATGCCGACCGGGATCACGCCCGAGATCAGGTCGGTGGTCATCGGCGCGCCGCCGCGGTAGGGCACGTGCGTCATCTTGACGCCGAGCGCCTTGCTCATCATCTCGCCGTAGATGTGGCCGATCGACGCCGGGCCGCCCGAGCCGAACTGCAGCCCGCCGGCCTTCTTCGCCGCGTTCTCGAGGTCGACGATGGTGTTGATGCCGGCGGCCGGGTTGGCCATGACGACGCACGGCGCCGAGCCGATCGAGGCGATGTGGGTGAAGTCGGCGATCGGGTCGTAGGGCTGCTTCTCGAGCACGAACGGGCCGATCGAGATCGGCGTCGAGTTCGAGAGCATCAGCGTGTAGCCGTCGGCCGCCGACTGCACCACGTTCAGTCCGCCGACGCTGCCGCCGGCGCCGGGCTTGTTGTCGACGATCACGGCCTGGCCGAGCTTCTTCGCGAGCTGCTCGCCAACCACGCGGGCGACGATGTCGCTGGCGCCGCCGGCGGCGAAGGTGACGACGATGCGGATCGGCTTGTCGGGCCAGGCGGCGAAGGCCGGCCAGGCGAGGGCGGCGGTGGTGCTGGCGGCGGCGGCGCGCAGGACGCGGCGGCGGCAGAGATCGGGAGTCGTCATGTCTTTCCTCGGGAGTGGGGGAGGAGCGGGCTCATGCAACTCCCGGGCCGCCGGCCGGAGGGGAGGCCGGAGAAAACGGATGGACGGCTTTCCAGTGCCGGGCGATGTCGATCCGCCGCGCCACCCAGACCTTGTCGTGCCGGCCGATGTGGTCGAGGAAGCGCTGCAGGGCGCCGATCCGCCCGGGCTTGCCGAGCAGGCGCGAATGCATGCCGATCGACATCATCTTCGGCCGATCGAGCCCTTCGGGGTCGCCCTCGGCGTAGAGCGCGTCGAAGCTGTCGCGCAGGTAGACGAAGAAGTGCTCGCCGGTGTTGAAGCCCTGCGCCTGGACGAAGCGCATGTCGTTGGCGTCGAGCGAGTACGGCAGCACGAGGTGCGGCTGGGTCGTGCCGTCCTTCTTCGCGACCTCGGTCCAGAACGGCAGGTCGTCGCCGTAGTAGTCGCTGTCGTACTCGTAGCCGCCGTGCTCGACCACCAGGCGGCGCGTGTTCGGGCTGTCGCGGCCGGTGTACCAGCCGAGCGGCCACTGGCCGCCGGTGAGGTCCTTGAGGACGTGGGTGGCGATGTCGAGGTGGCGGCGCTCGGTCGCCTCGGGCAGGTTCTGGTAGTGGATCCAGCGCAGGCCGTGGCTGGCAATCTCGTCGCCGCGGGCCATGAACGCGGCGAGCAGGTCGGGGGTGCGCTGCAGCGCCATCGCCACGCCGAAGATCGTGAGCGGCAGCTTTCTCGCGTCGAACTCGCGCAGGATCCGCCACACGCCGGCCCGTGAGCCGTACTCGTACATCGACTCCATCGTCATGTGCCGGTTCTCGTAGGCCTGGGCGGTGACCAGCTCCGAGAGGAAGGTCTCCGACGTGGGGTCGCCATGCAGCACGTTGTTCTCGCCGCCTTCCTCGACGTTGAGGACGAACTGCACGGCGATGCGGGCGCCGTTCGGCCAGCGGGCATGCGGCGGGTTGCGGCCGTAGCCGACCAGGTCGCGCGGGTAGGGGGTCTCGTTCGCCATGGCGCTAACGGGCCCTACGCGCGCGGCCGCAGCGCCGAGGCGAGGTCGGGGATGCGCGGGTTCAGGTGCAGGTTCTGCTCGACGCTCAGCAGGTGGCTCTCCATCAGCTTCACCGCCGCCCGCGGGTCGCGCTTCTCGATCGCGTCGACGATGGCGACGTGCTCCTCGTACGAGTGCTCGGCCGAATGCGCCGACTGGAACATCAGGGCGATCAGCGAGGAGCGCGACACCAGCTCGCCGAGCATCGCCGCGAGCACGCCGTTGCCGAGCATGGCGGCGATGACGACGTGGAAGTCGGCGAGCAGCCGCGTGCGGCCCGACACGTCGGTTCGGCGGATCGCCTCCTGCTCGGCCTCGAGGTGCGCGCGCAGCTCGGCGAGCTGCGCCGGCGTGAGCGCGACGCTCGCCTGGCGGATCATGGCCGTCTCGAGCATGCGCCGCACCTCGAACACCTGCTGCGCCTCGGCGACGCTGGGCTCGGCGACGCGGGCGCCGCGGCCGGGGTCGAGGGTGACGAGGTGGTCGCGGCTCAACTGGTTGAGCGCCTGGCGCACCAGCGTGCGCGAGACCTGGAAGATGTCGGCGATCTTCTGCTCGGCGAGCTTGGTGCCGGGCATGAGGCGGCGCTCGACGATCGCCGTGACGATCGAGTCGGCGATCCGCCGGGTGGTGCCGCCGGCCGCCGGGTCGGCGCCCTTGCGCCGCGCCCGCGGCGCCGCCGGCCGGGCCGCGCGCGCCGCCGCCACCGGGCGGATCACCTGCAGTCGAGGAGCGGCTTGGGGCATCGTGCGGCTTGCGTTGTGCGGCAAAGTGTATACACTTTTGCACGGGCCGCAAGCGTTCGCGGCGAGTTTCGGAGGCGGCTTGGGAAAACTGACGACGCACGTGCTCGACACCGCCAACGGCTGCCCCGCCGCGGGCATGCGGGTCCGCTTCTCGCGCCTCGAGGGCGCCACCGCCACCGAGCTGAAGGCGCTGACCCTCAACGCCGACGGCCGGGCCGACGCGCCGCTGCTCGAAGGCAGCGCGCACCGGCCCGGGCGCTACCGGCTGGTGTTCTCGGTGGCCGCGTACTTCACCGACCGGGGCGTGGCGCTGCCCGATCCGCCGTTCCTCGACGAGGTCACCCTCGACTTCGGAATCGCCGCGGCCGAGCAGCACTATCACGTGCCCCTGCTCGTGAGCCCTTGGTCGTATTCGACCTACCGCGGCAGCTGAGCCGGATTCGGCGGTATACAAAATGGATGCGTACTGGCTCGACTGGGCGAACCTGCTCCTGAGGGGAGCACACGTCATCACGGGCATCGCCTGGATCGGCGCCTCGTTCTACTTCGTCGGCCTCGACTCGAGCCTGACGAAGCCGGCGGAAGAGAGCGACCGCGCGAAGGGCGTCGGCGGCGAGCTCTGGGCGGTGCACGGCGGCGGCTTCTACCACCAGCAGAAGTACCCGGTCTCGCCGGCGCGCCTGCCCGAGAGCCTGCACTGGTCGATGTGGGAGAGCTACTCGACCTGGCTCACCGGCTTCGCCCTCTTCACCGTGCTGTATCTGTTCAACGCCGGCACGTTCCTGATCGACAAGACCGTGTTCGACTGGTCGCCTTCCGCGGCTGTCGCCACCGCGCTCGGCTTCTTCGTCGCCTTCTGGCTGATCTACGACGCGATCTGCCGCCTGTTCGGTGAACGCGAGAACGGCGACCTCGTCGTCGGCGCGCTGGTCTTCGCCTTCATCGTCTTCGCCGCCTGGCTCTCGTGCCGCCTGTTCGCCGGCCGCGCCGCCTTCCTGCTGGTCGGCGCGATGATGGCCACGACCATGAGCGCCAACGTCCTGATGGTCATCATCCCCGGCCAGCGCAAGGTGGTGGCGGCGTTGCGCGCCGGCGAGCCGGTCGACCCGGTGCACGGCAAGCGCGGCAAGCAACGCAGCGTGCACAACACCTACTTCACGCTGCCGGTCGTGTTCACCATGATCAGCAACCACTACGGCTTCTTGTTCGGCGCGAAGCAGAACTGGCTCGTGCTGGTGCTGCTGATGCTCGCCGGCGCGCTGATCCGGGTCTCGTTCGTGCTCCGGCACAAGGCGCTCGCCGAGGCGCGGCCGGTGCCCTGGCGCTGGGCAATCGCCGGCACGCTGGTCGTCGCGGCGACGGTGGCGTGGCTGATGCCGGCGCCGCAGCCGGCCGTGGCGAAGGGGGCGCCGCCGCCCACCTTCTCGCAGGTCCAGGCGATCGTCGCCGAGCGCTGCCAGCTCTGCCACAACGCGGCGGTGGCGAGCAAGAACGTGCGCCTCGACTCGGCCGAGGCGCTTCGCAGCCATGCGCAGCAGGTCTACCAGCAGGCGGTGGTGATGAAGCTCATGCCGCTCAACAACGCCACGCAGATCACCGACGCCGAGCGGGCGCAGATCGGCCGCTGGTTCGAGGCGGGCGCGCCGGCGCGCTGAGCTTCGCGGCGTCAGATTCTTCACAGACCGCCGCGAAGCGGCGCGGCTAGCATGCCGCACCCGAAACTTCGTTCGAACGACACGCCATGGCATTCAAGCGCCCCGACTATCCGTCCGTCCTCACCAAGACGAACTGGGACAAGAACAAGGGGCTGGCCGCCAAGATGGCCGGCGCCACCGGCGTCGGCGAGGCGCTGAGCAAGCTCGAGTCGGCCTACAAGGCGGTCGACTGGAAGAAGTTCGAGATCGCTGCCAACAAGCCGAATCCGTTCAGCCTGCCCAAGCTCGAGGCGATGAAGAAGGCGGCGATCGCCGAGATGAACGGCAATGCGGCGAAGCTGCGCGCCGCGGCGTTCGCCGCCCGCGACGCCGCCAAGAAGGCGGGGGGCGAGCTGAAGAAGAATCCCCTGACCAAGGGCGCCGGCGGGCTCTGCGACCAGATCGAGAAGGCGGCCGACTTCCTCGGCGTCGGCGCCAACAGCAATTCGATCGGCGGCTACATCCAGAAGGACGTGGACGAGGCGAAGTCGTCGTTCGACTTCACGGTCAAGTCGATCAAGACCAATATCCCGGCCCGGGTCTCCGCGCTCAAGAACGCGATCAAGGCCGCCGGCAATCCGACCACGCCGAAGCTGTGGAAGGCCGCGGCGATGATGACCAAGTGCCGCGACCTCAACCAGCTGATCGGCAACGTGCCCAAGCTGACCGAGATGGGCTACGACCTCGGCATGGACACGGGCAAGGCGAAGTCCTTCTTCGAGGACATGCGGGTCTACGCCTCGAAGGAATGCCCTTTCGAGGAGAACAAGCCGGACGACGCGAAGAAGGCGCTGGCCGCCGTCAACAACCTGGCTCAGCGCGCCGCGGTTTTCTAGAGCCTGTCGACGGGCTCCGACCACTCAGCCGCGCCGGCGCGGCGGCAGGGCGGGGCGCGCCAGGCGCGGGCGCGGCCCGTCCCGGACCACCGGCGCCGCGGTCGCGCCGATCTTGCCGAGCGCGGTCGCGAGCGCGGTCTCGAGTTGCCGGTCGCGGCCGGCGGCATGGTCTTGCGGTGCGTTGTCGACCTCGATCTCGGGATCGGTGCCGTAGTTTTCCACGCCCCAGCCGACGTCGCTGAACCAGAACGCGAACTCGGGCTGCGTGGTCTGCGTGCCGTCGACGAGCGTGTGCCGCGGCCAGATGCCGACCACGCCGCCCCAGGTGCGCGTGCCGACCAGCGGGCCGATCTTCATCTGCTTGAAGTTGTGCGAAAAGATGTCGCCGTCGGAGCCGGCGTGCTCGTTGGTCAGCGCCACCACCGGTCCGGCGACCGCCTCCTCGGGATAGGTGCCCGGCCGCTGCCAGCGCGAGTGCACATAGGCGATCCGCCGCCGCGCCACCTTCTCGAGCAGGAGCTGCGAGACGTGGCCGCCGCGGTTGTAGCGCACGTCGACGATCAACGCTTCGCGCTCGCATTCGGCGCCGAAGTAGCGGTGGAACTCGGCGAAGCCGGCGGCCATCATGTCGGGCAGGTGGAAGTAGCCGACGCGGCCGTTCGACTGCGCGTGCACCCAGGCGCGGTTCTTCTCCACCCATTCGCGATAACGCGCCGGCACTTCGTCGGCCAGCGCGGTCACCGTCACGTCGCGCAGCGTCGCGTCGGCGCCCGCGCCGCTCTTCAGCGTGAGCTGCACCTTGGCGCCGGCCTGGTGGACGAGCAGCGCCGTCGGCGGCAGCGTCGCGGAGACGCGCTGGCCGCCGACGGCGACGATGCGCTCGCCCGCCTTCGCCTCGACGCCGACGGCGTTGAGCGGCGAATCGGCGCCCGCGTCCCAGGGATCGCCGCGGACGATGCGGGTGATCTCCCAGCTCGCGTCGGCTTCGTCGAAGCGCAGGTCGCAGCCGAGGTAGCCGAGAGCCACGGCGGGGGGCTTGCGATGGTCGCCGCCCATCTCGTAGGCGTGCGAGGTGCCGAGCTCGCCCTGCATCTCCCAGATCAGGTCCGAGAGGTCGGCGCGGGTCGAGACCCGCGGCAGCAGCGGCGCGTAGTTGCGCAGCACCGCCTCCCAGTCGACGGCCGACATGTCGGCCGACCAGAACTGGTCGCGCTGCAGGCGCCAGACCTCGTGCAGCATCTGCGCCCATTCGCGCGGCGGCTCGACCGAGATGCGCAGCCGCTCGAGGTCGAGCCAGCCGCTCTTGCGCGACGGAGCGCTTTCGTTCTCGGCGGGCTCGCCCTTGCCGGCGGGCTTGCGGTCGGCGGCGATCGCGCGCAGGCGCTTGCCCTCGCGATAGACCAGCGTCGCGCCGTCCTGCGCCAGCTCGAAGGCGTCGACCTTGTCGGCGAGCGTGTCGGTCTTGCCGGTCGCGAAGTCGAAGCGCTCGAGCTTGCCGGCCACATCCTTGTGGCCGCCGCGGCCGTGCGCGCCGACAATGTTCTGCACGGTCCAGACGACCTTGCGCCCGGCGGCGCCGGCGATGCGGTCGAAGCGGTTCTCGCTCACCGGGAAGGCGGCGATGCGCGAGGCTATTCCGTCGAGGTCGATGCGCATCGCCGGGGCCGCCGGCGGGGTCGCGCCGGGGCCGCCGCCGTCCTTGGCGCCTTCGCCCGTCAGCCCCTTCGGATCGGGCTCGAACGGCGGCCGGCCGCCGGCCTGCAGGGCGATCAGGTAGGGCCGCGCCGCGCGCGGGAAGCTCAGCTCGAACTGCACGCTGTCGTACACCGGGTCGTAGGTGCGCAGCGAGAGGAAGTAGAGGTACTTCCCCTCGGGGTCGAACGAGGGCGAGTAGTCGCGGAACTCGGGCTCGGTGACGAGCGTGCTGGTGCGCGAGGCGAGCTCGTACAGCTTGATCGCGACGTGGCGCGTGCTGGTGGCGAAGGTGTAGGCGAGCCAGGCGCCGTCGGGCGACCAGGCGAAGTCGTCGCTGCGCCCGTCGAGGCTGGCGTCGACCTTTACCAGCTCGCCGCTGACGACGTCGCCGATCAGGACCTCGTTGCGATGGTTGGCGATCGCCACCTGGCTGCCCTGGGGCGCAGCGCGAAGCCGGGTCACGTGGCCGGTGTCCCAGGGCAGGACCCGGGCGCCGTGGTCGGCATAGGCGACGACGCGCTCCTCGCCCGAGGCGTCGCTCATCGCGACCATCGTCGTTCCGTCGGCGAGCCACTGGCCGTGCCGCGTGCGCCCGCCCTCGCCCTCGGCGGTGAAGCGACGCGGCGCGCCTTCCCAGAGCGCCATGCCGAACAGCTGGCCGCGGGCGACGAGCGCGAGCGAGTGCCCGGCCGGATGCGGGTGGAACGACTCGAGGTGCTCGGCCGCGGCGACGAACCGGCGCGCCACCTGCGCCCGGTGCGCCGGCGTACGGATCTCGAGCTCGCGGTCGCTCTCGTTCGCCGGATCGAACAGGCGGACGTTCGCGCCGCACTGGTAGACGATGCGATTGCCGTCGGTCTGCGCATGGCGCGCGTAGAACGCTTCGTGGTCGGTGTGCCGGCGCAGCTCGCTGCCGTCGGGCCGGCACGAGTACAGGTTGCCGACGCCGTCGCCGTCGCCGAGGAACCAGACCCGGCCGCCGATCCACATCGGGCTGGTGACGTTGCCGGGCAGCTCGCTCATCCGCCGGAAGGCGCCGCTGCCCTCGGCGTCGATCCAGAGCGCGCCGGCGGTGCCGCCGCGATAGCGCTTCCAGCGCGCCGGGTCGGCGGTGTTGCGGCCGATCACCTTGCGCTCGCCGGGGCCGAAGGCAAGGTGGTTCACCTGGCCCCAGGGCAGCGGCCGCGGCGTGCCGCCCGCGGCGGCGATGACGAAGGCCTGGTGGTTGCGGAAGAAGGGCTGGCCCTGGGTGGTGACGTAGACGATCTCGCCGGCGGGTGTCCAGCCGCGCACCAGCGTATCGGTGCCCAGCCAGGTGAGGCGGCGCGCCGGGCCGCCCTCGGCCGGCATGACGTAGACCTCGGGATGCTGCTCGTCGCGGCCGACGAAGGCGAGCAGCTTGCCGTCGGGCGAGAGGCAGGGCGTGGAAGGCTCGGAGAGGCCGGCGGTCAGCCGCCTGGCGATGCCGCCCGCGCTGCCGACGGTCCACAGGTCGTCGTCGGCGACGAAGACGATCGTCTCGCCGTGGATCGTCGGATGGCGCAGGTAGGCGGGTTCGTCGTGATGCATTTCGAATTCTTTCGTTGAAGGCTACGGCGCCGGCTCGACGCCGGCCTCGGCGAAGATCCGCCGCGCCTGCATGCCCGCGAGGTAGCGCAGGAGCGAGGCTGCCGCTTCGGCGCGCGCCTTGTCGGGGCCCGCGGCCGCGGGCAGCGCGGCCAGGTAGGTGGTGGTGTTCTGCACGGAGGAGGGCAGGGGGCCGACCATCTTCACGCCCTTGTCCTTGAACAGGACGATCTCGGTGATGGCGGCGAAGCCGAACTCGTGCTGCTTGTTGCTCGCCAGCAGGTGCTTCAGCACCGAGGCGCCGTCGCCGTAGCGGCTGGCCTTGGCGTTGACCGCGTCGGCGACGCCGAGCTTGACCAGCAGGGTCTCGATGTACAGGCCGGTCGAGGCCCGGTTGAAGACGACCGATTCGGCGCTCAGCAGCTCCTGCTTCAGCGTCTCGACGCTCGTGATGTCGGGCGCGGTCGCGCCGTTGCGGATGGCGATGCCGATGCCGACCTTGCCGACCGGCACGCGCGCGCCGCCGATCGCGCCGTTGCGCGCGAGCGCGTCGAGCACCGCGGCGGGGGCGATGACGAGGTCGTAGCCCGGCTCGCCGGTGAAGCGCGCGGCGAGCGCCGGCGCGGCAGCGAAGTCGACCCGCACCGTGTGGCCGGTGTCGCGCTGGAAGACGGCGAGCGCCGGCGTCAGGCCGAGCTCGACGGCGCCGGCGCTGAGCATGCGCAACTCCGCCGCGCCCGCGGCGCCCGCCGCGAGGCCGAGGCCAAGGCCCAGAGTCACGGTCAGCGCGACGAGCCGGCGCATGCTCATGCCGAAGCCCGCTTCCCCTTGCCCGCCGCGGCTGCGTGCTTCGCCCCCGGGTCGTGCGCCTTCAGCCAGGCGAAGAACTCTCCGTACCAGAGGCGCGAGTTGCGCGGCTTCAGGATCCAGTGGTTCTCGTCGGGGAACCAGACCAGGCGGGCGGCGATGCCGCGCGCCTTGAGCGTGTTGTAGTAGGCCAGGCCCTGCTGGTCGGGCACGCGGTAGTCGAGCGCGCCGTGGATCACGAGGGTCGGCGTTGCGAACCGGGCGGCGAAGGTGTCGGGACTCTGCGACTGGATCTTGGCCGGGTCGTCCCAGTAGTTCGCGCCCAGCTCCTGCGCATGCCAGGTGTAGGCGTCGTCGGCGAACATCGCCCGCCAGTCGTAGCAACCGGCGTGACAGACATAGGCCTGGTAGCGGCCGGGCTTCACGTGGCCGTTCATCCACGCGACCATGAAGCCGCCGTAGCTGCCCCCGGTGGCGAAGATCCGGCCCTTGTCGACCCAGGGCTGCTTTCGCAGCCAGTCGGTCGCCGCCTCGACGTCCTGCAGCTCGAGCTCGCCCCAGCGGTGCGTGATGCTGTCGAGGAAGGCATGGCCGAAGCCGCTCGAGCCGTGGTAGTTGACGCAGGCGACGACGTAGCCCTGCGCGGCGAAGAGCTGGTTGTTCCAGCGGTAGTGGAAGGTGTCGCCCGAGGCCGCGTGCGGGCCGCCGTGGATGCTGTGCAGCACCGGGTACTTCCTGCCCTTCTTCGCGTCGAAGCCGGGCGGATAGACCAGCCACATCTGCACCGGCTCGTCGTTGGCGCCGCTCACGATCCGCTCCTCCACCTCGGCCAGGCGCAGGGTCGAGAACAGGGCGTCGTTGAAGCGCTCGATGCGCGCCGGCCGGCCGCCGCCCTGGCGCACGTGCACCTGCGCCGGGTGGCGCATCGAGTCGGCGACGGTGACGACGGTGTCGCCGGCGACGTCGAACCAGTGCACCCAGCCGCCTTCGGCGGCGAGCGCCGCCGTGCCGCTCTCGAGGGCGAAGCGCCAGAGGTGGCCGCGGGCGCGCTCCTCGGCGGTGAACCAGAGCGCCGCGCCGTCGGCCGACCAGCGCAGCGGCGCATTGACCGCATGGTCCCAGGCGCCGGTGAGCACCTGCCAGCCGCCGCCGCGCTCCACCACCGCGGCATTCGCCGGCGCGGTGTGGCGCCGACCCATGTTGCTGGCGAGAAAGGCGATCCGCGCGCCGTCGGGGCTGTAGCGCGGCGCCTCGAAGTCCCAGGCGGGGTCGATCGCGACGGTCGACGTCCGGCCGCTTGCGAGGTTGATCTCGGCCAGCGCCTTGCGGTTGTCGAGGCGCTTTTCGGCCGCGGGGTCGTGGACGAACGCGATGTGCCGGCCGTCGGGCGCGATGTCGAAGGCGTTCGCATCCGGGTCCATGCGCTGCAGCTCGAGGTCGGTGCCTTCGAACAGGTCGACGATGCGGCCGCTGGCCACGTCGAGCACGTGCAGGTGCGCGACCCGGCCCATCGGCAGGTTGCGGTCCCAGAAGCGGTATTGCGCCTCCGAGGTGACGTAGCCCGTCTCCTTGCGCTCCTTCCATTCCTTCCAGCGCTTCGCCTGCGCCTTCGTGCCCTTCAGCTCGGGCCAGACCCAGGCGACGAACGCGATCCGCTTGCCGTCGGCGAACCACTTGAAGGCCTCGATGCCGGGCGCGAAGTCGCTGATGCGACGCGCCTCGCCGCCGTCGGCGGCGATCAGGTAGAGCTGGGCGCTCTCGTCCTTGTGGCCCTCCTGCTCGCGCTTGGAAACGAAGGCGATCGCCCCGCCCTTGGGCGACCACGCGGCCTGCCCGTCCTTCTCGCCGCAGGCGGTGAGGCGGCGCGGCTCGCCGCCGAAGGTAGAGAGCAGCCAGAGGCTGGTCGCGCCCTTGTTCTCCTCCATCGAATGGCTGGTGACCGAACAGACCGCCTGCGCGCCGTCGGGCGAGAGCGAGACCGAGCCGATGCGCTCGATCCGCCACAGCGCCTCGATGTCGATGAGCTTGCCTTTGCGCTCCGCCATTCGGTCTCCCCGGTTCTTGTCGTTCTCAGCCGCCCGATGCCAGCCTCCAGCGCAGCTGCGCCCTGGCTTCCGGCCACTCGCCGGCGGTCATGCTGTACATCACGGTGTCGCGCACCGAGCCGTCGCGGCGCAGGGCGTGATGGCGGATCGTGCCGTCGCGCCGGGCGCCGAGGCGCTCGATCGCGCGCTGGCTGGCGAAGTTGAAGTTGTCGGTGCGCCAGCCGACCAGCTTCGCGCCCAGCACCTCGAACGCATGCGTCATGAGCAGCAGCTTGGCGCTGGCGTTGACGTGCGTGCGCTGGCGGGACCTGGCGTACCAGGTGTAGCCGATCTCGACCCGCTCGACCGCGGGCACGATGTCGTGATAGCTCGAGGAGCCGATCACCTCGCCGCTGGCCGCGTCGATCACCGCGAAGGCGAGCCGATGGCCCTCGGCGAAGCCCTGCAGGGCGCGCTCGATGTAGCCGCGGGTGTCGTCGGGCTCCGGCACGCTCGTCACCCGGATGTTCCAGAGCTCGCCATCGGCGGCGGCGCGTTTCAGCCCGTCGACATGCTGCAGCCCGAGCGGCTCGAGGCGGACGCGTGCGTCCGCGAGCGTCACAGGCTCGACCCGAAGCATCCGGATCAGCGGTTGTGCCGCTGCATGAATACCAGCTTCTCGAACAGCGACACGTCCTGCTCGTTCTTCAGCAGCGCGCCGACCAGAGGCGGCACGGAGACCTTGTCGTCCTTGCTCTGCAGCGCCTCGAGCGGAATGTCCTCGGCGACGAGCAGCTTCAGCCAGTCGAGCAGCTCGCTGGTGCTCGGCTTCTTCTTCAGGCCCGGCAGGTTGCGCACGTCGTAGAAGTTCTTCAGCGCCGCGCCGAGCAGCTCCTTCTTCAGGCCGGGGAAATGCACGTCCACGATCCGCTTCATCGTGTCGGCGTCCGGGAACTTGATGTAGTGGAAGAAGCAGCGGCGCAGGAACGCGTCGGGCAGCTCCTTCTCGTTGTTCGAGGTGATGAAGACGATCGGCCGGTGCGTCGCCTTGACCAGCTCGCGCGTCTCGTAGACGTAGAACTCCATCCGGTCGATCTCGCGCAGCAGGTCGTTCGGGAACTCGATGTCGGCCTTGTCGATCTCGTCGATCAGCAGCACCACCGGCGCGGGCGCGGTGAAGGCCTGCCAGAGCACGCCCTTGACGATGTAGTTGTGGATGTCCTTGACCCGCTCGTCGCCGAGCTGGCTGTCGCGCAGGCGGCTGACCGCGTCGTACTCGTACAGACCCTGCTGCGCCTTGGTCGTCGACTTGATGTGCCACTGCATCAGCGGCATGCCGAGCGCAGCCGAGACCTCCTCGGCGAGCATCGTCTTGCCGGTGCCCGGCTCGCCCTTGACGAGCAGCGGCCGCTTCAGCGTGACCGCCGCGTTGACCGCCAGCATCAGGTCGGGCGTGGCAACGTAGTTTTCCGAGCCTTGGAACTTCATCGGGGGTCTGGGGCGGGGGGCGTTTCAGTATAAGGGCCCCCCTATAATTCTCGGTTTGCCGCCCACCTTCCCCACCCACTCGGCCATGAAGAAAACTTCCCTTGCGACGCTCGCCGCCCTCCTGGCCGCCGGTTCGATGGCCGTGAGCACCGCCGCCAGCGCGCAGGACGCCAAGGCCGGAGAGAAGAAGGTGGCGATGTGCATCGGCTGCCACAACATCCCCGGCTACCAGGCGAGCTTTCCCGAGATCTACAAGGTGCCCAAGATCGCCGGGCAGAACGCCAAGTACATCGTTTCCGCGCTCAACGCCTACAAGAAGGGCGATCGCAAGCATCCGAGCATGCGCGCCATCGCCACCACCCTGTCCGACCAGGACATGGCCGACGTCGCCGCCTACTACGAGCAGCTCGAGAAGAGCGCGCCGGCGCCCGCCGCCCCCGGCGAAGCGCCGGCCGAGATCGCCAAGCTGCTGGCCAAGGCGAACTGCGAGTCGTGCCACGGCAAGAACTACAGCATGCCGATCGACCCGAGCTATCCCAAGCTCGCCGGCCAGTACGCCGACTACCTCTACGTCGCGCTCAAGGCCTACCAGACCGACCACAACCCGCGCGTCGGTCGCAACAACGCGATCATGATGGGCATGGCCCGGCCGTTCACGCACGCCGAGATCAAGGCGCTGTCGAAGTACCTCTCGTCGCTGCCGGGCGAGCTGAAGTCGGTGCAACTGCCCGAGTTCCGCTGATCCCCGCCGCCGGCGCGGACCCCTCCTGAAGGGGCGCCGCCCGGCCGCTCAGAACTTGTATTCGACGCCCAGCGAGTAGACCGTCGGCCGGAAGTCGACGGTCGTCGTCAGCACCGTCGCTCCGGTGGCGACCACCTTGCTCTTGACCTTGAGCGCGGCCACGCTGGCGAAGGCGCTGATGTCCTTGGCGATCAGGTAGCTGACGCCGACCTGCGCTGCCGGGCCCCAGGAACTGCCCATCTCGACATCGGGCGTGAGGCTCGACTTGACGTCGCGGAACTGGGTGTAGTTGACGCCGACGCCGACATACGGCCGCCAGGTTGTTCCCGGGTCGAAGAAGTGGTAGTTGAAGAGCAGGGTCGGCGCCCAGTTCTTCGCCGAGAGCACCGTGCCCGTCGCGTTGAGGAACTCGACGCTGCCGCTCGCCTTCGCCTTGATCGTCGGCGGGATGCCCATCACGATCTCGGCGCCGAGGTTCGGCCCGAACAGCCGCTCGTAGACGAAGATGACCGTGGACGCGTCGCCGACCTTGGCGTCGGCGCCCGGCGGCACGCCGATGCCGCTGATGCCGTTGGTCTTGGCGTGCGTGTCGTAGCGGGTGAAGCCGAACTTGAAGACGTTGTCTTGCGCCTGGGCGGCGAATGCGCCGAAGGCCAGGGCCGCCGCGACGACGAGCGAGGAAATTGTTTTCATGGGTTCGCCTCGATGCGTTGGGTCAGATCCAGCCGAACGCGTGCAGCTGGGCCGCGAACGTATCGCTGATGATCTTGTGGCCGCCGGTCGTGGGATGCACGCTGTCGGCGAACTGCCAGGTGTTGACGTCGGCCCCGGTGGTCAGGCCGTTGTACGGCGCGCCCGGCGTCGCGTTGCAGAACAGCGAGGTGCCGTCGGTGACCGCGCCGCCGGTGATCGCCTGGATCTTGGCGATGTCGCAAGCCGGCGTCGTGTTGTTGACGATGCCGAACTTGCCGGGGTTCTGGTAGCCGTCCTTGAACAGGGCGAAGGTGTCGATGATCTGCACCGGCTGGCCGGTGAGGCCGTCGCGCAGCCAGAGGTTGAAGGTCTGCGAGAACGCGGTCAGCACCGAACGCGCCGGCGCCACCTGCGCCGAGTTGCCGAACGGCGTGTCGGCAATGTCCGAGAGCGTCATGACGGCGACGTACTTTCCGCCCTTGCCGAGGATCTGCGTCTTGATCAGCGCCACCAGCTCCTGGGCCGCGGCCTTCATCGCCTCGTTGCCGGCCGTCTGCGCGGCGAACAGCTGCAGGTTGGCCTGGTCGGGCGTGATCACGCCGGCAGCCGCGTTCGCCTGGATCTGCGCGGCGGCGGCGGCGAAGGTGCCGAATTGGGTGAAGACATCGTTGTTGCCGGCATAGACCAGGATCAGGTCGTTGCTCGTGAACGAGCCGAAACGCGTCAGGTGATTGGCGATCTGCGTCACCACCGGCACCGTCAGCGCGCCGCCGGAATGGCCGATACCGTTCGGGTCGGTCACGCGGGCCCCGCCTTGCCCGTAGGCGGTGCAGGTGCCGGCGAGCGCCGGAACGGCCGCCGCCGGACAGAGCACCGAGGTACCGGCAAAGCCGACCTCGGCCGGCGTGACGATGAGCCCGAGCGAGGCGGCGAGGTTCTCGACCCACACCTTGCCCAGCGGCGTGGCGGTCGGCGCGCCGGTCGTGGTGTCGTTGGTCGTGAACTTGCCGCCGAAGAAGGGGGCGGTGCCGTTGCCCGCGAGCGAGGTCGCCGGCGCATAGCTGCCGACGTCGCTCAGGCTGTCGCCGAACGAGACGACCGCGGTGAAGGCGCCGGCGGTGGTGGGTGCGCCCGAGGGCGAACCGCTGCCGGGAACGCTGGGATCGCTGCCGCCGCAGGCGGCCAGCAGCAGGGTCGACAGGACCCACGGGCTCAGGGTACGAAATGCTCTCATTGCGGGAAACCTCGAAGGTGCTCACGAAAACGAACGACCGTTCGCTTCCGTGGGCACTATAGGTCGCGGTCCCGCAAGGTCACACTGCGGTTAAACCCGGGCTGGCGCAGGTCAGCGGCGCATTCGGGTCGCCATCTGTCCGAGCGCGATCGCCAGTGCCGTTCCGCCCAGCACCTTCACGACCTCCGGATGCTCCGCGTAGTAGGCGCCGACGCGATCGAGCACGCTCGGGTCGTTCTTTTCGGCAGCGGTGGCCACTTCGCGTACCTGATCGGGAGATACGTCGACGACGTCGGCGGGAGAAACCGTCGGCACGGCTCCGGGCTTCGCATCCTGGAACATGCGGCCCAGCGCGCCCCCGGCGAGCCCGGACAGCACTGCGGGCGCCACCGAGCGGATCAGCTGGCCGAGCAAGCCGGCGCGCTGCTGCGGGTTCGAGCCGCCGAACAGGCTGCCGATCATGCTGCCGAAGTCGGGCGTCTGCTCGGAGCGGAACGCCTGGGCGATGCCGCCCCCCAGCACCTCGGGCGACACCTGGCGTGCGACCTCGTCGAAGTCGGTCTGGGTGTCGGTGGGCCGGTCGGCGTACTGCTTGAGGATGTCGGCGATGTCCATGGCTTCTCCTTGAGAGGGTTTGCCGGGCATCCTCCGACACGTGCGCGTGCCGCGACATCGGACGGTCGGTCCCCCGGGCCGGGCGCCGACGCCGTTGCGCTGCGCGCCGATTCCTACGCAGCGCCTACTGGAAATTCGCCAGCATCTTCTCCAGCGCCATCGTGAACGGCACCTGCATCATCGGCAGGGTGAGCAGCACGCCGACCAGGCCGACGCCGAGGGTGATCGGAAAGCCGATCGCGAAGATGTTCATCTGCTGCGCCACCCGGGAGATGACGCCGAGCACGAGGTTCGTGAAGAGCAGCATCGCCACCATCGGCAGGGCGATCCACAGGCCCAGGCTGAAGATCTCGGCGCCCCAGCGGTGCGGCTCGACCGCGCGCAGGAAGGCGAACGGCTCGCTCGCCACCGGAAATGCGGTGAAGCTTTGCACCACCGCGGCGATCAGCATCAGGTGCCCGCCGGTGACGATGAACAGCCACGCCACCGAGACGCCGAAGAAGCGGCTGACGGCGGTGTCGGTGCCGGCGGTCATCGGGTTGAAGAAGGCGGCGAAGTTGAGGCCCATCTGCAGGCCGATGATCTCGCCGGCGAACTCGACCGCGGTGAAGACGATGCGCACCGCGAAGCCCATGGAGACGCCGATCAGCACCTGCTGGATCACCGCCATGAAGCCGGCGCCGGAGGCGAGCTCGATCGGCGCGATCGGCGGAAGGGTCGCCTGGGCGCAGAACGCGATCAGGAACGCCAGGCCGATGCGCAGGCGCAGCGGCACGCTGCGCTGGGCGATGATCGGCAGCGAGCCGAACAGCGCCAGGACGCGGATGAACGGCCAGAGGATCGGCGTGATCCAGGCCAGGACCTGGGCTTCGGTGAAGGTCAGCATGGGGACTTCACCTTGCACGCAGGAGCGAGGCGCCTGCCCTCTGCTCCGCTCCATGTCCCCCGATCCGCGGCTTCGCCGCGAATCTCCTCCTAATACTTGCGCTCCGCAGAGGCCAGGCACCTCGCTCCTGATCCCGAGACGCACGTGCCGAAGCGCAGCGTGTGGCACGACTCGAGATCGGAGCGGCGGGCGCCCTGCGGAGCGGAAGTATTAGGAGGAGAGCCAGGGCTTCAGCCCTGGATCGGGGGACATGGAGCGGAGCAGGGCGCCCGTCGCTCCGATCTCGCGCCCGCCCACAGCAGCGGGTGTTCACGCCCGGCTCAGCCGACGACCGAAGGAATCGCCTGCAGCGTTCGCTGCACGAACTCGACCAGGGTCGTCAGCATCCACGGCCCGGCGATCGCCAGCACCGCGACGGCGGCGACGATCTTCGGCACGAACGAGAGCGTCGATTCGTGGATCTGCGTCGCCGCCTGGAAGATGCTGACGATCAGGCCGACGGCGAGCACCGTGAGCAGCATCGGCGCCGAGACCATGAGCAGGATGTAGAGGCTCTGCTGGCCGTAGGTGAAGACCTGTTGTGCGTCCATGAGGGGGCTAGGTGACGAAGGAGGCGGCGAGCGAGCCGAGGAGGAGGTTCCAGCCGTCGGCGAGCACGAACAGCATCAGCTTGAACGGCAGGGCGATCAGCACCGGAGAAAGCATCATCATGCCGAGCGACATCAGCACGCTGGCGACGATCATGTCGATGATGAGGAACGGCAGGAAGACGAGGAAGCCGATCTGGAACGCGCTCTTCAGCTCGCTCGTCACGAATGCCGGCACCAGCACCTTGAACGGCACGTCGGCGGTCTTCACCGAGGGGTCGATGCGCGCGAGCTTGGCGAACAGCATCACGTCGGCCTGGCGCGTCTGCTTCATCATGAACTCGCGTACCGGGCTCTCGCCGCGCTTGAGCGCTTCCTCGAAGGCGATCTTGTTGCTGGCGTAGGGCTGGTAGGCGTCGGCGTAGACCTTGTCGATCGTCGGACCCATCACGAAGAAGGTGAGGAAGAGGCTGAGGCCCACCACCACCTGGTTCGGCGGCGCCGCCTGCGTGCCCAGCGCCTGGCGCAGCAGGCTGAGCACGATGACGATGCGGGTGAAGCTGGTCATCAGCAGCAGCACGGCGGGCAGGAAGCTGAGCGCGGTGAAGAACAGCAGTGTCTGCACCGGCACCGAGTAGCTGGTGCTGCCGGCGCTCTGGCCGATCAGCAGCGGCAGCCCGGCTTCGCCGCCGGGGCCTTGCTGCGCCGAAGCGGGCAGGGCGACGATGAACAGCGCCACCGCGACCAGCAGCAGCAGGCCGAGCCAGGCCACCCGCTTGGCGCCGCCGCCGCTGCGGCGAAAGTGATCGTGCAGCTCTTCGGTTTCGCGGCGCTGCGCCGCCAGGGCGATGCGCTCAGCGGGCATCGCCGTCTCCCGGGCCCGCACGGCGCAAGCGGCCGAGTATCTGGGCGAAGGCGGGATGGACCTCGGCGCCCGGCGCGACCTCGACCGCCTGCGCCGCCATCGTGTGCAGCGTCGTGATCGACGCCGGCGTGACGCCGAGCACCAGCCAGCGCCGCTCGTCGCCCGAGCCGACCTCGACCGTGACGATGCGCTGCGAGCTCGAGAGCGGCAGCGAGGCGATGCTCTTCATCACCCCCGCTCCGCCGCCGCCGCCGAGCGGCGTGCGCTTGAGAAACCAGAGCGTCGCCGGGATCAGCGCGAGGATCGCGATGAACCAGAGCAACGAGCTCAATCCGTTCGGCATCTGGGAAGGCTCAGGCGCGCGACAAGCGGCGCATGCGCTCGCTTGGCGTGACGATGTCGGTCAGGCGGATGCCGAACTTGTCGTTGACGACGACCACCTCGCCCTGCGCGATCAGGTAGCCGTTGACGAGCACGTCCATCGGCTCGCCGGCGAGCGCCTCGAGCTCGACCACCGAGCCCTGCGCGAGCTGCAGGATGTTCTTGATCGGGATCCGCGTCCTGCCCAGCTCCACGGTGAGCTGGACCGGGATGTCGAGGATCATGTTGATGTCGTTGCCGGCCATGCCGGCGCCGGGCGTCGGCTGGAAGTTCGTGAACGACGCGGGCGACACCTGGTCGGCAGGATCCTGCAGCTCGGAAGCGGTTTCCGGTCGCGCTGATTCTTCGGCGGCGGCAGCCCATTCGGCCGCCATCGCATCCTGGTCGGTCGGCGTCGCGGGTGCGGTGTTGTCAGTGGCCATGAGGGTCTCCGATCGGGCTCGTTGTCGAGCAGGTAGGAAAGGGCAGGAGGCTCATCGCCTCACTGGATGATGAAGCTCGAGAAATGGACGTGCTGCACCGGGTTGCGCACGGTCGCGCCGGCCTTCTTCGCCTTCTTCGGCTTCGGCGAGGCCTCGTCCTGCATCGGCTTTTCGCCGCTGGCTCCGCTGGCAGCGACGCCGGATGCGGTCGCGGCGGCGGCGACGAGAACCGGCGCCGGCGTCACGGGTTCAGGCACGGCGATCTCGATGCCCATCGGCCGCACCGCCTCGCGCATGATCTCCTCGGCCAGCTCTTCCTTGCCGGCGCGGCCCAGCAGCTCGCGCGAGGTCTTGTGCGCCAGGATCAGCAGGATCGCGTTGCGCACCGCGGGCATGTAGGTCTTCATCTGGTCGGCGAAGACCGGGCTCTCGAGCTCGAGCGTGATGCCGATCTGCGCGTAGCGGTCGACTTCCTTGTCGGCGAGGTTGACGATGAAGGGATCGAGCGGCAGGTAGACGGGCACGCCCTTGTGTTCGGCCTTGGCGTCAGCGTGCGCGGCTTCCGCGGCGCTGCCGTCCTCTTCGCCGGCGGCGACCGCGGCGGCCTGGGCGGCTGCGGCGCGCTTCTTCAGGTACCAGACGGCGCCGCCGCCCGCGGCGAGCGCGACGGCAAGCACGGCGGCCACGATGATCAGGAGCTTCTTCTTGCCGCGCTTGACGGGAACGGCTCCGCCTTCGGCGGCGGCAGCAGCAGGGGCGGCAATGGCGGCGGACATCGATCGTTCTCCTCGGGGTCGCGTCCTGCCGCCGGGGTCGGCAACAAGGGCGCTGTCTTGAGGCAAATTGTCGAATCCGGGGCCTGGAACGAAGCGGCGATAAGGCCTGCTTTTGCCGGGTAGACCGGCACGCCGTGGTGCGCCCGCTCAGGCGTAGACGTCGAGCCCGCCGGCGGCGACGCGATGGCTCGTGCGCTGCACGCCGGCCGCGAGCGCCTCTCCGGCGCGCCCCTCGCGGCGCCCCGGCTCGCCGCGACCGGCCGGGTCGTCGCCGGCCTGGCCGCCGCCCGGGCGCGAATGCTGGGCCACGCCGCCGCCGGCGAGGGTGAAGCCGGCGTCGCGCAAGGCGCTGGCGAGCGCGGGCAGGCCGTCCTCGATCGCCTGGCGCGTGGCGGCGAGGTCGGCGCCGAACTCGACCCGCGCCTGCGTGCCTTCCAGCGTGATCGCGATCGAGACCGGACCGGTCTCGGCCGGGTTGAGATGCAGCTCGGCATGCTGCACGCCTTCGCGGACGAAGACGCTGACCTGGACGCCGAGCGCCGAGGCGAACTCGGGCGAGTCGATCGGCACCGGCAGGCTCGCGCCGGGTGCGGAGGCATCGCCTGCGGGTGATGCCTGCGGCTGCGCCTCGTGAGCCGCGAGCGCGGTAGCGAAGGCGGGCGGCAGCGGCCGCTCTCCTGCAGCGGCGGTGGGCGAGCGATCCGGGGCCTCCTTCGCTTCTGCAAGCGCCTGGGCGAAGGGGGCGGCCTCGGCCGGCCCGGCGCCATCCCGGGTGCGAGAAGCGCTCCGGCCGGCGTCGGCCGGTCCGGCGGGATCGCCGGCGAGCCGGCGCGAGCGCGCGTCGCCGGCATCGGCGCCGGAATCCGTCGCGCCGGCCACGCTCGTGGCCGTGTCGGCACGGCCTGCGGCCGCTTCCCCGAGCTGCCGCGCTTCGCTGGCGGCGCGCACGCGCGGCTCGGAATCGATGGGGCGCAAGGCTTCGGGTCGAGCGGCGCCGGCCGGGTTGGCGGCGTTCGCGGCATCGCTGGCGGCGCCGCCGCCGTCGTCGTCGTGGCCTTGGCGCGGCGCGACCGTGCCGCGGTCGGCTCGCTCGGCCGGGCTCGTCGGTCGCGCGCCGCTGCGCGCGTTCGCCGTCGAGCGGGTGCGGGCGCGCCCGGCGTCGCTGCGGGTCGAGAGGTCGCCGGTCGGCGGCGCTTCCGCGGCGCCTTCGGTCTCGTTCGCGAGCGCTCGGCTTTCGCTCGCGTCGTCCTTGCTGGCGGCGCGCGGAGGCTCGGCCGGCGGCCGATCGGCGCCGCGGTTCTGCCGCAGCAGCTCGGCGAAGGGATGGGAGGCCGGTGGCGAAGCCGGCTCGCGGTCGGGCGGCGTCGGCGCCGCCTGCAGCGCGGGCGCGACGATCGGGGCAGGTGATCGCGAGGCGGTGACGCTCATGGCCGGCGGCTCAGATCGCACCGCGCGCGTTTGCTTCGGTGAAGCGGACCCATGCGGCCCGCGAGGCATGCTCGTCGTGCTGCCGCTGCTCGCGCCCGGCGGCGAGGCGTTCGCCCTCCTTGACGCGACGCTCGACCAGCTTCTTCAGCGCCGCGGCGCGCACGTCGTGGCCGCGCACGATCGCGGCGGCGCGCTCGGCTTCGGCGGCGGCATGGCCGGCAACGCGTTCCTGCTGGTCCAGCGCCTGGCTCAGGCGTTCGATGAAGCCCTGATAGCAGCGAACCAGCTCGATCTTGCCCTCGTGGCAGAACTCCGCCCGCCAGCGCTGCTCGTACTCGCGGCGATAGAGCACGAGCTGCTCGGCCTGCGCCGCGGCGGCACGCCAGGCGGCGTCGAGCCTGAGCTGCTCGGCGAGCGCCTCGTCGCGCTGGCCCTCGGCCTGGGTGAGGAGGAGGCGGAGGGATCGCACATCGTCGGTCATGGCTCGGTCTTCTTCTTGGGCAACGGGAAAGGGGTCAGGCGGCCAGCACGGCGTGCAGCATCGCCAGGCTGTCGTCGAGCCGGGCCGGCTCGTTCATGTTCTGCTGCAGCAGCCGGTCCATGGGCGCGTGCAGACGCACCGCGAGGTCGAGGTCGGCGTCGTGGCCCGGCACGTAAGCGCCGAGCTGGATCAGGTCGCGCGCCTTCTGGTGGCGCGCGTGGAGCTGGCGAAAGCGCCGTGCCGCCTCGAGGTGGCCGGGCGAAGCGACGTTGGTCATCACCCGCGATACCGAACGCTCGATGTCGATCGCCGGGTAGTGGCCGGCCTCGGCGAGCTCGCGCGAGAGCACGATGTGGCCGTCGAGGATGCCGCGCGCCGCGTCGGCGATCGGATCCTGCGGATCGTCGCCTTCGGAGAGCACGGTGTAGAAGGCGGTGATCGAGCCGCCGCCGGCCACGCCGTTGCCGCTGCGTTCGCAGAGTTGCGGCAGCTTGGCGAAGCAGCTCGGCGGATAGCCCTTGGTCGCCGGCGGCTCGCCGATCGCCAGCGCGATCTCGCGCTGCGCCATCGCGTAGCGGGTGAGCGAGTCCATCAGCAGCAGCACGTCCTTGCCGCGGTCGCGGAAGTGCTCGGCGATCACGGTCGCGTAGTTGGCGCCCTGCATGCGCACCAGCGGCGGCGCGTCGGCCGGCGCGGCGACGACGACGGCGCGGCGCAGCCCCTCCTCGCCGAGGATGTCCTCGATGAATTCCTTGACCTCGCGGCCGCGCTCGCCGATCAGGCCGACCACGATCACGTCGGCGGCGGTGTAGCGGGCCATCATCCCGAGCAGCACGCTCTTGCCCACGCCCGTGCCGGCGAACAGGCCGATGCGCTGGCCGCGGCCGACGGTGAGCATCGCGTTGATCGCACGCACGCCGGTGTCGAGGGGCTTTCGCACCGGGTCGCGGTCCATGGCGTTGATCGGCCGGCGCGTCAGCGGCTCGTTGTGCACGTCGGCGATCGGGCCCTTGCGGTCCATCGGCACGCCCTGCGAATCGACGACGCGTCCGAGCAGGCCGTCTCCGACCGGCAGGTGGCGCGTGCGGTCCTCGTTGCGACGCCAGGGGTGACGCAGGGCGCCGAGCTTCATCGGCACCACCGGCGAAGGCCGGGGCACGACCCGGGCGCCGCTGGCCAGTCCCTGGACGTCGCCGGTCGGCATGAGGTAGGCGCAGTCGGCGGAGAAGCCGACCACTTCGGCGAGCACCGGCGCCTGGCCGGGCATGCGCACCTCGCAGACCGAGCCCACGGGCACGCGGATGCCCGCCGCCTCGAGCACGAGGCCGGTGACGCGGACCAGCAGGCCCTGCGTTTCCAGCGGCACCTCGTCGGCGGCGAAGCTCTTCAGGTTGCCGAGATAGCGCTGCCAGTTCGGCGTCACCGTCTCCGCACTCGGGGCGGGCGCGGCGAAGTTCATGTGTCGGCCCGCGGTTCGGCCGGCGCGTCCCGGTCGGGCTGCCAGGAGTCGTCGCGGCCTATCGCCGCGGCCGCACGGCGCCAGCGCGCCTCGATGCTGGCGTCCACCAGGCCGATGTCCGATTCGACGATGCAGCCGCCGCGGGTCAGCGTCGCATCGCCGATCAGGCGCGCGCCTCGCGCCTGCAGCAGTTCGCCGGCGCCTTCCGCGACCAGCGGCTGGTCGTCGGGATGGACACGCAGCGTGATGTGGCTGGCGCTCAGCATCAGCGTTTCCAGCGCTTCGCGGGCGACCGCGTCCACCAGGTGCGGATCGGCCGAGAGCTCGCTGCGAACGATCTGCCGGGCCAGGTTGAGGGCGGTCGCTGCGAGGGCTTCGGCCATCTCCTGCTGCAGGGCGTCGAGCTGGCCGGTGATCGACTTGACGAGCAGACCGACCTGCATCGTCGCCTGGTGGGCGAAGCTCTGCTTGAAGCCCTCGAGCGCGACCAGGCCGTCCCGGTACCCGTCCTGGTAGCCCGACTGGCGCGCCGCCCGCACCTGTTCGGCGTGCTGCTCGGCCTGATCGACCGGCATTTCCTCGGCCGCCGACGCGGGGGTCGTCGCCGGGGTGGCGCCCGAGAGGTCGCCCGGCGCCCAGGCGGCGAACGAGCTCAGCTCCTCGCGGGGGATGAAGCGTGCGTACATGGCCGCCTTCGCGGCGACGCCGCCCGGACCGGGCGGCGGCGGCGGTACGTTGCGGGGCCGGCTAGACGAACGCATCGTCGCCGCCGCCGCCCATCACGATCGTTCCCTCGTCGATCAGACGGCGCACCGTCTTCAGCATTTCCTTCTGCTCGGCCTCGACCTCGGAGACGCGGACCGGCCCGCGCGATTCGAGCTCTTCGCGCAGGGTCTCGCTGGCCCGGGTCGACATGTTGCGCAACACCTTGTCGCGCAGCTCGACCGGCGCGCCCTTGAGCGAGATGACGAGCGACTCGGTCTGCACTTCCTTGAGCAGGGCCTGGATTCCCTTGTCGTCGATCTTCGCCAGATCGTCGAAGGTGAACATGTTGTCCATGATCTGCTGGGCCAGATCGTTGTCCGCCTCGCGGATGAAATCGAGGATCGACGTCTCCACGCCGGCACCCATGAGGTTCAGCATCTCGGCCGCGGCCTTGACGCCGCCGAGCGTCGACTTGCGCACCCGGTCGGTGTCGGCGAGCAGCGTGCTCATGATCTCGTTCAGGTCCTTCAGCGCCGAAGGCTGGATGCCGTCGAGGGTCGCGATCCGCACCATGATCTCGTTGCGATGCCGTTCCGAGAGCAGCTTGAGCACCGAGGACGCCTGGTCGAACTCGAGGTGAACCAGGATCGCGGCGACGATCTGCGGCGACTCGTTGCGCATCAGGTCGGCCACGGTGCTCGCGTCCATCCACTTCAGGCCCTCGATGCCGGCGACGTCGGAGCTCTGCAGGATCCGGTCGAGAAGGAGGTTGGCCTTGTCGTCGCCGAGTGCCTTGCGCAGCACCGTACGGACGTACTCGTCGGTGTCTCCGACCGGCGTGACGTTGTCGCCGGACATCGTGTTGAACATCTCCATGACGTTCTCGACCCGCTCGCGCGGAATCGACTTCATTCGCGCGATCGCCTCGCCGACGCTCTGCACCTCCTTGGGCGTCATGTGCTTGAGCACCTCGGCTGCGTCCTCCTCGCCGAGCGACATCAGAAGGATGGCGGAGTTCTCGAGTCCGGTTTCGTCCATGCCGGTCCCCTTCAGCGCGCCGGCGCGGCGGGCCCGCCGTCGACCCAGCCGCGCAGGATCCCGGCCACGGCGGCCGGGTTCGCCCGCGCCATCTGGCGCGCGCTCTCGATGTGCTCGCCGGTGCGCACCGCGGCCGGGGCGGGCAGCGCCGGCAGCGAGGCGGAGTCGTCGGCGATGGCGTTGAGCCGCGAGCCGGGCGGCTCGGGCAGTGCCGGGCTCAGCAGGGCACGCACGCCGGGCTTGACCAGGCCGAAGAAGACGAGCAGGGCGACGATCGCCAGGGCCGCCGGCACGGCGGCGACGCGCACCATGTCGAGCGTGTCGGGAGCGCGCCACCACGGGGTTTCGGTCGGCGCGGCGCCGGTCTCGATCTTGAAGGGCGCGTTGATCACCTTGACCGAGTCGCCGCGCTCCTGCTTGAAGCCGATGCTTTCCTTGACCAGCGCGGTGAGCTTTTCGATCTCTTCGGTGGTGAGCGGCACGGCCGTCTTCTTGCCCTTGGCGTCGACCGTCTGGCCGTTGTTGACGACGACGGCGGCGTTGACCCGCTTGACCGCGCCGCTGGCGTTGCGCGTGACGCGCACCGTCTTGTCGACCTCGTAGTTGGTGACCGCGTCGCGCCGGCCGCCGATGCCGGTGGTGCCGCCGGGCGCCGCCGTGTGCAGCGGCTGCGAGGCGCCGGTGAGCGGCGCGGTCGCGGCCACCGGCGGCTGGTTCGAGGCCGCGCCGGGAACCCCGCTCGGCAGCGCGCCGCCGGCGGCGCCGCCCTGCTCGGTGGTCTGCTGGCTGCGGATGGCGACGCTCGCCTCCGCGCCCTGGTTCGGCTTGAACTCCTCGGACGTCGCTTCGCTTTGCGAGAAGTCCACCTCGGCCGCAACCGTGGCGCGCAGGTTGTCGTGACCGACGATCGGCTCGAGTAGCTCGTAGATGCGCTTGGCATAGCCGCTCTCGACCTGGTTCACATACTGGAGCTGGGTGGCGTCGAGGCCGGCGCCCTGGGAAGCGTCGGTCCTGCCGGTCAGCAGCGTCCCGGTCTGGTCGAGCACGCTCACCGCCTTCGGGTCGAGCTCGGGAACGCTCGAGGACACGAGGTGGACGATGCCGGCGAGCTGGGCCCGATCGAGCGTTCGGCCCGGATGCAGGGTGAGCAGCACCGAGGCACTGGGCTTCTGCTGCTCGCGGAAGAACCCGTTCTGGTTCGGCAGCGCCAGGTGCACGCGCGCGCCCTGCACCGCCGCGAGCGAGCCGATCGAGCGGGTGAGCTCGCCTTCGAGGCCGCGCTGGAAGGTGAGGCGTTCCTGGAACTGCGTCTGGCCGAAGCGGGCGCTGTCCATCAGCTCGAAGCCGGAGACCGATCCCTTGGGCAGGCCGGCGGTGGCCATCTTCAGGCGCAGGTCGGGCACCTGCGCGGCCGGCACCATGATCGCGCCGCTGCCCTGCTGTACCTTGTATGGCACGTTCATCGTCGAGAGCTGGGCGATGACGGCGCCGCCGTCCTTGTCGGACAGGTTGGCGTAGAGGACCTTGTAGTCGTTCTGGCCGGCGCTCATCGTCAGGGCCACGCCGATGCCGATCAGCGCCGCCAGGCCGATGCCGGCGGTGAGCTTGGCGCGCGCCGGCATCGCGGCGAGGCGCCCGGCGAAATTCGCCGGGATGACTACCTGCTGCGGGGAAGTGAGGGCGACAGCGTTGTCCATGGAGATCTCGAATCCTGTCGGCGTAGTCCTGCCGAATGACAGTGATTATTCGAAGCCGGCGCCTGCGCCAAGCCCCGAACAGCCCGGAAAAGGCGCATCAGTTCGCGCCGCCCTCCGGACCGGCGTTGACTACGATTGCCGCCATGGCACGCAGGCCGTCGCCATGGAGATCTCGATGAACGTCACCCTCAAGCCTTTCGACTTCGCCCAGGCCGTGGCCCGGGCCGGGCTCACGACGTCCGGCCAGCCGATCAAGAGCGGCAAGGCCGTCGAGGGCACGGGCTTCCAGCAGTCGCTCGGCAAGGCGCTCGAGGCCGTGAGCAAGGCCCAGACCGACGCCACCGCGATGCAGCGCGAGGTCCAGCTCGACAACCCGACCGTCAGCCTCGAGCAGACCATGGTCGCCATGCAGAAGGCGCAGATCGGGTTCCAGGCGACCCTGCAGGTCCGGAATCGCCTGGTCCAGGCCTATTCCGACATCATGGGCATGCAGGTCTGAGGCGCGCTGCGGGCTTGCGTTCGCGAGCCTGGCTGCCTCCGCGGTCGACCTCGAGCTTGGGTCCGACCGGGGCTCAGCCCGCCTGCGCGAACGAGCCGTGCCCGAGGTCGCGCAGGCGCCGCGACAGCCGGCTGTAGACCATGGCCTGCTTTCGGGCGTGCAGGCTGATGCCCGCCTTGCGGTAGATCAGCGTGCGAACGCGCTCGAAGTCCGCGCTGCCGTAGCTGAATTCGGTTCGGCGTTCCGGGGCGGACGCGCCCTCGTCGGGGGAGCGGGAGACAAGGGCGGCATTCATGCTTTGGAAGTCAGGCCGGGGGCGAGCGGGATGCGACCGGTGTGCGGCGCGTCGTTGCCCGAAGGGCGGGCGTCGCGGGCGGACCGCCCGCGAGCTCGGCGAGATGCGGGAACGACCACTCTTCGTTCGACTCGCTCTTGAGGATGCGGTCGTTGCATCGCGGCTGGCTGAGGTCGAGCAGCTCGAGCGGCACCGGCATCCGCGATCGCGTGGAGAAGAAGACCCGGACCCGCGGCGTCATCGCCGAGCCCGCGGTCTGCTCCACCACCACGGCGAGGCGCCCCGATTGCAGGCGTACCAGCGAGCCGATCGGGTAGATGCCAACGCACTCGATGAAGGCGCCGAACACCGCGGGATCGAACTGGCCCCTGGCGGTCCAGTCGGACATCCTCGCGATCGATTCCGAAGGATCCCAGCCGGCTTTGTACGGGCGGTCGGAGGTGATCGCGTCGTAGACATCGCAGACCGCGCCCATCCGGGCGTGCAGGCTCAGCGCGGCGGCGCCGAGCCCGTGCGGATAGCCGGTCCCGTCGGGTCGCTCGTGGTGGTGCAGGCAGACATCGATCGCGATCGGCGTCGCGCCCCGACCTTCGACCAGGAGCTCCGCGCCGCGCTCGGGATGGGTCTTGATGACCGCGTACTCGGAGCCGGTCAGGGAGCCGGGCTTGTTGAGCAGGTCGAGCGGCATCACCGCCTTGCCGATGTCGTGCAGCAGCCCGGCGAGGCCGGCGGCGCGGATGGCCGCCTCGTCGTGGCCGAGCTGGCGGCTCAGCGAGACCATCAGCGCGCACACCGCCACCGAGTGCATGTAGGAGTAGTTGTCGTGGGTCTTCAGTCGCGCCAGGCTGATCAGCGCGCCCGGGTTGCGCTCCACCGACGATGCGATCTCGTCGACCAGCGGCAGGCATTGCTCGGCGTCCAGGGCGCGCCCCATGCGGGCGTCGCCGAACAGGGCCTCGACCTGCTGCTTGGACTGTCGGCACAGGGCGCCCGCGCGGGCCGCCTCCTCGTCGATCGACACACGCGCGACGGCGGGCCGGGCGGGCGTGTCGGACGGGGCGGGGGGCGCTGCGAGGGCCGGGGCGGCGGCGGTCGGCGGCTCGGGAAGGACCGACGCCGGGCGCACGTCGTTCCCCTTGTCGGTATCGATCCAGCATTCGACGACGCCGCTGGCACGGATCTTCGCCAGGTCGGCCGGATCGCGGAGGAGGAACTTCGTGCGCCAGAACGGATGGCTCAGCCACGAGCCGCACAAGGCATGAAGGTGCATGCCCAGCGCGAGCTGGTCGACCGTGACCTTCCTGAGCATGGCTCCGGCCTAGAAGCCGAGGCTCTCGAGCAGGTCGTCGACTTCGCCCTGGTCGACGACGATGCCGTCGCGCGCGTCGGTAGCGATGTTCGGGCCCTGCAGCGGGCCGCTTTCGAGCTTGCTGGTCTGTTCGGCGGGCGCGGCCTGCAGGAGCAGCTTGACCAGGCTGGCCTCGAGTTCGCTGGCGAGCGTGACCACCTTGGAGACGACCTGGCCGGTCGGGTCATGGAAGTCCTGGGCCAGCATGATGTCGGTCAGGTGGGCGTCGATTCGCCCGCTGGCCGCCTCCACCTCGGAGACGAAGTTCATCACGGACCCGCTCGCCACGGCGCGGACGGGGTCGGCGACGATCGAGTCGGCGATCTGCCGGGTGGCCGCGGCGATCCGGGTGTGCTCGAGCTTGGCCTGGTCGTTCGGCTCTCGGCGGCGTTCATGCCGTGGCCGCGAGCTTCTGCAGGATCTTCTGCACCTTCTCTTCGAGGGTGGCCTTGGTGAAAGGCTTGACGATGTAGCCGGCAGCGCCACTCTTGACGGCCAGGACGATGTCCTCCTTGCGGGCTTCGGCCGTGACCATGAGCACCGGCAGGTGCTTCAGCGTCGCGTCGGCCTTGATCGCCTTGAGGAGATCGAAGCCGTTCATGTTCGGCATGTTGATGTCGGAGACGACGAAGTCGAAGGGCTGGCTGCGCAGCCGGGCCAGGGCGGCGGTCCCGTCCTCGGCCTCCTCGACATTGTTGCAACCCATTTCCTTGAGCAGGCCGCGCACGATCCGGCGCATGGTCGAGAAGTCGTCGACCACAAGAAACTTGAGGTCGCTGGCAGTGCTCATCGGTGTCCCCTGGGAATTCGGCTTGTTGTGCTCCCTACTTGTCGGCACCGCCACGGGAAACTTGATGCCGGGCGGCGGAGGCATGCCCGATGCCGGAGCGGGCGCCGAACTCGCCTGCAATTCCGCGCCTAATCCGCGGATTGGCGGCGACGGTGGCGGCCGAAACTGCGCGCATGGCCGAGCAAATCCTTTCTCAAAGTGAAGTCGACGCGCTCCTCCAGGGCATCACCGGCGAAAGCCAGACCCTGGAAGAGCCGAAGCCGGGGTCCGGCGGCGTGCGCGACTACGACCTCGCCAGCCAGGAGCGGATCGTCCGTGGGCGCATGCCGACCATGGAGATCATCAACGAGCGCTTCGCACGCAACATCCGGGTCGGTCTGTTCAACATGACCCGGCGCAGCGCGGAAGTCCTGATCGAGGGCGTTCGGGTGCAGAAGTACAGCGACTTCCTGCGCGAGATCGTCGTCCCGACCAATTTCAACGTCATGAGCGTGCGCCCGCTGCGCGGCTCGAGCCTCATCATCTGCGAGCCCTCGCTGGTGTTCTCGGTCATCGACGCGCTGTTCGGCGGTTCGGGCAAGTACCGCACCCGCATCGAGGGGCGCGACTTCTCGGCGACGGAGCAACGCGTCATCGAGCGCCTGGTATCGGTCATCGCCGCCGAGTACAAGAAGGCCTGGCAGGGGATCTATCCCCTCGAGCTCGACTTCCAGCGCTCGGAGATGCTGCCGCAGTTCGCCAACATCGCCACGCCGAACGAGATCGTCGTCGTCACTTCGTTCACGCTCGAGATCGGCGAGAGCACGGGAGTGATCCACTTCTGCATTCCGTACTCGACGCTGGAGCCGATCCGCGACGTGCTGTACTCGACGATGCAGGGCGACTCGGTCGAGGTCGACCGCCGCTGGGTGAACCTGTTGCGCCAGCAGATCCAGCCGGCGATCGTGGAGCTGGTCGCCGAGCTGGCGCATGCGCCGGCCACCGTCGAGCAGCTGCTGTCGTTCAAGGCCGGGGACTTCATCGAGCTCGACCTGAAGCAGGTGATCCAGGCCAAGGTTTCGGGGGTGCCGCTGTTCGACTGCCACTACGGCACCTCGAACGGCAAGTATTCGCTCAAGGTCGACGAGCTGCTGACCGGTCCGAGCCCGGGCTGGCTGGGCGTGGCGCAAGCCGCCTGACCGCAGCGGCGCAACGACTCGTAACCGCTGGTACGCGAATCGCGCACCCGCCATTCGTGAATTGATGCCGATCTTCGCCGAGCCGCTGCCATTCGACGGTCTCTGCGGCCCGTTCGTCGGGCCGGCCTCTGCGATGCGCGTCGCCTTCCTAGACTCGCGGCCACAACAACCTTGCCCACGTTGCCCCTGCCGGTGGTCCGCTGCCGAATCTCTCGTCACTCCCAGCTGATGGTTCGCCAGACCGATTTCCCGAAAGCAGCGTCATGAACACGGACAAGACATCGCGAACCGCAGTCGGCCGACTTCTCGGCTGCAGCGTCGCTGCACTGGCCTTCGCGGTCTCCCCGCTGCACGCCGCCCAGACCGACATCTCCAGCACGCCCATCACCAGCACCAGTTCGGCCCAGGTGAAGCCGAACATCATGCTGCTGATGGACACGTCGGACTCGATGAGCTTCAGCCACATGCCCGACGAGGTCGAGACGCTGCTCGGCCCGATCTCCACCACCGACGTCGCCGCCCGCATCGGCTACAAGAGCGCGCAGTGCAACGTCCTCTACTACAACCCCGCCACCGCCTATTCGCTGCCGAAGCGCGCTGACGGCTCGTTCTTCCCCACGCCGTCGTTCAACTCGGCTCCTTACGACGCCTACGACACGCTGTCGGTGGTGACGGTGAACCTGGCGACGAGCTTCACGCCCTACGACAACACGACGCTGCGCCACGGCGGCTGGACCTATCCGCTGACGCCTGCTTACTACTACGCGCACACCGGCCCGGCCATCGCCTCGTACTCGTCCTCGGCGTGCGCCGACCTCGATGTCGGCTCGACCCAGCCGGCCTCCGACGGCGGCACCTGGACCCGCGTCGACGTGTCGCTCGCCTCCGCGGCGCAGCAGGCCAACTTCGCGATCTGGTACGCCTACTACCGCACCCGCATCGCCATGATCAAGAGCGCGGCGAGCCTGGCCTTCACGCCGCTCACCGACAGCTTCCGGGTCGGCCTGATCACGGTCAACCCGAAGTATCCGAACAACGTGCCGCTCGCGGCCGACTCGCTCAACGCGCCGATCAATCCCGACAAGTACCTGCGCATCGCCGACTTCGATTCGACCCAGCGCAACGCCTGGTTCAGCAAGCTGTTCGCGCAGAAGACCGGCGGCACGTCGCCGGCGCGCGAAGGCCTGGCCCGTGTCGGCCGGCACTACGCCGGCAAGACCGACGGCATCAATACCGGCATGCCCGAGGACCCTGTCCAGTACTCGTGCCAGCAGAACTTCACGATCATGACGACGGACGGCTACTGGAACGACAACGCCGAGACCGTCGGCGCCGGGCCGGTGAAGATCGACGGCGTGACCAAGGTCGGCCAGCAGGACGGCAACCTGGACGCGACGACGACCAACACCGACGCGGGCATCATCAACGTCAACGGCACCCCGCGGCCGATCTGGGACGGCGTGCCCGACGGCAAGCGCGTTCGCACCACCAAGTCGAACTCCTATACCTATTCGCCTTGCGGCGTGTATTTCACGAAGACCGAGATCGAGCACCTCGCAGGTGCTGATGACCAGCGTGCAGAACCTGCAGAGCACCGCGCAGATGTCGCAGAGCACGGTGCAGAACCTGCAGAGCACCAACCAGAACCTGCAGAGCACGACCCGCAACCTGCAGAGCACGACGCAGACCCTGCAGAGCACGAACCAGAACCTGCGCAGCACCAACCAGAACCTGCAGAGCACGACGCAGAACCTGCAGGCCACGTCGCAGACCGTCGACTACCGCTGGTGGAACGAGCAGACCGTCCAGATCAATCGCCAGAGCACGTCGCAGATGACGCGCAGCACCTCGCAGACGGTGAAGAGCACCTCGCAGACACGGATCGCGACCAACCAGAACCGGCAGAGCACGACGCAGACGCTGCAGAGCACCAACCAGAACCGGCAGAGCACGACGCAGACGACCCAGAGCACGTCGCAGAACCGGCAGAGCACGACGCAGAACCTGACCAGCACGTCGCAGGTCCTGCAAAGCACCGCTCAGACCGTTCGCTCCACCCAGCAGACGCTGACGAGCACCTTCCAGGAGCTGCAGAGCACCGCGCAGACGACGGTCACCACTGCCCAGGTCAGGAAGAGCACATCGCAGACGAGCGTCTGCGCCGACTCGGGCGAGACCTGCAACCCGGTCGCCACCGGCACCTGCACTCCCGGCGGCGGCTTCCATTGCGAGACGGTGACCACCGGCCCGAGCCTGGTCGCGAGCTGCACGCCGGCCTCGGCCAGCATCGCCAACAACTACGTCGTCACGACCTGCGCGGCGACCGGCACCGGCCCGACACCGGTGCTCTCCTGCACCTCGGCGGTCGCCAACGCCGGCAACAGCTACACCACGACCACTTGCAACACGGTGACCACCTCCGGCGTGCCGGTCGACGTCTGCAACCCCGCGCCTGCCACCGCGGGCACGAACTACACCGCCACGACCTGCTCCAGCCTCACGACCGGGCCGACGGCGACGGCGAGCTGCACGCCCACGGCGGCCAGCTCGGGCAACGCCTGGACGCAGACCAGCTGCACCTTCCCGACGACCGGGCCGACGCCCGTGTCGAGCTGCACCCCCACGGCCGCGAACTCCGGCAACAGCTGGACCTCGACCACCTGCGCCCCGGTCACGACGACCAACGTGCCGGTCGCGAGCTGCACGCCGGCCGCTCCGTCTTCGGGCAACAACTGGGCCACGGTCACCTGCACGCCCGTCACTACGACGAACGTGCCGACGGCGACCTGCTCGGCCGCGTCCGGCACGGCGGGCAATGCCTGGGTCACCACGACCTGCTCGACCAACAACACCACCAACGTCGGCGTGGCTTCGTGCACGCCTTCGGCGGGGACTTCGGGCAACGCCTGGACGACCACGACCTGCCCGGCACCGGCCACGACCGGTCCGACCGGGGTGTCCTCGTGCACGCCGGTGGCTGCCTCGTCCGGCAACAGCTGGACGCAGACGACCTGCGGCACGAACAACACGACCAACGTCGCGGTGCTGAGCTGCACCCCGAGCGGGCCGACCTCGGGCAACGGCTACACCACGACCACCTGCCCGGCGGCGATCACCACCGGCCCGGTCGGCGTGCAGAACTGCGTCGGCGCGGCGGCCACGTCCCTCAACGCCTGGACGTCGACGACCTGCACGCCCAACAACACCACCAACGTGGCGGTGCTGAGCTGCACGGCCTCGATCGCGAGCTCCGGCAACAACTGGACCGCGACCACCTGCCCGGCGCCGGTCACGACCGGCCCGACGGCGATCTCGAGCTGCACGCCGATCGCTGCCAGCTCGGGAAACAGCTGGACGGCGACGACGTGCCCGACCCTGGTCGTCTCGAACACGCCGGTGTCCTCGTGCTCGCCCTCGGGTCCGAGCTCGGGCAACAGCTGGACGACGACCACCTGCCCGGCGCCGCTCACGACCGGTCCGACCGGCGTCGCGAGCTGCGCGGGATCGAGCGCGTCGTCCGGCAACAGCTGGACGACGACGACCTGCAACCCGGTCACCACGAGCAACGTGGCGGTCTCGACCTGCACCGCCTCCGGGCCGACCGCGGCCAACTTCTACACCACGACGACCTGCCCGGCGGCGACGATCGTCAGCGGCCCGACCCGGGTGCAGACCTGCACGCCCGCGGCCGGCAACGCCGGCAACTCCTACCAGACGACGGTCTGCACGATCCAGAGCATCAGCGTTCCTTCCGGCACCTGCGTGCCCAGCGGCCCGACCCTCGGCAACGGCTGGACGACCACGGAGTGCAACGTCGTCGTCGGCAGCGCGACCCCGGTGCTGACCTGCACGCCGCAGACCGGCAATGCCGGCAACAACTGGCTGACGATCACCTGCCCGGCGCCGAACGTGACCACCAACGTGCCGGTGGCGACTTGTACTGCCGCCTCGCCGGTCGTCGGCAACGCCTACACCACGATCACCTGCCCGGCCCCGGTCGTGACGACCAACGTTCCGGTCGCGACCTGCACCGCGGCAGCCGCAGCCGTGGGCAACAGCTGGACCACGACCACGTGCCCGGCGCCGATCACGACGGGCCCGGTCGGAGTTTCTTCCTGTACCGGTAGTGCCGCTCTTGTCGGCAACTCGTGGACCTCCACGACCTGCACGCCGAACAACAACCTGAACGTGCCGGTGGCTTCGTGCACGGCGTCGGCGGCGAGCTCGGGCAACGGCTGGACGACGACCACGTGTCCCGCGCCGCTGGTGACGACGAACACGCCGGTGGCCACGTGTACGGCGGCCGCAGCCAGTGCGGGCAACACCTGGACGACGACGACCTGCCCGGCGCCGGTCGTCACGACCAACGTGCCGGTGGCCAACTGCGCGCCGGCCGCCCCCGTGGCCGGCAACGCCTACACGACCTTCACCTGTCCGACGCCGGTCACGACCGGCCCGGTGTTCGTCTCCGCCTGCACTCCGTCCGCGGCCAATGCCGGCAACAGCTACACGGCGACGATCTGCACGCCCACGACCACCACCAACGTGGCGGTCTCTTCCTGCACGCCGCAGACCGCCAACGCCGGCAACAGCTGGAAGACGATCACCTGCAGCACCGCGGGCGTCACCTCCCAGCCGGTGGCCAGCTGCACCCCGCAGACCGCGGCCGCCGGCAACGGCTGGACGACCATCACCTGCACCCCCGTCACCACCACGAACGTGCCCGTCGCCAGCTGCTCGGCTTCCACCGGCGGCGCCGGCAACAACTGGGTGACGACGACCTGCACGCCGAACAACACGACGAACGTGCCGGTGGCCTCCTGCACGCCGGTCGCGCCGACCGCGGGCAACGGCTACACGACCACGACCTGTCCGGTCGTCAATGTCGGCCCGGTCGGCACGGCAAGCTGCACGGCGTCGGGTCCGACGGCCGGCAACGGCTACACCACCGTCACCTGCAACACGGTGAACACCGGGCCGACGCCGATCGCCTCGTGCACGCCGGTCGTGCCGACCTCCGGCAACGGCTGGACTTCGACCACCTGCAACACCATCACCACCGGCCCCACGCTCGAGACCGTGTGCGTCGCTGCCACCGCCAACGCCGGCAACAACTTCACCCGCACCCTGTGCGAGCCGGCTACGGGCAGCAAGATCCAGTTCACGACCACCACCACCGAGGACACCACCTTCTACAGCGGCGGCGTGCCCTCGGGCGCCTTGCCCACGGTCACCACCGTCACCCCGCTGGCCGACCTCGACGGCGTCTGCTACGCGCCCAACGTGACGCCGCCGGCGCTGCCCTCGCCCAACCCGCAGCCGCCGGCATGGACCGCGGCCGACGCGACCGCCTTCCCGAGCTGCTCGGCGTGGCCGTGCGACGTGACCACCGCGCTCAGCGGCGCGCGAAGCGTCAACTCGCTCGCCGACGTGGCGCAGTACTACTACGTGACCGACCTGCGCCAGGAC